>NZ_CP070225.1 GCF_021631985.1 Sandaracinus amylolyticus | reverse complement strand
GTCTGGTTGATGACGTTGCCGCCGTTGACGATCGTCTGTGCCGACGCGCCGGAAGGCAGCGCGAGCAGCGACAGGAGGGCGAGCGAAGAGAAGAGCAGACGAGCCCGGCGAAGGGCGAGCGAGTCACACATGCGGAATCCGTTATCTCCCGTTGCCCACCCGCTCGGAAGGAGCGCTCCGGTCTCGTTCCTTTTCTTCGCAACTCGCTGGCGCATACGGCACGATTGCTACGTGCGTCGACTCGCCGCTCTCCCCGCCGCTCTCTTCTGCATCGTCGCCCTCGTCGTCCCTGCGGGTGCCCAGCAGGCGCCACGGCAGGACGACCTCTCGGAGCGGATCCAGCAGGCCCGTGGCCTCTACATCACCGCTCCCTACGTGCGCGTGAACGGCGCGCGCGGCGTCGTGCGCATCGTCCGCTCGTCCGCGATGGACGCCGCGGTCCTCGACCTCAAGGACGCGACCGGTCGCGTCAACTACGACTCCGCGATCCCCGAGCTCCAGGAGCAGGAGACGCGGCTCCACGGCGACGTGCGCGCGCTCGTGCGCACGCTGCACGAGAACGGCATCGTCGCGATCGCGCGCATCGTCTGCTTCAACGATCCCGTGCTCGCGCATCGCATGCCCGATCGCGCGATCCAGGACGTGCGCGCCCACCGTCGCGGCCGCACGCGGGTGTGGACCTCGTGGGGCACCGGCGGCGCGTGGCTCGACCCGTGGGACAGCCGCAACCACGACCTCGTGATCGCGGTCGCGCGCGAGGCCGAGGCGCTCGGCTTCGACGAGATCCAGCTCGACTACATCCGCTTCCCGGTCGACGACGGAGTGCCCTACGCGCACTACCCGCACGAGCAAGCGGACGTGCGTCGCCGCGACATGCTGCACGCGTTCCTCGGTCGCCTCGACGAGTCCATCCGCATCCCGATCGGCGTCGACGTGTTCGGCATCCAGGCGTACTGGGAGGGCGACACGTCGGGGCTCGGACAGGACCTCTCGCTGTGGACCGACGTCGTCGACGTGTACTCGCCGATGCTCTACCTGAACGCGATGCGCGACTGGGAGCGCGGCACCCAGGATCGCGCGCGCCGTCTCGTGCAGATCGGCGTGCAGCGCATGCGGCAGCGGCTCGGGCCGCGCCCGGTGATCCGGCCCTTCCTGCAGGCGTTCGAGCAGGAGGCCGAGGACTGGGGCCCGCGCTTCATCGCGAACCAGATCACCGGCGCGCGACGCGGTGGCTCGGACGGATTCCTGTTCTGGCATCCGGGATCGAACTACGGGACGGTGCAGCGCGCGATGCAGGGCCTCGCGCACTCGCTCTCGCCGTTCCCGATCCCCGAGGAACGCACGCGCGCCCGCGTCGGGTTCGGCGGCTGAGCTGCGCCGAAGACGGACGATCACCGTCAGCGCCATGACGGCGTACGCGCTCGGCGCACCCGAAAACGCCCCGAATGTGGGCCTCCTCGCGAGGCACGACCGTTGCTGCTCAAACGAATCCGTCGGCCTTCGTGATGTGTCGGTGAGCACGGGGCGTGCGGCCCGTGACACCGTCGTCGGCCCGACGTCGCGTCGTTCCCTACACGCACACGGAGGGACGGAATGAAGAAGACGACATGGTTCGGGACAGCCCTCACCGCGCTCGCGCTCCTCGGATGCAGCGGCAGCGGAGACGCGGGGCGCACCGGCGCCGATCTCGCGTACGTCGACGAGACGACGATCGAAGGGCGGAGTGACCTGTTCCTCGACATCGCGGCCTCGTGGCGCCCCCAGACGCTCGAGCAGCTCGGTGTCGAGGAGAGCACCGTGATCCCCGTCGACGTCGAGATCTACGGCGGCGTCGCGGTCGCGTTCCGGCGCTACGAGGGCAGCCTCGAGGCCGCGCGCACCCGCGCGGACATCGTCGCGCTCTACCGCGTGTACGAGCGCGTCGAGCAGATCACGCCGACGATCGGCGAGGTCGATCAGACCCCCGGCGACGACGGCCCGGTCTACATCCCCGGCGACGACACCGTCGACCTCGGCACGGTCGATCGCGACGTCCTCGAGCAGCCGCGCGTCGGCAACTTCGACTTCGCGCTGATCGACTGGATCGACGTGTCGCACCTGCCGACGCCCGACGCGTACGAGCTCTGGCAGGAGCTCCGCGAGAACCACCCGGGCTGCTGACGTTCCTGGTGGGGCCCGGGTCGTTCACGATCCGGGCCCCTCGTTTCTCTGTCGTTTCCGCAGCGCAAGAACGCGCCCCCGATCGAGAGTTTCTCTTTTCGAAGCGGGCCCGCGAGGCGATCATCAGCGCGCCATGCGCGTCCGCCTCCGCCACGAGACCCGATACAGGTATCCGCGCCCCGCGCTCCTCGGGCCTCACCTCGTCCGCCTCCACCCCGCCGCGCACGCCCGCGCCGATCTGCTGACGTACCAGCTCGGCATCGAGCCCGCGCACCAGCTGCGGTGGCAGCAGGACCCCTCGGGCAACCGCATCGCGCGCGTGACCTTCCCCTCGGGGCGCGGCGCCGACGAGCTGTCGGTCGTCGTCGACTGCGCGCTCGAGATCCGTCCCGTCAATCCGTTCGACTTCTTCGTCGACGACGACGCGAAGGAGATCCCGTTCGTCTACGCGCCCGGGCTCGCGGCGGAGCTCGCGCCCTATCGCGCCCAGCGCGAGCTCGGCCCGCGCACCCGCGCGTTCGTCGAGTCGCTCGCGCCGCGCGGCTACGTGACCGAGTGGCTCGTCGAGCTCAACCGTCGGGTCGCGAGCGAGGTCCGCTACGTCATCCGCGACGAGGCCGGCATCCAGACGAGCGAGGAGACGCTCGCCGTCGGTCGCGGCAGCTGTCGCGACAGCGCGGTGCTGCTCGTCGACGCGCTGCGCGCGCGCGGTCTCGCGGCGCGCTTCGTGAGCGGCTACCTCGTCCAGCTCGCCGACGAGGGCGACATCCCCGAGGAGCAGCGCGGGGTCTCGCACGACGTCGTCGATCTCCACGCGTGGGCCGAGGTGTTCGTACCGGGCGGCGGGTGGATCGGGCTCGACGGCACGAGCGGTCTGCTCTGCGGCGAGGGGCACGTCCCGCTCGCGTGCACCGCGGATCCGGTGCTCGCTTCGCCGGTCGAGGGCACCGCGAGCGAGCCGGGCGCGATCACGTTCTCGATGGAGATCGCGCGCATCGGTCACGAGCCGAGCCCGAAGCGCCCGTACACCGAGGACCAGTGGAAGGAGCTCGTCGCGTGCGGTCATCGCGTCGACGACGCGCTCGGGCGGCGCGGCATCACCCTCACGATGGGCGGCGAGCCGACGTTCGTCTCGCGCGCGCACGTGAAGGAGCCCGAGTGGAACACCACCGCGCTGGGCGAGACGAAGTGGACCCACGGCGTCGCGCTCGCGCGCGAGCTCGCGACCCGCTTCGGCGGAGCGGTGTCGTCCGACGCCGCAGGCGGCGCGCGCAGCGGCGTGCTCGTGATGCAGCGCATGGGGAAGCACTACCCCGGCGAGAGCCTGCCGCGCTGGGCGATCGATCTGATCTGGCGCCGCGACGGCGAGCCGATCTGGCGCGACCTGCGGCGGCTCGCGTTCCCCGGGAAGGAGAAGCCCAACGTCGAGATCGGCGAGGCGCAGGCGGACACGCTGGCGCGCGCGATCGCGCGGCGCCTCGGGGTCGAGACCACGCCCGTCGCGGGCTACGAAGATCCCTGGGTCCACGCGGTGCAGGAGGAGAACCTGCCCGACGACGTCGACCCGCTCGCCGCGTCGCTCCGCGATCCCGAGGCACGCCGCACGCTCGCGCGCGTGCTCGGCCGCGGGCTCGATCGTGTCGTCGGCTACGCGGTGCCGATCGGTCGCGAGGGCGAGCGCTGGGTCACGTCGAAGTGGTCGTTCCGGCGCGGCGCGATGTTCCTCGTGCCCGGCGACAGCCCGATGGGTCTGCGCCTCCCGCTCGATCGCCTCCCGGGATCGCCGCCGCCCTTCTTCGAGAAGGACCCGACCACGGTCGGAGAGGCATTCGCCCCGCGCATGCAGCGGCCCGGCGACATTCGCCCGGTGCATACCCTCGCGGCCGACGGAATCCTGCGCACCGCGCTGGTCACCGAGGTGCGCGACGGCGTGATGCACGTGTTCGTGCCGCCGATGCCGAGCGCCGACGACTTCCTCGAGCTCGTCGCGATCGTCGAGGACGCGAGCGTCGAGACCGGGCTCCCGGTGCGCGTCGAGGGCTACGCGCCGCCCCACGACGCGCGCCTCCGCACCTGCGCGGTCACGCCCGATCCCGGCGTGCTCGAGGTGAACGTGCCGTTCACCGATCGCTTCGGCGAGTACGTCTCGACGATGGAGACGATCGCCGACGCCGCGCGCCACGCGGGGCTCACGACGATGAAGCTCCAGCTCGACGGTCGCGAGAGCGGCACGGGCGGCGGGCACCACCTCACGCTCGGCGGTCCCTCGCCGAACGACTCGCCCTTCCTGCGGCGCCCCGATCTGCTCGCGTCGTTGCTGCGCTACCTGCAGGCGCACCCCTCGCTCTCGTACCTGTTCACCGGGCTCTTCGTCGGTCCGACGTCGCAGGCGCCGCGCATCGACGAGGCGCGCCACGAGTCGCTCTACGAGCTCGAGCTCGCGCTCGCGCGCATCCCGCGCCACGGATCGAGCGACACCCCGCCTCCGCCGTGGCTGATCGATCGCCTGCTGCGCAACCTGCTGATCGACGTCTCGGGCAACACCCACCGCACCGAGCTCTCGATCGACAAGCTCTGGGATCCCGGCAGCCCGAGCGGGCGCCTCGGACTCGTGGAGCTGCGCGCGTTCGAGATGCCGCCCCACGAGCGCATGGCGGTCGCGCAGATGCTGCTGGTGCGCGGCATGATGTCGATGCTCGCCGCATCGCCCTGGGAGAAGCCGCTGGTGCGCTGGGGCAGCGAGCTCCACGACCGCTTCATGCTGCCCCACTACCTGTGGCGCGATCTCGAGGACGTCCTCGCGGATCTCGAGCGCAGCGGCGTGACGATGGACGGCGCGTGGTTCCGGCCCTTCCTCGAGCTGCGCTGCCCGATGCTCGGCAAGCTGCAGACGGGCGACGTCTCGCTCGAGCTGCGCGCGGCGATCGAGCCGTGGCCGGTGCTCGGCGACGAGCCGCTCGCGGGCGGCACCGCGCGTCACGTCGACTCGTCGCTCGAGCGCGTCGAGGTGCGCGTCGACGGGCTGGTCGAGGGTCGACACGCGGTGATGGTGAACGGGCTGATGCTCCCGCTGCGCGCGACCGGACGCGCCGCGGAGCGCGTCGCGGGCGTTCGCTTCCGCGCGTGGCAGCCGCCGTTCTGCCTGCAGCCGACGATCGGCCTGCACCATCCGCTGCGCTTCGACGTCGTCGACCTCTGGGCGCGTCGCTCGCTCGGCGCGTGCACCTATCACGTGTGGCATCCCGAGGGCCGCGCGTACGACGAGCCTCCGCTCACGCTCGCCGAGGCCGCGGCGCGACGCGCGGCGCGCTTCACCACGCTCGGTCACGCGCCCCACCCGGTCGTGCCGATCGAGACCAAGCCGCACCCCGACCAACCGTTCACGCTCGATCTGCGTCGTTATCCCGTCGACCGGCGGGTGAACGGCGGATGATCGACGACGCGCTGGACACCCTCGACCGCGCCGTCGCAGCGCGCTTCGCAGGCGCGATCTGGATTGGCAGCGAGCCGACGTTCACCGACGCGAGCTCGTTCGACGCGGAGTGGAACGGCGCGGCGCTCGGGCCCACGAAGGAGGCCCGGGCGCGCGCCTTGGTCGCGCGCATCGCGGCGCGGAGGCCGTGGTGCGTGGTGCTGCGATCGGTCGGGCGGCAGTACGGCGCGGAGGACGTGCCGCGCTGGTCGTACGGCCTCTGGGGACGGCGCGATCGCGAGGTCGTGTGGCGCGGTCCACGCGATCCGCTGCTCGGCGCGGCGGTGATGGCGGAGCGCGACGCGCGCGAGGCGTGCGAGCGCGCGCGTGATGCGATCGCGGAGGCGCTCGCGGCGCAGGGCGCGTCGGTCGGGTGCTTCGAGGGCGAGCACGATCTGCGCATCGTCGCGCGCGCCGACGGCAGCGCGCTCGAGCCGAGCGACGCGCGCCTCCTCGCGCCCTCGCCGCACGAGGTGAAGACACCCGATCGCGGCCTCGACGACGCGCTCGCGCGCGAGGGCACGTGGCTCTTCCGTCTTCGTGTCGAGGCCGCGGAGGACGGCGCGACGGTGCGCCTCGAGCTGCCGGGCATCGCGCGCGTCGACGAGCTCCAGCGCGTCTTCGATCTCCTCGCGCGCGCCCTCGAGCCGATCGCGCTGCCCTCGCTGATCCTCGCGGGACATCCGCCGCCCGTCGACGCGCGCATCGCGCACGCGACGGTCACTCCGGACCCCGCGGTGATCGAGGTGAACGCGGCGCCGCACGCGAGCGCACGCGCGTTCGCCGACGACGCGCGCGAGTGGCACGACGCGGCGCGCGAGGTCGGGCTCGCGCCACGCCGGCTCTTCTACGACGGCGAGGCATCGGACTCGGGCGGCGGCGGGCAGATCACGATCGGCGGTCCGAGCGCCGACGAGAGCCCCTTCTTCGTCGCGCCCGCGCTGCTGCCGCGCCTCGTCGCGCTGTGCGCCGCGCACCCTTCGCTCTCGTATCTCTTCGCGGTCGACAACGTCGGTCCGTGGAGCCAGTCGCCGCGCGCCGACGAGAACGTGCGCGCGAGCTTCGTCGAGCTGGCGTTCGCGATGGAGCGCCTGTCGGAGCAGACGCTCCATCGCGACGTGCTCCAGGGAACGCTCGGGCCCTTCCTGCGCGACGTGACGGGCAACGCGCACCGCGCCGAGATCAACGTCGAGAAGCTGTGGAACGCGGACCTTCCGCAGCGCGGACGGCTCGGCCTCGTCGAGCTGCGCGCGTTCCGCATGGCGCGATCGCCGGAGCGCGCAGCCGCGCTGGGCGCGATGGTGCGCGCACTCGTGGCGTACCTCGCGAGCACCGAGCTCCCGCTCGCGCTGCCGGACTGGGGCGACGCGCTGCACGATCGATGGCTGCTCCCGACGCTCCTCGCGCGTGACCTCGACGCGGTGCTCGCGATGCTGCGCGATGCGGGCCTCGGCCTCGGGCACACCCTCGAGGACGAGCTGCGCGCGGCGCCGGAGCGGGTGATCGGCGTCGTCGAGGATGGTCAATCGCGCTTGACCATCACCCGCGCCCTCGAGATCTGGCCGCTGATCGGCGATGCGGGATCGCAGGAGCAGCACGCTGCGCGATGGATCGACGCGAGCGCGCGCCGCATCGAGATCCGCGTCGAGGGCGAGGCGAGCGCGTCGTCGTACGTCGTGGTCAACGAGCACCCGATCGCGCTGCGCACGCTCGACGATCACACCGCGCTCCGCGGGGTGCGGCACCGCGCGTTCATCCCGGCGCGCGGCCTGCACCCGGGGCTTCCCGCGCAGGTCCCGCTGCGCGTCGGCTGGGCGCGCGAGGGCGCGGCGCGCGCGCTCGAGATGACGCTGCACGACTGGCGTCCCGGCGGCGGCGCATACGACGGGCTCCCCCAGGACGACGACGAGGCGCGCCGGCGCCGCGAGGAGCGCTTCGTGGTGCGCGAGATCGACGCGCCCTCGATCGTGCGCCCGCGCGACACCACGCGCTGGACGTTCGATCTCCGTGGCGCTCACGGCGGCGCGCGGTAGCTCCCGCGCGCCGCCTCACTCGTCACTGCGCGTAGGGCTGTGCGCCGGGGAGCACGACGAGCTCGTAGTAGCCCATGCGCTCCATCGATCCGCGCCACGTGCCGACGCGCAGCACGACCTGACCGCTGCGCGGCGCGGTGACGATCACGCGCGCGTTGCGCGAGCCCGCGGAGTCGTCGTCCTGCGCGACCTCGATGCCGTCGGAGAACGCGCGGAGGAACACGTCGACCGTGCTGCGACCCGAGAGCGACGTGCTGCCGCGCGCGACCACGGTGAACGTCTCGCCGGGCGCGGCGTTCACGACGATCTCGTCGTACTGACCGCCGGTCTCGTCGACCCGATCACCGGGCTCGAGCAGCGAATTCACCTGCGATCCGATCGAGATCGCGATCGCCTGTCCGGGGCCGCCCACGCCGCCCCATCCCGGCTGCACCGGAGGCTGCGGCTGCGGCTGCACCACCACGCCGCCTCCGCCCCAGAGCTGATCGTAGGGGTTCACCTCGGGCATCCAGTTGCCCGGCGCGCTCTCGAGCACGTACGTGCCGGTCGTGTACGGGCCGCTGCGGCTGCGCACGCGCACCGTGTACACGCCGGCCTGTCCGGCGGTGAACGCGAGGCGCGCGTCCATCGACCCCGGCATCGGCTGATCGCTCGCGATCACCGCGCCGTTCCACACGAGCTGCAGGCTGACGCCGAGGCGCTGGCCGGCGTACTGATCGGAGGGCCCCGCGACCGCGAGCAGCGTCACGGTCTCGCCCGCCGAGATCGCGAGCGCGTAGTCGTGGTAGTAGCCGCCGGCCGCGTCCATCGGATCGTTCGCGCTGAGCTGGCCCGAGACGTACGCGCCGATCTGATAGGGCCGCACCGCGCCGGTGACGGGCCCGGGATAGCTCGGCATCGTCCAGTAGCCGGGCACCCATCCGCCGCCGTCGGTCGTGGGCGCGATCCAGATCGCGCCGGGCTGCGGCGGGAGCTCCCAATGTCCGTCGACCCACTGCCAGTCCGCGCCGCCCCAGGCCCAGTGGCCCTCGATCCACATCTCACCGGGGCTCGTCGGCGGGCGCCAGCGCGTCGTGCGGCGCGGCGGCTGCGGAACGACGACGCGCACCGGCGGAGGACGACGCGCGACCACGACGCCACCACCACGACGCGGCGGCTCGACCACGACCACGCCCCCACGCGGCGGCTGCGGCGGCGTGACGACCACGGCACCACCACGACGCGGCGGCTCGGGCGTCACGACCACCGCACCACCACGACGCGGCGGCTCGACCACCACCGCACCACCACGACGCGGCGGCTCGACCACCACCGCACCACCACGACGCGGCGCTTCCGGCGTCACCACCACCGCGCCGCCACGACGCGGCGCCTCCGGCGTGACCACCACCGCACCACCACGACGCGGCGCTTCCGGCGTGACCACCACCGCACCACCACGACGCGGCGCCTCGGGCGTCACCACGACCGCGCCGCCCCCACCGCCCCCACCGCCTCCGCGGCGCGGCGGGCGCACTTCGACGCGCTGGGCCTCCGCGCGCGATGCGTCGAGCGCGGGCTGCGCGAACGCGAGCCCGAGCACGAGCGAGACGGAGACGAGCGAGCGCGAGCGACGAGCCATTGCGAACCTCCATCGTCGAAGCGACCAGGGAGCTCCGCAGAGCGTCTCACGACGCACACCCCGGAGCCGAGGCCTTCGACACGAGCCGATGGCTCGACGCATCGGGCGCGCCGATATTCACGCACTTCGTGTGCTGGCGCCGGGGCTGCGACGCCGCCCCACACCGTCATCGATCGAGCACGGGATCGCGTGCTCGGCGTGGGCATGCAGGCCGTTCCCGAGCGGAACGAGCCCGCGCTCCGGCGCGGCGGTCTCGGGTCGAGCAGCGCGAGGACGCGCTTGCGGGTCAGCCGCCGATCACCATCTCCCACGCGCGCACGTCGCGCAGGTCGTCCACCGCGACGTGCGCGCCGACCCGCGCGAGCGACTCCGCGCCGTGCGTTCCGGTGCCGACCGCGAGGCACTCCGCGCCGATCGCGATCGCCGCGCTCACGTCGCGCGGCGTGTCGCCGATCACCACCACGCGGCACTCGCTGCGCGCGCGCCCGAGCCGCGCTGCGCCACGATCGGCGCCGATCGCGAGCAGCTGCGCGCGATCCTCGGCGTCGCTGCCGAAGCCGCCGAAGTCGAAGCGATCGTGCAGCGCGCCGCGCGTGAGCTTCACCCGCGCGCCCGCCTCGACGTTGCCGGTGCCGAGCCCGATCGCGATCGCATCGAGCACGCGCAGCCGCTCGAGCATGTCGACGACCCCGGGCAGCACGCGATAGCCCTCGGAGCGCGGCACCTCGAGCGCGAGGTGCCCGAGGTAGCGCTCGATCAGCGCGTCGATCGCGGCGTCGTGATCGTCGAGCCCGGCGTTGCGCAGCCCCTGACGCGCGATCGCGCGATCGGTCATGCCGCCGAAGTCGAACCCCGCGTGCTCGGTGCGCGCACCGACCTCGACGAACGCGCGCTCCATCGAGCGCCTCCCCGCGCCCCCGCAGCTCACCAGGGTCCCGTCGATGTCGAAGAGCGCGATCGTCGGCCTCATGCGCGCCAGCCTGGCATGCGATCGGTCATGCGCCACGGGGGATCGCGACTTGGTACTTCTCCCCGCGGCGGCGGCTCTGCCATCCTCGCGGCGTGCCCGAGACGACACGGTTGCACGAGCTGCTCGCGGTCACCGCGTTCGGCGGCATCGGCATCGTGCTCGCGGTCGCGATGCTGCTCGCGGCGTACGTGCTGCTCACGCGCGAGGAGCGCGCGCGGCTGCGCCTGCCGACCGCGCTGCTCGCGATGCACGTGCTGATGGTCAGCGTCGAGTGGCTGCTCCCCGAGGACCCGATGGTCCGCCGGCCGATGCGGGTGCTCGCGATCGGTCTGCTCCTGCTCTCGATGGCGCGCAGCGCCTTCCTGCTGGTCGTGCACGCGCTCGTCGGTCGGCGCGGCAACGCCCCGCTGCCGAAGATCATCCAGGACATCCTGCAGGGCGTCTTCTACGCCGCGGCCGGCGTGGTCGTGCTGCGCGCCGCGGGCGTCGAGCCGACCTCGCTGCTCACCACGTCCGCGCTGCTCACCGCGGTCATCGGTCTCTCGCTGCAGGAGACGCTGGGCAACCTCTTCGCGGGCCTCGCGATCCAGGCGCAGCGTCCCTTCGAGATCGGCGATTGGATCCAGCTCGACGCGAACGACGCGAGCGTCGGGCGCGTGGTCGAGATCAACTGGCGCGCGACCAAGCTGCTCACGATCGACAACGTCGAGATCACCGTGCCCAACGGCGCGCTCGCGCGCGCGTCGCTGCGCAACTACAGCCGTCCGCTGCCGCACGTGCGTCGCGCGGTGACGATCACGGTCGCGCCCGACGTGCCGCCCGCCGAGGTGCATCGCCTCTTCGAAGAAGCGGTGAAGGGCTCGCCCGGTGTGCTCGAGCAGCCCGCGCCCGACGTCGTCACGATCGGGTTCACCGACATCGGCGTCGACTATCGGGTGCGCTTCTGGGTGACCGACCTCGAGCGCCTCCAGCCGATCGAAGGCGGGGTGCGCGATCGCCTGTGGTACGCGCTGCAGCGCGCGGGGCGCGGGATCCCGGGCGCACGTCGCGAGGTGATGGTCCAACAGGAGACGCGCGAGTCGCGCGCGGAGCAGCAGGCACAGCACGCGCGAGATCGCGCGACCGCGCTGCACGTCGTCGACTTCTTCCGCGACGTCCCGGCGGACGCGATGGAGCAGCTCGCCGCGTCGACCGCGCGCCGCATGTACGCGCCGGGCGAGACCGTGATCGTCGAGGGCAGCGAGGGCTCGGAGCTCTTCGTCGTCGAGACCGGCGAGGTCGAGATCGTGATCACGAAGGATCGCAACCAGGCCCGCGTCGCGACGCTGGGCCCGGGCCGCTTCTTCGGCGAGATGTCGCTGATGACCGGCGAGCGCCGCCGCGCGACGGTGCGCACGCTGAGCCAGACCGTGCTGCTCGTGGTCGGCAAGAAGGACCTGCAGCCGATCCTCGAGGCGCACCCCACGATCGCGCAGCGCATCAGCGAGGTGCTCGCGGAGCGCGACCTCGCGCTCGGCCACGTGCACGCGAAGGACGCGAAGGAGCACAAGAGCATCGTCGAGCAGCGCAGCGACGCGCTGCTCCACCGCATCCGCGCGTTCTTCAGTCTCTGAGCGTCGCGGGCCGACTCGAAGACTGTCGAAGAGATCGGCTCGTCCCCCTAGCGTCCGTGCGCGCCTCGCGCGCTCGTGTCCGGGAGCTGCGGGACGAGCGCTCCGGCAAGCGTCATCGGCAGAGCTTGGTGAGCATCGCGACCTCTCGTTCGAGCAGGTCCATCCCGCGTGCGTAGCGCGTCTGATCGATGGCGGAGAGGACCTTCAGTGCATCGAGAACGGCTGCGCACTCCATCGCCGAGCCGCGTGCGATGGCGTAGTGACGCGCGGCTTCGGCATCCGAGGTTCGACCCGCCGCCTCGGCGATGTTGAGCGGGCTCGAGGTCGCAGCACGACGAAGCTGATCGGCGAGATGCGCATATCCACGGGGCACTCTCGCCGCGACCTCGACGGCGAGTGCCAGGAATTCGATCGCGGCGCGGTAGACGTCCAGACGCTGGAAGCTGAGCATGGGCCCGGTATCGCGGGCGGCCGAGTCGCGTTGCCGTTCGCCGTTCACGTCGCCGTCGCCGTTCACGACCACGACCACGTCAACGCCCACGACGCGCAGTACCGACGAGGAGCCGGCGACCGCCGCGCGGGGGCCGTCGTGATCGTCGACGTGATCGTGGGCGTGGTCGGCGACGGCGACGGCGACGACCTTCGATTTTCGATCCCTAGTCCTCCTCGCGGAGCTCGGCGTACTCGATCCGCTCCCCCGTCGAGAGCTGACAGCGCCCCGCGCCTCCCGCCTCCGGCCCCTCTTCCGGCCGCGCGAGCTGGAACACACACCGCATGCGCTGCCCCTCCGGGCCACGCAGCTGCGCGACCATGCGGCCCGAGTACACACGATCGAAGCTCGCGTCGTGGTACGTCGTCCCTTCGGAGTACGAAGGCGCGGCCCACGACGACCAGTACGGGCCGAGATCCTCGCGCACCACGCTCGAGTGCACCTGCATGAAGCGCCCGTCGAACGCGCGGCCGTCGGGCAGCACCGCGTGGATGCTGCCTTCGGTCGCGTTCGGGTCGGCGCGCCACGTGAACGCGACGTCACCGCCTTCTTCGGGCTTCCCGTCGCGCTCGAGCACACCGTCGCCGACGCCCGTGGTCCCGCACCCCACGAGCGCCGCCGCGAGGATGATCGTGGTGTTCCGCATCGCGCTGCTCCGGTCCGCGATCGAAGCAAGCGGTGCGCCTCGCTTCACGCGATCGGGAGGTCCACCCATCGGCGCACGAAGCGCCGCATGTGATCGTTCCCGTTGCGCCGCTCGAACGCCGCGACGTGCTTCTCGGCCTGCGCGCCGGCCCACGACGCGAGCGCCTCGACCGTCGCGCGATCGCGATCCGGCACGTCGACGCCCTCGGGTAGTCGCGCCGCGACGACGCGATGCCCGCGCGCCGCGAGCGTGCTCATCGCGAAGCGCGTCGCCTCGAAGAAGAGCATGCGCGGCCACGCGCTCGGGCACGCGACCGCCGCCGCGACGTGCCGCTCGAACATCGCGACCGCTTCGTCGTCGAGCCCCGCGGCCGCGACGAAGCGCAGATACGCCGCGTGCGAGTCGACGTGCTTGTCACCGCCGCGGACCAACGGATAGCCCTGACGGAACGCCTCGATCGCGTGCGCGCGCTCGCCACGTCGCCACAGCGGCGCGACCAGCTTCGCGTAGGTGCGATGCGGCTCCTCCGCGCAGGTCAGGCGTCGCGCGAGGATGCCGCGCAGCACCTCGAGCGACGCATCGGCATCGCCGAGCTCGTCGAGCAGGCTCGCGCGCGTGGCGTGCTCGCACGCGACGCAGTCGCTCAGCCAGTCGCGCTCGGTCTGCTCCCATCGCGTGAGCGCGGCGCGCGCGACGTCGGCATCGCCGAGGCTCGTGTGGACGATCGCCGCGTGCTCGTGCACCGCGCGCTGGGTGCTGCCGGCGGCGAGGAAGCGGCGCTCCATGTCGGCGAGCAGCGCGAGCAGTCGCGCGCGGCCGATCTGCGGCATGCACGCGGCCTCGGTGACGACCCACTTGTACTTCCAGAGCAGGTCGTTCAGCGGGAAGCGCGCGGGCTCGCGATCGTGGCGCCCGAGGCACCACGCGAAGTGCACGAGCAGCTTGTCCCAGTCGCCCGTGTAGTAGACCGCCGAGAGCAGCTCCTCGCGATACGACCACGCGACGTCGATCGCGTCGTGCGCGTCACAGAGCTGCACCGCGCGCTCGAGCAGCGCGACGCGCGCCGCCGCGGGCACGGCGTGGGTCAGCTGATCCTCGATCTCGTCGAGCTCGCGCTCCCAGCTCATTGCAGGGTCCTCCCGCCGCGATCGAGGTGCAGCTCGATCAGGCCCGTGATGCCTTCGTTCACGAGGTTCATCTCCGCCGCCGAGAGCGGGTGGTGCCCGAGCAGCAGCGTCTGCACGTAGAGCACCTCGATCAGCCGACGCAGCAGCTCGGGATCGTCGACCCGCGCGAGCCTGCGGATCGTGGGGCTCTCGTAGTTCATCGTGAAGCGCGCGCGCCGCGACGACCCGCGCGACGACGCGAGATCGTCGAGCACGTCGCTCCACAGGCCTCCTTCCGAGACTGCCTTGGTGCGCTCGATCGTGCGCAGGAACGTCGCGTCGTCGCCGCTGCTGAAGAGCGCGGGCAGCGTCGCGGGCGAGAAGCGCTTCACCTCCGCGTCGCAGCGGAAGGGCGCGAGCACGGCATCGGCGACGCGCACCAGCGCGCGCACGTCCTCGCGCTGCCGGAGATCGAGCTCGGCGAACGAGTCCGCGAGCGAGCTCGCGTCGACCGCTTCGATCGGCCGCTCGGTGAGCTCGGCGTAGCGCTTCAGGATCGCGAGCTCGTGCACGTAGCCCGCGTTGATCGCGCAGCGGCCCTGCGCGGAGACCAGCGGCGCGATCTGTCGGAACGCGTCGACGGTGCGCGCGTAGAGGATCGTGCGCTCGCGCGCGAGGTACGACTCGAAGCTCATCAGGCCCGCGGTGGTCTCGAAGGGGAGCCACCGCGCGACGAGCATGAGGAACTCGGCGTCCTCCTCGGCGAGCTGCTTGATCGGGTGGTGGTGCAGCGCGAGCAAGAGCTCGAGCCGCTCGCGATCGCTGCGCGCGAGCTCGCGCAGGTAGGCCTTGATGCCGTCGCCGAGGGTCTCGCGCGCCGCCGCGAGCGTCGCGTCCTCGAAGAACGACTCGCGCGACGCGAGCGGTCGCAGCTCGCGCACGTCGACGACCGCGCGCACGAAGAACGCCCAGTCGGGCAGCAGGTTGTCGGCCTTCTCGCCGAGCAACATGCCCTTGAGGTACACACGATCGGCGCGCCGCGCGGCGGTCACCGTCGCGTGCGGCAGCACGAACGCGACCCCGTCGACGCCTCCGGCGCGGCTCTCGAGCGGGACGTAGTCGAAGAAGTCGACGCCGAACACGTCGCGCCCGAACGCGAGCATCGCCTCGCGTCGCGCCGACGCGCTCTCGTGCTCGCGGCGCCACGGCGGCGGCGCGTCGATGCGCTCCACGCCCTCGCTCGTCGTGAGCTCGATGCGGCACGGCAGGAGCGATCCGTAGCGGCTCAGCCCCGCACGCACGCGCGCCGGCTCGAAGAGCTCGATCCGTCCCGGCTTCGCGCGCAGCCGCACCCGGGTGCCGCGCGGCGCGGGCTCGTCCCCGCGGGTCAGCTCGTAGGTCCCGTCGGCGCGGCCGCGCCACACCAGCGAGGGCGCGTCGTCGTGGCGCGCCGATCGGGTGCGCACCTCGATCTCGTCGCTGACGACGAAGCACGCGAGCAGACCGATGCCGAACTGCCCGAGGAAGTGCTCGCTCGTTCGCGGACCGATCGCCGCGAAGTCGCGCCCCGCGGGGGACTCCTCGAGGCGCTTGCTGCTCTGCCCGATCGTCGCGAGGAAGCGGTGCACCTCGTCCTCGGTGAGGCCGATCCCGTCGTCCTCGACGATCAGCTCTCCGTCGCCGCGCGCGACCACGCGCACCTGCCCTGGACCGCTCGCGCGCCCCGCGATCGCGAGCGCGGTGTGGGCGTCCACCGCGTTCTGCAGCAGCTCGCGGAGGAACACGTCGGGGCTGCTGTAGAGGTGGTTCGAGAGGAGATCGATGAGCCCTCTCAGGTCGATCTGGAATCGATGATCCACGCGTGCTCCTCCGGTCGAAGCGCGACCATCGTACGTCGTCGCACGACTTCGTCGTGCTCTCGCTCTGACTATCTGTCCGAGCCGAGGAGCACCGCGTGCACACGAAGCCCGTGATCGCCGTCGTCGACGACCAGCCCGCAGCGCTGGAGTCGCTGCGCGACGCGCTCGAGCGCCGATACCACGCGGACTACCGCGTGTGCGCGTTCGGCTCGCCGGAGAGCGCGCAGGACGAGCTCGCGCGGCTCCACGAGCGCGGAGAGCCGGTCGCGCTCGTGATCGCCGATCAGTGGATGCCGGGGACGACCGGCATCGAGCTGCTCGATCACGCGCACGGCCTGCACCCGCACGCGATGCGCGCGCTGCTGGTCGAGTGGGCCGATCGCGCGGCGGCGCCGGCGATCCTGCACGGCTGCGCGTTCGGTCACCTCGAGAACTACGTGATCAAGCCGTGGTCGCCGCCCGAGGTGCACCTCTACCCGGCGATCGGTGAGTTCCTCGCGGAGTGGACGCGCGCGCACGGCGAGCGGCTCGAGCTCGTGCGCATCGTGTCCGAGGTGCCGTCGCGCCGGGCGCGCGAGCTGCAGGAGCTGCTCGACCGCAGCGGGATCCCGTACGGCGTGCGCGACGCGTCGAGCGCCGAGGGGATCGAGCTCCTGCGCGAGACCGGCCTCGAGCACGCGCCGCTGCCGGTGCTCGTCTTCTTCGACGGTCGCGCGCTCGTCGCGCCCAGCAACGCGGAGCTGCAGGACGCGATCGCCGAGGCGGCGCCGAGCGAAGCCTCGTGCGACCTCGCGATCATCGGCGCGGGGCCGGCGGGGCTCGCGGCCGCGGTGTACGCCGCGTCGGAGGGGCTCCGCACGTTCGTGGTCGAGCGCGAGGTCGTCGGGGGCCAGGCGGGCACCAGCTCGCTCATCCGCAACTATCTCGGCTTCCCTCGAGGGATCAGCGGCGCCGAGCTCGCGCATCGCGCGTGGGAGCAGGCGTGGC
Organism: Sandaracinus amylolyticus; assembly: GCF_021631985.1. Lineage (GTDB taxonomy): Bacteria > Myxococcota_A > Polyangia > Polyangiales > Sandaracinaceae > Sandaracinus > Sandaracinus amylolyticus_A. The sequence continues at coordinate 10,737,108 of NZ_CP070225.1, read as the reverse complement.
TCTTCGGCGCGAAGTACGTGCTCGCGCGTGCGGTCGTCGAGCTGCGCGCCGAGGGGGCCGAGCGTGTGCTGGTGCTCGAAGGAGGCCGCACGCTCCGCGCCCGCGCCGTGCTCATCGCGACGGGCGCGAGCTACCGCCGGCTCGACGTGCCCGCGCTCGATCGTTTCGCCGGCGCGGGCGTGTTCTTCGTGGTCGGCGGAGATGCGCGGGTGATGGCCGGCCACGAGGCATTCGTCGTCGGGGCCGGCAACTCGGCCGGGCAAGCGGTCGTGCACCTCGCGAAGCACGCCCGGAAGATCACGCTGCTCGTCCGCGGCGCGTCGCTCGCGAGCTCGATGTCGGCGTACCTGGTGCGCGAGATCGCGCGGACGCCGAACATCGAGATCCGCTTCGACACCGAGGTCGTCGACGGCGCGGGCGGGGGCAAGCTCGAGCAGCTCACGCTGCACGATCGGCGCACCGGCGCGCTCGAGACCGTCCCGGCCGAGATGCTCTTCGTGATGATCGGCGCGCTCCCGCACACCGAGTGGCTCGCCGGTGTCGTGCAGCGCGACACACACGGGTACCTGCTGACCGGCGCCGACGTGAGCGACGGCGGGCGCCGGCCGACGCGCTACGAGACCAGCGTGCCCGGCGTGTTCGCGGCGGGCGACGTGCGTCACGGCTCCGAGAAGCGCCTCGCGTCGGCGGTCGGCGAGGGCGCGGTGGCGGTGCGCGACGTGCACGACTATCTGAGCGCGCCGGTCGCGATATCGCCCCGGAAGACCGCGGCGTGGACCGAGGTCTCGCCCTGACATCCCCATTGCGCGAGCCGGCGCGCGTGTCCAAATCGGGGCATGTCGTGGGCCGCTCGGACGGTCGCGCTGCTGTTCCTCCTCTTCGCCGCCTCGCCCGCGTCGGCGCAGGCGCCACCGCTCGCGCTCGATCGCGCCCTCGAAGGATCACGCGCCGCGCTCGAGGCGTGCGCGATCGCGTCGCGCGCATCGCTCGCGGAGCTGCGCACGACCGTCGTGCGGGTGGAGCTCGCGCGGCCGCGCCGCCCCGAGATCACGGTGATCGAAGGGCCCACCGGGACGACGCGCGGAGGCCTGCAGCGCTGCATCGCGCGCGAGCTCGGCGACGCGCTGCGCGCCGATCGCAACCTGGTCGCGCCGGTGGTGCGAGAGGTGCGCCCCTATGTCGATCTCGCGCTCCCGATGGACCCGCCGCCGCCGACGCCGCGCACCATCGCGCGCCCGCTGGATCTGGTCGCGCTGCGCGCGGAGCTCGCACGACTGCCCGACGATCACGCGCGTCTCGAGCAGCTCGCGACGCTGGAGCGCGACGCGCGCGGCGTGACCGAGATGGACGCCGCGACGCTGCTCGATCTGTTCTCGACCGAGCGACGCGCCGCCGCGGGACAGCTGTGCCGCGTCGCGGTGGGACGCCACGCGCTCGAGCGCCTGATGGCGCCCCTCGCCGGCCCCGATCGACGGTGGCTGCGCGCCGCGACGCGCGGTCGCTGTGGCGTCGATCCGCGCACCGAGCGCGACTGAAGCGCTTCAGGGCCCGGCGTCGGGGCTCGGCATCTCGCAGCGCAGATCCAGGCGCGAGTCGGGCTCCGGCGCTGCGCCGTGGACCCACGTGGGGATCCAGCCGAGCGGACCACAGAGCTCCGGGTCGCGCGCCATGCGCATCCCGGGTGACGAGTCGTCTTCCTCCGCGACGAGGTCCACCGCGCAGCGCTCGATCCCGTCGTCGTTCACGTCGATCACGGTACGGCCCGGCAGCTCGCCGCAGCGCGCGTGGTACGCGAGCGGACCGAGCGTCTCGTGCAGCGTGCAGCGCGGCGGCGCTCCCGGCGCCGGCTCGTAGTGCGGCGGCACGCAGCGGTCACAGAGGCAATCGGCAATCCGCGGGAAGAGCGCGTCGAGGATCGGGGTGGCGAGATCACCGCAGAGCGTCCCGCGCTCGACGTCGACGCCTGCGCGCTCGAGCGCGTCGATGCGGCCGAGGATCGCGTCGGGCGGACGCGCGCTCGGACCGTCTTCGGACTCGCAAGCGCCGGACACCAGCACGATCGCCGCGCCCTCGGGGAGCTCGAGCGACGGCGGATCGCGCTCGTCGTCGTCGGTGACGATCACCACGACCAGCCGCGCGCCGGGGCGGCCGATCACGCCGAGCTCGAGCGCGCGACGGGCCGCGGCGAGCGGGCGCTGCTCGTCGCAGCCGGTGGCCGGAACGTCGGCGAGGCACGCAGCGTGGGCAGGGAGCGTCTCGAGATCGCCGACGCCGAGCGGAACGCTCACCTCGAGCGGCGCGGAGAGCCGCTCCGGGCACGACGAGGGCGCGTCGGCCGCGATCTCGGTGCGTGGGCGAGCGTCGTCTCCGGGGGATCCATCGCAGCCGAGATCGGCCGTGACGACCACCACGCGCAGGTCGTCGATGCCATCGACGTGCGGGATCCCGTCGAGGTCACGATCTCCGCTCGTGGCGCCGCGCATCGAGCGCTCCACCGCGGCGGCGACGGCCGCACGCTCCTCGGCCATCGAGGGGCTCGAGTCGATGACGAAGAGCACGTCGACCCGGTACGGAGGCGGCACGCGCTGGACGTCGACCCACTCACCCGCCGATGCACCCGGCGCGGGCACGTCGGACGAGGGTGCGCACGCCGTCACGACGCTCATCACCGCGAACGCAAGACGTGTCCGCATCGCGCGCGCCTCTCGCACGGCGCGCGCCACCGCGTGATCGCCGGAGATCCCGGAGCGCGGGCACACCGGGCCGCCACCGCAGTTGGCAGCGTGCGACTCACACCGGTGCGACTCCCGGGTCTCACCGGTGCGACTTTGCGCGCGTGGGTTACCCTCACGCGCGTGGTGACCCGCAAGAAGAGCCCGAAGAAAGGCGCGCCGACCGCCTTCGTGAAAGCGGCCCGCCAGGCGAAAGCGCTCGGCGCCGAGGCGCGCGAGAAGAAGCTGCGAAACCTCCTCGCCCTGATCGAGCGCCGCAAGACGCGCATCGTCGAGGACTTCTACGACATCGGCGAGGCGCTCCGCGCGATCCTCCGCGAGCGACTCTACGAGCTCCGGCACGAGACCTTCGAGGCACTGGTCGAGGAAGAGATCGGGATTGCACGCGCGACGGCGTTCCGCCTCGTCGCGGTGGTCGAGGCGCTGCCGCGCGAGAAGGCGCTCGAGCTCGGCCAGGAGAAGTCCTACGCGCTCGTGACCTACGCGGCGGCGACGCCCGAGGCCGACACTCCGCTCGCCCTCGCGGAAGCGCCGATCGCGAAGTCGAGCGCCAACGAGATCAAGCGCGCGGCGACCGAGCTGCGCGCCAAGAAGAAAGCGGCGAGCACGCCGAAGGCGACGAAGGCGCTGGTCGCGAAGGTCGTCGCGGCGGTGCGCGCGCTCGGTCTGCGCAAGCCCGTCGCGAGCCTGCGCGGCAAGACGCTGACGGTGCGCGTCGAGCTCCCCGACTGATCGCGGAGACCGCCCGCGCCGGGCCTGCCGCGAGGGGCCGGTCCGCAATCACTCGTGCGGGAATGCGTAGACGCCCGACGCGCCGCGCGCGCACAGCCATTCGACGACACCACGCGTCGTCGAGGGCGAGTCGCGGTGCACGACCACGTCGAAGCGCTCCACGCCGGTCTCGTCGGCGTACGACGCGATGCGCGGGCGGTACCGAGCCCGAGGGCACTCGCTCGGAACCCCGAGCAGCGCAGCGAGGCGCTCGCGCGCCGCCGCGTCCGCAGCCTCGTCCCGCGGATCGCGCAGTGCGAGGTATGCCTCGACCATCTCCGCATCGAGCGGCGCCTCGGCGAACTGTGATCGCAGCTCGCTCGCGGTGCGGGCGTACCAGACGTCGAGCGCGCCCTCGTCCTCCTCGGGGAACGCACCGATCCGACGCTCGATCGCGTCCTGGGCTCGGATCACCCGCGCGTAGCGCGCGGCGCGCTCTTCGGCGATCGGCGACGGGCCCCACGGCTCGGGCGCACACACGTCGTCGCCCGCGATCTCGTAGACGATCACGCCGGGCGATGGCGGCAGCGGCTGGCGATCCGCGCCGTACGGCGTGAGCACGACGCTCCTCGCCGTCTCGACGTGGCGCGGGAGCGGATCGCCACACGCGATCCACGCCGCGCCCGGTTGGGGCTGCAGGAGGAACAGCATGAACGCCGACGCGCTCGTCGACGCGAGCAGCGCGAGGTACGCGAGCCCCCACACGACGCGCGACGCGATGGACGCGGGCGGCGCGTCGAGCCGTGTCGAGAGCATGCGCGCGTGCATCACGCGGACCGCGACCGACACGACGGCGAACGCCTCGCGCGTCGCGCTCACGATCGCGCGTCGCCGTGCATCGGCGTCGTCGGGGAGATCGGCGGCGCGCAGCGCGCGCTCGACGCGCCCGAGCCGGATCGCGAGCGGCATGCCGATCAGGAGCCACACCACGCCCGCCCACAGGAACCATTCGCCCGACGCGACCGCGATCGCCCCCGAGCACCACGATGCCGGCGAGGCGCACGAGCGCGTCGACGCCCGGATGCGCGCGCCCGATCAGCCGATGCACCACGCGCCCCCCGTCGAGCGGGAAGAGCGGCAACAGGTTGAGCAGGTTGATCGCGAGGAGCACCCACCCGGCGCGCCGGAGGACGTCGGAGGCCACGCTCGGCGCGAGCAGCAGGAGCGCCGCGCCGAGCACGATGCCGGGCACCGGGGCCCGCGAGCAGCACGATTCAGCTCGTCCGCGATCGACGCGCGCTCCTTGTGCCCGGTGGTCGCGCCGCCGAAGAAGGGCACGAAGAAGATGCGCGCATCGTGGTACCCCCGCACGCGCATCGCGGCCCAGTGACCGAGCTCGTGGAAGAGCACCGCGCCCGCGATCAGCGCGACGTTCGTGGGATCGAAGTCGAGCAGCAGGAGCGCGCCGAACGCGAGCGCGCTGAGCGCGAGCACGACGAGCGCGAGCGAGCGCGGAGTGCCCGCGTCGCGCAGGCGCGTCCATGCGGCGCCACACCTCGAGCTCGGTGTCGACCGAGAGCCGCGGATGCATCGCCGGACGGGTCATGCCGCGCGCGACGCGCGCCGGCGAGCGCGGCGCGCATCGCGGTGGGGAGACGCGGACGAACGAGCGTGCCCACGTCGGGCTCGAGGTCGCCCACCTCGAGCCCGTACGCGATCATCCGGGCGGCCGCGGCGTCGGAGCGCTCGAGGAAGCGCTCGACGTCGTCGTCGAGATCGAGGTCGTCGCCCGCGGCGCGCGCGTGGGCCTCGAGCAGTGCTCCGGGGGACGCGCCCGGAGCCAACACCGCGCGATCGTCGTTCGGGTGGCGCTGCCAGTCGATCCCGCCGATGGCGTCGTACGTGTGGACGTGGGTGCCGCTCGAGGAGAACGAGACCGCGGTCGCGAAGACCGGCGCCGCGCCGACGCCCCACGAAGCGTCGAGCCAGATCCACACGCCCGAGCCGGGCCGATGGAGCAGGCGGCGGATCTTCGGCTCGTACGGCGGCAGCGTGAACGTCGCCTCGTCTTCCACCCACGCGACGTGCTCGAAGCCGAGCTCGGCCCAGTCGGCGAGGTCGTCGAGGATCTCGCGCGCGGGCGCGGACACGTCGTCCCCGTCGCGCACGGTGCTGCGCGCGGGACGCGCGCGCAGGTGGAGCAGGATGCGCGCGGTCGCGAGCCCGATCGCGGCGCGGAAGAGCACGAACAAGGCCGCGATGCGAGCGATCCACACGAGCGAAGCTGGCATGCGCGCCCGAGGATCGCAGCGCACGCAGTGCGCGTCACGCGCGAAGTCGCCGGCGTGATTCGGCGATGGCGTCGACGCAGTGCTCACGAGTCGCGATCGGCACCGCGACCGCGGTGACCTCGAGCCGCCCCCTCGTGCGCACGCTGGGATGCACGAACGGGATCGCGAGATCGGCGACGGCACCCACGACCGCGTCGCACGTCGTCCGCGCGTCGACGCCAGGAGCGAGGAGAATCACGAGCTCCTCACCGGCGACGCGCGCGACACGACCGCGCCCGAGCGCGATCGACGCGATCGCTGCGTGAATGCGGGCGAGCGCGAGGTCGCCCTCGAGGTGGCCGTACGCGTCGTTGAACGCGCGCATGTGGTCCACGTCGACGAACACGACCGGCCCCGTCCCGTGGAGTCGCTCCCACGGCGCGTGCTGGTCGTGCACCTCGGCGCGCCACTCGCCATCGAACGCGACGTCCACCGTGAGCCAGCGCCCGAACGTGAACGCGATGACCATCACCGGCGACTCGTCCCATCCGCCGCACGCCTTCAGCACGGCGATCGCGCGGGCAGCGTCCTCGCTCGCGTCGTGGTGGTCACGCGACCACCACGACGCGACGGCCGCGCCGGTCGCCTCGCGCTCGATCGCGGCGACGACCGGCAGCTCGCGCAGCAGCGCGTTGGCCGCATGCTCGCGATGCGCCGTGGGCGCGAGCACCGCGATCGGCCGCGCTGCGTCGACGACGTGGAACACGGCCGAGCGCGCCGGGTCGAACCCTTCTCGAGCGCCAGGCATCAGCACGCGGCCGCGCGCGAGATCGACGGCGCCGATCCCGTCGCGCAGCCGCAGCGCTCTCAGCGCGAGCGCCTCCGGCGCAGCGCGATCACCAGCCCGAGCGCGAGCATCGCGAGCCACGGCGCGTTCGTCGACGTCGCGCCGACGCGGCACGCGCAGCCGCCTTCGCTCGGCGGGGTCGTGCCCGCATCGATCTCCGCGGTGCCGCCGTCGATCTCGTTCGTCGACGCGTCCTCGCCGCTCGTGCCCGCGTCGGGATCGCCGGTGCCCGCGTCGTCGTCGACGCCGCCGTCACCGCCGCCCTCGATCGTGCACTCCGCGCTGCAGCCGTCGCCGCTCTCGACGTCGCCGTCGTCGCACTGCTCGACGCCTTCCTGCACGAAGCCGTCGCCGCACGTCGCCGCGAAGCAGCCGTCGACGCACGCGTCGTCGTCGCTGCCGTTGCCGTCGTCGCACTCCTCCATGCCGGCCCAGACCTCGCCGTCGCCACAGCGCGCCGGCTCGCATCCCGAGAGGCACGCGTCGGTCTCGATCGCGTTGCCGTCGTCGCAGTCCTCGACGCCGGCGCGCGCGTAGCCGTCGCCGCACGACGCCGCGTGACAGCTCACGAGGCACGCGTCCTCGTTGCTCTCGTTGCCGTCGTCGCACGCCTCGCCGCTCTGCACGATCCCGTCGCCGCAGTCGGGCGATGCGCACGAATTCGGGCACGCATCGGTGTCGACGCGATTGCCGTCGTCGCAGCTCTCGACGCCCGCCTGCACGAAGCCGTCGCCGCAGCGCGCGGCGCTGCAGCTCACGCAGGCATCGGTGCTGCTCGAGTTCGCGTCGTCGCAGTCCTCGCTGCCGGTGCGCACGAAGCCGTCGCCGCACGTCGCGAGCTGACACGCGCCCACGCATCCATCGGTGTTGCTGGTGTTGCCGTCGTCGCACACCTCGACGCCGGCGCGCGTGTAGCCGTCACCGCACGTCGCCGCGGCGCACGCGTTGAGGCACCCGTCGTCGTTGCTCGCGTTGCCGTCGTCGCACGCCTCGACGCCGCTCTGCGCGTATCCGTCGCCGCAGCGCGCGTCGAAGCAGGAGTTGAGGCACGCGTCGGTCTGGATCGTGTTGCCGTCGTCGCACTGCTCGACGCCGCTCCGCACGAGCGCGTCGCCGCAGCGCGCGAGCACGCACGCGCCGACGCACGCGTCGGTCTGGATCGCGTTGCCGTCGTCGCACTGCTCGACGCCCGCCTGCTGGTAGCCGTCGCCGCACGTCGCGGCCGCGCAGCTCGTGAGGCAGCCGTCGGTGTTGCTCGTGTTGCCGTCGTCGCAGGTCTCGACGCCCGCCTGCACCTGGCCGTCGCCGCAGCGCGCCGCGACGCACGAGCTCAGGCACGCGTCGCCGTTGCTGGTGTTGCCGTCGTCGCACACCTCGACGCCCGCGCGCACGTAGCCGTCACCGCAGCGCGCGGCCTGGCACGCGATGCAGCCGTCGGTCGCGACCGTGTTGCCGTCGTCGCACTGCTCGCTTCCCTGCACGATGCCGTCGCCGCACGTCGCGGCCGCGAGGATGCACGTGCTCGGGCAGCCGTCGCCGTCGGCGGTGTTGCCGTCGTCGCAGGTCTCGACGCCCGCGCGGACGTAGCCGTCGCCGCAGCGCGCCGCGACACACGCGCCGACGCACGCATCGGTGTTCCCGGCGTTGCCGTCGTCGCACTGCTCGGTGCCGGCGCGCACGTAGCCGTCCCCGCAGCGCGCGTTCGTGCACATGATGCAGGCGTCGGTGCTCGACGAGTTGCCGTCGTCGCACTGCTCGCTGCCGGTGCGCACCTGGCCGTCACCGCACGTCGCGAGCTGGCACGACGTCAGGCACGCGTCGGTGTTGCTCGCATTGCCGTCGTCGCACTGCTCGGGCCCGTTCGTCGCGGCGTCGCCGCAGCGCGGACCGAGCCCGGTGCAGCTCGCGTTGCAGGCGCCGTACTGACCGTTGCTCGCGCCGCTGTCGCACGCCTCGCCGGTCTCCACGACGCCGTTGCCGCACATGACCATGTACGGGAATTCGTAGGCGCCCATGTCGAACTGCGCGCCGCCGATCCCGTTGCCGTCGAGCGGGCGCGCGACGCCGTTGCGATCGTGATCGGGCGCGAGCATCGCGCTCGCCGCGTCGACGCACACGCTCGACGACGTGAGGCGCAGATCGCTCGGTGCCGCGGCGTAGAGCGGGTTGGCCGAGATGTTCCCGCTGCCCGTCGTCGCGACGCCGCCGAAGTTCGCGCTGCTGTTGCCCCACACGTCGCTGCTCGACACCTCGAACGTCGAGCTCGAGCTGTTCCGATAGATGCCCGTCGAGTTGTGGGTGACGATGCTGTTCAGCACGCGGAGCGAGCGCGCACCACTGCTCGTGCTGAGGTACACGCCGGTCCCGTGGCCGTAGACGGTGCTGCTCAGCAGCAGCGAGTCGAGCGTGGTCGACGCGTTCTGCTGCACGAAGAGCCCATACGTGCCGTTGCTACGGAGCACGGTGTTCGTCAGCGTCACGCCCGCCGCCGACGAGACGTGCACGCCGGTCATCGCACAGGAGTGGACGGTGATCGCGTCCGCGACGAGCGCGCCCGTGCCGACGTAGAGCCCGTACGTCGACGTGTGGATCGTGCTGCGCTGCACGGTGTGGGTGGCCGACGCGTCCTGGTAGAGGCCGTACTGCGCCTCGCTGATGTCGGCGTAGTCGAGCGTCGAGCTCGCGCTGCTCGTGATCCGGATGCCGTACCACTGGCTCGCACCGCTGCTCGTGCTGTCGAAGACGACCGGCTGCGCGCTGGTGCCCACCGCCACGATGCGTCCCTGCACGCGCAGCTCGGTCTCGTCCGTGTCGGCGCCGGCGCCCATCAGGTCGCTCGTCGCGAAGCGCAACGTCACGCCGGGCTCGACGGTGAGCGTCACCGTGGGCGCGACCGTGAGGTCGCCCGCGACGCTGTACGGGCTGCCCGCGACGGTGAGCGTGGTGTTCACCCAGAGCGTGCCGTGCAGACCCGAGGTCGCATCGCCGGTGTACGGCAGCGCACCGAGATCACCGCCGCCGCTCGCGGCGAAGCGCGCCGGCGAATTCGACGTGATCCGCAGGTTCCCGGGCGCGCTCACGTAGAGCGGGTTCGCGGAGATGTTGCCGCTGCCCGTCGTCGCGACGCCACCGAAGTTCGCGCTGCTGTTGCCCCACACGTCACTGGTCGACACCTCGAAGGTCGAGGCCGAGCTGTTGCGATAGATGCCCGTCGAGTTGTGGCTGATGATGCTGTCGACGACGCGCACCGAGCGCGTCCCGCTGCTCGTGCTGAGGTACACGCCGGTCCCGTGGCCGTAGACCGTGCTCTGGCGCAGCACGGTGTCCGCGGTCGTCGACCCGTTGTGCTGCACGAAGAGCCCGTACGTGCCGTTGCTGCGCAGGATCGTGTTCGTCAGCGTCGCGCCCGCCGCCGCGGTCACGTGCACGCCGGTCGTGGCGCACGAGTGCACGGTGATGGTGTCCGCCACGAGCGTGCCCGTGCCGACGTAGAGACCGTACGTCGACGTGTGGATCGTCGAGTGCTGCAGCGTGTGGCTCGCGGATGCGTCCTGGTACAGGCCGTACTGGGCCTCGCTGACGTCGACGTAGTCGAAGGTCGAGCTCGCGCTGCTGGTGATCCGGATGCCGTACCACTGGCCCGCACCGCTGCTCGTGCTGTCGAAGACGACCGGCTGCGCGCTGGTGCCCACCGCCACGATGCCTCCCTGCACGCGCAGCTCGGTCTCGTTCGTGTCGGCGCCGGCGCCCATCAGGTCGCTCGTCGCGAAGCGCACGGTCACGCCGGGCTCGACGGTGAGCGTCACCGTGGGCGCGACCGTGAGATCGCCCGCGACGCTGTACGGGCTGAACGCGGCGGTGAGCGTCGTGTCCGCCCAGAGCGTGCCGTGGAGACCCGAGGTCGCATCGCCGGTGTAGGGCAGCGCGCCGAGATCACCGCCGCCGCTCGCGGCGAAGCGCGCCGGCGAGTTCGACGTGATCCGCAGGTTCGCGGGCGCGCTCACGTAGAGTGGGTTCGCCGAGATGTTCCCGCTGCCCGTCGTCGCGACGCCGCCGAAGTTCGCGCTGCTGTTGCCCCAGACGTCGCTGTTCGACACGTCGAACGTCGAGGCCGAGCTGTTGCGATAGATGCCGGTCGAGTTGTGGCTGACGATGCTGTCCACCACGCGGAGGGTCCGCGTGCCGCTGCTCGTGCTGAGGTAGACGCCGGTCCCGTGGCCGTAGACCGTGCTCTGGCGCAGCACGGTGTCCGCGCTCGTCGACCCGTTGTGCTGCACGAAGAGTCCGTACGTGCCGTTGCTGCGCAGGATCGAGCTCGTGATCGTGACGCCTGCGAGCGAGGCGACGTGCACGCCCGTGTTCGCGCACGAGTGCACCGTGACGCGCGCCAGCTCGGGCGCTCCCGCCTCGAGGAAGACGCCGTACGCCGACGTCGAGATCGTCGCGTCGCTCAGCACGAGCCCGCTGCCCGCGACCGCCGAGCGCACGCCGTACTGCGCTTCCTCGATCGTGACGTGCTGGAAGATCGCCTCGGTCGCGCCGCTCTCGACCGAGATGCCCCACCACTGGCTCGCCCCGGTCCCGGTGCTGCGGATCGTGATCGGCTGCGCCGCGCTGCCGACCGCGCGCAGCGAGCCGCGCACGATGATCTCGACCTCGTTCACGTCGCTGCCCGAGCCGAGCCCGTCGCTCGTCGACGCCTCGATCACCACGCCGGGCTGGATCGTCAGCGTCGATCCGGCGGGGACGATGATGTCGCCGTTGACGCGGTAGGGACTGCCCGCTGGAGTCCAGGTCTGGTTGATGATGTTGCCGCCCGGGATGGTCGTCTGCGCAGACGCATGAGCAGTGACGAGCCAGAGCGAACCGAGCAGGAGAGCGAACGAGGTGGCGCGACGCACGAAGACCTCCGCGACGACGGGGCTACGATACGCGAGCGCGTGTGGCGCCCTGCCCTTCTTCTTGCGTGAGAGCGCACGCGCGCCGGCGGCGTCGATGTGCGGCGATCAGCGCTCGTCCTCGAGCGCCGCGACCATCGCGCGCAGCTGATCCTCGATCTCGCGGCGCTTCTGGCTCTCCATCGCGAGCGCGACGAAGTCCGCGATCGATCCCGCGAACTGCTCCTCGTCCGCGCTCCACGCGCGCGCGGCGCCGACGTGCTCGTTGCAGAGCACGCCGATCATCCGACCGCCGACGTGGATCGGCGCATCGAGCATCGCGCCGATCCCCAGCGGCGCGAGATAACCCGCCGAGAACTCCGACGTGCGCGGATCGGTGTGCGCATCGCGCGCGGCGATCGTGCGGTCCTCGCGCAGCGCGCGGAAGTACGCGGGATAGGTCTTCGCGGGGAGCACGATGCCGACCTCGTGGGCGCCGCTGTCCGCGAGATAGAGATCGATGCAGCGGATCGCGGTGTGGTCCGCGTCGTAGATCCACACGCTGCTGCGCGCGCAGCGGAGCACCTGGCTCGCGCACTCGGTGATCTCGCGGAGCGCGTCGTCGAGCCGTCCTTCGCCGACGCTCGGGCTGCGCGCGAGGCGCATCATCGCCGCGTGGCTCGCGCGCACGCGCGCCTCGAGCGCGCGTCGTGCCTCGAGCTCGCTCGCCAGAGCGTCGATCACCGGCGCGAGCTCTCGCTGCGTGGCACCGCGCGCGACGTCCGCGCGCAGTCGAACGATCAGATCCTCGGTGCTCATCCCGTCCCCCTGCGTTCAAAGGCGTCGAAAAATCGGCTCGCCCGCCCGTCCCTACCGTCCGCGCGCTTTCGCGCGCTCCCGTCCGGGACGTGCGGGACGAGCACTCCGGCAGACTCAGGCCTTGCGCGCGATCCCGATCGTCGCGAGCGCGTCGATCAGCGCGGACTTCTCGATCGGTCGCGCGAGCACCGCGCATCCATCGGGCGCGCGGCCCGAGACGAGCGCGAGCTCGACGCGCGATGCGATCACGATCGCGGGGATCGCGCCGCCGTGGGCGCGACGCAGCGTGCGCAGCGCCGCGACTCCGTCGCCTCCCGGCAGCATCGTCTCGGTCACGACGAGATCGGGGCGCTGCTTCTGCGCCGCCGCCGTGAGCTGCGTGACCGAGCCCACCGTCTCGAGCCGCGCCGCGGCGCCGAGCACGAGGCGCAACATCGTGCGCGTCAGCGCCGCCGACGGCGGATGTCCGTCCGCGACGAGCACGTGGCGCGCGAGCGCGGCGTCGGGCGTGACCACCGGCGCGCTCGTGATCGCGTCGACGCGCACCATGTCGCGATCGAGCAGCGTGCACAGCGCGCGCACGGTGCGATGTCGCCCGAGCGTCGACGCGTCGAGCAGCTCGTCGATCGACGCCTCGCCGTCGACGAGCCCGAGCAGGTAGCGCTCGTCGGCGCCCAGCGACGTGGGCACCGGGATGCTCAGGCGCCGTGGCACCGACTCGAGCGAGCCGAGCCGATCGAGCCCGTTGCGGAGCGCGCGCTCGCGCACGAAGCGGATCGCGTCCGCGAGCTCGGCGTCGTCCGGACGTTCGTCGCGCGCCTCGTAGAGACGTGCGAGCGCGTCGTCGAAACGCTCCGCTCGCACGAGCTCGGCGATCGACCCGTGTTGAAGGATCGCAGCTGTGCTGCCCCTCATGCTCCCCCCGACCCAGGCTCGCCCGCTCCCGATCGGGAATCAACGGGGCCCTCATGGAGGGACGGATGACGAGCGCAGACGTTCAGCGCCGGCGCAGGGCGAGCGCGATCGCGAGCAGCGCGACGAGGGGCGCGAGCGACGGGCCGCCATCGTGCGAGACCGCGCACGAGGCCGACGCGTGGCGCGCGGAGCTCGCGTCGGCGCCGGCGTCGAGGCCCGCGTCCGCGCTCGTCGCCGCGTCCACGCCCGCCGAGGCGTCGGCGCGTACGCCTCCGTCGGGATCGACGTCGTTCGCGCAGCCCAGATCGATCGCCGGCAGCGGCGCGGGCTCCGACACGTTGCCCGCCGCGTCGATCGCGAGGAGCACACCTCCCGCGCCCGCCGCGCGCGGCAGGCGCGGCACGACGTTCAGCGCGGTGCCCGTGCCCGACACGATGCGCTCCACCGATCCCGAGGTCGCGATCGTGTGCTCTCCGTCCAGCTCACCGTGCGCGTACACGAGCGCGAGCCCGCTCTCGTCGATCGACGACCAGGTGTACGTGGCGACCGCGGCGACGTGCGGCCCGCAGCACCCGCCGTCGGTGCAGACGACCGATCGACATGCGCCTCCGCTCACGATCGGCGCGCTCGGCGGCGTGTCGTCGATCGCGTCGCCGGTGGTGAAGGTCGCGAGCACCTCCGCGGCTGCGGCCGCGCACTCGTGCGCGAGATCGCCGTAGTCGCGCGGGCCGATCACCTCGTACGTGCGGTCGGCGGCGAGCGCCGCGACCGGGCGCATTCGGTTCCACACGGGCGAGCGCTCGAGCGCGACGAGCTCGCCGGTCGTCGTGTCGCGCAGGGTGATCGCGTCGCGCAGCTCGGCGGGCTCGGGTGGCAGCTCGATGTGATAGGCGACCTCGATCTCCACGTTGAGCGGGACGCCGGTCGCTCCGTCGTGAGGAGAGGTATGCCTCAGCTCCGGGCAGGGGAACGGAAACGAGCACGCCCGCGCGGACGTGGGGTCGAGGACGAGCGCGAGCGTGCACAACGAGCTCGCGACGACGAAGAAGGATGATGTTCTGGCTCGGTGCGACACACGTTCGCGCAGAGCAAGTCGCGTGCGAGCTACTCCTCGCTGCTGCCGAGGCCGTACTTGTTGAGCTTCTCGTGCAGCGTCGCGCGCGAGATGCCGAGCCTGCGCGCGGCCTCGCTGCGATTGCCGCCGCACTCCTTGAGCGCGGCGACGATCAGCCCGCGCTCGTAGGCCTCGACGCGCTCCTTGAGGCCCGCGCTCGTCGGCGCGCTCGCGCTCGGCGCGCCCGCGTCGGGGAGCAGCGAAGGATCGATCTCGCCCTCGCTCGAGAGCGCGACGAGGCTCTCCACCGCGTTCTCGAGCTCGCGCACGTTGCCCGGCCAGCGATACGCGACGAGCCGCTCCATCACTCCGTCGGGCACCCGCAGCGGTCCGGTGCCGAAGCGCTCCTCGTAGCGGTCGAGGAAGTGCCGGAAGAGCATCGGCACGTCGTCGGGACGCTCGCGCAGCGGCGGCACCGAGAGGTGCACGACCTTCAGTCGATAGAGCAGATCCTCGCGGAATTTCCCTTCGCTCACGAGCTGCGCGAGATCGCGATGCGTCGCCGCGACGATGCGCACGTCGACCGCCACCGGGCGATCCTCGCCCACCGGACGGACCTCGCCTTCTTGCAGCACGCGCAGCAGCTTCGCCTGCGTGCGTCCGTCCATCTCGCCGATCTCGTCGAGCAGCAGCGTGCCGCCGTCGGCCTCGCGGAAGAGCCCGGCGCGCGTGCGATGCGCGCCGGTGAACGCGCCCTTCGCGTGCCCGAAGAGCTCGGCCTCGGCGAGGTCGGGCGTGATCGCCGCGCAGTTGAAGCGCACGTAGGGACGATCGCGGCGCGACGACGCGCGCACGATCGCCTCGGCGACGCGCTCCTTGCCGGTGCCGCTCTCGCCGGTGATCAGCACCGTCACGTCGCGCGGCGCGACGCGCTGCACCAGCACCGCGAGGCGGCTCATCGGCGCGCTCTCGAACACCATCGTGCGCGCGAGGTTGAGCTCGCCCGCGAGGCGCGTGTTGTCGGCGCGCAGCGTCGCGCTCTCGAGCGCGCGGCGCACCACCGCGAGCAGCTCGTCGGGCTCGAAGGGCTTCTTGAAGTAGTCGAACGCGCCGAGCTTCATCGCGTCGACGGCCTGACGCTCCGAGCCCTGCGCCGTGATCATCACGACGACCGGCGAATCGGGGCGCGCCTTGATGCGGCGCAGCAGCTCCATGCCGTCCATGCGCGGCATGCGCAGGTCGGTGATCACGAGCGCGTGATCTTCGAGCCGCGCGAGCGCCTCCGCTCCGTCCTTCGCCTCGTCGACGTCGAGCCCCGCGTCCTCGAGGAAGCCGCGCAGCGTGTAGCGAACGCCGGCGTCGTCGTCGACGACCATCGCGCGGGTCACGACGCAGCCTCCTGCGCGACGATCGGCGCGGGCGGGAGCACCAGCGTGGCGACGCAGCCGCGCCCATCGACACGATTCTCGAGCGTGAGATCCCCGCCGTGCTGCCGCGCGAGACCGCGCGCGAGCGCGAGCCCGATCCCCGTGCCCTCGTCCTTGGTGGTGAAGCCGACCGTGAACAGCTTCTCGTCGGCGCCGCTCGCGATCCCCGTGCCCTCGTCGAGCACCTCGATGCGCGCGTTCGGTCCGTCGCGCTCGATCACCACCCGCACTTCTCCGTCGCGCGGGCTCGCCTCGATCGCGTTCTGCACCAGGTTGATCAGCACGCGCTTGATCTTCCTCGGATCGCACCGGAGATGCAGCTCGCCTTCCGGCGCGACGAGCCTCACGTCGCGCTGCCGCGCGATGCCCTCGTGCAGCTCGAGCACCTCGCGCGTGAGCGCGTGGAGGTCGACGTGCTCCTCGTCGATCGGGACCAGCGGGCGCGAGTAGCTGAGGAACTCGTCGAGGATGAGCTGCAGGCGATCGACCTCGCGCCGGAGCACGTCCATGCGCTCCGCGGTCTGTCCGCCCAGGTCCTTGCGCACCAGCGCCGCGAGGCCCTTGATGCTCGCGAGCGGGTTCTTCAGCTCGTGCGCGATCTCCGCGGTCATCTGCGAGAGCGCGCGCGTCGTCTCCTCGTACATCTCGAGCTCGCGATCGCGATCCTCGACCTGCTCGCGCAGGAGCTGCATGAGCACGGTGCGCAGCGTGCGCCCGATCGCCATCCCGCCGAGCAGCACGAACGAGAGGAACGCCGCGGCGATCCACGGGCCCGGCCCCGGCGTACCCGGCGCCGCGAAGAGCCCGCCCCACGCGCTCGGGACCAGATCGGGCAGCACGCCGCTCGTCTGGATCGCGGCGAACGCCCAGACCGCGGGCACCTGCACGAAGCTCACGAAGATCATCCCGAAGCGCGTCGGCGCGATCAGGTTCATCACCACCGCGATCAGCGGCAGCGCGACCGCGATCGGGCCCGCGAGCCCGCCGAGCACGAACACCACGAGGAGCTGCGCGATCCCGCTGATCCACGCGGTCGCGAGCATCTGTCGAGGGCTCAGGCGTCCGTCCTTCCACGCGCGGCGC
Organism: Sandaracinus amylolyticus; assembly: GCF_021631985.1. Lineage (GTDB taxonomy): Bacteria > Myxococcota_A > Polyangia > Polyangiales > Sandaracinaceae > Sandaracinus > Sandaracinus amylolyticus_A. The sequence goes on along the minus strand of NZ_CP070225.1, from coordinate 10,720,373 downwards.
TCGAAGTACCCGAGCGACGCGATCGAGAGGATCGCGAGCGCGATCAGCGTCCACCGCCAGACCGCGGGGCCCATCCAGAGCAGCGCGATCATGATCGCGAGCCCGACGGGCCAGAGCTTGCGTCGATGCGCGATGATCTCGCCCACGACGCGCGAGCTCGCGACCTGCTCGAGATCGTCGAGCGCCTTCGCGCGCTCCTCGAGGGTGCGGGGGTGCGATGCAGGTGCTTGCAAAGGACGCGGGGCTCCGGTCACGGCCTGAGCAAACCACGAGCCACCCGCCATTCGCGAGATCACACGGGGATCATGGCGCTCGAGGCGTCCGGAGATCCGGCGCACGCCGTCCGGCACCCCCGACAGATCGAGCTGCTCGCGCGAGAAAACCGGCTCCCGCGTGAGAGGCACGAGGGTTGCGAAGCGGGCCGGACATGAAGCGCGTCGTCGCTGCCGGCACCGTCCTCGTCCTTCTCCTCGTGCTCGCCCTCACGCTCCGCATCCGCGCGCAACGCGAGGCGCAGAGCGGCCCGCCGGGCGGCGCGGGCGTGGTCGAGGCGGTCGCGGTCGACGTGGGCTCGCGCATCTCGGGTCGCATCGTGCGGCTGCAGGCGCGAGAGGGCGCCGAGGTGCACGCGGGCGATGCGCTGCTCGAGCTCGACTGCATGCAGGAGCGCGCGCGGCTCGCGGAAGCGGAGGCGCGGATCGAAGCAGCGCGCGCGCAGCTCGCGGGCGCGACGGCCGCGGTGCAGACCGCGTCGCGCAGCACCGTGGCCGCGAGCGCGGCGGCGCGTGCGGCGGAGGTCCGGATCTCCGCGGCGTCGGTGCAGCAGGAGACGTACGCGCGCGAAGCGGCTCGCGTCGCGAGCCTCGGGCCCGCGGCATCGGCGCAGGCCCGCGACATGGCTCAGTCGCAGGCGAGCGGCGCGGAGACCGAGGTCGAAGCGGCGCGCGCCCAGAGCCGCGCCACGCGCGCGCAGATCGGCGTCGCACGCACCCAGGTCGAGGCCGCGGACGCACAAGCACGCGCAGCGGCGAGCACCCTCGGCGCGTTCGAGGCGCTGCGCGATCTCGCGCGCATCGCGGTCGACGAGTGCGTGGTGCGCGCGCCGCGCGACGGAGTGCTCGAGGAGGTCTACTACGAGGCCGGCGAGATCGTGACGCCGGGCGCGATCGTCGTGCGCCTCGTCGATCTCTCGGAGGTGCGCGCGACGTTCTACCTGCCGAACGCCGAGCTCTCGCAGGCGCGCACCGATCGCGAGGCCGAGGTGGTCGCGGACGCGTGGCCCGATCAGCGCTTCGCGGGCCGGGTGATCACCGTCGCGAACGAGGCGGAGTTCACGCCGCGCAACATCCAGACGCGCACCGATCGCGATCGCCTCGTCTACGCGATCGAGGTCGCGGTGCCGAACCCCGAGCGCCGCTTGCGCCCCGGCATGCCGGTGCAGGTGACCCTGCGATGAGCGGTCTTGGAATTACGATCGACGCGCGCGATCTCGTGCGCGACTTCGGGACCAAGAAGGCGCCGGTGCACGCGGTGCGCGGGCTCTCGCTCGAGGTGCGGCGCGGCGAGCTCTTCGGGCTCGTCGGTCCCGACGCCGCGGGCAAGACCACGACGATGCGCATGATCGCGGGCCTGGTGCGCCCGACGAGCGGCATGGTGCGCGTGCTCGGACAGGACCCCTGGCACGGCGCACAGAAGGTGCGCGACGCGCTCGGTCTGATGCCGCAGGAGCACAGCCTCTACGGCGATCTCTCGATCGAGGAGAACATGCAGTTCTTCTCGAAGCTCTTCTGCCTGTCGCGCGCGCAGTACCTCGAGCGACGCGAGCGACTGCTCTCGATCACGCGCCTCGGCGCGTTCACCGCGCGACGCGCCGACGCGCTCTCGGGCGGCATGTACAAGAAGCTCGCGCTGATGTGCGCGCTCCTCCATCAGCCCGAGGTGCTGCTGATGGACGAGCCGACGAACGGCATCGATCCCGTCTCGCGCCGCGAGCTCTGGGAGCTCGTCTACGAGCTCGTCGATCAGGGCATGACCGTGCTCGTCTCGACGCCCTACATGGACGAGGCGTCGCGCTGTCATCGCGTCGCGCTGGTGCATCAGGGGCGCGTGCTCAGCGAGGGCGATCCCAACGTGCTGGTGCGCGATCTCGAGTGTCCGACCGCCGAGGTGGTCGGCGGGGATCGCGAGGCCGTGCACACGATCCTCGCGTCGCTCCCCGAGGTGCTCGCGAGCTCGCCCGCGGGCGCGCAGCTGCGCGTCGTCATCGCGCCCGGCGCGAGCGATCACGTCGCGGATGCAGTGCGCGCCGCGGGCGCGAGCCTCTCGCCCGCGCAGCCGGCGTTCGAAGACGTGTTCCTCGCGAAGGTCGCGCTCGCAGAACGGAGCGCCGCATGACCGACCACGCGATCACCGTCCGCCATCTCGCCAAGCACTTCGGCGCGTTCAAGGCGGTCGACGACGTCTCGTTCCACGTCGAGCGCGGCGAGATCTTCGGCTATCTCGGCGCGAACGGCGCGGGGAAGTCGACGACGATCCGCATGCTCTGCGGCCTGCTCTCTCCCACCGCGGGCACCGCGATCGTCGCGGGCGCCGACGTCGCGCGCGAGCCCGAGAAGGTGAAGCGCGGCATCGGGTACATGTCGCAGAAGTTCTCGCTCTATCTCGACCTCACGGTTCGCGACAACCTCGAGTTCTTCGGCGGCATCTACGGCGCGAGCGGCAAGGCGCTCCGCGCCCGCATCGACGAGGTCCTCGATCACGTCGGCATGCGCGCCCACCAGGACGACCTCACCGGCTCGCTGCCCGGCGGTCTGCGCCAGCGCCTCGCGCTCGGCTCCGCGCTCCTCCATCGCCCGGGCATCGTCTTCCTCGACGAGCCCACCGCGGGCGTCGATCCCAGCTCGCGCCGCGACTTCTGGACGCTCATCCGCGGCCTCGCGCGCGAGGGCACGACGGTGTTCGTCACCACGCACTACATGGACGAGGCCGAGTACTGCGCGCGCATCGGCCTGATGGTCGCGGGCAAGCTCGTCGCGCTCGACACGCCCGCCGCGCTCAAGCGCGATCTCGTCCCCGGCACGATGTTGCGCGTCGAGGGCACGCTGCTCTCCCGCGCGCTCCCCGCGCTGCGCGCCCACGAAGGCGTGATCGGCGCCGACGGCTTCGGCACCGGCCTCCACGTGCGCATCGACGCCGCGCGCGCGAGCGACGACGCGGCCGTCGTCGAAGAGCTGCGCGCGATCCTCGCGTCGAGCGGCGCGACGATCCGCTCGATCGAGCGCATCACGCCAACGCTCGAGGACGTCTTCCTCGCCGCCGCCGATGCGGGCACCGAGAATCGAATCCGAGGAGCGAGCGCGTGAACCGGACGCTCACCCGCGTCCTCGCGATCGCGCACAAGGAGGTGCTCCACGTCCTGCGCGACGTGCGCACGCTCTACCTCGCGCTCGGGATGCCGGTCGTGATGCTCGTGCTCTTCGGGTTCGGCGTGAGCTTCGATCTCGACGACATCCCACTGGTCGTCGTCGATCAGGACGGCACCGCCGCCTCGCGCGAGCTGGTGCGCCGCATGATCGCGAGCGGCGAGCTGATCGAGGTCGCGCGCGTCTCCGATCCCGACGAGGCCGAGCACCTCTTCGTCACCGGCGACGCCGCGGCCGCGCTGATCATCCCGCGCGGGTTCGCCGACGATCTCGGTGCGGGCCGCGCCACCGAGCTCCAGCTCCTCGTCGACGGCGCCGACAACAGCACCGCGACCAACGTGCTCGCGAAGGTCGACGCGCTGGTCGCGGTGATCGGCGGTGATCTCGCGGCACGTGGCGCGCGCGCTACGCCACCGATCGACACCCGCGTCATCACCTGGTTCAACCCGCAGGCGCGCTCCGCCCTCTACCTCGTCCCCGGCCTCGCCGCGTACGTGCTCGCGATCGTCGCGGTGCTGCTCACCGCGCTCACGGTCGCGCGCGAGTGGGAGCGCGGCTCGATGCAGCAGCTCTTCGCGACGCCGGTGTCGCGCCTCGAGATCGTCGTCGGCAAGCTGCTGCCCTACCTCGGGCTCGGCGCGATCGCGGTGCTGCTCGTGCTCGCATCGGGCGCGTGGATCTTCGACGTCCCGATGCGCGGCGATCCCGTCGCGCTCGGCGTGTGCGCGCTGCTCTTCCTCGTCGGCATGCTCGGCCAGGGCCTGCTGATCAGCGTCGTCACCCAGAACCAGATGGTCGCGACCCAGGTCGCCACGATGAGCTCGATGCTCCCCTCGATGTTGCTCTCGGGGTTCCTCTTCCCGATCGAGAACATGCCGCTGCCGCTCCAGGTGATCTCGAACGTCGTGCCCGCGCGCTACTTCATCGACGCGCTGCGCGGCGTGCTCCTGCGCGGCAACGGCTTCGCCGAGCTCTGGGGCGACGTGCTCGCGCTCGCCATCTTCGCGACGGTCGTGCTCGCGATCGCGACGCGCCGCTTCAAGCGGGAGATCGCGTGATGCTCGCCGCGCTCCGCGCCGTGGTGACCAAGGAGGTGTGCCAGACCCTGCGCGACAAGCGCATGATGGTGCTGCTCATCGCGGCGCCGGTCCTGCAGCTCGTCATCTTCGGCAACGCGGTGAGCTTCGAGATCGATCGCGTCCCCACCGTCGTCGTCGATCACGATCGCAGCGCCGCGTCGCGCACGTTCGTGCAGCGCCTGCTCGCCGATCGCACGCTCGAGCTCGCGGGCGAAGCGCTCACCGCCGACGAGGCCGCGCGCGCGCTGGTCACCGGCCGTGCCGCGGCCGCAGTCGTGATCGAGCAGGACTTCGCGCGGCGCATCGCGCGCGGCGTGCAGGGCGAGCCCGCCGCGGTGCAGGTGATCGTCGACGGCACGAACCCCAACAAGAGCAGCGTCGCCGCCAACGCCGCGTCGCGCTTCTCGCAGGTCGCGGCCCGCGAAGCGATCGGCGAGCGCCTCGCGCGCCTCGGCGCATCCGCGCCGCGCTTCACGCCGCCGCCCACGCTCGAGGCGCGCGTCCTCTACAACCCGCGCCTCCGCACGCCCGTCTACATGGTGCCCGGCATCATGGCGATGCTCCTGCTCGTCGTGACGACGATCATCACCGCGATGGGCCTCGCCCGAGAGCGCGAGAGCGGCACGCTCGAGCAGGTGCTCGTCACGCCGGTGCGCCCGCCCGTGCTCATCGCGGGCAAGATGCTCCCCTTCGCGGCGATCGGTCTCTTCGACTTCGGCCTCGCGATGGCGGTCGGCGCGTACGCGTTCGACATGCCGATCCGCGGCTCGCTCGTGCTGCTCTCGGGCGTGACGCTTCTCTATCTCGTCGCGACGCTGAGCGCGGGCCTGCTCATCTCGACGATCAGCCGCACCCAGCAGCAGGCGTTCATGGGCGGCTTCCTCTTCATGCTCCCGGCGGCGCTGCTCTCCGGGATCATGACGCCCATCCACGCGATGCCCTCGTGGCTGCAGCCGCTCACGCTGGTGAACCCGCTCCGGCACTACGCGATCGCGATGCGCGCGGTGCTGCTGCGCGGCGCGGGGCCCGAGGACGTGCTGCCCGAGATCCTCGCGCTCGCGGCGATCGGCGGGACGCTCGCGGCGCTCGCCGCGACCCGTTTCCGGAAGACGCTGGGCTGAGCTCGCCGGGGGTCCAAGATCGCGAGCGTGCCCGCCGTTGGGCGAGGGGGAGCGGGCCGCCGCCCCGGCCGAGCCGCGCTGGGGCGAGCGCGCAATCATGCGAAATCACGCTGATTTTCCCGATCGATCGCGAACGGCCTCCACGTCCGAGCAGGATCGGGGCCCGTTGCCCCCGGAACGGAGCACTGCTACAGGTCGGTCTGGCCCCGCATTCCCCGCCGGGTCCGGTTCGCCCCGTTCGGCCGAAGGTGCTGTTTCGGAGCGCGGGAAACGCGGGGATCGTGCTGTCGCCGAGACGTCGGCGAACGGGCTGACCCGATTCATGGATTCCTCGAACCCCGAGCCCGACCCGCGCGCTGACCTGGCGTCCGACGACGCGTCGAACGAAGCAGCGGCAGGCGAGCGCGATGCGAACGGCTCTTCGTCGGTGACCAACGGCGTGCCCCGCGCGCGACGATCGCGAAGCCGCCGCCCTCCCCCGCCCGCGGCCGAACCCGTCGCCGAAGCGGCCGAGCCTGCGAAGAAGAAGCGCACGCGCCGCAAGAAGCCCGTCGAAGAGATCGCCGACGCGCCTGCCGAAGCGGCGGAGGTCGCCGAGGCCGCGCCCGAGGCGCCCCGCCCCGCCGAGCGCCGCCGTCGCAGCCGCCGCCCGCCGCCGATCGCCGCCGCCGAGCCCGATGCGATCGAGGCCGCGCCCTCCGAGCCCGAGATCGTCGCGGCCGAGGTCGCGCTCCTGGTCGAGACCGCGGTCGTCGAGATCGAGGCACCGGAGCCCGACGTGGCGCCGAGCGAGATCGCGCAGACCGAGCTCGCCCCGAGCGAGCGCGCGGAGCTCTTCGCGTACGGCGATCCCGACGCCGTGACCGAGGCCGACCTCGCGATCGTCCGCGAGCTGCGCGCCGCGGATCGCGCGACGCGCCAGCGGGAGCGCGATCGGGACCGCCGCGATCGCCCGCGCGATCGTGATCCGCGATCCGCGCCCACGCGCGTCCCCGAGCTCCCGCCGCTCCCGACCACCGGCCCCAAGCCGACGATCCATCGCCGCGCGTTCCCCTCGGAGCACCTCGACGAGGACGCGCTCAAGGTGCTGCGCCGCCTGCACCGCAACGGCTTCCGCGCCTACCTCGTCGGCGGCTGCGTCCGCGACCTGCTCCTCGGCCGCAAGGCGAAGGACTTCGACGTCGCGACCAGCGCGCGGCCGCACGAGGTCAAGCAGCTCTTCCGCAACTGCCGGATCATCGGCCGTCGCTTCCGGCTCGCGCACATCCTCTTCGGCGGCGGGAAGGTCATCGAGACCGCCACGTTCCGCCGCGATCCCACGGCCGCGGCCGACGAGGACACGTTCGTCGCGGAGGCCGAGGAGGCACGCGAGGCGATCGAGAGCGGTGAGCTCGACGTGCCGACCGTGCTGCGCCCCGCGATGAAGGCGCGCGACGACGACGCGGACCTGCTCATCCGCAACGACAACGTCTTCGGTGAGCCGCACGAGGACGCGCTGCGCCGCGACTTCACGATCAACGGGCTCTTCTACGACGTCGAGCGCGGCGAGGTGATCGACTACGTCGGCGGCCTGCGCGATCTCGAGCGCCGCGCGATCAACACGATCGGCCTGCCCGACGTGCGGTTCCGCGAAGATCCGGTGCGCATCCTGCGCGCGATCAAGTTCTCGGCGCGCCTCGATCTCGGCATCGATCCCGACTGCTACGACGCGATGGTCGCGCAGCGCGAGGAGCTCCTGAAGGCCGCGAAGCCCCGCCTGCTCGAGGAGATCCTGCGGCTCCTGCGCGGCGGCGCGGCGCACCGCTCGATCTGGCTGGCGTGGGAGATGGGCGTGCTCTCGGTGGTGCTGCCCGAGCTCGCGTCGTTCCTCGACGACGACGCGCCGCGCTCGAAGCTGCTCTGGGGACGCCTCGACGCGATCGACGCGGCCGTGCGCAACAAGCGCGTGCCCAGCGACTCGGTGCTGCTCGGCGCGCTGCTGCTCGGTCCGATCGAAGAGGCGATCGAGGGCGCGAAGGATCCCAGCGTCGCCTACGAAGACTTCATGCACGAGGTCACCGAGTCGCTCGCGGTGCCGCGCCGCATGAAGGAGCGCATGCGCGCGATCATCGGCTCGCAGCGACGCCTGCGCGCCGGGCGCCACGCGCCGCTCACGCGCCGCGACTTCTTCGAAGAGGCGGTGCAGCTCTTCGAGCTCGAGCACGCCGCGCGCGGCCAGAAGATGCCCGATCTCCACGCCGAGGCAGCGCACCCCGAGGGCGACGGCGAGACCGTGATGAAGCGCCGCCGGCGCCGTCGCGCGCGCCGCTGAGGTCGTCAGCCGACGTGGTAGACATCGGCTCGATGCAGCGCTTCACCGCAGCGCTCGAGCCGGTGCCGCATGGCGGCCACTTCGCGGCGATGAGTCCGCGAGACGGCCAGCACTTCGTCGCGGTGACGCGCGCGCGCCGCCTCGAGAAGACGATCGAGGTGCTGCGCGCGACGCCGCCGAAGAAGTCGAAGCGCTGATGCGCGCGCGGCTCGCCGTCGCCGTCGCGCTCGTGCTGATGTCGGGCACGGCGCGCGCGCAGCCCCCGCGTCTGATGCGTGCGCTCGATGCGCCGCGTTATCCGCGCCAGCCGCTGCTCTCGGCGTCCGACGCTGCAGGCGCACCGCTCGCGTGGTCCCGCCACGGCACGCTCGGTGAGGGCGCGACGATCTGCGTGATCGACACCGGGGTCGACGCACGACATCGCGACCTGCGCGACGCCGAGGGACACACGCGCATCCGCTGGCTCGTCGATCTCGAGTCCTCCACGCCGACCGGCGATCACGCCGAGCTCGAGGCGCGCCACGGCGTCGCGATCCACGCGAGCACACGCATCGACGCCGCGCTCGCGGCGGGCACACCGCTGCCCGGCGACCGCCACGGCCACGGCACCGCGATCGCATCGATCGCCGCGGGAGACGACAGCGACGGAGACGAGCCCGGTCCGCTCGCCGGCGTGGCACCACGCGCCTCGCTGATCGTCGTGCGCGCGCTGCGCGCCGATGCCGCGGGCTTCGAGGACGACGACGTCGCGCGCGGCGCCGAGCTCTGCTTCGCGCTCGCCGAGGATCCCTCGCGCACCGTCGCGCTGCTCGCACTCGGCGGGCACGACGGAACGCACGACGGCGACGAGCCGCTCTCGCGCGCGCTCACCGCGATCGCGCGCGAAGGACACGCGCTGATCGTCGCCGCGGGCAACGACGGGGACCGCGCGATCCACGCGACCGGGCGCGCGCTGCCGGGCGCGCCGGCGCGCATCGGGGTCCACGTGCCGACGCCGCGCACCGACGGCGAGCACTGGGTCGCGATCGTGGTGCGCGGCGCGCGCGACGTGTCGTGGATCGCGCCGAACGGAGCCTCGCTGCGGGCGCGCGACGGCGAGCTCGCGATGACTGCGCACGCCGGCGGATATCTGCTGCTCGACGCGCGCGATCCCGACGCGGTGCGCGCGGTGATCGGTGGTGGCGGCACGAACGCAGTGCTGCACGCGGGCGACTACCAGCTCGTCGTCACGGGACGCGACGCGCCGTTCGATGCGTGGATCGTCGATGCCCACCTCGGGCCCACGCTCGGCACGCCCGCGCTCGAAGGGCTGCACGTCGTCCCCGGCGAGTCGGTCACGATCCCCGCGACCTCGCCCGAGCTGATCGCGGTCGGCGCGTCGATCGCGCGAGCGCGGCACGGCGAGCTCTCGCTCGAGGCGCGCGACGACGGGAGCGCGGCGTTCTCGGCGCGCGGGCCCTCGGCCACCGGCCAGGCGCGCCCCGACGTGATCGCGCCCGGAGGCTTCTTCGCGGCCGCGCTCTCGAGCGATCTCGAGCCCGACGATCCCTGGAACCTGATCGGCGGCTCGCGCCCCGTGCTCGATCGTCGACGCGTCGACGAGACCCACCTGGTGATCGAAGGGAGCTCGGCCGCCGCCGCAGTCGTCGCGGGCGCGTACGCGCTCGCGCTCTCGACCGCACCCGCCGATCTCGCGCGCGATCGCGCGCTCCTCACGACCACGGCCGACGCGACCGACGCGTGGACCGACACCCGCGGCGCGGGCGTGCTCCGCCTCGATCGGTGGCTCGACGCGCGCCTCGCGCCCGACGTGGCGCGCACGATCGATCCAGCGAGGAGCGCGGTCTCGCTCACCCGCACGATCGCGCTGCCCCGCGCGACCGACGTGCACGCGATCGTGCGCGTGATCGACGTCGCGGGCGAGCAGGTGCACGGCGGGGAGCTCGTGCTGCGCGCGAACGGTCGCGTGCTCGCGCGCGCCGCGATCGCGCACGGCCGCGCCGACGCGGCGTTCACCATCGACGCACCCGCGGGCGAGCACCTCGTGATCGAAGGCGAGGCGAACGGCGTCGCGATCGGCGCATCGACGATCGAAGTGCGCGTCGACGAGAGCCCGCGTGGCGTCGCAGTGCCGCGCGGAGGGATGCAGTGCGCGATCGGCACCACCCGCGACGGCTCGCTCGTGTGGATCGTGATCGCGCTCGCGCTGCTCGCGCGCCGACGCTGACGGATCCCACCGCCGTCCACGACGGCTCTTTCGGATCCGTCCTACTGGCTCTCCACCGCCCGATCCACGACCACGCGGAACCCGCGCACGTTCTCGTCGGGCTCGTCGGCGTCGGGCCGACGCCACGACACGTTCGTGATCACGACGAGCACCTCGGCGACGTTCGCGTCGAGCTCGACCGGTAGATACGCGCGCGGCTCGCGACGAATCGGCGTACGCATCCGCCCGAGCTCTCGCCCGCTCGCATCGAGCCGCACCGCGACCATCGACCAGGTCACGCCGTGCTCGCCGCGGAGCCACACGCGCAGCCGCGATCCCTCGGGCGCGCCGCGTACGTCGACGCTCACGTACGCGCTCCCGCCGGGCTCCAGCTCGAGCTCACCGCGGTACGGCGAGCGCGGCAGTCGCGCCCACTCCACGCGCGCCACCGGCACCTCGCCCGGCACGTCGCGCATCATCGCGATCGATCCCGCGCCGCGCCCCGCACGCGCCCCGGTGAAGTACCGCGCGACCGCGACCTCCTCGAGCAAGCGCGGCCACGTCCCGCGGGTGCGCGAGAGCGACAGGAAGTGCGCGATCGCGTGCCACACGTCGGGCTCGGCGCGCAGCCCCTCGCCCTCCCACGTCCACTGCCGCGCGCCCTGCACCAGGTCGCGCACGAAGTCGCCGCTGCCTCCGTCGTGACGCGCGCTGATCGCGCCCAGCAGCATCGCGCCGCCTTCGCCCGAGCCCGGCGCGTGCGAGACCAGCGCTCGATGCGCGCTCGCCTGCTGCGCCGCGAGCGCGTCCTCGGCGCACCCGAACGAGCCCGTCACCTGCCACGCCACGAACGCCGCGATCGCACGACGCCACGCCGGCGCCTCCGCGGGATCCTGCTGGGCGAGCAGCGCCTGCGCGTAGGCGTACACCGCACAGCTCGCGAGGTCCGGGCTGCGCGCGTCGATCATCGCGAAGCTGGTCACCGCGTCGAGCGACGCCCATCCGATCGGCACGTCCCATCCGATGCGCACCGAGCGCGGCGGCACCTCCTCGCTCTCGCCGGGCGCGGCCTCGGGCTCCTCGAAGCGACCCGCCGCGGGGAGCGCGTCGACGAGGTACACGTCGAGCTCGTCGCCCCCACCGCGCCCACCATCGGGATAGGGCTCGCCCCACCCGTTCGACGCCATCCAGTCGTGCGCGGCCTCGAGCGCCTCGAGCGTCGCCTCGACGTCGCCTTCGCCGTGCACCGCGACCGGCGCGAGCATCGAGCGCGCGACCGCGGCGTCGTCCTCGGGACGCGGCGTGGGCTCGCTCCACGCGACGCGAGGCCCGGTCCAGCGCGGCATGCTGCCCTCGGCGATGGCCCGCGCCCACGCGTCGATCACGCCGTCCTCGCGCGACACGTCGTCGTCCTGCGCGTGCACGACCGACGCGACGAGCGCGACCACGAGGAGCGCGCAGGTGCGCGAAAACCGAACGGAAGTTGACACCGAGCCTGCGAAGCTTCTACACAAGCACGGGCAGGAGAGCCACTCGAGCATGCCTCAGCCTTCGCCCTTCGACCCCGGGGGTTTCTTCGAGTTCGACCTCGCGGGAGGCGAGGTGCGAGCGCGGAGTGGGAACCGGGTCCTCGTGCTCTCCGACACCGTCGTCGCGCCGCTCGTTTCCGCGGCGGTGCAGAACGGGGATCTCACCGCGGTGCGTCGCCTCGGTCGCCACATGGGCGAAGAGGTCGCGCGCGCGCTCGAGGGCGAGGCGCGCGAGGCGCCGCCCGAGCTGGTGCTCGGTCACGCCGCGACCATCGTGTCGCTCTTCGGATGGGGCCGGCTGCGGCTCGAGCGCTGGGGCGATGCGCTCTGCGCGCGCCTCGATCAGCTGCCGCAGCTCGACGCGGATCACCTCGCGATCGCGGCGCTGCTCGGCGGGCTCTTCTCGGCGCTCGCGCGGCACGAGGTCGCGTGCGTGCCGGTCTCGAGCGACGGGCGCTTCCTGCTCGTCGATCCGCAGATCGCGGAGCTGGTGTGGAACTGGTCGCGCGCCGGCGACGACGTGCCCGCGATCGTCGGGCGTCTCGCGGTGAGCGCGGACGCGGAGGCAGCGGGATGAGCGACGTCGGAAAGCTCGAAGCGCTGCTCGAGCGCGTGCAGCGCAATCGCCGGCCCGCACCGCCGAGCCTCGAGGACGTGCTGCGCGGGCGCGCCGGTGGCGTCGCCCCGCCCGTGACGAAGGCCGCGGCCCCGGTCGTGTCCGCGCCCGCGCCCGCTGTGGCGAAGCCCGCGGCCGCCGCGGCGCCCGCGAAGATGCGCGCGCCGACGCCGATGGAGCAGGCGCTCGCGGTCCCGCGCGACAAGGCCGAGCCGGACATCGAGGTCGTCGTCGAGGAGGACGAGGAGCTCGCGCAGACCGGCGAGTTCGCCGAGGTGCGCACCGGCGAGATCGAGATCGCCGACGGCGCCGCGATGCGCGAGGCCGAGGCGCGCGCCCAGCGCGAGCGCGAAGCCCGCGAGCAGCAGGAGCGCGAGGCCCGCGAGCGCGCCGAGCGCGAGGCCGCCGAGCGCGAAGCACGCGCACGCGCCGAGCGCGAGGCCGCCGAACGCGAAGCACGCGCACGCGCCGAGCGCGAGGCCCAGGAGCGCGAGGCCCGCGCCCGCGCCGAGCGCGAAGCCGCCGAGCGCGCCGAGCGCGAGGCCCAGGAGCGCGCCGGTCGCGAGGCCCGCGCCCGCGCCGAGCGCGAGGCCCAGGCCCGCGCCGAGCAGCAAGCCCAGGAGCGCGCGGAGCAGCAGGCACGCGAGCTCGCCGCGCGTGCCCAGGAGCCCGCCGAGCTCCTCCCGGTCGAGCCGGTGGCCAGCGCTCCGGTCGCGCGCGTGTCGCGCCCGATGGAGCTCGAGCCCGCGACCTTCGGCCGCCTCATGCAGCGCACCCTCGCGCTGCGCCCGCGCTGAGGCGCGCATGCTCCTCACGATCGACGTCGGCAACACGCACACCGTGCTCGGGCTCTGGGACGGCCCGAAGCTCGCCCACGACTTCCGCATCGAGAGCTCGAAGGGCCGGACCAGCGACGAGATCCTCGTGCTGCTGCTCACCCTGATGGACGTCGCGGGCGTCGATCGACGTCACGTGCACGCGAGCATCGTCGCGTCGGTCGTGCCCGCGCTGACCGATCCGATCTGCCACGCCGCGCGCCGCGCGTTCGGGCACGAGACGATGCAGGTCGGCCCCGGCATCAAGACGGGCATGCCGATCCTCTACGAGAACCCGCGCGAGGTCGGCGCCGATCGCATCGCGAACGCAGTGGCCGCGTTCGAGCGCTGCAAGAGCGCGGTCGTGGTCGTCGACTTCGGCACCGGCACCAACTTCGACTGCGTCTCACCGAAGGGCGAGTTCCTCGGCGGCGTGATCGCGCCCGGCATGCAGATCAGCGCCGAGGCGCTCTTCAGCCGCGCCGCGCGCCTGTCGCGCATCCCGATCGCGAAGCCGCCGCGCGCGATCGGGCGCAACACCCAGCACTCGGTGCAGTCGGGCATCGTGTTCGGCTACGTCGGGCTGGTCGACGGGCTCGTCGATCGCATCCGCGACGAGATCGAAGGCCCGTGCCGCGTGCTCGCGACCGGCGGCCTCGCGCGCCTCGTCGCGCCCGAGTCGCGCACCATCGAGGAGGTCGTCCCCGACCTCACGCTCGAGGGTCTGCGCCTGCTCTACGAGCGCAATCAGTAGAGCGGGTCGCGCCAGCGCTCGCGCCGTCGCGTCCTCAGCGTCTCGATCACCGCGCAGAGCGTGGGATCGTCGCGCCTCCGCACGTCGAGGCGCGCGCCCTTGGCCTGGTTGCAGCGCGCGCACGCGAGCGCGAGGTTCGACACCTCGTCGGTCCCGCCGTGCGTCGTCGGCTCGATGTGCTCGATCGTCGCGATCGTCTCGCCGCTCTCCTCGACCACCACGCGCGCGTTGCAGTGGATGCAGCGCCCGACCCACACGCGATCGCCGCGCACCTCGCTGCGCTCGAACGTGCGATCGGTCGCCACGATCGCGAGCACGGTGCGCCCTCGTCCCCGTCGCATCGATGCATTCGTGGAGCGCGGAGCGCGCCGCGTCGAGTCAGCCGAGATCGTCGAGCGAGACCTCGCGATCGTCTGCACCGCTCCAGCTCGCGATGCGCACGCGTCCCGGCGAGAGCTTGCTCGTGAGCTCGTCGAGCAGCGCCTCCGGGGCGCGCAGATCGAAGACGAGCTCGCTGCCGTCGTGGGGCCCGCCGATCTCCTGCGCGATGACCATCTCGCCGGCGACGATCGCGAGCGCGACGCGCATCACCGCGTCGAGCTCGTCGGCCGCGCCCTGCTCGCACGCCAGCGCGACGCGGCCGTGGGTGTGCCACGAGCCGAAGGCCAGCCCGAGCTCGCCCTCCTCGTCCCAGATCACGATGCGCCGCGCGTGCTCGCCGGTGGGCGACGCGATCTCGATCGTCGAGTCGACCACCGCGACGTGCCGCGCGAGCTCGGGACGCATCGCGAGCAGCGTGTCCGAGAACGCGCGCAGCGGCGCCGAGAGCTCTGCGGTCACGCGCTCATCCTACCGTCGCGAGCGACGCGACGGCGGCGATCAGCGCGTCGGGCTCCACCGGCTTCGGGATGTGCACCTGGTACCCGGCGGCCAGCGCGCGCTTGCGATCCTGATCGCGCGCGAACGCCGTGAGCGCCGCGGCCGGCACCGCGATGCCGCGCCGGCGCACCTCCTCGATCAGCGCGTACCCGTCGCGCTGCGGCATCCCGATGTCGCTCAGCAGCACGTCGAAGGGCGCGCGCTCCATCACCTCGAGCGCTTCGTCCGCCGACGACGCGGTCGACACGTCGGCCTCCGCGAGCTCGAGCACCTGCGCGATCACGTCGCGCGCGTCGGGCTCGTCGTCGACCACCAGCACGCGCACGCCGCCGAGCCGCCGCAGCGCATCGGGCCCTCGCCGCGCGCGCTCCGCCGCCGGCGTCGCCACGACCTCGCGCGCCTCCGCGGGCAGCACGATCGCGAAGCGCGCGCCCTGGCCGACGCCCTCGCTCTCCGCGCGCACGGTGCCCCCGTGCATCTGCACGATCTGCTGCACGATCGCGAGCCCCAGCCCGAGCCCGCCGTGGCGTCGCGTCGTCGTCTGATCGGCCTGACGGAAGCGCTCGAAGACGTGCGGCAGGAACTCGGGATCGATCCCCTGCCCGCTGTCCGCGACCGCGATCTCCACCTCGCGGTCGCGCGCCGAGATCGACACCTCCACGCGCCCGCCGCGCGGCGTGAACTTGATCGCGTTCGAGAGCAGGTTCCAGATCACCTGCTGCAGCCGCGCCGCGTCGCCACGCACCCGCGGCACCGGCGAGTCGAGCACCGTGCGCAGCGTGATGTCCTTCGCGCCCGCGGCCACGCGCAGCGACTCGAGCGCCGCCGCGACCACCGCGCTCGGATCGAGCGGATGCACGTCGAGCACGAGCTTGCCCGCGATGATGCGGCTCATGTCGAGCAGATCGGCGATCAGCGTCGCCTGCAGCTGCGCGTTGCGCGTGATCACGTCGAGCCCGCGCTCGAGGCGCGCGCGATCCTCCGGACCGCTCCGCAACAGATGCGCCCACCCGAGGATCGCGTTCAGCGGCGTGCGCAGCTCGTGCGAGATCGTCGCGAGGAATTCGTCGCGCATCCGGCTCGCGCGCTCGGCGTCCTCGCGCGCGCGCCGCTCGCTCTCGAGCAGGCGTGCTCGCTCCTCTTCCGCACGCTTGCGCTCCGACACGTCGAGCGTGACCGCGCGCAGCACGACGGGCCGTCGTCCCTCCGGCGTGTCCTCGAACGTCGTGCGACCGCGCGACTCGAGCCAGTGCATCTGCCCGTCGGTCCCGAGCACGCGCGTCTCGTCGAAGTACACGCCGTCGCCGCTCGGGTCGAGGCTGCGCTGGAACGCGTCGCGCGACTTCGCGACGTCGTCGGGATGGAGCCGCTGCAGCGCCTCGTCGATCGTCGTGTCCGGCGTCGCGCCCCACAGGCCCAGCATGCGCTCCGACCACCGGAGCGTCGCGGTGGTCGCCCAGTACTCCCAGTCGGCCGCGCCCGATGCGTCGATCGTCAGCCGCCACCGCGCCTCCTCGCGCAGCCGCTCCTCCTCGCGCTCCTTGCGCGCGCTCACGTCGATCACGGCCCCCGTCGCGCCCACGAATCGCCGCGCGTCACCCTTCCCCGCGAACTCCGAGCGCCCGCGCGCCAACACCCAGACCACGTGCCCGTCGGGACGCACGAAGCGGTGCTCGCTCTCGAACACTCCGTCGCCCCGGGGATCGACGGCGTGCGCGATCTCCTGCATCACGCGGGCGCGATCGTCGGGATGGAGCAAGCGCTCGATCACGTCGATCGTGATCCGGTCGCAGTCCTCAGGCACACCGACGATGCGACGGAGCTCGGGCGACCAGCAGCTGCTCTTGTCCTCGCGCACCTCGAAGGTGCCGAAGCCCGCCGCGCTCGCGGCGAGCCGCAGTCGCTGCTCGCTCTCGCGCAGCGCGCGCTCCACGCGCTTCGCCTCGGTCGTCTCCCACACGACGACGTTGATCGCGACCACCTCGCCGCTCGCGTCGTCGCGCAGCGGGAAGAAGCTCTCGACCCAGGTCCGCTGCACACCGGGCTGCGCCGGCGTCTCGCCCTCGAGCTCGACCCGCAAGATCGGCTCGCCGGTCTCGAGCACGCGCCGCACGAAGGGCTCCGCTTGCTCGGCGACGGCAGGCAACAGATCGCGGGCGCGCCGGCCGATGTGCTCCGCCACCGGCAGGCCGTTCATCTCCGCGAGGCGCTCGTTGATGCGCACCCACCGCATCTCGCGATCGATCACGCAGAGCCCGATCGGTGCGGTGCGATAGGTGGCCTCGAGCTCCGCGGCGCGGCGCCTCGCCTCCGCTTCGCTGCGGCGCAGCGCCTCCTCGCTCTGCTTGCGCGCCGTGACGTCGACCGCCGAGAGCACCACGTACGCGACCTCGCCGTGATCCTCGCGCACCGGGACGAGCTGCAGGTCGATCGAGACGAGACGGCCTCCCGCGACCCGCACGTCGACGTCGAAGCGCACGTGCTCGCCGCGCGCCGCGCGCTCCGTCCCCTCGCGCACGCGCTGCACCACCCGATCGTCGTAGGTGAACCAGTAGGCCTCCCAGGCCTTGTGCCCGATCACCTCCTCGGGCCGCCTCCCGGCGCTCTCCAGCGCGGCGCGATTCACCTCGACGAGCGTTCCGTCGCGCTCGATCACGCCCGCGAACGCGAGCAGCGCGTCGAGCACGTTCCGGATGTCGCGCTTGGATCCTCCGCTCAATCGCACCTCGTCCGTGTGCGCATCTCCGTCCCGCTCCGCGTGACGCAAGCCCGGGACCGAGTGGCCCGCGGCGTTGCTTGCACCACGTGCACCCCCACCCCATGTTCCGCGGCTCGGACCACCGAACCATGACGACCACGAAGTTCCCCCACCTCGCGTTCGGCACCCCTCGCAAGCTGCCGCGCGCGAGCGAGCTGGCGGGGCGCGTCGTGGTGCTCGACATCGCGTTCGCCGCCGAGGGCTCGGGCGCGAGCTTCCAGAAGGTCACGAAGAAGCTGATCGACGGCCTCGGCCCGCGGCTCGCGATGTGGATCGATCACCACGATCACGTGCTGCACGAGCAGTTCCGCAGCGATCCGCGCTTCGTGCTCGCGACGAAGGCGCAGCACGGTGCTTGCCCGGAGATGGTCACGCCCGAGCGCGTCGCACAGGCGGGGCCGATCGACACGATCTGCTGCCACATCGACTTCGACGGGCTCTGCTCGGCGGCGAAGTGGATCCGCGGAGGCGTCGAGCCCTACGAGGGCGCCGACGACGACGCGCGCGCGATCGACACCCGCATCGGCACGCCGAGCGAGCGCGCGCTCCTGATCGATCGTGCGCTGCGTGCGCGCCCGCGCGACGACGCGATGAAGGGCCTCGTGGTGCGCTTCCTCGCGACCGGCGCGACCGACCGCGAGCTCTTCGAGCCGATCCGCGCAGCCGCCGACGAGCTCCGCGCGCTCGAGGACGAGGCGCGCCGTCTCGCGAAGGCCTACGAGATCGAGCGCGACGTCGCGGTCGTCGACGCGCGCGACGCGAAGACCTACTACGACAAGACGCTGCTGCTGCTGCTCGGCCAGGAGCGCGCGCTCATCTCGGTCGTGCACGACGAGACGACGGTCACGGCCGCCGCGCGCTTCGACAGCGGCGTCGACCTGCTCGCGCTGCTCGGCCTCGAGGGCGGCATGCCCACGCGGGTGAGCCTGCCGCGAGATCGGCTCGCCGACGTGCTCGCCAAGCTCCGGCGCTGAGCCCCGGACCGCGACCGAGTGGAGACCCGGTACTACGGTTGATCGCCAGGGGGCGTGGTGCTACACGCCCTTATGGCACTCCCTCTCTCGTTCTTCGAGCGTCTCCCCAAGACCGACCTGCACGTCCACCTCGACGGGTCGCTGCGTCTGGAGACGATCCTGGAGCTCGCGGAGCAGGACGGAATCCAGCTCCCGGGACGTACCCCTGCCGAGCTCGCGAAGGCGATGCACCTCGGCGAGAACACCGGTTCGCTCGTCGAGTACCTCAAGGCCTTCGACGTCACCCTCAAGGTCCTGCAGACCGAAGAGGCGCTCACCCGCGTCGCCTTCGAGCTCGGCGAGGACTGCGCGAAGGAGAACGTGCGGTACATGGAGGTGCGCTACGCGCCCATGCTCCACACGCGCAAGGGCCTTCGCCTCACCACCGTCGTCGAGGCCGTCCTCGAGGGCCTGTGGCAGGCGAAGGAGAAGTACGGCATCGAGTCGAACGTCATCATCTGCGGCATCCGCAACATCTCGCCGCAGAGCTCGCTCGAGATGGCGCAGCTCGCCGTCGCGTACAAGAACCGCGGCGTCGTCGCGTTCGATCTCGCGGGCGCCGAGTACGACAACCCCGCGAAGCATCATCGCGAGAGCTTCCAGCTCGTCCGCGACAACAACATCAACGTCACGATCCACGCGGGCGAGGCGTACGGGCCCGAGTCGATCCACCAGGCGATCCACGTCTGCGGCGCGCACCGCATCGGCCACGGATGCCGCCTGCGCGAGGACGGCGACCTGCTGCACTACGTGAACGATCACCGGATCGCGCTCGAGTGCTGCCCCAGCTCGAACGTGCAGACCGGCGCGGTGCGCGACCTCGCGACGCACCCGATCAAGCTCTACTACGACCTCGGCCTGCGCGTGACGGTGAACACCGACAACCGGCTGATCACCGACACCACGGTCTCGAAGGAGCTCTGGCTCTGCCACACCCAGCTCGGCATGACGCTCCCCGAGATCAAGCGGATGATCCTCAACGGCTTCAAGGCGGCGTTCCTCCCGTTCCACCAGAAGCAGTCGTTCCTGCGCCGCATCGCGCGCGAGCTCTCGGCGTTCCCCGACGACGAGGCCGCGGTCCTCGCCTCGGAGCCGGGGCTGTCCGCGACCATCGTCCCCGAGGTGGCCCAGCCGGCGACGCACGACGTCGCTTGAGCTTCGGGAGGGGTCTTGGAAGACCCCTCCCCCCGACCGGCGGAGCCGGATCGGGTCCCCCCGCCCCAAACGCTGCGCGCGGGGCCCCAGCCCCGCTTGCTCTCGTTCGGGTGCGTCTCCGGATCGTCGATGGCGCTCTTCGACTCGCACTGCCACCTCGACGCTCCTGCGCTCGAGCCCGATCGCGACGACGTGATCGCGCGGGCGATCGAGCGCGGCGTCGACGGCGTGCTGGTCCCCGCGGTGTCGCCGGATCGATGGGACGCGCTCGCCGCGCTTCGCGCGCGCTGGAGCGCGGTGCGGATCGCGATCGGCGTCCACCCCTACGTGCTCGCGTCGTGCGCGGTCGACGACGCGCTCGCGACGATGGAGGCGCGCGCGAAGGCGCTCGGCGCGGTCGCGATCGGCGAGTGCGGCTTCGATCGCCGCGTCGCGATCGATCTCGCGCGTCAGAGCGAGATCGTCGACGCGCACGTCGAGATCGCGCGCGCGCTCGAGAAGCCGATCGTGCTGCACGTGGTGGGCGCGCACGGGCTCGCGCTCGAGCGCATGGAGCGACATGGGCCGCTGCGCGCGGGCGGCGTGGTGCACGCGTGGAGCGGGCCCGCCGAGCTCGTCGCGCGGTGGGTCGCGCTGGGCTTCTCGATCGGCATCGGGCCCGTCGTGACGTGGGCGCGCGCGCGGCGCGTGAAGGAGAGCGCGCGCGTCGTGCCCATCGAGCGGCTCCTGGTCGAGACCGACGCGCCCGACGGCCACCTCGAGGGCGCGACGCGCGGTGAGCCCTCGGACGTGGACGAGGTCGTGCGCGCCGTCGCCGCCGAGCGAGAGGTGGGCGCGCAGGAGTTGCGCGTCGCCACGTGGGCCAACGCAATCCGCCTCTTCCGCCGTGCGTGACACGACGACGAGCAAGCGGGGCTGGGGCCCCGCGCGCAGCGTTTGGGGTGGGGGGCCCCGATCCGGCTCCGCCGGTCGGGGGGAGGGGTCTTCCAAGACCCCTCCGGCAGCCCAGCGTTTGGGGTGGGGGGCCCCGATCCGGCTCCGCCGGTCGGGGGGAGGGGTCTTCCAAGACCCCTCCGGCAGCGGAGCGCAGAACGTGCGCGCGGCGCATCGCGTGCGCCGCGCACGCCTCAGCTCGCGAGCCCCACGAGCGCGTAGACGAGGCCCAGGACCATCGAGATCGCCACGAAAACCAGGCCCGGCGCGGGCAGCGGGGCGACCGGAGCGGTGGCGGCGGTGACCTGCGGAACGTGCTGGCGCGACTGCATGGAGCATCGATTGAGCAGCTTCCATGCCCGCGGTGCTCCCCCGACGGTCACACCTGCACGCACGTACGGGCCGCGGGAGCCTCTCGGCGCACCACTGCTATTCTGGGCGCCCTCATGCCGTTGCCGTTGGTCTCCGCCTCGAACGACTCGCTGCCCTCCACCGACCTGCGCACCGAAGAGGCGCCCGAGTCGACCTACAAGACGCATCGCCGCTTCGATCGCGCGGCGCGCCTCTTCAGCGAGCCGGGGCTCCATCGTTTGACGGGCGCGCGCGTCCTCGTCTTCGGCATGGGCGGCGTCGGATCGTTCGCCGCCGAGTCGCTCGCGCGCAGCGGCGTCGGGCACGTCACGCTGATCGACTTCGACGACGTGTGCGTGACCAACACGAACCGTCAGCTCCACGCGATGCGCGGCAACATCGGCAAGCCGAAGGTGGAGATCATGGCCGAGCGCCTGCGGCTCGTGAGCCCGAGCGCGACGATCGAGCCGGTGCGCCGCTTCTATCGCGAAGAGGACGCGGACGAGCTGCTCTCGGGGCGCATCGACTACGTGATCGACGCGATCGACAGCATCGCCGCGAAGGTGCACCTGCTCGCGACCTGCGTGACGCGCGGCATCCCGATCGTGTCGTCGATGGGCGCCGCGGCGCGCATCGATCCCACCCGGGTGCGCACCGCCGATCTCGCCGACACCGAGGTGTGCCCGCTCGCGCGCGACGTGCGCCGCCTCATGCGCGTGAAGCACGGCATCGAGGTGAAGCGCGGAAGGCCGATCGGCGTGACCGCGGTGTACAGCGAGGAGACGCCGATCGCGCCCGCGCCGGTCTCGTACGACGAGGGCCAGGGCTTCGTGTGCGTCTGTCCCAACAAGGACAACGGGATGTACACGTGCGAGAAGCGCGCGCGCATCGACGGCTCGGCGTCGTTCGTGACCGGCACGTTCGGGATGGTCGCGGCGAGCGTCGCGGTGCGCGGGCTCATCGGCTGATCACCAGCGACATCGTGCCCGACGTGGTCGCTCGCTCGGGCGCGTCCGCGTTCTCCTCCGCGGCGCTCATCAGCACCACCACGACGGTGTAGTCGCCGGGCTCGGTGAGCGCGCAGGGCAGCGGCGCGACCGCGTCGATCGAGCTGCCTCCCCGGAGCGAGGGCTCGAGCGCGAGGCGGCGCGGCTCGGCGTTGCCGCAGCCCCGGACCAGGAGCGCGCCGCGCATCACGCTGAGCTGCGCCCACGTCGGGCCGACGAGGATCGGCTGGATGCTGCGGTTGCGGATCTCGAGCTGCACCAGGTACGCATCGCCGCTCGGGATCGGCGGGACCGGGGATCGGCCGTGCACGCGCAGGGCGAGATCGTCGGCACGCGCCGGCCGCGCATGGACCGTGGGTGTGATGGGCCGGGGCGCATCGTCGCCTCGCGGCTTGCCGGTGGTGTCGCCCGTTGCCGCGCCCCCGCCGCACGCGACGAGCGAGAGCGCGAAGATCGTCAGGGTCCGCGTGCGCACGCCTCGTGGTGTGCACGTCGCTCGCCAATCCGATTCAGGGCACGAGCGCGCGCACCTCGTCGAGCGCCTCGTCGCGACCCTCGACGTCGCCGGCGACCGCCTCGAGCTCGCGCAGGATCTGCGCGACCGCATCGACGTCGTCGGCGAGCTCGGCCGCGCGCGCGCGACCGACCAGACAGCGCACCACCGCCGCTTCGTCGTCGAGCCCGCGCCACACCTCGATCGCGCGGGCGTACTCGGCGAGCGCCGCGCTCGCGTCGGGGCGGGCCAGCGCGACATCGGCGCGCAGCTCGATCGCGAGCGCGATGCCCGCGTCGTCGTCCTCGTCGCGCGCGCCCGCCTCGGCGTGGGTCAGCGCCTCGTCGGCGCCGTCGAGATCGCCGGCGCGCAGGCGCGCCTCACCGAGCGCGAGCCAGGTCTCGGAGCCGCTCGACCCGCGCAGCGCGATCGCACGCTCGAGGAACGAGGTCGCGCTCGACGGCGCCCGGGTCGCGAGCTCGAGCTCCGCGCGATCCTCGAGCAGGTCCGCGAGCAGCTCGGGAGACTGCGACGCGAGCGCGATGGCGCGATCGGAGAGCGATCGCGCGTCGCGCTCCAGGCCCTCGGCGCGCGCCGCGATCGCCGCGAGGCCGAGCGCTTCGGCGCGCACCTCGTCGCGCCCTTCGGTCCGCGCGATCGCGGCCTCGAGCATCGCTCGGGCATCGGCGTGACGTCCTTCGTCGAGCGCGTCGTGCGCGGCAGCGATGACCCGGTCGAGCTCGTCGTGCATCGCGCGAGCCTCGCACAGAGAGGGCGCGTAGAGTGCGCCCGTGGACGCCGAGCTGCTCGTCGCGATCAACGACCTCCGATCGCCCGCGCTCGACGCGGCGCTCGGTCCGCTGGGAGAGCACGGCTACCTGCTCTATCCCGCGTTCCTCGTCGCGCTGCTCGTCATGCGGCGGCGCGCGGTCGCGACCACCACGCGCGACGGCCTGCTCGCGTTCCTGCTCGCGCTCTTCGTCACCGAGACGTTCCTCAAGCCGCTCTTCGCGCGGCCGCGCCCCACCGCGATCCCCGAGATCCTCGCGCAGCTCGAGGTGCTCGGGAGCGTGCCCGGCGCGCGCTCGTGGTCGATGCCCTCGGGCACCGCCGCCGCGTGCGGCGCGGGCGCGGCGTGGATCTGGAACCGCCTCGGATGGCGCGCCGGGCTGCCCGCCGCGATCATCGCGGTGCTCGCGTGCTTCGCGCGCCTCTACGCAGGCGTGCACTGGCCGACGGACCTGCTCTTCGGCGCGACGCTGGGGATCTTCATCGCGCTCGGAGTGGACCGGTTCTCTCGCTGGGCCGGGTGATCTCGAGCGGCGTCTGCCACCTCGCGACGGGGCCGCGCTTCGCGTTCGCGCCGATGTCGGTGCGCGTCAGATCCCGCAGCGCTGCTCGAGCTGGGCGCGGTCGCCCTCGCTCAGCTCGAAGCCTCGCTCGGGGTCGAAGCGCACCTGCACGTCGAGCGGCTCGACGTGGTGCTCGCCATTCCAGCGACCCGACACCCGCGCGTGGGTGCCCGACCAGCGCTCGCACTCGACGAAGCGCGCCGCGCCGGGGCCGCTCACCTCGAGCGTCGCCCGCGTGCGATCGACCGCGACCACGTAGCCCTCTCGCTCGTCCTCGGTGCCGAGGCCCAGGGTGCTACCCGCGGCGATCGTCAGCGCGTGGTGCCGCAGCCCGTGCGGCGTGTCGGTGATCACCCAGAGCGCCTCGCGCCATGCGCCCGATGGCGAGCCACCGTCGGTCTCGTCGATCACCACGCCGAGCGCTCCCGGGGCGAGCGCGGCGACGTCGAACACTCGCAGCGGCTCGGGCGGTCCGAGCCCGACGTCGAAGATCGGCGTCGCGGTCGTCCGCCCGGCGCGCGTGATCACCAGCGCCGACGGCCACCAGACCGTCGTCCACGGACGAACGTCACCGCAGCTCACCGCGCGCACCACCACGTCGCCCTCGCGCACCGAGCGCACCGTGGGCTCGCAGCGCTCGTCGTCGACGTCGCGTGACGGAGCCAGCGCGGCGTCGCGCAGCGCAGGCGGACGCTCCGGCGCACGCACGAGCGTCTCCCAGCGCCCGCGCTCGGCGCGCATCCCGCCGCGCGCCGGATGCACGACCCCCTGGAGCGCGCTCCCGGTCCGTCTCCGACGCTCGTCCTCGAGCCGCCACGTCTCGAGGCGCCCAGCGTCGCCGTCGAGCCACATCGTGCACGCCGCGCCACCGCGGTCACACCAGAGCGAGCTCGCGCGGCGCGGCGCGGCGAGCTCGAGACACGGCGCCGCCTCGGCGTCGGGGCACACCCACGTCGCGCCGTCGATCGTCACGAGCCTGCGCCCGCCCGAGCCGAGCAGGGTGTCGACGTGTGCGCGCTGCACCGCCGCCACGAGCGCCGCGACGTCCCAGTGCGGCTCCGAGGTGCGCGGCCAGGATCGCGCGAGCCAGGTGTCGAGGGTCACGTCGCCGTCGCACGCGATCACGTGCAGCCGCAGCGCGTCTCCCGCGCCGCTGCGCTCGACGACCTGCACCGCCGCATCGTCTCGCCCGGGTGCCGCGCGGGCCCAGGCGGTCGCGGCCTCGACCTCGGGGTCGGGCGTCACCGCGCGAGCCGGCGCGGCCTCACCAGGGCTCACTGGCTCGACGGCCCCGGTCTCCCCGCCACACGCCAGCACGGCGAGCGTCACGACCGAGAGCCATCCACGTCGCATCGGCGCCATCCTCCCACGGCTCGTGCGACGCGACCGATCGCGCAGGGGCTCTTCGCGATCGACGCGACCCGTACTTCCGATCGCGCAGGGCCTCTTCGCGGCCGGCGCGACCCGTACTTCCCATCGCCCAGGGGCTCTTCGCCACCGACGCGACCCCTGCTCGCCGGCACGAAGGGGCTCCCGCGCCGGGCGCGACCCCTTCTCCCGATCGGCGCGACCCCTTCTTCCGACCGCGAAGGTGCTCGTTCCGACTCCGTCGGGGCTCTTCGCGACTCCGCAGGGGCTCTTCCGGACTGCGCCGCCCCTCTTTTCGACCGCTTCGAGTGTGCGGAACGATTGGAGATTCCGGCGCAGTCCCAGGATCGAGACGTCAGCAGTCGGCGAGCAGCGCGCCGAGCTCGCGATCGTCGCGGCACGCGCGGCGGATCAGCCCGCGGAGGGCCGACCACTTCACCTTCTGGGCGCGCACCGCCGCCGCCTCGCGCGCCGTGGCCTCCGCGGCGCGCGGCGAGTTGCGCCCGCTCGCCGCGACCTCGGCCGCGTCCTCGCCGAGCGCACGCAGCGCCGCGGCGTCGAGCCCGCGCGCGCCGAGCGCGCGGACGATCCGGGGCCGCGACGCCAGCGTCTCGCACAGCGCCGCGAGGCCCTCGGCGCGCGTCGGAACGTCGCTCCGCTCGACGCGCTCGATCTTGCGGATCGTCGTCGCCTCGGACTCGGTCGTCGGCTCCACCGGGACGTCGTGGGTGCGCATGCGGTAGCGGGCGAACGAGAGCTTCGCGAGGAACGTCGCGTCCTCGCGGTGGCCCGCGACCTGGAGGTCGTGCGCCACCGCGGGCAGCGTCGCCGCGAGATCGTCCTCGCGCTCCGTGACGTCCGCCGCGCTGCGCGCGCGCCCCGCGCGCTCGACGTGGTGCTCGGCGAGCTGCGCCTGCTGCTCGCGATCCGCCGCCTTGGCCTCGTCGCCGTGCCGGATGATCTCGTCGAGATCCGCCTCGGTCAGCCGCGCGCCCCGCAGCCACGCGCTCCCCTTCGCCTTCAGCGCGCGCGCAAGCTCCGCACGCTTGGCGATCCGCGGTGTGTACCAGTCCGCGACACCCTTGGTCATCGCTCTGCCCCTCCTGATCGCGCGCCGGGCCCCACCCCGGCGCATCGAGGCTCGGCTATCACGCGGGCCGATGTCGCGAAAGGTGTCGCGCGAAATTCCATGCAACGCGGAGCGGGGTGCCGGCCACCAAGGCCCCGTGCCGCTCCGATCGCTCGTGCTCTGCGCGCTCGCCTCGGTCGTCGCGCTCGCCTCGCCCGCGAGCGCGCAGGAGACCCGCGTCCCACCACGGGTGCTCGAGCTCCCCGAGCTGGTCTTGCCCGACGGCGCCGCGGTCTCGGAGCTCGAGCTGGTGGTGGTCGTCGCGATCGACGGCAGCGCGCAGCTCGAGGGCTGCGCTCACGACGCGAGCGTGTGCGACGCGGCGCGCGACGTGATCGCGCGGGCGCGCTTCGAGCCGGCGCGCGTCGGTGATCGCGTGGTCGCCGCGCGCACCCGCGTCGTGCTGCGAGCGCGCCCTCCGGAGGTCGAAGCGCCGCGGCCCGACGGGCCCGACGAGCCCGAGGCCGAGCCGGCGGTCGAGCCCGTCCCATCGAGCGAGCCGCTCTTCTCCGCGCGCGCCCGCGCTCCCTTGCCCGCGGGCACCCGTCGCTTCGAGCTCGCCGAGATCCGCGACGTCCCCGGGGCGTTCGGCGATCCCTTCCGCGCGCTCGAGGCGATGCCCGGCGTGACCCCGGTCGCCACCGGCGTGCCCTACGTCTACGTGCGCGGCGCGCCGCCCGCGAGCTCGCTCTACGTCTACGACGACCTGCCGCTCCCGATGCTCTTCCATCTCGGCATCGGGCCCGCGGTGATCCATCCGCGCATGCTCGGCCCGGTGCGCCTGCACGCGGGCGTCGCGCCGGCGCGCTACGGGCGTCACCTCGGCGGCGTGATCGTCGGCGAGGGGCCCGAGGCGCGCGACGTCGATCGGGTCGCCGGCGAGGTCGAGCTCCGCCTGCTCGACGCCAACGGGTACGTCGAGACGCCGCTCCTCGGAGGCGAGATCATGGGCGCGCTGCGCATCGGGTATCCGGGGCTCGTGCTCTCGCTGATCACCGACGAGGCGGAGCTCTTCTACGGCGACTACCAGCTCCGCGGTCGCATCCCGCTCTCGTCGCGCGAAGAGCTGCGCCTCGTGTGGATCGGCTCGTTCGATCAGCTCGTGCTGCGCAGCGACGAGACCACCACGACGACGACGGTGCAGTTCCATCGCGGCGAGCTGCGCTTCGTGCGCAGGATCGGCGCGGGCGCGGAGCTGGGCCTCGCGCTCCGCGCCGGGTTCGAGGAGAGCTCGATCGGCACCGACGATCCGAACGCGCTCTCGCTCGCGATCGCCGCGACCACGATCGGCCCGCGCCTCTGGCTCGCGCTGGTGGAGGGGCCGGTGCGGCTGCGCATCGGCGCCGACGCGATCGGCTCGTTCGGACGCTCGGTGCCCCCCGCCAACGTCGACACCTTCGATCCCTTCCGATACGACGGCGTGTTCTCGACGAGCGCGGTGCGCAGCACGTCGGGCGCGTTCGCCGAGCTGATCTGGGCGATCGATCCCACCTGGTCGATCGAGGTCGGTGGTCGCTTCGATCTCTGGACCGCGGGAAGCTACGCGACCGGCGCGATCGATCCGCGGCTGCGGGTGACCGCGCGCGTGCTCGACGCGCTCGAGCTCCACGTCGGGGGCGCGATCGTGCGACAGCCCGCGACGTTCCTGGTGCCGCTGCCGGGCGTGGCCGACGTGCCGATGCTGCGCGGCCTCCAGACCGCCTATCAGGCGGAGGTCGGCGCGCGCTACGAGCACCCGCTCTTCGAGGCGGAGCTCCAGCTCTTCGCGCATCGCTACGAGGCGCTGGCGTTCGTCGACTTCTTCCTGCTCGCGGCGAGCACGCAGGAGGTCTGCGCGCGCCCGGGCGGTGGATGCCAGCGGATCGACGGAGTGCCGCGCACCAACGGCACGTCGTGGGGCGGCGAGCTCTTCGTGCGGATGCCGCCCTCGAACGAGATCCCGGTGAGCGGATGGGTCAGCTACACGCTCGCCTGGAACGAGGTCGAGGAGATCGCGGGGATCGCGATGCGTCCGAGCTACGACGTGCGGCACCTGCTCAACACCGTCGTGCAGTGGCACGTCGTCGAGGGCTTCCACGCGGGCGTGCGCCTGCTGGTGCGCAGCGGCGCGCCGCGCGGCGTGTTCTACCGGGACGACGTCGGCGCGACGCAGCGCCTCGAGCGCGAGCTCGACGCCTACGCGCGCCTCGACGTCCAGCTCTCGTACGCGTGGGACGCGGGGTGGGGCCGCATGCGCGTGTCGCTCGACTGGCTCAACGCGAGCTTCTCCGAGGAGCCGATCGCGCTCTCCTGCACGAACGACGACACCGGCCCTCCCACCGACTGCCGACAACAGAAGACGCCGCCGATCGTCGGCCCGAACCTCGGCCTGCGAATCGAGCTCTGACTGCCATGCTGCGAACTCCGACACTCTTGCTCACGACGCTCGCGCTGGGCTGCAGCTTCGAGCTGAACAATCCGACTCCGCAGCACGACGCGGGCCCCGGGGAGATCGTCTGTGGCGAGGAGACCGAGTGCGTGCTCGGCCAGCTCGCGACGGGGCAGCGTCACACCTGCATCGTCGTGGGCGAGGACGCGCTGTGCTTCGGCGACAACGCCCATGGCCAGTCGCGCCCCGAGCTCCGCGACGTGATCGCCGCGATGGGGCCGGTCGATCAACGGGTGGATTCTCCCGGCGGACTGCCGAGCTTCTCCGCGGGCATGGCGCACACCTGCGCCACGTACTGGGGATATCCGATCTGCTGGGGGCGCGCGGACATCGTGGGTGGCGCGCCGAGCCCGCGTCTCGTGTCGCGCAGCGACGGT
This sequence comes from Sandaracinus amylolyticus, assembly GCF_021631985.1. Lineage (GTDB taxonomy): Bacteria > Myxococcota_A > Polyangia > Polyangiales > Sandaracinaceae > Sandaracinus > Sandaracinus amylolyticus_A. The sequence continues at coordinate 10,691,277 of NZ_CP070225.1, read as the reverse complement.
GTGTGGAACGGAATCCAGACTGGCACGCTCCATCAGTGCTGGACCCAGGACACGTTCGACGAGACGCACACTCCGCAGCGTCAGGTGATGTGCAGTGGCGCGTGGGATGGAGCCCGGTTCGGCGTGGCCGCGCCCGAGCCGGTCGCGATCGAGCTCCCGGTGGCCCAGCACGCGTGGGTCGGCGTCGTGCACGTGGGCGGGTTCCGGACGTGCACCGGCGTGTTCGATCCCGACGAAGTGCGCGAGCAGACGTGGTGCTGGGGCGGCGTGCCGCCCGAGGGGCCGTGGGAGGACGGCGCGTGGCGCGAGGCACCGCACCCCGAGCCGCTCGCGGATCGCGGGATCTCCGCGCTCGGTGCGACCCACGCGTGCGCGATCCCGTTCGACGGGAGGGACCACGAGTCGGCCGTCGAGTGCTGGGGCGAGAACGATCACGGCGAGCTCGGCGTCCCGCCCGGCGAGGAGACGCCCGACGCGCGGGTGCGCGTCCCCTTCGAGCTCCAGACCCCTTCGCGGGTCTGCGTGGGCGGCGAGGTGCGGGTCGACGACGGCATCGTGTCGTACGGCGCGTCGCACACCTGCGCGGTCGACCAGCTCGGCGTCGTTTGTTGGGGCTCCAACGATCGCGGCCAGTCCGGCGCACCGCCGAGCGAAGGCGCCCTCTCGCCCCGTCGCGTCGAAGGGCCCACCCAGATCACCGCGCTCGCATGCGGCGGCGCCCACACCTGCGCCACGACGCTCACGAACGAGCTCTGGTGCTGGGGCGCGAACGATCACGGCCAGCTCGGCTCACCGCCGTCCGAGCCCCTCGCGCCCCACCGCGTGACGTTGCGCTGGTGAGCTCGAGGGGCGGGGAGAGCTCAATGAGGCGGGGTGGCCGCGATGCCCTCGCGGGCGATGCGGCTCATGCGCGAGGCCCACTCGATCGCGAGCCGCACGGCATCGAGGTCCACTTGATCGAGCACCATCGCGATCGTCGGCCTGCGCGGATCCTGCGCGCGCACCATCGCCGCGAACGCACCGCTCGCGAGGAGCAGATCCTGGATCTCGCGATCCTCGATCCAGCGCACGCATCCCGCGGGCACGCTGCCCTGCTCGACCTCGAACACCGTGCGGAACTCCTCGGTGCCGACGCGCTCGAGCTCGCCCGCGTCCTCCGGCGGCTCGCGCCACACGATCGCCGGCGCGAGCCGATCCGCGGCGTCGAAGGTCACCTCGAGCAGCGCTCGCGCGCTCGCCGTGTCGTCGGCGAGCTCCGAGCCCGAAGCACGCAGGATCCAGGTCGCGTCGTCCTGCTCGCCGTGGAGCGAGAGCCGTCCGTCCTCGCCGACCCGCAGCTCCGCGTCGAGCAGGAGCGCGAGGTCCTCCCAGCGCGTGCGCTCGTCGCGCAGGCGTCGATGCTGCTCGAAGCGCACCGCGCCGTAGGCCGCAGCGAGCAGCCCCACGAGCGCGAGCGCGACGAGCAGCACCGTGATCATCGCGCCGGCGAGCCTTCAGCGCGCCGGGCAGCGCCCGGCGCCCCGGGAACGGAGCCTGCCGGGCGCGCGCCCGCGCCCTCCGCGATGCGCGCGCTGCGGATGTAGTCGAGCTCCGGGAAGTCCGCGCGCAAGTAGGTGTTGCCCTCGCGCTGGATGCGCGCCTGGGCCGGGCCACGACCGCTCGGCGCGCCCTCGCCGTAGCCGCTGTAGAGGCGATCGACGGTCGCCATGTCGAGCACGCGACCGAAGGGCGCGAAGCCCATCCCGTCGAGCCGCGAGTTGTCGACGAGGTTGATGAAGAACTGCGTGGTGCGCGAGCCGGGGCCCGCCATCGCGTAGCTCACCATGCCGCGCGTGTTGTGCTGCACGACCGGATCGTCGGGGATGTTCGCGCGCTGCCACGCGGCCGCGACCGTCGGGTTCCCGTGGATGCCGCCCTGCGCCATGAAGCCGTCGATGACGCGGAAGAACGCGACGTCGCCGAAGAACCCGGCGCGCACGAGGTTGTAGAAGCGGTCCGCGCCGTTCGGCGCCCAGTCGCGGTGCACCTCGATGCGGATCGGGCCCTCGGTGGTGTCGAGCTCCGCGACGAACACGTCGGGCGCACGCTCGGTGAGCTGCGAGGGGTTCATGAGGCGCGGATCGATCGCCGCCTGGGGCTGGGCCTGCACCTCGACGACCGGCGGCGCGCCTTCGGGTCGCGCCGGGCCCTCGATCTGCACGGGCCGCTCGCGCGCGGGCACCTGCTCGTCGCGCTGCTCGCGGTCCTCCGCCGCGACGCGCGAGGGCCGGAAGCTCGGCTCGTCCTGCCCACCACAGCCCGCGAGCGCGAGCAGCGCCGCGATGCTCACGAGGCGCGGCAGCGCCGCGAGCCGTCCGAAGTTCGTTCCACGATTCACGGTGATCACCCGACCGGAGATAGCAGACCCGGCGCCGGGTCGCCTTGCAACAGCGGGGCGCTGCACCGCGATGTAGGCGCGCCGCGGCCGGGATCACCTCGAGCAGGGATCAGCCCGCGAGCGGGGCTCCGGTCTTCGCGCGCAGCTCCTCGATCGTGACCCCCGGCGCCATCTCCACGACGCGGAACCCTTCGCGGGTCACGTCGATCACCGCGAGCTCGCTGATGACGCGGTTCACGCAGCCCTTCGCGGTCAGCGGGTACGTGCAGCGATCGACGAGCTTGGGCTCGCCCTCCTTCGTGACGTGCTGCGTCATCACGAGGATGCGACGCGCACCGCTCGCGAGATCCATCGCGCCGCCGATGCCCATCACCTTGCCGCCCGGGATCGCCCAGTTCGCGAGATCACCGTTCGACGCGACCTGCATCGCGCCGAGGATCGCGAGGTCGACGTGACCACCGCGGATCATCCCGAAGCTCAGCGCGCTGTCGAACGTCGAGCCGCCGGGCACGACCGTGACGGTCTGCTTGCCCGCGTTGATGATCTGCGAGTCCTCTTCGCCCTCGTAGGGGAACGGGCCCATGCCGAGCAGGCCGTTCTCGCTGTGGAACCAGACGCCGAGCTCGTCGGGCAGGTAGTCGGCGACGAGCGTCGGCAGTCCGATGCCGAGGTTCACGATGCTGCCCGGCTCGATCTCGCGCGCGGCGCGCTCGGCCATCTGCTCCTTCGTCCACGGCATCGCTCAGGCGCTCCTCTTGCGGACGGTGCGGTACTCGAACGGGTCCTCGTGCTCGCGCACCTCGAGCACGTGGTGCACGAAGATGCCGGGCAGGTGCACGTCGTCGGGATCGATCGCGCCGAGCGGCACGATCTCGTCGCACTCGACGATCGTCTGCTTCGCCGCGCTCGCCATGACCGGCGAGAAGTTGCGGGCGGTCCGCCAGAAGCGCGCGTTGCCGAACGCATCGGCGCGCTGCGCGCGGATCAGCGCGAAGTCCGCGGGCAGCGCGCGCTCCATCACGTAGGTGCGCCCGTCGAAGTCGCGCGTGTCCTTGCCCTCCGCGACGACGGTGCCGACGCCGGTCGGCGTGTAGAACGCGGGGATGCCCGCGCCCGCCGCGCGGATGCGCTCGACGAACGTGCCCTGCGGCACGATCTCGACCTCGACCGTGCCCGCGGCCATCGCGCGGTGCAGCGCCTCGTTGGTCCCGATGTACGAGCCGATGAAGCGGCGCACGATGCCCGCCTCGAGCCACGCGTTCAGGCCCTTGCCGAGGTTCCCCGCGTTGTTGCTGATCAGCGTGAGGTCGCGGACGCCGCGCTTCACCACGCCCGCGATCAGCGCCTCGGCGTTGCCGCACAGACCGAAGCCGCCGACCATGATGCGCGCGCCGTCGAAGAGGGGCGCGAGCGCTTCGTCGACGCTGCTGCGCACCTTCGCGCGATGCCGCCCCGGAGAGACCGTCGTCATCCGGGCGAACATATCGCGAGCGCCGCGGCGAACCAGCGTGCGCGCGGCGTTCGCTCACGCGCGCGGCGCGACCTCCACCGACGTCTCGTGATCGGGCGCGAGCAGCGCGAGCAGGCGTGCGCCCTCGTCGATCAGCGCGCGGCGCAGGTCCTTGCTCGCGCGGCCGAACGTCGCGACGTGCAGCACCGCGCTCTTGCGATCGCGCTCGAGCCTCCACGTCGCGCCGAGGAACCCATCGATCAGCACCGCCGCGGGCACGAGGCCGTTGGGCACGTCGGTCACGATCTTGCGGCGCTCCTCGGAGACGATGCGCGCGCGGTCGGCGTGCGAGAGCAGCACGTTGTCGAACTGCGGGAGGAAGCGCACCGGCGCCGGCGTGTCGGGATGAGGGCGCGGTGCGTCGGGGAGATCGAAGAGCTCGCGGCCTCGCGCGTCGTGGAAGACGCGAAGCGACGAACGGAGCCGCGCGAAGACGTCCTTCAGCGAGAGCCCCGACCACGTCTGCGCGTCCTGCGCGCTCGCGGGGCCGAACGCGGCGAGATAACGCAGGACCAGGCGATCGAGCCCGAGCGCGTCGGGATCGAGCGGGCGACCGAGCCAGTGCTCGGCGGTCGTGTGCTTCGCCTGTCCCTTGCCGCCCCAGAGCCCGCGCGGCGGCACCTGCACCAGCGCGAGCTTGGTGCGCGCGACGTGCCCGAGGGATGCAGCGTCACGATCGGGCCAGCGACGTGCGAGCTCTGCGCCGAGCTCCGCGTTGCCGAGCGCGCGCGCCTCGAGCAGCTCGCGCGCGTGCGCAGCGACGTCGTCGAGATCGAGCCCCGCGACGCGGCGGCCGTACACGCTCTCGAAGCCGCGATCGAGCACCGGCTGGACCAGCGGCCGGAGCGCGAGCGCGTCGCGCGCCGACACGAGGTGGATCGTCGAGCGCATCACCGCGATGCGCACCGCCTCTCGGCTCGCGATCTGCGCCGAGAGCAGCTCCGTGCCGAAGTCATCCGATCGCGTCCACAGCGCGAGGTAGGGATCGTTGGGCTGCTGCGCCTGCAGTCCGACGAGGTGCTCCACGAGCTCGAGCGGGGGCATCCGCGTGGGCTCGAGGAGGTGCTGCCTCGCGAGGAGCGCGCGGTTGAGCGCGCGTGTGTCGAGGACGTCGGGTGTCGGCATGGGCGTGACGATGGCGGGTGACGACGACGGTTGTCTGTCCGTTTTCGGTCGGGCGATGCTGTCCACGATGGCACGACCTTCGCTGAGCGGCCCCGCCATGACTCGTCTCGTGCGGCTCCTGCCGATCCTCCTCGTCGCCCTGCTCGCGCTCGCCGGATGTCATCGACGCGCCCGCGCCACCGCCACCCTCGCACAGCCCGCGACCAGCGGGGGTGTCGTCGCCACGTCGATCTCGCACCGGCACTATCGGAACCTCGTGCGCATCGCGAGCCGGGACATGCAGTGCCATCACCGCGAGCTCGCCACGCAGGAGGTCTCGCCGGGGATCTTCTCGATCTCGGGGTGCGGTCAGCTGCGCGACTACGTGATGGTGTGCAGCGGGCGCCGTCACTGCCGCTGGGTCGGCATCCAGCCGGTCGAGGCGGTCGCGATCGCCGAGACCCAGTGCGCGACGGGTCAGGTGTTGGTGCAGCCGACGGGGCCGCTCTCGCGGACGGTGAGCGCGTGCGGGCAGACGCTGCAGTACGCGCTCGCGTGCGGGCCGGGCGCGTGCGGGTGGTCGCGCGGTGCGGTGGCGGGCGGCGTGATGATGCAGACCGAGCCGGGCACCGCGGTCATCGTGGTGCCGGACGCGTACGCGACGGCGCAGCCGCCCTCGCAGCAGATCCAGGTGCAGGAGGCGTCGACGGCGCCGGGCGTGGTGGGTGACGAGTCGGCGGATGTCGTGCAGATCGACGCCGCGGGCACGCTGCAGGCGCTGCTCGCGACGCAGATCGCGGCGATTCGTCAGTGCACGGGCGGCGCGTCGGTGACGCTGGCGATCCGGTGGACGGCGCAGGGTCAGGTCGGTGTCGCGCTCGCGCCGCCGCACGCGGGGACGCAGATCGAGGCGTGTGTGCAGGCGGCGGTGGGGAGCGTGGTGCTGCAGGGAGTGTCGGGGCCGGGGCAGGTCCAGGCTTCGTTCTGAGGGCAGGTGCACGGTCTCGATCGGCGCGGGCGCGGAGAGCGTCCGCGCCGATTCGCGTTTCGGGAGATCGTTGAAGAACGACGCGCGTCGGAGCGTCTGGAGCGTCACCCGGGTCGGTTCGGCGCGACGATCGAGAACGCGAGTGCGTGACGGTCTGTCGCGATCCGTGCTCGCGCGTTCACGCGCTCTCGACGATCGCTTCCTCGATCGCGCCCACCCCGCGCAGCAGCTCGTCCTCCGTGATCACCAGTGGGGGCGCGATGATCAGGGTGCGGATCCGGCCGTTCGGGTGGGTGTACACGCGCCGCGCGTCGAGCGCCTTCGAGAGCCTCGTGAAGCGCGCCGCGTCCCCCGCGATCTCGAGCCCCGCGAGCAAGCCCATCGCGCGGGTCTTCGGGATCAGCTCGCCGCGACGATCCTGCATCGCCGCGATCTCCGCGCTCATGCGCGCGCCCAGCACCGCGGCGCGCTCGACGAGCTTCTCGTCCTCGTACACCCGCACCGCCTCGAGCCCCGCGGCCACGCCGATCGGGTGCCCGTAGAACGTCAGGCCCGCGAGCAGCACGCGATCCTCGAACACCTTCGCGATGCGCTCGTGCACCAGCACCGCGCCGAGCGGCGCGTAGCCGCCGGTCAGGCCCTTGCTGATCGTGATCAGATCCGGCGTCGCGCCGAGCTGCTCGAAGCCGTACCAGCTGCCGAGACGACCGAACCCGTCGAGCACGCAGTCCGCGACGAGCACGATGCCGTGGCGATCACACGCACCGCGCACGCCGGTCCAATAGCCCGCGGGCGGCACCAACGCGCCGTTCGCGCCGGGCACCGGCTCGAGGAAGATCGCGGCGATCGTCTCCGGCCCTTCGAGCTCCATCGTGCGCGCGATCGCGCTCGCGTCCGCGCCCCCCTCGACGACACGCGCGCCACCGGGCAGTCGCGACTCGTACTGATCGAGCACGTGCACCACGCCCGCGAGACCGGGCTCGAGCGGCGGACGACGGTGATCCCCCGAGAGCGTGAGCGCGCCCATCGTCGCGCCGTGATAGCTGCGATAGCGCGAGATCGCCTTGTGACGCCCGGTCGCGAGCCGCGCGATCTTGAGCGCGTTCTCGACCGCCTCGGCCCCACCGAGCGTGAAGAAGACCTTGGTGAACCCCGGCGGCGCGTGCTCGAGCAGCTTGCGCGCGAGCGCGTCCTTCGCGGGATAACCGCCGCTCGGCACGGTGAGGAGCAGCTCGTCGCACTGGCGCTTCATCGCGTCGATCACGCGACGGCAGCCGTGACCGAGGTTCGCCTGGTAGCTGAGGCTTCCCATGTCGAGCCAGCGCTCGACGCGCTCGCCGTCACGCACGTCGAACGACGCGCCCTCGCCGCCGACGATCTCGAGAGGCTTCGCGCCGCGCTGCGCAGACCACGTGAAGAAGAACGGATGCTCGCTCATACGGAGATCGCGCGAGCGTAGCGCGCCGCAGCGCACGGAGGCGCGCGCTCACGCACGCTCGAGCGCGCGTCGATCCCACTCGCCGAGCGTCGCCGCCGCGGCGTACGTCGTCTCGCAGAAGCGCGTGAGCATGCGCTCCGGAGAGCGCGACCGGCGCACCGCCTCGTAGGGCAGGATCCACTCGCGCAGCGCGTCGCTGTAGAACGCCTCGCGCGGCTCGACCGGCGCATCGCGATATCCGGCGGGCTCGGGGTACGCGTACGCGTAGAACGCCGCGTCGAGGTCCTGGCCGCCGGGCCAGAAGCCCACGCTCGAGACCTCGTGCGAGTACGCCTCGATCGCCACGAAGCGCGCGACGTTCGGCGCGCCCGGGTGCTCGGGCGCGGTGCGCCCCGAGAAGCGCGTGCTCGCGAGATCGAACGCGCCCCAGAAGAAATGAGTCGGGCTCACTTTGCCGACCCAGCGCGACTCGAACGCGTCGATCACGCCCTGCGCCGACACCAGCGCGCGCCAGAAGCGCGCCGCCGCGTCGGGGTCGTACGTGCAGTGCGTCTCGTCGAGCTCGAAGGGCGTGCGGTCCTCCACCTCGACCGGCGTGCTCCACACCGCGACGTCGCACGTGAGCTCGCGCATCGCGTGCATCACGCGATCGTAGAAGCGCGCCACGGTCTGCGACGCGAGCGGGATCTCGCGCGTCTCGCCGAGCGTCGTCGCGATGCGCAGCCGGTGATCGACGAAGTCGAAGTCGAGCTGCAGCCCGCCGCCGCGATAGGGCACGAGCGAGGTCGTCAGCCCGCGCGCGCTCGCGTAGAGCGGCACGTGCCACCAGTGGTTGCGCGGCGGCGCGAGGCCGAGCCGGATCTTGCCGACGACCTGCGTGAAGCGATGGAGCGTCTCGTAGGTCGGCTGCCACGACGCGAGGGGAATCGCGGGCCACGCGTGCTCGCGCCAGCGATCCACGGTGCGTTCGACGTCGAGGGTCTCCATGACGGGCCATCTAGGAGCCGCGTGTGCACGATCGACCGGCCCCCTATTGACCAAGGGTCATCTCGCGTGGTCGAGTTCGTTGCTTCCGCAAAGTTTGTCCGAAGCAACGAGGTACCTCGTGCCGAAGCGCTTCTCTTCTTCCTTCTTTCGTTCCGCGCTGGTGGTGCTGCTCGTGTTCGCGACGTTCGCGTGCAGCGGTGGTGGCTGCTCGGGATGCGCGGGGTGCGGCATCGCGCCGATTCCAGGCGGCTTCCCGCTCGCGCAGCAGATCCCGAACGCGGCGCAGGTGCGCCTCTCGTCGAGCGCGATCGCGTTCATCGAGGAGAACGTCGGCGCGATCCTGCCGCGCGTGCTGCCCGACGGCCTCGACTTCCCGGTCGAGCGCGGTGATCAGGGCGCTGCGATCATCTGCAGCTCCGATCCGACGGCGGGCGACGGCGCGACCGACTGCTTCGCGCACATCGAGGTGGAGTCGCTCGATCTCGAGCCGGTCGAGGGCACGAACCAGCTCAACGCGCACGTGCGCGCGATCGCCGAGAGCCGCGACGAGACGGGCGTGCTCGCCGCGTGGCAGGTGCGCGTGCTCGCGTCGGAGTGCCTCCTGACGATCGACACGCGCGGCGGCTCGCGACCTTACGTCGGCGTGCGCGCCGAGCTGGCGCTCGAGGAGATCGATCGCGAGGCGCGCGCCGGTGCGACGAAGCTCGCGGTGAAGTCGATCGGCGTCGACCCGGACGAGGGCGTCGAGCCCAACGACTTCTCGATCACGTACCTGAACTGGTGGGACGGCGGACCGATCGCGTGCGGCATCGCGAACACCGATCTCGTGCGCGGCGCGATCGCGGGGACGATCACGAACGCGGTGCAGGGCCTCCTGAACGGCGCGCTCTCGGAGCAGCTCTGCACGCGCCGCGGCGAGCTCGGATGCCCGACCGGCACGCACGATCGCGGCGACACCGCGGCGGACGCGATCTGTTACTACGACGCGGCGCCGCCGAGCGAAGGGCCCGACGAGTGCGTGCCCACCTTGCTCGGCTTCGAAGGGCGCGGTGATCTCGGCGCACAGCTCCTCGGTGGGTTCTCGCCCGGCACCCACGGCTCGCTGCAGTTCTCGCTCGCGGCGGGCGGCGACGGCGAGGCGGTGAACGAGGGCATGACCGTCTTCCTCTCGGGCGGGATGATGTCGTTCGATCGCGGGTTCGAGACGACGCCGGGACACGCGGTGTGCGTGCCCGCGCTCGAGCCGCCCTCGCTCCCCGAGATCGCGCGCGTCGACGCGTTCCGCGGGAACGTGATCCCGGGCACCGACATCGAGACCCACCTCGGGATCGGCATCGCCGAGGACTTCCTCGATCACGCGGGCTACGGGATGTTCGACAGCGGCATGCTCTGCCTCGCGGCGGGCACGCGGCTCTCGCAGCTGCTCTCGACCGGGCTCGTCTCCGCGATCGCGGGATCGTTGCGCTCGCTCGCGTTCCCCTCCGAGAGCGCGCCGCTGATGCTCGCGCTGCGCCCGCAGCGGTCGCCCGACTTCACCCTCTCCGAGACCGAGCCGCAGCTCACGGTCACGCTGCCCGAGCTGCGCATCGACTTCTACGTGTGGAGCACCGAGCGCTACGTGCGCTTCATGACGTTCCAGAGCGATCTCTCGATCCACCTCGGCATCGCGGTCGAGGGCGGACAGATCGTGCTGCGCGTCGCGAGCGTCGACGTCGCGAACCCGGTGGTGACGAACAGCGAGATGCTGATCGAGTCGCCCGAGATGCTCGCGACCGCGCTCGGTCGTCTCGTGCCGAACGTCGCGGGCATGCTCGCGGGCGTCATCCCGCCGATCTCGCTGCCCGACATCATGGGCTTCGAGCTCGACGTGCCGCCGGAGGGCGTGCGTGGCGTCGACCAGGACGGCGAGCGCTTCCTCGGGATCTTCGCGAACCTGCGCCTCGCGGACAGCGCGCTGCGCGCCGCGATCGACACCCGCGTCGAGGTGAGCGATCTCGAGCTCGATCGCGAGAGCATGACGCTCGAGCAGTTCGCGACCGGCGAAGGCAACAGCGCGTGGCTGCACCTGCACGGCGCGGGCGCGGAGCCGGGCACCGAGTACGAGTACAGCCATCGCGTCGACGGCTCGACGTGGTCGGAGTGGTCGAGCACGCCGCGCGTGCGCATCGACGATCCGCTGCTGCTCCTCCAGGGCCGCCACGAGATCGAGGCCCGCGCCCGGATCGCGGGCGACGCGCGCAGCGCCGATCCCACGCCGGCGCGCACCACGCTGATCGTCGACGTGATCCCGCCGGTCGTGCAGCTCTCGCGGCTGCCCGAGGGCACGGCGTACGTCGCGAGCGCGAGCGACATCGTCACGGGCTCGCGCGCGCTGCGATATCGATTCCGCGTGCGCGGTGGCGCCTCCTCGGCGACGCAGTGGTCGCCGTGGTCGAACGACGCGCGCTACGTGCCCGATGCGCTGGTGCTCGACGGCCGCGACGTGGACGTCGAGGTCATCGACGAGGCGGGGAACGTCGGCGTCGCCACGCTCCCGCTGATCCGCGGCATCCCGAACCCGAACGCCGGTGGATGCGCGTGCCGCACCGCGGCGGATCGCTCGAGCGGCGCCACGTCGGCGATGCTGGTCGCGCTCTCGATCGTGCTGGTGATCGGACGCCGCAGGCGGCGGTGAGGGTCAGAGGCGCAGCTCGATCCCGAGCTGCGCCGCCACCACGGCATCGCGGAGCGCGATGACGGCGCCGGTCGGAGATCGCGCCTCGAGCCCGAGCGCGACGAGGCGCGCTTCGACGCCGAGCACGATCGCGATCGCGCGATCGAGATCGAGCGCGCCGCGCAGGCCGGCGTCGAACGTCAGGATCGCGCCGTCGCTGCGCCGCGCGATCACGTCGGAGCTCGATCCCTCGCCCTCGAGCTGCGCCCAACCGAGCCCGAGCGCGAGCGACCCGCCGAGCCGCAGCGGGGCGAGCGACGCCTCGAGCCCCGCGCCGATCGCGCCGTGGATCCACGTGCCGCGCACCTCGCCGAGCGGATCGCCGCGCGTCGTGAAGAGCGCCTCCACGCCGGCGACGAGGTGCAGCGGCGGCGCGATGCGCGCGAGCACGCCGGCGCGTGGCCCGCCCCAGACACTGGAGGATGCGGGCGCGAGCGCGGCGACGCCCGCGAGCACCAGCCCGACCGGGGCATCGACCGCCGTCGGCACGATCGCGGGCTCGGTCGCGACGGGATCGCCGAGCTCGACGCGCGCCCTCGACGCCGCCGCGGCGGGCCCATCTTCGCGCGGCGCCACCACGACCTCGCGCGGCTGGGCGAGGACCGACGCGAGCGCCATCGCGATCGCACGCGCGCGCATCGCCGGTGCGACGTCCGCGAGCTCGATGCGCCGCATCAGGGCTCGGTCGTCGTCGTGCACGTGCGCCACGACGACGACGCCGTCCTCGCACGGCGCTTCGACCTCGAGCTCGACGCGCGCGCTCGCACCCCGCAGCTCGACGTCGACCGCGTCGCGCAGACCCGCCTCGTCCCACCAGGACGGTGCGCACGCGGGCATCACCACCTCGGCGTGCTGCGCGCGGACACGCGGCGCGATCGTGAGCGCGGTGCACGCGAGAGCGAGCGCGAGCACCCTCACCGCGGTCCGCGCTCGGCGAGCACGCGGAGCGCGTCGGCGTGAGGCGGAGACGGATGGCGCGCGAGACACTCGCGCGCGGCGCTCGCTGCACCCTCGACATCGCCGGCACGCGCCCGCGCGAGCGCGAGGCCCGCGCGCACCTCGGCGTCGAACACGCGCGGCACACCGAGCTCGAGCGCGCGCTCGTAGGCACGCGCAGCGCGAGCGGGACGGTCCAGCGAGAGCTCGATGCGACCGAGCGTGATCGCGGCGAGCGGCGCCTCGGGCGCGTCGGGGTGCGCGCCGATCAGCCGCTCGAGCGGAGGCACCGCGTCCTCGGGGTGGCCCGAGAGGCGCGCGACGTCGGCGAGCAAGAGCAGGTCGTCCGGCGACGCGCGCGACGCGCTCGCAGCGACACCGCCTTCGATGGCGAGCGCGTCGTACGCATCGCGATGCGCGCCGCGCTCGGCCATCTCTCGCCACACGCGGCTCGGAGCACGCGCCGCCGGCTCGCGCACGCGAGGCGGCGCCACGGCGACGATCTCGGGCTCCGCGAGGATCGGCGGCGGCGAGGGCTCGTTCGGCCGCGCGAGATCCACCTCGATCGACGCTCCTGCGTCGAGCACACGCGCTCCGTCCGGCACGGCGACGCCTTCGACGCGCACGCGCCCCCGCTCGACGTCGACGCGGATCCGCGCCTCGCTGCGATCGATCACGAAGGCCGTCCCGACGACGCGCACCTGCACCGGCCCGCAGTCGATCGTCCAGGCGCGCGGCCCACCCGGCGTGACCTCGAAGCGCGCGCGCCCGCGCTCGAGCGCGAGACCGAGCTGCGCACCATCGTTCGCGCGCGGCACGATGCGCGCGCCGGGCGCGAGCTCGATGCGCGAGCGGTCCGAGAGCACGAGCGCGCGCGGCGAGGCGATCGCCTCGGTGGCGATCGGCAGCCCGCCATCGTCGAGCCGCAGCGGGCCCGTCGCCTCCGCGCGCGGCGCCGGCTCTCTGCCCCCCGCCGGCGGCGTCACATCGCGCGGCACGAGCGCCAGCGCGAGCACCGCAGCCGCAGCGACCCCGATCGCGCCTGCGACGATCGGCGCCCGCCACGGGCGTCCCTCGCGCGTCGCGATGCGCGCGCGCGTGCCCTCCCACGCTCGGCGCACTCGCGACTCGTCGTCCGCACGCTCCAGCACGTCGCGGATGCGCTCGGGCAGGCTCACGGCTCCGCTCCTCGCAGCCGTGCGCGCACCAGGGTCTCGGCGGTCGCGATGCGTCGCTTCGCCGTCGCGAGCGAGCACCCGGCGATCGCCGCGACGTCCTCGAGCTTCTCGCCCTCGACGTGCCGCAGCATCCACGCGATCCGATCGTCGGGGTGCAGCAGCGCGAGCGCGCGATCGACCCGCGCGAGCTCGGCGCGCGTGTCCGGCGAGAGGCCCGGCGACGCGAGCAGCTCGAGCGTCGCGTCGTCGATCCCGCGGTCGAGCCCGAGCGTGCGCAGCAGCGCGAGCTTGCGCACCCGGCGGCGCACGCGGCGCACCGCGATGCCGAGCAACCACGCGCGCAGCGCGCTCGGATCGCGCAGCTCGCCGAGCGCGAGGAGCGCGTCGGCGAACGTGTCCTGCACCACGTCGTCGGCCTCGTGGCGACGCCGAAGCAAGCGCTCGGCGAGCGACGTCACGTCCGCGACGTAGCGCCGGAAGATCGCCTCCTGTGCCCAGCGATCGCCGCCGCTCGCGCGCACGACGAGCTCGGCGTCGGACACCGGCTGCGATCCTTCGACGCGCGCGACGGTGCCCGACGCGCGCTCGGGGCGTGCACCTGTCGGCAGTCGTCGGCGTCGGATGGGCAGAGCAGGCACGGAGAGAATTTCGCTTGGGATCTGCGAGCCTCCACGTGAGGCGCACGAGCGGGCGAGAACGGCTCATCTTCGCGAGACGGGCGATCTCGTGAGCCGTTCGAGCGCGGCCGAGTGCCCGAGGCTCATGACGATGATGCGACGAACCACCGCCGCGTGGATGCTCGTTCTCGCGCTGACCGCGTGCGCGCGCAGCACCGAGCGGCCCGCGCCGGGCCACGAGCTCGAGGGCCGCGACGACGCGGCCACCACGTGCGACGACGCGGGGCCCGGCGACCTCGCGCTCGGCGAGGACCCGCTCGATCCCCAGCGGGCGACGTGCATCGGCCTCGCCGAGCCGGTCTGCGCGTCGTGCCACCTGCGCGAGGGCACGTTCTATCTGCGGCCATCGGGGCCGCCGCCGCCCCCGACGCACGTCGTCCCGCTCACGCCGCCGCCCCCGGGCTGCGTCGAGATCCCCGACCCGCCGCCCCCGCCGCCGCTCGATCCCGCGTCCGAGATCGTGCTCACGAACGAGCAGGCCGCGTGCCTCGGCATCGATCGGCCGCCGTGTACGGCCTGCCACCGACGCCACGACGTGCTCGTGCTGCGCCCGATCGGCGTGCCCCCGCCGCCGCCCGACACCGGCCTCACGCCCGTCGAGGAGTGCCTCTGATCGTCTCGTGCGATGCTCGCGACCGTGCTCGCTCGATCACGATGGCTCGCGCTCGTGCTCGCGGTGACGGCGCTCGGTTGTGCGCGCTCGTTCGACGCGCTCGCGCAGCGGGACGGCGGGCGCGACGCTGCGCGCACCGAGGACGAGCCCGACGCGGGCGTCCTCGGCGAGCTCGAGCTCACGGAAGATCAGGCGGCGTGCATCGGGGTCGACCGCGCGCCCTGCGCCGCGTGCCACGTCCGCGAAGACCGCGTGTACCTGCGCCCGTTCGGCGTCCCGCCGCCGCCCCCCGGGTCCACACCGCTGCGCGAGCCATCGGAGTGCGGCGTCGTGGTCCCCTGATCACGACGCGTCGCCGAGCTCGGCGCGCAGCACCTGCTCGAGCAGCGTCCAGGTGCGCGCGACGCGCGGCCCACGGCGAACGTCACGGTGGGCCGCGAGCCAGACCTCCATCGCGGGGAGCGTCGCGCGCGGCAGCACCCGGCGCAGCGCCGGATCGCCGTCGTGCACGACGCACGCGCCCGCGACGATCCCCCACCCTGCGCGCGCGGCCTCGCGCATCAGCGCCAAGCTGTCGACGACGAGCCCCGGTCGCGCGTCGCCCGCGTGCTCGTCGACCCAGCGATCGAACGCCGGACGGATCGCGCCGCCCCAGCGCACGAGCTCGTGCCGCGCGAGATCGCTCGCGCGTCGCGGGACGCCGTGGCGCGCGAGGTACGCCGGCGACGCATAGAGCCCGAAGCGCAGCGAGCCGACGCGCCGCGCGACGAGATCGGGCTGCCGCGGACGGACGAGGCGCACCGCGAGATCGGCGACCCGACGCGACAGATCGACGGTCTCGTTCGCGACCACGAACGAGAGGCGCGGCTCGGTCGTGCCCGCGAGCCGTCGCACCAGGAACGTCCCGAGCCCCTCGGTGACCGACACCCGCACCGGCGCGGCCTCGTCGGTGCTCTCGGCGAGCAGTCGGCGCTGCGCGACGACCAGCGCGTCCTCCATCCGGCGCACGTCGGCGACGAGCGCCTCTCCGTCGGCGGTGAGCACGATCTCTCGCCCGCGCCGCACCACGAGGCGCACTCCGAGCGCTGCCTCGAGCGCGGCGATGCGGCGTCCCACCGTGGGCTGGCTGATGCCGAGCGTGCGCGCCGCAGCGGAGAAGCTCCCCGAGCGCGCGACCTCGAGGAACACCCGGCACGACTCCCAGTCGACCGCGTCCATCGCGCGATCGTGATCCATTCATCCGTGAATGTCAGCGATTCACCGGTGAACGAGGCTCACGCGCCCGCCGCGGACAGACTCGACGCATGACCCACCCGAGCCGAGACCGTAGCTACCGCTATCCCCTGCCCCTGCCGAGCCCCGCACCACTGCTCGAGCGGAGCGGGTTCGAGGCCATGCGCGCGATGGCGAACGGCGAGCTCCCGCCGCCCTCGATCGCGGCGACGCTCGACTACACGCTCACGCACGTCGCGGAGGGCGAGGCGACGTTCGAGGGCGAGGTGCCCGACTACGTGTTCAACCCGCTCGGCAGCGTGCACGGCGGCTACGTGTCGACGCTGCTCGACAGCGCGCTCGGATGCGCGGTGCACACCACGCTCCCCGCCGGGCTCGCGTACACGTCGGCGACGCTCGAGGTGAAGTTCCTCCGCGCGCTGCGCCCCGACGTCGGGCGCGTTCGCGCGGAGGGTCGCGTCGTCCATCCCGGCTCGCGCGTCGCAGTGGCGGAGGCGCGCCTCGTCGGTGTGCGAGACGGCAAGCTCTACGCGACCGCGACGTCGACCTGCTTCGTGTTCGATCCTCGCCAGCGCACCTGACTCGAGATCACTCCGCCACGTCGTCGGCGGGCACCGGGAGCGGCATCGGCTCGCTCTCCGGGACCGTGGCCTTCGAGTCGATCGCGATCACGATCGGCGTGAGCGCGGCGAGCGCGATCGTCCCGATCCCGATCGTGAGGAACGCGCTTCCGTCGAGCATGCGCCCCGAGCCGAGCGCGACCGCCGCCGCGACCGCACCGAGGTTGCCGCCCGCGCCGACCCAGCCGCTCACCGCCCCCATCGTCTTGGGGTGCAGGAGCGGCACCGCGGCATAGGTCGCGCCCGCGCCCATCGCGACGAACAGACCGATCGACACGAACACCACGACCGCACCCTCGACGCTCTGGAGCGTCGAGAGCCGCACCAGCGCTGCGCCCTCGACCGTGAGGACGATCGCGAGCAGCGCGAGACGGCCGCGCAGACCGGCGCGTCCGCCGGCGCGATCACCGAGCCACCCGCCGAGCGCGCGCGCGAAGATGTTCACCCCGCCGAAGCACCCCGCGACCACGCCCGCGGTCGCGAGCGAGAGCGCGAAGCGATCGCGGAAGAAGAGCGTCGCCGCGTTCTCGAGCGCGATCTCCACGCCGAAGCACGCGCCGTACTGCAGCGCGAGCAGCCACACCCGCGGATCACGACCGAGCGCGAGCAGCGCCTTCGGCGGCGGCCGCACGTACTTGCCCTCGCGCGTGAGCGCGAGCTGATCGCCCTCCGGCAGATCCTGCGTGAACGTGAAGTACACGAGCGACCACGCGAGCAGCGCCACGCCGGGGATCAACGTCGCGTAGCGCCAGCCCCACGCCTCGTCGGCGCCGAGCGCGATCACCAGGCCGAGCAGCGACGGCATCACGAGGTGCGCGACGCCGCCGCCGAGGTTGCCCCAGCCCGCCGCGGTCGCGCTCGCGGTGCCCACGCAGTTGGGCGCGAACATGCGCGCGGTGTGCACGCTGGTGACGACGAACGACGCGCCCGCGAGCCCGTTGAGCAATCGCAGCGCGAGCAGGATCTCGTAGCGATCGACCAGCGGCATGCAGAGCAGCGGCACCGCGGCGATCACGAGCAGCGCGGTGTACGTGCGGCGCGGTCCGACGCGATCGCAGATCCATCCGACGACCGGGCGCGCGACGATCGTGGTGGCGAGCGATGCCACCAGCAGCGCGTCCATCTGCGCCTGCGTCAGAGCGAGCGCCTCGCGCGCGAGCGGCAGCAGCGGCGCGGTCGCGAACCACGCGAAGAAGCAGAGGAAGAACGCGATCCACGTGACGTGGAACGCGCGCATCGGTGGAGACGAGAAGTCGCGCAGTCGGAGCGCGGTCGCGGGTCCGGTCGACATGCGCGCAAAGCTTCGTGCGCTCGGTTTCCGGACGATGTCGCGCGCGTTGAAAGACGCGTTCGCGCATGCGTCCACGCGCGATTGAACACGTGAGCAACGTGTTGGAAACGCAATACCGCCCTGGACGGAGCCAGTCCAGTGAGGACGTCACCGATGTCGTGATTGGCACTCTCTTCGTTTCGATGTGATTTCGCAGAGATCTCCTGTCGCGTTCTCGACTGTGAGGTCACTCGAATGAACACGTCGGAAACGCAGCCGAAAACTGGAACCGGAAGGGTTCGGCCCATGCGTGCACTGGACCGGACGGGCTCGCGCGAGCGCTTGGTGGTGATCGGCAATGGAATGGCGGGCATTCGCTGCCTCGACGCGCTCCTCGAGCGCGCGCCCGAGCGCTTCGACGTGACCGTCTTCTCGGCGGAAGCGCGGACCAACTACGACCGGATTCAACTCTCGGGCGTGCTGCTCGGTGAGAAGGGCTGGGACGACGTCGTGCTCAACGACGACGCCTGGTACGAGGAGCGCGGGATCACGCTGCACCTCGGCGCGAAGGTCGCGCGCATCGATCGCGAGCGACGCGTCGTCGTCGGCGAGAACGGGATCGAGGCGCCCTACGACAAGATCCTCTACGCGACCGGATCGCGCGCCTTCGTGCTGCCGGTGCCGGGACGCGATCTCGACGGCGTCTACGTGTTCCGCACGTACGAGGACTGTGGCGCGATGATCGACCGCGCGAAGACCTCGAAGCGCGCGGCGGTGATCGGCGGCGGTCTGCTCGGGCTCGAGGCGGCGCGCGGCCTCGCGGCGCACGGGCTCGAGGTCACCGTCGTGCACCTCGTCTCCACGCTCATGGAGCGGCAGCTCGATGCAGCGGGCGGCGAGTACCTGCGACGCGCGATCGAGCAGCAGGGCGTGAAGGTCGCGCTCGGCAAGAAGACCGAGGAGATCCTCGCCGACGACGAAGGTCGCGTGCGCGGGCTGCGCTTCGCCGACGGCACGACGCTCGACGCGGAGATCGTGGTGATGGCCGCGGGCATCGTGCCCAACGCGGAGCTCGCGAAGAGCGCGGGAATCGACTGCCGCCGCGGCGTGCTCGTCGACGACTTCCTGCGCACGTCGGACCCCGACGTGTACGCGGTCGGCGAGTGCGTCGAGCACCGCGGCCTGTGCTACGGGCTCGTCGCGCCGCTCTACGAGATGGGCCGTGTCGCGGCCGCGCACCTCGCGGGCGAGACGACCGCTGCATACGAGGGCTCGGTCGTCTCGACGAAGCTCAAGGTGTCGGGCGTCGACGTGTTCTCGGCGGGCGATCCCTTCGGCGACGGAGCGTGCGAGATCGTGCGCGCCGAGGACTCGAGCGCCGGTGTCTACAAGAAGGTGCTCTTCCGCGATGGCAGAGCGGTCGGCGCGGTGCTGGTCGGCGACGCGACGCTCTCGGGCTCGCTCGACGCGCTGGTGAAGGGCGGAACGACCGTCGAAGGGCCGCGCGCCGCGATCCTCTTCCCCGAGCTCGCGGGCGCGGGAGGCGCGGCGGCCTCGCCCGACGCGGCCGTCGCGGCGATGCCCGACAGCGCGACGATCTGCGCGTGCAACGGAGTCGCGAAGGGCACCGTGCTCTGCGCGATCCGCGACCAGGGCCTCACGACGCGCAAGGAAGTCGCGGCGTGCACCAATGCATCGCGCTCGTGTGGCGGATGCGGGCCCCAGGTCGAGTCGCTGATCCGACTCGTGCACGGCGACGTGGCCGCGAAGCCGTCGAAGAAGACGCTGTGCGACTGCACGCCGCTCTCGCGCGAAGAGGTGATCGAGGCGATCCACGAGCAGCACCTGACGTCGGTGCGCGAGACGATGAGCGTGCTCGGCTGGACCGGCGACGGATGCGCGACGTGCCGCCCCGCGATCAACTACTACCTGACCGTCGCGTGGCCCGGTGAGAACGAGGACGATCCGCGCTCGCGCTTCGTGAACGAGCGCGTCCACGCGAACATCCAGCGCGACGGAACGTACTCGGTCGTGCCGCGCATGTACGGCGGCGTGACGACGCCCGACGAGCTCATGCGCATCGCGCAGGTCGCGAAGCGCTTCCACGTGCCGACGGTGAAGGTCACGGGCGGTCAGCGCATCGACCTGCTCGGCGTGAAGAAGGAGGACCTTCCCGCGGTGTGGAAGGCGCTCGACATGCCGTCGGGCTTCGCCTACGCGAAGGGCGTCCGCACCGTGAAGACCTGCGTCGGCTCGACGTGGTGTCGCTTCGGCACGCGCGACTCGATGGGCTTCGGCATCCGCATCGAGCGCACCTTCGAGAACCTGTGGACGCCCGCCAAGGTGAAGATGGCGGTCAACGCGTGCCCCCGGAATTGCGCCGAATCGCTCGTCAAGGACGTCGGGCTGATCGCGGGCGAGACCGAGTGGGAGATCTACGTCGGCGGAAACGGCGGCATCAAGGTGCGCACCGCCGAGCTGCTCGCGAAGGTCGAGACCGACGACGAGGCGATGGATCTGATCGCCGCGTTCCTCCAGCTCTACCGCGAGGATGCGACGTACGGAGAGCGCACGGCGCACTGGGTCGAGCGCGTCGGCATCGAGTCGATCCGCAAGCGCGTGGTCGACGATCTCGAGAACCGCGCGGCGCTGGTCGATCGCATGGAGGAAGCGCTCGACGCACGCGTCGAGCCGTGGCGCGAGCGCGTCACGAAGCTGGAGTCGGGCGACGAGGAGATGGAGCGCGAGTTCGCGCCGCTCCGCTTGAAGCTGAGGGTGGTGGCATGAGCGTCGAGGCGAGCATGGACGAGCGTCGCTGGGTGCGTGCCTGCGCGGTGGACGAGATCCCCTCGTCGGGCGGCCGGCAGGTGACGATCGACGGAGTCGAGATCGCCGTCTTCCGCACCAGCAGCGGGAAGATCTTCGCAGTCGTCGATCGCTGTCCCCACAAGGGCGGCGTGCTGAGCGAGGGCATCGTCGCGGGACAGCGCGTCGTGTGCCCGATGCACGGCTGGCAGATCGATCTGCCGAGCGCGTCGGCGGTCGCGCCCGACAAGGGATGCGTGTCGCGCTTCCCCGTCGACGTGCGCGGCGAGCACGTCTATCTCGACGTGACGCCGAGCGAGCCTGGCATGGTGCCCGAGGGCGCGCTCACCGCGAGCCGTCCGATCGTGTGCGATCACGACGCGCCGCTCCTCGAGGTGACGCGCGCATCGGAGCGCGTCGTCGCGCTGAGCGCGGAGGATCTGAGCGCGCGCTACGCGGTCCGCGACGTGCCGACCTACGTGACGACGATGATGTTCGGGTTCGCGCGCCCGGTGCGGTGGAGCGGCGTGCGGCTCTGCGACGTGATCGACGATCTCGCGGGGGGAATCGGCGCGACGATCACGCTCCACGCGGGCGGCGCCGAGCGCACGCTCTCGCGCCGACACGCGACCGACCCGCGCACGATGCTGGTGTTCGAGATGAACGGCGCGCCGCTCCCCGCGGAGCACGGCGGTCCGCTGCGCCTCGTCGCGCCGTTCCTCGCCGGGCACGAGAGCGTGAAGCGGTTGGTGCGGATCGAGCTGTCCGGCGAGGCGATCGCCGAGCCGGCCCTTTCTTCGGCACCGGTGGCGCGCAAAGAGAGCGCGTGATGTCGCGGCGCCTCAGCGTGGTCGCCGTGCCCTCGGAGACGCGCACGCACTGTCCGTACTGCGCGTTCCAGTGCGGCATGGTGATCACGTCCGGGAAGGACGTGGCCACGACGATCCGCGCCGATCCGGAGTTCCCGGTGAACCGCGGACAGATGTGCATCAAGGGGTTCACGTCGGCGGCGCTGCTCGATCATCCGGAGCGCGTCACGACGCCGCTGGTGCGCAATGCGCAGGGCCGTCTCGAGCCGGCGAGCTGGGACGAGGCGCTGTCGCGCGTGATCGACGGAATCCGTCGCATCCAGGCGACGCACGGGAACGACGCGGTCGCGGCGTTCGGCAGTGGCGCGCTCACGAACGAGAAGGCGTATCTGCTCGGGAAATTCGCGCGCATCGCGCTGCGATCATCGCAGATCGACTACAACGGTCGATATTGCATGGCGTCGGGCGCAGCGGGGCAGAACCGCGCGTTCGGCATCGATCGCGGGCTGCCTTTTCCGGTCAGCGACATCGCCCAGACTCGCACGCTCGTGCTCTGGGGCTCGAATTGCGCGGACACGCTGCCGCCGCTCATGCAGTGGGTCACGGCGCAGCGCGAGAGTGGCGCGTCGATCGTGGTCGACCCGCGCCGCACCGAGACCGCGCGGGGCGCGACGCTGCACCTTCAGATCACCCCGGGCTCGGATCTCGCGCTCGCGAACGGGCTGCTCCATCTCGCGATCGAGCAGGGCCTGATCGATCGCGAGTACATCGACGCGCGCACCGTCGGGTTCGATCACGTGCGCCGCAAGGTGCTGGAGTTCCCGCCCGCGCGCGTGGAGCGCATCACCGGCGTCTCGGCGAGCGACATGCAGCGCGCGATCGATCTCATCGCGAAGAGCGAGAGCGCGATGATCCTGTCGGGGCGCGGGCCCGAGCAGCAGTCGAAGGGTGCGGACACGGTCTCTGCGCTCTGCAATCTGATGCTCGCGCTCGGCAAGGTCGGAAAGCCGTACAGCGGTTATGGCACGCTCACCGGGCAAGGAAACGGCCAGGGCGGACGCGAGCACGGACAGAAGGCCGATCAGCTGCCGGGATATCGACTGATCGAGCGCGAGAGTGATCGCGAGGCGATCGCCGCGGTGTGGGGCGTCGCGCCGGAGAGCCTGCCGCGCAAGGGACGCAGCGCGTACGAGCTGCTCGACGCGATGGGCAAGAAGAGCAGCGACGGAGTCCAGGGACTGCTGGTGTTCGGCTCGAACGTGGCAGTCGCGTCGCCGAATGCAGCGTCGATCGAGAAGAAGCTCTCGCAGCTGGAGCTCCTCGTCGTCGCGGACGCGTTCCTCAACGAGACGTCGGCGCACGCGCACGTGGTGCTCCCGGTGACGCAGTGGGCCGAGGAGACGGGTACCACGACGAACTTCGAGGGACGCGTGATCCTGCGGCGCAAGATGCGCGAGGCGCCCGCGGGAGCGCGCTCGGATCTCGCGATCCTCTGCGACCTCGCGGAGCGCCTGGGTGTCGGCGACAAGTTCACGAGCTCGGCGCCCGAAGAGGTGTTCGAGGAGCTCGGCCGCGCGACGAGCGGCGCGACGGCCGACTACCACGGGATGACCCACGCACGTCTCGATCGCGAGCAGGGCGTCTTCTGGCCCTGTCCCGACTCGAGTCATCCCGGCACTCCGCGCCTCTTCGGCGATCGATTTCATCATCCCGATGGGAAAGCGCGCTTCATCACCGTCGATCACCGTCCCGCGGGCGAAGAGCCGGACTCGAGCTATCCGCTCTGGTTCACGACTGGCCGCTACAAGGAGCACTACAACTCCGGTGCTCAGACGCGCCGCGTCGGAGAGCTGATCGATGCCCAGCCCGAGCCGCGCGTGCAGGTGCATCCGTGGCTCGCGAGGCGCCTCGGGATCGGCGACGGAGAGCGCCTGCTCGTCGAGAGTCGTCGAGGGAGCGTCGTGTTCCGCATCGCGCTGAGCACCGAGGTGCGCCCCGACACGCTCTTCGCGCCGTTCCACTGGGGCGGACGACAAGCGGCGAACCTGCTGACGAATCCTGCCCTCGATCCCACGAGCCGAATGCCGGAGTTCAAGGTCTGCGCGGTGCGCGCGCGCATCGATGGTGGCTCCTCCCATCTCCGAGTGGTCCGCTGACTGGAAGGCGAGACGTGAAGAGCAAGAAGAAGCAACTCGCGATCATCGGCAACGGCATGGCGGCGAGCCGCCTGCTCGACGACCTCGTCGCGCGCGAGGCCACCGATCGCTACGACATCACGGTCTTCGGCGAAGAGCCCGGCGGCGCGTACAACCGCGTGCTCCTCGGTCGCGTGCTCTCGGGCGAGGAGCCCGACGCGATCGTGATCAAGACGCCGAGCTGGTACGAAGATCACGGCGTTCGTCTGGTCTCGACCGCGACGGTCACGAAGCTCGACACCGCGAGCCGTCGGCTGCAGCTGAAGAACGGCGACGAGCATCCCTACGACGTCGCGGTGATGGCGACCGGGAGCGTGCCGCTGGTGCCGCCGCTCGCGGGTGTGTTCACGGCGGGCGGCGAGCTCAAGAAGGGCGCGTTCGTGTACCGCACGCTCGACGACTGCGCGCGCATTCGCGCGCACGTGCGGCCGGGCGACAACGCAGTGGTGCTCGGCGGTGGGCTGCTCGGGCTCGAGGCCGCGAAGGTGCTCTGCGACGCGGGGCTGCACGTGACGGTCGTGCACCTCGCGCCGGGGCTGATGGAGACGCAGCTCGATCACGTCGGTGGTCAGATGCTGCGGAAGCAGATCGAGCGCACCGGCATCTTCGTGCGCGCGGGGCGCACCGCGGAGGCGGTGGTCGGCGAGCACGCGGTCGAGGGCATCGTGCTCGACGACGGACAGCGGCTCGCGGCGGAGACCATCGTGATCGCGTGCGGTGTGCGGCCGCGTCGCGAGGTCGCGGTCGCGTCGGGGATTCCCGTGAACCGCGGCATCCTCGTGAACGACGCGCTCGCGACCGAGGTGCCCGGCGTGTACGCGGTGGGCGAGTGCGCCGAGCATCGCGGCATGACGTACGGCATCGTCGCGCCGGTGCTCGATCAGGCGGCGGTGCTCGCGAGCATCCTCTCGGGTCGTGACCCCACCGCGCGATACCGCGGCTCGAAGATCTACGCGCGGCTGAAGGTCGCGGGGGTCGAGGTCGCGTCGATGGGCATCCGCGAGCCCGAGCTCGAGAGCGACGACGTCATCCAGGTGCTCGAGGAGCGCAAGGACGCGTATCGCAAGCTCGTGGTGCGGAACGGTCAGCTCGTGGGCGCGATGCTCGTCGGCAACACGAAGATCGCGGCGCAGCTGGTGCAGCTCTTCGATCGCGGCGACGCGCTGCCCGAAGATCCGCTCGAGGCGCTCTCGTCGACGTGCGCGGCGGGAGGCGCGCGCTCGTCGGATCGTGTGCTGTGCAACTGCCACCGCGTGGCGCTGAGCACGGTGATGGAGGCGATCGACGGAGGCGCGGCGACGGTCGAGGGCGTCGCCGAGGTGACGAAGGCGGGCACCGGCTGCGGGTCGTGCAAGAGCGAGATCGCGCAGCTCTGCACGCTGCGCGCACGACCCGCCGCCGTCGGCGAGTGAGTCCCTGCCGGCGTGCTCGTCCTGCGGGGCCCGGACGGGCTTGGTTGAGCGCAGTCACCCGCCTGCGAACGTGACGGTGAGGCCGCCCTCGCTGCCACGCTCGCAGGTGCCGCTCTCGGGCAGACAGTCGCACTCGGTGCACGACGCGGGGAGCGCGCGGCACGCATAGTCGTCGGGGAAGCCCGCGACGTCGGAGCGGACGTGCTCGCAGTACTCGTGCTCGGCGGCGCAGCGGAGCTCGGGGCCGCACGCGAACGAGGTGCACGGCGGCGGGCGCGGGTGCGCCTCGAGGTGCGTCCACTCTCCCGACTCGCAGCGGAGGATGTTGCAGAACCCGCACGAGTCGGTGCAGCGACCGCAGGTGCGGCCTTCTTCGGCGCACGGCGTTCCTTCGGCGGTCGAGGGATCGTCGGGGCACTCGCCGGGCACGCCCGCGTCGACTCCGCACGACCAACCGCGCGGCGTGCACGTGCAGCTCGACGACGGCGGGCGTCCACTGCACCAGCAGTCGACCTCGTCGGATCGCCGCCACGTCGGCGGGCACTGCCACGCGGTGCCGACGCAGTCGGGCACGCGCTGCACGTCGCCGCAGAGGGTGCCCTCGGCCTGCACGCACCAGAAGGGCGGCGCGATCGGACCGACGTCGCGCGCACAGCCGAGATCGTCGCCGCCGTCGTCGCTGCGACCTGCATCTCCGTCGGGCGGGTCCATGCCGCCGCGATCGTGGGACGACGAGCACCCGAGCACGACGAGGACGAAGAAAAGCGGCACGAGCTGGCGCATGAGGGACCCCCGCGCGTCTCGGTCGCAACCTCCACGCCAGCGATCAGGCGCGATGCGGCTCGATGTGCGCGAACGCGATCAGATCGCTGGCGATCGTCCGGACCGCCACGCGCGCCGCCACGTCGTGAGCGTCGACCATCGGCTCGACGTCGCTCGACGCGCGTGCGGTCGCGAGGACGCGCTCGGCCGCGCGCTCCCGCGCATCGCGCGCCCCGGGCGAGCGGGCGACATCGTCGAGCGCCTCGGAGAGAACACGCAGGCGCGGTGCGAGGCGACGTCGCTCGTCGGGCGTGATCGACGGCAGCATGCGCGCGAGCATCAAGCAGCTCGCTCCGAGCATGTCGAGCCGCGCCGCTTCGGCGCGCGCGTGCGCGAGCGGAGGGCGGCGCAACAGGCGCCAGATCGGTGAGTGCCGCGCCGTCGCGTCGCTCACGACGCTCGCTTCCGCGAGCTCGGTCAGCCGGAGTCGCACCGTGCGCATCGCCTCGAGCGCGCGATCGAGGAGCTCGCTGCGCGCGGCGCCGTCCTCGAACGCGTCGGCGGTGAGCGCGAGCCCGATCGACATCTCGCGCAGCATCATCGACTCGGCGCGTCGTAGCAAGCGCACCGGCTCGGGCGAGAACAGGAACTGACTGAACACCAGCGCGACACCCGCGCCGATCAGCGCGTCCTCGAGGTGGTTCGAGCCCACCTCGCTGCGCGCCGCGACCACCGTGAGGATCGCGCCGCTCGCGGATTGTCCGACCACCGGACGCGCGCCACCGACGATCGTCGCGATCACCATCGCGGCGAAGGTCGCGAGCGTGAGCGTCCCGTAGCCGCCACCGACGATGCGGAACGCGGCCGTTCCCACGACGATCCCGATCACGATGCCGGTCACGACCCGCACCGCGTTCACGCCGCGATATCCGAGCGGCGCGTTGAGCGCGACCACCGCCGCGATCGGCGCGAAGAAAGGCTCGGCGTGATCGGCGACGAGCAAGGCGATGAACCACGACACCGTCGCGGCGAGCGTCTTCGGGACGAGCAGCGGCATGTCGTCGACGAGCCGGCGCGACGCGCGCGAGGCGGCACCCGATGCGCGCATCTCGAGCTCGCGCACGGCCGCTCGCAACATCAGGGGTGCTCCTGCGCGCTCGCTCGCCATCCTCGCGATCCAATAACCGCGACGAGCGCTCGTCCCGTGGGGCGCCACGAAGAGGAACGCGCTCCAAACGACCCGGAAGCGGCTCCGGCCGTCGGTCCCACGATGAACGTCGAGCACGGGCAGCGGAGGCTCGAGCGAGGCGACGAACCACGAGATCCCCGCCACGCAGGCCGCGTGGCACGCGCCGCGCATCGCCGCGGAGCATGGCGAGAGTCGAGACGATCACCGTGCCCTCGCAGTCGACGACGCGCGTCGGACGCGAGGAGACGATCCCGCGATGGAGCCGCCGGGCGCGATTGACCCTCGGCGTGCTCACGCTCGGCTCGGTCGGGCTCTTCGCGCTCACCGCGCTGGCGGTGACGCTGCTGATGGTCCTGTCGCCCGACATCACGCGCGAGCGGACCTACGCGCCGCTCCACTTCGTCCTGATCTTCGCGGCGATCGCGGACTACATGCTGACGCTCTTCTACATCTGGTTCGCGTCGCAGAACCCGCGGATCACGCACCGCGCCGCGTGGATCGTCGGGATGATCGTGGCGCCCTGGGTCACGCAGCCGATGTACTGGTACGCGCACGTCCTGAACGCGCCGTACGTCGGAGATCCCACTCGCGACCATCCGGTGCCGGGGCGCACCGCGGGCGCGCCGGCCTGAGGCGCGCGATCACTCCACGCCGTAGAACCGCAGCGCGTTGTCGTGGAAGAGCGCGCGCCGCTCGCCCTGGGTGCGAGTCGACGTGAGCTGCGCGAACGCTTCGTAGAGCGTCGACCAGGGCACGCTCACCTTGTCCATCGGGAAGTTCGACGCGAAGAAGCAGCGCTCGACGCCGAACACCCGGAGCGCGTGCTCGACGTGCGGTCCGAGCACGTCCGCGAGCTCTCCCGCGCTCGGGGGCGTGAGACGCGCGTGGAGCCCGAAGCCGACGATCGGCATCGTCAGCCCGCTGATCTTCGCGTGCACTTGGCGGTGCTGCGCGAGCCGCGCGAGATCCTCGTGCCAGGTCGCTGCCACGCGCGCCCCCTCCGGCCCACCGAGCCCGATCGGCGTGCCGAGATGATCGAGCACCACGCGCGTGCCCGGCACCTCGCGCACCAACGTCTCGAAGTCGCGCAGCTGCGGCGCGTACATCCACGCGTCGAACGTCAGCCCGCGCTCTCCGAGGCGCGCGTAGCCGTGGCGCCACGCGGGATCGCGCATGCGATCCTCCGACGTCGTCCACCTCGCGATCTTCGGATCGCGCGAGAACGCGAGCTTGTCGCGCACGCCCACGAAGCGCGCGCTCGCCGCGCGATGTGCTTGCAGGAGCGCGTCGAGCCGCGGATGCGCGAGATCGGCGTGCCCCACGATCGCGCGCAGGTCGGGCCCGCAGAGCGCCTCGAGCCAGCGTGTCTCCTCGGCGTAGCGCATCGGATCGCGTGCCTGCCAGCTCGCCTCGACGTGCACGAAACCGCGCACGTCCTCGCTCGCGTGATCGAGCCGCAGGTGTCCGGGAAGGAAGCTCGCGAGCACGTGATCGGTGCGACCGACGAAGTCGAGATCACGCTGCGGGAACAGGCGCGATCCCAGACCGTGCAGCACACGCTCCGAGAAGCCGAAGAGCTTCACCGCGGGCGACACGATCCGCGGCGTGGTGCGCGGATCCCAGAGGTGCACGTGCGCGTCGAGGACGGGAACGTCGAGGCTCATCGCAGCTCTCCGGGTCAACGCACGTAGCGCACGTCGTCGATCAGGAGCGCGAACGTCGGCGATCCCTCGCTGTCCATCGTGATCGCGGAGAGCGTCGGTTGATCGCAGCCCGCGAGATCGATCGACACCTCGCTCCACTCCTCGCCCACGTCGAACACCTGGCGCAGACAGCGCGTGCCCTCGTGGCTCGGCGCGACGCCGATGCGCGCGTTGCCGGAGCGCGTGCGCACCCGCGCTTCGATGCGCGAGAACGTCTCGCGCGGGAACGCCTGCCCGTAACGCATGTGGAACCCGCTCGAAGGCGCGAAGCGCGCGACCTCGACGCACGATCCCGACTCGCACCCGTTCATCGTCTCGCCGAAGAAGCCGCCCTCGGCCTCACCCCACGGATCGATCAGCCAGCGCACCTGATCGATGCCGCCCCATCCGTCGACGTACACGTCGCCCGGCGGGACGAAGTCGCACGAGCCACCCATCGGCGGCATGCGATCCTCGAACTGCACGCCGAGGTCCCAGGTGCTGCGACGCTCGGGATGCCCGGGCACGATCGTCTCCGAGACGAGCACCTCGCCCTGCGCGCTGGTGATGCGGAACTGCACGCCCTGGCCACCGCGATCGACCTGACGTCCTTCGCCGATCACTTCCCAACCGCCCGCGCTGCGGCGCAGCGGCGTCCACTCGTTCGGCTCCGTCACACCGTCGCCGATGCCGCGGAACTCCGCGGTGCGGATCGGCACGCGGTGGTTCACGAAGGCCACGCGCATGTACGTGACGTTCTCGTCGTTGACGTAGAGGTGCACGCTGCCGGTGACCGGGCACGGCACGCGTCGCGCCTGGCCCTCGTCGAGGAACCCCGCGCGCAGCGCGCTCGAGACCGCGGGCGCGACGTCGAGGTGGAAGTGCGCGCCCGCGCAGAGCGGATTGCCCTCGACCGGACAGAGGTTCGTGATCATCACGACGCGCGTGTCGTTCACGCTGTCGATCTCCCAGCACTCGCCGCACCCCTCGCCGGGATCGCCGTCGTAGGAGCCGCCGTTCCACGGCTCCGCGATCGCGGCGTGGAAGCCCTCGCGCACGAACGCGGGGAGCATCGGGAGGTTCGTCGGGTACTCGCACCAACCGCCCTCGCCCGCGGTCTCGTAGGTCGTGAGGCGCACGCTGCCGCACGACTCGCTCGGCGCGCCGGCATCGATGCGTGGACCGCTGGTGCCGGCGTCCCCGGAGTGGGCATCGCCGCCGCAACCCGCGAGCGCGAGCGATGACAACAACACGCCCAGGAACGTCCCCCTCGTCGTGCGCATGCGCGGCGTGGATAGCACGGATGCACGTGCGCGCGCGCGATGCGTGCCGTTTCGGGCGCGTTTCCGCGGGGAAAAATGGAAGATCACGAAGCTTGGCCGAAACACCACCGCGCTAACGTGACCCCTTCACGCCACGATGCGCGTCGCACTCGAGCGAAGGGACACGGGGAACGACACGCCGCCCGACGGGGCGACGACGAAGAAAAGCGCGGGGTGGTGGCTGGAGGTCGCGCGCGAGGTCCTCGCTCGATGCGACACGCTGGGCGCGATCACCGAGCAGCCCGGCATCGTGATGCGACGGAGCCTCACGCGCGCGCATGCGGACGCGAACGCGCTCGTCGCGACGTGGATGCGCGAGGCCGGGCTCGAGGTGCGCGTCGACGTGCTCGGCAACGTGATCGGGCGTCGCGAGGGATCGACGCGCGATGCGCGCACGCTGATGATCGGATCGCATCTCGACACGGTGCGCGACGCGGGGAAGTACGACGGGCCGCTCGGCGTGCTCGCGGGCATCGTGATCGCGCGCGAGCTGCGCGACGAGGCGCTGCCCTTCGCGCTCGAGGTCGTCGGGTTCAGCGACGAGGAGGGCGTGCGCTTCGGTCGGCCCTTCCTCGGGAGCCGCGCGATCGCGGGGAGCTTCGCGCTCGACGATCTCGCGCTGCGCGATGCCGAGGGCACGACGCTGGGCGATGCGATCCGCGGCTTCGGCGCGCAGGACCCGATCGATGGATCGATCGCGCGCGCCGCGATCGATCCGCGCACGCTGCGCGCGTACCTCGAGATCCACATCGAGCAGGGGCCCGTGCTCGACAGCCTCGACGCGCCGCTCGGCGTGGTGACCGGCATCGCGGGACAGACGTGGCAGACGCTGCGCCTCGAAGGACGCGCGGGCCACGCGGGCACCACACCGATGACGCTTCGGCGCGATGCGCTCGCAGCCGCCGCGGAGATCGCGCTGATGGTCGAGGCGCACGCGCACGCGACGCCGGGCCTCGTCGCGACGGTCGGTCGCATCGATGCCCACCCCGGCGGGCACAACGTGATCGCGGGCGGCGCGACGCTGCAGCTCGACGTGCGCGCCGTCGACGGCGCGGTGCTCGATCGCGCGCTCGACGAAATCCACGCGCATGCCGAGTCGATCGCGGCGCGCCGATCGCTGCGCCTCGCGCGCGAGTTGCGGCTGCGCCAAGCGCCGGTGACCTGCGACGCGACGCTGCGCGACTCGCTCGCGCGCGTGATCGCGGACGCGGGCCTACCGGTGTTTTCGTTGCCCAGCGGAGCCGGTCACGACGCGCGCATCCTCGCCGCGATCGCGCCGGTCTCGATGCTCTTCGTGAGGAGCCCCGACGGGCTCAGCCACCACCCCGACGAACGAGCGCACGAGGGCGACGTCGCCCGCGCGCTCGAGGTCGGCTGCGCGTGGGTGCGCGCGATCGCCACCGGTGATCGCGCCGACGCGCGCACGACCGAAGGAGGATCTCGATGAACGGTGCCCAGTCCCGCACGCGCGTCGCGCGCGATCACGCGCTGATCACGCCCGAGAGCCACGTGCCCGCGTCGATCCCCGGATGGACCAAGGCGCGCGCGATCACGATCTTCGCGCCGGTGATGGGCGCGGGCTTCGTGCAGTCGCTGGTCACGCTCGAGGCCGGCGCGATCTCCGCCGTGCCGCTCGCAGGCGTCGAGCGCTTCGTGTTCGTGCTCGAGGGCAGCGTGCGGTTCGAGGCCGAGGCGCGAACGACGACGCTCGAGGGCGGTGGTTACGCGTTCGTCCCCGCGGGCACGGCGCACACGATCACCAGCGCGACCGGCGCGGTCTTCTTCATGCTCGAGAAGCGCTACGTGCCGCTCGCCGGCGCAGCGCCGCGGCTGATCGTCTCGCGCGAGCAGGACGTGCCCGCGGTGCCGTTCCTCGGCGATCCCAGCGCGCTGCTGCGCACGCTGCTCCCCGACGAGCCCGGCTTCGACATGGCGATGAACACGTTCGTGTTCCAGCCCGGCGCCTCGCTCCCGATGGTCGAGAGCCACGTGATGGAGCACGGCCTCGTCTTCCTCGAGGGCGGCGGCGTCTATCGGCTCGGCGACGCGTGGTACCCGGTGCAGGCGGGCGACGCGATCTGGATGGCGCCCTATCTGCCGCAGTGGTTCGGCTGCATCGGCAAGGGCCCTGCGCGCTACCTCTACTACAAGGACGTCAACCGCGACCCGATGCTGGAGCCGCGGCGATGATCGCGCTCGATCTCGCGCGGCTCGCGGACGAGGTCGACGCGCAGCTCGCGGAGCTCGCGACGTTCAGCGCAGCGCCCGCCCCGGCGGTCGAGCGCGTGCTCTACACGAAGACGGATCTCGAGGGCCGCGCGTACGTGCGATCGCTCGCCGAGAAGGCCGGGCTCCGCACCCGCGTCGATCCGATCGGCAACACGTTCTTCCGGCTCGAGGGCGCGGATCGGGGCGCGCCGGCGATCGCGACCGGCTCGCACATCGACGCGATCCCGAACGCGGGTCGCTTCGACGGAACGGTCGGCGTGATCGGCGGCATCGCGGCGCTGCGCGCGATCCGCGACGCCGGGATCGTGCCTGCGCGATCGCTCGAGGTGATCGCGTTCACGAGCGAGGAGCCGACGCGCTTCGGGCTCGGCTGCGTGGGCAGTCGCTTGATGAGCGGCGCGATCACCGCCGACCGGGTGCGCGCGCTGCGCGATGCCGAGGGGCGCGCCTTCGAGGACGTGCGGCGCGACGCGGGCTTCGAGGGCGCGCTCGAGCAGGTGCGATTGCCGGAGGGCTGCTACGCGGCGTTCGTCGAGCTGCACGTCGAGCAGGGCCCGGTGCTCGAGGCCGAGCGCATTCCGATCGGCGTGGTCACGGCGATCGCCGCACCGGCGTCGTACGCGCTCGAGGTGCGCGGCGTCGGAGGTCACGCGGGCGCGGTGCTGATGCCCGCGCGACGCGATGCGATGACGGCGGCCGCCGAGATCGTGCTCGCGGTCGAGCACGCGGCGAAGAGCACCAAGAGCCCCGACACCGTCGGCACCGTCGGCGTGGTGCGGGTCCATCCCGGCGCGATCAACAGCATCCCGTCGCGGGTGCACCTCGAGATCGATCTGCGCGACACCGATCTCGCGTCGCGACAGGACGCGTTCGCGGCGATCCAGGACGCGATCACGCGCGTGCAGCGCGAGCGCGGCGTCGAGATCGCGGTGCGCACGATCAACGAGGACCCGCCGGCGATCTCGGAGCCCGCGATCGTCGATGCGATCGAGGCATCGGCGCGCGCGCTCGATCTGCGCACACGACGCATGCCGAGCCGCGCGTACCACGACGCGCTCTTCATGGCGCGCATCGCGCCCACCGCGATGATCTTCGTGCCGTCGGTGGCGGGCGTGAGCCATCGCCCCGACGAGCTCACGCACCCCGAGGACCTCGCGCACGGCGTGGCGGTCCTCGCGGGGACGATGCTGCGCCTCGCGACTGCGGAGGTCCCTCATGGCTGACGCTGCACGTCGTCTCGATCTCACCTCGTTCGCGCCCGGCGAGGCGGGCCTGCGCGCGCTCGAGGCGCGCATCGCGCGCGACCTCGCGATCCTCGACTACCCGAAGCGCACCTGGGTCCCGCCGCGGCGCACCCGGGCCGGCGCGCCGATCCTCGACGTGCTCGTCGTCGGCGGAGGACAGGGTGGGCTCGCCACCGCGTTCGCGCTGCGCCGCGAGCGCGTCGAGAACGTGTTGGTCGTCGACGCCGCGCCCGCCGGACGTGAGGGCCCGTGGCTGCGCTTCGCGCGCATGGACACGCTTCGGACTCCGAAGCATGTGCTCGGGCCCGAGCTCGGCATCCCGAGCCTCTCCGCGCAGGCCTGGTACGAGGCGCAGCACGGCGAGGGCTCGTGGGACGCGATGACGTTCGTCCCGCGCGAGACGTGGGCGCGCTACCTCGCGTGGTATCGCCAGATGCTGCACCTGCCGGTGCGGAACGAAGCGCGCGTCGGGCCGATCCGCTGGGACGACGAGAGCGCGTGCTTCGCGGTGCCGATCACGTCGCGCGGCATCGTCGAGCTCGTGCACGCGCGCAAGATCGTGCTCGCGACCGGCATCGAGGGATCGGGGCAGTGGTGGGTCCCCGACATGATCCGGCTCGGGCTCCCGCGCGCGCGATGGGCCCACACCAGCGAGGACGTCGACTTCGCGGCGCTGCGCGGCAAGCGCATCGCGGTGCTCGGCGCGGGCGCGTCGGCGTTCGACAACGCGGCGGTCGCGCTCGAAGAAGGCGCGGCGTCGGTCGATCTCTACTTCCGCCGCGAGACGCTGGTGCGCGTGAACGTGTACCGCTGGGCCGAGTTCGTCGGCTTCCTGCGGCACCACGCGGATCTCAGCGACGCCGAGAAGTGGCGGTTCATCCATCGGTTCTGGAGCGCCGGGCAATTGCCGCCCAAGGCGACGTACGAGCGCGCGACGCGCCAGCCCAACTTCGCGCTGCGCGGCGGCGAGCCGTGGACCGCGGTGCGCGAGGAGGACGGCGTGGTGAAGGTCGTCACGCCGAAGGGCACGCACGAGCACGACTTCGTGATCGTCGGCACCGGGTTCCGCACCGATCTCGCGCTGCGCGCCGAGCTGCGCGAGATCGAGGCGCACGTCGCGCGATGGTCCGATCGCTTCGAGCCGCCGCGCGGTGAGCACGTCGACGAGCTGTTGCGCCACCCGTACCTCGGCCCGAGCTTCGAGCTCACCGAGCGCACGCCGGGCGAGGCGCCGTGGCTGCGCGGGATCTTCAACTTCAGCTTCGGGTGCTTGCTCAGCAACGGGCTCGGCGGCGCCAGCATCTCGGGGATGAAGTACGGGATCGATCGGCTGGTGTCGGGCATCACGCGCCAGCTCTACGTCGAGGACGCGCAGGCCCACCTCGCGGCGCTCGAGGCCTACGACGTCGCGGACTTCTGAGAGGGACCATGCGCGCGCTGCGAAGCCGACGGGTGGTCACGCCACAGGGAGAACGCGCCGCGACGGTCATCGTCGACGGCGAGCGCATCACTGCGATCGAGCCGTACGAGATCGCGATCGAGTCGACGCAGGTCGAAGATCTCGGCTCCCTCGCGCTGCTTCCGGGTCTCGTCGACACGCACGTGCACCTCAACGAGCCGGGGCGCACCGAGTGGGAGGGCTTCGCGAGCGCGACCGCAGCCGCGGCCGCCGGAGGCGTGACGACGCTCGTCGACATGCCGCTCAACTGCGTCCCCGCGACGACGAGCGTGCACGCACTGCGCACGAAGCATCGCGCGGCGCAGGGCAAGCTCCACGTCGACTGCGGCTTCTACGGCGGCGTGGTGCCGGGCAACGCGGACGCGCTCGAGCCGCTGATCGACGCGGGCGTGCTCGGGTTCAAGGCGTTCCTGATCGACTCCGGCGTCGACGAGCTGCCGCGCGCCGAAGCGCGCGATCTGCGCACGGCGCTGCCCCACCTCGCGCGACGCGGCGTGCCGCTGCTCGCGCACTGCGAGCTCGAGGGCGACGCACCGCCGGTCGACGATCCGCGCTCCTATGCGCAGTACGTGCGATCGCGGCCGCGCGCCTGGGAGGAGTCGGCGATCGCGCTGTTGATCGCGCTCGCCGAGGAGAGCGGCGCGCGCGTGCACGTGGTCCATCTCGCGGACGCCGACGCGCTGGGCGCGATCGCTTCCGCGAAGGCGCGCGGCACCGCGATCACCGCGGAGACGTGCCCGCACTACCTCGGGTTCGCGGCCGAGGAGATCCCGGACGGCGATCCGCGCTTCAAGTGCGCGCCGCCGATCCGCGAGCGCGACTGTCGCGAAGGGCTCTGGCGCGGCCTCAAGGAAGGCATCGTCGATCTCGTGGTGTCCGATCACTCGCCGTGCACGCCGGCGCTCAAGCGGATGCGCGAGGGGGATCTCGCGCGCGCGTGGGGCGGCATCGCGGGGCTGCAGCTCGGGCTCTGCGCGACCTACACCGAGGCGATCGCGCGCGGCGCGACGCTCGCGGACGTGGTGCGCTGGATGGCGGAGACGCCGGCGCGCTTCGTGGGGCTGTCACGCAAGGGACGCATCGAGGTCGGCATGGACGCCGATCTCGTCGCGTTCGATCCGAGCGCGTCGTTCAAGGTGGAACGGCGCGCGATCCTTCACCGTCACGACCTCACGCCGTGGGAGGGCCGCGCGATGCGCGGGCGGGTCGTGGCGACGTGGCTGCGCGGAGAGCGCGTGTACGACGCACGCGTGGCCGAGTGGTCGTTCTCGAGGGTGCGGGGGCAGGTGGTGACGAGCGGATGACGAGCGGACACGGCATCGCGGAGCTCCTGAGCTCGCTGGAACCGAATGCAGCACGGCGCGCGCTGGTGCGGTGCTGCGCATCGTCTCGATGGGTCGAGGCGATGGTGCGCGCGCGGCCCTTCGTCGACGACGCGGCGGTGTACGCAGCGGCGGAGCGCATCTGGGGCGCGCTCGACGCGCCCGACTGGCTCGAGGCGTTCGCGGCGCACCCGCGCATCGGCGAGGATCGCGAGCGACTGCGCGCGCGCTTCGCGGAGGCGGCGTGGTCCTCGAAGGAGCAGGCCGGCGTGGCGTCGGCCTCGGAGGCGACGCTCGCCGCGCTGGCGGCGGGCAATCGCGACTACGCGGCGCGCTTCGGGCACGTGTTCCTGGTGTGCGCGACCGGCAAGAGCGCGGCGGAGATGCTCGCGGCGCTGCGAGCACGTCTGACCAACGATCCCGCGGCCGAGCTGCGCGTGGCGGCGGGAGAGCAGATGAAGATCACGAAGCTGCGGCTCGCGAAGCTGGTCGACGAGCGCACCGTCGTGGGCGACCTCGGCGGTCGCTGAGGCATGATCGCGCGCTCATACCGGGAGCACGAGCCATGGGCCTGAGCACACACGTCCTCGATCTCGCGAAGGGCCTGCCCGCGCGAGGGATCGCCGTCACGCTGGAGCGCCACGACGGCGGCGTCCGCTGGACCCAGCTCGCGGAGTCGCGCACCGATGCCGACGGGCGGGTGCGCTCGCTGCTGCCCGAGGGGGTCGCGCTCGAGGCGCGGACGTACCGCCTGCGCTTCGACACCGGCGCGTACCTCGGCGAGGGTGCGTTCTATCCCGAGGCGACGATCGTCTTCCGCGTGCTCGATGCGCAGACGCACCACCACGTGCCGCTGCTGCTGAGCCCCTTCGGGTACTCCACCTATCGGGGGAGCTGAGCTTCCCGGGGGAGGCTGCGCGCCTCCCCTCTCGACCCCTCGAGCTGCGCGCGGGTCCCCACCCGCTTGCGGCTTCGCGCTACGCGGATGCGTGGTCAGGCTCAGCGGCTCCCGCGCGGGTCGTGTTAGACCACCCGCGTGCCCTTCAAGCTCACGCGGCGCGACCTCCTCGCGGCGGGCCTCGGCGGTGTGCTCGCGGGCGGTGCGGGCCTGGTGCTCGGCGCGTTCTACGGCGTGCGGCGCGAGCGCCACGCGAAGCGGGTCCCGCCGCGCGAGGAGCCCTTCGCGCCCAGCGTGTTCCTCGCGATCGCGGAGAGCGGCGCCGTCACGATCTGGCTGACCAAGTCCGAGATGGGTCAGGGCGTCGCGACCGCGCTCCCGCAGATCGTCGCGCACGAGCTCGACGCCGACTGGTCCCTCGTGCGCGTCGAGCAGGCGATCGCGAACCGCAACTACGGCAACCAGACCACCGTCGCGAGCGCGAGCGTCGCGTCGATGTTCGAGGAGCTCCAGCGCGCGGGCGCGGCAGCCCGCGAGATGTTGATCCTCGCCGCATCTCGCGTGTGGGACGTGCCATCGGACGCGTGTGATGCCGAGCGCGGCTTCGTGGTGCATCGCGAGAGCGGTCGTCGTCTCGGCTATGGACCGCTCGCTCCGCTCGCCGCAGAGCTCGACGTGCCCGACGCGCCGCGCCTCAAGGATCGCGGCGCCCCGGGCCTGCTCGGCCAGCCCTTGCCGCGCCTCGACACGCCGGAGAAGGTCGACGGATCAGCGCGCTTCGGGCTCGACGTGCGCCTGCCCGGGATGGTGTTCGCCGCGCTGGCGCGCGCTCCCGTGAACGGCAGCGTGCTCGAGCGCTTCGACGAGCACGCTGCGCGCGCGGTGCCCGGTGTGCTCGAGGTGGTGCGCACCCCCTCGAGCGTCGCGGTGATCGCGACCAGCACGTGGGCCGCGTTCCGCGGCGTCGACGCGCTCGCCGCGACGTTCCGCCCTCCGCCGATGCCGATCCCCTCGAGCGCTCGCGCGTTCGAGCGCATGCGCGCGATGCTCGACGAGCAGGGCGCCATCGCGACCGATCGCGGCGACGTCTCCCTCATCACCACCGCGCCCGACGATCGACGGGTGCGCGCGACCTACGAGGCGCCGCTGCTCGCGCACCAGACGATGGAGCCGCCGAACGCGACGGTGCACCACGAGCCCGGGCGCGATCCCGCGCGCTGTCGCATCTGGGCGCCGACCCAGGATCCCCAGGGCTGCCAGTGGGACGCGGCCGAGGCGCTCGGCCTGCCCGGCGCGCAGATCGAAGTGCGCACCACGTGGCTCGGTGGTGGCTTCGGTCGTCGCGCGAGCCGCGACGAGGTGGCCGAGGCGGTCGAGATCGCGCGCGCCGTCGCGCCGCGCCCGGTGCAGCTGGTGTGGCGTCGCGAGGACGATCTGCGCGCCGACTTCTATCGCCCGCCCGCGGTCCTGCGCGTCGAGGCCGCGCTCGACGGCGCGGGCGCGGTCACCGCGCTGCAAGCGCGCGTGGTCAGCCCTTCGCTCAGCGGCGCGGACAGCACGCGCGGTGAGATCGACGGGCTCGCGCTCGATGGCATCGAGAGCGGCCCGTACGCGTGGCCCGCGCTGCGCGTCGAGTGGCACGGCCTCGAGATCCCGGTGCGCCTCGGCATCTGGCGATCGGTCGGGCACTCGGTGACTGCGTTCGCGATGGAGTCGTTCGTCGACGAGCTCGCGGCCCACACGAACGTCGATCCGATCGCGATGCGCCGCGCGCTGATCCCCGAGGGCTCGCGCGCCCGCGGCGTGCTCGATCGCGCGGTCGCGCTCGCCGACGCGGCGGGCGCTGCACCGGAAGGACGCGCGCGCGGCGTCGCGGTGCACGCGTGCTTCGGCAGCTTCGTCGCGCTGGTGATCGAGGCCTCGACCGCGCCGGTGCGCGCGCACCGCGCGTGGGCTGCGATCGACTGCGGCAGGGTGGTGAACCCCGGCATCGTGCGCGCGCAGATCGAGGGCGGCATCGCGTTCGCGCTCTCTGCCGCGCTCTACGGCCGCATCGACGTCGAGGACGGCGCGGTCGTCCAGAGCAACTTCCACGACGCGCCGATCCTGCGCATCGACGCGATGCCCGAGGTCGAGGTCGCGATCGCCCCGAGCGGCGAGCCTCCGAGCGGTGTCGGTGAGCTCGTGGTGCCGGTGGTCGCGCCGGCGCTCGCCAACGCGCTCGCAGGTCTGGGCCCACGTCCGCGCACCCTTCCGATCGGCTGATCGCGCGCGCGCAAGAACGCGCATGGACGGGCTCTTCCTGGCTCTACTTCGTCTGAATGTCGTGCGCGAAGGGTGCTCGCGCCGCGGCATCGACAAGGGGGGACGAAATGAGCCGCTTCGTCTTCGAGGCCAAGCGCACGGCGAAGCTGCGCGTGCTGGGGTTGTTGCGATACGGGTTCTCGATCGCGAGCACGGCGAGGCGCGACGGGCCTTCGCTGCGCGCCCTGATCGTCAGCGACGGAGTGAGCCCCACGAGCGAGGAGCAGCTCGCGCCGTTCTATCGCTCTCGCGCTGCGCTCGAGTCGCGCTTCGGGCTCGCGTTCGCGCACGTCCCGCTCGACGACGTCGCCATCCTGCTCGACTGGGGATCGACGTCGCTCTTCGAGGGATTCGACGTCATCTTCCTCAAGGCGTACTTCCGGACGATCTACAACCCGGAGCTGATCGCGGGCGCGCTCCGCGCCGCCGCGCCGCGCGCGAAGCTGGTCTATCTCGACGGCGACGACGACACCGGCGTGCAGTGGCCCGGCATCCTCCGCCACGTCGATCTCTACGTGAAGAAGCACGTCCTCGCGGATCGACGCCTCTACACGCAGAGCATGATCGGCAAGTGCAATCTCACCGACTACGTCGCTCGCACGTACGGAGTCTCGTTCGACGGGACCGACGTCGCGTGGACGACGCCGATCCGGCCCCATCTGCTCGATCGCATCGTCGTCGGCTACAACATCGCGCTGGACGCGAAGATCGACGCGCTGGCGCGCAATTCGCCGCCGATCGATCACCGCCGTCGCGAGTGGGACGTGCACTGTCGCGCCACGGTCCCGCGCGACAACTGGCTCGGTCATCTGCGGCGTGACATCGCTCCTCGACTGGCAGCGATGAGCGGCGACATCCGCTGTCTCGCGCCCACGACGCGAGTCGATCAAGCGCAGTACTACGCCGAGCTGCGCACTTCGAAGTGCTGCGTGAGCCCGTTCGGGTTCGGTGAGATCTGCTGGCGCGACTTCGAGGCGATCCTCTGTGGATCGCTGCTGCTGAAGCCGGACATGTCGCATCTCGAGACCTCTCCGGATCTGTTCCGGCCGGGCGAGACGTACGTGCCGCTGCAGTGGGACTACTCCGATCTCGAGGAGAAGGTCCGCTACTACGTGGCGCACGAAGCGGAGCGCCGCGCGATCGTGGAGCGAGCCCGCGCGGTGCTCGCCGGAGCGCTCGACGAGGAGTGGTTCCTGCGCTGGTTCGCCGGGCTGATCGACCGATTGAGGATCGGTCGCAGCACCGAGGCGGTCCAAGCCGCCGAGTGATCGATCGAACAACCCGGGGGGATCGGGATGGAGCACGACTACGTCGTCGTAGGGAGTGGTCTGTTCGGAACGGTGTTCGCGCAGCAGGCGCGCGAGGCGGGCAAGAGCGTGCTCGTGCTCGAGCGGCGCGATCACGTCGGGGGCAATTGCTGGAGCTACGACTGCCCCGAGACCGGCATCAACATCCACGCGTACGGAACGCACATCTTCCACTGCAGCAGCGACGAGATCTGGCAGTACGTGAATCGATTCACCGAGTTCAATCGGTATCGACATCGCGTGCTGACGACCCATCGCGACCGCGTGTACTCGATGCCGATCAACCTCGGCACGATCAACGATTTCTACGGCGTGAGCCTGAGGCCGTTCGAGGTCGAGTCGTTCCTCGAGGGCAAGCGCGAGAACATCACGACGCCGCACAACCTCGAGGAGAAGGCGATCAGCCTCATCGGGCGCGATCTCTACGAGGCGTTCGTGAAGGGCTACACCGCGAAGCAGTGGGGCTGCGATCCGCGCGAGCTGCCCGCGTCGATCATCAATCGGCTCCCGGTGCGCGTGTCGTACGAGGACTCGTACTTCGACGATCGATATCAGGGCATTCCGCTCGAGGGCTACGGGCGGATGTTCGAGCGCATGCTCGAGGGCATCCCGGTCGAGCTCGGAGTCGACTTCTTCGAGGATCGCGAGCACTGGATGGGCCGCGCGAAGAAGGTCGTGTACACCGGCCCGCTCGATCGCTTCTTCGACTACCAGCACGGCCGACTGAGCTGGCGCTCGGTCCGCTTCGAGCTGACGCGCGTCGACGTCGACGACTACCAGGGCACGTCGGTGATGAACTACGCGGATCGCGAAGTGCCGCACACGCGCATCCACGAGCCCAAGCACCTGCACGCCGAGCGCTGGTCGCGCACGAAGGGCAAGACCGTCGTCATCCGCGAGTACTCGCACGTCGACGACGATCAGCCCTATTACCCGGTCAATTTCCCGGCCGACCAGGAGAAGCTGAATCGATATCAAGCGCAGCAGTCGGAGCACCCGAACGTGCTGTTCGGCGGGCGCCTCGCGCAATATCGATATCTCGACATGCACCAGGTGATCGGCGCCGCGCTCAAGGCCGCGGCGAGAGAGCTCGGGAGCTGATCAGGCCGCGACGACGCGCCCGCCGCGCCCGGGCTTGGGCATCGGCGGGGCGAGGCTCGCGCGCTCCTGCGCGCGCGCCGCAGGACCTCGGGGCCGCAGCGGGATCACCGCGCGCGCCGTCCCGATCGCGCCCACCGCGCCCGCGAGCACGCCCGAGTAGAAGTACGGCAGCCAGCTGAACAAGCCGTTCGGCAGGAGCTCGACCGCGTTGAGCCCCGCGATCATCGCCCAGCCCGAGTAGAGCAGCAGCTGCTTGCGATCGCTGATCTTCTTCCGCTTCCGGAAGAGCACGAAGATCGGCAGCACGAGCAGCGAATAGC
Source organism: Sandaracinus amylolyticus (assembly GCF_021631985.1). Lineage (GTDB taxonomy): Bacteria > Myxococcota_A > Polyangia > Polyangiales > Sandaracinaceae > Sandaracinus > Sandaracinus amylolyticus_A. Next base: position 10,649,273 of record NZ_CP070225.1, on the reverse strand, counting down.
GCCCGATGAACCCGACCGCGCCGCCGACGCCGAGCTGGATCATCCAGTCGCCGTCGGTGATCACGAGATCTTCACCGGTGACCGGATCGAACACGCGATTGCGATCGTATCCGCCCCACCCGAACCAGAGCCGCTCTCTCGCGCGCTCGAGCAGCGTGTCCTCGTTGTCGAAGCGGAACCAGAGCGAGAGCGCGCGCTCTTCGCTCAAGTACGTCTCCGCCTTCTCCACGAGCCACTCGGTCGGGAACGTGCCGGTGCCGCGCAGGATCGGGAACGTCAGCACGAGCACGCCGAGCACCACCGGCAGGATGAAGCGCGGCTTCTTCACCCGCGCCATCAGCGGCAGGAACATCACGGCGTAGATGATCGCGCCCGAGCTGCGGCAGATCGCGAGCACGCCGGCCATGTACGCGACGAGCCAGCCCTTCGCCTTGCCGAGCTTCCATTGCGTGATCGAGAGCATCGTGCCCGAGAGCACGAAGTTCGCGACCGCGAGGCCGTGCAGCATGAACGCGGTCGGGCGATAGCCACCGCCGCGCATCGTCATCGAGAAGTCGGCGGCGTGATAGCCGTACACCCAGCGGTGGAGCTGCGGGCTGAAGCGCGCCTCGAAGAGACAGAAGAACGTGTACGCGACGCCCATGCGCAGCGTGATCCGCACCAGCTCGCCGAGCTCCTCGGGGGTGCGGCAGAGCGAGCGCGCGAGGAAGTAGGGCAGCCAGATGCCGAGCGTGTCCTTCACGCTGCCCGCGAACGCGTCGTAGAGCGTCAGCGCGGGGCGAACGACGGGCCCGGTCACGATGACGTCGCTGTTCGTCATCGCGGTCATCACGTTCCCGAAGAGCGCGAGGACGAAGAAGAGGTCGAACCCGCGGAACGCGCGCGCTGCGCCGAGGCGCTGCGGCGCCTTCCACGCCATCGCGACCAGCACGCAGACGGCGGTGATCGTCGCCTTGTTGAGCGGCGGGATGACCGGCAGGTCGAACTCGAGCACCTCCGGGAGGAAGAGCACGCCGCCGAGCAGCGAGTACGCGCCTGCGACGTGCGGTTTCATCCGCGTGAACAGCACGACGATCACGACCGGAAACGCGAGGAACGCGAGGTACGCGAGCGCGTTCGGTGCACCATCCCAGAACATCGGAGCCGCCAACGATACCAGGTGCTCACACGGGCCGCCGGCCCCGTTCGCGGCAGGACGGAGCGCGGAACGGGGCGGTCGTGCTACACACGGTGCCCGATATGAGGGTCCGACGAGAGACCGCCTCGGGTGACCGATGAGCCCGCCGGCACAGCCTGCGTCCGCCCTCCCCGACGACGAAACGCCGGCGCCCCCGCCGACCGAGGCGCCCAAGGGCGGAGGCGAGGTCCGCTCGCGCGCGATGCGCGGCTCGGCGTGGACGCTCGTGGGCCACGCCGGCGCGAACCTCACGCGCTTCGCCGCGAACCTGGTGCTCACGCGGCTGCTCTTCCCCGAAGCGTTCGGCGTGATGGCCCTGGTGAACGTGTTCCTGCAGGGCCTGCACATGTTCGCCGACGTCGGGATCGGCATCAGCGTCATCCAGAGCAAGCGCGGCGACGATCCGATCTTCGTGCAGACCGCGTGGACGCTGCAGGCGCTGCGCGGCCTCTACCTGTTCATCGTCGCCGCCGCGATCGGCTATCCGCTCTCGCTGATCTACGGCATCCCTGATCTCGCGTGGATGGTGCCGGTCGCGGGATCGACCGCGCTGATCGAGGGCTTCTCCTCGATGGCGCTGTTCACGCAGAACCGCGCGCTCAACCTCGGGCGCGTCACCGCGACCGAGCTGCTCTCGACCGTCATCGCCGCGGCCGCGATGTGCATCACCGCGTACTACACGCGGTCGGTCGTGAGCCTCCTGGTGAACGGGCTCGTCGCCGCGCTGCTGCGCATGACGTTCAGCCATCTGCTGATCCGCGGCGTGAAGCACCGCTTCGCGTGGGAGCCCGCGGCGCGCAAGGAGATCCTCCAGTTCGGCCGGTGGATCTTCGTGTCGACCGCGGCGACGTTCATCGCGCTGCAGATCGATCGCCTGCTGCTCGGCGGCTTCGTGCCCGAGGAGCAGCTCGGCATCTACTCGGTCGCGCTCGCGCTCGCGCTGATGCCGCGCGAGGTGGTCGGTCAGCTCGCGCAGCGCGTCTACTACCCGCTGGTCGCCGCCGCGCTGCGGGAGCACGAGCACGGCAAGGTCCGCGAGCTGCGCTGGAAGCTCATGGTGCTCCTGATCGTGCCGGTCGCGTGCACGATCGGCGTCGCGGTGCCGCTGATCGAGCTGCTCTACGACGACCGCTACCACGACGCCGGGCCGCTCATGGCGGTCCTGTCGATCGACACCTGGTTCAGCATCCTGCAGATGGGCTACGGGATGATCGCGATGGGCCGCGGCGAGCCGCGCTTCGCGACCTACGGCACGGTCGTGAAGGCGATCGTGTTCGGCGTCGGCTTCCTGCCGGTCTTCCACACCTGGGGCGTGGTCGGCGTGGCCGGCCTCGTGTGCGCGTCGACGCTCGCGCCCTACGCGACGACCGCGTACGCCGCGAGCCAGGTGCGCGCGTCGCGCCTCGGGCTCGACCTGGTGATGAGCGCCGCGGTGATCGGGATCGCGCTCGCGGCGTACACGCTGCACGGCGTGGTCGAGCGCGCGACCGGCGTCTCGCTCGCCGGCATCGTGGTGCTCGCGGCGATCGCGGTCGGTGTGCCCGGTGGCCTGCTGGTGACGAAGCGGGTGCGCCTCTTGTGACCAGCGGCCGAGCTGACCTCGGCCACACCCGACGCTGGCCGCGGCCACACCCGACGCTGACCTCGGCCACACCCGACGCTGGCCTCGGCCACACCCGACGCCGACCTCGGGCACACCCGACGCCGACCTCGGCGACACCCGATGTCGACGATCACTACACCGTTTGAGGACATCACTCATCCACCTGGAATCACAGGACATTCGGGTGCGTGGCCGTGCGAATTCGGGTCGATCGACCTCGCTTTCGTCGCGATCGGCGCGAGATCGTCGGCGATCGCGCTCTGCCTCGGTGCGGCGGCGCGCGATCCGATCGCGTTCCGCGCTCAGTCCTTCGCGCGCTCGCGCCGCCCGCGCATCGCGAGCACCGAGACGATCGCGATCAGGATGCCGAGCGTGGTCGGCGCGCTCGATTGGAGGCCCGACGCAGCGCATCCGCCGCCCTCGGCGTCGCAGTCGCGGCGCGACCAGCGAGGATCGTCCGCGACCAGCGTGCCCACACAGTCGCTCGATCGGACGGCGCGCAGGAAGAGGTCGCGCGAGAGCGTGCTCGCGGGGCCTTCCCACGGGACACAGGTGAGGGTGTCGTCCTCGTGGAGCAGCACCGAGCCGAGCGGGGCATCGTGCGCTCCCCGTCCTGCCGAGGTGGCGTCGACCGGTGCGAGCACGCGCGCGCCGACCTCGGCATCGCGAGAATGGAACGTGTGGATCGTGTCGCCGGGGGCCCAGCCCACGCCGTCGCCATGCACCTGATCGATCCGCACGATCGCGGGCCCGGCGCCGCCGAGATCGACGATCACACCTTCGAGCACGCCGATCGCCGGCACCGGATAAGGCAAGCTCGCAGCGGAGAGCGAGTCGCCGCACACACACGCCGCGTTCGTCGCGCAGTACTCGGGCTGGATCGCGGCGGCCTCGCCGACGCTCAGGCCCGCGGCGGCGAGCCACGCGAGCAGGCGCGCTTCGTCCGCGAGGTCGCGCACGTACGCGTGGTTGCGCTCGCGCGCGATGCGCGCGACGAGGTCGTGCTCGCCGCCGAGCTCGAGCAGGTGCGCCATCGCGCAGCGCGTGCCCTCGGCGTCGACGAAGTACGGCGTGCGAGCCGCGAAGTCGCGGTTGATCGGAAAGCGCGCGGCGCGTCGATAACGCGCGAGCTCGCGCAGCAGCAGCGAGCGCACCAAGCGCGTGAGCGCTGGGAGCGACGACACGTCGCGATCGAGGGCCGCGCGCTCGGCGCGCGCGATGTGCTGCGCGACGCGCGCGCGCTCGGTCAGCGAGCCAGTGAGCTCAGACGGTCCGTACATCGAAACCTCCGACAGCGAGCGCCACGATACAGGAGCGCCCTCGCCCTCGCTCTCGCCCTCGCGCCCGCGCCCTCGCCCGCGCCCTCGCCCTCGCCCTCGCCCTCGCCCTCGCCCTCGCCCTCGCCCGCACCCGCGCGCCCCGGCCCTCGGACCGCCTCGCAATCCTCCCGCGCGCCCGGCCGTCCCGCGGTATCCTCATCCGCCATGTTCTTCACGAGCCTCGGCCTCGCGGGCACCGCGCTCACCCTCCCCGGCACCCTCGAGCTCGCCGCGCTCACGCTCGGCTCGGTGCTCCCACGCGAGCCACGACGCGGCGATCCCGCGCGCTGCGGCAAGCTCGCGGTCGTCGTGCCAGCGCACGACGAAGAGGGCGGCATCGCGACCTGCGTGCGCAGCCTGCTCGCGTGCGAGGCGCCGCCCAACGGCGCGCGCATCGTCGTGATCGCCGACAACTGCTCCGATGCGACCGCAGCCCGCGCGCGCGAGGCCGGCGCCGAGGTGATCGAGCGCCAGGATCGCGAGCGACGCGGCAAGGGCTACGCGCTCGAGATGGCGTTCGCGCACGTGCTCGCCGATCCCGACGTCGAGGCGGTGCTCGTGGTCGACGCCGACACCGAGGTCGCGCCCGGCTTCCTCGTCGCGATGGCCACGGCGTTCGGCGGCGGCGCCGATGGAGTGCAGTCGCGCTACCTCGTCGCGAACCCCGAGGCCGGCCCCAAGGCGCGCCTGATGAACGTCGCGTTCCTCGCGTTCAACGTCGCGCGTCCGCGTGCGCGCGAGCGCTTCGGGCTCTCGGTCGGCATCCTCGGCAACGGCTTCGGCCTGCACCGCCGCGTGCTCGACGTGCTGCCGTACACCGCGCGCTCGGTGGTCGAGGATCTCGAGTACCACCTCATGCTGGTGCGCAAGGGCTTCGCGATCCGCTTCGTCGAAGAGACGTTCGTGCGCGCCGACATGCCGACGAGCGAAGAGGGGATCGACACCCAGCGCGCGCGCTGGGAGGGCGGACGGTTCCGCATGATCCGCGAGCACGTGCCGCCGCTGCTGCGCGAGGTGCTCGCGGGCAATCGCACGATGCTCGAGCCGCTCGGCGAGCTCTTGCTCCTGCCGCTCGCGACGCACGTGGGCACGCTGCTCTGCGTGCTCGTGATCCCGTTCCCGCCGACGCAGCTCTACGCGGCGGGCGCGCTCGGGCTCGTGGGCGCGCACGTGCTCTCGGCGCTCTACGTCGGTGGAGGCACGGCCGAGGACGTCAGCGCGCTCGCGCGCGCGCCGCTCTACGTCGCACAGAAGGCGATGAAGCTGCCCTCGCTGCTCCGCGCGTCGCGCAAGGATCAAGCGTGGGTGCGCACCGCGCGCGATCCCCGCCCCGCCGCGACCGCGGGCTGAGCCCTCGGCGGGACGGTAGGGACCGGCGGGCGAGCCGATTCGAGCCAACGGCGAGAGTGCGCGGACGGTAGGGACATCCGAGCCCCAGCGCGCCATCGCGCCGCATCCACGGCCGCGGTCGCACGCGCGCTCGCGCGTCCCGCCCTCGCCCTCGCCCTCGCCCTCGCCCCCTCACTCGCCCTCGCCCCCGCCCTCGCCCTCGCCCTCGCCCCCTCCCTCGCCCTCGCCCCCGCCCTCGCCCCCCGGGAGTGGCCGTGCGGGCGCGCGTCCTGCTAGCTTCCGCCGCCATGCGAATCCTCATCACCGGCGGCGCGGGCTTCATCGGGAGCCACGTCGCGGATGCGTGCCTCGCCGCGAAGCACGAGGTGCTGATCATCGACGACCTCTCGAGCGGACGCCGCGAGAACGTGCCGAGCGGCGCGAAGCACGTGGAGATCGACATCCGCGACGCGGAGGCGCTCGAAGACGTCGTCAGCACGTTCAAGCCCGACGCGGTGAGCCATCAAGCGGCGCAGGTCAGCGTGTCGGTGAGCACGCGCGAGCCGCAGCGCGATGCGCGCATCAACGTCGAGGGCTCGCTCAACCTGCTCGAGTCGAGCGTGCGCGCGGGCGTGAAGCACGTGGTCTTCGCGAGCACCGGCGGCGCGATCTACGGCGAGATCCCGGAGCCCGAGCGCGCGTCGGTGGGACGCACGCCGATGCCGCTGAGCCCCTACGCGTGCAGCAAGCTCGCGGTCGAGGCCTACCTCAACTACTACCGCCACCAGCACGGCCTGAAGTCGACGATCCTGCGCTACGCGAACGTCTACGGGCCGCGTCAGGATCCCCACGGCGAGGCCGGCGTCGTCGCGATCTTCTCGCAGCGCCTGATCGCGGGTCAGCCGATCCAGGTGAACGCGCGCAAGGAGTCGGGCGATCCCGGGTGCGTGCGCGACTACGTGATGGTCGACGACGTGGTGCGCGCGAACGTGCTCGCGCTCTCCGGCGAGATCGGCGAGACGGTCGTGAACATCGGGACCGGCGTGGCCACGACGACGCTCGATCTCGCGCGCGAGATCGAGAAGGCGCTCGGCGCGAAGACCGATCTCAAGTTCGGGCCGAAGCGCGCGGGCGACGTCGAGCGCTCGGTGCTCGAGCCGTGGAAGGGCCTGGGACAGACGGTCCCGCTCGCCGAGGGGATCCGGCGCACCGCGGCGTGGTTCGCGCAGCGGAAGTGAAGAATCCCATTCCACCCCCCGTGTGATGATCCGCCGTTCCCGGATACCATCCGGGGATGGTCGTCGCTGCATCCGCCATCGGTCCACGTTCGGTCGTCCTCGCGCTCGGCGCGCTGTTGGTGCTGGCGATCGCGGCACCGGGCTGCGGCGGCGGGGACGATCCTCCGGGCGGCGACGCGGGGATGGACGGCGCGGCTCCACGACCCGACGGCGGATCGCTCGACGGAGGACACGTCGATCCACCGGACGCGGCCGACCCCGATGGCGGCGGCGTGGATCCCGACGCGGGCTGCACCGGCACGACGTGCGGCGAGGCGTGCGTCGACCTGCAGAGCGACGTGCGGCACTGCGGCGGCTGCGACGTCGACTGCACGGCGCTGCCCGGCGTCGACGGCGACGCGGTGCAGTGCGTCGAGGGCGCGTGCGTGCTCACGGGTGCATGCGAGCCGGGGCTCGGCGACTGCAGCGACGCGCCGGGCTGCGAGACCGAGCTGACGACCGCCGAGCACTGCGGCGCCTGCGAGACCGTGTGCGCGGAGCCCACGCCGCTCTGCGCGTCGAGCGAGGCCGGCGCGTCGTGCGTGAGCGGCTGCCAGGGCGCGACCCCGACGCGCTGCGACTCGAGCTGCGTCGACACCACGACCGACGAGCTGCACTGCGGCGAGTGCGGCGGGACGTGCCCGGTGCCCGCGAACGGCGCCGCGAGCTGCGTCGACTCGGCGTGCGGCGTCGCGTGCGACGCGGGCTACCACGCGTGCGGGAGCGATCGCTGCGCGGCCGACGACGACACGACCGCGTGCGGCGCGTCGTGCGAGACGTGCGTGGTGCCGCCCAACGCGAGCGCGACGTGCATCGACGGCGGATGCGGCTTCGTGTGCCTCCCGTCGTTCGCGGACTGCGACGGCGAGGCGAGCAACGGCTGCGAGGTCGACACCCGCACCGACGTCGGGCATTGCGGCGCGTGCGACGACGTGTGCACCACGGCGCACGCGACGCCCGCGTGCGTCGACGGCGCGTGCGTGGTGGGCGCCTGCGATCCGCTCTTCGACGACTGCAACACGATGCCCGAGGACGGCTGCGAGGTCGATCTCGGCACGACGGTGAGCGACTGCGGCGCGTGCGGCGACGTGTGCACGGTCGACCACGCGACGCCGGCGTGCATCGGCGGCGCGTGCGCGGTGGGCAGCTGCGACACGAGCTACGGCGACTGCAACGGGCAGCCGGACGACGGATGCGAGGTCGCGCTCCCGACGGCGGTCGAGCACTGCGGCACCTGCGGCAACGCGTGCTCGCTGCCGAACGCGACGCCCTCGTGCGTCGACTCCGCGTGCGCGGTCGCGGGATGCGATCCCGGGTTCGCCGACTGCAACGACTCGCCCGGCGACGGCTGCGAGGTCGACACCCGCAACACGCTCGCGCACTGCGGCGCCTGCGGTGACGTGTGCGAGATCGCGAACGGCAGCGAGGCGTGCGTGAACGGCGTGTGCGCGGTCGCGGCGTGCGATGCGGGGTTCGACGACTGCAACGGGCTGCCCGGCGACGGATGCGAGACGAACGTGCTCTCGACCGTCACGAGCTGCGGCGCGTGCGGCAACGCGTGCAACCTCGCGAACGCGACGGCGATCTGCGTGAACGGCGGGTGCGCGATCGGCGCGTGCGATCCGGGCTGGGACGACTGCAACGGTCTGCCCGGCGACGGATGCGAGACCAGGACGCAGACGTCGGTCGATCACTGCGGCGCGTGCGGCAACGCGTGCGATCTCGCGAACGCGGGCGAGGTCTGCACCAACGGCACGTGCGACGTGGGGAGCTGCATGCCCGGCTTCGACAACTGCGACGGCCAGGCGGCGACCGGCTGCGAGACCCACACGCAGACGTCGACCGCGCACTGCGGGACGTGCGGCTACGCGTGCTCGTCGGTGAACGGGACGTCGTTCTGCTCGAGCGGCACGTGCCAGATCGCGGCGTGCAATCCGGGCTACCAGAGCTGCGACGGGCTCGCGGGCACCGGGTGCGAGACCAACGTGACGAACGATGCGCAGCACTGCGGCGCATGCGGCAACGCGTGCGCGACGACGTGCGTGGGCAACGTGACCGCGACGAGCTGCGCGGGCGGGACGTGTCAGATCGTCGGGTGCGCGCCGGGCTACCAGAACATCGACGGCGTGTGCGCGAACGGCTGCGAGTGCCAGGCCTCGTCGATCAGCCAGTCGTGCGCGACGCCGATGGTGCTCCCCACGCTGCTCATCACCCAGACCACCACGGTCAGCGCGAACCTCGCGGTCGGCGGGACCGAGGCCTGGTACATGGCGCGCTTCGCCACCAACACGAGCCCGAGCTACCACCCGCGCATCCGGTTCACGACGAACCCGAGCGATCAGTTCCGCTTCGACGTGCGCACCAACTGCACCGGCACCGCGACCTCGTGCGGCAACGAGGGCGGCGTGTCGAACGGCTTGACCGACTGGGAGACGTACATGACCGGCCCCCCGGGCTATTACGACGTGATCCCGCCGGTGGGGAACAACGGCTCGGTGCTCGTGCGGGTCTACCGGCGCCCCGGGTTCCCGGTGTCGTGCGCGCAGTTCACGCTGACGATCAGCAACTAGAACCGCAGCTCTTCGGGGTCGACGCCGTGGATGCACCCCGGCGCGGCCCAGATGCGCTGCTCGCTCAGGTTCATGAGCACTCCGGCGCAGGTGAGCATCGCGTGCGGTGCGCGCTCGCTCGCGAGGTGCGTGCACACGCTGCGCGGGTAGCCCTCGTGCGAGCCGAGGCGCGACCAGAGATCACGCGCGCTCTCGATGGTGTGCTCGCGCAGGCTCGCGTCGAGGAACGCGAAGCGCTCGCGCGTGGTGCTCGTGCTCGCGATCGAGCTGACCTTCGCGACCTCGGTGCCGAGGCAGTGGTTCTCGTGATGGAACGCGCCGCCCGGCTTCGACACGTCGAGCTCGGCCCACACCTCGGCGAGGCGGCCCGACGTCTCGATGCCGAACGCGCGCTGCGCATCGGCGACGAGGTAGTGATGTCCGGAGCCGAGCGGCGCGCCGAGCACGACGTCGCGCGCGGCATCGGCGCTGCGCTCGGCGAGGGCGCGACGCACCAGCGCGGGCCACACGAGCCCGACGCGCGCGTCGTGGCTCTTGAGGTTGTTGATCGTCATGCCGACGCCGGCGTCGTTCATGCCGGCCATGCCGAGGCACCCGGTGATCGAGAGAAGCCACGCGGCGGGACGGTCCTGCCACGCGGGCACGTGCAGCATGAGCACGTAGGGCGCGGCCGAGCCGTGCATGTCCCAGGTCTGCCCGAGGATCGCGCCCTCGCGCGTGCCCGCGACGATCGCGCTGCACTCGTCGTCGCGATCGGGATCGGCGCCGCGTCGCTCGCCGCCGAGCACGGTGGTGGGATCGAGATCCTTGAGGTCGGTGTAGTGGTTGAGCACGACGATGCGCGCGGGCGGGAGCGCGGCGCCCTCGGCGATGCCGAGCAGCTCCTGGTGCAGCGCCGGGTCGAAGGCCTCGAGCACCGGGAGGTGTCGCTCGGCGACGGCGAGGAGCTCGGCGTCGCTGCGGAAGAGCCCCTGCTGCTGCGCCAGCTCGCTGCGGATGGCCGCGATCTCCGCGATCTCGCGAGCGAAGGCGCGGCCGTGGGCGACCCCGCGCTCGAAGGGGGTGGCGGCGGCAGGGAGGTGGAACGTGCGCATCGTCACCCGGGCTACCGCGGTCCGCGCGCGGGAGCAAACGTCGCTCTTCTCGTGCCCATCGCGTTCACGTAGGCTCGTAGGTCGCAACACGGACCAACACCATGCTGACGTTCATCCTCATCGTGCTCGGGCTCATCGTCTCCTGTACCGGCTTCGCTCTGATCGGCAGCCGCATCGGCTCGAAGATCGAGGAAAAGAACTTCGGATCGGGCACGGTCGAGACGAGCATCAACGAAGGCATGAGCGCGAGCGTGCTCGGCGGGATGCTCGGGATCGTGCCGTTCCTGCTCTTCGTGGTCGCACTGGTCGTGCTGGTGATCACGAACCCGGCGCATCCGGAGGAGCACGGGTCGTCGTCGGAGAGCTCGGAAGCGGCGCACTGATCGGTCGGGTGCCTGCGCGCCGGGACGGCCGAGCACGCGCAGGTGGCACGTGGACGAGCAGGTCGGACGAGCACGTGCACGAGCACGGTCCGGCCTGCTCCGCGCAGTCGGCGTGGCCGATCGATGAGGGCGTCCCGCAGGCGCGCTGAATCGGCGGCTTCGACCTACTCCCGAACCCCAGCTCGCGGATCCGCCGAGACCACCTCCCAGGCGATCTCCTGCATGATCCGAGCGACCGAAGCCGAGGGCCCGCCCTGCACCGGCGCGCCGTACCGATCGACGACCCGCTCGCTCAGCCCCACCGGGCTCATCCGGTAGATCGTCGCGAAGTGCACGCACGCGACGAAGTAGAAGAGCGCGGGCGTCGGGTGGATGTCGTCGACGAAGAGATCCTGCGCGCTGTCGTAGCCCGGCACCTGCCCCGCGGTGATGCGATCCACCAGCCGCGCGAGCGCGGTGCCCGCCGGGATCATCTGCATGTCCGGCCCCGAGCGCGTCGCGTTCACGCCGTCGACGATCTGCTCCCACAGCGCGCGATCCGACGTCAGCCGCGCGCGGAAGTCGGAGAGCGTCACCTGGTGCCAGGTCTCGTAGAGATACACGCGCGTGCCCGGCCGCGACTGCTGCGCGAGGTCGTAGTAGTTGCCCGCGTACTGCACGCTGTTCGCGAACTCGATCTGCGTCTCGAGCGGGATCGCCTCGGTGACGACGAGCACGTCGAAGCGGCCCGTCGGGAGCATCTCGCGCGCGTTCACGCCCTCGGGCGCGCCGCGATCCCACTGCCACTGCAGGTTCGCGCCGATGCCGAGCTGCAGGTCCCACGCGTGCGTGCGCTCCGCGTCGTCGGCGAGCGACTCGAGGATCGGAGGCATGCCCCAGCCGATCAGCGAGTGACCGACGAACATCACGTTCGCTTCGGCGAGCGGATCGCCCGGCGGCGGCGGCTCGACCGGCGGGCTCCCTCCGTCGACCGGGCCCGGTCCGATCGACGCGTCGGTCGCCGGATCGGTCGGGTCGCCGGGATCGGTTGGATCGGGCGCGCTGCCGCTCAGCGTGCCCGAGCACGCGGCCAGGAAGAGCGGCGCGAGCAGCAGCGCCGAGCGGAGGCGAAGGGCGTCTCGAGGCATACGACCGAGCTCGTGGCGTCTGGTCCCGGGGTCCTCTTCGATGTGACCACGAGAACGAAAGCGAAGTCGATAGCACACCTGTCGCCTTGGTGACTACTCACGGCGTGTCGTCGCTCGCGCGCGCGCCGCTGCGGAGCGCAGGCAGCGGGCGCTGGTAGAGTTCCTCCCAGAGCGTGCGTGCCTCGCGCTGGACGTCGTCGTCGGCGCGCGCGGTGATCGCCGCGTGGATGCGCGCGGCCTCCGCACGATCGATGCGGCGCGCGACGACGAGCGGGCCGTGCGTGATCGCGAGACGATCGGCGAGCCCCTCGAGAATCACCAGCGCGGCGTGGCACTCCGCGGTGCCCCAGAGCCGCCGATCGAACACGTGACGCAGGAGCAACGCGAGGTTCGCGCGCACCAGCGTCGCGTCGCGCGCGAGCTCGCTGAGGTACGCGCTGAGCTCGGCGTTCGAGCGCTCCGCGAGCAGGTTCACGACGTCGCCCATGCGCAGCGGGCCCACCATCGCCTCGAGCCGCGGCGAGAGCGTGCCGAGCGTGCCCATGAGGTAGTCGAGCCGGTGCTGGACCTCGTGTCGCTCGATCGACGCGAGGAAGCGCGCTTCGATCGCGCGGTAGGTGCGCTGGTGCCCTTCGTCCTCGAGCGACGTCGTGAGCGCCTCGAGCTCGCGCCGCTCGTGTGCGGCGAGCGCGCTCGTCAGCGCGGCGTAGGGCTCGAGGTCGAGCACGTAGCCGTCGGGCTCGCGCAGCACGATGCCGCGCTCGGAGAGACGCTCCGACCACGCGACGAAGAGCGCGTGACGTCGCGCGAAGATCGCGCCGAGCTCGGTCGCGCTCGCGCCGTCTCCACCGAGCCATCGCGGCGCTTCGTCGCGCACGCCCATCGCGGCGACGCGCGCGGTCTCGTCGCGCAGCGCGAGATCGTCGTCGCCCGCGAGCGCGAGCACACCGTCCGACGCGAGCGCAGGGACGATCGCCTGCACCAGGTGCTCCTCGACGCGCTCGCCGAGCACCAGCGCATCGCGCACCTGGGGGCGCGTGAAGCCGAGCACGGCGCGCGCGAAGTTGAGGCGATCGAGACGACGCAGGCGCAGCGCGCGCACGGTGCGTCCTTCGGCCTCGTAGATCGCGACGTTCTCGACGGTGAACGACGAGAGGTACACCCGGCTCGCGCCGGTCGCGCGCTCGGTGAGCACCTCCGCGTCGACGTAATACGCGAGCCCTTCGCCCTGGATCGCGGCGTCGAGCGCGTCGACCGAGCGCACGTGGCTCTCCGCGGCGTGACGATCGACGCCGCCTTCGACCACCGCGATCGACTGGGTGAGCACCGCGTCGAGGAACGAGACGGTGTCGGCGCCGAGCGCACCGCGTGCGGCGCGCAGCATCTCCTCGCGCTCGGCGTCGACCGCGGCGCGCGCATTCGGATCGCGGGATGCGCGCCATCGATCGAGCGCGATCGTGAACGCGGGCAGTCGCGCCTCGAACACCGCGCGCTGCGCGGCGGTGCCGGGATCGGGGCGGCCTCCTTCGACGTACGCGCCGCGCGAGGGCGGGAGCGCTTCGCTCAGCGCGGCGTAGGGATCGTGGGGCCAGAGCCACCACGCCGCGATCGCGATCGGCATCGCGAGCATGACGATGCCGACGATCAGCGCGCGCGCCGTGCTCGGGCGCTCGCGCTCGGGGCGCGCGGCGCGGGCCTCGTCGAACGCGGCGCGCACCGCGGCGACCTCATCGCCGGGCGGAGGCTCGCGACCGATCACCGCGAGGTACGCGAGGCGATGCACGTGCGCCTCGTCGCCGCCGTGTCGGGTCACGAAGATCGCGTCGGACACCGCGCGCGTGACGCGCGTGCGCACCGGACCGCGCAGCGCGACGGGCACCCGACGGTACGCCGCGACGCGCGCATCGCGGATCGCCGAAGGGTCCTCGGTGGTGGCGATGGCGGCGAGCACCGCGAGCACGTGAGCCTGGAGCACGGGATCGCGTCTACCTCCGCGAGACCGACCTGGACAAGCGCCGCGCGTGCGCGCGATGCTGCCCCTCGGAAAAATCATGACCGACTCGTCGCAGCAGACCGAGCAAGAACGCGATCTCGCCGAGCTGCAGGTGCGCGGCACGACCAAAGCGGCGGCTGCGGTGGGCGGGATGTCGGGCGCGATCGCCGTGCTCACCGGCCTGCAGTTCACGACGAGCGCCTCGTTCCACGAGCCGCTCTACAACGTCGTGCCGTGGGCGCTCAGCGGGCTCGGCGCGGTGCAGCTCGGGCTCTCGCTGATGGTGCTGCGCAATCACTTCCCCGCGAACGTCGCGGCGAGCGTGCTCGGTGTGATGGTCGCGTGCGTGGCGCTGGGATGGGCGGTGCTCGCGTCGACGTCGGGGTTCGTCACGGCGTTCACGCTGCTCGAGGTGCCGCTCGCGGGGAGCGCCGCGATCCTCGCGCCGCTCGCGCTCGGCGCGACCCGTCGCGCGTGGCAGGCGAAGAAGCGCCTGTCGGACGCGGGGCTCGAGCTCGGTTTCTGAGTGAGCTGGAGTGCTCGCTGGCGAAGGGCCCGCACGGGAGCGTGCGGAGCACGCGGACGGGAGGACCCCGGAGCTGGCGAGCCGGTTTTTGAACGGTCGTTCAAGGAGGCAGCCGTGTCGCTTCGGTCGTCGTCGATCTCACTCGCGCTCGTCGCGCTCGCGCTCGTGTCGTGCTCGTCCGAGGAGGACGCGCCGCGCTGCGCGGCCGAGGACGCCACGCGTTGTCTGGTGAACCAGCAGGGCTGCACGCTCGGCGACGACGGAGCCGCGGCGTGCGTGCCGTGCACGTCGGGCACCCGCGCGGACGCCGAGGGGATCTGCGCGCCGATCCCCGGGGCCGCGCGCACGCACGACTTCGACGAGGTGGTGTCCGAGCCCGGCGAAGAGCTCTCCGGCCTGTGCCGCAGCTGGACGCTCGACAACGACGAAGAGCTCTGGGTGCACGCGGTCGAGCTCGAGCAGGACGAGGCCTCGCACCACTCGAACTGGACCTTCGTGCCCGACTCGCTCTTCGTCGGGCCCGACGGCGTCTGGCCCTGCGCGGAGCGCGACTATCACCAGCTCCAGGCCGCCGTCGCGGGTGGCGTGCTCTACGCGCAGTCGACGCAGGCCGCGCGCGAGGTGCAGCTCTTCCCCGAGGGCGCCGCGGTGCGCATCCCGCCGCGCTCGCGGATCATCAGCGACGTCCACGTGCTCAACGCGACGCCGGAGACGGTGCGCGGCCACGCGCGCCTGTCGATCTACTCGATCCCGCGCGAGGACGTGACGATCGTCCTGACGCCGTTCCACATCGACTATCACGCGCTCACGATCCCGCCGCGCGCGACGTCGCGCTTCGTGACGACGTGCGATCTCGCGAGCGACTTCGAGGCGGCGACCGAACAGCCGTTCCACATCCGTCTCTTCTATTCGCTGCCGCACACGCACGCGCTCGGAACGCGCGTGTTCCTGCAGGCGGTGGGCGGACCGCGCGACGGCGAGATGCTGCTCGACGTGCGCGGCTACAACGGCGAGGCGCGCGGGCTGCTCTACGAGCCGCCGCTCGATCTCGCGGGGCTCACCGGGCTGCGCTTCGGGTGCGAGTTCGAGAACCCGCGCGCCGAGGAGGTCGGCTGGGGCATCGGCGATCAGGAGATGTGCGAGATGCTCGGCTTCATCGAGAGCCCGGCCGCGTTCGAGAGCCGGGTGGAGGAGACGACGTCGATGCGCATGGACGGCGACGTGCAGGAGTTCTCCGGCGAGTGCGGCAATTTCGTGATCCCTTGGGAGGGCCGGTAGTCGACGTCGGGCGCAGTGGACCTCAGGATCGATCGCGGGATGTCCGAGCCGTTCTGGAAGGCGCTCGTCGATCGACTGAAGGACGAGGAGCGCGAGACGCACCTCGATCCGATCCGCCGCGAGGTCGAGTGGCGCAATCCGCGCGCGACCGTCGAGCGCGAGCTGCTCGAGGAGATCGCGGGCGCGCTGGGGCGCTCCGAGCAGCGGGTGCACGACGCGATCGCGAAGGTGCACGCGCTGCTCGATCACGCCGACGACGAGCTCTTCGAGAGCGCGCGGCGTGAGGCGGTGCGCCTCAAGCGCGATCTCTCGATCCATCGCGAGGCGCTGCGCTTCCCGCGCGACCCCGACTTCGATCGTCACTATCCGATCCCGCCGGCGCGACGGCGCTGATGCGCGCGACCTTCGAGCGCGACGGGCTGCGGTACCGGCCGTGGGGCGCGCGCGATCTCGATGCGCTCGCGGCGCTGGTGACCGATCCCGTGATCATGGCGCGCGTCGGTGGCGCGCTGCGCACCGACGAGGTCGCGGGGCTGCTCGATCGTTATCGACGTCCCGACGATCCGCGGGTGCTCGCGGCGCTCTGCATCGAGGACGAAGCGGGCGCGCCGATCGGCAGCGGGCTCGTCACCCGCGAGGACGACGCGCTCGAGATCGGGTTCCTGGTGCGTCGAGAGCACCAAGGGCGCGGTCACGGGACGCGCATCGCGCGCGCGCTGGTCGAGCTCGCGCAGACACGGAGCGAGCTCGTGATCGCGCGCGTGGCGATCGATCACGCGGCGTCGATCCGCGTCCTCGAGAAGGCCGGGCTGCGCGTGGCATCGCGCACGCCCGACCATCTCGTGATGGAGAGAAGAACCTCCCCCGATTCGCAAGCGGGGCTGGGGCCCCGCGCGCAGCCGCGGAGCGGCGAAGCGTCGCGGGAGGGGGACCCGCCGGGATTCACTCCCGGCGGGGGAGGGGCTGGCGACAGCCCCTCGGAAAGCCAGCTCAGAAGGTTCCGCTGATCTGCGCGCCGAGCGTGATGCCGCTGCGGCTCGTCGCGCCCGCCATCGGGCCGGTGCCGCCCTCGTCGTCGCCCATGCCGAACATCGGCGTGACCGACCACGTGACGCCGTACGTCGGCGGGGGCACCTCGAGGCCGAGCGCTTCTTCTTCCGCGATCGCCTCCTGCTCGATCTCGCGCGCGACGCGCGATCGCTTGGGCACGACCGCCAAGGGCACGAGATAGCCGATCAGACCGCCCAGGACCGCGCCGACGAGCACGTCGGAGAGATAGTGCGCGTCGGCGACCACGCGGAGCGTTCCGACGAGCGCCGCGGCGGTGAGCGCGGAGCCGCACGCGACCGCGTCGGCCATCGGATCGTCGTAGAGGTTGCGCTCGAGGTGCATCGCGCACGAGAACGCCGCCGACGTGAACGCGACGCCGGTGTGGAGGCTGAAGAAGCTGTGGTACGCGTCCGCGCTGCCACAGCCGGGCGCATTGGGGTTCGCCGCGCACTCCTGCTCGAAGGGGCGCGCGCGGCTCGTGACGCGCTTCACGATGCTGCCCGCGGTGAGCATCGTGCCGAGCGCGAGCGAGTACGCGAACGACGCCTGCCACGCGAGATCGGGATCGCCCTGCACCAGCGGGATCAGCAGCGAGTCGATCAGCAGGGCGTTCGCCATGAGGCCGACCATCATGAGGTCGCTGGCGCGGCGCGCGAAGCCTTGGCCCTCGGGGGTCGGCGCGCGCATCGCATCGCGGAAGTCGTCGTCGAGCAACATGCCGCCGCGCCACACGCTCGACGTGTCCGCCGGCGCATCGCTGGGCGAGAAGAAGAGACCGACACCGAGCCCCAGCATCGCCGTGCCCGCGCCCGCCCACACACCCGCGACGTCGCTCACCGGCGTGCGGCCGTTCGAGGGTCCTTCCTCCTCCTGCGAGTCCGTGGACTGCGCGGAGCACTCGCTCGCGGGCCAGAGACTCACGATCGCAAAGGCGGCGACGATGGCCGCCATGAAGGCCCGGGAACGGTGCAGCGTCATCAACCCTCGGTTGCTCGGGCCGCAACGAGCGCGGCAGGCGGAGCGTTCTGCGAGGCATGACGGAGCGAGGCCAGCTCTGGATTTCGCAATCTCCGCGCGTTTCCGGTGCTCTCCTGCTCGTCCGCGTGGGAGGAGATGTCGTAGGGAGCACGTCTCGGTGCGGACCGATCGCGCATCTCACGACGCGAAATCGCGAGAGATCGCACGCGCGCTCGAACGCTCGTGCACGTGCCCGGGTCGCTGACGCCGAGCACGTGCGCGGGTTACGCGATCACCGCGATCGACGCGCGACCTGGATGCCCGACGCGAGCCACACGTCGTGCTCGCCGACCCAGAGGTTGCCCGGGAAGAACGCGCTCACCGCGTGGAAGCGCGCGAGCAGCGCCGCGTCGCCCGAGGCCGCCACCACGGGCTCCGAGGAGTCGAAGCTGCTCGCCCAGATCGTGTCGCCGTGCGCGACGAGATCGCCGAAGCCCCACGTCTCGCTGACCGTCGCGCGCGACCACGCGGACCCGTCGAAGTGGAAGAGCACGCCCGCGCCCGGCGCGCGCGCGTTCGGTCGCTCGACGCCGATGGCCCAGAGATCGTCCTCGCTCGTCCCCGCGACGTCGTCGATGCCGAGCTGCAGCGTGGGATCCGAGGGCTCGGGCTCGAGCACGACCGACCACTCGCCGTCGTGACGGAGCACGAGCGAGCGCCCGTCGACCTCGGCGACGAAGAACGCGACGTCCGGCGCGACCGCGTGCACGCGCGAGACGTAGCCGTCGCTCCCGAGGATCGCGGGCCGCGCGACTTCGTTCAGGCGCTCGCCGTCCCAGTGGAGCAGCGGGTCGGCCACGATCCACACGCTGCGCGCGCTCGCACCGGAGATGTCGGAGAACCCACCGCTCGCGAGCTCGATCCACGCGGTGCCGTCGTAGCGCTCGAGCGCTCCGTCGCGCACGCGCCACACGCTCTCCGGCCCGGCGCCCCACGCGAGGCTGCTCTCGCCGGCGAAGAACGCGGGCGGGAGCGCGCCCCAACGCTCCGCGGGCGCGCGCTCGAGCGTGCGCACCGTGCGCGGCGGCGAGGCACCGTCGTAGCGCAGCACCTGACCGTAGAGCCCGAGACAGAACGCTTCGTCGCCGACGCGCACCGCGCCGCTGAATCCACAGCCGAGCGCGGGCGGCGTCGACACGACGCCGGTGTGCGCGGCGAACAGCGCGTCGTCGCTCGTGGGCGCAGCGCCGTCGCGGCCCGGCCACGCGAGCAGGTCGAGCGACGCGCGCGCGATCGGCGCCCACGCGACGCCATCGAAGCGCCGCACCTCGGAGCGGCCGACGACCACGACCTCTCCACCGACGACCGCGAGGCGATGGGAGAGCGCGTCGAAGCTCGGCCCGACCTGCGCCCAGCCCGTCCCGTCGTGGCGGAGCACGCCGCTCACCTCGGCGCCCTGCATCCCGAGCATCCACACCTCGCCGGGCGCGATCGCGAGCAGGTCGAACACGAGCGCGTCCTCG
The DNA here is from genome assembly GCF_021631985.1 of Sandaracinus amylolyticus. Taxonomy (GTDB): domain Bacteria; phylum Myxococcota_A; class Polyangia; order Polyangiales; family Sandaracinaceae; genus Sandaracinus; species Sandaracinus amylolyticus_A. Next base: position 10,630,067 of record NZ_CP070225.1, on the reverse strand, counting down.
AGCGAGCGGTCGCGCCAGCGCTCGCCGTCGAAGTGCTCGATGCGCGCGCCGTCGGCGATCCACGCGTCGGCCCCGGAGGTCGCGGCGACGAGACGCGCGCCGCGCTCGTCGCGCGCGCTCGACCAGCGCGAGCCGTCGAAGCGCCACACCTCGTCGACGCTGGCGACCCACGCGGCGCCGTCGCTCGTGACCGAGACGTCGAGCAGATCGTCGCGGGTCGCGAGGTCGTGCTCGCGCCATCCCTCACCGGTCCACTCGATCACGGTGCCCTGCTCGCCCACCGCGATCACCGACGACGGCGAGACACCGTCGATCGCGTTGAGGTCCGCGCCCTCGACCCAGCACCAGTCCGCGCACTCGCCGAGCTCACCGGGATCGGGGCGTGGCTCGGGCGCGCGATCGCTGGCGCCGTGACAGCCCACGATCAGGAGAACCGAAGAGAACCAAGCATGTCGAAGCTGCATGGGAACGAGCGTGCGCGGAACGCTCTTAACCGTCGACTTAAGCGGCGCGCGAATCACCATGCGGTACAAAGGTCTCGATGGGCCGCGATCGCAGCATCCCGGTCGGCGGGCCGCTCACCGAGCTGGTGGGGCGCGACGCCGAGCGCGCGCTCCTCGAGGCGAGCCTGCGCGGCAGCGCTCGTCGGCTGGTCACGGTCCGGGGCGTCGCGGGCGTCGGCAAGACGTGCCTGGTGCGTCACCACGTCGCGGGCCTGACGGGGGTCGTGCTCTGCGATGTCACGCCAGCCCGCGACACGCGCGCGCTGTGCGCGGCGGTCGCGCGCGCGCTCGGCACGCGCGGTGGTGCGAGCGTTCCCGCGCTCGGCGCGACGCTCGCGGAGCGCGGCGCGACGCTGCTGGTGCTCGATGGTGCGGAGCGGGTCGCCGCTCGGCTCCCGCGTGTCTTGGCAACCTGGCTCGAGCGGGCGCCCGCGCTCCGAGTGATCGTCACGTCGCAGGTGCGCCTCGATCTGCCGGGCGAACGAGTGATCGTGCTCGAGCCGCTCGCGCCCCACGACGCGGCGGCGGTGCTCCGAGCGCGCGCGCACGACGCGCGAGGTCGCGCGCTGCCCGACGATGCCGACACCGAGCGCGCGATCGACACGATCGTGCGGGCCCTCGACGGGATCCCCGCCGACCTCGAGCGCGCCGCGGCGCGGACGGTCGCGCTCACGCCGGTCGAGCTCGCGGCGCGGCTCGACGCGCTGATCGGCGCCGACGATCGACATCGGCTCGAGCTCGCGAGCCCGGAGGCGCGTCGCGCGCTCGAGGCGTGCTCGCTCTTCGAGGGCGAGCTCACCCTCGACGCAGCCGAGGCGGTCCGGAGCGGATGGCGCTCGAGCGCGATCACGCTGCAGGAGCTCTGCGATCGATCGCTGGTGCGGGCGCGCGATGACGCGTCGTTCGCGCTCTACGCGTCGGTGCGGCGCGATGCGCGCGCGAGGCTCGCGTCGCGCCCGAGCGCAGACGACGTGCGCGCGCGGTTCGTGCGAGGCGTGCTCGCGCTCGCGTCGGGCGCGGATGCGGACCTCGATGCGCCGGGCTCGATCGCGACGCTCGCGCGGCACCGCGGCGATCTCGAGCGCATCGCGCGCGACGGCACCGACGCCGAGACGTGCGCGCGCGCGGTGCTCCCGCTCGCGTCGCTCGCGGCGATGCAGGGCGGGCTCGAGGGCACGTGGGCGCTGCTCGACGACGTGCTGGCCCACGAGCGCGCGCTCGACGACGCGCTGCACGCGCGTCTGCGCCATGCCCGAGCGCGGCTCGCGCGCAGGATGGGACGACCGCGCGACGCGCTGGCGGACTTCGAGCGCGCGTCGGTGCTCGCCGGAGCGAGCGCTCTCGCGCCGCGCATCGCGAGCGACTGGGCCGGCCTGATGCGGCACCTCGGCCGCCGCGACGAGGCGGACGCGCTCTACCAGCGCGCGCTCGACGACTACACGGCGCGTGGTGACACGCGCGGTCGTGGCCGCACGCTCGCGGCGCTCGCGACGATGACCCACGAGCGCGGCGACCTCGAGAGAGCGCGCGCGCTCTACGAAGAAGCGGTCGGTGCGCTGGCGGGCGCGGGAGATCGGCTCGCGCTCGCGATGGCGCGACAGAACCTCGGCCTGCTCGAGCAGGAGTCGGGTGATCTCGACGCCGCGGAGCAGACCTTCCGCCGCGCGCTCGAGGTGCATCGCGCCCTCGGGAACCGGCGCTTCGAGGCGATCTCGGAGCTCGATCTCGCGTGCCTGGAGCTGGAGCGAGGCCGTCCCCACGAAGCGCTCGAGGGCCTCTCTCGCGCACAGGCGATCGCACGGGCATCGGGCGATCGACGCGAGCAGGGCATCGCGGCGGCGACGAGCGGCGCGTGCCACGCGATGGTGGGCGCGCTCGCCGCGGCCGAGCGCGCGTTCGCGATCGCGCGGCGCGATCTGCGCGACCTCGACGAGCCCGCGCTACGGCTCGCCCTCGAGGTGCACGAGATGCACCTCGAGCTCGCGGAGGCGGATCGCGCGCGGCTCGCCCGCGACGTGCGGCGCAGCGCGGAGCTCGTCGCGTCGATCGATGCGCGCATCGAGGAGGCGGAGCGCGCTCGCGACAGCGGCGACGAGCTGCGGTTCGCCCTGCGCGTGCTCCGCGCCGAGCGCACGCGCTGGGTCACACGCGCACGCAGCGCGACGGTCGCGCGCGACGGCACGTGGTTCACGCCGCCCGGTCATGCGCCGGTCAGCCTCACGAGCCGACCGGTGCTCGCGGCGATCCTGCGCGCGCTGGTGGCGCAGCACCTCCGCCGGCCGGACGCACCGCTCGCGAACGACGCGGTGGTGCGCGCGGGCTGGCCCGTCGAGCGGACCCTCACCCGCGCGAGCCGCAACCGGCTGCACGTCGCGATCGCGACGCTGCGCCGGCTCGGCCTCGATGCGCACCTCGTCTCGCAGGGCGAGGGATACCTGCTCGAGCGCGTGGCCGTGCACGACCCCGCGCTCGAGTGATCACCCGGAGTGCTCGTCCCGGAGGTTCCGGACGGGAGCGCGCGAAGCGCGCGGACGGCAGGAACCTCCGGGCGAGCCGATTTTCATCGATCAGCCGATCGCGCGCAGCGCCGCGCCGAGCGCCTCGCTCTGCGCCACCGCACGATCGAGCGCAGGTGCGATCGCGATGCGTCCCCCCGGCAGGCGACGCACCACGATGCCGCGCGCCCGCAGCGCGTCGGCGATCGCATCGCGCCGCTCGCCGAGCTCCACCACGCGATAGAGCCCGGCTCCGCGCGCGCTCGTGCCCGCGAGCGCCGCGTCGAGCGCGCTCGCGCCCGCCGCGACGTCGACCTTGCGCGCCGCGCGCAGCTGGTGGTGCATCTGGATCAGCGAGAGCTCGTCGCCGTCCCACGTGCTCACGAACGTCATCGGCGTCGCGACCCAGAGCGACTTGCCGACGTGCACCATGCCGAGCTGCCCGCCGGTCCACCACACGCGCGCGTCGGGCACCAGCTCCCACGTCTCGCTCGCGAACGCGCCCGCGCCGCTGCGGTAGTACGCGCCCGCGGTCTCGACGCTCACGATCGGCACGCCGGTCTCGGCGCGCAGCCGGGCGAGGGCATGCACGAATGCATGGCTCAGCACCCGGCCCGTGCGTTCCTGCATGGGCTCCACGACGATGCCCAGCACCGCGCTCGGGCCGCCCGCCGCGGCGATCGCGGCGCGCAGCGCGGCCTCGCTCTCCGCGTCACCGACGAGCTCGGGATGCGGCACCCGCGGCCACTCGAAGAGCGCGGGGCCCATCGCGTGCACCGAGGGATCGCTGATCGAGCGCGCACACGCGCTGGTGTGCCCGACGTACGCGCCCTCGAGCGAGATCACGACGCGCGCGCTCTTGCGGTGCCAGCGCAGCATCCGGATCGTCTTGTCGATCGCCTCGTCGCGGCCCGACGCGAGATAGACGTGCGGCAGATCCGGGCTCAGCGCAGCGACGTGCTCGATCGCGCGCACCGCCGGCGGGGTCACGTAGTTGAGCAGCGTGATCTTGTCGATCGTCGCGCCCGACACGATGCCCTCGCGCTCCGCGCGCACCAGCGTCGCCGGCGGCGCGGCGAAGGGCGCGACCAGACCGCTCGCGAGATCGACGACGCCCTCGCTCCCCGGCACACCGCCCTCGACCGCGATCGGCCCGAGCGGCTGGCGGTAGTACCGCGCGAGCGCGTCCTCGCCGTACTGGTTCTCGAGCGTCACCGCGGTGAACGCGCCGAACGAGTCGTTGAGGCGCATCATCGCGTCGGCGTGCCCGAGCCGATTGCGGCCGGTGCACCACCGATAACGCGGCGAGCCATCGGCGCGCTTCATCGCGCGCGCATGATCGAGCTGCGCGGCCTTGAGCCGACGTCCGATGCCCGTGCCCTGCAGCGCGGGATCGACCGTCAGCGCGAGGCTGTAGATCGTGTCGGCGCGCCCGCGCGCGGGGTCACGATCGGGGCCCGACACCTCGGGAACACGCTCGATCGGCGCGGCCATCGCGTAGCCGACGAGCGTCCACGCGTCGCCGTCCTTGCGCTCCGCGAGCACGACGATCCCGTCGGGATCCTCGAAGCCGAGACGGAGGCGATGCTCGGGATCGCGGCGCGCCGGCTCGTACACCTGCTCCTCGAGCCCGAGGATCGGCGGCAGCAGCGCCTCGACCTCGTCGGGCGCGGCGCGGCGGATGCGCACCTCGGGCTGGGCGGGACGCGGCGGGCTCGCGACGTCGTGCCACTCCGGCGCCTTCTCGTGCGGGTGCGCGTCGAGCCACGCGAGCGACTGGTGCACCACGCGGAACACCTCGTCGACGTCGTGCTCCTCGAAGCTCGCGTTGAGGCGATAGCGCACGGTGCGATCGCCCGCGGCGAACGCGATCGCGCCGCGCCAGAAGCGCTGCCCGAGGTACGCGTCGAGCTCCGCGGGAGTTGCCAGATCGAACGCGAACGCGAAGCCCTGCACGCGCACGCAGCGGATGCGGTGGCCCCAGCGCCGCTCGAGCTCGGGCACCCGCGCCCGCACCATCGCCTCGACGCGCGCGCCGTCGTCGCTCGTCGCGAGCATCGTCGCGTGCAGGCGACCGCGGATCATCGACGCGACGAACGCCTGCGTGGGCTCGGGATCGGCGAACCGGCTCATCACGATGCCGACCTGCGCGCGCTTCGCGATGGTCAGGCAGTCGGGCGTGTCCGCGTTGCCCTCCGCGTCGACCAGCCCGAACCGGCGGTGCCACGCGAACGAGCCGCCGAGCCCGAACCCGCACTGCACCTCGTCCATCACCAGCGGCACGCCGAGCGCGCGCGTCACCAGCCGCAGCCCGCGATGGAAGCGCGCCGTCGCGTAACGATCGCCGCCCTCGCTCTGCATCGGCTCGACGATCACGACGAAGTGCTCGTGCCGCAGCAGCGTGTCGATCACCAGCGCGAGCGACTCCACCTCGGCGCGCAGCAGCGGATCGTCGCTGTTGCCGAAGCGCGCGCGCAGCGCCTGCGCGTCACCGCGCGCGCAGACGTCGCGCCACCCCGCGGGCTCCTCGGGCTCGCCGTCGTTGGGCGTGCCCCAGAGCGGCCACGGCGCGAACGTCGCTTCGTGCCCTGCGATCTCGAAGGGCGTGCGCTTGCTCGGCGAGTGCGTCGCATGCAGCGCGAAGAGCGTGCGGCCGTGGAAGCTGCCGTCGAACGCGAGGACGCGGGGGCCGCGATCCTTGGCGTGCAGGCGAGCCAACGCGAGCGCCTTCTCGTTCGCCTCCGCGCCACTGCCCGCGAAGCACACCGTGGGCAGCCCCGGCACCAGTGCGCGCAGCGTCTGCGCGAAATGCTCCGCGGCGCGCTGTCCCGGACCGTCGAGCTCCGAGCTCGGCAGCGTGATGTCGTGGGGGCGCAGCATCGCGTCGCCCCACTCGCCCCCGACGTACGCGCGCACCAGGTTCTCGTGCGAGAAGCCGAACGGCATCGTCGCGGTCTGGCTCATCGCGTCGATCACCGAGAGCGGCGTGGGATCGACGCTGACCATGAACGGTCCGTGCGAGCGCACGTGATCGAACACGAGCTGCTTCTTCTCGCGCGGCACGCGATCACCCGCGTAGAGCCGCTCGACCCACTTCGTGCTCTCGGGGACCGCCCCGCCCTTGGGCCGCACGACGCGCATCGGGCGCGCATCGGCGCTCGGGGTGCGGTTCGCCTCGGCGCGCTCCTCGGCGTCGTGCATCGCCTCGAGCCGCTCGAGATCGTGCGGCGGCAGCGCGCGCGCGATCGACGCGTGGGCCGCCATCGAGAGCACCGAGTTGCTCTGCACCGCGACCGGGATCGCGAGGTTGCGCGGCGCGAACGAGCCCGCCGGGCGGAAGTTGCCGCTGCGCCCGGTGCCGCCGAACGGAAGGCGCGGCGAGGCCTGGTTGGTGCTGCGGTTGCGGTTGAGGATCCCGCAGCGCGTCTCGCGGTAGTAACGATCGAAGCGCGCGTCGCTCGAGGTGAACACGCTGTTCGCGAAGCCGTAGGGCGACGCGTTCAGCACCGCGATCGCCTCGTCGTCGCTCTCGACGATCTCGACGCCGACGTCGGGCCCGAAGAGCTCGGTGTCGGTGTAGCCCGGCACGTCGTGCACGCCCTCGGGCAGCACGTGCACCGAGCCGCTGCGATAGAGCCCACCGGGCAAGCGCTTGCCCTCGACCACCACGTCGGCGCCCGCGCGCACTGCGCTCGCCATCGCGGCCTCGAGCCTGTCGCGCCCCGCGCGGGTCGCCATCGGTCCCGCGAACGCGCTCGCGTCGTCGGGATCGCCGAACCTCAGCGCGCCCACGATCTTCCTGAGCGCGTCGATCAGCGGCTTCGCGAGCGCGCGATGCACGAGCACACGATCGGTGCAGGTGCAGCGCTGGCCCGTCGTGAGGTACGCGCCGACCGCGATCTCGTGCGCGGCCTGTCGCACGTCGGCGTCCTCGCAGACGATCACCGTGTTCTTGCCGCCCATCTCGAGCGCCACGAGCATCTCGGGCTTGTCGAGCGCGGCCTCGCTGATGCGGCGACCGACGGGCCAGCTCCCGGTGAACGCGAGCCCGTGCACGTCGCGGTGCGCGACCATCGCCGCGCCGGTCGGACCGCGCCCCTGCACGACGTTCAGCACGCCCGCCGGAAGCCCCGCCTCGTGCGCGGCCTCGGCGTAGCGGATCCCGCAGAGCGGTGCGACTTCGCTCGGCTTCATCACGACCGTGTTTCCGAGCAGGAGCGCGGGAACTACGTGTGCGTGACAGAGATGAAGGGGGAAGTTGAAGGGGCCGATCACCCCGACGACTCCATGCGGATGCCAGCGCAGCGCCTCGTTCGGGAAGCCGGGCAGCGGCCCGTCGCGCAGGTCGTTCCGGATCTGCGCCGCGACCAGATCGAAACGTCCGATCAGCGAGTCGATCTCGACCCGCGCCTCCGATCGGATCTTGCCGATCTCCTTCACGATCGCGTCGGCCAGGCGCTCCTTCTGGGCGACGATCACCGCGCGGAAGCGGTGCAGCGCGGCGAGGCGATCGTCGAACGAGCGTCGCGACCACGCGACCTGGGCGTCCTTCGCAGCGGCGACGGCATCGGCGACGCGGTCGGCGCTCCACGCGGTGTGCACGACGTGCTCGCCATCGCGCGCGGGATTCTCGGAGATCAGGGGCTCGCCAGTGGGCGGGACGAAGCGTCCGCCGATGTAGTCGCCAGGGATCTGCATGGAGCCGCGGAGTCTACCCCCGGCGAAACGCGCGGGCCCGCGAGGGAGCGCGCGTCGCGAGGCATCTCTCACGCTGCGATCGAGGAGGTCGATCGATGAGCGCCGTCCCGCTCTCGGCCGCGGTCCACGCCGCGCTGCGCGCACACGACGACGAGCCCGCGGGCGACGTCGAATTCCCGCTCACGCCGACCCAGCACGCGATGCTGGTGCACAGCCTGCGCGCGAGCACGCCAGGGGTCGAGATCGAGCAGCTCGTGGTGCAGCTGCCCGAGGCGATCGACGTCGCGCGGATGCGCGCGGCGTGGGTGTGGGGCACCGAGCGCTTCGAGGCGCTGCGCACGCATTTCGTGTGGCACGACGGCGAGCCCCGCCAGCGCGTGCTCGAGCGCGCGACCTTGCCCTTCGAGCAGGCGAGCACCGGCGATCTCGCGCGCTTCCTCGTCGAGGATCGTGCGCGCGGCGTGGACCTCGGCCGCGCCCCCGGCGCGCGCGTGACGCTGCTCGATCGCACGCTGGTCTTCACGTTCCACCACGCGCTGCTCGACGGGCGCTCGTTCACCCGCGTGCTGCGCGAGGTGATGCAGCGCTACGACGAGGGCGAGGCCTACGATCCGCCGCGCCCGCCCTCGATGCGCGCGCACTGCGAGCACCTCGCGCGGCGCGACCTCGCCGCCGATCGCGCGTTCTGGAGCGAGCAGCTGCGCGGCTTCGGCGGGCCCACGCCGCTGCCCGCCTCGCGCGGCGCCGAGCCGAGCGGGGCGCGCCACGTCGAGCTCGAGGCACGGCTCGGCGCGAGCGCCACCTCGCGCCTGGTCGAGCTCGGCGTGCAGCACGGGTTCACCCTCGCGAACGCGGTGCAGGCCGCGTGGGCGATCGTGCTCGCGCGGCACGCGCGCGAGGACGACGTGTGCTTCGGATCGACGCGCGCCGGGCGTCACGGCACCGTGCCCGAGGCGCTCGAGGCGGTGGGCTGTCTGATCCACACCACGCCGCTCCGCGTCGCGGTCCCACCCGAGCGCGACGTGCTCGCGGTGCTGCGCGATCTGCGCGCGCTCGGGCTCGCGGTCCGCGCCCACGAGCACACGCCGCTCACGTCGATCCGCGAGTGGACCGGCCTGCCCGCGCTCTTCGAGAGCCTGGTGGTGTTCGAGCGCTACCTCGTCGATCGCGCGCTGCGCGCGCTCGGCGGCGCGTGGTGCGATCGAAGGGTGAGCGTGCACGAGCAGAGCGAGCCCCCGCTCGTGCTCGCGGCCTACCAGGATCACGACGATCTGATCCTGAAGCTCGAGCACGATCCCGCGCGCTTCGATCCCGACCTGATCGCGCACGTGCGCGATCACCTGGTCGCGATCCTGCGCGGCATCGCGGAGCGCCCCCACGCGCGCGTCGGCGAGCTCGTCATGGTCGGCGACGACGAGCAGCGCGCGCTGCTCGCGCTCGCGGGCGGCGACGGCGCGCTGATGCCCTGCGACGCGACCATGATCACCGCCGCGATCGCCGTGGTCGCACGGGATGCACACGCGCTGCCGACGCACACCTTCGCGCAGCTCGATCACGACGCGGGCGTGCTCGCGGCGCGCCTCGCCCACGAGGGCATCGCGATCGGCGACGTCGTCGCGGTCTCGGTGCGGCGCGGCCCGCACCTCGCGACCGCGCTGCTCGGCGTGCTGCGCGCCGGCGCGGTGTACCTCCCGATCGATCCCGAGTGGCCGCGCGATCGCATCGCGATGGTGCTCGACGACGCGGGCGCGAAGCGCGTGATCGTCGAGGACCACACCCGCGCGTCGTTCGCCGCGCACCCGAGCCTCGCGATCGACGCGCCGAGCGAGCTCGATCCCATCGCACCGATCGACCTCGATCCCGACGCGCCCGCGACGCTGATCTACACCTCGGGCTCGACCGGTCGCCCCAAGGGCGTGCTCGTCCCGCATCGCGCGCTGCTCGCTCACGCCTGCGCGATCGTGCCGGCCTACGCGCTCGATGCGCGCGATCGCTGCCTGCAGTTCACCTCGCCGAGCTTCGACGTCTCGATCGAAGAGATGCTGCCCACCTGGCTCGCCGGCGCCTGCGTGGTCCCGCGCAGCGAGCGCGCGGCGGCGTCGATCGACACGTTCCTCGACGAGCTCGAGCGCCACGCGATCACCGTCGTGAACGTGCCCAGCGCGTTCTTCACCGAGGTCGCGCTGCACCTGCACGATCACGATCGCGCGCTGCCCGCGTGCGTGCGCCTCGTGATCGTCGGCGGCGAGCGACCGAGCGCGAGCGCCTACGCGACCTGGCGTGCTCGCCATCCCCGCGTGCGCTTCGTGAACGCGTACGGCCCGACCGAGGTCACGATCACCAGCACGCTCCACGATCCCGGCAGCGCGACCCCGAGCGAGCTCCCGATCGGAAGGCCGCTCGGCACCTGTCGCGCGTACGTGCTCGACGCCGGGGGTCAGCTCGCGCCGCGCGGTGCGATCGGCGAGCTCGCGCTCTCGGGCCCGCAGGTCGCGCTCGGCTACCACGCGCGCCCCGAGCTCACCGCCGCGCGCTTCGGGCCCGATCCGTTCGCGCGCGGCACCACGATGATGCGCACCGGCGACCTCGCGCGATGGAACGCGCGCGGCGAGCTCGAGATCCTCGGTCGCGCCGACGAGCAGCTGAAGATCCGGGGCTTCCGCATCGAGCCCGGCGAGATCGAGTCGGTGCTGCGCGCCGATCCACGCGTGCGCGACGTGGTCGTCGGCGCGCGCCCCGATGCCTCGGGCACGCTGCGCCTCGTCGCGTGGATCGTGCTGCGCGATCGCGACGTCGATCCCGGCGTGCTCCGCGCCACCTGCGAGCGGTCGCTCCCCGCGTCGATGATCCCCTCCGCGTTCGTCGCGATCGACGCGCTCCCGATCACCCCGAGCGGCAAGGTCGATCGGCGCGCCCTCCCCGCGCCCGAGCTCGGCACGTCGTCCCGCGCGCGCCGCGCCGATCCGCCCGAGGGCGCGTTCGAGACGTGGATCGCCGCGCTCTTCTGCGAGCTCCTCGGCGTGCCCGAGGTCGGCGTGAACGAGAGCTTCTTCGAGCTCGGCGGGCACTCGCTGCTCGCAGTGCGCCTGCTCTCGAAGCTCTCGGCGCGCGGCCCGATCGAGCTCGGCACGATCTTCCGCGCGCCCACCGTGCGCGCGCTCGCGCGCGCCATCGAGGACGGCACCACGTCGAGCACCGACGCGACCCTCGTCCCGCTCAACGCGCCGGCGCGCCAGACCCTCGATCCCGCGCGCGCGCCGTTCTTCCTGCTCTGCGGCGTGCAGCTCTACGCCGCGCTCGGCGATGCGATGTCCGCCGATCGCGCGGTGCTCGGCGGCCTGCTCGCGTGCGAGGCCGACGTGGTCGGCGCGCCGCTCGACGTGCACGTGATGGCGCCGGCGTACCTCGCGCGCATGCGCGCGCTCCAGCCGCGCGGCCCGTACCTGCTCGGCGGCGTCTCGTTCGGCGGGGTCGTCGCGTACGAGGTCGCGCAGCGGCTGCGCGCCGAAGGAGAGCGCGTCGAGCTGCTCGTCCTCTTCGACACGATCCTCCCGCGCGGTCTCCACAAGGCCGGGCTGCTCGGCCGCGCGCGCACCCACCTCGCGCGCCTGCGCGAGCCGCGCGAGTTCCTCGCGCACCTGCACGCCGCGATCACCCAGCGCGTCGTCCGACGCAGCGACGCCCCCGCGACCGCGATCGATCCCGGCGCGCTGACGACCGAGGCGATCGACGCGATCCGCGACGAGCGATTCCGCGCCGCCGCCGAGCGCTACGACCCCGGCATGCGCCCCTACGAGGGCCCCGCGCTGGTCTTCACCGCGCGCCATCGCCGCGTGTTCCCGGGCGACCGCATCGATCGCGACCTCGGATGGAGCGCGCTGCTGCGCGGCGGCGCGACGTACCACGAGGTCGACGGCAACCACCTCACGATCCTGCGCGAGCCCGGCGCGACCGAGATCGCCCGCGTGCTCCGCGAGCGGTTGCGCAACATCTGAGCGAAGCGCACCTGCGTTCGCAGAACGCAGGCGTTCGACGCGTCGCACGGTGTGCTGACCCCAGCTGCGCAAGAAGCGGTGGGGTCGCTCGTCCCCGCTCTGCGCCGAGTGGGCACGCCGCAGGGGTCGATCCACGACGATTCGTGTAGGATCGTGTGCCTCACACCATGGCAGTGTTGTTGCAGCCGGCGCACAGCGTGAGCGGGAATCTCGCGAGCACCAAAACTCGACGGCCCATCACGAGCGCCGCGTTCCCCGCGCTGACGCTCGATCAACGCGGCGCGATCATGGTGATCGGCGTCTTCATGTCGGCGATGCTCGTCGGCATCCTCTATTACGTCTGGGGCATCGGCGGCGCGCTGCTCTTCCGCGAGCGCATGCAGGACGCCGCCGACGCATCGGCGTTCAGCGCCGCCGTCGTGCACGCGCGCGGCATGAACATCATCGCGCTGCTCAACATCGTGATGGCCGCGCTCGCCGCGGTGGAGACCGGCCTCCAGGTCGCCGCCGAGATGCTCGACGCCGCCGCGATCGCCGCGGGGCTCACCTGCCTCGGCTGCGGCCCCTGGTGCGCCTACTGCTGCGAGGGCTGTTACTACGCCATCAAGTACGGGACCGACGCGTCGTCGGCCCACAACATCCACAACCAGGTCGAGCGCATCATCGACCCGATCATGACCGCGACCCACGGCGTCGCGGTCGCGGTGCGACACGGCTCGCCGCTCGCCGCGCAGGGCCTGGTCATCGGGTACAGCACGAGCCGCCCCTACAACCCTCCGGTCGAGCTCGGCGTGATGTTCCCGCTCTTCCCCGAGCTCCAGGCCGAAGACCACGACGGCGACTGGCCCTGCGACAACAAGGTGCGCTGGCCCGCGCTCGGCATCGCGGAGCTAGTCGCGCCGATCCACGCCGACTTCGACATCTTCAACCCGTGGTACGGCGCCGGCGCGCTCTACGGCCTCGCGCGCATCACCTCGGCGGCGCGCGAGTGGTGCCCCGACTACTTCCAGCGCGTCACCGACGGCTCGGAGCTCGGCGAGAGCCCCTTCCAGATCCGCACGCTGATGTACGGCAACTCGCCCTTCGGCTGGACCCGCCACGGCGTCGCCGTCGCCGCGTGGGACACCGAGCAGACCGGCTCCGGCGTCTACGACACCCTCGACTACGCGACGCGCGTCGGCTTCGCCCAGTCGGAGTACTTCTACGAGCAGCCCTTCGAGGGCGATCACGAGCGCGAGGAGTGGACCTGGCACCAGCGCTGGCGCGCGCGCCTGCGCCGGTTCCGGCTCGGCGGCGGCGGCGCGGACGGCTGCAGCATCCCGGGCTGCAGCGCGCTCGGCGAGCTGCAGAACGTGGTGGTGCACTGATGCGCGTGGAAGGACCGAAGCGCCCCGGCTTCGCGCGGCGCCTGCTCGGTGATCAGAAGGGCGCAGCGATGGCCGAGGCGGTCATCATGCTCCCGGTGATCATCCTGGTGTGGGGGATCATCCTCTACATCCACTTCGGCTTCCGCGACGCGCAGCGGAACATGGCGACGCTCCGTGATCACGCGTGGTCGCACGCCTTCACCGGCTGCAACACGTCGGCGCCCTCGCCCACCGTGCTCGAAGAGGGCATGCAGTTCGACGGCGAGACCGCGGGCGGCATCGACGGGCTCGGCGGCGCGCTCCGCTGGGTCGCGAACACGCTCTTCATGATCGACGAGTTCGGGGGCCGTCGCGACGTGGACATCGCGCGCCCCGAGTCGCTCGGTGGCGGCAGCCGCACGCTGCGCTGGGAGTTGCTGATCGCCTGCAACGAGGATCAGCGCGGCGACGACGAGACGCCCTGGTACGAGGCGCTCTTCGACTTCTTCTCGGGGGCGTGAGCGATGGACGATCCGACGACCACGAGCGCAACCACTCCGCCGCCCGTCGGCGCGAGCCGCAAGAAGATCGCCGAGCGCCCCGAGGGCCTGCTCCCGAAGATCGCGCGGGTCACCGCGACCATGCTGATCGTCGCGGCCGTGCTCGCGTTCGGCGCCTACCAGCGGGTCCAGGGCCAGCTCGGCGAGCACCTGCTCGGCGCGGGCGCCGAGATGATGATGCTCGCCGACGCGACGCGGCAGGACACGCCGCGCCAGCTGATGGTCAACGGCCAGCGCATCTTCTTCAGCTCGGGCATGGCGCCGATGCCGCCGCGCGAGGTGCTCGCGCGCTTCGAGCAGCGCTGCGAGCAGGTCGACGCGCACCTCATGGCCCAGTTCTCCGAGGTCGTCGCGGAGCACCCCGACGCGCCCGAGGCGCGGCGGCTCGAGACGTTCCGCCCGCTGCTCCGCGAGGAGCGCGACGGCGTCGGGTTCGTCGCCTGCCTCGACCTCGGCCACGAGCGCGCCGACGTCGACGTCTTCGTGCAGCGCTTCCGCCGCTTCCGGCAGACCCGCGACCTGCACGACCTCGGCGATCTCCGCTACGTCTACGTCGAGCCCGCGTCGAACGACCGCACGCACTTCGTCGCGATCTGGAGCGAGGGCTCGCTGCGCTTCGACCAGCTGATGCCGGAGACCGGCGACGCGCCGGGCGTCGACCCCACCGACATCCCGCGCCCGCCGGGCGCGCGACGCGTCGTCAGCGCGCGCGAGGAAGGCATCGACGAGGTCGCGACGATCTACCAGGGCTCGGAGCTCGAAGAGGGTCAGCTCGAGAGCTTCTACCGTCGCGAGCTGCCCGCCTACGGCTGGCGCGTGCTCGACCCGGGCGACGATCCGCGCATCCGCCCGAGCCACGACGTGCGCCCCGCGCTCGTCGCGCAGCGCGGCGATCAGATGGTGTGGTTCGCGCTCTCCACCGACGCCCAGGGTCGCGGCACCGCGGCGGTCGTCACGAGCGGCGAAGCGGACGGAGGCTGATGCACCGCGGGTGTGGGATCGCGCTGCTCCTGCTCGTCGCGAGCGCGTGCGGCAACGGTGGCTCGGGGAGGCGCGCGGGCTCGGAGCCGCTGCCGTCGTCCGAGCCGTCGCGGCCGGCGCCCGCGTCGGGCGGCGCGCAGGCGCCGATGTTCGCGGGCGCGTCGCGCGGCGGCGAGGATCGCGCCCGGGCGCTCGCGGGCACGCCGATGATGGAGGCCGAGCGGCGCCGTCGCGAGGCCCTCGAGCGCGCGCAGGGCCCGGAGCGGCTCGAAGAGGATCGGATGGCGCGCGGCCGCGCGATCGCCGCCGAGATGCGGGCCGCGGCGGCGGAGTCGGCGCGCGACGAGGGCGACGAGTGCCAGCAGGCGTGGGCCGCGCAGGGCGCGCTGCGCGAGGAGCTGCCCGCGGCGGGCCGACCCTCGGAGGAAGAGTTCCTGCGCACCTGCCGCGCGATGCCCGAGCGCGAGCGTCGCTGCATGAGCCCGGTGTACTTCGAGGGGCACCTCCAGGAGTGCGCGGAGGCCCAGGCCGAGACGATGGCGCGCATCCGCCGCGAGGGCCGGATGCGCACCGCCGAGGGTCGTGGTCGCCCGGTGATCGAGGTCGACGTCGCGCCGACGAGCGGCGGCAGCGCGGCGCCGCAGCCCGCCCCCGAGACCGCCGCGCCCGCGCCTCGCCGCGTCCCGATGCCCGAGTGAGCTAGGCCTCCGGCGTCTCCTCGCGCCGCTTGCTCGCCTTGCGGAAGTAGCTCTTCACGCGGCGCTGATCGCCGGGGAACACCTCGCGCAGCGCGCCCTCGTTGCGCTGCAGCACGCGGATGAGCTCGACCCGCGCGAGGCGCTCCGCGCCGATCGCCGCGCTCGCGAGCCGCTCGCTCTCGAGCCACGCGCGCTCGGCGGTCGTGGCCGCGGACGCGAGCGTGGTGAGCGCCTCGCCGTGCGCGGCCGCCAGCTCGGGGAAGCGCGCGGACAGCTCGTTCACCAGCGAGCGCACCCCGCGCTCCTGCTCCTCGCCGCGCATCGCGACGAGGTCGCTCAGCCCGCGCGGAAAGCACGCGCGGTAGCCGACGTTCGAGCGGTCGCGCGACACCGCGCCGAGCACCAGCAGCTCGACCTCGCGGATGCGCTGATCGACGTCGAAGTCGGCGCGCACCAGCCGCGCGTAGGCCTCCACCCGCGCGTCCTCGGCGGCCTCGGTCGCGTCCTCCGCGTCGCGCAACCTCCGCTCCGCGATCTCGACCCGCTCGGCGAGGTGCGCGGTCGCTGGGTCCGCCTTCACCGAAGCGCGGTGGAACCGCGCATCGCGCAGGATGGTCGACGTCGAACGATCTTCTCTCGGCAAGGTCATCACGGTCTCCCCACGCGCGGCGTGATGGCCGCGCGCGCGGAGAGCGTGATCGTGGGCGGTCGATCGCGACAATCCGCGCGCGCGTTCAGCTCCGTCCGCGGGCAGCGCCCAGCGCCGCAGCGGCGAGCCCGCGATCGCGAGATCCGTGCGTTCCGCGCGACCCCGCGGAAGCGTTCCGGCGGACCGGAGCGCCTCCGCGCGATCCGGCGGAGCCGTCCAGCGCGCCAGAACGCTCCTGCGCGATTCGGCGGAGCCATCCAGCGCGCCAGAACGCCTCCGCGCGATTCGGCGCAGCGGATCCGACGCGCCAGAACGCTTCCGCGCGATTCGGCGAAGCCGTCCGACGCGCCAGAACGCTTCCGCGCGACTCGGCGGAGCCATCCAGCGCGCCAGAACGCTTCCGCGCGATCGCACGTCCAGCCCGCACGCCGCGCGCTCGCCTCCACCACCGTCGCCGTCCCGCGCTCACGCGCGTGCCGTCGCCTCCTCACGCATCACCACCGTCGCCGTCCCGCGCTCCGCGCGTGCCGTCGCCTCTCCACCACCGTCGCCGTCCCGCGCTCACGCGCGTGCCGTCGCCTCCTCACGCATCACCACCGTCGCCGTCCCGCGCTCCGCGCGTGCCGTCGCCTCTCCACCACCGTCGCCGTCCCGCGCTCCGCGCGTGCCGTCGCCTCCTCACGCACTCACGCGTCGCCGTCCCGCGCTCCGCGCGTGCCGTCGCCTCACCGCTCGATCCGGGCGAGTGCGAAGCAGAGCCCGACGATTCCGGGCGAGTGCGAAGCAGAGCCCGAACCGCGAGCGTCGTGGACGCGGCGAAGCGCGGCCACGTCGCGAGCCGCCCCAGCCCAACCCATCGAGACGGCAGAACCGCGGTACCGGGCGCGGGGTAGTGGGTCCGACGCCCTCGTGCGACGGGGGCTCGCAGAGGCCGACCACAGACTGTCCTGAGCATCGCGGCAAGCGGCGCGAAGCGCGCGCCGCGATGCGACCACCGCTTCCCGAAGCTTGCGCCCTTCATGACAGCAGCCCGCGAGCACCCGGGCGTCGGACCCACTACCCCGCGCCTCTCGCCGAGACCTACTCGTCCACTTCCCCAGTCGCATCTCTACGGATCCCGAGGGCCTTCATCTTCTTGTACAGATGACTCCGCTCCAGCCCGAGATCCGCCGCAGTGCGCGTGATGTGCCCCTGGTGGTGCTCGAGCGCGCGCAGCACCAGGTCGCGCTCGGCCTCCTTCACCATGTCCTCGAGGTGCGCGCCCGGCCGGTAGTACCCGCCGCCCGTGCTCGCCCCGCCCTGCCCCACGTGCGCGCGCACGTCGCTCTCGTGGATCACGTCGCCCGGCACCAGGATCACCAGCCGCTCCACCAGGTTCCGTAGCTCGCGCACGTTGCCCGGGAAGTCGTGCCTCCCGAGCTGCGCCAGCGCGCCCTCGCTGAAGCTCTTGCCGCGACGATCGTTCGCCGCGCACGCGATGCGCAGGAAGTGCCCCGCGAGCATCGGCACGTCCTCGATGCGCTCGCGCAGGCTCGGCACCCGCAGCGGCACCACGTTCAGTCGATCGAAGAGATCGGCGCGGAACCGTCCCTCCTCGATCTCCTTCTTGAGCGGCTTGTTCGTCGCCGCGACCACCCGCACGTCGACCTTCAGCAGATCGCCGCCGCCCACCCGTTCGATCTCGCCCTCCTGCAGCACGCGCAGCAGCTTCGCCTGCATCGGCGAGGGCATGTCGCCCACCTCGTCGAGGAAGAGCGTGCCCTTGGTCGCGCGCTCGAACTTGCCGCGCCGCTGCTTGGTCGCGCCGGTGAACGCGCCCGCCTCGTGCCCGAAGAGCTCGCTCTCGATCAGCTCGCTCGGCACCGCGGCGCAGTTGAGCTTCTCGAAGGGACCCTTGTTGCGCTTGCTCCCGCGGTGGATCGCCGCCGCGACCAGCTCCTTGCCGGTGCCGCGCTCGCCCATGATCAGCACGTTCGCGCTCGCGCTCGCGGCGAGCGAGATCTGATCGCGCAGCCCGCGCATCGGCGCGCTCTCGCCGATGAGGCCCGTCGACTCGCCCACCCGCTCGCGCAGCGACTCGTTCTCGTGCGCGAGCTTGGTGAACTGCAGCGCGCGCTCGAGCGAGAGCAGCAGTCGATCGGTGCCGATCGGCTTCTCGAGGAAGTCGTGGGCGCCGAGGCGCGTCGCCTCGACCGCGGTCTCGATCGTGCCCTGCCCGCTCATCACCAGCACCGGCGCGTCGATCTGCGCGTCGCGCAGCGCGCGGATGAGCGAGAGCCCGTCCATGCCCGGCATGTTCACGTCGACGAGGTACGCGTCGTAGGCGCGCACCCGCGCCTTCTCGAGCGCGATCTCGGCGCTGCCCGCGACGTCGACGTCGAAGTCCTCGACGCGCAGCGCGCGAGAGAGCGTGCTCAGGATGTTCTTCTCGTCGTCGACGACCAGGATCGCAGCGCGCGGCATCGCCCGAACGGTAGCCGGTCAGCCGTTCATCGTCAGCACCACGCGGAAGCGCGCCTTGCCGCTCATCATGCGGGCGTAGGCCTGGGGCGCCTCGGAGAACGGGAAGATCTCGTTCATCGATCGCACGCCGGTGAGCAGGCTGAACGCGGCGGTGTCCTGGGAGTCGATCGAGGTGCCCGAGTACGCGCCCTGGATCGATCGTGCGCCGCTGATGAGCGCGTAGGCGTTCCCCTCGATCGGGTCGGGCGTGGCGCCGATCACGATCAGCCGTCCCGCGGGCCCGAGCCCGCCGAGGATCGCGCTCATCGCCTTGCCGCTGGTGACCGTCGCGAGGATCGCGGTCGCGCCGCCGAGCTTGGTCAGCTCCTCGACGGGATCGACGGCCTGGCTGTCGATGTAGCGCGTCGCGCCGAGCTGCTTCGCGAGCGGCTCCTTGTCGCTCCCGCGCGCGATCGCGACGGTGCGGAAGCCCATGCGCGCGGCGAACTGCACGCCGAGGTGGCCGAGCCCGCCGATGCCGTGGATCGCGACGAGGTCGCCGGGCCGCGCGCCGCTGTTGCGCAGCGCGTTGAAGGTGGTGACGCCGGCGCACATGAGCGGCGCGGCGTCGATCGGCGAGAGCTCGCTGGGCAAGCGCACCAGCGCGCTGACCGGCGCGATCATGTGCTCGGCATACCCGCCGTCGAAGCTGGCGCCGGTGATCTTGGTCGCGACGCATCCGAAGAAGCGGCCGCGCCGGCACGCGTCGCAGGTGCCGTCGTAGCCGCCGTTCCAGCCCACGCCGACGTAGTCGCCGAGCTTCCACGCCGTGACGCCGGGCCCGAGCGCGTCGATGACCCCGGCCACCTCGTGGCCGGGCACCCGCGGATACTCGAGCCCCGGCAGCGCGCCCTCGACCACCGCGGCGTCGCTGTGGCAGACGCCGCACGCGCGCACCGCGATCCGCGCCTCGCCCGCGCGCGGCTGGGGGACCTCGCGCTCGACCTGCTCGAGCGGCCCGCCGCGACGCGAGACCTGCACCGCACGCATCTTGGCCACGGACACCTCCTGGTCGGTGAAGTAGGAGGGCGTGGTCACGACACAACGGCTTAATCGGCTTAACTCGTGGCGCGCGACCGAGCGCGCGCACGCTCGGCCGCATGCATCACCTCGCTTTGCTCGCGCTCGTCCTCTCGGGATGCGCGCTCTCGCACGAGCGCCCCGCGTGCCCCGGCGGCGCCGAGCCGGTCACGTCGTTCGAGGATCGCGACGGCGACGGCCACGGCGATCCTTCGCGGGCCCACGTCGGGTGCGTGCCCGCGCCCGGCACCGTCGCGACCGCGCTCGACTGCGACGACACGGACACCACGCGCTACCCGGGCGCGCCCGAGATCTGCGGCACCGGCGTGCTCGAGGACTGCGAGGGCGACGGCGCGGACTGTCGACTGCGCGGTGCGCTCGACGAGCGCGACGCCGACGCGGTGCTGCTCGGAGAGCGCGCGCTCGACGTCGCAGGCGCCGCGGTCGTCGCGCTCGATGCGGATCGCGACGGCACGCTCGACCTCGCGATCGGCGCGCCGTACCGCGCGGTGGGCGAGACGCGCGCCGCGGGCTCGGTGTACGTCGCGCTCGGGCCGTTCGCGGGAGAGCGCTCGCTCAGCACGGCCGAGGCGCGCGTCGACGGGACGCGCGTCCACGGGCACCTCGGCGCGGCGCTCGCGCGCGCCGATCTCGACGCCGACGGCGCGGCCGATCTGGTCGTCGGCGAGGCGAGCGCGGGCACGACGAGCCGGGTGCTGTTCGCGCCCGGACCCTACGAGGGCGTGCGCGACGCCGACACGCTCTCGGGCTACCTGCTCCCGCAGAACGCGCAGGTCCAGCTCGCGGCGGGAGAGCTCGGCGGCAGCGCGGCGCTGGACCTCGCGATCGGCGCGCTGACCCTCGGCGCCGGCGCACGTCCGACCGCGGGCGGCGTGGTGGTGTTCGAGGGCCCGCTGACCACCGACGCGTTCCCTGCGGCCACGCTCGGGGGGAGCGGCGGCGAGCTCCCCGGCGGACAGCTCGCGACGCTCGGCGACGTCGACGGTGATGGTCGAGACGATCTCGCGATGGGCGTCTACCGCGAGGTCGTCGACGCGATCGGCGCGCGCGAGTACGAGCCGCGCGTCGACGTGATGGTGGGCGACTGGGCGCGCACGGTGCGCGCGACGCTGACGTTGCCCCGGGTGCTCGACGCCCACCCGTTCGCCGTGGCGGGTGGGGATCTCGACGGCGACGGCGAGATCGATCTCGCGATCGGGCTGCCCTTCGACACGTACCTGCTCGGGGTGCCGGGCCTGAACCCGGGTCGTGTGCTCGTGTTCCGCGGGCCACTGCGCGGCGCGCTCCGCGTCGAGGACGCGAGCGCGGTGCTGATCGGCAGCGAGGACGACGAGCGCGCGGGCATCGCGCTCGCGGTGATCGGCGATCTCGATGCCGACGGGCGCGACGAGCTGGCGATCGGCAGCATGGCGCCGCGGCGCGACGGAACGGGCGAGCCACTGCGCGCGGCCCGCGTGTACGTCGTCTACGGCGGCGACATCGGGGGCGAGCTCGCGCTCGAGGAGTCGGAGCTGTGGATCGAGGGGGCGATCGCGCCGTGGCGCGTCGGCGATCTGAACGGCGATGGGCTCGACGACGTGGTGGTGTCCGACGCGTGGAGCGATGCGGGGCGCGTGATGGTGATCCACGCGACCGGGATCTGAGCCGTCGCCGTTCACGACCACGATCACGTCGACGATCACGTGAGCGTGGTCGTGAACGCCTCCGCGCCTCAGTCCTCGCGTGCCTCGCGGAGGCCGAGCTCCTTCATCTTCGTCTGCAGGCTCTTGCGCGAGATCTTGAGGAGGCGCGCGGTGTGCGTGACGTTGCCGCCGGTCTGCTGCAGCGCGCGCACGATCAGCTCGCGCTCGACCTTCGCCGCGGCCTCGCGCACCAGCTCCTTGAGCCCGATCTCGCCGCTCGCCGTCGGCTCCTCGCCGAGATCCTCGTCCTCTTCGTCGTCGTGCGCGGCCTCGGCGCGACGCGCGCTCGCGGGCGCGGCGTGCGAGCCCGGCGAGCTCGACGGAACGGTGCGCAGATCGGGCGGCAGATCGCCGACGTCGATGCGCTCGCCGTCGCAGAACAGCATCGCGCGCTCGATCACGTTCTCGAGCTCGCGGATGTTGCCCGGCCACGGATGCGCGAGGAGCACCTCCATCGCGTTCTCGCTCACGCCGACCACGCGCGACTTCTTCAGGCGCTCGCGGAAGCGCTTCACGAAGTGCTCGACCAGCAGCGGGATGTCGCCCTGGCGCTCGCGCAGCGGGGGCAGCCGCATCTGCACGACGTTGAGGCGGTAGTAGAGATCCTCGCGGAAGCGCTGCTCCTTGATCTCCTGCGCGAGGTCGCGGTTGGTCGCGGCGATGAGGCGCACGTCGACCTCGATCGTCTTGATGCCGCCGACGCGCTCGAACTCCTGCTCCTGGATCGCGCGGAGCAGCTTCACCTGCATGTTCACCGGGATCTCGCCGATCTCGTCGAGGAAGAGCGTGCCTCCGTCGGCGAGCTCGAAGCGGCCCGGCTTGCTCGTGACCGCGCCGGTGAACGCGCCCTTCTCGTACCCGAAGAGCTCGCTCTCGATCAGGTCGCGGGGGATCGCGGCGCAGTTCACGCGGATGAACGGCTTGTCGTGGCGCGAGCTCTTCTCGTGCAGCGCGCGCGCGATGAGCTCCTTGCCGGTGCCGCTCTCGCCGGTGATCAGCACGGTGCTCGGCGTGTCCGCGACCTTCTCGATCACCGAGTAGATCGAGAGCATCGCGGGCGACTGCCCGATCAGGCCGCGCTCGGCCATCTCGCCCTCGCGCTGCCGCAGCTCGGCGGTGCGCGAGGCCTTGTCGACGACGTTCTTGAACTCCGTGCGATCGAAGGGCTTGGTGACGTAGTCGAACGCGCCGAGCTTGAGCGCCTCGACCGCGGTGTCGACCGTGCCGTGCGCGGTGATGATGATCACCGGCAGCTCGGGCTGCGACGCGGTGATGCGCTTCAGCAGCTGCATCCCGTCGAGCTTCGGCATGCGCAGATCGCTGATCACCACGTCCACGTGGTGATCGGCGAGCGTCGCGAGCGCCTGCTCTCCGTCCTCCGCCATCAGCACGTCGTAGCCGTCGCGCTGCAGCTGCGCGCCGAGCACACGGCGCAGGTTCGCCTCGTCGTCGGCGATCAGGATCTGCTTCTTTTCTCGCATCTCGTTCGATTTTCTGGCCGGAGCTTCGCTCCGGCGTTCTCCTCGCATCGCTCAGAGGCAGCCGCGGTCGCGACCATCCATCGGCACGTCGTCACCGAGGCCCGAGCAGAGGAACACCACGATCTGCCTTTCTCCGGGCGCGCCCGCCACCACTTCGCTGCGGTCGGCGCCGCGCACCGCCGCGACCGCCGTGCCGAGCTGCATGCCCTGGGTCTGCGACGAGTGGTAGAGCGCGACGCTGCGGATGCCCAGCATGCCGAGCGCGCCGGCCTGCCCCGCGAGCACGAACACCGCGCCGCCGCCGGCGCGCCCCTCGGGGCTCGCCGCCGGCGCACCCGCGATCAGATCGTTCGTTCCGTCTCCGTCGACGTCGCCGATCGCCAGCGCGGCGCCGAGCCCGATGCGCTCGTCGTCGCCGCACGCCACGTCGTCGGTCGCGACGTCGGGGCACGTGATCGACGACACGTTCGTGGGCTGCGTCGCGTCGGCCGCGCACGACGTGCTCGCGGGCAGCGCGGCGCCCTCGATGACGTCGATGCGCTGCTCGGTCGCGTCGATGCTCGTGCCGATCACGACGTCGGCCACGTCGTCTCCGTCGAGATCGCCGATCGCGAGCGCGCTGCCGTAGCCGCCGGGCCCCTCGAGGCAGCCCCGGACCGTCACGGTGGTGACCGCCGCGTCGTCGATGTCGATCGTGCCGATCACCACGCGGTCGGTGTCGCCCTCGAGGTCGGCGCGCGCGGCGAACATCACCGCGCGACCGTCGAGCGGCGCGACCGCGAGCTGCGCGCCCACGTGCGCGCCCGCGGGGAGCATCGCGCCCGAGAGATCGATGCGCACCGGCGCGCCGCCGCCGATCGGGAGGCGATAGATCGCGCCCTCACCGCTGCTCGCGTCGGGCGCGCCGAAGAGCGCCGCGCCCACGCGATGCTGCGCGTGCGGGATGCCCGCGGCGGACGTGCCGAACGCCTCGCCGCTCGGCCCCGCGATGGTCTGGGTGAGCGTCAGATCCTCGCAGCGGATCTGCACGCTCCCGGTCGAGAGCGAGGGCGCGGCGATGCACGCGTGCAGCATGCGTCCGTCGCCCAGCGTCCACTCGGGGAACGCCGCGAGCGACGCGCCGTGGCCCTCGGCGCACTCGCCCTCGTCGCAGCCCTCGAAGAGCAGCGAGTTCTCGAAGCGGGGCGTCGGATCGGAGGGCAATCCGTCGTAGCCGCCGAACACGTAGAACGCGGAGCTGCCGAACGAGCCCACGCCGCCGGTCACCGCGTAGCGCGACACCCCGCCGCCCGCGACCTCGCCCTCGAAGCCGACGATGACGCGACCGAAGTCGCCCGCGACGCCGCCACCGGGCCCGTCGATCACCAGCACCGGCGCGTCGTTGCGCACGCCGTCCCAGACCGTCGGATCGCACCCGGCGAGCACGATCGCGATCCCGAGCATCCTCGAGGCGCGCATCAGAAACGACCTCCCGCGGCCGCACCGATCGTGCCGGTGCGCGGATCGAACATCGGCGCCAGCGCCCAGTCGCGCGCTTCGAGCACCGTTCCTTCGGAGGGCGGCAGCGGATCGTAGAGCAGGTAGTAGAGACCCACCGCGCCGACGATCAGCGCGAGGCCGAACGCCGTGTCCGCACCGATCGTGTAGTAGAGCCCGTGATCGAGCCGCTCGTCGTTCGTCGCGAGCGTGCCCGCGTCGCGCTCGCGCTCGAGCGTCGCCCGCAGATCCTCGGCGACGAACGCGAGGGCCACGCCGCCGCCCGCGAGCAGCACCGCGAACGTCGACGCGACCCACGCGCCGCCGCGCCCGACGTCGGGCCGCAGCCGCACCCGGAGCGGCGTCAGCTGTCCGCGCGCGATCTCGACGCGCTGCTCCCACGCCTTCATGCCGTCCGACTCGACGCGCACCACGTGCTCGCCCGCCGGCACCTGCCCCTCGTAGGGCACCGTGCCCACGAGCTCTCCGTCGACGCGCACGCGCGCGCCGCGCACGTTGCCGATCACGCGCACGCGACCGAACGCGACGCGCTGCAGCTCGACGCGCACGTCGCGCTCCTCGCCGACGCCGACCTCGACGTCCTGCTCGATCGTCTCGTAGCCGGCGCGCTCGATCCACACGTGGTGCGCGCCGACCGGCACCGGTCCCTCGAAGGGCGTGCGCCCACGCGGCCCGGCCTCGCGATCGTCGACGAAGACCTGCGCGCCGGGCACGTCGCTCACGACCCGCAGGTAGCCGAGGAACTCGCCCTGGCTGAGGTTGACGATCACGACGTAGACCTTGCCGGGCTCGACCGTGATGTCCTGCTCCGCGACGTTGAAGTCGGGGTGCTCGATGCGGACGTGGTAGCGGCCCTGATCGAGCGTGTACGAGAAGGGCGACGAGCCGCGCGCGACCTCGCGGCCCTCCTGCGCGATCGTGATGGTCGCGCCCTCGGGATCGGTGCGGACCGAGACGAGCGACTTGAAGTCCTCGGGCAGCGCGGCCGGAGGGGGCGCGGCCTCGATCGGCGCAGCGCTCTCGACCGGCGGCGCGCCTTCGGCGGGCGGGGCCGCGCCTTCTTCGGCGGGCGGCGGCGTGGCCTCCGCGGCGGCGCGGCGGCGCTCGAGCTCGGCGGTCAGGCGCGTGACGCGCTGCTCGACGGCCTCGCGATCCGACGCCGAGGGATCGCGCTGCAGGTAGCTCCGGAAGTAGTCGAGCGCGCGCGAGAGGTCCCCCGCGTTCTCGTAGGCGACGGCCGCGTTGTAGAGGAACGCGCTGAAGGGCTCCGCCTCGTAGGCGGCCTCGAACTCCGCGGCGGCCTCTCCGAAGCGCCCCTGGAGGTAGTAGGCCTGCCCCTGCTCCATGTGCGCGCGGGCGGTCTCGATCGACGACCGCTCCTGCGCGCGCGCCGCGGGCACCCAGCCCGCGCTCGTCCACATCACCACGACAGCGAACGCCAAGATCCAGCGCATCCACCCTCCGAGCGAAGCGGCCCGATCCTACACCCCTTCTCCCGCCCGGAACGAAACTGGACGCGCCCTGGCCGCCTCGGGTACCCCGATGGGATGCGCGTCGCGCTGCCGCTGGGGATCGTGCTGCTCGTGGGCGTCGGATGTGGGAGCGCACCGCCCCCCGCGCCCGCACACGCCGAGCCCGAGCCGGTCGCCGCCGCGCCGCTCGCGCCGGTGCCCGAGGGCGCGAGCGTCATCCAGCGCGCGATGCTCGACGAAGTGCTCGAGGCGGGCCTCGGACGTTTCCTCCAGCGCATCGGCACCGAGCCCGATCTGCGCGACGGGCGCTTCGTCGGGTTCCGGGTGGTCGAGCTGCGCGACGAGGCGCTCTTCGCGGGCCTCGACCTCGCGCCGGGCGACACGATCGTGCAGGTGAACGGCCAGGGCATCGAGCGCCCCGAGCACGCCTTCACGGTGTGGACGGGCCTGCGCGTCGCGAGCGAGCTCACGATCGTCGTGCTGCGCGGCGAAGAGCGCCGCGAGCTGCGCTTCCCGATCGTCGACTGAGGCGCCGCCGCGGAGCAGCGGCGCCGAGGACGCGCCGTTGACGCGGTCAGCTCGCAACGTGCGTATGTCGGTGCACGACCCGAGCGGGAACTCGGCCCACCAGGTGCCGCGTGCCGCATCCGCGAGCTGCCCGTCGCGCCGCCGCGATCGGCGTTCCGGCTCGCCATGCCGCGCGCAGCGCGCACCCGCGCTCGCACGCATTCGCGCGCGCCCTCGCCCCCTCACCCGCCCTCGCCCCCTCACCCGCCCTCGCCCCCTCACCCGCCTTCGCCCCCGCCCTCGCCGCGACGCGCCCCGCGCGCCGCGTCACGCCGCCTGCGCCGGCAGCCGCGGCGCGTCGCTGGGCGCGCCCGCGTTCAGCCCCGCGACGCGCCGGAACGCCCAATCGCTCAGCCAGCGCGGCAGCAGCGCGAGCATCACCGGCCCGAGCGCGTTGTAGAACGGCGCGACGTAGCGGGCGCGCGGCCATCGCGACACCGCCGCGTGCTCGATCGCCCGCGCGACCGACTCCGGCCCCACCGCGAGCGGCCCGATCGCCTCGTCGGCCTTCCCCGCGACCGCCATCGCGCGCGCATACGGCGAGCCCTCCGCCTCGTACTTGCGGAGCAGCCCCATCGTCGTCGCGGTGAACTCGGTCTTGATGTACCCCGGCTCGATCACCGACACCCGGATCCCGAACTGGCGCAGCTCCATCCGCAGCGCGTCGCTGAGCGCCTCCACCGCGTACTTCGTCGCGTGATAGACGCCGCCCAGCGGGAACACCATGCGCCCGCCGACGCTGCTCACGTTGATCACGCGCCCCGCGCCGCGTGCGCGCATCTGCGGCACGAACGCGCGCGTGACCGCGAGCAGGCCGAACACGTTGGTGTCGAACTGCGCGCGCACGTCCTCGTCGGACAGCATCTCCACCGGACCGAAGAGCCCGTAGCCCGCGTTGTTCACGAGCACGTCGACGCCGTGGCCCTCGGTCATGCGATCGATCGTGTCCTTCGCAGCGCGGATCGACTCGGCGCTCGTCACGTCGAGCGCGACCGTCTCGATGCCGTGCCGGCGCAGCTCGGCCATCGCCTTCTCGTTGCGCCCGGTCGCGATCACGCGGTGCCCGCGCGCGTGCAGGTGCAGCGCGGTGTGTTTGCCGATGCCCGCGGTGCCACCGGTGATCAGGACGATCTGCTTCGACGCCATCTTCGCCTCCAGGGGATGAACGTTCATTCCGTATTCAGGACAAAAAAGGGGCGATCCTCAGCGTCGGATCGCCTCCCAGCAGCACTGCTCGGCCTGCGCGACGGTCTCCTCGCTCAGCTCGAGCCGTCCCTCGGACCACGCGCGGAGCAGCCCGTCGAACACGCCCCACACGATCGCGACCAGCAGCGCGGGCGGCAGGTCGCGCATCGCGAGCTGTGCGATCGAGACGCGGAACGCGGCCTCGACCATCGCGTTGCCCTGCTCCTCGAGGGCGCGGCTCTCGGCGTCGAGATAGTCCGCGTGGTGGTGCAGCTCGAGGAAGCGCACCGAGACCGCGTTGGCCTTCATGAACACGATCGCGCGCTCGAAGAGCACGTGGAACTGCTCGCGCGCCGGGCGATCGAAGGGGAACCCGTCGGCGAGCGCCGCCGTCATGCGCTGCTTCTCGCGGCGGTAGAGCGCGTTGACGAGGTGCTCCTTGCTCTCGAAGTAGCGATAGATCGTGCCGGCGCCGACCTTCGCGCGCTCCGCGACCAGCGGCACCGCCGTCCCGTGGAAGCCCCGCTCCGCGAAGAGCTCGAGCGCGGCGTCGAGGATGACGTCGCGCTTGCCGGTGTCGGGATCGCTGCGAGGCGGAGTCATGCGACGGAACGTTCATTCCGTACGCGACCGAGCACGAGCCGTCAAGCGACGTCGTGCACGAGGCTCAGTCGGGATCGCGCCGGAGGCGCTTCACGATCACGAGCACGTCGGCCGCGACCTCCTCGACGTCGCGGTCGGCCGTGACGAACTCGATGCGCTCGCCCGGGAAGTGCTCGGCGAAGCGCCGGTAGAACGCCGCGAGCTGGGTCTGCAGCTCGTAGTCGTCGAAGAGCTCGCGGCTCGCTCCCCGCGCCGCACGACGTCGCGCCGCGACCTCGTCGGGCACGTCGAGCACGATCGTGAGGTCGGGACGCCGCGCGTGGCGGTTGATCTCCTTCACCCACGCGATCGTCTCGGGCTCGCCGCCGCCGGTGATCGACTGGTACGCGACCGACGAGTGGTAGTAGCGGTCGCTGATCACGGTGACGCCGTCCATCAGGTTCGGCGTGATCGACGCCTCGACGTGGTCCATGCGATCGGCGGCGAAGAGCAGGGCCATCGTCGTCCACGAGGGCGGTCGCGGGCCGGTCATGCCCGGCACCACCAGGCGCCCGGTGAGGATCTGCCGGATCTGCACGCCGATCGGGCCGTCGCTCGGCTCGCGCGTGGTGTGCACCGGCAGGCCGCGGTCGCGCAGCGCGTCGGCGAGTCGCTTCGTGTGCGTCGTGGTGCCTGCGCCGTCGACGCCCTCGAGGACGATGAAGAGCCCCTCGATCATGGGGCGGACCCTAACACGCGATCAGAGCGGCGCGTGCTCGGCGCACGCACGACGTCCGATCAGCGACACGATCGGCGCGACCGCCGGCGTGAAGTCGGTCTGGCAGATCGACTGCACCGTCCCTCGGCCACGGCCGAGCCCCGCCACCGCGCGCACCAGGCGCCGCGGGGGGAACGCGATCCCGGTCGGTCCGTTGCACGAGGGCACGAGGCGCGTCGGCATCTCGGGGTCGAGGCGCTCCTCCATCTCGGGGCGCGCGAGGATGCGGTCGTAGTCGTCGGCCGACGGAAGATCGACCGCGGCGTCCACCGGGATCCCTGCGATCACCGCGAGCGCGAAGAGGTCGGGACGATCGGCGCGCAGCGCGAGCAGCCCGTCGACGTAGCGCTCGACCGGATGCAGCGCCTCGGGGTACGCGAAGCAGCGCAGGTTCAGATCCGAGACGTAGCGGGGCGACGAGGTGTCGAAGAGCTCGACGTCGCGCACCGAGCAGTCCTCTTCGTCGGTGAGGATCACCACCGCGAGCAGCGAGTCATCGCGCAGGAACCCGGCGTTCGCGCCGTCGGCGTGGCCCGACGTGCCCTCGACGAAGGTCGGCGGCACGTAGTCCGGCGCGGTGTAGGGCTGAGGGGTGGAGGGCGAGACCGCCTTGAGCGCGGCCTCGAGGGGCTGCTCGAAGCCGCAGCCGGCGGTGCCGACGCGCGCGACGCACGCCACCTCGGCCGCGAAGACGTCGGGATCGTCGCCCGCGCCGAACTCGAAGACCGGCGGATACGTCGCGCTGCACTCGCTGACCGAAGAGGTCTCGCGCAGCACCGCGTCGTCGCCGAAGCGCACCCCGAAGCGGCCCGCGGCGCAGCTCGGGACCTCGAAGCCTCCGCTGCCGAGATCGGGCGTGATCACGCCGACGTGGAGATCGGTGATCGCGGGCCAGTCGGGCTGTCGATCGCCGTCGCGGTCGGGCGGATCGACGAGCTCGCCGACCAGCCGCGGGAGCTGCCTGACGAGGCTGTCCTGCTCCTCCGCCATCGAGCCCGACGAGTCGACGACGAGCAGGAGATCGACCGGCGTCGACTCCGTGCACGTGCCGCCCGGCTCGCGCCATCCCGAGTCCGGCCGCCCGGCGTCGATCACGCCCGCGTCGAGGTGCGTCGCGGACGCGTCACGCCACAGCGGATCGGTGATCGTCACGTCGCGATAGCACCCGCCGATCACCAGCGCGGCGAGGACGATCGCGATCGCGCGCGGGGTCAACGCGCGCCTCCTCCTCCGCACGGGACCGCGGGATCGCCGCCGAGCCGACAGACCGCCGCGCGCACCAGCTGGGCGTGCGCGCCGTGCGGCGCCTCCTGGAGGTAGCGCACGTAGGTGGCACGCGCGGCATCGCGATCGCGCAGCGCGCCCTCCTGCAGGCGCGCGAGCGAGAAGAGCGCGTTCGCGCCCTCGGGACGACCACGCCCCAGCGCCGCCGCGCGCTCGTACGCGTCGGCGGCCTCGTGCGCCTCGCCGGTCGCGAGGAACGAATCGGCGATCAGCGTCTGCGCCTCGGCGCGCACGTCGATCGGCGCATCGCGATCGCGCACCAGCTCGACGAGCATCGCGCGGGCGCGCGGATGATCGCGCAGGTCCTCGAGCACGTGGCGCGCGGCGGCGAGGCGCTGTCGCGGCGAGACCGGCGCGACCTCGGGCGGCTGCACCACCGCGCTCGGGACCTCGTCGGCGATCTCGATGGCCGCGGGCTCGACCGCGCGCGGGAGCGCGGGCGCGATCGGCGCTGCAGGTGCGGTCTCGCGGCGCGCGCGCGGAGCGGCCTCGACCACCACCGCGACCGGCGGCTCCACCGTCTCGACCGGCGCCGCAGCGGGCTCGGGCGCGCGCGCCTCCGCCGCGGGCTCGCCGTCGATCTCGACGCTCTCGCCCGCGTGCACCAGCACCGCGCTCTCCGACGCCCTGCGCGGCACCACCCGCACCGTGCCCTCGCGCACCGCGACGCGCGTCGCGCCGCCCTGGAGCCGCACCGAGAACACGGTGCCCACGACCTCGACCCGCGCGCTCGGCGTCTCGATGCTCAGCCGCTCGCGACCGCGCTCGCGCGGATGGAACGCGACGTCCACGCCGCCGCTCGTCAGCTCCACGCGCACGTCGCGCACGTCGAGCGAGCCGAAGCGCATCGCGCTGCCGCCCTCGAGGTCGAGCTCCACGCCGCCCACGCGCACCTCGGCGCGCTCGCCCGGACCGACCTCGAGCGCACCGCCCACGTCGAGCGTCCCGCTCGCCGTGCGCGTCCCACCCATCTCGAAGCGCGCCACCGGGCGCTGCTCGCCGCCGCCGAACAGCACCGGACGCACGATCACCGCGAGCCCGACCACCGCCGCGACCGCGAGCGCACCGCCCGCTGCGGCCCACGCGCGCCCACCGCTCCTGCGCGGCTCCACGCCGGTCTCGCGCGCCCGCTCTCCGCGGCCCACCGCGTCCACGAGCCGCCGTTCCATCCGCGCGCGCCGCAGCTCGTCGAGCTCCGGCGGCGACGCCCGGAGCGCATCCACGGCTCGCGCGCTCGCATCACGTCGCGTCATGATCGTCTCCTCCACTGCCCGGAAGCGAATGCGTCTCGGCGCCGATGGACGCGAGCGCGGCATCGAGCCGCTTCCGACCCGCGACCAGGCGGGCGTGCAGCGTCGAGATGCCGGTGCCGGTCATGGCGCTCACCTCGGCGAGCGTGTGCCCCTCGACCTCGTGCAGCACGAACACCGTGCGCTGGTCGGGGGTGAGCTTCGCGAGGGCCCACTCCGCGAGCGATCGCGAGTCGTGGGTGTCGTCGGGACGTCCTGCGGCGCGCCCCAGGCCGACCCACTCGGTCACCCGCTGCCAGCGGGAGCGACGCCAGCGGTCGCGCGCCTGGTCGAGGGCCCGGCGGGTCGCGATGCCGATGATCCACGTCGAGAGCTTGGAGCGCCCGTCGAAGCGATCGGCCCCGTCGAGCGCGGCGAGGAAGGTCTGCTGGACCACGTCCTCGACGTCGGGATCGCTCGAGCCGAGGATCCGCGCGACGGTGCGGAACACGCGGTCGACGTGGTCGCGGTACAGCCGCCGCACCGCGGCGTCGTCGCCCCCTGCCGCGCGCGTGAGCAGCGCGCGCTCTTCCTGGTCCACCGGGGAGCGCGACTCCGCGCGCCCGGCGTCGGCTCCGCCCCCTTCGATGACGCGCATCGCCACGTCCCGTCTCACGGCAGCGCCCTCTCGAGCGGCTCCAGGGCGCTCTCGCGCGTGCTCGTGGTCACGTCCATCACGCCGGGGGGTCGTCCTCGACAGCCGAGAATTCCAAGCGCCGACGGAACGGGCGCCGTGCGCATCGTGGCATGGATCACGGCCGCAGCCTCACGCCGATCACGCCCCAGACCGTCACCACGTCTTCCAGGAAGACGGCCTCGCCATCACGCACGAAACGTGCGGGATTGCTCACGAAATCGATGCCGGGCTCGAGCACGATCTCGAACGGCGCCGCGAAGATCCACGCGAGCTCGAGCGTGGCCCGGAGCCCGAACGCCGTCACGGTCTGCGAGGCGTCGGTCGCCTCGATCCACGCGTTCCCGAAGCGGGTGAGCACGCCGAACGTGAGCGCGGGCACGAAGTCACCCCACCGCCAGGGGCGCAGCTGGAAGCGCATCCCGACGCTGATCGGCCGGTACTGGACGATCTCGCCCAGCGACGTCGATCGCTCCTCGGGGATCAGCGGCAGATCGCCCTCGAGCACGAGACAGCTCATGTCGATGCAGAGGCCGACGCCGACGCCGGGGCCGACCAGCGCGGTGTCGCGCGCGGTCGAGAACCCGAGCAGGAGCCGCAGGTAGATCGTGGGGCGCGCGATCGGCTCGATGCGGCGCCGCACCCCGAAGAGCCCGCCCTCCTGCTCGTAGTACACGAAGCTCACCCGCTCGCCGGGGCGTGCGCCCGGGCCCTCGGCGCGATCGCTGGGGGGCGGTCCCTCGAGCGCGGCATCGCGGAGCGCCTCGACCGCCAGCGCCACCGCGCGCACCGCGGCGTCGCGCGCCGGGGGG
The DNA here is from genome assembly GCF_021631985.1 of Sandaracinus amylolyticus. GTDB lineage: Bacteria > Myxococcota_A > Polyangia > Polyangiales > Sandaracinaceae > Sandaracinus > Sandaracinus amylolyticus_A. Next base: position 10,597,336 of record NZ_CP070225.1, on the reverse strand, counting down.
AGATCGAGCCGGCTCTGGTAGAGCAGCCCCTGGGGCCCGCCGAGCGTCACGAGCACCTCGGCGCCCTCGCGGATCAGTCCGACGTGCGCGGCGGGCACGGCCTCGGGCACGCCGGGAGGCGGAGGCTCGCCCACCGTGATCTCGACCTGGGCGCGCAGCGAGAGCATCCGCGCGACCCGCTCGGCGAGCGGCCGGAGCGGGGCCTCGGGACGCAACGTCAGCGGCGCAGCTGGATCGAGCTGCTCGGGTCGTCGTGGGCTGGCGCCCGCGGACGCCTCCTGGGCCGCGGCGAGCGAGGTCGGCGCGAGCAACAGGACGACGAGAGCGAAGATCCGCGCGAGGCCGCGCACCACGGACGCGAACGTACCACCGGCCGCGCGAGGTGACTCCGTTTCGGATGTCGGTTCGGTTTCCGAAACGAACGCGCCCCGGGACGAGCTCGTCCCGGGGCGCATCGTGATCGTTCCGACCCGCGAGGTCAGAACTTGTAGGTGATGCCGAGCCGCGGATAGATGCGGATGTCCAGCGCGTCGCCGATGAAGCCGCTCAGCATGCGCCGGTGATCGCTCGTCTGCGCGAGCACGCCCTCGAAGATGAACCAGATGTTGAAGTTCGCCGAGAGGACGAAGTCCACCGCGCCGCCGAGGCGGAAGCGCGCCATGTCCTGGCGATCGCAGTGCAGCTCGGTCCCGTCGGTCACGCAGATCGGGCCGCCCTCCGAGTTGAAGTCGGCGTAGGCGCTCGAGTTGCGCGCGCTCGCCGCGTACTCGTCGCTCGTGATGTCCATCCCGAGCCAGAGCGTGACCGCCGCGATCGGCTCGAGGAGGAGCGACATCAGGCCCTCGACCGAGAAGAACGCGGTGTTGACCGGGTAATCCCAGCGCGCCTCACCGGGCACGCCCGGGCGGTACTCCTGGTGGAGCTCGTTCGGCAGCGGCTGGTCGCCCGCCATCGTCGGATCGCCGTCGAACTCCGAGTAGTCGGGGGTGCCGACGCTGCTGCTCGGCCCGATGCCGCCGCCGAAGCGCGTCTGCACACCGAACGCGAGCTGACGCAGCACGCGACCGCCGAAGCGCAGGCGACCCTCGAACTCCGTGATGCGCCCGAAGGTGCGAATGCCGAAGCCCGCGTCGAAGAGCTCGTGCAGGCCGATCGAGAGGCGCAGCTCGGCGAGGTACGGCCAGCCGATCGACGCGTCGATCATCGGGTGGTTCATCGCGATCGGCAGCGCGGAGTGCGTCGTGCCCTCGGCCGCCGCTTCCTCGCTCGAGTCGCGCAGGTGCGCGTCGATCGTGATCGCGCCCTCGCCGTAGCTCACCAGCATCTGCCGGCGGAACGGCTCGTAGCCCTCGGCGCTCACCTCGAAGGTGTGATCGCCCACCGGGACCCGGCCCTCGTAGGGCACCTGGCCGATCTCGCGACCGTCGACGGTGAGCACCGCGACGCCCTCGATCTCCTCCTGCAGCGTCACCCGCAGCGCCACCGCGAGGGGCGCCATGTTGATCGTGCGATCACACGAGTCGCCCGGAGGCGCGCCCGGCGCGGTCGAGCAGGTGAAGCTGACCTCTTCGTAGCCGTCGGCGCGAACCACCACCGCGTGCGTGCCCGCCTCCGGCTGGTTCACGACGAACGGCGCCGAGCGCTCCTCGCCGTCGACCGTGACCCGGGCGCCCGAGACGTTCGCGACTACGATGTTGATGCGGCCCGGCGGACCGAGCTCGCGCGCGAGCTGCGCGTCGACCGACGTCGTCTGTCCCGCCGTGACCGTGACCTCGCGGCGGAACGCCTGGTGCCCCTCCGCGATCACCTGCACGACGTAGTTGCCCGGCGCGAGACCGTCGCGCGAGAACGTGCCGAGCGGCAGCGGCTGACCGTTGATGCGCACCTCGGCGTTCGGCGCGTCGGTGATGACCGCGATCGATCCGGTCGTCGGCGCGGTCTGCGCGCGGCGCAGCGTCGCACTCACCGTCGCGCGCTGTCCCGCCTGCACCAGCACCTGCTGCGAGAACGGCTGGACGTCCTCGCCCTCCGGCCGGATCTCGATCTGGTGCATGCCCGCGGGCACGTCGTCGAGCACCGTCGTCGTCGCGCCTCGTGGCTGACCATCGAGGAAGATCGGTGCGCCTTGGATGTCGGCGCTGACGAGGATCGAGCCCGTCGTCGGCGCCGCACGTTCGAGCATCGCGGTGACGCGGACCACCTGTCCGCCCTGCACCTCGACCCACTGCTCGAAGTTGTTGTAGCCCTCGCGCGAGATCTCGACCTGGTGCCGGCCCGGCTGGAGGCTCTCCACCCGGATCGGGAGCGATCCGAGGGTGCCTCCGCCGACGACCTGGCCGTCGATCCGCACCTGCGCGCCGCGCGCGCCTTCGTTGCCCGCGCTGACCTCGATGGTGCCGAGCGGACGGAGGACGGCGCGGAACGTCTCGCGGCGACGGCGCACCGTCACCGTGAGCCGCGCCTCCTCGAAGTTCGGCATCCGGAAGATCAGCGTGTGCGCGCCCGCGGGGACGCGGACCGCGGTGAGCGGCGTGGTGCCGAGGGGCGCCCCGTCGGGCGTGTCGAGATAGACGGTCGCGCCCGGGGGAACGGACTCGACGTTGACCGGGATGCCGCGCTGCGCCTCGGCGCGCGTCGCTGGAACCGTGAGCGAGAGGAGCGTGCCCAGCGCTGCGATTGCCAGCCAGGCCAAGGAACCAAGTGTCGCTCGAGCCATTCCGCCTCCGGATTGTGCGCGAAACTGCCGACGCCAGTCCTCCATACCCGGGAGCGCGTCCGGGAATCAAGCCGGGCGGTCGACCCGGGAGAGTTGCGGCCAGAGCGGAACTCCCCTCCGGGGGCGGCCGCGGGCTACGCGGCCTCGGAGTCGGCGAGCTCCGTGTCGAGCTCGAGCTCGGTGCTCGGGGCGCCCTCGGCGAAGAGCGGCGCGGCCCCCTCTTCCTCGCGGATCTTCCGCGGGCGGCCGCGCTTCTTCGGCGCGTTCGCCGCCGCCGACGCCTCGTCGCGCGCGGGCTCGGGCCGGCGGACCACCGACGCGATCGCGGCGATCGCGGTGACGCGCTCGCGCAGCTCGGGCTGGTCCTCGGTGAACACCTTCGCGTACGAGAGGCCACGCTGGGCCTTCGCGGTCAGCGTCGCGGTTCGCTCCGCGACCACCGCGCGCGCCGCCTCGAGCGCGCGCTCGGCCGCCTCGAGGGTGCGCTGGGCGTCGATCAGCTCGCCCTCGGCGGTCTCGAGGATCGACCGATCGAGATCGGGAAAGCGCACCTCGGTGAGTGGACCGCGGTACAGCTCGAGGATCTCGCGGGCGAGAGCGGGAACGGGATCGCGGATGTCGTCGTGCACGGCCTGCCTCCGTATGCCTGAACTCGTGTTCAGGTGAACCGTGGCTTACACGACGAAGGGATCTCCGCGCAAGGTCCTCGCGCGACGAAATCGATCGCGACGAGCGCACGTCGACTGGCTTCGAGCGGACCGTCCGCGTTCGAGCGCCGCGCGACCGAGGCGTCGTATGCTCGCGCGCCCTTCCCCCGAGGCCCGCTCTTCGAGGCATTGCATGAGAATCATCCTTCGCGCCCTCCCCTTCGTGCTCGCGCTCTTCGCCGCCCTGATCGCGCCGCCGGCGCACGCGCAGGTCGAGCAGCCGCCGCCGGTGATCGAGCGGCTCGAGCCCACGTCGGGGCCGCCGGGCACCGTGGTGCAGATGATCGGCCGCTACTTCCGGCCCGGGCAGCAGGTGCGCCTCGCGGGACAGCCGGTCGAGGTGCTCTCGCAGATGCCGAACCGCTGGACCCTGCGCATCCCGCAGGGCGCGCAGAGCGGTCGCATCGCAGTCGAGGTGCCCGGCATCACCACCACGATCGGCCCGGAGTTCCGGGTGCTCGCCGCCGCGCCGCCGCCGGTGATCACCGACCTCCAGCCGCGCGCCGTCGCGCCGGGCGCCGAGGTGCGGATCGTCGGAGAGAACTTCTCGCCGCGCATCACCGAGAACCTCGTGACGCTGGGGGGCGTCGGGGTGGTGGTGCGCACGGCGACGCCGAACGAGCTCGTCGTGATCGTGCCGCCGACCGCGCAGACCGGGCGCTTCACGGTGCGCGTCGCGGGCTCGGGAGAGACCGTCGCGCCCTTCGATCTGCAGATCGGCGTGCCGCTCGCGATCACCGGGTTCTCGCCCGCGGTCGGCGCGCCCGGCACCCAGGTCACGATCAGCGGCAGCGGCTTCCACAGCTCGCCGCGCGCCCAGCAGGTCTTCATCGGCAACACCGCGGTGCGCGTCGTGAGCGCGTCGCCGACCGCGATCGTGATCGAGGTGCCGCCCTCCGCGACGAGCGGCGTGATCATGGTCGACATCCGGCGCACCGGGCGCGCGTACTCGTCGACGCCGTTCGTGGTGCAGGCCGCGCCGGTGGTCGCGTCGTTCGATCCGCCCGCGGGCCCGCCGGGCTCGATGGTGCGGGTGCGCGGCAGCAACTTCGGCACCGACGTTCGGGTCGTGCAGGTGATCTTCGGCAACGTGCCCGGCGTCGTGCGCGGGCTCTCGGCCCAGGAGATCGTCGTCGAGATCCCGCAGGGCGCGGCCAGCGGGCCGATCTCGGTGATCGTGAACGGCGTCGGGCCGGTGCGATCGAGCGGCGTGTTCAGCGTGCTCAGCGCGCCGGCGATCGCCGACTTCCAGCCTCGCAGCGGCGGTGTGGGCACCGAGGTCGTGATCACCGGCAGCGGCTTCAGCCCGGTCGCGGCGCAGAACCGGGTGTCGATCTCGGGCGTCGCGGCGCAGGTGATCGCGGCGGCGCCGACCCAGCTGCGCGTGCGCATGCCGGCGGCGGCGAGCGGGCCGATCCAGGTCGAGGTGCAGAACGCGGGCACGGCGCGCTCGGGCCAGCCGTTCGTCGTCACGACCCCGCCGTTCATCGCGCGCTTCGAGCCGGCGCAGGGCCTGCCGGGGAGCGTGGTGACGATCCACGGCGCGAGCTTCGGCAACAACGCGGCGCTCGTGGAGGCGGCGATCGGTGATCGGCGCATGCAGCTGCGCTCGGTGACCGATCAGCGCATCGAGGCGGTGATCCCCGAGGGCGCGACCAGCGGGCAGCTGCGGGTCACGGTGCGCCTGCAGGGCAGCGCGCAGAGCCAGCAGGTCTTCAACGTGCTCGGCGCGTTCACGGTGAGCGGCCTCGAGCCGGCGAACGCGTACCCCGGGCAGTGGCTGACGATCCGCGGCAGCGGGTTCACCCCGACGGGCATGGAGGTGCGCTTCGCGGGCGTGCCGACGCCGGTGCCCTACACGTTCGTGAGCAGCGCGGAGATCCGCGTGGTGGTGCCGATGGGCGCGTCGAGCGGCGCGCTCGCGGTGCGCACCGCGGACGGTCGCGAGGCGAGCCCGCGGGTCGACGTCACGCCGCCGCCGGGCGGGATGGCGATCACGTCGGTCGAGAGCCGCGGGTGCGTGCGCCAGGGCTGCACCGTGATCGTGCGCGGTCACGGGTTCGGCGCGCGGCCGAACGATCAGTGGGTGACGTTCGGCGGACAGCGGGTGCGGGTGCGTCGCGCGTCGCCGGTCGAGCTCGAGCTGAACGTGCACCGGCGGATGATGGGGACGGCGACGTTCCGGGTGCAGACGCGCTCGGGGCAGAGCGCGGAGAGCGCGGCGGTCACGCTGCAGTAGCGTCTCGGGGTCACGCGGCGGAGATCAACGCCGCGTGCTCCTCGCGCATCAGCCACGTACCGACTGGGAACGGAACGTCGCGCCGGCCGCGGCGCCAGCCTTCGCGCGCTCGACGGTAGGCTGTGCGAAATGCGCGGACGCGCTCCGCGCACTCGCGCCATGCAACGTGGTTGCCGCGCCCGACGGCGAACGTGGGGTTCGTGTCGCGGATGGGCTCCCGCGAGGTCGCACGGCGGAACGGCGAGAGCTTGGCGCAGCGGTCGGCGCCGAGGAACGTTCCGCCGGCCTCGCGGGCTCGAGCGCGCGCGGTCGACTCGAGCGCTGCGACCTCGTGAGCCACGAGCTCCCGAAACGCGTCGTCGGTGACCTCGAGCTGGCGGGCGGCGCGGGGCACCTCGAGGTGCAGCTCGATGAAGGGCGGCCATTTGTCGTCATCGCGGCCGAAGTACTCGGTCGGACGTTCGATGCGCCACGTCGCCCTTCCGAGCTCGTGTGGGCGCGTCGTGACGCCGGGCCAGTCCTTCGCGCGCGGAACGAGGCATGCGGCGACGGGGTTGGCGATCGCGTACGCGATCTTCTCGACGACCGCGTTCGGTGTGCGGAGCTCGACGACGCTCGTCGGCTCGTGGTCCCACACGGAGCCCTCCCAGCGACGCAGGACCTTCGTCGCGAGCGCGACGTGGCGGTGCAGGTAGTGGAGGAGCTCGGGGAGACGGCCGTCGGGATCGGAGACGACGAGGTGCTCGTGAGTGCTCATCAGCACGGCGGCATGGACGCGGACCCCGGCCCGCTTCGCGGCGACCGCGAGCGTGTAGAGGAAGATTCGGTTCATCCGCGGATCGGGCGCGAACAGGTGATGGCGGCGCACGGCCCGGCGCGTGATGAGGTAGACGGCGTCGGGCTCGATCAGGCGGGGTTGGGTCATGGCGGCGCGGATGCGCACGTCGCGTGCCGGGTGTTCCGAGCACGAAATACGAGAATACTCAACGTGGGTTGGCGGGGCCGGCGGCGACCGCCTGACGGGCCGTCAGCCACGTGCGGCGACAGCGGGCGTGCCGCGCCGCGTTCCGCCACCCAGGTTGAGTGCCCCGATCACTCCCCGAGCCACGCCGCGCGCTCGCCCTGCATCACCACCCGGCGCAGCAGCTCGCGCGGGGTCCTCGCCTCGCGCACCACCTTCGCGATCGTGTCCTCGTCGCGCGCTCGCTCCACCCGCTTGCCGTGCACGTCCTTCGCGAGCCGGTGCGCCTGCTCCGCCAGCGTCGCCAGGCCCTCGCGCCCCAGCTTCGTCACCGGGATCGGCCGGGCGCGCAGCAGCCTCCGCCGCAGCATCGCCACGTCCTCCGTCGGCAGCAGCGTCGACTGCGCCTCGATCTGGTCGAGCAGCTCCGCCGCTTCCTCGCGCAGCGCGCCCAGCGTGTCGGGCGTCACCGCGAGCACCACGCACGCCCGCGGCAGCGCGCCGCCGCAGTAGAACCCCAGCGAGCGCAGCGCCGTCCTCCGCTCCGCGCGCGACACCCCCGCGCGATAGAGGTTCTCCGCCTCGTCGAGGATCAGCACCGGGCCCTCGCACCCCTCGAGCCGCGCCAGCAGATCGAGCCACAGCAGCAGGCGCCCGTACGCGTCCTTGCGGTACGACGGGTTGCCCGGCTTGGTCTCGAGGTCGAGCGCGCCCAGCGTCTCCATCACCGCCGCGTCCTCGAGCTCGCCCGCCTCGGCACCGCGCAGACATCGCTCCGCCGCGCGCGCCGCGTCGCTGTCCCCCTGCGCGATCGCGTCCAGCGACGCGCGCAGTCGCTTCCGTGTCGCCGGGGTGCGCAGCCAGCCCTCGAGCCGATCGATCGGGGTCGCGCGCCGTCGAAGCGGCAGCGCTGCGTTCTCGATCAGTCGCCGCAGATGACGCTGCGGGTTGCCGAGATCCTCGTCGAGCCGCTCCACCGCCAGTCGCAGCACCGGCCGCTGATCCGCGAGCGCCCGCGCCTCCATGTGCAGCAGGTGGTGGGTCTTGCCCGCGCCGTACTCGCCGACGAGCACCGCGAACACCGAGCCGTCGTTCGACGCGTGCGCGAAGAGCTGCTCGATGCGCGCGTCGACCTCGTCCATCCCCACCGTCAGCTCGGCGATCGCCTCGAGCGGCGGCAGGCCCTGCGCGACCCGCACCAGCGCGCGCATCGCGCCCGCGCGCTTGCCCTCGATCGCACGCACGCTCGGCGCGTCGCGATCGATGTCGACCGGCGGCTCGAGCGAGAGCCAGCTCTGGTGCGGCACCGGCAATCCCGGCGGCAACACCGGCGCGATGCGCGACGCGAGCGCCGGATGCTCGGTGAGCGAGTGGGCGCGACGATCGAGCGCGCCGCTGCCCACCACCAGGATCTCGGTCGCGACGGTGCCCCGCCCGCCGTCGGCGTTGTCGACCAGCTCGCGCAGCACCGTGTACGCGACGTCGCGACGGCCGCCGCTCAGATCGACCAGCGCCTCGGCGTCGCGCAGCACGACGCGGGTCCCGCGCGCACCGAGCACCCGCGCCAGACGCGTCAGCTGCGCGAGCGCGCGCTTCGCGGTGCGCGCCGCGAGCGGGCGCATCGCGAGCTCGGTCGGGACCTCCTTGCCGCCCAGCCACGCGTGGAGCCGACGCGCCTCGGTGCGCCCGGTCGCTGCCGCGAGGTACTGCGACGCGAGCACGCGCAGCTCGCCCGCCAGCGCCTCTTCCTCGGCGAGCGCCTCGAAGCGCTCCTCGGCGTGCTTCTTGTGCTTCGCCACGAACGCATCGAGCGCGACCACCAGCCCATGACGGCGCCCGGGATCCGTGCCCGGCAGCCGCAGCGACGACGCGAGCTTGCCCACCACGACGTCGAGATCGTGCAGCCCTCCGTCGGCGAGCGAGCACGTCGCGATCGCGAAGCCGCGCTCCAGCGCGTCGGCGGCGAGCGCGTCGAGCACCGGATCGGGCGCGGCGTCGCCCGACAGGATCGCGACCGTCGAGAGGCCTGCGGCCGCGACGTCCTCGAGCGTCTGCGCGCGCGACGCGACGAGGTGCGCGAGCCAGCGTTCGTCCATGTGCGCGAGCGTCGTCGCGCCCCGGGGGCCGCGTCAACCGGGCGCGGCGCTTGCTCCGTCGGCGGGCGACGGAGGACGACGATGAGCGAGCTCGCGCGAGAGGCTCCGACGGGACACGGCTGCCGCGCCGACACGCAGCACGATCGCGAGGTCCCGGAGATCGATCTGCTCACGCCCTACACGATGCGCGGCGTCACGCTGCGGCATCGCGTCGTGATGTCGCCGATGTGCCAGTACAGCGCGCGCGACGGCTTCGCGAACGACTGGCACCTCGTGCACCTCGGCAGCCGCGCGGTCGGCGGCGCGGCGCTGGTGATGGTCGAGGCGACCGCGATCACCCCCGACGGGCGCATCTCGCCGAACGATCTCGGGCTCTGGAGCGACGCCCACGTCGAGCCGCTCGCGCGCATCGCGCGCTTCGTCGAGTCACAGGGCGCGGTGCCGGGGATCCAGCTCGCGCACGCGGGACGCAAGGCGAGCACGGCGCCGCCCTGGCACGGCGGAGGCGCGGTCGCGGCGAGCGACGGCGGATGGCAGCCGGTGGCGCCGAGCGCGATCCCCTTCGACGCGCAGAGCCCGATGCCGCACGAGCTCGACGAGCAGGAGATCGACGCGCTCGTCGACGCCTTCGAGGCCGCGGCGCGGCGCGCGCTCGACGCGGGGTTCCGCGTGCTCGAGATCCACTCGGCGCACGGCTATCTGCTGCACGAGTTCCTCTCGCCGATCAGCAACCGGCGCACCGACGCGTACGGCGGCAGCCTCGACAACCGCATGCGGCTCGTGCTGCGCGTCGCGGAGCGATTCCGCGCGGTGATGCCTCCGGAGCTGCCGCTCTTCGTGCGCCTCAGCGCGACCGACTGGATCGAGGGAGGCTGGGACGTCGAGGGCTCGGTCGAGCTCGCGAAGCGCCTCAAGGTGCGAGGCGTCGACGTGATCGACGTCTCGTCGGGCGGCATGACGCCGGTCGCGAAGATCCCGGTCGCGCGCGGCTACCAGGTGCCGTTCGCGCGGCGCATCCGGGACGACGCGGACATCGCGACCGGGGCGGTGGGCCTCATCACCGATGCGCACCAGGCGGACGAGGTCATCACCGGCGGCGACGCCGACCTCGTGCTGCTGGGACGCGAGCTGCTGCGCGAGCCCTACTGGATGCTGCGCGCCCAGCACGCGTTCGACGAAGAGCAGTCGTGGCCGACGCAGTACGGGTACGCGGTGCGGCGCCGAGCGAAGTAAGCCCCTGCCGGAGTGCTCGTCCGACGGTCCCGGACGGGAGCGCGCGGAGCGCGCGCACGGGAGGGACCGGCGGCGAGCCGATTGTGTGGACGCTCAGCGGCGCTGGGTCGCGGCCTCGAGCAGCATGCGGCGGCGCGCTTCGCTGCACGGGCCGAGCAGCTTGTAGCTGCCCCACACGACGAGCGCCGAGAAGATCGCGGCGCCGAACGAGAACGGCAGCGCGATCAGCGTCGTCCAGTCGATCACCCAGGACTGCGAGTAGTAATCCCAGCGCTGGAAGAGATGCTCCATGCCGCCGTCGAGCATCGAGAGCGCGGTGATGATCGCGAAGCCGAGGAACACGATCGTCGCGAGCACGCCGCCGGCCCGCAGATACGCGGCGAGGATCGACTTGCCGCTCCACCCGAGCTTCACGCCGCGCACGCTGCGGTCGTTCGAGTCGTCGGTGACCAGCATGCTGCTCAGCGGGACGAGCGGGACGAACCAGATGTGCACGAACTGCGTGGCGACGTAGCCCTCGGGCATCTCGTCGACCCGCCCATACATCCGCGTGCCGTAGATGATCATGCGCTGCGGTCTACGGAGCGAGAGTGACCGGAGCTTCCTGCGTCGCGGCGGCCGCCGCGACCCAGCCACCGACCGCGCGCTCGCGGCTGGTGCCCGTCCACGATGATCACGGCGCCGCCGCAGGGCTCGGGATCACTGGGGGCAACCGAGAAAAAGCCCCCGAGGGGTCGCGCTGACGGGATCGATCCCGGTAGTTGGGGGCGGCTACCCCCGAACGATCGACACGGGTGTCGTTCGGTCGACCCCGCGGGGGGCGTCTCGACGGGATCGATCTCGATGATTGGGGGTGGCTACCCCCGAACGATCGACACGCGTGCCGTTCGGTCGACCCCTGAGGCCAACGTCGGTCGACACGCGTGCCGTTGTCTTGACCCTCTCGGGGTCCAGAGCCCCCGATCGATCACGTCGCGGGCGGGGGATCCCCTCCGGTCGGGGCCTCGCGCGGCTCGCTCTGCCACTCGGTGAGCGGGCGGAGGAGCTGGTCGGCGCGCTTCACGGTGGCCGGCCGATCGCGGCGCACGGTGCTCGCGACCGCGACGACGTAGTCGCGGATCGCGTCGAGCACGCCGTCGAGCGCCTCCCGCACCTTGGTGTCGTTCGCGACCGGCGCCGGCGCGGTGATCCCGAGCGCCTCGCCGTAGCGCGCGTGCGCCGCGAAGAGGCGATCGAGGAAGGGCCCGCCGCCGAGCGCGCGCACGAGATCCTCGTTGCGGCGGGTGCGGAGCGCGGTGACGCGCGTCTCCGACGCGGTCCACTCGGCCTTGAACTTGAGCGAGAGGAACGTGAGGCCCTCGCCGAAGAGGAAGCTGTGGAGCTCGGCGACCTCCGATGCCTGCAGGAGGTCGTCGAGGCGTCGGAACGCGCCGAGCCACTGGCTCATGAGGCCCCAGGCGTCGTCGAGCGCGCGATCGGCCTCGACCGCGGAGAGGGGATTGACGCCCGGGCCGACGCGGCGGCTGAGGAGCTGCGCGGAGAGCAGGCCTCGCGCGGCCTCGAGCGAGTCGAGGCGATCGCCGACGGCGGCGGGAGCGCGGGCCTCGCGGGCCTCGGTCAAGAGCTGCGAAGCGAGCGCGTACGCGTCCTCGGCGGTGACGGACGGCAGTGAGATCAGATCACGAGCGGCGAACGAGCGAGTCATGGCAGAGCCCCCTTGGCGCGCGATGGTACTCGCTCGCGACGGCTCAGGGTCGGAGCGCTGCGACGAACACCGCGTCGCGGATCACGCGGCCGCAGAGCTCGACCTCGGGCTGGGCGTTGCCAGCGACGTAGAACCGTCCCGACGCGCCGAGCGCCCACTCCATCGCGCCCGACCTGCCGATCTCCGTGGCCATCGACCACCACCGCCGCGGCGAGCCGTCATCGGCGTCGATCTCGAGGAACAGCTCGCGCGTCGCGGGGCCGGTCTCGATGGCGCGGCCGGCGTAGCTCCACGACTCGTCGGTCCCGATCGACGTCAACGCCACGACCCTCCGCCGCGCGAGGTCGAGCTCGAGATCCCAGAGGTTGAAGCGCGCCGGCAGCGCCTCGGACCACCGCTCCGCGCCGTCGTCGCCGAACGCCGTGACGTGGTCGTACGACGCGATCGCGAACGACTCGCTGCCGGCGTGGCGGTACTCCCGGAGACCCGCCCACGACGAGAGCGGAGCCAGCGGCGACGCCGAGCCGTCGCCGCGCAGCTGCAGCCGCGTGGTGCCCGCTCCGAAGCACGCGTCGAAGACGCACCCCGGAGCCGCGGCCTCGACGATCGCGACGACCTGCTCGCCCGCGCTCGAGAGCCAGAGCCTGAAGCCCTCGATGGACGTGGCGCGGACCAGCCCCGCCTCGTCGACCAGCAGCAGCGCGTTCGACCGATCGGGGAACGACGTCGCCCGGCCCTCTCGGTCGACGAGCTCACCCATGACCCACCCCTCGACGAGGTAGCGGCCGCCGCCGATCGCGAGCATCGAGCGCGCGAAGACGTCGACCCCGGGCGCCACGTCGATGCGCGCGAGCGCGCTGCGGTCGGCGCCGGTCCGCGGATCGAGCGCGACCCACTCGATGCGGTGGGAATCGGAGGACCGATCGGTGCGCTGGACGACGACGTGCCCGCCGACCTGGAGCAGCTCGAGACCGATCGAGAACGTTCGCTCGAACGCGAGGTCGCCCCCGGCGCTCACCCCGAGGGTCACGGTGTCGCCGACCGTCGTCGGATCGAGGCCCGAGAGCCGCGCGATGACGACCTCGCCCTCGGCGATGGCGAGATCGGCGGACGGCAGTGCGTCGGCACGCGCAGCGCGCTCGACGATCCAATCGAGCTCGCAGTGCTCGGGGACTGGCCCCTCGGGTGGGCGCGGGGCGTCGGGCTCGAGCGCGCCCGCATCGCTCTCGGCGACGCGGGCCTCGTGACAGCCGCTCAGGAGGATCAGCGCAGACAGCAGGACAGCGCGCATGCGCGGACGATCTCAGGGATGTCGGCGCGCGTCCACTCAGCGGCCCGCGAACTTCGGCGCGCGCTTCTCGCTCGCGGCCTTCAAGCCTTCGCCGAGATCCGCGCTCGCGTAGCTCACCGCCTGCTCGCGCGCTTCGTGGGCGAGCGCGGCCATCAGCGCGCCGCGATCGATGCCCATCACCCGATGCAGCCCGCGGATCGCGAGCGGCGCGGCGCTGGCGATCTCACGCGCGATCGTGACGGCTCGCGCGCGCACGTCGCTCGCCTTCACCGCTTCGAGCGCGAGGCCCAGCCGTACTGCCTCGCGCCCGTCGAAGCGGCGCCCGGTGTAGAGCAGCTCGGCGCCCCGCATCGGGCCGGCTCGCAGCGGCGCGAGGTAGGTCGCGCCCATGCCGGGGTGGAGGCCGAGCTTCGCGAAGTTGAGCGCGAGCTTCGCGTCCTCGTCGACGACGCAGAGATCGCAGGCCAGCGCCACGCAGAGCCCCGCGCCGATCGCCGGTCCTTCGATCGCGGCGAGGGTCGGCACCCCGAGCTGCGTGATCGACAGGTAGCGCGCGTAGAAGTCGAGCATGAACGACTCGGCCTCCGCGGCGCTCACGGTGCGGAGCCGCTCGAGCATCGCGAGATCGCCGCCCCCCGAGAACGCGCCGCCCGCGCCGGTGAGCACCACCGCGCGCACCGTCTCGTCCTTCACCAGCTCGCGCACCCGCGCCGCGAGCGCATCGCCGAGCTCGGGTGTCATCGCGTTGCGGCGCTTCGCGTCGTCGAGGATCAGCGTGACGACGCCGTGCTCGTCGCGCTCGAGGTGGACCGTGGGCTGGTGGCTCATGGGCGCGGGAGATACCACGGCTCGCCCTGGACGATTCCAGGTCGCTCCCCGTTTCCGCGCGCGCCCCGTGGTGCCCGGAGAACCCGCGCACGATCTCGATCGTCGCCGAGAGCACGACGACCGCGACCTATCGCTTCTTCGTGCGCGAGGACGGGCCGGTCACGCTCGAGGACGACGACGGGCGCTGGGGCGCGTGCGCGACGGCACGGTGCAGTCGTCGGACCCGATCGTCGGGCGCTGCTCGGGCTCGCTCTCGTGCTCGATGACGTCGGGCTGGAGCGGCGCGGTCGCGCCGTGCGGCGCGGTGGGCCAGTGGGTGACCGTTTGCCAGCCGCTCACCTGCCAGCCCCAGACGGTGCCGCGCGCCCAGACCTGCCGCTGAGCGATCGGAGCGCGCGCTCGCCTGTGTTGTCGGGTGAGCGCGCGCGTCGATGATCGTGCTCATGGCGCTGCACGTCGATCGCTTCATCCGCATGCCGGGCATGCGCATCATCGTGGCCGACGGCGATCGCCGCTACGCGGAGTGGATGCTCGGCAACGACGACCCCGACGAGATCGAGCGCCGCGTGCACGACGCAGCGCGCCTGCCCGGCGCGACGCTCGAGTCGATCGTGGCCGCGATCCCGGGCGGCGTGATCAAGCAGGGCCGGCACGACGCCGCCGAGCATCTGCAGCGCGAGCCCTGAGCCCTCCGGAGCGCGCGGACGGTAGGCGAGCCGCTGAGGCGCGCTGCCTCGCGGGAAGAGCGCGGTCCTCGGATTGCTCCCGCCATTCGCGATGCGGTGCGGGACGATCGCGGCAACCCTGGTGCTGGCATCGGCGTGCGCGCCGGTGGCCCGCAGCGTCGCCACCGAGATGCCCGAGCCGCTGATCCACGAGACGCTCCGCACGCTGGCGCAAGAGGACACGCGCGCGCTCGCGGCCGAGGTGTTCGACGCCCCCGAGGTGCGCGACGGCGTGCGGCAGCTGGCCGCGCTGCTCGCCGACGGCACCCTCGACGCGCTCGGTGAAGAGGAGCGCGCCGCGCGCGTCTCGGCGGCGATCGAGGACCTCGCCCAGCGCATCGTGGCGGCGGTCGCGACCGCGATCGATCGCGAGCTCACGCCGGTCATGACGTCGACGGTGCGGCAGAGCGTCGACGCCGCGACGCGCGAGCTCGTCACGCGGGCGAGCCGCGATCGTCTCGCGGAGGGTCTCTCCGACGTGACGGATCGGGTGATCGCCTCGGCCGCGGGCACGCTGCGCGAGGAGGCCGGCCCGACGCTGCGCAGCATCCTGCGCGATCCCGAGACCCAGGAGCTGCTGCGGGCGACGGTGCGCGCGGTGTCGGCGGAGTCGGTGCGCGGCACCTCGAGCGCGTTGCGCGAAGCGAAGCTCGCGCGCCAGGCCGAGGGGCGTGACCCGCGGGGCATGGTGGAGTCCCTCCAGCGTGCGGTCCGGCGCAGCGCGCAGCTGCTCGATCTGCTGGTGTTCGGCGGGGTGCTCGGGCTGGTCGCGTTCGCGGTGTGGCTGACCCGGAGATCGCGGCGCATGGAGATGAAGGACGCGCTGGCCAGGCGGCGCGAGGTCGTGACGCTCGCGTTGCTCGCGCGCTTGGCGCAGCGCGGCGAGGAGGTGCCTCCCGAGCTGAGGCGCGCGCTGGAGGCGGTGCTCCGCGAGGCCGAGCCCGAGCGCCGACCGAAGCGTTGGTGGAGGCCGACGATCCATCGGGATCAGCCGGCGTGAGCGAGGCGCTGGGCCACGCATCGCGATCGCGCACGCCCCCGCTCGCGGGTGCGGGGGGTGCGCCCTATACTCGCCCGCCATTCCGAAAGGGAGGCCCGCCGTGCTCGATGAAACCCCGCGCCTTGCGCTGACTTTCGACGACGTCCTGCTGCAGCCGGGGTACTCGGACTTCCTCCCGCACGACGCGGATGTCCGCACGCGCCTCACGCGCGATCTGAAGCTGAACATTCCGATCCTCTCGAGCGCGATGGACACGGTCACCGAGTGGAAGACCGCGGTGACGATGGCGCGCAACGGTGGGCTCGGCGTGCTGCACAAGAACCTCACGCCGGACGAGCAGGCGCGCGAGGTGCTCAAGGTGAAGCGCGCCGAAAGCGGCATGGTGCTCGACCCGGTCACCATCGAGCCCGACCGCTCGCTCAACGACGCGTTCGACACGATGCGCCGGCACGACATCTCGGGCCTGCCGGTGGTGAAGGCGGGCAAGCTGGTCGGCATCCTCACCAGCCGCGACGTGCGCTTCGAGAAGAACCTCGCGCAGCCCGTCGAGACGCTGATGACGCGCAAGCTCGTGACGGTGCCGATCGGCGTGTCGCAGGAGCGAGCGCGCGAGCTGCTCCACGCGAACCGGATCGAGAAGCTCCTGGTGGTGGGCGACGAGGGCGAGCTCGTCGGGCTCATCACGATCAAGGATCTGCTGCAGGCCGAGCGCTATCCCGGCGCGATCAAGGACGAGCACGGGCGCCTGCGCTGCGCGGCGGCGATCGGCGTCGGCAAGGATCGCGAGGAGCGCGCGGCGGCGCTGGTCGCGGCGGGCGTGGACGTGCTGGTGATCGACACCGCGCACGGCCACAGCAAGGGCGTGATCGATGCGGTGCGGCAGACGAAGAAGGAGCACCCGCACGTGCAGCTCGTCGCGGGCAACATCGCGACGGCCGAGGCGACCGAGGCGCTGATCCAGGCGGGCGCCGACGCGATCAAGGTGGGCATCGGGCCCGGCTCGATCTGCACGACGCGCATCGTGGCGGGCGTGGGCGTGCCGCAGATCACGGCGATCAGCGACTGCGCGCGCGCGGCGGCGAAGCACGACGTGCCGGTGATCGCGGACGGCGGGATCAAGTTCAGCGGCGACGTGGTGAAGGCGATCGCGGCGGGCGCGGAGTGCATCATGGTCGGCTCGCTCTTCGCGGGCACCGACGAGACCCCCGGGCAGGTCGTGCTGTACCAGGGCCGCAGCTACAAGCAGTACCGCGGGATGGGCTCGCTCGGCGCGATGCGGAAGGGCAGCAAGGACCGCTACGCGCAGGCCGACGTGGAGGACCCGGGCAAGCTGGTGCCCGAGGGCATCGAGGGTCGCGTGCCGTACCGCGGGACGCTCTCGAGCGTGGTGTACCAGCTGGTCGGCGGCCTGCGGGCGGGCATGGGCTACACCGGGTGCCGGACGATCGGCGAGCTGCGCACGAAGGCGAAGTTCGTGCGGCAGAGCGCGCAGGGTCTGCGCGAGTCGCACGTGCACGACGTGGTCGTCACGGAAGAGGCGCCGAACTACCGGGTGTGATCGCTCGTCCTCGGTGCCGCGGGTCATACTCGCGGCATGGGAGGCAGGGCTTGTGATTCGTGCGGTCGGGCGATGAGCCCGACCGCGGTGCGTTGTCCGCACTGCGGCGCGTTCCAGGCGGCGAAGAAGAAGGACGCGCCCGCCGCGCCGCCGGTCGCGAAGAAGAACGAGGCCTATCGCGAGCCGGCGCGGCCAGCCGAGCCTGCGAAGCCGCGCACGCCGATCCGCGACGTGACGAGCGACGAGGCGCGCGCGCTGGTCACCGTCGCCGCGGTGAAGGACGGCTTCGACGTGGAAGGACCGGACGACGAGCCGGGCATCGTCGAGGGGCTCGTCCTGCCGCACCCGCGCACCGAGGGCGTCGGGCGATGGGCCGACATCGCGCTCACGGTGGTCGCGCTGCCGCTCGTGCTGGCGTCGGCGCTGGCGCTCGCGCTGCTGAGCCTGCGCGCGGCGCGCTTCGGCGGCGTGCGCGGGCGGCCGGTGTGGTTCCGGATCCTCGGCGTGTGCGTCGGCACCGGGCTGCTGCTCTCGCTCGTGTCGCGCTGGACCGTCGAGCCGACGCTGCTTCTCGCGATCCTGGGCTCTCAGCTCGGCGCGCTCGTGGTGCGCGGCGCGCTGCGCTCCGCCGCGAAGGCGAAGCGGCGCGCCGCGTTCGATCTCACCCGCTGACCTCGACCTTGCGCTCGGTGACGACGACGCCGTCGTGATCGACCCACACGTGCTGCCCCGGCACGAACGTCACGCCCGCGAACGTCACCGGCTCGTTCACCACGCCGACTCCGCGCTTGTCGCTCTTGCGCGGGTGGGTGCCCAGCGCGACGACCCCGAGATCGATCGTCGCGATGTCCGCGCTGTCGCGGATGCACCCGTAGACGACCACGCCCGACCAGCCGTTCTTCGCGCCGAGCGCCGCGAGCTGATCGCCCACCAGCGCGCGCCGCATCGATCCTCCGCCGTCGACCACGAGCACGCGCCCCGCGCCCGGCTCCTCGAGCGCTTTGCGCACCAGCGCGTTGTCCTCGTGGATCTTCAGCGTCGCGATCGGTCCGTCGAACACGACGCGCGCGCCGTACGAGCGGAAGATCGGATCGCACACGCGCACGAGCTCGGGATGGGCATCGCAGAGGTCGGTCGTCTTCGTCATGGCGAGCCGACTTACCCGCCGCGCGCCCCCCGATCAACGCGAGCGCGAGCGACGTGCGGCCGCGCGATGACCGCTCCGCAGCTCGCGCACCAGCTCGTCCTTCTTCTTCCGGCTCGGCGACGCGATGCCCTTCTCGCGCGCGAGGTTCACGAGCTCCTGCTTGGTGCGGTCCTCGAGCGAGCGCCGCGGGTTGCCCGTTCCCTGCGTCGTCTTGTTGGGCGTGCGGCCCTCCTGGCGGCGCTGCTTGTTCACGGTGCGCGCCGCGATCTGCTTCGCGCGCGGGGCGGGCGTGCCGCGCTCCTCCTGGCTCTCCTTGATGTGCTCGTACTTGCGCTCGTCCTTCGGGCTCCACCGCGGCATGTCCGGCCTCCTGGCCACGGGCATCGCATCGCGCGTGCCCGTGCCGGGGACGTGCGAGAGGGCCGCACCGCGAGGCACTCCGCCCCACGCGCGACGCGACGCCACCGCGCCCGCGGGGTGAGCGATGGGAAGGACCGCGTCTGCTAGCCTGTTCGAAGGCACGATGGCCGCTGCACCGACGAAGCGCGTTCGCGAGCCGACGTTCGCCGACCTCGGTCGCGAGCTGAAGCTGCACGGCCTCGTGCTCGCGATCCTCGTCGCGGTGCTGTGGGCCGAGGAGATCGTCGACGTCTTCCTCGGCGGCTACCTCGACGCGTTCGGCATCCGTCCGCGCGAGATCGCGGGATTGATCGGCATCCCGCTCTCGCCCTTCCTCCACGCGGGGTTCCCGCACCTCATCGCGAACACGGTGCCGCTGATCGTGCTCGGCTGGTTCGTGATGCTGCGCGAGACCTGGCACTTCTTCGCGGTGAGCGCCGCGGTGATCGTGCTCGGTGGGCTCGGCGTGTGGATGTTCGGGCAGACCGGCAGCGTGCACATCGGCGCGAGCGGGCTCGTCTTCGGGTGGCTCGGCTACCTGCTGCTCGGCGGATGGTTCGAGCGGCGCGTGAGCACGATCCTGGGGTCGCTCCTGGTCGCGGTGCTCTACGGCGGGCTCGTGTGGGGCGTGCTCCCGGGCACCCCGGGCGTGTCGTGGGAGGCCCATCTCTTCGGGTTCCTCGCGGGGGCCCTCATGGCGTGGGTGCTCGCGCGGCGCGAGAAGGCGGCGCGCGCGTGAAGGCTCGCGCGGAGGTGGACATGCAGTCGGAGCCAGGCCCATGAGCCCACGCCAACGAGTCCTGATCGTGGAGGACGAGCCGACCTTGCGCTTGGCGTTGCGGCGGATCCTCGAGGAGGCGGGCGCCGAGGTGGTCGCGGTGGAGTGCGTCACCGACGGCCTCGCGCAGCTCGTCCCGGGCGCGGGCTTCACGATGGTGCTGAGCGATCTGCACCTGCCCGACGGGCTCGGCACCGCGGTGCTCGAGCGAGCGCGCGCGCTCGGCATCACGCGGCGCGCGCTCTCGAGCGGGGATCGCACGGCGCTGCGCGAGGTCGACCCGGACCTCGCCACCGATCTGCTGACGAAGCCGGTGTCGCGCACCGTGCTCGAGGCGCTGGTGGGCGCGATCTCGCGGAGCGGCACCGCGCTGCGCAGGCCCGATCTCGGCGGCGATCGCAGCGGCAACGGAACACAGGACTGAGCGGTCAGTGTATTCTCGGCGCGCATGACACGCGCGCGCTCGTCGGTGGTGGTCGCGGCGCTGGTCCTCGCGAGCTGCGCGCAGAGCCCAGGTCGCGAGGTCGGCGTGATCGAGTCGACCCTGACCGCCGAGGAGCGAAGGGTGCGGCTCACCCAGATCCGCGATGCCGCCGCGGCCGCGGGGCTCGACAACGGCGTGCTGCTCGCGGGCATCGCGCAGGCGGAGACCGGGCTCGCGCACTGTTGGTCCGAGGCGACGTGGGCGTGTCAGGGCCCGGTGAGCGCGGACTGCGGCGGAGGCCCGGTGATCGCGGGCGCGGGCGACGGACCGTGCGAGGACCTGCAGGGCGGGCTCGGCATGTTCCAGTTCGACGCGGGCACGCACGAGCAGACGCTGGCGCGCGAGGGCGAGCGCATCCTGTCGATCGCCGGGAACGTCGAGGCGGCGATCGACTTCGTCGTCACGATGGTGATCCGCTCGGTCTACGTCGACGGAGTCGACACCCGCGAGCAGGCGATCGCGTGGATGGACTCGGTGGTGGTCGGGGGCGCGGGACACACCGCGTGGATCCAGACCGTCACCCACTACTACAACGGCTGCACACCCACCGGTTGCTCGGTCTACGAGACGCGCTCGATGCACTACGACGAGGCGCTGCGTCGCGTGTGGGACGAGATGGGCGCGGACTTCTGGGGCATGGGGATGGCCCCGCCGTGCGAGGTGATCGGCGCGGGAGGGCGCGTGATCGACGACCTCGACGCGTGCACGACGCTCGGCGGTGATCGTCGCTACTGGCGCACCGCGACCGACGCGGGCTACGGCGGATCGCTGCGCTGGACGAACGCGACCGACGACACCGCACCTGCCAACTACGCGACGTGGACACTGCGCTTCGAGGCGGGCGGCGAGTACGAGCTCTTCGCGCACCTCGACGCGGCGTACGCCGAGAGCCGGGTCGCCCCCTACACCATCACCTCGCGCGAAGGGCCGCGCGAGGTGATCGTCGATCAGACCGCGGGCGCGCTGCAGTCGCTCGGCGTCTTCGGGTTCGAGCCGGGCGTGGACTACGAGGTGCGGGTCGACGACGACAGCGGCGAGCCGGTGAGCGAGATGATCGCAATCGTCGCCGACGCGATCGAGGTGCGGCCGGTGGGCGCGCCGGACGCCGGTGGGATCATCGAGACGGACGCCGCGATCGGCGCCGACGCGGGCGTGGCCCGAGGGCGCGAGACGGTGTCGGGGTGTGGGTGCGGGGTCGCCTCGCGCGGTGGAGAAAACCGCGCGATCGCCGCAGGAATCGCGCTCGGGCTGGCCCTGATGGCGCGCCGCCGGCGCGTGCGCTGAGAGGCTCGCGAAAAATCGGCTGGCCCGCCGGCCCTACCGTCCGCGCGCTTCGCGCGCTCCCGTCCGGGACCGGCGGGACGAGCACTCCGGCGAGGACTCAGCAGCCCGCGTCGATCGTACTTGCGTCGCGTGGTATGCCCGCGGCCCATCATGGACCGCTCGCTCGTCCTCATCCTCGACTTCGGCTCGCAGTACACCCAGCTCATCGCGCGGCGCGTCCGCGAGCAGCGCGTCTACTGCGAGATCCATCCGTGCACGATCCCGCTCGCGCAGATCCGCGCGATGGAGCCGCGCGCGGTGATCCTGAGCGGCGGTCCGTCGAGCGTGTTCGAGGAAGGCGCGCCGAGCGTCGATCGCGGTGTGTTCGAGCTCGGCGTGCCGGTGCTCGGCATCTGCTACGGGATGCAGCTCTTCTGTCACCTGCTCGGCGGCGGCGTGGAGAAGGCGGCCGAGCGCGAGTACGGCCCGGCGCGCATCGAGGTGCGCAAGGCCGAGGGACTGCTCGAGGGCTTCCAGCGCGGCGAGCACGTCGACGTGTGGATGAGCCACGGCGATCGCGTGCACGCGCTGCCGCCCGGGTTCGAGACGCTCGCGAGCACGCCGAACGCGCCCTTCGCGGCGGCGGGCAACCTCTCGCGCCGCATCTTCGGCGTGCAGTTCCACCCCGAGGTCGTGCACACGCCGCGCGGCGTGGAGATGCTGCGCGCGTTCCTGTTTGACGTCGCGAAGCTCCCGCCCGACTGGACGCCGGGCTCGTTCGTCGAGGAGGCGGTCGAGAAGATCCGCGCGCAGATCGGGCCCGACGCGCACGCGATCTGCGGGCTCTCGGGCGGCGTGGACTCGTCGGTCGCGGCAGTGCTCGTGTCGCGCGCGATCGGCGATCGCCTGACCTGCATCTTCGTCGACAACGGCGTGCTCCGGAAGAACGAGGCCGCCGAGGTCGTGAAGATGTTCAAGGAGCAGGTCGCGATCGGCGATCACGGCGAGGGGCGCCTCAACCTCGTGCACGTCGACGCGAGCAAGCTCTTCATGGACGCGCTGCACGGCGTCGAGGACCCCGAGCAGAAGCGCAAGATCATCGGGCGCGTGTTCATCGAGGTCTTCGAGCGCGAGGCTGCGAAGGTGAAGGGCGCGACGCACCTGGTGCAGGGCACGCTCTACCCCGACGTGATCGAGAGCGTGTCGTTCAAGGGCCCGAGCGCGACGATCAAGACGCACCACAACGTCGGTGGTCTGCCCGAGCGCATGAACCTCAAGCTCTGCGAGCCGCTGCGCGAGCTCTTCAAGGACGAGGTGCGCGAGGTCGGCGCGTCGCTCGGCATGCCGCACCACGTGCTGTGGCGTCATCCGTTCCCCGGGCCCGGCCTCGCGATCCGCTGCCTCGGCGAGATCACGCAAGAGAAGCTCGACGTGCTGCGCGAGGCGGACGCGATCTTCATCGAGGAGCTGCGCGCGTCGGAGCTCTACGAGCAGGTGTGGCAGGCGTTCAGCGTGATCCTGCCGGTGCGCAGCGTCGGCGTGATGGGCGACGGACGCACCTACGAGAACGTGCTCGCGCTGCGCGCGGTGACGTCGAAGGACGGCATGACCGCGGACTGGGCGCGACTGCCCTACGAGTTCCTCGCGAAGGTCAGCTCGCGCATCATCAACGAGGTGCGCGGGATCAATCGCGTGGTCTACGACGTGTCGAGCAAGCCGCCCGCCACGATCGAGTGGGAATGAGGCGAGGCGTCGCGATCGTCGCGATGCTGATGGTCGGTGCGTCGGCATCGGCAGCGGCGCAGTCGCTGCCAGCCGCGTTCGAGGCGCCGTGGAGCGACGTCGCGCCGGCGATCGCCGACGATCGCGTGGTCGCGGCCGGGCTCGGGCTGCCCGACGAGCGGCTCGGTCGGCTGAGCGCGCGGCGCGCTGCGGCGCGATCGCGTGGTGAGGAGCGCGCGAAGGCGGCGATCCACGCGTGGGCGGACGACGCGCTGGCGCGGGTGTCGGCAGCGCCGACGGTCGCGGCCGAGGTGCATCGGGTGATCGACGCGCGCGCCGAGGTGACGCGGGTGCGCGCGCTCGCCGATGGTGGCGCGGTGGTCGAGGTCGCGGTGCCGCTCGCGGCGCTGCGCGAGGTGAGCAGCGAGAGGGGACTGCCGTGGTCGCGATGAGATCGTTCGCGCTCGCGCTCGTGATCGGGATCGCAGGGTGCGGCGGTGCGCAGCGCGGCGCTGCGCCGGCGCGCGCGCGCTTCGTGGTCACGCCGGACACCGCGCGCGTGTACACCGACGAGCGCTTCCTCGGCACCGGGCGCGTGCTCGATGCGCGGCCGTTCGAGACGCGCCCCGGGACGCGTCGCTTCACGATCACCGCGGACGGCTATTTCCCGCACGACCTCGAGGTCGATCTGCCCTCGGGCACGACGACGATCGAGCTCAGGCTGCGTCCGGTTCCGCCGTAGCCGGGAGCAGTCCGATCTTCTCGAAGAAGCGCACGAGCTTCGCGGACACGCGCGTGCGGTGCGCGACCTGCGCGGGGTGCGCCATCGCGAGGTTGCGCGCGACGTAGGGCTCGTCGATCCCCGCGTCCTTGTACGCGCTCGGGTTGTAGTAGAGAGACCAGTTGGCCTCCATGAAGCCGCGCAGCCACGCCGCGAACTTCGCGCGCTGGGCCTCGTCCCACTGGGGCAGCCAGCGCTCGGTCAGCTCGCCGAGGTACGCGCGATCGAACGCCAGGTGGCGCGACTCGTCCATGTGGTGCTGCAGCGAGATCTCGCGCACCAGCGCGTCGCAGCGATCGTCCTTCATGGTCCGCACGTTGTAGAAGTCGCCGAAGTCCTCGACGACCATCGCCATCGCGTAGAAGCCGATCTCGTCCTCGCCGGGCGCGAGCATCTTCGGGAACGCGACGCTGCGATCGGGGTACACGCGGCCGACGTACTTCCGACAGAAGACGCCGAACATCACCATGTGCTTGTTCTCTTCGTCGAGGAAGTGATGGAGGTAGTCGGTGATCTCGTCGCTCAGCTTCGCGCCGTAGAGGCGCTCGCTGAGCCCGGCGACCAGCGCCTGCTCTCCGTGCAGCGTGTTCGCGAAGAGGTTCGCGGTCTCCGCGATCGAGAGGCGATGGCGCTGCTCGTCGCTCAGATCACCCCAGATCGGCGTGCCGTGGAGCGTGAGGAGCTCCGGTGGCATCGCGTACCGATCGCGGTCGAGCCGATCGGTCCACTCGAAGCGACGATAGACGTCGTAGAGCTCGTCGCGCGACGCGGCGATCAGACGGCGGGACAGCTCGTCGGTGCGGGTCATCGCGGCGGCAGGTACGCGCCCTCGATGGCGGGTGAGTGAGTGAGCGCACCACTTCGCCCGCGTGTGTTCGTAGCTCACGCGGGCCATGCACGAACGACGTCCGCTCGCGTTCCTCGTCCTCGGAGCGCAGTCACTCACCGTTCAATGCGGCGAGATGCTCCTCGCGCGCGGGCACACGATCCCCGCGCTCGTGACCGACGCGCCGGACGTGCGCGCGTGGGCCGAGCAGCGCGCGCTGCGGGTCGTCGCGCCGGGGCGTGATCTCGCGTCGCGGCTCGAGTCGATCGAGGTCGACTGGATCCTCAGCGCGGCGAACCTGCGCATCGTGCCGGACGACGTCCTCGCGAAGGCGAAGCACGGCGCGATCAACTTCCACGACGGCCCGCTGCCTCGCTACGCGGGGCTGCACGCGACGAGCTGGGCGCTGATCGCGGGCGAGCGCACGCACGGCGTGACGTGGCACCTCATCGAAGGCGGTGTCGACGAAGGGCGCATCTGCGCGCAGCGCGAGATCGAGATCGCGGAGGACGAGACCGCGTTCACGCTCGACGCGAAGTGCTTCGCGGCAGGCATCGACACGTTCCGCGAGATGCTCGGCGCGATCGAAGACGGAACGCTCGCACCCCGCGCGCAGGATCTGTCGCGGCGCACCTACTTCGCACGGCACGATCGGCCGGCTGCCGTCGCGACGATCGATTGGTCGCGCCCTGCGCGCGAAGTGCTCGCGCTGGTGCGCGCGCTCGACTTCGGGAGCTACGAGAACCCGCTCGCGATCGCGAAGACGCGGCTCGGCGATCGCGTGCTGCTGGTGCGCGCGGCGAAGGTGGTGGAGCGCGGCGGCGCGCGCCCCGGGGAGGTGCTCGAGGTCGGTGAGGACGGCGTCGTGGTCGCGTGTGGGGATGGCGCGATCGCGATCACGTCGATCGCGGACGCGGACGGCGGGCCGATCACGATCGCGGCCGGCGCGTGCCTCGAGTCGCTCGATGCGGCGACCAGCGATCGGCTGAGCGCGATGCACCGCGAGCTGTGCGGGCACGAGCGGTGGTGGGCGGCGCGGCTGCGCGCGCCGGCGCCGGTGCTGCCGCAGGCGAGCGACGCGCAGCATCCGGCGCCGAGGATGCTCGCGACGAGCGGTGATGGAGATGCCGTCGCGGCATCGCTCGCGGTCGCGCTGGCGCGCATCGGAGATCTCGACGCGACGCGGATCGGCTGGACCGACGCGGCGCTCGCGGAGCGAGTGCGCGGCGTCGAGGGGTGGTTCGCCGACGTGATCCCGCTGCGCGTCGTGATCGACGACGAGACGACGGTCGCGAGCGCCCTAGGGCAGGTGCAGAGCGAGCTCGCGGCGATGCGCGACGAGGGCACGTTCGCGCGGGATCTGCGGGCTCGAACGCGCTCGGAGCGCGATGCGGTCGTGATCGTGCGGCACGCGCAGCTGCCCGAGACGCTCGATGCGCGCGGCGCGCTGCTCACGCTGCACGTCTCGGACGATGGGCGCGTCGGCGTGGTGCGCGACGGAGCGGTCTGCCCGCAGGGGATCGCGTCGCTCGAGACGCTGCTCGCGACGATCGCGCGCGAGCCCGAGCGCAGGGTCCGCTCGCTCTCGCTGCTGTCCGACGACGAGCGCACGCGGCTGCTCGTCGACCTCAACCGCAGCGCGGTCGAGACGCGCGAGGCCTGCCTGCAGCGGCTCTTCGAGGAGCAGGTCGATCGCACGCCCGACGCGATCGCCCTCGCCTTCGAGGACGAGACGCTCACGTATCGCGCGCTCGATGCGCGCGCGAACGCGCTCGCGCATCGCCTGCGCACGCTCGGCGTCGGCCCGGAGCGCCTGGTCGCCGTCGCGGTGGAGCGCTCGATCGAGCTCGTCGTCGCGGTGCTCGGCGTGCTCAAGGCGGGCGGCGCGTACCTCCCGCTCGATCCCGCGTTCCCGCGCGATCGCGTCGCGATGATGCTCGAGGACAGCGGCGCGCAGGTGGTCGTCACCCAGCGCTCGCTCGCGCCGCGCTTCTCGCACGTGACGACGGTGCGGGTCGACGAGCTACGCGACATCACGAGCCGCACGCGGATCGGCGACGTGGACGCGCGCCCCGAGCACCTCGCCTACGTGCTCTACACCTCGGGATCGACGGGCCGCCCGAAGGGCGTGATGGTCGAGCACCGTCAGGTCGCCAACTTCTTCGTCGGGATGGACGCGCGCATCGCGCACGACCCGCCGGGCGTGTGGCTCGCCGTGACGAGCCTCTCGTTCGACATCTCGGTGCTCGAGCTGCTGTGGACGCTCTCGCGCGGGTTCCGCGTCGTGGTGCATCGCGATCGTGATCGCGAGCGCGACGACGAGCCGCGCGCCGCGCCCGCGCCGATCGTGCCGCCGGAGATCGCGGCGAAGCCGATGGACTTCGGCCTCTGCTACTGGGGCAACGACGATCGCGAGGGCAAGGGCAAGTACGAGCTCTTGCTCGAGGGCGCGCGCTTCGCCGACGCGAACGGGTTCCACGCAGTGTGGACGCCCGAGCGGCACTTCCACGCGTTCGGCGGTCCCTTCCCGAACCCGTCGGTCTCGGGCGCGGCGGTCGCGGCGATCACGAAGAACGTCCACGTGCGCGCGGCGAGCGTGGTGCTGCCGCTCCATCATCCGCTCCGCGTCGCCGAGGAGTGGGCGATGATCGACAACCTCACCGAAGGGCGCGTGGGGCTCGGCATCGCGTCGGGATGGCAGCCCGACGACTTCGTGCTGCGCCCCGAGAACACGCCGCCGGCCGCGAAGGACGCGATGTTCCGCGACATCGAGGTGCTGCGTCGCGTGTGGCGCGGCGAGCGCGTCGCGTTCGCGCGCAAGGACGGCAGCCTGCACGAGGTCGTGAGCCAGCCGAGGCCCGTGCAACGCGATCTCCCGATCTGGCTGACGATCGCGCTCAACCCCGAGTCGTACCGGCAGGCCGCGGACATCGGCGCGAACGTGCTCACGCACCTGCTCGGTCAGTCGATCGAGGAGCTCGCGGGGAAGATCCGCATCTATCGCGATCGGCTCGCCGAGCTCGGGAGAGATCCTGCGTCGGGCAAGGTCACGCTGATGCTCCACACGTTCGTCGCGCCCGATCGCGAGATCGCGCGCGAAGCGACGCGCGAGCCGCTCAAGAAGTACCTCGCGAGCGCGGCGTCGCTGATCAAGCAGTACGTGTGGATGTTCCCCGCGCTCAAGCGTCCGCACGGGGCGAGCCACCCCGACAACATCGATCTCGCGACGCTCGACGCCGAGGAGATCGACGCGGTGCTCGAGTACGCGTTCCACCGCTACTTCGAGGAGAGCGGACTTCTGGGATCGGTCGACGACTGCGTCGCTCGCGTGCAGCAGCTGAAGGCGCTCGGCGTCGACGAGATCGCGTGCCTCATCGACTTCGGCGTCGAGACGAAGACGGTGCTCGCGAGCCTGCCGCACCTCGCCGAGGTGGTGCGTCGCACCGCGCGCCCCGAGCCGCCGATCGCGACCGAGCACCCGTTCGCGCGCGACGTCGCGCGACACGCGGTCACGCACCTGCAGTGCACCCCGAGCATGGCGAGGATGCTCCTGCTCGACGACGCATCGCGCGCTGCGCTCGGCCGCGTGAAGCACCTGATGATCGGTGGCGAGGCGCTCCCCAGCACGCTGGTCCACGAGCTGCGGCGCGCCGGCGTCGAGCACATCGAGAACATGTACGGGCCGACCGAGACCACGATCTGGTCCTCGACCGACACCGTGCGCGACGAGATCACGCTCGGGACGCCGATCGCGAACACGACGTTCTACGTGCTCGACGAGCGACGCCGGCTCGTGCCGCTGGGCGCATCGGGCGAGCTGTGGATCGGCGGGCGCGGCGTGGCGCGCGGGTACCTCCATCGCGCCGAGCTCACGAGCGAGCGCTTCGTGCGCGATCCGTTCTCGAGCGATCCCGATGCGCGCATTTACCGCACCGGCGATCGCGTGCGGTGGCGCGCGAACGGCCGTCTCGAGTTCCTCGGGCGCGTCGATCATCAGGTGAAGGTGCGCGGGTATCGCATCGAGCTCGGCGAGATCGAGGCCGCGCTCGCGACGTGCGAGGGCGTGCGCGAAGCCGTGGTGATCGCCCGCGCCGGCACCGGCGGCGACGCCGAGCTCGTCGCGTACGTCACGGCCCATCCGCCGGTCGACGCGAAGACGATGCGCGAGCACCTCCGCGCGACGCTGCCGAGCTACATGGTCCCTTCGCGCTTCGTCGCGCTCGAGCGCTTCCCGCTCACGCCGAACAAGAAGGTCGATCGCAACGCGCTGCCCGCGCCCGACGACGCGACCACGAGCGCGCCCGAGGCGACGAGCGCACCGCCCGCCAACGATCTCGAGCGCGACGTCGCCGCGATCTGGCGCGAGGTGCTCGGCGTCGCGGAGGTCGGTCGCGACGACAACTTCTTCGAGCTCGGCGGGCACTCGCTGCTCGCGGTGCGCCTGCACCGCAGGCTCGTGGAGGCGATCGGCAAGCCGATCGCGATGACCGACGTGTTCCGCTTCCCGACGGTGCGCGCGTTCGCGGCGCAGCTCGGCGGGACCGCGCAGCCCGACGCGCAGCTCGATGCCGTCGCGAGCCGCGCCGCAGCACGGCGCGCCGCCCGCGCGCGGCGCTGAGAGCGCTAACTCATCAGGAGAGCAGGAGCGATCCGGAGGATGGGAGTCCTGCTCTCCTGATACGAAGCTCTATTCACAGAAGAAGCGCACGTCGCTGAGGTGTCCCTCGACGATCACGAATCGCGCGCGATCGGCGGTCGTGCCCAGCCACGCGTCGAGCCCGGGATAGCAGCTCACCGCGGGATTCGGGTGGTGCACCTCGGCCTCGTAGATGCCGTCGGGCATGCTGAACACCATCGCGCCGCCATACGGATCGTAGGTGTCGACTCGGTCGTTGGTGGGCACTTCCGAGCCACCGAGCAGGATGTTCGTGGAGGGCCCGAGGTACTTGAGCCCGTCGGGGATTCCGTCCGGCCCCGAAGGACCATCGGGGCGATTGCCGACGACGTCGGGATACGGAATCGCGAACGTGCCCGACCCGTCGTCCGTGAAGATGCGGAACGTCGCGCCGCCGGTGCCGTGACCGTCGTAGTCGCCGGCCTCGATCACGCCGTAGCCGCGCGAGCCCACGGGATCCTGCTCGTCCACGACGGTGAGCGCCGCGTCGCCGTATCCGGGGCGACGACCGTATCCGCACGTGAACGGGAAGCGCGAGTCGACACCGAGCCCGAGGCTCGCTGCGGTGACCGAGGCAGTGCCGCTGTACTCCTGCTCGAAATAGTCTTCGTACGTCGTGCTGAAGACGATCGTCGCCTGGAGGAATCCCTTGCGCGAGATGGTCTGTGCGACATCGACGTTCCGCGGCAGACCGAGCATCGTGAAGTACCCGTTCGTATCGGTGTACGCACAGGCGAGCTCGCGGCCGTCGGCGCCGCGGAGGATCGTGCCGTCGGGCGCTCGCGGGCACACTCGGAACCCGGGCGCGGCAGCGCCGCTGCGGTTGTCCACGACACGCTGCCGATAGACGATCACCGAGTCGTCGTCGATGAGCGCCGAGAGCTGGGGCAGGCTCATCGCGCTCACCTGCGAGAGATCCAGCCCCGCGATCGCCAGCCGATCGATCCAGTACGGATCACCGCCGACGCCCGCGACTCGCAGCATCGTGCGCGTCTCGAGCGGGCTGAATCGCCAGCGGAGATTCGCGGGATTGCTCCACGGCGAGCAGAAGCCGACGGCGACTGCGTCGCTCCCTGCGAGGTCGTTCATGCACCCGCCGGTCGTGTTGTTCATCGCGACCACGCGACCGATGCCGTTGGCGTCGAGCTCGAGCATGAACTGCTGCGCGGTCGAGCCGTTGCAGGCGGCGAATCGGTAGTCGAGGCCCCAGAGCGAGTCGAGGCACATCGCGTACGGATTGTCCTCGGGATGGATCGAATAGCGCCGATTCCGCTCGAGCGTCTGCACGAACTTCCCGCTCGCGACGTCTCGCACGAAGAAGCGCTGTCGCGGATTGGCTTCCTCGGTCGCGCCGGTGCAGCTCCGCGTCTCACCCGGGAAGATCCCGAGGATGCTCCCGTCGAGGAAGAGCCCGGGCTCACCGATCATCGAGAGACAGCGCCCCGACGACTCGCTCCGGATCGCGAAGAGCGCGCCCGTCTGCGAGTGCGCGGACGTCGCGACGTCGCCCGTGACGTAGACCGAGGAGAATCGCTGTCCGTCTCTCGGCCAGGTGAATCCGAGGTTCCGCAGGTAGTCGTTCGCGAAGACGCCATAGGGATCCCACGCGTCGATGACCGCCTGGAAGCGCGCCAGTCGGGCCGCGGTGTTCGCGCGATGCGCCGCATTGGCGAAGAGCGCCGCCGTGTTCTTGCCGAAATGGAGCTGAGCGTGCGGGTAGCGCGCGGTGATCCACTCCATCGTGTCGGTGTACGGTCGCGAGTACGCGGCGAGCTGCGCATCGGTGAACGAATAGGGCCGGAAGAACGGCAATTCGATGTGCACGATCCGATCACCCGCCGCGATCCCCGGACGGACCGCGTTGCTGCCGAACAGCGTGTCGTCGCGCGCCTCGTCGAACCGCACGACCGCGCCGACCAGCGGCATCCCTCGCCCGTCGCGATCGAATCGGTCGTTGATGTAGTTCAGGATCGCCGCCGCCTCTTCGGCGCGCACCGAGACCTCGAGGTCGTATTGCGAATACCGAGGCTGGGTGTCGGGAAAGCGATCGATCGTGAGCATGCGATGGCCGGGCCCGACCGCGTCGTTCACGCGATCAGCACAGCCACCTGCGCCGTCGGGAATGCAGATCGGGCTCGACGCCATGCGCTCGATGGCCTGGCTCTCGAAGAACGGCTCGAGGCTCGGCGTGCACGCCGAGAGCTGCGCCGAGGTCTGGAAGAAGTCGGACTCGAACGGCGTCACGTCGGGAGAGAAGAGGTGATTCACCGCGCCGGGATGAGTGACCGGCGCGCTCGTCTCCTCGCCGCAGAATCGCACCCAGCGGTCGTTGCCGGGATAGAACATCAAGAACGCGTAGTCGCACCCGGCGGTCAGCGCGTCGATGTCCTCGGGGACGATGCTCTGCGTGACTGCGATCTCCTCGGAGTGCCCGCGGAGGTTCGTGATGTCGTCGACCGCGAGACGGACTCGCGCCATGCCGCCGAGCGCGCCCAGGTTCGCGCGCAGCACGCGCCATTCGTCGGCCGTGGTGTTCTGCGCGTTCCTGCGCACGATCGTCCCGTCGGGCCGGACCATGTCGATCTCGAGCACTCGGCTCGAGATCGCGGCCGTGCCTCCGGTGCTCGATCCGTGGATGCCCGTCGCGACTCCGCCCACGACGTTGATCGGGCCGTAGCCCACCACCGTGTAGCCGAGCCACTTGCCGCGCGCGGCGAGATGATCGGTGAGCTGAGTGAAGCTGACGCCGGGCTCGACGACCACCGTCTCGTGGCCGTTCCACGGCTCGATCTCGGAGATTCCGTCGAGCGCCTGAGTGATGATCACACCGCCGTCGGAGCAGAAGTTGCCGGCCGTCGAATGGCCGCTTCCCATGAACTTGATCCGCCGGTTCTGGGCGACGAGCTCACGCACTGCCATCTGCATCTCGGCGATGGTCCGGGGCCGATAGATCAGGCTCTCCGGGCAGTGCGAGTATTCGGAGTAATAACCGACGGCGCGCGTATTCCGATCGACGCAGTCGGTCACGCAGCTCGTGGCGGACTCACCGACATCGCACGTGCCGTTGCCGCACGTGAGTGTCAGTCCGGTCACTGCGGGACAGAGCTGCGCGCGTGCTGGATTCACGGCGCCGAGGAGGACCACCAGCGAGACACCGAACATCCACGGGCGCATCGCACCTCCGAGCTATGTGCGTTGGGGAAATGACTCGCTCTCTCACTACCTGACGGGCTTTCGCGCCGGCTTCGCGGCGAGCGTCTCGATGCGTCGCTGCACCTCGGCGAGCCGAGGAGTCAACACGCTCTCCGCGTTCCTCGAGACGATCCACTCGACGCCTTCGCGGATGCCCGCGAACACCTTCTGGGGGACCGGTCGCCTCGAGGTCAGCTGGATCCCGGTGAGAATGCTGCGCACGAGCGCGCCGTGGAGGCCCGACTCGGTCAGCACGATCGCCGAGGCATAGGCCATCCCGTCGAATTCGTTGCTGACCGTCTCGCCGTACTGGCGGACCGAGGGGTCGGGCCGCGAGAACGACTCGGTCGAGAGCAGCAATGTCAGGCCGGCGATCTTTCCGTGCACTTCGTGGAGCCGGCGCTGGCTCGCGGATACGGCCTTGAGCACGTCCACGGTGATGCGGCCGCGATACATCGCGACCATCAAGTCGTGGAACTCGAAGATCCCAACGTCCCCTCGATCCACGAGGGGCCGGCCGAGCTCTGGCTCGAGTGTCGCCACGCTGGTGACGACGCTACACATTCTGGGCGGACGATTCCAGAGGGCGCAGCGAAATACTTGGTGGCGCAACGAACGCGCGGCGTCGTCAGAACGTGATCGTCGTCTGGACGAAGAGCTCCCGCCCGCTCTGGGGCACGAACACCTGCCGCACGTCGTCGCCGCCCGGGTAGCCGTAGCGCCAGTCGAACAGGTTCCGCACGCCCGCGGCCCACGTGAGGTGGATCGGCGCGATCTCGCCGCTGAGGATCAGATCGGCGATCACCGGCACGTCGCCCTCGACCAGCGTCGTGGTGCCGTCGGTCTCGATGCGACGACCGAGGCGCGGGCCCTCGACCCGGAGCCGCGCGGCGAGCGAGAGCAGCTCGGGCACCAGCGGCGCGACGCCGCGCAGGCCGACGAGGTGCTCGGGCGAATTCGTGAGGCGCGCCTCGTCCGCGTCGCTCAGCAGATCGCCGATGCGCGTGCGCTGGAACGAGTACGTCGCGGCGACCATCCAGCCCTGTCGGAAGTCGCGCCGCACCTCGGCCTCGGCGCCGATCGTCTGCGCGATGTCCGCGCTGTTCGCGTACTGCAGCACGAGGTCGCCGGTGCCCGGATCGACGACCTGATCGAGCGTCACGAAGTGATCGATGCGGTTGTAGAACGCGTTCGCGATCAGCGTGACCTCGTCGATGCGCTGCGAGATCTCGAGCTCACCGCTCCAGATGCGCTCCGCGACGAGCGACGCGGGGCTGATCTGCGTCTCGCCTCCGTCGTTGTAGCGGAGCTCGTACACGCTCGGCGCGCGGAACGCGCCGCCGCCGAGCAGCTTGATCGTGCCGCCCTCCCAGGGCCGGAAGATCAGCGCCGCGCGGGGCGACACCGCGCCGTCGGCGAACGTCGACACGTAGTCGAAGCGACCTCCGACGTCGATCGTGATCTCGCGGATCGGCTCGATCTGCGCGACCGCGTATCCACCCGCGACCCAGAATCCTTCGGACCCCGAAGGATTCAGGAAGGGGTCCTGTCCGCGCACGCGACCCTCGAGCTCCGCGAGCGCCGAGCCGCGCGTCTCCGCGCCCGCCGTGAGCCGCAGCCACTCGAGCGGCGACCACGTCGCGCGCGCCTCGCCGCCGACCCACACGCCGCGCCAGCGATCCTCGCTCACGTAGCTCGGATCGCCGGGCGCCTCGCCCTCGTACGCGTAGTCGCCCTCGAAGAGATAGAGGTCGGAGAACGCGCGCACGAAGAGCGAGAGCTCGCGACCGAAGCGCGGCTCCCAGCGCAGCTCGAGGAAGCCCCGGGTGTCGACGCCACGCGAGCGCGGATCGCCGAGGATCGTATCGAACGCGCCGGTGGGGATGCGCTTGTCGCGGCGGTTGAACGAGAGCTCGAGCGTGAGGTCGCCGATCCATCCGCGCGCCGCGGCGTGCGCGGTGTGGAACTCGTCCGCGCCCTGCACGTCGCCGTCGGGCGCGTACTCGGGGAACGAGTAGTCGTGGCCCTGCGAGTAGATGCCCGCGGCGGTCGCCCAGAAGCCCGCGTCGCGCGAGAAGCGCGTCCCACCGCCGACGCGCGCGCGCACCATGCGCTGCGCGTCGGTCGCGATCGACACGTGCGGTCCGAGCAGCGAGTCGCGATCGCGCGTGACCACGTTGATCACGCCGAAGAACGCGTTCGTGCCGTAGAGCGCGGAGCCCGCGCCGCGCACGAGCTCGATGCGCTCGACGTCGATCAGATCGGCGCGTGCGTCGTAGCCGACGTACGAGCTGCCGAGCAGATCGTCGTTCATCGAGTGACCGCTCGTGAGCACGAGCACGCGGTTGCCGTAGTCGCTCGGCTGCGAGAACCCGCGGATGCCGAGCGACGCGTAGGTCAGATCGTTCGTCTGGTACACGCCGCGTTGTCCCGCGACCGCGTCCCAGAGCGTCTGGTACCCGAACGCGCGCAGCTCCTCCTGCGGGATCAGCGACACGCTCGCGGGCGCGTCCTCGATCGACTCCGCCTCGCGCGATGCCGCGGTGACCTCCTGCAAGAGGCGCAGGCGCGCGTCGATGCGCGTCTGCTCGCGCGGCTGGATGTCGATCTCGTCCTCGTAGGGACGGAACCCGGGGCGCACCACGCGCACGGTGTGACGACCGCTCGGCACCTCGCTCAGCACCGCCGGCGTGAACCCCGCGGCCTCGCCGTCGATCTCGATCAGCGCGCCGCGCTCCTGCGCGTCGACGACGAGCGAGCCGGTCTCGAGCGGCAGATCGATCGACACGGGTGTCGTCTCGCGCGCCGCGACGCTCACCGGCACGCGCGTCGTCTGCCGGCCCGGCGCGCTCACGATCAGCGTGTGCGCGCCGGGCGTGAGCTCGATGGTCGCGGGCACCACGCCGAGCGACGGCGACTCCTCGTCGTCGACGCGGATCGCCGCGCCCTGCGGCGCGCCGACGACACGCGCGCTGCCGAGGATGCGCACCAGCGGGACGCTCACCACGACCTCGCCGCCGACCGTCGCGCGCACCTCGTCGGACTGCGCGGGCTCGTGGCCCTCGGCCTGCACCAGCACGCGATGCGCGCCCGGCTCGACCGCGAGCGTGCGCGGCGTGCGACCGCGCGATCCGAGATCGCGCCGATCGAGATAGACGAGCGCGCCCGGAGGATCGGTCTCGACGCGCACCAGCGCGACGCGCGGGCGGATGCGCTGCACCGCGGCCTCGGCGACGCGTCGCTCCGAGTCGTCGAGATCGCTCTCGAGGTAGTCGGCGTAGTAGCGGAACGCCTCGGGATATCGCTCGAGCTCCTCGAAGCAGCGCGCGATGTTGAAGACGACGTTCTTGTTCGGGACGAGGCGCTGCGACGCGAGGTAGTGCTGGAGCGCACCTCGGCAGTCGCCGCGACGCTGCGCGTCGACGCCGAGCTCGAAGCGCACGTCGGCCTCGGTCGCGAGATCGATCTGCGTCTCCTCGCTCGCCTGCGCGTGGGCGCGCGATGGGACGATCACGAGGAGGAGCGTCGAGAAGAGCCAGGAGCGGAGAGCCAGGGATCGCGCCGAGCGCGGCGTCGTCGTCATGTCGTCCTTACTGCAGAAGCGATCAGCGGCGCGTCTTGATCGCGAAGTCCTCTCCGCCCGTCGTCGTCGTCGTTCGATCACGATCGCGACGGCGTCGCTCGACGCGCGGCTCGGGCGTCGGCTCGACCGGAGGCGCGACCACCGCCGGAGGCAGCGCCGCGAGCTCCGCCGAGACGTGCACGTCGTCGCTCGAAGGGCCCTGGGTCCACACGTACGGCGCGTATCCGTCGAGCTCGACGCGGAACGTCGCGGGCGAGCTCTCGAGCGCCGCGCGCTCGAGCTCGACGAACGTCGGCGTGGTGCCGATGACCTCGTCGCCGCGCCGCAGCGTCGCGCCCTGCGGCGTGCTCGCGACGAAGAGCGTGAACCGCGGCGCCGGCGCTTCGACCGGCGGCGGGCTCGGCGGCAGCGGGGTCGCGATCACCGGCGGCGCCGCGATCTCGGGCTCGCCACCGCCGCTGCTCGCGATCGCCGCGAGCCCCGCCGCGACCGCGACACCCGCCACGATCGCGATCCGCGCGCCGCGCCCCGTGCGCGCCGGAGGTGCCGCCGCGACCGGAGGCGGCGGCGCGGTGCCGAGCGAGAGCGGGAACGACGACGAGCCCATCGTCGCGATCTCCCCCGACACCGTCATCGCGTGCCGCGCCTGCGCGCTCCAGCCCGGGACCATCGGCGCGATCTCGTCGATCGCACGGATGAGCTCCTCGGCGCTCGCGAAGCGCAGCGCCGGGTCCTTCTGCAGACAGCGCAGCAAGAGCTGCTGCACGCTCGGCGGCACCTCGATCGTGCTCGGGATCGGCGGCACCGGATCGTTCAGGTGCGCCATCAGCGTCTGCACCGGATCGTCGCCCTCGAAGGGCACGCGCCCCGAGATCATCTGGTAGAGCAGCACGCCGAGCGCGTAGAGATCGGCGCGCCCGTCGACCGGGCCGCGGCGGATCTGCTCGGGCGCCATGTACTTCGGCGAGCCGAGGAAGTGGCCTTCCTTCGTCAGCTCCTCCGAGTCGTCGCGCATCACCTTCACGAGCCCGAAGTCGAGCACCTTCACCTGCTCGCCCTCGCCCGTCGTCACCAGCATCACGTTCGACGGCTTGAGGTCGCGGTGGACCATCTCCTGGCGATGCGCCTCGCGCAGCGCGCGCGCGACCTCGCGCGTGATGCGCAGCGCCCGCGCGATCGCGAGCGGCCCTTCGTCGCGCAGCACCTGACCGAGGGTCGGCCCCTCGATCAGCTCCATCGCCATGAAGTACGCCTCGCGCGACGACTCCTCGAGCCGGCCGTAGTCGTACACGACGACGATGTTCGGGTGCCGCAGCTGCGCGCAGCTCGCGGCCTCGAGCAGGAAGCGCTTCTGGAAGCCGGGATCGCCGCCGGTCTCGTCGAGCTCCGAGTGCAGCACCTTGAGCGCGACGGGGCGTCCGAGCGGTACTTGCTCGGCTCGGTAGATGCGGCCCATCCCGCCGCGCGCGAGCACGCCCGACACGCGATATTTGCCGCCGAGCGTCTGGCCGATCAGCCGCTCGGGATCGCGCAGCGCCGGCTCGACCTCACGCGTGGGCGCCGCGGACTCCTTCTGGTGCGCCATCGAAGCGACGACTCTAACGCGGACCGTGAGTACGGAGGGGTTGAGAATTCTCATCCTGGCTGCGCCGCGTCCAGGACTTGGACGCGGAGCGGGCGCGCACGCGGGCCGTCGCACGCGGTTGGTCACGCGAATGCCGCCTCGACGCCGCAGCCCGCGCCGCCGCACATCACCGCGCGCGAGGCACGTCGCTTGCGCAGGTGCGCGCCCCGATGCGCACGCTCGCCCCGCTCGCCGCGCTCGCACTGCTGACCGCCTGCCACGCCGAGCTCGCCGGCGCGGGCCCGATCGGCGACGGCGGGATGCCAGCCGACGACGGCGACGTGCACGAGATGCCGGAGCCCGAGCCCGAGGTCTGCTTCGTGCCCGACGACCTCGGCACGTCGAGCGAGCGCCTCACCATCGGCGAAGCGGTGAGCGGCGCGTGCAGCACGAGCGTGGTGCGCGCGCTCAGCGAGCAGCTCGTGCAGGAGATCCAGTGCCTGCGCCCCGGCTCGATGGCGCGCATCGACGACATCCCCGGGGTGCGCCTCGGCAGCGCGACGTTCCCCTGGATGCAGCGCCCCGCGACCGACGCGCTGCGCGCCGCGACCTCGGGCGGCGGGACGCTCTCGCTCAACTCGACGCTGCGCACGCTGCCGCAGCAGTACCTGCTCTACCGCTGGTACCAGACCGGTCGCTGCGGGATCTCGCTCGCGGCGCGCCCCGGTCGCAGCAACCACGAGTCGGGCCTCGCCCTCGACACGAGCGACCACTCGGCGTGGCGCAGCCGGCTCGAGGCGCGCTCGTTCCGCTGGCTCGGCAGCAGCGACCCGGTGCACTTCGACTACGTCGGCGGGGGCACGGTGGATCTGAGCGGGCTCTCGGTGCTCGCGTTCCAGAAGCTGTGGAACCGGAACCATCCCGAGGACCCGATCGACGAGGACGGGCTCTACGGGCCGCAGACCGAGTCGCGCCTCGCGCGCGCACCCTCCGAGGGCTTCCCCATCGGGGCGCGCTGCGACGAGCCGGAGCCCGAGCCCGAGCCCGAGCCGATGCCCATGCCGATGCCGGCGCGCCTCGCGATCGACTGGCGCCGCGAGACGAGCGGCGAGTACGTGCTCACCGCGAGCGCGCCCGAGACCACCGAGAGCGTCGAGTACACGATCGATGGCCGCGTGATCGGCACCGCGATCCGCACGTGGGGCACCGACTTCGCGATGGTCGCGGGCACCTGCGAGGACCACGACACCCACGTCGTCGAGGCGATCGCACGCGACGCGGCGAACGCGGAGCTCGCGCGCGCGGTCGGCCTGCTCGAGGCGAGCGGCGGCACCGCGATCGCCATCCGCCCGCGCGGCGCGTCGACCTACGAGATCGCGCTCGAGCGCGCGTCGTCCGAGGTCGCTGCGCTCGAGGTCGAGGTCGACGGCTTCGTGCTCACCGACGAGGTGAGCGGCGCGACGCGCAGCCCGCGCCTCGCGGTCCGCTACACGTTCAGCACGCTCGGCGCGCGGACGTTCGTGCTGCGCAGCCTCGACGCGAGCGGGACCGTGCTCGCCGAGCGCACGCTGACGTTCGAGCTGCGGTGAGCCTCAGGACGCGACCCCCGCGTCGATCGCCTTCCAGAGCGCGTCGGCCTCGGCGCGGTCGTTCGCGCCGAGCAGCATCTCGGCCATGCCGGTCTCGCGCGCCGAGCGCACGAGCTGCGACTGCGCGAGCGAGGCCGGACCGAGCAGCACGCCCAGGACACCGCGCCGCGCGAGGAGCACGAGCGACTCGCGGAACGCGCCCAGGACCTCGGCGCTGCAGACGCGGAGCTCGCGGACGTCGAGCTCCACGAGCCCCCGGCCGCGATCGTCGCTCGCGAGCGCGCGGCGGACGAGCTCGAGCACGTCCTGCGCTTCGTCGGCGCGCACGACGCCCGCGAGCACGATCGCGAGCCGGCCGTGCGCGTCGGGATGCACCGCGTACTTCAGCTTCAGCGCGGCCGAGAGCGGGGCGCCGCGGCGCCTCCGCGCGAGGAAGCTCGGGGTCGCGCAGTCGCTGTGCGCGAGGTCGAGCTCCGCCAGCATGGGCTCGTCGACGCCCCCGGCGCGGCACGAGCGGACGACCGCACGCGCGCTGATCGCGCCTCCTTCCGCGAGCTGGAGCGACACGTCGAGGCCCGACCCCCGCGCGAGGCGACGCGGCGCCGGCAGGACGAGCGTCGCGCCGCTCGACGTGAGCCCTGCGAGCTCTCCCTCCGCGATCTCTCCGACGATGTCGATCGTCGCGCGCACGTGTGCAGATGCTCGCCACGGCGGCGGACTGCCGGACCTCGCTCGAGACACGCTCCCCCCTGCTCCGGGCGCGGAGACTCGCTCGATGCTCCATTCGGCAACAAGAGAATGATCCCCCAACGGTGGACGGGGAGATCTGCTCAGCGCACCACGTGGATGAGCTCCCCCGGGGCGCCGGTCGTCACCTGCATCGCGCCGAGCGCCGCCCGCGCGCATGCTTCGATCGCGCTGCCCGCGTGGGGCGCGCCGAGCCCCACCGTCACCGCTCCGTCGGCGCCCCAGCGCGCGACCACGGCGAGCGGCCCGACACCGCCGCCGCACGCGAGGATCGTCGCGCGCTGTGCCTCGATCGCGCGCCGGAGCGCTCCATCCACCTCGGGCGCGACCGGCGCGGGATCCACCACCACCACGACCTGCGCGGTCGCGGCCGGCACCGGCGCGGGCGTCGGCTCGGCCCACGCGCCCGCGCGACCGCTCATCACCCACGCGCAGTCGACCTCGCCGCAGACCACCGCATAGCTCGCGCTCCGGCCGCAGCCCGCGACCGTGCGCTCGGTCTCGATCGGCGCCGCGATCGTCAGCGACTGCGGCGGGCACGCCATCTCGTACGACGCGCGCTCGGCGATCGTCTGCATCGCGACCCAGCGCGCGCTGCGATAGCGCCCGTGCCCGCGCCCGATGATCGCGAACTCGCGCACCTGACCGCAGCCGCTCACCTGCCACACGCGATCGGTGAGCTGACGCGCCTGCAAGGCCGCCGCGGGGCACGCGAGCGCGCGCGACGCGGCGTGGTGCAGGTTGCGTAGTCGACGCGCGTCGACGCGTGGCACCTCGGTGTGGGGATCCGAGCCACGCCTGCAGCCGACGCTCGCGAGCGCGACCACGACCACGAAGCACCAGACGACTGCGCGCATCGGATCAGTCTATCGCGTCCTCCACCCAGACACCGTGGAACGTCATCGGCGCGTGATCGCGCATCCAACATCGCGCGATCGGTCCGTCGGCGAGACGACGCGCGTCGAAGATCGCGAGACACGTCGCGTCGCGCGCGGGCTCGTAGACCATCGTGAGCCCCCAGCCCTCGCCCTCCGCGCACGTCGCGTCGCGCGGCACGTAGACGAGCTCGCTCGGGCACGCGCCGCGCTCGAAGAGGAACACGTCGTCCTCGCCGCGCTCGAGCTCGACGCGCGCCACCCCACGACGCGCGCCCTTCGTCGTCGTCAGGAACACGGTGCGATACCGCGCGCCCTCGCGCCGCGGATCGATCTCGGGGAACTCGCAGGGCGCGCCCCACACCGGCTCGCTGCGGAACGTCTTGCGCGCTGGGTCGATCGCGACGCGATGGAGGTACGCCTTGCCCCCGGTCTGGCCGCTCGCGCGCAGCCCTTCGTAGCTGTCGAAGTCGGGCCACCGCGCGATGTGCAGCACGATCTCGCCGTTCTCCTCCCAGGCGCCGGCGAAGTGCCACTGGAAGAACGTGTCGACGCGGAAGCGCACGATGGCGCTGGGATCGTCGATCGGCACGACGATCACCTCGACGCCGTCCTCCGGCGTCCACGCGAAGATGTCGCTCGCCCCGCCGATCCCGAGCAGCGCCTTCACGAGCTGGAAGCGCATCGGGGGCACCAGGAAGACGAGGTGCTTCTCGGTCGCCGCGAAGTCGTGCAGCAGCACGCCGTGCTCGAGCGGGATCTCGCCGAGCATCCGCGGCGCGCCGCGATCGGGCAGCACCGCGAGCTCGATCGCGTTCTTCGGGCCCCAGCGCATCCCGAACCCGTAGATCGCGTCGCGCGCGTTCACGCGGTGCGGGTGCGCGGTGAACGTGCTCCCGAGCACGCCGAGATCGGTCTCGCCGATCGTGCTCAGATCGCGCGCGTCGATCTCGGTGGGCCACGACGACTCGACCAGCGCGAAGAGGCGCGACTGCCAGCGCATCAGCGCGGTGTTGCCGGTGTTCTTGCGGCGTCGCAGCAGCCCGTTCATCACGCGCCGCCACGGCATCGCGCGCGACCCGTAGAGCGGCGCGCCCGCGCGCTTCTCCTCGCGGTACTCCGCGCTCTCGATCACGCGCTTCGCGGCGAGCGCGCGGGTGGGCCCTTCGAGCCGCACCGAGCACAGCGCGCCGTCGGCCTCGAACGAGTGCGCGACCTCGCGCCCGAACGAGTCGTAGAGCCCCGGCCCGACGCGATGGAGCGTGCCCCGCAGTCCCTCGGGGATGCGCCCCTCGATCTCCATCGGCTCCCAGCCGTGCTCGCGCCGCAAGCTGCGCATGTCGCCGCGCGGCGGCGGTGATTCGTGATCGTCGTTCGTCATGCGCGCGACGTTCGTCGCGGCGCGCTCGACCTGCGTCTCTGCGCCCATGTTCCCCGTCCCCCCGAGCCCGGATGGTGCCAGGATTCCGGCCGCATCAGCACCCCTGTCGGTGGCCATCCCCCGGGAAGATCTTGCCGGGGTTCAGCACCCCGCGGGGATCGAACACGTTCTTGAGGCGCCGCTGCAGCGCGATCAGCGGCTCGGGCTGCTCGAGCGGGAGATAGGGCGCCTTGAGCACGCCGATGCCGTGCTCGCCGCTCAGCGTGCCGCCGAGCGCGATCGTCGTCTCGAAGAGCTCGCGGATCGCCGCCTGCACCGCGGGCTCCTGCTCGGCGTGATCCCAGAGCAGGTTCACGTGCAGGTTGCCGTCGCCCGCGTGACCGTAGGCCGGCATGCGGATCCCTCGGCGCGCCGCGATCTCGCGACACTTGGTGATCAGCTCGGCGAGACGGCGCCGCGGCACCACGACGTCCTCGCTCAGCTTGAACCCCGCGCTGCGACGCAGCGCGCGCGACATGTCGCGCCGCACCCGCCAGAAGCGCTCGCGCTCGCTCGACTCGGTCGCGACCAGCGGATCGAAGGGCGACACGCTCACCAGCGCATCGCCGAGCCGCGCGAGC
Organism: Sandaracinus amylolyticus; assembly: GCF_021631985.1. Lineage (GTDB taxonomy): Bacteria > Myxococcota_A > Polyangia > Polyangiales > Sandaracinaceae > Sandaracinus > Sandaracinus amylolyticus_A. The sequence goes on along the minus strand of NZ_CP070225.1, from coordinate 10,554,651 downwards.
TCGCCCTCGACGGTCTCGCTCGTCCCCTCGAGCTCGATCACGAGCAGCGCCTTCGCGGCCTCGGGGATCGCGATCGCCGACGCGCTCGCGCGCAGGATCGCGAGCGTCTCCGCGTCGAGCAGCTCGATGCAGCGCGGCACCACGCGCGCGCTCAGCGCCGCGCTCACCGCGGGCGCGATCGCGTCCTCGCGATCGAGGAACGCGAGCACGGTGATCACGCGCTCCGCGAGCGGCGCGAGGCGCAGCACCGCGCGGGTCACGAACGCGAGCGTGCCCTCGCTGCCGACGATCAGCGACGTGAGGTCGTAGCCGGTCACACCCTTCTTGGTGCGACGACCGAGCGGAAGGATCGTGCCCTCGGCGGTCACCACCTCGAGCCCGAGCACCCAGTCGCGCGTCGAGCCGTGCTTGAACGCGCGCGGGCCCGCCGCGTTCTCCGCGATGTTCCCGCCGATCGTGCACTGCTCCCACGAGTTCGGATCGGGCCCCCAGAAGAGCCCCTCGCGCTCGACCGCCTCGTAGAGCGCGCCGGTCACGAGCCCGGGCTCGACCACCGCGAGCGAGTCGACGCGATCGATCTCGATCACGTCGCGCATGCGATCGCACGCGAGCACGATCCCGCCGCGCACCGGCACCGCGCCTCCGGTGCGCCCGGTGCCCGCGCCGCGCGGCGTCACCGGCACGCCGTGCGCGCTCGCCTCGCGCATCACGACCGCGATCTCCTCCGCGCCCCGCGCTCGGATCACCGCGTCGGGGATCGCACCGGTCGCCTCGCTCTCGTCGCGCGCGTGCGCCGCGCACACGTCGGGGTCGGTGATCACGCGATCGTCCGGCAGCGAGCGCGCGATCGCGGCGAGGCATCGATCGACGTCGGCGCGCATCGGAATGGCCGTTCTGGGCTCCTTCGTGATCCGCCGCAAGCTACCGCGCCTGCGAGGACGCGGGATATCCTCGCGCCCGATGCGCTCGCTCTCCCCGGTCGGCTCGATGCTCGCCGTCCTCCTCGCCCTCGCCGGCTGCGGCGACGACGACGTGCCCTCGGTGCCGACCGATGCCGGCCCACGCGACGCCCAGGTGCGCGACGCCGCGCGCGCGGACGGCGGCGGCGACGACGAGGACGGAAGCGCCCCCGACGAAGACGGCGGCGCGCCGGACGACGGCGGCACCGAGGACGACGCGGGCCCGATCGACGGCGGCACGCTCCCCTGCACCGGCGACGAGGTCACGCTCGCGGACCTCTCGGAGATCCGCAACGACCGCGTGGCGCTCGCCGCGGGCGCGAGCGCGTGGCTCGCGGCGTGGGTGGGCCGCGTCGACACCTACACCGAGCTCCAGTGGACGATCGTGCCCGCGAGCGGCGATCCGCCCGCGCCGCGCTCGACGATGCTGCGCTCGCTGCTCGGCGGGCCCGCCGCGGCGCCCCGAGGCACCGGCTACGTCGTCGGCTACTACGCGAACCCCGAGGCCGACTACGAGGTGTACGCGCTGCCGGTCGGCGCGAACGGCGCGCCCGAGGCCGCGTCGGCGTGGCGGCTCACCACCCATCCCGGCCGCGACGATCGGCTCGCGCTCGTCGCGAGCGATGGCGGCCTCGTCGCGGCGTGGAACGAGACCGCGCCGGGCGGCGCATCGAGCGCGTTCCTCACGCGGTGGATCGACGCGACGGGCACGCCGCAGGGCACCGCGCATCCGCTCGCGACCGGCGACGAGGTGCCGCTCACGTCCGTGCTCGCGCCCGCCACCACCGGGCCCTACGCGGCGTGGAGCCGCGAGTCGGGCAGCGACAGCGACGTCGTCGCGGTCCCGCTCGACGCGCGCGGCGTGTCGTCGGCGGGCGCGTCCCGCATCGTGAGCGCCGAGCGGACGGCCGAGGGCTCGCTCGATCTCGCGACCGAGGACGACGACGCCGTCGTCGTGTTCACCGCGGTCGCGGGCGGCGGCCAGCGCCAGGTGCGCGTGCGCGCGCTCGATCGCCTCGGCACGCTGAGCACCGAGCGCGTGGTCGGCACCGGCACCGAGCCCTCGATCGCGCGCTTCGGCGGCACCTGGGCGGTCGCGTACCGCGCGCCGCGCGCCGGTGGAGGCGCGGACCTGACGCTCGCGTTCCTCGACACGACGCTCCTGCCGCGCTCGACGGTGCCGCTCGGCCCCGCGACCACCGACGGCTCGTTGGTGATGCGCGCGACCGGCGACGGACGGCTCGCGATCGCCCGGGTCGACGTCGAGGGCGCGCGCACCCGGGTCCTGCTGACGCGCGTGCAGTGCGATTGAACCCGGCCTTCATCGGGTGAAAAAAATGCAGACTCTGCAACTTGGTGCGGGTGCCCCGCGCACCACGCGCGCGGGATCACGCGGAATCTCGCGTTGCGTGCCCACCGGAACGTTCCTTGCTGTCCGGCAACGCCCGACCATGCGTATCGTCCTGGCGCTCGCCCTCGTGGGCTCGCTCGCCGCACTGCTGAGCGCGTGCGGCGGCGATCGCCCGCCGAGCGTCCCGAGTGACGCCGCGCCCCGCGACGCCTCCCGTTCCGACGCCGGAGGAGACGGCCTCGACGCCGGGCAGATCGACGGCAGCGTCGACGCGAGCACGCCCTTCGACGCCACGACGCCCGACGACGGCCACGTCCCCGCCGACGCGCAGCCCCTCGACGCCATGAAGCTGGACGCCGGCCCCGCCGAGCCCGACGGCGGCGACGAGGACGTCGACGGCGGCGCCTGCAGCGACCTCTGCCCCTGCCCGCGCCCCGCGCCCGCGTGCACCGGCGACGCGAGCTGTGCCGCCGGCGAGCGCTGCATCGCCGACGTGTGCGGAACCGCGCGTTGCCATCCCGCCGGCGCCCCGTGCGGCGCGCCGACCGACTGCCCCGCCGGCTCCGCGTGCGTCGGCGGCACCTGCCAGCGTCCGGTCGCGGGCTGCACCGACAGCCGCGAGTGCCCGCAGGGCTTCGAGTGCGAGGGCACGGGCGCGCGCACCTGCGTCGATCGCCGCGTGCCCTGCGTCGAGGTCGAGGACTGCCCGCGCGGCTACGTCTGCCGCATCCCCACGACGACGCTCGGCGGCGGCTTCTGCCAGCGCGTCCACCGCCCCTGCGCGAGCGACGCCGGCTGCACCGACCTGCCGGGCGGCCGCTGCGTCGACGTGGACGCCGACGGCGCGCTCGAGTGCTCGCTCCCGAGCCTCGCGTGCACCACGAACGCCGACTGCGATCCCGGCAACGTGTGCACGGTGTTCCCGGTGAGCCGCAGCACCGAGTGCACCCGCTACGGCGGCCTCTGCCGCACGGTCGCCGACTGCACCGACGAAGGTCTGGTGGAGTGCGTCGACCTCTCGGGCCAGGGTCGATCCGAGTGCGCGCGTCCGAGCGGCACCTGCGATTCGACCACCGAGTGCCCGCCCCGCCAGGTCTGCGCGACGTTCGACCGCGAGGCGCCGCCCCGATGCGTCGCCGGCTCTGCCATGTGACCGAGGAGTCTCGCATGCGCCCCCGCCGTACCCCCTCTCGCTCGTCCGCCCCAACGCACAGCCGCGCGTGGCTCGTGCTCGCCGCGCTGACGGCCGTCGCCTGCGAGAGCGGAGGCGCCACGCCGGCACCGCCCGGCCCCGGCGATCGCGAGGACGGCGGCGTGTCGTCGTGCCTGCGGCCCGAGGAGGGCTGCCCGTGCGAGCCCGGCACCGAGTCGGTCGAGTGCTACCCCGAGCCGGTCGTCGTCGGCGGCGAGCGCGTCTGCCTCGGCGCGGGCGAGCGCTACTGCCGCGACGGCGCGTGGACCGCGTGCGAGGTCGCGCCCTACGAGAGCACGCCCGGTGTGGTCGCGGCCCCGCTGATCTCGGGCCCCACCCAGTGCAACGCGTGCGACCCGCGCTGCTTCGAGTACGTCGATCAGCCGACGTCGCCGGGCGACGTCACCGGCGGCAACTCGTCGGGCGTGGTGCTCCGTCCCGGCGGCACCGGCGTGGAGCTCCCGCAGAGCGGCACGTACATGGGCAGCGGTGATCGCGACGGCGACGGCGTGCCCGACGACTTCGACAGCTTCCCCGACGACCCCACGCGCGACGGGTTCACCGAGGAAGGCGGCATCTTCCACCTGCTGCCCGCGGGCGCGACCGAGGGCCCCGATCCGATCTCGATCAGCACCGCGATCAACGCGGCCGACGTCTACGTCCTGATGGACGCCACCGCCTCGATGGCCGGTGAGATCTCGACGCTGCGCAACGCGCTGACCAGCGGCAACTACCTCGGTGGCACGCTCTATCCGTCGCGCGCGGTCAGCGGCAACGAGGCGATGGGGAGCGCGCACGACTTCGGCCGAGATCCGCTGCCCGGCGTGTACCCCGTCACCGGCACGACCGCGGGCATGGCGAACGACCACGCGGCCGGCTGCTCGGGCGGCGGCACGGCCGCCGACGCGGTGTTCCGCTTCGAGCTCACGTCCGAGCAGGTCGTCACGATCGAGACGCTCGAGCCCCTCGGCTACGACACGGTGCTCTCGCTGCGCAACGGCACCTTCGGCGAGCTCGCGTGCAGCGACGACATCAGCGGCAGCCGCCGCTCGCGCATCACGCAGACCCTCGGGGCGGGCGTCTACTTCATCCTCCTCGAGGGCTGGAACGGCGGCGCGGGCACCTACGCGATGAACGTGCAGTTCCAGGGCTCGTCGGCGTGCCGCGGCATCCTCGGCGCGATCAACTGCATCATCCCGAACGCGCAGTTCGGCGTCGGCTACTTCCGCGAGTACCCGCGCACGCCCTACGGCTCCGCCGAGAACCCGGTCTACGTGCACGTGCAGGACGTCACGTCGGACTTCACCGCGGTGCAGAACGCGGTCAACGGGCTCGTCACCCAGGGCAACGTCGACTGGCCCGAGTCCATGGCCCAGGGCCTCTACGCGACGGTCACGGGCAACGGGCTCGGCTCGTACTATCCGGCGCGCTCCGGGAACGCCGCGTTCTCCGCGTGCGCCGCGGATCGCTGGGGCTACGGCTGCTTCCGCACCGGCGCGATCCCGATCGTGATCGGCTTCAGCGACGCGCCGATGCACGAGGGCCCCGATCGCCAGTTCGACTACGCGTTCGACGAGCGTTGGCCCGCAGCCACCACGATCTCGCTCGAGAACAGCGGCTCGGCCTCGATGCGCTACCGCAACGACACCCAGGCCTCCGCCCACGACATGGGCGACATCACGACGATGATCGGCTCGAACCAGCAGCGCGTGTACGAGGGCCGCACCCGCTGGTCGCAGGGCAGCTCGACCTATCGCCTCGGCAACGACTACGACACCAGCGTCGTCGGGTGCAACGCCTCGGGCGAGGACGCGGTGTTCCGCTTCACGCTCACCGAGCGCCGCCGCGTGCAGCTCACGACGTACAGCCAGTACAGCAGCTACGACACGGTGCTCTCGCTCTTCCGCGACTCGGTGACCGCGGCGAACCGCGTCACCTGCAGCGACGACATCTACTTCAGCGGCACCGCGTCGATGATCACGACGGTGCTCGAGCCCGGCACCTACTACGTCGTCGTCGACGGCTGGGACGGCGCGGACGGCAGCTACTACCTCTCGGTCAACGGCCGCGTGCCCACCGACGGCTCGCCGCCCTACCCGAGCGCCCAGGCGCCGGCGTACTGGGAGCACACCTCGCACGCGCTGCGCGCGCGCAACGTGAAGTTCATCGGCATCCGCTCCTGCAGCGACGGCGCGAGCGGCGACGAGGGCACGTTCTGCCCCGACCTGCTCCAGGATCTGCGCGACGTCGCGACCACCACCGGCAGCGTCGACGACGCGGGCGATCCCTTCGTCTACACGATCTCGAACGACGGCTCGGGCCTCGACAGCACCGTGGTGCAGGCGGTCCAGCGGCTCGCCAACTACTCGCGCATGGACGTGAGCGCGCGCGCCACCGACAACCCCGCGACGACGTTCGACGAGCGCAATTTCGTGCAGTCGATCACGATCAACAACTGCCCCGCGTCGCGCTGCACCGGGCCCCGCACCGGCTCGATGTGCGGGCAGTGCCTGCCGGGCAGCGACGTGGGCTTCGACGTCGTCTTCCACAACACCGGCGTCGCGCCGGGCGGCGTGCCGCGCACGGCGATGCCCCAGGTGTTCGACTTCGAGCTGCAGCTCGTCGGCGACGGCACCTACGTGCTCGACAGCGTGCCGGTGCGCATCGTCGTCCCGCCGATCCGCGCGGAGTACCCGGCGAGCGGCAGCTACTGGCGCGACTACGACTCGACCGCGCGCTGCGCCGCGAACGAGCGGCCCGACTGGGGCACGCTCAGCTGGACCGCGACCGTGCCGACCGGCACCAGCCTCGAATTCCAGCTGCAGGCCGCCGACGTCGCCACCGACGTCGCGGGCGCGCCCCGCGCGATCATCACGGTGCCGTCCGCGACCTCGCCCCGCGAGATCCTCCCGGCGCTGCGCGCGCGCGGCTACGCCGACGGCATGCGCCACCTGCGCGTGACCGCGCTGCTCTCGTCCGGCCCGACCCGCGCCGCGACGCCGAACCTCGAGCGCATGGCGGTCACCTACACCTGCGTGCCGGCCGAGTGAGCTGACGACACCGCGTCGCCGACGCTCGTGGTCGTCGAACGGCGACGATCGACACGAGTGGTCTTCGGGCTAGGATTCGGCCGCGAACGCGCCGAGGGCGCGATCCTGCCGCCCCCGTGACCTCGCGCCCCCCGCCCGATCCCGCTCCCGCCGCGCCCCCTCCGCGCGCTCCCACGCAGCGCCCGCGCGCGAGCCGCGCGTGGCTGCTCGTGCTCGCGCTGGCGGTGGTCGAGATCGTCGCGCACGTCGTGACCCAGTCGCGCGTCGTGCCGTGGTCCGACTGGCAGGCCGCCGCCGCGCGCGTGCGCGCCGAGTGGCGCGAGGGCGACGTGGTCACGTCGGCGCCCCACTGGGCCGATCCGCTGATGCGCGCGGCGGTGGGCGATCTGCTCGACGTGCGCAGCGCGGGGCGCGCCGACCTCGCGCCCTACTCGCGCCTCTGGCAGCTCTCGATCCGCGGCCACCGCACCCCCGAGGCCCCGCAGCGCGCGCCCGATCACGTCGAGCTCGTGGGGCGGGTGCGCATCGAGCGCTGGGACCTCGCGCCCGAGCCGATCCTCTACGACCTCGTCGAGCACGTGATGGACGCCGAGGTCGCGCTGATCGAGGGCGACGAGGCGCGCGCCTGTCGCCCCCAGCGCGGCGGTCGGCCTTCGGGCGGCGGGCTCGGCTCGGGCCCGATGACGCCCGCCGAGCGGCACGTGTGCGATCCGCGCCGCCCCTGGCTCTGGGTCGGCGCGACGGTCGAGGAGGATCTCGAGATGCTGCCGCGTCGCTGCGTGTGGCAGCACCCGCCGGGCGAGGAGCCGGTGCGCGCGACCTATCGCGACGTGCCGCTCGGCGAGCGCGTGGTGCTGCACGCGGGCCTGTGGTGGGAGCACGAGCGCACGATGAGCGGCGGTGAGGTCGACGTCGTGGTGCGCGTCGACGGGCAGGAGATCGGTCGGCTCGTGCACCGCGACGGCGACGGCTGGAAGCGCATCGAGGCCGCGATCCCCGAGGCGCTGCGCGGCCAGCGCGGCACGATCGACGTCGACGTCAGCGCGCCCAACCCGCACCTGCGCACGCTGTGCTGGGCCGCGAGCACGCGGGAGGCGGCGCGATGATCACCGGTCGTCCCCTCGGCTGGCGCGATCACCTCGTCGGCCTCGTGCTCGCGGTGAGCTACTGCGCGCTGCTCCTCGCGACCTCGCGCGACCTCGGCATGGCCCGCGACGAGGGCTTCTACGTCGACGCCGCCGAGCGCTACGCCCAGTGGTTCGAGCTGCTCGCCGAGGATCGCGACGCCGCGTTCGAGCAGGCGAACATCGATCGCTACTGGGAGAACAACCACGAGCATCCCTCGCTCCCGAAGTCGCTCTTCGCGCTCTCGTGGCTCGCCCACCGCACGTGGGATCTCTTCCCCGAGGACTCGATGGCGTTCCGGTTCCCCGGGATGCTGATGAGCTCGCTCGTGCTCTGGCTGATCTGGGCGTTCGGCGCGCGCGCCTACGGGCGCGCGGTGGGCGCGTTCGCCGCGGTCGCGTGGGCGCTGATGCCCAACGTCTTCTACCACTCGCACCTCGACTGCTTCGACGTGCCGATCGTGACGATGCTGACGCTCGTCACGTACTGCTACTGGCGCTCGCTCGCCGAGCCGCGGTGGGCGATCGTCGCGGGCATCGCGTACGGGCTCGCGCTGGAGACCAAGCACAACGCGTGGATCCTCCCGCTCGTGCTGCTGGTGCACTGGCTCTTCTTCGTGATGCCGGGCGAGCTCGCGGCGCGGCGCGCCGGCAAGGGCAAGGTCACGACGCTGGTGCCGTGGTGGCTGATCGCGTTCGCGGTGCTCGGGCCGCCGATCTTCGTCGGGCTCTGGCCGTGGATGTGGCACGACACCGCCGCGCGCTTCTCCGAGTACGCGTCGTTCCACCTGCACCACGTCCACTACAACACCGCGTTCCTCGGTCGCACCTACTTCGGGCCGCCGGGACCGATCGTGTTCCCCTTCGTGATGACGCTGATGACGATGTCGGTCGTCGTCGTGATCCTCGCGATCGCCGGCGTCGCGCTGCGGGCGCGCGCGCTGGTGCCGCCGTGGCTGGTGAAGCGCCTCTGGCCGCACGGCCGGGTCGAGGGCGATCGCCAGTGCACCGACGTGCTCGCGTTCGGCTCGATGCTCGCGCCGATGGTCGTGATCGCGATGCCGTGGACGCCGATCTTCGGCGGCACGAAGCACTTCATCGCGGGCTGGGCGTTCATGGCGATCTTCGCCGGCATCGCGTTCGTGCGCGTCGCGCGCGCGGCGCGCGAGTGGGCCGGGGAGCGCGTGCCGGCGATCAAGGAGGCGACGCCCGCGGTGACGGCGGCGCTGCTGCTCGCGCCGAGCGCGATCGACACCGTGCACAGCCACCCCTACGGGCTCTCGTTCTACGGCGCGGCGGCGGGCGGCGTCCCGGGCGCGGCGGACCTCGGGATGATGCGCCAGTTCTGGGGCTTCACCACGGGCAGCCTGGTGCCGTGGCTGAACGAGCACGTGCCCGAGCGCGGCAGCGTGTGGATCTGCGACACCCTGCCGAGCGCGTGGCGGATGCTGCAGCGCGACGGCCGTCTGCGGGACGACATCCGCGCGAGCTGGGATCTCGCGGGCGCCGACTACGCGATCGTCCACCACGAGGATCACTTCGTGGAGGTCGACTATCAGATCTGGATGGCGTTCGGACGCGTCGATCCGGTGTACGTCCTCACGTACGACGGAGTGCCGATCATCAGCGTGTACGAGAACCCGCGGCGCGCGCGCTGAGCACGAGCTCGTCGCTCGCGAGAGCGCGATCTCGAGGACGACCTGGGTGCTGACCGTGAGGCTTCGGTGTGCGCGCTCGCGCTCCCAACAGTTTCGAGCTGGGTCTCGTCGAGCGGGCCGGTCGTGGTGGGGTTGCTTCGCGGTCGGCGCGATCTCGAGTCCCCCCAGATCGTGTCTGCGGGCGGGCGTGAACCCGGGGCTCCGGCCGCTTCGTGGTTCGAGGGCGGCCGCATGGCATCGCGGAGTGGAACCCGATAGACACTTGCCGAGTGAGCCCCGCCATTCCCCAGCGATTCGTCTTGCGCGAGCCGCTCTCGTTCCTCCATCTGTTCCGCGCCGGCACGCCGGCGGCCGTCGACCTCGATGCGGTCGAGGTCGCGGAAGCTTGGTCGCTGGTGGGGCTCGGAGCGCTCGCGCGCCGAAACGGCGGTGATGCGCTCGAGCTTCGTGCGACGCGCACGAGCAACGCTTCGCGATTCGCACATGCCCTCGGCATCGACGAGGTCATCGAGGGCCGTCCCGCGGCGGGCGCTGGGGAAGCGGGCCGCACCAGCAAGCTTCGGCGCATCGACTCGCACAGCAACTTCGAGACGACCGCCCGGGAGATCGCGGCCCTGCTGATCGCGTCCCCGGATGACGAGGAGTCGCGCAAGAGCATCGTGTACGTGCTCGTCGAGCTGATGCGAAACGCCGTTCAGCACTCGGCAGATCCGCGGGGCGGAGTGATCGCGGCGCAGCTGATGAAGGCCGGGTACAGCGGCTACCCGCAGCCCGTCGTGCAGGTCGCGGTCGCCGACACCGGCGTAGGGGTGCTCGCCGGGCTCCAGGCGAGCTACCCGGAGCTCGCCGATGCGAAGGCCGCAGTGGTCAAGGCGCTCGAGCCGCACGTGTCCGGGACCTTCGGCCCCGGACGAACCGGCACGTCCGAGAACGCCGGCATGGGGCTGTTCTTCATCTCGGAGATGGCAAAGCTCACCGCGGGCCGAATGCTCCTCGCGACGCGAGGCGCAACCTTGTGGCTCCGCGGCGATCTCGAAGGCGGCTACGCGAGCCACCGGCTCGACATCCTGCCGCCGGAAGGAACGGGGTTCCCCGGAACGCTGGTCGCATTCGAGCTGCCGCTCGGCGAGCCCGCAGATCACGCCCGAATGATCGAGACCATCACCGAGAAAGCGCGACAGCGCACCCCGCAGCGCGACACGTCCGCTTGGGTGCGCTTCGAGGCCGCGCCGAAGGGCACACCGACGTTCGTCGTGAGCACCGTGTCGGAGGACGTGAAAGCGGCGGCGCGGCTCTCGCGCGAGCAGATCCAGCCGCGACTCTTCCGCCGCGAGCCCGTCTCGCTCGACTTCCGCAACGTCAGCGTCTGCACCCAGAGCTTCCTCCACGCGCTTCTGTTCGAAGCGATCCGGATCTCGTGGGCCGTGCAGACTCCGATCTTCGTCGAGCATGCCGAGCCCGGCGTCGCGACGGGCGTCCGGCTCGTCGACAACTACGCGCGAGGCGGTTGAGTGGCCGGCGCGAGCCGCTTCGGCGCGGTGTCGTCGAAACGAAGCGTCGCCGCCGCCGTTCTGGCGGCGACGAGGACGGATCTCGAGCCGGCGCGAGCCGAGGTCGCGGGCACTCGAACCGGAATCGAGCCGGCGCGAGCCGGCCCGGCGCCCATGTGAACCGATTCGAGGGCGGCTCCCGCCGGGCCCCCGTCGGTCGCCACCGCCGGCGGCGCAGCTCGAGCCGGCCCCATTTCGGTTCGAGCTCGCGCGGAGGCAGGTCGAGCCGGAGCTCGGATGACGCGACAGGCGGGGACGCAGCGCGCACCGGCTCGGATCTGGTTCGACGACGCGCGCACCGAGCGCGAGCTGGCTCGCCGTCCGCGCGACACGCGCAGGCGCGGCTCGCGCCGGCTCGGATCTGGTTCGCGCGACTGCGCGTGCGGCTCTTGATCGGCGCCGCTCGGTTCCGCTACCACCTCGGCAGCCAACGGGGGGAACGATGGCGCTCAAGAGTCTGACGAATGCCCAGATCGTGGAGCTGACCGCGGAGCTGCTCGCGCGAGGGGGCAAACGACGCAAGGCGCTCGAAGCCGTGCGCGGCGCCGAGGGCCCGCTCGGACAGCTGGAGCGCGCGTACGACGGAATGATCGCCGCGCAGCCTCCGCCGAACACCGCGCTCGCGAAGCTCGTGACCGAGATGACGTCGCTCGACGCGCGACACGACGCGTGCGTGCGCGCGCTGCTGTATCGCGTCGACAGCGAGATCGTGATCGCCGAGACCGACGAGGCCCGCGTCTCGCTCGGGCTCCTGCGCGACGCGCTCTTTCCGACGGGCGCCGCGATCGTGCAGCGTAGCTACGTGGAGGAGGCCGGCGAGGGCAAGCTGCGGGACGCACGCGTGAGCGCGTCGATGCGGCGCACGCTCGCGAAGCTGAAGTTCCTCGACGGACGCACCGGCGAGGAGCTCTTCGCGCTGCTGCAGTCGAGCGCGCGCGCCCTCGGCGAGGGCGAGGTGAAGCGCGCGGCGCTCGGCGAAGAGGGCCAGCTCGTGCTGAAGAGCGGCGCGGCGCGCAACCAGTGGATCCGCGTGGTCAACTCGGTCGCCGCCTACCTCGCCGCCGAGGGCATCGACGAGGAGCCGATCCTCGGTGCCATCCGCGCGGCCGAGGCCGCCGCGGAGCGCGGCGCGAGCAGCGACACCGATCCCGGTGTCACGCCCGCGCCGGGCGGCGACGCGCCGGCGAGCTGACGCGCCCTCACCCGCCGCACACGGCCTGGCACTCGGGGAGCTCGACGTCGTCGATGTGCACGCGGGGTCTCGATCACGTCACTCGCGCGGGCAGCCGGTGCAGCACGCTTCGAGGCAGGCGACGACCTCGCCTTCGCGCGTCGCTTCGCAGATCGGGGTCGCGGCTTGCATCGGGTCGCCGCTCTCGCGGATCGTGCAGCCGTTGCAGTCGGCGGCCGCGAGCTCCTGCGCGCAGCGGTGCTCGGACTCGCCCGGCGTGTGCTGCGTGGTGGTCGTGTCGTCCGACGAGGCCTGCTCGCTGCCGGTGGTGTCGGGTGTCGATGCGGGCTCGCTCGACGATCCGCCGCACGCGGAGAGGACGACGAGCGACAGCGCGAGGAGCGACGAGACGATCGAACGCGACATGGAATGGAGCCTCCTGTTGCTCGCCGTCGACGTGCGAGCAGCCGGGATGTTCTCTCGGCGCGCGGCGAACGGGCTCCCCGATCTCGCTTTCTCGCGCGCGCCGTAACCCGGTTCGGCGCGCTCGCGCCTCTATCGGTCATGCGCGTCGCGACGCTCGTCCTCGCTCTGGCTCTCGCCTGCGGATGTTCCACCCCCGAGCTCGACGCGGCTCCCGATGGCGCACCGGGCCGCGACGATGACGGCGGAGCGAGCGGCGCCGACGGGGGAGACGACGATGGCGGCACGACCGGACGCAGCGACGGCGGGCCGGTCGACCCCGACACCGACGCGGGTGATCCGCTGCCGGTGCCCGGTGCGCGCGTGGTCGGGTATTTCTCGGCGTGGAGCGTCTACCAGCGCAACTATCACGTGATGGATATGCCGGCGGAGCAGCTGACGCATATCAACTACGCGTTCCTGAACATCCAGAACGGGCGCTGCGTGCTCGGCGACTCCTATGCCGACATCGAGCGTGCCTATCCCGGCGACACGTGGGAGGGCGGCGCGGTGCGCGGCAGCTTCCATCAGCTCGAGCTGCTGAAGCAGGCGCATCCGCACCTGCGCACGCTGCTCAGCGTCGGCGGATGGACCTGGAGCGGCTCGTTCTCCGATGTCGCGCTGAGCGACGCGAGCCGGCGCACGTTCGCCGAGTCGTGCATCGACATCATGGTGCGTTACGGCTTCGACGGGCTCGACATCGACTGGGAGTTCCCGGTCAGCGGCGGGCTCGAGACCAACACCCGACGTCCCGAGGACCGACACAACTACACGCTGCTCCTCGAGGAGCTGCGGCGGCAGCTCGTCGCGCGAGCGTCGGCGCAGGGACGCGGCGAGCCCTACCTCCTCACGATCGCGTCGGGCCAGAGCCCCGAGGCGTTCGCGAACCTGGAGCTCCCCGAGCTCGGCCGCGTGCTCGATTGGATCAACCTGATGTCCTACGACTATCACGGGTCGTGGGAGCGCATGACCGGGCACAACGCGCCGATGGTCACGGCCCCGGGTGACCCGGTGGGCTGGGGCGTGGCGCACGCGGTCGACGGCCTCCTCGAGGGCGGCGTGCCGGCGGACCGGATCGTGATGGGCGTGCCGTTCTACGGGCGCTCGTGGACCGGCGTGACCGGCGGCGGCTCGGGCCTGCGGCAGAGCGCGACCGGCGCCGGCCCGGGCACCTGGGAGCCCGGCGTGATCGAGTGGAAGGACATCGCCGCCAACTACCTCCCGAACGCCGGGTTCACGCAGGGCTGGGACCCGGTGGGCCAGGTCCCCTATCTCTACAACTCGTCGAGCGGCGTGTTCGTGACCTACGACGATCCCCGCTCGATCCGGATCAAGCGCGACTTCGCGCGCGCGCGGCGGCTCGGCGGCGTGATGATCTGGGAGCTCAACTGCGACGAGGCATCGGACACCCTCACGCGCGCGCTCACGGAGTGACCGTCTCGAGCGGCAGGGTGAACGTGAAGGAGCTGCCGACGCCGATCGTGCTGTCCGCGCGGATCGTGCCGCCGTGGGCGTCGACGATGCCCTTGGTGATGTAGAGGCCGAGCCCGGTGCCGCGGCGCGCGTGGCGGCGCGCCGACCAATACGGATCGAACACGTGGGGCAGCTCCGCGGGCGCGATGCCGGGGCCGGTGTCGGCCACCGTGATCTCGAGCTCGCGATCGCGCACCGCTGCGCGCACCGTGATCGTCTCGCCGCGCCGGCAGAACTTGATCGCGTTGCCGAGGAGGTTCGAGAACACCTGGAGCACGCGCTCGCGATCGCAGCGCACCGCGACCGGCGCCAGCGCGACGTCGGCGACCAGGCGCAGCTCCTTCTCGCGCGCGAGCGGCTCCTGCAGCTCGAGCGCCTCGGCGATGATCTCCCGGGGGTCTTCGGGCTTCTCGACGATCGTCAGCCGCCCCGCCTGGATCGCGGCGAGATCGAGCAGGTCGCGGATCAGACGCTCCATGCGGCCCGACGCGCGCTGGATCGTCTCGATCAGCCTGCCCGCGGCGTGCTGGTCGGCGGTGCGGACCAGCAGCGACGCGCTGGTGCGGATCGCGGAGAGCGGGTTGCGGAGATCGTGCGAGACGATCGCGAGCACGTCCTCGCGGGCGACCACCGCGCGCCGCGCCGCCTCGTAGAGACTCGAGTTGTCGATCGCGAGCGCGGCGCGCACCGCGAGCTCGCGCGCGAAGTCGAGGTCGTCCTGGGCGTAGCGCCGGGTCGCGCTCGCGAGCGTCAGCGCGCCGACGATCTTCCCGCGCGCGGAGAGCGGCACGCGGATGACCGAGCGCGCGCCGATCGTGTGCAGCGCGACCAGCTCCACGTCGCCCGCCAAGAGCTCGACCGCGAGGCCTGGATGGAGCTCGGCCTCTCCGGTGCGCAGCACGCGCGACGGCTCGCGCCGCGCGGCGAGGTGCGCGCGCGCCCGATCGCGCTGCTCGTCGTCGACGTGGTGCACCAGCAGCGTTCCCTCGTGCCCGCGCTCGCCCGGGATCTCCACCACGCAGCAGTCCGCGATCGCCGGCACCGCGAGCTCGACGAGCGAGGCGAGCGTCGTGTGCAGCTCGAGCGACGACGCGAGGATCTCCGACGCGCGGAGCAGCACGCGCTGTCGCTCCTCGGCGCGCTTGTGCGCGGTGATGTCGCGGAGGTAGCCGGTGAACCACGGAGCTCCGCCGCTCGGCACGCAGGTGATCGTGAGCTCGACCGTGAGGTGCGAGCCGTCGCGGCGGATCGCCGGCATCTCGAGGCGTCGATCGAGGATGCGGCTCTCGCGCGTCGCGCCGTAGCGAGCGACCCCGCGGGTGTGCGCCTCGCGCAGGTGCGGCGGGATCACCAGCTCCGCGAGCGGTCGGCCCAGCGCCTCGTCGCGGGTGTACCCGAACATCCGCACCGCCGCGGGGTTCCACGCGACGACGTGGCCGGCGGCGTCCATCGAGATGATCGCGTCGAGCGCGACGTCGAGGATCGCCGCGGTCTGCGCCTCGGCGCGCTCGGCGCGCGCAGCGACGAACGACGCGACGCCCGCCGCGACGCGCTCGGCCAGGAACGCGAGCGCGATGCGCAGCTCGGCGAGCGCGATCGGAGGTGAGCCCGAGGACGCGAGATCGAGGACGCACTCCCGCAGCGCGTCGTGCTCGCGCACGAACGCCTCGAGGTCGTCGATTCGCCCGACCGACTCGCGCACCCCCTGGATCGCCCCCGCGCGCAGGCTCGCGACGAGCGCGTCCACGAGCGCATCGAACGCTCCCGCCGCCCGCGACGGCGGGGCCCCGCACGCGAGGAGCGCGTGGCGATGCGCCGCGATCAGGTCGGCGAGCGGAGAGACCCGAGCGGCGACACCCGCGGTGAGCGAGCCTTCGGGGATCGGGCCGGCCACAGGACGCAACTAGGCACCGCGGGCGCCGTCGACTCGACGGGCTCGGAGTGTTAGTCCGACGCGCGATGGAAGAGCGGCGCCGCGTCCTCGAGAAGCACCTCTATCGCACGCTGAAGACCACCTGCGAGCGCTGGGAGCTGCTGCGTCCGTCCGCTTCGGGCGGAGCCGAGCGTGTGATGGTCGCGATCAGCGGCGGCAAGGACAGCTACACGCTGCTCACGCTGCTCGACAAGCTCGTGCCGCGGCTGCCCTTCGCGGTCGAGCTGGTCGCGGTGCACCTCGATCAGGCGCAGCCCGGCTACGACGGCGCGCCGCTCGAGGCGTGGCTCGCGCAGCGCGGCAGGCCCTACGAGATCCTGCGCGAGGACACGTACTCCGAGGTGCTCTCGCGCACTGCGCCGGGCGGGACGTACTGCACGGTCTGCTCGCGCCTGCGGCGCGGGATCCTCTACAGCGCCGCGGAGCGCCTCGGGTGCAGCGCGATCGCGCTCGGGCACCATCGCGACGACGCGCTCGAGACGTTCCTGATGAACCTGTTCTTCGCGGGCAAGCTGCAGGCGATGCCGGCGAGCTACGTGACCGACGACGGCCGCTTCCGGGTGATCCGCCCGCTGATCGACTGCGACGAGGCGCGCATCGCGGAGTACGCGGCGCTCGAGCAGTTCCCGATCCTGCCGTGCAACCTCTGCGGCTCGCAGGAGGGCCTGCAGCGCGAGCGCATGAGCGCGCTGCTCGCGCAGCTCGAGGCGCAGCACCCCGACGTGCGCAGCGTGATGATGCGCGCGCTCGGCAACGTGCGTCCGACCCACCTGCTCGATCCGGAGGTGCTCGAGGCGTGGAGCGCGCGTCCCGCGCACGTGCGGCCGGAGCGCGCGCCCGAGCCGCGCGAGGCGCGCTACGAAGCGCGCTCGGTGCGCAAGCTGCCGGTCGTCGAGTAGATCGCGAGGCACGCCGCGGGCGCGAGCGAGAAGGTCGCGAAGAGCGCGAGCGCGGCGCGGGAGACGCCGTCGGGCGTGCCGAGGCCTGCGCCGTTCGCGATCAGACCGGCCAGGGCGGCGCCGAGCGCGGTCGCGAAGAGCTGCACCGTGGTGATCGACGCCGATGCGAGCTCGGGCTCGTCGGCGGGCGCGACCTGGAGCACGCGCGTGAGCACGTGGGGCCACGCGATGCCGACGCCGACTCCGACCATCGCGAGCGCGGCGGCGATCGGCACGACGAGCGCGCCGTCCTCGGCGCGCGCCGGCACGAGCCACGCGCAGGCGATCGTCGCGACGAGCACGATCACCGGCGCGATTCGCAGCGCGCGCTCGACGGTGCCGGGGTCGCGCGCGCTCGAGCCGGCGATCGAGCCCAGCGTCCATCCGCCCGCCATGAGCGCGGCGAGCGCACCGGCGACCAGCGGCGAGCGCCCGTGCAGCACCTGCAGGAAGAGCGGCGCGAAGATCTCGGTGCTGGTGACGGTGATCGCGAGCAGCGAGAGCACCGCGTAGAGCCGCACCAGCGGGGCGCCGAGCCGCGGGAAGAGGCGCGACGACGCGCGTCGCTCGACGACGAAGAGCGCGACCACGAGCACTCCGGCGAGCACGACGAGCAGCCCGCTCGAGCGCGCGACGCTCGCCCCGGAGAGCGCGAGCACCGACGCGGCGAGGAGCGCGAGCTGGGCCCACGCGACCGGCGGCGCGGAGGTCGCGTCGATCCGTCCCGGAAGCGCCCGCAGCGCGAGCACGACGAAGAGCGCGGTCGCGGGGATCAGCGATCCGAACGCGGCGCGCCATGCGCCGAGCTCGGCGAGCACACCGCCGATCGCCGGGCCCACCAGGGTCGCCACGCCCCACATCCCCGAGACCAGCGCCATCGCGCGGGGCCAGAGCCGCTCGTCGTAGAGCGCGCGGATCATCCCGTAGGGGAGCGCGACGAGGAGCCCGCCGCCGAGCCCCTGCACCACGCGACCCGCGAGCATCGCGTCCATCGACGTCGCGCTCGCGGAGATCCACGCGCCCACGCCGAACACGATCGACGCGGCGACGTAGGCGTGACGCGCGCCGAGCCGCGCGAGCAGGCGCGCCGAGAGCGCCGACGCGACGATCGACGCGACCACGAAGAGCGCCGTGCTCCAGGCATAGCGCTCGAGCCCGCCGATCTCCGCGACGACCGAGGGCAGGATCGTCGTCGCGACGTAGAGATCGATCGCGTGCAGCGCGACCCCGCCGACCAGCACGAGCGCGCGCATCGCGCCCGCGCCGGCGAAGAGCTCCCTCCAGCCCGCCACGTCGGCCTCAGGACGCGAGCGCCGCGAGCTTGTCGGGGTTGCGCACGATGTAGAGGTGCGTGACCGCGCCCGACTCGTCGTAGGCGAACGAGAGCGAGGCGGTGATCGCGCCGTCCATGCGCAGCACGACGCCCCGACCGCCGTTGAGCTCGGTCGCGACCCACTCGTAGCCGCGCCACCACTCGCGCAGCTTGCCGACGAACACGAGCACGTCGCGCTTGCCGTGGAGCGGCTTCGGGATCGCGCTGGCCTTGCCCCCGCCGTCGGCGCGCAGCTCGACGTCGTCGGCGAGGAGCGCGGAGAGGCGATCGAGCTCGCCCGAGGTGATCGCGACCTCGAACGCCGCGAGCAGCTCGTCCTGTCGCTCGCGCGGCGTGACGTGGCGGACCTTCGCCTGATCGACGTGGGCACGGGCGCGCGAGACGAGCTTGCGGCACGCGGTCTCGTTGATCTCGAGGGTGCGCGCGGTCTCGGCGTAGGAGACGTCGAACACCTCGTGCAGCAGGTACGCGGCGCGCTCCTTGGGCGTGAGGCGCTCGAGCACGAGCAGGAACGCGGTGCCGAGCGACGCGGCGAGACCCACGTCGCCCGGCTCCTCGATCGGCGTGTGCAGCGGCTCGGGCAGCCAGGGGCCCACGTAGTCGACGCGCGAGCGGTGCGCGGCGCGCAGCATGTCGATGCAGCGCCGGGTGCACGTCGCGGTGAGCCACGCGCCCGGGCTCTCCACGTCGTGCGCGCCGAGCCACTTCACGTACGTGTCCTGCACCGCGTCCTCGGCGTCGGCGCGCGAGCCGAGGATGCGGTACGCGAGCCCGAGCAGCATCGGGCGCGCCTCGGTGAACGCGTCGTCGTGGGCCGTCTGGGTCATCAGTGCCTCGAGACCTGGAGCCGGTTCCAGAGGTTGATCATGCCGACGGTCGCGGTGAGCGCCGCGATCTCGGCGTCGGAGAACGAAGCGCGCAGCTGCGTGCGCAGCGTCGCATAGTCGGTCTCGTGGTCGAGCCTCGTGAGCGCCTCGGTCCACGCGAGCGCAGCCCGCTCGCGCTCGCTGAACTCGCTCGAGTGCCGCCACACGACGAGGCGATCGAGCCGCTCGTTGGTCTCGCCGTCCTCGCGCGCCTCGCGGGTGTGCATGCGGACGCAGAACGCGCAGCCGTTGATCTGCGAGGCGCGGAGCACCACGAGGTGGTGCAGCTTGCGCTCGAGCGGGCGCTCGTCGATCGCGTGGTGGACCGCGCCGAGGGCCGTGAGGACGGCGGGGATCTCCTTGTCGAAGCGGATGTCGTTCGAGCTGCTCATGTCGTGTCTCTCCTTCTGAGGAGATGACGATCGACGTGGCGGGTTGTGACGCTCAGATCTCGAAACGCGTCCCGGTCGGGTACGCGAGCTCGAGCGGATCGCCCTGACAGCCCTGGAGCACCGGGACGAAGCGCAGCGTGATGTCGCTGCGCTCCGGGATCTCGCGGCCGAACGGGTTGCCGACCGTCTGGTCGATCACGCCGTCGTTCGCGGTCTCGTCGCCGTTGGTCCCGTCGTCGCGCACCGTCAGCCCGAGGTCGACCACGCGCACCTCGTCGGCGCCCGCGTCGGCCGGCGCGATCAACGCGAAGAGCTGCACGCTCGCCGCGCCCGGGCGCATGTCGCACGCCTCGAGCTCGACGTGCACCGTCGCGCGCGCGGTGGGATCGAGCGGCCCGATGCGCTCGGGCGTCACCGACGCGCTCGCGATCGCCGTGTACTCGTAGGGATCGCACTCGAGCACGCGCTCGCCGTCGCAGCTCGCCGCGAGGTCGTCCGGCTCGCTCTCATCACCGCACGCCGCGAGCGCGAGGCCCGCGATCAGGACCGCCCACCTTCGCATCATCACGGAACGCTGGGGCGCTGCTTCTCTTCGGCGGGCTCGACCGTCGCCGGCGACTGTCCCCGACGTCCCGCGAGGCGCGCCGCCTTGCGCGAGATCTCGAGCACGGCCTCGAGCACCGCGATCGCGACGTAGCCCACGATGAGCCACACCAGCGCGAACGAGGGGTGGTACGTCGCTGCGATCACCGCGCTCGACGCGATCGTGAGCCCGACGAAGATCACGCTGCGCCAGCCGAGCTTGATGTCCTTGAACGAGCGGAACGGGACCGTGCTCACCATGAAGAACGAGAGCGCGATCACCACGCCGAGCATCACCTCGGGCGCGCTCTGCAGCGAGCCGGTCACCGCGAAGTTCGCGACGATGATCGACACCAGCGCGCCCGCCGCGCCGGGGATCGGCAGGCCCATGATGTACTTGCCCGGCTTCTTCGGCGCGCCGCTCGGGCTGGTCGCCATCACGTTGAAGCGCGCGAGCCGGATGGCGCCGCACGCCACGTACGCGAAGCTCGCGATGAGCCCGCCGACGCCGAGCGTGTGGAGCGACCAGCGGTAGACGAGGATCGCGGGCGCGATGCCGAACGAGACGACGTCGGCGAGCGAGTCGATCTGCACGCCGAACGCGCTCTGCGTCTTGGTCAGGCGCGCGACACGACCGTCGATCACGTCGAAGAACATCGCGAACACGATCAGCAGCGCCGCGCGATAGAAGTCCTCGGCGCTGGTCTCGCCCGCTCCGTTCGCGGTGGTGCACGCGACGATCGCGTAGAAGCCGCAGAAGATACTGGAGAGCGTGAAGAGGTTCGGGAGGATGAAGAGCGTCTTCCTCAGATCGAAACGCATGGCCCTCCCCTGCTTCCCGTCACGCACGAAACGCCGCCCAGTCTACGCGCAAAGCGCGAAGAATGTCCCGAGGTCGACGACGTGCAAGGCGGCTCGGTCCACCTGGAGTGCTCGCTGGCGGAGGGGCCTACGGGAGCGTGCCGCGCACGCGGACAGAGGGCCCTGCGTCGGCGAGCCGTTTTGACACTCGCTCAGGGGTCGCCCGGACCCGCGGCGCGCATCGCGGCGGCGAGGGCGTGGTTGCGCAGGCGGAGGTCGCCGGTTCGCTCGTGGCCGCGGGTGAACGCGAGGGCTGCGGCCTCGGCGTCGCCGGCGCGCCACGCGAGCACGCCGCGCGCTTCGTCGGCGTTCGCGCCGCCCGCGCGCTCGTAGGCGTCGAGCGCGGCGAGGCGGAGGTTCTCGTCGGCCGCGTCACCGTGGAGCGCGAGCCAGCCGTGGTACGCGCGCAGTCGGACCTCGTCGAGGCCCTCGGTGAGCGGTCGCCCGTGCACCGCGTTCCAGCGCGCGGCGTAGAGCGCGCGCACCACGAGGTCGGGCGCGACGCGACGCTCGCCGGCGATCGCGCCCCATCGCTCGAGCGCCTCGCGGAAGTCGCCGAGCAGCGCGGCGCGCGAGGTGTCGTCACCCTCGCCCGCGAGCGCAGGGATCATGCGCTCGACGTCCTCGGCGCGGACCACCTCGACCACGGCCTCGCCGTGCGCGTCGATCATCCGATCGAGCACCTCGCGCAGCTCGGCGCGCCGCGCCTCGCCGCGCTCCGCGGGCTCACCGTGGATCGACGCGAGGTTCTGCGCTTCGTAGAGCTCGCGACGGCGTCGCGCATCGTCGTCGGTCGGGGCATGCGCGGCGACGCGATGCTCCTGCGCGATCGACGCGCGTGCCTCGGCGGCGTCGAGCGAGAGCGGGGGAATTTCCGCGGGAATCGCGGCGCGCGGCGCGAGCCAGATCGCGACGAGCAGTGAGGACGGAACGACGACGAGCATCGCCGCGAGCAGATCCGGCCCGACGCGGAGACGATGCTTGACTTCACTCATGGCGAGGGGTCAGTGTCGACCTGCCCATGAGCAGCGGACGCCGTGTCCACGAGCGATATGCGCTCGCGCTGGACGTGACCCTCAAGCACCCCGACGGTGAGTCGGCGGGCCTGACGCAGAACGTCAGCCTCGGTGGTGCGCTGATCGAGATCAAGGATCGCATCACGTTCGGTGCGGAGGTCAGGCTACGCCTGCGTCTTCCGCCACTCAAGGAAGACGCCGAGATCCCGGCGATCGTCCGCTGGATCAAGGACGGCCTCGTCGGCATCCAGTTCGGGAGCCTTCGCGCCAAGGAAGTCTGGGCGTTCAACCAGATGTTCAAGGACGCGCCGAAGGTCTGATCGTCGCGATCAGAGCGGCACCAGCACGAACACGATCACGTCCCACAGCGCGTGCGTGATCAGCGGGACCACGATCCCGCCGCTGAGCTGTCGCTGCCACGTCCACAGCGCGCCGCACGCGATCGCGAGCGCGATCAACACCACCGAGCCGCCGGCGATCTGCGGCACCGTGTAGAGCGCGATCGCTGCGACGAGCACGGCGCTGCGCCGCACGCCCCAGCGCTCCAGCAGCGCGACGAGCAGGCCGCGGAACACCAGCTCCTCCGCGAGCACCACGAGCAGCAGGAGCGGCACGGCGGCGCGCGGTCCCGGCGGCGCGTGCAGCTCGTCGTAGAGCGCGAGGACCTCGCGCTCGAGGCCGGGCACGAGCGCGAGGCCGATCGGGTAGAGCACGTGCGTCGCGATCGCCATCGCGAGCCCCGACGCGACGCCGATCGCGATCCAGCGCGGCGAGGTGCGCAGCTCGATGCGCGTCGTCGCGAGCGTCGCGGCGATGCCGATCACACCGGCGGTCGCGGTGCTCGCCCACACGCTCACCTCGCCGCGGATCGCGAGCGACGCGGAGAGCGCGACGAGCGCGAGCCCGAACGCGAGCCACGCGACGCGCGGCGAGACGCGGAGCATCGTCATCCCCGCGCCGCGCTCGGGCCGCGCAGGCGCGCGCGATCCGCGAGCGTCGCGACGAGACCGCGCTCCGGTCCACGCCGCGCGCGCATCGCGCGATCGACCGCGAGCTCGAGCGTCATCGGCGCGTGATCGGGGATCCGATCCCAGATCGACTCGCCGCTCGGAACCAGATCGCTCTGGAGCCCCTGCACGAGCTCGCGCGCCATCGGGAGCGGCACGTCGGTCACGAGCGCGACCCACCAGCTCGAGAGCGAAGGCGTGAGCACCGGCACCGGGATCATCGGCGGACGATGACCGAGCTTCGCCGACACACGACGCAGGAGCTCCTCGTGGGTCATCCGCTCGGGCCCCGGCACGTCGAGCCAGCACGAGCCCGGCACGTCGAGCTCGAGCGCGAGAGAGAGCGCGACCAGCACGTCGTCGATCGCGACCGGCGCGCTGCGGAACTGCGTCCACCTCGGCAGCACCATCGCGGGCAGCCGCGCGGAGAGGTCGCGCACCATCGCCCAGCTCGCGCTGCCCTCGCCGATGATCATCGCGGCGCGCAGCTCGATGCAGCACGGCGCGCCGGTGCGCAGCAGCTCGCCGGTGCGCAGTCTCGATCGCAGGTGGCGCGACGTGCGCCCGCTCGGCGCGACGCCGCCGAGGTACACGATGCGCTGCAGCCCGCTCGCCGCCGCCTCCATCGCGAACCGGTGCGCCTCGCGCGCCTCGCGCTCCGGGTAGTCGCGCGCGCTCGAGATCGCGTGCACGAGGTAGTACGCGGCGTCGCAGCCGTGGATCGCGCGCGCGATGCTCTCGCGATCGTCGAGGTCGAGGTGGACCCAGCTGCGATCGCGCCAGCGCGCACGCGCGCGCTCCGGGTCACGACTGCCACACACCACGTCGTGACCCGAGGCGCGGAGCACCGGCTCGAGCAGGTGGCCCACGAAGCCGGTCGCGCCCGAGAGCAACACGCGCACGATCGAGCGACCTAGGTCCGGGCGGGGCGAGGGCCAGCACTGAACCGCGCTTCATTTTCGCGCACCTCGCACCTATCCTCCCAGGTCCGTGCGCGCGTACGCGCGCCAGACGAGGAGCTGAGATGGACCTCTCGTTCACGCCCGATCAAGAAGCCTTCCGCGAGGAGGTGCGCGAGTTCATCCGCACCCAGATGCCGCCGCACCTCGCGGCGAAGGCCGCGGTCGACGGGCACTTCGAGCACGAAGAAGTGATGGAGTGGCAGAAGATCCTCTACCGCAAGGGGTGGGTCGCGCCGCACTGGCCGAAGGAGGTCGGCGGCACCGGATGGGACGCCGCGCGTCGCTTCATCTTCTCCGAGGAGCTCGAGAAGGCGGGCGCGCCGACGCTCTCGCCGTTCGGCCTCGCGATGGTCGGACCGCTGATCATCCAGTTCGGATCCGACGCGCAGAAGCAGCGCTTCCTGCCGAAGATCCTCAGCGGTGAAGAGGCGTGGTGCCAGGGCTACTCGGAGCCCGAGGCGGGCAGCGACCTCGCGTCGCTGCGCACCACCGCGGTCGACGACGGCAAGGGCAACTTCGTCGTCAACGGGCAGAAGACGTGGACCACGTACGGGCAGTACGCGGACTGGATCTTCTGCCTCGTGCGCACGAACCAGACGGGCAAGAAGCAGACGGGCATCTCGTTCCTGCTGATCGACATGAAGACGCCGGGCGTGAAGGCGGTGCCGATGCTGACGACCGGGCACACGCCGGCGTTCTGCGACACCTACTTCGACAACGTCGTGGTGCCGAAGGAGAACGTCGTCGGTCCGGTCGACGGCGGATGGACGATGGCGAAGGCGCTGCTCGGCCACGAGCGCACGCTGATCGCCGCGGTGGGCACGTCGACGCGCGCGCTGATCCGCGTGAAGCGCATCGCGCAGGAGCACGGGCTGCTCGCCGATCCGGCGTGGCGCGGTCGCATCGCGCGGCTCGAGATCGAGCTCGAGGCGCTGCGGATGCAGAACTATCGAGCGCTCGTGGGCGCGCAGCTCGGTCACGCGCCGGGGCCCGAGTCGAGCGTGCTGAAGATCCGCGGCTCCGAGATCCTGCAGCAGGCGATGGAGCTCGCGATGGACGTGATGGGACCGAGCTGCATGGCGTGGTTCACGCCGCCGGGCGTGCTCTCGCCGAGCGAGCAGTGGATCCCTTCGGCCTTCAACTACACGCGCGCGACGACGATCTACGGCGGGTCCAACGAGATCCAGCGCAACGTCATCGCGAAGTGGATCCTCGGGCTCCCTGCCCAGGCGTGAGAGAGGAGTAGACGAGAATGGACTTCGAGCTCACGCAGGAGCAGAAGATGCTCGCCGAGTCGGCGGCGAGCTTCGCGAAGAAGACGTCGCCGGTGGAGCGGCTCCGCAAGATCCGCTCGATGCCGCACGTCGAGGGTGTCGAGCAGCGTCACGCCGCGAAGGCCGATCCGCGCAACTGGGAGCCCGCGGTGTGGAAGCAGATGGCGGAGCTGGGATGGCTCGGCCTCTTCTATCCGGAGAGCGTCGGCGGCCTCGGGCTTCGCTTCTTCGACGCGTCGCTGGTGATCGAGAAGCTGGGGACGACGCTGGTGCCCGAGCCCTACGTCGCGAGCGTGGTGCTCGCGGGCTGGGCGCTGCTCAAGGCGGGCAGCGCGGAGCAGCACGCGAAGTACCTCACGCCGATGATCGAGGGCGAGACGAGCCTCGCGCTCGCGTGGCAGGAGCGCGGCTCGCGCTACGACGTGACGAGCGTGAAGACCGTCGCGAAGAAGTCGGGCAGCGGCCACGCGCTCACCGGTGAGAAGGTGCTCGTGCTCAACGGGCACGCGGCGGATCACGTCGTGGTGTCGGCGCGCACCGAGGACGGCGCGCTCGCGCTCTTCGTGATCGATCCGAAGAGCAAGGGCGTCACGATCGAGAGCATCACGACGATGGACGCGAGCCGCGCGGCGCAGCTCCGTCTCGAGGGCGCAGAGGGCGTGCGCCTCACCGGCGGGGACGCGCAGGTCGCGCTCGAGTGGGCGCTCGATCTCGCAGCCGCGGCGGCGTGCGCGGAGGGGCTCGGCATCGCGCGCACCGTGCTCGACATGACGAACGCGTACCTCAAGGTGCGCAAGCAGTTCGGCGTGCCGATCGGGACGTTCCAGGTGCTGCAGCACCGCGCGGTCGACATGTTCGTGCAGACGCAGCTCCTCGAGAGCACGGCGATCCTCGCGGCCGTGCGCGCCGACGAGGAGGACGCGGACGAGCGTCGTCGCGCGGTGTCGATCGCCAAGGTGCGCCTCACGGCGGGCGGCAAGTACGTGACGCAGCAGAGCGTCCAGCTCCACGGCGGCATCGGCATCACCGACGAGCACGACGTGGGGCTCTACTTCAAGCGCATGCAGGTGCTCTGCACGCTCTTCGGCGACGACGAGCACCACCTCACGCGCTTCGCGTCGCGCGAGGCGTTCGCGACGACGGTCGGCGAGTGATCCCGAGCGCACGAGCACGAGCCCATCGCTCGTGCTCGTGCGCGATCACGGCACTGCCGCGTCCACGCCCGCGTCGACCTGCGGCACCGGATCTTCTTCGATCGGCCCGGTCGCGCTCCGCACGTCCCAGTCACACGTCGACGCGCCTTCCGCGAACGCGCGATGGATCACGGTGACGCGCCCGCTCTCGGGGCACGCGACGCGCACCAGCGGGCACACCGAGCCGCACGCATCGTCGCTCTCGCGCAGCACCGCGGTCGCATCGGCGCACCCGCGCACGTCGGCCTCCGATCCGTCGCACACGCGCAGCACCGCGTCGCCGCTGCACGATCCGAGGCCACACGCATCCGCGCACCCGATCTC
This sequence comes from Sandaracinus amylolyticus, assembly GCF_021631985.1. GTDB lineage: Bacteria > Myxococcota_A > Polyangia > Polyangiales > Sandaracinaceae > Sandaracinus > Sandaracinus amylolyticus_A. Next base: position 10,527,980 of record NZ_CP070225.1, on the reverse strand, counting down.
GATCGCCTCCCCCGGCGTGCACGAGACCGTCGCGGGATCGCGCCCGTAGCCGCACCCCACGAGCGCGATCCCGAGCAGCAGCGCGACGCCTCTCGCGATCACTCTCCGATCCCTGCCGGGCGCACCGCCCAGTCGCACGCGAAGGGCTCGTCCTCGCCCCAGCCGCGCGAGGTCACCGTGATCGCGCCGCTGCCGGGGCACGTGACCGCGACCTCGGGGCACACGCCGTCGCAGCTCTCGTCGTCCTCCGCGAGGTAGCTCGCGCCGTCGGCCTGGCACTGCTCGGGGGTCGAGTTGCCGTCGCAGATGCGCAGGAACGTCTCCGCCTCGCACGCGCCGAGGCCGCACGCCGACGCGCACCCGACCACGACGCGCTGGCCCGGGCTGCACACCTCGGTGCCGTCGGCGCGATGCGGCGCCTCGCGCGCCTCCCACTCGCAGATCTGATCGTCGACGGTGCGCGGTGCGATCGTCATGCGGCCCGACTCGGGACAGCGCACGACGCGATGCGGGCAGCCGCCGCAGCTGCGGAAGCTCGTGCCCGAGTCGAGCTGCATGCTCGACTCGCTCATGCAGTCCGCGACCGACAGCGTTCCGTCGCACACGCGCAGGCTCGGGCTCCCCTCGCACTCACCCGCGCCGCAGAGCTGCGCGCATCCGACCACGTAGGCCGCGCCGGGGTTGCACGTGATCGTCTCGCCGTTGCGCCCGCCGGGCGGGAGGATGCCGCGGTGCTCGACCTCCCACTCGCAGCTCCACTCTCCGAAGCTCGCGAAGGGCGCCACGATCACCGAGCCCGAGGGCGGGCACACCACGCGACCACGCGGGCACGACGTCGAGCCCCCGCACGAGTTGCCGTCGATCTGCACGAACATCGTGTCGGTCGCGTCGGCGCATCCGTCGCGGCCGAGCGTTCCGTCGCACACGCGGATCCGCGGCGAGCCCTGGCACGAGCCGATCCCGCACTCCGCGGCGCACCCGATGATCAGCGTCTCCCCGGGCACACACGTCTCTTCGCCACCGCCCATGCCTGGCCGCAGGTTCTTGCAGCCGCAGAGCACGAGCAGCGGGATCACGAGCCACGTCGATCGCATCACGGCGCGATCGTACGCGATCCGCGCAGGTTTCTCCCGGCATCGTGCGGGCGATCACGCGCACGCGAGCTGGACGTACGAGCGAATCGAGTAGGCTGGCGGCGCATGGACGCTCCGCACTTCCCCGAGCGCTTCAACCTCGCCGACTACTTCCTCGACGATCGCATCCGCGAGGGCCGCGGAGCGCGCACCGCGGTGAAGGTCGGCGATCGATCGTGGACCTACGCCGAGGTGCAGTCGCTCGCGAACCGCGCGTCGCACGCGCTGCGTGATCGCGGGATCGATCTCGAGGATCGCGTGCTGATCCTGCTCTTCGACGGGATCGAGTTCGCCGCGACGTGGTTCGGGATCCTCAAGGCAGGCGCGGTGTTCTGCATGGGGAACCCGCTCGCGACCGAGGCCGACCTCGACTACCTGCTCGGCTACACGCGCGCCCGCGCCGTGGTCGCGGACGCGAGCACGCTCGATCGCCTCGCCCCCGCGCTCGCGAAGCACCCGCGCTGCCGCGTGCGGCTCGTCACCGGAGAGGTGAGCGAAGAGATGCAGCGCGCCGGGTTCGAGCCCCTCGATCGCGCGATGGCGAGCGCGAGCGATCGCACCGAGAACGCCGACACCTCGCGCGACGACGTCGCGGGCTGGCTCTTCACCAGCGGCACCACCGGCAAGCCCAAGGGCGCGGTGCACTTCCACCACGACTTCGCGTTCAACACCGAGCTCTATCCGAAGCAGGTCCTGCAGCTGCGCGAGGACGACGTGTTCCTCAGCGTCTCGCGCCTCTTCTTCGGCTACGCGACGGGCACGAACCTGATGTTCCCGTTCCGCTTCGGCGGGACCGCGGTGTTCTTCCCCGACAAGCCGACGCCCGAGAAGCTCTTCGCGGAGATCGCGAAGCACCGCGTGACCGTGCTCTCGAACGTGCCCGCGATGATCCGCCAGATGGTCGATCACCCGGAGAACGAGAGCGCGGATCTCTCGTCACTGCGCATGTGTCTCTCGGCGGGCGAGGCGCTGCCGCCGCCGCTCTACGAGCGATGGCGCGGCCGCGGGTGGTGCGAGATCCTCGACGGCATCGGGAGCGCCGAGCTCTTCCACATCTACGTCTCGAACTACCCGGGCGACGTGAAGCTCGGCTCGCTCGGCAAGCTGGTGCCGGGCTACGAGGCTCGCATCGTCGGCGCCGACGGGCAGGACGTCGCGCCGGGTGAGATCGGGCGCCTCTGGGTTCGTGGGGACAGCGCGGCACTCTGCTACTGGGGCGACCAGGAGAAGAGCAAGAGCACGTTCGTCGGCGGCGACTGGGTGGTCAGCGCGGATCTCTTCACGCGCGACGCCGACGGGTATTTCTACTACTCGGGTCGCGGCGACGACATCCTCAAGGTGCGCGGCATGTTCGTCTCGCCCCTGGAGATCGAGGACTGCCTCGCGACGCATCCGAGCGTGAAGGAGTGCGCGGTGGTCGGCGCGCTCGACGAGGACGGCATGACGGTGCCCAAGGCGGTCGTCGCGCTGCGCGATGGTTGGTCAGCCAACCAAGAAACGATCGCCGCGCTGCAGGAGCACGCGAAGACGCACCTCGCGCGCTACAAGTTCCCGCGCATCGTGCGCTTCGTGGACGCGCTGCCGCGCAACGATCGCGGCAAGGTGCTGCGCCGGGAGCTGACGGATGCGTGAGACGCCGATCGAGCTCGCGGAGATGACCTTCGAGGAGGCGCGCGAGCGGATTGCGCAGGGCGCGATCGCGCTCCTGCCCACCGGCGCGACCGAGGCGCACGGGCCGCACCTGCCGCTCGCGACCGACGTCGTGATCTCGCGCGAGGCGGCGCGGCGTGCGCATCGCCTACTCGCGCGCGACGGCGTGCCCGCGATCGTGCTGCCGCCGCTCGCGTACGCGGTGACCGAGTACGCGAGCGAGTTCGAAGGGACGATCTCGCTGCCCTTCGAGACCGCGAAGATGCTCGCGCGCGACGTCATCCTCGGCGCGGTGCGCACCGGGCTGCGCGGGGTCGTGATCTGCAACGCGCACCTCGAGCCCGAGAACCTGCGCGCGCTGCGAGAGGCGTGCGACGAAGCGCGGGCGAAGGGCGCGCGTGTCGCGTTCCCCGACGTCACGCGAAAGCCCCACGCGCTGCGTCTCGGCGAGGAGTTCAAGAGCGGCGCGTGCCATGCGGGTAGCTACGAGACGAGCCTCGTGCTCGCCGCCGATCCGTTCCTGGTGCGCACCGATCGCGCCGAGGCGCTCGCGCCGAACCCGACGTCGCTGAGCCGCGCGATCCGCGACGGCAAGAAGACCTTCCTCGAGGCGGGCGGCCCGAGCGCGTACTTCGGCGATCCCGCCGCGGCGAGCGCGGCCGAGGGCGAGCAGCTCTACGGCGAGCTCGCCGACGTGTTCGCGAGCGCGGCGCGCGAGCTCCACGCGTCGACCTGATCACTCACTCGTCGACGTAGAGCTGCCCGATGCAGCTCTCGGGGACCTCCCCCTCGCCGCACGGCAGCGCCTCGATCGCGGGGATGCACTCTTCGTAGAGCTCCTCGCGATCGCGGATGCCGACCACGTCGCGGCACTGGTCCTCCGCGAATTCTTCGTCGAAGGGGGCGTCGCAACGTGCCGCGAGCGCCCTCTCGACGTCCATGCACGCCTCGCGCGCCTCGTCCTCGTCCGATCCACACGCGACGAGGACGAGCACCGCGAGGATCCCCAATGGAGCACGCGCGCTCATCGAGCCTCCTGCCATTCCATGCGCACCATGCCGCCAGCATGCACGCGCTCGCGGCGCGCGGCCTCCATCGCGCTTCCCGGGCGTCGCAGAGCGCGACGGCGATCGTGTGGCCGCGCGCCACTCACGATCGCGCTCCCGGCGGTTCCGGCGAGTTGGCGCCGACGTTGCTCGATGGACCGGCGGAAATCGCAGGAGGCGAGCATGCAGACGAGACGAGCCATGGCCGTGCCCGTGCTGGGCACGATCCTCATCACGGCAGCGGCGGGCTGCGGAGGCGCTCCCCCGCCGACGCGCGCACAGGCGGAGGCGATCGCCGCGGTGCGATCGGCGGAAGCGATCGGCGCGCAGGAGCAGCCGCAGGCGGCCTATCACCTCGAGCTGGCGCGCGAGCAGGTGCGCAGCGCGGAGCGGCTGATCCAGGACGGGCGCATGCAGGAGGCGGGCGGCGCGCTGATGCGCGCGAAGGCCGACGCGGACCTCGCGAGCGCGCTCACGAACGAAGCGGACACGCGCAATCAGGCGGCCGAGGTGCGCGAGCAGGTCGAGACGCTCGAGCAAGAGCATCGCCGCTGAGCAGAGAGGACGCCATGGACCAGATCAACCTGAAGACGATGACGGGCGCGGTGCTCGGTGGCGCGTTGCTCACGGGCGCGGCGATCGCGGGATGCGGTGCCGCGGCGCCGACGCCGCAGCTGCGTGACGCGCGCGCGACGATGATCGAGGCGCGCGAGAGCGCTGCGGCGCGGCTCAAGCCCGATGGCCTATTGGTCGCGCAGCGCACGCTCGACGTCGCCGAGGCTTCGGAGCGCGGCTCGCGGGCCGAGGCGCACTACGCGTACATCGCGGAGCGCCAGACCCGCATCGCGATGGCGGAGGCGCGGCAGATCGAGCTCGAGCAGCAGATGACGGCGGACCGTGCGCGCTACGGCACCGAGCTCGAGCAGATCGCGCGCAGCCGCGGCGCGACGCTCCAGGAGCGCGAGCGCGCGCTCGCCGAGCAGCAGAGCATCGTCGCGCAGCAGGAGGCGACGCTCGCGGAGCAGCAGCAGGCGCTCGAGCGCAGCGAACAGGCGCGCATGGAGGCGGAGCAGCGCGCGCAGGACTCGATGCAGCGGCTGCGCGAGCTCGCGGCGGTCCGCCAGGAGCGCGAGGAGACGATCATCACGCTGAGCGGCGAGGTGATCTTCGAGACCGACAGCGCGAACCTGCGGAGCACCGCGCGGGAGCGCCTGCTCGCGGTGGCCGATGCGTTGCGCGCCGCGCCGGATCGCCTCGCGGTCATCGAAGGCCACACCGACTCGCGCGGCTCGGACTCCTACAACATGCAGCTCTCGCAGCGACGTGCCGACGCCGTGCGCGAATACCTGATCGGCGAGGGCGTCCCCGCGGCGCGCCTGCAGGCGGTGGGGCGCGGCGAGTCGGAGCCCGTCGACAGCAACGACAGCGCGGAGGGACGCGCGAACAACCGCCGCGTCGAGATCCATCTGCAGACGCTCCCGGGCGGCGCGCAGCAGCAGCGCTGACGCGGCGCGGCGCGAGACGACGCACGCGGCGTGGGCCTCGATCCGGGGTCCGCGCCGCGCCTGCGTGCTAGCGTGCCCGCCGCATGGCGGACCAGGATTTCCTCGTACATCTGCAGCGCGAGCTGGGCTCGCTGAAGGACCAGGGGCTCTACAAGGCCGAGCGCGTGATCACGTCCCCGCAGGACGCGATCATCCGCGTGAAGGACGGCACCGAGGTCCTCAACTTCTGCGCGAACAACTACCTCGGTCTCGCGAACCACCCGACGCTCGTGCACGCCGCGGTCGAGGCGCTCCCGAAGCTCGGGTTCGGCATGGCGAGCGTGCGCTTCATCTGCGGCACCCAGGACGTGCACAAGGAGCTCGAGTGGCGCCTGTCGCGCTTCCTCGGGACCGAGGACACGATCCTCTATTCGTCGTGCTTCGACGCGAACGGCGGCCTCTTCGAGGCGCTGCTGGGCGAAGAGGACGCGATCGTCTCGGACGCGCTCAACCACGCGTCGATCATCGACGGCATCCGCCTCTGCAAGGCCAAGCGCTACCGCTATGCGAACAACGACATGGCGGACCTCGAGCGCAACCTGAAGCAGGCGCGCGCGGACGGCGCGAAGCGGATCCTGATCGCGACCGACGGCGTGTTCTCGATGGACGGCATCCTCGCCGACCTGAAGACGATCTGCGATCTCGCGGACCAGTACGGCGCGATGACGATGGTCGACGACTCGCACGCGGTGGGCTTCGTCGGTCCGAGCGGTCGCGGCACCCACGAGCACTGCGGGGTGCTCGGCCGCGTCGACATCCTCACCGGCACGCTGGGCAAGGCGCTCGGCGGCGCGTCGGGCGGATACACCTCGGCTCGCAAGGAGATCGTCGAGTGGCTGCGCCAGCGCTCGCGGCCGTATCTCTTCTCCAACACGCTCGCGCCGGTGATCGCGAAGACGTCGATCGCGTGCCTCGATCTGCTGGAGTCGAGCGACGATCTGCGCACCCGCCTGCGCGCGAACAGCGCGCGCTTCCGCGAAGGCATGGAGGCCGCGGGCTTCACGCTCGCGGGCGCGGGCCATCCGATCATCCCGGTGATGCTCGGCGACGCGAAGGTCGCGTCGGAGATGGCCGACCGCATGATGCGCGAGCACATCTACGTGATCGGCTTCTCGTTCCCGGTGGTGCCGCGCGGCGCGGCGCGCATCCGCACCCAGATGAGCGCGGCGCACTCGCCCGAGCACGTCGATCGCGCGATCGCGGCGTTCACGAAGATCGGCCGCGAGATGGGTCTCGTCAGCTGACGCATCCGTCGTTCGTGCGGGACGACGTGGCACCGGCGGCGCGCGCCCGCTTCGTGGGCGCGGGCACGATCATCGCGACCATCGTGGTGGTCGTGCTCGCGGGCGTGTCGGGCGCGCTCGCGTCGAGCACGACGTGGCTCCCGCTGCTGGTCGCGGTGAGCGCGGCCTACCTCGCGATCGCGACCGCCGGCATGGCGTGGGCGGAGCGCAACGAGCCGCAGCGCCCCGCACAGATGCTCGCGCTGCAGGTCCCGCTGGTCGTCGCGACGATCGCGCTGAGCGAGGGACGCGCGTACCTCGTCGCGATGCCGCTCGTGAGCATGGCCGTGCTCTTCCTGCGGCTGCGCCACGCGATCGCGCTGGTCGTCGCGCTCGTCGCGGTGTTCGCGGTGATCATCACGCGATCGCTCTCGCTCTCCGGCGCGGCGCAGGCGACGGTCGGGTTCGCATCGGCGTCCGCTTTCGTCGTCGTGTTCTCGCAGCTCATGCGGCGCGAGCGCGAGGCGCGCGCGGAGGTCGAGCGCCTCCACGATCGGCTCGCCGACTACGTGACGCAGGTCGAGGAGCTCGCGACGACGAAGGAGCGCAACCGCATCGCGCGCGAGGTGCACGACGGGCTCGGCCACACGCTCACCGTCGCGAGCGTGCAGCTCCAGGCGGCGCGTACGCGCATCGAGGATCGCGAGGTCGACGAGCGGCTCGAGCGCGTGCAGCACATCCTGCGCGACGGGCTCGGCGAGCTGCGGCGATCGGTGTCGATGCTGCGGGTGTCCCCCTCGAGCCCGCAGGCGTTCGCGCGGGCGATCGCCGAGCTCGTCGAGGGCTCGCGCGCGCCCGATCTCGCGGTGGAGCTCGTGACCGAGGGCGCACCGCGCACGCTGCCGGGCGCGATCGGGTTCACGCTCTATCGCGCGGCGCAGGAGGCGCTCACGAACGTGCGTCGTCACGCGCGCGCGCGGCGCGCGACGGTGCGCCTCGTGTACGAGCCCGAGCGAGTGGTGCTGAGCATCGCGGACGACGGCGTGGGCACCGACGCGCTCGCGCTCGGACATGGCCTCACCGGGCTGCGCGAGCGCGTGGCGCTCGGCGGAGGGACCGTCGAATTCGAGACCGCCGCGGGCGAGGGGCTCACCGTGCGCGTGGAGGTGCCGGCGTGACGCGCATCCGAGTGCTCGTGGTCGACGATCAGTCGCTCTTCCGCGAGGGGCTGCGCGCGGTGCTCTCGGTCGATCCCGAGCTCGAGGTCGTGGGCGAGGCGTCGAACGGCGAGGAGGCGTTGCGCGCGTGCGAGCGGCTGCGCCCCGACGTCGTGCTGATGGACATGAAGATGCCGGTCCTCGACGGAGTCGCGGCCACGCGTCGCCTCCAGGTGCAGCAGCCGCGCTGCAAGGTCGTCGTGCTCACGACCTTCGACGACGACGAGGTGATCTTCGAGGGCCTGCGCGCGGGCGCGGTCGGCTACCTGCTGAAGGACGCATCGACTGCCCAGCTCGGCGAGGCGATCCGCGCGGCCGCGCGCGGCGAGTCGTTCCTCGAGCCCTCGGTGGCCTCGAAGGTGATCGCCGAGCTCTCGCGCCTGCGCGCGCGCCCGGCCGCCGCGAGCACGCTCGTCACCGCGCGCGAGCTCGACGTGCTGCGCTATCTCGGGCGCGGCGCGTCGAACAAGGAGATCGCGGCAGCGCTCTTCGTCACCGAGGGCACCGTGAAGAACCACGTCACGAGCATCTTCGAGAAGCTCGGCGTGACGAGCCGCACCGAGGCCGCGATCCGCGCCAAGGAGCTCGGTCTGATCTGAGAGGTCATGGGTCACCCATGACCTTCGTTCGTGACCTTCGATGCATGGAGGCGATCCCCGCGGATCACTAGCTTCCGTGGATGAGATTCGCTGCTCCTTGGCCCGCGCTGATGATCGCGCTCGCGGGCTGTGTGTCGTCGACCCAGGTCGCACCTCCTCCCAGCTGGATCGAGCCCGAGACGCCACCGGCGCGGCCCGTCGATCCGGCCGACCCGATGACCGCGGTCATGTGGACGATGGGCTACGACCTCCGCGCGTTCGACGACGTGTGGCAATGGCTGCACGACGACGTGCCCCCGGGGCCCGAGCGCGCGCGCGCGATCGGCGCCGCGGCGATGCTCGGCTTGTCCGAGCTGGATCGCACCGAGCTCGCCGACGAGGGCCTCGCCGCGTTCGAAGAAGCGATCGTCGCGTTCCCCGACGACGACCGACTTCCGATGTGGCACGCGTTCATCCGCTTCGCGGTCGCACGCAACGCGCAGGACGAGGTGGGCATCGAGAGCGCGCTCGACGCGCTGCGCGTCAGCGCCGAGCGCTACCCCGAGTTCAACCTCTTCGGCTTCACGCTCTCGGTCGGCAGCTACGAAGGCGCGTCGCCCGAGCTCGTCGACGAAGCGCGCCGCGCGTTCGACGAGGTGAACGTCGCGACGATGGCGCTCCAGCACGGCACCGATCGTCGCTCGATCGCGCGCTCGCGCCGCATCTTCGACTCGCCGATCGCGCCCTTCGGCATCCCCGCGATGATGGCGATGATCGGCGACATGGCGGTCCGCGCCGGTGACCTCGACGACGCGCGCCGCGCCTACTTCACCGCGCTGCGCGCGAACTCCGCGCATCGCTGGCCGTGGCGCGACGAGGTCGATCGCCGCATGCGCGAGATCGAGGAGGTCGAGGCCGGGTTCGCGGCACGCCCCGCGACCGAGCACTCGCTCGGCTCGCACGGGCTCGGCGCGATGGGCGTGCGCAGCGCGACGATCGATCCGCGCTTCGGCGGCCGCGTCGGCAACGGCTCGTGCACGGTCTGCCACACGCACGTCTCGTCGCTCGACGAGCCGGGCGCCGAGCCCGCGGAGATCGGCTGGATCCGCGGGCGCTTCGCCGCGCTCCCCGGCGTGCCCAACCCACTCCCGATGGGCTTCGCGCTCACCAGCGATCCCGCGGCGCCGCCCGGTGGCTTCGCGATCGGCCCGCCGATCGAGGTCGACGCGGGGCGCGACTTCGACGCGCGCGACGAGCTCTTCGATCGCTCGTTCGTGGTCGCAGTGCCGCCCGGCGAGTACTTCGTCGCGCTGCAGGTCGACGTCGACGGCACGCTCTACCAGGGCTACTCGGCGCGCGAGCTCGGCATGCAGTGGTTCGTGCGCGTCGAGCCCGGGCTCGTCACCGACATGAGCGCGTATCCGATCGTGCTGACCGAGCAGGAGGCCCCGTGATGCGTGCGCTCGCGTTCGTCGCGTGTCTGCTCGTCGCGTCCACGGTGCACGCGCAGGAGCGGCCCGGTCGCGCGGCGCTCGAGATCGGCTTCGATCATGGCGTCGCGCAGCTGCGCGAGCCCGGTGAGCAGATCGAGTGGACCGGCGCGACCGCCTCGCTCGACGTGCGGCTGCACGCGCCCTCGGGCTTCGGCGGGATGCTCCGCGCCGGCACCACGCTCGGCAAGATCCTCACGCTCGAGATCGACGCCGGCGCGACCTATCGCGCGTGGATCCACCATCGCGGCCCACGCGGCCTCCAGCTCGGTGGAGGGCTCGGTGCGTCGATGCTCTGGAACGACCTCGCGCCGATGATCGGCATCGACACGTCACTCGCGGCGGGAGGGTTCCTCACCGTGCAGCTCGACTACCGCGAGCACGGCTTCTTCGTCGGCATCGGCTACCAAGCGCGCTGGCTGCCCCTGCGCGAGCACGGCGAGGGCCTCGACACGTTCTCGTTCTCCGCGACCGCGCGCGTCGGCGGCGAGATCACGCTCTGACGATCACGCGTCGGGATCACACGACCACCCGACCCACACCAGCGCGCGCAGCGACTCGACGAGCACGAACGCGCCGCGATGGCGGCGCGACGCGTGCGCCATCACCGCGCGGATCTCGAGCCCCTCGACCGAGCGCGACGCGAGCGGGCCCTCGCCGTCGAGGAATTCGACCGTGCCCATCTGCGTCCCGGTCGCGTGCCAGATCGCATCGCCCCGCACCGCGCCCGACGGATCGATCGAGACCTCGGGGCCGCCCGAGAGCCCGCGTGCGATGCGCTCGACCGCGCGCCCGGGTCGACGCACGAGCAGCGATCGCTCGTCGAGCGCGAACGCCGTCGACTCGTCCCACGTCACGCCGATCATGCGCGCGCCGATCGCGCCCGCGTCGATCACACCCGCGTCGTCGAGGCCCCACAGACGGCTCTCACCGGCGGAGGGCGTCGCGACGATCGCGAACGACGATCGACCGAATCCGATGCCTGCGTGCTCGAATCCTTCGAGCTCCACGCGCACGAGGTCGAGCGCGCTGCTCGCGTCGAGCACCCACGCGGTCGCGCTCGTGTCGGGCTCGCGCTCGAGCACCATGCCGATGCGGCGCTCGCGCAACGCCATCGTGACGCGCGCGCCGAGCGGCTCGCGCAGCCCGCGCGCGAGCGGCTCGCCCTCGACATCGAGCACGTGGATCTGCAGGTCGGTGCGATCCGCGAGCGCGAGCGCGACGTACCCGTCGTCGCGCGCGCCCGCGATCGGCCGAAGCAGCTCACCGTCGACCTCGATCACGCGCTCGAGCACCGGCGCGCCGCGCTCGCCGTCGACGAGCTGCAGCACCTCGGTCCCGTGGCTCGGCGCGTGCGCTGCGACCCAGGTCGTGTCGCCGAATCGGATGCGCGTCGCCCCGCGCGTGTACTCGCCCGGATAGACGGCGTACGTCTCCGACCACTCGCGCGGCGGCCGATCACAGCTCACCGCGAGCGTCGCATCACGCGCTGCGTCACGCGACGCGTCGAGCGTGATTGGTGCGTCGCTCACGCTTCCGTCACGCGTGCTCGCGACGTCGTGCGACAAGTAGCAACCCGCGCACACGATCGACGCGGCGCATCCGACGAGCGCGACGGTGATCGCTCTCACGCGCAGCAGCGTAGTCATGCGCTCACGCGCGTTGCCACTCTTCGGAGGCACCTCATAGACTGCGCGACCCCTATGAAGATGAAAGCGTTGATCAAGGCCCGTCGTGAGCCCGGCATCTGGATGGGCGAGGCCGAGATCCCCGAGGTCGGCCCCAACGACGTGAAGATCCAGATCACCAAGACGGCGATCTGCGGGACCGACATCCACATCTACAACTGGGACGAGTGGGCCCAGAAGACGATCCCGGTCCCGATGCACGTGGGCCACGAGTACGTCGGCAAGATCGTCGAGCTCGGCTCGCACGTGCGCGGCTTCGAGGTCGGTGATCGCGTCAGCGGCGAAGGCCACATCACGTGCGGCTACTGCCGCAACTGCCGCGCGGGCAAGCGTCACCTCTGCCGCAACACCGTCGGCGTCGGCGTGAACCGCGCGGGCGCGTTCGCCGAGTACCTCGTCATCCCCGCGGTCAACGCGTTCAAGCTCCCCGACGACGTGGGCGACGACGTCGCGGCGTTCCTCGATCCGCTCGGCAACGCGGCGCACACCGCGCTCTCGTTCGACCTCGTCGGCGAGGACGTGCTCATCACCGGCGCGGGCCCGATCGGCTGCATGGCGGTCGCGATCGCGAAGCACGTCGGCGCGCGCCACGTCGTCATCAGCGACGTGAACGAGTACCGCCTCGACCTCGCGCGCAAGATGGGCGCGACGCGCGCGGTCGACGTGCGCAAGGAGAAGCTCGTCGACGTGATGCGCGACCTGCGCATGACCGAGGGCTTCGACGTCGGCCTCGAGATGAGCGGCAACGGCCAGGCCTTCCGCGACATGCTCACGGTGATGAACCACGGTGGTCGCGTGGCGATCCTCGGCATCCCGCCGGGCGACACGTCGATCGACTGGAACCAGGTCATCTTCAAGGGCCTCGTGATGAAGGGCATCTACGGCCGCGAGATGTTCGAGACCTGGTACAAGATGATCGCGATGCTCCAGAGCGGGCTCGACGTCACGCCGGTGCTCACGCACCGCTATCGCGTCGACGAGTACCAGGAAGCGTTCGAGGTCATGCGCTCCGGTCGCTCGGGCAAGATCGTGCTCGACTGGGTAGCCTGAGCTCGCTCCGCACCGATGCACGAAGAGGGCGGCGCCCGCGCGGGCGACCGCCCTTTTCGCTTGGGAGATCGCTGGGCAGAACCGCGATTGGGTCCTAGACATCGGCCCGGATGGATTTCAGCGGCATCGACACGCCCGACACCTGGATCGCGCTGCTCTCCCTCGCGGCGATGGAGATCGTCCTCGGGATCGACAACATCGTGTTCATCACGATCCTGACCGGTCGGCTCCCACCGGAGCAGCGCGCGCGCACCGCGCGCATCGGCATCTTCCTCGCGCTCTTCCTGCGCATCGCGCTGCTCTTCACGATCACCTGGATCATGTCGCTCACGAACGTGCTCGGTCACGTGCTCGGCGTGGCGATCACGGGCAAGAGCCTGATCCTGATCTCCGGCGGTCTCTTCCTCGTCGCGAAGGCCGTCACCGAGCTCCACAAGAAGATCGACGGCCACGACGAGACGCCGGTCGGCACCAGCGGTCGGGCGACGCGCGCCGCGAGCGTGGTCATCCTGCAGATCCTCGCGCTCGATCTCGTGTTCTCGCTCGACTCGGTCATCACCGCGGTCGGCATGGTCGAGCCCGACGAGATCTGGGTGATGGTGGTCGCGGTGATCTCCGCGGTGATCGTGATGCTCGTCGGCGCCCAGCCGATCGGCGCGTTCGTGTCGCGGCACCCGACGATCAAGGTGCTCGCGCTCTCGTTCCTCATCCTGATCGGCGTGATGCTGATCGCCGAGGGCTTCGGCCAGCACATCCCGAAGGGCTACATCTACTTCTCGATCGCGTTCGCGCTCGCCGTCGAGCTCGTCAACATGCGGGTGCGCAAGGCGCAGCCCGCGGGCGAGTAGCGCGAGGACGGCGCGCGAGTACCATCCGCGCGCCGTGCGCCCTGCCCTCGCCGCTCTCCTCTCGCTCGTCGCGCTCACGACCGCGTGCGCGCACAACCACGCACGCAACCAGTGCCTCGCGCACTGCGAGCGCGTGAACCACGCGTGCGTGATCGACGCGACGACGTCGGCGGCGCTCGGGCAGTGCAGTCAGGAGGCCTCGTGGTGCGTCCAGTCCTGTCCGCGTTGATCGCGTTGCTCGCTCTCTCCGCGTGCGTGCGCCGCTTCGAGGAGCCGCGCCTCGACGAGCCCCACGCGATCGTGAAGGTGCGCGTCGTCCACCACGACAGCCCGGGCCCGCAGCTCTCCGAAGACGTGCGGTGGAACGAGTACGCGGTGGCCGTGCCCGAGCCGATGAGCGGGCAGCCGCGCGAGTCGCTGCGCGCGATCCGCGTGCGCCCCGAGCTCGCGCAGTGGGCGTTCGCGACGACCTACTTCCACACGGTCACGCGCATGGAGATGCGCACCGAGTACCGCACCGAGCAGTACGCGTGCGGCACCGAGACCACGGGCTTCGGCGCCACCTCGTCGACGCGCACCCGCTACTGCACGCGGCAGGTGCCCGAGCAGCGCTGGGTGCAGGTCACGGATCGCATCGTCGACGGCGCGTGCCGCGCCGGCGTCGCGCACCGACCGATCGCGGGCGCGATGTACGTCGTGCAGTACGACTACTTCGGCGGCGATCGCTGCACCGTGCAGTGCCTTCGCCAGCTCGGCGCGACCGACGGCAGCTTCCGCTTCGTGCCCTGCGGCGCGGGCGAGCCGCCGCCCGACGCGATGGTCGCGGGCGCGGGCGGCGCGCTGCCGCCGGTGCCGCCGGCATATCGCTGAGGATCGCGATCGGCGCATGATGAAGAGCGACATGGGGGCCGCGCTCGTTCGGGTCGTTCTTCCACTCTCCCTCGCGCTCGTGCTCGGCGCGTGCGATCCCGGCGTCACGCTGGGCCGCGTCTGCACGCGCACCAGCGAGTGCCCGGCGCCGCTCGTGTGCGCGGAGTCGCGCTGCCGCGAGGAGTGCGGCGATCATCGCGACTGCCCGCTCATGGCGCGCTGCGTGCGCGGCAACGACGGCCTCGGCGCGTGCACGCTCGCCGACGATCGATGCGACGCGACGTCGTGCGGCGGCGACCTCGTGTGCGTCGACGGCGCGTGCCTCGATCCCTGCCTCGACGGGAGCTGCCCCGCGGGCGGCGTCTGCGACGAGGGCGTGTGCACGCGCCCCGACGACGTGACGCCGCACGACGCGGGGACGACGCCCGACGCGGGAGCGCCCGCATGGATCCCGCGCCGCGCTTGCACGTCGCGCGACGACTGCGACGAGGGCGAGCTCTGCTCGCGCATCGGCGCGAGCGCCGACGCGTGCCGCGTCCCCTGCACCGAGGCCGGCGGCACCTGCGAGCCCTCGGGCACGACGCCCTCGTCGTGCGTGCGCGTGCGCCACCCCGACGTGATGGACGGCTACGGCTGCACCATCGCGTGCGATCCCCGCACCAACGAGGGCTGTCTGCCCGGCGACGCGTGCGATCTCGTGAGCGTGCCCGACTCGTTCAGCGTGCCGATCCTCGCGCTCGAGTGCCGGCCGCTCGCGGGCGCGCGCGGGCACGGCGAGTCGTGCGCAGGCCCGGAGCCCCTCGTGTGCGCGGCCGGCACGACCTGCACTGCGTCGACCGACGGAGCGACGTGGACCTGCATCCAGCTGTGCGCGCTCGACGGCAGCGGCGCCGCGTGCCCGAGCGGCACTGCCTGCCACAGCGATCCCGAGCGCATCGTGCGCTTCGGCTCGACCGTGATCGGCCGCTGTCTGCCCGAGTGATCACGCAGCGAGCGCGCGCACCGCGATCGACGGCGCCGACGCGCGCACCAGCGTCTCGTTCACCAGCGCGAACCACACGAGCGCAGGCGCGACGACCGCCTTCTGCGTGAGCCCCACCCAGATCGGCGCCTCGGGGAGCGCCACCCGCAGGTACACCTCCGCCGCGATCAGCAGCACGAGCGCGATCGCGCCGCACACACGCCCGGCCTGCACCGCGGGCGCCCACGCGATCGCGCGCGAGCGACGCAGCTCCCACCACGTCAGCCCGATCAGCGCGAAGAGCACGTTCGGCAGCACGTCGTGCGCGCGGCCGACCCAGGTGCACGGCTCGATGCGCGAGGGATCACCGCAGGTGCTGGCGTTGATCGCGCCGCGGAAGTCTCGGAGGTCGGTCGGCAGGAGCGCGAGCAGCACGAACACGATCGCGACGCCCGCGACCCATCGCGCCTCTCGCACGCGCTCGCTGCGATGCATCCCGAGCGCGCTGAGCGCCGAGGCGAGCCCGAGCACGACGAACACGCTCGTCATCGCCGGGCCGAGGTCGGTGCGCGCGAGCTCGCTCAGGAAGTTGAGCCGGCCGTCGTACGCGAGCGTCGCGCCCGTCGAGCCGATGAGCGTCGCATCCGCGAGGTGCAGCGCGACGACGGTGACGAAGGAAGCGACGATCAGCGCCTGGCTGCTGCGCGCGAGCGTCGGGACCGAGAGTGTGCTCATGCCGCGCCGCCCAGCAGACGTCGTGCCTCGCGCGAGCCGCGGAATCCGCGGCATCTTCGCGTCTCGACCCAGCACACGACGTACACGGGATGTACGCCGACGTACATCCCGTGTACTCGATGAGCGTCGAAGCATCCTACCGTCCCCGACCTTCGGGACGAGCACTCCGGCAAGGGCTCACATCGGCTCGCCCGCCGGTCCCTACCGTTCCGCGCGCTTCGCGCGCTCCCGTCCGGGACCTGCGGGACGAGCACTCCGGCAAGGGCTCACATCGGCTCGCCCGCCGGTCCCTACCGTCCGCGCGCTTCGCGCGCTCCCGTCCGGGACCTGCGGGACGAGCACTCCCGCAAGGGCTCAGCGCGCCATCTGGATCGGGTTCACGTCGATCACGAGCGCGTCGGTCGGACGGATCGTGAGCGTGAGCGTCGCAGGTCGATATCCGGTGCTCATGCCGGCGCCGGGATACGACCCACGCGGCACCCCGCGCAGCTCGTAGAACCCGTTGGCATCGGTGCGCGCGCTCGCGACGAGCCGCGACTGGAACTGCGCGTCGGTGAGCCGCCCCGCGAGGAAGAGCGCGACGTGCTGCTGCAGATCCACGCCGGGCTGCCCGATCAGCACCATGCCCTGCACCGGCATCCCGGTGCGCGCGTCGACCATCCGCCCTCGCACCATCACCGAGCCCGGCGGGATCACCTGCTGCTGCGGCGCGCCGTACGGCTGCGGACCGGTGCGCGGCTGCAGCACGCCCGAGTACGGCTGCGGACCACCGTAGGGCTGCGCGCCCGCATACGGCTGCGCGACCGGACGCTCGAGGCGCACGCGGAGCTGCACCGTCGATCCGTCGTCGGCGCGCGGCACCAGCACCGCGAAGAGCGAGCCCGGCGGATCGCTCGGCAGCACCGCCATCGCGCCCTCGGCCTCGCGCAGCGGGCGGCCGTTCGGCGCGATCAGCCCGATCGGGAAGCGCGGCGCGACGGTGATCTGGAGCGGGCGATCGGGCGGCAGCGTGTAGTAGTGGACCTCGGGCGCGTCGAGCGCGGCGCCGTCGCCCACGCTCTCGTCGGCGTGCTCGGTGCCCGCGGTGAGCGCGAGCAGGCCACCGACGCGCACGTCGTCGATCGGTCCGCGCGCGAGCGCTTCGCGCCACTCGCTCGGCACGCGCTCCACCGGGCGCGCGACCTCGATCGGCTCGAGCGTGTCGCTGCCGCTCACGACCGCGGTGGGCACCGCGACGATGCGGCCTCCGCGATCGACGAGCATCCCGCCCGAGTTGCCCGGATTGAACTCCGCGTCGCTGCGGATCCACGCGACCTCGCCGCGCGTGTTCATCTGGAACCCGGTGATGTGACCGCCGGTGACGTTGATGGTGCGGACGCCGAGCGGGAAGCCGAAGCACCAGACGCTCGCGCCCGGACGCAGCTCGGCGGTCGCCGCCATCTCCATCGCGGGGAACGTGGTGCCCTCGGGGACCGGCGAGCCATCGGCCTGCGCGACGATGCGGACCAGCGCGAGGTCCATCCGCACGTCGGCCCGCACGATGCGCCCGATCCAGCGGGTGCGCGCGGTGTCGCGATCGGAATTGACCGTCGCGATCTGCACGTGCTGTCCGTCGCCGAGGAACTGTCCGGGCGAGCCCCCGCTGCCGTGTCGCACGAACCCGACGACGTGGAAGTTCGTGAGCACGTACCCGCGCGGATCGATGATCGTCCCCGAGCCGGTCGACGATCCGCCCGGGACGTCGACCTGGATGCGCACCGCGGCGCGCACCGCGCGCTCGGTCACTTCATCGGAGAGATCCTGCGCGCGCGCTGGGCTCGCGGAGACCAGCAGGAGGGCGAGGAGCGCGAGAACGGCGATCGGGGCCCGTCGCATGCTTCGCGACTAGACTGGCTTGCCCCTGCCCCCGATTCAACCGCGCTTCGTCTTCGCGGACCACGCGTCGATCGTCGCGAGCACCATCGGGAACCACACCGTCGTCGACAGGTAGGTCGAGGTGACTCCGATGATCGCGAGGTACGCGACCGAGCGCAGCCCGGCGTGGTGCGTCAGCACGAGCGCCGCGAAGCCGAGCAGGTTCGTCGCCGACGCGAGCAGGTTCGCCATCGTGGTGTGGCGCAGGACGATCGGGATCGAGCCCGGCCCGCCCTCGCGCCACCGGTGGTAGACGTGGATCGCGTTGTCGAGCGAGATGCTCACGCACACCGGGAGGATCGCGGCGTTCATGAAGTTGAGCTGCACGCCCGCGAGCCAGAGCCCCACCGCCATCGCGACGACGCCGAGCAGCACCGAGCTCAGCACCGCGGCGGCCGCGAACGGGCGGCGGAAGTCGAGGAGCAGCACCACGAACACTGCGAGCACGGTGCCGATCACCAGGAAGCGTCCGTCGTGCGCGATGCGCTCGAAGATCTCGCCGGCGATCCAGTTCTCGCTGAGCATCGGCGCGTCGACGCCCGCGCCCACGAAGGCCGCCGCGATCTCGCGCGCCTGCGCGGCCCACGCGACGAGGACGCCGGTGTCGGCGTCGTCGGTCTCCGCGGCGCGCACGTGCACGATCGATCCGCGCCCGTCCGACGTCAGGAGATGACCGACCACCGAGTACGGCATCTCGTCGAGCGAGAACGGTCGCGCGCTCTCCACCAGCGCGAGGCCTTCTTCGAGCCGCGCGCGGCCCGCGTCGTCGAGCATCGCGGGGCGGATGCGCCGCAGCTGCGCGCCGAGATCCTGTGCGAGCGCGGCGCGTCGCGCCTGCGCCTCGGGCGACGGGAACACGTCCGCGAGCGTCGCGACCTCGACCACGTCGAAGGGCTCTCCGCGCGCGGTGCGCGCCTCGCGCACCGAGTCGATCACCTCTTCGACGCGCGGAAGATCCGCGTCGTCGGGCACCCACAGCACGGCCGCGTTGAAGCGTCCCGAGAGCTGGTGCCGCAGGTACTCGCCGAAGCGCGTCGCGTCGCTGTCGCCCGCGAGCAGGCGCCAGTTGCCGTCGAAGCGCACGTCGCCGCGCGCGATCAACGTCGCGCCCGCGATCGCGGCGATCGGGATCGCGATCACGACGATCCATCGCAGCGCGGCGGGCACGCGGAGCGGCGGCTTCGCGTCGTCGGGCGCGGCGCGCATCTTCATCGGCGCGACGCGCTCGCCGATCACGAGCAGCGCGGGCATGCCGAGCAACGTCGCGACGAGCGTGAGCAGCAGACCGACCGACGCGATCAGACCGAACTCGCTGAACCCGCGGAACTGCGCGGCCGCGATCACCGCGAACACGCCCGCGTTCGTCATCGAGCCCGAGAGCAGCGCGCGCCCGGTCGTCGACACCAGCTTCTCGATCGCGCGATCGAGCGGGAGCCCTTCTTCGCGCAGCTCGCGATAACGATGCAGCAGGTGGATGCCGTACTCGATGCCGAGGCCCGAGAGGATCGAGAACAGGAACCCGCTGATGATGTTGAGGTGCCCGACCGCGAGCCGTGCGAACGCGAACGTCCACAAGAGCCCGGTGAAGAGCGGCACCGCGAGCAGGATGATCGCGCGCGGCGCGCGCAGCGCCGCGACGATCAGCAGGATCACTCCGAGGAACCCGACCGCGCCCGCGATCTGCAGATCGGACACGAGCGCGCGCTCGTCCTCGACGCGGCTCGGGATGCCGCCCGCGTAGCGCACCTCGAGATCGCGCGGGAAGCGCTCGCCGTCGCGCAGTCGATCCGCGACCGCGCGCACGCGCGCCCACGCCTGACGTCCGAACTCGAGATCGCCGGTGTTGCCCGAGAAGAAGGCCCACACCGCGAGATACCGACCGTCGCGGGTCTCGACCCACTCGCGACGACCGAGGCGCTCCTCGCCGCGATCGACCTCCGCGAGCAGCTCGCTCGTGCCCTCGTCGTCTTCCTCTTCGTCGTCGAGCCCGAGGTCGAACCCCGAGCGGCGCATCGTCTCGCGATCGATCGCTTCTTCGGCGCGCGCGATCAGATCCTCGAGCTCGCGCTCCGGCACGAAGAGCAGCTGCCGCTGGCGGAACCACTCGGTGTCGACGTGACCGCCGATGCCCTGGATGCCCTGGTCGCGCTGGAGCTCCGCGATCATCGCGCGACCGAAGCGCTCGGCGAGCTCGCGATCCTCGGTCGAGATCGCGATCACGACGTCGCTCGCGCCGCGCGCGTGGTGCAGCACCTGGTCGAGCTGTCGCACCGGCAGCTCGTCGTCGGGCAGCAGATCGAGGAACGACGCGCTCACCGCGAGGCGCATCGAGAGCCACCCCGCCGGGATCAGCGAGAGCAGCAGCACGATCACCACCGCGCTCGCGTGCCGGCTCACGAAGCGACCGAGCGCACCCAGCGCGCGCTCGAGCCGCGGCTCCTTCTCCTCGCTCACGAGGGCGCGCTCACCACCGCGGCGTCGCGACGCCACATCGCGAGCGCGAGCATGCCCGAGCCTGCGATCACGAACTGCGCGACGCGCGCGAGCAGCGCGATCGAGATCGCGCGCGCAGGGTCGTGGGCGAGCCCGACCGCGTCCGCGAAGATCCGATACGCACCCTCGAGGATGCCGATCTGGTTGGGCACGAAGTCACCGAAGCCCGCGCCCACGAGGTGCACGCCGAGCGCGACGAGCGTCCCACCGAGCGTCACGCTCGCGCCGATCGCGGCGAGCAGCGACGCGTACATCCCGATCTGCACGATGCGCGCGGCGCAGCACCACGCGGTCGCGACGATCAGATCACGACGCGGCGCGACCACCGCGTCGTCGAGCTCCGCGCCCATCTTCGCGAGGCGCGGGAAGCGCGTGCCGAGCCACGTGCCCACCCGTGATCGCCGCACGATCAAGAGCGTGAACGCGCCCGCGATGCCGGTGCCGATCCCGTTCAGCGCGAGCAGCCACGCGAGCGCGTGATCGACGCCGACGGTGCTCGACACCGCGATCCAGCACGGCACCGAGATCACGAGGTTCGCGATCAGCACCCCACCCTGCACGTTCGCCGCGGCCGCCGCGGCGCGACCACCGCCGACCCACGGCGCGAACGACGCAGCGCGCGCGACCTCCGCGCCCGCACGACCGAGCGGCGCGATCGCGAGCACGCAGTAGTAGAGGAACGAGCTGCGCACGAAGCGCGACCACGGGATCTCGGTGCGACGCGGGCCCAGCACCGCGCGGTGCGCCATCGCCTCGCACGCGAAGAACCCGAGGTCGAACGCGATCACCAGCGGCATCCACGCCGCCGCGCCGATCACGGTCTCGAGCACGCGCTCGGGGCCCGCGCCTCGGATGAGGATCGCGAGCATCGCGATGCCTGCGATCAACAAGAGCGCGCGCAGCGCGCGCTTCCACGTCGCGGGCGCCTCCGGAGCCACTGCTGCTGCCTCCGAAGGCACCGGCGATCCGATCAGCCTGCGGCGCCTGCGACCTTCGGCAGGCGGCGCGACGCGATGCGCAGGCGCTCCGCCGCGAGGCGGACGACACTCGCGCCGTTCTCCACCGGCGCCTCGCTCGCGCTCTCGGACATCGCGTGCGTGCTCGTCGTCTCCTGGACGACCGCAGCGGGACGCTCGCGCATCACGCCCTGCCACATCGGCCGCGCAGGACGATCACCGCGCCCCGAGAGCTCGAACGGGCTCTCGAGGTACGCCTCGCGCGACGTCAGCGACTCGAGCTTCGCCCACATCGCGCGGTGCCGCGCGCGCGGGTCGGTGCGCTTGTAGCAGAAGCCCTGGAACTGCATCGCGCGACGCAGCATCTCGGTGGCGAGCGGCGAGCCGTGCTTCTGCGTGAAGTAGAGGAAGCCGCGCTGCGCCTCGAGCCAGAGATCGGGCGAGGGCGCGGTGCTGCCACCGCCCACGTGCACGACCGGCTCGGGCACCAGCTCGAGGTGGTATCCCGCGCGCTGCGCGCGGACGCACCAGTCGTACTCCTCGTTGTAGAGGAAGAAGTTCTCGTCGAACGCGCCGATCTCGCGCAGCACGTCGCGCCTCGTCATGAAGCACGCGCCGTTGAGCAGCGGGACGCGCGAGACGTTGCGGACGCGGAGCCAGTTCGGCCAGTAGAACGCGCCGAAGGGCCAGCCGAAGAGGTGCTGACGCGTGCCGTCCTCGTTGTGCAGGATCGGCGCGACGGCGGCGACCGAACGATCCGCCGCGAGCCGGCCGATCATCGCGTCGAGCGCGGCCTTGCTCACGAAGAGATCGGAGTTGAGCAGGAGGATGTACTCGCCGCTCGCCTGCTCGAGCCCGCGGTTCACCGCGTGCGCGAAGCCGTGGTTCTCGTAGCGGTGGAGCGCGACGTCGGGGAACTCGTCGCGGACCATCTCTGGAGATCCGTCGCGCGACCGGCCGTCGACGACGATGATCTCCGCCTCTGGAGCCGCCACCTGCAACGTGCGGAGGGTGCGTCGAAGAAGCGCCCGCGCGTTGTACGAAGGAATGACGATGCTCAGGTGCCGCATCTCGCTCATACGGTGGGAGCGCTCCGTCGCTCGGAGAGTTGCGTTAAGCGACTCGGTTGGGCCGAGGGTTAGCACGGTGGAAGTCCTGCGCCGCCATTTCTTGCCGGGCGGCCGACCGCGACGTGGAATCACGCCGCGTGCCAGTCGAGAAGTCTTTGTTTCGAGTGGGGACGGGACGCGCGTACAGTGTCCGGGGATTCACAGGCGTGGTGCGCGTTGCCCAGATGACCGCGTCCTGCTGTCCGACGCCTGTGGGGCGTCGTGTGGCTCACGTTGTAGAGAAATCGCGCGGTCCACGATCCAAGTCTCGAACCGCTCCACCGGCGCGCCGCTGATCGTGTAGGGCAATCCGTGCCACACCGAGTAGTAGCCGAGGCGATCGGTGGTGGTGCGGAGCCAGTCGAGCGGCGTCGGGGCGATCTCGTCGACGTGATCGAGCTCGAGACGCGGTGCGTCGCGCTCGTCCCACGCCGGCTGGTCCACGAGCCAGGGCCGGATGATCCGGTCGCCGCTGCGCAGCTCGGTGCGACCGGGCGCGTAGGGCTCGAGCCCGGCGTTCGCGGCGTACCACTGCCAGCCCCAGTGCCCGACGAAGAAGGTGCGTAATCCGCTCGCCACCGCCGCGTCGCCTTCGCGCGCCGCCACCTCGCGGTAGCGCTCGGCCCAACGTCGATCGGAGATCCCGAGCAGCATGCCGAGCGCGACCGTGAGTCCGATGGCCGCGTTCAGGAAGGGGCGTGTCGCGATCGAGGCGAGCGCGGGCAGGTGCGCGCGCGCGATCACCGTCATCGCGATCGGCATCACGAGCAGCACGTGTCGCATCGCGACGAAGGGCGAGAGCACGATCACGAAGAGCGCGGTCACGGCGAGCCACGCGACGAGCACGGTGGTGACGCGCGTCCGGTCGTCGATGATCCGCGCCGATCGCACCACGAGCGCGAGCACCGCGATCCCGGCGACGAAGAAGATCGCGCGGGCCGCCGAGTGGGCGATCGTCTCGCCGCGCATGGGCGGCACATGGGCCGCGATCAGCTGGGTCGCGACGGTGAGGATCACGATCGCGATCGCGGAGATCAGCGCCGCGCGGCGCCATCGAGGCTCGCGGTGCAGCACCGGGATCATCGCGATCACGAAGGGCGAGGCCGCGCCGAGCGTCAGGATCCACAGCGCGCCGCGGCCGAACGTGATCCCGAGCGCCTCGAGCGCGCTGAAGCGCGCGCTCTCGATGGGGCGCCCCACGAGGTGCACGCCGCCGTAGTCGTAGAGGTTGAAGAGCGACCACGCCGCGAGCGTGCCGATCGGGATCAGCAGCACGAGCAGCAGGCGTCGCGCATCGCGCCCGCGCAGGAGCACGTCGAGCGCGAGGATCGGCAGGAGCACGAGGCTCGTGTACTTCACGAGGCAAGCGGCCGCGCACGCGATCGCGGCGAGCACGAGGCCGCGCGTGCTGCGCGCGACGAGCCCCGCGCCGAACGCGCACCACAGCGCGAGCAGCGGCGCGTCGGTCATCACGTTCTGCCCGGGCACGTACGCGGGGCCGAGGAAGAGCAGCGCCGGGCCCAGCACCTCGCCCCGCGGGCCGACGTAGCGCCTCCACCACGCGTGGAAGCTCGCGATGCCGAGCGCGCCGAACGCCGCGACCACGAGCTGCGCGCCGATCAAGGAAGGACCGGCGAGCGCGAGCAGATAGAAGAAGAGGTGCGGCTGGTTGAGGTGGTGGATCGGCGCGGGGCCGTCGCTCCAGTCGACCAGACCGCTCATCGGATGGAGCGGATGCGCCGCGATCCATCGCGCGATCTCGAGGTGCGCGGCGTCGTCGACGTGCGCGGCCTTGCCGAGGTTGACCAGCGTGAACGCGAGCCAGACCAGCGCGAGGGGGAGGACGATCGCGCGCTTGGAGTCGACGGCCGTCACGCGCGGCGGCGTATAGCAGTTTCCTTGCGCTCTGGTGCGAGTCCAGGTAACGCACCCGGCTACCGCATTCCCGTTCAGCGGCTCGCGCGTTCCTCGATGAACGCTTGTTCAGCCGCATCACCCGGGCGCGACGAGCCGACGCATGACCGAGCAGACGACTCCGACGACGACTTCGACCCCGACCTCGCCGCCGAAGAATGGAGGCGTCCGCAAGTGGATCGTGATGGGCGTGAAGCTCGCCCTCGCGATCGCGATGCTCGCGTACATCGTGCGCACCGTGGGCGCGCAGCGTGGCGCCGAGGGCATCGGCGACGTGATGGCGCGCCTGCGCTGGGAGTGGATCGCGGTCGCGCTCGGAGTGCACGTCGTGGGCGTGTCCTGCAACGTGGTG
Source organism: Sandaracinus amylolyticus (assembly GCF_021631985.1). Lineage (GTDB taxonomy): Bacteria > Myxococcota_A > Polyangia > Polyangiales > Sandaracinaceae > Sandaracinus > Sandaracinus amylolyticus_A. The sequence continues at coordinate 10,503,209 of NZ_CP070225.1, read as the reverse complement.
CGCTGGCGTGCGCTGCTGAAGGGACAGGGCATCCGTCCGACTCTGTCGTTCCTCGTCGGGTCGCTGCTGATCGCGCGCTTCTTCGGCGCGGTCACGCCAGGTGGGTTCACCGGGTTCGGCGGCTGGCGCATCTACGACGTCGCGAAGCACACCGGGAAGGTCGCGCGCGCGACCGCGACCATCGCGGTCGAGACGATGGTCGGGTGGCTCGCGTTCGGCAGCGTCGTGATGCTCGGCTCGATCTTCGGCGCGCGCTTCCTCGGCTCGAGCGGCGTGCTCCTGGTGAACGGCGCGTTCGCGTCGCTCATCGCGGTGGGCGTGCTCTTCCTCGCGAAGCCCGCGCTCTTCGCGACGGTCGCGAACGTGCTGCCCGCGAAGGTGCGGGTGCGCGTGCAGACGCTCGTCGACTCGCTGCAGGCCTATCGCGGCAAGAGCTCGCTGCTCGTGACCGCGGTGCTCTGCGCGGTGGGCGTGCACACGACGCACTTCCTCATCTACGTGTGCACCGCGCAGGCGGTCGGCGCGACGCAGGTCGGCGTGGGCGAGGTCTTCTTCGGCTCGGCGCTGCAGATCCTCGCGACGATGGTGCCGATCACGCCGAACGGCATCGGCATCCGCGAGCTCACCGCGCTCGCGCTCTACGAGTCGCTCGGCGTGTCGACGGCGGTCGCGGTGCTCATCCCGGTGCTCGGCTTCGCGGTCGAGATGAGCGTGAGCATGACCGGCGCGTTCTTCTTCCTCGCGCGCCGCAGCGGCTACGCGCCGAAGATCGAGGTCGACGATCCCGATCGCGAGAAGGTCGCAGCGGCGGCGATCCCCGAGGTGCCCGAGCGCGCGTGGCCGCAGATCGGTCGCGGCGTGACGATCGGCATGGGCGCGGGGCTTCTCGCGGGTCTGATCGTGGGCATCGGCGAGGGCGTCGTGGTGGTCGCGTCGGGTCGCACCGGGTGGTGGGTGATCGCGTACGGCGCGATCGCGTACTCGATGTTCTGCGCGCTCGGCGGCGCGGTGATGGGCGGCTTCCTCGCGTGGACCGGGCGCCTCATCAAGCGCGAAGCGGTCGCGGAGCCCGCGGCGTACGCGCGCTCGGCGGCGATGATGGTCGCGGTGATCGCGCTCGGGCTCGGCGCGTTCCGCATCCGTCGCGACGTGTTCGAGGAGCAGCTGCGCTGGGTGAGCGCGCAGGGTCTCGCGGTGCTCCTCGGGTGCGTGGTCGCGGCGGCGGTGCTCTATCTCGCGCTCGCGGCGACGATCCGCTTCGTGGTCGCGCGCAAGCCGGGCGCGGTGATGCTGCGCGCGTGGGGCTCGCCGGTCGTGGTGAGCGCGAGCGTGATCGTGCTGGGCATCACGACGGTGCTCGTGGGTGGACAGCCCGCCGAGGCCGCGAACGGTCGCACCCGCCCGCCGGCCCCCGAGGGCGCGGGCAACGTGCTGGTCGTCGTCGTCGACACGCTGCGCGCCGATCACCTGCCGAGCTACGGCTACGAGAGCGGTCGCACGCCGAACCTCGATGCGTTCGCGCAGGACGCGATCCGCTTCGATCAGGCGTTCGCGAACGCGAGCTGGACGCGCCCGAGCTTCGCCTCGATCATGACCGGTCGATATCCGTCGTCGCACGGCGTGATGGCGAAGAGCGACGCGCTGCCCGAGGACCTGACGACGATGGCCGAGGCCTACGCGTCGAGCGGCTGGCAGACCACGGGCTTCGTCACGAACTACAACGTCGGGCCCTACTTCCACTTCGATCAGGGCTTCGACGAGTACCACTACCTCGAGCCCGAGTTCGTGCTCTGGGCCGACGACTCGGCGGCGAAGCTGCTGCTCGTGCAGTTCCTGCGGCAGCGCATCGAGGGCGTGCGCGACGCGTTCTTCGGCGTGCAGCCGGGCACCGCGTACCGCGACGCGGAGACGGTGAACTCGCACCTCTTCCGCTGGCTCGATCGTGCGCCGCGCGAGCCGTGGATGATGTTCGTCGGGTACATGGATCCGCACGATCCGTACTTCGAGCACCCGTACACGGGCTCGGGCTACGCGCGCGCGGCGCACCAGGCTCCGTCGCTCGAGGAGGCGGATCACCTTCGTCATCTCTACGACGGAGAGATCACGTACTGGGACGAGCACTTCGGGCGGCTCGTCGAGGACCTGCGCCGTCGCGGTCTCTACGACGACATGACGATCGTCATCACCGCGGATCACGGCGAGGAGTTCGGCGAGCACGGCGGCTTCTGGCACGGCACGACGCTCTACGACGAGCAGATCCGCGTGCCGCTCTTCGTGAAGCTGCCGCGTGGTCGTCGCGCGGGCACGGTGGTGCGCCACTGGGTGCAGAGCGTCGACATCATGCCGACGCTGCTCGCCGAGGCGGGCATCGAGCGCCCCGAGGGCGTGCAGGGCGGCAGCCTCTTCGAGGGCACGTCGCGCGTGTACGCGGAGGAGAGCCACGAGGGCAACGTGCTCGAGTCGGTGCGCGAGCTGCGCGGGACCGACGAGCTCAAGCTGATCACGGCGAACGCGGGCAATCCGCGCGGTCTGCCGGCGCGCGAGCTGTTCCGCACCGATCTCGATCCGCGCGAGACGCGCGACGTGAGCGCGGAGGACGCGAGCGGGCTCGAGCACACCGAGCGCGCGCTGCAGGCGGCGCGCGTGCAGGCGGCGCAGGGCGCGGTGCAGGGCGAAGAGGTCGAGCTCGATCCGGACTCGCGGCGTCAGCTGTGCGAGCTCGGGTACCTGACCGGCGAAGCCTGCGAGGAGTGATCGCGGAGGACGGCGTCGTTCACGTCGCCGACCACGTTCACGTCCACGTCGTTGACGTTGACGTGAACGGCGACGTGAACGGCGACGATCGTCTGCCGTGCCGACCTCAGCGCGGCGGGCGGCACTCGGGCACGAGGAGCCGCTCGCAGCTCGGCGGCGACTCGAGCCAGAGCTCGACGAAGCGCTCGGGGAGGTCCGGGCTCGTGAGGTCCTCGCACGCGAGCCCGCCGTTGCGCGTCAGCTCGTACTGATCGACGCGGCAGTCCTCGGAATCGCCGACGGTGATGGGACACCCGGCGGGCGCCGGACCAGCGCTGCTGCAGTCCGCGTGATCGTACGGATCGGGGTTCTCGAGACAGTCCTGCACGATCAGCTCGCAGTGCTCGATGCTGCGCACGTCGGGGGTCGCGATCGCGATTGCGACGCAGCGCTGCTCGGCCCACGTCGCGTCGTTCCACATCATCTCGAGGTACGCGTCGTGCGCCTCGCACAGCGCGACCGACTCCTCGCGCGAGAGCGACGCCAGCGTGCGCGAGCGCTCGAGGTCGCTGTCGATGCCGTCGTGCGGCGCGCACGCGCCGAGCCACAGCACGGCTGGCAGCAGGGCTCTCGTCGCGCGGCGCATCGCGATCGGAACGGTAGCAGAAGGAGCAAGCCCCACGCAGATCCGCGCCCCGCGGCGCCTATGATCGCGATCGATGGGCGCACGCACCGGTTGTCTCCTCGGTCGCATCCGGCTCGGTTTCGGCGGTGATGCCGCCATCGCCGTGCCCGAGAACCTCTCGGCGGTCACGCGAGAGGACGACGGAACGCTCTGGCTCGCGGCCGACGAGCTCGCCGCGCTCGACGCGCTGCGCCCCGAGGGACCGCACGCGCACGCGTACGGCGCGCACAGTCGCGTCTCGATCGCGAGCGCGCTCGGGCTCGAGGAGGACTGCGAGATCGACATCGAAGGGCTGCACGTCGACGGCGAGGCGCTCTGGGTGGTCGGCTCGCACAGCGCGAAGCGCAAGAAGCCGAGGCGCAAGGGCAAGGAAGACCTGGCGCGGCTCGCGCAGATCGAGACCGACCTCTCGCGCTTCGTGCTCACGCGCATCCCGCTCGAGGGCGGATCGCCGCAGCTCGACCGCTGCGCGCACCTCGCGGCGCGCGACGAGCACGCGGAGTCGCTGATCGATCTGCTCGAGGGCGACGAGCACCTCGATCCGTTCCTGCCGCGCGAGGAGCGCGTTCCGATCCCCGGGAAGGACAACGGCTTCGACGTCGAAGGGCTCGCGATCCACGACGATCACGTGCTGCTCGGCCTGCGCGGCCCGGTGCTGCGTGGGTGGGCGTTCGTCATCGAGCTCGAGATGGAGCCGCAGGACGACGGCAGGCTCGCGCCGCGTCGCCGTCGCAAGCGCGCGTATCGCAAGCACGCGCTCGATCTCGACGGGCTCGGCGTGCGCGATCTGATGGTGCACGGCGACGACGTGTTGATCGTCGCAGGCCCGACGATGACGCTCGATGGTGCGCATCGCGTGTTCCGATGGCGCCGCGACACGGGCAAGGACGACACGCTGGTGCACCAGGGTCGCGGCGCGCTCGAGCCGCTCTTCGATCTGCCGATGCAGCTCGGGCGCGATCGCGCCGAGGGCGCGTGCACGTTCGACTGGTTCGACGAGGGCGACTCGATGCTCGTCGTGTACGACGCACCGAGCGACCTGCGGCGCCTCGACGACGACAGCGTGCTCGCCGACGTGTTCGCGCTCTGAAACGCGGCGCGCCGAGCTCGAGACCGAGCCCGGCGCGTCGTTCGCGTCACGGATTGTCGTCGATGATGCCCTCGTCGCCGAAGGTGTCGTCGGGCACGACGCCCTCTTCGTCGTCGACCAGGCCTTCTTCGTCGTCGAAGGTCTGATCGTCGATCAGGCCCTCGTCGTCGTCGGTGCGGATCTCGGGCTTCTCGTCGCCGCTCGTCGTGGTCGTCTCGGGCGTGTCACTGCCGGGGTCGCACGCGCCGAGGCCTGCGGTGAGGGCGAGCGCAACGATCGTGGCGAGAATGCTGCGATGCGTGTTCATCGGTCATCACCTTTCGTGGCGATGGCCGAGCTGCACGCACGATGCCGCGCTCACCGCTCGGCGCGACGCGCGACCCCGGCCGCCACCGCGGGCGAGCGCGCGAGCCACTCGAGCGCGACCTCGAGCGAGGCCTCGCCGCGCGGATGGAAGTCCTTCTCGATGTAGCGCAGTGCCGCACGACCGAGCGCCTTCAGGCTCGGGAGGCGACCGGTCTCGCGCGAGACGCGCTCGATGCGATCGACCAGCTCGCGCAGCGGCGCGCGCGCGAGCTCGGGAGTCGCGGGATCGCGCGCGAAGAGGTAGCGCATCCCGCGGATCCAGAGCGCGAACATCACCGGCGCGACGATCGCCATGTGCACGAAGCGCTTCGAGCCATCGCCCGCGAGGTGCTCGTAGAGATCGAACGCGACGCTGCGGTGCTCGACCTCCTCGGCGCCGTGCCAGCGCAGCATCTCGAGCATCGTGGGATGCGCGCCTGCCTCGTCGAGCGCCTCGGCCTCGAGCACCCATTTCCCGAGCACGCACGTGAACTGCTCGATCGCCGCGATCGCACCGACGCGGAATACGAGCCACTCGCGGCGCATCGGATCGCGCAGCGCCACGATGCCGAGCGGCGCCGGGCCGAGGAGCTTGCCGAACAGGAAGCGAAGCTCGCGCGTGTAGTCGTCGGTGTCGATGCCCTTCGCCGCGAGCGCGCGGAGGAACACCGCGTGGGCCTGCGCGTGCGTGGCTTCCTGCTCGATGAAGCCGCGAACGTCCTCGGCGAGACGCGGATCCGAGACCAGCGGCTCCGCCTCGACGTACACCGCGCAGAACCAGCGCTCGCCCGCGGGCAGCAGCATGTGCAGCACGTTCGCGACGTGCGTGGTGAACGGGTCGCCGGGGACCCAGTGCAGCGGCACGTCCTCCCAATCGAAGCGGACCGCGCGCTTCTCGATGCGGTGGGTCATCGCGCCGCCTCCACACCGCGCGCGAAGACCTGCTCCGCGTCGCCGAGCCGCGCGACGAGCCCCGGCGCGACGCGCTGTGCGATCCAGATCGCCCAGCTCTCGGGCGAGACCGGGACGATCCCGGCGTCACGCCGGACCGCGCGCACGATCGCGTCCGCGACCTTGCGCGGCGGATAACGACGCCAGCGATAGAAGCGCTCGATGCGATCGCGCACCACCGCCGATCCGAGCGACTCTCCGTCGAAGCGCGTCTTCTCGACGATCGGCGTGTCGATCACGCCGGGACAGATGCAGCTCACGCCGATGCGATGCGGCGCGAGCTCGGCGCGCAGGCTCTCGGAGAGCCCGACGACCGCATGTTTGCTCGCGGCGTAGACCGACATCGCGCGCGGTGCGGCGAGGCCCGCGACCGACGCGACGTTGACCACGTGACCGCCCGCGCGTCGCGCCACCATCGCGGGCACGAACGCGCGACAGCCGTGCACCACACCCATCAGGTTCACGTCGAGGGTGCGGCGCCACGTCTCGAGGCTCGCGTCGAGGAACGCGCCCGCCGCGCCGATGCCCGCGTTGTTCACCAGCACGTCGACGCACGGCGTGCGAGCGGCGAGCGCCTCCATCGACGCGGCTTCCGACACGTCGGCGACGTGCGTGCTCACCTTCGCGCCGAACGCGCTCGCGAGGCGCGCCGTGATCTCGAGCCCGCGCGGATCGAGATCGACGAGCTCGAGGCGCGCGCCCTCCTCGGCGAACGCGAACGCAGTCTGCCGTCCGATCCCACTGGCCGCGCCGGTGACGAGCACCACGCGATCTCGGAGCTCCTGCATCGTCATCGGCTCACCTCCTCGGACGCGCCACGCTTGCGCGCGTCCACGCGTGCGGTGAATTCGCGGATCGCCGAGGCGAGCCACCGAGGGTGCGAGCGCGGGACCCAGTGGCCCGCGTCGAGCCGACGCACCTCGAGGTCCTTCGCGTGCTCGCCGAGGAACGCGTGCACCTCGGGGCGCACGAAGGGATCGCGCTCCGGGATCACCACCAGCGTCGGCACGTCGATCGCGCGTGGCGCGGGCGGCGGCCGCAGCATGTTCTGCCGGTAGAGCTCGATCGCGTGGCGGGTGCGCGACGCGATCGCGAGGCTGCTCACGTCGAGATAGGGATCGTCGAGCGGCACGCCGCCTTCGATCAGCGCGCGCCGCATCGCTCGCATGCCGGAGCCGCTCGCGAGGAACGACGGCGCGAACGGCGCGTGGAACGCGAGGGTGTACCAGCTCGACGCGAGCTGCCTCAGCGCGCCGCCGCGATGCGCGCTCGAGCGGAGCGAGCGCAACATCGTCGACCACGCGATCCCGAGGTGCGGTCCGCTCACGCTGGTGAACGAGCGCGCGCGCGTGCTGCCGATCGCATCGGCGACGTACGAGAACGCGAGGATCGATCCCCAGTCGTGCCCGACGACGTGGGCGCGCGCACCGGTGCCGAACGTCGCGTCGATCACCGCGTCGAGATCGCGGATCACCGCGTCGATGCGATAGCCGCTCGGGCTCGCGGGCGCGCTGCTCGCACCGACGCCGCGCAGATCGAAGCGTGCGACGTGGAAGTCGCGCGCGAGCTCCGGCACGACGCGCGAATAGACCTCGTGATCGTCGGGGAAGCCGTGCACGAGGAGCACGGGCGGACGGCCCGGCTCTCCGTCCTCCACGACGTGCAGATCCACGCCTTCGGCGCGCACACGACGCACGCGGCTCATGCCCGCACCTCGTGTCCCCGGCTCGCGATCGCGGCGGCGGGCCACTCTCGACGCAGCCCTTCGCGCACGTGCGGCACGTCGTCGTCGAGCCAGTGCGCGTCGTGCTCGGTGACGACGAGGATCTCCTCCCACTTCGCGCCCACACCGCGCAGCGCGAGGTGCGGCTCGACCGCCCAGAGCCCGGGCTGCGGCGCGTGATCCGACTCCGCACGGTCGTTCCACAGCGGCGAATCGCGCTTCGAGAAGCGCGCACGCAGCGCGCTCGGGATGAGCCAGCGATACTGGTCCAGCCCGAACCCGAGGAAGTGTCGCGTCGACACGCGCGCGGGGTCGAGACGCACCACACGATGCGCGAGCACGCGCTCGGGATAACGCCGATGCGCGTTCTCGTAGCCGTGCTGCACGATCCAGCGATCGAGCTCCTCGTAGATCGCCTTGAACGTCTTGCGCGCGCGAACGCCCGCGAGGATCTGCGCGCGACACTCGAGCAGGTCCTCGCGCATTCGCTCCTGCACGCGGTTCTCGCCGAGCGACGTCGCATAGCCGATGTCCGCGACGTAGCCGTCGACGATCGGCGCGACGTCGAGGATCGCGGGCATGCCGGGCTCGAGCCGTCGCTCGGTCGGGAAGAAGTCGAGCTCGTGCCGCACGCCCCGGAACGCGGTGCGATCGCCGAACCACGCGAACGGTCGATGGAAGAACGTCCGCACGCCGGCGTGACGCATCCAGCGTTCCATGCGCCGCGCCGCTTCCTTCTCGGTGATCCCGGGCGCGAGCTGGCGCGCGACCTCGCTCGCGCACGAGTACGCGAGCCGCTGCGCAGCGCGGAACCCGCCGAGGTCGGCCTCGTCGAAGTCGATCAAGCGCACGATGCACCTCCGAGCAGTTGCTCCACGATGTGCCGCGCCCGATCGGCGAGCCTGTCCGTTCTTGACAATCGCTTGTCATATTCGGACACACTGATCGTGTGACCCTCGCGCGGCCGCAGATCGCGTTCGTTCCCGCGCGCTACTACGACGCGCTCGTCGCGTTCCTCGCGGAGCGCGGCATCGAGCGCACGACGTTGCTCGCGCGCACCGGGATCGATCTCGAGCGCCTCCGCGACGAGGACGGCTTCCTCTCGATCGACGAGGTCGAGAGGCTCGTGCTGCGCGCGGCGCGCCTCACCCGCGACGAGTCGCTCGCGCTCGAGCTCGGTCGTCGCTTCCACCTGCCGAGCCACGGTGCGGTCGGCACCGCGGGGCTCACCGCGCCCGACGTCGACGCCGCGATCCGCATCGCGCAGCGCTACTTCCGGCTCGTCGCGCCGCTCTTCGTGCTCGACTACACGATCGAGGCCCACGTGGCGCGCATCACGCTGCGCCCCGCGTGGGCGATCCACGCGCGCGCCGAGCGCTTCCACGTCGAGACGATCCTCGGCAGCTTGTTCGCGCAGGGCATGTTCTTGATCGGCGGCCACGTGCCCGCGCTCGAGCACGCGGGGCGCGTCGAGGTCGACCTCCCGTACGCGCGACCGGGCGAGCTGCCGCGCTGGGTCGCCGCGGTGCGACCGAAGATCTTCTACCGGCGTCCGTCGCACGAGCTGCGCGTGCCGCGCTCGGTGATCGACGTGCGCTCACCGCTCGCCGACGCGCGCGCCCACGCCCGCGCATGCCGCGCGTGCGACGAGCTCCTCGCGGCGCTGCCGGTGCCCGATCGCATCGCGACCGCGGTGCGACACCACCTCGAGCACGCGGGGCCGCCCTTCCCCGATCTCGAGTCGGTGTCGCGCGCGCTCGGCGCATCGAGCCGCACGCTGCGACGTCGCCTCGTCGACGAGGGCACGTCGTTCCGCGACGTGCTCGACGACGTGCGCATCGGGCTCGCGCGCAAATGGCTCGCCCAGGGCGATCGCTCGATCACGACGATCGGGATCGACCTGGGCTACAGCGACGCAGCGAACTTCACGCGCGCGTTCCGACGCGTGTGCGGCGTGAGCCCCACCGCGTTCCAGCGCGGTGCTCAGCCGAGATAGAGGCGACGCTCGGCCTCGACGCCCGCGAACGCCACACCGCGCGACGCGATCGGCGGCTCCGAGGGCGGGCGGCGATCGATCTCCGCATCCGCCGCGCGGATCGCCTCGTACGCGGGGATCGACAGCGCGCGACGCGCCTCGAGCGGCGCACCGAGCGCGAGCTTCCGCACGAACGCAGCCGCGCCCTTCTGCACGCGGCCCGCGAACATCTCGGCGCAGCAGCCCGAGCCGTAGCTGAAGAGCCCGATGCGCTCGCCCTCGAGCTCGCCCGCCTCGGCCTCGAGCATCGACGCGAGCGCGAGGTAGAGCGAGCCCGTGTAGACGTTGCCGATCTCCGCGGAGAAGCGCAGCGAGCTGCCGACCTCGCCCGCGAAGCGCGCGTCCGCCTCGTCCTCGCTCAGTCCACGGTGCGCGAGCAGCGCGCGATGCGCCTTCCTCGCCATCTTGCCGTAGGGCACGTGGTAGCAGCGCCGCACGACGCCATCGGGATCGATGCCCGCTTCGCGCGCAGCCTCGGCGTACGCCTCGTACGCGCCGATCAGCGCGTCGAGGTAGCACTGCACCGAGTGCTTGCCGTCGACGACCGCGTCCTTCGAGTAGAGCGGGCGCCAGAAGTCGTCGACGTCGCGCGCGAACGATCCGGTGACGCCGGGCTCGAGCACGAGCAGGCGCGGATTCGTCGAGATGATCATCGCGACCGCGCCCGCGCCCTGGGTGGGCTCGCCCGCGCTCTTCACGCCGTAGCGCGCGATGTCGCTGCACACGACGAGCGCCTTGCGGCCGCGCGCGCTGCCCGACGCAATCCAGTCGACCGCGGTCATCAGGCCCGCAGTGCCGCCGAAGCACGCGTGCTTCGCCTCGTACACGCGGCAGCGATCGGGCAGCCCCGCGAGGCGATGCAGGTACGCGGCGATCGGCTTGCTGTGATCGACCGCGGTCTCGGTGCCGACGATGCAGAGACCGATCGTGCTCGGGTCGATCTCGCCGAGCTCGAAGACGCGACGCACCGCGTCCGCGGCCAGCGCGACCGGATCTTCGTGGGGCGCGGCGACCGCCATGCGCACCACCCCGAGCCCGTCGACGTACTTCGCGGGCGGCACGCCGCGCGCCTCGGCGAGGTCACGCAGCTCGAGGTAGCCCTCGGGCACCGCGATCGCCATCGCGTCGATTCCGATCGATTGCATAAGTCATCCCTCCGTCGGTATCGGCCGGGGACTCTAGAGGCGCGATCGGTGAGCGGTCCTGCGATTCCGGTGAACGGTGCCAGGACGCGGGTGAGCCGTCGAAGAGCTCGCAGCGAGCTGCAAGTGGATGCACGTGAGACCAATCACGACCGCGTTTTCCGAGGAAAACCGGACGTCCTGGTCACTCTTCGCGGCTGTCGAAACATCGGCTCGCCCGCCGGCCCTTACCGTCCGCGCGCTCCGCGCGCTCCCGTCCGGGACCGGCGGGACGAGCACTCCGGTAGGCCTCAGGCGGCGGCGCGGTCCTCGCGCGGCGCGGGCGGCGGCGCGGAGGGGTGGACCGCGTGCTCGACGCGGTCCGCGAGCATGCGCTGGAAGCGCGCCTGGAACTTCGCCTGCAGCTCCGCGTTGAGCGCCTTCGCGCGCTCGACCGGGACGTCGCGCGTGTCGATCACCTCGAGCGTCTCGATCGAGTACGTCGCGGTGTCCTTCGGCACGTGCCAGAACGGAACGCCCTTCATGAGGAAAGGGCGATCGATCGCGACGAAGAGCGCGACGATCGGCACCTTCGCGCGCACCGCGGCCTCGACCGCGCCGCGACGGAACCGATGCATGCGGTTCTTCAGCGAGCGCGTGCCCTCGGGGAACACGAGCAGCGGGTGACCCGTCTGCAGGTGCTCGACCATCGTGCCCAGCATGTCGTCGCTCTCCTCGGCGCCGCTGCCGGGCCCGGGCAGATACGCGGTCTGCTTGAGCAGCGGGCCGAGCACGAGCGAGCGATACCAGCTCCCCTTCACCACGCAGGTGAGGCCCTCGAACGATCCCAGCAGCAGGATCACGTCGATGAGCGAGGGGTGGTTCGTGATCATCACGTAGGGCGCGCCGGGCGCGACGCCGGGGAGCTCGGGCATCGCGGGCGGCGCGACGAGACCGGAGACCTTCATCCACCACGTGAACACGCGGTGCAGCCGACCGATCACGCGCGTGCAGCGACGCCGGTGATCCTCGCGATCCTTCGCGACGAGGCGAAGGAGCGGGAGCACGACGATGCCGATCAGCGGGCTCCCCACGAAGAAGAGGAAGAACGCCCAGCCGGTCAGGATGATGCGCAGCCAGCGAGGCATCAGGTCGTCGTCGCGACGGGCTTCATCGTGCGGAGATCGACGTCACCCATGAAGTCCTCGAGGGGCACCGGGCCCTTCGGGAGCTCCGGCTGCACGTACTGCATGCTCTCGGGCATCGGGACCTCGACGCGCTCGTCGGCGATGATCTTCAACATCGCCTCGCGCGTCTTGTTGAAGATCATCTCGGTGCGGTCGTTGATCTCGCGGCGCGTGCGGCCCTTGCCGAGTCCGTCGAACACGCCGAACGCCTCGACGCCGTTGAGCACGTCGTGGCCGAGGTTCTTGCGGAAGTAGCGGCCGTCCTTCTTGAAGTCGTCGGCCGCGCGCTGGAAGAAGCGGTTGAAGTTGCGCATCGCCGAGAGGACGTAGTCCTTGCGGCGCAGCTGCGTGCGCACCCAGCGCAGGTCCAGGTGGTGGTCCTGCATGTACGCGTCGACCCAGAGGTTGTAGTACGACGCGCAGTCGAAGTAGCACTTCTCCTTGAAGAGCTCGTAGCTGCCGAAGGTCTTGTAGAGACCGGCGTAGAGCAGGAGCGTGTTCTCGAACCGGAACTGGACCATCTCGTCGTAGAGCGCGCTGCGCTCGCGGATGTCCTCGCCGTTCAGCTCGCGCACCACGAGGTCGCTGAGCATGTCGTTCTCGATCGCGATGAAGTCGGAGCCCGGCGAGTAGAACGGGTCGGTGAACGCCGCGCTCTCACCGCTGAAGCCCCACCGCTCCTCGCCCGCGAAGACCTTCTTGCTGCGATAGCTGAGCTGCGCGTAGCTGCCGACGTCGACGAGCTCGGCCTTCTCGAGCATCGAGCCCGGAGCGCCGTGCGCGCGCAGGCACGAGAGGAAGCCCTCCTTGGTGCGCCAGCGCGGATCGAACTTCTCGGCGTCGATGACGATCCCGAGCGAGATGAGATCGCACGAGAGCGGGATGAACCAGATCCAGTAGCCGTCGTAACAGAAGTGGTTCGTCGACAGCGTGCGCGGCGTGAAACGAGCCTTCGCGCGCCACTCCTCGACGGGCCACTGATCCATGTCGGTCACGTTCGCGCCGCGCGCCCAGACCGCCGCGATGTGGTGCTCCGGCGTGCGCATGCGATAGCCGCGCTGGCGCGCGATCGGCGATGCGCGACCGGTGCAGTCGAGCACCCAGCGCGCGCGGATCGTCTCCTTCTCGCCGCCACGATGCTCGATGACGACGCGATGCTCGCGCTCGCCGTCGAGGTGGACCTCGCGCACCGTCGCGCCGAGGTGCACCGGCGTGCCCTCCGCGTCGTTCATCTCGATCAGGTCCTGCTCGAGGCGCGCGCGATCGAGCTGGAACGAGGGCAGCGGCGGCAGGTGGTAGACGCCGATCTCGCTCATCTGCTCGAGCGGGGCGTTCTTCTGCGCGTTGTCGAAGAAGAACCGGAGGCTGTTCTTCGGCAGCTGGTTCATGAACAGGTAGCGATTGAGCTTCTGGCGGCGGATGAGATAGTTCGCCGCGATCTCGACGGTGCTCTCGCCGACCTTGAAGCCGCGCTCGATGTCCCGCTCGAAGATCTCCATCGCGAGCTCGGGCTTCGCCATGCGCAGCTGGCGGCCGAGGAGCGTGCCTGCGAGGCCGCCCCCCAGGATCACCACGTCGAGCTTTCTCTCCTTCACCGCGTCGATTCTCCTGCCGGGCCGAGGTACGCACGCAAACGCGCGAAACACCCCCGAAATCGCCTGAATCATCCGTCGGCGTCACACCACCGTCAACCGGAAGCAGGGACGGGTACCATGTACGCGATGCAGTCCTTCACTTCGATCGCTCTCACGACGCTCCTCGTCGCGCTCACCGTCGGCTGCGGCGACGACGACGTCCCCCTCGTGATCGATGCCGGGTCGCTCGACGCCGGCACCGACGCGGGCACACCCCCAGTCGATGCGGGCGAGCCCGACGCCGGGCCGCCGAGCCCGATCGAGATGGCGCGCGACGACGCGCGCATGCAGGTCGCCGAGGCCACCGAGGCGTTCGGGATGATCCCCGCGGCATCGCGCGAGAGCGCGGAGCTGCTCGCGGTCGACCTCACGTTCGTGCGGCTCGACGCGGTCATCGGCGAGAAGAGCACGAGCCTGATCGATCTCGTCGGGGTGATCGGCGAGAAGCGGCTCATCCGTCCGGCGTCGCTGCCGATCAACGCGATCCCCGCGATCGTCGTGGCGCGACAGCTCGCGCGCGTGGTGCGCGACATCGACGATCAGCTCGCGAACGCGGCGTGGGCTGCGTCGACCGAGCCGCTGCGCATGGCGCTGCGGACGCGGCTGACCGAGGCACGCGACTCGCTCGCGGCGCTGCGCGATCTCGTGTGGGATCGTTATCGCGAGATCGTCGACTCGGTGCCGATCACGACGTACCCGGAGGACACGGAGTACGAGGACGCGATGGTCGTGATGGTGCCCCCGGGCGGGATCGACATGCACGCGATCGTCGAGGGTCGCCAGGTCACGGCGGCCGAGGCGAACATCTCGGTCGACTGCGGGCGCGCGGTGTTCGTCACGGTGTTCGACGAGGAGCGCGGAGGAACGCAGATCGTCGGGCGCGAGATGGTCATGCTCGGCGGCATCACGGTGCCGCTCCCTGCGGAGACGCCGAGCTCGATCCGGATCGCGGTCGAGGACTCGGTGAGCGACGGCAACTGGACGCAGTGCACGTTCCAGGTGTTCGGGCATCGACACTGGCGCGGCGACGCGATCGAGCTCGACGATGGAGAGAACACGACGCTCGACACGCTCACCAACGACTGGCGGATGCACAACGCCATGCTGCAAGGGGCGCTCGAGGCGATCATCGCGTCGGGTGGCGCGGGAGAGCGCGAGGCCGCGACGGCAGTGCGCGCGTTCATCGCGGAGATGAGCGGCGACACCGGGACGTGGCGCGGGCCGATCGGCGCGCTGCACGAGGACGACTACGAGATCCACGACCTCCTGTTCACGCGGGTGATCGACGTGGTCGGCGCCCACCTCGAGACGAGCCCGGCGCTCACGTCGTCGGGCGTGTTCGACACGGTGCGCAGCGACCTCGCGGCGCTGCGCATGACCGAGGACACGGCGCGCCAGACGCTCGCGCCGACGCACATGAGCGGGCTCTGATGCGACGCGCGATCGTGATCGCGGCGGTGCTCGCCGGATGCGGCGGCGGTGGTGGAGGCGACGTCGACGCGGGCGTGGACGCGGCGATCGAGCTCGACGCGACGGTGCCGAGCGATGCGAGCAGCGATGCCGGTGTCGACGCGTTCGTCGAGCTGCCGGGGCCGATCACGATGTCGCGCGAAGCGGCGCAGACGAGCCTCGCGGTGGTGCAGGACGCGGTCGCCGACATCCCCGAAGCGATGCGCACCGACATCGATCTGGTGCGCATCGACGTGCTCTCGGTGCGACTCGACGCGGTGATCGGCGAGAAGAGCGTGATCGACATCGCGGGTGTGATCGGCGAGAAGGGGATCGAGACGCGCTCGCTCGGCGCGGCGGCGATCCCCGCGCTCGTCGTGGTGCGGCAGCTCGAGCGCGCGATCATCGACGTCGGCGAGCTCGCGCTCGAGGGCTTCCCCGACAACGCTGCGATGACGGACGCGCTGAGCGACCTGCGCGACGATCTCGCGGTGCTGCTCACGCACATGCGCGAGCGCTACACCGAGCTGGTCGACGCGACGGCGGACGTGCGGCTGCGCGTCGACACCGACTACGTCGCGAGGCGGCCGATGATCCTGGTCGCGCCCGCGGGCGGGCGGGTGTCGGTGATCGTCGAGGGCGAGAGCGCGGCGATGCCCGAGGCAACTCTCCAGGTGAGCTGCGACAGCGGCGCGCCCGCGTATCGCGTGTTCGACGAAGAGCACGGCGGGATGATCGCCGACATGGTCAGCGGCACCGCGCCGACCATCACCGGCACGCTCGCGGTGCCCGCGGGTCGCGCGAGCTCGCTGCGCATCGAGGTGAACGACACGTTCGGCGTGACGCCTGCGCCGGCGTGCACGGTGCAGGTCTCGGGCACGCGCGACTGGCGCGGCACGACGATCCAGACCGACGCGAGCGAGCTCGACTCGCTGATGCTGCACGCGGCGACCTTCGACGCGCAGCACCGCAGCATCGTCGACACGATGGCGCGCCTCGACGGCGAGGTGTCGCCAGAGGCGCAGTCGGCGTTCGAGCTGGTCCGCGAGTACCTCGAGGAGCTCGTCGCGGAGTCCGCGGTGTGGCGCGCGCTTCCGTTCGGCTTCGAGGAAGAAGAGCACGAGCTGATGGAGCTCGTGCTCGGCTCGGTGCTCTCACCGATCGGGATCGTGATCGAAGCGAGGCTCGGATCGCGCGCGGAGGAGCTCACGCAGATCGTGACGGACCTGATGGAGATGCGCGACACCAACGATCAGGCGCGGACGCTCCTCGACCCGACGCACATGACGTCGTCCTGAGCGATTCGGACTTTGCGCGGCGTTCCCGCCGCAGCCGTGACCGACGGGATCTCACTCCTCGCAGCCAGGAGCGCGAAAGTCGGACAACTGCTCGCCGGCGGCCGTGCGCAGTACGTTGTCGAGCACCTGACCTGGCGCGGTGACATCATCGAACAGCGCCCCGAGCGACTCCACGCCCACGGGGTGGCTATTCGATGCGAAGTCGGTCAGCTGGATCGGCTCCGAATCGCCGGTCCGGCAATCGCGGAGAGCCTGACGACTGCGCTCCACGCACCAGCCACTCTCCACCACGCACGCGGCAGGTGCGTCGCACCAAGCGAGAGCGACGGACGCCACACCGTCGCAGCCAGTTGCGGCGGGAACCCAGTAATGGCTCGACGACCCGGGGAGTCTGTCGGCGCGCCGAGCTGAGCGTCGTAGTGCGCCTTCACCCCGAGAGCGCCAATCCGACGTCTTGCAGACCCACTCGCCGCTGACGCAGAGACGTTCGCCATCGCCCTCGGAATCGCGGATCGTGAAGCGGGCGTCGGAGCCGGCAACGAGGTCGTGGTAGTGGCAGGCTTCACTCGCGCGGACGCGCCTCGACGCGGGCCCGCACGAGCGCACGAGCACGATCCAGACGACGGCAGCGCCGGCGATGGCACCCACGACGAACCGCGAGGCACGCTTGTCGTTGCGACTCACGCGCGCGGGCTCCCTCACGGTCGCTCGGCGCGCCGAATGACGCGTCGGGCTGCGTGTCGCGCGCGCTGCGATGCCCAGCTCGAGCTCGAGACCTGCGCTGCAATCTCGACCAGCGCGGGGGTGGGCTGGAGTGCTTCCACCCAGCGCATGCCGAGGTCGGTCCAATACGATCGCCCGTGCGACACCGCGTCGGCGATCAACGTGGCGAGGACTGTGTCGATGGGTGGGACACGTTCTATTTGACGGAGTCGCTCGGAAATGAGCCTCAGAGACTCCTCTGGGTCGAGCTCGAGCACCGGGAGAGCTCGAACAGCGGTGCGCGTCGTGATCGCGACCTGTTCGTCGGCGTCTCCCACCGCCCATTGCGAGCCGTCGAGGATTCCGAGGGACAGCCCCGCGAAACCGAACGCGATGATCGGCTCCCACCGCTCGGCCATGATCACTCGACTGCGCGCTGCGCTGCCGCCGCGCGCGCGTCGTCGCCCAGTGCGGCCCACTGCGCGTGCGCGAGCGCGAAGGACTGGCGCGCGCGCGTCAGGTCGTGGGCATCGAGCCAGAGGCGGCCTGCGAGCTCGGCCGCGCTCGCGATGTCGGGATCGATCATCGACGTCTCCGCGAGCAGCGGCTCCGCCGCCTCGCGGTGGCGATCGAAGAGCGCGCCGTCGCGGCTGCCCGCCGCGCACGGGAGGAGCAGCGCGTGCGTGTATCCGAGGTAGCCCCGCTGGCGTCCCTTCTCGAGCTGGGCGAGCGCGCCCTCGAGCTCGCGGCGCGCGCCCTCCAGATCACGCCGCGTGATCAGGACGAGCCCGAGGTTCATGCGGCCGATGAACGTCGCCTTCGATCCGATCGTGCCCTGGATGCGCAGCACCTCGCGGTAGCCGCGCTCCGCGCTCTCGAGATCGCCCTCGTAGCGCGCGACCTCGGCGAGGCCGTTCACCGAGTGCGCGAGATTTCCTTGATTTCCGAGGCGTTCGAACACGTCGCGCGACTGCGCGTAGTACGACTTCGCCTCGCTCCAGCGCTGCGCCGCGCGGTGCAGGTTGCCCAAGCCCAGCAGACAGGAGCCGCGACCCGATGCGTCCTCGAGCACCTCGAAGAGGGCGAGCGCGCGCTCGTAGAGCTCCATCGCGCGATCGACCGTGCCCTGCTGGCGCGCGACCACCGCCATCGCGAGCAGCGTGCGGGCGCGACCCACCGAGTCGTCGAGACGATCGAACAAGCCGAGCGCGGTGCGGTTGCGGCTCATCGCGAGCGCGAGATCGCCCTTCTGTCGCGCGCACACCGCGAGCATCGCGATCGCCTCGGCGCGCGCGGGCACGTCGGCGGCGCGCGTCGCGAGATCGAGCGTCTGCTGCGCGACTCGCTCGCACGACTCGAAGTCCCAGTGCAGGCGGTGCGCGTCGGCGCGCACCATCGCGCCGCGCAGCGCGCGCGTATCGGTCGTGGGGATCGACAGCGTCGCGAGGGTGCGCTCGTAGTCGTCGAGCAGGCCGAACGCGGCATCGAGATCGGAGGTCGCGAGGCGCGCCCGCACCGCGCGCAGCAGCGGATCGAGCGCGGTCTCGAGATCCCCCGCGCCGAGGCGATGGAACGCGAGGCGCTCGGCGGCGCCCGGCGCGTCGGGCGTCTGCTCGAGCATCGCCGCGCACGCGCGGTGGAGCGTGACCAGGCGATCGGTCTCGCGTGCCGCGCGCACCAGGCTCTCGCGCAAGAGGCCGTGCGCGAACGACCAGCCGCTCTCGCCGGGCACGATCATGCGATGGAGGATCAGCGGCTCGAGCAGGTCCGCAGGGAACTCGAGGCCGAGCACCGCGCAGGCGCGCGCGAACTCGTCGGCGTCGACGTCGTTGCCGAGCACCGCGGCGAGCTCGACCAGCGCGCGCGCGTGCGGCGATCGGCTCGAGAGCACCTGATCGATGCGGCCGATCCACAACGCGTGCATGTCGTCGGGCACCGCCATGCGCGCGCCCTGACGCAGCACGAACCCGCGCTCACCCACCGCGAGCAGGCCGCGATCGATCCAGTCGCCGACGATCTGCAGCGCGAAGAGCGGATGTCCCGCGACGCGCGCCTCGAGCTGTCGCGCGAGCTCCGACGAGAGGCCGAGCGCGTCCTCGGCGAGCATCCGCACGTCGGAGCGCGGCAGCGGTCCGATCCACGAGGTGCGGGTGCGCGGCATCGCCTCGATCGCCGCGAGCGATGCACGCTCGCGCGGTCGCGCGTCGAGCTCTTCGTCGCGCACGGTGAGCACGAAGAGCACCGGGAGATCGGGCGCGCTCTCGAGCACGTGGCGTGCGAGGGCGAGCGAGGCCTCGCCCCACTGCGCGTCGTCGAGCCATACGATCAGCGGGCGCTCGCGGGTCATGCGCGCGAAGAGGCGCGTGAGCAGCACGTGCCTCTCGCCGGGCGTGGTCGGCGCGATCGAGAAGCGCGCGTTCTCGCCGCCTTCTCCGAGAAGGATGCCGCCGAGCGCGCGCCACTCGTACGCATCGTCGACGCCGTCCTCGCGCAGCTGCTCCTCGATGCGCGCGAGCGCGCGCTCCGCGTCGAGCGAGCCACACCGGAAGTGTCGCTCGATGAGGCGCGCGAGGCCCTGACGTCGATCCGGCACTGCCTGGTGCGACGTGACCAGCGTCTCCGCGGCGCCGACCTCGTGCGCGCGCTCGACGAGCCATTGCGCGAGACGGCTCTTGCCGCAGCCTGCGCTTCCGCGCAGCACCACCGCGCGCGGTGCGCGCTCGAGCCGCACGTTGCGCAGCGCCTCCCAGAGCGCGTCGCGCTCGCTCGTGCGATCGACCATCGGCACGGTGCGCAGCGACCACAGGCCGAGCCCTGCGCCGACGAGGCGCATCGACGTGGGCTGTGCATCCGCACCGCGACCCCAGTGCCCGGGCTGCGGCGGGATCGTCTCGTCGTCTCCTTCGACCGCGAGCTCGAGCAGCGGCTTCTCGCTCGATGCCGGCTCGATGCGGATCGACGCCGACTGCGGCACGCCGGGCATCGAGGGCAGCGTGTCCCAGAACGCCGCGGGCTCGATCGAGCGCGGCGCGACGCTCGGCGGGGGATCGCTCGTCGTCTCGTCGAAGCGCAGCGACGAGAGCGCCCACGCCGCATCGGCCGCACAGCGGAAGCGATCGCGGGTGCGCTTGGCGCAGAGCTTCGCGAGCCACGCCTCGAGCCCTGCCGGCACCGCGATGCGCGGGCGCAGCGGAGGCAGCGGCTGCTCGAGGTGCTGATAGAAGATCGCGAGCACGTTCGAGCCGGTGAACGGCAGCTCGCCGCAGACCAGCTCCCACGTCAGGATCCCGAGCGCGTAGAGATCGGTCCACGCGCCGTAGTCGCGGAACCGACCGAACACCTGCTCGGGCGCCATGTAGAACGGCGTGCCCGAGGGCGTCTCGGTGAGGCCCGACATCTCGCCCTCCGACGACGCGCAGCTCTCTTCTTCGCGCGGCTGCGCGCGCGCGATCCCGAAGTCGCTGAGGCGCACCGCGCGATCGAAGGGGCCCTCGTCGGCGAGCAGCACGTTGCCGGGCTTGAGATCGCGATGGACGATGCCGAGCGCGTGCGCGTGCGAGAGCGCATCGAGCAGCGCGAGCAGGAGGCCGCGCAGCTCACGCCACGAGAGCGGCCTCTTGAGATCGTCGAGCGAGCCGCGCGAGGCCCACTCCATGACGAGATAAGGGCTGCCCGCGACGAGCGCGCCGCCCGACGCGCGACCGGCCTCGGCGGGGATCGCGCCGTACTCGAACACCATCGCGATGCGCGGGTGCGAGAGGCGCGCGGCGGCCTGCACCTCGCGGCGGAACTCGTCGTAGTAACGAGCGTCCTGCATCGCCTCGCCGGTCATCACCTTCACGGCGACCGGGACGCCCTGCGCACGGTGGACGCCGCGCCAGATCTCACCCATGCCGCCCTGCGCGACGCGGCCGTGCAGCTCGAAGGGGCCGAGCGGGATCGTGTGCATGAGCCCGCCGACGATACGCCACCGATGGGCGATGCGCAGCGTGCTCGCGCACGCCGCGTGGCGATCAGCTGCGCGCGCAGAAGTCGCGCACGAGCTCGTAGAGCACTCGCATGCCCCACGCGAATCCTTCGATCGGAATCCGCTCGTCGTGCCCGTGGTACATCTTCGTGAACTCGAGCTCGGGCCCGAGGCGCACCGGCGAGAAGCCGTAACAGATCGCGCCGAGCCGCGCGTACGCGAACGAGTCGGTGAAGCCCGGGATCATGTAGGGGACGGGCACGCCGCCGGGGTCGTGCACCGCGAGCGTCGACTCGATCGCGCGATAGAGCGGGGTGTCCGTCGTGAACTCCACTCCGTCGTGCTGCTCGTGCACCGTGACGCGCAGCCCGGGGCCGATCACGCGCTGGACCTCGTCGAGGAACTGGCGCTCGGTCATGCCCGGGAGCACGCGCCCGTCGACGTGCGCGCTCGCGTGAGACGGGATGACGTTCACCTTGTTGCCCGCCTCGAGGATCGTGGGCGACGCGGTGTTGCGCAGCATCGCGTTCAGGCCCTTCGCGCGGTCGGGCTCGATGCGCTGCACGATCTCGAGCAGCGTGCCCGCGAGGCGCGGATTGAGCAGCAGGGGCAGCACCTTCGACTGCGGGAACGGCGCGCCCTTCGCGATGGTGCGCAGGAAATTCTCGACGACCGGCGACGTGTGCTGGGGCAGTCGTGAGTCGCCGAGC
This sequence comes from Sandaracinus amylolyticus, assembly GCF_021631985.1. Classification (GTDB taxonomy): domain Bacteria; phylum Myxococcota_A; class Polyangia; order Polyangiales; family Sandaracinaceae; genus Sandaracinus; species Sandaracinus amylolyticus_A. The sequence continues at coordinate 10,481,579 of NZ_CP070225.1, read as the reverse complement.
GCGGCGATCGCGCGCGCGATGCGCACCACGGCGTTGCCGGGGTGCGGCATCGATCCGTGACCGGGCTCGCCGTCGGCCGTGATCTCGAACCAGCAGATGCCCTTCTCGGCGACCTGGATCGGATAGTAACGAGCCGCGCCCATGTGCAGCGTGTGACCGCCGACCTCGTTGAGGACGTACTCGCTCTGCACGAGCTCGCGGTGCTTCTCGACGAGGAACACCGCGCCCTTGTTCGAGCCCGACTCCTCGTCCGCGACGCCCGCGAAGATGATGTCGCGATCGAGCGCGACCCTCGCGCGCTTGAGCAGCACGAGGGTCATGGCGCTCATCGTCACCATGTTCTTCATGTCGATCGCGCCGCGGCCCCAGATGCAGCCGTCGGCCTCGACCGCGCCGAAGGGATCGTGCGTCCACTTGTGGCGATCGACGCCGACGACGTCGAGGTGCCCGTTGAGCAGCAGCGGGCCCTTCCCGCTCGGCGTCTTCGCGCGGAGGCGCGCGACGATCGACGCGCGCGTCGGCTCGCTCTCGACGATCGTGTGCTCGATGCCCTCGGCCTCGAAGAGCCGAGCGAGATAGTCCGCCGCGGGTCGCTCGTTGCCCGGCGGGTTCACCGTCGGAATGCGGAGCAGGGCCTTGAAGTGCTCGATCGCCTCGGCGGTGATCGCGGTCCAGTCGAGCGGCGGGTTGGGGCTCATTGCGGGCGCAACGATAGGCCAGCGCTCCGCGCGATGAAAGGTCAGCCGGCGAACGGATCGACGCTGAGCTCCATCAGGAAGAGGAGATCGTCGGTCGGCAGGTGCCGCTTCATGTCCGCGACCACCGCGGCGCGTCGCTGATCGCGCGGCTCGTCACGATGGCGAGCGACGGACTCCGCGAACACCTCGACGTATCGGCGCTGCGCGGCGATCAGCGCGCGATCGCCGGGCTCGCCGTGACCGACGTAGAGCAGCGCGTCGCGCGGGAGCTCGCGCTCGAGACGATCGAGCGCCGCGAGCCACTGCGACGCGAACCCGTCGGCGAGGTACGCGTGCATCCGCGCGTACACGAGATCTCCGACGAACCACTCGCGCTCCGAGATCCGGTAGAGGCTGTCGGCGGGGGACTCGGCGGGCCCGACGTCGATCACGTCGAAGGGCACGCCCGCGACGCGCAGCGTGGTGCCCGGCGCGACGTCGGCATCGGGGAACACACGCCTCGCCGGCCACTCGTCCTTCATCATCGGCCCGACGATCGCGTTCTTCACGGCGTCGTCGCGCTCGATCGCGGCGCGCACCGCGGGCGTCGCGTGGATCGGCACCGCGCGATCGCCGAGGATCGTCGCGAGCCCCGCGTAGTGATCGGGGTGCGCGTGGGTGACGATCGCGGCCTGGAGAGGCTTGCCGATCGCGGTGATCGCGTCGCGCACGCGCTGCGCGTCCGACACCGTCAACATGCCGTCGACGAGCACCACGCCGGCGTCGGACTCGACCAGATAGGCATTCACGGGCATCACGCGCCCTTCGACCCGGTGCACCTTCGTCATCGCTCGACCTCCATGCGCGGCACGATGCGCATGCGAGCTCGAGGTGCCCAATCCGACGATCGGATGCACCGATTCGCGCGATCGATGGATCAGGAAACGCGCTGGGCGGCGGCGACGAAGTGCGCGCGGAGCCAGCGCAGCGCGACATCGGAATCCGCGCCCGCGCGCCGCGCCATCTGCACCGCGAAGGGCGGGATCTCGATCGGAGGCGCGACGACGCGCAACGCATGCGCGCGCGCCGCGAGCTCGGCGATCCGGCGCGGCACGGTGCAGATCATGTCGGTGCGCGCGATCAGCGCGGGCGCGACGAGGAAGCTCGGGACGCGCACCGCGACGCGGCGTCGCAACGACTGTTTCGCGAGCGCGAAGTCGACGACCCCCGGCCCGTAGTCGGGCGCGCTCACGAGCACGTGATCGAGCTCGAGGAAGCGCTCGAGCGTGAGCGCCTTGCCGACCCGCGGATGGCCCTTGCGCACGATGCACGCGAACGACTCCTGGAAGAGCTCTTCGCACACGAGCCCGGGCGCGACGCGCAGGAACACGCCGACCGCGACGTCGAGCTCGCCGCGCTCGAGCTCGTGCGCCGGTGCTTCGCCGCGATGCGCGTGCATCTCGAGCTCGACGAGCGGCGCCTCGTCGCGGATGCGCGCGAGCAGCTCGGGGATCAGCACGGCGCCGCAGTGATCGTTGGTCGCGACGCGGAAGGTGCGCTGGGCGCGGGCGGGGACGAACGCGCGATGTCCGAGCAGCGTCGACTCGATCTCGCCGAGCAGGCGGCGCACTTGGGGCGCGAGGCGCTCGGCGAGCGCGGTGTGGCGCATCACGCGTCCTTCTCGCGCGAGGATCGGGTCGCCGAGCAGCTCGCGCAGGCGCGAGAGCGCGTGGCTCATCGCGGGCTGACTGAGCCCGATGCGCCGCCCGGCCGTCGTCACGCTGCGCTCGCGCAGGAGCGCGTCGAGCGCGACGAGCAGGTTGAGATCGAGCGACGACAGGCGCGGCGACGTGGACATCCGCGCGACTATCGCACTCGCGTGCATCACGCGTGCGAATGGATCCATTCGCACGTTCGATTCGCGCGCGTCCGGCGGGCGTCATCATGCTCGGGCCATGCGCACCGAACGTGTCGTGTTCGACGTCGGATCCGATTCCGTCGTCGGCCTCTTGTGCTTGCCGGATCGCAGTGGCCCGCACCCGGCGGTCGTGATCGACGGGCCGATGACGTCGATCAAGGAGCAAGCCTCGGGAAACTACGCGCGCGCCCTCGCTGCGCGCGGCTTCGTCGCGCTCGCGCTCGATCACCGGTACTTCGGAGAGAGCGGCGGGCAGCCCCGGCAGTACGAGTCACCGCCGAAGAAGATCGAGGACATGCACCGCGCGCTCGACGTCCTCGCGATGCGTCCCGAGGTCGACGCCGCGCGGCTCGCGGTCGTCGGGGTGTGCGCGGGCGCGGGGTACGCCGCGTCGGTCGCCGCGCGCGATGCACGGGTGAAGGCGTTCGGCGCGGTCGCGGGGTTCTTCCACGACGCGGCGCAGCAGCGCGCGTGGATGGGCGAGGGCTACGATCGCGCGCTCGACGAGGCAGAGACGGCGCGACGTCGGTTCGAGGCGACCGGCGAGTCGATCACGATCCCGGCGGTCGGGCGCGAAGGTCCGGTCGCGATGCCGCTCGCCGAGGCGTTCGAGTACTACGGCACGCCGCGCGGCGCGGTGCCCGGCTACGTCAACGCGTTCGCGGTGATGTCGCGCGCCGACACCCTCCCCTACGACGCGATGTCGGCGGCCCCGCAGATCCGCGTGCCGACGCTGCTCGTGCACTCGAAGCGCGCGCTCGCGCCGGCGCTCGCGGAGAAATTCGCGGCTGCGCTCGGAGGCCCCGCGAAGCTCGAGTGGGTCGAGTCGCAGGGACAGATCGACTTCTACGACGACCCCGCGCGCATCGAGCCCGCGTGTGATCGGCTCGCCGCGTACTTCGCGGCGATGAGTCCGCGAGCCAGCGACGACGTCAGCGATTGCAGGTGAGCGAGCGGTAGAGGAGGCCCGTGCTGCCGTCCGCTCTCTCACCGATCCACAGCTGGCCGCCCGCGCTCTCGCCCGGCGCGATCACGACGCGGTGCTCGGAGCCGGGCACGAGAGGCGGGTCGAACACGCGAACCTGCCCGCTGTGCAGCGGGACAGCGACGAACGAGCCATCGCGCAGCGAGAAGAGCGCCTCGGTCTCGTTGGTCGCGAGATCGTACGCCGCGCTGAGCGCGCCATCGATCTGCGCGATCGGCTCGCGCTCGATCGCTCCGTCGCGCACTCGCACACGTTCGAGCGCCCAGAGCTCGTGATGGCGCTCGTAGAGCAAGATGGCGCCACCGAGCAGACGATCGGGCACGATGCGCGCCCAGGCCGTGTTCCGCGCAGGGAGCACCGCGCGGAGCTCTGCGCCCTCGCGCGTGACGACGCGAACCTCGAGCTCGCCCTCTCGCCCTACGACGGCCACCGCATGACCTTCGCGATCGAGCGTCGCGGAGACGATGTCGCCACGCGACACCTCGCGCATCGTGCCGTCGTCGATGCGCAGGATCGAGACCACGCTCGACACCCCTTCGGAGACCGGCCAGGTCCGCACCACGACGTGCTCGAGGTCGATCGACTCGATCCCGCAGTCGAACGTGGCGGGAACGATCGCGAGGGTGCGCTCGACGTCGAAGCTCGGCGTCAGCAGACGCAGCTCGCACGACATCGCATCCCCGCGGACCGCTTCGAGCCATCCGCCGTGTCTCGGAACGAGACCACCACGATGCCGAGCGGGCACCTCGATCTCGCGCTGCAGCGCGGGCGTCGCGCGCGGGAGGAGGAGGAACGCGCGATCGACGGACGCGTCGTCGGGATCGTGCCCGATGATCGCGACGCGATCGAGCTCGGTGCTCACCGCCGCAGGCCGGGTCCCCGCGAGCTCCCTCGCGGGGAGCTCGATCGTCTCACCCGGGAACCAACGGCACGGAAAGCTCCGGAACGGCGCGGCATCCGCGGCGTCGGCGCCCGCATCACCCGGCACGTCGAGCCCGCTGCGCGCACCACAGCCGAGCACCACGATCAACGCGAGCGCGAGCCAGTAACGACGCATTTCGATGGGCGAGCCTAACGCAGAGGACCATGCACGCGGTGCATGTGCTCTCCGCGATCATGCACACGGTGCATGCTCGATCACATGTGGCGGCGCGCCGCGTCGTCGATCGCGGCCTCGAGCGCGCTCGGGCTCAGCCCCACGAACACGCGCCCCTCGACGTCGATCGTCGGGATCGAGCCGCGCGGGTTGAGCGCCCGCATGCGCGCTCTCGCGCGCTCGTCGGCCTCGATGTCGTGCTCGACGTAGCTGACGCCCTCGAGCTGATCGAGGAACGCGCGCGCCCGGCGACACGCGCCACACCACGACGTCGAGTACATGACGATCGACACCCGCCGTCGCGCCGCCGCGAGCGCATGTCGATCGAGCGGCGGAGTGGCCTCGATCACGCGCGGCTCGCGCGGCCGCGTGATCGCCGCGGGCTCGGGTCGTCGCGGCGGCGGGCTCGGAGCGGGAGGGGGCGGCGCAGCCACGACGGGAACCACCGGCTGGGCCTCCTCCGGCTCGCGCGCGATCACCGAAGCGAGCTGGGCATCGGTCGCGTCGGCGCCCGGCCACGTGACGAACGCGAGGATCGCCATCACCGCGACCATCACGATCCCCGCGAGCGCGCGCCCCCACGAGGTCTCGCGCTCCGGCTCCGGAGGCGCGACCGAGCGGCGGCACACGATGCAACTGCCGGACGGGCTCAACGCGATGTCGTGCGTTGGGCAGCGCCCGTGGAAGGTGCGCTCGGTCTCCAAGGTCACTTCTTCTGCTTCTCGGCCTTCTCGGCGTCGGCCGAGCTCTTCAGCTTCGCCTTGAGGCGCGACGCGTAGCCGAGCTTGTTCTCCTGCTTCGCGCGGCCCACCGCGAGCGCGTCGTCGGGCACGTCCTTCGTCACTGTGGTCCCGGTCGCCACGTACGCGCCCTTGCCCACGCGCACCGGCGCCACGAGGTGCGAGTCGCTGCCGATGAACGCGCCGTCCTCGAGGATCGTCGTGCTCTTCCGGAAGCCGTCGTAGTTGCAGAAGATCGTGCCCGCGCCGACGTTCACCTTCTCGCCGACCAGGCCGTCGCCGAGGTACGCGAGGTGGTTCGCCTTGCTGCCGCGGCCCATGCGCGTCTTCTTCAGCTCGACGAAGTTGCCGATGTGCACGTCGGGCCCGAGCTCGCTGTCGGGGCGAAGGTGCGAGAACGGACCGACCTGCGCGGCCTCGCCGATCTTCGACTGCGACGCGACGGTGTACGGCTTCAAATTGGCACCGGGTGCCACTTCCACGTCCTCGAGCACGCAGCCGACGTCGATGCGCGCGCCCGCGCCGATCTTCGTCTTGCCGCGCAGCGTGACGTTCGCCTCGAGCACCGCGTCGGGCTCGACCACCACGTCGGCGCCGACGTAGAGGGTCGCGGCATCGCGGATCGTCACGCCGCTCTCGCCGAGGCGGCGCGCGATGCGGCGCCGCATCACCGCCTCGACCTCGCTGAGCTGGAAGCGATCGTTGACGCCCTGCACGCTCTCCGCGCTCCAGCGGATGCCGGTCGCTCCGCCCTGCGCGCCCGCCATCGCGACGACGTCGGTGAGGTAGAGCTCCTTCTGCGCGTTCGCGGGCGTCAGCTTCGCGAGCGAGGCGCGGAGGAACGACGCATCGACGCAGTACACGCCGGCGTTCCACTCCTTGATCGCGCGCTCTTCGGGCGATGCATCCTTGTGCTCGCGGATGCCGACGACGTGGCCCGTCGCGTCGCGGAGGATCCGGCCGTAGCCGGTGGGATCGTCGAGCACGCTCGTCAGCAGCGCGACCGGGCCCGCACCGCTCGCACGACGCGCAGCGAGCAGCGCGTCGATCGCGCCCTTCTCGAGCAGCGGCACGTCGCCGCAGAGGATCGCGACGTCGCCCTCGAAGTCCGCGAGCGGCTCCATCCCGCACATCACCGCGTGACCGGTTCCGCGCTGCTCGGACTGCACCGCGATCTCGACCTCGCTGCCGAAGCGCGCGCGGAGATCGGCCTCGACCGCCTCGCGACCGTGCCCGACGACGACGACGACGCGACGCGCGCCCGAGGCGAGCGCGCTGCGCACCACCCACGCGACCATCGGGAGGCCGCACACGGAGTGCAGCACCTTGGGCAGCGAGCTCTTCATGCGCGTGCCCTGCCCAGCGGCGAGCACGACGGCGGCGAGGGGACGATCCGCAGCGATGTTGGTCATTTCGACGGAACGGAGCCTAGCCCCCGCTCTGGTCGCCGCAAAGCGCAGGCTGCGCCCCGGGTTCTCGCCCGCCCTTCGCTCCGACGGGATCTAGGCGTCGAACGCGAGCCCGCTGAGCTGTTCGGAGACGCGCCACAGACGTTGGGCGACCGCCGTGTCCGCCGCTTGTTGCGGGATCTTCGCCAAGGCCGGATGGCCCCGCGTCTCGCTCATCGCATGCGGGCCGTAGTAGGCACCGCCGACCGCCGCGGGCGAGGTCGCGGCATAGAGCGTCGGAAGCGCGCCTCGCGACGCCGGCTGGAACAGGAACCACAAGAGCGTCCGCGTCAGTCCGACTGCGCTCCACTTCCCGGGAGCGTTGTGCAGGAGCTGCGTGCGAGAGATGCCGGGATGCGCCGCGATGCTGGCGACGCCCCACTGGCCGGCGTCGCTGCGCCGCTGCAGCTCGAGCGCGAACATCAGGCACGCCAGCTTCGACTGGCCATACGCGCGCATCGGTACGTAGCTCTGCTTCTCCTGCAGGTCGGCGAAGTTGATCTTGCCGTCTCGGCTCGCGACGCTGGAGAGGGTCACCACCCGCGCGCTCGTGCTCTTTCGAAGAAGCGGCATGAGCTGCGCCGTGAGCGCGAAGTGGCCGAGATAGTTCGTGCCGAACTGGAGCTCGAGACCATCCGACGTCTCCTGCCGCCTCGGCGGGACCATCACGGCCGCATTGTTGATCAGCAGATCGAGGCTGCTCTTCTGACTCTTCAGGCGAGCCGCGAAGCTCGACACCGACTCGAGGCTGGCGAGGTCCAGCTCTTCGAACCGCACCGTCGCCGAAGGCAGCTCGGCGCGAATTCGCGCCACCGCTTCCGCGCCCTTCTCGGGGCTGCGCCCCGCGATGATCACGTCCGCCCCTGCCCGCGCGAGCTCCAACGCATCTTCGTATCCGAGCCCGCCGGTGCCGGTGACGACCGCCGAGCGGCCCTTCTGTGCGGGAATGTCCGAGATCGTCCAGTTCGTCATGTCGGCTCCGAGGTTCGTCTCGATTTCCAGAACAATGTTCGCCGGCGCGTTCGGCGCGCGCAGGACCGAACGCGCATGGTTGGCGCCCATCCGGTGAGGCGCATGCCTCGATGTAGCGAGCCTCGGGCGCTGGATAAAGAGGCCGAAGCCCGACACACTGTCTCGCGAGACCAGACAATGAGCGTCGACATCGAGTCGGTCAGGGTGTTCGTGCGCGTCGCGGAGCTGCGGAGCTTCACCCAAGCCGCTCGTCAGCTCGGGATGCCGAAGGCTCGGGCGTCGGCTCACGTGCAGAAGCTCGAGGCCGCGCTCGGCACGCAGCTCCTCCAGCGCTCCACGCGCATCGTGCGGCCGACGCCGGAAGGAGAGCAGCTCCTGAAACGCGCGCGCGGCTTCCTCGTCGAGGCCGACGAGATCGCGGCGCTGTTCCAGGCAGAGCGTGGCCTACGTGGACGAGTCCGCGTCGAGCTGCCCAACTTGATCGCTCGCGAGCTCGTGATCCCGCGGATCCCGGAGCTCCTCGAGCGCCACCCCCAGCTCGAGCTGGAGATCAGGGCGACCGGGCGCGCCGCCACCGCGCTGCGCGAGGGCTTGGACATCGTGCTGCGCGTCGGCAACGCGGACGAGCCGGGGCTCGTCGGTCGTCGTATCGGCGAGGCGCAGATGATGAATCTCGCGAGCCCGTCGTACCTGCGCCGGCACGGGACACCGCGCTGCGTGGACGACCTGCGCGATCACCTCGTCGTGCACTACGCGTCCGACGCGGCGCCGGTCTTCGAGTACTTCGACGGCGAGACGTACAAGGAGCTTCCCATGCGGAGCGTGCTCACCGTGGACAGCACCGAGGCCTACGTCGCAGCGTGCGTCGCCGGGCTGGGCATCGTGCAGGTGCCGCGTCCAGGTCAGGACCGGACCGCCGACCTGCTCGTCGAGATCATGCCGGAGCTCACGGCGCGCCCGCTGCCCATCGCGTTGCTGCACACGCATGGACGCTCGGTGCCCCGTCGCGTACGCGCCGTCATGACCTGGCTGACGGAGCTCCTGACGCCCCTCGTCGGGAAGCTGCTGAAGTCTCGATAGAAGACCGTCAGCGCGCCGGCACGACCACCACGCTGCTGCGCAGCTGCACGAGGACTCCGACGCTCCCGCTCGCCTCCTGGAAGACGTACGCGCGCGCATACGTGCCGGGCGTGAGCAGCGGCAGATCGAAGATCGCCTGCACGTCTCCGTCGGCCTCCGCGTCGAAGCCGATGGTGTACGTGCCCGCGGGGAGATCGACCGGCGCCTCGGTCTCGCCGAAGCCGAAGTCGTCGACGAGCTGGGTGCCGAACGTCGTGCCTCCGCCGAGCAGCTCGTACACGTCGCCGCGCGTCACCCCGGGCGCGACGTGGGTGATCGGCACGCGGATGCTCGACGACGAGAGGCCCGCCGCGTCGTCCTCGAGCGCGACCACGTCGATCGATGCGAGGTCGTCGTACACGACGACGGTGTACGCGCGCTCGGGCAGCACCCGAACGCTGGTGTCGAGCAATCGCGTGTCGGATCCGGTCGCGGTGACCGCGACCGAGAGCGCGCCGCTGGGGACCGAGATCACGCTCGACTGGGCCTTGAACGCGAGGTTCGTGACCGCCGCGGTGGCGCTGCCCGCATAGACGTCGATGCTGGGCGCGTCGCGCGAGAGGTGCAGCACGCGCACGTCGGACTGCGAGGGATCGACGCGCGAGGTCGTCGCGCCCTCGAGCTGCGCGAGGACGAACGCATCGCCCTCGGCGTCCTGCGCGAGATAGAGGTTCGCGAGCGCACCGCCGTCGAGCTCGGGCAGCGTGAAGTAGAGGTCGGGCGTCGCGTCGTCGTCGCGATCGATGCCGAGCGTGTACGCGCCGTACGGGAGATCGAAGGGCTCGGCCGCGTCGCCGAAATCGACGTCGCTCAAGAGGCTCTCGGTGTCTCCGTCCGCGGCGACCGCGTAGACGTCGATCGGGCCCAGATCCGGCGCGGCGTGGATCGCACGAACGCGCACGTCGATCGGCGAGAGCCCCGCGGTGTCGTCCTCGAAGACCACCGCGTCGAGGCTCGCGGCGCGTCCCAGCGCCACGGCGGTGTACGTGCGGCCCTGCTCCAGCTGGAGCGGCACGCCGAGCAACGACATGGCGCTCGTGCCGTCGGTCGTGAGGTCGAGCGTCGTCTCGCCGCCAGCGAGATCGGCGTAGTCGGTGCTCGCGCCGAACGCGATCGACGTGAGCGCTTCGTCGCCGACGAGCGGCGTGATCGACGGCACGTCCGGGCCGAGGTGCACGACGCGGAGGCGCTGCCGGAGCGCGTCGACGCGCACCGTCTCTTCGAGCCCCTGCACGAGCAGGAAGGGCGTGCCCTCGGCGTCGACCGCGGTGAAGACGTTGACCACCTCGCCGGCGGGGAGCGCGTCGAGCGCGAAGAGCCGATCGGGCATCGCGTCGTCGTCGAGGTCGATCCCCACGACGAGCGCGCCCGCGGTGATGTCGACGGGATCGGACGCGCCGCCGTAGCGCAGGTTCTCGGCGAGCGGCTCGGGCGCTCCGGCGTCGGGAACGACGTAGAGGTCGACCGTCCCGACACCCTCGGCGGCGTGGATCACGCGCACGCGCGCATCGCCGCTCGCGAGCCCCGACGCATCGTCCTCGACGACGCTCGCCTGCACGCGCGCGAGCGCGCCGAACGCGACCGCGGTGTAGCGTCCGCCGTCCTCGATGCGCGCGTCGCTCACCGTGACCACGGCGCCATCGGCGCCGTCGCCCGCCGGCGCGATCTGGATGTCGCGATCGCCCGGCGTGACGTGGACCGCGTCGCTTCCTCCGCCGAACGCGAGGCCGGACACGAGGGGCCCTTCCCCGTCGACGAAGACATCGATCCGAGGCGCGTCCGCGCTGAGGTGCACGACGCGCAGCGCGGTCTCCGGCGAGTCGTCGCCGCAGGCCGCGAGCACCAGCGAGCTCGCGCAAGCGAGCCATCTCCAAGCACGCATGGTCATCTCCTCTCGCGGGGCGAGCACGTCATCCGGCGAGCGCTCGATCGCGCGGGAGCACGCATCGCTCGAGGCTCCGTAGACCGAGGAAATGGAAGACGTCGAGCTCCGACCCGGGCCTCACACGAGCATGGTGCCGCGGGTCGCGCCGATCGCGCTACGGGGTCGCGTAGAATCGGCGGGTGGCCACCTCGACGTCGTCGCCGCCGCTGCTCTTCGTCCCGCGCATCATGTGGTTCGCGATGTTGTGCTCGCAGCTCGTCTACGTCGCGCTGCTCGCGATCCCGCTCGTCGAGGTGCAGCCGACTGCGCCCGACGACACGACGCTCGCGCTCCTGATCTGCCTCGCGATCGGCTGCGCGATCGCGTCGTTCCTCGTGCCGCCGTTCCTGTTGCGCAGCGCGATCGAGCGGCATCGGTTCGAGCTGCGCGAGGTGCCCGACCCGACCGCGCCCGTCGGGTTCCGCGGCGTGGTCCCCACGATCCGCGAGTACACCGACCCGAGCGCGGTGCGCCGGCAGGTGAGCGCGATCGCGTTCGCACCGTTCATCGTGTCCATGGCGCTCGCGGAGGCGGTGAGCGCGATTGGTCTCGTGTCCGCGTTCCTCGGTCAGCCCGCGCACGTGTGGGGCGCGTTCATCGCGACCGGCATGGTGCTCACCGCGATCCGTCTCCCGACCGACGCGACGTTCATCGGCCCGATCGAGCGCCACACCGGCGTGCCGGTGCCGCGCTGATCAGTGCGTGACGACTTCGTTCTGGCGCTCGCCGACGAGGTAGCTCGCGACGCGCGCCAGGGATCCGAGGTCGTGCACGTCGTGCTCGAGCACCGGCACCTCGACGTAGAGCGCGTCCTTGCCGCTACGGTTCTTCAGGCGATCCGCCTCGAGCCGATCCGCGACCGCGCGCAGGCGCGCGTCGTCGAGCGCGCGCCGCATGCGCGCGACCATCTTCGCCGCGTCGACGCCCTCCGGGAGGTGCGCCCTCGCCTCGGCCTCGAGCTGCGACGTCGGCGCGCTCGGCTCCGCGATCAGCTGGTGCACCTGGTTGATCACGAACGCGTCGCGACGCATGCCCGCCTCGGCGAGGCGCTCGCCGAAGTAGATCGCCTCTTCGATCGCGAGCGGCGCGGGGCTCGTCACGATCACGAACGCGACCTCGGCCGAGCGGAAGTCGCTCGCGACCTCCTGCGCGCGCGCCCGGAAGCCGCCGAAGAGATCGTTGAAGTCGGTGATGAACGCCGCGACCTCCTCGAGGAACCCGGTGCCCGTGAACTTCGAGAGCCCGCGCAGGAGGAACGCCGCGCCCTTGCCGACGAGGTTCAGCGAGAGCTTGCCCGCGCCCTCGAACGCCTGGACGAACCAGCGCATCGCCGGCGAGTCGACGAGCCCCGCGAGCCGCTCGGGCGCATCGAGGAAGTCGAGCGCGTTCGAGGTCGGCGGCGTGTCGAGGACGATCAGGTCGTAGCGCGGGTCGTTCTTCACGGCGTGGAGCTTCTCCATCGCCATGTACTCCTGCGTGCCCGCGAGCGACGTGGAGATGTACTGGTAGAGCTTGTTGCCGAGGATGCGCTCGGCGCGCTCGGGGCTCGACGCGGTGCGGCGCACCAGCTCGTCGAACGTGCGCTTGGTGTCGAGCATCATCGCGCTCAGCGCACCACGCATCGCGAGGCCCTGCGCGTCGAAGAGCGCCTTCGGGACGACCTGCTCCTCGGTCGTCATCTCGTTCAGGCCGAGGCTGTTCGCGAGGCGCTTCGCGGGGTCGATCGTCAGGCAGAGCACGCGGCGCCCGCGCATCGCGGCGTGCAGCGCGAGCGACGCCGCGGTCGTGGTCTTGCCGACGCCTCCGGACCCGACGCACACGACGACGCGGTGGGAGTCGACGACGTCTCGCAGCGAGCCAGGCATGAGGCCGGCGAGCCTAGCGCCAACCATCGCGGGGTTCCATCGCGCGCGCACCTCGTGTATGGCTCCGTGCTGCGAACGTCATGCGCCGGCTCACGCTCCCGCTCTCGATCGCGCTGCTGATCGCGTCTGCGTGCTCGGGCCCCGAGCGGCCGCCGCCCGAGCGTCCACGCGAGGAGCGCATGGACGCGGGCACACCGGTCGCCGAGGCGCCGGTCGAGGAGCCGGGGCTCGCGGTGCCGGAGGACGATCGGGCGCCCGAGGGCCCGGCGTGCATGCGCAGCGACTCGTGCGGCGCGGGCATGCAGTGCCGCGGCGCGCCGGGATGCACGAGCGACTGGGCGTGCGGCGAGGCGCGCGAGTGCATGGACGAGAACGTCGCGTACTGCGACTGCGACGGCGCGACGTTCTACGCGCGCGGCGGATGTCCGGGGAAGCCCTACGCGCACGTCGGGCCCTGCGAGGCGATGGGCGAGCTGATCGCCGCGGGCACCGAGCTCGGCATCCACGACTACGACGAGCCGCCGACGACGCAGGACCGCACCTGCGAGTCGAGCTCGCAGTGCGGGCGCGGGCTCACGTGCTTCGGCATCGCGGGGTGCAGCACCGACTGGACGTGCGTGCGGGCGCGCGGATGCACCCGCGATCGCGCGGCGTTCTGCGGGTGCGACGGGCAGACGTTCCACGCGAGCTCGACGTGCCCGGGGCGTCCGTTCGTGCACCGCGGCGCTTGTCGCGAGGCGATCGCGCGCGCCGAGGAGCCCGACGCCGGTGCGCCGATCGCGACCCGGGAGCGCGACGCGGGCGTGGCGATCGCGAGCCGAGAGCGCGATGCCGGAGCGCCGATCGCGAGCCGGGAGCGCGATGCCGGCGCAGCGACGAGCGTCGCGATGTCGATCCCCGAGGAGCCCGCGCCGCGCCGCGGCGAGCGCTCCTGCCGCACCAACCGCGACTGTCCGGGGAACCAGGTGTGTCAGGGACCCGCGGGATGCGGTATGGAGTGGACGTGCGGTCGCCCCGAGCGCGCCTGCGTGCGGGACACCCAGGTGTTCTGCGACTGCGAGGGCCAGGACTTCCGCGCGAGCATGTTCTGCCCGGGTCGGCCCTATCGACACCGCGGGTCGTGCGAGATCGATCGTCTGCTCGATCTCAGCGGCGCCGCGGTGCGCTGAGCATTCCGGGGGAGGCTGCGCGCCTCCCCTCTCGACCCGGCCCGCTCGCGAGCAGTCTCACTCCGCGTCGACGGCCACGCAGAAGCGCTGGACGTCGGTGTCGCGGACCTCGACCTCGAGCTCCATCTCCGCGAGATCCTCCGCCGACACGCAGCGGTAGCCGTCGTCCTCGCGGCAGTCCCCGCTGCTCCCGCACCGACGCATGCACGCGACGATCGCGCGGCGCGCCGGCTGCGGGTTGAAGCGCACGCACACCGAGTCGTCGGGGCAGCGATCGGGCTCGCAGTCGAAGACCGTGCAGTACCCGCCGGGCTGCGCGATGTCGCACAGGCGATCGCCGTTGATCGAGCAGTTGCTGGCGCTCGAGCACGAGTCGCCGATCTGCGGGGCGCACGCGGCGGCTTGGGCCGCGACGAGCGCGAGGATCACGGAGCGAAGGAAGCGCACGGGGCGCGCAGCATAGAAGACCCGCTCTCGGCGCGCCACGCTCGCTCCTTCACCCACGAAAGCCCGAGATCTCCTTCCGCGCGTCCATCAATTCGCGGCGAGGATGCGCTCGACGCCGCGGAGCGACGTCGCGAGGAGCGCATCGCGCGCGACGGTCCCGCCGATCGACGCGAGGTAGAGCGGCTGGCCGTGCACGCGCATCGTGCGCACCGCGACGTCGGCCCCGCGGAGCAGCGGCGGCATCGGCATCGAGATCGTCCGACCGAGCAGCGGCGCGATCGCCGCGAGCTCCTCGCACACCGCGCGATCCCCCGACTCCGCGAGCGCGATGCCCGCTTCGTCCGCGAGCACCAGCGCCTCGAGCCGCGCCTGGTCGCGCGCGTGATCGATCTGGTAACGAAGCGCGAGCTCGCGCTGCTCGCTGCGGCGGATCCGGCGTTCGACGATGCGCATCATGCTCCTATCGGCCCGCGCGGAGCCGTGTGGTTGGATGTAGGCGAGTCTACCGGCTCGGCCCTCGGCGCCCAAGAAAGAGACGTGGTCATCGATCGACGGGACGACGCCGTGCGCACAGACTCGCCCGCCGTGTCGTCCGGCCGGGATCCCAGCGTCGCAGCGCTCACCTACGCGAGCATCGCCGGCAGCTTCGCGATGTCGATCGCGCTGCTGGTCGTGCACTTCGCGTTCGGCAGCCAGCTCGCCCTCGCGCAGGCCGCGGACTCGATCTCGGACATGCTCGCGGGGGCCGCGCTGGTGTGGGCGGTGCGCCAGGCCGCGCAGCCCGCCGACGACGATCACCCGCTCGGTCACGGGCGCGCCGAGCCGCTCGCGGCGCTCGTGGTCGCGGTGCTCGCGGGGGTGCTCTCGGTCGAGGTGCTGCGGACGGCGGTGGTCGCGCTCGCGACCGGGGCGGAGGCCGAGCTCGACTGGCCGGTGGCGGTCGCCTTTCTCACGAAGGTCGTGTTCAAGGGCGCGATCTCGATGCTCGCCTCGCGCGCCCTCGCCCGCCGGGCCAACCCCGCGCTCGACGCGCTGCGGGTCGACGCCCGCAACGACGTCCTGGTCGGCTCGGTCGCGCTGATCGGGTACGCCCTGGCGCGCTGGCAGATGCCGAGCGTCGACTCGGTGCTCGCGATCGTGATCGCGATCTACGTGGGGTTCGCGGGGGTGCGCCTCGCGCGCGAGAACGTCGGGCTGGTCATGGGCGCAGCTGCGCCCGCGGACCGCCAGCGCGAGCTCTCGCGGATCGCGGCGAGCGTCGAGGGCGTGCGCGCGATCGACGAGCTGCTCGCGACGTGGTCGGGCGCGTCGCTGCACCTCTACGTCGAGATCGCGGTGCCTCGGGAGATGACGCTCCACGCGGCCCACGACATCGCGCACGCGGTCCAGGCGCGGCTCGCCCGCGAGGACGACGTCGCGCGCGTGGTCGTCCACGTCAATCCCGCCTAGGCGCGCCCCCCGTGCGCGCGCGGGGACTCGCGTGGAGCACGACGGGGTCTGCGATCCCCGCGGAGAGCACCGATGGCTCCGCCGATCGGAGCACCCACGGCTCCCGTTTCGCGATTCTGCGCACATTCCGCTGGGATCGTGAGCGGTACGCCGCCTGCACTGGGCCGCGGCCGCTGCGCAGGACGCGCGGAGGAAGAGGAAGGAGCTCGGATGGCTGGCACCGCCCTGACGAGGATCGTCGCGCTCGCCACGATCATGATCGCGCCCGCGATGCTCACGGCATGCGCCGGTGACCTCCAGAACCCCGAGCGCTTCGGGCTCGGCGGCACCGACGCGGGCGGCGGCGGCGGAGGCCAGGACGGAGGCGCTCCGCCGACCGACGAGGACTCGGGCACGCCCGGAGCCGACGCCGGCGGCGGCGGTGGCCTGAACTGGGCCGACGTGCTCGCCGAGAACTGCGCGGGCAGCGGCTGCCACGGCGCGTCGTCGCCCGCGCTCGGGCTCGACCTCGTGAGCGCCGGGGCGCGCGATCGCGTCGTGAACATCGCCGCGACGGGCTGCGCCGATCGCATCCTCGTGGTGCCGGGCGATCCCGACGCGTCGTACCTCCTCGAGAAGATGGAGTCGGCGACGCCCGAGTGCGGTGGGCGCATGCCGCTCCTCCGCGGCTCGCTGAGCGACGAGCAGCTGGCGGCGGTTCGCACGTGGATCGCGGGCCTCAGCCCGTGACCTCCGCGATCGCCATCGAGAACGTGACCGGGACGAAGACGACGACGCCGAGGACGAAGGGACGACCCATGCGGAACGCGCTGACCCATGTCTCCACCACGATCGGGCTCGCCGCCGCGCTCGCGGCGCTGGTGGGCTCGCTCTCTCCGAGCACGAGCGAGGCGCAGGACCGCCGCGCGATCGTGCTCGACTTCTCCGGCCCCGGCGCCGACGCGGCGCGCACCGAGGTGGTGCGCTCGCTCGAGGGCGGCGGCTGGGACGTCGCGAGCAGCTCCGAGGTGCAGCGCGCGGCGACGCGCCTGGGCGCGGATCCAGCGTCGCCCGAGGTCGCCGGCGAGATCGGCGCGCGCGCGATCGTCGAAGGGCGCGTGACGCGGCGCGGCCGGCGCTTCCAGCTGCGCGTGACCGTGAGCGACGCGTCGAGCGGCGCGCAGCTCGCGGAAGAGACGTTCTCGGGGCGCGGCGCGGGCCGCCTCCGCTCGCAGGTGCGCAGCCAGCTCTTCGATCGCATCGGCTTCTCGATGTCGCAGGGCAACGTGCCCGGGCGCGCGTCGTCGGGCGGATCGTCGTCGCGCGCGTCGTCGCGCGACATGAGCGACATCGAGGACGAGGCGCCGCCGGCGCTCTCGCGCCGCGGTGGTGACGCGGACGACGGCGAGGAAGAGAGCGAGTCGAGCTCGAGCCGCGGCAACGCGAGCGGGCCGCAGCTCTCGCCGCTCTGGGTGGCGATCGGCGCGTCGGGCTTCTCGCGCGACTACTCGTACAACGACGACATCTTCCTGACGCTGCGTCCCTACCAGCTCCCGATCGGGTGGACGCTCCGGGCGCAGGCGCGGTGGTACCCGGGCGCGCACTTCACCCAGGACTTCCTCGCGAACATCGGCGTCGAGCTCTACCTCGGCGGCGCGCTCGGCATCCAGTCGCGCCAGCGCGACGGCACGACGTACCCGACCGACTCGATCGACATCCGCGGCGGCGCGGATCTGCGCATCCCGCTCGCGCCGCTCGAGCTCGGCATCGGCCTCGGCGGCGGCATCCACACCTTCACGCTCGGCGCGTCGAGCGGCGGCAACACCGCGGCGCTGCCGAACGTCGAGTACCAGTTCGTGCGTCCCGCGGTGCGTGCGCGCCTCGACGTCGGCGCGGGCATCTACACCGAGGCGTCGTTCGGATGGCGCGTGCTCACCGGGACCGGCGCGCTCGGGACGTGGTTCCCGCGCAACTCGGGCACCGGCATGGACCTCTCGGCGCACCTCGGCTGGGAGAGCGACATCGGCGTCGGCGTGCGCGCCGGCTTCGAGATGACCCGCTACTGGTTCTCGATGAACCCCGAGCCCGGCGACACGTACATCGCGGGCGGCGCGGCGGATCAGTTCCTCGCGGGCTCGGTCGACCTCGTCTGGCGCATGCGCTGATTCGCTCGATAGGCGCACTCGAACGAGCCCGGCCGGGGAATTCCCCGGACCGGGCTCTTCTCGTCGTGACCGCGCAGGTGCCTACATCTCTCGAGCATGGGTGGTCTCGCCGAGGTCGGGTGCGTCCTGATCGGGCGCAACGAGGGCGTGCGTCTCGTCCGCTGCTTCGACTCCCTGTCCGCGCTGCTCGCGCCGGGTGACGGGACACGCGTCGTCTACGTCGACTCGGGCTCGACCGACGGCAGCGTCGCGGCGGCGCGGGCGCGTGGGATCGAGGTCGTCGAGCTCGACGGCTCGGTGCCGTTCACCGCGGCACGCGCGCGCAACGCAGGCGTCGAGCGACTGCTCGAGATCGCGCCCGCGCTGCGCTACGTGCAATTCGTCGACGGCGACTGCGAGGTGATGCCGGGCTGGCTCGAGACCGCGCGCGCGCGGCTCGATGCGGATCCCGAGCTCGCCGCGGTGTGCGGGCGGCGTCGCGAGCGCAGGCCCGACGCGAGCGTGTGGAACCGCATCACCGACGTCGAGTGGGACACGCCGATCGGCGACGCGGCGGCGTGCGGCGGCGACTCGATGATGCGCCTCGACGCGTTCCGCGCGGCCGGTGGGTTCGACGCGACGCTCATCGCGGGCGAGGAGCCCGACCTCTGCGCGCGGATGCGCGATCTCGGGTGGCGGATCGAGCGCGTCGACGCGGAGATGACGCTGCACGACGCGGCGATGACCCGCGCGTCGCAGTGGTGGAAGCGATGCGTGCGATCGGGGCACGCGTCGGCGGAGCACGCGTCTCGTCGCGCTCGGGTGCGCGGTGCGCGCGCGCGCAGCGCGGAGAATCGCATCTGGCTCTGGGGCGCGATCGTCCCCGCGGCCGCGGCCGGGCTCGCGGTGCCCACGTTCGGCGCGAGCCTCGCGCTGCTCGGCGGATATCCGATCTCGGCGTGGCGCGCCTATCGCGCGACGCGCCGGCGCGGGCGACATCGTCGCGATGCCGCGACGTACGCAGTGGCGATCACGATCGCGAAGTTCGCGGAGCTGCAGGGCGTGCTGCAGTTCCATCGCGCGCGCCTGCGCGGCGAGCGCGTGCGTCTCATCGAGTACAAGTGAGCGGCACGTGCGCGGTGCGCGCCTCGCGCTCGAGCGTGAAGAAGCTCGGCGTGTCGATGGTGCGCCCGAGGGCCGCGAGGTACGACCAGCCGAGCAGCAGATCCGCGTCGCCCGCGCGCAGCGCGACGATCGGATCGCGCAGGCGCGAGAGCGGACCGATCGCCCGCGCGCTCAGGCCGCCGTAGTCGAGCAACAAGCCGCGATCGAAGCCGTGGGGCACGCCGCGATCGCGCGCCGGCACGACGCGGAAGTGCCCGAACGTCACCGGCTCGCCGCGGCGATCGCGCTGGGGCTCGCTCGGCGCGCCGCGCTGGGTCGTGCCGTCCTGCACGAGCCGCACGTTCCACCCGCGCATCACGCCCGCGTCGTCGCGATGGAAGCACTTCTGGAAGGTCTTCCAGGTCACGCGATCGACGATCGCCGGCATGCCGAGGCTCGTGCCGCGATAGCTCCATCCCGCGAGCGCGTCGGGATCGATCGGGTGTCCGTCGCGCAGCAGCGCGCGCCACTCCGCGGGCCCCATCGCCCAGACGTCCTCGACCTTCATGCGTGCACCCCGTGCGCGATCGAGTAGCGACCGCTCGCCCACAGCGAGAGCGTCTCGCTCGGGGTCTCGGGCTGTCGCGCGCACCACGCGAGGTACGCGCGGAACGTGATGTCGGGATCGTCCGCCGTGCCCGCGTCGAGCTCGAGCTCTCCCGCGATCGCGCGCTCGACCGCGTCGAGCAGCTGCTCGTGATAGCCCTCGAAGACGCAGAGATCGCGCAGCCACGGCGCGCGCGGATCGCGCCCCTCGACCACCTCGCGCGCCGCATCGCGCACCCGCTCGAGCCAGCCGGGGTGCGCGGCCGCGAGCAGCTCGAGGTCGTAGACGAGCTGCCATCCGTCGTGGTGCGCACCGAGCAGATGACGCAGCACGCGCTCGGGCGAGCTCGCGAGGCCCGAGTGGTCGAGCGGCGCGATCGCGCGCTCCCGCACGAGGAACGGGAAGCGCAGCGGGCGCCACTGGAGCAGGCGCGCGCGCCACGTGGCGCGCACCGGATGCGTCGCGCAGGTGCCGATCGTCTCGCTCCGGAAGAGCACGCGATGCTGCATGCGCAGCACGCCGAGCTGGATCTGCCAGAGGTTCGGCGTGCGCGAGTGGAGCCCCGATCGCGCGACGCGATCCAGCGCGGCGGCGATCGGGCGCGGCGCGATCATCAGCGCGGACCAGGGTGGAAGCGCGTTCGTCATGTCTTCCTCTTGCGGCGGGGTGATCCGAGGCGCGCGAGCGTGCGCGCGTCGCGCGCCTCGAGCGCGGCGACGACTCCCTCGATCGCGTCGCGGCGCGGGTGCTCGAGCCAGACGAGCAGCGCCCGCCACGCGAGCACGCTCTCGCGCGCGTCGACGTAGATCGCGTCGCGCAGGCGCGGCGCCCCGGCGAGGATCGACGCGACGGGGTTCAGGCAGAGCTGCAGCACCGCGCTCTCGGTCGCCTCGAGGATCGCGGCGATCACCTCGAGGTCGCGCGACGCGATCACCTCGAGCGCTTCCCCGCCGTCGATCGCGAGCTCGAGCGCGTCGACCGCCGCGGCGATGCGCGCGCGAGCACGCGCCGACGTGCCCTCGGCGAGCCGCTCGAGCACGCCGCGCGCGAGATGGCGCCGCACGAGCAGGAGATCGGCGGCCTCGCGCTCGAGGCGCGCCCCGGTCGCGAGCGAGACCAGGTCGCGCAGCAGATCGGGGCCGCCGTGGGTGCGGAAGTCGCGGACCTCGTAGCCGCTTCCCTGTCGCGCATGGACGAGGCCGGCCGCGGTGAGGCGCGCGAGCGCGGTGCGCAGGGTCGCGCGGTGCACGCCCATGCGCGCCGCGAGCTCGCGCTCCGGAGGCAGGCGCGAACCGGGCGCGAGCTCGCCCCGGAGGATCGAAGCGCGCAGGGCGTCGGCGGTGGTGTCGATGGTCGTCGACATTGGTCGGACCAATTGGTTGGACCAATTCACGACGCGCGTCAACCCCCGCGCTACGCTCACGCGCGTGGACGACACCCTCGCGCGCGACGTCGCATCGCGCATCGAGCGACGATGGCCGCACCTGCGCGCCGAGGTCACGAGCGTCATCACGATCACCCTGCGGATCGGCGTGCGCTCGGTGCACATCCGGCTCGAGGGCCTCCGCACACACCTCGCGACGTGCCCCGGCGATCGCGAGCGCGACCACACGATCTCGATGTTCCTCCAGACGATCGCCGACGCGGTCGAGCCGCCACCCGAGCGCGCGGAGGACGTCATCGCGACGCTGCGCTCCCGCGAGCTCGTGCAGCTCGCGCTGCGTGGCTGCATCTCGCGACCGTTCGCGGGCGATCTCGCGCTCGTCTACGGCGTGGATCGTCCCGCGTCGACGATGTTCCCGGTGCCCGAGATGCTGGCGTCGCTCGGGCTCGGTGATCCCGCGCGCCTCCACGAGGTCGCGCTCGCGAACCTCCGAGCGCGCCTACCGCCCGCCGATGCGTTCGAGGATCTCCCGGGCTCGCCCGGCGTCTACGTGCGCGACGTCGGTGATCTGCACGAGTGCGATCGCCTGCTGCTGAGCGAGCAGTGGCCGGTGATCGAAGAGGCGCTCGGCGGGACGATGCTCGCGTCCGCGCCCGCGCGCGGCGTGTTGCTCATCGGCGCGCTGCCGCAGGTGGATCGCCTCTTCGACGCGACGCACGCGATCGCGATGCGCCATCCCGACCCGCTCGGCCGCGCGATCCTGCGATGGACCCACGACGGCTGGCGCGTGAACCTCTGATCCGAGCTCAGTCGACGCCGCCTTCGGGGCCCGAGTCGTGGGGGAGCGAGCCGCGCGGCGAGCGCAGATAGACGAACGGGGTCGAGTACAGGAAGTTCGAGACCCGCGACGTGTACACGTCCGCGTGCCGCTCGATCTGCCGCGCGAGATGGCTCTTGTCGTTCCCGGTGCGCAGCAAGAGGCCCCACCGGCTGCTCACGAGCTCGCCCGACTGCCGTGCGAGCGGCCCGATGCGCTCGTCGAGCGCGACCAGCTCCGCGCGCAGCTCGCGCATGCGGGCCCGCAGCGCGCCGATCGTCACGCCCTCGGGCACCGGCCCGTAGCCCTGCTCGAGCCGCTGCAGCACGAGGCGGAGCTGCGAGTACCGGTGCTCGAGCAGCTCCTTGTCGTGCATGCGCGCGCTCAGCTCGCGCTGCACCGGCTTGAACGACTCGAGCGCGGCGAGCTCGCCCTCGAGGTCGCGCAGCACGAGACAGGTTCGCCAGCGATTGACGCTCTTGCTGACGTTCACGTCGGCGAAGATGTGATCGCCCACGAAGAGCAGCGACTCACCGGGGATGCCGAGGCTCGACTCGACGAGCCGCGCGTTGCCGCCGAGGTACGCCTTGCCGAGCTGCAGCTTGCCCTGCACCGGGAAGAGCCGTCCCGCCTCGTCGAGCACCTCGAACGCCGGCATGCGCTCGGTGAAGAACGCGGGCTTGCGCGCGGCGACGATCACGAGGTCGAAGAGGTCGCGCCAGGTCTGCCCCTCGGGCATGTAGCGATCGAACGCGTAGCGCATCATCGCCTGCGTGTAGTGCCACTCGGAGTTCGTGATGATCACGAGCTTCTTGCCGGCGGCGCGCAGGTCCTTGAGCGCGAGCGGGAGCTCCTCGTCGAGCTGCACGTACTGCTCGGGCGCGGCGATGATCTCCGCCTTGAGCTCGCCCTCCATGTGCGTCGCGTCGAGGCTGCGGCGCACGACCTCGTAGAGCTGCAGGTAGCTCATCACGCCCTCGCCCGCGGGATCGGCGGGGTCGACACCGGGCGACGAGAGCCGCTGGACGTGCAGCTTGCCCTCGTCGAGCAGGTCGACGAGCTGCGCGAACATGCACGCCTCGCTCAGCGAGAAGAGCGTGTTGAGGAACATCCAGCGCTGGTCGGCGAGATCGACGACGGTGCGCTCGTACGCGGCGCGCTGGTCCTCGAAGGACATGATGCGCGTGCCGTGCGCGGCGCGCTTCACGTAGCCGAAGCGGTTCGCCTTGACGAGGTTGCCACGCGGCACGTCGAGGATGAGGCCTAGCGCGGCGATGTCGGGATCGAACTCGAGGTGGTCGATCGGGAACCCACGCGCGACGAGCCGGCGCTTGAGGTGCTCGTACGCGCGCTGCTCCCAGACGTGCACGTGGTAGTGCACGAGCGTGTAGTCCATGTCGAAGCCGATCGCCTCGATGCCGCGGAAGTTCAGGGTGCGGTTGCAGAAGACGCGGCGGGGAGAAGGCGGGAGCTCGGCTCGCTCCAGCGCGGAGAGCGCATCGGACATGCGGCTACTGCTAGCACGTCGCGCGCTCGCGACGGCGCATCGCGAGGTGGTCTGCGCACACGTCGCGTCGAGCGCGGGGAAATTCTCCGCCACACGCGCTCTTTGGATGCACCTGATCGTGTCGATGTGCGGCTCGCATGAACGTTCCACGTCGCTCGTCGGGGCAGCGCTTCGTGGCGTACGCGCGGAAGAACATCGGCTACATGAGCCGCGATCCCAGCTTCTTCTGGATGAAGACCCTCGCGCGCTTCCAGGCGGTGCGCGCGCTGGCGAGGCGGAGCGACGTGCGCGCGCTCGGGAGCGGCGAGCGCGCGACGGACGCGTCGTGCCTGACGCTCACCGGCGGCATCGACGACGCGCTCGCGGCGCTCGACGACGAGGGCTACTACGTCGGCCTGCGTCTCGCGCCCGAGGTGATCGCATCGCTGCGCGCCGCGGCCGGCGATGCGCCCTGCTACGCGGACCGCGATCCCGCGCTGCCGTTCCGGGTCGATCAGCGTGCGGCGCTCGAGGCGCGCCTCGGCCGTCCGGTGCGGCTGGCGAGCTACTTCGACCAGCAGGAGACGTGGCCGGCGTTCCGCGCGCTTCGCGACGATCCGCTGCTGCTCGTGATCGCGCGCGCGTACCTCGGGCGCGAGCCGGTCCACCTGCGCAGCGAGCTCGCGTGGAGCTTCCCCACGAGCAGCGGGACGCTCGCGGAGCGCACGCGCGACGCGCAGGTCTTCCACTGCGACATCAACGACTACCGCACGCTCAAGGTCTTCTTCTACCTGAGCGATGTCGACCCGGGCGCCGGGCCGCACGCGTACATCCGCAGGAGCGGCCGGAAGCGCACGTTCGCGCATCAGCTCGCAGGACAGCGCGTCTCTGCGATCCCCGAGGCGTCGCTCGTCGCGACGTACGGCGCGAACGAGGTCGTGACGGTGTGCGGGCCCGCGGGCACGGGCTTCCTCGGCGATCCCTACACGCTGCACCGGGGCACCACGCCGACGGGCACGAGCCGCTTGTTGCTCCAGATCGAGCTCGGCGTTCGTCGCTACCGCACCTGGTACTTCGAGCCGCCTTCGCTGTGACGCGCGCCGAGTGGGACGGTCGCATGGGACCGTCCCACTCGCGCTCGGGCGATGCGCACAAAATTCTAGGATTTTCGCCCAGGAACGGCCCGTGCTGAGGACGCCCCGCCGCACACGCGGAGGAGGTGTCTCGCGATGGAACGTCGAACCTGGAAGGTGTGTCTCCTGGCTCTCGCGCTCGCTGCATGCGGCGGCGGGAGCGCCGATCCCGACGCCGGCACGACGAACGACGCAGGCGCGCGCGACGCGCAGCCGAACGGCGGCGACGGCAGCACCGACGAGCCCGACGCGAGCACGAGCGCGGGCGCGCTCACGTGCACGACCGGCTCGTTGCTCTCCGGCCACCCCGAGCACGACGCCGAGCCAGGCGTGCACGCGAACGATGGCGATCCGCTGCGCGGCGTCGAGGGTCGTCCCCTCGGGTGGCGCGAGCCGATCTTCGTCGGCGATCGCGTGGTGACGGTCGTCGGTCAGGAGGTTTGGGCGAGCGATCTCTCGGAGGCGAGCCCGACGGTGCATCGCGTCGCCGGCGTCGACAGCACGAGCCAGCAGCTGCTCGACGGCCCGTGCGCGAGCGCGCGCTTCGCGAACCTGCAGGACCTCGCGGCCGACGCCGAGGGCTCGCTCTTCGTCATGGACCAGACCGGCAACGCGGTGCTGAAGATCACCGATCCCTTCGATCCGAGCGCGTGCGAAGTGCACTTCTGGGCGGGCACCAGCGTCGACACGACCGACATCACGCCGGTGTCTCCGCCGAACGTCGGTGAGACCGAGGGACCGGGCGCGACCGCGCAGTTCGCGCTGCCGGGCCGCATGACGATCGACCAGCGCGGCGACCTCTACGTGTGGGACGAGGGCAACGCGTCGATCCGCCGCATCGCGAACGACGCGGCGCACACGGTGTCGACGCTCGCGAGCGTGGAGAGCACGTACGACGGTCGCGCGCAGGACGTGATCGTCGACTCGATGCTGGTGCTCGATGGCGTGCTGTACCTCTACGCGCACGACACCGCGAACCAGGTGATCCTCGAGGCGGTGCGACTGTCCGACGGCACCAAGAGCGACGTGCTGCGCGGGCGCGCCGACGTGCTCGGCTTCGACTCGAGCGCGTCGCTGCAGGTCGGCGGCATGACGACCGACGGCGAGGAGCTCTTCGTCTACTTCAAGGGCCTGATCTTCGGGGTGACGCTCGAGGGCGCGACGCGCATCGTCGCCGGGGACGAGGACGCGCGCAGCACGATCGAGTTCGAGAGCGGCTACGACCCCGCGGTGCCGCACCCGGTCGACGAGCTGCACCTCGCGAACCGCGCGCAGTACACGACGGCGGGCGCCGACTCGTGGCTCGCGATCGACGAGAACGACGACCTCTACTTCGTCGGCTCGGTGCTCGATCCCTACGTCGTGCGCATCGACTGCAGCCGCTGAGCACGTCCCGGGCCCCGCTCGATCGCAGCATCCCGCGCGCGCATGCCCGCGCGGATGCTGCGCTCGACATCCGGAGCGCGCCGGCGGAGGCTCGCGTCGATGTGGTACTTCGCCATTCCGAAGGAGGCCTCTGCGAGCCTCTCCGGACTGCACGCGCGGCTCGCCCGCCACCCGCTCCCGGCGGAGCTCCGCGTCGAGCTGGATCGGAACGCGCGCGAGGCCCATGACGGCGGCTCCGCCGGCGCGCTCCTGGTGCACGGCCCCGCGTACCGGCTCGTGATCGTCGAGCGCACGAAGCGCGGCACCGGTGGCGAGAACGCGGGATTCTTGGCCTCGTGCGGGCAGCGCCGTCCGGCCGCGGGAGCGTACCCGCGACGTTGGGAGATGTACGAGCGCGATCCCGACGACGCTCACGGGAACGTCTTCGCGTGGGCGCTCGACTGCATCCGCGACGAGGCGCCCGAGGGCATCGGCTTCGACCCGCGCTCGAACGTCCTGCTCGGGTCACGGTAGGCGAGCCACGTCGGGGGATGAATCTCGGAGATTCGCCGGGTGGATCAAAATCCAGGGGTCGAATCTCGGAGATTCGCCGACCGATTCTAGAATCGCTGGTCGAATCTCGAGCTGACGGGAGAGGCAGTACACTGCGTGCGTCGTGGACTGGGACGACGTGCGACATTTCCTCGCGCTCGCCCGGGCGCGCTCGGTCCGCGCCGCGGGCGCCGCCCTCGGAGTGAGCCACTCGACCGTCGCGAGGCGCGTCGAGGCGCTGGAGGCGCGGCTCGGCGTGAAGCTGTTCGACCGCTACCGCGACGGCTACCTCTTGACCGACGCGGGCACCGAGATGGTCGCCGGGGCGGAGCGCGTCGAGCGCGAGATGGCGGCGCTCGAGCGGGGCGTCGCGGGTCAGGACGCGCGTCTCGAGGGCGCGATCCGGGTGACGTGCACCGACCCGTTCATCGCGAAGATCCTGGTCCGCAGCCTCGCGCCGCTCTGCGAGCGACAACCGGGCATCGAGCTCGAGCTGAGCGCCGACGCGAAGTACCTGGATCTCTCGAAGCGCGAGGCCGACGTCGCGCTGCGCGCGCTCGCGCTGGGCGCGTCGCCACCCGAGCATCTGATCGGACGTCGGCTCGTCCCGATCGTGCTGTGCAACTACGTCGCGAAGGCGCACGCCGACAGGCTCGATCCCGATCGCGGGGGAGGTCCGGTGCGCTGGCTCGGCTCCAACCTCGACAAGGTCATGCAGGAGCTGGTCGGATCGTCGAGCCATCCCGGCGTGCCGCTCTGGGGCACGTTCGAGTCGATGGCCGTGATGATCCAGGCGGCGCATGCGGGCCTCGGCCTGATCATGGTGCCGACGTACGCCGGAGATCCCGACCCCGAGCTCGAGCGCCTCGCGAAGCCCGATCTCCGCCACGTCGGCGACTTCTGGCTCCTCGGCCACCGCGACCTTCGCGACAACGCGCGACTTCGCGCGGCGCGCGAGGTGCTCACGCGAGGACTGCTGGAACGTCTGCCGCTCTTTCGCGGAGAGGGCGACGGGTGGTCCGAAAACGCGACGCTGCGTTCCGAAGTCGCACCGAGCGCGCGCCGAGCGCGGTCGTAGAGTCGATTCGATGCAGACGACGAGCGCCGACGCGAAGTTCTGGGACGACATCGCCGAGAAGTACGCGGCCAAGCCGGTCGACGACGTGCCGGCGTTCGAGCGCAAGAAGGCGATCACGCGCGAGCACCTACGGCCCGACGCGACGATCCTGGAGATCGGATGCGGCACCGGCTCGCTCGCGCTCGAGATGTCGCGGCACGCCGCGCACGTGCACGCGATGGACATCTCGACGGAGATGATCCGGATCGCGAACCGGAAGAAGGAGTCGCAAGGCGTGACGAACGTCTCCTTCCACGTGGGCACGCTCGACGGCGGCAGCCCGTTGGGCGCGGCGAAGGTCGACGGCGTCTGGGCCTACTCCATCCTGCACCTCGTGCCGGATCGGAAGCGCACGCTGCGCGCGCTCTTCGAGCTCCTCGAGCCGGGCGGCGTCTTCATCTCGTCCAACGTCTGCCTGGGTGATTCGTGGGTCCCCTACGGCGGCCTCCTCGCGGTCATGCGCTGGCTCGGCAAGGCGCCGGCGGTGCGCATCTACGATCGCGCGACGATCGTCCGCGAGATGAACGACGCGGGCTTCGTCGACGTGGAGGAGAAGGACGTCGGCGCCGAGCGCACGGTGGCGTTCCTGGTGGCGCGAAAGCCGTGACGCTCGATCACAGCATCCCGCGCCCGCGCATCCACTCGATGCCCGCGCGGATGCCCTCGTCGGCGGGGCCGGGCGCGTACCCGAGCTCGCGCGCTGCTTTGGCGTGCGAGAAGCGGAAGCCCGGGCAGTAGGCCCAGCGCACCGACATCGAGTCGATCGCGGTCGGGATCCCGACGCGATGCGCGACGTCGCCGAGCCAGCCGAACGTCGTCGCCAGCGCGCGCGGCACGACGAAGCGCGGCGCGGGGAAGCCGCCGATGCGCGCCACGCGCGTGAAGAGCTCGTGGTACGTGACGTTCTCGCCGCCGAGGATGTAGCGCTCGCCTTTGCGCCCCCGGGTCGCGCAGAGCAGCAGGCCGCGCGCGACGTCGCGCACGTCGACGATGTTGTTGGTGCCGGTGGTGCCGCCGGGGATGCGTCCCTTCGCGAGCTCGACCGCGAGCTTTCCGGTGCTCGGCTTCGCGTCGTAGGGGCCCCACATGAGCGTCGGGCACGCGATGACGGCGTCGATCTCGCCGGCGCGCGCCGCGGCCTCGACGAGATCCTGCGCGGCGCGTTTGGTCTCCGAGTAGCCGTCGAGGAGACGGTGCTCGGCGAAGTTGAAGGGATCGTCCTCGGTCGCGTCGCGCGTCCCGTCGCTCACGCCGATCGCGGCGACGGTCGAGACGTGCACCAGGCGCCGCACCTTCGCGCGACGGCATGCGTCGATCACGTGACGCGTGCCGTCGACGTTCGTCGCGCGCATCACCTCGTCGGCGTCCTTGCCGGTGACGACGACCGCGGCGCAGTGGACGACGATCTCCGCGCCCTCGAAGGCGCGCGCGAGATCGTCCTCCGACGCGAGGTCGGCGTCGGCCCAGTGGATCGGCAGGTGCGCGAGGTGCTCGACGCGACTACCCGCGCGTTTGGTGCACACGACGTCGTGCCCCGCCGCGATGGCAACGTCCGCGAGGTTGCCGCCCACGAGCCCACTCGCGCCGGTGATGGCGATGCGCATGGGCCGCGAGCGTGGACCGAGAGCGCGCGACCCGCACGTCACGCACCCGACCGCGCTTCGCTACACGCCGCCTCCGCGCGCGCCACGTGCGCCGAGCATCGTCCGCCCCGTCGCAGGACTGGGAGGCAACAGATGCGCAGAGATTGGATGCGAGCAGCGTGTGCGCTCGCGCTGAGCGGCATGCTCGCGACGACGGGCTGCACGGGCGAGCAAGGCCCGCCGGGCGTCGACGGCATGGACGGGACCGACGGCCAGAACGGCATGGACGGCACCGACGGAACGGACGGCACCGACGGGACCGACGGTGAAGACGGAACCGACGGTGAAGACGGAACCGATGGTGAAGACGGGGAAGACGGCGAGGACGGCGTCGGGTTCGACGACTCGAGCGACATCCCGACCTTCGTGACCGAGCTCGTCGATCAGGTCGCGGCGGGCACGCTGCCCGAGGGTGTCGTGTTCCCGCTCGACGCGCGCGCGACCGACAGCATGCGCGCGGTCGAGGGCCTGAAGCACGAGACGCTCGTGACGTGGCTCGAGCCGATCACGTTCCGCAGCGGCAACACCGATTCGTTCTTCGGATCGAACGCCGACTACATCGCGTACTTCGGCGACGGCTGGGACGCGACCGCGGGTGACGCGCCGCAGTGGAACGGCAGCGGCACCAGCGGCTGGCTCTGGGTCAACCACGAGTACGTGTCGAACGACGGACCGACGCCGACGTCGCCGCCGAGCGGTCAGTACCTCACGCTCGCGAGCTGGATGCAGGGTCGCGGTCTGCTCGCGAACGATCCGCTCTCGAGCACGTGGGATCAGCCCGCGCTCGACGCGTTCATCACGCAGACGCGCCGTCAGCTCGGCGGCAGCTGGGTGCACATCGTGCGCGATCCCGCGAGCGGCACCTGGAGCGTCGATCGCAACGCGGCGAACCGCCGCTTCGACGCGACGAGCGCGACGCTCGCGCGCGTGACCGGCATGGCCGTGAGCGCCGACACCCGTGACGACGGCACCGCGCTCCCGGCGGGTGTCGTAACCGGCACGCTCGCGAACTGCTCGGGTGGCCAGACGCCCTGGGGCACCGTCATCACCGCCGAGGAGAACGCGCAGGACTACTACGGCGATGCCGAGGCGTGCTGGAGCGGCCAGCGCTTCACCGCGGGTCCCTGCGCGCCGGGCGGCGACGTCGCGATCCTCACCGCGCCGAGCAGCTCGTCGGGCTTCGGCCGGCACTCGTCGGCGGGCGCGCGCCATCCGCGCGACGTCTACGGGTTCCTCACCGAGATCGATCCCACCGCAGCGCCCGACGAGTGGTACGGCCGCAACGCCGAGGGCGTCGGTCACCGCAAGCTCGGCGCGATGGGCCGCGCGCACTGGGAGAACGCGACGTTCGCGACCGACGAGGACTGGCAGCTGATCGAGGGCCAGCCGGTCGTCGTGTACGCCGCCGACGATCGCCAGAGCGGCCACATCTATCGCTTCGTCAGCGCGCAGCCGTACACCGCGAGCATGACGCGCGCGCAGATCCGCGCGCTGCTCGATCAGGGCACGCTCTACGTCGCGCACTTCGCCGACATGGCGCAGAACGGCTACGAGCTGCGCAGCGGCGCGTCGAGCGAGACGATGCGCGGCACCGGCCGCTGGATCGAGCTCTCGCTCACCAGCACCGACCTCGCGCCCAACGGCGCGGCGCTCGGCGATGCGACGATGACGGTCGGCGCTGCGCTCGCGAGCGCGACGTGGAACGGCATCGGACGCTTCGCGACCGACGACGCGGTGCGCCGCGCGCTCTTCACCGCGAGCCACAAGATCGGCGTGCGCGAGCTGAACCGCCCCGAGGACGTCGAGTGGAACCCGCGTGATCCCAGCGGCACGCCGCGCCTCTACGTCGCGTTCACGAACCAGACCGGCCAGCGCGCGCTGATGGACGACGGATCGCTCGCGCCCACCGACGCCACCGCATACGCGACGGCGGCGTACCGCCCGAACGACACCGCGGGCTCGATCTTCGCGATCGAAGAGGGCACGCCCGCGACGCCCGCGACCAGCGAGACGTTCACGTTCTGGATCGTCGCGCGCGGCAACACGACGAACGGCGCGTACGACTTCGGCAGCCCCGACAACCTGATGATCGACGGCTACGGCCACGTGTGGTTCGGCACCGACGGCACCTTCGGGCGCAGCGGTCACGCCGACGCGGTCTACTACCTCGATCTCGATCCCGCGCACCGCACCACGGCGACCGCGACCTACGGCCGTCCGTTCCGCGTGATCGCGGTGCCGAGCGACGCCGAGGCCACCGGGCCCACGCTCTCGAGCGACATGCGCACGTTCTTCGTCGCGGTGCAGCACCCGGGCGAGAGCGTGTGGAGCACCTGGCCCGCGACCGATCTCTACGCGCGCCCGCGCTCGGGTGTCGTCGCGATCTCGCGCCGCGCTCGCTGATCCCATCGAGGCGCCTGCTCGTTCGTGCGAGCAGGCGCCTGCGCGTCTCCTTCTTCCGCCCGACGGTCTCGCCATGTCCTCACGCGCACTCGTGCTCTCGATCGCGCTCGCTTCGTGCGGCGCCCCAGCCGCAGCGCCAGACGACTACGATCCGCTCGCGACCGCGCTCGCGTCGCGCGGCCACGTCGAGAACCCCGAGGCGCCGATCCCGCCGCTCTGTTACACGGCGACCGACGGTCGCTCGAACCCCTGTTACGTCTGCCACACCGTCGGCGTCGGGCCCTTCGGGCGCGCCGACTGGGATCTGCAGGTCGAGTACGCGTTCTCCGATGCCGCGCTCGAGAACCGCTGGACCAACCTCTTCGTCGATCGCACCGAGCGCGCGGCGCGCTGGGACGACGACGCGATGCTCGCGTGGATCCGCGAGGACGACTACGTCGCGCTGCGACGCGCGCTCGAGCAGCGCGAGGGCTACGCCGGCTACGTGCCCGATCTCGACTTCGATCGGGGCTTCGACGAGCGCGGATTCGCGCGAGACGGGAGCGGCTGGCGCGCGCTGCGATACAAGCCCTTCCCCGGCACGTTCTGGCCGACCAACGGCTCGAGCGACGACGTGTTCGTGCGCCTCTCCCGCGCGCTGCGCAGCGACGCGCGCGGCGTGCTCTCCGACGAGATCCACGCGATCAATCTCGCGATCCTCGAGGCCGCGCTGGGCTCGGGCCCCGATCACGAGGTCGAGCCGATCGACGAGACGATCGCCCGCGTCGATCTCGACGGCGACGGCGTGCTCTCGTCGCGCATCACGACGATCCGCGGCCTCCCATCGCACTACGTCGGCGGCGGCGCGGACGTGCCGGTGATCCGCTTCACGCACCCGATCGGCACCGAGTACCTGCACAGCGTCCGCTACGTCGATCCCGACGCGCCCGACCTGCGCTCGCGACGGATGAAGGAGCTGCGCTACATGCGCCGCGTCGACGCGCCCGATCGCGGATCGCTGCTCGCCGCGATGGAGGACGAGCGCGAGGAGCGCGATCGTGGTCGCGTGCCGAGCTTCCGCGGCTCGCCCGACGTCGGCTTTCGCAACGCGTTCGGCTGGCAGCTCCAGGGCTTCATCGAGGACGCGCGCGGACGGCTGCGGGTGCAGACCGAAGAAGAGCACCGCTTCTGCATGGGCTGCCACGGCGGGCTCGGCGTGACGATCGACTCGGTGTTCTCGCTGCCGCGCAGGGTGCCCGGGGCGGACGGATGGCGCCTCCAGGATCTGCGCGGGATGCAGGACGCGCCGCAGAGCGGCCACGACACGCCCGAGGTCCTCGAGTACTTCCAGCGGGTCGGCGGCGCCGACGAGCTGCGCGGCAACGACGAGATGCGCGCGCGCTTCTGGCCCGGCGGCGCGCTCGACGAGCGCGCGGTGCGGCGCGCGTCGATCGGCGGTGATCGTGATCTCGCGTGGCTCCTGACTCCGTCGCGCGAGCGCGCGCTCGATCTCGCGCGCGCCTATCGCGTGATCGTCGAGGAGCAGTCGTTCACCCGCGGGCGCGACGCGACGCTGCGTCCCGCGCAGCACGTGCATCGCCGCATCGAAGAGCCCGACAGCGGGCTCGAGGCCGCCGGCCTGGTGCGCACCGACGGGCGCCTCACGCTCGACTGGTAGGAAGCAGCGCGCGCGACAGCAGGTCGACGAGCGCGTCGATCGCCCGGTCGCGATCGAGCTCGGCGGGCCGATAGAACGCGATCGCGTGCGTCGCCGCGTCCATCGCGTGCTCGATCACGAAGACGAGCGCCTCGCGATCGAGGTCGGGACGCAGCGTGTCGCGGCGGGCATCGAGGAACGCCGCGAACAGCGTCGCCGTGCGCGCGCGCAGCGCCTGGACCATCGCGCGCCGACGGGTGACGTCGAGGTGCTCGACGAGCTCGCGATGGAGCCTCGGGTCCACGCCCGGCGTGTCGACCAGCACCATCACCACCGCGCGCAGCGCGACCGGCAGCGGCGACGACGCGTGGGCCTCGAGCGCGCTGCGGATCGCGTCGAACGTCACGTCCGCGACGCGCTCGGTGATCGCCCCGACGATCGCCTCCTTGCCCGCGAAGTAGCGGTACACGAGCCCGACGTTCACGCCGGCGCGCTTCGCGATGCGGTTCGTCGTGGTGCGCGCGAAGCCCTCCTCGCGCAGCACGATCTCGGCGGCTGCGACGATCGCGTCGACGCTCGCGCGCGCACGATCCTGGCGCGGCGTCACCCGGCGTCTCGTCCGATCGCGCGGCGGCATCCGAGGCGACGATAGAAGCTGAGCCGTCGTCGCACAACTGCGCGTTTCCGTCGGAGTTCCGCGCAGATACGGCCATCGGAAGCTGAGTCGTCCCGGTCGCGCGGCGCGACCAAGGTCCTGCTCGGAGGTGACGGAATGGAGAGCAGGATCGCACTGGTGACCGGGGCTTCGTCGGGGCTCGGCCTCGCGACCGCGACGACGCTCGCGGCGCGCGGCTTCCGCGTCTTCGGCACGAGCCGCAGCGGATCGGGCGGCCCGCCCGGCACCGAGATGCGCGCGCTCGACGTCGACGACGATGCATCGGTGCGCGCCTGCGTCGGCGCGCTCGGGCGGATCGACGTGCTGGTGAACAACGCCGGGCGCGCGGTGGTCGGCGCCTGCGAGGAGACCAGCGCCGACGAAGCACGCGCGCTCTTCGAGACCAACCTGCTCGGCGTGATGCGGATGGTCGCGGCGGTGCTCCCGATCATGCGCGCGCACGGGGGCGGGACGATCGTGAACGTGGGCTCGCTCTCCGGCTTCGTCGGCGTGCCGTTCCACGGCGTGTACGCCGCGAGCAAACACGCGCTCGCGGGCTACACCGAGGCGCTGCGGCTCGAGGTCGCGCCCGACGGAGTGCGGGTGTCGCTGGTCGAGCCCGCCGCGCACCGCACCGGGATCCAGGTGGCGCGCCCCGCGCGACCGATGGCGCGCTACGACGAAGGACGCGCTCGTGTCGAGGCGATCATCCGCGCGCAGATCGACGGCGGCGCGAGCCCGCAGCGCGTCGCCGACGCGATCGCGACGCTCGCGACCAGCACGTCGCCGCCGTTCCGGGTCCGAGTCGGCGGCAAAGCGACGTTCGCCGCGTGGGCGCGACGCCTCTTGCCGCTCGGCGCGTTCGAGCACGTGATGCGCCGCGAGTTCCGGCTCCCGTGAGCGCGCGGCTCGCCAACGCGAGGCCTCGCTCGTATCCTCGCGCGCCGCGATGGTCAGCCGGGGGCACGACGCGAGCTCGGTCGACGACGAGAGCCGCGCGTTCTACCAGGCGCGGCTCGCGCTGTACGCACGCATCCTCACGATCCTCGGCCTCGCCTTCCTCGTGCTGGTGCTGATCGTCGAGGCCACCGTCGCAGGCATCGACCTCGTCTTCGGCGACCTCTCGACGCGCTTCCGCATCCTGCACGTCGCGCTGATCGGGCTCTTCGTCGGCATCTGGCTGTTCACCCGCAGCGGGCGCCGCGCGCGCGGCGCGCTCGAGGCGATCGACGTGGGCGGCAACCTGCTCGCGTACGTGCTGATCGCGCTGATGGTCTCCCGCGCGAACCTCGGGCTCGAGCGCACGATGGCGCTGCTCCTCACCGAGCTCCTGATGGCACGCGCGATCCTCGTGCCCTCCGCGGCGTCGCGCACCCTCGCGCTCGGCGTCACGGCCACCGTGATCTCGATGCTCACCACGTGGCTCGTCCACACGACGAGCGGCCCCTGGGACGCGCGCGCGTGGGCCGCGATGATCGACGCGTTCGGGTGGCCGGCGTTCTCCACCGTCGTCGCGACCGTCGCGTCGCACACCATCTTCGGCCTGCGCGCCGAGGTGCGTCAGGCGCGACGCCTCGGTCAGTACGTGCTCGAGGCGAAGCTCGGCGAGGGCGGCATGGGCGTCGTCTACCGCGCGCACCACGCGCTCCTGCGCCGTCCCACCGCGATCAAGCTGCTGCCGCCCGAGCGCGTCGGCGCGGAGATGCTCGCGCGCTTCGAGCGCGAGGTGCGTCAGACCGCGCGCCTCACGCACCCGAACACGGTGCAGATCTACGACTACGGCCGCACGCCCGACGGCATCTTCTACTACGCGATGGAGTATCTGCCGGGCTGCGACCTCGAGCTCGTGGTGAGCGAGACCGGGCCGATGCCGCCCGCGCGCGTGGTGCACGTCGTCGCGCAGATCGCGTCGGCGCTCGCCGAGGCGCACGAGCTCGGCCTGGTGCACCGCGACGTGAAGCCCGCGAACGTGATCCTCACCACGCGCGCCGGCGAGCACGACGTCGCGAAGGTCGTCGACTTCGGGCTCGTGAAGGATCTCGCGCGCGACCCCGCGGGCTCGATGACGCACGACGCGACGATCCGCGGCACGCCGCTCTATCTCGCACCCGAGACGATCGGCACCGGCGTCGTGGCGCCGGCGTCGGATCTCTACTCGCTCGGTGCGCTCACGTACTTCCTGATCACCGGGACCCACGTGTTCCGCGGTCACAACGTCGTCGAGATCTGCGCGCACCACCTGCACTCCGAGCCCGAGCCGCCGAGCGCGCGACTCGGCGCGCCGCTGCCCGAAGGGCTCGAGGCGCTGGTGCTGCAGTGCCTCGCGAAGGCCCCGGGCGAACGTCCCGCGAGCGCACGCGCGCTGCGCGCCTCGCTGCGGGCGCTGCGCATCGAGCCGTGGTCGGAAGAAGACGCGGCGCGCTTCTGGACCGAGCACGGCGGATCGCTCGAGACGGCACGCGCCCACCGCGCGAAGCACGGTGCGTCGACCGGCCGCGATCGCAGCGTCGCGATCGATCTCGGCGCCAGGAGCTGACCCGGGGCGCCTCATCGGCTCGCCGCTCCGGTCCCTTCCGTCCGCGCGCTCCGCGCGCTCCCGTGCGGGCCCTCCGGGACGAGCACTCCTGCAGGCCCCTCAATCGGCTCGCCGCTCCGGTCCCTTCCGTCCGCGCGCTCCGCGCGCTCCCGTGCGGGCCCTCCGGGACGAGCACTCCTGCAGGCCCCTCAATCGGCTCGCCGCTCCGGTCCCTTCCGTCCGCGCGCTCCGCGCGCTCCCGTGCGGGCCCTCCGGGACGAGCACTCCTGCAGGCCCCTCGACGCAGGCCCCATCGGCGGCGATATTGCCGCGCCATGGTGCCGTTCCGGTCCGTTCCACGCGCAGATCGCCGAGAAACCGTGCTCGTCGCGATCGCGCTCGCGCTCGGATTGCTCTCCGGCTGCGGCGGCGGGCTGCGCCGCTTCCCGCTCGCCGAGCCGATGTGGCTGGATCGCGACCGGCGTCCATTCACGCCACAGCCGCCCGAGTGGTACTCCCCGTACGTCTGGGACGGCGCCGACAACAGCGTGTTCCGGCCGCTCGCCGACGTGTGGCGCTTCGAGCTCGATCGCGAGTCGGTGAACGTCAACTCGATGGACGAGGTGCCGGACTCGAGCTGGTACACCAACCGTCTCTCGCGCGGCCCGCTCTCGCCGGTGCAGATCGCCTACGGGCCCTGCGCCGACGTCGATCCCGCGACCCCCGGCATCGACGACGACGTGCCGGGACCGCTCACGATCGTGCGCGGCAAGCCCGACGGCTCGAACCCCGGCTTCTTCGTCCGCGACGCGAACGGGCAGATGTACCTGATGAAGCCCGACGGCGATCTGCAAGCGGAGCGCCCCTCGGCGAGCGACGCGATCGCCGCGTCGGTGTACTGGTCCGCCGGCTTCTTCGCGCCGTGCAATCGTGTGGTGTTCGTGCGGCGCGAGGAGCTCGTGCTCGATCCCGAGGCCGAGGTGCGGCGCACCGATGGTCGTCGCGGCCCGCTCTCGCAGCGCACCGTCGACGAGATCCTCGACAAGGCGGTCGAGCTCCCCGACGGTCGCCTTCGCTTCAGCCTCTCGCAGTTCATCGACGGCGCGCCGATCGCGCCGTGGACCTACGAGGGCACGTGGCCGCACGACCCGAACGACGTGATCCCCCACGAGCACCGCCGCGAGGTGCGCGGCATGTACGTGCTCTCGTCGTGGCTCAGCCACATCGACTCCCGCCAGGAGAACACGATGTCGGCGTGGATCGAGGTCGACGGCGATCGCGGCTACGTGCGCCACTACATGATCGACTTCAGCGACACGCTGGGGATCCTCTTCACGTGGGACGCGCTCGCGCGTCGCTTCGGGCACTCGGGCTACTTCGACGTGCAGCACATGACCGAGGACTTCCTCACGCTCGGTCTGCTCGATCGTCCGTGGCACCACGCGCAGTTCGGCGCCGCGGGCAACGTGCTCGGCTACTACGACCTCGAGCGCTACGAGCCCGATCAGTGGCGCCCCGGCTACGGCAACCCCGCGTACGAGCGCATGACCGAGCACGACGCGGCGTGGATGACCCGCATCGTCGCGCGCTTCGGCGACGATCACCTGCGCGCGCTGATCCAGCGCGGCCGCTGGTCGACCGAGCCCCTGCGCGACGAGGTCTTCCGCATCGTGCGCGGGCGTCGTGATCGAGTGCTCGAGCGCTGGCTCACGCGCCTGTCGCCGCTGACGAGCCCGGTGCCCGAGCAGGACGGAGCGCGCGTGTGCGTCGAGGATCTCGCGATCACCTCGGGGCTGCGCCCGAGCGAGACGCGCGTCTATCTCGCGCGCGGCTTCGCGGGCGACGACTACACGCCGCGCTCGACCGCGCTCGAGACGCGCCCCGAGGGCCGCGTGTGCGTCGAGATGCCGCGCGCCGACGGCGCGAGCCACGAGCAGCCGCAATACGTCATCGCGGAGATCGTCGCGCGCACCGAGGGTCGCGAGACCACCGGACCGCTGCGCATCCACGCCTACGATCTCGGCGACGAAGTGCGCGTCGTCGGGCTCGAGCGCCTCCACGGCGTCGAGGAGCCCCGTCGATGATGCGCGTCCTGCTTCCAGCGATCGTCGCGATCGCGATCGCGACGAGCCCCACGCTCGTCCACGCGCAGACCGGACAGGACGGCGAGGACGGCGACGATCTCGGCCCCGGCGCGAGCGCCGCCGAGCAGCAGCGCCGCGCCGACGACAGCGCGGGCGATCAGGGCATGGAGGACGACATCGAGGGCGATCCTCCGTCGATCGGTCGCCGCGAGGTGCCGGACTTCGATGGCCGCCCCGATCCCGGCATCTCCTTCGAGGACGCGATCCTCTGGATCCCGCGGGTGATCTTCTTCCCGGTGCAGCTCGTGTTCGAGTGGATCATCCGCCGCCCGCTCGGATGGATCCTCACGACCGGTGAGCGCGAGCGCTGGGGCGCGTTCCAGTTCCCGCCCTTCGCCGAAGAAGAGCCGGAGTGGGGCCTCGTGCCGACGCTCTTCGTCGACTTCGGGTTCCAGCCCAGCGGCGGGCTCTACCTCTGGACCGACAACGTCGTCGTGCCGCGCAACGGGCTGCGCTTCCAGCTCGGCTTCGGCGGCGTCGACTGGCTGCGCGCATCGGTGCTCGATCGTTATTCGTTCGACGATCACGGCACGATGGTGCAGGCGAAGATCGCGGGCACGATGCGCCCCGACTACCTGCTCGCCGCGCTGAACGGACAGGGCGAGAGCGACGAGCTCGTGCGCTACGGCGCGCGCTCGGTCGAGGGTGAGATCGCGTTCGCGTTCCGTCCCTGGCGCTCGAGCCACCTTCGCATCGAGGCCGGCGTGCGCGGCTACGAGTTCTACGACACCGACTGGATCGACGACGATGACGACCAGCTCACGCTCAGCGACGGAGTCGCGCAGGGCTGGCTCCCGTACCCGCCGGGCTGGGAAGGCTACGTCGCGTACCGACAGCGGCTCGAGGGCTCGATCGACTCGCGACAGCCGAGGCCGATCGAGGGCAGCGGCGTGCGCGTCGAGGCGTTCGTCGAGCAGGGCTTCGACCTGCTCCAGGCCGAGGATCGCCGCTGGCTCACCTACGGCGGCGCGGTGGGCGCGTACTGGGAGATCAGCCAGGGGCGCACGCTCGGGCTCTGGGGTGGCGCGGAATTCGCGACCGCGCTCGGCGAGCTGCCGGTGCCGTTCACCGAGCTGCCCGATCTCTCGGGGCGCGGCCGCATGGTCGGCTTCCGGCGCGGATGGCTCTACGGAGAGAGCATCGTCTGGGCGACGCTGGAGTACCGTTATCCGATCTGGATCACCGTCGACGGGTTCGTGAACGTCACCACCGGAAACGCATTCGGCGCCGAGCTCGACGGGTTCGATCCCGCGAAGCTCCGCATGTCGTTCGCGCTCGGCCTGCGCACGGTCGGCGATCCCGATCAGTCGTTCACGATCCAGATCGGGTTCGGCACCGACACCTTCGAGCGCGGCGCCGAGCCCGCCGTGCTGCGCATCACCGCGGGCATGCAGGAGGGCTTCTGATGGTCGGGCGAGGAGCGGCGACGAGGTGACGCGGGAGCGCGCACCTGCATCGCCGACGACCAAGCGCGCGGAGCTCTTCCTCGCCGGCGGCGCGGCCGCGCTGCTCGTCGCTCAGCAGGTCGCGGGCAAGGCGACCCGCGACGCGCTCTTCCTCACGTCGTTCGATCCGCGCCGCCTCCCGATCGTCATGGGCGCGGGCGCGCTGCTCTCGCTGCTCGCCGTGCTCGCGATGTCGAACGCGATGGCGGTCCGCGGGCCCTCGCGCACCGTGCCCGCGGCGCTCGGCGTGAACGCGACCTTCTTCGCGATCGAGTGGCTCGCACAGCCGCTCTTCCGCGACGGAGTCGCGGTCGCGATCTACCTGCACGTCGCGGCGCTGGGCTCGGTGTTGATCAGCGGGTTCTGGACCCTCGTCTCGGAGCGCTACGATCCCCGGCGGGCGCGCGCGTTCGTCTCGCGCGTCGCGGCGGGCGGCACCTTCGGGGGTGTGCTCGGCGGCGTCTCGGCCGACGTGATCGCGGGCAACCTCGGCGCGCGTCCGATGCTGCTCGTGCTCGCCGGCGCGAGCATCGCCGCGGGGGCGCTGATCCACCGGTTCGGGCGAGGCCTCGCCGACGAGGACGGCACGCCCCTCTCC
This sequence comes from Sandaracinus amylolyticus, assembly GCF_021631985.1. Classification (GTDB taxonomy): domain Bacteria; phylum Myxococcota_A; class Polyangia; order Polyangiales; family Sandaracinaceae; genus Sandaracinus; species Sandaracinus amylolyticus_A. The sequence continues at coordinate 10,441,043 of NZ_CP070225.1, read as the reverse complement.
GAGCCGCAGACCGCGCGCGCGCTGAAGCTCGTCGGCCGCACGCCGTACCTGCGCACGCTCTCCGCGCTCTCGCTGCTCGCCGCGGTGTGGGCCGCGCTGCTCGACTACGCGTTCAAGGCGCAGGCCGACGCGGCGTACGTCGACGAGACCTCGCTCGTGCGCTTCTTCGCGTGGTTCTACACGGGCACCAGCCTCGTCACGTTCCTCGTGCAGTCGGGGCTCGGGCGCACGGTGCTCGATCGCCTCCCGCTCTACGGCATCGTCGCGCTCTCGCCGCTGGTCGTCGCGTTCGGCGGCCTCGGCCTCTTGCTCGGCCTTCCGTTCGGCGCGCTGATCGTGCTGCGCGGCGCCGAGAGCGTGCTCTCGAACTCGCTCTATCGCTCGGCGTACGAGCTCTTCTTCACGCCGCTGCCGCCCCAGACCAAACGGCCGACCAAGACGCTCGTCGACGTGGCCGCGACGCGCGTCGGCGATGCGCTCGGGAGCCTCGCGGTCCTCGCGCTGATCTACGGCTGGCACGACATGCCGGGCATCGTGCCCGCGGTGGTCGCGGCGGGCGCGGCGCTCTTCTCGCTGCTCCTGGTCCCCTCGATCGCGCGCGGCTACGTCGAGGCGCTGCAGGAAGCGCTGCGCAGCGGGACGCTCGAGCTCGACGAGCAGAGCGCGCTCGACGCGACCACACGCCGCACGCTCTCCGACACCGCGATGGCGATCGATCGCGAGCGCCTGCTCGCCGAGATCGAGTCGCTGCGCCGGCAGAGCCCCGCGCTGAGCAGCATCGAGGCCGCGGCGATCGCCGCCGCGACCGCCGACGTGCAGTCGCACCCCGAGCCGCAGGTGGAGGGCGAGGCGCCGCCCGCGGTGCACCCGACCGAGCCCAGCATCGTGCAGCGCTTCGCCGCGATCGCGTCGGGCGCGATCGATCGCACCCGCGCCGCGCTCGACGCGCCGCTCGACGCCGAGCTCGTGCCGATCACGCTGCACCTGCTCGCGCACCCCGAGCTCGGTCGCGACGCGCTCGCCGCGCTCCGTCGTGTCGCGCCGAGCGTCACCGGCACGTTGATCGACGCGCTGCTCGATCTGCGCACGCCCTTCGAGATCCGGTTCCGCATCCCGCGCGTGCTGCGGGTGAGCACGTCGCGGCGCGCCGCGGAGGGACTGATCTCGGGGCTCGACGATCCGCGGCTCGAGGTGCGCTTCCAGTGTGCGCGCGCGCTGGTGCACCTCGCGTCGACCGACTCCGCGCTGGCGCCGCCGAGCACCGTCGTGTTCGGCGCGGTGGAGCGCGAGCTCGGCGAGCGCGGCGCGACCTGGAGCGCGGTCGCGACGATCGCGCCCCACGACCCGAACCACCCGGATCACCACGACGACGAGCCGATCTCGCTCGACGAGCTGGTGCGCATGCGCGCGAGCCGCAGCCTGCAGTACGTGCTCACGCTGCTCTCGCTGGTGGTCGAGGGCGAGTCGCTGCAGCTCGCGCTGCGCGGCCTGTCGGCGCATGACGAGAAGATCCGCGGCACCGCGATCGAGCTGCTCGAGAACGTCGTGCCCGAGCCGGTGCGCAGCTCGCTGATCCCGGTGCTCGCAGCGCGCCCGCGCTCCGAGATCCGCGCGCGCAGCCGCGAGGAGATCGTCGCGGAGCTGCTGCGCTCGCAAGAGAGCCTGCCGATCGTACGCCCGCGGGGCTGAGCGCGATCGATTCGCGCGCGAGTCGACACAAATCGATCGAATTTCGATCGCGAGTTGACGCAGATCGATCGAATTTCGATCACGCGCCGACGAAGAAACACGCAAATTCGCGGCACAATTGCCCTGTTTTTCCCACCCCCCTGAGGGAGGGGGTCCAAAGGCCACCTCCGGGGGTCGCGAGGCCGACATCTGGCCTCTCGAGGCCGGCGCACCGGGGTCGCGAGGCCGACATCTGGCCTTCCGAGCCCAGCTCATCGGGCTCGCGCGGCCGGCTTGTCGCGATCGAGGCCCCACACGACGGCGATTCGCACCCCCTCGACCCGGATTCGATCCTCCCGTCGGGGCGCGGAGGATCGATGCGCTCCTCATCGAGCCCATCCGCATGCAGCTCGTACCGCGCGCCAGCGCGCACACGCGCGAAGCGCGGTGCTACACGCGAGGGTCCGGGCCGCGGCGAAGCGCGGACCGGGCGCGAGCCATCCACCACCTCACCACGCGAGGCGGCAGAACCGCGGTACCGGGCGCGGGGCGGTGGGTCCGACGCCCTCGTGCGACGGGGGCCACCGAGGCCGACCACAGACTGATCGAAGCATCGCGGCAGAGCGCGAAGTGCGCGCCGCGATGCGCCCACCGCTTCCCGACGCTCGCGCCCTCTCGTACGGCAGCCCGCGAGCACACAGGGCGTCGGACCCACCGCCCCGCGCCTCTCGCCGAAGCCTCTCCGACGATCGATGATCAGAACGTTCCGGAGAACGTCGGCCCGATCATCACCGGCGGCGGCCCTTCGAGGGCCTGCGGCGTGACCGGCGTCGGCTGCGCGTGGTCGATCTCGGGCACGATCGCGAGCGGCAGGAAGAACCCCACCAGGAACCCGAGCGCCGCCCCGACGAGCACGTCGGAGATGTAGTGGCGATCCGAGACCACCCGCAGCAGCCCGGTGGTCGCCGCCATCGCGATCGACACGCCGCACGCGGTCGCGTCGGCCGCGGTGTTCCCGTACATGCCGCGCACGCCGTGCATCGCGCACATGAAGCCCGCCGACGTGAACGTGACGCCGCTGTGCAGGCTGTAGAACGACGAGAAGATGTCGGAGTCGCCGCAGCCGCGACGCGTGGGGTCCTCGGCGCAGTCGCGCTCGAAGGGCCGCGCACGCCCCGCCGCGCGCTTCACGATCTCACCCGCGCCGAGCGTCACGCCCAGCGCGAGCACGTGCGCGAACGTCGCCCGCCACGCGAGCTCGCCGTTGCCCTGGGCGAGCGGCGTCGCGAGGCCGTCGACGAGGGCGACCAGCGGCACCGTGAGGAGCAACACGTCGCTGACGTGTCGCGCGATCTCCTGGTCCTCGACCGCGCTCAGCCGGATCGCCGAGCGGAACGCCTCGTCGAACAGGATGCCGCCCCGCCAGCGCCCGTCGCTGACCGGCGCGGGCGCGAGGGTCAGCGCGAAGTCGCGCACCGGCTCGACGATCGTGGGCGGCATCGGCGAGGTGACCCCGGCAGACGCGGACCTCGGCGACGCGCTGGGCGCGGCCTCCTGCGCGGAGGCGATCGACGTGCTCGCGACGAGCGCGAGCGCGAGCGCGGAGGTTCGGAGGAGCGGGGTCTTCGCCAAGCTCGACAGCTCGCTGGCAGGACGTCGGAGGAGGAGAGCGCGGCGGAAACCCTGATGCCCGGATCGCGAATGCGCCAGGGTTGCTGCCCGAACGTCCAGGCTCGGAACGGCGAGCGCCGTGCCCATCGTCGAGGCAAGCTGCGCGACCCGACGTGCCCGATACCCAGAAAAAATCGCCCGTTCGCTCGCTCCTCGACGTGCGACCCGGCGAGTGGCCGCTGGCGATCCCGATGTTCGCCCACTTCTTCCTGGTGATCGCGACGTTCTGGGTGCTCAAGCCGATCAAGAAGGGGATCTTCGTCGCCTTCTACGACGAGCACGGGCTCGACCTCGCGGGCTGGCACCTGCACGCCGCCCAGGCCGAGCTCCTCGCGAAGGTCGCGAACATGGTGGTCGCCGCGCTCGCGGTGATCGTGTTCTCGGCGCTCTCGCGCACGCTGCACCGCGAGAAGCTCACGTTCGTGTTCGCGGGGTTCTTCGTGGTCGCGCTCGCGGGGTACGCGCTCGTCATCACGGACCCGGGCCACTTCGTCGTGTGGTCGTTCTACCTGCTGGGCGACCTCTACACGACGCTGATGGTCGCGACGTTCTTCGCGTTCCTGAACGACAGCGTGAGCCCCGAGGAGGCGAAGCGGCTCTACCCGCCGATCGTGCTCGGCGGCGTCGCGGGCGGCGCGTTCGGGAGCTCGGTGCTCTCGGCGTGGATCGACTCGATCGAGCACTCGACGTGGCTGTGGATCTGCGTGGGCACGACCGCGGTCGCGGCGCTGCTCGCGGGCCTGGCCGGTCGCGTCGTCGCGGGTCGCGAGGCGCGCGATCCCGAGCCGGTGCGAGCGTCGGCGCCGAGCGCGCCCGACGTGGGCAATCCGGTGATCGCCGGCGCGCGCCTGGTGGCGCACTCGCCGTATCTCCTCGCGATCGCGGCGATCGTCGGGCTCTACGAGATCGTGTCGACGCTGCTCGACTTCCAGTTCACGTCGACGGTCGCGCACTTCCTCGACGACGAGGCGATCGGCGAGCAGTTCGCGCTCGTCTTCACGATCACCAACGTCGCCGCGCTCTTCGTGCAGATCTTCGTGACGACGCTGGTGATGAGCCGCTTCCCGCTCGTGGTGTCGCTGATGACGACGCCGCTGGTGATCCTCGCCGCGTCGACGGGTTACCTGATCGTGCCGATCCTCTGGAGCGGCAGCCTGCTCAACACCGCCGACAACGCGTTCAGCTACTCGATCAACCAGTCGGCGAAGGAAGCGCTCTACACGCCGACGAGCCGCGACGAGAAGTACAAGGCGAAGGCGTTCCTCGACATGTTCGTGCAGCGCTTCGCGAAGTCGATCGCGGTCGGCGTGAGCCTGCTCGTGACCACGGTGTTCACCGACTTCTCGACGATCCGCTGGCTCAGCATCGCGGTGATCGCGCTGGTCGCGGTGTGGCTGCTCGCGGCGCGCTACGCGGGCGTGCGCTTCCGCGACATGACGCAGGATCGCTGAGGCCGGGGCGTCGTTCACGACCACGTCGACGTGGTCGTGAACGGCGACGGCGACGAGAGCGCCCTAGAGCGCCGGCCAGATCACCTCGAAGAACACGATGATCCCGACCAGCGAGACCACCCAGGTCAGGCATCCGCACCCGATCGGCGCGCCGACCGCAATGCCCGTCCCCTTCTTCCGCAGCAGCAGCGCCACGATCCACGGGAAGAGCCCCGCGACGATCGTCGGCACCGTCACGTAGGCGACCTGCATCGCGAAGTGCTCGCTCTCGTTCACCGCGACGATGCCCGTGACCGCGCACGCGAGGAACGAGCCCAGCAGGAAGAGCACCGAGAGCGCGACGCCGATCCACGTGCCCTTCGGCTCGTTGGGCCCGCCCGGCGGCGTGACCTGTGGCGGCTGCGGCGTCCAACCCTGACCCGGCGGGGGTCCCGGCTGCGAGTACGACGGCGGTGGCGCGCCATACGCGGGCGCCGGGGCGCCTCCCTGCGGCGGTCCCCAGCCACCGCCGCCGGGCGGCGGCGTCCCCCCCGGCACGCTCACGCGCTCACTCCCCAGGCAGCGCGCACCGCGTCGATGAGGCCCATCTCGGCGGGCGAGATCGTGTCCGCCGCGGCGATGCCCGCGATCACCCCGAGGATCAGCTCGCGCGCCTCGGGCCGCGTGACCTTCAGCGTCGCGGTGCGGATCCCCTGCTCGTCGGGGAACGCCTGCGCCGAGTCGGAGATCACCTTCCAGAACGCGTCGCGCCCGCCGAGCTCGTCGCCGATGCGATCGATGCGAGCCTCCTCGAGCTCCGAGAACGCGCCGTCCGCGCGCACGATCAACCGCACCAGCCCGCCGAGCGCGAGCTTCTCTTCCGCCGTGAGATCCGCGAGGTTCATAGAGCGCGGAGACTACCCGATCGCGCGGGTGTTCCGTCTATTGCACGTCGCGCTTGCGCGAATCGCGCGCTGCATCGGCGAGGGCACGGCGCACCGTCTCGCGCACCTTCTCCTCGTCGACCTCGCCCAGCTCGAGCTCGCGCTCCACCCGGGCGCGCGGCGGGACCCGCACCTCGATCCGCTCGCGCGCCACGCGCGCCGCACGGCGACCGCGACGCTCGCGCCACAGGCGCGGCAGCTTCCAGGCATCGGCGCCGTCGAGCGGCGGCAGCGGCATCAGGTTGAGCGCGATGATCCAGACGTTCGTCCAGGTCAGCGCCGAGAGCAGCTGCGCGACGAACACGCTGGTGATCGGCACGAGCGCCGACACCACGAGCGCGACGATCAGCAGCAGCGCCTGGGCGAGCACGCCACCCCACGCGACCACCGAGCGCTGCCACGGCGAGACCGCGCGCCCGCCGCCGTAGCGCGCCTGACCGCCGAGCGCGTGGATCTCGATCGAGCTCGCGTGGAGGCCGACGCGTCGCATCAGGAACGCGTGACCCATCTCGTGCAGCCCGACGATCAGCAGATATCCGAGCCAGAACCCGGGCACGAACGCGAAGCGCCCGAAGAGCAGCATCCCGATCGGCGTGCTCCAGTGCACGCGGATGGGCGTTCCCTTCCAGCGCGCGACCGTCACGTAGCCGGTGTCGAACATCGCTGACGCTCAGCATGCCATGCGGCGTGCCGGCCCGCTGCGTCAGCCGCGCAGACCCAGCCGGGCGCCGAGCAGGAGCGCGAGCTCCTCGACCGTGACCTCTTCGCCGCAGCGCACCACCGGCACGTCGCGGCCGAGCACGTCGCGCGCGCGCTGCACGAGATCGTCCTTCGTGCCCCACGCGAGCGCCGCCACGATCGAGGCGCCTTCTGCGCGCGGCGTGTCCTTCGCGATCGCGTCCGCGCTGCGCCCGTCGAGCACCAGCGCGCACGGTGCGGCCTCGAGCGCCCCGGCGCGGATCGCCTCGCCGAGCTCGACGTGCCCCACCACGGTCGCGCGCCCCGCGAGCTCGAGCCGGATCCCCGCGGCGAGGCGCGCGTCGCTCGAGATCACGACGACCCGCGGGCGCTTGGCGCCTCCCTCGTCGGGCGACCACGTCGCGCCGTTCGCGGTCGGCGCGCCACCGTCGCGCCAGTCGATCGCCGCGATGACGCGCGCGAGCCGCTCGCCCACGCCGTCCGCCGCTTCTTCACCGAGCCGCGCGACGATCTCGGAGCGCAGCCACAGCTCGACGAAGCGCTGCAGCGCGCGCGGCGATCGCGGCACGCCGGTGAGCGACGCGCGCTCGAGCGCGACCTGGAGCGCGCTCTCCGCCACCTCGTCGGTGGCGTACGCGGAAATCGCTTCACGGACCGCGCGTCGCAACGGATCGGCGGGGTCGTTGGCGGGCGGGGGGCGGCGACTTCCGCTCACGACACGGCATCGTTCCACTCACACCGAAACACCGCAAGATGTTCGCGCGAGCCATCCGACACGGCGGTGCGCTTCCCGAGACACCCGCCGTTCGGGCAGACTCGGTCCTCCGAACATGCAGATCCACGTCGCCTCCGCCACGGACGTCGGCCGCGAGCGCACCCTCAACGAAGACTTCGGTCTCGTCGATCCGTCGCTCGGCCTCTACATCGTCTGCGACGGGATGGGAGGCCACGCTGCGGGCGAGATCGCCTCGCGCACCGCGGCGTCCACGGTGCAGGCCTACGTCCGCGATCGAATGGACGTGCTGCGCGCGATCGATCGCGGCGAGCAGCCGATCGAGAGCGCGGCCGTGATCATGCGCGAGGCCGTCGAGACCGCGTCGCGCACCATCTACGAGATGGGCAAGAACGACCGCGGCAAGAAGGGCATGGGCACGACCTGCGTCGCCCTGCTCGTCCGCGGCGGCAAGGGCGTGATGGCGCACGTCGGCGACTCGAGGCTCTACCTCGTGCGCCAGGCGCGCCTCTATCAGCTCAGCGAGGATCACACCTTCATCCAGGAAGCGCTGCGCTGCGGGATGCTCACGCCCGAGCAGGCGAAGCAGAGCGAGCACCACAACATCGTCACCCGCGCGGTCGGCCCGCTCGAGCGCGTGATCGTCGACACGCTCGTGTTCGACCTGATCGTCGACGACACGCTGCTGCTCTGCAGCGACGGCCTCCACGGCTATCTCGGCGAGGGCCAGGAGCTCCCCGCGCTGCTCTCGACCGCCGATCTCGACGCGGTGTCGCGCCGGCTGATCGATCTCGCGAACCAGCGCGGCGGCAGCGACAACATCACGGCGGTGGTCCTCCGCGCGAGCTCGCACGGCGCGAGCAGCGAGGCGGACACCCAGCGCACCACGATCGTCAACCAGACGTTCGAGACGCTGCAGCACGTCGATCTCTTCGTGGAGCTCACGATGCCCGAGCTGGTGCGCGTCTCGAACGCGTGTCGCTGGGTCGAGCTCGGCAAGGGCGAGATCGTGATCGGCGAGGGCGAGGCGAGCGAGACGCTCTTCCTGCTGCTCGACGGCGCGGTCGAGGTCGTGCGCAACAACGTGCGCCTCGCGGAGCTCGGTCCCGGCAGCCACTTCGGCGAGATGGCGCTGCTCAGCCAGCGCCCCCGCTCCGCGACCGTGCGCACCACCGCGGAGACGCGCCTGCTCGCGCTCGATCGCCACCAGTTCTACGGCCTGCTCCAGCAGGACCCGGTGCTCGCCGGGAAGTTCCTGTGGAAGCTCGCGCAGACGCTCAGCCTGCGGCTCGACGACTTCTACCTCTATCACGAGCAAGTGCTCGGGATGCCGGTGAAGTCCACACTGCGCTTCGGCCTCTACCCGTCGCCGTTCAATCATCCGGCGGGTGGTGGCTCGGGCCAGACGTGAAGCTCTCCGGCATCACCCGCTTCCCCATCAAGTCGTGCCGCGGCATCGAGGTCTCGCGCGCGCACGTCGAGCGGCGCGGCATCGCGCACGATCGCCGGTGGATGATCGTCGACCCCGAGGGTCGCTTCGTCACCCAGCGCGAGGAGGCGCGGCTCGCGCTCGTCGACGTGGCGCTGGAGGACGATCGGCTGCGGCTCGGCGCACCGGACGCGAGCCCGATCGAGATCCCCACACGCCTCGACGTGGGCGCGCGTGCGACGGTCACGGTGTGGCGCAGCACCGTCGAGGCGATCGCGCACGCCGACGCGAGCGCGTGGATGTCGGCGCACCTCGGCCGCACCGTGCGCGTCGTGTACATGCCCGACGACGTGCGCCGCGCCGTCAACGAGAAGTACGCGCACCCCGGTGACGTCGTCTCGTTCGCCGACGGCTATCCGCTGCTGCTCGCGACGCGCGAGTCGCTCGCGGACCTCGAGGCGCGCGCGGGCACGTCGCTCGAGATGCGGCGCTTCCGACCCAACGTCGTGATCGAGGGCGCGCCCGCGTGGGCCGAGGACGGCTGGTCGCGCCTGCGCATCGGTCGCATCGTGTTCCGCGCACCGAAGCCCTGCGATCGCTGCGTGATCACGACGATCGATCCCGCGACCGCGATCGCCGGCAAGGAGCCGCTGCGTACGCTCGCGAAGTTCCGTCGCACCGCGGACGGCAAGGTGCTCTTCGGCGTGAACCTGATCCCCGAGCTCGACGATCACGAGTCGATCGAGATCTCGATCGGCGACGAGGTCGAGATCCTCGCGTGATCTTCGGCGTCGAGCGCCGCGACGCGACGCCCCGCGACGAGCACCACGAGCGCGACGACGAGACCGACGCCGCACGGCACCGCGAGCGCCAGCGTCGCGTCGCGCCACGCGAGATCGGGCGGCCCACCCGCGAGCAGCGGAAGCGGGAAGAGCACCCAGATCAGCGCGTGGTGGCACGCGCCGTAGATCGCGGTCTCGCGCGCGGTGATCGGCGCGTCCGGCGCCCGCTGAGCGAGCGCGCTGCCGACCCGGAAGAGCATGCACGCGAGCGCGATGCCCGACACCGCGGCCGCCGCGACGATCATCCCGGCGAAGACGAACGGGAGCTCTCCCGAGCCGAGCAGCATGAGCGCGAGCACCGCGCCCGCCGGCATCAGCACGAGCATCGTGATCGCGCCCCACACCGGCGCGAGCAGCCCCGCGATCACCACCGACGGCGGCACACGACGCGCGGTCTCGCGCGTCACGCTCGCGGCACGATACGCGCCCTGCCCCGCCGCGACCGGAGCGCGCCACACGCCCCAGCGATCACGCCCCTCGAGGACCCAGCCGATCCCCATCACGAGGGCCAGCGCGGGGACCGCGAGCAAGTACAGGTAGCACATGGCTCACCTCGCGTTCGTCGACGTACGAACGCTGAGGTCGATCGACGCTCACAGACAGGGCGCGAACGGGCACCAGACTTCGTCTTCGAGCCGTCCGCTCCCGGGCACCACGACGAGCGTGTAGCGCTCGTTCGCGATCAGGAGCCCGTCCTCGCGCTTCACGGTGTACTGGAACGGATAGGCCCGCATGCAGTCGCGCGCCTCGCCCGAGAACTGGAAGCGCACGTCGTAGGTCAGGAGCGTCCGCCCGCGCACGCCGATGAACGACTGCGTCGACTCGTCCATCGAGAACACGTTGCCCATCGGCTCCGCGCCGACCGGTCCCGCGCCCGCGAAGTAGACGTCGGCGTCGACCTCGTCGGGCACCACCTGCGCGGCGGGCGTGAACGATCCGCTGAACGTCTCGCCCGCGCCGTCGACCGCGATCGACACCGTCGCGCGCGCCGTGCCGGTCGCGGTCTCGCGCAGGAAGATCACGCGCTCCGCGCTGGGCGACATGCGCGAGAGCGGGTTGTGCCCGAGCGAGACCTCCGTGAGGTCGGAGTAGCCGTCGGCGTCGGTGTCGGGATCGTCGATGCGCAGCCCGCGCGAGAGCTCGTTCTCGTCGCACAGCCCGTCGCGATCACTGTCGTCTCCGCCACCGTCGCCCTCCGGGCCCGCGTCGAAGAGCCACGGATTGCGGCGGCGCGGACATCCCGAGATCGTCGCGACGAGCATCACCAACGCGGCGAGCACCGCGATGGAGCGGAGCGAGCGGGCGAGGATCGTCCGGAGGCTCACGCCGGGGAGCGTGCGCGGGCTCACGTGCGAGGTCAAACGCTCACCCTCCGTGTTGACCGCTTCGCGCGCACGACGCTAAGCCAGCGCGATGCCCAAGCCTTTGAATCCCGCTGCGATCGGGGCCGAGAGCGAGCCGCTCCATCTCACCTATCGCTGGCAGGACGTCGCGCTCTACGCGCTCGGGATCGGTGCGAAGCAGAGCGACCTCGCGTTCCTCTACGAGCACAGCGAGCCCGCGATGCGCGTCTTCCCGACGTACGCGGTGATCCCGACGTTCGAGGCGTGCAAGGCGCTCTTCGACGTCGTCGGTGGTGATTTCTCGGGTGTGGTGCACGGCGGACAGACGATTCGTCTACACAAGCCCTTCCCGGCAGCAGGAACGCTCACCACGGTCGGTCGCGTCGCGAACGTCGGCGACCTCAAGCGCATGGCGCAGGTGATCTTCGCGACGAAGACGACCGACGAGACCGGCGCGCTCGTGTGCGAGACCGAGTGGACGATCATGTACCTGCTCGACGGCGGGTACGGCGGTGAGCCGCCGCCGAAGAGCGTCCGCATCCGCGCGCCGGAGCGCGAGCCCGACTGGGTCGTCGAGGAGACGACCTCGCCCGAGCAGGCGCTGCTCTATCGCCTCAGCGGGGATCACAACCCGCTGCACGCCGATCCGAAGGCCGCGGAGAAGGCCGCGAAGGTCACCGAGGGCAAGCCGATCCTCCACGGCCTCTGCACCTACGGCTTCATCGGCCGCGCGATCCTCGCCAACGAGTGCGGCAACGACCCGTCGCGCCTGCGCGCGTTCAGCGGGCGCTTCAGCAAGCCGGTCTGGCCGGGCGACACGATCATCACGCGCGGATGGCGCGAGGACGGCCGCGTGCTCGTCGTCGCGGGCACGAAGGAGCACCCGGAAGAGCCGGTGTTCACCAACGCGTTCGCGGAAATCGTTTGAGGAGAGATCGATGAAGAAGCTCAGCCGTGAAATCTGGATCGTGGCCGCGAAGCGCACTCCGTTCGGCACGCTCAGCGGCGCGCTGAAGGACGTGTCGGCGATCGACCTGGCCGTGCACGCGAGCAAGGCGGCGATCGCGCAGGCCGGCATCCAGGCGACCGACGTCGACCAGGTGATCCTCGGCAACGTGCAGCAGACGAGCCCCGACGCGATCTACGGCGCGCGCCACGTGGGCCTGAAGAGCGGCGTGCCGATCGAGGTGCCCGCGCTCACCGTGAACCGTCTCTGCGGCTCGGGCTTCCAGGCGGTCGTGAGCGCGGCGGAGCAGATCCTCCTCGGCGACGCGAAGTGCGTGCTCGCGGCGGGCAGCGAGAACATGAGCCAGGCGCCGCACGCGATGTGGGGCCTGCGCGACGGCGGCGCGAAGTTCGGCAAGCCCCCGGCCGTGGTCGACACGCTGTGGGCCGCGCTGACCGACTCGTACACCAACACGCCGATGGCGGTGACCGCGGAGAACCTCGCGGTGAAGTACGGCATCACGCGCGAGCAGGCGGACGCGTTCGGCCTTCGCTCGCAGCAGAAGTGGGCCGCGGCGCAGGAGTCGGGCGCGTTCGCCGACGAGATCGCGCCGGTCGAGCTCCCGTCGCGCAAGGGCACGGTGAAGGTCGATCGCGACGAGCACGCGCGCCCGCAGACGACGATGGACGTGCTCGCGAAGCTGCCGCCGGTCTTCAAGAAGGACGGCGTGGTGACGGCGGGCAACGCGAGCGGCATCTGCGACGGCGCCGCGGCGCTGCTCGTGGTCGACGCGGAGTGGGCGAAGTCGCGCGGACTCACGCCGCTCGCGAAGCTCGTGCAGTGGGGCGTCGCGGGCGTGGACCCGACGATCATGGGCATCGGCCCGGCGCCGGCGATCCGGAACGCGCTCGACCGCGCGGGCCTCACGCTCGACCAGATCGATCTCTTCGACGTGAACGAGGCGTTCGCGCCGCAGTTCCTCGCGGTGCAGAAGGAGCTCGGGCTGCCCGAGGAGAAGTCGAACGTGAACGGCGGCGCGATCGCGCTCGGCCATCCGCTCGGCGCGAGCGGCGCGCGCATCACCGCGAACCTGATCTACACGCTGCGCCGTCAGAGCAAGAAGTACGGCGTGGGCTCGGCGTGCATCGGCGGCGGCCAGGGCATCGCCGTGGTGCTCGAGCGCGCCTGATCAGACATCCGACCCGCTGAGGAGAGATCCTCTAAGGAGAGCAGGAAAGCAGGAGAGCGAGCGTCGTGAGTCTCTCTCCTCCCTCCTGCCCCTCCTGCTCTCCTTAGCGGGAAATTCTCCGGTTTCCTACGCGCGGCGCGGAGGAGATCTCCTGACTTCTCGTGGCAGACTGATCGAGGGAGGTGGAGCCGTGGACACGCAGCTCATCTACGACTGGAACTTCGCCGAGCGACGTCAGCCCGTCGTGCTGAAGAAGCGCTTCGAGCTCCACGACGAGACGCTGCGCGACGGATTGCAGAATCCGTCCGTCGTCGATCCGAGCATCGACGAGAAGCTCGAGATCCTCCACCTGCTCGATCAGGTCGGCGTCGACACGGTCGACGTCGGTCTGCCCGGCGCGGGCCCGCGCGCGTTCGAAGACGTGCTGCGCCTGTGCCGCGAGATCGCCGACTGCAAGCTGGCGATCCGTCCGACGTGCGCAGGTCGCACGCACCTCGCGGACATCGAGCCGATGGCGAAGGTCGCGCAGAAGGCGGGCATCCCGATCGAGGTGATGACGTTCATCGGCTCTTCGCCGATCCGCGCGCTCGCCGAGGACTGGTCGGTCGAGCTCATCCGCAAGCGCAGCGTCGAGGCGATCTCGTTCGCGGTGAAGGAAGGCCTGCCGGTCAACTACGTCACCGAGGACACCACGCGCTCGAAGCCCGAGGTGCTCCACACGCTGTTCCACGCGGCGATCGAGTCGGGCGCGACGCGCCTCACGCTCTGCGACACGGTCGGTCACGTCACGCCCGACGGCGTGCGCAACCTCGTGCAGTTCACGCGCAGCCTGCTCAGCGCGTGGGGCGCGCCGCAGGTCGGGATCGACTGGCACGGCCACAACGATCGCGGCCTCGGCGTGACGAACTCGATCTACGCGCTCGAGTACGGCGCCGATCGCGTGCACGGCGCGATCCTCGGCGTCGGCGAGCGGGTGGGCAACGCGTCGCTCGATCAGATCCTGGTGAACCTGAAGCTGATCGGCGAGCTCGGGGATCGCGACGTCACGAAGCTCGGCGAGCTCTGCGACAAGGTCAGCAAGGCGCTCCACTTCCCGATCCCGATCAACTACCCGGTGGTCGGCGAGGACGCGTTCCGCACCGGCACCGGCGTGCACGCGGCGGCGATCATCAAGGCGCTCGAGAAGGGCGATCAGGATCTCGCGGACCGCGTGTACTCGGGCGTGCCCGCGTGGATGTTCGGCCGCGAGCAGGAGATCGGCATCGGCCCGATGAGCGGCGCGAGCAACGTGAACTTCTGGCTCAAGAAGCGCGGCTTCACGCCGAGCGAGGGCCTGGTGAAGGCGATCCTCGCCCGCGCGAAGGAGAGCAATCACCTGCTGACGGACGCCGAGGTCCGCGAGGTGATCACGAAGGTCGGCGGCGCGAGCTGATCAGTCCGCAGGAGGTCGCGGCGGGTCCGCGCCGTGGCGGAGCCGAGTGATCAGAAACAGCCCGTCGATCCGTTGCACACGCGGATCGACGCGCTGCCTTCCTCGCGCGTTCCGTCGTCGAGCTCCAGCGACCACCGCAGCTCGACGCGGTCGCCCTCGAGATCGCTCGTCTCGATCGTGCCGCCCACCACGTCGACGCAGACGCCGTCGATGCATCGCTCGGCCGCGTACATGCGGCTCATGTCGAACGACGGAGCGCGGACGTCGAGCGCGCGGTCGGAGTACAGGTGCAGCCGCGTCGGCGGCGACGGCGCCGTGGGGCACGCGATCTCGTCGGAGGTGACGAGCAGCTCGGTCGCCGACTCCCCCGAGTCGCAGCCGCGCGGCGACGACGCGTGACGAAGGATGCCGTGCTCGAACGTCGAGGGCTCGGCGCACGCGGTGCCCGCGATCAACGCGAGCACCGGAACGACGTACCTCACAAGCACCGGCTGACCGCGTCGCGACACACCCGCACCCACGCCGAGCCCTCGTCGAGCGAGCCATCGGCGAGCTCGATCGACCACCGCACCTCGGCGCGATCGCCTTCGACGCGCAGCGTCTCGAGCGTGCCGCCGACGACCGCGCCGCACGTGCCCTCGGTGCAGCGCTCGGCGGCGTAGGCGCGATCCATCTCCACGCTCTCGAGCTCGTCGATGCTGCCGAACGCGTACACGGAGAGTCGCGTCGCGGGGCGATCGGCGAACGGCGTGTCGCAGCCGAGCGCGTCCTGCGTGAGCACGAGGTCGACCGCGGGACCGTCGGCCGGACCACATGCCGTCCGGAGCAGTCCGTCGTCGAACACGCTGGGCTCCGCGCTCGAGCCGCATCCGGCGAGCGCGATCAACGAGATGGAAGCGAGTGGGAGGATCGAAGTCAATCGCATGACGATCAGACTACGCGCCCCGCCCATCGCCGCAAAGTCCGCGGTCTCAGCGGCACGGGTGCGCGAGCGCGGCGCAGACGCGGACCCACGCGGTGCCTTCGTCGTGCGCTCCGTCGGCGAGATCGAGCGACCACCGCACCTCGGCGCGATCCTCCTCGGTGCGCAGCGTCTGCAGCGTGCCGCCGACGATGCTGGTGCACGCGCCTCCGACGCAGCGCTCCGCGCCGTATGCGCGCTCCATCTCGACCTCGTCGAGCGTGGTCCCGATGCCCAGATCGTGATGTGCGTCGCGGGCTCCGGCGTCTCGCACGTGACCTCGCCGTCCGCGAGCACGAGGCGGACCGCCGAGCCCCCGGCGGGACCACACGTGGGCGAGAGGGCTCCCGCGCGGAACACCCCCGACCCGGCGCTCGAGCCGCAGGCCGTGAGCACCAGGGCGATCGAGCAGAACGAAGCCATTCGCATCTCGGTCATCCTCGCACGCGTGAACGCGGACCCCCAGCGCGTGAACGTCGATTCACGCGCGATCCTGCGTTTTCCACGCGTTTTCCCGCGTGGCGCAGGCGTTGCTGAACGGCGCGACACTCCCATGCGTCGCTCGCTCGCCTCGTTCTTCGTCGGTCTCGCGCTCGCTGGCTGTGGTGGTCCGATCGCCGGCGCGAGACAGACGGTTCCACTCCCCACTCACTTCACGGCGGTCGCACGCGCGACCACCGACGATCCAGAAGGCCTGCGCGTCCTCTGGAACGGCGGCTCCGATGCCTCCGAGCACGGCGCGTGGATCGCGACCACGCACAGCGAGCTCGAGGCGCTCTGGGAGCGCGTCGGTGCCGCGGGACCGGTGCCCGAGGTCGATCTCCGCACCCACGTCGTGATCGGCGAGTCGTTCATGAACGGCGCGTGCATGGACGAGATCGTCGCGGTCGAGCGCGACGCCGAGGGACGCGTGCTGCTGCGCACCGAGCCGCTCGTCGAGATGTGCATCGCGCTCGCGGTGCAGGACGCGCGCGTGGTCGCGGTGCCGCGCGACGTGCTCGGGGAGTCGATCACCTGGTTCTCGAACGACGACGGCGAGCCCGGCGCGTACGCGTTCCGCATCCCGCCGCCCTCGCCCGACGCGGCGCGCGCGATCACGGCCGGCGCGCCGTCGACCGAGCGCGATGCGATCGCGAGCCCGCTCGGGACCATCGCGCTTCCCGCGCCCGGCACGCTCGCGCTCCGCGCGCTCGACGACGGACGCGAGGTGTGGGTCGCGCACCTGACCGAGGGCCGCGTGCACGTCGTCGCCGCGGACGCGGTCTCCACGAACGACTGGCTGCGGCATCCGGTGCGCTGGGACGCGGCGCGCGGTCGTTTCGGCACCGAGCACGACGTGACCGGTCGCTCGGTGCACGGCGGCACGCCGCTCGAGACCCACGTGTTCGCGCGCGTCGGCGCGGATCGCATCGCGGTCGGCGAGGTCGTGTCGATCGCACCGCGCGGCACCGTCGAGGCGCGCGCGTCTGCACCTTCGCTCGACGGCGACGCGATGCCCTACGCGTCGCTGCCGGTGATCGATCAGCAGACGCTCGAGGCCGTGCCCGAAGGATACGTGGCGCGCGTCGGGGCCGATCTCGTCGCCGGCCTCGATGGTCCGCCGCGCCTCTGCATGCTGCCCGAGGATCCCAAGCTGCGCGCGCACTTCGAGGGCTGCGACGAGACCTCGCTCGCGCTGCGCGATGCGCCCGACGAGTCGCGGCGAGGCATCTCGGTGGTGCACGGCCCGCTCCTCGTGCGCCGTCGCGGCGACGCGCTCGACCTCGCGATCGCCGACGGCGCGGGCGAGAGCGGATGGGTCGTCGAGCACCGCATCGCCGACGCCGCGCCCCACGGCGAGACCCGCGACCGCGGCGCCCTCGGGCTCGATCGCGAGGTGAGCGGCGACACGCGCGGCGCGCCGGACGGCTTCGCGATCGAGTGCGTGTCCGCAGGCGGATCGCCCGACGAGTCGTGGTCGTTCGTCGCGCCGCGCGCGGGCTCGTACGCGTTCGAGCTCGCGAGCGATCACGACGGAGCGATCGCGGTCGTCGCCGACGACGGAGCGCCGCTCGACTGCAACGACGATCGCCACGGGCACTATCGGTCATCGATCGCGCACGCGACGCTCGCCGCCGGACAGCGCGTGCGTGTGGTCGTCGACGGCTTCGGCGGACAGGCGGGCGCGTACCGCCTCCATGCGAGCGAGATCCCGACGCTCGAGCACGACGGCGCGCTCGCGCTCGGCGTGACCGTCGCGGGCGACACCTCGCGCGCCACCGACGACCTCAGCGCGGGCTGCCACGCGCCGGCGCGCGACGACGCGTGGCGCCTCGAGGTGAGCGAGCCGGGCCGCCATCGCGTGCGCATCGAGGCCGACGGATGGCACCCATTGCTCGCGGCGTACGCCGACGGCGCGGCCATCCCGATGACGTGCGGCGTGGGGACCGGCGGCGGCTCGCGCGAGGAGATCTACGACCTCGCCGCGGGCACCTGGTGGATCGTCGTCGACGGCGCGCGCGCCGAGGACGCCGGCGCCTATCGACTGACCGTCGAGCGGGCCGAGTAGTCCGCACGACGACAGGAGTGCCCGGAGCAGCGGCCAGTAACCTTTCTCCACGCTCGTGCGTGGTGCTCTCGAGAACGAGATCAGGAGCACCCCATGACGACCTTCACCTCCGAGCACGGCTCCCTTCCCCTCGCGCCCGTCGAGCGACCGCGGAGCCTCTTCGTGCGGCTCCTCTTCCGCCTGCTGCGTGCGCGTTATGGCGTGGTGCCCACCGCGTTCCGCGTGATCTACGCGCGCACGCCCTGGGTCGCGCTGATCTCGGTGCTGATCGTGCTCGGCCTCGATCGTTTCCTCGTGATCGATCGCGAGCTGCGCCTCCTGCTGCAGCTCGCGATCTCGAGCCGCGCGCACTGCACGTTCTGCAGCGACATCAACCGCGCCGAGGCGCTGCGCGCGCGGATGGGGCGCGAGCGCTTCGACGATCTGCTCGACTTCGAGACCTCGCCTGCGTTCACCGAGCGCGAGAAGGCCGCGCTCGCCTATGCCTCCGCGCTCCACGAGTCGACGCGCATCCCCGACGCGATCTGGACCCGCCTCGGTGCGTGCTTCAGCGAGCGCGAGCGCGTCGACATCGTCTGGGTCTGCGCGGTCGAGCGCTACTACAACTCGATGGCGCTCCCGCTGCGCATCGGGACCGATCGTCTCGCCGCGTGACGAACGCGGGCTCCGGCCCCATCGTTGGCCGGTCGATGTCGAACTTGTTCCGCCCCTGGCTCCTCGCGCGCTTCTCGACGGGCGCGGCGGCGGCCGTGCTCGTCGTGGTCGGGCTCTTCGTCGCGATCCGCGTGCTGCGCCACTACCGCATCGCGCGCACGTCCGAGGGACAGCTCGCGCTCGAGCGGCGCGCGGAGCTCGCGGGAACGCTGATCGAGGTCGCGCTCGGTGCGACGATCGCCGGGCTCGCGCTCGGGGTGCTCGGCGCCGATCGCATGACCGCGTCGATCCGCGGCGCGATGTGCGCGTGGGGCGTGCTCGACGCGTCGCCCTGGGGCTTCCGCTCGCTCGCGCTCTCCGCGATCGCCGCGCTCGCGTGCGCGCTCTGGATCGCGCTGCATCGCCTCGACCTCCGACTTCGACAGCCCGCGCTCACGCGCGCGAAATTCACGGCGCTGCTCGTGGTCGCCCCGCTGGTGCTCGCCGACTTCGCGGCCTCGACCGCGTACGCGCTCGATCTCGATCTGCGCGTCGTCGCGTCGTGCTGCTCGACCGGGCTCGACGCCGCGCGCGAGGTCGCGGGGACCAGCTCGAGCGGTGGCCCGCGCGACATCGCCGCCGCGCTCTTCGTCGGCGGCGCGATCGCGTCGATCGCCCTCGCGCTCGTCGCACGCGCGCGGCCTTCGATGCGCGCCGCATCGCTGGTCGGGGTCGCGTCGCTCGTCGCGGGCCTCGCATCGGTGCCCGCCGTCGTGTGGTGGATCGCGCCCCACGTCTACGAGACGCCGACGCATCTCTGCCCGTTCTGCCTGCTCCACGCGGACGTGCTCGGCATCGGATGGCCGCTCTTCGCCGCGATCTTCGTCGCCACCGCGATGGGTCTCTCCGCGGCGATGACGGGCTTGCTCGAGCGCGCGAGCGGCGAGCCCGACACCGCACGCGCCATCGAGGCGCGCCTCGCGACGCGGACCGCCATCGCGTGGTCCCTCGCGCTCTTGATCGCGCTGCTCCCGATCGCGCGCTGGACGTTGATCTCGGGGGGCGCATCTCTCTTCGGGAGCTGAGATCTCGTCATGCACCGCGCGAATGTCCTCACCCGCCTCGTATTCACCGCATCGATGGTGCTCGCGGTGCTCGCCGCGTGCTCCTCGGGCGAGACCGGAGCCAGCGCGCAGGCCGGCGCACGCTGCGCGCACTGCGGCATGCGTGTGCCCGCGGACTCGACGTGGCGCGCGGGGCTCACCACCGCGTCGGGCGGAGCGCTGCTCTTCGACGCGCCGAAGTGCATGTTCCGCATCCTGCGCGGCGAGCGTGGTCGTGGCGCGCGCGAGCCGTGGGTCATCGAGTACTACTCGAGCGAGCGTCGCCCCGCGTCGTCGCTCGTCTACGTGCTCGGCTCCGACGTCGAGAGCCCGATGGGCCGCGACCTCGTGCCGATCGAGGGCCGCGAGCGCGCCGAGCGTTTCCAGCGCGATCACCACGCGCAGTCCGTGCTCACGTTCGACGAGGTCACCTCGGGCGTGATCGACGAGCTGTTCCGCCCGGGTGGCGGAGGGCACGGCCACTGACGGGATCTCCGCCCCTTCCGTGCGTGCGCGCTATGCTGCGCGCGCCTCGATGACCTCCTGTCCTCGCTGCGGCCACGAGAACGCCGATCACGCGCGCTTCTGCTCGGCGTGCGGCGCGATCCTCGAGGCCCGCGCGGGCGGCGAAGATCCGCTGATCGGACGGGTCGTCGCCGATCGTTACCGCATCGTCCGCCCGATCGGCGAGGGCGGCATGGGCCGGGTCTACCTCGCCGAGCAGCGCATGGGCACCACCACGCGCGCGGTCGCGATCAAGGTGCTCACCACGCCGATGAGCGACTCGCTCGCGGTCGCGCGCTTCTATCGCGAGTGCGAGACCGTCGTGCAGCTCACGCACCCGCACACGATCCGCTTCTACGACTTCGGCGAGATCGCGCTCCCGCTCGCGAACGGCGCGGTCGATCGGCGGCTCTACATCGCGATGGAGTACGTCGACGGTCGCTCGCTCGCGACCGCGATCGAGGCGGGCCCGCTGCCGCTCGAGATCGTCGATCGCCTGGTGCGGCAGATCGGCGGCGCGCTCACCGAGGCGCACCGTCGCGGCATCGTCCATCGCGATCTGAAGCCCGACAACGTGCTGCTCGCGCACAACGAGGCCGAGGGCGAGATCGCGAAGGTGCTCGACTTCGGCATCGCGAAGAAGGATCGCACCGAGGGCCCGGAGATCACGGCGCAGGGCACGATCATCGGCACGCCCGCCTACATGAGCCCGGAGCAGATCTCGGGCATGCGCGTCGACGAGCGCTCCGACGTCTACGCGCTCGCGCTGATGACGTACGAGATGCTCGCGGGCACGCGGCCCTTCGCGGCGCGCACGCCGATCGAGTGGGCCACCGCGCACATGATGTCGACGCCGCGCTCGTTCGACGAGTTCCCCGCGACGCAGCCGCTCTCGCCCGAGCGCCGCGCCGCGATCCTGCGCGGGCTCGAGAAGGACCCGCAGAACCGCACTGCGTCGGTGCGGCGCTTCGTCGACGAGTTCTGCGGGCTCGAGTCGAGCCAGCCCACGCCGATCCCGCGCATCGCGTCGACGCCGAGTGATCTCGGAAACGCACCGACGCTCGCCGCGCTGCACACGCCGCGCGACAGCGCGCCGCACGTCGAGCCGATCCCCGGCGCGCACCCCGGCCTCGGCACGATCCTCGGCGCGGCGATCGGCGGCATCGCGCTGATCGCGGCGGGCGCGGCGACGGTGTGGGTCGTCGCGGGTGGCCCGAGCGCCACCTCCGAGCTCGCCGACGCGGCGGTGATCGCCGACGCCGGGACCGACGCCGCGGCGGACGAGCCGCACGAGTGGCTCTCGATCCTCCACTTCGAAGAGCGCGCGCGGGACGCGACGCATGCGCTCGGTGCGCCCGACGGACGCTGCGCGGTGATCGCGCCCGGCGGCACCATCACGCTCGAGCTCACGCCGGGCGGGCGCATGCTCACCGACGGCACCGAGCGCCCGGATCTGCAGGTCGTGGTGCGCGAGGGATCGGGGCCCTATCGTGTCGACGTCGGCGTCGAGCGCCGCCAGTTCCGCACCGTCGCCCAGGGGCTCGTCGCGAGCTCGCCTCTCGACGTCGATCAGTTCGCGATCCCGCGCTTCCGCTACGTGAAGATCAAGAACCGCGCGACCCGCGGCGAGGTGTGCGTCGACGCGGTCGCCGCGTATCGACGCGAGTGATCAGATCTCGAGGCGCGCGCCGATCATGCCGCCGCCCGGCAGCGTGATCGCGTCGATGGTCAATCTGGCGCCGGGCGCCGGCTCCATGACGTACTCGTAGTCGGTGTACGTGCGGCGGATCGTCAGCCCGAGGACGATCGCGAGCGCGGCGAGCCCCTGCACCACGCCCGACACCACGATGCCCGCTTCGTAGCCGTTGAGATCCTGGGTGAGCATCAGCCACGGGCCGATCACCGGGATCCACGAGAACGTCGCGGCGTCGTCGAAGAACACCGTCGTGGAGACGGTCCACGTCGTGACCCACGCGATCGGCAGCACGATGAGCCCCGGGAGCCAGAGGCCGCGGATGGTCTCGCTGCGCTCGACCGGGACGCGGCGGGCACGGGCCGCCGGCGGCGCGACGGGCGTGCCGTAGGGCGCAGCGGGCGCGACGTTGCCGTAGGCGGCGCCGGGATCGGTCGGCTGCGAGGGCTGCTCGTATCCGTACGATGGAGGCGGGGACGAGGGATCGGGCGGAGGCGCGCTCTCGTATCCGGGTGGAGTGTACGGCTGTGGAGTCTGCGCGACTGCCACGCTCGGCAGCGCCACCGCAGCGAGCACGGCGATCACGATCGGGACTGCGACGTGGGTCGTGCCTCTCATCGACGCTCGACTCCAGCGTAGCACGGGCCTCGATGCGGTCCGACGCACGATCGGGATACGCTGTTCACGTGACGCGCGAAGCACTGACGTGGGCGCTCTTGCTGGGCCTCTGTGGGAGCCTTTCCGCTTGCGGCGACTCCGATGCTTCGAGCCCCGATGCCGGGCCCGCGGACTCCGGGCCCGTCGACGCGGGCCCACCGCCACCCTCGCGTCCCGCGGCCACGCCGCTGCTGCAATGGGTCGATCCGTTCATCGGGACCGGCGGAGTCGGATTCAACGACATCGGCAGCACGTATCCGGGGCCCGCGATGCCGTTCGGCATGATCCATCCAGGGCCCGACACGATGAACGAGACCGGTGCGCTCGTGTTCACGCACTGCAGTGGATATGCGTACGGCGACCGCTACATCCGGGCGTTCTCGCACACGCGGATGAACGGAGTCGGGATCACCGACTACGGCGCGGTCGCGCTGATGCCGACCGTCGGGATGAGCGCGGAGCGGACGACCGTGCTCGGACATCGCTCGAGCTACGACAAGGAGAGCGAGGTCGCCTCACCGGGCTATTACGCGGTGACGCTCGACGAGGGCGACATCCACGTGGAGCTCACGAGCGGTCTGCGCGCGGCGCTGCATCGCTACACGTTCGAGGCGGGCTCCGACGCGACGGTGCTGCTCGACGTCGCGCACGCGCTGCCCGAGGTGCGCGTCGACGACGGTGCGATCACCGTGCTGCCCGAGACCCGCGAATTCGAGGGATTCGTGCACTTCTCGGGCGGCTACTCGGATCGCTTCGGCGGGGTGCGCGTGTACTACGTCGCGCGCTTCGATCGCGACTTCGCCGCGCACGGCGTGTGGCAGGCGGGCGCGCTGCACGAGGGTGAGACGACGCGCAGCGGCGCGGACGTCGGAGGCTGGGCGCGCTTCGACGCGTCGAGCGAGCGCGTGGTGAACGTCGCGGTGGGCATCTCGTTCCTCGACGTGGCGCGAGCGCGCGCGAACCTCGAGGCGGAGGCGGCCGATCTGGACTTCGATCGGATGCGCGCAGCAGCGGAGTCGGAGTGGGAGTCCCAGCTCGCGCGGGTGGAGCTCGAAGGACGCGACGACCGCGATTTCCGGATCTTCTATACCGCGCTCTATCACGCGCTCCTGATGCCGACGCTGGCGACGGAGTCCGATGGTCGATATCGGGGCCTCGACGGAGAAGAGCACGTCGCGGACGGATTCACGTACTACACGGATCTCTCGCTCTGGGACACGTATCGCACGTTCCATCCGTGGGCGACGCTCTTGTGGCGCGATCGCGCGCGTGACTTCGCGAAGTCGATGATCGCGATGGCGGAGCAGCACGGGAGCTATCCGCGCTGGCCGCTGGGCACCGGCGAGACCGGCGGAATGCTCGGCGATCCTGCGGTGATCGTCCTCGCCGACACCTGGCAGCGCGGAGTGCGCGACTGGGACGTAGCGCGCGCGTACGAGCTCGCGCGGGTGAGCGCGGACGGAGATCCGCCGAGCGGCGGGCGCGGCGTGATGGAGCCCTATCTGCGGCTCGGATTCGTACCGATCGAGCGTGCGGGCGCGAGCGCGTCGAAGACGATGGAGTACGCGTACGCCGACGACGCGGTCGCGACGCTGGCGCGCGCCGCGGGCGACGACGAGCGCGCGGCGACGTACGAAGCGCGCGGCCGCAATTACCAGAACCTGTGGGACCCGGAGCGCGAGCTCTTCATCGGTCGTCACGAGGACGGCAGTTGGCCCGACGAGGTCAACGAGCGTCGTTGGGAGGACTTCTATGCAGAAGGCAATGCATGGCAGTACCTCTGGCTCGCTCCCCACGACGTCGACGGGCTCGCCGAGACGATGGGCGGGCGCGACCGGATGATCGAGCGCCTCGCGTTCTTCTTCGAGCAGAGCGAGGCGGAGCGGCGGACGATCGGACCGCCTGCGTGGTACTGGCACGGCAACGAGCCCGATCTGCACGCGCCCTATCTGTTCGCGGCGCTCGGCGATCACGCGCGCAGCGCGCGCTGGGCGGCATGGGCGCGGCGCACGTTCTACGGCGACACGCCCGAGGGCCTGCCGGGCAACGACGACGGCGGGACGATGAGCGCCTGGTACCTCTTCGCGAGCCTCGGGCTCTATCCGATGGCGGGCGACGACGACTTCGTGCTCGGCACGCCGCTGTGGACGCGCGCGGTGGTGCACCTCGAGGGCGGCGATCTGGTGATCGAAGCGCCCGAGGCGAGCGCGCACGCGGTGTACGCGCGATCGATGTCGTGGAACGGCACGACGGTCGAGGGCACGCGCATCGAGCACGCGGACATCGCGGCCGGAGGAACGCTCTCGTTCGAGATGAGCGCGAGCCCCGAGTGATCAGCGGCGCGTCGCGGGATCGTCCTTGCGGAAGATCAGACTGAGCACGATCAGCGCGGTCCACAGGGACGCGAAGAGATAGAGGATCGCCTCGCGCCCCAGCGACTCCGACACGCGCCCGGTCAGATAGGGGCCACTCAAGAGGCCCGTCGCGAAGAACACGTTGAAGATCGAGTTGGAGCGCGCGTACTCGCTCGGTTTCGCGATCGCACCCTGGAGCGCGAGCGAGAGCGGCGGGATCGACGCGAGAGATCCGCCGCCGACCAGCACCGCGGCGAGCATCACCGGGAAGCTCGTCAGCGGCACGAACGAGAGCAATACGAGCACGCCGACGATCGCGAGCGCGCGCAGCACGAAGAGGTGACCGATGCGATCGCCGAAGCGGCCCGCGACGTTCGAGATGACGAGCATGCCGCCCGCCGACACCGCGGTGACGAGCGTCGTGTCCTCCTCGGGCACGTGCTTCACGTAGTGGAGGTACGCGGGCAGGAAGATCACGACCGACGCCTGGAAGAACCCGGTGCAGAACGTCGCGAAGCTCGAGGTCTTGATGCGCCACGCGAGCGAGGCCCAGTCGCGCGCGTTCGCAGCGCCGTGGTGCGCTTCGGTCGTGTGCAGCGCGGGCGGGTCGGGCTCGAGGCGGAACAGCGCGATCAGGCTCGAGAGCGCAGCGACGATCGCGGCGATCACGAACACCGTGCCGAGCGACATCACGTGCACGAGCGCCCAGCAGATCCCGCCGCCGACGAAGTACCCGAGGCCGGTCGCGATCGCGTAGAGACTGGTCGCGAACGCCTTGTGCTCCTTGGGCGCGCGCAGGAGCAGCAGCGTCTCGCAGCTCACCCACACGCCGACCGAGAACGCGCCGTCGAGGTAGCGGTTGATCCCGATCTGCCAGAGCTCGGGCAGGAACGGGAAGAGCGCGATCATCGACGCATAGCCGAGGATGCACACGACGAGCGTGCGGCGCGCGCTGAAGCGCCGGATGATCCAGCCCGAGGGGATCGCGAAGCTGACGATGCCCGCGCCGAACCACGACGCGGTCGCGCCGATCTCGCCGTCGGTGAAGTGCCGCTCGATCAGCACCAGCGGCGTGGTCGCGAGCGCGAGACCGTAGGCGGTCGCGAGCACCCACGTGGTCAGGTAGACGACCCAGAGGTTGCGATCGGGGATGCGCTCGCGGAGCGTGTGGATCGGCGACAAAGCGCGCGCAGATTGAAAGACCCGGCGCGCGCTGTCGATCAGGCGCGCAGCGCGTCGAGCTCGGCGCGCACCTCGGACGGCAGGTGCTTGCTCGCCTCGCGGTACGTGAGCCCGCTGCAGCGGGACCCGTTCGCGCGGAGGAACGTCTCGGTGAGCGCGGGACGCTTGCGCGAGATGTCGCGCAGCACCCAGCCGATCGCCTTGCGGATCCAGAACGATCGATCGTCGAGCATCGGCTCGGCGATCGCGCGCCAGCGATCGAAGTCGCCCTCCCCCGCGCGCAGCACGTCGAGGTGCGCGAGGAGCGCGGTGCGACGCACCCAGACGTCCTCGTCGCGCGCCCAGGTCTCGACGATCGACGACGACGCGGGATGCGCCTCGAGCACCGCGCCGATCACCTTCGTCGCGAGCCAGTCGACGTGGGCCCATGCGGCGGCGTCGCGCGCGAGGGAGACCAGCCACGCGAGGTCGTCCGGCGCGAGGACGCGCCGCTTCCGCTCGAGCAGCGCGATCGCGGCGTGGCGGAGATCGAACCAGCCCGACGCGAAGAGCGCGTCGCCGATCGCGCGGAGCGCGGCGCGATCGAGGTCACGATGCGCCTTCTCGAAGTCGCGCGCCGCGCTGCGGATCGCGGCCATCGGCACGCCGTGGAACGCGAGCTCGCTCTTCATGTACGCCTTCTCGCTCGCGGCGCGCTCGGGGTCGCCCTCGGCCTCGAACCGCGCGGTGAAGAACGCGATCGCATCGTTCGCCGTCGTCATCCGACCCTCGCTGCGACGTAGACCTCGGCCTCGGAGC
This sequence comes from Sandaracinus amylolyticus, assembly GCF_021631985.1. Classification (GTDB taxonomy): domain Bacteria; phylum Myxococcota_A; class Polyangia; order Polyangiales; family Sandaracinaceae; genus Sandaracinus; species Sandaracinus amylolyticus_A. The sequence continues at coordinate 10,414,284 of NZ_CP070225.1, read as the reverse complement.
CGTCCTCGAGCACGACGCGCTCGCGCCGATAGAGGCGCGGCACGTCCTCGAAGCGGTCGAGCTCCGCGAGCAGCGCGTCGTCGACGGTGTAGAGCTCGCCCTCGATCACCTCGTCACCCCCGCGCGCCGGGCCGTCGAAGCGGGCGCGCGCGATGACGCCGTGGTTGGGATGATCGCGGCGGAGCGTGCCGTACACGAAGACTCGATGCTCCATGCGCACGCGCATGGTGGCAGATCGCGCGCGGAGGGCCGGTGGAAGACTTCGGAGCGGCGAGCTGGATCGCGATGCTGGGATCGTTCGCCGCGACGCTGCTGTCGCTCGCGCTCGACGTCGGGCTGCTGATCGTCGCGCTCGGGCCGGTGCGGCGTCACCGGCCCGACGTGAGCGGCCTGCTCGCGACCGCCGGCTGCATCCTCGCGCTGAGCACGCTGTGCGCGCCGATGCTGTTCGCGATCGGGCCGATGATCGCGTCGACCGCGGGTGCATCGCTCGGGTCGACGGTCGCGCTGACGACCGCGACGAGCCTGTTCGTCGCGATCGTGCGCGCCGCAGGGTTCGCGATGGTCCTCGCGGGCATCGCGCGGCTCGCATCGCCGAGGCGACACGACCCGCGCGAGCCCAGCTGATTTCACTTCGCGCGCACCTGGTGGGGCTGCACCCAACTCGACTGGCCGAGCTTGGGATCGTCCCAGTCGATACCGTAGACGCCGTTCTGCATCGCGACCACACGCGCAGGGTGCCAGTGCCCGTCCTGCCATTGAGCGAAGACGTGCGTGCCGATCGCGACCGGAGCGTGCTTGTCGACTCCGACCTTCGACGGGTGCACGTCGACGCCCTTCTTCATCGGATGGGGATCGTGTTGTTGGTTGTTCGAGTGCGGCTTCGCGTGCATCTGCGGCATGCCCGTCTGCGCCTGGATCTGCTGGGGATGGACCCAGCTCGACTGGCCGAGCGCGGCATTGACCCAGTCGACTCCGATCATCCCGTTCTGCATCGCGACGATCTGCGCAGGATGCCAATTGCCGTCCTGCCACTGCGCCATCACCTGCATCCCGATCTGCGGCACCGGCGGCATCGTCTGGCCCGGCATCGACGCCATCACCGGCGTGCCGCCGACGACCTGGATCTCGACGTTCGCGCCGGGATCGATCTCGCCGTCGATGTCGGCCGACGCGACGAGCCGATACTTCATCTGACCCGGCGTGGTGTTGGGCAGTCCTCCCGGGATCTGCAGGTTGAACGCGAACTGCTGCACCTGCCCCGGCGTGGTCGTGAACGGCCCGGTGACCGTCTGCGCGGGCACGACCTCGCGCGTGCTCGTCGTCGGCCGTGGACCCTGCTGCGTCATCTGCGTCTGGGCCTGCTCCATCACGAGCTTCACGGTCACCTTCGTGACCTGCTGCGCGCGCGAGCCGCCCTGGAACCCGATCACACCAGCGAGCGCACCGCCCGCGGTCACGTGTTGCGACTGCGGCTGGATGGCCACACGTCCGCCACCGACCCCGAACATGTCGAAGAGGCCCATCGTCGCTCCCTCCCGTTCCGCCCACGAAGGGCGATTCCCCCGAGAGCGCGAGATTGCCAGGACAGCGGACGCGGCACAACGACGAGCTCGCGTGCGCGCGGGCGCGCTCTCGCCCAGAATCGGGGCGATGCGCGGGTGGATCGTCGTTCTCGCGTGCGTCGCGAGCGTGCTCCTCGTCGTCTCGTGTGGTGGCGAGCCGAGCGCGCCGCAGGGCGCGGCGTCGTCGGCCGAGGAGCAGGGCGAGATCGTGACGCCGCCGTTCGCGGTGCGCGGCGATGCGGAGGGCCTCGTGCTCACGTGGTTCGACGAGCAGGGCGCGCACACCGCGAGCTCGCGACACGAGGTCCCCGAGGCGCGTCGCGGCGAGGTGCGCGTCGACTCGCTCGAGGTGCCGCCCGAGCAGCGTGATCCCGATCACGTGTACGTCGCGGACCTGCGCACGCCCGGCGACGACGGGCGCTACGTGGTGCGGCGCACGACGCGCGAGGCCTTCGATCGTCGGGTCGAGACGTTCGGCGAGACCCTCGAGGGCGGCGGGCCCGCGAGCACCGGCGCGGTCGCGTCGGCGGACGTGATCGTGTTCGGCGCGTCGTGGTGCGGCGCGTGCCGGGAGACCGAGGCGTTCCTGCGCGGGCGTGGGATCCCGTTCGTCGAGCGCGACATCGAGCGCGAGCCCGGCGCGCGCGAGGACATGGTGCAGCGCGCGGCGCGCGCGGGCGTGTCGCCGCGCGGGATCCCGGTGATCGACTTCCGGGGGCGCATCATCCAGGGCTTCGATCGTGACGCGCTCGAGCGCGCGATCCGCGAGACCAGCGCCGCGGGCGGCGGAGGCGGCGGGATCAGCATCTGATCCCGCGTTTGCTCGCCGTCGTTCGTTGGGTCATGCCTCGGGCCCTCGATGCGCGCGCGAAGCCTCGCCCTGCTCACGATCCTCGTCGCGGTCGGCGCGCTCGCGGTCATGTTCTTCTTCACGCGGCAGGACGACCGCACGCGCAACGACGCGCTCCTCTTCCTCGATCGCTACCAGGCGCTCGATCTCGACGATCCGATCGCCGAGCGGCGCGAGCGCGTGGATGCGCTCGATGCGCTCCCCTTCGCCTCGGACGACGTCGAGCGCGTGCGCGACCGGTGCGTCGGCGCGCACCGCATGCTCATCCTCGCGGAGGAGCGTGGTGCCGAGGCCCGCGCGATCTTCGAGCGCGAGACCGACCACGGTCGCATCGAGGAGAGCGAGCTCTCGACCGAGGCGCGCGCGTCGATCGAGGCTGCGCTCGCGGAGTCGAACGAGGCGCTCCCGCGCGCGAGAGAGGCGCTGCGCACGTGCATGGACGACGCGCGTCGTCTCGAGATGCGCTTCCAGCCGCGCCGCCGCTCCGAGCGCTGAATCCGCCTCGAGGGATGGCCATTGGCTTTTCCTCTGACCCTCGGTCAGCATCCGCGGAATGAAGGGACTGCTGGTTCTCGCGCTGACACTGGGGATCGTGAGCCCCGCGCTGGCACAGAGCCCAGATCCATCGCGCGACTCCGAGGCGCGCGCGCTCTTCGACGCGGGAGCCGCCTCGTACGAGGCGGGCCGCTACGACGAGGCGCTCGGCTATTTCCAGCGCAGCTACGAGCTCAGCGGGCGCCCGCAGCTCCTCTACAACATCGGCTCCGCGGCGGAGCGCGTGCGCCAGGACGCGTTGGCGCTGCGTTCCTACGAGGATTATCTGCGGCTCGTCCCCGACGCGCCGAACCGGGCGCGCGCCGAGACGCGGATCGAAGCGCTGCGCCGCATCGTGACCGCCCAGGGCGAGACGGCGGAAGACACGACCCAGGAGGAAGGCTCGACTGCGGCCGTCGTCGAGCCGAGCCCCGGCCCGAGCGGCGACGAGCCGAGCTCCGGCCCGGGCATCGGCCCTTGGATCGTCGTCGGGGGCGGTGCCGCGGTGGTCGTCGCCGGCGCGATCCTGCTCGGCGCGGGTCTCGCGGACCGTTCGGCGGTCGAGGATCCCGCGCCGGGAGCGACCTGGGCGGACGCCGAGGCCGCGTACGACCGTGGACCGGCGCTCTTGACCAGCGGCATCGTGCTCCTTCCGGTCGGCGCCGCGATCGTCGGGGCTGGCCTGGCATGGGCGCTCATCCCCGTCGAGAGCGGGGGCGTGGAGCGTATTTCGCTGCGAGTCGGTCCCGCGTCGATCGCGGTCGCGGGGAGGTTCTGATGCGCTCGGTGTCCGCTTCCGCTCTGATTCTCGCGCTCGTGGTCGGCTGCGAGTTCGACGTTCCGTCGGGACGCTTCGCGTGTGATCTGTCGTCGGAGTGCCCGCCTGCGCAGCAGTGCGTCGAGGGCCTGTGCGTGGAGGGCGACTTCGACGCCGCGACGGGCGATGCGGGTGCGCGCGACGGAGGCAGGCTCGACGGAGGCGGGCTCGACGCGGGAGAGCACGACGCGGGCGGAGCGGACGCCGCGCCGAACGACGCGGCCGCGGACGACGCAGGATCGAGCGACAGCGGCACGGACGCCGGCGCGGACAGCGGGCCGCCGGCCTGCAACCCGGTCGCCAACGACTGCGGGCCCGGCGAGTACTGCAACGCGCCCGACTGCGGGAGCTCGGGCGTGTGCGTGCCGCGGCCGGGCTCGACGTCGAACGTCCATCAGCCGGCGTGCGGGTGCAACGGGGTGTCGTACTGGAACGAGACGCACGCGCGCTGGCTCGGCGCGACGGCGTTCACGACCGGGTCGTACCAGGGCTGCACGAGCACCGCTCGATCCTGCGCGAGCGGGGCGGAGTGCTCGGCGGGCACCGAGTGCATCGTCGAGCGTGCGCTCGGCGCGGCGAGCTGTGGGACCGCGGTCGCGGGACGATGCTGGGGAATCCCCAGCACCGCGACCCCCGCGATCTGTCCGGGCCCCGTGACGCCGCCCGACGTCGGCTACCGCCGCTGCGGGAGCTCGGGCACCGAGTGCCTCGACATCTGCTCGGCGCGGCTCACGCGGAACTACTTCACCGCGTGCCTCTGAACGGCGCGCTCAGCGCGCGTCGGGCCAGTGGTCGCGCACGTACTTCTCCGCGCGCTCCAGCGGCGCGCGGAGCGCGGCGGCGATGCCCTCGAGACGCTGCATCTCGACGTCGAGCACCGCGACGAGCGACGCGATCTCGCCCTCGAAGCGCTCGTTCTCGCGATCGAGGCGATCGCGCAGCTCGGTGACCTGCGCCTCGAGCTCGTCGCACTGGGCGGCCTTCACGCGCACGTCTTCCTCGACCGCGGCGAGCTCCCAGAGGAGCGCGTCGGCCTCGCCCTCGGTCGCCTCTCGGGCACGCACCTTCGAGCGCGCGACCTCGCGACGCACCCCGAGATCGTCGCGACGGCGCACCAGCTGCTCGAGCTCGCCGCGCCGCTTGCTGAGCTCGCCCGCGAGCTCGTCGATCGTCCGGCCCAGCGTCGCGCGGTAGTCGCGCGCCCTGACCCCGAGCGACTCGACCGTCGCCTGGTGCGTCTCCGACACCGCGACCGACTCCTCGAGCGACTCGAGCGTGCGCGCCGCGAACGCCATCGCGTGATCGATCTCCGCGGGCGCCGGGTGCTCCATCTCGAGCTCGTCGAGCCACGCGCGGATCGCGTCGAAGCGCTTGCGCCAGCGGCGCACGCCGAAGAGCCCCTCGGGCGCCATCTCGGGCGCGGGCGCGGGCTGCGTCGCGCGATCGAGCTCCTTCGCCTTCTCTTCCTCGGCGATCGCGGCGACGTCGACCTCGACCTCGATCTCGAGATCATCGCGCGGGGGCTCGGGGATCACCGGCCGCGCGTACTCCGCGGTCACCCGGCCGAACGCACCCGGCGCGCCGGGCACACGCACGACGCGCTCCGGCTCGAGCGGCGTGTCGTGCGCCTCGCTGCGCGAGGGCTGCGTGGTGCGCAGCTCGTCCCGCTCGCTCGAGTCCTCGCGGTGATCGGTCCGCGAATCACCGAGCACCGTGGGCGTCGGCGCGCCCTCGTCGAGCGCGCGTCCGACCTCGACGCCGGGCTCGTTGAGCCCGCCCCAGCTGGTCGCGGGGCCCAGGCGCTCGCGCACCGCGCGCAGCTCGGAGAGGAAGTGGTACGCGTCGCGGAAGCGATCCTGGGGATCCTTCACGAGGCAGCGCAGCACGAGCTCCTCGACCGGCCCGGGCACCTCGGAGCGGCGCTGCGTCGGCGGGATCGGCTGCTCGGTCACGTGCTTGACGAGCAGGTCGCCGGGGTACTCGTAGTCGAAGGGCAGCGCGCCCGTGACCATCTCGTAGAGGATCACGCCGAGCGAGTAGAGATCGGCGCGACCGTCGATGTTCGTCGACTGGATGTACTCGGGCGCGATGTAGCCCGGCGTGCCGAAGATCTGCTGCGAGCCGGTGAGCGAGGGCGCATCGAGGATCTTCGCGATCCCGAAGTCCAGGATCTTCACGAAGTCCTTCCGATCGCGCTTCTGCACGATCAGGATGTTCTCGGGCTTGAGGTCGCGGTGGACCACGCCCATCTGGTGCGCGCGCGCGAGCGCGCTGCCGATCTGCTGCGCGATGTCGAACGCGCGCGCGATCGAGAACGGGCCCTGGCCGCTCATCACGCGCAGCAGCGGCTCGCCCGGCACGTACTCCATCACGAGGTAGACGAGCCCGTCCTCGGCCTCGCCGAAGTCGGTGATCTCGACGATGTTCTCGTGGTTGATGCGATTGACCGCGCGCGCCTCGCGGATGAAGCGGTCGCGCTGCACGGGATCCGACGCGAGATCGCGACGCAGCGTCTTGATCGCCATCAGGCGATCGATGAGCACGTGGCGCGCGAGGTAGACGCTCGACATGCCGCCGCTTCCGAGCCGCTGGATCAAGCGGTAGCGCCCGCCGATCGTGCGTCCGATCAGCGGGTCGACCATCGTGCGGGCCTCGGGCATCTGCGGCGTCTCGTCTCTCGATCAGGTCGCTGCGTCGGTGCCCGCGTCTTCTTCGGTGCCCGCGTCCGAGCCGGCGTCGTCTCCACCGGCGTCGGCCTCTGCTTCACCGGCGTCGGTCTCTCCATCGCCGGCGTCGGTCTCGCCTTCACCGGCGTCGGTCTCTGCTTCGCCGGCGTCCTCCGTCCCGCCGTCGGTCGCGACGATGTCGGGGCACTCGGGGTCGGTCTGGCAGGTGCCACGGACCGACTCCGCCGAGGTGGTCTTGCAGCAGATCAGCCCGCTCTCGCAGTCGCCGTCGAGCTGGCAGGTCTCGCCCTGCGTCTGCCCGCAGCCGGAGGCGGTGAGGGCGAGGGCGAGCACTGTGGCGGAGAGCGTTGCGAATCGAGACGACAAGGAATCCTCCGAGGGTCGGCGGCGGAGGATAGCCGCGGGAACCGCGGCTTTCCAGCGACGTCACCGCGCGCGCGGAGGGTCGTATGCGCAGCGCACGCCGACGTCGACGCGCGCGTCGCTCGCGAGCAGGAGCGCGCGGTGCGTGACGCGCATCGACACCGCGGGATGGCTCCACGATCCGCCGCGCAGGATCCGGTACGGCGTGGGGTCCTGGTCCTGGACGCCGAGCACGTCGAAGTCCGCGTCGCTCGGCCGCGACGAGGTCCACTCGTACACGTTGCCCGCCATGTCGAGCACGCCGTAGGGGCTCGCTCCGTCGGGGAACGAGCCGACCGGCGCGGCCCAGCGGAACCCGTCGCCGACGTCGGGGCGCAGCGGGGGACGACCGTGGTTCGCCAGGCGCGCGTGATAGAAGCGGCCCCACGGGAAGCGGCGGTTGGTGTCGCCGCGCGCGGCCTTCTCCCACTCGTCCTCGGTGGGCAGGCGACCGCCGACGAACCCGCAGTAGGCCTCGGCGTCGGCGGCGCTGATCCCCGCGACCGGCATCGTGTCGGCGCCGATCCGCGCATCGCCCTCGTCGATGCGCGGCGGCGTGCATCGCCCCGCCGCGACACAGCGGCGGTACGCCGCGTGGGTCACCTCGGTGCGATCGATCCCGAACGTCGCGACGTACACCCGACGCGGCCCGCGCTCGTGATCGAAGCGCGCATCGGCGCATCCCTCGGCGACCGCGAGATCGTGCTCGTCCTGGCAGAGCAGGATCGCGAAGAGCACGTCGCCGCGCGACGGGCCCATCGTGAACTCGCCCTCTTCGATCCACACGACGTCGTCCTGCTCGAGGCGGAGATCGTGAGGGCCCTCGATCGCGCTCGCGCGGAGCTGCAGGTGCAGGCCGCCGAGGAGCGACGCGAGCAGTGGGATCGTGAGCGCGACGCGCGTCATGGCGCGCGCTCAGGCTGACACGGGCGCGCGGCGTCGCGCGAGCAGCACGCCCGTCGCGAGCACGATCAGCACGAGCGAGATCGCCTGCGAGGTCGACAGCGGGCCCCACACGCCGCGGATCGTGTCGCCGCGGAGGCCCTCGACCACGAAGCGCAGCACGCCGTACGCGATCACGTAGGCGAGCGTGCGCGTGCCGTTCGTGCGTCCGGTCGGCAGGAGCGCGAACACGAAGCCGAGCGCGAGCAGCCCCGCGGACTCGTAGAGCTGCACCGGATGGCGCGGGATCGGCGGGTGCGCAGCGGGCGCGAGCGGATGCGTGAACACGACCGCGAGCGGGCCGTGGTGCTCGGCGCCGTAGCAGCAGCCTCCGAGGAAACAGCCGATGCGCCCGATCGCGTGGCCCGCGGCGATCCCGGGCACGCCGAGGTCGAGCATCTTCACGAACGGCACGCGCAGGTAGCGCGCGCCGAGCCACGTCGCGAGCGCGCCGCCGGGCACCGCGCCGTAGAAGACGAGCCCGCCACCGGTGCTCAGCGCGGTCGTCGGCGAGCCGGTGCGCGCCCACTCGACGGCGATGAACGTGAGCCACGCGCCCGCGAGCCCGCCCGCGACGGCGTAGCCGCAGCACGCGATCACCGCGCCGACGTCCTCGCGCGCGCGCTGCGCGGCGCGCGTCGCGAAGAGGCCGCTCAGCAACATGCCGATCGCGACCGCGACGCCGTACCCGCCGAGCGGGCGGGTGACGCCGCCGAGGGTGAGCTCGCCGACGATCGGGTTCATGGCGGGCTCGTCTCCGTCGCGGGCCCGGGCGGGAGCGGAGGAGGCGGCAGCGCCGCGGGGGGCTCCGGTGTGGCCGGGGTCGCGGGGCTCGGAGGCGGCGGCGCGATCGGAGGCGGTGCGTTCGGCGCGTTCGGCGCCGCGTGCGGCACGCCTGCGTCGACGAAGAAGACGTCGAACGGCGAAGGCCCGCTGTCGCGCAAGTACCAGGGCGGCGCGTTGGGATCGCTCGGCGTGAGCGCGATCCCCGTGCACACCGTGTTGCACAGACCGCACGTGACGGCGACGAGCATCGCCGGCACGAACGCCACGATGTTCACGACGAGCCCGCCGATCGCGAGCCCCTCGCTCTGCTGCGTCTCCCTCGCGCGCGAGAGCGCGACGCCGCCCAGCACGATGCCCGTGACCGCCAGCACCGGCGCCAGGAACGAGAGCATCGTGCCGAGGAACGGCACGAACGTGAGCACGAACCCGCCGAACATGAAGATCAGCGCGAAGACGCCGAGCACGATCGAGCCGAGGCCCATCGCGGCGGACTCTACGCGATCACGCGCACGGTCGCTCGATCACGCGGGAGGCGCCGCGCGACGAATGCGAGGCAGCACGCCACGCGCGACGCGCCACGCACGGCCTTTGCTCGGTGGTGCCCGGGATGAGCACGCGGAGACGAGCACCGATCGGCGCGGAGGTGCAGCGCGAGGGCGTCGAGCTGCGCGTCTGGTCGCCCGTGGCGCGACGCGTCGAGGCGGTGCTCGATCCCGGCACGCGTCACGAGCGGCGCGTGCTCCTCGACCGCGACGGCACGCAACACTGGCGGGCGCTGCTGCGTGATGCGGGGCCCGGCACGCGCTACGGGCTCCTGCTCGACGACGATCCGAAGCTCTATCCCGATCCCGGATCGCGCTCGCAGCCCGACGGGCCGCACGGGGCCTCGGCGGTGATCGATCCGCGCGCGTTCGCGTGGAGCGATCACGCGTGGCGCGGTCGCGCGCTGCGGGAGGCGGTGTTCTACGAGATGCACGTCGGCACGTTCACGCGCGAGGGCACGTGGCGCGCGGCGGCGGACCACCTGCGCGAGCTCGCCGACCTCGGGATCACGGTGGTCGAGATGATGCCGGTGAGCGCGTTCCCCGGGCGCTTCGGCTGGGGCTACGACGGGGTCTCGCTCTTCGCGCCGTACGCCGGCTACGGCACGCCCGACGATCTGCGTGCGTTCGTCGATCGCGCGCACGAGCTCGGTCTCGCGGTGATCCTCGACGTCGTCTACAACCACCTCGGGCCCGACGGGAACTACCTCCCTCGATTCGCGCCTTCGTTCTTCAGCGATCGATACGAGACCGACTGGGGCGTGTCCCCGCGCTTCGACGGTCCGGGCAGCGAGCCGGTGCGCGATCTGGTGATCGCGAACGCGCGATTCTGGATCGACGAGTACCACTTCGACGGTCTGCGCATCGACGCGACCCAGGACGTCTACGACTTCGACGATCACGAGCACATCGTGTCGGAGCTCGCGCGGGCGGTGCGCGAGGCGGCGCCCGATCGCACGACGCTGGTGATCGGCGAGAACGAGCCGCAGCGGGTCGCTCTCGTCCGCCCGCGCCACGAAGGCGGAATGGAGCTCGACGCGCTGTGGAACGACGACTTCCACCATTCCGCGGCAGTCGCGCTCACCGGCCGCGACGAGGCCTATTTCCGCGACTACACCGGATCTGCGCAGGAGATCGCATCGGCGCTGAAGCACGGATTCCTCTACCAGGGCCAGCGTTATGCGTGGCAGTCGCAGCGACGTGGGACTCGCACGCTCGGGATCGATCCGAAGCGGTTCGTCGCGTATCTGCAGAACCACGATCAGATCGCGAACTCGCTCGACGGCCGTCGCCTGCACCAGCTGACTTCGCCCGCGAGATATCGCGCGTTGTCGTCGCTCGTGTTGCTCGGACCGAGCACTCCGCTCCTGTTCCAGGGCGAGGAATTCCTCGCGTCGTCGCCGTTCCTCTATTTCGCCGATCACGAGCCCGGGCTCGCGGAGAGCGTGCGGAAGGGGCGCACCGAGTTCCTCGCACAGTTCCCGTCGCTCGGATCACCGGACGCGCGAAGCCGGCTCGCCGATCCCGCCGCGCTCGACACGTTCGAGCGCTCGAAGCTCGATCATCAGCGGCGCGACACCGCTCACCTCGCGATGGTCCGGACGCTGCTCGCGATGCGGCGAGACGATCCGACGATCGCCGGCGAGACACGGGTGGGCCTCGACGCTGCGGCGCTGAGCGAGCCCGCCGAGCACGCGCTCGTGCTGCGCTATCTCGGGAGCACGCCGGACCAGGATCGATTGCTCGTCGTGAACCTCGGGCCGAGCCGATTCCTGCCCTCGTGCTCCGAGCCGCTCTGTGCGCCGCCGTTCGGAGCGCGCTGGCGTGACGCGTTCAGCAGCGAGGACCCGCGCTGGGGCGGGCGCGGCACCGTTCCCACCGAGCAGGACGACGGCTGGCACCTCACCGCCGAGTCCACCGTGCTGCTGGTGCCCGAGCCCGATCCGACGCCGCGCTTCGGCCCGCCGAAGAAGACGCGGACGACCCCGACCACGACGAGCACGGAGGATCGACGATGAGCCCGCCGATTCGCATCCTCGGAATCGACTCGACGAGGAACCACGACGAGCAGCCGCGCGCGTGCACCGTCGATCCCGAGGCGCCCTCGCGCCCGCTGGTCGCGCACGAGTGGCTCGTCACCAACGGGCTCGGCGGATACGCGGCGGGCACGGTGAGCGGCGTGATCACGCGGCGGTTCCACGGCGTGCTCATCGCGGCGCTGCCCGCTCCGCGCGGCCGCACGATGATGCTCAATCACCTCGGCGAGCGCGTGATCCTCGGTGCTCGCGCGATGCGCATCTGCGGCCAGGAAGACCCGCACCGGCGCGACGAGCCGCTCGCGCGCTGCACCGACTTCCGCATCGAGATGGGCCTGCCGGTGTGGCGCTACGAGATCGCCGACTGCGTGATCGAGCGTCGGGTCGTGATGCCGCACCGGCAGAACACGACGTACGTCGTCTACACGCTGTGCGCCGGTGGATCGGAGCCCGAGATCGAGCTCGAGCCGTGGCTGCACTTCCGCCATCACGAGGGCTCGGTCGAAGGGCGCGTCGAGGGCGAGTACGCGCTCCGGCTGATCGGTGATCGATTCGAGGTCTCGCACGAGGACGAGCTCGATCTACCGCCCTTGCGGATGCAGGTGCGAGGGTGCGAGTCGGCCTTCCGCATCGAGGGCAAGCGCATCCACGACGTCCGCTATCACATCGAGGCGAGCCGCGGATACGACGCCGTCGGCGCGCTCTATACGCCCGGGTACTTCCGCGCGCGACTGAAGCGCGGAGAGCCGATCGCGCTGGTCGCGTCGGTCGAGGACTGGAACGTCGTCCACGCGGTGCCGCACGATCAAGTGGTCGCGCGCGAGCGCGAGCGGCGGGCGAAGCTCGCGGCGCTCGCACATCCGAAGGCGCGCGAGGGGCTCGCGGCGGAGCTGGTGCAGGCCGCGGATCAATTCCTGATCACGCCCGCGGGACGCACCGAGGACGCGGCGCGCGCCTATGCGTCGGGCGACGAGATCCGCACGGTGATCGCGGGATACCACTGGTTCACCGACTGGGGCCGCGACACGATGATCTCGCTCGAGGGACTGACGCTCACGACGGGGCGGCACAACGAGGCGGGCTACATCCTCCGCACGTTCGCGCACTACGTCCGCGACGGTCTGATTCCCAACATGTTCCCCGAGGGAAAGAACCTCGGCCTCTATCACACCGCGGACGCGACGTTGTGGTTCTTCCACGCGCTCGGGCGCTACGTGGAGGTAACCAACGACCGCGCGACGCTGCGCCTGCTCATGCCGACGCTGATGGACATCGTCGCGCAGCACATGCGCGGGACTCGCTTCGGCATCGGCGTCGACGCGGACGACGGGCTGCTGCGCCAGGGCGCGGAGGGATATCAGCTCACGTGGATGGACGCGAAGGTGGGCGACTACGTCGTCACACCGCGCCGTGGCAAGGCCGTCGAGCTCAACGCGCTCTGGTACAACACGCTGCGCTCGATGCAGCGCTGGGCGCTCGACGAGCTGCGCGACGAGGGCACGGCGCGTCACTTCGCGGAGCACGCCGATCGCGCGCACGCGTCGTTCAACGCGCGATTCTGGTACTCGGAGGGTGGATATCTCTACGACGTCGTCGACGGCGAGAGCGGAGACGACGCCGCGTTCCGACCGAATCAGGTGCTCGCATTCTCGCTCGCCCATCCGGTGCTCGAGAAGTCGAAGTGGGAGACGGTGCTGCACAAGGTGCAGACTCGACTGCTCACGCCGTTCGGGCTGCGCTCGCTCGCGCCCGGACACACCGACTACAAGCCTCGTTATTTCGGCGACCTGCGCGCGCGCGATCTCGCGTACCACCAGGGCACCGTGTGGGCGTGGCTGATCGGGCCTTTCGTCGACGCGTTCCTGCGGGTGCACCCGGAGCGCGTCGTGGAGGCGAGATCGCTGCTCTCGGGGTTCGGCAGCGCGATGAACGACGCATGCGTCGGGAACATCAGCGAGATCTTCGACGCCGAGGAGCCCTACGTGCCGCGCGGCTGCTGCGCGCAGGCGTGGAGCGTGGCGGAGGTGCTGCGCACGCTGGTGAAGACCGCGCCGTGACGTTCCGCCTCTCTCGTGCTCGGCCCGACTCTTGAACTCACACGTCTCCATGAAGGGCATCGCGGTCATCACCGGGGCGAGCGCGGGCGTGGGACGGGCCACCGCTCGCGAGCTCGCGGCGCGAGGCTGGGGGCTCGCGCTCCTGGCGCGTGGGCACGACGGGCTCGTGGCCGCACAGCGCGAGGCGTGGGCGCTCGGTGTGCCCGCGATCGCGATCCCCACCGACGTCGCCGACGAGACGGCGGTCGAGGCCGCGGCGGACCTCACGGAGCGCGAGATCGGCCCGATCGACGTCTGGATCAACAACGCGATGTGCACGGTGGTGTCGCCGATCGAGCAGCTCGCGCCCGACGAGGTGCGCCGCGTGACCGAGGTGACCTATCTCGGCGCGGTGTGGGGCACGATGGCCGCGCTGCGTCGCATGAAGCCGCGCGATCGCGGCCACATCATCCAGGTCGGCTCCGCCCTCGCCTATCGCTCCATCCCGCTGCAGGCGGCGTACTGCGGCGCGAAGCACGCGGTGCGCGGGTTCACCGACTCGCTGCGCAGCGAGCTGCTCCACGACCGCAGTCGGATCGCACTGACGATGATCCATCTGCCTGCGATGAACACGCCGCAATTCTCCTGGTGCAGGACTCGATTCGACAAACACCCTCAGCCGGTTCCGCCGATCTACCAGCCCGAGGTCGCAGCGCGTGTGATCGCGGACTCGATCGGATATCGGCGTCGCGAGGTCTTCGTCGGAAAGCCCACCGTGAAAGCGATCCTCGGATCGAAATTCGCGCCCGGATATGCCGATCACGTGCTCGCGAACGAGGGTTACGACGGACAGATGGCCGAGATGCCGCTCCACGTGCCGCGGCGCGACAACCTCTTCGAGCCGCTGCCCGGCGACTTCGGCGCGCACGGCGTGTTCACCGATCGTGCGGTGAACGACTCGCCGTATGCACGCCTGTCGGTGCTCTGGACCCACGTGCGGAATGCGATCGAGCGCGCGCTCTCGTCACGCGGCGGCCCCTTCGCGCTGCCCACGAGCGCCCAGGAGTGAGCACGACGATGCAGGGAAATCTGAGGCTCGGACGGTTCGCGGGGATCGACGTGCGGCTCGACTGGAGCTGGCTGCTCGTCGGGCTCCTCTTCTTCGTCAGCCTCAGCGCGCACTTCTTCGCGAGCCATCCGGGCTGGCCGCTCGGGCTCTCGGTCCTGCTCGCGTTCTTCGCGGTGGTCGGGATCGCCACGTCGATCGTCGTGCACGAGCTCGTGCAGGCGCTCGTCGCGCGCCGGCTCGGCACGCCGGTCACCGCGATCACGCTCTTCCTGCTCGGCGGCATCGCGACCTATCCGCGCGAAGGACGCACGCCGGCGCGGGAGATCGTCGTCGCGTTCGTCGGCCCGATCACCAGCCTCGTGCTCGGGCTCGTGCTGATCACGCTCGCCGGGCTCATGCAGGTCCCGCTCGCGAAGCTCTGGGCCGACGCGTCGGGCGTGCTCGGATGGCTCGAGCCGGTGCCGGCGCTGCTCGCGTGGGTCGGCATCGCGAACCTCGCGATCGCGTTGTTCAACACCATCCCCGCGTTCCCGCTCGACGGCGGGCGCGTGCTCCGCGCGCTGCTCTGGGCGCTCGACGGCGACTACCGCACTGCGACGCGCGTCGCCGCGCGCATCGGACAGGCGATCTCGCTCGTGATGATCGCGATCGGGATCGCGTCGGCGTTCCGACTCGGCCCGCTCGCGTTCACGAGCGGCGTCTGGATCGCGTTCCTCGGTTGGTTCCTGCTGAGCGCGGCGAGCACGTACCACCAGAGCGCGCTCCTCGAGGAGCGCCTCGGCGGGCTCGTCGCGTCGCACCTCATGCACCCGGTGACGAGCGCGATCGGGCCCGAGGTGCCGATCGCGAGCGCGGTCGCGAACCACTTCGTCGGCACCTCGGCGCGCGCGCTGCCGGTGATGGAGCGCGGCGTGTGCGTGGGGCTCCTTCGCTTCGAGGACGTGCGTCGCGTGCCGGCGCGCGAGTGGGAGCAGCGCCCCGTGCGCGACGCGATGGTGCCGGTGACGGAGCTGCCGCGCATCGGCGCGCGCACCGATCTCGCGGAGGCGCTGCGGACGATGCTCCGCGCGGAGATCGCGACGCTCCCGGTGCTCGAGGGCGACGACGTGATCGGCGTGCTGGAGATGCAGGACATCGTGCGGTGGATCGAGCTGCCGGAGCCCGAGCCGCGCATCGCGCCCGCGTGACGCGATGGCGACGGCGCCATCCCCGGCGAGCCGAAAGGTTGACCTCCGCACGCGCCCGGGGACCTATGCGGTCGTGCGCGAGAACGGCTCGAAGGACTGGCACGCGAAGCGCGCGGGCGACGTGGTCGCCGCGCTCGGTGGAGACGATCGTGCGGGGCTCGACGAGGCCGAGGCGAAGCATCGCCTCGATCGCGACGGTCCCAACCGCTTGTCGCGGCGGCGCGGGCGGCCCGCGTGGCGGCGGTTGCTCGATCAATTCATCGCGCCGCTGGTCGTGGTGCTCATCCTCGCCGTGATCGTGTCGATCGCGCTCGGCGACTACGTCGATGCCGCGGTGATCGGCGCGGTCGTGGTGCTCAACGCGCTGATCGGGTTCTTCCAGGAGCAGCGCGCCGAGAGCGCGATCGCGGCGCTCGACGCGCTGGTGGTGACCGAGGCGAGCGTCGTGCGCGGCGGACGCAAGGCGCGCGTGCGCAGCGAGCAGCTGGTCGTCGGCGATCTCGTCGAGCTCCACTCGGGCGACTCGGTGCCTGCCGATCTGCGGTTGTTGCGCATCCGCGATCTGCACGTCGACGAGGCCCCACTCACCGGCGAGTCGGTGCCGGTCCGCAAGCAGATCGCCGAGCTGCCGCCCGATGCGGTGCTCGCCGATCGCACCAACCTCGCGTTCGCCGGCACCGCGGTCACCTACGGCAGCGCCGCCGGCATCGTGGTGGCGACCGGTGACGCGACCGAGACCGGGCGCATCGCGGGGCTGATCGCGTCGGCCGAGGAGATCGCGACGCCGCTCACCCGCCGCATCGAGGGCCTCTCGCGCGCGCTGGTGTGGATCATCCTCGCCGTCGCCGCGGGCGCGTTCGCGCTCGAGGCCGCGCGTCACTCCGATCTCGCGAAGACGTTCAACGCCGCGGTCGCGCTCGCGGTCGGTGCGATCCCCGAGGGCCTGCCCGCGGCGGTCACGGTGCTGCTGGCGGTGGGCGTGTCGCAGATGGCGAAGCGGCGCGCGCTGGTGCGCCGTCTGCCCGCGGTCGAGACGCTCGGGAGCACGTCGGTGATCTGCTCCGACAAGACGGGCACGCTCACCGAGAACCAGATGACGGTCACGCACGTGTGGGCAGGCGGGATCGACTTCGGCGTGAAGGGCGTCGGCTACGACGCGGCCGGCGGGTTCGTGCGCGAGAGCTCGCGCGTCGACGTGACCTCGTGTCGAGCGCTGCTCGAGTGCGTGCGCGCCGGCGCGCTGTGCAACGACACGCGGGTGCTGCGAGGGCCCGAGGGCACGAAGGTCGAGGGCGATCCCACCGAGGCCGCGCTCGTGGTGCTCGCGGAGAAGGCGGGCGGCGCGCTCGGCCTCGACGAGAGCCGACGCCTCGACGTCATCCCGTTCGAGTCCGACCACATGTACATGGCGACGCTCGATCACGACGAGCGCCACGGTCGCGCGACGATGCACGTGAAGGGCTCCTCCGACGTGCTGCTCGCCGCGTGCGTCGAGGCCCTCGACGCCGACGGCGCGTGCACCCGCTTCGATCGCGACGCGGCGGCGGCGAAGATCGACGAGCTCGCATCACGCGGGCTGCGCCTCCTCGTGATCGCGAAGCGCGAGATGCCCGCCGGCGCGACCGACATCGTGCACGCCGACGTGAAGGAGCTGACGTTCCTCGGCCTCGTCGGGATGATCGATCCGCCGCGCGCCGAGGCGAAGCGCGCGGTCGCGAGCTGCCGCGCCGCGGGCATCCAGGTGAAGATGATCACCGGCGATCACGCGGTGACGGCATCGGCGATCGCCGACGAGCTCGGGCTCGACGGCGAGCGCGACGCGAACGGAAAGCTGCGCGCGATCACGGGGCGCGAGCTCGAGGACGTGAGCGACGACGCCCTGCCCGCGCTCGCCGAGCGTGCCTCGGTGTTCGCGCGGGTCGCGCCCGAGCAGAAGCTGCGCCTCGTGCGCGCGCTGCAGAAGCGGGGTCACGTCGTCGCGATGACGGGCGACGGAGTCAACGACGCGCCCGCGCTGAAGCAGGCGGACATCGGCGTCGCGATGGGGAAGAACGGCACCGACGTCGCGCGCGGCGCGGCCGCGATGATCCTCACCGACGACAACTTCGCGACGATCGAGGCCGCGGTCGAAGAAGGGCGCCGGGTCTACGACAACCTCAGGAAGTTCATCGCATGGACGCTGCCGACGAACGGCGGCGAGGGCCTCGTGCTGCTCGCGGCGATCGTCGCGCAGCGCGAGCTGCCGATCCTGCCGGTGCAGATCCTCTGG
Organism: Sandaracinus amylolyticus; assembly: GCF_021631985.1. Classification (GTDB taxonomy): domain Bacteria; phylum Myxococcota_A; class Polyangia; order Polyangiales; family Sandaracinaceae; genus Sandaracinus; species Sandaracinus amylolyticus_A. Next base: position 10,396,562 of record NZ_CP070225.1, on the reverse strand, counting down.
GTGAACCTCGCGACCGCGGTGCTGCTCGGCGTGACCCTGGTGTTCGAGAAGAAGGAGCCGGGCGTGATGTCGCGCCCGCCGCGCGATCCCAAGGAGTCACTGCTCGGCGTGCGGCTCGCGGTGCGGACACTGCTGGTCTCGTGCCTGATCGCGGGCGCAGCGTTCGGGTTCTTCGAGCTCGCGTACGCCGAGGACCCCACGAAGATCGCGGAAGCGCGCACGATCGCGACGAACACGATCGTCGTGGTCGAGGTGGCCTATCTGTTCTCGTGTCGATCGCTGCGGATTCCCGCGCACCGACTGGGCCTCTTCTCGAACAGATGGGTGTGGGCGGGCGCGATTGCGATGCTCGGCTGTCAGCTGCTCTTCACGTACGCGCCGTTCATGAACGTGCTCTTCCACAGCGCGCCGATCGAGCTCCGATGGTGGCTGTACTTCGCGGGCGTGGGCTTGGTGGTGTACGCCGTGAGCGAAGCGAAGAAGGCGTTGGCTCCGGTGCACTGAGCCCTTCGAGCACTACATCGCGTCTCGACACGTCTCCAGCTCTCGCTCGACTGCCGCCCACACTCGCTCGTTCTGCAGCACGCCGGTGTGGGTGTCCTCGTATCCGCGCACGAATTGCGCTTCGTCCTGGCCCTGGGCGCGCAGCTGGCTCGCGATGGGCACGACCCCGTCGTCCGACTGGCCCGCTCGATAGGCGAACAGGAGCGCATATCGCGTCTCGCGCGGGAGCGGCACGTCGTAGAGGTCTCGGAGGAACAAGCTCGCCGGCACCAGCGAGCGCCACGAGTCGATCACCACCGGGCTCAGCACCACGCCCTGCGCCGCACCGGGATGCCCTCCGAGCGGCGACGCGATCGTCACGAAGCCGTGCACGAACGAGCGCGTCGGATCCTCGCGCTGCCCGACGTGCATCGCGAGCGCGCGCCGCGCGATCACGCCGCCCATGCTGTGCGCGACGACGCAGAGCCGTTCGAAGCGCGTCGTCGTGTGCGCCTCGCTCATCGCGCGGTGCAGGTACGACGCGATGCTCTCGAGGTCCCAGCCCGACGGATAGAACGCGACCCACGCCTGGTGCGTGGTGCGATCGAGCCGCGCGATCATCGACGCGAATTCCCGCGGATGACCGCCCATTCCGTGCACGAAGAGCACCGGCGTGCGCGACGGGTCGTAGGGCTCGAGGAAGTACACGCCGGCGCCCGACTCGCGCAGGAAGCGCAGCGGCTCCCAGATCCCGATGCGCGCGACCTCGGGCCCGAAGCGCGCGTCGTCGAGCGCCCGCACCTCGCCCACGCTCAACCCGCTCGGCGCGGGTGTCGTCGCGATCGCACGCTCGAAGCGCGGCGCGAGCCCCGAGAGCTCGAGATCGATGCCGGGATGGAATCGCGGCGCGAGCTCGAGATCGTGGAAGTCGTCCCACGCGACGATGCGCTCGCCCGGCGAGTACTCGAGATCGCGCGAGCTGTCCTCGAACGCGACGAGCCGGTAGATCCCGGGCTCGGCGACCATCTCGTAGCCGCCCTCGCGCCCGAACACCTGACGTCGATCGACGACCTCGTAGGGACACCCTTCGCGCGGCGGTGCGCGCAACAGCGCGACCACGACCGGCGCGCCATCTCCCCCGTCGACGCGCACCCGGCCCGAGACCAGCGCGAGCCCGGAGCGCGCATCGAGATCTTCTCGAGCGCGCTGCAAGCTCGCACACGACGCGAGCAGGAGCGCGAGCACGACGATCGAACGAGCCACGCGCGCAGCAGAGCACGAACCCGCGGTGAGCTCTACTCCTCGGGCAGCATCCCGCGGCTCTGCTTCGCGACCAGCGACGCGTAGTAGCCCTTCGCGCGCAGCAGCTCCTCGTGCCTGCCGATCTCGATCACCTCGCCGTGCCGCAGCACGACGATGCGATCGGCGTTCACCACGGTCGCGAGGCGGTGCGCGATCACGAACGTGGTTCGCCCCACCACCAGCTTCTCGATCGCGTCCTGCACGAGCGACTCCGACTCCGCGTCGAGCGCGCTCGTGGCCTCGTCGAGGATCAGGATCGCCGGGTCCTTCAAGAGCGCACGCGCGATCGCGATGCGCTGACGCTCGCCCACCGAGAGCAGCGCGCCGCGCTCGCCGACCTTCGTCTGATAGCGGTGCGCGAGCTTCTCCACGAACACGTCGGCGTGCGCCGCGCGGCTCGCGGCCTCGACCTGCGCCGGCGTCGCGTCGGGCCGCCCGTACGCGATGTTCGCGGCGATCGTGTCGTTGAAGAGGATCGGCTCCTGGAGCACCACGCCGATCTGCCTGCGCAGCGACGACTGCTTCAGATCGCGCACGTCGACGCCGTCGACCCGCACCGTGCCCTGCCAGGGATCGTAGAAGCGCTGCAGCAGCGACATCAGCGTCGACTTGCCCGAGCCGCTCGGGCCCACGAGCGCGATCGTCTCGCCCGCCTCCACCTGCAGATGGACACGCTCGAGGATCGGTCGCTCGCGACGGTATCCGAAGCGCACCGAGTCGAAGTCGACGTCGCCGCGGACGTGCGAGATCTCCTTCGCGTCGGGCGAGTCACCGAGGTGCTCCTGCGCGTCGAGGATCGAGAAGATCGTGTCGATCGAGACCGTCGCCATGCGCAACGTGCGGTACATGCCCGCGAGGTTCTGCACCGGCCCGAACGCGCCCGCGACGTAGCCGAGGAACGCGATGAGCGTGCCGATCGAGATCTCGCCGCGCACGATCAGCACCGCGCCGAGCCCGATCGCGCTGACGCGCGCCGCGGTGACCGCCGCGTTCTGCATCGCGCCCACGCGCGTGTCGAAGCCAACGCCGCGCACCACCACGTCGTTGGCCTCGCGCACGTCGTCGAGGAAGCGCCCCTTCTCGATGTCCTCCATCGCGAAGCTGCGCACCGTGACGAGGCCCGAGAGCACCTCGTTGAAGCGCGAGTAGATCTTCGACCAGCGCGAGAGCAGCGCCTCCTCGCGCCGCGTCTGGGTCGGCGCCGCGCGCGCCGCGATCAGCGCGGGCAGCGGCGCGAACGCGAGCACGAGCAGCGCGAGGCGCCAGTCGAGCTGGATCATCACGATCACGCCGAAGAGCAGATATCCGAGCGCCGGCAGCAGGTTGAACGCGATCTCGTTGAGCGCGCCGACGAAGCCCTGGATGCCGCGATCGAGCCGCGTCATCGTCGCGCCGACGCCCTCGGCCTTGTGGAACTCGATCGGCAGTCGATGCAGGCGCTCCACCGTGGCGTCGAGCAGCGCGAAGTGGATCTCGAGGCGCGTCCGCCACGTCATGAACGTCGCGGTGCCGGCGCCGATCTCGCGCAGCACGCCAACCAGCGCCAGCGCAGCCACGCCGGTGAGTGCGACGTCGATCTCGCCGCTGCCTGCAGCGAGCGCGTCGAAGATCCAGCGCAGCACGAGCGGCTCCGCGGCACCGAGCGCGGCGGCCATCATCGTCAGCGCGAGGATCATCGTGATCTTGCGGCGATGGGGGCGCGCGAACGAGAGCGCGCGGCGGAGGATCGCCCACCGCGAGCGCTCCTTCTCGTCGGGGCGAGCGCTCGCCTCGCTCGCGGCCTCGTGAGCGATGTCCGTCATCGGCGCGCTGCTCTATCGGATCCCTGATCCCGGGGCCCGAGCGCGCAAGCGCGCGTGCTCGTCGCGTGGCGTTCGATCACGCGGCGTCGAGCCACGCGTCAGCGACGATCGACGCTGCCCTCGAACACGCGCGCTCCGTGCGCGGCGAGCGGGACGATCACCTCGCCGGCGCGTCGCTCGACCGACACCGCCTCGTCCTGCAGTCGATCGCGCCACGCACGGGCACCGAAGGTCCGCTGCGCGTCGGCGGGCAGCGTGATGCGCGCGCGACGGGCCTCGCCGCTCAGCTCGATCGCGACGAGCGCGGGCGCGACATCGCCCTCGGGATCGCGACGCAGGAACGCGAGCACCGCGTCCGCGGGATCCACCTCGAGCATCACGAGCTCACCCTCGGTCAGCGCGCGCACCGCGCGCCGCGTCGCGATGCCGCGCGCGAGGACGCGCGCCACGTCCTCGCCGCCTTCCCACACCAGCGGCTCCTCGTGCGCATAGGGCTCGTACTCCGCGCCGATCTCGGCGCCGGTGAAGAGCGCGGGGAGCCCCGGCAGCGTGAAGAGCAACATGCTCGCGGCGTCGTGCGCGCCGCGTCCCTGTCGCGTCAGGAAGCGCGCGCCGGTGTCGTTGTTGTCGAGGAAGCGCACGACCTCGAGCCCGTCGCGCGCGCGCTCGGTCGCGACGATCGCCTCGCGCAGCGCGGGCACGTCGATGCCGGGATCGGTGCCCGACCATCCCGTCGCCTCACGCCACGCCCAGTGCCCGACCTCGTCGGTCCAGTCGTACGCGGCGGCGAAGCCGACCTCGCGCCAGTAGGGATCGCGCGCGCTCGCCTCGGCGATCAACAAGAGCTGCGGATCGACGCGATAGAGCTCCTCCGAGAGCGCGCGGAAGAAGCCGGGCTCGCGCTGCTGCACGCCCCACGCGGCGTCGATGCGGAACCCGTCGACGTCGAGGTCGCGCGCCCAGTGCGCGAACGCCTCGCGCATCATGCGCTGCACCTCGGGATGCGCGTACTCGAGGTTCGGAAGGTTCTCCCAGTCGAAGTAGTGCGTGACCTCGCCGCCCTCGTCGCGATCGAAGAATTCGTAGTACGGCGAGCGCGGCCCGAAGCGCTGCGCATGCTCGAAGTACGGATGTCTGTCGGACGCGTGGTTCGGCACGAAGTCCATCAGCACGCGCATCCCGCGCGCGTGCGCGGCCTCGACGAGCGCGCGCAGATCCTCGGTCGTGCCGTAGCTCTCGCGCACGTCGAAGTAGTCGGTGACCGCGTAGCCGTAGTCGTCGTCGGGCGAGCGCGTGATCGGCGAGAGCCAGATCGTGTCGACCCCGAGCGCGCGCACCGCGTCGATCCGCGCGGTGATCGCGGGCAGCCCCGGCGCGCCGAACAAGAAGGGCACCGCGCCGTAGATCACCGCGTCCGCGATCCAGCGCGCGTGCTCCCGCATCGGATCGCTCACCCGCGCCGCTCCGCCCTCGACCACGAAGCGCGCCGCGGCGCGATCGCCGCGCCCCATCGCGTCGGTGATCTCGCCCTGCACGACGTACTCGCCGTCGTTCGCCGGCCTCTGCAGCACCACCGCACGATCGGTCACCGTCTCGATCGGCGCGCCGCCCTCGGTGACGAGCCCGACGCCGCTCCACGACGCGCGCACCAGCGGCGCGCTGCGCCCTTCCGCCGGCGTGCTCGACTCGAGATCGACGATCACCCGGTCGCCCTCGACCCTCGCCCGCACCACCGCGCGTGGTCGGTCCTCGAGCCGCACCAGGAGCCGCAGCGGCGCGCTCTCGACGCTCGTCCCACCCGCGAGCTCGCAGCGCGCGACGAGCACGTTCTCGCCCGACCCCAGCGGCACCGTCGCGACGAAGCGCTCGCCTTCGCGCTCCACCTCGATCTCGCTCGGCCCTCGCCGCAGCTCGACATCCACGCACGCGTCATCGGCGACGCCCTCCACGCGCCGCTCGAACGCCCACACGTCCGCATCCATCGAGGCGAACGCGACGCGTGGCGCGACCTCCTCCGCCCGCTCGATCCGCGGCGCCGGCGCACCGCACGCGACACCGAACGCGACGAGCACGAGCGCCACCGCACGAGACCCGTGCACCACCTGCGCGTGCTCGGCCGCGCCCCTCACAACGTCGGCACTCCCCGCCGCTTCTTGCCTTTCGGGAACACCGCGTCGATCCGCGCGACCTCGCCGTCGCTCAGCACGAGATCGATCGCGCCCGCGTTGTCCTCCACGTGCGCGACCTTGGAGGCCTTCGGGATCACCAGCGCGTCGGGCACGACCTGCAACAAGAACGCGAGCGCGACCTGCCTCGGCGTGGCCCCACGAGCGCGCGCGATCTCCGCGAGCACCTTGCCGCCCTTGCTCCCCGGCGCGGGAAATTCCCCCGATCCGAACGGCGAATAGCCCACCACCGCGACTCCGTGCGCCGCGCACCACGGCGCGACCGCGTGCTCGATCGCGCGCTCCTGCAGGTGGTGCAGCACCTGGTTGCACGCGATGCGTCCCTCGCCCGCGATCCGTCGCGCCTGCTCGAGCTCCTCCTCGTCGAAGTTGCTCACGCCCCAGCGCGCGATCTTCCCGTCGCGCACGAGCTGCTCGAACGCCGCGATCGTCTCCTCGAGCGGGAACGACCCCGGCCAGTGCAACAAGTACGCGTCGAGCCGATCGGTTCCGAGCCTCGCGAGGCTTCGCTCGCACGCCTCGATCGTCCCGCGCCGCGATGCGTTCGAGGGCAGCACCTTGCTCACGAGGAACACCTCGTCGCGCCGTCCCGCGATCGCCTCGCGCACGATCTCCTCGACACGCCCGCTCCCGTAGAGCTCCGCGGTGTCGACGTGGGTGAGCCCGAGATCGAGCCCACGCCGCAGCGCGCGCACGACCTCGTCGCGCGCATCCTGCTCCATGTTCCACGTCCCCTGGCCGATCACCGGCACGAGGACGTCCCCGAACCTCCGCGTCCGCACCCTCATCGGCATAGGCGCGGGCACCGCGATGCCCACCTCGGTGCGCATGGGCATCCCTTCGATGCGCACTGCGCACCACCCCGGATCGAGCGCCTTCGGGCGCGGTACGCCGGATGCTCTCGATGCGCGCGCATGACGATGCGACGCAACCTCCTCCGCGATCCACGCGGACAGCTCGGCACCGAGCAGCTCATCCTCGCGGGCACGCTCGCGGTCTTCGGCGCGACCGCGGTCGGCGCGCTCGGCGTCGCGAGCTCCGAGAGCTTCGTCGGCGATGGCGGCGAGCTCGACGACTCGGCGATCGCGGGGCTCGACCCCGGCCTCGGCGGCTTCGGCGACCTCGGCGTCGTGCCTCCCCCGTTCGGCGTGCCCGATCGCGATCGACGCCGCGACCGAGATCGTGATCGTGATCGCGATCGCGGCCCGGCGCGCGACTACGATCGCGACTACGATCGCGACGACGATCCGCGCCCCTGCTCACGCGGAAGCGATCGCGGCGGCGACGATCGCGGCGAGGGCCCGTCGAGCGCGCCGCCGATGCCGCGCCCCACCCTCGGCAACATCGAGGGCTTCGACGTCGGCGACCCCGAGCGGCTCAGCGATCACAACGGCAACCCGCTCGAGCGCGTGCGCGTCGGCAACATCACGATCACCGGCAGCCCCGAGTTCGTCGAGCGTGCGCGCCGCGATCTCGAGACCATCGCGAGCACCCCGAGCGGTCGTCGTCTCCTGCGATCCCTCCGCGACAGCGGCGGCAACGTGCAGGTCGGCTCGCAGGCGGGCGGCGGCGGCGCGACCGATCGCCTCGGTCCCTCGACCGCGCGCCTCTCCTACAACCCCGAGGACAACGCGCTCCCCGAGGGCGTGCCCGGCGGTCGCCCCGGCGAGTTCGGTCATCGCGACAACTACCCGAGCGACGTCACGCTCTTCCACGAGCTCGTGCACGCCGACGACATCGTGCGCGGCCAGAACCGCGATCGACGCGTGGGCCGTCGCGACGCGCGCATGTGCGGTCTGCGTCCCGCGTGCCGCGGCGTGCAGCAGAACGAGCTCCGCACCGTCGGCGTCGGTCCCTACGCCGACGCGGAGTTCACCGAGAACCAGTACCGCGCCGATCGCGGCCTGCCGCGCCGCGACTTCTACTCCGATCCCAACGAGCAGCGGCACATCACGCCCGAGGAGCGCCGCCGCATGGAAGAAGACGCCGCGCGCCATCGCGCGCGCCGCGAGGAGCTCGATCGCCTCGAGCGCGAGGAGAACGACCGCCGATCGCGCGGCGGCGACGATCGCCCGTGCTCGCGACGGTGACGGACCGATCGGATCAGCGACCGGCGCGCTCGTCGGCAGCGACCTGCTGCGCGGTGAACGGCTCGTCCCAGATCCGCAGATCGTCGATCGCCCCGATCAGCTGATCGTCGCCGGTGGGCCCGTTCTCGCCGACGTAGAGCGCGGAGCTCCCCGGCGTGCGGGTCATCGCCGCGGGCGTCGTCGCGACCTCCCTGCCGTCGACGTAGAGCCGCAGCGTCGCCTGCTCCGCGACGCACGCGACGTGATGCCACTCGCGCGCTCCGATCACCGCCGCGGCCATCGCCCAGCCCGATCCCGCGATCGTGATCGCGCAGCGCAGCTCGCCACCGGGATGCACGAAGATGCCGTACTGCCCGTCGTGATCGACGAGCCCCACGCGCCCGGTGAGCGGGAGCGAGTCGAGCCGCACCCACGCCAGGATCGACGTCTCGGTGTGCGCGAGCTCCGGTCGCGTCGCGACCACCGCGCTGCTCGCCGCGCCGAGCACCATCCCGCCATCCGGATCCCAGCCCACCCCGGTCACCAGCAGATCGTTCGCGCGGGGCCCGTGGTCGCGCGCGTCGCCGTCGAACGGATAACAAGCGACCAGCGCAGGGTCGTCGGCGCACAGCGGATGGCGCCCGGCATCGGGAGAGCCCGCGTCGTTCGAGCCCGCATCGACGTCGATCGTGCCCGCGTCGCCGGGATCGATCGTGCCCGCGTCCCGCTGCGCACCTCCGTCTCGCGGCGACGCGTACGGCACGATGCCGATGCGCTCGAGCGCGCACCCCGCGTGGACCACGCACAACCCCGACAATGCGACCGCGACGACGTGCTCCCTCACTCGCCTCCGCCCGACCGCGCACCCTGCCAGCGCGACCCGGTTCACCCGCATCGTACCTCTACCGCACGACGCTGCGCGCCCCCGCGCTCGACGAGACGGCGCCGAGCACTAGACTCGCGCTTCCGTCATGGCCCGCCCCCGCAGCACCACACCTCGCGATTCGGCCCAGAATCGCAAGCAGAAGCCCGACGCGGCCCCGCCGCGCGCGGGTCGCTGCGTGATCGCCGGGCGTCCGAACGTCGGCAAGTCCACCCTGCTCAACGCCCTCCTCGGGACGAAGCTCGCGATCGTCGCGCCGCGCCCCGGCACCACGCGCACGGTGCTGCTCGGCGTGTTCGACGCGCCGGTCGAGGGCGCGCGCACGCAGATCGCGTTCCTCGACACGCCCGGCCTCGAGGCGCCCAAGAGCATGCTCGGCCGCGTGCTCGTCGAAGAAGCGCAGGGCGCGCTCGAGCAGGGCGACGTGCTGCTCCTGCTCGTCGACGCCAGCGACGTGGTGAAGCGCCGCGCGCTCGCGCCCGAGGATCAGCGCGTGCTCGAGCTGATGAAGCCGCTCGGCAAGCCGATCGTCCTCGCGCTCAACAAGGTCGACAAGGTCAAGGACAAGGGCCAGCTGCTCCCGACGCTCGAGGTGCTCGCGAAAGCGCACCCCTGGGCGACGATCGTGCCCTGCTCGGCGCTGCGCGGCGCGAACCTCGCGCCGATCGTGAAGGAGATCCGCGAGCACCTGCCCGAGGGCCTCCTCTACGAAGAGGACGACGTGCTCACCGATCGTCCCGAGCGCTTCTTCGTCGCGGAGCTGGTGCGCGAAGCGCTGCTCGCGCACGTGCGACAGGAAGTGCCGCACGGCGTCGCGGTGCAGGTCGACGAGTGGGTCGACGAGGGCAAGCTGCTGCGCGTCGGCGTGACGATCATCGTCACCAAGGACTCGCACAAGGCGATCGTGATCGGCGCGCGCGGCGAGATGCTGAAGACGATCGGCCAGGAGGCGCGCGAGAACATCGAGTCGATGCTCGAGCGCAAGGTGTTCCTGCGCACCTTCGTGAAGGTGGTGCCGGGCTGGACCGAGGACCCCGAGAAGGTCCGCCGCCTGACGCGCGAAGGGAGCCTGCCGTGAGCGACGAGGAGTTCGAGGAGACGCCCTTCGAGGAAGAAGGCGCTCCGCAGAAGAAGAAGCGCAACCGGCGCAAGCAGCCGGTGCCCGCGGGTGCGATCTACGCGCGCCCGGTCGTCGCGATCGTCGGTCGACCCAACATCGGCAAGAGCACGCTCTTCAATCGCCTCGCGGGACAGCGCATCGCGATCGTCGAGGACGTCGCCGGCGTCACCCGCGATCGCCACTACGCCGACACGCTGATGCTGGGGCGCGAGGTCGTGCTGGTCGACACCGGCGGCTTCGATCCCGAGAGCGACGATCCGATGAAGGAGGGCATCGCGCAGCACGTGAAGCTCGCCCTCGAAGAGGCCGACGTCGTGGTGTGCGTGCTCGACGCGACGACCGGCGCGACCAGCGCCGACCAGGCCGCGATCTCGCTCCTGCGCCGCGCCGACAAGCCCGTGATCTACGCGGCGAACAAGGCCGACTCGAAGGCCCAGGTGCTGGCGGGCATGGAGCTCTACGAGCTCGGCATCGATCGCCTGATCCCGATCAGCGCGCTCCACGGCAACGGCATGTCGGAGCTCGAGGACGCGGTCGCCGAGGCGCTGCCCGCCGAAGGCACCGGCGCCTCGCAGCAGTGGGACGAGGCTATCCCGCGCGTCGCGATCGTCGGCCGCCCCAACGCGGGCAAGAGCTCGCTGGTGAACCGCCTGCTCGGCGAGAACCGCCAGCTCGTCGACTCGCGCCCCGGCACCACGATCGACGCGATCGACGCGCTCTACGAGCGCGGCGAGGACAAGTGGGTGCTGATCGACACCGCGGGCATGCGCCGCAAGCGCGGCATCGACAAGGGTGTCGAGGGCCTCGCGGTGATGAAGGCGATCAAGGCGATCGAGCGCAGCCACGTCGTGGTGCTGCTGGTCGACGCCGCGGAAGGGATCGCGGAGCAGGACGCGAAGCTCGCGGGGCTCGTCGTCGATCGCGGCCGCGCGCTCGTGGTCGGGCTCAACAAGGGCGACCTGATGAGCGACGTCGAGCGCAAGAAGGCGGTCGCGCGTGCGCGCGAAGTGCTCTCGTTCGCGCCCTGGGCGCGCGTCGTCACGGTCAGCGCGAAGACCGGCCGCGCGGTGAACAAGCTGATCGAGGCCGCGAACGCCGCGCTCGCCGAGCATCGCAAGCGCGTGACCACCGCGGAGCTCAACCGCTTCTTCGAGGAAGTGCTGGAGCACCACCCGCCTCCGACCCAGAAGGGCAAGGCAGTGCGGCTCTACTACGTGACGCAGGCCGAGACGCGCCCGCCGCGCTTCGTGATCGTGACGAACGAGCCCGAGGCCGTGCACTTCAGCTATCAGCGCTACGTGGCGAACGCGCTGCGCGAGCGCTTCGGCTTCGAGGGCACGCCGATCCGCCTCTCCTGGAAGCGCAAGACGCGGCGCGAGTAGCCGAGTCTCAACTCGGCTCGCCCACTCCGGGCCTCCCGTACGCGTGCCGAGCACGCTCCCGTGCGGGCCCTGCGCAGGCGAGCACTCCCGCAAGCGAGTCTCAACTCGGCTCGCCCACTCCGGGCCCTCCCGTACGCGTGCCGAGCACGCTCCCGTGCGGGCCCTGCGCAGGCGAGCACTCCCGCAAGCGAGTCTCAACTCGGCTCGCCCACTCCGGGCCCTCCCGTCCGCGTGCGGAGCACGCTCCCGTGCGGGCCCTGCGCAGGCGAGCACTCCCGCAAGCGCGGATTCGCGCAGCATCTCGCGTTCCGCTAGGCTGGATACGTGCACCTCCGCGCGCACGTCTTCTCCGCCTTTGCTTTTCTCTCCATCACCGGCGTCGCGGGCTGCGGCCTCACGCTCGACGTCGATCCGCCCGATCCCAGCGGCGGCTTCGATGCCGGCGCGTTCGACGCCGGCCCGATCGACGCGTCGCGCCCCGACGCCGACCGCGGCGATGCGGGTCCGCCCGACGACGAGTGTCTCGGCCAGCCGAACGGCACGCCGTGCGGCGCCGACGGCGCATCGCTGATCTGCGTCGACGATCGCTGCGAGCTCTCGTTCTGCGGCGACGGAGTCGTCGACTCGAGCACCGGCGAGCTGTGCGACGACGCGAACGATCGCACCGGCGACGGATGCGAGCCCGTCTCGTGCGTGCCGAGCTGCGACGACCCGCTCGACTGCGACGACGAGAACCCGTGCAACGGCGTCGAGATCTGCAGCGCGGGATCGAAGTGCGAGCCCGGCGTGCCCTCGACCGATCGCGTCTGCACGACGCCGAGCGGCGAGCCCGGCGTGTGCGACTCGGGCGTGTGCATCCCTGCCGGCTGCGGCAACGGCGTGCACGAAGAAGGCGAGGAGTGCGACGACGGCAACTCGATGGCGGGCGACGGCTGCGAGCCCGACTGCCATCCCTCGTGTCGCGAGGATCTCGACTGCGACGACGTCGACGCGTGCACCGGCGAGGAGTCGTGCGACGTGAACGCCGGCTGTCAGCGCGGCGTCCCTCCTCCGTGCGCGCCCGAGGACGACTGCCACACCGCGATGTGCAACCCGCGCACGGGCTGCGAGGTCGCGCTCGTCGACATGGATCGCGACGGCCACGCCCCCGAGCTGATCGGCGCGTGCGGCGACGACTGCGACGACCTCGATCCCAACCGCTACGGGGGCGCGCCCGAGCAGTGCAACGAGCTCGACGACGACTGCGACGGCGCGGTCGACGAGGAGATCGTCGAGATCGAGTGCTACGGCGACACCGACGCCGACGGCTTCGGCAGCGTGAACCGCGCGATCCGCGACTGCTCGTGCCCGGCGGGCACCACGCCGAACGGCGGCGACTGCTTCGACGAGCCCACGCCGGTCGGCGAAGCGGTCAATCCCGCGCAGACGCGCTTCTTCCGCATGCCGTACTGCCGCGACGGCGGCCCCGGCACCTCGTGCTCGTTCGACTACGACTGCAACGGCAACGAGGAGCGCGAGTTCGAGCAGATCCACCGCCAGTGCAGCGCGCTCACCGTGCTCATGCGCTGCACCGGCCAGGGCTGGCGCGGCGGTGTCCCCGGCTGCGGCGCCGAGGGCACGTGGGTCGAGTGCGATGGCCTGCTGGGCCCGCTGGGGCTGATCTGCACGCCCCGCGACACGCGTCGCGTGCAGACCTGCCGCTGAGCCCAATCCATCACGTGCGTGAATGGATCCCCCCGGATCCATTCACGCACGTCATCACCGCGCGATCGCCTGCTCCACGCTCGCGCGCTGCGCCTGCACCCTCGCCGCGCACAGCTCGATCGCCTCGATCGCGCCCGCGAGGTTGCGCGGCCCGCCCGCGAGCTCCGCGATGCGCGGCTCGAAGAACGTGCGCACCCGCTCGGCGTCCTCGCGCGAGCAGAACCCCGCGAAGAGCCACGGCGTCGCGCCCGCGCGCGTCGTCGCGATGCGCTCCGCGAGCCGATCGAAGTGCTCCACCAGCCACGCCCACGCGCGCTCGCGCCCCTCGTCGTGCTCCGCCTGCACGCTCAGCGGGATCAGCACCTCGTTCACGCGGAGCCGCGCGTCGAGCCCGAGATCGAGCGCCCTCGCCGCGAGCGCGGGATCCTCGGTGCTCGAGAGCGCCGCGATCAGACGCGCGCGCACCACGGCATCCTCGGTCGCGAAGAGCGTCGTCTGCACCGCGTCGAAGAGCGCCGCATCGCCCTCCTGCACCGCGACCGCCGCCGCGATCCCCGCGAGGTCGGACGCGACCGCGTCGGCGTGGATCGCACCGTCGCCACCCGCGCCGAGGTACGCGCGCCCGCGACGCGCCGCTTCGGTGCGCACCCGCGGATCACGCGCCACGTTCGCCATGAACCCGAGCACGTCTCGCCGCAGCAGCCGCGTGTCTCCGTCCTCGCGCGGGCGAGGCGTCCATCCGAGCCGCGTCGCGCTCGTGCGATAGAGCCCTCCCGCCCAGGTGCGCGCCGCCGCCTCGTGCTCCGGCGACACGATCTGCTCGACCACGTTCCCCGCGAGGCCCATCGGGTCGGTCGCGACGACCCGCACCGAGTCGCCGGCGATCCGCGGGAGCGCCCCGATCACGTCGCCGCCCGGGATCGTCGCGCTCGCGAACGCCGCGCGCAGGTTGTTCGCCACGCTCGCGCGCTCCATCGCCGAGAGCCGCGTCCCACCGCGCTCGAGCAGCGCCCGCAGCTGCTCGGGCGGCAGCGTCCAGCGGTAGTACCCACGCGCGCCCGCGTTCGGCATGACCCACGCGGGACAGCCCTGCACCTCCGCGGGCGACACATCCGCGAGCGACACGTCCGCGCTCGCCGCGCTCAGCAGATCACACGTCGTCGCGAGCTGCGTCCCGCGCGCCGGATACGTGATGCACACCGGGATGCTCCACGTGCGATCGCGCGGCGCGGTCGAGCCCACCGGCGTGTAGCGCGACTGCGCGAGGTGCACGACCGGTGGTGCGCCCTCCGCGCACTCGAGCCGCGCCTCGACGAGCGGCACGCCCGGCTGCTCGAGGAACGTGCGGAACGGCGTCATCACGTCGCGTCCCGCCGACTCGCTCAGCGCCGCGAGCAGGTCCTCGCTGGTCGCGGTGCCGAAGCGATGCTGCCGCAGGTACGTGCGGATGCCTTCGCGGAAGACGTCCTCGCCGACCCACGCCTCGAACATCGAGAGCACGCCCGCGCCCTTCGAGTACGTGATCGAGTCGAACGCGTTGCGGATGTCGTGATCACTCTCGATCGGCTGGCGGATGCGTCGCGCCGACGCGAGCGAGTCCTGGCCCATCGCGCCGTGCACCGCGGAGAGCTGCGCGAGATCCGCGTTCATCTCGGGATACACGCGCGCGACGGTCTTCGATGCCATCCACGTCGCGAACGCCTCGTTGAGCCAGATGTCGTCCCACCACGGCATCGTGACGAGGTTGCCGAACCACTGGTGCGCGAGCTCGTGCGCCATCACGTTCGCGAAGCCGCGCACCTGATCCTCGGGCGGGCTCGCGCCGAGCAGCAGCAGGAACTCGCGGAACGTGATCGCGCCCGCGTTCTCCATCGCGCCCGACGCGAAGTCCGGCACCGCGATGATGTCGAGCTTGTCGTACGGGTACTCGGTCCCGAAGTAGTCCTCGAGCGCAGCGACGATGCGCGGCGTGTGCTCCATCGCGTGCGCGAGCTCGGGCCCTCGACCGCGCGCCGCGATCCCCCGGAACGGAAGCGGACGCGAGCGCACCGCGCTCGGCGGGATCGCCGCGCCCTCGACCACGTCGAGCGGCCCGACCGCCATCGCGACGAGGTACGTCGGCAGCGGCAGCGTCGTCGCGTAGCGCACCCGATCGAGCCCGCTCTCGAGCTGCGTGCGCTCGAGCTCGCGCGTGTTCGCGATCGCGACGTGGTCGCGGTGCACCGTGAGCTCGATGTCGAACGGCGTCTTCCAGCGCGGCTCGTCGAACGAGGGGAACGCGTAGCGCGCGCTCGTCGCCTCGAACTGCGTGAACGCGTAGTGATCCTCGCCCACGTCGACGCGATAGAGCCCCTTGAGCTGGCGATCGAAGGGCGCCTCGTACGCGATGTGGATCGTCACGTCGCCCGGCCCGACCGGCGTCGCGGTGCGCAGCGCGGCGATGCCCTCGCGCTCCGCGGGATGCCAGGTCGCGGGTACGCTCACCGGCTCGTCGCTCTCCTCGTCGACGTGCTCGATCGACGCTGCCGACACGTCCATGCGCGCGCCGTGGATCCAGATGCGCGACGTCGCTTCGGCGAGGCGCGCGCGGATCCACACCTCGCCGCGGAAGCGATCGTTCTCGGGCAGCACCTCGAGCGCGACGCGGTAGTGCAGCGGTGTGACGCCCGCGGGCAGCGGTCCGTCGGGCGGTGTCTCGTCGGGCGCGCTCGTGGGCGTGACCGCGCGCGCGGTGTCGGGTGTCGTGATGCGCGTCGCGCCGCTCGGGCCGCACGCGCCGGCGAGGGCTGCGATCGACGCAGCGAGGAGGGTTGCGATCGGCCTCTTTCTCATGGTCGCCGCGATATAGCGCGGCACATCTCGCGAGGACAGAATGGCGCCCCGTGATCCGGCCCCTCGCTGCGTCGATCGCTGCGCTCGCCCTCGTCGCATGCACCGACGACGTCGTGCTCGGTGCGCGCTGCACGTACGCGAGCGACTGCGCCGAGGGCCTCGCGTGCGTGGGCGGTCGATGCGGCAGCGAGTGCCGCGAGCACCGCGACTGTCCGCCGGGCACCGAGTGCCTGCACGGCAACGTCGCGTCGCGCTGCGCGCTCTCCGACGACGAAGGCTGTCCGTGCGACGACGGGCTCGTCTGCGGCGACGACGATCGCTGTCACTCGCCGTGTGGCGAGACCTGCCCCGACGGGATCTGCGCGCCCGACGGAACCTGCCGTACGGCCGGTGACCAGCCCGACGCGGGACCCGCGCCCTACGCGCCGCACGTCGCGTGCGAGACCGCGCCGGTCTGCGGCGCCGGGCACGTCTGCGTCGATCACCATCGCGGTGGTCGCGCGTGCCGCGCACCGTGCAGCGCGCAGGAGGACTGTGTGGGCGCCGACTCCGTCTGCCACTACTTCGTCGACTCGCGGAGCCCGAGCGGCGTCTACGCGTGCACGATCGCGTGCGACCCGATCACGTCCGACGGATGCGCCGAGGGCGAGGCGTGCGACTGGATCGACGGGCTCGGCCCCGGCGACGCGTACGTGCCGCACTTCGAGTGTCGTCGCGCGCTCTTCCCGGGGTTGCAGGGCGACGCGTGCGGCTCGGGCACGCCCACGCCGACCTCGTGCGCGCCGGGCTTCGTGTGCGAGCTCGGGGTCTCGCGCGATCCCGGCGAGGGCGAGTACGGATGCGCGCGCTGGTGCGTGCTCGGCGCGTCGGCGAGCACGGCCGGATGCGCGAGCGGCGAGCGCTGCAACGGCCACTCGTCGCCGCGCGAGGTCGGCGGCGTGATCTACGGCTACTGCATGCCGGGGGACGCGTGATCGCGCGATCGATCACGATCGTGATCGTGCTCTGCGCGATCGGGTGCGGAGAGCGCGACGCTGCACCGGCGCCCGTCGCGCCCTCGGCCCCCAGCGATCCGCGCTGCATCTCGCTCTGCGAGCACAGCGCCGCGTGCCTCGACGCGCGCGGGATCGCGCGCACCGACGCGGAGGACGATTGCGCCGGATCGTGCCGGCCCGGAGGGCTCTACGCCGCGATGCCCGAGGACGTGCTCGCGTGCGCTCCCCATCACGACTGTGCAGCGCTGGACGCATGCACCGGGGCCGCGCTCGACACGGTCCTCGGAGTCGACGATCCCCAGCGTCCCCATCCGGAGGAGCACTCGGTGCTCCGCAGCTGGCCAGAGGGGCTTCCATCCATCCCCGGGGGCATGCCCCTGCCGGTGCGCGACGGTGATCCCCTGACGATCGCGCGCGTCGCGTACCCCAGCACCCCGGAAGGCATGGAATCGCTGCTGCGCGCCGAGCTCGAGCGCGCGGGATGGCAGGCGGATCCCACGATCGTCGAGGAAAACGCCCTGCGCTTCTTCGTGCGGCGCGGCGACACCGAGCTCGGCGTGTCGATCTACGCGGACCAGCCGGGACGCTCGGTCCTCCAAGTCTTCGCTTTTGGCGACTCCCGACCATGACAGGGATGTCACAGCGGCGTGCCGTGGCCGCCCGCAACCGAGCCGGAGCCCTGCGGAACCATTCGCGAAAAGACCGAAGTGTCGCGAACTCCGACAGGGGGCACGGATGGTGCTAAACCGCGGCTCCGCGAGGCGCGTTGCATAGGCGCCGACGTTCGACCGACCAAGGACGTCTTTTGCGGGGAGACCGGATCGAGATGCGGCTGAAAGCAGCGGCGAAGGCGCTCGGGAGCGAGACCCTCGGGTCAGAGGGCACGCCCGGCGATGCCTCCGCCTCGAGCAGTGATCGCGACGCGAGCGGTGGTCGGAGCTCTGGCGTCATCGCCAGTGCTGGCTTTCCGGCGGCAGGGATCGCGGGCGCCGCGATCGGCCCCAGCGGGTTCGCGGGGGCCGGGTTCGCCAGCGCCAAGGGCGTCGCCGGCGGCAACGGTCTCGCCGTCGTGCTCGACGCCGTCTCGCGCCAGGCGCGCGACACGCTGCGCCAGCAGGCCGCCGCGATCGCGAAGCTCGGCGAGCGCCTCGACGAGCGCTTCGGTCGCGCCGTCCGGATGCTGCAGGGCATCGAGGGCCACGTCGTCGTCACCGGTCTCGGCAAGTCGGGCCACATCGGCCGCAAGATCGCGGCGACCCTCGCCTCGACCGGCACCCCCAGCTTCTTCGTGCACACGACCGAGGCGCTGCACGGCGACCTCGGCATGATCACCTCGCGCGACGCGGTGATCCTGATCTCGTACAGCGGCGAGACCGCCGAGCTCCTGCAGCTCCTGCCGTACCTGCGCCGCCGCGGCGTGCCGACGGTCGCGCTGGTCGGCGCGCCCGACTCGCGCCTCGCGCTCGGCGCCGATCTCGCGCTCGACGTGTCGGTCGATCGCGAGGTCTGTCCGCACAACCTCGCGCCCACGAGCTCGACCCTCGCGACCCTCGCGATGGGCGACACCCTCGCGATCGCGCTGATGCGGGTGCGCAGCTTCCGCGAGGAGGACTTCGCGAGCATCCATCCGGGCGGCAGTCTCGGGCGTCGGCTCGCGCGTGTCGGTGAGGTCGCGCTCACCGACGGTCTCGTCTTCGTCAGCCCCGACACGGCCGTGAGCGAGTGCGTGCTCGCCCTCACGTCGAGCGACGTCGGCGTCGCGCTGGTCCGCGACGAGAACGGGATGATCGTCGGGATGGTCTCGGCGATCGAGCTGCAGCGCGCGATGAACAGCGTCGAGGGCTGCCTGCGCGCGTCGGTGCGCGAGATCATGAGCGTCAGCGTCCCGGTCGTGGACGAGGACACGCTCGTCCTCGACGCCGAGCAGCGGATCGAGAACGAAGGACTGTTCGCGCTCCTGGTGCTCGACGACGAGGGCCAGCCGAGCGGCATCCTCACGCGCGCTCGCAGGCGCTAGCTCATGCGGCTCGAGCTCCGACATCACGCCCTGATCGCCCTGTCCCTCGCGCTCGCCGCGTGCGGCGGCGCCCCGGTCCGCGACGAGGACGTCTTCCACGAGCCGGGGCTGCGAGCCGGCAGCGTGCCCGCACGCGACGATGTCGAGCGCGAGCTCCTCGCGGTCATCGCGACCGCGCCGCCCGAGCAGCCGATCGAGGTCCGCGGCCGGACGTTCGTCGCGCACGCGGCGTATGCGAGCGCGAGCGGGCGCCTCTGCACGTGGGTCGACGAGCCGAGGGCGACGAGCGCGCCGACGCGGCTCGCGTGCGAGGGCGGTGATGGCTGGGTCTTCGTGCCCGACGTCTTCGGCGGAGACGACCCCTTCGCGGAGCCGACGGAGACGCCGTGAGCTGGTTCTTGCGCGGCGCGCGCGTGCAGTTGCGCGTGATCGCGGCCCTCGCGCTCCGCGAGACGCGTACGCGGTTCGGGGGGCACGCCCTCGGCTACGTGTGGGCGCTCGCCGAGCCGCTCTTCTGGGTCCTGACGTTCTTCGCGATGTTCACGTTCCTGAGCCGCAACGCACCCGAGCGGCTGGACGTGATCGGATTCCTGACGACCGGCATCGTCACCTACGAGCTCGTCATGAAGACGCAGGAGCGCGCGAGCACCGCGATCGCGGGGAACCGCGCGCTCCTCTTCTACCCGCAGGTGCACACGCTCGACCTCGTCTGGGCGCGCATGGCGCTCGAGTTCGCGACGTACATGGCGGTGCTCGTGCTCATCCTCGGGACGAACGCGATGATCCGCGGGGAGCTCGAGATCGCGTCGTTGCTCGACGTGCTCCTCGGGCTCGGGCTCGCGACGCTCCTCGGTGGCGCCACCGGCCTCGTGCTCTGCTCGCTGCAGCTCGTGTGGCCCACGCTCGAGCGCGTGAAGGGGCCGCTGATGCGCCCGCTCTTCTGGACCTCGGGGCTCTTCTTCACGGCGCACATGCTCCCGCAGCGAGTCCGCGACGCCATGCTCTGGAACCCCGTGCTCCAGTGCATCGAGCTCGTCCGCGGCGGCTGGTTCACCGGCTACCGCAACGACTACGTCGACGTCGGCTACGTCGTCGCCTGGGTCATCGGTTCGTGGTTCGTCGCCCTGACGCTCGAGCGATCCGTCCGACACCGAATCGAGGTTTCGTGATGTCCGTGCCGGTGATGGAGCTCCAAGAGGTCACGAAGGCGTACCGCACGAACCGCGGTCCGCACGTGGTGCTCGATCGCATCTCGCTCGCGTTCGAGCGGAACGAGAACGTCGGCATCCTCGGGCGCAACGGCGCGGGCAAGAGCACGCTGCTGCGCATCCTCGGCGGCGCGGAGCAGCCCGACGCGGGCCGCGTCGTGCGCCGCGGCCGCGTGTCGTGGCCGATCGGCTTCGCGGGTGGGTTCCACGGCTCGCTCTCGGGCGAGGAGAACTGCCGCTTCATCGCGCGCATCTACGACGCCGACGTGGACGACGTCGTCGAGCGCACGCGCGTGTTCGCGGAGATCGGCGACTACTTCAACGAGCCCGTCCGCACGTACTCGTCGGGCATGCGCGCGCGCGTCGCGTTCGGCCTCTCGATGGCGATCGACTTCGAGGTGTATCTCGTCGACGAGGTCACGGCGGTCGGCGACAAGCCGTTCCAGGAGCGGTGTCGCCAGGCGTTCGCCGAGCGTCGAGCCAAGAGCTCGATCATCATGGTGTCCCACAGCCTCGGGACGATCGCGGACTACTGCACGCGCTTCGTCCTCCTGGTCGACGGTCGCCTCCAGGTATTCGACGACATGGGGCTCGCCGAGAAAGAATACCGGAGGTACGCCGCGTGACTGCGCAGGTATCGGGAGAGGCTCGCGCCGAGACCGTGCGCGCGCTGCGGAAGCTCCGCCAGCGCCGCATCGCGACCCGCATGGCGCTCGGCGTCGGCGTGCCGACGCTCGTGGCGTCGATCTACTTCGGCGCGATCGCGTCGCGTCAGTACGAGTCGGTCACCTCGTTCACCATCCAGTCCGCCGAGACGCCGAGCGTCGCGTCTCCGCTCCAGGCGCTGATCGCGAGCGTCCCCGGGACCGCGGGTCGCGACACGATGGTCGTCGAGCAGTACATCGAGTCGCGCGACATGGTCGATCTGCTCGTGCGCGACCACGCGCTGCGCGAGCACTACTCCGACGAGCGGATCGACTGGGTCTCGCGGCTGTCCCCCGACGCGACGATCGACGACGTCCACGCGTACTACCGCGACAAGGTCGCGGTCGTCCTCGACGATCACGCGGGCACGGTCACGCTTCGCGTCCGGGCGTTCTCGCCGCAGCAGGCGGAGGCCTTCGGGCAGGCGATCCTCGCGGCGAGCGAGGAGATGGTGAACCGGCTCAGCGAGCGCGCGCGCTCGGATCGCATGCGGCTCGCGCAGGATCAGGTCGCGACGGCGACGGCGCGCCTCACCGCGGCGCGGCAGGCGCTGCTCGAGATCCAGGCGCAGGGCGCGGAGCTGAACCCGCAAGCGTCCGCGACGGCCGTGCTCGAGATCCGCAGCCAGCTCGAGGGCGAGCTCGCGATCGCACGCGCGGAGCTCGCGACGCTCACGGCGACGCTGCAGCGCGACGCGCCGCAGGTCGTCGAGCAGCGCCGGCGCGTCGGTGCGCTCCAGCACCAGATCGACGAGCAGACGCAGCGCCTCGCGGGTGACCGCGAGGGCTTGAGCGCGACGATCGCGCGGTTCGAGCCGATCTACGTCGAGAAGGAGCTCTCGGAGCGCCTCTACGAGGCGTCGCTCGCGTCGCTCGAGGTCGCGCGCCTCGACTCCGCCCGCCAGCACCGCTACGTGGTGCGCATCGCCGGCCCCTCGCTGCCCGAGGCACCGGCTCATCCGGTGGTCTGGCGCGAGGTCGTCACGGTGCTGCTCGTCAGCTTCGCGCTGCTCGGCATCGGCACGCTCGTGATCGCGTCGGTCCGCGAGCACGCGAACGTTTGAGCTCCAACCATGTTCGTTCGACGATCGATCTCCTCGCTCCTGCTCGTCTCCATCCTGACTGCGTCGGTGCCCGTGGGGGCCCAGGAGGCGCCTCCTCGTGCCGCAGCGGCGGCGAGCGCGGCGCCAGCCGCGGCGCCGAGCGCTCCTCCCGAGGTGATGCCGCGCCCGCACCCGTTCGGCGCGTCGCTGTTCACCGGGAGCTACGCCGCGCAGCGCGAGAGCGGGCTCAACCCCGACTATCGCGTGCTCCCCGGCGATCGCGTGATGGTGAACGCCTGGGGCGCGGTCACGGTCAACGAGATCCTGACCGTCGACACCCAGGGCAATCTCTTCCTGCCCGGCGTCGGGCCGGTCCACGTCGCGGGCGTTCGCAACGACGAGCTGACGCGAACGGTGCGCGCCGCGATGCAGCGCCTCTATCGCGGCTCGTTCGACGTCTACACGAACCTGCTCAACGCGAGCCCCGTCGCGGTGTTCGTGACCGGCGGCGTGCGGCGGCCCGGACGTTATGCGGGCATCCCGTCGGACTCGGTGCTCGTGTTCCTCGATCAGGCGGGCGGGATCGAGCCGGAATCGGGCAGCTACCGCCGGATCACCGTGCTGCGCGGCGGACAGGCGATCGCCGAGCTCGATCTCTACGACTTCCTGCTGCGCGGTCAGCTGACGACGCCGCAATTCGAGGACGGCGACGTCGTCCTCGTGGGGCGGCGCGGCCCGACCGTGGAGGTGCAGCCGCACGCGCTCGAGCCGGTGCTCGTCGAGCTCGCGGGCGAAGGCGACGCGACCGGCGCCGACGTGCTCGAGGTGATCGTCCCGGGCGCGCGCGTCGACTCGGTCACGGTGCGCGGCGCGCGCGAGGGCCTCCCGACCGCGCGCACGTTCGCGGTGTCGAGCTTCGGCGGGGTCCGACTGCGCGACGGCGACATCGTCAGCTTCCGACAGGACCTGCAGGCCGACTTCATCGTCGTGCGCATCGAGGGCGAGTTCCTCGGGCACGGGGAGTTCGCGGTCGCGCGCGGGACGCGTCTGCTCGATCTGCTCAACTACGTGCCGGTCGACCCCGAGCTCGCGAACGTCGGGGCGGTCTCGCTGCGCCGTCGCAGCGTGCAGGCGCAACAGCGACAGTCGCTGCAGGAGAGCCTCGATCGCCTCGAGCGCGCGGTGCTCCTCGCGCAGAGCGACACCCAGGGCGAGGCCGCGATCCGCCGCCAGGAAGCCGAGATGATGCGCACCTTCGTCGCCCAGGCGCGACAGGCGCAGCCGCACGGCATCGTCGTCACGTCGACCGCAGGTCGGCAGGTCAACGTGATCCTCGAGGACGGCGACGTGATCGTCATCCCGCCGCACACGAACGTCGTGCGCATCGTGGGCGAGGTGATGATGTCGCAGGCCGTGATGTACCGGCCCGATCTCAGCGTCGACCAGTACGTGCGCATGGTCGGCGGCTACACGGATCGCGCGAATCGCGGCCACATCATCGTGCGGCGCGCGAACGCCGAGATCGAGATCGGCGGCGGCGACATCCGCCTGCAGCCGGGCGACGAAGTGATCATCCCGCCCAACGTCGACGACAAGTGGCTGCAGAACGGGATCGATCTCGCGCAGGTCATCTATCAGCTGGCGGTCGCGGCCTCGGTCGTGATCCGGACCGGGCTGTGATCGGAGAAGTGGGATGAGGCTGGCTGGGTTCGAGATCGGCAACCGTCTCCCGCTCTTCGTCATCGCGGGGCCCTGCGTCGTCGAGAGCCGCGAGCTCTGTCTCGAGGTCGCCGAGGCGATGAAGGCGATCACGACGAAGCTCGGCGTGCCCTACGTGTTCAAGGCGAGCTTCGACAAGGCGAACCGCACGTCGGGCACCGCGTTCCGCGGGCCGGGCATGGAGCAGGGGCTCGCGGTGCTCGAAGAGGTGCGCACCCGCGTCGGCGTTCCCGTGCTCACCGACGTGCACGAGGACACGCCGATGGACGAGGTCGCGTCGGTCGTCGACGTGCTGCAGACGCCTGCGTTCCTCGTGCGGCAGACCGGCTTCATCCAGAAGGTCGCGCGCGCCGGCAAGCCGGTGAACGTGAAGAAGGGCCAATTCCTCGCGCCCTGGGACATGAAGAACGTCGTCGAGAAGTTCCGCGCGGAGGGCAACTCGCAGGTGATGGTCTGCGAGCGCGGCGTGTCGTTCGGATACAACACGCTCGTCTCCGACATGCGCAGCCTCGCGATCATGCGCGAGACGAAGTGCCCGGTGGTGTTCGACGCGACGCACTCGGTGCAGCAGCCGGGCGGTCAGGGCACGAGCTCGGGTGGTCAGTCGCAGTTCGTGCCGGTGCTCGCGCGCGCCGCGGTCGCGTCGGGTGTCGCGGGCGTGTTCATGGAGACGCATCCCGATCCGAGCGTCGCGCTCAGCGACGGGCCGAACATGTGGCCGCTCGGTCGCATGGAAGAGCTGCTCGGCGCGCTGGTCGAGATCGATCGTGTGGTGAAGTCGCGGCCCTACGCCGAGGGGCTGTGACGCTCGACGACGTCGCGCTGCGCGAGAAGCTCGCGTCGGTGCGCGCGCTCGCGCTCGACGTCGACGGAGTGCTCACCGACGGCTCGCTGACGTACGGCGCGGACGGAGAGGTGCTGAAGACCTTCCACGTGCGCGACGGCATGGGCATGCGGCTCGTGCAGAACGAGGGGATCGCCGTCGCGGTGATCACCGCGAAGCGCTCGCCGATGTTGGTGCGGCGGCTCGCGGATCTGAAGGTCGCGCACCTGCTCGATGCACGCGAGGACAAGGGCGTCGCGATGGCGGAGCTCGCCGCGACGCTCGGGGTGCCGCTCGCGTCGATCGCGTTCGTCGGCGACGACGTGTTCGATCTGCCGGCGATGCGCGCGGCGGGCGTGGGGATCGCGGTCGCCGACGCGCACCCGCTGGTGCGCGAAGAAGCGGCGTGGGTGACGCGCGAGCGCGGTGGGCGCGGCGCGGTGCGCGAGGTGTGCGACGCGCTGCTCGACGCGCGAGGTCGGCTGCGCGCGGCGTGCGAGGAGCTGTTGCGACGATGAGCGAGCCGTTCCGAGTGGTGGTCCCCGCGCGTTATTCGTCGAGTCGCCTGCCCGCGAAGGCGCTCGCGGAGATCGCGGGCAAGCCGCTGGTCGTTCACGTCTGGGAGAAGGCGGTCGCGTCGGGCGCGGTCGAGGCGCTGGTCGCGACCGACGACGCGCGCATCGCCGAGGTGATCGAGCGCGCGGGCGGGGTCGCGATGATGACGTCCCCCGATCACGCGACCGGCACCGATCGCCTCGCGGAGGTCGCGCGCCGTCGCGGCTGGAGCGACGACGCGATCGTCGTGAACCTGCAGGGCGACGAGCCGCTCGTGCCGATCACGCTGCCAGCTCGACTGGCGGGCGCCCTCGCGTCGAACGCGCGCGCCGGGATCGCGACGTTCGCCACGCCGATCCACGAGGTGCGCGAGGTGCTCGCGCCGCAGGTCGTGAAGGTCGTGCTCGATCGCAGCGGGTACGCGCTCTACTTCAGCCGCGCGCCGATCCCGTATGCGCGCGATGCCTTCGCCGCTGGCGCGCCGAGTGCACTGCCCGCGGGCGTGCCCTATCTGCGCCACCTCGGCCTCTACGCGTACCGCGCCGGCACGCTCCGCACGCTCGCCGAAGCGCCGGTCGCGACCCACGAGCGCGCCGAGTCGCTCGAGCAGCTGCGCGCGCTCGAGCTCGGCATCGGCATCCACGTGAGCGTGCTCGACGAGGCGCCCCAGCACGGCGTCGACACGCCCGAGGATCTCGAGCGCGTGCGACGGGCGATGGCGTCGTGAAGAGCGAGACGCGAAGGCTCGGACGCGTCGGCGTGTGGTCGCGCGGCATCGCGCGCATCCCGCACATCCGCACCCTCCTCGGCGCCGACGACGTGGTGCTCTGGCCTTCGTCCCGCGCGCGCATCGACGCGGTCGTGGGCTGGGGGCGCAAGCCGAACACCGAGCCCGCGCGGCGCTACGCGGCGGCGCACGGAGTGCCGTTCTTCGCGCTCGAGGACGGATTCCTGCGCTCGTTCTCGCCGGGCGTGACCGGCGATCCGCCGCTCTCGATCGTGATCGACGCGGTCGGCATCCACTACGACGCGACGCAGCCGAGCGAGATCGAAGCGCGGCTCGCGCGGATCGACGCGCTGCCCGAGGCGACGCTCGAGCGAGCACGGCGCGCGATGTCGTTCATGCGCCGTGAGCGTCTCTCGAAGTACAACGACGCGCCGGCGCGCACGCTCGGTGAGCGCACCCGGCCGCGCGTGCTGGTCGTCGATCAGACCGCGGGTGATCTCTCGATCTCGCTCGGGATGTGCGTGCCGCGCGCGTTCGATCGGATGCTCGAGGCCGCGCTCGACGAGAACCCCGACGCCGAGATCGTGGTGAAGACGCACCCCGACGTCGTGCTCGGGAAGAAGAACGCGAACTTCACCTCGATCCCGCGCGATCCGCGGGTGCGCCTCTTCGGCGAGCCCTCGAGCGCGATGGCGCTGCTCGACGAGGTCGATCGCGTCTACGTCGTCACCTCGCAGCTCGGCCTCGAGGCGCTGATCGCGGGCAAGCGCGTGACGTGCTTCGGCGTGCCCTTCTACGCGGGCTGGGGGCTCACCGACGATCGCGCGGCGGTGCCCGATCGTCGCGGCGCGTCGCGGACGATCGAGCACCTCTTCGCCGAGGCGTACCTCCACTACGCGCGTTACGTCGATCCCGAGACCGGCGCGCTCTGCGATCACGAGCGCGTCGCGGAGCACCTCGCGCTGCAGCGGCGCACCGCGGAAGCGAGCGGCGAGCACCTCGTGTGCGTCGGGTTCTCGGCCTGGAAGCGCGCGTTCGTGCCGCGCTTCGTGGGTGCGCCGATGACGCGTGTCGACTTCGCGAGCGATGCGCGCGCCGCCGAGCGGAAGCTCGGGCCCGAGTCGCGTCTCGTCGTGTGGGGCACTCGCGAGCACGACGATCTCCGCGCGCTCGCCACGCGCTGCGACGTTCCGCTGGTGCGCATGGAGGACGGGTTCCTGCGCTCCGTCGGGCTCGGCTCCGATCTCAACGCGCCCGCTTCGCTCGTGATCGACGATCTCGGGATCTACTACGACCCGAGGACGCCGAGCCGGCTCGAGCGGATCCTCTCGGAGACGACGTTCGACGCGGACGAGCTCTCTCGCGCGCGCACCCTGCGCGAGCGGATCGTCGGCGCCGGTGTCAGCAAGTACAACGTCGGCGCGTCGCGCGCCGTCGCCGCGTCGGCACGCGGTCGCGACGTCGTGCTCGTCGTGGGCCAGGTCGAGGACGACGCGTCGATCCGGCTCGGGTGCATCGACGTGCGCACCAACGAGGCGCTGCTGAGAGAGGCGCGCCGGGCGCGCCCCGATGCGTACGTCGTGTGGAAGCCGCACCCCGACGTCACGAGCGGCAACCGAGCGGGCGCGGTCACCGAGTCGCGCGCGCGCCAGTGGGCCGACGAGATCGCCCACGACGTGGCCATCGCGGACTGTCTCGCGGTCGCGAGCGAGGTGCACACGATGACCTCGCTCGTCGGGTTCGAGGCGCTGCTCCGCGGGCTGCGCGTCGTGGTGTACGGACAGCCGTTCTACGCAGGCTGGGGTCTCACGACGGATCGCCATCCACATCCGCGTCGCACCCGCGCGCTCTCGCTCGACGAGCTCGTCGCGGGCGCGCTGCTCCGCTACCCGCGCTACGTGAGCCGCGCGAGCCGGCGCTTCACCACGCCGGAGCGCGTCGTCGAGGAGCTGATCGACGCGCGAGCACGCCAGGGCGAGCGGCGCTCGCGGATCGGCAGCGGGCTCACCAAGGTCACGAACCTCGCGCGAACGCTGCTCGATCGAAACGGCGCACGGAAGGCGGGCGAGCTCCTGCCCGACGAGCTCACGTGCAAGAGCGCGCTGCTGCTCCAGGGCCCCTCGGGACCGTTCATGAGTCGGTTCGCCGAAGAGCTCCGCGCGGCCGGCATCCGCACGACGAAGGTCAATCTCTACGCCGGCGACACGCTCTTCTATCGAGGCCCGGACGTGGTCTCGTTCCGCGGAACTCCGGAGGAGTGGCCTGCGTTCGTCGCGCGCTTGATGGAGGAGCGCGAGGTCGACGCGATCTTCCTCTTCGGCGATTGTCGCGCCTATCACGTCCGCGCGATCGCGGCGGCGAGGGCACGCGGTGCGGCCGTCTGGGTGTTCGAAGAAGGTTATCTGCGCCCCGAGTGGATCACGCTCGAGCGAGACGGAGTGAACGGCCACTCGCGTCTGCCGCGGGACCCGGACGTCTATCGGCGCGCAGCACTGCCGCAGCCTCCGCCGTCGCGTCCGGTCGAGGGCTCGTTCTCGGCCTCTGCGTGGTACTCGACGCTCAGCGCGCTCGCCTACACGCACTTCAATCGCGGGTTCCCGCACTACGAGCATCACCGGCCGTTCAACGCCTACTATCACGCGTTCGCGTGGGTCCGCGGCGCGGTGCGCAAGCAGTGGTACCTGCGGCGCGAGACACCCTTGCTCTCGCGCCTCGAGGGCGAGCTGACGGGCCGCTTCTTCCTCGTCGCGCTGCAGGTGCACAACGACTCGCAGCTCGGACACTCGAAGTACCGCGACATCCCGGAGTTCATCCGCGAAGTGATCGCGACCTTCGCGGAGCACGGCGATCCCGCTCACGTCCTCGTGATCAAGCACCACCCGATGGATCGCCCGTTCCGCGAGTACGGCGGGCTCGTCGAGCAGCTCGCGCGCGAGCACGGGATCCACGAGCGCGTCTGGTACATCCACGACCTGAACCTGCCGACGCTGCTCCGGCACGCTCGCGGAACGGTCACGATCAACAGCACGACGGCGCTCCAGTCGCTGCACCACGGCACACCGGTGAAGGCGCTCGGCACCGCCGTCTACGACATGCCCGGGCTCACCCACCAGGGCGACCTCGCCTCGTTCTTCCGCGATCCCGACACGTTCGATCGCGCGCTCCACGAGCAGTTCCGGCGCTGGCTCCTCTGGCACAACCAGCACAACGGAAGCTTCTACCGGCGCGCGGACGAGGAGCTCGCGGGGACCGGTGTGCGCTGGCGTCGGGAGATACCCGCTCACGAGCTCGGCGTGCGCGATGACGCCGTGGACGAGGTCTCGCGCCCCTGACGCGCGTGGACCGAACGTGGTACGCAGCGGGCGTGGCACGGGACGGCCTGGACGAGATCATCGGGGATTGCATTCCGCGAGACCACGCGGAGCAGGTGTCGTCGGAGTACTACGTCGGAAAGCTGATGGCGGGCGCGACGAGGCCGATGCGCGTGCTCGACCTCGGCTGTGGCGCCGGCAACAGCGTCGACGTGTTCCGCCGACACCAAGCCGACGTCGACTGGCACGGCGTCGACATCCCCGACTCGCCCGAGGCGGCGCAGAACCGGCGGCGCAACGACGCGCCGTTCCACGACTACGACGGCATCCATCTCCCGTTCGACGAGCAGTCGTTCGACGTCGTCTACTCGAACCAGGTGTTCGAGCACGTGAGGCACCCGGAGCCGCTGCTGCGCGACGTGACGCGGGTGTTGAAACCGGGCGGCGCGTTCATCGGCTCGGTGTCGTCGCTCGAGCCCTATCACTCGTTCAGCTACTGGTGCTTCACGCCCTACGGCTGGCACACGATCCTCACCGACGCGGGCCTGCACGTCCGCGAGCTGCGCCCCGGGATCGACGGAATCGCGCTCATCCGGCGGCAATACCTCGGGCGCCCGAAGGAAGCGTCGGCGTGGTTCCACAAGTCGCCGCTCAACGAAGAGATCGACGCGTGGGCCGCATCGACGGGGCGCAAGCCGCACCTGATCAACCTCGCGAAGCTGCGGTTCTGCGGTCAGATCGTGTTCTACGCCGTGCGGCCGTGAGCACGGTGCTCGTCCACGCCTGAGGGCTCGGCGTAGTTGCCCATCGCGCGCAGGCGCGCGTCGAGCTCGGTGCTCGTGATCTCGCCGCGACGCTTCGCGCGCGCGAGCTCCGCGTAGGCGCGACGCGCGGGCGAGCGATATCCGTCCTCGAGCGACTGCGCCGCGGCGCTCCGCGTCATCGACGTGCTCGACCACGCGACGAGGAGGAGCGGCGCTCGGTCCCGCGCGATCGGCGCGCGCAGCCGGAGATCCTCGAGCAGCTCGAGGTCCGCGCCGAAGCGCGCGCGGCGGAACGGACCGACGGCTTCGTACGCGCTCCGCGTGGTCATGAGCGACACGACGGCGAGCCGCACTGCGCTCTGATCGCGGAAGAACACGGCGCGCCCATCGGGATCGATCCGCACGCAGCTGGTCGTACAGCTCTCGGCGCCCGTTCGACGCAGCGTCGCGACCTGCCGCGCGATGCGGGCGGGATGCGCCACGTCGTCGGCGTCGTGGAACGTGAGCAGCTCGCCGCGTGCACGCTCGAGCAACGCGTTCCGGATGTTGTAGGTGCCCTGGTTCGCGCGCGAACGAAAGAGCCGGACCCTCGGGTCGTCGCCGTAGCGCTCGCGAAGGATCGACCAAGTGCCGTCGTCACTCGCGTCGTCGCACGCGAGGATCTCGATCGCGCGATGCGACTGGGCCAGCAGCGAGTCCATCGCATGGCGGATCGTGCGCTCCGCGCGATAGGCGGAGACGACGATCGAGACGAGCGGTCCGTCGTGGGTCGGCGCGCCGGGCTCGAACGCGAGCGACTCGAGCAGATCGTGCGAACGGTGCGCATGCGCGACGCCGGGGAGCCCGTACGCGCGGAGCACGCGCGTGAGCGCGCGTGCGGTCCGTGCTCCCTCGCGCTCACCGGTCGCGTTGGCGACGAGGAGATGGAGCTGCGGATCGCGGAGGAGCACGGTCGGGCGTCGCACCATCGTCGCGAGGACGCCGTCGGCATCGAGGCGACCTCGCTCGACGTCGCGCGCGATCGCGACCGCGTTCGCGCGGCCATCGGGGAGCCAGTACGAGGTCGCGTCACGCGCGCCGAGGAGGTCGAGCACGGTCACGCCTCGTGCCGTGCGCTCGAGCGTGGACGCGTGCTCGTGCGCCAGCGACGCTGCGCCGTCGCGATCCCCGAGCGCGATCCGCACCTCGATCGCCGCCGCGATCGCCCGGCTCCGCAGCCCCGCCGAGGACGCGCTGCGCAGCTCGCCGAGAACGCGCTCCGATTCCGTCGCGGCGGTCTCCACCGCACCGACCGCGAGCGCCGCATCGAGCGCCTCGAGCGCACGCTCGAGATCCGTGGCCGGTGCACGGGGCGCGGGCGCGCGTCGGATCGGACGCTCGCGGTGTGCGCGGAAGGCGCGCTCGGCGATTACCCAGGCATCGCTGTCGAGCACACGCTCGAAGAACGACGCGCGCATCACTCGGAGGCTCCGAAGCGCTCGAGATAGAACGCCGAGTCGCGGATGGCCGCGGGATCGAGAGGCGGCTGCGGACATCCGCGCTCGTGGCGCGCCGATGCGCTCTGCTCGCTCTCCCAGAGCGCGTGCACGATGCCCTCCCGTCGGAGCATCGTCTCGAGCGGATGCTGCAGCGCGAGCTCGTCTCCGTGCGCGTCGGCCCAGCGCGCGATGTTCGCGACGAGCTGCAGCACGTGCGCGTGATAGTGGCACGTGCGGGCGATGCTGATGCCGCGAGCACGTCCGAGCGCAGGATCGAACTCGTAGTGCGCCCAGTCGTGCTCGCCGTGGGGATCGCGGAAGTCCTCGAGCGTCGGGAGCGGACGCGGCGCATCGGGCGTGACCTCGGCCTGCGGCAGGAGCACGAGAAGACCGCCGAGCGCGCGCTCTCGAGCTCGGGTGCGACGCGGATCATCCGCCGGCACCAGGCGCGCCAGCGTCTCGT
Organism: Sandaracinus amylolyticus; assembly: GCF_021631985.1. Lineage (GTDB taxonomy): Bacteria > Myxococcota_A > Polyangia > Polyangiales > Sandaracinaceae > Sandaracinus > Sandaracinus amylolyticus_A. The sequence goes on along the minus strand of NZ_CP070225.1, from coordinate 10,364,992 downwards.
AGAGCAGCAGACTGTCCATCACGGCGTGGAGGTGCTGGTTCAGCACCCAACGTGGTGCGTCGCCCTCCGTGCGGAGACCGACCCCTCGCGAGTGCAGCCAGAAACAACTGTGCATGGTGCCGGTGCCGTCGTCGCAGAATCGCTCCTCGGAGCGCACGCCGCCGGAGCGCGGTGCGGCAGGAACGTCGAGCGCCGCCGCGAGCGCCAGAGCGAGCACGGTCAGGGTGCGCGCCTCGTCGTGTCGCTGCCGAGCGGCGTGCGCCGCGGCGATCGATGCGATGACGTGAGCCCACTCGGCCTGCTCCATCGCCTGCGCGAGCCCGTCTTCGTTCTCCCAGACCATCGCATCACCGCGCTGCACGAGCGTCGAGCGCAGATACTCGATCTCGATCGCGAGCGCGCGCTCGCACACGCGCTCGTCCTCGCTCCCCGGCGCGGCCGCGCTGTACGCGTTGCGCAGCGAGCGCATCGGCTGGACCAGGAAGTGCGGCAGTGGTGACCGACCTTCGTCGCTCCACTGCGCGCGATCACGATAGCGGAACGCGAGCGCACCGCCGGGCGCATCCGTCGGCTCGAGGCATCCGTTCGCGTGCTCGTCGCCGCAGACCGCAGCGGGGTCGATCCCACACCGAGCTGCGATCGAGCGGAGGCGCGCCGTTCGATCGACGCGGTCGGTCGTCTCGGCCGCACCTTCGGTGCGAGGCAGGGCTCGTTGCTGCGCGCGCCCCGCGTGCCCACCCGCACCACACGCCCCGAGCGCGAGCGCGGCGAGGCACGCGGCGGCGCGCTTCACCCGGGCCTCGGCCGCGTGAGGAGACCGTGGAGATCTCCACCGGGCGCGAGCTCGGCGACGACCTCCTCGGTCGGCGCATCCGCACGGACGTAGAGCCCCTGCGCCTCGAGCAGCTCCGCGACGCGCTCGGCGCGTCCGCGCGTCCCGAACACGGAGCCGGGAGCCAGGCGCGCCTCCGCCGCGCGCAGCAGCGCGCGGTTGTAGTTCGCGGTCAGCGCGGCGGGCGGCTCCGAGAGCGAGCCCTCACCGACGTACAGAGTCTCGACGGAGAGGCCCAGCACGGTGGCGGGTCTCTCGGCGCGCTCTGCCGAGATGCGCGCGACCGTGCGCAGCGTCGCATCCGAACGCCGCGAGAGCGACCAACGGACGCAGCGCAGTCGCCCCCCCGAGAGCTTGCGCTGCGCAGCACCGACGAGCTCGATCACGCGACGATCGCTCGAGGGATCGCCGAACGCCGAGACCACGGGCAGGAAGAGCACCCGCGCGTCGCCGGCGACCGAGGTCTCCCGGAGGTAGTCGAGCGCGAGATCGATCCGGTGGCGTCGCTCCTCGGTCTCGCAGTCCAACCACACGTCGAGGTACGGCGCGCCGTCGTTCGGAGCCCACGCGAGCTCGTCGACGAGCGCGCCGGGGGCGAGCGAACGTGCGACGAACGACGCTTCCGCCGCGGAGAGCGCGATGGGGCGGAGATACTCGCTGGCGCCGATGACGATCGTCAGGTCCACGGGCGTCCCTTCGTCGACAGCGCCTTGCGGGCGAAGCTGACCGGATTGAGCGCTGCCGCACGCATCATGTACACGAGCGTCTTCGCGGCATCGTCGTTGTTCGACGCGAATCGCGCAGCGAGCATGTTGAGATCGTAGAGCCGATTCCGCCGGAATCGGACCGAGCGAGTCATCAGCAGCGCCGAGTGCTTGCGGAAGATGTGGCGATAACAGTCCGCGATGAGATCCGCGTCCTTGCCGGCATCCGACTTGTGATAGACGCAGAGCGCCTCGGTCGTGTTCGGCAGCGCGAACATCCCGCCCTTCGCCGCGAAACGCAGGAAGAAATCGAGGTCCTGCAGGCGCGGCAGCTTCTGATCGAAATAGCCGACGTCGCGAAACGAGCGAGTCGTGCCCAGCAGCGTGAACAGATATGCGCGGAGCGACGAGAGCAGCAGATTGCTGATCTGGTCGCCCTCCACCGTCTGTCGACCGTGCTTGGGCTTCCCGCCCACCCAGTGCATGTCGTAGTGGCAGGTGACCCACACGGGTCGATCCCACCTCAACAAACGCGCGCGGTATAGCGCGTCGTGCTGGAGGGCGAGCTTCTGCGGATAGAGCTCGTCGCCCGAGTCGCACCACGTGAGGTAGGTGCCCGAGGCGGTGTCGAGCAATCGATTGCGCGTATGAGGGCGCCCGCGATTGACACCGTTCTCGAGGAGCACGATCCGCTCGGGGCTCTGCTCCGCGATCTCGTGCAAGCGCCGGAGGTTCTGCGGCGTCGATCCGTCGTCGCACACGACGAGCTCACGCGGGCCACGGAACGTCTGGGCCTCCACGCTCTTCAACGTGAGGAGGAACCCCTCCGGATCGTTGTAGTGCGGGACCAGGATGCTGATCGACGGCTGCGTCACGACTCCCTCGCGGCCTGGATGGCGCGTTGTTCGATCGGTCCATCTCCGACGCGCTCGATCCACCGCGCGTAGGGTCATGGCCGAGTCTTCGCGGGCTCAGGTCCTAGCACGATCCGCTCCGACGGGCCGACGCGCGCGCGGCGGTCACGCGCCGTACTCGGCGTAGGCCTCACGGAACGCCGCGACGAGCTCGGGCGACGGCGCGGCCGGCGCGAACAACCAATCGCGATGCACGTACGCGGGGTCTCCGGCGAGCGCCGACGCCCCCGCCCATTCGGGCTCGCCGGTGATGTGGATCGCGCGATAACCGACGCTCGAGAAGAAGCTCCAGAGGCGGTCCTCGGTTCGACCCGCCAGGACCTCGCAGATCACCGGCGGCCGATGCTTCTCGATGAACGCGCGCCCGCCCTCGAGCACGTCGGGCTCGGTGGACTCCGTGTCGATCTTCAGCACGAAGGACGCGTCGTCCCACGCGGTCGCGAGCGACTCGAGGGTGCGCACGTCGACCTCGATGACCGCCCGATGCGGCCGGAAGCGGCGGTTCAGAGAGCTCGACGCGTCGCTGCGGCTCGACACGTAGAAGCTGGCTCGCTCGTCGCGAGCGCCGAGAGCCATTTCCCTCACGTCGATCGCGAGCTCGTTGCGCGACGCCGCGTCGCGAACGAACTCGGCGATGTCCGGCATCGGCTCGAACGCGGTGACGCGGAGCGCGGGGCCGTACGTCGCCGCCATCGTGAGCGAGAAGACCCCGACGTTCGCCCCGATGTCGAGCAGCCGGACCGGCGCGTTCGCCGTCTCGATCAGCGCGCCCATCATCGCGAAGACCTCGGGCTCGTAGCTCTTGAGCCCGCCGCGCACGACGATGTCGCCGATGAAGAAGCGACTCGCGCCTCGCAGGTCCAGCGACTGCCGCGCTGCACCGCGCCGCGGGAGCGCGATGGTCTCGTTCAGCTCCATCTCGTGCTCGCTCCGCCGTCGATGCCGATCATCGCGAGGGCTGTCCGAGGCTCGTTCCGTGCGTGACCTGCCCCGATGCCTGCTCGCGCGACGAGGCGCGCGCCGCCTTCACGTCGTCGAGGATCTCGGCCCAGCGCGCGAGGAACGCTGCGCGGGTGAACGACTCGATCGATCCGGCGGCGCGGCGCCGGAGCCCCTCGCGGAGCTCGCGATCCACGATGAGTCGATCGATCGCATCGGCGAGCGCGGCGGGACCGCGCGCGCGGTCGACCATCAGCCCGTTCTCGCCGTCGCGCACGAACTCGTTGACGCCTGCGCAGTCGGCGTACGCGACCACCGGGAGCCCGCACGCGAGCCCTTCCGCGACCGAGAGGCCGAACCCCTCGTGCAGCGCGGGATGGGCGAGGATCTCCGCGTTGACGTAGGCGTCGCGCATGTTCGCCTCGTGTCCCATGAGCTGCACGCGACCGCCGAGGCCGTGTTGCGCGATCCGCTGGGCGAGGCGCGCGCGCTCCGGGCCGTCACCGTAGATCTTCACGGTCCAGTCGGGGTGCTTGCGCGCGAGGAGCGCCCACGCGTCGACGAGATCGCCGAACGCCTTGACCGGCGCGAGACGACCTGCGGCGACGATCTCCTTGCGACGCACCTTCGGGAACTCGACGTTCTCGAACTCGGGCGACACGTAGTTCTGGATCGCGACGATCTTCTCGCGGATGCGCGGCGGGAACCACTCCGCGAACGTCGGGAAGATGACGTGCACGCGCGCTGCGGTGTGGAGCGTCTGGAGGCGGAGGAACCGATCGATCGGGTTCTGGTCCCAGCGCTCCTTCGAGACGTAGTCCTTCTCGGGCACGTTGTGGTTCGTCGGGACGACGTGCGCGCCCGACATCCAGCCCGCGATCAACGAAGGTGTGTTCGCCGGCGGCAGGAACGAGATGACGAGATCGGGCTCGATGCCGCGAATCGCCGCGTGCAGACGGCGCGTGAAGTAGAGGTTCTTCGCGGCCCAGTCGATCGGGGCGAGCGCGGGCACCTTCGGGTACGCCCGCGCGACGCGATCGAGCGCGCGATACCAAGGCGCACGGCGAGCGCTGCGCCCGTGGAGGTTGACGACGGTGACCTTCGGCGAGATCGGATAGAACGGCTTCCCGCGCTTCGCGTCGCAATAGAGGCACGTGACTTCGAAGCCGGCCTCGGCGAACAAATTCGCGGTGTCGATGAAGAGGCGCTCCGCGCCGCCGACTCGCTCGTTCAACAGGCGGATGACCATGACGATGCGCGCCTGCGGCGCATGTCTCGGCACGGCTGATTCCATCGCGGCGAACGTCTAGCACGGATCGTGCGAGGCGTGAACGCATGGCGGCGTGGCTGGGCGGCGCCGCGAGCAGCCATGACAAACGTGTCCGAGTCGCATGCAGTGAGCCATTCTGTTCCCCGCCCGAGAGCGGCGGTCGTGATTGCCTGCAGCCCACGAGCGCCTAGGCTGCGCGGATGCACTCGTCGACATTCGCGCTCGGCGCGGCGACAGCCGCTTGCGTCGTGCTCGCCAGTTGCGCACCACCCGAGAGCCCAGCACCCGCGAGAGCGGTTGAAGAGGAGCTGACCGGCGACGTCGTCGCGCGCGTCACCGGTCAGAACGCGCGGTTCGTCGGGTTGCCGAGCCCGACGACGGCGGTGACCGCGCACTACGTCGAGGGCGCAGGGGAGTACGACGTGCTCGAGTCGAGCCTCGAGCCCGAGCGCCACCACGGACGCATCGATCGCGATCGGCTGCGGCCGGACGACCAGCCGGAGAACACGTCCGAGTTCCGCTCCTCGTGCCCGACGAGCACGTGCATCCACGGCGCCTACTGCATGACGTTCGTCGGGGCCGGATGGCCCGTTCTCGCCGACCCCGACGGAGCGGGGCCGCTCGACACGCGCGATCGATTCCAGATCGAGCTCTCGTCGCCGAGCGACGAGAATGCGCTGACGCTCGACTCGACACGATACCTGCGCTTCTACGTGTGGGTGAGCAGTTGTTCGCGGACACGACTGCCGAGCGACCCCTCGCACCATCAGTACATCGTCGAGGCCTGGCAGGCGCACACGGGCGCGGCGATGCGTGCGCCATTCCAGATCGAGCTCCTGGCGAACGACACCCCGGAGAACAAGGTCACTCTGTCGTTCCAGTACTCGAATGATTCGGTGAGCGCTCGGCAGCTCTACGCGATCGAGATCGACACCGACCGCTGGCACAACTTCGCGATCGAGCTGACGCCGCGAACGACTCGCGCGGGCGGCATCCGTGTCTGGGTGAATCCAGGCATCACATTCAATTTCGACTACCCGGACTCGACTCCGGCGCCCCTGCCGAATGCTTCGCTCTCCGTCGCGTGGGGGTACGACCTGCTGAGGAACGCAGGCATGACCGGCAGATTCGCGGTTCGGGTGGGTCTGCACCGTCATCAGCCGGCCGCGCTCGGCGAGATGCCGTTCGTCTTCTATCGGATGGACTCGGTGAAGCTGACCCGGACGCCTCAGGCGATGCCCGGCGAGTGAAGACGACATCGACCGAGCAGAGGAAAGCATGACGAGAGACACAATCTTCATCGCGGTCATTGCCGCAGCGATTGGGTGCACGGGTGAGGGCGCCGGCGTCGAGCGCGCCGATTCGGACGGCGCGGTGTCGCTGGCGACTGCCCCACTGAACGAGACGGGCGTGGTCGCGCGCGTGACGGGTGAAGGCGGCTACTTCGAGGGCATCCCGAGCTGGGGCTCGAATGCACACCTCGAGTACTACGAGCCGGGCCGCGACTACGTCGTTCGCGATGGCACGCAGTTCCTCGAGCGCGCCCACGGTCGGATCTCACGCGTCGGGTGCATCGACCATGGTCCCGAGTGTCTGTCGATCACGGGCTACCGATGGCCTCGTACGATCGAGTGGACCGATCGCTTCGAGATCGAGCTGTCGAATTGGTCGGTGGACGAGACCGCGATGCGCCTCGGGGACACGCGCTATCTCCGCTTCTACCTGCGCGTCGACTCGCGCACCGACGAGATCCCGGTCTATCCCGGCTATCCGGCGGAAGACGTCGTGATCATGCAGGCGTGGCAGGCGCATGGGGGCGTTGGCGTGGCCGCGCGGCGCCCAGCGTTCGCGATCGCGCTGGACGCGACGACGCCGGAGACGCCGGACACGGTTCGCCTCCTGTTCCTCTACTCGAACGACGCGATGCACGGCGTCCCGCGGGAGGGCGACGAGCGCGAAGCGACACACCGCGTGTTCCACACGGAAGTGATCGACAAGGACCGCTGGTACAACTTCCACATCGAGATGCGGCCCCAGGCCGCGCACGAGGGCTCGATCCGGATCTGGCGCGACCAGGGACTGAGCTTCGCGTTCAGCGATCGTCCGCCCGTGCACGCGAGCACGTTGGTCTGGGGGTTCACCCCCACGCACCCGCCGGGCAGCGCTTGTCCGCGCGCGCTCGATCCACCCCAGCCGGGCGTGTGCGACTCGTTCTCCGTCCGACTCGGGCTCTACCGCGGACAGCCGACCCCCACGACGGGCATGCCCTTCGTCCACTTCCTGATGGACTCCGTGAAGCTCACGAGCACGGCCGAGGCGATGCCCGGGCTCTGATGCCGTCATGACCAGCCGGGCGGGGCGGACCTGCTCGATGGGCGCGCGGCGCGCCCCTTCCCTCTCCGGCACTTTCATGCGAGATCACGCGGCTCAGCGATGACCGACTACATCTTCACCATGAAGGGCGTGACGAAGGTCCATCCGCCCGACAAGCGCATCGTCACGGACCTCTACCTGTCGTTCATCCCGGGCGCGAAGATCGGCGTCATCGGCCCGAACGGCATGGGCAAGTCGTCGCTCCTCCGCATCATGGCGGGCGAGGACAAGAACTTCACGGGCGAGGCCTGGATCCGCCCCGGCGCGAGGGTCGGGTTCGTCCCGCAGGAGCCGGACATCGGGCGTGATCGCCGCGTGATCGACGTCGTGCACGAGGCCGTGCAGCCGATGCGCGACGCGCTCGCGAAGTTCGAAGAGATCTCGATGAAGCTCGGCGAGGTCTCGGACGACGACGAGATGCAGAAGCTGCTCGACGAGCAGGCGAAGCTGCAGGACTTCATCGACGCGGGCGACGGCTGGAACCTCGACACGACGCTCGAGATCGCGATGGACGCGCTGCGTCTGCCGCCGGCCGAGGAGAGCGTGAACCACCTCTCGGGTGGTGAGAAGCGACGCGTCGCGCTCTGCCGCACGCTGCTGCAGAAGCCGGATCTGCTGCTCCTCGACGAGCCCACGAACCACCTCGACGCCGAGTCGGTCGCGTGGCTCGAGACGCACCTGCACGAGTACCCGGGCACGATCGTTTCGATCACCCACGACCGCTACTTCCTCGACAACGTCGCGGAGTGGATCCTCGAGCTCGATCGCGGCGAGGCCTATCCCTTCAAGGGCAACTACACCGGTTGGCTCGAGCAGAAGGAGAAGCGCCTCGAGGTCGAGGAGAAGCAGGACTCGGCGCGGAAGCGGAAGATCGCGCAGGAGCTCGAGTGGGTGCGCCAGTCGCCCAAGGCGCGACAGGCGAAGAGCAAGGCGCGCCTGCAGGCCTACGAGTCGCTGGTGAGCGAGGCGCAGAAGGCCAAGCGCACCGACAACGAGATCTTCATCCCGCCGGGCGAGCGCCTGGGCGACACCGTCATCGAGGCGAAGAACGTCAGCAAGTCGTTCGGTGATCGCCTGCTCTACGAGAACCTCTCGTTCCTCATCCCGAAGGGCGCGATCGTCGGCATCATCGGCCCCAACGGCGCCGGCAAGACGACGCTGTTCCGGATGATCACCGGCCAGATGAAGCCCGACGGCGGCGACATCAAGGTCGGCGAGACCGTGAAGCTCATGTACGTCGACCAGTCGCGCGACGCGCTGGAGCCCGACAACACGGTCTTCAAGGAGATCTCGAAGGGCCAGGACAAGATCGTCGTCGGCAAGACGGAGATCCCGTCGCGCGCCTACGTCGGCCTCTTCAACTTCAAGGGCGGCGATCAGCAGAAGGTCGTGAAGACGCTCAGCGGTGGTGAGCGCAACCGCGTTCACCTCGCGAAGGTGCTCACGCAGGGCGGCAACGTGCTGCTGCTCGACGAGCCGACGAACGACCTCGACGTCGAGACGCTGCGATCGCTCGAGGGCGCGCTGCTCGAGTGGCCCGGCGTCGCGCTGATCACGTCGCACGATCGCTGGTTCCTCGACCGCATCGCGACGCACATCCTGGCGTTCGAGGGCGACTCGAACGTCGTGTGGTTCACGGGCACGTACCAGGACTACGAGGCGGATCGGAAGAAGCGCCTCGGCGCCGAGGCGGACCGCCCGCACCGTATCAAGTACCGCAAGCTCACGCGCTGATCGCGCGGCGTGCGAAGCGACGAAGGCCCGACGAGCCGCGTGCTCGCCGGGCCTTCGCGCGTTCGGACTCGGTCAGTCGATGCGCACGGCGTAGTACTGCCGGTAGCCGCCCGCGCTGCAGGTCGATGACACGCGAACTCTGACGGGACGTCCCGCGAGATGCGCGGCGAGCAGTGCCTGGCTGTAGCGCGCGCGCTGCGCGTCGGTCAGCGTCGAGAACGGGACGACGTAGCTCGAACCGTTGGCGCACGTCGCGCCTTCTCCGTTGGTCGATCCGGCAATGATGATCTCGGCGCCGTTGCCGCCGTCCTGGTAGTCGGTGATCAACCCTGTGGTGGTCCATGCGTCGGCGAACGCCGCGAGGGGAACGGCGATCAGCACCGCGAGCACGCCGAGGGACGCGAGCATCGTTCTCATGATTCCAACTCCTCGCCGATCGCGCTGAGCGGTCGGCGGGGGCGAATATAGGCGAACACAGCAGACGAGGCAGGCGGCTGCGAGTGGTGGCACCTGGCTCGGTCGAGTAGCGTTGCGAGCCGATGCGTCATCGACTCGCATGCACGTGCCGAAATTCCCGTTCGCGTTCTCGACTTCGCGGGACGGCTCGAGCCGCCGAGCGCGTGGGGTGCTGATGCGACGCGCAGTGTGGATGATGGTCGCGCTCGCGGGGTGCGGCGGGCCGAGCTACGCGGGATGGACCGAGGCGCGCGCGCACGTGGCGAGCGAGGACGAGCGTGCGGCGGACGAGCTCGCGCTCGGCGCGCTGGTGCTCGTCGACGAGCGCGCGAGCGAGCCGTTCGCGGTGCTCGATGCCGACGGGCGGCTGCATCGACGCGATTGCGAGCGCGTGATCGCGCGCGACGGCTCGGTGCGCGATGCCGCGAGCGAAGCGATCGTGCTGCAGCTCGCGGACGGCGCGCAGGTGGTCGACGCGAGCGGCGCGGTGCGCTTCGAGGTGACCGGCGATCGACTGGTTCGCGCGGACGGGACCGGCGCGGCGACGATCGACGACGGCGTGGTGCGCTTCGAGGGCAGCAGCGGGCTCGGGCTGCGCGTCGAGGGTGCGGACGAGCCGACGCTGCGGCGCACGGCGCTGCTCGTGATCGCCGCGCTCTCGATGTGCGACGCGTGAAGAAACGAGTGCGCGGCGCGACGAAGTCCACGAGCCCACGAGGAGATGGTGGGTGGGAGGAGGCGAAGGTCTCCTCGCGGGATCGTGGAGCTCGTCGCGCCGCGCACTGCGGCGTCGCGTGTCAGCGGCCAGTCGTGATCAGCGGCGGCTGGTGAAGTGGGCGGTGCCGGCGAGCGCGATCCAGTGGTCGACGAAGCTGCCGCCGTCCTGCTCGAGCTGCGGGCGCGCGCTCGCGGCCATGCACGCGGCGTCGTGGCGATCGATCGCGTAGGCGTGGCGGGCGACCCACGTCGCGATGCAGCCTTCGACCTCGGGGAGCTCGGCCAGGTGCGCCGCGATCTCCTCCGCGCCCTCGAACTCGATGTCACCCGCGCTCACGTTCGTGAGACGACCGGTGTCGTCGATCTCGAAGCGCCCTTCCGTCTCGCGACGACGGCCCGCCGCGTCGAGGTGCTCGAAGCCGAAGCCGATCGGATCCATCAGGCGGTGGCAGCTGTTGCACGACTCGTTCGACGCGTGGAGCACCTCGTAGCGCTCGCGGGTGCTGACGCTGCCGACGTCGACCTCGGGCAGCGGACCGACGGTCGGCGGCGGCGGCGGGATCTCCTGGCAGAGGATGCGATCGCGGATGAAGTGACCGCGGCGCGTGGGCGAGGTGATCTCCGCGTTGGCCTGCACGCTGAGCCAGCCACCCTGCGCGAGGAGGCCGATGCCCCAGCCGTCCGGGCGCTCCGCTTCGATCATGTCCCCACCGCCCGCGGCGCCGAAGCCGTAGTAGCTCGCGAGCGTCGCGTCGACGTAGGTGCTCGGCGAGGTGAGCAGATCCGAGACGCCGCCGCGCTCCTCGAGGATCACGTGATCGAAGTACGCGTCGAGCTCGCGGCGCATCGCGTCGCGCACCGCGGGCGTGAAGCCCGGATAGAGCTCGGTGTCCTTGGTGATGTTCGGCAGCGCCGCGAGGCCCGCCCACTGCTCGAAGAAGCGCAGCGCGATGCGGCGGAACGCGGGGCGCACCGCGCCCGCCTCGTCGAGCACGAGCGAGCGCGCGACCTCGCGCACCATCGCGGGATCGTCGAGCTCACCACGCTCGGCGCGCGCGAGGAGCGCATCGTCGGGCGGCGCGCCGGTGTACGTGTACGCGAGCTCGGTCGCGATCTCCCAGCCCGCGAGGTGCGCGGTGCCGTCGCCCGACACCGTGCCGAGCTCGGAGCGCCACACCACGTGCGGCGACTGCACCATCGCGATCGTCGCGGTGCGCACCCACGTCGCGAAGCCCGCGGCCGGGGTGATCCGGCGGTACGCGTCGAGGTAGCGGTTGAGCTCGGCGTCGGTCGGCGGCCGGTGGAAGAGACGACGCGCGTAGGTCGTGACGAAGTTGCGCGCGCACGCCTCGTCGCCGGTGGTCGCGCAGGGCAGCAGCGTCGAGAGGCGCGGCTGCGCGCTCACGGCGTCGGCGACCGCGCGGCCGGTCTCGAGCAGGCGCGACGCATAGGTCTCGTTCACGCGCAGGCGATCGACGTCGCCGGTGAAGCCGTCGCCGCTCGCCGCGTCGGGCGGCGTGGTCGGGCCGCTCCACGCGGTCGCGTCGAGCGTGAACACGTTGCGGATCGTCGTCTCGAGCTCCGACGCGGTCAGCCTGCGCAGCACGCGCGGGCCGAGCTCGTCGCCGTCGGGGCACGCCGGCACCGGCTCGTTGGGGCGCGGGTTGTTCGGATTTCCCGGGTTGTTCGGGTCCCCTGGACGCCCGCTGCCGCTCGGCCCCGCCGCGCCGTCGCCGAGGTTGCCGACGCAGCCGACGCTCGCCATCGCGAGCGCGCCGATGATCACGATCGCCTGCACGAGCTTCACGACCGCACCTCCCGGAGCTCGTCGCCGCCGAAGTGACCGCTGTCCGCGTCGCTCACGCCGAACGCGCGGCAGATCGACTTGAGGACGTGCCGGTTCGTCGCGCCCGCCGCGTCGATGATCGCGTTGGTGCGCAGGCGCCCACCGAGCCGGCCGATGATCATCGTCGGCACGCCCATGCTCGAGTGCGACGAGGGCAGGCACTCCGCCATCACCACGACGCAGGTGTTCGCGAGCACCGTGTTGCCGCTCGGATCGAGCGGATCGGGCACGTTGATCGCGGTGAGGAAGCGCGCGAGCTTCTCCATGTACCAGGCCTGGCAGCGCGCGAAGAGGGCCTGATCGCCGTGCGACGTGTTGTGGTGCGGCTGACCGCCGTTGACCGGGACCAGCACGTTGCCGTCGGCCGAGCCCGCCTGCAGCGTCGCGACGCGGGTGAGGCCGCACGTCATCGCGCGCGCCATCACGTCGACCTGCGCGTCGAAGATGTTCGAGAAGTGCTCGTCCTTGTACGCCTCGCGCGGGTTGCCCTGGAGCGCGCTGCGCAGGCGCTCGACGCTCGCGAGCGTGCCGGTCTCGCACGACACCGTGGTCGGAGGCGGCATCTCGCCGGTGGTGCGGAGCGCGCGCACCGCCGCGAGGTGCTGCGCGATCTTCTCCTGCTCGGTGGTCAGGCCGTTCACGCGCGCACCGAGATCGCCGAGCTCGGCCTCGGTGATCGCGAGCGCCTCGGCCTCGACGTCGACCGCCGGCTCCATCGGACCGGGATCGACGGGGCCGCCCGCGAAGAGGCGATCGTACGCGGCGACCGGCGAGGCCTCGTAGTCGACCGGGCCGTCGGGCGTGAAGAAGAGCGTGGAGCGCCCGTACAGCTGGTAGAAGTCGTAGCTGTCGGCGGGGCGCACGCCGAGGTGGACGCTGCGCACCGGCGTCGGGCTCGACGCGTCGACGTGCGCCGAGACCACCTGGTCGAGCGAGCGCACGCGCGGATCGGCCGTGAGGTAGTCGGGGACCGGCGCGCCGGTGAAGATGCTCCGGACTGCGAAGTGATTGTCCGAGCCCTGCACGTTGAGGCCGCGCACGTACGTGATCTGATCGGCGAACGCGCGGAGCGGCTCGGTGACGAGCGAGGTCGCGCCGACCGACGAGGGCCAGAAGTGCGAGGGGTCCGCGCCGTTCATCATCGGCCACAGCACGAGGCGCAGCGGCGGATCGCCGGGGCCTGCGAGCGCGCGCAGTCCGAACGAGGTGAACGGTGCGGCGGCTGCCGTGAGCGCGAGACCCTGGAGAAAGCGGCGGCGTGCGAGCATGGCGTGCGGTCAGTAGCGAGGGCCGCCGCGCTTCGGGTCACGCGATTTCGAGAAAAAGATCGCGTGCTTGCGAAGAACGTAGAGCGCTCCGTGCGCCGCGCGCGGAGCACTCGGTGTGCTCGCTATTCTCCTCGCAATTCCGCGGATCTCGCCTCGGCGCGCTCCCACATGCGCAGGTAGCCCTCGGCGGAGCGGAAGAGCGGCTCGAGGTCTTCGTCGGTGACTCCGTCGTTGCGCGCGTCCTCGATCAGCTCGGGCATCAGTCCGATGTGGAGCATGCCCTCGGTGTCGAAGTCGACGTCGCGCTCGCCGAGGTGGGGCGCGGTGAACGTGACGTCGCCGCGGTACGACTCGAACGGGTACTCCATTCCGTTCGCCTGCGGCGTGCCGCAGTCGCTGTCCTCGCCGAAGCGCGGGCGCGGGCCACCGGCGAAGCCGTTGAGGTCGAACCCGAAGCCCTCGGCGGGATAGCCGCCGTGCGCCTGGATGAGCGCGATGCGGTCGCGCAGTCGATCGCCCATCGCGCCCGGGCGATCGGGCGCGCTGCAGCGACCGAGCCCGGTCTTCGACACGCCGCCGAGCTCGTAGATCACGCCGCCGTGGGTGTTGCCGTGGGTGCCCGCCGCGGGGTAGTCGGCCTCGATCAGCAGCTCGTACGCGCGCAGGAACGAGCGGCGCGGGAGGTGATCGACCTCGATGATCATCCCGCGCTGCATGAGCTCGCGGATCAGCGTCTCGCCGAGCGCGGTGAGGCCCGCGCTCTGGCAGTAGTCGCCTTCGAGCGGCGGCTCCTGGAGGTTGGCGAGGAAGGGCCGGAGCGTGCCGATCGGGTTGTCTGCGAAGCCGCTCATGTCGTTGGGCGCGGGCGCGAGATAGTCCTCGCGCGGCATGTTGAGCCCGCCGAACACGACGTCGCCGTGATCGAAGACCGAGTCCACGACGGGGCAGTCGAGGACGAAGCTCGACCAGTGGCCGCTGTTCACGAAGCTGCCGATCTGTCCGACGCGTCGATCGCCGTCGCCCGCGGAGAACGCGTTGTCGAGCTTGTGCACCGGGAAGATCGCGCGGACGCCGAGCTCGTGATAGCGGTCGAGCTGCGCGCGCACGTGCGCCTCGTCGCAGGTGGGGAAGCCCTCGCGCGGCGTGAGGAAGCAGTCGAAGAGGTTCGACGTCTCGATGCCGAGGATCACCGCGAGCTTGCCCTCGTCGATCACGCGGCGCGCGTCCTCGGGCGTCGTCACGATGCGGAACCAGCCGCGGCCCGGACCGCCCCACTGCGCGTCGACGTAGCGCTCGAGCGCGTACGCCGCTTCGATCGAGCGCTCGGTCGCGACCATGTCGTTGCACGAGTAGCGAGTGGGCGAGGCGCCGGGCAGGCCCGCCATGAACTCGCAGAGGACCGAGTTGCTCGTCGCGTGCTGCACGAAGAGGCGCAGGCCCGCCATCCACGCGCGCTCGAGCCAGCGGTAGTACATCGTCTGGTGCGTCGCGCTGCCCCAGGAATTCGGCCAGTCCGTGAAGGTCGGGTAGCCGTCGGTCGCGTGGTTCGGCTCGGGGGTCTGGCCGGTGATCAGTGCGGGGAGCAGCGCGTCGACGTCGAGATCGCCGAGGCCCGCGAACGCGAAGCCGATCAGGTCGCGACGGCCGTCGATGCCGTGGAAGGGCTCGCAGCTCGGCAGCGCGTGCTCGACGCCGAGGCGATGGAAGGGCGCGCCGTGGTACTGGCCGCCGCCACCGAACCCCGCGTTGCTGAAGAGGTGACCGTGGGTCTCGACGATGCCGTACACCGCGCCGTCGTCGAAGCGCTGCGGATCGATCGTGCCCTCGGCGTCGAGCGTGAGCTCGGGGAACTCGGCGCAGCCGGTGGTCGGATAGAGCGCGATCACCGCGGCGCGCGTTTCGTCGTCGACCAGGCCGCGGGTGCCGAGGTAGCGGCCGCTCGCGCGGTGCACGAGCTGGAAGCGATCGGGATCGTGGGCGGAGGGCTCGAGATCCCACTCGGCCGGCGACTGGTAGGTGTCGTCGATCAGCAGCACGTCGGAGAGCAGCTCGGACGTGCGCGCGAGCGTGCCTTCCTGGGCGACGAGGTAGTGGCGCTCGGCGTCGAAGAACAGATAGGTGCCGAGATCGGCGGCGCGCATCGTGAAGCGCGCGCCCGCGTCCTGCGTGGTCGCGGAGAACGTGAACGTCTCGCCACCCGGCGCCGCGACGAGCCAGCGCGTGTTGGTGCTGCCGGGCTCGGTCGCGTCCATCGCGTAGCAGCCGCTCGCGAACGAGTGGACTCCGTCGTGCTCGGGCGCGGGTGGACGCTCGACGTGAGGCGGCGCCTCGTCGCACCCGAACGTCGAGAGGACGAGGCAGAGCGCGAGCAGCGTGTGGCTGGAAAGCTTCACGGGAGCACGCTACGGCAAGGCGCGACCGGGTGTCGAGCGAGCGCCGCGATCAGGGCAGGCCGGTGACGTCGCGCAGCGCCCACGCGCCGAGCTGACCGGTCTCGTTGGAGCCCCAGCACACGACGCGTCCGTTCGCGCGCACGGCGCAGGTGTGCGCGGCGCCCGCGGAGATGTCGATCGCGTCGGCGAGCCCCGGCACGTCGAGCGGCATGGTCGAGCACCCGCACGTTCCGAGCTCGGGCCCGCCGCCGCTCACCTGAGCGGAGCTGTCGAGGCCCCAGCACGCGACCGCGCCCGACGCGCGACGCGCGCAGGTGTGCGAGCTGCCCGCCGCGAGCTGGACGGCGTCGGTGATCGCGAGCGTGCTCGTCGGCGCGGTCACGCTCAGCCGCGTTCCGTCGCCGCGCTCGCCGCTCTCGTTCCGGCCCCAGCAGCGCACCGAGCCGGTCGCCGAGCGCAGGCAGAAGTGCAGCTGGCCGCCGACGACCTCGACGCCGCTCATGCCCGTGATGCGGAACGGCACGTACGAGTAGTAGGGCTCGGTCTGGACCGCGAAGAGCTGCTGTCCTTCGCCGAAGCAATACACCGCGCCGTCGCTCGCGCGGGTCGCGCAGGTGGTGGACCTCGCGGCGCTCAGCGACGAGACCGCGCCGATCGGGCTCGCGTCGAACGAGTACGTCATCGTCGTGCGGTAGGCGTTGGGCTCGAGCCCGAGCTGGCCGTAGTCGTTCCTGCCGAGGCCCGAGATCGAGCCGGCGGTGCTCGACGCGATCACGACGTGCGCCTCGCCGATCGTCACCAGCGTCGACGCCTGGAGCGGGCTCACCACGTTGGGCGCGGTGAAGAACGGCATGCCCGCGCCCGACTGGTGCTCGCCGCTCGATCCCCAGCAGACGAGCTCGTGCCCGGTGCCGCCCGCTGCGGCGCGCGTCGCGCAGGTCGAGCCGCCGTCGGTGCCGTAGACCGAGCGGCTCGCCTCGAGGCGCGTGACGCCCGCGAGACCGCTGACGGCGACGGGGAGGAGGCGCGACGTCGTGGTTCCGTCGCCGAGCTGTCCGGCGGCGTTGGCACCGAAGCACGCGACGGTTCCGTCGGCGCGACGCACGCACGTGTGCTCGGGGCCCGCGGCCACGTCGACCGCATCGGTGATCCCGATGACCTCGAGCGGCGCGAGCGGCGCGCCGTCGCCGAGCAGGCCGTACTGCGTCGATCCGAAGCAGGTCACACGACCGCCCGTGCGCTCGATGCACGTGGTTCGGGCCCCGGCGCCGACGCGCACCGCGTCGGTGATCCCGGCGACCGCGACCGGCGTGATCCGCGCGGTGACGCCTCCATCGCCGAGGCGGCCGTAGGTGCCCTGGCCCCAGCACCACACCGTGCCGTTCGCCCGGACCGCGCACGTGTGCGAGCCACTGAGCCCGACGTCGACGACGTCGGTCATGCCCGGCAGCAGCGCCGAGGTCGCCGCGGCATCGACGACACCGAGCGTGCCTGCGCGCCCGAAGCAGCGGAGCGCGCCCGCGCCTTGGATCGCGCAGCCTCCGGCGCGCACGTCGACGTAGGTCGCGCCGGTGACGGTGGCCGCGACGGCGGGAGCAATGGCATCGCCGACGCACTGGAGCGCGCCCGCGTCGGTGCGGATGCACGTCACGGCGTCGCCGGTGTCGACCTGCGCCGGAGCGCCGGTGAACGCGGTGGCGCGAGCCGGAGTCGCGCGGCTCGTGCGCGTGCCGTCGCCGAGCTGTCCCTGGCGGCCCTCGCCCCAACACCACACCTCGTTCGCGGTCGAGCGGATGCACGTGTGGTAGCCGCCGGCCGTGACCTCGACCGCGAGCGGGATGCCGGTGACCAGCAGCGGCGTCGCCGAGAACGCGGTCATCGAGCTCGTCCCGAGCTGCCCGACCGTGTTGTCGCCCCAGCAGTGGACCCGGCCGTCGGTCGTGCGCGCGCAGCTGTGCTCGCCGCCCGCGCTCACTTCGACGACGTCGGTCAGCCCGGTCACCCGCACCGCCGAGACGCGCCGCGCGGTGGTGCCGTCGCCGAGCTTTCCTTCCTGGTTGTGGCCCCAGCAGTACACCTCGCCGCCGCGCACCACGCACGCGTGGTAGGACCCGACCGAGAAGCGACGCGCGCTCTGGCACGCGCCCGCGATGCACTCGGCGCCGGGGCCGCAGCTCACGTCGAGCGCGGTGTCGACGGCTCCGTCGCAGTCGTCGTCGCGCCCGTTGCAGGTCTCGAGCGCCTCGGGAGAGCGCCTCGCGTCCGAGTCGTCGCAGTCGTCCTTCGGAAGGCCGCCGCCGCACATCGCGGCGAGCGGCGCGTGGCCGTCTTCGTCGCGATCCTCGTCGATCGCGTCGCCGCCTCCCTCGCTGCAGTCGTCGTCGCGCCGGTTGCAGCGCTCCGAGGCGCCGAGGTGGATCGCGGGATCGGAGTCGTCGCAGTCGCCGCCGACCGCGATGTAGCCGCTCGGGATCGTGCAGTCGGTGCGGGTCGTGGTCGCCGACGGATCGCCGCGTCCGTCGCCATCGGCGTCGCGGTAGTAGACGCGGTCGCCGGGCGTGTCGACGGTGCCGTCGCAGTCGTTGTCGAGGCCGTCGCAGACGTCGGTGCGGCCCGGATGCACGCGCGGCTCGAGATCGTTGCAGTCGCCGGCCATCGCGGCGTGGCCCGCGGGCGCGGTGCACGCGGTGCGCGGCGCGCCGGTCGCGTCGCCGTATCCGTCGTCGTCGCGGTCGGGGTAGTAGGTGCGGCCGAGGCCTTCGTCGACGCGCCCGTCGCAGTCGTCGTCGTGCTCACCGCAGATCTCGTCGGCCGCGGGCGAGATCGCCGCGTCGCCGTCGTCGCAGTCGGTGCCGCAGGTCGCGCCGTTGCAGCAGGAGGCGTCGATCGCGCCGTCGCCGTCGCCGTCGGTGTCGCCGAAGGTCTCGGGATCGCAGTCCTCGTCGTGGCCTTCGAGATCGCAGATCTCGGACAGCGTCGGCGCGCGGTCTCGATCTGCGTCGTCGCAGTCGGTGCCTCCGCACGCGATCGCGTCGACGCCGTCGCCGTCGGCATCGGGCGTGGCGATGCAGTCGGAGAGGCACGCGTCGGCCTCCTCGTCGCAGGTCTGCGAGGGCTCGCAGCGAGGCGCCGCGGATGCGACGCAGCCGAGCTCGTCGGCGTCGACCGCGCCCACGACGCATCGCTCCTCGCCATCGCAGAACACGCCGTTCGAGCAATCGAGGTCGCGTGTGCACTGCGCCCTCGCGTCGCGAGCCGGGTCTGGGCCCGCGTCGGCAGGTGGATCTTCGTCGCGGCATCCGACGAACGACGTGGCGACGAACGACAGGACCGACACCACGACCCACGACCGCGCTGACGTCATCGGACGCACCCTCCCCATCGCGCCGACGCTAACAGAAGGGCCGCGTCCTCCGCACGGGGGGCCCCGATGCGCGCTATACGGCCTCTCGTCGTGCCGATCGAAGCGCTCCCGATCGATCCCTTCCTGCCCGAGATCACCGCGGCCGCGCGGGCGGGCAACCTGGTGCTCGTCGCCGAGCCGGGCGCGGGCAAGACGACGCGCGTGCCGCGTGCGCTGCTGCTCGAGAGCGGGCTCGCGGACGCTGGTGAGATCGTGGTGCTCGAGCCGCGGCGCATCGCGACGCGCATGGCGGCCAAGCGCGTCGCCGAGGAGCTCGGCGAGGAGGTCGGCGGGCGCGTCGGGTACACGGTGCGCTTCGACGACGTGTCGAGCGCGAGGACGCGCGTGCGCTTCGTGACCGAGGGCGTGCTCACGCGACGGCTGGTCGCCGATCCGACGCTGCGCGGCGTGTCGTGCGTGGTGCTCGACGAGCTGCACGAGCGATCGCTGCACGCCGATCTCGCGCTCGCGATGGTGCGCGCGCTGCAGCGCGCGGAGCGGCCCGATCTGCGGCTCGTCGCGATGAGCGCGACGCTCGAGGCGGAGCGCGTCGCGTCGTTCCTCGACGCGCCGGTGGTGCGGGTGCCCGGGCGCCGCTACGAGGTGACGATCGAGCACGCGGAGGGAGCAGACGACCGCCCGCTCGAGCGGCGCGTCGCGGCCGCGGTGAAGCGTGCGCTGCGCGAGTCGAGCGAGGGGCACGTGCTGGTGTTCCTGCCCGGCGCGGCGGAGATCCGTCGCGCGGCCGAGGCGCTCGAAGAGGGTGCGCGCGCGCTCGACGTCGACGTGCTCCCGCTGCACGGCGATCTGCCGCCCGCGGAGCAGGATCGCGCGGTGCGTCCCTCGGCGCGCCGCAAGGTGATCCTCGCGACCAATGTCGCCGAGACGTCGCTGACGATCGACGGAGTGGTCGCGGTGGTGGACTCGGGGCTCGCGCGGGTCGCGCGGCACTCGCCGTGGTCGGGCCTGCCCACGCTCGAGACCGAGCCGATCTGTCAGGCGAGCGCGACGCAGCGCGCGGGACGCGCGGGGCGCACCCGCGCCGGGCGCGCGATTCGTCTCTACACCAAGCACGATCACGACACGCGGCCGCGCCACGACGCGCCCGAGATCCAGCGCGTCGATCTCGCCGACACCGTGCTCGCGCTGCGTGCGCGAGGGGTGCGTGACGTGCTCGAGTTCCCGTTCTTCGAGGCCCCGCCGCGCGCTGCGATCGTGGCCGCGGATCGGCTGCTCTCGCTGCTCGGCGCGACGACGCACGAAGGTGCGCTGACGGGCGTGGGGCGCGATCTGCTCGCGCTGCCGCTCCATCCCCGGCTCGGACGGGTGGTGCTCGAGGCGGACGCGCACGGGCTCGGGGCGCGGGGCGCGACGCTCGCCGCGTTGCTCGCGGAGCGCGATCTGCGGATGTCGATGCGCACGCGGATGTCGCGCGATCGCGATCACGCGCACGAGAGCGGGACGAGCGACGCGGTGCACCGGCTCGAGCTCTTCGAGACGGTCGCGGCGCAGGGTGTGAGCGCGTCGCGGCTGCGCGCGCACGAGCTCGACGTCGCGGGCGGGATGGCGGCGGCGCGGGCGTCCGAGCAGATCGTGCGCGCGCTGAAGCGCGTGAAGGGCCGTCCGAGCGAGCACGCCGATCTCGACGAGGACGCGATCCTGCGGCGCGCGCTGCTCGCGGGGTTTCCCGATCGCGTCGCGAGGAGACGGCGCGCGAAGGAGCCCGAGGTGGTGCTCGCGGGCGGGGGCTCGGCGCGGCTCGCGGAGACGAGCGTGGTGCGCGAGCCCGAGCTGATGGTCGCGATCGACGCCGAGGAGCGGCGCGGGGCGATCGAGGTGCGCACCGCGAGCGCGATCGAGGCCGAGTGGCTGCTCGAGATGCTGCCCGATGCGATCGAGGACGTGCGCGAGCTGCGCTTCGATCCGAAGACGCGGCGCATCGAGAAGATCGCGGCGCTGCGTTATCTCGGGCTCACCATCGACGAGTCGCGCGGAGACGCTGCGGGCGAGCCGGGCGCGGCCGCGGTGCTGGCGCGCGCGCTGATGGAGCAGGGGATCGATCGGCTGATCGATCGCGAGGCGCTCGCGCAGCTGCGATTGCGGCTCGCGCTGGCGCGCAAGGTCGATCCCTCGCTCCCCGAGCTCGACGATGCGCGTTTGCTGTCGGTGCTCGAGCAGGCGAGCGAAGGACGGCGCAGCGTCGACGAGGTGAAGGGCGCCGGGCTCTTCGATCTGCTGCTCGCGGACCTCGGGCACGACGTGACGTCGAAGCTCGATCGGCTCGCGCCCGACCACGTCTCGCTGCCGGGGCGCAAGCGGGTGGCGGTGCACTACGAGGTCGATCGTCCGCCGTGGATCGAGAGCCGGATGCAGGACTTCTTCGGCTGGCTCGAGGGGCCGCGGATCGGGGGCGAGCCGGTGGTGCTGCACCTCCTCGCGCCGAACCAGCGCGCGGTGCAGGTCACCACCGACCTCGCGGGGTTCTGGGACCGCCATTATCCGACGCTGCGCAAAGAGCTGATGCGCAGATATCCGCGCCACGCGTGGCCGGACGATCCGCGCAAGCCGCTCCCGCCGAAGTGACTCCCTGCCGGAGTGCTCGTCCCGCCGGCGGGCGAGCCGAATTTTTCGACAGGCCCTACGGCGCGCCGGCGCGCAGCTCCACGACGAGCTCGCGACCCTCGGCGCGCGCGCGATACGAGACGCCGTGCGCGCGCCCGACCCGCCGCGCGAGCTCGTCGAGCGCTCCGCGCCGCGCGTCGGTCTCGGGCACGCCACGCGCGATGTCGGCGAGCACGCTCGCGGCCCGATCGCCGTCGATCGCGCCCGAGCCGCGCTCCGTCGAGGCGCGATCCCCGGTGGTCTCGGGGCGCGCGAGCGCCGCTCGCACGTCGTCCTCGCGGGCTCCGACGATCCAGCGCGCGCCGCGCCGGGCCGCGAACCCACCGCCGATCTCGCGCACGTTCGCGTCGCCCCGCGCGAGCCCGGCTCCCGCGAGCGCGCCGTCGATCCGCGCGCCTTCTCCGATCGCGACCCAGCGATCCCACGCGCCCTCGCCCGCCGCGGGCATCCACGCGAACGCGATCTGCTCGGTCTCGCGCAGCACGAGGCGGCCGAGCGCGGCGCGATCCGCGGGCAGCTGCACCGCGCCCGGACGGCGCCGCGGCGCGCGCGCGGCGTGCGAGGCGAGCGCGAAGCGCGCGATCGCGCCCTCGGGCAGCATGCCCTCGAGCGGCACGATGTCGCGACGCGGCTCGCGATACGGCGAGCGCATCGTGACCACGAGCGCGCCGCCCTCGGGGCGGACCTCGAGCGTCGAGTCACGACGGGCCGTCAGCGGCAGCTCGCGCGCGCTGCGCCAGTCGAGCGTCGCGAGCTGGAGCACCGGGCCGGCGGTCCAGCTCCGTTCGAGCCGGCGCAGGCGCGACGAGCCGGCGAGCGATCGGTTCGCGCGGGGCGGCGTCGAGAGCACGGCGCGCGCGATCTCCTCGTCGCCGAAGAGCACGACGCGATCGCCGGTGAAGAGCACGTGGGTGAGACGGACGTCGGTCGCGCCGTTCTCGCGCCGCTCGACGGTCGCGTAGCGCTCGATGCCCACGCCTCCGAGATCGACCTCGGCGCGCGCGCGCTCGGCGATCACGATCTCGCCGGTGCCGCCGGCGCCGGGCGCATCGAGGAGCGCATCCACGACCAGCGGCGCCGGGCCCGCGAGCGCGGCGAGCTCGCCCGCGAGGACCGCGACGTCGAGCGGCAGGCGCGCGGCCGCGGCGGCGCTGGACGCCGGCTCGGCGAGGGACGCGCGCACACGATCGGCGTCCTGCACGTGCGCGACGCACACCCACGAGCGCTCGCCGGAGTCGGCGATCGCGCACTCGATGGGGCGCTCGAGATCGACGCCGCTGCCGTTGCCGGCCGCAGTCGCGATCGGTGCGAGCGGGCCCGAGCGCAGCGCCGCGGTGAAGCCGGCGGGCTGGCTGATGCGCGCGTGGCGCCAGTACGAGCCGGTGAGCACGCGCGGCAGCGGCTCGCTCGCGAGCAGCGTGATCGCAGCGGTCGAGAGCTCGCTCGGGCGGCGCGCGCGCCGGGCGCGCTCGACCTCGGGGTCGGTGACGCGCCCCCGCGCCGATCCGGCGCGATGGAGCGCGACGTCGCGGGAGATCGCGGCGAGCAGGACCGGCGCGCCGGCGACCAGCGAGGGCGCGCGCTCGAGGCGCGAGCGGTCCTGGGGATCACCCGCGGCGGCGAGCGCGTGGACGAGCGCCGCCACCAGCGCGCCGTCGAGCGGCTCGGCCGAGGGCTGCATGGCGTCGAGGCGCGAGCGCATCATGTCGAGCTCGGCGGCCGGCGCGCGCAGGTCGTGGGCGCGCACCGCCTCGATCGCGAGCGCGGTGGGACCGCTCTGGATGGCGCGACCGAGGAGCGCAGGATCGACGGTGCCGGGCTGGATGCGCTCGGCGGCGAGCGCGATCAGCGGGAGGCGAGGCCCGTCGGTGCGCTGCATCAGCTCGTCGGCGAGCGTGCGGCGAGCGTCCTGGGGCAGCCCGACCAGCACCTGGACGCTCGCATAGGGGAGCTCGGCCGCGCGGGTGGCGGGCGGACGCGCGAGGACGTCGCGCGCGGCGCGCAGCGCGCCCTCGGGATCGACCATCGCGAGCGCGACGCCGCGACGATGGGCGCGAGGATCGGCGTCGAGCAGCGCCGCGAGGCCGAGGCCGCCGTGCTGCGCCGAAGGCTGCGGCTGCGGCTCCGGCGATGCGGCGCTCGCGGGCGTGGGCTCGGCAACGCGCTCGGTCTGCTCGGCGGTGCGGAGCGCTTCGGCCGCGGCGCGGTGGGCTGCGTCGGCGGCGCGACGCTCGGCCTCGATCGCGCGCGCCTCGGCCTCGAGCACCTGGCGTTCGGCGGCGAGGGCCTGCGCATCGGCGTGCGAGGTGAGCTCGCCCGACGCGCTGGCGCGCTGCTCGGCCAGGGCGGCGCGCTCCTGGGCATCGGCGAGACGCGCGGTGTCCTCGACGGCACGGCGCTCCGACTCCGCAGCGGCGACCTCGGCGGCGGCGGCGCGCTGGCGCGCGTCGGGATCGGGGCTCGGATCGCTGGGCGGCACGACCGCGACGGGCGGAGCGCTCGGCGTCGGGGGCGCTTCGCTCGACGCGACGGGCGGCGGTGGCAGCGGGGGAAGCTGAGCGAGCACGCGGATCCCCGACTCGGCGGTCGGCGGCGCGGCGGCGGGCTCGGTGGCAGCAGCGGTTTCGGCGACGACGGGCGGAGCGGCGACTCCCGCGTCGGCCGCGTCGTCCGCGGGAGGAACGGCGGCGACCGCCGCGGGCGCGACGGCGATCACGTCGACCGGCGGCTCCGACGCCGGCGCAACGGGAGCGAGCGCGGCGTCGGGCGTCGCGGGCGGCGGGGGCTCGGCTGCCGCAGCGACCCGCGGCGGCGGGGCGGCCTCGGGGCGAGCCGTGGCGATCTGGGCAGCGGCGCGCGCTGCGATCACCGTGCGGCGCGCTTCCTCCATCGCGGCGCGTTCGGCGCGCTCCGCGCGCGCCTCGGCCTCGAGCGCGCGACGCTCGGCCTCGGCGAGGCGGCGTGCAGCGTCGGCGGCGCGCTCGTCCGGCTCGGCTTCGCCGATCGCGTCGGGATCGGCGGCGGCGGGGCGAGGACGCGCATCGAGCGCGCGGCGCTCCGACTCGGCAGCCCGGCGCTCGGCCTCCGCGAGGCGCGCCTCGGCCTCGCGGCGACGACGCTCGGCCTCGGCGGCCCGGCGCTCCGACTCGACGGCCCGGCGTGCCGCTTCTTCGACGAGCTCCTGGCTCGCGGCGGCAGCGGCGCGCTCGGCTGCGGCCGTGCTCTCGGCCGACGCAGCTCGCTGGGTGGGCGCGGCGCGCTCGATGGGCTCGGCGCGCTCCGCGGGCGCAGTGCGCTCGGGGCGCTCCGCCGCCGCGGCGTGCTGGGCGGGCGCAGTGCGCTCGGCGGGCTCCACCGGCGCGACGGTCTCGCGTGATGCAGCGGGCTCGGCCGTCCGCTCGGCGGACGTCGCGCGCTCGGCGCGGTCCGGGTCGGCCGTGGCAGCTCGCTCGGAGACGGCCACCGCGCGCTCGGTGGGGCGCTCGCTCGGCGCGGCGCGCGCGACCCGAGGCTCCTCGGTGGTCGCACGGGCGCTCGCCGTCGCGGTGCCCGCGCACGCGAGGATTCGCTCGCGCTCACCCGCATCGCTCGCGGCCACGTACGCATCCCGCAGCAGCGCGTCGCGTGCCTCCGCCGACCCGGCCGCACGCAGCTCGCGCGCGAGCGGGCATCGCTCGTCGCCATCGCTCGCGGCGCGCACCGGCTCCTGCGTCGCCGCCGGAGCGCTCGCGACCACCACCGGGGGCGCCGCGCTCTCGCGCTCGATCCGCGGATCGTCGGGCACGCTGGCCCGCGCCCGCTCGCGCATCGCCACGAGCCCCTCTTCGTCCGCGATGCCCGCGATCGCCGCGATCATCGTGGGCCGCGCCACGTCGCGCAGCGCGACCTCCGCGAGCCGCAGCGCCTCGTCGCGCCGGCCCGTGCGCACCGCCCGCACCGCCGCGCCGTACGCAGCGAGCGCCGAGTCGGGATGCTCGCTCGCGAGCGCCGCGATCTCCTCGCCCGCGAACCCGCTCCGCCGCGCGCGCTCGAACGTGTCCACGCCGGCCGCGTCGAGGTGCCCGTCCGCGAGATCGCGCTCCGCCCATCCGACGAGATCGCGCAGCTCGTACACCCTCTCGAGCTGCTCCGCGGGCGCACCCTCCATCGCGCGCACCGCCGCGTCCGCGTAGAGCTTGGCCGCCCGCACCCGCGCCTCGGCGAGCGCGAGCGCCGCGAGCTCCTGCCACTGATCGGCCGCGGTCCGCGCGCGCTGGGCCCGCAGCAGCAGACCGGCCGGCGGACGGCGCGTCGGATCGCGCTCCCATCCGTCGGGCAGCCATCCGCGCGCCTGGGCCTCGAGCTCGGCGGCGATCGCCTCGTCGCGCTCCCCGCGCTGCGCCCGGAACACCGCCTCGCGGTGCAACACGGCCCCGGGCAGCGCGTCGCCCATGGCGTCGCGCGCCTCCGCGAAGAACGCCTCGGGCTCGAGCCCCGCAGCGCGCGCCGCGCGCGGTACCTCGGTCACCGCGTCGGCGAGCAGCGCCGCGACGACGGGATCGTGCCCGCGGCGCCACGCCCGCAGGCACGTCGGGAGCGCAGCAGTGTGCCCGAGGAGGCGCGCGTGCTCGCTGCACGCCAGCGCGTCGAGCTCGGGGTGGTGCTCCGCGAGCGTTCGCAGCCGCGCGAGCACGTCGGGCTCCTGCCGATCGAGCGCGTCCGCCGCGACGAGCCGCCATGCGAGCCGCTCGTCGATCGCACCGCGCGCCCTCGCGAGCGCACGCAATCGATCGTGCGGCGCGAGCGGGCGATCGTCGCGCACCCGCGCGCGCGTCGAGGCGCCCGCGTCCGCCGCGGCGAGCGCGCCCTCGCCGTCACCGACCAGCACGCGCAGACGCACCAGCCATCGCCGCCGCGACGGCGACGCGGGCGAGCTCTCCACCAGCGCGAGCATCGCGCTCGCGCTCGGCGCCTCCTCACCCGGACCCTGCGCGATGCGGTGCCGGAGCGCCGCCTCGATCGCCTCCCACGCGCCGGGCACGCGCGCGATGCGCGGCCCACCACGCGCCACGAACTCGAGGTATCCGTCGCGCGTCGGCGCGCCGTAGAGATCGGCGAGGTCGGCCACCTGCGCGGCCTGCTCGCTCACCAGCGCGGGCGAGAGCCCGAGCGGATCGATCGCGAGGAGCACCGCGCGCGCCCGCTCCGCCGGCGCATCGGGCTCGGCCTCGCCCCACGCCTCGATCCATCGCCGCTGCAGCATCGGCGCGGTCGGTGCGAGCACGAGCGCGCGGGCCAGCGTGTCGCGGGCCGCGCCGGGATCGCCCTCGGCGCGGCGGCGCAGGGCATCGAGCAAGAGCGCGACGGCGCTCCCCGGCGCGAGCGCCTGCGCGCGCTCCGCCACCTGCGCGAGCTCGCTCGCGGACGCGCCTCGCTCGCGCGCGTCGCGCTCGATCGCCGCGCCCATCCAGCCCGCGATCACTGCGCCGTCGTGATCGGCCGCGCGCTCGAGCAGCACGCGCAGCGCGGCGGGCGCCGCGGCGCGCCACGTGTCGTACGCGAGGTGGCGATCCGCCGCGACGAGCCGGTCGGTGTCGCCGGTGATCGAAGGCGCGGTCACGCGCGGTGCATCGACCGGCGGGGTCCCGAAGCGCGTGAGCGCGGGCCCGAGCGCCAGCGCCTCGGCGAGATCCGAGAGCGCGACCTCGCGACCCGCGGAGAGATCGTCGAGCCACGCCGCGAGCGCGATCCGCGTCGCGCCGGTGAGCAGCGCACCGTCGCTCTCGAGCTGCATCCGCGCGCCGCCCACGTCGCCCTGTCGCGCCGCGAGCACGATGCGCGCGCGCACCCAGCGCGGCGCCAGCGAGAGCCGCGAGCGCGAGGCCGACTCGATCCACTCGGCGGTCGCCCCGAGCCGTGCGTCGTCGACCGCGAGCTCGATCGCCGGCAGCGACGCCTCGTCGAGGTCCGGGACCTCGCCCTCCGGCGTGAGCCCACCGCGCCATGCGTCCTCGCTCAGCACCACGAGCCGCGCCTCGCACGCCTCGCGCTCGGTCCGCTGCGCCGCGCACTGCGCCGCCACGCGCGCCGCGCCGCGATCGACGGTCCACAGCGCGTCGATCGCCCGCTCGCGCAGCTCGTTCGGAGCGTCCCCGTCGAGCGCGACCTCGAGCACCAGCGTCGGCGTCGCGACGCCCGCCGCGACGAGCGTCCGCGCCGCCCACCGCGCCCGATCGCGGAGCGCCTCGCTCACGCCGGGCATCGATCGCAGCGGCGCGATCGCGCGCGCGACCGCGATCGATCGGTGCTCGCGATCGTGCTCGAGCTCCCAGTCCGCGATCGCACCGCCGTCGCCGTCGATCGTCGACGCGAGGCCGGCGATCAACGTCGCGGTCTTCCGCTCGTCGTCGTTCCGCGCGTGCGGGAGCGCGTCGCGCGCGAGCTCGAGCGCGTCACCGTGCAGGCGCAGCCCGAGGCAGTGCAGCGCGAGGCCGATCGCGATCGACGCGTCGTCGGGATCCGCCCGGCGGGCACGCTCGAGCCGGGCCACGGCGAGCCCGTGCCCCGCGGCATCGGCGCTGCCGACCACGTCGACGGCGAGCTCGGCATGGCCGGCCTCCGCGAGGTGCACGATCGCGCGGGCCATCGGGTCCCAGCGATCGATCTCGCGGATCGCGCGGGCCAGCGCCTGCACCTGGGCGGCGTCGTCGCGGCGCGCGGCCTCGCGGAGGCGACGCGCGAGCGCCGGCAGGGCGCGCGACCCGAACCGCGCGATGCGATCGATCGGCAGCGGCTCGCCCGGGAGCTCCGCGCCGAGGCGCTCGAAGTCGAGTCGCGCCGCATCGTCGAGCGCGCGGACCAGAGGATCGGCGAGCACCAGCCCCTCGAGCGATCCGCCCGCGTCGGCACGCACCCACACGAGGCGCGCGATCAGGTCGCGCGCGCGACCGGGATCGCCGCGCCCCACCGCTTCGAGCGCGAGCTCGAGGCTCCCGGTGCGCTCGGCGTATGCGAGCGCCTCGTCGCGCACCTCGACGTGGAGGCGTCGCGCTCGATCGCGCTCGGCCTCCGGCGCGAGCGTCGCGTTCGCGCGGGCGACCTGCAGCGCGCGCAGCGTCGCCTCGATCGCGAGGCCGTGGTTGCCGAGGCGCGCCTCGAGCGCGGCGATGCGGCGCAGGCGCGCGACCTCGCTCGGCGGGTCGGTCGCGAGGTCGGGATCGATCGCGCCGAGCGCGAGACGCTCCCGGCGCTCGTCGTCGGACGGCGCGCCTGCCGCGTTCCGGAACGGCGCCCGGAAGTAGCTCGCGCCGCAGCCGGCGAGCGAGAGCGCGAGCGCAACCAGCGCGAGCGAGACGAGGCGGGACCGGTCGTGCTGCACGTTCTTCCTCCGCGACGCGAGCGTGCTCACGTTCGGCGAGAGGGTAACGCGAGCAGGTCCCACGCGATGCGATCGATCGCGATGCGCGCGTGTCGGGGAAGCTCCCGATTGCGTCGGCGAAAATGACCCGGGTCAGAACGTGCCGAGCACGTGCAGCACGACCGCGTCGCGATCGAACGCGACGCTGGGCATCACGGTCGGGGACTCGTCGAGCGGTCCGTCGCCGAAGCTCCAGAACGCGTGCGCGATGAGCCAGCCTCCGATGCCGGCGAGGAAGGCCGCGGCGAGCATTCTCTCGTCGCCGGTGCTCTCGTCCGGGTCGCACGACTCGGACCCCGGCGGTACCGGCGCCAGCATCAGCACGATCCCCGCGACGCTCTGCGCGGTCCCGAGCGAGAGCTCGAGCGCCGCCGCCCAGTCGGGGAACATCTGGTCGCCCATCGCGATCTGGGTGCCGATCAACGTGAGCTCGACCGCGCTGCCGACGCCGAACGCAATGCCCCAGTGGAGCTCGATGTGATCGGCCGGTGGAGGTGGAGGCGTCGTGACGAGCCGGCATGCGTGCGCGGAGCTCGGCGCGGCGAGCAGCGCGAGCGCGAGCGCAGGGACCAGCATCGTGTGGCTGACGTTCATTTCGGTGCTCTTCGCGGCGTCAGAACGTGCCGAGCACGTGCAGCGCGACCGCGTCGCGATCGAACGACACGCTGGGCATCACCGTGGGCTCCACGTCGATCGGGCCGTCCGCGAAGCTCCAGATCGCGTGCGCGATGAGCCAGCCTCCGGCGAAGAGCAGGAAGCCCCCGGCGATCGCCGCTTCGTCCATGTTGTTCGAGCCCGAGCTGCACGAGTCGACGCCCTGGGACGCCACGCCGAAGACGACGAGCGGCGCGGCCACGCTCTGGGCGATCCCGAGCGAGAGCTCGAGCGCCGCCGCCCAGTCGGGGAACATCTCGTTGCCCATCGCGATCTGGGCGCCGATCACGGTGAGCTCGATCGCGCTCCCCACGCCGAACGCGACGCCCCAGTGGAGCTCGCTGTGATCGGGCGGCGGCGGTGGAGGCGGGCCGACGAACGAGCACGCGCTCGCCGCGCTCGGTGCGGCCAGGAGCGCGATCGCGAGCGCCGAAGCGAGCATCAGACGCATTCGGAGGTCTCCTCCAGAGCCCGTGCGACGTCGACCGCGCGCGTCGCGTCCGGCATGCCGAGCACGTCGCGCATCGCGTGCGAAGGCTCGACCTCGGCGTCGCGCACCAGTGCGCTCGCCGCGTCGCGACGCACGTCCTCGAGCACACGTCGATCACGCGCCGGGAGTCGCTCGCGCGCCCATGTGTCGAGCGCGATCGAGAGCAGCGCGTGACGCGCCTCGTCCCGCGCGATCTCCGCATGTGCACGACGTACCTCGGGATCGCGGGCCGCGCGCGACTGGGCCCACGCGACGAGCGCAGCGTGCGCCTCGCCGACGCATCCGTGCACGGCGTTGTCGATCGCGAGCTCGCGCAGCGAGCGGGGCCCACCGGCCACACGTTCGACCGGCGCGACGATCGCTCCTTCGCGCGACGCGAGCCGATCCATCGCGCGCGCATGCCGCGCCTCTTCGATCGCCGAGCACCGCGCCGCCGAGATCATCGGCGCCGGTGCGCCGTGGAGCTCGAGCTCGCGCGCGAGGTCGAGGAACGCGGGCACCGATGCACGCTCGAGGTGCGCCGCGCGCGCGAGGTACGCGCCGATCTCGCTGGTGACCTCGGCGCGCGCCGCGAGGAGCCCCGCAGGCGGCCGACCACGACAGAACCGGTCCACCGTGCAGACGAGCGTCTGGCCGCCATCGACGAGGAGCACGTCGCACTCGCTCACGCGCCCGCCCGCCGGGATGTCCGTCGCGCCGAGCTCGTCGCACAGCGCGAGACACGTCGTCGCGTCCACCCCGCCGTCCCGCTCGTCGAGCGCGAACGTCCGCGTGGTCTGCCCACATCCGCCCGACGTCGGCGCGTCGCCATCACAGCCCGATACGACGAGCGGGCCCGCGACCAGCGGGAGTCCGAGCGCGATGCGCCGCATCCAGACCAGCGCGAGCGGAGCCATCGAGCATCCCTCCTGTGCCCGTCCGTGCCGCGACGCGGGCGGTCGAGGGCGAGAGCAAGCCGCGTGCTCGGACCCTCGGCGCCGCGCGCACCTTTCGGCTACGTTGTCGGCCCACCATGACGACGCTCCGTTCATTCCTCGTCGTCGCGATCGCCGCCGCGCTCACCGCGTGCGGCGGCGCGCGCACCGAGACGACGACCGCGACGACCGACACGACCGCCGGCGGCGAAGCGACCACCACGCCCGAGGCGCACCCGATCCGCACCACCACGCCGATCCCGGTGCCGCAGCCCGCGGTCGCGCGCGAGCAGATGTCGCCCGAGCTCCAGGCGCTCTGGGATCGCGTCGAGGCCGCCGTCGCGGTGCGCCCGCCCGAGCCACCGAGCGACGGCTCGACCGAGTCGGTGAACGCGTGGGCCGAGGGGCCCTTCGCATCGTGGCTGACCGAGCGCGCACGCGCGTCGACCGACGTGCAGAACGCGCTCGAGCCGCTCTCCGAGGCGCCCGCGCACGAGCGCGGCGTCGCGGCCGGGCTCTTCGGGTACCTGCAGGAGGACACGGTCGCCGACGTGCGCGGCGCGCCGATCCCCGACGCGATCACCAGCGACGCGGAGCTGCTGCGCGTCTACGACGAGTCGATGCTCGCTGCGCTCGTGCCCTACGCGCGCGTCGCGGTGCAGGCGTATCGCTTCTGCGAGGCGGCGTTCCAGGAGTCCGGCGAGGAGCTCTGGGGCGAGTGGGCCGCGTACTGTCGCGAGCGCGCGACCGACGTCGTGCAGACCTACGCGCTCGAGCCCACCGAGACGCCGAGCGAGCCCGGCGCGATCGACGATCCCGAGGAGTGAAAGATGTCCGAGAATCGGCTCGCCTGCTCAGGGCCCTTCCGTCCACGTGCTCCACAGGCTCCCGTGGGAGCCCTGCGCCGGCGAGCACTCCAGCCGAGGGCGCGATGATCGGCGGCAAGGGCCTGGTTCACGTCTCCACGAGCGACCTGAAGCTGATGCTCTCGCGGCTGCATCGCGGCCAGCTCGGGTGTCCGGTCACCCACGATCGCCTGGTGATCGCCGGGCTCCCGCAGCTCGTGGACAAGGTCGACTTCCTCAAGGGCCTCGACGAGGCCGCGGTGCGCGCGGTGCTCGTCGCGGTGATCGCGGAACGAAGCGCGCAGGAACAGCGACGCTCGTGAGCGCGAAGAAGAAGAACAAGAAGCCCGCGGCGGGGACGCCCTATCGCGGCGGACCGGCCGCGCCGGCGGAGAGCGCGCCGAGCGATCGCGGGCTCGTCGACGATCTGATCCGGCAGTTCGCGGACCGCTTCGCGTTCTTTCGCGAGCTCGTGCAGAACTCGATCGACGCGGGCGCGACGTCCATCCACGTGCAGCTCGCGTGGGAGCCCGGCGCCGGCGACGAGGTCGGCACGATGCGCGTGTCGGTGCGCGACGACGGCACCGGCATGACGCGAGAGATCCTCGAGAACGATCTCACCGTCCTGTTCAAGTCGACCAAGGAGTCGCGCGACGACGCGATCGGCAAGTTCGGCATCGGCTTCGTCTCGGTGCTCGCGGTCGATCCCGAGGTCGTGATCGTCGACACGTCGACCGGTGACGGCACGCGCTGGTCGCTGCACCTGCACGGCGATCAGACCTACGACCTCTTCCGCGCCGACAGCGACGCCGGCCGCGGCACCACGGTCACGCTGGTCGTGCCACTGCCCGACGCCGAAGAGGCCGGGTTCGTCGAGCGATCCGAGGCCGCGCTGAAGCGCTGGTGCCGCCACACGCGAGTGCCGATCCGCTTCGTCGCGCTGGGTGCCGAGGGCGGTGAGCCGCGCCGCGACGTGCGCATCGACGAGCCGATGACGATCGACGCGGTGGTCGGGGTGCACGCGCGGAGCCGCGACGGATTGACGACGGTCGTCGCGGGGCTCCCGCGACCAGGCGATCGCTACGGAGCGTTCTTCAACCAGGGCCTCTTGCTGCACGAGACGCGCGATCACGAGCTCGGCGAGGTGATCTTCAAGGTCTCCGACGCGCGCCTCGAGCACACGCTGAGCCGCGACGACGTGCGGCGGGACGAGCACTACACGCGCGCGGTCGAGCTCGTCGCGAGCACGATCCGCGGGCCCTTGCTCGACGAGCTCGCGGAGCAGCTCGCGAACGCATCGGAGGCGTTCGCGCGCGGCAGTCGCGATGCGGGCGGTCGCATCGTCGAGATCCTCGACGCGTTCGTGCGCTCGGAGCTGCCGGCGCCGCGGCGTGCGCTGGTGCTGCCGGCGATCACGCGAGAGCGCGAGCAGCGGGTCGCACGGCTGCACGATCTCGCGAGCGCGTTCGCCTCGCACGAGGGGCGCACCGAGCTCGCCGAAGCGCTCGCGGCCGCGGGCCACGTCGTCGTCGATCTCTCGTTCGCGCCCGATCACGACGCGCTGGGGCGCGTGATCGCGCTCCTCGCGCGCATCGCCGACGCCGCGCCGGCGAGGGATCGCGCGCTGTGGTCGTTGATCGTCCCGATCGAGCCGAGCCCCACCGACGTCGCGCTGCTCGAGCAGGTCTCCGAGCGGCTCGGCGACGTGGTGCGGCGTCCGAGCGAGCTCGTGCTCGCACACGTCCATGGCGCGGCCGAGAGCCACCTCGCGGTCGCGGCGAGCGCGCGCGCGACGCCGTGGCTCGCGCGCGCGTCCGATCACCAGGCCGACCCGTTCCGGATGCTGATGCGGCCACCGCTGGTGCTGCGCGCCGACAACCCGATCGTGCACGCCGCGCGAGCGCGCGCCGTGGACGCGCCGGTCCTCGCGTCGGCGCTGCTCGCGCGCGCGATCCTCGTCGCCCGCGGCGCGCTCACGCCGGCGATCGACGCGTCGCTGACCGAGCGCGCGATGCGCGATGCGCTCGCGGGCGGAGGTGCGCGATGAGCCGCTCGCGCAAGCCGCGCGCCGCGACCGGATCGCGCGTCGGCGGAGGCCGGCTCCGCGTCGACGCCGCGCGCGCGGTGCACAAGCTCCGCGACTACCAGCTCGCGGATCCCGCGATGTGGGCGCTCGAAGCGGTGCGCGCCGCGGCGAGCGCATCGGCGACCGCGGTGCACGTCGACGGCGACGCCGACGACGTGTGGGTCGCGTGGGAAGGCACGCCGATCGCGCGCGACGAGCTCACGCGGCTGTTCGACGAGCTGGTGAGCCCGCAGGCGAGCGAGGATCGCCGCGCGCTGCGCCTGCTCGCGACCGCGGTCAACACCGCGCTCGGGCTCGGTCCGCGCTGGGTCGACCTCTACACGATCGGCGACACCGACGAGGGCGCGGCGCGCGTGCGCTACACGCCCGATCTGCTGGCAGCGGGCCACGAGGGCACGGCCGAGGGGCTGCGCCGGCTCGCGCCGGTCGATGCGACGCTGCCCGCGGGCGCGCCGACGATCCGCCGCGGCGTCGTCGTCCATCTCCGTCGTTTCCCCGCGCTCGAGGCGCTCTCGCTGCTCGCGACCGGCCAGGAAGCGCGCGAGCTGCGCTTCGTGCGGCGCGCGTGCGAGGACTTCCCGCTGCCGCTGCGCATCGCGCGCGGCGCGCTCGCGCGACACCACGCCGGCCGCGACCTGCTGCGCGTGCGCCTCGACGCGAGCGTGCTCGGCGAGGGCCGCGAGGGGTTCCTCGCGATCGTCGATCCCAGCGCCGCGCGCGCCGAGCCGTGGATCGACTTCGCGGAGCTCGGCGTCGTGCTCGCGACGCAGCCGCTCGAGCTCGGCGTCCCGTTCCAGACCGGCGCGCGAATCCCGGTGCGCGCGCGCATCGATGCGGCGCGCCTGCCGACGAACGCGTCGCGCTCCGCGATCCGACGCGACGAGCGTTGGATCACCGAGCTCGAGGAGCACCTCGTCGAGCGCTTCGGAGACCTCGTCGCGCGCGTCGCGCGCGAGCTCGGCGATGCGCCCGAGGGCACGTGGGACGCGGATCGACGCGCGCGGCTGCGCGCGGCGGCGATCCAGCTCGCCTCGGCGTGGTGCGGCGGCCCGGACTGGCGCCGGCTCGCCAGCGCGCCGCCGGTGCTCGGCATGCCGGAGCGCCTCGCGCCGCTCTTCGATGCGCCGATCGCACGCGACGCGATCGGGCGCGCGCGATCGCTGCGGGAGCTCGCGCGGGGCGAGGACGGAGGCGCGCACACCGGGCCCGAGCCCTTGCCGCCGGAGCTCGCGCCGTGGATCGGCGATCTCCCGTGGGTGCCGCCCGGCGACGCGCTCGCGCGGGTGTGGGGTGCGGAGCCGCCGCGCAGCGCACGGCGCACGATCGAGCTCGCACGCGCATCGCGCGAGGCCCGCGCGCGGTGGCTCGAGAAGCCGATCACGCCACCGACGATCACCGCGCCGCACGAAGGGCACCTCGTGATCGCGCCGCTCGCGGCGCCCGGAAAGAGCGCGCGCACGTGTGTCCCCGCGACGCTCTTCGCGCGCCCCGATCTCGCGGGCGAGGTCGCGATCGACACGTCGCCCGCTCGCTCGTCGACGATCACGCTGCTGGTCGAGGGACGTGCGACCGAGATCGCGCGCCTCTCGGTGCCGCTCGCGTTCGACGCGATCGCGACCGCATCGGATCTCCGCGTCGCCGCCGATCACACGCGCCTCGCCGCCGACGACGCCCGCGCCGCGCTCCTGTCGGCGATCGACGGCGCGCGGGTGATCGCGTGCGAGTCGATCGCACGCCGCCTCGCCGAGCGAGACGCGCCGAAGGGCGATCCGGTGCGCTGGGTCGGGGAGCTCGACGTGCACGACGCCGCGCGCGCGGTGCGCGCCGGGATCCTCCTCGCGATCGAGCTGCTCCATCGGATCGGCACCGGCGATGCGGGCGCCGGCGCGACGCGCCTGCTCGGGAGCAAGAGCCCGCTGCTCGACGCGCCGGTGTGGCCGACGGTGACCGGCGAGCACCTTTCGCTCACCGACCTCGTGGCGCTCGGCAGCGATCCGTCGAGCGCGATCGGGTACGTGACCTCGGTGCCGCACACGCCGTGGGAGCCCGCGGGGCGCAGCGTGCTCGTGCTCGACTCCCGCGAGCGAGATCTGCTCGCAGCGCTGCTGCCCAACCTCGCGATCGTCGGCTACGACGGCGCGCCCTCGCCCCCGAGCGCTGCGCGCATCGCGCGCGGGCTGCGCACGCGGTGCACCGTCGCGCTCGAGATCGAAGGTCGCGATCACCGCGGCGCGATCGGCCTCCACGAAGGCGCAGGCGCGCTCGAGCTCTCGCACGCAGGACGCCCGCTCGACGCCGTCGTGCCCACCGGCGCACCGCGCGCGGGATGGCTGCTCGCGCTCGACGACGATCGTGTGGTGCCCGGCATCGGCGCGCCGCGCTTCGTGCCCGCGGCCGCGCCCTACGACGACATCGCGGGCGAGATCGCGCGCCTCGTGGTCGCGACCGCCGATGCGCTGATCGGCCGCGAGGTGCCCGGCCTGCATGCGCCGCCGCTCCATCCGACCCCCGACGCGCACGCGCTCGAGACCTTCTTCGCCGCGTGCCGCGACATCCGTCCTTCGGCCGCGAACGTGCTCGGCCGCGAGCGCGTGCAGGCGCTGCGCAAGGCTCCGATCCTCCGCTGCGCCTACACCCATCGCCTCGCGTCGCTCGACGAGCTCGTCGCCGCGCTCGGGGGCGAGCTGGTCTACGTCACGCCGATCGCGATCGCCGAGGATCGCAGCGCACCGCCCGCCGACTTCCACCCGCTCCTCGCGCGCGACGACGTCGCCGAGAGCATCGGCCGCCTCTTCCAGGTGCGCGTGCAGAACGGCCTCGGCGAGCTCGAGCGACGACGACGCGACGCGCGTCGCCACGCGCGCATCGAGGCGCATCGCGCGCTGCCGAAGCGCGCGCTCGAGCTCTCGCGCTGCGAGCCGGTGGCGCGCCTCTCGGGGGACGGCCTGCGCGGCGTGCTCGGCCTCTCCCGCGGCGCCGCGCGCCACGAGCTGCGCATCCTGCTCGAGCACCGCCCCTTCGCGACGCGCAGCGAAGGCCTGCCGCACCTCGCGGGGATCGTCGACGTCGACCTCCCGCTCGTCGACGGCGAGCTCGAGGCGCTCAACGGCACCGGCGAGAGCCGCGTGCGCGGCGCGCTGCGCGAGGCCACGTGCGAGCTCGTCGGCGCGCT
Source organism: Sandaracinus amylolyticus (assembly GCF_021631985.1). Taxonomy (GTDB): domain Bacteria; phylum Myxococcota_A; class Polyangia; order Polyangiales; family Sandaracinaceae; genus Sandaracinus; species Sandaracinus amylolyticus_A. The sequence continues at coordinate 10,327,964 of NZ_CP070225.1, read as the reverse complement.
CGCGACGTCGCTCGACGGCGCCCTCGCCCACGACGAGCCCGCGCTCGCGCTCGTCGACGCGTGGCTCGCCGAGACGCTCGCGGGCGGCAAGCGGCGCGCGGCATCGGAGCGCGCGATGGACGCGCTGCGCAACGCGTCGATCTTCGAGACCGTGCAGGGCACGCGCGCGTCGATCACCGCGTGCACCGTCTCGCGTCGGACGCTGCGCATCGCGGCGCCGATCGATCGTTGGCTCGACGCGCCGCAGGGCGAGGAGCCCGACTCGCTCGACGCGCCGATCCTCGCGCTCGCGGGCGAGGGACCGGTCGCGCGGGTGGTCCGCGCGCTGGCCCCGAGCGTGGTGCGCGACGTGAGCGCGGACGTGCGTCGACTCCAGGCCACGCGTCGCGTGCGATGGGGCCTCGCGGAGCGCCCTCGCCTCCTCTCGGTGCGCGACACGCGCTTCCGCTGGACGCTCGAAGATCTTCTCGAGGTCGCGCTGCCCTCGGAGCGCGAGGCGTTCGAGGCGCTCGGCATCGGCGAGATCGCGGTGAGCGGCAGCGACACGACCCTCGTCGCGGTCCACGAGGCGGGCGTCGTCGTGACGCGCATCGATCTCGACCTGCGCCCGAGCGTGCAGCTCGCGTGCGAGCCCTCGTTCCCGGTCGCGCGCGAGGTGACGCCGAGCGATCGGACGCGCCTCGAGAACGCGGTGCGCACCGTGCTCGCGCGCGCGATCCGCCATCTCGTCGAGAGCGTCGATCACGCGACGCTGCCCGGGTGGGTGCGCGTCGCGCTGTGCGAGAGCGCGCTGCTCGGCGGTCGCGCTCACCTCGACTCGATCCCCGATCTCCCGATGTTCGAGACCACCGCCGGACGCTGGGCCTCGTTCCGCGATCTCCAGGCGCAGGTCGCGCGCTTCGCGAAGCTCTGGGTCACCACCGACTCGATGCAGAGCCTCGAGCCGCTCGATCCCGAGCGCTTCGCGATCCGCCTCGCGCGCGCCGACGCGACGCGCCTCGGCGTGGTGCTCGCGACGCAGGACGCCGAGCCCGAGCTGCGCCTCGACGCGATCGCGCGGAGGAACCTCGCGCGCCCGAAGCTCGAGATCGTCGGCCCGGCGAGCGGCGATCGTGCCCGCGCGATCGCCGAGGCCGCGCTCGAGGGGCACGAGGGCGTGGTGCTCGCGCTGCTGCCCACGCACGCGAGCAGCCGCACGATGCACGCGTCGCGCGACCGACAGCCGCTCGGCACGCTCCAGGATCCCGCGGCGTGGCCCGCGCTCTCGTGGGTCGACGAGCCGCGCTTCACGCCCGATCGCACGTGGGCCGCACCCGTGCCCGACGCGGCGCTCGAGGAGGTCTCGGGCGCCGTGCTCGAGGCGTGCGAGCGCGCGCTCGAGAGCGCGTTCACCGCGCCCGAGCGTCCCTTCGCGATGGTGCGCGTCGATCGCACGTTCTCGACGCAGGCGCTCTCGGGCCGCGGCGCGCAGGCGCGCGGGGTGTTGTGGCTCGAGCCCGCGGGCGAGCCGACGGTGATCGTGCTCGACGCGTACGAGCGCGCCGAGCGCGTGCTCACGACCTCCCGCAGCACGACGCGCGACGCGCGCGTGCCGCTCGCGGGCGAGCTCGCGATCGTCGGCGTCGCGGGCCAGGGCGCGGCGGCGGTGCTCACGTCGATCGCGAACCACGCGTACGAGCGCATGTCGCGCGACATCGCGCGGCGCCTCTTCAGCGGCGAGCGGAAGGGCGAGGAGCGCGAGCTCGACCTCGCGGAGATGGTGCGCGCCGCCGCGCTCGGCTTCGTGCAGGCGGAGCACCCCGCGGCCGCGATCGCCCTGCCCTTCCTCGATCTCTCGTACCGCCGCCGTTCGAAAGGGGACGTGCTCGGGCTCGCGCGCGCGCTCGAGGATCGCCACAACGCGCTGATCGTCCCGCCCGAGCGCGCGGTCCACGCGCGCGAGCTCGCGTGGAAGGGCCCGATCCTGCGCGAGGACGGGTCGCTCGCGTCGATGCGCGCGATCCTCGCGTTCGGCGATCGCGTCGTGCGCTTCGAGCAGGCGCTCGCCGATCGCGTGCGCGAGGAGCCCGAGGTGCGCGCGCAGCCCGAGCAGCTCCCCGCGACCGCGATCGTGCCGCCGCCGATCACGCCGCCAAAGCCGATCGAGGCGCCGCTGCCGAAGCCCGCGGCGCGCCCTCTCGTCGCCGTCGATCCGCTCGCCGAGCGCGTCGATGCGCTGCTGCGCCGCGCCGGCGCCGCCCGCGGTGCGGTGCCGCGCATCCACGCGCTCCCGCTCTCGACACACCCGCTCGCCGCGCTGCGGCCCGAAGGCAGCGTCGAGCTCGCGCGCTCCCACCCGCTCGCGGAGGCGCTCGCGCAGGCAGGCGATCACCCCGAAGCGCTCGCCATCCTCGCCGCGCACGTGATCGGCCTCGCGGCGCGCGACACCGACGACGCGCACGAGGCCGAGGGGCACGCGATCCTCGCGCTGCTCACGGCGCGCTGACTCTTACCGGAGTGCTCGTCCCGCGCGACGCGCGCGGACGGCAGGCGCGCGCGAGCCGATGTTCGATGATCACAGCCACGCGCGCACGCCGAGCAGCGGGCCCGAGAGCCAGGTGCCGCCTCCGAGCTCGGCATCGATCGGCTCGAACGCGACGTGCTCCCAGCCCGCATAGACCTCGATCGGCCCCGCTGCGAGCCCGAGCGTCGCGCGCGCCGTGAGCACCCAGCCCTCACCCAACACACCGACGCCGCCGTCGATCGAGATCACGAGCGGCTCGATCGGCATGACGTCGATCCCGCCGAACCCTTCGATGCCCGCGATGCCGCCCAGCCGATCGTGCACGTGACGCAGCGCGAGCCCCACGCGCGCCTGCACCTCGGGCAGCTCGACGAGGCGCGCCGCGAGCCCGAGCCGACCGAGCCCCAATCCTTCCACCCCGCGCACGAGCGGCTCGACGTACACGCCGTACGCCGCGTGCAGCTCCACTGGCCACGCGAGCCCCACCCGCAGCATCAGCGCGCCGTGCCCGATCCCGTCGAGCACGTACTGTCCCTCGCCCGCGATCGTGATGCGGAGGAACGGCTCGACCTCCTCCTCGCTCGCGATCGGGAGGTAGGGCCCGGTCACGATCAGCGCCGCCCAACGTCGCGGCGCGCGCACCACCCGCACCGGAGCACGCGTGCTGCGTCGTGACCGCTGCGGTCTCGTCCTCTCCGCGCGCTGCGGCTGTCCCCGCACCACGCCCGATGCGCGTCGCAGTCGCTGCGCATCGGCCGACGAAGGAACGAAGGTGGAGAGCGCGACCAGCAGCGCTGCGGCGAAGACGATCCAGCGTGTACGCACGGGCGGCCCCATCGAGCCGCCGCCGCGCGCGTTGCGAGGAGCTCAGCTGGAGTGCTCGCGGGGCCCCCGGCGGGCCGATTCTGGACGTCAGCCAGGAAGCTCGAGCTGCAGCAGCAGTCCGCCGAGATCCTGGCTCGCGCTGCCGCCCGGCATGCCGCGCACCGCGCGCCGCTCGTACTCCGGCGTCTCGGGCCGCGCGACGAGGTGCACGCGCGCGCCGAGCCGCGCCGGCATCGCGAGATCGAGCTCGAAGATGTCGCCGCAGACCATCGTCGTCTCGGGGCCCGCGCCGGTCTCCTCCCAGATCTTCCGCAGCGCCTCGAAGTAGAAGCCGCGACGCAGGTGGATCGGTCGGCCCAGGCCGGGCAGCTCCATCGTCTCGGGCAGCGCGCTGAAGAGCGGGTGCGCCTTCTCGGGCTCGTGGATCACGAACTTGCGCGCGTCACCGCGCACGCGGATCGCGCTCTTGCCGATCGGATCGAGCGCGTCGATCTTCGCGCGCACGTGCTCGGTCGCCGAGTTCGACACCACGAAGAGCGGAACGCCGCTCGCGACCAGCGCCTCGACGACCATCTTCGCGTCGGGCCGGAACACCGTGCGCGAGAGCGGGTACGCGTGCTTGTAGAGCCCCTGCAGGATCTCGGTGCGACGCCCCGGCGAGTGCCCTTCCTCCGCGAGCAGCAGCTGACCGATCGTGGTGCACCGGATGTAGGGATCGGCGTGCGACGGCGCGACGATCACGCCCTCGTACTCCCAGCCGTAGCGATCGGGATCGGCTTGGACGATCTTCGCCGCCTCGTCCCAGCGCGCCGCGCGCTCCGGCGAGAGGTGCTCGGAGATCCCTGTGCGGAACGCCTCCACGAAGGGCGCGGCCTCTTCGTCGACGCGCGTGAACGTCCCGTCGAAGTCGAGGACGATGCACTCGATGCTGCTCATGAGGGGCGGAGCCATAGCATCGATCGTCCCGAGGCAACAGATCTCCTGACCGCATGGGATCGGCTATGCTCGTCGCTCTGCCGCGCGGAGGTCGCATGCGCCTAGCGTCTCGGTCCACGCTCGTCCTCGCGTCGATGCTCGCGCTCGCGGGCTGTCACACCGACCGGCGCTACGTGACGCCCGAGGGCGGAGCGACGTGGCAGCTCGCGTTCCCCGAAGGCGCAGCGCCATTCTTCACGGGCGAGGAGCTCACGGTCTTCCTCGTCGAGCAGCGCATCGAGCTCCCGGTGCGTCCTCCGAACGACGAAGAGCTCGCCGCGCTCTCCGAGGGCGACGCGACGGAGTTCACGCCCTACGCGCGACGCCCCTGGGCCGCGCGCGGCGACTACGAGCTCCAGGTCGACTTCACGCTCTCGAACCTCGACGACGAGCCGCAGCGCATCGCGGTCACGCTCAACGGCATCAACGAGTTCCACGAGTACGTGCCGGGCGTGAGCGTCGTGGGCGACGAGACGGTCGTCGACTTCTCGGGATGGGAGCGCACCTACGCGCTCGATCCCGGCGAGCGCATCCAGGTGACGATCCGCGAGGAGGAGATCGACGAGGTCGCGGTCGATCTCGCGACGGTCGTGAACGGCGCGCCGAACAGCAACCAGATCGTGTTCTTCCAGAACCAGTCGTCGCACGACGCGCGCTCGCAGATGTACATCCCGCCGATCGTGCCCGCGCTCGTCGGCGTGCGGCTCGGGATGCGCATCGAGGCCGGCGAGGACGCGACCGAAGCACCGCCCGCCGCGCTCGAGGCGGTGGTGCGGGTGCGCGATCCCGCGGACCGCGTCGTGGGCGCCGGCGAGGAGCCGTGGGTGCTTCCGCAGCCCGCGCCCTTCGCGCCGGTCGTCGTCGAAGAAGAGTGACGCGACGCCTCACCCGTTGCGGATCGCATCGATTCGCGCGGCCTGCTCCACGCATCGCCCGCGCGTGAGCGCGGCACGGCCGTTGCGCGTCCCCGTGTGAGCCCCACGGACGACGGGGCCCGCGAAGGAGGTGTGACGATGAAGCCCGCCAAGGCGTTCGTCGCAGGCGTGGTCGGCGGGGCCGTGATGAGCGTGTGCCTCGCGGTGGCGCGCCTGCTCGGCCTGCCGGTGAACCTGGAGATGATGATCGGGACGATGACCGGCATGGCGCCCGGCTCCGGCGCGTGGGTGCTGGGGCTGGTCGAGCACCTGGTGATCAGCGGGCTCATCGCGCTGGCCTACGCGTTCGGGTTCGAGCACGTGTCGCATCGCTCGGGCGCGCTGCCCGGCGTCGTGTTCTCGCTCGTGCACATCGTGATCGGCGGGCTCTTCATGGGGATCCTGCCCGCGATCCATCCGCTGATCCCCGAGCGCATGGCGGCACCCGGCGCGTTCATGTCGAACATCGGCGACGCCGGCGTGATCGCGTTCGTCGTGCTGCACGCGGTCTACGGCGCGGTCGTCGGTGTGATGTACGGACCGGTCGTGCACCCCGCGTTGCCGACCGAGCGTCGCGTGCTCGGTCGCCGCGCGATGGCGTGAGACGGAGCGCGAAGCGCGCGCGAGATCACGATCGATCTCTCGCGCGCTCTCGCTCAAAATCGGCTCGCCCGCCGGTCCCTACCGTCCGCGCGCTGCGCGCGCTCCCGTCCGGGCCCCGCGGGACGAGCACTCCGGCAGGGACTCACTCGATCACCGGCGCCGACTCGACGCGCGGTCCCGTCGCGCGCGCGGCGCCGCCGCCGATCTCGCGCGCGCCCGCGGGCGGCGTGAAGCGGAACGTGTCCGCGCCGATCTCGCGGTTGAAGCGCAGCTCGCTGAAGTCGAAGCGGTTCCAGTTGCCGTCGGGATCTTCGATGCTCACGCGGCGCACCACACCGAGCGACGCGGGCTGGTTGTCGACGTGCACGACGATGCGCCGGTAGTGGGGATCGGCGCGGCGCGGCGTGAGCTCGAGCGCGTCGGTGTTCGGCGGGTCCGAGCTCGCGCGTGCGCGCAGCGAGCGGCGGAACTGACGCAGGTCCGCGGTGCCCATCAGGAACCCGAACGCGCTCTGGCTCGCAGCGGCGCTGCTGCCGCGCGCGTACTGCCCGGCGCCGCCCTCGTCGCCCGGCTCGTACATGGTCCACTCGCCGTCGCTGCTGACGAGCACCTTGCCGCTCGGCTGGTCGTAGTCGAAGCGGATGCGCCCGGGGCGGCCGATCGAGACGCGACCGCGCGAGCTCTGCGTGCGCGCGTAGACGCGGTTCCAGAAGTGCTGCTGGAAGCGGGCCTGCACGGTGCGCGTCTGTTCGTAGAACTGCTGCACCCGCGCCGCGACCACGTCGGCGGTCACGCGCTCCTGCGCGCCGGCGTGCGGCTGCAAGGGGAGCGCGAGCGTGGCGAGCGCGACGGGAACGGCGAACAGGACGGATCGTCGATTCATTGCGGATGGCCTCGATGGGAAGGAACGCGACCGCGAGCGGCCGTATTCAGACACGAGACCGTGTGCATCGCATCCGTCGTGGGCGCGTTCACGCTTCTTCATGCGCACGCGAGCACGCCAGTGCCACGGTGGCGCTGGACCTCACCGCGGCATCGCGTCGAGGTCCGCCACGATCCGCTGCGCGAAGCTGGCGACGTCCTGGCCCGCGCTCGTCGCGAGGCGCTCGAAGCGCGCCCGCTCGCGCAAGAGCGCAGCCCGCAGCTCCTCGAGCCACGGGCCCGCCGGCGCGGCCGAGCCCGTCCGTGCGCACACCGCGATCCCGGCGGCGATGTCGAGCAGCTCCACCGAGAACGCGTCGTCCGCGCCGTCGAGCGCCTCCAGCAGGAAGGGCAGCGCAGGGAGCGCCGCCGAAGAGACGTACGCGTGCTGATGACAGAGGCTGCACCACAGGTGGTGCGTGACCTCGAGCGCGGCTCGCCGATCGTCCGACCACAGCCGCGCGAGCTGCTCGGGGATCGACCCCCAACGGCCCGCCGGCGATCCATCGCGTCGCTCGAACGCGTGCGGCTGGTCCGCGCGGCCGTAGGCCGTCGAGAACTGCGACCAGTCGATCGCAGCGAGCCGCTCGGAGAGCGCCGGAGGTGCGCTCACTCCGCGGCGATGTCCTCGGTGCTCGACGAGGGCGCGCCGTTCACCGGGTAGAACTGCCGCGCCCACCGCCGGTAGGTCCCGACCGGGCCGTCGCCCACCGCGAGCTGCGGCGGGTGCACGTAGCGCTTGTTCTTCCAGATCTCGAAGTCCTGCCCGACGTCGTGCGCGAACACGCGGATGCCGACCTGCATGAACACCGCCTCGACGAGGTCGCGCGCGATGCGGCTCGCGAAGGGCAGACGAAGCGTGCCACGACGCACCGAGAACCCGACGCGCAGCCGCACGCGCTCGCGCTCGGTCGGTGTCGCGAGCACGTAGTGACGCGACTCGAAGCCGAGCGAGGGCACCTTCACCTCGACCATCGAGTACCCGAGGCCGTGCACGTGGATCTGGAACACCGCGTGGACCGAGCCGAGCTTCGGGCGCCCCGGGATCATCGGGCGGTCCATCGAGTACGTCGTCGTCAGCGACGCGCCGTCGACGCGCAGCGGCTCGACGATCTTCACGTTCGAGTAGCCGTGCACCGGACCGAAGTGCCCGACGTCGACGCTGTTCTCGCTCGTCTCCTGGGGATGACCGCGGAGCTCGAACACGCGATCGAGCATCGGCATGGAGCCGTCGTGCGCGTCGTCGAGGTGCGGGATGCGGAACGTCGGCGCTTCCCCGGCCGCGCCGTGCCACACGAAGACGCAGCCGTGGATCTCGTGCACCGCGTACGTCGTCAATCGCGCGCGCGGCGGAGGCGGCGTGCCGTAGCCGGTCTTCGTGCAGCGCCCTTCGCGATCGAACTCGAACGCGTGGAACGGGCACACGATGCTCTCGCCGCTGACCTTTCCACCGCAGCCGAGGTGCGCGCCCATGTGCGGACAATGCGGCGAGACGGCGCACGGGACGCCGAACTCGGTGCGGTAGAGGACGACGTCGCGTCCCGCGAGCCGTCGTGTCAGCACGCGACCACCGTCGAGCTCGTTCGAGCGCGCGAGATCGAACCAGCCGCTCGGGAAGTGATCGTAGAGGTTCGCCGCGGGATCGCGGGTCGGATCGAGAACAGGCAAGCGACGCTCGTTCATGGCGAGCGATGTTAGCTGCATTCACAACCATGTGGAGCGAGCCCCGCTCAGGGGTCCCGAGGGCGCGGAGCACGCTCGCGACGAAACGCGCCCGGCGTCGTGTCGCGCACGCTGCGGAACAGCGTCACGAGCCGCGCGGCGGATCCCAGACCGAGCATCGCGGCGATCGCGGCGAGGTCGAGCTCGGTGCCCTCGAGCAAGCGCTCGGCGCGCGCGACGACGTGGCGGATTCGCTCTTCGCGGATCGAGGTGCCCGCCGCGGCGAGGTGACGCTGCAGCGAGCGCACGCTGAGCCCGAGCTTGCGCGCGAGGTCGCGCGCGGAGAGCGCGTGTGGCTGATCGTCGAGCGTGACGCGCACGCGGCGCACGATGTCGGGGGCTTCGACGAGCGACGCGCGCAGCAGCTCGAAGTCGTCCTCCACCTGCGGCGCGCCGAGCCACGCGAGCGCGGCGCGCGCCGAGTCGAACGCGCCGATGCGATAGCCCTGCCCCACGAGCTGCAGCGCGCCGAGGATCACCGCGCCGCTGAAGCCGCCACCGTGGAGGATCGCTTGCGGCCCGGTGCGCGCGGTCCACACCGCGCGGTGCTCGGCGAAGACGCGCAGGAGTCGATCGAACGCGAGCACGTCGATCGACTCGAGCCCGCGGATGTCGGTCAGCGTCGGATCGGATCCGCGCGGCGAGCGCACGTGCGCGTCCCACACGCCGCACATCTCCTCGACGTCGAGCTCGGTCGGGCGGCCCCACATGACGGTGCCGTGCACGCGCTCGCGCGACTCCCAGAAGGCGAAGCTGCGCCGCACGAGCACGAGATCGGCGGGCGCTCCGAGGAAGCGCTCGATGTCGGGCGCAGGCGTGAACGGGGAAAGCGCCATCGTGTTCTCGGTACGCGCCACGCACGGAGCGCGAGCGCGTCTCGTCATCGTACTACCGGCGCAGGAGGAGCCGATGAGGAAGACCGTGCTCGTCGCGTGCGTCGTGCTGATCGCCGCGTGCCGCGAAGAAGATCCGGTGAGCGACGCCGGGGTCGCGCCCGATGCATCGAGTGGCGGAGCGCTCGACTGCGCGGGCCTGCTCGGGTGCGCCGCGGAGTGCGCGGACGAGCCGTGCACCGACGGATGCGTGGCGCGCGCGACGCCCGATGCGATCACGCGGGTGAGCGCGCTCATCGATTGCGTGGAGCGCGAGGGGTGCGGCGAGGACGACGCGTGCATCGAGTCGCGCTGCGGCGCCGAGGTCGCGTCGTGCCTCGGCGGCGAGGATCTCGACGGAGGTGTCATCGTGGTGCCGCACGACGGAGGCGGCGATCCACTGCCGTCGCGCATCGAGGGCACGTCGCGCGACTTCACCGAGGCCCCGGGGCTGACGCTCGATTCGAACGCGACGGTCGTGTTCGTGCGCGACGACGCGGCGGGCGCGGCGGCGGGCTTCCCGACCGCGAGCGTGGCGTTCTACCGCGTCGAGCGGATCGACTACCGCGCGACCGCGACGAGCTCGGGCGGCATCTGCACCACCACCGCCGACGAGACCGAGAGCTTCGTCGCGCCCGACCCGTTCGAGAACAACCTCATGATCGAGCGCACGCCGGGCGCGGACGGGCTGCACCACTACGAGCTCTCGACGGCGCTCTCGGTGCACCACCCGAACGGCATGATCAGTGTGTGTCCGCCGCCCGCGGGAACGAGCACCGGCATCTTCAACGCCGAGCACAACCTGAGCAACGGGACGACCGCGCCGCGCACCGACGGGCGCACGTTCGTCGGCAGCGCGACGCTGAGCCCGCGCGTGTGGTCGTGGGATCTCCGCGCGACCGAGTGAGCTCTGCGCCGGCGAGCCGATTTTCCTTGGACAATCTCTCAGCGACAGACCTCGACCGATCCCGGAGGCGGCTCGTAGGGGAGCACCGTGTTGTCGGTGATCACCCACGACGAGGGCGGGGGCGGCAGGAAGAGCGGCGTGTCGGTGTAGACGACGTTGTCGGTGAGGGTCAGGCCCGTGATCGTCGTGGGGCTCACGACGATCGGGCCGTTGATCCCGCTGTAGTGGATCGTGCTGCGGACGACCCACGCGCGGTCGATCGCGTCGCCGGGCTCGTTGCCGAGCATGATCCCGGTGCCGACGAGCGTGCTGTCACCGAGGTACATGCGCCCCGAGACGCCGTGCACGCGCCAGTTGTGCTTGCCGGGGTTCGTGAGCGTCGTGTGCGCGACGACGCCACGGAGCGCTTGGTGGAAGCGGAGCGTCGCCTCCGGACCTGCCGATCGCAGGACGCTGTGCGCGATGATCACGTCCTCGGTCTGCAGCGGGGCGATGAGGCCGGTGAAGAGCGAGTAGCGCGCGGCGCTCACGTCGGCGCCGAGGATCGCGATGCGACGACCGTGGAGGAAGAACGCGGTGTCGGACGAGCGCACGGTCACGCACTCGATCGACACGTCGCTGACCATCAGGTGCTCCTGCGGCACCTGCGGCGACGTGTTGAAGTCGATCGGCAGCCAGATCTGGATCGTGTCGTAGGTGCCGCCGACGATGCGGATGCGGCGCTGGCTCCACGCGATCAGGAGCGACTCGATCGAGGCGTCGGGATCGAGGCGCAGCTCGACGTTCGAGCCGCGGATCGTGTAGGTGCCCGCGTGCGCGCCGTGGACGCGCACGGTCACGTTCGAGCGGAGGTCGAGCGCGGTGCGCAGCTCGGCATCGGTGGAGACGTCGATGACCGAAGTGGTCACCGGGAGCTCGGGCCAAGCGAGCGCGGCGAGCTCGGACGGAAGCGCGCCCAGCTCGCGACGCGCGCACGGACAAGCGAGCCCGCCGCCGTCGGTCGCGGCGTCGCGCGCGGCGTCGGCGATCGCGGCGTCGATCGGCGTGGTCGCGGCATCGCGACCGGCGTCGCGGCCAGCATCGATGCCCGCGTCGATCGGCGTGACCGCGGCGTCGCGGCCCGCATCGATGCCCGCGTCGCGGCCGGCGTCGATCGGAGGCGGGCCCGCGTCCACGGCGCCGGCTCCGCTGTCGTGACGCCATCGCCGCCGCGACTCCTCGTGGCTCACGCCGGGGTCGCCGGCCTCGCAGCCGAGCGCGAGGAGCGACGCGAGGATGCAGCACGATGGAGCGTGCGATCGCAGCGTGGGCATGCGAACGGATCTCGGTGCGGCGCGCGCGGGCTCAACGCCCGCCACCGGCGCGAGGTCGCTCGCCACGTCGAGCCGGTGGGATCCTCGCGCTTCGTGACCCGTCGCTCGTGGCAGTGCCGAGTTGGCAGCGCGGCCCCGCGTGGTAGCACTCAGGCTTCGTGAGCGTCGCAGTCCGCGCCCGCACCGTCCGCGCCCGCGTTCCCACGGTCTCGCTCCCCGCGACCGAGAGCGGGCTCCCGATCCGCGTGTTCCGCTGCGACGGATCGCGCGTCGTGCACCACGCAGGGCCGCACGCGCATCGCTTCTTCGTGATGGTCTACGCGGCGCGCGGCGTGTGCCGGGTGCGCACCGGAGACGGGGAGCTCGAGCTGCGCGCGGGCGACCTTCACCTGCTCTTCCCGGGCGAGCCCCACGATCCCACGCCGCTCGAGGGCTACGAGGCGTGGGTGGTCGAGTTCACGACCGACGCGCTCGGCGCGCAGGACGGGCCCGGTTATTTCGGCAACGCGGGCGGACGCCCGCGCTGGGTCGGCTTCCTGCGGAGCTGCGACATCACCTCGCGACGTGCGCCGGTGCACTGCACGCGTCGCGACGTGATCGAGCGGACGATCCGCGATCTCGCGCGCGAGCTCGACGGCGGCGCGCTCGCGCATCGCGAGGCGGCGCGCGCACACCTGCAGCTGCTGCTCGTCGAGGTGCTGCGGATGGTTGCGCCCGCGGAGACTCCGTCCGCGCTCTCGCCGCTCGTCGAGGAAGTGCTCGCGGTGATCGACGCGCGCTACGCCGAGTCGATCTCGCTCGCGACGGTGGCGCGCGCGGTGGGGCGCTCGCCGGCGCACGTGACGCACGTGGTGCGATCGCAGACCGGGCTCACGGTGGTGGAGTGGATCACCGAGCGCCGCATGGAAGAGGCGCGGCGGCGGCTGCGTGACACCGACGAGGACGTCGCGATCGTCGCCGAGCGGATCGGGTACCGCTCGACGAACCACTTCATCCGGCAGTTCCGGCGCGCGCACGAGCTCACCCCCGGCGCGTGGCGCCGCGCGCGCAGCGAGGGCGGGAGCGAGCCGCCGACCTCGCGCCGAGGCCGATCGATCGCGAAGTCGATCCTGCCGTTCTAGCCCACGCCCGAGCCCGGCGAGGTGCCGACGGCGTCCCCTCGCAGCGGGTCGCGGTCGAGGCCTTGAGCTTCCTCATCGTGGCCGTAATTCGCCGCGGGGTGGGGACTCCAGTCGACCGCGTGGGCGACCGACCGATCTACGTCGCTCGCTGGGGGCTGGCGATCACCATCGTGCTCGCCGTCGCAGCACCCGCCGCGGCGCAGCGCCGAACGCTCTCGCTGCCCGAGGCCGTCGAGCTGGCGATCACGGCCCACCCGGCGGCACGACGCGCCGTCGCGTCCGAGCGTGCCGCGCGCGCGGGCGTGCGGATCGCGGAGAGCGCGCTCTGGCCGCGGATCGACGTGTCCCTCGCCCTGCAGCGCGCGACCGGGAACGTGGTGCCCGGCACGGTGCTGGCGCTGCCTTCGATCCCCGGCCTGTCGGGACCGCCTCAGGAGGTGCAGTTCGACGAAGGCGTCTGGGGCAGCGGGATCGGTGGCGCGGCATCGTTCGACGTGGGCGCGTTCCCGCGGCGCGAGGGCGAGCGCGATGCCGCGCTGGCGGACCTCGATGCGCGGGCCTCGGACGCCGATGCGACGCGCCTGGAGATCGCGGCGCGGGTCGCTCGGGCCTACGTCGACGTCGTCGCGGCGCAGGCGCAGCGACTCGCGGTCGCGGCGTGGCTCGAGCGAGCGGCGACGTTGGTGCGCGTGACCGACGCGCTGGTGGAACAGGAGCTGCGACCTGGCGCCGACGCGGCGAGGGCACGCGCCGAGCAGGCCGCAGCATCGGCGCTCGAGGCGCGCGCAGCGCAGGCAGAGCTCGTGGCTCGCGCCGCGCTGTCCGCGGAGCTCGGGGATCCCGGCCTCGACGTCGAGGTCGACGCGTCGGTGCTCGATGATCTCGTCGTCTCGCGGCGCACGGCGCAGCACGGGATGCACGCGCTGGAGCGCGCGCGGCGATCCGAGCTCGAAGCCGCGCGTCTCGTGCGCCGGAGCCAGGTGCTCGCGTACGTCCCGCGCATCGAGCTCGTCGCGGCGCTGTGGGCGCGCGGGAGCGGCATCGACGCACCCAGCCGCGCATCGGACCTCGGCGACGCCGCGGGTCTCCTGCCCAACGTGCCCAACTGGGCGGTCGGTTTCGTGCTCTCGTACTCGCTGCTCGATCTCCCGCTGCTCGATGCCCGGCTCGAGCAAGCCGACGCGCGGGTGGAGGAGGCGGACGCCGCGCTCGAGGCGCAGGTGCTCGAGCTCCGTGCGCTGAGCGCGCAGGCCGACGCGCGGCTCGAGGGAGCGCGCGGGATCGCGACCGCGGCGCGCGCGGTCGTCGCGTCGTACGAGGTCGCGCTGACCCAGGCCGTCGCGCGCTTCGAGGCGGGGCTGACGACGATGCTCGACGTGGTCGACGCGCAGCGAGCGCTCGCGGAGGCGCAGCTCGAGGAGGTCACGGCGCGCGCCGAGGTGCTCCGTGCGAGCTACGACCTCGCGTTCGCCGCGGGAGACCTCGACGCGTTCCGCGCCCGCGGGGAGGACTGAGGTGCCGATCGTCCTCGTCGCGCTGAAGCGACCGTACACCGTGCTCGTCGCGATGATCGCGATCCTCGTCGGTGCCGCGCTCGCGGTGCGGCGCGCGCCGGCAGACATCTTCCCGACGCTGAACGTCCCGGTGATCTACGTGGTCCAGCCCTATGCGGGCATGACGCCGACGCAGATGGAGGGACAGCTCGTCAGCTACTACGAGTACCACTTCCTCTACGTCGCGGGCGTCGAGCACGTCGAGTCGCAGTCCATCCAGGGGATGGGCGTCATCGAGATCGCCTTCCACCCCGGCACCGACGTCGCGCAGGCGATGGCGCAGGTGACGGCGATGGCGTTCCGCGCGATCTCGTTCATGCCGCCGGGGACGCTGCCGCCCTTCATGGTCCGCTTCGACGCGGGCTCGATCCCGGTCGGACAGCTCGTGTTCTCGAGCGAGGGCCGGAGCGAGGCCGAGGTCCAGGATCTCGCGCTCAACCAGGTGCGGCCGCTCCTCGCGACGTTGCCCGGGGTGTCGGCGCCGCCGCCGTCGGGCGGACGCGTGCGGACGATCGTCGGGTATCTCGATCCCGAGCGCATGCGCGCCTACGGGCTCTCGGCGGACGACGTCGCGCTCGCGGTCGCGCGCGCGAACCCGACGGTGCCCGCGGGCAATCTGCGGGTCGGCGATCTCACGAACATCGTCGAGACCAGCGCGATGGTGGCCCGGCCCGCGGATCTCGCGGACGTGCCGGTGCGCACCGGCAGCGGGCCGACCGTGTTCGTCCGCGACGTCGCGCGGATCGAGGACGGCGCCGACGTGGTCTCCAACGTCGCGCTCGTCGACGGGCGGAGCACCGTGTACATGCCGGTCACCAAGCGCGCGGATGCGTCGACGCTCGACGTGGTGCGCACGGTGCGCGACGCGCTGCCTCGGATGCGAGCGCTGGTGCCGGACGACGTGCGGATCGAGCTCGAGTTCGATCAGTCCTCCTACGTCCAGCACGCGATCGTCGGGCTCGTCGAGGAAGGACTGCTCGGCGCGCTGCTGGCGTCGCTGATGGTGCTGCTCTTCCTGCGCGACTGGCGCTCGGCGCTGATCGTCGTGCTCACGATCCCGACCTCGGTGCTCGCGGCGGTGGTCGCGCTGCGGCTCACCGGGCAGACGGTGAACGTGATGACGCTCAGCGGCCTCGCGCTCTCGGTCGGCATCCTGGTCGACGAGGCGACCGTCGCGATCGAGAACGTCCACACCCATCTCGGCCGCGGGGAGGAGCCGCGCCGCGCCGTCGTCGACGCGATGCGCGAGGTGACGCTGCCGCGCCTGCTCGCGATGCTCTGCGTGCTCGCGGTGTTCATTCCGGTGTTCTTCGTGACCGGCGTCGCGGCGTCGCTCTTCCCGCCGCTCGCGCTCGCGGTCGGGCTCGCGATGATCGCGTCGTACCTCGTCTCGACCGCCGTGGTGCCGGTGCTCTCGGTGTGGCTCGTGCGCGCGCCCCGGCGGTCCGGGCGCTTCGATCGCGCGAGAGAGAGATACCGGCGCGGCATCGCGAGCGTGGTGCGCTGGCGCTGGCTCGTCGCACCGGTGTACCTGGTGATCGCGATCGCGGTCATCGCGGGGCTCGCGCCGCGGCTCGGCACCGAGCTCTTCCCGCGAGTCGACGCCGGACAGATGCAGCTCCGCATCCGTGCGCCCGCGGGAACGCGCGTGGAGCGCACCACCGAGATCGTGCGCGAGGTCGAGCGCATGGTCCGCGAGGAGGCGGCCGGGCGCGGCGTGCGCATCGCGCTCGCGAACATCGGGAGCCCTCAGTGGACCTTCCCGGTCAACGCGGTCTACGTCTTCAACGCAGGCCCGCACGAAGCGACGCTCCTCGTCGCGCTCGGCGGGGCACGCGAGCCGCGGCTTCCCGAGCTGCAGGCCCGGCTGCGGCGGCGCTTCGCGGACGAGCTGCCGGGCGTGCGCGTCTCGTTCGAAGCAGGCGACGTGGTCTCGCAGGTGATGAGCTTCGGGGCGCCGACCCCCGTCCTCGTGACGGTCACCGGGCGCGATCTGCGCGCGGTGCGCGCACACGCCGAGCGGATCGAGGCCGAGCTCGCGCGCGACGAGGCGCTGGTGGACGTGCAGATCCCGCTCGCGCTCGACTACCCGGCGGTGCGGGTGGACATCGATCGCGAGCGCACGGGACAGCAGGGCGTGACCACCGAGAGCGTGGCGCGCGCGGTGGTGGCCGCGACCTCGTCGAGCGTGCTCACGACGCCGATCTTCTGGACCGATCCCGCGAGCGGTCAGCCCTATCGCGTCGCGCTCCGGGTGCCCGAGGCCGAGATGCGCGCGAGCGCCGATCTCCTCGCGCTGCCGATCGCCCAGCACATGGGGAGCGCTCGCCCGACGACGCTCGGCGACGTCGCGAGCGTGTTCCCGACGACGACGCCGGGCGAGCTCGATCGCTACGACAACCAGCGCACGATCGGCATCTCGGCGAACGTCGCAGGGCGCGATCTGGCCGACGCCGCGGCGCGGGTGCGCCGGGCCCTCGCGCGCGCCGGGGAGCCGCCGCGCGGGCTCACGGTCGCGGTGCACGGGCAGATCGAGCAGGTCGAGGCGATGGTCGCGAGCCTGGAGGAGGGCCTCGCGCTCGCGGTCGTCGTCGTGCTGCTGCTCCTCGTCGCGGCGTTCCAGAGCGTGCGCGAGCCGCTCGCGGTGCTCTCGACGGTGCCCGCCGTGCTCGCGGGCGTCGTGCTCGCGCTCGCGATCAGCGGCACGACGCTGAACATCCAGTCGATGATGGGAGCGATCACCAGCATCGGCGTCTCGGTGGCGAACGCGGTGCTGCTCGTGACGTTCGCGCGCGACCGGCGGGCCGAGGGGCTCGATCGTCTCGAGGCCGCGACCACCGCAGCAGCGGCGCGGCTGCGCCCGATCCTGATGACGAGCCTCGCGATGATCGCGGGCATGCTGCCGATGGCGCTCGCGCTGGGAGGCGGCGGTGAGCAGTCGTCGCCGCTCGGGATCGCGATCATCGGCGGGCTCGCGGCGTCCACCGTCGCGACCCTGGTGGCGCTGCCGGCGATCGATGCGCTGATCGCGCCGCGCAGGACCGGGTCGTCGTCGCTCTTGCCCGAGGCGCTCGAGGAGACCCCGTGAAGGGCCGAGCGGACGTGATGCTCGTGATCGCGTTGCTCACGGGGTGCGGCGCGGACGAGACGCCTGCGCCGCAGGAGCCCGCGAGCGCGCCACCGAGCGTCGAGGTCGTCCGCGTGCGCCACGAGATGCTCGACACGACGATCGCCCTGCCCGGAGAGCTGGAGGCGTTCGAGCGGGTCGACCTCCACGCGCGCGCCGAAGGGTTCGTCGATCTCATCGAGGTGGATCGCGGATCGCGGGTGCGCGAGGGAGAGATCGTGGTGCGCCTCGCGGCGCCCGAGCTGCGCGCGCGGCGCGCGGGCGCCGAGGCACGGCTGCGCGGGCAGCAGGCGACCGCCGACCGACTGCGCGCTGCGGCGCGTACGCCGGGCGCGGTCGCGGGGCACGACGTCGAGCTCGCGGCGGCATCCGAGGCCGCCACGTCGGCGGAAGCGCGCTCGCTCTCGGCGCTCGAGAGCTACCTCGTGGTGCGCGCGCCGTTCGACGGGATCGTGACCGAGCGCTGGGTGCATCCTGGCGCGCTGGTCGGGCCCAGCGGCGATCGCCCGCTGCTGCGCGTCGAGGACGTCGCTCGCCTCCGCTTGGTCGTCGCGGTGCCGGAGTACGCGACGAGCCACGTGGAGGAAGGCTCCGAGCTCGCGTTCCGCGTGCGAGCCCATCCGGGGCGAGCGTTCACCGGCCGCATCGCGCGTTCCGCGCACGCCGTGGATCCCGCGACCCGCACGATGCCGATCGAGCTCGACGTGGAGAACACGAGCGGCGCGCTCGCGCCCGGCATGTACGCGGAGGTCGAGTGGCGCGTGAGCCGCGACGAGCCCTCGCTCCTCGTCCCCGGTCGTGCGGTGGTGCAGAGCACGTCGGCGATCTTCGTGATCGCGGTGCGCGACGGTGCGACGCGCCGAGTCACCGTGGAGCGCGGGCTGCCGCGAGGCGAGCTCATCGAGGTGTTCGGCGAGCTGCGGAGCGACGACGTGGTGGTCGCGCGGGGGCGCGAGGATCTCGCCGACGGAGCGGCGGTGACCCCGCACGAGGCCGGGCTCACCGCTCGCGATCCGCGATGATCACGGACGATCGATCCCGACCAGCGCGTGCAGCGTGGCGCGTGCGCCCGCGAGCTGCGCGACCGCGAGCGCGTGCGCGACCGTCGCGTCGAAGCGCTCGCGCTCCGCGATCAAGAGATCGAGCTGCGTCGCACGCGCGACCTGGTAGCGCTCGCGCGCGTCGTGCACCGCGCGCCCGCTCGCCTCGAGCGCGATGGCCGCGGCCTCGACCCGTGCGCGCCCGGCCTCGACGCGGTTCCAGGCCTCGACGACCGCGGTCTCCGCCGCGATCCGCACCGCGTCGGCGCGGGCCTCGGCCGCCGCGAGCTCGTGCTCGGCGGTGGAGAGCGCGGCGGGTCGCGCGAAGTCGAAGGTCCACTGGGCGACGACGCCGACGCTCCACAGCGACTCGGGCTGGAAGCCCGCGGCGTTCGTGTAGCGCTCGCGCGCGAAGGCGCGCAGCACCGGGAGCATGCGCTGCCACGCCGACTCGCGACGGCGCGACGCAGTGCGCGTGGCCTCGCGCGCGGCGCGCAGCGCGGGGATCTCGTCGAGCATCGCGCGGTAGTCGTCGAGCGGGCGCTCGGCGGCGAGATCGACGTCGAGGCTCGCGCGCGTCGCGTCGGGCTCGAGGCCGCTCGCCGCGAAGAGCGCCTGTGCCGCGATGCGCTCCTCGAGCGTCGCGTTGGTGTGCGCCTCGCGCGCGAGCCCGACCTCGACGTCGGCGCGCGCGACGTCGAGCGCGGGCGCGACCCCCGCGTCGTGGCGGCGCCCCACGTCCTCTCTCGCGCGCTCGGCGACCCGGAGGCGCTCCGCGCTCGCGTCGACCACCGCACGTGCGCCGACCACGCGATGCCACGCGACGATCACCGCGACGCGCGCGCGATCCTCCGCGGCGCGCGTCGACTCGTGCGCTCCGTCGGCATCGGACTCCGACGCGTCGAGCGCCGACCACGCGGCGACGTCGACGAGCGGCACGTCGAGCTGCACCGCGGCGTCGAATTGATCGTAAGGAAGGATCGTCGCGGTGAGCACCGAGCCGTCGGGGCTGGTGCGCTGGGTGCGGACCTCGACCTCGTTGCGCTGGTAGCCGAGCAGCGCGCTCACCGAGGGAAGCAGCGCAGCACGCGCCTCGTCGATCCGGCTGCGCGCGGCGGCCTCGTCGTGGCGCGCCGCGCGCACCGCGGGCTCGTACGAGGACGCAGCGTCGAGGAACTCGGAGAGCGGCTGCTGCGCCGAGGCGCGCGACGCGACGAGCAGCGTCGCGAGCACGAGCATCGATCGCGTCATCGCGGCGCTCCACGCTCGACCGGCGTGACGATCGCTCCGTCGACGAGCCCGTCGGGCGCGGAGAGCACGACACGATCGCCGGCGCGGACCCCGCTCGCGATCTCGAGATCACGCCCGCGATCCCGCGCGATCTGGAGGCGCTGCAGGTGCGCGTGATCCTCGGCGTCGACGACCCACGCCGAGGGGCCCTCGTTGGTCGTCACCAGCGCGCGCGCAGGCAGGAGCGCGGCCTCGTGCACCCGCGGCACGCTGAGGCGCGCTCGGAGGTACATGCCCGCGAGCAGGCCCGGCGAGGTCGGGACCTCGATCTCGATGCGCATCGTGCGGGTCGCGGGATCGAGCCGCGACGCGGTGCGCGCGACGCGTCCCGTCGCGACCACGCGCTCGCCCTCGAGGATCTCCGCCTCGAGCCCGATCGACACCGCGGGCGCGTGCTCCTGCGGGACGTCGACCACCACCTCGACCTCGGGCCGCGCGATCTCGAAGAGCACCGTCGCGTTCGCCGCGGCGAGCGCGCCGCGATCGATCGCACGCGCGGTCACGATCCCGTCGAAGGGCGCGACGATGCGCTGGTATCCGCGCAGCGCCTGGAGCCGCCGCAGCTCGGCGCGCGAGGAGTCGAGCGAGGCGCTCGCGGTGCTCAGCGAGAGCTGCGCGTCGTCGCTCTCCTGTCCCGTCACCACGCCCTGCGTGGTGAGCGTCGTGGTGCGCTCGGTCGACGCGCGGGTGAGCGCGAGGCGCTGCTCGGCCTCGCCGAGGCGCGCGCTCGCGGCGCGGATCTCCTCGTCGCGCTCGGGCGCGCCGAGCTCCGCGAGCAGCTGTCCCGCGCGCACGTGATCGCCGAGATCGGCGTGCAGCGCGCGCACGAATCCGTCGGCGCGCGCGATCACCGCGATCGTCTCGGCGGGGTCGCTCGTCGCGGGCAGCGTGATCGCGAGCTGGGGCGGCGCGGCCTGCACCGCGTCGATCAGCACGCGCGGCGGCGCGGCGCGCTCCGCCTCCTGCGCCGCGAGGCGCGCCGCCCGCTCGGCGCGCGGGATCCACCCGAGCACGCCGCCGCCCGCGATCACCGCGATCGCGGCCAGCACGCCCAGCACGCGCCCCACCGGCGACGTCGGGGCCTCGGTCCGCAGCTCTCCGTCCATGTTCGTCAGCTCTCCGTGCGCAGCGCGGGAAGGGGTCCGTCGAGATCGGGGTCGTGCTCGTGCACGGGCGCGCGGCGTCGCACGACCGAGTAGACGACCGGCACGATCAGCAAGGTGGTGAGGGTCGAGCCCGCGAGGCCGCCGAGCGCGGCGCGCGCGAGCGTCGCGTTCATCTCGCTGCCCTCGCCGAGCCCCAGCGACATCGGGAGCATGCCGAGGAACATCGCGAGCGCGGTCATCACGATCGGGCGCAGGCGCGTGCGCCCTGCTTCGAGCGCGGCGTCGATCGAGCTCGCGGCGTGAGCGCGCGACTCGTTCGCGAAGGTCACGAGCAGCGTCGCGTTCGAGGTCGCGATCCCGATGCTGGTGATCGCGCCCATCATCGACGGCACGTTGAGCGTCGTCTGCGTGACCCAGAGCGACGCGACGATGCCCACGCCCGAGCCGAGCACCGCGACGAGCACGATCGCGGGATCGACCCACGAGCCGAAGTTCACGACCATGAGCGCGTAGACGATCAGCGCCGCGCAGAGCAGTCCGAGGCCGAGCCCGTGGAACGCCGACTCCATGCTCGCAGGCTGACCGCGCAGCGCGATCGTCACGCTCGGCGGGAGGTCGGCGCGGTGACGCGCGAGGATCGTGTCGATGCGCTCGGTGACGCTCGCGAGATCCGCGTCCTGCAGGCTCGCGCGCACGTTGAACGTGGGCTGCACGTCGACCTGGCTCGCGACCACCGGCGCGGTGCGTCGCGAGAGCTCGGCGAGATCGCCGACCAGCTGCGGGCCCGCCTCGGTCGCGAGGCCCAACGTCGAGAGATCGTCGGCCGACGACGTGAGCCGCTCGGGGATGCGCACCACCACGGGGTACGCGTTGCCGGTGCGGGGATCGGTCCAGTAGTTCGGGTTCGTCACGCCGCTCGTGCCCACCGCGAGCAGCACGCTCGACGCGACGTCGCGCTGGGTGAGCCCGACCTCCATCGCGCGCGCACGATCGACCTCGAGGTGCAGGCGCGGCGCGTCGATCACCTGCTGCAGCCGCACGTCGACGAGCCCCGGCACCTCGCTCAGCTCGGCGCGGATCGCGCGCGCCGCGGCGAGCGCCTGATCGCGGTTGAGGCTCGCGACCTGCACGTCGATCGGCGCCGGGATCCCGAAGCTCAGGATCTGCGTCATGATGTCGGCCGCCTCGAAGTAGACGGTCACGTCGGGCATGCGCCGATGGACCTCCTCGCGGATCGCGCGCCGGTAGTCGTCGGTGCTGCGCGCGCGGTCGTGCGCGAGGTCGATCAGGATCTCGCCCTCCGACGTGCTGGTGCTCGTCGTGTCGGTGATCGCCATCGTGTAGGGCGCGGGCAGCCCGATGACGTCGAGGATCCGCTCGCGATCGTGGGCCGGGACCACCTCGCGCACGATCGACTCGACCGACGCGAAGATGCGCTCGGTCTCCTCGATGCGCGTGCCCGCGGGCGCGCGCACGTGGAGGCGGATGCGGCCCTGATCGACGGTGGGGAAGAAGTCGCGTCCGAGGTGCGGCACCAGCGCGATCGCGCCGGCGACGACGATCACGAACCCGCCGATCGTGAGCGCCGGACGCGCGAGCAGCGCCGCGAGCGTGCGCCCGTAGCGCGTGCGCATGCGCTCGAACGCGCGCTCCACGACGCCGTTGATGCGCGCGAGCGGCGAGGTGCCGTGCCCGTGCGGCGCCTCGTCGCGCAGCATCGCGCGCATCATCGTCGGCACGACGGTGCGCGAGAGGAAGTACGACGCCATCACCGAGAGCCCGACCGCGAGCCCGAGCGGGAGGAACAAGAAGCGCGGCGGTCCCTCGAGGAACACCAGCGAGACGAACACGATCGCGATCGAGAGCGACGCGACGAACGCGGGCGTCGCGATCTCCTGCGCGCCGTCGAGGATCGCGCGGGTGAGCGTCTTGCCCATCGCGCGGTGGCGGTGGACGTTCTCGATCTCGACCGTCGCGTCGTCGACCAGGATGCCGATGGCGAGCGCGAGCCCGCCGAGCGTCATCACGTTGATGGTGTGGCCCATCGCGCGCATCGCGAGCGCGGCGACGAGCACCGAGAGCGGGATCGACGTCGCGATGATGATCGTGCTGCGCCAGCTCCCGAGGAACACGAGGATGAGCAGCGCGGTGAGCGACGCCGCGATCGCGCCCTCCACCACGAGCCCGTGCACCGCCTCGGTGACGAAGCCCGACTGGTCCGAGACGACGTCGATCTCGAGCCCCTCGGGCGCGACCGCCTGCAGCCGCGGGATCATGTCGCGCACCTGCGCGACGATGTCGGTGGTCGATGCGTCGCCGTTCTTCAGGACCGAGAGCACGATCGCGCGGCTGCCCTCGCGGCGCGCCACGTTGGTCTGGGTCGCGTAGCCGTCGTGCACGAACGCGACGTCGCGCACGAAGATGGTGCGCCCGTCGCGCCGCGCGATCGGCACGTCGTTGAGCGCTTCGATCGAGGTCGCGCTGCTGTTGAGGCTCACGCGCAGCTCGAGCTCGCCCATCTTCGCGGTGCCGGTGGGCAGCGTGAGGTTCTGCAGACCGACCGCTTGGGTGACGTCGCCGGGCGAGATGCCCCGCGCGCGCAGGGCGTCGGGATCGAGATCGACCACGACCTGGCGCGGCGCGCCGCCCGCAGGCACCGGATAACGCGAGCCGCGGATCGATCCGAGCTGCTGGCGCGCGGTGCGGTTCACGAAGTCGAAGATCTCGGCCTCGGAGAGCGTGTCGCTCGAGAAGCCGAGCTGGAGCACCGGCACGCTCGACGCGTCGTAGCGCACGATGATCGGCGGCTGGGTGCCGGGTGGCATGAGCCGCACGATCGTCTGCATGATCGCGGTGACCTGCGCGGTCGCCGCGGCGACGTCGGTGCCCTCGTGGAAGTAGATCTTGATGACCGACGCGCCGTCGAGCGTCTGGCTCTCGATGGTGCGGATGTCCGCGACGTTGCCGGCGATCGCGTACTCCGCGGAGCGCGTGATCTGCTGCTGCATCTCGGGCACCGGCAGGCCGGAGTAGACCCACACGACGCTCACGACCGGCAGATCGACGCTCGGGAAGATGTCGGTCGGCGTACGCCGGATCGTCTCGACGCCGGCGACGACGATCAGGAGCGCCAGCACCGCGAAGGTGTGTGGCCGGCGGAGGGCGAGTCGAACGATCCACATCGCGCGCTGGCTTCTAAGGCGCGCGAGAGGGACCGCGATGGTCGCGCGGCGATGCGTGATCACCCGATCTTTCGATCGCGATGTAGGCAGGGCGGCGGCGAGCTCTTTACACGTCGGCTACGCTCGATCGCCGGGGGCTCGCGCATGCTCGGACGGGGAACGATCTCGCGCTCGCTCGTCACGCTCGCCGCGATGGTGGCGATCGGAGGCTGCTCCGGAGAGCCATCCGTCCCGACCTACACCCACGATCCGCCGGTCGCGAGCCGGCCGGCGCCCACGCTCCGCGCGTCGCTGCGGCCCGCGGAGGATCAGCTCGTCGCCGCCGATCCGCTGCTCGAGGGCTTCGACGGCTGGCCGATCACCTTCGAAGCGAGCGGGCTCGGCCCGAGCGATCGCTGCGAGATCGAGCTGGCGCGCGAAGGCACGACGGTGCGGCGCCTCGAAGGGTGCGAAGCGCGGTGGGACGGACGCGACGATGCGGGCGAGCTCGTCGCGCCGGGCGCGATCGTCGCGACCGCGCGGCTGATCCGCGGCGACGGCTCGGAGCGCGCGCGCGCGGAGAGCGCGCTCGAGGTGGTGCGGCTCGGCATCGATCGCGTGCAGCTCGAGGGCGCGTCGCGGGTGCCGCTGCTCTATCGCGCGACCGGCGGTCTGCGCGACGGCTGGTACGAGATCGGCACCGCGATGTTGCCCTGGCAGCTCGCGCGCGATGCGAGCGAGGACGCGAGCACGGTCGCGCTCGAGCTCGCCGATCGCACGCCGCGCGCGCTGCCGGCGCCGTGGGACGACGTGCTCTCTCCGCCGCTCGACGAGCGCGCCGACGACGGCGTGGAGCACGACACGTACAGCCTTCCCACCGCGTGGATCGCGGGCGCGGAGATCACCGCGCGGGTGCGCCTGACGTCGGTCGTGGCGGGTGCGATCGAGGGCGCGCCCCAGGCCCTCGAGATCCGCGTCGTCGCACCCGAGGGCCTCGCGATCGACGGCGAGGATCGTTTCGCCGAGGGCGCCGAGATCTTCGCGCGCACCACGGCCTCGCCGGTGCCCGCGGTGGGCCGCTACGACGTCGCGTGGCGCTTCACGTTCGAGGCCCGCCGCGGCGACGGCGCGTGGCAGCCGATCCCCGGCGCGGTCACGCCCGCGTTGCGGCTCTACGGGCTCGTCGCGGAGCCGGTGTTCGATCTCGATCGTGTTCCCTACCGCGCGTGGGTCGACGTCGTCGATCGCGTCGCGACGTGGGTGGACGGCGCGAGCGCCGGCGAGCGCGAGGTCGCGGCCGCGATCGTCGAGGGCATCTACACGACGATGGGCCTGCACTACGACACCGCGCGCGGCGCGTCGTTCTACACCGACTACGCGAGCGGCTTCACCGGCGCGACGTTCTCGATGCAGCGCTTCGAGGAGCGCGCCTCGGGCACGACCATCAACTGCAGCGACGCCGCGTCGATCCTGACCGCCTACGCGAACATGGTCGGCATCGATCTCCGCTATCACATCCTCACCAACGTCGCGGGCGCCCAGGTCGGCTTCGACCTCAACTACATCCGCGCGATCGGCGGCAGCGCGTTCGACGAGACGCCGTTCGACTCGGGCCGCGGAGGCTTCCGCTACCACGCGATCGTCGGCTCGCGCGATGGTCGCACCTGGGACGCCACGCTCGCGGTCGACGGCGACGGCGCGCCCGCATCGCCGCCCCACGCGCAGCTCCTGGTGCAGGGCCTCGAGCCCGACGTGTACCTCGCGGCGCTCTCGTCCGAGGCCGAGCGCATCCGCACCGACCACGACGAGCGAGTGAGGATCCGATGAGGACGCTGCTGCTCTCGGTGCTGCTGGTGCTCGCGCTCGCGACGAGCGCGTCGGCGCAGGTGCGCACCGGCGTCTCGGTGGAGGCGCTTCGCGCGACGCTCGCGGAGGGCGGGCTCGAGCTGCGCGAGATCGAGCTCGACGAGGAGGCCGATCGCCCGGTGCGCCTCGAGATCGCGCGCGTCGGTGCCCCCGGCGCGATCGCGCTGCTCGACGTCGAGGTGCGCGAGAGCGAGCGCGACGCGATCACGTTCGCGCGAGCGCGCGTGGAGCTCGAGAGCACGCGGGGCCTGGTCACGCGCGACACCGACGTCTGGGCCGACGTGGCGCACGGCGCGGCGGGTCTGGTCGTCGCGCGCGATGCGAACGTGGTCGCGATCGTGCGCACCATCGACGGGCGCGCGGACGCGATGACGATCGTCGAGCACCTGCGCGCGGCGATCGCACGCTCGCCGATCGGTGCGCCGGTCGTCACGCGCGCACCGCGGGTCGAGGTCCCGCGGGCGCTCGCGATCGGCGGGTCGTTCGTGGTGCCGGTGCCGCCCGCGTTCGTCGAAGCGCGGGTGATCGCCGAAGGCGCGGGCTACGCGCGACGCACGCCGCGGGGCTGGATGGTCACCCGCACCGCGCAGGGCGCGCTCACGGTGCGCGTGGTCGGCATCGACGCGCTGCTGCGCACCGTGCGCTGATCACTCCGGCTCGCGACGCAGATCGCGAGGATCACGCGGCGGCGCGATCTCCCGCACCGCAGGCGCGCGCCGCGGCGGCGTCGCTCGTCCGATCGACACCGGACGGGTCGCGTCGTCGTCGCGCCGCGCCGGGGCCGGCAACGTCGGTCGCTCGAACGGGGTAGGAGTCGGGCGCGCCACCATTCGCGTGTCGCGGAATCCTCTACGAGCCGACGGGTCGATCGCAACGTTTTCGCGGGGGCATGGGGAGCGTCGTCCCCGCTGCTCGGGCTCGTAGGCTCCGGCGCGACCGGGCCGTCGCGCGGTGCGATCCTCGTTTTCGCCGTGATTTCGCGCGCTGCACGGGCGGCACACACGTTGCGCAGGCGGTTCGCGTGCGTCGCCTTCCAGCTGCCGTCGTCGCGCTCGCGCTCGTGGGATGCGAAGGAGTCGTGCTCGACGACCCGGCGTCGCCGGGCCGCGCGACCACCGCGAGCTACGAGCCCGGCCCCGCCGTGCTCCCACGGCTCACCACGCGCCAGTACCACCGCTCGGTCGAGGATCTGCTCGGCGGCCCCGTGCCCGAGAGCGCGGTCGAGGCCGACACCACGCCGTTCCTGTTCGCGTCGATCGGCGCCGGGAGCACCACGCTCTCGGCCCGCGGCGCGCAGCAGCTCGAAGAAGCCGCCCACGTCGCGGCCGACGCGGTCTTCGCGGACGAGGCGCGCCGCGTCGCGCTCGTCGGGTGCACCCCCGCGAGCGCCGACGATCCCTGCGCGCGCGCGTTCGTGGCGCGCTTCCTCCGCCGCGCGTTCCGGCGCCCGATCGAGCACGACGAGCTCGAGCGCTGGACCACGCTCGCGCGCGCCGAGACCGATCCCTGGCGCGGCCTCGCGAGCCTGGTCGCGGGGGTGCTCCAGTCGCCCTCGTTCGTCTATCGCGTCGAGCTCGGCGAGCCCGATCCCACGCGCCCGGGATGGAGCCGGCTGCACCGCCACGAGCTCGCGAGCCGACTCGCGTTCGTGCTCTGGGGTCGCATCCCCGACGACGCGCTGCTCGATGCCGCCGAGCGCGGCGTGCTCGACACCCACGAGGGCCTCCGCCACGAGGCGCGCCGGCTCCTCGACGACGAGCGCGCGCGCGAGACGGTGCGCGCGTTCTTCCGCGAGTACCTCGGCCTCTCCGCGCTCGACGCGCTCGATCGCGATCCCACGCTCTTCCCTTCGTTCACGCCCGCGCTCGGACGCTCGATGCGCGGCGAGATCGAGCGCCTCGTCGAGCACGTCGTGTTCGAGCAGGACGGCGACTTCCGCGCGATCTTCGACTCGCCGGTGACCTTCGTCGACGCGCCGCTCGCCGCGCTCTACGAGCTGCCGATCACGCTCGAGGACGCCGACGAAGAAGGCTTCGTGCGCGTCACGCTGCCCGCCGAGGGCGTGCGCGCCGGCCTGCTCACCACCGCGGGCTTCCTCGCGGCGCAGGCGCACCCGAACCTCACGTCGCCCACGCGGCGCGGCAAGTTCGTGCGCGAGCGACTGCTCTGTCAGCTCGTCGCGGATCCCCCGCAGGACGTCGAGCTCGATCTCGGCGAGGCCGAGGACGACGACGGCCGTCCGCGCACGCTGCGCGAGCGCCTCGCGGTGCACCGCGAGAACCCGGCGTGCGCGACCTGTCACGCGCAGATCGATCCGATCGGCCTCGGCATGGAGGACTTCGACGCGATCGGCGCGCACCGCACGCTCGAAGCGGGGCGCGCGATCGATGCCCGCGGGGATCTCGACGCCCTCGCGTTCGAAGGCGCGCGCGAGCTCGGCGAGCTGATGCGCCACGACGGCCGCGTGCCCGCGTGCGTGACCCGCCAGCTCTTCCGCCACGCGATCGGTCGGCTCGAGGAGGAGCGCGAGCGGCGCGCGATCGAGGAGCTCACCGAGCGCTTCGCCGAGAGCGGCTTCCGGTTCCGCGAGCTGCTCTTCGCGCTGGTCACGAGCGAGGCGTTCCGCACGGTGCGCACCACCGAGGAGGAGGCACGATGAAGCTCTCGCGACGCGCGATGCTCCGCGGCGCGCTCGGCGGCGCGGTGTGCACGATGGGCCTGCCGCTCCTCGACGCGATGCTCGACACCCACGGCACCGCGCACGCCGACGGCACCTCGCTGCCCAAGCGCTTCGCGGTCTTCTTCTGGGCGAACGGCCTTCCGTGGCACGGCGCGCACGGACACGGCCGACCCGACCACTGGACGCCGAGCACGATCGGCGCGGGCTGGAGCGCGACGCCGCTGCTGAGCCCGTTCGCCGGCATCGAGCCCACGATCGACGTGATCACCGGCCTCGAGCCGCACACCGAGATCCCCGGCGATCCCCCGGGCCAGGGCGACGGGCACATGCGCGGCTGCGCGGTCGCGCTCACCAGCGATCGCCCGCGCAGCGAGGGCTTCCATCACCCCGATCACGTCTTCGCGTTCAACCGCGCGACGATCGATCAGGTGATCGCCGCGCACCCCGACTTCGCGGGCCGCTCGATCCTCGGCACCCAGCCGCGCTTCCGCTCGATCGAGCTCGCCGTGAGCCCCGCGCGCTTCCACGACTACGGCCACTGGAACGCGATCTCGCATCGCGGCCCCGACATGCTGAACCTGCCGATGCGCTCGGCGCGCGAGCTCTTCGCGCACCTCTTCGGCGTGCCCGCCGACACCGCGGTGCTGGGCCGTCGTGCGAGCGTGCTCGACGTGGTCGCCGACGACGCGCGTGCGCTCCGGCGCCGGCTCGGCGGGCGCGATCGCGAGCGCCTCGATGCACACCTCGAGCACGTCGGCGAGATCCAGACGCGGCTCCGCGCCGGCGTCGCGGCGTGCACGACGCCCGCGATGCCCGGTGAGAGCAGCGGCGATCTGATCGCCGAGCTCGAGGCGCAGACGCGCCTGCTCGCGCTCGCGATGTCGTGCGACCTCACGCGCGTCGCGTCGATGATGCTCACCTCGCCCGCGACGACCCACGTGTTCCGCGACGCCGGCGTCGCGGGCGGCATGCACCAGGTCGTGCACGACGGCGACTGGGACGCGACCTACCGCGTCACCCAGCGCCAGATGCAGGCGCTCCGCGTCTTCCTCGACGTGCTCGCGTCGGTGCCCGATCACGACGGCGGGACGCTGCTGGACTCGATGGTCGTCTACGCGACGAGCGAGTACGGCGAGGGCACCACCCACAGCAACCGCGAGCACCCGGTGATCCTCGCGGGCGGCGCGCGCGGTGCGCTCGCTCGCGGCATCCACGCGCGCGAGCCGGGCGGCAACCTCGCGAAGGTCCACGTCACGATCCTGCGCGCGCTCGGCATCGACACCCCGAGCTACGGCTTCCACGGCGCCGAGACGAGCGAGGCGGTCCCCGGCCTCCTCGCGTGATCGCTCAGAGCCGGAACGGATAGGTCACGGAGAACGTCGCGCGCTCGAAGCGATCGAAGCGCGCGCTGCGCACCGCGCGCGCCACGCACGAGCCCACGGGCGTGCCCGCGAACTCGCCGCTCACGTTCGCGCTCGTCACGCGACCGCTGTCGCCCGCGACGATGATCGCGACCGTCGCGGTGCCGTGGGCGCCCTGCCCGCACGCCGACACCGAGGGCTGCACCCGCGCCATCGCCGCCATCACCGCGTCGCGCGCCGGCATCTCCGGCAGATCCACGACCGGCGCCGGTGCCGGCGCCGCGATCTCGGGCGCGGCGCGCTCGACGACGGTCTCGCCGCCGCTCGACGAGGCGGGCACCACCGGCACGTCGCTGCTCGCGGCGCGGGCGCTCGACGAACCACGACGCGAGCGCGACGCGCGCGATCGTGATGCGCGAGGCTCGGGCTCGGGCGTCGCGGGCGCGACGACCGGCGCGACCACCGGAACGACGGGCGCCGCCGGCTCCACGCGCGCGGGCTCGGTCGATGCGACCGGCGCGGTCGCCACCGGCGCGGGATCGCTCGCGGGACGTCCGAGCACCGCGCCCGCGACGAGCGCGGCCGCGACGAGCGCGCAGCCACCGAGGATCGCACCGCTCACGATGAGGCTCGGCATCCGCGGCGCGGGCGCGTGCGGAGGCGGCACCGACGGCGCCTCGACCGGCGGCGGCAGCGCGAGCGGCGCACCCGCGAGCACGTCGCTCGGCGGCTGCGAGGGCGCGCGCGCCGTCAGCGCCGCGAGCGTCCGCACGTCGGCGAGCCTCGAGCTGTCGTCGTCCTGCGTGGGCTGCGCGGGCTCGGGGCGACGGCTCGGCAGCGGCGGCGGCGAGCTCCGCGGAGGACGCTTGCCCGGCAGCGGCGGGGGCGTGCGCGGGCTCGGGATCGGAGGCGGCACGCTGCGCGCCGGCGGCGGCGGGCGATGCGACGCGAGACCGAGGACGGCCTCCGACGGCATCGCCTCCGGAGTCGACTGGGGCGGCGGGCGCATCGCCGGGCGCGCGCTCCGCGGCGGGCTCTCCGACGCGGGTGCTGCGGCAGGCGGGACGCGCGGCGCCGGCGGCGCGAGCGACGGGAACGACGAGGGCTTCGGCACCAGAGACCGCGTCGGCGGCGGCGTCCCCCCCGACGTGCCGAGCGGCAGCGTGGGCCGCGCGCTCGGCGGCGACGACATCACGATCGTGCGCTCCCCCGAGTCGGTCCCGGGCTCGGAGTCGGGCATCGCGAACATCGCCGCGCCGCACGTCGCGCACTGCATGCGCAGCATGCGCCCGCGCGCTTTGACATCGGCGACCGAGTACCTCGAGCCACACTTCGAGCACGTGATCTTCATCGCGACCTCCCCCGGAACGGATCTCGGCGCACGCGATCCCGGCGCGCTCGATCACACCGCACGCACGGGGAGACGTCGCTCCGCGTGGCGCATCGTCCAGCTCCATCCACGCGCGACGCGGAGCGGTGTCGCCGCGAGCGTCACGAGACGGCGTGCGACGCTGCGCGCTGCCACGCCGATCATCGCGATGCGCGATCGCGCCACGCTCGACGACGCGGGGATCCACGTCTGCGTTGCCGCGCTCCGGGACGGTGCCGAGATCCGCGGAGGAGTGGCGACGATCAGCACGCAGGACGCGCCCCGCTCGTACGTCGAGCGCGATCGCACCGAGCTCGACCGCATCGAGGACGCCGAGCTCGCGCGGCACCCGGCGCGCGCGAGGCTCGTGCGCGGCGCGCGGATGGTCGGCGTCGCGCTGATCGCGGCGATGGCGGGCTACGTCGCGGGCCGCATCCACGGCGCGATCGCGGTCGGCGCGGTGGAGGCGCAGCTCGAGCGCATGCAGGCGGACCATGCCCAGGCGATCTCGTCCGCCGAGCAGCACGCCGGTGACGCGAGCGCGCGTGCCGCGCGCGCCGAGCAGCACGTGCAGCTGCTCGAAGGCGCGCAGCGCATCACCGCCGCGCGACGCGCCCTCGACGCGCGCAACTTCGGCATCGCGGAGGCGTCGCTGCGCGACGCGGAGCGAGGGCTACGACCGCTCGAGCAACAGGTCGAAGGGCTCGCACCGATCGTCGCGTCGCTCGCGACGACGCGCGTCGTCGTCGCCGAAGACCTCGCGACCCAACGCGCCGAGCTCGACGCGCTCTCCGATCGCCTCGACGCGCTGCTCGCTTCGATGGAGCCGCGCGCCGGCTGATCTCATCTCACTCGAGCCGGTGCTCGAGCAGCCAGCCGACGAGCTTCTCCATCCACGTCGGATTGAACCCCGGCACGTGCGAGCCGCCCTGGATCGTCCAGAGCTCGGCCTCGTGGCCCTCGGCGCATCCCGCCGACCAGCGCTCGACCGTCGTCTCCGCGCCCTCGAGCGAGCCCACGAGATCGATCGGGTCGAGCGTCTCGACCGCCGCGCCGTCGCACCCCGCGCGGACCGCCCAGCGCTCCACCGCGGTGCGCGCCGACGGGTAGTACGCGGTGCCGGTGAACGACACCGTCTCGTCCGCGTCGCCGTGCACGTGCAGCACCGAGACCGGGTGCTCGGGCTCGCAGTCCGTGTCGTTCAGGAAGTCGGCGCCCGCGAGCCCGCCGATCGCCGCGACGCGATCCGAGAGCTCGCACGCCATCCGGAAGCTCATGTAGCTGCCGTTCGAGTGCCCGATGAAATACACGCGCGACGTGTCGACCGGGACCACGGTCTCCGCCTCGTCGAGCAGCGACGTGAGGTACGCGACGTCGTCGACGCCGGTCGCGTCGAAGTCGCAGCACGCGTCGGTCGCGTTCCAGAAGTGGTTCCCGCGCGAGTCGACCGTGCCGTCCGGCAGCACGAGGTAGAAGCCCATCGAGCGCGCGGCCAGGCTCGCGCGCCAGTAGGTGTCCTGCAGCACCGCGCTCGCCGAGTACCCGTGCAGCAGCACGACCAGCGGCAGCGGCGTGGTCCCGTCGTGCGCATCGGGCAGCACCAGGCGCGCCGGTCGCTCCGCGGGCCCGATCTCGGTGGGTGGGCCGTTCGACGTGCCGGCGTCGGGCGTCGCGGTCGACGCATCGGTGCCGGTCATCGGGTCGTCGCCCGAGCTCTCGCACGCGAGCGTCGCGAGGGCGGAGATCACGAGCCATGAGCGGAAGCGCATGGCCGAGAGGAGTACTCGATCCCGACGCGCCGCGTCGAGAGCGCCCCCCCTCAGGCCGGTGCGAGCTGCTTCGCCGCGGCCAGCTCGCGCTGGGTCTCGGCGATCAGCTGGCGACACTCCATGCGGCGCACGCCGAGCAGGTACGCCTGCACGCCGATCAACGCGGGCGTGCACACGAGGATCACGCCCGCGACGAGCGGCCCGAACAAGAAGTACGCGGGGACCGCGAGCAGCGCGAAGAACGCGAGGCGGTGCTTGCGGTTCCACTGACGCTCGAGGATCGACAGCTCGTGCTCGAGGCGCGAGACCTCGGACTGCAGCATGGGAATGCGCTGGACTGCGGCCATCGACGAGGTGATTTGCGGCCACCGGTCGAGCCCGTCAATCAGCGTCCGTAGACGAGCGTGAAACGCGGGAAGCCCGCACGCCGGTTGGCCGGATTGCCGCACAGGCGCCCGCCGCCCGCCGTGTTCGAGAACGTCGAGCAGCCCGATTGCTCGCCGACGCTCGCGCCGATGCCCGCCCAGCCCGAGGCCTGGCTGCAGTCGGCCGTCGTCGAGGCCACGATCCCGATGCGCACCCGGACCGCCGGGTCGACGTCCGGCGCCTGGGCCGGGATGCCCACGCGCGAGCACGCTCCGCCTTCGATCGCATCGGCCCCGACGAGCCCCGTCCACTGCGCGAGCGTGCCGCCGATCTCGACCGGGACGTCGTCGCGCACCGCCGAGACCAGCGGCACCGGCAGCCCCTCGCCGACCAGCGGGAACACGTCTTCCCGCGAGGTCGCGCCGTCGATCATCACGACCCGCAGCTCACCGACCGGCAGCGTCCAGTACGACTCGAGCAGCGCGTCCTCGACCTCGCCCGGCATCTCGCTGCCGGAGCGCGTGGGCGTCGGGTTGGTCCACTCGGCGTTGGTGAACACCATGCGCGTCGAGGTCGCGTCGACCTTCAGCAGCAGCGTCCAGCCGTCGAGGCACCACGTCGAGAACGGATCGACCCCGCCGACCCCGTCGGGATCGATCCGATGCCGCCCGTCCAGCCCAGCGCACGAGCGCGGCACCGTGCCCCCGTCCGGCGGAGGATCGACGGTGCCCCCATCACCCGCGTCGACCCCGACGCTCCCATCGCTCGCGCCCGCGTCGGGAAGCTCCTCGCCCGGATCGAACCCCTCGAGGATCTCGGGCGCGATCTCGTCGGGCGCGCAGTCCCCCGCGATGCACGTCTCGCCGTCGATCTCGCAGGTGCGCGCCTGACACGCGCGCTCGAGGCGCACCACGACGCGCGCGACCTTCCCGGGCTCGAAGCGGGTCTGCACGGTGCGCACGACCAGCGTCTCGCCGCTCCCGTCGCGTCCTTCGACCCGCAGCGCGATCGCACCGCCTCCGTCCCGCGGCGCGATCGCGAACGAGAGCGGCATCGCGAGGGGGCTCTCTCCGGTCAGCAGGAAGTCGGCGCTACACCCGTCGCACTCGGGGTCCGGACCGACCTGCGCATGCACCGACGCGAGCTCTCCCGGCACCGCGAAGTCGGTCTCGACCACGACCAGGAGCTGCGTCGGATCGCCCGTGTCGCATCCCACCCACACCGTCGCGAGCATCGCGAGCACGCACACCCGAGCCCAAGCCATTCCCGACCGAGTGTAGTCGAGCCGGCAGCACCAGCCCGGCACGATGGCACAGGCGGACGATTGCACGTCGAAACGCCTCGGAAACGGGCAGAGCGCTGGGAAGCCCTTGCACGATCAACTACAGTTGGTCAGGGGGAACATCGAATGCCGCCGGCACGTGCTTCGCTCGAAGGCCCGTTCTCACGTTCGTTGCGCGAGGCGCTCGAGAGCGTTGCTTCGGAGCCGATGGTTCCGCGCCTGATCTCGATGGCGCTCTCGGCGGCCGGCCGTGGGGCAGTGCCCGAGGACGCGGCGCCGTTCGCGGCGTTCGTCGAGGGCGCGCTGCGCACCGTCGTCGTGCAGACCCTCGGGCATCCTTCCTACGAGGTCGTGTCGGAGCGCCTCTCGCACGTGCTCGCGATGGCGACGAGCCAGGTGCGCGCGCGCGAAGCGCACGAGCACGCGATCGAAGAGCGCGAGGAGGACAGCCGCGTGCGCCTCGCCGCGCTCCCCGAGGCCGGCCGTCCCGGCGCGGTCGTCGAGGTCGACGATCCCGAGCTCCCGCCGCCCTCCGACGAGATCCTCATCCCGCCCGCGCCGCGCGTGCCGCGTCAGGCGCAGACGCTCGGGCGGATCCAGGCGTCGCGCGGAGGCATGTCGCGCGGTGCGATCGAAGAGGACGCGCGTCGCTACATCCCGCCGCCGACGCCGCCTCCCACGCTCGCCGAGCCCGAGGTCCCCGCCGCTCCGGTGCAGCGCACCGGCGACACCGTGAGGCCGCCACGGACCGCGCCGTCGCGCGTGCTCGTCGCGACGCTCGATCCGCTCTTGATCGCCGAGACCGAGGGGCGTCTCACCGGCCGCAGCGACGTGCTCGCGGTGGGCACCACGGCGGAGCTCCTCACGCACACCGGCGCGCCGGGCCGCATCGCGATCGTCATCGACACCGCGCTCCCCTCGATCGACGTGCCGACGTTCGCCGCGCTCGCGCCGTCGTTCCCGCTCGGCACCGTGGTGGTCCTCTGGGGCATGAGCGAGCGCCAGAAGGCGCGTCTCGTCGCGATGTTCCCGATCGCCGCGAGCTGGATCGCGAGCGGCGTCGCGGCCTCGCCCGCCGACGTGCTCGTGCGCGAGTGATCAGAACGTGAGCGCGCGCAGGACGACGTCGGCGGAGCCGCCGTAGGGCGGCTCGCTCTGCGTCGCCGCGACGCCCGCGCCGATCGCGACGCCTGCGCCGACCACGACGACGCCCGCGATCACCCAGAACACCGGGTCTTCGAAGATGCCCCCGCCCGACGGCGGCGGAGGCGGCGGCTCGACGATCTCTTCCTGCTGCCCGCCGCGCGCGACGAGCGTCATCGATCGCGCGCCGTGCTCGCCCGCGAGCACCGAGATCGTCAGCGCGCCCTCTTCGTATCCGTCGGCGTTCGCGCGCACCGCGTGGCGCCCGGGATCGAGACGCAGCGTGCGCGGCGAGCCCGTCTCCTCGCCGATCGGCTCTCCGTCGACCAGCACGCGCGCGTCGGGCGGCGCGATCTCGAGCGTGATCTCGGCGAGGCTCGCGACCGACTCGCCGCGCAGCCGCACCGCTTCGTCGCGTCGCTCGTTCGGCGGCTGTCCCTCGGTCATCGCGAGGTACTGCTCGAACTCGACGATCGCCTGGGTGAAGCGCCCAAGGCGATAGAGCGCGAACGCGACGTTGAACACGGTGTTCGGCCGCTCCGCGATCGTGCGCGAGCGACGGAAGTGCTCGAGCGCGTCGGCCCATCGATCCTGCTCGCCCAGCTCGACGCCGCGACGGAAGAGCGCGAGCGCCTCGGCCTGCGCTGGGTCGAGCGGCGCGTCCTGCGCGCGCGCGATCGCGGGGACGAGCCCAGGTGGCAGCGCGAGCCCGAGGGCGAGCGCCAAGACCAACGCGTAGCGCACTCTCACCACTCCGTCGCGAGCCCCGAGCCGGAGCGCGCCTCACCGTCGCGCTCGCGATCGTCGAACGAGCGCGCGAGACCACGACGGCGACGCGGCGTCGCGGGCTCGGCGGGCGCCTCGTCGATCTCGACGGGCGCGCTGGGAACGGCGACGCGCGCGCGCTCCTCGCGCGGCGTCTCCTCGACGGCGCCCAGTGACGCCGTGGTCGTGCTCGCGCCGACCACCGCCGGCGTGTCGATCGGCTCCGCGCGCGTGGGGACCTCGGGCGCAGGCCCGGCGGCGCGCGGGATGACGTCGGTCGTGGCCTCGGGCGTCGGGCTCGCGACGACGGGCTCGCTTCCCAGCCCGACCACCCCGATGCCGATCGCCGCGAGCAGCAGCGCCGCGACCAGCGCGACGATCGCCGAGGTGCGACGGCGATCTCCACCCGCGATCGCGACCTCGCTCGCGCGCTCGGGCACGCTCCGCAGCGGCGCGGTCGGTGTCGGCAGCGTGGCGCTCGCGCGCATCGGCTCGCCCTCGCCGCGCACCGCGCGATCGATCGCCGCGAGCATCTCGTGCATGTCGGCGTAGCGGTCGGCGCGATCGACGCGCAGCGCACGCTCGACGACCGACGCGATCGGCGCGGGCACGTGGGGCGCGCGCTCGGAGACCGGCACGTGATCGCCGCGCACGATCGCGAGCAGCAGCGACGTCGGCGAGCTCGCGAAGAAGGGCAGCACACCGGTGAGGCAGCGATAGAGCAGCACCCCCATCGACCACGCGTCCGACGCCGAGCCCACGTCGCTCGCGCCCTCCGCCTGCTCGGGGGACATGTAGAACGGCGTGCCGACGATCAGGCCCGACTGCGTCGCGTGCCCCCACGCCGCCTCGGTCATCTTCGCCATGCCGAAGTCGAGCAGGATCGGGCGCACCACTCCGTCGCCGCGATCGCCGATCAGCACGTTGTCCGGCTTGATGTCGCGATGGACGATGCCGCGCTCGTGCGCGATCGCGAGCGCCTCCATGATCGGCCGCAGCAGCTCGATCGTGCGCTCGGGCGAGAGCGTGCTCTCGCGATCGAGGATCTCGCCGAGCGAGCTGCCGTCGAGCAGCTCCATCGCGAGATAGACGTCCCCGCTGGGATCGGTGCCCATGTCGAGGATCGTCACGACGTTCGGGTGCACGATCGTCGACGCGGTGCGGGCCTCGCGCAGGAAGCGCATCACCAGGCCCTTGTCGCGCGCGTGCTCGGGCTTGAGCAGCTTCAGCGCGACCGCGCGGCCGGTCCACGTGTGGCTCGCCCGGAACACGACGGACGTGCCACCGGAGCCGAGGATCGACTCGAGACGGTAGCGTCCGGCGAGAAGGCTCCCGACTCGCTCCTCGGGCGTGAGGATCGGCATGCGCGGCGATCACCTTAGCACGCCTGGTTCCCGCCCTTTCGCCCCGGTGGAGGCGGCGGAATTCCGCGGTTTGCGCGGACGCACGCGGCACTGCGCTTCCGAGCAGGGACGTGGCGCGGAGGTCGCGCGATGGGGCGCCGCGGCTGCGAGCCCCATCGCCGAACCCGGGACCTCAGTCGAGCTGGAGTGCTCGCTGGCGGAGGGCCCGCACGGGAGCGTGCGGCGCACGCGGACGGGAGGGCCCTGCGCCGGCGAGCCGATTTTTGGACCCCCTCACTGGTCGCGGAAGAACCGCGCGTTGAGCTCGCGGTAGCGCGCCCAGGCGGGCGGCAGCGCGTCCTCGTCGAAGATCGCGCTCACCGGGCACTCGGGCTCGCACGCCGCGCAGCCGATGCACGTCTCGGGATCGATGTAGCGCTGGAGGCGCATCTTCGGCGCGTCGGGCGCGGGCCCGTGGATCGCGTCCACGGGGCACACCTTCGTGCAAGCACCATCACACACGGAGACGCAGGGCTCGGCGATCACGTAGGCCATCGAAGGACCTCCTCGGGATCGCCGGCCATCGCAGACCGTGCGCCGTGCGGTTTTCGCACGGAAAACGCGCGATCGAGACCGCGCGACGACGGCCCGCCGTGGCGCGACCACGGCCCGCCGTTGCGACCACGGCCCGCCGGTGCCATGCGTTCGCGCGTGCCATTCGACGATCCGCGCGTGGCCCGAGCGTTCTCGCTCCTCGCCGCGCTCGCGTCGGTGACCGAGCGCGCGCACACCGAGGCCACGCTCGCGTCGGGCATCGCGGCCGCGCTCGCTGCCGCGCTCCCGTTGGTCCATCTCGCGCGCGGTGACGCGCCGCGGGTCGTCGTGCGCGATGCGCCGATGCGCGCGACGTTCACGATCCCGCTCGAGGACACGACGCTCGTCTGCGCGTTCGCGGCGGACGACGCCGAGCTCGACGCGCTCGTGCCGTGGGGCGAGCCGCTGCGCGACGCGATCACGCGCGTCGTGCGCGCATCGTTCGCGCAGGTGCACGCGCTCGCCCGGGTCGCTGCGGTGTCGCGCCGTGCGCTCGGCGACAGCGCGCGGCTGCGCGACGAGCTCGATCGCGCGGCCTCGCCCGACTCGATCGTCGCGACGTCACCCGCGATGCGCCGTCTCGTCCACGAGATCGTGCCGCTGGTCGCCGCGCAGGACGTGACGGTGCTGCTCCGCGGCGAGTCGGGCACCGGCAAGGAGGTGATCGCGCGCCGTCTCCATGCACGCTCGTCGCGCGCGCGGCGTCCGTTCGTCGCGATCAACTGCGGCGCGCTGCCCGAGACGCTCGCCGAGAGCGCGCTCTTCGGGCACGAGCGCGGTGCGTTCACCGGCGCGGTGCGCCGCCACCTCGGCGTGTTCGAGCGTGCGCACGGCGGCACGTTGTTGCTCGACGAGATCGGTGAGCTCGGCGCCGCGATGCAGGCGCGCATCCTCCGCGCGCTGCAGGAGGGCGAGCTCGAGCGCGTCGGCGGGAGCGCGACGGTGCGCGTCGACGTGCGCATCGTCGCGGCCACGCACCGGCCGCTCGAGGAGATGGTCGAGTCGGGGCGCTTCCGGCAGGACCTCTTCTATCGCCTCGACGTCGTGCCGATCGAGCTGCCGCCGCTGCGGGATCGCATCGAGGACGTCGAGCCGCTCGCGCGCGCCGCGCTGCTGAGGATCGCGACGCGCATGGGTCGTGCGGTGCCGGCGCTCGACGCGCACGACGTGGCGCGGCTCGAGGCGTGGCACTGGCCCGGCAACGTGCGCGAGCTCGAGAACCTGATCGAGCGCGCGCTCGTGCTGACGCGCGGCGACGTGATCGAGCTCCCCGCGACGTTCGGCGCGCCACCGCCGCGTCGCGCAGCGCGGTCGACGATGATCGAGCGTTTCGACGACGCGCAGCGCCGGCTGATCACCGAAGCCCTCGAGGCGTGCGGCGGGCGCGTGTACGGACCGACCGGCGCCGCGGCGCGCCTCGGGCTCGCGCCGACGACGCTGCAATCGAAGATGGAGAAGCTCGGGCTTCGTCGTCGGTGAGTCCCTACCGGAGTGCTCGTCCCGCCGGTCCCGGACGGGAGCGCGCGAAGCGCGCGGACGGTAGGGACCGGCGGGCGAGCCGAGCTTTGGGCAGTCTTCGACTCAGCGCTTGCTGCGCACGAGCAGCACCACCGCGCCGACGATCAGTGCCGTCGCGGCGATCACCTCGACGCCGACGTGCTCCGCCCCGAGCACCGCGCCGAGCAGCACCGCGAGCGCGGGGTTCACGTACGCGTAGCTCATCGCGAGCGCAGGGCGCGCGTTCTGCAGCAGGTGGGCGTACGCGCTGAACCCGACGAGCGAGCCGAGGACGACGAGGTAGACGAACGAGAACGCCGAGCTCCACGAGATCACCTCGGGCGCTCGTTCGCCCGAGAGCGACGCGACCACGAGCATGACGATGCCGCCCGCGATCATCTGGGTGGCCGCGCCCGAAGGACCACGCGCGACCGGGAGCTTGCGCGCCCAGAGCGAGCCCGCGGCCCATCCGAGCGGCGCGACGAGGAGCAGCGCCGCGGCGAGCGGATCGCTCGTGAGATCGCCGCCCGCCGAGAGCACGACCACGCCCGCGAAGCCGAGCGCCATCCCGAGCCACTCGCGACGCGTCGCGCGCTCACCGAAGATCGGACCGAGCACGCCGGCCCAGAGCGGCGTCGTCCCGCAGACCACCGCGGCGATGCCCGACGAGATGCTGCGCTCGGCGTGCATCACGAAGCCGTTGCCGACGCCGAAGAGCAGCACGCCGACGGGGACCGCAGCCATCCATTCGCGACGTGTGGGCAGTGCCACTCCGCGCGCACGCTGGATCGCGAGGAGCACCGCGCCCGCGATCACGAAGCGCACGCCGCCCGTCGCGAGCGGCGGCAGCTCGCGCACCATCACGCGGATCGCCAGGTACGTGGAGCTCCAGATCACGTAGACGAGCGCGAGCGCGACGAGGACGTGGCCGGGCAGCGACGCGGCGGGCGTGGAGGGAGCCGGAGCGGGCGACGCGGTGGCGGCAGGGGTGGTCACGGCGCCGGAACTCTGGTCCGCAGTGGATCGGACCGGGAGGTACCACCCTGGCCGCACGGCGTGGACCGCGCTGGACCATCAGGCGGCGAGCGCCACCGCGGGCGCGCGCGTCGCGTGGTCCACGCGATCGAGCCACGCGCAGAGCGTCGGGCGCGCCTCGACGCGCGAGGCCTGCCACGGCGTGAGCGGCGTGCGGAGCGAGCGGAGCTGCGCGAAGAGCGCGACGTCGGCGACGCTGAGGCGATCCCCGACCCACCAGCCGCGCTCGGGCGCGCGCGCCTCGAGCTGATCGAGGAGCGCATCGAAGCGACGCCAGCACTCGTCCTCGCCGGCGCGCCACACGTCGCGCGCGACCAGCGTCGCGACCACGTTCGCGCGGAGGCGCGCCGGGACGATCGCGCGGATGAACGCGGGCATCTCCGCGAAGTACGCCTCGCGCACCGCAGGCCAGTTGCGCGCGTCGGCCCAGCGCGACGCGACGAGGAAGCCGTTGAGCGCGGTGTCCGCGAGCTCCTCCCAGAGCCACGCCTCGGCGCGCTCGCGCCCGGTGGGCCCCGCGTCGAGCGAGCGACCGAGCTCCGAGATGCGCGCGACGATGCGCGTCGAGTCCGCGATGGGCTCGTCGCCGACGAGCAGCACCGGCACCTGGCCCGTCGGGTTCAGCGCCTTGAACGCGTCGGGGCGCGCGCTGGTGCGACGCTCGTAGGAAAGCCCAGCGGCGCGCAGCGCGCGGTGCGCTTTGAGGCAGAACGGCGAGTAGCTCTCGAGCCCTTCGATGCCGGTCTCGCCGAGCTCGCAGAGCGTCAGTGTCGTCGTCATGTTCGTCTCTCTCCTTCGTCGTGTTCGACGAGGAGGACCGTGCATTGGCGCTCTGTCAGGTGCGTGTCAGGTTTCGCGCCGTGAGCGAGCCGAGCGCGCGTCGGTGGCCCAAGGGGCCCTTCCCCGAGAAGTATCGCTGGGAGGCGATCGAGGCGCGTCTGGCGGGTGGATGGGACGACCCGCGACGGCGCGCGCTGATCGAGGCGCTCGAAGCGCGTGGATGGCGCGCGATGGAGGGACACGACGATCCCTACCTGCGCGTCGTCGTGCGCGAGGGAGCGGAGCTCGACGAGGTGCGCACGCTCGCGCGCGATGCGGCCACGTTCGTGTTCCGATGGCGCGCGCACGATGGGCGCGAGGGCGTCGGGCTCGTCGCGAGCGGTGATCCCGTCGACGCGGTGGCGGCAGTCGGCGTCGCGGGGCCGCAGCACGGCGTCGGGACCGCGGCGATCGTGCGCTTCCTGGTCTCGCTGCGATCGTTCGCGCGCTACGAGCTCGAGGAGCTCGCCGAGGATCGCGTCGCGATGCGCATCGAGCCGCGCGACGAGGAGATCGCGCGGATGATCGGCGAGCGGGTCCCGCACGTGTGCCCGCCGCGCGCGCGGCTCGCGCAGACCGGCGCGATGATCGTCGAGGAGATGCGCACGACCGGGCGCTTGGTGCTCGACTACGCGTGAGTCCTTGCAGGAGTGCTCGTCCCGACGATCCCGGACGGGAGCGCGCGAAGCGCGCGGACGGGAGGGACCGGCGGGCGAGCCGATTTGTCGTCAGTCCTTGCCGGAGTGCTCGTCCCGACGATCCCGGACGGGAGCGCGCGAAGCGCGCGGACGGGAGGGACCGGCGGGCGAGCCGATTTTGTCGTCAGTCCTTGCAGGAGTGCTCGTCCCGACGATCCCGGACGGGAGCGCGCGAAGCGCGCGGACGGGAGGGACCGGCGGGCGAGCCGATTTGTCGTCAGTCCGTGCCGGAGTGCTCGTCCCGCCGATCCCGGACGGGAGCGCGCGAAGCGCGCGGACGGGAGGGACCGGCGGGCGAGCCGATTTGTCGTGAGTCCGTGCCGGAGTGCTCGTCCCGCCGATGAGCGCGCGAAGCGCAGGCGAACCGATGTTGTCGATCTGAGCGCACGGAGCGCGCTGCGCTCCGCGATCCGGCTCCTCGAGCAGCCACTCATCGCGCGGAGTGTGGGGAATTCGGGTGCGCGGTGTGGGCGCGCCTCTTGCTCGGATGCGCGAGCGTGGCGCCGCCATGCAGTACGACGCGCTTCGAGCTCGTCGTGGACGAGGAGCTGCACCCCGACTGGCGGGTGATGTTCGAGGCTCTGCGCGCGATCGGGCTCGCGCCGGATCTCGCGCCGAGCACGCTGCCGCCGGCGCTGCGCCCGCTGCTCGCGCTGCCACCCGAGCCGACGCTGCGCGGCGCGGTGCTCTCCGCGTACTACCTCGCGGGCGACGGTGCGATCGCGAAGGCACGTCGCGAGCGTGATCGCGTCGTCGAGCTGCACGAGGGCGAGGAGCTCGACGTGCTGCGCACCACGACGCGGCTCGCGGTCGCGCTCGACGGAACGCCGCTCTTCGCGCGGAACGCGGGAGATGCATGGGAGATCCAGCTCGCGGGGAGCGTGGCGCGGGTGCGGCGCGTCGCGCGTCACGCGCGCATCGGGATGGTGCGCACGGCGCGCGCGGGCGAGCTCGACGTGGACACGCTGCTCGCGGCAGTGCACGCGCTGATGCGCGAGCACGGGGAGCCGCGGCGATGGGTGCGCGTCCGGAGCGCGCCCGGGATCGTCGCGCTGATGCCGCTCGGATGGGAGCGCGCGCAGGTGCTCGCCGAGCTCGATCTGATCGCGGGTGGTGACGAGCGCAGCTGGAAGGAGCGCTTCGATCGCGAGGCGCGGCTCGCGGCGGAGGGCGATGTGCCGGCGCGCCTCGTGGCGTCGATCGCGCGCGTGACGCGCGAGCCGATCACCGACGTCGAGGACGCGGAGCTGGTCCTGGCGAGCGATCCCGGCGCGGACATCGAAGACGCGGAGCTCGTCGTGACGAGCGATCCCGGTGTCGACGTCGAGGACGCGGAGCTCGTCGAGGAGAACGACGTCGAGGACGCGGAGCTGGTCGTGACGAGCGATCCCGGCGTCGACGTCGACGACGACGAGCTCGTCGAGGCGAGCCCGATCGTGGCCGCGACGATCGCCGCGGAGGACGAGGACGACGAGCCCGCGCCGGCGCGGAACCTGGGCGAGGCGATCAGCGAAGCGGTCGCGCTCGCGCGCGACGGGCGGACGCCGCGCCGCGACGTGACCCCGCCCTCGACCTTCACGCTGCCTCCGCCGCCGACGAGCCCCCGCACGCGACGCGCGAAGGGCGACCCGACCGCGTCGTTGCGCGAGTGGCGTCCTCCCGCGAGCAGCGAGGCGCGCGTGACGCGCCGCGACGA
The DNA here is from genome assembly GCF_021631985.1 of Sandaracinus amylolyticus. Taxonomy (GTDB): domain Bacteria; phylum Myxococcota_A; class Polyangia; order Polyangiales; family Sandaracinaceae; genus Sandaracinus; species Sandaracinus amylolyticus_A. Next base: position 10,283,728 of record NZ_CP070225.1, on the reverse strand, counting down.
TCCGAGCGCCGGATCGTTCCGGCTCGACCCGCTCCCGAGCGCACGCCCGGTGGTCGCGAAGGCGCTGTCGTCGCGCCAGAGCACGAAGCGCACGCCCGCGACGATGGCCGACGCGGTCGCCGCCGCGCTCGCGACGCTCGCGCCGACGCCGGTGGTCCGCGTCCCGCGCCCGAGCGAGATCGTGCCCGCGCCGTCGTCGCGTGATCGCGAGCGCGACGCCAGCCGCATCGTCGTGCGCGGCCCGACGCGCGGCAAGCGCTGAGCACGCCGTCGCGCCCCGGCGCGTCGGGCCGAGCCACGCCTCTGGCGGTGCTGTCATGATTCTGTCAGCTTTGCTCTCCTCGTGACCCGCACCGAACGGCTCTTCGCCATCGCCGAAGCGCTCCGGGCGCGCCGCACCGGCGTCACTGCCGAGCTCCTCGCCGAGCGGTTCGGCGTCAGCGTGCGCACCATCTATCGCGACCTCGACGCGCTGCGCGAAGCGTCGCTCCCGCTGCACTCGGATCGCGGTCGCGGCGGCGGGTACGCGCTCGATCGCACCTACGCGCTGCCGCCGGTGAACTTCACGGCGCGCGAGGCGACGCTGCTGCTCGCGCTCGGACGCTGGGCCACCGACATGCGCGTGCTGCCGTTCACCACGACGCTGCACAGCGCGCTCGACAAGGTGCGCGGCGCGCTCCCCACCGCGACCCAGCGACAGCTCGAGCAGCTCCTCGAGACCGTGAAGTTCGTCGGCGTCCCCGCGCAGCCGAGCGACGACAAGGTGCGCGCCGCGCTCGAGCGCGCGTTCTTCGAGAACCGCGCGTTGCGCATCGTCTACGTGAGCCGCGAGCACCTCGAGACCGAGCGCGTCGTGCGCATCGAGAGCGTCGTGCTCGAGCGCGGCGAGACGCTGCTCAATTGCATCGACCTCGACAAGAACGAAGCGCGCCAGCTGCGCCTGCACCGCATCGCGCGCGCGGAGGTGGTCACCGAGCGCGAAGAGACGCCATCGGCCGTCGCCCCGCCGTTTCGGGGACGGCGCGGCTGATCGCGACCGCGATCGGCACCACCCACTCGTTCGATACGCCGCGGGTGTCGTCGCCCGCGTCCGCGATGCGCAGCAGGAACGTGTCGGCAGGGTCGTGCCACACGCCGACCGCGCTTCGGTCGAGGGAATGACGCGCCCCGGGCGGGACCTCGACCTCGAATCGACCGCTCGGGCACGGGCCGTAGGGGATCCAGTCGTAGACGATCGACCACGGATCACTGCGACGATCGGCCTGCCAGCCGGGGATGCCCTGGTCCTGGCCACGGAGCACGAGCCATCGCCCTGAGTCGTTCACGAGCGTCCACGTGGCGCGCTCGATGTGGATGCCCGGATCGAAGCGCGCCACCGTCACGAGCAGCTCCACCGGGTCGTCGTAGTACACGTGACCCGTGCGCAACACGACCGCGACCTCTTCACCCGTCGCGACGAACGAGCGCTCGAGACGCGTCCGCTCCGAAGTCTCGACCGCGATCGTGTACTCGCCCTCTCCGCGCCAGTACGAGCGCGTCTGACGACACGGCGCGTCCGACGTCGGTGTGCACGCCTGCTCCTCGACGATCGTGCCGTCGGGCGCGCGCACCGTCACGCGCGTGATGCGCACATCGCTCCAGGGCGCCGCGATCGACAGCGGCGCTTCGGGCCCCTGCGCAGCCGCTGGCGCAGCGCAGAGCAGGATCACGATCGCGAGCCGGAGACGTGCAGGCATCGGAGCCCACGACGCCTCCACACCGCGCTCGCATTCCCGTTCACTGCGCGACGAAGCCGCCGTCGGCGAGGAACACCGCGCCGGTGCAGTACGACGACTCCGCGCTCGCGAGGAAGAGCGCGACGTTCGCGATCTCCTCGTTCGTGCCGTAGCGGCCGAGCGGCACCATCCCGAGGAAGCCCTTCTTCACGTCGTCGCCGTGCCCCGGCGCGGCCTGATCTTCGATCGAGCGCATCATCCGGTTCTCGATCGGCCCGGGGTTCACCGTGTTGACCCGGATGTTGAGCGGCGCGAGCTCGCACGCCGCCGTCTTCATCAGCCCGATCACGGCGTGCTTGCTCGCGATGTACGCGCACAGGCCGCGTGAGCCGACCACGCCTGCGACCGACGACGTGATCACGATGCTCCCGCCGCCGCCCTGCCCCCGAGAACGCAGCGCGATGTGCGGTGCCGCGTGCTGGATCCCGAGGAACACGCCGCGCACGTTCACCGCGAGCACACGATCGAAGTCGGCGACCGGGTACTCGGTGAGCGGCGCGACGCGCCCCTCGATCCCCGCGTTCGCGAAGAGCACGTCGATCCCGCCGAAGCGCTGCACCGTCGCGTCGACGTAGCGCCGCGCGTGATCGGGATCCGAGACGTCGGCCGCGACGTACGCCACGCGATCACCGCCGATCGCGCGCGCGACCTCGGCGAGCGCCGCGTCGTCGCGATCGACGAGCATCACCGATGCGCCCTCTCGGACGAAGCGCGCCGCGGTCGCGGCGCCGATGCCTCCGGCCGCGCCGGTGACGATGGAGATCTTGCCGTCGAGCTTTCCCATGTTCGCTCCGCGCAGCTACGCACGGGCATCGCGCGGGCAAGCGTGGATCTCGCCAACGCAGCGGCCGCGCCTACGTCGAACGTATGCGCGAGCCCGAGATCGAACGCCGAGAGGACGGAGAGCGCCGGCGCGAGCAGGACGAGGCGGTGCGCGACATCTCGCGGTTGCGCGTGGCGGACGTGCGCATCGCGGGGGGCAAGGGCGCCAACCTGGGCGAGCTGCGCGCCGCGGGCATCGACGTCCCTCCCGGCTTCGTCGTCACCGCGCAGGCCTACCTCGACGCGATGTCGAAGGCCGGCGTACGTCGCGCGCTGATCGAGCGGGCGACGAGCATCGATCCCGACGACGCCGGCGCGCTCGCGGCAGCCTCCGACGAGGCGCGCGCGATGGTCGCCAAGGCCGGCCTGCCCGACGCGCTGCGCGCCGCGATCGTGCGCGCGTACCGCTCGCTCGGCGATCCCACGACGCGCGTCGCGGTCCGGTCTTCCGCGACGATGGAGGACACCGCGGGCACGTCGTTCGCGGGGATGAACGAGACGTTCACCGGCGTCGCGGGCGATGCCGCGGTGGTCGACGCGGTGCAGCGCTGCTGGCAGTCGCTGTGGGGGCGTCGCGTGGTCGCGTATCGCGCCGCGCAGGGCCTGACCGAGGAGCCCGCGATCGCCGTCGTCGTGCAGCGGCTCGTCGAGAGCGAGCGCGCGGGCGTGATGTTCACCGCGGACCCCGCGACCGGCGAGCGCGATCACGTCGTGATCGAAGCGTCGTGGGGCCTCGGTGAGGTCGTGGTCGGCGGCATGGTCGAGCCCGACACCTACGTCGTCGAGAAGTCGAGCGGCGCGATCCTGAGCGCGCGGACCGGCACCAAGGCGACGGAGATCGTCGGGAACGTGCGGCGCGAGGTCGAGCCCGAGCGGAGGCGCCGTCGCGCGCTCGACGACCGCGAGCTGCAAGCGCTCGCGAGGCTCGGTGCGCGCATCGAGCAGCACTACGCGAAGCCGCAGGACATCGAGTGGGCGATCGCCGACGGGCGCATCTGGATCGTGCAGTCGCGTCCGATCACGGCGCTCGAGCACGCGCGCGGAGGCACCGAGGATCGCGGATCGGGGGCGCCGCTCCTGCGCGGGCTCGGCGCGTCACCGGGGCGGCGCAGCGGGCGGGTTCGCATCCTCGCGTCGGCCGAGCAGGGCCACTTGCTCGAGAAGGGCGAGATCCTCGTCGCGGCGATGACGAGCCCCGACTGGATGCCCGCGCTGCGTCGTGCGGGCGCGATCGTCACCGACGCCGGCGGCGTCACCTGCCACGCCGCGATCGTGAGCCGCGAGCTGCGCATCCCGTGCGTCGTCGGCACCCGCGACGCGACGCGCTTCCTGCGCGACGGCGAGGTCGTGACGGTCGACGGCAACGCGGGTCGCGTGCTCGCGGGCGAGATCGTCGGGGCGAGCGCGATCGCGACGCCCGGCCCGCGCGAGCCGGTGATCGAAGCGGGGCCGGCGCCGCTCTCGCCGTTCGCGCAGGTGGGCGGCGCGGCCGATCGGATGGTCAGCACGCGTGGCGAGCTCTTCGCGGTCGCGGCGGTCGAGCCGCTCGCGACGAGCCTCTACGTGAACGTGCACTCGCCCGAGGGGATCGAGGAGATCGCGGCGGCGCCGATCGACGGAGTGGGCCTGCTGCGCGCGGAGTCGATGCTCGTCGAGGCGCTCGACGGCGCGCACCCGCGCACGCTGATCGAAGAAGGTCGCAGCCGCGAGGTGGTCGCGCGCATGCGCGAGAGCGTGCTGCGCATCGCGCGCGCGTTCGGCTCGCGGCCGGTCGTCTATCGCACCTACGACTTCCGCACGAACGAGTTCCGCGCGCTGCGCGGCGGCAAGGACTGGGAGCCGCACGAGGAGAACCCGATGATCGGGTACCGCGGCGCGTTCCGGTACGTGAAGGACGCGTCGATCTTCGGGCTCGAGCTCGACGTGCTCGCGCAGGTCCGCGAGCAGCAGCCCAACGTGCACGTGATGATCCCGTTCGTGCGCACGCCGTGGGAGCTCGAGGCGGTGCTCGAGCGCATCGCGAAGCACGCGCTCGGACGCCAGCGCGGCTTGAAGAAGTGGGTCATGGCCGAGGTGCCCTCGGTCGTGTTCCGCATCCCCGAGTACGCGAAGCTCGGCATCGACGGCGTGTCGATCGGGAGCAACGATCTCACGCAGCTCGTGCTCGGCGTCGATCGCGACTCGGCGGTGTGCGCCGAGATCTTCGACGAGCGCGACGAGGCGGTGCTCGACACGATCCGCCGCATCGTCGACGCGGCGCGCGCGTGCGGGCTGACGAGCTCGCTGTGCGGGCAGGCGCCTTCGACGTACCCCGACTACGCGTCGCACCTCGTGCGCTTCGGGATCGACTCGATCAGCGTGACCCCCGACGCGCTCTTCGCGACGCGCGCCGCGATCGGTCGCGCCGAGCGGAAGATGATGCTCGACGCATCGCGCCGCTGATTTCTCGCGCGAGCACGGGTCGCGTCTATCATGCGCGCCATATGCGTACGCACTTCTCCATGCTCGCGCTCGTGTTGGTGATCGGCTGTGGTGGGGGCTCGTCGTCGTCGCAGGAGTCGACGACCGGCGGTGAGACCACCGGCAACGAGCCCGCGGGTGAGAGCCAGACCGAGCCCGGCTCCGGCGCGACCGAGCGCGCGCTGCTCACGCCCGACGAGTGCACCGCGCAGGGTGGCACCGTCGTCGGCGACATCGGCGACGGCGCGACCCTCCGCCCCGACTACGTGTGCCCGAGCGGCGGCGCGCCGATCGGCAACGTGCCCTCCGGCATCGAGGGCTCGGTCTGCTGCCCGAGCTGAGCTCTCCGGAGTGCTCGTCCCGCTGATCCCGGACGCGGGCGCGCTTCGCGCGCGGACGGTAGGGACCAGCGGGCGAGCCGATCTTTCGAAAGCCCTCGAGGCGTCACCACGGGATCGTGCGGCCGTCGCGATAGAAGCGTCCGGTCTCGAGATCGGACGTCGTCGCGGCCCACACGATCCCCGCCGCACCCTCGCGCGGCGATCGGCTCGCGCCCGGACCGCCCATGCGCGTGCGCACCCATCCGGGGCACACCGCGACGACCCGCGCGCGCCCGCGCAGCGCCTCGGCGTAGACGCGCGTCATCGCGTTCAGCGCGACCTTCGAGATGCGGTACGCCGAGCGGGGCCAACCCTCGTCGCGCTCTCGTCCGGCCCGCACTGCGCGCGCGAACTCGTCGACCGCCGCGAGCACGTGCGCGCGATCCCGCGGTGGCTCGAAGCGCGCGAGGATCGCGGGCGGCAGCCCGTGCAGCTCGCCCATCCCGCTCGAGACCATCACGACGCGCGCGTCCTCGGCGAGGTGCGACGAGAGCGCGTCGGTCAGCGCGATCACGCCTTCGAGGTTCACCGCGAGGGTGCGTCGCACCACCTCCGAGTCGAACCCGTCGAGCGACGTCCCCGCGTTGTTCACCAGCACGTCGATCGGCGTGTCGCCCGCGATCGACGACACGAGCGCGGCGATGCTCTCGCGGTCGGTGACGTCGAGCACGCGCGCATGCACGTCGTGACCGCCCTCGCGCAACGAGCGCGCCGCGGCCTCGCCCTCGTCGCGATCGCGCGACGCGAGCAGCACGCGGAAGCCGCGCTCCGCGAGCCCGCGACAGACCTCGAGACCGATGCCTCGATTGCCTCCGGTGACCAGCGCAGTCCGTGTCATTCGAGCCGATCTGTGGCCGCGACGAGGCGCTGTCACGACCCGTGATCAGCGTTCGTCGCGAGGCAGGAGCGCCTCGAGGTGCCACGTGTGGAGCAGCAGCTTACGCTGCGATCCGACGAGCGCGTCGCGCACGCGACCCGCGATCACGCCGGGCACACCGACCGCGATCGTCGCGCCCATCACGAGGAGCCACCACGTGAGGCGCGGCTCGAAATTCACGAGGCGCGGCAGCACGTGGATGCCCTCGGCGTCGACGACGAACGTCGGCGCGAGCACGCCGAGCTCCTCGAGCACGATCGGGATCCCCATGCCCGCGAGCGCGACCGCGATCAGCATCGCGCGCTGGATCGGCGCGGCGTACGCGCAATAGACGATCAGGTGCGTCGCCATCAGCGTGGGCGCGACGAGCACCGGGCTGAACACCTGGGTGAACACCGCGATCGAGATCGTGCCCGCGAGGAACGACACCACGGCGCCGAGCATCCCGCGCATCGCGCCCGCGGCGACGAGCCCCATCGCGCCCGTCATCACGATCAGCGTCGTGATCGCGAAGATCGCAGCCGGCGGATCGCGGAAGCCCATCACGATCCACACCGGGATGAACGAGCACCAGAACAGGTAGCGCAGCGTCGCGGTGCGCGCGGCGGCGCGCCACGCACCCTCGGCCCAGCGCAGCATCCGCTCGTGCACCTCGGGCGGCACCTCGCGCGGCGGCTCGAGCAAGAGGCGCGAGAGCAGCGTGCTCGCCTCGACGTGCTTGGGCACCAGCGCGACCGCGCGCGCGAGCAGGCTCGTCGCGGCCGCACCGTCGTCGCGCGCGAGCGCGGCCTTGGCCTCGATCACGAGCGCGTCGGCCATACGCGTGCGCTCGGCGAGATCCCGATCGCCGTCGAGGAAGCGCTCGACCGCGTCGGCGAGCGCGCGCGCGGTGCGGGTGCGCTCGCCGGGGTGCGCCCGCGTCGCGGCCGCGATCACTCGTGCGAGCTCGGGCGGCACGTCGTGCTCCGCGCCCGCGAGCGCGACGCTCGGCTCGATCCCGCGGATCGTGAGATCGAGCCGCTCGCGCGTGGTGCTGCCCGGGTTGAAGGGACGCGTCGCGAGCATCTCGAAGAGCATCACGCCGAGCGCGTACACGTCGGCCTCGGGGCCGACGTCGGGATCGCCCAGCGCTTGCTCGGGCGACATGTAGCCGGGCGTGCCGAGCGCCTGGCCGGGCCGCGTCTCGGAGAGGTCGTCCTCCTCGTTCGCGCGCGTTCGCTCGCCGGGATCGGAGAGGCGCGCGAGGCCCCAGTCGAGCACGTGCACCTCGCCGAACTCGCCGAGCATCACGTTCCGCGGCGAGAGATCGCGGTGCACGACGTTCTGCGCGTGAGCGAAGTCGATCGTGCGACAACACTGCACGAACGCGGCGAGCAGGCGCGCCCGCGTGAAGCGCGCGCAGGTGTCGGGGTCGCGCGCGACGAGCCCGGCGATCACCCCCTCGAGCGTGATGCCGCGGACGCGCTTCATCGTGAACCACGGACGCGCGCGCTCCGCGTCGGCGAGCTCGTAGACCGGCACCACGCCCGGGTGCTCGAGCCGCCCCTGCAGCCGCGCCTCGCGCAGGAAGCGCGTGCGCGCGTCGCGATCCTCGCTCTGATCGGCGCGCAGCACCTTCACCGCGACGTCGCGCCCGATGCGCTCGTCGCGACAGAGCTGCACCTCCGCGCTCGATCCCGCGCCGAGCGTCCCGGATGGCGCATAACGCGCGAGGAACGTCGGATCGTCGAACACCACCCCGTCACGATCGTCGCCGCCCATCACGATCATCGTAGACGAGGAGCGAGCGCGCGGGCGCAGCTCGAAGACGCTCGAGAATCGGCTCGCCCGCCCGTTCCTACCGCGCTTCGCGCGCGCCCGTCCGGCCCGTGCGGGACGAGCACTCCGGTGAGGACTCAGCAGTGGTCGCGGATCATGTCGAGCAGCGCGTCGAGATCGACCGGCTTCCGCACGAACCCCGCCGCGCGCATGCGCTCCGCGGCGGTCGGCCCGTCGGCATGCGCGGAGAGCACGACGACCGGGATGCCCGCGAGCACCGCGTCGCTCTCCTGCATCACGCGGAACTGCCAGCCGTCGACGACCGGCATCAGGATGTCGAGCAGGATCACGCAGGGCAGCGCGTCCGCCTTCGCCGCCTCGAGCAGGTCGAGCGCCTCGCGCCCGTTCGCCGCGGCGAGCGTGGCGAACCCCTCGTCCTCGACGATCTCGGCGAGGAGCTCGCGCACGTCGCGATCGTCCTCGACGATCATCACGACGCGATCACAGGGATCGGTCACGCGCGGCTCCGCGCGCGCGGCAGCTCCACCACGAAGCGCGCGCCCTCGCCGGGCCGGCTCTCCACGTGGACGTGGCCGCCGTGACGACACGCGATCTCGCGCGTGATGTAGAGACCGAGCCCGAGCCCCGCGACGTGGCGCGTCGGGGACGCACGCTGGAACCGGTCGAAGATGCGCTCGAGATCGTCGGGCCCGATGCCGATGCCGCGATCCTCCACGACGAGGCGCGCGCGATCCCCGGCGCCCTCGGTGCGCACGCAGATCGGCTTGCCCGCGCCGTACTGGATCGCGTTCGCGACGAGGTTGGTCGCGACCTGCGTGAGCAGCGTGCGGTCCCACTCGCCCGTCGCATCGCCCTCGGCCACGACGGTGAGCTCGCTGCCCGCGTGCTGCGCCGCGTCCTGGAACGTGTCGACCACCTCGTGCGCGAGCTCCGCGAGATCGACGGGCTCGGGCACGACGTCGAGATGGCCCGACACGATGCGCGAAGTGTCGAGCAGTCGATCGACGAGCAGTCCGAGGCGCCGCGTCTGCCGCAGCGCGCTCGCCATGCGCTTGCGCACCGGCGCGGTCGCGTCCGCGCCGAGCACACGATCGAGCGCGTGCACGCTGAGCTGCAGCGCGTTGAGCGGCGTGCGCATCTCGTGCGCGGCGATCGAGATGAACTCGTCGCGCACCCGCACCTCGTGGCGCTGCTCGGCCGCGGCGAGCTCGGCCGCGCGCAGCTGCTCCTCGTCGGCGCGCCGCGCGACCGCGGCCGCGACGACGTTCGCCACGCCGCGCAGGAAGCTCACGTCCTCGGGGTCGACCGCGTTCGGCCGCGTCCGCAGCGCGACGATCACGCCGTAGGGTCGCGCCGAGCTCTCCAGCGCGGGCACCACCACCGCGACGCCGCTTCGCACGCCGTGCTCCTGCTCGAGCGGAGAGCGCACGAACGACGCGTGCTCGAAGTCGTCGACCACCGCGGCCTCGCGTGTCGCCGCGACGTGCCCCGCGAGGGTTCGACCGTCGAGCACGAGCCGCGCGCCGATCGTGCCTTCGGACCAGCCGAGGCCCGCCGCGACGCGCATGCCCTCGCCGTCGCCGACGAGCAGCGCGACGCGATCGGCGCCCAGCACGTCGGCGATCGATCGCACGACGCGCTCCGCGACCGCCTCGGGATCACGATCGCGCAGCGCCGCGAGGCCGAGCTCCGCCATCGCCTCCTGCTGCCGCGCCCGCGCCTCGAGCCTGCGCGTGGCGCGCCGCTGCTCGGTCTGATCGCGCGTCACCTTGGTGAACCCGAGCAGCGCGCCGTTCGCGTCGCGCATCGCGCTGATCACCACGTTCGCCCAGAAGCGCGAGCCGTCCTTGCGAACGCGCCAGCCCTCGTCCTCGTGGCGTCCCTCGCGCTCCGCGATCACCAGCTCGCGCGCGGGCTTGCCCATCGCGCGCTCGTCGTCCCCGTAGAAGACGTCGAAGTGCCGCCCGATCACCTCCGCGGCGCGATAGCCCTGGAGCTGCTCGGCGCCCGCGTTCCACGTCGCGACGCGACCGTCACGATCGAGCATGAAGATCGCGTAGTCCTTCACGCTCGCGACGAGCAGGCGCCAGCGCTCCTCGCTCGCTCGCAGCGCGTCGTCGATCGCGCGGCGCGCGGTGAGATCGCGCGTGACCTTCGAGAACCCGACGAGGCGCCCGCTCTCGTCCTGCACGCGCGAGATCACGACGTCGGCCCAGAAGCGCGAGCCGTCCTTCCGAACGCGCCAGCCCTCCTCCTCGACGCGTCCTTCCTCCGTCGCGATGCGCAGGAGCTCGCTCGGACGTCCGCGCGCGACCGCGTCGGCGGGATAGAAGATCGAGAGGTCTCGCCCGATCACCTCGCGCGCGGTCCACCCCTTGATGCGCTCGGCGCCCGGGTTCCACGTCGCGATGCGACCATCGGGCTCGAGCATGAAGAACGCGTAGTCCTTCACGCTCTCGACGAGCAGGCGGAGGCGATCCTCGCTCCGTCGCAGCGCCTGCTCGGCCTCGCGACGCTCGGTCAGATCGCGCACGACCTTCACGAAGCCGCGCAGCGCGCCTCGCTCGTCGCGCAGCGCGGTGATCACCACGTCGGCCCAGAAGCGCGTGCCGTCCTTGCGCACGCGCCACGCCTCGTCCTCGATGCGCCCGAGCGCGACCGCCTCGGCGAGCAGGCGATGCGGCTTGCCCGCGCGCTGATCCTCCTCGGTGTAGAAGAGCGTGAAGCTGCGGCCGACGATCTCCGCCTCGTCCCAGCCCTTCATCAGCCGCGCGCCCTGGTTCCACGTGAGCACGTGGCCCTCGGTGTCGAGGACGACGATCGCGTAGTGCTCGATCCCGGCGACCAGCGCGAGCGCCTCGGGGCTGGGGTGCTGCATCGTCGTGAAGTCGTGGGGATCGTCCATCTGGCCCGCTCCCACGTCGGGCACGAGACCGGCCGTGACAAGGCGGAAGCGCACCGTTGCGCCACGAATTCCGCACGAACGTGGCATCGCGCCACAGCTCGGATCGGCTCGCGTGATCGAGATCAGCTGTATCCGAGCACGAGGGCACGTGCCAGGAGGTACCAACCGTCGACGAGCACGAAGAGCAGCAGCTTGAACGGCATGCTCACCTGCGTCGGCGACAGCGCGTTCATCCCGAGCGCGAGCAGCACGTTCGCGACGACCATCTCGACGACCAGGAACGGGACGAACACCAGGAACCCGATCTGGAACGCCTCGCTCAGCTCGGTGATCACGAACGCCGGCAGCACGATCAGGAGGTCGTGCTCGCTCACGTCGGCACGCTGATCCGCGGGGCGGGCGCGACGCGCGAGGTCGAGGAAGAGCCGCAGCTCGCGCGCGCCGGCGTTGCGCTCCAGGAACGCACGCAGCGGCGCGACGCCGAGCACCACCGCCTCGAAGAGCGCGTCGCTGGTCGACATCGGATCGACGCGATCGATGCGCGCCACCGCGGGCGCGGTCGCATCGACGATCTGCGAGCCCACGGGGGCCATCACGTAGAGCGTGAGGATCGCGGCGAGCGCGGTGATGATCGTCCCGCTCGGCACCTGCCCCGCGCCCAGCGCGTTGCGGAGGATCGAGAAGACCACCGAGATCTTCACGAAGCTCGTCGCCGTCATGAAGACGAAGGGCAGCAGCGTCAGCGCGCCGAGCGCGACGATCGTGACGAGCGGCAGCCCCGCGACGCCGGCCTCCTGCATCGCGCCGCATGGTCGTCGCGGCGCGCGAGCGCGTCAATCGTGCATCAACGCCAGCGCCCCGGGTGCGCGGCTTCCCACGCCTCGGCGGCGTCGCGCGAGGGCATCACCGCGTCGAGCACGTCTTCGATCGCGCGCAGCTCGGCGCGACGTCGGGCGCGGGGCACGGTCAGGCGAACCGCGGGGCCGAGCCGCTCGACCTCGACGAAGTCGGGCAGCGCCGCGAGTCTCACGCGCGCGAGGTGGGTCGCGCCGAGCCACACGCCGTCGTGATCGAGCCCGCGCACGCGCTCGACGTGCCACGAGCGGTAGCGCAGCGCGTCGCTGTGCCCGACCGCGACCTTCTCCCAGATCGTCGCGTCGTTGTGGGTCGGCGCGTTCTCCCACGAGGCCATCAGCGCGCCGAGCCCGACGCCCGATCGCATCGCGTCGTCGAGGATCCCGCGGAGCGACGACGCGTCGTCCTCGCCGTCGATCGGCTCGTGCAGCGTGAGCACGACGACGGGCTCCTGTCCGTCGAACACCCTGCCGGGCTCGCTGCCGAAGCACCCGAACATCACGCCCGGCGCGTGCAGCGTCGCCCACTCCGCGGGCCCGCCCGCGATCGCGGCGATCGCGCCCTCGCGATCGTGCGCGACGATGCGCGTGCCGATCGTCGCCCACCACGAGCCCTGCACGCGGTCGCACCAGCGCTCGACGTGCGGGCGCGCCCACGCCCACGCGTCGGCGAGCGATCCCGCGAAGCTCACGGTGCCGAAGCGCCGCGTCATCAGGTGCATCGCGTAGAGATCGCGGTCGCGTGCAACGTCGAGCGTGCGCCGCGGGCGATGGGGCTGCCACGAGACGCGCGTCCCGAGCGAGCACGACGCATCGCCGATCGCGCAGCGCAGCACCCCCTCGCCCTCGCGCTCGGTGTGCGCCGCGATCGTCATCGTGAAGCGTCGCTTCGCGATCTCGGCCCACGCGCGATCGGCCTCGCGGCGCGTCATCGACCCGGTGTCGGGCGTCTCGACGAGCCCCGCGGCGATCCGCAGGTCGGGCACCCGCGCGACGTTCGACTCGATCGCGAACGTGCCCACGCCGTCGATCGTGAGGGCACGCAGCTCGAACAAATCCTGCTCGTCCTCGAAGCGCACCTCGATGCCCCGCCCCGCGCCGCCGCGCGACTCCACACCGACGCGGAGCTCGACCTCGCGATCGACGAAGAGCACGTCGCCCGGATACGCAGTGAGCTCGAGCGCGACGGGGCCCTCCACCTCGCGCGGCGTCCACGTGTCCTTCGCGCGGCGCGCGCGCACCGCGATCCCGCCGCGGAGCTCCGCTTCGTCGAACATCCGCGCGACGTCGATGCGCAGCATCTGCGCCGCCACCGCGAGCGCGGTCTCCGGGAAGATCTCGCGAACCGCGTCGTCCCACCGCGCGCTCAGCGCGCCGCGCTCGAGCCCTTCGATCCCGATCTCGTCGATCACGCCCGGAGCGGGCGCCTCGTCGATCCCCCACCCGCCCGCCGGCTCGCCGCCGCGCACCAGCGCGAGCCACACGATCGCGCTCGCCTCGCAGTACGCCTCGACCGCGATGCGCGCGCTGCGCTCGGTCGCGACGCGCGCGATCTCGCTCGCCTGGTAGCCCTCGTCGACGATCGTCACCCAGCCGTGCTTCGGCGCGGAGATGCGCACCACGCGATCGGCGCGCGCACGCGGGCCCACCCGCTCGAACCCCTCGCCCTCGAGCCAGCGCGTGATCGCGCGCGCGAGCTCGGCGGGATCGTCGCTGCGCACGTGCACCGTGTGGAAGTTGCGGCTCACTCGCGCAGCGTACGGCGCGCGCGCCGCTTCGTTCCCGAGGACAGCTCGTCAGCGAGACGCGCCGCTCGCGTGACGGAACGTCAGCGCGGCGCGCACGATCCCCGCCGATCCTCGCAGGGCACGTGCGTTGCTGTGCGCATCGCATGGCCCGCACGGTGATCGTCGTCACCCTCGCGCTCGTCGCGCTCTTCGCCGCGCGCACGACGAACGATCTCGTCTCGCTCGCGCTGCTCTCGGCCCCACCGTCGCGCCGACGCGCGAGCGCGCCGCCCTCGAGCGCGCCCACCGATCGCGCGTGCGAGATCCTCACGCGCAACGTCTTCGATCAGCGCGGCCCGATCCCGTGCGACGAGCCGCCCCCGACCGCGACCGCCGTCACGACCACCACGACCGCGCCCGCCGAGTGTCCCCCGGGCCTGCGCCTCGTCGCGACCTACCTGCACCGCGACGCACCGCTCGCGATGATCGCGCGCCCCTCCGGCCCGACCGAGATCGTCACGCTCGGCACGACGATCGAGCCCGGCACGATCGAGCGCATCGAGCGCGAGCACCTCGAGCTCGAGAAGGACGGCACGCGGTGCCTGCTCTCGATGTTCGCCGCGCGCGAGCCGACCACGCTCGTCCGCGCCACCACCACGAGCACCCCGATCGCCGGTGCGCGGCTGCTCGACGATCGCATCGAGCTCGAGCGCAGCGCGCTCGATCGCCTGGTCGCCGAGCCCGCGTTCGCGCGCCTGCGCGCGATGCCCGCGCCGACCCGCGATGGTCGCATGGCGGTGCGCGTGCTCGGGATCGGTCGCACCCATCCGCTCACGACGCTCGGCCTGCGCAGCGGAGACCTGCTCACCTCGATGGACGGCCTCGGGCTCGACGGGCCCGACGCGTGGCTCGACGCGATGACCCGCGCGCGCTCACCGGGACGCCACGTCGTGATCGTCGAGCGCGACGGCGCACCCCGAGAGATCACGGTCGATCTCGTCGATCGCTGAGAGGATCTCCCCGACCCCAGAATTCGAAGACTGGCGGATGTTTCTCCGCTTGGCGTAACCTGTCGCGGAATGCTCGACGCACCGCCCGCGAACGTCCGCGCGGCCTGCGCAGCGCTGATCCTCGCCGCGAGCCTCTTCGGCCCAGCCGCGACAGCGCAGCCTGCCGCCACTCTCGATCGTTATCGGCCCGGCGAAACACCCGAGGACGATTTCCACCTGAGGCGCCCGACCGACCTCGGTCATCTGCGCTTCGGCGTGCTGCTCACGCTCGACTACGCGCTCGATCCGCTGGTGTGGGAGCGGATGCGCGGCGACGCGTCGAGCGAGTCGCTCTCCGTCGTCGAGCACGAGCTCGTCGGCACCGTCGGGCTCTCGCTCGGGCTCTGGGATCGCCTCGTCGTGTACGCGGGGCTGCCCGTGGTGCTCGTGATGGAGGGCGACGACGAGGCCGAGATCGCCGCGCTCGGATCGGGCCCACGCGGCGGCCCCGGTCTCGGCGATGCGTACGCCGGCGCGCGCGTGCGGCTCTTCGGCGAAGCGGACGACGTCGGCGCGCTCGCGCTGCAGGCGACGGTCACGTTCCCGACGTCGGATCCCGGCGACGCGTCGAGCTATCGCGGCGAGCCGACGGTCACGTTCGTCCCGCAGCTGCTCGGCGAGCTGCGCGCGGGTGTGCTGCGCATCGTGCTCAACGTCGGCGTGCGCATCCGCGAGGAGTCGGAGAGCGACGTGTCGAACCTCGCGTTCGGTCACGAGCTGCTCTACGGGCTCGGCCTCGCGCTCCCGGTGTGGACCGCGGAGGGCGAGCCGCGCACGCACTTCGATCTGCACGCGCAGATCTACGGCGACACGTCGCTCTCCGATCCGTCGGAGCGCACGAGCACCGCGCTCGAGGCGACCGGTGGGATCCGGTTCTTCCACGCGAGCGGCGTCGTGATCGGCGCGGCCGCGGGCCCGGGCTTGTGGCGCGGCCTCGGCAGCCCCGATCTGCGCGCGGTGCTCAACGTCGGTTGGGCCACGCCGCCCGAGACCGCGCCGCGTGATCGCGACGGCGACGGCATCTTCGATCAGGACGATCGCTGCCCCGACGAGCCCGAGGACATCGATGCGTTCGAGGACACCGACGGATGCCCCGACCGCGACGACGATCGCGACGGCATCCTCGACACCTCCGACGTCTGTCGCCTCGAGCCCGAGACCCAGAACGGCTTCGACGACGAGGATGGCTGCCCCGACGAGATCCCCGACACCGACGGCGACGGACTGCGCGACGACGTCGATCGGTGCGTGAGCGATCCCGAGGACGCCGACGGCTGGCAGGACGAGGACGGCTGCCCCGATCCCGACGACGATCAGGACGGAGTGCTCGACGCGAGCGACGCGTGCCGCCGCGAGCCCGGCCCCGCGGCGAACCGCGGCTGCCCCGATCCCGATCGCGACGCCGACACCGTCGTCGATCGCCTCGACAACTGCCCCGACGAGCCGGGCCCGCCCGAGAACCGCGGCTGTCGCGAGCAGCAGCGCGTCGTGATCGAGGGAGATCGACTCGAGATCCTCGAGGCCGTCTTCTTCCGCACCAACGGCCATCAGATCCTCGCGCGCAGCTTCCCGCTGCTCGAGAACGTCGCGCGCGTGATCAACTCGCACCCCGAGATCGCGCGCGTGATCGTCGAGGGCCACACCGACTCGCGCGGTCGTCGCGACCGCAACATGCAGCTCAGCCAGCGCCGCGCCGAGTCGGTGGTGCGCTTCCTCGTCGAGCACGGCGTCGATCCGTCGCGCCTCGAAGCGCGCGGCTACGGCCCCGATCGACCGCGCATCCCGAACGCGACGACGCGCGACGAGCACGCGCAGAACCGTCGCGTCGAGTTCCACATCCCCGGCGAGCACGCGGGCATCGAGCAGGGCGAAAGCGAGGCCACGAGTGAATCGATCGATCGCTGAGATCACGGCGTTCGCGCTGATCGTCGCGGCGCTCTTCGCGCCGGCGAGCGCGTCCGCGCAGGTGCCGCCGCCGGCCTATCCGCCGGACGCGGCGTTCTCCGCGGTGAGCTGTCTCGATCCCACCGCGATGCCCTCGCAGGATCCCTGCACCGACGACGCGCGCGATCACCGCAACATCATCGGCGCCGGGAGCTCGCCCGCGTACCAGACCGCGCAGGACGGCACCTACCTCTACCTGCGCGTCCGCGTGGAGGACGATCCGCGGCAGAGCGGCGCGCTCGTCGCGTTCGCGTGGGGCTTCGGCATCGACGTCGACGGAGACGGCGCGTTCGAGGCGTACGTCTCGCTGATCGGCCAGGGCATGGCCGATCGCCTCGAGGTGCTCGATCAGGACGCGAGCAACGGCACCACGCCGAACCTCATGCTCATGAGCGGCGGCGCGGGCGACACGTCGCTGCGCCCGATCCTCAGCGACGCGCTCGGCGGCACCTGGGCGCGGGTGACGCAGGCACCGCCGCCCGGCACGAACTTCTGTCCCGACGACACCGATCCCGCGGGCGACTTCTTCATCACGGTCGCGGTGCCGCTCGACGTGCTCGCGGACTTCGGCGCGCTCGGCGGCGCGATCGCGTACGCCGGCAGCTCGTCGGAGTTCTCCGGCATCCAGAACGACTTCGTGTGCGCCGACGGTCGTCCCGCGGCGTGCACCACCGGCGCCGACTGTCCCTCGGGCGTGTGCCTCGAAGGCGTCGATCGCTGCGCGCCGCCGGTGGTCCCGGTGTTCCTCGGCTGCGTCGACGACGCGACCGCGCCCGGTGTCGACACTGGGTGCACCGCGTCGACGCCGACGTGCGTGCAGACCCCGACCGGCTCGGCGTGCGTCGGGTGCACCAGCGCGACCGACTGCGGCGACGGCAACGCGTGCACGGCGGACGCGTGCGTCGCCGGGACGTGCGTGCGCACGCCGCTGCCCGCATCGACGCTCTGCGCCGGCGGCGTGTGCAACGGGAGCACGAGCGCGCCCGCGTGCGTGGCCTGCCTCGACGACGAAGCGGGCGGCGGGACCGACAGCGGGTGCAGCGCGAGCACGCCCTTCTGCGATGCCTCGAGCGCGACGTGCGTCGCGTGCCTCGGCGCGAGCGACTGCGACGACGGCAACGGCTGCACGAACGACGCGTGCAGCGCCGGCATCTGCTCGCACACCGATCGCGCGACCGGTGATGCGTGCACCGGCGGCGTGTGCGACGCGAGCGGCGCGACGCCCGAGTGCGTGACCTGCATCGACGACGCGGGCGGCACCTCGCAGGACAGCGGCTGCACCGCGGGCGCGCCGGTGTGCGACACCTCGGGCGCCTCGCCGGTGTGCCGCGGCTGCACCGTCGCCGCCGACTGCGACGACGGCAACGAGTGCACGACCGACGCGTGCAGCGCGGGCGCGTGCACCGCGACCCCGCGCGCCGCGGGCACCACGTGCGCGACCGGCGTGTGCGACGGAGCGGCGAGCGCGCCCGAGTGCGCGCCCTGCCTCGACGACAGCACCGGCACCGGTGTCGACAGCGGGTGCAGCGCGGGCTCGCCGTTCTGCGACGATCGCGGCGCGACCTCGGTGTGCGTCGGCTGCGTCGCCGACGCGGATTGCGACGACGGGCTCGAGTGCACGACCGACGCGTGCACCGCGGGCGCGTGCATGGCGACGCCGCGTGGCCCCGGCGCGCCGTGCAGCACCGGCGTGTGCGACGGCACGGCCGGCGCGAGTGCGTGCGTCGCGTGCGTCGACGATGCGGGCGCGGGCGCGACCGACGCGGGCTGCGACACGAGCGCGCCGATCTGCGACGCGGGCGAGTGCGTCGCGTGCGTCGACGACGCGAGCGGCGGCGATCGCGACACCGGCTGCGGCGGCACCGCCGCGCTCTGCGACGAGAGCGGCGCGACGCCGGTGTGCGTCGTGTGCTTCGACGACGGTGCGGGGCTCGATCCCGGATGCGCGGCGCCCGACGAGGTCTGCGTGTCGAGCGCGGGCACGCGCGTGTGCGTGACCTGCGGCGACACCGCGACCGGCACCGGCATGGACTTCGGATGCGAGGCCCCCGCCCCGCTCTGCGTCCCGCGCGACGACGGCGTGGTGTGCGTCGAGTGCAGCGACGACTCGACGTGCAGCGCGGCCGAGCGCTGCAACGTCGCGCTCGGCGAGTGCGTGCCGCGGTGCACCAGCGACGCCGAGTGCGCGGCGCCGACGCCGATCTGCGACGGCGGCCTGTGCGTGGAGTGCGTCGTCGACGAGACCTGCGCGGGCTTCGAGATCTGCGACGACGGCGGCGCGTGCTCGCCGCCCGACAGCGACGGCGACGGCGTCGACGACGTGACCGACGTCGACGACGACGACGACGGCATCCCCGACGCCGACGAGCTCGGCACCGATCGCTCGCTCGACGCGGACGACGACGGAGTGCCCGACTACGCCGATCCCGACGCCGTCGAGTGCGACGACACCGACGCCGACGGCGCGTGCGACACGCTCGTGCGCGACGTCGACTTCGACGAGGACGGGATCCCGAACCACCTCGACCTCGACGCCGACGGCGACGGCCTCACCGATCTGCGCGAGGGCGGCGGCATCGATGCGGACGGCGACGGACGCGTCGACGGGCTGACCGACGCCGATCGCGACGGCCTCGACGATCGCCTCCTCGCGTCGCCGCTGCCGCTGCGCGACACCGACGGCGACGATCATCGCGACTTCCTCGACGTCGACTCCGACGGCGACGGGCTCACCGACACCCACGAAGCGGGCGGCGAGGACGCCGACGGCGACGGACGCATCGACGACGGCGACGACGCCGATCGCGACGGCCTGCCCGACGTCGTCGACGGCACGCCGCTGCCCGGCCCCGACACCGATGACGACGGCACGCCCGACTGGCGCGACGTCGACACCGACGGCGACGGCGCGCCCGACGCGACCGAGGGCACCGACGGCGATCACGACGGCACGCCCGATCGCACCCCGAGCGGCGAGGACTCCGACGGCGACGGGCTCGACGACGCGTTCGATCCCGACGACGGCGGCACTCGCCCCGAAGAGCCCGACACCGACGGCGACGGCACCGCCGACTGGCGCGACCCCGACGACGACGGCGACGGAGTGCCCACGTCCGACGAGGACGTGAACGACGACGGCGAGCCCGACGACGACGACACCGACGGCGACGGAACGCCCGACTACCTCGATCCCGACGACGACGGCGACGGCATCTCGACGATCGACGAGGACGTGAACGACAACGGCGATCCGCGCGACGACGACAGCGACGGCGACGGAACGCCCGACTACCTCGACCCGAGCGCGAGCGTGCAGCCCGGTGGCTTCAGCGGCGGCGCGCTGTGCGCGGCATCCCCGGGCTCGCGCCCGAGCGGACCGGCGCTGATCGTGCTCGCGATGATCGCGCTCGCGCTCGCGCAGCGCCGTCGAACGCGCTGATCACGAGTCCACGCCGTGGACTTCCGAGTCCACGCACGTGGACTCGGAACAGCGGAACCACGGAGGGCCGCAGAGAGGGAGAGCTCTGCGGCTCTCTGCGTCCTCTGTGGTGAAATTCTCCTCGCGCGAAGCGCGATCAGCGACCGCCGTCGATCACCTTGAAGCGGGCGCGGCGGCGCTTCGCTTCTTCGTCCGACGACTCCGCCTTCTCGTCCGCCGTGGCGGCCGGTGCGGGCGTGGGAGCAGGCGCCTCGGCCTTGGGCTCGCTCGGTCCTTCGCTGCTCTCGATGCCCTCGCGCATCGCCGGACGCTCGGGGTGCGTCTGCAGCGTGTCGTCCTTCGGCAGGTGGCTCTCGATCACGATGCCGCGCCCGGTCGCGCGATCGAGCACCACGTAGATCGACGCCCACGGCAGCGTGCAGCGCGTGACCTGCCCCTGGAACGCGAGGTCCACCTCGATGCCCGCCGCGCTCGTGGTCAGGTTCAGCGGCCAGCTCGCGTCGAGATCGAGCACGAGGCGCGCGCCCCACTTCGTCTTCACGAATTCGGGCACCACCACGTCGTCGCGCCGCGCGTCCACCTGGATGCGCGGCGTGTGACCGGCGTTCCAGATGTCGTCGATCGCCGCGTGGATGGGGTGATGGATCTCGGCGCGCCGCATCTCGCTCTCTCTAATCTCTCCGCCCGGAGCTTCGCTCCGGGTTTCTCCTCGTACTGCCGCCCGGCCGTTCGTTCCGGGCTGAACATCGATCCCGGTACGAACATCCGGGCAGCAGCACTAGGAGCCCAATCTGTCTCGGAACGGGCGCGCTGTCAGAACGCGCTGCTGAGCGACTCGATCGACTCGCGCCGGAACTCCGGCGTGAACAGCATCGGCAGCGTGACGCGCGGCAGCTTCGGCAGCGCCGACGCGAGCTTCGCGAGGCTCTGCTCCTGCACACCCTCGCGGATCGCGCGCGCCCGCCCGGCGAGCGCGAGCCCGTGCAGCGGCGAGCCGCTCGCGAGCTGCGTCGCGAGCTCGCCCACCGCGTCGCGCTCGGTCGTCGTGAACAGGCGCGGGAGCACCTGGTTCACCACCAGCGCCTGGGGGTGCATCCCGAGCTCCTTCACCACCGCGCCGTGCAGCTCGATCGTCTCGTTCGCCGGCATGTCCTCGGCGAGCGTCACGAGCACCACGCCGCAGCGCGCGGGATCGCGGAAGAGCGCGAGCGCGTCCTCGGCCTCGCGGCGCAGGAGGCCCGGAGGCGCGACGTCCACGATCACCTTCGGCACCCGCAGCATGTCGAGCCCGTGCCCGGTCGCCGGCGCGTCGAGGATCACGAGGTCGTAGCGCTTGCTGCGCCCGTCGGGGAGCGTCTCCTTGGTGTGGAAGAACGCCTTGCCGAGCATCGACCACGCCTCGATGCCGGGCGTGCCGCGGAGCAGCGCGGTCACGATGCGGTTCTCGAAGATCGCGCGCTGCAGCGTGCGCGACTTGAGCACCATGAGGCCGTACTCCTCGAGCGCGTGCTGCGGGACCATGTTCACCGCGTCGAAATTCGGCGCGACGTTCTGGTTGTGCGGCCCGATCGGCTCCACCTCGAGCAGCGTCGAGAGACGCTCCTTCGCGTTCGCCATCGCGACCAGCACGCGCTTGCCCTTGCGCGCCGCCGCGAGGCCGAGCGACGCCGCGACGGTGGTCTTGCCGACGCCTCCTTTGCCGACGACGAACAGGAACTGCTGATCGAGGAGCGCAGGCATCGGGTTGGGGGGCCGAAGCTACCGCCCTGCCCCGCGCCGGGCAACCGTCCGCGTGGCCCGAAACCAGGCGCGCATGGTCCCGAAACGCGCGCCTGCTCCGACCGCGTCAGCCGCGCTTCTTCTTCGCGGCAGTCTTCTTCTTCGTAGGCTCGCTCGCGCGCGCGTGGGCGTCTCGCAGCGCTCGCTCCAGATCGCGCTCGGAGACGGTGCGCAGGTTCACCGTCGTGGCGCCCATCCGCCCCCAGCCACCGGGCACCGGCGCGAACGAATCGGGCAGCGCTTCGCAGATCGCTTCCTGGGTGTCGGCATCGAACATCAGGTTCGCCGACGCCGCGTCCGGCGGCAGCGTCGCGAAGATCCGGCGCTTGGTGCGGAACGCCGCGCGGTCGAAGTGCTCCACCTCGTAGGCGCCCTCGAGCGAGAGCGCGAGCTCGCGGAATCGCTGACCGCTCACCACGACGAGCAAGCTACCAGCTCCGAGCGCCCCGCGCGTCTCAGTCCTCCGCCGCTGCCTCGACCTCGGGCTCGACCGCCTTCACCGGCGGCGACTGATTCCGCGCCGCGTACCACCGGCGCGCGTCTTCGAAGAGCGAGTACGCGACCGGCACGATCAGCAGCGTGATCAGCAGCGAGAGCGCCTGCCCTCCGATGATCACCTTCGCCATCGACGCGCGCGTCGCCGAGCCCGGCCCTTCGCCGAGCGCGATCGGGATCATGCCCGCGATGAGCGTCAGCGTCGTCATCAGGATCGGCCGCAGGCGCTTCTTGTTCGCCTCGATGATCGCTTCGTGCAGCGGCACGCCGCGATCGCGCAGCGTGTTCGTGTAGTCGACCTGCAGGATGCCGTTCTTCTTCACGATGCCGAAGAGCATGAACACGCCGAACGCCGAGTAGATGTTCAGCGTGTCGTCGAGCATCAGCAGCGAGAGCAGCGCGAACGGCAGCGAGAGCGGCAGCGAGAGCATGATCGTGATCGGGTGCAGGAAGCTCTCGAACTGCGCGGCGAGCACCATGTACATGAACAAGAACGAGAGCAGCAGCGCGCCCAGCAGGTTGAGCATCGTCTCTTCGAGGATGCGCGCGCGCCCGCCGAACTTGAGCGAGTAGCCGGGCGGCATGTCGACGCCCTGCGCGAGCGCCTGCACCCGCGAGACCGCGGTGCCGAGCGGGATCTCGTCGAGGTTCGCACCGATCTCGAGCTGACGCGTGCGATCGAGGCGATCGATCTGCGCCGGCCCGCGCGCGCGATCGAACGTCGAGATCGCGTCGAGCCGCAGCGGTCCGTTCGCGCCGCGCACCGGCAGCGCCGCGAGCCGCGACGCGCTGGTGCGATCCTCGGGCTCGAGGCGCATCCACACGTCGTACTGCTCGTCTCCGTCGCGGATGGTCGAGACCGGCGCGCCGCCGGTCAGCGTGCGCAGCGCGCTCGCCACTTCCGTCGCGCGCACCCCGAGATCCGCCGCGCGATCACGATCGAGCTGCACCTGCACCTCGGGCTTGCGCACCGCAGCCGAGGTGTCGACCTCGAGGAACCCACCGCTCGCGCGCATGCGATCCATCAGGTCCCCGCTCACGCGATCGAGCTCGCCCAGATCGCGACCCCGCAGCGAGAACGTGAGCTGCGCGCCGCGCGCGCCGCCGCCGAAGCCGCCGATGTTCTGCACCGAGGGCCGCAGATCCGCGTAGGGCCGCATCAGACGGCGGGTCTCGGTGATCGCCTCGGAGAGCGGCCAGTCGCGCTGCTCGAGATCCGTGATCGCGACGTACATCTGCACTTCGGTCACGTCGTCGCCGCCGCGCGACGCGCCCACCGACGTGTAGATGCGCTCGACCCCGCGCACCCCGCGGATCACGCCCTCGACCTCGTCCGCGAGCGCCTCGCTCGCCGAGAGCGTCGAGCCCTCGGGCATCGTCAGCACGACCGCGAAGTCGCTGGTGTCGTCCTGCGGCGTGAAGTCCTTGCCCACCGCGACCAGCAGCGGCCACGTCGACGCGATCGTCGCGATCGCGATCAGCACGACGCCCCAGCGGAAGCGCAGCGACCACTCGACGAGCTTTCCGTAGATGCGCTCGAGCCGATCGTTCAGCGCGTCGACGGCGCGCGCCATCACGTTCTTCTTCTCGTCGTGCACGTGCGGCTTGAGGAACCGCGAGCACAACATCGGCGTCAGCGTCAGCGCGACGAAGAGCGACACCATGATCGCGAACGCGGTCGTGATGCCGAAGCTCTGCCAGAAGCGCCCGACGCGTCCCTCCATGAACGCCGTCGGAAGGAAGATGATGACGAGCGAGAGCGTCGTCGCCATGACGGCGAGCGAGATCTCCTTCGTGCCGTCGATCGCCGCTTGGAACGGCGATTTCCCCTCTTCGACGTGCCGGTGCACGTTCTCGAGCACGACGATCGCGTCGTCGATGACGACACCGACGCTGAGCGTGAGCGCGAGCAGCGTGAAGTTGTTCAGCGTGTAGTCGAGCGCGCGCAGGATCGCGAACGTCGTCACGATCGACGCGGGGATCGAGATCGCCGCGATGATCGTCGAGCGGAACGAGCCCATGAAGAGCAGCACCGCGAGCGACGCGAGCAGCGCGCCGAGCACGAGGTGCAGCTCGACCTCGTGGATCGATCGCCGCACGAACACCGACTGATCGCGCACCACCTCGATGCGCACGTCGCCCCCGACGTTGCGCCGGATCTCCTCGAGCCGCGCGAGCACCGCGTCGACGACCTCGACGGTGTTGGTGCCCGACTGCTTCTGCACGGTGAGCGAGACCGCGGCCTGCCCGTCGAGCCGCGAGAGCGAGCGCGGCTCCTCCTCCGAGTCCTCGACCCGCGCGAGATCCGACAATCGCAGCGGGGTCGATCCCGGGCGCTCGCGCACCACGATGCGCCCGAGCTCCGCGGCCGAGCGCACCTGCGAGAGCACGCGCACGCCCTCTTCGCGCGTCGAGTCTCCGATGCGCCCGCCCGGCAGCTCCACGTTCTGCGCGCGGATCGCGCTCTCGACCTCGTTCGCCGTCACGCCGTGCTGCGCGAGCGCATCGGCGTCGACGAGCACCTGGAACGCGCGACGACGACCGCCGATCACCTGGATCTGCGCGACGCCGGTCACGCCCGAGAGCGCCTCCGCGACCTCTTCCTCGGCGATCTCGGTGGTCTCGCGCAGGTCGCGCTCGCTCGACACGACGAGCGTCATCACCGGCAGCGCGGTCACGTCGAAGCGCGTGACGATCGGCGGATCCACTCCGTCGGGCAGGCGCGCGATGATCGTCTGCACCTTGTCGCGAACGTCCTGGATCGCCTCGTCGCGATCGCGATCGAGCAGGAAGTTCACGGTCACGATCGAGATGCCCTCGAGCGACGTCGATCGCAGCTCGTCGATGCCCTCGGCGGTCGACACCGCGTCCTCGACGAGCTGCGTGACCTGCGTCTCGACGACCTCGGGGCTCGCGCCGGGAAGGCGCGTCGTCACCGTCGCGACCGGGATCTCGACGTCGGGGAACTGATCGACCCCGAGCTCGCGGAACGAGAGCGCGCCGATCGCGACCGCGGCGGTCACGATCATCGTCGCGAACACCGGACGGCGGACGCAGATCTCGGAGAGCGTCACGAGCCGCTCCGCGCGCCCGCGCTCTCGTCGTCCTGCGCGCGCGCCGCCGCCGCGGGCTCGGCCTCTTCCTCGTCGGCGATCCGCACCTCGAGATCGGGCGCGAGCAGGCCGGGGCTCCGCGCCACCACGAGCGCGCCCGGCGTGAGCCCACGCACGATCGCGACGCCCTCACCCTCGCCGACGATCTCGACGTCGCGCGGCCGCGTGCGCCCCTCGACCACCTCGACCACGCGCGATCGACCGAGCACCTCGAACACCGCGGGACGCGGCACGCTCACCGCGTCGTCGACCGCGCCGAGATCGATCGTCGCGCGCACGTACATGCCGGGGCGCAGCACCGAGCCCTCGGGCGCGGGGACCTCGACCTGCGCGCGGTACGTGCGCGTCTCGGGATCGACCACCGGCGCGACCCGCGCGATGTGCGCCTCGCCCGCGGTCTCGCGGGTCACTCCGTCGAGCTCGATCGCGACCGGCGTCGACTCGCGCACCACGCCGCCGAGCCGCTCCGGCACGTCGATCGCCAGCCGCAACGGCGAGGTCGCGACCAACACGAAGAGCGGGGTCCCGACCCGCACGAACGCGCCGGGCGAGACCAGCCGCTCGGCGATCGCTCCATCGAACGGCGCCGTCACCCGCGTGTCACGCAACTGTCGCCCCGCGAGCGCGCGCTGCGCCTCGGCCACGCTCAGCTTCGTGCGCGCCTGCTCGAGCCGCTCGCGCGTCGCGAGATCGCCCTGCGCGAGGCGATCGGCGCGCTCGAGATCGAGGCGCGCCTGCGCGAGCTCCGCCTCGCTCTGCGCGACGCGCGCCGCGAAGTCCTCGGAGGTGATGCGCGCCAGCGTGCTCCCACGGCGCACGAAGTCGCCCAGCTCGGCATCGAGCCCGACGATCGCGCCCTCCACGCGCGCCGCGACCTCGACGCGCTCCGGGGCCTCGAGGGTGCCGCCGAGCGAGAGCGTGCGACGCCATGCGGTCGCCTCGGCACGCGCGGTGATCACGGTGCGCGGCCCCGAAGGCGCGCGCGCGGCCGCGCTGGGCGTACCGCTTCCGCCGCGCTCACTGCTGCCACATCCGACGACGAGCAGGGCGACGAGCGCGAGGGCCGCGGCGTGACGACGATAGTTTGAGCTCATAGCAATGATCGGGAACGTCCATCCGGGCGGACCCGCGACTCATGAGCAATACTCGCCGCGCGATGCGAGGACAACGTCGGAACGACGTGACGTGGCTCGCCGTCGTCGCAGTGAGCACCGTCATCGCGCTGTGCCCTCGCACGGCGGGCGCGCAGGAAGAGGCGAGCGACGACACCTGGGCCGCGCCCCCTCTCCCACAACCTCCGCCCGAACGGCTCACGCTCGACGAAGCGCTCTCGCGCGCCGACGCCGAAGCGGTCGATCTCGTGATCGCGCGCCTACAGGTCGATCGCACCGAGGCCGCGGAGCGCATCGCGTGGGCGGGGATCCTTCCGCTGGTCACGGGCAGCGTGAGCTACTCGCGGCTCGACGAGTCGATCGAGCGCGCGGGCGTCGGCACGGTGCGCCCCGCCGACTCGATCACGGGTCAGCTCACGATCAGCGAGACGCTCTCGATGCGCGCGGTGTCGCAGATCCGCATCGCGGAGAGCGAGTCGGACGCGGCGCGGGCCGAGCTCGACGACGCGCGTCGCGCCGCGCACGCGGCGATCGCGCGCGTCTTCTTCACCGCGCTCGCGGCGCAGCGCGCGTCCGAGCTCACGCGCGCACAGATCGCCGACGCAGTACGTCAGCTCCGCGCGGCGCAGCTGCGCGTGGAAGCGGGCGCCGCGATCGGGCTCGACGCCGCGCGCGCCGAGGTCGCCGCGCTCGACGCGATGCGCCGCGCCGCGGATGCCGACGCCGCGCTCGAGCGCGCGTGGGATCAGCTCGGTGAAGCGCTGGGGCTCGACGTCGCGATCGAGCCCGCGCCCTCGGCGCTCCCGGTCGTGCCCAGCGAAGAAGCCGCGATCGAGCGGGCCCAGGCCACGCGCTCCGACGTGCGCGCCGCGCTCGTGCGACGCGAGCAGGCGGGACGCCTCGTCGACGATGCGTGGTACCGCTTCGTCCCCTCGCTCTCGCTGGGATGGGTCGGCACGCTCACCGCGCCCACGACGATCTTCAATCCCGATCCCGCGCAGTGGGTCGCGACCGCGACGCTGAGCATCCCGTTCTACGACGGCGGCGCGCGCTACGGCGCGCTGCGCGAGGCCCAGGCGCAGGTCTCGCAGTCCGACGAATTCGTCGATGGCCTCCGGCGCCGCGTGCGCGTCGAGATCCGCGACGCGCGCCGCCGCATCGAGACCGCGGAGCGGGCGCTCGCGATCGCGACGCGCCAGGCCGAGATCGCGCGACGCGCCGTCGAGCAGACCGAAGAGGGCTATCGCGCCGGCGCGAACACGGGCCTCGAGCTCGACGCCGCGCGTCGCGACGCGGAGCAGGCCGATCTGCAGCGCATCCTCGCCGAGCTCGAGCTCGACAACGCGCGCGTCGATCTGCTCACCGCCGTCGGGGATCTGTAGGCGCTACGAATTCCGTAGCGCATGACGCGGCGGCCCCCCGGGCAGGGGGGGACCGCCGCGTCGTTCCCACGCGACGCGATGGATGGATGGGATGGATGGAGGATGGATGAGGAACCAGGAACCGAGACCAAGTGAAGCTCGTGCATCCGTCGTGAGGGCGACGGAGGATTTCCAAGAGCGCGCAACCCCGCGCTCGACCTCGCCCTGAGCACTGCACGTGCCACGCGGAACGGCAGCGATTTACGCGAATTGCCGCGCTCTCACGACCGTGCTCCACGCGCACGCGTCGTGCCGCGCTGTGCCGATGCTCGGACGCGACCGCCGAGACTGTCAGCGCCGTCGATCGATGCGCGCCCGATCGCTCCGCAGCGTCTCGCCCGGCGTGGTCTCACCCTCGATCGCGATCAGCGACCCGCGCCGCGCGCCCTCGAGCGGATCGCCCTCCCCGCGGTTCCGCGTCAGCCGCGCGATGCGCACCAGCCCGGGCTCGCCGCACGCATGCCACTCCGTGCGTCCCTTGCTCTCGATCGGCCCGCCCACGATGCGCCACACGTCCGCGACGCGCCCCGGCGTCCTGCGCAGCGTGAGGTACGCGTAGCTGAGCCCTTCCCAGCGAAGCCCGGCGCCGCGCGCGATCGTCTTCAGCGCGTCGGGCAGCGCGAGCGGGAGCTCCTCGTGGCACCAGTCGCGCTCGCCCTCGAGCATCGGGCAGGGCCCCGAGCGCGTGCACGGCGCGAAGACGTACGGTGCACGCGGCGACGCCTCGATGCGATCGCGCAGCTGCTGCAGCGCGCGCGAGCTCTCGCGCAGCGCGGGCTCGATCACGATCACCACGCCGTCGTCGGCGAGGATCTCCGACGCGCGCGCGAGCAACGTGCTCCGTCGCTCGAGCGGATCGGGATGCGCGGTCCAGAGCTCGTTCAGCGCGAGCCCGATCACGACCATCGAGTACCCACGACCCAGCGCGCGCACGTCGATCGGCTCGAGGTCGAGCTCGCGCGTCTCGAGCGTCACCGGCACCGTCTCGTCCGCGAGCGCCCCGCGACCGCACTTCGCGGCGAGGTGCTTCATCACGTCGAGCGATCGCGCGTCGCGCTCGATCGCGAGCACGTCGAGGCCCTCGATCCCCATGCGCTTCGCGAACGTCGCGATCCCGAGCGTCGTCGTCCCGAGCCCGGCCCCGAGATCGAGCACCTTCCATCGCGGTCCCGCGGGCAGCGCGCCCGCCCACGCGAGCTCTGCGAGCGGACCCTCGACCTTCGGGAGATCGCGGGGCAGGAAGAAGCGCAGCCGCGCCGCGAGCGCCGCGCTCTGCGAACGGAGGGCACCTCGGTCACGCGTGTACAGCTCGCTGAGGCGCGCCACCTCGTCCGCGAGGGCGGCCCCGGTGCGATCGTGCGGGCCGAGGAGCACCGGCGCCGCCTCGTCGATGGCGCGAATCCACACGTCGGAGAGCGCGCGCGCGGCGCGAGGGTCGTCGATCGAGTCCACCACGCGGCGAGCCTACAGCGCCGATCCGCGACGTCGATGCGCCCGAGCACGCTCCCCGCGCGGGCACGTCCGCGCTGGCTCGGCCGGTGCTATCTTCCACTTCTGCCGTGACGCGCGTCCTGCCCACGATCCCGCCGGAGCTCGTGGTCGTAGACGAGGACGAACCCTGTCCGTACCTCGAAGGCCACACCGCGCGCCGCCCGCTGCGCGTGCCGATCCGGCCGCTCAGCCCGGAGGAGCTCGACGCGCGGCTCGAGGCCGGTGATCGCCGCAGCGGCCCGTTCCTCTACAACCAGCGCTGTCCTTCGTGCAGCGCGTGCGAGCCGCTGCGCATCGACGTCGCGGGGTTCGAGCCGACCAGCTCGCAGCGGCGCGCCGGGCGCAAGGGCGATCGCGAGCTGATCGTCGAGATCGGCGAGCCGCTGGTCGACGAGGAGCGCGTCGCGCTCTTCGGCAAGCACGAGGAGCTGCGCGGCCTGCGCCAGCGCGAGCGCGCCCTCGACACCCAGGAATACGCGCGTTTCCTCGTCGAGAGCAGCGCGCCCGCGTTCGAGATCCGCTACCGCCTCGCGTCGACCAAGCAGCTCGTCGGCATCGCGATCACCGACCGCGGCGCACGCTCGCTCTCCGCGGTCTACACGTACTACGACCCCGACTTCGCGCGGCTCTCGCCCGGCGTGTACTCGATCCTCACCCAGCTGCGGCTCTGCCAGCAGATGAGCCTGCGCTGGCTCTACCTGGGCCTGGCGATCGAGCAGAGCGCCCACATGCGGTACAAGCTCGCGTGGTACCCGCACGAGCGACGGATCGGCGGGGTCTGGACGCGCTTCGACGGGGGCGCTGCGCTCGACGGGAACCCCGCGCTGCGATAGGTTCCGCGGACCCGATGGACCCCCGAGAGAAGGTCCGCGCGCCCGTCGCGTTCTGGGCGCTCGCCGCGCTCGCGATCGTGCTGCTCGTCGCGTCGCTCTACGCGATCTTCGTGATCGCGCCCGTCGAGCGTCAGATGGGCATCGTCCAGAAGATCTTCTACTTCCACGTGCCCAGCGCGTACGCGATGTACGTCGGGTTCACGCTCGCGATGATCGGCAGCATCGGGTACCTGTGGACCCGCCACGACAAGTGGGACGCGCTGGCCGTCGCGGGCGCCGAGGTCGGGCTGCTCTTCACCGCGATCGTGCTGATCACGGGCCCGCTCTGGGCGCGCAAGGCGTGGGGCGTCTACTGGACGTGGGATCCGCGCCTGACCACCACGCTGCTCGCCGGGCTCATCTTCACGGCGTTCGTGGTGCTGCGCTCGTTCGGCGGCGCGGGCGAAGCGGAGAAGCGCTTCGCGGCGGGCCTCTCGATCGTCGGCTTCTTCCTGCTGCCGGTGATCCACTACTCGGTGCAGCGCTGGCGCGGTCAGCACCCGACCGTGATCACGGCGCGCGGCGGCGGGCTCCATCCCGACATGTATCCCGCGCTCTGGCTCGCGTTCGTGCTCTTCACGGTGCTCGTCGCGCTGCTGGTGTGGGCGCGCGCGCGGGCGGAGCGGGCGCGGCAGCGCATCGCCGAGATCGAGACCGAAGCGGCCGCGCAGGGTCTGCTGGAGGAAGCATGAAGACGATCCACGCGCTGGCGCTCGCTGCGTTCATGGTGCTCGCGCCCCTCGCGACCGCGTTCGCGCAGGAAGAGCCGCGCCGCGAGACCGCCGCCGAGAGCCGCGCGACCTCGTTCCAGGCGGTGGAAGGCCCGAGCACCGAGGACGTGCCCGGCGGTCCGCTGCTCGTCGGCGCGTACGGCACGATCCTGGTGCTCGTCCTGACCTACGTCGCGTGGCTGGGTCGCCTGCAGAGCACGACCGCGCGCGATCTCGATCGACTGCAGAAGGCGCTCGATCGCGCCCCCGCGGCCAAGGCGGAGTGAGCGTGGGGCTCCCGACGGCCGATCACTTCTTCTTCATTCCGGCCGTGCTCCTCGTGGGGATCGCGATCGGGTTCGTTCTCGGGGCGCGCTCCGCGCGCGCCGAGCTCAAGCGGCGCGAACAAGCGCGCCGGAAGTAGTCGAGCGAGCGTTCTGCTCGGCGGGGAAGGAGGGCCTGAGCACGGGCCCTCCAGTAGTAACGACACGAGGACGAGATGCTGGATTTCGAGCTCACCGAGGAACAGCAGGCGCTGGTCTCCACCGCGCGCCAGTTCACGAAGGATCGCATCATCCCGATCGCGGCCGAGTGCGACCAGCACTCGAAGTTCCCCGTCGACGTGTTCAAGCAGGCGTGGGAGCTCGGGCTCGTGACGCCGGGCATCGAGGAGAAGTACGGCGGCGCGGGGATGGGCGAGATCGACAACGTCCTCATCACCGAGGAGCTCGCCTACGGCTGCACCGGCATCCAGACCTCGATCACCGCGAACACCCTCGCCGCGACGCCGATCATGATCGCGGGCAACGAGGACCAGAAGAAGAAGTACCTCGGCATGCTCGCGCGCGAGCCCGTGTTCGCCGCGTACGCGATCACCGAGCCGGGCGCGGGCAGCGACGCCGCGGGCATCCAGTGCCGCGCGCGCAAGGTCGGCGACGACTGGGTCCTCAACGGCCAGAAGTGCTTCATCACGAACGCCTCGATCGCGAGCTGGTACGTGGTGTTCGCGACCACGAACCCCGAGGGCCGTCACAAGAACATCATGGCCTTCATCGTCGATCGCGAGAGCCCCGGCCTCTCGATCGGCAAGAAGGAAGACAAGATGGGCCAGCGCGCGAGCGACACCGCGACGGTGATCCTCGAGGACGTGAAGGTCCCGGCGGCGAACGTGCTCGCGGGCGAGGGCGAGGGCTTCAAGGTCGCGATGCAGACCTTCGATCGCACGCGCCCCGACATCGGCGCGGGCGCCTGCGGCATCATGCGCCGCGCGCTCGAGGAGTCGATCCGCTACGCGCTCGAGCGCAAGACGTTCGGCACCGCGATCGCGAACCACCAGGCCGTGCAGTTCATGATCGCCGAGATGGCGATCAAGTACGAAGCGACGCGCCTGATGGTCCACAAGGCCGCGTGGATGATCGACAAGGGCTCGCGCAACTCGATCGTCGCGAGCTACTCGAAGGCGTTCGGCGCCGATGCGGCGATGCAGGTCGCGACCGACGCGGTGCAGGTCTTCGGCGGCAACGGGTTCATGAAGGAGTACCCGGTCGAGAAGCTGATGCGCGACGCGAAGGTCCTGCAGATCTACGAGGGCACGTCGCAGGTGCAGCGCATGGTCATCGCGAAGAACCTCTTCGCGATGTTCAAGTGATCCAGGTCTGGTGATCGGCGCGCGCAGAGCGTTCGCGATCGTCTCGGGGGCGGTGGTGATCCTGGTCACCGCCGCCCTCGGCGTTCGCGCCCAGGGCCCTCGTCGCTCGTTCGCGGGCACCGAGCTCGGCGAGGCGCAGCTCGTCGCCGCGCTCGCGTCGGCGCCGCCCGAGCGGTTCCGTCCGGTGGGCTCGTCGTCGCTGGTGTTCCAGGCGGAGCTCGCGGGCACGATCGACGCGGCGTTCCGGCCCGAGTCGCGCTCGCATCCGCGCGGATGGCTCGCCGAGGTCGCGGCGTATCGCGTCGCGATCGAGCTCGGGCTCGACGACGTGCCGCCCGCGGTGCTGCGCAGCATCGACCGTGCGGCGCTGCGGCGTGCGCTCGATCCCGAGGTCGACTTCGACGAGCTCACGAGCGAGCTCGTGCTCACCGGCAACGTCGCACGCGGCGCGTTCGTGTACTGGGTGCCCGGCATGTTGCGCAGCGACCTCGACACGCCCGAGGGCATCACGCGATGGCGCGGATGGCTGGCGCAGGGCGGTGCGATCCCGGAGAGCGATCTCGCGCTCGCGCGCGATCTCTCGAACGTGCTGGTGTTCGACTACCTCATCGCGAACCGCGACCGCTGGAGCGGCGGCAACGTGCGCCCGCTGCCCAACGGACGGCTGGTGATCCGCGATCACAACCTCGCGTTCCCGTTCGCGCTCGGCGAGGGCGTCCAGGCGCGCATGCTCGAGACGCTGCGCCGCACCACGCGCTTCTCGCGCTCGACGATCGATCACCTGATCGCGCTCGACGAAGAGGCGCTGCGCGTCGCGCTCGCCGCGGATGAGCCGAGCATGGTGCTCGAGGATCGCCAGATCGCGGGCGTGCTCGAGCGTCGCGAGACGCTGCTCTCCTACGTCGGCGCGCTGATCGAGGCGCACGGCGAGGAGGCCGTGCTCTACTTCGAGTGATGGGCGCGCTGCTCGCGATCGTCGCGTTCGCGATCGGGCTCGCGCTGGGCCTCGCGATCGGCGCACGAAGGCTGGCGGCGTTTCGGCGTGAGCTCGAGATGCGCAAGGCCGAGCTGCGCAGCCACGTGCTCCCGCTGCTCGAGCACCGCGCCGCAGGCTCGAGCGTTCCGCCCGCCGAGCGCGCGCACGACGAGCCCGACCCGCTGGTCGCCGCGATCGCGCTGGGTCGATCGATCCAGTCCACCGAAGCGCGCGCGGATCTGCCGTACACCGACACGCTCGAGGTCGGCCCCGACGCGCCGCACCGGCGCTAGGGAACGTCGCTCGACACCAGCGGCCTGCCCTCCACACAGCGCGTCGTCGACGTGGTCGTGAACGGCGACGGCGACGTGCACGTCTTCGAAGGCGATCCTCACGGGGCTCGGGCTCGCCAGCCGCCCCGCGCTTGCGACCCACGCTGCCCTCGGGGCACGCCGATCGCCCCGCCCGGCGTCCTCGGCTGCCCTTCGGGCACGCCGACCGTCCCGCGCAGCGATCCTCGCTGCCCTCGGGGCACGCCGACCGCCCCGCCCGGCGTTCCACGTTGCCCTTCGGGCTCGCCAACCGTCGCGCGCAGCGATCCTCGCTGCCCTCGGGGCACGCCAACCGCCCCGCCCGGCGTTCCACGTTGCCCTTCGGGCTCGCCAACCGCCCCGCGCGCCGTCCGACGTGCCCTTCGGGCTCGCCAACCGCCCCGCGCGGCGTCCCACGTTGCCCTTCGGCCTCCGCGACCGCTCCTCCGATCAGCCGCGCGCGCGCTTCTTCGCGCTCTTCCCATCCCGCGCCGCGCGATACGCGTCGGCGTCCACCTTCTCGCCCTCGGCCCAGCGCTGCAGCGTCGGCACGACCACGCTCGTCCAGCGCGCGCTCAGACGCAGCGCGAGGAACTCGCGATACAGCGCCGCGAGCACGTCCTCGATCTCGCGCGTCATCTTCATGCGCTCGTAGAACGGCGTGTCGTCCTGCTCGTCCTCGTCCGCGCCCTTCTTCTTCTTCGGCTTGCCGCGGGTGCGTCCCGCCATCTCGTCGACGAGATCGCCGGCGACTGCGTCTCCATCGGGCCCGAGCTCGGTCTGCAGCTTCAGCCCGCGCACCGCGAAGCTCTCGCCCGCGAGCACCAGGCTCGTGTCGTCGTCCCCGCGCGAGATGCGGATTCCCGCGCTCTCGGGCAGCTGACCACGCAGCAGCGCTTCCTTCGCCTCGCGCCCGAGCCCGGGCAGCGCCGCGGTGATGCGCGTGCTCTCCGCGTCGGCCGAGAGCACGAGCTTCTTCTCGATCCACAGCCCGAACGAGCCGTGCTCGCGCGTGCTCAGCGTGCCCTCGAAGAGCTCGCTCTCCATCCACAACCAGAGCAGCAGCTCGCGCCCCACGAAGCGCCGCTTCTCGATCAGATCCGCGAGCTGCATCAGCGCGCTCCCTTCCGCGGCGCGAGCACCGTCATCTCGAGATCGGCCCAGGCCTGCGTCTCGTCCTCGCCGAGCTCGATGCGCTGCGCGAGCGTGTACGGCGACTCCGCGACGAGCTCGATCGCGAACGTCTTCTGGAAGAGCTCGATCATCGCGAGCGCGTTGCGCTCGGTGTGGCTGAAGAAGCGCACGACGCCTTCCTCGAGCGACCACGTCAGATCGATCACGCGCGTCGTGGGCACGAGGCGCTTGCGCAGCTCGCGCGTCACGACCTCCTTGATCTCCGTGCGCTCGCGCCGCGAGAGCTTCTCGCGCCCGCTCTTCTCGCGGTACTTGGTCTCCGCCTCGCGCACCCGCGTCTTCAGGAGCGGCCCGGGGATCGCCCAACGATCGGTGCGGAACCCGAGGTTCAGGAAGCCGTCGAGATAGATGCGCCCACTGGGCAGGTCCACGTCGAGCGGATCGCCCATCACGCACCACCCCGAGCGCTCGGCGTCCGGCTCCTCGGGCCGCAGCGGTCGCATCGCGTGGTGGAGGATCTTCTCGTGCGACTTGTCGAGGAACCCGCGCGGAAGCGAACGAGGCGCGAAGAACCGCGCGTAGCTGAGAGAGCCCGAGAGCGCCGACATCGCGCGCTGTGTAGCACCTCATCCGGCGGTCGATCGACGCGCCGACTCGCACCGGTGTGAGCCGCGACTCGCACCGGTGTGAGCCGAAGCGCTCGCGACTACTCCTCGATCTCGCCCGAGATGAACATCCCGAGATCGCGCAGCATCGCGTCGCCGAGCGCGGGGATGATCAGGTCGGCGTGCAGCGGGCTCGCGTAGGTGCGCATCGGGCGACCGCTCACGCGGCGGAAGACCTCGGTCGTGCGGTTCGGGATGATGATGTCGCCGCGCGACATCTGGATCAGCACCTGCCGATCCTCCTGCGCGTAGAGGTGCGCGACGCTGTGCGGATCGACGCCGTCGATCAGCCAGCGCGCGACGTCGAGCAGGCGCTCCTCCTCGAAGCTCGGCCGCGGCACGTCGATCGTCGTGAAGTACTCGTCGATCTGCGGCGAGAAGTACGTCGACTCGACGAAGAGATCGACCATGTCCGAGCCCGGCACGTTGAGCACCGCGCGCTGGATCTCCGGCGTCACCGAGACCCACACCGATCCGATGATCGCGCCGAGCGACTGACCGACGTAGTGCACGCGCTCGGGGTCGAGCCGCACCCCGGTCGCGCCCTCCCAGTCCGCCGTCTGGATCGATCGCAGCAGCGACGAGAGATCGATGAGCGCCTGCCGGAAGTGATCGTTGATGTACGGCAGATCGTGGGTGTCGAGGAACGCCGCGCCGCTCGCCATCTGCACCGCGACGAGCGGGAACTGATTGAACTCGTCGGGCTCGCCGCTCGCGGTCAGACAACGCCCGTCGGTGCTGCACGTCGCATCGCCCCCCGACGCGCAGGGCGGGAAGCGCAGGATGTCGTCGTCGAGCCCGGTGAGGTTCCGGAACACCTCGGGGAAGAAGTTCGGGATCGCGACCAGGCTCGCGTCGATGCACGCGATGCGCTCGCCGTGGAACGGGAAGTCGATCGCGATCGCCACGAACCCGCGCTGCGCGAGCTCGCCCGCGATGCCCATCAGGAAGCGCGAGTCGGTCACGATCGCGTGCCCGAAGATCACGACCGGCGCGGGCTCGTCCTCCGGCAGATCGTTCGGGATCGCCATGTAGAAGCGCACCGGCTGCATCGGGTGCTGCCCGTCGTCGCGCCAGCGTCGCGAGATCGGATCGAGGAAGTACGGCGAGGGGATCGTGCCCACCACGTACTCGCGCACGCCGATGCTGCGCGTGAGATAGACCGCGCGGATCGCCGCGCCCTCGACGCCCGGCGAGAGCGCCTCGAGCGCCTGCGCCGGCGTCAGCCGCTCGCGCACCGTCGGCTCCACGTCGAGCTCGAGATCGATCGACGTGCGCGCGGCCTCGCGGATCCCCGGCACCGCGTCCATCGTGGTGAACGGCCACGCGGTGATCAGGTTCTCGCGCCCGTATCCGTCGAGGAACTCACCGATGCGCGCGCGCGTGATCTCGACGCGGTTCGCGAGCGCGTCGGTGAGCGATCCGATCTGGCTCTCGCCACGCACCGCGATCGGGTGCTCGCTCCGCATGAACCAGCCGATCGGCATCGGCTCGACCGCCTCGCCGTCGGCGCTGCGGATGCCGCGGTCGACCACCACCGCGTGCGTCGTGTGGCCTTGCAGCGGCAGCGCCGAGTCGTCGACCACCACGACGAGGTGGATGCAGTCCGCGGGCGTCGGCGTCTGACGGCACGCCTCTTCGCCATCGTCGCCCATCACCTTCACGCTCACGGGCAGCTCGCGCGGCGTGTCGTCGAGCTCGAAGAGGTGCACGTTCCCCGCGACCGTCGCGGGATCGACCGCCTCGGTGAGCTCGAAGAGCAGGTTCGGCGAGACCCCGAACCCGTCGAGCTCGTTCGCCTGGCGCTTCGCGTTCGCCTCGAGCTCGCTGTCCCACTCCGCCTCTTCGAGCGAGACGAGCCCGGTGTCGGGATCGATCAGCAGATCGAAGGGCAGCGGCACGCGCTGCGAGTCGCGATCCATCGCGAGCTCGGGATCCTGCGTGACCGTGAACGACCAGAGCGCAGCGACCTCGTCGCGCGGGATCTCGCTCTGCGTGGGCCGCGCCGGGTCCTCGAAGAACTGGAAGAACGGCGCGAGCTCGAGCCGCAGGTTCTCGAGGCGCGTGCCCGCGTCGAGCCGCTCGGCGCGCGTCGGACCGGGGAACGCGCGGTTGTGCCCGATCGTGTTGAGCACCTCGTTGCGGCGCAGGAAGTAGAAGATCGCGTCGGGCTCGACGCCGAAGCCCTGCGTGTCGCGCACGCCGAGCTCGCCTCCGCGCACCACGATCACGTAGCGATGCCCGCGCTCCCACCCGGTGCGCGGCGCGAGGATCGTGAGGCGACGATCGCCTTCCTCGAGGCGCATCTCGAGGTCGTTCACGCGCTGCGGCGTGGGCAGCCAGTCCCACACCTGCACGGTGTCGGGATCGATCGAGCGATCGTCGACGACCGCGCTGAACCGCACCGTCGCGGCCATCGTGGTCGACCAACCGTCGCGCGTGTTCATCCAGCTGCGGAACGCGCGCTCCGTGACGCTGAGGTCGGGGTCGTCGTCGTCGATCGGGAGATCGAGATGGCCCTCCTCGTCGTCGCGCAGCGCGTCGTTGGGCATCGGGATCTCCCCCGATCCCGGATCGAAGATCGGGAAGGTGGGGACCCGTTGATCGGTGTCCAGTGGCAGGCCACAGCCCGCGACGAGCGCGAGCAGAACGTGAAGCAAGCGTCGCGTACGCATCGGCGTTGTTGAACAGGGTCCAACCGATGACGCGCGTGCGTCAAGACCGCGAACGGAAGTTTCTTCGGGCGTCTCCGCTTGGTTTCCGGCGCTGTACGCCGCGCTGCGTCACGTTTCGAGCCGCACCGCGTCAGGGCGCCAGCGGAGGGGCTCCGTCGGGCGGCGAGGCCGGCTCGGTCTCCACGAGACGGTGGGTCCCGGTCGCGGTCTCCCACGCCGTGATCTCCACCTCGCTGATGTCGTACGGCGCCTCCACGTCGACGATCTGCACGTACGTCGCGTGCGCGCGCGCCGGCGAGAGGTCGAGCACGAAGTACCCGCGGTGCGAGAGATCGACGTACTTGATGTGCGGCGCGCGCTCCGCGATGGTGCGCAGGATTCCGCGCTCGAGCGGACCACCGGGCGGGCTCATCGGCGGCGAGCTGATCCCCGCCGCGACGAACTCGACCGCGTCCGCCGGGGGCAGCGGCGACGCGCTCGGATCTTCCACCACCTCGCACGCCCACGCGGTGTGGATGTCGCCGGTGAGCACGACCACGTCGCGCACCGGATCGCGCTCTCCGTCACCACGGATCGCGTCGAGCACGCGCCGGCGCGACGCCGGATAGCCGTCCCACTGATCGGTGTTCGCGAGCACCGGCAGCGGCGAGAACATCACCTGCTGTCCGATCACCTTCCACTGCGCATCGGTCGTGGTGAGGCGCTCGATCAAGAACGCCTCCTGCTCGTTCGAGATCAGCGTGCGCGCGTCGGCCTCGCCCACGCCCTGCTCGCTGCGCCCCTCGATGCGCGTGTCGAGCATCACGAGCTCGGCGAGCGCGCCGTAACGCAGCGCGCGCCAGATGCGCGAGGGCCCTTCGGTCGCGGTGCGGATCGGCAGCCACTCGTCGAACGCCTGCTGCGCCGCGGCCTTGCGCGCGGCCCACGCGCCCTCGCTCTCGTCGTGGTTGTTCGCGCCGTCGCGCCACGAGTTGTCGGCGCTCTCGTGATCGTCCCACACGTTGACGAAGGGGTGCTGTCGATGCGCCTCCTGCAGATCGGAGTCGCTGCGGTACTGGCGATATCGACGGCGGTAGTCCTCGAGCGTCGTGATCTCGTGCGGCGGATCGCACTCGCGGAACGATCCGTACTCGCCGGTGCCGTACTCGTAGATGTAGTCGCCGAGGTGCAGCACCGCGTCGAGATCGGCGCGCTGCGCGATGTTGCGATACGCGTGGAAGTACCCGAACGCGTAGTTCGAGCACGAGCACACCGCGAAGCGCAGCCGCGCGATCTCGGCGTCGCTCGCGGGCGCGGTGCGGGTGCGACCGACGGGCGAGGTCTCGCCTCCGTCGACGACGCGGAACCGATAGAAGTAGGTCGTCGCGGGCATCAGCCCGGTCGCGTCGACCTTCGCCGTGAAGTCGCGCGCGGGATCGGCGGAGACGTCGCCGCTCGCATCGATCGTCGCGAACGACGCATCGCGCGCGACCTCCCACGTCAGCGCGATCGCCGACGTGCCGTCGGTGGTCACGCGCGTCCAGAGGATCACCGCATCGGCCAGCGGATCCCCGCTCGCGACGCCGTGCTGGAACGCGCCGGTCGGCGCGGGTCCCGCGTCACGTCCGCGTGGGCCGGCATCGGGCGCGCTCGCGTCGCTGCCCATCTGCGTCGATGCGTCGATCGGCGCCTCGTCGCCCGGCTCGCACCCGATCATCGTCGCCGCGCCGAGCACCCCCGCGCTCTTCAGCGCGCGGCGGCGCGAGAACGTCGTCCCCTTCGAACCGGTCTTCATCGCACCACCTCCACGCGAAGCGGCGCGCACTCTAGACGAAGGACGGCGACGAGCGTGCGACGGACAGGCGTCAGCGCCGTGAGCGACGTCGCGCCATCACCACGATCCCCGCGAGCGCGACCAGCGGTATCGCGCTGGCACCGTCACGTGAGGACGCGGACGCGCTGCAGAGCCACGCAGGACCGAAGCGACACTCGCTCTCGTGAGGTCGACCTTCACGATGCTCGAAGGGACCGCACGCGGGCACCGCGTCCGCACGCGCGACGTCGGCGAGGACGAACAGCGCGACGAGGAGTGCGATCGAGAGCCCCGCTTTCGTGCGCATCGTGTCGCATCCTATCGCACGCATCGCCCTCGCCGTGCGCGTAGTCCTAGCAGCGTTCGTCGGCGAGTCGTGGCATCCTCGCGTTCGCATGGGGAGCGGGACGACGACGGGACGGGCGCAGAAGAGCACCGGCAAGCGCCGCGCGACGAACGGTGGCAGCACCGCGAAGAGCGCGAACGGCCACTCGGTGCACGCCAACGGCGACGCGAAGGCGAACGGCGCGCGCCAGAAGCGCAACGCGCGTGACGCCGACGTCGAGCCGGCCACGAGCGCAGCACCGGTCGAGCGCACGCGCGACAGCGAGCGCCTCGTGCCGGTGAAGGCGCGACCGAGCCGCTCGGAGCGCGAGTTCGCCGAGCAGCGCGCGCAGGAGATCGACGACGTGTGCGCCGCGTGGGCGGCGATCGTCGCCGAGCGCATGGCGGCGGATCAGCAGTTCGCCGAGAGCTACGAGCAGTTCCAGAAGAGGCCGCGCGATCTGCGCGGCCTTTTCCTTTGGGACCAGCTGCACGCCGCGGAGTCGCACGTCGCGATGGTGAACGCGGTGATCGCGAAGCACCTCGAGGGGCGTCGCGCCGATCCCTTCGCGATCCTCACCGACCTCCGCGCCGCGCAGCGCAAGCTCGCGGTCGTGTACGCGGTGAACGCGTTCCTCGCGGTGCTCAACCAGATGAGCCCGAGCAAGCCCAAGTGGCTGACGGTCGAGGCGCTCGACCCGCGCATGGCCGTGCTCGCGCTCGCGCACCAGACGCTCGAGTACGCGCTCGAGGCTGCGCGCATCGAGGCCCCGGCCGATCTCACCGAGCAGATCCTCGCGGCCGCGCAGGACGAGTCGGTGTGGACCGGCGCACGCGACGCGTCGGACCGCACGCTCGCCGCGTGCGCGGCCACGGCCGCGTTCTTCCGCACGCTCGGCGCGCAGGACCTCGCGACGATCGACGAGATCGTCACGCTCTACGAGACGCACGCGAAGGGGCGCGACGTCCGCGCCTTCTGAGCCAGCGCCGCTCCTCGCGATACGACGCGCGCGATCCCGACGGGGTCGCGCGCGTTCGTCGTTCCGTCGATCGCGCACACGGCCCTCCTGTTCTCCGGCGCGAGCGTGTCGATGCACCACGTGGTGCTTGGTTTCCCACGGGCGAGGGGTCTATGTTTCTGGCTCGTGTCCAGCCTTATTCCGAAACGTTTCGTGTCGGGCCTGGTCGCAGTCCTCGTCCTGGGCTCGACGGGATGCTTCACACACAGCCCGATCGACGATTCGGGACGGCAACGAGCGCGCGCGAGCCAACGTGCCGCGCTCGCGTGCGGGGGCCTCGCGCCCGAGCTCGTCGACCGCACGCTCGCGGACGCGCCGCATCTCCTGCTGCACGCGGAGGCGATCACGGCGTTCGGCGGAAACCCACGTCGCCTGCAGACGCTCGGCGTGCGCATGCACGTCGACAACGATCTCGGCCTCGACGCGGCCCTCGCCGAGCGCGTGCTCTCCTGCCAGTCCGCGCGCTACGCCGCGAGCGGTGAGTCGCTCGGCGCGCGCGATCCGCTGGCCGTCGGAGGGCTCGTCCTCCGCATCGAGAAGGTCGACGAGAAGATCGAATTGGTGCTGCGCGCTCGCGACCCCCGCGACGCCGAAGAGGCGGTGCGGAGGGCGAGCGCGCTGATGGCCGAGCGGTGAGTCCCTGCGGGAGTGCTCGTCCCGCCGGTCCCGGACGGGAGCGCGCGAAGCGCGCGGACGGGAGGGACGGCGGGCGAGCCGATTTTTCGCGAGTCCCTGCCGGAGTGCTCGTCCCGCCGGTCCCGGACGGGAGCGCGCGAAGCGCGCGGACGGGAGGGACGGCGGGCGAGCCGATTTTTCGCGAGTCCCTGCGGGAGTGCTCGTCCCGCCGGTCCCGCGCGAAGCGCGCGGACGGGTCAGTCGGAGTGCGCGACGACGCCGAGGATGCTC
Source organism: Sandaracinus amylolyticus (assembly GCF_021631985.1). Taxonomy (GTDB): domain Bacteria; phylum Myxococcota_A; class Polyangia; order Polyangiales; family Sandaracinaceae; genus Sandaracinus; species Sandaracinus amylolyticus_A. The sequence goes on along the minus strand of NZ_CP070225.1, from coordinate 10,241,274 downwards.
GAGAACACGAGCTCCGTGGGCTGACCGCTGTTGTCGACGAACTGGTCGTAGCTCGAGACGTCGAGGCGGTTGTCGAGGCGGAACACGAGGTGCGGATCGGGCGCGACCTCGATGGTGAACGTGCCCGTCGTGAGCGACTCGTCGGTGTCCTCGAAGTAGAGGACCTCACCGCGCAGCGCGAGGGCGAACTCGGGGATGAAGCGGTACTGCGCGCCGATCATGCCGCCCGCGATCGTCGTGTAGCCCGCGGCGCCGAAGTCCTCGACCGTCACGTCGCCGTTCGCGACGAGCGCGAGGTCGCCGACGCTGTAGCGCAGGATGAGGTCGACGAGGTGGCGGAAGCGACCGTCGTGATCGCCGAGGTCCTCGTCGGTCACGCAGCCCGCGATCGGCGCTTCGCCGGGGAGCGGGACCGCGTTGCAGTCGGACTGCTCGGGACCGGTGAGGTAGCCGAGCGCGACCGAGAAGTCGCCGAGCGTGAGCGCCGCCTGGACACCGACGCTCTTGCCGTCGTTGTTGTCCGCGACGTTGTTCCAGCCGTTGACCGCGATCGCGGTGAGCGTGAGCTCGGGGATCACGGCGTACGAGGCGCGGAAGCCCATGTGATAGAAGGGCTGCACGACGTTGTAGAGCGAGCCGCGCGAGTAGTTCGGGTTGAGCCAGCTCTCCGAGACCTCGGCGCCGTAGATCGTGTCGAACTGACCGAAGTCGATCTGGAAGTTCTCGAACGGGCGCCACGACACGTACGCCTGCTTCAGGAACTGCAGGCCCTCGGGCAGACCGCTGAACGCGCCGAGCAGTCGCGGCACGCCGGTGCCGAAGCGCAGATCGATCGCCGCGCCGAGCGGGTCGGGCGCGTAGCGCAGATCGAGGCCGGCGAACGCGAGCGAGGGACCGCCGAAGACGTCGTACGCGCGGTGCCCGATGATCGCCGTCTGGTTGCCCTCGAAGCCGTTGGGCAGCGTCCAGTGCGCGGCGACGTACGCGTCGGCGAACACCCGGAACGAGAGGTTGTCCGTCCACGACTCGGCCTCGGCCTCGGGCTCCTCGGCCGCGGCTTCCTCGGCCGCGACCTCGCTCGCTTCGGGGACAGCCACGGTCTCGGTCGTCGTGACCGCGGGCTCTTCCGCGGGCGCGACGGTCTCGGTGGGCGCCTCGGTGGTCGTTGGCGTCTCCTCGGTCGCCCCCGGCGCCGGTTCGGCGGCGGGCTCGGCCGTGGCCGTGTCCTGCGCGCTCGCGCGCGGCAAGAGGGTCAGCGACACCAGGATCGCCAGCGCCGCCCACGCGGCTCGCTTGCTGGTCCTCGAGACGAGCTCGTTCATCCGGATCCTCCCGACTGCCGTCGAACGGACACACGTCTCCCTCGCCGTTCGCCCCGCCCCGGGACGCCGCGCGAAACCCGCCGTTCTCGACGCTCCGGGATGTACCGGCCGCTTGTTTCGACGACTTTTCGCGCTGGAAAGAAGTGACGCCACGCGTCACCGGACGGTCTCTCGGGCGGAATGAACGTGGCGCGCGCGAGTCGCGCGCGAGCGGACGGAAAACGATCGCGGGCGCATCGGCATCTCGCCCATGCGCCCGCGTCCTTCGAAATCGAGCGGTCAGAAGCCGTCACGCGCGGCGTGTCGCGCGCGCGCAGGCTCGCCGATCACCCGCCCGTGCTGCGGCAGTAGCCGTCGCGCCACTGACCGTTCTCGTCCTGCGCCGGCGGCACCCACTCGCGACCCGGATGGCAGGTCCCGGTCGTGGGCGGCTGTTGCCGACCACCACATCCGACGAGCGCCGTGCACGCCATCACCAAGGCCACGGCGGCCGCCGCGATCCGTCCTCTCGAAGTCGTCATCCGATCCAGCTCCTGGGTTGGAACGCGCGAACCCTACTTCTCCGGTCCCGCATGGGTCAAACCGGGCCCTCCCGGCGGGCCTCCGCGAGTGCGGAGCGCCGCGCGAGAAACATCGAAAACCGGGGCGGATCTGAACGTGGGTCGCTGTGGTGGGACCTGCGGCGCGAGCCTCGAACGCACCTGGAGACGACAGTCTGGCGACTCACGCAAGACCCGATTTGATCGGAGAATGAGCGTGCCCATGGACGACCCCTCCACCGAAGCAACGATCTGGTTGGCGGCCCTCGCGGCCGCGGTCCGTCGCGCCCACGGCGCGAGCACGCAGCACGAGCGCCTCGCGGCGCTCGAGGCTCTCGACGAGACCAAGATGCGCCTCGACGACGCGCTCGCGCGCGTCCGCGAGGAGCTGGCGCTCGGCGTCGAACCGCCGAGCGACGCGCTGCTCAGCTGACGCTGGAGCACGCGGGCCGCGCGCGCATCCCCCCCGCGCGCGGCCCGCGCGCTCGCGTCTCACCGGGAATGCTCGCTGGCGGCGCGCCCGCACGGGAGCGTGCGGCGCACGCGGACGGGAGGGGCCCGACGCCGGCGAGCCGATATTCGCTCAGTGCCCTGCGCGCCAGGCGATCTCGAGCGCGACGATGTCGCGGAGCTCGAGCTGGGCCATCGCCCGGAGCACACGATCCGCGGCCTCCGCATCGCTGCGGTGCACGTCGACGATCTCGCGGCGCGACGCGACCACGATCGTCAGCACCTCGCGATCGTCGGGAACGACACCGCGCTGCGCTTCGTCGGCGAGACGGCGGAACACTCCGTCGGCGATCGGCGACGACATCGGGCGATGATCCTCGACCCGCACGAGGCGCCAGTCCGAGCGACGGGCGCGCAGCGCTTCGATCATCGCGCGCAGCCGGCGGAGGCGACGAGGCGCGCGCGCGTGGGTCCTGCGCGTCCCGATCGCGCGCTCGATCTCGATGCGCGTGGCGCGATCGACGGTGATCTCGACGACGCCGAGATCGACGTTCTTCCACTCGGGCGACTGCGGGCTCGGGGCCGCGAGAGGGCGCATCGTGCGCGGGCGCGCGCCGACCACCAACGCGCCGAGCATCACGAAGAGGACGAGCCAGAGCGCGCCCGAGCCATCGTCGACGCCCGAGCCGCCGTTCGAGTACGAGTGGTAGTACCCGCCGCGATAGCCGCCCGGGACGTAGTGGCCGCCGACGCGTCCGCCGCCGTGATAGCCGCCGCCGTGATAGCCGCCGCTCGAGCGGCCGCCGCCACCGAAGTGCCCGCCGCCGAAGCTGCCGCCGGTGTGCTGGGCCGAGGCGATCGCGCACGAGAGCGTGATCGCGACGAGCACGATCGCCGCGTAGAGGGTCCCCCGCATCGTGGGCGCGAGAACCTTCGCACGACATGCGCGATTCCGCGCGCGAGATCACGCGGGCGCGGCCCAGCGGATGTCGAGCGCGACGATCTCTTCGGGCGCGAGCCGGGTCAGCGCGCGCATCACGTGCTCCGCCGCGTCGGCGTCGTCGCGCTGCACGTCGACGATCTCGCGATGCGACGCGACGGCGATGGTGACGACGTCGAGCTCGGGCTCGCGCTCCGCGAGCGGTGCACCCCGCGCAGCGCCCTCCTGGACGCTCCGGAACGAGCCCGCCGCCATCGGCGGCGACATCGGCCGGTAGTCGTCGACACGCACCGCGCGCCACGCGTCACGCCGCGCGCGCAGCTCGTTCACCACCTCGCGCAGCCACGCCGCGCCGAAGGGCGGGACACGGCGCGTGGCGAGGGTCTCTTCGATCGCACGGCGCGTCTCGTGGTCGACCCCGATCTGCACGACGCCGAGATCGACCTCGTCCCACGCGCGCGACTGCGGGCCCGGCGTGTGGAGCGCCGCGCGGCGTGCGCCACGCGCGAGCACCAGCACGACGCCGCCGACCACGAGCAACGTGAGCAGACCGCCCATCCCGATCCCGCCGGGCACGAAGAACACGAAGGGGCCGGGGCCGACGCCGTAGCCACCACCGCGGTAGCGCGTTCCGCCATAGCTCGGCGCGCTGCCACGCCCACCGCCGCCCCAGCGCCGTCCGCCGAAGCTGCCACCGGTGCGCTGCGCCTCGGCGAGGGCGCTCGCGAAGAGCAGGAGCGAGAGGACGATCCCGACGAAGACACGTCGCACGAGGAAGACATGAGCGCGGCGAGGTCGCCTCGCGACCCTGGACAGATCGTGGGGCGCGGTCGATCGTCGCAGGGCCGCGTGCACGAGAACCGGACCGTTCCGACGATGATCGTCGCGCTCCTCGCGACCGGCTGCGGAGGCGCACCGAGCGCACCGACGCACGAGACGGGAGAGCTCGCATGCGCGCCGGCCGACGGGTGCGACGAAGCAGACGACGTGTGGCCCGCGATCGACGCATATCGCGGCTGGGCGCCGTTCGACGAGCGCGACGTGCCGGCGTCGATCGTCGCGCCGGTGGCGCCACTGCCGGTGTGCGCGCTCGAGAGCGCGACGCAGTCGATGCGATGGACGCGCGACGCGCGCGGCCTGCCGGAGTCGTACGAGATCGCGGAGCGCGGCGAGGTGCAGCTGCGCGTGCGATGGGAGCACGACGTCGCGGGCATGCTGGTGCGCGAGATCGTCGAGCGCGAGCATCGACCGGTGTACGTCGAGGGCGCGGGCGATCGCGGCCCGACGTTCGTCGACGGACGGCCCGAGCGCGTCACGACGTGGCAGCGCGACGGCGACACGCTGCGCGAGTCGATCGACGAGGACGGCGACGGCGAGGTCGATCGCGAGATCGTGCGCACCCTCGACGCGCAGGGCGCGACGCGGCGCGAGACCCGGGTGCGATGCGAGGGGCCGACGCGCAGAGGGAGCGAGATCCGGACGTGGCAGCGCGACGCGCGGGGCCGCGTGATCGCGGAGCGCTGCGACGTCGAGGGCGCGAGCGAGCCGCGCTGGTCGAAGCGCACGACGTACTCGGAGCGCGGTCCGTCGCGCATGGCGTACGAGCGACACGACTCGTTCGGCGCGCGCGCCCTCGAGCAGCAGTGGACGTACGACGACGCCGGGCGTGTGGTGCGCGACGGCTACGACACGACCGGCGACGGATCGCTCGACGTGTGGCGCGACTACGAGATCACGACGGATGCCGAGGGTCGCGTCGGCGCGCTGCGCATCGTCCCGCACGGCGATGGGCGGAGGACGGTCGAGCACCGATGGACGCACGACGCGCAAGGACGTCGCGTCGATCACGTGATCACCGAAGGCGCGTCGACCTCGAGCGTGCCGCGCGGCTACGACGAGAACGGGCGCCTGACGACGATCTTCGCGCCGCCCGCGACGTCGACGATTCGCTACGAGTGCGAGTGATCAGCGGAGCCGGAGCAGCGGATACGCCGCGTAGCCGCGCACCGTGAGCCGCTCCTCGAAGCTGCCGTCGATCGCGATCTCGGAGATCGTGGTGGACGAGAAGTCGGCTTCGACGCGGTGGACGAAGAGTCGGCCGTCGAGGCGCGAGAAGAAGATGTTGGAGGAGCCGAGCGGCCACTCCTCGATCGGCTCGGCTCGCCAGTCCTCGAGATTCACGAGCCAGAGCCCCCAGCTCGCGGCGTACCAGTCGTCGAGGAACGTCGGCGAGGTCGGGTCCGCGTTCTCGACGTGATAGACCGTGAGGATCCCGATCCCGTCCGCGAGGTAGTGGAAGACGCCTGCCGGTCGCCCTTCCGTGAGCTCCTCGAAGCGTCGCGGCCAGCCCTCGGCGATCGTGCGCTCGCCCGCGTCGATGCGCGCGACACAGCGCTCCAGCGTGCTCGCCTCCTCCACCAGGTCGTACGCGATCGTGTCGACCATCCCGGAGAAATAGAGGTTGCCCTGCTCGTCCTGCGTGGCGATCTGGAGCGCGGGGCAGGGCACGTCGAGCAGCGTCTCGAGCGATCCGTCCCTCGCGTAGATCGCGATCTGCGACTCCTGATGGAACGCGTACCAGTCGGCGTCGTGCCAGAAGTACGGCTGGAACACGGCGTCGTCGCGGACCACGCGTCCCTGGAAGTTGGCCGCGGTGACCGTCATCCCATCGCGCTCGGGCGCGACCTGCGGTGTGTCCACCGAGCCGACGATCGCCATCTCGGTCGGATCCCAGAGGATCCTCGACGTCTGCTCGAGCCCCATGTGCGCCATCGTCGCGTCGACGAACGTGTTGAACGAGAGCGACGCCGAGCTCAGGCCGTGCGCCGCGAAGCTCACGGTCTGCTCCGCGTCGCCGAGCGTTCCGTTCGCGGTCAGCGTGTAGCGCTCGACCTCGGGCCGCTCTCCGTGGCCCACGAAGAGCACCTCGTCGTGCGCGGCGACCGACGACCAACCTGCGAACTCGCGCGCCGCGGAGAGATCGACCTCGCGGCCGTCGAGCGAGTCGAGCACGGCGACGTAGGTCGCGGCGGTGGTGTCGTCGAACACCGTCGTCGTGACCGCATAGGACGCGGTCGTGCCGCCTCCGTCGGGCGAAGCACCCGCGTCCGGTGCGCCGTCGCGCGGTGTCTCGGAGCCGCACGCAGTGAAGCTCGCCATCGCGAGCGTGGTGAGAACGATCCGGATCGTCATGCCGTCTCCTACAGCGCTCATGCGCGCGCCCACGGTGCGAGCGCGACGATCGAGATCGCCAGGAGCGCCAGCGCGATCACGGCCACGGGGAACGTCCCGTCGTCCTGGAGCGTGTCGATCGTTCCGAACGCCGCCTGCCCGATCGCGACCCCCGCCATCACCAGCCCTGCTCTCGCGCTCACGCTGCACCTCGCTGCCTGTCGACCGTTCGTCGCGCGCGGATGAACGCGCCGCTCAGCGCGAGCAGCGCCAGGCCGATCGCCATCGCGCTCCAGAGCGCCCGGGTCGGCAGCCCGCCGAACGTGCCGAAGTGGAGCTCGTCGACGGTGTGCACCCAGCGCTCGAGCGGCGTCATCGCGTCGGCGCGCCACACGTCGAGCACGACGCGCGCGACGGGATCGAGGAAGACCTGGTTCGCCTGATCGCGCGCGAGCAGCGCGTCGGTCTCGCCGAGCAGCGAGAGCACGGGGCGTCGCTCGGTGGGCAACGCGATCGAGCGCACCTCGAGCTCGGGCATGGCCGCGCGACCGAGCGCGACGAGCGCGTCGAGGTCCTCGATCGGCTCGCTCGTCGCGCGCGCACGACGCGCCTCGTCGATGCGCGGCACCGGGGGTGTGAGCTCGAGATCGACCCAGTCGAGGACGCGCTCGACGCCGTACCAGGTGCCGGTGAGCCCGACGAGCAGCGCGAACGCGACGAGCGCGAGACCGCCGACGCGATGCAGATCCTTCGACGCGCGCTCCTTCGCCACGCGCAGCAGCCGCTGCGAGCGACTGCGCCAGACGACGAGCGCGCCGCTCGCGGTCGAGCCGAGCAGCGCGACGCCGAAGAGCGCGACCACGAACACGCCGACGTTCTCGCCGAGGAAGAGCGAGCGGTGCAGGTCGCGCGCGAAGCGCTGGACCGTGAGGTAGGGCCCCTCGCCGCGAACCCGCGCGTCGCGGGGGTCGAGCCAGACGCGCACGAGCGTGTGATCGGGCCGCACCACCAGCGCCTCGGCGGCGAAGCCGGGCCCGAGCGGCGCCGCGAGCGCGATGACCTGCGCGTCGGGCGCGTGAGCCTGGGCGCTGGCGTGGAGCGCGCCCCAACTCGCTCGCGGTGCGTCGTCGGTCAGCGCGGGCGCGCGCAGCGCGGGATGGATCAGCCAGTCGATGTCGCTGCTCACCGCGGCGAGCGCGCCCGACGCGCAGATCACGAAGAGCACGGCTCCGAACGTCATCCCGAGCACGCCGTGCACGCGGAACGCGCGCTTCACCGCGCCGCGCGGACGCGCCCGCGCTGGCAGGGCCCGGCGCTCGACGCCGTGCCGGTTCGCCATCCGCGAGCGCGAGGAGGGGCCCATCGAGGGACGCAACCTGGTCTAGATGAGAATGACTGTCAATCTCTCAGACACACCGCTCGCCGCGCGGGCGGGACCCGCGTTCGCGGAGCGTTGACGCGCTGGGATCGCGCCGCTGGAATCGCGCGCTCTCGAGGAGGACATCCCATGACGATCCCGGTCACACGTGAGGAGATCATCCGCGTCGGCGCGCGTTTTCCGTCGGAGGCGATCGTCGCCGAGATCGATCGTCTGCTCCCGATCGCGGCGGAGGATCAGGCGCTGCTCGAGGCCGGCGGCTACGGCGCGGAGCTGCTCGACGCGCTGCGCGCCCATCGCGCGACGCTGACCACCGAGACCGCCGAGCGCCGCGCCCAGCGCGGCCAGAAGAAGAGCGCGCGCAAGAGCGAGACCGACGCGATCGTCGAGGCCAAGCGGGTGCTGCGCGCCGGGATCGCGATGGCCGAGGGGGCGATCGCGCACCGCGTCCCGCCGGCGGACGAGCCGCCGGAGACCACCAAGCGCATCGCGATCGACGTCATGGCGGCGCTCGAGGCGACGGGCGGCCGGATCGACCTCGACTCCGCCAAGCTTCGCACCCGCCTCGCCGCGGTCGCCGCGGTCCTCGGCAGCGCGTCGATCGCGCCGGCCGAGAGCGGCCGCGCAGCGCGCGCCGCGATGATCGCGCGCGTCCAGGCGGCGATCACCGCGCTGCCGGCGCTCGCCGAGGAGAAGAAGGCCGCTCAGCGACAGGCGCTCACGGACACCGACGCGCTCGACGAGATCGACGGCCGCGCGTACCTGAACATGAAGACGCTGACCAAGGTCGGCCGCACCCAGTGGATCGCCGAGGGCGACCCGAAGCGCGCCGCGGTCTACACGCTGCAGCTCCGCGAGGAGCGCGCACCCCGTACCAAGCCCGGTACCGACGCGTAAGTCACTGGATCCACGTCGGGATCAGCCCCTTCACCTCGTACACGCGAAGCTTCACCTCGTACACGCGAAGCTTCACCTCGTACACGCGGAGCTTCACCTCGTACACGCGGAGCTTCACGTCCGGGACGAGGATCTTCGCGTCGTACGAGCGGACCTTCGCCTCGCGCGCGCGGAGCTCCACCTCGTACGAACGAAGCTCCGCGTCGGCGACGCGGCGCTCCCGGTCCGCGAGCACGCGCTCCCAGCGCGACGCGACGCGCTGCAAGCGCGCGCACACGAGCTTCGCGCGCGACGAGCGTCACGCTTCGAGCGGGTCGACGTAGACGTCGTCGACGCGCAGCGTGACCCCGAGCGACGCGAGCTCGATCGTCTCCCCCGCGCCCGCCTCGATCAGCTCGAAGCGGTCGCGCTCGTTGCGCCGGTAGACCTCGATGCGCCGCTCGGTCTGCGCGACCAGCACGTACTCCTGCAGCGTCGTGAGGTGCCGGTAGTGGGCGAACTTCGCGCCGCGATCGTGCGCCTCGGTCGACTCCGAGAGCACCTCGACGAGCACCACGGGATTGGTCACCGCGTGACGGTCGTCGGGCGAGGTCTCGAGCGCGCCGCACACCACCGCGACGTCGGGATACGTCGCGAGATCGGTCTCCCGCACGCGCACCCGGAGATCCGACGAGTACACGCGGCACGGCTTCCCGCGCAGCGCGACCGAGAGCCCGGCGATCACCGCCGCCGAGAGCGCGGCGTGCTCGGGCGTTCCGCCCGCCATCGCGAACACCTCGCCGCGCACGAACTCGTGCTTCACGTCACTGCGCGACTCGAGCGCGAGATATTCGTCGTAGGTCATCACGGCAACAACTCGGACTCGCTGAACTAGCGCGAGCGGCGGCACACCTCTGACTTCGCAGCGCCTGGGTCTTCACGGCCCGCGCGTGTCCGCTCAGGCATACCCGTGAATCACGAGCGCCGGAACGCCCCGACAACGCGTTCTTGATTGTGTTGCCAGCCGTCCTGACCAACGAGCGTCTCCACGCCGACCTGCCACGCCTCTGCAGTGAGACGGATCATCAGCGCGAAGAGAGGATCCTGCAGAACTTCAGGCCAGAGCTCGATAAGCGGTCCTTTGCGCAACTTGGTCGCGTAGCGCGGCCCGCGACCGAGACGAGTGTCGGAGAGAACCACAGCGGGATCCCCCGACTTCAGCCCATCGACCATGCTCACCATCTCGCGCATCGCAGTCCATGGACCTGTGCCTTGTGAGACGAACACACGCGGACTCTCGACCAGCTGTCTGAAGAGTTGATCTGCGGACACCAGTTCGATGCTGCCGGGCAGGCGAATCTGGTGAATCCAGGTTACGCGCGAGGCGCGCACGACGCCATCGCCATACAGCTCCACGACCTGAGCGAGGAACTGCGCATAGTCCACCATCAACTGGTCACGGTAGACTTGATCGATATGGGCGATCATTTTCGGGCGAACCGCTTCGCGCGCGGACTCGAGAATCGAAGAGACATCAGCGCGGATCGCTCTCCGCCGCGCGGCGTCCGGAACAGCCGAGTCCATTTCGATCACGCCGACGAAGCCGGGCGTCCTCAGGACCTGTAGCGACAGACCGCGAACGCACAGGATGCTCTCGCCGATCTCAGAGGCCTGCAGTCTCACATCGGCGGTTACGTATTCGGGCCAAGTGCCGCCCCACTCCGAGTACTCAACAGGATTTCTCTCGCTTCGATGTCTCCACGTCCACGGGCCATCGGCTCCCGACGGGTCTCTTCGAAGAACACGCGATGCCTCAACGACCCATCTCCGGAACTCATCCGGACCCTTGAGTCGGAGCCAACCAGGTTCAATCCGCGTCCTGTGCCCATCAACGTCGACCTCGATCGGATGCGGCAGCACAGGAGCGTATACACGAAGCAGGCTCTCGAGGTCGGCAAGCGCCTCGCGCATGCCAGCTTTGAGTTCAACGCGCACACTGGTCCCGCTACCCGTCAAGGAAGCCAACGTCTGGATCTGTCCACGGCGACCAAGACCGCGGAGAGAGAGTTGCATCCGCTCGGAACCCGCACGGTTCGATTGAACCGCGACGGCATCTCCCAGCATGAACACCGACAGGAAGCCGATGCCGAACTTCCCGGCCGGCGTGAAACCGCGATCCATGGCGTCGGGGAAATCCATCAGGCACTGAGTGCCCCAGTAATCCGACGCGATGGTGATGAGATAGTCGGTCATCACCTTCCGGCTCATCCCAATGCCCCAGTCGGTCACCTCAAGCACATCGGGAGTCCCAGCACTCCCGGACCGCAAAGCGACCCGAATCGGGAGATGGAGCATTACGCGGTCCGCTTCGTGTTCGGCAACGCTCTCCTTCAGCATGACAGCATCGCGGGCATTTGCGACCAACTCACGGACCGCCGCCATCGGGTCCGGGCCGTACAGCGATTCGCCGGCAAGAAGCTGAACCAACCGCTCGATCGACCCGGCGCGGAGATTCACCTCGATCGGCATGAAGCCCGCCGTTCGGATGTACACCGACGCATCCTCGGGGCTCGCTGCGCCTCGGACGCCCTGTAGCGTAAACCTTCCTCGGCTCGGCACACGATCTTCTAGGTATCTCCGGACCTTTCTGATTTCAGCGTCAAGCCCCGCCATCATCTCGAAGTAGAGCCACCATGCATCGACGCTCCCAAGAGGCTGCGCCGATCGATAGACCAACTCGTGGTTCTCACGTTCGGGCCCATCAATGGACTCCTGAGCAAGCCAGTGGACCAGGCTATCGTCAGGAAGTTCGAGTCGGAAGAGACGGTCTAGGGCCGGAGCACGTTCGCGATTGATGTGGGCGTAGTCGACAATGCGCAGAACGCAGGCAACGTACCCGAGATCCGCGAATCTCCCCCCAGGCAAGGGCGCGCGGCCGATCGCGCCGAGCCGCTGGTCGACGACCTCGATGTCCCAGTGATGACTCGCGCCGATCTCACCGCAGGTACGTCCCCACCCTTCGCGGATCGAACGCGACTCGAAGAGATAGACATCGGCTCCCAGAACGTGCTGCGTCGCGAACTCCTCCGCGGCGCGAGCATGCACGCTCCTTACGGTTGCCGATAGCGCCCATGCATCGGAGTCGGCAACTCCGGCAGCGGACGCGATACGCGAGAGACTCTTGTACTGAGGCGTCGCACGGAGTCGTTCGAGACCCTCTCGATTCGCCGCGTATGCCATCCCGATATCGTGCAAATAGAAACCAGTAACAAGGAGGAAGGCCTCCGCCGTCGTCAAGCTCTCCGTCTCCGACTCGCCCAGCACGCGGTCGGCGATTGCCCAAAGCGCATCCATGTGCCGCACGGAATGGTCAGTGAAGGAGGGCACGGACCGTGAGATTGTCTCAGCGAGAGCCGCCGCGTTTGTGCGCAGGCCACGCGCGGCCGAGAGAAGCTCGGTATCGGAGCTCAGGCGTTGGTAGAGACGGGTTCGCTGAACGTGCGCCGGGAATTCCATCAACCGAATGCTAGCCGTCGCAAGCTCGTGCTTTCAAGTTGGGCTGACGCGCGACTCCGATCCCGCTGATGAACACGCGTGTTCAGTCGAGGCTCGTCGCAGGTCCACGATCCAATTCGGCCCCCAGCCGCGCGGAGCGCGCTGCCGTCCCGAGGTTCTCGCGGACGCGCAAAGCGCGTCCGCGAGAACCTCTCTCCCCCACCCACCAGAGCCGCGACGCCCTCTCTTCCCCGCGCGGCCGAGACCTCACCAGCAGGGCGCGGGGGAGGGGGTCCGAACGCTTCCGCAGCGGCCCACCAGCCTCCGCCCGGCCCCCGAATGCGAGGCGGCCGCGAGCGCAGAGCGCACGCGGCCGCCGACACCACCTCATCAGTCGCCACCACCACCGCAGGTGGCCCCCGCGAGGCTTAGTGAGGACCCCCTCCCCCGCGCCCCGCCGAAGCCTCTCCCCGCGCGGCGATCAGTCCATCCGATACATCGTCACGACACAAGCCCCACCGAGCCCGAGATTGTGCTGCAGAGCCACTCGAGCCCCCGGGACCTGCCGTGCGTCGCCCTGACCGCGCAGCTGCCAGACCAGCTCGGTGCACTGCGCCAGTCCGGTCGCGCCCAGCGGATGTCCCTTGCTCAGAAGACCACCCGACGGATTCGTGACGAACTTGCCGCCGTAGGTGTTGTCCTCGTCCCAGATGAACTTCTCGGCTTCGCCTTCCTTGCACAGGCCGAGCGCCTCGTACGTGAGCAGCTCGTTCGCGGTGAAGCAGTCGTGCAGCTCGACGACCTGCACGTCCGAGGGGCCCAGTCCCGACTTCTCGTAGACCTTCGCCGCCGCGTTCTTGGTCATGTCGTAGCCGACCATCTTGATCATCGACTCTTCGCCGAAGCTCGACGGATAGTCGGTCGTCATCGCCTGCGCGGCGATGTACACGCTCTTGCCGATTCCCTTCTTCTTGGCGAACTCCTCACTGCAGAGGATCGCCGCCGCCGCGCCGCACGTCGGAGGGCAGCACTGATATCGCGTCAGCGGGTCGAACACCTCGGGCGACGCGAGGATCTCTTCCACCGAGTACGTCTCCTGGAAGAGCGCGAAGGGATTCTTGCTCGCGTGCTTGCGCGCCTTCTCCGCGATCTTCGCGAACGTCTCGCGCTTGGTGCCGTGCTTCCACCGATATTCGCGCCCTGCCCCGCCGAACATCTGCGCTGCGCCGGGCGCCGACGTGAATCCCTGCACGTCGTTCATGAGCCCAGCGTGCTTGTCGAGCGGATTGGTGCGGTCGTTCCACTTCGCCTGGAGCGCGCCCTTCTCCATCTGCTCGAAGCCGACGGCGAGCACGCATTCCGCGACGCCGCCCTCGATCGCCTGCTTCGCGAGCATCAGCGCGGTCGAGCCCGTCGAGCAGTTGTTGTTGACGTTGAACACCGGAATGCCGGTGAGCCCGACCTCGTAGACGGCGCGCTGTCCACACGTCGAGTCGCCGTACACGTATCCCGCGTACGCCTGCTCGAGATCGCGGAACTCCACGCCTGCGTCCTTCATCGCGGCGCGGATCGCGCCCGCGGCCATCACGTTGTACTCGTCGCTCGCGCCGGGCTTCTGGAACTTCACCATGCCGACGCCGATCACATTCACCTTGCGGCCCATGGTCACACTCCTTCTGGCGCTCACGAGAGCTTCTGCATGAATCCGAGTCGCTGCGCGACGTGCGCGTCTCCGTCGATGCGGAGCGCGCCGCGCTGATAGAGCTTCTGCGCGCTCGTCGCGCCGCTCGCGAGGGTCGCGAGATCCGCGTCGCTGATCGTGACGATCGTGTCGGCGCCCTTCCCGCCGCCGCTCACGACGCTGCCACTGCCGTTCTTGAGATCGATCGTCCAGACGTTCTCCGGGTCCTTCACCCGGAGCTCGATGACGTAGCCGACCTCCCGAACCAGACCCGCGTTGCTCGCGACTCGCTTGCTCAGCGCGTCGATGATCGCGGGCGCCTGCGCGCTCTTCGCCGGTGCCGCAGCCGCAGGAGCCGCTGCAGGTGCGCTCGCGCCACCGCCGCCGGTGCGCGCCTTCATCGCGGCCTCGACGTCCTTCGGCTCGACCTTCTTGAGGAAGTCGAGCTTCTGCGACGCCATGACGTTGCCGCTGATCTTCAGCTTGCCGGTCGTGAACAGCTTCATCGCGTCCGACTTGCCGGTGCACATGTCCATGAAGTCCGCGTCGCTGATCTCCAGCGTGCACTCCGCGGGGATCGGCTCGCCCTTCAGGACCGCGCCATTGCCGTTCTTGAGATCGATCGTCCAGGCGCTCTCGGGGTTCTTCAGCTTGAACGCGAAGACCGTCTTGATCTTCGCCGCGAGGTCCGCGTTCTTCGCGACGTAGCGCGTGATGCCGCCGAAGATGTCTTCGCTGGTCGGGGCCGCGCTCGCAGCGCTCGGGGCCTCGGCACCGCCGCCACCGCTGCGCTTCTTCGCGGCCGCCATCACGTCGTTGGGGTCGACGTTCTTGAGGATCGGCCCGAGCTTCTGCGAAGCCATCACGTTGCCGCTGATCTTCAGCTTGCCAGTCGTGAAGAGCTTCATGGCGTCGGCCTTGCCACTGACCATGTCCATGAAGTCCGCGTCGGTAATCTCGAACGTGCACTCCGCGGGCACGCTCTCACCCTGCGCGACGGAGCCAGTCCCGTTCTTCAGATCGAGAGTCCATACCGAGTCCGGATTCTTGAGCTTGAACGCGAAGATCGTCTTCGCCTGACTGACCGCGTCGGCGCCCTTCTTTGCGACGAACGCGGCGATTCCCGCGAACACGTCGCTCGAATTCGGGATCGGCGTCCCTCCGCCGCCCGCGCTCGCGGCGGCCGCGGGCTTCTTCTTCTCCTTCGCCTTCGGCAGCTCGGGGAAGAGCTCGATCGCGGCGTTGGAGATCACGACCTTGTCGCGCTCCTTCACCTTCACGCGGAAGAGGATGCGAGTGTCGCTCTCCTTCCACATCTCGGTGACCACCGTCTCGCCCGGCAGCACCGGATCGGCGAAGCGCACCTTGATGCTCTTGAAGTAGCGAGGATCGCCATCCTTCGCGAACGACTGGAGCACGTGGCGCGCGGCATATCCGAACGTGCAGAGGCCGTGGAGGATCGGTCGCTCGAACCCGAACGCCTTCGCGAACCCGGGGTCGGCGTGCAGCGGATTCCAGTCTCCGCTCAATCGATAGAGCAGCGCCTGATTGGAGTCGATCTTCTGCTCGACGCGCGCGTCGGGCGCGCGGTCGGGCGCGACGTTCACTTCCGCGCTCGGACCGCGATCACCGCCCCATCCGCCGGCGCCGCGGACGAACGTGCTGACCTCGTTCTTGATCAGCAGATCGCCGTCCTCGTCGTAGCTCTCGATCGCGGTGATCACGACGGCGCCGCCCTTCTTGCCGCCGTCGCTGCCCTTGTCCCAGATGTCCTTGATCTTCGCCTTGTGGACGAGCTTCTGCTTCGCGGGCAGCGGGCGCACGAGCTCGAGGTACTGCTCGCCGTGCAGCACGCGATCGAGGCCGTACTTCATGCCCGGCGCGGTCTTGCCCTCCTTGCCCATCGTGAGGATGCAGTTGATCGCCGGGATGACTCCGTACGTCGGCAGCGGCTTGAACCCACTGCCGTGCATCTCGTAGACGAGCTGCAGATCACGATCGTCGTCGGGATCGCGCGCTGCGCCGACGCCGAGCGCGTAGAGCGCGAGATCGCGCTCGTCATAGACGCTCTTCATCTCCGGGAACTCGTATCCGAGCGCCTGATCGACGTCGATGTACTGATTGCCACCCTTGCTGGGGCCGGCCTCGACGTTGTCCATGATCGGCTGGAGCGATCCCGCGATGTGCGGCGGGTGCGTCGCGTCCGCGTCGAACTTGGAGATCTCGCCCCACGACTCGTGCACGTCCTCGGCCTTCACCGGGCGTCCGAGGCGGAACAGCTTGCCCTTCGTGCGCTCCCACCGGAGCTTGCCGTAGAAGCCGCCGCCGACCTCGTAGAGGCCGCCGGTGTCCTCCTGCGACTCGTGGCAGAGCTCGACGACGAGCGCCGTCACGTACTCGGGCTTGAGCGCGTCGAGCAGGTTCTGCGGCATCACCGTCTCGGTCATGCGCGATCCCGCGACCGGCGCGATCGTGTTGACGATGACGTTGTTCTTGCGCCCTTCGATCGCGAGCGTGTTGGCGAAGCCCGCCAATCCGAGCTTCGCCATCGCGTAGTTCGCCTGACCGAAGTTGCCGTAGATGCCGGCGGCGCTCGCCGTCATGATGATCCGGCCGAACTTCTGATCGCGCATGTAGGGCCACGCCGCGTGGGTGCACTTGAAGGCGCCCTTCACGTGCACGCGATAGACGAGGTCCCAGTCCTGCTCGGTCATCTTCGCGAACGAGACGTCGCGCAGGATGCCCGCGTTGTTGATCAGCACGTCGATGCGGCCGAACGTGTCGATCGCGGTCTTGACGATGTTCTCGCCGTTCTCGACCGAGTCGTAGTTGGCGACGGCTTCGCCGCCTCCCGCCTCGATCTCGTCGACGACCTTCTGCGCTGCGGTCTGGCTCGCGCCCTCACCGGTGTGCGAGCCACCGAGGTCGTTCACGACGACCTTCGCGCCGCGTCGCGCGAACTCCAGCGCGTGCGAACGCCCGAGCCCGTTGCCCGCGCCCGTGACGACGACGACCTTCCCGTCGAACCGGAGCTCCTTCGACATCGAACGTTCCCTCCTCGCCCGGTCGCGGCCTCCTCCACCAGGTCCCGAGGTCCGCGCTCGGATCAGGCATTTCGCCCTGTGTTTCGGGCG
Organism: Sandaracinus amylolyticus; assembly: GCF_021631985.1. GTDB lineage: Bacteria > Myxococcota_A > Polyangia > Polyangiales > Sandaracinaceae > Sandaracinus > Sandaracinus amylolyticus_A. The sequence goes on along the minus strand of NZ_CP070225.1, from coordinate 10,224,288 downwards.
ACGATATTTCGTGCGCGAAAGAATCGTGGGCCCTCGAACCAAAGTCAACAAGCGTCCCCGGTTGAGCCGTGAGGGGCCCCTCGGGGTACCGACCGTCGATGCAGCGAACCAGCACGCGCGCGATGGTGGTGAGCGTCGCCTCGATCCTCACCTGGTCCCTCATCGCGCTCGCATGCGAGGGCGAGCTCGGCGGGAGCGGGCCGCAGCTCGATCCGCGTCGCGATGCGCGCGTGGATCTCGACGTCGACGCGGGCACGTCGATCGGCATCGAGGATGGTGGCGAGGCGCCTCTGCCGAGCGACGGCGGCACGATGTCACGCGACGACGGAGGCACGACGCCGCAGGTCGACGCGGGCACCACGCCGGTCGTCGACGCGGGCACGGGTGGCGGCGACGAGGTCTCGATCTTCGTCGCGCAGGGCTACGTCGGTCGCACGACGATCTCGTGCGACGACGGGCGCACGTGGATCGAGAACCGCTCGATGGACGACTCGCTGCGCTGCTTCCAGGGCATCGACTGCGACCATCATCCGGGCCGCGCGAAGGGCATCGTGTACACGCGCGGCGGCACGTTCGTCGCGACGTACGGGTGGGGCCCCGCGGGCGGTGTGGAGCGCAGCCGCGACGGAGTGAATTGGGAGCGCACGCTCGAGGGCACGACGTTCGGCGGCATCGCGACCGAGGGCGAGCACGTGCTGCTCGGCGCGCACGACGTGCGGGTGTCGGAGGACGACGGCGAGACGTGGAGCGCGCCGATCACGTCGCGGCTCGAAGGGTGGAACGTGCGTCGTGCCGGCGCGTCGAGCGCGGGCGGTGGTCGCTTGCTGCTGGTGGGCGACGGCGGCGACGTGACGCTGAGCTCCGACGACGGTCGCACGTGGTGGCGGCCGAGCTCGATCCCGGGCTCGTGCGGCGCGTCGATCCAGAACGACGGCGGCATCGGCACGATCGGCGACACGATGGTGATCGTCGGCGGCAACGGCGACGTGTGTCACTCGCGCGATGGCGGGACGACGTGGACGGGAGGCTCGCTCGGCACGTCGGTGGGCTCGTCGGACGTGGTGTCGACGGGCAGCGAGCTGATGGTGTGGGGCGGCGGTCGGGTGTTCCGCTCGCGCGACGGTGCGACGTGGACGTCGACGCCGCTCTCGCCGGCGGGCATCACGATCGGCGCGGTGACGCGCGGCGCGAACGGGACGTTCGTCGCGGTGAACGGCGGCTGGGACCAGTGGTACGACCGGCAGCGCTTCTATCGCAGCACCGACGGAGTGAGCTGGACCGAGCTGCCGCAGAACGCGTACGTGCGCAGCCATCCGATCCTGCAGATCCGCGAAGGTCGCGTGCCGCGCTCGACGTGCGAGTGATCGCCTGCGGAGGCGCGATCTCCAGAACGATCTAGGTGCTCACCGTGTGGCTTCGGTGTGCACGTTCGCGCAAGGGCGCGCCGGCGCGCGCTCGCGCTCACAGCAGTTTCGTTCGAGCTGTGTCGAGCGGGCCGCTCGTGGTGGGGTTGCTTCGCGTCGGCGCGATCTCGAGTCCCCGCGGATCGCTTGCGGTGCGGCCGTGATCGCGCGAGCGTGGCTCGCATGCCGCGACCGGTTGGGCTGCTGCTCGGGTGGGTGGTCGTCTGTTGCGTCGCTTCGCTGATCGGGGCGGCGGACTTCTGGATCTGGCTCTTCGAGCTCGCGCTCGGGCTCGTCGCGATCGGCGCGCTCGCGCTCACCTGGAAGCGGCTCAGGTTCACGAACGTCGCGTACTTCATGGCGGGCCTGCACTTCTTCGTGCTCGCGCTCGGCGCTCGCTACACGTACGCGGAAGTGCCGATCACCGAGTGGCTGAAGGACGCGCTCGATCTCGGGCGCAACCACTTCGATCGCGTCGGGCACTTCTTCCAGGGGCTCGTGCCGGCGGTGTTCGCGCGCGAGGTGTTGATCCGCGCCTCCGGCATGAAGCGCGGCGCGCTGCTCTTCGTGATCGTGTCGAGCATCTGCCTCGCGTTCAGCGCGCTCTACGAGATCCTCGAGACGCTCGTGGTGATCCTCTTCTATCCGGACAGCGGGCCCGAGTGGCTCGGCTGGCAGGGCGACGTCTGGGACGCGCAGTGGGACATGACGTGCGCGCTCGTCGGGTCGATCGTCGCGCAGCTCGTGATCGGTCCGCTCCAGGATCGAGAGCTGCGCTCTTAGTTGTTTCGACAAAGTTTCTGTTACCGTCGCGCCATGCGCGCGTCGCTTCTTCGTTGCTTCACGATCTCCGCTCTCTCGCTCGCGATCGGGTGCGGCGAGCCCGACGACGACACCGCCGACGGCGGCAACGACGCGGCGCAGCCCACCTGCGAGAGCCCACCCGAGCTCGAGCTCGGCGATCCGGACGGCCATGCCGATCCGCTCGGCGCGGGGCCGGCAGAAGCGCGCGCAGGACGCGTCGCGGGCGACGCGCTGCCGCCGTTCCCGAGCGGGCTCGGCACGTGGGACGAGGGCGGGTTCCTGCTCGCGAACGATCGCGTGGCGATGGTGATCGAGGACGTCGGGCCCTCGCACCTCTACGACCCGTGGGGCGGCCGTCCGCTCGGCATCGCGCGCGTCGAAGAGGGCGCGCTCGTCGACGTCGGCGACTTCGGCGAGATCCTGATCCTCACCGGGCGCTACACGGTGATGACGACGAGCGTGACCGTGCTCGCCGACGGCAGCGACGGTGGCGCCGCGATCGTGCGCGCGTCGGGGCCGCTGCGCGCGCTGCCCTTCTTCGAGGCGATCACGTCGGGGCCGCTGTCGACGGAGTTCGAGGGCGTCGACGCCGCGATCGACTACGTGCTCGAGCCGGGCTCGAGCCACGTCGACGTGCGCATCACCTACGCGTCGTCGCTCGCGCGCCCGATCTCGTCGATCACGACGATGCACGGGTTCATGTACACGCCGCGCATGCCGGCGTTCGCGCCCGGGCCGGGGTTCTCGCCGCAGAGCCTCGCAGTCGACGCGATCTCCTACACCGACGAGCGCGGGGTGGGCTTCGTGTACGAGGTGCGGGGCGAGGAGCTCGGCGTGGGCATCAACGCGTCGGGCTTCGAGTCGCGCTTCACGCGGCGGCGCCCGATCGCGGAGTGCGGGCTCACGACGGTCGAGCACGCGCGGCTCACGATCGCCGGGCCCGGCGTGGACGCGATGCAGGTCGCGCACGCGGACGAGAACGACGTCGCGATGCGCGCGATCGAAGGCGTGGTGCGCGATGCGAGCGGCACGCCCGCGGCCGGTGTGCGCGTGCACGTGCGCGCGAGCGAGGAGCGCTATCTGACGCGCTCGCTGCCCACCGGCGACGACGGGCGCTACATGGTGCACGTGCCGGCGAGCGAGGGCGCGCTCGAGCTCTTCGCATATCGACAGGGCGATGCGCTGGTCGGGCCGGTGTCGATCGATGCCGCGACGACGACGCGCGATCTCGCGCTCGGCGCCGGCGGATGGGTGCGCGTCACGGTGACCGACGAGGGCGGTGGCGCGCTGCCCTCGCGCATCCAGGTGCTGCCGCTCGACGGTGCGAGCGTGCCCTCGGTGCCGAGCGCGTTCGGCGAGGCGCTGCCGACGTCGGGTCGCGTGCAGGTCGCGCTCAGCGAGGACGGCACCGAGACGTTGCGGGTGCCCGCAGGTCGATGGCGCGTCGCGATGTCGCGCGGCTACGAGTACGAGCTCGAGACCCGCGACGTCGAGGTCACGAGCGATGGCCAGACGATCGACGTGAGCGCGCAGCTGGAGCGCGTGATCGAGACGCCGGGCGTGCAGTGCGCGGACTTCCACATCCACACGCGCCGCTCGAACGACTCGGCCGACGACGTGCTCTACAAGCTGCGCGGCGCGATCGCCGACGGGCTCGAGATCCCGGTGCGCAGCGACCACGAGTTCGCGGCGGACTTCACCGCGGAGGTCAGCGCGCTCTCGGCCGAGGAGTGGGCGTACGGCGGCGTCGGCTCGGTCGAGATGAGCAGCATGGAGCTCTGGGGTCACATGGGCGTGGTGCCGCTGACGCCCGATCCGACGCGCATCAACATGGGCGCGCCGCTGTGGCAGGAGTGGCCGACGCCGGAGCAGCCGGATCTCCCGCTGCGCACGATGTCGCCGGTCGAGGTGTTCGACGCGGCGCGGGCGCGGCCCGAGCGACCGACGGTGATCATCAACCATCCGCTCGGCGACACGAACTACTTCGGGTACGTCGGCTACGACCCGATCACCGGCACCGTCGAGCGCGAAGCGGACTGGGACGACGAGTTCACCGCGGTCGAGTTCTTCAACGACGCCGACTGGGGCCGCGAGCGCGGGCGCCTCGTGGTGCACTGGCTCTCATTCCTCGATCGCGGCCGGCGCGTGTTCGCGGTGGGCTCGAGCGACTCGCACGGGCTCGACACCTCGCCCGTCGGGTATCCGCGCACGTGCATGCAGCTCGGCACCGACGTGCCGGGTGAGCTCTCGCCGAACGGCGTGCGCGACGCGGTCGCGCAGGGACGCTCGACGATCAGCGGCGGCATCTACGTCGACGCGGCGATCGGCGATGCGGGCCCCGGCGCGGACGTGGTCGCGGGTGGCGCGCGCGCGACGGTGCACGTTCGCGTGCAGGCCGCGAGCTGGGTCGACGTCGACGCGATCGAGATCGTCGTCGACGGGCGGACGCTCGACACGATCGAGATCCTGCCGGCGGACGCGCCGGATCCCGTCGCACGCCCGCACGTGCGCTTCGAGCGCGACGTGGAATTCGACGTCGCGGAGGGACGCGGCAGCTACGTGATCGTCGCGGCGTACGGCGACGCGGCGCTCGAGCCGGTGCATCGCGGACGCACGCCGTTCGGCGTGACGAATCCGATCTTCGTCACGCGCTGATCGAGAGATCGGCTCCGCGCTTCGCGCGCTCCGTCCCGCGGACGAGCACTCCGGCTCAACAACTCGGCTCGCCCGCCGGTCCCTACCGTCCGCGCGCTGCGCGCGCTCCCGTACGGGACCCGCGGGACGAGCACTCCGGCTGGGACTCACCGCTCGATCACGCGCTCTACCGCGCGGGCGCGGGGTCGGCGCGGAGGTCCGCACCGGAAAGCCGAGCCTCATCACGATCTGCGGGAACGTCGTGCTGCCGATCGACGCGGCGAAATCGGATCGCAGCGCGGCGACTTGGACCGGCTGGTTGAAGAACGAGGCCTGTGCGCCGGTGAGCGCGGCGCGCAGGAGCACGCGCGCGAGCGCTTGTCCCGCGGCGAGCCACGAGGCGACGTCGTCGCGATCGGTGCCGAGCACCACGAGCGTCGGCGCGCTCGTCGCGACCTCGTGATCGGCACGCGCGACCTGCGCGCCGAGATCGACGCGCGCGATCACCATCCGGGCGAGCGGGAGCACGGGCGCCGGGACGAACGTGAGCCCGTCACCGGCGCGCCGCGATCGCATCCACGCCGCGAGCTCGCGACGCCACTCGCGATCGGCGAAGAGCCGGCGATCACCCTCGGCGGCGAGCGACGCGATCGCTTCACGCTCGCGCGGCGCGCGCACCACGTGCAGCCACGCGCCCTCGCGCTCGGCCGCCGACTCGAGCTCGCGCAACAGCGCATCGGGCACCGGGCGCTCGTGCATGCGACCACGCTCGGTGCGGCGCGTGTCGATGGCGCGCGCGAGGGTGCGATCCACCGGATCGACGACGCCCTCGGCGAGCTTCACGCGCGCGAGCAGATCGCGATCCTCGATCGACGGAAGGATCGACACGCTCGTGGTCAGCCCGGCCGCGGCCGCTGCGACGCGCAGATGGAGGAGCGCTGCGCCACACGAGATCGTGAGCTCGCGATCCTCGGGGTCGTTGATCGAGAGCACGCGCGTGCGATCGGCGCGCAGCGCCACGACTCGATCGCTCTCCTCGCGGAACCGCCACGGCTGGGTGTTGTGGCTCGACGGCGCACGCGTCGCGCGCTCGACCAGCGCGCGTGTGGACACGATGCGAGGCGCGACCGCGCTCGTGATCTGCATGCCGAGGACGTACCCGCGATCAGCGCCGAGACAAGGCGGCGATTGACACGTCGTCTATCGTTTGCGCTCGCAAGCGAATCCGCGTTTTCCGGACAGAAGACCCATGCGATCCACCGCCCTGATCCTCCTCGCGCTCTCGATGTCGTTCGTCCTCGGCTGCAGCGCGTCGCACGATCGCGGCACCGGCGCCGACGGTGGCCCATCGACCGCGGACGGCGGTGCGCTCTGCGATCCCGGCGACGAGCGCGCGAGCGCCGTGTACCACGGCACGCGCGAGCCCACGACGCTGCCGCTGACGCCCGGCGAGATCCTCGCGATCGCGCGCGTCGAGATCGGTGGCCTCTGCAGCGGCGCCGTGATCGCGCCGCGCTGGGTGCTCACGGCCGGACACTGCCTCGGGCGGCGTGGTGGATCGATCACCGTCGGCGCGAACCCCGATCGAGTCGATCGCGAGATCGCGATCGCGCGACAGCTCGAGCACCCGAGCCTCGACATCGCGCTGCTCGAGCTCGCGCAGGACGCGACCGTCGCGGTGCCCGGCCTCGTCCCGATCCGCATCGCGACGTTCCCGCTCACCGATCTCGTCGGGACGACCGCGGAGGCAGCGGGCTACGGAGAGCGCGAGGACGGCAACGCAGGCGCGCGGCGCTTCACGTCGGAGCCGATCGTGCAGGTGCGCGGCGAGTTCACGACGATCGATGGGATGGGCGAGCGCGGCGTGTGCTTCGGTGACTCCGGGGGCCCGCTGATGGTCGTCGGCGAGGACTCGAGCGTCCGGGTGATCGGCGCGCTGAGCTACGGCGATCCCGACTGCGTCGGTCGCGACAACTACACGCGCGTCGATCTCGCGCGCGAGTGGATCGAGGAGAACATCGGCGAGACGCCCGACCCGATCGAGGGCTGCGACGGAGTGACCGAGGCGGGCACGTGCCGCGGCGCGACCGCGGTGTGGTGCGAGGGCGACGAGCTGCACACCGACACCTGCACCGCCGACGAGCGCTGCATGCCCGGGCCCGACGGTCGCGCGACGTGCGTGCCGCGCAGCGAGGACCCGTGCGGCGGGCTCGATGCCACGGGACGCTGCGAAGGCGGCGTCGCGACGTGGTGCGAGGGTGGTCGCGTGCGCCGCGCCGACTGTGGCCGCTGCGGTCTCGACTGCGCGATCGTCGCGGCGCGCGGCGGCGCCGTGTGCGAGTGACGTCGCGAGAAACCTGAGCCGGTCGGGATTCCGATCCGCGACTTCACGGCGCGACGAACGAACGGCCTGCGAGCCGGTTCGTGCGCGCCAGGAGCCGCATGGATCTCATCCGTCTCGCGGGCGCTGCATGCGCCGCGCTGACCGTCGGCGCGTGCACGTGCACCAGCGCGCCGCTGCTCTCCGATCGCGACGGAGGCGTGCGGCCCGCCGACGCGCGGATCGCGCTCGACGGGCTCGTCGTCACCGACGTCGACGCGGGACCGCCCGACGGCGGATCGGCGTGCGCCGCGCGCGATCCGCGGGTGCCTGCGCGGCCCAACGAGGGTGCGTGGGCGGAGCGCTTCGCGAGCCCCGGCGTGGGCGGTGATCTCCCGAGCGTCGACGCGATCGCGATCGACGCGCGCGGCGTCGTGTACGTGGGCGGCACGTTCACCACCGCCGGATACGCGCCGGCCTCGAACGTCGCGGCATGGGACGGGCGGGACGGATGGCGCGCGCTCGGCGAAGGTGTCGCGGGCCCGGTGAGCTCGCTCGCGATCGGCCCCGACGGAAGCGTGTACGCCGCGTTCGCGCTCGACCTGGAGTCCGAGCCTTCGCGCATCGCGCGTTGGAACGGCACGACGTGGACGCTGATCGGAGAGGCGATCGGCGCGGTCGAAGAGCTCGCGTTCCTCGGCCCGTCGCTCTTCGCGGTGGGGAGCTTCGAGGCGATCGGCGACGTCGATGTGCGATCGATCGCGCGCTGGGACGGCGCGCGCTGGAGCGGCTACGAGGGGCTCCAGGCGCGCATCGAGTGCGAATTCTGCGGCGATGCCGTGCCCGGGACGATCCACACGTTCCTCGCGCGCGGCGAGCACGCGTTCTGCGTCGGCGGCGCGTTCAGCACGCTCGGGGTGATCGAAGCGCACAGCGCAGCGTGCTTCGACGGAACGACGTGGACCGCGCGCAGCATGCCGCTCGACGTGCAGGCGTACGGCGAGCTCGGCGTCGCGAGCATCTACGAGCTCACCGTCGATCCGAGCGACTCGACGCTCGTCGCGGGCGGCGACTTCATGCTCGACGACACGAACGAGAACGGCGGCAGCATCGCGCGCTGGACCGGCGATCGATGGGCGCTGATCGGTCGCGGCGTGATGGAGGCCAGCGGTCCCGGGACCACGAAGGCGGTGCGCGCGGTCGTGTTCGCGCCGAGCGGCATGTACGTCGCGGGCGCGTTCGATCTGGTGAACCCCGACGAGCCGCTCGAGGTGAGCGCGGTCGCGCGCTGGGACGGCTCGCGATATCGCGACGTCGGCGGGCTCTTCGCGGAGGTCGGCTTCGGCCACGGGCAGGACAACGTGCGCGTCGCCGCGGTCGCGCCCGATGGGAGCGTGTACTTCGGTGGTCTCTTCACGCGCGCCGGGAGCCAGCGCGTCGGTCACGTCGTGCGATGGGATGGCACCTACTGGAGCGGGCTGCGCACGCCCACCGAGCGCTACGACAGCGTCGCGGGGCAGGTGCACGCGCTCGCGCGACACCGCTCGTGCGAGATCTACGTCGGCGGCGCGTTCGAGTACGCGGGGCAGGTGCGCGTCGACAACGTCGCGCGATATCGACCGGGCGTGGGCTTCGCGGCGATGGGCCGAGGCGTCGCGGGCGAGGTGATCGACATCGACGTGACGCGGGACGGTCGTGTGGTGATCGGCGGATCGTTCCGCGATCCCTCGGAGTCGCCGCGCTTCCGCAACGTCGCGCTGTGGGAGCACGACGCGTGGCAGCCGCTCGGCGAGAGCCTCGAAGGACGCGTGTGGGCCGTGGCGGTGCACGAGACCGCGTCGCCCGACGATCGTGATCTCGTCTACGCGGGCGGCGACTTCCCAGGACAGCTCGCGGTGTGGAACGGCGAGGCGTGGCGCGAGATCGGTGGCCTGCGCGGCTATCCGATCGAAGGCGAGCACCTCGCGGTCCCGCAGGATCTGCTGGTCGATCCCGAGAGCGGCGATCTGATCGTCGCGGGACGTTTCGAGCGCGTCGGCGAGGACGAGCTCGTGGTGAACAACATCGCGCGCTGGGACGGCGAGCGATGGCACGCGTACGGCGAAGGGCTCGGCCGCGCAGGGGACGGAGCGCTCGCGCTCGCGTGGTGGAACGGTCGCCTCGTCGTCGCGGGATCGTTCGCGCGGAGCGGCGAGACCGCGCTCGGTCGCGTCGCGATGTGGAACGGCACCGCGTGGGAGTCGGTCGGTGCGATCGACGGCAACTCCGTCGAGGCGCTGCACACCCTGGGCGACGTGCTGTTCGCCGGCGGCGTGTTCGAGGTGCCGGGGAGCGAGTCGTCGTTCGTCGCGGCGTTCACCGGCACGTCGTGGGTCGGGCTCGGACGCGGCACGAGCGACGGTGTGGAGGCGATCGTCTCGCTCGACGAAGGTGTGTACGTCGGAGGGAGCTTCGATCGCGCGGGCACCTCGCCGTCGATCGGACTGGCGCTCTGGCGGTGGGAGTGAGGCGCTTGTCGTCGCCGCGCGGGATCTGGTAATCGCGAATGGGGTGGGGAGCTACGCACAGCACAAGTGCCCGAGCTGCGGCGCGCCGATGCCGCCCCCGTCCGCGACGCGCGCTCGACGTTGTGAGTACTGCGCTGCGCTCCTCGCGCCCGGTCCCGGCGGCTGGCAGCCCGCAGCGCACGAGGCGTGCGACGAGCCGCTCGTCGATCCGGCGCGCCCTCGCGCGTGGATCGGCGGCGCGCGCTACGCGCTCCTCGGTCGGCTCGCGCGCGGCGAGGGAAGCGACGTGTTCCTCGCGCGTCGCGATCGCCGGCTCACCGAGCTCGTGTCGATCAAGGCGCTGCGCGCCCACGGCGATCGGGATCTGCTGGAGCGCGAGCAGTGGGTCCTCGAGTCGCTCGAGAACAGCCGGGTCGCGGGCGCGGCGCACTTCACGCGGCTCGTGCCCCAGCGCGTCGCGCACGGCCTCGCGCGGCTCGGGCTGCACGGCGACGAGGGCGAGCGGCGCGTCTCGGTGATGCGATGGCGGAGCGGCTTCGTGCACACGATGCGCGATGTCCTCGACGCGTATCCGAGCGGCGTGAGCGCGGAGACCAGCGTGTGGATGTGGAAGCGCATCCTCGAGCAGCTCGGATGGACGCACCGCAGCGGATGGGTGCACGGCGCCGTGCTGCCGGAGCACCTGATCGTGCACGCGCGCGATCACGGCGTGGTGCTCGTGGGGTGGTCGCGCGCGGCGCGCCCCGGAGAGTCGCTCGTCGCGCTCACCGAGGGCGCGGAGGACTTCTATCCGAGCGAGGCGATGAACGGTGTGCCGGTGTCGACGCACACCGATCTCACGATGAGCGCGCGCGTGATGCGGAAGGTGCTGGGCTCGCAGAGCATTCCCGCGCCGCTCGCGCAGCTGCTCGAGACGCACGCGCGCGGCGACGCCGACATGGAGAGCGACGCGTGGGCGCTGAAGGACCGGCTCGATCGCGTGGCGCGCGAGGCGTTCGGTCCGCCGCGCTTCGTGCCGTTCGCGATGCCGGGCTGGTGAACGTCGACGGGAGGGGGAGCGATGGGTTACGGCAGCTACAGCTACGAGGCGCACCAGGCGATCACCGCACGGCGAGCGGCGGTGCCGGCGCAGCAGGTGTTCACGCAGCGCTCGATCCATCCGCTGATGGATCCCAAGGGCGTGAAGCACCGCGAGTCACGTGACAGCGACGATCATCCGAACACCACGAGCATCGTGTTCGCGCTCGACGTGAGCGGCTCGATGGGCGCGATCCCCGAGCAGATCGCGCGCACCGAATTGCCGACGTTCATGAAGGCGCTGCTCGATGCGGGCGTGGCCGATCCACAGGTGCTCTTCATGGCGTTCCAGGACGCCGCAGGCGGGGTCGCGCCGCTGCAGGTCGGACAGTTCGAGTCGACTGCGCAATTGATGGATCAGTGGCTGACGTGGTGTTGGCTCATGGGCGGCGGCGCGAGCGCGTACGAGTCGTACGACCTCGCGTTCCACTTCGCCGCGCACCACACGAAGATGGATTGCTACGAGAAGCGCGGGAAGAAGGGCTTCTTCTTCATGACGGGAGACGAGCCCTGCTACGACGCGCTGAAGGCGCAGTGGGTGAAGCAGTTCGTCGGCGACGAGCTGAAGGGCGACGTCCCGCTGGCGCAGGTGATCGCGGACTGCAGGCGCACGTTCCATCCGTTCTTCCTGGTGCCCGATCCGCAGCGCGGCGCGAATGTCGCGGGCTTCTGGAGAAAGCACCTGGGCGAGCAGACGATCGTGCTCGCGAGCCCCGAGGACACGTGTCCGGTCGCCGCAGGCATCGTCGCGCTGCAGGAAGGTGTGGTGTCGGACGTCGCCGCGCTCTCGAAGCGCCTCGTCGATGCGGGTCTGTCCGCCGCACGTGTGGATCGCGTCGCGAGCGCGATCGCGCCGTGGGCCAGCACCCTCGGGAAGGTCTGAGTGGGCTTCGGCGGGTACAGCTACGAGGCGCATCGCGCGATCACCGAGGCGCGCCGCGACCTGCCGGTGCAGGCCGTGTTCAAGCAGCGCGAGGTGCACCCGCTGATGCGCCCGCACGGCGTACGGGTCCGCGAAGCGCGCGACAGCGGCGGACATCCGCGCTCGCTCGCGATCGTGATGGCGCTCGACGTGACGGGATCGATGGGCGAGATCCCGGAGCGCCTCGCGAAAGAGGAGCTGCCCGGACTGATTCGACTCCTGAACGAGCACGGCGTCGACGATCCCCAGGTGCTCTTCATGGCGATCGGAGACGCGTTCCACGATCGTGCGCCGCTGCAGATCGGGCAGTTCGAGTCGACGGCCGAGCTGATGGATCAGTGGCTCACGTGGACGTGGCTCGAGGGACAGGGCGGCGCGTTCGGCAACGAGTCGTACGAGCTCGCACTGTATTTCGCGGCGCGACACCTCGAGCTCGACTGTCTCGAGAAGCGCGACCAGCGTGGATATCTGTTCCTCACCGGCGACGAGAAGCCCTATCCCGCGCTCTCGCGCTCGGCGGTGCGCAGCGTGCTCGGCGACGAGCTCGAGGACGATCTGCCGCTCTCGGTCGTGGTCGACGAAGCGTCGCGCGTGGTCGAGCCGTTCTTCTTGATCCCGGATCTCGAGCGACGCGCGCAGTGCGAGCACGCGTGGCGCGACCTGCTCGGTGATCGCGTGATCTGCATGGAGAGCCCGGCCGACACGACCGCGTGCATCGCGGGGATCGTCGCGATGAGCGAAGGTGCGATCGCGGACGTCGACGCATTCGCGCGGAAGCTCGGTGAGCGCGGCGTGCCGCGCGAGCGCATCGGTGCCGCCGTGCGCGCGCTGACGCCGTGGGCCGCGACGATCGGCAAGGACGGCGCGCCACTGCCGGCGCTCGACGAGCGCGCGTCGCTGCCGACGGGGCACGAGACGTCGAGCGGACACCGGCGCGTGCATCCGCCGCGATGAGCGCGTGGGTCGTCGTCGACCTCGGGTTCGGCGACTCGGGCAAGGGCACGATCACCGACTTCCTGGTGCGCGAGACCGGGGCGCGCGTGGTCGTGCGCTGGAACGGCGGCGCCCAGGCGGGCCATACCGTCGTGACCGACGACGGGCGCGTGCACACGTTCTCGCAATTCGGCGCAGGCAGCTTCGTGCCTGGCGTCGAGACGTTCTTGTCGGAGCGGATGGTGATCCATCCGACTGCGATGCTCGTCGAGGCGCGATATCTCGAGAGAGTCGATGTCCGGGATGCGCTGTCGCGCGTTAGAATCGCGGAGCGCGCGCGAGTCATCACGCCGTGGCACCAGAGCGCCAATCGAGCGCGGGAATCGGCACGCGGTGCCGGGCGACACGGCACGTGCGGAGTCGGATTCGGCGAGGCGGTGCGCGATGCGCTCGAGTCGGACGACGTCGTGCGCGCGGGCGATCTCCGTGAGATCACACGACTGCGTGCGAAGGCGGAGCGAGCGCGAGCGAGGGTGTGGGCGAGCCTGAGTGAAGAGCGCGCCGCGCTCGGCGAGGCGCACGCAGAGCTCGCGATCTTCGGCGATCGCGAATTGGTCGCGCGATGGTGCGAGGCCGCGGCGCAGCTCGCGTCGAACGTCGTCGCCGACGACGCGCTCGATGCCGTGCTGCGAGACGAGCGCGACGTGGTGCTCGAGGGCGCGCAGGGCGTGCTGCTCGACCAGCGATTCGGCTTCCATCCTCACACCACCTGGAGCGACTGCACCGCACGGGGCGCGAGGGAGCTGCTCGCGCAGCACGGACATCGCGACGAGACCACGGTGCTGGGCGTGCTGCGCACCTATCCGACCCGTCACGGAGAAGGCCCGTTCCCCACCGAGGATCGCGGCCTGCGACTGCCCGAGCCGCACAACGACGCGCGCGGCTGGCAGGGCACGTTCCGCGTCGGACATCCCGACCTCGTGCTCGCTCGTTATGCGGCGCGGGTCTGCGGTGGTGTCGATGCGCTCGCGATCACGCACCTCGATCGCACGGCGGCGCTCGATCGTGTCGCGACGTCGTACGAGTGGGCCGACGATCGCGAGCTCTTCGTGCACGACGCGCACGGTCGCGCGATCGACCTGCGCGAGGGCGATCTCGATCACCAAGCCCGCTTGGGGCGCGCACTGCGCGAGGTGACGCCGCGCTACGAGCCGCTCGACGGATCGCCGATGGAGCTGCTCGGCGTGCCCATCGCGATCACCTCGAGCGGGCCCACCGCGAGCGCGAAGCGGTGGCGGCGATGATCACTCGGAGCGATCGAGCGGCAGCCCGCGCAGCAACGCGACGAGCGCGACCTGCCGGTTCGTGTCGGTCTTCGAGAAGAGCTGCTTGAGGTGCGTGCGCGCGGTCTCCTGCGAGATCCCGAGATCGCGCGCGACGTCCTTCAGCCGCATCCCGGTCGCGAGCCGCCGCGCGACGCGCGCCTCCATCCGCGTGAGGCCCCACGCACGCTGCAGCGTGAGCACGTCGGGCACCGATCCGATCGACGGTCGCGGCGGCTCGATCACCGCGTCGAGCAGGTGATCGGCGAGCAACCTCAGCTCGCGTGCGTCGACCGCGCGCCGCGCGCGCGCGACGATCGTGCCCGAGGCCGGCAGGCGAAGGCGGTAGTGCCCGCCGCGCTCACCGAGCTCGTGCTCCACTTCGGCGTCGGGCAGGCTCATCAGGCGCGGCAGCGCGCGGAAGAGCCCCACCGACGCGCGCAGCCACAAAGGGCACGGCAGATACGGCGCCGGCACTTCGACGTCGACCGTCGCCTCGCGCTCGCCGACCCACGCGTGCTCGAAGCGCGCGTGGGGCCACGTCACGTGCAGCGTCCCGAGCGCCACCCGGAAGAGGCGCACCGGCGAGACGGCGAGCTGCGCGAGGACGCGGAACTCGCTGACGAACCCGGTGTACCGCTCACCGAGCAGCTCCTGCTCGACCGGCGTCAGCTTGGTGCCGACGCGATTGAGCATCGCCGCGTACTCGTCCCACGGCACCCGCTCGGCCTCGCCTCGCAACGCGCGCTCGATCGCCGGGAGCCCCGCGCGCGCGCCGACGGGATCGAGGTCGGCGTCCTCGATCACTTCGACGAAGGCACGCACGAGCGAGGGCAGGACTTCGGACATGCGGGCCCCGGGGCATCTAGAACCGTGGTCCAACGCGAGCAATCACACGCACGAGTGATGCTCGGATGTTCAGCCCGCAGAGGTCAATCGGCGAATGGATCGAAATCCGGCGTCACCGCGGCGCGACCCTCCCTGCCCTCCCAGCACGCGATCTGGCCACCGAAGGTGACCCCACACCCAGCCCCCTGCTCATCACACTCGATGGCGCCGAAGCGCCCGGGCACGGGCCCGGATGCGCCGTACTCGACGGCGAGTCGATTGACCGTGCCGTCGGGACGGAGCGCACAACGTCCATCAGGCGCGAAGCTCGCGATGCGCTCCCCGAAGAACGTGCGCGGGAGCGAGACGGCGCCGTACATGTTCCGGCACTCGGGGTGGAACCCGTCGGCCGGCAGCCAGCATCCGTGGTGGTAGCCGCGAATCGACCCGGGTGGCTGGATCGGGGCAGTGTCTCCGCGGTCGAGACTCCAGCAGACCGAATTGTAGTCGGCCGTGAACGCGCAGCCCGTGCTGCCACTGCTCGGGGCCATCTCGACGTATCGAGTCTCGCCGAACGACACGAAATGACCGTCCCACAGCGCCCACTCGCGGCGGTCGGCCGCAAATGCCTCCGCGCGACCGGTGGTCGTGATCCCGAAGAGCACGCTGGACAAGATTCCTTCGTCCCGAGCCACTCGGATGATCGCGAGGCGATCCGTAGGAGCCCACGCGCCGACGAACGCCTGGGCAGTTTCCTCGTACCACGGAGACGAGTCACCCCAGCACGCGGGTGAGCCGTCCTCACGAACCGCGCAGACGAGCGTGCTGCCTGCGTGCAACGAGACGAAGCGTTCATCCTCGGGGATCGGCGGCGCCTCAGGGCCCCAGCACCGAGCGAGCCCGTCAGCACGCAGCGCGCAGCCGAACCGGTCGGCGAGCGTGACATCGCGATCGAGGATCTCGACCTGACAAAGATCTCCGCATCGCCAGCGCACGTCGTGCGCGACGCCCTGATGCAGCTCGCCTTCACAGCCTTCGTTGTCGTGCAGGACGCCATCACCGCAGGAGCCGGTCACCGCACGACAGTCGTCTGCGCAGTAGTCGAGTCGACCGGCCACACCGTCGTCGCAAACCTCGTCGCCGACCACGAGATCGTCGCCACAGATCGGCAGGCACACTCCGCTCGCGCAATCCCAACCGTCTTCGATTTCGCATCCGCGCGAGCAGCCGTCACCATCGTCTTTGTTGCCGTCGGCGCAGGAGCCTTCGTACCACGGGAAGAGCACTTCGCAGCGCTCGGCGTTCGGTGGCGGACCGCCGTCGATCCACGGATCGCGTATTTCGTCCGCGGCCGGTGGCAGCACGCAACCCGCCACGCCCGCAACAACGACCGCCAATCCGAGCTGCCGCGGCCGAAACAGCATCGTGGATACTGCTCAGCCTCGGCCTGCGCCGAGCAGAATGCGCCGACAGCGGAGCTCAAACGTACCGTCGTCCGACTGGAGCGTGATCTCCGTACCGTCGGCGCGCGTTTCGCGATGGATCGCGAGTCTGTACGGACCGCCAGCGAGCGCGCCGCGGAAGTAGCTCGTGCCCCCGCAAATCACCTCGCGATGGCGCGGGTAATCGCCTCGATGGGCTGCAAGTCTCATGACGCCGTGGGTCGCGCCAAACTCAAGCACGAGCACGTGCCACGAACCATCACTAAGCAGCCGCCCTACTTCGTCGTGATTCATCTACAGCCCCAGCTCCGCAAGTGTAACGACTCTCCCATCCAGGTGGAACACGGCCTTGGATGCGTGGTGTGTCACCACCTGAAAAAACTCCCAATTCGTCACATTCCCTTGGCCCGGCCCATCAGCGCCCCAGCGGAGCAGATCCGCAGCAGTACGTCCAGGCCCCAGCATCCCGGTGAGATTAAAATCAATCCGCGATGCGCGATTCATCGCGCTCTGCAGATTCGCGGCGAGTACGCGCACATCGCCAGTGTCCGCGAATAGGTTCCAATAGGTGCTTGCGCCGATGCGGCTCGCGAACTTCTCGACGAGTCCTCCACGATTGATGCCGAGTGCCAGGCGTAGTGCACCGCCACCACCACCGCCTCCGCCGCCGGTCATCGCAACGACGCCACCTCCAAGCGCGGCACCACCCGCCACCTCGGCGTAGGCCCACTCAGTCCCAACCGTCCAACCCGTCCTCGCGGCGGCGCTCGAAAGCACGCGAGCTGCGAGGACATCGCCTACCACGGCGCCTCCGCCGGCTGAGGCGCCGAGAGCGCCGCCACCGACGACCGCCGCGCCGACCACCACACCGCCAGCATACTCATCGCTTGACGTGTCAATGGCACCACCGTCGACGTCGGTGACTTCGCGGAAGGCCCACGCGAACCCGAGCGTCATCACATCGCCAGCGCCGGCGAGAAAGTCCGCCGTTCCGCTGTTGTCAAGCCAATCCGCGAACTCGACGACGTCCTGCTCCCACGAATCGTTTCCGAACCAATCGGCTTGCGCGACGGTGGGCATCGAACCGGCGGAGTCGGCCATCGGTGCCGATCCTGCCGCGCTCGCCGGCAGCGGGCCCCACGAGCTCCCGGGCCCGATGCTCGCTCCCGCGGATCCACCGGCATCGCTGGGCCTCGATCCATCGGGACACACCGAGAAGCTGAGTCCGTCGCACCACCAGCCCGTCGAATCCCGCAAAGACGACGGGTTGTTCAGTACGTACGAATACGAGTTGAGCGACTGCGGTACCGCAGGCGTGAGCGACAGCGGATCCGTGCTGAGAAACCGGCCAGTCTGCGGATCGTACATACGGCCGCGCATGTTGATTAGGCCGGTGGCGTCGTCGGACTCGTGACCCACCCAACGATGCCGTTGGGTCGCCGACGTGCTGCCGGCGGCGTTCACGCGGCTGCCGAACGGGTCGTAGCGGAACCGCTCCACGACCGCGCCAGCACTGTCGGTGACGGCATCGAGGGTTCCCAGATGGTCGGTCAAGAGGTACGAGACGCGCTCCGTCGTTCCGGTGCGCGTGATCTGCGCGAGCTCGCGGCCACCAGCGAAGATGTGGAACACGTAGGTCGTCGTCGTCCCGCTCGTGCGCGCCTCGAACAGGTCGCCTGCGTAGACGGTGCTCGCGCTGCCCGTGCGCGCACGAACGCGATGACCGAATGAGTCGTAGTTGTAGTCCGCCTGCGTGCCGCTCGTCAGGCGAACACGGCGAGGCAGGCCGGCACTCGTGTATGTGATCTGCGTCCGGCCGCCTCCGGACGTCTGTCGTCCCGCTACGTCATACGCGTATCGCACCGAACCGCGCTGCCGAATCGCGTGCGGGCCGTAGAACCCGGTGCTTCCGTCGGGCCCGAAGTCCTGACGGACGCCTGCGTAGTGAGTGAGGTTTCCGCGGCCGTCGTACGCGTAGTTCGTCGGAGTTCCGGAATCGACACGCCACATCTCGAGTCGGTCCAGTGAATCGTATCCGAACGTCTCCATCCGCCCGCTGACCACGTCGGCACGCTGTTCGAGATTGCCGTGATCGTCGTATGTGAACCCGAGATACTGGAGGTCCTCCCAACCGGACCCGCTGGGTCGGCGCACACGGGTGGTCCTCAACAGGCCCGTCGCTGCATCGTAGGTGCGGGAGCCCGTCATCGGACCGAGCGCCTCGGACGTGGCGTGGGCCCTCGCATCGCGCGCGAGAACGTCGTAAAAGGTGGCGCCGCCCGTTCGATCCTCGCGGACGCGGTCGAGCGCACCGCTGCCGTCGTATTCGAATCGGAGGGCGAATCGCGTCGCGCGACCCGGCACCTCCGGATACGCGATGCGAAAGACTCGTCCAAAGGAGTCGTACCCGAGCTCGGTGTCGTACGTCCCGACGCCGCTCACGACCAGACGCTCTCTCGTTCGCTGTCCGGTACGAGCATCATAGTCGTACTCGGTGCACACCGCGCCATTTTCGGCGCAGGTGACACTCAATCTGCCGATTCCGTCCACCGCGTCGTCCCACACGAACGACGTCTCGCCATCGACGGAGGAGATCCGCCGCGTCTGGCGGCCCAACACGTCTCGTCGCGCCTCGATGATCTCGCCAACGGCGTTTCGTGAGTACACCGGGTCGCCGAAGCTGTCGTAGAGAGTCGTTTCGGCGCCGCTATCGGGGTCCCACAGCGTGGTTCGCCGGCCCCACGTGTCGTAGCCAGCCTTCCAGACGACGTCATCGCCCGAGTCGACCGATTCCAGAACGCCGAACGGGCCGTATCCGTACCGAGTCCGAGTGCCGTCGGGTCCCTCGTCGGCGCTCACGAGTCGCCGGGCGCGATCGTACGCGTACTCCTTAACGAACCCTCGGGGGTTCGTGATCCTGACGGAGAGGCCGTCGTACCTGTACTGAGTCAGCCGCCCTGCATGCGAGCGCGTGAGAGGGCGATCGAGCGCGTCATACGTGAGCACGATGGACTCGGCGCCTTCTCCCTCGAATGCGGGGAGCGTCACGCCCGAGAGACGGCCGCGTGAATCGTACGTCCGACTGACCACCGACCAGCGCTGGGTGGTGCCGGAATGAATCGATCGTCGTGTTCGCCGGGTGCGCCCGAACGAGTCGACATCGATGGTGGAGCGGCTGCCGTCGGCAGCTTCGACATCAACGCGTACGGCGCGGTCCGGAGATTCGAGGTAGCGCAGAAGGACTGCCCCACCTGTCGCGGGATCCTCGCGCGTCACACGTCCGAATCCATCGAAGAAGGCACGGTGCACGAGGTTGTTTGCATCCGTGACCCGCTGGAGTGCGCCGGAGGTGTGATGATGCTGGAGCGTCGTAATGCGATGGAGTGCGTCCTCCAGCTCGATCGGATACACGCCGTCGCGGTCGTACCGGACCCAACTCTCGCGATGGAGGCTTCCGTACGAACGTCCTTCCGGATCGAGGGGCTCGGCCCCCGAGGACGACGTGTACGTGATGTTACCCCTCGAATCTCGACCGTAGTAGATCTCGAGGTAGTCGGCGGCACTCGACCCGGCGCGCGAGAATCCGTAGAGCCGTCCCCGATCGTCATACTTCGGCGTGATCTCGCGCGTTCCGGAAGTTCCCGGGTCGAGCACCACGTCGGGCCAACTTCGAACGCGAACCAGCTCCGGCAGTCCGAAGATCCATTGCTCGGGGCGATTACGGCGCGGCGTTTCGATGACTTCCGTCGTGGCACCGACGATGCGGGACTCGACCCTCTCGGAGAATCCGTGCTCGTCCCACTGAGTCGTCTGCGCTCGTTCGATGATCGGTGCGACGCCGGCGATCAGGGCAGAAAACGGACGCGGGAGTGCCAACGCATCGCTCTGCACTTCGAACTCGCGCGTCTCATGCAAACGCGTCCGAACGAGATACCGCGAGTGGTCGCCGGTCAGGAAGATCACCTCCGGGTCGCGACGGTGCTCGACGACGTAGATGCGCTTCTCGGACAGGAGCGCTGCGTGCCACTCGCGAATCGGCACTCGTGCGCCGACATACGAGTATCTGCCGACCCACCGCTCACCCTCTGGCTCGGTAGAGAATGGGGTATGCAGATCGTACTGCACCTCGCTGGCGTTCGCGATACCCTCGCTCGTCCACACGAGCTCGAACCCCAACCAACCCCGCCCACGCACGTCCGTGCGCGGCTCGCTGTAGTCGTGCTGATTCTCGAGCGGAAAGGGTGCGTCGTTCGGGAGCACGGACGCGGTGACGACACTGACGTCCGGCGTCGCACACGAGATGGGGTACGAGCAGCCGACTGCCCGCCGCATGATTGCATGGGCTCTGCTGTACTCGAACGTCGTGGCCTGCGGGTGGTCGCCCGAGACTGCCTGGAGGATGTCAGGCAGCTCACGCTGCGCGATGTGGACCCGGACGGTCTCGCCGTCGATTGAGACCAAATCCGGAACCCGGTCGCCATTCGCGTCGATGACTTGAGTCGTCGCCCAGTTGCGCGGGTATCCTTGAAATCCGGGTGCGACAGGAAGGACGCGCGCATGGAAGGCAACCCGTCCTTCGTCATCCGCCGTGGCGACGTTCACGATCACGGCGGGAGGCAACGAACCGTCTTCGTTGCCTTCGTGAAGCAGCAAGAAGTCTTGCCGACCGTCCCCGTTGTAGTCGAGGACGCGGATATCTTGGGTCGTTCGGCCTCTGTAGTACTGCTCAAGATCGGGATCGCTCTCCACCTTGTTTTCGATGGGGTGGAAGCCGCGGCCGGTGTTGGCCCGAATCCCGATGTCGCCGTCCGATCGCACGGTCATCAGATCAGCGAGACCGTCCCCGTTCGCATCGAGGAAGACGTGTCCGACGCTAGGTAGCAGACCGATGTCGAGTTGTTCGAGGGTGGGCTCCGCGTCGGGTCGGACGCGCATACGCGCCAAGAATCCGCGGGTCGCGGGATGTGCGAGCAGCACTTCAGCTACGCCATCGCCATCGCTGTCGAGCACATAGCTCCTCGTCCGCATGGTCGTGAGCTCGGTGTACTGCTCGGGCATCGAAACGAAATCGACGTCGTCAACGGCGTGATACACGAACCAATCAGCATTCGCGTGCCATCGAATCCTCTGCTGCACACCGGCGAGCGGGTGGCTGATCACGCCGCCGTCTCTGTGGACCTCCTCGTGCGTCAGGCACGACGCGAGAAAATCCGACGCACCATTCCCATCGAAGTCGCCCACGAGCGCCGGGTAGGGCGGCTCGTAATGATGATCGTCCTCGCAGCCATCGAAGTCGCTCCCGATCTCCCAATAGCCATCATCGTCTTCACCCCACTCGAACACATCGGTTCGCCAGAGATGCGCGTCGCCATCCCACCTGCGGAAGATGAGCTCATCATCGCCGTCCCGATCGAAGTCGATCGGACGCACATCACTCATTCCGACGGAAACCGGTGTCTCGGGAAGACGTGCATCAATCTCCGGGCCGTACTGGCCGCTCCAACGGCCGAGGCGAACGTACCAGTGCGTCCGGACATGGTCGCTCGTCTCCTCCCAATAGAGAATGTCGGTCACACCATCACCGTTCACATCGGTCGGAACGATGGCTGCGGGAGCGGGGGTCACCACGATGCGGTTGAACCACTCCTCCCACCAACCGGAGGGGGCGGCCATGACCGACGAGCTCTTGAGCTCGTCCTGCTGATCCTCGCCGCTATATCGGAACGAGACTGGGTCGAGACAGACGCCGAGGTGATCGCACTCTCGAACATCGGTCAGGAGCCATCGGTCGGTCGCCTCGCTGAAGCGGCCGCCGAGCTGGTACTCCCGGAGGGTGCGTTCGGGCCCTATCCCTGTGCGCGTCGCGATCGTGGCGAGGTGAGCGGTGCGGCGGAACTCGACTCCGTGCTGGTAGCCGATCTCGATCGGCTTCCCGTCATTCGTCTCCCAGACGAAGTCGATCTCGCCGACGCGGTCCGGCCATTCGCCGGTCCTCGGCAGCGCGTCCTGTTCCGACACGAAGCCGCCGTAGCGAATCGACTCGATTCGAGGCTCGCCGACCGGGTCATCTGGACCGCCCGGGGCGGTCCAGTCGTACTCGATGACGTTACCGGAGGCGTCACGTTCTTCCGCGATCAGCCACTGAAAGGTCCGGCGTTCGGCGACGACCGACTCGCCATCGCGGGTAAGCTCGCGAGCCTCCGGGTGGAATGAAGCGCCCGGTCCGCCGAAGATGCGGCGCCCGCCATTCGGCAAATGGACGACGAAGTACGAGTCCGGATCGTGAAGTTCGCCGTGGAGCTTCGCGCGCTCGAGCCCTGACTCGAGCATGTATTCCCCGGACATCGGAATCAGGCGCTGGCCGTCGAGACAGAGCGCGTCGTCGTCGTCGAACTGCACGCCTCCAGTCTGTCCGTCCCGAGCAAGATTGTACGGACAGCGGGTGATCGCGGAGACGCCCACAATCGACCAGCCGACGCCGACAGCGCTCGAGCCGGCGCGGCTGTTGTAGCTCAGCGCGATGCTCGGCTGAAATCCCGCGGGGCCTGCAGGCGCCGCGATCGGGATCGTGTACGTCGACGCACCGTCAGGTGTGACGCCCGGAACGCCCTGCGTGATTCCCACCGCGGAGCTCTGCCAAAGAGCGTCACTCTCGGGCGCTGGGTCGAGCGCGAACTCGACTCTCTCGACATCGCCTCGGTCCTCAACGCAAGAGACGACTGTGCCTGTGAGGATCGCTATTGCTGCAAACCAGCGCCGATGCTGACGAGCTGTCTTCATACGAGTGAGGTTCGCATACGCCTCGCGCGACGGCTCGTCAAGCACGCTCGCACGAGCGACCGTTCGAGCCTCATCCGCGCCGGAAGAACCGCAATAGAGGCGTCACGCGCAGGTTGATCCCGCGCCCCAGCCAGTGCCACCACCACGTCACGAACCAACCTGCGACAGCGGCGGTGAACGCGACGAAGAAGAGCGTGATCTTCGCGTAGTCGAAGAAGTGCTCGGCGCGGTCGGGCACCATGATCGCCGCGCAGATCGACATCGATGCACTGAAGACCGCGACTGCCACTCTCGTCGCGCTGTCGTGCAGTCGATCGGGCAGCGCATCGAGCTTCGGCATGATGGGCCGCACCTGCACGTTGCCGGTCTCCATGTCGTGCAGGATCTGATCGACGTGCGTCGGCACCGTGCGCAGCAGTGACGCCATGCCGGTCGCGCCGCCCAGCGCTTGTTGCACCACTTTGTCGGGCGCCCAGCGCTCGCCGAAGATCTTCTCGACGTAAGGACGGATGATCGGAATCACGTCGACGTCGGGATCGAGCGTCCGGACCAGTCCCTCGATCGTGCCCGCGCTCTTCGCGAGCACCGAGTACTCGGTCGCCAGCTTCACGCGGTACTTGCCCGCGGCGTTCGCGAACTCCTCGATGAAGCCGCGCGTGTCGAGGTCCTTCACCGAGCGGACCATCACGTACTGCGCGCGAACGCGCGTGATCTCGCTCTTGAGCTCGCCGATGTCGATGCGCTGGGTCGGCGTGCCGATCTTCAGGAGCACGCGCGCGACGGTGCTCGCGTCGTCCATGATCGTCCCGAGCACGAGCGTGACGAGATCGTCGCGCTGCTCCGCGCTCAGCGTCCCGACCAGGCCGAGGTCGAGGAAGCACAGCGTGCCCTCGTCGTTCACCAGGATGTTCCCGGCGTGCGGATCGCCGTGGAAGAACCCGTCGACGAACACGCCCTTGCACATCGCGTGGAGGATCTGCTCGACCGCGTGCTTCGCCTCGGGGCTCTTCGGCGTCAGCGCGCGCACCGGGCGGCCCTCGAAGTACTCCATCGTGAGCACGGTGCGGCAGCTCAGCTCGGGCAGCGGCGCGGGCGCGATCACCGGGCGATCGGGATCGAGCAGCGCGCGCATGCGCACCAGGTTCGCGAGCTCCGCGCTGAAGTTGAGCTCGCGCAGCAGGCTCTTCTCGAACTCGGCGACGATCGCGCTCGGCGTCACGAGCCGCATCTCGTCGATGCTCGCCTCGAGCGCCTTCGCCGCGATGAAGAGCAGATCGAGATCGCCGCGCATCGTCGTGCCGATGCCGGGGCGCTGCACCTTCACCACGACGCGCTTTCCGTCGCGCGTGCGCGCGAGGTGCGCCTGACCGATCGACGCCGTCGCGATCGGCTCCTGATCGATCTCCGCGAAGATCTCCTCGGCAGGACGGCCGAGCCCTTCCGCGATCACGCTCTGCACGTCGGCGTAGGGGATCGGCGGCGCCTTGTCCTGCAGCTTGCTGAGCGCCTGGACGTACTCCGCGGGGAGCAGGTCCGAGCGCATCGAGAGCACCTGACCGAGCTTGATGTACGTCGGCCCGAGCGCCGCGAGCAGACGCGCGAAGCGCTCGGCGGGCGTGCCCTCGGCCTCCTTACCGCGCCGCGAGGGCGTCGCGCCGAGCAGCTGCGCCGCGAACGGGATGCGCGTGAGCACCTCGCCGAAGCCGTGCTGTGCGACGACGCCGACGACCTTGCGCAGGCGAGAGACGTCGCGGATCGCGACGCCGAGGAGAGATCCGTCGTGGGTCTGCTCGGCCATTCGGACGAACGAACCCTACTCCACCCGCGCGTCGTCCGCGTCAATCGAAGCGGAAGAAGTCGCCGCCCTGCTGGGGCTGCGGCTGCTGCTGCGCACCGGTCGGGCGCGCCGCGCCCCCGCGCGCACGCACGCCGCCGCGCGGACGCACGCGCTCCGTCTCCGCGCGCTCGAGCGTGAGCCGCACGCGCTGGTCCACGTCGGGCACGATCGACTCCGCGTGATCGCGATGGCCCTCGAGGTGGATCGCGATCTCGACCGGCGCATCGCCGCGCTCGAGCTCGAGCGCGAGCGGCGCGGTGCCGCGCGCCTGCCCCGCGACGCTCACCGTCGCGCCCGGCGGCACGGTCTCGACCTGCACGCGCACGGTGCGCGCGGTCTCGACCGTGGGCGTGGTGGTCACGCTCGGCGTTCCCGGGGGCGGCGCCGCCGCGATCGGCGCGCTCGCGTGCTGCGGCGCCGTCGCGGGCGGATCGCGATCCCATCCGAGCCCCAGCACCGCGCCGACCGCGACCGCGACGAGCAACATCGACGCGAACGCGATCGTGCGCCACGAGGGCCCGCCCTGGCCGCGCGTGACGCCGGTCTCGACCGGCGCGTTCGCGCTCGGATCGGTGTCGATCGTCGGCAGGATGCGCGCCGAGACCGCGCCCGGTGCCTTCACCTCGGCGTCGGTGTCGTCGACGTCGACGACCACGTCGATGTCGACCTCGGCGCTCGGCACGCTGGTGATCACGTCACCCGCGCGCACCCGCCGCAGCATCTCTTCCTTCTGCTGGATGCGATCGGGGAACACGTCGCGCATCAGCGCGGCGAGCTGCTCGCGACCACGCTGCTCGGGATCGAGCGTGCGTGCGAACGCGAGGAGATCGCGACGCAGCGCGTCGGCGGTCGCGTAGCGCACGTTCTTGTCGCGCGAGAGCGCCTTCGCGACGATGCGCTCGAGCGCGGGCGCGAGCGGCGGCGCGCCGAGCTCGACGAGGCGCGACGACGCGCTCGGCACCGCGTCCTCGACGATCGCCTTCCACACCAAGAGCTCGTTGGGGCGCTGGAAGAGGCGCGATCCCGTGAGCAGCTCCCACAGCAAGATGCCGAGCGAGAACACGTCGCTGCGCGCGTCGAGCTTCTCCGCGCAGCACTGCTCGGGCGACATGTACGCGAACTTTCCTTTGACCTGCCCGGTGTGCGTCTCGACCGAGCGGTCCATGAACTTCGCGATGCCGAAGTCGAGCACCTTCACCGCGCCGTCGTAGGTGAGGAACACGTTCTGCGGCGAGACGTCGCGATGCACGACGCCGAGCGGCACCGAGTCCTCCGAGCGCAGCTCGTGCGCGGCGTGAAGGCCCGCCGCCGCGTCGGCGATCACGTAGGCAGCGAGCGCGGGATCGAGCCGCGAGTCGCGCGCCGCGATGCGACGCATGAGCCCGCCGACGCTCTCGCCCGCGAGGTACTCCATCACCATGAAGAGCTCGCGCCCTTCCTGGCCGAGCTCGCTCACGTCGACGACGTTCGGATGACGGATGCGCGCGACGATCCGCGCCTCGTCGAGGAACATGTCGCGGAACTCGCTCTGTCGCGCGAGGTGCGGAAGCACCCGCTTGACCACCACCGCGCGCTCGAACCCACCCGGCCCGATGAGCTTCGCGAGGAGGATCTCGGCCATTCCTCCGCTCGCGAGGAACCCGAGGATCCGGTAGCGTCCGATCCGTTCGGGAAGGCTCAACGAATGCGCTCCTCGAGAACTCCGCTTTCGGACCGGGCAGTGGCTGCGAACGAGAACGACATCGGCATGCCGATTACGGGCGTCGCGGACCGGGGAGTCTCGCACATCGTGACCACCGTCGCGACGATGGCGCTGGCGCTCATCATCACACTCTGTGCGCTTCCGGCGTGCGCGCAGCAGGGGGACGCGGCCGCGCGAACACGCGCGCTCGAGCTATTCCGCGAGAGCGCGGAGCTGTATCGACAGGGTCGATTCGCGGACGCGGCGGATCGCCTGCGCGAGGCCCGCGAGCTGCACTCCGAGCCGCTGCTCTCCTACAACCTCGCACGTGCGCTCGAGGGCGCCGGCGATCTCGAGGGCGCGCTCGAGGCCTATCGCGACTACCTCGAGGAAGCGCCCGACGCCGACGACGCGCCCGCGGTGCGCGCACGGCTCGAGTCGCTCGAGCGACACGTCGCCGAGGTGCGCGCGCTCGAGGAAGAGCGTGAGCGACTGCGCCGCGAAGATCGCGAGACGCCCGATCCGACACCGCCGTCGACGCCGCCGTCACGCGGGCCCGACGTCGTGCCGTGGGTGATCGCGGGCAGCGGCGCGGCCGTGTTGATCGGCGGCGCGGTCGTGGGTGGCCTCGCGCTCGCGCGCAACAACGACGCGATGCGCGCCCCGACCCACGCGGCCGCGGTCGAGGCGAGCCAGGACGCCGACTCGCTCGCGATCGCCGCGAACGTGCTGCTGATCACCGGCGGGCTCGCCGCGCTCGTCGGGACGATCTGGGGCTCGATCGATCTCGTCTCGAACGCGGGCGAAGAGCAGGAAGGCGCGCGGGTCAGCCTTCGGATCGGCCCGGGATCGCTGGCGATCGACGGTGCGTTCTGATCACTCGCAGGGCACGCGGGTGCGCGAGAGGACGACCTCGTCGATGTAGAGCGTCGCCGGTCCCTGCGTCGCGGGATCCGAGTACTCGATGCCCGCGGTGATCACGCCGAAGCCGCCGTTGGGCCGGGTGTCCAGGTTGGTGCGCGGCCCGAGGCCGACGTCGTTCACGAAGAGCTCCACCGAGCCGCCGGTGTCCGCGATCGTCGTGTGGAGCTGCAGGCAGACCCAGCGGTCACGCGGGATGTTGATCCCGGTGGCGTCGTAGTACTCCGCCGGCCCGACCCACGTCGCCGCGCGCGCCGAGCCCGTCACGCCGTAGGTCTGGATCGCGAGCCCCGACGAGCCGTCGGGCGCGCCGACGTAGAGCAGGCTGATCGCGTCCACCGCGAGCGCGCTCGGGAGGTACACGAGCCCGCGCAGCCAGAGGTCACCGCTGGTGATCGGCGTGAACGTCGCGGTCATGGCGGCGCGCCCACCGAGCGCGGTGGTCGTCCCGCGGAGCGCCCGATTGCCGAAGAACGGCGCGGGCGACGTGACGGTCGTGACGTTGCCGTTCTCCAGGAGGTCGGCCTGCCAGTTGATGCGCCCCGCCGGATAGCTCCACTCGAAGCCGTCACAGAAGAGCGCGCCCGCGTGGAGATCGTCGCAGTGCGTGAGGTCGGGGCCACCGTCGGGCGGGCCCGAGTCCGGCGGGCCGGAGTCGGGCGAGCCCGAGTCGGGCGAACCAGCGTCCCGCCCACCGTCGAACGAGCCGGCGTCGAGCTCCACGATGCCGGCGTCTTCGCGGCCCGCGTCCTCACCGCCGGCGTCGACCGGCGTCGGCGCGTCCATCGACGCATCCCTCGGGGCTCCGGCGTCGATCTGCGGGCGCTCGCCGCGCTCGCAGATCCCGGCGACGCACACCCAGCCCTCGGCGCATGGGCACGCTCGCCCCTCGAGGTCGACCGGCGGCAGCACGCATCCCGCCATCGCCAGCGCCGTCCCCGCGATCCACGTCATCGCCAGCGCGCGCACCGGGCACAGCATAGCCGATCGCCGGTTTCTTGGTGGCGCTCGCGCGCACCGATAGCGTCGGCGGCATGAAGCGCCTCGCCTTGCTGCTCCCGATCGCCGCGCTCTCGGGCTGCATGATGATCGACTCGATCTCGCCCGAGGTACGGCTCGGCGATCAGGTGCACGCGCTCAACGACGAGGTGCGCTGGGGCCGCGTCGACCTCGCGGCGCAGCGCGTCGCGCCGAGCCATCGCGCGGCGTTCGTCGCGAGCCATCGCGCGTGGGGATCCGAGGTGCACGTCGCCGACGCCGACGTGACGAACATGGACCTCGGGCTCGAGGGCGGGCGCGCCGCGTCGTACGTGAATTACTCGTGGATCGACGAGCACACGATGGAGCTGCGCGCGACCACGGTGCGTCAGATCTGGCGCGGCGAGAACGAAGGCTTCGTGCTCGTCTCGGAGGAGATCCTGAGCGGCGACGAGGCGCTCCTGCCCGGCGTGCCGCGCGCCGAGGCAGCCGAGGGCGCGGTGAGCGACGAGGGCGCGATCACGTCCGGCGACGAAGAAGCGAGCGAGCCGGTCGCGCAGGCCTCGTCGACGCGCCCCGTCGACGCCCAGGGCATGCGCTGATCACGGCTCGGGCCCGTCGGGGTCCTTCGGCTCCTTCGTCAGCTCGAGCAGCGCGATCTTCCCGACCGCGACCAGGCTCACCGCGACCGACGCGGCCCACACGAAGTCGCGCGACCCCGAGAACGTCGCGACGCCGAGCAGCAGCACGACCGCCGCTTCGATCGTCACGAAGGGCAGCGCGTCGAGCACTCCGCCGCGTGTGCCCACGCCGAACACGGCGATGATGCACACGAAGGGGATCGAGAGGTCGGGATCCGCCCCCCAGCCGGTCGCGCTCGCGAGGCACACGAGCGCGATGACCGCCAACATCGCGACGCGGATGACGCGGTTCCAGCGGCGCGGGCGCGTCGTCATGCGCGCGCCAGCCTATCACCACTCGCCCGCGATCAGAGGGGACGATCGATCCCCACCGCAGCACGCACGCGCGCGACGGTGCGACGCGCGATCGTTCGTGCGCGCTCCGCGCCTTCCTCGAGCGTCCGATCGAGCGCGGCCTCGTCGCCACGCAGCGCCTCGAAGCGCTCGCGGAAGGGCCCGAGCTCGCGCTCGAGCGCCTCGTAGAGATCCTGCTTCGCGTGGCCCCAGCCGTACCCGCCGGCGCGCAGCTTCGACGCGAGCGTCTCGACCTCGTCGTTCGTCGCGACGAGCTCGTAGAGCTGGAACACCGTCGCGCTCTCGGGATCCTTCGGCTCCTCGAGCGTCTCGCTGCCGGTGACGAACTTCATCACGCCCTTGCGCAGCTCCTTGGCCGACGCGAAGACCGGGATGCCGTTGCCGCGGCTCTTGCTCATCTTGTGGCCGTCGAAGCCGGGCACGAGCGGGGCCTCGGTGATCAGCGCCTCGGGCACCACGACCGTGCCCTCGCCGTAGTGGTGGTTGAGCCGCTGCGCCATGTCGCGCGCGAGCTCGAGGTGCTGCTTCTGGTCCTGTCCGATCGGCACGACCTGCGCGCCGAAGAGCAGGATGTCGGCGGCCATCAGCACCGGGTAGTAGAAGACTCCGGCGTTGGGCACGTCGCCCTTGGCGAGCGCGTCCTTGTACGCGTGGCCGCGCTCGAGCTGGCCCGTCGCGACGACGCACGAGAGCACCCACGCGAGCTCGAACACCTCGGGCACCGACGACTGGCGGTAGACGATCGTCTTCTTCGGATCGAGGCCGCACGCGAGCCACGTCGCGGTCACGTCGTAGACCGCCTGCTGCAGCGCCTTCGGGTCACGCACCGAGGTGAGCGCGTGGTAGTCGGCGATGAAGTACATGCCGTCGTACGACTCGGTCATTCGCAGGGCGGGACGGATCGCGCCGAGGTAGTTGCCGATGTGCGGGACGTGCGTGGGCTTGATGCCGGTGAGCGAGATCTTGCGCTGCGGGTCCATCGCGATTCGCGCGCACGATGGCGCGGGCGGTGGAGGCCTGCAACGACCCGGGTGTATACCTCCGCGGTCATGACGACCGAGACGCGTCCCTTCCGCGTGCTGGGCATCCAACAGATCGCGATCGGCGGGCCCGACAAGGGCGCGCTGCGATCGCTCTGGGTCGACCTGCTCGGCCTGACACCGGTGAAGACGTTCACCAGCGAGCGCGAGAACGTCGACGAGGACGTGTGCATGGCGGGCATCGGGCTCTTCGCGGTCGAGGTCGACCTGATGCAGCCGCTCGACATCGAGAAGAAGCCGAAGGTGCACGAGCCGCCGCTCAACCACGTCGGGCTCTGGGTGGACGACCTGCGCGCCGCGGTGACGTGGCTCGAGGCGCAGGGGCTGCGTTTCGCGCCCGGCGGCATCCGCAAGGGCGCGTCGGGACACGACGTGTGCTTCGTGCATCCGCGCGGCGATACGGCCCATCCGCGCTCGGGTGAGGGCGTGCTGATCGAGCTGGTGCAGGCACCGCCCGAGGTCGTCCGCGCGTTCGACGCGATGGCGGCGGCGCGTTAGTTGCTGGCAGCTCGGGCTTCGAGCGAAATCGCTTCCAGAACCGGAGAGAGCGTGAAACCAGGTTCTCGCCTCGCGTCCCTCGCGCTGTTCACGGTGACGCTCCTCGCGTGGTCTTCCGTCGCGCGCGCCGATCGCGTCGTGCTCTATCCGGTCGGTGGTCGCGCCGACGAGGATCGGCTCGAGGAGATCGAGGATCGCATCGGCGACGTGATCCGGGCGCTCGGTCACGAGGTGATCACCCCGCCCGGCGGGCTGCGCGACGGGACGCGCCCTTCGACCGCAGCGGAGCTCGGTGGGATCGCGACCGCATCGGGCGCGACCTACGTCGTCGTCGCCGAGGTCGAGCCGCTGCGCGGTCAGTACCGGCTCCACCTCGTGGTCGGGTACCAGCCCACCCAGCGCGTCGAAGAGCTCGTGGTGACGGTCCTCGCGAGCGAAGAAGAGGCGCGCCTGCGCGACGTGCTCGGCGCGATGCTGCGGCCCGAGGGGCTGGGCGAGGACGCGGTGCGGCTGACCGGGGGCATCGTCGATCCCGAGGCCGAGGCCGCGGAGCGACGTCGCCGCGAAGAAGAAGCACGCGCGGCGGCAGACGCCGAAGAGGCGGAGCGACGCGCGCGCGAGGAAGAGGAAGCACGGCGCGCCGAGGAAGAGCGCCAGCGTGCCGCGGACGAGGCTGCGCGCGCCGAGGAAGAGCGCGCGGCGCGCGAGCGCGAGGCGTGGGACGCGCGGCTCTGGTACGGCCGCGACGGCGAGTGGCTCGTGTTGGTCGGCGGAGGCGGCGGGTACCTCGCTGCGTTCGGCGGCGATCGCGGGGGCGGCGGGATCGGGACGATCCAGGCGCGGCTCGGTCGCTTCTTCCCGGGCACCGACGGGCTCGAGCTGCGTGGTGGCCTCGACGTGGTGCTCGGTGCGGTCGGCGCGATCGACATCGTGCTCGGCGCGAGCTGGCAGTTCTCGCCGTTCGTCGAGCCGATC
Source organism: Sandaracinus amylolyticus (assembly GCF_021631985.1). GTDB lineage: Bacteria > Myxococcota_A > Polyangia > Polyangiales > Sandaracinaceae > Sandaracinus > Sandaracinus amylolyticus_A. The sequence continues at coordinate 10,192,391 of NZ_CP070225.1, read as the reverse complement.
CGGATCGGGCCGCTCCTCGAGATCGGCGCGAGCTTCACGTTCACGGGCGCGCAGGACGCGGGCTTCCTGGCGCGCGTGGGCGCGGTCGCGAGCTGGGCCCCGGTGCGTCAGCTCCAGATCGAGGCGACGCTCCCCGAGCTCGGCGTGATCACCAACGGACCGGGCGCGTTCGTGGTCGGCGCGTCGGCGCGCGTGGGGTATCGCTTCGACTGAGCCGAGCGCCCCTCACAGCGCTCCGCTCGCGGACGCGATCGCCCTAACCCTTCTTCTTCGCGCTCTTCTTCGCGCGCACCGGCGCGGCCGCGGTCTTCGTGCCCGGCTTCTCGACGCGATGGGCGCGGGTGGCGCCGTCGTGCAGCGTCGCGATCGCGGACTCGTCCTTCTTCTTCGTCTTCGTCGCGCGCACCTTCGCGGGGGCGCGCTCGCCCATCGAGGGCACCTCGTCCTCGGCGTGCATCCGCAGCACCTGCTCGTAGGCACGACGCACCCACGGGCGCAGCTTCGTCATGTCGTCGTGCCACGGCTCGGGCACCAGCACCCAGCCCCGCATCGGGCTCTTGTGGGGCGCCCACGCGCTCGCGCCCTCGGTGCCCATCAGCGACGCGAACGACACCTCGTCGGGCAGCTTCACGCCGATGCGCAGCTCGCGCTTCCACGCGAGCGCGAAGATCGAGTCGCCCACGAAGAGCCCGAACGACCCGAACGCCTTGCGCACCGACACGTCCGCGAGGTCGCGCGTCGCGTCCTCGAGCGTCGCCTTGAGATCCTCGAGCGTCACCGCCATCCGAGCGAGCCTATCGAGGCCACGCCCCGCACGCGAGTTACCGCTCGAGAGCCGGCGACCGACCACGGGCAAGCGGGGATGGGGCCCCGCGCGCAGTGTTCAGGGCGGGGGGACCCGATCCGGCTCCGCCGGTCGGGGGGAGGGGTCTTCCAAGACCCCTCCCGACAACGCAGTTACCGTGCGCGGCTCTCGCCCTCCATCGCCCGCTCGCTCGTGCCGAGGCTCGCCAGGAGCTCCTGCGCCATCGCGTACTCGAAGTAGCCGACCATGCCGGTCTCCATCGCCGCGCGGAACTGCTCGCGCGCCCCCGCGGTGTCGCCCTGCGCGAGCTTGCGCGTGCCCGCGTAGAAGTGCGCCTCGCAGCGCTGACCCGGGTTCTGCGCCGCCTGGATCAGCTGGTCGTAGTCGAGCGTGCCCGCCGCGAACGCCGCGAGCCGACCGTGCCACCCCGGCTCCTCCGATTCGCCGCTCAGCGTGCGCACCACGTCGTCGGAGAGCGGCTGCGACGCGCGCCCCGCGACGGTCTGCACCCAGAGCGCGTAGTACACGCGCCACTCGTGCTCGAGCGCGAGCCCGGTCGTCGCGCGACGGAACACTTCCTCCGCGAGCTCCGGCGCCGGCTCGGTGACCACGAGGTGCGCGAGGATCTCGGTGTACGGCTCGCGCCAGCTCGGCGCGGTCTCGAGCGCCGCGCGGAACTCGTCGCCCGCGCGCTCGCCCTGCCCCACCCGACGCTGCAGCACGCCGAGCCGCACGCGCGTCAGCGCCTGGCGCTCCTCGTCGCCCTGGCCCGCGAGCGGCGTCATCAGCTCGAGCGCCTGCGAGTACGCGCGCTGCGCCTCGTCCGCGCGCCCGCTCGCGCGCAGCGCGTCGCCGAGGTGCTCGAGCAGCATCGCGCGCTGCAGCATCGCCTCCGGGCCCTGCTGCGCGAGCCGATCGAGCGCTTCCTGGTAGAGCGCCACCGCGCCCGCCGCGTCGCCGGTGCGCGCGCGCAGCGTCGCGAGCTCGAGCAGCGCCTCGCGCGTGCGCTGCGCCTCGAGGCTCCGCTCGAAGTGCCGCGCCGCTTCGTTCACCTGACCGGCCTGCAGCTCCGCGCGACCGAGGTGGTAGTGCAGCGCCGCGCGCGACACCGTCGCCTGCTCCGTCGGCCAGCGCGCCTCGCGCTGCGCGAGGATCTCCTCGGCGTGGCGGCCGATCGTGCGCACCCGACCGATGTCGCTCTCGTCCGCCGAGAAGAGCCCGGCCTCGATCATCTGCGCGAGCCGGCCGAGCGCCTCGTCGTAGACCTCGCGCTCCGCCGGCGCGAGACGGATCGCGTCCGCGTACCACGCCGTCGCGTCCGAGGGCTGACCCAGCTCCACGTGCAGCCGCGCGAGGCAGAGCGGGAAGCGCGCGTCCTGCGGGTGCAGTCGATGCCCCACCCGGCACAGCGCGAGCGACACGTCGGGGCGCGCGCGCTCGAACCCGCCGGCGAGCTCGCCGAGCGCCTCCGCGCCGTCCTCGTTCGCCTGCGCCGCCTCTTCGATCAGCCGCCGCAGCCGCCACTCGATCCCGCCGCGATCGCCGAGCTCTCCGACCCGACGCGCCGCGCCCTCGAGATCGCCGACCCGCAGGTACACCGCCGCGACGTCGAGCGGGATGCGCTCCGCGAGCATCTGCGCCATGCGCAGCTCGGGCATCGTGATGCGCTCGCCCGGCTCGAAGCCCTCCTGGAGCGACTGCCCGAGCACGATGTCGCGCATCTGCACGTAGAGATCGGCGAGCCGCGCGAGCACGTCCGGCGAGGGCGAGAGGCGCGCGTGCTCCTCCCACACCGCGATCAGCTCGGGCGCGAGATCGAAGAAGTCCGGGCTCGGACGCGGCTCGCGCCCCCAGCGCGCCTCGCGCCCCCACTCCGCCACCCGCGCGGACTCCTGCGCGTGCGACGCGTCCGCGGGCTCGATGCGCGCGAGGATCAGGAGCGCCGCGAGCACGCGCGGCTCGTCACCCCGACGCGATCCGTGCTCCACGATCCACCGCGCGACCGGCGCGATCAGCTCCGAGACCCGCTGGCCCTCCACGAGATCGCGCGGCGCGAGCAGCGACGTCATCTCCGCGAAGTGCGAGACCATCGGGTCGTACTCGCCCTCGGCCACCAGCGCGTCGGTGCGCGACGCGAGGTACTCGAGCAGGCGCTGGCGCGTCTCCTCGCGCCGCTCGTCGTCGTCGGCGAGCACGAGATAGAGCCGACGCGCGTCCGCGTAGGTCTCGTCATCCACGCGTACATCGAGCGCGGTCCGCGAGCCGGGCCCCGAAGGGCCACCACACGCGTGGAGGAGCGCGGTCACCGCGAGCGCGCATGCGATCGTGACTGTCTGCTTCATGCGGATCGCGGGCAGTCTATCCCGCGCGTCCGAGCACGGCACTGCGATGCGCGGGGCGAGGTCGCGTGTCATGGAGTGCGTCTCGTCATGCGGGCACCGCGCGGGCAGCTCTCGATCGCGCAGACCGTCGCGCTCCTGGTGCTCGGGCTCGGGCTCCTCTACGGAGGTGTCCTGGTCGGGGCGGCGATCCGCGCCGCGGTGCACGGCGTCTCGCTCGACGAGGGCGTCGCGCAGGTCACGAGCGAGCCCTTCGGGCCCGGCCTCGCGCAGCTGATCGCGCTCGGCACGGTGATCCTCTTCGGCGTGCGCGTCGCGTACGGCGATCGATCGCTGCGCGAGGCGCTGCGCATCGTGCCGGTGCGCGCGCCCGTCGCGCTGCTCGCGATGATCGCGGGTCTCTCGCTGCACTTCCCTCTCGTGGAGCTGATGACGGTCCTCTCGGACATGGTCCCGGGGCTGGCGCTCGACGAGGAGGCGGTGCGGCGCGTCGAGGAGATGACGCGGATCGACGGCCCGCTGCGCGCGATCACCGTGCCGTTCACCGTCATCGTGGTCGCCGCGGGCACCGAGGAGCTGCTCTTCCGCGGGCTCCTGCTCCCCGCGCTCACCCCACGGCTCGGGCGCATCGGCGCGCTCGTGCTCACGTCGGTGCTCTTCGGCGTGTTCCACGTCGAGCCGTTCGCCGCGACCTACGCGATGATCGCCGGTCTGGTGCTCGGCGCGATCGCGCTGCGCACCGGATCGGTGCTCCCCTGCATCGCGTTCCACGGTGCGTTCAACGCGCTGCCGATCCTGCTGCCCGAGGAAGTGATCGCGGTGCCCGGGTTCAACGTCGCGGAGAGCGAGGCGCACCTGCCGCCGGGGCTCCTCGTCGCGACGACCCTCGCCGGGGTGATCGCGCTCGTGCTGCTCTGGCGCATCACCAGCGCAGACGAGCCCACACCGCCGCAGACCTGAGTGTTCCCCCCGAGCTGCGCGCGGGTCCTCGCCCGCTTGCGGGCTGCGGTCCCCAGCACCTGCGCGCTCGTGCCCACCCCGGGGACTCACGACCTCAGCGCAGATGTGCGCTGACCGTGAATTCATCGCGGTTTCGGACACATCGGTGGTGGCGCGTCGATTGCTGAAATGTTTCGGGCCGATGCGTTGCCGTGCCGTTCCGCTCGCCGCCCTCCTGCTCGCCACCGCCTGCGAGACGACCGAGCCGAGCCCGCGATCCGACGCCGGCACGCGCGCCGATGCCCAGCCCGACGTGTGCGAGGCGCGCTACGCGGTCGCGCGCCGGCAGCCCGAGGTCGTGCTGGTGCTCGACCGTGGTTGCGCGATGCGGGCGCGCTTCGACGGCAGCGAGGCGAGCGGGCCGAGCGATCCCGCGGGGCGCTGGGGCGCGACGATCGCGGCGATCGAGGCGCGGCTGTCGCGCGGCGGCGCGTCGTGGGGCCTCGTGCTCGCGCCCGACGATCCGACCTCGTGCGAGGCGCCGGTGCTGCGGGTCGCGCCGGGCCCGGGCGCGCGCGAGATGATCGCGAGCGAGCTCGATCGCGAGGGCACCGTCGATCCCTTCGCGGTGTGCAGCGCCGGTGCGGCGGAGCTGCCGATCGAAGGCGCGCTCGCGACGCTGATCGACGCCGACCCGTTCACGACCGAGCGCCCGCTCGTGCTCGTCGTCGCGGCGGGCGCGCCGAGCTGCGGCGCGACGGGCGAGTCGCTCGCGGCCCAGGTCGGGTCGCTCGGCGAGCTCGGCATCGAGGTCGCGGTCATCGCGCTCTCGCCCGATCCGGCGCTCCAGGCGATCAGCACCCGCTACGTCGAGGCCACGAGCGCGAGCGCGCTCGAGGACGCGTTCGTCGAGATCGTCGACGCGCGCAGCGACTGCGTGCTCGAGCTGATCGGCGAGGGCGCGCCCGATCCCGAGCGGCTGCGGGTGTGGATCGACGACGAGGAGCTCTCGGCCGATCCCGACGAGGGCTTCTCGTACGACGCGGGCAGCGGCGCGATCGCGCTGAACGGTGCGGCCTGCGAGCAGCTGCGCGCAGGAGAGATCACCCGGGTGCGCGCGGCCGTGGGCTGCGACGCGCCTGCCTGCGTCGCGCGCGACGAAGCGTGCGACGGCCTCGACGACGACTGCGACGACGTCGTCGACGAGAACTGCCTCTAGTTTGCGGGAGGGGTCTTGGAAGACCCCTCCCCCCGACCGGCGAAGCCGGATCGGGTCCCCCCCTCCCTGAACACTGCGCGCGGGGCCCCAACCCCGCTTGCGACAACGGAAAACGAGACTCCTCGAGGTACGAGACATGAGGATCCGACGTTCATGGATGCTCCCGCTCGCGCTCGTCGCGAGCGCTTGCGGCGGCGATGGCGATGGCGGCACGCCGGCGCCCACACCCTCGGCCGACGCCGAGCTCGACGCGTACTGCGCCGTCGCGCAGCGAGACGATCTCGCGACGTGGGTGGGCGACGTGCTCACGCTCTGCGCGAGCAGCGGTGAGGACGAGATCACCTGCAACGGTGGGCTCTCCGCCGCGACCGGCGCGATCACCCAGATCGATCTCGAGCTCGCGCCACGACGCGTGCTGCCCGCGAGCGGCGGGCGCCTCGTCGCGCTGCTCGCCGACGAGCGGCTCGTCGTGCTCGGCGCCGATCGCACCGTCGAGCGCGAGCTCGCCACCTGGGCCTCGGACCCCTGGGTCAGCGACGACGGCGCACGCGTGGTGTGGGTCGGCCTGCCCGACGGCGTCGACGCCTGGGACTTCGGCGTGCCCACCGTGATCGCGACCCAGTCGCTCGACGAGAGCGCGCGCACCGTGCTCGTCGACGACGAGACCGCGTCCACGCCCCGCCCGATCCCGGGCTCGCGCGACGTGCTCTTCGTCTCGACCTCGACCGGCCTCGCGAGCTTCTGGCGCATCACGCCGGGCAGCGATCCGGTGCAGCTCACGAACGTCGGTCGCGACGAGGTCGGCCCCGGCTTCGTGCCGGTCGCGGATCGTCAGCTCGCGTGGAGCGAGGGCGCGGTCTTCTACGGCGTCGACGAGGAGGACGGCACGACGCGCATCTGGCGCTTCGATCCCGCGAGCCGCGAGGCGAGCGAGGTCGGTCCCGGCGCGTGGCCCCGCACCGCGAGCGACGGCTCGGTGCTCGCGCTCCAGCCGAGCGGCAGCGCGAGCTGCGCGGCTCGTTACCCGGCGGGAGGTACGCCGTGACGCGCCATCTCGCATTCGCATTGGCGTGCGTCGCGATCGCGTCGTGCGCCCCAGCCGAAGAGGTCGCGGTCCTCGAGTCGAACGTGAGCGCGGCGGTGCGCCGCGAGCGCGCGACGCTGATCCGCGACACCGCGCGCGCCGCGGGCATCACCAACGGCCTGCTGGTCGCGATGCTCGCCGAGGAGGAGACGTACCTCTCGCACTGCGCGAGCGAGTTCCCCGCGTGCCCCGGACCGGGCACCGCGGACTGCGGTGGACGCGCGGTGATCTCGGGCGGCGGTGACGGACCCTGCTCGGTCAATCAGGGCGGCCTCGGCATGTTCCAGATCGACGACGGCACCGAGACCCAGACCGTCGCGGCGCACGGCGATCGCGTGCTCACGCTGCAGGGCAACACCCAGGTCGCGATCGAGCGGATCATCCAGAAGACGATCGCGTCGCGGTACCTCGACGGCATCACCACGCGCCAACAGGCGCTCGACGCGATCAACGCGATCCGCATCGACGACGCGCGCTGGGACTCGTGGATCCGCACCCTCGTGCGCTACTGGAACGGCTGCCCCGAGAGCGGTCGCTGCTGGTCGAACCGCTACCCGAAGTACGACACCGCGGCGCGCACGCTCTATCGCGAGTTCGGCCACGACTTCTGGTACGGCGAGGAGCCGATGATGCCGCCGCCGGCGGGCGGGGGATGGCTCGCGTCGCCGATCGAGTCGCCGCGCATCACGTCGCACGTGAGCAACCGCCGCGGCACCGGCTGGGCGCGCTACGACTGCACCACGCTCACCCGCGCGAACCATCGCGGCACCGACTTCGGCGTCGCGGTCGGCACGCCGGTCCACGCGGCGGCGGCGGGCACCGTCATCCGCTCGACCACCGGCTGCCCCGCGAACGGCTCGATGTCGAGCACCTGCGGCGGCGGCTTCGGCAACCACGTCATCGTGCTGCACGACGGCGGCTACGCGACGCTCTACGCGCACTTCAGCCCGGGCGGCGGCCAGGTGCGCAACGGCGCGCGCGTCGAGTGCGGTGACCTCCTCGGCAACAGCGGCAACAGCGGTCGCTCGAGCGGCCCGCACCTGCACTTCGAGGTGCGCGCCAACGTGCGCGACGTGTCGACCTACTTCGCGTCGAGCGCGACGACGCTCGATCCCTGGGGCGGCGCGTGCTCGAGCCAGGCCGAGACCCTGTGGATGGGCGGCGCGCCGATGCGCTCGTGCACCGCGATGGAGCGCGACGACGCGGTCGTGACCCGCGCGACGCACTCCGGCGAGGTGCGCGGCAGCGCGGGCACGCGCGTCACCCAGACGTTCACGTGGCGCAACACCGGCACCACGACCTGGACCTCCGAGGGCTACGTGATGCGCCACGCCGGCGGTGCGTTCGGCACGCCGCGCGAGGTGATGCTGCCCGCGGGCACGATGGTGGAGCCGGGCCGCACCGTCGAGCTGCGCGTCGACGTGACGGTGCCCGAGACCGAAGGCCTGCACACCGGGCGCTGGCGCATGGCGCGCGTGGGCGGCTCGCACTTCGGTCGCGAGGGCACGCTCAGCGTGCGCGTCTCGGGCGCGCCGCGCGCGTGCAACTCGTCGACGCTGCGCCGCACCGTCGAGGACGGCGAGTGCGTGCAGGTCTCGTATCCGGGCTGCGGCGCGCAGTCGTGCGCGTGGTACCGGTGCTCGGACGGCAGCTGGCTCTGCACCGAGGAGACCGAGTGCATGGGCGAGATGCACGAGAACGCGTCGTGCGGTGAGATGCCGGCGAACGACGGCGGCGTCTCGATGGGCGACGGCGGGATGTGCACCGGCGGAGGCCAGCCGCTCAACTCGATGTGCGAGACGACGGATGACTGCTGCGAGGGCCTCGAGTGCGGCACCTCGGGCGACGGATCGCGCGAGTGCTGTCATCCCCGCGAGGACAACTGTGCGCGTCACTCGGACTGCTGTGGATCGATGTTGTGCGTCGCGGGCCACTGCGCGTGCGCGCCGGTCAATCAGCTCTGTCTGAACGACTCGGAGTGCTGCGACGGACTGGCATGCATCGCGGGCGCGTGCCGCGACGTCTCGAGCTGCACGCGAGAGGCGGAGTCGTGCGGGAGCCGCAGTGAGTGCTGCTATCCGCTGCAGTGCGGTGCGGAGAGCGTCGGCGGCGGCAACACGTGCTGCATCTCGGGCGGCAATCGCTGCGAGCTCGACGACGACTGCTGCGGTGAGATGCAGTGTCTCGAGGGTCGCTGTGCGTATCGTCGTGAGGGGGAGAGCTGCGCCAATCCTCTGGATTGTTATGGCGCGCTGATCTGCCGGGATGGGACCTGTCAGTTCTAGTGACGCGGATCTCCGCGCGGGGTGAGGCTTCGGTGAGGGGCGCGGGGCAGGGTCTCGTGCTCGGACAATCCTCGCGATCCGACCTGCTGCGCGTGAGGTGACTGGAGAGGTGGTTCTCGTCAGCGCGGGGCGCCTTCGGCGCTCCGCGCTGACTCGCATTCGGAGGGCGCGCGGAGGCTGGATGGCGCTGCGGAACTGCGCGCGAGACCCTGCCCCGCGCCCCGCTGGTGAGGCTTCGGCCGCACGGGGAGAGAACGGCGCTCGCTGTGGGGGGGGCGAGAGCGTGACGAGCGAGGGCGCTTCGCGACCTCGCTCGTCACGCGGACCGGCTCGCCCTTCGGGCATCGCGGACGATTGGGACGGGCTCGCGCTTCGCGCCTCGCCCTGATGGTGGCGAGCGCTGCGAACGCGAGCGGCTGCGCGTTGATCGGGCGGTGGTTGTTCGGAACGATGGGCGCGATGGACGAGCTGTTACGCGCGATCGTCGACGATCCCGGCGCCGACGAGCCGCGCGCCGTGTACGCCGATCGGCTGATCGAGGCCGGCGATCCCCACGGCGAGCTCATCCGGCTGCAGCTCCAGCTCGCGCGCCTGCGCCCGGGCGACGACGGCTTCGGCGCGCTCCTCGCGGCGCAGGACCGGCTCGTGGCCGCGCACCCCGAGCGCTGGCTCGCGCCCCGCGCACGGCGCGTCGCGTGGCTGCGGCGGGGCTTCTACTGGCGGGCCACCATCGACGAGGTCGCGCTCGCCGATGCCGAGCTCGCGCGCCACCCGATCGTCGCGATCGACGTGTTCGACGCGCGCGCACCCGACGCGCTCCTCGGGAGCCCGCTCCTCCTCCGCGCGCGCACCATCGACTTCTTCTACGAGGACGTGGACCCCGAGGCGCTGCCCGCGCTCTTCGCGCACGCGCCGCGCCTCACGAGCTTCCACTTCTCGACCGACGAGCCGCTCGCCGTCCTGCCGCTCGTGCCGCCGAGCGTCGCCGCGCTCGGCCTCAACGTGTCCGGCGACGTCGCAGCGGTCTGCGCGCACCTGAGCGGGCGACGGCGCCTGTCGCTGCGCGTCCTCCGCCCCGACGAGGCCGGCCTCGCGGCGTGCGCGCGGCTCGCCGATCTCGCCGAGCTCGCGATCGTCCGCCCGCCGGCCGCGCTGCCCTCGTTCCCGCCGCTCGAGTCGCTGCGCCTCGTGCACTGCGACCGGCTCCCGCCGCTTCCGCCCGTGCGCCGCCTCGAGATCGATTCGAGCTTCGACGGCGACGGCGTCGTGCGCGCGCTGGCCGCCGATCCGGCGCTCGCCGCCGTCGAGGAGCTGATCCTCGCGCTGTGGCTCTCGCCGGACAGCGTGGCGGCGCTCGCGCGCTCGCCGTTCGCCGGCCGGCTGCGACGGCTCGAGCTGCGCGGCTTCCGCCTCGAGGACGCCGAGGTCCTGGCGCCGCTCGTGCCGCAGCTGACGACGCTCACGGTGGGCGCGCTCGGCGCGGCCCTCGACCTCGAGCGCGTGCTCGGGCCGCGCCTCGCGATGCTGACGTTCATCGAGGCCGACGAGCCGGTCGCGCGCCGCCTCGCGGACGGGCACTTCCCGGCGCTCGGGCGGGTCTCCACCGTATCGAGCCAGCCCGGCGCTGCCATCATCGCCGAGCGCTGGCCGCAGGTCTGGGCCCCGCTCGGAGATCCCGACCGGGGTGGATGAGGACGCGCCACCACGGCGGGTGAGTCGATCGCGTGGCGCGCCGATCGCCGAGCCCTCGGGCCCTCTCGATCGCGCCGCGCGCCGATCGCCGAGCCCTCGAGCCCTCTCGATGTCGCGGTGCGCCGATTTCCGGGCCCTCGAGCCCTCTCGACGTCGCGGTGCGCCGATCACCGAGCCCTCGAGCCCTCTCGATCGCGCCGCGCGCCGGTCGACGAGCCCTCGAGCCCTCTCGATCGCGCCGCGCGCCGATCGACGAGCCCTCGAGCCCTCGCCCCTTTCGCGCCGCGAAGACACGACGAGCCCTCCGGGGCTCCGATCTCGCCGAGGCGCGAGTCGAGGGGCCGCGGAGGGCTCGTTCGTGCGAGCGCGCGGGTCAGCCGTTGCCGACCAGACTGCCGCCGCCCTCCTCGCGCTGCGCGTCGGTCTCGTCGGGCTTGCGCGGGCGTGAGCGCTGGTTGAGGTAGAGCGGCGGCGCGTAGCTCGCGGCGTCCTCCTCGTGGCGCCGCACGTACTCGACGGCCCAGCGGATCTCGTCGTAGTCGTTCATCAGGAGGCGGAACGCGCGATTGCGGCGGTCGCTCCAGCTCGTGCCGCCGGTCGCGGGTCCGGTGCCGAGCTCCTTCGCGCCGAGCGCGGCGACGAGCGTGGTGCCGAGGATCGTGGCGCGATCGAGCTGGGCCTCGGTGACCTGGGTGTGGCCCTCGAGCTCGCTCCACACGCCGCGGAACAGCGCGGCGAGCGCGATGAGATCGTTGGCGCGATCGAGATGCCCCTGACCCTCGCGCACCGCGGCGATCGCGTCCCGGTCGAGCTGGCCGTGCGCGACGTGCGCGTCGGCCGACGCGAGCAGGCGCTCGCGCTGCACGCGCGCCTCCTCGAGGTCGGCCTCGTTCACCGTGACCTTCGGCGCGTGGTGCAGGTGCGCGTAGAGCGCGGCGAGCGCGCGATCCTGGAGGCGCGCGATCTCCGCGAGCGGCGGGTGCTTCAGCGCGGCCTCCAGCGCGCCGCGCAGCGACTCGATCGCGGGCAGCGCGCCGAGCGCGAGCGAGACCGCGGTCGGGACGTCGGCGTTCACGCGCCCCACCTGATCCTTCGGGAGCGCTTCGATGTCCTTCTCGGTGCGGTGATACGCCGCCGCGACCTCGTCGGGCGCGGCCGCTGGGCGCGCGATCCTCGGGCTCTTCTTCTTCGCCATTGTCGATCCCCCTTTCGAGCGCAGCGACGTTCGTCGGCCGCGCGCGGACTGTCAACTCCGGCCAAGTCACGCGCCCGCTCACACGTCCCCTCTCGGCGCGCGCGCCGGCGTCGATAGCATCGATCGCATGCGCCTCGATCTGCTCCTCGCCACGACGTGCCTCGCGCTGCTGCTGCTCCCGTCGTGCACCGACGACGGGCCCGGAGGGCGTCCATCGCGCGACGCGGGACCGCTCGCCGACGGACAGGTCACGCCGGGCATCGACGGAGGGCTGCGCTGCACGCCCGGTCGCATCGCGTGCGCGGGCAACACCTCGTTCGTCTGCGGGGACGACGGGATGTCGCGCACGAACGAGGTCGCGTGCGACGTCTGCGCGCCCGGTCTCGGGTGCGTGCTCTGCGTGCCGGGATCGCGCCGCTGCGAGGGCACGGTGTCGATGGTCTGCGCGACCGACGGTCGCTCGTGGCTCAGCGGTCGCGACTGCAGCGAGTGGGGCTCGAGCTGCGGCGGCAACGGCTACTGCGGCGACGCGTGCGCCGAGGCCGAGCAGACGCGCAGCAACGTGGGCTGCGAGTACTGGCCCGCGCCCCTCGCGAACCCCGCGCTCGACGGGAGCCGCTTCGACTTCCGCGTGGTCGTGGCGAACCCCAACGACACCGCGGCGAGCGTGCGCATCACGCGCAACGGCACCGAGGCCTACGCGGGCAGCATCGAGGCGCACGGGCTCGCGGAGATCCCGCTGCCGTGGATCCCCGGGCAGAGCCTCGACGGGATGCCCGCGAACACCTGGCGCTCGATCACGGTCGCCGGCGGCGCGTACCGGATGACGAGCGACCTGCCGGTGATCGCGATGCAGTTCAATCCGTTCGAGTACTCGAGCGGCGAGGCGAATTCGTTCACCAACGACGCGACGCTGCTCTATCCGACGCACGTGCTCACCGGCGACTACGTCGGGCTCGCGTACTACCCGCTGAGCCGCACCGTCGACGGCAGCTCGCTGCGCTATCCCGGCTACGTCGCGGTGGTGGGCGTGTCGCCCGAGCCGACGCGGGTGCAGGTCTCGACGCGCGGCGCGGTCGCGGCGGAGGCGAGCGGCCGCTTCCCCGCGACGCCGACCGGCGGCTCGTTCGTGCTCACGCTGCAGCAGGGCGAGGTCGTGCACATCGCGGCGGCGGTCCCGCCCGAGTGCGAGCCCGGTCGTCCCGGCTACGTCGAGAACCGCGAGTGCGAGAGCACGCCCATCGGCGAGATCTGCGACGTGATGGAGACCTGCCGCGAGCAGGAGTACGACCTCACGGGCACGCGGATCACCGCGGATCGTCCGGTCGCGGTGTTCGGCGGTCACGCGTGCGCGTACGTGCCGACGAGCGCCGAGGCGTGTGATCACCTCGAGGAGCAGCTGCCGCCGATCCAGAGCTGGGGCCGCGCGTTCGTCGGCGCGCCGATGGGCGACGGGAGCATCGCCGGCACCAACGTGCTGCGGGTGATCGCGTACGAGGACACGACGGTCACGGTGAGCCCGGCGCAGAGCGGCGTGAGCGGCGGTGCGCTGCGCGCGGGTGAGTTCCTCGAGCTCGACGTGACGAGCCCGTTCGAGATCACCGGGACGAGCGCGATCATGGTCGCGCAGTACCTGCGCGGTCAGTACGCGACCGATCCCGCGCAGCGACGTGGCGATCCCGACGTGACGGTGCTGGTGCCCGCGGAGCAGTACCGCGAGGACTACACGTTCATCCTGCCGAGCTCGTACAACGCGGGGACGAACGGGCAGAACCACCTGCTCGTGGTGCGGCAGCCGGGCGTGGCGCTGACGCTCGACGGCGCGGCGGTGAGCGCGACGTTCGCGACGGTGGGCGGGCGCGAGATCGCGGTGATCCCGCTCGCGGGCGGCACGCACGCCATCTCGAGCACCGAGCCGTTCGGGCTGATCGCGTACGGCCTCGGGAGCTTCACGAGCTACTCGTCGCCCGCGGGGCTGAACCTCGAGCCGATCACGGTGTTGTATTGAGGCGCGAGGGCTGGTCGAAATCGGCTCGCCCGCCGGTCCCTACCGTCCGCGCGCTTCGCGCGCTCCCGTCCGGGACCGGCGGGACGAGCACTCCCGCTGAGGCTCGAAAATCGGCTCGCCCGCCGGTCCCTACCGTCCGCGCGCTTCGCGCGCTCCCGTCCGGGACCGGCGGGACGAGCACTCCGGTAGGGACTCACCGCGAGACGCCGACTCCGACCTTGAACGAATAGCCGCCGTCGCTCGGCAGCAGCTCGGTCCCCACGAGCGCGCGCTCCATGCAGCTCACGACCGGCGGATCGATCGGGCAGAACACGAAGGGCTCGACGCGCTGCACCCGTCCGTCGGCGCCGACCGCCAGCGTGTACCACTGACCCTGCAGCAGCGCGTGCCCGCGATAACACGCGCTCATCGCGGCAGCGCGCCCGTTCACGAGATCGCGCAGCTGGGTGATCGTGCCCGCTGGCACCCCCTCGATCGCCGCGGCGCTCGAGGCCCAGACGCGCTCGCGACGCCCGACGACCATGAGCTGCACCTCGGAGCCTCCGCACGTCGCGGTGATCTCGCGCGGCGCAGCCGGAGCGCGAGGCGCGACGACGGCGGGCTCGGGCTCGACCTCGGCGGCGGGCTCGACCTCGGCAGCGGGCTCGACCTCGGCTGCGGGCTCGACCGCAGCCTCACTCGGCGCGATCGGCATCATCGGCGGCGCGACCTCGACCGGCGCGCTCGCGCTGGTCGTCACCGCCGTCGTCGCAGGAGCGCCTTCACCGCGCCCGGCGAGCGCCCACGCCCCCATCCCCATCACCCCCGCGATCACCGGCACCGCGATCCACCCGAGTCGCGCTCGTCCCCGCGCCGCGCCCGGCCCCTGCCCAGCTCCCGTTCCCCCAGCCGGCCCGGACCCGGACCCCGTCGACGCCATCGTCGCCGCGAACGCGCCCGCCGACACGTCGCGGGGCGTCGCGCTCTCGCTCACCCGCGTCACCGGCGCGACGCCGCGCGCGATCTCCTCGCGCAGCCCGGTGATGCTCGAGATCGCATCCGCCATCTCGCGCGCGCTCGCGAAGCGCGCCTCGGGCGTCTTGTTCATCGCGCGCTCGATCACCGACGCGAGCCCGAGCGACGTCGCGGGATCGATCTCGCGCAGCGACGCCGGCGTCTCCTCGACCACCGCGAACATGAGCTCGTGGTAGTTGTCCTTCTCGAAGGGCCGGCGCCCCGCGAGCATCTGGTACATCACCGCGCCGATCGACCACACGTCGCTGCGCGCGTCGACGCGCCGCCCCCGCGCCTGCTCCGGGCTCATGTACGCGGGCGTGCCGAGCACCGCGCCGGTGCGCGTCATCGAGTGATCCTCGTCGAGCATCCGCGCGATGCCGAAGTCGAGCAGCTTCACGAGCTCCATCCCGCTCACGCGCTGCACGAAGACGTTCTCGGGCTTCAGATCGCGGTGCACGATCCCCCGCTCGTGCGCGACCGCGAGCGCGCTCAGCACCTGCATCGCGATCCGCTGCACGCGCCCCTCGGAGAGCCGCCCTTCGCGTGCGAGCAGATCGGCGAGCGACTCGCCCTCGAGCAGATCCATCACGAGGAACGCGCGTCCCTCGTGGACCCCGAAGTCCGTGACCTGCGCGATGTTGGGATGCGAGAGCGAGGCCGCGAGCTCGGCCTCGCGCTTGAAGCGCGCGACGATGTCGGCGTTCCGCGAGATCTCGGGGCGCAGCACCTTGATCGCGACGGGACGTCCCAGCGGCTCCTGCACCCCCGCGTGCACCGCCCCCATCCCGCCCGATCCGAGGAGACGCCCGACGCGATACCGCCCGAGCGTCGTTCCTTCGAGCCCTTCGTCCACGCCGAGAGCCTACCAGCCCCGCCGCATCGTCACGTGCACGTGCACCTGCTCGTGCACGTGCACGGCCTCGCCCCCGATCACGCCGCGCGCGCGACCGTCGTCACCGTGCGATCCTCGAGCCTGCCGCTGCGCACGATGCTCACCCGCAGCGACTGATCCACGCGGCTGCGCAGCGCCCCGATCAGATCCTCGGGCCCTCGCACCTTCGCGCCGTCGATCGCCCAGATCACGTCGCCGAGCACCAGCCCCGCGACGTCCGCCGGGCTCTTCGGCTCGACCGCGACGATGAGCGCGCCGCTGCGCTGCTGGACCTCCGCGCCGACCGCGTCGGGCAGGCGCACCGGGTGCACCGCCACCCCGAGCCAGCCCCGACGCACCTGGCCGTGCGCCGTGATCTCGTCGACCACGCGCGCCAGCTCTTCCTTCGGCAGCGCGAGGTCCGCGCCGCGCACCAGCCCGTCGGTGCTCATCCCGATCGCCGCGCCCGTCACGTCGACGAGCGGCCCGCCCGAGAACCCCGCGGGCAGGGCGCGATCGCTCTCGATCCAGCGCACCAGGCGCGCGCCCGCGCGCGTCGGCACGTCGCTCCCCATCACCCCGATCATGCGCAGGCTCGCGCGCACGCTGCGCCCCGGACGACCGAGCGCGAGCGTGAGGTGACCGACCTTCACCGCGCTCGCGTCCGCGAACGTGATCGGCGTGAGCCCACCACCATCGACGCGCAGCACCGCGACGTCGGTCGCGGGGTCGCCACCGATCACCTGCGCCGCGCGCTCGGTGCCGTCGTGCAGGCGCACCCGCGCGTCATCGGAGCGCACCACGTGGGCCGCGGTGACCACGAGGTCGTCGCTCCACACCGTACCGCTCGCGCGCCGTGGGGACACCACCTGCACCACCGACGCCGACGCACGCTCCACCGCGACGGCGAGCGAGTCGCCGAGCTCCAGCATCGAACCACTCATCACGCACTCTCCTCGGCGGCTCGGGAATACGAGAGCCACCACGCGACCGAGGGTGCTCGTGGGAGCAGGTGCGGCGCATCGCCCCACGAGGCAGCACGTGCCCGGCTGCTCGGGGAGGGGCGTCCACGAGACGTCCTACCGTTGACACCAGGGCGTCCAGCCGCAGGTTCTGGAACTGTGTCGGCCAATTCGAAGATCCGGCGGCCCAACCCTGGCGAAGCGCTCCGTGTGCTGGTGGTCGCGGACGATCCCCTGGTACGCGAAGCGCTCGCTGCCAGCCTCGCCAAGGAAACTGCGGTGCGCGTGGTGGAGCGCGCCGAGGACGCGCACGTCGCATTGCTCGATCCCGGCGCGATCAGCCCCGACGGGGGGGATCGCCAGTCGCGCGCACGGCTCGACGCCGGCCTCCAGCCGGTCGCCGATCTCGACATCCCGAGCGTCGTGCTCGCGGAGGGCGAGCCCCAGGCGCGCGCGGCCCTCGCGCGCGGCGCGCGTGGCGCGGTCATGCGCCGTCCCGACGGGCCTCGTCTCGTGGCCGCGCTCAGCGCGGTCGCGACCGGCCTGACGGTGCTCGACTTCGCGCTCGGCCCTCCGCCGCCGACGGGCGACGACGGGCCCCCGGTGCAGCTCACGTCGCGTGAGCACGAGGTGCTCGAGCTGCTCGCGGGCGGGTTCTCGAACCGCCGCATCGCGCGCCGTCTCGGCATCAGCGAGCACACCGCGAAGTTCCACGTGAACGGCATCCTGGTGAAGCTCGGCGCGGGCACGCGCACCGAGGCGGTGGTGATCGCGGCGCGTCGCGGCCTCGTCATGCTCTGAGTCAAAAATCGGCTCGCCGGCTCCGGGCCCTCCCATCCGCGTGCTCCGCACGCTCCCGTGCGGGCCCTCCGCCAGCGAGCACTCCGGCGGATGCTCTGAGTCCAAACATCGGCTCGCCGGCTCCGGGCCCTCCCATCCGCGTGCTCCGCACGCTCCCGTGCGGGCCCTCCGCCAGCGAGCACTCCAGCTGATGCTCTGAGTCCAAACATCGGCTCGCCGGCTCCGGGCCCTCCCATCCGCGTGCTCCGCACGCTCCCGTGCGGGCCCTCCGCCAGCGAGCACTCCAGCTGAACTGCTGGCGCGCGTGATGCTCTGCATCACGCCATGCGTACGAAGCAATCGATGCTCGTGGCCCTCGCGTTCGCGAGCGCCGTCGCGGGATGCACCAGCTCGTCGTCGGGCTACCCGCCGCCCGCCCCGGTCGCGACCGCACGACGGCTCGAGAACCTGCAGGCCGTCGCATCGCGCCACACCTCGTGCCCTGCGCGCGAGATCGGGATCCGCCAGGTCTCGGATCGTGTGTTCTCCACGATGGGCTGCGGCGTGGTGCGCGAGTACGCGCTGGTGCAGGGCGCGCGTTACGCCGAGTGGCAGCCGATCATGCCGGTGAACATGCGCGCGGCGAACGAGATGGTGTGCCCGCTCGAGCGCCTCGTGGTGTCCGCACCGACCGAGAACGTGCGTGAGGTGTCGGGCTGCGGGCGCAGCGCGCAGTACCAGCTCGCGTGCGACACGTCGCAGTGCGAGTGGGCGATGACGACGCCGCCTGCGGGCGCCACCGGCCGCGTCGTGCAGGCGACGCCCCCGCCGGGCCGGGTGACCGCGCCCACGCCGTCGACCCCGGAGAGCCCGGTCGTCGTGGTGCCGCAGCGCGCGGACCCCGCGGTCGACCAGGCGATCCGCGGCCAGCTCGACGCGCGCCGGAGCGCGATCCGCGCGTGCGTGCCCGGCGGAGAGAGCGCGATGGTGCGCGCGCAGTGGGGCCGCGACGGGATGGTGCGGCTCTCGCTCGATCCGCCCTTTCAGGGCACGGACAGCGAGCGCTGCGTGCAGCAATCGGTCGGGCAGCTGCAGGTGACGACCGGCCAGCCGGGCGCGCTCTCGCACTCGGTACGGTGAACGGTTCGCTTGCCGCTGGACATGTGGCGATTACCCTCGCCGCATGCTCAAGCGGCTCGTGGTCGGCCTGCTGAAGGGGCTCGTGCTCGGTGCCGCGATCGGAGCCGGCATCCAGTACGGGCTCCACTGGGTCGTGACCTCGGGCGGGCTGCTCGGGTACCTGCTCGCGATGGCCACGTCGGGCACGACCGGCGTGTTCGCGGGCAAGCCGCCCTGGCGCGAAGGCGCGTGGATCGAGGCGCTGCTGAAGGGCCTCGTCGGCGTCGGCATCGGCGCGCTGCTGTACTGGCTGGGGTCGACCTACGGGGCGGTGCAGCTGCCCTTCCCGGGCGTCGGGAGCGCCGCGTGGACGTCGCTGCCGGTGCTCTTCCTGCCGGCGATCGCCGGGGTCTACGGCTCGCTGGTCGAGCTCGACAACAGCGACGACGGCGGCGCGAAGAAGGGCACCGGCGGCGGCAAGGGCGGCGAGACCCGCGGCCCGCGCGCCCGGGTCGCGGTCGACGACGACGACGCGCTCGGCGCGACCGAGCACGCCGCGAGCACGCGCCCCGCGCGGCGACGGATTTGAGGAAGGCGAAGAGACACGCGATGAGCACGAATCAATCGGTGGGCCCGAGCAGCGGTGACGAGCTCGGCTGGACGCTCGACCGGCACATCCTCGAGCGCCAGCGCCGCACGCCGGGCGCGAGCGGCGACTTCACCGGGCTCTTCCAGGCGATCGCGCTCGCGGGGCGCGTCATCGCGAGCAAGGTCGCGAAGGCGGGGCTCGCCGACGTGCTCGGCGCGACCGGCGCGGTGAACGTGCAGGGCGAGACCGTGCAGAAGCTCGACGAGCTCGCCAACAAGATCCTGGTGCGCTGCGTGGAAGCGGGCGGCCACGTCTGCGTGATGGCGAGCGAGGAGGACGAGACGACGATCCCCGTCCCGCCGCAGTACCCGCAGGGCAAGTACGTGCTGATGTTCGACCCGCTCGACGGCAGCTCGAACATCGACGTGAACGTGTCGATCGGGACGATCTTCTCGATCCACCGGCGCGTCACCACGAGCGGCCCCGGCACCGACAAGGACTGCCTGCAGGCGGGGCACAAGCAGGTCGCGGCCGGCTACATCATCTACGGCTCGAGCACGATGCTCGTCTACACGACCGGCGACGGCGTGCACGGCTTCACGCTCGACCCGCTGGTCGGCGAGTTCTTCCTGTCGCACGAGAACCTGCGGATGCCGACGCGCGGCAACACGTACTCGATCAACGAGGGCAACCGCAGCAAGTGGTCGCCCGGCGTGACCGAGTGGATCGACACGCTCAAGAGCGACAAGGCGCCGGGCGGAAAGCCCTACGGCATGCGCTACGTGGGATCGCTGGTCGCGGACTTCCACCGCACGCTGCTGCGCGGCGGCGTGTTCGCGTACCCCGGGGATCGCAAGGCCCCCGAGGGCAAGCTGCGCCTGCTCTACGAGTGCTCGCCGATGGCGTTCATCGCGGAGGCGGCGGGCGGCGCGGCGTCGACGGGGAGCCAGCGCGTGCTCGACGTGGAGCCGACGTCGCTGCACCAGCGCGTGCCGCTCTTCATCGGGAGCAAGGACGACGTCGCGGACGCGGAGCGCTTCCTCGCGAAGGACGCGCGCTGACGCCGGAGGATCGCAACGACGCGCGGGACCGGAACGGTCTCGCGCGTCGTCGTTTTCGTGGCGTGCACGGGCACATCGCGCGCCCTGATTTCCCGCGAAGATCTCAACCACGGTCGGTTTCCGTGCCACCGAGCCCGCCGTGCCTCCTCGCGCTCGACACGCCGTGGCACACGACGAGAGCTTGACCCGCTGGAGCCCGGCAGGTAGCGAGGGGGCTCCATGCAGAAGCGCGCTCGGCTGCTGCTCGCCGTGAAGGCGGCCATCTCGATCGGCCTCCTCGGCTGGCTCGTGATGACGATCGCCGAGCGCGAGGGCATGGACGCGCTCGGTGAGCGTATCGGGCAGCTCGCGGCGCTTCCCCTCGTGGTCGCGGTCGCCCTGCACTTCGCGGCGGTGCTCTCGGGCGTCGCCCGGTGGCGCGTGCTGCTCGACGCGCGGGGCCTGGGCCAGCCCGCGCCCTGGCTGCTGCGCTCGTTCCTGATCGGGCGCTTCATCGGGGCGTTCACGCCCTCGACCGCCGGGCTCGACGGATGGCGCGCCTACGACGTCGCGCGCCGCACCGGTGACATGCCGGGCAGCGCGGGCGTGATCCTCGTCGAGAAGCTCTTCGGCCTCGTCGGCATGGCCGCGGTGTGCGCGGTGCTCGCCCCGCTCGGCGCCCTCGATCGCCTCGGTCCGAGCGCGCTGCCGCTCGCCCTCGCGATCGCCGCGGGCTCGATGCTCGGCCTGTTCCTCCTGGCGTCGCCGGCCCGCACCCGTGCCCTCGCCGGCATCGCCCCCCGGGCCATCCGCGGTCGGGTCGAGAAGATCGCGGAGGCGCTCGCGGCGCAGCAGCTCTCGGCTCCGCGCATCGCGTCGGCGCTCGTGCTCGGGATCGTCACCCACCTCGCGATCTCCGCGGTGTTCGCCGCCACCGGCGCGTCGCTCGGCGTCGCGGCCTCGACCACCACGCTGCTCGCGGTCGGCAACGCGATCACCATCGCGATCCTGCTGCCGCTCTCGATCGGGGGCGTCGGCGTGCGCGAGGGCGTCGCGGTGATGCTGCTCGCGGGCGCGGGCGTTGCCACCAGCGACGCGGTGCTCGTCGCGCTGCTCGGCTACGTGACGGGTCAGGTCCCCGCGCTCGTCGGCGGCGTGCTGCTGCTGCTCGATCGCGGCGCCCGCGAGAGCCGCGCCGCGAACACCGCGCTCGCCGCCGACCGCACCTGAACGCTCGCCGCCGACCGCACCTGATCACGCGCCGACGCGCACCACGCGGGCCGACGCGCCGTAGCGCACCGTGCGCTCCACCTGCGTGCCGTCCGCGCTCGTCGCGCGCACCCGCACCACCACGCCGTCGCGCCCCCGGTCCTGCACCACACGCGCGCCGTTCTCGAGCGCCGCGTCCACCACCCGCGTCTCGCTGCGCTCGATCGTGCGCACCACCGTCGCCTCGACCTCCGCGGGCACGTGCGCCTGCGCGCCCTCGATGCGCACCACCAGCTCGCCCTCGACCGCGACCGCGCGCACCCGCACCGCGTGCGCGTACGGATTGCGCACCCGGAAGTCGATGCGCCCGTACGACACCGTCGCGTCGAGCCCCGCCGGCGCGTACGAGAGCGGGATGCTGTGCGCGCGATGCTCGACGATCTCGAGCCCCGCGCGGAGCGACGCGATGTGCAGCGTCGTCGCGACCTGACAGACGCCACCACCGACGCCCTCGTGGAGATGACCGTCGTGCAGCTCGGGCGCCTCGCGGAACCCCGCCTCGAGCGTGCGCGGCCCGACGCGATCGTTGAACGAGAGCTCCGCGCCCGGCGCCAGCACCACGCCGTCGAGCAGCGACGCCGCGAGCGCGACGTTGTGCGCGCGGCCCGCGTGCGCGCGGTCGACGAGGAACGTCGTCTCGTGCTCGCCCATCACCTCGGCGAACGCGTCGCTCGTCGTCGTCTGCGTCGCGTCGCGCAGCACGATCGCGTGCGCCACTGGAGCCGAGACGTTCGAGAGCACCGCGAGGAAGACACCGAGGCGAAGCACCGTGCGCATGACCGACCCTCCGAGGAGGCGTCGTCGCAAGCACGTGGCCACGCCGGGAGCTCGCGAATCCGTTCGGGAATCCGGCGGCACGCCGCGCGCGTCGTGTTCCGGGGGAGACACGACGCGTGCATCGGGAGACGCACTTCAGCTGGAGTGCTCGCCGGCGCAGGGAGCGCGCGGAGCACGCGGACGGGAGGCCCTGAGCGGGCGAGCCGATTTTCGAAGTGCGTTCAGCCCGCTTCCGCCGGGCCGTTCTCGCCGTCCTCGGGCTCGTCCTCGTCGCGCTTCTTCTGCAGCCTCCGCGGCGGGAGCAGCTCGGGCTCGCTCTCGACCTTCTGCGCCAGGAAGATCGCGGCATCGAGCTTGTAGAAGTTGCGCTTGCGATAGAACTTCAGCGCCGAGTCGTTGTTCTCCGCGACCTCGAGCACGAGGTGCGTGCAGCCGCGCACGCGCGCGAGGTGCTGCAGCTGCTCGAGCATGAACATGCCGACGCCGCGCCCTTGATAGCTCGGGTGCGACGCGAGCTCCTCGACGAAGAGCGGGCGCATGTCGCGCGACTCGAAGAAGCGCGGGTTGATCCAGTTGTCGGAGCCGGTGACCTCGAACGCGCACTCCGCGTAGCCGACGATCTCCCCGTCGACCTCGAACACGAGCTGCTCGATGCCTTCCTCTTCGTACTGCTCGATGAAGCGCTGCTTGCTGCGCGGGCGCTGGTACTCGAGCGTCTGACGGTTCACGTCGCGGAAGACGAGCTTCAGGAACTCCCACACCCGGTTGAGGTCGCGGCGGTGGATCCGGCGGACGCGGATCTCGTCGGCGGCGACGGGCGCGATCTCGTCGTCGCCCGTGGTCTCGAGCTCGGGCGGAGAGGGCGTCGGTGCCGGTCGTTTGCGGCGGGTCGCCATGGCGCCGGTCACATACCACGGCGCGTTCTATATGCTCGCCTCGATGAAGGTCGGCATTCTGACGGGCGGCGGCGACTGTCCGGGGCTCAACGCGGTCATCCGCGCCGCGGTGAAGACGGGGATCGGCCGGCACGGCTTCGAGATGCTCGGCATCGAGGACGCGTTCCACGGCCTCGTCGACCTCGGGTACCAGTCGCCGCACGGCAATCGGTGGCTCACCGAGATGGACGTGCGCGGGATCCAGACGCGCGGCGGCACGATCCTCGGCACCTCGAACCGCGGCGATCCCTTCCGCTACGTCGTGAAGAGCGAGAGCGGCAAGGAGATCGAGACCGACATCTCCGATCGCGTCATGGAGAACATGCGCAAGATGGGGCTCGGCGCGATCATCTCGGTCGGCGGCGACGGCTCGATGAAGATCGCGCAGCGCTTCTTCGAGAAGGGCATGGCGATCGTCGGCGTGCCGAAGACGATCGACAACGATCTCGGCGCGACCGATCAGACGTTCGGGTTCGACACCGCGGTCGGCATCGCGACCGAGGCGATCGATCGATTGAGCGACACCGCGGCGAGCCACGATCGCGTGATGCTCGTCGAGGTGATGGGGCGCCACGCCGGATGGATCGCGCTGCACGCCGGGCTCGCGGGCGGCGCGGACGCGATCCTCATCCCCGAGATCCCGTATCGCATCGAGGCGATCGCGAGGATGATCGCGCAGCGCAGCGCGGCGAAGCAGAAGTACTCGATCATCGTCGTGAGCGAGGGCGCGATGCCGCTCGGCGGCGAGGCGAGCATCGGCGAGACGCGCGCCGGCGCGATGCCGCGCTTGATGGGCGCGGCGCAGCGCGTCGCGGAAGGGCTGCGGGACTACGTGAGCGCGGACATCCGCGTGACGGTGCTCGGGCACATCCAGCGCGGCGGCACGCCCTCGAGCTTCGATCGCAACCTCGCGACGCGCTTCGGGCGCGCGGCGGCGGAGCTCGTCGCGGAGAAGGGCTTCGGCAGGATGGTCTCGCTGCGCGGCGGCGAGATCGTGACGATGCCGATCGCCGATGCGATCATGGAGCCGAAGCTCGTCGATCCGAAGAGCGAGATGGTCGAGACGGCGCGCGCGATGGGCACGGTGTTCGGCGACGAGAAGTGAGCCTGGCTCACTCCTCGTCGCAACGAATCAACGAGCCCGCGAAGCGGCCGGGGGTCGACAGGGGGGCGGAGCCCCCCGGGAAACCTCAGTCCCAGCGCGACGTGACGTCGATGGCCCAGCGCTCGAGGGTGCCGACCTCGCCGCTCGCGCGATCCGCGACGCGCAGCGTCCAGGTGCCGTTCACCTGCTCGTCGCCCGAGAAACCGCGCACCGATCCGTCGAGCTCGACATAGCCGGGCTCGGCGTCGCCCTCGAACACCACGACCTCGGTGCCCACCGGGTTCGTGAGCGTCACCCGGAGATCCGAAGGACGGGGGTGATCGATGAGCGTGCGGATCTCCACGTCGACGTCGACCGTCGCGAGGCCGTACACGATCACGCTGCGCTCGAGCACCGCGGCGTCGCCGATCTCGATCGAGTAGCCCTCGCCGTACGAGCCGCGCAGCCACGTGGGCACGCAGATGCCTTCGTCGCCGCGCGTCAGGCCGCCGCACACCAGCTGCTCGCTGGGGCACGCGACGCTTGCCGAGCAGAGCGCGCCCTCGCCCTCGAGCCGCGCCTCGGGCGCGCAGCGACCTGCGCCCTGCTCTTCCACGAAGCCCTGGCAGCGCAGGCCCTCCGCGCAGGTGTTGCCGGTCCAGCCCTCGCAGTCGGCGCCGATGCGCGCGCCGCCCGGCGCGCCGAGCACCACGCACTCGTAGAGATCGCCGTCGTGGATCTCCGCCGCGATCTCGCTGGTGTCGCCGACCAGCACCGCGCCGTACGAGTTGTCGCCCGCGCCGTACTCGATCACGACGAAGCGACGCCCGGTCGCGACCTCGGCGAGCTCGAGCACGTTCACTTCGTTCTGATCGACCGCCTCGAGCGCGCTCGCGAGATCGCTCGCGTCCTCGTAGGCCACGCGCACCGCCGCGACGATCTGCGCCGCACGCGCGCTCGAGATGCCCTCGGGAGAGCGCACGACGGTCGAGAGCAGCGGCTCGAAGAGCGCGCTGTCGCGCAGCTGGCGGTACGTCGTGCCGAAGAGGCACTCGCCCGCTTCGCGCGGGCAGCCTTCGCCGCTGCACTCGCTCGCGAGCGTGAACGCGCCGCGCACCCGGCGGTCGTAGCCCTTCACGATCACGCGATAGCGACCCGCGACCAGATCGCGCGAGAGCGCGGACCAGAGCGTGCCGCCCGCGTCGTCGTTGCGCGCGATGTACGAGCCCCAGCCGCGCGCGCCTTCGCGATAGAGGTAGAGCATCGTGTCCACCTCGCGCGCGCCCTCGGTGCGCAGCGCGATCGACGCCGGCGCGGTGAGCTCGAACGTCCACGCGTGGAACGACTCGTCGCGCGTGATCTCCGCGCTCACCGAGCCACCGAGCGCGAGCGCGCTGTGATCGATCGGGTTGCGGAACGAGTCGGCGGCGCCGTCGAGCGGCGCGTCTTCTTCGGCGCCCTTGTCCACTGGAGCGGCCTGACAGGCGAGCAGCGCGGGGACGAGAGCGAGCAGACGGATCGAGCGAGTCATGGGATCGGACCTTTCGTGCCCGATCGCATGGCAATCGACGTGCCCTACCTCCGCGCACATTTCCTCGCGGTTTTTCCCGCGATCTGACGGCGGGTGACGGACGGAGGGTGGCGGCCCGTCAGGCCGACGGGTGGCGAGTCGAGGAGCCGCTCAGATGCGGCCGCGGCTCGCGAGCACCGACTGGATCTTCGCGACGATCAGGTCGAGCGCGACGTGGTTGTCGCCGCCCTCCGGGATGATCACGTCCGCGTAGCGCTTGCTCGGCTCCACGAACTGCAGGTGCATCGGGCGCACCGTCGAGTAGTACTGCTCGCGCACCGCCTCGAAGCTGCGGCCACGGTGCTCCATGTCGCGGCGCACCCGGCGCAGCACGCGGATGTCGGCGTCGGTGTCGACGAACAGCTTCAGGTCGAGCTCGGCGCGCAGCTCGGGGTCGCTGAAGATCAGGATGCCCTCGACCACGATGATCGTCGTGGGCTCCACGCGCCGCGTGTACGGGCTGCGGCGGTGGATCTTGAAGTCGTACATCGGGATCTCGACCGCTCGGCCGCGCTTCAGCTCGCGCACGTGGTGCAGGAGCAGCGACGACTCGAGCGCGTCGGGATGATCGAAGTTGAGCTGGCAGCGATCCTCGTACGTGAGGTCGGGACGATCGAGGTAGTAGCTGTCGTGCTCGAGGATCGCGACCATCTCGGCCGGGACCGCGCCCGCGATCTTCCGCGCGACGGTGGTCTTGCCCGACCCCGTGCCCCCCGCGACGCCCACCAGGAACGGCTGCATGGGCCGCGATCTATCACAGCTCCGAGGGCGCGCGCGCACCGACGCTGGGATCGATCACGATCTCGACGCCGGCTTCGACCTGGAGGAGCCCGAGCTCGTTCTCGCCGTCGAGCCCGTGCAGCCGCGTGTACGCGCCGCCGATGTGGAAGTCGACGCGCGTGCCGCGCCGGGGCCGCAGGGGATCGGGGTCGACGACGAACGGGATGCGGATGCCCGTGGAGAGCTGCCATCCCGCGGTGTTCGGCGGCGTGAGATCGAAGACCTCGATCTCCTCGCCGTTCGGCCGCGTGACGCGCACCGTGCTCGGATCGACGGGCACGCTGACGAACCCCCGGGCCGCGCCCCACGGCACGACGTAGGGGTTCTCGTACGCGAAGATCACGCCGATGTCGGGCGCGACGAAGGGACCGTACGAGTGCCCTCCCGCGCCCACGCCCGCGACCAGCCCGACCCACTCGACCGGCGCGAATTTCAGGCCGATGCGCCCGGTGCCGTAGAGCGGCGAGCGCTCGTCCTCGTAGTCGATGTGCGCGACCGTGCCCTCGCCCTGCAGCTCGAGCTGCGATGCGACGCCGACGCGCCCGCGCAGCGACGCGCTGCCGCCCTCGACGTCGCTCGAGGAGAAGTACGAGCCGGCGACCTGCAGCGAGCCCTGGCCTTCCTCGAGCGTGGCCGAGCTCTCGAGCGGGAGCGTGCGCGCTGGGGTCGAGAGCGCGAAGGGCGTGCACCCGCCGAGCGCGAGCGCGAGGACCGAGCAATGGCGAAGCGACATGGGACTCGCCCATCGCAAACGCGAGACCACCGCGAAATTCTCGTGATCGCGAGGTGACCGTGGTGAGCCAGCAACACCCTCGCGCGCCGAGGCGTGCCGCGGGCGCGCTACGCTCCGCGCGATGCGTTGTTCGCTCGTCCTGATCCTCGCGCTCCTCCTCTCGTCGTGTGGCGGTGCCGCAACACCGCCCCCGCGCGTCACCGAGCCCGCGGTCGTGACGCAGGAGGCCGCGCCCGAGGTCCCGCCGCACGCGACGATGTCGATCGTCGGCACCAACGATCTGCACGGGCACATCCGGGCGCTGCCGCTCTTCGCGGGCTACCTCGCGAACCTCCGCGCCGCGCGCACGCGCGATCGGGGCGCGGTGCTGCTCCTCGACGGCGGCGACATGTTCCAGGGCACGCTCGAGTCGAACCTCGAAGAGGGCGCGAGCGTCGTGCGCGCGTACGAGGTGCTCGGCTACGACGCGGTCACGATCGGCAACCACGAGTTCGACTACGGGCCGATCGGTCCCCGCGCGACGCCGCGCGATCCCGGCGACGATCCCCGCGGCGCGCTGCGGGCGCGCATCGAGGAGGCGGAGTTCCCCTTCCTCAGCGCGAACCTGCTGCAGCGCGAGGGCGGGGCGCGCGCCGAGCTCGGTCTGCCCTCGGTGCTGCTCGAGCGCGCCGGGCTCTCGATCGGCGTGATCGGCGTGACCACCGAGCAGACGCTCACCACGACGATCGCGACGAACGTCGCGGACCTCGCGATGCGCCCGCTCGCCGACGCGATCACCGCCGAGGCGCAGGCGCTGCGCGCGCGAGGCGCGGCGATGGTCGTGGTCACCGCGCACGCGGGCGGGCACTGCGAGCGCTTCGACGATCCCGACGATCTCTCGAGCTGCGATCCCACCGAGGAGATCTTCGAGGTCGCGCGCGCGCTGACGCCGGGCACCGTCGACGCGATCGTCGGCGGGCACACCCACCAGGCGGTCGCGCACCGCGTGAACGGGATCCCGATCATCGAGGCGTACTCGTACGGCATCGCGTTCGGGCGCGTGGATCTCGTCGTCGATCGCGCGAGCGGGCGCGTCGTCGACGTGCGTGTGATGCCGCCGCAGCGCCTCTGCGGCGCCGAGGGCGCGAGCCCCGAGGGCGATCTCGCGGCGTGCGCGCCCGGCGACTACGAAGGCGCGCCGGTCGTGAGCGATGCGCGCGTCGCCGAGGTCATCGCGCCCTCGCTCGCGCGCGCCGACAGCCAGCGCCACGACGAGCTCGGCCCGACGCTCACCGAGCCGTTCGCGAAGCAGTACGGCAGCGAGAGCGCGCTCGGGAACCTCTTCGTCGATCTGATGCTGCGCGCGCGCCCCGACGCCGACGCCGCGATCATCAACGGCGGTGGGCTGCGCGCCGATCTGCCCGCGGGACCGCTGCGCTACGGCGCGCTCTACGAGGCGTTCCCGTTCGACAACCGGTTCGCGATGGTGCGCATGCGCGCGTCCGAGCTCGCGGCGATGATCGCGCAGAACCTCGCGCGCGGCGGCGGCTATCTCTCGCTCGGCGGCGTGCGCGCGGAGGCGCGCTGCGTGCGCGGAGAGCTCGTCGTGTCGCTCACCCGCGATGGCCGGCGCATCCGCGACGCCGAGGTGCTCGACGTGCTCGCGAGCGACTTCCTGGTGAGCGGCGGCGACGGAGCGTTCGCCGCGATCCGCGAGCGCGATCCGAGCGCGCTGACGATCGAGGACGACCCGCCGATCCGCGAGGCGATGGCCGAGGCACTGCGCGCGATGCGCGGACAGACGCTCGCGTCGCGCGCGTTCTTCGATCCCGAGGCCCCGCGGGTGCGCGCGCCGGGCGCGCGTCCCGTCAGCTGCGAGAGTCGATGATCGGCAGGAGCTCGCGCGGGTGCGCGATCAGGTGCTGCGCGCCCGCGCCCTCGAGCTCCGCACGATCACGGAACCCCCAGAGACAGCCCACCGCGAGCATCCCCGCGCTGCGCGCGGTGCGCATGTCGGTGTCGCCGTCGCCGACGATCATCATCGACGCGGGCGAGAGGCCGAGCGTGCTCGCGATCTCGAGCGCGCCGGCGGGATCGGGCTTGTGCGGGATGCCGTCCTTCTGCCCGAGCACGACGTCGAAGCGGAAGCGCGGGAAGAGGCGCTCGACGATCTCGACCGACGCCGAGTGCGGCTTGTTCGTGAGCACCGCCTTCGCGATGCCGCGCGCCTCGAGCGCCTCGAGCACCTCGACGATGCCGTCGTAGGGGCGCGTCTCCACGATCAGGTGCGATCGATACCGCGCGCGGTAGCGCGCGAGCACGTCCGTGGAGAGCGCATCGCGATGCTCGGGGGGCAGCGCGCCACGCACGAGCTCCGACGCGCCGTAGCCCACGAGGCCGCGCACCTCGTCGATCGTGTGCGTCGGCAGACCGGACTCCGCGAGCGCGTGGTTGAGCGACGCGGCGATGTCCGCGAGGCTGTCGATCAGCGTCCCGTCGAGGTCGAAGATGACGGCGGTCATGCGGGGGGCGAGATAGCACGTTAGAATTCGGTTCGCGCACGATCCTCCTCCAGCGACGAGGTGAGCGATGACGGAAGCGACGGTCACGCGAGACGAGCTCGAGCGACGCATCGCCGAGGTCCGCAGCCGCACCCGCGATCCGCGCGCCGGCATCTACGGGCCGGGATCGATCTCGTGGAGGATCAACCGCGAGGGGATCATCATGCTGGGCGGGGGACGCGCGGCGCTGCTGCAGCTCGCGCATCCCTACGTCGCGCACGCGGTCGCTCAGCACTCGGACACCCAGCGCGATCCGGTCGGGCGCTTCCGCCGCACGTTCATGCACGTGTTCGCGATGGTGTTCGGCGATCTCGATCACGCGATCGAGAGCGCGCGTCGCGTGCACCGCATCCACACCGGCATCAAGGGCCCGATCCGCGAGGACGTCGGCGCGTTCCGCGAGGGGCATCGTTATCACGCGAACGATCCCGAGGCGCTCTTCTGGGTGCACGCGACGCTCGTCGACACCGCGGTGATGCTCTACGAGCTCGGCGTGGCGCCGCTCACGCGCGAGGAGAAGGAGCGCTACTACGCGGAGTCGCGCCTCTTCGCGGGGCTCTTCGGCATCCCCGAGCGCGTCATGCCGCGCACGTTCGGCGAGTTCGAGGAGTACGTGCGCGCGATGATGGCGAGCGACGTGATCACGGTCGGTCGCCCCGCGCTCGAGATGCGTCACTTCCTGCTGCGGCCGCCGCGACCGAGCGCTGCGCCGTTCCTCGCGTGGTACCGCGTGTTCACCGCGGGGCTCTTGCCGGCGCGGCTGCGCGAGCAGCTCGAGCTGCCGTTCGGCGCGCGCGAGAAGGCGATGTTCGAGCGCTCGATCCCGCTGCTGCGCGCGACCTATCGCACCACGCCGAAGCGGCTGCGGTACTTCCCGGACTACGTCGAGGCCAAGCGCAGGCTCGCGGGCAAGCCGGCGCACGACGCGTTCGGGCGCGCGCTCGAGAAGATCGCGCTGCGCGCGATCGAGCCGGTGCGCTGAGCCGCCGCCACCCGCGGGCGTTTGACTTTCCGCGCCAAATGTTGGAAGTTGAACTTACGACTTCGCGCTGGACGGTGCAGTTCGCGTCCAGCCAGGTCGGGCGCGCCCGTCACCTCCACCCCAATCCCCGACGGGCGTGCTCGGCCTCCTTTCTCTCCGCGGGCGCGTGATAGCCTCCGCGAGCACACGGGGAGAACGCGGATGCAGGACTACCAGGAGGCCATGCTCAAGTCGCTCGTCGCGGTCGCGTGGGCGGACGGGCGTGTCGAGGGCGAGGAGAGCGAGGTCATCGAGGCCCTGCTCGACTCGTTCGAGATCCAGGGTGCGGACCGCGACGCGATCCGCGAGTACGCCAAGACGCAGCGCACGCTCGACGACGTGCCGCTCACGGATCTCTCGGCCTCCGATCGTCGTGTGCTCCTGCAGCACGCGGTGATCCTCACGTACATCGACGGTCAGCAGAGCGAGCAGGAGAAGAAGATCGTCGGTGAGCTCGTGGAGCGCCTGCGCATCCCGACGGACGAAGCGGCGAGCCTGCTCGAGGCCGCCGACGAGCGCGCGCGCCGGCTCATCTCGCTCTTGTGAGCGACGCATGATCGCGTAGATCTGCGCGACCATGCTCCGCGTCCTGCTGCTCGACGTCGGCAACACGATCGCGTTCCTCGACATGCACGGAGTGGCCGACGTCGTTCGCGTCGAAGGCCACCACGTCGATCCCGCGCGCCTGCGCGAGGTCGAGGGGCGCGCCAAGCGCCGCTACGAGGCGCTGCTGCGCGAGGGCGTGTCGCACGAGGAGGGCTGGGGCCTCTACCTCGCGACGCTGCTCGAGGAAGGCGGCCTCGATCGTGCGCTCGCACGCGCGATGATCGCGCCGCTGCGGCGCTCCCACGATCGGCTCAACCTCTGGCGCAGCGTGCCCGCGGATCTGGCGCCCGCGCTCGATCGCATCCGCGCCGCGGGCGTGCGCCTCGCGATCGTGTCGAACTCCGAGGGACGCCTGCCCGAGCTCCTCGCGCACGTCGGGCTCGCGCATCTCTTCGAGACGATCGTGGACTCGCACCACGAGGGCGTTCGGAAGCCGGACCCCGAGATCTTCCGGCGCGCGCTCTCGCGCCTCGACATCGCGGCGCACGAGACCGTCTATCTCGGCGACATCCCCGGCGTCGACGTCGAGGGCGCGAACGCCGCGGGGATCGACGCGGTGCTCGTCGATCCCTACGGCTTCTACGACGACTTCGCGGGCGCGCGCGTGCCCTCGGTCGCGTCGTGGATCGACGCGTACCTCACTGGCAGTGCATGAGCTCGGTGGGGCTCCGACCGCTGCGCATCATCGTCACCGCGCAGCGCGGCTCGACGCCCTGACAGAACTGCAGCGACGTCGGCGAGTGCCCCGCGCGCAGCAGCGCGTCCGCGCACTGCGGCTCGGCTCCATCGCAGAACATCAGCGACGTCGACGAGTGGCCGAGCTCGAGCAGCGTCGTGCGGCAGTCGGGCGCCGGCGCCACGACCACGACGCCGGGGCGCGGCGGAGGAGGCGTCACCACGACGACGCCGGGGCGCGGCGGAGGCGGCGTCACCACCACGCTCGACGCGGAGCGCTGCGACATCGTCAGCGAGTACGTCGCGATCTCGCCGCCGCGATAGTTGCCGACGTAGACCTGGTACACGCCCGCGGGGAACCAACCTTCGATGCGCGGCACGAGGTTGCCCGCGCCGTCGTCGTCGCACCACACGTTGCCGTCGGGCGCGACGATCGCGAGCGTCGCGTCGCCGTTCGACGGAGCCTCGAAGCGCAGGTACGGCATGTCGCTGCGCAGCACGATCGTGTGCTGCGGCGCGCCCTGGAACCAACCGGGGCAAGCGCTCGGCAGCCCGAGCTGGTCGGCGCGCACCGGGCCGCCGGCCTGGCCCGGCACCGCGTAGGGATCGGGCCCGAAGCCCGGCTGCAGCGCGACCGCGCCCATCACGCCCGACGCCTGTCGCGGGTCGAACGAGAGACGACCGACGACGACGTGCACGCCACCCTCGACGCGCGCCTGCGCCTGCGCGGCGCGCGCACGCTCCGCATCGGCCTCCGCCTGTGCGCGGGCCGTCGCGAGACGCTCGCGCTCGAGGCGCTCCTGCATCTGACGGTCGCGCTCTCGCTCCTCGGCCTCGCGCGCCTCGCGCTCACGCCGCAGCTGCTCTTCCTGCGCGCGCGCGATCGCCTCCTGCGCCTCTCGCGCAGGGCGCGCGAGCTCGCCCTCGATCTGCTCGGTGAGCTGCCGCATGTACCCCTCGTAGCGGCGCGAGACCGACGGGCTCTCGATCTCCAGCCCCGCGGAGTCGAGGTACTGGATCGACACCTGCGACGTCGCGTACTGCACCACGACGCGCAGCGTCGTGCGTCGATGCTGGAGGCGCGCGACGACCTGCGTTCCGTCGTCGCTCTCGAGCGTCCAGCTCCGCGCGCTCAGCGCGCTCGCCACCGCGGTGCGCACCGCTGCGCCGTCGGTCACGCCGCTCAGCATCATCACGGTCGGCGCGGGCGTGAACACCACCACCTCGCCGCCCGCCGTCACCTCGCCCGTCACCACGCCGCGTCGCCCGCATGCCGCGACCGACAACGCGATCGCCAACACCAGCACCCCCCACGATTTCGCTCTCAAGACGGACCTCCGTGTGCGCACCCGACTTCGCGCCTGCGACGAGGCCCACCCCGAAGCGATTCACGGTGCGCCGCAGATCACGGCGTCCCGACGCACGCCTCGAGGCACGCGTCGAGCCCGGTGACGCGCTCGATGAGCGGCGAGCACGTGCCCGCGAAGATCACGTGGAGCTCCGCGTCGATCGTCGAGCCGTCGACCACACCGAGGCTCTCGAGGCACGCGGTGGACGGGAGGTACTGACCGGCGATGCGCGCCGAGCCCGGAACCGTCGTGGTCGTCGAGCACGCGGCGTACTCCGGCCGGATCGTGACCTCGGTCTCGACGAACCGCGCGTCGCTCGCCGCGGGGCACTGCCCCGGGCCCTCGGACGCGGGCCCGATGCGCACCACGCGCGCGGTCGCGGGCACCACGCGATAGCGACACCCCGTGCCGGTCACCGGAAGCGCCTCGCACTCTGGCGGGATCGCCATGCCCGGCGGCACGATCGTCAGCGCGACACGACCGCGCGCTGCAGCGCGACGTCCGCGCACCACGACCTCGAGCTCGAGCGGCGTGTCGCGCGGGATCTCGATCCATCCGAGCTGATCGAACACGTCCTGCACCACGACTCGCCCGTCCTGGTGCGAGCCGGTGAGCGCGAACGTCGCACCACGGAACCCCTCGAACGCCGTGCCTCCCGCAGGCTCGAGGTTCGCGATCTCCACCGACACGCAGGGTGTGTCGTCGTCGGGATCGAGCGCGAGATCCGCGCGCACGCTCGGCACGATCATCGTGCCGCCCTGCGGTCCCCACACGAACGGGATCTCGTCCCCGTCCGACCAGCGCGTGAACGCGCCGTCCGCGATGCGACCGATCTCGAGCTCGAGCGCGGGCTCGCCCTCGAAGAGATCGTCGCAGGTCGCGGGAGGTGGACCGCCGTCGTACGGCCCGGGCTCGGGGCCCTCACCACCGCTGCCACCACACGCAGCGAGCACGAGGGCCAGCGGCGCCACGCGAAGCGTCTCGAGCACGAACGCACCTCCTCGCGCACCGAGTGCGAGGGCCGTGCCGTGCGGTTTTCTCGGGGAATCGAGTGCGTCGAGTCGTGCCACCCGGGCGTCAGAGCGCGAGCGTCGGCACGAACATCCCGCGGCGCTCGATCGTCGTCAGCGCTTCGTCGAGCGCGTCGCGACGCGCCTGACCGGTGCGCACGTCGGGGTGTCCCGACGAGCAGCTCGTCGACAGCTCGCCGAGGCGCGCGTCGACCTCGGCGATGCGCTCGCGGATCCATCGCGCGACCGCGACGCGATCGACACGCACGCGCGATCTCCGCAGCCCGGCGATCGCCTCGCGCAACGCCGCGCGCTCGCGCAGGACGTCGGCGTGGTTCTCGCCGTGACGGATGCGCAGCGCCGAGAGGCGCGCCCATCGCTCGATCACAGCGCGCTGCAGCGCGCTGCCCGCGCTCTCGCCCTCGATCGTCTCGACGACCGGGGGCTCGCTCTCCTGGGCGTGCGCGATCACGCGCGCCGTCGCGATCACGATCGCGATCGCGACGACGCGCGACTTCATCCGCGGCCCTTCAAGAAGTCGATCACGGTGCGCGCGATGCGCCGCACCCGCGACTCGCCGAGCTCGCCGTAGACCGGCAGCGCGAGCGAGTCGTCCGCCGCGCGCTCCGACTCCGGGAACGCGCCCTTCGCGTGGCCGAGGTACGCGAAGCACTCCTGCAGGTGCAGCGGGCGCGGGTAGTAGATCTCGGTCGCGATCCCGCTCTCGCCGAGGTGCTTCTTCAGCGCGTCACGGTGCGCGGTGCGGATCACGTACTGGTTGTAGATGTGCCCGCTCTCGACGCGCGCCGGCGTGCGCAGCGCGGCCGAAGGCAGCCCCGCTTCCGCGAACAGACGATCGTAGAGCCCCGCGTTCGCGCGACGTCCTTCGGTCCATCCCGAGAGGTGCGGCAGCTTCACGCGCAGCACCGCGGCCTGGATCGCGTCGAGCCGGAAGTTCCCGCCGATCAGCGCGTGGAAGTACTTCGGGTGCGCGCCGTGCGCGCGCAGGCGCTTCATCTTCTCGGCGAGCGCCGCGTCGTTCGTCGTCACGAGCCCCGCGTCGCCGAACGCGCCGAGGTTCTTGCTCGGGAAGAACGAGAAGCATCCGACCGCGCCGAGCCCACCGACCGGGCCGAGCTTCGTCGTCGCGCCGATCGCCTGCGCCGCGTCCTCGATGATCGGGATGTTCGTCTCGCGACCGAGCGCGGCGAGCGCCTCGGGATCACAAGGCTGACCGAAGAGGTGCACCGGCAGGATCGCCTTGGTGCGCGGAGTGATCGCCGCGCGCGCCTGCGCGACGTCCATGTTCATCGTGCGGGGATCGACGTCGACGAACACCGGCTTCGCGCCGAGCCGCGCGACACACCCGGCCGTCGCGAAGAACGAGTACGGCGTGGTCACGACCTCGTCGCCCTGCCCCACGTCGAGCGCCATCAGCGCGAGCAGCAGCGCGTCGGTGCCGCTCGACACCCCGAGCGCGTGCGCGACGCCGATGTGCTTCGCGACCTCCTTCTCGAACTGCTCGACCTCGGCGCCGAGGATGAACGCGTTCTTCGCGATCACGCGATCCATCGCGACGCGGATCTCGGGGAGCAGAGGCCCGTTCTGCGCGGTGAGATCCAGCAGCGGGATCGGGCTCGTGTCGTTCTCTTCGGAGGTCAGGGGCACGCAGCGCTCTCCTTCGATGCGATATCGCTCGCCGCTCTCGGGGCAGGTCACGACGCCCTCGCCGCGCAGGCGGCGACCGAGCCGGCTCACCCAGCCCATGCGTCGCGCGGGCACGCCCGCGACCAGCGCGTAGGCGGGCACGTCGTTCGTCACCACCGCGCCCGCCGCGACGAACGCGTACTCGCCGATCGTATGACCACAAACGATCGTCGCGTTGGCGCCGATGCTCGCGCCGCGCGAGACCTTCGTCGCGCGGTACTCGCTCTTGCGCTCCACGAACGCGCGCGGCTCGTTCACGTTGGTGAACACGCAGCTCGGACCGAGGAACACGTCGTCGGCGATCTCGACGCCCTCGTACACCGAGACGTTGTTCTGGATCTTCACGCCGTTGCCGATGCGCACGCCGCGCCCGACGAAGACGTTCTGTCCGAGCGAGCAGCGCGCGCCGATGCGCGCCGCGGTGGAGACGTGGACGAAGTGCCAGACCTTGGTGCCGTCGCCGAGCTCGGCGCCGTCGTCGACGATCGCGGTGGGGTGGATGTAGGCAGCCATGCAGCGGGCGGAAGCGTAGCGCCGAAACGCCGCGCGTCGGGCGCGATTCGCAGGGTCGCTTGATCGGAGTGCGTGGCCGCGCATGCTCGCGCTCGATGGAGCTGAGAGAAGAGGTCGAAGCGACCGTCGCCCGGTTTCGAGAAGCGATGGCGAGGCGGGATCTCGACGCTGCTCGCGAGCACGTGCTGCTGCCGTCGACGTTGCGCGAGGACGCGCGCGATCTGCTGCCTGGAGACGCGAGGTTCGTGGGCGTGACGGAGCTCGGTGAGGGCTGGGTCGTGTACGGCGCCGCCACGACGGCGATGCGCGGGATGCCTGGGCCGGCGATCGCGTGCCTCGAGCTGTTCCGCGGGCGCGACGGGAAGCTGCGGCTCGAGGTCAGTGGCTCGAGCGCGACCGGAGCGAAGTCGATGTCTCCTGCCGATCTCGCGACCGCGTTCGAGCAGAGTCTCTCGTTCCGCGAGCGCGAGCGCCCGAAGCGCGCTTCACGAACGTGGTCGCCGCCTCCCGCGCATCCCGCGCCGATCACGGCGATCCGCTGGCTCGGTCGCGCCGATGCCGGGGTCGCACCGAGCGACGTCGACGCGGCCGAACGCGCGCTCGGCGTCACGCTCCCGCGCGGCTATCGCGAGTACGTCACGCGCTTCGGCGCCGCGCTCGAGTGCGACCTCGTGCGGATCTACCCGCCGCGCCGCATCGCCGACGAGCTCGCCGAGTGGCGCGTCCGCGTCGACGCGTACTGGCTCTGGACGACCGACGAGCTCGATCGCGATCGCGCCCAGCGCTGCATCGTTCTCGGCGACACCACGCAGGGCGACGAGATCGTCCTCGATCCCCAGCGCCCCGATGCGCTCTTCGTGCTTCCTCGCCATCACCACGTGGTCGCGCGCATCCCCGGGGATCTCACCCACACGCTCGCGTGGCTCTGCGAGAGCGGTGAGCTCGCCGCGCCCAGCCCCGTCCGCTACGCCGAGCCGCTCGAAGGCCAGGTGCACCGCATGTACGACCCGACGAACAACGAGGGCGACGAGGACGACTGGCTCGCCGACGCGCGCGTGACCCACGATGTTCTGCTCGCCCTCGATCCCGGCGCGCAGTCGGTCTTCCACGACGACGACGACGGCGGGTGGACCGTGCTCCTGCCGCGCATCGGCGGCACCGCGTTCGTGCACGCGGACGGCGGTGTCTCCGTGAGCTGCGATCCCGAGGCCGATCTCACGCGCCTCGACGCGTTGCTCCGCGACCGTGGTCTCGAGCTGCGCGCGCGCTGACGACGATCACGGAGCCTGCGTCGCGACGCTGATCGTGGTCGGCCGTCTCCGCTCGCCGCTCGGCGGCGCCGGCGCGCCCGCCGCGTACTCGCGCATCGGCACCTCGCTCGCATGCCACGCCTGGATCACCGGGTCGATCACCCGCCACGCCTCCTCGGCCTCTTCGCCGAGGATGAACAGCGCGGGATCTCCGCGCAGCATGTCGAGGATCAGGTTCGCGTACACCGATCGTCGCGGCGGCGATGCGCAGAGCTCGAGCGCGCGGCTCTCCGCGACGCGGTCGGGGCCGTTGAGCGTCGTGGCCAGTCGCACGTAGGGCTCGGTGAGGCCGAGGCGCAGCGAGTTCGGCTCCACGCCGGGCCACGCCTCGACGACGTAGCGAGGCAGCGCGCGGAAGTGGATCGCGATCTCCGCCGAGCTCGTCGCGAACGCCTTGCCCGAGCGCAGCGTGAACGGGACGCCGCTCCACCGCATGCTCTCGACCGCGAGCGTCAGCGATGCGTACGTCTCGGTCCCGTGGCGCGCATCGACCCCGGGCTCGTCGACGTACGAGGGCACGCGCCGCGTGCCGATGGCGCCCGCGGTGTACCGCGCGCGCAGCGTCCGGGATCGGATCTCGTCGATCGTCGGAGTCGCCACCGCGCGCAGCGCCTCGAGCCGCGCGGCGCGATACGACGCTGCGTCGG
This sequence comes from Sandaracinus amylolyticus, assembly GCF_021631985.1. Lineage (GTDB taxonomy): Bacteria > Myxococcota_A > Polyangia > Polyangiales > Sandaracinaceae > Sandaracinus > Sandaracinus amylolyticus_A. The sequence goes on along the minus strand of NZ_CP070225.1, from coordinate 10,153,942 downwards.
AGCGCGACGGCTCTTCCATCACGACGAGCGCCATCACCTCCATCAGATGGCTCTGCACCATGTCCCTCAGCGCGCCCGCGTGGTCGTAGTACCCGGCGCGCCCTTCGAGGGTCAGGCTCTCGAGCCACGAGACGTCGACTCGCTCGACGTGCGTCGCGTTCCACACCGGCTCGAAGATCCGATTGAGGAATCGCAGCGCGCTCACACGACGCACGAGCTCGTCGGAGAGGAAGTGATCGATCCGGAAGACCGTCGGCTCGGGCAGCTCGCACCGCAGCACGCCGTTGAGCCGTCGCGCCGACGCGAGATCGACGCCGAACGGCTTCTCGATCGCGACCGCGTCGGACGGGCCGAGCTTCGCGCTCGCGAGCGCGTGCAGCACCGGCTCGATGAGGGAGGGCGCCAGCGCGAGATACACGAGCGTGCCCGGACGCTCGGGGCCTCCGACCAGCCGGCGGACGTCCTCCGCGCGCGTCACGTCGGTCGCCTGGTAGTCGAGCCTGCTCACGACGTCGTCGCGCGTCGACGCGGCGACCCTCGAGTGCCGCGCGAGCTGCGTCGCGATGTGCTGGCGGAACTCCGCCGTCGACCAGGCGGTCCTCGCCGAGCCCACGATCGTGAGCTGCGGCGGCAGCAGCTTCGCCTCGGCGAGCTCGGCGATCGCCGGCATCAGCAAGCGGCTCGTGAGATCCCCGGAGGCTCCGAGCAACAGCATTCGTTCGATCATCACGGCTCGTCACATGCACGCGCCGAGCACACCGCAGCGCGCGGAGATCGCGGCAGCGGCGCGCGGAATCACGAGGCAGCGCGCCGCGCCCGCACGTCGCGCGTGCGACGGAGGTCGTCGCGACGACGTGCGATGCGCCGCGCGGATCTCGATCGCGCACTGGTATGCCGCTCGCTGCGCCGGCGACGCATGGAGTACGTCGACATTCGAGGCGTGCCGATCGCGGCGAGCCGCATCGGCCTCGGGACTTGGGCGATGGGCGGCTATCAGTGGGGCGGCACCGACGACGACGAATCGGTGCGCACGATCCACGCAGCGCTCGATCTCGGCATCAACCTGATCGACACCGCGCCGGCCTACGGATTCGGCCACTCCGAGGAGGTCGTGGGCCGCGCGATCGCGGAGTACGGCGGGCGCGATCGTGTCGTCATCTCGACGAAGGGAGGCCTCGAGCGACGCGGCGACAAGCTCTTCCGGAACTCGCGGCGCGACGTGATCCGCACCGAGGTCGAGCACTCGCTCGCGCGGCTGCGCACCGACTACATCGATCTCTACTTCGTGCACTGGCCGGACCTCGACACGCCCTACGAGGAGACGGCCGAGGTGCTCGGCGAGCTGCAGAAGGCGGGGAAGATCCGCGGCGTCGCGGTGTCGAACTTCCCGATCCCCGCGATGGAGCGCTTCCACGCGGTCACGCCGCTCGGCGCGGCGCAGCCTCCGCTCAACATCTTCGAGCGCGAGGCGCTGCGCGACATCATCCCGTGGTGCCGTGATCGCGGCGTCGCGACGCTCACCTACGGCGCGCTCTGCCGTGGTCTGCTCACCGGCACCATCGACGAGCGCACGAAGTTCGAGGGCGACGATCTCCGCAAGGTCGACCCCAAGTTCATGCCGCCGCGGATCGCGCAGTACTGCAGTGCGGTCCGCGAGCTCGACGAGTACGCGAAGCGCCGCTACCAGCGCGGCGTGCTCGCGCTCGCGATCCGCTGGGCGCTCGATCAGCCCGGCGTGTCGGTCGCGCTCTGGGGCGCGCGCCACCCGAGCGAGCTCTCGCCGGTGCTCGACGTGATGGGCTGGAAGCTCGACGCCGAGGCGCTCGCCGCGATCGATCGGACCCTCGCGAGCGCGGTGCGCGATCCCGTCGGGCCCGAGTTCATGGCCCCGCCGGAGCGCGTGTCGGGCGAGGACGCGAAGCTCCCCGCCGCGCCGATCTGAGGAACTGCACGAACGCTGCGAGCTTCGGCGCGAGCTGCTTCCGGCTCGGGTAGTAGAGATAGTAGCCGGGGAACGTCGGGCAGAAGCGCTCGAGCACGCGCACCAGCTGCTTCTTCGCGATCGCGTCCCGCGTCTGGTCTTCCATCAGGTACGCGACACCGATCCCGTCGAGCGCCGCGCGCAGCATCAGGTCGCTGTCGTTGGTGACGAGGCGACCATCGACCGCGATCGCGAGGTCCCGCCCGTCCTGGACCAGGTCCCAGGGCCGGATCGCACCGCTCGCGATGCTCCGGTAGTTGATGCAGTCGTGCGCGAGGAGATCCCGCGGATGCTTGGGCCGCGGGTGCGTCGCGAAGTACGACGGCGACGCGACGATCGCCATGCGCAGCGGCGGCGAGATCGGCACCGCGACCATCTCGCGATCGAGCATCTCGCCGATCCGGATCCCCGCATCGAATCCGCGCGACACGATGTCGACGAAGGCGTCGTCGATCGCGATCTCCACGCGCAGCTCGGGATGCTGCGCCATGAACCTCGCGAGGAGCGGCTCGATCAGCACCGACCACCCGAGGCGCGGCACGTTCAGCCGCAGCGTGCCCGTGGGCTTTCCCCGCAGCTCGTCGAGCGACTCGAACGCCTCGTGCACCCCGCTCAGCGCCGGGCGCAGCCGCTGCGCGAATCGGTCGCCCGCTTCGGTCAGCCCGACGCTGCGCGTGGTGCGCTGCACGAGGCGCACCCCGACGCGCTCCTCGAGCGCTCGGATCGTCTGGCTCACCGCCGAAGGCGTGACGCGCAGCTCCGCTGCCGCCGCCGTGAAGCTCCGCTTGTCCGCGACCGCGAGGAACGCGATCAGGCCCGAGAGGTCGTCCGCCATTCATTAGAGATTCTTCACGACGAATGCAGATTCGTCCCGTACCGGCGCGGAGCGACACGGCGTAGGAACACCGCATGAACGACACGGACAGGGTCTGGCTCGTCACCGGTGCATCCTCGGGCTTCGGTCGCTCGATCGTCGAAGAAGCGCTCCGCCGCGGCGATCGCGTCGTCGCCACCGCACGTCGCACCGACGCGCTCGCCGATCTCGCGCGCAGCGCGCCCGATCGGGTGCTGGTCAGCGAGCTCGACGTCACGCGCCACGAGCAGCGCACGCGCGTCGTGTCCGAGGCGCTGGCGCGCTTCGGTGCGATCGACGTGCTGGTGAACAATGCGGGCTACAGCATCCTCGGCGCGGTCGAGGAGACCAGCGACGACGAGGTGCGCGCCGCGATGGAGGTGCTCTTCTTCGCGCCGGTCGCCCTCACCCGCGAGGTGCTGCCCTCGATGCGCGCGCGCGGCCGCGGCACCGTCGTGCAGATCACGAGCGTCGGCGGCATCACGACCGCGCCCGGATTCGGGCCGTACTGCGCGGCGAAGCACGCGGTCGAAGCGCTCTCCGAGAGCCTCGCCGCCGAGGTGCAGCCCTTCGGCGTGCGGGTCGTGATCGTCGAGCCCGGCGCGTTCCGCACCTCGCTCTTCGGCACCGCGTTCCGCCAGATGCCCGCGATGGATGAGTACGCTCCGACCGTCGGCGCGATCCGCACGTGGAGCGCGAGCGTCGCCGGGGCGCAGGCGGGCGACCCCGACAAGGCCGCGCGCGCGATCGTCGACGCGGTGCAGGTCGAGGGAGACATCCCGCTGCGCCTGCCGCTGGGAGGCGACGCGATCGACGGCATCCGCGCGAAGCTCGCGCGCATCGCTGCCGACGTCGAGCGCGCCGAGCCGGTCGCGCGGGCGACCGCGTTCGACGGAACGTGATCCGGGACCGATGAGATCCTCCGTCGCCCGCCGTCCAACAGGGAAACGGAGGATCTCCCGATGAGCTACGTCGACGGATTCGTGGTCCCGGTGCCGAAGCACAAGCTCGACGAGTACCGCAAGCTCGCCACGCTCGCGCGCGACGTGTGGAAGGAGTACGGCGCGCTCGACTACCGCGAGTGGATCGCCGACGACGTGCCGTTCGGCGAGCTCACGTCGTTCCCGCGGAGCGTGCAGCTGAAGGACGACGAGATCGTGATCTTCTCGTGGATCGTCTACCGCTCGCGCGAGCACCGCGACGAGGTGAACGCGAAGGTGATGGCCGACCCGCGCATGAAGAGCCCGCCCGAGACCTACCCGTTCGACGCCAAGCGCATGATCTACGGAGGCTTCGCCCCCTTCGTCGAGTGATCGTCATCCCGAGCGCGAGGGCTGCTAACGTTCGTTCGTGATGGGCGCTTCGGCGCACGATCTCGACACGACGCTGGTCCTCGCGCTCGGCCCCACGAACACCGGCAAGACGCACCGCGCGGTCACGCGGATGCTCGAGCACGAGAGCGGCATGATCGGCCTGCCGCTGCGCCTGCTCGCGCGCGAGGTCTACGACCGCGTCACCCGCGCGGTCGGCGAGAGTCAGGTCGCGCTCGTCACCGGCGAGGAGAAGCGCGTCCCGCGCGCGCCGCGCTACTGGGTGTGCACCGTCGAGGCGATGCCGCTCGATCGTCCCGTGCACTTCCTCGCGATCGACGAGGTGCAGCTCGCCGCGCATCGCGAGCGCGGCCACGTCTTCACCGATCGACTGCTCCACGCGCGCGGCACCCGCGAGACGTGGCTGCTGGGCGCCGACACGATGGCGCCCATCCTCCGCGAGCTCCTGCCCGGCGCGCGCCTCGAGCGACAGGCGCGCCTCTCGGCGCTGCGACATGCCGGGCGCAGCGGGCTCGGAGGGCTGCCGCCGCGCAGCGCGATCGTCGCGTTCAGCGCGGCCGAGGTCTACGACCTCGCCGCGCGCATGCGGCAGAAGAAGGGCGGCGTCGCGGTCGTGCTCGGCGCGCTCTCGCCGCGCACCCGCAACGCGCAGGTCGCGCTCTACGAAGCGCGCGAGGTGCAGTATCTCGTCGCCACCGACGCGATCGGCATGGGCCTCAACCTCGACGTCGATCACGTCGCGTTCGCGGCGGTCGAGAAGTTCGACGGCCGCGAGCACCGCCCGCTCGAGCCCGCCGAGCTCGGCCAGATCGCGGGGCGCGCCGGTCGCTATCAGCGCGACGGCACGTTCGGCACGCTCAATCCTCTGCCCGGCTTCTCGGAGAAGCTCGTCGCGCGGCTCGAGGAGCATCGTTTCCCGCCGGTCACGCGGCTGGTGTGGCGCAGCCCCGAGCTCGACTTCGCGTCGATCGACACGCTGCTCGCGTCGCTCTCGACCGCGGCGCCGCACCCGGTGTTCACGCGCGTCGAGCAGGCCGACGACTTCGACGTGCTGCGCACGCTCGCGGATCGCCCGCGGGTGCGCGAGCGCGCGATCGGCGAGGACGTGGTGCGCTTGCTCTGGGACGTCTGCCAGATCCCCGACTACCGCAAGCTCACGATCCTCGATCACGCCTCGTTGCTCGAGGAGATCTTCGTCACGCTCGTCGAGCGCGGCCGCCTCGATCCCGGTTGGGTCGATCGCCACGTGCAGCGCATCGATCGCGTCGAGGGCGAGATCGACGAGCTCACCGCGAGGCTCGCCGCGATCCGCGTGTGGACGTACGTGAGCCACCAGCGCGAGTGGATCGACGGCAGCCTCGAGGAGCGCGCGCGAGAGGTCGAGGACCGCCTCGGCGACGCGCTGCACGAGCGCCTGGTCGAGCGCTTCGTCGCGCGCGCGCCGCGCGCGATGTCGATCCCGCGGACCGAAGAAGCCGCGCGAAAAGGCGGCTTCTTCGCGCAGATCGGCGACATGCTCGACGACGTGCGCCGCGCCGAGGAGCGCGACCGAGAGAGCCGGGTCGCGCGAATCGTCGAGGCACCCCACGACGCGTTCCAGATCGACGACGCAGGTGTGGTGTCGTGGGGCGACGAAGAGCTCGGGAAGCTGGTCGCGGGCCGCGATCTGCTGTCGCCGAGGGTGGTGCTGACGGTCGACGACACAATCGGCGCCGGCGCGAGATCGCGCATCGAGCGGAGGATGGCGGCCTACGGGCGCGACCTGGTCAGCGAGCTGCTGCGGCCGATCGCGTCGCACGACGCCGAAGGATTGGTGCGAGGCGTCCTGTGGCAGCTCGAGCGCGGGCTCGGGACGCTGGACGTCGAGCGCGCGAAGGGCGAGATCGCGGCGCTGAGCGACGAGGATCGCACGGCGCTCGACAAGCGCGGCGTCGTGATCGGATCGCGCACCGTGTTCGCGCGTGGATTGCTGAGCGCCGAAGCGCTGAGACTGAGAGCGCTCCTGGTGCGTGTGTATCGCGGCACGAAAGAGCCGAGAGCGCCGATGAGAGGGGTCGTCTCGACAGCACGTCTGAAGGACGTGCCGTTCGAGTCGTATCTCGCAGTCGGTTTTCTTCCGCTCGGCCCGCGCGTCGTGAGAGTGGATGTCGTCGAGCGCGTGTTGGCGAGACTGCGCGAGCAGGAGACCCCGAACGAGATCGGCAGCTGGCTCGGCGTGAGGAGCCGAGAGCTCCCGAAGGTCCTCGCCGCGCTCGGAGACCGCGCGCGCTAGCCCGCACGCCGTCAGGCTTCGTCGCGCTCTCGCATCAGGCGCCGCTCCAGGATCACGCGCTCGAACGGCGGCGCCAGCGCGATCGCCTTCTCGTAGAGCGCGATCGCCTCGTCGCGATGGCCCATCCGGCGGTGCAGATCCGCATACGTCGCGAGCCACAGGTGCGACTCCCTCAGCCACGTCGGCGGCCGCTGCGCATCGAGCCGCGTCAGCGCGGCGTGCGGGCTCTCCGCGTACGACAGCGCGATCGCCGCGTGCAGCTCGTGCAGCGGCGAGGGGTCGACGCGCGCGAGCCGATCGTAGAGCGCGACGATCTCCCGCCAGCGCGTGTCCTCGAACGTCGGTGCGAACGCGTGCTCCGCCGCGATCGCCGCCTCGAGGTGGTACTTCGACTCGAGCCCGTCGCGCGCCGCGGCCTGGAGCGCGCGCAGCCCGAGCACGAGATCGGCGCGGTGATAACGACGCCGATCCTGATCTTCCATCAGCACCGGAGCGCCCTCGTCGTCGGTGCGCGCGTCCCGCCGCGCGTGGTGCAGGTGCATCAGCGCGAGCAGCGCGAGGACCCGGGGCGACGCGTAGCGTGGATGCTCGGCCACCAGACGACAGAGTCGCAGCGCCTCCCGGCACAGCTCGAGGCGCAACACCCGCTCGCCGCTCGACGCGAAGTAGCCCTCGGTGAACAGCACGTAGATCATCCGCAGCACCGCCTCGGAGCGAGCGGGCCACTCCGCCTCCGAGAGCTCGAGCCGCAGGTCCACCTCGCGCAGTCGCTCTCGCGCGCGCTCCCAGCGCTTCTGCACGTTCTCTTCGGACGTCACGAGCCGCGTCGCGATCTCGCGCGTCGAGAACCCGCAGAGCGTGCGCAGCGCGAACACGATCTGCGACGCCAGCGGGATCGACGGCTCCGCGCACGCGAAGAGCGCGCGCAGCTCGTCGTCGTGCACGTCGTCGCCCAGGCTCGCCTGGGGCTCGCCCTCCTCTGCCTCGAGCAGCGAGTCGTCGAGCGTGGAGAGCCTTCGCTGTCGCCGGAGCTCGTCGACGATGCGATGCCGCGCCGCGCGATGGAGCCAGGCGCGCGCGTTCGGCGGAACGCCGCGCGCCCGCCACGCGACGGTGCCCTCGAGCATCGCCTGCGAGAGCCCGTCCTCCACGAGCGAGATGCGGCTCGTCCCGAACTCGCGCAGCAGCGCCGCGACCAGACGACCGTACTCGTGTCGCAGCACGAGCCCGATCGTCTGGTGCGCCTCGCTCATCCGATCTCAGTAGCCCGCGAGCTCGCGCACTTCGACGCTCGAGCCCGGCGCGAAGAGGATCGGGCACGCGCGCGCGACCACCATCGCCGCGTCGTAGCTCGCCGCCGCCACGATCGAGTAGCCGGAGACGATCTCCTTCGACTCGACCGTCGGTCCGTCGGTCACCACGCCGGCCTTGATGCTGCGCCCGGTGGGCAGGAGCCCGTCGCCCATGTCCACGATCGACGGGAACTTCTCCTTCCACGCCTGCCACTGCGCGAGGATCGCCTGCATCTCGTCGGGGGACGGCTGCTGCTCCTGCTCGGCGGTCACGTCGCTGCGGTAGATCAGCATGAACTTCTTGGTCATTTCGTCGGTCCTTTCGTCGGGGGCACGCCGGCCCTTCCCCCGGATAGCGAACGACCATGCCCGGTTCCGACACCCGCCCGATCTTTTTTTCGCTCCGGCGTCCGGTGCTCCAGACGACCGGCCGCGGCGAGCTTCACGATGCGGCGGAACCGCGGGCACTCCATGTGGCTCGGCGCAGGGCACGCCGCCGCGTGGCGCAGCCCGTCGCGCAGCGCGCCGAGCCGCGCGATCGTCTGGTCGAGCTCGTCGGCCTTCGCCGTCAGCCGCTCGCGCTCGATGCGCGGCAGTCCGTCGGGCGCGAACATCCGGGCGATCTCGTCGAGGGAGAAGCCCGCGACCTGACCGAGCGCGATCAGCGCCAGTCGCTCCAGCACGCCCTCGTCGAACTGACGACGTGCGCCCCGCCGCCTCGTCGGGCGGATGAGGCCCTTCTCTTCGTAGAACCGCAGCGTCGAGGCGGGCACGCCGGAGCGTCGAGCCACTTCCGAGATGTCGAGCTCGCGCATCGCTTGACCTCAAGTCGACTTGAGCTCGCAAGCTGCCGCTCATGACCACCCAGCGCAATACGGACTCCCCCAATCGCGATCAGGCCGCCCTCTGGAACGAAGCCAGCGGACGGACCTGGGCGGAGATGCAGGACGTGCTCGATCGCATGCTCGCGCCGTTCGAGCCCCTGCTCGTCGAGCGCGCGTTCCCCGGCGAGGCGAAGCGCGTCCTCGACATCGGCTGCGGCGCCGGCGCGACGACGCTCGCGATGGCGCGGCGCCTCGGCCCGCAGGGCCTCTGTCTCGGCGTCGACATCTCCGCGCCGTTGATCGCGGTCGCCGAGGCGCGCGCCACCCCGCCTGCAGCGTTCCTCCGCGCCGACGCGCAGACCCACGCGTTCACGCCCCGCGACTTCGACGCGGTGATCTCGCGCTTCGGCGTGATGTTCTTCGACGACCCCGTCGCTGCGTTCGCGAACATCCGGCGCGCCGCACGACCCGGCGCGACCCTCACGTTCGTCGCGTGGCGGAGCCCTGCCGAGAATCCGTTCATGACCCTCGCGCCGCGCGCCGCCGCGCCCTTCCTCCCGCTGCGCGCGCCCGATCCCGATGCGCCCGGGCAGTTCGCGTTCGCCGACGGAGATCGCGTGCGACGGATCCTCGACGAGAGTGGTTGGACGAACGTCGACGTCCGCGCCGCCGACGTGCCCACGCTGATCGCGGAGCAGGACCTGCTCGCCTACGTCACGAAGCTCGGCCCGGTCGGCCTCGCGCTGCGCGACGCCGACGAGACGACCCGCGCACGCACGACCGAAGCGCTGCGCGCCGCGTACGCGCCCTCGCTGCGCGACGGCGCAGCGCGCTTCACCGCCGCGAGCTGGCTCGTCACGGCGCGCGCCTCGTCGTGAGCCAACGATGAGCTGAGTGCGATCGACCCCGAGGGGCTATGTCGCAGTCGTGGCCTCGAGCGATCGGGATCGTGGCTCGATCGAGAGCGGCTCCGAGCCGCTCGCCGAGATCGAGCGGCGCGTGCTGGTCTTCGCGCGGGGCCTTCTCGTTCTCCTCTGGTCCCCGATCCTGACGCTCGGCTGGGTGCAGGCATGGCTGACCGACACGGTCTCGATCTGGGTCGTGCTCGCCGCGGTGCTGAGCTACCTGGTCGCGCTCGCGCTCCTCGCGTTCCGTCGCGCGTCGGTGCGGCTCCAGGCCACGATGTTCTGCACCGGCGGCGCCGTGGTGAGCGCGTGCAGTCTGCTGCACGTCGGACCGCTCGTCGGGGTGAGCCTCGGGATGGCCGCGACCTGCACGGCGTGGACGATCTTCTTCGGTCGTCGCGGCCTGGTCGGGAGCATCGCGGCCATGCTCGTCGTGTTCGCGTCGGTCGCGTGGGCCAGTCTCGCGGGAGTCTCCGACCTGGCGGAGCGCTCCCCGGCGGTGCCGCGGACGGCCGACGTGTGGATCCGGATGTGGCTGGCGACCGCGGCCGGGCTCACGTTCGTCTGCACGCTCGTCCAGACCGTGCTCGAGGGGCACCGCGCGATGGTGCAGCGCGCGCTCGCGAGCGAGCAGCGGGTCAAGGAGCAGAGCGTGGAGCTCGCGCGGACGCTCGACGCCGAGACCCGCGCTCGCCACGCCGCCGAGGGGGCCACCCGCGTGCGCGACGAGTTCCTCACGCTCGCATCGCACGAGCTCCGCACGCCGCTCACGTCGCTCAAGCTCGGCGCGCAGGTGCTCCGCCGCACGGGCGACGGTCCGCACGTCGAACGCATGGAGCGACAGATCCGACGTCTCGAGCGGCTCGTGCAATCGCTCCTCGACACGACACAGCTCGCGTCGGCGACCCTCCCCATCGAGCGCGAGGAGCTCGACCTCGCGGCGCTCGTGCACGAGGTGGTCGCGAAGCTCGACGCGGAGCGGACGAGGTCGGGGTCGGTCGTGACGGTCGACGCCGGAGCGCCGGTGATCGGGCGATGGGATCGACTGGGGCTCGATCAGGTGCTGACGAGCTTGCTCGAGAACGCGATCAAGTTCGGCGCGGGGCGACCGATCGAGATCGCCGTCGGGCGCGAGGGCGACGGCGCGCGAGTCGTGGTGCGCGATCAGGGGATCGGCATGGCCCCCGAGGTGCTCGAGCACGCGTTCGAGCGCTTCTATCGCGGCGTCTCGTGGACGAAGTACGGCGGGCTCGGGCTCGGCCTCTACGTCGCGCACCAGATCGTCGCGACGCACGGAGGCACGCTGACGGTCTCGAGCGAGCTCGGGAGCGGCTCGACCTTCACGATCGTCCTCCCGAGGGGCATGTCCGCCCAGCGCGACGAGAGAGCCCCGAGGGCCCTCGATGCGATGCAGGCGCGCGCGCTCCTCCGATGAGGCTCACTCGGCGCGTCGCACGCTCATGCGCGCTTCACTCGGCCCGGCGGAGACCACGCGCACCACCCACTCGCCGAGCGTGCAGTCGTCGCCCACGACGCACAGCGACGAGGCGATCACCTCGCCCCCGCGCTCGATCTCGATCTGCACGAGACCGCGTCCTTCTCCGTCGGACTCGATCATCTCGCCCCAGCCGCGATATCCGATCAGCACGTCCCCGACCCGCGCGCGACCGCGCACCCGCAGCGTGATGTCCGAGCCGTCTCCAGCATCGAGGATCTGCATGTGTGGATTGGCCAGCTCGACTCGCGTCCTCGCGCAGCCGTGCGCGTCGAGCGTCGGAGTCGTCCACGCGAGCACGTGATGATCCGCGTCGAGCATCTGCTCGTGCGCGTGCTCCGGCTGCACGTCGATCACCTGCTCGATGCGCTCGTCCCCGCGCTCGCCGATCATCTCGAGCAGCCACACCGCGCCGGTCCCTCGCACCGAGCGCGCATGGAAGCGCCATCCGTCGTCGCCCTCGAGCACGTCGGCGCAGCCGAGCTCGATGCGCTCTCCCCACACGAGCGCCCGCGGAGTCAGCGGCGCGTGCACGCGCGACACGCGCGCGCGATCCTCGTCGACCGATTCGAGCCTCCAGACCCACTCGCCGAGCCGCGCGTAGCCGGGGCTCCACACATCGATGCTGGTCCCATCGTCGCGCGACAGCCGCACTCCGAAGGACTGGCCCTCTTCGTCTGCGAGCGTGAGCCCGTCGAGCGTGAGAGTCTCGCCATCGACCTCGATGCGCTCGCCGAACGCGACCTCGAGCTGCTGCACACGCGACACGACGTCGGCAGTGTGGGTCGACGACACCGCAGCTCCTCCGCACGCGACACTGCACATCACGAACGCCAGCACGCACACGCGAGTCGGTCCCATCACCCGAGAGTCTGCCTCCTGGCCCGACAGCAGGTCCTTCACCGACGGCACGATACGCCGGCGAGCACCTCGTGCTCCCCGGGAAGCTCGGCCCCTCGAGCGCGCGTACCACGCGGCCATGAGCCGAATGGACTACGACGAGGAGGGGCACAGCATCGTCATCGCCGACGGCTCCGAGCTCCTCGTGTACGACGGCGCGAGCGAGGCACCTCGCTGGCGCACCGACGTGGGCGCGCCGCTCGTCGGAGTCGGATCGAGCGCGATCGCGATCGTCAGCCTCGACGCGAGCGGTGTCTTCGCCATGTGGTCGCACGAGACCGCGACACAGGTGCGCTCGGTCCCGCTCGGCGTCCCGGCGACGGCGCTCGCGCACGACTTCGACGGACGCTGCGCAGCGGTGCATCCCGGCGGCGTCGTATCGCTCCTCGGCGGAGCGCCGCGCGCGATCGACGTGCCGGGTGCGACCGCCGCGGCGTTCGGCAGCGACGACACGCTCCTCGTCGGCACCCGCGACGGCGCGCTCCATCGCTTCGACGCCCAGGGCCATCCGACCGGCACGACGCGGGTGCCGGGCCCGGTGCACGCGATCGCGTGGAACGCCGGTGGTTTCTTCCTCGTCGCGAACGGCGGATCGCTCCACCGCCTCGACGGGCTCGAGGTCGCACACGTCACCAACGCGCCCGAGCGTGCGCCGATCCGCGGCGTCGTCTGCTCGGCGCGCGGCGATCGCGTCGGACTGCAGGCGGGCGATCACCTCGCGGTCGTGCTCGCCTATCCGTCGCGCGAGACCGTCGGCCACGCGCAGTACGCGGACCGTACGATCTCGGGCCTCGCGTTCGGGCCGAGCGCGTGGTTCGCGGTCGGCCTCGACCAGGGCGACGGAAACAAATTCGACATGGCGACCGGCGCAGTCCACCGCACCGATCCGCATCCGGGTCGCCGCCTCAATCGCTGGGTGCTGATGTCGGCCTTCGGTCCGCCGCGGAGCGAGCCTGCCCCGGCGCGGCGCTCCGGGCCCGATCATGCGCGGCGCGCCGTGCTCGTGCGCTTCGTGCGCGAGCAGCTCGCCGCGCACCCGCGATGGGTGCGCATGTGGTCGGTCATCGCGCTCGTGTTGTGCCTGGGCGTGCTCGGCATCCTCGCGGGCGTGTACTTCGACGGAGCGGGCACGATGGACGACATCGGCCTTCCGCTGGGGTTCGCCGCGGTGTTCGGGCTGCTGAGCGTCGGAGGGATCGGGTATGCGCAGCTCGAGCTCGGCGGGCTCGATCGGCACCCGCTGATCGAAGCGCTGCGGAAGGATCGTCCGCCGATCGCGAGGCTCTACCGGACGACGATCATCCGGCGTGGCATGCAGAGCCCCGCGCTGAGCTTCGTCCTCGCGAGCGGCGGTGAGACCTGGATCGAGATGGACGACGCGACCCGCGCCGAGCTCGAGGCCTGGCTCGGGTGAGTCACGTCATCCACGTGCACGCGGCCGCGAGCGCGTCGCGCGCGCCGGTCTCGACCGGTGTGCCGTGTCCGACGACGAGCCGATCGAACGATCGCGAGAGCACGTCGTCGACGCTGCGGCGCGCCGCGCGACGATCGGAGAACGCGGCGAGCCGGAGCACGCGGCTCAGCCCGACACGATCATAGAAGCCCATCGTCTTCGCGTAGAACGCGGTCCACGGATCTTCGGGCCGCCCGACGTTGTGCACGAGATCCGTGACCACCAACGTCCCGCTGGGGCGGTGCACCAGCACGCTCTCCTCGAGCCGGAACCCATCGATCCGCAGCTCGTCGCACGCGTCGTGGAACGCGCCATCGCCGGTCGTGCCGTGCACGCGTCCGATGCGCAGCTCGGGCCGCTTGCCCGCGAGCCCCGGCGGCGCGTGCACGCAGGCGTCGGGATAGGCCGCGGCCCACTCGCCGAGCCACATGTGATGGTAGGTGTTGGGCGCGTAGAGGTGTGCGACGCGCCCCAGCGCCTCGACCGCAAGGCGACGCTCGGGCGTCGCGGGAATCGGCGAGTGGACGAGCACGCTCCCATCGCGGAGCGCGAGCACCGTCATCGTCGTCGTGAGCCGCATCCCGACGATGCGCACCGGCTCGGTGGCAACCCAGACTCCGTCGGTGACTCGAGTGAGAGCGCGTCCTGTGTCGACCATCCGCGCGACCTAGGACCGGTGCCGCGCGAGGTCGAGTCACCGCGCTCAGCTCTCTCCGCAGGGTTCAGTCGATGACCGGAGCAGGTGACTGGGCCGGCGCTCTCGCGCAGCGTGCCCCGAGGACTCGAGCGGGCCTATGTGTGCGAGCCATGGACCTGACGTTCACGCTCATCTACATCGCGCTCTGTCTCGGAGTGCCCGCCATCACGTTCGGGCTCTGCACGATTCAGAAGCTCCTCCACGAGTGAGCCCCTACCGGAGTGCTCGTCCCGCACGTCCCGGACGGGAGCGCGCGAAGCGCGCGGACGGTAGGGGCGGGCGGGCGAGCCGATTTTTCGAGAGTCTTTGAGCCTTCAGCGCATGCCTTCGTACGCGGATGCGATGTCGTCGTCGCGATGGCCGCGCTCGACCGCGCGCTGGATCACGCGGTGGAACGCTTCGGGGAGCCCCGCGTCGATGCCGTGCGCTTCGCTGATCGCGAGGAGGTGACGCACCGACGCCAGCGCGGGCGCGAGCGCCGACTGCGTCGTCGCGTCGGCGGCCCAGCGCCGCCCTTCGATCCGCTCGAGCGCCGAGGAGAGCAGCGGCTCGACGACCGGCCACGATCCTCGGAGCGCACCGCGGAACGTCGCGAGCGAGAAGCCCTCGGCCTCGCAGATCGCCGCCCCGTGCAGCACGCCGTGCACCGCGCCCCAGAGGACCACGAGGATCGCGTTGTCGAGCACGTTCGCATGCCCGATCTCGCGACCGACATAGAGCCCGTTGTCCGCGAGCGCGCGCAGCGTCGCCTGGTGCGCCTCGAAGAGCTCCGTCGGCCCCGAGTACAGGATCGTGCAGCCCGGCTGACCGATGAAGTCGGGCGTCGCCATGATCGCGCCATCGAGATATCGAATGTCGTGCTCCGCCGCCCACGCCCCGGCGCGCTGCGCCTCGGCGGGCGTGCCCGACGCGAGCTCGAGGAACGTCCTGCCGCGCAGCGCGCGCTGCACCTCGGCGTCGCGCAGCAGCGCAGCGCTCGTGTCGTAGTCGCTGACGATGTCGATCACGAGGTCCGCGTCGGCCGCATCGACGAGCGAGCGCGCGATCCGCGCACCGGCAGCCTCGAGCGCCCGCGCCTTCGACTCCGTTCGATTCCACACCGTCACTGCGTGCCCCGCCTTCGCGAGCGCGCGCACCAGCGCGGTGCCCATGCGACCCGCACCCAAGATGGAAACTCGTGCCATGTCGTTCTCCTCTCGTGCACGGATCGCTACCGCTCGACGCGCGACGGGTCGCGCACGATCCGCTGCGTTCGTGAGCACGATCGGATGGCGATCGGGCTGCTCGGAGCCCTATGGTCGCGTCATGTCGCTGACCGCGTTCTCACCGAGGGTCGAGCCGCGCTTCGAGCTGCGCCATCTCGCGCCCGGCACCGTGCGCTTCGGGGCCACCGCCGATCACTGCCTCAGCATCCACGCGAGCGCGCCCGCGCGCGTCTCGTGTCATCGCGTCGCGACACGCGCGGTCGTCGTGCGCGGCGAGATCAGCCTCGTGCCGATCGGCGGGTTCGACGAGTGCGTACAGGACGATCCGAGCTCCGTGATCGATCTGTACCTCCCGCCCTCGCTGATCCGTCTCGCCGCGGAGGACCTCGGGCTCGATCCCGATCGCGCCGCGCTCGAGCCGCGCTTCTGCTTCCGCGACGCGCAGGTCGAGCACATCGTGTGGGCGCTCGAGGCGGAGCATCGCGCCGCGGCGCGGTCCACGACGCTCTATCGCGAGAGCCTCGGCCTCGCGCTCGCCGTGCATCTGCTCGCGAGCTATCGCGCGCCCACGACGCCGCGCCGAGCGGCTGGGCTCTCGCCGCGGCAGCTCGCGCGCGTGACCGAGTGGATCGAGGCGCACCTCGACGGCGACCTCTCGCTGGTGCGGCTCGCGAAGGTCGCGGGCGTGAGCGCGTCGCACTTCCGCGTGCTCTTCAAGCGCTCGACGTCGATCCCGGTGCACGAGTACGTCATCCGCAGGCGCGTCGAGCGAGCGCGGGCGCTGCTGCTGCGCGGCGAGCTCGGCACGAGCCAGATCGCGCTCGAGGCCGGCTTCGCGCACCAGAGCCACATGGCGCGCTGCATGCGCCGCGTGCTCGGCGTGACTCCGTCGCAGATCACGCGCGCCCGAAGCGTCCGCGAGTGACCGTCTCGCGCTGCCGGCCGATTCGTGATGCGATCGCGGGGTGACGAGGATCGCCATGGCGCTCTTGTTGGCCGGCTGCGCGAGCGCACCAGCGTCGATCGACGCGGGGCTCGACGCCGCCTCGCGCGACGCGACCATCGCTGTCCAGCTCGATGCCGCACCGCGTGACGCGGCGGAAGCACCGACCGACGCACCGCCACCCGACGCCGGCCCCGAGACGCTCGCCGCGATGCGCGATCGCCTCTTCGCGACGCTCGGCGATGATGAATGCGAGCGCTGGTCGTCGATGGACGAGAGCCGCCGCGCGGTCTTCCTGACCATCACCCACCGCCTCTTCACGTCGATCACGCCCGACGGGCTCCCGATGCTCGCGCACGTCGAGCGCGTGTACCTCGTGCTCGGCGGCGGCGACGACGGCACGAGCAGCGGCGGCGCGGAGAACAATCGCCTCTTCCTCTCGACCGACGCCTACCTCCACGACCGCATGGTCGAGACGTGGAACGACACGAACGTCATCGACGACGGCGCGGGCGCGACGTGGATCCACACCCGCGACATCGCCGGCCCGCACGACCCCTTCGACGCCAGCATCGAGACCGACACCGGCCTGCGCTGCGTGTTGTTCTTCGAGACGTCCGACTCCCGTCCCCCGACCGCGCAAGCGCACTTCTTCGAAGGCGCCCCGGAGCCGGTCAGGCGAGGAGACGAGATCGATCTACCGGCCGACCCGCACATGATGGAGATCGATCTGGACTTCAATTGCGTCCACGACTCGAATCCGACGTGCGGCGACTTCTACGAGCGATACGTGACGAGCAATGGGGAGTTCGAGTGCGAGTGGGCGCCGAGTGGGTGCGGGTCGGTTGCGACGGGGTCTGGGGGATAGGACGCGGACCGAGGGGAAGGCGACGTTTTTCGCTTCCGCGGCCGCGGCGACTTCTCCGCGCCAGGGACATCTCGAAGAAACCGACCCACGCGCGCGAGTTCTGCCGGACCGAACCGCCGCTTCCCGAAGCTCCGCGGCGGCGGGACTGCCTGCTGACGAGCCGGCACGCTTGGGCGGCGCGTCCATCGCCGGCGTCGAACGACGCGGTCGCCATGAATCGTCGCGAAAGGATCGACATCCCAGCCGCAGCCGCAACCTGCGCTCATCGCAAGCCAACACCGGCGTCTGCGCGTCGCGCCAATCTGATGATCGTTCAACAACCGGCACGGCGCCGCGCGACTGATGTCCCGGCGTAGTCGGTCCGTCGCGCGTCCTGCCGAGCGAGCAGAAGCGTTACGGCGAGCCCGCAACGATCGCTTGCCAGAGTCGGACGAAGTAGCGGTCCCTGAGCAGGAGGCTCAAGCCAATGTACCAGCTCGGCCCGGCAATCTTCGAAGCGCTGAACTGCGCCGGCTCCGTTACTACGTGTTCGGCGTACGACCCATCTCCGTGGGGAAGCGTCTCCTCGAACCGGACGCTCATGAATTGGACGACGTCTTCTCCTTCCACGACGAACTGCCCAGGCGTGTCTGCCGCCTGCCAATACTGCGCGGCAATCTTCGTCGCCAGGAGGTCGTTAACCACGTCGGCATACAGTTGACCGTCCTGCAGAAAGGCTGCGAGGTCAGCGAGTGCGCATGCACAAAAGCTGTGTCTCGAGCCGGCTTGCTCGACGAACTCGAAGCGGGCGCCGAACACGGCACGAATCTCGTCAGCAGGATCTGCGTCCACCGACGCGAGGCCTCCGCCATCCTCGAAGCGATCACAGAGCCAGACGGTCGCGTTGCGGATCAGCTTCGTCGCGCATTCGCGCCTTCCAGTGGCGATGAGAACAAGCGCGGCCCACACGAGCGAGACGACATGGCGATCCGAAAGCGGATGGCCCGCACCAGGCTCTGCGGCCACGAACTCATCCAGCAGCTTCCCGAGCGTCACGCGCGTCGCGGGTTCCGACGACCAGAAGAACGCAAGTGATACGATCTCAACCATGCGCGCGCAGTACACAAGGTAGTGCGCGGGCTCCGCGACGCCGGGCAGTTCGGAGCGGACCAGATCGCACTTGGACGATCTCCAAGCGGGCTCGACAGAGGCGACAAAGCGACTACAGGCATCGCGCGCACCCGCGCGCGCAGCGTCACGCAGAAGCACAAGCTCTTCACTGTCAGAACCGCGATCATGAATCATGGCTAGCAGTGCACGAGCCAGCGCAAGGTAAGCGTGAACTTCTTCGTAGTGGCGTTCTCGTTGGCGAAGCGCCTGGGCGATCAACGCGGCCTCGAACGCTACCTTGAATACTTCTGTATCGTCATCGCGGGGCAGCCATGTCTGGGAGTACGTCTCCAGCGCAGCAGCGGTCGTTTTACCCTGTAGTGCATCGCCGTGGAATTGAAGAAACGCGCCGCTGCGGCGCAGATCGTCTGGCTGTGGCCCAAGTGCGGCGAGGGTCTTCTGAGTAAACCGCTCGGCAAGCACGTCAATCGTCCAGAACTCGATCTTCGCCAGCCCCAGCTTGCCGTGAACATAGTTTTCGTTGAAATCCTGCGCTGCGAGGGCAGCGTTGCCAGCGAGGCGTCCCGTGACGATCAGAGCGACGCGGCGGGGCAGGTTTGTGTCGAATCCAGGATGACCGAGATTTGAAGTAGCAGCCTCCAACAGCTGTCCCTGGACATCGTTCCTCCAGGTGCTTTGATTTATGTCACCCGCTTTGGACTGAAAGCACCACTGCTCCATACACCCATCAGAGCTCTTTCGCTTCGCCAGAAAATCTTTCCCAAACTCCGCATTTCCATGCGTGAAGTGAATATCGAAGAACTCGTCCGCATGAAGCAAGGCGAGCAGCGGAAGATCCAGATCGCGTTCGCGCAGGTCAGACAGAAATGCGGCGACTACGTTTTGCAGCATCGTATTGCTCCTTCTTCGCCTGGATTATCTGAGCATGGCGAGCGCTCTGTTCTTGAGTCATCGCCTGATTCTCGAACTCTCGCGCGACCTGCGGATTCACAACCAGGCTCGGCAGCTTGGGGGCTCCGTTTTCATCGAAATCGATATCCATCCGCTCGAGCATATCATTCACGAGATCCCAGCTGAGCGGTTTGCCGCGCGCATCGAACTCAAGACCCGTCACTCCGACCACCTTATCCGCCGAGGCGAAGAACTGCTTCGACATCTGCTCGACGTATCCGGATGCGAGCTCGTGGACAAAGGCGGATACAGCCTCGATGTCGCTCCTGCGAATTGCATCGAATGCGAGTGTTGAGCCACTCTCCATTTCGACCGTCTGCAGATCGATTGGCTTCTGCTCGTGGTAGAGTCGGTGTGGCCCCCGATGACGCGAGGTGACCGCTCTGATCTTCGACAGCAGCGGGTCTTGCTCAGCAAACCCGAGGATCGCCTGCTGGATGAACGAGGCGTATGCCTTGTCGTACTCGGTCAGCGTCATGTCAAGGAAGCATAGCGCAACCGAACGGCCCAACGGAACGTGCTCATCGAGCTCGCACGTACGAGCTCGACGGAGGGACGCGATTCAGTAGCGATCGAGGAGGCGATGGTGTGCTCACATCGCGCCATGCTGATCGTCACTCAATCCACGCAGGTGACGCATGCCCATCAGTTCGCGAGCCCGCGCTGCGTTTGACGTTGTCGAAGCACGTCGGCGGGTGGTGACCACTCGGAACCCGCACAGCGGGGCTCATCGCTAGCGTTAGCGACGTCGAGCTCGGGAGTTGGGTGTGATCGCTAACCTGGCGTTCCCAACTTCGAGGGTCGGCGTGGTCGCTAACGTTAGCGGTCCCACCATTCGACGATGGCTTCGAGCAAAAATTCTGGATGACGCAAGGACATCTGACATCTCGAATCGGGCGGGCCATTCGCGACGGCCCCACGAAGCTACGAGTCCTTCACCGCTTCTCGATAGATGCTCAGCAGCCCGCCATCCCGCGCTGCGAGGACCGTCTGTCGGAACCACGCGAGGATTGCAGCGCGCGGGTCCGTATCAGCGAGCGCATGCGCGATGCTCTGCGTCGCCCAGACAACTTGATGTTCGCCCGGCGAGAATCGCCACACGGTTCGTGCGTCACGTGCGTTGAGCGACGCGACGATCGCCGTGACGTCGGCTGCTCGCTGCTCCAGCGCGCGCTGGGCCGGCGACTTCGGCGGTGCCTCCAGGAAGAAATACAGATCGGGCACGTCGTCGAACGTCGTGTCGTCGCCGAGATAGAGGCCGATGAATCCGAAGTGCGTCGTGTCCTTCGATCGCACCCAGAGTCGGTATCCGAGTCTCTGATGCTCGTCTTGCCACGCTGCGGCGTTGACCTTGATGAAGCCTTCGAGCGTTCCGTCGGCGTGCATCTCGTTCCACGCGGCCGTCACGACTTCGGTGAACGACTGGCGGAAGCGCATGAACCGGCGCGCGGCGACGGCGCCGTCGTACGTCAGCTTCGGATGTGCCATCTGACGAGCCTCCATCACCTCGAGGAACTGGGTCGCGAGCGCCTTCGCGGTCGGTTCGAGCGCGTCGCTGCGATCGAGTCGCAGCACTCGCGCGAACGCGTCGTGGACTTCCTGCCAGCGTAGGTGGCCGCCGAAGCACGGGTGCCGCTCGGCGTCCTCACCGACATCGACGAGGCCTGGTGCGAGCGTGAACACCCAGTGCGAGCCCGGCGGGTCTGCTTCCGCGAGCTCGAGGTAGTCGTGCACCTGGTGCCGCGGACACGTGGAGTCGAGCTCCGCGCCGCTGGGCGTGAGATCGTGGTCGATCTTCAGCTCCACGACGACACGCGCCGGAGCGCGACGGTCCTCGAGGACGAGGTCGTAGCGACAGACGCCACCACCACGCGCCCGCGGTGTGATCACTTGCGTGTCTGGCTGGAGCGAAGCCCTCGCGAGGGCGGGCACGCGGCGCGACAGAAGCTCGACGAACGCGCGCATGAACGCGGGCTCGTTCCAGAGCAGCCACGCGAGGATTTCGGTGATCGGATCCTCGTGAGCGTGCTGCGAGCTCGCGGCGAATCGAAGCAGCGTGTCGAGCAGGTTGCGCTTCACGAGCTGACGGAGCGTACCGGAAGGCCGAGCCGGCTCGAACCACCCGCCAGGGTGACCGGAGCCCAGTGTTCGGCCTCTCACCACCCTCCTGGATGGTCCGACCCGCAACGCCTACGGATCCACCACCCTCCGGGATGGTCCGACCCGCAACGCTTACGGATCTCACCACCCTCCGGGTTGGTCGATCCGCAACGCTTACGGATCTCACCACCCTCCGGGTTGGTCGATCCGCAACGCTTACGGATCCCACCACCCTCCGGGTTGGTCGACGCCGCGACCTCCCGGCTCGCTCCACCCCGGGTGTCGCTCCCCGCTCGTCGCTCGCGCTTTCGGCATCTCTGCGCGCGCTCGACGCGAGACTTCTCGGTCGCACGCAACGCCGGGCAGCTCGGTCCGACACCCAGGCTCGCAAGGCGATGGTCACGGTGACTCTCGCCCTCTGCACTCCCGTTCCCACGCAGACGAGCCAGCCATGCCGAGCCCGACCCGTACCGTCGAGATGATCTACAACCCCGAGCCCATCACCTTCGGCACCTACGTCGACGGTGTGCGCATCCAGGCGCGACACGCGAAGTCCATCGCGGGCTCGCTGCGCGTGAACGCACCCACGGACCTCGCTCGCGCGGGCGTCGACCAGCTCGAGCGCATCGAGGACCTCGCGGTGCACGTCGACGACATCCAGACCGAGCGCCAGGTGACGGCGGCGGTGCGCCCGTCGTTCGAGGACTTCCGCGCGGCGTGGGGCGGGATGAGCGAGGCGCTCATGAGCAAGGCGCGTCTCCCCGCGTCGCTCAGCCCGAACGGCGCACGCGCGGGCAAGCTCCACGCGCGGCTCTTCCCCGAGGGCCACGGGTTCATCACGTTCGACGCGCACGCCGCGTGGTCGGAGGGAGATCGCGTGCTGCGCGTCATCCACCAGCAGGACCTGAAGGCCGCGATCGACGAGCTCGCGGGGCCCGAGTACCACCCCTCGGCGAAGAAGGCGACCAACGCGCTGCGCGAGGCGCTCGGTGTCGGCGAGACGCCGCGCGAGACGCCCAGCACGACGCGCCTTCAGCACGCGATGCAGCGCTTCTCGCGCGCGCTCGGGCGCTACGCGCGCATCGTCGCGTCGGATGTCGATCTCGACGACGCCGCGTCGGTCGAGCGCTTCCGCAAGGCGGTGATGGTCCCCTTCGATCAGTTCCGCACCCGCCGCACCACCAGCGGTGAGGTCGAGGGCGAGGAACCGGCGACCGATCCGCCGAGCGAGCCCATGCAGCCCGTGATCCCGACGCCCGGGCCTGCGCTGCCGAGCCCCTTCATCGACGAGACCTGAACGAGAGGCGCGCGTCCCCACCGGGTCGCGCGCCTCTCGTCGTTTTCGCTCAGCGCTTGCCGCCGGTCGGGGTCCAGGGCGGCGGATCGCTCGCCGGGAACGAGTCGGCGAGGATGCGATCGATCGACTCCTCGCGCCTGGCTTCGCGCGCCTGCTTCGTCTCGCCCTCGTCGCGCGGAGGGCTCGGCCTCCGCGGAACGTCGGTCACGTCGTCGCCTCCAGCCCAGGCGCGCGGCGCGCGACGTGGAGACGTCCGACGCGCCTCGCGGTCGCGCTCGAGATCTTGGCGCCGGCTCGATCGACCGACGCGTACGCGTCCGAGGTCACGGCGCGCACGACGATCGGCTCCTCGCCGGGCGCGCGCGCGATCACGCGGCACTCGAGGTCCTCGCCGCCCTTCGGGCCGTTCAGATCCGTGAGGTGCACGTCGACGCGATCGAC
The DNA here is from genome assembly GCF_021631985.1 of Sandaracinus amylolyticus. Lineage (GTDB taxonomy): Bacteria > Myxococcota_A > Polyangia > Polyangiales > Sandaracinaceae > Sandaracinus > Sandaracinus amylolyticus_A. The sequence goes on along the minus strand of NZ_CP070225.1, from coordinate 10,131,024 downwards.
ACGCTCCTGGAACCGGCGGACCGCGAAGCCGATCCGCCGCTCACAGTGCATCCGCAGCGCCTCGCTGACGTCGACGCCGTGTCCGTGGACCACTACCTCCATGAGTCCTCCTTTTCCCCCCGACATCCACTCTGGGGAGACTCGGCGCGGGCGGCCAATACGAAGACCGAGCGGATCCCATCGAGAAACTCGATGGCCCTGGCCCATGGAGAAAAGCGAAGGGCGCGCCGCAGATTATCTGTTGGGCGATCCCGCTGGCCGTCACCAGATGTCCTCCTCGACGACGAGAGGAGGAGTCGAAATGAACGTGTGGTCCGAGACGAAGCCGGAGGCCTTCGGCCTAAGTGTGCTCCGTGCGCCGGTGCGCGAGCTCGTCGCGGTGGTCGACGAGGACGCGTGGAGCGCGCGGCGGGTGGAGATGTTGGTGAGCAAGCTGGGCGCTCGGGTGCTGACGTTCGCGTCGCCGCTCGAGGCGCTGCGCATGCTGCCGAGGCTCGCCGCCGACGTGCTGGTCGCGCAGCGAGACATGCGGGAGCTCGACGTGCTCGAGCTGCTCGCGCAGATGCGGGCCGCGGGCGCGCGGCGACGGCCGGGGCTCGTGCTGCTCGCCGACGATCCCTCGAGCGTGAGCGCGCCCGAGATCGCGCTCGCCGATGCGATCACCACGCGGCCGGCGTGCGATCACGATCTGCCGCGCGCGCTGCGGATCGCGCGGCGCCGCCGACGACAGGAAGCGCGCGGCCTCGCGGCGACGGTGCTGCAATGACGCTGCGGACCTTCGTACGAACGCACCTGTTCCGCGACGAGACGTGGAGCGAGGGCGAGGCGCGCCCGCGCGAGCTGCTGCTCGCCGCGCTCGGCGCGTGCACGGGGCGCGCGATCGAGGCGCTCGCGCGGCGACGCGCGTGGGACCTCGGCGACGTCGCGATCGAGATCTCGCACGTCGAGCGCGACGGCAGGACGGGCATCGGACGGCTGGTGCACGTCGACGCGGCGCTCGACGACGCGCAGCGCGCCGAGCTCGAGCGCGCATGCGAGGACACCCCGGTGACGCGCGTGCTGTCGCGCGGCGCGAGGATCACGACCCGGGTGCTGACGACGGAGACCGTGTGACGGGCGCGTCGGCCGAGCGCCGCCGGCGACGCGCCAGGAGCGTGAGCGCTCCGAAGAGAAGCGCGACGGGCGCCGAGCGCGAGCGCGAGCCCGTCGCTCGACAGCCACAGCTCGAAGTGGGCGCAGGGGGGTCGAGCGATGCGTCGGTGTTTATGCTTGCCGCATCGAAGCCCGCGTCGAGCTCGTCGTCCGAAGCATCGACGGGCACCCCCGCGTCGGCGACGAGCGCGGCGTCGAGCACCTGCATGCCCGAGTCGGGAGCTTCGGGAACGCAGCCCTCGCCGTCGCACTCGTACCCGGCCGCGCAGTGCTCGTCGGTCGAGCAGCGGACGAGGCACCTCGACTCGCCGCATGCGAAAGGCTCGCAGGCTCGCTCGGCCGCCGGCGGGCAGGCGAGCGACGCTCCGTCGCAGCGGGATTCGCTCTCCACACCCGACGCGCAGCGCGCGGTCCCGCACGGTGTGCCGCTGGTCGCGACGCGCGCTACGCATCGGGCGCTCGCTCCGACCACGCCGACGCACGCGTCCGGGACGTCGCATGCCTCCGTTGCGTTCGGACCACACACCGACCCTTCGGCGCGAGCCGAGTCGAGCGGGCAGACGGCGGAAGTGCCCGTGCAGAGCTCCGGCGAATCGCACTCGTTCGCGGCTGATCTGCACTCCGCACCGGCCGCGGCGAACGCGTTCACCGGGCAGAAGGGATCGAGCCCACTGCAGAGCTCCGCGACATCGCACGTGTCTCCGGCGGCGCGACACTCGGTGGCCGCCGGGACCAGAACGTCGTCGGGACACGCGGCGCCGATTCCGGCGCAGCGTTCGGCGATATCGCAGTCCCCGCGCTGCGCGCGACACACGATGGCCGCGCCGGCGAACGCGTCATCACCGCACGAAGCGCTGCTGCCGGAGCACGTCTCCGCGACGTCGCACGGGCCCGCCGCGGCACGACACTCCGTACCGTTCGGAGCGAGAACGTCCGCCGGACATGCGGCGCTGGCGCCGGAGCAGCGCTCCGCGACATCGCACACGCCCGTCGCCGCACGGCATTCCGTGCCCGTCGAGACGAACGCGTCCCGCGGACACGCCGCGGAGGTCCCGGTGCAGTGCTCCGTGACGTCACAGATGTCCGCCGCAGCGCGGCACTCGACGCCGGACGGAGCGAAGCCGTCTTCGGGACAGTCCGCGCTCGTTCCGGTGCACTCCTCCGCCGCGTCACAGAGCCCGACAGCAGGGCGGCACTCGATGCCTGCCGGCGCGAGGACGTCGGGCGGGCACGCAGCGGTCACGCCGTCGCACACCTCGGCGGCGTCGCACGCCGCGCCCGGCCGGCAGAGCGTGCCCGCGACCTCGATTCGGCAGAGCGCAGAGCAGCAGTCGCCGTTCTGCCGATTGCCGTCGTCGCATCCCTCGCCGGAGTCGAGCGTCCCGTTGCCACACGCGTCCTCGACGAGGATCTCCGACGACGAGAGGCTCACTCGATCACCTCGGCCCCCGACGACGATCACGCGTCCGCCTGGAAGGAGCGCGGCGGCATGATCGGAACGGCCCTGAGTCATCGAGGGCCCCGCCCGGAACGAACCGGTTGCGGGCACGTAGATCTCGGTCGACGCCATTCCGACTTCCGAGAGACCGACTCCTCCGGCGACGAGCACGGTCCCGTCGGGCAGCGATGTGGCCGTGTGGTAGTCGCGCGGCGCGGCGAGGCCGCCGGTCGGCGTCCAGCGGTTCGAAGTCACGTCGTAGATCTCGGCGCTGGTGGTGCGCCCGAGGGTGCTGAGACCTCCGACGACGAGCACCCGGCCGTCCGGAAGCAGCGCTGCACGGTGGCGGCACCGTGCAAGCGACAGACTCGCCACGACGGCCCAGGTATTCGTCCCGGGATCGAAGATCTCGGCGGTCGCAGTCAGTCCGTCCTGCTGCGATCCGCCCGCAACGAGCACCCGCCCGTCGAGCAGTCGCGTGGCGGTATGCCAGAACCGCCCGTGGTTCAACGTACCGGCCGATCTCCAGGTGTCGGTGGTCGGTTCGTATCGCTCGGCGGCGGTCACGGGCATCGTTCCGCTCCATCCGCCGCTCACGAGAACGGTGCCGTCCGTGAGCTCCGTCGCGGTGTGTTGCCATCGTCGACCGGCTCTCGTGGGAGCGACCTCGGTCCACTCCATCGCGGCGGGGTCGAATCGCTCGACGCGACCGGTGAGCAAGCTGCCTACCGCCAGCAGGCGACCGTCGGGAAGAACGGAGATGGTGTGGCCGCTGCGCTCCACGATGAGCGAGGGCGCGGGCGACCAGAGGCTCGTCCCGATGTCGTACCGTACGGCGCGTTTCTGCTCGAAGCCGCCGGCGTGTCTCGCGCCGACCACGAAGACGGCGTCCGGAAGCACTGCGATCGGATCCGCGGTCTCGCCGGCGGTCCAGACGTCGGGCATCACGCCAGTCGGCGTCCAGACCGGATCCACCAGCACGCGCCGCCCATCGGCATCTGCGTAGAGCGCGAGCAGTCCGTCTTCGACTGCCAGCCGCACGGGAACGGCCTCGCCGTCCGCAGCCCACGCACTGGGCGCGGTGACACGAGCTCGCGCGACTCCCGCTGCGTCGAGGACGTCGATGCCCCACTCCCCCGCGCGCACCGAGCCGTTCTCGATCTCCCAGGTCACGACGGGCGCGTCGCCGTGCGCGAGACCGGCGTCCACGTCGATCCACTCCTCGACGGCACCCCCCGCCGCGCTCCAGTACGCACGACCATCCTCGCGCCGCCATCCGATGGTCCCGCGAAGCGGGGACGGCGCACCGAGCGCACCACGCTCGCGGACCCGAAGCACCGTTCCGTCGGCGAAGCGAATCTCGCATCGTCCGGCATCGTCCAGCGTCACCGAGGGCCGACTCGGTCTGGCGTCGCGCGCCGCAAGGCGGAGGCCGCCGCGCACTGGCTCGATCGAGACGGGCGCGCCGAGCACCGCTTCCTCGTGTGGGCCGTAGACGGAGAGCGGCGATGCCGAGTCGGACGAAGGATCCGAGTCGCGCCCGCACGCCGTCGTGAGGCTCGCGACCGAGAGGAGCAGGAGCGCCTGGAGTTCTCGATTCACGGTGCGCGCAGGGTACACGTCGAGCGATCTCGCGTGTCGAGCGCGCCGTCCGGCGGTGCTGCACGCGGACGCTGCGGAAAACGCGAGAGCGCTGGAACAGCGCACGACGTGCTCCTGCCAGGGCGCGAAGTGGCCATCGTGCACAACGCGAAGGCGCCGCTCGCCGTGCTCGAGCGACTCACCGGCGACGCCGACGAGCTCGTCGCGAGCCGTGCACGCGAGCGACTCGCGTTCCGGCGGTGATTCGATCAGCGCGGGCCGAGGTGCGCGCGCAGGAACGCCACCTGGTCGGCGGCCACCTGCTCGAACGCGTCGCCGTGATAGAGGTCGAAGTGGCCGACGGGGTACGTGCGGATGTCGACGCGCGCCGCGCCCTTCGCCTTCGCACGGATGAAGTCCGCGGAGACCTCGAGGTCGTGCTCGGCCAAGCAGATCAGGATGGGCGCCTTCACGCGCTCGAACGTGCCGCTGCGGTAGCGCGGCGCGCCGAGCAAGAAGCGCGCGGCGACGCGGTTCTGCCAGGTCGGACTGCCCTCGGCGACACGACGGAAGCGTGGCGCGAGCTCGGGATCCGTGAAGAACGCCTCGCCGGGCTCGCCGTAGACTCCGAGGTAGAGCGGGTCCGCGCGGCGCGCGGCACGTGAGAGGTCGCGCAGCGCTGCGCCGACGAGTCGGAGCGTGATCGCGACGGTGCGAGCACGGCTGACCCCGGCGCGCTTCCGCTTCTCCTCGACGTTCGCGCCGGACAGCGCGTCGATCGCGGGCATGTTCAGGATCAGCGCAGCGAGGTCCGGGTCGTCGGCCGCGACGGTGAGCGCATGGCTCCCGCCGAGCGAGGTCCCCCACAGCGCGACTCGACGCGGATCGATGCGCGGGTCGCGCCGCGCGTGGGCGAGCGCTGCAAGGAGATCGGCGCGCTGCTCGCCCACGTCGACGATCTGCCGCGGCGCTCCCCCGCTCTCGCCGAGATGGCGATAGTCGAACGCCAGCGCCGCGATGCCGGCCGCGGCGAAGCGCCGGCAGAAGTCCGGGAGGATCCAGTCCCGCGTGCCCGAGAAGCCGTTGGCGAGCACCACGCACGGCCAGCGCTCCCCGACTGCGTCGGGCAAGTACCAGGTCGCCGCGCAGCGCTCGCCGCGGGACTCGAACGATGTCGTCTCGATCGCCATCGCCGGTTTCTACAACACGGCGAGGCGATCCTCAGAACGGATCGCCGCCGCAGCAGCTCGAGCAGTCCTGTCCCTCGCACCAGCCGTTGCGGCAACGATCGATGATCGTGCACGGATCGCCGTCGTCGCAGGCGCGGCCGTTCTGATCGCGCGAGCACGCCTCGACGTCGACGCGGGTGCGGACCTGGACGCACGCGCCCGCCTGGCAGTGCGTCGACTGGCAGCTCCGCTCGCGGCTCGCGTCGTCGTCGCAGTCGTCGCTGTAGTCGCACTCGCCGTACGCGCCGCAGTTGTCGGGCGCGCACTGGGTGCCCTCGGTCACGCGGTTGCAGGTCTGGGCGTCGGCGTACGCGGTGCCGAGCACGCACGCGCCCGCGGCGCAGACGCGGGGGCGGCAGGTGCGCGAGCGAGTGCCGAGGTCGTCGCACGCGTGGTCGTACGCGCACTCGGTGAAGCCGTCGCACTCGGGATCGGCACAGGCATCGCCCTCGGTGTCGCGCACGCACGCCTGGGTCTCGGTGCGCTCGGTGACCGAGCAGGTGCCGCCCGCGCAGACGCTCTCGGTGCACGTGCGGGTCTGCTCGCCGCTTCCGTCGCACGCGTCGGCGAAGCCGCCGCACTCCGACCACTCGCCGCACCCTGCGGGCGCGCACGCGGTGCCTTCGGTGTCGCGGGTGCATTCCTCGCTCTCGATGCGCTCGTCGGGGACGCACGCGCCCTCGGTGCACGCGAATCGACGCGAGTGGCGCTCGCGCGTGCCCGCGACGTCGCAGGTCTCGGCGAACTCGCAGTCGCTCCAGTCGCCCTCGGTCGCCGCGGGACAGTCGTCGTCGCTCTCGCAGCCGACGCAGAGGTCGCGCTGCTCGTCGCACGTCGTCGGCGCCTCGCAGGGATCGCCGGAGTGCACACACTCGCCGCCTTCACACTCGTCGGTGCCGTTGCAGACGATGCCGTCGTCGCACGAGGCCTCGCGCGCGGTGTTCTCGCAGACGCCGTCGAGGCACACGTCGCGCGTGCACTCGTTGTCGTCGTCGCACTCGGCGCTCGACGCGCAGCCGTCGCTGCCGGCGTCGTCGCGGCCGTCGCCGCTGGTGGCGGGCTTGCAGCCCGCGATGATCGCGCCGAGCGCGAGGATCGAGATCGACACGAACGAGAGGACGCGGCCTGTGATCATTCCTGTGCTTCCTGATGAGGAGAATCGACGATTGGCGAGGACGATCGCGATCCGTCACCGCGCGACGCGTTCACCCCGCAGGGCGTTCGCGAGACGAAGCAGGCGCGGGTGTCTACGTCGCGCGCGGACTCGCGGCGCCCGTGGGCGTGTCCACGCTCCTCGCGAGGTGCGCCGGTATCCGCCGGCGTCGCCGTCCGCGCGCGCGGCGGTCCACGACTCCATCGCTTCTCGGCACGGACGAGCCGCTCGGCGGCTCCGTCGCACAGGAGGTTCACGTCGATGGCGACCCGACATCGTGCTGCCTTCGCGGCAGCGCTCTGCGTACTTCCGTCTTCGCTCGCGCTCGGCGCGTGCGCGACGAACGACTCGAGCTCGCACGCTGCAGCGCTCGTCCGAGGCGACGCGCTCTACGTGGGAGACCCGGCGACCAATAGCGTTCCCTACGTGGACGCCGAGACCGGCGAGTACCTCGGGCTCTTCGTGAAGCGGAACAGCGGCGGTCTCCACGGACCGATGGGGCTCGTGTTCGCGCGGCCGAGCCCGGCGGTGCGCGGAGATCTGCTGGTCGCGAACCAGCACACGGACCGGCCGTACGCGGGCGAGATCAACGAGTACGACGGGCGCGACGGCGACTTCGTCGACGAGCTCGTGACACGACGCGACGAAGGCGGGCCCTTCGCGCCCCGCGGGATCGTGGTGGGGCCCGACGGCGTGCTGTACGTGGCGGACGTCGGTGGGCCCAGCGGTCGCGTCGCGACGTTCGACAGCACGACCGGCGAGCACCTCGGAGACCTCTCGACCGCGGGGCTCACCGCGGAGCTTCGTCCGCGCGGCGTCGTCTTCGGTCCCGACGGCGAGCTCTACGTCTCGAACAGCCCCGATCTCACCGGCGCCGGCATCCGAGGTCAGGTGCTGCGCTTCGATCCCGAGTCGGGCTTCGAGGCGGTGGTCGTCGACTGCGCCGACGCGACCTGTGATCTCCATCGCCCCGAAGGGCTCGTGTTCGGGCCCGATGGTCGGCTCTACGTCACCAGCTTTCCCGATCGCGCGAACCTGGACGACGTCGATCGGATCGTCGTCTACGAGATCGACGGAACGCTGGTCGACACGATCCCGCTGTGGGCGCCGCGTCAGCTTCGCGCCTCGGCGCAGGCGCTGATCTTCGGGCCCGAGGGCTGCCTCTTCGTCGGGATGAGCGGCTTCGCGTTCAGCGGTCAGGTGCGGCGCTACGACGTCACGAGCGGCGAGTTCGAGGTGTTCGTGCCGGCGGGCGGTCGGATCGAGTCGGCCTGGTACATGACGTTCGGTCGCACCGATCCCGCGACCCTCGCGTACCCGGGATCGAGCAGCACGAGCGACTGCGAGCTCGAGTGAGTCTTTGCCGGAGTGCTCGTCCCGCCGGTCCCGGACGGGAGCGCGCGACGCGCGCGGACGGTAGGGACCGGCGGGCGAGCCGATGTTCGAGAGTCTCTGCTGGAGTGCTCGTCCCGCCGGTCCGGACGGGAGCGCGCGAAGCGCGCGGACGGGTAGCGCGCGAAGCGCGCGAAGCGCGCGGACGGTAGGGACCGGCGGGCGAGCCGATGTTCGAGAGTCCGTGGGTCGTGCCGGCATGCGCGCGGCGGTACGCTGCCGCGCGCATGCTGCTGTTCCAGAAGCGCTTCCACGAGGGACTCACGAGTGGCGCGATCACGCTGACGTTCCGCCGGTGGGACAAGCCGCACGTGAAGGTCGGTGGGCGCTATCGCTGTCATCCGATCGGCGTGCTCGAGGTCGATCGCATCGAGCGGGTGCGGGTCTCGGAGATCACCGAGGACGACGCGGCGCGTGCCGGGTTCGACTCGCGCGACGCGCTCGTCGACTACGTGCGCACGGCGCGCGACGCGGCGCTCGACGAGAGGAGCGAGCTCTATCGGATCGAGCTCCACCACGGGGGCGACGGAGATCGCGTGACGCTCGCGCTCGAGGCCGAGCCGACGCCCGAGGAGATCGCGACCATCCGCGCGAAGCTCGCGCGGATGGACGAGGGCGGGGCGTGGACGGCGCGCACGCTGGCGCTGATCGAGAAGAACCCGCGCGTCGCGGCGTCGCAGCTCGCGAAGAAGCTCGGGCGCGAGACGCTACCGTTCAAGGTGGACGTGCGGAAGCTGAAGAAGCTCGGGCTCACCCAGAGCTTCGAGGTCGGCTACGAGATCTCGCCGCGCGGTCGGGCGTACCTCGCGGCGAAGCGTCCTCGCCGCACGAGGTGATCGCCGCGACGGCTCGGGATCGCGACGGCGTCAGTGCCCTCGCCGCGCGGAGAGCACCTGCTCTTCGAGGTCGAGCTCGCGCTCGAGGCGGCGGCGCGCGTCGTCGGTGAGCTTGCCTTCGCGCAGCAGCTCGCGGATCGCCCTTCGCTCTTCCTCGATCGCTTCGATGCGCAGCGCGGCGCCGAGGCGCTTCACGTTCAGGCCCTCGCCGAGATCGCTGGGGATGAGGCGCGCGCGCTGATCGTGGCGGCCGCGGACGAACTCGAGCGCGTCAGCCTCGATGTGGCGCTCGCCCGCGATCGTCTCGAGCTTGCGTCGCGCCGCGTCGAGCGCGGACTGGCGCGCAGCGAGCTCCTGCTCCTGCTCGACCTCTCGCTCCTGCTTCGCGCGATCCGCGAGCCCGAGTCGGACGGTGAGCGCCGGCACGAGGAGCCCCTGGCCGACGAGCGTGATGATGATGACGCCGAACGTCACGACGAGGATCAGCTCGCGCCCCGGGAACTCCGCGCCCGCGTGGGTCGTGAAGGGAAGCGCGAGCGCGGCGCTGAGCGAGACGATGCCGCGCACGCCGACGAACGCGACGAGCAGCACGCCGCGCCACGGAGGCCACGCGATCGCGTGCCCCATCGCGCGCTCGACCCACACCGAGACGTACGCGGTGGGGAAGACGTACGCGAAGCGGCTGAGCACGAGGATCGCGGTGACGATCAGGGTCGCGCTCAGCAGCTGCGCGACGTCGGCCGTCTCGAGCCCGTCGACGATCGTGCGGACCTGCAGCCCGGTGTAGAGCAGCACGAGGCCCTCGATGACGTACATGCCGAGGTCCCAGAAGAAGATGCCCTGCACCCGTGTCGCCGCGGAGATGAGGATCGGACCGTTCCAGCTGACGTAGAGGCCCGCGGTGATCGTCGCGATGACGCCCGAGCCGCCGAGCTCCTCGGGGACCCAGAACGCGGCGTAGGGCATGAGCATCGAGATCACGATCTCGAGGTGGGGATCGGCGAGCCAGCGGCGCAGGCGGAGCCCGGCCCAGCCGACCGCGATGCCCCAGAGCGGCTCGCAGGTGACGATGAGCGAGAACGTCGCGAGCACCTCGCCGACCGAGAACGCTCCGGCCGCGACCGCGGCGACCGCGAAGCGATAGAGCACGAGCGCGGTGCCGTCGTTGGCGAGGCCCTCGCCTTCGAGGATCACCAGCACGTCGCGCGGGATGCCGAGGTGTCGTGCGATCGCGATCGGCGCGAGGGTGTCGGGCGGCGCGACGATCGCGCCGAGCACGAAGGCGAGCGCCCAGTCGAGGCCGAGGAAGAAGTGCGCGACCGCGGCGACGGTGCACATCGTGAACACGACGCAGCCGACGGCGAGCAAGCCGATCGAGCGGATGTTCGCGCGGAACTCGCGCCAGCTCATGTTGACGCCGGCGTCGTAGATGATCGGCGGCAGCACGATCAGCAGCACGAGCTCGGGCACCAGCTCGAAGCGCGGGACGCCGGGGACGAGCGCGAGCCCGCCGCCCGCGACGACGGTGAGGATCGATGGCGCGACGCGCAGCCGCCGCGCGACCACGCCCACGACGACGAGCACGGCGAGCAGCGCCACCAACGCTCTCAGCGCCGACGTCTCGGTCATCCGCTCTCCTCACGTAGGCGCGCCCTCGGTCGTCCACCTCGCGCGATTTGAGGCAGAGCGGGGCGAGCCTATCGGCGTGCTCATGACTGCGAGACCGACGGTGGCGTTCCTGGGCCTGGGTCACATGGGGCGCGGGATGGTGGCGAGCCTGCAGCGTGCGGGTCTGGGGGTTCGGGCGTGGAACCGCACGCCGGGACGCGTGGCGCCGTCGGACGGTCTCGAGCTGTGCGCGACGCCGCGCGAGGCGGTCCGCGACGTGGCGCTCGTCATCACGTCGCTGGCCGACGACACCGCGGTGCGCGACGCGACGCTCGGGCGCGAGGGCTTCCTCGACGCGATGACGCCGGACGCGGTCCACGTCGGCACGAGCACGATCTCGTGGACGCTCGCGCAGGAGCTGAGCGACGCGCACGCGCGACGCGGGACGCACTACGTCGCGGCGCCGGTGCTCGGGCGTCCCGATGCCGCGGAGCGCGGCGCGCTCACCGTCCTCGTCGGCGGCGAGCCCGCGGTGGTGGCGCGCGCGCGGCCGATCTTCGATGCGATCGGCGGAAGCACGCTCGACACCGGCACCGCGGCGCACGCGCACCTCACGAAGATCATCGCGAACTTCGCGATCGCGAGCACCATCGAGCTCGTCGGCGAGGCGACCGCGCTCGGCGAGAAGGCGGGCATCCCGCCGGAGCGGCTCGTCGAGGTGCTCGGCAAGACGGTGGTCGCGTCGCCGATCCTGCGCGGCTACGGCGAGCGCATCGCGCGCGGCGAGCTCGAGCCCGCGGGGTTCCGGCTCGAGCTCGGCCTGAAGGACGTCTCGCTCGCGCTCGCGGCGAGCACGCAGCTGCGCGCGCCGCTGCCGATCGCCAGCCTGCTGCGCGATCACATCCTCGAGGGGATCGCGAAGGGACGCGGGCAGCAGGACTGGGCCGCGCTCGCGACGGTCGCGCGCGAAGCGGCGGGGGTGACGACGCGCGGCTGAACATGATCGTTTTGTCATGGAGCGGCCAAGGTCCGATCAGGTCCGTCTCCCAGAGTCCTCCTCGTCGTGGCGCTGCATGCCGCGCGAGGAGGACGAGAGATGCTCGAGGAGAGGACGACGCGCGCGCCGCGTGGTGCGGAGAGCCCGCACGTCGCGCTGCTGCAGCAGGCGGTGCGCGACAACTCGGCGTGGGTCGGTGATCTGCGCGCGCAGCTCGCGCGCGTGGTGGTCGGTCAGAAGGGGCTCGTCGATCGGCTGCTGCTCGCGCTGCTGACGAACGGGCACGTGCTCGTCGAGGGGCTGCCCGGTCTCGCGAAGACGCTCTCGCTGAAGGTGCTCGCGCAGGCCGTCGAGGCGGACTTCGCGCGCATCCAGTTCACGCCCGACATGCTGCCTGCCGACATCGTCGGGACGCTCGTCTACCACCCGGCGGACGGCGCGTTCGTGACGAAGCACGGGCCGGTGTTCGCGAACTTCGTGCTCGCCGACGAGATCAACCGCGCGCCCGCGAAGGTGCAGAGCGCGCTGCTCGAGGCGATGCAGGAGCGCCAGGTCACGATCGGCGATCACAGCTACGCGCTGCCGAGCCCGTTCCTCGTGATGGCGACGCAGAACCCGGTGGAGCAGGAGGGCACGTACGCGCTGCCCGAGGCCCAGCTCGACCGCTTCATGATGAAGGTCGTCGTCGGCTATCCGAGCAAGTCGGAGGAGCGCGCGATCCTCGACGCGATGGCGACGAGCGCGCCTCGGCTCGACGTCGAGCCGGTCGTCGCGCTGCACCAGATCGCGTCGGCGCGCGAGATCGTGAACGCGATCCGGGTCGACGATCGCATCAAGGACTACGTCGTCCAGCTGGTGCACGCGACGCGCAGGCCGAGCGACGTGGGGCTCGCGCTCGACCCGTGCATCCGCTTCGGTGCGTCGCCGCGCGCGACGATCGCGCTGACGCTCGCGGCGCGCGCCTGGGCGTTCCTCCACGGCCGCGCGTACGTGACGCCGCAGGACGTGAAGGCGCTCGCGTTCGACGTGCTGCGCCACCGCGTCGCGACGACCTACGAGGCCGAGGCCGAGGGGATCGGCGCGGATCGCATCATCGCCGACGTGCTCACCGCCGTGCCGGTGCCGTGATGCGCGACGTGACGGAGATCGTGCGCAAGGTGCGGCGGATCGAGCTGCGCACCGCGCGCCCGGTGACCGAGATGCTCGCGGGGCAGTACCGCTCCGTGTTCCGCGGTCGCGGCATCGACTTCGACCGGGTGCGCGAGTACGTGCCCGGCGACGACGTCCGCGTGATCGACTGGAACGTGACGGCGCGCGCCGGGCGCCCGCACGTGAAGGAGCTGACCGAGGAGCGCGAGCTGCACGTGGTGCTGCTCGTCGATCTGAGCGCGTCGGGCGAGTTCGGATCGTGTGCTCGAGGTCGGGCTGAGCGACTCGGCACGACGCGCGCTGCTGCGCGACGTGCGCACCGCGGTCGGGTGGACCGCCGGGATCGCGCTGGTGGTCGCGGTGCTCGGCGGCGCGTTCGTCACGCGCCGCGCCCTCGCGCCGCTGCGCGCGCTCGCATCGACCGCGCGCTCGGTGGTGCGGAGCGGCGATCTCTCGGCGCGCGTTCCGGTGCGCGGAACGAACGACGAGCTCGACGAGCTGGGCGAGCTGCTCAACCAGATGCTCGCGCGCAACGAGACGCTCGTCGGCGGGATGCGCGGCGCGCTCGACGACGTCGCGCGCGACCTCCGGACTCCGCTCACGAGGCTGCGCGGCTCCGCGGAGATCGCGCTGCGGGCGGGCGACACCGAGAGCGCGCAAGCGGCGCTCGCCGACGTGGTGGAGGAGAGCGATCGCGTCCTCGCGATGCTGCGCGCGCTGATGGACGTCTCGGAGGCCGAGACCGGCGTGATGAAGCTCGAGCTCGAGCCGGTCGCGATCGATGCGCTGATCGACGAGGTGGTCGATCTCTACGAGCACGTCGCCGACGAGAACGGTGTCGCAGTGGAGGTCGAGCACACGAAGGACCTCGTCGTGCGCGGCGATCGCGTGCGGCTGCGGCAGGTGATCGCGAACCTCGTCGACAACGCGCTCAAGTACACGCCGCGCGGAGGACGAGCGCGGGTGCGCGCGGCGCGCGCCGGCGAAGAGATCGAGATCGTCGTCGAGGACTCGGGGATGGGCATCGCGCCCGAGGATCTCGAACGGATCTGGGATCGCCTCTATCGCGCCGATCGCAGTCGCGCGCAGCGTGGGCTCGGACTGGGCCTCAGCTACGTCCGCGCGATCGTGCGAGCGCACGGCGGCACGGTGCAGGTCGACAGCGAGCTCGGGCGCGGCGCGCGCTTCACGGTGCGTCTTCCGTCGCACCGCGAGTGACGTGCATCGCGAGAATCGTAGTCGCGAAAATAGGACACCGTCCGTCACGACTACGCTCTTTCCAGTGATGACGGCTCTTCGATCAGTCGCTGTGAACGACGGCGAAACCGTGGGGACACAAGCAAAAACGGATGTGAGGAATCTCGTCGCTCGATGCAATAGCCAGCGACTAGTGAGTCGCGAGCTCCGAAATGCGACACCTCGTCAATCTCACGAGCACACTGACGTCGATCGCGGTTCATGCCACCGGAGTCGCAGCGGCAATCTGGCTCTCGACTGGAATCCAGACGTCCCCTCCTCCGGATGAACCCGTCACACTGACATTCTTCGATCCAGGTCCACCGCCGCCGCCGCCTCCGCCACCACCTCCTGCCGGAAGTTCAGCACCGCAATCGGAGGTGACTGCAGTGGTGCCGCAAACACCTCGTCCGGTGCGACCGCGTCGCGCGCCCGACGAGCTCGTCACTCCGACCGAGCAGCCGAGCGAGCCCGAGACGCCGGAGCCCGAAGCCGTCGAGGCTCCGGTCGAGCAAGTCGCGCATACCGAGACCGCGCCTGCAGAAGGCGCGTCGGGCACCGCGGGCGGTGTTCCCGGCGGTGTCCCGGGAGGCGTCGCGGGCGGTGTTTCCGGCGGCGTTCTCGGGGGTGTGGTGGGCGGCGTGGTCGGAGGGACCGGCACCGGCCCCGTCACGCCCGTCTTCATGCCGAGCGACATGTCGCCGCCGCGTCTCGTGTCCGGCGAGCAGCCGGGCCACACGCCGCAAGCACTGAGCGCGCGTGTCGAAGGAACGATGATCCTGCGAATCGCCATTCGGCCCGACGGCACGGTGGGCGAGGTGCAGGTCGTTCGTGGTCTGGCGCTGCTGACCGAGCACGTCGTCGCGACGGTGTCGCGATGGCGTTTTGCTCCGCCCGTGTACCAGGGGCGTCCGATTTCCATCTACCTCACACAGCGCCTCCGATTCGAGATCACCGGGAGATAACCGTGGAAACTGGATTCGCAGAAATCTGGGAGACGATGGGGCCTGTCGCCAAGGCCGTCATGATCTCTCTCCTCCTGATGTCCGTCGTCGTCATGTCGATCACGATCCAGCGGGCGATTGCGCTGCTGATGCTCCGCCGCGCCGGTGCCGGCTACGAAGCGCAGGTGACGCCGCTGATCGCGAAAGGCCAGCTCGACGAGGCGGCGACGGTGCGAGTCGCGCGCCCGACCCCGGTCGGCAACGTCATCAAGGCGGGCCTCTCGGAGTACGTCGACACGCGTGCCGATGCGCCGTCGACGACCGAATTGATCGACGTGGTCAAGTCGCGTCTCGACAAGACGGTCGGAGTCGAGATGGACCAGCTCCGCAAGGGGCTCGGCGTGCTCGCGACGATCGGATCGATCGCGCCGTTCGTCGGCCTCTTCGGCACGGTCGCGGGCATCGTCACGTCGTTCGAGGGCATCGCGGCGACCGGCGGAGGTGGCCTCACGGCGGTGTCGGCGGGCATCGCCGAGGCGCTGGTCGCGACCGCGCTCGGGATCCTCGTCGCGATCCCCGCAGTGGTGTTCTTCAACTATTTCTCGGCCAAGCTGCGCACGGTCGAGTCGTCGCTCGAGGACGCGTCCGCCCTGCTGATCAACGGCGTGCGCAAGGCGGGCTGGATCGGGACGCGCTCACTGCCGGAAGCGGCCGAATGAGACCGCGCGCGCGCACCGAGGATCCGCGTCCGGAGATCAACATCACTCCGCTCGTGGATGTGGTCCTCGTCCTGCTGATCATCTTCATGGTCGTCACTCCATATCTCGAGAACGCCGTCGAGCTGGAGCTGCCCGAGGCCGATCACGCGGAGACGGCCGATCCATCCGACGAGGCGCGCTCGATCTCGATCACCCGCGACGGGCGGACGTTCCTCGGCCGCGACGAGGTGTCGGAGACGGAGCTGCTCGCGGTGGTCGACGGCCACCTCCAGGGCTCGCAGAGCGCGCCCATCCTGGTGCGCGCGGACGAGCAGGTGGCCTATCGCAACGTGCGTCAGGTGTTCGAGTCCCTGCGCTCCCGCGGCGCGCGCGCCGTCGCCCTGGCGACCGACGCCGGAGGAGCGGACTGATGGGCATGTCGGTGCAATCGGGGGGTGGACGCGGCGGCGAGCCGACTCCCGACATCAACATCACGCCGCTCGTCGACGTGGTGCTCGTCCTCCTGATCATCTTCATGGTGATCGCGCCGATGCTCACGCCGGATCTCGACGTGAGCCTGCCGAGCGAGCCCTCCGATCACGAGCCTCCGCCCGACGGAGATCCGATCGTCGTCGAGGTCACGGCATCGGGCGCGTTCGAGATCGCCGGGCAGCCGGTGGCGCGCGAGGCCGCGACTGCGACGCTGCGCGGATTGCTCGATTCCGCGAGCGATCGCGTGGTGTTCGTCCGCGTGCACGACGACGCGATGTTCCGTGACGCGATCGCCGCGATGGACGTCGCGCGCGGAGCCGGTGCCGAGCAGGTGGGCACGGTCCTCGACCGCCCGGCCGCAGTCTCGCAGTCCGCCGGCGAAACGAACTGAGTCCTTGCCGGAGTGCTCGTCCCGCAGGGCCCGGACGGGAGCGCGCGAAGCGCGCGGACGGTAGGGACCGGCGGGCGAGCCGATTGTTGGAGAGTCTTCGAGACGACTGCGCGGCAAGCGAGTCGCGCAATCCGAGAGAGATCCCGTCCAGCTCGATTCCCGCACTCGGGGCTCGGGTCGAAGCCGACGTGTGTCCGAGATCGACTCGGTCGCTCGTCGTCGTCGACTCACGCCCTCGACGTGCCTTCACCCCGGAGCCAATCGTGAACAGTCAAACCTCGAGTCGACGTACCGAGCACGTCCTGCTCGGTGCGCTCGCCGTCCTGTCGTACGTCGCCCACGCGCTGGATCCCGGACCAGCGCTCGCCCAACGGACGGGGGGCAGCATCCGCGGTCGCGTGCTGCGCGCGGGCGACGAGTCGGCGGTGGCCGACGTGGTCGTCTATGCGGTCAGCCCGAGCCTGCAGGGCGAGCAGATCGCAGTGACGGAGTCGGACGGCACGTTCACGTTCACGCTGCTTCCGCCCGGCGCGTACGTGCTGCGATTCGAGGGAGACGGATATCGAGCGGCGAGCGTGGCCGACGTCGAGGTGCGGCTCGGACAGACGACGCCGGTGCGGCTCGGGCTCGTGCCGACGAGCATCGAGGCCGAGGAGATCGTGGTGCAGAGCGAAGCGCCGACGATCAGCCGCGGCTCGGCGCAGACGAGCGCGAGCCTGGACGACGATCTGCTGCGCATCGCGCCGCAGCCGCGGCGCTTCAGCGACGCGATCGAGCAGGTCGCGCCGGGCACGACGGTCGAGCCGCGTGGCGCGGGGCGCGGGATCTCGGTGCTGGGTGCGACCGGCCTCGAGAACTCGTACATCATCGACGGCCTCAACGTGACCGGCGTCGGGTTCGGCAACGAGCCCGTGTCCCTGCCGCCCGACTTCTTCGAGGCCATCGAGCTCAAGATCGGCGGCTACATGCCGGAGTTCGGTCGCTCGACGGGCGGCATCTTCAATCTCTCGCTGCGCCGCGGTGGCAACGACTTCCACGGCAGCGTGTTCGGCAATTTCCGGCCGGGGTTCCTCCAGGCGGATCGACTGGGCGTCTTTCGCGCCGGTGAGTCGATCCGGAGGCAGGACAGTCTGCTGATGGACATGGACTTCGGCGGGAGCCTGGGCGGTCCGATCATCCGAGATCGCCTGTGGTTCTTCGTCGGCTTCAATCCGCAGATGACGTTCACCGACGTGCACCGCATCGCCCAGGCGCGGATCGACGAGGTCACGCAGGACGAGCAGGGCAACGTGACCGCCCAGATGCCCGACGGACAGCCCGACTTCGCGCCGGGCAATCCGGCGGATCAGCGGTTCCGCGAGGTCGGCCGGCGCACCTACGGCCGCGAGGTGTTCACCTACAACGTCGTGGGCCGACTGACGCTCGCGCTCGACGCGGAGAACACACTCTCGCTCTCGTACATCGGAAATCCCGGTTCGGTCGCCGGCGTGCGCCGCGCGGTCGGTGAGTCGCGCAGCGCGAACGGAGTCAGTGGCTCGGAGGACTACTACCTCGGCGAGCGCGAGGTCGGCACGCACAACCTCGTCCTCAACTACCAAGGTCATTTCCTCGACCGCAGCCTCCAGGTCGAGGCCTTCGCGGGCGTGCACACCGAGCGCGACGTGATTCGTCCGCGCGTCGACTCGGCCGCGTTCCAGAACGTGGGATTCGAGGTCTCGCTCGACGACTACGAGCCCGGCGCGTGCCCCGACGATCCGTCGACTCCCTTCGTCGACTGCCCGGTGCGCGACTACATCTACGGCGGCACCGGGAGCTGGTTCGACGAGACGACCGATCGCTACACCTCGGGTCTCCGGCTCACGCACCTCTTCGCAGGCCATCAGATCCGCTATGGCGTCGACGTCGAGTACAAGCGGTACGCCTCGACGCGCGGCTATTCGGGCGGCTTCTTCGAGCAGCACTACGGCGCTGATGCCTTCGACGCCGAGGGCGGCGCGAACTGGCAGCGTCAGTACTTCGCGCGGCAGGATCCCGACGGGCCGCACCTCTACGGCGCGGACGGCAATGCGCCGTTCAGTGCGGTGGCGAGCACGCTGACGCTGTCGGCGTTCCTCCAGGACGTCTGGGAGATCAACGAATATCTCACCGTCAGCGGCGGCCTCCGCTGGGACTACGAGATGATCATGGACTCCGAGGGGCGCCCGGGGATCACGATCCCCGACGAGATCGCGCCCCGGCTCGGTGTGACCGTCGACCCGACGGGCGTGGGTCGGAGCCGGATCTTCGCGTCGTGGGGCTGGTTCTACGAGTCGGTTCCGCTCGACATCAACCAGCGCGCGTTCTCGGCGGAGGGCACGGCGATCTACGACGTCGGCGCGGACGGTCAGCCGGTCGGCGAGCCGCACGTGCTCGGCGGCTCGAACGCGGCGACGGTCAATCAGCTGCAGGGTCAATATCACTCCGAGATCATCCTCGGCGCCGAGTACGAGCTGATTCCCCACCTCGTCATCGGTGCGCAGGCCACCTATCGGAATCTCGAGCGCGCGATCGAGGACATCTCGCCGGACGACGGACAGCACTACTTCATCGCCAATCCGGGCGTGAACGACTGCGACGTTCCCGAGGAGTACCGCGAGCCGCTCGCGACTGCGTGCGCGGGCCCCGACGGCAGCTACGACTCGACGAGCACCGTGTTCTCGGCGCCGGTGCGCCGCTACTACGGCGTCAGCTTCACCCTGCGGAAGGACTTCTCCGACCACTGGATGATGCGCGCGTCGTACACGCTCTCGCGCGCCGAGGGGAACTACACCGGTCTCTACGCGTCGGACAACGCGCAGGCGGATCCGAACATCAGCAGCCAGTACGATCTGCCGAGCCTCGTCTACAACCGCATGGGGCCGCTCCCGAACGATCGCACGCACGTGATCCGCGTCAGCGGTGGATACGAGCTCGGCGGTCTGATGCCGGAGCTGAACGGGCTGACGGTCGGGCTCCAGTACATCGGGCGCAGCGGCACGCCGCTGAGCTACCTCGGACGTCACGAGTACTACGGCCGTCGTGAGGTGTTCATCCTGCCGCGCGGCGCGGCGGGACGGACTCCGTTCACGCACCAGGTCGACATGTCCGTCGGCTACGACATCCCGCTGACGCAGGGCATGGCGCTCAATCTGAGCGCGACCGTCTTCAACCTCTTCAATTTCCAGGAGGCGACGGAGCTCGATCAGGAGTACACGACCGGCGTCGTCCAGCCGAATCGCACCGCGGGCGCGTCGATCGACGACGTCGAGGTGTCGAGCGTCAATCCGACCTTCGGACAGGCGCGCACGCGCCAAGAGCCGCTGCGCGTCCAGCTCAGCGCCCGACTGACCTTCTGAGACGGAGGCGAGGAACATGCGACTTCGTCGAATGATGGATGTGCTCGGTGTGCTGCTGTGCCTCGGCACGGGCGCGAGCGTGGCTCGGGCCCAGGACTCGGAGGCTCCGAGGCCGCCGGTGACGATCGATGACGAGCCGTGGATGGGCACGGCCGACATCGGGATCGAAGGCGTCGTGAACGCGCCGATGAGCCGCCAGTATTATCCGGGCGGCAGCCTCGGAGTCGGCGTCTATCGCTCGCTGGCGGACGGCGTGTCCGTCGGTGCGCGGTTCCGTGCGGGATTCCTGGCCGAAGGGCAGCGAATCCACCCCGACGGCGAGCATCCCGGCGTGCTCGACTACGTCATGCTGAGCGCGGTGGTGCGACTGCGCCCCTTCCCCTCCGCGGTGCCGGATCCGCTGCGGCGCGCGAATGGGCTCTACGTGGAGCTCGCACCGTCGATCGCGGTCGCCGACGAGCAGCTCGTGGGCGCGTACTGGATCTCCGCGGGGTACGGGTTCGACGCGGGGCCGATCACGATCGGGCCGAGCGTGCGATTCACGCACTTCATCCAGTCGGGCGAGCAATTCGAGCGCTTCGGCGACAACCAGATCATCACGCTGACGGGCGGAATCGAGATCGGATTCCTCGATCGAGCGCGCGAGAGCGTCGTGGTCGCGCCGCCCGAGGTCGAGCCGGTCGAGGAGCCGATCACGATGGAGCCGGCGGTGGTCGAGCCGCCCGCGATCGTCGAGGAGCCGATCACGCCGGAGGAGGCGCTGCCTGCCGACGCGGTCGAGCCTTCTGCCGAGCCGGTCGCGCCGCCCGAGGGCGAGAGCCCTCCCGAGGTCGCGCCCGTCGAGGCGCCGGCAGCGCCGGAGCCGCCCGCGCAGCCGTGAAGCGAACGCAGTGAGAGAGCGCGAGGCCGAGGTCTCGCGCTCTCCGCGTCGCTGCAGATCGATCGCGAGACGGAACCGACGTCGTCCCGCCAATTCGATGGGACGAGCGTCGCGCGCTCGCGAGCACACGAATGACATCCAAGCAGCTCTTCGTTGGGCTCCTCGCGTTGGCACTCGCGGGCTGTGGCCGGACTCACCCGGCTCGGGACGCGGGCTCCGATCCACCGTTCGATGCAGGCGCATCGTTCGACGCGGCGTCGTCGGATGACGATGCCGCTGCGCCGCTCGATGCCGCGTCACCGAGCGATGCTCCGGCGAGCGCCCCCGATCTCGTCGTCGCATTTCCGCCGCCGCGCTCGCTGACCGCGGAGGCGAGCATCCGCGTGATCGGGAGCGCGGGTGCAGGCGTCGTCTCGGTGCGCGCCAACGGCGTGCTCGCCGAGACGGACGACGCGTTCGCGTCGTGGAGCGCCGCGCTCGCCCTGGTCGAGGGCGAGAACGAGATCGAGATCGTCGCCGAGGGACCGGGCGAGGCTCGCACCGTGCGACGGCTGCGAATCGAGCGGCGGCCGACGTCGCTCTTCGAGCTCGGAGATCTCGCGAGCGCCGCGGGCAGTCACGAGCTCTTCGCGGTCGCCGCCGACCTGCTGGTGGCGATCGATCCGGCGACCGGGACGCGCCGGATCGTGGCGCGCTGGGATCGCGACGACGCGTACCTCCACGGGCTCGCGTCGGACGGAACGTCGCTCTACTCGGTCGACGACGCGCACGGCGAAGTGGTCGCGCTCGATCCCGCCACCGGAGCACGGCGCGTGGTGTCGGCGACCGGCGCGCGCTTGTGGTCGACGCGGGGCCTGGCGTGCGACCCCGAGCGTGGACGGCTCCTCGTGACCGACTACGCGCGGCAACAGGTGATCGCGGTCTCGCTCGCCGACGGTGCCCGCAGCGTGCTCGCGAGCGTCGGCGCAGCGTCGGCGATCGAGGTCGTGCCGGGCCAGCGCGACGCGCTGGTCGCCGGCGGCGCGGCGATCTCCACGCTCGATCTCGAGACCGGCGCGGTCACGCTGCTCAGCGACGCGACGCACGGTGAAGGACCGGCGCTCGGCTACGTGCACGACTTCCTCCAGCTCCCCGGCGCGAGCCACGCGCTCGTGCTCACGGGACGCCGGCTCGTGCGCGTGGAGACGAGCGGTGCGCGCCGCGGCGATCGCACGACGATCTCGGACGTCGAGCGCGGCGCGGGGCCATCGCTGGGATATGCGACGGCGATGCGCGCGGACCCCGCTCGCCCGGGCGTGGTCTGGGTGCTCGACGTCGATCTCGACGCGATCGTGGAGATCGACGTCGCGAGCGGAGACCGGCGCATCGTGTCGCGTGAGGGCTTCGGCGAGGGCCCGGCGCTCGGCACGGCGAGTGGGGACCTGGTGATCGCCCAGGCACGCGCGTTCATGACCAGCGGCCATCGGGTGGTCTCGATCGATCTCGAGACCGGCGACCGCGACGAGATCGTCCTCTTCGACGAAGCCGCGCTCTACCCGTCGCTCTTCGGCGGGCTGCACGTCGAGGACGAGGGAGACCGCGCGTGGGCGACGGCGATGCGGGCCGATGGCGTGGGCGCGCTCCTCGAGATCGACCTCTCGACCGGCGTGTTCCACGTGGTGTCCGACGGCGAGTCTCCGCGACAGGGCGAGCCGCTCGCGCGCACCTGGGCGATGGCCCTCGATGAAGCGCGGCGCCGAGCGCTGATCGTCGACGGCGATGCGCTGATCGCGGCGCACACGAGCACCGGTGAGCGCAGCGTCGTCTCGAGCGGCGAGCGCGGCAGGGGGCCGCTTGTCGCGTGGGCCGACGACGTCGAGCTCGCGCGCGACGGATCGCGGGCCTGGCTCGCCGCGCCGGTCGAGGAGGTGGTGCTCGAGATCGACGTCGAGAGCGGCGATCGCCGCGTGGTCTCGGGACCCGAGGTCGGCGAGGGGCCCCCGCTGATGTACCCGACCGGCGTGATCGCAGACGCGGTGACGGGCGCGCTCTGGGTCGTCGTGCCGACGTCGCTGGGCGACGCGTACGGGCTCTACCGCGTCGACCTCGCGTCGGGCGCACGCACCCACGTCTCGGGCGCCGCGCACGGCGCAGGGCCGAGCGACTACGGCGCCACCGACATCGCGCACGACGGCGTGCCGGGGCGCGTGTACGTGACCACGCCGTACGCGCTGAACGCGCTGCTCGCGATCGACACGACCTACGGCCAGCGCGTGATCGTGTCGAAGTAGCGAGCGCGCGCCGACGGCCTGCTCGCGCGCTCAGCGCGCCCGCGCTCCGCGCACCAACCGCTGACCGATCTCGCGGATTCGCGGCGCGAGATCGCGCGGCTCGAGAAGCTCGAAGTCGACCCCCGCGAGCACGATCTGCGAGACGATCGCCTCGACGGTGTCGCCGCCGACGGTGAAGACGCAGCGCTCGTCGTCGAGCGGCTCGAGCACGCCCACCCACGACGGGACGACCTTCGCCATCTCGGCGGCGCTGCCTCGCAGGACCAGCCGCACCCGGCTGCGATACGGCGCCGCCGCGATCGATCGCGAGACGTAGGTCGCGACGTCCTCGGGTGGCTCGCGCGGCACGAACCGCGGTCCGACGCGCAGGCCTCGATGCGCGATGCGATCGACGCGGAACGTGCGCCAGTCCTCGCGATCGACGTCCCACGCGACGAGGTACCAGACGCGTCCGGTGTGCGCGAGACGCAGCGGCTCGACGGTGCGCGCCTTCGCATGCCCGCGACTGTCTTCGTAGGTGAAGAGGAGCTGCTCGGTGTCGCGGCACGCGGTCGCGATCGTCGCGAGGAGCGCAGGGTCGACGCGCGGCCCGCCGGTCATCGCGATCGTCATCGAGTGCAGCGCGCGGGTGCGGCGGCGCAGGCGCGCGGGCAAGAGCTGATCGAGCTTCACGAGGACCGCGAGCGCAGTGTCCTGGAGGTGCGGGATGCTCGCGGCGACGGTGCCGAGCGCGACCGCGATCGTGACCGCCTCGTCGTCGTCGAGACGCAGCGGCGGGAGCGTGGTGCCCGCGCCGAGGCGATATCCGCCGCCGACGCCGGAGGACGCGTGGATCTCGTAGCCCAGCTCGCGCAGGCGCTCGACGTCGCGGCGCAGCGTGCGGACCTCGACCGCGAGCCTCTCCGAGAGGTCGGCGCCCGACCAGTCGCGACGCGACTGCAGGAGCGTGAGGAGGCGGAGGAGGCGCGCGCTCGTCTTCATCGTGCTCCGACTATCGCGGACACATCCTGTCCGCAATGCCGACTACGTTCACCACGAGCGATGCAAGGAGACGATGCGATGACGAAGAGCGAATCGAGCACGATGGTGGACGAAGAGATCCGACCGTTCCGGATCGCGATCCCCGACGAGGACCTCGCGGATCTGCGGGCGCGCCTCGGGCGCACACGGTGGCCTTCGGAGCTGCCCGGCATGGGCTGGTCGCGCGGGGTGCCGGGGGACTACCTGCGCGAGCTCGTGGAGCACTGGCGCACCACCTACGACTGGCGCGCGCACGAGGCCGCGCTCAACGCGTTCCCGCAGTTCGTCACGCGCATCGACGGCGAGCGCGTGCACTTCCTCCACGTGCGATCACCCGCGCCAGACGCGACGCCGCTGCTCCTGCTGCACGGCTGGCCGGGCTCGATCGCGGAGCTGACGCAGCTGATCCGCCCGCTGACGGAAGGCTCGCCGGCGTTCCACGTGATCGTGCCGTCGCTGCCGGGCTTCGGCTTCTCGGGACCGATGCGCGAGGCGGGATGGAACGTGACGCGGATGGCGCACGCGATGATCGTGCTGATGCGGCGCCTCGGCTACGAGCGCTACGCGGTCCACGGCGGCGACACCGGCGCGATGATCGCGCGCGAGATGGGCGTGCACGACGCAGCGCACGTGTCTGCGGTGCACGTGCTGCAGATCTTCTCGTTCGGCGGGCCCGAGAGCGAGCCCCAGGACGAGCACGAGGCGCGCAGCCGTGACGCGCGCACGCGCTACGAGAACGAGCTCTCGGCCTATATGTACGTGCAGTCGCAGACGCCGCAGACGCTCGCGTACGCGCTCGCCGACTCGCCCGTCGGGCAGCTCGCGTGGATCGTCGACGTGTTCAAGAAGTGGACGGACTGCGAGGCGCGTCCGGAGGAAGCGGTCGATCGCGATCAGATGCTGACGAACGCGACGATCTACTGGCTGACGAACACTGCGGGATCGTCGTCGCAGGTGTACGCGGAGGCCTCGGCGGCGTGGGGTGAGCCTGCGCGCTGCGAGGTGCCGATGGGTGTGGCGGTGTTCCCGCGCGACGCGTTCCTCACGGTGCGTCGCGTCGCCGAGGAGATGAACCACGTCGTGCACTTCACGGTGCTCGAGCGCGGCGGGCACTTCGCGGCGATGGAGCAGCCAAAGGCGCTGGTGCGCGAGCTGCGCGCGTTCCTCGCGGGGAGGACCTGACGGACGCGCGGAGCGAGTAGGACCGCGGGGGCGGCGCGGACAGCGACAGCGGACGAGCCCAGCGTCCCTGTACACGCTCTTCGCGATTCGCTACGGTCTCTTCTCGAGTGACAGCTCGGCGTCCACTCGTCCCCGGCGTCTACGACGCGCCCGTCACGGCCGCGCTGCAGGGCTCGCTGTCCTCGCTGCCGCCCGACCTCCACGAGACCGAGCCGCTCGACCCAGCCGACTCCCCACGCACCCTCGCGCGGTTGATCCACGGGCGGCTCGTCCACGCGCTCGCGGCGTTCTCCTCCTCGCGCGACGACGCGCTGACCCGCCAGCTCGAGCTGACGAACCGCGTGCTCGCGGTGCTCGAGGACGTGCCGGGCTCGGGCGCGAGCGCCGACGATCACGTCGTCCCGCCCGGCGCGCGCCTCCTCGCGGTGCGCGACCCCGCGGCGACCGCGCGGCCCGAGATCCCGCTCGCCACCAGCGACCTCTTGGTCAACGGCCGCCACGACGTCTCGCTGGGCCCCGAGGTGAACCGCGAGCTCGCGTCGACGGACCGCCTCGACTTGCTCTGCCCGTTCCTCAAGTCGCGCAAGGACTGCCTCACCGTCCTCGACTTCATCGGCGGCGCGCACCGCCGCTTCCGGTTCGACCTGCGCTACCGCGCGATCGTCGGCGGCACCCGCCGGAGCGTGAAGAGCGAGATCGAGCGCGGCTTCCCCTCGCTGCCCAGCGGCTGCGTCATCCAGCTCGATCGCGTCTCGCAGCAGGCGGTGCTGGAGAACGTCGAGCACGCGCTCGGCCTCGGCAAGCGCGCGCTCGTCGAGGATCTGCGCGAGCTCGGCGACGTCGACCTCGCGACCTTCCTGCGCGAGACCGGCGCCGAGCTGGAGGACGTGTACGCGGGAGGCACGCCGGCCTGGACGTTCACCCGCATGCGTCGCGAGGCTGGCTTCGAGAAGGCCGAGCTCGAGAGCGCCGAGGACCAGCAAGTCTCGCGTGCGCTGTCGCGTTTGCTGCACGTCGACGACACCGAGCGCCTGAATGGCCTCTTGAGCCTGGTGTCGCGGAGCGCTCCTCCCGCGCCCGATGCGGGCGACGCGATGCAGCGCTGGCTCTTCGTCCTGCTCGGCTGGGTGCGGCATTCGTACGCCGGGATGGACCAGGCGTGGGCGCACCTCTGGTCCCGCCCCGCGCTACGCCGCGAGCTCGCGCAGCTCCTCGCGGTCCTCGCGGATCGCTCGCGCTGGCTCGGTGGCCGCCTCGGCGGCGCGCTCGGCGATCTGCCGCTCCTGACCCACGTGACGTACACCCTCGACGAGGTCCTCGCCGGCATCGACGAGCGCAGCGACAAGGGTGGAGTGAAGCGCATCCAGACTGGCGTCTTCCACGTCCCGCGCCGCAGCACCGAGTTGCTCTTCATCACGTTGGAGAAGAGCGAGAAGCACTACACGCCCACCACGCTCTACGACGACTACCCCATCAGCCCGACGCGCTTTCACTGGGAGAGCCAGAGCATCGCCCACGAGGACGCGCCGACCGGCCGCCGCTACATCAGCGCGAGGCCGGGCGCGAAGAACAACGTCCTCCTCTTCGTGCGCCAGCGCAGGACGGGAGATCGCGGCGAGACGATGCCGTACGTGCACTTGGGGCGAGGGTTCTATCGCTCGCATCGGGGTGCGAGACCGATGCAGATCGAGTGGGACCTGGAGACGCCGATGCCTGCGTGGCTGTACCAGGAGACGAAAAGGGCAGCGGGATAGAGCGATCACGTCGAACTCGTAGCGCATCATTCCCTACGACCGAGAGACCGGCGCTCTCTTCAGAGTGAAATCTGGGCGCCCCAAATACAGGCTTCTGCGATCTACCGATACCAAACGAAAGGCCTACTACGATGTCTGTGACACTCCAGGAACTGGGCGAGCAGGTCCAAGCGGCGCGCGAGCAAAAGGGGCTCTCCCAAGACGCCGTCGCCAAAGCAGTGAACCCGCCGACGAACCGGTCCGTTGTTGCGCACCTCGAGCAGGGCCGTCGCCTACCGGCCAGCGAGGTCCTGGCCCAGATCTGTGAAGCCCTGGCGATCCCGAATCGATACTGGAAGAGCTTCCTCAACGACGACTATCAGCGACGTCTTGCCTTCGAGGAGGCACTCA
The DNA here is from genome assembly GCF_021631985.1 of Sandaracinus amylolyticus. Taxonomy (GTDB): domain Bacteria; phylum Myxococcota_A; class Polyangia; order Polyangiales; family Sandaracinaceae; genus Sandaracinus; species Sandaracinus amylolyticus_A. Next base: position 10,103,858 of record NZ_CP070225.1, on the reverse strand, counting down.
TGGAACTGGTGGGGCGTGTCGTAACGCTTCGCGCACACGACGAGCACACCGTATCCGTCGCCGACACGGCGGTGCTTGCGCTGTTCCGCACCGTGCGCACTCCGGACCAAGCATTCGACGCATTTAACTCCGTCCTCGTCTTCTACGACGTGCGGCAGTGCTCCCGTGCGTTCTTCGACCGATATCTTGGGCCTGACGCGATCAGGTCCCCGGCGGAGCTACTCGCCCACGTTCGTGCGTATCAAAAGGACGCGATTAGGCTGTTCAGCACTTTCGAGCAGGCATACGACCAGCTCTCGACCACGCCGACACTCGAACAAGAACTCTCCGCGATCTCGCCGCGAAAGGACGACGCCTACAGAGTCCGAGCTCCGTGGTCGGTTATCGAGACCATCCCGGACGAACGTTTGCCGGACCTCGGCTACATTTCAGCAGAGCGGGCCCGTCAAGAACACGGAGAGCGTACGCTGCTGGCCAGCTTCCTGCGCGAACTGGCCGACGCGCTGGCAGCGGACAAGTCGGCACTCGATCAGTTTAGTGAGAAGCGTCGGCGAAAAATGGATTCGCTGTTGCGCAAGTTCAATTCGAACATTCAACACGGATTTCTGTCGCCTCTTTTCGCCCCTGACCCGGATCAGCTTCGCCGTGAGGCCGACTTCCTTGCGCCGAAGGAAGATTCCGATCTGGCGCGCATGGCTGATACGCAGGCCCGAGCTCAGCGCAACCTGGCTCACTACCTCGCCGCGGACCATCTCGACGTCTACGTTGCAACTTCGATGCGATCCGACGCGGACTTCGTGTCCGTCAACAGTTTCTGCTCCGAATTGTTCAGGAATCCAACGATTGAGTCGCTGAGGCTCAGGCATTTCAACCCGACGCAGTCGTGGATCGAGGATCGCGTCGCCAAGGGTCTCGTTGAAGCGCTCATGTTGAAGCGCTCCTCGATGACGATCTACATGGCCCAGAAGAGCGACACGTTCGGAAAGGACTCCGAAGCCTCAGTAGCTCTGGGTCAGGGCAAGCCCGTGATCGTCTATGTCCCCCGGCTCTTCGTTCCCGACCTCATCGACAGCGAATCGCTCGGTGCCAAGACGCGAGCCGACCTTCAGTCTCTCGTCGCGCGCGAGGGGAATGAAGATGATCGGGAACTCGACGAGACGATGGACGCCCAGTCTCTGCTCGCGCGCCTCATCACCATCCGGCTCATCGGAGCAACGGATGACGTCATCCTCCGTGCGACGCGACAGCACTGGGCAGACTTTGACCTTTACGGGGAAACTGGCCGCATTCCTGAGGACGAGCGCGGCGCCTATCGGGCCTGGCTTGATGCCGTTATTCGCCGTGGGGAGGACGTCGCTCCGGCTCCCGAGGTTCGACGCCACCTGATTGGAATCTTCGTGGCGACGACGGTGATGTTCGAACGCCGGTCCAAGACCTTTCGAGAGCAGCATCCCCTCGCACTCCAGGTCATCCTTAGCACCGGCGTGCTCAACGGGATTCTGGTTGCTCGTTCTGTCGACTCATGCGCGGCCCTGGTGAGAGCACTGTTTCGAAATGAACTGCACTCGGACCTGGAGATCGATGACGACAACTACCGGCTTGTAGAGCGGTCTACCAGATCCACGATGCGCGTCATCTCGCGCCACGGGCTCATTGCGAACGCGTTCACGGCGTTTTACAAGCCGCGTGCTTAGCGCGCAGACCCATCGTAGGTCGTAAGTTCTCGCGCTCGACGAGTAGAGCTTCGGTGAACGACACGATCGCCGTCGCGGCCCCGAGGCACGAGCTTGCAGTGCGCGCTCGATGGGCGAAACGGTGACGCGGTCCCGAACACGCGCAGCGTGCGAGTCGTGCCCAGAACACGACAGCGCTCGCGTCCCGCGACACACGGCCTGTCGCGCCGCCTCCGATCACGCCGACGCCTTTCTCAGCGACGCGGGTGCTGCGAAGTAGAGCGCCGATCAGCTCGTAGCGTCGTCATTCGTCTTCGGTGAGAGATTCGTCAGACGCTTCAACACAGGCCGCCGCAGCATCGTCGATTGCACCGTTTCCGAGTGCAGCGACATACCGACTGTATGCCGCGATGTTGCTCGCGAGCAGATCGTCGATCGGCTCATCGGGCGCAGTCGGACACTTCTCCCAGCGTGCCCCAGCAGCGTCGAAGACGAAGCGCTGTCGGTTCACTGCGTTCATGAACGGCCGCGAATCGATGAACGTCGCGCGAGGGAAGGACGACACCAGACGTCGCGTGTACTGCGTGCCACCAATGACGATGGGTCTGAGCTCTTGCGGCACTCGCGCTTGGATGAACTCCAGACCGTCAATCATGCGCTCGGCACGCACGCGATCGCTGCGCGCGCCGGTCTGGAACTCCTTAGCGACGTAGACCATCTGAGGATGATCTCGAAGCAGCGATACCCAGAATCGCAGATCGGCTTTCGTGAGCGCGTTCAGGTGGAGGACGGACGGCACACCGGCCTTCGACAAGGCCTCAGTGGCGCGCACGATCCTGGCAGTATTGTAGAGGATCTGCGTCCGCGGCATGTCGTCGAAGAACGAGAAGTTGGGAGCGGTCATGCCCCACAGGCCCAGTGCGGCCAAGCGTTCGGGCAGGTTCAATTCCGTCGCGTGTGCCCAATATCGTTCGATTTCGGGATCGCGTGCGACGCTTACGAACAGGACCTGCGCATCGGGACGCAACACCAGTCGCCGGCGCAGGTCGCGGCCATCCCGCGCACGAGGACCGTATTGCCGCCCGGCACCCGACACCAGCTCGAAGGTCGGCACCGCGACGTGCTTCAGCTCCAGGGTCATCTCGCGCCGCGAGCCGTGCCGAATGAACGGGACGTACCGCGGAAGGTCCGACACTGGCCCGACCAGAGGCGCCGCCGGGTACGCGATCGGCAGTCCACCGACCTCGGCCCAACGTCTCGCGAACTGCGCAGGCCGTTTCGGACAGGTGTAGTCGCAGCGTCCACCGGCGGCACGCGCGCACGCGCCTCCGCAATCCACGAAGCATCCGAAGAGCGACGGCTCGTCGAGCCCGCCACAGGGCTCTCGATAGCCGCACGTCGCGCAGAGTCCCGCGGGGGCAGTCGCCGCGTCGAGCGTCGGAAGACTACGCCGGCTCATCGGGATCCCCACACAGTGAGACACTGAACTCGTTGGAGAACGTGCCGATTCGCGTAATTCGCACGGAAATGCACGTCAGCGTTCTCGCGACCGGCCCGATATCGCGCAGCCCGGCGTCAAGCAGTGCGATCGAGCCAGTGTCCAGCTCCCCGAGTTCGGTCGCTCCGTCGAGGATCGTCGCCCCGCCCGGCTTGAGCAGCAGCACGGCGCGTTCTCCGACAGGAACGGAGTCGCGCGGCACCTTCGGATTGCACACTAGCTCGGTCCCGGCGAGCGTCGCGCGCCAGAGGCGCTCCAAGCTCGGGGCGACGAGAGCGATCACCGCGCGGTCCTCTTGCTGGCGGTAGCGAGAAGCACGTAACCGTCGCCACGCCTCACCCATACACCACCTCGCGCGCGATGAGCTCATAGACCATCTGCCGACCGACCTTGCGCCGCGTGGCGAGGCGTAGCCGGCAGAGCTCGTTCAAGCGGTTGTTCCACGCCGTTGCAGCGAGCTTGGAGCCCTGAGCCGCGTGGAGCGCAGCCGCCGATACCGGGCCGTGCATACTCAGCGCAAGAATCGTCTCTCGCACGGACGGCTCCAGCACCCCGTGCACGTGCACGACGCCCAGTTCGGAGTCGCGCGGAAGACGCGCCTCGATCGCGCAAACGCCCTCCGCCTTCGCGAGCACGGCAAACTCCTCGCGAACGTCCTCGGTGAGATTCGTGAGAACCGGGTAGACGTCGACCGTCGGCGGCTCGCCCTCGATCGCGACCGACGCCTGCGCCTGCATCCAACGCTCGCCAGCGCGCACAACGGAAAGCCAGAAGACCTTCAAGTAGCTGGCGGTCGCGGACCTCACCGGCGCGAAATCCAGCACCAGCAAGCGCGGATCCCGCGACTCGGCACGAAGAACGTCATCGATCACACGCCGATGGAGGAGGCCCACCGATGCCCCCGCCACGTCGGCCGGCGCTCTGGCGACCGGAACCGTCACGCGCGCGAACTTCATACTTCAGAATGAAGCATGAGGTTGCGCGACGGTCAAGACGAGTCGTTCAACAGCGACAAACCACGCTGAGCTGGAAGCCATCCATCATCGGCGAGGCCGAGCGCGCTGCAATTCGGTCTGCACCACGGCCGTCGAGAGTGAGCGCGGCGTCGCCCGTACGAAAGCGCAGAACCGCGTTGAGGTCGGCCAGGGCGATGTGGAGGTCGTTGAAGCCACCTCCGGCGGCGTGCGCCCGGCGCGTCGCACCACCACGCACGGCAGCATCCAGAGCATCGACGTGGTTGATCAGACGTCGGTGCTCCGGTCGCTCGTGCAGCGAAGCTCGAATGCCCCTCCCGGTGTCAGCAACGGCGAACTCGAACTCCGTCGAGGAAACGCGGAACCCAACGAGAGAACGAGTCGGACTCCCGTCTGACGACGCGTGCGAGATGATGTTGTCAGCCATCTCCGCGTACGCGCCGCCCACTGCTCGCGCAGTCCTTGCGGGCAGTCCGGCGAGATGAACGAGTGAACGGTGAAAACGCTCGCGATGCTCGGTCCACAGATGGTCGTCCATGTCGCGCCCGTCACGAGGCGCCGGGCGGATCTCAGACGTCGGCACGCCGAAGGGATCCGGCACAGGCGACGCGTGTCCGGCGAGCGCACGCACGGACGAGCGCAGAACCCCCGATGCGATCGACCATCGCGTCACAGCATCGCGCAGCGCGGCGTCTCCCGCTTCGCACGCGCATGCGAGTTCGAAGGCGGCGCCCAGCGCGACGTCGCCGAACACCTCCGGAAGAGCGCGGCCGCGCGCGATCGCTCGTCGAAGGTCGTCGATCAGTGACCAATCAAGCACGACGCTCACGGCAGGATCATCGTCGATCAGGGAGGCAGGGGTGTGCAAGTTGCGGGCGCTCGTGTGCAAGCGGAGTCGTGGGTAACCGTTTCGTCCACGAGCATCGGTATCCCGATGCACTCCTCGGCGAGCACAACGCCGAGACCGACCTTCCCGTAGTCCATGCAGAGGCCGCCGCTCTTGCGAGGGCGGCGAACTTCGAAGTCGTCCGGGTACTCCGGGTCGACGTCGTGTCCGGCAAGCGACGCGCACTCGGCTGATAACCGAGGCCAGCGTTCGCTGCGCCAACGCACCTCGTTGAGCTCGAGACGGAACGCATCAAGTGGACCCTTCTGCTCTCCCCACTCGGGGCGCGGCGGCGACGCGACACCGGCCGTCAGCGTCCGGTGCATCCGCTCGTGCCGATCGTTCTGCTCGGGTGACCCCGCTCGATTCGCTCCGGAGTGATCCCCGACTTGATCCACCACACGCTGAGCCGAGGGAGCTCCGATTGCCGTCGACCGAACGGCGTCCCCTTGTCACTCGGCATCGGCAGCGGCACCCCGCGGGATATGCCTCGGCAGGCGGGGACAGAGGCTTGTTGGTCCGCTATGCATGCGCGGTCCGTCGGTCGTGGGCGCGTCCGGTTCGCCTGCTGATCGACAGACTGGCTTTGCGTCGGTCACACGCGGTCCCAGGCGTACGCGACGAATCGGCATGCTGCACGAGCGCGATCCACGAGACTGCTCGTGGTTCCGCTCGGCTTGTGGAACTTCTTGGATCTGACGTCGTACACGAGGCAGTACTCAGGAACCACGTTCGGTGTCTGTCTCTCGACGCTCTCGTAGTGATACAGGAGAGCAGCCATCGTCGGGCCAACACCTCGCGGCAGCGGCTCCTTGTTGACGTGGAACTTGAGAACCCCGACGCCTTTCGGACCTGACAGGATGAGGTCAGGCACCATCGAGATCTCGACGTCTTCCAGGTACCACTTCGCGCTCGATTGGGGGACGCGCGCAGCCGTGACGCCCTTCGGTAGCCGTATGGGATCTGCCTTCACGATGTCCACAACCTCGCGCTCGTGAGCTTCGAGCGTGCCACCAGTCTTGCCATCGCCGACGACGATCCCGATGAGCCACTGAATGCCATCCTTGTAGTTGATGACCTTCGCAGTCGGCGGGTACTTGCATGTTTTGACGATGCTCTCGTGAGCATCGAGCGTGTGCGGAACGAGCAGCTTTGCGAGCGCACTGAACGTGATTCGAGGTTCGGAGCGAGTAGTCTGTACGTACGGTTTGTTCATGACCGAAAATTGCAGCCTTCACAGACTCGCGACCATCACCTGCATGGGTGTCCGTAGTCGCGGGCTCAAGGACGGCAGGACACGAAAGGCCCCACCAACTGTCACCCATGTAGCCGGGTCGAACCGACCGGTGCTGCGCCCGGAGACGGTCGGGTCGATCCGATAGGTCCGACCCTTCCCGATCGATTTCAGAATCGCCGCCGATAGGTCCGACCCATGCCCGATCGTCTTCAAATCGCCGGCGATAGGTCCGACCCATGCCCGATCGATTTCAGAATCGCCGGCGATAGGTCCGACCCATGCCTGATCGATTTCGAAATCGTCGCCGATAGGTCCGACCCTTCCCTCCTCGTTTCCAAAATCGCCGCCGATAGGTCGGACCCATCGCCGGTCGATTCTGAAAACGCCGTCGATGGCTCCGGCCCATCCCGCGCCGAGGAAGATCGCGTCGCGTCGATTTTCGACGCAACGCCGGAACCACAGCTCCGATGAGGGGGGCACTCGCGAACGAAACGCGGGCCGAACCAGGAAGGAGTGTGTGTCCCCATGCCCGAGATCATCCACGAGCAGCCCGTCATGCCCGACGGTCCCACGCTGATCGCCGCGCTCGAGGCCAAGCGCGAGATCTTGATCAACATGCCGGCCTCCGAGGTGCTCCACTCGGCGCGCCTCGACGCGCGCACGGCGGCCGGCGTCGTCGGCGGCAGCCTGCCGCGCATCGCCCGTCACCGCGTCGCGCTGATCGCGGAGTTCGGCGAGCGCGCCCGCACGCTGCTCGACGACCTGCCGACCGTCGTCTACGCGACGTACCAGGTCGCGTACGACGTCCAGGCGACGGAAGACGACAGCGACATGCGCGAGCTGCACCGCGGGGTGCTCGAGGAGCACCAGCTCCTCGTCGGCGACCTCGACGCCCTCGCCAACCGCAAGATCATCGACCGCGCGCGCATCGACGCGGGGCGCTCGACGCAGGGCTACCGGACGACCGTCGACAGCACGTTCGTCCTCCTCAGCCTGACCCGCTCGCTCTGGCCGACCATCGAGGGCCGGACGCTGCTGACCCAGGTCGACCTCGAGCGCATCCAGGCGAAGGCGCAGGCCATGCTCGACCGCCTGAACCAGCGCGAGCAGGGCGCGACCCGCATGCCCGCGCGCGAGCTGCGCGACCGCGCGCTCACGCTGCTCGTCCGCACCTACGACGAGATCCGCCGGATGCTCACGTTCGTGCGCTGGCCGCAGGGCGACGCCGACGAGATCGCGCCCTCGCTCTACGCGCGTCGTGGACGGAGGCAGAGCGGCACCGACACCGACGGGCCCGACGAGGATGTCGAGCCGACGCCGGCGCCCACGCCGATCGTCGTCGAGGGCCCGAACAACGGCGGGGGGCCCTTCGCCCCGTGATCGCGGCGCGGGAAAGCCGTTCACGTCGCCGTCGCCGTCCACGCCCACGACCACGCTCGCATCGACGCGCGCGAACCGGCTTCACGTCGGCACGCCGCGTCGTCGACGTGGGCTTTGACTCCCCCTCTCCTCTCCTTCGCATCGCTTACGGAGGCGATCGTGGCTCCTCGACTCCACCTCGGTCAGCGCCGGTCCATCGACGGACGCAACGACCTCGGCCCGTTTCACCTGCCCACCCATCACCTGCTGACGCACGCGGTCGTCGTCGGGATGACCGGCAGCGGCAAGACCGGCCTCGTCACCGTGATGATCGAGGAGGCGCTGCGCGCCGGGGTGCCGGTGCTGGTGATCGACGTGAAAGGCGACCTGCCGAACCTGAAGCTCGCGTTCCCGTCGCTCGACGCAGCGCGCATGGGGCCGTGGGTGGAGCCCGAGCCGGACGACGACGACGGCATCGCCGACGCGCACGTGGTCGAGGCGGCGCTCGCGAAGCACGCCGAGGGGTTGCGCCAGTGGTCGATCGGCGAGGCCGAGCTCGCAGCGCACGCGGCGAGCACGATGGTGCGGGTCGTGACGCCGGGCTCCGACGCCGGTGAGCCGCTGCATCTGCTCTCGGCGCTCGAGCGCCGCTCGGACGCCTGGGCGCACGACGCCGCCGCGATGCGCGCGCGCCTGAGCGCGGCGATCTCGCTGGTGCTGCGCCTCACCGGGCGCGACGGCGATCCCGGCAAGAGCCGCGAGCACGCCTTCCTCGCGGTGCTCGCCGAGCAGCGGCTCCGGCGCGGCGAGACCGCGGCGCTCGAGCAGCTGGTGCCCGAGATCCTCGAGCCGCCGCTCGCCGTCGTGGGCGCACTGCCGGTCGAGCAGTTCCTCTCGGCGCGCCTCCGGGCCGAGCTCGCGGCCGACCTCAACACGCTGATCGCGTCGCCGTCGTTCGCGTCGTGGCGGACGGGTCAGGATCTCGACGTCGGTCGGTGGATGGAGAAAGTCGACGGCAAGACCCCGGCGACGGTGGTCAGCGTCGCGCACCTCGACGACGACGAGCGCGCGCTGGTGCTCGGCGTGCTGCTCGAGGAGGTGCTGACGTGGACGCGCAGCCTGCCCGGGAGCAGCCGGCTCAAGGCGCTCGTCGTGTTCGACGAGGTCTACGGGTTCATCCCGCCGCACCCGGCGAGCCCGCCCACCAAGCGGCCGCTCGTCGCGCTGATGAAGCAGGCGCGCGCGTATGGCGTCGGCGTCGTGCTCGCGACGCAGAACCCGATGGACCTCGACTACCGCGCGCTGTCCAACGCCGGCACCTGGATGCTCGGGCGCCTGCAGACCGACGCCGATCGCGCGCGTGTCATGGAGGGCCTCGGCGAGGACAAGAAGAAGAGCGAGCTCGGCGCGCTCGTGAAGAGGCTCGCCCCGCGCTGGTTCGTGGTGCGCGACGCCAAGACGTCGCAGCCCTCGCTCCTCAACCCCCGCTGGGCGATGTCGTACCTGCGCGGGCCGATGACGCAGAGCGAGATCCGCCGCGCGACGCGGAGCGAGCAGGAGGAAGACGGCGAGCTCACCGGATGAGCGCTCGAAGGCTGTCGTCACTCGTGGTCGCCGTGCCGCTCGAGCCACTCGACGTCCGCGAGGTCCTTCGGTCGCGCGGCGGCCCGCTTGTTCGCGAGCAGTGCGCCGCGTCCGATGATCGGAACCTGTCGACCCTCGACGTGGACGACACGAGGGTCGCGGGACGCGTCGTCGAACGACACTCCGTCGATCTCCGTGAGCAGCTCGACGAGGTGCGGCTTGATCCCGACGCGATAGCCGTAGCCGGGCTTCGCGAACAGGCCGGCGGTCACGCCGTGCGCGGCGACCCGCGCGCCGAATGCGACGAGCGCATCGAACACGCGCCGTGCGTTCTCGGCCGTCGGGCGGACGAACACGTCGAGATCGTCCGTGCCGCGCACGTGTCCGTACGCCGCGAGAGCGTAGCCACCGACCAGCACGAACTCTGCACGTGCATCGACGAGCGCGACCAAGAGGTCGCGGAAGTCATCCGGGAGCGCGTCGGCGTTCAGCACGGATATCGAAGACCTCGCCGGGCAACTCGTGACGCGGCACCTCGCGGATGGCTCGGCCGGCGAAGAGCCAGAGCCGGCGCGTCAGCTCCCAGGTGCGCGCGATGCGCGTCTCACTCGAAGTGCCCTCGTGGAGGGCGACGTCGGGCGTGCGAGCAGCGATGACCTCGCCGGCGAGCTCTCTCGCGCGGCGCGCTTCGGCGCGCTTTCGGCGAGCGTCCTCGTCGCGATCCGTCGGCACGACGTGATCGTACCACGCGCATCCGCGGCCCCACACGCGACACGACCCGCGGTCTCGTCGAGAGTGCGGGCCGCGTTCGCGCGCTCTCGCTCTCCTCAGGGCGCGTGCTCGACTCAGGGACCGCCGATGTGGCCGCCGCCGCCGAAGCCGCCACCGCCGAGGCGGAGGGGCGGGCCGATGACGAGCGTCGCGCGGAAGGTCGCGGGCGCGGCGTCGCGGGGCGCGGAGAAGCGCGAGGCGCGCAGCGTGTCGACGACGCAGACCGCGGCGCGGCCCGACGGTCGGATCGCGCGCGCGTCGCTCACCGCGCCGCTCGCGTCGACGGTGACCTGCACGTCGTACGCGATCTCGCGCCCACCGCGACGACACGCGACGAAGGGCTCCAGATCGCGCGGCCGGAGCGGGCCCTGCCACGCCACGCCGGAGCCGCTGCCGCTGCCACCGATGGAGCCGAAACCCACGAGCGGCGCGAGCACCGAGAGCGTCACGCGCACCGTCGCGGGATGACCGTGGGGGAAGCGCGCGCCCGCGAGCGCGCCGCGCACGCACGCCGCCGACGGTCCGTCGTACGTCGCGATGGTGACGCGACCGCGCGCGTCCACGCTGAGCGCGAGCGGATGGGACTCGAGCACCGGGCCCGGGCCGGCGCAGCGCGCGTTCAGCTCGGGCACTGCCCAGCCGAGCGCCCAGCCCACCTCACGCGGCGTGAGGCCCTCCGCGGCGTCGACCACGATGCTGAACACGCGGTGCTGCGCGTGATCGCCCTCGCTCGTCGCCGCCGGCGCGGCGTCCTGCGCGTTCGCCGTCGCGATCGCGCCGAGCGCGAGCGCGCCCAGCAACGCGAGCGGGCCTCGTCGTCGGTCTGGTCATGCCGCGCGCGAGGATAACGCGCGCGATCACGCGGGTACGACGACGCGCCACGCGACGAGGTGCGGCGATCGCGAGCGGCGGCGATCGGCGCGATCTCCACGCCGCCGCGACCGATCTCCCCGACGACGTGTCTGCGAGCGAGAGGAGAACGGGCGAGGCTCGGGCGTAGCAAGCCGGGTCTTCACTTCCCCGCGAGGTTCGCTTGAAGCTGGTGTGGTCGGGTTTCGGGTTCGTCGTCCCGGTGGTCGTCGGGGTCGCGCTCATCGCGCACGTGCTGCTGGTCCCGCCGCAGTACCGAGGCGACTACGACACGTTCGGCATGCTCGCCGTGGCGGTCTCGGCGCTCGTGCTGCCGCTGGGGCTCTTGCTCAACAGGCGCGGCCGCGAGGACCACTTCATGTACCTGCCGGTCGTCGCGTGGGGCGTGCTCTTCCTCGTCGGCGGGCTGATCCCGATCGCCGTCGTCCAGGGGAGCCGGTTCTGGGAAGGGCGCGCGCAGGCGGCGCAGGAGGCCACGTGCGCGGAGCTGGCCGAGACGATGAGCGCGTGCACGTCGGGCGGGCCCAGCATCGCGGGGATGTTCCAGGCAATGTGCGAGGCGAGCGCGCCCGAGGCGCGCAGCGCGTGCCTCGAGTGCGTCCGAGCGGCGGCCGACCCGTGCAACCCGCGCGGCTGCGAAGCGGCCTGCAGCTTCGGCCCTCCTCGCTGACGCAGCAGCCGTCGCCCCGGGCCGAGCTCGAAGGTCCTCGTGCATGTCGCCGCAGGTCGTGCCGCGGAAAGGGACCGGCAAGACGACAGCGTGCGCGGGCGGAAGCGGGCTCACGAACCGGACGAGTGGGCGCGGCGACACGCCGCGCCCCTCGTCGGCCCTCAGCGCGCGCGGCGGCGCGCAGCCAGCACGAGCGCGAGCGCGAGCATGACCGCCGCGGCGATCGGGCTCACGGCGCGGCGATCCCCGCCGATCACCACGCAGCCGCAGCCGCCGTCGCTGCGCACCACCACACCGGCGTCGGGCGCGGTGCCCGCGTCCACGGCGACGCTCGCGTCGAGCGGCTCCCCCGCGTCGGTGCCGGCGTCGGGCGCTTCGTCGTCGTTGGTGATCGTGCCCTCGACCGACTCCTCGTCGAGCGTCGCGTTCGTCGCCGCGCTGAGCACGAGGAGCAGCGTCTCGTCGCTCTCGACCTCGAGGTCGCCGAGCACGTGCACCGTGACCGTCTGCGTCGTCTCGCCGGGCGCGAACGTGAGCGTGCCGGTCGCGCTCTCGTAGTCGCCGTCGTCGACGGTCGCGGTGCCGTCCTCGGTCGCGTAGTCGATCGTGACGGTGTCGCTGCTCGCGTGGCTCAGCGTGATCGCGAACGCGAGATCGGTGGTGCCCTCGTCGCCCTCGTCCACCTCGGCGCCCGCGACGACGACGATCGGCGCGCCCTCGTCGTCGGTGATCGTCAGCGCCGCCTCGGCGTCGGCGATCGTCGCGTTCGTCGCGCCCGACAGGCGCACGAGGACCGTCTCGTCGGGCTCGGAGATCGTGTCGCCGGTGACGTCGATTGCGACGGTCTGCGCGAGCTCGCCCGGCGCGAACGTGAGCGTGCCCGACGACGCGACGTAGTCGGCCGTCGTCGCGGTGCCGTCGGCCGTTGCCCAGGCGACGGTGATCGACGCGGCGCTCGGGCCCGAGAGCGTCACCGCGAGGGTCGCGGGCGTCGTGCCCGCGTTGCCCTCGGCGCTCGTCGCGTCGGCGATCGCGAGCACGGGCTCGGTCTCGTCGTCGGTGATCGTGACGACGGCGCTGCCGTCGGCGAGGGTCGCGCCGCTCGGCGAGCTGAGCGCGACCGCGAAGCGCTCGACGCCCTCGTGCACGTCGTCGCCGAGCACACGCAGCGCGATCGTCTGGGTCGTGACGCCGGGCGCGAACGTGAGCGTCCCGCTCGCGGCGTCGTAGTCGGCGCCGCTGGTCGCGGTGTCGTCGGCGGTCGCGTAGCCCACTGTGACGGTGCCCGCGCTCACGCCCGCGAGGCGCACCGTGACCGACGCGTCGAGCGCGCCATCGGTCTCGGTGACCGCGACGTCGTCGATCGCGAGCGTCGGTAGCCCGTCGTCGTTCTCGATCGTCCCAACGCCCTCGGCGTCACCGAGCGTGCCGATCGACGGCGCGCTCAGCCGCAGCACGAAGGTCTCGTCGGGCTCGTAGCGCGTGTCGCCGCGCACGCTCACGCCGATCGCGCGCGAGGTCTCGCCGGCTCCGAGCCGCAGCGTCCCCGTCGCCGCGGTGTAGTCCGAGTCCGCGAGCGTCGCAGTGTCGTCGGCGGTCGCATACGCGACGTCGATCGGGCTCGAGCTCGGGTTCGACAGCGTCACGAGGAACGTCGCGGTGGCGACGCCGGTCGTGCCCTCGACCACCGTCGCGTCGCTCACCGTGATCGTCGGCGCCGCGTCGTCATTCACGATGGTGCCGACACCGACCGAGTCGGCGAGCGTGCCGCCCGAGGGCGCGCTGAGCAGCAGCGCGAACGCCTCGTCGGGCTCGTGGCGGAGATCGCCGCGCACGTCGACGACGACGTCGAGGCTCGTGACCTCGGGCGCGAAGGTGAGCGTGCCCATCGCCTGCACGTAGTCGGCATCGGCCAGCGTCGCGCTCCCGACCTGCGTCGCGTAGCTCACGCGCACCTGCGACGCGCTGGGGCGCGAGAGCGACACCGTGAACCGCGCAGGCGTGGTGCCGCTGTCGCCCTCGTCGACGCTCACGTCGCTCACCGAGATCGCGGGCGCGGCGTCGTCGTTGGTGATCGTGCCGAGGCCGTTGCCGTCGGTGATCGTCGCGCCGGTGGGGCCGCTCAGCTCGAGCTCGAGCGACTCGTTCGGCTCGTGCACGACGTCGCCGACGACCGTGACGTTCACGGTGCGGCTGGTCGCGCCCGGCGTGAACGTGACGGTGCCGGTGCGCGCGGCGTAGTCGACGCCCGCGGTGGCGGTGCCGTCGGAGGTCGCGAAGCCGACGGTGACGGTCTCCGACGTCGGTGCCGTCAGCGTGATGACGAACGCGAGGGTGCTGTTGCCGGCGTCGCCCTCGGCGATCGTCGCATTGGCGACGGACATCGAGGGCCGCACGTCGTCGTTGTCGATGGTCACCACGCCCTGCGCGTCGGCGAGGGTCGCGCCGGTCGCCGCGGAGAGGTTGACCATGATCGTCTCGTTCGGCTCGAACCGCACGTCGCCGCGCACCGCGATCGCGACGGTGCGGGTGGTGGTGCCGGCCGGGAACGTGAGGGTGCCCGACGCCGCGACGTAGTCGTTGTCGTCGACGAGCGCGGTGCCGTTGGCGGTCGCGTAGCTCACGCTCGCGGCGACGCTCGAGAGGCCGGAGAGGCTCACCGTGAGCGTCGCGTTCACCGTGCCCGCGTCGCCCTCGGTCGTGGTGACGTCGCTGATCGTGAGGCATGGACGCAGGTCCGACTCGTACGCCCCGACGTCGCGCGCGCCGCCCGCACGGCGCGGCTGACCGCGCTGGTCGTTCGCGGGGCCGCCGGAGATCGCACCGGCGTCGATGCCGGGGCTGCACGCGAGCAGCGCGCGGGTCTGGGTGGGACCGCCGTTGTCCGCGAGCGGCCCGAGGAGCGGGGTCGCGACCTGGTTCCCGGTGACGTCGCCGGTCGGCGTCATCGACGGCGCGACGCGAAACACGTTGTAGCCCGTCGAGACGAACGTTCCCGCGCCCGTGACGGCCGGCGAGCCCGAGGAGACGAGCAGCGAGTGGCCGATCGTCACCGTGTCGCCGGCCGCGATGGCGAACGCGGGCTCGTGGGTCGTGGTGATCGTGCAGTGCGTGAGCGTCGCGCTGCCGCCGTAGCGAGTGACGACCCCGCGGAGCGGGCCCTCGATCGTGACGTTCGTGAGATCCGCAATGCCGCCGTGCACCCCGATCGCGCCTTCGACGCCGCCGTCGTTGCCCGAGAATGTGCTCGCGCTCGCACGGAGGCGGCCGCCGGCCCGCACGTAGATTCCGTTGCCGCCGGTCGCCGCCCGGCAGGTGCGGACCGTGCTGCGCTCGAGATCGAGCGTGCCCACGACGTCGATGCAGCCGCCGTAGGCCGGGCTGTTGCCGCGCTCGATCGTGAGGCGTCGGATCGTCGCGGTGACACCCGCCGCGACGACCAGCGGGACGCGGGCATCGTTGCCCGAGATCACGAGCCGGCCTTCGCCGTCGATGTCGGTGCCGGGGCGCGAGATCGTGCGCGTCCCGGGCACGACGATCGTCGTCGGGCCGGCGCACGAGAAGGTCGCGATCCCACCCGCGGTCAGCGCGGTGTCGAAGCCCGCGAGCGTGCACGGATAGAGCACGGCGTGGGCGCGCCCGGGCGCGAGCGCGACGGCGAGGACGAACGCGAGCACGGAGAGGAGACGGAAGGTGGCGGTGGCTGGGCTTCGCATGCAGCTCGTGTTTCTGCGCGCTCGGGGGCGCGGGCGCGTCCACGATCGCAGACTGGACGTATGGTTCCAAGCCCCTGCGCCGGCGCGTACGATCGCGGTGCGATCACGATGCGAAGCTCCCTCTCGATCACGCTGCTCGCATCGCTCGCGGTCGGCTGCGCCGAGCCGCTCACCGGGCTGCGCGCCGAGTGCGCGGACCTCGGGCTCGACGACGCGGAGTGCGAGACGATCGCCGCGTGGCGCCTTCCGGAAACGCTGCCGGCGGCGCGTGGGAACGCGTACGCCGACGACGTGCGGGCGGCCGAGCTGGGGCGCGCGATCTTCTTCGACACCGGGTTCGCGACGGTGCCGGACGTGAGCTGCGCGACGTGTCATCGCGCGGATCGCGCGTTCCAGGACGGCGTCGCGGTGTCCGAGGTGATCGCGGGATCGCCCGGCGCGCGCAACAGCCCGACGCTCTACAACGCCGGGTGGAACGAAGGCTTCTTCTTCTGGGACGGGCGCGCCGACAGCCTGTGGTCGCAGCCGCTCTTCGCGTTCGAGAACGAGATCGAGATGCGCACGACGCGGCTCGCGATCGCACATCGCATCGCGAGCGAGCACCGCGACGCGTACGAAGCGATCTTCGGCGCGCTTCCGGTGCTCGAGGGTCTTCCCGCCGAGGGCAAGCCCGGCGATGCGAGCTGGGAGGCGATGAGCGAGGACGATCGCGACGCGGTGAACCGAGTCGTCGCGAACGTGGGCAAGGCGCTCGAGGCGTACATGCGACGGATCGCGAGCGGTCCGAGCGCGCTCGATCGTTATCTCGACGGTGAGCGCGATGCGCTCGACGAGGACGCGCGGCGCGGGCTCGCGCGCTTCGTGCGGTCGGGATGCGCGACGTGTCACTCGGGGCCGATGCTCGCGGACGGCGCGTTCCGTCTGACCGCGGCGAGCGGCACCGATGGCGATCGTGGGCGCGCGGAGGGCATCGAGATCCTGCTCGCGAGCCCGTTCAGCGCGGCCGGGCCCTACTTCGATCAGGACGCGGGTGAGGCGCTGACGTTGCCCGAGGGTCCGACCGAGGACGACGAAGGACGGTTCCGCACTCCGTCGCTGCGCAACATCGCGCAGACCGCGCCGTACGGGCGGAGCGGGACGCGGGATCTCGAGTCCTTCATCACCAGCAGCTTCTTCTACGAAGAGGGCGACGAGCGTGTGATCGCAGCGTTCCTGCGCGCGCTCGACGGCGAGCCGCCGCCGAGCGAGTGGACGGCGCCGTAGCGCGGATGTCGGCGCCGCCGTCGCGCCCAGACCAGCGCCCCGAGCGCGATCACGATCCACGCGCCGCGCGCGCCGGATCGCGCGCCCACCGCGCGACATCCGCATCCTCCTTCGACCCGCCCGGTCACGACGCACGCACCGTCCTCGCACGCACCCTCGCAGACGACGCCGCACGCACCGCAGTGCGCGCGATCCCGCGTCGTGTCGACGCACGCGCGATCACACGCGACCAGCGACCCACTGCACTCGCTCGCGCACGCGCCCTCCGCGCACACCTCGTCGGCCTCGCACGCGACGTCGCACGCGCCGCAGTGATCCGGGCTCGATCGCGTGTCCACACACGCGCCGCCGCACGTGCTCGCACGGTCCTCGCACGTGCACGCGCCCGCGCTGCTGCACGCCTCGCGCGGCCCGCAGCTCCCGCACGTCCCTCCGCAGCCGTCGCTCCCGCACTCGCGCGCGCCGCACGAGGGCACACACGCGCTTCCCGCGTCGGGCATCGACATCGTCCCGGCGTCGGGCGCCGTCACCGGAGGCCCTGCGCCGTGCTCGAACGCGCCGATGTCGAGATCGCCCACGTCGGGCCGAGGCATCTCGGGCGCGACGAGCGCGCGCATGCCCGGATGATGCGTCGGCACCGCGAGCGGACCGGGGAACGCGAAGCCCGCCGGGCTCGCAGGCGCGCGGATCGCGGCGTCGATCAGCACGCTCCCTTCGCGCGGCCGCAGGTCGTTCCCCTCGAGCGACTCGAGCCCGGGATCGCTCCCGCGGATCGTCCCGGTCCAGCTCGCGGGGACGAACCCCAGACCGTCCATCACCCAGTTGTTCGAGCCGTGCAGCTGCGCGGAGCCCGAGAGCCACTCCGCCTCGACGTCGCGCACCACACGCGCGCTGCTCGCGCCGCGCGCCACGATCACGTTCCCGTGCGCCTCGAGCGAGTCGACGCCGGTGAACACGCGGAACACACCGCTCGAGTCGCTCGCGAGCACCATCGTGTTGTTCACGAAGCGATAGCGCCCCCACGTCTGTCCGGTCCCGTCGCCGCCGATGCGCGTGATCCAGCCGCCCGAGTGACCGCCGCCCTTCACGAGCACGTTGCCGACGACGTCGCTGTTCTCGATCGCGTCGTCCTCGCCGACGCCCGCGTCGTCGGGATCCGGCCCGATCAATTCGAGCTCGTGATAGAGCGCGCCCTCGATCCAGTTGAAGTGGATCTCGTTGCGCTCCGAGCGACTCTTCACGTTGTTCCCGCCGCGCCCGTCGTGGACGTAACAGAAGCGCATGCGGAACACCGAGCCCGGATGCGCGCTCGTGTCGCTCGACACGTAGATCTGGTGGTGCTGCGTGCCCTCGCCGCTCCGATACACCTCGACGAATTCGAGCGTGAGATCGCCGCCGCCACCACCGCCGCCCTCGATGCCGTGGTTCACGCAGTCGTGGATGCGCAGGTTGCGCAGCGTGAGGTCGTGCGCGTGCACGAACACGCAGCGCCTCGTGCCGCCGCGGATCTCGAAGCCCTCGACGACGTAGTGATCGGCCGCGAGCTCGAGCGTGTTCTCACCGCCCTCGAGCACCGGCCACTCACCGGCCGACGATCGGATCCCGCGCAGCACGATCGGCGCGCCGTCGGCGCCGGGCGTCTCGAACGACGCGGGCTCGTACGTCGCGCCGCCCTCGACCTCGACGACGTCGCCCGGCGCGAGCGCGGGCAGATCGGCGAGCTGTCGGACCGAGCCCCCGGGCCCGACGCGGTAGGTGTCCGCGCGCGCCGGTGAGCTCGAGAGCGCGAGCGACACGAGCGCGGCGACGAAGGCGATCGAACGAGCGTGCATGGCACGCGCGCATCAGCACGCGATGTGCCCGCGCACGCGGCACCCGAACGCGCGCGCCGAGCCCCGCCGCGTGGTCGGGCCCAGCCGACATGGCGGTCGGAACCGCACGCCCGATGTCCTCGGGCCTGGACGCTCGGGGGTCCGCCTGCTAGCCACGCGAGAATGAGAGCAACTCTCATCCTCACGCCTCATCGAGGTTTTTCCACGGAGAGCCACGTTGTCTGAGCTCGCCGGCTCCGCCCTCGCGTGGCTCTCCTATGCCGCGCTCCACGCAGGCGCGATCGACCCACGGCATCGCATCGCGCTGCGGATCACGAGCGCCGCGCTCTTCGTCGCCGCGGCGCGCGTCGCGTCGAGCACCGACCTCGTCGAGGGCGTGTTCGTCGCGACGCTCGCGTGGACGCTCGCGGCGAGCGTGCTGCCGATCGCCGCGCGCATCGCGCCGCGCTCGCGCGCGCTCACGAGCGCCCTCGCCGTCGTCGTCGCGCTCGCCGCGCTGATCGCGGAGCGCGTCCATGCGTGAGCGCGTCCTCGCCACGTTGCGCACGCTGCTCGCGGTGATCGGCGCGCTGCCCGCCGCCGTGCTCGCCGGGATCGCGCTCGCGCTCTTCGTGCCGGCCGCCGAGGACGTGCGGCTCGCGATCGGCTTCGGCGCGACGGTCCCGCTCTGGGTCGCCGCCGCGTCCCTCGTCTTCCTCGACGCGCGCGTCTGGCGCGCCGCGCTCGCGCTCACGGTGTCGACCGCGGCGCTCGCGCTCGCGATCGGAGCCCGCCCATGAGACGCGCACGCTGCCTCGTGATCCTCGCGCTCGCGCTCGCGCCCGTCGTCGCGCACGCGCAGGAGCGCGACGACGAGGTCGAAGAGATCGAGCTCGAGGATCTCCTCACCGACGACGTCGTGGTGCGCGCGCCCACCGAGGCCGAAGAGCTCGCCGAGTCGAGCGACTCGGTGCAGGTCGTCGAGACCGACGAGGTGCGCACTCGTGCCGCCGACATGGGCGACGCGCTCGCGCGCACGGCAGGCATCACGGTGCGCCGCGCGGGCGGGCTCGGCTCGTTCGGGCGCATCTGCCTGCACGGCATGTGCGACAGCGCGGTGCGCATGTTCGTCGACGGCGTCCCGTACCAGCTCGTCGGCTTCGGCAGCGGCACGGTGAACGTGCCGGTGCACCTCGTCGAGCGCATCGAGATCTATCGAGGCACGGTGCCGCTGCGCTTCGGCGCAGACGCGCTGGGCGGCGCGATCAACCTGGTCCGTCCTTCGTACTTCCGGTCGCACGCCAGCGTCTCGCTGCAGACCGGCTCGTGGGGCACCTACCGCCTCTCGGCCGACGCGGGCTTCCGTCACGACGACACCGGCTTCTACGCCGGCGCCCAGCTCCACTACGACCACGCCGACAACGACTACTGGATCGACGTCGACGTGCCCGACTCCCGCGGGCGCCTCCAGCCCGCGCGCGTGCGCCGCTTCCACGACGGATACGAGTCCTACGGCGTGTCGCTCGAGACCGGCTTCGTCGGTGTGCCCTTCGCCGACCGTCTCACGATTCGCGGGTTCGTCGGCGAGTACGATCGCGACCTCCAGCACAACATCGTGATGAGCGTGCCGTACGGCGACGTCGTCTACGGCGAGGTGAGCGCGGGCGCGCTCGCTCGCTACGAGCACACGATCACCGACGAGGTCCGCATCGACGCGTACGTCGGCTACACGCGGCGCGACATCACGTTCCTCGACGCGTCGTCGTGGGTCTACGACTGGCGCGGACGACGGGTGCGCGAGCGTCGCGTGGCCGGCGAGATCGAGTCGCGCCCGCGCGATCAGACGATCTGGGAGGACGCGCTCCCCGCGCGGCTCAACCTCGCGTGGCAGATCACGCCCGAGCACTCGATCCACCTCAACGCGACGCCGCGCTACGTGAGCCGCTCGGGTGACGAGCGCATCGAGTCGAACCCCGGTGGCCGCGACCCGCTCACCGCGCGGCGCGAGCTCTTCACGATGGTCTCGGGCCTCTCGTACGAGGTCTCGGCGTTCGACGACCTGCTCGAGAACCAGGTGTTCTTCAAGGACTACGTCTATCTCGCGTCGAGCGAGGAGGTGCTGCCCGGCAACACCTTCGTCGACCGCCGGCGCGAGACCCACGACGTCGGCTTCGGCGACGGAGTGCGCGTGCGCATCGTCGACGGGCTCTTCGCGCGCGGGAGCTACGAGTACGCCACCCGGCTGCCCGAGCCCTACGAGGTGTTCGGCGATGGCGTGCAGATCGTCCACAACCTGCAGCTCGCGCCGGAGCGCAGCCACAACGGCACGGTCGAGCTCTCGCTCGATCTCGAGCGGACGCCGATCGGCGCGATCCTCGCGAGCGCCGCGGGCTTCCTCCGATGGCACCAGGACACGATCATCCTGCTCGGCAACGAGCGCACGTTCTCGTATCAGAACGTCTACGAGGCGCTCTCGGCGGGCGCCGAAGCGAACGTGCGCTGGGAGAGCCCGGGCGAGTGGGTCGCGCTCGGCGCCAACGCGACGTTCCTCGACCATCGGAACACGAGCAGCGAGGGCACGTTCTCCTCGTTCCGCGGCGATCGCATGCCGAACCGCCCGTGGGTCTGGGCGAACTTCTCGGCGCAGCTCCGGGTGCAGGACCTGTTCGGCGACGACGAGCTCACGCTCACGTGGGACGCGCGCTACGTGCACGAGTTCTTCCGCGGCTGGGAGTCGCAGGGACGCCGCGATCTCAAGCAGACCGTGCCCTCGCAATTCTCGCAGGACCTCGCGCTCACCTACCGGGTGATGGGCGCGCCCCGCATCGCGACGACGATCGAGCTGACGAACCTCACCGACGAGCGCCTCTACGATCTCTTCGGCGTGCAGCGCCCCGGGCGCTCGATCTACCTGAAGCTCGTCGTCGACTACTGAGTCTGCCGGAGTGCTCGTCCCGCACGTCCCGGACGGGAGCGCGCGAAGCGCGCGGACGGTAGGAACGGGCGGGCGAGCCGATCTTCGACAGATTACCGAGCACGACGCGCGCCGCGCCTCACCAGCGCGGCGCAGCCGAGCATGATCGCGCCGCACGCGGCGAGACCGAGATCGACCGCGGCGACCTCGGAGCCCGAGAACGCGCGCAGCGGGGTGACCACGATGCTCGCGAGCGGCACGAGCGAGAAGGTCGCGCCCGACACGACGAGCAGCGCGATCGCGCAGCGCGCCTCGTCGCGCGCGACGAACGCCGCGATGGTCGCGCCGATCCACGCCAGCACGAACGCCGCGACCTCACCCTCGAGGTGCCACGCCAGCGAGAACGGGAGCACCCGGCTCGCGAGGAACATCGCCGCGACCGCGTTCGCGATGCCGAGCCCGACGCCGAGCGTGAGCCGCGCGAGCACGCGATTGCCGCGATGCTCACGCCGCCGATCGCGCCGCGCGAGCCAGATCCAATTGCCGCTCAGCAGCGTCGCGCACCCCGCGATCCCGAGCAGCGCGTAGAGCAGCTTCGTCACCGCGCCCGCGGTCCACGCGAAGTGCAGGCCGTACACCCAGCGCATCAGCACGTGCGTCGCGCGTGCATGATCGAGCACCGAGACGCGCAGCACCTCGCCGTCGCTCGCCCGCACCCGCACCCGCGCCTGCCCGAAGAGCACGCCGTGCACCGGCCCCGTCACCTCGACCGTCGAATTCGCGTCACCGGGGCTCGTGAGGCGCACCGAGTCGGGCTCCATCTCGGGCACCGCCGCACGCGCCCGCGCGACGAGCTCGTCGAGCGCGAGGCGCGACCCTTCGACGTCGCTCGGCGGCGGCGCACGATCGATGTCGAAGAACGCCTGGAGCGCCGCGTTCGGGTCGTTCGCGAACACCGGCGCCTGCCACGCGCGCGCGAGCGGCGCGGCGAAGCAGATGATCGTGCCGGTGAGCGCGACCATCGTCTGGAACGGAAGCCCCATCACCCCGAGCACCTTGTGCAGATCGGAGAAGAGGACCCGCACGCCGTGCTCGTCGTCGCGATAACGATGCAGCTGCCGCGCGAGATCCTTCAGGTGGATCAACACGCCGCTCACGATCGCGAGGAGCAGCGCGAGCCCGAAGAGCCCCGCGACGTACATGCCCCAGCCGGCGTCGGGGTGATAGAGGAAGTGGAAGTAGAAGAGGAACGTCGCGACGTTCGATCGCTGATCGAGCACCTCACCGCTGCGCGCATCGCCGATCACGACGCGACGCTGGTGCGCCTCGACGCCCCGCAGATCGATCGTGGTCGGCGCGCACGCTCCCTCGTGCACGGTGACGAACGCGGTCCGCACCGGGAACCCCGCACGCTCGAGCGCGCTCGCGACGAGCGGCTCGAGCTGCGCATCACTGCACACGGCGCCGGGCGCGTGATGGGCGCGAGGGTCCTGCCAGAGCGCGATCTCTTCGTGGAAGAGCGCGAACACGCCCGCGAAGAACATCGCGTTCAGCACGATCGCTGCGATCGCGCCCGACCACGCGTGCACGTCCCAGTACGTCTGGAACGCGTGACGAGGGAGCTTCAAGCGAGCCTCAGCGAGCGCGCGCGAGGTCGAGCGCGAACCCGGGGAAGGTGATGCCCGGCGCAGGCGCGCCACCGCTCAGATCGAGCAGCGTCGTCTCCGAGTAGTCCGCCTCGGTCTGCGACACGAAGAAGCGCGTTCCGTCGACCACCGTGAACCCGCTGTACGCGCCCGGCTCGCCCTCGATGCGCACCACGTCGCCGACCGTCGCGAGGTCGAGGCTCACCCAGCGCCAGCCCGCCGCGTACCACTCGCCGTAGGTCGAGCCCGGCGTGCTCGGCGCGACGTCGGTGTCGACGACCTGCGCCCACGCGCGACCGTCGCCGGTCACCGCGATCACCGTGCCGATCTCGTTCTCCTCGAGCGCGCTCGAGATCGTCCCGACCCAGCTCGGATCGAACACGTTCTGTCCCGGCATCACGCGCAGCATGCAGTCCTGCTGACCGCCGTCGTCGGGATACACCGCGTGCCCGAAGCCGTTGATCACGCCGCTGAAGAAGTAGAGCGCGTCACCGACCACACCGACCTTGTTGAGATCGCGGCAGCGCGCGTCGTTCATCACGGTGAAGGCGTTCGTCGTCGTGTCGATGCGCACGAGCGCGCTGCCCGCGTCGACGCGGTCGTACTCCATCGTCGTCCAGCCGACCGCGAAGTACGCCTCGCCGGGCCGGCTCGCCCACGCGCTGAACCCGGTGACGCGACCCTCGCGGATCAGATCCGCGGGCAGCTCGATCACGGTCTCGACCTCCATCGCGGTCGGGTTCCACACGATGATCTGCGCCTGCCCCGGGTCCTTGTAGT
Source organism: Sandaracinus amylolyticus (assembly GCF_021631985.1). Taxonomy (GTDB): domain Bacteria; phylum Myxococcota_A; class Polyangia; order Polyangiales; family Sandaracinaceae; genus Sandaracinus; species Sandaracinus amylolyticus_A. Next base: position 10,080,206 of record NZ_CP070225.1, on the reverse strand, counting down.
AAGCGCGCGTGGGGCTGACGAAGAGCACGGCCTGCGCGCCCATCGCGGTCACGCCGAAGGGCTGGAACGAGAGGCGCTCGCCCTCTTCGAACGTGCCGTCCTCGCGCAGCGTGTAGCGCGTGACGCTCGTGTCCTCGCCATCGCCGATCGCGAAGAACCCGATGCCGGGCTCGGCGTAGAGGCGCGCGCGTCCGGGCAGCTCGATCGACGACGTGTAGTCGATCTCCGCGACCTCGCCGAGCGAGCGCACCGCGGTGAAGTAGTTGGTGCGGCCCTCGCTGTTCTGCACCGCCGAGTGCAGCACGAAGAGCGGATCGTCGACGGGCTCGGACGCATCGGGGAGCGAGGCGTCGGACGCGCCCGAGTCGGGCTGGGCGCCGGCGTCGGCATCGTCGGATGGGGCGGAGTCGTCGCCGCAGGCGACGAGCGTGAGCGCGAGGAGCGAGGCGAGGAACGTTCGGAGCGAAGCGGGATACGGCATGGGACCTCTCGGATTTGAAAGTCACTATCATTCTCGTGGAAATGTTCAAGGACGAGGACGGCGATGGTGCGCCGGAGCTCAACCACGGTCGGTTCGTGTCGTGAAATCATTCGAGATTTCCCGACACTCCATGAGAACGACTTTGACAGTCGTTCTCATGACGACCATCTTCGCGGTCTTCCAGCAGGAGCGCGGGCGAACGAGGCGCGCGCGCTCGAGGAGCTCGGCGGATGCAGAAACGGGGAGCGGTGGTGGTGGTCGGCGCGCTCGCGCTCGCGGCGTGCAGCGGTGACGACGGCGGCGGCCCAGGCGCGGTCGCTGCGCAGTACGCGGTCGCGAGCACGGTGTTCGGCGACGAGGGCACGACGACGTACGTCGTGTTCCTCGACGCGCTCGACGCAGGCGACGTCGATCTCTCGAGCGCGCGCGAGTTCGCGGGATGGGCGACCATCGGCGGCGTCGAGCGCATGCTCTTCGTCGGCGACGGAGAGGCACCCACGCTCACGCGCTATTCGGCGGACGAGCAGGGCACGTTCGCGGAGAGCGGTCGCCTCAGCTTCCTCGACTTCGGCGCGGCCGGCGCGCTCTACCGCAACGTGTTCGGCGACTCGTCGCGCGCGTTCATGGCGGTCGACGACGTGCAGCGCGTCGCATGGGATCCGACGACGCTCGAGGCGATCGGCGTCGTGGAGCTCGAGGGCGTCGACACCGCGCGCGACGGGCTCGCGGTGCGCGCGAGCTTCGATCGCGGCGCGGTCGCGCGCGAGGGCCGCGTGCTGCACCCGCACTACTTCGCAGATGACGACTACTATCGCTTCGCGCCCGCTTCGCAGATCGCGGTGATCGACACCGCGACCGGCGAGGCGCGCGAGGTCCTCGAGGCGCCCTGCCCCGGCCTCGACGTCGCGAGCGTCGACGAAGCGGGCAACGCGTACTTCAGCAACTGGGTGTTCAGCGCTCCGGCGCCGCACTTCGACGAGAGCGCGCCGCGTCCCTGCGTCGTGCGCGTGCCCGCCGATCGCGATGCCGTCGACACGACGTGGACGCGCGATCTCTCGACGCTCGTCGGCGATCGTCCGACTGCCGCGTTCCGCTATCTCGCCGACGGCGTCGCGCTGGTCGCGGTGCTGCACACCGAGGAGCTCCCCGCCGACGTCGTGCCCGGCCAGGCCGCGCTCGCGACCGCGTGGCGGCTCTGGCGCGTCGACACGACGTCGTGGACCGCCGCGCCGATCGACGAGCTCGGTCTCTTCTCGGGCGGCTACTACGCGTTCCGCGTGGGCGGCGATCGCACCATCGTGCTCCTGCCCACGAACGACTACGGATCGACGTCGGCGTACGAGATCGGCGCCGAGGGCGCGCCGACGCTGCGCTTCACGATCCCCGGATGGGCCTATCAGCTCGTGGAGCTCGGAGAATGATGAACCGTAGACCGCTCGTGCTCGCGCTCGTGATGATCCTCTCGAGCTGCGATGGATCCCCCGGCGACGACGGGCCCGGCAATGCCGGGCCCTACGTGATCGCGACGCGCGTCTGGGACGACAGCGCGACGACCTCGTACTTCCACGTCGTGCCCTCGCTCGAGGAAGGCACGCAGATCGACACGAGCCGCGCGCTCGAAGTGCCCGGCTCGGCGCGGCTCTACGCGCACGCGGGCGGATGGTTCGCGGTGGGCAGCGGCGAGTCGCCGACGATCACGCGCTACTCGCTCGACGACGAAGGCCGCTTCGTCGAAGAGGCCGCGCTCAGCCTCCAGCCCTACGGCGTGATCGACCTCTGGGACACCATCTACTTCGTGTCCGACGACGTCGCGTACTACCCGGATCGCGCGGGCTCGCAGCTGATCGTGTGGAGCCCGAGCACGATGGAGGTCACCGGCACCATCGCGCTCCCCGAGACCGTGCGCGAGGGCTATCTCTCGCTCTACTCCTACGCCGCGGTCGCGCGCGGCGATGCGCTGCTCTTCTCGGTCGGCTGGTTCGACTGGGAGAACGATCGCGTGCTCCCGGAGACTGGTCTCGTGGTGATCGACACCACGACCCACAGCGCATCGCGCGTCGACGTGGACACGCGCTGCGCCGGCATCACGCAGGCGATCCCGGTCGCGTCGGGCGACGTGTACTTCGTGAGCTCGGCGCTCGCGGGCGCGGCGCATCGCATCGAGCGCCTCACCACCGCACCGTGCGCGCTGCGCGTGCGCGCGAGCGCGGACGCGTTCGACCCGACCTACCTGCGCTCGCTCGACACGCTCTCCGAGGGCGCGATCGCGGGCGAGCCGGTGCCCGGCGGAGGCTCGAGCATCTTCCTGCGCGTGCTCGACGAGTCGCTGGTGACGATCGATCCCACCGGCGCGAGCTGGGACGTGACCGGACAAGCCGCGTGGCGCTGGGCGCGCTGGAACGTGGAGGACGACTCCTTCACGCCGATCGACGCGCTCGAGCCCTCGACCGCCGACGTCGTGTGGCTCGAGATCGACGGGCGCGTGTTCGGCACCGAGACCACGCCGGACTACGCGACGACGACGCTCATCGAGCTCACCGCCGAGGGCGGCCCGCGCCGCGCGCTCACGGCGCCCGGCTTCCTGCACGCCGCCGCGCGCGTGCGGTGATCGATCGGGAGGCGCGTCAGCGACGCCGCGCGGCGTCGTCGATCGCGGCGCGCAGGCGCGCCTCTTCGAAGCCCACGAGCACCTGACCGTCGACGTCGAACGTCGGCAGGCTACGGCGCGGGTTCAGCATCTGCAGCTGCGCGAGCGCGCCGGCCCGCCGATCGACGTCGACCTCGTGGTACGTGATGCCCTGGTCGCGCATCCACGCCTTCGCGCGGCTGCACGCCTGGCACCACGCCGCGCTGTACATCTCGATCGACACGATGCGGCTCGCATCGGCGAGCGTCTCCGGAGGCGCGTGTCCCTCGTGCACCGCGGGCGCGATCACTTCCGGCACGATCGCCGCCTGCTCGGCGTGCCCACGACCTCGGGTCGCGGCTGCCGCGCTGACGATCACACCGCCGATCGCGACGAGCGCGACACCGATCCAGATCGCGGGACTGCGCCGCCCCGCCGAGGGCCCTGGGCTCACGGTGCAGAGACTGACACGACGCGCAGAGCACGTCGAGATGGGCTCGTGGCGCGACGCACCGCGTCAGGCGAGCTACCCTCGCGCCCCGGAGGTAGCGATGAAACCGCACCGTCTTGTGCTTCTCTCGACGCTCCTGGGCCTGATGATCGCGAGCTGCGGCAACGATCCCGAGAACGTCGCGGGCACGTACACCATCAACCTCACGAACGGCCCGAACGCCTGCATGTTCGCGAACTGGGAAGAGGGCAGCACCGTCACCGGCACCACCATCGCGGTCACGCAGGACGGCGAGTCGGTCACCGTGAACGTCGAAGGGCTCGCCGGCGCGTACCTCGACGTCGTGGTCGGCGGCAATCAGTTCGTCGGCACCGTCGACGGCAGCCACATCGATGCACGCCTCACGGGCAGGGCTGGTACCGAGGGCTCCTGCGCATACACGTTCATCGTCGACCTCGAGGGCGATCTCGACGGCGACGTGATGGAGGGGACGCTCACCTGGTTCCAGCAGACCAACGGCATCACCGAGTGCGGCATCCGCAACTCCTGCCAGAACACGCAGGCGTTCAACGGCACGCGGCCGCCCGGAAGCGGAGACTGAGCCCGTGCGCAGGGGACGCGCATCACGGTCCTCTCGCTGCGGACGCTCGCAATGCGCATTGCAGATCTGAAATTGCAGATCTGAAATCTGCGCGACATCGAGCGGACGAAAACCTCGTGATTTCGCGGCAGCGATCCCTGGCACGAACCTGGCTCTAGCGTACAGGTGCGGCGGCTCGTGAAGGCGTCCCCCCCCAGCCCACGAGCCGCCCACTTTTTCCGGACCGCCCCGCTCTCCACCGAGACGGGGCGGTTCTTTTTTCTGCCCCCGACGCGATGGGCGTTCTCTCTCGGCGTCGCCGATTTCGCGCTTCTCTCTCGTGCGCGCGGGCGCTAAAGGATTGTTCCTCCCGGAGGTCGACCTTTGCAGGCCAGCGAGTGGAGCGCGCTCGTCGCGCACCTCACCGAGATCGAGACGCTCGACGGCGTGATGGGCGTGCTCGGTTGGGACGAGCAGACGTACATGCCGAAGAAGGCCGCGGAGCTCCGCGGCGCGCAGCTCGCGCTGCTCTCCCGGCTGCACCACGAGCGCACCACCGACGAGCGCATCGGCCGCTGGGTCGAGCAGCTCGAGGGTGACGGCGCGACCACGAGCGATCCGATCCGCAGCGCGTGCCTGCGCAACCTCGGTCGCACCTATCGCCGCGAGAAGCGCGTCCCCGCGGACCTCGTCGACAAGCTCGCGCGTGCGCGCAGCGAGGGCTTCCAGGCGTGGATCGAGGCGAAGAAGAGCGCGGACTTCGCGCGCTTCGCACCGGTGCTGCAGACGCTGCTCGATCTCTCGCGCCGTCGCGCCGAGGCGATCGACAAGAAGCGTCATCCCTACGAGGTCCTGCTCGAGCAGTACGACCCGGGCACGTCGGTCGAGAGCCTGCGCTCGATGTTCGCGCGATTGCGCGAAGGGCTCGTGCCGCTGATCGAGGCGATCAGCGCGCAGCCGCAGCAGCCCGATCTCGGCGGCGGCTGGGACGAGACGAAGCAGTGGGCGCTCTCGCGCGAGGTCGCGGCGACGCTGGGCTACGACTTCGACGGAGGTCGTCTCGATCCGAGCGAGCATCCGTTCTCGACGGGCCAGGGCCCGGGCGACGTGCGCATCACCGCGCACCTCGACGCGAACGATCTGCTGAGCGGGCTCGGGGGCACGATCCACGAGACCGGTCACGCGCTCTACGAGCAGGGCCTTCCCGTCGCGCACACCGGCACGACGGTGCGCGAGGCCGCGAGCTACGGCCTGCACGAGTCGCAGAGCCGCTTCTGGGAGAACTACGTCGGGCGCAGCAAGCCCTTCGCGACGTGGCTCGCGGGCGTGGTGAAGAAGCACTTTCCTGAAAAGGCACAGAGCGCCGAGCGCGCGATCGACGCCGACGCGATCTATCGCGCGAGCAATCGCGTGGAGCGCGGGCTCATCCGGGTGCAGGCCGACGAGGTCACCTACAACCTGCACATCGTCATCCGCTTCGAGATCGAGCTCGCGCTCTTCGAGGGCACGCTCGCGGTGAAGGACCTGCCGAGCGCGTGGAACACGAAGTACCGCGAGTACCTCGGCATCACGCCGCCCGACGACGCGCGCGGCATGCTGCAGGACGTGCACTGGTCGGGCGCGGCGTTCGGCTACTTCCCGAGCTACACGCTGGGCAACCTCTACGCGGCGAGCTTCGGTGCCGCGATGCAGCAGGCGATCCCCGATCTCTGGGTGCGCGTCGAGCGCGGTGACTTCGCGCCGATCCTCGCGTGGCTACGCGAGAAGGTGCACACGCAGGGGCACGTGCTGGAGGCGCCGGAGATCGTGCGCGCCGCGGTGGGCGATCGCGATCACGTCGAGGATCTGCTCGCGTACCTGTGGGGACGTCAGGGCGCGATCTACGGCGTGAAGCGCGGCTGAGCGCGCGACGTCTGGCTCGATCGAGGATGGGAATGCGTACGAGCACGAGGGGTGTGATCGCGGCCGCCATCGCGGCGTCGATCACGGGATGGATGATCGCGTCGACCGGTGGCGCGCAGGAGACGGCGCAGGAGGCGCCGCTGCGCTGCAACGAGCAGCAGCCGGAGACCGGCCTGGTCCGGGGCAACTGGGTCGTGAAGGCGCGGATGTCGCCCGAGGAGCAGCGCGAGCGGCGTCGCCTCGCGCAGGAAGCGATCCGCGTGCGCACCCAGCGCTACGGGTTCTTCGAGGGCTTCGGGCGCAGCGAGTGGAACCCGCATCCGCCGCTCCACTACGCGCGCGGCATCCGCGTGTTCGGCCTGCCGGTGCGCCTGCACGAGCGCGTGGTCCCCGCGGTGCGCTGCGCCGAGCAGGCGATCGCCGAGTCGTGCACGGCGACTCCGTACACGCCGGTGCGCCTCAGCGGCATCCGCGATCGCAACACCTATCACAACGGCGAAGTCAGCAATCACGTCTACGGCATCGCGCTCGACGTCGATCCGCAGCGCAACTCGTGCTGCGGGTGCGTCGCGCCGTGGCCCGATCATCCGCTGTGTCGCCTCGAGACCGACGACATCTTCCAGCGCATGGCGATGCCCGAGTGCTGGGTGCGGCAGTTCCAGCGCTTCGGGTTCTACTGGCTCGGCGACGACGAGCTGCGCGACACGATGCACTTCGAGTTCCTGGGCGACCCCGATCGAATCGTCGCTCGTTGAGGGCAGATGGCGCGGCGGCGATCGGCCTACGATCGCCGCATGCGAGCCCTCAACACGTGCGCGGTCCACAGCGGTCGTCTGATGGAGATCGCAGTCGACGCCGGATACGGCAGCGCGACCGACGTCGACGACATGATCTCGAAGATCGGCGCGACGATGTCGCGCCTTCCACCCACGACGCGCGTGGTGATCGCCGCGGACTGGCGCGGCTGTCACCTCATGCCTCCGCCGGCCGCGGAGCGCGCGCACGTGATGCTGCGCGCGACCAACGATCGCATCGAGCGCAGCGCGATCCTCGGCAGCACGACGTCGAGCGTCGAGATGCTCCAGTTCATGCGCCTGGTGCGCGAGAGCCAGCACCCGAGCCGGCGCGTGTTCCAGGATCCGCGCGAGATGAGCGCGTACCTCGGCGAGCTGCTCACGCCCTCGGAGCGACGTCGCCTCGACGCGTTCCTCTTCCGCGCGCGCCCGTCCGCGTGAGCGCGGTGAGAGCACGACGCGAGCGACGCGAGCGTCGTGCTCTCACCGCGCTCGGGCGGGAGGGGGACCCGCGCGATTCACTCGCGCGGGGGAGGGTTCGCCGCACGAACCCTCCGGCGAGAGAGGCACTCATGGTGCCGCCGGTCGGCCGATCCGGCCGACCGGTGGTCGCCATGATGTGACGAGGGACGAGCGCGGGCGAGCCCGCGTAGACTCGACGTCATGCAGCCGTCGCCGTCCTTCGAGCAGCAGTTCGGGCCGCAGGGCACGCAGGGCCCGTATCGCCAGCCGGTCGAGCCCGCGTGGATGCGGCACGACCGCACGGCTGGACATCCCGAGGACGACTTCCTCGCGCCGGTCGAGCCCGCGATCGGCCCGGTGCTCTCGGCGTGCACCAACCGCACGAAGAGCGGATGGCATCCTGCGACGAAGATCCAGCGCAACCAGCGCATCGCCGCGGGTGTGCTCGGCTTCATCTTCGGCGGCATCGGCGGCGCGATCTTCGCGCAGCTGGTGCGCGACTTCGCGCTGCAGCTCGGGTTCTTCGTCGTGATGCAATTCGAAGGGGCGCTCACGCTGCTCTTCGGGCTCGCGGGCGCGGTCTTCGGGACGGCGCTGCTCGTCGCGCTCGTCTGGTTCGTGCGGCGCCCGCAGTCGACCTTCGTCGGCAAGCAGGGCCTGATGCGCTACACGCGCGGGCTGCTCCTCGGGCCGAAGCACGAGGTCTTCCGCTTCGACGATGCGAACGAGCTCAAGGTGCAGCGCGTCCGTCACTTCGTGAACGGCGTCTACACCGGCACGAACTTCGACTACACGTGGCGCGACGCGAACGGGAAGATCGCGTTCCGCATCACCGGTCAGTTCCGCGACGACGGAGCGCTGGAGTCGACCGATCCCGTGCACTTCGCGTTCGCGGCGGAGAGCGCGTGGTCGGCGCACCGCATCCAGCACTTCGACCGCATGATCGCGCAGCAGGGCATCGCGCGCTTCGCGTGTGGCCGCGACTGGATCGGCGTCGGAAAGGGGTTCCTCGAGATCGGCGCGAGCGGGCGCTCGGAGCAGATCCGGATCGACGAGACGCAGGACATCCACTTCGAGCAGGGCATGCTCGTGATCAAGAAGAAGGGCGCCAAAGAGGGCCTCTTCAAGAGCGAGGGTGTCTATCGCTTCCCGGTCGCGGCGCTGACGGATTTCCAGGTCTTCCTCGTCGTGCTCGAGGAGCAGACCGGAGTGCGTTTCCGATGAGAGCGCTGGTGATGGCGATCGCGGTGCTCGCGATCGGAGGAGGATGTGGCTCGAGCACGCCTCCGACGCAGACAGACGACGGCGCGAGCAGCGATGCGTGCGCCGGGTACCGCGCCGGTGATCCGTGCATCACCGAGGAGAACCTCGCGCAGTGTCGTGAGATGGCAGCGCGCTGCCCCGGTGCGGTGCTCGTGCTCGAGAGCTGTCCGCTCCAGTTCGCCTGCCCTTGAGCGCCGACGGAGACGCGCGCGCGACCCTCGGGCCGCGCGCTGCGATCACCGCGATGCGTGAGCGCTTCGTCAGGCCGTGCGGTGGTACGTGCGCCTGCCGACCATGCCCACGAGGAACAGGACGAGCAGAGCGCCGAGCACCGCGCCGATGAAGCCCGCAGGGTTCATGGCGAGCGCATCGCGGCCGGTCACCAGGTTGCCGATGAAGCCGCCGATGAACGAGCCGACGACGCCGAGGAGCGTGGTGGCGATGAGGCCCATGCCCTGCTTGCCGGGCATGATCGCGCGCGCGATCAGACCCACGACGAGGCCGAACAGAACCCAACCGATGATCGTGACCAACATGACGTTCTCCCACACTGCGATGCAGCGGATCGACGCCGCGCCCAATCGCGAACGTCACTCCCGATAGAGCAATCCCGTTGCCGACGTCGCGGAACGTCGGTTCTGGCCGAAAAAGGCGGGGGATTCGCAGGGAGTGAGGCCGAATGTCGCGATTGCGGCGAGGCCCACGGCGGAGTCGAGGCGCAGTGCGGCGAGGCGATCAGGCAACCCCGCCGCGAGCCCGCCTCCTCAGGTGCCGCAGGGAGCGCAGGTGCCGAAGCAGACGGGATCGAGCGTGATCGGGCCGGACGCGGTGTACGCGCGGTTGCGATAGCCGCCGTCCGACGCGACCGTGCAGCCCTCGACCAGCGGAGGCTCTTCCCAGCGCGTGCTCTGCCCGGGGCAGTCGATCGCGAACTTGTACTCCTGGACCAGGCCGGCCGGCATCGACACGCCGATCGCGTACACGTTGCCGGTGGTGTTCGTCATGACCGCCGCGCCGCGGTTCCAGTCGTTGAACACGCCCGGCGCGTGCACGGTGCAGCCGGCGCCCAGCGTCATCGTGCCGAGGTCCACCTGGAGCGTGACGTCGACCTGTCCGTCGCAGCCCTCGCAGGCACCGAAGCACACGGTGGGCAGCGTCGCGGTCTCGGCCGGCGTGAGCGCGCGATCGAGGTAGTCACCACCGTCGACACCGCACGTCGAGCCGTTCGGGATCGTCTCGGGATAACGCATGTCGCCGCACGAGTACGCGAACTTGTAGCGGACCGCGGCGCCCACCGGCAGCGTGACGGTCGCGGTGAAGACGTCGTCGCCGTCGGCGTCGGACATCGTCGCGTCCGCGTCGAGCGCCCAGTCGTTCCAGGTGCCGTACACGTAGACCGTGCAGCCGTCGGGCAGCGCACGCGCGGTCATGTCGACCTGGAACGTCACGTCGACCGGCGGCGCCGGCGGCGGCATCTCGTCCCAGACGATGTCGTCGACGAAGAGCCGCACCGCGCCGCTCGAGGGCGCGGCGAGCTCGAGCGTGAAGCCGTTCGCGACGTCGTCGTACTGGGTGTCGGTGACGTCGATCCAGTACTGCCGAGGCGTGGTGCCGAGCGCGATCGGCGGGGTGCGCAGCTCGAAGCCGTCGCCGTCGCGATGACCGACGCCGAACACCGCGTTCGCGCCCGCCACGTCGGCCCACGCATAGAACGAGACCGAGCGCGCGTCGCTCGGCATCGCGAAGCCGTACTCGTCACCCCAGTTCCCGCCGGGGCTCTGCCACGTCACGCTCGCGTAGTTCGCCGACTCCTCGAGAGCCGAGGGGTCGTACGCGATCACGTGGCAATCGCCGCGCTGTTCGGCGCCGGTCGCGCGCACCGGACAATCGACCGACGCCTCGACCGGATCGCCGCGGAACCCGGTGGGCTCGAAGTGATCGTCGACGACGATCGGAAACTCCTGCACACCGCCGTCCCGCTCGACGCAGACGTGATCGACGCACGCGAGCGAGAGAGAGGGGCTCGCACGGCGACAGTCGGAGTCCGAGTCGCACTGTCGTGCGGTGGTGTCGAGCACCACGGAGCAGCCGAGCGAGAGCGCCAATCCGCTCGCTACGAGAGTGCCAATCCGTCCGTCGATCGCTCGCACACATCCCCCTCGTGACTCGTGTCTCGTCTTCACGGCTCGTCCTCGCCACCGACGCGCGCGAAGATCATCCCCCTCCGAGCGGGCACGGTCAGCATCAGAGTACCACCCTCACCGACTCGATGCGTCGAGTCTCGGGCGCCGGGGGCGATGTCGCGCAGCTGCGTACCGGGCGCGAACGACGTGCGCATGCACGTGCTCGGCGTCGAGGGCGTCGTGCACGTGGTCGACGTCTGATCGGCCGCGGTGTTGAGCACGACGAGCAGCGTCTCGTCCGTGGTCTCGCGCTCGAACGCGAGGAGACCGTGGTCCGACGCGCCGCGCTCGCGGTCGGTCGCCCAGCGGATCGTGGTGCGCCCGCGACGGAGCGCGGGATGCGCGCGCCGCAGCGCGATCAGCGAGCGGACGTGCTCGAACGTCGGATTCTCGGTGTCGAACGGCGCGAGCCCGCGCGCAGGATTGCCGTCCCACATGTCCTCGCGGTTCGCGGGATCGGCGCCGCCGTCGAAGAGCTGCTCGGTGCCGTAATAGAGGCAGGGCACTCCGTCCCACGTGAGCAGATGGAAGAGCGCGGCGTGCAGCGACTCCACGCTCGCACCCGTGCTCAGGAATCGCGGCACGTCGTGGTTGTCGATGAACGTCACGAGCTGCTCGCTCGGCGCGACGCCCGTCCCGCCGCGCTCACGCGAAGCGACCGAGCGCGTGTGGTAGGTCGCGCCGGTCGCGAAGCCGCGGCCGCGACACCACTCGATCTCCTCGGCGGCGCCGCGTCGCGCCGCGAGCACGCACTCGACGTTGCGCGTCGGGCCGCCGTCACGGACGACCTCGTCGAACACGCGCCACTTGTTCGAGAAGTGCAGCATCGAGTCGAGCCGCGCGAACCCGCCGCGCGCATCGGTGCCAGGCCGCGTGTACGCGCCCACGAGCGTGTCGTCTCCGTCGAACGCCTCGCCGAACATGAAGAACGACGACTTGCCGAGCGATGCGGCGTGAGCGCGCATGCGCGGCGCGAAGTCGCCCCAGAAGCCGCGCACGTCGGGGTCGAGGTCCGGCCGATCGACGTGCTTCACGGTGTCGATGCGGAATCCGTCGAAGTCCGCGACCTCGACCCAGTGCGCATAGACGCGGAACAGCGCCTCTTGGACGATCGGCTGATCGGTGTCGAGACCCCAGAGACCTCCGCCGAAATCGGAGTACGTCTCCGCCTCTCGCACGAAGCGGCGAGAGAGCTCTCCCCCTGGGAAGAAGGGCGGGATCCGGCCGCGCCGGTGGTACCAAGAGCTCTCGTCGAACCACGGCAGATCGTCGGGCCAGTCGAGCTCCGGCGGAGGGCGCGGCGGCGCGCGACGGTTCATGTCGGGCCAGTCGAGGAACTCGACCTCGGTGAGCGCGTCGGGCCGCCCCATCGCGCGCACGCCGCGCGGATCGTAGAGGGGATCCCACTCGTTCACGGTGTCGAGGCTCTCTCCCGCGCTGCGGCAGTAGGCGAGCTCGTCGGCCGTGCACGCACCGGCCTCGCAGACGCGCGTGCAAGTGTGCGCGACACCCGCGCCGGGGATCTCGGACGAGGGCGAGCCGTCGTCGTCGACGTCGTAATAGAAGAGCTGTCCGATGTGGTTCGTGACGATGTCGAGCACCACGAGGATCCCGCGCCGATGCGCCTCGTCGACGAGCTCGCGCAGGGTCGCGAGATCGCCGAAGTGCGGATTCGGGCGCGTGAAATCGGACGCCGAATAGCCGTGATATCCGGCGGCGTCGACGTGGAGCTCGACGTTCTCGACGACCGGGCTGATCCAGATCGCAGTCGCGCCGAGCGCCTCGATGTAGTCGAGGCGCTCGATCACGCCGCGCCAATCACCGCCGTGATATCGCGCTCCGCGCGTGCGATCGACGTTGACGTCGTTGGTGGGATCGCCGTTCTCGAATCGATCGACGAGAATCTGATAGACGACCTGATCGCGCCAATCGACATCGGTGTTGGCCCGATGTCGAGGCACGCCGGCGTCGGGAACGGCGGGAGGCGCTTCACCTCCACACGCGCCCGCGAGAACAGCCAGCGCCGCGAGCAGCGCTCTCCGAGCGAGATGCGCGTCGATCACTGGATGGTGTAGCTCACGTGCTGGTCCAGCATCTCGACGCTCTCACCCGAGGTGAGCGGTGCGGTGGAGTCGGGCAGGACGTCGGCGACCTCGCCGTTCGCCATTCCGTCCCAGTCGTTCTGGAGCGTGATCAAGCGGATCGTGCTCCCCGCGCTCACACCGAGGAGGGAGAGCGGGATCCGGATCTCGGCGTAGAACGGGACTCCGTCGCTCGAGTTGAAGTCGGCTCCGATCATCGACTCGACGCCGGTGCCCGCAGTCGCGTCGTCCACGTAGGTGAACGCGGCGAAGGCGGCCTCGTTGCCTTGCGCGTGGAACGAAAAGTCGACGGTGATCGACGTCTCGAATCCCTTGTCGCCCCAGGGCAGAGGAGGATTCGAGGTGAACGTCGTCGCGCCGCTCGTCGAGCCGGTGTCGATGAGCAGATAAGCCTCGTTGTTCCAGCCCTTGCGCGCGCCACCGGCGAGGTAGATCGCGACGTAGAGGTTCGTCGCGTCGTTGGTCACGCGCAGGAGCGAGACGTCCGGCGGCAGATCGCCCACCCGCCCGATCGCATCGTCGACCGCGTCGGTGAACACCTCGGCGTCGGCCCAGTGCGCGTCCTCGACGGCCTCGGTCCCCCCGGGCGCCTCGACGACGATCGTCGGGTGCTCGTGAGTGACGACGATCGAGTAGGTCTCCGTCGTCGTCGCGTCGGGCGCCGTGACCTCGATCGTGATCGTGCGCGGCGTGCCGTGAGCGATCGTGATCGGAGCCGACGCCGCGCCCGATGCGACCGTCGCGCCGTCGATCTCGAGCGTCGCGCCGGGATCGAACGTCGTCGCGGTCACGGTCAGCGAGGGCGAGCGAAGGGTCGCGGTGTACTCGGTGCGATTGCGATCGAACGTCTCGCCGAGCGTGCCGCGCGAGAGCGTCAGCGCGGAGAGCGCGGCGAGCGACGATGCGCCCTGCTCCACGCTCACGGTGTAGTCCTGCTCCGAGCCGTCCTCCGCGACGACCGTGTAGATCACGTCCGACGAGAAGTCGTTCGTCGTCGTGCCCGAGACCTGCTCCACGTCGCCCACGCGCACCGTCGCGCTCGAGGTCGCGGTGAACGTCGCGGCGAGCTCGGTGAGGTCCGCATCGCCCGGCACGAACACCGTCACGGTGTGCGCCGTCTCGTCGATGTCGCCGACCGCGTCGGGATCGAACGACTCGAAGGCGAACGTGAGGAGTCGCTTCTCCGACGCCGGCGGCGCGAGCTCGACGTCGACCGTGTAGTCGCGCGTCAGGCCGTTCTGCGAGGTCACGGTGTAGACGACGGGCGCGCTGAAGTCGTTGGCGGTGGTGCCGGAGACCTGCGCGACGCTGCCGATGCGCGCGCTCGCGCCCTCGGCGATCGTGAACGTCGCGACGAGGCCCGTGAGATCGGTGCCGCGCGGCACCGTGACCGAGATCGTCGACGCGTCCGCGTCGATCTCACCGACCACCTCGGGCGTGAGCGAGGTGATCGCGAAGCGCGTGATGCGATTGTCGGCCGAGAGCTCGGGCGCCGTCGTCACCGCGGACGGCGCATAGAGCGCGCGATGGCCCGCCTCGTCGCGCACGAGCAGCGCGACGTAGTGCGCAGTGTTCGGCGTCAGACCGACGATCTCGACGCTGCGCAGGTTGCGCGTCCAATCGCGCACGAGCCCTGCGCCGACGACCGTCTCCGCCTCTTCGACACTGTCGATGGCGGAGGCCGCCACCGCGCTCATCACGACTTTGTACTCGAGCTCTGCGCTCGGCGTGACGTCGTCGGTCGCAGCGCCCCAGGTCGCGCGAGTCGATGTGGCCGTCGTCTCCGACAACACCACCCGACTCCCGACGACGGGCGCCGCGTCCGTCTCCGGATCGTCACCTCCGCACGCACCGAGCAGTACCAGCGCAATGATCGCGCAGGCGGTCGAGTGGTGGGCCACCATGCCAGACATTCTCCCCCATGCCTCGCTATCGAGTCGGCGACCCCGAGTCGGTGTCGCGCGCCTCACGGTGCATGAACGGCGCGAGCGTGCAAACGATCGATTTCATTTCGTTCGCACCGCGCGCCAGGATGTGGTCCGCGCGCGTCGTGTGTACGAACGGTTTCGCGCGAGTGACGAAATGGGGGCGGAGAATGGTTGATGCGCGCGTTGGGACGCGGGTATTTTGTCGTCGGGCTCGGGGCGCCCACGCGGAGATTTCCTCCGGAGTGGACGTGACTGGGTGGGGGGAGCACGCGGGCGTCCGATGAGCATTGCGCACGACACGGAAGTGGCGGCGCCTTCCAGCCGCATGATCGGCCGATATCGCGTGATCGCGCTGCTCGGCGAAGGTGGGCAAGCGCGAGTGTTCCTCGCGCTCTCGAAGGGCCCAGCGGGATTCCAGAAGCTGCTCGTCGTCAAGATGATGCGCGAGGATCTCGAGGATCCGATCTTCATCCAATCGTTCCTCCAGGAAGCGCGGCTCGCGGCGCAGCTCAATCACCCCAACGTCGTGCAGACATACGAAGTCGGGGAAGACGATGGCCGCTATTTCATCGCGATGGAGTACGTGCAGGGCCAATCGCTCGGCGCGATCCAGCGACGGCTCTCGCCCGAGTCACTGCCACTCACGATGCAGCTGCGGATCCTCGCGGAGACCGCGCGCGGGCTCCATCACGCGCACACGCTGAAGAGCTACGACGGCACGCCGCTCGACATCGTGCATCGCGACGTCTCGCCGCAGAACGTCATGATCTCGTACGACGGGCAGGTGAAGCTGCTCGACTTCGGCATCGCGAAGGCGGCGGGCGGTGAGGGCCTGACGCGCGAGGGGATGCTCAAGGGCAAGATCGCCTACATGCCGCCGGAGCAGCTCCGCGGCGACACGCTCGATCACCGCGCGGACATCTTCCCGCTCGGCGTGATGATGTGGCAGGCGATCACCGGGAAGCGGCTCGCGGGCGCGAACGTGCCCGAGCTGCAGCGCATCACGAATCGCATGTCGGGCAACGAGCCGAAGCTGCGCGACGTCGCGCCCGACACGCCGGTGCGGCTCGTCGAGATCTGCGAGCGAGCGCTCGCGCTCGAGCCGACGGATCGCCAGGCGACGGCGGAGCAGTTCGCGCAGGAGATCTACGAGTACCTCTCGGACACCTCGGCCGCGACCGACCCGCGCCTGCTCGGCGAGCTGATCGAGCCGCTCTTCGAGCGCGAGCGTCGCGAGATGCAGGTGCTCGTCGATCAGCAGATCCGACTGGCGAACAGCGCGGAGACCACCGACGTCGCGATCGCGCGGCTGCCGCGCGTGAGCGACTCCGAGCAGATCTCGTCGTTCTCGCCCGAGCAGCGCGCGCTCTCCGACGAGGCGCGCGACGCCGTGCGCACCGACGCGCGGACGCGACCGGAGCCGCATCGCCGGCGCGCCTCGCCGATGCTCGCGATCGGCGTGATCCTCGCGGCGGGCACCGGCGCGCTCGGGCTCGCGCTCGCGCTCACCGCGGGCTCGGCGCCGGACGCATCGACCGAGCTGCCGACTGCACCCAGCAGCGCGAGCGCGCCCTCCGACGTCGCGCCCGCAGCGCGCATCCGCGTGCACATCTCGGCGCAGCCGGAGACGGCACGCGCCGAGCTCGACGGCGCGAGCATCGCCCTTCCCTTCGACGTCGCGCTCTCGCCGGACGCGGCGCTGCACGTGCTCACGGTGCAGGCCGAGGGTCACGTGACCGAGCGTCGCGCGCTCGCGTTCGATCGTGATCTCGAGCTCGCCGTCGCGCTGCAGGCCGCGCCCGACGACGCGCCCGTCGCCCAGGAGGACGAGCGTGGTCGCCGTCCTTCGCGTCCGGTGCGCGCGCCCATCGTACGCGCCGAGACGCCGAGCGCCCCGCCCGCTGCACCGCCCGTCGCGCAGCCGCAAGCGCAGCCCGCCAGCGACGACGATGGATCGATCCTCGTCGCGCCGCGCCGCCGACTGCCCACCATCGACACCGACGATCCCTACGCCACGCCCTGATTGCCGAGAGAGCGCACTGGACATGACGACCTCACGAATCGCGCGCTGGGCTCTGGCGCTCCTCGTCCTCTCGATGCTCGGCGCGATGCCAGGCGCCGCGCATGCGCAGGCCGCCGAAGCGACCGCCGAGGCCGGTCCCACCGAGGCCGGTCCCACCGAGGCACAGCGGCTCGAGGCGAGCGCGCACTTCCGGCGCGGCGTGACGCTCTACGAAGAGGGCGACTACGAAGCGGCGATGATCGAGTTCCAGCGCGCGTACGACGTGCTGCCGACCTACAACGTGCTGTTCAACATCGGACAGACGCAGCTCGCGATGTGGCACTACGTCGCGGCCCTGCGAGCGTTCGAAGCGTATCTGGAGCAGGGCGGCGAGCGCATCGACGCGGAGCGACGCGCGCAGGTCGAGGAGGCGATCGCGACGCTGCGCGGCCGCACCGGCACCATCGCGCTGCGCGTGAACGTCGACGGCGCGGAGATCCGCGTCGACGAAGAAGAGGTCGGACGCGCGCCGCTCGCGGAGCCGCTGCCCGTCGACGTGGGCCGCCACGTGATCGAGGTGCGCGCGCCCGAGCACCAGCCGTGGCGCGAGACGATCACGATCGCAGGCGGCGAGGCCGCCGAGCTCGACGTGACGCTGCACGAGATCGCGGCGACGGTCGTGGTCGAGCAGCGCTCGGAGTCGCATCCGGTGCGCACCGTCGGCATCACCGGGCTCGTGATCACGGGCGCGGTCGCGATCGGCGCGGTCGTCACCGGGGTGCTCGCGGTGCAGAGCCACGATCGTCTGCAGGAGCAGCTCGGCGTGGTGCCCGGCGATCGCGCGGCGATCGAGGGAGCGCGCGACGAGACCGCCACGCTCAGCCTCGCGACCGACGTGATGATCGCGTCGGCGGTCGTGCTCGGCGGTGTCTCGCTCGCGCTCGTGATCGCCGACTCGGGCGGCGACGAGAGCGAGCAGGCGCCGAGCGCGTCGCTGCACGTGACGCCCACCGGCGTCGCAGTGCGCGGCACGTTCTGATCAGCGCGCCCAGCGCCGCGCGAGCACCGTGCTCAACGAGCGCGCGCCCAGCGGCGCGCGAGCACCGTGCTCAACGAGCGCGCGCCCAGCGGCGCGCGAGCACCGTGCTCAACGAGCGCGCGCCCAGCGGCGCGCGAGCACGACAGTGCCGCGCGACGGATGCGTGGTGACGCGCAGCTCGTGGCCGAGGCGGCCCACCGCGGCGAGCCCCTCTCCGAGCCCGGCGCGCGGAGACACTCCGCCGCGCAGCGCATCGGCGAGCCGCGCGATCCCGGGGCCGCGATCGATCGCGATCACCTCGAGCCCCGCGTCCTCGCACCCGCGCAGATGGATCTCCCCTCCCCCCGCGTGATCGATCAGGTTCTGCGAGAGCTCGAGGACGATCGTCTCGAACGCACAGCGATCCCGATCGCCCCACCCCAGGCCGCGCGCGAGCTGCCGCGCGCGGTGCACCGCGAGCACGCGATCGGCGTCGCAGCGCACCGCGACGACGATCGTCACCGAGGCTGCACGGCGCGCGCGCGCCGCGTGAACGCGAGCGCGTCGTCGATGTCGAGCAAGCTGGTCACGTCGGGCAGCTCGAAGCCCATCTCGACCATCGTCTCGACGACCGCATCGGAGAGACCGCACACCACGACGCGCATGCCCATGAGCCGCGCCATCGAGACCATCGTCTCGACGAAGCGCCCGAAGAACGAGTCGCAGATCTCGACCTCCGAGAAGTCGAGCAGGAGCCAGCGCGGACGCTCGCGCTCGATGCCGGCGAGGATCGCGCGGCGCAGCCCGAGGATCTGCGTGTCGGCGAGATCGGCGGGCACGTTCACGAGGAGCAGATCCTCGAGCTTCTTGATGTGCGTGGACACGTTCAGTCCTCGGCGTCGCGGAGGACGACGAGCGTCGCGTCGTCGTTGTCGCGCGCGTGCGCGTCGAGCGCGGACGCGACGTAGGTCGAGAGAGAAGGACCGGGGCGCGAGAGCTCGAACGTGGATCGCACTCCGTCGGTGCTGAGCGCGAGCACGTCGCCGCGCTCGAGCTTCGACGAGAACGCGCGCGTGGTGCGATAGCGATATCCCACCGTGCCCGCGTACGAGACGCCGCGGCTCTCGCGCGCGGGCCAGGAGCGCACCTCGACGTTGCCGACGCCGCAGAGCTCGACGCCGCTCGGCGCGACGCGCACGACGAGGAGGGCGAGCCCGACGCTCCCCATCGCGGCGGCATGGCAGCGCGCGATCACGTCGGTGAGCGCGCGCAGCGGGTCCTCGGCGATCAGCGTGCGCACCAGCGCGAGCGCGCGCGTGCTCGCCGCATGGGCCGCATCACCGTGACCGACACCGTCGGCGACCGCGAGCACCACGCCCGCAGCGCCCGCGGGCATCGCAGCCCATGCGTCGCCACAACACGCGAGGCCGCGCAGCGCACGCGCGGCGCCCGCGATCTCGAAGCGCGCGATGCGCCCCGCTGCCGACGCGTCGCTGCCGAGCCGCTCGCTCAAGGCACCCTCTTGCGACCGACGATGCGCGTGCCCGTCGGCCCCGTGGTCACGTCCATCGAGTCGAGCAGGCGCTTGCTCCCCGCGATCCCGAGGCCGAGCCCTTTGCGCGAGCGATAACGACCTCCGAGGATCGCGTCGAGATCGGCGATGCCCGGCCCGCTGTCGACCGACTCGATCTCGAGGCCGCGCGCCGCGACGAGCGGACGCACGGTGATCGTGCCGGTGCCCGCGTACATCACGATGTTGCGCGCGAGCTCGGACACCACGGTCGCGATCTTGATCGCGTCGACCGGATCGAAGCCGACGCGCGCCGCGAGATCGCGCGCTTCGGCGCGCGCGCGGATCACGTCGTCCTCCACGCGGATCCGCGCCTCGACCGGGCGCATCGGCGCCTCCTCGCCGGCGCTCGCGAAGCCGTGATCCACGACGCGCGCGTTCGTGATCTCGCGCTGGACGATCCGCACCTTCGTCTCGTCGAGATAGAGACGGAGCGGGCGCGCGAGCGCGGTCGCGAGCGCATCGCGATCGCGCTCGGTGAGCTGGCTCGGCTGCACCCCGAGGTGGCGCGACGCGCTCATCACCGCCGTGTCCGCGTGGATCGGCCCGAGGTGCGCGGCGAGGATGCCGCGCACGATCTGCTCGAAGGAGCGCGCGCTCGTCGTGCCGGACGAGATCACGATGCCCGCGCGTCGCGCGCTTCGCCGGCGCCTTCGCGGCGGCGGAGCTCGAAGCCGACCAGCGAGAGCGCGAGCGAGAGCCCGGTCTGCAGATCGCTCAGCGTCTCGATGCCGCTCCAGTCGATGCCCATCTCGACGATGGTCTCGGCGGCCGCGTCGGAGAGCCCGGTGACGATCGGACGCGCGCCCTTGAGCCGCGCGGCGCCGATCGCCTTCGTGAGGTGGTTCGCGACGCTGGTGTCGATCACCGCGACGCCGGTCACGTCGAGGATCACGACCTGCGCGCGGTGCTCGCGGATGCCGGCGAGGAGCGCGCGCAGGATGTCGCGCGCGCGGCGGGTGTCGACGCTGCCGACGATCGGCATGACGATGATGCGATCGAGCAGCGGGATGATCGGCGTCGAGAGCTCGCGGATCGCCGCCTGCTGCGCGTCGATGACCTCCTGCTGCAGGCGCTCCTGCGCGGCGAGCGCCTCGTTGCGCTCGCGGATGCGCGCACCGAGGTGCATGTCGAGGCTGAACGCGACGTGCTCGCTCGCGAGGAGCATCTGCTCGCAGACCGCGAGCCTCCACGGCTCGCGCTGCGCGGCGTCGACGTCCTGCCACGCGAGCTGGACCGCCTGGTACATCACGCGCGCGGCCTCGGACACGCTCGCCGCGGTCGCCTGCTTCGCGGCGAGCACGCGCGTGACGAGCTCCTCGATGAAGCCGCCCCACTGCGACTCGCCGCGCAGCGACGCGACGAGCTGACGCACGGTGGGCTCCATCAGCTTCTTGATCAGCTCGGGCGGGCGCGGATCGGCGTGCTCGGCTCGGCGCAGCGTCGCGTAGTGATCGAGCACGACGTCGATGTGCTCTTCGATCCACCGATCCGCTTCCATCCACTCACCTCCGGACTGTCGGCTTCTTTCATCACTGCAAAGCGCGCGTTTCGCATCTGGAGCGCGCGCGCCCGGATCACGCGAGATCTCGTCGCGCGACTGGAACGCAGCAGTGCAGTGGCAAGAGCCTCGCCAATCCGCGGAATTCGACGCAGCGCGTCGCGCAGGAGGTGAGTCGATCGAAGGCGCTCAGCGGGCGACGACGACGTCGAGCCGGCACGCACTGCCGCCGAGATGTCCGTCGCGCACCACGAGCCACAGCGTCTGCAAGCCTTCTTCGTCGGGCGCAGTCCACTCGCTCGCGCGCTCCGGCGGTCGCGTCGTGAACTCCGAGATGTGCCCCGCGGTCGCGAGCCACGTGTAGTACGCGTTCTCGCGCGCGGTGGTGAGCCCACCGGTGAAGTCGAAGATCGGAAAGGTCTCGAGCCAGGGCTCTTCGTCGGCGCCCTCGGGCAGCACCGGGACGAGCTCGACCTCCGCGCCGGGCGCGACCGTGGGCACGACACCGTCGGCCGCGCCGCACGTGAAGTCGAAGGGCTCGCCGGTCGCGGTGATCATCGTCTGCCCGAAGAGGAACGTGGGCGGCGGCGGGTTCGTCGTCGGCATCTCGCGCGTCGTCATCGCGACGCGCTTGAAGCCTGCGACCACGACCTCGCCGTTCGCGTCGAGCACCTGCACGTCGACGAAGTACGCGAGGCCGGTCGTCGCGAGCAGCGTCTCGAAGAGCATCACGTCGAAGCCGCCGAGCATCGCGAGGTCGCGCAGCGTCTCGACGAGCTCCTCGGTGCGCTCGCCGCGCACGACGTAGGGCTCGCCCTCGGGGAGCATCTGCTCGTCGCACTCGGGGCTGCCCGGCAGCTCGATCTCGCGGAAGCCGCTGGCGCGCAGCACCTCCTCCGCGTCGATGCACGAGAGCCAGCGCAGCGAGAGCGGGCGCGCCACGTCCTCGGGGATCGAGATCATCGCGTCGACGAGCAGATCCTCGCCCGGCGCGGCCTCCGGAGGCTCAGCGACGATCGCGAGGATGCGCGGAGTGCGCACGATCGTCGGAGAGTCGAGGCTCTCCGTGCACGCAGTCGCGAGGAGCGCGAGCGCGTAGATCGAGCATCGGAGTCGATTGGCACGCATCACGGGTCGTAAGCGGCGCGGATTCCGAGCGTGCCGAGGATCGGAACGCCCGGCAGCGGGACGCTGCGCTGGTAGTCGTACTGATAGACGAGGCCCTCGGCGTTCTCGGCGTAATAGACGTTCAGCACCTCGATGAACACCGTGCCTCGGATGATGTTGTCGATGTTGAAGTCGCGATCGACGCGCAGATCGAGCTGGTGATAGAGCGGCAGTCGGCTCGTCGTGCCGGTGAACGTCGGGTCGTAGTCGTTCGCGTCCGCGTCGTACACGCCGCCCCGGATGTTCTCGACGGGACGCCCGCTCGCGAGCACGAATCGACCGCCGAAGCGCCAGCCGTCGATGTAGTAGCTCGCGACCAGGTTGAGCACGTGCTCCTGGTCCTGGTTGAAGAGCTCCCAGCCCTCGAGACGCCGTCGCTCGCTGCGCGAGAGCGTGTACGAGATCCACGCGTAGAAGCCCTCGGTGACGGGCCGACGGATCAGCACCTCGAGCCCGTACGCGCGGCCCTCCTGATCGGCGCGGAAGAACTCGCGGCGCGGCTGTCCGTCGGGCCCGGTCGTGATCTCCGAGGAGAAGCGCGCGAGATCGAACATGTGCGAGTAGAAGCCGTTCACCTCGACGTCGATGTCGAAGGGCAGATCGATCTCGGTGCCGACCGAGTTCTGCCAGGAGCGCGTCGGACCGAGCGCGGGATTTCCGCCCGTCGAGATCGTCTGCACCGCGATCGGCGGCTGCGTGAAGAGGCCCGAGCCCGCCTTGATCAACCACTCGGGCAGCACCCGCCAGCGCGCGACGGCGCGCGGATCGGGCGCGACCTCGGTCAAGGTGCCGTAGCGCAGCACGTCCATGCGCAGGCCGAGGCTCACCTCGACGGGGTCGAAGCGCAGCACGCCCTCGAGGTACGCGCCCGGCGTGCCGCGCGCGGCGGTCGACGTGAGCCGGATGAGCTGGGGATCGAAGACCGGTCGCGGATACTCGCCGAGCCCCGAGGGCGCGGGCGCGGTCACGTCGATCTGCGTGGTCGACCCCGCGAGATCGAGACCGGTGTTCACGCCGAGCCAGGGCGCGACGTTGAGCGCGACGTCGAGGCGCAGACCGGTGTTGAACGTCTCGAGCTCGAAGCGCTGTCGCGCCTCACCGACGTTCGCGCTGCCGAAGAACTGTCCGTCGCGTCCCACCGTGCCCGAGAGCGTGACGGTCGAGCCCTCGCCGATGCGCCACACGAAGCGCGCGATGATGCGCTGGAAGTTGATCGTGATCGCGGTGTTCGAGCCCGCCGAGGTCGCGCCGCCGGCGATCGCGCCGGTCTGGTCGAGCGTGTCCTCGGAGCCGAAGACGAAGACCGACGCGCTGAACCCGCGATCGAATCGATACTGCGCGCGCAGCTGGTAGTCGGTGTACTGGAGCGTGAGCCCGTCGATGAAGAGCGGGAGCAGCAGCTCGTAGTACGAGCGGCGGAACGCGAGCGACACCGAGCCGCGCCCGTCGTCCCACGGCAACGCGAGCACCACCGAGGCGCGCAGCGCGTCGATCGAGAGCTCCGCGCGCACCTCGCGCGGCACCGGCTGGGTCGTGTCGACGGCGATGAGACCACCGCTGAAGCGACCGTAGGAGACCGGGTAATTGCCGGGATAGAAGCGCAGTCGCTCGACGTAGTCGTTGGCGATGACCGCGGGGCCGAACCCGAAGTGATAGAGGATCGGCACCGGGAAGCCGTCGATCATGAACCCGGTGTTGTTGAAGTTCGCGCCGCGGACGACGTAGAAGCCGATGCCGAAGGGCGAGCGCGAGACGCCGGGCAGCGACGCGACGACGCGCAGCGGCTCGCCGAACGTGCCGGGCACGGTGCTGAGCTCGGCGCCGGTGAGCGTGATGCGCGTGGTCGCGCCGGGCTCGGGACGATCGACGGTCGCGCGCGCGCCGAACGACGGCGTCTCTTCGGGCGGCGGGACGATCTCGGTGTCTTCGCCCTCGGCGGGCGGCGTGGCCGTGCCTTCGGGCGCTTCGGTCGTCGTGCCCTCGGCGGGAGGCGGCGTCTCCACCGGAGGCGGAGGCTCGGGCTCCGGCACGCTGATGCGATAGCGGAAGCGGATGCGCGCGGGGATGGCCTGGCCCTCGCGCGTCGCGGGCTCGAAGCGCATGCCGCGCGCGGCCTCGAGCACGAGCGCGTCGACGTCCTCCCGGAGCGGCGTCGCGATCTGCGCGTCGCTCACCGTTCCGTCCGCCGCGATCGTGATGACGAGCTCGACCGATGCCTCGGGCGGCAGGGGCTCCGCGCCCTCGGGCAGCTCGACGGGCGGGGACTCGATCAAACGCGGTGGGGTGAGCGCGGGCCGCGGCGCTTCCTGCGGTGTGCCGGCGTCCGCGTCCTGCGCGCGCACGGCGCATGGCGCGATCGCGATCACCAGCGCGAGGACGATTCCCGGGGCCGAGCCGAGGCGCACGTTCGCCTGTCTATCCGGATGCGGGCGCGAACGCCAGGTGCTCGTCGTCAGGGATCGACACAATACGCGACCCCGCGGATCTCGCAGTCGCCGCCGTTGCGGTCGTGCTCGCGACAGCCGAACATCTCGGCACCGCCGCGGAGCGCGCGTGCGAGCGGCACCTCTCCGGCCGCGCCGCCCTCCGTACCGATCCAGCACCGTCCCTGGCGCGCGATGTCGGAGGCACGCACGACGCGGAGCGTATCGCGCGGCACCGACGCGAGCGCGTCGTCGGTCACCGGGCCGTGCTCGAGGTTGCACGCGGCGTGCGCCCCCACGAGCGTGCTCTCGTCCGGACAGCGCACGACTCCATCGCATCCCGCGTTGTCGTGCGACTGCGAGCAGGAGAACGGAACCTCGCGAACGGCACGGAGCTGCGGCGCCGACGCGTAGGCGAGATCGCCGTCGAAGCAGCTCACCTCGACCGGTGCTTCGTAAGGGCGGCCGTCGCGATCCGACACGACCTCGGTGCTGGCCCCGTGCGCCAGGAATCGCGTGTCGCGAGCCCCCGGCGCGTGGCAGCCGGCCGGTCGCGACACCGCGCTCACGACGGACTCGTTCGCTTCGACGTGGTTGGGCGTGTTCGCCGCGGGCCACTCGGTGTGGAACACGTCGTCGGGAGAGCGGCCCACGACCTGGTTGTGCAGGACCACGTTCCAGCGCGCGTAGTCGCGATCGTCGAGGCCGCTGCCATAGGGGTAATCGAGATCGCGATAACAGAATCGATGCGTCGAATAGCCGTTGTCGGACCCGAAGAACACGGCCGGGTTCGGGCCCTCGTAACGGTTGTAATAGAAGATGTTGTCGATGACCTCGTTGTCCTGCGGCGGAGTGATCCGGACCGTCGTGCGCTCACCGCAGTTCCGATAGAAATAGATGCCTCCGTGCTCGAGACGGGAGAACCGATTGCCGATGATCCGGTTCTCCGACGATCCGTCGAGCGCGATGATCTCCCGGCTGGTGCTCACGTCGAAGGTGTTGTCGCGGATCGTCGCGCCCCTCGACTCCGCATCGAGATAGATGGCGGCCTTCAGCGCCCAGCCGATGAAGGAGGAGCGCACGACGCTCGTCTCCTCGACGCCGATCGCGACGTAGATCGGGATGCCGCCGACGCCGACGAAGGTCACGCCGTCGAACGTGATGCGGCGTGGTGCCGCCTCGCGGACGCGCTGCACGTGGCCGAGGGGGATGTGCGACGAGCGCGTCACCTCGTCGTTCCAGCCTCCCGTGCCCATCCCGCGGATCAGCACGCGCCCGTGGATCTCGCAGTCGCGCACCGTCACGTCCGTGACCGGCTCCCAGATGCCGAGCCCGTCGATCGCCGACGAGCCGATCCGCCGCGAGGTGAACACGAGCCTCGCGGGCGCATCGTCGGAGCCGATCGCGCCCCCGTCGCAGTCGACCGTGATGCCGCTGCTCGCTGCGCCGACGAACGACAGGCTCCTCGTGATCGCAGCGGCCATCAGCGGCGAGAGCTCGAGATCGCAGTCGACCACCGCGGTGTCGTCGTCGCCTTCGATCGGCGCGAGGATCCGGTGCAACGCCGCGTCGTCGCACGGTGCCGCGATCGCCACGGCTGGGTGCGCGAGCAAGCACGCGAGGAGCGTCGGCAGGACGATCGTACGAGTCATCCGAGCACTGCAGAAGAGACGAAGAGTGATGACGCGGTCCCGCGCCCGGTGCCAGACGGCGCCGCGCGCGATCTCGTCGTCGCGGGCACGTCCGATCTCCAATGCGCGAGCCGATGCGCGAACACGAGCTATGACACGCTCGAGTGAGGATCGTCGTTGCAAGATCGGTCGCCCCCGGCTCGGCGGGGCGCTGCACGCCATGCCGAGCGCTCGCTGCGTTGGTGCTCACGGCGTGGCTCTGCGACCCGAGCGCCGCGCGAGCCCAGACGCGAACGGGCGGCGAGTCGCTCGATGCGTCGATCGAGCGGCGCGTCTCCGTCGAGACGGGCGTCGGCGCGTGGCACCCGACGCTCGCGTGGGTCGTCATCTACGGCAACGCGAGCGCGTTCGCGAGCGGGCGCATCGGGGTCTGGACGGATGACGAGCGCGCGATCGGGACCATCGATCTCGAAGGCACGCTGCGCGGCTATTTCGGCCGCGGCTACGATCACGCCGGCGAGGAGATCTACGCGGCGATCGGTGGCTCGACGCTCTCGCTGATGTTCGGCTGGAGCGATCGATCGACCGTTCGCGCGCGCGGCGGGCCGGCGCTCGTCGTCCCGCTCGCGATGCTGAACGGCGAGCGGACCCGCGCCGAGTCATTGACCTACTACGGGCGCGCGCTGAACGGGTTCTGGGATCCGTGGGACGGATTCGTACGAGGCCCGAGCGTGCTCGCGCGCGGCGACGTCGACGCGCGCTTCGGGGCGCTGATCATCGGCGGCGAGCTCGCGGTGGGACCTTCGTTCTGGGTGCTGCGCGCCGACGAAGGAGGCCCCGAAGAGCCGGTCGCCGTCGCGCACTATCAAGTCGCCGCGTACGCCGGCGTGCAGCCGATCGAGTGGCTCGCGCTCGGTGCGCGCGCGCAGCTCGTCGGTTGGAGCGATGGTGGTGGCCGCCCGATCGAGGAGCAGCGGCCCGCCGACGCACAGATCGCGCTCGTGCCCTTCGTGCGCGTGATGCTGCGCCCCTGGCTCGCCGAGCTGCGCGGCACGCTGAACCTCGACGAGCCGGACGGCCTCGCCACGCGATCACGCGTGTGGGCCGTGCGGCTCCTCCTCGGCGTCGAGCTCGGGCGTTAGGGCCCGACGTTCGACCAGGCCTCGTCGCCTGCGATCAGCTGCTCGATCCACGCGCCGAGGGTCGTTCCGTCCTGCGACACGCTGCCGAGGCTGCGCCCCACGAACGTGTGGAAGTCGCCCTCCTGGTAGAACGTGTGGAAGTTGTCGTGCGGCGCGAGGATGCGATCGCGCAGATCGATCACGCCCTCCTCGAACATCGCCGCCGACATCGACTGCGGGAAGTTGCAGCGCGGGCTCAGGCCGTACCCGAAGAACGTGCGGAACGTGCGATCCGCGGTGCTCGAGAGGAACCCGAAGCGGCGATCGGGATACTTGAGCGCGAGGTACGTCCACACGCTCGAGAGCCCGCCGCCGTCCTCGGCGCTGCACGCGGTGCAGTCCTCGGGCACCGCGAGACCCCAGTACTCGCGCGCCATCGACTGCAGGCACGGCCGCAGGTACTCGTCGTCGAGCACCGGGCCCGAGTCGTCGAGCATGTGCACCGGGGTGCACCCGAACGCCTGCTGCACCTGATCGAAGTTCGCGAACGCGCCGAGGCCACCCGCGCTCGCGCCGGTGAGCAATACGAGCTCGCTCTCGCGGAACGTCGGCACCAGACGACGCAGGTACTCGTGCACGTTGTGGAACCCGACCTGCTCGCGGCCCTCGAAGCCCTCGGGGTGCGTCCCCGCGTGCGCGTCACCGGTGCAGTAGGGAACGTAGACGTAGTTCCATCCGCGCAGCGGGTTCGTCTCGTCGCCGCGGCGGAAGATGCCGTAGGTCGAGATCTGTCCCGACGAGCCCGCGAGATCGTCGCCGTCGAAGCCGTTGATGCCCGCGACGCCCGAGCACGTGATCGCGTCGAAGCACGCGCCGCCGCCCTCGAGATAGATCACCAGGCGATTGCTGCCGCCCGGCGCGAGGTTCACGCCGATGCCGGTCGAGCTGCCGTTCATGCAGTGCGCGTCGGGGAACGGCACGAAGGTCCACGCGCCTTCTTCGAGACCGGTGATCGCGTCGCCCTCGTCGTCGAGGCCCCAGGTCTCGCACGCGCCGGGATCGGGCACGACGATCGGGCCTGCATCGCGGTAGGAGCGGCCTCCGTCGTCGCCTGGGCTCGTGCCCGCGTCGACGTCCTGGGTCGCGGCATCGATGTCGTCGAGCGGAGCGTCGTCGCCTCCGCATGCGATCAGAGAGAGTGAGAGCGAGCTGAGAACGAGCGAAGCGATCCGGCGCGTCATCGGTCCACCTCCGCGGCGCTGGGCCGGGCGATCGTATCAGCGCGATCAAGCGGTGCTCGGTGTACGCTCGCCCGCGCTTCACTCGGAAACGGAGGCGCTCCCATGCGCAGGCTCCTCGTGCTCTCGCTCGCGCTCTCCCTCGCCGCGTGCGGCGACGACGACGGCACGCCGCTCGATGCGGGCACCGACGCCGCGCGACAGGGTCGCGACGCGGGCCCACCGATCGACGCCGGCACGATCCCGCCGCGCGACGGAGGGCCGTTCGAGATCGACCCCGGCACCTGCGACACCTGGGGCGTCGACGATCCCGGCGCGCCGATCTCCGACCTCGTCGCGGGCGCGTGGACCTTCGTGCCGTTCCCCGACGCGCACTGCATGGACGGCAGCGAGACCGGCATCGGCGTGAACCTCTCGCCGAGCGGCACGCAGCGTCTCGTGATCTACCTCGAGGGCGGCGGCGTCTGCTTCGACTCCGTCACCTGCAACAGCGTCGGGGGGCGTGCGGGCTTCGACGCGGAGCGCCTCGAGAGCCTCTCGCTCGTGCTGAACGGATACGGGCTCTTCCGACGCGACGACGAGGACAATCCGACGCGCGACTGGTCGTTCGTCTATGTGCCCTACTGCACCGGCGACGCGCACGCGGGCACGAACCCCGACGGCTACGAGGGGCGCGATCAGGTCGGTCACTCGAACGTCGCGGCGTACCTGCGGCGGCTCGTGCCGACGTTCCCCGAGCTCGAGAAGGTGCTGCTCACCGGCGCGAGCGCGGGTGGCCTCGGCGCGTTCGCGAACTTCGATCAGGTGCAGCAGGCGTTCGGGTGCACGCCGGTCTACGGGCTCGACGACTCGGGGCCCGTCCTCGGCGACGACTACATGCGCCCCTGCCTGCAGCAGAAGGCGCGCGATCTCTGGCACATCGCGGTGCCCGAGGACTGCCCGCAGTGCGCATTGGAGGACGGCGGCGGCCTCGTCGCGTTGTGGCCGTACCTCGCGATCAAGTATCCGGGTCGCCGCATCGGTCTGCTCTCGAACACGCGCGACGGAGTGATCCGCAGCTTCTACGGCTACGGCTTCAGCGAGGGCTGCGCGACGAACGCACAGATGAGCGCGACTCATTTCTCGGCGGGCCTGATCGATCTGCGCGACAACGTGCTCGCGCCGCACGATCAGCACGCGACGTTCTACGTCGAGGGCGGCGCGCACACGTTCTTGATCAGCGATCTCGGACGACCGATGGCGGGCGGCATCACGCTCGCCGAGTGGGTCCGCCGGATGATCGACGACGATCCGGCGTGGACCGACGTCGGCCCGTGATCACTCGACGCCGGCGACGGTCGGCGGCGCGGGCACGCGCCCTTCGAGCGCGTCCTTCTCCGCGCGCCACCGCTCCTCGAAGAACGCACGATCGAGGACGAAGCGGGCCGCCGCTGCAGCGCGCGCCTCGGCCTCGACGTGCGCCTCGCTCGACATCCACTCGGTGAGCTCGGGCGCGAACGGGCGCACCTGCGCCTCGCCCTTCCAGCGCATCACCGCGTCGTCCGCGCCGCGCACGCAGCCCCACTCGATCGCCCAGCTCGCCTGCGCGAGCGAGAGCTTCTCGGTGCCCATCAGCGTCGCCTCGAGCGCGCGCAGCCGACCGCCGTTCGACGGATCGAAGAAGGGCAGCTCGCGCGCGTAGAGCACCGCGTTGTGGAAGTACTCCGCGACCGTGACCATCGCGTGCAGGTTCAGGCGCTCGACCATGCGATAGAGCAGCTCGAGCACGCGCTCGCCGATGCCGAGCCCCGGCGCGTCCTGCCCCGGCAGGCGCGGCCGCTCCTCGGTGAAGCGCGCGAGCGGATCTTGCAGCAGCAGCCAGTCGACGGTGAGCACGTCGTACGCGGCCTCGAGCTTCGGCAGCCCGGGCACCTCGTGCACCACGAGGCGATCGCGACGCACCACGAGCTCGATCAGGCGATGGCGCTCACTGCAGCCCGAGTGGCCCAGCGCGGGATCGGCGCCCGTCTCGCCCTCGCTGGCCGGCTCGTGCGCCGGTCGGCCGAACACCAGCAGGGTGTGTCGATCGTCCGCGGCGCGCGTCTCGAGCTCGAAGTGATCGTAGCCGCGACGGCGCATCGCGCCCTCGAGCCCGTAGCGCGAGATCGCGAGGCGGATGCCCTCGTCGCCGTAGAAGTCGAGGAAGCGACGCCCCGCGTCCTTGTCGAGGAGATCGCGGTGATCGAGCCCGAGCGCGTCGTCGAGCGACGATCGCATGAGCTCCACGTGGCCCAGCGAGCGCGCGACGGATCGAAACTGTCGCTCGTATCGCGTCACGCTCCTCCGATCTTAGCTCCCGCGCGTCACTCGACGAACTGGAAGACGCGCGCGCTGCAGGAGGCCGGGAACGAGCTCGCCGGGGCGGCGGGATCGACCTCGGAACATTCCACGGTGTCCGCCCACGGGATGCACTCGTCGAGGATCGGATGTGCGTCGGTCACGCGCTGCACGGCGCCGCAGCCGCGCGTGCCGTCGGGGCGCGCGACGAAGAACTCGAAGGGGACGTTGCAGCGCTCGAACATGGCGTTGATCGCGTCCACGTACTCCTGACAGATCGACTGCGGCGTGCGCACGCAGCCCGCTTGCGACAGCGCGCACGCGGCGAACAAGAGGAACGGGGCGAATGGCTGGAGCCGCTTCATGGCCCGCGACGTTGTCCGAGCGCGAGGGCAGGAGCAAGATCGGCGCGTGAGCTGGGACGGGTCGGTCTTGTGCAGATCGAGTGACCGCCGTACATCTCGGCCGTGATCGTCCGCGGTCTGCTCGCGCTCGCGACTGCCTGCGCGCTCCTCGCGGGCGCATCCGTCGCGAGCGCCCAAGGTGGCGCGGTCGTGCCGGGCGACGTCGGCTCGTCGAGCACACCGGTTCCACCGGTGACGCCACCGACGCCCCCGCCTCCGCCCGACGTCGACGCCTCGGGGATCGTCGAGGGCGCGGTCGATCAGTCGACATCGCCCCACGGGAGCGCAGGCGCGGGCCTCGATCCCGGCGCTGTCGAGGACGACGAAGAAGAAGAAGAAGAAGAAGCGCCCGACGAGCGCGGCGAGGACGTCGTCGCGACGCTCGGCACCGTCGTCGGCACCGCGCCCGCGGCCGCGCAGATCGATCTCGAGCCGCGCCATCGCATCGTGTGGCGCGAGGACTGGCCGCGTTATTCGTTCGACGAGGCGGTGCTCTCGCTCGGGCTCGGCGCGCTGCTGGTCGCGGCGGAGCTCCTCCCCACCGCGACCGCGAGCGCGAATTGGACGGGCGGGATCCTCTTCGACGATCCCGTCGAGCAGAACCTGCGCCTGCAGTCCGCGGAGGCGCGCGAGACCGCGCGCGTCGCGTCCGAGGTGCTGCAGTGGGTGATGATCGCGTCGCCCTTCGTGATCGACGCGCTGGGCGCGGTCGGCATCGTCGACGGCAACTGGGACGCGGCGTTCCAGATGGGCCTGATCGCGCTCGAGTCGTACGTGATCTCGCTCGTGGTCTGGAAGGTCACGGTGCTGCTCGCGCGCCGCGAGCGCCCGGTCGCGACGCGCTGCCGCGAGTCCGCGTCGCCGCCCGATCCGAGCTGCGAGGACGGCGACTTCGAGACGACGAGCTTCTTCTCGAACCAGACGATGAACGCCTTCACCGGCGCGTCGCTGATGTGCCTGCACCACACGCACATGCCGCTCTTCGACGACGAAGCGGCGGACGCGTCGGCGTGCGTCGTGGGCATGACGGTCGCGAGCGCGGTCGGGCTGCTGCGCGTGATGAGCAACCAGGAGTACCTGACCGACGTGCTGATGGGCGCGGCGGTCGGTTTCGTCGCGGGCTACATCGTGCCGTGGCTCGTGCACTACCAAGGCGGCGCGCGCCCCGAGCTGCGCCCGCCGGTCGCGCTGATCCCGGCACCGATGGTGGGCCCCGGCGATACCTACGGCGCGATGGTCGCCGGCTGGTTCTGACGCGATGACGAAGGCCTGGCGCATCGAGGGTGGGTTCGGGCTCGAGCGGCTCGTGCTCGCGACGGAGGACGATCCGACGCCGGGGCCCGGCGAGGTCATCGTCCGTACGCGCGCGGTCTCGCTGAACTATCGCGATTTGTTGGTGCTCAAAGGATCGTACGACCCCCGGCTCGCGCTGCCGCACGTGCCGTGCTCGGACGTGTGCGGCGAGGTGATCGCAGTCGGGCCCGGCGCAACGCGGGTGAAGGTCGGCGATCGGGTGATCGGCGCGTTCGCGCAGACGTGGGTCGCGGGGAAGCCGACCCACGCGCGACTGCGCTCGGCGCTCGGCGGTGCGGTGCGCGGCGTGCTCTCCACCGAGGTGCGATTGCGCGACGAGGGCGTCGTGATCGCGCCCGCGCACCTCAGCGACGTCGAGGCCGCGGCGCTGCCCTGCGCGTACGTCACCGCGTGGCACGCGCTGGTCGATCACGGGCGCATCGCCGCGGGCGAGACGGTGCTCGTGCAGGGCACCGGCGGCGTGTCGATCGCCGCGCTGCAGATCGCGAAGCTGTTCGGCGCGCGCGTGATCGCGACGTCGAGCCAGCCTCACAAGCGCGAGCGCGTGCTCGCGATCGGCGCGTCGGACGCGATCGACTACGCGAGCGATCGCGAGTGGGGCAAGACGGTGCGCCAGCGCACCGGCGGCATCGGCGTCGATCACGTCGTCGAAGTGGGCGGCGCGGGCACCATGGCGCAGTCGCTGCGCGCGGTGACGAGCGGTGGCAGCGTGTACGTCATCGGCGTGCTCGCGGGGGGTGCCGAGACGCTGAGCGTGCTGCCGGTGCTGATGAACGAAGTGCGCCTGCAGGGCGTGATGGTCGGGCCGCGCGAGAGCCTCGAAGCACTGTGCCGCGCGCTGACGACGCACCCCGAGGTGCGCCCGGTGATCGATCGCACCTTCGACTTCCACGACGCGCCCGCGGCGCTGGCGCATCTCGCCTCGGGTGCGCACTTCGGGAAGGTCTGTCTCGCCGTCTCCTGACGTGCGAGGATGAGCGCGCTTCGTCTTTGCCTTCCGGGTTTGCGCGTCCGTGACGGACGTGGAACATCGCGCGCGGTTTTCGATGGCGGCGAGCGTCGAGACGTCGAAGGAGACGAAGAAGGGCGGGCGCTGGCTCGCCCTCGATCTGCTGCGCTTCTGCGCCGTCTTCCTGATGGTGCAGGGCCACACCTTCACCGAGCTGCTCGACCCCGCGGTGCGCGCCGAGCGCTGGTACCGGCACCACATGTTCGTGCACGGCTACACGGCGCCGATGTTCCTCTTCGCGTCGGGCCTGGCCTTCGGCTACACGACGTTCCGCACGTGGGACGCGAACCTGCGCCCCGGGCCCGCGCTGTGGAAGCGCTTCCGCCGCTACGGCTGGCTGCTGATCATCGGCTACGCGCTGCACCTGCCGTCGACGTCGCTCCAGGCGCTCATGAATCTGAGCCCCGAGCGGCTGAACCGATGGCTGCAGGTCGACGTGCTGCAGCACATCGCGATCAGCCTCGCGATCTGTCAGCTGCTCGTGGTCGTGCTGCGCACGCCGCGTCGCTTCGCGATCGCCGTCGGGACGATGTTCACGTTCGTCGTGCTCGCCGCGCCGATCGTGTGGCGATGGCAGGCGCACGAGGTGCTGCACCCGGCGATCTCGGGCTTCGTGAACAGCTCGTCGGGATCGCTCTTCCCACTCGTGCCGTGGGCGGGCTTCACGTACGCGGGGATCCTCTGCGCGTACTTCGCGCGCGACGTCGCGCAGCCGGCGCGCACGCTCGCGTGGCCCTTCGCGATCGTCACCGCGCTCGTGCTGCTCGTGCCGATCGCGATCAACCACACGCTGTGGAACCCCTACGGCGTGCACGACTTCTGGAAGACGAGCCCGTACTTCTTCTTCTGGCGGCTCGGCAACGTGCTCGCGGTGCTCACGCTGCTCTGCTTCGCGGAGCGATGGATGGAGCGCGCGAAGGTCGCGCGTGATCCAGTCGCGCTCAGCGGGCGTGCGCTGACGATGGTGCGCGTGGTCGGGCAGGAGTCGCTGATCGTCTACGTGGGCCACCTGCTCGTGCTGCACGGGTCGGTGCTCAACCGCGGGATCCGCGCGTACACCGGGGAGACGCTCTCGCTCGGCGAGGCGACGTTCGTCGCGCTCGCGCTCTTCGTCGCGATGCTGGTGCTCGCGCGGGTGTGGCACGAGCTGAAGAAGCGCGAGGTGCGGTTCCAGGCGATGCAGCTCGCTGCCGCGAGCGCGTTCGTCTGGATGCTGGTGACCGGCTAGATCGCGGCGTTTCGCCACGGTCGTAAGCACACCGCCCTACACGAAAGAGGAACGCGACAAGCGCCTCCGTGTGGGTACATCCTCCAGGGCGATGCGAGCTCACGGGCGGAGCCTGCTCACGCTCTCCGGTCTCGCGGCGATCTACGTCGCGACGGGGTGGCTCGGGATCGCGCTCGCGAGCACGCCGCGCAACGTCTCTCCGGTGTGGCTGCCCTCGGGGATCGCGCTCGCCGCGATGCTCGTGCTCGGAGCGCGCGCGTGGCCGGGGATCTTCGCCGGCGCTGCGCTGCTCAACGCGTGCTTCTACGCGCGCGAGGGCGTGTCGAGCACCGGACTGATCCTCGCGAGCACCGCGATCGGCGCGGGCTCGACGGTGCAGGCGCTGGTCGGACGCGTGCTCGTGCTCCGCTTCGCGCGCGGGCTCGATGCGCTGCGCACGCCGCGCAGCGTCGGGCTGCTCGTCGCGTGCGCGGGGCACGCGTGCGTCGTCGCGGCGACGGTCGGGACGATCACGGTGCACGCGCTCGGCGCCGGGGGCGGGATCGCGCGCACGTGGCTCACGTGGTGGCTCGGCGACTTCATGGGCGTGACGCTGGTCGTGCCGATCGTGCTCGCGTTCCGCGCGCGGCTCGCGTTCGACGTGCCGCGCCTCGAGCGTGCCGCGTACGTGCTCGTGCTGCTGATCGCGATCGAGGTGCTCTTCGCGCCGCTCGGGATCGGCCCGGGCGTGCGCGCGCCCTACGTGCTCCTGCCGATCTTCGTCGCGATCGCATATCGCCTCGGGCCGCGCGACGCGGGCATCGCCGCGATGTTGGCGTGGCTCGGCGTGGTGGTCGCGCTCGCGCGTGGGCGGCAGCCGCTCGGTGAGGTGCCGCTCGATCTCGCGCTGCTCGAGGTCGACGCGCTGGTCTTCGCGCTCGCGATGCCGACGCTCGTGCTGGCGAGCGCGGAGTGGGCACGACGTCAGAGCGAGCGCGAGCTCGCGGGGATGCGCGACGAGCTCGAGGCGCGGGTCGCCGCGCGCACCGAGGAGCTCGAGCGCGCCAACGCCGAGCTGGGCGCCGAGATCGCGGAGCGACGCCGCACCGAGGCGCGCCTCGTCGAGTCCGAGGCGCGCCTCGAGACCGCGATCGAGAGCCTGCCCTTCGACTTCTGGATCCTCGATCGCGACGAGCGCTACGTGCTGATCAACTCGACCGCGAAGGAGCACTGGGGCGACGCGACGGGCAAGCGCATCGTCGATCTCGACGTGAGCCCGAGCGTGCTCGCGCACTGGCGCGAGAACAACGCGCGCGCGTTCGCGGGCGAGGTCGTGGTGCGCCCGACCGAGTACGTGCACGTCGGCGTCGCGCGGCGCTACGAGGGCATCGCCGCGCCGATCCGAGTGGGAGATCGCGTCGTCGGGGTCCTCGGCGTGAACGTCGACGTGACCGAGCGCGTGCGCCTCACCGAGCAGCTCGTGCGCGCGCAGAAGGTCGAGACCGTCGGTCGTCTCGCGGGCGGCATCGCGCACGACTTCAACAACCTCCTCACGATCATCGGCAGCGCGTCGGAGGCGATCGCGCGGCGCGCGCCCGAGCGCTCGATCGACGCCGAGCTCGCGACCAGCATCCTCGAGGCGACGCGACAGGCCGCGGAGCTCACGCGACGGCTGCTGCTCTTCGCGGGACGACAGCCCGCCGACGAGCGCGTCGCGCCGCTCGACGATCTGCTCGCGACCTCGCTCGGTCTGCTGCGCCCGCTCTTCGCGGCGAGCGTCGCGGTGCGCTTCGAGCACGGCGCGACGATCGCGGTGCGCTTCGATCCCACGCGCCTCGGACAGATCCTCGTGAACCTCGCGATGAACGCGCGCGACGCGATGCCCGACGGCGGCGCGTTCACCGTGCGCACGTACGACTGCGACATCGCCGAGACGTGCTGCGAGCTGTGGATCGACGCGCCGCCCGCGCCCGGGCGCTATGCGGTGCTCGAGGTGAGCGACACCGGCGCGGGCATGAGCGACGAGGTGCGGCAGAACGCGTTCGAGCCCTTCTTCACGACGAAGGGCGCGACGCGCGGCAGCGGGCTCGGCCTCGCGAGCGTGCACGGCATCGTGCGACAGGCCGGCGGCGCGATCGCGCTCGAGAGCGCGCCCGGGCGCGGCACGACGTTCCGCATCGTGCTGCCCGCCGCGAGCACGACCAGCGCGCGCGCGACCGCACGGCTCACCGCGGCGCGCCGGACGAGCGACGAGAGCGCGGAGCGCAGCACGGTGCTGCTCGTCGAGGACGATCCCGGCGTGCGGCGCACCATCGCGCGTCTGCTCGCGGACCAGGGGCATCGTGTGCTCGGAGCACACGACGTCGCGAGCGCTCGTGACATCGCAGCGCGCGAGGCGTTCGACGTGTTGATCAGCGACGTCGTGATGCCGGGCGAGAGCGGTCCCTCGCTGGCGCGCGAGCTGCGCGAGGCGCGACCCGATCTGCCGGTGCTCTTCGTGTCGGCGTATGCCGAGAAGGACACCGAAGGTGTGGACGCGCCGCTGCTCGAGAAGCCGTTCACCGCGGACGCGCTGGGCCGCGCGGTCGCGTCGGTGCTCCCGCGGGCGCTGTCGGGGAATGCCCCGTGCCGCGACGAACACCACTCGTGAGAGCATCCGAACGAGCGCGTCCGTCCAGCGCGCCGGGAGCATTGTCGGATGCGCGTCGAGCGGCTCGTCGGATCGTTCTGTCTCACTCTTCTCGTCGCGACCCTCGCGGGCTGCGACTGCTCGGGCGACATCACCGGCGGGCAGGCGTGCACGGGCACCGGCGCGCCCGAGGGTTGCGGCCGTCCGTGCAGCGCGAGCTCGCCTTGTAGCCCCGGTCTCTACTGCGGCCACGACGGCGAGTGCACGGCGGACTGCTCGGCGACCGTGACGTGCGGCGCGGGTCGCGTGTGCTCGAGCGAAGGTCGCTGCGTCGAGAGCGGCGGTCTCGATGGCGCGGTCACCGACGCGCAGCGCCCCGATGCGATGGGGGTCGATCGCACCTGCGCGTCGGTCACCGTCGACGCGACGCGCAGCACGCCGAACGTGCTGCTCATCATCGATCGATCGCTCTCGATGAACGAGGACTTCGGAGCCGACAGCCGCTGGGACACGCTCGAGGACGCGCTGCTCGACACGCCCGACGGCGTGATCTTCCCGCTGCAGTCGTCGGTGCGGTTCGGGTTCGTGATGTACACGCAGTCGCGCACTCCGTCGGGGTGTCCCGATCTGATCTCGGTGCCGAGCGCGCTCGACAACTACGACGCGATCGAGACCGAGTACCGCATGCACGACCCGGCGGGCGACACGCCGACCGGCGACTCGATCCAGGCGGTGCTCGCGCAGCTCGACTCGCTGATCGACGCGCCCGATCAGCCGACGGTGTTCGTGCTGGCGACCGACGGTGAGCCCGACACCTGCGAGGATGGCAGCGACGAGGTCGGGGGACGCGCGGAGTCGCTCGCCGCGGTGCAAGCGGCGTACGGTCGCGACATCCGAACGTTCGTGATCAGCGTCGGCGAGGACGTCGGCGAGGATCACCTGCAGGAGATCGCGAATGCCGGCATCGGCAACGCGCCCGATGCGACTCCGCCCGCCGAGTTCTGGGTCGCGACCGACACTGCGGGCCTGCGCGCGGCGCTCGAGACGATCGTCGGCAGCGTGGTGAGCTGCGAGCTGACCCTCGAGGGCGAGATCGATCCCGATCGCGCGTGTGACGGCGAGGTGCGGCTCGGCGGCGACCCGCTGACGTGCGGGACCGACTGGCGCGCGGTCGACGAGAACACGATCGAGCTGCTGGGCGCGGCGTGTGATCGACTGCAGAGCGGGGGCGAGGCGCTGACGGCGTCGTTCCCGTGCGGGGTGATCATCATCTGAAACGCGGCGATGAACGAGCAGACGTTCTGGGCTCTCGTGGAGAGCGCGAAAGCGGAGTGCGATCGGACGAGCCGTGACGAGGCGACGTGGCAGCCGGCCGTCCTGCAGCGGAAGCTGGAGGCGCTCCCGCCGTCGGAGATCATGGCGTTCGCGGAGATCTTCGAGACCCTCCACGCCCGCGCGTACCGACGAGAGCTGTGGGCGGCGGCCTACGTCATCGAGGGCGGCTGCAGCGACGACGGGTTCATGGACTTCCGCTCGGGCCTGATCGGGCTCGGGCGGGAGGCCTACTACGACGCGATTCGCGACCCGCGCACGTTGATCCGGCAGCCCGCGCGTGGCGTGGACTTCTCGCAGGAGACGATGCGGTATGCCGCGGGCCTCGCGTACGAGGCGGTGACCGGTGAAGAGCTGCCGGATCTCCGCGTCGACCCGCCGGAGCCGATCGGCGAGCGCTGGGACGATGCGACGAAGTACGCGACGTACCCGGAGCTCGCGAGGAAGTTCGGCGCGCGATGAGCCGCGCTGCTACGGAATCCGTAGCGCTACGGATTCCGTAGCGACCGCCCGTCACGCCGCGAGCGCATCCTCCGCGAACACGCTCGCGAGCCCCATGATCGTGTGCTGCGGGTTCACCCCGAGGTTGCTCGGGATCACCGACGCATCCGCGACCATCAATCCCTGGTACCCGTGCACGCGCCCGCTGCCGTCGACCACCGCGCTCGACGGATCGCGCCCCATGATCGCGCCGCCGAACAGGTGGCTGAGGATCGCGATGTACTTCTTCGGATCGATCGGCGCGGCGTCGAGCAGTCCGACCTGATCGGGCGTCAGCTTGTACGGCATCCCCTGGATGCCCGGGATGATCGCCTTCGCGCCCGCCGCGAAGTGCTGCTTCGCGAGCAGGATCATGCCCTGCCGGAAGCGCTCCATGTCCGCGCGATCGAGCCCGTACTTCACCATCGGCTTGTCGCTGAACGGCGCGGGACGCACCGTGCCCACCGACTCCGCGCGCACCGCGTGGCACCACATCGCGATGTGCCGGTACTCGACGAGGCGCTTCATCAGCTCGACGCCCGCGCCGGTCAGACGCGACGCGACGAGCTCGGGCGGGATCGCGAGCGTCTCGAGCTTCAGCCCCGGGTCCTTGCGGAACTGCGTCGACGCCCAGCCCTGCGTCGCACCGACGTTCATGTCGACCGGCTCGTCGTAACAGCCGAACACGCCCGTGCCCGGGTGCGCGCGGAACTGCTCGCCGACCATCTTGTTCTTCACGCCCGAGCGCGCGAGCAGCACCGGCGTGTGCGTGACCGACGCCGCGACGAACACGCTCTTGCGGGCGCGCACGAAGAACGCCGCGCCCTTCGCGCGCGTCATGGGATGCACGAAGTGCCCGCGCACGCCGATCGCGCGCGTGCCCTCGAGCACGATGCGCGAGACCGGCGCGCACGAGAGCACCGTGCCGCCGCGCGCGATCGTCTCGGGGACGTAGTTGAGGTTCGTGCTCTGCTTGCGCAGCTTGCGACAGCCCTGGAGGCACTGCCCCGTGCCCTCGCAGCCCTTCACGTAGCGGCGCATGTAGTGCGAGTCCCAGCCGAGGCCCTCCGCGCCCTTCATCGCGAGGAGGTTCGAGCGGCCGCGCGCGGCGGGCGGAACCTCTTCGACGCTGAGCTCGCGCTCGATGCGCTCCTGGTGCGCGAGCACGCGATCACGGAGACCGCCGATGCCGCGCTCCTTCTCCCACTGCGCGAAGATGTCGTCGGGCGTCCGCACGCAGATCGCGCTGTTGATGA
Organism: Sandaracinus amylolyticus; assembly: GCF_021631985.1. Taxonomy (GTDB): domain Bacteria; phylum Myxococcota_A; class Polyangia; order Polyangiales; family Sandaracinaceae; genus Sandaracinus; species Sandaracinus amylolyticus_A. Next base: position 10,039,816 of record NZ_CP070225.1, on the reverse strand, counting down.
CGGTCGTGCCGCCCATCGTGCGCGCCTGCACCACCGGCCAGAACGCGCGGCCCACCGCGACGGTCGAGCCCCAGTCGTCCATCAGATCGCGCATCGAGCCGTACGCGCTGTACGGATAGTGCTCGGGATCGCGCCACGCCCCGGCCTCGACGATCGCGACCTCCGCGCCGCCGCGCGCGAGCGTGACCGCGGCCGACGCACCGCCCGCGCCCGAGCCCACGACGACGTAGTCGACCTCGACCTCGATCGTGCCCTTGCTGCGCTCTTCGAACGCGATGTGACGCGCGCCGCTCATGCCGACCTCTGCATCTCTTCGCGCGACGTCGCGAGCGCGCTCGGCGGCACGTCGCCGCTCGTGCGGAACGTGCCGGGATCCGCGGGCTGCACCGGCAGCGCGAAGCGCTTGCGGATCTCGGGGTGCCCGCCCCAGCAGAGACCGGCCGCGAGCTTGAGCAGGAAGACCGCCTGGCGGATCAGATAGAGGTTCGTCGTCGTGATCCGATACGCGTGCTTGTCGCGCAGCCCCGCGGGCAGGAGGAACGCGGGCAGCGGCACGAACACCGTGAGGATCGGGGTCCAGTGGAAGACCCACGCGCCCGCCACGATGCCGAGCCACATCAAGAACGTGGTCTCGCGCCGGAAGCGACGAAGGAACTCGTCGATGTCGCAGTCCTCGGCGCCGGGGAGCGCATCGGTCCGCGGGTACATCGCGATGATCGCGGAGCGCACCAACCAGGTCACGTGCACCTCTCGTTCGGCGCGCCTTTATACGCGTGTTCGCGGCGCGTAGCGAGAGGCGATTGCGACGACAAGCATCGATCAGCGCGCGCGTCGGGCTTGGATCTCGGCGGTCAGCGCGTCGAACGCCGCGCGCGCCTCGAGCGCGGCGCGCGCCTCGGGCGAGTCGACGACCAGCGGCGAGCTCGCGGAGCGATACGTGTGCGCGACGAGGTAGTGATCGAAATTCCGGCTCGTCGAAGAGCTCGAGTACGAGCTGGTCGAGCCCGCGAGGAACGTGCCGGTGCGCGAGCCGCCGAGCGACGTGAAGGGGAACCCCGCCGTGGTGAACGGGAAGACCTGGACGCGCGGGTCGCGCAGCCCGCCGCTCAGCACGCGCAGCGTGCCCTGCACCGTGAGACCGAGCCCTTCGTCGACGATGCGCTGCCCCTCGTCCGCGACGACGACGAACGTGCTCAGCTCGCCCGCCGTCGCGATCGATCCGTCGAACGAGTACGCGATGCGCGCGACGCGCGAGAGATCGGTGAACGAGAAGCCGTTCGCGTAGCCGAGACCGATCTCGCCGGGCGGGATGCAGTCGGTGTCCGCCGAGTGCAGCAGGCGCGGCTGCGAGGTGAACGTGCCCTGATGGGTCTGCACCACGCCGCCGCCCGCATCGCGCAGCGAGAGCGTGAAGCGCACGCTGCAGAACGCGGTCGTCGGATGATCGTTGCGCACGATCAGGAAGACCTCCTCGATGAAGATCTGGCTGATCGCGTGCTGCAGCACGGTGAGCCCGTTCCACGCGGTCGAGCCCACGTGATCGCGCGGGACGTCGGGCGAGCCACCGGTGAGCGGAGGCTCGGTCGATGCGTCGCCCGCCGCGTCGCGCCGGACGATGGGCGCATCCTCGGGCACGCCCCCGTCGAGCTCGTCGACCTGCGCGTCGATCTCCTCGATCGGCCTCGTGCCGGCGTCGAACCCGATCATCGCGGCGTCGAACTCGAGGCGACCCTCGGGATCGACGAGCAGACGATCCTCGGCGCTCGAGCAGCCGGAGAGGATCACGATCAGGGCGAAGAGAGCGCGCCTCACGGCCGCCACCCCGCGCGCGTCGGCGACGGATACGCGGTGCCCGACGCGAGGAAGAGCTGCCCCCAGTCGTTGCGACCCCACACCCAGAGCGAGTCGGTGATCGCCCACGTCGCGTACGCGCCGGCGGTGATCGACGCGATGCCGGAGAGGCCCGGGCTCGACGTGGGCCACGGCGTGCTGCCCGCGGTGCCGTTGCCGAGCTGGCCCTGGCTGTCGTCGCCGTAACAACGCGCGGTGCCGTCGGCGAGGAGCACGCAGCCGTGGGTCGTGCCGATCGTGATGTCGCGCGCGGTCGACACCGCGGGGAGCGCGGTCGGCATCAGCACCGACGTGCTCGCGGTGCCCAGGCCGAGCTGGCCCGAGGAGTTCGCGCCCCAGCACAACGCGGTGCCGTCGCCGCGCACCGCGCACGTCGAGACGCTGCCCGCGTCGATGCGCACGATGCCGGAGATCCCCGACGCCGAGGCCCCGGTGTTGCGCGTCGTCATCGTGCCGTCGCCGAGCTGGCCGTACGTGTTCTGGCCGAAGCACGCGACGGTGCCGCCCGGCGCCTGGATCGCGCACGCGTGCTCGGAGCCCGCGGTCACCGCGGTCGCGCCCGAAACCCCCACGATGTCCGCGGGCACGCCCGAGTAGCCGCGGATCGCGCCGCCCCAGCACGAGACCGCGCCGGTGCGACGCACCGCGCACGTGAACGTGTTGCCCGCTGCGACCGCGACCGCATCGGAGATGCCGGTGACGACGAACGGCGTGCGCACCGTGGTCGACGCGGTCTCGCCGACCTGTCGCTCGGAGTTGCGGCCCCAGCACGCGACGCGTCCGTCGGTGAGCACCGCGCAGCTGTGCCCGCTGCCGGTCGAGACGTGCACCGCGTTCGCGACGAGCGGCACGACCACGCCCGCGAACGAGCTCGTCGACGCGCCGCTCAGCTGCCCGGTGTCGTTGCGGCCCGCGCACACGACGAGGCCGCCGCTCATGCGCACGCACACGTGGCTGGTGCCCGCATCGACCTGCTCGGGACGCTCGCAGCGCGACGCGAAGCACACGTCGCTGCACGTCACGCCGCAGCTTCCGCAGTTCGCCTCGTCGGTCGACGTCGTGGTGCACACGCCGCCGCACGCGACCTCGCCCGCGTTGCGGCACTGACACGCGCTCGCGGTGCAGCTCGCGCCGGCCGCGCAGGTCACCCCGCAGCCGCCGCAGTTCGCGGCGTCGGTGCGCACGTCGACGCAGGTGCCGCCGCAGTCGATGTGCCCGGTGGGGCAGACGCACGCGCCGGCGCTGCAGAGCCCGTTGCTCGGGCACGCGCGGTTGCACGCGCCGCAGTGCTGGGAGCTGGTCTGGAGATCGACGCAGCTCGATCCGCACGCGGCCTGACCGCCGGGGCAGTAGCAGCTGCCGTCGATGCACGCGCCGCCGATCGGGCACGCGCGGTTGCACGCACCGCAGTGCTGCGCGTCGGTCTGGAGGCTCGTGCACGCGCCGCCGCACACCGTCGGGCTCGCGCCCGGGCAGTTGCAGCGCGTGCCGTCGCAGGTCGCGCTCGCCGCGCAGACGTTGCCGCAGGTGCCGCAGTTGAAGCGGTCGCTCGGCACGCACGCGCCGCCGCACGCGATGTAGCCGCCCGGACAGGTGCACTCGCCCGCGATGCACATCGCGCCGGTCGGACAGACCCGACCGCAGGTGCCGCAGCTCGCTTCGTCGCTCTCGAGATCGACGCAGAACGTTCCGCCCGCGCCGGTGCACGCGGTGCCGCCTCCGGTGCACAGACAGTCGCCCGCGACGCAGGTGCTGCCGCCGATCTCCGCCGGGCAGAAGCGGAAGCACGCGCCGCAGTGCTCGGCGCTCGCGCTCAGATCGACGCACGCGCCGCCGCACGCGGTGAGCCCGCCCGAGCACGAGCACTCTCCGTCGACGCAGGTCTGCGCCGCGCCGCAGGTGCGCCCGCACGCGCCGCAGTTGTTGCGATCGCGCGAGGTGTCGATGCAGGCGCCGCCGCACTCGCTGCGTCCGTCGGGGCAGCGACACTCGCCGCCGATACACGCGTGGCCGGTCGCACAGGCGTGATCGCAGTCGCCGCAATTCGCGGGGTCGCTCTCGAGGTCGGTGCAGACGCCCTCGCACACGCCGCGTCCGTCGCTGCAGCGGCACGCGCCCGCGACGCACTCCTGCTCGGCGTCGCACACGATCCCGCAGCCGCCGCAGTTCGCCTCGTCGTTCTGGCCGTCGACGCAGCGGTTCCCGCAGCGCAGGCCACCGCCCGGACAACGGCAGGTCCCGGCATCGCACACCTGGCCGGCCATGCAGCGCACGCCGCACGCGCCGCAGTGATCCTCGCTCTCGAGGAGGTCCGCGCACGCGCCGTCGCACACCTCGCCCGCGCCCGCGCACTGACACGCGTCGTCGACGCAGAACGCGCCGTGCGGGCACTCGGTGTCGCCGCAGGTGACGCAGTCGTCGACGGCTCCGTCGCAGTCGTTGTCGACGCCGTCAGCGCAGCGCTCGGTGCGACTCTCCGGCACGCACGCGCACACGCGCGGCGCACCTTCGCTCGACGGCGCCACGCAGCCCCAGTTCGACGCGCCGGGGCACTCCCCGGCGGACTCGCAGCGCTCGGTGCAGATCGCGCGGTCCTCCTCGATCGCCACGCAGAGGCCGGAGAGGCACTGACCGTTGCGCTCGCACGGCTCGCCGAACGCGGCGAACGGCGCGTCACCCGCGTCGTCGAGGCCTCCGTCGTTCGTGCTCGCTGGAGGCTCGTTCGAGCACGCAGCGAGGACCGCGACCGCGATCCAGGCCGACAACCGGGATGTGCCGCACGATGGCATTCGTGCGGAAATACCCGATTTCGGCCGATCGTCGCAACCCCCCGACGAGCATCGCGCCGGGCACGCCGCTCCTCTATCATCGCGGCGAATGACCGACGGGAGCCCGCGCGTCGGCGAGGTCGTCGAGAAGTACGAGATCGAAGGCATCCTCGGTCGAGGCGGCATGGGCGCCGTCTATCGCGCGCGGCACACGCTCACCGGCCGCGCGGTCGCGCTGAAGTGGATGATCCCCGATCCCGATGCCGACGCCGCGTCGGTGCAGCGCTTCCTGCGCGAGGCGCGCGCGATGGGGCGCATCGACCATCCGAACGTCGTCGGCGTGCTCGACGTCGGTGTGAACGACGGCTCGGCGTTCCTCGTGATGGAGCTGCTGCGCGGCGCGTCGCTGCGCGCGTACGTCGATCGCGAGAAGCGCCTCGAGCCGAGCGAGGCGATCGCGCTGCTGCTGCCGGCGCTCGAGGGCGTCGCGGCGGCGCATCGCGCGGGCGTGGTCCATCGCGATCTGAAGCCCGAGAACCTCTTCGTCGTGCAGAACGAGGACGGGCGCGCGATCACCACGAAGGTGCTCGACTTCGGGATCTCGAAGCTGCACGAGCACGCCCACGCGCCGCAGCCCTCGATCACGCAGACCGGCACGACGATGGGCACGCCGAGCTACATGTCGCCCGAGCAGGTGCGCGGCGCGCGCGACGTCGACGCGCGCACCGACGTGTGGGCGCTCGGCGCGATCCTCTACGAGATGGTCACGGGTCGCGTGCCCTTCCGCGCCGAGACGTACGGCGCGCTGATGGTCGCGATCGTCATGGACCCGCTGGTGCCCGCGGACGTGATCGCGCCCGATCTGCCGCGCGAGCTGGCGCGCGTGATCGATCGCGCGCTCGAGAAGGATCCCGAGCAGCGCATCGCGAGCGTCGACGCGCTGCGCGACGCGATCGCGTCGTTCGCGGGCGAGCTCGCGGGCGCGAAGGCGAGCGCCGCCGAGATCGGCATCAAGCCGACGACGCCCGCGCCCAAGGTGCTCGCTCCGCGCGCGAGCGTGACGCCGACGCGGCCGGCCCGCCCCGACTCGGCGCGACCGCCCGAGGGCGCGGCGGACATCCAGCTCGACAGCGCGGCGATGCGCGCGCCCGCGGCGAACGCCAACGCGTCGGTGCCGCTCTCGGTGCCCGATCTCCCGGCGCGCGAGCGTGGTCGGGGCACGCCGCGCGCGATGATGATCGGGCTCGCGATCGCGATCGTGGTGCCGATCGCGGCGGTCGTGCTGCACGCGATGACGCGATCGACGCCGAGCACCGAGCGCGCACCGAACGCGGCCGCGCGCACGCCCGAGCCGATCGCCCCCGCGCCCGTGCCTCCGGAGCCGAGCGTCGCGAGCACCACGCCCGATGCCGGCGAGCCCGCGATCGCGCCCGTCGCGATCGAGCCGCCCGCGATCGAGCCCGCCGCGCCCGAGCCGCCCGCGCGCACCACGCGGCACCGCGCGACGCGCCCGCGCACCGAGGCTCCGGCAGTCGCGACCCCGCCTCCGACAGCGCCGCGCTCGACGTCGGGGCGCACCGGCTCGCTCTCGAGGGACGAATTCTGACATGACGCTCGCGCTCCGCGTCGCCGCCGCGCTGTTCACGACCATCGCTCTCTCGTCGCACGTCGCGCACGCGCAGGAGGAGCCTGCCGAGCCGACCTCGTACGCGCCGCTCATCGAGGCCGCGGTCGCGGAGTTCGGTGCGGGACGCTTCGCCGAGGCGCGCGCGCTCTTCCGCGGCGCGCACGACCTCTACCCGAACGCGCGAACGCTTCGCGGCATCGGCATGTCGAGCTTCGAGCTGCGCGACTATCCAGGGGCGGTGCGCGCGCTGAGCGCGTCGCTCGAGGAGACGCGGCGCGCCCTCACCGACGAGCAGCGCACGCAGGTGAACGATCTGCTGCTGCGCGCGCGCGCGTTCGTGGGGCGCTTCGTGGTGCCGATCGCGCCCGCGGGATCGCGTCTGTACCTCGACGGAACCGGCGTCGAGGTGCAGGGCGGATGGCCGGAGCAGGAGGGCGAGCTGCTGGTCGGCGTGGGCGATCACGAGGTGACGATCCGCGCGCCCGAAGGACGCAGCGCGCACGCTCGCCTCGTGGTGCGCGGCCGCGAGGACGAGCCGCTCGACATCGACACCAGCCCGCTCGCGCCGCCGCCGCGCGAAGAGCCGACCCCGCCGCGCGCCGAGCCTGAGTCCGTGCCGCTGGTCCCCCCGCCGCCGGCCTACGAGCCGCGCGAAGAGGCGAGCGATCCTGCGCCCTGGATCCTCGCGGGCGCGGGCGGTGCGGCGATCGTGACCGGCGCGATCCTGCTCGGCGTCGGCCTGCACGACATCTCGGTGGTCGAGAACGCGCCGATGGGCGACGACTGGAGCGCGCTGCGCGACGCGTACGATCGCGCGCCGGTGCTGACGGGCACCGGGATCGCGTTGATCGGGATCGGCTCGGCAGCTGCGGTGGTCGGGATCGTGTGGGGCTCTCTCGACACGAGCCGCCCGCAGGCCGGTGCCCGCACCGCACTGCGCGTCGGCCCGGGAACCATCGCGGTGCAGGGGAGCTTCTGATGCGCTCGATGCGGTATCTCGCGTTCGCCAGCGCAGCGCTCTGGGTGGCGTGCTCGCCCGAGCTGCGCGGCGATCACTACTACCGATGTGATCGCGACGGTCAGTGCCCGTCGCACGTGCCGTTCTGCTACCCCGACAACCCGCGCGAAGAGCGTTGGTGTCGGGCGATGCCGCCGCCGATGCACGACGCCGGCATGGACGCGCAGATGCCGATGACCGACGCGCAGATGCCCGACGCGCAGACGCCGGTCGACGCGTTCGTGCCGCCCGATGCGCCCCCGCCGCGCTTCGACTACCGCGCCTGCGACGACGGGCGCTCGTGCATGCCGGGCGATCTCTGCGTGCGCAACGGGCCGGGGACGATGGGGTACTGCGCGCCACCGTGCACCGCGGGTCGCTGCCCGTCGTCGATGAGCGGCACGCCCGGGTACTGCGGCGGCTCGCACTGCCGCGTGGGCTGCACGACCGACACGGACTGCCCGGTCGGCGGCGTGCAGTGCCTCGCCGGTCGCTGGGGGGACGTCACCGCGAACGCGTGCGTCGAGACCGCGCTCGCCGAGGGTGACGATCAGTACACGAGCTGCGCGACGAACGCGGACTGCGACGCGCCCTTCGCGTGCCTCCTCGAGGTCTGCACGCGTCCGTGCTCCGGCACCGCGACCTGCCTCGACGGCGAGGCCTGCCAGAACCTCCCGCCGCCGATGATGAGCGCCCGGACCTGCCTCGATGCGTGCAATCCCTCGGCGCCGGCCTGCCCGGACGACACGATGTGCAACGAGGCCGGCATGGGCACCGGGCTCTACCGCTGCATCCCCAACTGGCCGCGCCCGTGACGTGCATTCACGGGACGAATGGCGCTGCTCTCGCGTCATCGGTCCGGTGGATGAGCCGAAAGCGCGACCGCCGCACCGAGCTGGGCTCGATGCGGCGGTCTTCGTGATCCGATCGTCGGGCGACTACATCGCGCCGCAGCGCGCCTGGAACGCCTCGAACGACTCCTCGGGGCGCGGCAGATCGCAGTCGGGCGGCGTCGCGCCTTCCGCCGGCGCCGCTGCGCCCTCGGCCGGCGCGCCTTCCGCCGGCGCGGCAGCGCCCGCGCTGCAGCGCGCCTCGAACTCCTCGAACGACTCGTTCTCGCGCGGCAGCTCGCAGTCCGCCTGATCGGCCGCCGGCGCGGCCCCACCGCCGCCCGCGGCTGCGCCCGAGCAGCGCGCGTCGAACTCCTCGAACGACTCGCCCTCGCGCGGCACCTCGCAGTCCTCACCGCCCCCCGCCGGCTGCTCACCCGCGCCGTCGTCGGTCGTGCCGCCGCCGCCGTCGGTCGGCTCGACCTGCTCGGGGGTCGCCGGGTGCATGTCGGCCTGCTCGCCGAGCAGCGCGAGCGAGAGCGAGGGCACGTACGTCGTGATCATCAGCGCCGTCGCGAACACGCCGATGAAGGGCAGCACGACCGGATAGAGATCCGGCACCGGACGCCCGAACCGGAAGCCCGCGATGAACAGGTTCAGGCCCATCGGCGGCATCAGGTAGCCGATCTCGAGATTGATCAGGAACACGATGCCGAGGTGGTACGGGTTGATCCCGAAGTGCATCGCGATGCCCATGATCAACGGCACGATCACGACGATCGCCGAGAAGATGTCCATGAGCATGCCGACGATCAGCAGGAACACGTTCAGCGCGATCAGGAACGTGAGCGGCGAGTCGATCAGACCGCCCGCGCTGCGTCCCTGACGCGCGAGCGCGTCGACCGCCTCGCGGCACTGGAACATCACGTCGCTGTGCTCGGCGAGGTACGCGCGCGCCGGCTCACCGCAGGTCAGCGCCTCGAAGAGCGCGTCCGCGGTCTGCGCCTGCACGAAGTAGAACGTCAGCACCGTCGCGGCGCAGAGCTTCACGAAGATGGCGCCGACGAGCACCATCGAGTCCGGGATGATCCGCGGGATGTCCTTGTCGATCGAGAGGTCGCGATAGACGAACACCTCGATCACGAAGACGTAGAACGCGGTGAACGACGCCGCGCCCATCGGGCCCGCCGCCGCGAGGCCGAAGCCGACGACCACCGGCAGCGCGAGCTCCCACTTCGCCTCCCAGAGGGCCGCGCCCGCCTCCTTCGCGTCGAAGCTCGAGCGCTCGACCTTCTTCACGACGCCGACGAACATCGAGTAGAGGATCATCAGGCCGACGATCAGGAACGTCGGCAGGATGCCTGCGACGCTCAGCTTGCCGAGCTCGACCCGCTCGACCCCCGGCGGCATCTCCTGCAGGCCCGCGACGATGCCGTAGACGATCAGCGGCAGACACGGGAAGAACGTGATGCCGAGCGCACCACCGCTCGTGACGAGGCCGAGCGAGAACTTCTCGGGGTAACGATCCTTGATCAGCGCGGGGAAGAGCAGGCCGCCGATCGCGACGATCGTGATGCCGCTCGCGCCGCTGAAGATCGTGAACCCGGTGCACGCGATGACGCAGACGACCGCGAGACCGCCGGGCAGCCACCCGAGCAGCGCGCGCGCGACGCGCACGAGGCGCTGCGGCGTCTTGCTCTCGCTCATCAGGTAGCCCGCGAGCGTGAAGATCGGGATGGTCGGCAGCACGGTCATGCGTGCGAAGTGGTTGCCGAGGACGTCCTCGACGGCGTTCGCGAGCGGCGAGACCGGCACGGTGTCCGAGCCGTGCAGCCAGAGGAAGAGCGCGAGGCCACCGAGGAACGTGAAGAGCGGCGCGCCCATCAGCGCGACGACCGCGAAGAACGCGACGCCCATGGGGATCGACACGTTCTCGATGTTGAGGATGCCGACGTACGAGAGCGCGAGCGTCGCGAGCACGCCCGACGCCGCGACCAGCGGCGGCACCGGTCCGTCGAGCTTCGCGAACTCCTCGGGCAGCGGCGCGGTCGCCTTCGCGGAGCCGGTCTTGCGCACGCGCAGCGCGAGCGGGATCGCGAGCGACGCGGCCGACGCGAGCGAGCCCAGAAGGATCGGCATGAACGTCGACGAGCCGAGCGAGAGCACGATCGGGACGAGCAGGACGGCGATCGCGATCCCGATCTCGATCGGGCCCGCCTGCGCGATCGGCGACACGCGAAGGGGATCGCCCGCCTCGCTCGGCGTTCCGTCGGGCTCTTCGTGGGGGATGCTCTCGTCCGCGGCGGGCGCGGGCGGCACTGGCTGGCTCGGCGCCACCTTGCCGTTGGCCGCGGCGAGGAGCTCGTGGAAGCCGTGGAGCAGCAGGCGGATCGCGATGAGCGCGAAGCCCGCCGGGATCATGAACTGGAACTCGTAGCTGCGGTCGACCGCGGCATCGAGGATGCCGCTCTCCGCGAAGCTGCGGACCTGCTCGTCGGTCGTGTGGGCCTGCTCGACGAGCGACTCGTAGACGCCGCGCCCGAGCCCGAACGCGACCACCGCGCCGAACGTGCTCGCAATCGCGACGACCACGCGGCGCGCGCGATCGGGGAGAAGTCGGCCGAGCGCGTCGATCGCGAGGTGCTTGCGGCCACGTGTCGCGAAGCTCGCGCCGAGGAACGCAGCCCACACGGTGCCGTGCATCAGCACGTCGTCCGCGGCCCGCAGGATCGGGTGCTGGATCCCGAAGAAGCTGCCTAGCGCGCTCGCGACGCCGAGCGTGATCATCACGAGGACGATCACGACCGATAGCGAGCTCTCGGCGAGCAGGACGCCGCGATCGATGAGGTCGAGCGGCTTGAGGAACGGAGCGGGCTTCGCGGAAGGGGCGGCACCGGCCATCGCGGGGGGGATCCTCTCGGTCGCAGAGCAGGTAGGACGCGCACCGCGGGCCGTGGCCAGCCCGAGGGCGGGGGGAATCTACCGGGATCCCTTCCGTCATGGAAGCGTGATGAAACGCAGAAGTTGCAGTTCGTTCATGTCCCCGTATCAGGACGCGCCTGCCCGCGAGCGACCCGCGGGCAGGCGCCGGCCGTATCAGCCGAGCTTCGCCGCGAGCACGTCGTGCTTCTCGATCACCGGCGGAGCGGCGAGCAGCTGAGGCGCCTTCGCCCGCAGCGCGTCGGCGATCCGGCCCCCGATGTGCGCATCACGGCCGCGCTCGTCGGCGAACACGTCGAAGATCGCGAACGTCGAGGGGCCGAGCTTCACCGCGAACCACGCCGCGGTGCCCGCCTCCTCGACCGCGAGCGGCTGTGCGCTCTTCAGGAACGCCTCGACCTCCGCCGCCTTCCCCGCCGCCGCCTCGAGCCGCACCCACAGACCGACCTTCACCATCGCATCACCTCCGAGCCAGCACGCGTCGTTCGCGTGTGGAGAGGACGGTGGCCGCGGGGCCGAGCAGGTGCCATTGGCGAGATGGACAACGATGATATCGTTCTCGCCAATGCAGATCGCGGTGCTCGCGCTCGAGGGGACGTTCGACGTCGGGCTGGCGTCTCTGCTCGACACGCTCACCACCGCATCCGATCTCGCACGGGCGCGCGGGGCGGACGCGCCTCGCTTCGAGCCGAAGCTCGTCGGCGTGCGCCGGCGCGTGACGACGCACCAGGGCCTCCGCGTCCCGGTCTCGCCGCCTCCGCGCACCGCGCCCGACGTCGTCGTCGTGCCCGGGCTCGGCTGCACCGTGCCCGATGCGATGCGCGAGCGGCTCGAGCGCCGCGACGTGGCCGAGGCGGTCGCGCTGATCCGACGCTGGAGCGCCCAGGGCACGAAGGTGTCCGCGGCGTGCACCGGCACGTTCGTGCTCGCGCGCAGCGGACTGCTCGACGGACACCGCGCGACGACGACGTGGTGGATGGCGCCGCTCTTCCGCGAGCTCTTCCCGCGCGTCGAGCTCGACGAGTCGCAGATGGTCGTCGACTCGCGCGGGCGGGTGACGGCGGGCGCCGCGTTCGCGCACGTCGATCTCGCGCTGTGGTGGATCCGGAGGAAGAGCCCGACGCTCGCGGCGCAGGCGGCGCGGTACCTGGTCGTCGACGCGCGCCCTTCGCAGGCGCCGTTCGTGATCCCCGATCAGCTCACGCACGAAGATCCGCTGGTCGAGCGCTTCGAGGTGTGGGCGCGACGTCGTCTCGCCGATCGCTTCTCGCTCGCGGCGGCGGCGCGCGCGGTGGCGACGAGCGAGCGCACGCTCTCGCGCCGCGTGCGCGCGGTGCTGGGCCGGACGCCGCTCGGCTACGTGCAGGACCTGCGCGTCGAGCGCGCGGTGCACCTGATGAAGACGACGTCGCACGACGTCGAGGCGATCGCGCGGGAAGTGGGCTACAGCGACGGAGTCACGCTGCGGACCCTGCTGCGACGGCGGCTGGGCCGCGGCGTGCGCGAGCTGCGCGCGCGCTAGAGCGCGTCCACGAACGCCTGCGCCCGCGCCGATCGTTCGCGTCGCGCGATCACTCCGATCCGCAGCCGCACGCCGACGCCGATCACCGGGCGCATCACCACGCCCCGTCGCTCGAGCACGCGCATGCTGCTCGAGACCACCGACACGCCGAGGCCCGCGGCGACGAGGCCGAGCATCGCGATCTTGGTGTCGGTCTCCTGGGCGATCGCGCCGCCCACGCCGTGCTTCGCGAGCGCGCGCGACACCGCGCCCGCCCACGCCGGCTCCACGTCGGGCCGCACGATCACGAAACGCTCGTCCCTCAGCTCGGCGACCTCGACCCGCGCCTTCTTCGCGAGGCGATGCCGCGACGGGAGCGCGACCACCAGCGACTCGGTCGCCAGCACCCGCGACTCGAGCTCGCCTTCGACTGGCAGGCACGCGATGCCCAGCTCGACCCGCCCCTCGCGGATCGCGTCCGGCTGATCGGGGCTGCGCAGCTCGCGCACCCACCGCGGCGACTTCTTCGGCATCGCACCGACCGGCCGCGCGATCCGCGTCTCGCAGATCACGATCGAGCGGTTCCGCGGCGACCGCATCGTCGCGCACTGGCGCCTCACCGACGAGCTCGCGCTGATGCGCCAGCTCGGTGTGATCGCTTGAAAAGGAAACGCCGGGCCTCGCTCGCGCGAGGTCCGGCGTTCTCGTGTGTCGTCTCCGCGCCTGCAAGCGGGTGGGGACCCGCGCGCAGCTCGGGGGTCGACAGGGGGGCGCGCAGCCCCCCGGGGGGAATCAGCGACCGAAGGCGGCCACGCGATCGACGAGCGCCTGGTCCGCGATCTGGCCCACGAGGCGGGTGCGGATCTGCGCGCCGAGGTTGAGCCACTCCTGCTGCTGCGCCGGCGTCACCTCGATGACCGTCGCGCCGCGCGAGCGGATCTCGGTGAGCGCCTGCTGCTCGTCGCGGCGCAGGTTGCGGCGCGCAAGCTGGTGGAACTGCGTCGCGGTCTCGGTGAGGATCGTCTGCTGATCCGGCGTGAGCTCCGCCCACTGGCGCCCACCGATCACGGTGCCGCCGAGCACGATCGTCATCGGCATGTCGGTCATGTGCGTGAGGCGCGAGCACCACTGCAGCGCGACACAGGGGACCGGCGGGGTGATCGCGGTGTCGACGCGGCCCGTCTGGATCGCACCGAGCACCTCCGGCACCTGGAGCGGCACCGGGTTGCTGCGGATGACCTGGTAGAAGGTCGGCAGCACGAGGTCGTCACGCCAGACCCACGGGTGACGCGTCGCCATGTCGGCGGGCACGCGCACCGGCGCCGTCGAGAAGATGCGCGACTGACCGACGTCGGCCCAGCCCAGCATCTTGAAGCCCGCGCTGGTGAACCCCGCGTCCATGTCGGGCGCGAGCGCCTCGCGCGCGCGATCGAGCTGCTCGTAGTTGCGCAGGATGCCGGGCATCTGGAACACGAGCGCCGGACGATGGATCTGGGCGAGACCGACCGCGGTCACCGACGCCGCGTCGAGACGGCCCGAGCGGATCTTGCGGATGACCTCGGCCTCGTCGCCCTGCACGCCGCCGCCGTAGATGCGGAACTGCAGGCCGCGCTCACTGCGGCGACGCAGCTCGCGGTTCCACGCGTCGAACACGCGCATCCAGGTCGAGCCCGGCGGCGCCAGCGTGGCGAGCGAGATCGTGCGCGTCGCCGCCGCGGTGCCCGCCGCCTCTTGGGCGCTCATCGGGCTCGCGTCGATCGCGAAGAGCGCGAACGCCGCGAGCAGGAACAGCGCGAGCTTCTGATGGATCTTCATGGTTCGTCCGGCTCCTCAGGTGGAAGAAGGAGACCCAGCCGCGTCGACCGACGCGCTCGGCTCCGAAGCCTCGCCCTCGCCTTCCCCTTCGCCTTCGATCGGCGGGGGCACGAGGTCGTCGATCTGCGCGAGCAGACGACGGGCGCGGCGCTGCGCGAGCAGGTTCGGGATCCGCTGGTCGGGGAACGAATCGACGTCGAAGGCCACCACTTCGTTCAACATCGACTCGAAGAGCGCGCGATCCTGGAGCGGGATCGCGACGAGCTGCGCCATCGTCACGAGGTAGAGCAGGTTCTTGCGCTCGGTGAGCTGGATCGCGCGCTCGAGCTCGACGCGCGCGTCCTGGGGACGACCACCGAGCTGCGGGGGCGCCGCCGCCATCAGGCCGGCGCGCAGCGCGACCGGGCCGTAGTCCATGTAGCTCTGGTCGAGCTCGTACGCGCGCTCCGCGAGCGCGGTCACGTACGAGAGGTCTGCGATCGCGCCCATGTCGTCGCGGTGCAGGCTGATCCAGCGCACCCAGTTGTAGGCGGCCCAGAAGAGCAGCGGCGCGTGGTTCTCGCGGTTGTCGAAGCGGTTGACGTGCGCGGTGAACGCCTCGAGACCCTGGCTCTGCTGCGCGAGCAGACCGCCGCCCTCGGGACGCGCGAGGTCGAGGCCGCCGATCGCGACCTCGCGACCACGCAGGTACGCCTGCGACGCGCGCTCGCGCAGGTGCTCGATCTCTTCTTCCGACGCGTCGTCGCTCAGCTGCGCGACCTCGTAGTCGTCCTCGATGAACCCGTACCCGAAGCTCGCGTAGCTGCGGCCGAGCATCGCGCGCAGCACGGCGTCGTCGGGCTTGATCTCGAGCAGACCTTCCATCTGCTGGATCGACGCGGGGAACGCGGTCTCGAGGATCTCGGGGTCGCGCATGCGCTGCACGCCCGGCGAGGCGCGGCGCATCACGCCGATCGTCGTGTTCGCCGCGAACACTCCGGTGTCACATCCGAAGAGGGGAAGGCTCGCGGGCACCGCGACCAGCGCGATGAGGATCCCGAGCGAGCGAGCGAGGCGCGGTTGAGAAGAGCTGCGTTGGTTCATCGGGTCTCCGGTCGGTCTGCGAAGCTCTCCGTCCGGAACGAGGCGCCCCTCGCGCAGTGCGCCGCCGAATGACTGCGATGCGTGCAGTCGCATTCATTCGCCGAGCACGAACGTCCGAGACCCCCCGGGTCGGAGGCGCCCGAGGATGCACCTGATCGGGTGGGTGTTGCCAGGTGGTTTCGGTAGGTTCTCGGGAGGCTCCGCGTTAAAGGACCATTTCCGACCAAAACACGCGGGAATGGAGCGGGGGCGCGGGGACTACGTACCTGGACGGATGTCCGAGAGCACGACCGCGCTGGACCTGCTCGACGCGTGGGCCCTGCTGACGCCGGAGGAGCGCGCGGAGGGCTTCCGCGTGATGTCGCGCGACGAGCAGGACGACTTCTTCCTCTCGCTGCAGACCGAAGATCAGGCGGAGCTCTTCCGCGCGGTGCGGCCCGGCGAGCGGCGCTTGTGGGCGCGCTTGCTCGCGCCCGACGACGTCGCCGATCTCGCGCAGTACCTCGAGGGCGATCCGCTGCGCGAGGAGCTGATCTCGCTGCTCGACGAGGCGACGCACAACGAGGTGAGCGCGCTGCTCGCGTACGAGGAGGACGAGGCCGGTGGTCTGATGAGCCCGCGCTTCGCGCGGCTGCGCCCGGACTCGACGATCGATCAGGCGCTCTTCTATCTGCGCAGACAGGCGCGCTCGAAGGAGCACGCGCTCGAGACGCTGCACTACGCGTACGTGCTCGACGGAGAGCAGCGCCTGCTCGGCGTGCTCTCGTTCCGCGACGTGTTCGCGGCGCGCGAGAACGCGAGGGTCGGCGACGTGATGACGCGCGACCTCGTGACGGTGCCGGAGTCGATGGACCAGGAGGAGGTCGCGCGCGTGATCGCGGAGCACGATCTCGGCGCGGTGCCGGTCGTCGACGAAGAAGGGCGGATGAAGGGCATCATCACGGTCGACGACATCGTCGACGTCGTGCAGCAGGAGGCGACCGAGGACATCCAGAAGCTCGGTGGTCAGGAGGCGCTCGAGCAGCGCTACATGCAGACGAGCCTGCCCGGGCTGGTGAAGAAGCGCGCGGGATGGCTCGCGGTGCTCTTCCTCGGCGAGACGCTCACCACGACCGCGATGGGCGCGTACGAGGAGGAGATCGCGAGCGCGGTGGTGCTCGCGCTCTTCGTGCCGCTGATCATCTCGAGCGGCGGCAATTCGGGATCGCAGGCGAGCACGCTGATCATCCGCGCGATGGCGCTCGGTGAGGTCGGCATGCGCGACTGGTGGCGCATCGCGCACCGCGAGCTGCTCGCGGGGATCGCGCTGGGGTCGATCCTCGCGGTGATCGGCGTCGTGCGCGTCGCGATCGGCGAAGCGCTCTTCGGGACGTACGGAGAGCACTGGCTGCTCATCGGGCTGACGGTCGGGATCAGCCTGCTGGGCGTGGTGGTGTGCGGGACGATCGCGGGATCGATGTTGCCCTTCGTGATCCGACTGATGCGCGCGGATCCCGCGAGCGCATCGGCGCCCTTCGTCGCGACGCTCGTCGATCTGGCGGGGCTCGTCGTCTACTTCAACGTCGCCCAGTGGCTGCTCAGGGGAACGCTGCTCTGAGCGGCGGCGGGCGGCGCACGTCGCGATGGCGCGCGACGAACGTGTCGAGCACGTCGAGCATGCGCGCCTCGATCTCGGGTGACTCGAGCACGCCGACCGCGCGTGCGATCGCCTCGATCGTGCAGAGCCCGCCCTCGCGCGGATTGCGGCGCAGGCCGTAGCGCGTCGGATCGTTCGGCGGGAGCACCACGGGCTCGGCGCCCTCGGCGAGCTCGTCGCGGCGCAGCACCTTCCGCGCTTGGCTCCAGCTCCCGTCGGGCACGATCAACGCGCAGCCGCGATCCGATGCGTCGAGCACGCGCGCGCCGGGCGCGGGGAAGAGCACGAGTCGCCGCGTGTCGAGCACGAGCGGTGCGCGCTCGGGCTCGCGATCGCCGCGCACCACGATCGACGCGCCGTCGAGCATGCGCACCGCGAGCCGACCGGTGTTGGTCGGCTTGAGGATCTCCTTGCGGTGCACGACGAGCACGACGCGGGTGTCGACCGCGAGCGGCGGCGGGAGCTCGGCGCAGAGGCAGAGCGCGTCGGGCAGCCCGCAGGTCGTGCAGCGCGGGATGCGGCGGCTTCGGATCGCGCTCATCGATCCCGCTCCGCGGCCAGCGCGGCGATGTGCACGACGCTGGTGCCGCAACAGCCGCCGACGATCGTCGCGCCCGCATCGAGCCAGCGTCGCGCGTGCGCGAGGTAGCGCTGTGCCGCTGCGCGATCGTTGGAGCTCCAACCGATTCCGTCTTCTTCGCGCCCGGCGTTCGCGTAGGCGCCGAAGGGCACGCCGAGAGCGAGCCGCGCGATCGCGTCGACGTACTCCAGCGTGCGATCCGCGGGCACGCAGTCGACGAGCACCGCCTGCGCGCCGCGGCGCACCGCTTCGCGCGCGCCCTCGGCGATCTGCGCGGGCGTGAGCAGGTCCGCGCTCGGGCCCGCGGTCAGCGCGAGCCAGGTGGGCAGGCCGGTCGCGACCGCTTCCTCCACCGCGATCAGCGCCTCGCCGACGTGCGGGAACGTCTCGCACAGCAGCAGGTCGGCGCCGGCACCGGCGAGCGCACGCGCGAGCGCGCGGTGCTCGGCGCGCGGATCGGAAGGGCTGAGATCGGGGCGATAGCAGTCCTCGAGCGGCGCGATCGATCCCGCGACGCGGTGCCCGGGATCGATCGAAGCGCGCGTGATCTCGACGGCACGGCGCGCGAGGCGCTCCCATCCCGGGCCCGACGCGCGCGGCGTGGTGCGGAACGTCGCGGCCGTGTGGATCGTCGCGCCCGCGTGCGCGTAGTCGCGGTGGATCGCGGCGAGCACGTCGGGCGCACCCTCGATCGCATGTGCGCTCCACATCGGCGCGGGGGTCGCGACGGCGCGGCGCGCGAGCTCGGTCCCGACCGGGCCGTCGAGCAGGATGAACGACACCGGGGGAAGCTAGCTCAGCGACACGCCACGCTCTCGCCGAGCACGCAGACGTGCTCCTCGCAGATGCCCGAGTGGCAGTCCTCGGCGAGCTCGCAGCGCGCGCCGAGCGCGCGGACTTCCTCGCATCGGCCGGTCATGTACGAGCACCAGAGCCCGACGCCGCACGGATCGGCGCGGCCTGCGGAGATGCACTCCTCGCCCATCGCGAGCGGAGGCGAGCAGCGCGCTTCGCCGGCGATGCCGTGGCAGATGGTGCCCTCGGGGCAGAGGCTGATCTCGAGCACGTCGTCGCACGCCGCGCCGGCCTCGAGCGGGCCCACGCACACGCTGCCGTGGTCGAAGTCGCACTCGAGGCCGAGCCCGCAGAGCAGGTTCTCGGCGTCGCACGGCGCTCCGAGCGCCTGCGTCCTGCGCTCGCGACCGTCACGACACACTCCGTCGACGCAGCGCAGGAGCCCGCTGCACGCGTAGAAGTCCTCGCACGCATCGCCGCGCTGGAGCACGTCGGGCACCGGCTCGCACGTGAGGCTCTCGCTCGCGCACTGCAGGCCGGGCGCGCAGGGCCCGTCCTCGCACGCGCCTCCGCGCGCGACCAACGCGACGCACTCACCGCACACGCAGGCGCCCCCGGCGCACTCGACGCTCGTCTCGCACGCTGCGCCGGGCGCGACGGTGCCGGCGATCACGGCGCGGCACTCGGCGGGCCACTCTTCCCACGCGAGCGGCATCGAGCGCTCGCAGACGGCCGCGTCGATCGCCGCGAGGCACGCATCGACGCGCGCCCCCTCGAAGCGCGCGCGCCCTGCTCCGACCGCGCTCGCGACGTACACGATCGACGCCTCGACGTGCGCGCGGCAGCGCGTCTCGTTCCCCAGCTGCTGCTCGAACGAGACCTCGGTGCCGAGGCACACGTGCGCCGACTCGCACGCTTCGGCCGCGATCGCGCCGAGGAACTGCTCGACGTCGTTCGTCGCGCCGGCGTCGCTCGGCTGCATCGCACCGCCGTCGCGCGGTGGAGCGCTCGGTCCGTCGTCGCCGCACCCCACGAGCGCGAGCGCGATCCCGAGCCACACCACGATCGTCCTGTCCATGTCGACCTCCACGAGGCCGCGCGCTCTTCACCCGGCGTGCCGCGCCGTTTGCGCGCGATCTCGCGGCGACGCGTGCAACCACGTGCACACGGCGGCGCTGCGCTGCGCAGATCTACGGCTCGCGGCGATGGCCGAAGCTCGGGTGCAGGAACGCGCTCGTCACGTCGTCCCACGCGCCCTGCTGCTCCATCACCACGCTGGTCACGCGGATGTGCAGCACCACGCGCTCGACCTTCGACGTGACCCCCGCGGGCGTGCGCTTGCCGTCGCGCTCGAACACCGCCTCGGTGCCGGGCACCGGGAAGGGCCGCGCGACGTGCAGCGTCTTGCCGTACTTGCGCTGCCCACCGACGAGGCGCGCGCCGAGCACCGAGTGCTTCTTGTCGTCGACGCCGGTGCGGCGATCGCGGACCTCGCAGCACGTCATCGTGGAGTCGACCATGTACACCCGGTTCTGCGTCCAGATCTCGAGCGCGCGATAGGGCACGTCGGCCGAGATGACGCCCGCCTGGTGCATCTCGCGGTCGAACACGACCTCGAGCGGCGCGACCGGCGGCGCATCGGGGATCAGATCCTTGAGCGTGTCGCGGCTCTCCTCGACCAGCGTCTTCTCGTTGTCGAGGTCGTCGAATTCACCCACGCGACGACGGTATCACGGGCGTGCGCTACGGAATCCGTAGCGCACGTCCCGCCCGGGAAATCAGGGCTGCTCGAGGCGATCCGCGATCTGCTCGAGCGCCGGGACGATCTGCTCGATGAAGTAGAAGTTCCCGCTCGTGTGCTTGCCGTCGGCGCGGAAGCGCAGCCATCCGCCGTGCGACTCGAGGTGGATGCCGTACGCGCGCAGCGCGGGATCGAAGCGCGAGAGGAACGGCGCGAGCTTCGCGCCCACGCTCGGATCGTTCGCGGCGATCGTGAACTCGCGATCGACGTTCGGATCCCCGGAGCGCTGCACCGGCCACGGGTGACGGCGCGAGATCGCGCCGAGGCTGCTCTGGTTCGAGACGAGCTCGAATTCGGGCGCGCCGGGGCGCAGCTGCACCGCGATGAACGCGTCGTCGTAGTACGTGTACTTGATCTCGACGAGGCCGGTCTGGCGCTCGCGGCGGTGGTAGTAGAGGAAGTCGACGGGGCGACCGCGCGGCGAGCCCTGCAGGCGCACGTTCCACTCGTACGGCTTGTCGTCCGAGATGCGCGTCCCGACCGTGTTGTGCGGCGCGAGCATGATGTTCGCGCCGGGGTCGCCGTTGACGATCTGCAGGCCCAGACGGGGCGCGAGCTTGCTCAGCTCGAATGGAGCGTAGGTCTGGCCCGCCTGTGCGAGACGCTGGCGCTGCAGGACCATGAACGCGACGACGGCCACGAGCGCGACGAGGGGGATCAAGTAGGTCATCTGTCTGTCTCTCCGAGCTCGGTTCAGGGGGCGTGCCGGATCATCCCGGCGAGCTGATCGATGTTCGTGACGCTGCCGATCGAGACCTCGCGACCGTCGCGCAGCGCGATGTGGATCGTCTCGTCGGTGCCCATCTTCGAGTGCTCGCGGACGAGCTCGACGCGCGTGACGTCGGCGAACGCGACCTGCTGCTGGCCCAGCAGCTTCGCGTGCACGAGCCCTCGCTCGTACACGACGACGTGCTGGCGCCATCGCATCACCGCGACGAGCAGGATCGCGGCGCCGATCGCGCCCGCGACGACACCCATGCCGATCTTCGTCAGCGCATCGGGCGCTCCGCCGAACAACGCGAGCGCGCCCTGACCAGTGTTCATCACGCCGGCCGCGACGAGGATTCCGCCGATGTACCAGAGCCACCCGCCGGCGCCGAAGCGCCCCGAGTGCTCGCCGACCGGGCGACCATAGAGAGGATGTTCGTTCATGGGTTCTTTCCTGGGAGGAGCGAGCCACGACGACGACTCGTGGCGGAACCGAGGAGATTCGATGGCATCTCGCGACCGCTCGCCCGATCGCGGAACGAAGCGAGGAACGCCGTGCGTACGGAGACGTCGAAGCCGACACGAGGAGGTCCGACGTGCACCCCGAGACGAGCCCCGATCACGAGACGCATGGCATGACTGCTTGGGAGGGTACGCCCCCGCCCGTCACCAATCCCCCGGTCGTCGCGGAGCGCCCACCGGCGACACCGATCGAGACGCTGCGCGGAGGCTCGACGCCGATCACCGGGCACGGCCCGTTCGCGATCGTCGAGGCGCTGCTCAAGGCCCCGGCGAGCGTGCTCCACGACGTGCGCGAAGGACGGGGCGCGGCGTTCAAGCTCTCCGCGGTGATCGTCGCGACGATGGCGATCACCGGGCTGGTGATGGCGGTGTTCGGCGGAGGCTGGCAGCTCCTGCTCGTGCCGCTGAAGCTCAGCCTCGGCGTCTTCTTCTGCGCGCTGATCTGCTTCCCGAGCCTGCACATCTTCTCGTGCCTCTCGGGCGCGGAGCAGAGCGCGCGCGAGACGTGGGGCGCGCTGCTGATGGCGATCGCGCTGATGGGCGTGCTGCTCGTCGGGTTCGCGCCGGTCGCGTGGGTGTTCTCGCAGGCGACGTCGTCGCCGATCTTCATGGGCTCGCTCCACCTGCTCTTCCTCGCGATCAGCAGCACGTTCGCGATCGGTCTGCTGCGCCGGGTGCTCGCCGCGATGAACCAGCGCCCGGTGCGCGGCATCGGGACGTGGGGCTTCCTCTTCGTGCTCGTGGTGCTGCAGATGACGACCACGCTGCGGCCGCTGGTCGGGCCCTACGACGGGCAGCTCTTCCACGATCGGCTGTTCTTCCTCGCGCACTGGGTCTCGGGGTCGTGATCGCGCTGTCGCGGCTCGAGGCGCTGTGTCGCCTCGACGACGCGCTCGTCGCGCGGGTGCGGCGCGGAGACGATCTGCGCGGGCTCGCGGCGTCGTGCGCGATCACGATCGCGATCGGGGCGGGCGCGTACGGCGCGGCGTTCGGGATGTGGCGCGCGCCCGAGATGGCGCTCTACGTCGCGCTCAAGCTGCCGCTGCTCTTCGCGGCGATCGCGCTCTGCACGATCGGCACGAGCGCGCTGCTCGCGACGATGTTGCGCTCGAAGCTCGAGCTGCGTCAGACCGCGATCTGCATCCTGATCTCGCTCGCGGTGAGCGCTGCGCTGCTCGGTGCCCTCGCGCCGATCGCGATGCTCGTGGTCGCGATCGCGCCGCCGCCCGATCCGATCGCGATGGGCCTGCCGATCGACGATCCGCGGGTCGCGCCCTCGATGGCGATCGCACGCGCCCTGCTGCTCTTCCACGTCGCGGTGATCGCGTGCGCGGGCAGCGCGGGCGTGCTGCGGCTGCGCGGGCTGCTCACGCGGCTCGTGGACGACGAGGACGCTGCGCGGCGTGTGCTCGTGAGCTGGCTCGTGGTGCAGCTCGCGATGGGCGCCGAGCTCTCGTGGCTGCTGCGTCCGTTCTTCGGCAAGCCGCACCTCCCGCCGAGCTTCCTGCGCGTCGAGGCGCTGCACGGGAACTTCGTGGAGGAGGTGGGCTCGCTGATGGTCACGACGTTCGGGCGCAACGCCCCGGTGGCGAGCGTCACGCTCGTGCTCGTCGCGCTGGTGCTGCTCGCGTGGGCGCTGCGCGCGGGGCCGCGCGAGGTCGTGATCGAGGTGGTGCCCGCCGGGCTCCGCGCCGCGGGGAGCGTGGTCGCGTGGGCCTGCGTGATCGCGGTGCGCGCGGACTACGACGAGCTGCACGTGGAGGTCGCGGACGCCGCGACGTTGACGCGCGAGACCTGGACGATGCGCTGTCGTGATCGCCACGAGGCGCGCGCGATGGTCGATCGCATCGAGCGCGCTCGCGGGAGCATCGGGCCGTTCCGCGACGCGCCGGCGAGCGGATGATCACTTCGCGGCGCCGGGCTGCACGAACTCGCAGGCGTCGGGGACGACGCGCTCGGTCGAGACGAGCTGACTGCGGATCGCATAGAACGCCTCTTCGCAGTAGTCGCGATCCTCGGCGCTCGCCGTCTCGTTCGGCGTGTCCTGGATCTGCCCCGCGCGCTGCGCGAGCTCCTGGCACGGCGCGGCGCCCTGGCCGTGCACCGCCTCGCAGCACGCGTCCGCGACGACGCACGGATCGCCCACGATCCCCACGGCGCCGCTCTGCTGCTCGTGGCGGGTGAAGCTCGACCACACGTCGACCACCAGCACCAGCGCGGCGACCTGCGCGATCAGCGCGAGCACGGAGAGCCCGATCGCGAAGCGGCGGAAGAACGGGGGCTCGGGCTCGCGCTTGCCCTGCTCCTCCTCGCGACGATCGTTGGCCGCGACGGCCAACACGCCGATCGGGACCAGGAACGGGACGAACACGCCGAGCGTGGCCGCGGCGGCGAGGAGCGGTCCGCGCTGGGGCCGCTTGCCGGAGGTCTTCGTTTCGTCGCCCATCATCCCGGATCCATGCGCCCGTCGTGAGCACGTCGAACGTCACCGCGCGGGCGTCGCGCCGTCGACGTCGCGCGGGGGCGGTGCGGCGCGTCGCCTCCGCACGATGCGCGTCGCCACGGCGATCACGAGCAACACGAGCGCGCCCGCGGCGATCAGCTCCTCGATGCGCGCGAGGCGACCGAGCAGCGCCTGGATCGCGCTGCCGAGCGACCACCCGAGCGCGGTGATCGCGATCGCCCAGAGCAGCGCGCCGATCGCGTTGAGGGGCACGAAGCGACGCGCGGGGAAGTCCGCGGCGCCGAGCAACACCGGCGAGATCACGCGCAGGCCGTAGAGAAAACGGAACGCGACGACGTACCAGTCGCCCCACCGGCGCATGCGATCGGAGGCGCGCGCCGCGCGCTCGGCCCAGCGCGGTCGCGACGCGATCAGGCGCGCGCCGGATCGACGGCCGAGCCAGTACCAGGCCTGGTCACCGGCGAAGCTGCCGGCGAACGCGGTGAGCGCCACGGCGCGCACGTCGAGCAGGCCGTGGTGCGCGAGCGCCGCGCCGACGACCACCGCGGTCTCGCCCTCGAGGATCGCGCCGATCGCGATGGCGACGTAGCCCCAGCGTGCGACGAGCTCCTCGAGCACGATCGGGACATGGGCACGCCCGCGGGCTCGCGCATGGACGATGCTGCTGTCCAGGGCACACGGCGCAGACGAATCGCCTGGATGACCTGCCGTTTCTAGACGATTCGTCTACGACGCGAGAACCCGATCAGCGCGAGGAGCACCAGCACGGCGAGCGGCGCGCGACCGCCCGGCGATGCGGTGCAGCCGAACGTCCCGCGCAGCGCGTCGTCCCCGGTGCCCACGCGCCGTCCGCCCGCGACCCGGATCGTGGTGCCGCTCGCCTCGTGCGCGAGACCGCTCTCGTCGGACCACTCGGGCGCGATCCACGTGTGATCGAACCCGTGCCCGGTCGAGAGCGAGCAGCGCAGTCCGTCGGCGTGGCGCGCGCAGAGATCGGCGCGCCCGTCGCCGTCGACGTCGGCGAGGCGGATCGATCGATGGCGCTCGGGCGCGGTCCAGCCCGCGGCGTCGGTGAGCGCGGGACCGACGATGGCGCGATCGAACGCGCGACCTCCGAAGAGCCAGCACCGCACGCCCTCGGGCTCGCGCGCGCACACGTCGGCGCGACCGTCGCCGTCGACGTCGCCGAGGCGCACGGTGGCGTAGACGTCGACGCGCTCGTACGCCGCGCCGTCCATCGCGGGGCCGAGCACCTCGCGCTCGAAGCCGCGCCCGCTCGCGAGCGCGCAGCGGAACCCCGCGGGGCCGCGCCCGCAGAGATCGTCGCGCCCGTCTCCGTCGACGTCGGCGAGGCGCAGCGTGCTCCAGCGCGAGAGCTGCGCCCATCCGCCTTCGTCGCTCCAGCGCGGACCGCGGATGCGCTCTCCGAAACGATCGCCCTCGCCGAGCCAGCAGTCGACGCCCTGCGCGTCGCGGGCGCACACGTCGGAACGTCCGTCGCCGTCGACGTCGCCGAAGCGGATCGAGCCGTGGTGGATCACGTCGCCGAAGCCCGCCGCATCGGCGAGCGCGGGCAGCGTCGTGATCGCACCGAAGCCGTGCTCCACGCCGCGATGGCACGCGAGACCGCGCGCGTCGCGCACGCATGCATCGAGCCTCGCGTCTCCGTCGACGTCGGCGAGCTCGATCGTGGTCGCGCCGGCGACGCTCGGTCCCTCGATGCGATCGACGAACCCGACGCCGCTCGAGCGCCAGCACGCGAGTCGATCGCCTTCTCGCGCGCACACGTCGGCGCGTCCGTCGCCGTCGAGATCGCCCATGCGGGTCGCGGACGCGACCCAGAAGTCGGCCTCGGCGAGCGCCGCGCCGGCGACGCGCAGCGTGAAGCCCTGCCCTGCTCCGGTCGCGAGGCACGCGAAGCCGCTCGAGGTGCGCGCGCACGCGTCGGCGCGCCCGTCTCCGCTCGCGTCGGTGTCGCTCTCGGGCGCGTACCACGCGACCTCTTCGCGCTCGCAGATGCGCTCGTCGTCGTTCGTGCCGTCGCAGTCGTTGTCGAGCGTGTCGCAGCGCTCGGGCACCGGATCGATCGCGCCCTCGCACGCGCTCCAGCTCGCAGCGCGGCAGGTCTCGATGCCCGCGACGCACTCGCCCACGTCGGTGCCGCAGCTGCGCGCGAGCGCCTCGTCGGTCGCGCCGTCGCAGTCCTGATCGCGCCCGTCGCAGTCCTCGGCGCGCGGGCCGACCTCACCGCGGCACGCGCTCCATCCACCGCCCTCGCAGGCCTGGTGCCCTGCGACGCACTCACCGACGTCGGTGCCGCAGCCGCGCGAGAGACCTTCGTCGCTGCGTCCGTCGCAGTCGTCGTCGCGCCCGTTGCACTGCTCGCCGCCGGGCACGCATCCACCCCCCTGGCATCCGGTGCCGGGCAGCTCGCGATAGCCGCCCTGCGCGGTCCACAGCGTGTTCGCACGGCTGCACCCGCCGGCGTAGGGATCGCTCGAGCTGCCCGAGCCCGGCGAGCGATGACCGAAGTGCAGATGAGGCCCGGTGCTGCTGCCGCTCGAGGCCGATCCGCCGATCACCTGGCCGCACCCGACGTGCTGTCCCACGCCCACGCGGATCGAGCCGAGCTGCATGTGGCAGTAGGTCGAGCGCGAGCCGTCGTCGTGCGCGATCGAGACGTAGTTGCCGCAGCGACCGCCGCAGGTGTTGCCGAACGAGCCGTAGTTCGCGCAGCCGTTGAACGTCGCGACGACGCGGCCCGCCGCGGCGGCGAGCACCGGCGTGCCCACCGGCATCGCGTAGTCGTTGCCGGAGTGGCCGTTGTAACAAGTGCCGCCGCACGCCCAGTCGGTGCAGCCCCCGCCGCCGTTGTGATCGAAGTACGCGCTCACGCGGTGGCCGCCGTCGAAGGGGCGCCGGTAGCGGACGCTCTGCGCGCGCGCGATCGACGACGACGACGCGAGCACGATCGCGATCACGACGGCGGCGCGCATCACGGGGCCAGCCACGAGAAGAGCGGGAGCTCGTTCTCGATCACGCCCGCGAGACCGGCCGCGTGGTGGCGTCGGATCGTCGCCTCGTCGAGCGCGTGGTCGTACACCGCGACCTCGTCGATCGCGCCGGCGAACGAGCGCGCGGGCTGATCGCCGATCGCGACGCGATGACCGACGTAGAGCGTGTCGCTCACGTGCAGCACCGGATCGTCCTCGGCGGGCGCCGGGAGCATGACCTCGCCGACACGCGCGCCATCGAGGTAGAGGCGGCCCATCGTGCCGTCGAAGGTCGCGACGACGTGGTGCCACGTCGACGCGCTCACCGCGTTCTCGCCCGACATGATCGGGTGCTGCGCGTCGGCGCCGTCGACGAAGTTGGCGAAGAGCTTGTCGCCGCGATCGTGGTTCCACACGTGCGGGCCGAGGCCCATCGCGTCGGAGAGGTCGAGCAGCGGGCGCGACTCGGTGAGGTCCTCGCGGCGGAACCAGCACTCGAGCGAGAGCGCCTCGGCGTCCTCGAGCTCGTCGAGCCCCGCGATGCGCACGAGCTGCCCTTCTCCGCCGAGCTGCAGCGCGCCGCTGGTGTCGTCCTCGATCGCGCCGTCGGTCGCGCGCCTCGCGCCGCCGATCACCTCTCCCGCATGGCCGTGCCCGCTCGCGTCGGTGAAGCGCGTGCCGCTCTCGCCGAAGCGCAGGTAGGCGATCGGCTCGGCACCGAGCACGAGGTCGGCGTACGGCACCGCGAGCGGCCGCGAGAGCGCGGGGCGCGCGGTGCACGTGCCGTCACAGTGCCGGCTCGCGCACTCGAGATCGTCCGCGCAGGCCCAGCCGTCGGCGCGCAGCGGGCGGCACTCGCCCCACACGCCGGGCTGCCATCGCGCGGGCAGGCTGCAGAACTCGTCGGCCTCGCAGTCGAGCGCGTGCGAGCACGCGTCGTCGCGGCGCGCCTCGCACACGCCGACCGTGCTGCCGTCGGCGCGCAGGTGGAGGCGACACGCGGCGCGATCGGCGCACGAGAGCGACGACGCGCGCAGCGAGCTCGCGTCGAGGCGTGCGGGCGTGCAGTCTGCGCCGAGCGCGCCGGTGCCCGCGAACACGTCGAGGAACGACGCGTAGTCGAAGGGCGCCTCCCAGCACGCGTCGCCCTGCGCCCGCATCGACTCGACGAACTCGCCCGCGCGCAGCGCGTCGTAGGCGAGCCGCGGATCGTCGACGAGCGGCTGCACGATCTCGTCGCAGCGCGCGGCTTGATCGTCGGTGCAGTCGTCGGGGGTCGAGCCGGGAAAGCACGCGGCGTCGGACGCGCAGACGATCGCGGCGATCTCCGCGCAGAGCGCGTCGGCGGCGACCGGTGTGCCCGGCGTCTCGGGCTCGCACGCAGCGAGCGCGAGGGCGGAGAGGAGGAGCGCAGTGCGAGGCGCGGACATCGTGCGGAGCGCACAGCAACACACGTGCCCCTGCCCGCAGCGTCGTGAGGCGCGCGCCTGCGGGCTCGATGCGGCAGCCGCGAGCCACGCTGACGCGATCGAGCGCGCCCAGCGCTCAGGTTCTGATCAGTGGGCCGCCGTCAGCGCGGCAATCGTCAGCGGAATCTGCTCTCGGAGGCACCCGTAGCAGTCGAATCGGCCACGGCGGCCGCATCCGGTGGTCGGTTCGGCTGCGAGCCACTCGAGGGCGGGGAGCGCGCGAGGATCGCCGAGCGCGCGGATCGCGTCGAGGTGCTGGGCGCGCTGGGGGCATCGGTTCGCGATCGTGAGGCCCGCGACGTGGCGCGCGTAGGCGGGCACGGTCGCGGGATCGGCCTCGAGGATCGCCGCCGCCGCGCGCTCGCGCTCGCGGTGCTGGCGGCCGTGGAGCATTCGCTCGATCGTCGCGTCGTGCGGTCCGGGCGGCTCGGGCACCGCGGGGACCGGCACCGCGGCCGCGACCACCTCGGCCGGCGCGTGCACCGCGGGCGCGATCATCGCCTCGGGCGGGTCGCTCGCGAGCAGCGCGTAGGTGCCGATCAGCAGCACGAGCGCGGGCAGCGCACCCACGCCCAGACCGATCGCGATCCCGCGCTTGCCGTCGCGCGTGCGCAGCGCGACCCGGACGCGATCGCCGATCGCCGACGCGATACGCGTGAGCTCGTCGATGGGATCCGACGGCGGTGCAGGGAGCGCGATGCGCGCGGTGGGCTCGCGCGCGACCGAGCCCTGGATGCGCAGCAGCTCGGTGCGCAGCTCGCTCGCGCTCGCGGGGCGTCGATCCGCCTCGACGCTCAGCAGGTCGCGCAGGAGGCGCTCGAGATCGAAGGGCACGGTGGCGTCGAACGGCGCGGGCGCGCCGGGCGGCTCGGACGAGAGCTGCGACGCGACGATCGCGGTGAGGCCCACGTCGCGAGAGAAGAGCGGGCGCCCCGCGATCATCTCCCAGAGCAGCACGCCGACGACGTAGAGATCGGCGCGCGCATCGACGATGCGTCCCAGCGCCTGCTCGGGCGCCATGTAGCCCGCGGTGCCGACGATCGTGCCCATCACGGTGAGCGTGCCGGCGGTCGGCTGCGGAGGCGGCGCGCTCGCCGCGAGCAGCGCGGCGACGCCGAGATCGAGCACGTAGACGTGCGAGGTGCCGTCGTCGCGATCCGCGACCAGCACGTTCTCCGGCGTGAGGTCGCGATGCACGTAGCCCGCGCGGTGGATCGCGGTGAGCGCGTCCGCGATCTGCGCCGCGATCCCGCACGCCTCGCGCCACGGCGTCGGACCGCGGGCCAGGCGCTCGCGCAGGCTGGTGCCGCGCACGAGCTGCGCGACGAGGTACGCGCCGCCCTCGGCGAGCAGACCGTAGTCGAAGCCCGCCGCGATGTGCGGGTGCTCGATCTGCGCGGTCGCCATCGCCTCGCGCGTGAAGCGCGCCGCGACCTCCGCGTCACCGATGCGCTCGGGCGCGATCGCCTTGAGCGCGACGCGCTTGCCGAGCTTCAGGTGCTCGGCCTCGAACACCACGCCCATGCCACCCACGCCGAGCCGACGAAGGATCCGATAGCGGCCGTCGATGACGCGGCCGATCCAGGTGTCGTCGGGGTGCGCGGGCAGCGGTGCGCTCATGCAGGCCCGACGCGTCGCGACGTGCGCGGCGCCTCCTTGCCGCGGAGCGACCACACGCCGCTCGCGCGCACGAGGCGCTTCGCGCGCGCGACGAGCTCCTCCGCGCGATAGGGGCGACGCACGACGTCGTCGACGTGACGGAGATCGACGCGCCTCACCGCGGCGCCACTCACGAGCAGGATGCGCGGCGCGCGATGACCGAGGCGATCGCGCACCACGCGCGCGAGGTCGATCGCGGCGAGCGCGGTGCGATCGCCGGCGAGCACGACGATCAGCGGCGGGCTCGCGAGGATCGCGGAGAGCGCGGACGCGGCGTCGCGCGCACCACGCACCGGACGGCCGAGCGCGGCGAGCACCGCCGCGACGCTGCCGAGCGAGCCCTCGTCGGAGTCGACGACGAGGACGTAGGAGGGATCGTCGCTCATCGGCGTCCTTTCACGCGCGCGAGCACGTCTTCCATGCGCACCTTGGCGCGCCGGCCGGTCTTGTTGCGCGACGGCTCTTCGTCGTCGGCCGCGGGGGCGGGCGGGATCGTGCTCGCGGGCCGCGGCATGCGGATGCGGTGGAGCAGATCGAGGTACGTGCCCGGGGTCGCGAGCGCGGGGTCGATCGGCGCCGCGCGCAGCCAGGCGGTCTCCTGCGGCGTGAGGTCGGGCGGCGCGTAGCTGCGCAGGAAGGTCTCGAGCGCTTCCTGCAGCGGCGGCACGACCGGCTCTTCCTCGCCGAGCAGATACGCGAGCGTCACGCCGAGCACCGACGCGAGCCGCGAGAGCGACGTCGGGCTCGGCTGGGTGCGATCGCGCTCCCAGTGATCGACGTGCTGCCACGAGGTGCCCACGGCGCGCGCGAGCTGGTTCTTGTTGAGCCCGGCGAGCTCTCGGGCGCGCTCGATGCGCACGCCCATCGTGGATCCCGGCATGGCGAGAAGTCTGGCGATCGTCACGCGCGAGATGCAACGAGCGAATTGCAATTCGATATAACGCTCGACGCACGTTCAGGTGCGCTGATCGCTCACCGCTCGTTGAAGAGGAGAGCAGGAGAAGAGAGATCGACCCACGCAGAACACAGAGGCCGCAGAGCGGTGATTTTCTCTGCGGCCCTCCGTGTCGAATTCCGTAGCGGTCGCGTCAGAGCGGCAGCGTCAGGCGGCCCGAGAACACGTGACGCGCCGGGCCGGTCATGTGCACTCGCTCGCCCGCGTTGCCCACGACGATCTCGAGCGGGCCGCCCGGGAGCACGACCTCGATCGGCGCGCCGCGCGATGCGCGACCGGTCTCGACCGCCGCGACCGCCGCCGCGCACGCGCCGGTGCCACACGCCTGGGTCCAGCCCGCGCCGCGCTCGTAGACGTCGAGCTGCATCGCGCTGCGACCCTTCATCCTCGCGAAGCCGACGTTCACCTTCTCGGGGAAGCGCCGATCGTCCTGCAGCATCGGGCCGAGGCGCAGCCGCGAGGTCTCGGGCGCGTCGAACGTGACGAGGTGCGGGTTGCCCATCGACACCGCGGTGCCGTGCAGCACGACGCCGTCGGCGCGCAGCTCGCCGTCGATCAGCGGCGCGTCGAAGACGGCCGGCACGTCGCGCGGCGCGAGGCTCGGCGCGCGCATCGAGACCTCGACGCGACCGGGCGCGGCGACCTCGAGCACGCGCACCGCGTGCACGCCCGCGTCGGTGTCGACCTCGAACGTGCGACCGTCGACCAGACCGCGACGCACGAGGTGCAGCGCGACGCAGCGCAGGCCGTTGCCGCACATCTCGGCGGTGCTGCCGTCCGCGTTGATCACCGACATGAAGGGGCGTCCCGCGCTCACGCCGGTGAAGAGCACTCCGTCGGCGCCGATGCCGCGGTGGCGATCGCAGATGCGCATCACGTCTTCGGTCGAGAGCATCGACGACGTGCCCTCGACCACGACGAAGTCGTTGCCGAGGCCTTCGTATTTCTCGAAGAGCAGAGGACGCATGGCGATGCAGGCCTTTGTGCATCTGCGATGTCGCGATGTCGAGGGGTGGACCCGCCGCGCGAAGCGTGGCGGTACGCCTCGGAGGTCGATGCGGTCCGTGATCTAGATCAGGCGGTCGTGGCGCCCGGGGGGGTCGCGCGTACTCTCTCGCGTCCAATGCGTCGGATCGCCGTTCCGATGGGGCTCGCCTTGCTCGCGCTCTCGTGCGCACCGCAGGGCGACGACCTCGCACAACCGATGGGCTGGGACGAGGAGGTGCGGCTCGAGACGCCCACCGATCTCGATCCTGATCCGCGCGTGATCGAGATCGAGATGGTCGCGCGCGAGACCGAGCTCGCGATCGTCGAGGCGGGCGCGACGCGCATGTGGTCGTACGGCGGGACCGTGCCCGGGCCGCGCATCGACGCGCGCGTCGGCGATCGACTGATCGTGCACTTCCGCAACGAGCTGCCCGAGCCGACCACGATCCACTGGCACGGCGTGCGGGTGCCGAACGAGATGGACGGCGCGCCCGATCATCCGAACCCGCCGATCGCGCCCGGCGAGACGTTCGACTACGACTTCGTGCTGCCCGACGAAGGGCTCTACTGGTTCCATCCGCACCATCGCAGCGCGGCGCAGGTCGCGGCGGGGCTCTACGGCACGATCGTGGTGCGCGCGGACGACGAGCCCGAGATGGACGAGCTCGTGCTGGTGCTGAGCGACGTCGCGACCGACGACGACGACGACGGACAGCTGCTCGGGCCCGACGTGGGCGGCTCGCTCGCGACGCTCTTCGGTCGCGAGGGCAACCACGTGCTCACGAACGGTCGCGAGCGCCCGACGATCCGCGCGCGCAACGGCGTGCCGCTGCGGCTGCGGATGGTGAACGCGGCGATCAGCCGCTACTTCCAGCTCGCGATCGAGGGGCATCGCTTCACGGTGATCGGCGGCGACGCGGGGATCTCACCGAGCGGTCCGCGCGAGAGCGCACGTCCGGTGATCATGCCGGGGCAGCGCGTCGACGCCATCGTCGTGCCGCGCGGGCGAGACGGCGAGACGCTGACGATGCGATGGGTGCCGTACGATCGCGGCTACGGCTCGACGGAGTTCCGCGACGAGGTCGACGTGCTCGCGATCGAGCTCGTGGGCGCGCCGGAGGACGTCGCGATCCCCGACATCCCCGCGCGTCAGGTCGAGGCGCTGAGCACGGCGGGCGCGACGCGCTTCGACGTCGATCTCACGCAGCGCACGGTCGACGGACAGCTGGTGATGGGCTTCGACGGAGTGCCGCACTGGGACGCGACGCCGGTCGCGGCGCACGTGGGCGAGACGCAGGTCTGGACGTTCCGCAACACGATGGACTGGTCGCACCCGATCCACCTGCACGGGTTCTTCTTCCAGGCGCTCGACGCGCACGGGAACGTGCTCCCGGAGTGGATCGACACCATCGACGTGCCGGTCGACGGCGAGGCGAGCTTCGTCGTGCGCTACGACGAGCGGCCGGGCATGTGGATGGTGCACTGCCACATCCTCGACCACGCCGACGCGGGGATGATGGGGATGATCGACGTGAGCGACGGAAGCCACGACCACGTGCACTGAGCCGCGTGGAAGTGAGCCCGGCTCATTTCCGCGCGCTCCTGCGCAGCACGCGCTTCCTCGGATGTGACGTGGGGCGCGATCCGTGGGGCGCGCCCGGCTGGTGTCGACCGAGCGGCGCGTCGAGCTCGCTCGGTGAGAGCACCTCCGGCGCTGCCGCGAGATCGCCGAGCGAGCGCACGAAGCCCTCGAGGCCCGGGTACATCGTCGCGAGCGAGATGCCGCTGCGATAAGCGCGTCGCAGGATCGCGAGCGCGAGGCGCTTGGGGAACACGAGCTTGCGGATGTGCGTGCCGACGTCCTCGGGGCGCACCAGCGCGGCGAGGTTCTCCTCGAAGTCGCGCTCCACGTCGCCGGGACACAAGAACACGCCCTGCTGCGCGACGAGGCGCTCGTTCAGGCGCCAGCAGTTCTGTCGCAGCACGAAGGGCACCGCGGGCGAGCGGTTGTAGACCGTGCCGAAGGTCTCGTAGCGGCGCACGTAGAGGTCGTCGCGGTACGCCGCCGCGACGTCCTCGGCGCCGTGCTGGCGCAGGTGATCGAGCGCGCGCGCGTCGAGCCACTCCGCGTCGATCGCCCACACCGCGGCGCATCGCTCGCCCAGCGAGCGGTCCTCTCCGTCGTCGTGGGGATCGGCGGCGCGCGCCGCGAAGAAGAGCGCGATGTGGAACGAGTACGTCCAGTCCACGAGCCGCGTCGGCGCGCCGAAGTGACGGATCAGCGCGAGCCACTCGATCACGTCCTCGTCGGTCGGGAGCGGCGAGACGAAGAGGTGCGCGTGGCGCTGGAAGCGACGGTAGATGCCGATCTCGAGCGAGCGACGCGGGCGCTCCCACTGCATGCGACGTGCACAGCGCTCGAGCGACGAGCGCACCGGCCAGTCGACCTCGCGCTGTCCGCGGAACATCCAGCCGCGCGCGCCCGCTCGCTCGGCCCAGTTCCAGATCGCGTCCTCGTCGTCGACGAGCTCCATCGCGCGCGCGGCGACCGCGGAGAGGTCGGAGACCACAACGACACGAAGTAAGCCCGGGCGCGCCCGGGCCAACTTCACTCGACGGGCGTGAGCACACCGATCGCGCGCGGGAGATCCGCCTGTACGCCGTCAAGCAGCACCTCGACCGCGATGCGGCCGCTCGTGTCGATCGCGGCAGCGTTCACGATCGCGCGCACGCCCGCGGGACGCGTCGTGACGTGCGCGTCGAGATCGATCGCCTCGTCGCCCGCCCACAACATCGCGTGCACGACGCCGGGGGCGACGCGCGCGGTGCCGACGACGACGCCGCGCTCGTCGACGTCGTGGGCCTCGGCATAGCCGCTCGCGGTCGCGCCCTCGGGCGCACCGAGCACGACCGGCTCGTCGCTCGCGGACCAGTACGCGTACGCCTCGACGCGATTGCCCTCGAAGAGCGCGCGGCCGACGACGTCGCCGCGCTCGTTCGCGCCGAACGCCTCGGTGCCGAGCGCGTCGTCGGGACGCGGCAGCGGCGTGGGCTCGGACTCGAGCGTGTCCCAGACGACCGCGAACATCCCGTCGCTCGACGTGAGCGATCCGATGATGCGACCGCCCGCGATCGCGACGGCCTGACCCACGGGGTACTCGCGATCGAGCAGCAGCAGCTCGACGCCCGTCGCGCTCGCGCTCGCCCACGCGACCGGGCGCGGCCCGACCGGCGGCGGCGGGTCGTCGTGATCTGCGTAGCTGCCGGCGATGGTCCCGTCTTCGCCGATCGCGCGCGCCGCGCCCGAGAAGAAGCCGCTCGGGACCTGCAGCAGCACGCGGCGGCCATCGGCCTCCCAGAGGTGCGGCTGGCGATCGTGCTCACCGACGACGCGCCCACCGTCGTCCGCGTCGCGCGCGTACGCGAGCAGGCCGCGCTCGGTCTCGAGCGGATCGATCGCGGTGTCGTCGACCCCGACCACGACCGGGATCGAGTCGGGCGACCACGGCTCGGGCCCGGCGTTGCCGACGATCGTGCCCTCGTCGTTCATGCCGTACGGCGTCGCGAGCGGCATGCCCGTCGGGCTGGTGAAGACGCGCAGCGTGTAGGCCGGCACCTCCCATGGGCCCGCATCGGGTGCGCCTGCGTCGTGCTCGTCGTCGCCGCCTGCATCGCGCGCGGCGTCGACGGAGCCTCCATCGGTGGGCGATGGACCCGCGTCGCGCGTCGATGCGTCGGTGTCGTCGCCCGACGACGAGCCGCAACCGGCGAGCGCGAGGAGGAGCGTGGAGACGAGCACCGGACGCGTGGACGACGTGTGCACGTGCTCTGATTGGCCGCGAAACGTCGCGCCCGTCACGCGCGCCCTTCTCGCTTCCCAGCACGAGATGCGCTTGCGATACTGCTCGCCCTTCTCGACGGGAGCAGCGTGGTGGGGAGCGACACGAACGGCGCGCGTCCGGCGCACGAGAGGCCGAACGGTCTGCGCCGCGGCGCGCTGAGCTGGGCGATGCCCTTCGTGGTGCTCACGGGCGCCGCGATCTTCGTGTTCGCGACGCTCTACTACTTCGATCACGTGCTCTTCGGGAGCGCCGCGCCGGACGCGAACAGCGCGGTCCATCGCTTCGTCGACTTCGATCCCCACACGATCACCGACGCGATCAGCTCGCTCGCCGGCAACATCGCGACGGTCTTCGGCATCGTCGTCACGGTCGTCTCGATCATCGTGCAGCTCTCGGCCGAGCGGTACACCGGCGTCGCGCGGATGTTCCTCCGCGACCGCGTGAACCTCGCGGTGATGGGCTTCTACGTGATCGTGTGCGTGATGGGCGTGTGGACCGCGTTCACGCTCAAGTCCGAGTTCGTCCCGCGCGGCACGCTGCTCGCGATGATGGGGATGACGACCATCGGCCTCGTGCTGATGGCGCCGTACTTCGGCTACGTGTTCTGGTTCCTCGAGCCGATGAACATCATCCGTCGCATCCGGCGCGACGCGATCCGCACCGCGACCGAGGGCTCGGAGTCGGCCGACACCGACTTCTCCTCGCGCCTGCAGAGCGCGACGCTGAACGCGATGGAGGAGCTCACCGACATCACGTCGAACTCGATCAGCGGCAAGGACAAGATCATCGCGAGCGGCGCGGTCGACGCGCTGAAGGACTTCACGCTCGCGTACCTGAAGCTGAAGTCGCGCGCGTCCGACGCGTGGTTCGCGCTGGGCTCGGGGCTCAAGCAGAACCCCGACTTCGTCGCGATGGATCCCGAGTCGCTCGGGGATCTCGAGACGCGCCGCACCTGGGTCGAGTGGAAGGTGATGCGCCAGTACCTCGGCATCTACAACGAGGCGCTGGGCTCGATGCGCGACATCAACTACCTCGTCGCGATCGACACCCGGTACATCGGCGAGGCCGCGAGCCAGGCGAAGGACGAAGAGCTCATCCGGCTCGTCTATCGCTTCATGAACAGCTACCTGCGCGCGACGCTCAACGCGCGCGACGTGCGCACTGCGTACAACGTGCTCAACCAGTACCGGAAGCTCGTCGAGGCGCTCCTGCGCGACGGCAACGGCGAGGCGGCGCGCGAGGGCGTGCGGCACATGACGTACTACGGGCACGTGAGCTTCGACATGAAGCTGCCCTTCGTGACCGAGACCGTCGCGTACGACGTGTCGGCGATCTGCCAGATGGCGCACGAGCAGGAGGCGCCCGAGCAGGACGCGATGCTCGAGCAGTTCCTCGAGCTCGATCGCCCGCTTCGCTCGCAGGCGCAGGAGTCCGCGCTGCTCGGCGTGCGCAAGGCGCAGGTGAAGCTCGCGGCGTACTACCTGTGGAAGAGCCAGCGCGACAAGGCGCACCTGATCGCAGACGACATGCGGAACGAGCCGCGCGCGCGGCTCGATCAGATCCGGACCTCGCTCGAGGGCGTCACCACGAAGGACTTCTGGGAGATCATCGATCGCGGAAGGAACTTCGAGTACATGCCGCCCGAGCAGCGCTCGCAGATGTCGACCTTCTTCGGCTGGCTCGAAGAAGAGCGCAAGACGATGGTGGGCGGCGCGTAGCGCTCACGGCGCGCACACCGGGCGCGCACACAGCGCGGCGCAGGTGGCGTCGCTCGGGAAGTCGGCCCAGCCCTCGTCCGCGACCAGCACGAGCCAGTCCTCGGCCCCGCCTGCGTCGTCGGGCTCACCGGCGCGCCACGACGCGAACGCGCCGACGGGTGCGGCGCCGTCCGCCGCGCCGGTCCAGAAGCGCCGGCCGTCGGCGTGTTGCCACGCGCCCTCCTCGGTCGCGTCCGATCCGTCGAGCCACGCGCAGCTCTGCGTGGCCTCGGTGAGCAGCTCGAGCCCCGCTTGGTGCGCCGCGTAGTCGGCGATCGCGATCAGCGCGCCACCGCGCTCGGCGCACGCGATCTCGGCGGCGTCGCGCGTCGACGCGTCGCACAGGAGCGCGAGGTCGAGACCGCTGCGGCGCGTGCGCGCGCAGATGCCGTCGCACACCGCGCCCTCGTCGATCGCACCGTCGCAGTCGTCGTCGCGATCGTTGCACCACTCCGCGCACGCGACGCAGCTCGTGGGCCCGTCGACGCTCGCGTCTTCCTGTTCGCGAGGCTCGGCGTCGGCGACGAACCCCACGCGACCGCAGCCGAGCACGAGCGCGGCGGCGTGCGCGAGCAAGAGCCGACGGACTGGTACGTTCCGCGCGCGCATCGAGTGCATCGCTCGTCCCCCCGCGTTCGATCGTACACGTGGACGCTCGACAGCGCGATGCATCGGCGCCATCACCAGGAGATGGTGCTCCCGTATGCGGTCGTGCAGCGCGTGATGCTCACGTGCTCCCATTGCGGAGCCGAGCAGACGCGGCTGGCCGCCGGCGTGAAGAAGGGCATGAAGCTGCGCTGCGAGCGCTGCCACAAGCTCTTCGACGTGCGCGAGGTGAAGCCCATGATCGGCACCGCGAAGCGCTGAGCCCCTACCGGAGTGCTCGTCCCGCAGGTCCGTACGGGAGCGCGCGAAGCGCGCGGACGGTAGGGGCCTGCGGGCGAGCCGATTTCTCGACAGGCTCGAGCGCTCAGCATCCGGTCGGCAGCTCGACGATGAACGTCGTGCCCTGATCGACCTCGCTCGCGACCGCGATGTGCCCGCCGTGCTCCTCGACGATCGTCCTCGTGATGAAGAGCCCGAGGCCGAGCCCGCCGTAGTGACGCGACGAGACGCCGCGGCGGAACGGCTCGAACACGTGGTCGCGCACCTCGGGCCCGATGCCGATGCCGTGGTCCGTGACCACGACGCGCGCGAGCTCGCCCTCTCGCGTGACGCTCACGTCGATGCGCTCTCCGCGCCCGAACTTGATCGCGTTCCCGAGCAGGTTGATCAGAACCTGCTCGAGCCGCGCGCCGTCCCAGCATCCCGCGACCGACGTGTCGCCGCTGACGACGAGCTCGCTCCCCGAGCGCGCGAGATCCTGCGCGAGCAGCGAGCTCGCCTCGCGCACGATCTCGCGCAAGTCGGTGCGCTGGCGATCGAGCTGCAACCGGCCGCGGCGGATGCGCGAGACGTCGAGCAGGAGCCCGATGAGCGAGTCGAGGCGGTGCACCTGCCGCGTGACGAGCGCGGTCACCCGCTGCGCGTCGGCGAGACACGAAGGAGGCAACATGCGCGGAAGGCCCTGCACCGCGAGCTGCAGGCTCGCGAGCGGCGTGCGCAGCTCGTGCGAGGCGATCGAGAGGAACTCGTCGCGCAGGCGCACCGCGTCCTCGGCCTCGCGGTAGAGGCGCGCGTTCTCGAGCGAGTTGGCGGCGCGATGCGCGAGCTCCTGCGCGAGCGAGAGGTCCGCCTCGTCGTGGATGCGCGCCGCGGAGGAGGAGCCGATCGTGAGCACGCCGACGACGAGATCGCGCGCACGCAGGGGCACCGCGATCACGCTCTGCGCGTCGTGGAGCTCGGTCGCGCCCCGGAGCTGCGGCTCGCCGGTGCGCAAGACGAGCGCGGCGATCGAGTCGTGATCGTGCTGTGCGCCGAGCAGCGCCTCGCGTCGCTCGTCGACGTGCGCCTGCGCGACACGCGACACCGATCCGTCGGGGTACGCGACGTCGAGCGTCGACCAGTCGCCGAGGAAGGGCACGGCGAGCTTCGCGACGCACGAAGCGGTCGCGTCCGGGTCGAGCGAGCGCGCGAGCGCGACGCTGGCCTCCGACAAGAAGCGGAGGCGCCGCTCGGCGCGCGATCGTTCGCCCACCTCGAGCCGCAGATCCTCGAAGAGACGGCTGTTCTCGAGCGAGATCGCGACCTGCGACGAGAGCAGGCGCAGCACCTGGACGCGCTCCGCGGTGAACGCGCGCGTGACGAGATCGTTCTCGAGGTAGAGCACGCCGATCGTGCGGCCTTGTCGCGGGATCGGCATCGCGAGCGCGGACTTGGTCTGGCGCGCGGCGACGTACGCGTCGGCGCCGAAGCGCACGTGGTGCGCGGCATTCGCGAGCACGAGCACCTCGCCGCTGCGGAACGCGTGCTCGACGAGCGACGTCGGCGCGCGGTCCGATGCGCGCAGCGGCGCGACGTCGAGGTTCGGCGGCTCGCCCACCGCGCCCGCGGCGCGCACCTCGAGGGCGCCGTCACGGTCGAGCACCAGCACGCCACGCTGCGCGCCCGCGGTGGCGAGGCAGATCCGCATGAGCTTCTCGACCACGCCCTCGAACGAGACCTCGCTCGAGATCGTCTCGGCGGCCTCGAAGAGACCGAGCCGATCGAGCGCGGCCCGCGCGACCTGATCGCTCGGAGGCGTGATGACGACGTTGAGCGGGATCGTCCCGCTGACGCCGAGCTCGCGCGTCTCCTCCTCGAGCGCCTCGACCTTCGCGGTCGCGCCCCATCGCGCGTACGCGTCCATCGCGGCCTCGAGATAGAACGCCGCGATGCGTCGCTGGCCGAGCGCGCGGTAGTAGCGTCCCGCGAGCTCGCTCGCGAGGGCTTCGTCCTGCTCGAACCCTTCGCGGCGCGCGCCGGCGATCGCAGCCTCGTAGCGCGACGTCGCCTCGACGTGCTGCCCGCGGAGCCGCGCCGCCTCGGCGGCCACGAGGTCGTGTTTGTGCGCGAAGTTCGGAGGGCAGTTCTCGGCCCAGCGTCGCAGTCGCTCGCGACCACGATCGATCGCGGCGAGCAGCGTGTCGCGCTGGTCGGGCGCGAGGTCCGCCAGCGACGCGCGCGTCAGGCACGAGAAGTACACGTACTGCGCGAGGAGGAAGAGGCCGCTGACCGCGCGCCAGCGCTCGCCCGCCGCGTCCATGCGCGCGCGGGCGTCGCGCAGATCGCCGAGCAGGTACGACGTCTCGAGCCGCATGACGTGATAGACGCACTCGTGATGGGGCGACTCGGCGAACGCGCCGGCGAAGCGCACCTCGTCGAAGTCGTCGTCCTCCCACGCACCACGATCGCGCGTGCGTCCCTGGAGACAGCGGATCATCTGTCGCTGCAGCGTCAGCTGCTCGGTGCCGGCCTGCTGCTTCAGGCGCCGGCAGAACGAAGCAGCGCGCTCGACCTCGCTGAGCACGTGCCCGAGCGCCGTGCCCTGCTGGTAGAGCACGCTCGTGAGCGCGGCGCGCGTGCGTCCGGCGTAGCCCGAGTCGCCCACCTCGGAGCTCGCGGCGATCGCGCGCCGGATGATCGGTACGCTGCTGCGGAGCGGCGCGCGCCAGTGGTTCATGAACACCGCGAAGAGCGTCAGCGCGCGCGACTTCTGGGTGCGCCATCGCTGCGAGAGCGCGGCGCCGAGCCGGATGTACGAGTGCGCGGCCTGCGGGTCGCCGCGATCCTCCATGAGCTTGCCGTACGTCGCGTACGCGATGCCCGCGGGCGCGACGTTGCCGTGCTCGAGCACGAGGCGAACGGTGCGCGCGCGGATCCACACGTGCAGGCGCCAGCTCGAGTAGAACGTCGGCGCCGCGAGGTCGTCGAGCAGCTGCACACACGCGAGCGCATCGGGGTCGCGCATCGGAGGCGCGGCGATCAGCTCCTCCTCCGAGCGCTCGCGTCGCGCCGCCGCGACCGCGACGACCTCGTCCTCGACGGCGTGCGCGAGATCGTCGTCGGGCAGCTCGATGCCGAGGATGTGCAGCCCCTCGCGGCCCCACCGCGTCGCCTCGCGATAGGCGCCGCGCGCATCGGCGGCGAGCAGGCGCAGCGAGTAGAGCGCGGCCTTCTCGAAGCGCGACGGCGCGTGGAGGATCGCAGCCTCGACCAGCGCCTCGGCGCGCGCGTGATCGCCGACGACGTACGCGGCCTCGGCGGCATCGCGATGCAGCGCGAAGCAGAGCTCCGCGTGCGTGTCCCACGCGCCCTCGGGCAGCAGCGCGAGGCCGCGATCGTGGTAGGCGAGCGCCGGTCCGAACGCCGACGCGGCCTTCGCGGCGCGGCCGGCGGCGAGGTCGAGCTCGGCGAGCTCGATCCGCTCGGGCGCGCTCATCAGCGCGGCGCCGAGGTTCAAGTGATCGACGCGATCGAAGAGGCGCTGCTCGCGCGTCGTCGGATCTTCGCCGAGCAGGCGCCCGAGCCGGAGGTGCAGGCGCTGGCGCTCGGTCTCGTCGAGCAGCGAGCCCATCGCCTGCTGCACACGATCGTGCGCGAAGCGGTAGGTCGTGTCGGCGGGCGCGACGCGCGCCTCGGCGACGAGCAGGCTCTGATCGACCGCGGTCCACAGCGCCTCGGCGATCTCGGCCGGAGGGCGCTCGACGAGACGCGCGAGCAAACCGACGTCGATCGCACGCCGGAAGCACGATGCCGCGCCGAGCACGCGCTGCACGCTCGGCGGCAGTCGGCGCACCGCGTCGAGCATCAGCTCGACGACGTTCTCGCTCATCGGCGACGCCGCGATCTGCTCGGTGCTCCAGCTCCACTCGGCGTGCTCCGCGTCGAGCGCGAGCAGCCCTCGCTGGTGCAGGTCCCGCAGGAAGCGCTCCACGTAGAACGGGTTGCCCGCCGTCTTGCGGTGCACGATGGCGGCGAGCTCCTCCGCGCGCTCCGGGCTCGCGTGGAACGCGTCGGCGCAGAGCGCCGTCACCGCGGCACGATCGAGCGGACCGAGGAGCATGGAG
The DNA here is from genome assembly GCF_021631985.1 of Sandaracinus amylolyticus. Lineage (GTDB taxonomy): Bacteria > Myxococcota_A > Polyangia > Polyangiales > Sandaracinaceae > Sandaracinus > Sandaracinus amylolyticus_A. Next base: position 9,997,248 of record NZ_CP070225.1, on the reverse strand, counting down.
CGCAGCGGCGCGTCGTGCGCGCGGATCGCGACGAGCGCGTCGCCGAGGGGCGGCTCGGCGGTGCCGTCCTCGCTGCGGTACGCACCGACGAGCAGGACGTGCCGCAGCGTCGTGCTCGTCGCGAGCATCTCGAGCACGCGCAGCGAGGCGGCGTCCGCCCACTGCAGGTCGTCGACGAAGAGCACGAGCGGCGACTCCGCCGTGGCGAGCGCTTGCACGAACTGCTCGAACGTGAGGTCGAACCGGGTCTCCGCGTCGGCCGGCGCGACCGGCTCGAGCGGGGGAGACTCACCGAGCAGCGCACGCGCGCTGGGCACGAGATCGGTGATCACACGCGCGTTCGCGCCGACGGCCTCGGCGATGCGCGCGCGCCACTCGTTCGACGTCGCGTCGGGCGCGGCGGCGAGCTCGCGCACGATCGCCTCGAGCGCCTCGATCAGCGGCGCGTACGGTGCGTTGCCGCGCACGGGATCGAGCTTGCCCGCCCCGAAATGAGCGCCGACCGCGCGGGCACGCGCCCGGAGGGCCTGCACGATCGCGGTCTTCCCGATGCCCGCCGGGCCCGTGATCATCACGGTCTCTCGCGCGCCCTGGCGCGCTCGCTCGAACGCGCCCTCGAGCAGCGCGAGCTCGTGATCGCGACCGTAGATCCGGCCCTCGGGCACCATCGCGCGCGCGACGTCGAGCCGCGCGAGCTCGAAGGGCTCGATGGTGCGCGACGCGTCCCACCGCGCGCGTGCCTCGCGCAGATCCGCGACCAGCGAGTCGGCGCTCTGGTAGCGCTGCTCCGGCACCTTCGCGAGCAGCTTCAGCACCAGATCCGAGAGCACCCGCGGGATCTCGGGTCGCACCTCGCTCGGCGGCAGCGGATCGCGCGCGAGGTGCGCGTGCACGAGCTCGACGGGATCGCGCAGCGCGAACGGCGGCCCGCCGGTGAGCATCTCGTAGAGCGTGGCCCCGAGCGCGTAGAGGTCCGCGCGCTGGTCCACCACACGATCGAGGCGGCCCGTCTGCTCGGGCGCGACGTAGAGCAGCGTGCCCTCGACGTCGACCTCGAGCGCCTCGCGCGGCGCGGGCCCGGGCACGTCGGTCGCGAGATCGAAGTCGACCAGCGTGATGCGACGGCCGTCGGCCGAGACCACGACGTTCGTCGGGTTGATGTCGCGGTGGAGGACGTGCGCGCGATGGAGCTGCGCGACGATCTCCGCGAGCTCCACCGCGATCCGCAATGCGTCGTCGATCGCGAGCGGGCCGCGCCGTAGCAGCGACTTCAGGTGACGCGGGCCGGCGTCCTCGAGCCAGAGCCGCGGCCGATCGCCCTCGGGATCCTCGATCGCGATCACGCGCGAGATCCCGGAGATCGCGCTCACGCGCGAGAGCATCGCGTGCTCGCGGACCAGCAGCTCCGCCGCGCGCGCCGCGCGCGCTCCGCGCCGCACCGTCTTCAGCACGCGCGAGCGGCCGCTCGCGTCGCGCACACGGAACACCGAGTAGCGAGGCCCGTGGTGGATCTGCTCCTTCGACGACCAGCTCCGCTCTTCGCGCTCGACCATGCGTCGACGTCTCTGCTCGCGTCGCGGAACGCCGAACGTCGCATCGGACGTGCCATGTCGCGACGCACCGGGCCGCGCGCGAACGCGCGATCGACGAAGGCCGCCGCGCGTGGGCCCGCGTCACACGCCGGTGGCAGCGCGCCCCGCACGGCGCGGTCGGCTCGCGCTCAGACCAGCAGCCCCGCGACGCACGCGGTCATGAAGCACGCGAGCATCCCCGCGATCATCGCGCGCGGACCGATGCGCGCGAGATCACCACGACGCTCGGGCGCCATCGCGCTGATCCCGCCGATCTGGATCGCGATCGAGCCGATGTTGGCGAAGCCGCAGAGCGCGTAGCTCGCGATCACCGCCGCACGCCGGCCGAGGAACGGCGTCTCCTGCGCGAGCCCGTCGGCGAGGCGCATGTACGCGACGAACTCGTTGAGCACGAGGCGCTCGCCGAGCAGCGCGCCCACGGTCGCGCACTCCTCGGGCGGCACGCCCATCACGAACGCGAAGGGCCAGAAGAGCCAGCCCAGGATCCCCTGCATCGAGAGCGGATCCCACGCGACGAGGGGCGACTGCGTGACGCCGAGCTCGTTCGCCGCGCGGATGCACTGCGCGAGCGCGGCCGCGCCGCTCGGAGCATCGCAGCCCGCGGGGATCGCCATCTCCGCGCGCCGCAGCCCGTCGAGCGCCTCCATCCACTCCACGCGGTTGTGCAGCAGCGCCGGCACCGCGAAGAGCCAGTTCACCATCGCGACCAGCGCGAGGAACGCGAGCAGCATCGCGCCCACGTTCATCGCGAGCTTGAGCCCGTCCGCGGCGCCGCTCGCGGCCGCGTCGATGACGTTCGCGTAGGGCGCCTCGTCCTCCATGTCGAGCGAGCCGGCGGACACCGGCGTCTCGCGCTCCGGCATCATCACCTTCGCGATCAACAGCGACGCCGGCGCGCTCATCACGCTCGCCGCGATCAGGTGCCCCGCGATGTCGGGGAAGCGGGCGCGCAGCATGCCGACGTACGCCGCGAGCACGCCGCCCGCGATGCTCGCGAAGCCCCCGGTCATGATCGCCATGAGCTCCGACTTCGTCATGCGCGCGACGTACGGCTTCACGACGAGCGGCGCCTCGGTCTGTCCGACGAAGATGTTCGCGGCCGCGCTCAGCGTCTCCGCGCCGCTGGTGCGCAGCGTGCGCTGCATCGCCCACGCGAACGCCTTCACCACGCGCTGCATCAAGCCGAGGTGGTAGAGCACCGTCATCAGCGCGCTGAAGAAGATGATCGTCGGCAGCACGTTGAGCGCGACGGTGAAGTGCTGATCGAGATAGTCGCCGAAGAGGAAACGACTGCCCTCCGCGGTGAAGTCGAGCAGCGCCGAGACCGCGTCGTTGAGCACCGAGAAGAGCGCGAGGCCGGTCTCGGTCTTCAGCACCAGCACGCCGAACGCGAGCTGCAGCGCGACGCCGGAGGCCACGACGCGCCAGGGGAACGCCTTGCGATCGGTGGAGAGCGCCCACGCGATCAGGATCATGACCACGAGGCCGATCAGCGAGAGCGCGCGCTGCCAGATCGGCACCGGCGCGTCGACGAGCGTTGCGAACGAGCCCACGAGCGCGCCAGGAGACCACGCTTTCGGGGAGAACTGCCAGCACGAGCGCGCGTATCCTCGTCCCGCGCGGAGGACTGAGCAGTGAGAACACGATGGCGCGCAGCGCTCTACGGACTGATGGTCGCGGCGGCGGTGGGATGTGGCGACGACGACGGCTCGCCGACGCCGGATGGCGGAGCCGGCATCGACGCCGCGGTGATGGATGACGATGGCGGCAGCGTCGGTGTCGACGCGAGCGAGGCGCGGCCCGACGCGCCGGCGCCCGAGCCGTGCGAGACGCCGGGCAGCACCGAGACCGTCGCGTGCGGTCTCTGCGGGAGCGTCACGCGGTTCTGCACCGCGGACCTCGTGTGGGCCTACGGCGTGTGCGATCAGGACGAGAGCGCGTGCGCGCCGGGCACCACGCGCACGATGCCCTGCGGCCACTGCGGCGCGCAGACGCAGCGCTGCGACGCGAGCTGCACGTGGGTCGACGAGGGCACGTGCGGTGACGAAGGCGAGTGCGAGCCGGGCACGATGACGCGCGGGCGCGCCGACTGCGCCGAGGACGAGACGCGCGAGCTCACGTGCAGCGACGCGTGCACGTTCGAGCCGAGCTCGGAGTGCATGGCGGACGCGTGCACCACGCCGGGCACCCTCGAGACCGTCGCATGCGGGCGATGCGGGACGCAGGAGCGGTTCTGCAGCGCAGCGCGAGTGTGGGAGTACGACCCCTGCGAGAACGAGGGCGAGTGCGTGCCGGGAACGACCGGCAGCGCGGAGTGCGGCATGTGCGGCACCCGGACCGCGCGCTGCGACACGACGTGCACGTGGGTGCCGACCGGCACCTGCGGTGGTGAGGGCGAGTGCGCGCCCGGTGAGACCACGCGGACCGAGAACGGCTGCCCCGCGGGCCAGACTCGGCTGGTCCGATGCAGCCCGGCGTGCGGCTACACCGAGGAGCTCGCGCCGTGCACCTCGACGCCGCCGATCGACGTGCTCTTCCTCGCCGACGCGACGGGCTCGAACCTGGATCCGTTCCAGGCCGATCGCGTCACGTTCGTGTCGCGCTGCGTCGATCCGCTCCTCGCGCTCACCGACGCGCACGTCGGCCTCGCCTTCTACGGCGATCACATCGGGCCGGGACAGACGTTCCAGGGCGCGGTCGAGCTCGGGCGTGGCACGGGCTCCACGATCGACGCCCGCATCGCCAGCCAGGCGTTCCTCGGCGGCGGCGACGACTCGACGATGGAGGCGCTCAACATCCTCACCGGGGCGACGCCCCAGCCCGACGCGGTGCCGTTCACGTGCTCGAGCGGGCGCGTCGCGGGTGGGTGCTGGCGGAGCACCTCGCAGCGCGTGATCGTGATGCTCACCGACGAGAACGCGCGCAGCGGCCCCGACCCCGCGAGCACCGGCCTGCTCAACCCGTGGCCCACCGGGCCCTCGTGGACGGACTCGGTGCGCACCCGCCTGATGAGCGACGACACGCTGCTGATGGTCGTGCTCGACGACGACTTCACGCCCGCCAACGCGCGCCCGCAGTACGAAGAGATGGTCAGCGATCTCGGTCAGCCGCCGAGCGACGTGTACGTCCAGCCCGCGACGGGCATCGCCACGACCTGCGACGCGCTCGTCGCACGCCTGCGCGAGATCGCGGGGCTCTGAGATCGACGCGGAGGACGCCACGCGCGTCCTCCGCGCGCTCGACCTCTCAGTACCCCTCGGCCGACATCGGCGCGGCCTGCAGCTCGTAGCTGCGCGCGCGCTGCTCCGACTCGGTGCGCGCCGCGCCCGCGGCATCGGCATCACGCGCCACCGACGCCGAGCGACGGCGCAGGTCGCCCTCGATCTGCGCGTCGGCGAAGTCGTACGTCGTGACCGTGCGATCGAGCTGCAGACGCGCCGCGGCGAGCTCGCGCTGGGCACGCTCCGCCTCACCGCGCGCGAGCATCTCGGCGGCGCGCCGCTGGGCCTCGCTCGCCTCGTGCTGCGCGACCATCGCAGCGACGCGGGGGGTCGTCGGTGCGCTCGCGACCGCGCGCGCGTCGGTCGTCGCCTCGTAGCGCAGCACCGTGTCCTGGGTGCGCACGTCGCGGCTCTCGGGCGTGCGGTACGAGAGGCGCACGTTCGCGAGCGGCTGGTTGCCCGCGTTCCCCGGGCTCACCCGCACGCGGAACAGGATCTCGCGGCGCTGACCGGCGTCGAGCGCGCCGAGCGCGAAGCGCAGCCGGCCGCCCTCGATCACCGCGCCCGTCGTCGCGCCGCCGAGGATCACCACGCCGGGCGCGGGCACGATCTCGATCGTGCCGTCGAGCGCGACCGAGCGCTGCATGCGCTGCAGCTCGTGCTCGAGGATCGCGGCCATCTGGTGCGGCGCGCCGAGGTGGTGCAGGCGCCCCGCGCTCCGCACGACCATCGCCTGCAGCGTCTGCGGATCGTAGTCGTAGCCCACCCCGATCGCAGTGACCTGGGTGCCCCACTCGGTCGCGCGCGCCGCGAGGTCGCCGAGCGACTGAGGATCCGAAGGACCGACGTTCGCGCGCCCGTCGGAGATCACGAACACGCGCCGCACCGGGTGCGTCGCGGGCGCCTGCGCGATGCGCCCGATGCCCGCCTGCATTCCGTCCCACAGGTTCGTGCCGCCGCCCGCGACGATCATCCCGGCGCGCTGGATCAGCATCCCGCGCGTCGCGGCGTTCACCACGGTCGGCGGTGCGATCTCGGTCACCGCGTTCGAGAAGCCGTAGACCGAGACCACGTCTCCGTCGGAGAGCGACTCGATCAGGCTCTGCGCGGCCATGCGCGCGTTCTGGATCTTGTCGCCGGACATCGATCCCGAGGTGTCGATCACGAGCGACACCGCCATCGGCGCGCGCACGCTCGGAGGCGCGACGACGTTGGGCGCATCGACCCACACTCCCACCCACGCCTCACCCGCGCCGCCGACCACGACGCGTCCCTGGAGCGGCGCGCCGCCGACCCACGCGTCCTGCGCGTCCGCTCGCCCCACGAGACCGATCACGACCCCGAGCGCCAGCAGCGCCCCCAGCAACGTCCGCATGCACGCCTCCGCCGGGCACGAGACGCGCGACGCGGGCGAACGATCTGGGGCTACCATCGAATCGTGAGCACGCCCCGTCGCCGTCGCTGGATCGCGGCCCTCGCCGCGGTCCTCACGCTCTCGATCGGTGGCGGCGCGTTCGCGTTCGTGCGCTCGCGCGACGCGGCCGCGGCGCAATGGGCGCAGGTCGATCCGATCGCCGACGACGCGAGCTACCAGGACGACACGCTGCTCGGGCGCGCCTGGCAGCTCCCCGCGGCGCGCCGCTACCACGCGCGCTTCGTGTCACAGCCGAACGGCAGCTTCTGTGGGCCGACCAGCATCGTCGACGTGATGCGCTCGCTCGATCAGCCGGGTGAGCTCTCGACCGTCCTCGAGGGCACCGACATCACGACGATCGCGGGCTTCCTCCCGAGCGGGATCACGCTCGATCAGCTCGCGACGCTCGCCCGCACGCGCTTGCCATCGCGCCGCGTCACCATCCACCGCGACTTCGATCTCGCGACGTTCCGCGCGCTCCTCGCGCGACACGCGAACAGCGAGTCCGATCGCATCGTCGTCAACTTCCATCGCGGCCCGCTCTTCGCGCGCGGCGGAGGGCACCACTCGCCGATCGGCGGCTATCTTCCCGACGACGATCTCGTCTTCGTGCTCGACGTGAACGACGACTACGACCCGTGGCTCGTGCCCACCGAGCGACTCTTCGCGGCGATGGACACCGTCGACGGCGCGAGCGGCCTCGAGCGCGGGCTGATCGTCATCGACTCAATCGAATAGCTCGTCGATGCCGACGTCGACGTCGGTCGACGGCGGCGGTCCGGGCACGAACACCCACGGGCTCGGCTCGCCGACCGTCCGCGGCACCGATCCACTCGCGATCACCGTCGCCGCGAGCGCGACCCACACGCCCGCGCGGTGGACGAGCTGCACCACGATCGATCGCGCGCACTGCGCGAGATCGAAGCGCACCTCGGCAGCGAGCTCGCTCCCCGCGTGCCCGCGCGTGATCACCGGCACCACGACCGCCGCCGTGATCATCGCGATCGCCGCGAGGCACTCCTGCGACGCGCTCGCAGCACCCGCGTCGACGGGCCCGACGATCTCCTGCGCGTGCTCCTCGACGTAGCGGCGCGCGAGCTCGACCAGCGGTCGATCGTGCTCCTCCGCGCTGGGCCCGCCCGAGGCCGGCGGGGCGAGCCACTCGCCACCGAAGCAGCAGCACCCCTGGGCCAGCACCGCCACGAGCACGATCGCGATCGACCTCACGTCTCCACGTCCTCCACGACGCGAGCGCGCACCGCGGCGACGGAGCGCCGCCACGGTGCTTCGTGCATCAGTCCTTGTCGCCCGCGTACATCGCGTCGATCTCCGACGCGAAGTTCCGCGCCACGACGCTGCGCTTGATCTTCAGCGTCGGCGTGAGCTCGCCGGTGTCGATGCCGAACGGGCGCGGCAGGATCGTGAACTTCTTGACCTGCTCCACGCGCGCGAGCTTGTCGTTCACCTCGTCGAGCTGCCGCTGGATCTCGGCGCGGATCGCGTCGGACTCGTGCAGCGCGCCGCGGATGCCCTTCTCCGTCGCGACCTTCTGCGCCGCGTCGGGCTCGAGCGTGACGAGCATCGTGAGGTACTTGCGGCGATCCCCGATCACCACCGCCTCACCGACGAGCGGATGGTTCTTCACCGCGCTCTCGATGTTCTTCGGCGTGATGTTCTTGCCGCCCGCGGTGATGATGATCTCCTTCTTGCGCCCGGTGATGTGGAGGAAACCCTCCTCGTCGAACCGCCCGAGATCGCCGGAGTGCAGGTAGCCCTTGTCGTCGATCGTCTCGCGCGTCGCCGCCTCGTCCTTGAAGTACCCGAGGAAGACGTTCTTGCCGCGCACGAGGATCTCGCCGTCGTCGCCGATCTTCACCTCGACGCCGGGCAGCGGGACACCCACCGAGCCGAACTTCGTGCGCCCCGCGAGGTTGAAGCTCGTCGGTCCGCAGTCCTCGCTCTGCCCGTAGATCTCCTGGATGAGGATCCCGATGCTCGCGAAGAACTCGATCACTTCCTTCGCGATCGGCGCCGCACCGCTGACGAGCACCGTCGCCTGATCGAGCCCGATCGCCTGCTTGATCTTCGAGAACACGAGCCGCTCGGCGAGCGCGTACTGCAGCGCGAGCGCGCCCTTCGGCTCGTCGCCCTTCGCGCGCAGCGCGCTCGCACGCGCGCCCACACCGCGCGCCCACTGCACGAGCTTCGCCTTCGCGCCCTTCGCGTCGCGCATGCGCCCGTCGAGCGTCGCGTGGAACTTCTCCCAGATGCGCGGCACGCCGAAGAAGAGCGTGGGCCGCACCTCCTTGAGGTTCTCGACGAGCACCTTCGGATCGATCGACTCCGCGAAGTACACCGACGCGCCGCCGGTGATCGGGCCGTGGATCGTCGCCATCTGCTCGGCGATGTGCGAGAGCGGCAGGTAGCTCAGCGAGCGCCCCGACGCGTCGATCTTCGTCAGGTCGCGCAGCACGCTCGCGGTCCACGCGAGGTTCTCGTGGCTGAGCATCACCGCCTTCGGCGGGCCGGTCGTGCCCGACGTGTAGATCAGCGTCGCGCTCTCGTTCGGCTGGAGCGCGTCGACGCGATCGAGCACGTCCTTCTCCGAGACGGCGTCACCGCGGGACATGAAGTCGTCCCAGCTCATCGCGCCCTCGACCTTGGGCCCGCGCATCACGACGACGTGCTTGAGCGCGGGCAGCTCGGCGCGCTTGCTGAAGACCTTCTTCGCCTGATCGGCGTTCTCGACGAGGACGAGCGGCGCCTCGGAGTGGTTCAGGATGTACGCGACCTCGTCGGCCGAGCTGGTCGTGTAGATGCCCGCCGCCGCGCCGCCCGCGGTCATCGCCGCGAGATCGAGGATCACCCACTCCGGCCGGTTGAAGCCGAGCAGACAGACGCGCTGTCCGGGCTGGAACCCCAGCGCGATCAACGCGCGCGCGGCCTGCGTGACCTCGCGCGCGTATCCGGCCCAGCTGGTCGACTTCCAGATGCCGTTCTCCTTCACCAGATAGGCTGGCCGGTCGGGCCGCCGCTTCGCTTGTTCGAGGAGCCGCCTCGGGATCGTGTCGACCACGCTGTCTTCCTCCGCGTTGGACGGGCCGCATCTTACTCGAAGCGAGAAGCGCCCACAGCGCCGCATCGATCGTGTGCCCTCGCGATCGTGCTCTGGATTCTCCGGATCGGGTGATCCATCCTCGCGAGAGATCGATCGCCGTTCGATCGATCCCTCGTGCCGTGTCGCCACAAGCCCCTTCGTCCTCCTCCCCGCTGCGCCGCTCCCTGCGCGCATCGATGCTCGAGGGCGGCGTCTCCGAGACCTGGAATGCGTTCGCGACCGGCGCGGTGCTGACCGCCTGGGCGCTCCATCTCGGCGCCGACCCCATCACCATCGCGATCCTGCAGAGCCTGTCGACGGGCGCGCAGGTCCTCCACGGACCAGCGGGCTTCCTGACCGAATGGGTCGGTCGCAAGCGGCTCGCGATCGTCGCGATGACCGGCGCGCGCCTCGCGTGGGCGCCGATGGCCGCGCTCCCGCTGCTCGGGCTCGATCGCGGCGGGGCCGCGCTCCTGCTGATCGCGGTCGCCGCGTTCTCGGCGACGCTGCAGGTGATCGGCCAGAACGCGTGGGGCGCGTGGATGGGCGACGTGGTGCCACCCACGCTGCGCGGGCGCTTCTTCGGCGCGCGCACGGTGTTCGTCACCGGCGGCGCCGCGCTCGCGTCGCTGGCGTGCGCGCTCTTGCTCGAAAGCGAGGTGCCTCGCGAGATCACGCTGCCAGGCATCGCGGCGCTGCTCTGCGCGACCGGCCTCGTCTCGGCGGGCCTGCTCGCGCAGCAGGTCGATCCGCTCGGTCGCGTGCCGAGGACGCGTCCCGATCCGCGCGCCTACGTCGAGGCGCTGCGCGATCCCCGGGCCCACGGGCTCTTCGTCTACCAGCTGCTCTGGGGCGCGGCGGTCGCGCCCGCCGCGGCGTTCTTCTCGCTGCACGTGCTGCGCACACTGCAGGGCGGGTTCTTCCTGCTCGCGGCGCACGCGATCGCGATCGCATTGACGCGGGTGTTCACCGCGCCGCTCTGGGGACGCGCGGTGGACCGCTGGGGCGCGCGACCGGTGCTCGCGGTGTGCTCGTTCGGCATCTCGATGATGCCGGCGATCTGGGTGTTCACCTCGCCCGATCGCGTGTGGCCGCTCGCGATCGACGCCATGCTCTCCGGGCTCTGGTGGGGCGGTCACGGCGTGGCGTCGTTCGACCTTCCGCTCGGCATCGCGCCGGCGAAGCGGCGCTCGTACTACCTCGCGCTCTTCGCGATGGCGTCGGGCCTCGGGTTCGGCGTGTCGTCGTTGATGGCGGGCGTGGGCGCCGACTGGCTCGCGGCGAACGCGGGCGGGGACCTGCGCCCGCTCTTCGCGGTGTCGGCGCTGGCGCGCGCGTCGTGCGCGCTGCTCGCGGCGCGGGTGCACGAGCCCGAGGCGTCCTCGGTGAGGTCGCTCATCTTCGGCCTGCGCCGCGGCGTGAGCGCTCCCTGACGTTCGGGCGCACGAACGCGGTATCGTGCGGTCTCGGGGGAACCATCGATGACCCATCACGTCCGTATCTCCATCGCGTGCCGCGACGACCGCGGCCTCCTCGCTGCCGTCGCCGGCCGTCTCTTCGAGCTCGGCGGTGATCTCGGCGACGCGTCGTTCGGTCTTCTCGGCGAGCAGGCCGAGCTCGTGTGCGTCTGCGCGATGCCCGATCACCAGACGGCCGACGCGATCCGCAAGGCGCTCGCCGCGCTGCCCGCGCTGAAGTCGGGCGAGATCCAGGTGAAGCCGTTCGAGCTCGGCCGCGCGCCGACCGCGACGGGCAAAGCGACCCACGTCGTGCGCGTGCGCGGCAACGATCGTCCCGGCCTCATGGCGCGCCTGTGCGAGGCGTTCGGCGAGCTCGGCGCGAACATCGTGCGCATGGACGCGCAGCAACTCGAGCGCAGCGCCGGCACCGACTACCTGATGCGCTTCGAGGCGTGGATCCCCGAGGGCAACGAGGAGGCGTGCCTCGCGAACGTCGCGAACACCGCCGAGTCGATGGCGATGAGCTGCGACGCGGAGCGCGTCGCGCCGAAGTGAAGCCGAGGCGAGCCCCGACCTTCTTCGGGCGCGCCCCGACCCTCTTCGTGCGCGGCGCGACCCTCGTCTCCGAGCGCGACCACCTTCTCTGCGATCGCGACCACCCGCATCTCCGATCGGCCCGACCCGCATCTGCGATCGCCCCGACCCGCATCTCCGATCGCGACCACCCTCTCTGCGATCGCGACCACCCTCGACTCCGATCGCGACCACCCTCGACTCCGATCGCGACCACCCTCTCTCGGACTGCGACCACCCTCTCTCGGACTGCGACCACCCTCTCTCCGACCGCCTCGAGTGTGCGGAACGATGGAGGAATCCGTCGCAGTCCGAGATTGGGGACGCAGATCAGCCGGGCTGCTTGTCGAGGAAGCCGTAGACCTTCTTCATGCGGCCCTGCTCGGTGACCACGACGTCGAACCCGATCGCGACCGGCTCGCGCGCCCCGGCGGGCGCGGCGTGCCAGGTGAAGCGCGCCTGATCGTGGTGCGCGTCGACCGCGCCGTGCAGCGTGAAGCGCACGCCGGGATACCGCGCCTGCACCGCGCTCACGAACTGCTCGATCTGCTCGCGGCCCTCGGCCGCGACGTGGGGATCGACGTAGACCGCATCGGCCGCGTAGACGCGCTCGAAGAGCGCGCGGCGACGCGCGGGATCGGTCTCGTTCCAGGTCTCGAGGTAGTCGCGCACCAGGGCTTCGACGTTCGTCATCGTCACTCCTCCTTCGACGAGAGAGAACGTGCGGCCGTCGCGCGGCGCGCTCCATGACGTGCGAGGTCATGTCGCGCGTGTCACCGTGCACGTCATCGTGATCGATCGTGATCGGCCCATCGTTCGGTTCGCCCGCTGCAGCTCGTGCTGCGGTGCGTGCGCGTGTACCGAGCGCCTCGGGCCGAGCTCTCGATAGCGAGATCCGTCGGCTCGAGGCGCGTCTTCGGTCCTTCTCCCCTTCACCGAAGAAGAGGTGCGCCTTGGCACGTCCGTTCCGCGTCTACGACACGCTCCGTCGATCGATCGTCCCCTTCACGCCGCGCCGCCCCGGGCACGTCGGGCTTTACGTCTGCGGCATGACCACCTACGACCACGCGCACGTCGGGCACGCGCGCGCGATGGTCGTGTTCGACGCGTTCGTCCGCTACCTGCGCCACGGCGGTTGGGACGTGACCTACGTCCGCAACCACACCGACGTCGACGACAAGATCATCCGCCGCGCGCAACATCACGGCGAAGACCCCCTCGCGCGCGCGTCGCGCTTCGTGCACGCGTTCGACGAGGACATGCACGCGCTCGGGCTCGTGGTGCCCGACGCCGCGCCGCGCGTCACCGAGAGCATCGACGCGATCGTCGCGTTGATCGAGGCGCTGATCACACGCGGTCACGCCTACGTCGCGCCGAGCGGCGACGTGTGGTTCTCGGTCGCGTCGGCGCCCGCGTACGGCGCGCTCTCGAACCGTCGCGGCGACGCGATCGAGACGAGCGCCGACGTCGAGAGCGGCAAGCGCGATCGGCGCGACTTCGCGCTGTGGAAGGCGGCGCGTCCCGGCGAGCCGAGCTGGAGCGCGCCGTTCGGACGTGGTCGTCCGGGGTGGCACATCGAGTGCTCGGCGATGGCGCACGAGACGCTCGGTGACGCGCTCGACATCCACGGCGGCGGGCTCGATCTCGTGTTCCCTCATCACGAGAACGAGATCGTGCAGTCGGAGTGCGTGCATGGCGCGCCCTACGCGGGGCACTGGATGCACAACGGGCTGCTCACCACGTCGAGCGGCGCGAAGATCGCGCGCAGCGAGGGCAACGGCGCGACGATCCGCGAGGTGCTGGCGCGCGTGCCCGCGGAGGCGCTGCGCTTCACCTATCTGCGCGCGCACTATCGATCGCCGCTCGCGTGGGACGAGCGCACGATCGACGACGCGCTCTCGCAGCTCGCGCGGCTCTACGCGGCGATCGAGACCGCGAGCGCGCTCGGCGGCGACGGCGATCCCGATCGCGCCGCAGCGGAGCTCGGGACCGATGCGCGCGAGACGCTCGAGCTCGCGCGCACTTTCGAGGGGCGTGTGATCGAGGCGCTCGACGACGACTTCCACACGCCGCGCGCGCTCGCCTGCACGATCGAGCTCGCGCGCGCGCTGCAGCGCCTCACGACGCTACCGCGCGCGGTGAAGCGAGGCGGGCCCATCGCGCGGGTCGCGCTCGACGCGCTCGACGTCGTGAAGCGCGCGCTCGGCCTGCTGACGTCGACGGCCGAGTCCTTCCACGACGAGGTGCGCCGCAAGGTGCTCCCTTCGCGCGGGCTCGATGCGCGCACGATCGACGCACGCATCGAGTCGCGCGACGCCGCGCGCGCCCGGCGCGCATGGGACGAGGCGGACGCCGTACGCGCGGAGCTCGACGCGTGCGGAATCGACGTGCGCGACACGCCGCGCGGCACCGAGTGGCGCGTGCGGCTGTGATCAGCGTCGCGACGCGTCGAGCAGCGCGCCCTGCAGCGTGCGCAGCGAGGTCACGCCCTCGATGACGCCGCGCCCCGGTCCGAGCACGTGATCGATCGTCCGTCCGATCGCGTGCTCCTCGGGCGCGATCCCGATCAGGTCGGTCTCGAGCGCGGTGATCGCGCGCTCGTCGGCGAAGAAGTCGCCCGCGAGGCGGACCCGCGCGAGGCGCCCTTCGTCGTCGAGCGTGACGCCCGCTTCGACGATGCCGACCGGCACCTCGACCGGCGCGCTCCACGACACGACGCCGTCGCGCGGCGGCGGGGGCTCGAGCGCGGTCGGGAGGGCGCTCGCGCGTGTGATCGTCGTGCCCGGGAAGCGCGTCGCGTGACCACGCGCGATCGCCTCGATCATCACGTCGGGATCACCGGGCTCGATCGATCCCGGCGCGTGCCCGCGGCTCTGTTTGCTGCTTCGCGGGCTCACCGCCGCGAAGTCACGGGGCGGCGCGAAGGGCGCGCCGATCGACACGAACGCCTCGATCAGCACGCGACCTTCGAGATCACGATGCCATCCGATCAGCGCGATCGGCGTCTTGCCGCGGCTGAGCCAATCGCGACCGAAGTAGAGCACCGGCTCGCCCGCGAGCGTGGTGAGCCCGCCGAGGAAGCCGCGCACGTTGCGGTTCAGGATGCGGTCCGGCGGGCACTCCATGAGCGCCGCAGGCTGCGGCAGACCGAGCGCGAGATAGAGCACGCCCGGACCGATGCGCGCGCTCGGCCCCCCGGTCGCACGACGCAGCCCGTCACCGCGCTGCCATCGACCGAGCACGAGCGCGTCGTCGCTCGCGATCGCACCGTAGAGCGAGACGCCATCCGCGCGCGTCGTGCCTGCACCTCGCGCCAGCGCAGTGCGCGCATCGACGCCGTGATCGGCGATCCACGCGAGCGTGGCGCTCACGGATCGGTGCGCAGCGCGACGAACGCCTGCGCGAGACCGCGCGTGAACGCGTCGACCGCGGCCTCGATGCGCATGAACAGCGCGCGCAGCGAGAGCTCGAGCTCGGTGCCACGCCGCGCGAGGTGCGCCGGCGTCGAAGGACGCTCGTCGCGCGGCGCGCTCGCGTCCGTCGCGAACAGGAGCGTGTCCTCCGCCGATCGCACCGGGCGCATCACACCGCGCGAGGCCGTGGGCTCGGGGCGCTGCTGCTCGTACCCGACCGTCGCATCGCGCATCCGGCGCGCCTCGCGGCTCTCGTCGCGATCACGATCGAGCGCGATCTCGACGACGCCACTGCCGCCCTCGTGGTCCTCGTCCTCCGACTCGTACGCGAGCTCGAGCACGAGGCGCGGCACCTGATCGCGCGACACGTCGACCGCGACGCGCACGATGCGCGCGAGCCGTCCGTCGTCGTCGCGCACCTCGCTGCCGACGCGCAGGAAGGGCAGCTCCTGCACCACGACGAGCGCATCGTCGCGGCGCCGCGCCACCGTCGTCACGATCGGACGATCCACGCCGGCGATCCGCAGTCGCGCGCGCTCTCCGGCGCCGGGGTGCGGGAACGAGGGACGCGAGTGGCGGGCGCTCTGCATGACGAGTCCTCCTGCGCCGGTTGTCGAGGAGGACGAAGGTCGTGTCCAAAAAACGGCTCGCCCGCGAAGGGCCCTTCCGTCCGCGTGCGCCGCACGCTCCCGTGCGGCCCTCCGCCGGCGAGCACTCCAGCTGAGCGCGTCCAAAAAACGGCTCGTGATGCCCTATCCTCCGCCGCGATGCGTGGCGTGATGCTCGTGCTCCTCGCGGTGAGCTTCGTGAGCGCCGGCGTGATGCACTTCGTGATCGAGCCGACGTTCACCGCGATGGTGCCGCCCTTTCTCCCCGCGCCGCGCGTGCTGGTGTGGATCTCGGGCATCGCGGAGATCGCGCTCGGCATCGCGACGCTCGTCCCGCGGCTGCGGCCCTACGCGGGATGGGGGCTCGTCGCGCTGCTGATCGCGGTGTTCCCCGCGAACGTCTACATGGTGTTCGACGACACGCCTGCGATCGACGCGCCGCGATGGGCGCTCTGGGCGCGGCTGCCGATCCAGGCGGTGCTCGTCGCGTGGGCGATCTGGGCCACCGATGCGGTGAAGCTCGTTCGGCGCTGATCGCGCTTGCGTGACGCACCGCGGCTGGGCACGTCGTCTGGACGTGAGCGCGCAGCACGAGCTCGAGATCACCGCGCGGAGCCTGCTCGAGCTCGCCGAGCGAGCGCAGGGACAGCGGCCCTCGGAGGCGCTGGTGCTCGCGGATGGCGCCGAGACGATCACGGCGTGCGGCACCTGCGTGCGGTGCTCGACGGCTACGACGGCAACCTCGCGCGCCAGGGCGGTGCGTTCGACCTCGCGCGGTCGCGCTATCGCGCGGCGCTGGAGCATGCCGAGCCGAGCGATGCGGCGACGCTCGCGATGGATCTGGGCGCGACCGAGCTCGCGGCGGGTCGTCACGACGACGCGGCGCTCTGGCTCGCGCGCGCTGCGCGTGGGCTCGCTGCGCTCGCGCCCGGTCCTTCGCACACGCTGCTCGCGCCGCTCGTCGCGCACTATCACGCGCTGCTCGCGCTGATCACCGCGCGCGGCGGCGCGATCGAGCTCGAAGGCCCGCCCGCGCTCGCGCCGATCCGCGCCTGGCTCGTCGACGCGACCCGGGGTGCCGGCACCTCGAGCGCGCCGTGATCGCAGCGCGGCGTGAGCGCGGCGTCGGTCGCGGCGTAACCAGCGCGCACGATCACGCGATCGCCGTCGCGCCATGCCTCGACGCCGGCGGTGATCGCGATCTCCGCGACCGCGGTGGGATCACGATCTCGGCGCGCCCACCGGCCGCGAGCGTCAGTGGCTCGACGATCGCGCCACCACACACCGGAGGCTCGGGCTCGGCACACGCAGCGAGCGACGACGCGAGCGCGAGGACGAGAGCACGGTACTGCATGCGCGCGAACCTGCGCGCATCGAGCGATCGTCGCCGCTTAAGCCGCCGCGCGAGCCGCGCGATTAATAACGCGCGACCTTCGGGTCGACGCGCGTCGACCACGCCTCGATCCCGCCCTCGACGTTCCACACGTCGCGGAACCCCATGCGCACGCAGTGCTCGGCCGCCGCGCGCGAGCGCACGCCGTGGTGGCAGTAGAGGACCAGCGTCGTCGCGCGATCGAGATCGGCGAGCTTCGCGCGCAGATCCTCGTCGAGCAGCTCGCTCCCCTCGATCTCCGCGATCGCGCGCTCCTCGGGCGTGCGCACGTCGACGAGCAGGTGCGGCTTGCCGGCGCGACGCATCTGGTCGAGCTGCTCCACGCTCATGCTCTTCACCTTCGGCGGCGCCGCGGGGTTCGTGATGCGGAAGCCGGTCGCGCCGGGGCCGCTCACGAAGTCGATCGCCACTCCGTCGGCGCGGCGCGCGCTCGCGCGATCCATCGAGAGCCGGATCGTCACGAGGTCGATCACGAGGTCGTCCTCGCGCGGCGCCTCGATGTCGAGCTCCGCGTCGAACGCACGATCGATCGCGAGCCGCACGTCGGGCTTCTGCACGCCCGCGTACTGCCGGAACGCCGCGACGGCCGCGTCGCTCACGTGCACCTCGGGGATCTCGGTCTCGATCGGTCCCTCGACGCCGAGCATCGGCGCGAGCTCACCCGCGCGCATCATCTCGGCGATGATGTCCGCGCCGCCGACGAGCTTCCCGCGCACGTAGAGCTGCGGGATGGTCGGCCACTGCCCGTACTCCTTGATGCCCTCGCGGATCGCCTCGTCGGCGAGCACGTCGACCGTCAGGTAGTCCTCGAGCAGCTCGTCGAGCACGTCGACCACGCGCGACGAGAACCCACAGCGCGGCGCGCTGCGCGTGCCCTTCATGAAGAGCACGACGGAGTTGTTCGAGACGATCTCTTCGATGCGCAGCCGGATGTCCATCACAGGCGCGGATTCATGGTGCGGCGCGCAGCGCGCGGCAACCGACGCGGCTCGCTCAACGCACGCAGGCTTCGTCGGCGGCGGCCTCGCACTCGGGCGACATGTCGATCACCTCGGTCACGCACGCACCGAGGCGCTCGAGCTCGTCGGGGCACACCGGCGCGCCGCACTGGAGCAGGTCGATCCCGCGTCGCCCTGCGCACGCGCCCGATGCGACGGCGCAGCACGCGAACTCCGACCAGTCGGACTGGCAGCCCATCGTGTTGGCGCAGCGCACCACTGCATCGTTGAGGCAGCGGGGGCACGCGGGGTCCCCGGCGAAGCAGCCTTCGGTGCAGTCGGGCGTCGTGCAGTCGCTCAGGCACTCGATCGTCTCGCGGCCGCAGGTGGGCCCCTCGAAGGGCGGCAGCGGGCCATCGCACACGACCGCGCCTGCGTCGCGCGCCGCCGCTGCGTCGCGCCGCGGCATCGCAGCGTCGGCGATCGTGACCATCCCCGCGTCGAGCGCGGGCCCTCCGTCACGCGGTGGGGCCGTGAGCCCGTCGTGCGATGTGTAGCAACCGGACGCCGCCGCGATCACCAGGAACAACGGGAAAGACCTTCGCACGCGCATCCCACGAACCTGGGCGCGATCGAGTGCGACAGCATTTCCCGGCCTGCGGGTCACCACGGGATGGGCTTGTAGTCCTTGAGGAAGAGCCCCCACACGTGCTCGCCGCGATTCACTCCGTCGAAGATCGGATCGACGATGCGCGCGGCTCCGTCGACCACGTCGAGCGGCGGATGGAAGCCGTGCTCCTCGACCTTCTTCGACGCGATCTCCAGCGGGTCCTCGTCGGTGATCCACCCGGTGTCGACGCTGTTCATGTGGATCCCGTCCTTCACGTAATCGGCGGCGGACGTGCGCGTCATCATGTTGAGCGCGGCCTTCGCCATGTTCGTGTGCGGGTGCTTGTCGGTCTTGTGATCGCGATAGAACTGCCCCTCCATCGCGCTCACGTTGACGACGTGCTTGTCGCGCGTGGGCACGCGCAGCATCAGCGGCTTCAGGCGCGCGTTGAGCACGAAAGGCGCGACGGCGTTCACGAGCTGCACCTCGAGCAGCTCGACGCTCGAGACCTCGGCGAGCGTGAGGCGCCACGAGTTGCGACCGCGCAGATCGACCTGCTGGAGATCCGCATCGAGCTTCGCCGCGGGAAAGAGCGCGAGATCCTGGCCGCGATCCTCGGGGAGCAATTCGAGCTGGGAGAGCGCCGCGGGATCGACGAGGCCCACGTCGCGCACGAGCTCGGTGCGCTCCTTCACCAGCGTGTCGTGGCGCGCCTTGCGATGCTCTTCCCACGACGCGAGCAGCGCGCGCGCCGGCGCGGCGACCGCATCGTGCCCGGCGCCCTCGAGCTCCATCAGGTGGCGATAGAAGCCCGCAGGACGGCGCACCGTCTGGCACGCGTTGTTGAGGATGAAGTCGAGGCGCGGGAGCGTCTCGAGCATGCGCGCGCAGAACGCTTCGACGCTCGGGGTGTGGCGCAGATCGAGGCCGTGCACCTCGAGGCGATCACGCCACTGCTCGAAGTCGTCCTCGCGCGCGTAGCGGGCCGCGGCATCGCGCGGGAAGCGCGTGGTGACGACGACGTGCGCACCGGCGCGCAGCAGCTTGATCGCGGCGTGATAGCCGATCTTCACGCGCGCTCCGGTGACCAGCGCAACGCGCCCGCGCAGGTCCGCGGTCTGGTTGCGCTTGTGCCAGTTGAGCTCCGCGCAGGGCTCGCACATCTGGTCGTAGAACGCGTGGACGCGCGTGAACTCGGCCTTGCACACGTAGCACTTGCGCGCTTCGCGCAGCTCGCGCGGGCTCGGCGCGTCGGGCTCGGTGCCGGGCAGGAGCGCGGGCGGAGTGACGAACACCGGCGCGCGGCGGAGCGTGCGGATGCCGGTCGCGTCGAGCACCTCGTCGTCGGCGCGCCTGCGCTCGTCGCGCTCCTTGCGGCGGAACGCCTTCGCCATCTTGCGCAGCGCGGCGCGATCGGGACGGCAGACGAGGCCCGCGGCCTTCACCAGGCGCTGTCGCGTCTCTTCGTCGACCTCGGCGAGCAGCCCGCGATCCTCGACGATGCGCTCGAGCGTCGCGATGCACGCGTCGATCTCGGCGCGCGCGTCCTTTGCTGCTTCGTCGCTCACGATCGATCACCCACACACAGAAGGGGCGGACGCACTAGCACGCACCGATGTTGTACGCTCGCGGCCCATGAGCGAGACGAGCCAGAGCATCCTCGTGATCACCGACCTGTTGCTCGGCGCGGTCCACGCCGACGGGAGCAAGAGCGGCGAGGAGATCCACGTCGTGCGCGATCTGCTGAAGGAGCTGCTCGATCAACGCGAGCTGCCCGAGTCGATCGAGAAGCGGATCGAGATCTTCGAGCCGGGCGACTTCTCGCTCGCGGAGAGCGCGGCGGCGTTCGCGAGCGCCGAGCCCGAGCGCAAGCGGCGCCTGCTCGAGCTGGTCGCGGCGGTGCGCGACGCGGACGAAGAGGTCGACGTCGCGGAGGACGAGTACCTCGTGTCGCTCGCGAAGGCGCTCGGCATGAAGGAGTCGGAGTACTCGGATCTCACGCTCGACTACGAGATCGAGGATCTGCGCGAGCACCTCTCGAACCTGCGTTCGGTGCCGCCTCCGCCTCCGAAGGCGTGAATCCTGACCGCAGGTCAGCTACCTTTTCGCGCACGATGCGAACGGTGCTGCGAGCGCGGAAGGAAGAGGACAAGGACGAGCGGCGACGGGTGCTGCTCGACGCGGCGCGCTCGCTGTTCGAAGAGCAGCACTACACGCAGGTGAAGATCGCCGACGTCGCGGCGCGCGCGGGGCTCGCGAAGGGCACCGTGTTCGTCTACTACCCGACGAAGGAGTCGCTCTTCCTCGCGCTGACCGAGACGCTGCTCGTCGAGTGGATCGAGGGGCTCGAGCGCGAGGTCGAGGCGACGCGCGGGAAGCTGGGGAGCGCGCGGGCGGCGCGGATCCTGGCGAGCGGGCTGGTCGAGCGACCGACGTTGACGCGACTGCTGGCGATCCTGGGCTCGGTGCTCGAGCAGGAAGCCGATCCCGAGCGGATCCTCGCGTTCAAGCGGAAGCTGGTCGAGGGATTGGCGCGGATCGGGGTGATCCTGGAGCGGAAGCTCGCGTTCCTCGGGCCGGGCGGAGGTGCGCACCTGCTGGTGCGGACGTACGCGCTGGTCGTGGGGCTCCACGCGCTCTGCGAGGTGTCGCCCAACGCGAAGAAGGTGCTCGACTCGCACGAGGACGTCGGGTCGCTGCGGTTCGACTTCGCGCAGGAGCTGGAGAGCGCGCTGCTGTTGCTGTTGCGTGGGTTGGAGAAGGACGCGGGCTGAGGGTGGCAGCGCGGAAAATGCAATGAGGTCGCGGGGGTAGCTCAACCACGGTCGGTTTTCGACCGCGGGTGTGGGCTCCAAAGATCGGGTCGCCAGAGCTCAACCACGGTCGGGTCCGAGCCTCGAACGAAGAGTCCGTAAGACGGGTCACGAAGCCCAACCCCGGTCGGTTCCCGCCCCTACCGCCGAACCCTTGCAGCTGTGCCGCCCCCCGAACCAAGCTCCGCGCCATGACGTCCTCCACCGGCGGCTGGGCCGCGCAGATCGGCTCCGTCCTCCGCCCCGACATCGAGCGCCGCGGCAACCTCATCCGCACCGCGTGGGATCGCCTCAGCAACGTCCCCGGCGGCACCCGTCTCTTCTCGCGCTTCGTCGGCCGCGCCGCGCCCTACACCGGCTCGATCCACGCGCACGTCGTCGAGCTCCGCGAGGGCTACGCGAAGGTCGAGCTCCGCGACCGCAAGCCGGTGCGGAACCACCTCGACTGCGTGCACGCCATCGCACTCGCCAACCTCGCCGAGCTCTGCGGCAACGTGGCGGTCGCGTACGCACTGCCCGACGACGCGCGCTTCATCGTCGCCGGCATGTCGCTCGAGTACGTCAAGAAGGCGCGCGGCACGATCACCGCCGAGAGCCGCCCGCCGCGCATTGCTTCCAGCGAGAAGCGCGAGTACGCGGTCGAGGTCGAGATGCGCGACGCCAAGGGCGAGGTCGTCACGCGCGCCACGCTGCGCACGCTCGTCGGTCCCAAGCGCGAGCCGAACGGGAACGGACGCGCTTCGTGAAGCCGCTCCGCATCGCGCTCTGTCAGCTCGACTACGCGATCGCCGATCTCGACGGGAACCTCGCCGCGATCGTCGATGCCGCGCGGCGCGCGAAGGAGGGCGGGGCGAAGGTCGCGTTCTTCTCGGAGCTCGCGATCACCGCGTACGGCCCGCGCGATCTGCTGGAGCGACCGTCGTTCATCGACGCGGTCGAGCGCGCCTGCGAGACGCTCGCGCGCGCGCTCCCGCCCGATCTCGTCTGCCTCGTCGGCGCGCCGACGCGCGCGACCGGCGGCATCGGCCGCGATCTGCACAACTCCGTGCTCGTGATGCGCGACGGGCGCATCGCGCAGGTGATCCACAAGCAGCTCCTGCCGACGTACGACGTGTTCGACGAGGACCGCTGGTTCGAGGCGGGCACGAGCGATCCGATCGTCGACGTCGGCGGCGTGAAGCTCGGCATCACGATCTGCGAGGACGCGTGGAACGACGTGACCGTGATGCGCGGCCGTCGCTACCAGGGCAATCCGGTTGACGCCGTGGTGCGCGCGGGCGCGGACGTGATCGTCAACCTCGCAGGCTCGCCGTTCACGCTGACCAAGCGCGCGGGACGCTCCGCGATGCTCGCCGCGATCGCGGAGAAGCACGCGCGCCCGGTCGTGATGGTCAACCAGGTCGGTGGCCACGACGATCTGATCTTCGACGGATGCTCGCTCGTGCTCGGGCCCGACGGCGCCACGTGGGCGCGCGCGGCCGCGTTCGCGCCCGACGTGCTGGTGTGCGACGTCGCGCCGGGCGGACCGCAGCGCGCGTGGCCAGAGACCGACGAGGCCGCGGCGCTCGACGCGCTCGCGCTCGGCGTGCGCGACTACGCCGCGCGATGCGGCATGAAGAGCGCGATCCTGGGCTTGTCGGGCGGCATCGACAGCGCGCTCGTCGCGGCGATCGCGGTGCGTGCGCTCGGTCCCGATCGCGTACTCGGCGTCGCGATGCCGAGCCGCTACTCGAGCGAGCACTCGATCGCCGATGCACGTGCGCTCGCGACGAACCTCGGGATGCGCTTCGAGGTCGTGCCGATCGAGCCGATCTTCGCGCCCTACGACGATCTGCTGCGCGCGCCGCTCGCCGCGTTGGGCCCCACGCCTGCCGACGACGTGACGTTCGAGAACGTGCAGGCGCGCCTGCGCATGACGATCCTCATGGCGCTCGCGAATCGCGCGGGCGCGATGCTGCTCAACACCGGCAACAAGAGCGAGGTCGCGTGCGGCTACTGCACGCTCTACGGCGACATGGCCGGGGGCCTCGCAGTGATCAGCGACCTGTACAAGACGTTCGTCTATCGCGTGTCGCGCGAGGTGAATCGTCAGGCGGGTCGCGAGATCATCCCCGAGAGCACGTTGACGAAGCCGCCGAGCGCGGAGCTGCGTCCCGACCAGACCGATCAGGACACGCTGCCGCCCTACGACGTGCTCGACGCGATCCTCGCGCAGCTGGTCGAAGGCCAGCGCTCGACGCGCGAGGTCGTCGAGGCCGGCTTCGATCCGGCGGTGGTCGCGAGGGTCGCGCGCATGATCAAGATCGCGGAGTTCAAGCGCCGGCAGATGCCGCCGGGGCTCATCGTGACGAAGAAGGCGTTCGGGCCGGGACGTCGGATCCCGATCGCGCAGCGCTGGGCGTACTGAAGCGAGCGATCGACGAAGGCGTCACGCCGCGAGTCGTGCAGGTGCGACCTCCGCACCGTGTTGCTCGCGCATCAGCCACGTACCGGCGGGAAACGGGACATCGCGGCGTCCCGCGCGCCACGATCGTCTGGCGTGTCGGTACTCCGCGCGAAATGCACGGACCCGGTCGTAGGAATCACGCAGCGCGTCGTGATTTCCGCGCCCGACTGCGAACGTCGGATTCAACGA
This sequence comes from Sandaracinus amylolyticus, assembly GCF_021631985.1. Taxonomy (GTDB): domain Bacteria; phylum Myxococcota_A; class Polyangia; order Polyangiales; family Sandaracinaceae; genus Sandaracinus; species Sandaracinus amylolyticus_A. The sequence continues at coordinate 9,973,481 of NZ_CP070225.1, read as the reverse complement.
GCGGATCGACTCGAACGAGCGAGCGCGCCGGAATGGTGAGAGCTTCGCGCATCGGTCGGCGCCCAGGAACGTCCCGCCCGTCTCGCGGACCTTCGCACGCGCCGCGGATTCCAGCGCTCCGAGCTCGTGCGCGACGAGGTCGCGCAGCTCGTCGTCTCGCATCCCGAGCTCGCGCGCCGCGCGCGGCATCTCGAGGCGCAGCTCGACGTGTGGCGGCCACCTGCCGTCGTCGGGCGCGAAGTACTCCGCGGGGCGCTCGATGCGCCACGTGGCCGTCCCGATCTCGTGCGGGCGCGTCGTCACGCCAGGCCAGTCTCTCGCCCGCGGGACGAGGGCCGCAGCGACGGGGTTCGCGATCGCATAGGCGAGCTTCTCGATGACTGCGTGGGGAGTGCGCAGCTCGACGACGCTCGTCGTCTCGTGATCCCACACTGCGCCGTCCCATTTGCGCAGAACCTTCGTCGCCAACGCGACGTGACGGTGCAGATAGTGGAGGAACTCGGGGAGACGACCCTCGGGATCCGAGACCACGAGGTGCTCGTGCGTGCTCATCAATACCGCCGCATGAACCTGGACGCCGGAGCGCTGGGCGGCGACTGCGAGGGTGTAGAGGAAGATTCGGTTCATCCGCGGTCCCGGCGCGAACAGATGATGACGGCGCACGGTGCGGCGAGTGACGAGGTACACGGCGCCGGGCTCGATGAGACGAGGCTGAGTCATGGGCTCGCTCTGGGCAGGTGTCGGGCCGGCTCGCGAGCCCGCAAAACCCAACAAAACCGCAACGTGGGTTGGCGGAACTGACGGCCCCCGTCACCCGCCACCGCCCCCTCACAACGGCGCCGCCCCCGCCTCCCCGCGCCACTCCGGCGCCTCCGGCGCCACCCGCTCCACCGACACGAAGTGCGCGCCCCCATCGCTCGCCCCGAGCTCGATCACGATCTCGTATCGATGCCCCGGCTTCAGCGCGAGCCCCGCCCGTCGTTGCCCCGCCAGCGACACGCACGCCAGCACCCGCCGCCCGTCGCTCACCACCAACCATCCCGGCGCATCGGTCTGGATCGCATAGAACGCTTCCGCCGGCGGCCGGAACGTGAACGTCCGATCCACCGACCCCGCCGGCGCGCCACATCGATCGGGCTGCGAGCTCGCGGCGCCGCTCGAGAAGAACACCGGCTGCCCCACCGTGATCGGCCCACCGGTCGCGAGCGCGGTCGACGTCAGCGTGTACGTGCCCGAGCGCCCCGAGAGCCCACCCACGATCACGCGGTACGTCACCCCCGCGACCACGTCGACCACGACCTGCGAGCGCGTGACGTCACCGTGATCGTCGTTGCACGCCATCGACGTCGCGCTGCCCTCGGGCACCACGCCCAGGCACGCGTCGTAGTCCGCCTGCACCTGGAACATCTGTGCGCCGTCCTCGGTCGCGGTGAACGTCCACTCCTGCATCGGCCCGACCGGCGGGCAGTCGATCCCCGGGATCGGCGCGCGAAACCGCGTGTCGCCCTGCACCGACGTTCCCGCCGCGAGCGCCTGCGGAGGCGCCGGTGGCCCAACCTCGGTCGGCTCCGGGGCCGCCACCGCAGCCCCGCCATTGACCCAGATCTCGAACCCTCCCGCCGCCCCCGAGTACCCGCCCTGCACCACCTCGACGGCCTGTCCTGCCCTCAACGTCACCGTCACCTGCGACGCTCGAGTGCTCGAGTAGTCGTCGTTGCACCCGAGCTCTCCCGCGCTCGGATCCCACACCGCGAGCACTCCGTCGTAGTCGCTCGTCGCCGACTCGAACACGTAGGTCGCACTCCGCGGCGCCACGAACGCGAAGCTGCGCATCGGCGACCCCGACGCGTTCCCGCACGTGATCGCCCGCAGCCCCGACGGCCCACCGCGCGTCGACCCTCGCACGCGCTGCGACTCGACCAACGTCGTCCCCGTGCTCGAAGACTCCACGGCCCCGCGGATCGCCGACACGACGAAGCTGCACCCGCTCACGGCGAGCGCGATCACGATCGCCGCGCTCACTCGCCCCATCGAATGCCCGCTCCGAATTCGATCCAAAGCGCGGGCATTCGATTCTGATCGTCGAGCCGCACGTGCCCCACCAGGAACGCGGCGATCCCCCAGTGCGTGTCGAAGTACCAATCGCCGCCGACCCCACCCGTCAGCAGCGCCCCCGGCAACAGCGCGGCGTCATAACGCTCGCGAACCTCAACCTCGGTGCCGTCCTCGAGCCGCGCGACGTGGGGTCCGTGCTCCTGCTCGGGGAGCCCCACCAGGTACATCCCCGCGCCGATCAGCACCATCGCGCGCAGCCCGTATCCCTGACCGACGGTCAGACGCGCGCGCACGAAATCGGCCGCGATCAGGTACTCCTGCTGTCTCCCGAGATCGGTCGAGCTGTCCCCACCGAACGCGATCGACACCGACGGCCCGAGCGAGATCCCGGTGCTCGCATCGGTGATCAGGATGTCGAGATCGTACGCGACCAGATACGCGACCCCGGGCTCGGCGCGCAGCCCGATGTAGAGCGCATCGCTCGATGGATGCACCGCCGTCTGCGCGCGCGCGGGCCCGGCCACCACCGAGGTCGCCGCGACCAACGCGAGTCCCACGAGCTGCGCGCGCACGGTGGTTCGTTCCCCCGCCCACCCGCGATTCTGAACGAATTCCCCAACCCCGGTCACCCGGGGAGCACCGCAATTTCCAGCCCCCGCAGCCGCTCCGCGGCCGCGATCACCTCGATCCCCGCGATCCGCCCACCCCCGAACGTGAACGTGAGCACCCCGCGCAGCTTCCCCCGCGGGGCGACGACGATCCCCACCGCACCGTTCACCAGCGCGAGCCGCCCATACCCCGAGCGAGCCTGCGACGCGCGCCGCGCGACCACCTCGGCCCCCCGCGCCTCGGTCGACACCCCCGCCGGCACGGCCTCACGATCCGCGCGCAGCACCACATCGGGATCCAACACCGCGATCAGCGCGTCGATCCGCCCGCCGCGCGCCGCGCCGACGAACGCCTCGACCAGCTCACGCTGCTTCTCGACCGCCGTCTCCGCCGGCGCGCCTCGCCCTTGCACCCTCTTCCGCGCGCGGCTCGCGAGCTGCCTCGTCGCGACCTCCGAGCGATCGACGATCCGCGCGATCTCGTCGAACGGCAGATCGAACAGATCGTGCAGCACGAACGCGACCCGCTCCGCCGGCGGCAGCGTCTCCAGCACCACCAGCAGCGCGAGCCCCACCGAGTCGGCCAGCACCAGCTCGGCCTCGGGGTCGCCCTCGCCTCCCCGCTCCACCTCGAGCGCGTCCTCCCGGCGCGACTTCCGCGACCGCAGCATGTCGAGGCAGACCCGCGCAACCACGGTCGTCAGCCAACCACGGAGGTTCTCGACCGTGCTGGTGTCCGCGCGGCTCACGCGCAGCCAGGCCTCCTGCACCGCGTCCTCGGCCTCGCTCAGCGACCCGAGCATCCGATACGCGACCCCGCGCAGGTGATCCCGGCTCGCGCTCCACCGCTCCGCCAACAGGTCGTGCTCGCTCATCTCTCCTCCACCTCGATGACGGATCGAACGATCTCGATGTGACCGGTCACATCGTCGCGCCGCCATCCGTCAGACGAGCAGGAGGTCCGACGATGACGATGCAGGCACGCACGAAGCACCCCGTGATGGTCCACCCCGATGCGATGAAGGCGCTCCAGGCCCTCGCGGGCACGATCGAGAAGGGAGGCGTACCGCGCCGCACCCTCGAGCTCGTGCACCTGCGCGCGAGCCAGATCAACGGTTGCAGCCTCTGCGTCGACATGCACGCACGCACCCTGAAGCGCGCCGACGAGACCGACGAGCGCCTCTTCACGGTCTCGGCGTGGCGCGAGTCCCCGTACTTCACCGACGCCGAGCGCGCCGCGCTCGCGCTCACCGAAGCGGTCACGCGCCTCGGCGATCGCTCCGATCCCGTGCCCGACGACGTCTGGCGCGAGGCCGCGCGGCACTACGAAGAGCCCGCGCTCACCGCGCTCGTCCTCGCGATCGCGAACGTGAACGTGTGGAACCGCCTCAACGTCGCGACGCGCCAGATCGCCGGCTCGATCCCGCGCTGACGCCCTGTCGCACGCGCCGCGCGCCGCGTTGACGTCCTGTCGCGCCGCGCGCGGCGAGCCCCCATTCTCCCGAGAGATCACGACGGAACGCGCGTTGCCATCGCTCCCGCCACCTTCTTGGAGGAGCGATGACGACGACGACGATCACCCTGCCCGATCCCGAGACCAACCACCTCGAGCAGCGCCTCGTCGCACCGCGCGGATGGGCGCTCGACCTCGCGTGGGTCGGCGGCGCGAGCGCGCTCGCGATCGCGACCATGCTCGGCGCGAGCCTCTTCGGCGCGCTCGCCGTCGCCGCGACCAGCGCGCTGATCGGTGCGCTCATCGGCGCGTGCGCGCCGCTCCTGCTCTCGCGTCGCGTGCGTCGTGTCCCGGTGCTGCTCCTGCTCGCCGCGGGCGCGGGGCTCGGCGCGAACTGGGGCGCGCTCAGCGCGGTGAGCGTCGCCGTCGCGAGCGGCAGTGGCGTCGGATGGATCCGCGCCGCCGAGCTGGGCGCGACCGCGGGCCTCGTCGTGATGGGCCTCTTCTGGCTGCCCGCTGCGCTCCTGCGCGCGCACGGTCGATCGACGCGCCTCGCGCGCATCGCCGCGCTCGCGCTCTCGCCGCTGATCGCCGCGTACCTAGTCGTCGCGTTCTGACTTCGACTGCGCGAGCCCGCGCGCGACCGGCAGCGCGTCGGTCACCAGCTCACCGAGCTTCTCGCGGAACCATCGATCGCGCTCCGCGCTCGGCTTCTTCGAGAGGCTCTCCCAGAGCACCGCACGCGAAACGCTGTACCCGAGCGCCGCCGAGAACACGAGCAGGATCCCGAACTCCACGTCCTCGCGCGCCGGCACCCGATCCTCGCCGAGCTGCGCGCGCACGCGCGCCTCGATCGCATCGGCGACGAAGCGCATGCCCTGATCGCGACGCGGGAAGAAGTCCTCGCTGTCCATGCGCCCGCTGAGGATCGCCCACGCCACAAGCCGCCCCGAGAGCGGATGCGCGACCTGCTCGAAGCACATCTCCACCCACTCGGCCGGCCCCGCGTGCGCGACGTCGGCGATGCGCTGCAGCATCTCCGCGCGCGTCTCGAGCATGTGCTCGCGCAGCGCGGCCTCCACCAGCGCGTCGTACGTGCCGAAGTAGTGCGACACGAGCGCGTGGCTCACGCCCGCGGCCTTCGCGACCTCCTTGAGCCCGACCGCATCCGGACCGTGCTCCGCGAGCAGCGACTTCGCGGCATCGAGGATCAGCCGGCGCGCCTCTTCGGGGCTGCGCCGGCGACGTGTGCCGCGCTCCTCGGGAGCGCTCTTCTCGGGGGACGGTGCCGCGGCGCGTGACGTCCGGCCGCGGGCAGGGGTGCGAGCCATCGGCGCGAAGATAGCCCGGGGCGTATTGGCACGCTTGACAAGAGGACACGTCCGCCTATTGTCAGATCTGACAACAGGAGGCGACGATGCACGCGACCGAACTTCCCCTCAGCGCGCCCGCCCCGAGCGCCCCGGAAGACCCGGCAGAGCGCGAGGCCGCGCGCGTCGCGCTCGAGGGCACGCCCCTCCAGCGCGCGACGATGGCCTACCGCGCGCTGCGCGCGCTGGTCGCCGATCCCGACGACACCAAGCAGGTCTTCTACGTCGGCCTGCTCGTGAACCGCGGCACGTACCCGACCTTCCTCGCGCGCTTCACCACCGACGACGAGGGCGCGCGCCTGCTGCGCGAGCGCCCGGCGATCGATCGCTCGACCGTCGACTACGACGCGCTCCGCGCGATGCCCGCGACCACGCTCGGCGGCGCGTACGCGCGCTTCCTCGACGCCCACGGGCTCGACCCCGACCTCTTCCAGTCCCCGCCCGGCATGCCCGAGGTGCCCGCGTACATCTCGCAGCGCATGCGTCAGGTGCACGATCTCTGGCACGTGCTCACGGGCTACGAGACCGACGTCGCGGGCGAGGTCGCGCTGCAAGCGTTCACGTGGGGCAACACCGGGATGGCGAGCGCCGCCGCGGTCACGCTCGCCGCGGGCGTGCGCTTCTCGGTGACCGATCCGCGCATCGTGCGCATGGCGGTCGAGGGCTATCGCGATGGTCGCCGCGCGAAGTTCCTCGCGCCGATCCGCGTCGAGGACCACTTCTCGCGCGAGCTCGATGCGGTGCGCGCGGAGTGGGGGATCCGCGCCGTCGCCTGACGCGTGAAGAATCCCTGCGTCGTGCGGGTTGCCCTTGCACCTCCCGCCCTCGGGGGTGCATGCCATCCCTCGATGACCCGCCGCTCCGACGACGATCATCCGCCCTCGCCGCCGCCGCCGCACCACGGTGAGCTCGACGACCTCTTCGCGATCGTCGATCGCCTGCCCTTCTTCGGCTCGCTGAAGAAGGACCTCACCCACCTGCGCAAGCTGCTCTACGACCGCCGCACCCCGCGCGTGCTCGCGATCGGCGCCCGCGGCAGCGGCCGCACCAGCCTCGCGAACTCGCTGCTCCGCCTGCCCGCGCTCCCGCTCGGCGAGCACGCGGCATCGCCGCCCGACGCGTGGATCCGCATCGACGCCGGCGGCCGGCACCTCGACTGGCTCGAGGTCGCGAGCGGCCCGCTCGAGGGCGGTCGGCTCGCGATGGTGCGCCGCGCGCTCGACGAGAACGCGCCCGACGTGGTCCTCGTCGCGGCCCGCGCCGACGCGCCGGAGACCGAAGGCGCGGCCGCGCGCGAGACCCTCGCGCAGATCCACACGATGCTCGCCGAGGCGAAGACGCTCGCCGCCGAGGGCAAGGCCGCGCGCCCCGCGACCATCGGCGTGATCACCCACGTCGATCGCGTGACGCAGCCCGAGGCCGCGGAGATCGGCGGCGTGCGCTTCGCGACCGAGGATCTCGCGCGCCTCGACGCCGCCACGCTCGCGCTCACGAAGCAGCTCGAGGCCGGCACCACCACCAAGGTCGCGCGCCCGATCCCGGTGCTCGCGGGCGGCGAGCTCGGCGGCCCCGAGAGCCCGGTGCGCTGGAACCTCGAAGAGCTCGCGGCCGCGATCCACGACGCGCTCGCCGACGAGGCGAAGGTCGAGGCAGTGCGCGCGCTCGCGGTGCCGGTCGAGATGCGCCGCGAGCTCGCGCGCACGATCGTGAACCACTGCGCCGCGGCCGCGGTGACCGTCGGGCTCATGCCGGTCCCGTTCTCCGACGCGATCATCCTGCTCCCGCTCCAGGGCGTGATGGTCAGCGGGGTCGCGTACCTCGCGGGCCAGCCCTGGGATCGACGCGCCGCGCTCGAGTGGCTCGGCTCGGTCGGCGTGATGGGCGGCGCCGCGTTCGGTCTGCGCTGGGGCGCCCAGCAGCTCGTGAAGCTGATCCCCGGCGCGGGCACGCTCGTCTCCGGCAGCGTCGCGGGCGCGGGCACGCTCGCGATCGGCCGCAGCGCGATCGCCTACTTCGTCGACGGACCGGGCGCGCGCACGCCGCGCTTCCAGCTCCCCGCGGACGCCGCGACCCCCATCGAAACGCCCCCGCCGACCGAGTGACCATCTGTTAGATTGCTCGGTCGGAAAACGATGCTGTCCGCCGAGCTCGTCGACGTTCTCGAGAGCGGTCCCTCGATGTTGATCGCGACCCGCGACGCGCAGCGCATGCCCGAGTGCACGCGCGCCGTCGGCGTGGTCGTCCGTGGCTCGGCGCGCATCACGATCTACGTCCCGCGCTCGGTCGGTGCCCGCGCCGTCGCGAACCTCGCGACCGAGCCGCGCATCGCGCTCACGTTCTCGCGGCCCCACGATCACCGCACCTATCAGCTCAAGGGCACGACCACCGCGGTGCGCGACGCGGGCGACGACGAGCGCGCGATCGTCGAGGCCTATCGCGCCTCGTTCGCGGTCGCGCTCGACGTCGTCGGCATCCCGCGCCGCGTCACGATGCGGGTCGCGACCTGGCCCGCCGTCGCCATCGATCTCGACGTGACCGACGTGTTCGATCAGACGCCCGGCCCCGCCGCGGGAGCGCGCCTCTCGTGAAGCCCACGATCCCGCTCGACCGCCTCTCCCGCTGCTTCCAGGGCATCGTGCCCGGCGCGATCGCGACCTGCGACGCCGGGGGCCTGCCCAACGTCAGCTACGTGAGCCACGTGCAGGTCGTCGACGATCGCCACGTCGCGCTCTCCTGCCAGTTCTTCAACAAGACGCGGCGCAACCTCGACCAGAGCCCGCTGGCGTGCGTGCAGATCGTCGACCCGCTCACGCTGCAGGCCTACCAGATGCGCCTGCGCTTCCTGCGCAGCGAGCGCGAGGGCGCGCTCTTCGAGTCGATGTCGGCGCGCCTCGACGCGATCGCGTCGCACACCGGGATGAAGGGCGTCTTCAAGCTGCTCTCGTCCGACGTGTTCGAGGTGCTCGAGATCGAGGTGCTCGCCGACTTCCTCGTCGGCGCCGAGCCCCCGACCTCCGAGCACGACGAGCCGATGGCGATCCCCGGCCCGGCGGGCGAGCTGCGCGCGCTGCAGACCGTCTCGGCGCGCATCAACCGCGCGTGTGATCTCGAGGCGCTCCTCGCGTCGACGCTCGCCGCGCTCGAAGAGCTCTTCGGGTTCGGCCACACGATGGTCCTGGTGCCCGACGGCAGCGGCAAGCGCCTGGTCACGATCGCGAGCCACGGCTACGGCGACGGCGGCATCGGCGCCGAGGTCGCGATCGGCGACGGCCTGGTCGGCACCGTCGCCGAGGAGCGGCGCGTGCTCGCGGTCGCCGGCATCGACGCGGGCCTGCGCTACGGCCGCGCGATCCGCGACGCGACCCGCCGCGCGCCCTCGCAGGCGAGCGTGCGCCCCGAGATCCCGCTCCCCGGCCTGCCCGACGCGCGCAGCCAGCTCGGCCTGCCGCTGCTGGTCGAGGATCGCCTGCTCGGCGTGCTCGCGATCGAGAGCCGCGATCCCGCCGCGTTCGAGCCGTGGCACGAGGCCTTCCTCCAGGTCCTCGCGAACCAGATCGCGAGCCGCATGGACCACCTCGCGGAGCACGAGGACGACGACGAGGACGACGAGAGCCCGAGCGCGCGCCGCCCCGATCCCGATCGCATCCGCATCTCGCTGCCCGGCGGGGATCGCACCCGCGTCTTCTGCTTCTACAAGAACGACGACGCGGTGTTCGTCGACGGCGAGTACCTCATCCGCAACGTGCCCGGGAAGATCCTCTGGAAGCTGCTCAACGCGCACGCACGCGAGCGGCGCACCGAGTACTCGAACCGCGAGCTGCGCCTCGATCCCTGGCTCGGCCTGCCGGCGATCAAGGACAACCTCGAGAGCCGGCTCATCCTGCTGCGCAAGCGCCTCGAGCAGAAGTGCCCCGAGGTCCGCATCGTCCCGACGCGCCGCGGCCGCTTCGCGCTGGAGCTCGAGTGCGCCGTCGAGCTCGTGGAGCGCGAGACCGCCTGAGAAGCTCGCGTGCGTGAGCTCGGATCGATCCGATTCACGCACGAGCCGACGCGGATCGATCGATTCGATCGCGACTCGACGCAGATCGATCGATTTTCGATCGCGATCTGACGCAAATCGATCGATTTTCGATCGCGCGCCAACGCGAAACCGTTCGAATTCGCGGCATTTTCGCATTGTTTTTTCAGATCCCAGAAGTTGGGCTCGAAAGGCCAACTTCTGGGCTTCGGCCCCCGACCCCCGGGGTCGCAAGGCCGGATCGTCGGGGTCGAGAGCCCGCGCGACGGCCATCGAACCCCACGCGACGGCGATCGAACGCTCGCACGACGGCGACCACAGCCCTGCACGCTCGCCACTCGACACCACACACGCTCATCCAATTCCCGCGCGACAGCGCGCACACGCGCGAAGCGCGGTGCGACTCGCGAGCGTCCGGGCCGCGGCGAAGCGCGGACCGGTCGCGAGCCATCCACCACCTCACCAAGTCAGGCGGCAGACACGCGGTATCGGGCGCGGGGAGGAGGGTCCGGCGGGGCCACGCAGCGGGGCTCGCAGACACCTCGACGAGACTGACGTGGTCGCTTCGCGGCACAGCGCAACGCGCGCGCCGCGAACGACCCTCCGCTTCCCGACGCTCACTGCCTCTCGTCCCGCAGCCGCGAGTACCGCCCCGCCGGACCCTCCTCCCCGCGCCACACGCCGACGCGCCTGCGTCCATGGCTTGGCACGCGGGAACGTGGGCAGGTGTGGGCCGCGCTCGTGGTAGAACCGTGGGCCGATGGCGTCCCCGGCGACCATGCCTCCTCCCGCGATCGACGCGACCTCGCTGTATCCGGTCGCCGACATCCTGCTCGGCGCAGTGCACGCCGACACGCGCTTCTGCGATCGCGAGCGCGACGCGGTGCGACGTTGTCTGCTCGACCTGCTCGGCACACGCGTGCTGCCAGTCGATCTCGAGCAGCGGCTGCGCGACTTCGACGCGCGCCGCTTCGACCTCGAGTCCGCGGTGCACGCGTACTCGGCGGACCCTCCGATCAAGCGGCGCGCGCTCCTCGCGATGGCGCGCCACGTGTGCGAGGCCGACGGCGCGTACGACCTCAGCGAGGACGCGTACCTGATGGCGCTCTCGCTCGCGCTCTCGCTCGACGATCAGGCGATGCGCGGCCTCTTGCTCGGCTCGCCCTTCGATCGTCCGTGGGCCGAGCGGCTCAAGCGCGTCGAGGACATCGTGCTCGGCGCGGTGTTTCTCGCGGTGAGCGCGCCGGTGATGCTCGCGTGCGCGATCGGCGTGAAGCTCACGAGCAAGGGCCCGGCGCTCTTCAAGCAGCGCCGCTACGGGCTCAACGGCAAGGAGTTCTTCGTCTACAAGTTCCGCAGCATGACGGTCGCGGAGGACGGCGCGAAGGTCACGCAGGCGACGAAGAACGACGCGCGCGTCACGAAGCTCGGCGCGTTCCTCCGCCGCAGCTCGCTCGACGAGCTTCCGCAGTTCCTCAACGTGCTGATGGGCGACATGTCGATCGTCGGGCCGCGCCCCCACGCGATCGCCCACAACGAGCACTACAAGAAGCTGATCGACGAGTACATGCTGCGGCACAAGGTGAAGCCCGGCATCACCGGCTGGGCCCAGGTCAACGGCTGGCGCGGCGAGACGGACACGCTCGACAAGATGCTCGCGCGCGTCGAGCACGACCTCTACTACATCCAGCACTGGAGCCTGCTCTTCGACATCGAGATCGTGCTGCGCACGGTCTTCGGCTCCGCGGTGCGGGAGAACGCGTACTGATGTCCGCGCCGACGACCAGCGCACCCCGTGACGACGCCGAGGCGTCGAAGCTGGTCACGTTCGGCAAGTACCTGCTGCTCGACAAGATCGCGACGGGAGGCATGGCCGAGGTGTGGCTCGGCAAGACGGTGCAGGACGACGGCGTGTCGGACCTGCTCGCGATCAAGCGCCTCCTGCCGCGCTTCTCCGACGACGAAGAGTTCCTGCACATGTTCGTCGACGAGGCGCGCATCGCGGGCCAGCTCGAGCACCCGGGGATCGTGCAGATCCACGAGCTCGGCAAGGTCGGCAGCTCGCTCTACATCGCGATGGAGTTCGTGTGGGGCCGCGATCTGCTGGGCATCCTGCGGCGGGTGCGCGAGCTCTCGCTGCCGATGGAGCCCACGACGATCGCGTACATCGGCGCGCGCATGTGCGAGGCGTTGCACTTCGCGCACACCGCGACGGGCAAGGACGGCAAGCCGCTCAACGTCGTGCACCGCGACGTGTCGCCGCAGAACGTGCTCGTCAGCTTCGACGGCAAGGTGAAGCTGATCGACTTCGGCATCGCGAAGGCCGCGTCGCGCAGCACCAAGACCCAGGCCGGCACGCTCAAGGGCAAGGTCGGCTACATGAGCCCGGAGCAGGTGCGCGGCGCGCCGATGGACGCGCGCAGCGATCAGTTCGCCGCGGGCACCTGCCTCTACGAGATGCTCACCGGGCGCCCGCTCTTCTCGCGCGCCAACAACTTCGAGGCGATGGAGCTGGTGCGCGAGGCCGAGGTGCCGCCGCTCGAGGAAGCCGCGCCCGGCACGCCCGCGAAGCTCGTCGAGATCGTGATGCGCTCGCTGAGCAAGCGCGCCGACGATCGCTATGCGAGCGCGCACGAGATGCAGAAGGCGCTCACGCTCTTCCTCGCGGAGGCGGCGCCGGGCTACGAGCGCTTCACGCTGACGACGTGGCTGCGCGGCATCTTCCGCGACGAGATGGCGGAGGAGAAGGCGCGGCTCGACGTGCTCGATCTGATCGGGCGCCGTCCGAGCGTGCAGCCCGAGGCGAAGCGCAAGCGCACCAACTCGAGCACGCGCCTCGAGATCGGCGCGCACGATCTCTTCGACGACGACGAGGACGCCGAGACGCAGATCTTCGAGGGCTCGCCGCTCGCGAAGCTCGAGATCGAAGTGCGCCCGGTCGGACCCTACGAGGTGTTCTTCCAGCGCGACGGCGCCGAGGACCCGAAGCCGAGCAGCGGCTCGCACGTGCGACCGCTCAAGGCGACGTTCCGCCCCGGGCGCACCCAGGCCGCGGAGAGCTGGCGTCCGCCGCGCACCGATCTCGCGGAGCTCGGTCCCTATCGCAAGCCCAAGGAGCGCGAGGCCGGGCGCGACACGGACCCGAGCCCGGCCTCCACCGCGGAGAAGGGCCCGGCGACCTCGCCGCCGCCCGGCAGCGAGAGCGAGCCGAGCGTGATGGTCGCGGACGAGCTGCGCACGACGATGCGCGATCCCGACTCGCACGAGAAGGCGCTCTCGACGATCCCGATCGATCCCGAGCACCTCTCGCTCGATCCCGCGGAGATCAACTCGCAGGTCATCCGCGCGCTGCTCCCGACGGGCAAGACCGATCCCGCGCACAAGAAGGCGCAGCAGGCCGCATCGCGCGAGCCGACCGGCCCGCACCGCGCGTCGGACGGCCGGCGCGATCCTACGACGCGGCGCCGCATCATCGCGGAAGGGGGCGCGCCGCGGCGCCGTCGCAGCGACGTGATCTTCTTCGCGATCGCGGCGTTCTTCATGCTCATCGTGGGCGCGGGCGCGACGTACTGGTGGCTCGCGGGCGCGGCGACGTCGTCGATCGAGGTGCGCACCGCGCCGGTGACCAGCGGTGCGGTGCTGATCGACGGAGTCTCGCGCGGCCGGGTCCCGCTGCGCGTCGAGGGGCTCTCGCCGGGCCGGCACACCGTCACGATCGTCGCCGACGGATACGAGCCCACGGTGCGTGAGGTGCAGCTCGCGCCGCGGGCCAGCGCGATCCTCGAGCTGCCGATGCAGCGCGCGAGCGGAGCCGCCGCGACCGAGTGAGCGGTGACGACGCGTGCGTGGCAGTCGGCCACGCCGCGCGGATGGCCGGCGCCCAGCGCCTCGCGCCTGGAACACACGATGCAGTGCGCGAGTCGTGATGATCACGACTGCGATGCTCGTGTATCTCGGACTGACTCTCTCGCTCGCGAGCCTGATCGTGCTGTGGGCCGCGATGATGAGCGTCGCGGTACGTCGCGCGCGCGCCAGCGAGATGCATCCGGTCCTCGCGATCGTGCCGCCGCTCGCCGCGCTCGCGTCGTGGCGCGCCGGAGAGCGCGATCTCGCGCGCGGCTTCGTCGCGGTCTCGATCGTCTACGCGGTCCTGGTGATCGTGGCCCACGGATGACCACGCGCGCCGTGCTGGCGGAGGCCCGCGTGGAGCCATCACCTGAATGCCGAGCTCGAGGATCGCGCGGAGCGCGAGTACCTGCGCTTCCTCGATGCGCACCCCGAGCTCGAGCACGAGCCCGCGGGCATCGACGGATTCACCAGCGTCGCGGATCTGCTGCGCTCGATGGTGCTCGACGAGCGCGAGCACGAGCTCGAGAGCCTCGCCCACGCCGCGCGAGGTTGATCGATCACACGCTCGCCGCGCGCAGCGCGAGCGCGCTCACGGCGGCGACCGCGGCGGCCGCGGCGATCGTGCGGACCGACGGTCCCGGCACCATGCGCGCGGCGGCGACCGCCATCGGCGGCGGCGACTCGTGCGCCGGCGACGAGCCGGTCTGCAGCCGCTGCGCGGTCGCTTCTTCGGTGTGCAGCGCGGTGTCGGCGAAGAGCGCGATCATCGCGGGCACGAGCTGCTTGAGGTCCGCCGGGCTCCGGCTCGTGACCCAGTTGCGATCGCGAACGACGGGCTCGTCGCGCCAGGTCGCGCCGGCGTGCACGAGGTCGTCGCGCACGCCAGGCCACGACGCGACGGTGCGCCCGCGCGCGATGCCTGCCGACGCGAGCATCCACGGCCCATGACAGAGCGTCGCGATCGGCTTCTGCGCGGCGTCGAACGCGGCGACGAAGCGGCGCGCCGGGCCGCTCTGGCGCAGCAGGTCGGGCCCGATGAACCCGCCGGGAACGAAGAGCGCGTCGTACTCGTCGACGCTCACCTCGTCGATGGTGCGATCGACGCGCACCGTCTTGGTCGGCGCGCTCAGGTTCATGCCGCGGATGCGCCCGGGGTGGAGCGAGACGATCTCCACCTCGGCGCCCGCGAGGCGCAGCGCCTTCTCGGGAATGCTGAGCTCGACGTACTCGAATCCATCCGCGGCGAGCACCGCGATCTTCTTTCCCCGCAGCCTCGTGTGCATCGCTCGGTCCTCCGTGCGACGCGACGACGCAACCGACGCGCCGCGCGGATCGCGCGGCGGCGCAATCGCGATGCGAGGCAATCGCCCTCGCGGTGCCGCGACCGCGTGGCCGACGATCGCGCGCGAGCACCGAGCTCAGCGGCGCGCGTCGCTCGCGGCCCAGCCGTCGTGTCACCGCGCCGTACGATACGTCGGACGGTCGAGCGGGGCTCGCGCGCCGTTCCATCGCAGGTGCTCGCGATGATCGATCAGCATGTTGCGGATCGCGAGCGCGCCCTCTTCGAGCTCCTCGCGCATCGCGCGGGCGCGACCCTCGAGCAAGCAGAGCGCGAGCAGCGCGAACATCGAGACGAAGAGCCCGCCCGCGGTGCAGTTGAGGGACTCCGAGATCCCTCGCGCCAGCATCGTCGCGCGCGAGCCCGCATCGGCATTCGCAAAACCGTAGCCAGCGAAGAGCCCGGTGGTGGTGCCGAGCAGGCCGAAGAGGGTCGCGATCTGCACGATCAGCTGCAGGTATCCGAGCCGTCGCGCGAGCGGTTGGATCTCGAGCATCCATCGCGCGGCGAGCGCCGCCTCGATGCGCGGCACCGACTGCAGCGACTCGCGCAGACCGGCGAGCGCGATGCGCGCGAGCGGGCCGCGATTGCGCTCGCAGATCGCGATCGCACCCGTCACGTCACCCACTCGCAAGCACGCGCGCAGCGCGTCGAGCAGCGCGTCTGCATCGGGACGTGCACGCAGCAACGCGCACGCGCGCTCGATGGTGATCAGCAGCGCGACGGCGAGGCACGCGACGAGCGGGTACATGCCCCACCCGCCCTCCTCGAAATGATGCGCGAGCCATCGCACGTCGCGCCTCGGACCACGGATCGCGCCCGAAAGTTCCCGCAGCCGCACGCTCCGCCGCGTGATGGGCGGCGGTCCTGAGGCGTCAGCGCGACCGGCGGCGCAACGTGACGAGGAAGTCGCGGAGGTCCTTCGCGAAGAGGTCGGGGACCTCCCACGACGAGTGGTGCCCGCCGCGCGCCATCTCGGTGAACTGCACGAGGTTCACGCGGCGCTCGGCCCAGGCACGCGGGAGCGGCGCGTCGAGCGGCATCCGCGCAACTGCCGCGGGCACGTCGCTCCGACCTCGCGGAGGCGCGGCGGGGCTCGCGTACATCGCGCGCGCGCTCTCGAGATAGCTGCGCATCGCCGAGCCGATGGTGCCGCTGACCCAGTAGATCATCGCGTTCGTGATCAGCGAGTCGAGCGTGAAGCGCTCTTCGACGCGATCCTCCGCGCCGCTCGCGAAGAGGATCATCAGCCACGCAGCGAGGCCCACCGGCGAGTCGTTCAGCGCGAACGCGAGGCTGCTCGGCTTCGTCGACTGGATCATGTTGAACGCGCCCTCGCGCATCCACCACGCGTGGATCCACTGCGCGAACTCGCGCTCTTCGGGGCCGAGGCTCGCGAAGTCGGTGTTGCCGTCGGGATAGCCGACGTCGACGCAGTAGATGCCGGCGACCGACTCGGCGTGGCGATGCGACATCGCCATCGGGATCGGCCCGTCGCCGCCGCCCGCGAGATAGCGCTCGTAGCCGAGGCCCTTCATGAGCGCGGCGAGCGTGTCGGCGGTCGCGTCGACCGACATCGCGGTGTGCCCCGAGAAGCCGAACCCGGGCAGCGAGGGGATGATCACGTCGAACGAGAGCGCGGGGTCGCCCCCGTGCGCCGCGGGATCGGTGAGCGGGCCGATCGCGCCGACGAAGCGATGGAACGAGTCGGGGAACGCGTGGATGAGCAGCAGCGGCGTGGGATTCGGACCGCGGCCGCGCACGTGCACGAAGTGGATCGGCGTGCCGTTCACGTCGGCGACGAATTGCGGATGCGCGTTGAGCGCGGACTCGTGACGTCGCCAGTCGTACGCCTCGAGCCAGTGCTTGGTGAGGCGCTTCATGAACGCCGAGTCGGTGCCGGCGCTCCAGCCCTCGGGCGACTCGGGGAAGCGGGTGCGCGCGAGCCGATCGCGGAGGTCGTCGAGAACGGTCTGGCTGACGTCGATTCGGAAGGGCGTGATCTTCATGAGGGTCAGTGAAGCACCGCCCCTCCGAGCCCTCTTGAAGGAATGCGACAATCGACCGGCGACGGTCAGCGGGCGCGGATCTGCCCGGGGGTGCGACCGACCAGGGCCTTCAGCGCGCGCGTCATGTGCGGCTGATCGGAGTAGCCCATCTCGATCGCGACCGCGGCGGGCGCGACGCCGCGCTCGAGCAGCTCGACCGCGCGGCAGGCGCGCTGGATCTGCGCGAGCTGCTTCGGCGTGATGCCGAGCGCGTGCACGAAGTGGCGCTGCAGCGTGCGCGTCCCGATCGCGCGCACGTCGCCGCGCGCCGCGTCGGCGACGAGCTCGTCGCGTGCGAGCAGACCCCGCCGCGCGAGGCGAGCGACGAGGTCCTCGGCGTTGTCGAACGTCGGGATCTCGAGCGTCTCGCCGTCCATCGAGAACGCGCGCGGCGAGACGATCGGCTGCACGATGCCGCGGTCGACCGTCTTCACGCCGGGTTGCTTCGCCAGGAACACGCCGGGCTTGAACGAGATCGCGAGATAGGCGTCGCCCGCGTCGTTCTCGAGCTCGACGGGCCGCGTGATCAGCCCGGTCTGCAGCACGAGGGTGCGCCCTTCGCGCTCGAGCACGACGAGGTCCCAGGTGCCGTCGGGTGTGGACAGCTCACGGACCGCGGCGTCGTACGTCACGCGCGTCACGCGCTCGACGAACGGCGAGTCCGAGGGACGAACCTCGCGCCGCGCGCTCACTCGAGGACCCCTCGTGACGACACGACCAGACCTAGCACGCCGACGACGAGCGTCGGCAGCGGGAGCGAAGCGAGTGCTGATGACGGGAGTCGTTAGGAGCTGCACGGAGTCCAGCGCGAGCTGGACGGAGTGCAGCGACGCGACGAGCGTCAGCAGCGCGAGCGAAGCGAGTGCTGATGACGGGAGTCGTTAGGAGCTGCACGGAGTCCAGCGCGAGCTGGACGGAGTGCAGCGACGCGACGAGCGTCAGCCGCGCGAGCGAAGCGAGTGCTGATGACGGGAGTCGAACCCGCGGCCTCTCGACTGAGAATCGAGCGATCCCATCCCGACGGGATCTCCACCAGCGTGTGAGTCGAAAGACGAAGCCGTGCGCGAAGAGCGGATGGGGGGAGTCGCACCCCCGGGGTCTCGGATGGCGCCCGAGATCCGGCACTCGCCGGGTCACCCGCAGAGAAACAAAGGGCCGACCATTCAAGTGCAAACGAGAGCCCTGTACTCTCGTGCGGCATTCGGCCCGGAATCGATTGGGGCGCGAAGCTGCCCCGCCCTTCTCCGTCTCTCGGAGGCCCAGGCGGGGCAGCTCTTCCCTCGCTCACGCGGTCTCGATCTCCAGGCGCTGGATCACGTCGACCCAGCCTGCCCCCTCGCCCCGCGCCTGCGCGAAGGCGGCGATCACGTCGAACACGCGGTCGGAGAAACCTCCGACGTTGAGCACGTCGTCGCGATCGGGCGCCTGCGTGTGCGCGTAGGGCTGGAGATCGATGCAGACGAGCTTGGCGCGCGGGCAGCGCGCCTTGAGCTTCGCCCACTCGGTCATCGTCGCCGACGCCTGGCCGCGCGCGGACGCATCGACCCAGGACTGGTTGTCGGAGACGTACACCACGAGATCCGCGTGCTCGCGCTTCTCGTCGAGATGCGCGAGAGGCAGCGACACCGAGGTGCCGCCGCCGCCGACCGCCGCGAGCTTCGTCGCGTTGGTCAGCACGGTGTCGCGCGGCTCGAGCACGACGTCGCGCAGGCGATCGTCGAACGGGAGCACGCGCGCGTGCGTCGCAGTGCGGAGGAACGACGCGGCGATCAACGCCGCCACGTCGACGCAACGCACCGCGGTGGTCTGGCCCTCGCCGCGATCGCCGGTCACCGGCGACTGCATGGAGCCCGACACGTCGGGGAGCACCCAGACGCGCCCCTCGAAGCGCGGCACGTTCGCGATCGCCATCTCGAGCGCGTCGTGCAGCGCGTCGACCACCACGCGCGGCAGATCCGAGCCGCGCGTCGCGACGTACGCGATCAGGAGCTGATACGGGAACACACGCGCCTTCGCGATCGCCTCGCGATCACGCAAGCGCTCCGCGATGAGCTCGGGCATCCCGGGCACGCCGAACACCCCGTGACGCGCGAACGTCGCGAGGTTCATGCGCGTCACCTGCCATCCCGCGTGCTTCGCGATCTCCACCCACTCGGCGGTGCCGAGCGGGAGCGACGTGAGCAGCTGGTAGGGCACGTCGGGCACCTCGCCCGTCGCGTCGGTCTTGTACTGCTCGAACGAGCGCACGAGCGGAGGCAGGTCCTTCGCCTCGTACGCGCGACCGATCAAGTACGCGTAGAGCGCGCGACGCGTCGCCGTGAGCGGCTTGGGGTGCACCATCTTCACGACGTCGGCGAGCGATGGGCGCTCACCGATCGACGCGCGGAAGAGCTCGTCGTCGTCCTGCGCGTCGAGCCAGCCACGCACCGCGCGTTTGGGACGCGTGCCCAGCGATTTGCGGCCGATGCGGCCCGAGCGGACGATCTGCACGAAGGTGCGGATCATGCGCGCGTTGTCGACGACACGCGGGAAGACCTTCGCGAAGAGCGTCGGATCGCGCATCGAGAGCACCGCGACGAGGAGCGCGGGCATGTCCTTCATGTGCGCCTCGCGGCGCGCGTAGAGCGCGGTCTTCGCGAGGAAGACGGGATCGACCTTCGTCGCGAGCGCGAGTGTCTGCTCGAGCTGATTCTCGTCGGTCGCGTAGTACGTCGCACCCAGGCACCCGGTCACCGCGAGCTGCGCGAGCGCGTGCTCCGCGGAGAACGAGTACGCGTTGCCACCGGCCTCGTTGATCGTGTCGGTGCCCGGAAGGCGCGCGCCCGAGTACGTGCGGAAGAGCGTCGTGTTGACCATGGCTCATCACCTCACCTTCTTCTCCTCGCGCGATGATTCGCGCGCGTGACACGCCACCCTGGAGTTGCACCAGGTCCACCGGGTTTTGGAGGCCCTTCGGCTCTGCAGCCTGTGACGTAGGTGAGTCGGGGAGATCGACCGAGAGGAGCTCGGCAGTGGGGGACTACGAGCGAACACGGTCGCCCCGACTCGTTCGTGGATCAGCGCCATGTGAGGGAGTCGAACCCTGCTCACTCCGTCGACAGCGGAGTCGCATCCCGGATGCGTTCACACGGCAGACGAAGGCCCGCGCCGATTGGCATCGACGCGGGCCCCATCACGATCGGATTTCGAGGTGGTCAGTCGCTCGAGCGCTCGATCATGCGCTCTCGCTCAGCTCCGACTGCCACCACATCCAGCTCTTCCACGCCTCGGGCACGCCACGACCGAAGTCGAGACGCACGAACAGCATGGGGAGCTCCTTCGGACGCACCGGCGGATGACGGAGCGCCATGCCCGCCTGCTCGGGCGTGCGACCACCCTTGCGCGTGTTGCAGCGCGCGCACGCGGTGACGATGTTCTCCCAGCTCGTGCGGCCGCCCTGCGAGCGCGGCACGACGTGGTCGAACGTCAGCTCACGCGGCGGGGCATTCCGGCCACAGTACTGGCAGGCGAATCCGTCGCGCGCGAGCACGTTCGCGCGGCTGAACTTCACACCGCGCTTCGCGTGGCGGACGTGACGCACGAGGCGCACGACCGCGGGCATCTTCACGGTGATGCTCACCGAGCGGATGTCCTCGTCGTACTCCGAGAGCACCTCGACCTTGCCGTCGAAGAGCATCGTGATCGCCTTCTGCCAGGAGACGACGCGATGCGGTTGGTATGTGTGCGTCAAGACGAGCGTCTGCATGGGAACACCTCGGGGGATGTTGCGGACGGCAAGACTCGAACTTGCACTCGGCGATACCTGAACCCGCTGCCTCTGCCGTTTGGGCTACGTCCGCATGTCTTCTCTGGATTGTGTCTGATTTCACCCTCCTAGCAGGAGGGATGCCCGGAGCAGGACTCGCACCTGCATCGCCCTCGATCGGGCCCCGGCGCCTCACACCGGTGTGTCTGCTGTTTCCACCATCCGGGCCGAGCTCGTCCTGGCAACGTGGTGACGAGCGCGAAACGCTCTCGGGAGGACTCGAACCTCCAACCTCCGGCTTCGCAGCCCGGCGCCCGCTCCATTCGGGCCTCGAGAGCAGAACACGAAAGAGGGCCGGCGAGGATTCGCCAGAGGGTGCGTAGCCCGGCGGCATCCGGCCCCGTCAGTCCGTGGCGACTCGCGTGAAGGCCGGCGAGGGATCGCCGGAGTGTGGGAGACCCGGCTGCATCCGGCCCACGCGCGTGTCGCCGTACGCGATGCGTCGATCGCATCGCGCGATGCCCCAGGGAGGGATCGAACCTCCACCTTCCGCTCTTCACGCGGACGCTCGACCTTCGAGCTGCCAGGGCACTTCGATGGCGCCGAGCGGATGGTGGTCTGCTCGGCGCCTACGGCTTCGTCTTCGGTTGTCAACGAACCGCACCGGACGGACCGGTGCGTCTCGACGCGCGGGAGCCACGCGTCGATCCATGAATGACGTTTGAATTCGGAAACTATCGCGTTTGAACGCGATGATTCATACGTCGATTCGACGATTGTTCTTCGAACCACGGAGGCGCGCGGCGCGGAGCCAGCGCCGCATCGTCGCGCCGGGGCGCGGGTCGAACGGGCGAGCTGGCAGGGCGCGCGGGCGCGGCCGGGGTGCGAGAGAACGCAAGCGCACGGGGATCTCCGAAGGGCTCACGTCGCACCGAGGGCACGACGAGAGGCGGAACGAGAACGATCCCGGTGGCGGTCGCAGCGCGCGACGGAACGACGAAGGCCGCCGGGGAGATCCCAGGCGGCCTTCGCGGGCACACGGAGTGCGCGAGAAGAAACGCCTAGGTGTGGGCCTCCAGGCAACGCAGGCCCGAGGCGCGCAGGAAGAGCGGGGCAGGCTTCGCGCCGCCGAGCCCGTTCTGCGGGTATCCCGCCGCGCGATCGACGCCGCTCGGCAGGATCGTGCCGAGCGAATCGCTCGGGCACGGGAAGGAGACGCCCGTGGAGAGACCGGCCGGGGTCGCACCGCCGTGCACCGCACGCCAGCTCTCGACGCCTTCGATCGAGATGCGTTCGATCGAGCCGACACCGTGGACCTCGTGCATCTGCACGAGCCCGCGGGCGAACGACACGCCTTGCAGGCTTCCCTGCAAGCGCGCGCTCGAGCGCGAGATGTTCCGGTGCCTCACCATGATGCGGTCGGTTGTACGTGGGCCTTCGACGAGTGTCAAACGAAAAAGTTTTGGCGCTCGATCTTTTTCTGTTCGTCGAGCTGACGCACTCAATCCGAACATCGCGAGGGCACGTGCGCGCCGCGCGTCGGGGGGTACGTTGGCCCCGTGACCTGGGTCCCCTCCGAGAGCGACACGCCGTTCGATCGGCTCGGTGGCGAAGCGCGCGTCCGCGCGCTCGCCGAGGCCTTCTACGACGCGATGGATCGTGACGAGCCCGCGCTCGCGCGCCTGCACGAGCTCGACGCCGAAGGGCGCGTCGCGCGCGGCCCGCGCGATCGCTTCGCTGCCTTCCTGATCGAGTGGCTCGGCGGCCCGCGCGCCTACTCGCCGACGCACGGGCATCCGCGCCTCCGCATGCGCCACGCGCGCGCGCCCGTCGACGTCGCGATGCGCGATGCGTGGCTGCGCTCGATGTCGCGCGCGATGGACGCGACGGGCGTGGACGGCGAGCTCCGCGACTTCCTCGATCGACGGTTCGCCGAGGTCGCGGACTTCCTGCGCAACACGCCCGGCTGAGATCACTCGCCAGTCCACTCCTTCCCGCCGTTCGCGATGCGGATCGCGCGTCCCACGTGCTCGAAGAGCGCGGCGTCGATCCCGCTGCGCTGCGCGAGCGCGGGCTCGCTCTTCCACATGCGACCGAGCGACTGGTGGATGCCCCGATCACCGCCGGTGAACTCGCGCACCAGCGCCATCCAGCGCGTCGCGATCGACTGCATGCGCGGGTCGGCGGGATCGACTCCGTCCTCCATCGCCTGCTTCGCTTCCGCGATCAGGCGCGGCCACTCCTGCTCGACCTCGCGGATGCGCTCGTCGCCGACCTCGACGCGTCGCTCCTCGATGCGCTTCCGCTGCTCTTCGTCGTAGTACTTCTCGAACATCACCGTCTCCTCGATGGTGCGGAGCAAGTCCTCCGCGGACACCTTCGATCCCGCGCGCAGCGCGAGCGCGACGCGCTCGAGGCGCACCACGAGCCGCTGCTGCTCGGCGATGAGCTCCTTCGCGCGCGCGAGGTGCCGCTCGATCGCGTCGAGGGGCGAAGCATCGCGACGCGCGAGGAGCGCGCGGATCTCGTCGAGGGACATGCCGACCGCGCGCAGCGAGAGGATCTGCTGGATGCGCAGCAGCTCGCGCTCGCCGTACACGCGGTGCCCTGCGCGCGTGCGGCGCGCGGGACGGAGCAGACCGACCTTCTCGTACCAATGCAGCGTGCGCACCGAGATCCCGGTCGCGCGCGCGAGGTCACCCACCTTCCAGCTCTTCGTGTCGTCCGCCATCACTCGCCTCGACGACGGACACTCTGCGTCCTGACGTCACGTCAGGTGCAAGGCCACAGGCGCGAGATCGTGGTCACGGAGGACCGCGCTCACCGCCTCGGGGTGCGTGACCTGGAGCGCGTGGCCCGCTCCCGCGACCGTCACGATCTCGCACGAGGGGTGCACCTCGAGGGGGTCCTGATCGCCGTGCACGATCGTGACCGGCACCGTGATCGTCTCGACGAGACGGCGCAGCTCGGCGCGGGTCTCGAGGGTCGACGCGCCCGCGAGCGCGCGTGCGATGCGCGACGCGACGCCGGGCCGCCGCAGGTGCGCGTGCGCGCTCGCGACCGCGGGGTGCACGTCGCCCTCGCCGAGGAGACGTCGCTGCGCGGTCTCGAGGCGCATCGATCGCAGCACGCGCGAGGTGAGCGCGGCGCATCGCAGCGTCGCCGGCGCGCGCCGCTGCAGGAACGCGGGCGAGACGAGCACGAGGCGCGAGACCCGCTGGGGCCATCGCGCCGCGAACCGCAGCGCGAGCCCGGCACCGAGCGAGTGGCCCACCAGCACGATCGGCTTCGTTCGATCGACGAGGAGCGCGTCGAGCCACGCGACGTCGTCGACGCGCGCGGGCGACGATCGACCGAGGCCCGGCAGATCCACGCGCGCGCTCGAGCCCGGCGTGCGCATCGCCACGTCGCGCCAGCTCTCGGAGTCCCACGGCAGGCCGTGCAGGAAGAGCGTGCCCGCGCTCTCCGGGCGCCCGACGACGAACGTGCGGCTGCCCGCGACCTCGCGGATCTCGGCGGGCGCCGATGGCGCGCATGCGCCGAAGCGCGTGGTGGTCAGGTACGTCGCCCATCGTCGCAGCGTCGTGTCGAGATCGGGCATCTCGATCCCGACCGCGCGCGCGTGCTCTTCCGCCGAGCGGGTGTCGTAGTCGTCTTCGCTGAGGAAGGTGAGCGTCTCGGGATCGACGCCGGTGAGCGAGCGCGGCAGCGCGCGCAACAACGCAGGAGAGAGCACGCGCGTCGGCGCGGGCACGCCGAGGTGATCGCCGATCCGGCGCACGAGCTCGGGCAGCGGAGGCGTGCGCGCATCGAGCACGCAGAGCTCCTGACCGATCGTCGCGGCGCGCTCGGGCGCGGTCGCGAGCATCGCCGCGACGTGATCGACCGCGACCACCGGCACGTTGGTGCGCGCGGTGCCGGCGAGCGCGGGGAGCTCACCCGCGACCATCCGCCCGATCATCTCGCCGAGCCCGGTGACCTGGATGGTCTCGCCGGTGCGCGAGTCGCCGATGACGGTCGAGGGGCTGACGATCGTGAGCGGGATCCCACGCCGCGCCGCGAACGCGACGACCTCGAGCTGCGACTCGAGCTTCGACGCCTCGTACGCGCCGTGCTCGCGATAGAGGCGCGCGCGATGGTGCGACGAGAGCGGGATCTGCGCTTCGCGCAGCCACGAAGGCATGCGCGTCGCGCGATACCCACCGAGGTGCACCAGACGCCGCAGGTGCACGCGCTCCGCGGCCCAGCGGGCGACCCGCAGCGTGCCGTCCACGTTGACCGCGCGGGCGCGCTCCGGGTCCATCCCGAACTCGAACGCCGCGCCGAGGTGGTACACGTCGCGCACGCCCTCGAGCGCGACGTCGAGCCCGAGCCCGTCGCGCGTCAGATCGCCCTCCACGCAGCGCAGGAGGCTCGCGTCCCCGCCGTGCGCGCTCACGAACGCGCGCAGCTCCGCCTCGCGCTCCCGGGCGCGACGCACCAGCGCGACCACGCGGCGCCCGCGCCGCGTGAGCTCCGGGAGCAGCCAGCGCCCGATGAACCCACTGCCTCCGGTCACGAACGTGTCGAATGAATCGTCCATGCGCGCAGCGTGGGCTGGAGCGCGCATGAGCGCTGATTCATAGATCTCATACCAACCATGAGCGCACCTGCAGAGCTCGGCGCCCTCAACCTCAACCTGCTCCCGGTGCTCGCCGCGCTGCTCGAGGAGCGCAGCGTGAGCAAGGCTGCGCGACGCGCCGGCGTCAGCCAGTCGGCGATGAGCCACTCGCTCGCGAAGCTGCGCGAGCTGCTCGGCGATCCGCTGCTCGTCCCCGCGGGCCGCGTGATGACGACCACGCCGCACGGTGCGCGCCTCGCCGCGAAGCTCCCGGCGCTGCTGCGCGATCTGCGCGACGTGGTCACGCCGCCCACCGCCTTCGATCCGCGCACCGCGGAGCGCAGCTTCACCATCGCGACGTTCGACTACTTCGAGATCACCACGCTGCGGCGGATGCTCGCGCAGCTCGCGCGCGACGCGCCGCGCGTGCGGCTGGTGATCGAGCGCTTCGGCGCGGAAACGCCGGCGCGTCTGCGCGCGGGCGAGGTCGATCTCGCGCTCGGCTCGGCGTCGTCGTCGTTCCCGAGCACCGGGATCAGCCGGAGCACCGTGCACCACGAGCCCTTCGACGTGATCGCGCGGCGCGATCATCCGCGCATCGGGCGCACGCTCACGCTCGCGCGCTTCGTCGAGCTCGATCACCTCTTGATCAGCCTCGAGGGACGGGCCGAGGGCGTCGTGGATCGCGCGCTGCGCGAGCGCGGCCTCCGGCGCAACGTCGCGCTGCGCGTGCCGCACTTCTCGTCGGCGCCGCTCCTCGTCGCGTCGACCGACCTCGTGTGCACCGTCGCGCGCAACATCGCCGAGCACGCGCGAGAGACGTTCGGGGTGCGCGTGATGAAGCCCCCGATCGATCTGCCGCAGGTCGAGATCGTCGCGTACTGGCCGCGCCTCCACGACGACGACGGCGCGTCGCTCTGGCTGCGCTCGCTCTTCGGCGAGGGCGGGCTCCTGCAAACGAAGAAGCCCGGCTGAGCCGGGCTTCTTCTCTCACTCGGTGCCCACCGGGATGAAACGGGCACGGCACGACGGCCGCGCGTTCGGCGCGCGGCGGGAGACGGGGCCTCAGCGGCACCCGGTGGCGAGCACAGCGCGGAGCCTACTTCGGTAGGTGAGCACTGCGCGCAGCCAGCGGGTGACGATCAGGCCCCGTATCGCGCCGCGTCCTTCCCGGTGGAGAACCGAGCGTGGTTCACTGGGCGGGCGGCGATGCGCCAGAGCCGTTCGCCCAGAGCGACGTGCGCAGGGTCGTCATCTTCCCCTGCACCGAGCTCAGGCGCGCCATCGACATGCCCGTCTGCGACTCGAGCGACGCGATCTCGCCCTCGCCCTTCTGACGCGCCTCGCGCGCGTGGCGCACCACCTCGGCGATGCTGCGCGTGAGCTCCTCGTTCGCGTTCTTCACGAACTCGACGAGCTTGTCGCCGAACTCGTCGATGCTCTTCTCGAACGCCTCGGCGAGATCGCTCGACGCCTTGAGCACCGCCTGCGGCGCTTCCTCCGTCGCGCGGCGCTTCAGATCGCGATCCGCGCGCTCGCGGAACACGTACGCGAGCACCGGCGCCGCGAGCGCCATCGCGCCGCCGACGAACACGTTCGAGAGCGCCATCATCGTGATGCCGAACGCGCCGAGCGCGATCACGCCGACGTCGTACGCGAGCGTGTTCACCGTGAGATCGACGTTGGGTGCGCCGCCGAACGTCTCCGCGATCTTCTCGCCGCGCGCCCGCGCCTCTTCGCTGACGAACGCGATCGCGTCCTCCGCGACCTTCTCGAGGCGCTTCTGGATCTCGCTGCCCTGCCGATCCGCGAACGAGCGGAAGCGCTCCTCCATGAAGCCCGGCAGATAACGCTTCAGATCCTCGGCGCGGCTCGACTCGATCTCCTGCGGGAGCGCGGCCGCGAAGCGACGCCCGAAGTCGTCGCACTCCTTGCGCACCAGCGCCTTCACCGCGGCGAGCGACTCCCGGATGATCCGCTCGCGACGCTCGACCGCCTTCTCGCTCGACGCGAGATCGCCCTCGAGCGCAGCGAGGCGCCGCTCGAGCTCGTTCTGGTCCATCGCGAGCGCCTGCTTCTGCACCTCGATGCCGCGCTTGAGCGTGTGCGAGGTGCGCAGGCCCTCGTCGAGCGCGTTGTCGAGCAGCACCTTGCCGCGCTCGTCGGAGAGGAAGCGCTGCAGGTCGGCGACGAGCCGGTTGAGCCCCGCGCCCTCGCGATCCCCGCCGAGCGCCTGCTCGGAGCTGATCGCGTAGACCTTCGGCTCGGGCACCAGCTTCGCGAGCTGGGTGCGCGCGTAGGCGAGCGCCTGCTCCTTCTCTTCCTCGTCGAGCAGATCGATCTTGTTGATGACGAAGAGCACCTTGTCGCGCGACTGCGCGAGCAGCTTGTTCGAGAGGAAGCTGCGCTCGCTCTCCTTCAAGATCTGACCCGCATCGAGCAGGAAGAGGATCGCGTCGGCGCGCGGCACGTACGAGTACGTGATCTCGGCGCGCGTCGAGTTGAGGTCGTTCACGCCGGGAGTGTCGACGAGCACCACGCCGCCCTCGAGGAGCGACGACGGATAGCTCACCTCGAGATAACGGACTCCGTCGGTCACGGCGTTGCCGCCGACGACGTACTGGCCGACCTCGTCGAACGACACGCCGCGGACGTTGCCGTCCTCCGCGACCGCCTTCGCGCCGCGCACGCCGTGCACGACCTGGTGGATCACCGCGGTCGTCGGGGTGACGCCCATCGGGAGCACCGGCGCGCCGAGCAGCGCGTTCACGAAGGTCGTCTTGCCGTGGTTGAACTCGCCGAGGACGACGAGGTGGAACTTCTCCTCCTCGAGCCGCGGGATGCGATCGTCGCGCAGCTTCTTCGCGAGCGAGGCCGCGCCCGCGTCCTCCGCGAGGATCGCGACCTCGCGCAGACAGGAGAGGACGTCCTGACGCTTGCCCTGGTAATCGGTCTGCTCGCTCACTGTGCGCTCCCTCCGGTGCCGCCTGCCTGCGGCTCGTCCTTCCCGACGATCGCGATGATACGGCTGGTGCGCTCGTCGACCTCCTCGATCGAGATGCCGCCGTCCTGGCCCACGTGCTGGCGGTACAGCTGGCTGTCCGCGAACGTGCGCAGCGCCTGGATGCGCTTGGGCAGGAACGGATGCGTCGCGAAGAACTCGCTGAAGCGGCCGATCGACGTCTGCCCTTCCTCGAGCTGCGCGAGATACGACTCCACGTCCATCTCCTCGTAGAGGCGACGGCTGCCGATCGCGAGCTTCATGAAGCTCGAGACCCCGGCATCGAGATCGCTGCTGCAGAGCAGGCCCGCGCGGTCGCACGTGATCTCCGCGCGCCGGTACCACGAGCGCAGCGCGATCAGCGCGGGCTCGATCAGCGGGCCGAGGAACATGCCGAACCCCTGCGTGAGGATCGTGAGCGCGGTGCCGTAGACGACGTGCTTGTTCTGGATGTGACCGGTCTCGTGGCCGATCACGAACTCCAGCTCCTTGTCGTCGAGCGCGTCGACGAGCGCGGAGTGCAGCACGATGAACGACTCCTCGTCGGTGCCGAACGTGAACGCGTTCACGACGGGGCTGTTCACCACGTACATCTGCGGGGTCGGGACGCTCAGCGTCTGCGCGCAGCGCTCGGCGATCTTCTGCAGCCGCACGAACTGGCGCGGTCCGACCTTCACCGCCTGACCGAGGAGCTGGCCGCGCACCATCTCCTTTCCGGTGCGCACCACCGCGGCGGCCGCGAGCTCGACCGGGCGGATGCGCTGGAAGCTGCGCAACATCGCGACGTCGGCCGAGTATGCGTAACGCGCGGCTTCGTCCCGACCGAAGGCGCCGCTCTTGCGGGACTCCACGTAGCGATCGAAGCGGAACTCCTCGCTCATGCGCCCTCCCACTCCTTATCGTCGGCGGAGATCACCGCGCGAACAGCACGGCCTCTCGTCTCCGCCATCGTAGGGCCCTGTCAGGGCCACAGCAATTCTGGTGCTCGGTCCAACCACGCGCGCGCGCAGGCTCTTCCCCCTCCGGCGAAGGGGCGGTTCGCCGTGCGAGCTGGAATGGCTCTAGAGTGATCCGATGCTCGTCCTCGAGGAGCCGGAGCCGCGGGCGTGGGAGCGTTTCCTCGGAGGTGATCGCGGCGCGAGCGCGGGCCATGCGGTGCTCGCGCGGTGGGCGCGCGCGATCGGGCTCGGGGTGCGGCCCGAGGGGAGCGCGGAGCCGGTCGTGGTCGCGGCGCGCGACGTGCGGCGGCGTCGCGAGCGGTTCGGCGCAGCGTGGCCCGATGCGGAGCAGGTCCTCGAGGGGCTCGAGCGCGAGCTCGCGTCGCAGGGGTTCGTCGCGCTGGTGACCGATCCCGATGCGATCGTGCTCGGTCGTCGCGGAGGCGGTGGGTTCCTGGCGGAGGCGGATCGTGTGCGCCTGATCGAGGGCGCCCGGTGGCACGAGGATGCGCGCGGCACGAACGCGATCGGCACTGCGCTGGTCGAGCGGACCCCGGTCGCGGTGCTCGGGCGCGCGCACCTCGAGCGGACGAACCACGAGCTCGTCTGTTATGCGGCGCCGATCCGCGACGCGATGGGCGAGGCGATCGGCGTGCTCGATCTGACCGGGCACCTGCGCGCGGCGAGCCCGATGGCGGGGCTCGCCGCGATCGCCGCGGCCCGCGCGATCGAGGCCGGGCTGCGCGATCACGCGTTCGATGCGCTCTCGCCCGCGGCGATGCGCGCGATCGAGCGCGCGCTCGCGCGCTGCGACGTGCCCGCGGTGCTGATCGAGCGACCGGGCGCGGTGCGCGCGCACAACGAGAAGGCGCGGACCGTGCTCGGAGCGCGCGTCGGCGCGAGCGCGTCGCGCGTGCTCGGCGCGGAGTGGAGCGCGCTCGAGCGGGGCGGCGGGCTCGACGTGCGGGTGGCGCGGGGCGCGCTGCGGATCGAGGTGGAGCCGGTGCTCGACCCGGCGGGACGTGCGCTCGCGCTGCTCGCGTTCGCGCTGCCCGCGTTGCCGGCGCCGAAGCGTGAAGAGACGCCGGGCGCGTTCGACGCGCTGGTGGGCGACGATCCCGCGCTGATCGCGACGCGCGAGCGCGCGGCGCGCTTCGCGAAGAGCAAGCTGCCGGTGCTGATCGTCGCCGAGACCGGCACCGGCAAGGAGCTGCTCGCGCGTGCGATCCACGCCGCGAGCGATCGCGCGCGTGGGCCCTTCGTCGCGGTGAATTGCGGCGCGCTCTCGCCCGCGCTGCTCGAGAGCGAGCTCTTCGGGTACGCGCCCGGCGCGTTCACCGGCGCACGTCCTTCGGGCAGCGGCGGCAAGCTCGCGGAGGCCGCGGGCGGGACGCTCTTCCTCGACGAGGTCGGCGAGATGCCGCCTGCGCTGCAGACCGCGCTGCTGCGCGTGCTCGAGGACGGCGGGTACCAGCGCGTCGGCGAGCACACGACGCGACACGCCGACTTCCGGGTGGTCGCCGCGACCTGCCGCGAGCTCGACCAGGCGGTCACGTCGGGCGCGTTCCGGCGCGATCTCTACTATCGCCTCCGCGGCGTCGAGCTCTCGCTGCCGGTGCTGCGCGCGCGGACCGACGTGCGGCTGCTCGCGAAGGCGCTCGTGGTGCGGGTCGCGCGTGAGGAGGGACGCGAGGTGCCGGTGCTCGGCGAGGCGGCGCTCGAGGCCCTCGCGGCCCACGACTGGCCGGGCAACGTGCGCGAGCTGCGCAACGCGATCGCGCACGGCGTGGTGCTGGCGGATGGCGGCGTGATCGAGCCCGATCACCTGCCGATCCCGCTGCCCGCGGCCCAGACGATCGAGCTGGAGGACGAGGACGTGCCGCTCGATCTCGAGCTCTCGCTCGAGGCGGGTGGGACGCTCGCGCAGTCCGCGGCGCGCGCGGTGGAGCGCGCGCTCGAGGAGGCACGCGGCAACCTCAGCGAGACCGCGCGCCGGCTCGGTGTCGCGCGCAGCACGCTCTACCGGATGCTCGACAAGTACGGGCTCGCGACCAAGGCGAAGAAGCGTCGTCGCGATCTCGGACGATCGTCGTCCGACTGATCGTCTCGGAACGAGACAGTTGGAGCTCCAACGATCGCGTTTTCTTCGTGAATTCGCGAGGCACGAGCCCTGCTGAGCATCGCTCCCCGGAAGACGCGCACGTCGCGCGCGGAACAGGGGAAGACGACGTCATGATCTACGCCACGCCGAACACGCCGGGCGCGAAGGTCGCGTTCGAGTCGCGCTACGCCAACTACATCGGAGGCGAGTGGGTCGCGCCCAAGCGCGGCCAGTACTTCGAGAACCCGAGCCCGGTGAACGGCCGCGCGTTCTGCGAGATCCCGCGCTCGAGCGTCGAGGACGTCGAGCTCGCGCTCGACGCCGCGCATCGTGCGAAGGCGCGCTGGGGCCGGACGCCGGTGCAGGAGCGCGCGAACATCCTGCTGAAGATCGCGGACCGGCTCGAGGCGAACCTCGAGATGCTCGCGGTCGCGGAGACCTGGGACAACGGCAAGCCGATCCGCGAGACGCTCGCCGCGGATCTGCCGCTCACCATCGATCACTTCCGCTACTTCGCGGGCTGCCTGCGCGCGCAGGAGGGCTCGCTCGCGGAGCTCGACGAGGACACGGTCGCGTACCACTTCCACGAGCCGCTCGGCGTGGTCGCGCAGATCATCCCGTGGAACTTCCCGCTGCTCATGGCCGCGTGGAAGCTCGCGCCGGCGCTCGCCGCGGGCAACTGCGTGATCCTCAAGCCCGCGGAGCAGACGCCCGCGAGCATCCTCGTGATGACGAAGCTCATCGCGGATCTGCTGCCGCCCGGCGTGCTCAACGTCGTGAACGGGTTCGGCATCGAGGCGGGCAAGCCGCTCGCGTCGAGCCCGCGGGTCGCGAAGGTCGCGTTCACCGGCGAGACCACGACCGGTCGGCTGATCCTCGGCTACGCCGCGCAGAACCTGATCCCGGTCACGCTCGAGCTGGGCGGCAAGTCGCCGAACATCTTCTTCGCGGACGTGCTCGCGAGCGACGACGACTTCGCGGACAAGGCGCTCGAGGGCTTCACGATGTTCGCGCTGAACCAGGGCGAGGTCTGCACCTGCCCGTCGCGCGCGCTGGTGCACGAGTCGATCTACGGCGCGTTCATGGATCGTGCGGTCGAGCGCACCCAGGCCGTGAAGCTCGGGCACCCGCTCGACCCGACGACGATGATCGGCGCCCAGGCGTCGCACGAGCAGCTCGAGAAGATCCTCTCGTACATCGAGATCGGGCGGCAGGAGGGCGCGAAGGTGCTCACCGGCGGACGCCGCGCCGATCTCGGTGGCGAGCTCGCGGGCGGCTACTACGTCGAGCCGACGATCTTCGCGGGCGACAACAAGATGCGCGTGTTCCAGGAGGAGATCTTCGGGCCCGTGGTGTCGACGGCGAAGTTCCGCGACTTCGACCACGCGATCTCGATCGCGAACGACACGCCCTACGGGCTCGGCGCGGGCGTGTGGACGCGCGACGGGAACACTGCGTACCGCGCGGGCCGCGCGATCGAAGCGGGCCGCGTGTGGACCAACTGCTACCACGCGTACCCCGCGCACGCGGCGTTCGGTGGCTACAAGCAGTCGGGCACGGGTCGCGAGACCCACAAGATGATGCTCGACCACTACCAGCAGACGAAGAACCTGCTGGTCAGCTACTCGCCGAAGAAGCTGGGCTTCTTCTGATCGATCACGGCGTCTCGATTCGTGCGTGGCGCGCACGAATCGAGCGCTCGTCAGCGTCGGATGCGGATGCCGCCGCGACGCAGTCGGCCCTGCGCGAACGGCGTGTTGGGCGACGCGCGCGGGCGGGTGATCTGCTCGCGCGCGTCGCGCGCTGCGATCGCCTCGTCGAGACGGAGCTGACAGTGGAGCGCAGGGCTCTCGCGAGCCGGCGCGAGCACCGCGGCCGCGGCGAGCGATGCGACGCCCATCGTGACCGTCGCGACCGTCGCGGCGAGGAGCTTGCGGCGCATCCTGCGGCGCGCGCCGACCGCGCAGTCCGCGGTGAGGATGGTGCCGTCGGCGCGCTCGAAGAGCTGCGCGCAGAGCGACTCGCCGTGCGCGCGCAGCAGCGCCTCGGCCTCGTCGGCGCGCATCGCCGAGAAGTCGTAGACGGTCTTGTCGCACGACGCGCAGTGACGCGCGTGGTCGTCGCCCTTCATGTCCTCCCATCGCGCGTCGCAGGGGCTCGCGATCCGGACGCGCGAGAGCAGCGGCAGCGTGCGCTTGCGAGTGCGATCGATCGCGTCGTCGAGCACGCGCGCGAGCTCGTCGCGCCGGGCCCGCTGTGCGTCGGTCTCGTCGAGCGCACGATCGAGGCGCGCGAGCTCGTCGCGGAGCGCGTCGCGCCTCGCCCGGGCCGCAGCGAGCTCGTCGCTCACGGCGCCTCCGCGCGCACGACCTCGGGCTGCGGGTCGGGCCCGACGTTGGTCGCGCGCGGCTCGGGCATCGGCATCGGCGCGATGCCGCCCTGCACGTACACCGGCTCGACCTCGCCCATGACGGTGCTGCTGGTCACGAAGTACGCGCCGCCCGCGAGCACCCCGAGCCCCGCGGCCGCGGTGATGCCCGCCGCGAGCGCCCAACCACGCCGTCGCGCGCGCGCCACGCCCACGCTGCAGTCCGAGGTCATCACGGTGCCGTCGGCGCGACGATGGAAGCGCACGCACATCCCGCCGTTCGTCGCGACACCGTGGGCGCGCAGCAGCGTCTCGGCCTCGTCGCTCGTCATCGCCGAGAGATCGAAGACGGTCTTGTCGCACGACGCGCAGTGACGCGCGCGATCGTCGCCCTTCATCTCGTCCCAACGCGCGGGGCACGGGCTCGCGACGCGCACGTTCGCGAGCAGCGGGAGCGCGACCTTGGCGCGGGCACGATCGACGTCGCGCTCGGCGCGCTCGAGGCGCTGTGCGAGAGCGTGTCGTTGCGCACGGAGCGCGGCGTCGTGGGCGATGGCTCGATCGATCTCCGCGAGCTCGCGGCGAAGCGCGTCACGCCGCTCTCTCGCTGCATCCGTCGCGTCCCGATAGGTCATGCAGGGTGCGACCGGACGTTCGGCGAGGACCTTGGGCGCGACGCGCCGCGTCATGGCCAGCTCGGATGGCTTTGCTACGGTGCCGGCCCCTCCCGAGGGGAAGCGACAAGGGGATTCGAGCGCATGCCGGGAATCACGATCGTGGGCTCGGGACGTCACGTGCCGGGACGTCCGATCAAGAACGACGAGCTCGCACGCGTGATGGATACGAGCGACGAGTGGATCAAGCCGCGCTCGGGCATCGAGCAGCGCCACTACGTCGCCGAGGGCGAGGGCGTCAGCGACCTCGCGGTGATCGCGGCGGAGAAGGCGATCGAGCGCGCGCGCATCGACAAGCGCGAGATCGACTACGTGATCTTCGCGACGATGACGCCCGAGCACGCGTTCCCGGGATCGGGCGCGCTGCTCGGCGCGAAGCTCGGCATCCCCGGCGTGCCCGCGCTCGACATCCGGCAGCAGTGCGCGGCGATGCCGTTCGGGATGCAGCTCGCGGACGGGCTCGTCGCGTCGGGCGCGGCGAAGACGATCCTGCTCGTCGGCGCGGAGGCGCACGCGGGGTTCATGCCGTACGCGTGGGACGCGCTGCTCGGCGACACGAAGCCGACCGCGGAGGAGTACGAGTTCGCGACGAAGCATCGCGGCATCGCGGTGCTCTTCGGCGACGGCGCGGGCGCGCTGGTGCTGCGCAAGAGCGATCGTCCGGGGCACGGGTTCATCGGCGCGGTGAACCACAGCGACGGGCGCGCGGCGGATCAGATCTGGGTGCCCGGCGGGATGTTCACGCGGCGGCACTACTGGGACGCGAGCATCGACTCGCACATCCCGACCATGAAGGGGAAGGACCTCTTCAAGAGCGCGGTGACGCTGCTCCCGAAGGTCGTGCACGAGGTCTGCGACAAGCACGACGTGAAGCTCGCGGACATCGACTGGTTCGTCGCGCACCAGGCGAACGACCGCATCAACGGGTCGGTGCGGCAGGCGCTGGGGATCGCACCGGAGAAGGTGCCCTCGAACATCGCGCGCTACGGCAACACGTCGGCGGGGACGATCCCGATCCTGGTCGACGAGATGATGCGCGACGGCCGGCTCGAGCCGGGCCAGCTGGTGTGCTTCCTCGCGCTGGGCGCCGGCCTCAATTGGGGCTCGGTGCTCATGAGGATCTGAGCTTCGATCACTCGCACGTCGGGAGCTGTGCCGCGCCGGGCTGATCGACCGCTTCACGCAGCTCGATCCCGGTGTCCTCGAGCACGTTCCCGTGCACGTCGATCGCGCGCAGCGTGTAAGGCCCCTCGCCGAAGCCGGTCTCGTCGACGAAGAAGTTGTAGTCGACGCGCGGGACCTCGACCCAGTCGCCCTCGGCGGTGAGGCGCTCGACGCGCGCGATGCGATGCCGGTGCTCGCGCACCTGCACCGCGGTCCACCACGGGTTCGAGCCCTCCTTGATCCGCCACTCGATCGGGCCGCTCACGTCGCACGGCACCTCGCGCCACGTGATCGGGACGCGACCGAGCGAGCGCTCCGCGACGTGATCGAAGGCCTGCGGCGAGAGATCGAGATCACCGCGCGCGCACTCGGGGCAGAGATCGACGATGCGCACCGTGACCTCGCCCGACGGGCCCACGACGTGCGCGCACATGCCGCACACGCTCGAGCCCGCGAACTGCGGGGCGTTCATCGCCGCGACGAGGAGCTCGCCCCCACCGGTCTGCACGTCGAAGCTGCACGCGCCGGCGCCGGTCGCGTCGTAGTAGGTGCCCTCGCCGCGCTGCTCGTCGAACGCGATGCACTCACCGGGCACGTGGGGGACGCCGTCGTCCCCTCCGCACGCGACCACGAACGACGAGAGCACGAGGAGGAGCTGCGCACGGCGTGTCATCCATGCGCATCGTGCCTCGATGCGTGTTGCGGCCGCTAGAGCACCCACGCCGCGAACGCGAGCTCGGAGAGCACGTCGTCGTGCTCGCGCATCCATGCGATGCGCCCCCGCGCCCACTCCGCCGCGGGCTCGTCGGGATGCGCTTCGAGGTGCGCCGAGACCGCGCGCGACCACGCGTCCTCGTAGGCGCGCACGCGCTCCGGGCCGAGCACGACGTGGGGCGCGCCGAGCGAGAGCGACTCGAGGCGAGGCGCGCCGAACGTCTCCTCGGCGCGCGGACCGAGCGAGACGAGGTCGCCGATCAACACCCTGCGCGCGCGCTGCGAGAGAGCGCGCGCCGCGGCATCCATACCAGAGAGCGCATGGCTCGCGCCGAGACATACCGCGAGTGATATGTCTCCCTGCAGCGCCTCGAGGTACGTCGCGGCATCCGCGAGCACGAGCTCGACGTGCGCTCGGCCTCGCGACCGCGCGCGCGCTTCGTCGAGATACACCTCCGAGCGATCGACGAGCGTGAGCCGCGCGCCGGGCACCCGCAGCGCCACGTCACCGCGCCCCGCGCCGAGATCGAGCACGCGCTCTCCGGGCGCGACCGGCGCGCGCTCGAGCAGCGCATCGAGCTCCGCGAGCACGAGGGGATTGCAGAGCGGCATCGCCGCGTGCGCGACGAGCGAGAGGCGATCGCGATCGCTCATTCGCGATCCAGCGCGGCGCCGCCGCCCACGTGGATCGCCCAGAGCTCGCTGTCGCCGCTGCCGAACCCGAGGTCCCCGCCCAGCGCGAACGTCGCGCGCACCGTCGCGAACGCGGGCCCGAGCGCGAGCCGCACCCAGGGCTCGAGCGCGGGCTGGTAGCGCTCGCTCTCGCCGCCGAGGCCCCACGCAGCGATCGATCCGCGCAGCCCGGCGCGCAGCAGATCGGGCACCACCGCGAACGCGACGTCGCCCGCGATCTGCAGCACCGCTTCGACGTCGCCCGATCCGCCGAGCACGGGGAGCGTGAAGCCGCCCGCGACGTCGACCGCGCCCGCGACGAGATCGTTGCCGAACGCGATGCGCGCCGGCACGAAGAACGCGATTCGCTCGGGGAGGAAGCGCCAGGGGTCGCGCCCGCCGTACATGCCGAGCATCGCGTCGTGCACGATCGACGACGCGTCGCGCTGCGCGGCGCTCGCGGCATCGGTCGGGGCCTGCGCGAGCGCCGCGACCGGGAGCGCGAACCCGAGCCCGACGCGCAGCGCGATCGACTCCCAGCGCGGCGCCCACGAGAACGTCAGCGTCGGGTTGCCGGTCTCGACGCGCTCGACGTCGCCCTGGTAGGGCTCGGGCTCCGCGTCGCCGCCGTCGAACTCGCCGCGCACGCTCGCGACGCCGTACGCGAGCACCCAGCTCGCGCTCACGTCGAGCTCGGGCGTGAGCGCGAGGCGGAGCCCCATCGAGGGCGCGATCGCGAAGGTGTCGCTGCCGTGCACGCGCCCCGCGAAGAACGCGAACGAGGCATACGCATGGAGCGGCTCGACGCGACCGTCGGCGGCATCGCCCCATCGCTGATCGAGCAGCCGCGTGCCGCGCACGACGAGGGGCCGATCCTCGAAGAGCGGCTCGACCCGCGGCGGTGGCGGGCTGAGCGATGCGCCGCCACCGAGGTTGAGCGGCTCCTGCGGCGCGGGGACGACCGGCTCGGGCGCCGGATCCGGTGGCGTCGCCTCGCCGACCGTCGGCTCTTCGACGACGGCCTCCTCGGGCGCGACGTCCTCCTCGGGCGCGACGGTCTCCTCGGGCGCGACGTCCTGCGCGACCGCGGAAGACGCGAGCGCGAGCACGAGCGAGACGGCGACGATCGCGCGCATGGGAGCGAGCGAAGCTAGCGCACCCGGCCTCGCAGATCACGGGCTTCGAGCAGAGCCGTCGCGCTCGAATGATCGGCTCGCCCGCCGGTTCCTACCGTCCGCGCGCTTCGCGCGCTCCCGTCCCGGACCGGCGGGACGAGCACTCCCGCAATCGCTCACTCGGGCGCGGCGCTGGCTCGCACTTCTTCGGGCACCACGCCGATCACTCCGCCGCCGGCCGCCGGCGCGAGCGTCTCGGTGTGGCCGTCGGGATGGATCGCGACCGCCCAGCGCTCGCGACCGTAGTGCCCGCCCGGCGCGCGCGCGTTCCAGTCGAGGTTGAGCCACACCGGGCACGCTCCGTCGCTGCGATAGTGGATGTCGCCGAGCTCCACGCGCTCCGGCGCATCGGGGCTCCGGTAGAACGCGGCGAGACGGCGCGCGACGTCCTCCGCCGACGCATCGACGCAGACCTCGGCGTACGCGTGCCCACCGCCGTCGCCGTCGACCATCACCATGCGCGCTTGTCCGCCGATCGCCTGGAGCATCGCGATCATCACGGTCGCGAAGTCGTCGCAGTCACCGGCGAGGCCGTTCTCGATCGTCTCGCTCGCGGTCGCGAAGTACTCGCCGCCGCGGGGATCGCTCACGTAGCGCCACTCGCGACGCACGTGCGACCACACACGCGCGACCTGCTCGACGTGGAAGGGCCCTCCCGCGCTCGCCGCGATGCGCACCGCGAGGTTGCGGGTGCGTGGATGCCCGGCATCGATCGACGCCGCGACCAGCGGCGCGACGCGCACGCGGATCGACGCTTCCTCGGGGCTCGACGCGGCCGCCGGCGTCGGCTCGCTCACGAGGCCCAGCCATGCACCCAGCCGCGCCCACGCGTGCTCGGCGCGCGCCGGTGACGCTGCGACCATGATCCCCGCGAGCACGAGGGTCAGCACCGCGCCCGCGCCCACCAGCGCGGCGCGGACGCGCGGCGGATCTCCGCGATCCTCGCCGAGCACGAGGTGCGCGCCGCACGAGGAGCACACGAGCTCCCCGCGATCGAACCCCGCAGGCAGGAGCCCGCGCGTCCCGCACGCGCCACACACGAAGCGGCGCCCCCAGAGCGGTCGCCCGCGCAGCGTGCTGCTCCGGAGCGTCGTGCGGCGCGGACCGGCGCGCAGGAAGGCGCGCATCTTCTCGGCGCCCCAGGGCAGCGGCACGCGGCCCAGCACGACCTCCTCGCCCGGGCGGATGCGCGTCGCCGAGACCATCCGCCCGTCGACGAAGGTCCCGTTCGCGCTGCCCAGATCGTCGATCGCGACGCGCTCGCCGTCCCACCGGAGGCGCGCGTGGTGCGCCGAGACGGTGGGGTCGTCGATCACCACGTCGCAGTCGCGCGCGCGACCGACGACGACCGCTCGGGGGACGAGGGCGATGGCACCGGCGCGATCCATCGGGGGCACCGATGCCCGAAGCACGAGGGGTGCCGCACGCCGTACACGCGCGCCGCGCCCATCGGGGGCGGGGCTCCGGTGTGTCACCCGTTCCTGGATCGCGCGACGCTCGCCCGGAAAAATCCGGAGATCCGCGCGCCCGCATTGGATGGGGCGCGCGGGCGGCTCACGCTCCCTCGCGCCTCACTTCTTCGGCGGCTGCATCAGCATCATCCCGAGCGCCATGGCGCGAGATGCATCGCCGGTGAGGCGCAGACGCCCGATCACCTGCTGCGGCGTCAGGTCTCCCTCTCGCATGTCCTCGATGTCGTCGTAGCTGATCGCCGCCGTGAACTGCGGCTTGGCGGGCGGCGTGTCGGTGCCGATGCCGATCCGGATCACCACGTCTTCGTCGCGATCCGGAACGTCCTTCAGGATCACGTGGAACTCGAGCTTCTGGCCCTCGAGGATCTTCTCGGCGCGCGCCGAGAACAGGCGCGCGAAGCGCTTGGGAGCGTGGGGATCGTCCATGCGGCCGCTCGCGGTGAGCAGGCCGAGCGCCTCGCGCGCGACCGCGCCCTCGAGCTCGATCGCGCCGCGCACCGGCACGCCCTCGGGCTTGCCGTCGTGCACCGTGAGCGCGCCGTTCTCGACGCGGAGCCACGACTCGCCCTCGCCCTTCACCACGATGCGCAGCGCGGCGCGCGCGGCGATCACGTCGTCGAGGTCGGCCTCCGCGGTGGGGCCGGTCGCGGCCTTGAGCGCGTCGATGCCTTTGGCGAAGTGGGCGGGGATCTCGTTCTTGAGGAAGGCGAGGGGCTCGGTGGTCATGAGGGGCGCGAATATACCCTCTCACTCGGTCTGCGCCGAGAGCACCCGCAGCACGTTCTCGCCCCCGATCGCCGCGACGGGAAGCTCGCGCGACGTGAGCTCCTCGACGAGGCGCGGGAGATCCGCGACGTCCTGCATGCCCTCGGGGAGCTCGGAGATCCCGTCGAAGTCGGAGCCGAGGCACGCCGCGCCCTCCCCTCCGACCTCGACGACGTGCGCGAGGTGATCGGCGAGCACCCGCACCGCGGGCGGGCGCAGCGCGGGATCGATGCGCGCGGCGATCGCGTTGCGCTCGGTCGCGGTCTGCCACGAGCGGCCTCGCAGATGCGCGAATTCGCCGTGGTGATCGTGCTCGAGCGCGCGACGTCGCACACCGTAGTCGGCGTCGAGGAAGTGCGCGTAGAAGTTGACGCACACCGCGCCGCCGCCCGCGGCGATGCGCCGGATCAGATCGTCGGGGACGTTGCGCACGTGCTCGGAGAGCGCGCGGGTCGCGGAGTGCGAGGCGAGCACCGGGCGCGTCGTGACGTCGAGCACGTCGTGCGCGGTGCGATCGCTGACGTGGCTGACGTCGACGATCACGCCGAGCCGGTTCATCTCGCGCACCAGGCGACGGCCGAGCGGCGTGAGGCCGCGCGATGCATGTCCGCCGGTCGACGCGTGACCGAAGCGGTTGTCGCCGGTCCACGTGACCGTGACGTAGCGGACGCCGAGCGCGTGGAGCTCGCCGAGCCGCGCGATCAGCGTGTCGTCGTCGGCATCGCCCAGCGCGTGCGCGCCCTCGAGGCCCATCAGCAGCGCGATGCGGCCCGAGGCGTGGGCGGCGCGGACCTCGCCGGCGGTCGTGCAGAGCGCGGCGTCGTCGGGATGCGCGGCGGCGAAGTCGCGCACGGTGCGCACCAGCGCGAGCGCGCGCGCCCATCCTTCTTCGCCGTGGTAGCGCCGGGGATCGACCCAGATCGACAGGAAGATCGCGGAGAGCCCGCCCTCGCGCATGCGCGGGAGATCGACGTGGCCGTTGGGCAGGCGGCTCGAGAGATCGTCGCCCATGTCGAGCATGCGCTGGGTGGTGTCGGCATGCGTGTCGATGAACAGCGTGCCCGTGCTCGCCGGCACCTCCGCGCTCGGGCTCGGAGCCCGAGGCGCCTCCGCGAACACCGGCAAGGGCGCCGGCTCCGCCGCGGGCCCGCACCCCACGAGCACCGCGATCGCCCACGCCCAGAGCCTCCGCATCCGCCCTCTCCCGCCCGGTCCGAACCGCCGCCGCACCGATGGTACTTCCCGTTTCCTGCGCGTCACCGATTGACGGGAGGGCCGCCATGGCGACACTAGCGGCCCGATGGCCGAGCCGGACGTCGTCGATGCGCTGACCGCGCTGGGGTTCAGCCTCAACGAAGGGCGCGCCTATGCGGCGCTGCTGCGTTGGGGGCCGCAGACGGGCTACGAGGTCGGTCAGCGCGCCCAGGTGCCACGCAGCGCGGTCTACGGCGCGCTCCGGCGCCTGGTCGCGGTCGGGGCCGCACGATCGATCGCCGGCACCCCCGAGCGTTTCGTCGCGGCGCCCCCCGAGACGCTGCTCGCACTGTTGCGCAAGCGCTTCGAGGGCCAGGCCGAGTCGCTCGAGAGCGCGATCGCCGGGCTCGACGTCTCGCTCGAGGTCCCCGACGCGTTCAGCGTGCGCGGCTACGAGCGCGTGATGGAAGAGGCGGAGCGCCTGGTGCGCACCGCGGAGACGAACCTGCTGATCACCGGGTGGCCGCGCGAGCTGACGATGCTCGTCGACGCCCTCGGCGAGAGCGCGCGGCGCGGGGTCGCGATCGTGATCTTCTCGCACTCGGCGCTCTCCTCCGAGATCCCGGGGACGCACTTCAGCTACGGCCTCGAGGAGCGCGCGCTCGAGGACTTCTGGAAGCACCGCCTCGTGGTGGTCAGCGACGATCGGCGCACCCTGATCGGCGCGACCGAGCGCGCGCCGAGCGACAACGCAGTGATCAGCGAGACCGCGGCGATCGCGGAGATCGCGACGAGCCAGATCGCGCTCGACATCACGCTGCTCGCGCAGCGCCACCACTGGGACACGCGCGCGACGATGGCCGCGATGCTCGGCGATCGCGTGGGCCGCCTCGACACGCTGCTCGGCCGAGGCGAGAAGGCCGAGCTCGGCGTCGTCCACCCGCCGCGCTCGTCCTAGGCGAGATCCGCGCGGGCGGCGAGGACCTCGCGCCGCAGCACCTCGTGCACGCGGCCGTTGGTGCA
Organism: Sandaracinus amylolyticus; assembly: GCF_021631985.1. Taxonomy (GTDB): domain Bacteria; phylum Myxococcota_A; class Polyangia; order Polyangiales; family Sandaracinaceae; genus Sandaracinus; species Sandaracinus amylolyticus_A. Next base: position 9,931,135 of record NZ_CP070225.1, on the reverse strand, counting down.
CACGACGCGGTTCTTGGGGCGCAACGTGATCGCGCCGCCCTCGTAGTCGGTGAGCGTCGCGCCCGCCGCCTTCGCGATCGCTGCGCCGGCGCAGAGATCCCACGGCGCGAGCTTCTGCTCCCAGTAGCCGTCGTAGGTTCCGTCGGCGACCAGCACGAGATCCATCGCGGCCGAGCCGAGGCGACGGATGCCCTGCACCTGCGGGATGATGCGCGCGCTCTCGCGCAGGTTGTTGTCGGGGTCGATCGCGCGGTCGTAGGGGAAGCCGGTCGCGATGATCGAGCTCCCGAGCGTGTCGTTCTCCGAGACGCGACACTGCTCGATCACGCCGCCGACGCTGCGGAACGCGCCGATGCCCTCGGCGCCCCACCACGTGATCCCGATCGCAGGCGCGTGCACCACGCCGCCGATCGGCACGCCGTCGCGCGCGAGCCCGATCGATACCGAGAACACGAAGTGCCCGTGCGCGAAGTTCGTCGTGCCGTCGAGCGGGTCGACGTACCACGCGAGCCCTCGCGCGATCTCGCCGCCCGCTTCTTCCGCGACGATCGTGTGCTCGGGGAACGCCGCGCGCAGCCGCGCGGTGATCAACGCCTCGCTCGCGAGGTCGTGCTCGGTCACGAGATCGATCGCGCCCTTCTGCGTCACGCGCCCGCCGCGCCGCCACGCACGCGCGAGCAGCTGTCCCGCGTCGAACGCGATCGCGCGCGCCTCGTCGATCCATCGCTCGAGCTCGGAGGTCGTCATGGCGCGCGAATCTGTCTTCTCGTGCGGCCGCGTCAAATCAGACCGAAGCCGCGCAGCACGAGCTGGAGCGAGCCGATCGTGAGCAGCGCGACGGTGGCGACGATGCGCGGCGTGCGCAGCGCGGGCGGCGTGCGCTTGAGCAGCGAGACCGTGAACGCGCCCGCGACCAGCGCGACGAAGCCGCCCGCGATCGCCACCCAGTCGGGCACTCCGCCCGGCCGATAGCTGAAGAAGAACGGGAAGATGGCGCCCACCGCACCGATCCAGTCGGCGGTGTGCGGGAACGCGGGCGACATCGCGCCGCTCTCGGCATCGTCCATCACGACGACCTCCGAGAGCGTCACATCGTCCCGGGCTCGCGGGATTCAGCGCTGGCCAGAGCTGCCGGGGAGCGCGAGCGCCGCGAGCAGTCGATCGTGCAGCCCGCCGAAGTCGCCGTTCGACATGAGCAGCACCGTGTCGCCCGCGCTCGCGCGCGCGGTGATCGTCGTGATCAGCTCGTCGAGATCACGCGGCGCGATCGCATCGCCGCCCTGCGCGCGGATCGCGTTCGCGATCGCCGCGACGTCGAGGCGCTCCGCCTCGGGCACGTTCGAGCGACCGAGCGGCGCGAGGACCGCGAGGTCGGCGTCGTGGAACGCGTCCTCGTACGCGCGCTGGTGCATCGCGCGGCACGCCGTCGCGCTGCGAGGCTCGAACGCGGCGATCAGCGCGCCCTCGGGATGACGCGTGCGGATCGCGGCGAGGGTCTCGCGCACGGCGGTCGGGTGGTGCGCGAAGTCGTCGTAGACGCGCACGCCGCGCGCTTCTCCGATCAGCTCCTGCCGGCGCCGCACGCCCGAGAAGCGACGCAGGCACGCGAGCACGTCCTGCACCGGGATCGTGCCCTCGCTCGTCTCGCAGATCAGCGCGATGGTCGCGACCGCGTTGCGAACGTTGTGCGCGCCGGGCAGCGGCGAGAGCACGGGCCCGCACGACGTGCCGCCCACGAAGAGATCGAAGGGCTGCATCCCGCCCTGCGCCGCGATCGGCGCGGCGAGCCACGTCGGATCGATCCCGCCGGTGTCGTCGCCGCTCGACGCGTACCAGACCACGCGACAGCGCGCGCGCGACGCGACCGCGCGCACCTCGGGATCACCGGCGAACGCGACGAGCGTTCCGCTCTCCGGGATCCGATCGACGAAGCCCTCGAACGCCGCGCGATAGCTCGATGCGTCGGGATAGATGTCGACGTGATCGTGCTCGATCGACGTGAGGATCGCGGCGTGCGGCTCGTAGCGCCACATCTTCGGCGTCTTCTCGAAGAACGCGCTGTCGTACTCGTCGCCTTCGATCACGAAGGGCGCGCGCGCGCCGCCGACGCGGAAGCTCTCGCCGAAGTCGCGCGGGATGCCGCCGACGAGCATGCCGGGATCGAGACCGAGCCCGTGCAGCAGGTACGCGAGCAGCGCGGTCGTCGTCGTCTTGCCGTGGGTGCCCGCGACGACCCAGCCCGGACGCTCGGCCAGGAAGAGCGTCTCGATCGCGCCCGGCATCGACGTGTACGCGAGGCCTCCGTCGATCGCGGCGCGCGCCTCGGGGTTGTCCTTGCGGCACACGTTGCCGACGACGACGAGGTCGGGTCGATCCGCGACGTTCGCGGGATCCCATCCGCGACGCGTCTCGATCCCCCAGCGCGCGAGGGCCTCGCCCATCGGCGGATAGAACGCGGTGTCGCTCCCGCTCACGCGATGTCCCGCCTGCTGCAGCAAGCCCGCGAGCGCGCCCATGCCGGTGCCTGCGACGCCGATGAGGTGCACGTGCATCGCGCACCGATACCACGACACGCGCGGAGGATCGCAGTGCGCGACACACGACGGAGCGATCACGCGCTGCGCGCGCAGAGAGAGATCGCGCACGCGCTCCACGCGAGCGTTGATCACTGCGAGCCAGTCCGCGTCCCTAGACGCCCGTCCAGAACACGCCGCATCGGGAAGGCGAGGAGGAGCGCATGTCGAAGTCGATGCGCGCGTCGGTGCTCTGCACCGTCGCGCTCGGGAGCCATGTCGCGTCGGGGCGCGCACCGAGGAGCTCGCCGCGCAGTCGGGAGAGCGACGTCGTTCCGATCCGCGCGCGCGATCGATCCGCGTGGCTGCGCGAGCTCGATCCACTCGCGCGCGCATCGCGCCGCGCGAGCATCGATCGCGTGCACGACGAGCCCGACGACGCCGCGTGATCGCGCGCGTGCGATCGCGTGACCCGACATCACACGACGTCGACACTCAGTAGACGCCGACGCGGGGTCGCGCGTCCTCGGCAGCCTCCTCCACCCACCGCCATCTCGACTCGATCGTTCGCGCACGAGCGTTCGAGTCGACGACTCCGGTGCTCGATTTGGGGTTCGATGTCTCCATCGGAGCGTCGAGCGTCGAGAACGGATCAAGCGCCGCTCTCTCGCGCCTCGCTACGCGCGTTTTCGTTGGGAATTGCGCGAATTCTCACGAGGCACGCACGTTGCTGAACGGGGCGAGCGGAGGCTGCTCTCATGTCGAATCTCGCGAAGGGTGTCGCGAGCCCGGATTCACCGGTGCTCGCGGACGGATGGAATTCCTCGTGCTCGAGCGAGCGCTCCGGGCGACGCCCGAGCGCGCGTTTCGTCGCCGTGGCCGCGGTCGTGATCCTCGCCGGTTGCTCCGGCTCGGTGATCGACGGCGGGGCCGGCCCCAACCCGCGTCCGCCTGCAGATGGCGGAACCGCTCCGCCCCCTTGGGACGGCGGAGGAACGCCGCCGCCCACCGGCGGTGAGACGTGCGAGGAGTCGACGCTCGAGACGCAGGAGCTCTTCTCCACGATGTGCTCGCGTTGTCACGGTGAGGTCGGCTCGGGCGGCCTCGCGAACATCGACGACGTCGCGTCGCTCGTGCGCACCGGCCGCATCATCCCCGGCAATCCGGAGAACTCGCCGATCTTCCGCCGCGTCTCCACCGGCGCGATGCCGCCCGCCGGCGCGACCCCGCGTCCGACCGACGCGCAGGTGGGCTCGCTCGAGGCGTGGATCCGCTGTGGCGCGCCGCCGTTCGACACCACGCCCACGCCGCCGCCCGCCGAGCAGCTGACGGTCGACGACGTGCTGGACCTGATCGCCGACGACCTGCGCCGCTTCGACAACCGCGCGGAGCGCCTCTCGAAGCGCTACATCATCCTCGCGCACCGCGTGAACGCCGGCGCGAGCTCGGCGGAGCTCAGCCAGCTCCGCGACTCGGTCGACGTGCTCGTGAACCACCTCTCGCAGGGCACGCGCGTCGTGTCGCCGCAGCCGATCGACACCGCGCGCACCGTGCTGCGCATCGACATCGAGGACTACGGCTGGAACGCGGCGACCTGGGATCAGATCGTCGAGAACTACCCGTACTTCGTGCAGTACGACGACAACTCGATCGAGTTCCCGTTCGACTCGTCGGCGCAGGAGTTCATCCAGGAAGAGACCGCGGAGCAGATCCCGTTCATCTTCGCCGACTGGTTCGTCTCGAACGCGTCGCAGCCGCCGCTCTACTACGAGGTCCTCGACTTGCCGGGCACCGCGCAGGAGCTCTTCGCGCAGCTCGGCGTGAACTACGCGCAGGACGAGGCCGAGGGTGACTTCACCCGCGCCGGCTTCGGGGTCTCGGGCGTCTCGGTGTCGAACCGCATGATCCAGCGCAATCGCCAGCCCGGCGGCGGCTACGTGTGGTCGAGCTTCGACTTCGCGAACAGCGCGGGCACCGGGAACATCTTCGAGAACCCGGTGGACTTCGTGGAGGACGGCGGCGAGATCATCTTCTCGCTCCCGAACCAGCTGCAGGGCTACTACATCGCGAACGCGGCGGGCCTCCGCCAGAACGCGGCGCCCCAGGCCATCGTGAGCGACCCGCGCACGCCGGACCGCTCGGTCATCGCCGGTCTCTCGTGCATGGGATGCCACGACTCGGCCGGCCTCATCCCGCGCGACGACGAGATCCGCGCCCACGTCATCGCGACGAGCCCGGGCGGCGCCGAGCGTGACCTCGTGCTCAGCACCCACCCGCCGAACGATCAGCTGATGGAGATCTTCGACTCGGACAGCGACGACTACCGTGCGGCGCGTGCTCGCATCGGCCTCGACGGCCGCTCGCAGCCGGTGCCCGACACCGCCATCGCGTACCTCGAGGTCGACCGCGGCCTCCGCGACCTCGCCGCGCTCGTCTGGCTCGACTCCGACCGCGTCCGCGACGCGATCATCGTCGACTTCAACCTGAGCAACGCGTTCCGAGCGCTCGTGACCACCAGCAGCGGCCGCGTGGCCCGCGAGGAGCTCGAGGATCAGTTCGACGACCTCATCTGCTCGATCGGCGTGGGCCGCCCGGTGTGCACCGAGGCGACCGAGAACTCGCCCTGCGGATGCGTGAATCCCTGACGCGAAGGGACTGACCTGAAGAGGGCGAGGCCACGGCCTCGCCCTTTTCGTTTTCCGTCTACGAGCCGAGGATCTTCTCGATCGTGTCGCGCGCCCGCGCTTCGACGAGCGTCGCGAGGAGCGCGCGGACCTTCGGGTGCTCCGCGAGCAGTCGCTCGATGCGATGCCGCGCGAAGGTCACCGCGGTGACCGGCGTGATCGCGGTGACCGTCGCCGTGCGCGGCCCGCCCGAGAGCACCGAGACCTCGCCGACGCACGCGCCGCGACCAAGCTCCGCGAGCTGCAGCGTGCCGGTCGGGGTGCGCGTCTCCACGCGCACCGTGCCTTCCATGACGACGTACATCGTGTCGCCGGGATCGCCCTCGCGGAGGATCACGTCGCCGTCGTCGAAGCGCATCACGAAGCCGCTCGCGAGCAGGTGCTGTCGCCCCGCGTCGTCGAGCGACTTGAAGAGATGGCTGCGCAGGACGATGGCCTCCATGTCGCGCTCGAGCGCGTCCTGCTCCGCGCGATCGAGGAGGCGGCCACCGCTCGGGATGCTCGAGGGACGACGATCCAGCACGCGGCGCGAGCGTACCAGCATCCGCGGCCGCGATGGGACGTCCGCCTCGTGATAGACCGCGCTCGCGTGCGCTCTCCGCTGCTGCTCCTCGCGTGCCTCTACGTCGTCCAGGGCCTGCCCTACGGGTTCCAGGCGTCGGCGCTGAGCGCGTACCTGCGGAGCGAGGGCGTGTCGCTCTCGGCGATCGGCTTCGCGGGCGCGCTCGCGGCGCCGTGGATGCTCAAGGTGCTGTGGGCGCCGCTGGTCGATCGGTACGGCTCGTCGCGCTTCGGACGGCGTCGCTCGTGGATCGTTCCGATGCAGGCGCTCCTCGCGATGGCGTGCCTCGTCGCTGCGGCGTTCCCACCGGAGCGCGCGCTCGGCGCGCTGCTCGCGACCGTGTTCGCGATGAACCTCTTCGCGGCGACGATGGACGTCGCGGTCGACGGCCTCGCGGTCGACGTGCTGCGCGAGCGCGAGCTCGGGCACGGCAACGCGGTGCAGGTCGTCGGGTTCAAGGCCGGGATGCTGATCGGCGGCGGCCTGCTGCTCTGGGCGAGCCGATGGATCGGATGGCAGGGCCACTTCGTCGCGATGGCCGCGCTGGTCGTCGTCGCGCTCGTGCTCACCCTGCTCACGCTGGAGCCCGGCGCGCGCCGTGCGCCCGACGCCGACGGGCGAGAGAGCACCTCCGCACACACGTCGATGCGGCAGGTGCTGGGCACGCTGCGTCGCGCGATGGCGCGCCCTGGGGCCGGATGGCTCCTCGTGATCGTCGCGACCTACAAGATGGGCGAGTCGCTGATCGATCCGATGTTCTCGCCCTTCCTCGTCGACCACGGCTTCGCGCGCGAGGACCTCGGGCTCTGGCTCGGCACCTGGGGCATGGCCGCGTCGATCGCGGGCTCGGTCGCGGGCGGTTGGCTCGCGACGCACGTCGAGATCGCGCGCGCGCTGCGCATCGCGGGCGTGCTCCGCGCGGTGCCGCTCGCGGTGGTCGTGGTGCTCGCGACGCTGAGCGCGTTCGGCGCGCCCGTCGTGATCGCGACCACGATGGCCGAGCACTTCTTCGGCGGGATGCTCACCACGACGATGTTCGCGTTCATGATGTCGCGCGTCGATCGCGAGGTGGGCGCGAGCCACTTCACGCTGCTCGCGACGGTCGAGGTGCTCGGCAAGTCGCCGCTCTCGCTCGCGTCGGGCTGGCTCGCGGAGCGCGCGGGCTACCTCGGGATCTTCGGCGTGGGCCTCGCGATCTCGGTCGTGTGGGCGCTGATGGTCGGCACCTTCGCGAAGAAGGCGTGATCAGCGGCGGGTCGCGCAGGGACGCTCGCTCGCGGCGAGCGCTCCGGCCTCGGCCTCCTCGAGATCGGTGGGCACGTCGTGCCCTCGCGCGACGAGCGCATCGCGCAGCTGACCCAGCGCGACACCGAGACACGTCGCGGCGGTCTCGTAGGCGAGCGAGCCGCTCGAGCCCCACACCTCGACGCCCTCTTCGCTGCGCTCGAGCCACTCGCGCGAGCGCTCCAGCGGTGCGCGCAGCGCCTCTTCTCCGCCGCTCGTCTCCTCGACCTGCATCAGCGCGGCGCGCGCGCTCTGAATCGTCGCGTCGGCGTCGACCCGACGTGCATCGGGCCCGCATCCCGCGAGCGAGAGGACGACGATCACCAGCGCGCGCTTCATCGACCCCGATGCTACTCCGAACGTGCGCGCCGCCGTGCACAGCGGCGCTCGGTCGCGGTGCGCGCGAGCGCCTCGGCCTGGCGCAGCGACTCGGGGATCGGCCGCGTGTTGCGGGCGAGCGACTCGCGCAGCACGCCGAGCGAGCGACCGAGGCACGGCACCATCGTCTCGAACGCGAGCGAGCCGGTGCCCGGCCATGCGTCGATCGCCTGCTCGCTCTGCTCGAGCCAGCGCCCCGCGTCGTCGCGCGCCCGCGTGAGCTCGGGCGTGCTCGCGATCTCGCCGCCGCTGGTCTCGTCGACCAGCGCGATCGCGCGTGTCGCGAGCTCGACCGTGTGCTCCGCGCGCTGGCGTCGCACGTCGGGCCCACACGCGACGAGCAGGATCGCGAGCACCGCGATCACTCTCAATCGCGCACCCGCACCAGCGTCCCGGGGCGCGCCGTCGTCGGGAGGATCGCGTCCCATCCGGGCGGGAGCGCGGGCTCGGTGATCCCGAAGAGACGACGTGCGTCGCGCGGCGCGAGGTTCACGCACCCGTGGCTGCGGCGCCGACCGAAGTCGTCGTGCCAGAACGCTGCGTGCAGCCCCACGCCCTCCGCGAAGTACTGCACCCAGGGCACCGCTTCGATCGCGTAGTTGCTCTCCTGATCGGTGCGCTCGAGGTCGTCCATCGTGTCCTCCGCGAGCTTCACCCAGATGCGGAACGTGCCGGTCGGCGTGTCGCTGCCGGGCCCGGGGCGACCGGTCGAGACCAGCGTCGCGAAGAGCGGGCGCACGCCCTCGTAGAGCACGAGCGTCTGCGTCGCGACGTCGACGTCGATCCATCGCTCGAGCTCGCCGAGCCCATCGGGCGGCGTCGCGGCGCGCGGCCGCTGCAGATCGCGCGACGCGATCACTCCGTCGTCGATGCGCACCAGACCGCGCGGCAGCTCCTCGATCACGCGCACCCGCTCGCGACGTCCGGCGCGACGCACCTCGCGTCCCGCGCGCCGACCGTCCCACGCGCGCACGATCGCGCCCGCGCGCGCGACCCACGCGACATCGAGCGCGCCCTGCAGCTCGACGCCCTCGAAGTCGCTCCCGCGCGCGCGGCGCAGCTGATCGTCGGGCACCCAGAGCCCACCGAGGCTGCGCACGAACGTGACGCCCTCGTAGCTCTGCACCTCGGTGATCGCGATCCCGAACCCACGTCCCAGCGACTCGGTCCAGTCGTCGAGGAAGTAGTCGCTCGGCCGCGAGTAGGCCCAGGTGCCGTCGACGCCGACGAACGCGTACGCGCGCGGCAAGAGCGAGCCGGGCGCGACCACCGGCACTTCTTCGCCGCCGGGGATCTCCGCGCTCGGGCGCACCAGCGAGCTGCAGACGAACGCATCGTCGCTGACACGGTACCAGTCGCCGCCGGGACACCCTTCGCCGTGCACGCGCGCTTCGATCGGCAGGCGCGTTCCGACGCGCACTGTGCCGCGTCGCGCAGCGCGCGTGGATGGCGCGGCGCGGATGGTCACCCCGCTCGCGACCACCTCGAGCGAGCGCGCCGGGATCGCGAGAGGCGTCGACTGCGCGCGCGCGAGCGCCACGAAGGCGACGCCGATCGCGACTGCGCACATCGACGCCCGACGCATCGCGCCGAGTATGCCGCGGCGCGCGCGCGATCCCAACTTCACTCGCAGCCGGGCATCGTGTCGAGGCGCGTGATGCAGCGGATGTCGAGCAGGACGTGCGGCTCGAGCGCGACGGTCGGTCGGATCGCCGGCTGATCGCCGCACGTCTCGCTCGGCGCGCCGACGAAGAACCCGTCCTCGTCCTCCGTCGCGACCTGCAGGATCGCGCAGGTCTCGCGCCCTTCGGCGTCGACCGCGAGCGGCGTGGGATCGCGCCCGATCCGATCGGCGCACGGCGTGGCGGACAGGTCGTCGAGCGGCGTCTCGGTGACGGTGCAGCGGGTCAACGACGTGAGCGGATCGACCGCCGGGATCCGCGAGAGGCAGAGGGCCGAGAGGCCCGAGCTCGCGATCCTGGTCGCCGCCGGCGGGACCGGCCCGCAGAGCGAGCTCGCGAACGCCGACCCGAACCCGGCGTGGCCAGCCTCGGCAGCGAGCGCGAGGAGCCGCGGCGTGGTGGGCACGCTCGCGCCCTCGATCGCGCACGCGGTGCCGCCCTCGAAGCGCGGATCACGCAGCCCGTCGGTGATCGCCGTGGGGCTCGAGAGCGGATCGAGATCGCCGGGCACGCCCGCGACCACCCCGAGCTCGACCACGAACGGCCCCAGCCTGTCGACGCGCGGGCGGATCTCCTCGACCTCGAGCCCCGGCGCTTCGTCGACCGCGCTCACGACGTAGACGAGCAGGGCCGAGCCGTCGCGGCGCACGCCCTCGATGCCGCTCACCGCGTCGAGCGCCGCGAGCATCGGCCGCTGCGCGTCGCACGTATCGGTGGCCCACGCGAGGCACTCGACCGCGCTCGCGATCGCCTCGGAGCCCTGCGCGGGCCACTCCTGCTGCGGCGCGTACTCCGCGGCGCAGGTCGCGGGCCCGCCGCTCGAGGGCCGGGTGCGTGCCCGCGGAGGCTCGCTCGGTGTGGCATCGCAGCCGAGGTCACCACCGACCACGGTGATCCGCACGTCGCGCGTCAGGCGGCGCAGGTCGCCCGCCTCGGCGCGCGTGACCACCGAGCGCGCGATCGACGCGGCGCGCGCGGCGAGCGCCGATCGCAGCGGTGCGCTCGCCGGCGAGGAGTCCACCGCGATGACGACGTCGAGCCCGCGCGGCGACTCCGCTGCGGCCCGATCGTGCGTCTCGATCACGCGGCAGCCCTCCGCGGTCGTGCGCTCGATCTCGGTCGCGCAGCCCGCGAGGGCGAAGGCCAACACCCCGAGGATCGCTGTTCGTCGATGCATGGGACGCAGCCGAGCAACGAACGAGCCGCCCGCGCGGGCCTCGCGAACCTCGGTCGCCCCGCACAACGCACCGCCAACCGAGTTGGCGATCCGTGCAATTCGTGCGGATTCTCGGGATGCTCGACCCGGTCGAGCGACAACCGAGTTGGCGTGCTCAGCGCCGCGCCGCGGCGACCGCGCGCTCGCGATCACGATGCGCGAGATCGGGCAGCGGCTCGCGACCCATCGTCGCGAGCACCGCGTCGATCACGCCGGGCAGCCACACGTCGGCCGGCGGATGCACGAGCCCGAGCTCGCGCACCGCGCGCGCCGGATCGAGCACCGACATCCAGCGCCCGCCGATCGGGCACACGTCCTCGGCGCGCAGCCCGGAGGACGCGAGCACCGCGTCGTCGACCGGCACCACCGGCGCGTCGCTCCCGAGGTGACGCACGATGCGCTCGAGGAACGCGCACACCGTCGTGGGCTCCGAAGGCGCGACGTTGAACGCGCGCCCCATCATCCGCCGCACTCCGATCATCGACACCAGCATCGATGCGATCGTCGGCCCGTGGACGTGCCGCACCGTCGCGTGGGGGCGCGGCGCGAGCACCGGGCCGCCGTCGAGCACGCGCGCGATCACGCGCTCGATGCGCCGGTGCGGATCGTTCGGGCCGTGCACCATCGGGATCCGCACGCACGTCGCAGGGAACCCGGTGTCCTGGTGCGCGCGCGCGAGCACGCCCTCGGCCTCGCGCTTGCCGATGCCGTACTCGTACTCCTCGCGATCGAACGGGTGCTCCGGGGGCGCGACCAACGGACCGTCGGCGTCTTCTTCGCGCGAGGGAGAGGGGCATCCCTCGCGCACCAGGTACACCTGTCCGGTGCTCACGAAGAGGTAGTGCCCGACCCTGCCCGAGAGCACGCGCACGGCGCGCGCGAGGTCGTCCGCTGTGTAGCCCGCGAAGTCGATCACCGCGTCGAAGCGGCGCCCGTCGAGCGCACGATCGAAGCTCTCGTTCGTGCGATCCGCGACGAGGCGCTCGACGTTCGCGCCGAGCCCGTCCTCGTGCGTCCCCGCGGTTCAGCAGCGTCGTGCGCACTCCGTGCGCGACCAGGCGCGCGGCGAGCTGTCTTCCCATGAAGCGCGAGCCGCCGATGACCAGCACGTCCACGCGCTCATCCGAGCACGAAATCGCTCCGCGGGTCACGCTGATCGTCGCGCTTCGTGAGATGCTCGCGCGCAGGCACGCAGCGGAGGGGACGATGCGGCGGAGAACGATCGGAATGGCGCTCGCGTGGGCGTTGGTGGCGGGATGCGCGGTGCGCGCGCCGGTCGCGAGCCCACTCCCAGCGCGCGGCGAGACACGCGCCGAGCTCCTCGCGCGGGCGCGCGTCGACCTCGGGTGCGAGCGCGCGTCGTTGGTCGAGCTCGCGCCCCGTCACGTGGCCGCCGCGGGATGCGGCGCGCAGCGCGAGTACCGCAGCGTGTGCGAGGGCACGCGCGCCTGCGAGTGGATCGCGATCGACGATCTCGCGATCCGCGCGAGCTTCGAGCTCGAGTGCCCGGTCGCGGATCTCGAGGTGGTCACGCTCGGCGCGTCGAGCCGCGGCGTGGTGGGCTGCGGCGTGCGCGCGACCTACGTGCTGGTGTGCCAGGGCGAGGGCTGCCACTGGCTCCCCTCGACGGTGCACCGGAGCGCGGCGGAGCGACACTTCGCGCCCGCCTCGCTCGTTCAGCAGTGAAGAGTGTCCAACCAACATCGGCTCGCCCGCTCAGGGGCCACGTGCTCCGCACGGGTCCTGCGCTGGCGAGCACTCCAGCTGGACTGATCACTCGCCGGTGTCGCGGATGCCGTAGCGCTTCGCGAGCTCGCGCAGGTGGTAGCGCGTCAGGCCCGCGGCGTTCGCGCTGCGGGTCACGTTGCCGCCGTGCTTGTCGAGCAGCGCCTTGAGGTACGTGGCCTCGAACGCGTCGAGCACGCGCTGCTTCGCTTCCTTGAAGGGCAGGCCCTCCTCGACGAACTTCTCGGCGTTGCCGCCGGGCAGCGGCACCGGCGGCGTCTTCTGCGAGCTCGGCAAGAGGTCGCGCACCCCGAGCTCGGTGCCGTCGGCGAGCGACGCGGCGCGCTCGACCGTGTTCTTCAGCTCGCGGATGTTGCCGGGCCACGGGTAGGCCTGCAGCCGCGACATCGCGTCGGCCGTGATCGTGAAGCGACGCGCCTCGCCGGGCCATCGTCGCGACGCGACGTCGGAGAGGAAGTGCTCGACCAGCAGCGGCACGTCCTCGGGGCGCTCGCGGAGCGGCGGCAGATCGATCTGCACCACGCTGAGCCGGTAGTAGAGGTCCTCGCGGAACGTGCCCTCGTTGACCATCTGCCGGAGGTCGCGGTTCGTCGCCGCGACCACGCGCACGTTCACCGGGATCGTTCGATCGCCGCCGACGCGCTTGATCTCGCGGTTCTCGAGGACGCGCAGCAGCTTCGGCTGGAGCGCGAGGTCGAGCTCGCCGAGCTCGTCGAGGAAGATCGTCCCGCCGTCCGCCTGCTCGAAGCTGCCGCGGTGACGATCGGTCGCGCCCGTGAACGCGCCGCGCTCGTGCCCGAAGAGCGTGCTCTCGATCAGCTCCTTGGGGATCGCCGAGCAGTCCTGCACCACGAGCGGCGACGACGTGCGGCGCGACGCGCGATGGAGCGCGCGCGCGACGAGCTCCTTGCCGGTGCCGGTCTCGCCGCGGATCAACACCGTGAGCTCGGTGGGACCGACCTTCGCGAGCGTCGCGAAGATCTCGCGCATCCGCACGCTCTTGCCGACGAGCTCGAAGAAGCGATCGTCGCTCGAGAGGTCGATGTCCACGGTCCCCTGGACCGGCTCGAAGCGGATCTGTGTCTGCCCGACGCGGATCGTCGCGCCCGGCTTGATCCAGACCTCGCGGATGCGCAGCGCCTCGCTCGACGCCGACGCGCCGCAGAACGTGCCGTTCGTCGAGTCGAGGTCGCGCAGCAGGAAGCCCTGCTCGTTCGCGACCACCTCGAAGTGCGTGCCGCTGACCGCCTTGTCCGCGAGCACCATGTCGCAGATCACGCTGCGGCCCACGGTGATGCGCTCGCGCTCGATCGAGAGATCCTTGCCGCGATCGGGCCCTTCCGAGACCACGAGCCGCGCCTTGCGCAAGCGGCGCTTGGTGGCGCGATCCTCGACGAAGATGGTGGTCAGAGCGGGGTTCGTATCCTGGCTCACAGAGAACCTCTCGACGCGTCCGCGCGGAGCGCGGCGATCGACGCGGCATAGTCGCCGCCAGCGAACACCGCGTTGCCCGCGACGAGCACGTCGGCGCCCGCCGCGACCACGCGCGACGCGGTGCCCACCTTGATGCCGCCGTCGACCTCGAGCCGGACGTCCTTGCCCGATGCGTCGATCATCGCGCGCAGCTTCGTGATCTTGGGGAGCACCTCGGGGATGAACGACTGCCCGCCGAAGCCCGGGTTCACGCTCATCACGAGCACGAGATCGAGATCGCCGATCACGTAGCGCAGCACGTCCTCGGGCGTGTGCGGGTTGAGCGAGACGCCCGCCTTCTTCCCCGCCGCGCGGATCGCCTGGAGCGTGCGGTGCAGGTGCGTGGTCGCCTCGGCGTGCACCGTGATCACGTCGGCGCCCGCCTCGGCGAACGCGTCGACCCAGCGCTCCGGCTCGACGATCATCAGGTGCACGTCGAGCGGCGACTTCGTGATGCGTCGCAGCGCCGCGACGACGGGCGGTCCGATCGTGATGTTCGGGACGAAGCGACCGTCCATCACGTCGACGTGGATCCAGTCCGCGCCAGCAGCGTCGAGGGCGCGGACCTCCTCTCCGAGCCGCGCGAAGTCGGCCGAGAGGATCGAGGGAGCGAGCAGCACCGGGCGTGTCACCGGGCGTCAGTCAAGCCGCCCGAACGGCTCCGGTCAAGGCGCTCCGAACACCTTCAATTCCAAGGGATTCGGCGTGTCTCACGCATTGCTTGCTGTATTTCACGTGCGTTCCTACAATCGCGCCTCGACCCCGGATCACGGGGCGATCGCGCCCGCTCGGCGTCGTGAGAGCCGCGCGGGGCGCGCGAGGAGTTCATGGCCGCAGAGCAGCGATATCGCGTCACCGAGCGCCTCGAAGCCGGAGGCATGGCGGAGGTGTTCAAGGGCGAGTCGCTCTCCGTCCAGGGCTTCAAGAAGCAGGTCGCGATCAAGCGCGTTCTGCCTCACCTCGCGCAGAACAAGAACTTCATCTCGATGTTCCTCGACGAGGCGCGGCTCGGTGCGCGCCTCACGCACGCGAACATCGTGACGGTGTTCGATATCGGCGCGGCCGACAACACGTACTTCATCGTCATGGAGTTCGTGGACGGCTGCAATCTGAAGACCGTCATCGAACAGTACCGGCAGCAGGGCCGGCGCATCGGCGTGAAGGAGGCGGTCTACCTGTGCCTCCAGGCGTGCGCGGGCCTCTCGTTCGCGCACGAGCTGCAGAGCGAAGAGGGCGAGGACCTGCACATCGTCCATCGCGACATCTCGCCGCCGAACATCCTCCTGTCGAAGCGCGGCGAGGTGAAGGTCACGGACTTCGGCCTCGCGAAGGCGACGACGCAGCTCGAGAAGACCGATCCCGGCGTGGTGAAGGGGAAGTTCTCGTACCTCTCGCCCGAGGCCGCGATGGGCGAGCCGGTCGACGCGCGCACCGACATCTTCGCGCTCGGCATCGTGCTCTGGGAGATGCTCGCGGGTCGTCGTCTGTTCCTCGGCGAGACCGACTACCAGACGGTCAAGCTGGTGCAGCAGGCGAACATCCCGTCGCTCGCGCGCTTGAACCCCGAGGTCGACGCGGACCTCGAGGCCGTGCTCGGCAAGGCGCTCGCGAGGAACAAGGAGGAGCGCTACCAGACCGCGCGCGAGATGGGCGATGCGTTCAGCGGGTACCTCTTCGGCAAGCAGCTGAAGGTGAACTCGTTCGACATCGCGACGCTCGTGAAGGGCGTCATCGACGCGAAGAAGGCGGCGAAGACCGGTGGTCCGCGCGAGGCGTCGATCATCGATCGGCTGATCCAGGAAGAGCTGCTGCGCTTCACGTCGCTCGACGACATGAGCGATCCGCTCGCGCCGAACGCGCCGGGCGCGGCGGGGCTCTCGCCGGAAGACATGAGCGAGGGCGCGAAGCCGCTCGATGCGGGTTCGTTCGAGAACCCCGCCGACTGGTTCAGCGACGACGAGGACGTGGTCGGCGCGATCGGGCGCGGGACGAGCAGCAAGAGCGAGCCCGGCTGGCGCGAGTCGGGGATCGAGGATGCACGCGCGGGGGATCTCGCGTCGGTGCTCGAAGACCTGCCCGAGCCGACGCCGCCGCGAGCGAGCGCGCCCGAGGTGTCGCGGCCCACGCCCGAGCCGGTCGCGCAGCCGCAGATCGTGCAGCAGCGCGTCGCGCCGGTGGTGCCGGAGCGGGTGAGCGCGCCGCCGCAGAAGAAGAGCAGCGCGGCGGTGTACGTCGGGATCGCGATCGCGCTCGCGGCCGGTGGTGCCGCGGCGGCGTGGTTCGCGGGGCTCATCCCGCACTGATTCACCCGGGGGAGGCTGCGCGCCTCCCCTCTCGACCCCTCGAGCTGCGCGCGGGTCCCCGACCCGCTTGCTCGCTTGCTGCGGGGCTCAGCGCGAGGGCGGGAGCTTGCTGCGCATCGCGAGCTCGCGCGTGAAGCGAACGACCTCGTCGAGGTGCTTCACGACCTGGAACTCGTGGTTGAACACGCCGGCGATCACCGCTTCGCGATCGATGACGTACGTGACGCGGTGGCTGAGCGGCAGGATCGGGAAGAAGACGTCGTAGGCGCGCGAGATGCTGCGATCCTCGTCGGCGATCATCGGGAAGCGCACGTCGTGCGCCCCCGCGAAACGGCACTGGGTCGCGTAGTCGTCGCACGAGACGCCGACGACCTCGCTGCCGAGCTGCGCGAGCTCCGCGTAGTTGTCGCGGAAGCCCTTCGTCTCGACGGTGCAGTTCGGCGTGAACGCGCGCCGGAAGAAGTAGAGCACCACGATCCGGCCGTGGAGCTCGCGGAGCGAGATCGAGTCGCCGCGCGTCGTGCGAGCGAGGAACACGGGCGCGGGCGTGCCAACAGCGAGCACGCGCGCATCATACTCCAGCGGTGCGCGCATTCCGAAACTCGGGACACGGCCACGACGACACGGTCGCGCGCGACGTCGCCGATCACGCGGTCGGGTCGAAGTAGACGTCGTCGACGGCGATCGTCGCGTCGATCGACGTGAGCACGAGCTGCTCGCCGGGACCGGCCTCGGTGAGCACCCAACCCTCCGTGCTGCGCCGGAAGACCTCGATGCGACGCGCCTCTTGCGCGACGAGCACGTACTCCTGGAGCGAGCTCAGACGACGGTAGTGCGCGAACTTCTCGCCCCGATCCGCGCGCTCGCTCGACTCCGAGAGGACCTCGACGATCACGACCGGGTTCGTGATCGCATGCGGGTCGATCGCAGACACTTCTCGCTTTCCACACACGACCGAGAGATCGGGATACGTGGTGCGGTCGGATGCATCGATCCGGACGCGAACGTCCGAAGAGAGGACCACGCACGGGCGCCGACCGAGCGCACGACGGATCTCCGCCGCGAGCGCGACCTGGATGCGGCCGTGCTCGGGCGTTCCGCCCGCCATCGCCCAGACCTCGCCGCGGAGGTACTCGTGGCGCACGTCGCCCTTCGACTCGAGCGCGAGGTACTCGGCGTAGGAGAGCTTCGGGAGCGGAGCCGTGGCCATCACGAAAGCCTAGCAGCCGATGTCGGCGCGCGCGTGCGTTGCCGCGAGCACCACGCGCGACGCGCCGTGAGAAGGATGGCTGCGCTGCATCGCGCCCTCATCGTGCTCCCACCGCGCGAGCGCAGCCGCCACGAAGTCGCGCGCATCGCGTGCGTGTGGCGCGAGCGCGACCAGTGCACGCGTGAGCTCGTCCACGTCGAAGGGCGGAATCGCGAGTGGGAACGTGACCCAGCGCCGGGAGAGCACCACGAGGTCGCCCGTCGCGAGCTCGAGCTCGCGCACGCGCGGCGGACCGAACACAGCGCGCTCGATCCAGTCCCCGAACGAGCCGGGGCTCGGCACTTCGGCGAGCTGCCCCGCGCGGATCACGCTCACGTCGAGGTTGCCGAGCCTCGCGACGCGCGCACGCCGTGCTTGCAGCTCGACGATCGTCAGCTGCGCCGCCGGGCCACCCACGTCGTAGTCCTCGGGATACGGCGCCGCGGCTTCGTAGAACGCAGTGCGCGCCGGCACGAAGAGCGACTCGATGTTCGCATCGGGCTCGACTTCCAGCGCGCGCTCGACCGCATCGAGCACGGGCCTCGCGATCTCGACGACACCGCTGCTCCACCCGCAGGAGTGGCCGTCGGCGATCGCGATCAACGTTCGCGATGGCTCGACGCGCACCCGTACGAACGACGCGAGATCGTCGCGGTTCGTGCCGCACACGATCGTCGCTCGTTCGTCGATCAGTGGCATCGGCGCTGGACGCCGTCGACCTCGTCGCGATCGTAGCCGCGGGGCGCGGCCTCGATGTAGCGACGCGCGAGGGTGCACGCCTCGTCGCCGCGCTCAAGGCGGATCGCGAGGCGTCCCACGGCCTCGGGCATCACGCGCGTGCCCGCGATCGACGCGCGGAAGTGCGGGATCGGATCTTCGTTGCGCTCGATCGCGACGTTCGCGAGGAGCAGGTGCGCCTCGCTGCACCGCGGGTCCGCGCTGATCGCCTGCTGCGCGAGCCGGCGCGCCTCGTCGAGATCGCCGACCTCGTAGCGCAGCCGCGCCCGCGCGACCGACACCCGCGCGAAGAACGACGTCGACGCGCCGCGCTGCCGGCCCGCGCGCTCCGCGCGATCGATCGAGCGCGCCGAGCCTCCGAGATCACCGCGGCGCATCTCGACGCCCGCGCGCCCGAGCAGCGCCTCGTAGTTGTCGTCGTCGGCGCGCACCGCGCGCGTGTACAGATCGCGCGCCTCGCGATCGTCCTCGGCCTGCGCGTGCAGGTGAGCGAGCGCGGCGAGCAGCGGCCCGTCGCGCCGGTTCTCCTCGACCAGCGGCTCGATGCTCGCGATCGCGCCGTGCCCGAGGCCGCGCGCCACCGCGAGATCGGCGCGCAGCCGCGCGAGGTCGAGCGGCGCCGCGCCCGCCTGCGAGGCCTGCTCGATCGACGCGCTCGCCTCGTCGAAGCGTGCGTCGTCGATCGCGAGCGTCGCCGAGCCGACGAGCGCGCGCGCGAGCCCGGGCGAGAGCCGCAGCGCCTCCTGGAACGCCGACGCCGCGACGTCGCGACGACCCGCGCGCAGGCCGGCCTCGCCGAGCTCCGCGCGAAGCTCCGCGTCCTCGGGGCGCACCTCGCACGCGCGCTGCAGCGCCGCGAGCGCTTCGTCGATGCGCCCCAGCGCGAGCAGCACCGAGCCGCGCGCCGCGACCAGCTCGATCGCGTCGGGACGATGCGCGAGCGCCGCTTGGATCGCGGTCTCCGCCGCGGCCGCGTCGCCGGTCGCGAGCGCCGCCCGCACGAAGAGCGCGACCGCGCGCACGTCCGCGGGCGCGAGGCGCAGCGCGTGATCGAGCTGGGCCCGCGCCTCGCGGGGGCGCGACATCCGGAGCAGCACCGCGCCCGAGAGCGTGCGCGCCTCGAGCGCCTCCCGGGGATCGCCCGCCGCGCGATCGTAGAGCTGGCGCGCGGTGTCGAGCTCGCCGCGTGCCTCGGCGACGCGCGCCCGCAGCAGCTCCGCGTGGGCGCCCGCGCCCGCCGACATCAGCGCGGTCTCCGCGCCCGCGAGGTCGTTCGACGCGAGCGCGACCTCCGCGACCAACATCGCGCGCCGCGTGGGATCCACCGGGCTCGAGGGCAGGCGCGCCAGCGCATCGCGCGCATCGCTCGGCGCCTCCGCCTCGAGCAGCGTCTCGACCACGCTGAGCCCGTAGCCCTCGTCGAACGCCGGCGTGCGCGACGCCGCCTCGAGCGCCGCCGCGCGCGCCTCGGCCTGCGCCCCGCGACGCGCCGCGAGCTGCGCGCGCACGAGGTACGCCCATCCGAGCTCCACCGCCGACGCGCTCGGCGCGAGCTCGGTGAGCACCGCGTCCGCCTCCGCCGCCGCGCGCACCGGATCGCCGCCGCTCTCGAGCAGCACGCGCGCCCGAGCGACCCGCACCGCGGGCGACGTCGCGCCGTTCGGCACCGAGTCGAGCACGCCCAGCGCGCTCGATGCATCGCCCGCCGCGAAGCGCAGCACCGCGTGCATCGCCGCATGGCGCGGCGCGCCGGGACGCACGGTGAGCGCCTGACGCGCCGACTCCTCCGCCTCGGGCACCCGCCCCGCCGACGCCGCGGCCCACGCGCGCGCCCGGAACGCCTCGGCGAGCTCCTCGCCGCTCGCCGCGAGCCCGCTGAGCACGCCCAACGCGTCGGGGCCGCGCCCCTGCGCGACGAGCAACAGGCTGCGCGCGATGCGCGCGTCGGCGAGCGCCGCGCCGTCGCGCTCGAGGCGCGAGAGCTCGACCTCGACCTCGGTCGCGCGATCTTCCGCGTGCTCGAGCGTGAGCGTCGCGAGCAGGCGCGCGCGCAGCGCGATGCGCCAGGGCGCGTCGGCGCCTTCGACGTCGATCGTCGCGATCGCGCGCTCGACGCTGGTGCGGCGCCCGTCGCTGCTCGCCTGCGCGGCCGCGCTGCGGATCGCCGCGTCCCCGCCGCGTCGCAGGTAGGTGCGCACGCCGACGCCCGCGAGGCCGATCACCACCAGCCCGAGCACGACCAGCACGACCATGCGCGCGATGGACGCAGGACGGCGGCGCGTCGACTCGGTCGTGACCTGCGCGCGCACGTCGATCGGGATCTGCGGCGTCTGGATCGGCGCGGGATCGACGCGGCGCGGATCGGTCGGCGGCTCGGGCGGCATGCCCTCGGCCGCACGGCCACCGAGGAACGGACGCGCGACCGCCGCATCGCGCACCAGCGTCTCGGACGAGGTGAGCTCGTCCTGCGGCGGCACGATCGCGGGCGGCGGCGCCGAGCGCATCGCGGGCCGCAGCGCGCCGGGGTGCTCCGGCGGGCGCGACGGACGCGCGGGCGGGGGCGCCGAAGGAGGAGGCGCAGCGCGCGGCGGAGCGGCGGGCGGGGGCACCGAGCGCGGGATCGGCGCGACGGGCGGCAGACGGGCCGGCGGAGGGCGCGATGCGGGCGCGGGCGCGAGCGAGTCGGGCCGACGGCCGAGCAGCGTCGGTGCGTCGTCGTCCTCGTCCTGCTCGGGCTCGGCGCGATCGGAGCGCGAGCGGGTCGGCTCCTCGAGGGCGATCTCGTCGGTGGGCGGATCGTCGTCGAGGGCGCGGCGCGCGCGTCCGTGCGCGACCGTCGCGGCGTCGCGCAGGACGTCGCCGTGGCCGTTGGTGCGCAGCGCGGGCACCGGCTGGGTGGGCCCCGCCTCGCCGACGTGCGGCAGCGCGGTCATCGGCGGGGGCGGCACGCTGGCGCGCGCAGGCGGCGGCGCGGAGCGCGCGACCTGCGGTGCGGCGGCCGCCTGGGGCGCTGCGGTGCGCTGCGGGGCCCGCGCCGGCTGGGCGGGCGCGCGCGGTGGCGGGACCGCGCCCATGCCCATCATCGTCGGCTTGCGGATCGGTCGCGGCGCCGGCGCGGCCGCCTTGGGCGCGGCCGGCATCTTGGCGGCCTTCGCCGCGGCGGCGGCCTCTTCGGCGAGCGCCGGATCGACCTGCACCGAGGGCTCGCTCGGCGCGGTGCGCACCCGCGGCGACGCCGGCGCGGGCGTCGGGTCGTCGAACTGCGGCGGCAGCGCCTGCTCGACCGTCTTGGGCTCGTCCTCGCCGAACCAGCGCTGGATCGTGTGCGAGAGCGGGCTCTCCTCGTCGACCGCCTCGCGCAGCAGGTCGCGCGCGATCGTGTCGTGCGCGTCGAGCTCCACCGCGCGGCGCAGCGACTCCTTCGCCTTCGGCGTCTGACCGGCGCGCAGGTACGCCTCGCCGAGGATGCGATGCAGCTCCGCGAGGTTCGGGTGCTTGCGCGCGAGCGCCATCATCTCGACGCGCACCTGCTCGTAGCGCCCGGTGACGAGCAGCGCCTGACCGAGCAGGAGGCGCACCTCGACGAGGTCCGGGCGCGTGAGCAGCGCCCGCCGACTGACGCGGATCGCCTCGTCGTAATTGCGCTCGGCGATGAGCCGCTTGGCGCGTGCGGTCTGCTCCTCGGGGCCTTCGGCCATCTGGCGCGCGAGATCGTAGTCGATTCATGGGGGGGATCGCAGCGACAAACACACATGGCCGTGGATCGAGCGTTGCTGGAGGCGGGGAAACACGGGGAGACTGGCAGGATGCGGCACACGGGGATGGTCGCGGCGCTCGGGGCGGCGCTGGTGCTGGGGGGCTGTTTCGGCGCGCACGGGCGCGGGGACGACGCCGACGGGGGGCCCCTCGGGGACGGCGGGCTGGTCGCGGACTGCGCGGCGGCATCGGCGGCGCCCGAGGGCGCGCCATGCGTCACGGGGCTGCACTGCGACGACCTCGGCAGCTGCGGGCCGAGCACGACGATCCGCTGCGTCGACGGGCGCATCCGGCGCATGTCGCGCATCTGCTCGCCGCCGCCGCCCCACGTGCGCGACTGCGAGGAGTACTCGCACTACGCGGGCGGCACCGCGTTCTGCCACGCCGACGAGTTCGTCGGGTGCACGCTGGACGAGGGCGACTGCTGCTTCACGCGGATCCGCTGCGAGAGCGGCATCGTCGTCGAGGAGCGCACCTGCGGGGACTGCGTCGACGACACGTGCCCCGGCTACGCGCCGCCGCCGCCCGAGCACCCGATGTGCACCTCGAGCGTCGCGTGCGAGGGCTTCCCCTGCGTGCCGCCGGGCACGCCGCGCGCCTGCGGGATCTGCCGGCCCGCCGAGCACCAGTGCGAGGTCGACGGCGACTGCGGCCCGGGCTCGTTCTGCGTCGAGCGCGCGGCGTCGTGCCTGTGCGACGGCTCGACCCAGCGGGTGTGCGAGATCGACTGCCGCACCGCCGAGAGCGATCCCTGCGCGGCGGGCGAGCGCTGCGGGAGCGACGGCCGGTGCCGCGCGCTCTCGTGCGAGGGCGAGTGGACGTGCGGGGTGAACCTGCGCTGCACGCCCGGCGCGGACGCCGAGACCGACGCCCACGGCTGCAGCCGCGTCGCGTGCGACACCGCGGCCGACTGCGACTGCGGCGCGTGCATCGACGGGCTCTGCTACGACGGCCCCGGCACCTGCGAGCCGCCGGTGCCCTGAGCGGGCACCCGTCCGGAATCGTCGGCGCGACACCCGCTCCCGCATCTGCGGATCGTAGGTAGAGCCGGCGCGACACCCACTCGCGCATCTGCGGATCGTGGGTAGCGCCGGCAGCGCCCCTTCAGTGTCGTCCGGTGGCGTCGAAGAGCGCTTCTTCGCGCGCTCGCTGCGGGTCGTAGAGGCGCGGCATCCGGAAGCGGATGCCGCAGCTGACCCACCAGCCCGCTTCGATGCTGGGGAAGGTCGTGCCGAACGTCGCGTCGATCTCGATCTTGTCGGAGAGGATCAGGCGCGGACCGAGCTGGACCGAGCCGCGCTCCACCGCGCGGCGATCGAGCGCGTCGCCGGTCGCGACCTCCCCTGCGAGACCGAGCACGCCGTAGATGCGCGCGCGGAACGCGAGCCCGAAGAGCGGCGAGAGCCGGCCGTCGCTCCCGGTCGAGACGCCGACGTTCATGTCGAAGCGCAGGTCGCCCGCGAAGAACGACTGCGTGAGCGCGAGATAGCCCCACGCGCTCCACCCGTACCGCTCGAACGCGCCCGCGCCCGACGGAGCGATCGCGCCGCCCACCAGCGCGACGCCGGGCGGCGCGTCGGGCGAGGTCGGGTGCAGCTCGAGCTTCGCCTGGGCGAGCGGGCCCGCGACGCCGACACCGGTGAGCGCGCCGTCCTGGGTGCCGTACCCTCCCCCCCCCACAGCACGCCGAGCGTGAGCTCGAGAGGCTCGAAGGGACCGAAGGTGCCGGTGATCCAGTGCTGCACCTCGCGTGAATCGACGCGGGCCCAGCTCTCGAGCTCGACGTATCCGCCGCCGACCACGCGGGCATCGTCGGTCAGGTAAGGGCGCTGGGCGTCGGCGCGTGACGGGAGCAAGAGCGCGCAGAGCGCCAGCGCTGGGACCAGATGGAAGCGATGCATGCGCCCAGCGTAGCGCTCAGGTCGGCTTCACGTCGCGCAGCTGCTCGCGCAGGCGCGCGAGCTCGCTCGGAGCGAGCGTCTCGCCGCCGAAGCGCACCGCGAGGTAGCGCTCGGTCACCTCGCGCACGATCGCGGCGTGCACGAAGCCCTCGGCCTCGAGCAGCGCGGCGTGCTCGCGCGGCGTGCGGTCGAGCGGTCTGCCGCGACCCAGCGTCTCGAGCGCGCGCTCCAGCGCGCGGTAGAGCGCGACCACCTCGCGCGCGCTCTCCGGCACGTCCGCGACCCGCGCCTGCGCGTCGCGACGACGGCGCACCACCGCGATCGCCGCGCCGATCACGATCGCGAGCGCAACGATCGCGACGATGCGCGTCCACGGCAGCGGCGCGCCGGCGCGCGCGCGCGTCGGCTCGTCTGCCGAGATCCGCGCGCCGCCCGAGGGCGACGACGCGCCGAGCTCGCGCATCCACTGCGCGAAGCGCCGCGCGAGCGATCGCTGGGCGCGCAGGTCGTAGCCGATCACGTCGGACTCCCAGCTCGTGCGAAGCGCGTCGATCATCGCGGAGAGCTCGTCGAGCAGGCCGCGCGCGAAGTCGACCTCGCCGCGCGACGGGGGCGTCGGATCGAAGGTCACCCAGCCCTCGCCCTCGAGCCACACCTCGACCCAGCTGTGCGCGTCGCCGTTGGTGATCGCGTACCAGCGTCCCCACGTGTTCCAACGACCGCCGAGGAACCCCGTCGCGTTGCGCGCCGGCACGCCGAGCGAGCGCAGCATGATCGCCATCGCGGTCGAGAAGTACTCGCAGTGCCCGGCGCGCCAGTCGAAGAGGAACGCGTCGAGCGGCAGGCGCGTGCCGGGGTCCTGCATGTCGAGCGAGTAGCGCATCGCGCGCAGCTGCTCCTGGATGCGCTCGGCGCGATCACGATCGCTGATCGCGCCCTCGGTCCACTCGCGCGCGAGCCGCGCGACGCGCTCGTGCCCCGGAGGGACCTGGAGGTAGGGCGCGGCGGACGCGGCGTCGAGCGGCTCGGGATCCTCGCGGCGCGAGCCGGGCTCGGCCACCCACGCGCGATAGCGCAGGCCGAGCGCGTCGTCGGCCTCGTAGCGGAGATCGAGCCCGGGCTCGAGCGTCAGCCGCCGTCCGATCTCGATGCCGGTCGTGACGCGCCCGGGGATCTGCACCGCGACCGCGCGATCCGGCAGGAACACGACGGGATCATCGAGGTGGTCGAGCACGATCTCGAACGGCAGATCGCGATCGAGATCGGGCACGCGCTCGATCGGGTAGTAGTCGTCGTAACGTCGCACCGCGCGCGGCTCGCGCAGGGTGCGCGACCAGCGTCGACCGTCGTAGCGATCGAAGGAGGTGCCGCGCATGCGGATCGCGGCGCGCGAGGGCGGCGTGATCTCGGGGCCGATGCCGGGCGGCACCACGCGCATCACGACGGTCGGATCGTCGCGCACCAACCCGACCTGACCGAGCTCGACGTCGCCGCCGAAGCCCGCGACGTGCGTCGGCGAGCCGCGCCCGAACGAGAGCATGCCGAGCCCGACGCGCGGGAAGAGCACGAAGAGCGCCGCGGTCATCAGGAAGAGCGGAAGAGACAGCGCGGCGGTGCCGACCAGGAACGAAGGACCGACGACGCGACGCGACGCGAGCACGCGTCGCACGTCGGCGGCGCGGCCGGGATCGGGATCGCCGGGATAGTGCCCCTCGATCTCGCTGCGCAGGTGCGTGAGCGCGAGCATCCACGGCGCGACCACGACGAAGCCGAGGAACGCGATGCCGTAGGTGAGCTCGGTCGAGAGCACGGTCGCGGCGCAGAGCTGGAGGAACGCGAGCATCGCGATCTGCTGGTGCTCGGTCGCGCTGCGACGGTTGCAGAGGCGCGAGATCTGGAGCCCGGCAGTGAGCTCGAGCGCGAGCGGGAGCAGGGGCTCGCCGAGGACGCCGCGGACGATCGCGAGCGCGAAGAGACCGAGCAGCGCGACGTTCCATCCGCGCTGCCATCCCGGCTGGTGCAGGCGCGGCCCTTCGACGAACACCGACGCGACGAAGCCCGCGACGATGAGCGCCTGCACGAAGAGCGAGAGCTCGCCGCCGAGGAAGAGCGCGGCGAGCCCCAGGCCCGCCATCATGTAGGTGACGTGCTTGTGGAGCGCCGTGAAGCTCATGCGACGGCTTCGACCGCGAGCTCGGGGGCGACGATCACGCTCGGAGTGCGGGGACTGGGCAGCGGCGCGTCGCCCTGCGCGGGCGCGAGCAGCGCGAGGTAGCGCAGGATCGGATCGGGCGCGCCGCCGCCGAGGACGACCGGCGAGCCGCCGCTGCGCGTGAGCACGTCGACGCTCGAGCCGTGCGCGAGCGCGCGCTCCGCGAGCGACGCGGCGCGCGAGACCGCGAGCTCGAACGCGCCCGACCACGCGCCGTCGTCGAGGCCGGCGGGGCGCGCGTTGTCGAGCACGATCGAGAGGCGCGCGCCGCTCTCGCGCTCTCGCTCGCGCACCACGAGGCGGCCGAGCGCGGCGCTGCGGCGCGCGTGCACCGAGCGCGCTTCGTCGCCGGCGCGGTACTCGCGCAGGTTCGCGGGCTCGGTGCCGGGGCCACGGCGCGGGCTCGCACGATCCTCGGCGCGCGCGCCCGCGGGGAGCGTCGGCGCGACGACCGGCACGAGCGCCGGATAGACGAGGAGCTCGGCGCGATCGTCGACCAGGCGCCACTTCTCGAAGAGCCCGAACGGATAGCGGGTGCTGAGGCGGAAGCGCGAGAGCACGAGCACGCCGCGCTTGCTCGGCACGCGACGGTACGCCGCGACCTGCTCGGCGCGCGCGCCGACCTTGAGGAAGTAGCAGCGACGATCGGTGGGCTCGTCCTCGGCCTGGTCCTCGACCTCGATCGAGAAGCTCGGCAGCCACTTCTTGTCGTTCGCGAGCGCGAGCTCGACCACGCACGGCGTGCCCACGAACGCGCGCGAGGGCAACGCGCGACGCACGCGCACCCACCACAGCACGAGATCGCTGAGCACGCCCGAGAGCACGATCAGGCTCAGCATCAGGCCGAGCACGAGGTAGAGCAGGTTGTTGCCGGTGTTCACCGCGCCCGCGCCGACGCCGAGCGTGGTGAGCACGAAGACGCGCCCTTCTCGGGTGAAGCGCAGCCCGCGCCGCGCTCGACGCGCCTTCTTCTCGGCAGCGGCGGCGCGCTCGCGGGCCATGTCAGACGGGCACCGGCACGCCGGAGACGACGTCGCGCACCACGCGCGCCGCATCGCCTCGGGCGCGCGAGCCGTCGCCCGCGCCCGCGACGCGGACGCGATGCGCGAGCACCGGCACCGCGAGCGCCTTCACGTCGTCGGGGGTCGCGTAGGCGCGGCCCGAGACCAGCGCGTGGGCGCGCACCGCGCGCTCCAGCGCGAGCGCTGCGCGCGTGCTGGCGCCGAGCTCGAGCA
Organism: Sandaracinus amylolyticus; assembly: GCF_021631985.1. GTDB lineage: Bacteria > Myxococcota_A > Polyangia > Polyangiales > Sandaracinaceae > Sandaracinus > Sandaracinus amylolyticus_A. The sequence goes on along the minus strand of NZ_CP070225.1, from coordinate 9,904,203 downwards.
GCGGCGTGGTGCGCGTCGCGCAGACGATCTCGTGCAGGTAGTCGAGGACGAGATCCTCGGTGCGCACCTCGTTCACCGCGGCCTGCGCCGCGAGCAGCTCGGGCAGCGTGACGATCGGCGCGAGCGACTCGACGGGATCGCCGCCGCGGCGCGCGCCGAGCAGACGACGCTCGACCTCGCGCGGCGGATAGCCGATCTCGACCCGCAGGAGGAAGCGATCGAGCTGCGACTCGGGCAGCGGATAGGTGCCGTGGAATTCCTCGGGGTTCTGCGTCGCGACGACGAAGAAGGGCTCCTCGAGCGGGCGCGTCTCGCCCTCGATCGAGACGCGTCGCTCCTCCATCGCCTCGAGCAACGCGGACTGCGTGCGCGGCGTGGTGCGGTTGATCTCGTCGGCGAGGAGGATCGGCGTGAACACGGGCCCGGGCTTGAACGTGAGCGCGCCGGTGCTCGGATCGTAGATCGAGCCTCCGAGGACGTCCGCGGGCAGCAGATCCGAGGTGAACTGGATGCGCCGGAAGCCCACGCCGATGGACCGCGCGAGGGCGCGCGCCAGCGTGGTCTTGCCGACGCCGGGGACGTCTTCGACGAGGAGGTGACCGCGCGCGAGGAGCGCGGTCACTGCGAGCGAGACGACCTCGCCCTTGCCGAGGAGGACACGACCGACGTGCTCGACGAGGCGCGTCGCGAGAGAAGGACCGCTCACCGAGGCCGAAGGTACCACGACGCCCCCGTGCGCTCCCGACGGAGAAAGCTAGCCCTCCGACGAGGTGTGCAGCGGCACGGCGACCACGTAGCGGGTGCTCGTCGCGTCGCGACATTCGGCCCAGACGTCGCCGTCGTGCAGCCGCACCAGCTTGCGCGCGAGCGAGAGCGCGAGGCCGAGGCCTCCGACGCGCCGCCCGCTCGTCGAGTCGCGCAGGTCGCCGAACGCGTCGAAGATGCGCGCGAGATCGTCCTCGCCGAGCGAGCGCGCGTCGTCGCGCACCTCGATGAGCAGCGCGCGCGCGCCGCTGCGCGCATCGCCGATCCCGGCGCGCACCGTGAGCACGCCCTCGCTCTTGCCGCGCGCCGCGTGACGGAACGTGGCGACGACGGCCTGCACGATGCGCGCGCGATCGACGTACACCGGCGGCAGGCCCGCTTGGATCTGCGGATCGATCTTCACCGCCGTGCCCTCGACGATCGATCGCCCGAGGCGCACGGCCTCGGTGACGATCTCGACCGAGGGAGTCCACTCGCGCTTGATGCGCAGCCGGCGCGCGTCGAGGCGCGCGGAGTCGAGGATGTCGCCGAGGAGGCGCAGGAGATCTTCGGCGCTGCGGCGGACCATCACGACGCTCTCGCGCTGATCGTGGGTCATCGGTCCGTCCGCGCCGTCCTCGAGGAGCTGCGCGAACCCGACGATCGAGTTGAGCGGGCTGCGCAGCTCGTGGCCCATCGCCGCCATGAAGCGCGAGCGCACCTGCTCCTCGCGCTCGATCTGGCGCTGCGCGTTCGCCTCGCCGCGGCGCGCGACCGATGCGGCGTCGACCTCGGCGCGCACGTCGGCCCACGCGCCGAGCGCGATCTCGGTGCGCAGCGCGGGAGGCTCGACCTCTTGCTCGTCGGCCTCGGGATCGAGCGCGTCGACGTGCGTCGCGATCGCGTCGAGCTCGGCGCGCGCGATGGTGGTGCGGCCCATCTCGACGAGCGCGATCACGACGCCGGGCAGGAGCGCGAGCGCGGCGGTGGCGGTCGGTGAGAACGCGAGCGCGGCGAACCCCACCGCGAGCGCGGGCACGGCGGCGATGGTCGCGTCGCGCAACGCGATCTCGAGGCGCGTCGGGTCGAGCAGATCGCGGGCCGGTAGGCGCGCGATCCACGCCTCGAGCGGCGCCGCGACGAGGCGCGCCGCGGGTGCGGTCACGAGCGCGCCCGCCGCGAGCACCGCGGGCACGACGCTCGGCTCGAGCGGCGCGAGCCCGAGCGCGACGACGATCCAGCCGAGCGCGGCGATCACGAGCGGCATGCGCTCCGCGGTGCGCAGCACGCGCGGCGAGGGCGCGAAGGGCGCCGAGCCGGGGTCGGAGCGCGCGGCGCGATGCAGGATGCGCTGCGCGTGCACGAACCCCGCGCCCGCGAGCGCACGCGCGACCGCCGCGAGCGTCACCGCGGCGAGCGCGATCCCGACGTCGCGCCCCGCGAGCACGCAGAGCGCACCGAGCGCGACGATCTCGACCGCGCCCACCGCGATGAGACCGACCAGCACACGCCGCGCGCCGCCCACGCGCGTCGGCAGCGGGAGCACGAGCGGGAGGTCGCTCTCGAGCAGCTCGCTCGTCGTCATCTCCTCGCTGGTCACGCCGAGGGCCCTCCCTGCGCCGGAAGCACCAGCGTGAACGTCGAGCCGCGACCGACCGTGCTCGTCACGTCGATCCGACCGCCGTGCCACTCCGCCATCTCGCGCGCGATCGCGAGCCCGAGGCCCCAGCCCTCGGTGCGCCCGCGGTTCGTGTCGATGCGCTCGAACGTGCGGAAGATGCGATCGAGATCCTCCTTCGCGATGCCGGGCCCGGTGTCCTCGATGGAGAGGCGCACCTCGCGCGTGCCGCCGCCCTCGGCGCGGAAGCGCACGTGGCCCTTCTTCGTGAACTTCACCGCGTTGGCGCCGAGGTTCAGCAGGATCTGGCGGATGCGCCGCGCATCGGCGGGGACGCGCGCGAGGTCGGGCGCGATCTCGACCTCGATGACGATCGGCTTGTCGCGTCGCTGCACCTCGACGAGGCGTGCGACCTCGCGCACCAGCGCCGCGAGATCGACGTGCTCGAGGCGCGAAGCGATCGGCGTGCGGCGCGACGACGAGTCGAGCACCTCGTCGACGAGCTCCTTGAGGTACGCGCCCGCGGTGTGGATCGCCTCGACGTCCTCGCGCTGCGAAGGAGAGAGCGGTCCTTCGATCTCCGAGAGGAGCACCTCCGCGAAGCCCTGGATCGAGTTGAGCGGCGTGCGCAGCTCGTGGCTCACCGCGGCGAGGAACTCCTCCTTCGATCGCTGCGCGCGCTCGGCGATGCGGCGCTTCTCGTGAGCGCGGGTGCGGAGCGCGTCGAGCCGTGCCCGCAGCCGAGCGCGTGCCTGCGCCAACGCCACGCTGCGGAGCGTCGGCCCGCCGAGCGTGGTCGCGGCGCGGCGCATGCGTCCGAGCCGCGCCGCGACGTACACCGAGGCGAGCGCGAGCGCGGCCCACGCGAGCACGACCCAACCGAGCGACGAGTCGCGCCACGACCCGCCGTCGCGCGTCGCCCAGGGCACGATCGCGATCGTGCCGGCCGCGATCACCGCGAGCGACGCACGGGCGCGGAAGCTCGATCCGACGCGAGCCCGAGAGGCCATCACACCAGGACGACGTCCTCCACGTCGAGCGCCTGCTGCGCGACGACGGAGCGCGTCTCCTCCTCGCGCTTGGTCGCGAGCTCGTAGAGCTCGGAGAGCAACGTCGGATGGGCGCGGATCGCGTCGTGGAACTGATCGCGCGAGAGGTGCAGCGCGATCGTCGGGGTCGTCGCGGTCACGGTCGCGGTCGCGGGGCGACGGAGCACGAGGCCGATCTCGCCCACCACGTCGCCGGGGCCGAGGTCGGCGAGCAGGATGCGATCCCCGTCGGCGTCGGTGCTCGTGACGCGCACGTGCCCGCTCGCGATCAGGAAGAGCCCTTCGCTCTCCTCGCCTTCCTTCACCAGCACGTCGCCGGTGGCGAAGTCGCGGCTCGCGAAGCGCGCGACGAGATCGTCGCGCTGCGCGGGCGCGACCGCCGCGAGGATCGCGCCGTGGCGCAGCAGGTTCGCCATCATGCGATGCCGACAGAAGAGCGCGAGCTCGCTGCCGATCGCCGCTTCCTTCTGCGCGAGCTTCTCGAGCACGTCGCGGCTCGCGACGAGGAGCTGCACCGGCTCGAGCGCGACGACCGACGCCGCGCGCGGCGCTTCGCTCACCAGCGCCATCTCGCCGAAGATCGCGCCGGGGCCGAGGACCGCGAGCACCTCGGGCTGCGCGGACTCCTCGCTCGCTCGGCGCTCGGCGCGCAGCGCGCCGCGCACCACGACGAACGCCTCGCGCCCCTCGTCGCCCTGGGTGATCGCGAGCGCGCCGGTCGCGAGATCGCGGAGCGTGAAGCCCGCGAGCAGGCGCTCGAGCGCCTCGGGGCGCAGCGCCGAGAAGAGCGGGAGCTGGCTGACCTTGCCGCTCTCGGGCGCGCTGTCCTCGGCGGCGCGCATCGTGGCGAGCGCGGCCTCGGCGCGCGCGATCAGCGCGGCGCCCTCGAGCTTCGCGAGCGTGCCCTCGACCGGCGCAGGGACCGGCAGCGGCGGCGGTGCGGGCGAGACGTCGGCGAGCCGCGCGCTGCCTTTTCCGAAGGCCTTCGCGATCGTCTTGCGCTGCGGTCCGGCGTCGGCGCCGGCGTCGCTCGCGAGCGCCGCGATCGCCGTGGCAGCGGGCAGATCGCTGCGCCGCACGTAGGCGTCGACCAGGCGCGCCGCGGTGGCCTCGAGCGCATCGCGATCGAATCCCTCGGCGCGCGCGATCAGCTGAACGGCGAGCGCCGCCGCGCCGAGCTGCATCGGGTCGGCCTCGAGCAGCGCGATGCAGCGCTTCAGCGCCTCGTCGCGCTGGTCCGCGAGCGCCAGCGACCACGCCTCGTCGAGCGTTCCGTTGTTCGTGTTGGGAGCCGCCATCGGGCGCGCAGCCTAACAGACCGGGTCGGGGTCCGGGTCGGCGCAGGACCCGGTCCCGGGCTGGGCCCGGGTCGGCGCAGCGCTGCCTCGAGACGGCAGGGCGCCGATGGCCAGCGCGCGGCGGGAGACGGGGGCTCAGCGGCCGCCGGTCGCGAGCACGCACCGCAGCGGACTTGCGTCCGTGAGGAGCGCGCGCAGCGAGCGGTGGACGATCAGCCCCCGTATCGCGCCGCGTCCTTCCCGGTGGATCGAACGCCAACGATCAATGATGGTGGCCTTCGTGGCCGTCGGCGCCGTGGGGGTGCCCGTGCTCGAGCTCTTCTTCGGTCGCCGCGCGCAGCGAGACGATCTCGACGTCGAAGTGCAGGACCTCGCCCGCGAGCGGGTGGTTGAGGTCGACGTGCACGACGTCGCTCTCGACCTTCGAGATCCAGATCGGGACGATCTGGCCCGAGGGATCACGGAGCGCGAGCTGGACGCCTTCCTCGAGCGGCGTGCCGGGCGGGAACGCCTCGCGCGGGACGCGCTGCTCACCGCGGGGATCGCGCTCGCCGTAGCCGTCGGCGGGCTGCACGGTGACGTTGAGCTTGTCGCCGACCTTGCGGCCGCTGAGCTTGCGCTCGAGCCCCGGCACGATGTTCTCGTGGCCGTGCAGGTAGTACAGAGGCTCGTCGCCGGAGGAGCTGTCGATCACCTCGCCGGACGCGTTCTTCAGGGTGTAGTGGATGCCGACGACCTGATCGGCCGCGATGCTCTGGACGCTCTCGGACACGGTGCCTCCGCCCGCTCGCTTAGGTGCGGGTAGTACGTTGTTCGCGGGCGATTCGCGCGCGAACGCCCACCCTAGCCCGCCGCGGCTCGGCGCACCACGCCCCACGTCCGGGGCCACTCACGCGAAAGGGGCGGCCCAGTCGGGCACGCCCCTCTCGTCGGATCACATGCCGTGGATCCCGCTCATCATCGGCTCGCCCGCCGGTCCCTACCGTCCGCGCGCTTCGCGCGCTCCCGTCCGGGACCTGCGGGACGAGCACTCCGGTAAGGCTCAGCCACCCGGGGGCGGCACCGGCTCGCCACCGCCGCCGCCACCCTCGCTGACGCCGACGATCTCCGCGCGCTGCGCGGTGAACGTGAGGCCCGCCGAGTACCCGTCCACGAAGCGCGGGCGACCCGCGACCTGCTCGGTCACGCACTCGCGGCCCTCGAAGCGCGTTCCGTCGCCGTCGATGCACGCGGTGATCACCGCCTGGCACCCCTCGGGCCCGTCGCGCGTGACCTCGAACGTCTCGAGCCCGTCGCCGTCGACGTCGACGTCCGGCGGCACGTTCCCGATGCGCAGGATCGCGATCATCGCGCCGCCGACCATCATGTCGAAGAGCGTCGCGGGCTCGGTGCTGCCGTCGCAGGGATCGCCGATCTCGATCGAGAACCCGCCGCCACCGCCACCACCGCCGAGGTTCTCGAGCAGATCCGCGTTGACCAGCGTGAGCAGCTCGGGGCCGATCGCGCCGCAGAGCAGGCCGTCCGAGATGCTCGACATCTCGCCGCCCGACGCGACCGTCGTGCCGCGCACGTGGCCCTTGTTGAGCGTGATCGGGAAGAAGTCGATCGGGAGCTCGATGTCCTCGGGGCCCGCGTCGAGCTGCCGCGACATGATCGCGCCCTGCAGCGACGTGCGCGCGTTGCCGCGATCGTCGAGCGCCGCCTGATCGACGAGGAACGTGCCCGAGCTCGGCCCGGGCTGTCCGGTCATCCACGCGACGCGCAGCGAGTCGTCGTTCGCGCCGCTGCGGTCCTCGAGCCCGACGAACGACATGAGGAACGTCGGACCACCGCCACCACCGGGCCCGCCGCCGCCGAGGAACATGTTGAGGAACGACGCCGCCGGCCCGAGCGCGCGCGCGAAGCGGTTGTCGGGCATGCCGTCGCCGCTGAAGTCGCAGCCGGTGCGCGCGTCGCCGAACTCCAGCATCTGGAGCTGCATCGAGATCTCTTCCTGGCAGTCCGCGCCGCAGCCGTCCCAGCGCGACGTGTTGCCGTCGTCGCAGGCCTCGCCCTCGTCGACGGTGCCGTTGCCGCAGCCGACGAGCACGGTGCACTCGTCGGTGCACGTCGCGGCGTCGCCGTCGCAGACCTCGCCGACCGCGTGATCGACGATGCCGTTCCCGCAGGTCTCGTTCGAGCGGCAGTCGGAGCGACAGCCGTCGGCGCTGCGGTTGTTGCCGTCGTCGCAGACCTCGGGGGCGGTCGTGGTGCCATCGCCGCAGTAGGGCTCGCGCGCGCAGCTCGCGTCGCAGCCGTCGCCGGGCGACGTGTTCGCGTCGTCGCACGCCTCGCCGGCCTCGAGCGTGCCGTTGCCGCAGACCGGGCCGGGCATGAACGCGTCGGGGCGCGGCGCGGCGTCGATCATCAGGATGATGCCGGCGTCGTCGCCGAGGGTGCGCGACTCGCTGCACCCGACCAGGAACGAAGGTGTACCGAGCGCGAGCACGATCGCGCACGACGACCACAAGCGAAGTCGAGCCATCGAGACCTCCCCCATCGAAAGCGGAAAAGAACGGGGAACCGAGCCGGGGGAGCCTACTGAATGCCGCTTCAGCGTTGGAAGCGAGAAATCGTGAGATCGCTCATCTCCAGGATGCGGCGCGTCAACGTGGAGACCCCGAGCGAGGCGAGATCGCTCGCGCCGACCGCCCGCGCGCCAGTGCCAGCGTTGGCACTGGAGAGCCGGGCCACGAAGACCTGCACGTCGAGCCGTCGATGGGTGAGCACGTGCTCGATGCGCCCCGCCGGCTCGCGCGTCAGCCGCGCGTCGATCCCGTGCTCGCGCAGCGCCGCGCGCGCGTCCTTCGCGTCGCTCCCCTCGCGCATCGGCACGCCCCAGAGCCCGCCGAAGAGCGCCTTCTCGCCGCGCACCATCATCGCCCTGCCCTGCGCGTCGCGCGCGACCACCGCCACCATCGCGACCTCGCGCGGCGCACGACGCGCCTTCGCGACCGGCAGCACGTCGGTGCGATCGCTCGCGAGCGCGACGCACGATCGCGTGATCGGGCACGACAGGCACTTCGGGCTCGAGGGCGTGCACACCGTCGCGCCGAGCTCCATCAGCGCCTGGTTGAGCGCGCCGGGGCGAGGTCCTCGCACCATCTTCTCGGCCTCGTCCCAGAGGCGCGCCTCGGTGTCGCGACGACCGAGCGGCGTGTCGATCCCGCGCAGTCGCGAGAGCACGCGCGCGACGTTGCCGTCGACCAGCGGCTCCTCGCGCTCGAACGCGATCGATCCGATCGCGCCCGCGGTGTAGCGGCCCACGCCCGGCAGCGCGCGGCGCGACGTCGCGTCCTCGGGGACTCGCCCGCCGTAGCTCGCGACGACCTCGCGCACCCCCGCGTGGAGCAGCCGCGCGCGCCGGTAGTAGCCGAGCCCGCTCCACATCGAGAGCACGTCGTCCTCGCTCGCCTTCGCGAGGGCGTGCGCGTCGGGGAAGCGCGTCAGGAAGCGCTCGTAGTAGCGCAGCACCGTCTCGACGCGCGTCTGCTGCAGCATGACCTCCGAGACCCAGATCGCGTAGGGATCGCGAGTCCGGCGCCACGGCAGATCGCGTGCGTTCGCGTCGAACCAGGCGAGCAGCGCGGCGCGCTCTTCGGTCATCGGCGAGGCGGTGTATCGTCGTGCGCGATGCGCGTCCACCACCTCTCGTGCCTCACGTTCTGTCCGATGTCCGCGCGCCTCGTGAACGGGCGCGGATCGCTCTTCGCGCGCGGGCGCATGGAGGCCCACTGCCTGCTGATCGAGACCGAGCGACACGGGCTCGTGCTGGTCGACACCGGCATCGGCGTCGACGACTGCGGCGATCCCGCGGGGCGCCTCGGCGGTCTCTTCACGCACGTGCTGATCGGCACGAGCACGCCCTCGGTCGCGCAGACGGCGCTGCGTCAGATCGAGGCGATGGGGTTCCGCGCGAGCGACGTGCGGCACATCGTCCCGACGCACCTCGATCTCGATCACGCGGGCGGCCTGCCCGACTTCCCGCAGGCGACGGTGCACGTGATGGCGGCGGAGAAGGACGCGGCGCTGCTGCGACGCACGATGCCCGAGAAGAGCCGCTATCGCCCGATGCAATTCGCGCACGGGCCGAAGTGGTCGACCTACGAGGCGAAGGGCGAGCGCTGGCGCGGCTTCGAGGCAGTGCGCGCGCTCGAGGGGCTGCCGCCCGAGATCTTCCTGATCCCGCTGGCGGGCCACACCCGCGGTCATGCGTGCGTCGGCGTCGAGGGCGTGAGCGGCGGACCGCTGGTGCACTGCGGCGATGCGTACTTCCACCGCGCGGCGATCGACGAGGCGCGTGCCCCGATGCCCGCCGGTCTGCGCCTGTTCGAGCAGCGCCTCGCGTTCGATCGCTCGCGCATCGCGGACAACCACGCGCGACTGCGAACGCTGCGCGAGGGCGGCGACGTGCGCGTGTTCTGCGCGCACGACCCCGAGGAGTACGACGCGTTGCGCACCGCGGCCGAAGCGACGCCCGCGATCCGCCGCGCAGGATGAGGAGCGGGTCGGAATTCCTTTCTTCCTCGTGCGTATCCTCCCGCATCGGTGCCCACCCGGCGTGAACATCTCCGAGGCTCGACACGTCGGTGGGCGCTCTACGAGGGAGACTGATGCAAGAGAAGACGAAGCGAATCCGGGGCTCGTGGCTGGCGGCGCTCGTGGCGGCGGTCGCCGTCGTCGGGGCCTTCGCGATGACACCCACTTCACGGCTCGCGGCGCAGGCCAGCGCGCTGCGGATCGGCGGAGGCAGCGCGAACTTCGGTGTGTTCGGGCTGAACGGCGGCTTCCTGCCCGACCCGTCGGCGCACAACGTGGTGTCCGGCGGCAACCTCGACGCCTCGCGCATGGGCCTCGCGCCGAACTGCCGCGGGTTCGTCACCGCCCAGCCCGACCTGATCCTGCGGTACGCGAACCCCGCGAGCTTCCTGCGGCTCTACGTGCGCGCCCAGGGCGACACGACGCTCGTCGTGAACGACCCGAACGGCCGCTGGTACTGCTCCGACGACGAGGGCGGCAGCCTGAACCCGATGCTCGACTTCTCGCGCCCCGCGGGCGGTCAGTACGACATCTGGATCGGCAGCTATCGCGCCGGCGAGAACATCCGCGGTCAGTTCTTCGCGACCGAGCTCAGCGGCAACCGTCCGTGAGGTGACGCGCGCGCCGGGCGGTCTCCGACGTGCCCGGCGCGCTCCGCGCCCTTGCGGGGACGGGGCGGACCCCGCAGAGATGCGCGGATGTCCTCGAGCCCCGAAGTGCTGGCCCCCGCGGGCGATGCGGACGCGATGCGCGCGGCAGTGCGTGCCGGCGCCGATGCGGTCTACTTCGGGCTCACCGGGTTCAACGCGCGCGCTCGCGCCACGAACTTCGACGCGCGCGAGCTCGCCGGCACGATGCGCTTCCTGCACGCGCACGGCGTGCGCGGCTACGTGACCCTCAACACGCTGGTGTTCGAGGACGAGCTGCCGATCGTCGAGCGCGCGATCCGCACCTGCGCCGAGGCCGGCGTCGACGCGGTGATCGTGCAGGACCTCGGGGTCGCGCGGATGGTGCGCGCGATCGCGCCGAGCCTGCACCTGCACGCCTCGACGCAGATGACGTGCACCGACGCGGGCTCGGCCTCGTTCGCAGCGTCGATCGGTGCGTCGCGCATCATCCTCGCGCGCGAGCTCTCGGTGACGGAGATCGCGGCGATCCGCGCGTCGGCGCCCGAGCTCGAGCTCGAGGTGTTCGTGCACGGCGCGCTGTGCATCGCGTACTCGGGGCAGTGCCTCACCAGCGAAGCGCTCGGTGGTCGCAGCGCGAACCGCGGGGCGTGCGCGCAGGCGTGCCGGCTCCCCTACGACCTCGTGGTCGACGGCGTGGTGCGCGACCTCGGCGACCGCGCGCACCTGCTCTCGCCCGAGGATCTCGAGGCGAGCGCGCTGGTGCCCGAGCTGATGAAGCTCGGCATCTCGTCGCTGAAGATCGAGGGACGCCTGAAGGGTCCGGACTACGTCGGCGCCGCGACGACGCTCTATCGCCGCGCGATCTCTGCCGCGATGGGCGAGCCGGAAGACCTCGAGGAGACGAGGCGCGACGCGCTCCAGGCGTACTCGCGCGGCTCGGGGCCCGGATTCCTCGCGGGCGTGGATCACCAGCGGCTCGTCGATGCGCGAGGCTGCGATCACCGCGGGCTCCAGGTGGGCACGCTGGCGCGGGTGCAGCGCGAGCGCGGCCGCGTGTGGCTCGTGCTGCGCGATCTCGAAGCGCCGATCGCGCGCGGCGACGGCCTCTTGATCGAAGGCGCGCGCGCCGGAGAGGGCGAGGTCGGCGGGCGCGTCTGGGACGTCGACGGCGAGCGCGTGTGGCTCGGTCCCGACGTCGACGCGAGCGCGGCGTGCGTCGGCCACCGCGTGTTCAAGACGAGCGATCCCGTGCGCGAGCGCGCGGTGCTGACGCGCCTCGAGCGCGAGCCTCATCGCATCGCGCTCGACCTGCGCTTCACCGGCACGATCGGAGACGCGCCGATCCTCGAGGCGCGCACCGAGCGCGGCCAGACCGCGCGCGTGACCTGCGACGCGCCGCTCGCGCACGCGGACAAGCACGCGCTCGACGAGGCGCGGCTGCGCGAGCAGCTCGGCCGGCTCGGCGACACGCCGTTCTCGCTGCGCGCGCTCGAGGTCGATCTGCCGAGCGCGGCGCACCTGCCGATCTCGTCGCTCAACCGCGCGCGACGCGCGCTCACCGACGCGCTCTCCACCTCGAGCCACGCCGCGCACGCAACGACGTCGATCACCGCGAGCGATCTGGTGCGCGCCGCGAGCGTGCCCGATCGCGCACCGGCGCGCGCCGGCCTCTTCGTCCTCTGCCGCACGCTCGAGCAGGCGAGCGCGGCGCTCGACGCGGGCGCGGACGGAATCGCGCTCGACTTCCTCGAGCTCACCGGCACCGGCGACGCGGTGCGTGCGCTGCGCGCGCGGGGCACGCCGTTCCACCTCACGCTCGCGCCGCCGCGCATCCGCAAGCCGGGCGAGGAGAAGATCGACAAGTTCCTGCGCTCGCTCGCGCCCGACGCGCTGCTGGTGCGCGGGCTCGGCGCGCTGCTCGATGCGCAGCGCGCGAGCGACGGCATCGAGCGCATCGGCGACTTCTCGCTGAACGTCACGAACCGCATCAGCGCGGGCGAGGTGCTCGCGCGCGGTCTCGCCGCGTTCACGCCCTCGTTCGATCTCGACGCGCAGCAGCTCGTCTCGCTGCTGGATGCGACGCTCGCGCCGTTCGCCGAGGTCGTGCTGCACCACCCGATGCCGCTCTTCCACATGGAGCACTGCGTGATCGCCGCGCTGCTCAGCGAGGGCAGCGACTACAAGACGTGTGGCCGGCCCTGCGAGACGCACCAGATCTCCCTGCGCGATCGCGCGGGCATCGATCACCCGGTCGAGGCCGACGTCGGCTGTCGCAACACCGTGTTCCACGCGAAGGCGCAGAGCGCGGCGGACCTCGTCGCGCGGCTCCGCGAGCGCGGCGTGCAGCGCTTCCGCATCGAGCTGGTGCGGGAGCGCGCGGCCGACGTGCATCGACTGGTGCGCGCGTACCGCGGGCTGATCGAAGGGCGCGCGAGCGCGAAGGACACGCTGCGCGAGCTGCGCACCGAAGGCGGCTACGGCGTCGTGAAGGGCACGCTGCGCGTCCTGCAGTGAGCGGTCGACCCCGCTGTGCATCCGCCGAGAGCGGATCGTTCCCGACACGACGTTCGATCCGGTACGCTGGATCACGTGAGCGTCCACGACTCCGCGCCCGCCGGTCTCCCGCTCCCCTCGGACCTGCCGCCGGCGACGCCGCCGGCGCGGCCGGGCGTGTTCTCGATGAAGAACCCGACGCCCGCCGAGCAGATCAAGTCGACGGTCGACGTGAAGCCGGTGGTGGACGATCGGCTCGCGTCGATCGAGCGCCTCGTGGGCCGCAACCAGTGGGCCGACGTGTGCGCGCTGCTCGCGCCCGAGCCGGGATCCGCGGAGCGCCTGCCGCCCGCGCTCGCGCTGGTCTACGCGGTCGCGCTGAAGGAGAGCTCGCCCGACGTGCGCGACGCCGATCGCCGCGCGATCGGCGCGGTCGCGGACCTGCTCGGGATCACGCGCGAGAGCCCGCTGGCGCTGGTGCTGGGCAAGCGGCTGACGCGGCGGCGCAACTGGGCCGAGACGCCGGCGCCGAGCAAGACGGTGTCGACGGTCGTCGTGCTGGGCGGCCTCGCGATCGGCACGATCATCGGCTGGCTCGTGACCTACTGGATGTTCTGAGCGAGCCGCCGCTCGATCCAACCGGGCGCCCACGCCGACACGGCCTCGATGAAGGCGCGCACCTGCGGCGGCACCAGCGTGCGCTCCGCATAGACCACCGCGAGCTTGCTCTCGCCGTGCAGCACGCCGGGCAGCACGCGCACCAGCGAGCCGCGCGCGAGGTCGTCGCCCACCAGCGTCGTCGGCAGCATCGCGATGCCGAGATCCCGGAGCGCGGCCGCGCGCAGCAGTCGGATCTCGTTCGAGAAGAACGCTCCGTCGACGTGCAGCACGCCGCCGCTCGCGGGCCACTGCGACTGCGGCACGTCCCCGCGCTCGAAGCCCATCAGACAGCGGTGCCGCTTGAGATCGCGACGCGTGCGCGGCGTCCCGGAGCGCGCGAGGTAGCCCGGCGACGCGACCGCGATCACCGGCATGCGCGTCAGCGTGCGCGACACGAGGCCGGGCTCGGAGATGGTCCCCGCGCGCAGCGCGACGTCGTAGCCGTCGCGGCGGAGATCGACGTGGCGGCTCGAGAAGTGGACCTGCAGGCGCACGTCGGGGTTCGCCGCGGCGAAGGCCGCGAGCATCGCGAAGAATTCGTCGTCGTTCATCGGCGGCACCGACACGCGGAGGCTGCCCGAGAGCGTCGTGCGATCGCCGCGCACGCTCGACTCCGCCTCGCCGAGCGCGTCGAGCACCCGCCGCGCGTGCTGGTAGAAACGCTCGCCCGGCTCGGTGAGCGCGAGGCTGCGCGTGGTGCGCCGCACGAGCCGCACGCCGAGCCGCTCCTCGAGGCGCGCGAGGCGCCTTCCGATCGTCGCGCGCGGAACACCGAGCTCCGTCGCCGCCTTCGTCATCGAGCGCGCGTCGACCACTCGGACGAACGTGAGGAGCTCGGCGGTCTCGGGCGGATCGACTTGGATCATTTCCGAGCAGATGATGCCATTCGATCGACCGTAGCAACAGGCGGCCCGGCGCCCCCACGTTGAGCGCGTTCCGAAAGGAGCTCGAGATGAAGAGCAACGCGCTACACACGATGGGCTACTGGATCTCCACTGCGCTCCTCGCGCTCGCGCTCGGCGCGGGCGGAGCGCTCGACCTGATGCATGCGCCCGAGGTGATGACCGGCCTGGAGCGCCTCGGTTACCCCGCGTACCTCGCGACGCTGCTCGGCGTCTGGAAGCTCGCGGGCGTTGTCGCGCTCCTCGCGCCCGGGCTCGGGCAGCTGAAGGAGTGGGCCTACGCGGGCATCGCGTTCGACCTCACGGGCGCCGCGTTCTCGCACCTCGCGAGCGGAGACGGGCCCGGTGCGATCGCGCCGCTCGCGCTGCTGGCGATCGGTGCGGCGTCGTGGGCCCTGCGCCCCGCGTCGCGCCTGTCGCGGCCGCTGCCGTGGTCGGTCGGCCGCTTCGCGACGAGGGCCGTATGAGCGAGCGCATGCTGCCCGGCGTCGACACGCCGGCTCCGTCCGGCGGCTTCCTGGGCCCGGGGCACACCGCGGTCGCGGTGCTCGGGCCCGAGGATCCGTCCGCGAGCGATCCGTTCGTGCTCGCGATGGACGATCGTATCGATCTCGCGCCCGGCACGCGGATCGGCGAGGCCCATCCGCACGCGGGGCTCGAGACGTTCACGCTCGTGCTCGAGGGCTCGGTGCTCGATCACGACGAGGGCGCGCTCCACGCGGGCGACGCGGTGTGGATGACTGCGGGCCGCGGGATCGTGCACGGCGAGCACCTCGAGTCGCGAGGTCCGACGCGCATCCTGCAGACCTGGGTCGCGCTGCCCGCGCATGCGCGGGACACGGCGCCGGGCTTTCGCGTGATCCGCCGTGCCGATGCGCCGGTACAGCGGGAGCGCGGTGCCGAGGTGCGTGTCTACGCGGGTCGGAGCGGCGAGCTCGTCGCGCCCCGGGCCAACGTGGTGCCGGTGACGATGCTCGAGCTGCGGCTCGAGGCGGGGGCGGCGATCGAGCAGGCGCTGCCCGGCTCGTACGGCGGGCTCGTCTACGTCGTGGAGGGCTCGCTGGACGGTGTCGCCGCGGGGCAGGTCGCGTGGATCGAGCGGGTCGAGGGACCGGTGGTCCTCCGGGCCGGACCGCACGGTGCGCGCGCGGTGCTCTACGCGGGCGAGCGGCTGGACGAGCCGATCGTCCAGCACGGGCCCTTCGTGGCGGGGTCGCCTCGGGAGATCGCCGAGATGCTCATGCGCTACCGCGCGGGCCGGTTCGTGGCGATGAGTGAGCTTGTCGCGCTCGGCGCGTCGCACTAGATGCGCTCTTCATGCTCACCTGGAACGACGTCGTCTCGCTCGCCGACAAGGGCAATCTCCCGCCGCCGCGCACCGTGCGGAAGACCGAGGCGGAGTGGCGCGCACTGCTCACGCCCGAGGAGTTCCACGTCACGCGACAGCACGGGACCGAGCGCGCGTTCAGCTCGGAGATGTGCTCGCTGTTCGAGCCCGGGCGCTACGAGTGCAAGTGCTGCGGCACGCTGCTCTTCGACGCATCGTCGAAGTTCGAGTCGGGCACCGGATGGCCCTCGTTCACCCAGCCCGTCGCGCAGGACGTGATCGCGTACCACGTCGATCGCAGCTACGGGATGGTGCGCGTCGAGACGCTCTGCAACGTGTGCGAGGCGCACCTCGGGCACGTGTTCCCGGATGGTCCGAAGCCGAGCGGGCTGCGCTTCTGCATGAACGCGGTCGCCCTGAAGAAGGTCTCGGACTGAGAGAGCTCGAATCGGCTCGAGGGCCCTTCCGTCCGAAGGGCCCTCGCCGGCGAGCACGTCATTCGGGCGCCGTGACGCGATCGACCTCGTCGGCGACGTCGGAGCGCAGCTCCAGCACCGGAGGCGGCAGCGTGGGCGCGGTGTAGAGCGGCCAGGTCACGATCACGCGCCCGTCGAAGCCGGGCACGTCGAGCCCGTCGAGCGCGCCCTCGAGACAGCTGCGCAGGCTCTCCTCGATCACACCGCCGACCTGCACCGCGACGATCTCGCGATCCGCGAGCTCGACACGCAGCTCGGCGCGCTCCTGGTACGACGCGCGACCCGCACGATCGGCGCGGAAACACGCGCGCGCGGGAGGGATCACCCGACGTCGCAGCGACGCGAGCAGCACGCGCGCCGGGACGCCGCTGCGCTGCTCGCGCTGCGGGCGATCGAGCGCGCTCGTCGCGGGCGGCGGATCACAACGACGGGTGTGCGCGAGCGCGATGCTCTCGTCGCGCGCGACCACTCCGCTGTTCGATGCGTAGGGCCCGCGCGCACGACAGGAGCCCGCGTCGGCGCGCGCGACGTCGCTCGCATCGATCGCCGCGAGCGCGGTCGCGCCGCGATCGGCGAGCGCGGTGAGCGCGGGCCCGATCTCCGCGCTCGCCGTCGTGGCCCGCGTGGTCGCGCCGTCGAGGGTGATCGACGCGGCGCCCGCGAGCGGGCCTTCCCACACCAGCTCTTCGCCCTCGCGGAGCACGCCGAGCGCGTGGCGCGCATCACCGACTCGCACGCTCACCGCGCGCACCGCGACCGGCGCGAGCGCCGAGGTCAGCCGCGCGATCAGCGGCTCGTTGCCGCGCCCCGCCGACGCGCTCTCCGCCTCGGCGCCGGCGTCGATCACCACACCGTTCACGCCTTCGAGCGCAGTGCGCAGCGCGCTGGTGCTCGCGCGATCCGCGACGTCGATCGACGCGACGATCACGCCCTCGCGCGATGCCGATGCGAACGCACCGGTGCTCGCCGCGCTCGCGGTGAGCCCTCCGTCGCCGACGATCACGATCCGCGTGCCACGACGCGCCCACGGCGAGACCAACGACCAGAGCGCCTCGAAGCGCGTCGCCGAGCCGAGCTCGCGCTCTACCGCGAGATCGAGCGCGCCCGACTCGACCGCGGTCGGCGCGACCCACGATTCGCTCACGGCCTCGGCGCGCGCTGCGAATGCGACCACGCGCACCCGCACGCCGCTCGGAAGCATCGAGAGGAGCGTGCGCACCGCCGGCGCGATCCGCCCCCGCGCCGAGGCGACGGTCGAGGGCGATGCGTCGATCGCGACGATCACGTCGCCGCCCGCGATGCTCGGCCGCCCCGCAACCACGCGCATCCGCGCGCATCGACCCGCGGCGCACGGCACGCTCGTCGCGGTCGCGCGCACCCCCGCGGTGATCGGGAGCGACGCGCCGAGCGCGATCGGGACGCTCGAAGGGCGCGTCTCCTCGCGGGTCTCGATCGGCACTCCGTCGATCGAGGGTGCGACCAGATCGATCGCGCGCACCGTCCATCGGGTGTCCACCACGCGCGCGTCGTTGCCGCGCGCCGGGACCAGGAAGCGCGTCCGCCCGCCGCGCACGATCGTGCGGAGGGCCCAGGTCACGCGCACCTCGAGCCCTGCGCGCCGCACGGGCGCCGCGCGCACCACGATCGCGTCGCCGCGCTCGTCCTGGGCGTTCGTCGCGTGGCCGATCGGCGCAGCGCTCGATCCGCTCGCGCGCACCGCGTCGTCGTACGCACCGAGCGGCCCGGTCGCGCGATCCGCGATCCCCGTGCGGCACACCCCCGCCGCGCACACCTGGAGCGCGACGAGCACCGCGCCCTGCGGCACCGCGAGCCGGTAGCGCGCCTCCGCGGGCACGCGCGCCGAGCTCGTCAGCGTCATTCGCTCGCGCACGATCGCGACGCCCTCGCGCAGCTCGATCTCGGCGCGGTGCTCGGTCTCGCGCACCCCGGGGATCGCGGTGAGCACCTCGCCGCTCACCGGCGGGATGCGCTCCTCCACGATCTCCTCCGGATCGGGGAGCCGCATCGTGCGCATCTCGGCGTCGCCCGCCGAGGTGCCGATCGGGTCGCTCTCCTCGGCGGTGAAGGGATCGGCGTCGACCATCCGCCGGAACTCGTCGAGCTCGGGCGTGCCCGCGTCCTGCGCGCACACGTCGCTCGCGACGAGGCCGGACGCCACGATCGAGATCACGAGCGCGACGCTTCGCATCGCCTCATGGACAGCACGCCTCATCCGCAGTTCCCGAAGCTTTCGCAGGGAACGCCCGGCGGGTATCCTGCGTTGTCTCGATCGCGCCGCGTTCTCAGCGGCCTCATACGCGTCGATACGGGAGGGCCCAGGATGGGAATCATGGACTTCGTTCGCGGTGGCGTGCGCGAGATGATGATCGCGCGCCCCGACTCCGCGAAGGATCTGATCGTCTACAAGCATCCCGAACGGACGATCCCGAAGTTCTCGCAGCTCACGATCGATGCCGACGAGGCGGCGGTGTTCTTCCGCGACGGCTCGCTGGTCGGCGTGCTGCGCACCGCGGGCGTCGGACAGCGCCACCAGCTCGACACCGGCAACATCCCGTTCCTCTCGAACCTGGTCGACTCGTTCACCGGCGGGAACATCTTCGTCACCGATCTCTACTTCGTGAGCATGCGGCCCAACCGCAACACGAAGTTCGGAGGGCCCTTCCCTCCGATGAAGGATCCCGAGCTCGAGATCACGGTGAGCCCGCGGATCTTCGGCACCTTCATCTGGCGCGTGGTCGAGCCCGACAAGTTCATCGTCAACTACGTCGGCATGGGCGGCACGCCCAGCAACGACCGGGTGGAGTCGTTCATCCAGACGAAGTTCATGAACTCGGTCAAGAAGACCGTGCCGAACTTCGTGATCCGCCAGAAGATCGAGATCCAGGCGCTGCCCGCGTACCACGACGAGCTGGGCCAGTCGTTCCTCCAGAAGTGCGACGACCTCAGCGAGATCGGCGCGCAGTTCCTCGGGCTCGGCGACTTCACGATCAACTTCAGCGACGACGAGCTGAAGCGCATCCAGGACGCGCAGGATCGGTACGCCGACATCAAGGCGAAGAAGCGCGCGAAGGACGAGCTCACCGGCGGCAACTTCATGCAGTACGCCGCGGGCGAGGCGATGCTCGGCGCCGGTCAGGGCATGGCGAAGGGCGGCGAGGGAACGGGCATGGTCGGCGCCGGCGCGGGGCTCGGGATGGGCTTCGCGATGGCGAACATGTACGGCCAGCAGATGGGCCAGCCCGGTCAGCCGCAGCAGGGCGGTTATCCGCAGCAGCCGCCGCCCGCGCAGGCGGCGCAGGGCGCGACGGTGACGTGCCCCGGATGCAGCGCGAAGGTGCCGCCCGGGAAGTTCTGCGCGGAGTGCGGCACGTCGCTCGCGCCCCCGCAGCCCAAGCCCTGCCCCGCGTGTCAGACCATGCTCGCGCCCGGCACGAAGTTCTGCCCGAATTGCGGAACTCGAGCGACCTGACAGGTTTCTCCCTCGATGTCTCGTGAAGCAGCACTCCGGCTCGGCGCGATCGCGCTCGTCGCCGGCGTGCTGCACGTCGGGCTCGGCGGCTACGCGTGCAGCGACATCGA
This sequence comes from Sandaracinus amylolyticus, assembly GCF_021631985.1. Lineage (GTDB taxonomy): Bacteria > Myxococcota_A > Polyangia > Polyangiales > Sandaracinaceae > Sandaracinus > Sandaracinus amylolyticus_A. Next base: position 9,884,829 of record NZ_CP070225.1, on the reverse strand, counting down.
GACCGCCAAGGGCGAAGGCGAGCCCTGCACGCGCAGCAGCGAGTGCGCGATCGGCCTCGAGTGCATCGGCGGTGTGTGCCGCGGAGCGGACGCGGGGCCGCCGCGCGATGCCGGCTCGGGCGATGCCGGCTCGGAAGATGCGGGATCGCGCGACGCGAGCGCGATGGACGCCGAGGTGAGCGAGGACGCGGCGAGCGGCGATGCGGCCAGCGAAGAAGATGCCGGCGACGACGCCAGCTGAGCCGCGCTGATGTTGCGCTCCGACTCCCGTCGCGCCGCCGCGCTCGATCACTTCGCGCGCTTCTTCGCCGAGCTCGAGGAGCGCTTCGTCGAGCGGCGCGATCCGCTGCAGCAGATCGCGCTCGCGCTGCTCTCGCGACAGCACGTGCTGATGACGGGCCCACCGGGCACCGGCAAGAGCCAGCTCGCGAGCGCGGTGGTCGCGCGCATCGTCGACGAAGCGACCGGCGAGCCGAGCGTGTTCGCGCGGCAGATCACCGAGAGCACGGTGCACACCGAGCTGATCGGCGCGGTCGACTTCCGCACGCTGATGGACTCGGGCCGCACGGTGCACTTCACCGACGAGGGCCTGCTCGGCTCGGTGCATGCGTTCCTCGACGAGGTGCTCGACGGGCGCGACATGCTGCTGCGCTCGACGCTGAACCTGCTCGAAGAGCGCGAGCTCAAGCAGGGCGCGCGCATCACGCGCGGCGCGATCGAGTGCGCGCTGATGACGACGAATCGGTACCTCACCGAGGTGCTCGAGGAGAACCGCCGCACGCTCCTCGCGTTCGTCGATCGCATCGCGTTCGTGAGCTTCGTGCCGCGCACCTTCGCGGATCCTGCGAACCTGCGGCGGCTGGTCGCGGGCTCGGTGGGCGAGCGCGCCGCGCTGAGCGCGCGCCTCACGATCCAGGACCTCGACGCGCTCCAGACGATGGCGTCCGAGGTGCGCGTTCCGGCGAGCCTCGCCGAGCGCGTCGCCGATCTGGTCTCGGCGTTCGAGCGGCGCACCGGCGAGCTCGAGCGCGCGGATCCCGGCTTCGTCGCGACGCGGTACGCGTCGGCGCGGACCGCGGTGCGGCTCGCGCAGCTGCTGCGGACGATCTGCGTGCTCGACAAGGCGCTCCATCGGCGCGATCGACCGCTCGTCGCGGAGCTCTCGGATCTCGCGATGCTGCGGCTCGCGCTGGTGGTCGCAGGACCGGAGCCCGCGTCGCTGGACGCGCTGCTGGCGCAGGAGCACGAGCCGCGAGAGCGACGGCAGCTCACGATCATGAAGGCCGAGCACGATCTCTGGGACGAGTGCCTCCGAGAGATCACGGCGCGCGCGCTGCCCGACGAGCCGGTCGAAGCGCCTGCGCCGGCGCCGGTGCAGGTCGCAGCGGAGGAGCCCGCACCGATCGCGGTCGAGACGAACGAGCCGGAGCGCGCCGAGCCGATCGCGATCGCGACGCTCGAGGCGCACGATCTCCACGCGCTGCGCGGCGTGCTCGAGCGATCGCGGACCCTCGAGGCCGAGGATCCCGAGGCGCGCGCGATCGCGCGCGAGATGCGGACCCGCGCGCTCGCTGCGCTCACCGAGCACGTCGCGTTCGGCGGGTTCGCGGGGACCGCGGCCGACGATCCCGAGGACGTCGCCGGGGAGATCGCGCGCTATCGCGAGGCGGCGGAGCTGCGCGAGGCGCTGCTGGCGGAGGGCGCGTCGATCGAGCAACCCGACGTGCACGCAGCGCGGTGGGAGCGCGGGTTCGCGACGCTGGTCGATCGCGCGCGGCTCGCGCTCGACGCTCATGCGGCGCAGCGGATCACCGGCTTCGATGCGCGGGGCGCGCGCGGGCTCTCGACGACGCTCGATGCGCTCGCGCCCCTCGCGCGCGCGTTCGATCGACTGGAGCGCGACCTCGCGAGCCTCGCGCCGGGCGCGCCGCCCGAGCCGCTGCGCGCTGTGGTGCTCGGCCCGCGCCTGTCGCCGCTGGTCGAGGCTCGCTATGCGGACGATCTCGCGCTGCCGAGCCGTGACGCGATGCGCGACGTGGTGCGCGGCGTGCTCGGGCACCTCGCGCGGCTCGGGGTGCACGACGCGGTGCCCGCGAGCGCGCACCTCGCGTGGGTCGCGCGGGCGCTGCTCGCGCGCGAGCGGACGAGCGACGAGGGCGCACCTTCGGATGCGCCCTTCGATCTGGCGCGGTATCGCGCGCTCCGCGCGTCCGAGGATCGCGCGCTGCTCTGCTTGGTGCTCGGCGAGATCGCGCTGCTCCTCCACGAGCCCGATCGCGCACGAGGGGCGACCGAGCGCGCACGCGACGCGCTCGCCGCGCTCTCCGCGGAGACGCGCGCGCAGCTCGCGTCGATCGACCTCGCGCGCATCGAGCGGCTGGTCGCGCACCTCGAGGGCTGGCACGCGCGGGCGGGCGCGGACCCGACGCTCGTGCAGATCGCGCACGACGAGGCGGCGCTGCGCCGCACGTCGCTCGAGTCCGAGCTCGTCGCGTCGTTGCTCCCGGAGCACGCCGATCACGCGCGCGCCCTCGCGACGCGGCTGCACGCGCTCGACGCCGCGCTCCGGAAGGCGCTGCACGATGCGCTCGCCGGCGCGAACGACGCGCGCTGGGCCGCGATCGTGCGTGCACCGTGAGCGCGCTGCACCTGCGGATCGAGCGGCTCCTCCGTCGCCCCGACGAGGTCCGCGCGATCGTGCCGTGGTGGTCTCGGCTGCGCGCGCGCTTCTTCGGCGCGGGCGAGGCGCTCCGCACCGTCGCGCTCGAGGATGCCGCGTCGCGCGCAATCACCCGCGAGACGTGGCCGGCCCACGCGAGCGCGCTGATCGCGGAGCTCGAGCACAACGTCGATCTGCTCGAGCTCCGCGTCGCGGCGGGCGAGCACGTGCCGGGCGAGGAGCTGGTCTGGCTCGCGTCGCTCCATCGCTGGATCGTCCGGGTCGAGGCCGCGCTCGATCGTCCTCACGCGCTCGATCGTCTGGTGCGCGGGCTCGGGCGGCGCCCCCTCGATGCGCGCCCCGGTCCGCGCGCCCCGCGAGCGCGCGCGATCGATGCGCTCCTCGACGAAGCGGAGCTCGAGACCGAGCGGCTCGGACGCCGGCAGCGCCTGCTCGAAGCGGCGCGCCGCGCCCTGCTGGACGACGCGTCGCCGGCGCGCGCTGCGAAGAGCATGGTCGCGCACGAGCTCGCGCAGACGCGCCGCATGATCGCGTGTGGGGTGCGCGCCGAGATCGATCTCTCGCATCAGCTCGACGGCGCGATCGCCCGGCGCGCTCCGGTCGCGACCACCCTCGCCGCGGCCGCGAGCTACCTCGGCGCGCACCACGACGCGCGAGCGCGCGTCCTCGATCCCCTCGCGCGACCGCTCCGCGACGCGCCGGCCACCGAGGCGATCCCACCCGGGCTCGCCGCGCGGATCGAGCGCGCCTACGACGATGCGCGGGCACGCGTCGAGCGCGACCTCGAGAGCGCTTCCCCACCACGCGCGCTCGCGCTGCGCCGCCACCGCGCGTTCGTCGCCGAGGGCGCGCACCTCGCGGCGATGCGCGCGATGCTCGCGGCCGACGCGCGCCTCGAGATCGGCGGCGGGCTCTCCCAGGCGCGCTTCCTCGCCGAAGATCCGCGCGACGAGGAGGTCGCGTTCCCCGCCGAGCGGATGCGCCTCGCGCACGTGCGCAGCGTCGAGGATCTCCGCGACGCGGTGATCGACGATCCGCGGCGCGTCGTGCACCAGCTCGCGTCGGGCGAGCTCCTCGTGCGCCGTCATCTGCGCCCTCGCCGCCGCGACGACGCGAGGAGCGGCGCGTCCGCGGAGGTGCGGCTCTTCCTGCTCGACGGCTCGACGTCGATGCACGGCGCGCGCGCTCGCATGCGGGACGCGGTGATCCTCGCCGAGCTCGCCGCGCTGATGGAGCGCCTCGAGCGCGGCGGGCGGGTGCAGCAGCTCCTCTACTATCGGTTCTTCCACACCGCGAGCGAGCCCACTCGACGCGTGCGCACCGTCGACGAGGCGCTGCGCGCGATCGACGACGTGGTCGGCGTCGAGCGCTCGGGCGGCACCGACATCCAGCGCGCGATCGTCGACGCGCTGCGCGAGATCGAGTGGGCACGGCGCCACGACGTCGCGCTCACGCGCGCCCAGATCGTGCTCGTCAGCGATGGCGAGGCGACGGTCGATCCGAGCGCGATCGTGTCGCTGCGCGAGCGGCTCGGGGTGCCCACGCGCGTCGCGATCGTCGCGCTCGGCGGAGAAGGGCCCGGACTGCGCGCGCTCGCGGAGGCCCAACGCCGCGACGGCGCGCGCGTCTTCTATCACCACGTGTCCGACGTCGAGCTCGAGGCGTGGGAGCGCGGCGACGACGCCGCGAGCCCTTCGTACGCCGCGCAAACACCGCCGTGGGACGAGATCGCGGCGCTGCTGCCTGCTTCGCTGGTCGCCGACGACCCGCGCCCGCTCGAGGACGCGCTCGCCGAGCTGGGTGTCTCGGACGACGCGACCGCCGCGCGGCTCGACGCGATGCGCCGCGATCTGCGCGCGCTCGAGGCCCGCTTCGATCGCTGGTTCCCTGCGCTTCCCAGCGGCCCCGACACGCTCGCCGGCGCGGACGACGACGACGATCTCTCGCGCACCCTCGACGCGATCGCCGTGCTCGAGACGCTCGAGACGCCCGGCGTCCCGCCGCTCGAGCGCATGGCCGACGCGATCACGGTGTTCGTGCGCGTGCTGCACGCGCTCGCGATCACGCCCGAGCGCTACGCCGACTTGATCGCGCGACACCCCGCGCGCCTCGCCGCACCGCTCGGCGAGCTGCGCCGACGTCACCGCCGGCGCTGACCATCAGGACTGCCGAAAATCGGCTCGCCCGCAGGCCCCTACCGTCCGCGCGCTTCGCGCGCTCCCGTCCGGGACCTGCGGGACGAGCACTCCGGCAGGGGACTGAAAAAATCGGCTCGCCCGCAGGGCCCTACCGTCCGCGCGCTTCGCGCGCTCCCGTCCGGGTCCGGCGGGACGAGCACTCCGGCAGGGACTCAACGCGAGACCGGGTACTTCGAGAGCTTGCGCTGCAGCGAGCGACGATGGAGCCCGAGCAGGCGCGCCGCCTGCGACACGTTGCCGCCGCAGTCGGTGAGCACACGCTGGATGTGCTCCCACTCGGCGCGCGCGAGCGAGGGCACGCTGGTCGTCGGCAGCGGGATCTCCGGAGAGAGCGGCAGCTCGTCGCGATGGAACGCCGCGAGGATCTCGTCGACGTCCGCGGGCTTCTGCAGGTAGTGCACCGCGCCGAGCCGCACCGCCTCGAGCGCGGTCGCGATGCTGCCGTAGCCGGTGAGCACCACCACGCGCGTGTGCGGGTCGATCTCCAGCAACGTGCGGATCAGCGCGAGCCCCGAGGGCCCCGGCATGCGCAGATCGACCAGCGCGAGCTCGGGGCTCTCGGCGTGCGCGAGGCTCGCCGCTTCGTCGGCGTCGCGCGCGGTGCGCACCGCGAGGCCCCGCTGCGCCAGCGCGCGCGCCAGCCGCTCGCGCAGCACGTCGTCGTCGTCGACGACGAGGATCGAGGGTGCGTTCTCGCGCCCGGTCATGCGCTCGCCCTCGGGATCGTCGCCTCGACCACCGTGCCGCGCCCGACCTGGGAGTCGAAGCGCAGCGTCCCCTCGAGCTGCTCCACCACCGCGCGCGCGAGGAACACCCCGAGCCCCATGCCCGAGCCCGGCGGCTTCGTCGTGAAGAAGGGCTCGCCCACCCGCGCCAGCGTCTCGTCGCTCATCCCGCTGCCGCGATCCTCGACGCGCGCGATCAGCGTCCCGTCGCGCAGCTCGAGCGCGAGATCGACCGGCGCATCGCTCGCATCGAGCGCGTTGCGCACGAGGCTCGCGAGGGCGTGCGTCATCGCGCGCGGAGGGACCGAGACCTCGCCCGTGCTCACACGCATCCGCACCCGCGTCGTACGCTCGCCGATCGCCGTCGTGATCGCGTCGCCGAGCGCGCCGAGCGTCCGTCGCTCGCGCGGCTCGCCGGTCACCGCGCCCGCTTCGAGCGAGAGGCGATCGAGCACCGCGCGGCTGCGCTCGACCTCGCGGTGCACCAGCTGCGCGTCCTCGCGCAGCGCCGCGAGCTCGGGTCGTGCCTCGAGCTCTCGCACCAGCTCGCGCGCTGCGATCTTGATGGTCGCGAGCGGCGTCGCGAGCTCGTGCGCCGCGCCCGCCGCGAGGGTCGTGGTCGCGGCCAGCTTGGCCGCGCGCGCCGCACGCTCGCGCTCCACCTCGAGCGCGCGCCGCACCCGGGTGACGAACACCGCGATCGCCGTCGCCGCGATCGCGAACGCGAGCCACATGCCCTGCAGGTGCACGTCGAACGCCTGGCTCTCGCCGTGCGCCCCGTGCCCCCCTCCGTGCGCTGCGTGCCCGCCGAGCTCGGGCGGCAGCGGCAGGTGCCACACGAAGAGCGCGCCGTATCCCGCGAGCGCAGCGGCCACGACGACCCACGTCCACCGCGTGCTCGCCGCGACCGCCGCGAGCGTCACGTAGACCAGGAAGAGCACGCCGAACGGGTTCGAGGGCCCGCCCGAGAGCGCGAGCATCACCGAGAGCAGCAGCGTGTCGAGCAGCAGCACGGGACCGACGAGCCGCTCTCCGCTGCGCCACACGATCGCGAGCACACCGTTCGAGATCGCCGCGACCGCGACCACGCCGATCAGCGCGCCCCACGGTAGATCCACGCTCCCACGCGCGAACGCGACGCCGAGCAGCGCGAGCTGTCCCGCCACCGCGGCCCAGCGCAGCGCCACGATCCACCGGTGCGTCTCTCCGTTCACGCGAGGCACGTACCCTAAGCGCTGGGCCGATCCCGGCCGTGCGGCAAATGGTCGCAGCGGCTCACGCTCGTGACCGCCATGTCACCCGACGGATGGCCGGAGGTTGCGGTCGCAGCGCACGGTCGCGCCGCATGAGAACGCAGTCCACCTCGACCTTCCTCGCATCCCCCGTCGAGCTCCGCCTCGCGCGCGCCGAGCGCATCGCGGCCGAGGCCACGCAGATCCTCCGCACCGCGCTCGCGGGCGCCGAGCCCGGCGCAGTGGCCACGCTCCTCGAGGAGATCGACGACTTCTTCTCGATCCTCGAGGCCATGGAGTCGCTGCTGCGCGACGCCCGCGCCGCCAACCGGGGCACGCCCAGCGCGAAGGAGCTCGCGCTCGACGCCGAGCTCCTCGCGATCGCAGCGCGCCGCGACGCCCGCATCCGCGCGGCGCAGCTCTGCGGCGCGACGCCCCCGCGCCGCTGGCTCGGCGAGGCTTGAGCCCTTGCGGGAGTGCTCGTCCCGCTGGTCCCGCACGGGAGCGCGCGAAGCGCGCGCACGGTAGGGACCGGCGGGCGAGCCGATTTTCGCAGCCCTTGCGGGAGTGCTCGTCCCGCTGGTCCCGCACGGGAGCGCGCGAAGCGCGCGGACGGTAGGGACCGGCGGGCGAGCCGATTTTCCGACGGTCTTCGAGCGCTACCGATCGCCGCGGAGGCGCGCGAGCGAGGCGATCAGCTCGGCCGGCTCCACCGGCTTGCTGAGGTGCTGCTGGAACCCGGCGTCGATCGCGCGGCGGCGATCGCCGTCGCTCGCGAACGCCGTGAGCGCGAGCGCGGGGACGTGCCGCGCGCGCTCGTCGTCCCGCCTTCGCAGCGTGCGCATCAGCTCGTATCCGTCGGTGCCTGGCATGCCGATGTCGCTCACCAGCACCTCGGGCCGCGCCTCGTCGAACGCGGCGAGCGCCTCCTCGGCGGACGACGCCGCGATCACCGACATCCCGCAGTGCTCGAGGATCGCGCGCAGCACGTCGCGCGTGTCGGGCTCGTCCTCCACCAAGAGCACGCGGAGCCCGGCGAGCTCGGCGACGCGCGTCAGATCCGACGTCTCGAGCTCCACGCGCGGGCGATCCGCGCTCACCAGCCCCGCAGGCATCGAGCGCAGCGGCACGATCGGGATGCGGACCACGAAGCGCGCGCCGCGCCCCTCGCCCTCGCTCTCGACGTGCACCGTGCCGCCGTGCAGCTCCACGAGGTGCTTCACGACCGAGAGCCCGAGGCCGAGCCCGCCGTGCTTCCGCGTGCTCGACGCGTCGGCCTGACGGAACCGCTCGAAGACGTGAGGCAGGAATTCCTCGGGGATCCCCTGCCCCGAGTCCTGCACCGCGATCTCGACGTGCGCGGCGCCGCCCTCGACCACCACGCGCCGCATCGTCACGTCGATGCGTCCGCCGCGCGGCGTGAACTTCACCGCGTTCGTCAGCAGGTTCCACACGATCTGCTGCAGCCGCGTCGCATCGCCCATCGTGCGGCACGCGCCGTCGAGCGCGACTTCCAGCGTGATCGACTTGCCCTCCGCCGCGGGTCGCACGATCTCGACCGCGGCCTGGACGACCTGCGCGACGTCGAGCGGCGCCGCGTCGAGACGCAGCTTGCCCGTCGAGATGCGCGCGACGTCGAGCACGTCCTCGATGAGCGCGGTCTGGATGCGAACGTTGCGCTCGATCGTCTCGAGCGCGTGCGCCCGCTTGTGCTCGGGCAGCGCGCCGCTGCGCAGCATGCGCGCCCATCCCAGCATCGCGTTGAGCGGCGTGCGCAGCTCGTGGGACATCGTCGCGAGGAACTCGTCCTTGAGCCGGTTCGCGTGCTCGGCGCGACGTCGCTCGCCCTGCGCGAGCTCGTAGAGGCGCGCGTTCTCGAGCGCGATCGACGCGATGCCCGCGAGCTGCACCAGCACCGCCTCGTCCTCCGCCGAAAATTCACCGGCGCATCGATGCGTGAGCTGCACCAGCCCGAGGTTGCGCCCGTCCGAGCCCACGAGCGGCGCCGCGAGCCATCCCCGCATGCGCGGCGCGCGCTCGGCATCGCGGAGCGACGGGTGCGCGACGAGCTCCGCGTGCGAGAGCCGCAGCGGGCGGTTGGTCTCGCGCACCTCGTCCTCGAGCTCGCCGAGCGACGACGCGTCGGAGTCGACCGCGCGCGCGTGCTCGTCGGACCACGACACCGCGCGGGTCGGCGGCGCACCGTCCAGGTCGCTCGCGACGCTCGCGATCGCCTGGTGCGAAGGCACGAGCGCGCGCGATCGCTCGGCGGTGGTGCGCAGCAGCGCCTCGATGGTGCCCGAGCCCACGATGTCGAGCGCGGCGTCGGAGAGCCCTCGCAGGCGCGCGGAGTGCTCGCGCTCCCGCTCCAGCAGGCGCGCGCGCTCGTCCTCGATCGCGCGCCGCGCCGTCACGTCCTCGGCGATCAGCGCGATCGCGTCGGCGCGAGGGCGCACCAGAGTGACCCGCGCCCATCCCTCGAACGACGCGCTGTCGTAGTGGAGCTCGCGCTGCCACGTGACCCCGGTCTCCGCGACGCTGAGATATCCCTGCCAGCGCTCGCTGCCGGGGAGCGTCGGCACGTGCTCGCGCAGGCTCAGCGGAGGATCGTGGCGCCCCGCGGGAAGCCCGTTGAGCCGCGCCGCCGCGCCGTTCTGATAGAGCAGCGCGAAGTCGGCGATCGCGCCCGATGCGTCGCGCACCGGCGAGAGGTACGAGAACCCGAGCGGCGAGATCTCCTGCGAGACGCGGAAGAGCTCCTCGCTCTCCGCGAGCTCGTGCGCGAGCGCGCGACGGGTGCGGCCGAGCTCGACGTGCGCGCGGACCCGCGCGACGAGCTCGCGCCCGGAGAACGGCTTCACGACGTAGTCGTCGGCGCCCGAGCCCATCCCGTCGACCCGCGACTCCTCGCCGGCGCGCGCCGAGAGCAGGATCACGGGGAGCGCGGCGAGCGCGGGATCGCCGCGCACCGCGCGCACCAGATCGAGCCCGTCGACGCCCGGCATCATCACGTCGCTCACCAGCACGTCGGGCGGCGCGACGCGCATCACCTCGAGCGCGCGCGATCCGTCCTCCACGGTGACCACGTCGAAGCACGGCGAGAGCAAGCGCGCGAGGTACGCGCGCATGTCCGCGTTGTCGTCGGCGACCAGCACCCGCGCGCGCGTTCCGTCGGGGCGCGCCTCGGGCTTCGGCGCTTCCTCGGCGTCGGGCAGCCAGCGCTCGGCCTCCTCCACGAAGGGCCGCGCGCCGATGCGCGTGCTCTGCAGCGCGGAGCGCGACGCGACGCGATCGGACGGCAGGTGCGCGTTCCCGGTGCGCAGCGTGATCGTGAACGTCGTGCCGCGACCGAGCGTGCTCTCGACGCCGATCGTGCCGCCGTGGAGGTGCACGAGCTCGTGCACCAGCGCGAGGCCGATGCCGGTGCCCTCGTGGGTGCGCGATCGCGTGCCCTGCACGCGGTGGAAGCGCTGGAACAGCTGCGGGAGCTCGTGCGGAGGGATGCCGCCGCCGGTGTCGGAGACCTCGAGCACCACGTGCTCGCCGCGCTCGCGCAGGCGCACCCCGATGCGCCCTTCGAACGTGAACTTGAACGCGTTTGAGAGCAGGTTGAGGACGATCTTCTCCCAGAGGTCCGCGTCGACCCAGACCGGCGTCGAGAGCGTCGGGCAGTCGACCTCGAGCGCGAGCCCGCCGCGCTCGATCGCACCACGGAACGCGCTCGCAAGATCGCTGGTCAGCTGCGCGAGATCGTGCGGCTCGAACGACGCGCGGGCGCGACCCGCCTCGATGCGCGCGAAGTCGAGCAGCGAGTTCACGAGGCGCAGGAGCCGCAGCGCGTTGCGGTGCACGCTCGCGAGCGAGTCGCCCTCGAGCCGACCCGCCGGCGCGCGCAGCGCGTCCTCGAGCGGCGCGAGGATCAGCGTGAGCGGCGTGCGCAGCTCGTGGCTCGCGTTGCTGAAGAACGCGGTCTTCAGTCGATCGAGCTCGGCGAGCTCCTCGGCGCGACGGCGCGCGGCCTCCGTGGCGCGCGCATGATCGAGCGCGGTCGCGACGTGGTCCGCGAGCAGCGAGAAGAACGCGCGGTAGCGCTCGTCGAGCGCGATGCGCGGTGAGCAACCCGCGACGACGAAGCCCTGCGGCCCCGCGCCCCCCGGCGTCGCGAGCGGGAGCACCACCACGCAGGTCGCCGGCTCGGGCCATGGCCCACCTGGCAGCGGTCCGACGCCGCGCAGCGCGTCGCCCTCGACGACCGTGAGCCCCGTGCGCGCCGCGCGCGCGAGCGGCCACGGCGCCGCCCCGTCGTCGAGCGAGATCTCCTCCGCGGCGACGTCGATCCCCAGCTTCGCGGCGAGCCGCGCGCTCCGCCCGTCGGGCGCGCTCAGATAGAAGAGCGCGAAGGGCACGTCGGCCGGCGCGGACGCGAGCGCACGCGCCGCACGCTCGCACGCATCCGCCGGCGTCGTGCCGGTCCCCGCGACGTTCGCGAGCGAGCGCAGCGTCCGCAGCCGCCGCTCGCCGAGCACCTTCGCGGTCGTCTCCTGGACCGCGGTGAAGATCCCGCCGATGCCCCCGCTCTCGTCGCGGATCGGGCTGTACGAGAACGTGAAGTACGTCTCCTCGACGAACCCGTGGCGGTTCATCGGGAGCATCTCGTCCTCGGACCACGTGGCCTCGCCGCGCTCGACGACGCTGGCGAGCATCGGCCCGATGATGTGCCAGATCTCCGGCCAGACCTCGCGCCCGGGACGCCCCAGCGCGCGCGGGTGCTTGTCGCCGACGATGTCCGCGTACGCGTCGTTGTAGAGCTTCACCAGCTCCGGGCCCCACCACAGCAGGATGGGGAAGCGCGAGCTCAGGCAGGTGCTGACGCTGGTGCGCAGGCTCTGCGGCCATCGCTCGACGGGCCCGAGCGGCGTGCGCGACCAGTCGACGGCGCGCATGCGCGCACCCATCTCGCCGCCCCCCGCGAGGCAATCGTCCCTACTGACTCCGTCGGCCAAGACGCCGGCTCCGAACCGCGCGCACATAGGCTCGGCGTCGCCCGCGACAATGGACACCGCGTGCGCCCCTCAGGGTGCGGGTCGCGCGTACACGTCTCGCCGATCGGGCACGTGCTGGCCCGCGGCGAGCCACCACCGTTCATCGCGGCGGACGAGCACGAAGAGCGCGAGCTCGTCGAAGGTCCCCGGCTTGCCGGGCTCGGCCTCGCCCGTCGCGCGCACCGACGTGATCCGGCGAACGTAGGCGATCGCCACGTCGGGCGTCGGAAGCCGCGCGTGCTCCACCACGTACCGCGACGCGCCGGCCACGGGCGCGACCGACGCGAACATGCGCGCGTGGATCGCGTGGATCGCGTCGTAACCGTCGACGACCGCGCCGAACGGACTGCCCCACAGCACGTCGGCCGCGAAGCTGCGGTTGAAGAGATCGGCGTCGGCGTGGTCGATCGCCTGCTGCAGCTCGTGGACGAACTCGTCGACGGCGGTGCGCTCGTCGGAGGCGGCCAGCGTGGGACGCTCGGGTGTGCTCATGGGGCCGTCCTCGAGCCCCGCGACGGAGACGGCAAGCGTGAGCCCGGTCGGCCGCGTGCCTACGATCCTCCCCATGTGGTCGGGCTTCCGTGCGTCGTTCGCGTCCTCCCAGCGCTCGGCTACACTCGCCGGCACGAGATGAAGCTCTGCACCGCATGCGGCACGCGCTTCAGCGAGCCGGTGGCGTTCTGCCCGCACGACGGCACGCCCACGCAGGAGCTGAACGACGCGCCTCCGCCCGATCCGCTCCTCGGTCGCGTCATCGACGGCCGCTATCGCGTCGAGAAGGCGATCGGCGAAGGCGGGATGGGCGTCGTGTACCTCATCTCGCACGTCGTGCTCGGCAAGCGCATGGCCCTCAAGGTCCTGCGCGGCGACATGGCGAAGGACGGGGACGTCGTGCAGCGCTTCATGCAGGAAGCGCAGAGCGCGACGTCGATCGGCCACCCGAACATCATCGACATCAGCGACTTCGGTCGCCTGCCCGACGGCTCCGTCTACTTCGTGATGGAGTTCCTCGACGGGACGTCGCTCACGCACTTCATCGGGACCGGCGGGTCGATCCCGATGCAGACCGCGCTGCACGTCATCCGGCAGATCGCGAGCGCGCTCGATGCGGCGCACGCGCGCGGCATCGTCCACCGCGACATGAAGCCGGACAACGTCTACCTCGTGAAGCAGGGCAAGGACCCGCACTTCGTGAAGGTGCTCGACTTCGGCATCGCGAAGGTGGGCGGCGCGTCGAGCAAGCTGACGAAGACCGGGATGATCTTCGGGACGCCCCACTACATGTCGCCCGAGCAGGCGTCGGGGCAGAGCGTCGATCGCCGCACCGACGTCTACGCGCTCGGCGTGATCATGTACGAGATGTTCACCGGGAAGGTGCCGTTCGACGGCGACACCTTCATGGGGATCCTCTCGAAGCACATGTTCGAGCAGCCGCTGCCGCCCTCGCAGGTGCAGGGCACGAAGGGCCTCGGGGCGGTCGAGGACGTGATCCTCAAGTCGCTCGCGAAGAAGCCCGAGGATCGCTACCAGTCGATGTCCGAGCTGATCGACGATCTCGACAAGATCGCGGGCGGCGGACAGCTGGCGATCGGGCGGCGCGGGGGCATCGCGCCGCCGGGCAATCTCGCCGATGCGCTCGAGCCGCCGACGCGCACCGAGATGCGGCTGGGGCAGGCGTTCGGCGCGGACGGCATGCCGCCGCCGGAGCCCGACGTGGTGCCGAAGAGCAGGGCGCCGATGATCGCGCTGGCGATCGTCGTGCTGCTCTTCGTCGGCGTGGGCGTGGGCGGCGTGGTGTTCTGGGCGAGCGGGAGCGCGGCGACCGCGGGCGCGACGAGCGGCCCGGCGCCGATCGTGGTGCCGCCCTTGCCGCCGGGGACGAGCACGACGCCGACGCCGACCACGACGCCGCCGGCGGTCACGACCACGACGCCGGTCACGACGACGCCTCCGAGCACGCCGCAGACACCGGTCGTCGCGCCCCGCGCGCGCGTGGTGCAGATCACCTCCGAGCCGATCGGCGCGGAGGTGGTGATCGACGGCGCGATCGTCGGGAACACCCCGCTCGAGCTGCCCGCACCGGAGAGCGGCGACCGCGTCGCGGAAGTGCGCATGCGCGGCTACGAGAGCGCGAGCGTGATGATCGGCGCGACGAGTCCGGAGACCGTGCGCGTGACGCTGACCCCGGCGCGCGTCGCGAGCGGGGGCGGAGGACGCCGGCCGCCGCGCGAGACGACGACGACCACCGAGGCACCGACGCCGACGCCGACGCCGACGCCGCGCACGCGGCCGCAGAGCGAAGTCGTCGATCCCTGGGCGCAGTGAGCACGACTCGCACCGGTGTGAGCTGCGACTCGCACCGGTGTGAGCTGCGACTCGCACCGGTGTGAGTCCGGGCGCGAGTGGGCTCGGATTCTGCTGACTGACGCGCCGCGCTCGGATTGCGGCGCGCTTCGCGCGGCCTGGGTCGAGGCTCGGATGGGTCGCACTGGGCAGCGCGCGCGAGGTGCGCGCCGTGATCGTCACCGCGAAGAACGCGGCTCACGTGGACGAGCTGGACGCGAAGCGGATGGACGATCTCGACCGACTGATCGCGACACTCGTGAGAGTGCTGCGATTGAATCGGCGTCGAGGGAGATCCCGGGCGCGGCGAACGACGAGCACGTTCGCCGCGCCGAGCTCGAGCGCCGCGCCCGCGCACTCGCCCTCGCCCCCGCCCGCGCCCTCGCCCTCGCCCTCGCCCGCGCCCGCGCCCTCGCCCTCGCCCCCGCCCGCGCCCTCGCCCCCGCCCGCGCCCCCGCCCTCGCCCGCTCACGTGACACGCGCGCCGGCCCCGTGTACGCATCCCTCCGTGCACAAAGCCATCGCCCTGCTCCTCGCCCTCGTCACCGTGATCGGCTGCGGCGGACGTCAGCGCACCCGCCTCGGTCGCGAGCAGACCGACACCGAGATCGCCGCGCCCGCGCCGACCGTCGCGCAGTACGAGACGAACGTGCCCGTGGGATCGCCGGTCACCGGCGGTGGCGACTCGGCCGCGGTGCAGACCGCGATGACCAACGCGTCCACCGCCGCGTCGATGCCGCTCACCGGCGATCCGCGCCTCGGCACCCTCGCGGAGTGGGTCGCGGATCGGCTCGGACCGAGCGGTGATCCGCCGCCGCCCGAGGTGATCGACTTCCTCGCGTGGAACCTCGGCCTCGTCGAGCCCACGCCGCACGTCATCGTGCTCGGCCTGCCCGATCACGTCTCGATCGCCGAGCACGTGCAGCGCAGCGCGTCGCAGTTCCTCGGACGACAGACCTACACGCACTGGGGCGCGACCGTGCTGCCGCGCAGCGGCGTGTGGCTCGTCGTCGTCGTGCTCTCGTGGCGTCATCTCTCGCTCGATCCGATCGCGCGCGCGCTCCCCGCGGGCTCGCCGATCCGCGTGAACGGCCGGCTCGACGAGGGCTACGCGAACCCGACGATCGTCGTGCAGGCGCCCAATGGTGAAGTGACGCGCCTTCCCGCGGGCAGCGGGCCCGACTTCGACGTGCGCGTGCCCACCACCGTCAACGGCGGCTTCCAGGTCGAGGTGATCGCGCGCGGCCCCCACGGCGAGAGCGTGCTCGCGAACGCGCCGGTCTACGTCGGCACCGAGCCGCCGCGCAGCGTGCGCCTCGCGCCCGTCACCGAAGAGCCGAGCGGCCCCGCGCCCGACGTCGCGACCCTGCGCGCGCAGCTCCTCGAGCAGCTCAACCGCACCCGCGCCGAGGTTGGCCTGCCGCCGCTCCAGGAAGATCCGCGCCTCGACGAGATCGCGCTCGCGCACAGCCAGGACATGCTCGAGCACGACTTCCTCGGGCACGTCTCGCCGCGCACCGGCAGCGCCGCGGATCGCGTTTCGCGCGGCGGGATCCGCAGCGGGCTCGTGCTCGAGAACATCGGTCGCGGCTACTCGGCGGCCGAGATCCATCGCGGCCTCATGGACAGCCCGGGGCACCGCGCGAACCTGGTGAACCCCGACGCGACGCACGTCGGCATCGGCGTCGTCTCCGAGGAGGAGAACGGGCGCGTCGCGTTCCTCGCGACCCAGGTGTTCATCCGCCAGGCGCAGGAGATCGACGTCGCGTCCGCGCCGACGCGCCTGCTCGAGGACATCAACCGCGCGCGCGTCGCGCGCGGCGCGCCCGAGATGCGCATGGAGGAGAACCTCCAGCGCGCGGCGCAGGAAGCGGCGCAGGCGTACTTCGCCGAGCCCACGCTCGATCAGCAGTCGACGACCGATCGCGCGACCCAGAGCATGCGTCGATTCGCGATCGCGTTCCGTCGCCTCGGCGCGGTGATGGCGGTCGTGAGCTCGCTCGAAGAGGCGCGCCAGCTCGAGCCCGCGCTCGACGACACGGTGCGCGTCGCGGGCATCGGCGTCGCGCAGGGAGATCGTCCCGATCACCCGCCGAACTCGATCGCGGTCGTGATCCTGCTCGCCTGGGAGCGCTGAGCGAGACGATGGGAACGGTCGGGTCGCGCTGCGCGTAGGAGGGCGAGCGAGGGTTCGGATCCCCCTCCGGGAGTGGGCGCATCGACGACGAGCCGATCCTGACCAACCGCGAGAAGGGCACGCTCGTGAAGACGATCGTCGCCCTGGTCACGCTCGTGACCGCAGGTCCGTACGTCGTGGGAGCGCTCGCGATCGCGTTCCTCCTCGTCGTGGCCTGCATCGGAATCCTGGCCGGTCTCGCGGACTGGTTCCTCCACTACGGCCTGCCGACGCTGGGCGTGTTCGTCGTCTGCGTGCTCACGCTCCGGTCGCTGTTCCCGAGGAAGCGGCGCCGTCCGGCGTTCGAGGTCGAGACGCGCAGCGTGGCGCGCGACGCGGCGATCGACGCCGAGCTCGACGACCTCCGCGTCGAGCTCGCCGCGAGACGCGAAGCCCCGACCACGCGCGTCGAGCGCTGACGCATCTCGGTCGGTGCGTACGTCATCGCGCATGACCGACGCCGCACCGATCGTGAAGAGCCTGCTCGAGGACCACGCCCGCATCGACGCGCTGCTCTCGCGCCTCGCCAACGAGGCGCAGGGCGAGGTACGCCCGAAGATCGAGACCACGTGGGACGCGCTCGAGCGCGCGCTGCTGCGCCACCTCGACGAAGAGGAGGTCTATCTCTTCCCGGAGCTCGCGAAGGAGCGGCCCGAAGACGCCGCGCGCCTCGCCTCCGATCACGCGCGCTTCCGCCACGCGCTCGGCGAGATCGGCATCGCGCTCGAGCTGCATGCGGTGCGCAGCGAGGTCATCGACGCGCTCGCTCGAGACCTGCGTGCGCACGCCGCGCAGGAGGACGTCGCGCTCTATCGCTGGGCCGCCGCGTCCGAAGCGCCGGGCCCGCGCGCGTTCGTGTCGCGCATGCAGCGCCGCCTCGCGGCGTGATCAGTCGACGCGCCGGTACTCGAGCCGGTACTGCACCGGCGCGGGCAGCAGCGCGCCGCTCATCGTCACGTCGAGCGTGAGGCGCTCACCGTCGGTGCTCGGCGCGAAGACGTTCCAGCGACGGCCCTGATCGGTGGAGAAGATCTGCTCGAGCCGACCGCTGCGCACGAGGTGCACGACCTCGACGGTCTCGCCCGCGAAGCCCGGCACCGGCATGCGACGCGGACGACCGGGCACCGTCGCGAACGCGTTGTCACCGAGGCGCACCTCGATGCGCTCGGGGGCGACGTGGATCGCGAGGTCGCGATCGATCGGCGTCCGCGCGCGCAGCTCCCCCTGCGCCATCCCGCGCACGAAGGGCAGCATCCCGTCGATCGCGCGATCGATCGCCCGCTCGATCAGCCCGCGCGCATCGGGCTCGCGCGTGGCGAGCGACCACGCGCCGCTGATCGCGTGGTCGACCGCCGCATCGGGCACGCTCTGACCGCGCGCGCGCGGCGGCGCCGACGCGAGCGAGAGCAGCAGGATCGTGGTCATGGCGAAAGCGAATCGCTTCATGGGCGCCTCCGAATGCTCGGGAGTGCCCGCTCGACGTGGGTTCGTTCACTGCGCGCCCGCAAGGACCGCAATGTTTCTTCGCGTTGAGCGTGAGCTGGTCGGGCGCACGTGGCCGCTGAGGAGGCTCGGCCATGCGACACGCCGGTGCGATCTCGGTCTCGTTGATCCTCGCGCTCGGCGCCATCGCGCTCGCAGCGCCCGTCGGCCACACCCAGGAAGAAGGCGCGGAGGGCGCGAGCTCACAGCCGCAGGACGACACCAGCATCGCGGAGCGGCTCAACGGGCGGTGGGCGCTGGTCCACGGCGAGGAGGCCGCGCAGCGCACGGTCGATCAGGCGATCGAGCACACGACGGACGGCATGGTGCCGATCGTGAGCGGCGTGACCGCGAACGAGCTGCGGGAGCGCAACCCGGTCAACGGCGCGTTCACCATCCAGATCACGCCCGAGCGCATCCGCACCGAGTTCGAGAGCGCGACGTTCGACAGCGCGCCGGGGGCGTCGGTGCGCACGAACATCCCGGGCGAGTCGGACGAGATGCAGCTCGTGCAGGTGCTCCGCGAGGGACACCTCGAGCAGGTCTTCACGACCGATCGCGGTCGCCGGTGGAGCGTGTTCGTCCCCAGCGCCGACGGTCAGCGCCTGACGATGCAGGTCACGCTCACGTCCGGGATCATCCCGCGGCCGCTGCGCTACGAGCTCGAGTACCAGCGCGCGCAGTGAGCTCGAAGCTCAACCACGGTCGGTTTCGCCGGGCGCGCCGGACGCGAAACCATTGAGGAAAACCTCAACCACGGTCGGTCCGACGATGACGCCCGCCTGACGGCCGCCAGGCGGCCGTCACGCTCCGACAGAAACAGTGAGCCGTTCGCGCGCGCTCGGATCTCCGATCCGAGGATGCGCGCGCGACGACGATCAGAAGCGCTCGGCCGGGCGCTCCTGCACGCCCTCGCCGACCTGCTCCATCACGTTCCCGCCCTGATCGTTGTAGGTGAACCCGTTGACGATGCGGAACGCCGGGCCGTCGTCCGCCGCGACCACCACGTCGACCGCGCCCGGGTCGTGCGCCGGTGTGGCCACGAGGAGCGTGGTGTCGTCCATGATGGTGACTTGCGGTGCCCGCGTGGCGCCGAAGTACACCGTGTAGCCGATGTCCTGCCGGAAGTTCGAGCCGGAGATGCGCACGGGCTGCTCGCCCTGGGTCGCGCCCGCGCGCGGCTCGAGGTTCAGCACGGCCAGCTCGCCGCCTTCCGCTCCACAGCCGCCCGTCATCGCGCCGCCGAGGCCGACGAGGACCCAAACCAGAAGCGACTGCGTGGCTCCGATGCTTCGGAAGATGAAGTGCCGAGGACGCGTCATGACCATCTTCTCCCGCGAGACCGGCGGCCACCTTACGAAAGCGCGGCACACGCGGTCAAGCCTTCCGGGAGCCGCGCTTGACGTGCGCTCGCGAGGGCCCGCAGACTTCTCCGGCTGCGCGCTTCTCTCGGGGGCAAGGGCCCACGGGAGCGACGCGCGTCGTTCCATCCTCCGACGCTCGTTCTCCAGGTGATTGTGTGGCCCGGAAGAGCCTCCTCCTCGTCGATGCCGATCCGCGCAGCCTTCGCGTCCTCGAGGTCAGCCTCCGGAAGGCCGGCTACAACCTCGCGACCTGCGAGGACGCTCCGAGCGCGCTCGAGACGATCGAGCTCGCGCCGCCCGATCTGATCCTCACCGACACGCGCCTGCCCGGGATGAACGGGTTCGAGCTCGTCGAGCGGATCCACCAGAACTCCGACTGGGCGTCGATCCCGATCATGTTCCTCTCCTCCGACACGTCGGTGGAGAGCAAGGTCCGCGGCCTCCAGCTGGGCGTCGAGGACTACGTCACGAAGCCCATCTACATCAAAGAGATCGTCGCGCGGATCAACCTCGCGCTGCAGCGCAGCGAGCGCGAATCCGTCGTCGCGCGCCGCCCCTCGATCTCGCGCACGCGCTTCACCGGCTCGCTCGGCGACATGGGCCTCGTCGATCTGCTCCAGACGATCGACCTCAGCCGCAAGTCGGGCGTGCTGACGCTCGTGCAGGAGAACGAGTCCGGCGTGCGCCGCGGCACGATGGCGTTCCGCGACGGCACGCTGATCGACGCGGAGCTCGGGCCACTGGTCGGCGAGCGCGCCGTGTATCGCCTCCTGCTGTGGAACGAGGGCGACTTCGAGGTCGACTTCCGACCGGTGAAGAACGCGCAGCGCATCGACATCCCGACGCAGGGCCTGCTCATGGAGGGCATGCGCCGCGTCGACGAGTGGGGCCGCGTCTGCGAGCAGGTGCCGCCGCTCGACAGCGTGCTCGAGGTCGTCGAGGCCGAGCTCGCGCAGCGCCTCGCGGAGATCCCCGACGAGATCAACGGGATCCTCCGGCTCTTCGACGGACACCGCTCGCTCGTCGAGGTCGTCGACGCGTGCGCCGACGACGACCTCACGACGCTCAGCACGATCTCGAAGCTGTACTTCGAGGGCATCGTGCAGCCCACCGGCCGCACCCGTGTCGCCTCCGATGGAGATGGTGACGAGGAGATCGGTGGCGACGTCGGAGATGTGCACGTCCCGCGCAAGACCGACGTCGAAGGGCTCCTCTCGGGCCCCGATCCCGACGCGGCCGAAGTCGTGCCCGCGCCGGGCACCCCGTCCGTCCTGCCTGCCAGACCCTCGTCGGACCCCGACGATCGTGCAGATCCTGACGCCGAGAGCGTGGATGTGCCTGCACGTGCCGACGGGTCGACCCAAGGTCCGGCCGCAGATCCGCTCGAAACCGCCGCCACCGAGGCCACCACGAACGAGGGCACGCCGCCTGCACATGCGGCGCTCTCCGAGGCCTCGGCGGTCCCCGAAGAACGGGTGGAATCGCCGGCGCCGATGGAATCGCCGAAGGGTCAGGGCGACCTGAACCACGAAGAGCTTGCTGGTTCGCGGATTGACCGCGAAGTGCCTGTCCGAACCGAGACGCGAGCAGCAGAGGACGACGTCATGGCCAAGAAGAAGAAGCGGAACCGCGGGCAGAGCGAGCGGCCGAGCATGGCGCCTCAGAAGGAGGTCTCGAAGGAGACCTCGGCCCGCGTCGAGGAGAAGGTCGCGCTCGAGTCGCAGCCTCCCGCCGCGATGAAGGCCGAAGGCGAGGCCGCGCGCGAGGGCAGCTCGAACGTCATCCAGTTCCCGACGCAGGCCAAGCGCACCGTCACGACCACGCAGGTCGCGGTGAACGACGAGGCCGTCGCGGTCTCGACCGGCGGCGGCGTCGCGATGGACGACGAGGACTCCGAGTCGATCCCGCCCGCACGCACGAGCGCGCCGTCGTCCGACACGTCGCAGCTGCGCGCCCGCGACGAGGACGAAGAGGACGAGGACGAGGGCGACGAGGACGAGGAGCGCGCGAGCGTGCGCCCCGGCCCCGGCGAGGTCGCGAAGGTGAGCGCGCCGAAGAGCGAGGCGCCCGCCGCGAAGAAGAGCGAGCCCGCGCCGCCGCCCGCCGCCGCGCCGAAGAAGGAGAAGCGCGCGAAGAAGACGTCGATGTCGACTTCGGGCGAGATCCGCGCGGTCGCTGCGACCGGCGAGCACGCAGCGGTCGCCGAGGACTTCTTCCGCAAGAAGAACGAAGAAGACGCCGCGAAGGCGCCGGTGGTCGCCGACGACGACTTCGACGATCTCAAGGGGATCGTCACGCCGATGCCCCCCGGCGCGAAGAAGTGGATGTACGCGACGATCGGCGTGGTGATCGCCGGGCTCGCGCTGATCGGCGGCATCGAGATGTACCACGCGGTCGTGATCCCGGAGGAAGCGCCGCTCGGTCAGGGCGGTCCGCTCGAGCTGCCGGGCCCGATCGCGACGCCGCCCGCCGCGACGACGCCCGAGCCGACGCCCGAGGCGGAGGCGGCGCCGGTCGCCGAGGCCGCGCCGGCCGCGGAAGAAGCGCCGGTCGCCGAGGCCGCGCCGGTCGCCGAAGAAGCGCCGGTCGCCGAGGCCGCGCCGGTCGCGGAAGAAGCGCCGGTCGCCGAGGCCGCGCCGGTCGCCGAGGCTGCGCCCGCGGTCGCGGCGGTCGCGCCTGCTGCGACGGGCGAGACCTACGAGTCGGTGCTCGAGCAGGCACGCGCCGCGCGTGGTGCGCGCGCGACGCCGCTCTACGAGCGTGCGATCGAGCTCAACCCGAACGGCAGCGAAGCGCTCGCGCAGCTCTCGTTCATCATGCTCAACCGCGGCCGCATGGATCAGGCGCGCGACTACGCGCAGCGCGCGTCGACGGTCGACCCGACGAGCTCGCTCGCGTGGCTCGTGCTCGGTGCGGCGCTCGACTCGCAGCGCGACCGCGCGGGCGCGCGCGCCGCGTACCAGTCGTGCGTGGATCGCGGCCAGGGCCAGTACGTCCGCGAGTGCCGCGCGATGCTTCGCTGATCACGTCACGAGGCGCTCGATGAAACGCCCCGGGCCGGAAGGCTCTGGGGCGTTTCGCGTTCCGTCGCTCACCACTGCTCGCTGCCGTCGGGCTCCTTCGCGGCGTTGCGCGCGATGACGCTCTCTCGGTACGCCGCTTTGCGCGCGCGGTTCATGCTGCCGAGCGGGCGCATGTCCTCGCGCGCGTGCCACGGGTCGAACGACAGCGTGTCGACGTACTCGTGGATCGCCTTCCCGCGCTCGCTGCGCAGATCCTGCTGCGGGATGCGCAGCGTCGCGACCGTCACGTGCGGCGCGACCTCGTCGGGCCACTCCGCGGAGTGATCCTCGATCGGCGTGCGCGCCTCGTCGACGAAGAACTGCACGCGCAGGTCGTACGCGATCGGGCCCTTCGCGAGGCGCTCCGCGAGATCGTGCCCGAGCCCGTCGCGATGGCTCGGCGCGCTCGACGGCGCGACGGGCGCGTGGGGCTGCGCCGAGTAGCGCACCGCATACGGACCCAGACGGATCGGCGGCGGCGCCCAGAACGTGAGCTCCGCGAGCGAGCCGATCGGCTTCGTCCCCGCCGCGAACGCGCGCAGCCATCCCGCGAGCGTGCCGAACCCGTGCTTCCATCCCACGCGCGGCAGCCGCGTGAGCGGCGAGACCGCCGCGAGCACGACGTCGACGAACTGGTGCGCATCGCGGAACGGCGTCGCGCGCGACTGGATCATCAGGAAGTCCTGAGTGCGCGCGTCCTCCATCCCCGGGATCAGCTTGCGGCCGTCGACCCCGACGACCTTGATCGCGAGACCTCGCACGTCCGCGCGCCGATCGTGCTGGTGCACGCCGCTGCCCGGCGAGAGCCGAACGTACGCGGCGTACGTGCGCGGCGTCGCGAAGAGCCCGTGGCGCGCGTGCTCGGGAAGATCGCCGAGCACCTCGAGCTCCGCGAGCACACCCGCGTGCGACTTCGCGTGCAGCGCGCGGTCGAGCTCGCCCGCCTTCGCTCTCGCGCGTTGGACCTCGGCGAGCTGCTTCGCGTACCCCTCGAAGCGTGTCTCCTCGTCCTCGCCGACGACCTCGCGCCACTCGGTCGAAGGTCGATGCGCGCTCGCGATCGGTGCGTTCATGTCCTGCCCCTCCAGTTCGGAGGTCGCATCGTGAAGCCTTTCGTGAGGGCTCGCATCGACTCTTCTCGGGTGCCGTGGGAGGGCTTGGGCCACCCATGACTCCGATGAAGAACGGCCTGGTCCGCTACGGGCGCGACGAGCACGGCGTCGCGCGCATCGAGCTCACGAACCCTCCGGCGAACGCGTACTCGCACGAGATGCTGCGCGATCTCGACGACGCGATCCTCGAGGCGCGCTTCGACGAGAAAGCGCACGTCATCCTGCTCACCGGCGCGGGCGAGAAGTTCTTCTGCGCGGGCGCGGACATCGCGATGCTCGGGCGCGTCACCACCCGCTACAAGTACATGTTCTGCCTGCACGCCAACGAGACGATGCTGCGCCTCGAGCACACGCCGAAGCTCGTCATCGCGGCGATCGAAGGGCACTGCGTGGGCGGCGGCATGGAGATCGCGATGAGCGCGGATCTGCGCGTCGCGGCGCGCGGCACCGGCAAGATGGGCCTGCCCGAGGTCGCGCTCGGCGTGCTGCCCGGCACCGGCGGCACCCAGCGCCTGTCGCGCTTGGTCGGCAAGGCGCGCGCGATCGAGCTCATGACCGAGGGCACGCTGATCGACTTCGATCGCGCGCAGACGCTCGGCCTCGTGAACCACGTCTGGGAGAAGGACGGCTTCGTCGATCGCGCGCTCGAGTACGCGCGCGGCTTCTGCCCGCCGAACAAGGCGTCGCTCGCGGTCGGACACATCAAGCGCGCGGTGCAGACCGGCGCGGAGATGGCGCTCGAGCAGGGCCTCGCGCTCGAGCGCGAGCTCCAGCAGCGCCTCTTCGAGAGCGACGACGCGCGCGAGGGCATCCAGGCGTACAACGAGAAGCGCAAGCCGACGTTCGCGGGAGAATGATGGAGATGGAAGACGCACTGATCCTCGATGGGCTGCGCACGCCGATCGGAAAGCACCGCGGAGCGCTCGCGTCCGTGCGGCCCGACGATCTCGCCGCGCACGTGATCACGCAGCTGCTCGCGCGCAACGACGTCGCGAAGCGCGGCCTCGAAGAGGTGATCTTCGGCGCGACGAACCAGGCGGGCGAGGACAACCGCAACGTCGCGCGCATGGCGTCGCTGCTCGCGGGGCTGCCCGACGAGGTCACCGGCGTGACCGTGAACCGCCTCTGCGGCTCGGGGCTCGAGGCGGTGATCCAGGCCGCGCGCGCGCTGAAGGTCGGCGACGCGGACGTGATCGTCGCGGGCGGCGTCGAGTCGATGACGCGCGCGCCGTACGCGATGGCGAAGGCCGACGAGGCGTTCCCGCGCACGCCGCCGACGGTCTACGACACGTCGCTCGGATGGCGCTTCCAGAACCCGAAGATGGCGGAGCGCTTCCCGCTGATCTCGATGGGCGAGACCGCGGAGAACGTCGCGGCCGACCACAAGATCTCGCGCCAGGACCAGGACGCGTTCGCGGTCGAGTCGCACCGCAAGGCGGCGCGCGCGTGGGAGGCGAACCGCTTCGCCGACGAGATCGCGCCGGTGTCGATCCCCTCGGGCAAGAAGGGCGCGCCGGACACGATCGTCGATCGCGACGAGGGCGTGCGGCCCGACTCGAGCGTCGAGGCGCTCTCGAAGCTCAAGCCGGTCTTCAAGAAGGACGGCAGCGTCACCGCGGGCAACTCGTCGCCGCTCAACGACGGCGCGGCCGCGGTGCTGCTCGCGTCGAGCAAGTGGGCGAAGGCGAACGGTGCGACGCCGCTCGCGCGCGTCGTCGCGAGCGCGGTCGCGGGCGTGCACCCGAACGTGATGGGCATCGGCCCGATCCCCGCGACGCGGAAGGTGCTCGCGAAGGCGGGCCTGCGCGCCGATCAGATCGATCTCGTCGAGCTCAACGAGGCGTTCGCGGCGCAGTCGCTCGCGTGCATCCGCGAGCTCGGCTTCGACCCCGCGAAGGTGAACGTGAACGGCGGCGCGATCGCGCTCGGGCATCCGATCGGGTGCAGCGGCGCGCGCATCGTCGTGACGCTCGCGCACGAGATGAAGAAGCGCGGTGCGCGCTACGGGCTCGCGACGCTGTGCATCGGCGTCGGCCAGGGCCTCGCCGTGGTATTGGAGCGCGCGTGACGGAATCGATCGGCGTAGCGGTCGTCGGCGCGGGCGGCTGGGGCAAGAACCACGTGCGCAACTTCGCGTCGCAGCGCGGCGCGTCGTTGCGCTGGGTCTGCGATCGCAGCGAGGCCGCGCTCGCCCCGGTCACGCGCGCGTGGCCCGACGTGAAGACCACGACGTCGATCGACGACGTGCTCGCCGACGAGGGCGTGCGCGCGATCGTGATCGCGACCGACGCGCCGACCCACCACGACCTCGCGAAGAAGGCGCTCGAGCGCGGGCGCGACGTGCTCGTCGAGAAGCCGCTCACGCTCGGCGCGGCGACGAGCGCCGAGCTCTGCGAGCTCGCGGAGCGCGGCGAGCGCATCCTGATGGTCGGGCACCTGCTGCTCTATCATCCGGCGGTCGAGCGCTTGAAGCAGATCGTCGACAGCGGCGAGCTCGGCGAGGTCCTCTACGTCACGTCGCAGCGCACGAACCTCGGCGTGGTGCGTCGCGACGAGAACGCGTGGTGGTCGCTCGCGCCGCACGATCTGAGCGTCGCGGCGTACCTGCTCGACGCCGAGCCCGAGAGCGTGAGCGCGAGCGGCGGCGTGTTCCTCCAGAAGGAGCGCGGCATCGAGGACGTCGTGTTCGCGACGGTGCGTTATCGCGGCGGCAAGCTCGCGCACGTGCACGTGAGCTGGCTCGATCCCCACAAGACGCGCCGGCTCACCGTGGTGGGCACCAAGAAGATGGCGGTGTTCGACGACGCGTCGCCCGACATGAAGCTCACGCTCTTCGACAAGGGCGTGGAGCCGCCGCCCGCCGCGCTGACGTACGAGCAGGGCGTCCGCATCCGCACCGGCGACATCGTGGTGCCCGCGCTCAAGATGGCGGAGCCGCTGGGGCGCGAGACCGAGGCGTTCCTCGACGCGGTGCGCACGCGCGTCCCGCCCCTCGCGAGCGGCCGCAGCGGCCACGCGGTGGTGCGCGTGCTCGAGGCCGGTCAGCGATCCCTCGCGGAAGCGGGAAGGCGCGTCGACATCGGGCTCTGAGACCAAGAGAATTTCTGAGGGGAGCAGGAAGAAAGGAAAGCAGGAGATTCGAGCGCTACGAGATCCGTAGCGCTACGAAATCCGTAGCGTTACGAAATCCGTAGCGAGCTTCTCCGCCTTCCTCTCCTGCTTTCCTGCTCTCCTTAGAGGAATTCCCCTCATCGCCGCCAAGTGGTGCGGAGCGCCGTGAGCACTGCGGTGTCGGTGAAGCGATCGTTCTGCGCTTCGTAGTAGCTCTCTCGGAAGTACGCCTCCTGCGCGAAGCCGAGCTTCTCGAGCACGCGCGCGGAATTCCGATTCTCCGGATCGATGTGCGCCTCGACCGCGTGGAGGCGCAGCACGTCGAAGCCGAATGCCACGATCGCGCGCAGCGCTTCGGGCATGTAGCCGTGGCCCCACTGCTCGGGATCGAGCTCGTAGCCGACCTCGGCGCGCAGGTGCTCGGGCACCATGCGCCAGAACCCACAGCTCCCGATCATGCGCGGATTGCCGCGCAGCGAGAGCACCCAGCGGATGCCCTTGCGCTCGCGGAACGCGGCGTCGGTCACCGCGATGCGCTCTTCCGCCTGCGCGAGCGCCGTCCAAGGCGGGCGGCCGAAGTACCGCGTGACGCGTGGGTCCGAGAGGATGCGATAGAGGTCGAGCGCGTCGTTGGGCATCGCCGCGCGGAGCACGAGCCGTTCGGTCTCGAGCACCGGGAACGACGCGAACGCCGCGTCGAGATCGAGGGAGCGCATCGCGCTTCCTTGCGATGCGGGCACGGCTGACGCAACGACGTTCGGGGCTCTAGTCCTTCTGCCCGGAACTTCGTTCCGGGTTTCTCCTAGTACTGCCGCCCGGCCGTTCGTTCCGGGCTGAACATCGATCCCGTAACGAACATCCGGGCAGCAGTACTAGGCTCCCTCGCATGACGACGAGACCGGTGTGCGTGGTGATCGGCGTGGGCCCGGGGATCGGCGGCGCGCTGGCGCGGCGCTTCGCGCGCGAGGGATACGCCGTCGCGCTGCTCGCGCGCGGGCTCGAGCACTCGCGCGCGCTCGCGGGCGAGCTCCCCGGCTCGCGCGCGTTCGCGTGCGACGCGTCCGACGGAGCGAGCATCGCGAGCGCGTTCGCGCAGATCCGCAGCGAGATGGGCGAGCCCGAGGTGCTCCTCCACAACGCGGGCTCGGGCGTCTTCGGCACGTTCGAGGACGTGAGCGCGGAGCAGCTCGAGCAGGCGTGGAGGGTCAACACGCTCGGGCTCTTCCACGCGTCGCGCGAGGTGACGCCCGCGATGAAGGCGCGTGGTCGCGGCACGATCCTCGTCACCGGCGCGACCGCGTCGTTGCGCGGCGGCGCTCGCTTCGCGGCGTTCGCGCAGGCGAAGGCGGCGCAGCGCAGCCTCGCACAGTCGATGGCGCGAACGCTGTGGCCGAGCGGCGTCCACGTCGCGGTGGTGATCGTCGACGGCATGGTCGATCTGCCGCGCACCCGCGCGATGCGGAGCGACCTGCCGCAGGAGGCGTTCCTCGCGCCCGACGACGTCGCGGAGGCGATGTGGACGCTGCATCGGCAGCCGCGCTCGGCGTGGACCTTCGAGCTCGACGTGAGGCCGAACGTCGAGACCTGGTGATCAGGGGGCGGCGTCGGGCAGCGGGCCGGCGTCGGCGATCGGGCCCCAGCTGTACGCGTGGACGACCAGCTCGCGCACCTGCTCGCCGAACGGCGCGGTCACGATGCCGCGCCGGATGCGTCCCTCGATGCGCTCGATCGCGCGCACCTCGGCCGTGCCGCACGTGGTCGGCTCGCACTCCGCGGGGAGCACGCCCGGCGCTCCGCCCCTGCACGCGAGACGTCCGGGGTCGGTGTCGCTCGCGAGCCCTGCGGGAACGATCACGATCGGCACGTCGCTCGCGCACGGCAGCTCGAACAAGTACGTCCCCGCGTTGCAGCACGGGCTGCTCTCGGAGCACGCCACGAGCGTCGATTCCCAGAGCGTCAGCGCGCTCGGATCGATCGTCACGTCGATCGCGATGTCGCGATCGGCGAACGCATCGGGGCTGCCGCAGAGCTCGGCGAGCGACACCTCGGGCGCACTGCTGCTGCAGCCCGTCGTCACGAGCGCGAGCATCGCGAGCGTGTTGCGGATCGTGTCAGTCGTCATCGTGCGCGCGGCCATGCGAGCTGCGTTCCATCAGCGGCGACGAGGGCCCTTCAGATACCCGTCGATCGTCTGCGCGTCGACGCCGAGCTCGAGCGCGACGCGCGCGAGCACCACGCGATGCAGGCGTCCTTCGGGCGGGCGGAGGATCGCGTGCAACGTCGCGTCGTCGAGCCCGCGCGGATCGACGTCGTCGTCGTGCGGGCGCGCCGCGCCCTCGAGCCACTCTCGCGCACGCGCCTCGCTCCGCTCGCTCGCACACGCGAGTCGCAGTCGCAGCGCGAGGCGCATCCACGCGTGATAGCGCGCGAGCGCGCGCATCCACGGCTCGATCTCGGCGCCCGAGAGCGCACGATCGAGCGACGCGATGCGCGCGTCGATGGCGTCCATCGGGAGCTCGTCGATCTCGCGCAGCGCGCCCGGGAAGCGCGTCGCGAGCGCGCGCATCGCCGGGCGCGGATCGACGGGCGAGCCTGCGTCGTGCTGCTCGCGCAGTCTCTTCATCTCGCGATACTTCTCGCGCAGCGCGTGCAGATCGATCACGGGCTCGCGAGCATAACCTCAGGTCGCGCGCGATGCGTTCACCCCGCGCAGCGCGCCGACCGTCGTCGCGACGAGCCCGGAGCCCACGAGGATCAGCGCGAGCGCGAGGTTGTGCAGCGACTCGCCGAGCCCGATCAGCCACACCCGGTGATCGGGCGCGTCCGCGATGTACGTCGACGTCGCGATGAGCCCGGTGACGAACCCGAGCGAGCCCGCCGCGAGCGTGAGCAGCGCGCTCGAGACGAGCAGTGGAACGAAGCGGGAGTCGGGACGCACCGCGTAACGAAGCGACGCCGCGATCGCGAGCAGACCGAAGACGAGCGTGGGGAACATCCCCCAACCACCGAGCCGGAACGCTTCGAGCATGGGAGCCTCCTGGTCGGAGTGCTCGGACACCGCACGCGCGCGCTCGGTTCCGACGACGAGATGACTCGAATCGAGACGATCGCACACGGGATCGTCGCGACTCGCGACATCGCCGCGATTCCACGCGAATCTCGGGCGGTGCGGGGTTCCAGCATCCTGCGTCCCGTGGAAGACTCCTCGATCCGACATCGACATGGAGGCCAGGGGATGAGTTCGATCCAGAGCGTCTCGCGCGAGTCGCGCGTCTTCGCGCCGCAGGACGAGTTCGCGAGGCAGGCGCGCGTGTCGTCGCGCGAGGGATACGAGGAGCTCTATCGCCGCAGCGTCGAAGACCCCGATGCGTTCTGGCTGGAGATCGCGACCGAGGACTTCCACTGGTTCGAGAAGCCGACGCAGGGGCTCGACTGGTCGAACCCGCCGCACGCGAAGTGGTTCGCCGACGGCACCACGAACCTCGCGTACAACTGCCTCGATCGACACCTCGTGGGATCGCACCGCAACAAGGCGGCGATCATCTTCGAGGGCGAGCCCGGCGACGTGCGCGTGCTGACCTATCAGCAGCTGCACCGCGAGGTCTGCCGCTTCGCGAACGTGCTCGGCAAGCTCGGCGTGCAGAAGGGCGACTGCGTCGCGATCTACATGGGCATGGTGCCCGAGGCCGCGATCGCGATGCTCGCGTGCGCGCGCATCGGCGCGATCCACACCGTGATCTTCGGCGGCTTCGCCGCGGAGGCGGTGCGCGATCGCGTGAACGACGCGAAGGCGAAGCTGATCGTCACGCAGGACGGCGCGTGGCGCCGCGGGCACGTCGTGCCGCTCAAGGAGAACGTCGATCGCGCGATGCGCGAGACGCCCGGCGTGAAGCACACGATCGTGCTCAAGCGCACGGGCAACGAGGTCGCGATGGATCGCGGCCGCGATCTCTGGTGGCACGAGATGGTGGGGACGGTGAGCGCGCAGCATCGCGCCGCGGAGCTCCCGGCCGAGCACCCGCTCTTCATCCTCTACACGTCGGGCACCACCGGAAAGCCCAAGGGCGTGCTGCACACGACCGGCGGCTACATGGTCGGCGCGGCGACCACGAGCAAGTTCGTGTTCGACTTGCGCGAAGACGACACGTACTGGTGCACCGCCGACGTCGGCTGGGTCACGGGCCACAGCTACATCGCGTACGGCCCGCTCGCGAACGGCGCGACGTGCCTGATGTACGAGGGCGCGCCGAATCACCCGGATCCCGGGCGTTTCTGGGAGATCATCGAGCGGCACGGAGTGACGATCCTCTACACGGCGCCGACCGCGATCCGCGCGTTCGTGAAGTGGGGCGATCAGTACCCGATGAAGCACGACCTCTCGTCGCTTCGATTGCTCGGCACCGTCGGCGAGCCGATCAACCCCGAGGCCTGGATGTGGTACCGCCGCGTGATCGGGAACGAGCGCTGCCCGATCGTCGACACGTGGTGGCAGACCGAGACCGGCGCGATGATGATGACGCCGCTGCCCGGCGCGATCTCGACGAAGCCCGGCTCGTGCACCGTGCCCTTCTTCGGCGTGGTGCCGAAGGTGCTGCGCGAGGACGGCACCGAGGCGGGCCCGAACGAGGGCGGACTGCTCGTGATCGAGAAGCCGTGGCCCTCGATGATGCGCACCGTCTACGGCGACGATCAGCGCTTCAAGGACACGTACTGGTCGCGCTTCGAGGGCAAGTACTTCACGGGCGACGGCGCGCGGAAGGACGAGGACGGGTTCTTCTGGGTGATGGGGCGCGTCGACGACGTGGTGAACGTCGCAGGGCATCGCCTCGGCACCGCAGAGGTCGAGAGCGCGCTCGTCGCGCACAAGAGCGTCGCCGAGGCCGCGGTGGTGGGGCGTCCCGACGAGCTCAAGGGACAGGGGCTCGTCGCGTTCGTCACGCTCAAGCAGGGCGAGCCGCCGACGAAGGCGCTCAAGAGCGCGCTGCTCGAGCACGTCGCGCAGGAGATCGGCAAGTTCGCGCGGCCCGACGAGATCCGCTTCACCGATGGTCTGCCCAAGACGCGCAGCGGCAAGATCATGCGGCGCCTCTTGAAGGAGCTCGCGTCGGGCGGCGAGGTGAAGGGCGACATGACGACCCTCGAGGACTTCTCGGTGCTCGCGAAGCTGCGCTCCGACGAGGAGTGACGCGGCGGCTGGTGGGAGAGCATGCGGCTGCGATCAGCGCCGAGATCGTGGCGCGTCCGCGCCGCGCACCAGTGACGCCGCCGAAAACCGTGATATCGATCGCCCCCATGTCGGCACCGCAGGACTCCCCCACCCGTAAGAAGCAGAAGGCCCGTCGTCGTAAGAAGCTCGCGCGGTGGCGCGAGAAGCAGGCCGCCGCCAAGGCGGCCGGCGCGAAGGGCTGAAGAAATTTCGAATCCACCGCACGCACGCCCGGGCGCTCGACGAGAGCTCGGGCGTCGTCGTTCCGTCGGGCGAGATGGGTGTATCGCGGCCTATCGCGCGCGATAAGTGACCGGCGCGATCGCATGGGGAATCGGGCGCGGCACGGGCGCTGAAATGCGCGCGCGTCATGACCCTCCGCACCATCGATCGCGCGCGGATGGAGCGTGTCCTCGAGCTCCACGCGCGCGCCTACGAGCTCTGGATCTGGATCGCGTCCGAGGCGCTGCACGATCCGACGCTGCTCTCGCGCGAGGCCGAGGCGGCGATCGCGCATCCCGCGCGCTGTGCCGATTGGCTGCGCGAGCTCGAGCCGCGCCTGCCGCGCCAGCTCGTGGTCGCGTCCGAGCATCGCGCGGCGTTCGCGGCGCTCGTGAGCTCGTTCCTCCACACGTCGTTCCACGTCGAGCGCCTCGAGTGGAACGGGCGCGTCGTCGATGCGCAGCTGCGTCGTGGCCCGGGTCACGCGGGGCCGCGCGCGGCGAAGCGCGCGAGGCACGGCGGCAGCGCGACGCGCGAGGCGCTGCACCGCCTGTGTCGTGACGAGGGCATGAAGGTCGCGCCCGAGGTGCTTCGCGCCGTGGCGCGCGCGGGATCGATCCAGGACGAGCTCGTGCTCTGGACGTACGCGGTCGGGCTCGTCGCGCGCAGCGAGGGCAGCGGCGAGGGCGCGGAGGACTGGGAGCGGTGGCGCGATCTCGATCGCGAGACGCGCAAGAAGCTCGACGTCGCCGTGATCTGGGCCGCGCGCGAGCGCTTGCTCGTGGCGCTGCGCGAGCGCGTGCAGAACGATGGCGTGACGTGATGGACGAGCGATGGGGCCACGGCGTGACGCGGACGCACTGCCTCTGGTGCCGCGACGGTGGCGCGAGGACGGACGCGGAGTGCGCGCGCTGTGGGGCTCGCTCGTGCGCGACGTGCGCGAGCGGCGAGTGCCGCGGATGTCGCGTGCTCGACTCGATGCGATCGATCCTCCGCGGCGAGGACGGTCGCATCGAGCACGAGCACGACGCCGGGAAAGTGGCGCAGATTCTCCGGACGCACGGAGAGGCAGGGCGCGACGTGTTGCTCTCACCGGCGACGATCGCGCTGCGCGCGCTCGGCGACCCGCGCCGTCACCACTATTTCCCGGACACCGCGCCGACGGTGCTGCGCGACTGGCTGCGCGCGACGGGGATCACGCGCCTCGAGGTGCCGATGGTCGCGCGCGCGAGGCCCACGGTGCCGTGGATCCGGAAGGTCGGCGCGACGAAGGACGAGCTCGTGTGGCTCGTCCCGCTCGAGCGCGGCGTCGAAGCGCGCTTTCGACCGTTGCCCAGCGAAGGCGCTCTCGACGCGCCGATCACGATCCCCGAGGAAGGTCCGTGGTCGCTGCCCGCGCCGTGGACGTCCGAGGCGGTGTGGCTGACGCTCGATCCACCGGGACGCGCGTGCGCTCACTGCGGCGCACGCCACGAGCGGTATCGGCTCACGCACGATCGTGCGTGGGTGTGCTCGTCCTGCGGGCGCAGCTTCGTCCCCGTGTGAGAGAAGTCGCACGCTGCATCCGGCGCTGCCATGATGCGCGCGCATGACAACCACCCTTCGTTGCTTCTCGCTCGCGCTCCTCGTCTCGTCGCTCTCGGGGTGCTCGCTGATCTACGACCCCTGCGGTGATCTCGAGACGCGGCTCTGCACCGATCTCGGGCCCGCGGACTGCGGCGTGTTCCGCGGCGACGAGCGCATCCACGGCTCGGTGATCCCGCAGCGACGGCGCTCCGCGGAGCGCAGCCAGTGCGAGATGTTCGCCGACGACGCGAACTACGCGGGCTACACGCTGCCCTACGTTCGTTATCAGGTGCAGCAGCGGAGCAACCCGACGCTCGCGATGCCGGCGCTCGCGACGCCGCGACCGGCCGGCCTCTCGGGCGGGCTCGCGTCGTACCTCTGGTATTTCCTGCCCTGCATCACGATCCCGGCGATCTTCATCTACTCGTTCTGGTCGATGCGGAGGCGTGGTGGGCTGATGGCGGGGATGGTCCCTGCGTACCAGCCGCAGCCGTACGTGCCGCCGCAGGCTGCACAGGCAACGTCCTGGGATCACGTCGACTCGCGCGCGGCTGCCGAGCAGGTCGCGCAGACCGGCGCGCTCGTCGCGGTGGAGCTGGTGCCCGGCATGGGGCGCATGCCCGAGAACGTCGTGTACGTCACGCCGCAGGCCGCGGCGCGCATGCGCGAGATCACGATGCAGATCGAGCAGCTCGTGCGCGGCGGTCAGAGCGCGCAGCTGATCGTCGAGCCGCAGTACAAGGGCCGCAGCTTCGTGCCCTCCGCGCTCGTCGTGCGCTTCGGTGATCGCGCCGAGACCGTGCAGGTCTGGTGAGAGACTCGGCGCGGAGGAGCTGGTGCCGGTCGTCGCGAGCGCGCGCCGCTCTCCCTGATTCGCGCGCGGGCTCGACCGCCCGGTACCATCGCGCGCATGGGGGTGCTCTTCGATCGTCACGCGCCGCTTCCGCGCGGTCCGTTCCTCGTCGCAGGAGTCGTGCTCTTCGCGATCAAGATCGGGCTCGATGCGCTGGTGTCGCGGCTCTTCGGACAGCCGTACTCGGTGCTCTTCTACGTGAGCCCGATGGAAGCGCCGTTGTTCTCGCCGGGCGGTCGACTGACGTACTGGCTCGCGATGTGGGCAGTCGCACTGCCCTTCATCGCAGTCGGTGTGTGGCTGACCGCGCGGCGATTGGTCGATGCGGGGCTGCCCTCCTGGCTCGTCGGGCTCTTCTTCGCGCCGTTCGCCAACCTGATCTTCTTCCTCGCGATCGCGGCCGTGCCGAGCAAGCCGCTCGCACCACGGCCGACCGGATACCGCGAGCCGCCTCCGGGCGCGCCTCCGCGCAGTCCGGGCGTCGCGGTCGCGATCGGCGGGGTCGTCGGCGCGGTGGTGGCGCTCGCGATGGTCGGGATCTCGGTGGGGCTCTTCCGCGAGTACGGCGCAGCGCTCTTCCTCGGCGCGCCGACGATCTCGGGGTTCGTCGCGACGCTGACGGTCGCGCGCCTCCACGCGCCGCGCGCCGGTCTCGCGATCCTCGCCGCGGGCATCGCGCTCGGCCTCTCGTTCGCGGCGATGCTCGCGTTCGCGATCGAAGGCTTCGTGTGCCTGATGATGGCCTCGCCGCTCGCGGTGTTCGGCAGTCTCGTCGGCGTCGCGATCGGCTCGGTGATCGTGTCGTTCGCGGGCGCGCCGCGCGAGGCGCCGGGCGCGGCGATGGCGCTCCTGCCGCTCTGGCTCGCGGGCGAGCTGCTCTCGCCGCTGCCGCCGGAGTCGGAGCGCGTCGTGACGTCGACCATCGAGATCGATGCACCGCCCGAGGTCGTGTGGAATCGCGTTCTCGCGTTCGAAGATCTTCCGCCGCCGACCGAGCTGCTCTTCCGGCTCGGCGTGGCATCGCCGACGGGCGCGGTGATCGAAGGTGAGGGCGTGGGCGCGGTGCGAAGGTGCCAGTTCACGACAGGCGAGTTCGTCGAGCCGATCACGGTGTGGCGCCCCGGGCGCGAGCTCTCGTTCGACGTGCGCGAGCAGCCCGACGCGATGCGCGAGATGACGCCGTTCGACGGCCCGCGTCCGCCGCACCTCGACGGGTTCTTCGCGACGACGCGCGGCCAGTTCGTGCTCGAGCCGATCGAGGGTGGTCGAACGCGCCTGTCGGGCCGCACCTGGTACCGACTCGAGGTGTTCCCGCGCCCGTATTGGGCGTGGTGGTCCGATCAGCTCATCCACACGATCCAC
This sequence comes from Sandaracinus amylolyticus, assembly GCF_021631985.1. GTDB lineage: Bacteria > Myxococcota_A > Polyangia > Polyangiales > Sandaracinaceae > Sandaracinus > Sandaracinus amylolyticus_A. The sequence goes on along the minus strand of NZ_CP070225.1, from coordinate 9,849,093 downwards.
CTGCGCGTGATGAATCAGATCGCGCGTCTGTCGGAGTCCGACGCCCGGCGCTGAGCACGCGACACTAGCTCCAGCCCATCAGCGGGCAGATCAGGCGCAGGAGCACGAGCACCAGCACCAGGCACGCGACGTCGAGCACGAGCCCGGCGCGCATCATCGAGGTCTGGGGCACGCGCCCCGTCGCGTAGACCAGCGCATTCGGCGCGGTCGCGATCGGCAGCATGAACCCGACACTCGCGCCGACGCCCACCGCGAGCGCGGGCGGGATCGGCGAGACACCGAGCTGCTGCGCGATCGCGATCACCAGCGGCACGAGGATGTTCGCGGCCGCGGTGTTCGACGCGACCTCGCTGAGCACCACGGTCGCGAAGCACGCGACCGCGCAGAGCGTCCACACGTCGGTCGCGCCCGTCGTCTCGACGACCCATCGCCCGATCGACGCGGCGAGCCCGGTGCGCTCGAGCTGCGTGCCCAGCGAGATGCCGCCGCCGAAGAGCAGGATCACGCCCCAGTCGATGCGCACCGCGGCGCTCCAGGGGAGCACCGGCGGGACCTCGCCTTCTTCGTTCTTGCGCGCGGGATCGGGCACCAGGAAGAGCGGCAAGCACGCGAGCACCGCGACCGCGCCGGGGTGCATCGCATCGTTCATCGCATCGGCGAACGACGCGCCCGCGACCTCGAAGAACGCGGGCGCGGTCCATCCGATCACGGCGAGCCCGAACGCGAGCGCGGTGACCTTCTCGCCGCGCGTCCACGCGCTCGTGGTCGATGGTGCCGAGACCCGCTCGCTCGGCGCGTCGCCGCGACGCAGCGTGATCGCGGCCGCGACGATCGAGAGCACGATCGCCGCGGGCACCCCGAGCGCCATCCACTCGAGGAAGCCGATGCGCACGCCGGCGTCCTCGAGGAAGCGCGTGGTGATCAGGTTCGGTGGTGTGCCGATCAGCGTGCCGAGCCCCGCGGTCGAGCACACGTAGGCGAGCGCGAGCAGCGGCCCGGTCGCGGGATCCTTCTCGTGGCGGCTCTCCGGTCGCTCGAGGCCGGGCAGGCCGAGCAGGATCGGCAGCATCATCGCGCAGGTCGCGGTGTTGCTGATCCACATCGAGACCAGCGTGGCTGCGACGATGATCGCGACGCGCGTGCGGAACGCCGATCCCCGCACGAAGGGCAGCGCGACCACCGCGCTCGCGAAGCGGCGATCGAGCCCGTGTCGCTGCATCGCCTCGGCGAGCATGAACCCGCCGACGAAGAGGAAGAGCAATGGATCGGCGTAGTAGCGGAACGCGGTCGCGGCGTCGGTGATGCCGAGCGCGACGAGCGCCGGGCCGATCATCAGCGCGGTCACCGCGACCGCGACGACCTCGGTGACCCACGCGATCAGCACCGCCGCGAAGAGCGCGACGAGCCGATGCGCAGCGGGCTCGAGCGGGAGCGGCGCGAGCCAGAGCGCGACGAACGCGAGCGGCGCGAGGATCGCCCCCGCGATCACACGCGCCCTGCCCTTCGTGTCGCCCCCGCCCACGATGACGCTGTGTCGCCCGAGGGCGCGACGGCGTCAACAGACACATCACGCGCCGGTGCCGGGGCTCCTTCGCGCGCGCCCGGGCTCGCCGCTCTCGCTCGACGTCTCGCGCGAGAGCTGCGCCTCGACGTTGCGTCCCCAGCACCACGTCTCACCGTCGAAGGTGCGCGCGCACGCGTGATCACGACCGCTCGCGATCCCGAACGCCGCGGGCAGGCCCTCGACCGGCTGCGGCGTGCCCTGCGCGACCGGAGCCGCACCCCAGCACCACACCTGATCGTCCGCGAGCACCGCGCAGGTGTGCGCGCGTCCCGCGTCGATCGCGATCGCCGCGAAGGGCAGCGCGACGGTCTCGCCCGCCTGGCCCGCGTCGTTCGTGCCCCAGCACGTCACGACACCGTCGGTCACGATCGCGCACGCGTGCGATCCGCCGACCGCGATCGCCTCGGCGCCCTCGATGCCCGGCACCTCGAGCGGCGTGGTGCGGCACGTCGTCGCGGCGCCCTCGATCGTGCAGCTGTTCGTGCCCTCGGGTGCCTCTCCGAGCAGCTCGGCGCGTCCCCAGCACGACACGCGTCCATCGGCGCGCAGCGCGCACGTCGCGTGATCGCCCGCGTCGAGATCGACGACGTCCTCGAGGCCGGCGACGACCACCGGGGTCGCGCTGCACGGCACGCCCGCTTCGCACGCGGCGTGCTCCGTCGCATCGCCGAGCTGCCCGGCCTCGTCGCTGCCCCAGCACTCGATCGCGCCCGACGCGCGGTGCACGCACGCGTGGTGCGCGCCGATCGCGAGATCGTCGATCTCCGTGCCCTCCTCGGCGGGCGCGTCGATCGCGAGCATCGGCGCATCGACGCTCCCCGCCGTCGCCGTCTGCCCGCGATCTCCGCGGCCCCAGCAGCGCACCTCGCTCGTGTCCATCACGACGCACGCGTGCTGCGCGCCGACGCCGACCATCATCGCCGGCTCGTCGAGCACGATCGGCAACAAGAGCCCGCGGACGCCGCCCTCTTCGGGCCCGGTCGGTCCGTCGCCGAGCATCCCGTCGGCATCGCTGCCCGCACAGTCGACGTCACCCGACACGCGCAGCGCGCAGGTCGTGATCGCACCGGGCGCGATCGCGAGATCGTCGTCGCACACGCCGAAGTCGCAGATCCCCGAGCCGCAGTACGCGAGGTCCTCGCAGTAGATGCGCGTGACCGCGGGGTCCTCGCACGCGCCCGCGACGCACTCGGTCCCGCCGCAGCTCGCCGAGCTCGTGCACGACGCGATGCACGCGCCGTTCGTGCACGTCGTGCCCGCCGGGCACGCGCCCTCGGTGCACTCGTTCTCCTCGGGGAGCCGGCATCCGCGCACGCCCTCGCCGTCCTCGAGGCACGCGGCGCCGATCGGACAGTCGCGGTAGCCGGTGCACTCCTCGCGACACGCACCGAGCACGCAGAGCAGCCCGTCCGCGCACTGCTCCGACGTCTCGCAGCCTCCGCCCTCGCCCGGCGCGTCGTCGTCTCCGCCGCACGCCACCAGGACCAGCACGAGCACACAGAAGATCGAAGTCCTCATCGTTCCACCACGAGCGCGCGCAGCGCCATCCACGGCAGCGTGCTCTGCCATGAATGGCGCGCGCGAGGGGTTCCCTTCGCGATCGCGATCAACGAAGCGTGAAGGTGCGACGCTCGGTGCGGACCACACGACCACCGGCGTCCAGCATGCGGATCTCGAAGGGCCGCGTGCGGAGGCCGAGGAACTGGTAGCGCACCGCGAGGCGCGTGCTGCGCGTGTTGCCGCTCACGCTGTCGCGCAGGAGGAAGCCGTCGTCGACGCGCACCTCGATGCTGCGCACGCCGCTCGGCGCACGCTCGACGCCGAACTCGTAGGTCGCGTGACCGGTCTGTCGGATCGAGACCGCGGTCGCCGGCACCGGCTCGATGAGGCCGTACGCGCGCGCGACGATCGCACCGCTCGAGTTGTAGCCGCGCGCCTCGAAGCGACGGTTGCGGGTCTCGCTGCTGAAGCGATAGCGGATGCGCAGATCACTGCTCGCGCTGCGGCGCACGGTGCCGATGCGCCAGCCGTCGACGTAGTAGTCGACGCGCACCACCGCCGCGGGCGCGGTCGAGGTGAACGTGTACGTGCGATCCGAGCCGCGCGACCAGCGCACCGCGACCGTCGACGGCGTGGTGAGCGGAGGCGGGCGCGTGTCGCCGCCCGACGAGCCACCACCACCGGAGCGCGCGAGCGAGCGGATCGTGTCGAGACGCGCGAGGAGCTGCGAGCCCGGGCACGACGTGGTCTGTCCGCTGTGCTGGCGATGACCGAGCACGTTCCGCGAGGTGACCGAGATGCCGTAGATGCGCGAGAGCTTGTGGATCAGGCGGCCCGCCGCGCGCACCGCAGCGTCGCTCGGCGTGCGCGAGCCGTAGCTGCGCGGGCACACGCCATCGAAGCAGCCGACGAACGCGATGCCGATGTTGCCGCTGTTGTTGCCGCCGACGTGGGCGCCGAGCTGCTCGAGCGGACGACCCTCGTAGATCGTGCCGTCGCGACCGATCAGGAAGTGGTACCCGATGTCGCACCAGCCGTTGCTGTCCATGTGGTAGCGCTGGAAGCCGCGCACCATCGCCGCGACGTTGCCGGTCTGCGGCGAGACGGTGTGGTGGATCGCGAAGCGATAACGACGGCCGTCGCGACCGCTGCAGCGACCACGGCGTGCGCCCCACTGCGCGCGCGAGCGGACGCCGATGCCGGCGAGGTCGCTGCGCAGATCCTCGGTCGCGAGACCGACCGCGGGCTCGTCGCCGACGAGCGGGAGCGCCTCGTCCTCGGGGCCGAGCTCGTCGTCGGGCGTGACGTTCGGATCCGCGGGCACGACCGCGTTGAACGCGATGCTCGCGATCGCGTCGACGAGCGAGGCCTCGATGCGCACCTGCACCGCGGTGCCGCCGCCCGGGAGATCGGCGGTGCCGACGTGGACGCCCTCTTCGCTCCACGTGTTCTGGATCGCGACCCACTCGCCCTCGCCGGCGACGCGCGCCTCGAGCTCGGGCATCTCGGAGGCGGCGTCGATCGTCGAGAGCATCACGCCGACGCGCGTCGCGCCGAGCGGCGCATCGAGCTGCGGCGAGACGTAGTGATCGCCCTCGAGCGACCACGTCTCCATGATCTCGTCGTGCCCGAACGCGAGCTCGGGGTAGTCGTCGGCGGACTCCTCGTCGTGCGCGGCTGGCTGCTCGCACGCGGTGGTGGCGAAGAGCAGAGAGCAGACGAGGGCGAGCCCGCGCAGCGCGCGGGAGAACGAACGGTCCATGACGCCTCCTGGCGAGCGGGTCGCGCGTCCCGAGCGAGCCGCTTTCCGGCGTGTGCTTTTGCACCCGTCGTGCCGCGCCGAACGAGGTGTAGGTGCGCGTCGCTGCTCGCTTTTCGGGCAGCAGGAGCGCGACCGTCCGGCACGATCTCGGCTATCCGGAGCGGCCACGTCGTCCGCGTTCTGGACAGTGCTCACTCGAGGCAGCAGTCGCGCCGAGGCCTCGCGTTCCGGGCTGCGGGGACGCCGGTCCCCACCGCGACGAGCGTTGCGTTCGCGGCGTCGCTTTGAGACGTTGCGGTCTCATGTCCGCTCCCGTCTCGATCTCCGGCACGCTCGACGACCAGGCGATGTCGCGCAGCGCGAAGCTCGCGGTGGTCGTCGCCGCGCTCGGTTATCTGGTCGACATCTACGACCTGATCCTCTTCGGCGTGGTGCGGAGGCCGAGCCTCCAGGCGATCGGCGTGCCCGAGGCCGAGCTCGCGAACGTCGGTCACCTGCTGCTCGACGTGCAGATGGCGGGGATGCTGATCGGCGGCGTCGTGTGGGGCGTGATCGGCGACAAGCGCGGTCGTCTGTCGGTGCTCTTCGGATCGATCCTCATGTACTCGGTCGCCAACATCGCGAACGGGTTCGTGACCGACGTGACGACCTACGCGATCCTGCGCTTCGTCGCGGGCATCGGGCTCGCGGGCGAGCTCGGCGCCGGCGTGACGCTGGTGACCGAGCTCTTGCCCGCGAAGACGCGCGGCTGGGCGACGACGATCATCGCGGGCGTGGGCATCTGCGGCGCGCTGCTCGCGGTCGGCGTGTCGAAGATCGCGACCTGGTACGTCGCGTACTGGATCGGCGGTGTGCTGGGGCTCGCGCTGCTCGCGCTGCGCGTCGGCGTGTTCGAGTCGGGGATGTTCGCGCGCATCAAGGCGAAGAGCGACGTGTCGCGCGGGAACTTCCTCGCGCTCTTCACGAGCCGTGATCGCGCGCGGCGCTACGTCGGCATCGTGCTCGTCGGCGTGCCGATCTGGTACGCGATCGCGATCCTCGTGATGTTCGGCGACTCGATCGGGCGCGCGATGGGGATGGAGCGGGTGCCCGATCCCGCGTGGGGCCTCTTCTGGTGTTACCTCGGGCTCGCGCTCGGCGACTTCGCGAGCGGCTTCGCGAGCCAGCTGATGCGGAGCCGCAAGCGCGCGCTCTTCGTGTTCTGCGGGCTGAACGTGGTCGCGCTCGCGTACTACTTCACGTTGGGATCGCGGTCGACGGACCTGTTCTATCTCGGGTGCTTCATCGTCGGGATCGCGAACGGGTACTGGGCGGTGTTCGTGACGGTCGCGGCGGAGCAGTTCGGGACGAACCTGCGCGCGACCGCGGCGACGACGGCGCCGAACTTCGTGCGCGGCTCGGTGGTGCCGGTGTCGCTGGTGTACCTGGCGCTGCGCGACGTGTTCGGAGGCGCGGGCGTGGGGGAGCCGACGGCGGCGCTGATCGTGGGTGTGGTGGTGATCGCAGTCTCGATGATCTCGCTGCTGGCGATCGAAGAGACGTACGGGAAAGAGCTGGATTTCGTGGAGCGGTGAACGGGTCGGCGAGAGGCGCGGGGTGGTGGGTCCGCCGCCCTGTGTGCTCCCGGGCTGCTGTACGAGAGGCAGTGAGAGTTGGGAAGCGGTGGTCGCATCGCGGCGCGCGCTTCGCGCTCTGCCGCGATGCTCCGAACATCCTGTGGTCGGCCTCTGCGAGCCCCCGTCGCACGACGGCGGCGGAGTGCCGACCGCACTCGCCCTCGCCCTCGCACCCGCCCTCGCCCTCGCACCCGCCCTCGCCCTCGCACCCGCCCTCGCCCCCGCCCTCGCCCTCGCCCCCGCCCGCGTCAGCCGGTGCCGGCTTGGTCGTCGGCGGCGTCGATCTCGGTCTTCGTCACCTCGTGCTCGCTGTGGACCTGCAGGCGCTCGCCGCGCCTGCGGCCGTCGAGCACTTCGCGCACGACGCGCGCCGTCTCCTCCGGATCGAACGGCTTGCGCAGCACTGCCGCGAAGCCTTCGGTCCCTCGGTGGGCCTCGGCGTCGTGGCCGGTCGCGAGGATCACTTCGATATCGATGCCGCGGCGCCGCATCGCGGTGAGGAGATCGCGGCCGCCCATGCGGCGCATCATCGCGTCGGTGATCACGAGATCGATCAGGCCGCGTCGTCGCTCGATCTCCGCCAGCGCCTCGACGCCGTTCGCCGCGGTCGCGACGGTGTAGCCGAGCTCGGCGAGGATCGTGTCGAGCGCGAAGAGCGCGGCCTCGCGATCGTCGACCGCGAGGATCGTCTCGCGGCCACGCGGGAGCTCGCGCGGACGCTCGACCTCGGTCGCGATCACGCCGCCTTCGGTGGCGGGCAGGCGCAGCGTGAACGTCGTGCCGCGGCCCACCTCGGAGTCGAGCTCCACGCTGCCCGCGTGGTCCTGCACGAACGCGTACACCATCGCGAGCCCGAGCCCCGTGCCCTCGCCGGGCTCCTTCGTCGTGAAGAACGGCTCGAAGATGCGCTCCCGCAGCTCGACCGGGATGCCCGCGCCGCTGTCGGTCACGCGGATCACCGCGACGCGGCTCTCGCCGCTCTGCTCGATGGCGAGCGCGTACACGAGGTCGCCGCCGCGCGGGCGCATCGCGTCGCGCGCGTTGATGCCGAGGTTCAGCAGCGCCTGCTCGAGCTGTCCGCCGTCGCCGTGGAACGTCACGCGCGTCGAGGGCAGCTGCACGCGCACCGCGATGGTCTCGTCGACGCTGCGCGAGAGCAGCGCGACCACGCGCTCGATCACCGCGCCCACGTCGACCAGCGTGCGCACCGGATCGCGACGGCGCGAGAGCGCGAGCAGGCGCTGCGTGAGCTCGGCCGCGCGCCACATCGACTGCTCCATGTGATCGAGCAGCGACGCGTCGTTGCCGGTCGCGCGGCGCTTGAGCAGCGTGACGCTCGCGATCATCCCCGAGAGCAGGTTGTTGAAGTCGTGCGCGATGCCGCCCGCGAGCGTGCCGACCGCCTGCATCTTCTGCGACTGCAGGAGCTCGCTCTGCAGGCGCTGGGACTCGGTCATGTCCTCGATGAGCACGAGCGCGCCGCGCTCTCCGTCGTCGTCGGGCGACACCGAGACCCGCAGCGATGCGCCGCCGAGCAAGAGCGGCGTGTCGGTCACCACGCGCGATCGCGTCTCGAGCGCGCGCCGCACCAGCGGCGCGATCCCGATGCCCTCCCAGTCGCTGCTGCCGAGCAAGCGGCTGCGCTCGCCGAGCAGCGCGTCGAAGCGCGCGTTCGACTCCACCACGCGCCCCGCCGCATCGACACGACCGATCCCGAGCGGCGCGCTGTCGACCAGGCGGCGGTGACGCTCCCCTTCACCGCGCGCGTCGTCGCGCAGCGCACGCTCGATGCGGTGCGCGCCCCACTCGCGCATCGCGATCGCGATCGCGAAGCACACGCCGCCGATCATGTAGACCGGCGCGAGCTCCGGCCTCCACCGATCGCGGAAGAGCCCGATCGAGAGCGCGATCGCGAGCACCGCGAAGGGCACCACCGCGAGATCACCGGGGCGCACCCGCTCGTCGACGCGCTCCTCGCCGAGCGTGCGCCACTCGTCCTCCGACGCGGCCCACACCACGCACGCGAACGCGCCGAGCCAGAACACGTCGAGCGCGTCGCCCGCCTCGTAGCTGCGCGTCAGCAGCGAGACCGAGTAGAACGTGGTGACGCCGCAGAGCATCGCGACCGCCGCGAGCAGCAGCGCGTAGATGCGCCGGCGCACGCCGCTCGGCTGGCGCGAGAGCCCGATCAGACCGAACACGAACGCGCCGAGGTGCAGCACCGGATAGGCGAGCGCGGTCGCGAGGAAGAGCGGCGGCGCATCGTGATCTGCGGCGGGCGCGTAGAGCACGAGCACGCTCGTGATCGTGAGCGTCGCGAGCACCACGCCGAGCTCGCCGACCTGCTTCCACGTGAAGTGCTCGCTGGGCGCGGCGCCGCGCATCGAGAAGAGCCCCGCGGCCCAGCAGATCGGGGTCGCGAGGAAGCCGATCTCGGCGAGCGTGGGGAACGGCGTGACGACGCGCTGGACGAGCTCGTACCAGTCCCACACCAGCATGCCGGCGAACCACGCGCCGGTGCCCGCGGCGAACCACCACCACGGTCGTGCCTCGTGCGAGCGCCGCTTGCTGCGGGCGGTGCGCACCGCGCGGTGCGTCGTGTAGAGCGCCGCGAGCGTCCACGCGACGTCGACGAACGCGTGCAGCGGGAACGTGTAGGGCAGGAGCGCGACCTCGCCCGCGATGAACACCGCGAGCGCCGCGCCGGTGATCACGAGCAGGCGTGCGCGACGCGCGCTGCGCTCCTCGCGAGAGGGATCACCTCGCGCATCGGCATCGTTCGCGTCGTGAGCCCCTGTACCCACAGTCGAGATCCAGTGTCGCGCATGGGGGTCGTCGGTGTCGATAGACCCCCCGGCGCGACCGATCTCGATCAGCGCGGGAGATCGAGCGTGGGCTCTGCTCCGAGATCGGTCGGCGCCTGCATCGCTTCGCCCGGGGGCTCGGTGCCGCCACCGCCTGCGCCTGCAGCCGCGCGCTCGGCGCGACGAAGGCGCGCCTCGAGATCTTCGAGCCGTCCTTCGAGCTCGCTCGCGCGCGCCTCGGCCTGCTGCGCGCGCATCTGGGCCTGCGCCGCGAGCGCCTCGGCCTGCTGGGTGCGCTGCTCGAGCGTCCGGCCGCGCACCTCGCTCTCGGTGATCGCGACCAGCGCGCGATCGCGCTGATCGGTGAGCTCGCGGCGCTCTCGCTCGAAGCCCTCGCGCGCCGCACGCAGCGCACGCTCCGACTCCGCGCGCTCGGTCTCGCGCGCGCGTCGCTCCTGCTCGCGCGCCGCCTCCGCCCCGGTGAGCGCGCGCTGCATCTCCTCGATCGCGTCGCCGAGCCGCGCACGATCACCCTGCGCGCGATCGAGCGCGCGCTGCGCGGCGCGCACCCGCGCCATCGCGGCACGCGCCTGGCGCTCGCGATCGTCCGCTTCTTCTTCGCTCGATGCGGCGCGCTCGAGCGCGTCGCGCGCCGCGTCGCGCGCGAGCTCCGCTTCCTCCGACGCACGGTGCGCCCGCAGCTCGGCCTCGCGCTCGTCCTCGGCCGCGCGCGCCGCGGCCTTCTCGTGCGCGAGCAGCTCGCCGTGGCCCCACCACGCGAACCATCCGATCGTCAGCACGAGGCCCACGGCCCACGGCGCGATCCGGCGGATCGTGCGCGCGCGCTCCGCGGCGCGATCCTCGGGCGCGGTGAGCACCGCGAGCTCGCGCATCAGCGTGGCCGCGGTGGGTCGACGCTCGGGCTCGATCGCGAGCCAGCGCTCGAAGCTCGGCTCGAGGTACGCGAGCTCGCGCGTCGAGGGAGGCGCCACCGGCTCCTTCGCGCGCTGATCGAGCGACTCGCGCGAGAACGCATCGAGCGTCGGCGCGGTGTCGGGGTCGAGCGAGTTCCGCAGCGCGAGCGCGATCGCGTACACGTCCGCCTCGGGGCCGATCACCGCGTCGCCGCCGGTCGGCCACATCGCCGCGACCTCGGGCGCGAAGTAGTCGGGCGAGCCCGCGATCGGCGCGTCGTCACCGCGCGCCGCGACGCCGAGATCGAGCAGCACCGGCATCGCGTCGTCGAACCCGTCGATGCGCGCGAGGAAGATGTTGCTCGGCTTGATGTCCTGGTGGCGCATCCCCTTCGCGTGCAGCGCCGCGACACCCGCCGCGACGCTCTCGAACACGCGGCGCGCCTCGGCGCGCGAGATGCGACCCGCCTGCTCGAGCGTGCGCCCCTCGAGCCACGGCATCACGAACCACAGCCGCGCGCCGTACCAGCCCGAGTCCTTGAACTGCACGATCGTCGGGTGGCTCACCGCCGCGAGCATGCGCAGCTCGCGCATCGCGCTCGCCTTCTCCTCGTCGCTGCGCGCCGCGTGGTGCATCAGCTTGAGCGCGACGACGTGTCCCTCGACCTCGAGATCGTCCGCGCGATAGACGTCGCCCTGCCCGCCGCGCCCGACGAGCTCGACGATGCGATACCGCGCGCCGAGGATCTCCCCCGGCGGGAGCGTGTCGTCGGGCGCGGTGCTCGGACGCGAGACCGAGGCCGGCGTCGGCGTGGGCGCGGCGAGCGTCGGCGCGAGCGCTTCGCGCGATCGCGCGCCGTCTGCGTCCTGCGCGTCGGCAGGAGTCACACGTTCCTCATCGGAACGAGGCTCTTCGGTCCGCTGCATACGCGAGAGTCCCCGGCCGTGTTGTAGCAGCGTGTCGATGCGAATGGAGACGGTGCATCACGGCCGCGCATTTCTTCGATCGCGAGATCGTGGCGAGATGCGACGGCCGCGAGGCCGATCGTGACCTTTCGCGACGCACCGGCGAGCGCGATGCCGCGCCGCGGCGTGAGCGGAACGCCGCGTGCTCTCCATCGGCGCAGGAGGAGACTTCGCGGCGATCAGTCCGCGAGGCAGAAAACCAGTATGGCGATCACGCATACCGACGCGCGAGGGGCCGTCGCGCGCCGCGGCTGGGTCGAGCCGATGGCGCGTACGGGCTACCTGACCAAAGGCGTCGTCTACGTGCTGATCGGGGTCCTCGCGATCCTGGCGGTGACGGGCGCCGGCAGCGGCGCCGGAGAGATCGGCGGTCCGGAGACCGCGGTGCGCACGATCGGCGAGCAGCCGTTTGGTCAAGTGCTCTTGACCATCGTCGGCATCGGCCTCTTCGCGTACGCGGCCTGGCGTCTCGTGCAGGCGATCCTCGACCCCGAGCGCGCTGCGCTCGAGGGAGGAAAGGGCGTCGCGAAGCGCATCGGCTGGGGCGTCAGCGGTGTCCTGCACGCAGCGCTCGGTGTGGCGGCGTTGCAGATGGCGTTCGCGGGACGGGCTCCGCGCGAGGGTGGCTCCGAGTCGTGGGTCGGCGAGGTGCTCTCGTGGGACGCGGGCCCGGTGCTGGTCGTGGCCGCGGGTGCGGCGGTGATCTTGTTCGCGCTCTACGAGATCTACCGGGCGTGGACGATCGACTTCACGCGTCATCTCAAGATCACGCAGATGACGCCGACCGAGCGGCGCTGGTCGATCCGCGCCGGTCGCATCGGGCTCTTCGCGCGCGGCGTGGTGCTCGTGATCGTCGGCGCGGGGATCGTCGAGGCCGGGCTCAATGCACGGCCCGGCGAGGCGGAGGGCCTGGGCGGCGCGCTGCGCGACATCGCGCAGCAGCCGTACGGCGCGATCCTGCTGATCGTCGTCGCGGTGGGGCTCGTCGCGTACGGCGTGTTCCAGATGGTCGAGGCGCGCTACCGGCGAATCCCGACGCGCGCGTGAGCGCTCACGGGCACTGCGCGGTGTCGGTGACGTCGTTCGCTGCGGCGTCACCGCAGCGCAGGCTGCAGTGCGTCGCGCCGCGACAGTCGACGTTGCACGTGTCGCGGCAGGTGATGGTGCAGGTGGAGCGATCGGCGCAGGTCACGTTCGAGCTCGAGCCCACCTCGATCACGCAGGTGGCGCGATCGCAGTGCGTGTTGCTGCTCTGGCCGAGCGTGATCGTGCAGAGCGTCGAGCGATTGCAGCGCACCGCGGTCGAGTCGCCGGCGTCCGCGGTGCAGCGCGACTCCTGACCGCACTCGAGCGTGCCGGTGTCGCCGGTCCAGGTGCAGGTCCCGCGATCCTCGCACTGACAGGTGCTCGCGCAGGTGCACGTCTCGCCCGGGCAGGTCGGGGTGGGACGCGCATCGATCGGCGTCGTCGCGTCCATCGGGGTGCCGCCGTCGGAGCCCCCGTCGCTCTGCTCGCACGTGGGGAACGACGCGTCGAACGCGAGCTCGGCGCCCCGCGCGTCGTCGGTGAGCGGCAGCGCCTCGACGTCCTCCGGCACGCAGTCCCCGCCGACGCACGTGAGACCGCCGTCGCAGCCCCGAGCGCTGCAGCAGCCCTCGAGCAGCACGTGCACCACGCGGGTGGTCCCGCGCGGCACGGTCGCGCGCACGCGGCGCAGCACGAGGCTCGCGCCGTCCGCATCGGTCGCCTCGACCTCGATGCGCACCGGCACGTCGGGGTCGCGCGGCACGACGACGAACGAGAGCGGCAACGCATGCCCGCCTGCGTCCGCGCCGACCGCGATCACCGCTCGATCGATCGGCTCGTCCTCGGCGTCGAGGGTGCGCGCGATCAACCGTGTGATCGGAGGCGCCCCGAGGTCGCTCGCGACGACCACGAGCAGGCGGGTGTCCGCCTCGCTCGGGCCACAGCCCAGCGCCAGCACGACGCACGCCGACCACAGCGATGCACGCACGCGAGGTCGAGCATATCGCGACGACGTGCCCGCTCGCGCCTCCCGGGCGGGGGAGGCATTGCCGGCGCGCGCCGATCGACGAGACGGACCAGCGGGTGTGGGACGTGCTGCACGAGCACGCGGGCGGACGCACCACGATGCGCGTCGGCAGCCATCACGAGCTGCGCCTCGATCCCACGTGGGTCGCGGAACGGGCGCGCGCCCACGGCCTCGGGGTGGACGAGCTCGCGCCCCACCGCGGCATGACGGTGCAGCGACTGCGGAAGGCGTGATCACCCGCCGACGCGCACCGCGATCACCTCGAGCTCCTCGCTCTTCCCGGCGCGCTCGAGCTCGATCACGTCGCCCGCCTTCGCGCGCAGCAGACGCCGCCCGATCGGCGACTCCGCGGTGATGCGCCCCGCGGCGGGATCGACCTCGTCCGGCCCCACCAGCACGTAGGTGCGACGCGCGCCGCGCTCGTCGCGCACGTCGATCGCGCACCCGAACCCCGCGCCGCCGTCGAGCAGCGCGGCGGGCACCACGTCGACGCTCGCGAGGATGCGATCGAGCAGCAGCGCGCGCGTCTTCGTCGCCTCGTCCCCGGGCGTCAGCGCAGCGCGCTCCTCGAGCAGCCGGCGATGGCCGTCGGGCGTGATCGGCAGCGGCGTCGCGGGGCGCGGCGGGAGCACGGGCCCGGTGTCGACCGCGGTGTCCTCGGGCAGGAAGGCCTTCGACATCGTTCGATCATGAGGCCGCGCCCCCGCGATCACACCTCGGCCGCGATCTCCACGAGCCACTTGCGCGCGCTCTCGGCCGTCAGCTTGAACGTCGGGGCCACGCGCTTCTTCGACAGGACCTCGTCCGCGTCGCCGAACACCGTCAGGAACGCGTGGGGATCGTCCTCGTCGGGCACGATGTCGAGGTCGACCCGCCTCATCTCGCCGTCGGGCCCCGCCGCGCGCACGCTGCGGTGCAGGAGCGCGCGGCGCTGCTGCTCGTGGCGCATCAGCACCTCGCTCGCCGTCTTCACCAGCGTCGCGAACGCGTTCGCGTCGAGCGGCTTCGGGTTCTTCTTGTCGCGGCCCATCGTCCACGGCCCGACGAGCGCGGGCTCGCTCTGACCGTCGCAGGTCATCGCGACGGCCCAGCCGTCGTCGTCCTCGTTCTTGATCACCTTCGCCGTCCAGCCGTCGCCCTTCCACAACGTCGGCGTGCGCTCGTCTTCCATTCGTCCTCCGAGGCGCGCCCCGTCGGCGCGCCCGTCCATCGACTGACGCTGGTTCTAGCCTCGCTTCGGCTCGACGGGCACCCATCCGTGCGCCGCCCACTCGCGCACCAGCGTTTCTTCTTCGGGCGTCGACGCGCGACCGAGGATCGGATTGCGGTGCGGGAAGCGCCCGAAGCGCCGGATCACCTCGAAGTACTTCGCGCCCTGCCCCGCGTGCGCCGCCTGCATCTCGCGCTGATCGCTCGGGCACTCGGCGTCGAGCACCCGGAGGATCTCCACGAGCCGCTCGTGCAGCGCGAGGTCCTCCGAGTGCATCAGCGGCATCGAGAGGAACACGCGCTCGATCCACGCGAGCTCGCGATCGATCCCTCGCTCGAACGCGTCGAGCGCGAGCTCCTGCGCCTTGCGATCCCCCGCGTACATGCGCGCGTCACCGCGGTGCACGTTGCGCGCGAGCTGATCGAGCAGGACCACCAGCGCGAGCCGCTCGTGTGGCGAGCGCGCCCACGCGTCGAGCTCCCCGCGGATCGCCGACTCGACCAGCGCCCCGAAGCGGGCCTGCACCTCGCGATCGAATTCCGGTCCGGCGTCGAACCACCGGCGCTCCTGCTCCGGCGCGAACCAGAAGTCGAGGACCTCTCGCGCACGCTCATCCATGCGAGCGAGTCTTGCCGACGCCGCGCGCTCGCGCCCGCCCTCGATCGACGGCCCACGGCGCGTCGGCGAACGCGCGCGCCAGGTGCTCGACCAGCGCTCGGGTGCGCGCCGGGAGCTGCCGTCCCGCGGTGATCGCGAACACGCCGATCTCGGCACGACGACGTCCCTCGAGCACGAGCTCGAGACGACCCTCCGCGACGTCGCGCGCGACCATGAACGACGGCAGCACCGCGAGCCCGAGCCCGGCGATCGCGGCCTCGCGCAGCACGCTGCCCGAGGTCGTCGTGAGGTTGCCGCGCACCGGGATCGTCAGCGCGCTGCCGTCGTCGCCGCGGAAGCGCCACTCGCCGCGCTGCGACACCAGCGCGTAGTGCAGGCAGTTGTGGTGCACGAGATCGGCGGGCGACTCGGGGGTGCCGACGCGCGCGAGGTACGCGGGCGAGCCGCACACCACGAGCCGATCCGACGCGAGGCGGCGCGCGACGAGCCCGCTCGGCTCGAGGCGTCCGATCCGCACCACCACGTCGAAGCCGCCCTCGACCACGTCGACGAAGCGATCGTCCGCGCTCAGCTCGATCTCGAGCTCGGGATGCCTCGCGAGGAAGTCCGAGAGCACGCCCGCGAGGTGCATCTGCGCGAACGCGATCGGCGCGCTCACCCGCAGCGTGCCTCGTAGGTCCGCGCTCGCCGCGGCGACCGATGCCTCGGCCGCGTCGGCGGACTCGAGCACGCGCGCGCAGTGCTCGTAGAAGCGCACGCCCTCGTCGGTGAGCGCGAGCTTGCGCGTGGAGCGCCGCAGGAGCTGCACCCCGAGCCGCCGCTCGAGCTCCGAGATGCGCGCGCTGACCGCGGACTTCGCGATGCCCGACTGCTCCGCGGCCGCGGTGAACGAGCGGAGCTGCACCACCCGCGCGAAGAGCGCGAGCGAGGACAGACGATCGAGATCGAACGACACGCGGCCTCCTCGATTGTTCTCCTGGGGAGAACACTGAATGCGCCGCGCTCGGTCTAACCCGAGGTCGTCGCGAGGGCCATGACTCGGTGCGTACCGAGGAGGTCACGATGGAACGACTGCTCCGCACCGACACCAACGACACGATCCTGTTCGCGCAGCGCGTGCTGCTCGGCGCGGTGATGATCCCGCACGGCGCCCAGAAGCTGCTCGGATGGTTCGGGGGCCACGGCGTCTCCGCGACGATGGCGCACCTGACCGACATGGGGATCCCGGCGCCGATCGCGCTGCTGGTGATCCTGATCGAGTCGTTCGGCGCGCTCTTCCTGGTGCTCGGGCTGCTCAGCCGCGCGAGCGCGCTCGGCATCGCGGTCGTGATGATCGGCGCGGCGCTCACCGCGCACCTCTCGCACGGCTTCTTCATGAACTGGTTCGGCAGCCAGGGCGGCGAGGGCTTCGAGTACCACCTGCTCGCGCTCGGCCTCGCGCTGCCGATCGTGATCGCGGGCGGCGGGCGCCACGCGCTCGACACCTGGCTGCTGCGCCGCCTCGCGACGCGCACCGAGCGCGACGCGCTCGCCACGACCTGATCGTTCACCCCAGGAGAACAGATGAACCCCATCGATCGCCAGGAGCTCACCACCCTGATCGCGCGCGGGACGCCCGTCGTCCTGCTCGAGGCGCTGCCCGAGCGTTCCTTCACCGCGGGCCATCTGCCCGGCGCGCGGCACTTCCCTCACGATCGCGCGGTCGAGCTCGCCGCGAGCGTGGTCCCCGAGCGCGAGGTGACGATCGTCGTCTACTGCGCGAGCGAGACCTGCCGCAATTCGCACGTCGCAGCGGCCGCGCTGGCGCAGCTGGGCTACCCGGACGTGCGCGTCTACGCGGGCGGCAAGAAGGACTGGGAAGAGGCCGGGCTCGTGCTCGAGCGCTGAGCGTCACTCCGCGCCGTCGAACTACGCGCCGGGCGCCCTCGACGAACGACGAGGTTGGTCGCACCGCGTGAGTAGGGCACCCTTCGGCCCGTCATGTCGTCCAGCCTCGTCTTCCGCCGGTACGGTGGGTCGCTCCAGGTGGAGATCCGCTCGTTCGCCGATCTCCTCCAGGCGATCCAGCTCCACGACGCGCTCTGGGTCGCGACCGCGTGCCCACGGAAGGGGCTCGCGTGCGACGCCGCGTTCCTCGACGCGCTCGATCGTGACGGCAACGGGCGCATCGTGAGCGACGACCTGCGCTTCGCGGTGAAGTGGACCGCGGAGATGCTCGAGGAGCACCGCGGCATCGACGAGGCGAGCGACGTGCTCGAGCTCTCCTCGCTCTCGAAGCAGGGCGCGTCGATGCGGCGCGCCGCCGAGACGATCCTCGAGGCGACGTCCGCCGAGAAGAAGAAGTCGATCTCGCTCGCTCAGGTGCGCGAGAGCGCGAAGGCGCTGCGCGCGAGCGGCATCAACGGCGACGGCATCGTCGCGCCCGAGACGATCTCCGACGCCGGCGCGGCGGATGCGGTGCGCACGATCCTCTCGGTGCTCGATCCGAAGGAGAACCTCGCGGGCAAGAAGGGTCTCGACGCGGCGACGCTCGAGGTCTTCCGCAAGCGCCGCGACACCGGGCTCGCGCGGCTCGACGTGGAGGGCGCGGTGATGGTGTGGGGCGAGCCGAGCATCGCCCGCGCGAAGGCGACGCGCGCCGCGCGTGACGCGCTCGACGAGTACTTCGTGCAGTGCCGCCTCGTCGCGGCGCAGCCCGAGGCGGGTGAGCAGCTGCGCCTGCCCGCCGATCACGTGCGTGGTGCGCTCGGTGATCGCGAAGCGCTCGCGAAGGCGGCGCGCGCGCTGCCGATCGCACCGCCGCGCGCCGACGGAACGTTGCGCTTCGCCGAGGTGGTGCGCGGCCCGGCGTACGAGGCGATCGACACGTTCCGGCGCGAGGTCGTGGCACCGGTGCTCGGCGAGGCGGAGGTGCTGCCCGAGGGCGCGTGGCGCGATCTGCGCGCGAAGTCCGACGCGATCCTCGCGTGGATCGAAGAGGGCGAGAAGGATCGTGTGGTCGGGCTCGGCGCGAAGCTGCGCGAGATCACCGGCGCGCAGCTCGACGCGATCGGCGAGGCGATCGCGAAGGACCTCGCGCACAAGCCGACGCTCGAGGCGATCGCGTCGCTCGAGAAGCTGATCCTCCACCAGCGCTGGATCCTGCGCTTCGCGAACAACTTCATCGCGATGCCCGAGCTCTTCGACCACAAGCGCTCGGCGCTCTTCCAGCGCGGCACGCTGACGCTCGGGGGACGACACTTCGCGCTCGCGGTCGAGGTGCCCGATCGCGGCGCGCACGCGGCGCTCGCCGAGAGCTCGAACACGTTCGTCGCGTACGTGAAGATCGAGCCCGCGGGCAAGCCGCCGTTCGAGGTCGCGGTGCCGGTCACGGCGGGCACCTCGGCGGGGATCACGGTGGGCAAGCGCGGCGTGTTCCGCGATCCCGACGACATCGAGCTCGACGCGAGCGTGGTGCAGATCGTCCCCCAGCCCGTCTCGCTGTGGGAGGCCGCGATCGCGCCGTTCGCGCGGGTCGGGCGGTTCGTGTCGGGCAAGCTCGAGGAGCTCGGCAAGACCGGCGACGCGGCGATGGAGTCGACGATCACGAGCACCGAGGCGCGAGTGCGCGAAGAGCGCGCGCGTCACGACGCGGCGGCCGCGGCGCCTCCTCCGGCGGCTGCGCCGGCTGCGGCGCCTGCGGCGGCGCCGGCGGCTCCGGGAGCGGGCGCGGGCGCGCTCGGTGGCGTGATCGCGTCGGGCGGCCTCGCGCTCGCGGCGGTGGGCTCGTCGGCTGCGTTCATGATGAACCAGCTCCAGGGCATGAGCCTCGTCGACGTGGTGCGCGCCGCGATCGCGATCGCCGCGATCGTGATGGTGCCATCGGCGTTCCTCGGCTGGCTCAAGCTGCGCAAGCGCAACCTCGCGATCCTCCTCGAGGGCGCGGGATGGGCGCTCAACGATCGACTGATGCTCACGCGCCGGCTCGGCCTCTTCTTCACGCGGAAGCCGCCGCGCCCCGAGGGCTCGCGCATCGATCGCAGCGATCTCGTGCCGGTGCTCGCGCGCTCGGAGGACGACACGAGCAGCACGCGAGGGCGCGTCGCGGTCGCGGCGCTGGTGCTGGTCATCCTCGGCGCGTACTGGACGCATTCGTGGTGGTGGCCGTACCTGCGTCACGCGCTGCCGCTGCTGGACCACCTCGAGCAGCCGGCCGCGAGCGAGTCGACCACGCCCGCGCCGTGAGCGCGATCACCACCAGGCCCGGCGCGACGAACAAGAGCAAGAGGCGGATCGCGTAGAGCGCGAGCGCGAACGGGATCGCGATCAGCGCGTCGGCGCTCGGCGAGAGCAGGCGCTCGATCAGATCGGCACGATCGAGCGCGATCGCCAGCGCTTCGTGGGTGATCGCGAGCAGCGCGATCCCGACCAGCACGCGCTTCACGAGGCCCTCGCGGTGAGCATCGCGAGCAGGAGGGCGTTGCCGAGCGGACCGCCCGCGACGAAGCGCCGTCCTCCACCTTCGCGATCGACCGGCACCCCGAAGAGCCACGCGGTGCGGGCGAGCTCGACGTAACGATCACGATCGCCGTGGATGCGCGCCGATGCGAGCGCGAAGCCGGTCGCCGACACGCCGATGCCGAGCAACACCGGCCCCGAGTCGATGTCGCCCGCCGTGCCCTCGCGCACGCCGCCGAAGCCGAGGAACGTCGCGTGCCCACGTCGCGCGAGCCCCTCGTCGAGCGTGCGCGCGATGTCGCGATCGACGAACGACGCGAAGTAGGCGCCCATCGCGGTGCCCGATCCGCGCGGCGCATCGCGCGCCTGCCCGGTGCGCGCATCACCCGCTTGCACGAGGTAGCCCGACGCATCGATCCATCGCGCGCGGAAGGCGCGCGACCACACCTCGAGCAGCGCGCGATGATCGGCGCCGGTCACGCGCTGGTGCAGCCCCAGCGAGCCCGCGACCGCGAGCACGTCGGGCGGATAGCTCTCGCCTGGATAGGTCTCGATCAGCGCGTGCGGCGCGCGCGCGAGGCGACGCGCGAGCGCGGCCTCGATGCGATCGTGGAGCGCCGCGTGCGGCGTCTCGGGATCGACCGCGCGCAGCATGCCGAGCGCGAGCGCGGCGTATCCGAGGTACGCGTGACCGTGCTCGCCATCGAGCGCGGCGATCGGATCTTCGCCCCAGCGCGACGCCGCGAAGCGCAGCGTGCTCGCGTCGACGAGACGATCCGCGGCGCGGCGCATCGCCGGCAGGTACGCATCGCGGAGCTCGGGGTGCTCGAGCACGATCTGCCCGAGCGCGAGCAGCGTCATCTGGTGCGTGCCGAACGCCCACTCACCGTCGAAGAGCGCGCTGCCGGTGTGGAACGCGCCCTCGTCCACGTCGCGCAGGGCGTACGCGATCACCTCGCGCGCGAGCGCGTCCTGGGTCGCGCGATCTCCGTCGTAGAGGCGCCCCGGCTCGCGTCCCAGCCACACGCGCGGGACCACCGCCGCGAGCGCGACGATCACGAGCACCATGCCGATCCTGCGCATCGAGGTGCTCTACGTGGCCCCTCGCGCCGCGATTCCGTCGCGCGCACCTTCTCCTCCGCGCCGCCACGGATCCGCCACGAATCCGCTGGTCGCGTCGTCCACCTTCGGACACGCTCGCGCCCATGATTGCCGGACGGATCGTCGTCCCAGCCCTCCTCTTCGCGATGATCGCGACGAGCCCCGCGCTCGTGCGCGCGCAGGACGACGATGCCGAGGTCGTGCCCCCGCCCACCACGACCTCGCCCGACCCCGAGCCGTCGATCGAAGAGCTCGAAGAGGAGATGGTCCCGACGCTCACGCTCCCCGAATTCCGCCTGCGCGTGGGCGGCGGCGTGGGCCTGCAGACGTCGGGGCCGGTCGCGGCGTCCGAGCCGGTCTACGGGCGAGTGACCGAAGAGCTCGAGTGGATGCCGCCGCCGCTCGAGTTCGTGTCGTTCGGCATCGGCGCGGCACAGATGTTCACGACCGGCGGGCAGATCTACCAGGTCGGCGCGCGCGTCGGTGGATACGCGTGGTTCTGCGAGGACACGGTCGTGCGCTGCCAGGGCGCGATCACGCTGCAGCTCGGTGCGGTGTTCGGCTCGGCGGGCGAGTGGTTCGACTTCTCCGCGGACGCGGATCTGCGCTTCTTGTTCGTGGAGCGGATCGAGCTCTTCGTGCGCGGGAGCTTCCTGTCGTTCGGGAGCAACTCGTGGATCAACATCATCGGGGGGGGCGCGATCGCCTTCTGATCGTTGGCGCTTCGGCGAGAGGCGCGGGGGGTGGGTCTGCCCGGTACCGCGGTTCTGCCGACTCGCTGGCTGGGGGGTCGATGGCTCGCGACCGGTCCGCGCTTCGCCGCGGTCCGGACGCTCGCGTGTCGCACCGCGCTGCGCGCGTGTGCGCGCTTCGCGCGGGATTTTGGGGACCCCGACGTGCTGGTGCGACGTGTGGAGATGGATTGCAGCGCGCGGTTGCTCATCGATTGCGTCGATGGGACCCATCGTGGATCCATCACTTCCATCGATGTCGTGGCGTGGCTAGCGTGAGGCGTCATGACGACGACGACGCTCCGTTCCGTGACGAACATCGTGCCCGCGCAGCGCACCGTCGAGGGCGCGGGGTTCGTGGTGCATCGGCCCTTCCCGACCGAGGCGCTCGAGACGCTCGATCCGTTCCTGATGATCGACGAGATGGGGCCGGTGGACTACGCGCCCGGTGAGGCCGTCGGCGCGCCCGATCATCCGCACCGCGGGTTCGAGACCATCTCGTACATCCTCGAGGGCGAGGTCGAGCACGAGGACTCGGCGGGCTTCTCCGGCAAGCTCTCCGCGGGCTCGGTGCAGTGGATGACCGCGGGCTCCGGCGTGGTGCACTCCGAGATGCCGTCGCGCGCGATCCGCGAGCGCGGTGGCCGCGTCCATGGCTTCCAGATCTGGGTGAACCTGCCGCGTCGCCTGAAGATGACGGCGCCGCGCTACCAGGACGTGCACCGCATCCCCGAGGCGACGAGCGAGGACGGCAAGGTGAAGGTGCGCGTCGTCGCGGGCAGCGCGCTCGGCGCGAGCGCGGTGATCGAGACCCACGTCCCGATCACGTACCTGCACTTCACGATCGCGCCCGGTGGTCGCGTGGTGCAGCCCATCGACGCGACGCACGCGGCGGGCGCGTACGTGTTCCGCGGCGCGGGCACGGTGGGTGGCGCGGCGATCGAAGCGCGACGTCTCGCGGTGCTCGATGCGAGCGGTGACGCGGTCGAGCTCGCGGTGCCGAGCGATGCGAGCGAGCCGATGGAGGTGCTGCTGCTGAGCGGTGCTCCCATCCGTGAGCCGGTCGCGTGGTACGGGCCCTTCGTCATGAACGCGCCGGGCGAGATCAAGCAGGCGATCCTCGACTACCAGTCGGGCCGCATGGGCTCGATCAAGCCCGAGACCCGCATCGTGGAGTGAAGGGAGCAGCCCGTGTCCGCACACGGGCTCACCCCGCGCGTGAAGCGATCGGCGACGTCTGGTCATCCACCGTCCGACCGGCTGCAAGACCGCCGGTGGAGGTGGCATGTCCGATCGCAACTCGTCCCTTCTCTCCATCCTCGCGATCGCGCTCGCGCTGACGACGGTCGCGGGCTGCGGCGACGACGAGTCCGAGGCGTGTACGCCCGGGAGCGCCGAGGGCTGCGACGACGGCTTCGTGTGCGAAGAGGTGCTGGACGGTGAGCCTGCGTGCTTCGCGCCCGTGATCGTCCGCGGCCGCGTGCTCGACATGGGCACCGACGAGGGCATCGCGGGCGCACGCGTCGTCGCGTTCGACGCCAACGGTGCGGCGCGCTCGACCGTCGTCGAGAGCGCGACCGACGGCATGTACTCGCTGCCCGTCCCGTCGCGTCGCGACGCCGACGGCGTGCCGGTGACCGACGCGATCACGCTGCGCGCCGACGCGGCGGGCTATCAGTCGTACCCGACCGCGCCGCGCACCGCGATCCCGGTCGATCTCGCGACCGCGGTCGCGACGGCCGACGACGACCTCGTCGTGATGAACGCCGCGACCGACATCGCGCTGATCGCGCGCGACGACGTGGCGTCGGGCGTCGCGGACGTGGTCGGCGTGATCGATCACGAGCTCTCGGCAGGCGTGCTCGTCGTCGCGGAGCAGAGCGGCCGCGCGGTCGCGAGCGCGATCACCGACAAGGAAGGCGCGTTCGTGCTCTTCGACGTGCCGACGAGCACCACGACGATCGCGGGGTATCGACAGGGCCTCGCGGTGACGCCGGTCGAGGTCTCGGTGGTCGGGCCGGAGACGACGGGCGTCGTCCTGAGCGCGAGCACCGACGGGCTCTCGACGGTCACCGGCACGGTGCAGATCGTCAACGCGCCCGGCGGAGCGACGACGAGCGTCATCCTCGTGCCCGAGTCGACGTTCGTCGAGAACACCGCGCGTGGTGAGGCACCTCCGGGCCTCCGCGTCGCGCCGGTGAGCGGCGGGTTCAGCATCGAGGGCGTCGCGCCCGGGCTCTACGTGGCGCTCGCGGCGTTCGAGAACGACGGCCTGGTGCGCGATCCCGACACCAGCATCGGCGGCACCGAGATCGTGCACTTCGAGGTCGCGCCGAACGCGGGCACCGTCGATCTCGGCGAGGGCTTCAAGGTCACCGAGGCGCTCGCGGTCGTGTCGCCCGGCGCGGAGACGATCGACACCGTGACCAGCGCGCAGCCGACCTTCACGT
Source organism: Sandaracinus amylolyticus (assembly GCF_021631985.1). GTDB lineage: Bacteria > Myxococcota_A > Polyangia > Polyangiales > Sandaracinaceae > Sandaracinus > Sandaracinus amylolyticus_A. The sequence continues at coordinate 9,825,367 of NZ_CP070225.1, read as the reverse complement.
GGGCCGACGACTCGTCGGAAGCGGGCTACGAAGTGCGCGTGTACGACGCGTTCGGCAACCTCGTGCACGAGAACGTCGACGTGCCGCGCGTCACCGGCAGCGAGACCGTGAGCTACACGTGGAGCGGCGCGGAGCTCGAGGCCGGGATGATCTATCAGTTCCGCGCGTGGAGCTGGTCGGACGATCGCGGTGAGCGCGTGCTGATCAGCGCGACCGAGGACCTGCGCGGCGTGTTCGTCTATCAGCCTTGAGCACGGGACGCGCGGTATCCTCCGCGCGATGCGTGCGACCTTCCTGATCGGGATCCTCGTCTTCGTCTCGGGCTGCGAGTGCGGCCGCGACGAAGAGGAGGATCGCGATCGCGCTTCGAGGGCAGAGAGCGCGGGCGGTCACGCGCTCGAAGATCCGGCGCGCGGCGTCGCGGAGCGCATGGGCGAGGGCGGAGGTGACGTGCCGCCGCCGTCGCGCTTCGAGCTCGTCGATCCGGCGCTCGGTCGGAGCACGACGAGGGCGCGTGGCTGGGCGAGCCTCGAGGACCTGCGCGCAGGGCGCGGCGCAGCGCGCATGTCGCTCGGCAACTGGCTGTGCCGGCTGTGGACGCACTACGGGCCGCCGCCCGAGGTGCAGCGCGACGGCTTCGTGTACGTGCTGCGCGATCGCGACACCGGCCACGTGCTGAGCGCGTACAGCGCGGGCAGCGGACCCGCGGTGGGCGCGCAGCTCATCGACGAGCAAGGCGCGCCGCTGGCGAGCGATGCGCAGGAGCGCGTGGCGGCGAGCGTGAACGCGTTCGTGGCGATGATCGACGCGACCGAGCCGCAGCCGTGCGAGCTCGAGCTGGAGACGGACCTCGGGCGCATCCGCGTCGGTGTGCGCGACGGAGAGTGGTTCGAGGACGAGCTCGAGTGAGGAGCGCAGGAAGCGAGCGCTCGCGGTGCGTTGTCGGACCGGTCTACGCTCTTCGTCATGCGTGCTTGTCCGAAGTGCCAGATCCCGTTCCAGGCGATGCGGCGCACGTTCGGCGAGAGCGCGATCGAGATCGACTACTGCCCGCGCTGCACCGGGTTCTTCCTCGATCACGGGGAAGGCGCCGCGCTCGCCGCGCTCGATCGCGAGGACGAGACCGTCGAGACCTCGTCCGGCGCGCGCTCTCCGCGCCGCCGAAGGTCGATCGGCGAGCCGAGGCGATCGCGCAGGCACAGCGCGAGAGCTCGCGCGGGCTCTTCGACGTGTTCGTCGCCGACGTGCTCCAGGCCGCACAGGAGGGCGCGCGCGCGATGGAGGACGTGGAGCGTCGCCGGCGGCGCTGGGGGTACTGAGAAAGTGTCCGAAGATCGGCGCGCCCGCTCAGGGCCACGGGCCCTGCGCGAGCGAGCACTCCCGCTGGACCGAGTGCGCCGCGTCGCGCTGATCGTCGCGCTCTTCGTCGTGACGTCGGCGACCGAAGCGCAGCGCGGGGCGCGTCTCTTCCCGGTGCGCGGCGACGTCGCGGGGCTCGGCGCGGGCACGATCGCGATCGACGTCGGCGGGTTCCGCGCGCCGCGAGCGGGAGAGCGCTGCGCGGTGATCGACGCCGACGGTCTCGTGGGCACGGCGCGCATCGATCAGGTCGTGCGCGTCGCCGACGACTGCGAGTGGTGCGGGGCGCCGACCGCCTATGCGCTCGTGCGCTTCGACGCGCCGCCCTCGCGCGCGCCGCGCCACGATTTCGAGCACCACGTCGCGCCGGTCGCGGCGTGCGGGCTCGCCGAGGGCGCGGCGACGCCGGTCATCGTGACGAGCGAGATCGATCACGCGGCGGGGCGCCGGACGTCGGTCGATCTCGATGCCGACGGTCGTGGCGATCTCGCGCTGCTCTCGAGCGAAGGTGCGTGCCCGCGCCCCGCGCGCGTGATGCCGCGCGGCGCGAGCCCGTGCGATCTCATGCGCCGCGCGGTGTGCGAGTCGCAGGCGCAGCGACGCGGCGATGGATGGCGCGCGACCGAGCGCGTCGAGCACGCGTCGTGTCGGATGGACGGCCGACGCGAGCTCGAGCTGTGATCACTCCAGCCCCGGGTCGGGGATCTCCGGCGGCACGAGGAAGAACACACGGCGCGTGTCGAGCTCGGCGTACGCATCGCCGAGGACGCGCACCGTGGCGCCGTAGAGCTGGGGCTCGCGGGTCGCGGGCACCGTCGTGTTCGCGCGCGCGACCAGATCGAAGCAGACACGACGACGGCTGCCGACGCGCGGGAACATGTCCGCGAAGCCGTCGGCGTCGGTGTCGACCGCCGCGAGCGCGACGCAGCCGCGCGCCTCGTCGCCGGCGGTGCGCGCCTCGAGGCGATCCACGAAGATGCGCGCGTCGATCGCGTCGGCGGCATCGTCGCGGAGCTCGGCCGAGATGTCGAAGCGCGACGCCTCGGCGAGCGTGTCGATCTGCTCGACGACCACGCCGTCGACGTTGCCGTCGAACGCGCGGCTCACGAGCGGGACGTTCGCTGCGTCGATCGCGCCCGAGTCGAGCGCGATCGCCTCGAGGTGCTCGATCGCGTCCTCCGCGATCGCGACGCCGATCACGCGGATGCGACGGCGCACGATCGCCTCGCGCATCGGCCGGTACGTGGTGTAACCGGGGTAGCCGTGCGAGCCGTCGGGCCCGTTGTGGAACGCGACGTCGGTCACCAGCACGACGATCGGCACCGCGTCCTCGCGGAAGCACGGCCATCCGAACGTGCGCGCCGGGCAGTCGGTGCGCGCCGGCGTCTTCAGGATCTCGTTGCCGGTCGCGACCGCGTAGAGCGAAGGCACCTGACCCTCGGGCCCGTCACCGCCACCGCTCGGAGAGAGCGCGTTGACGCCGAGCTGCGCGCGCGCCGCGTCCGACGTGATGTCGGTCTCGTTCCGGTAGACGAACGGGTCGTCGTAGTCCTTGACCTGACCGACGCCGAACCACGCCTCGGGGATCGTCGCGCGCACGCGATCGATGATGCCGACCGTCGGCGTCGAGAGGCTCGTGCGCACGTTGTCGATCGGCACGCCCATCGAGCCGGTGGTGTCGATCAGGAAGTAGACGTCGGCCTTGCGGATGTCGGTCGCGAAGTCGAGCGTGCGCTGCGCAGGCACCGGCTCGCCGACGAAGGGGACGACGAACACGAAGTCACCGCGCGCCTCGGGGTTGTCCGCGGCGTCGCGCGGATCGGTGCCCGCGGCGTGCTCGACGAGATCGCTCGCGCCGTCGTCGTCGCTGTCGGCGTCGATGGGATCGGAGCCCGCGCCGGGCTCGGCCGAGTCCGCGAGGCCATCGCCGTCGCTGTCGGGATCGCGCGCGTCGGGCGGGCCGTCGCCGTCGGTGTCGACCGGGCGCGTCTCGAGATCGGCGTCGCCCGCCTCGTCGCGATCGCTGCGCCCGTCGCCGTCGGAGTCGAGGTCGTGGCGATCGAGCTCGCCGTCGTCGTCGGTGTCGGCCGAGCCCTCGTCGCGATCGGAGATCGTGTCGTCGTCGGAGTCGCGATCGAGGAAGTCGGGCTCGCCGTCGTCGTCGTGATCCGTGGGCCACATCGGCGAGGGGCCGGCCTCGTCGGCGTCGGGGATGCCGTCGCCGTCGCTGTCGTCGTCGCGCGAGTTGGGAAGGCCGTCGTCGTCGGGATCGCCCTCGCCCTCGACGGCGTCGGGGATTCCGTCGCCGTCGGCGTCACCCGGCGCGCCGGGACGCGCGTCGACCGGCATCGTCGAGCCCGCGTCGTCGTGATGGTTCGTGCGCGTGGTGCAGGCGCCGAGCAGCGCGAGCGCGACGAGCAGGGTGCAGCGAAGCGTGCGCATCAGATGGGCCGATCCACGACGGGCGGGACGATGAAGTAGATGTTGCGTGCGTCGAGCACGGCGTCGTCGCCACGCACGACCGCGCGGGCGCGGAACACCTGCGGGCGATCGGTCGGGCGCTGCGTGACGTTGTCGCGCACGACGACGTCCCAGCACAGCTCGCGGCCGGGGATCACGGTGGGGTACGAGTCGTGGAAGCCGTCGCCGTCGCTGTCGGCGGTGGAGAGCGTGTTCGCGCAGCGACCGCTCGCGGTGTTGTTCACCTCGAGGCGATCGACGAACTGGCGTGCGTCGCCGTCGTCGCCCGCCTCGTCCTCGGCGGTGATCGTCACGAAGATCGGGCGCGCGAACGCGATGTCGCGGATGGTCTGCGTGACCGCGCTCGCGACCGCGGCCGACGAGCCGCGCGCGTAGTAGGGACGACCGCTCGCGTCGAGCGAGTTCGCGGCGCGGCCGATCGCCTTGAGGTCGAGCTCGGGCGACGCCATCACGTCGGCGTCGATCGCGACGAAGAGGATGCCGTGGTCGCGCAGCAGCATGCCCGCGCCCATCGCGGTGTTCACCGTGCACCCGGTGGTGCACTGGTTCGTCTCGTCGGTGATCGTGACGAGCACGCGGATCGACTCGCCGCGGAAGCCCGGGCACCCGATGCCGCTCGCCGCGCACATCGCGTTGAGGCACACCGCCGGATCGGCGACGCACGCGACGCTCTCGAAGAGCGACTCCGCGCCGCCGTTGCCGCCCGCCTCGGGCGGGATGCCGCGCTCGGTCATCGACGAATTCCCCTGCAGTGACACGACGTTACGATAGCTGCTCGGGGTGCCCGCGTACACGCCGACGCCGCTGTGCAGGCTCGCGATGCATCCGCTGACGCGCGGGTCGCTGACGCAGGTGCCGTCGACGCTGCACACCTGGCCGGCGCCGCACTCGGGGTCGCCGACGCACGGCGTGCCGCTGTCGATGCAGGTGAGCTCGTCGAGCACGTCGACCGTCGCCGAGCGCATCGCCTCGAGCTCCTCGACCATCGAGCCCGTGGTGTCGAAGAGGAAGTAGACGTCGGCGTACTGGAAGCTCGTGCGCAGCTCGAGCGTGTCGCGACGCGGCTCGGCCTCGTCGCGGTAGGGCACGATGAACACGAAGTCGCCGCGCGTGAGCGGGCTGATGCCGGCGTCGTTGGGATCGGTGCCCGCGGCGGACTCGACGAGATCGCCCACGCCGTCGTCGTCGCTGTCGGGGTCGAGCGGATCGCTGCCCTCGGAGACCTCGTGCGCGTCGGGCAGGCCGTCGCCGTCGGCGTCGCGATCGCGGAAGTCGGAGACTCCGTCCTCGTCGGTGTCGATGGGTCGCGTCGCGAGATCGGCGTCGCCCGCCTCGAGCGAGTCGGGGCGTCCGTCTCCGTCCGAGTCGTCGTCGAAGCGATCGAGGGTGCCGTCGCCGTCGGTGTCGCCGGTGCCTTCGTCGCCGTCGCGGATCGTGTCGTCGTCGCTGTCGGGGTCGCGGAAGTCGGGCGCGCCGTCGCCGTCGGTGTCGCTCGGGAACGCGGCGCTGTCGCCGAGCTCGGCCGCGTCGGTGAGGCCGTCGTCGTCGTCGTCGGGATCGGCGAAGTCGGCGAATCCGTCGCCGTCGCCGTCCTCGGTTCCGTCGGCGCCGTCGGAGCGGCCGTTCGCGTCGGAGTCGGTGTCGCGCACGTCGGGCAGGCCGTCGCCGTCGGAGTCGATCGGCGCCGACGCGAGCTCGTCGTCGCCGGCCTCGTCGCGATCGAGCACGCCGTCTCCGTCGGAGTCGGGATCGCTCGCGTCGAGCACGCCGTCGTGATCGGTGTCGAGGCGCTCCGCCGCCAGCTCGTCGGCGTCGGAGATCGTGTCGCCGTCGGAGTCGATCTCGCCGAGCGGGCCCGAGGGACCGGGATCGCCGGAGCAGCCGGCGAGCGCGAGGAGCAGCGCGAGCAGCGTGGCGCGGAAGGGCTTGGTGCGCGTGATCATGGTCGGGCTCTTCAGGGCTCGGCGAGGTAGGCGATCAACGAATAGGGTCCGGGCGCGGTCGGGGCCTCGACGACGACGAAGTAGGTGCCCGCGCGCAGCGTCGTGCTGATGACCGCGGGCATGCCGAAGCCACAAGGCGCGTCCGAGGAGCGCACCGTGCAGGTGCCCGCCTCGCGCACGCCGATCGCGAGCGGCTCGGTGCTGCCGCTGCGGCGCGCGACGAACGTCACGGCGCGCTCCTGGGTGAGCACGAGGCGATGCACGGTCTCGACCGCGCCGTTGCCGCCGCACGAGAGCACGTCGTCCGACGCGGCCGTGAGATCGCCGCGCGAGAGCACCGAGTCGGTGAGGTCGATCGCGCCGCCGCACTCGTCGTTCGCCGGCGGGAACGTGGGCGGCGCGAGCATCGCCGAGGCGGTCACGTCGCCCGTGAGCTGCGTCGTCGCGACCGTCACGTAGTGCGTGCCCGCGGGCACGCGCAGCAGGCGCTGGGTGACGCGCGGCGAGCCGCTCGAGCAGAACGTCTCGGCCGCGCGGTCGCCGCAGAGCGGCGAGAGCGACGCGTAGTGCGGGCCGCCGGTCTCGGTCGTCAGGATGACGTCCTGCACCTCGGTGGTGGTGAACGAGAACGTCGCGTCGCGGAACGCTGCGGTGTCTCCGCCGCAGCCGGTGCCGGTGTCGAGCGAGAGCTCGGAGATCGGCACGGTCGCGCTGCGGTTCGTGACGTCGAGCGGCGCGGTGCACGCATCGCCGGGCTCGCGGACCGCGGCCGGCGTGATCGTCGCCTCGAGGCGCCAGGTGAGCGCGGTCGCGCTCGCGGACTCGATCAGCACGTAGTACGTGCCGGCGGGCAGCGACTGGCGGAAGAGCTGCGGCGAGCCGCTGGTCGCGCAGCCGATCGCGCCGAGCTCGTTGTCGCAGTCGCGCGTGAGCGTGAGGTACGTCGTCACCGGCGCGCCGGTGCTGGTGCTCGCGCTCAGCTGCACGTCGGAGGGCTCGGTCAGCACCATGCGATACGCGGCGTCGCGGGTGGGCGCGCCGCCGTTGCACGCGACCTCGTAGTCGTCCTCGACCTCGGCGAAGAGCCCGGTGAACACGCCGCCGCCCGAGATGTCGACGGTCGCGGGGCCGCACACGTCGGTGTCCTCCTCGGCGCTCGGCGCATCGAACGAGAGCGAGAGCGTGAACGTCACCGCCGAGCTGGTGCGCACCACGAGGACGTGATCTCCGGCGGGCAGCGCGCGCGTCGCGACCGCGTTGCCGCATGCGACGTCGGGGCCGTCGGCGCATCGATCGGCGGCGCGGATCGCGAGCGCGCCGGTGCCGCTCGTCTCGATGCGCAGCGACGCCGACACGTCGCGCGGCTCGTCGAGATGGAAGCGGAAGACGGTGTCGATGCCGCCCGCGAAGCAGCTCAGCGGGTAGTGGTTCGTCGCGCCGCGCGTGGTGCGGACGTAGGTGCCGGGCCCGGGGAGCATCTCGGCGCGGGCGCAGTCGTCGTTCGTCGCGCGGCACGCGAGCTCGTAGTAGTCGGTGACGCGGTTGCAGTCGTCGTCGAGGCCGTTGTCGCAGACCTCGGTGCCGCCGGGGTGCACCGTCGCGCCGATCGACGGGTCGTCGTTGCAGTCGTCGCCGCCGCAGCGATCGTCGGCGTGGCCGTCGCCGTCGAGATCGCGCGCGATGTACGCGCAGCCGGTCTCGGGATCGCAGGTGCCGATCGTGCACGGGTCGTCGTCGTTGCAGACGAGGCGCGGGCCGGGCACGCAGCCGACGCCGGGCACGCAGACCTCGGCGCCGTTGCACATGTCCGTGTCGGCGCACGCGGCATCGTCGGGCGCGGGATCGCAGGTGTCGGTGTCCTCGTCGCAGAGGTCGCCGGTGCAGTCGAGCTCGTCGACGCACGGCGCGTCGCGACGCACGCACGCGCCCGAGACGCACTGCTCGATGCCGTTGCAGAAGCAGCCGTCGTCGCACTCGGTCGACGAGCCGCACGCCTCGCCGACGGTGTCGCCGCGCGAGCCGCACTCCACGCGCGCCGCGTCGGGCGCGCCGGCGTCGCCGGTGCTCGTCGCGTCGGCCTGGCCGCCGGCATCGGGGTCGCTCGGCTCGCCGACGGTGCAACCGCCGATCAGCGCGAGGAGGGAGATCACGAGTGCGATGTGGATGCTGCGCATGGTCGTCGTCGCGAAGGAGTGCGGTTCGATGCGTTCAGTCGAGACGGAGCCAGCGCGCCGTCTCGTTGCGGCCGCTCGACACGTCGATGACGAAGAGCGAAGGACCAGCGGGGTCGAACGCCATCCCCTGGCCCGCGCTGGTGCGCCAGATCGGTCCCGCGAAGCGCGGTCCGGTGGCGCCGTCGGGGTCGAGCACGAGCCACACGTGCGCGGTGCTCGGACCGGTGAACGCGAGCTCGGTCGCGCGGAAGTAGAGCGCGTCGTTCGCGGGATCGAGGAACACCGGCGACGAGGCCCCGTCGACCGGCGCCGCGACGAGCAGCTCGGGCGCCGACCCGAGGGCATCGCGGCGCAGGCGATAGAGGCCGCGATCGAAGCCGATCTGCGACGTGAGATAGAAGTACGTCGCGTCGACCGCGAGGCCGCCGGCGCCGTTGAGCAGCGTGCTCTGCCCGAGCCGCGTCGCAGGGCCGCCCGCGAGCGGGATCGAGTAGAAGGTGAGCACCGGCGTCTCGGACCAGCTGCGCATCGTCGCGACGATCACGTTCGCGCCGTCGCGCGCCATCGCGCCGAGGCTCTCCTCGACGTAGCCCGACGGCGCGGGCGGTGTGTCGAGGAACGCCGGTGCCGTCGCCGCGACGCCCGTCGCGCTCGCCACGTTCGCGACGCGCGCTTCCATCGGATCGCTGCCGGTGACCGTGCCGAGGATGCGCGAGCCGTCGACGATCGCGTCGAACGAGAGCGCGCGCGGAGAGAGGCCCGCGACGCTCACCGAGAAGTCGGCCCCACCGGCGCGCGGCACCGCGAGGATCTGCTCGCCGTCGAGGCCGGCGACGAGGTGGCTCGGCGTGGTCACGAACCAGTGCACGTTGTAGAGGCCGACGTTCTCGGCGCCGGTCGCGGGGAAGCGCACGCCGAGATCGGTCTCGACACCGCGCACGCCGCCGAAGTCGAGCTCGCCGATGGTCAGCGAGGTGACCGCCGCGCTCGACTGCACCGCGATGCACACGTCCTGGCCCGCCGTCGTCGCGGCGGCGATGCCCTCGCCGAGATCGGCGTCGCACCCGAGCTCCGCGCCGTCGGCCGCGACGACCGCGCCCGCGGTCGATGCGTTGGTGCGGATGATCGCGAAGTTGCGCGTCGGCGTGTAGCGATACCAGGTGAGCCCGCCCTGGCGCAGGCACGAGGGCGCGTACGCGCGGTGGGTGCGATCGGGCGTGACGTTGTTCGAGCCGAGGCTCAGCGGGATCGCGTTCGCGCAGCTGTCGCCGAGGCCCGGCGTGAATTCGGAGACACGCACCGTCGCGCCGGGGAACGGCACGAATCCGTCGATGAGCCCGCCCGGTCCCGAAGCCTGCTGCGGCGCGACGAGCCACGTGTCGAGACGACCCGCGGGGCCGTCGATCGTGATCGTGGTGCCGCCGGACTCGGGCGAGAGGCGCGTCTCGCATGCTTCGACGGTGCGACCCGCGATGGTCGGATCGCATCCGCCGCGCGCGACCTCGACGTCGATGTGCGCGGTCGGCCCGAAGGGCGACGGATTGCCGAACGGGACGACGTCGATCGTGACGAGGCTGTCGGCGCGCGCCTTGTCGAACGCGACGACCATGTCGTGTCCGAGCGGCGTCGTCGGATCGCAGGAGAGCGCACCGCTCGGCGTGACCGTGCGCTCCATGCCCGTGATCGCGCCCTCGGAGACGATCCACACGTGCTCGCCGTCGGTGCTCGCGGGCGGCGTGTAGATCGTCGCGTCGCTCGTGGCGTCGTAGGGCGCGAGGCAGCTCTCGCCGTCGCGGGGATCGGCGTCCTCGCCGATGCGGACGGTCGTCTCGTAGAAGCTCTCGAAGTTGTTGACCCAGACGTAGTAGTCGCCGGGACCGACATCGAGCCACGTCTCGGTGTCGCCTGCGGGCCCGGGGTTCGCGTACGAGCAGCGCAGCGGTCCCGCGGCGGCAGGGAGCTCGCACGTGTCGGCGGTGACCTCGAAGCTCGCGTAGCCGCGCACCGTGATGTGGAGCGCGGTGCCGCCCGCCGAGAGGCTCGGCGTGGTCTTGCGATAGCGGATCACGCCGTCGGGCAGCGTGAGCTCGGTCGTCATGCAGGTGATCGCGCCGTCGTCGGCGATCACGCCCTCGTTCGCGACGAGCCACTCGAGCGCGCCGTCGATCTCGACGCCCTGCGCGTTGGTGAGCGCATCGCCGCAGCGCTCGCCGGTCGGCGCGCGCAGCGCGAAGTCGAGCTCACCGTCGCCGCCGAGCCGTTCGTGCGACGCGTCGAGCGGCGTGCCGGTCGCGTCGCGGAAGCCGGTGAGATCGATCGTGTAGCTCGCGCCCGCGTTGAGGCGCGCGCCGACCGGAACGGTCAGCGACGTGCCCGCGATCGACCACGTGCCGGCCGCGGTGATCGACGCGCCGTCGCCGGCGATCGTGATCTCCGAGGTCGACGTGTCCATCGCCTCGCTGAACGTGATCGTGATCTCGAGCGGTGCGGCGGTGGTCGAGGGGGCGACGTCGGTCGCACCCTCGGCGGGCGTGCTCGAGACGACGTGAGGCGCGTAGAGATCGCCGGTGGTGAAGTCGATCGCGCCGTCGACGAGCAGCACGGTGCCGTCGAGCGCGTTGCCCGCGACGTCGCGATAGCCGTCGAGCGCGACGCGGTGCGCGGTGATGTTCTCGAGGCGATCGGTGACGTCGAGCAGCAGGCGCCGGCCGCCCATGTCCCAGCTGCCGGTGAGCGCCGTCGCCGCGCCCGAGACCGTGAGCGTCGCGGTGCCCGCGCTCTGGTCCATCGGCTCCGAGAAGAGCACCACGACCTGCGTGAGCGCGTCCCACGCGACGTCGAGCTGACCTTCGGACGGGCTCGAGTCGGTCACGACCGGCGCGACGTCGTCGTTCGCCGTGAAGTCGAGCGCGCCTTCCGCGCCGAGCGCGCTCGTGTCGAGCGCGTTGCCCGCGAGGTCGCGCACGCCCGCGATCGTCACGCGGTACTCACCCTGGTGCGCGAGGCCGCTCACCGGCACGCGCAGCGTGCGCGCGTCGCTCCACACCGGCGTGCCGAGCGCCGGCGAGCCCTCGCCGGTGATCGTCAGCGTCGGGAGATCGCCGCGCACGCTCTCGCTGAGCACGAACACGATCTCGCTCGTACCGACCGAGACCGTCGCGCCCTCGGCGGGCGTGGTCGAGACGATCTCGGGCGGCGCGAGATCGAGGATTTCGAATGCGACCTGCACCGGCATCGCGAGCGGGTTGCCGGCGACGTCGGTGAAGTCGTCGTCGACGATCACCGCAACCGCGCCGCTCGGCAGCGGCGCAGCGGGACGCACCGAGAGCTCCGTGCTCGCCGCGTTCCACGAAGGGGCGGCGAGCGCGAGATCGATGCCTCCGCTGCGCACCACGAGCGCGCCGGAGTCGCGATCCATCGCCTCCGAGAAGCGCACGCGGATCATCGCGTCGGGCGCGACGCCGGTCGCCCCATCGGGCGGCGCGACGTCGACGACCGACGGCGGAGTGGTGTCACCGGAGGGCGGCTCGTCGTCGCCCGCACAGCCGGATGCGGCCAGCGCGAGCGCGAGCGAGCACGGAAACATCGACGGGCGTGCGGATCGAGCCATCGAGCTCCTCCTCCGGGGAACGAGTTCGGCTCAGTCGAGCCGGAGCCAGCGCGCGGCGGACTGAGTGCCGGCGGATGCGTCGATCACGAAGAGCGAAGGGCCGCTCGGATCGAAGCCCAGCCCGGCGCCGATGGTGGTGCGCCAGATCGGTCCGGCGAACGTGGGCGTCACGCCATCGGGATCGATGACGAGCCACACCTCGGAGCTCGAGCTCGTGATGGTGATGGCCGTCGCGCGGAAGTAGAGCGCGTCGTTCGCGGGGTCGAGGTAGACCGGCTGGTTGCTGAAGTCGACGGTCACCGCGGCGAGGAGCTCGGGGGGCGTCGACGGGTTCGCGAGGGCGGCGCGCGGCAGGCGGAAGAGCCCGCGCGTCGAGCCGACCATCGTCGTCATGTAGAAGTAGGTCGCGTCGACCGCGAGGCCGGCGACGCCGTCGAACGTGGTGTTCTCCCCGAGCAGCGTCGCGGCGCCGCCCGCGATCGGGATCGAATAGAACTGCGTCGACGGGGGCGAGGAGAACGCGCGCGCGGTCGCGACGATCACGTTGTCACCGTCGCGCGCGATCGCGTTGATCGCTTTCGCGGCGTACCCGGTGGACGCCGGCGGCATGTCGACGAAGGAGGCGGGGTCGGTCGTGGACGCGGCGCCCATCCCGTCGGCGACGCGCGCGACGCGCGGATCGGTCGCGCTGCTGCCCGACATCGTCGCGATGATCGACGTGCCGTCGAAGTGCGCTCCGAGGCCGAACTGGCGCGTCGTGCCGGCGAGCGTCGAGAGCGTGAAGTCCGCGCCGCCGGCGAGGGGCGCGGTCGCGATGACCCGCTGATTGAGCCCGACCGCGATGTGCGTCGGCGTCGTGGTGATCCAGCGCGGGCCCGAGAACCCGATCGACTCGGGCGCGGTCGCGGGGAACGTGATCCCGAGATTCGTCGGCACGCCGCGCACGCCGCCGAAGTCGAGCTCCTGGATCGACAGCGACGTCGCGCCAGTGCCCGACGCCACCGCGATGCACACGTCCTGGCCGACCGTCGTCGCGGCGCCGACGCCGTTCGCGAGGTTGTCGCCGCAGTTGATCGTGCCCGCGCTCGCCGCGCTCACGACCGCGCCGCGCGTCGCGGTGTCGGTGCGGATGATCGCGAAGTTGCGCGTCGGCGTGTAGCGGTACCAGGTGAGCGCGCCGGTCGGCATGCACGCCGGCGCGTACGCGCGGTGGGTGCGATCGGGCGCGACCGTGTTCGCGCCGGGGCTCAGCGGGATCGCGTTCGCGCAGGTGTCGCCGAGGCCCGGCGTGAACTCCGAGATGCGCACCGTCGCGCCGGGGAACGGAACGAATGCGGTGATCAGACCGTTCGGGGGCGCCGGCTGCTGCGGCGCGGTGATCCACGTGTCGAGGCGACCCGCGGGACCGTCGATCGTGAAGCTCGCGCCGCCGCCGGGACCGGTGAGACGGGTCGCGCACACCTCGACGTCGCGGCCCGCGGTCGTGGGATCACATCCGCCGCGCGAGATCTCCACGTCGACGTGCGGCGCGGGCGCCCCGAACGGCGACGCGCGGCCGAAGGGCACGACGCTGACGGTCACGAGGCTCGCGTCGCTCGTCTTGTCGAACGCGATCACCGCGTCGTGGCCGAGCGGCACGGTCGGATCGCACGAGAGCGGCCCGGGGCCGGTCGGCGTGACGGTGCGCTCCATGCCGTGGATCGTGCCCGTGGTGATCGTCCAGACGTGGTCGCCGTCGGGGCTCGTCGGCGCGGTGTAGATCGCCGCGTCGGTCGCTCCGTCGTAGGGCGCGATGCAGCTCTCGCCGTCGCGCGGCATCGCTTCTTCGGCGATGCGCACCGTCGTCTGGTTGAACGTCTCGAAGTTGCTGACCCAGACGTAGTAGTCGCCGGGGCCGACATCGAGCCACGTCTCGACGAGGCCGGTGTTGTCGGCGTTCATGTACGAGCAGCGCAGCTGATCCGAAGGATCGGCGGCGGGCAGCTCGCAGGTGTCTCTCGTCACCTCGAAGTTGAACCCGTTGCGCAGCGTGATGTGCAGCGCGGTGCCGCCCGCCGAGAGGCTCGGCGTGGTCTTGCGATAGCGGATCACGCCGTCGGGGAGCGTCGCGGCCACGGGGATGCACGTCACCGCGCCGTCGTCGGTGGTCACGCCGCCCGCCGCGATCTGCCACTCGCGCGCGCCGTCGATCTCGACGGCCTGCTCGTTCGTCAGCGCGTCACCGCAGCGCTCACCGGTCGGCGCGCGCAGCGCGAAGTCGAGCTCGCCGTCGCCGCCGAGGCCTTCGTGCGCCGCGTCGAAGAGCGTGCCGGTCGCGTCGCGGAACGCGGTGAGATCGATCGAGTAGCTCGCGCCCGCGTTGAGGCGCGCGCCCACCGGGATCGTGAGCGACGTGCCCGCCACCGACCACGTGCCGGCCGCGGTGATCGACGCGCCGTCGCCGACGATCGTCACCTCGGTGCGCGAGGTGTCCATCGCCTCGCTGAACGTGATCGTGATCTCGAGCGGTGCCGCCGTCGTCGACGGCGCGACGTCGGTCGCGCCCTCGGCGGGCGTGCTCGAGACGACGTACGGCTTGTAGAGATCGCCGGTGGTGAAGTCGATCGCACCGTCGGTGAGCAGCACGGTGCCGTCGAGCGCGTTGCCCGCGACGTCGCGGTAGCCGTCGAGCGCGACGCGGTGCACGGTGATGTTCTCGAGGCGATCGGTGACGTCGAGCAGGAGGCGGCGGCCGCCCATGTCCCAGCTGCCGGTGAGCGTCGTCGCCGCGCCCGACACCGTGAGCGTCGCGGTGCCCGCGGTCGCGTCCATCGGCTCCGAGAAGAGCACCACGACCTGCGTGAGCACGTCCCACGCGACGTCGACCTGAGCGTCCGACGGATTCGAGTCGGTCACGACCGGCGCGACGTCGTCGTCCGCCGTGAAGTCGAGCGCGCCTTCGTCGCCGAGCGCGCTCGTGTCGAGCGCGTTGCCCGCGATGTCGCGCACGCCCGCGATCGTCACGCGGTACTCGCCCTCGTGCGCGAGCCCGCTCACCGGCACGCGCAGCGTGTGCGCGTCGCTCCACGCCGGCGTGCCGAGCACGGGCGAGCCCGCGCCGGTGATCGTCAGCGTCGGCAGATCACCGCGCACGCTCTCGCTGAGCACGAACACGATCTCCGCGGTCGCGACCGAGACCGTCGCGCCCTCGGCGGGCGTGGTCGACACGATCTGCGGCGCCACGAGGTCGAGCACCTCGAACTGCACCTCGCCGCCCTCCTCGAGCGTGTTGCCCGCGAGGTCCTCGAAGTCCGCCTCCACCGCGAACCTCGTCGCGCCGCTCGGCATCGGCATCGCGGTGCGGATCGAGAGCTCGGTGCCGTCCTCGTTCCACGAGCGCGCGCCGAGCGTCAGCATCGTCTCGCCGCTGCGCACCTCGAGCGTGCCGGCCGCGGGATCCATCGGCTCCGAGAAGGTCACCCGCAGCGTCGCGTCCGGTGCGACCCCCGTCGCTCCGTGGCTCGGCGTGACCGAGACCACGCTCGGCGCGACGGTGTCGCCCGGGACCGACGCGTCGTCGTCGCCCGTGCTCGTGTCGTCGTCGCCGCAGCCCGGTGCTGCGATCACGAGGATCGCCGCGCACCACCCCACCCATGAGCGAACGTGTCTGTACATCCTGCTCCCCTCAGTCCAAACGGACGAAATTCCCGCGCGCGTCGGTCTCGGACTCGAACAGGAAGATCGAGTCCGAGAGCGCGTCGTACGTGAGCTGGTGATCGTCGGCGTCGCCCAGCGGGCTCACGACGCCGAGGTCGATCGGCGTGCTCGTGCCGAGCCCCGTCACGACACGCACGTCGCCCTGCGCGTCGCGGAAGTAGAGGACCTGGGCCGCGCCGATCGAGTCGAGCGCGATCGATCCGCGCGCCATCGTCTCGGGCACGTTCGCGCGCGCGACCAGCTCCGGGATCGGATCGCCCGCGAGCGCGTCGCGCCGCACGCGATAGACGCCGCCCACGCCCGCGACGCGGCCGAGCAGGTACACGTACGTCGCGTCGACGGCCGTCGCGATCGCGCGCTCCATCGCCGGGATCTCGCCCGCGATTCGCGACACGCCCGGCGCGCTCGGGCTCGCGCGGTGCAGCGTGACGACGCCCGCCGATCCGCCGCCGCCGAACGCCGCCGGCGAGTCGACGAGCAGCCACAGATCCGCGCCGTCGTACGCGACCGAGCGGTACACCTGGCTGCCGAGCCGCGCCGCGCCGTCCCAGTCGAACGGCTCGTTCGTCGTGAACGCGCCGCTGGGCGTGACCAAGCGATAGAGCCGCGTGTGATCGGCGGGCCCGACGAGCGTGCCGAGACCGATGTCGTAGAAGCCCGCGTCGTCGAGGCTGAAGAGCGCCTCGCCGACCGCGACGCCCGAGTAGCCCATCTCGAAGGGCTCGACCTCGTGCGAGTCCGCGCGCACGTGACCGCTGCGCGGCACCGAGAGGATGCGCGACGGCCACTGCACCGCGGCGTGGATCGTCGTCGGCGTGACCGCGATCCACAGCTCGGACTCCATCGTCTCGACGCCGCCGGTGGCGCGCGCAGGCGGCGCGATCCCGAGCGGCGTCACGCCTCCCATCACGCCGGCGTAGGGAACCGGCGTCAGCGTGAGCGAGCCGATCCCCGCGCTGCTCGACACGGCGATGCACACCTCGCTGCCCGGCGCCGCGAACGCGCCGAGCGCGGGGCCCGACGTGTCGCTCGTGCACGAGCGCGTCTCGAACGAGCCGGGCGCGACCACCGCGATGGCGCCGGGGCCGCTCGCGTCGATCACGGTCGCGGCCTCGGCCGCGGTGAAGCGGTACCAGGTGACGCCGCCGCTCGTGGGGAAGCAGCCGGGCACGTCGAGGCGCTCGGGGCGCGTCGCGGTGATCGTCGTCGTGCCGCTCGATGCGATCGGGATCGCGTGCGCGCAGTCGTCACCCGCCTGCGGCTCGATCTCGCGCACGCGGAGCGTCGCGCCGCCGATCCCGAGGTAGGGTCGCGCCGAGGCGATCCACGCGTAGTAGGTGCCCGCCGCGCCGTGTGCGGTGAGCTCCGCGCGCCGCGATCCCGTCACGTCCGCTGCACATGCGAGCGAGCGCGCGCCCGACGCGCGCGGGTCGCAGCGATCGAGCAGCTGCACGTCGACCTCGCTCGTCGCCGTGACCACCGCCGAGAGCACGCTCGTGGGCGACGTCTTCGACAGCGCGACGACGACGTCGCCGCCCTGGAGGCGCTCGGGGTCGCACAGCATCGTGCCTGCGCCGTCGTAGGCGACGACGGTGCGATCCGACGCGCGCCCGACGCCCGCGGGGATCGTGTAGACGTGCTCGCCGCCCGCGCCCGTCGAGTGGATCGCGGAGCTCGCGTCGTAGGGATCGGCGCACGACTCGCCCTCGGGCATCGTCGCGACCTCGTCGACGCGGATCGTCGCGCCCTCGAACGCCGCGAGCGTCCCCGCTGCGGCGGTCGCGACCCACACGAAGTACTCGCCGGGGCCGACGTCGAGCCACGACTCCCACGTCGCGCGCTCGCCGGGGCAGTCGAGCCGCGCGGGGTCGAGCACGTCGCGCGAGGGCTCGCACGACGAGCGCACCTCGAGCACCACGAGACGCGACGCCGCGCTGGTCGCGGTCACGTGCAGGTAGGTGCCGCCCTGCGACGCCGCGGGCGTCGTCTTCACCACGCGGACCACCGCGTCGGGCGAGATCCACTCCGGCCGCGCCGCGCACTGCGCGCCCGCGCCTTCTCCCTCGCGCGAGGTCACCGCGCGCGGCGCGAGCCGCCACTCGTGACCGCCGCCCGCGACCGGCGTGCCCGACGCGATCGAGAGCGCGTCGGTGCACGACTCGCCGGTGCCGCTCGCCGTGACGAAGTCGAGCTCGCCGTCGCCGCCGAGATAGACGCCCGCGACGTCGAGCGCGTTGCCGAAGAGATCACGCTGCGCCCGCAGATCGACGCGATGCGCGCGCTCCGCGAAGAGTCGCGCGCGGACGTCGAGGGAGAGCTCGGTGCCCGCGAGGTTCCAGCGCGCCGGCACGTCGAAGGGCGCGACGCCGTCGTCGATGCGCACCGTCGCGGTCGCGTCGCGATCCATCGCGCGGTCGAAGCGCACGACCAGCTCCTCGATCGACGCACGCACGTTCCGCGCGCCCTCGACGGGCGTCGACGACACCACGGCCGGCGGGCGTCCGTCGGCGCCGGTCGCGAAGTCGAGCGCGCCGTCCTCGAGGTACGTCACCGGGTCGATCGCATTGCCCGCGACGTCGCGGAGCGCGGTGAGATCGAGCGCGTGCGCGCCCGAGGGCGCGAGGTGCCCCGCGGCGCCGAACGTGATGGTGCGCGCGTCCTCGGACCACGCGCCGGTGAGCCACATCTCCGCGCTCGGCCCGTCGAGGCGCGCCGCGCGACGCGTCACGTCCATCGGCTCGTCGAAGACGACGGTGATCTCGCGCGTGAGCGTCGCGACGTTGACCTGCCCTTCGGCAGGGTTCGCGTCGATCACGCGCGGCGCGTCGGCGTCGGGGCCGGTCGCGAACGTGATCGCGCCCTCGTCGAGGTACGCGCTGGTATCGAGCGGGCGGCCCGCGGCGTCGGTGAAGCCGTCGAGCACGAGGCGATACGTGCTCTGGTGCGAGAGCCCCTCGATCGACACGCGCAGGAGCGCGCCCTCGACCCAGCGCTGCTCGACGACGCGCGCGACGCCGGGCCCCTCGAGGCGCGCGGTGCCCGCGCGCGCGTCCATCGGCTCGTCGAAGCGCACCTCGATCGCGTCGAGGCGCGCCGACACGCCGGTCTCGCCGACGACCGGCTCGCTCGTGAGCACGCGCGGCGCCGCGGCGTCGCCCACCTCGAAGACCACGAGCGCCGGCTCGCGCAGCGAGTTGCCCGCGCGATCGGTGAAGTCGTCGGCGATGCGCACCTGCACCCTCGCGCGCGAGGGAAGAGGCTCGACCGGCTCGATCGAGAGGACGCGTCGCGCGTCGTCCCAGTGCAGCGGCTCGAGCGCCACCGCGGTGCCGTCGGCGGTCACGGTCACGCCGCCGCCCTCGGCGATCGGCTCGCTGAACGTGACGTCGATCCACTCGTCGGGCGGCACGTCGACGGCGCCGCTCTCGGGCGACGTGCTCACGACGTACGGGCGTTGCTCGTCGGGTGGCGCGTCGGGCCCGGCGTCGACCCGAAGGACGGGCTCGCGCGTGCCGTCGCAGGCGGCGAGCGCCAGCGCGAGCAGGACGATGATGCGCGGGCCGGATCGGGATCGCATGGAGCGGTCGTCTCCTCGGCGGGGGTTGTGTGAAAACGAATTGCGAATGGCTCACGCGCTCGTCGCTTTTCGTTCACGAGCATCGGGGCGGGTGCGGCGGAGTGCCGGCCACGGCGCGGCGCACGTCCGATTCCTCACAATGCCGACACGTCGATCGGACGGATCGGCGTCGATCGCGTGAGCCATTCGCCCCTCGCCATCACACACACCCGGCATGAGCTCCGACGCGCGGGCACACCTGCGGCTGGTCGACTCGCCCCCCGACGACGAAGGGGACGAGCCGGGCGGCGACGACGCCGAGCGATCGGGCGTCCGCGCGCCGATCGATCTCGACTCGGCGTTCCGGCTGCACGGTGGCTACGTGCTGCGCGTCGGCATGCGCATCCTCGGTCGCAGCCCGGAGCTCGACGACCTCGTGCAAGACGTCTTCCTCGACGCGGTGCGCGGCATCGATCGCCTCCGTGATCCCGACTCGGCGCGCGCGTGGCTCGCGACGCTGACGGTGCGCAAGGCGCGCCTCGTGCTGCGCAAGCGCTACGCGCTCACGATCTTCGGATTGAACGAGGAGCTCGATCAGGCAGCGCTCGCGGACGAGCGCGCCTCGCCGGAGCAGCGCACGCGCATCGCCGACCTCTATCGAGTGCTCGGGTCGCTGCCCACGGAAGAACGGCTCGCATGGACGCTTCGTTATCTCGAGGGCGAGCCCCTCGAGCGGGTCGCGCTCGCGTGCGAGTGCTCGCTCGCGACGGTGAAGAGACGCATCGCCGCGGCACACGCAGTCCTGGAAGCGGAGCTCGCCGATGAGTAAAGGCAACCGTCTCCGAGAGGCCATCGCCGACGTGCGCGAGCACGTCGCGCCGGACTGGGATCGCGCGCGCGCGAGCCGCGCCGCACAGCGGGCCGCGGCGCGCGGACGCCGTCGCGTGGTGCAGCGCACCGTCGGATCGGCGATCGCGATCGCGGCGATGACCGCGATCGCGTTCCTGGCGCGTCCGATCGCGACCGCGCCCGACGGCACGCCCGACCCCGAGGTGTCCGCCGCCGTCACGCCGAGCGTCCTGCGGCTCGCGGACGGATCGATCGTCACGCCGCTCGACGCCGACAGCGAGGTCTTCGTGGGCCGGATGACGCCCGGCGAGATCGAGCTCGTGCTGGTGCGCGGTGCAGCGCGCTTCGAGGTCACGCCGGGGCTTCCGCGCGTGTTCCGGGTGCGCGCGGGCACGGTCGCGGTGTCGGTGATCGGCACCGTGTTCACGGTGCGACGCGAGGGAAGCGGCGCAGCGGTCCAGGTCGATCAGGGTCGCGTGCGCGTCGAGTGGGAGCCCGGCGCGCGCGTCGAGCTCGCCGCCGGCGAGCGCGGCGCGTTCCCCACCGAGCCGACCGCGGAGCTCCAGCCGACCCCGGCGATCACGCCGGCGTTCGTCGCGCGGCAGACGGTCACGCCGCCCGACACGACCACGCCCGACCCGGCCACGCCCGACGTGGTCGTGCGCGAGACCGCGCCGCGCGCGCGCGATCACCGCGAGCCCCGCGCGCGCGCCGTCGAGCCCGCTCCGGTGGAGCCCGAGGTCGTCCCGGACGAGGCGCCCGTCGCGCCCGAGCCCGACACCCGGCCCGCGTGGCGTGCCCACGCCGAGCACGGCCGCTACGACGAGGGCTACGCGCTGCTGCTCCTCGATCCCACCGTCCTGCGCGGCGACGACGTCGACACGCTGATCCTCGCCGCCGACTGCGCGCGCCTCTCGGGGCACCCCGCGGAGGCGCTCGCGTACCTGCGTCGCGCGCTCGACGTCGGTCGCGACGATGCCCGTGCACCGGTCGTCGCGTTCACCCTCGGTCGCGTCTTGCTCCAGCAGCTCGGTCGTCCCGCCGAGGCCGCGGACGCGTTCGCCGAGACGCGCCGGCTCGCCCCCGAGGGGACCCTCGCGCAGGACGCGCTCGCCCGCGAGGTCGAGTCCTGTCACCGCGCCGGGCTGCACGATCGAGCACGCGCGCGCGCTCTCGACTATCTTCGCCTGTATCCCGAGGATCTCCGCACCGACGCCGTGCGCCGCCTCGGCGGTCTCGAGTGATCGCACGCGGCGCTGGGCCGCGATCGACGCGCTGCTGTTGAGCGCCCTGCTGCTCGCGCCCGCGATGGCGAGCGCGCAGGACCGACCACGCGTCGCGATCGCGATCGATCCCTCGTGCACGGAGCTCGACGCAGAGCTCACCGCGCACGTGCTCGCGATCGAGCTCGGCGACGACGCGGAGCTCGCGCCCTCGGACCTCGAGTCGACGACCCGCGCGCGCGTCTCGTGCGAGGGCACGTCGGTCTCGGTCGACGTCGACGACGGCCTCACGCGCAAGCGCCTGCAGCGCACGTTCGATCTCGCGAGCGCGCCTGCCGCGGTGCGCGCGCGCCTCGTCGCGCTCGCGATCGCCGAGCTCCTCGGCGCGGCGTGGGTCGAGCTCGGCATGCGCCACGACGCAGAGCTCGACGGGATGCGCCCCTCGCCCGAGGGCAGCGAAGAAGCACGCGCCGCGGCGCTCGACGCCGCGCGCGATCGCCTCGTCGACGAGACCTCGCCCGGCGATCTCGAGACCCCGACCCCCGAGCCGATCACCGCAGGCCCGGTCGGAGTGCAGGTGCTCGGTGCGCTGCGCCTCTCGGGCGAGCCGCTGCACGCCGCGGGCGGCGGTGGGCTCGCGGTCGACATCGAGCTCTTCGCGCCGCTCGCGCTGGTGCTCGACGCGCGCGCCGAGCACGGCCGCGTGGAAGCGGGCGCGCTCGGCTCGGTCGCGGTCACCACCGCATGGGTCGGCGCGCTCCTCGCGTTGCGGCTTCCCTTCGGGCTCGATCACGCGGACTTCGGCGTGGGCGCGCGCGGTGGTGCCGCGATCCTCGAGGGGCGCGCATCATCCGGCGCGAGCGCGGAGACGATCGCCGGCGGCACGCTCGCGGTGATCAGCGCGGCGCACCTCTCGCTGCACGTCGTCGGCTCCGCGTATCTGCACGTCGGCGTCGAGCTCGGATGGATCGCGGTGCCGGTGCGCGGCACCCTCGCGCCGACCGGCGAGACCCTCGCGGGCATCGCCGGCGCGCTCGGCGTGCTGGTGCTCGGCGTCGAGATCAGGCCGCAGTGATCCTCACGCGCGCTCGAGCGCGAACAGCGTCGCTTCGCTCTTGCGCAGCCAGAGCCCGCCGCCCGCGTGCACGAAGCGCGTCGACAATGCGCGCTTGTAGACCTCGGCCGATCGCAGCGCGACGTCGTGATCGCTGCGCGCGCGATCGACCGTCTTGCTCCAGTCCTCGCGCGTGACCGCCTCGAGATAGATCGCCTTCGTCGCGTGGCGCTTCAGGTTCGCGAGCGCACGCGTCACCTCGCGGTCGTCGAGGTACTGCAGGACGCCCTGACACACCACGAGGTCCGCGGGCTCGCCCTTCCAATCGACGACCGATCCTCGGCTCCAACCGAGCGTGTCGCAGAGGTGCTCGCTCACCTCGACTCCCGTCCAGGTCGCACCAGGAAAACAGCGCAGCACGGGGTCTCTCCACCACCCGAGACCGCACCCGAGATCGAGCACCGTGCGCACACGCACGTCGAGCAGACGCAGGTACGCAGCGACGAATTCCACGAGCTTTTCCGTGTCTTCTCGCGACGCCACGCGCCTTTTGCGATCCAGATAGAAGCGCCGGTAATAGCCCTCGTCGAACGTGCGTCGTGTCATCGAGTCGATCCGCTTGAAGCTCGCGGCGGTCCAGTGCGATGGTGCCCGCCTCCCAATCGATTTTGGGGCCAGAAGGTACCAGCGCATGTCCGCACCCGCCGCCTCCGAGAGCACTGCCGCGTCCGCCACGCCCGAGGGTCTTCCCGACCTCTCGCAGCTCCCCGAGGAAGAGCGCGACGCCGCATGGGTGAAGCACTACTACCGCGGTGACGACGTCCCGCAGCTCACGATCCGCGCGGTCGTGATGGGTGGTCTGCTCGGCGCGGCGATGAGCGTCTCGAACCTCTACACGACGCTCAAGCTCGGCTGGGCGTTCGGCGTCGCGATCACCGCGTGCGTGCTGAGCTACGCGATCTGGAACTCCTTCGTCTCGCTTCGACTCGCGAAGACGAAGATGACGATCCTCGAGAACAACTGCATGCAGTCCACCGCGTCGGCGGCGGGCTACTCGACCGGCGGCACGCTCGCCACCGCGGTCGGCGCGCTGCTGCTGATCACCGGTCAGCAGATGCACTGGTTCCCGGTCGCGATCTGGGTGCTGCTCACCGCGCTGCTCGGGGTCTTCCTCGCGATCCCGATGAAGCGGCAGATGATCAACAGCGAGCAGCTGCCCTTCCCGAGCGGCATCGCGGCCGCGGAGACGCTGCGCTCGCTCTACGCCGCGGGTCGCGAGTCGATGCTCAAGGCGCGCGCGCTGATCGGCGCGCTCGCGGTCGGCATCGTCGTCGCGCTGGTGCGCTCGTTCGGGTACATGCCCGAGCAGATCTTCCTGAACTTCCCGATCGTCGGCGCGCGCAGCACGGTGCTCACCGGCAAGACGCTCGGCATGTGGTTCGAGCCGAGCCTGCTGCTGATCGCGGCGGGCATGATCGTCGGTCTGCGCGTCTCGACGTGGATGCTCGTCGGATCGCTGATCAACTACGTCGCGCTCGCGCCGGCGACGATGGGCATGGAGGACTGGGTCGAGGCGCCGAAGCGCTTCTTCGGTCACATGGAGGTCGCGAGCAATCCGGGCGTCGAGTTCGGGCCGGGCTCGACCGAGCTCGAGGGCGCGCAGTACGACGAGGCCGCGGCGACGGCGAGCGAGACGCTCGCGTCGAGCAGCGCGATCGAGGCGATCCAGCTCACCGGCATGGCGAACCAGTCGGCGGGCGGCACTGCGGCGATCGCGACCGCGCGCGCCGAGCACCTGCGCGACGCGCTCGTCGAGCGTGGCGTGCCCGCGGATCGCATCCGCATCGGCGAGCCTGCGGTCGCCGCCGACGGCGCGCCGATGGTCGGGTGGACGGTGATCGCGCCCGGCGCGAGCGAGCTCCACGAGCGCCCGATCATCGCGATGATCCGCGTGACGCGCTGGTCGCTCTGGCTCGGCACCGCGCTGCTCGTCGCGTCGGGCCTCACGTCGTTCGCGCTGGGCTACCGCACGATCCTCCGCGCGATCCGCAACCTCGGGAAGAAGAAGGACGGCGCGAGCAGCGATCCGATCGAGCGCCTCGAGGTGCCCGCGAGCTGGCTGCTGATCGGCGGCATCCCGGTGACGATCGGCCTGACGCTGCTGTGCTGGCTCTCGTTCGGCATCGCGCCGTGGCTCGGCGTGCTCAGCGTGGTGCTCTCGTTCGTGCTCGCGCTCGTCGCGTGCCGCGCGACCGGTGAGACCGACACCACGCCGATCGGCGCGATGGGCAAGATCACGCAGTTCACCTACGCGGTGCTCGCGCCCGCGAACACGACGGTGAACCTGATGACCGCGGGCATCACCGCGGGCGCGGCGGGCTCGAGCGCGGACCTGCTGACCGACCTGAAGAGCGGCTATCTGCTCGGCGCGAACCCGCGCAAGCAGTTCCTCGCGCAGTTCTTCGGCGTGTTCTTCGGCGTGATCGCGGTGGTGCCCGCGTGGTTCGTCCTGGTGCCGGACCGCGAGCACCTCGAGGCGTTCAACTCGCCCGCGACGACGATGTGGTACGCGGTGGCGCAGGCGCTCTCGCGCGGCGTCGAGACGATCCCCGAGAGCGCGCGCCTCGCGATCGTGATCGGCGGTCTCGTCGGCATCGTGCTCGCGCTCGCGGAAGGCCTCGCGCCCAAGAACATCAAGAAGTGGATGCCCTCGTCGATGGGCCTCGGGCTCGCGTTCGTCGTGCCCTTCGCGAACGCGCTCTCGTTCTTCATCGGCGCGGTGATCGCGGAGCTGTGGATGCGCTTCGGCAAGGAGACCGGCGAGCGCTACATCATCCCGCTCGCGTCGGGTGCGGTGGCCGGCGAGTCGCTCGCGGCGGCCCTCTTCGCGATGCTCGCAGCGGCGGGCCTCGTGGGCGGTCACTGATTTCCCGGGGGAGCTCCGCTCCCCTCTCGACCCCCTGGCCGCTCCGCGCTGCGCGGGGGCCCCTACGCCCCCTTGCGTGTGCGCGCGCGGATCAGCGCCACGCGTACGCGCCGCCGATCGTGACGCTCCATCGCGCGATGTCGCCGAAGTCCGTGGGCACGTCGAGCATCGGGCGCGCGGTGAGGTACCAGCCCGGCGCGACGCGGATGCGGCCCTCCGCGTAGAAGCTCCACTCGGGGCGCAGCACTTCGTAGACGCGCTCGCCGAGATCGAACGGGATCGGCTGCGCGTCGCGACCGTACGAGAGGCCGATGCGCCCGCCCAGCGAGAGCTGCACGAGGCGCTCGGCGTTCACCTCGCGGCGCGTGTAGAACGCGGTCTCGATCACGTACGTGACGTCGAGCTCCGCGGAGAAGCCGGTCGTCCACACCAGCGCGGACGGGTTCGCGTAGAGCGTGCTCGAGAGCGTGACGATCAGCCCGCCGAGCATCGGACGGCCACCGACGTCGGCGTGCACGATGGCGCCGACCTCGCCCGCCGCGGGCTGTCCGCCGATCCCGAGGCCCACCCGCACGATGCCCGCGCGATCGACCTCGTCCTCGTCGAGCACGTGATCACCGCGTGCAATCTCCGCCTCGGTGTCCTCGGCTCGGGCTGGTCGCGCGAGCACGAGAGTCGTGAGCACGAATGCAGTGAGCGTTATTTTCGAGCGCACGGTCACGCATCGTACACTCGCGCTCGTGCATTGGCAGATTCGCGACATGCTCGTCCTCGCACTGGCGACGACGGCGGGCTGCTCGAGCGCTCCACCCGAGGTGCCTCCACTCCCACCGTGCACGCCGACGGTGACGATCGATGGCGCGCCGGCGGTGTGGGGCTTTGCCGATCTCCATACCCATCCGGGGATCGAAGAGGCATTCGAGGGTCAGCTGGTCTGGGGACATGCGCAGTCGAGCGCGCCAGTCTCGGCGACCTCGATTCCCTCACTGCCACCCTGCCCCGTCGAGACTCACGTCGTCCGCACCGGATCTCCGATCGAGCGGACTGCCCACTCGCAGATCCTTCCCCTGCTCAATCTGCAGTCCGACTACCCCCATCCGCCGATCGCGGGAGAAGGTGGCCCACCGATCGAAGGTTGGCCGAGCGGCAGTGACGTGCTGCACCAGCAGATGCCGGTGAACGCGATCCGCCGCGCCTACGAGGGCGGCCTGCGCGTGCTCTTCGCGAGCGTGACCGACTCCCAGGTCCTCACCCAGCTGCTCGCCGGGCCCTCATTTCCCGAGGTGATCGTGCCCAATCGCGCGCGCGAGCGAGACAGCGCGACGCGTCAGCTCGAGCGCATCGAGAGCATCGTCGACGAGCAGTCGGACTGGATGGAGATCGCGCGCTCGCCCGAGGAGGCACGGCGGATCATCGGCGAGGGAAAGCTCGCGGTCGTGCTCTCGCTGGAGATGGACGCGCTGACGATCGAGGACGTCGACGCGCTGATCGATCGATTCGGCGTGGCCCACGTGATTCCGATCCACCTGATCGACAACGATCACGGGGGCACTGCGGCCAACGGCGACATCTTCAATTCCGCGACCGCGCTGATGAGCACGATGTTCGGCCGACCGGCGCTCTCGTTCATCGAGGTCGAGCACACGTCGCGATACACGTCGCGGCTCGGGTGGCCGCAATTGCCGGGCACGATGTCGCCGCCGCTCCTCTTCGCGCTCGGGTCGGTGCCGCTGCCCTGGGCGGACGCGCTCGAGTACGACAATCAGTGCTTCTGCACCGGCGCGGGACCGAGCGCGCTCGGATATCGATTGCTCGGGCACCAGAATCGAATGGGGCTCACCGAGGTCGGGCGCACGTTCGTCCAGCAGCTCTTCGATCGTCGATTGATCGTCGACGTCTCGCACATGGGCGTCGCGGCGACGACCGACGCGATCGCGCTCGCCGAGGCGGCGGCCGGCGGCCCGTATCCGCTGATCGCGTCGCACGGAGGGATCGCGCCCGACGACGGACCGACGGGATCGGAGCGTGATCTCG
The DNA here is from genome assembly GCF_021631985.1 of Sandaracinus amylolyticus. GTDB lineage: Bacteria > Myxococcota_A > Polyangia > Polyangiales > Sandaracinaceae > Sandaracinus > Sandaracinus amylolyticus_A. The sequence continues at coordinate 9,798,462 of NZ_CP070225.1, read as the reverse complement.
CGGCCGATCAGGCGCGGTGGATCGCGCAGGCGGGCGGCGTGGTCGGGCTCGGGAGCGGCGGCGCGCTCGCGCCCGAGACCGTGCTCGCGGTGCGCGGTGGACCGATCGCGACGTTCACCGGCGCGAGCCGCACCGCGTGCATCGCGGACGGTGATGCGACGTGCGCGAGCGGGTGGACGACGATCTCGGGCTCGAGCGCCGATCCGATCACGCGCGTCGACGTGGTCGTGGAAGGCGCGGTGGACGGCGGCGGATCGCACGTGCTCGAGATGCAGCTCGCGGGCGCGACCCCCGACGATGCGCCGGTGATCGTGCGCACCGAGATGACGTGCACGTCGAGCTCGTGCAGCGCGACGCTCGATCCCCTGCCCGCGGTGCTCGAGGGCGACACGATCACCGAGTGCGCGGCCGGGAGCTCCACGCCGGCGTTCACGCGCGCGCAGATCGAGCGGGTGTCGATCCGGCTCGTCGGGGCATCGTGCGGTGGCCTGCCCGATGGCAGCGCGTGGTCGCCGACCAGCGCGACGATCACGATCGACGGAGCGACCTGGGTGGTCGCGGCGCGCGACAACGGTGGTGCGCTCGCCCAGCTCGGCAGCTCGCGCGGTGGGCTCGATCTGTTCCGCAGCGGCGACGACGCGCCGAGCTTCGACGACGGGCGCAAGCTGGTGCGCATCGGCGTGATCGCGAGCCCGGGAGGCTCGAACACGCTGCTCGGCGCGGCGCTCGATCGTTATGGCAGCGAGCTGTGCGCGCGACCGCGACTGCGCGCGAGCGACGGCACGTGTCCGGCAGCGCCGTCGTTCCCGACGAGCGGGTGCGAGGGCGAGTGGGTCACGATGAGCTTCCGCGGCACGTGGAGCGGCGGGAATCGCTTCGATCGCTTCGTCACGCTGCCCGCCGACGTCGCGCCGAGTGCGCTCTGCGGGCTCGATCTCGCGCTGGTCACCCACGACCCGGATGCGCGCGTGTCGTTCTCGATCGACGAGGCGCGCATCGAGGTCGTGCAGGATCCGGTGGTCGCGTGGGCCGAGGACTACGCGGGGCTGATGGATCGCATCTTCGACGGGCGCCGCGGCGCGATCGGGTTCGGCACCGACATGAACGGGCTCGCGCCGCAGTTCCCGATCACACGCCGCTCGCCGAGCACCTTCGAGTACGGCGCGCACGGGTGCAGCACGCCTTCGATCGGACCGCTCACGATCGACGGAGGCCCGCGCACGGTGCGCCTCGACGAGCGCGGTCTCGCTTCGTACGGGCAGCTCGCCGACGTGATCGCGACGATCGCGGAGAGCGACGATCTGCCCGAGGCGCAGCGCACGGCGGTGGTCGACTCACTGCTGCTCTCGGCCGAAGGGATTCTCCGGGTCTGGGAGCGCACCGATCCCGCGCGCCGCGGAGGGACGCCGTGATGCGTGTCTGGATGATCGCAATCGCGCTCTCGCTGGTGTCGATCCCGGCGCGCGCGCAGATCGAGAACGACGACGACGACGCGCTGGCCGTCGATCGCGGGACGACCGAGGCGTCGCGCGGCGTGGGGCGCACCTGCGTCGCGACCGGTGCGCGGCCGGGGAGCCCGGTGCCCGCGGGGTATTTCGCAGGGCTCGGCGATCCCGCGCGCAACATCTCGCTCGAGCTCGAGGGACGTGTCGGCGTCGGTCCGATCGGCGCGCTGCGCGCGCAGGTGCGCGGGGCATTGCCGATCACGCCGCTCGTCGCGCTCTCGGCGGGTATCGCGGCGGGCGCGTCGTTCGGGCCGAACGCCGACATCCTGCGCGCGCCGGCGATCGACGTCGGCGTGGTGATGCACTCGCCGTGCGGCGAGTGGCGCGGAGAGGCCTCGATCGCGTGGATGACGCCCACTGCCGAGGGCGCGACTCCGGCGCAATTGGACCTCTCGATGCGCACTGCGCTCTTGATGGGACCGGCCGATGACGCGCTGTGGTTTCCGCGCACCGGAGGCGGTGGATGGCGAGCGAGCGCGGCATTCGAGCTGCGCAGTGATCCGTTCGCCGGTGATGCCGCGCTGGTGGTGTCGGGCGGGCTCGGAATCCGGCTCGGACAGGCGTGGATCGCGACCTGGCTCGGCAATCAAGAAGGACTGACCGGCGGGCTCGCAGCGCAGCTCTTCCTCGGATCGGCGGCGCTCCAGATGCGGTGGGGAGCGCGCGCCGACGTGAGCATCTCGTCGATCTGGCCCGGCGGAGACGTGTTCCCGATCTCGGTGGACGGCGTCTGGGGATGGGAGCCGATTCGCGAGCTGCAGATCGAGCTGTTCGGCGGCGGCTCGACGATCATCCAACAGGTGGACTCGATTCGCGGCGGCGGGCGCGGTGGACTGAGAGTGATCGGCTTCGTCGATCTCTAGACCGACGAAGCCGAGTCGAGCTCAGAGCGACCGGAGGAAGGCGACCAGCGCGTCGCGCTGCGTGGCGTCGAGCATCAACACTCGCTGCTTCACCGCCTCGGCCTCGCCGCTGTGCCAGAGAATCGCCTCGAGGTAGCTGCGAGCGCGGCCGTCGTGGAGCAGGCGCGTGTGCCCGCTGACGGTCTCGACCAGACCGATCCCCCAGAGCGGCGGAGTGCGCCACTCGCGTCCCTGCTCACCGCCGCTCGCATCGGCGAGGCCCTCGCCGAGATCGTGGAGCAGCAGATCGGAGTATGGGCGGATATCCTGATCGCGCAGCTCGACGAGCGGATGCGTCGAGCCGGTGCGCGCCGTCGGAGCGTGACAGCCGACGCACCCGAGATCGCGGAACAGCGCTGCGCCCTGCTGCACCTGCGGGGTGCCGGCATCGCGCTGTCCGGGCAGACCGAGCAGCCGCATGTACGTCGTCATCCGCGCGAGGTCTTCGGCGGGGAGCTCGAAGTGACCGCTCGACTCCGGGAAGTACTCGCTGGTCACGCCGAGGTCCGCCTCGAGCGCGTCGGCGACCTGGTGCTCGACGCTGATCTTCTCGGCCCTCCACCCGATGCGACCGACGTGCATCTCGCCGGTGCGGGGATCACTGACGATCTGCACGCGGCCGCTGATGCCGTCTCCGTTGCAGTCGGTCGGGTCGGCGCGCGACACGATCGTCGTCTCGTCGATCGCCTCGAGCAGGCCCATGCCGACCAGCTGTCTCGCGACGCGCACCGACGCCCGCATGCCGTCGGAGGGGAACGCGAACACCGGACGCTGCAGCGTGACGACGGTGCCGTCGGCGAACGTGACGTCGTGCTCTTCGTAGCTCGCGATCGTGACCGCGCCCTCGCTCGGCTGGAGCTGATTGCCGAGCGGACCGTCTCCGTAGAGCTTGATCGCGACGCGATCGAGCGGAACGCCGATCTCGGGAGGCGCGCTGCGGCCGTTGCGCTCGTGGCACTCCGAGCAGCGGTGGACGTTGAACAGCGGTCCGAGCATGCCCGCCGACGACTCGAGCAGCGGATTGTCACCCTCGGAGTGCGCACCGGTCTCGAAGTCGGTGTGGAACAGGCGGCGCCCCTCGAGCCACGGCTGCACGTGGTCGGGCTGCATGTTGAGCGCCATCTGCGAGAAGTAGAGCTCGGGCTCCGCGTAGATCCACGGGATCGTCGTGTCGCCGCCGAGCCGCGCGTCGGCGACCGGACCGAGCACACCGCTGCCGTCGTCGTTCTCGGAGGTGAGGCGACCCTCGCCGACCACGTAGCGAAACGTGTCGGTGTAGTACGCGGTGCGGCCCTCGATCGCGCCGGGATCGCCGGGCTGATTGCCCGCGATGAACACGCCGAACTCGAACTCGAGCACGTCACCCACCTGCATGGGTCGGCTCTCGCGGCCGTTGCCGACGACGTCGCGCTGATAGGTCATCGGCGCGACCTCGACGAGATCGGTGTTGCGATGGAACACGTTGCCGTCGCCGTAGACCTTCCAGTAGCGGAAATTGGTCGTCGGCCCGAACGTGGTCGGCTGCGCCTCGGGGCGATAGGTGATGCGCACCAGGTCTTCGCCCGCCGCGACGTGATCTTCGATCTCGAAGCCGTAGCTGCGGTTCTCGAAGTAGCGCCCGCCGAACTCGCTGTACGTGCCCTCGAGCTCGTGACGACCGCGCACGCGGCCCGCACCGTGCGTGACGATCACTCCGTCGGCGCGACGCTCCGAGATCGGCGTGCCGGGCGCGGGCGCGTCGAAGAGCCTCCGCACCGCGAGCGCGTCGTCGTCGCAGCCCATCGGGACCGGCACGTCGGGACCGCCGCAGGTCGGTCGGTTCGAGGGGCCCGCCTCGAAGTACGCGTGCATGCGCTCGAGATCGGGCGTGGACACTTCCGCTTCGGCGAACGCGGGCATGGTGCCGACGCCCTCGCGCACCACACCGACGAAGCTCGCCGCGTCGCCTTCGTACTCGAAGAGATTCGGCGTTCCCGGAGTGCCCGCGCCCTCGCTGCCGTGGCAGCCCGCGCACGAGAGCGCGAACGCACGGGGCAGCGTCGGCGCCGCGGGATCGTCCTCGCAGTCGCCCGGCGGAGGTGGATCTCCCGGCGGGTCGCCGTCGGGATCGGATCCCATGATGAGCCCGTTCGAGCAGGCGCTCGAGGACAGCGCGAGCGCGAGCGCCAGGAGTCGGAGGTGCCGCATCGTCGTTCTCCATCCCGTTGGTGGAGCCGACCGCGCGAGCTGGTTGCGCGAAGTTCGATCCGCGCGTTTCACGCGTGTTTAACGCGCTCCTGGCGTCGCGGGCGGCCCTTCTCGGATAAGATCGCGGGCCTTGCGGCGCTTCCATCGAGCGGTGCTGCTCGCGGCGCTCGCGACGACACCCACTGCCTGCGGTCGCGTCGGGTACGACTCGCAGGGTCGCCTCGACGCTGCCGTCGTGCAGGACGCCGGCACGTCGAGCGAGCCCGACGCGTCGTGCGCTCGTGCGCTCGATCCGTGCACCGAGCTCCCGCGGCTCGATGCGCCTCCGTCGATCGACGGAGCGCTCGAGCCCTGCTTGGCGCTCTCGGTGATCGAGCCCCGCGGATGGAACGGCCTCGAGCCGCTGCCCGACGGCATCACCGCGCGCGCGGCGATCGCGTGGCATCCCGACGGGCTCTACGCCTACGTCGAGGTCGACGATGGAGAGCGCCACGCGGCGAGCCCGCCCGATCGCGCGCACTGCGGCGACGCGATCGAGGTCTTCGTCGACGACGACGGAGCGCTGACCGCGCCGCCCGACTACGATCGCCCGGGCACCGCGCAATTCGTCGTCGCCGCGCCGCTCGCGACCCGAGGCCCGTACGCGCAGCGCTGGGTCATCGATCTGATCGGAGACTGGACCTCACCGCGCTTCCTGATGGTCGAGCGGCCTTCGGGCTACGCGCTCGAGGCGCTGATCGTCGCCGAGGATCTCGGGCTCGCGTCGTGGGCGCTCGTGCCCGGCGCGCGCTTGGGCGTGGCGCTCTCGATCGACGTCTCGCCGCCCGGCGGCCCGCGTGAAGGCGAGTGCGGGGGCCGCCTCGGTCAGTTCTTCTCGCGCGTGATCAGCGAGCCCGGTGGTTGCGGCGAGCCCTACTGCGACGCGCGGGCGTTGTGCACGCCGGTGCTGCGCTGACCCAACGACTCGTCATCGCTTCGTGCGCCTGGCGCGCCGGCCCGGCGCGATCGGCGGTCGTGCCCGGAGCAGCTCGGCCAGTTGTGCGAGCGGAAGGCGGCTCGCCGCGTCGCGACGGTAGATCGCGGCCCATCGCTCGTGGAGGCCGCTGCGGGTGAATCGCCGCGCCACGACCTCGCCACGCTCGAGCGCCGGCCCCACCGCCCATCGCGAGACGAGGCCGACACCGAGCCCTTCCTTCACCAGCTCCACGAGCGCGTCGGTGAGCGGGACGGACTCGGTCTCGGGCATCGCCGCGCGCTCGGCCGCGATGAGCTCGCGCATCCGGTCGACGTCGCTGCGCGGAGCGTCGTGCGTGAAGAGCTTCTCGCGCCCGAGCTCGGTCGCGCTGACGTAGGGGCGGGTCGCGAGCGGGTGCGTCGGGGCGACGATCACCGTCCACTCGTCGTCGAAGAGGGGCTCGACCGCGAGCGCGCGGTCGCGCACCGGCGAGCTCGCGAGCGCGAGCTCGATGTCGCCGCGGAGGAGCGCGGCGACCGGCTCCCGCGTCGCCGCGAGCACGATGCGCACGTCGATGTGGGGATGATCCTTCCGGAGCGCGGTGAGCACGCGCGGCAGCCAGTGGTACGCGGTGAACGTCTCGACCGAGACGCGCACGACCACGCGCTCGCGCGCCCCGGCGCGCACCAGGTCGCGCTCGAGCCGGGACAGGTCGGACAACATCGAGCGCGCCGCCTCGACGAGCCGCTCGCCGGCCGGCGTGAGCTTGAGCTGCCGCCGGACCCGGGCGAAGAGCACCACGCCGAGTCGATCTTCGAGCTCGGCGAGCTGATGGCTCACGGCGGACTGGGTGAGGTGCAAGCGCGCCGCGGCGCGGGTGGGGCCACCTTCCTCGGCGATCGCGCGGACCAGGCGCAGGTGACGGGTCTCGATCATCGACATGATGAGCTCGCCTCATGAGCTGATGCAGAAGATGAGTTTCACACATGAGCAGCGACGGCGCATGGTGGGCCCATGACCACGACGCGCCATCGCTCCCACCACGACCGATCGTTCGAGCCCTTCGCTCCGGGCATCCACATCTGCGTCCTGCGCCGTCACGAGACCGGACCCGGCGTCACGCTGCTGGTGCGCATGGACGCGGGCGCCCACGCGCCGCGCCACCACCACCCCGGCGGCGAGGAGACGTTCATCCTCTCGGGCACGCTCCGCGCCGGCGGGAAGCTCCTCTCGGCCGGCGACTATCTCTACACGCCGCCCGGCGAGGTCCACGACGGACACGCGAAGGAGGAGTGCACGTTCCTCCTGGTCCTGCCCGGCGGCCTGGAGCTCACCCGCGATGCGGCGTGAGGGAGCGAGCGCGATCGACGCTGCCGCGCGAGACGCGATCCTCGCGCGCATCGCGTCGATCCCGAGCACGGCGACGCTCGGCCTCGAGCGCATCGAGCTCGCAGATGGGCGCTGCTCGCTCTTCGCGCCGCGCTCGCGCGGTCACGACGGGATCTTCGACTCGCTGCACGGAGGCATCGTGACGACGGTGGCGGACAGCGCAGCGGCGTTCGCGATCCTCACCCGGGTCGGTGCCGATGCCGCGCTCGCGACGACCGACGTGAGCCTCCGCTTCCTGGCGCGATGCACCACCGGCATCCACGTCGACGCCGAGGTCGTGAAGCTCGGCCGCGCGCTCGTCCCGGTGCACGTCGACGTGTTCGACGAGGCCCACCGGCACGTCGCGACCGGACACGTCTGCTACATGCGCTTCAGGTCACGCGACGAGCGCTGATCACCCGCCGCAGAGCGCGAGGGTCGCGGAGTTCTCGGGCATCGCACGCCACGAGCGATCGAGGCCGAGCTCGGCGAGCGCCGTCGCGATCGCGTCGATGCGCTCGGCCGCGCTGCGTGCGGCCTCGTCCGCGCTGGGATCGCCGAGCTCGCGCAGCGCGTGCGCCTCGATCCACCGCACGATCGACGCGGTCAGCGCGTCCATGCCGTTCTGCTCGCCGATCTTGCGTCCTTCTCGCGCGCGCTCGAGCGCGAGCGGGAGATCCGCGCGCGCGAGCGCGATGCGCGCGAGCACCGCGAGCGCGGTGGCCTTGTGCGGCTGGAAGAGGAACCCCGCGTCGTCGATCGTCTTGAGCGCTTCGCGCTCTGCGCCGTCGAGGTCGCCCTCTTCGAGCAAGCCGCGCGCGATCTCGGCGCGCGCGAAGAGCATCGCCATCGCGTCGGTCGACTGTGCGAGCACCTGATCGCGCAGCACCGTGATGCCCTCGGCGCGCGCGCCGCGCAGCACGAGGATCGAGCCGAGCGTGCCTACCGCGCGATGCCGCGTGAAGCGGTTGTCGGTGCGATCGATGAGGTCCATCGTCGCCCGCGCCTGCTCGAGCGCCGCGTCCTGATCGCCCGCGAGCGAGAGCACGCGCGCGTACCATCCGCCTGCGACGCCGAGCCCGAGGAGATCGTTGGCCTCGCTCATCGCGTCCATCGCGCCGCGCGCGGCACGCACGGCGTCGGCGAGCGCATCGGTGCGCGGCTTGTCGGCGACGACGGTGCGCACGATCTCGCGCCACCCGCGGAACGCAGGATCGCGCGCGGCATCGGCGGCGCTCGCGATCGCGAGCTTGTCGTCGAGCGCGGTCGCGATCGCGCGCTGACCGAGCTGCGCGAACGCGGTCGCGAGCATGAACACGGTGAACGCGTACGGGCCGGTGGGCGCGGGCTCGATGCGCTGGATCGCGTGCATGAGCTCGAACATCTTGCCGGGATTGCCCGCGGCCGCGCTCGCGAGGATCACGATCCCCGCCGACTGCGACCACTCGGGCGAGCCGGGCTCGAGCAGCTCCATCGCCTCGGTCGCGAGCGGCGTCGCGGCGTCCCATGCGGCGCGCCATCCGAGCGGCGTGCCCTTGGTGACCAGCAAGCGCGCGCGCAGCGCCCCGGTGGGCTCGCACGCGAGGCCCTTGTCGGCGAGCGCGATCGCGCCATCGAGGTTGCCCGCGTGGAGCGACGCTTCCGCGGCTGCGAGCAGGTACGGCGCGGCCTTCGCGGGCTCACCACCGCGCAGGTGGTGCTGCGCGAGCACCTGCGGATCGCGCTCGCCCGCGCGCTCGAGCCACGCCGCGGCCAGGCGATGTCCGAGCGCGCGATCGCCCTCGACGAGCATCGCGTACGCGACGTCGCGCACCAGCGCATGACGGAACACGTGCTCGCGCTCGCTCGCGAACTTCTCGTTGCGCCCGTGCTCGATCACCTCGAGGCGCACCAGCGTCTCGAGCCACGCGTGCAGCTCGGGCTCGGCGAGCGCCTCGCCGATCAGCGCGGCGACACCGCCGGTCCAGAACGACTCGCCGTACACGCTGCCCGCGCGCAGCACGAGGCGCGCGGAGGCATCGAGCTGATCGACGCGCGACTGCACCATGCCGAGCACGCTCTCGGGCATCGACTCGTCGCCGTGCTCCGCGACGTGGCGGATCAGCTCCTCGAGATAGAACGCGTTGCCGCCTGCGCGCTCGACGATGCGGCGCACCGTCGTCGCTTCGATCTGCTCGCCGAGCAGCGCCCGCACGAGACGCTCGGCGGCGCGCTTGGTGAGCGCCTCGATGGGCATCTCCGCGGCCTGCGTGAGCAGGCGCGGCAGCGCGTCGCGCCACTCGGGGCGTGCGAGGCCGAGCACGAAGAGCGGCTCGCTCTCGGCGCGCGCGATCGCGCGCTCGATCAGCGCGACGCTGGGCACGTCGGCCCAGTGCAGATCCTCGATCACGACGACGAGCGGGGTGCGCGCACAGAGCGCACGGATCCACTCCTCGAACGCGAGGCGCGTCTGCTCCGCCATGATGCGCGGATCGTTGCGGGCGGCGCGGAGCGGAGGGCTGGGATCGCCGGGCGCGGGCGCGTGCGCGAGCTCGCCGAGGAAGTCGAGCGCACGAGCACGCTCGGGCACGGACATCACCGCCTCGACGTGGGCGCGGAGCGCGGCGTGGCGCTGCTCGTGCGTCGCGTCCTCGTGGATCTCGGCGGCCATGCGCACGAGCTGCGCGGCGGCGTGGAGCGGTGATCCCGCGTAGAGCGGATCGCAGCGCGAGGTGAGCACGGTGACCGGCTCCTCGCGCGCGGTGATGCGCGCGACCAGCTCGCGGCGAAGGCGCGACTTGCCGATGCCCGCGGGCGCGACGAGCACCACCGCGCGCGCTTCGGGCTCGGCGACGCACGACGCGAACGTGCTCTCGAGATAGGCCATCTCGCGCTCGCGGCCGACACAGGGCGTGGGCTTGCCGAGCAGCTTGCGCGACTCGCCGGCGAAGGCGCGCGCGCCGGTGAGCATTCGACCGTGGACCGAGAAACGTCCGTCCAGGAGCGACGCGGTGACCTCGTCGATGCGAACCCCGGTCGGGTTTCCGACGTTGCGCTCGAGGGTCTCGTCCAGGAGTGAGGACGCGCGATCGACCACCGGACCCGCGGCCCACCGACCCGAGACCTCGGCGGGCCCGGTCGCGAGCGCGACGCGGACGTCGGGGATCACCGCGTGGATCGCGAGCGCGCACGCCGCGGCCTGCGCGGCCTCGTCCTTCGCGTTCGGCCGGCCGCGCAGCAGCACGAGCGCGGTGCCGCGCGGGAGCACGACGACGGTGCCGCCGAGCGGCTCGACGCACGTGCGCAGTGGCGCGAGGAAGCGCGCGTGCTCGTCGCTGCCGACGGTCGCGCGATCCTCGGTCGCGGCCGGCAGCTGCGGCAGCTGCACCAGTACCACGCTCACGACGCGGCGCTCGCCGGTGCTCACGACCTTGCGCTTCGGCGCGCGCAGCACGGGCCCGCGCGTGATCGGGCCGAGCGCATCGAGCGCGACGAGCACCTCGTCGACGTCGCGAGGGCGCCCGGTCCGCGCCTTCGAGAGCATGCGATCGACGAGCGCCGCGAGGTCGCTCGGCACCTCGGGACGGATCTCGGAGACGGAGGGCGGAGACTCGTGCAGCGCCTGCACGAGCATCGAGACCGGGTGGCTGCCGACGAACACCGGTCGCCCGGTGAGGCACTCGAAGAGCACGCAGCCGAGCGCGTAGACGTCGGCGCGAACGTCGATGTCGCGCTCGCCGCGCACCTGCTCGGGCGCCATGTAGCCGATGCTGCCGACCATCGCGCCGGTGCCGGTCACCGCGCGGGTCGCGTGGCTGGTGCGCGCGATGCCGAAGTCGAGGAGCTTCGCCTGCGCGGGATCGCGCGCGGCGAGGAACACGTTGCTCGGCTTCACGTCGCGATGGAGCGCGCCCTGCGCGTGGGCGGCGCGGAGGCCTTCCGCGATGCGTCGGGCGAGGCGCACCGTGTCGTGGAGCTCGAGCCCTTCGCGCGAGAGGCGCTGCGCGAGGTCCTCGCCTTCGAGCCACTCCATCGCGAGGAAGGGCTCGCCGTGCTCGGTCGTGCCGTGCGCGACGTAGGAGACGATCGCGGGGTGCGCGAGCGTCGCGAGGACGCGCGTCTCGCGTGTGAAGCGAGCGTCGCGATCGGGATCTGGATCGTGCAGCACCTTGATGGCGACGGACGCATCGGTGAGGCGATCGCGCGCGCGATACACGACGCCCATACCGCCGGCGCCGGCGCGCACGAGCACCTCGAAACGGTTCGCGACGAGATCCCCGGGCCGCACAGGACCCGGGATCGTCGCCGCGCGCTGCGCATCGCGCAAGAACGTTCGCGTCTGGAGAGCGAACGTTCAGCGTTGCGGGCGTCGCGAGCGCTCTGGTAGTCGACCTGACGGAGGGGCGCATGGCCGACAAGAAGAAGAAGATCGCGATCGTGGGCGGTGGCGGCGCGGGTCTCGGCGCGGCCTACGTGTTGGGACGCGCGGCCGATGTGACGGTGTACGAAGCGACATCGACACTCGGCGGACACGCACACACGGTCGACGTGAAAGGCGCGGACGGCGTGGTCCGGCCGATCGACGTGGGCGTGCTGTTGACCGACCCGTGGACGTATCCGGTGCTCTACGCGATCATCGACAAGTACAAGATCGAGACACGCGCGGCGGGCTGGACGATCGGCGCGAGCTTCAAGGACGAGAAGTGGTGGACCGGCGGTCCGGACACTGCGCTGTGGCAGCGGCTCCGAGAGCAGTGCTCGCGGTTCGAGGTGGACGCGGCGCGGATCGATCATCTGCCTATCGAAGAGCAACTCCGGTCGGTCGAGTACTGGCTGAACAAGCTCGGATACAATGAGGAATTCGCGGCGAAGGCACTGTCTCCGGTGCTGACGCTGCTGGTGGTGACGAGGGCGGGATTGCTGCAGGCGCCGATCGTCAACATCCTCGGATTGTTCTCGGACAAGCAGCTGTCGTTCTTCAATGGCACGACGTGGCGGCTGTTCCCGAAGGGAACGCGGCAGTACGTCGACGCGATGGCGAACGACACGCCCGCGCGGTGGCTGCTCGAGCGCCCCGTGCAGAAGGTGCGTCGGAGCGGGAATCGCGTGCTGATCACCGACGGGAGCGGCGGTGAGGAGCAATACGACGAGGTCATCTTCGCGACGCAGGCGAATCTGACTCTGCAGCTGCTCGCGGATGCGACTCCGGAGGAGAAGGCCATTCTGGGATCGTTCGATTTCCAGAAGGCGGATGTCTATCTGCACAGCGACACGAGCGTGCTGAGCCAGCACCTGCCGCAGGATCTGTGCTCGCAGTACTGGTACGACGGCGACGAGGTGAAGCCGGACCTCCAGGGTGTGTTCAGCCTCAACGTCGGTGTCGGATTGGGACTGCCGGCGAGCGCGGGACCGACGATCATCACTGGGTACAATCACGATTCGACGGCGCGGCGGCCCGATCCTTCGAAGGTGTTCGCATACGAGCAGTGGGAGCACGAGCTCGCGACGCTGAGGCAGACGGGCGCGCGGTCGGAGTTCCATACGATCCAGGGGAACAAGAACACCTGGCATTGCGGGACTTCGACGGTGTGGGCGAGCGCGGATGCTGTGATCACGAGTGGAATGGTGGTGGGGACGAGGCCGGATCTCGGAGGGACGTTCCCGTTCACGCAGGCGGATGCGCTGGAGGATTACCAGCAGATCCAGAGCGTGATGTTCCCGACGCAGGAGAAGAAGAGCGCGAAGGCGCGGCAGTGCCCGGGGTATCGCAGGACGCGGTGACCCGATGCGGGGTGGCGGCTCCGCCGCCACTCCGCCGCCACCCCGCCGACCCACGTTGAGTTTTCTCGGCGATTTGCCTGCGCAAGGGCCGGTACGCGACGTGCTCGGCGACGCGTGCGTGACCCAGCCGCGCCTCATCGAGCCCGGCGGCGTGTACCTCATCACGCGCCGCACTCTTCGTCGCTATCACCTCTTCGCGCCCGACCCGCGCATGAATCGGATCTTCCTCTACACGCTCGCAATCGCAGCGACGCGCGTGGGAGTGCTGGTCCACACCGCCGTGCTGATGAGCACGCACGAGCATCTGGTGGTGTCGGATCCCGAGGGTCGACTGCCCGAGTTCCTTCACTATCTGCACCGTCACATGGCGCTCGCGACGAAAGTCCTGCGCAAGTGGGACGGCGCCGTGTGGGATCACGAAGCGACCAGCGTCGTCGAGCTACGCACTCCAGCCGCAGTCGCAGAGAAGATTGCGTATGCGATCGCCAATCCCGTCGCGGCAGCGCTCGTGCGGCGCGCGAGAGACTGGCCCGGCGTCACGACGCGTTCTCACGATATCGGGAGTGCGGAGTGGCGCATCGAACGCCCAGCCGAGTACTTCGCTCCCGACGACGACAGGTGGCCTCCGACTGTGATGTTGCGACTCGAGATGCCGCGCGCCGCGGGCGAGCTCGGAATGAGCGACGCCGAGTTCCGTGAGCTGATTGCGCACGAAGTCGCGGCACTCGAATCCGCGGCCCGTGCAGAGGTCAGCGAACGCGGTGGGACGTTTCTCGGGGCCGACCGCTGCGCGAGGTTGTCGCCGTTCAGGCGCGCACGATCGCACGAGCCGCTGCGCTCTCTCGCGCCAGCATTCGCGGTCGGACGCGGAGATCGAGACGCGTTGATCGCTGCTGCAGTGCGGCTGCGCGCATTCCGATTGGCGTATCGACATGCCTTCGATTCGTGGCGCAGAGGGCGACGCGACGTGGCGTTCCCAGCGGGCACCTGGTTGATGCGCCAGACGCACGGCGCGCCAGTCGAGCCGATGCGCGCCGCGGCTTGAGAGCCTGCGGAAACGTTGGCGCTCGCTCGTGACTGCACGCGCGGCGGCGGAGGTGTATCCGCGCGCGACGCAAGCGAAGCTCGAGAACGAGCTCGCGAGCGCTGTCGCGACGAAGTTGCGTCCGCGGAGCATCGATTCGACGTCCGGCGACGAGCGTTTCCGTTCCACTCGACGCTGATGGGCCTCACTCGACGTCGGTCGGTTGGCTCCCTGGGCGACGAGCCGCGCACCTTGCGCCGAACGAACGTCGGTCAGCCCTGCCCCACGGCCTCGACCACTCGCCTCACGTCACCCGTCTCCGGCATCCGCCCTTCCGCGCGCTCCGCGCGCCCTCCCCCGCGTCCCCCCGTCGCCTTCGCGATTTCCCCCAGCAGCGTTCGCGCATCCACGTTCGACGCCGGCCCCCGCGCGACCACCACGTGCACGCCGCCCTCGACCGGCCCCGCCACCATCACCACACGATCCCCGTCACGCGTCAGCTCTGCCGCCACCTGACGCACCAACTCGATTCCCCCCTCTTCGATCCACACCCGCCCCAGGCCGTCCTCGAAACGCACTCCGCTCGCGATGCTCCTCGCGAGCACGGCGCGCATCCGACCGAGCTCCTGCCGCGCGCCCTCGAGCGACTCCCGCACGCGCTCGACACCGCCACGCACCTCGAGCGGGGCCGTCTGCAGCCCGCGCGCGAGCTCCCGCAGCACGGCGCTCTCCGCGAGCAACTCCCCGCGTGCCCGCGCCCCCGCCGAGAACGAGATCCGCGTGCCGCCCTTGTAGCGCTCGCTCCCGATCACCCGCATCACACCGATCTGCGCCGTGCGCAGCACGTGCGTCCCGCCGCACGGCGACACGTCGACGCCGGCCACGTCCACCACGCGCACCCTCGCGTGCTCGGCCTTCGGCGCGCGACGCAGCGGCAGCGCCGCGAGTTCCTCGCTCGTCGGAAACCACGCGCGCACCGCGCGATCCTCATCGACGACGCGATGCACGAAGCTCTCGGCCTCCGCGATCCGTGCCTCCGCGATCCCGTCGCGATCCACGTCGATCGTGCACACCGACTCGCCCAGCCTCGAGCTCACGGTCTCGGCCGCCGCGACCTCGACGAGCGCGCGCGACAGCAGGTGCTGGGCGGTGTGCAGCGCCATGTGCACGCGGCGCCGCGCAGCGTCGATCGCGCCGTGCACGCTCGCACCGATCTCCGGGAGCGCACCCTCGAGCACGTGGTGCACGCGCCCCTCGTCGTCGATCTGCACGTCGACCACGCGCGCGCCGGCGAGCATGCCGCGATCCGCCATCTGCCCGCCCGACTCGGGATAGAAGGCGCTGCGATCGAGCACCACCGACGCCCGCGATCCGTGACGCGCGTGGTCAACCACGGTCGCATCGAACTCCACGAGAAGCGGATCTTCCTGTTCCAGTCGGACGGTCCCCATCGCACCCGGTGGTAGCATGCGCCCCGCTCGCGATGCCGCGCTCGGCGTACCTCTTCACCCCGGACGATCGCGTTCTCGTCGAGCGCCGCTTCGGCGCCGACTCCTTCGAGACGCTCGGCCGCGTCGAAGCCGCGCCCTACCTCGCCGAGCGCTCGCGGATTTCCCGCGTTTTCGCGTTCTTCCGGGCGACCGACGTTCGGCGAATCACCCTCCGCCCACCCTTCGACGACACCGGCCGCGACACCCTCTCCCTCCTCGACCCCACCACCCCCATCCTCGACGGCCACGACGATCCCATCGGCGTCACCCGCCTCGCATCGGGCCGCGTCACCTGTCTCACCCCCCGCGAGCCCGGCGACACCATCGTCCTCCGCGACCTCTGGACCCCGACGTTCCGCGTCGTCGACGGAACCCAGTTCGCCATCGAGACCCACGACGGCGAGCCCATCATCATCGCCTTCGCGCGCGCCCCGCTGATCATCGCGCCCCCGATCCCTCGCACGCTCGACGAGCACCTCGACACCATCTCGCCGTTCGTCTCCTCGGCGTGCCGCGACGCGATCGTCCGCGCCGGCGACGCTGCACGCGCCCGCGCCGTGGAGATCCACGAGGGCGACACCATCGATGTGCTCGGTCTCACATGGATGCCCGACGACGCCGAGCGCCGTTTCGATCTGCGCGGCCGCACCGCCGATTATCGCAGCGCGCCTCGCCCCCTCCGGCTCGTGATCGCCGATGCGCCCGGCACCCGCATCGTGATTCGCCGGACGGGTGCTCGCCTGCGATAGAGTGTCCCCGTGCGCGAGGGGGAGCCCACCCGCCAGATTCCGACGATCCCGCCCGCGTCCGAGCCGCTCATCGGGCGCGACGCGGACGTCCGCGCGGTGCGTTCTGCGCTCGCGCAGAGCCGCGTCGTGTCGATCGTGGGTCCGCCCGGTGTCGGCAAGACGCGCCTCGCGCGCGAGATCGCGGCCGCGTGGCCCGAGCGCGTGGTGCGCGTCGACGCCGAGCGCGCGCGCATCGAGTGCGATCTCGCGCAGGCGTTCCGCGTCGGCCTCGACATCGACGAGCCCACCGGCGATCGCGACGACGACATCGAAGCGATCGCGCGCGCGCTCGCCCATCACGGTCCGTGTCTCGTGCTCGTCGACGGCCTCGAGCACGTCATCGAGCCCGCCGCCGAGTCGCTCCCGCGCATGCTCCAGGCCGCGCCCGAAGCGCGCTTCCTCGTCGCGAGCCGCGCCCGCATGCGCGTCGAGATGGAGCGCGTGCACGAGCTCCAGCCGCTCTCGACCGAGCCGCGCCGCGAAGGCGAGCCGAGCGACGCCGCGCGCCTCTTCCTCACCATCGCGCGCCGCGAGCGCGCCGAGCTCACCGACGACGCGCACGCCTTCGCGGAGGTCGACGCGATCGTGCGACAGCTCGAGGGCCTTCCCCTCGCGATCGAGCTCTGCGCCGCGCGTGCCCGCACCTTCGGCATCGACGATCTCTCGCGCGGCCTCGCGCGACGCCTCGACGTGCTCGCCGACGTCCGACGCGACGTGCCGGCCCGCTCCGCGACGGTGCGCGGTGCGCTCGACGAGTCGTGGTCGCTCCTCCGCCCCGCCGAGCAGTCCGCGCTCGCGCAGCTCTCCGTGCTCGAGGGCGCGTTCTCTCGCGAGACCGCGGAGGCGATCGTCGATCTCGGCGAGATCCGCACCGGCACCGTGCTCGGCGCGCTCTCGCAGCTCGTCGAGTGGTCGCTCGTGCGCGCGTGGCGGTCGCGCGCCGACGGCTCGCAGCGCTTCCGCGTGCCCGCGCTGGTGCGCGCCTATGCACGCGAGAAGCTCGACGAGCTCGGGCTCGCACCCCGCGCCGAGTCGCGGCACCGCGCGTTCTTCGCGGCGGGCGCCCGCCGCGCCGCCGCCGCGCTCTACGGCCAAGGCGGCCTCGATGCCGCGCGCTGGCTCCGCCGCGAGCGCGACGAGCTGGTGCGCATCGCCGATCGCGCCGAGGACGACGTGGGCGCCGCGGTCGACGTCACCCTCGCGCTCGTCTCGCTCGCGGAGCTCGTCGGCGGCGCGCGCTTCGTGCTCGATCGCCTCGAGCGCGTGATCGTGCACGTGCCCGAGGGTGATCCTCGACACGACGAGCTCCTGCTCGGACGCGGCCGCCTCCGCGCGCTCGCCCACGCCACCCAGCGACAGGCCGCGAACGATCTCGCGATCGCCCACGAGCGACTGCGCGCCGCGGGACGCCGTCGCCTGGAGGGCCTCGCGCGCGCCACCCAAGCCGCGGTGATGTGGCGCATGGCCGAGACCGAAGCCTGCGCGCTCTACGCCCGCGACGCGCTCTCGATCGCACGCGCGACCGGCGACGCCGCGCTCGAGGCGACGAGCCTGCGCCTCCTCGGCGGCATGTCGCTCAACACCGGTCGCACCGCCGAGGCACTGCCGCTCTTCGAAGAGGCGCTCGCGATCCAGGAGACCCACGGCGATCGCCTGTCCATCGGCGTCACCCTCGATCGCGTCGCTGCCGCGTACCACGGGCTCGGTCGACGCGACGAAGCACGACGTCGCTGGACCGAAGCGCTCGAGTCACACCGGCGCGCCGGGCATCGTCGCTGGGAAGCGTTCACGCTCTCGTACCTCGGCGAGCTCGCGATCGAAGAGGGCGATCTCCCCGGCGCGCGCGCACTGCTCGCCGATGCGGAGCGCACCGCGCGCGAGGCCGGCGATCCCGCAGCCGAGGTCGCGGTCGCGGTGCAGCGCGCGCTCGCATCGCTCGCGGAGGGCGCGATCGACGCCGCACGCGTGACGATCGAAGGCGCGCTCGTGCTCGCGCGCGGCACCGGTCAGCGGCCGATGGAGGCGCTCGCGATCGGATACCGCGGTGCGATCCGTCTCGAGCAAGGCGAGCTCGAGGCCGCACACGCCGATCTCGCGCGCGCCGAGTCGTTCTTCGGGGGCCACCCCGGGATCGGCCTCGTGTTCTCGGGCTGGCTCGCCGCGCTCGAAGCGGAGCGCGATCGCATCGACGAGAGCGACGCGAAGTTCGCGCAGGCCGAGGCCCGCCTCGCGGGCGTGAGCGATCCCCGACCGCGCGTCGCGCTCGCGGTGCAGCGCGGCTTCCTCGATCTCGCGATCGCACGACGCGGCACCGACACCGGCGAGTTCACGAGCACCCAGCGCCGCGCGATCGCGGTGGCGCGGAGCCGCGTCGCGCAGCTCCAGGGACGCGACGACGTCCCGGTCGAGGCGCGCGCCGCAGCGCGACGTCTCGCGTCCGCGATCGCCCGCGCCGAGCGCGGCGCCGTGCTCGAGGTGGGCGCCGCGGGCCGATGGTTCCGCACTCCCGGCGGCGAGCGCGTCGAGCTCGAACACCGTCGCGCGCTGCCCGCGATCCTCGCGGCGCTCGCGCGCGCCCGCGTCGAGACCCCCGACGCTCCGGTCGCGCCCTCGCGCCTGATCGAAGCGGGCTGGCCCGGCGAGCGCATCCTCGATCGCGCCGCCGCGATCCGCCTGCGCGTCGCGATCAACGGCCTGCGCAAGGCCGGCCTCCGCGAGCTGCTGATCACCCGGGGCGGCGCGTACCTGATCTCCGCCGACGTCCCGGTCGTCACGCACGAGTGATCAGCTCAGCTGGAGTGCTCGCTCGGAGTGGGCGAGCCGATTCTTGAACACTCGTTCACTCGACCGGGCGCGGCGCCTCCTGCGCGTCCTCGAGGCGCTCGTCGCAGAAGCGCTGCCATCGCGACAACGTGGCATCGTCGGCGCGCGCGCTCGCGCTCGCACACGCCCCGAACGCGTCGACCGCTCGATCCCAGAGCGGCGCGGCGGCGCGCAGGAACGCATCGCGGAAGCGCAGTCGATCGGCGGGCACCGCATCGATCGCCCGCGGCACCGGCATCGTCGCGATCGCGTCGGCGAACCGCGCGAGCATGAGCCCGATCACCGCCGATGCGACGACGTACTCGCCGACCTCACCCTGCTCGGCGGGCGCGAGCGCCGTGCGTGCGACGCGGAGCGCGTCGGCGCGCGCTGCGACCCAGCGCGCGTAGTCCTCCTCGACGAAGGTCTGGTACCCCGGCCGATCGAGATCCGCCTCGGGCTCGGGGCGCGCGAGCATCAGCGCATCGATCGCACGTGCGAGGCCCGGCGCGAGCGGGGCCGACTCCGCGTCGACGTCGCGTGGCAGCTCGGGGAGATGCTCGGGGCCGAGCGCGAAGGGCAGCTCGCCGTGGTCCTCGTCCTCCTCGGCGACCTCGCTCAGCCCCATCTCGCGCCGCGCTCGCGCGAGCCGCTCACCACCGCTCGTGTCCTCGCTCGACGAGCCCCCGCTCGTGCCGCGCGGCCCCTCGTCGCAACCGGCGAGAGCGAGCACGAAAAGGGCGATCACGGCGGCGCGGCGCATCGGCGCGCACTGTACCGCGCACGTCGCTGCGACGCGCACGCCGTGATCTTCGGGAGGGATGGGATGGGATGGGAACGCGAACGGGATGGGAACGGATGGAAGTCTTTGTTGGTCGCGGGATCAGAGGCGACGAACGGAGTCGATCAGCCACGACTGTCCGTCGCGACGCAGCGCGAGCTGGGCGTCGACGATCGCGCCTTCACCGGTGCGCACCCGCAGCGCGACGCGCGCGCGATCACCTTCGACGTCGACCGAGCGCTGGACGAGCTCGAGGTCACCCTCGGTCAGCGGCGAGAGCGCGTCGCGGATCGCGTCGGCGGGATCCTCGTCGTCCTCGCCGAACTCGTTGCCCCAGCCGTCGGCGCGCACCGTCACCGGCGCACGCGCGGAGTCGACGTGGGCGAGCACGGCGTCGACGCGACGCTCGATGCGGGGGCCGGTCAGCGCGTCCGCGATCTCCGCGATCTGCTCCTCGTCGCTCTCGACGAGCGCGTCCGCGGCGAGCGCGACACCACCGACCGCCACCGTCGCGATCACACCCCACACTGCGAATCGGCCCCACTGCATGGGAGCCGTCATCAGCAGCAGGCGTGCCAAGCGCAAAAACCGCGCAAATCACGCGAATTCACCCAACCCCGGTCGGCCGGAATGACAACTTGTCCGGCGCTGCTCGACCCGCGAGCAGCTCTGGATGACAGCTCGTCACCGCACGAGCGCGCGCACCGCGTCGGCGCCCACGCCGCGCACCTCGACGCGCTTCGCGCGCGACGTCTCCCCGCGCACCAGCACCACGTCCCGCTTCGCGACACCGAGCTTCTTCGCGAGCAGCGCGACGAGCGCCGCATTCGCCTCGCCCTCGACCGGCGGCGCGGTCAGCGCGACCTTCATCGCGCCGTCGTGCACCCCGAGGATCGCGTCGCGGCTCGAGCGCGGCGCCACGCGCACGTCGAAGCGCACCAGACCCGGTCCCTCTTCGATCGACAGCATGTCGCTGGGGGCGTCCTAGCACTCGAAGTCGATCGCCGCGGCTTTCGCGTGGACCCTTCGTGCGTAAGTATTCCCGTCGTGGGGCAGACGCGGGTCGGGATGGCGGTCGCGAGCGCAGCGCTGACATGTGCGCTGGTGGTCGCGACATGCGTGCAGGGGCCGACCAGCGACGCACACGCGCAGGCCCCCACCACCCGACTGACCGTCGGCGGCGGTCGCGCCCGATCCGGCGTGCATCCGCTGCGCGCAGCGTTCACGCCCGATCCCTTCTCGACGGCGACTCGCCCCGGCGGCGCCATCCACGTCGCGGACCTCCGGCTCGGCGCGGGGTGCCGCGGCTACGTCGCCGCCGAGCCCGACGCGATCGTGCGCTTCTCGGGATCGGCACCGCTGCTCCGCTTCTTCGTGCGCGCGGCGACCGACGTGACGCTCGTGATCGCCGATCCGAGCGGTCGCTTCCTCTGCAACGACGACGCGATCCCCGGCCGCACGACGAACGCGATGGTCGACGTGTTCGCGCCGCGCCCCGGGCAGTACGACGTGTGGATCGGCGCGCACGCGCCCAGCACGCAGGTCGACGCGACGCTCTTCGTGACCGGCTCGCGCGATCAGCGCCCGTGAAGCGCGCTCGCCGCGCGTGTGCATCGCGCTGCACGCCGGTACCCGCGACTCGCTGATTTCGTCGCGCTCCGCGCGAGGCACACCGCGTGCGGATCGGCCGCGGCGATGCTTCGCTTCGTCGCCTTCTTCGTCCTCGCGCTCGCGCTGCCTGCGTGCGCGTCGGTCCGCGCGCCGACCACGTACACGCTCGGGCCCTATCAGCCGGCCGATCCATCGCTGCTCGATCGGGTCGCGATCGCGCTGCGCGCATCGGGCTACGACGCCGTCGTCGATCCCTGGGAGGGCGTGGTCCGCGCGCAGATGCGGCACTGCCGCGCCGATGGGCACGACCGACCGATCCTCGAGGCGCGCGCGTCGCGGGAGGGCTGGTTGCTCCTGCGCATCGTCGCCACGCGCCCGGGCTCGCGCTGCGTCGAGCCGCGCGGCCCGAACGCGCACGTGATCCTCGATCGCGGCCTCGCGCGGGTCTACGCCGAGACCGCGGCGCGCCTGCGCGGGCAGCTCGAAGGGACGCGCCGATGACGCGCCTCGTGCTCTCGATCGTCGTCGCGGCGCTCGTGCTCGCGAGCTCGGCGCGCGCCCACGCGCAGGATCCTCGCGCGTGGTGGTCGTCGCCGGCGCCCCCGACCGAGTCGGTGAACCCGGAGTGGCAGACCGTCCCCGACCTGCGCCTCGTGGGCATCGGCGTCGCGCTCTCGGTGCTCGGCTACGGCGCGTCGGTCGCGCTCGGGATCGATCTCGCGACGCGCGAGGAGTGCGCGAGGACGAACGTCGGGAGCTGGTTCGTGCCGGTGGGCGGTGGCATCGCGGGCGCGCTCTCGCCCACGTGCCCGTCGACCGGGTCGTGGTTCGCGACGCCGCGTTACTTCGGGCACTCGTTCGGCGGCTTCGTCGCGTCGATCGCGCAGGTCGCGGGCATCGTGCTGCTCACGCTCTCGCCCTTCGTGCACGAGGAGCTGCGCGTCGTCGGACCGCATCGCGTGCCGATGCGGCTCGCGCTCGACGTCGGTGCGGGCAGCGTCGCGCTCGGGCTCACGTTCTGACGAGCCCACCCCGCGCGTCCCACGCGATCAGCAGCGCGCCCGAGATCCCCGCGATCAGCGCGCCGAGCCCGAGCGCGTAGAGCGGCCCGAACGCGTCCCAGATCCACCCGGTGAGCACGCCCGCGGGCACCGCGGTCACGCCGATCACGAAGTGATAGAGCCCGAACGCGCGGCCGCGCGCGCTCGCGGGCGCGAGGTCCTTCACCATCGCCTTCTCGGCGGGCTCGGTGAGCCCGTGGTACGCGCCGTACACGACGAAGATCACCCACGCCTGCCACGCCTCGGTCGCGAGGCCGAGCGCGAGGTACGTGAGCGCGTAGACGATCCATCCGATCGCGACGAGGCGCGGGCGCGGCACGCGATCCGCGAGGTCGCCGCCGACCCACGTGCTCACGACCTTCGAGACGTGGAGCACCGCCCAGAGCACGGGGATCATCGCGATCGGCACCCCGAGGTCCTGCGCGCGCAGCAGGAGGAACGCGTCCGACGAATTGCCGAGCGCGAAGAGCGCGAGGATCCCGAGATAGCTGCGCAACGATCGCGGCACTGCGGGCCCGACCATCGTGGGCGCCTCGCCCTTCGCGACCGGCATCGCCTCGGGCGCGGGCTCGCGCACGCTGAGCACGCAGATCAGCGCGATCACGCCGGGGATCAGCGCGGCCGCGAACACCCCGCGCACCGTGAGCCCGAGCGCGATCAGCCCGGTCGCGACGAGCGGTCCGATCACCGCGCCTGCGTGATCCATCGCGCGATGGAACCCGAACGCACGCCCTGCCTCGCCGGGCGGCGCGGCGGCCGCGATCATCGCGTCGCGCGGCGCGGTGCGCACGCCCTTGCCGACCCGATCGACGACGCGGATCGCCAGCACGTGCACGGGGATCCCGGCGAACGCGATCAGCGGCCGCGCGAAGGTCGCGATCGCGTAGCCCAGCACGACCAGCGGCTTCTTGCGCGGCGATCGATCCGCGACCCAGCCCGAGCCGAGCTTGAGGAAGCTCGCGGTCGCCTCTGCCGCGCCCTCGATCAACCCGAGCATCGCGGTGCTCGCGCCGAGCGTCGCGATGAACGCGGGCAGCAGCGGCACGATCATGTCCGACGCGACGTCGGTGAAGAGGCTGGTGAGCCCGAGCGCGATGACCGCGGCGGGCAGGCGCGCACGTGAGGTCACGGCGCGATCATGGCGCACCGACTACTCGTGCGCCGCGAGCGGGACGAGCGCGGTGCCGAGCCGGATCCCGTCGTGGCTCGTCACGTCGGCGCGGAAGAGGATGCGCCCCGCGTCGGCGGGCACGTGCTGGAAGAAGAGGAACCCGTCGACGAACCCACCGGCGTGCAGCAGACCCTCGGGCAGCTCGCGGCGCCGCATCTCCTCGACCGGCAGCTGCACGTCCTGCCAGAGCGTCGCGGCCTCGCTGTCGGGCGCCGTGTAGAACGCGTCGTACGTGGGCGAGGGATCGAAGCCCGACGCGTCGATCTCGCGCACGACCGGGATCGGCTGCGGCATCGCGTCGGGCGCGCGATAGGCCGCGACCGTTCGATAGCGGCGCATCGAGTCGTCGGTGAGCGCGAAGTGCCCGTGACGGATCAGGATCGGTCGCGGCCCGGGGTTCTCGATGCGCACCCGCACCGGCGTGAGCACGCGCGCGATCTGATCGCGCCCGGTCCACGCATCGCCCTGCACCAGCCACCGCACCCCTGCGGCCTCGGTGTACGCGACGTCGGGCGCGCCGAGCACGCGATCGGCCTTGCCGGCGGGCGTGAGCTCGGTCGTCGCGCCGCACCCGGCGAGCCCGAGCACCAACGCGAGCGAGATCGGCTTGGAGGCGATGCGGCGCATGTTCTCTCCTCTTCGAGAGCGCATGGGCGCGGAGAATCGCGGCGGAAACCCGTGGCGTCCGTCGTCGTGGCGCATCGCCACGATCGCGCTTCTTTCGTGCGCCGCGCGGGGCGACAATGGACGCGATGGCGGGGACGACGAACCTGGATGCCGGGGCGCGGATCGCAGAGCTCGAGGCGCGGGTCGCGCTGCTCGAGGAGCGCTGGCGCCTGAACGATGCAGTGGATCGGCTGGCGGAGATCGCGGTGCGCGATCGGCTCCCGCTCGATCACGCGATGCGCCTGCTCATGCCGGTCCTCTGCGACGCGGTCGATGCGCGGGTCGCGTGGATCCGCACCTACGACGAGACGCTCTCGCTCCACGACTTCGTGCACGCGACCGGCGACGAGGCGACGCTGCCGATTCCGCTCGACGCGCTCGCCGCGCGCGCCGATGCCGGATCGATCGTCGAGCGCGTCGGCGCGAGCACGGTGATCGCGCAGCGCATCGACGTCGCGGGCGATCCGTTCGGCACCGCCGCGGTGCTGATCCCGAGCGCGCTCGACGACGCGCAGAGCGAGCGGGTGCGCGGCCTCCTGCACGTGTTCTGCGAGGAGATCGACAACACGCTCGCGTCGATCGCGCTGGCGCGGAAGAAGGCGATCGCGATCGATGCGATGAGCGACGCGCTCGCCGATCCGGTGCTCGACGACGGCCTCCGCGCCGCGCTCGCGATCCTCCAGGCGAACGTGCCCTTCGAGGACATGCTGCTCGTGTTCCGCCACGAGGACGACGCGTCGGGCCGCACGCTCCACTACAAGATCGTGCAGAACGGAGTGCTCGCGCACGACTCGATGGCGCGCACCGATCCCGAGGTCGATGCGTTCCTCCGCTCGCGCGCGTTCCGCATGATGGCGGGCGACGACGCCGAGGTGCGCGAGCGCTTCGGCATCCGCCGCTATCGCGAAGAGGTGCTGATCAACGGCGTGCGATCGGCGCGCGTCGTCGGTCGCCTGGTCGTCGCGAGCAAGCGCGGCGAGTTCAACACCTTCGATCGCGATCTGCTCGATCGCTTCGCGGACTCGCTGCGCCAGCGCATCGTCGACTTCAACCGCGAGTGGAAGACGCTGAGCGTCGCGTTCCCGCGCGAGGCGTGCGATCGCCTGCTGCGCGAGGAGAGCTACCGCGAGAAGTACCTCACGCCGCGCGAGCGCGAGTGCGCCGTGATGTTCTGCGACATCAGCGGCTTCACGCGGGTCTGCGAGCAGGTGCTGGTGCGCCCCCAGGCGATCGGTCGGCTCGTCGACACGTGGAGCGAGCGCGTCGTGGAGATCGTGTGGGAGACCGGCGGCGTGTTCGACAAGATGGTCGGCGACTGCATCATCGGGATCTGGGGCCCGCCCTTCTTCGATCGCTCGCGGGAGGAGCTGTGCCTCGCGGCGATCGATGCTGCGACGCGCATCCGCGACTTCACGCGCTCGCTCACGACGCACGAAGATCTCCCGGAGCTCGCGGGCGCCGAGCCCCTCGACGTGGCGACGGGCCTGCACTGGTGCCCGCTCTTCGTCGGCGTGTTCGGCCCCGACGAGGACTACACCGGCTTCAGCGCGGGGATGAACAACACCGCGCGCCTCCAGGGCCAGGCCAAGGGCGGCGAGATCCTGTGCATGGACTCGCTGGTGAGCGTCGTCGGCGACGCCGCGCGCTTCGAGGCGTGGCGCGAGGCGAAGGTGAAGAACGTCGAGCACCCGCTGCGCTTCCGACCGCTGAGCGGGTGACGCTACGAGTCCGTCGCCTGCTCTCCTTCTTTCGCCGCCTCGCGCCGTGAAGTACCGTCGCGAGCGCCATGACGGACGTGCTGCGGGTCGAAGATCACGGTGCGGTGCGCGTGCTGACGCTGAGCCGCCCCGAGAAGAAGAACGCGTTCGACATCGCGCTGACCGAGGCGCTCTGGAGCGCGCTCGAGCGCGCGAGCGCCGACGACGGCGTGCGCGTCGTCGTGGTCACCGGCGCGGGCGACATGTTCTCGGCGGGCGCCGACGTGAACCTCTTCCTGCAGGCGGGCACCGGCGGGCTCGAGGGCGACATCAGCAAGGTCGCGCGCCTCTACGAGCCGCTGCGCGCGTGCACCAAGCCGGTCATCGCCGCGGTGCAGGGCCCGACCGTCGGCATGGGCGTCACGATGCTCCCGCACTTCGATCTCGTGTACGCCGCCGAGCACGCCACGTTCCTGGTGCCCTTCGTGCGGCTCGGGCTCGTCGTCGAGTACGCGGGCTCGTTCGCGCTGCCGCGCCTCATCGGCCACCAGCGCACCCGCGAGCTGCTCCTGCGCGCCAAGCCGATCGACGCGCGCACCGCGGAGCACTGGGGCCTCGTCACCCGCGTGTTCCCGCGCGACTCGTTCACCGCCGAGGTGATGGCGATCGCGAACGACATCGCGGCGCTCCCGCCGGGCGCGATCCTCGAGTGCCGGCGCCTCGTCGAGAAGGGCGAGCAGGGCGACATGCAGCACGCAATCGACGAAGAGAACCGCGTGCTCGCGACGCGGTACGGCAGCGCCGAGAACGTCGAGGCCGTGCAGGCGTTCCTGACGCGCCGGAAGTGATCGTCTCCTCTCGTTGTGGAGGCGCCGACCGCGCCTACGTCCGCGGGGCCAGGAGCAGCCATTGAACGGACCCGGTGACCCGCCGAGCGATCTCGGGGCCGCGCTGGCGGAGATCCTCGAGCTCGTGCCGACGCGCATCGCGTACGTCGATGCGCACGAGCGGTTCCGCTTCGCGAACCGCGCGTACGTCGCGTGGCACGGGCGCAGCGCCGACGAGGTGATCGGGCGCAGCGTGCGCGAAGTGCTCGGAGAGCGCGCGTATGCGCGCCTGCGAGACCACATCGCCGCGGCCCTGGCGGGTGAGACCCAGCGCTTCGACACCGAGATCGCGTACGCAGGCAAGGGCCCGCGCTGGATCGAGGTCGGGTACGAGCCACGGCGCGGCGACGACGGGCGCGTGCTCGGCTTCGTGGTGACGGTGACCGACATCACGGATCGCAAGCGCGCCGCCGAGGGCGTCGAGCGCGCGCGGGCGCGCATCCAGCACGCGTTCACGCAGCTGCCCGCGTTCGTCTCGCTCGCGCTGGGCCCGGACCACGTGCTCGAGGCGCTGAGCCCACCGGCGCTCGAGGCGCTCGGCGCGCGCGCCGTGCTGGGACGTCCGATGCGCGACCTGGTCGCGGAGGCCGGCATGGGCGCGCCGGTGCTCGCGCTCCACGACCGCGTGTACCGCGAGGGTGAGGTCGTGCGCACGCCCGCGACCCACTACGTGCTGCACGGTCGCGAGCGCGTGTTCGACTCGACCTACCAGCCGCTGCGCGACGAGCAGGGAGCGATCGAGGGCGTCATCGCGTTCTCGCTCGACGTGACCGAGCGCGTGCTCGCCGCACGCAGGCGCGACCTCCTCGCGAGCGTGGGTCGCGCGCTCGCCGAGCCCCTCGGGCCCGACGCAACGCTCGCGTGCCTCGTCGAGGCGGTGGTGCCCGCGGTCGCCGATCACGCCGCGGTGCATCGACGCGACGAGCGCCCCGTCGCCGCGGAGATCGCGCGCGTGATCGAGCGCGGCGAGACGATCTGCACCTCCGACGTGATCGTCGTGCCGCTCGCGCTCGGCGGAGGCGCGCACGGCGCGCTCGAGCTCACGCGCACGCCGGGCTCGGGTCGCGTGCACGCGCCCGAGGACCTCCGTCTCGCGCAGGAGATCGCGAGGCTCGCCGAGACCGCGCTCGATCGCGCGCACGTGCAGGCCGCGCTCGAAGAGGCGCGCGCCAACGACGCGTTCATGGCCGAGGCCGCGCACATCCTGGGCGCGTCGCTCGACGTCGACGAGACGCTGCGGCGGATCGCGCGGCTCGCGGTACCGATGCTCGGCGACGTGTGCGTGCTCGGCGTGGTCGAGCGCGACGGGCGACATCGACAGGTCGCGGAGGCCGCGGACGACGAGGCGCAGGAGGCGCGGCTGCACGCGCTGCGCGACTGGTCGGCGTATCCGCTCGCGCCGATCGCGCGCGCCATCGAGCACCCCGGCGAAGTGCCCCCGATCATCGAGATCGACGACGCGCTGCTCGAGCGCATCGCGCACGACGCGGACGAGCTCGCGATCCTGCGCGCGATCGGCGCGCGCACCTCGCTCGCGGTGCCGATCGCAGCGCACGGCCGCACGCTCGCGGTGCTCCACGTCGGCATGGCGCGCTCGGGGCGGCGTCACGGGCCGCGACACCGCGCGCTCGCGATGCGCCTCGCAGCGCGCGCCGCGATCTCGCTCGAGAACGCGCGCCTCTACACCGAAGCGCGCGAGTCGGCCGCCGAGCGAGCCCGCGACGCCCAGCGCCTCGGCGCGCTCGCCGACATCTCGCGGGTGTTCGCGGAGGTGAGCCTCGATCCCGAGCTCGCGCACGCCGCGATCGCGCGCATCGCCGCGCAGAAGCTCGGCGATCTCGCCACGATCAACCTGCTCTCGCCCGACGGCGAGTGGCTCGAGACGGTCGCGCTGCACCACCTCGATCCAGCGCGCGAGTCGCTCGCGCAAGCCGTGTTCGCGCAGCAGCCGACGCCGGTCGAGGGCTCGCTCAACGGCGAGGCCGTGCGGAGCGGCAGGTCGGTCCGGATACGGCTCGACGGCGGCGCGTCGCAGGTCCTCACCGACGCGGGTCGCCGATACGTCGACGCGGCCCACGCGCACGAGGTGATCGCCGCGCCCCTCGAGGTACGCGGGCGTGTGCTCGGCACGATCGCGGTGACGAGCGAGCGCGAGGGCAGATGGCTCGACGTCGCGCTGCTCGAGGAGATCGCGCACCGCGCCGCGCTGCTCATCGAGAACGCGCGGCTCTTCCGCGCCGCGCAGGACGCCACGCGCATGCGCGACGAGCTCGTGGCGACCGTCTCGCACGAGCTGCGCACGCCGCTCAACGCGATCCTCGGCTGGGCCGCGATCGCGCGGGTGCGCACCGACGACGCCACGCTCGTCACGCGCGCGCTCGACACGATCGATCGCAACGCGCGCGCGCAGGCGAAGCTCGTCGACGATCTGCTCGACGTCGCGCGCATCGTCGGGGGCACGCTGCGGCTCGAGCGCGAGGACGTCGATCCCGAGCTCGTCGCGCGCGCCGCGATCGAGGCGCTGCGCCCGGTCGCCGACGCCCGGCAGGTGCGCATCGAGCTCGTCGCCGACGCTCCCTGCCCGCGCGTGCGCGCCGACGGATCGCGCTTGCAGCAGGTCGTGGGCAACCTGGTCTCGAACGCGGTGAAGTTCTCCCGCGACGAGGGGTACGTGCGGGTCGTGCTGCGCCGCCACGGCGATGCGCTCGAGCTCGTCGTCGAGGACGACGGCATCGGCATCGAGCCCACGTTCCTGCCCCACGTGTTCGAACGGTTCCGACAGGCGCGACCGACACCGGGGCGCGGCAAGGGAGGCGTCGGCCTCGGGCTCGCGATCGTGCGGCACCTCGTCGAGGCGCACGGGGGCAGCGTCTCGGTCGCGAGCGAAGGTCGTGATCGCGGCACGCGCTTCGTCGTTCGGCTGCCCGCGAGGCCCGACGTCGCGGAGAGCGAGCACGGCGTGATGCCCGAGCGCATCGCGCCCGGCGTGATCCGCCTCGACGGAGTGCAGGTCCTGCTCGTCGAGGACGACGACGACACGCGCGAGGCGCTGCGCGTCGCGCTCTCCGCCGCGGGCGCCGAGGTCGTCGACGCGCGCGACGGAGCCGAGGGCCTCCGTGCGCTCGATCGCGCGGTGCCCGACGTGATCGTCAGCGACGTCGCGATGCCGGTGCTCGACGGCTACGGCTTCCTGCGCGCGGTGCGAGCGCGACCGACGCTCGGCGGAGGCAGCGTCCCCGCGATCGCGATGACCGCGTTCGCGCGCCCCGAGGACGCGTGGCGCGCGCGCGAGGCGGGCTTCCAGACGCACCTCGCGAAGCCCACCGATCCCGCCACCGTCGCCCGCGTGATCTCCGAGATGGCGCCGCGTCGCACGCGCTGAGCTCGCGCTTGGCGCGCCCTCCGCGCCTGCGGCATCCTCGCGCCGTGCCTCCACACGATGCCAGGGCGAGCGACGTCGGGTGCGTCGCGATCGGTCGCAACGAGGGAGATCGTCTGGTGCGCTGCCTGCGCTCGCTCGCGGGGCGCGTGGCGCACGTCGTCTACGTCGACTCCGCGTCGACCGACGGGAGCGCGGCGCGCGCGAGGGAGCTCGGCGCCGACGTGGTCGAGCTCGACCTCTCGATCCCCTTCACCGCGGCGCGCGCCCGCAACGAGGGCTTCGCGCGCCTGCGCGAGATCGCGCCCGAGCTCCGCTACGTGCAGTTCGTCGACGGCGACTGCGAGGTGGTCGAGGGCTGGCTCGAGACCGCGCGCGCGCGCCTCGAGCAGGATCGATCGCTCGCCGTCGTGTGCGGCCGCCGTCGCGAGCGCTTCAAGGACGCGAGCGTCTGGAACCGCATCATCGACGTCGAGTGGGACACGCCGGTCGGTGAGGCATCGGCGTGCGGCGGCGACGCGATGATGCGCATCGACGCGTTCGTCGAGGTCGGCGGCTTCGACGGATCGCTGATCGCCGGTGAGGAGCCCGAGCTCTGCGTGCGGCTGCGCCGCGCGGGACATCGCATCGAGCGCCTCGACGCCGAGATGACGCTGCACGACGCGGCGATGACCCACGTCTCGCAGTGGTGGAAGCGGACGGTGCGCGCCGGGCACGCGTTCGCCGAAGGGGCCGCGCTCCACGGCGCGTCCGAGCAGCGACACTGGGTGCAGGAGACGCGTCGCATCTTCTTCTGGGGTGCGGTCGTGCCCGGCATCGCCGTCGGCGCGGCGGTGCCCACGCTCGGCGCGAGCCTCGCGCTGCTCGCCGCGTACCCGGTGAGCGCGTCGCGCATCTACAAATCGACCCGGGCGCGAGGTCGATCGCGCGCCGACTCGGCCGCCTACGCAGTGTCGGTCTCGGTCGGCCGCTTCGCAGAGCTGCAGGGCGCGCTCAAGTACCACCTCGGCCGAGCACGCGGCCGGCGAAGCGGGCTCATCGAGTACAAGTAGCGGCCCGCCACGCGGGTGACGCGCGACGGGATCGAGCGCCTCGCTCGCAGCGACGCGTGATCGAAGGCGTCGCGCGCGACCTGCACGGGTATGCGGCGTGCTGCCATGCGGCACCGTGCGCATCCATCACCTGAACTGCGTCTCGAGCTGTCCGCTCGGCGGCTGGATCTTCGATGGCCGCACCGAGTCGATCGTGCGCCGCGGGCGCTTCGTGTGTCACTGCCTGCTGATCGAAGCAGGACGCGAGCTCGTGCTCGTCGACACCGGCTTCGGCCTGCGCGACGTCGCCGATCCCGAGAGCCGCCTGTCCAAGCTCTTCCTCGCGCTGCTCGCGCCCGACTTCCGCGACGAGCTCACCGCGATCCGCCAGGTCGAGCGGCTCGGCTTCGAGCCTCGCGACGTGCGGCACATCGTGATGACGCACCTCGACTTCGATCACGCGGGCGGCCTCGACGACTTCCCGTGGGCGACGGTGCACCTGCTCGAGAGCGAGCGCGAGAGCGCGATGGCGCAGCGCACGTGGCTCGATCGCCAACGTTATCGACCGCAGCAGTGGAGCACCTCGGGCTCGTGGCGCACCTACCGCGCGAGCGCGGGCGAGCGATGGCACGGCTTCGAGCGCGTGCTCGCCCTCGACGGTGTGCCCGACGACGTCGTGATGGTGCCGCTGATCGGCCACACGCTCGGCCACGCCGGCGTCGCGGTGCGACGCGGCGAGGGCTGGCTGATGCAGGCCGGCGACGCGTACTTCTTCCACGCCGAGATGGATCCCAAGCGCCCGCGCTGTCCGCCCGGCCTGCGCGCGTACCAGTGGATGATGGAGAAGGATCGACGGGCGCGCCTCGCGAACCAGCGACGCCTGCGCGACCTCGTGGCGCGCGACGAGGGCGTCGAGATCACCTGCTCGCACGACGTGCGCGAGTTCGAGCGGCTCTCGGGCCGCTCCGCCGCCGTGCCGCGCCATGCGATGCGCCCTCCTCCGCACGCGCCGCGTGGCGTGGAGATCGCGCGCTAGCACTGCGCCCCGGAACGAAGCTCCGGGCGGAGGTACGAGTATCCTGCCCGGGATGGCCGAGCGTCTCCACGTCCAGAACGGCACCCTCTTCGACGGAACCGGCGCCCCCGGCCGTCCTGCCGACGTCGTCGTCGAGGACGGGCACATCGCGGCGATCCTGCCACCCATGCAGCGCGTGCATGATGCGCGCGTCATCGATGCATCCGGTGCATGGATCAGCCCGGGCTTCGTCGACGTGCACACGCACTACGACGCGGAGGTCGAGCTGTTGCCCGGGCTGCCCGAGTCGGTGCGTCACGGCGTGACCACCGTCGTGATGGGCTCGTGCGGGCTCTCGATGGCGGTGGGCGATCCCGTCGATCTCGCCGACATGTTCTGCCGCGTCGAGGGCATCCCGCGCGCGACCGTGAAGCCGATGCTCGAGAGGGTGAAGACGTGGGACGGCCCCGCCGCGTACTTCGATCACCTCGCGTCGCTCCCGCTCGGCCCCAACGTCGCGGCGCTGCTCGGACACAGCGCGATCCGCGCGGCCGCGATGGGCCTGCCGCGCTCGCTCACGAAGGGCGCGCGCCCCACCGAGCCCGAGCTCGCGCGCATGGAAGCGCTGCTCGGCGAAGCGCTCGACGCCGGCTATCTGGGGCTCAGCATCAACACGCTCACCTGGGACAAGATGGACGGCGACGGCGATCTGCGATCGCGCCCCACTCCCTCGGTGTTCGCGACGTGGAGCGAGTACCGCCGCCTCGCGCGTCAGCTCCGCGCGCGCGGTCGCATCCTCCAGGGCGTACCCAACGTCAGCACGAAGGTGAACGTGCTGCTCTTCTTCCTCGAGTCGCTCGGCGTGACGCGCCCCGGGCTCAAGACGTTGCTGATCACGATGATGGACGCGAAGGCCGCTCGCCTTCCGTTCCGCGCCGCGGGCTTCATGGCCTCGCTGGTCAATCGCTTCCTCGGCGCCGATCTGCGCTTCCAGTCGCTGCCCAACGTGTTCGACCTCTGGGTCGACGGGATGGAGGCGCCGATCTTCGAGGAGATCGGCGCGGGCACCGCGGCGCTCCACGAGCGCGACGACGAAGCG
This sequence comes from Sandaracinus amylolyticus, assembly GCF_021631985.1. GTDB lineage: Bacteria > Myxococcota_A > Polyangia > Polyangiales > Sandaracinaceae > Sandaracinus > Sandaracinus amylolyticus_A. Next base: position 9,765,283 of record NZ_CP070225.1, on the reverse strand, counting down.
CGCGCGCGGCTGCTGCGCGAGCCCGCGTTCCGACGTCGGTTCCGGCGCGAGTGGGGCAGCTGGCTGCTCGGTCGCGCCTATCACCGCGATCTCGACGACACCGAGATCCAGGAGTGCCCGGGCGACCGCGCGCTCGTCGGCAAGAGCATCGCGCAGGTCGCGCGCGAGCGTGGTGTGGACCCGATCGACGCGCTGCTCGATCTCGTCGCGGAGCACGGACGCGCGCTGCGCTGGTACACGGTGATCGGCAACGATCGACCGGAGTGGCTGCGCTGGATCGTCGCCCACCCTGCCGTGCTGATCGGCTTCAGCGACGCGGGCGCGCACCTCCGCAACATGGCGCACTACAACTTCCCGCTGCGCCTCCTGCGCATGGCGAAGGACGAGCGGGTGATGCCGATCGAGCGCGCGATCCATCGGCTCACCGGCGAGCTCGCGAGCTGGCTCGGCATCGACGCGGGACACATCGCGGAGAAGGCGCGCGCCGATCTCGTGGTGATCGATCCCGAGGGCCTCACGAGCGAGGTCGATCGCATCGTCGAGGTCGAGATGCCGGGCTTCGACGGGCTCTCGCGCCTGGTGCGCCGCAACGATCGCGCGGTGCGCAGCGTCGTGGTCGGAGGGCGCGAGGTGGTGCGCGACGGCGCTCCGCTCGAGACGCTCGGCCGCGAGCGGAGCGGCTCGCTCCTCCGCGCGGGATGAGCGCGCGCATCACCCCTTCGGGGGTTTGACGCGCTCACGCGCTCCTCCGAGCATCACGCCATGCGCGTGACGAGGAACGTGTTCGCAGCGTGCGTGCTCGCGTGCTTGGCGTGGGCCTGCGCGGAGTCGAGCGAGTGCACCGATGGGCTCAGCGTCGCGTGCGCGTGCACCGATGGACGCGCGGGCGCGCAGGTCTGCACCGACGGCGCGTTCGGCGCGTGCATGTGCGGCAACGACGGCGTGGATGCCGGCCTCGACGCATCGACCGACGAGCCCGATGCGCAGAGCCACCCGCCCGATGCGCAGGGCGACGAGCCCGACGCGCAGAGCGAGACGCCCGACGCCACCGTGGCCGACGACGCGGGCACACGCGGCACCGGTCACCTCGTGCTGATCGGTCACGACCTGCTCCAGGCGTTCACCCAGGGCGATCGCCTGCTGAGCAACTCGGTCGCGCTCGCGCCCGGGAGCGGCACGATCCGCGTGCTCGACTACGACGAGCACACCGGCTGGGACGCGGTGGCGATGCTGCGCCCGCGGATCCGCGAGGGTGTGATGAACGCCACCGGTCGCGACGTGACGTTCACGGAGCTCACGTCGTGGCTCGAGCTCGAGAATGCGCTCGACGACGTCGACGTGCTGCTCGTGTACGCGCAGTCGGCGGAGCGCGCGCGCATGCAGACGATCGCCGAGGCGTGGCACCCGCACCTGCGCGCGTTCCTCGCGAGTGGTGGCGTGATCGTGGTGCTCGATCGGACCCAGGGCGGCTCGTCGGAGCTCGGCTTCTCCCACGAGCTGGTGCGAGGCGAAGGGCTCTTCGCGATCACCGCAGTGATGCCCGGCGGCGGCAACGCGACGCCGCGCATCCACGACGTCGCGCTCGCGTCGGATCCGATCGCGGCGGGTGTGACCAGCTATTCGGTGTCGCAAGCCACCTGCTACGACCGCACCACCGGCGGCGATGCGGTCGTGGCGCTGCGTGAGACGCTCTGTCCGGTCGTGCTCCACGGCACGCGCCGCTGATCACGCCGGGGGCGCGACTCCGAGCGCCTGCAGACGCGCGGTGAACGCGACGATCTCCTCGCCGAGCGAGGCGACGAGCGCGCGATCGGCGTATGCGAGCATCGCGAGGTGGCCGTAGAGCGCGGTGTCGGCGAGGGTCGGCGTCTCGCCCGCGACGAACGGATGACGGCGCAGCGACGCGCGCGTCGGTGCGAGCATCGTGCGCGCGCTCTCGAGCAGCGCGCTCTGCTCGCGCGCCCAGCGGTCCACGCACCCCGCGCCCCAGCGGCGCTCCTTGATGAACGTGAAGAAGAGCCGCTCGTTGTGGGTCGCGAAGCGCGCGCGGATCCCCGGCGTCGCGGCCTGGAACATCGGGATCTCGAGCGTCGAGTCGACGAAGTCGTGATAGGCCCACACCACGGCCTCGCGCCCGTCGGGCACCAGCGCCGCGACCGCGGGCTCGCGCTGCACGAGCGCCTCGAGGATCTCGCGCGAGCCTGTGATCACGTCGCTGCCGTGGCGCAGCACCGGGACCATCGGATAGCCCGGCGCGACCTTCGTCATCACGTCGCGATCGAGGTAGGGCACGTCGACGATGGTGAACGGCACGCGCGCGAGCTCGAGCGCGGCTTGGACCTTCCTCGCGTAGCAGCTGTAGGGGAACCGATAGAGCTCGATGGTCATGCGCGCGACTCTGGAGCGGCGAGCTCGTGCCGCAAGGTCCAGGCGACGGAACGACGAAGCGCCCGCCCGACACGAGGTCGAGCGGGCGCACGTCGCATGTCTTCGAGACGAGAGCCGCCGTGCGGAGCAAGCGGGGTTGGGGCCCCGCGCGCAGCGTTCAGGGATGGGGGCCCCGATCCGGCTCCGCCGGGCGGGGGAAGGGGTCATCCATGACCCCTTCCGCAAGCTCAGCTCAGCGGCAGGCGCCGGTGTGCGCGAGGCCGACGTACGCCGCGCGGCGCACGCAGTCGTTCGAGTACGTGTTGCCGTCGCAGCCGCAGACCGGGCGGTACTCGCGCGTGCACGCGCGCGGCTCGTCGACGACGCACACGCCCGCGACGTCCGCGATGTTGCAGCCGCTCGCCGAGTAGTCGCACGCGAGGCCCGAGGCGCACTCGAGCGCCGCGATGCCGCCGCAGGTCTCGCCCTCGCCCTGGCCCGCGCGCGCGCACTCACCGTCGTGATCGACGCTCACGCCGTTCGACGCCGCGTTGCACGCGTTGCCGTAGGTGCGTCCGTCGCAGCCGCAGACGGGATCGTAGAGCGCGATGCACGCGTCGGGACGCGGCGCGCAGGTGCCGGTCGCGTCGGCGCGACCGCAGATCGCCTCGGGCGCGAACGCGCAGTAGAAGCCCTCGTCGCAGGTGTCGCCGAGGCGCGCGCCGCAGGGCTCGCCCTCGCCGCCCGGCGCGGGGCACTCGCCGTCGTGCGCCACGCTGACGCCCGCCGACGCCGCGTTGCACGCGTTGCCGTAGGTGTGGCCGTCGCAGCCGCAGACGGGATCGTAGAGCGCGATGCACGCGTCGGGACGGCGCGCGCAGACGCCACCGCGATCGTCGGCGCCGCACATCGAGCCCGCCTCGAACGCGCAGAAGAAGCCCTCGGGGCACTCGGGCAGGCCGCGGCTGCCGCACGCCTGCGCCGTCGGCTCCTCGCCGGGCACCACGCACTCGCCGTCCGCGCCGTTGCACGAGACCGTGAGGTGGAACGACATCGCCGCGGGGCGGTTGCGGACCGCGTACGAGTACGAGGTGGCCATCACGAGGTAGCGCACGCCCGCGCGCGTCGAGGTCGAGAGGCACGCGTTGAACGTGTCCGCGCTGCAGTCGTCGTTGCGCGCGACGAGCGCCCAGCGGCCATCGCGCTCCTCGTAGAGCGCGACGAAGAGATCGCGACCGTCGCGGTTCGCGAGGTCGATGAAGGTGTCGTCACAGCCACCCTCGAAGGTGAAGAGCGCGGTGGGGCGCGCCTGCGTGAGCTCGCCCTCGACCAGCTGGCACCAGGGCGCGGCCGGGATCGAGCGGGCCGAGTCGGCGGCACCGAGCGACGCGACGTCGAGCGCGGGCTCCGCGCCGTCGGCGGGGACCTTGGCGGCCGAGTCCATCATGCAGCCCGCGAGCGCGAGGCCGGCGAGCGAAAGCGCGAGTTGCGCGCGAACGAACGAGCGAGTCATGAGCGAAAGAACCCTCCGGGCCGCGCCGCGTAGCAGAGCACGTACCACTGCGTACATCCGCGCAGAACCGCGAAACGTCGCGGAAACGAAGTGCGGAGCGGTGGCGGATCGGGTCGCCGGTGATCGCGGCGCGAGCCATCGCGCGTCGAGGACGTGGTTTTCTCACAGGTTTTGCCGACCGACGTTGGGTTTCGGGGGCTCCGGAAGCCGACCGAGGTTGGGCCGAACGTCCGTGATTGCGCGCCTCCGACCGTGGCCTCGACCGCCTACGGGTGTTGGCTCCCGCACCCAACCTCGGTCGGTTCGCGCTGCACTTGTCGCAGACAATTCCGCTGGAACAGCTCGTGGACAGAGGCCGGTCGCCTTTCCACTCGATCCGAGGAGGTGCTCATGGGCTCCTCGCCACCCTCGTCCTCGCGACCGCGAGCGCCGGCTGCGACGTGGCCGACGGGACCGACGTTCGCTCGTACACCGACAGCGCCGGCCGCTCGTGCACCGTCGACCGCTTCGACATCAGCTACACCGCGACCTGCGACGCCGATCCCACGAGCGTCGTCACCTGCACCGACTCCCCGTCGTGCGCGACCGTCGACTGCGAGACCGACCTCGACTGCCTGCACGATCGCTACGCGTGCACGGGCGGCGTCTGTCGGGACATGACGAACTGAACGTCGAGTACGCTCCGGCGCATGGTCTTCCTTCCGATCGCCGAGCGTCTCGCGCGCGCCGCGCTCCGCGCGCGTGGCATCCGCGGCCGCGTGATCGACACGCCCGTCGGGCGCGTGAACGTGTACGAAGGGCGCGGCGCGGGGACGCTGCCGCCGGTCGTCGTGGTGCACGGGATCGGCTCGGCGGGCGCGCCCTTCGGGCCGGTGCTCGCGCGGCTGCTCCCCCACGTGCGCCGCGTCGTCGCGCCCGAGCTGCCGGGTCACGGCTTCAGCGGTCCGCCCCGCGGCGCGCTCACGCCGGACACGTTGCTCGACGTGATGCGCGACGTGCTCGATCGCGTGATCGACGAGCCGGTGATCCTCTGCGGCAACTCGCTCGGCGGCGCGATCGTGCTGCGCTACGCGCGCGATCGACCGGAGAAGGTCCACGGCCTCGTGCTCCTCTCACCCGCCGGCGCGCGCATGAACGACGACGAGCTCGCCGACGTGCGCCGCGCGTTCCACATGCCGACGACCGCGGACGCGCACGCGTTCGTCGCGCGCGTCTACCACCGCACGCCGCCGCTCACGTCGCTCTTCGCGAGCGGCATCCGCGCGCGCATGGGGAGCCCGGTGGTGCAGGGCCTGCTCGCGGGCGCGAGGCCCGATCAAGCGGCGACCCCCGAAGAGCTCGCCGCGCTCGCGATGCCGGTGACGCTGGTGTGGGGCTGCTCGGAGCGGCTGCTGCCCGCGAGCGACCTCGCGTACTTCCGCGAGCACCTGCCGCGTCACGCGCGCATCGAGGAGCCCGATGCGGTCGGGCACTGCCCGCACTTCGACGATCCCGCGCTCGTCGCGCGGGTGATCCTCGACATGGCGAGGCAGGTCAGCGCGACGCCGCGCGCGTGAGCCGCGCGACCGTGTCGAGCAGCAGCGGGTGATCGATCGGCTTCTCGAAGCACACGTCGGCGCCCGCGTCCTTCGCCTCCTGCATGCGGCGGCCGCCGTACGCGGTCATCGCGACGATCGGCACGCGCTGGAAGAACGGATCGAGCCGCATCAGCCGGATGAGCTCGACACCGTCGACGTCGGGCATCGCGACGTCGGTGATCACGAGATCGATCGCCTGCGTGCACACCCGCCGGAAGCCGTCCTCGCCGTTGATCGCGACGGTCACGCGATAGCCCTCTTCCTCGAGGAGCGCGGGCAGGCTCTCCTGGATGAAGCGGTTGTCGTCGACGACGAGGACGGACGGCTGCTCGCTCACGATCGTGCCTCCTCGAGGGCCGCGCCCTCACGTGGGCGCGACGACGTGCCCGCCTCGTCGTGCGCGAGCGGGAGCACGACGGTGAACGTCGAGCCCGCGCCCGGAGCGCTCTCGAGGAGGATGTCGCCGCGGTGCAGGTGGACGACCTCGCGCGCGAGCGCGAGGCCCATGCCCGATCCGCGCGCGCCCTTGGTCGTGAAGTACATGTCGAAGATGCGCTCGTGATCCTCGAGCGGGATGCCGACGCCGGTGTCGCGGATCGCGAGCCGCACGCACGCGTCCTCGACGCGCGCCGTCACGTCGACACGACCGCCGACCGACGTCGCGTCGATCGCGTTCACCAGCACGTTCACGAGCGCGCGCACCAGATCGCTCTCGCTCGCGGGCACGGAGAGGCCACGCGGCACGTCGGCCGCGAGCTCGATCGCGCCGGCGTCCGGTCGCGCGAGCCGCGCCACGTCGAGCGCGCGCGACACCACGCCGTGCAGCTCCACCGGCGAGAAGCGCGGGCTGCGATACGAGATGAAGCTCAGCGTGCGCAGGCCCGCGAGCACGTTGCGCCCTTCGTCGATCGTGGTGCGGATGAGACGCACCCAGCGCGAGCGCTTGTCGGGATCGGCCGCGCTCGGACGCTCGAGCATCGCCGCCGCGCCCGACGCCGCCTCGAGGTAGTTGCCGAAGTCGTGCGCGAGCCGCTCCGCCATCGCGCCGAGCGCGTGGAAGCGCTCGGTCTTCAGGCGCTCCTGCTCGTAGCGCACCCGATCGCTGAGATCGCGCAGCACGGTCACCGCGCCGACGACGTCGTCGCCCACCGCGATCGGTGCGCTGCTCACGCTGACGCAGCGCTCCTCGGCGCCTCCGTCGATCACGACCTCGGCCGCAGCGAAGGGCTCGGCGCGCGCGATCGCGGTGAGGATCGCGTGGCCGCGCTCGGCGTCGCGCATGCGCGCGGCGAGGGCGCGCACCGGTGCTCCGTCGTGCACGCCGAGGAGCGATCGCGCCGACGGGTTCGCGAGCGTGATGGTGCCGCGGCGATCGGTGACGAGCACCGGATCGACCATGTGCTCGAGGATGCGCGCCAGGCGCTGCTGCTCCGCGCGCGTCATCGCGAGCAGACCGATCACGTCGAGCGAGAGGCGGCCGACGTAGAACAGGATCGGCACGCCGAGCAGCGCGAGCGCGAAGGGCATCGCGAGGCGCGCGTCGTCGGCACCGCGCATCGTGCTCACGAGCTCTCGTTTCTCGGCGTCGAGCGAGCCCAGGAGCGCGGCCGCGACCGCCTGGAATTCCGCGTAGACCGGGCCGGGGCGCGCGACGTCGGGGTCGTCGAGCAGATCGCGCTCGCCGCGCGCAGCGCGCTCCACGAGCTCGCGCGACGCGGCCTCCCACGCGATCTCGAGCGCGCGCATCCGCGCGACCTCGCGGCGCCACGCCTCCTCGTCGGTCGCGGCGATCACCTCCGCGCTCTCGAGCGCCGCGCGCAGCGCGATCGCGGCGGACTCGTGCTCTTCGCGGCGGCGTGCGTCGGGGCGATAGAGGAACGCCCGCAGCGCGCGCTCGCGATCGGCCATCGCGCGCGCGGCGCGCTCCACCGCGAGCTCCATCGCGCTCACCTCGAACGCGAGGCGATTCCGGATCGTGCGCCCGCGCAGGTAGAGCACGTAGGGCACGAGCACCATGAGCGCGACGACGACGAAGATCGCGAGCCACGAGAGCCCGAGCTGCGCGGCGCGCCAGTCGCGTCGTGCAGTGGTGAGCCAGCCCGAGATCCTGCGCTGGCCCGCCATCGTCAGAAGAGCTTCCCGAGCGGACCGAGATCGAGCCCGAGCTCGTCGGGATCGATCCCGAACTGCTCGCAGAGCTGCACGATCGTCTCTTCGAGGCGCATCAGCGCGAGCCCGATGCGCTCGACCTCGTCGTCGTCGAGCGTGCCGTCCTCCATCCGGCGGATCGCCTGGCGCTCCATGAGGCGGCGGAGGAATTCGACGAGCGTCAGCACGAGCTTCACCAGCGCGCGCTGCGCGTCCTCGGGGTTCGCGTTCCAGCGCGCGCGCTCGGCGTCCTTCTCGAGGCGCTGCCCCAGCTTCGCGATCTCCGCCTCGGCGATCTCGACGGCGCGCATGCGGCTCACGAGAGCACCTCCGCGGCGAACGCATAGGGCGGCGAGGACACGCCGGCGACGAGCTCCCAGTCGGGCACCTCGGCGACGACGCGCGCGAGCTCGGCGCGGTACGCGGGCTCGGCGGCGCGCGGCACGAGGTGGTACACGCGCCACGCGTCGAAGCGCGGATCACCCTCGTCGAGCCGCTCGGCGCGAACGTGGGCGCGGAGCGAGGCCGTCAGCACGTCCCAGCGCGGCGGGCGCGGCACGCGGGCGCGCTGTCGCAGGAAGCGCGCGCCCGGGCCCAGCGACGCGTCGCGATCGTCGATCGGCGCGAACACCAGCGGCGGCCCACGCATCGCGCGCACCGTGACCTGCACCGCGTCGTGCACGCGCTCGAGCCCTTCGTGCAGCGCGTCCTCGCGGCCCCGCAGTCGCTCGACGAGGCGAGCGGGATCCGACGCGTGGGCACCGAAGCGAACCGGGAGCACCGCGCGCACGTGCTCGGCGAGCGCACGCACCGCGGCGTCGTGACGGCGCAGCGCGTCGAGCCCCGCGACCGGCATCGCGGGCAGCTCGGCCGCGATCAACGCTGCGTGCTCGTCGAGCGCGAACGCCTCGAGCCGCGCTCCGTCGATCTGCGCGAGCCCATCGGGCGCCCGATCGACGACGGCGAGCGCCCACCACACGCTCATCGCCGCCTCCGCGAGTCGGGCAAGAGGCGATCCGCGGCGCAGATCACCGCGCTGAGCCCGACGTACACGAGGTCCACGCCGGCGAGGCCGATCACGAGCTCGCCGTGCACCAGCAGGCCCTTGTCGAGCAGGTTGTCGACGAGATCGAGCAGCGTCGTGTCGGGCGGCAGCAGGCGCTCGACATCGTCGCGATCGGAGTGGGCGCGCACCAGGTCGTCGATGCGATCGGTCATCACGCGCCTCCTGCGAAGTGGTAGGGCGCCCACGGGCCGCTGAGCTCGAGATCGACGCCGTGCCGTGCGAGCTCGGCGCGTGCGCCCTCGGCGATGCGCTCGATCTCGGGCTGCGCATCGTGCGGCACGAGAAGCGTCGCCTCGGCGACGAGCTGCGTGGGCGTGCCCTCGGGCGGCGGGATGCGGCGATGCGTGCGCGCCGGCGCGGCGAGGCGCTCGACGATCGCGCTCGCGACCTCGGCGGCCTCGACACGCGCGCCGCGGGTCGAGTCGGCGATCTGCTTCTTGCGCGCCAGGAACGCAGCGCCGCTCGCCGGCTTCTGCGCGGCGCCCTCTCGCTCGCGCGCGATGCGCGCGGCGCGCTCGTCGAAGCGCATGCGCACGCTCCACTCCACGCAGCCGCTCACCCGATCGATCGCGGCGCGCACGCTCGCTTCGCGCTCGCGCACGTGATCGCGGGCGCGCGCCTCGGAGCGGAAGATCGTGAACGCCTTCATCGGCACGACCGCGTCGGCGCCGAGGAAGTGCGAGACCATCTCCTCGTGGCGGAGCGCCCGCTCCGAGACCCAGTCGATGTCGCGCAGGCCCGCCGTGATCACGTCCTCCGACCACGCGCTCGCGTCGACGTCGGCGATCACGAGATCGATGCCCTCCGAGATCGACACGAGGCGCGGCGGCGACGCATCGGGCACGCCGCGCGGAGCGCGCTCCAGGCGATCGGGCGACACGCCCGCGACGATGCAGTACGCGTAGATCGCGCGGCCCTTCATCACGCCACCTCCCATTCGTGCGCCCACGCGCGCAGGGCACGCACACCGCGCGGCGGGACCGCGAGGAGCGGTGCTCGCACCAGCTTCGCGTCCCCGGCGCGCTCCGCGAGCGCGCTGCGCTCGTCCTCTTCGTCGGCGAGCGCGCGCGTGCACGCGCTGCATCGCGGCGCACCGTCGCGATCGTCGTCACCGAGCACGATCAGCGAGGGCACGCGCATCCCGCGCGACCCGAGAGATGCGAGCAATCGCTCGGTCTCGAGGCGCGGCAGCGCGGCGGGCCGCGTGACCGGCACGAACGCGGTGCGCGCCGGGTCGCGCCAGGTCTCGACCAGGCGCGCCAGCGCGCGAGAGAACCCCACGAGATCCTGGGCGAGCTCACCGAGGCCGATCACCTCGCGGTACTCGAGGAGCACCGCGAGCAGCGCCTTCACCCACTCGCGAACCGTCGCCGGCAATGCGAGCAATCGCTCGGTGTGGCCCCAGGGCGCGGTGTCGACGATCACCAGATCGTACCCGCCGTCGATCGCATCGAGGATCGCGACCACCGAGAAGAGCTCGTCGATGCCCGGAGGCGCGAGCTCGACCAGGTCGTGCACGATCGCGCGATCGAGCACCGGATCGAGGCGCGAGCCGCCGCGCAGCGCGTCGAACAATGCATCGACCGCGCGCGCGTGCTCCTGCCTGCGCCGCGCGAGCTCCGCGGACGCGTCGATCTCGCGCGCGTCGAGCCGCCCCTCGACGCCGGGCACCGGTCGCGGATCGTCGTCGAGCCGGAGCTCGAGCGCGTCGCCGAGCGAGTGCGCGGGGTCGGTCGAGAGCAGCAGCACGCGCCGCTCGGGGTGCTGCTCCGCGATCGCGATCGCCGCCGCGGCCGCCGACGTGGTCTTGCCGACGCCGCCCTTGCCCCCGAAGAGCGCGAGGCGCAGCGAGGCATCGGTCACGAACCCGAGCGCACGGGCCGGGCGCGCACGCGACGACGTCCGCGCCGCGCGCGGCGCCTTGCTCGCGATCAGCGCGCGCCCGCGATCCTCACGCGCGAGCGCGTCACCGAGCGCACGCAGCCCCTCGATGCCCCGCGGCTCGCCGTCGAGGCGCGGCACCTGCCGCACCGGAGCGCTCGCACGCTCGAGCAGCGCGCCGATCGCGGCGCGCTCGCTCGCGACCCTGGCCTCGCACCGCACGCAGCGCGCCCGCGGCACCGGCGTGACGCGGTTCACGACGATCTCGTCGACGCACACGCCCATCGACGCGAGCGCCTCGAGCCCGTCGCGGGTCTCTTCGATCGAGAGCGCCTCGGGCAGCGCGACCCAACGCACCGACGCGCGCGCGCGGTCGCGCAGCCGCTCCCGCGCCTCGCGCGCTTCGCCCTCGATCTCGGCGATCAGCGCGTCCTCGGCGTCCTCGCGATAGCGACCCACCGCGAGCGCGCTCGAGACCTGACGATGCTTCTCCTGCATGTCGTCGAGCACGCGCGCGAGCTGCGAGAGCAGCGCCGGCGTGTCGAGCAGGCGCAGCGCGTGGCCGGTCGGCGCGGTGTCGACGATCACCCGCTCGGGCTCGAGCTCCCGGCGCAATCGCTCGAGCTCCACCAGCCCGACGAGCTCGTCGACGCCCGGCAGCGAGAGCCGGAAGAAGCGATCGATCTCCTCCCGCGACAGGTACGTGCCGCGCGACGCGATCTCGCGCAGCCGGGGCTCGCGCGCCGCGATCCAGCGATCGAGCGCGGCATCGGCATCCAGCTCGAGCGCGCGCAGCCTCCCGCGACCACGCACCGGCACGTCGCGCGCCTCGGGCCCGAGCGTGCGACCGAGCGCATCACCGAGCGAGTGCGCGGGATCGGTCGACACGAGCAGCACGTCGGCGCCGCGCTCCGCCTCGCGCAGCGCGGTCGCGGCCGCACAGCTCGTCTTCCCGACGCCACCCTTGCCCGCGAAGAACCGGTACTGCATCGCGGTCTCGCGCTCAGCGCTCGTCGTCGTCGTCTTCGACCACGCTCGCCTCGACGCCGGTCACCCGCATCGTGCGCGGATCCATCGTCATCGCGGCGTCCCCGCGGGCCTCCTGGATCGCGCGCAGCCGCGCCATCACCTCGCGCTCGATCGCCGCGAGCTCCTCCTCGTCGATCTCGCCGAGCTCGGCGCGCATCTGCGCCTCGAGCAGGCGCTCGCGCAGCTGGGTGTCGTCGTTCAGCTCGCGATCGACGGCCGCCACGACCTTGTCGAGCACGAAGCGGATCCCGCCGATCAGCAGTCGATCGAGGACGATCACTGCGCGCGCTCCAGCTTCAGCCGGATGTTGACGAAGTTGTAGGGCGGCCACGGCCCCGTGTACTTGAAGGTCAGCCGCCCGTCGTAGCGCTGGCCGATCTCCTTCACGCGCGCGTCGAACGCCTGCTCCTGATCGCGCGACACGAGGAACGCCGCGTTCAGGATCATCTTGTCGCCGATCGGCTTGTTGGTGCGCGACGCGACCGCGACGTCGCGCAGCGCGTGGAACACCTCGGCCACGTACTGCTCGGTGCGCGACTGCAGCGTCGCGTCGACGAGCCGCCCGTACTGCATGCGCGCGAAGTACGTCGATCCCTTCTGCGCCGAGATCTCGTCCTTGAGGCGCCGCACGTTCTCGTCCTCGCGCTCGATCTCGCGCACGATCTGATCGCGATCCCATAGCACTTTCAGGCCGAATTCGAAGCGATCCTGCATCTTCTCGAGCACGTCGCGGAACGCGCCCTCGGCCGAGCGCAGGAGCTCGACGATGTCCTCGCGCGTCTTGAAGACGGTGCCGAACGACATCGGGATCACCGTGTAGCCGCGCATCACGGTCTCGGCGACGCCCTGGTGCGCGAGCACGTTCTCGCGCGTCGGATCGTGCACCACGAGCGCCGTGTCGGAGACCACCGCGGCGAGATCGCGATGCGCGACGGTGTAGACCTCCGCGGGCTCCTGACCGATCCCGATCGCGCCGAAGCTCACCGGGCGATCCGTGCGGATGATGCAGTAGACGTACTTGCCCCGGACCGCGCTCTCGTGCGACGGCGCGATCGGCGCAGGCGTGACCGCAGCGAGCGCTTCGGGCACCGCCTTGCGCGCGCGCGTCCGATCACTCGTCGTCGCCGCGGGCTTCGCGGTCGCCGCCGCGGGCTTCTTCGAGGCCTTCGTGCGCATCGGCTTCACACCGCTCTCGGTCGCAGCGCTGCGCGCGCTGGTCTTGGGCGCGGTCTTCGTCGCTGCGGCTCGGGGCTTCTGCTTCGCCATGGTCGTGCTCCGTCTCCCCTCGGGTCGCTCGATCACGCGCGCCGGCGCGCGAGCACGCGCCGGACTTCTTCCACCACGCGCTCGGGCAGGCACGGCTTGCTGAGCACGCCGTCGCAGCCCGCGGCGCGCGCCCGCTCGGCGTCACCGCTCAGCGCGTGCCCGGTGATCGCGATCACCGGGATCTTCTTGGTGCGCGCGTCCGCCTTGAGGCGTCGCGTCGCTTCCCAGCCATCCATCGACGGTATCGCGAGGTCCATCAGGATCACGCTCGGCGCGAGCTCGTGCGCGCGCTCGATCGCCTCCTTGCCGTCGCGCGCCTCGGCCGCGCGGAACCCCGAGAACACGAGGTACTCGCGGTACATCTCGCGCGCGTCGCCGAAGTCGTCGGCGATCAGCACGAGGGGCTGCTCGCCGTGGCCGTGCTCGCCGGTCGCGCGCTGCGCGCCCGGCTTCTTCGCGCCGGTGGTCTTCTTCGCCGTCATCGCTTCTTCATCCGTGTCGGCAGGCTCAGCTCGAACGTCGATCCCTCGCCCAGCACGCTGACGACCGAGATGTCTCCGCCGAGCATCCGCGCGAGACGCCGGCAGATCGCGAGACCGAGCCCGGTGCCGCCGTAGCGACGCGTCGGCGAGCTGTCGCCCTGCTGGAACTCCTCGAAGATGCGCTCCTGGTCTTCCGGCGCGATGCCGATGCCGGTGTCCGCGACCGTCACCGACACCGCGCCGCGCGTGCTGCGCGCGCGGATGCGCACCGCGCCCTCGCGCGTGAACTTCAGCGCGTTGCCGAGGAGGTTCAGCACGATCTGCTTCACCTTCTGGCGATCGCTGCGCACCTCCGCGAGCACCTCCGGCAGCTCGACGCCGACGTCGAGCTGCGAGCGCGCGATGATCGGCTCGAGCTCCGCGACGACCTCGCGCACCACCTCGGCGATCTCGAAGCTCGAGACGTGCAGCGGCATGCGCCCCGCCTCGATGCGCGAGATGTCGAGCACCTCGTTCACGATCGCGAGCAGGTTCTTGCCGTTGTCCTCGATGCGCTGGGCCTTCTGCTTCTGCGGCGGCGTGAGCTCTCCGCTGACGCCCTGGAGCAACATCGACGTGTAGCCGAGGATCGCGTTCAGCGGTGTGCGCAGCTCGTGCGACATGTTCGCGAGGAACTGCGACTTCGCCGCCGAAGCGCGCTCGAGCTCGACCGCCTGACGGCGCAGGAGCTCGTTCTGACGCACCAGCTCGGCGGTCGCCTCCTGCACGCGCTGCTCGAGCTCGCTCGCGGCCTTCTCGAGCTGCTCGTAGAGCCGCGCCTTCTCGAGCGCCTCCCGGCGATCGTGGAAGATCGTGACCACCGCGTTGAGCTCGCCCTGCTGGCTCAGCACCTTGCCCGCGATCGCCTCGACCGGCAGCGGCTCGGCGGTGAGCGGCGACACCAGCCCGAGCTCGCCGCGATAGCGCTGCTCCTCGTGCCCGCTGAAGAGCAGGTTCGAGACGAACGACGAGAAGTGCGCCTCGTTGCCGCGCACCGCGCGTAGCGCCTCGCCCGGTGCGTCGTCGGGCACGGTGAACACGCGCTCCGCCGGCTCGTTCATCAGGAGGATCTCGCCCTGCGGATCGGTCACGACGATCGGGTCGGCGACCGAGTCGATGATCAGCTCGAGGCGATGCCGCTGCGCGCGCACGTCGGCCTCCGACGCGCGGAGCTTCTTGTACGCGAGCTCGAGCTCCATCGCGGCGCGCCCGAGGTCCGTCACGTTGCGCAGCACCGAGACCACGCACGTGCCCTCGGCGGCGTCCTTCACGACGTGCGACATCAGCTCGAAGAGCAGGTCGCTCCCTTCGGTCGGATCGACCAGCAGCAGCTCGCTCGGCGCCGGCTGCTCGGGCCCCGAGAACACCATGCTCGCGAGCGCGGCGCTGAAGAGCATGTTGTTGAGCGCGATCGCGCGGCGCCGTCCTTCGCTCTCCTCGTCGCGCGACGCGAAGAGGCGCTCGGCGCGCGCGTTCGCGACGAGCAGGCGCCCGTCGGGATCGGTGAGCAGCACGGGATCGGGCACCGCGTTGAGCACCGCGAGCATCAGCTGTCGCTCGCGCACGTGGCGCGAGTCGGGTCGTCGCCTCGGCTGCGCGAGCCAGTCACCGAGGATCCCCGCGGCCCACACCACGTCGTCGCACAGCGCATCGCCGCCCGCGCACGACACGAGCATCAGCCCGAGCGCGATCTCGTCGTCGCTCGCACGCGCGCGCAGCACGAGCGCGTGGAACGCGGCGCCCCCGAGCAGCGCGGTGTCGCCCGCGCGGAAGAGCACGGGGTCGCGCTGCACGAGCACCGACGCGATCGGCTCGTCGGCGCGATCGAGCGGGATCGCCGGGCTCACCTCCCGCGGATCGAGCCCCGCCGACGCGATCGTCACGCACTGCAGCGCCTCGAGATCGACCAGCCCGACGCACCCGCGCGACACCCCCGCGACCACCCCCAGCCACGCGAGCACCTCGCTGGCGCACGCGCTCGCGTCCTGCGCGCCGAGCACCGACTGGACGAGCGCGAGGCGCTGCTCGCTCGTCGCCCTCCCCCGGATCTCGCGCACACCCGAGCGCGGCGATCGTGAGTCCCTCGATCGCTGCGTCGCTCGACGTCGCGTCGCTCCCTCGGACGACATGCTCACTCAGCGCGCGACGCGTGCCCTGCGACGGTTGGTGGACGGAAGCGTCTGGGCTGCGAGCTCGGCGCGCAGCGTCGCGTTCTCGGCGAGGAGCTCCTCGCGGCTGCTCGAGACGGAGACGGTCTCGACGATCGGCGCTGGGCGCGAGAGCGACGTCGTCTGCCCGACCGCCTCGGAGTACTTGAGGTAGGTGTCGATCGACGCGACGACCACACGCGCCTCGACCGTGATGAGGTCGATCCCGACCAACGACACGCGCACCCACGCGTCGATCACGATGCCCTTGTCGAGCACGCGATCGAGCACGTCGATCAGGCTGGTTCCTCCCGGAGTCCGCTCGACGGCCATGTGTGCCCCTCACCCCTTCTTCGCGGTTTTGGCCGGTTCGCGGTCCGATCGCCGCGAAGTCTTCTTGCGTGCCGCCTGCGCCGTGCGCTCCGCACCGACGCGCGCTCGCACCGGACGCGACGCAGCGGCGGGCGGAAGACCCAGCGCGGCCACGCGCTCCTCGAGCGCGCGTAGCTCGCGGCGCAGCGCAGCGTTCTCCTCGGCGAGCGCCGATGCGCGCCCTGGCGCGAGGTGCTGATCGTGCTTCCACCAGTCCAGCCCGATCGCCTCGGCCTTGTCGAGCGAGCACACGATCAGCCGGATCCGGATCGTCAGCAGCTCGACCTCGGCGAGCGACACGCGCACGTCGCCGGCGATCACCAGGCCTTTGTCGAGCACGCGATCGAGCACGTCGACGAGGCCCGTCGAGCGTGACCGTGTCGTGAGGTCCGTCGCCATGAGGGAGCGTCCGCACCTCGTCCCCGCACGAGCGCCTCACAAGGGGCTGCTCGCGTCCCCTCACGATCCGTGGCGTTTCTACGCAGCGACCCGGTGCTCTGGGTCACGAGTTCACGGAGGGCACATCCGTTGCGTAGGAGCAGGTGGACCCGAGATCAGGAGGCCATCGTGGTTCGCTTCGTCCATCGATTCGACGCGATCGTCCGCGCGCACGACCGCGCGCCGTACCTCGCGTTCGCGTGCGCAGGACCGCGCCCGGACGACGACCTGTGGGACGCGTGGCTGGTGTTCGTGCCGCTCGAGGACGGCGCGACGATCGCGACCGATCGGGAGACGACGCAGCCCTCGCTCGATGCCGTCGACTACTGGGTCGGCGGCCTCTCGCACGTCTACCTCGAGGGCGCGCTCGATCGTGCGAGCGGGCGCACGCCGCGCGTCATGTCGCCCCGCCGGCTCGGCGCGGTCGCGCGATCGACCACGCCGCGCCCGCGCGTGCCGCGCCTCCACACGCCCCGCGGGCGCATCACCTCTCCGCGCACGACACGCCCTCGCTGAGCGCGCGGTCGATCGCCGCGATCCACGGATCACCCGCGGCGCCGGGCATCGCGCGGGCCTCGACGAGGAACGCGCGCACCGCGTCGCGATCGCCGTCGCGCAGCGCGAGCTCGACGCCGCCGAAGATCGTCTCGCGCACCTCGCCGTCGCGCCGTGCCTCGTCGAGCAGCGTGCGCGCCTCGTCGAGCCGGCACGCGAGCGCAGCGACGAGCGCCGACTGCGCGGCGACGACCGGCACGCGTCCGATGCGCGCGCGCGTGAGCGCGAGCTCGCGATGCGCGAGGTCGACGCTCGCTCGCTCCGCGTCGTCGATCGGCGCGCGGTAGCCGGCCCATCCGGCATCGCGCGCGAGCGGGCGCACGCGGAGCATCGCGCGCACGAACGCCGCGAACGCGCGCGCATCGGGCCCTTCTCCGAGGTGCCCGAGATCTTCGCGGATCGCGGCGACCTGGGCGTCGCTCGCGCCGAGGATCGCGGCGGGCTCGTAGCCGACCGGCAGCGCATCGAGGCGGGCGGGATCGATCCCCCGCGCCGCAGCGAGGTCGCGACGCACGTAGACCGCGTACGACGCGTCGATCCACGTGCGCACGAAGCGCGGATCGCGCGGCAGCGTGCGCACCGCCGCGGTCTCGATCGTCGACGTGTGGTGCACGACGATCGTGTCGACCCCGAAGCGCTCGACGTAGGGCAGGAGCGCGCCCTCGGTGCCCAGCGCATCGGTCGACGCCTGCACGTGCGCGGGCCCGTAGAACGGCACGCGCCCGTCGATCGCCACCCGCGCGTGCGGCGCCGCGTGGAGCAGGTACCAAGCGCTCGGCATCGACGCGAGCACGCGCGCCTCGCCGAGCTCACGATCGACGTGCGCCCCCGCCTCGGCCGGCACCTGACGCAGATCGAGCCCCACGCCGATCGGCTGCAGCGCGAGGCTCGTGCGCGCGACCCCGAGCGACGCGATCGCGAGCGCCGCGATCGTCCCCATTGCGACCACTGCGGGGCGCACGTCCGCGCGCGCTCCGAGCATCGTCGCGATCCCGATCGCGACGAGCGGCGCGCCGAGCAGCAGCATCTCCTCGACGAAGCGCACCGAGCGGACCCCCGCGACCACGAGCAGCAGCGCCACCGCGAGCCAGGTCCGCGTCGCGGCGCCGGCGCGGATCGCCGCGGGCGCGATCGCGATCAGCGCGAGCACGTGCAGCGCGACGTGCACCGTCGTCCAGCCCACGCCGAGCGTCGCGATCGACTGCCACTCCGAGACCACCGCGGCGTATGCGGGATCGAGCGCGTGGGAGAGCGCGTCGATCGTCATCGCGGGCCCGTAGGGCGACACGCACGACGCGAGCGCGAGGAGCCCCGTCGTCCCCGCGAGCATCGCCGCGCGCCGTCGATCCGGCCACGCCGCGATCGCGCTCGCTCCCGCGATCGCGAGGCCGAGCAGGTGCGAGCCGTGGAGGTTGGTCCACAGCACGTGCAGCACGATCAGGAGCGCGATGCTGCGCCCCGCGCGCCGGCGATCCGCGAACGCACGATCCGACGTGAAGATCGCGAGGTACGCCGCCGCGAAGGGCAACGCGACGAGGTGCGGCCGCGCGCTCAGCCGGAACCGCACCGCGGGGATCGCGAGGATCGTCAGCCACGACGCGAGCCACGCCGCGCGCAGCCCCGCGCGTCGCCCGGCGAGCCACACCAGCGCGGCACCCGACCCGCCGGCGATCCCCATCGCGATCGCGATCACCCCGCCCGCACCGAGCGCCGAGAGCACGAGCCAGGTGAGCCAGTCGCTCAGCCACTCGTAGTTCACCCAGGGCTGCGGCGTCGGGCGCCAGAACGAGAACGGATCGAGCGCCGGCGGCCCACCGTTCGCCGCGATCACGCGACCCTGCGCGAGGTGCCCGAACGTGTCGGCGTTGGACAGCGGCTGCATCGTGGCGAGCGCGAGCGCGAGCCCCGCGATCGATGCGGGCAGGATCGGCGCACACGACGAGGTCGCTCGGGACACGGGACGCGCGAGGGTACCAGCGCTTGTGATCACCGCGCCGCGGGCCGAAGCGTCCGGAGCAGGACCTTCGAGAGCACACGATGCGCAAGTCTTCGTCTTCGGCGTCCCTCGCGTTCGCGCTCCTGGCCACCGCGTGTGGTCCATCCGAGGTCGACCCCGCGGAGTTCGAGGCCGATGCGATCACGATCGCCTGCGAGCGCGCGTTCGACTGCTGCGATGCGACCGAGCTGCGCGAGGAGTTCGCGCCCTTCGGGCGAGCGCCCGCGACCTTCGAGGAGTGCGTCACGCTGCTGCGCGGCCGCATCACGGGCGAGGGCATCACCGCGTCGGTCGGCGCCGAGCGCGCGGCCTACGACGCCGACGCCGCGCGCTCGTGCATCGACTCGATCGGCGCGCTGACGTGCGCGGAGTATCGCGGCGGCGTGCTCGCCGTCGCCGCGATCTCGGGCGCATGCGGCGAGGCGCTCACCGCGCTCGTGCCGGTCGGCGGCCTCTGCACCCAGGACTACGAGTGCCAGACCGGCTTCTGCGAGACCGGCGGCATCGGCGACGGCAACTGCGAGCCGATCCCCGGCCCCGGCGAGCCCTGCACCTATCGCTGCACCGAGGGCTACTACTGCACGCGCGGCAGCTGCGAGGCGCGCCTCGCCGACGGCGCTGCGTGCAACGCCGCCGACGAGTGCCAGAGCCGCCGCTGCGAGGGCGCCGATCCACGCGCCGGCATCCAGGGCGTGTGCGCCCCGCTCACCGGCTACTGCGACGGCACGGCGCCCGCGGGCGACTGATCGATCACAGCAGCGTGTAGACGAGCGTCAGCACCGTCGTCGTGTCGACCGAGTCGGTGCCCGGCACCGGCACGTTGTCGAAGAGCAGCGTGAAGCGCAGGCCCGCCTGCAGGTTGTTGTCGATGCGCAGGCGGAACTCGCTGATCGACGTCAGGCGCACGTTCTCGCCGTCGACCACGTCGAAGAGCGCCTCGAGCCCGGTGCGGAACTGCCAGGCCTCGTTCATGTGGTTGTCGTAGCCGAGGAACACGCGGACCGAGTACTGGTCCTGCAGGTTCGGCAGGAAGCACGGCGGCGTCGGCATCCCGTCGATCACCATCCCGCAGGTCGTGGGATCCGCGTCGGGGTTCAGCAGCGGGTTCGGATAACGATCGTCGACCGTCACGTCGAAGCCGACCTCGCCCCACGCGCGATGCTCGTTCGCCGGCCCCTCGCGGAAGATGTTCCGCATGTAGCCGAGCTGGCCCTGGAAGCGGAAGTCGAGGCCCGCGAACGTGTCGTGCCGACCCGCGACCGCCGCGAAGATCGCGTCGTCGGGATCGAGGAAGAAGTCGTAGCGCAGGCGCCCGAGGATGTTGCGCGCGTTGTCCTCGAAGTCCGACCACTCGCGCGTGGTGTTGTCGCGGATCGCGGCCATCCCGAGGGTCGCCTGCAGATCGAGCGTGAACAGGTGCTGGTCGCGGTGGATCAGGAAGTTCGTCGCGCCGGCGAGCTGCAGCGAGCGGCTGTTGCCGAAGTTCAGCGTGCCGCCGAGCTGGATCGTGAACACCTCGTCGTCGGCGTCCTCCGCGGGCGGCGCGGCGACCGCCTCGGTGTGCTGCGCGGCCGAGGCTGGCTGCTGGGCGAGGGCGGGCTCGGCCCAGCCGAGCGAAGCGATGCCCGCGAGCGCGAGCGCGGCGATGACGATCTCGGTCCTCGACTGCATGGAATCCTCCGCCGATGACGTCCGCACCGGCGGCCCAGGGCTAGAGGCAGAGACCGCGAAACGCAAGGAACAGTCGCTTGCGGGCGCGCGAGGCCCATCCGAGGATGCCGCCCCGATGCGCTCCTCGTCCCTCGCCGCGCTCGCCCTGCTCGCCGTCCTCGCCCCATCGCGGGCCCGCGCCGGGAACGACGACGCGGTGCTCCTCGGCAACGAGGCCGCGATGACCGGCGGCGCGGTGAGCGCGGTCGTCAGCGACGGATCGGCCACCTGGTACAACCCCGCGGGCATCGCGGCGGTCGATCGCGACACCCTCGATCTGAGCGGCAGCGCGACCATGCTGCGCATCGCCGACACCCCCGGCCTGCTCCGCTCCGCGACCGGCGCCCAGGCGAACGGCGGTTACTACGAGTTCCTCGGCATCCCGAGCGCGGTCACGCTGGTGCGCCGCCTCGACTGCATCACCTCGCTCGGCCTCGGCATCTTCGTGCCGCAGCTCACCGGCCACACCGATCGCGTCGGCCTCGAGGAGCTCACGCCCGACTACCTCGCGCGGTTCCAGCTCACGCAGCAGGAGTCGAGCTCGACGTACTACGGCGGCATCACGCTCGGCGTGGCCCTCGCGCCCAACCTGCGCATCGGCGTCACGCTCTACGGCACCTACCGCCAGTTCGCGCTCACGACCCAGTTCTTCGGCGGCGCCGAGCGGGACGGCGAGGACGTCTTCGCGTTCGGTGTCGGGAGCCTCACCTCGGTCCAGAGCGTCAGCATCGAGGTCGGCGCCGGCATCCAGTGGGAGCTCGTGCCGGGCGTGCACTTCGGCGCGTCGCTGCGCTCTCCAGGACTGCTCCTCGGATCCGCCTTCCACGTGACCTCGTCGACCTTCATGGGCGGGCCCGACGGGCTCGATCTCGACATCACCGCCGGCAGCGGGCTCGAGCCGCGCATCGACATGGTCACGCCCGCGCGATTGCGCGTCGGGCTCGCGTATCGCTGGGACGGCGGGTGGATCGGCATCGACGGTGACGTGCAGCACGCGCTGGTCCGCCCCGCAATCGGTGTGAATCGCGAGTGGGTCGGCGGCGTGCGCATCGGCGGTCGCGTGCAGATCGACCCGTCGCTCTCGATGGGCGCCGGGCTCTTCACCGATCTCGACGCGACGCGCGCGGTGGGCGACTACGGGCAGACGCAGATCGACTTCTTCGGCGGGACCTACGGTCTCGAGCTCCGCAATCCGCATCGCCTCGGCGAGGGCGAGAACGCCGCGGACATCGTGTTCGTGAACACGTTCGCGCTGCGCTACGCGGTGGGCGTCGGCCGCATCGGCGGGCTCCGCTTCGACACGGCCGCGGACATGGGCGAGGGAATTTCCATCATCGAGGTCGACACCCAGGTGCACGAGATCTCGCTGCACCTCGGATCAGCCCTCTATTTCTGATTCTGTTCAGCCCTGAGTACAGCCACACTTGACACCACGAGCTTTGCCGAGTAGGTAAACCGCCGTTCTTTCAACCGGGGCGTAGCGCAGCCTGGTAGCGCACACGGTTCGGGACCGTGGAGTCGAAGGTTCAAATCCTTTCGCCCCGACTCTTTTCCCCGAGGGGGCTCCGCCCCCCTCTCGACCCCCGGCCGCTCCGCGGGTCCGCCTCCGGCGGATCGTACACGGAGCGGGCGGAGTGGTCCTGCCGCCTCGAACGCATCACCTCGCCGGTCGCCGGCGGGGGCGGCCGCTTCTTGTCTTCTCCGACCGGGCGCGTGACGCGCGAGCATCGACGATGACGGAGGGCGGTGTGAGCAAGCCGATTCCTGCGGTCAAGGTCCTGGTCGTCGACGACGACAAGGAGATCTGCGACTACATGGAGACCTTCCTCGCGAAGGATGGTTTCCAGGTCACCGCGAAGAACGATCCGACACACGTCGAGGAAGAGGTCCGCGTCGGCGGTTACCACCTCGTCGTGCTCGACTTGATGATGCCGAAGATGGACGGGCTCGACGTCCTCAAGCGCATCCGCAAGGTCGACTCGGACATCGCGGTCGTGATCTTCACCGGCTATCCGAGCCTCGACTCCGCCGTGCAGGCGATGAAGCTCGACGCCGTCGACTACCTGCGGAAGCCCTTCAATCCCGAAGAGTTCCGCGCGGTGCTCGACCGCGTGATGCGCAAGAAGGGTCTCATCCGGACGCCGGAGGAGAACCTCCACCGGCACATCGGCGAGACCATCCGCAACCTGCGCAAGGAGCGGAACCTGACGCTGAAGCAGATGGCGCGGCGCACCGCGCTCAGCGTGTCGCTGCTCAGCCAGATCGAGCGCGCCGAGTCGAGCGCGTCGATCAGCTCGCTCTACAAGATCGCGGTCGCGCTCGACGTGCGCATCGGCGATCTGTTCGGCGACTTCTGAGCCTCACCGCTGGGGCTGGGCGCTCGGCGATCCCGGCGGGTAGGTGCCGGGATCGATCGTGCCGGGGGGCGTGTCCTCGCCCTGCCCCGTGTGCGTCATCTCGGGATCGTCCAGCTCGTTCGGGACGTGCACGTTCTCCTGACGCTCGGTCGGGGTGAGCGCGCCCGGGTCCTCGCGGTGCTCCTCGGAGAGCACTTCGTCACGCTCTCCTCGCCCGCAGCCCGCGAGCGCGAGCAGTCCGCCGATCACGAGCGCGAGCAGGGCTCGATTCCGCATGGCTCCGCACCTCCGCGAGGGAGGTTCGCAAGATGGAGGCCACGGGGGCGCGCTCAGGCGCCCCAGGGCTGCATCTGCTTCACGACCCAGGCGACGTCCAGCACGTCGCGCTCGAGGGCCCGGGCGCGCCGCTCGTCGGGCACGCCTTCGACCACGACGTGCGTCCCCGCGCGATCGTCGCTCCAGGTCACCTCGATGCTCGCGGCGGGATGGTCGCGCCGGAGCGCCTCGCCGAGCAGCTCCGCGTAGCGTGCGGCGCACGCGGGCGCGTCGAGCCCGTCGTTCGCGCCGACGAGCGCCCGCGCACCGAACGTGACGTGGAGCCTCACGCCCGAGAGGCTACCGCTCGGACCGGTTCCGCGCATTTTGTTGCCGGGGAGGCCTAGGCGAAGGCCGGTCGGATCTGAGAAAGAAGCGAGCGTGGTGCTCGCTTACCGCTTCCGTTTCTTGGTGGTTTCGTCGCTCCTCGGGTGCGCGGCGTGCGGTCGGGTCGGGTACGACCCACTCGACGCGGCCATCGGCGACGCCTCGGTCCCGTGCGCGCCCGACGAGATCGCTTGCGGCGGGTTCGAGGGGCCGCTCGGCGGATGGTCGGTGCGCATCGAGCCGCAGAGCGACGGCATCGTGCGCGTGGTGGACGATCCGGAGCGCGGCGGCGCGCTCGCGATCACGTCGGAGGGCGGCGGCCCGGGCCTCGCCGTCGCCGAGACGTACTTCGAGCCGGTCATCGAGGGCTCGCTGCACGGGCGCGTGTGGCTCCGGGTCGGAGCGCGCACCGAGATCGACGAGTTCGTGGTGGCGGTGCAGCTCGACGACGGGAACGACGACGGCACGCAGAAGGTGTCGCTCGATCTGCTCTCGGGGGATGCGCTCGGGCTCACCGCGACGACGGCACACCCCGCGGTGAGGAACGGCGCGGCGCCGGGGACGATCCGCCGCGACGAGTGGATGTGCCTGCGCTTCGAGGTCGATCTGCGCGACGACGGAGGCGCAGCGAGGCTCTCCGAGGGCATGCAGCCGCTGGCGAGCGCGGAGTCGATCGACACGATTCCCGACGGAGGCTTCCGCCGCTTGATGCTCGGCGCGGTGGGGCCGAGCGCGGGCGTGCGGGACGTGCTGTTCGACGACGTCGCGCTCGCCCGTCATCCGCTGCCGTGCCAGAGCGGCCCGCGGCGCTGATCAGGCGCTGGTCGCGACGCGCAGGCGCTCGGTGATCGCGACCGCGACCCGCATGCCGTCGAGCGCGGCGCTCACGATGCCGCCCGCGTAGCCCGCGCCCTCGCCCGCCGGATAGAGCCCGTCGAGCGAAGGCGAGAGGAGCGTCTCGGGATCGCGCGGCACGCGCACCGGCGCGCTGGTGCGCGACTCGACGCCGACCAGCACCGCGTCCTCGCCGACGTAGCCGCGCATCCGGCGATCGAACGCGCCGAGCGCCTCGCGCAGGCGCTTGCTGAACGGGATGCCCGCGACGTCGAGCACGTCCGCGACGTTGGTGGCCTCGAGCCCCGGCAGGTAGCTCGAGGTGGGCGCGCTGCTCGACGCGTGACCGCGCACGAAGTCGGTCGCGCGCGTGGCGGGCGCCTTGAGCATGCCGTTGCCGGCCTGCATCGCGGCGCGCTCGATCGTGCGCTGGAGCTCGACCCCGCCGAGCGGGCCGTGGAAGCCGGCGCGCTCCCAGTCGTGCACCTCGCACGCGACCACGAGCCCCGAGTTCGCGAAGGGCGAGTCGCGCCGCGAGAGGCTCATGCCGTTGACGACGAGCCCATCGGGCTCGGTCGACGCGGGCACGATCCATCCGCCCGGGCACATGCAGAACGAGAAGACGCCGCGCTCCTCGACCTGCTGCACGACCTTGTACGAGGCCGCGGGGAGCTTCGGGTGCTGGAAGTCGCGCCCGTACTGGATGCGATCGATCAGCGGCTGGGGGTGCTCGATGCGCACGCCGAGCGCGAAGGGCTTGGGCTCGAGGGTCACCCCCGCGCGGAGCAGCAGCTCGAACACGTCGCGCGCGGAGTGTCCGGTCGCCATCACCACCGCGTCGGCGCCGAGCTCGCGACCGTCGTCGAGGCGCACGCCGATCACGCGGCGATGCTTGTCGTGAGGGGTCGTGATCAGATCGACGACCTTCGCGCCGAACTCGAAGCGCACGCCGTGCTGCTCGAGGCGCTCGCGGATCCCCGAGACGACCTTGGGCAGCTTGTTCGAGCCGATGTGGGGGCGCGCGTCGACGAGGATGTCCTCGGGCGCGCCGTGCAGCGCGAGGATCTCCATCACGTCGCGCACCGGGCCGCGCTTGTGCGAGCGCGTGTAGAGCTTGCCGTCGGAGTACGTCCCGGCGCCGCCCTCGCCGAAGCAGTAGTTGCTGTCGGGATCGACGACGCCGTGGCGCTGGAGGCCCTTGAGGTCGTGGCGGCGCGGCTGGACCGTCTTGCCGCGATCGACGACCACGCACGCGATGCCCTCGCGCGCGAGCTGGTAGGCCGCGAAGAGCCCGCAGGGCCCATCGCCGACGATCACGACCCGCGGCTCGCCGCGGACGTCGCGAGGCTGGGGATCGCCGAGCGCGATGGTGTCGCCGGCCTCGCGCAGGCCGAGCACCACGTGGAAGCGGACGCGCCCACCGCGCGCGTCGATCGACCGCTTGCGCAGCGCGACGTGGGGCAGTGCGTCGGGCGGGACGCGAAGGATGCGCGCGGCGCGGGCGCGCAGCGACATCGGATCGTCGGGCTCGTCGAGCCCGAGATCGAGCTCGATCTCCTCGGGAAGCGCGCGGCGCACGCGGCGGAATGTAGTGCGGGGGGGCGAGGTTGGCCCGCGAGTGCGACGCGCCGCTGCGAGCGCTACCGTGTGCGACGTGGAGAGCACGCCGGACCTCGACCTCGCGGCGGGCGAGCCGGTGTTCAAGGCGGCGCCGGTGCGCATCGCGGCCTCACCGGGCGCGTTCGGCGGGCTCGAGGGCGCGGCGGTGCTCACGTCGCAGCGGCTGATCGTGGTGCCGGGCGCGATGGGCGAGGTGCGGCGGGGCGATCCGCTGCAGCGCGCGCTCGCGACGTTGTGGGAGCGGGTGAAGCCCGCGGTGCTCGACGCGTTCCCGATCGCGCGGCTGCTCAGTCGAGCGCGCGATCGCAACGCGCAGCTCGCGGCGCGGGCGCGGCCGGGCATCGAGATCCCGCTCGAGACGGTGCGGCGCGCGTTCGAGGCGCGCCTGCCGGGGTGGGTCGGGCTCGAGCTCGCGCTGCCGCTGCCCGATCCGCGGCCGCCGTTCGCGCTCTATCTGCAGATCGACGTCGGGCCCGGGCCGCACCGCGAGTGGGCACAGCAGATCGACTCGCTCCGCACGTCGGCGCCCGCGCGTCCCGAGCTCGAGCGTCCGTACGCGCTCTTCTACCTGCTGCAGCCGCCGCCGCGGCCGATGGTGCGGGTGCGCAGCGCAGAGGGAACGCGCAAGGGCGCGCTGGTGCTGCACGCGGATGGGCCCGCGCTCGCGACGACGTTCGCGAGCGAGCGCGTGCTGCTGCCCTACGAGTCGATCACGCGCATCGTGTACGCGGCGCCGACGTCGTGGCGGCGGAGCTTCTTGCGCATCGAAGCGGGCGAGCACGTGATGCGCGTCGAGCCGCAGAAGGACTGGGACGCGCAGCGCCTGCACGACAGCGCGCACTTGCTCGCGGAAGTGACGGGCGTGCCGCTGCGTCGCGACATGGGCGACGTGCGCGCAGCGCGAGTGATGACGGCAGTGATGACCGTCGCGGGCACCGCGGCCGCGGTCGCGTACGAGGTGCTGCAGTCACTGCCCTGAGCCTCCGTGGTGAACTTCGCTCAGTCCTGCGCTCCGGCTCGGAGCTCGTCGGCGAGCGCGGGCAGGCCGCCCTGGGTGATCGCGTCGGCCACGATCGCGCGCGCTTCCTCGTAGACCGACGCGCCGGCGGGCACTGCCGCGGCGATCGTCGCGGCGTCGCCGAGGCGACCCTGGGCCAGGCGGGCGCGCGCGAGCACCACCCGCGCATCCGCGCCGCTGCCGCTCGCGAGCGCGGTCTCCGCGAGCTCCGCTGCGTTCTCGGGCTCGCCGAGCACGAGCCACGCGCGCGCGACCTCGAGCATCTCCTCCGGTCGCTCGGGGGTCCACGACGCGAGCAGCGCCTCGATCTCGGAGCGCGCGTCCGCCGCGATCAGGACCCGCAGCCGCAGCGCGCGCGGCACCGAGCCCTCGGGCATCAGCGCGAGCAGTCGATACGCGAGGATCGGATGGCCCGCTCCAAGCGCCTCCTCCGCGGCGCGCGAGACCTCGTCGCGGTGCTGCGGCGAGCGTCGCGCGAGCTCGAGCGCGGCGAGCCCCGCGGTGGCCGCATCCCCGCGCGCCATCGCGAGCGAGAGGCGCGCCCGCGCCGCGCCGACGCCGCCCTCGTGCTCCGCGAGGTAGCGCTCGAGCACCGCGTCCGCGCGCTCGCCCGCACCGCTCTCGCGCAGCACGCGCGAGAGCGCGATCACCGGCTCCTCGCTGCCCTCGCCGGTGTCGACCGCGCGCGCATACGCGTCGACCGCCTCCGCGAGCTCTCCGTGACGCTCCGCGATCGCGCCGCGCGCCATGAAGATCGCCTCGGAGCGCGGATCGAGGCGCTCGCCCTCGTCGAGCGCGCGCTCCGCGGCCTCACGCTCGCCGAGCTGATCGCGCACCTCGGCGAGCCGCGCGATCACCAGCGGATCGTCGACCGCGCCGGCGCGCGCGAGCTCGTAGTGATCGGCCGCGGCGCGCAGATCGCCGCCCTCGCGCGCGAGCTCCCCGCGCACGAAGTGCTCGTACGAGTGAGGCCCGACGAACACGCCGAGCCGGCGCTCGCCGCCGATCGTGCGCTCGATCGGATAACCGCCGCGCGGGCCGCACGCCGCGAACGACGACGCGAGCAGGAGCGCGAGCGAGCACGTGCGAGCGAATCGGATCACGGACGCGCGAACATAGCGGACGTCGCGGGCCTCGGACACTCGTCCCGAGTAGAGTCGAACGATGCGCGTGCAACGACCCGCGATCGCGCTGCTCGTCGTGATCGCGAGCGTGATGATCGCGCCCTCGCGCGCCGCAGCCGGACCGTGGACGCCGGAGCCAGGGCACGGATACCTGAAGCTCTGGCTCAAGTGGACCTGCAATTGCGGGTTCGGCTACGTCGCGGGCGACGGGAGCACCTACGACTACGGCTTCTACACCGAGGTCTTCACCAACGCGTACGGCGAGATCGGGATCGTGCCGGGGCTCGCGGCGTGGGTGCACTGGCCGATCGTCGAGACCTTCTTGCTCGAAGACACGCGGCGCGGGCACGTCGGCGATCACACGGTGATCGGCGATCCGACGATCGGCCTGCGCTGGCGATGGCTGCGCGTCGGACGCTTCGCGAGCGCGCTCGAGGCCGGCGTGCGCTTGCCGTTCGCGCCGAGCGGCGAGGTGCAGCCGGTCTACGGGCGCGATCCACCGCACGATCAGATCGGCGCGCTCCGGGTGGGCACCGGCGTGTTCGACTTCCCGCTCGCGCTCTCGATCGGCTACGGGTGGGACCGGTTCTATCTCGCGGGGAGCGGCGGCTACGTCGCGCGCACCGGCGACTTCGATCACGTCGTGACGTGGAGCGCCGAGGGCGGTGGCTCCTTCGACTTCGGGCTCTCGCTGCGCGTGCGCTTCGTCGGATGGCACTCGATCGGCAACGGCGCGGAGAGCAGCCATCACGAGAGCCCGAGCGGGATCGGCAGCGGCACGAACTACACCGGGTTCGCGATCGAGGCGGACTACCCGTTCGAGCGCGACTGGTGGATCGGCGCGACGATCGAAGGCGGGATGTTCGCGCTCTCGAGGCAGACGCAAGGACCGGTGGTGACGCTCTACGTCGCGACCCGGTTCTCGGTGGTCGAGGAGCCGAGCCCGACCGAGTGACGCCCGATCGGGGTGCTGCTGCGAGCCCACGCTCGCGCCCATGTGCTCGCGGGCATGAGCAAGAAGGACGTGTGGATCGGCATCGCGGCAGGAGCCGGCGCGGTGCTCGCGGCGCCGCTGGTGCTGCCGGTCGTGGGCGCGATCGCGAGACCGCTCGTCCGCGAGACGATCAAGCTGGGCTTCCTGCTCGCGGAGCTCGCGCGGGTGCACGGCGCGGTCGCGCTCGAGGCGCTCGAGGATCTGATCGCCGAGGCGCGCGAGGACGCGCGGATGGCGATCGAGGCGCGCGAGGAGCCGGGCGAGACGCGTCGTCGTCGCGCCGACGGCGACGGAGCGCGGCGCCGCGCGGAGCCCTCGTGAGGGCGCCTCCCGACGCCTTCGCGGTGCATCGCACGCGACGTCGCGCGCGGCTGCGCATCCCCGAGCGTCGCGGTGACGCCGCGTTCTTCGCGGAGCTCGAAGGCGCGCTGCGCGCCGCGCCCGGCGTGGTCGAGGTGCGCGCCGATCCGCGCACCGCGGGCGTGCTGGTGCGGCACGACGGAGACCTCGACGAGATCGCGTCGCACGCGATGCGCAGCGGCCTCGTGACCTGGCGCGAGCGCGGCGATCGCGACGTGCTCGCCGAGCTCGGCGAGCGGATCCGCGCGACCGACGCGGAGCTGCACGCGCGCACGCAGGGACGCTGGAGCCTCGACTCGATCACGTTCTTCGCGCTGCTCGGCGCGGGGCTCTGGCAGATCGCGGGCGGGTCGATCCTGCCCGCGGGCGTCACGCTGCTCACGAAGGCGTTCTCGATGGTGGAGCAGCGCGAGGACGACACCACCGACTGACCTCACGACGCGCGCAGCGCGTCCACGGCGTCGAGCGCCTCCCACGGGGCGCGCAGATCTTCGCGCCCGAAGTGCCCGTACGTCGCGAGCGCGGGGTAGAAGCCGTGCTCGTCGCGATGCGGGAGGCGACGCAGCCCGAGCCGCTGCAGGATCGCGCCCACTCGGAGATCGATCGCGCGCACCACGCGCGCCGCGAGCTCGTCCTCGGGGATCGTCGAGGTGCCCCAGGTCTCGATTTGCACGCTCACCGGATCGGCGAGCCCGATGCCGTACGTGAGCGCGATCTCGCACTGCTCCGCGAGCCCCGCGGCCACGACGTTCTTCGCGGCGTGGCGCGCCGCGTAGGCGCCCGAACGATCGATGCGCGACGGGTCTTTGCCCGAGAGCGCGGCGCCGCTGTGGCGCGCGTACTCGCCGTAGGTGTCGACCGCGGTCTTGCGGCCGGTGAGCCCGGCGTGGTGCGCGGGACCGCCGTGCACGATCGGTCCGTCGGGGTTCACCGCGATGCGGGTGCGCGCGTCGGGGCGGATCTCGCGATCGGCGAACACCGGCTCGATCACGCGCTCGCGCAGGTGGCGCTCGAGGCGTCGCGAGTGGCCGTCGCCGTTGCTCTGCTGGCTCGCGAGCAGCGTGATCGCGTAGACGCGCCGGGGGCGTCCCGCCGCGTACTCGATGCTCACCTGCACCTTCGCGTCGGCGTCGAGCTCCGGCAGGTCCCCACGGTGGCGCAGGTCGTCCATGCGGCGCACCAGCGCGTGCGCGAGGACGATCGGCAGCGGCATCAGCTCGGGCGTCTGGCGGCACGCGTAGCCGAACACCGTCGCCTGGTCCTGCGCGGTGAGCTCGTCGATCTCGTCGTCGCCGAGCGGCGGGTGCACGCGCTCTCCGGAGCGCCAGGCGGGAGGCGCCTCCGCGATGCTCGTCATCACCGCGCAGCGATCGGCGTCGAGCGCGGGATCGCGGTACCCGATGCGGCGGATCGTCGCGCGCACCACGTCGACGACGTCCACCGAGCTCGCTCGCGATCGCGCGCGCACGCTCACGAACACGATGCCGGTCGAGAGCGCGCACTCGGCGACGACACGCGCCCGCGGATCGAGGCGCAGGTAGTGCCCGACGACCGCGTCGCTGATGCGATCGCAGAGCTTGTCGGGATGCCCTTCGCTGACCGACTCCGACGAGAACACGAACCCCGACTGCATGTCGCCCTCACTCTCCGTGCGCTCGTTCGTCGCGCCGCCACGTCGCCTTCAGGGTCTCGTTCGCGATCAGCGTCGCGGCCGCGCTGCCGAGCGCGACGATCCATCCCGCGGGCCCGATCGGCGCGGTGCCGAGCACGCGGCGGACGATCGGCAGGCGCTCCGCCGCGATCTGCAGCGCGAGCGATCCCGCGATCGTCAGCGGCACCGCGCGGTTGGGCGGCAGGCGATCACGATCCCAGATCACGTGTCGCGTCGAGCGCGCGTGGACCGCGTGCACGAGCTGGCTCGCGGAGAGGCTCGCGAAGGCGAGCGAGCCCGCGCGAGGACCCGCGCCCCAGCGCGTGCGCGCCCAGAGGAACGACGCGAGCGCCGACGCGGTGATCACGCCGCCCTCGATCGCGACGCGCCCGAGCTCGCGGCCTCCGAACATCGGCGCGTGGGGATCGCGGGGCGGGCGCCCGAGCACGTCGCGCTCGGGCGGCTCGATCGCGAGCGCGAGCTCGGGCAGCACGTCGGTGAGCACGTTGAGCCAGAGGAGCTGCAGCGGCGTCAGGGGCTCGCCGAGGCCGCTCGCCACGCCGATCGCGGTGAGCATGATCTCGCTCGCGTTCGTCGCGACCACGAAGCGCACTGCCTTCGCCACGTCGTCGTGGATCGCGCGGCCGTGCTCGATCGCGATCGCCATCGTCTCGAGCCGATCGTCGAGCAGCACGACGTCCGCGAGCTCGCGCGCCGCGTCGCTGCCGGTGCGTCCCATCGCGACGCCGACGTCCGCCGCGCGCAGCGCCGGTGCGTCGTTCACGCCGTCGCCGGTCATCGCGACGATGCGCCCGCCCTCCTGGAGCGCGCGCACGATCGCGAGCTTCTGCGAGGGGCTGACGCGCGCGAACACCTGCACCTTCGGCGCGAGCGCCCGCAGCAGCGCGGGATCCATCGCGTCGATGCGCGTCGCATCGAGCAGGTCGACACGACCCTCGCGCGCGAGCCCGACCCGCCGGGCGATCGCGTGCGCGGTCGCGGGCTGGTCCCCGGTGATCATCACGGTGTCGATCCGCGCGCGATGGAAGGTCGACATCAACGCATCGAGCCCCTCGCGCGGCGGATCGGCCATCGCGACGAGCCCGAGGTGCACGAGATCGCGCTCGACCGTCTCCTCGCCCTCCGCGAGCGCGCGTCGCGCGACCGCGAGCACCCGATAGCCCTGCCCCGCGAGCATCGCGTTGGCGTGCTCGAGCGCGGTGCGCGCGGCCTCGTCGAGCGCTTCGTCGCGGCCCTGGTGCAGGCGCCGGGCGCACGACGCGAGCACCTCGGAGGGCCGCCCCTTCACGACGAGCAGCGCGCCGCCGTGCTGGGTCGCCATCGTCCCGCGGCCCTCGGTGCGCGGCCGCAGCCGCTCGATGGGACGCGCCGCACGGAGCGCCGCGACGTCGACCCCGCGGTCGAGCGCGAGCCGCACCAGCGCGGCCTCGGTGGGCGAGCCCACGAGGACGAGCGAGCCATCGGGCGCGCGATCGAGCTCGACCTCGTTGTTCAGCGCGAGCGCCTCGAGCAGCGCGTGCACGTCGGCGTCGTCGAGCATCGCGTCGGTGGCGCGCACGCAGCGCCCGCTCACGCAGAGCTGCTCGACCGACATGCGGTTCTCGGTGATCGTGCCGGTCTTGTCGAGGCAGAGCGTCTGCACCGAGCCGAGCGCCTCGACCGCGTGGAGCTGACGCACCAGCACGCCGTGCTCGCGCATGCGCCGCACGCCGAGCGCGAGCGTGGTGATCGCGACGGTGGGCAGGCCCTCGGGCACCGCCGCGACCGCGAGCGAGATCGAGCTCGTGAGCGCCTGTCGCACCGTGGCCCCGCGCAGCAGCGAGACGCCGAGCACGCCCGCGCAGACCGTGCTCGCGGTCCACACCAGCTTCGTGCCGAGCTCGCGCAGCTCGCGCTGCATCGGGGTCTCGTGGGTGCCGATCTCCGCGGCGAGCGCGCGGATGCGTCCGATCTCCGTCGCGTCGCCGATCGCGACCACGACCGCGCGCCCGCTGCCACCGGTGACGACCGTCCCGCGGAACACCATCGCGCGCCGATCGGCGAGCGGCACGTCCTCGCGCTCGCTCTCGGTCGCGCGCTTCTCGACGGGCAGGCTCTCGCCGGTGAGCGACGACTCGTCGGCGTAGAGCGAGTCCGCAGCGATCACCCGCGCGTCGGCGGCGAGCAGCGTCCCCGCCGCGAGCACGAGCACATCGCCGACGACCAAGGCCTCGGCGTCGACCTCGACCACCGCACCGCCGCGCACCACCCGCGCGCGACGCGGTCCGGTGCGCCCGAGCTCTCCGAGCGTGCGCTCCGCCCGGCTCTCGGTGAGCCACCCGATGCCCGCGTTCGCCGCGACGACGAGCGCGATCACGCCCGCATCGGCGAGCCCGCCGGTCGCCACCGAGAGCAACGCCGAGCCCGCGAGCAGCGCGACGGGCCCGCTCCGGAGCTGCGCGACGAAGATCGCGAGCTCCGATCGGCGCGCCTCGGCGCGGAGCGCGTTCGGTCCGTCGCGATCGCGCCGCGCGCTCACCTCCGCGTCGCCGAGCCCGTGCTCGGAGCTCTCGAGCGTCGCGAGCACGTCACGCGCGGAGATCGCGTGCCACGCCGGCTGCGGCGCGGCGGGCATCGCCGCCGGCAGCGCGGCTCGGGGCGCACCGGTCGCGAGCGCACGCCCGAGCGCGACGACGTCGATCTCCCACGTGTCGTCGACGAGCGAGCGCGCGCGCAGCGCCGACGCGAGCGAGCGCAGCGGGCCCACGCGCACCACCCGCGCCACCTCGCGCTCCGGTGCGCCGACGCGCAGCGCCGACACGATCGCCGACACACTCGTGCGCTGGGGATCGAACTCGACCAGCAGCGCGCCGGTCCGAGCACGGGCGCGCGCCGCGTGCACTCCGGGCAGCGCACGCGCGCTCGCCTCGACCCGTCGCGCTTCGTCGCCGCGCCGACGGATCCCGTCGATCGCGAGCCGCACCCGCCCGGGCACGCGGGCGTGCACCACCCTCGGCTCGATGGCGCTGTCCTCCGCGTGCCGCATGCGCGCGGAAGACATCTAGCCCCCGCGATCGTGCGCTCCCGGCTCGATCAGTCGGAACGTGAGGCTCACGCGCGCGCCCACCGGCTTCGCGGTCTTCGGCACCGAGTGCTGCCAGCGCTGCTGCGTGGTGCCGCCCATCACCAGCAGATCGCCCCGTCCGAGCGGGAGCTCGCGGGTCTCGCCGCGCCTGCGATGTCGCAAGAGGAAGCGCCGCGGTGCGCCGAGCGAGATCGACGCGATCAGCACGTCGTCGGGCGCGTGCGGTCCGAGCTCGGGCTCGTCGTCGGCGTGCCAGCCCAGCGAGTCGCGCCCGTCGCGGTACTCGTTGACCAGCACCGAGTCGAAGCGCACCCCGGTGAGCTCCTCGACGCGATCGCGGATCTCGGCGAGCGGCGCGGTCCACGGCGAGGGCTCGAACGTGCGTCCGGAGTACGAGTAGACGCGCCCCGGATCGCCGTGCCACGCGGTGCGCCGCGGCGTGAGGACGTCGCGGGCGCCGATGCGCAGCGCCTCGGCGCGCAGCGGCGAGCTCTCGACGATGCGGGTCGCGAGCGCGTCGTGCTCGGGCACCGCCGCCGCCACCAGCGCGATCCACGCGCCCTCGCCGAGCTCGGTGACGTACTCGGCGAGGCGCGCGTGCACCGCGTCGCTCGAGATCACAAGTCGGTGCGCGCGGTGATCACGCCGGTGCGCGCGCCGGTCAGGAGATCGAGCAGCTCGCGCTCGATGCCGCGCGGCGCGCTCTCGACGATCCGACCGACCTCGACGCCGTCGCGCCGCACCACGATCGTCGGCACGAAGCGCAGCCCGAGGTCCGCGGGCAGCTCCGGCGCGTGCTTCGCGCGATCGACCCCGACGAACGAGAGGGTGAACGGGCGCGGCTCGGGCGCGAGCTCGAGCGCTCGGAACAGGCGCGTGATCTCGCGTCGAGAGTCGCCGCACCACGTGCCGAGGTACACGTCCACCTCGGCGCCGGGCGGCACGCTCGCGAGGGCGCGCGCGGTGTCGTCCTCGACGTCGGCGGACACGATCGCGTCGCGCCACGCCGGCAGCGCGGCTTCGATCTCGGCGCGCGAGGTGGTGCCGACGATCTCGCTCGAGGTCGCGGCGCGCGATGCGGTCTCGGGCCCGCGCGAGGACGTCACGGCCGAGCCGCAGCCGACGAGCGCAGCGACGATCACCAGAAGCAGAAGAGGGCGCACCGGGCGAAACGTAGGTGCCCTGCCCCAGGTGCCGCAAGCGTGGGCACGATCCGGGCGTGCCCCGCGCGATCGGTGTACGATGCGCGCTCCCATGAAGGCGCTGCTCCGCTTCCTCGAAGTCGTCCGGCGCGAGCTCGAAGCGGACGACGTGCGCGGCGAGATCGGAGGGCGCGACCCGGGGCCCGACATCATCTGGGGCACGATGCCGGGCGGGATCCGCGTGGTGGCGGTGTACGACGAGCCGCCCGCCGAGCTCGACGACAAGCGGGTGAAGCTGCGGGCGCTGCTCGAGTCGTTCGCGAGCCTCGGGACGCGCGAGGAGGCGACGCCCCCGCCGCCGCCGCGGGTGGGCGCCGGGCACGAGCTCGACGACGCGCTCGACCTACTGGCGCAGCGGGCGCGCGCGCTGGGCGCGCTGGTCGTCGACGATGCGTCGCCGGTGATCTGGGGCAGCTCGCTGGTCCCCCACGGCCCCGAGGACGTCGACGAGGCGACCTGGGTCACGCGGATCGCGACCGCGGTGGAGGCGCTGGGGCTCGACCCGCTGGCGCTCTTCAAGCGCGAGCCCGACGAGGTGCGCGGGGAGCTGCAGAAGGCGGGCGCGACCGATCCCGCAGCCCTCGCGCGCGACGTGGAGCGGGTGCGCGAGCTCGGACGCCGGGTGCTCGATCGGGCCCATCTGCTCGCGATGCGCGCGGTGGCCGCGGTGCGCGAGTCCGAGGGCGCGGGGAGCGAGCCGCGCGCCGAGGCGATGCACGCGCTGGTGCGGACCTTCGCGAACATCTACCGCGTCGTGCTGGTGTTCGACGCGCCGTTCTCGGAGCTGCACGCGGACGCGGCGCTCATCCACGCGATGCCGGTGATCGAGCGGCTCGTGACGTCGCTGCCGCCGCGCGATCCGGTCTCGGGCGGCGCGAAGGTCGCGGTGCTGCGCAGGCTGCGGCGGGTCTAGCCCGCGCTCACTCGAACTCGGTCATCGGGCGCGGTCCGGAGGCCGAGGCCGTCGAGGCGCTCGGCGCTCGCTCCACGGTCGCTTCACGAGGCGCCTCGCGAGCCGGCGCAGCGGCGGCGGTCTCGCGCACGCTCGTCGGAGCGCGCTGGGCGCCGCGGCCGCGCGGACGGCGAGCCCGTCCCTCGCTCGCCTCGGGCGCCGCGAGCTCCTCGTCCTCGACCTCGCCCGCCGGCTCCACGTCGTCGGCGACGGCCGCCGCGACCTCCTCGGCGCCCTCGGCATCCAGCGCGGGCGCAGCCTCGGGCTCCGGCTCCGGCGGGCTCGCGACGTGGACCGCCGGGGTGGAGCCTGCCGCGGCCACATCCGCCGTCTCGACCCACTGCAGCGCGCGCCACACCCCGAGCGCCGACGCCGCGATCACGACGCCCGCCGCGAGCCACACGATCGGCCTCGAGCCGCGCTGGGGCGGGCGCACCGACGCGACCTCGATCGTCGGCGCGTCCTGCGACGCCGTCGTCGTCAGCTCGAGCTCCGACGACTCGACCTGCTTCACGATCTCGCTCGCCTTGCGGAGCGAGGTCGAGTGCTCCTCGATCTCGTCGGCGAAGAGCTCGTGCATGTACTCGCGGACCATCTGCGCGCCCGCCGCGCGGCCCGTCGAGATGATGAACTCCTCGAGGTCCGCCGCGAAGTCCGCGCACGTCTCGTAGCGATCCTCGGGCTTCCGCGCGAGCGCCTTGAGCACGATGCGATCGAGCTCGGGCGGGCAGTCGTGGCGAACCGTCGACGGCGCCTCGATCTCGCCGCGCATCAGCGCGAGCGCGACCTCGCCCTCGGTGCGTCGCTTGAAGAGACGGCTCCCGCTGACGAGCTCCCAGAGCACGATGCCGAGCGAGAAGACGTCGCTGCGGCGATCGATCGGGAAGCGCTGCAGCTGCTCCGGGGACATGTACGCGATCTTGCCCTTGAGCTCGTCGATCTCGGTGTGCTCGTCGTCGCTGCGCTCGTTCGAGAACGCGATGCCGAAGTCCATGATCTTCGTGCCGCCGCTGTAGAGCACGAAGATGTTGTGGGGCGACACGTCGCGGTGGACGATCCCGGCGCTGTCGCCGTGGTCGTTCTTGAGCTCGTGCGCCGCGTGCAGGCCGCTCGCCGCGTCGGCGATGATGCGCGCCGCGAGCGGCAGCGGGACCGGGCGATCGCGGAGCACCGCCTGCTGGGCGACCTTCCGCAAGGTCTGCCCGCTCAGGTACTCCATCGCGAG
Organism: Sandaracinus amylolyticus; assembly: GCF_021631985.1. GTDB lineage: Bacteria > Myxococcota_A > Polyangia > Polyangiales > Sandaracinaceae > Sandaracinus > Sandaracinus amylolyticus_A. The sequence continues at coordinate 9,727,633 of NZ_CP070225.1, read as the reverse complement.
GTAATACGTGCCGCTGTCCTCACCGCAGTCGAACACCGTCGCGACGTTCGGGTGATCGATCTGCGCGACGATGCGCGCCTCGGTGATGAACATCTTGCGGAAGCGCTCGTTGCCGGCGTGCCGCGGGTGCACGACCTTGAGCGCGGCCCACTTCGCGAACTGGTTGTTGCCGCGGAGCTGGGCGAGATAGACGCTCGCCATCCCGCCGTCGGCGAGATGGCCGAGCAGCACGTAGCGCCCGAAGCGACGTCCTCTGGACTCGATCAGGGTGCCCAATGCTCTGCTCCCTGCTCCGCCCCTCGACGCCACGGCGATCGATGGAGCGGCAGACGTGCCCACTGCGAGCTGAGGCATCGCCGACGACGGTACCCCGCTCGGGCGGCTTCCCTGTAGGGGGTGATCCCGACAAGACCCGGCGCGATCCGAGACGTCACTCACGTTCCTCGCGCCCACGTTCGTCCCCACACCCACGCGACGCTCGTGCCGAGCCCGGTGGTCACTCCGCCTTCGATCAACCACATCGGGGCGGACGGGACACCGGTGGTCTGCGCACCCTGGTTGAGCTGCAGCCCGCCCGCGCCGCCGCCGCGGAACGGCATCCCGCTCACGACCTCGTCGATGCCGTCACCGTCGACGTCGCCCGCGAGGCGCGACGCCGCGATGCGGTTCTCGACGGGCGTCGAGCCGAACGCGCGCTGGTGCGTCGTCGATGCGGCGGTGGGGGTGATCGGCAGCCCGCCCGCCGATCCGTGGAAGACGAACGCGTAGCCGACGAAGGTGGTGACGCCCGCGACCAGCTCGGGCGCGACGATCACCACGTCTCCGTACTCGTCGCCGTTCACGTCGCCGGCCGCCGCGACCATCGTGCCGAAGCCCTCGCCGTGCGCCGTGCCGCCGCCGCTCGGAACGCCCGGCTGCTTGCGCAGCGCCGCGACGGCGGTGACGCCGACACCGCTCGCGTTGCCGCCGTAGACGAACGCCGCGTGGTCGATCGGCGCGCCGACGAGCACGTCGGGATGGCCGTCGCCGTTGATGTCGCCCGCGCACGCGACCGACGCGCCGAAGCCCGCGCTGGTCGGGCCGGGCGTGAGCGTGATGCGCTCGTCGCCGACGTCGCTCGCGGCGCCGAGCAGCACGAAGGCCGCCTCGTCGGCGCCGACGATCAGATCGGCGTGGCCGTCGGCGTTCACGTCGCAGCTGCCCGCGACGCTGCGCCCGAACCCGGCGGCTCCGCTCGTGATCGGCGTGCCCGTGGTCTCGAGCCCGCTCGCGCTGCCGCGGAACAGGAGGACGCGGCGCATCGACGGATCGCCGACGACGAGATCGGCGTAGCCGTCGCGATCGACGTCGCCCGCCATCGAGATGCGGCTCTGGGTGAGCGCGCCGAGCGCGGTGAGGGTCGTGCTCGCGCCGGTGACGTTGAGCGACGCCGGGAGTGAGCCGCTCGCGCCGTGGAACGCGTACGCGTTCTCCGCGCCACCGATCACGAGGTCGCCGAAGCCATCGCCGTTCAGGTCGCCGCCGTTCGCGATCGCGGTGCCGAGCTCGAGCGGCGCGGCGCCGGAGATCTCGGTGCTCGGCGTCGCGGGCGCGGTGCCGATCGGCGCGCGACCACGCCACAGCCGGACGATCGAGGAGTCGGGCGCGCCTGCGAGGACTTCGGCGAGACCGTCACCGTCGACGTCGTAGGTCGAGCCCCACGTCGAGCTCACCGTCACGGTCGCGCGGCCGTGCACGCTGAACGACCAGATCGGGCTCTGCGCCGAGCCGACGCGCGTGCCGGCGCGACCGGTCAGACGCCAGTAGAAGACGCGCGAGGCGGGGAGCGGATCGGGCGGCACCAGCGTCGTCAGCGTCTCGCCGTCGACGTCCTGCATCTCGATGACCGTGATGCACGCCGGGTCGCGACAGATCTCGACGCGGGCGCCGGTCGCAGGCGCGGTGAGCGCCCATCGGAACGTCACGGTCGGCGAGCTGGTGCGCGACGTCGACCACGGGAGGATCGGGCGCGGCGCGGGGATCGGCGTCGTGTCGCCCGCGTCGCTTCCGGCGTCGGGGATCTCGGTCGTCGCGTCGGGCCCGCCGTCGACGACCGCGGCGTCGTCACCGACCTCGCCCGCATCGTCGTCCGCCGTCGCGCCGCCGTCGGCGCGCCCCGCGTCGATCGATGCGCCGGAGTCGCGCGGTCCGCCGTCGACGGCGGGCGCGTCGTCGTCGTCACCACCGCACGCGACCATCGTGAGCGCGCAGAGCGCGAGAGAGAGACTGCGCAGATCCTTCATGACGCCTCCTCGATGGAGCCCCACAGGAGCGCGGCCAGCGCGGCGCCGAAGCCGGTCGTGGCGGCGTCGGTGTACGAGGTGCCGCTCGTCGCGAGGCCGGCCGCGGTGTGGAGATAGAGATGGAACGCTCGGTTCGTCGGCGCGCCGACGAGGGTGTCGTCGTGACCGTCTCCGTCGACGTCGCCCGTGCTCGTGACGTCGGCGCCGAAGCGCGAGCCCGCGCTCGACGAGTACTCGGCGGGCGCGGTCGCCGACGGGCTCGGACCACCGCGGAACACGTACGCGCGCACGACGCCGGGCGCGCCGACCACCCAGTCGTCGTAGCCGTCGCGGTTCACGTCGCCGTTGGCGTGGAGGGACGCGCCGAACTGCGTCGTCGACGAGGGCGCGCCGGGCGCGCTCCACTCGCTCGAGGCCTCGTTCTCGAGCCCGCCCTCGGTGTTGCCGAGGAAGAGCCGGATGCCGCTCTCGCCCGCCCCGGCGCTCGGCGACGACACGAGGAGATCGGGGCGCCCGTCGCCGCTCACGTCGAGCGCGCCGGCGATCGCGGCGCCGAAGTCCGCGCCCGCCGGGCCCTCGAGGAACGCGAACGCGTCGCTCTGCGCGAGCGAAGCGGGGAGCGTCGCGGCGCCGCGGAAGAGGTACACGCGGCCCTCTCCCGGCGCGCCGATCGCGAACTCGTGACGACCATCGCCGTCGAGATCGCCGAGCGACGAGAGCGACGCGCCGAAGCGCGATCCCGCCGGCCCCGCGAGCATCACGTCGGCGCTCGAGTCGGGCGTCGCGGCGCCGACGTAGAGCGCGACCATCGCCGCGCTCGGCGCGCCGACGAGCACGTCGGCGTAGCCATCGCCGTTCACGTCGCCGGCGGGCGCGACGGTGCGGCCGAACTCGGTCGCCGCGGCCGCGCCGACGAACGAGAGCGGGGTGTTGCCGAGGCCGCCCGTGCTGCCGCGATAGAGATACGCGCGCCGGAAGGCGGGCGCGCCGAGCACGAGATCGGCGTAGCCGTCGCCGTCGACGTCCCCCGCGGCGGCGACGGCCGCGCCGAACTGCGAGCCGCCGGTCTGCGTGAGCGCGCCGGTCACGCGGGTGAGGCCGCTGTCGGAGCCGGTGTAGAGCACGACCGAGTCGCCCTCGCTGCCCACCGCGAGATCGGAGTGGCCGTCGGCGTTCACGTCGTAGAGCGTTCCGAACGCGGTCTCGTGCTCGGCGCTGCGCGCGGGCAGCTCGAACGACCACACGACGCTCGGGCTCGATCCCGTCGCGGGGCCGGAGCGCCCGAAGAGCCGGAAGTACACGCGGCGCGAGCCGCTCGCCGGGAGCGCGAGATCGGCCCCGAGCTGCAGGCTCGTGGCGCCGCTGCCGACCTCTTCGGCCGCGATGATGCGGGCGCACGCGCGGTCCTCGCAGACCTGCACCAGCGCGCCGTCGCTGCCCGACGCGAGCGCCCAGCGGAACGTCGGACGCAGCGAGGTCACGCGGCTCAGCGAGAGCGGCGAGATCGGGCGCGGCGGCTCGACGTTCGGCCCGGGCACGCATCCATCGCTGGTGCGCTGGTAGCCGGGGTCGCAGCGGAAGCCGCAGCGCGCTCCGTCGCACGACGCGACGCCGTTGCCGCCCGACGGCGCGGCGCACGGCTCGCACGAGTCGCCGCACGTCGAGAGCGAGCGGTTCGACACGCAGTCGTCGCCGCACACGTGGTAGCCGGCCTCGCACGCGTACGTGCACGTGCTCTCGAAGCAGCTCGCCTCGCCGTGGCTCGCGGGCGGATCGCACCCCATGCCGCAGTCGCCGCAGTGCGCCGGGTCGGTCGTGGTGTCGACGCACGCGCCGCTGCACATCGCGGTGCAAGCATCGGTGCCGCCGCCGTCTCCGATCACACCGGCGTCGGGCACGGGCGCGTCGGGATCGAACTCGGGCAGATCGCTGCGCAGCACCGGCTCGCAGCCGTTCGGGCCGCACGTCTGTCCGTCGTCGCAGTCGCGCGCGACCGCCTCGCGACAGCGCGCCGCGAGGAACACGTCGAGCAGCAGCGTGCGCTCCTCGACGTAGCGCGCCTGCGCGCGGTGCGTGAAGAGCAGCGTGTCGCCCGGACCGAGCGCGTCGATCTCGATCGAGAGCAGCGCATCGCGCTGCGCATCGGGCACCACGCCGAGCGTGCTCGGCAGCATCACGTCGGTGCCGAGCGCGTAGCGCTGGTCGTGCGCGGGCGTGACGGCGCCGTCGTTGCTCACGCGGATGCGGATCGCGGCGAGCGTGGCGCTCGGGCCCTGCGCCATGTCGGTGCGGACCCGCAGCATGATCTGGGTGCGCGCCTGGGTGCACGACGCGAGCGTCGCGACGAGGAGCGCGGCATGGATCGCGTGCTTCATCGCGCCCCCAGCTCGGTCACGACGACCCCGAGGTTCGGCATCAGCGGCGCTTGGACGTCGGGCTCGTAGAGCACCGCCGCCGTGACCCCGGCGGCCGCGCCGACCGCGACCACGCCGAGCACGACCCACAGCCACGTGAGGTCCTCGCCGCCCTGCGGCACCTCGAGCGAGAGACCGAGGCGCTGGCCCGCCGCGATCGAGAACGCGCGCGTCACGTCGCGACCGCCTGCGCTCACCGCGAGCGTGTACGCGCCGGGGTCGAGATCGATCTGCTGGTCGCCCGCGCCGCGGGGCGCGCCGTCGAGGCTCACCGACGCGTCCTCGGGCGTGACGTCGAGCACCAGCGTGCCGCGCGTGCTCACGCGCTCGAGCGCGAGCACCTCGGTCGTGCTGCTGCCGGGCGCGAGCTCGACCTCGCGGCGCATCTCCGCGTGCCCGGGCGCGGTCGCGACGACCGCGTGGCGCCCCGGGTCGAGCGCGATCTCGGTCGTGCCGACGGCCGCGGGCTCTCCGTCGATCGACACCCGCGCGTCGGGCGGCGAGACCTGGATGCGCAGCCGCGCCAGCGTCGATCGCAGCGTGCGCAGATAGCGGTTCACCTCCTCCACGCGCGCCGGGTCGCCGGTCGCTCCCACCGCCGCGAGGAAGCGCTCGAACGAGTCGATCGCGTCGCGCGCGCGCCCGGTCCCTCGATACGCGAGGCCGAGGTTGAAGTGGATCGACGCGGTCGGATAGAGCGAGCGCGCCGCTTCGAGCTCGCGCACCGCGTCGGCGTACGCCGCGTCGGCGAGGAGCTGCACGCCGCGCTCGAAGCGCGTGCGCGACTGCGCGCGCGCATCCGCGTCCTGCGCGTGCACGACCCCGACGTGCGCGCACACCGCGATCGCGCAGGCGAGGAACGTGAGAGGAGACAGAGACCGGCGAGCGATCATCGGACGGACCTTTCTCAAGGGACGAGCACCTCGACGCCCTGGCTCTCCGCGCCGCCGCGCGCGATCGCGGAGATCGCCCAGCGGCCTCGGCCGAGCGACGTGGAGGGAGCGCTCGAGGGGACCCAGCGATCGATCTCGAAGCTGCCCGCGACGTCGCGGTAGACGGCGTACCCGCGGATCGTCGTGGGGCTCGGGTGCGAGAGCGTGACGTTGCCCGCCGTGCGCATCACGACGGGCGGCTCGACGACGTCGCCCGCGGTCTCGATCACCGCAGGCGGGCGCGCCGGCGTCGCGTAGAGGCCGGCGAGCATCGCGCGCTCACCGCGCGTGTTCTGCGCGAGCGTCTGGTAGCGGAACCACGTGTTGCCCGCGGTCCGAGGGCGCTCGGCGCGCGTGAGCGCGACCTCGGTCTCGAACTCGGTCGTCGTCCACTCCGCGCCGGTGCGATAGAGCCCGAGGCTCGGGATCACGAAGCGCCCCGGCGGCGCGAGATCGGCCCACCACGAGACGAGCGCGCCGAAGGGCTGACCGGTCGAGACCGTCGACCAGTAGAGCTGCGGCGCGAGGTAGTCGACCCAGCCCTCGCTGATCCAGCGCACCGAGTCCGCGGCGAGCACGGTGTACGCGTCGGTGCCGGTCACGCCGGGCGGCATGCCGGGGCGATAGATGCCGAACGGCGCGATGCCCCACATGACCCACGGCTTCTCCGCCTTGATCGCGGCGGAGACCGCGGAGACGAGCTGGTTCACGTTGTCGCGGCGCCAGTCCGCGAGGCTCAGCACGCCTCCCGCGTCGACGTACGCCTGGTACGACGCGGAGTCGGGGAACGGCGTCCCGTCGGAGTACGGGTAGAAGTAGTCGTCGAACACGACGCCGTCGACGTCGTACTCGCGCACGATCTCGGTCACGACCGACACGACGTGCGCGCGCACCGCCGCGTCGGCGGGGTTCATGACGACCGCGTTGTTGTAGGTGATCGCCGCGTCGGGGAAGCGCTGCGTGACGTGGCTCGCCGCGGTCGCGACCGAGGTCGACGTCAGCGCGCGATAGGGGTTCACCCAGGCGTGCACCTCGATGCCGCGCTCGTGCGCGATCTCGAGCAGGAGCCCGAGCGGATCCCAGCCCGGCCCCACGCCCTGCACGTCGGTGAGGAAGCGGCTCCAGGGCTCGAGCGTGGACGCGTAGAGCGCGTCGCTCTCGGGCCGCACCTGGAGGAAGATCGCGTTGATCCCCGCGGCGCGACAGACGTCGGCGATCGCGATCAGCTCCGCGCGAGCCTGGGCCGGACCGATGCCCACCGCCGACGGGAAGTCGAGGCGGAACACGGTCGAGAGCCAGATCGCGCGGAGCTCGCGATCGTGCGAGACGTCGAGCAGCGCGGGCGGGCCGGCGTCGTGCGGACCGGCGTCGGAGCCGGCGTCCGAGCCCGCGTCGAGCGCACCGCCATCGGTCCCTCCATCGTCGTCACTGCCCGCATCGTCGCCTGCGTCGAGCGAGCCTGCGTCGGGCGCGCCCGCATCGTGACCGGCGTCGAGCAGTGATCCGTCGTCGTCGCCGCATGCCGTCAGACACGCGGCGAGGAGGAAGGCGCGGAACCAGGAGGGACCGATTCGGTATCTCATTCGGTGATGCGACCTCAGGGAACGGGAGCGATGGCGATGCCGCGGAACTCGGTGTTGGTCCCGGGCGTGGCGATCGTCGTGAACGCGGCCGCGCTCGCCGGAGCGCTGCCACCCTCGTCCGTCATCCGGATGACCGCGTTCTCGCGGGTGCCGAGGCACACGACGTCGCTCCCGACGACCATGCAGGCGAGGAAGCGCACCACCGCCGGGAAGCGATCGGTCGCAGGGTCGTGGGTCCAGGTGCCGCTCACGAGGCGGAACCGCTTCACGCCACCCGCGGTCGCGCCGCCGTCGTCCGCGAGGTAGATGCGGTCGACCCCCGGCACGGTGGGATCGACGTCGAGCACCGCGAATCCGTACGGAGTCGTGGTCTCGGCCACGACCGTCGAGGTCGTGCCCGACGCGGTCGGCGTGCCGGTCCCCACCTGCCAGAGGCCGGCGGCCGACGTGGTCGCCATGCCCGCGACCGTGTAGAGCTGTCCGCCGTAGATCCCGAGCACGCGGCCCGGGCTCGGCACCGCGGTGACCTGGGTCGTGCTCGAGCCGCCGAGCGTGGTCGTGTGAACGCCGCCGAAGCCGCCGTTCACCCAGATGCTCGTGCCGTCGGTGACGGCGCCGCGCACTGCGGTCGGCGGCGAACCGGCGAACGTGGTGCCCAGCGTGGTCGAGGTGTCGACCCCGGCGGGCGTGGTGAAGTCGTCGGCGCTGACCACCGCGACCACGCGCGGGAGCGTCGTCGACTGAACGGTCGCGGTGCCGGGGACCGACTGGTACCCCGCGAGCGCGAGGAACCGGCCGTCCGGCGAGCGCGAGAGCGCGCCGTCGGGGCGATTGCTCCCGTTCATCGTGAACGCGAAGCTCGCGCCGCTCGACGCGACCGGCATCGGCAGCGTCGCGATCAGCGCCCCGTCCGAGATCGCGCGGCGCTCGAGGAACACCGCGGTCGCCGCGGAGGACAGCGCCGCGCTCCCGTCACCGACGCGCGTGACCACGAAGTCGCTCGGCGGCGGAGCCACGTACCCCGTGAACGCCGCGGTGTCCGCGGTCACCGGGATGCCGAACGTGTCGAGCAGCATCTCGTCGGCGCCGAGGGTGTAGGTCGTGCCCGCGGTCTGCGCCGACGTCGTCAGCGTCACGGTGTCGCCCGCCACGCTCGCTGCGCTCACCGTCAGGCCCCCGCTGATCGTGAAGCGCGCCGGCGCGACCACCGGTGCGTGCACGTCGCGGTTGAACTCGACCTCGACCGTCGTCGCGTTGGTCGCGGTCGCGCCCACGATGCGGAACGCGTCGACGACCTGCACGTCCATCGCCGCGCTGTCGATGCCCCCGAGGGTCGCGACCACCGGCTGCGCGCCGAGCGGCGTGCTGGCCGAGACCGCGCCGATCACGATCTCGGTCGCGCTGCTGCTCGTGATCACCTGCGCCGCGCCGCCGATCGTCACCGTCGCGCCCGCGAGGTTCGTTCCGGTGAGCGTGAGCTCCGAGTCGCCCGGCACGACGTGCATCGGCGCGATGTTCGTGATCACCGGCACCGTCGGCTCGAACCCGACGAACGCCGCCTCGTCGGTGCCGGTCAGCGCGTTGCCGAACGTGTCGGTCACGTCGGCCGCGACCGCCACCGTGTAGTCCGCCTCGGGCGTCTGGGCGCTCGTCGTCAGCGTCACCATGACGCCCGACGCGCTGGCCGCGCTGACCGTGAGCCCCGCGATGGTGAAGCGCGCCGCCGTGACGCTCGCGGCGTCGACCTCGCGCGAGAACGTCACGACCACCGACGTCGCGGTCGGCCCCGCCGCGCTCACCACCGCGAGCGGCTCGAGCACCGTCACGTCGAACGCCGGGCTCGTCCCGTCCGCCGTCGTGACGAGCACCGGCTGCGTCCCGGTCGGGGTCGTCGCCGCGACCGCGTCGATCGTGATCGACGTCGCGGTGCTCGCCGAGACCGTCTGCGCGACCCCGCCGATCGTCACGCCGGTCGGATCGGCGAGCCGCAGGCCGTCGAGCACGACGCCCGAGCCCTGCGCGACGCTCGTCGGATCCGCCGCCGTGACCACCGGGCCCTCGGCCGGCACCCAAGCGTCGGCGCCGGCGTCGCTCCCGCCGGCGTCACCGCCGCCCGCGTCGGCGCGGCCCGAGTCGATCGGCGGCGTGCCGCCATCGGTGCGACCCGCGTCCGGGCTCGTCGCGGCATCGGTCTCGTCGACCGGACCGTCGTCGTCGCCGCACGCGACCAGTGGCAACGCGAGCGCCGCCATCACGGTCACGTTCCACCAAGCTCGACGCAGTCTCATGCTCACCTCCAACAGAAATGTTCCAGCGGCCGGGTCGCGCGTCGGTCGTGCCTGCTCGGCGAAGACCGAACGTGGGTGCCGCGTCCGGGGGGCGACGTTGTCACCGTGGGGTGACGTCCAAATACGGGTTTTCCCCGACACGCGGACGAGCAGGTGCCGCCGCGGCGTGCGGTGTGGGCGTCCGGCGACGCCGACACCGCACGTCGCACGCGGCTCAGCGGCAGCGCCTCGGCAGGGCGATGGCGGGCGCCGTCAGGCGGAGGCCGCGCTCGTTCCGCCACGTCAGCAGCGACACGCTCGGCAGCCAGCGATCCCCGGCGACCTCGTAGAACGAGTCACCCGGGGGCGCGAAGTACACGCCCTCGTCGCTCGTCCCGACGACGCGCCACTCCACCGGGATCGACCACGCGTTCGGGTTCCGCACCCGGAACCGGCGGCGCGTCAGGTCGTCGGCGCACACGCCGTGGTGGTCGAGTCGCTCGACGCGCGCGTTCTTCCACGGCATCGCCGGCCACTCCGCGGTGCCGGGCCACGCCGCGCGCGCCTGCTCGAGGTACCCGAGGTCACCCATCGTCCCGTGGCGGAACGGCGAGCTGCCCGCGAACCCGGCGAGCCGTGCGGTCTCGATCTGCCCCGCGAGGTCCACGCCCGGCCGGAACGCATCGAGCGTCACGCCGAGCAGGCGATCCCCGCCGTACGCGTCCGCGTGCGCCGCGAGGCTCGTCGCGAACGCCGCGTTGTCCGCGGTGTAGATCTGCGGGAGCACGCCGTCGATCGCGCCCTCGGTCATCCACGTCGGCCAGTCCTGGTAGTTGAACTGGAGCGCGTCGTTGAGCCGGCCGAGCGGGTACGCGAGCAGGATCAGATCGCCGTCGATCCGCTCGAGACGGCGGTGGATCGCCGCGACCGTGTCGGTGATCGCCTCCTGGCGGAACGCGATCCAGTCCGCATCGCGCGGGCTCGGCACGCCCTCGCGGCGGAACCGACGGTTGAAGCGCTCGATCGCCTCGGGGTGGTAGCCGAAGTCCCGGTTCTCGCGGGTGAACGCGGTCTGCGGGTACCGGATGCGATCGAGGATGACGCCGTCGATCTCGTAGTTCGTCGCGATGTCGCCGACGATGTCCGCGAGGTACTCGCGCACCTCGGGCAGGGCGGGCTCGAGCCACATCCCCTCGGGGTCGTGCGCCGGCGTCTGCACGACCGGAGCGCCGCCGTTGTACGCGTAGGTTCGCCACTCGGGGTGCGCGTTCACCACGTGCCCGGGAGCGCTCGGCGACGCCGCGCCCTCGGTGACGAGGTGCGTGTTCACGTACGCGAAGACCTTCAGGCCGCGGGGATGCGCGCGCGCGACGAATTCCGCGAGCACGTCGACGTCGCCGACGAGCGCGCTGCGCGGCTCGGCGTTCGGATACGTCGCGTCGGCGCGGTTCGGGATGTACGTCGCGTCGCCGCGGTAGCGCGTGTGGACGGCGATCGCGTTGTACCGATGGGCCGCGATCTCGTCGACGATCGACTGGATCGCACCGACGTCCGAGAGGCCATCGAACACGGTGACCGCCGCGACGCGCATCTCGGGCTCGTCGACGCCGGGCGCGACGCCGGGGACGAGGCGCACCGCATCGGCGATCACCACCGAGCCCGAGGGCAGGCTCTGCGCGGCCGAGAGCGTCACCCGCACCACGCCGGTCGCCGACGCGTCGACCCCGCCGACGTAGACCCACTGCTGATCGCGCGTGCGCTGGTTGACCGAGGTCGAGACGCTCGTGCCGTTCGACTCGATCGTGTAGTGCGCGGCCGTCGCGCGGTTCGAGCCCGCGCGGTAGGTCACGTGCACGTCGTAGTAGCCGGGCTCGACCACCGCTTCCCACGTCGCGGTGCTCGTCGCGTTGCCGGTCGACGCGAAGCGGTAGTGCCCGCCCGCGTGCCCGACGCCGCTGCTGACCGTCCACGCGCCCTGCTGGGTGAACTCGGGCGCGCCCTCGTCGTCGTCGGCGACGATCGAGCCGTCCGAGGGCGCCGTCGAGAGCAGCGTGATCGCGCCGACCAGGACGTGACCGCCCCAGGTCGCCGACCCCGCGCTCCAGGTGCCGCTCGTCACGTCGGTGCCGAAGGCGATGAGCACGTCGTCGCCCGCGTGGGCGTCGAACTCGCCGGTCACGAGCGTCTGGGGGCCACGCGCGGTGTCGTCGGCGGTGGTCAGGCCCGTGTAGCTCGCGGACACGCCGAGCCCCGGCAGCGCGCTCGGGTTCGGCCCGCGGTGCACCGCGCCGGCGCCGACCGCGACGCCGACCTGGAACGCGCGGATGCCGTTCGTCGACGTCGCGCCGGTCTCGACCACCTGGACCGGCACCGAGAGCTGGTAGGTGCCGTCGGCCGGGATGGCGGCGCGATAGATGGCGTACACGCCGTTCGCGAACCCGCCGTCGTCGATGCGCATCGCGGGGGCGCCGGCGAGCGTGCTGCGCGACGGGGTGCCGAACGTGTTGTGGGTCGCGTCGTACCAGACGCCGTAGGCCCCGGCGCCCTCGGGGTGGTTCGCCTGGGCGACCGCCGCGAAGGTGTCGACCGGGGTCTCGACGAGCGCGTCGTCGTGGACGCCGGTGGGACCACCCTCCGAGGTGCATCCGGCTGGAACTAAATTTGTGAGGGCTAGGAGAGCCGCAGCGAAACAACGGGTGCTCATTCAGCCTCCTCGAGCTCGAACCGCCGAATATTCGACAGGTGTACGAGCCTTGCGCAGCCGACGAGAGCCCGTCAACGGGGAGCCCTACATTGTAGCCTCAGCGTGTCAATCCGCTCTCACTGACACTGCCCGGCGACGCGCTGCCGAGCGCGAAATCCCCGCGAAACACGCAAAAACGCCGTGCGAGACACGTCTCGCACGGCGTCCTGAGAGCCCGGAAGTAACGCGACCGTTCGGTCAGCGTGCGCGCTGACGACGCGGCGCGGCCGGCGCTTCGGTCGTCGTCTCGGTCGCGGGCGGCGGCGCCAGCTCCTCCGGCGTCTCGACCGGGGGCGCTTCCTCGACGACCGGCGGCGGGGCGGTCTCTTCCGGGGCGACCACCGGCTCCGCCGGGCGAACGTCGGTCACGATCTCTTCCACCACCGGCGGCTCGGGCGTCGGGTCCACCGCCAGCCGCGCCGTGAACGAGACCACGTGCAGATCGCCCCAGTAGCGCGCCAGCGGCGCGTCCTGGCTGGTCGACTCGCGGCCGATGAACGTCACGTACGAGTAGCTCGCGTCGATCCCGATCTCGCGGGTCACGTCGAAGCCCATGCCGAGCGTCACGCCGAAGCGCGCCATGTCGGGCGACGCCGGTCCCAGCGTGTCGGGGGGCGACGCCTCCATGTCGTAGAAGAGGCCCGCCCGCGCGTGGAACCAGTCGATCGGCGTGACCTCGCCGCCGAGCCGGAACACCCAGGTGTCGCGCCAATTCTGCGGCACGTCGCTGTCGGTCGTGGTCTCGCGCTCGAAGTCGACGCGCTGCCGGTCGCGCACGCTCCACGCGGTCCAGCCCACGTCGGCGAACACGCCGAACTCGCGCTGCTGCCACGCCGCGCCGAAGGTCAGGCGATCCGGGATCACGAGCTCGGTCGACGCGTGCTGGTCCGGCGCGCGGCCGAGGAACGGCGGCGGCACCGTGAAGTCGGCGTCGCCCGTCGCGCGCATCCAGGTGCGGCTCTTGTACGAGGCGCCGAGCGCGAATTCCGGGGTCGCCTGCCAGAAGATCGAGGCATCGCCGCCCACGCCCGCGCCCCACATCAGCACGTGCACCGAGCCCTCGACGTCGATGAAGTCGAGCTGGCGGCGGGTCTCGGCGCGCGCGGTGTCGACGTGGGCGCCGATCGAGAGCCGGATGTCCGGGAAGTCGCGCAGGAGGCCGTGCTCGCCGCCGAGCCGCAGCGAGAAGAACGGCGCGGCGCGGAACACGAGGAGGTTCGTGCTCATCGCCTCGAAGCGCCCCCACCACGCGTCGGGCGCCGAGGGCCACGAGACGCTCGTGCCGTGCGAGACGCCGAGGTACGCGCCGACCGCCCACTCGTTCTCCGCGTACGAGAGGTGAAGGTGCGGCGGCGGCGAGACGCCGGAGACCGTCGAGGACGTCTCCATGTCGCCTTCGAGGTGCTCGATCGAGATGTTCGGCACCGCGAGCAGGATGCCGAGCCCGCCGCGGAACCCGCGTCCATCGGCGAGCGCCGCGGGGTTGTAGAACGCCGCCGAAGGGTCGTCGCGACGCGCCGTGCCCGCGCCGCCCGTCGCCCCCGCGACCGCGCTCTGATCGGGCACCTCGAACCCGCCTGCGCGAGCCCGTGGAGCCGGCAAGGTGGCAAGGAGAAGAGCCGCGACGAGCGCGAGCGTTCGAAGCGAAGTGCGCGTCACGGCCGAGCACGCTATCCGAAGCGGCCGCGTGGCGGAAGACGCGTCGCGTCAATTGGATGAAGGTTCGGTTTCGTCCGTCCCCGCGCGCGGAGGCTCCGTCGTCGCCAGCGGGGTCTCGGCGGACGAGATCGTGGTCTCGCCGGAGCGCGATGCGGTGCCCGATCGCCGCGGGCGCGCCTTGCGGGACGTGATCTGCACGATGATCTCGGTCGCCACCGCGCCGCCGATCACCGCGGTCACGATCGCCTGGGTCGCCGGGCTCTCGTAGAGCGTGCGGGCGGTGATGACGAACGCGAGCGCGAGCGCGCCCATCGGAGGCGTGATCAGCTCGGGCGTCGACATCTCGTCGAGCCCGGGGTGGCGCGCGTCCTGGGGCAGCCGCCGCGCGACCCGCGCACCGAGCGCGCGACCGACGACGCGCGCGACGACGAACACCGGCAGCAGCACCCAGCCGCGCCAGTCGTCGACCCGCCAGAGCGCCCCGACGACGACCAGGAACACCAGGTAGATCGGCCGCTCGAGCCGCGCGAACGCCGCCGACAGACGCGGCTTGTCGCCGCCCGGCAGGTTCTTCAAAAGGATGCCGGCGAGGAAGCACACGACGAGCGGCGGCAGCGAGAAGAAGCCCGCCATGCCCGCGGTGAAGCACACGCTGCCGAGCAGCAGCGCGGAGCTCTCGGCCGCCGACTCGGTGCCGCGGAGCACCGCGTACATCACGAGGCCGAGCGTCGCGGCCATGCCGAACGTGACGAAGAGCCAGCCGACGCCCGGCAGGTTCCAGCTGCCACCCTCGGCGGGGTGCAGCCACGCGAAGAGCATCGCGAGCGCGACCACGCCGACGACGTCGTCGAGCACGCCGATCGTCCGCGCGAGCTCCATCGCGCGCGCCGGGACGCGCTGGCCACCGAGTCGCTCGAGCGTGGGCGCCGAGAGCGCGCCCGCGAGCCCCACGATCGCCGCATCGCGGACGAACGTGGTCATGCGGAAGGGATCGCCGCCGAGCCCCGTCGCGAAGAGGAGCAGCCCGCACGCGACCGCGATCGTCGCGAACGACGCGCCGGTCAGGAGGATCACCACCGACGACGTGCCCTTCGGCACCTCGTCCATCGCCGCGCCTTCGAACTGGAAGCCGGTGTGGAACCCGATCCATCCGAGGCCGAACTGCAGCAGCGGCGTGATCGCGATCAGGACCTCGTCGTTGAGGATGTCGATGCCGGGCGCGCGGCAGAGCACCCCGAGCGCGACGAAGGGCAGGCCGCTGGTGACGACCTGCGAGATCCCCATGCGCTCTTCGAGCTTCTGCACGCGCGGGTGCGCGCCGATCCACGCGAGCGCGAGCAGCGCGACGAGCCCCAGCAGCGTGCGGATGACGCGGCTGCCGTCGCTCTCGCCGGTGATCGACGGGATCTCGGTGGGGACCTCGCCCTCGACGGGCTCGATCGGGACGAGCGCGATCAGGCCCGCATCGGTGCCCGCGTCGACCTCGAGCCCGGCGTCCGCGATCGACGCGTCCGCGCCACCGTCGATCAGCGCGGCATCGGCCAGGCCGGCGCCCGCATCGCGCGCTCCGGCATCGAGCGGTCGCGGAGCGCGCGCTCGCACGGTGCCGGCGTCGGTCGCTTCGACGCGCTGGCCCGCGTCGATCGCTTCGTCGCCCGCCCGCGCGGCGCCGGCATCGGCGCCTCGTCCCGCGCCGGCGTCCTGCCCGCGCGCCGGTGCGCCGTACGACGCGAGCAGGACGGCCGCCGACGCGACGAGCAGGCCGACGTGGCGCCACGCGCGTCGTCGAACGAGATCCACCGATCGCAGACTACATGCATCGGCGCGCTCACGCGCGCGGAACGTGCTCGTCGAGCCAGCGCACGAGGGAGCCCGTCACCTCGTCGCGGTTGGTCTCGTTGATCATCTCGTGACGGCCAGCGGGATAGAGACGGTCGCTCACCCGCGCGAGGCCGGCCTTGCGCATCGCGCTCACGAGGCGACGCACGCCCTTGCCGCGCTCGCCCACCGGATCGAGCTCGCCCGCGAACACCAGGATCGGCAGCTCGCGAGGGAGACGCGACCACTGACCGCGTCCCAGCTCCTCGAGGGCGCCGAGCAGGTCGATCCAGGTCTGCGTCGTGACCTCGAAGCCGCAGCGCTCGTCCGAGCAGTAGAGGTCGACCTCGACCGGATCGCGCGAGAGCCAGTCGAACTTCGTGCGCCCCTCGAACCCGCGGTTGTAGCTGCCGAACGAGAGCTGGGTGAGGACCGGGCTCGTGCCCCGCTTGCCGACGCGCATGCGCTCGAGCTTCGCGGCCTGCTTGCCCGCGGAGACGAGCGGACCGCCGCCCGCGGTCGAGCCCGAGAGCACGAGCGCGTCGAGCTCCTGCGGATGGCGCAGCACCAGCGTCTGCGCGAGGAAGGAGCCCATCGAGTGCCCGAAGAGCACGTAGGGCACGCCGGGGTGCTCGCGGCGCGCGTGCTGCGCGACCATGCGCAGGTCCGCGATCACGCGGTTCCAGCCGTCCTCGTCGCAGAAGTGCCCGACCTCGGCGTCCGTCTTCGCGGTGAGGCCGTGGCCGCGGTGATCGCTCGCGTAGACGGCCCAGCCCTGCTCGTTGAGCGTCTTCGCGAGCCGCGCGTAGCGCTTGCCGTGCTCGGCCATGCCGTGCGCGATCTGTACGATTCCACGCGGCTTCCCTGCAGGGAGCCAGCGGTGCACCGCGATCTCCACGCCGTCGTCGGCCCGCAGCATGAGCGTCTCGGTCGTCGTCATCGGGGGCCGACTCTAGCAGCCCGTCACGAGACGCGAGCACCACGTCACGAGAGATTGGAGCGAGCATCGCCCGGCTCCTACAATCGCGCGGTGGACTGGGACACGGCGCGCACGTTCGCGCGAGCGCTGACGCGCGCGCTGCTGGACTCGAACGAGACGGAGCAGCTCCTCGTCGGCGAGGAGATCTCGTCGATCGGTCGCATGCGCATCACCACGCGCGAGGTCGAGTTCACGGGGCTGCACGCGCTGCCGCAGCACACGCCGGGGCGCGAGCACGTCGATCACCTCGGGCGCGGGGGGCTCGATCCCGACGTGCGCGTGCGCCCGGCCTCCACCTGGACTGCGTTCGCGTCGTGAGCGATCGGAGCACGCCCGTGCGCTTGACGAGCGACGCCGACGCGGCGGCGCGCTCCGACGACGAGCTGCGCGCGCTGCAGCGCGAGAGCGACGACGTGGTCACGCGGGTGCGCGCGGCATGGGCGCTCGCGACGCGGCTCGGTGCGAGCGCGATCACCGCGCGTGATCCCGGCAGCGGGCTCAGCGTCGGGGTGCGGCAGCACCTGCTCGGCGTCCTCGAGCGCCAGCGCGAGCTCGCGACCATCGTGACGATCGCGCGCGACGATCCCGATCCGCGCCTGCGCGCGACCGCGTGCGCGCTGCTCGCGAAGCACGCCGGCGAGGAGCGCAGCGCGGTGCAGGTGCTGGTCGATCGTCTCGCGCACGAGCGCGATGGCGGCGTGCTGCGCGCGCTCGTCGAGGCGCTGCCCGAGCGCGCGCCGCCGCTGATCGAAGCGGGATGCGACGCGCTGCTCGGGCGCGGCGATGCCGACGCGGATCTGCGCTTCGCGGTGCTGGAGCGACGCATCGCACAGGGAGGCCCGCTGCTCGCGCTCGAGCTGCACGAGTCGCTGGCGCAACACGGCGCCGACGTGCGAGGGCGCGCGCTCGAGGCGTGGATCGCACGCACCGGGGCGCCGGCGGTGCTGCGCGCGGTGGAGAGCGCGCCGGTCGAGATCGTCGCGGACGCGCTGGCGCGGGTGAAGGGCGGCGTGTCGTGGGACGACGTCGCGGCGATCGCCGCGCGCAACCTCCCGGCGCTCGATGCGCTGCTCCTCCCCTACGCGACGCCGAGCGATCGCCGCGCGATCAGCTTCCTCGTCGCGGTGGTCGCGCGCGGGCTCGATCCGGGATCGCGCGTGTTCGAGAGCCCCGAGCTGCGGCGATCGCTCATCGAGCGCGCGCTGCAGATCCTGGGTCCGGTGCTCGATCGTCCGATCGATCCCGCGCTGGTACCGGTGCTGAGCGTGCTGCTCGAGCTCGTGGAGCGCGTGGTGCCGCAGATGGACGCGGATCGGCTCGCGCAGGACGAGCACGCGCTCGCAGGGATCGCGGGCGCGCTGCGGCATCGGCTCGGCGCGCCCGGCCCGCACGGCTGGATGGGCGCGCTGCGCCGGGTGCGCGATCCCAGCCCGCGCACGATCGTCGAGCACACGAAGCCCGACGGGACCTCGTCGATCGTGATCACCGCGACGAGCGGGCTCGAGCTGCGCGCGCCGGCGCATGCGGTGCGCGAGATCGCGCGCGCGCTGCCCGAGCCTGCGATGGCGGCCGAGGTGGAGCGCCTCGGGCGCGACGCGCGAACGCGGTATCTCGATCCCGATGCGCTCGACGCCGCGCTCTCGCGCGCGGTGCCGCCCCACCCCGCGCTGGCGCAGGATCTCGGGCAGCTCGCGCGCATCGCAGGCGCGCGAGGCGCGCCGCTGCGCGCCGACTTCGAAGAAGGTTGGTGGGATCCCGCGGAGGAGCCGCAGGATCGCGCGACGATGGTCGAGGTCACCGAGGAGCTCTCGAGCACGCGCCGTGGCCGCGGCTGACCCGCGCACCTGGTCGCTGCGTGCGGCGAGCGCCGGCTCGGTGGCGCTGCGGCGGATGATCGCCATCGGCATCGGCGTGGCGGGCGTCGCGCTCGGGATCGCAGCCGGCCTCGTGGTCGGTCGCGCGCTGCCGGACGCCACCCACGTCTTCCCGATCGTCGCGCTCGGCGTCATCGGGCTCACGTCGCGGCTCGCGCTGCGAGCCTGGAGCGCGCCGCCGCGCGACATGCGCGCCGCGCCGATCGAGGTGCCACGCGCAGGCGTGTTGGTGATCGCCGGAGCGCCCCACGACGTGCGCTCTTGCGTGTACGACGGGATCCACGGCGTGCTGTGGGCGCGCGGCGCGCTCGGCCTGCCCCGCGCGTGCATCGAAGCGTCGCGCGACGTCGCGTGCGAGATCGTCGACGCGCTCGATCGACCGGAGCGCGAGCTGCGCACGATGCGCGCGATGCCGGGCGCGTTCGCGGTGCCTTACGTGGGCTTCGTGCTCGGCTTCGCGGCGTTCGCCGCGCTGCTCGCGGGCGTGGTGATCGGGCTCCTCGGACCGGCGCGCATCGGCGTGCCCGCGGCGATCGTCGGGATCCCGCTCGGGATCTTCGCGCTCCGTCCTGCGACGATCCATCTCGGCGAGCGCGCGCTCGAATGGCGCTGGTGGTCGATGGTGCGGGCGATCCCGCTCGCGTCGATCGAGCGAGTCGAGGGAACGGTGGAAGGGCTCGTGGTGCGCACGCGCGACGGGCGCACCCACGAGCTCGCGGTGCGCATGACGAGCAGCGGCGCGCTCGCGTCGTTCTTCGACGAGGCGGCGCGGGCGCGGCTGCGCTCGTTCGCGGCGTTCGTCGAGAAGCGCGCGAGCCGCTCGCTCGCCGCGACCTTCGAGTGATCAGCCCAGCTCGAGCGCTCGCCGGCGGAGGGCCCGCTGCGGAGCACGTGGACGGGCGAGCCGATATTTCGGCGCTCGTTCAGTCGACCCAGTCGTGCTGCAGCGTGCGCGACGCGCGATAGAGCAGGAACGACGACAGCATGTAGAACGCCATGCCGGTGTAGATCGACCAGCGCAGGCTCTCCTCGCCGAACGTCGGACGCAGCAGGTCGGACATCCAGCCGAAGTAGAAGACGCCGACCGCGATCCCGAGCAGGTTGTTGATCAGCAGGAAGAGCGCGGACGCCGTCGTGCGCATCGGCGCGGGCACCAGCTGCTGCACCGCCGCGGTGACCGGCCCGAGCCACGCGAGGTTGAGCCCGGTCGGCACGACGAACACGACGAACGCCATCGCGAGCGCCTGCCAGCCGTTCGCGCCCGCGTCGGGGAAGAACGTCTGGATCAGGCGCGCCGAGTTCATGCCGAGCAGGAAACACGGCACCGAGATCAGGAACGCGATCGCGGGCGTCAGCGGGTACGCGGCCTTCGAGAGCCGTCCGAGGCGATCGGCGATCGCGCCGCCGAGCCAGATGCCCACCACGCCGCCGACCAGCGAGATGCCCGAGTAGTACCAGGCGGTCTGGGCGAGGCTCAGCTCGAAGCTCCGCATGAAGAAGCTCGGGAGCCACGCCGCGACGCCGTAGCCGCACACCGACGACGACGCGGCGCCGAACGAGAGCAGCCAGAAGCTGCGCTTCGGGAGCACGGTGCGCAGCACGTCGCGAAACGGCGGCGCCTCCTTCGGCGCAGCGTGCTCGTCCATCGCGCCGCGCTCGGGATCGCGCACCGAGAGCCGCAGCAGCGGCGCGACGATCACGCCGAGCAGACCGACGGTGACGAACGCGACGCGCCAGCCGTAGGTCGCGGCGAGCAGACCGCCGACGAGCGTGCCCGCCGCGGTTCCGAGCGGGATGCCGAACGCGTAGACCGCCATCGCCCGCGCCCGCTGCGACTTCGGGAACGAGTCGGCGATCAGCGAGTACGCGGGAGCCACGCCGCCCGCCTCGCCGATGCCCACGCCCATGCGGCACAGGAAGAGCTGGGTGAAGCTTCCCGCGAGCCCGCAGAGCGCGGTGAAGCCCGACCAGATCGTCAGCGCGATCGTCATGATCCACACGCGGCTGAACCGATCGGCGGCCCACGCGATCGGGATCGCGAGGCTCGAGTAGAGCAGCGCGAACGCGAGCCCGCCCATGAGGCCGAAACGGCTATCGGAGAGCTCGAACTCGTCCTTCAGCGGCGTCGCGAGGATGCCGATGATCTGACGGTCGAGGAAGTTGAGCATGTAGATCAGCGTCAGGACCGCGAGCACGTAGTAGCGGTACGCGGGTGACGCGGCCTGCTGCGGCGCAGCGACTCGGACTTGGTTCACGACATCCCCTCTTCCGTCGCTCACGGTAGCGGATGTTTGCTGCAATGCACAAACAGGAGTTGCCGCACATTGCTGGGCCTGGGGCCTGCGATTGTGCGATGCGACACAGCGCGCTCAGCGCGCGATCGGGCCCACCTTGGCGCCGGTCGCGCGCAGGTAGTCGCTCGGTGCGATCAGGATCTGGGTCCCGCGCACGCCCGCGCTCACGCTGATCACGTCGAAGAGCTCGATCGTCTCGTCGCAGCACACCGGGTACGGCTTCTTCGCGGCGAGCGCGGTGACGCCGCCGCGGATGTACCCGGTGATCGGCTGCACTTCCTTGAGCGGCACGAGCTCCGCGCTCTTGTGCCCCGCGACGCGCGCGTAGGCCTTGAGGTCGAGCTCGGTGCCCGCGGCGATCACCGCGAAGCCGATGTCCTTGCCGTCGCCGCGACAGCAGAGCGTCTTCCACACCTGCTCGAGCGGCATGCCGACCTTCTGCGCGACGGTCTCGGCGCTGAGATCGTCGGGATCGACGTCGTACTCGCGCAGCTCGTACGAGATCCCGAGCTGATCGAGCACGCGGCACGCGTTCGTCTTCGGCATTCCGGGCGAGGTGTAGCGCGGGTCGAAGCCGGTCGAGAACTCGGCTCGCCCGCCGGGCCCTACCGTCCGCGCGCTCCGCGCGCTCCCGTCCGGGACCGACGGAACGAGCACTCCTGCAGAGATTCAGCGACCGAGGCGCTGCAGGGCCTGGGCGTTGTCGGGCTCGATCTCGAGCGCGGCCTCCCAGGCCTCGCGCGCGCCGCTCTCGTCGCCGGTCGCGCGGCGGATGTCGCCGAGCAGGATGCGATAGGGCGCGCGGCGAGACCGGCGGCGCGCCGCGTCCTCGGCGAACGGGAGGGCATCGGCGGCGGCGCCGCGATCGAGGAGCAGCCGCGCGAGGCCGACCATCGCGTAGTGGTTCTGCGGGTCGAGCGAGAGCGCTCGGCGGTAGAGCACCTCGGCGAACGCCGGAGGCGCGGAGCGGGCGCGCGCGACGAGGTCGTCGGCGGTCTCGCCCTCGACCGGCGCGAGCGCGGCTTCTTCGGCCGGCGTGGCAGTGGCTTCGGGCGGCGGTGCCTCGGCGAGAGCCGGCTCGACGGCGGGCTCGGGCTCGACGGGCTCGGGCTCGACGGCGGGCTCGGGCTCCACGGCGGGCGCGGGCTCCGGCGGTGCGACGACGGGCTCGGCAGCGGCCTCGGCGGGCGGCGGCTCGACCACCGGCGGCTCGACGGCCGGCGGCTCGACGACCGGCGCCTCGGGCACCGGCGCCACGTCCTGCACCGGCGGCGGCTCCAACAGCGGCTCTCCGACCCCGAGCACGACCACGCCCTGCGGCGGCCAGATCCCCATCCGCCGCGCCACGATCAGCCCGACGACCCCGAGCACCGTCAGCAGCGCGAGGGCGAGCACCAGGTACCCGAGCACGCGCGACGCCCCGCCCCGACCGCCGGTCTCCGACGTCGCCTGCGGGGGCGCGCTCGTGCGCTGCGCCGGCGGGAACGAGCCCCGCGAGGGCGGGCTCGACACCCGCGGCGGCGTCGAGCGCCGGGGCGGCGGGCTCGAAGCCGGAAGCGGGGGCGCCACCTGCTGCGGCGGAGGCGGAGGAGGCGGCGGCGGCGGCCCGGTGAGCATGCCCGCCGGCGCGCTCGACGCGTCCGCCGGCGTGGGGCGCGCCGAGAGCGGCCGATCGCGCGGGGTCTCCGGCGCCATCCCCTCGCTCGACGAAGAGCCGAGCTCGACCAGATCCGCGCTGTCCATCTCGGCCGGCGGAGACGAGGGCGAGGCCGCGTCCTCCTGCGACTCGATGCGCGGATCGGACGCGCCGCGCGACGTGATCTCCTCCGCGACGGCGCGCCGCTCGATCGCGCGCAGATCGCTCGCGGTCGATCGCCGCGCGGTCGCGATCCGACCGAGCGTCGCGCTGCTGCGGGCATCGCCGACCTCGGGCGACGACGCGCGCCGGGTCTCGCCCGACTCGGGCTCGCCCTCGGGGGCCGTGCTCGCCGTCGCGAGCGCCCCGGGCGGCAGCTCGGACGACGTCATCTGGAGCGTCGTGCGGCGCGTCGGCACGCGGCGCTGGCGATCGGGGCCCGGCGCGCTCGCGGCCGGGGTCGCGACCACCGGCGCGCTGGGGACCACGGGCGCGCGCGGCGGCTCCGCGGCGGCCGCCGGCTTGGCGGGCGGTGCGATCGGTGCGCGCGCCGCCGGCAGGCCCTGGGTGGACTGCGCAGAGCCGCGCATCACGCCCATCACCAGGGTCTGCTTGCGCGCGCTCGGCGCGGCGGGGCGCGGCGCGGGCCCGCCGGGGGGCGGGGGAGCGGCCGCGGGGCCGCCCAGGACGCCCTGGGGCAGCTTCTCCGAGCTCGGGCGCGACGGAGCGGCACTGGCGGGCGGCGCGGCGAACGCAGGGCCCTTGAGCGTCGTGTGGGGCACCGGCGCGGCCGTGGGCGGCGCCGCCGGCGCGGGACGCGGGACGGTCGGGGGCCGCGCAGCCATCGGCGGGGTCTCGCGCGGCGTCGGGCGCGGCAGCGTGCTCGCCGCGGGGATCACCGGCTGCTTCGGGCGCGGGGGCTCGCTGTCGCCCCAGCTGAGATCCTCGGGCGCGGTGGGCTTCACGCTCTGCGACATCCGGGTGACGCTCGGCGGCTCGATCGGCGCCGGAAGATCGTTCTCCGAGTCCAGCCCCGAGTCGGGGATCGCGAGCACGTCGCGGCCGAGCTCGCTGGCGTTGGGGAAGGGCCGGCGCCGCCCCGGCGCGCTGCTGCTCGGCGACGTCGCGGTCGGCGTGCCGAACGAGGGCGGCAGCATCGAGAGCGCGATCGGCGGCGACTCCTGCGACGCGCGGGCGAGGGCCTCGTCGACCGGGGCCATCACGTTCGCGGTCGCGGGGTGCGCCCGCTGCTCGATGCGCACGCGCCCCGAGCCCATCGCGAGCAGCGCCGCGAGCGCGCGCGTGCCCTCGAGCCCTTCGCCGGTCGAGCGCGTCCCGCTCGCGCCGACCACGAGCCCCTCGGCGAGGTCGACCTCGACCACCGCCTTCGAGCTCCGGATCATCACGTGGCAGGTGCCCGGCGCGCCCGCGATCGCGCGCAGCAGCCGGCACGGCCCGGTCGCCTCGAGGCGCGCATCGAACGCGCGCTCGGCGCTCGCGCGCTCCCGCAGCGCACGATCGTGCATCACCAGGGGCGCGATCTTCTCGGCGAGGCGCTCGGCGTCCGGCGCGCCGCGCGGATCGGGCCAGAGCTCGTCCCACGGCGCGACGAGGATCGACGCCCAGCGCAGCCGCACGTCGCGCCGCAGCTGGCGCACCACCTCGAACCCCGGCCCGTCGATCCCCGCGGCGTCCATCACGACGACCTCGGGATCGAGCCCCGCCGCGCGCTCGAGCCCGGCGCCGCCGTTGTCGCTCACCGCGACGGTCGCCCCGCGCGATCGCAGCTCCTGCGCGAGCGCATCGGCGCGCGACGGATCGTGATCGACCAGCAGCACCCGCAGCCCGCGGAAGATCGTCAGGTCGGCGCGCCGCGGGCCCTCGGGATCGATCAGCTCGATCGCGCCGCCCGCGCCGTCCTTGTGGAACTCGTAGACGAGCGGCTCGGCGCGCGACACCAGCGGGCGCAGCCGCTGCACGAACTCCTGCACCGCCTCCGCGACCGGCCTGCCGGCGCCGAGCACGATGCGCATCGGATCGCCGCCCTGACGCCCGACGCTGAGGATCCCGCTGCGCAGCTCGCGCGTGACGAGCCCGACGAGCTCGTCGAACGTCGCCTCCCCGAGCTCCGCGCCATCGGCATCCCGATCGGGCAGCTCGCGCGCGAGCTGGGCGACGCGCCGCGCGATCTCGTCCACGCTCGGCGTCTTGGGCACCACCGCGATCGCGCCGTAGCGGAACGCGAGCACGCGCTTGTCGAGCGCGCCCTGATCTTCCGAGAGCAGCGCGACCGGCACCACGCTCGTCGCGGGGTCGCGCGAGAGCGCCTCGAGCACGGCGCGCCCACCATCCCGCGCGGCATCGCCCATGAGCAGCACGAGGTCGGGCGCGGCCATCCGCACCGCGCCGGGCGCGTCGGCGGTCGATGCTTCCTCCACGAAGAGGCCGTGACGATCGAGCGCGACGCGGAGCGCGGCGTCCATCGGCTCGCCGTGCCCGACCATCAGCAGCGTCGGACGATCCTTCGCCGCGCCTGCGCTCTGCGTGCTCGCAGTCACCCACATTCGATCGTCGCCGATCCCGGTGGTCCGCGCCAAGATCGATCCGATCCCGTACGTTCTGGCAGGATGGAGACCCTACGGGAGCGCCTGGAGCGGGTGCCGCAGATCGGCCGGGTGACGTGGATCGGGGCCCGCCCCGACCACGGCGCGCCCATCGAGGTGCTCGAGCGGGCGGTGGTGCTCGCCGATCGCGGGCTCGAGCGGGACCGGGTGTCGCGGCGCGAGGGAGGAAAGCGCCAGGTCACGCTGATCCAGGCCGAGCACCTCGGCGTGATCGCGCGATTGCTGGGCCGCGAGGGCGCGATCGATCCCGCGCTGCTGCGGCGCAACGTGGTGGTCGCGGGCGTGAACCTGGTCGCGCTGCGGCGCATGCGCTTCGCGATCGGGAACGGCGTGATCCTCGAGGGCACCGGCACCTGCGAGCCCTGCGCGAAGATGGACGAGGCGCTCGGCGAGGGCGCGTTCCACGCGATGCGCGGCCACGGAGGGATCACCGCGCGGGTGATCGAGGGCGGCGAGATCGCGATCGGCGATCCGGTGCGCGCGCTCGCGTACGTGGGATGATCGCGCGATGCGAAGGCTCTTCCTCGCGTCGCTCTCGCTCGACGGGCTCGAGGCATTCCTCGGAGGCGCGCGCGGGCGGCGCGCGGCATGGGTGCCCACCGCCGCCGATCCGCTCGAGGATCGCGACCGGGTGCGGGCGCTCTTCGCGGGGATGCTCGAGACGATCGGACTCTCGCTCCTGCCGTGCGAGCTCGATCGCGACGACGACCCGACGATTGCGGTGCGCCTCGCGGCGAGCGATCTCGTGATCGTCACCGGCGGTGATCCCTTCCATCTGCTCGCGAGGGCGCGCGCGAGCGGCTTCGATCGCGCGCTGCAGGCGCGCCCGGATCTGCCTTACGTCGGCGTCAGCGCGGGCTCGATCCTCGTGGGGCCGAGCCTCGAGCCGCACGTGCTCACGAGCCCGTTCGCGCCCGCGAAGGATCAGTCGCTCGAGGGGCTCGGGCTCACCGAGCACGTCGTGCTCCCGCACCACGATCGCGAGGAGCGCGCGCTGCTGCACGACGTCGCGCAGCAACGATTCGGCGCGCAATGGACGCTGACCCCGCTGCGCGACGACGAGGTGCTGCTCGTCGAGGGCGACGGTCAGTCGCGCGTCGTGCGCGCGCGCTGACGCGAGAACGTCATCGATCCTCCTCGCGCGCACCGCATCCGTCGCGCGATGCACCGACGACTTCTGGCGCATCCCCAACGTCATCGGCTTCGCCCCGCGGTGAGGAGCGAGACGAGCTCCGCCGGCTTCGCGAGCGCGACGAGGTGCCCGGTGTCGATCTCGATCGGCGTGACCCCGAGCCGCTCCTTCGCGAGCCTCCGCACGAAGTCGATCGGGAAGAGCCGATCGTGCGTGCCCGCGATCACCTGGGTCTCGACCTCGGGCCACGCTGCGAGGGGCCACGGATCGTCGAACGGGCGCGACGACTGCGCGTGCGGTCGCGACGCCGACTGCACGATCACGTCCTCCGGCACGTCGTGGAGGAACATCACCAGGGGATCGAAGGGCGCGTCGGGATCGCGTCCCTCCGCGATCGCCATCGCGCGCTCGGCGTCCGTCTGTCCCGAGCGCGCCCACCACTCGCCGCCGGTCTCACCGGGCGCCGGGATCATCGGCGCGACGAGCACCAATCGCTCGCACTCGCGGCGCGCACACACGAGCGGGGCGCTCAGCGCGCCCATCGACTGCGCCACGATCACGAGGTCGCGACGATCGCCGATCGCGCGCTCGATGACGTCCACGTACGCATCGAGCCCCGCGCTCTCGTCGCGCGCCGGGAGATCCGGCGCGACCACCTCGTGCCCTCGCGCCCTCAGGAGCGGCACCACGCGATGCCAGTACCAGGAGTCCCCGGTCGCGCCCGGGATCAACACGTAGGTCGCCATCTCGAAGAGACGCCTCCGGCCCACCGAACTCATCGGTCCGGCTGGCGGCAGGCCTGTCCCCCGAACCGGAGCGTTCCGGTGTCGCACGCGGCCTCGCAGATCCCCGGGCAGAACGACGTGTCGCCGTCGACGAGGCCGCACACGTCGGGCGGCGATTCCGGCTCGCAGCGCACGCACTGGACCTCGTTCGCGACGACGCGCGCGACGCCGCAGAGCGCGCTGTCGGCGATGCGGCTGAGCAGCTCGACGGTGTCGCCGCCGAACACGCACTGCGCGTAGTAGCCGCTCTCGCCCTCGAGGTCGCCGTGGAACACGCTGAGGTCGGCCTGGACGTCGTCGAGCTCCACGGGCGCCTCGCACGCCCCGATCCGCGACGAGCGCAGGTGCACGCGGCTGAGCAGCGCGCCCCGACAGGGCGCGAGCGCGGTGCGGAGCCAGTCGCCGCCACCGGCCGCGAGCTCCGCGATCTCCAGCGTCGCGTCGAGCACGTCCGCGCCGATCAGCTCGCCGCGCGCGGCGCGCGCGATCCCATCCGAGAGCACGCCGCGCTCGAGCACCACGTGCTCGGCGTCGAGGCGCGACCGATCGATCTGCGCGCCGCGCACCCTGATGGTGGTCGCCGCGATCACCACGTCGTGGTGATCGCCGCCCTCGATCCGCACGTCCGGCGCGTCGATGCGAGCGCGCTCGAGCCCGCCTTCCGCGGCGGTGATCGCGATCGGCCCTTCACCCTCGAGCGTCGCGTCGGCCACGCGCGACACCGCGAGCTGCACGTCGACCGGCCGCGACGCGCTGCGGATCACGACGCGCGCGTCCTCGAGCGCGTCCCCCTCGAACGTGATCGCGACCGGTGTCTCGCCCGGCGCGACGTCGATCACGAGCTCCGTGCACGCGACGCTCGATGCGACGATGCGGGTGTCGTCGCTCACGTCGAGCGTGGTGGGCGCGAGCCCGTCGCGACAGCGCGGCGTGGGAGGCGTCGGCTCGCCGGAGACCGGCCCCGCGACCAGCTCGTCGAGCACCGCACACTCCACGAGACGCACGCAGGGAACGACGTCGGTCGGCTCTCGCGGTGGCTCCCGCATCGAGACCCACGGCTCGACCGCGTCGCACCCCGCGAGCACGAGCACCACGAGCGGCACCAAGCGCCTCATGGCGCGCTCTCCTCCGCCGGCGTGTGCTCGAGCTCGAGGCGGATCGTCACCCGGCGATCGGGGGCGAGCGACGCGACGTCGTCGCTTGCGCCCTGCACGAGCGGCCGCGTCGTGCCCTCGCCGCGCAGCACCATGCGTGAGCGCTCGACCCCGTGCGCGACGAGCCACTCCGCGACGATCTCGGCGCGTCGCGTCGAGAGCGGGAGGTTGATCTCGGGCGTGCCCGTCGCGTCGGCGTGGCCCTGGATCACGATGCGGGCGCGAGGATCGGCGGCGATCACGCGCTCGAGCACGTCGTGCATCGTGACCTCGCCGACCGCGGTCAGCGCCGACTCGCCGTGCTCGAACAGCACTGGCGGCACGAGCATGACGACGTGGAGCGAGCGCGTGGGGATCGCGCGCTCGAGCAGCGCGTCGAGATCCTCGGTCGGCACCGGCGCAGGCGGAGGCGCCGCGGGCGGAGGTGGAGGCGGAGGCGGAGGCACCCGCACGCGCCGCGGGGTGACCGGCGGATCCGGTGGTGGCTCGGGCGCGCGCACCATGGGTCGCCACCAGAGCCCGAGCCCGGCGCTCACGAAGAGCGCGTCGTCGCTCTGGTTCGGCCCATCGGACTGCATCACGTGCAGGAGCGACACCTCGGCCGAGATCGCGAGCTCGTCGTCGAGGTGCAGCGCGGCACCGAGCCCCAGCGACGCCGCGGGACGGAGCAGCGGCCCGGTGAACGCCACACCGATCCCGATCACCGCGAACGGAGAGACGTCGTCGATGCGCGGCGCGACACGCGCCGCGAGCAGCAGGTCGATCGCACCGCCCGGTCGCTCCTCCCCCGGTCCGACCAGCGATCCGCCGAGGCTGAGCTCACCCTCGAGCCAGTCGACTCCGTCGAGGGGCCGCGCCGCGGCCGAGACCCGCAGCGTCCCGCCTCCGCCGTCGAGCGCGAGCACATCGCGCTGATCCGCGGAGATCATGAGCCCGCCCGAGATCGATCCGCGCAGCGCCCAGCGCGCCTCCACGACGTCGTCGTCGGCGAGCGCCGGTCGCGAGACGAGCAGCGTCGCGAGCGCGAGCCCCACGCACAACGGTCGCAGCATGCCCGCGGAGGTCGTCCGCGCGCCCCGCGGTTTCCAACCGTCGCGTCAGACGTCCTTCGACGTGCACACCTTGTTGCGGCCGCCGCGCTTCGCCGCGTAGAGCGCCTTGTCGGTGATCTCGAAGAGCTCCGCGCCGCTCTTCGCATCGCGCGGATACGTCGCGACGCCGATCGAGCACGTCACCTTGAGCTTGCCGAGCTCGGTCTGGAACACGGTCTTGCCGAGCTCCTCGCGCACCCGCTCCGCGAGCAGCACCGCACCGTCGGTGTCGGTCTCCTCGCAGAGCACGCAGAACTCCTCGCCGCCGAAGCGCGCCACCCGATCGGTCTCGCGCTTCATCTTCATGAGGAGCTGACCGAGCGCCTTGATCACCACGTCGCCGGTCGCGTGCCCGTAGGTGTCGTTCACGCTCTTGAAATGATCGATGTCGGTCACGAGCAGCGAGAGCTTCCGCTTGAAGCGCTCGGCGCTGCGCATCTTCGCGTCGAGCTCCTCGAGGAATGCGCGCTTGTTGAGGCAGCCCGTGAGCCCATCGGTCGTCGCCATCTCCTCGAGGCGCTTCACCGCGCGCGCGTTCGAGAGCGAGATCGCGATCTGGTTCGCGAGCACCTGCAGCGTCGGCCGCGTGAAGTCGGGGAACGCATCGGAGCGCTGGGCCGCGACCGCGAGGGTGCCGATCGCGTCCTCGCGCACGACGAGCGGCAGCACCAGCACGCTCTTCAGCTCGGGCAGCTTCGCCTTCGTCGTGAAGAGCGTCTGCTGCCGCGCATCGAACTCGCCGCGGTACGGGAGATAGTGCTTGTTCTTCACCACCATCGCGGTGAGCGACGCGTTGTCGCGGAACGCGAGCCCGCTGACGGTCTCGCTGCCCTCGCCCACCGCGCGCAGCACCTGGTGCTGCTTCTTCTCGTCGTCCCAGCGGGTGATCGCCGCGAAGTCGTAGCGCGCGATGCTCGTCGCCGCGCCGAGCCCCGCCTCGATCACCTGGTCCTCGCTGAGCGCGCCGCCGAGCGCCTGCGACGCCTTGAAGAGCACCGCCTGCTCGCGCTTGCTGCGCTGCAGCTGCACGAACACCCGCTCGTTCGTCAGCGCGCGCAGCACCTGGCCGATCGCGCTCTTGAGCAGCTCTTCCTCGCGCGCGGTGAACGGACGATCGTCGATGCGATCCGCGCACAGCGCGCCGCGCAAGTGCCCGTTCTCCATCACCGGCACGCCGCAGAACGCGCGCACCAGCGCGGGCGAGCGGTAGTAGCAGAGCCCTTTGTACCCGGGCTTCACGTGCTCGAGGTTCATCGTGAGCCCGCGGCTCGCGACCGCGCCCACCGCGCCCGCGCCCGCGTCGAACGGGCCATCCGCCACGTCGTCGCTGTCGGTCACCAGCTCGACGATGCGCAGCCGCCCGTCGGGATCGCTGAACAGCAGGATGCACGTGTGCAGCTCGAGCGAGCGCTTGAGCAGATCGAGCGCGTGATAGAGCGCGTCGCGCACTTCCTCGACGCTCGAGCGGAACATGCGCTCGTCGTCGTGCTCCTCGCTGTTGCCCGCGCTCGGCGCGGCGACGAGCCGGAAGAGCCGCGCGTCCTCCTGCGCCTTCTGCTGCTCCTCCGCGCGCTCCTTCTTGCTGCGCTCGCGCACCCGCGCGATCTCGGCGCGCGTGAAGAGCAGGTTCAGCACGCCGAAGAACATCACGAAGAGCGCGTGCAGCGCGACGGTGCGCGCCGGCACGGAGGGCTCGCCGAGGATCCAGATCGCGCCCTCGAGCGCGATCGCCGCGAGCACCAGCACCGTGCCCATCGGCTTCTTCGCGAACGCCGCGAGGAACGCGACGACCACGTAGACCATCGGATAGAGCGGGCCCTCGAGCCCACCGAGCGCCTGCACCGCGGCGTGGGTGCCGCCGAGCAGCATCAGCCCGAGCTCGAGCTCGAGCACCATCGTCTCGCGCTGCGCGCCCTCGCGCTCCTGCTGCTCGAGCTTCCACCGCGCGATGCCGCGCGTGATCGCGATCACCGCGAACGCAGCCGCGACCACACCGTGCTCCACGTCGAGCGCGCCGCGGAACACACCGAGCAGATCGAGCGCGATCAGCGCACCTGCGGCGACGAGCCCGAACGAGGCGCGCGCAGTGCGGCGGATCGTCAGCGCGGCGTGGACCAGCGAGGACATCGACGGTCCTGGTCGCGTACCGGATCGGGACGCGCGGGGTCAAAAAAGGGGCGATCCCGACACATCGCGCAAATCTGCTGGTGATAGATTCGCGAGTGGAGGCTCGATGCGCATCGGCGGTGGTGGTTCCGCGCTCTTCTTCGCCTGTTCCTTCTTCCTCGTCGCGACCGGCTGCGACTGCGCCGGGGAGGGCCCCGGCGGCCCAGGCGCGCCTTGCGACATCGCGAGCGACTGCCGCAGCGATCTCGCCTGCCTCGACGGCACCTGCCAGCCGCGGCGCGACGGCGCGGTGCCCGGCGACGCGAGCTCCGGTGGTGATGGTGGAAGCTGCGCCGACGCGCCCGAGCGCCAGTGCCGCGGTGGACGCGTGTGCTGCGCCGAGGGCGAGGAGTGCGTCGACGGCTTCGTGTGCGCGCCCGTCTGCGAGAACACGCGCTGCGGCGACAACAACCTCGTGTGCTGCGCCGCGGGCCAGATCTGCCTCGACGGCGTGGTGTGCGCGGCGTCGTGCGAAGCCGGTCGCGCGCTCTGCGGCGAATCGCTCGACACCTGCTGCGGCGAGGGCGAGGTGTGCGTCGAGGACGCGTGCGTCACGCCGGGCTCGACCTGCGCCGACGACTACGACTGCCTCGACGAGGGCACCTACTGCGAGCCCACGATCGGCCGCTGCCTCGCGAACCCCGCGCCCCCGCTCTGCGAGGTGCGCCCCGACTTCGACGACGTCGAGCTCGACGTCGAGTGGCACTGGCAGGGCGTCGAGGTCGGCGGCCGTCGCTACCAGAACGTCGGCGCGACGCCGGTGGTCGGCGACGTCTCGGGCGACGGCGTGCCGGACGTCGTGGTCGCGGTGTACGGCGTGCCGGTCGAGGGGGGTGGCGATCCGGTGAACGGCGACACCGTGCTCGTCGCGATCCACGGCGGCACCGGCGCATTGCTCTGGAGCGTCGGGCCCACCGACGGCCCCCAGCCTCACAGCGTCGCCGCGCTCGCGAACCTCGATCCGTCCGACGACGCGCTCGAGGTCGTCTACAAGCTGCGCAGCAGCGGGCTGCGCGTGCTCGACGGCGACGGGACGGCCGAGCTCGCGCGCATCACGACCGGCAGCGCGGCATCGTCGCGCAGCGGTCCCTCGATCGCCGACATGGATCACGACGGCGTCCCCGAGATCGCCGCGGGCTGTCACGTGATGAGCTTCGAGCGCATGGGCGCGGGCTGGACGCTGCGCACCCGCGGCGACGCCGGCGCGTGCGGCGAGCCCTCGCAGTCGTTCGCGAGCCCCGCGGTCGCGAACCTCGACGGCGATCCCGAGCTCGAGCTCACCACCGGCGGCGCCGCGTACGGCCTCGACGGCACGCGCCTCTGGCCCGCAGCGGGCACCACGCCGCAGCACGGCCTCGCGGCGGTGGCCGATCTCGACGTCGACGGCGATCCCGAGGTCATCTCGATCCGCGGCGGCGCGATCACGGTGCGCGACGGCGCGACGGGCGCGGTCCTCGTCGGCGCCGGCGGCACATGGCTCGCCGCGAACGTCGCGATCCCCGGCGGCGGCAACGGCGGCGCACCGACCGTCGCGGACTTCGACGGTGACGGCCTGCCCGAGGTCGCGACCGCAGGGCGCGGCTGCTACGCGGTCTACGATCCCGACTGTCTCCCCGACGCGACGCGCCCGCGCGCCGGCGGCGACTGCACGCGCCCCGCCGACGATCCCGCGAGCACCTGCGACGACTCGCCGAGCGCGTTCCTGCGCTCGGCCCGCGTGACCCAGGACGTCTCGAGCTCGGTCACCGGCTCGAGCGTCTTCGACTTCCAGGGCGATGGCATCGCCGAGGTCATCTACAACGACGAGTGCTTCCTGCACGTCTACGACGGACGCGACGGACGCGAGCTGCTCGCGACGCCGCGCCCCAACTCGTCGCGCACGATCCTCGAGTACCCGCTGGTCGTCGACGTCGATCGCGACGGCAACTCCGAGATCGTGCTGCCCGCGAACAACGATCAGGGCGATCGCGACGGATGCCTCGCGCAGTGGGTCGACGCGCTCGGTGTCGCCGACGTCGCCGCGCTGCCGCCCGAATTCCGCAACGGCTCGTTCGGCGTCTTCGCGTTCGGCGATCCCAACGATCGCTGGGTGCGCACCCGCCCGATCTGGAACCAGTTCGCGTACCACGTGACCAACGTCGACGATCGCGGCGGCATCCCGACGAGCGAGGACGACAACTGGTCGGTGGACGGTCTCAACAACTACCGCCAGAACGTGCAGGGCGCGGGCGTGTTCAACGCGCCGAACCTCACGGTCGCGCTCGACGCGGTCGCGCTCTGTGGCTCGTCGAGCATCCGTTTGAGCGCGGTGATCACGAACGCAGGAAGCCGCGGCGTGCCCGCGGGCGTGCCCGTCGAGTTCGTCGAGACTGCACCGACCGCGCGCACGATCACGACCAGCGCGACCACGCGCCCGCTGCTCCCCGGTGCGAGCGAGCGCATCACGATCACGGTGAGCGACGTGCCGTTCGACACCGACCTCGCGTACGAAGTGCGCGTCGACGGTGCGACTGCCACCGATCCCGTCATCGAGTGCAACGAGGACGACAACGCGTCGAGCGCGATGGATCGCTGCCCCGGCTTCGGGTGACCTCGAACGGCGCCGAGGACGCACGTCCCCGGCGCCGATCCACGAGTGCGCCGCGCGAGGCGCACGGAACGCTCCGGGCTCCGCGCCTCCCGAATGATCCGGCGGGATCATCCGGGCACATCGTCTGCAGAGACGGCGGGCGGAGGTCTGTGTGCCCTCATCGCTTCGTTCGCTGTCGATCGTCGCTGCGTCGCTCGCTCTCTCGCTCGGCCCCGGCTGCAACGCCGGCACGAGCGGCGGCTCGGACGACGGCGGCACGTTCACGCGTCTGCCCGATGGTCGCGTGATCTCGACGCGCGACGGCGCGCTGCCGCCCGGCACCTGCGCGATCACCCAGGTCAGCACGACGCGCGTCATCCCGACGGTCGTCGTGGTCGTCGATCAGTCGGGCTCGATGACCGAGAATTTCGGCGGCACCGATCGCTGGAACGCGCTGCGCAACGCGCTCCTCGACGACGACGGTCTGATCAAGGAGTTCGAGAACAGCGTGCGCTTCGGCATCGCGCTCTACACGGGCCTCGACGACGACCCGAGCGTGCCCGTCGAGTGCCCGCACATCTCGAGCATCACGCCCGCGATGATGAACTTCGACGCGATCCGCGAGATGTACGCCGACGAACGGCCGCTCCAGGAGACGCCCACCGGCGACGCGCTCGACGCGATCCTCGACGATCTCCTCGCGATCCCGGATCCCGATCCCGATCCGACGATCTTCATCCTCGCGACCGACGGCGAGCCCGACACCTGCGAGGTCCCGAACCCGCAGAACGGTCAGGCCGAAGCGCTCGCGGCGGTGCGCCGCGGATATCGCTCGGGCATCCGCACCTTCCTGCTCTCGGTCGGTCGCGAGATCTCCGAGGCGCACATGCAGGACATGGCGAACGCCGGCATCGGTCGCGACAGCGGCGACGCGCCCTACTGGGTCGCCGGCGACGACGTGGGCCTGCGCACCGCGCTGCGCTCGATCATCGCGGGCGAGGTGAGCTGCACGCTCGAGCTCGCAGGCCGCATCGATCCCGCGCAGGCGTGCGAGGGCAGCGTGGTCGAGATGACCGGGCGCGGCGAGCTCGAGTGCAACACCGACTGGCGCGCGGTGGACGAGACGCACATCGAGATCCTCGGCGACGCGTGCGAGGAGTTCCTCACGAGCCGCGGCGCGACGATCGACGCGCAGTTCCCCTGCAACGTGATCCTCATCTGATCCCCTCGCGAACGGGCGACACGCGTGCATACTCGCGCGCGTGTCGCGCTCCCTCGCAGTGCTCGTCGTCCTCGCGTCGTTCCCAGCCCTCGCGCACGCGCAATACGATCGCACCGGATCGCTGCGCGCCGCGAACACCACGCAGGTCGCGGTCGCGCGCGAAGAGGTCGAGCTCGACTGCACCGTCACCGGCAGCCCCGACGAGCTCGAGTGCGCGCTGCACGTCACGTGGACGCTCGAGAACGCGAGCCAGGACGCGCAGACCCCGCAGATCGTCCTGACCTGGCCCCACGAGGAAGAGGCGCGCGTCACCGTCGCCGGCGCGGAGATCGCGGAGCTGCCGACGATCCGTCCGCTCACCGTCGTCGTCGCCCCCGCGAGCACCACGACGGTCGAGCTGCGCGCGACCCTCACGCTCGACTGGAATTACGTCGCGGGCGAGAGCGGCATCCCGGGCCCGCTCGAGTCCCTCGATCCGCTCTACGCGCGCCATCCGCTGCTCGCGCAGCCGTGGGTGAAGGTGCGGCGCGGCTTCGTGTGGGTGCGCCCCGACGACCTGCGATTCGCATCGATCGGCCCGACCGAGGTTCGCGTGCGCGTGCCCGAGGGATGGCACCCCGGCGCCGATCTGCGCTCCAGCGACGAAGCGCACCTGCTCACGTACCGCTCGCCGCGCGAGAACGCACCGCGCCGCATCGGCCTCGAGCTCACGCGCGGCAGCCGCGGCGACTTCTTCCGGCACGGCGGCCCGTTCCTCGCGTTCGGCGGCACCATCGACGCCGGGTTCCGCGGCCGGGTCGGCTACGAGATCGGCCTCGACGAGTTCGTGCTGGTCTCGGTCGCGCTCGACACCGACTTCGAAGAGCAGGTGATCATCACGCCGCAGGTCGAGCTCGCGAGCTGGGGCATGGTGCTCATCCCCAGCGTGTCGCTCGGCCTGGGCGTCCCGGTGCGCGTCACGAGCACCGAGGACCATCCCTCCACGGTCGGGCTGCGCATCGAGAGCAGCGCCACGTTCTACGCGGTCGCGTTCGTCGCCTCGCTCGACGTATGGCCCAGCGAAGGCGACTTCGCGCTCTCGCTGCTGGGCCGCATCGGGCTCTGATGACGACCTGGGTCGTCCAACACGGGCTGATGGCGGCGGAGGGCGAGCTGCCCTTCGAGTACGCCACGCCGCTCTACGACGTGCTCACCGTCGGCCCGCAGCACCGTGACGCGCAGATCGAGCGCCTGCTCCGCCGAGCCGCGGGCATGCCGAGCGATCTCGACGTGATCGACGAGCACCTCGGGCTGCTCGACGACGGCGTCGTGCTGCGCAGCGAGGGCGAGCTCGGCAGCGTGCTCGCCGCGCTGTGGTGGCTCGACGTGATGCGCCAGCGCGGTGTCGACCTCGGTCGGGTGCGGCTCGCGATCACCCCGGTGCTCGCGCCCTCTGCCGAGATCGTCCGCGCAGTCCGCGACGCCCAGCCGATCGGCGACGATCTCGAGCCGCTGCTCGCGATCCGCCGCGCGATCGTCGCGGACGACGATGTGCTCGCGCTGACGCTCGACGATATCTCGTCGACACGACGCGCGTGGATCGCGAACGTCGCGCACCTGCGCGATCTCCTGCCCGACGCGCGCGGCCTCGACGTGATCGACGCGCTGCTGCTCGAGCACATCGGCCGCGACTGGAACGACGCAATCCGCGTCATCGGGAATTGCCTCGGCTCCTCGTCGCACCGAATCGGCGACCGCACGCTCTGGGATCGCATCATCGCGCTCTCCGAGGATCGCCCCGCGATCCACCCGCGCGATCACGCGGACGACGATGAGCCCACTGCGCTCGTCGAGCTCGCGCTCGAAGGCCCGATCGCGATCCGCTACGCGCGCGTCCGCCGCACCGCGCTCGCCGAGCAAGTCGTCGCCGGTCGCGACGTCCTCGAGATCCGCACCTACGATCGCTGGGTCGGCGGTCGCTTCCTCACCCGCGACCGCATCCTCCGCGCGCCCGCCCTCCGCCGCGCGTGATCACGCCGACGCGCGCTGCTTCTCCTCGATCGTCGCGCCCTGCGCGCTCGGCTTCTCGTGGGGCACGCCCACCGCGAGCAGCGCCGGCAACAGCACGAGCTGCGCGATCAGCGCGCCGCCGATCGCGACGAACGAGAGCTCGCCGAACAGACGGATCGGCTCGAACGCGCTGAAGAGCAGCGCGCCATACCCGAGCAACAGCGTGAGCGCCGAGAGCACCACCGCGCGCCCGCTGGTCTCCATCGTGCGCAGCAGGATCTGCTCGGGCGTCCCTCCGAGCGCGTGCTGCTCGCGGAAGCGCGCGATGACGTGTGTCGCGCCGTCGACCGCGAGCCCCACCGTCACCGTGAACACGATCACCGTCGCCGCGTGCAGCGGAATCCCGCGCAGCACCATGTACGCGAGCGTCATCGCGAGCGGCAGCGCGTTCGGCGGAATGCTCAGCAGCCCCAGCCGCACGCTCCGGAAGAGCAGCGTCATCACCAGGAAGATCACGGCCACCGCCGAGCCGAGCCCGCCCAGCGCGTCCACGATCCGCTCGAGCCCGCGCGACGCGATCCACGCCTCACCGCCGAACGTCACGCGCGCGCCGTCGATCTCGTCCGCACGCGCACGAAACCGGTCGAGCATCGCGAGCGTCCGCCGCGCCCCGTGATCGAGCATTCGGACCTCGATGCGCGCACGCCGCCCGTCGTCGGTCACGAACGCATCGAGCGGATCGACGCCCCCCGACGCGAGCAGCTCACGCAGCGCCTGCACCTGCGCATCGTTCCGGAACGGCTCGGATCGCGCGGTCTCCTCGCCGGTCACGAGCACCCACGACTCGTGCAGCCAGTCCGCCATCGTGGTCGCGCGCAGCACGCCGTCCTGCTCGCGCAGCCAGCGCGCGAGCGTCTCGAGCTGCGCGATCCCCGCCGGCGTCGCGAAGCGCCCATCGTCGGCCTCGAGCGCGATCGAGAGCTCGCGCACCCCGTCGAGCTGTTCTTCCATCAGGTGCGTGACCTGCGCGATCTCCGAGCCACCGCCGAACTGATCGAGCAGACGGCTGTCGACCACCACGCCGCGTGCGATCACGAGCGACGCGATCATCAACACCGACGCGATCGCGATCGTCATCCGCGGATGACGCGCGTTCGCACGCGCGAGCACGACGATCGCGTGATCGAGCCCGCGCGACATCCGTCCCGCGTCGAGCGACACCTTCGCTTCCTCGGGGAACGAAGGCAGCGACGCGGGCACGAACACGATCGCCACGAAATACGAGGTCATGCTCGCGATCGCGGCGATCGCCCCGAAGCGCACGAGGATCGGCGTCCCCTGCACCACGAGCGCGCCGAACCCGACCGCGGTCGTGAACGACGTCACGAAGCACGGCAGCCACATGTGCCGCAGCATCCGCGACGCGGCCGTCATCGCGTCGGGCGCGCCCTCCCGGAGCTCCTCGCGATACCGCACCACGAGGTGCAACGAGTCCGCGAGCCCGATCGTCACGAGCAAGGGCGGGATCACGTTCGTGAGCAGGTTGATGGGCTCACCCGCCAGCGCCATCCCGCCCATCGTGATCGCGAGGGTGATCCCCACCGTGCCCATCGGGAGCAGCACGCCGCCGCGGGTACGCATCCCGAGCGCCAACACGAGCAGGCTCCCGACCACCGCGAGCGAGACGAGGAGCACCTGATCCGTACGCAGCGCGTCGATCATCGACACCCGCATCGCCGGGAGCCCCGCGAGCCGGGCGCGCGCTCCTTCCGGGGGCGCGTGCTCCGCGATGTGGGCGCGTGCGCTCGCGACGAGCGCCCCGGCATCGTCCTCGCTCGCATCCGACGCGAGCACCGCCGCGATCACCGTCACGCGTCGGTCTTCGCTGATCATCCGCCGGCGCAGGAGCCCGCTCGACGCGACGAGCGCCTCGATCGCCGCGCGCTCGGTCTCGGTCGGGACCTCGCCCGCGATCGCCGGACGCACCTCGACCGGCCCTCGCCCGCGCTCCGCGAGCGACGCGAGCCCCTGAGGAAATCGCTCGGGATCGCTCGCGACCGCCGCGCTGATCGCCTCCTCCGCGCGCACCCGTCGCGCGTCCTCGTCGGGACCAGCCTCGAGCCCCTCGAGGGTCAGCTCGTCGTCGCGCGTGGGTCGCGGAAGCGGCGTCGTGCCCAGGCTTTCCACCCGCACCACGCCGCGCTGCGATCCGAGGAAGCGCGCCATCGAGTGCGACCACGCGAGCACCTCGGGCGCGAGCACGTCGTCCGCCTCGACGAGCACGACGAGCGCCTGCTCCTGAGCCCCGAACGCGCGCGTGAGCTCGGATGCATCACGCGCCGCATCGTCATCGCCCGCGACCAGCTCCTCCGGCGCGAACCGCATCTCGAGCCGCGGGATCGCGAGCGCGAAGAGCCCCGCCACGATCATCACCACCGCGCGCACCACACCGCGGTGCCGCACGATCGCGGCGATCCCCTCCCCCGCTCGCCGCGTCTCGCTCACCGATCGGCCCCGCCTCTCGCACCGTCGGGTCGCTGTCTCATCGGGTGCCTACTCGTACTCGTCGACCGGTTCTTCCGCCACCATTCCGTCGAGCGCCTCGTCCCAGACGACCTCGTCTGCGGCGCCCGAGATCGGGAGGGGCGCAGTCCGACCCGCGAATTCCCGGAGCGGCGGCGGCTCCCCGCCGCGATGGAACTGCAGCGACTCCGCCTCGCGCACCCCCTCGTCCACCGCGGTCGCGTCGTAGCGCTCCCGCTCGCCGAGCGTGCGGATGAAGCGCGTCAGCCGCGACGCCCACGAGCCCGGCAGCGCGCCTTGCTCCCAGTGCGAGTGGTACGCCTTCGGGTTCGGCAGGATCGTCGCGAGATACGCGGCCTGCGCCGGCGAGAGCTCCGAGGGCTGGACCCCGAAGTAGTGCTGCGCCGCGTTCCGGATCCCGTACACGCCCGGCCCGTACTCGATCACGTTCAGATAGAGCTCGAGGATCCGCTCCTTCGGCCACGCGCTCTCGATCCACCACACGAGCAGCACTTCCTGCACCTTGCGCGCGAGGGTCTTCTCGCGGCGCAGGAACACGTTCTTCACGAGCTGCATCGAGATCGTC
The DNA here is from genome assembly GCF_021631985.1 of Sandaracinus amylolyticus. Classification (GTDB taxonomy): domain Bacteria; phylum Myxococcota_A; class Polyangia; order Polyangiales; family Sandaracinaceae; genus Sandaracinus; species Sandaracinus amylolyticus_A. The sequence continues at coordinate 9,687,311 of NZ_CP070225.1, read as the reverse complement.
GAGCCGCCCATCACGTAGCGCCCGGCGCGCAGGTTCCGCACCAGCGCCTCGCGGATGGACGAGGGCGAGAACCCCGAGTGCCGGAAGAACCCGCCGTCCTCGTGCCCCAGCACCGCGTGGAGCATGAACGGGCTGATGTCCGCGATCGCCGTCCACTCCGGCGTCCCGGGCCCGGTCGTCGTCTCGAAGATCGCCCCGTCCGGCTCCTCCACCCGATGCACGAACGGCGCATCGAAGCGCGAGAGATCCGCGAGGGGCGGCACCATCTCGAACCGGCACCCATCCGCGACCCGGATCGTCAGCTGCGTCGCATCGAGATCGCGCGAGTCCACCCGCGCCTCGATGCGCCCCCCGATCGACCCCGTGAGCGAGAACGCCGCCATCTCCTGCAGCAGATCGCGCGGAATCGCGGCGATCGCGTCATTGCAGCGCGTCGCCGGCATCTCCGCGCGTAGGTCGAAGAGATAATGCTCGAGCGCCCACTCCACCGCGCCCGACACATCGACGTGCGCGGCGCCCGACCGCACGCGCAGCCGGGCGATCTCGAGGCGCCTCTGCTCGGGCAAGAACGTCGACTCTCCCTCGAGCTCCAGCGCAATCCCGGCGATCGGCGCCGGCGCGATCCGCTCCGAGAGCAGCGCGAGATCGCGCACCGCGAGCCGCCCCGTCGCGTGGAGCGCGTCGCCCGCCCCTTCGATCGTCAGCGCGCCCTCGAGCCGCGCATCCTCGGACCGGTGGAGCGGCAACGCGTCGGGCAGCAGCGGCTCGACCACCGCGACCGCGACATCGCGCAGCTCGATCGATCCGACCGCCCGCAACGAAAGTGGCTCGACCCGGAGATCCCACCCTAGCCGCCCGCCGTGATCGGGCGCTCCTTCGCCGCGCGTCCGGAATGCCTCCGCACCCTCGCGACGAACATCGAGCGCGAGATTCGTGAGCACGTCGCGCAACCCGTCCCCGGTGCTCCGGCGCACCGTGAGCCCCTCCACGCGAGCCTCGAACGCCTCCCCGAGGAACCCGAACGCACTCCCCTCGGCCGCGCCCCCCGTGGGCTCGCCCGAGCCCTCAGGGTTCCCGCGGAGCGCCCGGCCGCGCGCCAGCAGCCCCTCGCTCTCGTCGCCCTCGTGATCGCGCACTTCGACCACGACATCGCGCGCCTCGACCCGATCCAACACCGAGCCGCTGGCGACGACCCTGAGCTCGCCGATCGTCGTCGACTCCGACGTGCCCGCCCCGAGCACCACGTCCCGCGCGACGAGCTCCAACGCCCCCGCCGGATCGCGCCGCATCTCGACGACCGCGCTCCCGAGCTCGCCGCGGGCATCCCGCACCGCCGCGCGGACGTCTCGCACCGCGATCGTGGGCAACACCCGCGTCGCACCCTCGTCGCTCCCCGCGATCGACGACGCCGTCGACTCGGGCTGCACGCTGGGATCGATGACGATCTCGCCCCCGCGGAGCTCGATCCGCTCGACCGCATCGAGACCGCTCGTCGCGAGCCCGAAGAGCCCGCCCACGATCTCGAGCTCGCCCAGACTGCCGCGCAGCGCGCCCGCATCGTCGTGGAGCTCGACCCCGCGGAGCACCACGGATCCGAGCCCGACGTCGGTCTCGCGCACGGAGCACCGAACCCCGCGTTGCTCGGCCCGCGCCACGACCTCGTCGCGAACGATGCCAGGCAACGCAAGCCAGCCGCCGAGTGCGCCAGCCCCGAGAACGCTCCCCGCGACTGCCGCGACGACGGCCGCACTTCGACCGCGTTTCACGCGAGCGTGCCTATCACGGAACCCGGATGGATCCCAGCCGCGCGAACCGCACGCGCCAGGAGACGGAATAGGAGAAGCCCCGTGCTGCACTGGTCAGCACGGGGCTTCGAAAAAGACCCGGCGGCGTCCTACTCTCCCACTCACTCACGCGAGCAGTACCATCGGCTCTGGAGGGCTTGACTTCCGAGTTCGGGATGGGATCGGGTATGGCCCCTCCGACGTTGCCACCGGAAAATGTGGAAGCGTGATCCCGAACCGATTCGCGTTGTTGGTGCGAGTGTCGGGTCGGGCGAGCTCCGCATGAAGCGGACTGCTCTTACTCCCAACCCTGACCTCGAATCTGACGTTTGCCTTAGAGGTAGGTCAAGCCGCACGGCCGATTAGTACGGGTCAGCTCCACGCATTGCTGCGCTTCCACACCCCGCCTATTACCTCGTGGTCTTCGAGGGGCCTTCAGGGGACTTGCGTCCCGGGATACCTGGTCTTGAGGCCGGCTTCCCGCTTAGATGCTTTCAGCGGTTATCCGTTCCGCACATAGCTACCCGGCTATGCCACTGGCGTGACAACCGGAACACTAGAGGTGCGTCCGTTCAGGTCCTCTCGTACTATGAACAGCTCCTCTCAAGTATCCTGCGCCCACGGCAGATAGGGACCGAACTGTCTCACGACGTTCTAAACCCAGCTCGCGTACCGCTTTAATTGGCGAACAGCCAAACCCTTGGGACCTGCTCCAGCCCCAGGATGCGATGAGCCGACATCGAGGTGCCAAACCGCGCCGCCGATATGAACTCTCAGGCGCGATCAGCCTGTTATCCCCAGAGTACCTTTTGTCCGATGAGCGATGGCCCTTCCATGCGGGACCACCGGATCACTAACGCCTGCTTTCGCACCTGTTCGAGGTGTCCCTCTCACAGTTAAGCACCCTTTTGCGTTTGCACTCTACGGCTGGTTTCCAATCAGCCTGAGGGTACCTTCGCGCGCCTCCGTTACCTTTTGGGAGGCGACCGCCCCAGTCAAACTGCCCACCAGACAGTGTCCCGCACCCGGATAACGGGTGTCGGTTAGAAGCCCAGAACAGCCAGGGTGGTATTTCAACGTTGGCTCCATCGAGGCCGGAACCCCGACTTCAAAGCCTCCCACCTATCCTACGCAGACTGTCCCGAGCCTCACTGTCAAGTTGCAGTAAAGGTTCATGGGGTCTTTCCGTCTTGCCGCGGGTAGAGGGTATCTTCACCCCCGATACAATTTCGCTGAGTCGCTGGCCGAGACAGTGGGGATGTCGTTACGCCATTCGTGCAGGTCGGAACTTACCCGACAAGGAATTTCGCTACCTTAGGACCGTTATAGTTACGGCCGCCGTTTACTGGGGCTTCGGTTCGGAGCTTCGCCTTACGGCTAACTCCTCCCCTTAACCTTCCAGCACCGGGCAGGCGTCAGACCCTATACGTCCACTTGCGTGTTCGCAGAGTCCTGTGTTTTTAGTAAACAGTCGCAACCCCCGCTTCACTGCGACCCGTAGCAGCTCGAGGAGCAAGTCCTCTCACCGCCGCGGGCACACCTTCTCCCGAAGTTACGGTGCTATTTTGCCGAGTTCCTTAGCCAGCGTTCTCTCACGCGCCTTGGGATACTCACCCCGCCCACCTGAGTCGGTTTGCGGTACGGACACTAGAGGGACTCTGCACGCAGCTTTTCTCGGGAGCATGGAATCACCGAGTTCTGAGCCCGAAGGCTCACCTCATCACGTCTCGGAGTTGACTTCGCGTTTGTGGCTGTTGCCTCCTACGAAGTCCTCCTACGCGCTTGAACCAGCACGACCGAACGGCTGGCTCGGCATATCCTTCTCCGTCCCTGCTTGCTTCGACGTCATCCCTAGTGGTGCAGGAATATTAACCTGCTTCCCATCACCTACGCCTTTCGGCCTCGGCTTAGGGTCCGACTAACCCATGGGAGGATTATCCTTCCCCAGGAAACCTTGGGCTTACGGCGACAGAGTTTCTCACTCTGTTTATCGCTACTCATGCCTGCATAAGCTCCTCTCAAGCCCGATAGCGCTCCTTGCCGGTACGCCGTGTATCTGCTTGAGAGTACTCCCCTACCGCTTCCGAAGAAGCCCGAAGCTTCGGTGCTAGACTTGAGCCCCGTTGTATTTTCGGCGCAGGCTCGCTCGACCAGTGAGCTATTACGCTTTCTTTAAAGGATGGCTGCTTCTAAGCCAACCTCCTGGCTGTCTGAGCGCTCCCACATCCTTTGACACTTAGTCTAGACTTTGGGACCTTAGCTGTCGATCTGGGCTCTTTCCCTCTCGGCTACGGACCTTATCACCCGCAGCCTGTCTCCCGGATAGCTCTCACCGGCATTCGGAGTTTGGTTGGGTTTGGTAATCTGGTAGGACCCCTAGCCCATCCAGTGCTCTACCTCCGGTGGAGTTCGTCCGAGGCTATACCTCAATATATTTCGGGGAGAACCAGCTATCTCTGAGTTTGATTAGCCTTTCACTCCCATCCACAGCTCATCCCCTAACTTTTCAACGTTAGTGGGTTCGGTCCTCCAGGAGGTGTTACCCTCCCTTCAACCTGGCCATGGATAGATCACTCAGTTTCGGGTCTACGTCCCGCCACTATGTCGCCCTGTGAGGACTCGGTTTCCCTACGGCTTCACCTAGCGGCTTAACCTTGCGACGAAACGTAACTCGCAGGCCCATTATGCAAAAGGTACGCGGTCGCACATTCCTTGCGGCATAGTGCTTCCACTGCTTGTAGACGCGCGGTTTCAGGTACTATTTCACTCCCCTTGCCGGGGTTCTTTTCACCTTTCCCTCACGGTACTTGTGCACTATCGGTCGATGGGTAGTATTTAGCCTTGGAGGATGGTCCCCCCAGATTCCCGCCGGATTGCTCGTGTCCTGCGGTACTCAGGTACTCACTAGGGGAGCTTCAGCTTTCGCATACAGGGCTGTCACCTTCTATGGCCGGCCTTTCCAGACCGTTCGACTAGCCTCCGCTCTCCCATGTCGTGAGCCCTACAACCCCGAATGACTTGCGTCACCCGGTTTAGGCTCGTCCCCGTTCGCTCGCCACTACTAGGGGAATCTCGGTTGATTTCTTTTCCACCAGGTACTGAGATGTTTCAGTTCCCTGGGTTGGCCGCCCTCGAGCTATGTGTTCACTCGAGGACTAACACCTTACGGTGCTCGGTTGCCCGATTCGGAGATCTCCGGATCAATGCCTGTTAGCGGCTCCCCGGAGCTTTTCGCAGCTGTCCACGTCCTTCTTCGCCTCCCATCGCCTAGGCATCCACCACGCGCCCTTTGTAGCTTGACCTATCCCTAAGGCACGCGTCGTGACTCGAGATCAGGGTTCGTCGCAAGAGCTCTCGGACAGACTCACGTCTGAACGACAACTCGCGCTCACCCCGTCCTCGCGCCATTCTCGCGATTACGGAATCTACGCTTCCTATTCGATTTTCAGAGAACCCGAGGCTTGCGCCTCGTCGGTGACCACGAGCTCGTTGCTCATGAGCACTGACGAATCAGAAGACTCGCTGCCGATGGCTAATCGGCAGATTTGGAGCTGACCGGGATCGAACCGGTGACCCCCGGCTTGCAAAGCCGGTGCTCTCCCAGCTGAGCTACAGCCCCGTCGTTGGAACTGCTGGCTCGAACTCACCCGGAGGAAACAGAGTGGGGCTAGTTAGACTCGAACTAACGACCTCACCCTTATCAGGGGTGCGCTCTAACCACCTGAGCTATAGCCCCTCGGGTTGGGAGGGCCCCTCCTCGGAAGGAGAGACAACAGCCTTCAAAGAACCGACCCTGTCGGATCAGTTGCTGAAAACTGAATCGGATGGACTCCGGCGTTCCGTCGAAACCAGTTCGACGCTCACGGGTTTGACCGAGCTGGCTTCGTATCTGAGACACGAAGCATTCGCTCCTTAGAAAGGAGGTGATCCAGCCGCAGGTTCCCCTACGGCTACCTTGTTACGACTTCACCCCAGTTACCGACCACTCCTTGGGGACCTGCTTCCCTTGCGGGTTAGCTCAGCCACTTCTGGAGCAGTCGACTCCCATGGTGTGACGGGCGGTGTGTACAAGGCCCGGGAACGTATTCACCGCTGCCTGCTGATCAGCGATTACTAGCGATTCCAGCTTCATGCAGTCGAGTTGCAGACTGCAATCCGTACTGAGGTCGGCTTTTGCCGATTAGCGCCCCCTCGCGGGTTAGCTGCGTTCTGTACCGACCATTGTAGCACGTGTGTAGCCCCGGACATAAGGGCCATGAGGACTTGACGTCATCCCCACCTTCCTCCGGCTTGACGCCGGCAGTCTCCTTAGAGTGCCCAGCCGAACTGATGGCAACTAAGGACAAGGGTTGCGCTCGTTGCGGGACTTAACCCAACATCTCACGACACGAGCTGACGACAGCCATGCAGCACCTGGACCACGGCTCTCTTGCGAGCACCCCCATATTTCTACAGGGTTCCGTGTTTTTCTAGCCCGGGTAAGGTTCTGCGCGTTGCGTCGAATTAAACCACATGCTCCACCGCTTGTGCGGGCCCCCGTCAATTCCTTTGAGTTTTAGTCTTGCGACCGTACTTCCCAGGCGGGGTGCTTAACGCGTTAGCTACGGCACCTCAGGGGTCAATACCCGAGACACCTAGCACCCATCGTTTACGGCGTGGACTACCAGGGTATCTAATCCTGTTTGCTCCCCACGCTTTCGCGTCTCAGCGTCAGTGACTGTCCAGGCGGCCGCCTTCGCCACCGGTGTTCCTCCTGATATCTACGAATTTCACCTCTACACCAGGAATTCCGCCGCCCTCTCCAGTACTCAAGGTCCGCAGTTTCAGATGCAGTTCCCGAGTTGAGCTCGGGGATTTCACATCTGACTTGCGGTCCCGCCTACACGCGCTTTACGCCCAGTAATTCCGAGCAACGTTCGCACCCTCTGTATTACCGCGGCTGCTGGCACAGAGTTAGCCGGTGCTTGCTAAGGAGGTACCGTCAAGGACCAGTCGTTTCTTACTGGCCGTTTTCTTCCCTCCCCACAGAGCTTTACAACCCGAAGGCCTTCATCACTCACGCGGCGTGGCTGGTTCAGGCTTGCGCCCATTGACCAATATTCCCCACTGCTGCCTCCCGTAGGAGTCTGGCCCGTGTTTCAGTGCCAGTGTGGCTGATCATCCTCTCAGACCAGCTACGCGTCTTCGCCTTGGTAGGCCATTACCCCACCAACTAGCTGATGCGCCGCAGGGCCATCCTCGAGTGATAGCTTGTGTACAGAGGCCATCTTTGACCCCAACAGCCAGAGCTGCCGTGGTCTTATGCGGTATTAGCGTTCCTTTCGGAACGTTATCCCCCGCTCGAGGGTAGATTCCCTACGTGTTACTCACCCGGACGCCACGCTACCGGGGACGAATCCCTTTCGCGTTCGACTTGCATGTGTTAAGCCCGCCGCTAACGTTCGCTCTGAGCCAGGATCAAACTCTCCAGTTGAATTTGGCGGCACTCTCCGAAGAGAACGCCTAACTGTTGAGCGAGTCCTGAACTCCTTAGAGTTCGTTGCTCGACTTCGATCTCGACCTGCGATTCATCCGTAGATGAGTCGCGGGACCCGTGATCACGCGGAGTCTTCCGATTCAGTTTTCAGAGACCGATCCGACCTTCGAGCTCGTCTGCGCAGCGCCTGAGCACCGCGGTTGCGACGACTGCTCTCCGTTTCGGGGCTGGGGAACCTAGCGGACTCACCCAGCGTCGTCAAGAACTTTTTTCACCCACCAGCTCGAGGCCTTCGGGCCTGCTTCGCTGGCTTCCGGCCGGAGCCGGAAGGGCGCGGACTCTAGCGCGGTCTTCCGCGCCGTCAAGTCCGAAGTGCGTACCCTGAAATGCCGGGCCCGCACGAATAGGAAGCGTCACCTGCGCTCGCAGGTTCGCACAAATAGGAGAAGCCCCGTGCTGCACTGGGCAGCACGGGGCCTCGAAAAAGACCCGGCGGCGTCCTACTCTCCCACTCACTCACGCGAGCAGTACCATCGGCTCTGGAGGGCTTGACTTCCGAGTTCGGGATGGGATCGGGTATGGCCCCTCCGACGTTGCCACCGGAAAATGTGGAAGCGTGATCCCGAACCGATTCGCGTTGTTGGTGCGAGTGTCGGGTCGGGCGAGCTCCGCATGAAGCGGACTGCTCTTACTCCCAACCCTGACCTCGAATCTGACGTTTGCCTTAGAGGTAGGTCAAGCCGCACGGCCGATTAGTACGGGTCAGCTCCACGCATTGCTGCGCTTCCACACCCCGCCTATTACCTCGTGGTCTTCGAGGGGCCTTCAGGGGACTTGCGTCCCGGGATACCTGGTCTTGAGGCCGGCTTCCCGCTTAGATGCTTTCAGCGGTTATCCGTTCCGCACATAGCTACCCGGCTATGCCACTGGCGTGACAACCGGAACACTAGAGGTGCGTCCGTTCAGGTCCTCTCGTACTATGAACAGCTCCTCTCAAGTATCCTGCGCCCACGGCAGATAGGGACCGAACTGTCTCACGACGTTCTAAACCCAGCTCGCGTACCGCTTTAATTGGCGAACAGCCAAACCCTTGGGACCTGCTCCAGCCCCAGGATGCGATGAGCCGACATCGAGGTGCCAAACCGCGCCGCCGATATGAACTCTCAGGCGCGATCAGCCTGTTATCCCCAGAGTACCTTTTGTCCGATGAGCGATGGCCCTTCCATGCGGGACCACCGGATCACTAACGCCTGCTTTCGCACCTGTTCGAGGTGTCCCTCTCACAGTTAAGCACCCTTTTGCGTTTGCACTCTACGGCTGGTTTCCAATCAGCCTGAGGGTACCTTCGCGCGCCTCCGTTACCTTTTGGGAGGCGACCGCCCCAGTCAAACTGCCCACCAGACAGTGTCCCGCACCCGGATAACGGGTGTCGGTTAGAAGCCCAGAACAGCCAGGGTGGTATTTCAACGTTGGCTCCATCGAGGCCGGAACCCCGACTTCAAAGCCTCCCACCTATCCTACGCAGACTGTCCCGAGCCTCACTGTCAAGTTGCAGTAAAGGTTCATGGGGTCTTTCCGTCTTGCCGCGGGTAGAGGGTATCTTCACCCCCGATACAATTTCGCTGAGTCGCTGGCCGAGACAGTGGGGATGTCGTTACGCCATTCGTGCAGGTCGGAACTTACCCGACAAGGAATTTCGCTACCTTAGGACCGTTATAGTTACGGCCGCCGTTTACTGGGGCTTCGGTTCGGAGCTTCGCCTTACGGCTAACTCCTCCCCTTAACCTTCCAGCACCGGGCAGGCGTCAGACCCTATACGTCCACTTGCGTGTTCGCAGAGTCCTGTGTTTTTAGTAAACAGTCGCAACCCCCGCTTCACTGCGACCCGTAGCAGCTCGAGGAGCAAGTCCTCTCACCGCCGCGGGCACACCTTCTCCCGAAGTTACGGTGCTATTTTGCCGAGTTCCTTAGCCAGCGTTCTCTCACGCGCCTTGGGATACTCACCCCGCCCACCTGAGTCGGTTTGCGGTACGGACACTAGAGGGACTCTGCACGCAGCTTTTCTCGGGAGCATGGAATCACCGAGTTCTGAGCCCGAAGGCTCACCTCATCACGTCTCGGAGTTGACTTCGCGTTTGTGGCTGTTGCCTCCTACGAAGTCCTCCTACGCGCTTGAACCAGCACGACCGAACGGCTGGCTCGGCATATCCTTCTCCGTCCCTGCTTGCTTCGACGTCATCCCTAGTGGTGCAGGAATATTAACCTGCTTCCCATCACCTACGCCTTTCGGCCTCGGCTTAGGGTCCGACTAACCCATGGGAGGATTATCCTTCCCCAGGAAACCTTGGGCTTACGGCGACAGAGTTTCTCACTCTGTTTATCGCTACTCATGCCTGCATAAGCTCCTCTCAAGCCCGATAGCGCTCCTTGCCGGTACGCCGTGTATCTGCTTGAGAGTACTCCCCTACCGCTTCCGAAGAAGCCCGAAGCTTCGGTGCTAGACTTGAGCCCCGTTGTATTTTCGGCGCAGGCTCGCTCGACCAGTGAGCTATTACGCTTTCTTTAAAGGATGGCTGCTTCTAAGCCAACCTCCTGGCTGTCTGAGCGCTCCCACATCCTTTGACACTTAGTCTAGACTTTGGGACCTTAGCTGTCGATCTGGGCTCTTTCCCTCTCGGCTACGGACCTTATCACCCGCAGCCTGTCTCCCGGATAGCTCTCACCGGCATTCGGAGTTTGGTTGGGTTTGGTAATCTGGTAGGACCCCTAGCCCATCCAGTGCTCTACCTCCGGTGGAGTTCGTCCGAGGCTATACCTCAATATATTTCGGGGAGAACCAGCTATCTCTGAGTTTGATTAGCCTTTCACTCCCATCCACAGCTCATCCCCTAACTTTTCAACGTTAGTGGGTTCGGTCCTCCAGGAGGTGTTACCCTCCCTTCAACCTGGCCATGGATAGATCACTCAGTTTCGGGTCTACGTCCCGCCACTATGTCGCCCTGTGAGGACTCGGTTTCCCTACGGCTTCACCTAGCGGCTTAACCTTGCGACGAAACGTAACTCGCAGGCCCATTATGCAAAAGGTACGCGGTCGCACATTCCTTGCGGCATAGTGCTTCCACTGCTTGTAGACGCGCGGTTTCAGGTACTATTTCACTCCCCTTGCCGGGGTTCTTTTCACCTTTCCCTCACGGTACTTGTGCACTATCGGTCGATGGGTAGTATTTAGCCTTGGAGGATGGTCCCCCCAGATTCCCGCCGGATTGCTCGTGTCCTGCGGTACTCAGGTACTCACTAGGGGAGCTTCAGCTTTCGCATACAGGGCTGTCACCTTCTATGGCCGGCCTTTCCAGACCGTTCGACTAGCCTCCGCTCTCCCATGTCGTGAGCCCTACAACCCCGAATGACTTGCGTCACCCGGTTTAGGCTCGTCCCCGTTCGCTCGCCACTACTAGGGGAATCTCGGTTGATTTCTTTTCCACCAGGTACTGAGATGTTTCAGTTCCCTGGGTTGGCCGCCCTCGAGCTATGTGTTCACTCGAGGACTAACACCTTACGGTGCTCGGTTGCCCGATTCGGAGATCTCCGGATCAATGCCTGTTAGCGGCTCCCCGGAGCTTTTCGCAGCTGTCCACGTCCTTCTTCGCCTCCCATCGCCTAGGCATCCACCACGCGCCCTTTGTAGCTTGACCTATCCCTAAGGCACGCGTCGTGACTCGAGATCAGGGTTCGTCGCAAGAGCCCTCGGACAGACTCACGCCTGAACGACAACTCGCGCTCACCCCGTCCTCGCGCCATTCTCGCGATTACGGAATCTACGCTTCCTATTCGATTTTCAGAGAACCCGAGGCTTGCGCCTCGTCGGTGACCACGAGCTCGTTGCTCATGAGCACTGACGAATCAGAAGACTCGCTGCCGATGGCTAATCGGCAGATTTGGAGCTGACCGGGATCGAACCGGTGACCCCCGGCTTGCAAAGCCGGTGCTCTCCCAGCTGAGCTACAGCCCCGTCGTTGGAACTGCTGGCTCGAGCTCACCCGGAGGAAACAGAGTGGGGCTAGTTAGACTCGAACTAACGACCTCACCCTTATCAGGGGTGCGCTCTAACCACCTGAGCTATAGCCCCTCGGGTTGGGAGGGCCCCTCCTCGGAAGGAGAGACAGCAGCCTTCAAAGAACCGACCCTGTCGGATCAGTTGCTGAAAACTGAATCGGATGGACTCCGGCGTTCCGTCGAAACCAGTTCGACGCTCACGGGTTTGACCGAGCTGGCTTCGTATCTGAGACACGAAGCATTCGCTCCTTAGAAAGGAGGTGATCCAGCCGCAGGTTCCCCTACGGCTACCTTGTTACGACTTCACCCCAGTTACCGACCACTCCTTGGGGACCTGCTTCCCTTGCGGGTTAGCTCAGCCACTTCTGGAGCAGTCGACTCCCATGGTGTGACGGGCGGTGTGTACAAGGCCCGGGAACGTATTCACCGCTGCCTGCTGATCAGCGATTACTAGCGATTCCAGCTTCATGCAGTCGAGTTGCAGACTGCAATCCGTACTGAGGTCGGCTTTTGCCGATTAGCGCCCCCTCGCGGGTTAGCTGCGTTCTGTACCGACCATTGTAGCACGTGTGTAGCCCCGGACATAAGGGCCATGAGGACTTGACGTCATCCCCACCTTCCTCCGGCTTGACGCCGGCAGTCTCCTTAGAGTGCCCAGCCGAACTGATGGCAACTAAGGACAAGGGTTGCGCTCGTTGCGGGACTTAACCCAACATCTCACGACACGAGCTGACGACAGCCATGCAGCACCTGGACCACGGCTCTCTTGCGAGCACCCCCATATTTCTACAGGGTTCCGTGTTTTTCTAGCCCGGGTAAGGTTCTGCGCGTTGCGTCGAATTAAACCACATGCTCCACCGCTTGTGCGGGCCCCCGTCAATTCCTTTGAGTTTTAGTCTTGCGACCGTACTTCCCAGGCGGGGTGCTTAACGCGTTAGCTACGGCACCTCAGGGGTCAATACCCGAGACACCTAGCACCCATCGTTTACGGCGTGGACTACCAGGGTATCTAATCCTGTTTGCTCCCCACGCTTTCGCGTCTCAGCGTCAGTGACTGTCCAGGCGGCCGCCTTCGCCACCGGTGTTCCTCCTGATATCTACGAATTTCACCTCTACACCAGGAATTCCGCCGCCCTCTCCAGTACTCAAGGTCCGCAGTTTCAGATGCAGTTCCCGAGTTGAGCTCGGGGATTTCACATCTGACTTGCGGTCCCGCCTACACGCGCTTTACGCCCAGTAATTCCGAGCAACGTTCGCACCCTCTGTATTACCGCGGCTGCTGGCACAGAGTTAGCCGGTGCTTGCTAAGGAGGTACCGTCAAGGACCAGTCGTTTCTTACTGGCCGTTTTCTTCCCTCCCCACAGAGCTTTACAACCCGAAGGCCTTCATCACTCACGCGGCGTGGCTGGTTCAGGCTTGCGCCCATTGACCAATATTCCCCACTGCTGCCTCCCGTAGGAGTCTGGCCCGTGTTTCAGTGCCAGTGTGGCTGATCATCCTCTCAGACCAGCTACGCGTCTTCGCCTTGGTAGGCCATTACCCCACCAACTAGCTGATGCGCCGCAGGGCCATCCTCGAGTGATAGCTTGTGTACAGAGGCCATCTTTGACCTCAACAGCCAGAGCTGCCGTGGTCTTATGCGGTATTAGCGTTCCTTTCGGAACGTTATCCCCCGCTCGAGGGTAGATTCCCTACGTGTTACTCACCCGGACGCCACGCTACCGGGGACGAATCCCTTTCGCGTTCGACTTGCATGTGTTAAGCCCGCCGCTAACGTTCGCTCTGAGCCAGGATCAAACTCTCCAGTTGAATTTGGCGGCACTCTCCGAAGAGAACGCCTAACTGTTGAGCGAGTCCTGAACTCCTTAGAGTTCGTTGCTCGACTTCGATCTCGACCTGCGATTCATCCGTAGATGAGTCGCGGGACCCGTGATCACGCGGAGTCTTCCGATTCAGTTTTCAGAGACCGATCCGACCTGCTGCTCAATCTGGTGAGCTGCGAGTCAGAGCGCCTTCGCCGTCAGGCTTTCGCCGTTTCGACTCGGGCTGAGGAGCGTAGCGGATCGTCGCTGCTACGTCCAGAACTTTTTTTCGCCGCCGGTTCGGGACCGGGAAGCGAACTACCGGGGAAGCGCTGGGCTTTCTTCCCGGTCAGGGCGGCGGAGACTATCTGTCTCGGGCGCCCTGTCAAGTTCGTTCGGTTCTTTTTTCAGCGTCGCTCCGGGTCCGCTTTTCAGGGCGTCGCCGTCGCGAGGGAGGCCCGATCTAGCATCGGCCTCCGGGCTGTCAAATCCGATCCGAGCTTCGATGTATTTTCTTTCGCGACACCCTGGATTTTCGTGGATTTTCCGGGTGGTGGCCGGCTCCGGGTGGCGGATCGGGCGATCCGAAAGCCGGATTTTCGGCGCGCTCAGTCGAGCGGGAGCAGCGCGATTTCGTCGCCCGGGACGAGGCCGAGGTGCAGGCAGGTCTCCTCCGGGAGCACGACCTGGCCGGTTCCTTCGGCGGCGAGCTGGAAATGCGAGGGGACCGCGTGGAAATGCGGGGCCGCGTCGTGCTCGCGCGCGATGAGCGCTTTCGCGCCGGGGAGCGGGTCGGTCGTGCTGCGGAGGACGCGGGCGCCGCGGGTTCGTTGGACGAGGAGGATCTCGTCGGTCTGGGCGATGAAGTGCGGGCCGCCGTCGAACGGGTCGACGCGGTTCCAGTAGCGGAAGCCGATGCGGCGGAGGAGCTTCTCGACGCCGCGGGTCTGGGGGCCGACTTTCCCGATGACGTCCTGCGCTTCGGGGCGGAGGAGCGACGCGTAGATGTCGCCGTCGGGGAACAGGCCGCGGATGAATTCCTTGTTCCGCTTGGAGAGGCGATCTGCCTCACGGTAGGTCAGGCCCGTGAAGTGACGGCCGACCGACTCCCAGAGGTGGGACGTGCCGTCGGGCTCGAGCGGGGGGAGGAGCTCGGCGAGGACGCGGTCCTGGAAGTCGTCGCGGTGCTGCGCGATCCACAGGAAGCGCACGTACGAGATGAGCATGCCGAGGCGCTCGGGGCTGCGGCGCACGGCGGGGTGCACCACGAGGCCGCCGATCTCGGTCGGGCCGTTGTACGAGTAGCCGATCGACAGCACCTGATGCGCGAAGTGCTTGTCGAGCGTGGCCGAGTAGCGCTCCTCGACGTGCACGTCGAAGTAGATGTACGGGGCGTCTTTTCGGCCGAGCTGCGCGATCACCATCGACGTGCCGACCGCGCGCTTCTGCTCGAGATCGCGCAGCACGAAGACGTAGTTGCGGCGGCGTGGATCGCCGATCTCGCCGGTGAAGGACTGCTCGCTGTGCTCGAGGATCTCGGCGATCGTGGGCTCGTCGTTCGGGAGGTTCACCGAGTCGAGGAAGCGCGCGAGCTCGAGGATCTCGTCCTTGTCGGCGCGGGTGGCGGCGCGGATCTCGTAGCGAACACGAGGGTCGGTCGTCATTCAGAAGAGCTTTCGACTGTCGAGCAGGATGGTGACGGGGCCGTCGACCTGGGAGCGCACGTCCATGTGGGCGCGGAAGCGGCCGGTCTCGACGCGGAGGCCCATCGCGCGAAGGCGCGTGCACACTTCTTCGTAGCGGAGGCGCGCGAGATCGGGCGGTGCGGCGTCGTCGAACGACGGGCGACGGCCGCGGCGTACGTCGCCGAACAGCGTGAACTGCGAGACGACGAGGACGGCACCGCCGACGTCGAGCACGGAGCGCGACATCTTGCCTTGGTCGTCTTCGAAGATGCGCAGGTTCGCGAGCTTTCCGGCGACGTAGTCGACGTCGGACTCGACGTCTTCTTTCGCGGCTCCGAGGTACACGAGGAGGCCGCGGTCGATGCGTCCGACGATCTCGCCGTCGACTTCGACCTCGGCGTGCGCGACGCGTTGTGCGACGGCTCGCATGGAGAACGCGGACGCTACGACGGACGGCTTGCGAAAGGAAGGTCGCCGCGGGTAGAGCGGGAGGCGAGATGACGGCGATCGTGGGGCTGACGGGCGGGATCGCGTCGGGGAAGAGCACCGTGGGGCGCATCTTCCGCGAGCTGGGCGTGCACGTGGTCGATGCGGACCTCGTCGCGCGCGAGGTCGTCGCGAAGGGGAGCGAGGGGCTCGCCGAGGTGGTGCGCGTCTTCGGCGAGGACGTGCTCGCGGAGGACGGATCGCTCGATCGCAAGAAGGTCGGGGCGATCGTGTTCGCGGATGCGGAGAAGCGGAGAGCGCTCGAGGCGATCACACATCCACGCATCGCGGCGCGCAGCATGAGCGAGCTCGCGGCGCTGGCGCAGCGCGGGGACGTGTACGGGATCTACGAAGCGGCCTTGCTCGTGGAGAACGGGTCGTACCGGATGATGCAGGCGCTCGTGGTGGTCGCGGCGAGCGCGGAGGTGCAGGTCGCGCGCGTGATGGCGCGCGACGCGCTCGACGCGGATGCGGCGCGGGCGCGGCTCGCGGCGCAGCTTCCGCTCGAGCAGAAGATCGCGGTCGCGGATCACGTGATCTGGAACGATGGAGATCTCGCGGCGCTGCGCGCGCGCACCGACGAGGTGCATCACGCGCTGCTCGCGCGATTCGGGGGGACGGGACGATGACGGGGCGAGTCACACTGGTGACGGGGTTTCCGACGAGCTTCCTCGCCACGCGGATGGTGCGGAAGATCCTCGCGGAGGAGCGCACGGCGCGGGTGCGCTGCGTGGTGCAGGAGAAATTCTGGGAGCGCGCGCAGGAGATCGTGAGCGCGCTGCCGGTGCGCGATCGCGAGCGCGTGACGCTGCTCGAGGGCGATGTCGCGTCGATGGACATGGGGCTCTCGGGGAAGGAGCACGTCGCGCTCGCGCAGGAGGTGCAGGTCATCCATCACTGCGCGGCGGCGACGTACCTCGGGGTCGCGCGCGAGGTCGCGCAGCGCGTGAACGTCGACGGAGTGCGCGAGGTGCTCGAGCTCGCGCGCGAGGCGAAGAAGCTCGAACGGCTGGTGCACTGGTCGAGCGCGCTGGTGAGCGGTGGGCGTCGCGGGTACGTGCTCGAGGAGGAGCTGCAGGCGCCCGAGGGGTTCCGCAACGTGGTCGAAGAGACGCGCTTCAAGGGCGAGCAGCTCGTGCGCGCCGCGATGCAGCGTGGGCTGCGTACGACGATCCTGCGGCCCGCGATCCTGGTGGGCGACTCGGTGACCGGCGAGATCGATCGCTTCGAAGGGCCCTATCTGCTGGTGCTCTTGATGCTGAGCTCGCCGGTGGATCTGCGGGTGCCGCTGCCGGGGCGCGGGGACGTGCCGCTCAATCTCGTGCCGATCGACTACGTGGTCGATGCGGGGTGGGCGATCGCGAACGACGCGCGCAGCGTGGGGCGAACGTTCCATCTCGTGGATCCGACGCCGCAGTCGGCGCGGCGGGTGTTCGAGCTGATCGCGCAGGCCGCCGGGCGTCCGCTGCCGCGCGGGTTCTTGCCGACGAACCTCGCGACGGCGCTGTTGCGGACGCCGGGGCTCGAGCGGTTCGCGCACGTGCCGCGCGCGTTCCTCGAGCAGCTCGCGACCGAGGTCGTGTACGACGATCGTGGAGCGCGGGAAGTGCTGGATCCCAAGGGGATCAAGTGCCCGGGGTTCGAGTCGTACGTCGACGTGATGGTGAGCTACGTGCGCGCGCAGCAGAGCGCGAAGCGACAGCGCCGACCGGACAGCTTCGAGGGCGAAGGCGAGGACGAGGCGAGCGATCCGCTTCAGTAGGACCACGGGGGCGCGAGGAGTCGGCGCTTGCCGTCGTGGCTGCGGGGGATCGTGTCGTCGAGGGACTCGCGATCCCAGCGCTGGCACGTGACCTCTTTGTGCGATTGGTCGAGCGCCTCGCAGTAGTTCGTGAAGAGGCAGCGACGGATCTCGTCGCCGCGTCCGCGACGCAGCTTCTCGAAGAAGTCGGGATCGGCGAGCGCTTGGCGCGCCATCGCGACGATGTCGGCATCGCCCCGCGCGAGGATGGACTCGGCCTGGTCGAAGGTCGCGATGCCGCCTGCGGTGACGATCGGCGTGGTGAGATCGTGATGTTGCAGGGCGCGGCGGATGGTGGCGGCGAGCGGGACGTTGCGGCCGAACGGGCCGGGCGGCGCGATGTGCACGGTGGGCATGCACTCGTGGCCGCTCGGGCCGGTGTAGGGGTACGCGGCGTCGCCGACCTTCGGCTGTTTCGCGTCCTCGAAGCGGCCGCCCTTGCTGATGCTCAGGAAATCCATGCCGGCGCGGGCGAATTCGAGGGCGAAGTAGGTCGCGTCGTCGATGCGTGAGCCGCCCTCGACGACGTCGTCACCGAGGAAACGCGCGCCGACGACGTAGTCGGGGCCGACCGCGTCGCGCACTGCGCGGTAGGTCTCGAGGGGAAGGCGCACGCGGTGCTCGCGCGGGCCGCCGTATCCGTCGGCGCGATCGTTCAGGCGCGAGAGGAACGACGACATCGTGTAGGCGTGCGCGTAGTGGAGCTCGACTCCGTCGAAGCCCGCTTCCCGCGCGCGGCGCGCTGCATCGGCGAAGAGCGGCGGGATCGCGCGCGGCAGATCGCGGATGTGCGGCAGGTGCGTGTCGGTGACGCGCTCGCGATGGCCCATCGTGAGCGACTCGTGATCGCGCGGCGAGAGATATGCGCGGAGCGCGTCGTCGTCTTGTGCGAGCAGGAACGCGCGGATCTCGGGATCGGACGCGCCGGGCAGGCGCGCGCGGAGCGCGTCGTCGATCACGAGGAAGCGCTCGAGGAATTTCTCGCGCGGCGGGCGGCGCTTGATCGCGAGGAAATCGATGATCTGCAGGAAGAGGCGAGTGCGTCCCCGCGATGCGTCGCGCACTGCCTCGGTGAGGCGACGCAGCCCGGGCACGAAGCGATCGTGGCCGATGCGCAGCAGCGGGCCGCTCGGGACGTCGCGGATGCCGGTCGCCTCGACGACGATCACGCCGGGCGCGCTCTCCGCGAAGCGTCGGTACCAGCCGATCACGTTCTCGGTGACGAAGCCGTCGTCGGTGGCGCGCCACGGGACCATCGCGGGGATCCACGTGCGCTCGTGCGCCTCGATCGGGCCGATGCGCACCGGGGAGAGCCAGCGCGAGCGTCGCGCTTCGTCCTCGGTGGGCCAACGCTCGACGGGCAGGAGGCGCAGGAGTCGCTTGTCTTCGCGGGCGCGGGACGCGGGCATGCGAGGCGAGGACGGTATGGCATGCTCGCCGCTTTCGCGAGCGGGAGCGTGCGATGGCGAGGATGGGCGTGTGGAGCGTCGGGACCGTGGCGATCACCGGCGACGAGGGTGAGAGCGGCACGGCCGTGCTCGTGGTGGACGAGGACGAAGGCGGGCTCGTCGCGAACGATCTCTGGGCCTCGATGGGTGAAGGCGAGGCGGTCGCGACCTCGCTCAAGCAGCTCTTCGGC
This sequence comes from Sandaracinus amylolyticus, assembly GCF_021631985.1. Classification (GTDB taxonomy): domain Bacteria; phylum Myxococcota_A; class Polyangia; order Polyangiales; family Sandaracinaceae; genus Sandaracinus; species Sandaracinus amylolyticus_A. Next base: position 9,668,584 of record NZ_CP070225.1, on the reverse strand, counting down.
GAGATCGGGCGGCCGCGCAAGCTCGTGGTGAAGACGGGCACGCTCGCGAAGGCGGTGCGCGCGGCGGGGGTGCGCGAGGAGATCACGGTGGGCGCGACGCCGAAGCTCGATGCGCTGATGGAGGAGCTCGAGAAGGACGCGGCAGCGCTCGCGAACATGCCCGGGCCGCTCGATGGCGAGGGCACGACGAGCGATCACCTCCGTGCGTTCTTCGCGTCGGCGCAGGTGATGCGGCACGTGGCGCCGTGGGGGTTCTTCCCGCCTGCGACGTCGTTCTCGGTGGAGGCCGCGGCGCTGGGGATCGAGGAGGGCGGCGTGTTCGTGCTCAGCTCGGACGACGACGAGGACGACGAGCTGGAGGACGAGCCGGTCGGGATCGAGAACGACGATCTCAGGCCGGGCGAGGCGCCCGGTGGATGGATGTTCGTGGAGTCGCCCGAGGACTTCGAGGCGCTGAGCGAGGCGATGACCGAGGGGAGCGCGCCGCGCGACAAGGCGAGCGTGATCGCCCTCGCCTACGAGCGCGCCGAGGATCTCGGCCCGGCGTTCGAGGCGTTCGCGCGCGAGCACGAGCTCGATCTGCCGGCGGACGGATGGATCCCGGTGCTCTCGCGATCGAAGCGCGGCGTGGGAACGGTCGCGGTGAGCGCGAGCGACTACGAGCTCGCGACCGCGATCTGCACGGCGATCGCGAACATCACGGTCGCGCTCGCGGAGGACGACGAGGAAGAGGTCGACGGAGTGCGCGCCGAGCTCGTCACTGCGAGCGGGATGCAGATCTTCGTCGAAGGGCCGATGGCCGACGACGACGAAGAGGACCAGGGCGAGAGCGAGTGACGCTCAGGAGAGCACGGAGGGATCGTCGCTCGCGCGCACCGGGCCGAGCGCGCTCGGCTCGATGACGAGGCGCTTCCTCCGCGCGGTCTCGCGATAGCCGGCGCCGCCGCGTGCGGCGCCCGGGTGAGGATCGTCCTCCCAGCGTGCGAGGCCGAGGATCGCGACGGTCTCGCCGGGCTCGAGCACGCCTTCCTGGTAGCGCATGCCCTTGTTGAAGCCGAAGAAGTCGGTGCTCTTGTGGCCGTGGCGCGTGAGGTACGCGTCGAGCTCGGGCGTCGCGTCGTTCCACGTGCCCGAGCGCTGGTGGTGATCGAGGACGATCGCGGGCTCGAGCTGGAGCGCCTTCACGATCGCGCGACCGGTCTCGTCCTCGACGACGAAGTCCACGCTTTCTCGGTCGCGGATCAGCGAGCGCCAGCTCGAGCTCTTGCCGGTCGAGACGCGCACGTCGACCTCGACGCGATACGCCGCGCAGGTGAGCTGCGAGAGCGGCGCGTCGAGCGTGCGCGTGCCGGCGCGGAGGGTGCCGAGGATGCGCACCAGCTGACCGTCGGGCGCATCCGCGACCCGCACCAATGGCGCGGCGCGGATCGCACGGAGCGTCTGCTGGTACGGCGAGAACCACCACGCGCCGAGCGCGGCCGCGCCGACGGCACCGAGCGCGGCGAACAGGATGAGCGGGGAGATCACTTGCCCGCGAGGGTCATCGCGCTGATGCGGAACGTCGGGCTCGCGATCGACGTGCGCAGATCGAGGTCGGTACCGACCATGTCGATGCGCTGCAGCATCTGATCGAGGTTGAGCGAGATCGTCACCTCGCTCACCGGGAACGTCTTCTCGCCGTTCTCGATCCAGAAGCCCGCCGCGCCGCGCGAGAAGTCACCGGTCACCGCGTTGAAGCCGAAGCCCATCATCTCGGTGACGTAGAGGCCCTTCTTCGTGCTGCGCACGATGTCCTCGGGGCTCGTGGTGCCGGGCTGGAGCACGAAGTTCGTCGTGGTCGGCGACACGCCGCCCGAGCCTCCGCGCGCCGCGCTCGCCGTGCTCTCGAGGCCGAGCTTGCGCGCGCTGTAGGTGTCGAGGAGGTACGTCTTCAGCTCGCCCTTCTCGATCACGACGTTGCGTCGCGAGAGCAGGCCTTCGCCGTCGTAGGCGCGCGATCCGGGGGCCTGTGCGATCAGCGGATCGTCGACGATCGAGACGAGATCGCTCGCGACCTTCGTGCCCACGCGATCGACGAGATAGCTCGACTTCCGCCAGATCGCGCCGCCGCCGATGCAGCCTGCGATGAGCCCGAGGATCGAGCGCGCGACGTCGGGGTCGAACACGACCGCGCACTCCTGGGTCTCGACCTTGCGCGCGCCGAGCTTCGCGAGGGTGCGCCGCGCGGCCTCGCGGCCGACGACGTCGTCGGGGAGCAGGCCCGCGTAGTGGCGCTTCGCGGTCCAGTAGTAGCCGCTGCGCTTCTTGCCGCCCTGCCCTTCGGTGGTGTCGTCGGCCACCGGATGCACGGAGAGCGACGCGTAGGTGCCGCGCGAGACGCCGCGGAACCCGCCGCTCGTCACCAGCGCGCGCGCCCCGCTCGCCCGGCTGAAGCTCGCGCCCTCGGAGTTCGTGATGCGCGCGTCGTACTCGAGCGCCGCCGACTCCGCGCGCTTCGCGTGGCCGATCGCCGACGCGCCGTCGATCGAGTCGACGCGATCGTCGTGCAGATCGAGCTCGACGTGTTGCTCGCGCCGCGAGAGCAGCGACGAGTCGGGCGGGCCCGCCGAGGGATCGGGCTGCGACAGCCGCGCGAGCTCGATCGCGTCCTCGACGAAGCGGCGGATGCCGCGCTCGCTGAGATCGCTGGTCGTCGAGACCGCGACTTGCTGGCCGATCATCACCCGCAGACCGACCGAGCGTGACCCGGCTTCCTCCACGAGCTCGGGCTCGCGCATCCGCACCTTCGCGGACAGATGCGAGCCCTCGCCGATCACTGCCTCCGCGACATCGGCGCCCGACTTCTTCGCCATGTCCACGATGCGCTCGCCGAGCGCGATCAGACGCGACTGCGTCGCGTCCCAACTTTCACGCGTCATTCGTCCTCACCCGACCTGCGTGCCGCCGACCGTCATCCCGCTGATCTTCACCGTCGGGCACGCCACGCCGACGGGCACGGACTGCCCTTCCTTGCCGCACGTCCAGATCCCGTCCGAGAGCTCCATGTCGCTCCCGAGCATGACGACCTTGCGCATGACGTCCGGCCCATTGCCGATCAGGTTCACGCCCTTGAGCGGCGCCGTGATCTTCCCGTCTTCGATGAGGTAGCCCTCGGTGAGCGAGAAGACGAAATCGCCGTTCGAGATGTCGACCTGACCACCGCCGAACTTCCGCGCGAAGACGCCCTTCTTCACGCTCTTCACGATCTCCTCGGGGTCGTCCTGACCGGCGAGCAGCATCGTGTTCGTCATGCGCGGCATCGGGTGCGACTTGAACGACTCGCGCCGTCCGTTGCCGGTCGGGCGCCCGCCGAAGAACTCGGTGGACTGACGGTCCTGCATGTACCCGCGCAGGATGCCCTTCTCGATCAACATCGTGCTCTGCGGGACGTTTCCCTCGTCGTCGACATTCACCGAGCCGCGCGAGCTCGCGAGCGTCGCGTCGTCGACCACCGTGCAGAGATCGCTCGCGACACGCTGTCCGATCTGGTCGGTGTAGTTGCTCGTCTTCTTGCGGTTGAAGTCCGCCTCGAGGCCGTGCCCCACCGCTTCGTGGAGGAGGATGCCGCTGTCGCCGGGCGCGAGGACGACCTCCATCTCGCCCGCCGGGGCCTCGCGCGCGTCGAGCATCGTGAGCGCCTGACGCACCGCTTCCTTCGCGTGCCACTCGGGCGAGCGCTGATCGAAGTACTCGAGGCCCATTCGGCCACCGCCGCCCGAGCTGCCCGCCTGGCGCTTGCCGTTCTGCTCCGCGATCACGCGGATGCCGAAGCGGATGAGCGGCTGGATGTCGTGCACCATCGTGCCGTCGCTCGTCGCGACCAGGATCTCGCGCAGGCTCTCGCTGATCGACGCCTCGACCCGCGAGACCCGGGGATCCGCAGCGCGCGCGGCCTCGTCGGCGCGGCGCAGCAGGTCGCGCTTGAGCTCGCCCGCGACGTCGAGCGAGTAGAGCTCGACGTGGTAGCGCTTGGGCGTGTCGAGCGGCGCGAGACCGACCGGCTCCTTGCCGCCCGCGTCCGCGATCTGCGCCGCGGTGCGCGCCGCGCGCTCCATCGCGTCGACCTCGAAGTCCTCGCAGTACGCGTAGCCCGTCGCGTCGCCCTTCCGCACGCGCACGCCGAGGCCCATCGACACACCGCGGCCCGCGCTCTTGAGGATGCCCTCCTCGTAGCCGTAGCTGCCGCTCACCTCGTACTCGAAGAAGAGATCCGCGTAGTCGCCGCCCTTCGAGAGGGCGACCCCGAGCAGCTTCTCGGCGAGGCGCGGGTCGATCGGGGAGGTGCCCTGAGGGCCGAAGGGGGCCTGGTAGCGCTGGCTCATGTGCGGTCGCGTGACTCTAAGGCGCGAGGTGTCGCGATCCAAGCGTGCTCGTCCCGATCGATCTCACTGATCGACGATCATCGGCAGCCGCAGGCGCGCTGCGTCTTCGAGCGCCGCGCGCAGCGTCGCGACCGCGCTCGACGCGAGGGGCGACCACGTCCTCGCGGCGAGCTCCTCGAGCGCCCTCGGCACCGACCCGACCCGCTGCTTGATCGGAGATTCCATCACGAACGTGGTCTCGACGCGGTGTGGCACGAAGAGCCCGGTCGTGAGGTGCTCCGCCGGAGGCGTGGTGCCGAGCAGGCCGAAGAGGCCGCGCTTGCGCGCGCTCGACGCCTCCTCGAGCAATGCCGCATACGCGCTCGCGTCGACGCGGTGGAACGCGGGCGCGGCGTCGGATCGCTCGTCCCACGGCGTGCTCGCAATCGCCGGGATCGCGCGCAGGTCCTCGAGCACCATGTCGACGAATCGTGCGCGCCGCGCGGGCGCGTCGGGCCCGCCGAACGGCGTGTGAGGTGGGATCGTCGTCGTTCCGTCGGGCCGGATCACGGCGTACGGCACGCCCGCGCTCCACGCGAGCTCCATCGCGGGCGTGACGAAGTCCCCCGCGATGTAGCGGCTGAGCGGCATGATCACGAAGTCGATCGCCATGCGGCGCGTGCTCGCATGGACGCGACCTGCTCGTCAACGCGGGCGATCCATCAGTCGGGCATGCCGCCGCGGGTGCGGGTGAGCGCGAGCAGCTCGCGCCGGGTGCGCGGGCCGTACGTCGCGAAGCTCGGTCCGCTCCGCGCGCGGTGCTCCTCGCGCGCCCGAGCGAGCTCGTCGTCGTGCGCCGCGCGCAGCTCCGCGAGGTCGACGCCGTACACACGCGCCGCGTTGAGCCCGAAGATCTTCGCCTTGATCGCGGGGGTGAGCGCGGGATACCCGTGGCGCTCCTGCAGCGCGGGCGAGATCTCGAACGTGCGGAACGCCTGGATCTGATCCTGCGGCGAGCCGAACCAGATCGCGTCGGTGCCCCACAGGATCCGGTCCTCGCCGAGGTGCACGAGCAGCTTGCGGATCAGGTGCGCGGCCTCGTCGGGACGCCCCATCACCTCGCGCCACGCGCTGCCGAGCTCGGCGTAGACGTTCCCGTCGCGCCCGACGCCGTGCTCGCGCAGCGTGTTGATCAGCGCGTCGACGCCGCGCTCGGCGCGGGGATCGTGGGGGCCCTCGGTGAGCGAGGACTCGTACGCCGAGTGGTAGACGAGGAACGTCGCGTCGGGGAACGCGCGCGCCACCGGGCCCACGTCGCGCGGCTTCGCGTACCGGGGATCCTGCCCGCCGAGGGGCAGCCCCTTGTGCACCGCGAAGAGCGGCACCCCGAGCTCGAGCCCGCGACGGATGACGCGCATGCCGTCGTCGCCGTCGAGCCACCACCCGCTCCGCGCCGGGCCCCACACCGGATAGAGCTTCCAGGCGCTCACCCGCCATCGCTCGGCGAGCGCCTGCATGCGCTCGGCGGTGCGCGCGGGCTCGTGCGACTCGGGCAGCACGATCCCGTGGATGCGCAGCCGGCGCCCCAACCGATCGAGGCGCTCGCGCGTCTCGGCGAGGCCCTCGATCGTGTTGGCGTTGATCTCCTCGTCGCCGAAGAGCGCGCTCAGCACCGCGAGGTCGGTGTCGCTGCGCAGGAAGACCTCGCGCACGTAGCGATCGCGCGAGTAGCACTGCACCCAGCTCGGCTCGTCGCACCACGCGCCCGCGGCGCGCTCGAGGAACCCACCGATGTTCGGCTCGTCCGACGCGTACCACGCGCGGTCGGTGTCGACGTGGTGCGTCTGCACGTCGAAGATCAGCTCGTCGCCCTGCATCGTCGCGTCGGCGAGCGCGCGATCCTCGGTCGCCTCGGGCGCCACCGCGTAGTGGCCGCCGCCACATCCGCTGGCCTGGTTCAGCGCGACGAGCACCGCCGCCGCGCCGCAGCTCGACTCGAGGAAGGCACGGCGCGAGAGCCCGAGCCGGCGCGCGCCCCGCTCCGCGAGCTCGTGCGCCAGGCGCTGCGCCCGTGCGATCACCGGCGATCGTGGCCGCGGCGTGTACTCGCCGTTCGAGCACGGGCCGAGCTTGATCGGCAGGCGCAGCGGGCGCTCGGGGTCGGACTTGCGCGCCATCGCGGTCGACGTGGGCACCCCGCGGCGCGACCACAATGCGGGGATTGGCTATGCCCCACTCACGAGGGCATCATGGCGCTTCCAGCTGAGCCGAGATTCATCTTCTCGTCGGAGGAAGCCGCGCCATGGAGCAGACGCGCACCAACGGACACGCGAACGGCAGTCACGTCAACGGGCACGGGCAGTCGGTGGGCGCTTACGAGGGCGGCATCATCGAGAAGCGCAGCCCGGTCACGGGCGAGCGCCTCGGCGAGTTCCCGATCACATCGCGCGAGGGCGTGATCTCCGCCGTCGCGCGGGCACGCGCGGCCTTCGCGAGCTGGCGCGAGACGAGCGTCGAGGCGCGGCTCGCCATCCTCGATCGCATCAAGGAGGTCGTGCGCACGCACGGCGAGGAGTACGCGCGCCGCATCTCGGAGGACACCGGCAAGCCGCTCGTCGACTCGCTGCTCACCGAGCTGATGAGCGTGCCGCTCTACATCGACTACTACCGGAAGCACGCGCCGAAGATCCTCGCGCGCAAGAAGGTCCCGACCCCGATCCTCTTCCCCGGCAAGACCAGCTACGTCGAGCACTTCCCGGTCGGCGTGGTGGGGATCATCTCGCCGTGGAACTTCCCCTTCCAGCTCGCGATGGTGCCCGTCGTGTCCGCGCTGATCGCGGGCAACACGGTGGTGCTCAAGCCGAGCGAGGTGACGCCGATCACCGGGGAGATCATCGCGGAGATCTTCCGTCGCATCGGGATCCCCAGCGGCGTGGTCGAGGTGATCCAGGGCGACGGCACGACCGGCGCGGCGCTGGTCGAGGCCGAGGTCGACAAGATCTTCTTCACCGGCTCGGTCGCGACCGGGCGCAAGGTGATGCAGGCCGCGTCGAAGAAGCCGATCCCGGTGGAGCTCGAGCTCGGCGGCAAGGACGCGATGATCGTCTGCGCCGACGCGAACCTCGAGCGCGCGGCGAAGGCCGCGGTCTGGGGCGGCTTGGTGAACTGCGGCCAGATGTGCGTCTCGATCGAGCGCATCCTGGTCGAGGCGCCGGTGCACGATCGCTTCGTCGAGCTGCTGCGCCGCGAGGTCGCGAAGGTGAAGGTCGGCGGGCCCGACGAGCACGCCGACATGGGCCCGATGACGTTCCCGAAGCAGATCGAGACCGTCGAGCGCCACGTGAAGGACGCGATCGCGAAGGGCGCGAAGGTGCTCTTCGGCGGCGAGCGGCTGCCGCGCCCCGGGCAGTTCTACGCGCCGACGGTGCTCACCGACGTGCGGCCGGAGATGGAGATCTACTCCGACGAGACGTTCGGCCCGGTGCTGCCGGTGGTGAAGGTGCGCGACGTCGACGAGGCGGTGCGCATGGCGAACGAGCACCAGTACGGCCTGGTCGGCAGCGTGTGGACGAAGAACGTCGACAAGGGCCTCGCCATCGCGTCGCGCATGGAGTGCGGGCAGGTGACGGTCAACGACGTGATCGTGTCGGTGGGCAACCCCGCGCTGCCGTTCGGCGGCGTGAAGTCGAGCGGCTTCGGGCGCTACCACGGGCCCGAGGGGCTGCTGACGTTCACGCACCAGAAGGCGATCATGATCGACCGCGGGTGGAGCAAGGCGGAGCCGTTCTGGTTCCCCTACGGCCGCAAGTACCCCGCGATGCGCGAGGTGTTCCACGGCCTGCTCAGCGGGAACATGGCGCGGGCCCTCGTCGGGATGGTCAAGCTGAAGAAGCTCGGGGACTGATCTCTCCTGATCTCGAGACGAGACGGTCTCGGCGGGGGCGGGTGGCATGGTGCCGTCGCTAGTCCTCGCGACCGGCTCGCGGTGCGGGTGAGATGGCTGGAAGGCGGGGTCGTTCGAGGCGGGGCGCGTTCGCGCTCCGCCTCGAACCGTTCGGGGCTGTGGTCGGCGGCTGGATGGGTCGCTGCGGAAGCGCTCCGGCACCATGCCACCCGCCCTGCTGGTAGCGCTTCGGCCTGCATGGGTCTCACCCGCCTCGGTGGTGGTGAATGCAGCGGCGGCTCGGTCCCGCGCGTCGCGCGGGATCGAGCACGCCGCGGACCGGCAGCGCGCTTCGCGCGGCTGGGGGCCGACTGGAGCGGACGAGGAGCGAAGCTTGGCTCGAGGCTCTCGTGCGACGTGCTCGGACGAGCGAGCGCTGGTGGGTCGATGGGATCGAGGTGGTGATCGAACGGGCGGTCAGCCTTCGGTCCACCACCGCGAGGGCATCACCGCACCACCGCGCGCCCATCGAGGCACCACCGCGGCGGTGGTCTCGGCACCACCGCGGCGGTGGTCACTGCACCACCGGCCGCCCATCGATCCACCACCGCCGCGAGATCGCGTGAATCTGCCGAGAAAACGCGCGATCTCGCGCCGTGATCGACGCTCAGCGCTTCGGAGATCGCGCGGAAACGACCTCGCGCCAGCGCGGATCGTCGCGGAGCGGCGCGAGATCGTCGTCGCTCTCGAGCTTCACGACGTCGTCGAAGCCCGATCTCACCGCGTGTCCGATCCAGTCGAGGCCGGCGTCGACGCGTCCGAGCCTCGCGCACGAGCACGCTGCGTTGTAGGCGTGCGTCGGATCGTGGAATCGGTTCCATCCGAGCTCGCTCACCGCGAGCGCGGGCTCGTACTGCTCGGCGTAGAAGAGCGCGGCGCCGATCGTGAGGTGCGCGTGGGTCGAGAGGCGCGCGCCGCGCAGGCTGCGCAGCATCGCGACCGCGCGCTCGGGCTGGCGCGCGTCGATGTGCGCGGCCGCGAGCACGAGCCCGGGGAGATCGCCCGGCGTGTCCTGCCACGCGCGCTCGAGCGCGAGCATGCCCTCGGTGTGTTTGCCCTCCGCGAGCAGGAGGCGCGCGGCGAGCAGCGCGCTCGGGCGGAACCGGGGAGGCATACGCCGGCTGATCTCGAGCGCGGCGCGCTCGCGACCCGCCTCGAGGTGCGCCCACGCGATCGTCTCGAGCAGGCGCGCGCGCAGCGGCGCGCTCGCTTCGTCGTCGGGCGTGCTCGCGAGGATCGTGTCGCACGCGGTGATCGCGTCGTCCTCGCGGCCGCCGCGGATCGCGTCCCATGCGTCCTCGATCGCGCGCTCGATCGCGGGATCGATCGGCGCGCGCGCCGGGATCGATCCGTCGCCCTCGGGCGCGCCGAGGGCGCGCATCGACTGCATGCCCGCGAAGAGCGCGATGAACGCGAGACCGGGCACCGAGTACGTCATCGCGACGACCGCCGCGATCGCCGAGAGCGCGATCGACGCGTAGCGCGCGAAGCGGGGTCCGCGCGGGCCGAACATCGAGGTGAGCGTCACCTCCATGACGTGCCCTCCGTCGAGCGGCAGGATGGGCAGGAGGTTCAGCGCGCCCCACCCCAGGTTCACCCAGAGCGCCTGCTCGATCGCGTCCTGCTCGAGCGAGCCCGGCTCGAACGTGCCCCAGCGCGCGGCGATCGCGATCGGCAGCGCGAGCGCGAAGCCGGCGGTGGGACCGGCGAGCGAGACCACGGCGCGCTTCCACCCCGAGATGCGCGGGCCCTCGCCCCAGTGGGTGAGACCGCCCATCGCCCAGAGCTCGATGCGCGGCGCACGACCGAGCGCGCGCATCGCCCACGCGTGACCGAGCTCGTGCACCAGCACCGAGACGAACACGATCGCGATCCACGACGCGACGTGCGCCCACTCGCCCTCCTGGAGATGGCGGGGCGACGCGAGCATCAGCGCGACGAGCCAGAAGGTCGGACGCACGTGCACCGGGACGCCGAAGAGCGAGAACCGCATCGCGAGCGCGATCCTAGAGCACTGATCCGGTTGGCGGTCCAGGGACCGGGCGGGCTCACGCCGACGTTGCGGTCGACGACGTGGACGCGGTCAGCGACGGCCGGTTTCGATACCTTCGCGCGCACCCCGACGCGAGTAGCATCGCGCGGATGCAGTGCCGTCTCGCGTGGGTGTTGGTGATCGTGGCGCTCGTGGGATGCGGGGACGACGACGGGACCGTCGTCGACGGAGGCGCGAGCGACGCGTGGGTCGATCCCGGCGAGGCGATCGCGCGCTTCGATCCCGAGGCGATCGGCAGCGACTTCTTCGCGTTCCCCTTCCCCTCCGATCTGCGGCTCGAGGAGGACGGCACGCCGGACCTCGCGGGCTATCCGAACCCACGCGGCAGCGACCTCCTGAACGATCTCCTGCCGCTCGCCGACGAGCGCCGCGGCTGGCCGGTGGTGCCCGCGATGTACGTGCGGTTCTCGGCGCCCCTCGGGGCGCGCTCGGCGGACGACGTGATCGCGGCGGAGCGCGACGCGCCGATCCTGCTGGTCGACGTCGATCCCGACTCGTCCGCGCGCGGCGCGCTGGTGCCGGTGGTCGCGGCGACGATGCCCGAGGACGGATCGACCGGCGCGCATCTGCTCGCGGTCTCGCCTCGGCCCGGGTTCGTGCTCGCGCCCGATCGCACGTACGCGCTGGTGGTGATGCGCGCGCTCGGCGATGCGCTGGGACGCCCGCTCGGCGTGCCCGACGCGCTCGCGACGCTGGCGCGCGGCGAGACCCCCGATGCGCCGTGGGGCGCACGCGCGGCGGAGGTCTACGCGCCGCTCTTCGAGACGCTCGCGATGATGAACGTCGACGTGGGCGAGGTCGCGGCGGCGACGGTGCTGACGACCGGCGACGTGGTCGCGGACCTCCACGCGATGTCGGAGCGCGTGCTCGCCGCGCACGACGTGACGATCGAGTCGCTGGCGCTCGAGCACACGTGGGATCGCTACTGCGAGCTGCGCGGGACGATCTCGATGCCGCAGATGCAGCGCGGCACGCCGCCGTTCGCGACCGAGGGGACGTTCGAGCTCGATGCCGCGGGCACGCCGATCGAGCAGCGACGCGAGACGGTGCCGGTGGTGATCACGATCCCGCGCGGCGAGATGCCGGCGAGCGGATGGCCGCTGATGGTCTACTTCCACGGCTCGGGCGGGGTCGCGTCGCAGGTGGTCGATCGCGGGCCGCGGGTGGAAGGCGGAGAGCCCGCGGCGGGCGAAGGGCCGGCCCACGTGATCGCGGCGCACGGCTTCGCAGCGGTGGGCGCGGCGCTGCCGCTGAGCCCGGATCGCGTGCCGGGCGCGGGCGACACCGCGTACCTGAACCTCGAGAACCTCGGCGCGTTCCGCGACACGTTCCGTCAGGGCGCGCTGGAGTCGCGGCTGCTCGTGGAGGCGATGACGCGCACGACGATCGCGCCCGAGGTGATCGCGTCGTGCGGGAGCGCGGGCGAGCATCGGTTCGACGGCGACGCGTTCGTCGCGCTCGGCCAGTCGATGGGCGGGATGTACACGAACATCGTGGGCGCGATCGAGCCGCGCTTCCGCGCGCTGGTGCCGACCGGCGCGGGCGGGTACTGGTCGTACTTCATCCTCGAGACGAGCCTGGTGCCGGGGGCGGCGGGGCTGCTGGGCGCGCTGCTCGGAGCGAACGGAAGGACGCTCACGCACCTGCATCCCGCGCTCTTCCTGCTCGAGCTGGCGTGGGAGCCTGCGGAGCCGCTGGTGTACATGCCGCGCTTGTCGCGGCGTCCGCTCGAGGGCGTCGCGTCGCGTCCGGTCTACGAGCCGGTGGGCGAAGGCGACTCGTACTTCCCGACGCGGGTGTACGACGCGGTCGCGCTCGCGTACGGGCACGAGCAGGCGGGCGACGTGGTGTGGAGCTCGATGCAGGACGCGCTCGCGCTCGACGGGCGCGAGGGCGTGCTCGGGTATCCGGTGCACGCGAATCGAACGTCGGAGCGCGGCGACGCGTACACCGGCGTGGTCGTGCAGTACGCGGGCGACGGATTCAGCGATCCCCACGACATCTTCGTGCAGCTCGAGGCGGTGCGGCACCAGTACGGGTGCTTCTTGCGCAGCGTGATCGAGGGACGAGGAGGCGTGGTCGTGGCGCCGGGAGCGAACTGCGGGGAGTGAGAAGCGCGAACGGCCGGCGCGATCGGGATCGCGTCGGCCGTCGTTCGTGCCCCCAAGCGCCCCGCGCACGCGCCGCCGAGCGAGAGCAAGCGGGGCTGGGGCCCCGCGCGCAGCGTTCGGGGTGGGGGGCCCCGATCCGGCTTTGCCGGTCGGGGGGGAGGGGTCTTCCAAGACCCCTCCGAGAGCTCAGCCCGGGGGAATCGGCGTGGGCGCCGGCATCGTCGCGGTGATCTGGTACTCGCCGCGCGCGCCCTGCGCGTCGTCGCGCACCATCATCCCGCCCGCGTTGATGACGAGCGAGGGATCACGATCGTTGCCGCTCGTGTTCACGTCCGCGACCAGCGTGCCCGGAGGCCAGCTCGGATCGCTGCACGGGTTGTAGCCACCCTCGCTGTCGCCGTAGACGACGGTGCCCGCGCACGTGACCTGCCAGCGGCAGTCGAAGCCGTACTGCCCGGGATCGACCGCGGTCTGGGTGAACGTGCACTGCGTGCCCGCCGCGACGCCCGGCAGATTGCCGCTGACGAGCGCGACCGTGGCCGAGCCGGTGCGCAGGACGGTGCCCGGCGCTGCGCCCGCGCCGGCCGCGCCGAGCGGCGGAGGAGGCGGGAGCGTCGGATAGCCGACCGGCGGCGGGATGGGCGGAACGACGCCGCCCGCGCCGAGCGTCGAGGGCGTGAGCGAGGGGTTCGTGGTGAGCCCCAGCGTGTACGTCGCGCTCGCGTTCGCGGCGTAGGTGCCGACGAACACGTTGTAGCTGCCGGCCGCGAGGTTCGTGAGCGCGACCGCGGGGTTGAGCCCGTCGCTGTCGTCGTTGCACACGTAGCTGCCGTCGGGCTGGCGCACGACGAGCGTGGTGTCCTGATCGGAGCGCACCAGCACGTGGAGCTGGGGCATGGGCCCGGTGATCTGCAGCGTGTGGCTCGGGATGATGCCGACGTGGCCGCGGCAGGTCGGGCTCAGCGTGCTCGCGTCGGTCGGGCCGCCCGCGCTGCCCGCGAGGATCATCGGGTCGGGCGCGAACCCGGGGCCGATGCTGGTGGTGGGGCCGGTGACGGTGAAGTTGCCGCCGCCGAAGCAGCAGCCGCCGAGCGCGACGAGCGCCGTGATCGCGACGAGACGTTTCATGAGTGGCTCTTCTCGCTCCTTCGGAGTTCGGGACGCGACGGTAACACGAGGGGGCGATCGCTCGGAGATCGCACCCCGTGCGATGATGCGCGGTGATGTTCTCGCGGTGGCTGTGGGTGAGCGCGGTGCTCTTGGTGATCGGGTGCGCGAAGGCGGGGCCGCTCCGCAATCCCGACGCCGGTCACCACAACGAGAGCGATGCGCAGCCACCGGGCCTCGATGCGTCGCTCACCGACGCCGGCACCACGCCGATCGACGCGCAGACGATCGAGACCGACGCGTGGACGCCACCGATCGACGCGTGGGTCGCGCCGCCCGTCGACGGAGGCACGCCGCCCGGCACCGGCGCGTACCTCGATCGCTGCACGACCGACGGACAGTGCGCGAGCGCGCGCTGCGTCGACGATCGCGGGGGCACGCGCTTCTGCACGCGAACCTGCACGAACCACCTGCAGTGCGCGCGCGAGCACCTCTGCGTCGACGGCGTCTGCGTGCCCGACGACACCGGCGAGCCGTGCAACACCGCGACACCCGACACCTGCTCGACGACGCTCTGTCTCGGCGACCCGTCGGGCGGCCAGTGCGTGCGCGACTGCGCGAGCGCGGCCGACTGTCCGGCGGGTCACGCGTGCACGACCTTCGACACGTCGGGGCGCCGGGTGTGCATCGACGTCGAGCGGCCGTGCAGCGCGGCGTCCGACTGTCGCACCGGGATCTGCATCCCGGGGATCGGCTGCACCGGGCAGTGCCGCAACGCAGGCGACTGTCCGCGGCGCTTCGGCGAGCTCGGCGTGCCGCCCTACACCTGCGGCACCGCGAGCGGCGCGACCGGGACGATCTGCCTGCCGCCCGACGACATCCTCGGCGACGATCCGATCGGCGCGTTCTGCGATCCCGATGCGAGCCTCAACGCGTGCCGCAGCGGCGTGTGTGATCCCGGCGCGACGCCGGCCGCGATGTGCACCCAGTCGTGCACCGAGCAGGGCGGATGCGCGGTGGGCCTCGGCTGCGCGCCGATCCCGGCGGGCGAGATGTTCGTGTTCGCGTGTCAGCGCGCGGGCACGCGCGACATCGGCGCTGCGTGCGCGGGCGCGAGCGAGTGCCACAGCGCGCTCTGCGCGGCGGACGGCGGGTACTGCACGCGGCTCTGCGGCGACGGGACCTGCCCGACGGGCTGGTCGTGCGTGCCGGTGCCCGGTGTGCCCGACGTGGCGATCTGCCGGCGCCCTTGAGCGTCGTGGGCTAGCCTGCGCGCCGTTTTCGACGGCGAGAGGCGATGCAGGCGTTCGGTGATGCGATGGCGCTCGGGTGCGCGCTCGCGTGGGCGCTCGCGGTGCTCGCATTCCGTCGGGTGCAGGGCGTCGGCCCTGCGGCGCTCAACCTGTTCAAGAACACGCTCGCGAGCGCGATGCTCTTCGCGACGATGCTCGCGACCGGGCTGCGCTTCGATCTGGGGCGCGAGTGGAGCGATTGGGGCGCGCTCGCGCTGAGCGGCGTGCTGGGGCTCGCGGTGGCGGACACGCTCTTCCTCGCGGGGCTGCGCCGAGTGGACGCGTCGATCGCGGCGGTCGCGGACTGCGCGTATGCGCCGACGGTGCTCGCGCTCTCGGTGGTCGCGCTCGGCGAGCCGATCACGACGGGCTTGTGGATCGGCGCGCCGCTCGTGGTGCTCGGGCTCGCGGTGGTGGGATGGGAGCCGCGGGGCGAGGCGAAGCCGGTCGATCGGCGCGGGCTGGTGCTCTGCGTCGCGGGGGTGATGACGACGGCGGTCGCGGTCGTGCTCGCGAAGCGGGCGCTCGATCGCAGCGAGCTGATCGAGGCGACCGCGGTGCGTCTGGTCGCGGGATCGATCGCGCTCTTCGCGTGGGAGACGATCGCGGGACGGCGGCGCGAGGTGCTCGCGCTCTTCCGCGAGCGCGAGTCGTGGAAGTGGGCGGTGCCGGGCGCGGTGCTCGGCTCGTACGTCGCGATGATCCTGTGGCTCGGCGGGATGAAGTACGGCGCCGCGTCGCGCGCCGCGCTGCTCAACCAGAGCGGCGCGGTGTTCGTGCTGGTGCTCTCGCGCATCGGCGGCGAGGTGGTGCCGGCGCGGCGGTGGATCGGCGCGGGGATCGCGATCGTGGGCGTGGCCGCGGTGCTGGCGTGGTGAGGAGAGAATGGCGGACGCGGTGCGAGTGAGGGCGGCGACGCCCGACGATGCGGGAACGATCCTGCGCTTCGTGCGCGCGCTCGCCGCGTACGAGCGCGAGCCCGACGCGGTGGAGGCGACCGAGGAGGTGCTGCGCGCGCAGCTCGCGTCGGCGCGCCCGCCCTTCGAGTGCTTCGTGGCGGAGATGGACGGAGCGCCGGTGGGCTTCGCGCTCTTCTTCGCGACGTACTCGACGTGGCGCGCGACCACCGGGATCCACCTCGAGGATCTCTGGGTCGAGCCCCACGCGCGGCGGCACGGGGTCGCGCTGGCGCTGATGCGCGCGATCGCGCGCACGCTGATCGAGCGCGGCGGGGCGCGGCTCGAGTGGCGGGTGCTCGACTGGAACGAGCTCGCGCTCGGGTTCTACCAGCGGCTCGGGGCCAGCGCGCTCGGCGAGTGGGAGACGATGCGGCTCGATGGCGAGGGGCTCGCGCGGCTCGCGCGCGGCTGATCTTCCGCGCGAGGTGGCTCGCGCGTTACCATCCGAATCGTGCAGTGCCACCAGCCGCTCTTGCGGGCGAGCGCTCTTTTTCTCGCGCTCCTGACGCTGGGCGCCTGCTCCGATCGGACCTCGCTGCTGGTGCGCGTGACCTCGGACCTCGCGGTGCCGGGGGAGATCGACGCGCTCGAGATCGACGTGCGCGGTGGCTCGACGGGCGCGACGGTCGAGCGCGACGTGGCGCTGCACGGGGGCTGGCCGCAGACGCTCTCGGTGCGGCCCGGCGAGATGGAGTCGGGCGAGGTGACGATCACCGTGACCGCGACGCGCGGCGGCGCGTTCGTGGTGCGGCGGGTGATCGGCTCGGCGTTCGTGCCGGGCGTCGAGCGCGTGGTGGACGTCGAGCTCGGCGGCGCGTGCCGCGACGTGCGGTGCGACGAGGGCGTCGACTGCGTCGCAGGGCGCTGCGAGACGCCGACGCGCGACGGAGGCCCGGACGACGCCGGGCGCAGCGACGCGGGCATGCGCGACGCCGCGACGTGTGGCTCCGACGGCGACTGCGACGACTCGGTCGGCTGCACGATCGATCGCTGCACCGACGGCGCGTGCGAGAACGTGCCCGACGACACGACCTGCGCGGTCGGCGCGACCTGCGATCCGGTCGAGGGCTGCCCGCCGCGCGCGTGCGACGGCGACGACGCGTGCGACGACGATCGCGCGTGCAACGGCATGGAGCGCTGCGTCGACGGCGAGTGCGCGCTCGGCACGGCAGTCGACTGCGACGACGCCGATGCGTGCACCGACGACGTGTGCGACGAGGCGATGCGCGGCGAGTGCGTGCACCGCACGCGCGACGCCGATGGCGATCGCGCCGGCGACGCGACCTGCGCGATGATCGGTGAGGTCCCCGCCGACGACTGCGACGACACCAACCCCGAGGTGTTCCCCGGCGCGCCCGAGATCTGCAACGGCATCGACGACGACTGCGAGGGCGGCTGCGACGAGTCGTTCACCTGCTGCCGCGGCGAGACCGGGAGCTGCGACACGACCTGCGGGACGACGGGCACGCGGGTGTGCACCGCGACGTGCGGATGGTCGGTGTGCTCGCCGCCCGCCGAGACGTGCAACGCGGTGGACGACGACTGCAACGGCGGGGTCGACGACGTGTTCGCGTGCGTGCGCGGCGCGTCGCAGCCGTGCACCACCGCGTGCGGCTCGACCGGCGAGCGCACCTGCGGCGACGACTGCACGTGGAGCGCGTGCGTCGCGCCCGACGACGTGTGCAACGGGCGCGACGACGACTGCGACGCGAGCACGGACGAGAGCTTCGAGTGCGTGTCGGGCACGACGACGGCGTGCACCACGACCTGCGGCACCGCCGGCTCGCGCGCCTGCGACGCGAGCTGCGCGCTCGGCGCGTGCACTCCGCCGGCCGAGGGCTGCAACGGCATCGACGACGACTGCGACGGCGACACCGACGAGACCGTCGAGTGCAGCGTGGGCGCGATGGAGGCGTGCACCACGAGCTGCGGATCCACGGGATCGCGCGCTTGCAGCGCGAGCTGCACCTGGAGCGCCTGCACTCCGCCCACCGAGACCTGCAACGGCAACGACGACGACTGCGACGGGCGGATCGACGAGACGTTCACCTGCGTGCCCGGCGCGACCGGCACCTGCTCGACGGGATGCAGCACGACGGGCACGCGCGTGTGCAGCGCGTCGTGCACCTGGGGCGCGTGCACGCCGCCGGTCGAGGCGTGCAACGGCGCCGACGACAACTGCGACACCCGCTGCGACGAGACCTTCGCGTGCTGCGCGGGCAGCGCCGGGACGTGCACCACGTCGTGCGGCACCACGGGCTCCCGCACCTGCAGCGCGGCGTGTGGTTGGAGCACGTGCTCGCCGCCCGCCGAGGCGTGCAACGGCGTCGACGACGACTGCAACGGCGCGTGCGACGACGGCTTCACCTGCTGCGCGGGGCGCACCGGCGCGTGCACGACGTCGTGTGGATCGACCGGCTCGCGCACCTGCGCCGGCGACTGCTCGTGGGGCTCGTGCGCCGCGCCGCCCGAAGCGTGCGGAGGCGGCGACGACGACTGCGACACCCGCGTCGACGAAGGCTTCGCGTGCTCGCCCGGCGCGACCGGCCCGTGCACCACGTCGTGCGGCACCGCGGGCACGCGCTCGTGCGGCGCCGACTGCGCGTGGGGCACGTGCACGCCGCCCGCCGAGGCGTGCAACGGCGTGGACGACAACTGCAACGGGCTCACCGACGAGGGCTGCGGCGCCTGCGTCGGGTGCACCGGCGCGATCGCGGTGTCGGGCGCGGGCGGTCGCTACGACGTGATGCTCTCGTCGAGCAGCCACTCGGGCACCTGCGGCGGCACCGGCGCCGAGGGCGTGCTCACGTTCACGCTCTCGAGCGCGAGCGACGTGTTCATCACGACGCACGGCTCGGCGGTCGACACCGTGCTCTACGTCCGCAACTGCTACTGCAACGGCGCCGAGCGCGCGTGCAACGACGACGCGGACGGCCGCACCTCGTCGGCGCTGCGCCTGACGAACCTGCCCGCGGGCACGTACCAGGTGTTCGTCGACACGCGGAGCGCCGCGAGCGGGACCATCCCGGTCGACGTCTACATCACGCCGCCGGGCACCCAGAGCGATCGCTGTGGCAACCCCAGCGCGATCCTCCCGGGCGCGACCACGCTCTCGGGCGACACCTGCGCGTTCACCGCCGACTACGTCAACGCGAGCGTGACCGACTGCGACTACACCGGGACCGGCGCGTCGCGCGAGCGCGTCTACTACTTCGTCGTGCCCGGCACGACGAGCCGCACGGTCTCGTTCAGCGGGTGCACCGGAGGCACCAGCTTCGACTCGACGCTCTACGTGCGCTCGGTGTGCAGCGATGCGTCGGTGACCGCGCAGCGCATGTGCAACGACGACGGCTGCAGCGGGAGCGGGTGCAGCGGCGGGCTGCGATCGTCGATCTCGGCGACCCTCGCGCCCGGCCTCTACTACTTGTTCGTCGACGGCTACCAGAGCGGCAGCTCGGACTGCCCGTGCGGCGCCTACTCGCTCTCGATCAGCGGCTTGTGATCAGAACGCGAGCAGCGGCAGCGTGACGTTGCCGAGCGATCCGTCGCTCGGCCCTTCGCTCGCGACCGCGACGCCGACGCCGATCCCCACGCCGGCGCCCACCACCGCGACACCGATCAGCGTCCAGAACCACCACTCGCCGGTCACGTCGCCGCTCGGCGCTTCGCCGCGGTCGTGCTCCTCGACCGTCGTCGCCGCGCTCGCGACCACGACCGGCGCAGCCGCGGGCACCTCGACGACCAGCGGCGCCTCGGGCGATCCCACACGCGCGAGCACGTGCCCCGAGGGCGCGGCCGCTTCGATCCAGTACTCGATCGTCTGCGCGGCATCGTCGCTCGGGAGCGCGATGCGCCCCGACGCCGTGCCCTCCGCGTCGAGCGCGAGCACCACGATGCTCGCGCGGGACGCGCCGCGCGCGCGGTGGGCCAGGCGGATCTCGTGCACCGCGTCGGCGTGATCGACCACGCGCGCGGTGATCTCGGGCGCGGTGCGTCGCTCCCCCGCGGGCGGCGTGTGATCGATCGTGATCGCGAGCGGCATCGCCGACTCGCGGGCGCGCGCGAACGCCGACTGCACCACCGGGCTCGCGTCGGGATCGTGCAGGCGATGCGCGGGATCGCGCGCGTAGAGCGTCGCGAGGGCCTCCCGCGCCGCGGCCTCGTCGCGCATCGCGAGGTGGATCGTGGCGAGCACCTCGAGCGCTTCGTTGCGGGTCTCGGCATCGAGATCGGTCCGCGCGAGCAGCGCCTGCGCGGCGGGCAACGCGGTGCGGTAGTTGGCGCGCAGCGCGAGCTCGCGCACCTCCGCCAGCTGCGCGCTCGCGGGCGGCGCGTCCTGCGCGTGCGCCTGCGTCGCCGCGACGAGCGCGATCACGACGACGATCACGAGCCTCGACGAGCCTCGGAGCGCCGCACCTCGTGTCATTCGCGAAGCGTATCCGAAGTTGTGGTAGCTTTTCGACCAGGATGTCCTCCCCGGGGCAGAAGGGCGGCAGTC
Organism: Sandaracinus amylolyticus; assembly: GCF_021631985.1. GTDB lineage: Bacteria > Myxococcota_A > Polyangia > Polyangiales > Sandaracinaceae > Sandaracinus > Sandaracinus amylolyticus_A. Next base: position 9,648,281 of record NZ_CP070225.1, on the reverse strand, counting down.
GCGACCCGACCGACGAGGAGCCCGACGCGAGGACCGAGGTGCGCAAGCCGCTCGGCGCCGACGCGCAGGAGGCGAGCCGTTCCACGCTCCCGCCCAAGCGCGACATCCCGAACCACGTGCTGGAGCACGCGCGCGTCGTGCAGGGCGCGCGAAGGCCCGATCCCTCGACGCCCCCACCGCCGCCTGCGCGCAAGCTGCCGCCGCGCCCCGCCGCGATGCCGCCGCCGCCGTCGCGCCTGCTCGCGAACGAGCTCGCGCCGCGCACCATCGAGACGGTCGACGACGCCGAGCACGCGCCGATCGGGATGGACTCGGTCGAGGTCCCGCTCGACGCCGAGCCGACGCCGCCGCCGATCTCCGGGGCGCGCCCGACCTCGCGCGGCTCGCTGCAGATGCCCGCGATCTGCACCTACGGGCGCTTCGAGATCCTCGGTCGTGTCGCGTTCGGCGGGATGGCGGAGATCTTCCTCGGCCGCGAGACCACGAGCGTCGGCGCGACGCGCTTGCTCGCGATCAAGCGCATCCTCGCGCACGTCGCCGACGATCCGCAGTTCGTCGAGATGTTCCTCGACGAGGCGCGCCTCGCGATCCAGCTGACGCACCCGCAGATCTGCCACATCTACGAGTTCGGCGAGCTCGAGGGCTCCTACTTCATCGCGATGGAGTGGATCCACGGCGCGCAGCTCGGGAAGCTCATCCGCAAGGCGCGCGGGCGCGGCGGCATCGCGCCCGAGATCGGCGCGCGCATCGTCGCGTACGTCGCGGAGGCGCTGCACTACGCGCATCGCGCGCGCGACGCGAACGGCGAGGCGCTCGGGATCGTCCATCGCGACGTCAGCCCGCACAACGTGATGGTGAGCTTCGACGGGCAGGTGAAGCTGCTCGACTTCGGCATCGCGAAGGCCCAGTCGCACACCACGAAGACCCAAGCGGGCGTGGTGAAGGGCAAGTTCTCGTACATGTCGCCGCAGCAGTGTCTCGGGAAGCCGATCGACGCGCGCGCCGACGTGTTCGCGCTCGGCATCTGCCTCTACGAGACGCTCACCGGCGAGCCGCTCTATCACCGCGCGACCGAGTACGAGACGATGCGCGCGGTCATCGAAGATCCGGTGCCGTCGATCCGGACGGTGAACGCGGCGCTGCCGATCGAGCTCGACGCGATCGTGCAGAAGGCGCTGCAGAAGGAGCCGGGCGATCGCTTCACGACGGCGGGCGAGATGCAGTCGGCGCTCGAGGACTGGCTCGCGAAGATCGGCAAGGCGGTGACCACCACGCGCATTGCGTCGCTCATGGAGACGCTCTTCGAGGAGCAGATCCAGGCGGGCCCGCTGGTCGACTCGACACCCTTCGGCGAGAGCTTCCGGCGGCGCCCCTCGGTGAGCGCGCAGCGCGTGTCCGAGCCGCAGGCCGCAGCACGCATCGAGGGCACGCCGCTGCCCACGTCGATCGAGGACGCGCCCCCGACGAGACGCTCACGCACCGCGATGATCGGGAGCGCGGCGGCGATCGCGGCGATCGCGTTGATCGGCGCGGCGGTGGTCGCGAGCGGTGGGCTCGAGACGGCCCAGCCGATCGACCCTGCGCCGGTCGCGGTGGAAGCGGTCGCGCCTCCTCCCGTCGAGGCACCTCCTGCGCCGACTACGGGACGGCTCGTGCTGCGCGGCGCATCGGCGGATGCCGTCGTGCGCATCGGGGATCGCACGCTCGGCGAGGCCGAGCTCGCGGCCCCGATCGAGCTGCCCGCGGGCACGCACCTCGTGCACGCCGAGCGGCCCGAGCATCGCCCGTACGATCTCGGGATCGAGGTGCGCCCCGGCGAGTCGATCGAGATCGAGCTCGAGTGGGTCGCGCTGCCGCGCGTGGCCGAAGCGCGCGGCCCGGTCGCGCGTCCGGGGCACCTCTCGATCAACACGCGGCCCTGGTCGAAGGTCTACGTGGGCGCGCGTCTGCTCGGCACCACGCCGATCGGCGAAGCGAGCGTCCCCTCGGGCACGGTGCGCCTGCGCATCGTCGATCGCGACGGGCGCACGTTCTCGCGGACGGTGCGCGTGCAGCCGGGCGGCGACGAGAGCGTGTTCTACGACCTCGACGAGTGAAGGCTCACGAAGGGCACGGCCATACATCGGGATCGCCTCGGGGGGTTCCGGCATGTCTTGGTCGTCTCGTGCTCGCGCTGCGGGCATGGCGCTCCTGTCCGCGTCGTTCGTGAGCGGCTGCACCTGCGGTGCGCCGATCGGCCCGCTCGACGACGTCTACATCCCATCGCTCGACGCAGGGACCGACGCGCAGGTCGATCTCCCCGACGGCTCGACCTGCAACGCGGTGACCGGCGAGCGCTGTCCCTGCGCGGCCGAGGGCGAGACGCGCTCGTGCTCGACCGGCGGCGTCGGCGCGTGCGGCATGGGCACCCAGACCTGCGTCGTGACGTTCGAATTCCCGGTGTGGGGCCCGTGCGGCGACGTCGCGGAGCCGAGCGACGAGACCTGCAACGGCGTCGACGACGACTGCGACGGCACGCTCGACGAAACGCTCGGCGAGCTCACGTGCGGCGAGGGCGCGTGCCGCACCACCGTGCCCGCGTGCGCGTCGGGCGTCGCGCAGGAGTGCACGCCGCTCGCCGCGCTCGGTGAAGAGTGCAACGGCGGCGACGACGACTGCGACGGCGCGATCGACGAAGCGCTCGGCAGCTCGATCTGCGGCACCGGCGCGTGCGAGCGCGAGGTCGCGGCGTGCGACGAGGGCGTCATCGGCGTGTGCACGCCGGGCGCGCCGACCGTCGAGGCGTGCGACGGCGAGGACGACGACTGCGACGGCATGACCGACGAAGGTCTGGGCACGATCTCGTGCGGTCGCGGCACGTGCGCGCGCACCGTCGCCGCATGCACCGCCGGAACGCCCGGCGTGTGCACGCCGGGCACCGCGGGCAGCGAGACCTGCGACGGCACCGACGACGACTGCGACGGCACGATCGACGAGGGCTTCGGCACCACGGTGTGCGGCGTCGGCGAGTGTCGTCGCGTGGTGCTCGCGTGCTCGGGCACCGGCGGCGGGACCTGCACGCCGGGCACGCCGAGCCCCGAGATCTGCAATGGCCTCGACGACGACTGCGACGGCACCGCCGACGACGGGATCGCGCAAGTGCGCTGCGGCGTCGGCGCGTGCGCGCGCATGCAGGCGGGCTGCGTCGGCGGTGTGCCCGCGACGTGCACGCCCGGCATGCCGAGCGCCGAGGCGTGCAACGGCATCGACGACGACTGCGACGGCGCCGTCGACGACGGGCTGCCCGATCTCACCTGCGGCCTCGGCGCGTGCCGACGCACCGCGACCGCGTGCAGCGGCGGCGCCCCGGGCACGTGCACGCCCGGCACGCCGGGCACCGAGGTCTGCGGCAACGGCGTCGACGACGACTGCGATGGCGCGGCGGACGAGCTCTGCGCGTGCGATCCCGCGGTCGATCGTGACTTCGACGGATCGAACGAGTGCCTCGACTGCGACGACGCGAACGGCGCGGTGCGCCCCGGTCGCACCGAGCTCTGCAACGGCACCGACGACGACTGCGATCGACGGATCGACGAGGCGTTCGACGCCGATCGCGACACCTTCGGCACCTGCTCGAGCGATCCCACCCAGCGCGACTGCGACGACACGCGCGCGAGCGTGTACCCCGGCGCGCCCGAGCTCTGCGGCCCCGACGGGCGCGGCGACGGGATCGATCAGGACTGCGACGGATACCTCGACGAGCTGTGCAATCCGTGTGATCCGCGCGACGACGACGGCGACGGACTGAGCGAGTGCGCCGGCGACTGCGACGACACGAACCCGAACGTCTCGCCGCGGGTCGCCGAGCGATGCGACGGAGTCGACACCGACTGCAATCGATTCACCGTCGACAACTGCGGCGTGAGCGAGCCGTGCAACTTCTCGAGCGGCGCCGACGTGTGCCGCGACGATCTGCTCTGCGGCTGCGTCGTGGGCGGCGGCGGGATGTGCACCGGCAACTACGTGTGCACGTCGTTCTGCGAGGGCAGCTACACCGGCTCGCTCGGCGCGGGCTGCACCGCCACGCAGACGTGCCGCTATCGCGTGACGATCACCGACAACCTCCACGGCTGCGCGGAGAGCACGGATCCGATCGGCACGCTGATGGGCGGCGCCGTATGCACCGGAGACGCGCAGTGCCGCAGCGGCGACTGCGATCGCTACTGCATCGGGCCGGGGTGCAACACCCAGCGCTGCGTCGACTACTGCACGCACCACGCGCCCGGGACCTCGGGCAGCTGCGCGAGCGGGACGATCTGCGAGATCGTGTCGGTCGCGGGAACGTCGCCGCTGATGTACGCGCGCTGCGCGCTCGACGACAACGGCACCGGCACCACCGGCGCGGCGTGCGGTCGCGCGGGCCAGCCCGGGTGCATGTGGGGCACCCAGAGCTGCGTCAGCGGTGTGTGCGCGCAGCCGTGCGCGGCGAACGCGCAGTGCCCGAGCGGCACGCACTGCTCGGTGCGCGGCAACGCGACGACGATCGGCACGTTCGGGAGCGACGCGCCGGCGCCGATCCGCGGGATGATGGCGATCGAGACGGTGCCGGTGTGTCTCGCGAACACCGGCGCGGGCCTGCACAACCGCCAAGCGGGCGCAGCGTGCACGCAGAACGGCGACTGCGAGAGCCAATTCTGCGAGCGCTCGCTGGGCGTGTGCATCGATCTGTGCACGAGCGACGACTCGTGCCCGACCGGGCTGGGATGCGAGCTCGCGTACCTGCGCGCGCCGACCGGTGTGGTGTCGTCGCGCGTGTGTCTGTCGGCGAGCTACGACGGGCTCCTGAGCTCGTTCTGACGATCGGATTGGTCAAGCTCGCTTGACCAGTCCGGTTTGTTGCTGGCAGGCACGGACGTTGCGGAGACTCCGGCTCGAGGGAGCTGGAGGAACGATGGACTCACACAACGGCACGCACGCGTTCTGCGCGAAGATCGCGATCGCACTGACCTTCGCGCTCGTCGCAGCGCTCGTGCATGTGCCAGGACGTGCGGCCGCACAGGCACAGCCCGTGAACCCCGGGCAACAGGTCGTGATCGTGCAGCAGCCGGCTCCGGGTTATTCGCCGTACACACCCGTGAGCCCCGAGCCGCAGCGCCGCGAGCGCGGGCCGAACGTCGGGCTGATCGTGACCGGCTCGGTGATGCTCGGCGTCGGCTGGATCGTGAACGGCTTCGTCGGGATCTTCGCCGGCTCGTCGATCGACGGAGTCGACGACGAGCGCTGGGACGCCTTCCGCTACTCGAGCTGGGTGCCGATCGCGGGGCCGTGGATCCAGCTCGCGGTGAAGCCCACCGCGTTCGACTCGGACGACTGGGGCACGTGGCTGATCTTCGACGGGCTCTTGCAGGCTGCGGGAACCGCGCTGCTGATCGCCGGCATCGCGACGTCGGGCGGTGACGAGGAGCCCGCGTTCTCGATCCTGCCGAGCGCCGGTCCGCATCACGCGGGGCTCTCGGTCGCGGGCCGGTTCTGAATGGTCAAGCGGGCTTGACCATGTGCGGGTAGCATCGGGGGATGGTCCGTCGCCCCGACGATCCCGAGTGCCGCGACGAGCGCGCGAGCCCTGCACAGCTGCTGATCCGGTGCGCGCGGCGCATCGACGAGCTCGCGCTCGAGCGCATCTCGACCAGGACGCGCATCCCGATCCGGCCTTCGCACGCTGCGCTCTTCCCGCATCTCGATCTCGCGGGCACACGCCAGACGGAGCTCGCGCGGCGCGTGGGCGTGAGCAAGCAGGCGATCCACCAGCTCGTCTCGGAGCTCGAGGCGCTCGGCGTCGTGGAGCGCGTCGCGGACCCGAGCGACGCGCGCGCGACGCTGGTGCGCTTCACGAACAAGAAGGGGCGATCGCTGCTCGTCCTGCTCGCTGAGATCGAGCGCGAGATCGAGCAGGCGATCGGCAAGGAGCGCATGCGCGCGCTGCACGACGCGCTCGCGCGCATCGACGCCCACCTCGATCACGAGGAGGGCGCGCGCGCAGCGCCGCGCACCCGCGCACGACGCGCGGACTGAGTCGGCTCGCCCGACATCTGTTCGCGCGGGCTCGCCCCCATTCGAGCACCGCGCCATTCACCTGCTCGCCCCTACACACTCGCGCCGCGGCGCGTCAGCCGAGCGTGCGCAATCGGCCGAGACGCGTCGTCACGGTGGCACTCGCTGGCGCCACCGCTACGCAGTGACGCGCGGCTCGCGCACGCGGCTCACGCGAGCCGAGGGCACGAGTGCTCGAGCGGCAGCGCGAGCGCGCCGAGCTCGCTCGTCGCATGCACGTCGTCGCGCTTCGCAGTGCGCGGCTCGTTGGGACGCCGCCACGCGCGCGCGACCAGCGACTCGGCGCGATCGTCGGTGAAGTGTCCCAGCGCTTCGAACTGCAGAAGCTCGTGCTCGTGCGTCTCCATGTCCGTCCTCCTCGTGTGTGCGGCTGCGTCGCGCCGCGGATGCGTCGCGGCCCTTCGAGCACGGTGCGCGCCACGACGCACCGCGTAGAGATCGCGCCGCAGCGCGTCAGCTCTGTTGGTTAGAATCGGGCTCCCCATGCCCGAGCTCCCCGACATCACGCTCTACATCGAAGCGCTGGAAGCGCGCGTGATCGGACGCACGCTCGCGTCGATCCGGCTCGCGTCGCCCTTCGTGCTGCGCTCCGTGGATCCGAAGATCGCGGACGTGGTCGGGCACGAGGTGATCGGGCTGCGCCGGATGGGCAAGCGGATCGTCCTCGCGATCGAGCCCGACGTGTTCGCGGTGGTGCACCTGATGATCGCGGGACGCTTCCAGTGGAAGGACGAAGCGAAGGCGAAGATCCCCGGCAAGGTCGGCCTCCTCGCGTTCGACTTCGTGAGCAAGGACGGCGCGGAGCACGGGACGCTGCTGCTCACCGAGGCCTCGACCAAGAAGCGCGCGAGCCTGCACCTCGTGCGCGGCGAAGCGGCGCTGCGCGACTTCGATCGTGGTGGGCTCGAGCCGCTCGGATCGACGTTCGAGCAGTTCAAGGACGCGCTCACCCGCGAGCGCCACACGCTCAAGCGCGCGCTCACCGACCCCCGCTTGTTCTCGGGCATCGGCAACGCGTACTCCGACGAGATCCTCCACCGCGCGAAGATGTCGCCGGTCACGCGCAGCGATCGCCTCGACGACGCCGCGATCGCGACGCTGCATCGCGCGACGATCGACGTGCTCGACGAGTGGATCGATCGGATGCGCGCCGAGCTCGCCGGCGGCTTCCCCGCGAAGGTCACCGCGTTCCGGCCCGAGATGGCGGTGCACGGCAAGTACGGACAGCCGTGCCCGGTGTGCGGGACGAAGGTGCAGCGCATCGTCTACGCGGAGAACGAGTCGAACTACTGCCCTCGCTGCCAGACCGAAGGAAAGCTGCTCGCGGATCGATCGCTCTCGCGTCTGCTCAAGGGCAACTGGCCCAAGACGATCGAGGAGCTCGAAGGTCGTTGATCCTCGACTGGCATGCTCACTGCGTGGCGCGCGCGCCGATGTGCCGCGTTGTGCTGCTCGTGATCGCGATGCTCTCGCTCTCGTGCCGCGAGCCCGATGACGAGGGCCCCTTCCCCGCCGACTTCGAGCGTGAGTGGACCGAGGCGCGCGACGGCTGCACGCTCAGCCACGATCACGAGCTGCGCTACATCCGCGTGTTCGCGAACGACGGCGCGCTCGGCCCCTACACCCAGCAGGACTCGCCCTACCCCGTCGGCGCCGCGCTGCTCAAGGCGGAGTACGACGATCCCGAGTGCACCGAGGTGCTCTCGTTCGTGCTGATGGAGAAGCTCGAAGCGGGCACCACGCCGGCCGAGGAGCACGACTGGACGTGGCGCCGCTTCGATGCGCAGCGCCGTGAGATCTTCGATCGTCGCGCGATCCCGACGACGTGCATCGACTGCCACGCTTGGCATTGCGAGGAGCCCCCGTATGGCTGGGACTACACCTGCCCTCCCGGTTCGACCGAGCCGACTCCGCGTTGAGATCGCGCTCTTCGCGCTGATCGCGATCGGATGTCCCGGGCCGAGCGAGGAGCCGGTGCATCGCGTCGTGATGGAGCAGCTGCCCGCGGGGTTGCTCTCGGTGTGGGGGACGAGCGCGCGCGACGTGTGGACCGTGGGCGCCGATCCCGGCGATGGTCCGTACGTGCTGCGCTACGACGGCGACGCGTGGACGCGCATCGCGACCGGCGCGCAGGGCGACGCGTGGTGGGTGCACGGCTTCGAGAGCGACGGCTCGGTCTTCGTCGGCGGCGAGGGCGGGATGATCCTGCGCTGGGATGGAGCGTCGTTCTCGCGCATGGAGACGCCGAGCGACACGCCGACGATCTTCGGCATCTGGGGCAGCGGGCCCGACGACGTGCTCGCGGTCGGTGGGCTCGGTCGCGCCGCGGGGTTCGTCTGGCACTACGACGGGAGCGCGTGGCGCGCGATCGATCTGCCCGAGGCGCTGATGGGGCGCTCGCTCTTCAAGGTGTGGGGACGCGCGCGCGGCGATGCGTGGATCGTCGGCACCGACGGAGCCGTGCTGCACTGGGACGGCGAGGGGCTGACGATGCACGACGCGGGCACCACGCGGACGCTGTTCACGGTGCACGTCGGACCCGACGGGAGCGTCGCGGCGGTGGGTGGCGCGGGGTCGGGCGTGCTCGTCGTGCGCGATCCCGAGGGCGTCTGGCACGACGTGGCACCCGAGCTGGTGCCTCAGCTGTTCGGGGTGTTCCTGACCCGCGACGACGGTCGAGCCGTCGGGATCAACGGCAGCTTCGTGCGTCGCGAGGGCGCGACGTGGGTGATCGACGAGACCGATCTCGCGCTGGCAGAGACCCTGCATTCCGTGTGGATCGACCCCGACGGCGGCGTGTGGGCCGCGGGCGGACAGGTGCTCGCAGAGCCGCTCGAGCGCGGTCTCTTGATCTATCAGGGGCGCGAGGAGATCGCGCCGTACGAGGGGGAGTGATGGGAGCGAGGCTGCGAACGCTGGCGGTGCTCGCGGGCGGCGTGATCGCCGCGGCGGGGCTCGGCGCGTGCGAGAGCGGATGTCCCGACGAGCGCGGCGTCGCGTGCGTCTACGCGGGCACCGGCGAGCAGGCGCTCGGCGAGGACGGATTGCCGGCGCGCGAGACCGCGATCTACTGGTCGATCGATCTCGAGTTCGCGCCCGATGGGACCGCGTACTTCCTCGACTGGAACAACCACCTCGTGCGCCACGTGCGCGGCGACGGAACGGTCGAGACGGTGATCGGCGACTTCATCGGCGACGGGCCGCGCCTCGATCCGCAGCGCGAGTTCGACGGCACCGGCGTGCCCGGTCGCGAGGTGTCGCTGAACCACCCGACCGATCTGCAGTTCGACGAGCAGGGTCGGCTCTATCTGATGGCCTGGCACAACCACAAGCTGCGCACGTGGGATCCGACGACCGGCCTCGTCGAGGTCGTGTGCGGCAGCGCGCCGGGCTATCGCGGCGATGGCTCGACCGATCCCGCGGCAGCGCGCTTCAACCAGCCCAAGGCGCTGGTGCGCGCGAGCGACGGCACGTTCTACGTGCTCGATCAGCGCAACTTCTTGGTCCGACGGATCACGCCCGACGGGATGGTCTCGACGGTCGCGGGCACGCCGCCGATGCCGGGCACGATGCCGATGCCGGGCTACGAGGGCGACGGCGGGCCGGCGACCAGCGCGCGACTGCGCTTCGAGGCGGGCGGCAATCCCGAGCCCAGCGGCGGGCTCGCGCTCGACGAGGAGCGGAACGTCCTCTACATCGCCGACGGGCTGAACTTCCGGATCCGCGCGGTCGATCTCGGGACCGGTGTGATCGACACCGTGCTCGGCACCGGCGAGATGGGCTACGAGGGCGACGGCGGGCCCGCGGCGAGCGCGCGCATCTCGCACGTACGCGATCTCGAGATCGGCCCCGATGGTCGTCTCTACTTCGCCGACACCGAGAACCACGTGGTGCGCGCGTGGGATCGCGACGACGACGTCGTGACCACCGTCGTCGGCACCGGCGAGCGCGGCACCGGCGCGGAGGGCGCGGACGCGACGTCGGTGCAGCTCGCGCGGCCGATGGGCGTCGCGTTCGGGCCCGACGGCGCGCTCTACGTCGCCGACACCGAGAACAGCCGCTTCCTGAGGGTGCCCCTGTGAAGATGACGACGAAGACGATCGCGGCGTGCGCGCTGCTCGCGACCACCGCGTGCGAGCCCGAGGCTCCCGAAGCATGCGAGCCCGCGCCGGGCACGATCTGCACGGTGGTCGGCACCGGGCGCGCGGGGCTCGCCGGTGACGAGGGGCTCGCGCGCGAGGCCGAGCTCTATCTGCCGATGGACTCGGCGATCGGACCGAATGGCGACCTCTACGTGGTCGACTGGAACAACCACCGCATCCGTCTGGTGAAGGACCCGCTCGAGACGAGCGTGATCGAGACCTGTGCGGGCAGCGGTCGGCTCGGCGACGGACCGCCGGGCCCGGTGCTCGAGGCGGACTTCAATCATCCGACCGACATCACGTTCGACGGGTCGGGGCGCATGTGGATCGCGGCCTGGCACAACAGCCGGATCCGCGTGGTCGATCTCGCGGCGGAGACGCTGAGCGACATCGCGGGCACCGGAGGTCGCAACTACTTCGGCGACGACGGTCCGGCCGCGAGCGCGGTGCTCGATCTCCCGGCGGGCCTCGACTTCGACGCGGCGGGGAACCTCTACTTCGTCGATCAGGCGAACCAGGTGATCCGCCGCATCACGCCCGAGGGCACGATCGAGCGCGTCGCGGGCATGTGCGTGACCAACGAGTGCGCGGACGGCGAGACCCCGGTCGCGTGCCCCGGCGGAAGCGGTCGCACCCACTGCGGCGAGGACCCGACCGCGTGCGAGCTGCCGTGCATGCGCGCGTACGGTGGAGACGGCGGGCCCGCGCTCGAGGCGCGCTTCGCGATGCCGTTCGGACAGTCGGCGGATCCCTCGGGGCGCATCGCGATCGCCGACGACGGCACGATCTACTTCGCGGACAGCCACAACCATCGAGTGCGCGTGATCTCGCCCGACGGGATGATCGACACGCTCGCGGGCACGGGCACGCGCGGCTACGCGGGTGATGGGGGCGCGGCGAGCGCGGCGCAGCTCGACAACCCGGTCGACGTCGAGCTCTCGGCGGACGAGGGCACGCTCTACGTGACCGACACCTTCAACCACTGCGTGCGCGCGATCGATCTCGACGCGGGCACGATCGACGTGGTCGCGGGTCGCTGCGGCACGCGCGGGTTCGAGGGCGACGGTGGCGATCCGCGCGAGGCGCTGCTCGATCGTCCGTACGGCGTCGAGGTCGATCACGCGACGGGGAATCTCTACGTCACGGACACCCACAACCATCGGGTGCGCGTGATCGTGCCCGCGCTCTGATCGCGTCGTACGAACGTGGACGCTCTGCCGCGGAGATTGAGCGCGCGGGCCACGCGAGCAGACTCGTTGGCATGGCGGGGAGCGCGAGCGTGCACTGGGACGGAAGCGTGATCCGAGTGCACTACCGTGGGTACATCGACGGCGCCGCGATGCGCGAGGGCACGAACGGAGTGAAGCGCTGTCTGCTGCAGCGGCAGCCGAGCGCGATCCTCTTCGACACGATCGAGGTCGAGGGATATTCGCCCGAGGTGCGCGCGCCCGGCGTCGAGATGTTCCGCGCGCTGAAGGACAACGGCGTGGGACGTGCCGTCGCGATCTCCACGTCGTCGGCGGTGCGGATGATGGGCTCGGTGTTCGCGTTCGCGACCGGGATGCCGCTCGAGTTCGTCGACTCGCGCGCCGAGGGCGAGCGGCGCGTCGCGCTGCGGTGATCATCAACCGGAGTGCTCGTCCCGCCGGTCTCGGACGGGAGCGCGCGAAGCGGGCGGACGGGAGGGGCCGGCGGGCGAGCCGATTTGCCTGCCGGAGTGCTCGTCCCGCCGGTCTCGGACGGGAGCGCGCGAAGCGGGCGGACGGGAGGGGCCGGCGGGCGAGCCGAGTTTTCTACCGCGCGCCGCCGCCGAAGAACTCGGCGCCCGGTCGCGCCAGCACGGTGGTGCGCGCGTTGGTGACGTCGATGCGCAGGAGCGCGCCGCCGCGCGTGAGGCCATAGAGCGTGGCGCCGAACGGCGCGAGGCCCCAGATCGCGTCCTCGCCGGTCGCGCCGATCACGCGCGCACGCGTGCCTCCGTCGAGCGGCACCTCGACGAGCCAGTCACCGCCGCGACCCCCGGTGACCGTCGCGTAGAGACGTCCTTCGACGAATGCGAGATCGCCACTCGCGCGGAGCCCGCCGGGGAACGTCGCGACGCGCGTCGCGGTGCCGCGCGCGAGATCGAAGCGCACGACACGATCGTCGACCGAGCCGTAGAGCGTGCCGTCGGGCGAGATGTCGAGACCGACGAACGCGCCCATCACGTCGACGAGGCGATCGACGGTGCCCGCTTCGGGATCGACGCGCACCAGCGTCCCCGCGACCGCGCCGTAGAGCGTTCCGTCGGGATGGAGCGCGAGATCGGTGAGCGTGACCGGCGTGGGCGCGAGCTCGCGGAGCGCGCCGCTCGGGAGATCGATCTCGTAGAGGCGCGTGCGATCGTGGGCGAGGGCGCGCGCGACGCAGCCGAGCGTGGGATCGCAGCGATGGCTGATCGGACAGAGATCCGCGTCGGGCTCGCGCACGCACGCATCGAGCGTCTCGTCGCAGACATCGACGGTGCACGCGATCGCATCGCCGCACGCAGGAGGTGACGCGACGCAGCCGAGGCGCACGTCGCAGCGCTCGACGCCGGTGCAGAAGAGCGCGTCGTCGCACCACATGTCCACGGGCTCGGCGACGCAGGAGCCGTCGATGCAGCGATCGAGCGTGCAGTCGAGCCGGTCGTCGCAGTCCGCGTCGAGCACGCAGCGCGGTGCATCGATCGGCGGCGGTGCGTCGTGTCCGGCGTCGATCGGTGGAGGCCCGGCGTCGAACGGCTCGACGGGCGGCGGCACACCGAGATCGGTGCGCGCGCCGCAGCCGGCGAGGACGACGCAGAGGAGCAGAGACCGCGCGGTCGTCACAGCTCGTTGTCGTAGATGAAGGCGTCCTCGCCGTTCGTGACGGTGACGAGGAGGATGGTGTCGCCGCGGGTCTCCTCGGAGAGGTCCGCCCATGCCGTGCGCAGCTGCTCCGCGTGCATCGGCGTGTCCGTCATCACGTGGAGGATCTGCTTCACCCAGCGGTCGAGCTCGTCGACGTTCGCGGTGCTCGCGTGGATGTCCTCGAGCTTCTTCGTGAGGACGCGCTGCGCCTCGCTCAACGGATATGCGGCGTCGCGCGGGAACGACATGCCGCGCGTGACGCTGACCCCCACGCGGTGTCCGTCGATCTCCACGAGCAGATCGGTGCGCGTGCCGTTCGGGTCCATGTAGCGGATGCCGGGCTCGCTCGCGAGGAGCGTCGCGCCCTCGCATCGCGCGAGGACCTCGAACGACATCGCCTCGCTGTACACGCTGCTGCCGCCGACGGTTCCCGCCTCGAGCACCTCGCGCGCGCCTTCGGTGAAGTGCACGAGATCGGCCTCGGTGATCCGCACCGGGAACGTGATCTCGTTCTCGAAGAGGAACTCCGACGGATCGAGCAGCTCGGAGTCGATCTCGTCGCAGCTGCCGGAGATGATGCCTTCGACAGGGGGGCCGGCGTCGGGCATGCCCGCGTCGAGCGCGGCGTCGATCCCCGCATCGTCGGTCGCCGCTGCATCGACGCCCGCGTCGATCGAGGACGCGTCGGGCTGCGTGCCGGCGTCGGTGGGCCCGGGTGTCGGATCGCCGCACGCGACGAGGAGGACGGAGAGAACGAAGAGCCGCGATCGAAGTGCCACGCGCCGAGGCTACACGGGAACGCCCCGGATGCCTTGCGGATCATGCCGCGCGGGCGGCCGCCCGGGCGCCGTACGTCGCGCGCGCCCACGCGGCGGTGGCGCGTACCTGCTCGTCGAACGGCGTGGGCTCGACGCCCAGCTCGCGGCGGAACGCGGAGTCGTCGACGAGGTACGGCTCCTCCCACTGATACGCCATCTCACGGAGCTCGCGCATCAACGGCACGATCACGCCGGTGATCGCGAGGAGCCAACCGGGCAGCTTGGCGATCCGCACGTTCATCCCGAGCTCGCGGCCGAGCGCGTCGCCCCACGCGCGCATCGAGCGCGCCTCGAGCGTCGGCAGGTGCCAGATCCGACCCGTGACGTCGGGCGCCGATCCGAGCGCGGCGAGCCCGCGCACGACGTCGGGCCCGTAGCTGAACGCGTGCGGCAGATCGGCGTCGCCCAGGCACTCGCCGGCGCTCCCCGCGAACACCCGCGTGAAGAAGCGATCGCCGAGGTGCGCGCCGACGATCTCGGGACCGACGAAGTCGCTGGCGCGCGCGATCACTGCGTCGACCTCGCCGGCGCGGTGCGCAGCGAGCACTCGCTCGGCGAGGTGCTTGCGGAGGATGCCCTTCCGCGAGCAGGGCTCGAACGGGCCCTCGGGGCGCATCGGCGCGCCGCCCATGCGACCGAACGCGTAGAGATTGTCGAGCACGACCAGCCGAGCGCCCGCGGCCTTCGCGGCGACGATCGCACCCTCGACGAGCGGCGCGAGCTCGGTGTGCCAGCGATCGTAGGGGACGTTGGTCGTGCTGTAGACGACGTCGGCCCCCCGCGCGCACTCCGCCGCGAACGCGGGATCCACGACGCTGCCCCGAACGCGCTCGACGCCCGGGATCGCGGCGCCGGCACTGCGCGCGACGAGGCGCACGCGGTGGCCGCGCTCGGCGAGGAAGCGGGCGAGAGCCGTGCCGATCTGACCGGCACCGAGGACCACGTGGAGCGAGCTGGACATGGCTTCCGTTCCTTCCGGCGCTCCTGGCGCCACGAGCGGAGCATTGCGCGGATGCATGGCCATGACTCTCGATGCAAGCCACCCTTGCAATCGTGCAAGCCTCGGATTCGACGCCGCTGCGCTGGGACGACGTGCAGCTCTTCCTCGCGCTCGCCCGCGAGCCCTCGCTGGCGCGGGCCGGTGCGCGGCTCGGGGTCGACGCGTCGACCGTCAGCCGTCGCCTCGCCGCGCTCGAGGACGCGCTCGAGCTGCGGCTCTTCGATCGAACGCGCGAGGGGCTCCGCGCGACGGCGGCCGCAGAGCGGCTCCTTCCGTCGGCGGAGGCGATGGAGGCCGGCGCATCGGGGTTCGCGCGCGACGCCGAGAGCTTCGAGCGCGAGATCGAAGGCAGGGTGCGGCTCACCGCGCCGCCGGGGCTCGCGGACTCGTTCATCGCACCGCTCCTGGTCGAGCTCGTCGCGAAGCACCCGCGGCTCTCGATCGAGCTCGACGCGAGCATCGGCTATGCGGACCTCGCACGGCGGGATGCCGACCTGGCGCTGCGCGTGTCGCGGCCGCGCTCCGGGGATCTGGTGGCGAAGCGGATCTTCGCAGCGCGCGAAGCCGTGCTGGGCGCGCCGGCGTACGTGAAGAGCCTGGGCCGGCTGAAGCGAGCGTCCGACGCGCGCTGGATCACCTACGCCGACGACCTCGCGTCGCTGCCCACGATGCGATGGCTGAAGCGCGAGGCGCCGGCGATGACCGCGGTGCTCGCGACGAGCGACTTCTCGGCGCAGGCCCGCGCCGCCGAGGCCGGGCTCGGTGTGTTCGTCGCGCCGAGCCCGTTCGTGCACGCGTATCGGCTGGTCGAGGTGCCGCTCGCACGGCCGCTCGCGACGTCGCTCGCCGAGGTCCCGGAGGGCGAGCTGTGGCTCGTCGGGCATCGCGCCCTTCGCGACGTCCCGCGCATCGCCGCAGTGTGGTCGTTCCTCGAGGCATCGTTCGAGCGCATGACGAAGGAGCACGCGCGCCGGCGGAGGTGAGGACCACGTCGCGGATCGCACGTGCGTGCGGAGCGTGACGCCGGGGCGTGCCGGGCGTGACGCCCCGCGCGTCCGCGCACGCAGCTCTCCGTGCAATCTTGCGGGCACGCGGCGTGCTGTTTCGCACACACGGCGTGCTCGCCCTCGATGCGAGCGCGCCGCGGAGCTCAGCATGCCGGCATCACTTCCTCGCGCGTCGTGGTCACCGCCTCCACCGAAGCTCCCGGAGACGACGGCCACCCGCACACTTCGCGCGCTGATCGCCGACGCCGCGCGCATGGGCCCACGCGCGCTCTTCGTCGTCGGCGCGGATCCAGCTGCGACATCCGAGCTCGTCGATGCGGCACGGAGCGGCACGAGCGTGCTCCGCGGGCGTTGCGTCCCGGGTCGACCCTACGCGGCGCTCGCGCCGATCGTGCAGGGCGCGCTCGGGATCGCGTCGTCGCGCGGAGCGGTGCCCGAAGAGCTCGATGGTGCGCTGGCATGTGCGCCCGGGTGTCATGCGCGGTGGTGGGAGCACGGCGCGGCCGACGACGTCGCCCGACTGCACCGCGATGCACCGCTCGCGCGCCGCGAGTCGCTCCACGCGGAACGACGCGCTCGCTTCGTCGACGCGATCCGCAGCGTGATCGAGCGCGCGGCCGAGGACGGCGCGCTGCTGCTCGTGCTCGACGATCTCGAGCACGTGGATCACGGCACCGCGGAGGTCCTTCGTGCGTGGATCGAGCCGCGCGCCGATCTCGAGGCGCCCGCGAAGCTGCCGATCGTCGTGCTCGGCACCACGCCGCGCGCGAGCGCCGACACCGGCGCGATCGCGACCCTGATCCAGGCGCCGCGCGCGACGACGTGCGAGGCCGGGCGCTTCGATCCCGCCGCGCTCGCGTGCTGGCTCGCGGAGCCCGAGATCACGACGTGGATCACGACGCGCACCGGCGGCCGCGTGCGCGCGCTCGAGCGCTGGCTCGCGACCGCGGCCGAGCCCGCACCGCACGAGCCGGTCGCGCGCGCGGAGGTCCCCGATGCGTTCCCCGGCGTCGCGCTGGCCCTGGGCGTCGCGCGTGCGATCGGCCGCTCGGTCCCGCTCGCGGCGCTGGTGACGCAGCCCCGCGATCGCGCCGCGCTCGAGCGCGATCTCGAGCGTCTCGGCGCGCTCGCGCGCGACGGCGACGGCTCGCCCTCGATCGCGTGGCCGCGACCCGCGCCGATGCTCGACGCCGCGGTGCAGGGCACGGTGCACGCGCACGCGGCGCGCGCCCTCGAGCGCATGGGCGCGATCGAAGAGGCGGCGTGGCACGCGTCGCGGTCCGACGACGTGATGCTCCACGTACGGCTCGCGCTCTCCGCCGAGCCCGCGCTCTCGGCGCGACACGGCGCGCGCGAGGCCGCGGACCTGCTCACCGCGGCGCGCGCGCGGCTCGACGAGGATGCCGAGCAGCGCATCGTGCTCGACGCGCGGCTCGCCCGGGTGTGGAGCACGCTGGGCGAGTCCGAGCGCGCGATCGAGTCGGCACGCGCGGTGTGCGAGCGCGCGCCCCACGATCTCTCGGCACGCCTGCGCTGCGGCGAGATCCTGCTGCGCGCCGGGCGCCACACCGACGCGATCGCGTGCTTCGATGCGGTCACGACCGGCCCGAGCGCGCGAGAGCACGTGGAAGCGCGCGTCCTCGCGGCCGAGGCGCGCTACGCGACCGGGGATCTCTCGGGCGCAGAGCGCGACGCGCGAGGCGCCCTCACCGACGCGTCGGCGCAGGACCATCCGTCGATCCGGATCGACGCGCAGAACGTGCTCGGCAAGATCGCGCTGGCGACCGGCGACACCCGCGCCGCACGCGCGTGGTTCGCCGACGACCTCGCGCACTCGCTCGCCGCATCGCTGCGCACCCACGAGTGCGTGGCGCGCCAGAACCTCGCGATCGCACTGATGCGCGAGGGCGCGCTCGACGACGCGACGACCCACTTCGAGGCGAGCTCCGAGCTCGCACGATCTGTGGGCGCCGCGTGGCATCGCGCGATCGCGCTCGAGAACCTCGGCGTGCTCCATCACCTGCGCGGGCGGTGGAGCGACGCGCGTCGCTGCTATCGCGAGTCGACCGCGATCCTCGAGCCGATCGGGCATCGCGACTGGCTCGCGCGACTGCTGCTCAATCGCGCCGGGCTGGAGCTGACGCTCGGTGATCCGGCGCACGCGCGTGAGCTCGTGCAGCGCGCCCGACGGGTCGTCGGGGACGAGCCCCGGCGCGCGTTCGCGCGGCGCGCGACGCTCGTCGAGGGCGCGGTGCTGCTCGCGCTCGGCGACGTCGAGCGCGCCCGCGATCTCTTCGAGATGGTGCGCTCGGGTGAAGGCGAGCCGTCGAGCCTCGCCGAAGGCGCGCTCGGCGTGGCGCGATGTGCGCTGGAGCTCGGCGACGTCGCGCTCGCGCGCCGCGCGCTCCACGACGCATCGCAGACGTGCACGTCGCCGCGCCTCGCGTGCGAGCGCCAGGAGCTCGAGGTGCTGCTCGCGATCGCGACCGGTGGGCCCGCGGCCTCGCTCGCCCGCGCGGCGCGCGAGCTCGCGTCGCGCACCGAGCACGTCGAGGTCGAGCTGCGCGTGTGGTGCCATCTCGCGCGCGCCCAGCTCGCCGAGGGCGCGCTCGACGCGGCCCGCACCTCGACCGAGCGCGCCGACGAGCTCGAGGCGCGCCTCGCCGAGCACGTCCCCGACGACACGCGCGAGCTCTTCGCGAAGCGTGGCGACGCGCGCGCCCTCGGTGCGCTGCGCGATCGCCTGTCGGCCGCGCGCCCGCAGGCGAGCAGCGCCACGGCGACCCGGATCATCATCGGAGGCTCGCGCGCGATCGAGCGCCTGCGCCGATCGATCGAGCGCGTCGCGGGCTCGGACGCGCAGGTGCTGGTCCTGGGCGAGAGCGGCACCGGCAAGGAGCTGGTCGCCGAGGCCCTGCATCGCCTCTCGCCGCGCGCCCGCGGTCCGCTGGTGCGCGTCAATTGCGCGGCGCTCACCGAGTCGCTGCTGCTGAGCGAGCTCTTCGGCCACGAGCGCGGCGCGTTCACCGGCGCGAGCGCGCGCAAGCTCGGGCTCTTCGAGACGGCGCAGGGCGGGACGCTCTTCCTCGACGAGATCGGCGACATCTCGCCGCCCACCCAGGTCGCGCTGCTCCGCGTGCTCCAGGAGCGCACGATCGTGCGCGTCGGCGGGACCGCGCCGATCCGGGTCGACGTGCGCGTCGTCGCCGCGACGCATCGCCGCCTCGAGCAGCTCGTCGAGCGCGGCGCGATGCGCGAGGACCTCTACTACCGACTGCGCGGGATCGTGCTCGAGGTGCCCGCGCTGCGCGAGCGCCTCGAGGATCTCCCCGCGATCGCCGATGCGCTGCTCGCACGCATCGCGCGCGACGAGCGCACCACGCCGAAGCGGCTCTCGCCCGCGGCGAGCGCACGGATGCGCGCCCACCGCTGGCCCGGGAACGTGCGCGAGCTCGAGAACGTGCTGCGCGCCGCGTCGGTGCTCGCGCAGGACGCGACGCTCGAGGTCGACGACGTCGCGCCGCACCTCGTCTCGCCACACGCCGTCTCGCCACACGCCGCCGCGACGAACGACGACGACGCGGAGAGCGGCGAGCTCGAGACGCTCTACTGGGCGAGCCTCGGCGACGGGCACTCGGTGTACGAGCTGCGCCGCAGCCTCGAGCGGCGCGCGATCGAGCGCGCGATCGACGAAGCGGGCGGGAACCTCTCGCAGGCCGCGCAGCGGCTCGGGATGAAACGTCCTCGTCTCTCGCAGCTGGCCAAGGAGTACGGGCTCCGCAAGAGGTCGTCATGAAGACGCGCTGGACGTGGGCTCTCGCGATCACGATCGCGCTGCTGGGCGGATGCGCCGGGCAGTCGGCGGAAGGAGCCGTTGCCGAGGCGCTCGTCTCGGACGAGCGCGTGCCCGCGGCGGTGTGGCGCGTGATCGATCCGATCGCGTGCGGCGACGCCGACGGCATCGCCGGGTATCTCCGCGCCGAGGACGCGGACGAGCTGGTGATCGGCGTCGATGTGCGCGGCGCCGCGCGCTGCATCGACACGATCGCGTTCGAGGTCCCGCGGGTCGTCGCCCAGCGGCGCACCGTCGCGCTCCTGCCGCCGCCGCGAGGCGTCGATCCCGAGCCTCAGCCGATGCTCGGCTGGTCGCGCTGCTCGTGGTGAGCGTCCCGCGTCGCGGGTCGCACGCGAGGGCGTGCCTGCGATGACGCGCGCTCGATCGCACACGCACTGCAGGGAAGGTTTTCGCGTGGCATGCCGTTTGACGATGGGCCGCGCGATGCCTGCCCTTCGCGACCTCTCGAGCTCTCTGGCCGCTCTGTGCTCGTGCAGCGTGATGCTCCTCGCGGGCTGTCACCTCTCGCACGAGCGCGACCGCGTCGTTCCACCGAGCCAGCCCGATGCGGGCGACCCAGGTGCGGACGCCGGCCTCCACGACGCGCACGTCCCTCCGCCTTGCTCGCCGTGGACGCTGCGCGTCGCGAGCGTCGCGCCCGACGACGACGCCGCGCACGTGACCGCGACGCCGATCGCGTTCCGCGCCGGGCACGACACCACGATCGCGTTCGTGACCCACGGCGCGCTGACCAACGCCGGCGAAGGCGACGTCGCGCTCGACCCCACGCGCTGCACGACGACCGGTGATGCGACGACGTGCTCGCCCGACATGCCGGCGTCGTGGGACGGCCCGGGAACGCTGCGGCTCTGGGCGCGCGACGGGATCGTCGAGCTGCCGATCGCGCCCGACGAGATCGCGGCGACGAGCACCCTCGCCAGCGCCGATCTCGACCGGAACCGCAAGCCCGATCTCGTCGCGTTCGGGCGCTTCTCCGGCGCGATCGCGCTCGATCACGAGGGCAACGTGCGATGGCGCGCCGACCTGCCCTCGCAGGACGAGGTGCGCGTGCTCGACGTGGCGCTCGCGGAAGGACGCCCGCGCTCGATCTCGGGCACGCCGCTCGTCGTCGATCTCGAGGGTGATGGTGAGGTCGAGGTCGCGCTCGGCTACGGGCTCGTCGAGGGGCGCACCGGCGCGGTGCGGTGGCGCGCGTCGGGGCATCGCGGGATCAACCGCGTGTACGGGCCGCTGACCTGCGCCGGTGATCTCGACGGCGACGGCGTGCTCGAGATCGTCGCGGGCGGCACCGCGTACCGAGCGGACGGCTCGGTGCTCTGGCAGGCCGCGGTGAGCGACGGGTTCTGCGCGATCGGCGCGACCGCGATCGCGCTCGTCTCGGAGGGCACGCTCACGCTGCTCGATCGCGACGACGGCGAGGTGCGATGGACCACGCCGCTCGCGGGTGCGCTGCGCACGGGCGCCACTGGGCCCGCGGGTGGGCCGCCCACGTGGGTCGACGTCGACGGTGATGGTGACGAGGAGGTCCTCGTGGCGTCGGAGTCGCGGCTCGCGCTCTACGACCGCGCGTGCGACGACCCCTCGTGCACGATCGACGGATGGTCGATCGCGATCGAGGACGGCCTCAGCGGCGTCACCGGGGTGACGGTCGTCGACGTGGACGGCGACGGCGCGCTCGAGGTGTTGCACGCCGATCAGACGACGCTTCGCGTGCTCGACGCGCGCACCGGCGCGGTGCGGGTCACCACGCCGCGCCTCGCGCGCACCCGCACCGAGCGCCCGCTCTTCACCGACGTCGACGGCGACGGAGAGGGCGAGATCGTCGTCGGCCTCTCGTCGGAGTGGGACGGCAACCACGAACGGCGCACCGAAGGCCCGAGCCAAGGGCTCGCGGTGATCGGACCGTCGTGCGCGCGCTGGGCTCCGCCCCACGGCGATTCGCCCGCGCGCGAGCTCGGCCCGGACTAGTAGACGCCCGGGACGATCTTGTAGGGCACGAGCCGCTGGTACTCTTCCCACGTCGCGCCGTACTTCGCGTGACAGCGCCGGTCGTCTCGCGCGGCGCGGTCGAAGAGCAGGATCGCGAGGAACGCGAGATAGAAGTACGGAATCGCGTGGCCGAGCCCGGCGGGCAGCGCCCAGCAGAGCGCGAGCACGAGCTCGGGCACGTAATGGAAGTGCCGCGCGACGCCCCAGAAGCCGGAGACGAGCAACAGATTCGTGCGCTCGACTCCCTCGCTCGTGCGATATCGCGCGACGAGCGTCTTCGGGGCGCGGCCCCAGATCGTCGTGCTCCCGTTCGTCGCGCGGACGCGCTGGCGCTGGGCGTCCGCTTCGTAATTCGCCCAGAGCGCGGCGACGCCGAGGACGAAGATCGCGATTGCGAGCATCGGAGTCAGCTCGCGTGGATGATGCGCGAGATATTGCCCGGAGATCGTATAGACCGAGGGCACCCACACCAGCACGCCCCAACAGATGTAGTAGCCGAATCGGTCGTGCATGATGTCGAGCGAATTGAAATAGCCGCTCTCCCACACGAAGAACTTGAGCAGATAGAGCATCAGGAGACCGCTCGAGACGAGCATCGAATTCGCGATGAATCCGTACGTCTCCGACTGATGAAGCGCGAAGCACAGCGCGAGCGCGCTCCAGCCCATCATCGACACCCGGCAATTGACCAGCTGCTTGAGGCTCGCGCCGAAGAGCGTCGGGTGCAGCTCGATGCCCTGGAAGAAGTCGAAGAGCGGATGTCCGGTGTACGTCGCGTCGGTCGACGATGGATAGTGCCGGCCCTTCCAGTAGAGGAACGCGCAGAAGAGCAGCGCGGCGACGTTGAGCGTCACGATCATCGCGCCGAGCTCGCGCACCACCGTGCTCGCCGACCAGAGATCGAGCGCCCACGTCGCGACGAGCACGACGTGGGTGACGAGCCACGCCGGAAAGCCGTTGATGCGATACCGCGGCTGCCGTCCGGTGGGCGTGACCGGACCGAGGTGCTCGCGACCGGGAAGCAGCGCGAGCAGCGCGCCCTGCGCGACGATCCAGAGCGCGAGGATGCCGGCCGCAGCAGCCGTGGGCCGCGGGACGAGCCGCACGAACGTCGTCGCATCGATGCTCGTGACGAAGAGCGCGATCGAGCCGTCGAAGTGCGCGCAGATCATCCACAGCACGACCACGAGGATCGGCGTCGTCGAGAGCAGCAGCCCGGGCGCGATCCAGCGCCGGAACGCGGGGATCTCGAGGGCCTTCCGAGCCGGCGGCGCGGGGCGCGTGACCGGGCCGTGCCCGGTCAGGATCCACGACGCGATGCGCTCGACCGTCACTCGTCCTCCGCAGGCAGGGCTCCGCGCATCGCTCGCGCGGTGGCCGCGCAGCGCTCGTGCCCTTCCGTCCCGCACCTATGCGCGCGGGCGTGCGGCTCAAGCGGGGGTTACTCCCAGAGGGGTCGGAGCGACGCGATGCCCCACCACACGATGGCGGTGCCGCGCACGGCGAGCTCGATGGACGCGGCGCGCACCAGCTCGCGCCGCACCTCGCGCTCGTGCGCGGTCTCGACGTCGGTCACCGCGATCGCGGGTCCGATCCCGAGGCGCTGCGGAGAAGGCACCCAGCCCGCGAGCGGGAGCACCGCGTGGAGGACGGTCTCGATCCGCGTCGCGAGCCACACGTCGGGATGTCGCGCCGCGCCGAGATCGAGCCGCAGCCAGGTCGCGTCCTTGCGCTTCACGATCGCCTCGCGGCCCTCGCCTTCTTCGATCGTCGACTCGTCGCTGCGCTCGAAGCGACGCCCGAGCGCCAGGAGATCGAGCAGCTCGTGCAGCGGGCGCAGCGCGGGCGCCGCGCAGAGGATGCACACCAGCAGCGCGGCGAACGCGGGCACGACGCGGCGGAGGTCCTGCACCAGCCACATCAGCGGCAGCCCGATCACGCCGAGCGCGATCGTGAGGAGCGCGACCTGCGGGCCCATCGTCGGGCGTCGCGCGTCGCGCGCATCGGGCGCGATCTCGGGGCCGGCGTCGACGTCGACGAGCACACGCGCGAGGCGATCGAGCTCGGGCGTGCACGCCTTGCGTCGCGCCAGCCATCGCGGCGCGGCGTCGGGCGTCGCGAGCGTGATCGCGCGGCCCTCGCGATCGGTGATCTGCAGCACGCGGCCGCGCTTCGTCTCGTCGACGCGGGCGCGCGCGTCGAGCCAGCGGATCGCGGTGCGCACGGTCGGGCCGTCGTGCTCGGTGATGCCCTCGCGATCCCAGGTGACGCGCGCCGGTCGTGGATCGCGCGCGCGCTGGAGCATCGGCGGGAGCAGCATCGAGATCGCGAAGGTGAGCGGCGCGGTGATCGCGAGCAGCGCGGTGAGCGCGCCCTCGGAGAGCGAGTGCGCGAGCAGCGCGGGCGCGAGCAGCGCGACCCAGAGCCCGAGCCCGGGGAACCCGACGAGCGCGCCGAGCACGCCGAGCCGCACCAGCCGGCCGCGGGGAAAGCCGAGCGAGAGCTCACCTTCGCCCTTGCCGCGCGTCTCGGAGATGTCGTCGTCGCTCACGGGACGCGCAGCGTAGCGCGTCAGGAGAGCGCGAAGAACGCGAGCGCAGCGAGCACGCCGAGCGCGCAGTCGATCAGCGCGAAGCGCGCGCGCTCACGCTGGATGCGTCGCTCTTCGTCGGTCGGGCCGGGGAACAGGTGGACACCGGGCGCGTCGCGATAGGTCGCCCCCGCATCGCTCACGCGCGGGAGCGCCGCGTCGCGGAGAGCCTGCCGTCGATCTCGGAGGATCATGAACGGCCCCCGACCGATCCACAGCGCGAAGCCGAGCACCGGGAACGTGAGCCACACGTCCTGCGAGAGCGGCATCAGGAGAAACTGCACGGGCGCGAAGAGCAGCCACCACGACCACCAGAGCCACGGCGGCTCGTACACGTCGTTCGTGACCTCGCGCGCCCGCTTCAGGGAAGGCTCGATCGGATCGAACGAGTCGACCCAGTGGCTGCGCCCCGGACGACCGGCGACGCCCGCCCCACACAGCTCGATCACGTGATCGCCGTCGTCTCGGATCGTGACCGCGGCAATCGAGCCGTCGTCACGCCGCAGGAAGCACACACGCGACTCCGACCAGCGCAATGTCGCGCGCACGATCGGCCCCTCGCGCAGCGAGATCTCGTCGCCGTCCCAGACGAGCCGCAACGACGCGTGCCGAGCACGCTGGACACGCCCCCACGCGACCATCGACGCGAGCGCGAACGGAACGATCGCGAGCCAGAGCCAGAACGAGTCGGGCCGTGGCGCGACCCAGTCGCCGCAGGGTGGCTCGCTGCGCAGCACCGACCCGAGCCCCAGCAGGACGACGAGCGCCGGCAGCAATGCCCGCGCGAGCCGATAGCCCGGTGTGTCGGTCTGGGGTGGAGCTGGGCGGACCGCTAGCTCGTTCATTTCGAGACTGTGCAACGCGCGCCTGCGGCGCGCTCATCCGCGCCTCGCGTTCTGGTAGCGTCGCGCGCATGCGCTTGTTCACGCAAACGTTCTTCTTCCTTCTCGCTCCTGCCACATTGCTCGCGTGCGGCGGCGACGACGGCGCCTCGCCCCTCGACGCCTCGGTCCCGCCCGACGCGTACACCCAGCCCTTCGCGTTCGACGGCAACTTCGCGGCGCGCCCCGACGCGTCGTTCGCGCAGTACACGCAGGACGACACGCTCTCGATCTTCCACGTGCAGCTCGAGGCGACGCACAACAGCTATCACCTGCGCCCCAGCGACGATCCGGTCGTCGACTGGGACTACGAGCACGCGCCGCTCGACGTGCAGCTCGAAGAGCAAGGCGTGCGCGGCCTCGAGCTCGATCTCAACTGGGACGACGACATCGGCGTGCATCGCGTCCTCCACATCCCGACGGTCGACGCGCGCAGCACCTGCGATCTCTTCGTCGAGTGCCTCGCGATCGTACGCACCTGGTCCGACGCCCACGCCGATCACGTGCCGCTCGTCATCCACCTCGAGCCCAAGGGCGGCGCCACCGCGGCCGAGCGCCTCGCGCGGATGCTCGCGATCGAGAACGAGATCCGCAGCGTGTGGCCCGACGAGCTGATCCTCACGCCCGATCGCGTGCGCGGCGATCACGCGACGCTGCCCGAGGCCCTCGCCGAAGGCGGCTGGCCCACGCTCGGCGAGACGCGCGGGCACGTGCTCTTCGTGATCGACGACTCCGAGGCGCTGCGCGATGCGTACGTCGCCGACGCGCCGAGCCTCGAGGGGCGTGTGATGTTCGTCGACTCCGAGCCCGGCGACACCTTCGGTGCGTACGCGATCATCAACGACGCGTTCGCGAGCGAGCGCATCGAGGCCGCGCTCGACGCGCACTTCCTGGTTCGCGTGTTCGGTCAGGACAGCGTCGAGAGCGCGCTCGCCGGCGATCGCACGCACCTCGATCGCGCGCTCGCCAGCGGCGCGCACGTGATCAGCTCGGACTTCCCGGCGCAGGTCGAGGAGACGACGTTCTTCGTCGAGATCCCCGAGGGCGCTCCGTCGCGCTGCAATCCGTCGACGGCGCCCGAGGGCTGCACGTCGTCGTCGATCGAGGATCGCTGACCCGAGACGACGCAACGCGTCATTTCGCGCGATGGTGCGGGCGCGCGAGGGGCGCTATACGTCTCCCTCTCATTTCGTCGCTCGGGGCGCGTCCTCCGGATGGTCGGAGGTCGCTGAGAAGCACCCGGGAACCTGATCCGGTTCGGACCGGCGTAGGGAACGCGACGATGAAACGACGCCGAGACGCGTCGCGGAGGAGATCCCGTCATGTCGATCAGCAAGTGGACGCTGCCGCTGCGTGGCGCGCACAACCCGTCGTCGCGCGCGGAGGGCACCACGCCGGGCTCGTTCGCGAACGCGTCGAACGTCGGTGGGCCGCTCGCGTTCAGCTCGCCCGACACGCCGGGGATGCCCGCGCCCAGCGCGAAGACGGCGTGGGACTTCCTGCCCGACGGCTGGTCGCGCGACGCGACGACCGGGTTCGCGATCGCGCCCGCGGGCTTCGTCCCGATCACGCAGCTCGAGCACGCGCGCCTCGGCATCGTCACGCCCGAGATGGAGCGCGTCGCGGCGCGCGAGGGTCACCTCACGCCGGAGCAGGTGCGCGACGAGGTCGCCGCGGGCCGCATGATCATCCCCGCGAACCGCACCCACCTCTCGTATGCGCTCGACGCGATGGCGATCGGCCGCGCGACGAAGACGAAGATCAACGCGAACCTCGGCGCGTCGCCGGTCTCGAGCGGCACCGACGAAGAGGTCGAGAAGATGCGGTGGTCGGTGCGCTGGGGCGCCGACACCGTCATGGATCTCTCGACCGGCGGCGATCTCGACGCGTGCCGCGAGGCGATCATCCGGGCGAGCTCGGTGCCGATCGGCACCGTGCCGATCTACTCGATGATCATCGGGCGCAAGATCGAGGAGCTCACGCTCGACGTGATCCTCGAGACGATCGAGAAGCAGGCGCGTCAGGGCGTCGACTACTTCACGATCCACGCGGGCGTGCGGCGCGCGCACCTGCCCTTCGTGCAGAAGCGCCTGATCGGGATCGTGTCGCGCGGCGGCTCGCTGCTCGCGAAGTGGATGCTCGTGCACGGGAAGGAGAACCCGATGTACGAGCACTTCGAGGCGATCTGCGACGTGATGCGCCAGCACGACGTGAGCTTCTCGCTCGGCGACGGGCTGCGTCCCGGTGGCCTGAGCGACGCGAGCGATGCAGCGCAGCTCGCGGAGCTCGAGACGCTCGGCGAGCTCACCGAGCGCGCGTGGCGCAAGGGCGTGCAGGTGATGGTCGAAGGGCCGGGGCACGTCCCCTTCGATCAGATCGAGTTCAACATGAAGCTGCAGCGCACGCTCTGTCACGGCGCGCCCTTCTACGTGCTCGGGCCGCTCGTGACCGACGTGTTCCCCGGCTACGACCACATCACGAGCTGCATCGGCGCGACCGCGGCCGCCTATCACGGCGCGTCGATGCTCTGCTACGTGACGCCGAAGGAGCACGTCGGGCTGCCCAAGAAGGACGACGTCAAGCAGGGCTGCATCGCGTACAAGATCGCGGCGCACTCGGCGGACGTCGCGCTCGGCATCCCGGGCGCGCGCGACTGGGACGACGCGCTGACGAAGGCGCGCGCGGCGCTCAACTGGGAGCAGCACTTCGCGCTCGCGTTCGACGGCGAGTACGCGCGCGCGCTGCACGACGAGGACCTCGACGTCGACACCGACTTCTGCGCGATGTGCGGCCACGACTGGTGCAGCGTGCGCATCAGCAAGGAGATCGTGGAGTTCGCGAGCGGCAAGGCCGAGGGCTTCGAGCGCGAGAAGGTGATGAAGAGCGCGGCCCTCACCGAGGAGCAGAAGCGCGTGCTCGAGCAGCGCGGCGTGCTCTCGCCGAACGAGATCCACAAGCTCGCGAGCAAGACGCGCAAGGCGGTCGACGCCGAGGTCGGGAAGGGCCTCTGCCACTCGGACTTCGTCGAGCCCGACATCGCGCAGCGCATCCAGAAGGACCGCCTGGTGCAGATCCGGGTGAAGGACGAGGCGACCGCCGAGGACTGATCGACGACGTGTGCTGGCAGCACATCTGTGCTGTCAGCACACCGTTGCCCTCAGCACACGATGCAGCCGCGCACCGGCGTCTTGATCTCGGAGACGATCTCGCCGGTCACCGCGTCGTAGATGCGGATCCACCCGATGCGCCGTCCCTCGATCGAGCAGTTCGCGTCGCTCTGGATCAGCTCGGCCGTGTGGTTCGCGGTCGCGAGCTCGAGGGTGACGCTCCGCAGCCGGCGCAGGCGGATCGGCGCGGCGTCGTCCCAGAGCAGCTCGGTCTCCTCGTCGAACGTGACCGTGTCGTTCGACGCCGCGGTGTAGGTGCCCTCGCCGACCGGCTGACAGCCGTCGGCGGGAGGCGGCGCGAAGTGGGTGTAGTCGAAGGGCGTCGCGCGCACGATCGCTTCGACGACCTCCTCGGGGCGATCGGCGCACGCCTCGATCGCGTCCACGAGCGTCGCGTCGGAGCTCGGGATGTACTGGCCGCCGAACCCGAAGAGCGTGACCACGCCGGCGCGCCGCTCCACCGCGACGGTGAAGACGTCGTTGACCATCACGTAGGGCCCGTACGCGACCCGGCGGATGCGCAGGAAGTCGACGTTCTCGGTGATCGCGGAGCACGGGTACGTCGAGTCGGGGTTCCACTCGTCGCGATCGATCTGGAAGAGATCGGGCGAGGCCTCGAGGATCTCGAAGAGCGCGTCGTATGCGTCCTCGCTGCCGTCGCACTCGGGCAGCGGGATCGCGAGGCCGGTGATCGACGAGAACGTGCCGCGGTTCGCGACCCAGGTGAGCGACGCGCTGGGGTCGAGCGCGGCGAGCGCAGTGGTGGCGCGAGCCTCGGCCGCAGGATCGGGATCGAGCTCGAGGGGCTCGCCGCACGTGCCGAGATCGGCGTCGACGTTCACGACGTACGCATCGATCGTGGTCGCGTCGATCCTCGCGGCATCGATCTGCGCAGCGTCGGTCGTGGAGGCGTCGTGACCTCCGGCGTCGTCGACGTCGTACGGGTCGGACTCGCTGCAGCTGCAGCCCGCGAGCGCGAGGATGGGAACGAGGACGAACGCCGTGCGCAGCATCGCGAAGCTCCTGTCGTGCGATGGAGTTGGCGGCGTGCCCGCGCGGACGTCATCGCGGCTCGCGGCGAGGTGACCGCGCTCACCGGAGCGCCCGACCCCGCGTCGATTGTCCGACGGATCGCGGGACCGATCGGCCACGCGCGGCGCGTGCTGTATCGTCGCCACGAGGAAGGTTCGATGACCGACAAGATCCGACCGACGCACGTGATCGTGACGTGCATGGACTACCGGCACATGGACGATCTCGTCTGCGAGCTGCGCGACGAGACGCGCGTCGGCGTGGACAAGTACGACCACCTGATCGTGCCAGGCACGAGCTTGGGGCTCCTGCAGGGCCGCTACCCGCACTGGGCGCCTGCGTTCTGGTCGCAGCTCGAGGTCGCGCACGCGCTGCACGGCGACTCGCTGCGCCACGTCTGGCTCATCGAGCACCTCGACTGCGGCGCGTACCACACGTTCCTCGGCACCAAGGGCCACCGTCAGCGCGAGGAGCTCCTGCACCGCGCGATGGCGAGCACGATCAAGGACGCGATCGTTCGCTGGTGCAGCGAGAAGGGCATCGGGTGGACCGTCGGGTGCAAGATCATGAAGCCGAAGCCGGAGGACGACGGGCACTGGACGCTCTGCGATCTCGAGACGCCGTAGGGCTCCTTTCTGCGGTCTGGCCCGAGGACCGGCCGTGTGCGACACGATGCGCAGCGCGCTCACCTGCGCGCGGGAGGTGCTCGTGCACACAGGCCCGACTCGATTCCTCGTTTCGCTCGCGGCGCTCCTCGCGATCTCGTGCGCTCCACAACAGCGCGTCGATCAGAGCGCGCTCTCCGACTTCGCGCGCTACGGGCGCAGCATCGCGATCTCCGATCGCACCGCGGTCGTGGGCGCGTACCAGGAGAACGGCGCGCAGGGCTCGGTCTACGTGCTCACGCGCGTCGGAGAGGGCCACGCGTGGTCGAATTCGGGGCGCATCGTGTCGCCGAGTCCTGCCGACGAGCAGTTCGGCGACGACGTCGCGATCGACGGCTCGACGGTCGTCGTCGGCGCGCCGCTCGATCACCAGCCGGGCGCCGTCCGCGCGGGCAGCGTCTACGTGTTCACGCCCAGCGACGGAGCGTGGAGCTCGGTCGCGCAGCTCGCCTCGCCCGGGACGCACCAGGCGTGGGAGGCGTTCGGCGGCGCGGTCGCGATCGATGGCGACACGATCGTGGTCGGCGCGGTCGATCGTGACGCGGGCGCGGTCGTCGACGCGGGCGCGGCGTACGTGTTCACGCGCAGCGGCGGGACGTGGTCGTTCACGCAGACGCTCACGGCGCCCTCGCCGGTCGCGTCGGACGAGATGGGATCGGCGGTCGCGATCGCGGGCGACACGATCGCGGTCTCCGCACTGCGCCGCAACGTCGGCCGCACCCTCGACGCGGGCGCGGTGTTCGTCTACCAGCGCAGCGGCTCGAGCTGGTCGCTCGCCCAGACGCTCACCGCGAGCGACGCCGCGGCCAGCGATCTCTTCGGCACCGCCGTGGCGCTCACGGTCGACGCGGAGACCGGCGCGCGCCGGCTCGTGGTCGGCGCCGAGTCCGCCGATGCGCCGGGCATCACGAACGCGGGCGCGGCCTACGTGTTCGACGCGCCCTCGATCGGCGCGTTCGCGCAGACGGCGAAGCTGGTCGCGGGCGATCCCGTGGTGAACGCGATCTTCGGCACCGACGTCGCGCTCTCGAGCGATCGCATCGTGATCGGCGCGTCGGGCGCGTCGAAGTCGGCGGGCGCGGCCTACGTGTTCGCCGAGACCGCGGACGGCTGGTCGCAGATCGCGCGCCTCGATCGCACCCCGAGCGATGCGAGCGCGTTCCTCGGGACCTCGGTGGCGATCACCGGGCGACACGCGCTGATCGGCGCGACCGGCGAAGAGGTCGGCGCGACGACGGGCACCGACAGCGGCGCGGTGCACGCATTCCGCGAGGACGAGGGCGGCGTGTGGGCCCACGGGCATGCGCTGCACGCGGCGCACAACCCGAGCGCGACGACCTACTACGGCAGCGCGATCGCGCTCGCGGGCGGAACCGCGGTCGCGGCGAGCCCGCTGCGCGCCGATGCGCTCGAGCTCGACGCCGACGGGCTCTCGCTGACGATGCCGCTGCCGCCGCCCGCGAGCTCGCAGCTGTGGGGCGTCGGCACCGACGGCGCGTCGATCGCGGTCTTCGCGCGCCGGATGATCGACGTCGACGAGATCGTCGGCACCGTGCAGGTCTTCGGTCCGAGCGCGAGCGGCTGGACGCTCGAGGCCTCGATCGAGCCGGATCTCACGTCGCCCGCAGGACCGCTCGAGTCTGCGAACGCCGGCTACGTCGACATCGACGGCGACACGATCGCGATCGGCGCGCCGCGCTGGAACGGCGGCGACGGTCGGGTCTTCGTGTGGACGCGCAGCGGCGGGGTGTGGTCGCAGCTCCAGGCCCCGATCGGGTCGGCCGAGGAGCTCACGAACTTCGACATGAACTTCGGTCGCGTGGTCGAGCTCGACGGCGACACGCTGATGATCGCGGAGGTGCCCTCGTCGGGCCTCGGCAGCTCGCTGCGCAACGGCAAGGTGCACGTCTACGTGCGCGCCGGCGACGGCCCCTACGTGCTGCAGCAGACGCTCACCGAGGCGGTGCCCGCGGTGCTCGACGGGTTCGGCTCGTCGGCGGCGCTCGGCGGCGATCTGCTCGCGGTGCTCACGCGCACGACGTCGACGGTGCACGTGTATCGCCGCACCGCGGGCGTGTGGAGCGAGATCTGGAGCCTGGTGATCGACGGTGGGATCTCGAGCTCGTCGCGCCAGATGATCGACATCGACGGGGATCTCTTGACGATCGGCGTACCGGGGATGCAGATCGCGTCGATCGCGGGCGCCGGTGAGGTGCGGGTCTTCCGGCGCGCCGAGGACGACACCTACGCGCTCGAGGACGTGCTGCGCGCGTTCGATCCCGCGGTGAACCGCGGGTTCGGAACGGTCGTGCAGATCGACGGAGACCGCGTGATCGCCGCGACCGCCGACGGCGATGGCGGCGTCTACTCGTTCCCGCTCTGAAGGAAGCTCGTACTTTCGGGGCCCCCCACCCGATCACGTACGACGGCTCGGAGCCGTCGTACTAGTCTGCGCGCCGAATGGACACGGAGTCGGAGAATCAACCGCCGAGCGCGGACCGCGTGCTGCGTCGCGCCCGCGTGCTCGCCGCCATCGCGCATCGTGGTCTGATCGAGCAGGACCGCGATCGCGATCGCGCGCGCGGTGTGCTCGCGCAGATCCGCCGCTGGATCGGGAACGAAGGGCTGCACGGCGAGCTCGAGCCCGAGGAGCGCGCCCGCATCGAGTCGGACGTGGGCGCGCTCGGCGCGGAGGCGACCGTCGCGGCGGTGTGGCGCTTCGAGGGCGCGGCGGTGCTCGGGTGGGCGCTCGGGCTGATGCAGCTGCCGCCGCACGATCGCGTGAACGACGTGGGCGCGGTCTCCACCGCGCTCGCGGTCGGCGGCTCGCTCCCCGAGGCGCTGCGCGCGCCGACGCTGCGCAGCGCGCGCTCGATCGATCGGATGCGCGAGCGGCTCTTCGCGATCCACTGGCGCGTGGTCGAGCAGCGGCTGCGTCCCGGCACGATCGATCTCGTCGCGTTCGCGCGCACCGCGTGGTTCGGGCCGCTCGAGGTCGACTCGTCGATGCTGGTCGACGGCGATCTCGGGATCGACGGCGCGCCGATCGCGCGCGCGAGCGCCGATGCGCTGCGGCGCGTGACCGCGATCGCGCGGGAGCGACACCAGGCGATCAACTGGCTGAACGGCGACGATCCCATCTACTCGGAGGTCGACGTCTCGACCTGAAGGTCGCGATCCGGCAGCATCGCGAATCGTGGACGATCTCGATCTGAATTCGTCGCGGCGCGGGGCGGAGAACGTCGTCCGGCGTTGCCTCGGCGTCGCGACGAACGAGCGCGTGGTGGTGCTGCACTGGCAGGCCGCGCCCCTCGCGCGCTGGCTGATGGACGCGATCGCCGCAGCGGGCGCGCGCGGCGAGTCGGTGTCGGCGGACGCGGTGCCCGAGGGCAGCGCGATGCAGGTCGAGCGGTGGGTCGAGGACGCGCTGGGCGATGCGCCCGCGAGCATCCTGATCGCGAAGCACGGTCTGCCGCCGTCGCTCTCGATGGCAGTGCTCGCGGTGGCGCGGAAGCGGCGGGTGCGGCACCTGCACCTCACGCGCGCCGACGCGAAGCTGTTCGCGCAGTCGTACCGCGCCGAGCCCGAGCGCATCGCGGAGATAAACACGCGGGTGCGCGATGCGCTCGAGGGCTCGCGACAGCTGCGCGCGCGGGCGCCGGGCGGCACCGACATCACGGTGACGCTCGATCGTGCGTACCCGATCCTCACGTCCGACGGACGCCCCTCGCCCGGCAAGCCCGACAACCTCCCGGCGGGCCACGCGTTCTTCCACCCGGCGTCGGTGTCGGGGACGTTCGCGCCCGATCGAGGCCTCATCGGCGCGCTGCGCATCGGACGCGATCGCGCGCCGAGCGCGCGCATTCGCTTCGAGCTCGAGGGCGGGCGCGTGCGCGCGGTCCACTGCGACGACGCGGAGCTGCGCGCCGAGATCGACGAGTACCTCGCGAGCCACGCGAACGCGGGGCGCGTGGGGATCATCGGGCTGCCGACGAACTACCTCGCGCGCGCCGAGTCGGGGCTCGAGGTGCAGGACGCCCTGCTGCCGGGGGCGAGCGTCGGGCTCGGCTACAGCTTCGAGGCCGAGACGCGCGCGCCGTTCGCGTGCCCGGTGCAGCTGCGCCTGCTCGCGCGGCGCATGGACGTCGACGCGGGGGCGCGCGCGCTGGTCCGTGCGGGACGCCTGGTCGACGATCTCGTCACCGGGATCGATCCGTTCCGCTGATCAACGATCGGTGTAGGCGCACGGGCTCGGGCAGCTCGCACGCGGATACGTCGTGAGCGCGGTCCGGACGACGTACTCGATCGGCTCCGTGGTCGCGCGCTCGAGGGCGCGCACCGCGAGGCGGAGCGTTCCGCCGCGGACGAAGCGGGGCTCGATGCAGCTGCACTGCGCAGCCGCAGCGATCGTGCGGGTCGACGTCGCCGCGTCCACACGCGTCCAAAGCGTGTCCGTCGCGTCGAACGCGAGCGTGATCGGCGCGCCGCTCGAGTAGGTCCCGACGGGCGTGCACGCGCCGTCGCCGGTGAGCTCGTCGCCGTCGCAGAACGTGACGCCGATCGCGAGCTCGCCGGGGGCGCTGCCCGACGCCGCGCCGTCCTCGACGTCCCACGCGAGCATCCAGGAGAGCCCCTCCCCGGGCGGCACCGAGGGCAGCTGGAGGTGGTAGGTGTCGACGTCGCTCGGCATCGCGTCGTAGTCGCTCGGCCCTCGCACCGCGCCCTCGCGGGCGCCGTGGCCGTAGGTGAGCGCGCCCTCGAGCGTCGTGCTGCCCGCGCCGGGCTCGGGATACGAGGCCGCGCTCGCGTCGTACGCCATCGTGGCGGCGGTGGGCTGCTCCACGCCGCCCGAGAGCCTCGCGGCTTCATCGGGATCGTCCACCAACGAGAGCGCGATCTCGGAGGTGGAGTCCACGGCGGCATCGCCCGCGTCGTGGGTGATGGTGACCGACGTCGTCGCGCTCGCGGGCGCGAGCGGGATCACGGTCTCGAACGACGCATGCTCCTCGGCTTCATCGCGATCGACGCGACGTGCCACGAGGCACTGTCGCTGCTCGCACGCGGCGTCGATCTCCGCGAGCAGGGCGGCCGACGCGCTCGCATCGCGCGGACACCGCGCGCGGCACGTCGCCGCATCGCTCCATCCGCCGACGAGCACCCGCAGGATCTGCTCGCCACGGAGCGAGACGACGCGCCAGGGCGGCGCGCTCGCGGTGCGCACCGCGACACGCAACACCTGCGGCGAGGGGTGGGCCGGCACGTCGACGCGCACGGAGTCCACGTCGCCTTGATGGTTCACGCGTGAGAAGGGGATCGTCGTCGACCAGGGCGCGGCAGCGACCGCGATCACGCGGCGCGGTGTGGTCGCATCGTCGAGCTCGCCTTCGTCGGCTTCGCTCAGCAGCACCACCTCGAGCCGGTACGGCGGAGAGCTCGGAGCCGCTCGGTCGCTCGACACGGCGATACGCACGGTGCGCGCCGCCCCGACGCGTCGCGCGATCGCGATCGTGGCCCCGCCGCCCACGCGCTGCTCCGTGGCTCCGATCGTCTCGCCGCCCGAGCTCAGGGCGAGCGACACGTCGCGCTCGATGCCGTCGGTCGTGAGGCTCTGCAGCCACGCGTAGAGCACGAAGGGCCCGGTCTCGGGCAGGACCACGTCGAATCCGTCGACATCGCCGTCGAAGCCCCACGTGCCGCTCACGACGCCGTGAGCACCCAGGGTGCCGTCAGGATCGCCTTCGAGCGCCAACGTGCGCGGCGGCTCCTCGGGGTCGGATGGTGGCCCCGCGTCGATCGCAGCGTCGTCGATCACCCCCGCGTCGATCCTCGCGGCATCGACGCTGCTCGCGTCGGGCCGCGACGCATCGATCGCGCCCGCGTCCGTCACGTCCCCGTCGTCGTCGCCGCACGCGATCAGCGCGAGCGACGCGAGCACGATCGCGATCGCACGCGTCACGAGGCGCGCGCCGACGTGGACAGCGCGTCGAGCGCCTTGAGCACCGAGAGCGGCTCGATCTTCCCGCGGCGTCCGGCGCGCTCGATCGCGGCCTCGACCGCGGTGCGGGAGTCGCTGTGCACGCCGGTCGGGATCGGCGGCGTCGCGATCCACAGGATCGCGGTGAGCACCCCGCGCGAGACCGCCGAGGGCAGAGAGAACTCGATGCTCGCGCAGCGCCGCACGAGCAGCTCTCGATCCTCGCGCCACCAGTCCGCGACGACCTTGCGCGCCGCGGCGTCGGGCGGTCCCGCGGCGCTCGGCAGCGCGTCGTACACGAGCGCGATCTTCTCGTTGGAGGCGCGCATGCGCGCGTTCACGTCGTTGCGCAACGACGTCATCGACTCCGCGTTCATCGGACCGACACGACGAGACACCAGCACCGGCGCGAACCGGTCGAGGAGCACGTATCCAGCCATCCCTCTGCTCCGGTCAGGGCGTCGCTGCGCTGCACTCGTCGCCGCTGCACGCCACGCTCGGCGGATCTTCTCCCCGCTCGAGCTCGCGCAACCAGTCGACGAGGCGACGGCCACCCACGTTGACCGTGTAGAAGTTGTCGTAGGGGACGATGCAGTGCTGCTGGCCCGGCGCCATGAACGACGAGAAGTTCGTCGCGCGATCCTCGATCTCCGCGACCGACATCTGCATGCGCTCGCTCCACTCCTCGACGCCGCTGCCGCCCATCGCGCGGAAGTAGAACGTCTGGTTGTCGTCGAGCGCGGTGTTGTACTGGCTCATGTGCTGCGTCGGGTACGCGTTCGCGATGCCCGAGTAGAGGTCGGGCAGCGCCATCGCGAAGATGTCGTGCTGCTCGGGATCGAGCGCCGGGATCCACGACGGGAACACCTCGAGCGCGTTCCACGAGGGGAAGCTGTTGCGGAAGAACTCGTCGGTGATGATGCCCGCGCCGCTGTCGCCGAACTGCAGGATCGGCACGCCCTCGTAGTGCCGCATGATGTGCGCGCTCCACATCACCGAGCCGTACGAGCCCGCGCTGCAGCCGGTGACGAGGATGCGCTCCGGCGACTCGAACGAGTCGTAGACCCAGTCGAGCACGGCGCGCGCGTTCACCGCGCCGCGATGGTGGATCGTGACCGCGCTCTCGCCCTCGCCGTAGGTCGTCGTCGCGTTGCCCCAGTGGATGTCGCCGGTGCAGTAGGGGATGACGACGTGCCAGTAGTCGGCGAACGGATTGTCGGCGTTCTCGTGATCGTAGAGGCCCGCGGGCTCGGCGTTCTGCACGGCGTCGCGGATCTCGTCGACCGAGTCGCTGAAGATCGCGTCGGCGACGCTGCACGTGAACTCGTCCCAGCACGCGCCGCCGCCGATGAAGTCGACGATCACACGATCGACCGCGCCGGGGCGCACGAAGAACGAGTACGGCTCGCCGCGCGAGCAGATGGTGTCGCCGCCTGGCGCGATCTCGGTCCACTCGCCGAGCGGCAGGTCCTCGGCGCGCGGCAGCGGCGGCGCGTCGGAGTCGTCACCGCATCCCGCGAGCGACGAGAGCAGGGCGAGCGCGAGGACGGATCGCATCGGAGAGGACATCAGCTCGCGATTCTGCCGAAACCGTCGGTGCGCTCCAAGCACGCGCCGGATTGATGGATTGAGCAACGATCACTTTTTCATTTGACGCATCGCGCCCCATCCCGTAGACCAGGCTCAACGTCATGGCGCTCCTGCTCTCGATCGCGCGCTCGTCGCGCTCCGGCCGCTCCGGTTCTTCCGGTCGCGCGGGCTCGCTCCCGTGCGCGGTGGAGATGCCGGCTCGCCCGTCGAGTGCGGTGCTCCCGTCGAGTCCAGTGGCCGCGTACTATCCGAGCCCGAGCCCCTAGGCGGATCCGTCGTCGCACACGTGTGCTGCGCGAAGGCCGCCCAGGGTTCCCCGGGGCGGCCTTCGTCGTTCTGGCCGCTCGTGCTCGCGGCGCGGATCGCCGCCCCTGCTCGCCCTCGAGCACCGCGACCATGCGCGCTTGCGCGTGATGAGACCTGCGTCATCAAACGCAGTTGTCTTCCGCATTCAATCGCAATTGTTCTCGACCACGGAGCGGACGCCGCGGGTGCGGCAAGTGGTCTGTAAAGCCGCGGCCCTTTCGGGCACGGGAGGTTCGAGTCCTTCCCGCTCCATTCGTTCTCGGCGCGTAGCCTAGTGGCTTCAGGCACTCCGTTTGGGGCGGAGACGACGCAGGTTCGAGTCCTGCCGTGCCGATCAGCATTCGTTCGGAGGGTGATCCGATCCGGGATCGGCGCGGTCTCGAAAACCGAGGGCACCCACGCGGTGTGGAGTTCGACTCTTCCGCCCTCCTCTCTTCTTCGTTCTCTTGGAAATCGAACCGGGCGAGGCCCGGGGCCGGCCGCTACCCGGCGCGCACCTCTTGCAGGGTGTGAGGGGCAGGACCTCCGATTTCCGCTCGTATACGCTCGTCGCGTGAGCACGGGACGCGACACGCCGCGGGCCCTCGGTCGGCCCGAGCGCGTCGGGCCGTACGTGCTGCGCGCGGTGATCGGCGTCGGCGGCAGCGCGGTCGTGCACGCCGCGATCGACGAGCGTGACGGACGACCGGTCGCGCTGAAGATCGCGAGCCGCAGCGCGGACTGGCGCGCCGGTTGGTTCCGTCGCGAGGCCTCGCTCGCCGCGCGGCTGCGCCATCCGCACGTCGTGCGCCTCGTCGCCGCGGGCACGCTCGACGACGAGCGCCCCTACCTCGTGCTCGAGCACGTCGACGGGCCGAACCTCGAGGCGATCGCCGACACGCTCGATCGCGATGCGATCGTGGAGATCGGCTCGCAGCTCCTCGACGCGCTCACGTACGCGCACGACGTCGGGGTCGTGCACTGCGACCTGAAGCCCTCCAACGTGCTCGTCGCGTCACGCGGGCCCGTCGTCGTGAAGCTCACCGACTTCGGGCTCGCGAGCGCGCGCCGTCCGCTGGTGACCGAGTGGCTCGGCTCGCGCGTGGTCGCGGGCACCGCGGGATACCTCAGTCCCGAGCAAGCGCGCGGTGCGATGCGCGTGGGCCCGCGCTCGGATCTCTACTCGCTCGGCGCGCTCCTCTACCGGCTGGTCACCGGGCACGCGCCGCACGACGCGGAGACGCTGTGGGCCGTGCTCGTGCGGACGCGGAGCGTCGACGTGGGCGCACCGGTGCCGCGCGCGGGACTGGCGATCGAGGAAGGCCTGCTCGAGGTGATCGCGCGGCTGCTCTCGCGCGAGGCCGAGCTGCGCTACGCGTCGGCGGCGCACGCGCGCGATGCATGGGAGCGCGCGGCGCGTGGTGCACGTCCTTCGTTCGCCGCGTCCCGCGCGACGACACGGCGCGATCCACGCGAGGCCGTCGCGACCGAGGCCTTCGCGGTGCCGCAGCCGACGATGCGCCTCGACCACAGCACGACGTGGAAGGCGGTGGGCGGCTCCGAGGTGCGTGCGCGCGAGCCGGGCTCGGGGCTGATCGTCGGTCGAGCGCGCGAAGTGGCGAGCGTGGTCGGTGCGCTCCGCGATCACGACGTGACGATCGAGGGCGCGCGCGGCATCGGTCGCACCCGGGTGCTCACCGCGGCGTGCGACGCGCTCGCCGACGAGGGCGCGCTCGTGGTGCGGGTGTCGGCGCCGCGCGGGAGCGCGAGCACCGCGCTCGGAACGCTCGCCGGTCTCGCGCTGCGCGCAGCGTCCCCGGCGTTCGATCGCGATGCGTTCGACGCGGCGGAGCGCGTCGCGAGCGCGCTCGACGACGCGGGGATCGCGCCGGGAGATCCGGGGCGCGACGCGCTGGTGGGCGCGCTGCTCGCGCTTCCGCTGCCGGTCGCGACCACGACCCTGCGGCTGTCGGCGTACCGCGCGTTCGACGCGCTGATCGCGCGCGCGGCGGCCGCACGACGGAGCGATCGCGTGGTGCTCGCGATCGACGATGCCGACGCGATGGACGCGGACTCGCGCGACGTGCTCGAGCGACTGCTCGCGCGCGAAGACGGACGGGTGCGCGCCGTGGTCACCGCGACGAGCGCGCTCGTGCTCTCGCGGGAGACGCGGACGATCACGCTGGCCCCGCTGGAAGAAGCCGACGTGCGCGCGCTGCTCGAGGCCCACGGTGTCGACGCGCCCGGGCTCGCTGCGCTCGCGGAAGGAGCGCCGGCGACCGCCATCGTGCTCGCCGCCGCATGGCGTCGCCCCGCGGGCGCATCGTTCGTCGATCGCGACGCCGCGCTGCGCGCGCTGCGCGACGCGCTGCCGGAGAGCGAGCGTGGACTGATCTCCGCCGCCGCGATCTTCGACGGCGATGCGCCCTTCGATGCGCTCCCCGACGTCGCGACCGCGCTCGGCGCGTCGGGCGTCGCGAGCCACGCAGCGGATCGCACGGTGCGGCTCGCGCGCGAAGGCCTCCTGGTCTCGGTGCCGCGTCCTGCGGCGCTGCTCGAGGTCGCGGTGCGCATCGGGTCCGAGCACTTGCGGCGCGTGCTCCTCGACGCGCTCGATCCCGACACGCTCGCCCGGGCCCACGCGAGCGCCGCGCGATGGCTCGCGCGCGAGTCGCACGACGACGGGCACGGATCGATCGCACGGCTCGCGGCCCACGCCGAGCACGGCGGCGCGCGCGCCCTCGCGGCCTACGCCTGGGAAGAAGCAGGACGCACTGCCGCGCCGGTCGACGCACCGCTCGCTGCATCGCTGCTCGAGCGCGCGCTCGAGCGCGCCGCGACGTGGCCCGAGGCGGCCGAGTCGGTCGACGTGCCGGCAGTGCTCGCGCTGCTCGCCGAGGTGATCACCGACGCCGGCGACGCACCACGCGCCGAGGCCCTCGCGATCCGCGCGCTCGAGGTCGCGCAGCCCTCGCGCGTCGTGCTCCGCGCGCGCATGCACGGGCTCCGCGCGCGCGCCCTCGTCGATCGTCGCGCCCTCGAGCCCGCGCTCGCCGCGATCGAGGAAGGCCTCGCGCTCCTCGGCCCCGAGGGCGATCCCCAGGAGCTCGCGAGCCTGCTCGCGCACCAGGGCTGGATCGTCGGCTATCTCCAGGGCGAGAACGCGCGCGGCATCGCGCTCGGGCGTCGCGCGCTCGAGGTCGCGGCGCGCATCGACGCGCCCGCGTTCCGTGCCTCGCTCTGCGGCAGGCTCGGCGCGAACCTCCTGCGCGACGGCGACTGGGACGGACAGCTCGCCATCAACCAGGAGGACCTCGCGCTCTCGACCCAGGCGCGCGATCCGCGGGGGACGATCCGCGCCCACGTGAACCTCGGCGTGTGCTTCACGAACCGCGGCGATCTCCCGCTCGCACGCGCGCACACCGAAGAAGCGCTCGCGCTCTCGCGCACCTACGGATGGCTCGCGCCCGCGCAGATCGCCCACAACAACCTCGCGATGATCGCGCTCGACGAGGGGCGCGACGACGAAGCGCGCGTCCACGCGCGCGAGGTGCTCGCGCTGCACGCGCGCCTCGGGCTGGCCCGCGGGATCGGCGAGACGTGGATCACGCTGGCGCGCCTCGCGCTGCGCGAGGGCGCGATCGACGAGGCCGAGCGCGCGATCGCGCAGGCCCGCGCGA
This sequence comes from Sandaracinus amylolyticus, assembly GCF_021631985.1. Classification (GTDB taxonomy): domain Bacteria; phylum Myxococcota_A; class Polyangia; order Polyangiales; family Sandaracinaceae; genus Sandaracinus; species Sandaracinus amylolyticus_A. Next base: position 9,606,645 of record NZ_CP070225.1, on the reverse strand, counting down.
TCGCCGACGCAGCCGAGGACGAGGTCGCAGCGCGGGTCGCCGCCCGAGCGCGCCTCGCGGCGGGCGACGTCGAGGGCGCGCGCGCCGAGCTCGAGCCACGGCTCACGATCGCCGCGCACGATCCCTACGAGCGCGCGACCACCCAGCTCGTGTGGGCGGCCGTGCTCCGCGCGTCGGGGAATGCGAGCGAGGGGCTGCGCGTCGAGGCGGAGGCCGACGCGGTCCTCGCGCGGCTCGGCGCCGATCGGGCGCTCGAGCGAGCGCGCTGGGTGGGCTGACGCACGCGCGGGGGCGGGCGTCGACGGGATTCTCGGTACAGGATTCGCGGCCACGTCGATGGGGGATCGGCTCGCAGAGTCGCGCGAGGTGAGGCGTTCGCACGAGGGATCCGGGACGTTGCCCGAGCGGCCGCGCACCGGGGAGATCGTCGACGGCTACGAGATCGTCGGCCTCGTCGCGGGCGGCGGCATGGGCGAGGTGCTGCTGGTGCGCCGGCGTCGCGCGGGCGGCTTCGAGAAGCACCTCGCGATGAAGGTGATGCACCCGCATCACGCGATCGATCCCGCGATGGTCGCGATGTTCCTCGACGAGGCGCGCATCGCGTCGCAGGTCGCTCACGCGAACGTCGTCGAGGTGATCGACACCGGGATCCATCGCGGCCTGCCCTGGCTCGTGATGGAGCTGATCGACGGACGCTCGCTCGCGGAGGTCGCAGCGGAGCGACCACCGGCCGCGTTCCTCGCGCACGTGCTGGCGCGCGCCGCGCTCGGCTTGCATGCCGCGCACGAGGCCAAGGACCCATCGGGCGCGCCGCTCGGGATCGTGCATCGCGACGTGAGCCCGCAGAACGTGCTCGTCGCGCTCGATGGTCGGGTGAAGGTCGTCGACTTCGGCATCGCCGCGGCGCGCGGCCGGCTCGCGCACACCGCGACCGGCGAGCTCAAGGGAAGATCGGCTATCTCGCGCCCGAGCTGCTGCTGAGCGTGAAGCGACCGGCGACCCGCGCCGCCGACGTGTGGGCGTTCGGCGTGATGGCGTGGGAGTGCTTCGCGGGGCGTCGGCTCTTCGACGCCGAGGCCGCGAGCGCGCGGATGCGCCAAGTCGAGGCCGCGGAGATCCCCGCGCTCACGAGCGAGGTGCCGGGGATCGATCCTGCGATCGCGGCGCTGGTGCAGGGATGTCTGGCGCGCGAGGTCGAGGAGCGCGTGGCGTCGCTCGAGCCGATCGCGCGAGGGCTCGCGAAGGCCGCCGAGGCGAGCGGGCACACGAGCACCGAGCAGGTCGAGCAGTGGATGCAGGCGCGCTTCGCGTCGCGCATCCGCACCCGCGCCGCCGCGGACGAGACCACGCTGCCCGGTGGTGCGAGCCCGGTGCGCGAGGACGACGACGCGCCGAGCGCGGAGGACGCGCCGCCGGGCTCGGGTGTGCGTCGATCGCGCCGCCCACCGGCGCACGCGCCGCGGCGCTGGCCGCTCGTCGCGTTCTGGGCCGCGGTGATCGTCGGCATCGGGACGAGCCTCTGGCTCGCGTCGCGCGACGAGACACCGGCGCCGCGCGAGGTCGCGACCGACGCAGTCGCTCCGCCGCCGCCGCCCGAGGTCGTGCCGCCGCCTCCTCCCCCTGCTCCCACGGTCTCGCCCGCCGCGACCGAGCCCGTCGTCGTGGAGCCCGCCGCGATCGAGCCGCCGCGCGTGCGGCGGACGCGCGTCGAACCCTCGCCCTCCTCGCCGGTCACGATCGAGCCCGCGCCGATCGAGCCCCCCGCGGTCGTGCCCGACCCGACCGAGCCCCACGACGCGCCACGCGGCGCGCCCGATCTCCGCCTTCTTCCTTCGCCCTACGGCCGCGAATGACACGCCTCGCCCTCGCGCTCGTCGTCCTCCTCGTCGCGCCCCTCGCGCACGCGCAGGACACGTCGACCCTCGAAGCGCGCGCCCGCACCGAGTTCCACGCGGGAGAGCTCGCCTACGACGAAGAGCGCTACGCCGAGGCGCTCGAGCATTTCCTCCGCGCCCAGCAGATCGATCCCCACGACGTCGTGCGCTTCAACGTCGCGATCTGCCTCCAGCGCCTCGGACGATGGAGCGACGCGTGGCGCGAGTACCGCTCGCTCACCACCAGCGACGCGCTCGACGAGGCCCAGCGCGCCTACGCCGCCGAGCTCCTCGCCGATCTCGAGTCACGTCTCGCCGTGGTCCGCGTCACGACGTCCGAGCCCGCCGAGATCCGCATCGACGGCGACCCTCAGGGGCCCGCTCCGCTCGAAGCGCGCCTCGCACCGGGCCCGCACGTGCTCACCGCGCGCGCCGGCGATCGCGAGTCGATCCACCGCGTCACCGTGGAGCGCGGACAGCAGCTCGACGTCGCGCTCTCGCTCCCCGCGCCCGCCGCGATCGCACCGCCCGAGCATCGCGCCACGCGCACCGTGCTGCGCGATCCGAGCTGGCTCACCTACGTCGGCGCGGGCATCGCGGCGATCGGCATCGGCGGCACCATCGGGCTCGGCGTGCACGCGCAGTCGCTCTGGGACGCGTACCACACGCCCGGTCAGGCCACGCACGCGCTGCGCGACGAGGGCATGCTCGCGACCGACCTCACGAACGTCTCGATCGGCGTCGCCGCGCTCGGCGCGGTGCTCGTCGCGATCGACGTGATCCTGCTGCTCACCGGCGAGGGCGCGCGCACGGTCGAGATCGATCGCCCCTGATCGCGGGGCAGATAGATCGGCTCGCCGCTCCGGTCCCTGCCGTCCGCGCGCTCCGCGCGCTCCCGTCCGGGACCTCCGGGACGAGCACTCCCGAACCCGCTCGAAAATCCATCGCGCGCGAGGCGACCCACGCCTCGACGGATGCTCGCTCGTCTCGCTCCCTCGCCACGCCTCGTGCTGCGCGTGCTCGACGCCCCGGATCGCGATCTGCCCGTCGAGATCCCGCTGCGCGACGAGTCGCTCGTCATCGGACGCGCCTCGAACGGCCCCCGCTCGATCAGCATCCGCGATCCGCGCTTGTCGCGCTGGCATCTCTCGGTGACGCGCGAGGGTCGCAGCGCGCGGGTGCGCGACGCGAGCACGAACGGGACCTTCGTGATGCGCGAGGGCGCGCGCGCACGGCGCGTGCGGTACGAGGCGATGATCGGCGACGGAGACGTGCTGCGCGCGGGCGACACGTTCCTGCTGCTGCGCGAAGTGCCGGACGCCGAGGGCGACGTGGAGATCGAAGGCCTGATCGGTCGCGCGCCCCGCATGGTCGCGCTGCGCGCGGCGGTCGACGCGCTCGCGGCATCACGATCGAGCGTGCTTCTCACGGGCGAGAGCGGCACCGGGACGTCGGCGATCGCGCGCGCGCTCCACGCGCGTAGCGGGCGCATCGGCGCGTTCGTGGCGATGCGGGGCAGCGCCCTCGCCGGCCCCGCGTCGGTGGCCGCGCGGATCGAGCAGGCGCGCGGAGGCACGTTGTTCCTGAGCGACGTCGACGAGGTCCCGGCGGCCGCGCAGGTGACGCTGGTGCACGATTCCACGCGCGAAGCGTGCATGCGCGTCGACGTCCGGCTGATCGCCGCGTCCCATCGCGATCTCTCGCGCGCGATCGCCGACGGACGATTGCGCTCCGACCTCCACGCGCTCCTCGCCGAGCGGACGCTGGTGGCGCCACCGCTGCGCGATCGACGCGAGGACGTCCTCCCGATCCTGCGTCACGCGCTCGGCGCCGACGCGCCACCGCTCGCGCCATCGCTCGTCGAGGCGCTCCTCACGCACGACTGGCGCTTCCACGTGCGCGAGCTGCTCACCGTCGCGACCGAGCTGCGGGTGCGGGGCGCCGGCGCGACCAGCCTCGAGCTCGACCTCGTCGCGGCGCGCCTCGACGCACCGCACGCCGCGACGCCGAGCGTGGGCCCGGCGTCGGGCGTGCGGTCGAAGCTCGGCGCACCGAGCCGCGAGGACGTCGAGCGCGTGTGGCGCGAGGCCGACGGCAACGTCAGCGAGGTCGCGCGGAGGATGAGGCGATCGCGCAGGCAGGTGCGGCGATACCTCGAGCAGTACGGGATCACACCGGTGCGGTGAGCTTCAGTCCGACGATCGCGCCGACCAGCATCACGAGGCACACCACGCGCGCGGCGCTCACCGGCTCGCGGAACAGCACGATCCCGAGCACCGCCGCGCCGAGCGCGCCGATCCCGACCCACACGCCGTAGGCCGTGCCGATCGGGATGTCGCGCGCCGCACGCGCGAGGAGATACATGCTCGCGACGATCGCCGACGCGGTGAGCACGCTCGGCAGCGGACGCGTGAATCCGTCGGTGTACTTCAGCCCGATGGCCCAGCAGACCTCGAGCAGACCGGCGACGACGAGAAGAGCCCATGCCATGACGAGAGGAACGTCCTTCCTCGCGTCGTCTTGTCCTCACCGGGTACGACGCGCCTCGTCCGGGGCACGGATGCCGAGCCGAGATCTACGGCGCTCGCACGCGATGTCCAGCCTCGTCCAGCTGGAGCGCTCGCCCTCAGATCTTCTCCTTCACCTGGAAGCGGATCCCCACGCGCTGCAGCCGCTCGCGCAGTCGATCGCCCATCGCCACCGCGGGCGTGATCACGCCCGCCCGGTGCGGCAACGACGCGCGATCGAGCGCGAGGCAGAGCGCCGACTCCGCCACCATCTTCGCGGTCTCGTCGTAGCCGGGATCACCCCCGCTCACCGTGGTGATCACACGGTGGCTCGCGGCCTCGCCGATCAGCGTCAGCTCGAACCACGAGCGCGCGCGCGCCGCGGCATCGGGCCCTTCGCCGGGCTTGCGCACCTGCTCGAGCAGCTCGCGCGTCGGCCCCAGCTGGGCGAGCGCCGCGACCCCACCGACGCCGATCGCGAGGCCGAGCACACCGCGCAGGTTGCGCATGCGCAGGTGATGTCCGAACTGGAAGTCGGGCCCGAACACGTCGAGCGCGCGCGCGCTGCGCAGCACGACCTCGTTCTCGATCGTCGGCATCGGCACCGCCCACGCCTCGAGCTGCGGCACCCAGCGAACCCGTCGCGGCATCGGCCGCACGCGCCGCGCGGCATCACGCGGCCGCGGTCGCTTGCGCCCGACGGTGTTCTCGCGCGCGTTCGCCATCCCGGTGATCGCGGTGTTCCAGGTGCCGCCCGAGAACGTCGCGCGCATCCGCACGAACGCCTCGATCGTCATGGGCGCGCCTTGGGGCAGCATCTTCGCGGTGAAGAGCGCGCCGAGATCGTCGGGGATGCTCTCGAACCCGCAGCTGTTCACGATGCGCGCGCCGCGCTCGCGCGCCTTCGCGTCGAAGCGCTCGACGCAGCGATCGACGAACGCGGGCTCGCCGGTGATGTCGACGTAGTCGCTGCCCGCCTCGACCGCGGCCTCGACGACCGGCTCGCCGTAGCGCGCGTAGGGCCCGACGGTCGTCAGCACCACGCGCGCCTTGTCGGCCATCGCGCGCAGCGAGCGCGGATCGTCGACGTTCGCGAGGACTGCCTCGCGCGGCGGGCAGCGTCGGGTCTCGAGCTCGCTGCGCAACGCGAAGAGCCGCCGCTCGTCGCGCCCCGCGATCGCCCAGCGCGTGCCGTCGGGCGCGTGCTGCGCGAGGTGCTCACACACGAGGCGCCCGGTGAACCCGGTCGCGCCGAAGACCACCACGTCGAGCGCGCGAGATGTGTCCGCCATGCGCGCGAGAGGCTACCGCATCACCGCGGCGCTTCGATCACCGGACCCGACGGGCGCACGTCGACGACGACGTCCTGGTATCCGAGCGAGCGCACCAGCGCCTCGACCGTGCGCTCCGCGTTCGTCGACGCGCGCTCGAGGATCCCGGCCTCGATCGCGCTCGCCTGGAGCGTGCGCTCCGCTTCCCGGCGCGCCTCGCTCTCGAGCTGCTCGCGTCGCATCGCGAGCACGTCGGTCCGTCGCGAGTGCACGAAGGTCCGCTCCGAATCGAGCCGCGCCGAGAGCACGCGCGCGGGCGGCAGCGTGACGCGCACGCGACGCGTCTCGGGATCGACCACCACGTCGCCCTCGCGCAGCTCGCTCAGATCGACGCCCGCGATCACGTCGGCCGCGGCGACGAGCAGGATCGAGTCCTCCGCCTCGAGCAGCCCGAACACCCGACGCTGGGTGCTCGTCAGCTCGATCACCCGCTCCATGTGGAACGACGCCGACTCGAGCCGCGCGAGATCACGCACCGCGACCACCACGTCGGGCCCCGATCGCACCGTGCGCGACTCACCGTCCGGCACCGCGACGTGCGCGAGGTTCCACCCGAGCTGCACCACCCCCGCGCCGATCGACGCCATGAGCAGCACGACCAGCACCCACGCCCCGCCGCGCACCACTCGCCGCTGCGGCCCGCTCGGCGCACGCGGCTCGCGCTCGTTGCTCACGTCGTTCTTCTCGTCGCGCATCCGATGTCCCGCTGACACGCCGCGCATCCACCCGCACGACGCACGCCGATCATCGCGCATCCCCGATCATCGATCACGCACCGCGCATCACGCGCCTCACGGCGCGCGCTGCGCTCACCCGACACCACGCATCCCTCGCCTCACGGCGCGTGCCGCGCGACTCACCCCAATCCCGCGCGAAAGGCGCGCCGTCGCGCGGCTCCGCCGCGCGCTGCGACCCGCGAACGCGCGAGGCGCGCGAGCAGCGCGACTCGCTCGTGAGCTCTCCTCAGCCTCAGCCAACGAGGGTGCACACGCCGTCCACGGCGCGGGGGCGTGGGTCCGGCGCTCCCGCGCAGCGGGGCCACACGACGTCGACCACAGACCGTTCAGGTCGAGCGCGGCAGAGCGCAACGCGCGCGCCGCGATCGACCCTCCGCCACCCGAAGCTCGCGCCCTTCGCGATCAGCAGCCCGCGAGCACCGGAGCGACGGACCCACGCCCCCGCGCCCGGCCGAAGCGCGGGTGACCTCGAGATCACCTCAGGGCGCGCAGTGGTACATGCAGACGAACACTTCGACCGGCCCGCTCGGGCACGGCACCTCGTACACGTCGACGATGTGCGCGTCCTGCAGCGGATCCCCGGTGAGCGGTCCCGAGTACGCGTGGGGTCCCACGTTCCCTCGCCGCGCTGCCGCGCCCGCCCCGGGATCTCCGCCCAGCGGGTTCGGCTGTCCGCCCGGGCACTGGAAGTCGCGCGCCACGAACAGATAGCTCTCCTGCGGTCCGCACGTCGGCACCGGGTGCTCGCGATCCGCGCCGATCAACCCCGCACCGCCGCCCGCGCCGCGCCCTGCCCCGCCGTAGCCCGACCGCCCGAGCACGTCGGCCTCGCTCGGCGCGCTCGCGCCCTCGCCGAGCACACCCGTGCTCGCCACGCGCTCGCCCTGCTGGTTCGCGGCGACGGTCTCGGGCAGCGGCCCGCTCGCATAAGGCGACGACGCCGAGCGCGCGGTCTCCGCGCCCGACGTCGCCGGGGTCTCTCGCGCCGTCTCGCCGCTCCCGCCGCCGCCACACGCCGCCGACGCGAGCCCGAGCACGATCGCCGCGATGCTCGCGCGCATCACGTGTAGAGCTTCTCGATCTCCGCGCCCCAGCGCTGCATCACCACGCGGCGCTTCAGCGAGAGCTTCGGCGTGAGCATGCCGTTCTCCTGCGTGAAGTCCTCGGCGATGAGCTTGATCTTCTTGATCTTCTCGAACTGCTTGAACTCGCCGCTGTACTTGTCGATCTCACCGCGGAGCAGCGCGACGACCTTCTCGTCCTCGAGCAGCTCGCTGCCGCGCTTGTGGATCTGCTGGGCCTGCGCCCACTCCTCGAGCTCCTTCATCTCCGGCACGACGAGCGCGACGTTGAACGGCTTGTTGTCGCCGTGGATGAAGGTGTTCGCCACGTACGGCGAGAGCTTCAGCTTGTCCTCGAGCGGCGCGGGCGCGACGTACTTGCCGTTCTCCAGCTTGTACTGCTCCTTGATGCGCCCGGTGATGTAGAGGAAGCCGTCGTCGTCGAGATAGCCCATGTCACCGGTGCGGAAGCCGCCGTCCTCGGTGAAGACCTTCTCGTTCTCCGCGGGCAGGTTGTAATAACCCTGCATCACGTTGTGCCCGTAGACGACGACCTCGCCGTTGCGCGGATCGCCCGTCGCACCGAGGTCGATCGCGATGCGCACGCCCGGGATCGCCTTGCCGACGCTGCCGATCTTGCGCGCGCCCGGCCAGTTCGCGGTCGCGATCGGCGAGGTCTCGGTGAGGCCGTAGCCCTCGTAGACCGTGATGCCGAGGTTGTCGATGAACTCGGCGACCTCCTTGCTGATCGCCGCGCCGCCCGAGAACGCGTAGCGCAGGCGACCGCCGAAGCGATCGCGCACCTTCTGGAACACCAGGCGATCGAACACGCGCTGCTTGAAGTCGGCGAAGCCGCTGGTGCGGCGCTGCTCCGCGAGCTTCTTGCGGTACGCCGCGTTGCTCACCGCGCTCTCGAAGATGCGGCGGCGCACCGGCGTCGCCTCCGCCATCTGCTTGTGCAGGCGGTCGTAGATGCGGTTGAAGATGCGCGGCACGCTGAAGAGCAGCGTGGGCTTCACCTCGCCGAGGTTGTCGATGATCTTGTCGACGCTCTCCGCGATGCCCATCGAGGCACCCATCGAGAAGAGGCCGTGCAGCTCGACGGTCTGCCCGAAGCTGTGCGCCCACGGCAGGAACGAGAGCGAGCGGTCCTCCGGCGACATCGGGAAGACCTCGTGCATCGCGCTCACGTTGCTCGCGAGGTTCGCGTGCGAGAGGCGGACGCCCTTCGGGTTGCCCGTGGTGCCCGACGTGTAGATGAGGCCCGCGAGCTCATCGGGCTGCGGCTTCTCGTTCGGGACCATCTTCTTGCCGCGTGCCTTCGCGCGCAGATCGCTCCAGCCGATCGAGCCGTCCTTCGCAGCGCCGTCGACGACGATGACGTGCTGCAGGTCCGGCGTGTTGCTGCGCAGGCCGAGGATGGCGTCGCGGATCTTCTCGTTCGCGCAGATGACGACCTTCGCGCCGCAGTCCTTGAGGATGTACTCCCACTCCTTCGGCATCTGCGACTCGTACATCGGGACGAACGCGGCCTTGCGCCCGTACGTCGCGTACGCCGCGATCGCCCACTCCGCGCGGTTGTTCGCGATCATCGCGACGCGATCCCCGACGCCCACCCCGAGCTCCGCGAGCGCCGCGCGCACCTCGTCGGTCTGCGCCGCGAACTCGCGGTACGTCAGCCACTTCCACTCGCCGTTCCTCTTCGTGCCGAAGAGCGGTCTCTCGGCGAACGAGGTCGTCGCGTGCTCGTAGATCGCGACGAGCGAGTCGAAGCGCGGCTTGAAGCCTTCGGTCGCCTTGCGGGAGCGCGGCGCGGTGGTGGGTTCCGTCGTCGTTTCCATGGGAGTTTCGGGAGGGTAACAGCGCCGACACCGTCCATCTAGCCCCCCGGCCGCGCGCGGAACCGGCGATCCGGGCCATTCGCCGGCCGGCGGGGCCGACCGCCGCTCACCGCGTGCTCGATCGACTCGACGATCCACGCGCTCACTGCCCGCACCGCCGGCACCCTCGCGAGATCGCGGTGGACCAGCAGCCACGGTGATCGCGGTACCGGACCGCGCGCGATCGGCACTTCGATCAGGCCCGCGGGTCGCGCCAGCGCCTCGGGCAGCAGGGCGATCCCCGCGCCCGCGACTGCGCTCGCGAGCAGCGCGCGCGTGCTCGTGGTGCGCATCACCAGCGCGTCCTCGAGGCCGCTCTCGCGGAACCAGCGCACCTCGGGGATGAGGCCGTAGCCCTCGTCGTAGCCGAGCAGGCGCTCGCACGAGAGCTCGAGCGTGTCGGGCGCGCGGCGATCGAGATACCGCGCGCTCGCCCAGAGCCCGAGGCGCAGCGCGGGAAGCCGCTTCGCGATCAGCGCGGAGTCGGTGGGGCGCGACATGCGGATCGCGAGGTCGGCCTCGTGCCGCGCGAGGCTCACCAGCGCCGCGCTCGATCGCAGCTCCACGCGCACGTCGGGCGCGCGCTCGATCAGGCGCGGCAGCCGGGGCGCGAGCAGGTCGGCGATGACGCTCTCGGTGGCGGAGACGCGAACCCGCGACGTGCCGCCCTCGCGGAGGACGAGCGCGGCCCGCTCGAGCTCTGCCGCCTGGGCCTCGATGGGCTCGGCGAGCGCGACAATGCGCGCGCCGTGCACCGTCGGGCGTACTCCGTCGGGACGTCGCTCGAGGAGCGGCAGGCCGAGCGAGGCCTCGAGCGCGTCGATGCGCCGCGAGACCGTGGTGGTCGCGACCCCGAGCCGCTTGGCCGCCGCGCCGAACGAGCCGGTGCGCGTGACCGCGAGGAAGAACGCGAGATCGCCCCAGTCCATCGCGGGCAGTGTAGCGTTCTCGCAAGGGGGTCTTGCATCTTCGCAACACCCGTCGCGAACGAGCGTGGCGCACCTTGCGATCGACGGAGGTGCGCGATGCAGGAGCTGGTCTTCGTGGAGCGCGGGAAGCTCGAGTGGCGCGAGCGCGATGCGCCGCGGATCGAGGGCGCGGGCGAGGCCTTGGTGCGGCCGCTCGCGGTCACGCGCTGCGATCTCGACCGTGCGATCGTGACCGGTGTGTTCCCGATGCCGGGACCGTTCGCGGTGGGGCACGAGACGGTCGGCGAGGTGCTCGAGGTGGGCAGCGCGGTGACCGGCGTGGAGCCCGGGGATCGTGTGGTGGTCCCGTTCCAGATCTCGTGCGGCGTGTGCGACCGCTGCGCGCGCGGCTTCACCGGATCGTGCCGCGCGGTGCCGCTGCGATCGTCGTTCGGGCTCGCGCCGCTCTCGGGGCGCGAGTGGGGCGGTGCGCTCTCCGACGTGATCCGCGTGCCCTACGCCGACGCGATGTTGGTCGCACTGCCGCCGGAGCTCGATCCGGTGATCGCCGCGGGCGCGGCCGACAACGTGAGCGACGGATGGCGCACCGTGGCCGAGCCGCTCGCACAGCTGCCCGGCGCGCCGGTGCTGGTGGTCGGCGGCGCCGCGGAGAGCATCGGGCTCTACGCGGTCGCGTCGGCGCGCGCGCTCGGCGCGAGCGAGGTGGTGTACGTCGATCACGACGAGACGCGGCTCGCGATCGCCGGTGCGCTCGGGGCGCGTGCGATCCCCTTCGCGCGCGACGCGACGCCGGGCCGGTTCGCGATCACGGTGGACGCGAGCGCGCGCACCGAGGGGCTGCGTCTCGCCCTCGCGTGCACCGACGTCGAGGGCACGTGCACCAGCGTCGGCGTGTACACGACCGAGGTGCCCTTCCCGCTGCTCGAGCTGTACTCGAAGGGGATCCGCTTCCTCACCGGTCGCGCCCACGCGCGCGCCACGCTGCCCGAGGTCCTCGCGAAGCTGGCCGATCGCACCCTCGCGATCGACGCGATCACGATGACGCGGGTCGCGTGGAGCGAAGCGCGCGAGGCGTGGGGCGAGCCCGCGACGAAGATGGTCGTGACGCGCGCGTGAGGAGGGTCGCGAGCACGACGTTGCGCGCTGAGCTAGAGAGCGCGCCGCGTGGATCTCTGGATTCTCCAGGCCGCTCGGGTGCTCCAGCGGGACCGGCGCCGCGAGCGCGGCAGCCTCGACTCGCTGGTGCACGGAGAGGCGCTCGCCGAGCACGCGGCGGATGGGCTGGATCCCTCGCTCGCATTCACGCTGCGCCTCGCACGTGCGCTGCTCGGGTGCGGGATGCCCGCACAGCGGGTGGAGGAGTCGCTCCATCGGCTCGCCGAGGCGCTCGGCTTCGAGATCGACGCGTTCTGCACGCCGACCGCGCTGCTCGTGACGATGTCGAAGGAGGGCGCGACCGCACCGCAGGACGTGCGCACGCGGGTGGTGCGCGTCGAGCCGGGCGCGACCGATCTCGAGCGGCTGAGCGCGCTGCACGATCTCGTGGGGCGTGTGGAGCGCCGCGAGATCACGCCGGGGGACGGAGCGCGCCGCATCGAGGCGATCCTCGCGCGCCGGCCGCGATGGAACGACACGTCGATCGCGCTCGCGTTCGGGCTGGTGTCGATGGCGGCGTCGATCCTGCTCGGCGGTGGCGGCCTCGATCTGCCGATCGCCGGCGCGCTCGGCGTGCTGGTCGGGGTGCTCGACGCGATCGGACATCGGGTGCCCGCGGTGCAGCGGCTCTTGCCGGCGCTCGCCGCGAGCTCGGTGTCGTTCCTCGCGTCGATGCTCGCGTGGCAGGGCGTGCCGGTGCGGCCGAGCGTCGTGCTGCTCGCGTCGATCGTCGTGCTGCTGCCCGGGCTCACCGTGACGACCGCGACGCTCGAGCTCGCGACCGCGAACCTGGTGTCCGGCACCGCGCGCTTGATGGGCGGCGTCGTGACGTTCCTTCAGCTCGGGTTCGGCGTCGCGCTCGGCCTCGAGATCGCGAAGATGTTGCCGCACATCCCAGCGCCGCTGCCGCCGGACGCGCTGCCCGCGTGGGCCGTGCTCGTCGCGCCGCTGGGCTCGGCGCTCGGGTTCACGGTGCTCTTGCGCGCGAAGCCGGCGGACGGAGTGTGGGTGCTGCTCGCGGTGGTGCTCGCGCTCGCGGGATCCCAGCTCGGCGGTCGCGTGATGGGCGCCGAGCTCGGCGCGTTCGTGGGCGCGCTGGCGGTCGCGAGCGCGTCGCACGTGTTCGCGCGATGGCGCGATCGCCCGGTGAACCTGATGCTGGTGCCGGGGATCCTGTTCCTGGTCCCCGGGAGCATCGGGTTCCTGTCGATCCGATCGCTGCTCGAGAACGACGTCGAGGGCGCGGTGAGCACCGCGTTCCGCATGGCGATCATCGCGATGGCGCTCGCCGCGGGCATCCTGGTCGCGACCGCGGCAGTGCCCCCGCGCCGGGCGCTCTGAACGATCAGCCCTTCGCGACGCCGACCGCGATCCGCTTCCACATCTCGCGGTGCTCGGGGCTGCGCGCGCGGAGGATCTGCGCGCGCACGATGTCGATCGCGCGCTTGCGATCCGCGGCGCCCAGCGCGACGCCGAAGAGGCGCGCCTCCTCGGGGTCGACCGGCCCGTCGTGCTCGGTGCGTCGCGAGATCTCGCGCAGCACGTCGGCGACGACCGACGCGCCCTCCCCGCGCGCCTTCGCGACCAGCGCGCGCGCACGCGCCTCGCCGTCCTCGGAGCGCAGCAGGCGCTCGACGAGATCGCGCGAGCTCTCGGTCCACGGCAGCCGATCGAGCGCGCGGCTCACCACCCGCTCGGTCGCGCGATCGGGGATCCCGAGCACGCAGAGCAGCACGCGCGCGCGGTCCGGTCGGGCCTGCTCGAACACGCCCGAGTCACGACGCGACCACTCGTTGCTCTCCACCGTGCTGCGCGCCTCGTCCGCCATGAGAACCTCCGTCGAGGTCCCGTTCAGCACGTTCCGGGCCGCACGAGATTTGCGCAGTTCTGCGAGCGATCACGCGATCGCAGGGCGCACGGAGTCGACCGCGGGACACGCTCCCGCGGAGCGGGGCGCGCTCTCGGCGCTGGCGAGCTGCAGTGTTCGCGGAATCACGCGCGCGGATCGCGCGCGTTCCCCTTCACGTCCACGCGCCGCGGATCCTTCATCCATTCTCGGATGAAGGCGCGTGTGCGCGCTCTCAGGTGAAGTAGAGCACCAGGAGGACGCAGAGCGCCCACGCTCCGACGCTCGCGAGGAACGGCGGGTCCTTGAGCATCGCGTCGGTCGGGCTGTCCGCGTCGGCCTTGCGGCGCACGAGATAGAGGAAGCGCCCCACGCCGATCGTCGTGAACACCACGCTGACGACGAGCCAGCGCGTGCCGAACGCCGCGATCGTGTCGGGGTCGAGCGTGTACACGACGTACGTCACGAGCGTCGCGACGCCCATCACGTAGAGCATCGGCATCAGCACGCGCAGGTCGTACGAGCCGAGCGCGGCGCGCGTCTTCGACGCCTTGCCGCCAGCGTGCTCCTCCATCGCGGCGAGCTCGTGCGCGCGCTTGCCCAGGCCGAGGAACGTCGCGGCGAGGAACATGACGATCAGCAGGTACCAGGAGGGCGGCACCTGCGCGGCGAACGAGCCGCCGAGCACGCGCAGCTCGAACCCACCGGCGATGCACAGCACGTCGAGGTACGCGATCTTCTTCAGCTTGAACGAGTACGCGAGGTTCAGCGCGAGATAGCCCAGCGCCGCCGCGAGGAACGCACCGCCGAGCGCGAGGCCTCCCGCCACCGCGATCGTCGCGAGCACCACGAGCGCGCCCTTCGCCTGCGACTCGCTGACCCGACCGCTCGCGATCGGCCGATGCCTCTTCTTCGGGTGCTCACGATCGGCCTCGACGTCGACGAGATCGTTGAGCACGTAGACCGCGCCGGCGAGCACGCAGAACAGCGCGAAGCCCGCGAGGGCGCGCAGCAGAGCCGGAACGTCGAAGAGCTCGCGCGCGAAGACGAGAGGCGCGAGCACCACGAGGTTCTTCACCCACTGGTGCGGCCGCATCGTGCGGAGGAGACCGATCAGCATGAGAGCGCGGCAATATAGCCGGAACTCTCTCCGCCGCCGCTGTTCCGGATCTTCCCGCGGCCACGCCCCTTCCGCGCAGGGACACACCGGGAACATCCCCGGGACCGCGCTTGTCCAGCGTTTCACCGCCCACTAAGGTCGCCCGGATCGGCGGGGTCCCATCGATCCCGTCGTCGTCTTCGCTGTTTCCTGGCTCTTCGCCGGAGGACTCGTTTGCACGATCGCACCCTCCTCGCGCGCACGCGCCACCGCAGCGCGGCCGCGCTGGGCCTCGCGCTGTCCCTCGCTGCTTCGATCCATGCGCCGCACGCGGACGCTCAGCGTCGCGCGACGGCGAGCGCGACCACCACCGGCAGCGCACGTCCCTACGAGGCGCGACACCGCGAGCTGGTCGCCGAGATCGGGCGCGCGGGGCGCTCGTCGCGCGCGATCCTCCCGCTGATCGAGCTGTGGCGGATGTGGAACGACGTTCCGCCCGCGACGACCGTCGCGTCGCTGGAGCGCATCGTCGCGGACCGCCGGCTGAACGGCGCGGTGAGGCAATACGCAGCACAGATGCTCGCGCGGGCCCGCACGCGGATGGGCGATCCCGATGCGTCGCGGCGCGCGTTCGACGAGCTCGGGTACCTGCGCAACTGGCGCGTGGTCGGGCCCTTCGACAACGAGGGCAAGGCCGGCTTCGCCCGGGCGGACGCGCCGGAGACGACCCCCGACGCCGGTCCCTTCGAGGGCCGCGTGCGCTCGGTCGACTGGCGCGATTTCCCCGACGTCTCGCAGTACGGGTACGTCTCGTTCGACGCGGTCTATCGGCCCGACACGAACGTGTGCGGCTACGCGCGCACCATCGTCACGAGCGATCGCGCGCAGCCGCTCTCGCTGTGGCTCGGCGGCGGCGGCGCGGTGCGCGCGTGGTGGAACGGCGAGCGCGTGATCGAGGACGCTGCGTATCGCCAGCCCGATCCCGATCGCGCGGTCGCGATGGTCGGCGCCCACCAGGGCGAGAACGTGCTGCTGGTGAAGGCGTGCGTGACCAGCACGACGTGGGGCTTCTTCGCGCGGCTCGGTGACGCGACCGGCGCGCCGGCGCGCGGCGTGCGCAGCGCGACGATGCCGACCTCGTCGTCGCTGCCGAGCGGGCACGCGTCGGGCGTGCGCCTGCCGAATCCCCCCGAGGCGCCGCTCACGGCGCTGGAGCGCGCGGCGAGCGGTGAGCGCGCGAGCGCGTCGGCGATCTTCGATCTCGCGCGCTTCCTCGCGTTCACCGGCGCGGACGATCCCGCGGAGCAGCGCGCGAAGCAGCTCGCGGCGCGTGCCGCGCAGATGCAGCCGATCGCGCCGCACCTCGTGCTCGCCGCGCAGCTCGCGGACGAGCGCGGCGAGGCGATGCGCTTCCTCGATCGCGCGGCGCAGGTCGCGCCCGCCGATCCGCGGGTGCTGCTCGCGCAGGCGCGCCTCGCCAGCACGGGCCCTTCGCCCGAGGCCGCGCTGCCGATCCTCGATCGCATCCCCGAGGGCACGCTCGAGTGGATGGACGGCGTGTCGCTGCGCGCCGAGCTCCTGATGTCGATGGGCCTGCCCGAGAGCGCGCGCACGGTGGTGAACCGTGCGGCGGCGCTCGCACCGGGCACGCCGCGCTGGCTCGCGATGCGGATCTCGGCGGCGGGCGCGACCGAGCGTCGCGACGACGCGGTGGCGATGCGCGCCGAGCTCGCGCAGCTGCGCTGGGACGATCTCGGCAACCGTCGCGCGCTGATCGCGGACGCGCTGCAGCGCGGGGAGCGCGACGAGGTGATGCGTCACCTCGAGGTGTATCGCCGGCTCGGCGCGGACTCGGTCACGACCTACGTCGCGGTCGCCGAGGTGCTCGACGCCCTGGGCGACGAAGCGGAGATGATGGGCGCGTACCGCGCCGCGCTCGATCTCGCGCCCGAGGACGCCGATGCGCGCGTCGCGTACGGGCGCGCGCTGCTGCGCGGCGGACAACAGGACGTCGCCGCCACGATGCTGCGCGAGGCGCTCGCGCTGCGCCCCCAGGACGCCGAGACGCGCGAGCTGCTGGAGACGATGGCGCCCGAGTCGCAGCGCGCCGACGAGGCGTTCGCGGCCAGCGAGCGCGACATCCTCGCGAGGGTGCGCGAGGAGTCGGGTTATCCCGCGCGGGTGCTGCAGAACCTGACGGTCAACACCGTGTTCGAGAGCGGCCTCGGCACGAGCTTCCGCCAGCTCGCGGTGCAGATCGCGGACGACGAAGGGGCGCGCGACTGGCGCACGTTCCCGATCCAGTTCGATCCCGACGTGCAGCGCGTGACCATCCGCGCGGCGCGCGTCTATCGCGGCGGGCAGCGGCTCGAGGCGATGCAGACGTTCGAGCAGCAGCTCGGCGAGCCCTGGTACCGCATCTGGTACGACACCCGCGCGCTCGTCGTGGTGTTCCCGGATCTCGAGCCCGGCGACGTGGTGGAGCTGCGCTGGCGCATCGACGACGTCGCGGAGCGCAACCAGTTCGACGACTACTACGGCGACCTCACGTACTTCGCGGGGCCGGTGCCCAACGCGCGCATCGAGTACGTGCTGATGACGCCGGCGTCGCGGCAGTTCCACTTCAACGAGCCGCGCCTGCCGGGCCTGCAGCACGAGCAGCGCGTCGAGGAAGGTCGCCGCATCGATCGCTTCGTCGCGACCGACGTCCCCGCGATCCAGAGCGAGGACAACATGCCGGGCATGACCGAGGTCGCGCCCTACCTGCACGTGTCGACCTACCGCACGTGGGAGGACGTCGGCCGCTGGTACTGGGGGCTGATCCGCGATCAGCTCTACGCCGACGAGAACCTGCGCCGGGTGGTCGCGGACCTGGTGCGCGACGCGCCGGACACCCGCACCAAGGTGCAGCGCATCTACGGCTGGGTGATCCAGAACACGCGCTACGTGGGCCTCGAGTTCGGCATCCACGGGTTCCTGCCGTATCGCGTCCCGCAGATCGTCCAGCGCGGGTTCGGCGACTGCAAGGACAAGGCGTCGCTCATCTACACGATGCTGCGCGAGGCCGGGATCGACGCGCGCATCGTGCTGGTGCGCACCCGCAACAACGGCGCGATCACCGACCTGCCGGCGTCGCTCTCGGTGTTCGATCACGCGATCGCGTACGTGCCCGAGCTCGACCTGTTCCTCGACGGAACGGCCGAGTACAGCGGCACGAACGAGTTCCCGCAGATGGATCAGGGCGTGACGGTGCTGATCGTCGGGCCCGACGGCGCGGAGCTGCGCCGCACGCCGGTGCTGCCCGCGGAGCAGAACGAGCGCTCGCGACAGATCGCGATCGATCTGCAGAACGACGGCACCGGGCGCATCGAGGTGACGGAGCAGGTGCGCGGCTCGGAGGCGCCCGGCTATCGCGTGACCTATCAGGCGGAAGGGACGCGTCGCGAGCGCTTCGAGCGTGCGCTGCGCGGGCTCTTCCCCGGCATCGAGCTGCGCACCCAGGAGTTCGCCGGGCTGACCAACTACGAGGAGCCGATCCGCATCCGCTACACCGCGGACGTGCCGCGCCTCGCGGTCGCCGACGCCGACGGGCTGCGGGTGCAGGCGACGGTGCTCGACGATCTGACGCGCAGCCTCGCGCGCTCGGCGACGCGCCGTCATCCGCTCGATCTGCGCGGCACGACTCGCTACGTCGAAGAGCGTCGCATCCGCGTGCCCCAGGGCATGCGCGTGCTGCACGTGCCGGAGGGCGGCGAGGTCAGCTCGGAGTACGGGCGCCTCTCGCTGCGCTTCGAGCAGAGCGAGCGCGAGATCGTCGCGCGCACCGAGATGGCGCTGACGCGCGATCGCATCGCGCCCGAAGAGTACGAGGCGTTCCGGCGATGGGTGGAGCAGGCGGACTTGATCCTTCGGCAGCGGATCGCGATCGGGGGGCGTCGATGATGCGTCGGGCTTGGATGGCCGTTGCCGCGCTGCTGATCGTCGCGTGCGGCGGCGCGCAGCATGCCGGGCAGAACGAGGGCATCGACGCGATCCGTCGTCGCGCCGAGGAGCGTCCGAACGATCCCGCCGCGCAGGCGGCGTGGGCGGAGGCCGAGCTCTTCATGGCGGGCGGTGACGGCGAGGCCGCGGAGCGCGCGATCGCGCGGGCGCGCCAGCTCGACCCCGAGAGCGCGGAGATCGAGTTCCTGCACGCGATGGAGCGCCAGCTCCACGGTGATCTCGACGAGTCGCTCGACGCGCACTTGCGCACGATCGCGCTCGCGCGCGCCGGTCGCACGCCGCTCGCGGCCTCGCTCGCCGAGGTCTCGGTGGCGTTCGTCCTCGAGTTCGACGACGCGGTGCCCGACTACGCGCGCCGGGTGCGCGACGCGCTGACCCCGATCCACGCCGAGCCCGGCGCGATCGGTCCTTCGGCGCGCCACGGGATCGGGTCGGCGCTCTCGGAGCTCGCTTACCGCGACGGGAACCTCGACGCGGTGCGCGCGATCTCGACCGCGCAGGGCTGCTCGAGCAGCTGGCGCGTCGCGGGGCCCTTCGGTCCGCGGCACCTGCTCGGGTTCGACCAGCAGCTCGCGCCCGAGGAGCCGGGACCGCTCGCCGAGACCTACGATCTCGGGCCGGGACGCGGCACGCGCCCGACGCGCGCGCTCGATCCGCGCGCGTGCTCGCTGCACCTCGGCAACGGTCCGGTCGCGGGGCCGGGCACGACCTACGCGGAGACCGAGATCACGGTGCCCGCGGCGGGTGAGTACCTCGTCCGCCTCGAGAGCCCGAACTCGGTCGAGCTCACCGTCGACGACGCGCGCGTGACGCGCATCGATCGCCGCAGCGAGATGATCTCGCGCATCACCTATCACCCGGTGCAGCTCACCGCGGGCACGCACCGCGTGATGGTGAAGACGGCCACGCGTCATCCGAACCCGCTGCTCGTGCTCTCGGTGCTCCCGGCGTCGACGTTCGGCGACGACTTCGGCGACGAGGCGCCCGCGGCCGATCGCCCGCTCGGCGTCGCGCTGCGCGCAGCGCGTGCGATCGCGCGCGCGGACTTCGTCGGCGCGCGCGAGACCCTCGCGCCCCACCTGCGCGACGATCAGGCCACCGGCGCGATGCTGGTGCTCGGCAGCATCGTCGCGCTCTCGGATCCGCTCACCGGCCAGCAGGTCGCGGCCGACGAAGGTCGTCGCCTGCTCACGCTCGCCGCGGAGCGCGATCCGCGCGCGTGGTACCCGCGGATGCAGCTCGCGAACCTCGAGCCCGACGAGCTCACGAAGATCCGCATGCTGCGCGACGCGATCCAGCAGTGGCCCGAGGTGCTCGTGTTGCCGCTGACGCTGATCGACGTGCTCGAGGCGCGCGGCTGGGAGGCGCAGACCGACGCGGCGATCACCCTCGCGCGTCAGGTCGCGCCGACGGCGTGCCGTCCGCGCCGCGCCGCGCTCAACGCCGCGCTCCGTCGTGGTCGCAGCAGCGAGGTCGGCGAGCTCTCGGAGGCGCTCGTCGCGTGCGACGCGCGCAGCGACGCGCGCCTGCAGCACGCGGTGCGTCAGCGCCGCTGGGAGGACGCGCAGCGAGAGGTCGCGCGCATCGCGTCGCTGGAGCCCCAGTCGAGCCGCTATCAGACCGCCGACGCGGAGCTCACGCTCGCGCGCCAGCGCGGTGACGACGCCGCGGTCGCGCGCCTGCTCACCGAGCTCGCGGAGCTGCGCCCGCGCGCCGAAGCGGTGGTGATGATGCAGGCCGATCGCATGCTCGCGGCGGGCGATGCCCAGGCCGCGCACCAGCGCATCGAGGCCGCGCTGCGCGAAGAGCCGGAGTCGATGGGCGACCTGCGTCGCATCCTGCGCGCGATCGGCGGCGCGAGCCCGATCGAGGCGTTCCGTCAGGACGGCGCGCGCGTGATCCGCGAGTACGAGGCGTCGGGCCACAGCTACGACGGACCGAAGGTGCTCGTGCTCGACTACACCGTCGTGCGCGTGTTCGACGACGGCTCGCAGCTCGAGCTCACGCACCAGATCGTGCGCGTGCAGAGCGAAGAAGCGGTCGACGACGAGGGCGAGTTCAGCCCGCCCGAGGACGCGCAGCTGCTCACGCTGCGGACCATCAAGGCCGACGGTCGCCGCCTCGAGCCCGACGAGATCCAGGGCAAGGACACGATCTCGATGCCCAACCTCGCGGTGGGCGACTACGTCGAGTACGAGTACCTGCGCGCCTCGCCCGCGCCCGGCGGGTTCCCCAACGGCGCGCTCGGCGATCGCTTCTACTTCGCGTCGTTCGAGGTGCCCTTCGATCGCAGCGAGCTCACGGTGATCTCGCCGCTCGCGATGGAGCTCGAGGTCGATCCGCGCGGCCCCGCGCCCGAGACCGAGACGACGACCGAGGACGGCCTCCGCGTGCGCCGCTGGCGCGTGCGCGAGAGCCGCCCGCACACCCAGGAGCCCGGCGCGGTCGCGGCGCGCGAGTACCTGCCGTCGATCCTCTGGGCCCACAACGCGACGTGGCCCGCGTACGTCGAGAGCCTGCGCGACGTGCTCGCGGACCGCGAGGTGCGCGACCCCGCGCACGTGCGCCTGGTGCGCGAGATCGTCGGCCAGGACGGCAATGCGTCGCCCGAGCAGCGCGCGCGCCGCATCTACCAGTGGGTCCTCACGAACGTCGAGGACACCAACGATCCCTTCGGTCAGGCGGCGACGATGGTGCACGCGCGCACCGGCAACCGCTCGCGCGTGCTGCTCTATCTGCTGCACATCGCGGGCATCGACGCGGACCTCGCGCTCGCGCGCAGCTTCGCGGGCGATGCGACCCAGAGCGATGTCGCGGACGACGAGACCTACGCGTTCCTCGTCGTGCGGATGCAGGGATCGTCGGGCCCGAACTGGCTCTGGCCCGGCGCGCGCGGCGCGCCCTTCGGGTTCCTCCCGCTCGAGCCGATGATCCGCGGCCAGCAGGCGCTGGTGCTGGACGAGCGCGGCGAGCGCACGACGGTCGGCGATCCCGGCATCGAGAGCGACCTGACGAACATCGAGCTCGACGTGCGGCTCGACGGCGAGGGCGGCGCGCACGTGGAGGTCGTCGAGACGTTCCGCGGCGCGGCGGCGGTGGCGTGGCGCAACCAGCTCGAGGGCGTGCCCGCGGCGCACCTCGAGGAGATCTTCGAGCGCCAGTACGTCGCGCGCATCGCGGGCGGCGCGCGCATGACCGAGCTGCGCATCACCGGGCGCGAGGACGCGGAGCAGCCGCTGGTGCTGCACTACGCGTTCGACGTCGCCCGCCTCGGGCGGCTCACCGGCGACGCGCACCTCGTGCCGCAGCTCTACTCGCTCGAGCTCGCGAGCAGCTACGCGCCGCTCGCGCGACGCGCGACGACGCAGGTGATGCCCGGCGGCGCGCGCGACGTGACGATGCGGGTGCACCTCCCTGAGGGCGCGCAGGCGCCGGTGCTGCCCGACGAGCGCACGATGGGCGGTCCCTCGGGCATGCAGGCGACGTGGCGGGCGAGCGCCCAGGGCAACGTCGTGACCGTCGAGCGTCGGGTGCGCCTGCCGCGCGCCCGCGTGACGCCGGAGCAGTACCCGGAGCTCGCGCGGTTCGCCCGCGCGTACGACGAGGCCGAGGCGATCGAGCTGCGCGTCGGGATGTGATCGTCGATCAGGGGCGCGCCGTGCTCGCATCGCGCGGCGCGCCCGACGACACGATCCGGAGCACGTCGAGATAGCCCGGCGGGTCGGCGACCACGCGCCGCTCGCGCAGCATGCGATGCAAGAGCGGCAGCCGGAAGAACGGCACGCCCGGCAGCACGTGGTGCTCGAGGTGGTAGTTCACGCGGATCGGCGCGACCGTCATCCGCGCGAGCCAGCCGGCGCGCGTGGTGCGGGTGTTCGCGAACATGTCGGTGCTCCGCTCGGTGCACGCGTGCTCGGCCAGCGAGCGGATGCGCAGGAAGAGCGGATACGGCGTGAGGTACGCGAGCACCCAGACCGCGTAGAGCAACGCGTGCCCGCTCGCCCAGGACGCGGCGAGGAGCAGCGCGTTGGTGAGCATCATCCCCCAGGCGTTCTTCACGAACTCGAGCGGATAGCTCCACCAGCGACGGCCCTCGCGCGGCAGCCAGACCACGTCGCTCGCGACGGTCCACCGCACGACGCCCGCGTCCATCAGCACGCGGCCGAGCAGGTACTTGAGGCCGGTGAGCCCGACCAGATCGCGCGCGAGCTTGCGCATCAACGAGGCGCGAGTCGTGGGGAACGGCTCGATCAGCGAGAGATCGGGATCCTCGGGCTGGCTCGTCTTGCGGTGATGCACGAAGTGATGCGCGCGGTACTTCGCGAGGTCGTTCCAGACCGGGCGCGCACAGAGCCAGTCACCGACGAAGTCGTTCAGCCAGCGCGAGCGGAAGAGCGATTGGTGTGCGGCGTCGTGGTGCAGGATCGCGAGCGCGAGGTGACGCCCGCCGAGCACGACGAGGCCGAGCGCGAACGTCGGGATCGCGATCCACGCAGGCTGCGTGCTGGCCCACGCGAGCACCGCGAAGGTCAGGGCGATCACCGCCCAGGTCGAGCCCACCGCGAGCAGCCCCATCGTATTGGAACACTCGTTCAACATCCGGATCTCGTCGCGCGTGAAGATGCGCCCGACGGTCTTGATCGTGTTCGCCGGCATCTCGGACGGAGTCGCGGAGTCGATCGTCGTCATGGGATCTCCTTGGGCGATGCGCCGAGCACGGTCTGCCAGATCGCGTGTCCGGCCTCGTCGAAGCGCAGCACCACGTCGACGAACGCGCGCCGCTCGTCCACGTCGACCAGCGGGTCGGGCAGCAGCGGATCGAACACGAGCTGTCGGATCGCGTCGCTGCCGAGGAGGAACGACTCGCGCGCCGCGACCTCGGGATCGAGCGTGTGCATGCGATGGAGCCAGCGCTCGAGCTCGCGGCGCGTCCGCGCGTACGACTCGGTGAGCGCATCGGCGTTCCAGAGCGAGCGCGCCCGTGCATCGAGCTCGTCGTCGAATTCGTCGGCCGAGAACACCGGCGCGTCGGCGGCGAGCCCGAGCTTGCGCAGCCGCGCCCGGACCGACTTCACGCCGCCCGCCAGGTTGTCGGGGCGCACGAAGAGGTCCTTCTCGAGCTCGCGGAATCCGAGCATCCGCAGCGCGCGATCACATCGCCTCCACGCGGCGCGATCGCTCCGCAGGAGCGCGGCCGAGTGCACGACCAGCCACGCGCCGCTCCATTTCCGGACGCGAGACTCGGCGGTGCGCCAGGCCCGGACCTCCTCGGCGAGATCCGAAGAGCTCGGCCCGATGCGGTACGCGCCGCGCCCGGTGCCCTCGATCATCCCGGTCGCCGAGAGCCGCACCAGCGCGACCCGCGCGTTGTTCTCGCGGATGCCGAAGAGCGCGCACGCCGCGACTGCATCGCGCGCGGAGAACGACGCGCCCTCCGCCCCGAGGAGCAGCTTCAGGATGAGGTCACGCGGGTTCGGAGGCGTCAATACACGCACACATCAACTCTTGCAGAGATCCGTAACATGACGGACCATCGCAACATCTGCAATCGATCGTAAGGAGGCTGTCGTGGACACGCTGAAGACCATGACCTTCGAGGTCACCGGGCGAATCGCGCGCATCACGTTGAACCGCCCGAAGCGCGGCAACGGCATCACGATGGACATGCCGCGCGAGCTCGCGGCGTGCGTGGAGCGCGCGAACCTCGATCCGGCGGTGCACGTCATCGCGCTCTCGGGCAACGGCTCCGGGTTCTGCGGCGGCTACGACCTCGTCGAGAGCGCCGAGCAGTTCGCGGCGATCAGTCCGCGAACGAGTGAGCGGAGCACCCTCGGGAGTGACGACCCCTCGCGTCTCCCGGGCTCACCGCTCGATCCCGCGGTGCAGATGCAGAACCACGTGCCGAACAGCGCGTGGGATCCGATGGTCGACTACGCGATGATGAGCCGCAACGTCCGCGGCTTCATGAGCCTCTTCCACGGCGAGAAGCCGGTCGTGTGCAAGGTGCACGGCTTCTGCGTCGCGGGCGGCACCGACATGGCGCTGTGCTCCGATCTGCTGGTGATCGCCGACGACGCGAAGATCGGATATCCGCCGGCGCGCGTCTGGGGCTCTCCCACGACGTCGATCTGGGTGCACCGCCTCGGCATCGAGAAGGCGAAGCGCCTCCTCTTCACCGGTGATTGTCTCTCCGGAAAGGAAGCGCACGAGTGGGGCCTCGCGATCGAGTCGGCACCGCCGGATCGGCTCGACGAGCGGTTCGAGATCCTGCTCGCGCGGATCGCGAAGATGCCGATCAACCAGCTCGTCATGATGAAGCTGCTGCTCAATCAGACGCTGATGGCGCAGGGGCTCCACACCACGCAGCTCGTCGGGACGGTCTTCGACGGGCTCACGCGCCACACCGAGGAGGGCTACGCGTTCCAGCAGCGCGCCGCCGAGGTGGGGTTCAAGCAGGCGGTGCGAGAGCGCGACGAGCCCTTCGGCGACTTCGGCCTGTCGACTTACAAGGGCCGGCCTCAATAGAGGTCGAAGCCGATGCCGCCGAGCATCGAGACCGTCATGTGGTCCTCGTCGAACCACGTCGGGTGCGCTTCGAACGAGAGCGTCAGGGCCTGACGCCGGCCGCGATCGTGCGCGCCGAAGCCGACCGACACGCGCCCGTGCATGCCGAAGTACACCGAGTCGCGCGCGCAGCCGCGCGTCGCCTGCACGCTCCCCTCGCAGTCTTCGTAGAGATCGGCCGAGGGCCCCACCGCGAACGAGAGCGCGTCGAGCACCGTCGCCTCGAACAGGAACACGTTCCACATGACGAACGCGTTGTCCGAGTCGCCGTCGTCGTCGGGATCGTCGATCTCGGTGCCACCCGCGAGCGCCGCGTACATCATCGTGGCCTGGTAGTACGTCGCGAAGTACTCGCCGAGCTGCGCGCCGACGCGCACGTTGCCGCCCGCGAGCCAGCCCTCGGGCTCGCCGAGCGTGCCGCCGAGGACGAGCGAGCCGCCGGCGCGCGGTCGCACCCAGAAGCCTTCGTCGTCCTGTGCCGCGGCGCGCCCCACCCCGCCCAGCAAGGCGAGGCAGAGCGAGACCAGCACGCAACGATCGACTCGCATGACGACACCTCCTGGACGTGCTCGACGCGGCTCGATCATCGGCGCTCCGTGGCGTGCTCTCGCAGCGCGCGTGCCACTCGCGTGTGCCGGCACGGCACGCGCTTCGGCCTCGCGCATGCAACAGGCGCTCTTCTCGGGCGGTCCCTTCGACCGCGTGCTCGATGCGCTCGATCCGCGGGCCGGGCCGCGGCGCCGCGTGCTCGAGCGATGCGTGGTGATCGCGCTCGTCGCGTGGGCACCGATGGCCATCGCGTCGTACGTCGAGGGCACGTTCTTCGGTGGAACGGGCTCGTTCGCGCGCGACGTGCTCGTCCACACGCGCCTGCTCGTGTCCGTGCCGCTGCTGATGATGGGAGCGCGCGCGATCGAGCGGCGCTTCGGCGAGGCGCTCGACCACCTCGAGCGCGCCGGGCTCGTCCCCGCGGAGCGGCGCCCCGGCTTCCACGCGGCGATCGAGTCGGTGGGGCGCCTGCGTCGCGCGACGTGGCCCGACGTCGTGCTGGTGGTGCTGGTCGCGGCGCTCGCGGCCGACGACGTCGCGAAGGGCGACTTCGAGCGGTGGATGGAGCCGGTGCGCGCGCCCAACGCGACGCTCTCGTTCGCCGGCGCGTGGGACCTCTGCGTCGCGCTGCCGATCTATCGCTTCCTCGTGGGCCGCTGGCTCTGGCACCTCGGGCTCTGGTTCGTGCTGCTCGTCCGGATCGCCCGGGTGCCGCTGCGGCTCGAGGCGACGCACCCCGATCGCATGGCGGGCCTGCGCTTCCTGTCCGACGCGCACGAGTCGCTGGGATGGGTGGTGCTCGCGCTCTCGTGCACGCTCGCGGCGAGCCTGATCACGCAGTTGCGGCGCACCGGGGGATCGGTCGACGCGCTCACTCCGTCGATCGCGACCTTCTGCATCGCCGCGCCGCTCGTCGCGATCGGGCCGATGCTCGCGTTCGCGTGGCCGCTCGAGCGCGCGCGGCGCAAGCGTCACGACGACTACGGCGCCGCCGCCGCCGATCTCTCGAGGCGCTACGTCGCGACGCACATCGCCGCGCCGAGCGCGACGCCGTTCGCGCTCGACGGGCCCGAGCCCTCGACCCACATCGACATGTCGTCGAGCTTCCAGAACACGATCGACACGACGCGACTGCCGGTCCGGCGCACGACGATGATCCTGCTCGCCGCATGCGCCGCGCTGCCGATGGTCGCGGTGTACATGCAGCAGCTCCCGATCGCCGAGATCCTGAAGCGGCTTCGCGGCCTGCTCGGGTGACGACGAGGTCTCAGTACAGCTCGGCGCCGACGCCGCCGAGCATCGCGACGGCCGAGAGGTCGTTGCCGAACCAGGTCGGGTGCACCTCGAACGAGACGCTCACTGCGCCGCGCTCGCCGGGCCCGCCCGCGCCGAGGTTCACCGCCACGCGCCCGTGGAGGCCGAAGAACGCCTCGTCGACGCGCGAGCACGCAGCGTTCCCGCGCACCCGCGGGTTGCAGTCGTCGTAGATGTCGACGGAGGGCCCGACGCCGACCGACACGAGGTCCCAGAACGTCACCTCGCCGACGAACGAGCTCCAGAACACGAACGCGCCGTCGGAGTCGCTCAGCCCCGCGTAGAGGAACGTCGGCGCGTAGTAGAACGCGAACCACGGACCGAGCTGGGTGCCGACGCGGAGGTTCCCGCCGACGAGCCAGCCATCGAGGTCACCGAGCATCCCGCCGCCGATCACCGAGGCGCCGAGGCGGAAGCGCGCGAGCTCCGCGGCGGGCTGCTCGATGTACATCGGGGCGTCGGCGGGCTGCCGTGCGTGGGAGGCGAGCTCGACGCCCTCGGGCGTCGTCGGGGACTCGAAGACGTCGACCTCCGGCGTCTCGGTGCCGACCTCGGTGAGCACCGCGCTGCGCGGCACGACCGGGATCGACTGCGCCTCCGGGCCGGTGGGCTCCTGGGTCACGCGCACGAAGCGCGCGCGCCCGTCGCCTTCTCGTGGCGCGTCGATCCGGCGATAGAGCACGAGGGCCCCGTCGTCGTCCTGCACGTAGACGAGGCCGCCCTCGGCGACCTGCGCGCTCGCACCCGACGCCATCACGCACGCCGCGACCACGATCCACGCGGCCAGCCAACGTGCACCTTCGTTCGATCGCTCGCGCTGCATGTCTCCCTCTCCTCGCGTCACGTCGACTGGAAGCGCAGCGGACAGCGGCCTTCGGCCAGCACGCGCGCGTCCTCGCGCAGCTCGTCGCGCAGCTCGCGTCGCGCGGCCGGCTCGCCGTCGCGAGGGAAGAGCTCCATGCGCACGCCGCGCGCGACGTCCTGCAGGCGCACCTCGCGCGTCTGGTGCATCGCTCCGTCCGCCGCGAAGCGCGGCATCGCGGGCGCGGCCTCGCTCTCGCGGCGCTCTTCGTCGAGCGCGCTCGCCAGCGCGCGCACGCGTCGCCGGAGCTCGTCGACCTGATCGGTCTCCGTCGTGCGCAGCACGAGCGCGGCGCCGCGCGCGGTGGAGATCGCGCGCGCCTCGAGCCCCGCCACGTCGCTCGGGCACTCGAGCGCGACCGGCGCCGGCGGCTCGCCTTCGACCACGGTCGAAGGGGTCGCGACGGCGCTCGGCGTCGGCGCGGTCGAGGGGCCGGGCGCGGTCGGCAGATCGACGAGCGACGACTCGGCGATCTCGATGAGCGCGGGCGGCGTCCCCTCCGCGCGCTCTCCACCGTGGCTGACGATCGGCGCCGGCGGGCGCGGAGGCGTCTCGGCGCCGCATCCCGCGCAGAGCGCGACGCCGAGCGACCCCGTCACGACCGCGTTGGTCCACGCCTTCCGCATCCGTCGACCTCCCTGGCGAGAGCGGGTCGAGCACGGCTCACGCCAGCTCTCGCGCGCCACGTGATCGCTCGCGATCACGTGCTCGGCGTCGAGCGATTCGAGGTACCTCGCCGCGAGCACCGCCGAGCGCGGGGAGATCGGCCTCGCCTCCCATCCGGGGCGCTGCGACGCGGCTTCTTCGCGACCGGTCGGATCGCGCCGCGGGAGGTAATCGATCGTGCACGTCGACACGCGGCACCGTGCCCGCCGCTCGCGCTCGACGGCATCGCGCGACGGGCGCAGCTCACGATCGCCACGAGGCACGTCGCCTGCTTCTTGGTCGGTGCACGGCCCTACGCACGAGGACGACGATGCGACGCGAACGATCGATCCACCGGTACGGCGCAGCAGCGCTCGTCGTCTCCGTGCTCGCGCTCGGCGCGTGCGCGACGAGCGGCAGCGGGCGCGGCGAGCTCCAGACCGTCGGCAAGCAGCGCGAGGGCGACGTCGAGTTCGCGTGGATCGCCGAGCCCGACGCGACGCGCGGCGACATCAGCGCGACGCTGCCCGACGGTCGCGTGTTCCGCGGCACGTTCCTGCAGATCACGTCGAGCACGCTGACCTCGGACGTCTCGCCGTACTGGACCACGTGGGGACACGCCTGGTACGGCGGCTACGGCTACCCGCTGATGTACTACGACTATCCGGGCTTCGTCCGGACGTACTCGGGCCGCGTGATCGCGCAGCTGGAGGGCCCCGGCGAGGAGCGGATGCGCTGCGCGTTCGTGCTCGCGCGCCCCGAGGACGGCCCGGCGTCGGGTGGGATGGGCGACTGCGAGATCTCGACCGGCGAGCAGATCGAGTACGCGACGCTGCGCGGCCAGGACGACTGAGGTCGGGCGCGGATGGCCGACGCGATCCGGGCGATCATCGCGGTCGCGCTGCCCGCGCTGATGTTCGCGCACGGGCTCTCGATGCGCGTCGACGATCGACGTGCGGCGAGCGCGGATCGACCCTGGCTGATGTCGCGCGCGGCGCTCGCGGTGATCGTGCTGGTCCCGCTGCTCGCGCTGGTCGTGCTCACGATCGTCCCCACGAGCCCTCGCGTGCACGTCGGCATCGCGATCATGGCCGCGTCGCCGGTGGCGCCGCTCGCGCTGCAGCGGATCGCGGGCGAGCGCGATGCCGACGCGTCGTTCGCGACCGTGATGCACCTGACGCTGGGCTCGCTCGCGGTGTTCACGACGCCGCTCGTGCTCGCGACCCTCGGTGCGATCCTCGGGTTCCGCGCGTCGGTCGGCCCGAGCCAGGTCGCGGGCCAGCTCGCGACGGCGCTGCTCGCGCCGATGGTGCTCGGGATCGTCGCGGCGCGCCGCGCGCCCCTCCTCGCGCGGCTCGCGAGCCCGCTCGGGGCGATCGCGAAGCTCGCGCTCGCGGCCGCCGTCGTGCTGATCCTCGTCGCGTCGTCGGGGTCGATGTTCGCGATGGACCCGACCTCGTACGTCGCGATGGCGCTCTTCGTCGCGGGCGCGCTCGCGATCGGGCACCTGCTCGGAGGCCCTCGCCGCGAGGATCGCGTCACGCTCGCGCTCGAGGCCTCGTTCCGCAACCCCGGGCTCGCGCTGCTCATCGCGTCGGTCGCGTTCCCGTCGGGCCGCCCGCTCGAGGTGCTCGTGCCCTACGTCGTCACGGCCTTCGTCGTGCAGTCGCTCTATCTCGCGCTGATGCGCCGCCGGCGCGAGCTCGGCGCGCCCGCTCCCGCTTGAGCTCACGGCTGCGCGCGCGGCAGCTCGAACCAGAACGTCGCGCCCTTGCCGACGCCCTCGCTCTCCACGCCGACGCGGCCCCGATGTGCCTCGACCACCTCGCGCACGATCGCGAGCCCGAGGCCGAGCCCGCCGCTGCGGCTCCCCGCGAGCGGGTCGCCCTGGCGGAACGGATCGAACACCGACGCGCGGATCTCCGGCGCGATGCCCGCGCCGTCGTCGCTCACCTCCACGCGCACGTGATCTTCGGCGGGGCGCACGCGCACGATCACGTGCCCTCCTCGCGACGTGAACTTCATCGCGTTCGTGAGCAGGTTCGAGAGCACCTGCAGCAAGCGCTCGCGATCGCCGTCCACGTACGCCGGCGCGGCGTGCTCCAGCGCGAGCTCGACGTCCTTGCTCGCCGCGAACGGCCGCGCCGACTCGACGGCGGCCGCGAGGAGGTGCGCGAGCTCGACGCGCTGCAGATCGAGCGAGAGCTTCCCGCTGCGCACCCGCGCGAGATCCAGCAGGTCCTCGACGAGCCGGCGCTGCAGCCCGACGTTGCGATCGATCGTGTCGATCGCGCGCGCCAGGAGGTCGTCGCCCCGCACCCGCTCTCGCGCGAGCGCGACCCAGCCCAGCACCGCCTGCAGCGGCGTCCGGATCTCGTGCGCGATCACTGCGACGAAGAGATCCTTCTCGGCATCGGAGCGCTCGGCGCGTCGCTTGGCCTGCTCGGCGTCGTCGCGCTGGAGCTCGATCGCCGCGCGCACGACGTTCTCCATGCGCTCGACCGAGGCGGCGATCGCGTCGTCGAACACGCCGTGGAACGTGCGGCCCGGGGCGCCGTCGAAGAGCGTCTGGTGCGGCACGAGCCGCTCGACCACGATGTCGCGCAGCACCGCGATCTCGCGCACGACGGCGGGGATGTCGTAGCCGTGGCCCGCGCGCTGGGCACCGTGCTCCGAGGCCGCAGCGTGACGCTCTTGCGGTGCATCGTGCCCCTCGAGCGCGCGCGCGACCTCGTCGAGCAGCATCGGTGCGTGATCGAGCAGCTCGTCGTCGGGGAGCGTGCTCGCGCGCGGCACCCGCGGGTCGGCGCGCACGCGCTCGACCCAGGTGTCGAGGATCACCTGCTTCTCCTCGCGCAGGACGCGCGCGAGCTCGTGGCAACGCGGGTCGAGGGGGCCGGTCACGCGATCGCGTGACAGCACATCTCGGACCCGGTCCGCTCAGGGATGTGCGGGCTGGGCCTCGGCGCGGGGGCGCGTCTTCTTCGCGCGGCAGATCTCGATCGCGTTCGCGGAGAAGATGAGCGCGAGGTGCGAGAACGCCTGGGGGAAGTTCCCGATCTGCCGCCCCGCGATCGGATCGTACTCCTCCGAGAGCAGACCGACGTGATTCTGGAGCGCGAGCAGGCGCTCGAAGAGCTTCTCGGCGTCGTCGATGCGCCCCTGGTACGCGTAGTTGTCGGCGAGCCAGAAGCTGCACGCGAGGAACGGGCTCTCGTCGCCGGGCAATCCGTCGAGCCCGAGGCCGGTCGAGTAGCGCTGCACGAACCCGCCGCGCAGCAGTCGCTTCTCGATCGCGCGGACCGTCGAGAGCATGCGCGGATCGTCGGCGGGCAGGAACCCGACGTGCGGGATGATCAGCACGCTCGCGTCGAGCGCGTCCGAGCCGTACGACTGCGCGAACGCGCCGATGCCCTGGTTCCACGCGCGCGTGCACACGTCCTCGTGGATGCGCTCGCGCAGCGCGCGCAGGTGGGGCAGCTCGCTCTGCAACGGATCGCCACCGACGCCGTACTCCTCGACGAGTCGGATCGAGCGATCGATCGCGACCCACGCCATCACCTTCGAGTGCGTGAAGTGGCGCAGACCACCGCCGCGCACTTCCCAGATGCCTTCGTCGGGTCGCTGCCAGATGTGCTCGACGCGCTCGAAGACCTCGCGCGCGATCTCCCACGCTTCTTCGAGCGGCGGCAGGCCCGCGCGGCGCGCCTGGTACAGACAGCTGATCGTCTCGCCGTAGACGTCGAGCTGGAATTGGCTCCATGCGCCATTGCCGACTCGCACCGGTCGCGACTCCTCGTATCCAGGGAGCCAGTCGAGCTCGAATTCGGTCAATCTCCGCTCGCCCGCGAGCCCGTACATGATCTGCAGGCGCGACGGATCTCCGAGCACCGTGCGCGCGATCCAGTCGCGCCACGCGCGCGCTTCGTCGGAGTAGCCGCCGATCATCAGCGCATCGAGCGTCAGAGTCGCGTCGCGCAACCAGCAGAATCGATAGTCCCAGTTGCGCACTCCACCGATCTCCTCGGGGAGCGAGGTCGTCGGGGCCGCGACGATGCCGCCGGTCGGTGCGTACGTGAGCGCCTTCAGGGTGAGCAGCGAGCGCAGTACTGCGTCGCGCCACTTGCCTCGATAGGTGCAGCGACTCGCCCACTCGAGCCAGAAGCGCTCCGTGTCCTCGAGCGCGCGAGGGACGTCGAGCGGCTGAGGCGCCGCACGATCCGATGCGGTCCACGTCGCGACGAACGACGCCTGCTCGCCTGCGCGGATCGTGAACGTCGAGGACACGCGGGAGCGCCCGGCGGTGAGGGGCACCGATGCGCGCAGGTGCATCGAGTCGGGCCCCGCGACGAGTGTGACGAGCCCGTCGTAACAGCGGATCCAGGGCAGGTTCGCGCCGTAGCCGAATCGCACATCGAGCACCATCTCGAGTGTCACGGCGCCACTCACGCCCTCGACGATCCGGATCACGTCGTTGCGATCGAGCGTGGGCGTCATGAAGTCGACGATGCGGACCACGCCCTCGTCGCACTCGAGCTCGGTCTCCAGCACCAGCGTGTCGCCGCGATAACGCTGCCGCGTCTCGCGCACGCGCGTCGTCGGGCGCATCGCCCAGCGCCCGTGCTCGTCGCGACCCAGCAGCGCGGCGAGGCACGCCTCGGAGTCGAAGCGCGGCACGCAGAGCCAGTCGATGTCGGCATTGCGCGAGACGAGGGCCGAGCCCTTCATGTCGCCGATGAACGCGTAGTCTTCGATGCGAGAGGCCATCGCCGCGGTCGCTGCAGCGCGCGTGCCCCGTCGCGGACGCGTCGCGCCGTGTCTCGCACTTCTGTCGAGGCGACACCACGCCCCGCTCCCGCGCGACCACACGCAGCGACCAAGAGCAAGCGCGCGCAGCCCTCGGGCACCGCAGCGACCAAGAGCAAGCCCGCGCAGCCCTCGGGCACCCACCGCAGCGACCAAGAGCACGCGCGTGCAGCCCCTCGGGCACCCACCACAGCGAGCAAGGGCAAGCCCGCGCAGCCCTCGGGCACCCACCGCAGCGAGCAACGGCAAGCCCGCGCAGCTCTCGGGAACGGCAGCGACGAAGAGCAAGCGGGGCTGGGGCCCCGCGCGCAGCGTTCGGGGAGGGGGGCCCCGACGAAGTCGGGGGGAGGGGTCTTCCAAGACCCCTCCAGGAAGCTCAGCGGTACGTGAAGCGCAGCTCGTAGTCGCAGAGCTGGTAGACGTCGCCCTCTTCGATGCGCTTTCCGTCCACGCGGCGGCCCTGGAACTCGACGCCGTTCGTGCTGCCGAGATCCTTCATGTAGAAGCCGCCGTTCTGGAAGATCACGGCCGCGTGACGACGCGAGATGTTGCCGTCCTTGATCGCGAGATCAGCGGTCTTCGTGCCGCGGCCGATGATGAACTCTTCCTTGTTCACCGGGAACTTCTGCCCGTTGAAGATCACGAAGAGCGTCGGCATGCCCGCGGGATGCGTGCCTCCTCCCGCGCCGGGCAGCGGCGGCGCTGCGCTCGGGAGCGGAGGCGGCGCGCCGTACGACGAGGGCGCGGGCGCGCCCCCACCCGCGCCGTACGCAGGCGGACGCGTGGTCTGGGGCGGCGGCGGATACGACGACGGTGCAGCGGGCGCGGCAGGCCGCGGCGGGGGCGCGCCGTACCCGGGCGGCGCGGGATAGCCGCCGGGCGACGATGCCGCGGGATACGAGGGCGGCTGCGCGGGATAACCCGGCGCCGGTGCGCCCCCGTAGGGCGCTCCGCCGTAGCCGGCCTGCGACTGCGGCTGCATCGGCGGCGCCCCGTACGCCTGGGGCGCCGGGGCACCGTAGCCCGCGCCACCGTACGCAGCGGGCGGCTGCTGGGCGGGCGGCGCGGGATACCCACCGGGCGACGAGCGACCGGGGGGCGGCGGATATCCACCGGGGCCCGAGCCCTGGATCGGCGCGGGCGAGGGCTGCCCGTACGAGGGCGCGCCGGGCTGCGGATACGACGCGCGCGCGGGCGGGGGCGGCGGCGCCGAGGGAATCGCGGGCTGGCTCGGGACGCGCTGTCGGCCCTGCTGCGCGGTCGGCTCGGGGCGGGCGCGCTGGCCGGTGGGATCGGGCGTCGGACCGGTGCGCGCGCCGTAGTTCCGCGAGCGCGCGTACTGCCGCATGGCCTCGTTGATCAGATAGTCGACGGAGCACTCGAGCTCGCCGCTCATCTGCTCGAAGATCTCCCAGAGGTAGTCCCGGCACTGGAACTGCCGCAGGGTCTTCTTGTTCTGGTCGTTCATCGTCGTGCTTCGTCCCTCAACCGGGCGCACCGGCGGAGCCAGCGCCACCCGCGCTCGCTCCTCCCGTGCTCCCGGCCCCCGTCGCGCCCGTCGCACCGGCCCCCGCCGCGCCGCGCGTCATGCGCTCGCGGATCGCGGTGACCACGTCCTGCGCGATCTTCCCGACCGTGTCGTGCTCTTCCCAGTGCTCGCCGCGGGTCGCGGTGGTGTCGCCCGCCATCGCCTGGATGCGCGGCAGATCCGCCTCGTCGCCCTGGCGCTCGAAGTAGTAGAGCGCGATCGCGCGGTTCCACCAGTTCGGCGACGCGAGCTGCGCCGTCATCAGCGCGTCGGGCTCGGGGCGCATCGCGGCGATGCGCGTCGCGTACCCGTTGAGCTCCTCGCGCGCGTACTGGATCTCGCGCGCGTTCGGCAGGCGGCCGAGCCACTCCGGCAGGATCTCCGGGCCACCGAGGGTCAGGATGAGCGTCCCCACGCGCCAGCGCTGGCGCCACTGCGCGTTGTCGGCGCTCGTCGCGAGCGGCCAGAGCTGCGGGATCGCCTCGCGCGCGCGGCTGTCGGCGATGCGATCGAACGCGTAGTCGCGCACGCGCACCGGCGAATTCTGATCGAGCGCGAGCGCGAGCAGCGCCGCGTTCTGATCGGCCCGCACGTGGCCTTCCATCGCCTGGAGCGCGACGACGCGGCGCTCCTCGCTGCTGCCCGTCGTCTGCGTCGCCATCTCGAGCAGGCGGTTCGACACCGTCGGCTCGCCGGCGAGGTGGTGCATCGCGGGCAGCGCGCCCGTCGTGATGAACTGCTCGCGGTTGAGCGCGACCGCGGCCTGCACGCGCGCCGGGTCGGGCGCCGCGCCACCCGCTGCCGCCAGCTGGGTGCGGATGCGCTCGCCGAGCCAGTTGCCGAACTCCGGGCCCTCCATCTCGCGCTCGATCGCGACGAGACGCTCCGCGGCGCGGGTCTTGGTCTCGGGCGTGCCGAGCGCCGCGACGAGCTCCGCGATCTTCACCAGCGCCTGCTGCGGGATGCGCGAGTTCATCGCGTCGACGAGGCGCTGCGCGGCGGGCGCGCCGAGCTGGCGGACGACCTGCTCCGCGCTGAAGTTGCCGGCGAGGCTGCGGCCGTTGAAGTCCTCGACGAACCAGCCGACGACGCCGTCGGTGAGCTGGCCCTGCTGGGTCGGGCTCGCGTACTGGAGCACGAGGAACGCGGCGTCCTTCGCGCGCACCTGGAGCGTGGGCGGCGGGCCCTCCTCGGCCTGCTGCGGCTGACCTTCGCCGCGCATGAGCTCGAGCAGGCCGGGCGCCATGCCGTCGACGATCCGGCGGCGCGTCTCCTCGTCGAGCTGGCGCAGCGCGCTCTGCAGCTCGGTCACGCCCTCGACGTCCTGTCGCTCCATGCGCACGAGCGCGAGACCGGCGTGGATGCGCAGGTCGTCGTCGTACTTGTCCGAGAGCAGGACCGCCTTGATCTTCCCCGGGCCGCGGACCGTGCCGATCCACGTGTCGACGTCCTCGTGCGTCACCGCGCACGCGGCGAGGAGCGCCACGGAGCAGAGCACGGTGAACAGGTTCCGGAGCGAGCGAACGTGGAGGTGCATGGATCCTCGTGAAGGCACCACGCGCGTGGTGCCCGGCCGGTATCGCCCCCGAGAGGGGCCCCGCCGCGTGCGTCACACCAGGCGTTCCGCACACCTCGGCCTGGCGATGGGTGCTCGATAGTACGGAGGAATCGGCCGAGGGATCAAGAGCGCGGAGGGACCTATGCGGGGTCCGGCGGCCCGGGCGGATGCGCCCCACCGGATGGGTAGGATCCGGTGCGAGGAAACACGTCCGAGGTGCTCGGTCGTTCAGTCTCGGCGTCCGGGTGCGTTCTTGCGCTCGTGTTTGTCCGCGATGCGACGGCCGAGCACCAGGTTGCGCTCGAGCTCGGTGCGCTGATCCCGGTAGAACGCCCGCAGGAACGTGCCCGGAGTGCGCTGGGGCTCGGTGCCTTCGAACCCGATGCGGCGCGCGATCGTCGTCGCCACCACCCGGAGGTCGTCGTCGTCCGCCTTGCCCGCCTCGGCCGAGCGCAGCAGCTGCGCGAGGGTCTCGAGCTCGTGCTCGCCGTAGACCGCGAGCTGCTCGCGCGTGAAGCGCAGCCGGGTGGCCCGGGTGCCTCGCGCCTCGTCGCGCAGCAGCTCGCTCTTCGGCACCCGCACCACCACCGTGCCCGCCACCAGATCCCCGGCGCGGGTGCGCTCGCGGGTGAGCACCGGCAGGAGCGCGACCAGCATCAACCACGCGACCGCGGGATACGCGAGCCACCCCGGCGCCCGGCCGATCGCCGCCTCGGGCGCCACGAGCAGCACGATCGGCAGCATCACCTCGAGGTCGCGCATCACGTTGCGCGCGACGATCGCGTCGAGCCCGAGCTGCGCGCCGTCGCGCGAGACCACGCGCAGGCGCAGGAGTCGCTTGCCCGGGGTCGAGCCCTGGAAGCGCGTCTCGAAGAACAGGAAGTACCCGTGCCGGATCACGAACATGCCGAGCACGATCAGCGCGAGCACGTGCTCGCTCGCCGTGATCGCCGCCGCGAGGAACCCGACGATCAGGAACACGATCAGCAGCAGCTGCGAGAACACGACGTCGAGCACGTACGCGATCGCGCGCTCGGGGACGCTCGCGAGCGTCAGGCCGATCTCGGTGCCCTCGGGCGCGAGCAGGCGGACGCTGCGCTCGCTCATGATCGCCGCCTCACGAGGGCGCGACCGCCGAGCACGATCCACGCGCTCAGCCACGCGGCGTTGAAGAGCGCGAGCGCGAAGCGCAGCAGGTCGTGGGTGACGACCTGACGGAACACGCCCTCGACGAACCCTGCGATCAGGAAGAGCACGACAGAGCCCGCCGCGACCACCGCGCCGCGTCGCCCCGCGTCGACCAGCGCATCGCGCACGCTGCGCGCGCCCGGCGCGAGCACGCTGCGACCGAGCGCGAGCCCCGCGCCACCACACAGGAGGATCGCGCCGATCTCCGGAACGCCGTGAGGGAGGAGCCAACCGAGCAATGGGATCAGGAGCCCGCGCTCGTCGTAGAGCGCGAGGAAGCCTCCGAGCATCAGCCCGTTGGTGAACACCAGCAGCGCGGTGGGCACGCCCGCCGCGAACCCGAGCGCGAACGCGAGCAGCCCGATGCCCGCGTTGTGGCTGAAGAGCGACGTCGCGAAGATCGAGAGCCCGTCGTGCTGCGGCGCGTAGAGCCCCTCGCGCAGGAACTCGGTGCTCGCGCCGGGCGAGCGACCGCTCGCGAGCCCGGGGTCGACGAACGCGAAGTACCACTCGGCATCGACGCGCACCATCGCGTACGCGACGAGCAGGCCGAGCAGGAAGATCGTGGTGGAGAGCGCGAGCTCGCGCGACATCGAGCGCACGGCCGCGGGGAAGCGCTCGAAGAAGAAGCGCCGCAGCGGGCCGCGCTCGGGACGACGCGACGTGTAGACCGCGAGGTACGCGCGACCGACGAGCGACTCGAGGTAGTTGACCAGCGCGCGATCGAGCGCGGTCTTGCGCGCGACGTTCAGCGACGAGACCGCGCTGCGGTAGAGCATCGGGAGGCGATGCAGCTCGTCCTCGCTGAGGCCGCGCAGGCCGCTCGAGAGCGCACGATCGAGCATCTGCTCGAGCTCGCTCCACTCGGCCTCGCGCTCGGCGCGGAAGCGCACCGAGCGCGGCTCGACGCGCATCGGATCGGAGACGCGATCGGTCATCCGATGAGCCCTCGCGCTTTGATGTTCACGTATCGCTCGACGAGATCCGCGGCGACCGCACCGGGGCGCGAGTGCACGACGTGCACGCCGAGGCGCGGCAGGCGCGCGAGGACGAGGTGGCGGCGCTGCGCGAGGTTCGACGCGACCACCGCGGCCGCGAGATCCGACGCGTCCGAGGGCAGCGTCGAGAGCGGCTCCTCGAGCAGCGGATCGTCGAGCGCGACGAACACGATCACGTGCTTGCGCGCGAGCTGACCGAGCGCGTCGAGCATCAGCTCGGCGGTCGTCGCGTCCGAGAACTCGGTGAAGACGACGACCATCGTGCGGCGGCTGAGCCGGCGCAGCAGA
The DNA here is from genome assembly GCF_021631985.1 of Sandaracinus amylolyticus. GTDB lineage: Bacteria > Myxococcota_A > Polyangia > Polyangiales > Sandaracinaceae > Sandaracinus > Sandaracinus amylolyticus_A. The sequence continues at coordinate 9,567,924 of NZ_CP070225.1, read as the reverse complement.
TCGTGCAGACCGAGCACGTGGTTCGTCTCGTCGGTCTCGGCGCGCAGCGCGGCCGCCGCTTGTCGCAGCCGCGCGAACTGACCGACGCCCGAGCGCGGCGGGACCCACGCGCGCGGCTCGCCGCCGTAGCCGTGCATGCCGACGAGATCACCGGCGCGCAGCGCCGCCTTCGCGAGCACGAGCGCGGTGTGCACGCCGTGATCGAGACGCTCGAGGCCTTGAATGGGATCGCGCGCGTTTTCCGGAGGGGTCTTGGAAGACCCCTCCCCCCGACCGGCAGAGCCGGATCGGGTCCCCCCTCCCCAAACGCTGCGCGCGGGGCCCCACCCCCGCTTGCTCTCGCTCGGCGCCGTGTCGGCGATCGGATCGCGCATCGCGCGGCCGACGTCGAGGCACACGACGATGCGCTGGCGGCGCTCGACGTGGAAGCGACGCACGCGCAGCTGCTGGTGGCGCGCCGAGGCCTTCCAGTCGACCGAGCCGAGGTCCATGCCGAGCGTGTACTGCTGGAGCGACTCGAACTCGCCGCCCTCGCCCGTCCACTTCTCGCGCTTGAGGCCCGAGAGCATCGGCTGCGCGCCGAGCACCGCCATCGTCGTGCGATCGACGTGCTCGACGTCGGGCACCACCGCGATCGGGCCCGCGCCGCGATCCGCCTTCTCGATGCGCGCGACGAGCCCGAGCGGCCCGCTGAGGCGCAGCCAGATCTCGCGCAGGGTGCCGGTGCCGCGCGAGTCGGCGTGCAGATCGATCGGCAGCTCGGATGCGCCGCGCGGGATGCGCACCGCGATCGGCGCGCTCGCGGTGAGCGGCGCGTCGGCGATCGCGCGCAGCGTTCCGTGCAGGGGCGCGGCGGCGCGCAGATCGATCGCCGCCTTCGCGCGCACCGTGCGCCCCACCCCGGCGCTCGCGGGGCGCTGCAGCGCGATGTCGAGGCGCGCGCTCGCGAGCAACGCGAGATCGATGCCGACCGCGACGGCGACCGCGACCCAAGCGATCGCGAGCGCGATCCACGCTGGCTCGAGCGCGAGCGGCAGGATCGCGAGCGGCGCGATCGCGAGCAGGACGACGAGGAGACGCGGGGTCGGGACCACGGCGGAGGCGACGAGCGTAGCTGAGGAATCCCCGCGCGCTCACGTGGATTGCGCGCTGGCGCGCGGCGCCCCTCGCGCAGCACGTCACTGGCGCTCGATGCGACGCAGCACGCGCCGCGGGACGTGCGTTTCTCCCTCGTCGCGAGGTGGCACGACGCTGGCTGGCTCTCCGTTCGACCGGAGTCGGATCATGACCACGAATCGTTCGTTCTCGTACGGCTGGGCCGCCGGCGTCGCGATGGGCGTCCTGATGATCCTCGGTGGGATCTTCTGCATCGGCGCGAGCCTCGCGACCGGGCTCGTCACCGTCGTGCTCACCGGCGTGTTGCTCGTCGCCGGTGGTGTCGCCGAGATCATCGCGGGCTTCCGCCTGCGCCGTCACGGCTCGATGTGGCTGCCTTTCCTGGGCGGCGCGCTCTCGATCGTCGTCGGCATCGCGATCGTCTCGCGCCCCTTCACCGGGCTCGCGACCGCGACGCTGCTGATCGCGTCGTTCATGGTCGCCGCCGGGTTGGTGCGCGGCATCGCGGCGATCGCGGATCGATATCCGAGCTGGGGCTGGGACGCGCTCTACGGCGTCGTCGCGATCCTGCTCGGCGTGTACCTGCTCGCGTCCTGGCCGGTCTCCGCGCTCTGGCTCGTGGGGACGTTGGTCGGCGTCGAGCTCGTCTCGCGCGGCATCGCGTGGATCGTCGGGTCGCTCGCGATGCGTCGCATCGTGCGCGAGGGCGAGCGTCGCGTCGTCGAGGGCGCAGCGACGCCGGCGTGACGATCCGACGAGGGTGCGCCGCGAGCGCACCCTCGTCGTGCTCCGTGCTCAGCAGCGATCCGAGGGCCGACATACCCGACTGACCGGGTTCGTCGGGACGTGAAGACGACAACAGCCACTCTCGCACTGACCATGTCGGGAGCAGGTCCGTCCCTCGTCCTTCTTCGGACGGCACTCGTTCATCCCGACACCGAGCACGCCAGTCCAGCAGTACTCGTCGTCGGCACAATCGGAGTCCTCCTCGCAATAATCGGTGGGCGGGATTCCTTCGCACTCGGCGATGCAGTCCTCGTTCGCCTCGTTCGCTTCGTAGAGCGCATACGAATACGCCGCGGTCGCCGCGATCACGAGCACCGGCCACGCCGGGCCCGCGATCGTCGCGGCGGCGAGCGACGCGATGTACGCCTGCAGCGCGAGCGCGGCGGCGGTCGCGAAGCGACGTTGGCAGTCGAGGATGCACGCGTCACTGACGTCCTCGGTGCCCTCGGGATCGATCTGGTCGAGCTCGTACTCGATCCATCCATCGATCGCGCGGCGCTCGCGGGAGAAGCGCGTGACCGCGCGATCGAGCACCTCGCGCCGCAGGTCGCGCGAGAGCGGGCTCAGCGCGTAGCGCTGATCGAGCGCCGCGTAGAGCGCGCCCTGGCGATCGATCAGCGCCGGGTCGAGCGCGAGCGCCGTGTAGAACGCACCGGGCGAGTACTGCTCCTGAATGCGCGGGAAGTCCGAGACGAGCTCGGCGTGCGCCTCCTGCGCGGCATCGGTCGCGCGCGAGAGCTCGACCGCGCGGATCGCCGCGATGCGCACTGCGATGCCGAGCCATGCCTCGAACGCGGGATCGCGCACCAGGCCGTCGACGCGCCAGCTCACCTCGGCGAGCTCCTCTCGCGTCAGCGCGAGCTCGCGCTGCTCGACCTGCGGGGCCTCCGCGGCGCACCCCGCGAGCATCGCGATCCACATCACGATCGGAATCGAACGGTTCATCTCGTCTGCCCTCCTCGAGAGAGCAGCGAGCTATCACCGCGCTGCGCGACACGCGCCTGAACCGTGCTGAAAGCGCCTGAAAAGCGCGCTCGACCAGATCCGCTACGGAATCCGTAGCGCCGAGCGGGATAGTCTCGCGCCCGTGACGACGCGTCGTGTCTCCCTCGCCCTCTCGCTCTCTCTCCTGCTCGCCGCGTGCGGCGACGACGACGGGCCCGCGACGATGCCCGACGCGTCCGCGCCACCACCCGACGCGGCCACGTTCCCCGCGTGCCCGGCGCTGGCGCCGATCGTCGCGGGCACCGCCGAGACCGACGCGATCGCGAGCGCACCGCCGCGCTGCGGCGCGTCGCCGGGAGCATGGCTGCGCTCCGATCGGCTCGGCGAGATCGTCTCGCGCGACACCGGCACCACGTACAGCCCCGCGCTCCTGCGCGGCCTCGCCGCGGGCGTCGACGTGACCTTGCCGCGCGACCCCGAGCACGTCGTGCGCACCGAGACCGTCGCCTACGTCACCCAGGATCGCGGTGCGCTCGTCGAGTCGTCGGCGCTGATCGCGTATCCGAGTGATCTCGAGCAGCGCGACGAGCTGCCGATCCTCCTCGTGCTGCACGGCACGTCGGGCTTCACCGCGGGCTGCGGGCCCACCGGCGATCCCGACACCGCCGCGCTCGCCGCGCTCTTCGCGAGCTTCGGATGGATCGCGGTCGCGCCCGACTACCTCGGTCTCGAGAGCGCGGGCGCGCCCTACGGAGCGCTGCATCCGTATCTCGTCGGCGAGGCCACCGCGATCGCCTCGCTCGATGCGGCGCGCGCTGCGGCTCGCCTGCTCGCGGACGATCGGGGCGCGCTCTGCGCGTCACCGCGAATGGCGATCTTCGGAGGCTCGCAGGGCGGGCACGCCACGCTCTGGGTCGATCGCCTCGCGCCCTACTACGCGCGCGAGCTCACGCCGATCGGCGCAGCCGCGACGGTGCCGACCGCGGACCTCGTGGGCCAGGCCGAGCGCGCGCTCGCGAGCGTGGTGCCCGCGACCGCGAACTTCACCGCGATGATCACGACCCAAGCGCCGTGGTACGGCGCCGAGGACGCGCTCGCGTCGATCTTCGTGTCGCCGCTCGACGCCGACATCCCCGCGGCGCTCGCGGCCTCGTGCGATCCCGGTGACGCGCTCGACGATCCTCCGTCGCTCGACGCGCTCTTCACCACGACGTTCCTCGACGCGGTCGCGAGCGAAGGCGCCGGCGCAGTCGAGCCCGTCGGGTGCTGGCTGCGCGAGGGCTCGCTCACCACGACGTCGGTTCCGCGTATCGGGCCCAGCGATCCCGGCTACGGAATCCTCTTCGTCGTCGCGGCCGATGACGCGCTCATCCACCCGCCGATCGAGCGCGCCGCGTACGACACGCTCTGCGCCGCGGGAATGCCGCTCACGTACCTCGAGTGCGAGGGCGCGGGGCACGTGCAAGGGACGCTGTGGGCGATCCCCGAGCTGCTCGAGTTCCTCGACGCGCGGCGCGAGGGTGTGGCGTTCGTGCCGCAGTGCGAGCGAGGGCCCGCAGTGCGGTGCATGGGAACGCCGGAAAGCGGCTGATCGACACTCGCGCACTCGAGTCGATGCGCGTCGATCGCGCACCCGTTGGAGCGAGGCTGACTCGGTACGATATCGGACCAGCATGCGGTTGGTCTGCGCATCTGTCGTCTCGTTCTCGTTCGTGTGTCTCGCCGCGTGTGATCCCGACGATCCAGCGCGGCCCACACCCGATTCCGGCGCACCGCTCGGCACCCTCGATGCGGGCCCGGTCCGCGACGCGAGCACACCCCCGCCGCGCGACGCACTGCCGCGCGCCGACGCCGGGGACCTGTGCGGCGACGGAATGCGCGGGATCACCGAGGCCTGCGACGACGGAGACACCGATCCCGCCGACGGCTGCTCGGAGACCTGCACCGTCGAAGAGGGATTCCGCTGTCCTCCCGCCGGCGGCGCGTGCCGCGCGATCGTGTGCGGAGACCGCAGGGTGGAGGCGCCCGAGCGCTGCGACGACGGTGACGACGACGCCGGCGACGGATGTGACGCGACCTGTCAGGTCGAGGCAGGGTGGGAGTGCACGATTCCCGGCCTCGAGTGTCAGGCCGCGCGCTGCGGTGATGGAATCATCGCGGGATTCGAGCAGTGCGACGATGGCGACGCGGCGAGCCCGGGCTGCAGCGCGGAGTGCCGTCTCGAGCCCGGATATCACTGCCCCACGCCGGGCGCGGCGTGTGTCGCGACGACCTGCGGCGACGGACTGCGCCAGGGCGTCGAGCAGTGCGACGACGGCAATGTCCGTGCTTACGACGGCTGCGACAACGAGTGTCGCAACGAGCCCTCGTGCATGGGCGGCACCTGCACCGCAGTGTGCGGCGACGGCGTCATCCTGCCGGGCACCGCCGAGGAGTGCGACGACGGCAACACGCAGGACGGAGACGGCTGCTCCGCGACCTGCGACGAAGAGGCCGGATTCGAGTGCTCGCTCGTCGAGCAGCCGCTGCCGCCCTCGATTCGACTGCCGGTCGTCCATCGCGACTTCCGCGGCGGCGATCAGGCAGGCAGTCCGACCCACCCCGACTTCAACACGCGCGGGGGTGAGGGAATCACGTTCGACATGGTCACCGACACGCTCGACGGTGAGCGGCGACCGGTGTTCAGCGGTCTCGTGGTCGGCGGCGCGGGCGCGCTCTCCACGGAGTCGTTCCACGACTGGTATCGAGACAGCGCGCGCAACATGCCGGTGCTCTCGACCCTCGAGCTGACGCGCGTCGGCACGACCGATCAGTACGAATTCTCGAGCACCGCGTTCTTCCCGCTCGACGCGCTGGGCTGGGACTCGCCGACCTCGACCGCGCCCGAGACGTACATGGAGGACCACAACTACGGGTTCACCACCGAGATCCGATATTGGTTCCAGTACCAAGGTGACGAGCGCCTCGACTTCCGCGGTGACGACGATGTGTGGGTGTTCGTCGACGGACATCTCTGCCTCGACGTCGGCGGTCTGCACCCCGCGGTCGGCGCGGTGATGGACTTCGCGAACCCCGCCAACGCGGGAGACGCGCGACAGACCGCGATCGTCACCGAGTGCCGCGATCGACTGCGGGTCGGCGGGGTGTACGAAGTGATCGTGTTCCACGCGGAGCGTCGTTGTTGCGCGTCGAATTTCCGACTGACGCTCTCCGGGTTCGTCACCCGCGAGTCGGACTGCGACTGGACCTGTGGCGACGGAATCGTGACCCGGTTCGAGCTGTGCGACGACGGGCCGGGGATGAACACGGGCGAGTACGGTCGCTGCGGGGCGGATTGCCGCAGTCGTGGCCCGTATTGCGGCGACGGCGAGGTCGCGAGCGGTGTCGAACAGTGCGACGAGGGTCCCGACAACGACGGTCGATACGGCGGGTGCAACCCCGACTGCACGGCCGGACCGCGGTGCGGCGACGGAGTCCGGCAGGGCACCGAGGAGTGCGACGCAGGCGAGGAGAACGGCGCGACCTCGAGCGCCTGTGACGCGGAGTGCCGACTGACGCTCCTCTGATCGAGCGACATCGAGAGCGAGAGAGACCGCGGCGCCAGGTGTGCCGCGGTCTCTCGCATTTGACGGTCACGAGGGCTCGGACCACATCTCCGACGCCATGAACGCCCTCGCCTCTTCGTGCTGAACCGGGCTCACGGACGGCGGCGCTGATCCGCGCCGAAGCCGTCCGACGTGGGCCCGGTCGAGATTCGGTCTCTCGACGTGGGCTCGATTCATGGCAACGACACGAGACGGCTCGCCGGGCGAGCCGTGGCTCCTCCATCTCCCGCATCGCGCGCTGCGCGTCGGGCTCGACGTCGCGCGCATCGCCCGGGCGCGCGGGGATCTGCGCGATCCGCGCGAGCTCGAATACCGCTTCGGGCTCCACAGCCACGAGCGTCGCTTCGTGCGCGAGCTGCTCGCGGCGCGCACCCAGCTCTGGGTGTTCCGCTGCGATCAGCTCCGCTCGTGCGGCGATCTCGTGGTCGTCGACATGTCCGCGCCGCGCGCGCTGCGTCGCTGCGTCGTCGTCGAGCTCAAGCAGCGCGTGCGCGTCCGCGCGGCACCGAAGCACGTCCAGCTCGCGAACCACGCCACCGCGATCGCCGAGCTCGCGGCACGCGGGATCGTCGATCCCGATCCGCCGGTCACCGCGCTCCTCGGCGAGGTCGGCGTCGGCACGCTCGCGTCGTGAGCGTCAGACGTCGGTCGCGACGACACGCCCGCACGACACGCCGAGGAGGACACCCTCGCGGGCCGCCCACCCGAGCGGCCCGTGCACGCCTTCGATCACCCGCGTCGCGCCGGTCGCGATCGTCCGCTCGATCACGAGGCTCTCGTCCGCCGTGTACACGCGATCGGGCCGGCTCACGATCCACCGCGCGCCGAGGTGATGCCCCAGCGGCGCGAGATGTCCGTCGTCGAGCGAGATGCGATCGACCTTGCCGCCGTTCCACACGACGTCGACGTGCCGCTCGTCGGGATCGAGCGACACCGCGTCGGGCTCGCGACGTCGCGGGTTGCGCACGTGCCGCCGCGTCCCGCGCCCACGATCGAGCACCGTGATCAGATCCTCGTCGACGTGCACCACGATCGACGCGCCGAGCGCGCTCTCGCCGACGTACACGCCGCTCCACTCGCCGCGGCGCGTGCCGTCCACGCCCCACACCGCGAGCGAGCGCGCCGTCGCGATCACCACCTCGCGCAGCCCGGGATGGGTCGCGATCCGCGCGTCGTCGACCCGCACGTGCAGGCCCGCGGGCGCGCCGCTCTCGACGTGGAACGCCTGCACCTGCTGGGCGCCGGTCAACGTCTCCTCGATCACGACCACCACGTGATCGTCGGCGAACGCCGCGTCGCACCACACCCGCGCGTCCGCTGCGTCGAGCGTGCGCGCGCCGCGCTCGCACCCGCTCGCATCGCGCACCACCAGCCGCAGCCAGCTCGTCGCGACGGTCCGCGGCGGCGCGAGCGGCGCGAGCGCGACCAGCTCGGGATCTCGATCGGTGATCATCTCACTGTCTCAAGAAATCGGCTCGCCCGCCGGGCCCTACCGTCCGCGCGCTTCGCGCGCTCCCGTCCGGGACCGGCGGGACGAGCACTCCCGCAAACAACTCGGCTCGCCCGCCGGGCCCTACCGTCCGCGCGCTTCGCGCGCTCCCGTCCGGGACCGGCGGGACGAGCACTCCCGCAAACAACTCGGCTCGCCCACCGGGCCCTACCGTCCGCGCGCTTCGCGCGCTCCCGTCCGGGACCGGCGGGACGAGCACTCCCGCGGGCACTCACCTCGGGGGCGCGATCTGCGCGAGGATCTCGGCGAGCGCGGTCTCGACGCGCACGCCCTCCATCTCCGCGCTCGGCGTGATCACCACGCGATGGTGGGCGAGCGGGACGAAGAGGCTCTTCACGTCGTCGGGCACCACGAAGTCGCGCCCTGCGCAGAGCGCCGCCGCGCGCGCCGCGGCCGCGAGCATCGTCGCCGCGCGCGGCGAGAGCCCGACCGCGAGCGCCGGATGCTGGCGCGTCGCGCGCGCGAGCCCGACCACGTACTCGCCGATCTTCGGATCGAGGTGCACGCGCCCCGGCATCGTGCGCAGCTGATCGATCTGCTGCGGGTCCATCACCGGCTCGATGCCGAGCGAGTCGATCGGCGGCATGCCCGCCTGGCCGCCGTGCGTGAGCACCGCGCGCAGCTCCTGCTCGAACGCGGGATAGCCCACGTCGAGCTTGAACAAGAAGCGATCGAGCTGGGCCTCGGGGAGCGGGTACGTGCCCTCCTGCTCCACCGGGTTCTGGGTCGCGATCACGGTGAAGCGATCGGAGAGCGAGTGCGTCGTGCCGTCGATCGTGACGCTGCGCTCCTGCATCGCCTCGAGCAGCGCGCTCTGGGTCTTCGGCGGCGTGCGGTTGATCTCGTCGGCGAGCAGGACCTCGGTGAACACCGGGCCCTGCGTCAGGTGGAACGTCTGGGTGCGGAAGTCGAAGACGTTCGCGCCGAGCACGTCGCCGGGCATCAGATCGGGCGTGCACTGCAGGCGCCGCATCGGAAGGCCGAGCGCGCGGCTGAGGCACTGCGCGAAGAGCGTCTTGCCGGTGCCCGGCACGCCCTCGAGCAGCACGTGCCCGCGCACCGCGATCGCGACGAACGCGAGGCGCGTGTGCTCCTCCGCGCCGTACACCACGCGCCCGATCTGCTCGCTCAGCGCGCGCAGGTGATGCCGCACCACGTCCGGGGTCATGCCCGCTCCTCCTTCTTCCCCATCAGCGCCGCGCGCAATTCCGCGGCGCGTCGCGCGATCACCAGCGCCTCGCGCCGCCGCCGCGTCTTCTCCACGGCGCGCGCCTCGGCGAGCAGCTTCGTCGCGCTCGCGCCCACGCGCCGTCGCTCCGCGGCCTGATCGATCAACGCGGCACGCGCGTCGACCGTCGCGGCCTCGCTCAGGCCGAGCCGTCGATGCAGATCGCCGATCACGTCCTCGACGTAGCGCAGCGCGAGCGTCGTCTCGCGCGAGCCGTTCGCGAGCACCGACGCCGCGACCTCGATCACCTCGCGCGGCCCGCGACCGAGCGCCTCGGGGATCGGATCGGGCGGACCGAAGCGGCGCCGTCCCATCAGGAGCACCACCAGCGCGACGATCGCGCCGTGCACCAGCACCAGCACGCCGGGCCATCGCCCGAAGAGCTCGGGCAGTGATCGCGTGCGCACCGCGCCGTGGAAGACCTCGTCGACGACGATGTCCTCGGCGTGCAGCGTGTCGCGCGCGAAGTCCCGCCAGAACGCGGCGTGCGCCCCGCGCTGCAGGTTGAACGAGTGCAGCAGGTCGGGATCGGACACCACGTAGATCAGCGCCTTGTCGTCGTGCACCACGAAGCTGCCCTCGTCGTCCGAGAGCACCGGAACGCCGCCCTGCACCCGCTGGGGCCATCGCAGCTCGAGCCTTCGCGTCGCCTCTCGACCCGGCTCCCGCGCCTCGATGGTCTGCCAGTCGTCCTCGATCGGACCGCGCGACAGCGACACCGCGAAGGGCAGCTCGGTGAGGATCGCGGCGATCGCGATCGCGTCTTCGTCCTCGACCATGCCGAGCACGCCGGGGCGCCACTTCGGCAGCACGATCACGGTGACCCGCTCGGCGTCGGCGCGCGCGCGCACCAGCTCGCCGAGCGTCGTCGTGCTCGACTGCCACATCACCCACGGCTGGTTGGGCTCGATGATCCACAGCGGCGCGCTGACCGAGTCCCACTCGGGGCGCGTCCATCGCTGCACCCGCACGCCGAGCGCGCGCATCGTCTCGACGAACGCGCGGTGTCCGAGCGCGCCCCCGCCGTACGAGTCGCGGGGCTGCGCCTCGGGCGTCGTCAGCCGCCGCCCGAACACCAGCGCACCGACCGTCGCGACGAGCGACATCACCGCGACCGCGATCACGACGAGGCGCACGCGATCACCGAAGAGCGCGCGCTCGCTCACGACGCGTCCTCCTCTTCGATGACCGCGCCGCGCGGCGCGGCCTCGGCGAGCGCGCGCGCCTGCTGGAAGTGATCCTCGTCGGCATCGCGCGCGCCGAACCACACGAGCTCGGTCAGATCGAGCAGCGACTCGAGCTCCGCACGCCCGGTACGACCCGCGTCGATCGCGCGCACCAGCTCGCGCGCGGTGCGCGATCGATGACGTCCCTCCGCACCGCCGACCCGCGCCAGCGTGTCGAGGAAGAGCGCGTGGATCGCCTCGCGCCATCGGCCCTGCGCCGCGAGCGCGTCCGCGCTCTCACCGGTGCCGACGAGCAGCGGATCGATCGCGCCCTCGCCCGTGCCCTCGTAGCGCGCGCTCGCCTCGATGCGCGGCGCGCGGAAGCGCAGGCTCGCGACGAAGAACACGATCACCAGCGCGAGCACCGCGAGGCCGAGCGCGAGGACCACGTACCCGAGCGGACCCGAGAGCGACGCGAGCACGCTCGCGAGCCACTCGAGGATCCGCCGCACGAAGGGCAGCTCGACCTGCGGCCCGGGATCGGGCGACTCGCGCTCGCCGTCGATCGTCTCGCCGCGCGGCCCACGTCCCGCGCCCTCGGCGCCGTCGACGTCGCTGCCCGCTTCGTGGTCGGGCACCAGCACCCTGACGTCGGGCGGATATCCGCCCTGCTCGCGCACCCGCGCCGCGACCGCCGCCGGATCTTCGTCCTGTGCCGCCGCGGGAACGACTGCGAGCGCGAGCATCATGCTCGCGCCCGCAGCGATCACCATGGCGTGGGCGCGCATCGTCGAGGCGCGAGACTATGCGAACACGCGCGCGAGCGCCTGCGCATCGACGCCGTCGCGCAGCCCGCGCAGCTTCGCGTAGACCACCGCGGTCGCGGCCGCGAGCACCATCGTCATCCCGAGCTGCACGACCATCGTCACGAGCTTCACGACGATCTGCATCGGCGCGAGCGGGTTCTGCACGATCTGACCCGCCGCGCCCTGGGCGCCCGCCGCGATGCCCGCGGGCAACGACACGCACATCGTCACGCCGAAGAACGCGCCGAAGAGCACCAGGAAGATCAGGAAGATCGTGAGCCGGTGCCCCTCCGTGAGCTCGATGCTGCGCTGCATCGACGCGATCGGACCGAGGCGCTCCACCAGGCACGCGGGCAACGCCGCCATGAGCCACACCCACGCGATCACGCCGGGCACGAGGCAGAAGAGGGTGCCGATCCCGGTCACGATGCCCACCACGAACGCGCACACGACGAGCGGCACGAGCCGGCCGATCACCGCACGCAGCGCGTCGAACGCCGAGGCCTTGCGGCCCACCATGCTCTCGATCGTCAGGTACATGATCGCGCCCTGACCGAGCGAGTACGTGACCATCAGGATGAACAGCACGACGAGGTAGCCGGCGCTCGCCATGCCCATCAGCGAGAGCGCCTCTTCGGGCCCTCCGATCGACGAGAGCGACTGCTGGGTGGCCCAGTAGACGACGAGCTCGATCACCGTCTGGATCGCGGTCGCGGGCACCACGACGATCAGCGCGATCACGAGGAAGGGCACGAAGCTCTGGCCGACGATGCGGAACGTCGAGGCGATCGCGTCGCCGAGCTCCAAGGGCGCGGGAGGCGCGCTTGGTGCGCCCCAGGTCTGGTTCTCCATCGCGGCCCAGGTAGCAGAGCGCTCCACGTCCGCCAAGCCGAGCATCCCGCCAACCCCCGAAGAATCGCGGGGATTCGCGGTGCCGGAAAGTTGACCCCGCGAGCCCCCTGACGGCACCCTGCGATGTGGGCATGAGTGCGCACGGATCCACCATGGGAGCGCTGGCGACGGAAGGACGTCGCCACGAGGTGCTCGGCATCCTGAGCGGCGCGGCGACCACGTTGCTCGCGCTCTCGCTCTACACCTACGACGCGCGCGGCGGCGAGAACTGGATCGGCCCGGTCGGCGAGTGGATCGCCAACATCGCGGCGACCGCGTTCGGCGCGGCGGCGTGGGTGGTGCCGTTCGAGCTCTCGCTGCTGACCATCCGTCTCTTCCAGCGACGTCGCTCGCCGGTCGGGCTCGCGCACCTCGCGAGCACGCTGGTGATCGTGCTGGTCGGATGCGCGATGGTGCACCTCGCGATGCCGGGCGAAGAGGTGCTCGGTGGGCACCTGCCGGGCGGCATGTTCGGCGAGGTGCTGGGCGAGGTGCTGCGCTCGCTGCTCGGGCTCGTCGGCGCGTTCGTCGTCGGGACCGCGGTGATCATGGTGACGATGGTGCTGCGCACCTCGTTCTCGATCGTCGGCGCGGCGCGCACCGTGTTCGGCGGCGCGGCCGCCGGTGCGAGCGCGGCGCGCGAGTGGACGAGCTCGGTGTGGGAGGCGTGGCAGGAAGCGCGCGAGATCGAGCGGCGCGAGCGCGAGGAAGAAGAGGCGCGGAACGCGCCGCGCATCGTGATCCCCGGCGCGTCGCAGTCCGAGGCCGACGAGGAGCTCGACGAGGAAGAGGAGATCGTCGAGGAGGTCGCGCCGCCCGAGCCCGAGCCCGTCGTGGCCGAGAAGAAGGCGAAGAAGCCGCGCGCGAAGAAGGAGAAGCCCGCGACGATCGACACCACGCCCGCCGCGAAGCCGGCGAAGGCGGCGCGCGTGGCCGCCCCGGTGATCGAAGAGGAAGAGGAAGAGATCGTCGCGAGCGCCGAGGAGGCGTACGAGGAGGAAGAGGTCGAGGAGCCCGCCCCTCCCCCGCTGCCGAGCAAGCGCCCGAGCAAGCCCGCGCCCGCCAAGGTCGAGGGCCCGAAGGGCCCGACGATCGTCGCGCCGCGCGCCGACGTCGTGAAGCAGGAGCCCGCGCGCGAGAGCGACGACGTCGAGCACCGAGTCCTCGAGAGCAGCAGAGCCGAGTACGTGATGCCGCCCACCTCGCTGCTCGACTCGCCCCCGTCGCAGCAGATCGAGATCGACGCCGCGACGCTGCAGAACAACGCGGTGCGCCTGGTGCAGAAGCTCGAGGCGTACGGCGTGAAGGGCCGTGTCGACGAGATCCACCCCGGGCCCGTCGTCACGATGTACGAGCTCGAGCCCGAGAGCGGCACCAAGGTCAGCAAGATCGCGGGCCTCGCCGACGATCTCGCGATGGCGCTCGCGGCCCAGAAGGTCCGCATCGTCGCGCCGATCCCGGGCAAGGCGCGCGTCGGCTTCGAGCTCCCGAACAAGCACCGACAGACCGTCTTCCTGCGCGACATCCTCGAGGATCGCCGGTGGGAGGAGAACGCGGAGAAGGCCGCGCTGCCCACCGCGTTCGGCAAGGACATCGCGGGCCAGCCGGTCTACGGCGATCTCGCGAAGATGCCGCACCTGCTCGTCGCGGGCGCGACCGGCGCGGGCAAGAGCGTCGGTCTGAACGTGATGCTCTGTTCGCTGCTGATGAAGCGGACCCCCGAAGAAGTGCGGATGTTGATGATCGACCCGAAGGTGGTCGAGCTCGCGGTGTTCGACGGGATTCCGCACATGCTTCTTCCGGTCGTCACCGACATGAAGAAGGCCAGTCTCGCGCTGAGGTGGGCAGTCGACGAGATGGAGCGTCGATATCAGCTCTTCGCCGACGCGGGCGCGCGCAACATCACGACCTACAACGAGCGCGTCGAGAAGGTGCTGCGCGGAGAGCTCGCGCCCGAGAAGCTCGCGCCGAAGAAGGCGGGCAAGCAGAAGGCGCAGGGCGTCGACGGCGAAGACGTCTATCTGAATCCCGTCGACGACGAGGCCGCGGACGCGGTGCCGATGCCGACGAAGCTGCCCTACGTGGTGGTGGTGGTCGACGAGTTCGCGGACCTGATGATGGTCGCGGCGAAGGACGTCGAGGCGGCGATCGCGCGCTTGGCGCAGAAGGCGCGCGCGGCGGGCATCCACGTGATCCTCGCGACCCAGCGTCCCTCGGTCGACGTGATCACCGGCATGATCAAGGCGAACTTCCCGGCGCGCATCGCGTTCAAGGTGAGCCAGCGCGAGGACAGCAAGACGATCCTCGGGCGGATTGGCGCAGAGCACCTGCTGGGTCAGGGCGACATGCTGATGATCCCGCCGGGCGCCAGCGACCTGCGTCGCGTGCACTCGGCGTACGTCTCGGAGCACGAGGTGCAGGGGCTCTGCGATCACCTGCGCGAGCAGGGCAAGCCGGTCTACGACGAGAAGATCCTCGCGCCCCGTGACGAAGAGAGCGGCGAAGTGCTCGGCGACGAGGGTCCGTCGCAGTCGGACGATCCTCTTTATGACCGCGCAGTCGCGTGCGTGGCGACGGCCGGATACTGCTCGATCTCGCACATCCAGCGTCAGCTCGGCATCGGCTACAACAAGGCCGCCAAGCTGGTGGAGAAGATGGAAGCCGAGGGCGTCGTGGGGCCGGCAACTGGGAAGGCGGGCGGGCGACGAGAGGTCTTGATCAGTGCGCTGTGATTGACCGCATCCCTATCGTGAGGAACTCATGAGCAAACTCCTGTTCAGCATGGACGATCTGATGATCGCCTACCGAAAAGCGAAACAGGAGGCCTACTTCGACGCAAACACCGCTCACGGAGCGAAGTTCGCTGCCTACGAGCGGAATCTTGAGCGCAATCTCACAGGACTCAGCGCGCGACTCCGGAGTCGGACGGCAGACTGGCATACGGATCCAGATTTCCTCGGCGCGATCACATACGTGCCGAAGTCGCTCGACAGAGGAGACAAAGACGAGTCGACGACTGCCGTGCAGTTCTACGACAGTGATGGTCTGCGTCAGTGGAGGAGGTCCAATCCCGACGGCCACAGGGCGAAGGCGACGTTCAGACCAGTAATCGACGCTACCGTCGATTTCATGATCGTGTCAGCGCTGTGGGTCATGAAGGTCGGCGTGCACTACGATGGTGTGCTGAGTAGAAAGCACGTATACGGAAACAGGATCCGTAGGCGGCGCGGCCAAGACGGCTCGCACGATGGTGTCAACGAGCGCGCGTACGGGCTTTTCGATCCATACGTCATCGGGTATGGGAACTGGCGCCGAAACGGCCTTTTCGAAATGCGTCGTGAACTCGAGCGGGGCCACGACATCGTCGCCATTACGATGGACCTTCATCGATTCTACCACGAGGTCGACGCCCGATTCCTACTCGAAGAAAGCTATCTGAGCGCGCTCGATATTCGATTGTCAGCGGGTGATCGCGCGTTCACGCAGAAGTTAGTAAAAGCGATCAATCTCTGGCGGTCTCGCTCGGACGAACGTGAACCGCATAGCCGCGGATTGCCCGTCGGACTCAGTGCGTCGAGCGTTATCGCCAACTGTCTGCTCGCCGAGTTCGACATTGCTGTCGCGCAGGAGTTGCTGCCCATCTACTACGGACGATACGTTGATGACGTGTTCCTGGTCATCCGGCCATCGAAGCTGTTCGGCAACGGGGATGAAGTCCTAGAGTGGATCGCCGCGCGACTCCGACTCTACGGAACGAGACGAGCCGGTATGGTGGTCACGGCGAAAGCAGGTCCAGACGGCGGCATCGAGGTCGAGCTCCCGTACGCAAAAAACTCGAGACTCGAATTCAAAGGGAAGAAGCAGCGCGTATTTCAGCTCTCCGGAACCGCCGGTCTCGATCTGCTAAAACCGATCGAGGAGTCGATTCGTCGCCTCTCGAGTCGGCACCGACGACTTCCAGTACTGCCCCCAAGCGAGTCGGAGATGGCAGCTGACGCGCTGGTCTCCAGTTCCGATGCGACGCTCGAGTCGGACGCGCTCCGCAAGGCCGACGCGGTCACTCTCCGGCGCGCTGGTTTCCGACTACTACTCAATGACGTTCGTTCGCACGTCCGCGACCTACACCCCGACGTTTGGGTGGAAAGACGACGGGAGTTCTACGGATTGGCCCAGCGGCACCTCATCACGCCGCGTGGTCTCTTCGAGTATGCGAACTACATCCCCGATCTCTTTGCAATCATGACTCGGTGCGCCGACTGGTCGGAGGCTGACGCGACAATCGACCGTGTACGCGACGTTCTCGAAACACTCGAGGAGACTACTGCGCAGGGTCGCACGGTGCAGGCGAGAAGTTGCTGGGCGAACCTGGGTAGCCGCGTCCGCGAGCGGATCCTCGGCGCCCAGAGCGACACAGCGCACGAGATTCGCATCGCAGCACTGGTTTCGCGGGTGTGCGACGTTTTTGGGTGCACACACGCGCACAACGGAAAATCGACGGCGTGGGTCACCGCCGAGAGTCGTGCGCTGAAGGACGTCGACTGGGGTCTGATTCCATACTACCGCGCCTGGATCCGCGGTGACATCGCGGCCGAGACAGTGGAGAGCGCCGAAACGGGTGTCTACCCGAACGTGTTCGCGGCGGGCGACATCGCCACGTATGCGGACGAGGCGAAGCGACCGCTTCCGAGCCTGAACCATGTTGTCTTCTCAACACGTCGCCCCAGCATCCCCGAGATCTCGTCCGCACTTCGCCCAAGTTCGGACCGATTCGGCGACATGTATCGATTCGTAAATGCGATCCGCGGAACGTGGCTTCGCGGCGCGAGCTTCCCGTTCGTCGAAACCGACAACGATGGTCATATGACGATCCGTGTCACCGGCGAACGGCATGCGCTGGTTCGGGTGAGCGTCGTGAATTTGCGTACGAGCGAGCAGCAGTTCGTCAACGCGGTTCTCGGTGTTCCGGACCATAGTTTGGAGCGATACAGTTCGCTGATGCGCCTGCTGAACGGACTCATCACTTCCGACACGGCACGACCGCACTACGTAGCGCTACCGGAATGCTCGCTACCGCGGGACTGGGCCGCACCCGTCGCGACTAAGTTGGCAAACGCTGGCATCTCATTGATCGCTGGTCTCGAGCACAAGCGCACGAACAGGGGCTCGAGGAATGATGCCCTCGTCTCTCTCGTGTCCGATGCGGGCGGCTTCCGAGTGGCGGTCGCATTCGAGCAGCCGAAGATCCATCCAGCGTGGCATGAGGAAGATGAAGTGCGGCGACTCACCGGTCGGGGCGTGCTGAAAGTCGGGTCGCGCCAGTTGGAGGCGGCGCGTCCGGTCTACGAGCACGGCGACGTGGCTTTTGGGGTCCTGATCTGCAGCGATCTCGCGAGCATTAAAAACCGGGCACGTTTTCAAGGAAGTGTAGACGCGCTCTTCATTCCAGAGTGGAATCCTGACGTCAACACGTTCAACGCTCTAGTTGAGTCGAGTGCGCACGACCTCCACGCATTTATCGTTCAGGCAAACAATCGAGAGTACGGCGACAGCCGAATTCGGGCACCATTTCGCGAGGAGTTCCGGCGCGACGTGGTGCGCATCAAAGGCGGAGTTCATGATTTCTTCGTTACGGCTGAGATGAACATTCGTCGGTTGCGCGAGGCGCAGACCACAGTCGCACCGGACTCACGAAGCGAGTTCAAACCGTTTCCGACAGGGTTCAAGGCGTCGCGCCGTCGACGGCGAGTGCCGCGGTAGCGATCGGCGAGGCGGGTGTCCACTCCCCCGCTTCGACGGGCCTTCCGGCGTGCTGCTGGTGCGCCGCCTCTCAAGCACGCACCCGCCGATCCCTCGCAGCTGCTGCACCGCGCGCTCCGGCAGATGCGCAGCGATGGCGAATCGCTGCGCGTCGTCATCCACGAGCGCGACTCGGCGAGCCGGCGCGCACTCGCCCCTTCGGCATCGCGCACGCTCGCGCGTGGAGCGCGCTGCATGACGCCGGCACCAAGCTCGCGCCCGACGTCTATCCGCTCGCGCCGCGTGCGGCGGAGGTGCTCGAGGCGATCTTCCCGAGCGGGCTCGCGTTCGTCGCGGGCAACTACGACACCGCGTTCTTCGAGGGCGAGACGCGCCTCGCGAAGATGAGCGGCGTGGTCGAGCGCGACGTGATCACGATCGCGGGCGCGCCGTTCCTGGATGGCGTGCGGATCACCCACGCCAGCCTCGGCGAGGCGCTGGGGCTCGGTCGGTCGACGCCGGAGATGCCGAGCACGACAGCGGTGCAGGACGCCATCGCGCGCGCGATGAAGTCGATCGCCGGGTACAGCCGCGTGCTGGTCGCAGAGCTCGACGAGGACGACGAGACGTCGGTCGCGCGGTTCCGCCGCGCGGTGAGCCCGCTCGATGCGTACCGCGCGTCGACGCGCGCGAGCACCGAGCCCGAGACGCCGGTCGACGACGACGGCGACGAGCCGCTGCCGCCGACGCCGCCGGTGTCGTGATCGGGATTCGTCCGGGGCGCGGGTGTGCCGTGAGGTGCGCTTGAAACGTGGGTGACTCTCGGCACGATCGCGCCTCGATGGCTCGTGGGTCGCTCGCGCTCCTGATAATCGTGCTGGTGGGCTGTTCGACGGCGCCGCCTCGGGCGACGAGTGATGCGTCGACCCAGAGCGATGGATCGACGAGCAGGCGCTGCACGCCGCCCGAGGGTGTGAGCGGATCGCCCCGGACGATCGACGAGGTCGTCACGCTGATCAACGCGCTGCCCTCGCCGGTCACGATCCCGTGCTTCCTCGAGGCGCTCGATCGGCCGCTCTACGTGGAGGCGACGCTCAGCCGGGTGAGCGCGCAGCCGGCGTTCGGCGAGCGCAGCCCGCGCATCTTCCTGTTCATCGGCGACGTGGTGCTCTCGGTCGTGCCCGACGGAGAGGGCGCGCCGCTGCTCGAGCTCGCCGAATTCGTCGAGGAGACGCGGAGCCGCAAGGCCGAGCTGCACCTGCCGATCGAGACGCCGGTCTCGCCCGCCGCGCCCTACGAGCGCGTGCGCTACGAGAGCGGCACGACGTGCGGCGGGTGCCACAGCGGCGAGGTGCGCGACGAGACGATCGACTTCACCGACGCGTTCGTGTCGCGCGCGCTCCGGCCGCGCGACACCGATCTCGTGGAGCTCGACCTGCTGCGCAGCGAGTGGCTCGCATGTAGCGCGCAAGAAGAGCCCGACCGCTGCGCGATGCTCGACGCGCTCTTCGCGCACGGGCCGGTCGCGCACCGGAGCTTCGCGGAGAGCATCCCGACGCTCTGATTGCGACGCGCGCTCGCGCTGACGCTCGAGAGCGCAGATCGCATTCACGCCCGCTTCGCGCGCAGCCGTCCGCCCATCCACACGCTCGGCAGCGACGTCGCCGCGACCGCGATTGCGTACCATTTCGGGCCGAACTCCGGGCCCGCGTCCCACGTCGCGATCGCACCGATGGCACCCGCGAAGAGGCCGATCGCGCCGAGCACGTGCACGTGCGTCATCGGTCGCGACGGGGCGAGGCGCGCGGTGAGCCATCCGCCTGCGACGCTCACCACGATTCGATACCCGAGCGCGAGCACGAAGAGCGACTCCGACATCGGCTCTCCGAAGGGCGGATAGATGCCGGTCGCGTGGAGCGCCATGTCGATCGCGGTCGACACCACCGCGACGACGAGGGCGCCGGCGAGCACCGCGCGCGTGCTGCGCAGCGCCGAGGGAACGAGCGCGATCGAGGAGCGCATCTCACTTCCCTCGCAGCAGCGCGATCACACGCGAGTCACGCAGGGCGAGCGAGCCCCAGAGCATCGCGGCGATCACCAGGGGGAACCAGAACGGCGTCCCGCTGCGCACGTGGATCGCGACCGCGCCGCCGAGATATCCGGTGAACATCAGCGCACCGATCAGCGACGTGCGCGGCACCAGATAGAGCGCGAGACACGCGAGCTCGAGCGCGCCGATCACCGGCGCGAGGTGCATCGGGATGCCGAGCCGCGCGTGCGCCTCGACGACGCCCTCGAGCGCGGTGAACTTCACGAGCCCGTCGGTGAGCAGGAACACGACCGCGAGGCCGCCGAGGATCCGTCCTGCCCAGAGCCGCGCCTTGGTCGGCGCGATCGAGACGGGCTGCTGCTGCGTGATGGCCATTTCCATGTCCGTCTCTCCTCTCAGGCCTTGTTCGCCGGGACCGCGCAGTGGAACGTCCACGAGATGCCGAATCGATCGGTGAGGCCGCCGAGCGTCGCGCCGAAGAACGTGTCGTGGAGCGGGTAGAGCACGCGCCCACCGGCCGCGAGCGCGTCGAACTTCGCGGCCGCCTCCGCGGGATCGTCGAAGTCGAGCGACACGTGGACGCGGCTCGCGGGGGCGAGCTCCATGCCGGGCGGTGCGTCGCTCAGCAGCACGCGCGACGCGCCGAGCCGCAACACGCAGTGCATCACGCGGCTCGCGTGGTCGGGCGCGAACGCGAACTCCTTCACGTCGCCGTAGCGCATGATGCGCTCGACCTCGGCACCGAGCGCGCGCTCGTAGAGCGCGATCGCCGCGGTGGCATCACCGTCGAACGAGAGATAGGGATCGACCTGCCGGATCGTCATGGGAGCCTCCTCGTGCTCACAGGACGAACGAGCCCTGACCGTCCCGACACGCGCTTCGATCTTTTTTTCGAGGTCGAAGACTGTCGAAGATCGGCTCGCCCGCCGGTCCCTACCGTCCGCGTGCTTTGCGCGCTCCGGTCCGGGACCTGCGGGACGAGCACTCCGGCAAGGGGTCAGACCTTCGCGTCGGACTGGAGGCGGTCGAGGTGCATCCGAATGTGGGCTGCCTCCGCGGGGGTGCGCGCCAGCGCGATCGCCTGGCCGAACGCGGTGCGCGCCTCGTCGTCGCGACCGAGCTGCAGGAGCAGCGCCCCCTTGAGGCCGAAGAAGTGGAAGTACCCCGAGAGCTTGGGCGCCAGGGGCTCGAGCATCGCGAGCGCGTCCGCCGCGCCGCGCGTCTTCGACACCGCGACCGCGCGGTTCAGCGTGATCACCGGCGACGGCGTCAGTCGCTCGAGCGTCGCGTAGAGCCGATCGATCTGCGCCCAGTCGGTGTCCTCGGCGCGCGCCGCGCGTGCGTGGAGCGCCGCGATCGCGGCCTGCACCTGATAGGGGTCGGGACGCCGATGGCGCATCGCCTTGTCGAGCAGCGCGAGGCCCTCGTCGATCAGCGCGCGATCCCAGAGGCCGCGATCCTGCGCCTCGAGCAGGACGATCTCGCCGTGGCCGTCGAAGCGCGCCGCGGTGCGCGCGTGCTGCAGCAAGAAGAGCGCGGTGAGCCCCATGATCTCGGGCTCGTGCCGGAAGAGTCGCATCAAGAGGCGCGCGAGCCGGATCGCCTCGTCGCAGAGCGGCGCGCGGGCATCGGCGCTCGCACCGTCGGGCGCGGAGTAGCCCTCGTTGAACATCAGATACAGCACCGACGCGACCGCCGAGAGGCGCTCCGCGCGCTCGGGCTCGCCCGGTGTCTCGTAGGGCACCTTCGCGTCCGCGATGCGCGCCTTCGCGCGGGTGATGCGCTGCTCCATCGCGCTCTCGCTGACCAGGAACGCGCGCGCGATCTGGGGCACCGAGAGGCCGCACACGATGCGCAGCGCGAGCGCGATCTGCTGGGTCGCAGGGAGCTCGGGGTGAACGCAGATGAAGAGCAGGCGCAGGATGTCGTCGCGGTAGTGCGCTCCGTCGAGCCCTTCCGCGAGCGACGTCTCGGCGTCGTCGGTGTCGGAGATCGCGTCCTCGTCGGGCAGCTCGCGCTGCTTCTTGCGGCGTCGCACCACGTCCATCGCGGCGTTGCGCCCGACGAAGATCAGCCACGACGCGGGATCGCGCGGCGGCCCGTTCTGCGGCCAATTCTTGAGCGCGCGGAGGCACGCTTCCTGATACGCCTCTTCGGCGAGGTCGAGATCTCGGAAGTAACGCAGCAGCGCGGCGACCACCTGAGGGCGGGCCGCGCCGAGCGCCGTGCCGATCCACGCGAGCTCCGTCACGTCACGCGGCTCCCGGTCGACACAGTGCTCCCGTTCGGTGCGAAGTAGCGCAGCGGACGGATCTCGAAGGTGCCGTGGCCCTCGCTCGCGCCGCCGAGCTTCTTCGCGGTCTCGATCGCCTCTTCGAGCGACTCGCACTCGACGACGTAGAAGCCGAGGAGCTGCTCCTTCGTCTCGGCGAAGGGCCCGTCCATCACGATCGTCTCGCGTCCCTTGCGCAGCGAGGTCGCCGCGGTGGTGGGCATCAGGCGAGCGACCGGACCGAGGCGTCCCTTCGCGCGCAGCTCGTCCTGGACGACGCCGAGCCGCTTCATGACGGCCTCGTCCTGGTCCTTGGGCCAGCCCTCGACGAGCTCTTCCGAGTCGTAACAGAGGATCGCGTAGAGCATGGGGATCGCACCTCGTCCTTTCGTAAGACGAACGAGTATGGCCGGAGCCGACAGACGATTTTCAGAATGTGCGTCCCATGGCAGATCGCGACGATGGACGCGCTCTTCCGGCTCTACGACCGGCTCGCGCTGCTGGCGCCCGGAGACGACGAGACCTCGCGCGCGGCGCTGCGGCGGGTGATGCCGCTGCCGCCGCGGGCACGCGTGCTCGACATCGGGTGCGGCACCGGGCGCAGCGCACGGATGATCGCGGCGGAGCAGCCCGACGCGGAGGTGATCGCGATCGACGTGCACCCGCCCTTCCTCGAGGAAGCGGCGCGGGGCGCGCCGCCGAGCCTGCGAACGCGGAACGAGTCGATGGACGCGCTCTCCGACCCGGACGAGAGCGTCGATCTGATCTGGTCCGAGGGCGCGGCGTACGTGATGGGCTTCGAGGCCGCGCTGCGATCGTGGCGTCGGGTGATGAGACCGGGCGCGCACGCGGTGGTGAGCGAGCTGTGCTGGCTGCGCGCCCCGTCCGAGACGGCGCGCGCGTTCTGGGCCGAGGCGTACCCCGACATGACCAACGTCGAGGGCACGACGCGACGCGCGCAGAGCGCGGGGCTCGAGGTGATCGAGACGCTCGTGCTGCCCGAGCGCGCATGGGACGCGTACTACGCGCCGCTCGAAGCGCGCTGCGACGCGCTGGCCTCGGACCCGACGATGCACGCGGCGATCGAGAGCGCGCGCCGCGAGATCGCGCTGTGGCGCGCGACCCGGGGAGAGTACGGGTACGTGATGCTCGTGATGCGCCGAGTCAGCCCGTCGCGGTGACGTCGACCCCGGCGTAGAGCGCGTCGACGGGCACCGCGACCGTGCGGTCGCTTCCGAGCGTGAGCGTCACGTCTCCTTCGCGATGCTCGCGAAAGCTCCACACGCCTTCCGGACCGCGCGTGTAGATCTCGACGCGGTGTCGGTCCTGCGAGATCAGCACGAAGGACTGCATGCTCGTGATCGTGCGATACGCGGCGAACTTCTCGCCGCGGTCGAACGCCTCGGTGCCTGCCGAGAGCACCTCGATCACGACCGTCGGGTTCAGCAGCACGTCCTGATGATCGTCTTCCAGCTGCGCTCGACCGCAGACCACGGTCGCATCGGGGTACACGTACCGCTCCGTCCCGGGGATCCGCACGCGGAGGTCGGACGGGTACGGCCGACATGCGCGCGGATCGAGCCGCGTGCCCAGCGCGATCACGACGTTCGCGACGATCGCGTTGTGCGCGAGCGACGCACCCGCCATCGCATACACCACTCCGTCCCAAAGGATGTGCTTCTCGGAGCTGGCACGCTCGGCTGCGAGGTACTCCGCACGCGTCATGCGCACGAGCGTGGCTGCGTCTCCGGGCATCGTGGCCAGTCTATCCGCCGATGCGCTCGCGGGCTCGCTGGCTGTGCTCCACACAGCCACATCGCGGCGGGACCTCGCGCTGCGGTATACCCGTCGAGCCATGAGCACCGGGGCCAGCGCGCCGGCGATCGGAAGCTGGATCGCGGGCCGGTATCGCATCGACGCGCCGCTCGGCTCCGGCACGATGGGCGCGGTGTATCGCGGCACGCGCGCCGACGGAGTGCCGGTCGCGATCAAGCTCATGCACCCCGAGTCGGTCGAGCGACCCGAGTCGCGCCGTCGCTTCGAGCGCGAGGCCGCTGCGCTCGCCGCGGTCACCCATCCCAACGTGATCGGCGTGCTCGAGCTCGCGGATTTCTCGGGCGCGCCGTGCCTCGTGATGGAGCTGCTCGAGGGCTACACGCTCGAGGCGCTGCTCGCGCGCAATCGCCTCGCGCCCGAGCACGCGATCGCGATCGCCGATCAGATGCTCGCGGGCCTCGCGTTCGCGCACGCGCACGGGATCCTGCACCGCGACATCAAGCCCGAGAACGTGTTCCTCGCGCGGCAGCCCGACGGATCGACGCTCGCGAAGCTGCTCGACTTCGGCCTCGCGAAGTTCACCGAGAGCGCGATGTGGGGCAGCGGCAGCGTGCTCACGCAGCACGGCGCGATCCTCGGCACGCCCGCGTACATGGCGCCCGAGCAGGTGTTCGGTCCGACCGTCGACGCGCGCACCGACGTCTACGGCGCGGGCGTCGTGCTCTTCGAGCTGCTCACGGGCAGCTGGCCCTTCGTCGCCGAGGAGATCACCGACATGTTCCGCGCGCACGCGATCGATCCCGTGCCCGCGCTGAGGGCGATGCGGCCCGAGCTCGACGCGCGCCCCGAGCTCGAGGCGGTCGTGAAGCGCGCGATGGCGAAGCGCCGCGAGGATCGGTTCACCGACGCACGCGAGATGCGGGTCGCGCTCTCGCGCGTGCCGCGACCGATCGCGCGCATCGTCGCGGGTTGAGCCCGATGGACTCGACCGCTTGGATCGGGCGCGTGCTCGATGGTCGCTATCGCATCGAGCGCGTGCTCGGCGAGGGCGGCATGGGCGCGGTGTTCGCGGCGGAGCAGATCGCGCTGCAGAAGCCGGTCGCGCTCAAGGTGATCCTGCCGGAGCTCGCGGGCGATCCCGAGCTCGCGCAGCGCTTCGCGCGCGAGGCGATGGTGAGCGCGAAGCTCGATCATCCGCACGTCGCGAGCGCGCTCGACTACGGCGCGTTGCCCGACGGCGGCGCGTACCTCGTGATGCAGCTCGCGCGCGGCCGCGGGCTGCGATCGTGGATGCGCCAGCGCGGCGGCGACTGGCGCTTCGCGCTCTCGATCGGCGCGCAGATCGCGGACGCGCTCGCGGTCGCGCACGCCGCGGGGATCGTGCACCGCGACCTCAAGCCCGAGAACGTGATCGTCGAGGATCGCGACGGAGCGCTGCACGCGCGGGTGCTCGACTTCGGGATCGCACGGGTCGCCGACGCGCCGAAGGAGACAGGCCCGCTCACGCGCGTGGGCGCGGTCATGGGCACGCCGGGCTACATGGCGCCGGAGCAGGCGCTCGGCGAAGCGGTGGACGCACGCGCCGACGTGTACGCGCTCGGCGTGATCCTCTGGGAGCTCGCGGTGGGCCGTGCGCTCTTCGATCGCGAGGAGCTCGGTGCGATCGTGAGCGCGCAGCTCACGTCGAGCGCGCCCTCGCTCGCGAGCGAGGTGCAGGACGTGCCGGCCGAGCTCGACGTGCTCGTCGCGCGGATGCTCGCGGGCACGAAGGCGTCGCGCCCGAGCCACGGCGCCGAGGTGCGCGATGCGCTGCGCGCGATCGCTCGCTCGGTCGGTCTCGCGGCGAGTGGCGTGCTCGACCCCGCGGCGCTCGGCGCGCGCTCGAGCGCGATCCCCGCGTCCGCGCACGCGCGCACCGAGCTCGCGCAGAGCTCGCAGCTCGGCACCAGCGCGGGCATCGCAGCGCACGCGCCGACGGCAGTGGCGCCCTCGTTCGTGAGCCCGGCATCGACGGTGTCGCCGCAGTCGCCGACCGCGATCGTCTCGCCCGCGTTGCCCAAGACGCTCGCGTGGCTGCTCGGCGGCGCGAGCGCCGGTGTGCTCGCGCTCGTGGTGCTCTCGTGCGTCGTCACGCGCGTCGCGTGCTCGGGCGACGCGAGCGACCTGGCGAGCGCGCCCTCCATGCCCACGCCGATCCCGAGCGCACCGCAGGTCGCGAGCGGGAGCGCCGCACCCGCGTACGGCCTCACCCCGATCCCGCCCGATCTCGCGCAGGACGTCACGGTGCTCGAGACGCACCCCGACGCATCACTGCGCTCCGCATCGGCGGCGCGCCTCGCGCCCCGCGCCGCCGAGCTCCCCAGCTACGTCCGCGCCGTGCTCGCGTACGAGACCGGCGTCGAGTGCGACGACCGCCGCGAAGCGATCCTCGCGATGCGCGCATTCGGCGACCCCCGCGCGATCCCCGCACTGCACCGCATCGCATCGACTCCGCCCACCGGCTGCGGAAGACGCGGCAACCAGGACTGCGACCGCTGCCTGCGCCGTGATCTCGAGCGCACGCTCGAGCGCCTCTCGGGCCGCGACTAGATCACGACGTCACTCGTTCGTGCCCCCACCGGTCGTGTCGATCACTCCGTCGCTCGTCTCGACCACCTCGCAGTCGGCGGTGAGATCCTGGGGCGTGAAGACCATCGCCATCTGACACATCTCGTCAGCGGCGCGGAATCCCCAATTGACCATCTCGGCGTTCGGATTCGAGTACTCACATCGGAACTCGAATCCCGAGCCCGCGGCGACGTGGAGCGGAGTCTCGAGCTGCAACAGGAGCGGTGCGTGCCAGTCGGTGTTCACGTAGACCGGCTCCTCCGCCACGTTCGTGCCGTCGAAGGTGCGGATCTCGACGCGCTGGCCGAGCTCGTGGGTGTGCGACGACAGGAAGATCACGTCGACGTCGCGATTCATCACGCAGCGAGTCCACTCGGTGTGGGTGGCGCGCGGCGGGACGTTCAAGTGCGCATCGCGCACCGTGAATCCCCAGATGCGCTCTTCGACCGAGTCGGAGGGCACCGTGTACGCATTCACGCGCGACCACACGTCGACCGGCTCGGTGCCGGTGTTGATGAAGTGGATCTCGTGCATGACGCTGAGGCGCGGCGGGAGCACGGCCGCCGTCCCCTCGGGGAGCACGATCTCCTGCTCCGCGTGCTGCGCCGCGTAGAGGAAGATCCCCGACTCCATCAGCTCGGGGTGATCGGCGTAGAGATCGGCACAGTCGTAGACGCCGTCGGGGATGCGGAGCCCGGTGAGCGTGAGGACCATGATGTCCATGTGGTGCACGGCCTCGGGCTGTCGCGAGACCACGTGACCGACCGCGCCGTGCCCCGGCGCCGTCCCGACCTGGCAGAGCCACAGCTCCTCGCCGGGCTGCGCGACCGCGTCGAGCGCCATCTGGAACCCCTCGGCAGGATCGGGCGGAGCCAGCGCGAGATCACCGGGCGAAGGCGGCTCCATCATCGTCGGAGGCGGCTCGCTCTCACAGGCGGCGAGCAGGAGCGCGCTGCTGAGCGCGAGCGTGGTGCGCGCAGCGCGCTGCACCAAGGCGAACGAATGCACGGTCATGAACGCGATCCCCCCGGTTCGTCGGGCCAATGAGCATCCCGATCGGCCGACCGGGTCACGGGCGTGCTGACGATTTTCCGAGCAACCGCGTCATTGCGCGCGCGTGACACGCAAACGTCACGTTCGACCTCACGCCTGTGCGCCGACCCGAGCACCAATCTCGCGCCACCAGGCGCGCAGTCGGGCGCCGAAGGCGCGCGCTGCGACCCGCGAGCGTCCGAGCCGCGCGGAGCGCGTCTCGGTCGCGAGCTCTCCTCAGCCTCACCAAGTGAGACGGCAGACGCCGCGTCCCCGCCGACGCCGCGCTGATCTCGAGATCGATCAGACGTCGTCCCGTCGAACGGACCAAACGAATCCGTCGTACCAGAAGTGCATCAGCGACACGACCATCGTCACCGCCCACCACGCGTGCAGATCGGGCTCGAAGAGCTCCGCCATCGCGCCGTACGCGAGCGTCGATCCCAGGAACACCACCAGCGCGATCGACCGCGCGCCGGGCACGCGCAGCATCCCCGCGATGTGATCGCGCTCCGACCACCACACGAGCGCGAGGTACTGCACCGCGTGGAACAGGTTCATCACGAAGAACGCCTCGCCCCACGAGTTGAGGCCCCACGTGTAGATCGAGCAGAGCCCGGTCGACGCGACGAGCCCGATCTTGAGCGGTGAGATCGGCTCACCGCGTCTCACTCGGCGCAGCGACGCGATCACGTACACGATCACCATCACCGTCCCGATCGCGATCACGCACCACGCGAGCACGCCGCGATGTCCCTCCGCGTGCGCCGGCACCGACGCGAGCAACACCGAGAGCGGGTCCTCGAACCCCTCGAGCTCGCCGAAGACCTCGAC
This sequence comes from Sandaracinus amylolyticus, assembly GCF_021631985.1. Taxonomy (GTDB): domain Bacteria; phylum Myxococcota_A; class Polyangia; order Polyangiales; family Sandaracinaceae; genus Sandaracinus; species Sandaracinus amylolyticus_A. The sequence goes on along the minus strand of NZ_CP070225.1, from coordinate 9,539,564 downwards.
GTGATCGATCAGCGTCGCGCCCGCGAGGATCGGCCCCGCGTAGAGCAGCTGGTTCATCCAGAAGTCGAGCGCGCGATCGCGATCCGCCGGCGCGCCCGCGTTGCGATCGTAGATGCGCGCGAAGCCGAACGTCTGCGCGCCCGAGTGGTACACGTCCCAGAACGTCGCGACGATCGTCGCGATCACCGCGATCCACTCCGACCACATCAGCGCGGCCCACAGCGCAGCGGGCACCAGCAGGAAGCGCACCGGATGGCGGCGGAACACCGTCGGGTTCGCGTGGCTGCGGAACACCACCGCGACCAGGTGCGCGTGGATCAGCACGCCGATGAAGAGCCCCGACGCCGTGAGATCGCCGGGCCCGATCGCGAGCGCGACGCGCGTCAGATCGGTCCCCGAGATCGCGATGCCTGCGAGCAGCGCGAGCACCGGCGGCGCGAGGAAGAACGCGACGTCGTAGCGCGCCGAGACGATCCACGGCTTGCGGCTCATGCCTCGCGCTCGCGTCTCAGGCGCGCCCGCAGCGCGAGCAGGAACGTCGTGGTGCCGGCGAGCTCGAGCGTCTCCTCGACCCAGTCGAGCATGCCGTACACGAGGTTGTCGTCGCCTGCGCGCTCGGTCCACCAACCGAGCGGCAGCTCCATGCCCAGCGCGCCGCTCACGAAGATCACCGCGGCGAGCACGAAGCGACTTCGATCGATCGCGGGCAGTCGCAGCAGGAACCGCGCGAACCCGAGCGCGAGGATCCCCACGATGATCGCGCCCGGGATCACCCAGCTGAAGTAGAGGACCCCGCGCCCGTCGACGAGAGCTCCGAGGTGCTCGTGGATCTCGATCGCCTCGTCGAGCGACGCGAACGCGAAGATCGCCGCGAGCGCGAGCCACGCACCGCGATCGCGAGGTGCACGCTCGGCGCACAGCACGAGCGCCGCGCTCGAGAGGACGAGCAGCGAGCTCGCGTACCAGGTCGGCACGTTCGACTCGAAGCTCAGCGCGAAGAGCTCGACCGGCGCGCCGGGCCACCCGAGCGCGTACCCGCCGATCTCCGCGCACGCACCGGCGATCGAGACCAGGCTCGTCAGCGCGACGAGCCCGATCGCGATCGCGTCACGACCGCCACGCTCCACGATCAGAAGTGAACGCGCACGCCGTGACCGCGACCGTGCCCGCGCCCGTGGCCCCGGCCGCGGTGCTTGCGGTGCTTCCCGTGCCAGTGCTCCTCGACGACGATCACGCTCGCGGGCGCGGTCTCGACCACGACGACCGCAGGCGACACGACGAACGTCGCGACGTGACCGACCCACCGCGCGCCGCCGACGACGAGCACCACGTCGACCGGCCCGGGCACGATCTGCGCGCGACGCACGCGACCTCCGAAGCGCCGCTCGCCCGGCTCCCACGCGAGCTCGACCGTGCGCACGCCGCCGGTCACCGGCACCACGACCGTGAGCTCCGCATCGGGCGGCGGCGGCGCATCGCCGACGACGTACGCGTAGACCTCGCCCGACTCGTGCGGCACGACCTCGACGGGATACGCACCCGCCATCACCACGGTGCCGCCGTGCGAGGGCTCGGGCGGCGCCGCGACGACCACCGGCGGCGGCGCGACCGGCGCGACCACCACGCCCGGCGGAGCGGCCGCGGCTGCGATCGCCGGCGGCGCGCCGGGCTCGGGCACCACGACCGCGGTGGGCTCGCTGCCGCACGCGAGCGCGCCCATCAGCACGCATCCGATGCTCGCGCCCGCGATCAGGCGTGGCGACTTCCAGTGCTCGAGCTTCTCGATCATCCCGTCACGATCCTCGCTGCGGCGTGTGGGCCTCAAGGCGCGGGATCGCGCTGCGTGCGCAGCGCTCGCACCTCACCGGAGCGTGGATGGCCGAGGTGGTGACGGCCTTCAGCGCGTCACTCGCGCTCGATCGGCGACTCGTCCGCGGTCGGCGCGCTCGGCGGCGACGACGTGTGTCGATATGCCCCGAGCCACGTCTCGGGGTGCGACGTCTCGGGCTGCGGCGCGACCGGGCTCGGCAGCGCCGCGCGCACCGCGTCGACGAGCGCGTCGGGCTCGACCGGCGCAGAGACGAAGCGCGCGCCGAGCGCCCGCACATCGCGCGCGAACCCACCGTCCGCGTCGTGCCCCGACACCAGCACCACCGGCACGCGCGGCTGATCCGACGACTGCCGGAGCGCGCGGAGGAAACGCAGCGCGTCCTCGCCGCGCACGCCCTCGCAGGTGACGACGACGTCGACGTGGAAGCTGCCGATCACCGCGAGGGCCTGCGCGATCGTCGCCGTGACGATCGGCCGCGCGCCGACGCCACGCAGGCGATCCACGAAGGGCTCGACGTGCGACGGCACGTCGTCCACGACGAGGACCGCCGGCGCGACGACCGACGGGGAAAACGGTGACGGGCCCCCCGACATCCAGCTCCCTGGCAGGGTGGATCTGTGCCCGCACATGCCCATCACAAGGCCTACGCACGTTCGCCTCGCGACGCGGAGCCAGTCTCACCGCAGGGACGCGCGGTAGAGAGGCAGCTCGTCGGCGAGCGCGCGCTGCACCGAAGGGCGCTCTCTCACCCGCGCGACGTACGCCGCGAGCGCCGGCCACTTCGCGAGATCGATCGGCGTCGCCGGGGCCCAGCCGAGCACCGTCGACGCGTACGCATCGGCGACGCTGAACGCATCGAGGAGGAACGCGCGGCCCTCGAGGTGCTGCGCGAGGAACGAGAGGCGCGGCTCGGCCTTCGACATCGCGTAGGCGCGCACCACATCGGACGCCGCGGTGTCGAGCAGCGGATTGAACACGGTCTTGTGCAGCTCGGTGCCGACGAAGCTGAGCCACTCGTGCAGCTCCGTGCGCCCCGCGGGATCGCTCGGCGCGAGGCGCGCCTCGGGGTGGCGATCGGCGAGGTGCTGCAGGATCGATGCGTTCTCGGTGAGCAGCGCGCCGTCGTCGGTGCGCAGCGCGGGCACGAGGCCGAGCGGATGCAGCGCGCGGTAGTCGCTCCCGTCGGGCAGCGTCTTGGTGCGGGGCTCGACCGGCACGAAGCGGGCCTCGGCGCCGATCTCGTAGAGCGTGATGCGGGTGGCCATCGAGCACGCGAGCGGAGAGAAGAAGAGCTCCATCGATTTCCTCCTGGTGCGTTCAGAGACTGTCGAAAAAATCGGCTCGCCCGCCGGTCCCTACCGTCCGCGCGCTTCGCGCGCTCCCGTCCGGGACCTGCGGGACGAGCACTCCGGCAAGGACTCACTCTCCGCCGTGGCGAGCAATGCATCCAACGCATTGCTCTTGTAGAGTCGATGCGTGGAACGCATTGCTCACCGAGTGCCCGAGCCGCGCCTCGACGTGCGCGATCTGCGGGTCGTCATCGCGATCGCGGAAGCGGGAACGACCGCGAAGGCGGCGTCGCTCCTCCACCTCACGCAGCCCGCGGTGAGCCGCGCGCTGCTCGCAGCGGAGGAGCGGCTCGGGGTGCCGCTCTTCGCGCGGACGCCGCGAGGCCTGGTGCCGACCGCGGCCGGCGAAGCGCTGGTGAGCGGCGCTTCGCGCGTGCTGATCGAGCTCGGCGATCTCGAGCGTCGCGTGGCGCTGCCGGCCGCGCCGCCCTCGCGCGTGCGCATCGTGTGCGAGTGCTACACGGCGTACCACTGGCTGCCGTCGACGCTCACCACGCTGCGTCGCTCGCTGCCCGATCTCGACGTCTCGCTCGCGGTCGAGCACACCGGCGCGCCGGTCGCGTCGCTCGAGGCGAGCGAGGTCGACGTCGCGCTGCTCACGACGTCGCAGGTGCCGCACGGCATCGATCAGAAGCCGCTCTTCAGCGACGAGATCGTGTTCGTCGTCGCGGCGACGCACCCGCTCGCGGCGCGTCGCGCGCTCACGCCCGACGATCTGCGCGCGAACACGATGATCACCGGGCTCGCGCCCGCGGAGGAGCGGCGCTGGTTCATGCGCCGCGTGTTCGGCCGCGGACGACCGAAGCTGCGCTTCGATCGACTGCCGCTCACCGAGGCGATCGTCGACGTGACCCGCGCCGGGCTGGGCATCGCAGTGCTCTCGGAGTGGATCGCGCGGCCGCACCTCGGGCGGGGCGACCTCGTCGCGATGCGGCTCGCGTCGGGGCCGCTGCGGCGGGGATGGCGGATGGCGTGGCGGCCCGAGGTGGGCGATGCCGCGGAGCGATTGCACGCCGCGCTGAAGGCGACGTCTCACGCGCGGTGACCGACGACGTGCACGTGCACTCCGGCGAGATCACCAACGGGGGTGCGCCGGGTCGTGGAATGCGATCGGTGCCGCGAGACAGGCGTCGGGGATGCCGAACGCGTCGACCAGCGGGACCGCGACGTCGCGCAGCTCGCGCGCGATCTTCGGGACCAGCTTGCGGATCGCGCGGGTCTGACCTCCGTCGAGCTCGCCGTTCTCCACGAACCACGCGGCGCGCGCTTCGAGCGTCGAGAGCGCGTGCAGATCGCGCAGCCTCGCGAGCCACTCGCGCGTGTCGCCCTCCGCGCGCTCGACCGCGCCCGCGATCGCGTCCATCACCCGGCGCTCGACGTGCGCCTCCGCGAGCGCGACGAGGTGCTCCTGGAGCTCCATCAACACGTCCTGCGCGTCCATGCCCGCGTCGCTGCGCTTCTTCGCGCGCGCCGCCGCGCTGCGCAGCAGCGACTCCTCGCGCCACGCGAGCGCCGAGCGCTGCATCTCGGGATCGCGCAGGCTCGCCTCGTCGGCGCGATGCGCGCGGAACGGCGCCTTCTCGCGCATCGTGAGCACCGCGGCCGACGCGAGCGCGCGCACCAGCGCGACCGGCCCTCCGGTGAAGCGCTTCGCGTACTTCGCGAGCAGCTCGCGCGCGACGAGCTGGAGCAGCACCGTGTTGTCGCCCTCGAACGTCGTGAACACGTCGGTGTCGCTCTTCAGATCGGCGAGCCGGTTCACCGACAGATAGCCCTGCCCTCCGCACGCCTCGCGACACGCCTGGAGCGTCTTCGTCGCGTGCCACGTCGCGATCGCCTTGAGCCCCGCCGCGTGCGCCTCGAGCTCGCGCGTGTCCTTCGCGCCCTCGCGCTGCGCGTGCAGGTACGACTCGCGCAGCTCGTCGATCGCGAACGAGAGCGCGTACGTCGTCGCGAGCGGGATCAGCAGTCGGCGCTGGTGCGTCGGATACTCGAGCAGCAGCGTCTCGGGCTCCTTCGTCGGCCCGAATTGACGGCGCTCCGAGGCATAACGAATCGCGATCGCGAGGCCCACCTTCGACGCCGACACCGCGGCCGCCGCGACCGACACGCGCCCGCCGACCAGCGTGCCGAGCATCGTGAAGAAGCGCTTGCCGGGGCTCGCGATCGGGCTCTCGTAGGTGCCGAGCTCGGTGATGCGCGCGTGCCGCGAGAGCAGGCTCGCGCGCGGCACCCGGACGTGGTCGAACCAGATGCGGCCGTTGTCGACGCCGTTGAGGCCCATCTTGTGCCCGCAGTCGCCGGTGCGGACACCGGGCAGCTCCGCGCCGTTCGCGTCGCGGATCGGCACCAGTACGGCGTGCACGCCGTGGCGCTCCCCCGCGACCTCGAGCTGCGCGAACACCGTCGCCATCCGCGCATCGCGAGCTGCGTTGCCCGCCCAGTCCTTGCGCGCGCTCTCGCTCGGCGTGTGCACGACGATCTCGTCGCTCTCCGCGTCGTAGCGCGCGATCGTCTCGAGGTCGGCGACGTTCGAGCCGTGCCCGACCTCGCTCATCGCGAAGCAGCCGAGCAGGCGCAGCGACGCGACGTCGGGCAGGTACTTCGCGCGCTGCGCGTCGTCGCCGAGGAAGAAGATCGATCCGCCGAAGAGCCCCCACTGCACGCCGTTCTTGATGAGCAGCGAGAGATCGCCGTACGCGAGCGTCTCGAACGCGGCGAGATAGCCGCCGAGATCGGGGGCGTCGGTGGTCACGCCGGGAGAGGCGAGCGCGCCCATGCCGACGTCCTTCGCGAGCTCGTCGAGCCAGCCGCGCACCATCGCGCGATGCTCCTCCTTCGACAGGCCGTACGCGGCGCGACGCGCGGGCTCGGCGAGGAACGCGCGGACCTTCGCACGCACGCCGGCGTGACGGCCGTCGAGCAAGGCGCGGAGTGCGGCGACGTCGGGGCGCGGTCCGCGCTCGAAGGGCCGCGGCGCCTCGTGCTCGTACGGCGTGATCACGTCGTCGATCGCGTGGGCCGCGTCGAGCGCGAGCAGCGACTCGATCTCCGCGAGCGCGTGGGTCGCCGCCTCGCTCGCGTGACCGTCGACCATCGCCGACGCGAGCTGGGCGAGCGAGACGCGACGCGTCGGGCGCATCGTGCCGACCGCACGCTCGAGGGCGCGCCGCAGCATCGCGAGCTCCGTCGCGCTCGGAGGTCGCGCGGGGTCGAGCCACTCCTCGAGCGCGAGGCGCAGCGCGGGCTTCAGCCACGGCTGCGCCTCGAGCCGCGCGCGCAGCACGCGCAGGTCGTCGGCCGAGAGCGCATCGTCGGCCCACGCGACGTAGAGCATCGGGAGGAAGGGTTGGAGCTCGGGGGTCGCGAGCGCGCCGGTGCGGTCCATCGGCGGGGCACCTAGGCGCGGGTCGCGGTCGCCAGCAGAGCGCCCGCCGCTGGGGCGCCCGGTTCGCCCCGCAAGGCCCACACTCCCCCACCGATCAGGCCGACCTGACCGATCGGGGGAGGACCGCGGGGCCGAGACCCGTAATAATCTCCTCTCTTCGTGACCCGCAGCAGCACCGCCACCGCGTTCGTCTCGGGGATCATCCTCTGCGCGCTCGGCGTCACCACGGTGCCAGCCGCTGCGCAGGACCAGCCGGAGCCGCCCCACCGCGCGCCGCTCCGCACACGGATCGACGGTGTCGCGGCGCCGATCACCGGCGGCCTCGCAGCGGCCGCGCTCGGCGCGGGCGTCGGCATCTACGTCGCGCCGACGTCGCAGAGCTCGCCCGAGGCCGGCGTGTGGCGCGGCGGCATCGTCGCCGACGAGCCGTTCCGCGATCTGCTGCGCGCGTCGAGCCCGCGCGGGATCAGCATCGCCGGCCACGTGAGCGACGCGCTCATGCTCGGCACGATCGCGTACACCGCGCTCGTCGACTCGCTGCTCGTGCCGCTGGTGCAGGGCGATCTCGATCTCGCGTGGCAGGCCTCGCTCGCGCACTCGCTCGCGTTCGGTCTCACGCTGACCGCGGGCGGCATCGTGAAGCGCCTCGCCAACCGCGCGCGCCCCTACGAGCGCGAGTGCGCCGCGAACCCGGACGCGCCGGGCTGCCAGTCGCACGACATCTACGAGAGCTTCTACAGCCTGCACACCGGCCTCGCGGCGACGTCCGCGGGCTTCTCGTGCGCGCTGCACCTCGAGCGCAACCTCTACGGCGACGTGGGCCACGACATCGCGTCGTGCGGCGGGTCGATCGCGGCGGCGACGGTCACCGGTCTGCTGCGCGTCGTCGCGGACCGTCACTACCTCTCCGACGTGGTGATCGGCGGCCTGCTCGGCTTCGCGGTGGGCTACCTGGTGCCGATGCTCGTGATCCCCTCGCGCACGTCGCGCCTCGAGGGCTTCAGCGACGAGCCGCGCTCCGACTTCGCGTGGTCGATCCTGCCGATGGCGGCCCCCAGTGACTCGGGTGGGTTCGCGGCGGGCGCGTCGGTCTTCGGCACGTTCTGATCCGAGCCGCTCCCCGAGCCTATCTGTCTCGTCGCGATGACGAGCGGGTGGTTCACGGGGATGTCGCCGCCCGAGCGGCGCACGTTCTGGTCGTGCTTCTGGGGCTGGGCCCTCGATGCGATGGACGTCCAGATCTACAGCCTCGTGATCCCGACGATCCTCGCGGTCTGGAGCCTCTCGACGAGCGAAGCGGGCGAGATCGCGACCGCGACGCTGGTGTCCTCGGCGGTCGGCGGATGGATCGCGGGCGCGCTCGCCGATCGCATCGGCCGGGTGCGCACGCTGCAGCTCACGATCCTGTGGTTCTCGATCTTCACGCTGGTGTGCAGCGTCGCGCAGCGCTTCGAGCACCTGCTGCTCGCGCGCACGCTCATGGGGCTCGGCTTCGGCGGCGAGTGGACCGCGGGCGCCGTGCTGATCGGCGAGGTGATCCGCCCCGAGCACCGCGGTCGCGCGGTCGGAACGGTGCAGTCGGGATGGGCGGTCGGCTGGGCGCTCGCGCTCGTCGCGCAGACCGTGACGTTCCAGATCTTCGAGCCGGAGATCGCATGGCGCGCGCTCTTCGTCGTGGGGGTCGCGCCGGCGGTGATGGTCTTCTTCCTCCGCCGCTTCGTGACCGAGCCTCGCGTGTTCGAAGAGACGCGAGAGCTCGGCGAGCGCCCTCGGGTGCGCGAGATCTTCGCGCGACCGGTGCTGCGCATCACGATCCTGACGTCGCTGCTCACCACGGGCGCGCAGGGCGGCTACTACGCGATCGCGACCTGGCTCCCGACCTACCTCGAGACCGAGCGCGGCTTCGGCGCGCTGCACACGAGCGCGTCGCTCGCGGTCGTGATCGCAGGCTCGTTCACCGGCTATCTCGCGGGCGCGCACCTCGCGGATCGCATCGGGCGTCGCGGGCTCTTCGTCGTGTTCGCGATCTGCGCCACCGCGATCGTCTTCGTGTACACGAGCGTCGAGCTCGACGACGGGGCGATGCTGGCGCTCGGCTTTCCCCTCGGGTTCTTCGGCTCCGGATACTTCAGCGGCATCGGGCCCTTCCTGACCGAGCTCTTTCCGACGCGGGTGCGCGGCACGGGACAAGGGTTCGCCTACGGCGTCGGGCGCGGCGTGGGCGCGTTCTTCCCGATGCTGGTCGGCGTGCTCGGCGCGACGATGCCGCTCGGCCGCGCGATCGGCGCGTTCGCAGTGGGCGCGTACGCGCTGCTGATCGTGGCCGCCGTGCTGCTGCCCGAGACGAGAGGACGGATCCTCCGTGCCGGCTGATCGCGCGATCCCGGCGCACGCGTGTGATGCGCACGCCCACGTGATCGGGCCGACGATGATCGCATCGCGGAGCTACACGCCTCGTGAGGCCTCGGTCGCCGAGTACCTCGCGATGCTCGACGCGCACGGCATCGCGCGCGGCGTGCTGGTGCAGATCAGCGTGCACGGGACCGACAACCGCGTGCTGCTCGCGGCGCTGGGCGCACATCGCGAGCGACTGCGCGGGATCGCGGTGGTCGACGCCGGCGCGCCCGATGACGAGCTCGAGCGGATGAAGCGCGCGGGCATCGTCGGGCTGCGGCTCAACGCGGCGTTCGGCGGAGGCCCGAGGCTCGACGAGCTCGAGCGCATCGCCGCGCGCTGTCGCGAGCTCGACTGGCACCTCGAGCTGCTCCTCGATCGTCGTGCGCTGCCGGATCTCGCGCCGCGCCTCGAGCGACTGCCGGTCCCCTTCGTGCTCGATCATCTGGGGCACGTCCCGATGTCGGCGGGGATCGCGCACCCCGCGTTCCAGGCGATGCTCGCGCTGCTGCGACATGCCGACTGCTGGGTGAAGCTCTCCGCCGCGTACCGCGTGTCCGCGACCGGCCCGCCGCATCAAGACACGATCCCGTTCGCGCGCGCGCTCGTCGCTGCGCGGCCCGATCGCGTGGTGTGGGGCAGTGACTGGCCGCACACCGCCCACACCGGGCCGACGCCGCGGATCGCTGCGCTGCTCGAGCTGCTCGGCGAGTGGGCGCCCGATGCCGCGCGACGCGACGCGATCCTCGTCGACAACCCCGCGCGACTCTACGGCTTCGGGTAGGCTGCGCGCGATGGCGGCGGCGCGCGTCGAGCCGATCGAGGCGCACGCCTCGGTCTCCGCGAGGCACCCTCGCGGACGCTTCGTACCTCCAGCATCGACGTCGCACGCCAGTCGGGCGCCCACGAGCGCCGCTCCGGCGCGCAGGACCGGAATCGTCGACGCGCGCCGCCGCCCTCTCCGATGACCGACTCGACGTTCGACGACTGGGAAGACGACGACGACGACCCGGAGGATCTCCCACCCGGGCGCAGGGCGTGGCGCTTGTCGCGCGCGCTCGCGCTCGCGTTCCTCGGGACCGACGGAAGCCGGCGCGCGATGATCGACGCTGCGCTCGCGGCGCTTCGCGTGCCCCACGAGGCGCGCGCGAGGGCCTGGCTCGGAGGGCTCGTCGCGCTGGTGCGCCGCACGTTCGATCCGCTCCCGCGTGCCTCGCTCGACGAGCTGACGACGACGATCGCGCACAGCCGCGCGCTGGCACGATACGACCGCGACGCGGAGATCGTGCGCTGGGTGGTCACGCCCGGCGCGCCGCTCGAGACGCGATGGGACGTGCCGCGCATCGACACGGTGGGCGATCTCGCGCGTTGGCTCGAGGTCGAGATCGGCGAGCTCGACTGGCTCGCCGATCGACGCGCGATGCTGGTGCGCGCCCCGCTCGGACCGCTGCACCACTACCTGCGCACCTGGGTGCCGAAGCCGAGCGGAGGTGCGCGCCTGATCGAAGCGCCCAAGTCGCGGCTCGCGTCGATCCAGCGTCGCGTGCTGCGCGAGATCGTCGAGCGCATCCCGATGCACGACGTCGCGCACGGCTTCCGCCGCGGGCGCTCGGTCGCGACGTTCGTCGCCCCGCACGTCGGGCGCGCGGTGGTGGTGCGGGTCGACCTCGAGGACTTCTTCGCGAGCGTCACCCGCGGTCGCGTGATCGGGATCTTCCGGAGCGCCGGGTATCCCGAGGAGGTCGCGCGCACGCTCGCGGCGTCGTGCACGACGCGCACCCCATCGCGCGAGATGCGCGGCATCGAGCACGCGGTGCGCGCGCGGCTCCGGGTGCCGCACCTGCCGCAGGGCGCACCGACCTCGCCCGCGCTCGCGAGCCTCGCGGCGTTCCGGCTCGACGCGCGCGTCGAAGGGCTCGCACGCGCGATCGACGCGCGATGCACGAGGTACGCGGACGACATCGCGCTCTCGTTCGAGCGCCCGCAGTCGCACGTCGCGATCGATCGCGTGATCGCGCGCATCGCCGAGATCGCACGCGAGGAGGGGTTCCGCGTCGCGCCGCACAAGACGCGGGTGATGCGCCACGGCGCGCGCCAATCGCTCGCGGGCGTGGTCGTGAACGAGAAGCCCGCGGTCCCGCGCGAGGAGTACGAGCGCCTGCGCGCGATCCTCCATCGCGCCGCGATCGAAGGCCCGCGCGCCGAGGATCTCGCCGCGCATCGCGATCTGCGCGCCCACCTCGAAGGTCGCATCGCGTGGATCGGCCAGTGGAGCGAGCACCGGCGAGCGAAGCTCGCAGCGATGCTCGCGCGCATCGAGTGGACACCCTGACGCTCACACCCTCACGCTCCCCCACCCCGATGGGGCATCCTTCGCGCGTGCTGCGCCTCGCGCTCCTGACCGCCACCGCCGCGTGCTTCCTCGCGCCCGCGCCGGCCCACGCCCAGGAGCGCCCGATCACCGACGCGATCACCGTCGACGGCACCGATCCCTGCCTCGAAGCGCCGCGCCTCGCCGCGCAGGTCGGCGCCTGGCTCGAGCGCGATCACATCGCCGATGCGCTCGGCGTCTCGGTGCGCACCGACGCCTGCACCACCTCGTTCGTCATCACCCACGGCGGCGACGAGGTCGCGACCCGACGCTTCGATCGCCTGCCCGCCGAGTGCCCCGACCGTCGCGCCGCGGTCGCCCTCGCGATCGCGCTCGCGCTCGACGCCGCGATCCTCGAGTCGATCGGCATCCCACCGCCCGAGCCCACACCGCCCCCGCCCGTCGAGCCACCGCCCGTCGAGCCCCCACCGCCGGCTCCGCCTCCGCCTCCGCCTGCCGGTGAGCGTCCCGCCTTCTCGATCGAGGCCGAGGCGTGGCTCGCGCTCGAGCTCCTCCCCGATCCCGCGCTCGGCGGCGTCCTCGCGGTCTCGTGGATCGCCGGACAAGGCGTGCGCCTCCGCGCCGGAGTGCTCGCGACGGCGCTCGTCGGTGCCTCGGTCGTCCCCGGCGCCGCCGATGTCTCGCTCCTCACCGGCCGCATCGACGCGTGCCTCGATCGCAGCGTCCTCCCCCACGTCCTCCTCGGCGGGTGCGCGGGCGTGCTCGGGGGCGCGCTCCTCACGAGCGGACACGATCTCCCGGTCGTCTACGCCCCCGCCCTACCCTGGGCTGGTGCCATCGTGCGCGCCGAGCTGCGCTGGCTCCCCCTCGACCCGCTTGCGCTCACCATCGGCGCCGAGGGAGTGTTCTCGTTCGTGCAGCCCAGGCTCGACGTCGGCGACGGAACCGGCGGTGTGATCGCATCGCGCTCGCTCTCGACGGCCGGGCTCGCCATCGTGATCGGCACAGCGTTGGTGATCGAATGAAGGCCCCCGCGACCCCCGGTCATGCAGCCATTGCGAGCACGGACAGCACGGAGCCGGAGCGCACCGGAGCCGCGGAGCTGTTCCGTGCCCATGCTGGTTTCGTGGCGGGATTCCTCACGCGCATGGGTGCGAGCAACGTGGACGTCGACGATCTCACGCAAGAGGTCTTCTTGGTGGCGCACCGCCGCGGCGGGTACGTCGCCGGTCCGGCGCGCCCCACGACCTGGCTCGCGGAGATCGCGCTGCGCGTGCTCTCGACCCATCGTCGGACCAAGCGCCGCAAGCCCGAGAAGATGGCGGGCGACGAGCTCGACGCAATGATCTCGGATCGCGCGGCCGCGGACGATCAGGTCTCGGCCCGACGTGCGCTGGCTCGCGTCCAGCGCTGTCTCGAGGGCCTCGACGAGGAGCACCGGGCCGTGTTCGTGCTCTTCGAGCTCGAGGGCGAGCCTTGCAGCGCGATCGCTGGGGCGCTCGGGATCCCCGTGGGCACCGTGTACTCACGGCTGCATCACGCCCGGAAGAAGTTCACCGACGCGTGGGGAGGGGGTACGCCGTGACCGATCGCGAGCTGCAGGATCCGCCGCGCCTCATGGAAGACCTCGGCACGCCGCCGGAGCTGCGCGATGCGCTGCGCCGGTCGGCCGCGATCGTTCCGCCGTTCGACGCGAGTGGGGGGCTCGCGAGGCTCGAGCAGTCGATCCAGAGCGGCGGGAGCGCGGCGGGAACGGGTGGCGGTGGTGCCGGCGCGGCGGGGGCCGCCGGCGTCGCCGCAGTGGTGGTCGCGCTCGCGGTGATCGGCGGCGCGGTGATCTGGGCCACGAGCGGGGGGGACACCGCGAGGGCGCCCGACGAGACCGCGGCCGAGACCGCGAGCGCGACCACCGTCGAGACCCGGACCGAGACCGCGCCCGAGCCCGAGGCCGCACCCGAGGTGCTGCCCGAGCCCGAGGTCGTGCCGGTGCCCGAGGTCGAGGTGGAGCCGGTGCCCGGAGCGCGTCCGAGCACGACGCGTCGCGCGGCCGCGGCGCCGAGCGACGAGGACGCGCTCGCGGCCGAGATGCGCGAGCTCGCCGAAGCGCGCCGCTCGCTGGCGAGCGACCCGGCGCATGCGCTCGCGATCCTCGAGCGCGGCCGGCGTGAGCACGGCGCGCGCAGCCTCTTCGCCGAGGAGCGCGAGGCGCTCAGCGTGCTCGCGCTCGCAGCCCTCGATCGCGACACCGAAGCAACCCGCCGCGGCGAGCGCTTCCTGTCGGCGCACCCCGAGAGCCCGCACGCCGAGCGCGTGCGCCGCGCGATCGAGGAGTGAAGTCGAGCGTGGCTATCCGCTCATCCGCATGAACGGATAGGCGACGACGCACTCCACTCTTCCGGGCTCGGACGGCCGCGCGCGGTGGTCGCGACGTCCTGATCGGGCGCGAAGTGCCGCAGGAGGAAGGCCGTCATCGTCCGCCGGGAGTTCTCCGAAAGCCGGTGCTCGGCGCGGAACGCGCGCTCGTAGCCGCGGACCGCGTCTTCCTCCGGCATGCGCCAGCGCGCTCGCCCGCGCGGCTCCCACAGCGCGATCGCGCGTGGCAGCACGTCTTCCGCGAGCGCCGCGCGCAATCGATCGTGCCCGTCCAGCAGGACGTACGCGTCGAGCATCGACACCCACCAGAGCACGATCGGCGGCAGCGTTCCGTCGCGCACGTGCTTGCGCCACGCCTTCACGCGCGACGCATCGATCGCGGAGCCCGTGCGGAGCGGGACGATCGTGCGTGCACCGTTCAGACCCCAGCGCAGGTAGTGCACCGGCGCGACGTCGAAGACGGCGCGGACGTCGAGCGCCCTCGAGGGTCGACGATGGACGTCGATCGGTTCGAGCGCGTCGCGACCGACGGAACGCAGCTCGGTGAGCTGCCAGGGCCCAACGCGGAGCGGCGACGCCGCGCTCTCGTCGAGCCCGCGCGCGACGAAGCGCATCCAGTCCTCGATGCGCGTCGTCGCGCGTGCCTCGCGCGCGGTGATCGGCGGCAGCACGCCCGGGCTCGCGGCGCCCTCGGCACGCGCGATCCACACGCCTTCGGCTGCGCCCTTCATGCGCGCCCACAACACCGGCGTACCTCGTCGCATCAAGCGGATGCGCCAGCCTGGGAACGACTCGAGGAAGAGCGTGGGCACGCGAGGCGCGTCCACCTCGATCGCGAGACCTCCGCCCTCGACGTCCTTCCATCGCACGCGGCGAGCGTGACACGCGCGCCGCGTCCGCTCACCTCACGCGACGAGCGCTTGACGGGCTTCGACGGCACATCCCACGATGCGCCGCATGGCGAGCGAAGAGCGCGCGCACGGCCCCGCGACGCGGGTCGCGATCCAGAACCTCTCGTCCCTCAAGCCCGAGCACCAGCAGCTCCTCCGCACGCTGCTGGCCGACTCGGGCATGGCGGCCGCGACGCTCGAGACGCTGGTCGAGCACCTCCTCGAAGAAGAGGACACGCGCCTCCAGACCGCGCTCTCGCGCGTGAAGGCGGGGCACTCGAGCGTCGAGGCAGCCTCGGCCGCGAGCGCGCGCCCGGGCTCGACGGTGGGCTCGCTGCGGGTCGAGCGCGGCGCGGTCGGGAGCAACGGGCGCGGGACCGTGGGCTCGCTGCGCAAGTAACGTGGCGCGCACCATCGCGATCACGATCGTCGCCGCGCTGCTCGCCGGGGTCGCGGGCTACGCGGTCGGCTCCTCGAGCACGCCTCCCCCGGCGATCGATCGCGATCGCGAGGAGCCCGAAGAGGACGACGCGCTCGCGCTCGAGTCCGATCCGTCCGCGCTGCAGGCCTGCGAGGATCGCCTCGCCTCGGCCGAGGCCGCGCTCGCGCTGCGCCCTGCGCGCACCGAGGGCCCGGCGATCGATCCTGCGACGCTGCCCGAGCCTGCGCGCGTCGTGCTCGAGTCGCCCGAGGTCTCGCGCGCGATCGACGCCGAGGTCGAGCGTCGCCTCACCGAGCGCGTCGAGCAGGAGCGCGCGCGGCGCGAGGCCGAGTGGGCGGCACGCCGTGCGGAGCTGCGCGAGCGATTGCGCGCGATCGGGATCGACGACGCGACGATGAACGAGGTCACGCCGACGCTCTGCGCGATCCGCGACGTGTACCGGCAAGCGTGGCAGGACCGGCGCGCCGGAGGCGGCGGTGAGGGCGACGCGGGCGTGCGCGGTGGACGGCGCGCGCTGCGCGAGGCGACGCGCCCGATGCGCGAAGAGGTCGAGACCGCGCTCGGCCCCGAGCGAATGGCCCGGCTCGAGGACGAAGGCGGCATGCGCGCGCTCGGCATGGCCGCGGAGTGCGGTGACGGCGCGCCCGGCCCCCGCGGACGACGCTGACGGCGCTGCAGCGGCGCGCGCGTTCGTCTACTCTCGCGCCATGAACCAGAGCCCGCTCACCGACGAGCAGTGGGAGTTCCTCCAGCAAGAGGTCGTGCGTGAAGCGCGCCGCACATTGGTCGGCCGCCGCCTCCTCGGCATCTACGGTCCACTCGGCGCCGGCCTCGAGTCGGTCTCGGTCGAGCAATACGGTCCCGACGAGGACGCGGAGATCGAGTTCCTGAGCCGGACCGATCCCAAGCCGATCCACGGCGCGAACGAGGTCATCCTCCGCGTGCCGATCCTCTACAAGGACTTCGTCCTGCACTGGCGCGACGTCTCGTTCAGCAAGAAGCTCGGCGCCCCGCTCGACGCGTCGCGCGCCATCCGCGCGGCGCACGCGGTCGCGGATCGCGAGGACACGCTGATCTTCAACGGCGATCCGCGGCTCGGGATCGAGGGCCTGCTCAACGCGCGCGGTCGCAAGACGGTCGCGCGCAGCGACTGGACCAAGTACGGCAACGCGTACCGCGACGTGGTGCGCGCGACGGAGGTGCTGCTCGAGAGCAACCACCACCGTCCGTTCGCGCTCGCGGTCTCGGCCCAGGACTACGCGCGCCTCGTGCAGCAGCTCGAGGGCCAGTTCGCGCCCGAGATCGACTCGATCCTGCGCCTCTGCGACGACGGCGTGTACACGACGCCGACGATCCCGCAGGGCAAGGCGGTGCTCCTCTCGACGGGCGATCAGAACTTCGACATCGCGGTCACCGAGGACCTGACCATCGCGTACCTCGGCGAGCGCGATCAGGACTATCCGTTCCGCGTCTACGAGTGCCTCGCGCTGCGCATCAAGCGGCCGAGCGCGATCTGCACGATCGAGTGAACGCTTGCGGGAGTGCTCGTCCCGCAGGTCCCGGACGGGAGCGCGCGAAGCGCGCGGACGGGAGGGACCGGCGGGCGAGCCGATCTTTCGACAGCCCTTGCGGGAGTGCTCGTCCCGACGGTCCCGGACGGTCGGGACCGGCGGGCGAGCCGATTTCTCGCCGGTCGTCGAGCGCGCGTCACTCGCCGTAAGCCGCGACGTTCCCGTCGAAGCGGTGATCCATCGGGAACGGCGCGGTCGGCGGGCGCGGCACCGTCCACCGGCCGATCTCGCGGTTCAGGCACTCCGTGAGCTGCGGAAAGAGATCGCCCGCCGGCACCGCGCCGCGCACCCGTCCGTCGGCCTGGATCGTCAGCTCGACGCGCAGCTGTCGCTCCGGGGACTCGAACGCACGACGCGAGCGCTCGAAGCACGCGTGCACCGCGGGCTGGTGCGACTCGATCGCGCGCACCACCGACTCGCGATAGGCCGCGGTGCGAGGATCGGCCGCCGCCGCGCCACCGCCGCTCCGGCCGCCTCCGCGCTGCTCGCGGAACGCGAGCTCGAGCGTGAGCGTCGTGGGGCGCGCTCGCGACGCGAAGCGCAGCCCGCTCAGCGCGCGCTGCACGCACGCGCGTGCGTTCTGCTCGTCGGGACGCGGGTCGCCGTCGAAGCGGACCTCGGTCACCCGTCCCGGCGGCGACACCGTGAGCACCGCGTTCACCGGGCGTCCGATCAGCGGCGCCGCCTCGCTCGCGCACGACGCGAGCGCCTCGGTCACGCGATCGGGCAGCTCGTCCAGCTGCGACTGCGGGATCGATGCACCGCTCATCTCGTACCCGACCGCGGCGCCCGACGCGGTGCGTGGGATGCCCGTCGCCGGACCGGGCGACGCGGCGGTCCCTTGGGCGTGAGCCGCGCCGATGGGGGCGAAGATCGCGAGAGAGATCACCACGATGGGGATGATTCGTCGCTGCATCACCACCAATGTAGCCCCCGAGCGTCCGTTCATTCGATCCGCACACGGTGTTCCCGTCCGTTCCGACGGGCCCTCGGATCGAACCGCGACGCTGCATGCTTGAATGGCGGCACACGCCTCCGGCGTCTGAGGACTCATGCGCACCGCCTTCCTTCTCGGTCTCGCGCTCTCGTTGTCGTCGCTCGCGACCACCGCCCACGCGCAGGACCCTGCGGCGAACGCGCGCACCGTCGCGCAGTGCCTGCGCGAGCACGACGAGCAGGTGCAGCGCCTGATGCACCTCCTCGAGCAGGCCGAGACCCGCTCGCGCGCGCCCGGCGTGGCCGACGACGTGCGGCGCGACGCGGTCGCGTCGATCACCGCGGTCGTCGATCGCATCCGGGCCCACGCACAGCAGGTGCGGCACTGCATCGAGCGCCATCCGATCCCGGTCCACGTCGACGGCACCGTCACCGAGACCACCGCCGACCCCGCGCACGACTCGCTCGCGACCGATCGCGGCACGGTGCACGAGATCGAGAGCGGCACCCAGCTCGCGCCGTCGGTGCGCGTCATGCGCGGCGAGCGCGTCGACGGATCGGGCCAGGCGCCCGACGAGAACGTGCGCGCGGCGATGCGCACGATCGGATCGCGCCTCGCGGTCTGTTACGACCAGTACCTCGATCGCGCCGCGCATCGCAGCGCCGAGGTCACGCTGACCTTCACCGCGAGCGATGGCGGGCGCGTCGGCAGCGCGCAGATCGAGGGCGGCGCGGGCGGCTTCGACACCGCGATGCGCCAGTGCGTGGAGCGCGCCGCGGTCGAGATGGTGGTGCGCGGCCAGCGCGGCCGCGCGGTGTACTCGTACGTCGTGCGCTTCGGCGACTGATTGCCTGAGTGCTCGTCCCGGAGGGCCCGGACGGAAGCGCGCGGCGCGCGCGGACGGAAGGGACCGGAGCGGCGAGCCGATTCGTTTCTTGCGAATCACGTCGCGGCGTGCTCGCGATCGATCGCCTCGCGCTTCTGGAACGCGGGCCGCGCGCGCACGCGATCGAGGTACGCGCGCATCGCGGGCGTCGGCGTGATCGCCTCCCCGATGCTCACCGCGTAGTGCAGCATCGCGCCGATCTGCACGTCGGCCGCGGTGAAGCGATCGCCCACGAGGTACGGCGACGCGGAGAGCGCGCGATCGAGGTGTCGTACCGCGTCGTCGAGCGTGCCGAACGAGATGCCGAGCGGCAGGTACGACCAGTCCGAGAGCCGAGCGGCGATCGCGGGGTCGAGCACCGCGTCGGAGTAGACGAGCCAGCTCAGGAACGCGGCGCGGCGCGGATCGCCGAAGCGGGGCGCGAGCCCGGTCTCGGGAAAGCTCTCCGCGAGGTGCAGCGCGATCGCGGCGCGCTCGGTGATCGTGACGCCGTTCAGCACGACCGCGGGCACCTTCTTGTGCGCCTGGATCTCGCGATAGCCCTCGGGCGCGCCGCCCTGGGCGCGGATGGGCACGATCTCGAGCTGATAGGGGACGCCGAGCTCCTCGAGGAGCCAGACGATGGCGGACGAGCGCGAGTAGGGGGCGTGGAAGAGCTTGATCATGGGTCGTTCTCCTTCGACCCGGACGATGCCGCGCACGTGTGTCAGGTGATTGTCAGGATATGTCCGGCGCCCGATCCGCGCGCTACGACGCGGGCGTGCGACTCCCTTCCGGCCTGTCCCGCGAGGACGTGATCGCGCTCGAGCGCCGTCACGTCTGGCCCCCGTACACGTCGAGCGAGAAGCACGAGCAGCAGGAGCCGCTCGTGATCGTGCGCGGCGAGGGCGCGTGGATCGTCGACGCCGACGAGCGCCGCTACCTCGACGGGGTCTCGTCGTGGTGGACCTGCACGCTCGGCCACGACCCGCCGCGCCTGCGGCGCGTGCTGCGCGAGCAGGCGGAGCAGCTGATCCACGTCGCGGCGGGCGGGATCACCCACGCGCCGATCGCGCTGCTCGCGAAGGAGCTCACCGAGGTCGCGCCCGCGGGCCTGACGCGCACGCACTTCAGCGACGACGGCAGCACCTCGGTCGAGGTCGCGATCAAGATCGCGTTCCAGCACTGGCAGCAGAACGGCCGCGCGAAGCGCCATCGTTTCGTCGCGCTCGCGGGCGCGTACCACGGCGACACGATCGGTGCGGCGAGCCTCGCGGCGCTCGAGGAGTTCAGCGGCGTGTTCGGCCCGCTGCTCTTCGAGATCGTGCGCCCGCCGCCGCCCGATCAGGGCTGGGACGCGGTGATCGATCACGTCGAGCGCGAGCTGCGGGCGCGCCCCGACGAGATCGCGGGCGTGGTGGTCGAGCCGCTGATCCAGGGCGCGGCCGGCATGCGCATGCACCCGCCCGAGGTGCTGCAGCGCCTGCGCGCGATCACCCGCGAGATCGACACGTTCCTGATCGCCGACGAGGTGTTCACCGGGTACGGCCGCACCGGGCACATGTTCGCGTGTCAGCGCGCGGGCATCACGCCGGACCTGATGTGCATCGCGAAGGGCTTCACCGCGGGCATCCTCCCGATGGCCGCGACGATGGCGACCGATCGTGTGTACGACGGATTCCGCGGCGGCCCGTCGCGCGCGCTGATGCACGGCCACACGTTCTGCGGGCACCCGCTGGGCGCAGCGATCGCGCGTGAGGTCCTCGCCATTTATCGCGATGAAAAAATCGTCGAGGGCGTCGCGCCGCGCGCCGCGATCATCGAGCGACGCTTCGCGCGCATCGCGGAGATCCCCGGCGTGCGTCGGGTGCGCGCGCTCGGGATGATCGGCGCGGCCGATCTCGGCGAAGGTGGCTACTCCGGCGCGATGGGTCACCGCGTGTACGAAGAAGCGCTGCGCCGCGGCGCGTACCTGCGCCCGCTCGGTGACACCGTGTACGTCGCGCCGCCGCTGAACGTGAGCTTCGAAGAGCTCGAGCAGTTGCTCGACGTCTTCGAGGAGTCGATCCGCGCGTGATCGCGCCCATCGGAGCACTGGTCTCCTCGTCTCGCACGTGGTCGGACTCGAGCCTCCCGATCTGCTCGCGTCGTGAGCCGTTAAGTCCCCTGACGGTACCAACCGCTCATGGGACTCCGAATGCATCTCGGAGCCGTCGCGGCAGTCGCCGCGTCCGTGCTCGGACTCTCGGCCTGCACCGGTGTGCTCGGCAGCTCGGCAGCTGGCCCCGGTGATGGATCCGGCGGCGGTGGCGGCGCACCATCGGACGGACCTCCGCCGCTCTCCGGGACGTGCAACCCACGCACGCCGGTGATCGCCGCGCCGATGCGCCGCCTCACCGAGGCCCAGTGGCGCGCGACCGTGGACGCGCTCTTCGACGGCCGCGTCGAGGTGCCCGACGGCTACCCCGATCCGCTCGTCGTGCGGGGCTACCGCACCTACGGCGCGCTGGGCACGCCGAGCCCCGAGATCGCCGCCGTCGTCGCGGATCTCGCGCTCGAGATCGCCGAGTCCGCGACCGCCGATCTCTCGGCGCTGCTCGGCTGCACGCCCGGTGATGCGCCCGACGACGCGTGCGCCGCGGGCTTCGTCGAGTCGTTCCTCACGCGCGCGCAGCGACGCACGCCCACCGCGGACGAGCGCGCGACGATGCTCGCGCTCTACGGCGATCTGCGCGGGGACGGATACTCGCCGCGCGAGGGTGTCGCCGCAGTGATCGAAGCCGTGCTGCAGGCGCCGGCGTTCCTCTACGTCTCCGAGCGCGGCGCGAGCGACGCGACCGCGCCGGGCACCGTCGTCGCGCTCGGCGATCACGAGATCGCGCAGCGCCTCTCGTTCTTCCTGTGGGACGCACCGCCCGACGCCGAGCTGACCCGGCTCGCCGACGAGGGCACGCTGCACGAGCCCGCGACGCTCGAGGCCCAGGCGCGCCGCATGGTCGCGGACCCGCGCGTCGCGTCGGTGCTCGGCCGCTTCGTCGAGGACTGGCTCGAGCTGCAGCGCCTCGAGCGCGCCGCCAAGAGCGACGACGAGTTCCCCGACTGGCGCAGCGTCTCGGCGTCGATCGCCGCCGAGGCCGCGCGCTTCACCGAGGAGGTCGTGCTGCGCCGCGACGCGCGCCTCGAGACGCTGCTCTCCGCGAGCTTCACGGTCGGCGATGCCGGGCTCGCGAAGCTCTACGGCGTGGCCGCGCCCGCCAACGGCGGCTGGGGCGTGCTCGAGCTCGATCCCAGCGAGCGCCGCGGCGTGCTCACGCAGGCGGGCTTCCTCGCGTCGCACTCCGGCGCCACCGAGCCCGCGCCGGTGGTCCGCGGCGCGACGATCCTGCGCAACGTGCTGTGCCTGCCGATGGAGCTCCCGCCCGGCCTCATGGTCACCTCGCCGGCGCCCGATCCCACCCGCACCACGCGCGAGCGCTTCGAGGAGCACCGCGCCGATCCCGCGTGCGCCGGGTGTCACGACCGCATCGATCCCATCGGGTTCGGGCTCGAGGGCTTCGACGCGATCGGCGGCTTCCGCACCACCGAGCCGAGCGGGCTGCCGATCGACACCAGCGGCGTGCTGCTCGGCGCGGGCGACGGCGCGGACGGTGCGTTCGTCGGCGGCGCCGAGCTCGCGGAGCGTCTCTCGCAGAGCGACGCCGTGCGCGACTGCGTCGCGCGTCAGGTCTACCAGTACGCACAGGCACGCGTCGCCGCGGGCGGCGACGAGTGCGTGCTCGAGCGCGTCACCGAGCGCTTCGCCGCGAGCGACGGCGATCTGCGCGAGCTGCTCGTCGCGATCGCGACGAGCGACCCCTTCCTCTCGCGGACCCTTCCGGAGTGACCGACATGACGAACGATCTCCGCGGACGAGCCGATCGCCATCGCACCGGCGCGTTCGTCGCAGGACGCCGCGCGTTCCTCGCGGGCGCCGGCGGCGTGGTGCTCGCGCTGCCCTTCCTCGAGGCCATCCACGGTCGCGCGCGCGCGGCGCCGCGCACGCCTCGACGCTTCGTGGTCTGGCACCAGGGCCAGGGCACGCAGTGGGATCAGTGGGCGATCCCCGGCAGCAGCCAGACCGACTTCCGCCTCGGCCGCATCCTCGAGCCGCTCGCCGATCTGCGCGACCGCTTCGTGTTCATGCGCGGCATCGACAACCGCGCGAAGGACCGCACCGAGGGCGACGGCCACCAGTCCGCGATCCGGTCGATCCTGTGCGCGACGCCGAACTCCGGCGGGCCCTCGATCGACACCGTGGTGCACCAGCGCCTGCGCACCGAGGGGCAGCTGGGCCCGCTGCGGCTCGCGATCGGATCCTCGGCGCGCAGCGGGCGCTTCCTCGCCGCCGCCGGAGACCCGGTCGACTCGATCGGCGATCCCCGCGCGATGCTCGACACGTTCTTCGCGGGCGACGACGGCGCGTCGGCCGAGCTCGAGCGCCTGCGCCTGCGTCGCCGACGCGCGCTCGACGCGGTCCGCGAGTCGTTCGGGACGTTCCGGCGCGGCCTCGGCACCGAGGATCGCGATCGCCTCGATCGCCACGCGGCGCGCCTCGACGACCTCGAGACCCGCCTCGCGTCGGGGCGCACCTGCGCGCGGCCGGTGCTCGAGCAGCCCTCGGGCTACGTGCCGACGCGCGACTGGGACGTGACCGCGCGCAACGTCGCCGAGGTCGTCGCGCTCGCGTTCGCGTGCGACGTGACGCCGGTCGCGACGATCGAGTGGACCGAGGATCACGACCCCGCGCTCTTCGCGCCGTTCATCGGCTCCTACTCGAACTGGCACGAGATGGTGCACTCGGGTGAGTCGAGGCGCGGCATCACCGGCCTCCACGACGGCTATCGCTACTACGCGACGCACATGGCGTATTTCCTCCAGCGCCTGCAGGAGATCGAAGAGGACGGCGGCACGCTGCTCGACAGCACGTGCGTGCTCTGGAGCAGCGACTTCGGCTACGGCGCCGGGCACAACGGCCTCTCGACGACGTTCACCCTCGCCGGCTCGCTCGGCGCGGAGACGCAGCTCGGTCGCTGCATCACCTACGCGGATCCCGAGCAGCTCTGGGGCGCCTCGCAATACACGCAGGCGAACCTCTTCACGTCGATCCTGCGCGCGTTCGGCCAGACCGACGAGCACTTCGGCGACTCGACCGGGGGCACGCGCGGCCCCATCCCCGGCCTCGTCGGCTGACGTCTCGTCTAGCGCTCGCTCTCGAGCGTCCTCAGCGCGTCGGTGAACGCCTCGCGCTCGGTCGGTCCGTCGCCCAGCGCGTTCGCGATCCTCCGATCGAGCTCGAGCCGCTCGCGTCGCCTCGCCCACCACCGCGTCGCCACCGGCCACAACGCCCCCGCGATCCCAGTGATCGCGATCACCGGCCACATCCATCGCCTCGTCATCGTCTCCTCCTCTCGCTCACGACGGGAGCAGTCCCTCCACCAGCGCGCGCACCCGCCCCGCGATGCCGACCGAGATCGACTCGGGCGGCGGCTGTCGCACGACGTGCAGCGTCCCTTCGCGTCGCGTCACGTCGAAGTGCGAGCGCCCGTCGCGATCGCGCCACACGTCGAGATCGATCACCCCGCGCCCCACCCGCAGCCCCTTCACCCGGACGCGATCGAGGCACGTCGGCAGGATCGGATCGATCGTGAGCAGATCGAGCGGCGCGACGTTGAAGAACCCCATCATCGCGTGGAGCAAGCCGGGGATCGCGCTCACGTTCCACGCCTGGATCAGATCGGCGCGCGGATACGCGCCGGGGTGCGGCATCTCGTCCTTCGCGTAGCCACCGACGCACTCGGGCACCCGGAACCCCGGGTACAGCGACGCGAGCGCGAGCGTCGCGTCCGCGAGCTGCAGCGCGCGCCGATCGAGCCCGAAGCGACGAAGCCCGAGCGCGATCGTCGTGCTCTCCACGCTCCACACCGAGCCGCAGTGGTACGAGAGCGGCTCGTACGCAGGGTGCGCCGACGAGAGCGTGCGGAAGCCCCAGCCGCTCCAGAGATCGGGCGCGAACATCCGCTCGACCACGCGCTCGATCACCGGCTGCGCGACGATGCCCGACGCGATGCAGTGCCCGACGTTCGACGTGACGCTGCGCAGGAGGCGCCCTTCACGATCGATCCCGAGGCCGTAGAAGCTCTCGTCCTCCATCCAGAACGCGCGATGGAAGCGCCGCTTCAGATCGCGCGCCGAGTCCCAGAGCGCGCGCGCGTCGCCGCGACGTCCGAGCATCCACAGCACGAGCGCGAGGAGCTCCTGCGCCGCGAACCAGTAGCCCTGGATCTCGCACGCCGCGATCGGCGAGCGCGCCGACGATCCGTCGGCGTGCACCATCGCGCCGCCGCTGTCCTTCCAGCCCTGGTGCTCGGGCCCGTCGGACGAGCGGGTGTGGTAGTGGAGGAAGCCGCCCTGCGCCTGCTCGTGCGCCCAGTCGAGGATGCGTCGCGCGGTGTCGAGGTGCGGGCGGATCAGCGCCTCGTCACCGCGCAGCGCGAAGAGCTGCGCGAGCGAGATCACGTACATGAGCGGGCTCGCGACGTCGGCGTAGCTCACCGCGAACGCACCGTCGCCGAGGCGCGCGCGCGGACCGCGCCGCACCTGCTGCGGGATGCGACCCGGCTGCGCGTCGATGCGCGGATCGTCGCGCGTGCACTGCAGCCGTCCGAGGCGCGCGAGCGCGGCGTCGAGCATCGCGCCGCCGTCCACACACGACGCCTGCCATCCCGTGGTGAGCGCGTCGCGACCGAAGAGCGCGGGATAGATCGGCAGCCCGGCCTGCGGCGCGAGCCACTCGCGCGGGCGCCCCTCGAGCAGCGGCAGCGACGCGAGATCTTCGAGCGCGGCCGCGATCACCAGCGGCTCCACGCCGTGCCCCGTCGTGTCGACGACGACGTGCGACGCGCGCCATCGCGCGAGCGCGTCCTCGCGCGCCGCGATCCCCTCGCCGGTGAGCGCGTCCTCGAAGTCGATCGCGCGCACCCGCAGCGGGAGCACGACCTCGTCGCGCGGCGCGAGCTCGAGCGTCCACCGCACCCCGCTCTGGTGCGCGCTCGCGCCCGGTGCCTCGACGTGCGTGACGTAGCGCAGCTGCGGATGCGTCGAGCGGAGCTCGAGCGACGACCCGTCGCACACCGCGCGCGCCCAGATGCGCACCGGCGCCTCGCGATCGCCGATCGTGTCGCCGATGTCGGCCCAGTCGCAGTCGAGCGCGACGTCGATCACCAGGCGCGCGACCCGTCGCGATCGGTTCGCGACCACGTAGCGCGACTCGAGCCCGTCGAGCTGCACCGCGTGCGAGACCCGCACGTCGATCGAGCGATGGGGCAGTCCGTCGGACGCGAGCGACTCCTCGGAGCGCGCGAGCCCCGAGCCGCCGCCGCCGAACTGCTCGAGCTCGGGGTGCACGTAGACGAGATCGAGCGTGCGCGCGTCCTGTCCCCCGAGCGCGCAGAGGTGCGGCGCGCGCCCGTTCACGAGCAGCCGCATCGTGCGGAGATAGCGGGTCTCGCGGAACCACAGCCCGGTGCTGGTCACCCCACGCCCGAGCTCCCCGCGCACGTCGGTCACGAGCATCGTCGGCCCGCGCCAGGCGAGCCGCACCTCGGGTCTGATCTCGGCGCGCAGGACCAAGCAGGAGCCCTCCGCCCGACGACCGAAGCACGCGCGATGCCCTCGGACGAGTGCGAGGCACCTCGCCTCGGGCGTGCGCCTCGTGCCTGGATTCGCTATCTGGCGGCATGCCTCGTTGTTGGACGGTGCTCCTCGTGGCGCTCGCGACGACCGGTTGTGGAGCCAAGACCGCGCTCGAGATCCCGCCGCCCCCACCCTGCGCGGCGCCACCACCGCCCGCGCCGCTCGACCTTTGCGAGACCTGGGAGCGCGGTGAGTCGGTGGTGCTCGACCTCGGAAGCGAGGTGGGCTTCGGCGCACACCGCGGCGGCGCGGCGGTGGCGTATCGCCGAGTCCTGGACGGCGCGAACGAGGTCCGTGCCCTCGAGATCGACTCCGACGGCATGCCGCGCGGGCCCGCGCTCACCGTGTCGAGCGTGCGCGTGAACGTGTCGTCGTTGGCGATCGAGCCGACCGCCGCGGGCGACTGCGCGCTCCACGCGTTGGCCCACGAGGACACCGACGCGGCGAGGGCGAGCACGCTCGCGATCGTCGACCCCGACGGCTACACCCGCACGGTCGCGCTCGACACCGACGAAGTCGTGTGGGACCTGCGCTCTGACGGCGAGACCCTCACCTGGCTCGCGATGCGGCGCGGCGTCGTCCCCGATGCCTTCCAGCTCGTGCGCGCCGATCGTGCGGGCCGCGTGCTCGAGCGCGTCCCGCTCCGGAGGACGCTCGGCCTGCTGCTCGGTTCGTCGCGGCGCCAGCTGCACGAGGACGGCAGCTTCGTGCTCGTCGGCTTCAAGACCGACGGGATCGGGATCGACCAGTTCGACCGCGCCGGAGCACGCATCGCGACCACGCAGCTCTCGGCTCGCGCGCTCGGACACGCGTCCTCGGTGCTGCGCGACGGCGCGCTCTGGGTCGTGTGGAGCGAGCGCGAGACGCCCGCCGATCCCCCCGACGCGCTGCACGCCGTGCAGGTCGACGCCGGAGGCGAGATCGCGGCGCGTATCGAGCTCGAGCTCGGCGACACCCGCCCGCTCCATCGCTTCGAGGTCACCTGGACCGGCGGCAGCTATCTCGTCCCGGTCGCCGATGACACCCAGTGGTACGTCGGCGTGTTCGCGCCCGACGGCGCGCGTCGCGCGCTCGTCCCGATGTCCGCCGACGCGCGCGACGCCGAGGTCCTCCGCACCGACACCGGCGCGTTGGTCGTCGCCGTCGAGCAGGACGACCCCACCACGCGCCCGCTCGTCGTCGCGACCCCGCTCCGCTGCGCTCGGTAGCCCGCCGCGACCCGGACCCCGACCCGGTCGTATGCTAGCCTCGCTGCCCTCCGATGGTGTCCGCGCCTCCGACCACCGGCCGCCCGAAGATCTTCGTCGTCGAGGACGAAGACGATCTGCGGCGCATGCTGAGCAAGATCCTCGGCACGGTGGGCGACGTGACGACCGCGGTCGACGGACAGGACGCGTACACACGCCTCACCGGCGGGTTCGTGCCCGACGTGATCGTCACGGACCTGATGATGCCGCGCATGGACGGGCTCACGCTCGCGACCAAGCTGAAGGCGGACCCGGTGCTCGGCCGTGTGCCGGTCGTGATGCTCACCGCGAAGACCCAGGCGCGCGACGTGATCGCCGGCATCAACGCCGGCGCGCGGCACTACGTCACCAAGCCCTTCAAGACCGAGGAGCTCGTTGGCAAGGTCCGCAAAGCGCTCGCCGCACGCGGCAAGTGAGTCGGCCCCGAAGACCCCGCTGGTGATCCGCGCGCGCCCCTGGGCGCTGCTCGTGATCTCCGCGGTGCTGATGTTCCTCGGGTTCGCGGGGTTCGGCATCTGGCCGCTCGCGTTCTTCGGCATCATCCCCGCGCTCTTCGTCTTCGATCCGCTCGAGACGCGCGGCGGCTTCGAGCGCCCCCAGGGGAAGTGGTTCTTCTGGCGCGCGCTCTTCTTCGGCTACGTCGCGGAGCTCGGCGGCTTCTACTGGCTGACCAACACGCTGGTGGACTTCTCGGGGTTCCCGGTCGTCGTCTGCCTGCTCTTCGCGTCGATCTTCTATCTGTTCCAGGGCCTGCAGTTCGTCGCGATCCTCGCGCTCTGGGCGCGCGCCCGCGCCCGCGGGTTCTCGGCGACCCCGGCGCTCGTCGCGGCGTACCTCGCGACCGAGGCGCTCTTCCCGATGCTCTTCGAGCACTACTACGGGAGCGCGTTCCACCCGGTCCCGCTGCTGATGCAGATCGCCGATCTCGGCGGCCCGATGATGTGCACCGCGCTCGCGATGGTCGTCGCGGGCGCGCTCTACGACGCGGGCAGCACGTGGACGCGCGAGCGCCGCATCCCGAAGCTCTGGCCCGGCATCGCGCTCGCGTCGGTGCTCTTCGCGTGCGGGTACGGCGCGTATCGCCTCCACGAGACCGATGCGCGCATCGCGGCCGCGCCGCAGCTCACCGTGGGCGTCGTGCAGACGAACATGGGGCTCTTCGAGAAGTGGCAGAACCCCGCGATGGGCGTGCGCCGCCACGTCGAGCAGACCGCGGAGATCGCCGCGGAGCACGATCCCGATCTCGTCGTGTGGCCCGAGTCGGCGGTGACGTACTTCCTGCCCAACGGGCTCACGAACGTGCGCGACTGGCGCTGGGCGCGGCGCCTCGGGCTCGACCAGGTGCGGGTGCCGATCGTGTTCGGCGCGCTGCGCCAGCACGTGACCGCCGAGGGCGCCGAGCAGGATCGCAACACCGCGTTCGTGACCGACGCGAGCGGCGAGATCGTCGGCGTCTACGACAAGACGTATCTGCTCGCGTTCGGCGAGTACATCCCCTTCGGCGACTGGTTCCCGATCGTCTACGAGATCTCGCCGATGAGCGGCCGGTTCACGCCGGGCGACGATCCCGCGGCGGTCCCGTTCACCGCGCGCGACGGCAACACGTACCGGCTCTCGGTGCTCATCTGCTACGAGGACATCGTCTCGGCGTTCGTGCGCCGCGCCGAGGCCCAGGGTGATCCCCACCTGCTCGTGAACATCACGAACGACTCGTGGTTCGGCGACACCCAGGAGCCCTGGGTGCACCTGCACCTCGCGCGCTTCCGCGCGGTCGAGCACCGCCGATACCTCATCCGCGCGACGAACTCGGGCGTGAGCGCGATCATCGACGCCGCGGGGCGCATCACCGAGCAGAGCGGCACGTTCGTGCGCGCGAATCTGGTGGGCTCGGTCGCGATGCTCGAGGGCGGCACCACGCTCTACGAGCTGCTCGGCGCATGGCCGGGCTGGGTCGCGCTGCTCGCGATCGCGCTGATGGGCTTCTTGCCCGCTCGCTATCTTCCGAAGCGCGCGCGTCCGTCGGGGCTCGACTCGACCAGCACCTGACGGCTGTCATCGCGCGGATGACACCGCGAGCCCTGCGAGCCTGTCCGCGTCGTCGCGCGGACGACAGCACGAAGGGTCACGTCTTCGCGATGTCCTCGCGCCGACGACAGCACGAAGCGTCGAGCGTTCACCATGTCATGTCGGGATGACATCTTGGAGGCGTCACCGCGACCCTGTCCCTCGCGCGATGACGGCGGGCGACACGACTAGGTCGCCCTGTCATCGCGGAGGAGACGAGCCGAGGGCTCGACCCTGGTCGCTGTCGTCGCGCGGACGACACTCCATGCGCGGTGTCGTAGGACCGCGAGCTCGGAGGCGGCGTGGGCATGACAGATGTCGTCCTGCTGTCGTACCGTCGCCTCATGGCGCGCCGTCGCTCGATCCACGAGACCCTTCGCGACGCACGGGTGACGATCGGTCTCCGGCAGAAGGAGCTCGCCGCCCTCCTCGGCCTCGCTCCGCGCACCGTGGCGCGGTGGGAGGCGGGCGAGACCGTGCCGCAGGGGCCGATGCGCACGGCGCTCGTCGCGGCGATCGCGGAGCGCGACTCGGCGATCGCCGCCACCGTCGCCGAGGCGATCGGGGTCACCCTCCCCGCGCCGCCCGCCCCGCCGGTCGACGCGTCGAAACCGCCTCCGCCGAGCGACGAAGCTCCCACGATCGAAGCGCTCCAGGCGGCGGTCTATCTCGCCGCCGACGCGCTCGGCGTACCGGCGGCCGCGCTGCGCCCGGTGCTCGCGCGCTTCCTGCTGCACCTCACGGCATCGCGCATCTCGCTCGACGAAGCCCGGGCGCGACTGAGGTCGTGATCCGCGCGCTCGCGCCGCGACCCTCGACTCGCAAGCGCTGTGGCGCGCACCTGCGTCCCGGAGGTGATCTGCGAAGCGGGAACAGCCGTGCGCGTGGCACGTCTGCCCCACCGCCAACGACCGACACGCCGCTCGCCGCTCGCGCAGTGATGGCCACACGTCACCGGATCGCCCCGCCGCTGGCCCTGTGACCGGGTACCTCCAAGTCAGGTTGACAGCCGCCCTCCGACGTCGTTGGATGGCGGCTTCTTTTTTTCGGCCCCGAGCCGTGTCGCGGAGCCCATCCGGTGCGGAAGAGCGTCCTGAATCTCGCGGTCCTGCTCGTGCTCGCCCTCGTGCTCGGGAGCTCGGCCGGCACGCCACCTCACGCGATCGCCGACGAGTGGACGCGCGTGTTCGTCAACGGCCAGCTCGTCCCCGTTCGCTTCAACGACGGCGACAGCTTCCGCGTGCAGGGCGGCCCGCTCTCGGGCTCGCAGTGCCGCCTCGGCGGGTTCAACACCCTCGAGAGCTTCGGCCCCGCGCACCAGTGGGGCGACTGGCACCCCTACGAGCTCTTCGTGATCGCGAAGCAGGCGCTGGCCAACGGGCGTCGCGGCACCTGGCACTGCACGACCGACGGCAATCGCGACGGCTACGGGCGCCTCCTGATGGACTGCCCCGACCTCGCGATGAGCCACATCTCGCAGGGCTTCGCGATGGCCTACATGGTCGACGACAGCCCGACGCGCCCCGAGTACATCCGCGCGCAGCGCGAGGCGATCGAGAACCGCCGCGGCATGTGGGCCCACGGCGTGCCCGACTACGTGATGACCTCGGTGCACTCGGCCGACGAGGACCCGAGCCGCGAGCACCACTACAACCGCCTCATCTCGACCCACGACGGCCACTCGGAGTCGATGCAGCACAACGACACCTACGCGGAGTGCGCGTGGGTCTGCAACGACGAGATCCGCGCCGACGAGAGCGCGGTCGAGGCCGGTGCCCGCCGGGTGCGCGAGGACGCGACGCTCGCGACGCTCGCCGCCGACGTCCCGAACTACCAGCTGCTCGAGATGGTGCGCCGCTACGCGCGCCTCGGAGAGCTCCCCGCGTACACCCCGCCCGCGCTCGCCGAGCCGCTGCGCGCGCGCCTGGCCTCGGAGCGCGCGTCGGGACAGCTCGGCACCACGCGCACCGAGCAGGGCTCCTGCATGATCGCCGTTCCCTTCGGCCGCTGGTACGGCCGCGAGCGCGCGTCCTGCCTCCGCGGTCACGGCACCGCGCCCGACGGCACGCGCTGGTCGCACGCATCCCACTGACACCGCCGTTCGCGCGGCCTCTGCTGAAAAGTGAATCGCTTGGACCTCCAACGTTCTCGTGCGTCGATCGCGGCCCTGCTCGCGCTGACCGCCACGCTGCTGCCCGGCTGCTTCGACCCGAACCTGGTCCCCGAGGGCCCGCCGCTCGGCTACGAGACCGACGAAGAGACGTGCCAGAACGGGCACGACGACGACTTCGATCGCCTCGTCGACTGCCTCGACGAGGACTGCATCATGCGCGGGTGGTGCGACGAGATCATCCGCCAGGTCCCGACGATCGAGCCCGAGGACGACGCGGTCTCGTGCAGCGATCGCATCGACAACGACGACGACGGTCAGTTCGACTGCGGTGATCGCAGCTGCCAGGGGATCCTCGAGCTCTGCTGCTCGATCGAGCTCACCGACGAGCTCTGCAGCAACGGCTACGACGACGACGGCAACGGCTTCGCGGACTGCGCGGACAACGGCTGCCGCAACAACGCGTTCGTGACGGTGTGCGAGCGCGAGACCGAGTGCGGCGACGATCGCGACGACGACGGCGACGGCCTCTTCGACTGCGACGACACCGACTGCGCGAGCGCGGCGGTGTGCACCGGCGGCGAGCTCGACTGCGGCAACGGCGCGGACGACGACGCGGACGGCGCGACCGACTGCCGCGACCCCGACTGCCGCACCAACGCGGCGTGCCAGGGCGGAGAGGACACGATCGCGCGCTGCAGCGACGCGATCGACAACGACGGCGACATGGCGGTCGACTGCGCGGACCAGCAGTGCGCGACCAGCACCGACATGCGCATCGTCCTGTACTGCGAGGGCCGCAACGGGCCGGAGAACACGCTCGATCGCTGCATGGACGGCGTCGACAACGACGCTAACAACTTCATCGACTGCGCCGACTTCGGCTGCTCGCGCTCGACCGAGCCCGCGATCGCCGAGTTCTGCGCGAGCGTGCTCGAGAACACCCTCGAGCGGTGCATGGACGGCGTCGACAACGACCGCAACGGGTTCGTCGACTGCAACGACTTCGGGTGCTCGCGTGGGGCGCCGGAGATCATGGAGTTCTGCGCCCAGGCCGACGAGACGACGCTCGAGGAGTGCAGCGACGGCGTCGACAACGAGGGCGATCGTTTCATCGACTGCGCGGACTTCTCCTGCACGATGGCGGATCGCGGCGCGAGCCCCGAGGCGGTCGAGTACTGCACGAGCCGCGCGGAGACCGACCTCACGCGCTGCACCGACGGCATCGACAACGACGGCAACGGCTTCGCGGACTGCGGCGACTACTCGTGCTCGCGCTCGACCGATCGCGCGATCGTCGCGGCGTGCCGCCTCCAGGGCGAGCGCAGCTTCGATCGCTGCCGCGACGGACGCGACAACGACGGCAACGGGTTCGGCGACTGCTCGGACTTCTCGTGCCGCGACGTCGTCGACATCTCGTTCACGATCGCGCTGCCGTGCACCGTGGGCCAGGGCTGCATGCTCGGCGACGGGACGCCGGCGCACTGCTACGCGGCGACCAGCGAGGAGCGGCCCGAAGAGCCGCTCACCGTGTGCGCGGTGATCCGCGCGCCCTGCCGCGAGAGCGCGATCTTCGAGCAGCCGCTGCCCGAGCTGAGCGGCGGCTACGTCCTCCAGGATCCCTCCACCCAGGCACGCGATGCGTGCGAGGACGGCGTCGACGGCGACGGCGACGGCTTCGTCGACTGCGACGACTGGGACTGCAACTACGACCCGCTGACCCGTGACCTCTGCGTCGACGCAGGCGGTCGCTCGCGCGTCTGCGGCTGACTTACTCCTCGCTCCGCTCGCTCCTCAGAAAGACAAGGGTCCGATGAAGCACCTCCGACTGCGCGGCGCGGCCGCGCTCCTCCTGCCCGTGATCGCGCTCGCGATCGCCTGCCCGCCAAGCGTCGCGCGCGCACAGGACGACGCGACGACGACCGAGGCGACCCCGGTGCCGCCGCCGCCGAGCTCGCCCGAGACGACTCCCGCGACGTCGCCCACGCCGACGAGCACGAGCGAGACGGTCTGCAACGATCGCCGCGACGACGACGGCGACGGCCTGGTCGACTGCGCCGACGCGGAGTGCTTCGAGAACGAGCTCTGCCACGCGGGCGGCGGCGAGGAGCGCACCAGCGCGGCGTGTGGCGACTGGATCGACAACGACGGCGACCAGATGGTCGACTGCGAGGACGCCGACTGCCAGACCCCGCAGATCGCGGCGTGTCAGGGCAGCTGGCGCGGCGGCGCGCAGACGAGCGGCAGCGCGAGCGGTGCGGCGGCGCTGGGCAGCGAGGAGGATCTCCCCGAGCTCGGCGAGGGCCAGAGCGTCGAGGATCTGATCGGCCGCGGCGGCGACGCGAACGGCGAGCGCACCGACGAGCTCTGCAGCGACGGCATCGACAACGACTTCGACGGTCGCAGCGACTGCGCGGACTTCGGCTGCCGCTTCGATCCCCAGGTCACGGTGTGCAACGGCACGCCCGGCCTGCGCTTCTCGGTGGTCGCCGGCGTCGGCGCGAACATCGGCTGGGACTACGACCAGTCGGGCAGCGAAGAGCGCATCACGAACACGCCCGAGGCGGGCTTCACGCTGCTGCAGCTGCGTGCCCTCGGCCCGATCCCGTTCATCGAGAACTCGTTCTTCCTCATCAACGTGCGCGCCGAGGATCGCGTCCGCCTCACGTTCGCGAACTTCCAGATCCCGATCTCGGATCTCGGCCACTACATCTCGATCAACAGCGGCTTCGGCGGTCTGTCGCCGGGCCTGATCATCTCGGCGGCGCGCCAGCCGCTGCTCGATCCGCCGTTCTACATGTACCGCGCGTTCGAGCAGGGGAACGGCGCGGCCCTCGAGGTCGGTGGTCCGATCGACGAGCGCGGCGTGATTCGCTTCCGCGCGTGGGGCGCGGCGGGCGCGGGTGAGTTCACCGGCAACGTCGGCGGTCGCTTCTTCCGCAGCGACGATCGCAACTTCGCGTGGGCCGCGGGCGGCGCGTTCCAGTTCAACCTGATCGGCTTCTTCGATCGCTTCGACTCGCCGTTCCTCTACACCGCGGTGCCGCTCACCTGGGGCGTCGCGGTCGGCGGCAAGTACGACCAGCGCCCGGCGGAGCGCTTCGCGGCGACGAACGCGTTCTCGCTCCTGCAGGTCTGGCACTTCTCGCTGCGCGTCGAGAACTACACGCGCTTCGTGATGGACGACCCCCAGACCATCCCGGTGCAGAGCGCGTTCAACGTGCAGCTCGGCGTGCTGCTCATCCCGCGCGTGCTCTTCTTCGCGGCGGACGTCGGCGGCGTGTGGCAGGTGCAGCCGTGGTCGGCGGGCTCGGAGCCGGTGAGCGATCCGGCGTACCGCGAGCAGCTCGACACGTTCCAGTGGCGCGCCGCGCTCCACTGGTACTTCTTCCGCAGCACCGGGATCCTCGCGCTCATGTACCGCGAGGCGCACAACGAGGAGAACCCGTCGGACGAGGACGCGCCCGAGCTCGAGCGCGAGCTGCGCCTCGAGGCGCGCTTCCGCTTCTGAGCGGACGAGAGTGAGGATGTGGTGCTGAGACCCTGTCTCGCGATCGCGCTGCTGCTCGGGCTGGCCGGATGTCTCGGCGAGCCCGAGCCGGTGGACGACGGCACGTACGACCCCGAGGTCGGCAATCTCTTCGAGGGCTCGATCCAGCTCTCGGACCAGCGGGTGCTCGAGCTCGACGCGAGCGATCTGCCGGCGACGCCCGCGCCGTGTCAGCCGCCGCAGCGCGTCGTGATCACGAACATCCGCGACGGCGACACCTTCGACGCGGTGCGCGAGTCGGACAGCGTGTCGATCGGCGTGCGCCTGATCGGCGTGGACACGCCGGAGACCGAGAAGCGCAACGAGGAGACCGGCGAGATCACGCCCGCCGACTGCTACGGCAACGAGGCGTGGGCATTCACCGAGCTGCTGCGCGGACGCTACGTGTGGCTGACCTACGACGCCGAGTGTCAGGACCACTTCGGTCGCGACCTCGCGTACGCGTGGGTCGGCTCGGGCCCCGGGGACATGTGGAACCGCCAGCTCGTCTCGCGTGGGTTCGCCGAGACGCTGACGATCGAGCCGAACTCGTCGAACGCGCCGGTGCTCGCCGAGGACAGCGCGGCGGCGCAGGCAGCGGGACTGGGCCTCTGGTCGGCGTGCGAGTGATCGCAGCCGCGCTCGCGATGCTCGGCATCGCGAGCGCGTGCACCTGCGAGCCCGCGCCCACCGCCCCACCGACGATCGAAGCGCCGCGCGACGCGCTGCCACGCGCGACCCGCGACGATCTGCCCGCCGCCACGCCGATGGTGCGCGTCGACGTGCGCGAGGACGGGTTCACCGTCGACAATCGCGCGCTGATCGCGACGTGGCCCGAGGGCGATCGCGCGCGGGTGCCCGACGCGGAGATCGCCGTCGACGTGCCCGCTTCGAGCGAAGCGCTCGAGGTGCCCGCGCTCTCCGAGATCATGGTGCGGGCACGCCGCATCGAAGACGCGCGCGCCGAGGGCGCGGGAATCCCGATCGCGTACGCGCTGCGGGCCGCCCCCGAGGTGTCGTGGCGGCGCGTGTCGCAGGCGATGTGGAGCGCGGGGCGCGAGGGCTGGACCGAGCCGCGCGTCGTGCTGCTCGAGGGCGAGCGCGAGGTGGTGCTCGCGCTGCCGCCATCGCATCGCGGGCGGCGCGCGGGCATCGAGCGCGAGGTCGCGGCCGCGCTCGCCGGTGAGGTCGCCCCGGAGCCGAGCGACTCGCTCGAGCCCGCGTGGCCCGCGATCACGATCACGCCGTCGCTCGAGGTGCGCATCACGCTGCGCGACCAGCCGCTCGCGCCCTCGTGCGACACGACCCAGCCCTCGGCGCCGCCGACGATCCCGGCGCGCGATCATCACGTCGACGTCGACGCGCTCGTGCGCTGCCTCGACGTCGCGCGCACCACGACATCGCTGGTGCTCGACGAGCGCCCGCTCTTCGCGGTGTCCGCCGCGCCCAGCGTGCCCTTCGGCGAGATCACGCCGGTGCTCGAGGTGCTCGCATCGCGCGGCGAGCTCGCGATCCGCGCTACGCCCTAGATTCGAGCAGATCGCCCAGCCCGATGCGCCGGAGGAACTCGGCGCGCACCCGATCCGCGACCGCGTTCACGACCTCCGCACCATCGCTCGCGGGATCGACGTGCACGCGGAACGGACGCGCCCCCGCCGGCGCATCGACGATCTGCACGATCGCCTCGGCGACCGATGCGACGTCGGCGTCGGGCGGCTCGCTCGCCGCGAGGCCGCGCTGGATCTGCTCGGCGAGCGACGCATCGGGCCCGCTCGCGTACTCGGCCGCGCGGGCCTGGTCCGCGGGCGCGCCCGCATGCGCGAAGTGGTTCGTGCCCTTGGTGAACGCGCCGGGCACGAGGATCGTCGTCTCGATGCCCCACCGCGCGAGCTCGCCCGCGTAGCTCACCGCGAGCGCGTCCATCGCCGCCTTCGCCGCGAAGTAGGGCGCGAGATAGGGCGGCGTGCCGCCGCGCGTGCTGCTGCTCCCGACCCAGAGCACGAGCCCGCGCCGCTGCCCGCGCAGCACCGGCAGCGCGGCGCGGTTCACCCGTTGCGTGCCCAGCACGTTCACGTCGTAGAGCTCCGCGAGCTGCTCCGGCGTGAACGCCTCCGCGGGCCCGAACACCATGTGACCCGCGTTGTGGATCACGACGTCGATGCGCCCGCTCTCCGCGACGATCTTCGCGATCGCCGCGTCGACCGAGGGCTGCGACGCGACGTCGAGCTCGAGCGCGCGCAGCTCGACGTGGTGCTCCGCCGAGTACGCGCGCGCCGCCTCGACCTGCGGCGCGTTGCGCCCCGTGGTCTCGCGCATGCTCGCGTAGACGACGTGCCCCGCACGCGCGAGCGCGCGCGCCGCGAGCGCTCCGAACCCACTCGATGCACCGGTGATGAGAACGACGTTCTGGCTCATGGCTGCCTCCACTCCGCTCACGCGAATCCACCGTTGGCGCGCACGACCTGCGCGTTGACCCATCCGCCCTGCGGCCCCGCGAGGAACGACACGACGTCCGCGATGTCCTCGGGCCGTCCGAGCCGCTCGAGCGGCGCCATCTTCCGCAGCGCGTCGATCTGCGCGTCGCTCTTGCCGCGCAGGAACAGATCGGTCCCGACCGGGCCCGGCGCGACCGCGTTCACCGAGATCTCGCGCCCCCGCAGCTCGTTCGCGAGCACGTGCACGAGGCCCTCGACGCCCGCCTTGGACGCGATGTACGCGCCGTACGTCGGCAGCGACTTCGCGATCACGCTCGTCGAGAGCGCGATGATGCGCCCGCCCGTCGACACGTGCTTCGCGGCCTCGCTCATCACGAGGAACGCGCCGCGCAGGTTCACGCGGACGACGCGATCGAAGAGCTCGACGTCGCCCGCCGCGATCGGCGAGAGCGGCATGATGCCCGCGCTGTGCACCACCACGTCGACCCCGCCGAACGCAGCGGTGGTCTCGCGGTACAGCCGCTCGACGTCGGGCGCGCTCGCGACGTCGGCACCGATCGCGATCGCACGACCGCCCGCTGCCTCGATCTCCTTGACCACGGCGCGCGCCTCGTCGGCGCCGCCTCCGTAGCCCACCGCGATCCCGTATCCGTCCGACGCGAGCCGCTTCGCGATCGCGCGCCCGATCCCGCGGGACGCGCCGGTGACGATGGCCGATCTCATCGCGCTCTCCTCTGCTCCGGGCAGCGCTGGTGCTGCCGACGAAGAGACGATGACGTCGCGGCGTGTATGCGCCCAATGCATAATGCGGAAGTCGAATATGCGCGTGACGCAACTTCGCCAGGCGGACCTGAACCTGCTCGTCGTGTTCGCGGTGCTCGCGGAAGAGCGCAGCGTCTCGCGCACCGCGGCGCGGCTCTTCATCAGCCAGCCCGCGGTCAGCCGCGCGCTCCAGCGCCTGCGCGACACGTTCGACGACGACCTCTTGGTGCGCACGCCCGCGGGCTACGAGACGACGCCCAAGGGACAGCGCCTCGCGGCCGAGCTCTCGCTGATGCTGCCGCGGCTCGATCGTCTGCTGAGCGGCGAGCGCTTCGATCCGATGCGCGAGGAGGCGAGCTTCCGCATCGGCGCGACCGAGCAGGCGACCCACGTGCTCGGCCCGCCGCTCTGCCGCGAGCACCTACCGCTCGAGAGCCAGGTCTCGTTCGAGCTCGTGCCGTGGCACGACGGGCTCTTCGACGCGCTCGCCCACGGCAGCATCGACATGCTGTTCTACGGCGACGACGGGCACGTGCCGGATCACCTCTCGCGCGAGGTGCTCTTCGACACCCAGTTCGTCTGCGTCGTCGACGCGAAGAGCCGCCATCGCAAGCGGCTCACGCTCGCGCAGTACGTCGCCGCGCGGCACATCGGCGTCGGCATCCTCGGCGGCCGACAGACCCACCTCGAGCAGCGCCTCGCGGCGATCGGCGAGCACCGTCGCTTCGCGATCCGCGTGCCGTACATCGGCGCGGCGATCCGCAGCGTCGTGGGCACCGATCTCGTCGCGACGGTGCCCGAGCGGATGGCGCGCGAGGCGGCGAAGAGCGCCGCGGTCCGCGTCGTCGGCGCACCGCGCGAGCTCGGCACGATGCGCTACCTGATGATCTGGCACCCGCGCGTCGAGAGCGACGCGGCCCACACCTGGCTGCGCGAGACGATGCGCGCCGTGGGCCGGTCGTTGGAGAATTGAGCGAGGCCGCGGCGATCGCGCGGCCTCGTCACCGACTCAGCTCGCGACGGCGCGGATGGTCACGTTCACGCGGATCGTGTTCGCGACCTTGAGGCGCACCGGCGCGCTGATCGACACCTGGTGATCGGCGAGCGCGATGTCGAAGCTCGCCTGCGCGCGGATCACGTCGCCGGTGACGCCCTCGGCGCGCAGCTCGTCGTTGAGCGGGACGAGGCGCACCTGCGCGCTCGCCGTGATGTCGCGGGTCACGCCGTGCAGCGTGAAGCGGCCGCGGATCGTCACCCGCTGCGTCTCGTTCGGGCGCAGCGCGGTCGCGCCCTCGATGCCGGTGATCTCGAGCGTCGCGTTCGGGAAGCGCTGGGCATCGAGCCAGTCGCTGCCGCGAAGGTGCTCGTCGCGGAGGTCGAGCCCGGTGCGCATCTGCGCGATGTCGACGCTCACCGTGCCGCGCGCCGTCGCGAGGTTCGCGGGGTCGACCGTGAGCTCGCCGGTGACCGCGTTGTTCACGCCGGTGATGCGCTCGAGCGGCGCGTCCGAGACCCACTGGATCCGGCTCCCGCCCCCGCGCGTCATGCGGAACGTGCGCGCCTGCGCCGACGCATCCGCCGCGACGAACGAGATCGCCGCGACGAACGCGAGCATCGAGATGAACCAACCGGACGTGCGCAGTCGCATGCTTTCCTTGCTCCTCACGAGTTCTTCGTCTTCCGCCCGCACGTCAGATCCGGGCTCGAAGGACCGGAGCAGACGTCCGAACAGCGAAACGAGCATCTCTGCTCGCGCGAAGGTTCGCAGCACGAAGTCCCTCGAACAAGAGGGATTTCCCCGGAATTCGTTACCGGCACCCGTCGGGGTTCGACGCGAGCGGAGCGCCGCGATTCATGATCGCGTCGCGGATCGCCGCACCTGGCGCATCGTGCAGCTCGACACCCGCGACCCCCCTGCGCACCCCGAGCCACGCCAGGGTCTCGTCGACGTCGGGGAACTCCGCGCGGTCGATCCAGCTCGCGATCACGCGGGCGAACGGGCCTCCGTCGCGTCCGTCCATCGCGCGCACGAGCTCGTCGGCGCGCAGCGTCTCGTCGCGTCGATCGGACGCGCGCACCATGGCGTCGTCGAGCGAGCCCTGTCCGTCCGAGCTGCGGCGATACGCGACGTCGGCCATCAGCGCGAGCGCGGCGCCGGACCAGTAGACCCGCCCGAAAGCGTATGTACGCAACATGTCCCGCGACTCGTCGCGGAGGGTCCGACCGGTGCCCTCGCTGCGTCCGCGCGCGAACCCGTGGAGCATCTCGTTCCACGCCTGCTCGGGCGTGAGCATCCCTTCGCGCGCGCGCAGGACCTGCTGGTAGTAGGTCGCGAGGCCCTCGGTGATCCACGCCTCGTCGCGCTCGACGAACGGGCTCGCGAGGTGCGTGAACTCGTGCACCGCGGTCCAGTCGGGCACCAGCGCGTCGGGGCGCGCGTTCTCGCCGACGAGCAGCGCGATCGTCGGCAGCGCACCGCGCCCGACGATCCCGAAGAGCACCGGCGTGTCGGCGAACGGCGTGGGCACGACGATCACGCCCGCGCGCTCCGCGGGGAAGTGACCGAGCACCCGCGACACCGCGCGCCCCGCAGTACCGAGCCACGCGCGACGTTGGTCCGCGTCGACGTTCAGCGCGCCGTCGAGCACCACCGCGTCGATGCACCCGCCCGGCACCGACACACGCTCCACCTCGAGCTCGCCGAACGCGACGTACGCGATGTAGCGGAACGCGCGCTCGTCGATGCGCATCCAGCCTTCTTCGTCGGCGTCGGGCCACACCGTCGAGACGCGCACGCCCTCGGGCAGCACGAAGCGCGCGAGCATCGCCGTCGACTCGTCGCGCGGCGAGGGCGCGCGCAGCCAGAGGCTCGTGGGCGCGACGAGATCGTCGCCCACGCGATAGCTCCCGGGCGCGCCCGGCGCGGCGCGGCGCCCGGGCGAGAGATCGACGCGATAGCGCACACACTCGCCGGGCGCGACGCCGCGCAGATCGATCTCCTCGTCGATCGGGAGCGGGTGCGTCGCGCCTTCGCGCAGCACGACCGCGGTCTCGACGCGCGCCCGCCCTTCCTCGTGGATCGCGACCAGCGCGTCGGGCACGCCGCCCTCGAAGCACACCGTCGCGTGGATGTGCTCGAGGTCGGGCTCGAGCGCGAACGTGTACCGCACGGTGCCCGCCGGAGGCGGCGATGGCGGGCTCGCGGGCGCGCGCGCGCCGCACGAGATCATCACGAGCGCGGCCGAGATCGTGATGGCGAACCGCACCGTCCACGACAGCATAGGCCCGACTCGGTGCCCCGGCGCGTCCTCAGGCGCGCGAGCCGAGCAGCGCGCCCGCCTCGAGGAGCGCGGTCAGCAGGGCGCTCATCTTCTCGACGAACGCGGCGTCGGGCGCGCGTCCCTCGGCCGCGAGCACCTCGCGCACGCCGTCGATCGCGGGGCGATCCCCACGCGCCCAGGCGCGCACCAGCGCGAACGACGTCGCGTCGAGCGTGCGCGTCTCCACCACGTGATCGGGGCGCCGATGCACGCTCACGAAGAACGCACCCGCCGGCGGCGGGTCGACGTCGCGATGCACCGCGTGCCCCAGCGCGAGCACGCGCAGCGTGGGATGCGGCACCGGCGTCTTCTCGAGATCGAACTCGACGATCTCGTCCGGCGTCTCCCCGGCGCGCCACGCGAGCTCCCAGCGCGTCGACTCCAGCGCGAGCACGTCGCGCGCGTGCGCAGGCCCCTCGATGCGCAGCAGCGCGAACGACACGAAGTCCGGGATCACCTCGCGGAAGAAGCGCGATCGCGGCGGCGCCTCGGCGAGGAACCCATCGAAGAGCGCGCTCGTCCGGGCGCGACCGATCGCGGCCTCGGTCTTCGGCAGCACCTTCGACACGAGCTCGCGCAGCCGCGACCGCACGAGGTCGCGGTACAGGAGCGCGCGCTCGCTCCCCAGCAGCGCGAGATCCTCGGGCGAGGGCGCGCGATCGAAGCACACCCGCTGCATCGCGCGCTGGAGCTCGGCGACGGTCACGCGCGCGCTCCGTCCGCGATCGCGCGGAGGCGCCGCAGCTCCTCGAGCAGCACGTCGAGCGCGGGGAAATTGCCGTCGCGCTCGAGCAGCACCGGCACGTCGGGCATGCGCGCGAGGGTGTGCCCGATCAGCGCGTAGACGTCGTCGCAGATCGGCTCGGCGTGGGTGTCGATGATCGGCTGTCCCGCCCGCACGAGGTGCCCCGCGACGTGGATCTGCACCACGCGATCGGCGGGGATGCGATCGAGGTACGTGCGCGCGTCGAACCCGTGGTTGCGCGCGTTCACGTAGACGTTGTTCACGTCGAGCATCATCCGGCATCCGGATCGCTCGAGGACCTCGAGCACGAAGTCGATCTCGTGCATCTCCGGCGCGCCGGGGTGCACGTAGTAGCTGACGTTCTCGATCGCGACCGGGCGACCGATCGCGTCCTCGACCTGGGCGATGCGCGCGCACGCGACGTCGACCGACTCGCGCACGAAGGGCATCGGCATCAGGTCGTGCAGCGCGACTCCGTCGACCCCGCCCCAGCAGAGGTGGTCGCTGTACCAGGGCGCGTCGATCGCATCGAGGAACGCGCGCAGCTTGCGCAGGTACGCCGGCTCGAAGGGCTCGATCGAGCCGAAGCAGAGCGAGAGCCCGTGGGGCACCACCGGCCAGATCGCGCGCGCATCCGCGAGGTGCCGCTCGAACGAGCCGGCGCGCTCGACGTAGTTCTCGGGGTGGATCTCCACCCATTCGATCTCGTCGGGCCTGCGCGCGAGCATCTCCGCGGCGATCTCCTGCCGCAGGCCGAGCCCGATCCCTCGTGCTTCCTTCGCTGCCATCCTGCTCCTGGAACGGCGAGAGCCGGCGCACCTCTGTACGCCGGCTCTCGTTCGCGATCGAGGCGCGCGGTCTGCGCGCCCTGCTCTCATGAACGAGAGCAGCGCAGGGAGATCAGGTCCCCGAGCCCTCGGCCGGCGCCTCGCCGGTCGACTCGCCCTCGGCCGCGCCACCGCAGCTACCCGCGCCGCACGACGCCTGGGTGCCCGTCGCGTCGCCCGACT
Source organism: Sandaracinus amylolyticus (assembly GCF_021631985.1). GTDB lineage: Bacteria > Myxococcota_A > Polyangia > Polyangiales > Sandaracinaceae > Sandaracinus > Sandaracinus amylolyticus_A. The sequence continues at coordinate 9,496,239 of NZ_CP070225.1, read as the reverse complement.
CGGTCGTCGTCGTCTCGGTCGTGGTCTCGCTGCCCGACGAGGCGGTCTCGCCCGTCGACTCCGAGCTCTGGGCGCTGCCGCCGCCACACGCGCTCAGGCCGAGCAGGGCCGACGCAGCCACCACGAGCGAGGTCTTCAGCTTGCTGTTCATGGTCTCAGATCTCCCGGTTCCATTGGGGTTCGAGCCGCACTCGGGGCCTTGCAGGGCCCGGCTCCCGGTCCGGTGGCCGAATCCTAAGCCGAAACACACGCCGGCTGACAAGAGGCTGCGAACAGGTTCCGGCCGAACGGCCGTTTCCGCTCGCAGTGTTTGTATCCAGCGTGAACCGCCCACGGATCTGGCCGCGATCCGCCGCATTCGCGTGACTGGGTCGAGCACGGCTTCGCCGAGCGAGAGCAAGCCGGGCTGGGACCCGCGCGCAGCGTTCGGGGAGGGGTCTTCCAAGACCCCTTCCGAAGCTCACCGCAGCTCGGGCGGGAGGAGCAGGAGGAAACGGCCCTCGGCGTCGCTCGTCGCGCGCCCGATCGGCACCGCCCGCTCGGCCCCCGCCTCGCCGACCACCGCGTACGCCGTGATCTCGGCGCCCGCGATCAGCGCGCCGTCGTCGAAGCTCGCGCGCCCACGAACCGCGATCGGGTGCCCGACGTCGAGCACTTCCGTCCACTCTCGCGCCGCCATCGCGAACGCCGGGCGCACCACCCACGGCCATCCGCTGCCGTCGGGCGGCTCGGCGATCAGGTCGTAGACCCCGACGTCGAGCAGCAGTCGGAAGTTGCCGAGCGGATCCGTGATCGTCTCGTTCGCCCGGTTGAGCAGCGAGGCCTCGTCGGTGCGCGGGCCCGGCAGCGGCGCATTGAGCGGGACCGCGCGCACGCGCGCGTCGAAGACCGGCTCGCCGGCCGAGCGCTGGAGGATGCCGCTCAGCTGCGCGCGCTCCGGGAGCACGAACACCGGGCCGACCGTGTCGTCGGTGATCCGGCGGTGCTCGACGTAGACCCCGACCTCCGGCTCGAGGGGGCGGATCTCGATGTCGTACTCGCCGGGAAGGACCCGCGCCTCGAAGCCGCCCGGCGGCAGCGGCGCGAGCGAGCACCCGATCGGCGCCTCGGGAGACGCGCCCGCCGAGGTCGTGAGCTGCAGTGAGAACGTGCCGGTCAGCCCGGTCTCCTCGTCCTCGAGCGCGCGCGAGCGCAGCGTGATCGTCGCGCCGATCGCCGCGCCGCCGCCCGGCATCTCCACCGTCCCGGCCAAGCACGCGCCGGTCTGGTCGGGCACCGGAACCAGCACGCGCACCCGCGGGTCGTCGGTCGGGCCTTCGTAGACGAGCACCGCCGGGTCGACCGTGATCGTCGGGAACGCCGCTGCCTCCTGATAGGCGGGAGGCGCCGAGACCACGAGCCGCCAGTTGGTCGCGGCCGGATCGACGAAGAGCACGAACACCCCTTCGTCCTCGCCCATCGTCGAGGTCGTCGCGACCGACGAGACGAGACGTCCGCTCTCGTCGATCGCACGCACCTCGAGGCCGTCGTGCCCGGTGCCCACCAGATCGACGAGCGTGCCCGCGAGCCGGAAGTGCTCCTCGTTCGGGCGCAGCGTCACGTCGTATCGCTGGCCGCCCATCAGATCGAGCACCGCGCGCGTCGGCGCGAGGCGGCGCGCGTCCTCACCGCGCGGCCGGACCTCCACGTCGTAGACGAGGCCGGGCACGAGCTGCGTCGCGAACTCGTGGGCCCGCATCGGCACGATGCCCGCGGTCTCGACGCCGGGCGTGGTGACCGTCACCCGCGGCGCGACCGGCACGACCACGGTCGTGCGCGGCGAGAACACGACGTCGGCCTCGACCGGCCGCGTGCCGCCCTCGCGCACCCAGCCGGTGACCGGCACCGGCGCGCGCACCGCGATCTGGATGCTCGCGTCGGCGCCGCTCGCGGCGAACGAGCCGCTCGAGGTGACGAGCGCGGGACGCCCTTCGTCGATCGACGCCGGCAGCACCATCTGGACGTTGAACGCGTAGGGCGCGGTCGTGTCGGCGACGCAGATGCCCATCTCGCGATCGCAGCGCGACGTGTCGCAGTCCGCGTCCTCGCCGCAGGAATTCGTCGGCGGCGTGCGCGGCGAATCGATCGTCAGCGTGCAGCCCGAGAGCGCGCCCGCGAGGAGCAGTGCGAGGTGCGCGCGGCTCACCATCGGCACACCGTCGCGTCGACGCCGTTGATGCCGTCGGTGTCCGAGACGACCCACCACGTCGCGGTCGCGACGTCTCCCTGGGTCTGCGGCGCGCGGCCGATCGGGCCGGCGAACGCGCTCGACACCACGACCTCGATCCGGTGGCAGCCCTCGGGCTCGAGGAACGTCCGGGGCACGAAGATCTCGAGCTCGCGACGCAGGCTCGGCGGGTTCGGCGGGATCGGCGCGTTCCCGGTGAGCATCGGCGCCTCCGAGTCGAAGTCGATGTAGAGCCGGTACTCGAGACGCTGCTCGACGTTGGGGTCGCGCACGTCGATGCGCAGCGGGATCCGCTCCAGCGTCGTCGTGCCCCCGTCGGCCTCGACCTCCAGCTCGCTCGGGAACTGGATGAGGCTGTTCAGCGGGAACAGCGCGGTGTCCGCGGACTCGATCGAGGGCGGGTAGTTCTGCGGGACGTCGTACTGCACGTTCTGCGTCAGGCAGCCCGGGAGCGTCACCATCAGCGCACCGGACGCGACCATTCCTGCGCACGCGAATGCAGCGCGAGTGCCACGCGCTGCGCGTGCCACGGTGCCCACGGATCGCCCGGCAATTCGCGCGATCGCGTCGAACGTTGCCCGAGCCGCCCACGACATCGATGTCAGACCTCCGATCCCGTGATGGGATCGACGCGATGCGTCATCACGGCTCCCGTGATCACTCGGTGGGCGGGCCGCCGGGCTCGGGCGCGTCGGGCATGCCCTCGAGGTAGCGGAAGATGGTGCGCGGATCGACGCCGAGGTCGCGCGCCGTCTTCGTGCGGTTGCCGTTGTTCCGCTCGAGGACCTCGAGGATGTAGCGGCGCTGGAAGTCCTCGCGCGCCTGGGTGAGCGTCATGATCGGCTGCAGGGCCTCGGGGAAGAGGTCCATGTCCTCGGGGCCGACCAGCGTCTTGTCGCAGAGGACGATCGCCTTCTTGATGCGATTCTCGAGCTGCCGGATGTTGCCCGGCCACTCGTACTTCCGGATCGCGATCAGCGCGTTGGGCGTGAAGCCCTTCACCTTCGGGTTCAGCTCCTCGGCGTACTTCGCGAGGAAGAACTTCGCGAGGACGAGCACGTCGTCGCCCCGCTCGCGCAGCGGCGGCAGGTGCAGGTTCACGACGTTGAGGCGGTAGTAGAGGTCCTCGCGGAACGCGCTCTTGCGGATCTCGTCCTCGAGGTTGCGGTTGGTCGCCGCGACGACGCGGATGTCGACGCGCTCGGCCTTGGTGTCGCCGACCTTGACGACGACCTTCTCCTGCAGCGCGCGAAGCAGCTTCACCTGCAGAGAGAGCGGCATCTCGCCGATCTCGTCGAGGAAGAGCGTGCCTCCGCTCGCCGCCTGGAACTTGCCCTGGCGCGTCGCGATCGCGCCGGTGAAGGCGCCGCGCACGTGGCCGAAGAGCTCGCTCTCCATGAGGTTCTCGGGGATCGCGCCGCAGTTCACGACGACGAAGGGCCCGGCGTGGCGCGGCGAGCGACGGTGGATCTCGCGCGCGATGAGCTCCTTGCCGGTGCCGGTCTCGCCCGTGATGAGCACCGAGATGTCGGTCGACGCGACCTTCTCGACCTTGCGGAAGACCTCGACGAGCGAGGGGTTCGTGCCGACGATGTCGCCGAAGCGACGCTCGTTGAGCTGCTCCGCGAGCTGATCGCGATCGCTGCGCAGCTGATCGAGGAGCATCGCGTTCTGCAGCAGCAGCGAGGCCTGCGACGCGAAGATCGTGAGCACGTCGAGCGAGCTCTCCTCGAAGAGGCCGCGCACGCTGTCGTTGCCGACGTAGATGAGCCCGAGGAGCTGGCCCTGCGCGATCAGCGGCGCGCACATCACGCTCGCGAGCTGCAGGTTCATGACGCTCTGGCTCGCGCCGAAGAACGTGTCGTTCACCGCGTCGCTCACGATCAGCGGCTGACGCGACTCGAGCACCTTCTTCACGATCGAGTCGCTGAGCAGCTGCTCGGCCTCGGGCAGCGGGCGGCCCGCGAGGTGGCGCGCGACGCTGATCTTCGTGTCGCCGTTCTCCAGCAGGACGAGGAAGCCCTTCGACGCGTGGGTCGCCTCGAGGACGGTGTCCATCAGCAGCTCGAGCTGCTCCTGCATCGAGCGGCTCTGCATGAGCCGCATCGAGAGCTCGTGGAGCTTGCGCAGACCCGAGAGCTCGGCCGCGACCGACGCGTCCTCGTCGCTCGAGGGACCGTCGCGATCCACCGACTCGTCGAACGCGGAGAAGACGAGCTCGACCCCGCCGAGCGTGAGGCGATCCGCGTGCTGGATCTTGCAGCGGCGCTTCTTCTTGCCGTTGATGAGGATCTCGCCTTCGCGGTCGACCTCGTTGAGGTTGAACTCGCGTCCGTCGAAGACGATCTGCGCGTGGTACTCGGCGAGCGAGCGGTCCTCGATCGGGATGTCGTTGCCGCCGGCACGGCCGATCGACGTGAGCTTCTTGAAGATCGAGTAGACCTTCGGCCGCCCTTCGGGCCGGATCCACTTCAGCGAAGGCATCGGGACCAGTCTACTCCGGATGCGCGAGCGAGGCGCGGAATCGCGATGCCGAGCGTACGTGTCATGCGTGCGCGCCGATCGGTATCCTCGGGCGCCGGGAGGGGGAGCGTGAAGGCGACGACGCGGACGATCCTGGTCACGATCGCGATGGGACTCGGTGCGTGCAGCGGTGGGAGCGAGGCGCCGCCCACACCGACCCGGCCGGCCGCCACGCATCCGACGACACCTCCACCGACGACGCCCGCGACGAGCGAGCCGGCCGCGACGACCGAGCCCGCCGCGACCACGCCGCCTCCGACGCCGCCACCCGAGCCCGCCGCGGCGCAGGCCGATCCGCTGCGCGCGCGCATCCAGGCCGACCCCAACGACGCGCAGGCGCGCTGCGAGCTCGGGTGGCTCTACTTCGACGTGGGCAACCTCGACGGCGCGGACGCGGAGACGCGGCGCGGCGTCTCGACGCTCGAGAACGACTTCCGTCTCGCCGACGCGGCGAAGCGCAACACGCTCGGCGCGTGCCTGTACAACCGCGGTCGGATCGCGGAGGCGCGGGCGCGCGCGCTGACCGACGCGGAGGGGACGCGCACCGGGCTCACGGGCGCGCTGAGCGACTACGAGCGCTCGCTCTGGTATCGCGAGAACGAGGCGGTGCGCGGGCGATGGAACGACGTCGCGACCGAGCTCGGACGGCGCGGTGAGCGACCCGAGACCGTGCCCGCGACGCTCTGGACCTACGCGACCGGGCGGGAGAACGAGGCGTGCGGCGCGCCGGTCGAGCAGGGCTCGGACACGATCGGCGAGGACTCGACCGAGGGCAGCTGCGCGGTGCACGTCGAGGCGGTCGCGCGCGGCCGCGAGCGACGTCAGGCCGCGGTGATCTCGATCGGCGACTACGACGACGCGGGCACGCCCGAGCAGGCCTGGGACGATCGCGGCGAGACCTCGTACGAGCTGCTCACGTTCGACGGGCAGAGCTGGATCACGCGGGGGCCGGTGTACTCGGTCGAAGGGATGGACTCGACGGTCACGATCGAGGTGCGCTTCCAGGACGTGCAGCCGGGCGGGGAGCCCGAGGTCCTCGTGATGGTCGAGGACGAGTGGTACATGGAGGCCGACGACGACGAGGACTACGAGTCGAGCGACACCTACGGCACCCACGGCGAGCTCTCGATCTGCGGCGTGCCCGAGGGCGCGACCGACATGCTCTGCGCCGACATCGTCACGCGCGAGGAGAGCCACGGTGGTGAGGAAGAGCGCGTCGAGAGCGTCGCGGTGCGCTTCGCGGGCGAAGGGCGGGTGACGATCCGCGGGCGCATGGAGGGCGAGCGCGTGCGCGAGGAGACGACGGTCGCGCAGATCTGGACCGACGAGCTCGCGGCGCGCGAGCGAGTCGCGCTCGAGGCGCAGCGACGCGCGCAGCAGGCCGCGACGCCGCCCCCCACCCCGCCGCGCGAGATCACCGGGACGACGACGCCGGCCACCACCGGCGCGCCGACCGAAGTGCGCTGATCAGCGGCAGTCCCAGACGCGCGCGACGACGACACCGGAGGACACGGTGTCGTGCGCGATCGTGCACGACGCGAGCGCGGGCTCGTGCTGGTCGAGCTCGTAGGCGAAGCGCTGCGAGATCACCCACTGCGCGCCCGCGCCGCGATGCTCGATCAGATCGTCGCGCAGCGGATCGTGGAGGTCGCGACAGCTCGTGCGGTACTCGACGCGCTCGCCCTGCCCGGCGTGCGCGTTCACGTGCGCGGTCGCGTCCTCGAGGCCCTCGCACCAGTCGGCGATCTCGAACGCGCGCGTTTCCGCGACGTGCGGCGCACCGCCGGTCCACGGCGCGAAGTAGGTGCGGGGATGGGGCTCGGCGCGAAGCAGGCCGAACGTCGCGACGAAGATCACGACGAGCGCGGGCACGAGACGCGCGCGCTCGTTCCGCTTCGCGAGCAGCACGCCGAGCGCGTCGGTGCCGATCGCGGCGAGCAGCGCGAGGCCGAGCCACGCGGTGATCACGTAGCGCGAGAGGTCCTGGCGCACGTGCGAGAGGCTCTGCGCGAAGGGCAGGAGGAACGCCGCGACGACGAGCAGCGCCGACGAGGGCGAGCGTCGCGCGAGCACGATCGCGCCGAGCGCGCCCGCGATCAGATGGAGCTCGGGGGTGGTCGCGAGGAACGCGTGGGTGAAGTAGCCGCGGCCCGGGTGATGGAGATGCCCGCGGTACCACTCGAGCGGCAGATAGTCGGTGAAGTGCCGCACCGCGTGCCCGAATTGCTCGCGCGGATCGGGCCAGAGCCAGGGCCATCCCGCGTAGACGATCAGCACCGCGAGCAGGCCGCCCGCGATCATCTCCCAGGGGATCCACAGCCCGCCCTGGCCGCGACGGCGCGACACCAAACACGCCGCGAGCAGCGAGAGCGGGCCCGACCACACCGAGGTCGCGCGCGCGAACGTGCCGACGATCGGCAGCGCGCCCGCGAGCGCACGCAGCACGCGCTCGCGCGGCTGGTGGGCGCGACGCGCGACGTGATCGCCGATGCCCGCGTCGCGCACCCAGAGCGCGAGCACGACGAGCAGCGCGGCCCAGACCAGGCACGTGACCGCCTCGAGCGTGCAGGTGCGCATCAGCCCCGCGTAGTGCGGCGTGCACACGAGCAGCGCGGCCGCGAGCAGGCCGACGCGGCGCGAGACGAGGACGCGTCCTGCGATCGCGATCAGCGCGACCGCGAGCGCGCCACAGAGAGCGGCGGTCGCGCGCGCGCCGCTCCATCCACCGAGCAGCGCGCCCCAGCCGTACACCCACTTCGCGACCGGCGGGTGCTCCATGTTCCAGCGCCACGCCGCGGTCTCGAAGTCGCCCGCGAGGAGGTTCGCGACGTAGTTCTCGCCGGCCTTCACGTACGCGAGCTCGTCGATCGAGAACCCCGCGGAGAGCGCGCGAGGGACGAAGTACAGGCTCGTGAGGACGAAGACGATCAGCGCGTCGGAGAGCCAGGTCGGGATCGATCGCCGCCGCGCGATCACGAGCCCGGAGAGCGCGACGATCAGCGCGAGCGCGAACGCGATCGTGCGCGCGGCGGTGCGGGGCCCGGGATCGCTCGACGCCGAGACGTGCCACTCGTCGAGATCGACGGGACGCGAGCCCCAGGGACGCGCGCCGTTCATCAGGAGCGTGCGCACCCGGAGGTACGACCCCGGCCCGGTGGGCGCGGCGAGCGCGAGCTCGATCGGGTGCGCGCCGCGCGCGAGATCGATCTCGTGCGCGTGCACCTCGATCGCGCCATCGGGCGCGCGCAGCACCTCGTCGCCTTCGACGCGCAGCACGAATGCGCGGTTCGTCTCGATCTCGAAGCGCACCGGGGTGCGGAAGCGCGTGACGAACGCCGCGCTCCACGTGATGCACCGCCGCGCGCGCTCGCGCGGGAGCACCACCGCGTCGCGCACCACCTCGCGCGATGCATCGCCGGGCGGCTCTGCGCAGACCTCGCCGCGAGGACGCCACGTGCGCTGCACGAGCCCGCGACCGCGCGCCGGTGTGATCGCATCGACGAGCAGCGCCACCGCGACGAGGACCGACGCGATCACGACGCCCCGGAGCGCCCAGCGTGCGCGTGTGCTCGCGAGATCCAGCATCGACCGGCGCGCGAGCATGCTCGTGCTCTCCGCTCGGAGCAACGGCGTATCCTCTTCGCATGGCCAAGTCGCCGATCGACGAGATCGCTCAGCTGCTCACGCACGAAGCGCCGGAGCGCCGCATCGCCGCGGCGATCGTGCTCGGTGAGCTGAAGGCGCGCGGGCCCGAGGTGATCAAAGGGCTCGTCGCGATGCTCGAGACCGGCGCGCCGCCGCTGCAGCGCCCTGCCCTCGAGGCGCTCGCCCGCATCGGCGCGCCGCGCGCGCTGCCCGCGATGTTGCCGCTCGCCGGCGCGCGCGATCCCGACGTGCGGCGCCTCGCGATCGACGCGATCGTCGCGTGCGGCGAGGAGGTCGTCGAGCAGGTGAAGGCGCGGGTGCCCACCGCGCAGGGCGAAGAGCGCAAGGCGCTCGATGCGATCCTCGCGCGCTTCGGCGATCGCAAGGACGCGGTGAACACGCTGCTCGCGAACCTCGAGGCCGCCGATCCCGAGGTCGCGCGCGCCGTCGCCCTGCAGGTGCGGCCGCGCATCAAGGACGCCGACGCGAAGACGCGGCGCATGTGGCTCTCCGAGGTCACGCGCATCCTCGAGAAGATGAAGAAGAGCCCGCCGGTCTCGCCGATCCCGATCGCGACCGCGGTGAAGATCCTCGGCTACCTCGAGCGCGACGAGGGCACCGAGATCCTGCTCGAGTACGCGCGCGATCCCCGCGCGCCGTTCGCGGTGCGGCAGGAAGCGCTGATCGCGCTGCGGTACGTGATCGCGAAGGACGAGGCGCGCACCGCCGACGTGATCGACGCGATGGTCGACGCCGCGGAGGCCGACGATCGCATGCTCGCGCAGGCGGCGATCATGGGGCTCGCCGCGGTGGAGCTGCCCGCGAAGCACGCGGGACGCATCGCGCGGCTCGCGGCGCACCCCGATCCCGAGCGCGCGCGCATCGCGATCGAGAAGCTCTCGAGGCAGCCCGGCGGCGAGGTGACGAAGGCGCTGGTCGAGGTGGTCGCGAAGGCGGATCGACGACGCGGCGAGCTCGCGGCAAAGGCGCTCGAGACGCGCGACGACGCGGGCCCCGCGCTCGCGACCGCGCTCGCGGCGGAGACCGACGCCGATCGCGCGAACACCCTGCGCTACGCGCTGCGCCCCCACACCAAGAAGCTGCCGCCCGCGGCGCGCAAGAAGCTGGTCGAGGCGGCGCTGGCGCGGCTCTCGAGCGGCGAGGGATGGCAGGCCCACGCCGACGTCGCGCGCGACGCCGACAGCAAGTCGTTCGCCGAGGGGCTGCGCGAGCTGGTCGCGAAGCTCAAGCGCAGCAGGAACAAGGAGAGCGAGCTGCGCATCGCGCTCGGTCTCCTGGCGCGCACCGAGCACGCGAGCGACGACGATCGTTACGCGCTCGCCTCGCTCGCGCTGCGCGCCTCGCACCTCGACACCCGCCCCGCGATGCGCAGCGGCGACGAGGGGCTCACCCAGCTCGAGGCGCTCGCGGATCGCGGCTTCGACGTCGGCGCGGCGCTCAAGAAGGACAAGGCGCTCGAGCTGGAGCACCTCTACTACGCCGGCTTCCACTTCGCCGAGGCGGGCCATCCGCTCGGCGAAGAGCTGCTCACGCACGTGATGAAGCAGGCCGGTCGCACGAAGATCGGCAAGGCCGCGAAGAACAAGCTCGGGCTCGCGAGCGCAGGCGAGGGGTGAGCGCCATCCTCGGAGCGTGCCGCGCTTCGAGAAGCTGCTCGTGCTCGATCTCGACGAGACGCTCGTGCATGCGCGCGAGGACGCGCTCGAGCGGCCCGCCGATCACGTGCTCTTCGGGTATCACGTGTACGAGCGGCCGGGGGTGCGCACGTTCCTCGAGCACGTGCTCGAGCGGTTCCACGTCGGCGTGTGGACCAGCTCGGGCGAGCGCTATGCGAACGGCGTCGTGTCGATGCTGTTCGGCGATCGCTCGCGGCTGCGCTTCGTGCTCGCGCGCGATCGATGCGTGCCGCACCGCGACCTCGAGACCTTCGAGACCGTGTACCTCAAGGACATCCGCAAGCTGCGCGGCCTCGGGTTCGCGAAGGAGGCGATCCTCTTCGTCGACGACTCGCCGGAGAAGATCGCGCGCAGCTACGGCAACCTGGTGCGGGTGCGGCCCTTCGAGGGCGATCCCGACGACGACGAGCTCCCCGCGCTCGCGGCGTACCTCGACGAGCTCGGTGCAGTGCCCGACGTGCGCGCCGTCGAGAAGCGCGGCTGGCGACGTCGCGCGCAGTGAGCGAGACGCCGAACACCTCTCCGCTCGCTCGGATCGCCCCCACACGCCGCTCGCGCGCGCCAGATCGCTCGTCGGCGGCGCAGACACGCCTCCAGACTCGCCAGGACGCCTGTCGGCGGCGGCAACACGCCCTCAGGCTCGCCAGAACGCCTGTTGGCGGCGCAGACACGCGTTCTTTTCTCGTCTGACTGCGTGTTCGCGGCGCGAACGAGCGGTTTTTCTCGTCTGACTGCGTGTTGGCGGCGCAGACGAGCCTTTTTTCTCGTCTGACTGCGTGTTGGCGGCGCAGATGAGCCTTTTTTCTCGTCTGACTGCGTGTCGGCGGCGCAGACGAGCCTTTTTTCTCGTCGGGCGTCCCGGCGAGCCGGGACGCCCGTTCCACCGCGCGATCAGCCGCCGCAGCTGTCGGTGACCGAGATCGTCGACACCGCGCCGCTGCGGATCGCGTCGCAGTGGGTGCCGAGCAGCTCGAGGCGCGTGCCGGTGAGCGTGTAGCCCGACGCCGGCACCACGACCGCGTCGCGTCGCACCACCACGCTGCCCGGGCGCGGCGGCGCGCTCGAGAGGTCGACCGCACAGTCCGTCGCCGCCGCGAGGATCGCCCGCAGCGCGCGCTCGAACGCCGGCGCGTCGACCGCCTCGTAGTAGCGCAGCGTGCCCGCGCCCATGCGCGGCCGGCCGCCCGCGTCGGCCATCATGTTCAGCGCGTCGCGCAGCGCGGGAATGCCCGCCGCGCTCCCGCTGCCGTCGGGGCCGACGAAGCCGAGCACGAACGTCTCGACCCCGAGGTCGACGCGCAGGCTCGTGATCGCGCTCACCGTCGACGCGACGGTCGCGCCGCAGTTGGGCTCGGGCAGGCCGTCGGTCGCGAGCACGACGAAGCGCGGGCGCGTGCTCGGGTTCGCCGCGAGGTAGCTGCGCGCGGTCGCGATCGCCGCCGGCGTCGGCGTGTCGCCGGCGCGCGGATCGGCGTAGACGAGGCGGGCGCTGATGGTCGACCCGGTGCCCACCGCGATCGGGATCTCGGGCGACGCCGCGACCATGCAGCTGCGCAGCTCGTTGCCGCCCGCGGGATCGCGCAGCGGGAACGTGAGCATGCCGAGCGGGAGATCGGTGATCGACGGGAGCACCGCGTTCATCGCGGTCGTGAGCGCCTGCCAGCGGGTCTGGGTCCCGGTCTCCTCGAGCCAGTCCATGCTGCCCGAGCGATCGACGACGAACAGGATCTCGGCGTCCACCGGCACGATCGAGACGGTGTCGTCGAAGGGCGTGCAGCACGCCGCGTGGGTGTCGCACTCGAGGTCGGCGCAGTCGATGGCTCCGTCGCAGTCCTCGTCGCGACCGCCGGTGCAGGTCTCGGCGCTCGGCAAGGTCGTGCCCACGCACGCGCCCCAGCCCGCGATGCCGCCGGTCACGGTGCAGGTCTGGGTGCCGGCGCGGCAGAGGCCGACGTCGCGCGTCCCCGCGGGGCCGCCGTAGCAGCTGCGGGTGTCGCCGGCGCTGCAGTCGCAGCCCTCGTCGATCACTCCGTCGCAGTCCTCGTCGAACGTCGCGTCGCAGACCTCGGTGGCCGGCAGCGACTCGCCGAGGCACTCGCCGCTCCAGCGCGAGCCGCCGTCGATCAGCTCGCAACGCTCGATGCCGTTCGCGCAGAGGCCGACCTCCGCGGTGCCGGCGGGGCCGGAGTAACAAGGACGCACTGCGTCCTCGGGGCACTCGCAGCCCTCGTCGGTCTCGCCGTCGCAGTCGTCGTCGACGCCGTTGCAGCGCTCGTCGCTCGGCGCGCCCGAGCCGACGCAGAGATCCCACGTGCCGAACTCGAGGCCGCTCGCGCAGTCCTGGACGCCCCACGCGCACGCGCCCTCGCCCGCGAGCTCGGGGTCGCCGGCGAAGCAGCGCTGCTGCGTGCCGGGCGTGCACTGGCAGTCTTCGTCGACGCGCCCGTCGCGATCGTCGTCGAGCCCGTCGCCGCACTCGTCGTGCGGGCCGCCGTCGCGCGGCTCGCCGCCGCCGTCGTCGTCGGGGATCTGCTGGCCGCCGTCACCGGCGCCGCGTCGCGGGGAGCGCTCACCGGCGCAGTCGCAGCCGCTCGCGAGCAGGGTGATCAGAGAGAGCGCGACCGCGCATGGAGGAAGAGGAAACAGCCGAACGGACATCCTGACCTCGTGCGAAAGGTGCGACCCTAACGCACTCCGCCTCCAGGCTGAATCGCCGGAGCGGCCTCGATCGAGACCGGTCCGGACGATCGAGCCACCTGGCGCCGCGCCTTCACGACGGCGTGACCGCGGCTCGACAGCGCCCGCGCGGATCGCGCGCTTTCGTGAATGGCGCGCGGGCTGCTAGCGTCGCTCGCGCATATGCCTCGCTCGCCACTCACTCGCGCGCTCTCGCTCGTCACGCTGCTCTTCGCGTTCCTCGCCGTCGGCTGCGGATCGCGCGCTCGCTTCGAGGTCGTCCGCCCCGCGCTGCTCGACGCCTCGCAGGTCGGCAACACGTTCAGCGTGCAGCCGTTCAACGGGGTGGACCCCAACGCCGCGTATCAGGTGCAGACGATGCTGCAGCAGCGCATCGCGAACAGCCTGAACCCCGCGATCCGACTCCTCGCGGCGGGCGGCGGGATCATCGTCACCGGCGACGTGATGGACTTCAGCTATCGCGAGGACTTCAGCACCGCGCAGACGACGTGCTCGCGCAGCGTGCAGTACACCGACGCGAACGGCCGCCAGCAGACGCGCACCGAGAATTACCCGTGCGTGCAGACGACGCGCTGGGGCAACGCGAGCGCGAGCGTGCGCTTCGTCGTGATGGTCGCGAACACCGGTCAGGTCGTGTTCGATCGCACCTACCAGGACGCGCTCCAGAGCTCGACGAGCGCGACCAACGGGCGCCCCGCGCCGATCGACGGACGCGGGATGCTCGAGTCGATGATCGGCTCGTTCGTCGGTCAGTTCGCGCGCGTGATCCTGCCGTGGCCGGACACCGTCGAGGTCGCGTTCACCGACTGCGGCGGCGCCGACGGATGCGGGCAGGCGTTCGATCTCGTGCGCGCCGGCAACCTCCAGGGCGCGGAGCAGGTCTACACGCAGATCCTCGGGCCCTACGACGACGCGAGCGCGCAGCTGAACCCCGAGGACGCCGACATCGTGAGCAAGACGCTGTTCAACCGCGGCGTCATCCGCGCGTACACCGGCAGCTACGAGCTCGGCATGCAGGACCTGCAGCGCGCGATCGCGATCCGCCCCGGCGAGCAGCAGTGGCAGGAGGAGCTCGCGCAGATCGAGCAGCTCGCGGCCGAGCAGGAAGCGCTCGCGAGCCAGATGGGCCAGGCGATGGCGCAGGCGCAGGGCGGGAGCGCGGTGCAGCAGGTGCAGTGATCGGGATCGCCGCGGTCGCGGCGCGCGCGTAGGTGCGGTGACGGACGCGCGCGCTGCTGGCCAATCAGCAGTATCTCGATGAGCTTTCGCTTTTCTTGGGTGCCGCTGATCCTCGCGCTCGGTGGGTGTTTTCTCGATCACGGCGCGACGGAGCGCTACGGCGGCGCGACGGAGCGCGACGGCGGCGCGACGGAGCGCGACGGCGGCCCGCCGCCGATCGATGCGCACGTCGAGCCCGACGTGTGCGCGTTCGAGCCGGGCGCCGCGATCTTCGACGTCGAGGTGCTCGCAGACGAGCTCGCGTCGGAGCCCTACGACGTCGACGCGGCGGGGCGCGTGTACCTCGGGATCCTGGGCGACAGCTATCGCTGGGACGGGCCCGGTGTGCTGGTCTCGCTCGATGCGCTCACCGGGTCGCCGGCGGGACGGATCGCGCGCATCGCCGGGGTGGCGCCGGACGGATCGTTCGCGGGTCAGATGTGGCAGGACGAGCGCACTCACGCGTTCGTGTGGAGCGAGGCGAGTGGGCTCGTCGATCTCTCGGAGGACGACGACGAGGACTCGAGCGCGACCGCGATCGCCCCGAACGGCACGATCGTCGTGAACGAGGCGCGGCGCGCGTCGCTGCGCTTGGCCTCGCGGCTCACGCAGCTGCTCGGTCTGCCGCCCGACGCGAACACGCGGCACGCCGTGGTGCAGGCGCTGGACATCGTGCAGAACGGGACGAGCACGGTGGTGGGCACGTCGACCGCGGACGAGACGCTCGGCGTGTGGCGCGCGTTCGTGTGGACCGGCGCGGGCGAGCTGCGCCTCCTGCCGAACGACGGAGCGCTGAGGTCACGGGCGCTCGCGATCTCCGACGACGGAGCGTTCATCGTGGGCACTGCGTCGTCGCTCACCAGCGACGCGATGACGCCGGTGGTGTGGCGTGGCGAGCTGATCGCGCGGATCCCGCTGCTCCCGGTGCCCGAGCTGGCGTGGGGCGCGGCGACCGACGTGAACGATCACGGAGTGATCGTCGGGGGCGACACCGGGCCGAGCGTCACCGGACCGAACGCGTACGGGTGGATGATGGTGGGCGATCGCAAGCTCGCGATCGACGCGCTGCTCGCCGACGGAGCAGCGTGGCACGTCACCCGCGCGGTCCGCGTCACCGAGGATCTGCGGGTGCTCGCGGTCGCGCAGCGCGAGGGCTCGGAGGTGCGCGAAGCGGTGATGTTGAGGCCGCGCTGCGCGCTCGCGGAGTGAGCTCGGACGTCTCGCGCGTAGGCGCGTGAGCAAGCGGGGCTGGTACCCCGCGCGCAGTGTTCGGGGAGGGGGGGCCCGATCCGGCTCCGCCGGTCGGGGGGAGGGGTCTTCCAAGACCCCTCCCGCAAGCTCAGCTCAATACGGGAGCATCGATGCGCAGTCGACGTTGTCGCCCTGCGAGACGCCGAGCATCGACGTGAAGCGCGCGTAGAAGCCGAGCCGATCCGCGACGCGGTAGTCGCCCGGTCGATTGCACTCGAGCCCGCCGTTGATGACGTTCACGGTCATGCCGAAGCCAGGCAGACGACCCGCCGCGCGATCGGCGTCGGTGGGAGTCCAGCGCCCGGTGATCACGTCGTGGCACGAGGGCTTCGGGGACCGCGCCGTGGTCCAGAACCAGAGCGCGGTGCGGAACGCGACGACGCCGTCACGCGTGATCGCGTCGGGATCGGCGAGCAGGTCCACGCCGAGCTCGCGGCCCATCGGGCCGTAGTTGTAGTTCCACGAGAGCTGGATGGGACCGCGGCCGTGATAGGTGCGGCCGGGCGCGCAGGGATCGGTGCCCGAGGGCGCGCAGTACTGGGTGCACGCGCCGCTCTCGCAGCCGACCTCCTGGATGAAGTAGAGGCCCCACGCGTATCGACCGCCGGGCGCGGTGTCCCAGCCGCCCGTGGTCTCGTGGGCGATGTTCGCGAGGAACGCGGCGACCTCGCGGCGGCGCTGCTCGATCGTGCCCTCGCGCGCGAACGTCGGGTGGAACGCGGTCGCGGCGACGAGCGCGTCGTAGGAGTAGAGCGCGTTGCGCTGGGGGAACATCTCGTCCCACTGCGCGCGGGTGACGAGATCGGCGAAGCCGGTCGGAGGCGGAGGCGGCGGGGGAGGAGGAGGCGGCGGAGGAGGCGGGGGCGGTCCGGCGTCGGTGCCCGCGTCGGTGTCGGTGCCCGCGTCGATCGGAGGCGGAGGAGGAGGCGGAGGAGGAGGCGGCGGAGGCGGCGTCCCCGCATCGACGTCGTCGGGCGGGATCGCGGCGTCGATCGGATCGGGCGGCGGAGTGCCCGCGTCGTCGTCGCGCGGCGGCGGATCGATCGGGCGCGCCGCGTCGACCCTCGGGATGGTGCCGCCGGCGTCGATCTCGCCGAGCCCACCGCGCTCGATCAGGATGCCCTCGCACCCCGCGACCACGAGAGCGAGCCCGACCAGGACGAGACGCGCGCGCCGCATGGGAGGAGAGAGGCGCGGCGCGCGCCGATCGGGTCATCAGAAGCGCAGACGCGCCCCGATGCCCACGTCGCCCGGGCCCGGCACGAGCTCCACGTGCTCGCTCGAGGGGCTGGGCGCGTCGTCCACCGCCGCCACGACGATCAGCACCACGCCCGCGATGCCGCCGGCTGCGGCGATGAACGTGAGGGCCGTCGACGCATCGGCGAGCGCCGACGCGGTGTCGCGATCGTCGCGCAGATCGCCGGGGCACACGCCGCCCACGCACTGCTCTTCGAGCGTCGAGTAGGTGTCGTGGGCCACGACGCCGAGCACGATCGCGATCGCCGCGACCGCAGCCGAGCCCGCGAGCGTGATCGTGCCCGGCAGGTAGTCGAGCCCACCGCCGGTGCTCGGCGTCTCGGAGGTCGTGGTCGTCGTCGTGGTGGTCGCCGCCGACGCCGCGGCCTCCTCGCGCTCGCGCGCGAGGCGCTCCTGCATGCGCCGCAGTCGATCGAGGCGCGGCTCCGCGAGCTGCGCCGCCTCGGTGCCCGGGAACTGCTGCATCACGCGCTCGAGCGCGGCGATCGCCTCTTCGAGGCGCGCCGCACGATCCCACGCGGTGGCCGCGTTCAGCAGGAGCTCGGGGCGCGGCGAGAGCGCGAACGCTTCTTCGTACTCGCGCGCCGCGTCCTCGAAGCGCTCCTGCTCGAAGTAGAGCGTGCCCGCCTGGAAGTGGATGCGCGCCTGCTCGTCGCTGCCCGATGCCTGCGCGCTCACGCGCGTGCTCGACATCGCCGCGATCACGATCGCCGCGACCACGATCGTCCTCGTCATTGCTCGCTCCCCACCGGCAGATCGAAGCGCACGAGGATGCTCCCGCCCGTGCCGTACGTCGTCCCGTCGATCACCACGGTCCCCGCGAGCCCCATCACCGCGTAGACGCGCTCTCCGTCCACGCTCGACGTGATCGCGCTCGCACCGTCGAACTCCGTGCTCCCGATCACCGCCGACCAACGCCACGCACCGTCGGGCGTGATCTGCAGCGCGAGCGCGTCGTTGCGCCCGACGTTGGGCAACGTGCCGCCGCCGAGGTCCGCGTCCGCCCCCGACCATCCCGCGATCAGCAGGTGCCCGCCCGCGAAGCGCATTCGGTTCACCCCACCCTCGCCGTACTGATCCGAGAAGATGCGCGAGAAGCGATGCTCCGCGCTCGACGTGAGGCTCACGAGCGTGAACCCCTCGGAGAG
Organism: Sandaracinus amylolyticus; assembly: GCF_021631985.1. Lineage (GTDB taxonomy): Bacteria > Myxococcota_A > Polyangia > Polyangiales > Sandaracinaceae > Sandaracinus > Sandaracinus amylolyticus_A. The sequence continues at coordinate 9,478,576 of NZ_CP070225.1, read as the reverse complement.
CGCCAGCGGGATCATGCCGCCGCCGTAGTCCGCGCCGCCGTTGGTGCGCGTGCTGAAGTACACGTTCCCCTCGGGATCGGCGGTCATCCAGCGCAGCAGCTCGCCCTCTTCGTTCTCCGGCACGCCGTAGATGCGGCCCCACTGCGCCATGCCGTCGGCGGCCGAGAGCGCCACCACGTAGCCCTGGCGGAACGCGTTCGGCGTGAGCACGATCTCGTCGAACGTCATCCCGTCGTCGAGCTCGCCGCCGAGGAAGATCGTGTCGCCGCCGAAGGCGAACGCCTCGATGAACTCCGGTCCTCGCGGGAACGTCCGCACCCAGGCGGTGCGGCCCGAGAGCTCGTGCTTGACGACGAAGACGCCGTCGGGCGGCGCGCTGGCGTAGGGGATCGGGATCCCCGACGAGTCGCGATCGTTGCGGATCGAGAAGCCGCCCGAGTAGTTGCCCGCGACGTACGTCGAGCCGTCCTCGTCGCGCGCGACCGCGACGACGTTGTCGTAGCCGGTGCCGCCGTACTGCGCCCACCAGCGCAGCGATCCGTCGTCGGCGAGCGAGATCACGAACGCGTCGGTGGTGTTCGCCGCGCCGAAGAGCGCCTGCGTCGCGTCGTCGGCGTAGATCATCGTCGGCGACGCGGTCGTGCCCGCGACCACGACGTCGCCGAGCGATCCCGCGATCTCCGCGTCGACGACGCGCTCGAGCGAGCTGCCGCCGAACGTGCGCGACCAGAGCGGCGTGCCCGCCGCGTCGTCGATGCGCGTGATCAGCACGTCGTCGGAGCCACGCGAGACCAGGCTCGAGGCGCCGACCGTCACCGTGCCCGGGAACGTGCCCGCCGCGATCAACGCGCGCTCGCCGGCGGCGATGGCGCTCCACTGCACGTTGGGCACGAGCAGCGACCAGCCGGTCTCTCCCGCGGAGCAGGTCGACGCGACGCACGCCGCGGTCGCGGCGCACGGGATGCCGCACGCGCCGCACGACGCGTGATCGCTCGCGATGTCGTGCTCGCAACCGTCGACGCTGTTGTCGCAGTCGCCCCAGCCCTCGGCGCAGCCGGTGACCGTGCAGGTCCCCGCCGAGCACGAGGTGAGCTCGTTCGGCCCGCCGCACTCGGTCGGCTGCTCGTCGACGCGGGTGTCGCAGTCGTCGTCCTCGCCGTTGCACGTCTCGTCGCGCGCGACGCTGCATCCATCGGCGCGAATGCCACCGTCGCCGTCGACCCGGGCGTCCATGTCGTCGCCCTGGAACTCGAATTTGCCGAAGTCGTCGATGAAGCTGCAGGCACCGAGCGCGAGCGTCAGCGCAACGATCGACATGCGTGTGCGGACCATCGGGCCGGACTCTAACAGAGGCGCGCGACGCGGAGCGCGCGCCGTCGCAGACTGCCCACGATGCGGGTCGGGACGATCCCGGTGAGCGTGGTGACCGGCTTCCTCGGCGCGGGGAAGACCACCCTCGTGAACGCGTGGCTCGGCGAGCACGCGCGCGGCGAGATCGCGGTGATCGTGAACGAGCTGGGCGCGATCGGGATCGACGGCGAGCTGCTCGCGGAGCGCGCGCGGACGCTGGTCGAGATCACCGGCGGGTGCATCTGCTGCACGACCTACGGAGAGCTGGTGCGCGCGCTCTCGGAGCTCGCATCGCGCGCGCCACGGCGGGTGCTCGTGGAGACGTCGGGCGCGGCGTCGCCCGCCGGCGTGATCCGCGCGATCGGTCGGACCGAGGCGCTGCAGCTCGATGGTGTGATCACGGTCGTGGACGCGACGCGGTTGCCCTCGCTCGCGCAGAACGATCTCGCGCTCGAGCAGATCGGATATGCCGACGTCGTGGTGCTCTCGCGCGCCGATGTGTGCTCACAGCACATGATCGACGAAGCGCGCGAGTGGCTCGCGGCGCGCAACGGTGCGGCGGTGATCGCGACGTCGGCGCGAGGGGTCGCGGGCTCGAGCTTCGAGGCGCTCCTCGCGCAGCGCGCGACCGACGTCGGCTGGCGGGCGCTGCCCGAGGCGCCGCACGAGAGCGCGATCGAGTCGGTGTCGTTGGTGCTCGATGCAGAGCTCGACGAGGATCGCTTCCTCGACTGGATGGAAGAGGAGCTCGCGCGCGTCGCCGGGCGCCTCTTGCGCACCAAGGGCGTCCTCGCGATCCGCGGCGTCGACGAGCGGATGATCCTGCAGGGCGTCGCGGACGAAGTGGACGTGAGCTTCGGCGCGTCGTGGCGCGAGGACGAGACGCGACGCAGCCGCTTGGTGATCGTCGGCTACGGGCTCGATCGCGACGTGCTCGCGCGCGGCTTCGAGGCGTGTCGCGCCGCGCCCACGTGACCGCGATCGAGCTTCTCCATGCGCTGCGAGACCGCGCTCCGAGGGCTCACGATGGTGTCGCGCGCGTCTCTGGGAAATCCGTCGAAGTCGCGAACATCGACGCTGGCACGAGCACTGCGCAGCGCGCCGCTCATGTCGATTCGTGACTCGAATGCTCCTCTCGTGATCTCCGCCCTTCTCTCGCTCTCGCTCGGGTGCTCGGACGGTGGCCCCGCGCGTCGCCCAGCCGACGTCGACGACGCGTGCAACGCGACGATCACGCACCGGTACACGTTCACGTCGGGCTGGTTCGCCGAGGCGTCGGTGAGCGCGGACGGACGGGTCGACTGGGACGCCGCGGGATATCGCATGCCGACAACCTCGAGGTCATCGAAGGAACCGTCGCGACGCGCGGCCGGGTGCTCGAGGACTTCGTCGTCGAAGCGCGCCTCGAGTGCGATCGTGGGTTCTCGGTCGAGCCCCATTGGCTCTCTCAGCTCGGAGAGCCCGATCCCGCACTGGCACCCATCTGTCGTCGTGACGAGCGCGGAGGATGGGAATGTCTCTCGTACACACTCCAGCGCGACGGCGATGGATGCCTGTTCGAGCTCGCCCCCGCGACCTATCCGGTCGCCGGAAGAACGAACGTCGAAGCGGTGCTCGGTGGTGAGCTCGTGACGCGCGACGGCGTCATCGAGGTGAATTACACCGCCGTCGAGCTGCTCTGATCCGAGCACCCGCGACGTTGCAGGGTCACCTGCTTCTCTTCCCGGAGCTGCGTGAGCTTGTGAGGGTTGCGGACGGCGTAGATGCGGGTGATTCGGCCGTCCTCGACGACGAAGCTGATCGCGGTGTCGAGCACGCCATCGATGTCGATTCGTGCCGCGGGACCGCCGTTGATCCACATCGGCGAGACGGCGGTGCCTGCACCGGCGCGCTTCGCGAAGCCGGAGAGGGCCCGCACGACCGGCTCGATCCCGACGAGCGGCACCCGGAGCGCGCGGACGACGCCGCCTCCGTCGGGGACCACCGCCACGTCGGGCGCGAGCACTTCGACGAGCCCTTGCACGTCGCCGTCGGCGAGGGCCCTCAGGAACCGGCCGATCACCTCTTCCTGTTCGGCTCGGGTCACCTGCATCCGTGGCCGGCGCGCGGCGACGTGCTCGCGCGCGCGGTGCGCGATCTGGCGCACCGCGGCGGGGGTCTTCCCGACGACCGCGGCGATCTCGTCGTACGGCGTGTCGAACACCTCGCGAAGCACGAACACCGCGCGTTCCGTAGGGCCGAGGGTCTCGAGCACGGTGAGCATCGCCATCGAGATGCTCTCTGCGAGCTCGACGTCTTCCGCAACCTCGGGGCCGACGAGGAGCGGCTCCGGCAGCCACTCCCCCACGTAGTCCTCGCGCCGCCGCTTCCGGGAGCGCAGCCGGTTGAGCGCCTGCATGGTGACGATCCGCACCAAGTAGGAGCGCGGATCTCGCACCTCGGCCCGATCGGTGCTGGCCCACCGCAGCCAGGTTTCCTGCACGACGTCCTCCGCGTCGGCAGCGGAGCCGAGCATCTCGTAGGCGACGGTGAACAGCAGGCCACGGTGGGCGACGAACGGGTCGTCGCTCATGTCGCCGAGGCCATTTCCGCGGTGCGCGCCGCGAGCGGCTGCAGGCCGCACGTCGCCGAGAAGCCTTGCGCCTTGATGCCGAGCGCGACGTTGGTGCGGGCCGCGAGGTTCGCCAACCCGATGAACGCCGTGAGCTCCAGGAGCGCGGGCGCGCCGAGCTGCTCGAGGAGCCGGGCGGACATCGCGTCGGTGACCCTCGGCGGGGTGTCGCTCATCGCTTCGGCGTACTCCATGACGTCGCGCTCCAGCGGCGTGAAGACGTCGGACTCACGCCAACGCGGAACCTGGCGCGCCTTGGTCACGTCGAGGCCCTCGTTGTGGGCGGTGAAGTAGCCGAGGTCGAGGCAGAAGCTGCAGCCGACCGTCGCTGCGACCGCCATGTGCGCGAACGACTTCAGGTTGCGATCGCAGGCATCCCACTTCTGCGCCTGACCGGACATCCCGAAGAACGCCTTGAGCACCGGACGGTTGTGCCAGAAGACGCCGAGGGACTCCGGCACCTCTCCGAGCATCCTCTTGCTGAGCCGCTTGATCATCGCGCCGTAGATGCCGGTGACTTCGGTCGCCGGGATCCGTGTCGTTCCTGCCATGTCGCCTCCTTCGCGATGCGTTCGAGAAGGAGACACCGGACATCGCACGGATGTGACAGGGCCCGCCGACTCGCCGTGCGACGGGCCGTTGACACCGCCACCTCGAACATATAGCTACACAGCTATGCATCGTGAGGCTGCCCTCGACCGGACGTTTCGCGCGCTCGCCGACCCGACGCGGCGCTCGATGATCCACGCGCTCTCGGGCGGCGAGGCGCGCAGCGCCGGTGAGCTCGGCGCGCGCTTTCGCTCCGCGCAGCCCACGATCTCGCGTCACCTCAGGGTGCTCGAGGACGCACGGCTCGTGGAGCGTCGCGTCGAGGGGCGCGTTCACCGCTTTCGCCTGCGTCGCGAGCCGCTCGCGCAAGCCAGTGAGTGGCTCGAGCGCCATCAGGCGTTCTGGACCGGCGCGATCGATCAGCTCGAGCAGCTCCTGAAGGAGTCCGAGCGATGAGCGCTCCGAGCCCTGGCGTGTTCGTTCGCCGCTCCTTGGGCGCCCCTCCCGACAGGGTGTTCGCGGCGTTCGCCGACGCGACGCTGGTCACACGGTGGCTGCGTCCCTCGCCGGACATCGCGCTCACCGTGCTCGCGTTCGACTTCCGCCCAGGCGGTTCGTACCGGTTCGCCTACGACGTGCCGACCGGCGAGCGGATGATCGTCGGCGGCACGTACCGCGTCATCGAGCGCCCGTCGCGCATCGTGTTCTCCTGGGTGATCGAACCGCCTGACGAGCACGCCGGCATCGAGTCCGAGGTGATCGTCACGTTGGTTCCGAGCGACGCCGGGACCGAGCTCACCATCCGCCACACCAAGCTCGGGCGCGCGGACGCCGACCTGCGGCACGAGCAGGGCTGGCGCGGCGCCCTCGACCTGCTCGACGCGCGACTGCGAGAGGAGGCCTGAGATGGCGATCGACGAGGAGTTGGCCGGACACGTGCGAGCCGCCCTCGCGGACGCGAGTCAGGTGCGCGAGGTCAAGATGTTCGGCGGCCTCGGCTTCATGCTGAAGGGCCACATGATCGCGGCCAGCTCCGACCGTGGCCTCCTCGTGCGCGTCGGCGAGCCCGGCGAAGCCGAGGCGCTCGCCAAGCCTGGCGCCGAGCCGATGGTGATGAACGGCCGCACCATGCGGGGCTTCGTCAGGGTCGCGGGAACGCTGGATGCGCGAAGCGTCGAGTCGTGGTTGCGGCTCGCGCGGGCATTCGTCGAGACGCTACCGGCCAAGGAGAGCGGGGCCAGATCCGAGCGCAAGAGGGCCGGGCGATGATGCGAAGGATCGGAGTCGGGGCGCTCTGCTATCTCGTGCCCACGTTCGTGTTGGGTTTCGTGTGGCACCTCGTCGCGTTCGACAGCTACTACGACCGTCTCGCGATCTATCGACAGGACGTGATCGTCCCGTTCGGGTTCTTGTCGATGACGATTCAGGCCCTGCTCTTCGCCTGGGTCTTCGACAGCTCGTTCGCGAGTCGTCCCGCGGGTGTAGGTCGGCGCGGGCTCGCCTTCGCCGCGTTCGGCGCCGTGCTCTCGTGGAGCTTCACGACGCTCGCCGTCGCCGCGAAGAACGTGATGACGTCCGTTCCGGACTACCTGCTCATCGAGACCGCCTTCACCATCGTGCAATGGGCGATCGTCGGGCCGCTGATGGCGCTCTCGCACGCGAAGCTCGCACCCACGTCGGAGGCGGCCCGGCCCCGACGGTCGGTGGCGGTCGTGCCTGAATGACCGGACGATCGACGCTCTGAAGTCCGAGCGCGGGATTAGATGATCGAGCGCGCGACTCCGGACTCATGCGCTCGGTCGAGATCGGTGGTGGGACGATTGCGGCGCTCGTCGCGCTGATGGCGGCGCCTTGTCGCGGCGACGAGCTACGGCCGTCGTTCCGACACGAGAGCTACGTCAGCGTCGCTCCATCCGCCGATGACGACGTGACGTGGACGCGCGTGCTGTGGGTCGATCGCGATCTCCTGCACGTCGAGGCGCGCTACGGCTACGAGGGCGAGGACATCGCGACCGTGCTCGGTGGCCTGCACTTCGCGGGAGGATCCACCCTCACCTACGACGTGCACCTCGCGCTCGGGCTCTCGGCGGGCGCGACCTCGGGCGGAGTCGTGGCCTATCGCGCCGAGCTGGTGATGGGCGTGCTCGATGTGTCGAGCGAGGGCGAGCTCTTCGTCGACTGGTCACAACGCGGCGAGGCGTTCTTCTTCACCTGGACCGAGCTCGGGTGGTCACCGCTCGAGTGGCTCCGGGTCGGCGGTACGATCCAGCGGACGCGCTTTCATCAGAGCCCGAGAGACGTCGACGCGGGCCCGTTCGCGGGCCTGTCGTCGGAGTCGATCGACGTCGCGCTCTATCTCTTCGGGCTCGGCACCGACGAGCCCGACGGCACGGTGTTGATCGGCGTCTCGTTCTGAGCGCGTCAGTCGTCGCCGATGCAGCCTCTCTCGGTGCACGGGCAACCGTCAGGCACATCGGGAGAAGGAGACGAAAGAGCCCGCACGCCGTTCGGCGCGCGGGCTCTCTCATCGATCTCTCGGAGTGATCAGCTGCAGCCGAGCGATGCGCCGCAGTTCAAGCACTTGTAACAAGCGCCGTTGCGGACCGTGATGTGGCCGCACTGATCGCACATCGGCGCGTCGCCCATCATCTCGCCGAGCTGCTGGTCGAGCACGCTGCCGCTGCCCGACTTCGCCGCGTGATCGGCGCCCGCGAACGCGAGCTCGATCTGCGGCGCCTTGGTGATCGCCGGGGGCGCCATGCTGTCGATCTGCCCCGCCGGGAGCTTCTGCACCGCGTCGGCGTCCGTCGGGTTCGAGAGCTCCATCTGCGTCTCCGCGGGCGGCACCTGCGCGAAGTCGTAGCGCTGGAGGTACTCGACTCCGAGCACGCGGAAGACGTAGTCGATGATCGACGTGCTGAACTTGATGTTCGGGTGGCCCTCGACGAGACCGCCCGGCTCGAAGCGCGTGAACGTGAACTGATCGACGTACGCGCTCAGCGGGACTCCGTGCTGGAGGCCCATCGAGACGCTGATCGCGAAGCAGTTCATCAGCGAGCGGAAGGCCGCGCCTTCCTTGTGCATGTCGATGAAGATCTCACCGAGCGCGCCGTTCTCGTACTCGCCGGTGCGGAGGAAGACCTTGTGGCCTCCGACCTTCGCCTCCTGCGTGAAGCCGCGGCGACGCTTGCTCATGCGGTGACGCACGCTGATCGGCGGCGCCTTCGCGTTCTCGACCGTGCGCGGCTTCGCGGGCTCGGTGACGACCTGGGGCACCAGAGCAGGCGCGGGCGCCGCAGCGATCTTCTCGCTCTTCGCCTCGGCCTTGTCTTCCTTCTCCGCGCTCGAGGTCGAGAGCGGCTGGCTCGCCTTGCACCCGTCGCGATAGAGCGCGACCGCCTTGAGCCCGAGCTTCCAGCCCTCGTGATAGATGCGCTCGACCTCTTCGATCGTCGCCTCGTTGGGCAGGTTCACGGTCTTGCTGATCGCGCCGCTGAGGAACGGCTGCGCCGCCGCCATCATGCGCACGTGCGCCATCGGCTCGATGAAGCGCTTGCCGTGCTTGCCGCAGCGGTTCGCGCAGTCGAACACCGCGTAGTGCTCCTTGCGCAGGTGCGGCGCGCCCTCGACCGTCATGCGGCCGATGACGACGTCGTTGAGCTCCTCGATCTGCTTGCGGGTCAGGCCGAAGTGCTCGAGCAGCGTGAAGCCCGGCTTGTTGTACTGCTCGGGCCTGATGCCGAGGCGCTCGAACGCGCTCGTCCCGATCACCCACGGCGAGAGCGCCTGCGACGCGTCGAACACGCCGGGCAGCGCCTTCTCCGCCTTGCTCAGCTCGCTCTCGGTCAGGCCCTTCTCGATCAGCATCGAGCGCGTGAGGTAGGGCGCGCCGGTGAACGTGTTGGTGCCGCTGACGTACGCGATGATGTCGGCGATCTGCGCGGGCGAATAGCTCAGGTTGCGCAGCGCGTCGGGCACGCTCTGGTTGACGATCTTGAAGTACCCGCCGCCCGCGAGCTTCTTGAACTTCACCAGCGCGAAGTCGGGCTCGATGCCCGTCGTGTCGCAGTCCATCAGCAGGCCGATGGTGCCGGTCGGCGCGAGCACGGTCGCCTGCGCGTTGCGATATCCGTACTGCGTGCCGAGCTCGACCGCGTGATCCCAGTCCTCGCGCGCCGCGCCGAGGAGATCGTGGGGAACGCCGGTGTCACCGCTGCCGACGATGGCGGGGAACTCCGCCTTGTCGATCATGTAGGCCATGTCGCGGTGCTTGCCCATCACGCGCAGCATCGGCTGGCGGTTGCGCATGAAGCCCGGGAACGGGCCCTTGCTCGCCGCCATCTCCGCGCTGGTCTTGTACGCGTGACCGGTGAGGATGGCAGTCAGCGCGCCACACCACGCGCGGCCCGCGTCGCTGTCGTACGGGATGCCGAGCCGCATCAGCAGCGTGCCGAGGTTCGCGTAGCCGAGCCCGAGCGGACGATAGTCGTGGCTGTTCTTGCCGATGCGCTTCGTCGGATAGCTCGAGTGATCGACCAGGATCTCCTGGCTCGTGAACATGATCCGGATCGCGTGGCGATATCCCTCGACGTCGAACTTCCCGTTCTCGTCGAGGAACTTCACGAGATTGATCGACGACAGGTTACACGCCGTGTCGTCGAGGAACATGTACTCGCTGCACGGATTGCTCGCGTTGATGCGATCCGTGTTGGGGCACGTGTGCCACGCGTTGATCGTCGAGTCGTACTGCACGCCGGGATCGGCGCACTGCCACGCGCTGTCGGAGATCTTGCGCCAGAGCTCACGCGCCTTGTACGTGTCGACGACCTCGCCGGTCGTGCGCATCGTCGTCTGCCACTCACCGTCCTGCTCGACGGCACGCATGAACTCGTCGTTCACGCGGATCGAGTTGTTCGAGTTCTGGCCGCTGACCGTGTGATAGGCCTCGCCGTTGAAGTCCGCGGGATAGCCCGACGCGATCAGCGCGCGCGCCTTCTTCTCCTCGCGGGTCTTCCACTCGATGAAGTCGACGATCTCGGGGTGGTCCATGTCGAGGCAGACCATCTTCGCGGCGCGCCGCGTGGTCCCGCCCGACTTCGTCGCGCCCGCCGCGCGATCGAGCACCTCGAGGAAGCTCATCAGGCCCGAGCTGGTGCCGCCGCCGCTCAGCTTCTCCTGGCGTCCGCGCAGGTTGCTGAAGTTCGTGCCGGTGCCCGAGCCGTACTTGAAGAGGCGCGCCTCGTTCTTCACGAGCTCGTAGATGCCCATGAGGTCGTCGCCGACCGACTGGATGAAGCACGCCGAGCACTGGGGGCGCTCGTACGCGTTCGCCGTCTCGAGGACGTCGTCCTTCTTCTCGTCCCAGGCCCAGTTGCCGCCCTGGCCCTCGATGCCGTAGCGCTGGTAGAGGCCGAGGTTGAACCAGACCGGCGAGTTGAACGCGGCGCGCTGGGTCACGAGCAGGTACGAGAGCTCGGCCTCGAACGCGTCGGCATCTTCCTTCGTCGCGAAGTAGCCGCCCTGTGCCTCGCCGGCCTCGCGCACGGTGCGCGCGATGCGGTGGACGAGCATCTTCGCGCTCGTCTCGCCCTTCTTCGCGTCGCCCTTCACGCCGGCCTTGCGGAAGTACTTGGAGACCGCGATGTCGGTCGCGAGCTGCGACCAGTCCTCGGGGATCTCCGCGCCGCGCATCTCGAACACGACGGAGCCGTCGGGGTTCGTGATGACGCTGTCGCGCAGCTCGTAGATGATCTCGTCGAGCGGATCGACGCCCGAACGGGTCCAGCGCCGCGCGATCCGGAGGCCTTGCTCCTCGATGGGCAACGCGTGGTGACGCGCGCTCGCGGAACCTTGCGGCTTGCTGTCGACGGTGTTGCTCACGGTTCGAGTATCTACGGACACGGCTTTCCTCCCGCCACTTCCACATGGGCCGCAGTCGCGGCGATTTCCGCTGGGTCTTGGCAAGACCCCCCAGGTCCTGCCCGACGGCAACGGAGAAGAACGACAAGACAAAGAAGGACAAAGAGGCCCCGGTCCCTGGGCGGCGCGCCCAGGGCATGGTTGCCCCCTGCTTCCCATCAAAGGGGAACACGTCCCCGATCGAGCTACGTACCGGCCGGCCTCGGCCGGGGACGGTACGTCCTGTCACACAATCCGCTGTCTCGCACCTACAAGGGGTGGGCTCGTCGTCCACCCGAACCCACGACGGCTTGTGGAAGGACCCCCTGGATAAACGGGCACCGGAGGGGTGGTCAAGGGGTCTGAACGCATGTTTTTTCCATTTCCGATTTCGTCAACGATTCCAGCGCCTTGAGTGTGCATCACAGGGGATGCGGAGAGCGTCCCGGCGGGACGTATCGGGGACGATGACGCGAGATGACGATATGTGCACTGTCATTTCGCGAACCATACAAGCTGTCGTGGTGCCCCAGCCAGAAAACCGCAAGAGCCAGGGTCCGTATCGCACCGGATCGCACCCGAGACATGGGGTTTCCCTCGGCGTGTCGGCGCGGATCCGGAGCGAGACGGCCCGGTGACGGATCCGTCGCGATCGCCCCCGCGGGCAGCGCCGAAAGAAGTTTGAAGTCGCGCAGATGCCCGACGACCCCGTTGCCCTCGTCGCGGCGCGCGGGTTAGAAGCGAAACGCTCGGGGGAAATGGGGACACCCCTCGACGTATTCGGAGCGCCTTGGCCGCACGGTAGGACGACCGTGGGGCGGGTCGCGGAGGAGACATCGATGGATCAGCAGCCGCAGTACGCGCAGCCGCAGCACCCGGGCCATCCCGGCGGCTACGGACAGCCCATGCAGGGCATCTCGCCGGCGCCGACGGGCGGCGCGAGCGTCGCGCACGCCATCACGCACGGCCCTTCGTTCGCGATGCTGCGCGTCGATCTGCAGCCCGGTCAGGTCGTGATCGCGGAGGCGGGCTCGATGGTCGCGCGCCACTCGCACGTCGCGATGGAAGTGAAGATGAACGCGGGCAAGAGCGCGGGCTTCTTCGCGAAGATCTGGGCGCTGATGATCGCGTTCATCCGCAAGGTCGTCGGCGGTGAGACGTTCTTCGTGAACCACTTCAGCGCGCCGCAGCCCGGCAGCGTGTGGATCGCGCCGACGATGAGCGGGCAGATCGCGCATCGCCGCCTCAACCCCGGCGAGAAGCTCGTGCTCTCGAGCGGCGCGTACGTCGCGAGCGCGGGCGACATCGACGTGAAGATGAAGTTCGGCGGGCTGAAGTCGATCCTCGCGAAGGAGGGCGCCTTCATGCTCGAGGTGAGCGGCAGCGGTGATCTCTGGTTCACCAGCTACGGCGGCATCCAGGCGATCGACATCAACGGCCCGTACATGGTCGATAACGGCCACCTCGTCGGGTACGAGGGCAACCTCACCATGAACATCAAGAGCGCGGGCGGCGGCCTGCTCGGGTTCATGGCGTCGGGCGAAGGGCTCGTCTGCGAGTTCAACGGACAGGGCCGCATCTACATCCAGTCGCGCAACCTCAGCTCGCTCGCGGGCTGGCTCACCCCGCTCATGCCCTCCTGAGGAGTCACGACGATGCAGATCGACATCGGATATCGGCCGGCGCACTCGCTCGCGAAGGTGTCGCTCGGCCACGGCGAGCAGATCGTGGCGGAGTCGGGCGCGCTCGTCGGCATGAGCACCAACGTGCACATGCAGACGCAGTCGCAGGGTGGGCTGATGGGCGGGCTCAAGCGCCTCTTCGGCGGTGAGAGCTTCTTCCGCAACACGTTCACCGCGAGCAACGGGCCCGGCGAGGTGCTCCTCGCGCACGCGCTCAACGGCGACATGGTGACGCTCGAGATGACGCCGGGAGGCTACTTCCTCACGAGCTCGTCGTTCATCGCGTCGACGCCGAACGTGCAGATCGAGACGAAGCTCGGCGGGATGAAGAGCTTCTTCTCCGGCGAGGGCATGTTCGTGATGAAGGCGAGCGCGCAGTCGCCGGGACAGCTCCTCGTCGGTGCGTTCGGCGGCATCGAGGAGATCGTCTGTCAGGGCAACATGGTGATCGACACCGGTCACCTCGTCGCGTGGGACGCGAGCCTGACCTACAAGGTCGGCAAGAGCGGCAGCGGGTGGATCGCCAGCTTCCTGAGCGGCGAAGGCCTCGTGTGTCACTTCGAGGGCCAGGGGCGGATCTGGATCCAGTCGCGCAATCCCCCGGCCTACGGGCAGGCGGTCGCGGCGATGTTGCCGCCGCGCAGGGCGTGATCTCGGGAAAGAGAAGAGGAGAACGACGAACATGCGTTACGAGCTTCTCGAGAAGCCCGACTTCACGATGGTGAAGGTCACCTTCGATCAGCAGGGCGAGTCGATGCTCTGCGAGTCGAGCGCGATGGTCGCGCGCGATTCGAAGATCGACATGAAGACGTCGATGCAGGGCGGCTTCCTCGCGGCGGCGAAGCGCAAGCTGCTCGGCGGCGAGAGCATCTTCCAGAACACGTTCACCGCGACCGCGCCCGGCCAGTCGCTCTACTTCGCGCCGGCGCCCGAGGGCGACGTGCAGGTGCTCGAGCTCGACGGGCACACGCCGATCCTGATGAACAGCGGCGCGTTCCTCGGCGCGGCGCCGAGCGTGAACCTCGACACGAAGTGGGGCGGCACCCGCGGCTTCTTCAGCGGGCAGGGCTTCTTCCTGCTGAAGGCGGAGGGCACGGGCCCCGTGTTCTTCGCGAGCTACGGCGGCATCCACGCGGTCGACGTCGGACCTGGCGGCTACGTGTGCGACACCGGGCACGTCGTCGCGTTCACCGGCGGGCTCAACTACAACGTGCAGCGCCTCGGCGGCCTGAAGAGCCTCTTCTTCAGCGGCGAGGGTCTGGTGTGCAACTTCCAGGGCCAGGGGCGGCTCTGGATCAGCACTCGCAATCCGGGCGGGCTCGTGAACTTCGTGCACCCGTTCCGTCCGGTGCAGCGCTCGAACGGCTGAAAGATCGGCTCCCGTCCACGTGCTCCGCACGTTCCCGTGCGGTCCCCGCGCCAGCGAGCACTCCAGCTCGAGGGCTCACCGGCGCAGGGCCCTCTCGTCCACGTGCTCCGCACGTTCCCGTGCGGCCCCCGCGCCAGCGAGCACTCCAGCTGGACTGAGCTAAGCCTCGCGCCGTGCGAGGCGAGGTCGTGAAGACGGCGATCGCGGCACTGGTCGCGATCGCCGTCGTCGTTCCTGCCGCGCTGGTGCGCGCGCAGTCGTCGATCGACGTGCAGTCGCGGACCATCTCGCGGATCCTCGCGTCGGGTGGGATCGGCGGGCGCTTCGGGCGACCGCTGTGTCAGCACGGGCTCACGATCGAGCCATCGCAGACCGCGCTCTACACCTACGCGCTGATGCGCGAGGCGCGCTCGCCCGATGCGCCGATGGTGCTCGACACCGGCGGGCTGCTCGCGCCGCACGGCGTGGCGCGGTTCGCGGCGGTGTCGGATCCCGGTGCGCTCGCGGAGCTCGTCGATCGCCTCGGGTATCGCGCGCTCTCGTTCGGCATCGAGGAGCTGGGCGCGCCGCGCGCGTCGCTGCTCGACGTGATCCGATCGCTGCGGCGCCGGGGGATCCCGTCGATCGCGACCAACCTGCGCTGCGAGGACGAGTCGATCGTGCTCTGCGATCTGCTCGTCGACGCGAGCGATCGTCCTTCGATGCACGTGGTCGATCAGCGGCGCATGGCGGTGCTCGCGTTCCTGCCCGACGACGCGACGACGCAGATCGCGCCGGAGAACGCGGCGGGGCTCACGATCCTGCCGATCGCGGAGCGGATGCCCGAGGAGGTGCGGACCGCGCGCGCGATGGGCGCGGAGGTCGTGATCGCGATCGCGGCGATCGAGAGCGCAGCGGCGCTCGAGCTCGCGCGGGAGCTGCCCGAGGACGGGCGGCCCGATCTGCTGCTGCTCGCGGGCAGCGGCGAGCTGCTCTTCGCGCGACCTTCGACCGTCGTGCCCGCGATCGCCGAGGCGCCGCGCGGGGATGCGATCGAGGTGCTGATCCGCGAGGGGCTGCTGCGCGCGGGCTACGAGATGGTCGTGCAGCCGCTGGGCGGGCGCGGCATCGACGTGGGCGCGCCGGTGCTCGACTTCCTCGACCGCATCGGCGCGGACTACTGCGAGGAGTGGGGGCGCGTGCTCGGCGGCGGGATCCTCACGCGCGAGCTCGATGCGGAGGAGCTCGCGGAGCTCGCGGCGCGCGTGGTGCTCGAGGCGGCGGACGCGGACCTCTCGGTGATCAACCTCGGCGCGGTCGACGAGCGGTGGAGGACGGCGCGCGAGGACGCGCTGACCGCGAGCGATCTCTACATCGCGCTCGAGTACGACGAGCCGCTGGTCGTCGCGGACGTGCCGGCGTCGTGGGTGGTGGAGCTCGCGCGGAGGAGCGCGGATCAGCGCCTGGTGACGCCGGGGCTGGAGCGCGACGGCGACGGAGCGCGCGTGCTGGGGCGGCCGGTGAACGCGCGCGCGACCTATCGCGTGGTGACGCTGCGCTTCCTCGCGAGCGGCGGAGACGGTGCGCTGCCGTCGCTCCCCGATGGCGTGAGCTGGGAGCCGCTCGAGCTCGGCACGCTGCGGTCGGTGGTGCTGCAGCGGCTGCAGCGAGGGAGCGAGCTCGACGCGCGCGACGCGCTCGAAGATCCGGCGGTGACGCCGGAGTGGATCGTGAGCGCCAACGCCGACGGATCGTTCGCGGGCTCGTCGATCGACAACCCACGAAGGCCCGATGGGACGCCGCTCTACGACTCGGCGCTGCTCAACCGCGGCGACACGATCGCGCTGGGGCTCGAGATCAACCTGCGCGCGGACGCGACGGCGCCCGACTGGTCGTGGGAGAACAGCGGGCTCCTGCGCTATCGCGCGCAGTGGACGCCGAGCATGACGCCCGGGGTCGCGGGCGCGTTCGCGGAGGCGGTCGATCAGATCCAGCTGCGATCGCTGGGCGCGTGGCGCGGGCTGCGCGATGTGCCGTCGCAGTGGTACGTGCCCGATCCGTACGCCGAGATCTTCCTCGAGAGCGAGCTCAGCGAGCCGCCGGGACGCGGATGGCACTGGATGCTGTTCCGCCCGACGATCGGTGCGCGGTTCCCGCTGACGAGCGAGCTCGACGTGAAGCTCTCGACCGGTCTGCAGGCGCAGCTGCTCGATCCCAACGGGGAAGCCGAGTGGGGTGTCGGCGCCGTGGTGCAGCTGCGGCCGTGGGACATCGCGCGCATCGAGCAGCGGCACGTGACGCTGCAGGGGCTGCTCGACTGGTTCTTGGTGGACCTCGGCGATCAGAACCGGTGGCAGCTGCGCGGCTCGTTCGACGCGATGTTCGATCTCGCGGGGCCGCTCGCGCTGACGCTCGGGGTGCGGCTCTACATGCAGCAGGAGCGCGGGGACCAGCTCGGCGTCGCGCTCGACGCGACCGCCGGATTGCGCCTGGGCTGGCTCGGTCGCGCGGTCGGCCCCGAGCTCTGACGCCCTGGGGTCGATCGGGACCAGCGGAGCGCGGGGTGCTCGGGAGCGGCGCTCGTTCCGTGTTTCGCGTCGCTTTCTGCGAGGTTCTGGCGCGGCGCGGTCGTTGCTGTTCGCCTGCGCGTGCGGACGTCGATGGTGCCGTGGGTCGCGCTCGCGCTGGCCGGGTGTGAAGGAGTGCTCGGCGGGCCGGAGCACGATCCCGGCGATCCACCGACGTTCGTCGCCGCGCTCGAGTCGGTGACGCTCTTGCCGTTCGACGTGCGGCTGCAGCGCGTCGCGGATGCCGTCGGTGTGGGCACCGAGGACGCGATCCTCGCGGACCTTCGCGCGGCGCGGCTCGAGCTGGGCGACCACGACTACGGCGCGGGGGTGGCGCCCGATCTCTCGTGGTCGGCGCGGCGCATGACGTCGTGGGCGCGCGCGCTGCGACCGGTGTGCGCGTCGGAGGCGATGCGCGCGCGGTATCCGGTGCTGCGCGATGCGCTCGAGGACTTCGTGATCGCGGCCTACGGGCGGCGCGCGACCCCCGAGGACTACGACGCGTACGACGCGACGCTCGCCGAGGTACCGGCGTCGCTCGGAGGCGACGCGCAGTACCGCGCGATGTGCATCGCGCTCTTCAGCAGCACGGAGCTGGTGGCGCGATGAGGGCGGTGCTCGCGCTCGCGGTGCTGGCGCTCGGGTGCGCGTCGGGCGAGCTCGATCGCACGCGCTTCTCGAGCGACGCGGGCGTGGGTGACGGGAGCATCGCGCAGGCGCTCGAGAACGAGGCCGCGCTCGCGCGGCGTCGTGATGCGATCGATCCCGAGGACGCCGAGCGCTATGCGCGACGCCTCGCGCCCATGTTGGTGCGACGCTCGCTGCGCGAGAGCGAGATCGAGCAGCTCGAGCGCGGCGGGACCGCGCTCGCACCGGTGATCGACGCGTGGCTCGGCGAGCCCGGCCTCGAGCGCGCGGCGCGCGACATGATCTCGACGCTCCTCGGCACCAGCGGGTGGCGCGACGGGATCGATCTGAACCTGCCGGGCAACCTCGCGGCGTACCTGGCGCGCGCGAACGCGCCGTGGTCGGGGATCCTCACCACCGATCACTGTGTCGACGTGAGCGGCGCGGCGATCGCGTGCGACACCGGCGCGCCCTACGCGGCCGGCGTGATCACCACGCGCGCGTTCCTCGCGGGCAACAACAGCCGCTACAACCTGAGGCGCGCGCGCACGCTGATGCGCCGCTTCGTGTGCGTCGACTATCCGATCTCCGACGAGATGCAGCCGCGCCTCGAGCGCGAGCTGCTGATCCCGATGTTCCGCGCGACGAGCGCCGAGGATCAGACCGAGGACGCGGCGCGCGCGGGGTTCGGCAACGGGCTCGCCTGCTACACGTGCCACGGGCAGTTCGGCGCGCACGCGCAGCTCTTCGTGCGCTACGACCGCGACGGTCGCTACCGAGCCGACGCGACCGGTGTGCAGCTCGCGGGCGGCGAGCTCGGCGTGAGCGACGTCGAGGGGCTCTACGCGTCGCACTTCGTCGCCCCCGAGCGGGCGCGCGACGAGCGCACCGAGATGCTCGGGCAGGAGGTCGCGTCGCTGCCCGACGCCGCGCGCGTGATCGCGTCGAGCGCTGCGTTCCTGCCCTGCGCGACGCGCCATCTGCTCGCGTACGGCTTCGATCTCGCCGAGCCCGGCGTGCAGAC
Organism: Sandaracinus amylolyticus; assembly: GCF_021631985.1. Lineage (GTDB taxonomy): Bacteria > Myxococcota_A > Polyangia > Polyangiales > Sandaracinaceae > Sandaracinus > Sandaracinus amylolyticus_A. Next base: position 9,460,920 of record NZ_CP070225.1, on the reverse strand, counting down.
GATCGACGCGCGCACCATCGAGGAGATCGTGCGCGACGCGGGCCCCGATCCCTCGCTGCGCGCCCTCGCGCGCGCGGCGTTCCTCCACCCCGACGTGATCCGCGCTGCGATCGTCACCCCCGAGGCCCGATGACCAAGCCGTACGTCGATCGACTGCCCTCGTCGCAGCGCCGGACGTTCCTCAAGTGGCTCGCGCTCGCGGCCGCGGCGCCCGCGCTCTCGCCGTCGTTCCGCGCGGAGATCCAAGAGGCCGCGCTCGGTCGCGCGCACGCGCAGCTGCCGCCCGACGGAACGTTCCTCGTCGAGATCTGCATGCGGGACCAGCTCGACTTCGGGCACGTGATGGTGCCGCCCGGGCTCGCGCGGCACACGGCGCTGAAGCGCGGCGAGCACGGCCGGCAGTGCGCGCTCTTCTTCCGGCAGGACGAGCTGATCGAGGCCGCGCCCGACGTGTTCCTCACGCCGCAGTCCGAAGTGCTGCGCCCGTACGTCGGCGACATCGCGATGATGGAGCTCTGCGAGCTCACCGACGGTCCGGTGCACGGGCACGAGGCCGCGAACCCGGTGCGCTCACCCGGTCGCACGCGCACCGAGGGCAACGGACGCATCGCGATGTGGGAAGGCGAGCCCGGTGGCGAGAGCTCCGAGGGCGCGTTCTACTCGAGCACGCCCACGCCCCTCGCGCTGCACAACTGGTGGCAGCGACAGCACGACGCGACGATCCACAACGCGGTCGTCATCAAGGGCACCGAGCGCGCCCACGCGATGTACCACTTCGGCGCGGGCCTTCCGGGGAGCGAGCCCGATCGCTTCCAGACCGTCGATGCGCTGATGCGCGAGTTCCCCGCGACCGCCGTCGATCGCAACGTGCTGCCCGATCCCGGCGAGGCGGAGCTGGTGCGTCGCTTCCTCGGTCGCGTCGATCCGCGGCTCCTGCAGTCGCGCGGGTACTCGGCGTCGGCGGTGAGCGCGCACGACGCGCAGCTCGACGACGTGCAGCGCCTCCTGCACCTCGGCGCCCCGCGGGTGGTCGATCTGCGGCTCACCGAGGAGGACGTCGCGTTCTGGTCGGCGGGTGTGCCCGCGCGCTACGGGCGCACGCGCATCGACGTGTGGGAGCAGGCGGCGTACGCGCTCAAGCTGATCGAGGGCGGGCTCGTGCGGAGCGTCGCGCTCGAGGTCGACATCGGCGACGTGCACGGCGAGCGCACCGAGGCGCAGATGCGCGATCAGACGCTGACGACGGTGCTGCCGCTCGTGCGGCTCATCGAGCGGTTCCAGGCGGCGGGGATCTGGGATCGCACGCTGATCGCGATCTCGAGCACCGACGGTGGGCGCGCGCCGGCCGCGGGATCGTCGGGCGACGAGGGGAAGAACGGGTTCATCCTCGCGGGCGGTCGGATCCGCGGCGGCTACTACGGCGACGTGCGGGTCGCCGGCGCCGACGGCGACGGGCACCGCTACAGCTATCACATGCCCGACGGCGCGAGCGGCGCGGCGATCGCGGAGGGCACGCTCGTGAACGATCGACGGATGACCGGCGCGCCGGTGTGGAGGACGATCGCGCGCGCGCTCGACGTGCCGGACGACGCGGTGATGCGCTTCCCCGACGTCGCGAGCGCGCGCGCGTGTCAGTGGATGCTGAAGTGATCAGTCGCTGTGCTGGCGCTTGGCCATCCAGCGCATCCAGCCGAACACGAGCGTCAGCGTGAGCACGCCGAAGCCGAGCATCCCGGCGTAGAAGCCGAGGTTCCGGCCCTCCTCGTAGAGCAGGCCGACGCCGCCGAGCAGGGTCGCGGTCACGCCGGAGAGGATGCCGCCGACGATGAAGGTGAAGAGGCCGCGCGCCTGTCGCGCACCGCCGACGCCGCCCACCGCCGCCGCCTGCGCGCGGCGATCACCGAGCGCGACCTGCGCGCGGGCACGACACGCGCGACAGCTCCTGCGGCCTTCGTCGTCCCAGTCGAGATCCGCGGCGGCCGCGCCGCACACCTGACACTGCGTCATGCGAGGCGATGGTACGCCGCGCGGGCGCGATCACTCCTCGGTCGCGGCGGGCACCGGCACGGTGCCGAACACCAGGCGATAGCCGCCGGGCGCGGGAAGACGCGCCTCGATGCGGCCGTCGGTCCAGGTCGCCTCGACGAGCTCCCAGCCGCTGCACAGGTTCGCGACGTTGGGGAGCGGGTCGAGGCCCTCGCGGCAGATCGTCGCCTGCTCCATCGCGAGCACGAGGCGCAGGTCCGGGCGGCCAGGGTCGCGCGGCTGTCGCAGCGAGATCACGACGGGGCTGCGGGTCGCGTTGATCGCACCGTCGAACGAGACGATCGGGCCGACGCGGCGGAAGCCCTCGGCGACGTGCGCGGGGTTCAGCGCGGCGCGCGCGGTGGCGACGCGCATGCGGCGCGAGTCGCCGATGGGCAGGCCCGCGGGGACGAACACGCGGAAGCCGCTGCCGAGCTCGAAGGTCATGCCCGCCTGACCGACCGCGGCGGTCGCTTCGTCGCGGCCGCGCGTGGTGGGAGGTCCGGCGGGCGCGGCCGCGGTCTCGTCGTCCGCGTGGTCCTCCTGGGCGCGCGAGCGAGGCGCAGCGAGCGCGAGCAGGAGCGAGAGGGTCGCGAGGGCGATGACGGATCGACGCATCGACATGGCGTGGCCTCCAGAGGTGCTCGACGTCATGTAGCGCAAATCACGCCGGTGAGGATCCCGGCGAGCACGAGGGCGAAGAACGCCCCGGCCGAGCCGAGGAAGCGGCGATGGATCGTGTGGCCCTCCGGCTTCCAGGTGTCGCGCACGTAGAAGCGCCAGCCGCTGAAGAACAGCGCGCCGAGCGAGACGTCGTCGCGGCGATGGGGCAGCAGGAGCAGCGCGTGCACGAGCGTGCTGAGCCACGCTATGAGCGCGAGCGTCCCGATCCCGGTCACGAGGAGCTCTGCCATCACACCAGCGTATCGCGGGAGGGCATACTGCGGCGCATGCACGAGGTCATCGAGCGCGCGCGACGTGCGCTGCGGAGCGCGGACCGCGACGACGCTGCGGTCGACGTGCCGGCGCTGCTGCGCGAGCTCGCGGGCGCCCACCTGACGCTCGCGTTCGCCGCCGGCGACGAGCTCACCGCGCGGCTGCAGGGGTTCCACGCCGCCGACGTGCTCGAGGTGGCGACCTCGCTCGCGCATCCCGACGGCCACGGGACCGAGCTCTTCCTCGACGACGCGTACGACACGAGCGTGCTGCCGCGCGCGCTGGGCCCGGGCGCGCGCGCGACGTACGCGACGTGGCTCGACGCGCTGCACGCGGCGATGTGGGTCGGGCGCATCGAGAACTTCGAGGCGCTCGCCAGCGACCTGCGGTGGATCACGAGCCCTCCGAGCGACCTCGGGGTGTACGCGCGCATCGCGCTCGGGCTGGTGCGCGGCGAGCCGTACTCGCAGCTCGCGCACACGCTGCCCGACGAGGGCTTCGAGCGCACCGAGCACGCGCGGTGGATCGGCGCGGCGCTGCGGGTGTGGGAGGCGATCTTCGACGGGGATCGCGACGCGATCCGCGAGGGGCTGGTCGCGATGATCGAGCTCGAGCCGAGCGCGCTCGTGGAGGGCGTGTCGCTCGGCGCGAGCGCGATGCTGGTGCATGCGCGCAGGGCGGGCCTGGAGATCGCGCCGTTCGATGCGCGCCTCCGGGTCCCGCCGTTCTGAGCATCACTCGAGACCGCGCGGCGGCGCGACGGCGAGGGCGCGCGGTGCGAGCACGGTGATCGCACCGGGATCGTCGGCGGGATGCGCGACGACCGCGAGGCCCTCGAGCGTGCCGTGCACCGACCAGCGCAGCGGCAGCGGGAGCACCGCGGCGACGCCGCGCTCCATCGCCGGCAGCGTGACGCGCACGAAGCGCGGCTCGCGCCGCTCGACGTGCAGCGCGCCGCGGCCGCGCAGGAGATCGAGCAGCGCGTCGTCGGCCTCCACGCCCGCCGGGAGCTGGAGCTCGACGACCACGCCGCCCGGCAGCCGCTCGCGGGCGCGCACCGTGAGCTCGAGCGCGGCCACGTCCCCCGCGTCGCCGGGATCGCCGTCGAGCGAGACCTCGATCGGCGCGCGATCGACCGCGCGGAACGGCTGATCGAGCACCGTCTCGGCGCGCGCGATCACGTGCACGCCGGGCCCGCTGCGGCGCAGCGAGACCTCGATCTCGCGCGCGGCATCGATCGGGATCACCGCGATCCCATTGGTGAATTCGACGGCGTGAGAGCGACCGTCGGCGACCAGCGCGAGCGAGGGCGCGTCACCGGCGCCGAGCACGCCGTAGCTCGCCGCGGCGAGCATCCAGAAGAGCGGCTCACCGCCGCGGCGCGCGATCACGTGATCGCGATCGAGCGCGCCCGCGACGAGACGCACCGCGAGCTCGCTCTCGCCGAGCTGGTGTGCCGCGAGCGCGAGCGCGAGCGTCGACGAGAGCTGCTCGAAGCCGCTGTCGCGCGCCTCGCGCGGGCGCAGCACGAGCCCGCCGCCGCTCTCCGCTTCGACGACCGCGGCGCGCGCACGATCGAACATCACGCGGCCGTAGGCGTCGCGGGGATCGGCGAGCAGCAGGCCCGCGGCGAGGCGCGCGAGGAGCGAGGGCTCCTCGGGCACGCGGCGCAGCGAGCGACGGATGCGGGTGCGCAGCTGCGCCGCGGAGGCGCTCACCGGATCGAGCTCGGCTTCCTCGGCGTCGGCGGGATCGGGCACGCCCGCCGCCGCGAGCGCGACGAGCTGCTGCGACCACGCCGCGAGATCGTCGGGGCCGGTGCCGGTCGACTGCAGCGCCCAGCGCGCGCGCTGGAGCGCGGAGGCCGCGTCGTCGTCGTCCTCGGCGAGCGCGGAGAGCGCGACGATCGCGCTCGCGGTCGCGACCGCGGGATCGTGCCCGGTGAACGATCCGTCGGGCTGCTGCGACGAGAGCAGGCGCGCGCGCAGATCGGGATCGATCGGTGCGCCCGCCATCGTCGCGGCCCACGCGATCGTCGCCGCGTCGTGCTCGCGGCGCTCGACGAGATCGGGATCGCGATGGAGCGCGCTCGGGTGCATCACGACGACGCGCGCGACCGCGCGCGTCGCGCCCGCGGGCTGCTCGAGCCGCGTCTGCCACTGCTCGCGGAAGAGCGCGGTCGCGCTGCGCACGCGCCAGGGATGACGACCGGCGTCGACCGCGACGCGCCAGCGCACGGTGCGGATCGGCTCGCTCGACTCGCTCAGCGTGATCGTCGCCTCGCCCGCGCCGATCGCGGTGCCGCGCAGATCGATCGTGACCGCGCGCGCCGTGCCCGCAGCGAGCGCGAGCGTCTCGGCGCTGCCCTCGATCGGCGCCGCGCCGCCCACCGCGATCGCGAGCTGGCGATCCTGCGGCGACGCGTTCGTCACGACGAGCGAGAGCGAGACCGGCTCGCCCTCGCGCAGCCGCGCCGGCATCGCGCCGGTGACGATCAGCGGCGCGCCGAGCCGCGCGCGTGCTTCGGCGAGCGCGACGCTGCCCTCGGGCGTGAACGCGACGACGAGCGCGCCCCAGGTGCGCGGCTCCTCGTCGATCTCGAGCGGGACGCGCTCTCCGAGCGTCACGATGCGACCACCCGCGCCGAGGCCGGGCTCGGTGGGACGACGCAGCGCGAGCGGCTCGGGATCGGCGTCGAGCTCGGCGGGGAGGTCGTTCCACAGGCGCGCGCCCTCTTGCTGCGCCGCCGCCGCGGGCTGCGACGGAACGCTCCCGACCGAGACCGGCACGACACCACCGTGCTGCAGCAGCTCGATCGTCGCGCGACCGAGCTCGGCGCCGCGCAGCCGCGCGACGAGCGCGTCCTCGCCGACCGCCTCGGCGTAGGGCGAGCCCGAGGGCAGCACACGCGCGCTGGGATCAGCCACGTCGTCGCCGTTCCCGGGAACACCGTCGGACCCGCTCGAGAAGAGCTCCCACCCGGGCAGCGGCGACCACGCCGCGAAGCGGGCGCGACCGGTGATCGCGCGCAGCACGAAGGGCCGACCCCACGCGTCGACGAGCTCGCGCGCCGGGATCTGTCCGACGCCGTCGATCCACATCGAGGGCAGGTGGCGCAGCCAGGTCGAGGGATCGCCGAGGCGTGCCCACGGCAGATCGAACCCGTTCGACTGCACGAAGCGGCGCAGCGCGATCATCAGGCGATAGAGCCGCTCGCGGGTGATGCGCGACGCGACGCGATCGTAGGTGAACGCGGGATCGACGCGGCGCAGCTGCTCGATGGTGAGCGGCTCGCCGCCGAGGCCGGTCGCGCCCTCGGCGCCGAGATCGCCCGAGCCCTCCAGCGCGGCGAGGATCTGCGCGTTGAAGTCCCAGCGCGCGTTCGTCTGCACCGCGACGTCGTCGATGCGCCCCGGCACCGCGGCGGCGACCTGACGCTCGATCGCGGAGAACACCAGCGCGAGGCGCCCGGTGAGGAAGCGCGACTGCGCGCGCCACGGGTCGCGCAGCAGGCCCTGGGCGACGGGATCGTCGGGCGTGGGCACCGGGATCGTGCGGCCTTCGCGCAGCACGAACGGCGCGCCCACGTCGATCGGCGTCGCCGCGGAGAGCGCGCCCGCGATCAGCGCGGGGCTCGCGGTCGCGGGCTCGGTGCGCAGCGTCGCGAGCGGACCGAGCGCGTCGCGCCGCATCGTCTGCGCGAGGGTGCGCGCCTCGTCGAGCGGCAGCGCGATCGTCCAGGCACGCGCGGTGATCGCATCGGGCATCGTCGACGCGGTGCGGAGCCCGCTGGCGTCGAGCGCTGCATCGATCGCGAGCGGCGCGCCCGGCTCCGCGAACACCAGCGCGCTCCCGCCGCGCACCTCGCGGCCATCGACGATCGGGCGTGCGCGCACCAGCAGCGGGCCCGCGACGTCCTCGGGGATCGGGAGCTCGATGCGCGTCTCGCCCGCCGCGAGCACCCGCGCCACGACGGCGTGCTGGACGCCGCTGCCGATCGCCAGCACCGAGACCGCGATCGGCGCACGCGCCACCGACGCGGCGCGCGCGATGTCGAGCCGCAGCGTCGCGCCGCTGCGCACCCGCACCTCGTCGGCGCGCACCCGCGCGGTGCCGTCGACGTCGAGCGGCAAGCACGCCTCGCGCTCGAACGCCCGCGCGCCGTCGCCGACGCGGATCGTCGCGGCCGCCTGCGCATCACCACCGCAGCGCCCGCTCGGATCGCTGCCGGTGAGCACCACGTCGAACGTCGCGACGCCGCTCGCGTCGGTCGTGGCCGTGCGCTCCGCACCGAGCCGCGGGCCCGACAAGCGCACCGGCACGCCCGCGCTCGCCGCGCGTCCTTCGAGATCGACGACGCGCACCCGCACGCGCCCGCCGATCTCGGGGATCAGCGCGCCGCCCTCGACCGCGAGCGCCGCGACGTGATCGACGCGCGACACGCGCACCGACGCCTGACCGTCGCCCCGCCCGAGCCCTTCGCGCGTGACGGTCGCGTGGATCGTCGCGTCCGACCACGCACCGCCGATCGCCGGCGCACGCCACGCCATGCGGGTGCGACCCGTCGCGTCGGTGCGCGCGGTGCGACCGGGATCGTCGTGCTCGAACCCCGAGAGCTCGACGAGCGCGTTGGGCACCGGACGACCATCGGGACGGCGCGCGACCACGTCGACCGCGATCGCGGCGCCGGGCTCGATCACGCGGCGCTCGGGCGCGATCGACACGAGCAGCGCAGGCGCCGACGGCTCCGCGACGAACGCGTTCGCGCGCGCGCTCACCACGTTCTCCTCGGCGTCCTCGGCGCGCGCCTCGATGCTCACCTGACCGACCACGTCGCGCCGCACCGCGAAGACGTGGGCGAAGAGGCCCGCGGCGTCGGTGCGCACCACGATCGGCGCGCCGAGCGGATGGTCCTGCGCGTCGCGCGCGACCAGCCGCACCTCGGCGTTCGCGATCGCGCGTCCGGTCCGCGCTTCGCTCAGGCGACCGAACGCGTGCACCCGTCCTTCGCGCGGCACCTGGGCGCGCGCGACCCAGAGCTGGATCGCGCGCGGCTCGGTCGCGCGGACCGTGAGCTCGAAGCGGCGCACCACACCGCGCGAGAGCACGCGCAGCACGACGGGGAACGCGTCGGGCGCGTCCTCGGGGATCGCGAGCTCGAGCGTCGCGCGGCCCGACGCGTCGGTCCGCATCGGGATCATCGGAGCGCTGGGATCGAGCGCGGTGGTGAGCTGGATCCCGGCGTCGGCACCGGGGCGCAGATCGCTGGTGCCGATCACTTCGTACGCGGTGAGCAGCCACCGCAGATGCCCGCCGCGCGGCGCGCTGAGCGCCCCTTCGAGCCCGAGCTCGAGGCCCTGGATCTCGGCGCCGCGCAGCGACGTGCGACCCGCGCTCTGGGCCGACACGGTCGCGGCGCAGAGCGAGATCACGAGCAGAATCAAGAAGTTACGCATCATCATCGCGCCACCTCCCAGAGCGGGCGCGGCATGGGCACGGGCGGTCTGGGCTCGGGAGGCGGCGATGCGTCGGCCTCGGGCGGCTCGGGCTCGGGGCCCTCGTCGGCGATCACCAGCTCGCGCGAGGGCAGCACGCTCACCGCGCGCACGTCGGCGCGTGCCGGGGACGCATCGTCCCACGCGCTCGCGCCGAGGCCGCGCAGCGTGCCGCCGACCGACCACCGCGCCCGCACGGGGATCGCGGTGAAGCCGCCGGGCGCCATCGGGCGCAGGTGGAGGCGCAGCGTCGCGCCTTCGAGCTCGGGCGGTGCGGCGAGGAGCGCGGTCATCGCTTCGCGCGTCGGCTCGTCGAGCTCGGCGCCCGCGGGCAATTCGATCTCGACGATCGGCCGCGCGATCACCCGCGCGCCGCGGTTGTGCACGGTGAGCAGCGAGCCCGAGCGCACGTCGCGCGCGCCGGTCTCGCCGGTCCACGCGAGATCGAGACGCGCGCTGCGCGCGGGGGCGACGTCCCACGGGAGCGCGTAGCGCAGATCGATCGTCGCGAGCGCGAGCGCGCCCTCGGGCAGCGTGACGACGACGCGATGGGTCCCCGGCGCGCCGAGCCCGTCGAGCGTCGCGCTCGCGACGCCGCCCTCGAGCGCGCTCTCGATCGTGCGCCCGTCGAGCGTCACCGCGATCGACTCGATCGCTCCGCGCGTGAGCATCGCCGCGGCGGCCGACGCGAGCGCGCGCACCCGAGGCGGCCAGCGCGACGCGCCGCGCGCGATGTCGGCGACGTTGCGCAGGAGCGGCATCGCGGACGCGGGCTCGCCCATCGCGATGCGCGCGAGCGCGAGGTGCGCGGTGGGCTCGACGCGGGGCTCGATGCCTCCGTCGTCGGCGTCGGGCTCGAGCCACGCCTGATCGCCGGTCGAGAACACGTGGCGCTCGGCGCGGCGCAGCATCTCGCTCGCGCGCGGATCGTCGGCGCCGCGACGGCTCAACGCGAGCGCCGCCGCAACGCGGGCCCAGGTCGCGGGCGCATCGCTCGCGCGTGCACCCTCGGCCGATGCGAGGCGGCGCAGGCGATCGACGAGGCGCAGCAGATCGTCGCGCGCGCCGGGGTTCTCGTCGGCGTCGCGGATCGCGGGCGCGAGCGCGACGAGCATCGCCGACGCGGGCGCGGGCGGCGCGATGCGGGCGTCGGCGGCCTCCTCGGGAAGCTGGGTCGCGAGCGAGCGCAGTGCCGCGGCGGCCGCGTCCTCGCTCAGGTTCGGCAGCGTCCAACCCGCGCCGAGCAACGTCGCGAGGTGCAGCGGATCCCACCCGCGGAACCAGCCCTCGTCGATGCCGGGCTCGGCGGGGAGCTGCGAGAGGATCGCGTCGCGCGCGACGTCGGGCATCGGGCGGCGCGCCATCGCGAGCGCCCATCCGGCCTGCACCGGGTCGCCCTCGCTCGCCCACTCCGCGGGGTCGCCGACGATCGCGCCGCCGACTGCGACGCGCAGCTGGCCGGGGCCGCGCTGGAGCGCGCGCGCCGGCACGTCGATCGTGATCTCGTCGCCGCTGCCCACGAGCTCGCGGCGCTGCTCGACCACGCGGCGTGCGTCCTCGATCACCGCGATCGGCCGGCGCACCGCGTCGAGCGCGGTGCCGTCCTCGCGCAGCGCGCGCACCACGATCGCGCCCTCCCCGACGCCACTCGCGCGCACCACGGCGATCGCCTCGCGCGAGTCGCCGGGCGGGATCTCGATCGGCGCGAGCGGCTCGACGTCGAGCCCGGCCGCGCCCTCGATCGTGATCTCGAAGCGGGCGCGCAGCGGCTCGGTGGTGCGGTTCTGCACGCGCACCGGGAGGCGCATCACGTCGCCGAGACGCGCGGCCGGGGGCACCGGCGCATCGACCATCGCTTCCTGATCGACGCGCACCCGGCCGCGCCCCGCCGTGATCCAGCCCGATGTCGTCCAGCCGATCGCTTCGAGGCGATAGGTGGTGAGCGCGTCGGCGAGCGGGATCGTGATGCGCGCGGCACCGCTGGGATCGAGCGCGACCTCGCCGACGAAGAAGAGCGTCGCCGGGAACTCCTCGCGCACCACCGAGCCCATCGCTTCGAGGCGACCGGGCGTGACGGGCTGCGCGGGCGCCTGGGCCTGCGGTGCTTCGCGCGCGGGAGCGCGACTCGCGCGCCGGCCACGACCGCCTTCGGCATCGTCGTCGCGACCGTCGTAGGCGTAGCCGGTGGCCTCGCCGCCGGCGCCTCCCATCGCCTGGTCGATCGCCATCGACTCTTCGGCCACCGCCATCGGCGGCGGCGCCTCCGCGGGCATGTCCGACTCGCTCACCGTCGCGGTCACCGGTCCCGCGCGCCGCTCTTCTTCCGCCGCGAGACCGAGCCGTCGATACGCGGTCACCAGCGCGCTCAGCACGCGCTCGCCGGGCGCGAGCCGCGAGAGCTGCTCCATCAAGCGGTCCTCACCCGAGATCACCGCGTACGGCGTGCGCGCCGGCACCGCGCGCTCGAAGGGATCACGCACGTCGTCGGCGGTGCCCGCACGTCCATCGGGCCCGGGCGACGCGAGCTCGTAGTCCACCGCGCGCGACGACACGACGAGCGAAGGCCCGCGACCTCCGACCCGACGGAACACGAAGGGCCGACCCCAGGGATCGATCAGCGCATCCGCGGGCACCATCCCGAGCTGCACCACCCGCGCGAGCCAGCGCTCCGGCGGCTCCCCCGCCGACGCGCGCAGCGCCGCATCGTCGTCGGGGTTCGCGAACCGCGAGAGCGCGACCAGGAGCCGCACCAGCCGCTCGCGCGCCACCCGACGCGCGATGCGATCGAAGGTGAAGCTCGGATCCGCCGCGGTGATCATCGCGAGCGTCAGCGGCTGTCCACCGAGCGTGCGCGCCTGCGACGGCGCGATCAGATGCATCGCGACCACGCGCTCGACCGCATCGGGCCGCAGCTCCACACGCGCGCCGCTGGTCCGCACCAGCGCATCGCGCGCCGCGCGATCCGATCCCAGCTGGCTCACCGCGCGCTCGATCGCGTGCATCACCGGCGCGAGCCCACGCCGGCGCAGCTCCTCGCGCGACGCGATCGGATCGCGCAGCACGCCGCCCGCGAGCACCGGTGCGCTGCCGGTCGGGCTCTCGTGCGTGTCCCACGGCTCCTGCACCAGCGGCGCGGGCTGGGTCACCCCTCCGTCGAGCGGCAACGAGCTCGCGAGCGACGCCCCCACGTAGCGCTCGTTGGTCGCGTCGAAAGGCCCGCGCAGCACGTCGCGGAGCTCGCCCGCGATCCACTCGAGCGCGAAGTCGCTCTCTCCACCGTGCGCCGCCTCGTCGCGCGCGAGCAGCGCGATCCATCCCCGCTCCGGAGACACGCTCGCCCGCACCGCGACGTCGGCGCGCTCGCGCACTCGGTGCAGCTCGCGATCGGGCGTCACGTCGAGCGCGAACGCGTCCGCGGGACGCACCAGGATCGCGGTGATCGTCCCGCGCTCGATCAGCGCCGCGCCGAGCTCGCCCAGCGGTCGCGACGCATCGGCGGGCGACACCGGGCGCGCCCGCACCCGCAGCACACCCTGCACATCGGCGGGCAGCGCGAGCGTCACGCTGCGCGCGCTCGCGTCGCCCCACGCCGCTGCGACCGCACGATCGTTCGCGAGCGCTTCCACCAGCACCAAGCGCCCGTTCGCGCTGGGACGCCGCACCAGATCGATCTCCACTCGCGATCCCGGCGCGACCACCGGCGTGCGCGCCCGCGCGAGCACGCCCGCCTCGAGCGCCACCCGCGCGCACACGGTCGCGAGCGTCGACGCCGGTTGGGTGCGCACTTCGACCTCGAAGCTCGTCGCGGGCTGCCCTGCGCACGCCCCACCCTGCGCGCGCGCCGCCGCACCCCGCGGCAGGTGCACCCGCACCGACGCGAGCCCGTGCGCGTCGGTCCGCGCGGTCGCGCGACCGTTCGCGATCCCGAGCCCGCGCACCTCGAGCTCGACGCCCTGCGAGATCGGCCGCCCCCGGGGATCGCTCACCGCGAGGTAGAGCTCGGTGTCGATCTCCGGCACCAGCCCGCCCGCCTCGGGCGTCGCTGCGACCAGCCATCGCGTGCGCGCGAGCGTGTACGCCGCCGAGCCCACCAGCGTGCCGTGCGCGGCGTGGCTCACCCGCGCGATCACCTGCCGCGGCGCCGCGTCGCCCGCGAGGAAGCTCGGCGCGCGCGCATCGATCACCGCGATGCCTTCGTCGTCGGTCACCAGCTCGAGCGGCGATGCGTTCTCGTCGCCGACCGTCAGCGACACGCGCGCGCCGCGCACCGGCGTGCCCGAGGGCGTCGTCACCCGCACCCGACCACCGAGCGGCGCGCCCGGCTCCAGCACCTCGCGATCGAGCGTGACCTCCACCGCGAGCCGCTCGACGGTGCGCCGCACGATCGTGATCGCACGCGCGGCGAGCGATGCACCCTCCGCCTGCGCCTGCACCGTCCACCGCCCGAGCGCCGCGCCCTCGGGGATCACGATCTCGACCGACGCCGCGCCCGACGTACCGGTCTCGGTGCGCCGCTCCGCGATCATCGTGCCCTGCTGATCGTGCAGTCGGAACACGATCGGCGCGCTCCCGATCGGCGCGCGATCGCGCACCGCGCGCACCAGCGACCAGACCCGCACCGTCTCTCCGGGCTGATAACGATTGCGATCGGTCAGCACGTCGACGCTCCGCGCCGCGAGCTGCGTCATCGGGAACCGGAACGTGCGCCCCGCGATCCCGGCGCGATGCACGTGCACCTCGATCCACGGCGCCGCGAGATCCTCGAGCGGCACCGGCACCTCGATGATCACCCGCCCCTGCTCGACGCTCCGCGCGTGCGCGCGCAGCACGACGTCGCGGCCGTGACCGACCCGTCGCTGCTGCGTGATCGCGACGTCGAGCTCGAGCCCCGAGGTCGGGCGCAGATCGGAGAGGCCCTGCACCTCGTACGCGGTCCCGTGCAGGCGCAGCGTCGCGCCGCGCTCCGCGGCCGTGCTCCCGTGCAGCGCGAGCTCGTAGCCGACCGGGCTCGCGGGATCCGCGGCGTCGGCGTCCTGTGCGCGCGCCAGCGCTGGGACGAAGAGGAGGAGGGCGAAGAGAAGAAGAGAGCGCGGGCTCGTGCGCATGGAGCTCCTGGTCACGCGTCGTCGGACCCACGTGACGCCGCGCGCCGTGGGTGCTCGTCGCTTGGGACGCGCGAGGAGCCTATCCGTTCCATCGCGCGCGCTCGTAGTTCGCGCGCGGCGGGGCGATCACTCGTTCGCGGCGGGAACCACCGCGAGATCCTCGGCGACCGTCATGTGGAAGTGGAAGCGATGCAGCGGGTTGTGCATCAACATCGGCGGCCCGACGTCGCTCTGCATCCCGCGACCCTCGAACCACGCGCGGAAGTCCCGGACCAGATCGGGGTCGTTGTAATAGATGCGCAGCCGACCGCCCGAGCACGTCGCGAGGATCTTCGCGAGGTCGCTCACCCGCGCGCGCAGCAGCTCGACCTCGCGCGCCGGACGCTGCGCGTAGTTGTCGGGGTAACGACCGCCCCCGATGTTCTGCGCGATCATCGCGTGCTCGAGGTAGAGGTCGACGTCGACGCCGCGATCGTGGGTCTGGTGGCGGGGCCCCGCGGCATCGAGATCGCCGACCGAGACGACCTCGCCCGGCCAGCGGCGCTGGTACTCCGCAGCCGACGCCGCGATCAGCGAGACGAGCCCGGGCCGCGCCCACCGATGATCGTCGGTGGTGTTGCGCCAGGTGCGCCAGAGCCCGCCCGACTCGCGCCCGGTCGGGAGCTGCCAGCGACAGCGCGGATAGGGCGCGCCCTCGTCGCACGCGGGATCGCGCGGATACTCGAGGGCCGGGCGCACGCACGCGTACTCCTCGTCGCTCGGCGCCGCGAGGATCGCGCCGTCGGGCGCGAACCGGGGATCGTGCGCTCCTGCGTCCTCGGGCGTGCTCGCGGCGAGCGACACACCGGCGTCTGCCGCGAGCGCCTCGTCGCGCCGGGTCTCGACCACGATCTCGCCCGCCTCTTCGCCGGCGAACGCGAGGGCCACCGCACCGAGCGCGGCCCCGACGAGCGGGAGCGCGAGCCAGACCACCGGAGGAACGCGTGCAGGACCTGCCACGACGAGGGCTGCGGGTATCGCAACGGCGCGCCGCGCGCAAGGATTCGAGCGCTGCCCGGAGATCGGATTTGACAGCCCGCGACCTCTCTCCAATACTCCGCCGCTACCTCGACCGCGGGGCCCCAAAACTCCGCGGAAAACGAGCGAAACGGCGACGTAGCTCAGTCGGCTAGAGCGGGCGTTTCATACGCGCTAGGTCAGTGGTTCGATTCCACTCGTCGCCATCTCCGTGAGAGAGCAGAGCCCCGGCCGTGCCAGCGGTCCGGGGCTTTCCGCTTCTCGTGCTCGCCGCTTCTCGTGCTCGGAGATTTCTGCGACGGCGCGCGCTCGTTTCGAGGGCGCACCCGCCCCGTATGAATCGCGAGCGGCTGCACGTCCCGGGTGGCGTGCGAGCTGACGAGCGGGAAGAAATGGAGCGCGCGACGCGGACGTTGCGCGCGAACCCCGGTGCGCGGCTCCGGGTCGAGGTGCGTGGTGCTGGTTCGGATGGACGAGCGCGGGGCCGGGGGGCCCGGCGACCGACAGGGACACGCGACGCGCGAGGGGCTCGCCCGCTCGCTCGCCCGCACCGTTCCGCTCGCCGCCGCGCTGGGCGCCGCGATCGCTTCGGCGATCGCCGCCCTCGTCGTGCACGCGCTCTCGCTCGCGGTGCCACTGGCCCCCGTGGTCGTCACGTGGGCGGGCATCGGCGCCGCGATCGCCAGCGCGCTCGCGGTGCGGCGCGCGACCCAGCGCTTCGACGCGGTCGCGCGCTTCCTCGAGATGCGCATCGCCGCGACGAGCTCGCAGGCGCGGCGCGAGCAGGACGCGACGCGGCGCGAGCGCAAGCTCGCCGCCGATCTCGCGCGCAAGACCGAGGAGCTCGAGGCGCGACTGCGCGAGCGCGCGTTGCTCTTCGAGGTGCTGCGCGAGAGCGCGAGCAGCCACGATCTCGACTCGGTGCTGCGCGCGCTGGTCGATCGTCTCGGGCCTGCGCTGCGCTTCCGCGAGGTCGCGGTGCTGATCCAGGAGGGCGAGCGCCTCGCGATCCGCGCGGCGTGGGGCTTCACCGATCCCACGACCGTGCTCGGCCGCACCATCCGCGTGGGCGAGGGGCTCTCGGGCGAGGCCGCGGCGACGGGCGAGTCGGTGGTCGTGCCCGACGTCGCGTCGGCGCCCGAGTACCTCGCGTTCTGGGGCGAGGTCCCGCGCACCGGCTCGTTCATGTCGGTGCCGATCCAGGTGAAGGGCGCGATGATCGGCGTGCTCGCGCTGACGCGCCCGCCGACCGATCCGCTGACCGAGGAGGAGACGCGCTACGTCGAGGCGCTCGCCGATCAGGTCGCGCTCGCGATCCACAACGCGCAGCTCTTCGAGGAGCTCGAGGCGCGCTCGACCCACGACGCGCTCACCGGGATCGCGAACCGCCGTCTCTTCGAGGAGCGCCTCGCGAACGCGCTCGCCGACTCGCGCCGCTTCGGCCACGCGGTGTCGCTGCTCGCGATCGACGTCGATCACTTCAAGAAGCTCAACGATCGCTGCGGACATCCCGCGGGCGACGCGGTGCTCGTCGAAGTCGCGCGCGTGCTCTCGGGCGGAGTGCGCGAGGTCGACACCGTCGCGCGGGTGGGCGGCGAGGAGTTCCTCGTGGTGCTCGCGGGCGCCGACGAGCACGAGGCGGCGAAGGTCGGCGACAAGCTGCGCGCCGCGGTCGCGGGCATCGAGCTGCCGGGCACGAAGGAGCAGCCGCTCGGTCGCCTCTCGATCAGCGTCGGCGTGGCGAAGGCGCGCGACGGCGAGAGCGCGGAGGCGCTGGTCGCGCGCGCCGACTCGGCGCTCTACGACGCGAAGCGCAAGGGCCGCAATCGTGTGTCGACGTGGCCGCCGCCCTCGGCCTGAAACGTCGTCGTCGCCTCGCCCGTAGACGCTGACGTGAACGGCGACGATGCGAGCTCGCGTGGCCCCCGACGAACATCACCCTGGTCGCAGCACGAGCACGGCGGACGTGGGACGCTCCGCGACGTGACGAGCACACGTGCGACGAACCTGACCGAGCGCATGACCGACGCGCTCGATCGCTGTTTCACGATGGACTTCAGCGCGCTCGCGCGCGTGCGGGGCGAGCTCGACGAGCGCGCGATCCCCGACGCGCTGCGCGCGCTCTCCGAGCGTCATCCGCTGCTCTCGGCGCGCGTCATCCGACGCGGCGGGCTCGCGACGCACCTCGTGCTCGGCGAGGCCCCGCCGATCGCGCTCTCGTTCCGCGACGCGCCCGACGCCTGGGCCTCGTTCTCGTACCGCCATCGCACCTGGGACGACGCCGGCCCGCGCGGCGTGCTCGAGGTCGTTCGTCACGGCCCGAACGAGCGCACGTTCGTCCTCACGCTGCACCACCTCGTCAGCGACGGGCGCTCGGGCGTGATGGTGCTGCGCGATCTGCTGCGCCTGCTCGGAGCGCCGGGGCGCGTGCTGCCCCGGGTCGAGTCCCCCGGACAGGCCGCGTACTACCCCGAGCCGGTGCGCGGATGGCGCCGCATCCGGCCCACCCTCGCCGCGCTCTCCGAGATGCAGCGTCCGCCCCAGCCGGTGCGCCTGCGCCCCGACGCGCTCGCCACGCCCGAGGAGAGCGAGGTCGGCGTCCTCCCGATCGTGATCGACCCCGAGCGCACCGAGGCGCTCACGCGCGCCGCCCGCCGCGCGGGCGCCACGCTGCACGGCCTGGTGTCGGGCGCGCTCGCGATGGCGGTCGCGAAGGAGATGGATCGCGGCGAGGTCGTGCTCGACGTCATGCACCCCGTCGATCTGCGACGGCGAGTGCCCGAGATGCCGCGCGACGTCGTCGGCTACTACGTCTCGTCGGTCTCGACCCGCCTTCGCACCGATCCCTCGGGCGACCCCCTCGCGCTCGCGCGCGACGCCACCGACGGTGTGCGCCGCGCGATCGACGCCGGTCAGCACTGGACCAGCGCGCCGGGCGCGGGCGCGGTCATCATCGCCGCGACCGCGCTGATGGGCCGCGCGCTCACCTCGTCGCTCCTGCCCAAGCACGTCTTCACCGGTGCGCTCGCGGTGACGAACCTCGGCGTGCTCGAGCAGTTCGAGGTCGAGCACGCGTACGGAGCGCTCGAGGTGCGCGCCTTCGGGTTCGCCGCCGCGCCCTCGATCCTCGGGCCGCTGCTCGCCGCGGTCAGCACGTTCCGGGGCACGCTCACCATCGCGATCGGCCATACGATCCCGCTGATCTCGCGCGCTCGCGCCGAGCGGATCGCCGCCCGCACCGAGGAGATCCTCGCCGCCGCCGCCGCGCCGCTCTCCCTGACCGGGTGATCTCGGCAGGCGCGGTGCGCATATCCTGCGCGGAGCGAATGTCGCGCGCGCGAGAAGAGCTCGAGGCCATCGTCCGCTTCGCGGACGCGCTGCCGGTCGCGGTCTGGGTGGGCCGCGCGCCGGGCGGCGAGGTCGTCTACGTCAACCGGGAGTTCGAGCACATCCTCGGCATCGCTCCACCGGAGGGCGCGACGCGCGGCAACTACGTCGGTCCCTACGGCGTGCACCTCCCGAGCGGCGAGCGGTACCCCGAGGACCAGATGCCGTTCGAGCGCGTGATGCGCAGCAAGCGCACCGAGGTGCTCGACGATCTCGTCATCCACCGCCACGACGGCACGAAGTGCTACCTGCGCGTGCTCGCGCGCCCGCTCTTCGACGACGACGGCGGGATCGCCTACGTGGTCGAGGCGTTCACCGACATCACGCGCGAGGTCGAGACCGAGCGCGCGCGCGCGGAGAGCGAGCAGCGGCTCCAGGCGGTGCGACGGCTCGAGTCGGTCGGGAGCCTCGCGGGCGGCATCGCGCACGACTTCAACAACCTGCTCGCGATCGTGAAGCTCGTCGCGACGCAGCTCCGCAAGAACGAGCGCGACCCGGCGCGCCTCGCGCTGGTGCAGCACCTCGACGACGTCGCCGCGAGCGCCGCGAAGCTCACCCGCTCGCTGCTCGGCTTCGCGCGCCGCGGGCAGCACGTCGCGCGCCCGATGTCGCTCCACGAGGTGGTCGCGCCGATCGTCGAGCTCGCGCAGCGCACCTTCGAGCGGCGCATCGTCGTGCGCGCCGAGCTCGACGCGGCCCCCGACGTCGTGCTGGGGGATCCCATCCAGCTCGAGCAGGTCGCGATGAACCTCGTGATGAACGCGCGCGATGCGCTGCCCGGGCCGGGGCACGTCGTGGTGCGCACCCGCCGCGAGCGCATCGCCGAGGGCCACGCGGTGCTCGCGCCCGGCGATCACCTCGTGCTCGAGGTGCAGGACGACGGCGCGGGCATCGATCCCGCGGTGCGCGATCGTGTGTTCGAGCCCTACGTCACGACCAAGCTGGTCGGCGCGACCAAGGGCACCGGGCTCGGGCTCTCGACCGTGTACGGCGTCGCGCGCGCCCACGGCGGCGCGGCGGAGATCGCCGACACCGGGCCCGCGGGCACGACGATGCGCGTGTGGCTGCCCGCGTGCGACGCGGCGATCGAGCGCAGCGCGCCGGCCACCGCGCGCACGGTGCGCGGCAGCGGGACGATCCTGGTCGTCGACGACGAGCCGCTCGTGCTGAGCATGACCGCGAACACCCTGGAATCGCTGGGCTACGACGTGATCGTCGCGGGCAGCGGGCGCGACGCGATCGAGGCGTTCCGCAGGGCGCGGGGGCGGGTGTCGGCGGTGGTGCTCGACCTCGTGATGCCCGGCATGGACGGGCGCGAGACCGCGCTCGCGCTGCGCGCGATCGACCCCGAGGTCCGCATCGTCATGACCACCGGGCTCGTGGGGGACGAGGCGCAGCCGATCCTCGACGTCCGCGAGGTGCTCTCCAAGCCCTTCGACGAGGCCGAGCTCTCGCAGGCGGTCGCGCGCGCGCTCGCGTAAAGAACTGCGAAGCCCGGATGCAATTCGCCCGCGCGGCAGGTACACACCTCGCCCATCATGGCGGACGCGCACGCGCTGAAGCGTCTCGGCATCCCGACGCGGTCGCGAGGCCGCACGGTGATCGTGGCCCTCGCGGTCGTGGTCGCGATCGCGGCGCTCGCGCTCGCGGTGCTGGCGTGGCGCCGGCGGACGCCGCCCCCCTCGCCCTACGAGTCCGCCCGCGTCGAGCGCGGTGATCTCACCGCGACGGTGACCGCGACCGGCACCCTCGCGGCGACCAACACCGTCACGATCGGCGCCGAGGTCTCGGGCCGCGTCGCGCGCGTGCTGGTCGAGCCGAACGATCGGGTGAACGTCGGCGACGTGCTGGTCGAGCTCGACCCGATCCAGCTCCAGGCCCAGGTGCGCGAGGCGCGCGCGAACGTCTCGGCGGTGCAGGCCTCGCTGCGGGTGGCGCGCGCGACCTCCGAGGAAGCGGCGCGCACCGCGACCCGCGCCGCCGCGATGCACGGCCGCGGGCTCGTGCCCGACAGCGAGCTCGAGCAGGCGAACGCCGCGCGCGAGCGCGCCGAGGCCCAGCTCGCGAGCGCGAACGCGCAGCTCGAGGTCGCGCGCGCGACCCTGGCGCGCCAGGACGCGAACCTCGAGCGCGCGGTGATCCGCTCGCCGATCTCCGGCGTGGTGCTCACGCGATCGGTCGAGCCAGGACAGGCGATCGCCGCGCAGTTCCAGACGCCCGAGCTCTTCGAGGTCGCCGAGGACCTCGCGCGCATGCGCCTCACCGTCGACATCGACGAGGCGGACGTGGGGCGCGTGCAGGAAGGTCAGCGCGCGACGTTCACCGTCGACGCCTACCCCGACCGCACCTTCGACGCGACGATCCACCGCGTCGATCTCGCGCCGACGACCGAGGGCGGCGTGGTCGCGTACCGCGCGATGCTCGACGTCGACAACGCCCAGGCGCTGCTGCGCCCCGGCATGACCGCGACCGCGACGATCGTGACCCAGCGCTTCGACGGCGTGCTGCTGGTGCCCGATCCCGCGCTCCGCTTCGCGCCGCCTCCGCCGCGCAGCGGGCCCGATCCCACCGCGAGCCTTCCCGAGGGCGCGCGCATCTGGACGCTCGAGAACGGCACGCCGCGCCCCCACGTGGTGCGCGTCGTCGCGAGCAACGGCGTGCGCACCGTGGTCGAGGGCGAGGGCATCACCGAGGGCACCGAGGTGCTCACCGGGATGGTGGAGCCGCGGTGACCACCGCGCTCCTCGAGCTGCGTGCGGTCGAGCGCGTGTACGGCCACGGCGACGCCGAGGTGCGCGCGCTCGACGGAGTCGACCTGCTGATCGGGCGCGGCGAGTTCGTCGCGGTGATGGGCTCGAGCGGCTCGGGCAAGAGCACGTGCATGAACATCCTCGGCTGTCTCGATCAGCCGACGGGCGGCGAGTACCTCTTCGACGGCGTGTCGGTGGGCGGGCTCGATCGCGATCAGCGCGCGATGTTGCGGAGGCTCCACCTCGGCTTCGTGTTCCAGGGGTTCAACCTGCTGGCGCGCACCAGCGCGCTCGAGAACGTCGAGCTCCCGCTGCTCTATCGCGGGGTGCGCAGCGACGAGCGTCGCGCCCGCGCCCTCGCCTCGCTCGACCGCGTGGGCCTCGCCGATCGCGCCCGCCACATGCCGAGCGAGCTCTCGGGCGGACAGCAGCAGCGCGTCGCGATCGCGCGCGCGCTGGTCACCGATCCCGCGGTGATCCTCGCCGACGAGCCCACCGGCAACCTCGACTCCCAGCGCAGCGTCGAGATCATGAAGCTGCTCCAGTCGCTGCACCGCGAGCAGTCGATCACCATCGTGATGGTCACCCACGAGCCCGACATGGCCGCGTACTGCGAGCGGCTCGTGACGTTCCGCGACGGGCGCATCCTCTCCGACGAGAAGAACGAGGTCCCGTCGTGATCGGCGCGACGATCCTCCTCGCGCTGCGCTCGCTGCGCCGCAACCCGCTGCGCTCGTTCCTCACGACGATCGGCATCGTGATCGGCGTCGCGTCGGTGATCGCGATGGTCACGCTGGGGCGCGGCGCGACCGCGAAGGTGACCAACGAGATCGCCTCGCTCGGCAACAACCTGCTCATCGTCGTGCCCGGCGCGGCGAACCAGCGCGGCCCCTCGAGCGCGTCGCGCCCCTTCACCCTCGCCGACGCCCGCGCGATCGACGAGCAGATCCCCGACGCGCTCGCGGTCGCGCCCAACGCCGGCGCCGCGGCGCGCATCGTCTACGGCGCGCGCAACTGGAGCACCTCGGTCACCGGCGCGACCAACGACTGGTTCGTGGTGCGCGACTGGGACGTCGCGATCGGCCGGCGCTTCCACGAGGGCGAGGTGCGCTCGGGCACCGCGGTCTGCGTGCTCGGCGAGACGGTGCGGCGCGAGCTCTTCGGCACCGGCGATCCGGTGGGCGCGCGCATCCGCGTCGCGAGCGTCGCGTGCGAGGTGATCGGCGTGCTCGAGTCGCGCGGTCAGTCGACGTTCGGCCAGGACCAGGACGACTTCATCGTGATGCCGCTCTTCGCGGTGCAGCGGCGGATGCTCGGCAGCGACGACATCGCGGTGATCGCGGTCTCGGCGAACGACGGCGCGACCTCGCGCGTGCAGTCGGAGATCACCGCGCTGCTGCGCCAGCGCCGCCACATCCAGCACGGCGAGGAGGACGACTTCTCGGTCCGCGACCTCCGCGAGATCAGCAACATGCTGGGCGTCGTCACCGGCGTGCTCACCGCGCTCCTCGGCGCGATCGCGGGCGTGTCGCTGCTCGTCGGCGGCATCGGGATCATGAACATCATGCTGGTCTCGGTGACCGAGCGGACGCGCGAGATCGGCATCCGGCTCGCGATCGGCGCGCGCTCGCGCGAGATCCTCTCGCAGTTCCTGGTCGAGGCGGTCGTGCTCTCGATCGTCGGCGGCGTCGCGGGCATCGCGCTGGGGCTCGGCGCGAGCGCGCTCGCGGCGCGCGGGCTCGGGCTGCCCTTCGTGTTCGGGCCCGACGTGGTGCTCGGCTCGTTCGTCTTCTCGGCGCTCGTCGGCGTGTTCTTCGGGTGGTACCCGGCGCGCCGCGCAGCGCGGCTCGATCCCATCGAGGCGCTCCGACATGAATAGGTGGATCGCGATCGTCGCGGTGCTGATGGTCACCGCGCCGGTGCACGCGCAGACGAGCGACGTGCTGAGCCCCGACGGCGTGGTCTCGCTCGCCGCGGAGCAGAGCCCCACGCTGCGCGCCGCGCTGCTCGAGCGACGGCGCGCATCGCAGCTCGTCCTCTCGGAGGAGGCTCGCTACACGTTCGTGCTCGGCATGGACGCGTCGCTCGACATCGGCGACACGCCCTCGCTCACCTCGATGGGCGTCGCGCAGAGCTATCACGAGCAGGTCGTGCTCGGCGCGCAGCTCTCGCGCGCGTTCGAGTGGGGCATGTCGATGCAGCTGCGGGTCGCGGGGGCGCGCCAGTTCCGCCGCGCGATCCTCCTCGCGACGATCCCCACGCCGATCGCGATCGGGCCCGGGTACTCGTTCGACGTGACGCTCGGCGTGACCCAGTCGCTGCTGCGCAACGGCTGGGAGCGCAACGGCCTCGCGACGCTGCGCCAGGCGCGGGTGGAGCTCGACGCGGCGACCGCCTCGCGCAACCGCGCGGCGAGCGAGCTGGTGCGCGACGCGCTCTCGGCCTACTGGGAGCTGTGGTACGCGCGCCAGGCGCTCGAGGTCGACGTCGAGGCGCGCCGGGTCGCGGAGCGGCAGCACGCCGATGCGAACGCGCGGCGCGAGCTCGGCAGCGTCGCGGGCGCCGACGTGCTCTCGTTCGCGCGGCAGCTCGCGGCGATGGAGGAGACGGTCGCGGCCGCGGAGGGCGAGCTGCGGGCGCGCCAGCTCGAGCTCGGGCGGGTGATCGGTGGCGATCGATCGAGCGCGCTCGATCCGCACGACGACGCGCCGGCGCTGCCAGCGCCCCGTGATGCCGACGTGATCGCGATCGCGATCGAGCGCTCGCCCGAGCTCTTCGAGCTCGAGATGCAGGTGCGCAGCGCGGAGGAAGCGGAGCGCACGGCGGGCGCACAGCTCGAGCCGCGCCTCGATCTGAGCGGCGAGCTCGGGCTGCACGGCATGGGCTACGACGACGCGGGCGAGCCCTTCGCGCAGGTCGGTCGGTTCGCGGCGGTGACCGGGATGATCTCGCTCGAGTTCGAGATGCCGCTCGACGACGCGCAGCGTCGCGCCCAGCTCGAGCGGGCGAGCCTGGCGATCGAGGTCGCGGAGCGGAGGCTGGAAGCGGCGCGCGATCGGGTGCGCGCCGAGGCGGCGACGCTGCTCGATCGCGCGAGCGTCGCGCGCCGTCGGTTGGCGCTGGCCGACGAGACGGTGCGCATCGCCGAGGAGCTGGCGCGCGCCGAGCAGGAGCGCTTCGAGCTCGGGGCGAGCACGCCGACGGTGGTGCTCGAGGCGCAGTCGGAGCTGCGGAATGCGCAGCGGCGCCGGCTGCGGGCGATGATCGATCTCGTGAGCGCGGATCTCCAGATCGCGCACGCGACTGGAGAGCTGCTCGACGACGTGGCGATCTCGGACGAGTAGGTCTCGGCGAGAGGCGCGAATATCCGGACGGGCGCGCGAGTCCATCGCCGCCGGTCACTCTTCCGCGGGCACGCGAGAACGGAATCTCTCTCATGGCACACACGACACTTCCTGCTCGGCGTTGGGCCGCGCTGCTCGCCCTCGCGCTCGTCGCGGGGTGCGGATCGGACGACGACGCGCCCGGCGACGCCGGACCCGGCCTCGACGCGAGCGCCCCGCCGGACTCCGGCGCGACCGACGCCTCCGCTCCCCCCGACGACGACGCCGGCGCGACCTCGGGGTACGCGTCGCTCGGGCTCGGCTACCGCCACTCCTGCGCGATCACCACCGACGGCACCGCGCAGTGCTGGGGCTCGAACGCGATCGGACAAGCGGGCCTCCCCGAGACCGGCTCCACCGTGTCGACGCCCGCCGACGTGCAGGAGCTCGGCGCCGTCGTCGCGATCGCGGGCGGCGAGGATCACTCGTGCGCGGTGCTGGAGGACGGCTCGGTCGCCTGCTGGGGCGAGAACTCGGACGGACAGCTCGGACGCGGCACCACGAGCGTCGGCTCCAGCGTCCCCGCCACCATCGCGAGCCTGACCGGCGTCACCGCCATCGCCCTCGGCGCGTCGCACTCCTGCGCGCTCGCCGCCGGCGCCGTGCACTGCTGGGGCGCCAACGAATTCGGCCAGCTCGGCGACGGCACCACCACCGAGCGCGCCGCGCCGGGCGCCGTCCCCGGGATCTCGGGCGCCATCGCGATCGGCGCCGGCGACTACCACTCGTGCGCCGTGCTCGCCGGCGGCGCCGTGCGCTGCTGGGGCCTCAACACCGACGGCCAGCTCGGCGACGGCACCACCACCAACCGCCCCGAGCCGGTCGAGGCCACCGACGTGACCGGCGTCGTCGAGCTCGACGGCGGCCAGGGGTTCACCTGCGCGCGCACCGCGACGAGCGTGACGTGCTGGGGCGCCGGCGACGCGGGCCAGCTCGGCGACGGCAGCAGCGGCGATCGCCCCACCGCCGCGCCGGTGCCCGGCATCACCGGCGCGCTGGGGATCGCGGCGGGCTCCCGACACGCCTGCGCCCGCCTCGCCGACGGCACCGCGCGCTGCTGGGGCTACGGCGCGCGTGGCCAGCTCGGCGACGGATCCGACCTCAGCGGCCTGCCGGTCATCCGCCGCACGCCGGTGAGCGTCATGGAGCTCGATGACGTCAGCGTCATCGCCGCGGGCGGCAGCCACACCTGCGCGCTCGCGGGCGGTCGCGCCTACTGCTGGGGCGACGACGCCGCGGGCCAGCTCGGCGACGAAGCCTCGGGCGCCCAGGCGACCCCGGTCCAGGTCGAGCCCTGACGGCGAGGGCGCGGCGTGCGATGGTCGGCGCCATGCGACCAGCGACGCTGCTCCTCGCCTTGCTCCCCCTGACCGGCTGCGCCGAGCCCCCCGAGCCCTCCGACGTGTGGCTCGGCGCCTACGACGTGACGTTCACCGAGCGGGTCACGCCCTGCGACGGCGAAGGCGAGGAGTCCGACGAGGTGACCACCGAGACCACGCTGCAGATCGACCGGGACGCGATGGGCGTGTTCATCGACGGGGCGTGCCGGATCGACCTGTACGTGCGGACCGAGACCTACGCGAGCACGGCCCGCACCCACTGCCTCGTGACCGACCCCGAGGGCCGCTCGGCCCAGTTCGAGCTGACGACCGGGACCCTCGTCCTCGACGACGACTTCATCTCGGGCGACTGGCGCTACCGAGCCCAGGTCGAGAACACCTGCGTGAACGGGCACGCCACCTTCGAGGGCTTCCGCCGGTAGCCGCGCTATTCTCGCGCCCGAGGGGGGCAGGAATGCCGCGCAAGATCAAAGCCGACGAGTCGCTCGACACGCTCGAAGAGGAGGTCCTCTTCACCCACGCCGCGCTCGAGGCCGACGAGGACGCGGCCGACCTGGTGACCGACACGGAGGGCTGGCTCGCCCTGGTCGACGCCCAGCGCGCCCGCGAGCGCGCGGCGCGGATCGCCGAGGCCGGCGCCAGCGCGCATCGCACCGTCGCGAACGCGCGCCTCGACGATGCCTGCCGCGACTTCGGCAACCGTCTCGCGCTCGAGGCCGAGCCGACCTCGGCGCGCTGGACCCGCTTCTTCAACCGCCAGGTGAGCCGCTGGGTCGTGCAGCGCCTCGTCACCCAGATCGCCGGCGTGCGCGGCTGGCTCACCATCACCGGCGATGCGCTGCTCGAGACCCATCGCCCGGCGCTCACGCGATGGAGCGACGCGGCGCAGGCGGCGCTGGATCGCACCGCCGCGAGCGCGCAGGTGCGCGGCGCGGCGCGGGTGGGCCGCGAAGAGCTCGCACTCGACCTCACCCGAGAGCGCGACGGCCTGCACGCCGCGCTGGTGACCCGCGCCGCGGAGCGGGGCCTCCCGCGCGACTGGCCGGCGCGGTTCTTCCGCACCGAGCGAGCCCGAGGGGGCGGCGACGACGAGGCCTGAGCCGGGCTCGATACCGGGGCCGGGCGCGCCGCGGAGGTCTCGTTCGCGCTCCCGACGACGATGGGAAGGGCCGCGGAGCGCGATTGCGCCCGCCCAGGCCCTCCCCGGGCACCCGAGGTGCGCGTTTGCGCCGTACCAACGCCCTCCCCGGACGTCCGAGGTGGGCGTTGGCAGCGTACGAACGTCCTCCCCGGACGCCCGAGGTGGGCATCTGCGCCGTACCAACGTGCTCCCCGGCCACCCGAGGTGCGCCTTCGCGCCGTACCAGCGCGCCCCGCGACGACCCAGCCGCGCGATTGCGCCGTACCAGCGCCCCCCGCGCACCTCCCGTGCGGGCTGCGCGGGCCGGAGCGACTCACCCTCGACACAGGAGCCGGGGTATCGCGCCTATCGCCGCGGCATTCCGAGGATGCGTCGGCGCTCTGCGTTCCAGAAGAGCCACTCGCCGGGGTCCTTCAGGCGCACGCTGTCGCCCTTCCGCCGCAGGATGACGTGCTCGTCGAGCCACAGCTCGGCCTCGTCACCCCCGAGATCCTCGAGCACGGCGGCGACGCACGCGACCATCTGCTCCGTCGCCTCCATCACTCGCTCTTTGTCGATCACGCGGAGATGGAGCGTCGAGTCCCGACCGCCTCCCGCCTCGGAGCCCGCGATCCACAGGAGCGGTGAAGCGAGCACGAAGACCTGCCGCGGTCCGACGGGCTCGAGCGCCCGCACGTCGTCGCCCAGCGCGCCGAGCAAGCGCTCCCTCAGGGTGCTGTCGACGTCGAAATCACCCCGCAGGAAGTACTCGATTGCCATGCTCGTCTCCTCGGTTCGTCTACGCGCATGGGTAACACCCCGCGCTCCCGCGCGTGCCGTCGCCTCGATCACCCCCGTCGCCGTCCCGCGCTCCGCGCGTGACGTCGCCTCCATCACCCCCGTCGCCGTCCCGCGCTTCCGCGCGTGACCGCTCCTCGTTCACCCCCGTCGCCGTCCCGCGCTCCGCGCGTGCCGTCGCCTCCTTTCTCACCCGGGCGAGTGCGAAGCAGAGCCCGACCGATCCGGGCGAGTGCGAAGCAGAGCCCGAACCGCGAGCGTCGGGGCCGCGGCGAAGCGCGGACCCGTCGCGAGCCACCCCAGCGCAACCCAGTGCGACGGCAGAACCGCGGTACCGGGCGCGTGGTGGTGGGTCCGACGCCCTCGTGCGACGGGGGCTCGCAGACTCCGACCACAGCGTGATCGAAGCATCGCGGCGGCGCGGCAGCGCGCGCGCCGCGATGCGACCACCGCCGCCCGAAGCTCGCGCCCCTCATGACAGCAGCCCGCGAGCACCCCGGGCGTCGGACCCACCACCACGCGCCTCTCACCGAAGCGCCAGCTATCATCGCCCCGCCCGAAGATGGCCCTCATCCCGAAGCACCCCCGCGACCCCAGCGTCTCGCTGATCGCGTATGCGCTCGCGGTGGGGGTCCCGTTCGCCGCGTACCTCGCGACCGCCTCGCCCCACGCCTATTGGCTCGACTCCGGCGAGCTCGCGGCCGCCGCGGTCGCCCTCGACATCGCGCACCCGCCCGGGCATCCGCTCGCCGCGCTCGTCGGGCACCTCTTCACGTTCCTGCCGCTCGGCCCGCTCGCGCTGCGCATCGCGCTCGCCCAGGCGCTCTGCGGCGCCGTCGCCGCGGGGTTCCTGTTCCGCGCGATCGACACGACCGTGCGCGCGATGGAGGTCCGCCACGATCGTCTCTCGATCCCGATCGCGCTCGGCGCGACCTGGAGCGTCGCCTGCTCGTACGCGTGGTGGTTCCAGTCGGTGCGCCCCGAGGTCTACGCGCTCCAGGCGCTGCTCCTCGCGATCGCGATCGAGCGCATCGTCGCGCTCGAGGCCTCGTGGCCGACCCACGACGTCCGACCGCTCTCGGTCGCCGCGCTCGCGCTCGGTCTCGCGCTCGCGAACCACCACTTCATGGCGGTGATGACGCTGCCCGCGATCGCGCCGACGCTCGCCCGGGTCTACCGCGCGCGCGGCCCGCGCTCGCTGGTGGTCGCGGCGGGCGCGCTCGCCGCCGGGCTCGCCGCGTACGTCTACCTGCCGGTGCGCTCGAGCACCGATCCTCCGGTCGATCTCGGTCACCCCACCGACCTCTCGCGCTTCTTCTGGGTCGTCTCGGCGCGCGCCTACCAGCACACGAACGTGCTCGAGGACGCGGGCCCGATCGATCGCGCCATCGACGTGATGATCGCGATCGTCGAGACCGTGCACCCGCTGCTGCTCGTGCTCGCGCTCGCCGGGCTGTGGGCGCTGCTGCGGGCGCCGGGCGCGCGGCGGCTCGGCTGGGTGTGGGCCGCGATCGTGCTGTTCGCGTGCCTCGGTCGCACCTGGCTGGGGCACACCGCGGGCAACCCCGATGCGCTCGGCTATCTGCTCCCGGCGTTCATGGGCATCGCCGCGCTCGCCGCGGCGTTCGTCGGCGCGCTGATGGCGCAGCTCGGCGGTGGGAGCGCGCGTGCGCCGCGCACGATGCTCACCGTGCTCGCGCTGGTGACCGCCGCGCTCGGCCTCGCGCAGCTCGATCAGAGCCGCGCCCACGCCTCGCTCGCGACGTTCCACGCGACCGACGACTTCGACGATCGCCGCATCCGCGCGCTGCCGCCGCGCGCGGTGGTGATCGCGCACCTGCCCCAGACCGTGTTCCGCCACTGGGAGCTCGCGCAGACCGAGCACGCGCGCCCCGACGTGACGCTCGTGCCGATCCCGTTCCTCGGTTACCCCGGGGTCGTCGATCACCTGGTGGAGCGCGACCCCTCGCTGCGCGAGCTGCTGAGCGGCTATCTCGTCGACGGCGAGCTGCGCCAGCCCAACCTGCAGTCGCTCGCGGCGTCGCGCCCGCTGCTGATCGAGATGGACGTGCGGGTGCCGCGCGCGCTCTACGAGACCATCGTGCCGGGGCCCGGCTTCTACGAGGTGGTCGACGGAGGCGCGACCGACGCCGACGTGCGCGGCGGAGCCGCGCGCCGGGCCGCATCGCTGGAGTCGCTCGCCCGCGCGCTGGGCCCGCGGCAGGACGACCCCGAGACCCGCAACCAGCTCCTCTGGGCCCACTACGTCGACGCGCTCTACTACGCGCAGGTCGGCGTGCTCGAGCGGGCGCGGGAGTCGGTGTCGCGCGCGTTGGCGATCCAGCCCGAGGCGCTCGAGCTGCGCGCCCTCTCGCAGCGGCTCGCGGAGGCCGACGGAGAGACCCCGATCGACGTGTCCGATTTCACCGTGGGCCCCTAGCCGGAGCCGTTCACGTCGACGTCCGACATGTGCGCACCCGACGCACCAAAATCGACCTCGCCGTGATCGCTCTCCGACGCGCAGACGCACAGGGCCGAGGTGCAGCACCTCCGCCCCACCCACCTCGCGATCGCGCTCCTCATCGCGCTCACCGGCTGTGTCGGCGAGCTCTCCGAAGCACCGGGTCGGCGGACGTCTCCACCACCGCCGGTCGACGGCGGCACACCGATCCCCGGCGTCGACGCGTGGGTCCCGCCCGGGGTCGACGGGGGTCCGCTCCCCGTGCCCGTCGATGCCTGGGTCCCGCCCGGCGTCGACGCGGGCACCGTCGTCGAGATGCCGGACGCGTTCGTGCCCGCGCCGCTCTATCCGAGCGCGACGATCGGCACCCGCTGCAGCGAGGGCGCGGAGCGCGAATTCCTCGTGCTCTCGAGCGACCCCCCGGACTGCATGGCGCACGCGCGCTCGTTCACCACGCCGGACCCGACGCGCTTCGTGCCCATCCAGGCCGGCGCGGGCTCGTCCTTCACGACGACCGCCACGATGTGCACCGCCGAGGGCGCGTGCGCGCCGACGTCGATCGCGGTGACGCTCACCCGCACCGCGAGCGGCGCGACCGGCGAGTGGTCGGCGACGGTGGGCGGCATCGCGCGCACCGGGCGCATCGACGCGATGCGCTGCGACTACGACGCGCTGCTCCCGCCCGCCGGAGAAGCGCCGGTCGGCGACGTCGCGCTGCGCGAGGTCGCGATCTACCAGGGCGTGAAGATCACGATCGCGCGTGATGGCTCGGCGGTCGCGCCGAGCGCGCCGATCGTCGCGGGGCGCGACGCGCTGGTGCGGCTCTTCGTCGAGCCGCGCGCGGGCTTCGTCGCGCGCGAGGTGGTGGCGCGGGTCGCGCTCGGCGATGGCGCGCCGATCGAGGTGCGCGGGCGGATCCAGGGCTCGTCGACCGACGCCGATCTCGCCTCGACGCTGAACCTGCGGATCCCCGGCGATCGCATCACGCCCGACGTGCCGATCTCGGTCGGCATCTACGACGTCGCGACGACCTGCGGCGGCGGAGGCGGCGCGACCGGTGGCGCGCGCTTCCCGAGCTCGGGCACCGCGACGCTCGCGGCGCGCGACAACGGGGGCACGTTCCGCGTGGTGCTGGTGCCGGTGCGTTACGGCGCCGACGGCTCGAACCGACTGCCCGACACCAGCGCCGCGAACGTCGCGGCCTATCGCGACTTCATGCGCAGCGTCTTCCCGGTGGAAGACGTCGAGATCACGGTGCGCTCGAGCCCGCTCGTGTGGAACAACGGAATCGGCGCCGACGGCAGCGGATGGTCGCAGCTGCTCAACGAGTGCATGAATCTGCGGCAGTCCGATCGTCCGCCCGCCGACACCTACTACTACTGTCTGTTCAATCCGGCCTCGACGTTCTCGCAGTTCTGCGGGCGCGGCTGCGTGGCGGGGCTCGGCCCGGTCCCCTCGGTGCGCGACACGTTCTCGCGCGCGAGCATCGGCCTCGGATATCGCGGCACCGAGGACACGTTCGTGCACGAGGTCGGGCACTCGCTCGGTCGTCCTCACGCACCGTGCGGCGGCGCGTCGGGCGCGGAGGCGTCCTATCCGTACTCCGGTGGTCGAATCGGCAGCTGGGGATACGACCTGCTCTCGAATCAGCTGCTCAATCCGTCGCAGCACACCGACGTGATGGGCTATTGCGACGACCAGTGGATCAGCGACTACAACTATCGTCTGATCTTCGATCGCATCCGCGGAGTGCGCGGGAGCGCGTCGCTCTCGGGCGCGCCGACGCGATACGCGACGGTGGTGGTCGACGTCGACGGATCGCTCTCGTGGGGCAGCGAGGTCGAGCTGGTCGTCCCGCCCGACGGCGACGCGCTCGACGCGACGTGGACCAGCGCGAGCGGCGAGATCGCGGTGGACGCGACCCTGCTCCCGGTGAGCCACGTCGACGGCGGCATCCTGTACGTCCCGGTGCCGGACACGAGCGTCACCGCGATCACGATCCCGGGCTACGGCACGCTCGCAGTGCGGTGACGCGAACGAGGGGGCCGCGCTCGCTGCGGCCCCCTCGCGTCGATCAGAACGTGGTCGGGAGCACGACCACGCACGCGCCGTCGACGACCTCCACGCACGGCTCGCCGACCGTCAGGACGTAGAGGTCGGTGCGATCGAGGACGCGACCCGCGGCGTCGACGAGCGACACGCTCACCTCGTAGTCGCCGAGCGCGAGATCCGAGATCTCGCCGATGCCGGCCTCGCAGTCGAAGAACGCCGTCAGCGAAGCGCCGCCGCCGAAGGGCGTGGCGACGATCTCGATGCCGTCTTCACCCGGATGGCTGGCGCAGGTCCGCGGCGAGGGGAACGTCCAGCGCACTCGCAGCGTGCCGCTCTCGGGCGGAGCCGGCACGACGTCGATGCCGATGTCGAGCTGCCCGGGCCCGGTCTCGACGACCTCGCGGGCGAGCTGGAAGCGGAAGCGCACCTGCGTGACGGCGTCCGCGGTGAGCAGGGCTTCCGCGGGATTGGCGGAGATCAGCGTGGCCTCGACGTCGGTGGCGACGCCGTCCACCACGCGCTCGAGACGCCAGCCGCTCGCGAGCGCGACGGTGTACGCGCCCGCCGGGAGCGAGAGCGAGATGACCGAGGCGTCGGGATCGGTCTCGGTGGACACCGTCACGCTCTCCGGGCCGGCGACCGTGAGCTCGGCGTCGCGGAGCCGATAGGTCACGCCGCCCGGGCCGGCGGCGCTGAGCTCGAGCGTGAGCGCCGACGGGCTCTCGACGGCCGAGCAACCGGTCGGCGCCGCGCAGAGCACGACGAGTGAAGCGAAGAGACGAGCGATCGACACACGATCCATGGGGACCTCCTCCGGACGCGGGTGCGTGCGCCGGAGCGGGCCCCATCGAGACGACGGGCTCGTCGTTGCGTCGCTCGCCTAGAGCGTCGCGGGATAGAGCGTCTCGTCCCGCTCGAACGCGCCTTCGGCGTTCACCCGCCAGACCTCGAACACCCCCTCGACCTCGCCCAGCTCGTCGACGTCGACCGGCCCGCTCGCGCCCTCGTAGTTGATCACGCGTCCGTCGCGCAGCAGCCGGATGCCCTCGGCGAGCGATCCCGCGCGCACCACCACGCCGCTGGGATCCGAGAGCGTGCGCAGCGCATCGCGCATCGCGACCGGCTCGTCGATGCCCGCCGCCGCGATCGACAGCAGGATGAGCGCGGCCGCGTCGTAGAAGCTCGCGTCGAACGTCGCGGGCTCGCGTCCGAACGTCGCGGCGTACGCGGCGCGGAACGCGTTGTTCGCGGGCGTCTCGGGATCGGTGAGCGGCGCGGTCCCGAGGAACCCGGTGAGCACGCCCGAGCCCGCCTCCTCGACGAACGCGGGCTGGCGCAGCGCGTCCGCGCCGAACCAGCGCACGTTCGGGCGCGTCGCGATCGAATTCCACGCGCGCATCAGGCGACCGCCCGAGCCCGGATAGGCGATGAGGGCGGCGCAGGCGGGCGCCGCGGCCGCGACCGCCATCGCGTCGCTCGTGTAGTCCGCGCGGTTGTCGGTGATCGCGAGCGAGGGCATCAGCGCGCCCGCGCCCGCGAGCTGCGTGAAGCGCGCGCGCACCCCGGCCTCGAACGGCATGCCGTAGTCGTTGTCGACGTGGACGATCATCACGCTGGTGCACTCGCGCGCGTGCATCACCTCGGCGAGCACCGGTGCCTGCGACGCGTCGGAGGGCGCGGTGCGGAAGAACCAGCGCTCGTCCTCTTCGAGCGAGCGCTGCAGATCGGTCAGCAGCGTCGACGTGGAGCTCCCGCTCGCGTGCAGGATGCCCGCGGGCTGCGTGACCTCCATCGCGATGCGCAGCGTGCTCGTGCTGCCCGAGTCGCCGATCAGCGCGACGACGTCGGGGCTCGCCGCGAGGATGCCGCGCGAGGCGCTCACCGCGACCTCGGGCATGCTCTCGCCGTCGGCGCTGACGAGCTCGACGCGCCGCGCGGGCAGCACGCCGCCCGCCGCGTTCACCTCGCGCACCGCGAGCCGCACCGCGTCGAGCCGGTGTTGGCCCGACGCGCCGAGATCGC
This sequence comes from Sandaracinus amylolyticus, assembly GCF_021631985.1. Taxonomy (GTDB): domain Bacteria; phylum Myxococcota_A; class Polyangia; order Polyangiales; family Sandaracinaceae; genus Sandaracinus; species Sandaracinus amylolyticus_A. The sequence continues at coordinate 9,427,029 of NZ_CP070225.1, read as the reverse complement.
CGGAGAGCGAGAGGACCAGGCCGATGCGCACCGGGTCGGTGTCGTCGTCGTCGAGCGTGCGCGAGGGGCCGCAACCGACCACGAGCGAGGCGAGCACCAAGAGAAAGCAGATCGAGCGTCGCACGTCGGCGAAGCTATCACCGTGCCGGACGGCGTGCTGCGGTGATGGCCAGAGCGCAGAGCGCCGCCATCAGCGGCACGACGGGCGCGTGGTAGCGATCCCCACCCAGGAACACGAAGTGGAGCGCCGCGAGCCCCAGCAGCGGCGCGAAGAGCGCGACCTTCACGCGTCCGTCGCCCGATCGTCGCGCGAGGATCACACCGCCCGCGATCACGCCCGCGAGGAACACCAGCCACCACGCGCGCTCGATCCCGAGCGCCCACAGCGCGTGCGCCTCGCCGCTCACGCCCGCGCGCTGCGTCGCCTCGCCCCACGCCTGCGCCGGGCTCGACTCGTGCCCGAACGTCGACGTGATCTTGAGCACGCCGCGCGCGAGCCACGCGAGCGGGTCCTCCGTGATGCGCGCCGTCGCGAGGTCGGCGAGGCACCGATCGCGCGCGACCTCACCGAGCCCGCCGCAGTCTCCGTCGTCGTCGGGCTCGAGCGTCGCGTAGCCGCCCTCGCCGCGCGTGCCGACGAGCAGGTTCGCGCCGCCGTTCGTCGAGGTGAGCGCGGCTCCGTCGAGCGCCGATGCGTTGCGCAGCGCCCACGGCGCGAGCACGAGCGCGACGACGATCGCCGCGACGGCACCGTGCATGACGAGCGCACGCGCGCGACCGACGACGTCGCGCGAGGACACCAGCGCGACGCCGATCGTCATGAGCGCGAGCATCGGAATCGACGTCGGTCGCACGTACGCGCCGACGCCCAGGATCAGCGCGGCGAGCGCGGTCGCGCGGAGCGCGTGGCGGCGTCGCGCGTAGACGATCACGAGGCTCGCCGCGCACACGAAGAGCGCGAAGAAGGGCTCGCTCAGCCACGACGCGGAGAGCAGGATCCCGCCCGGCCACAGCGCGACGAGCCACGCGGCGCGGCGTCCGGTGCGCGCGCCACCGGCACGTCGCCCGAGCAGTCCCGCGCCGATCACGATCAGCGCGCCGGCACACGACTGCGCGACGAGATCGAGCGCGGGCGCGGCGCGCACCCAGCGCAGCGGCGCGATCATCGCGGAGAAGCCGACCGGATAGAACGCGGTCGCCTCGTCGGCGTCGGACGCGTCGGGATCGATCGAGCCGCGGGTGTAGCCCTCACCGCGCGCGATCGCATCGGCGGCGCGCTCGTAGATCACGCCGTCCCAGACGGGCCTCACCGGGAACGCGACCGCGAGCGCGAGCCGCAGCGCGAGCGCGACGAGGAACGGCGCCACGAGCGCGCTGCTCGTCCAAGACGAGAACCGACGCGCCGGGGAGACCGCGGGCGCGGCTCGGAGAGCTTCGCTACGCACCCGCGCTACTTAGCCGCCCAGGGACGCGCACCCAAGCGGGATCAGCCTCGGAGGCGGGCGATGCGCTCGCGGATCGCGTCGGCATCGCCCGCGCTGGGCGCGATGCGGAGGTAGCGCTCGTAGGCCTGGATCGCCTCCGGCGTGAGGCCCATGCGCTCGCTCGCCAGGCCGAGCCCGCGCCACGCGGCACCATCCCGCGGCGCCGCGCCGGTGGCCTCGCGATAGAGATCTCGCGCGCGCGGGACCTCACCGCGCAGCAGCGCGCGTTGTGCCTCGCGCACGAGCTCGGCGGCGCGCGCGGCCCCGTCCTCGCGAGGCGGCGCCTCGGGCGGAGGGGCAACACGAACCGGCGGCGCGGTCTCGACCGGCGCGATGCGCTCGGGCGCGCTCGTGGTCGCGGCGACCGCCTCGGGCGCGCTCGTCGTGGCCGTGGTCGTGGTGCGACGCGTGGTCGGGCGCGCGGCGGGCACGCTCGGCGCGGGTGCCTCGATCACCGGCTCGCTCGGCTCCGCGGGCGGCGCGGCGACCGGAGTCGGCGCGACCACCGCGACCTCGGGCCCCGGCACCAGCGGCGCGACCGGCGGAACGACGACGACGGTGGTGCTCGCGGCGGCCGTCTCCGCGCCTCCACCGGCGACGCTCCACACGCCGAAGCCGAGGCCGATCAGCACGACGAGCAGCGCCGCGACGACCCACGCACCACGGCGTCGCTGCGGCGGGGGGACGACCTCGGTGGACTCACCGCGCACGCGCGGCTCGGACGCCGGCACCGCGCGCTCCTGCACCGCAGCGGGCGCCGCTTCGACGGCGGCCGTCAGCTCGCGCACGAACTCGCCCGCGCTCGTGTGTCGCGCGGCGGGACGTCGATCGAGCGAGCGCGCGATCACGCGCTCGATCTCTTCCGAGAAGCGCAGGCCCGACGCCTTGAGCATCGAGGGCGCGGGCTGGCTCACCTTGTCGACGAGCACCTGCACCGGCTGTCCGTGGAACGGCAGCGCGCCGCACAAGAGCTCGTACGCCATCGCCGCGAGCGAGTACACGTCGCCGCGCGCATCGACGAGCGCGCCGCGCGCCGCCTCGGGCGCCATGTACTCCGCGGTCCCGACGACGGTGCCGTGCTCGGTGAGACGCTCGCCCTTGCTCGTCGCGAGCGCGGCGAGCCCGAAGTCGCCGAGCTTCACCGTACCGTCGGCCGCATAGAACACGTTCGACGGCTTGAGGTCGCGGTGCACCACGTCCTGCGCGTGCATCGCGTCGAGCGCCTGACCGATCTGCGCGAGCAGCTTCACGAGCTCGCGCGGATCGAGGCGCCGCTTCTCGATGAGCACCATGTCGAGGTCGCGCCCGGTGAGGCGCTCCATCACGAGGTAGGGCTCGCCGCTGTCGAGGCGACCGAAGTCGAAGATCGTGACGACGTTCGGGTGCGAGATACGGCTCGCCGTGCGCGCCTCGCGCTCGAAGCGCTTCATCGCCTCCGCGCTGCGCGCGTAGACGCCGGGGAGCACCTTGATCGCGACGTCGCGCTCGAGCTCGAGGTGCACGCCCGCGTAGACCACGCCCATGCCGCCGCGGCCGAGCACGCTCGTGATGCGATAACGCCCCGCGACGGTGCGCCCGATCAGCGCGATCGCGGGATCGTTCTCGCCGAGATCCTCCTCGTCGTCCTCCTCGTGCTCTTCCGCGGCGGCGTCTCTCACAGGCACGCTCCGTCGTTGCACGCGGTGAGCAGGCATCCGCGCCCGCACTCACCGCAGTTGCGCCGATTCGTCATCAGGTTGACGCACTCGCTGCCGCACCAGGTGAACCCCGTCGGACAGCAGTGCCCCGCGCTGCACTCCGGCGTCGCGACCGGGCACGAGTTGCCGCAATCACCGCAGTTCGCGGGATCGGTCTGGAGGCTCGCGCAGCCGCCGGCGCCGCAGCACACCTGGCCCGGCGCGCACGTCGTGCCGCACGCGCCGCAATTCGCGGTGTTCTCGTCGACGCAGCGATTGCCGCAGCAGAGCTGGTCGTCGCCGCACACCACGCCGCACGCGCCGCAGCTCGTCGGCGCGTTCTCGGGCACGCAGTCGCCGCCGCAACAGAGCTCGCCGTCGCCGCACACCACGCCGCACGCGCCGCACGCGTTGCGATCGGTCTGCGTGTCGACGCAGCTCCCGCTGCAGCACGCACGACCGCTCGCCGCGCAGTCCTCGGTGCACGAGCCACAGATCGACGACTCGGGATCCGCGCACTCACCGCGACAGCACTGATCGCCCGTCGCGCACTCGTTCCCGCACGCGCCGCAGTGATCAGGGTCGGACTCGCGCGCGACGCACTCGCCGTTGCAGCAGGCCGTGCCCGCGTCACAGATGCGCCCGCAGACACCGCAGTTCGCGGAGTCCGAGAGCACGTCGATGCAGCCCGCATCGCCGCAGCAGCGCCGCCCGGCGGCGACGTCGCACGCCGTGTTGCAGCCGCCGCAGTAGTCGTCGTTGCCGCCGCGGAGGTTCACGCAGACGCGCTCGCCCGGTGCGCCGCCGCGTGCCGGACAGCAGTTGAACCCTTCCGCGCACTCCGCGCCGCACCCGCCGCAGTGCCGCACGCTGTCGTACGGCGCGAACCCGTCGTCGACGGTGCCGTCGCAGTCGTCGTCCTCACCGTTGCAGAGCTCGTCCATCGACTCGAGGAGCGCGCGGCACACGCGCGTCGCGTCCTCGCACTCGACGTACACGCCGGGCTCGCAGATCCCCTGCGCGCCCGACACGGTGCACGGCTCCTGGGTCACGGTCTCGCAGACCACCGGCGGCGGTCCGGAGTCCACCTCGGCATCGACACCCGCATCGAGCCCCGCTTGGGCCTCGACGCAGAACCCGCGGTAGCACTCCTCGTCCGCCGCGCAGTCGCTCTCCGACGCGCACTCGGGCTGGCCGCGATCGACGCTGCATCCCACCGCGAGCACGGCCATCACGATCCACAGCGCGCGCATCAGAGACCTCCTCCGAGCGCGAACCGACCCGCCATCACCACGCCTCCACCTTCCGGTCCCGCGTACGGCGCGAGCACGAACACCGAGCTCCCGTCCTCGCGGCCCGCCGCGAGCAACCACGCGAGCCCGCCCGCGAGCAGCACGCCGCCGCTCACGAAGAGCACGTTCGCCGCGGTCGCCTCGGTCTCCGCGCGCGACAGGCGATCGTGCGCCTCGTCCGCTTCTTCCTGCGAGCTGGGATCGGCGCCACGGAACGCGCTCGCATCGTCCGACGACATCGCGCCCGCGATGCCTCCGCCGACCAGCGCGAGCGCGCCCACGCTCATCACGACGATCGGCCACGGCGAGATCCCCGCCGGCTCGCGCGCCGGCGCGATCGGCGTGGTCTCGACCTCGCCCTCCGGCGTGCCCACGAGCGTGCCCTCTCCCTCGGCGCGCGGCGGCAGACCGAAGAGCTCGCGCAGCATCGGCTCGACCTCCTGGAGCAGCGCGGCGTCGCTCTCCACGCGACGCACCACGCGCTGCTGCGCGCCGTCACGTACGTCGAAGCGCAGAAACGTCGCGACGATCTCGTCACCCGCGCGATCGAGCGAGGGCACCACCAGCACCTGCACGTCGAGCTCGCGCGCCACCTGCTCGAGGCACGGAACGCTCTCGCCCATGCACCCGAACGCCAGCTGCACCTGCTCGAGATCGAGCACCACCGCGCCGCTCACCTCGACGACGTGCAGCGCGTCGATGCGCTCGCGCAGCATGCGATCCATCGCGCGCGCCGTGCCCTCCTCGATCCCACCCGAGCGCCCCGTCTGGAGCAGCGACGCACGCGGCAGCTCCTGCGCGTGCGCAGGTCGAGCGAGCGAGAGCAACGCGATCACGAGCGAAAAGACGACCCATTTCATCCAGGCAAGCCTCGTCGGTACGTGCACCATCCGAGCGAGGGTCGCGGTCGGATCGCGCGAGTCCCTCGTGTTCCGACGAGCGGCTCCCGACGCCCGACGTTCACGCTCGAAAGTATCACATCGAACGGATGCGAAAGACGTGGGTGGATGTCGTCGACCGATCACGGCGCGCGCGAGAGATGGACCCGCAGCGAGACGGCGTGATCGGGCACGACCTCGGCCTCGCTCGTCACGTACCCGTCGCGCGAGAGCGTCACCGAGATGGCCACCGTCTCGCGCGACGCGTCGAACCTGAGCGGCGTCGCTCCGCGCACGAATCCGCCGATCCGCACCTGCGCGCCGCTCGGCACGCTCTCGATCGTGATCGGCACGCGCGGGGGCCCGCTCGAGACCGTCGGGATCGGCACGAGGGGCGCGGAATTCGCGAGCATCGCGGCCATCGTGATCACCAGCCCGCCCGTGAGGATCCACGGCACGCGCTGCAGCGCACGGGTCGGCCGCAAGGGCGCGCGCGTCGTCTCGGGATCGCTCTTCGGTGGTGTCGATGGCGGCGGATCGTCCCCGCCGCGCACGGTCCACGGAACCTCGGGCAGCGTCGCGGTCTCGCGCACCATCGCCTGCCGATCGCCGGCCTCGGCGGCGTAGGTGCGCGCGAGCTCGGCGATGCGGTCGCGCACGTCCTGCGAGGGATCGAGCGAGCGCAGCTCGGCGCGCAGCACCGCGCGGATCGCGGCCGCGGTCTCGAAGCGCTCGTCGGGATCGCGCGCGAGGGCCCGCATGCACACGTCCTCGAGCGCGCGCGGGATGCGCGCGTCGGGGGCGATCTCGGAGGGTCGCGGCACCTCCTCGTCGACGACCGCGCGAACGATCTCGGCCTCGGTCGATCGCGCGAAGAGACGCTGTCCGGTCAGCATCTCGTGCAGCACCACGCCGAGCGCGAACACGTCGACGCGGCGATCGGGCGGCGCGCCCTCGAACTGCTCGGGCGCCATGTACGCGAACTTGCCCTTCGCGACGCCGGTGTTGGTGCGCGAGGAGCGATCGGCGAAGTGTGCGATGCCGAAGTCGAGCAGCTTCACCTCGCCGTGGAGCGTGAGGAACACGTTGTGCGGCGTGACGTCGCGATGGACGAGCTCGAGCGCGCGACCGCTGGCGTCGGTGAGCTCGTGCGCGGCGTGGAGACCGGCCGCGACCTCGGCGACGACGTGGGCGGCGATCGCGGGGTCGACGCGACGCCCGTGGGCCCGCAGCTCGCGCTCGATCGCCGAGAGCGCCGCGCCGCGGAGGTACTCCATCACGAGGAAGTAGGCGCTCTCGTCGTGGCCGATCTCCTCGACCGCGACGACGTTCGGATGGCTCAGCCGCGCGAGGACGCGGCCCTCGTCGAGCATCGCGAGCGAGAGCCCGTGGTCGTGCGCGAGGTGCGGCAGCATGCGCTTCACCACGACGCGTCGGTCGAAGCCCTCGATCCCCGTCCGCCGCGCGAGGAAGACCTCGGCCATCCCACCGCACCCGAGACGGGCGATCACCCGCAGATCGCCGATGCGTGTCGGCAGCTGAGGCACGACCGGCAGCACACGCATGGAACGCGCACATAGGTTCCGCGCCGCGGCCGCAAGACCGCGCGCGGGAACGATCAGAGGTGCTTGCGGATGATCGAGAGCGTGCGGCTGCGCGTGGTCTCGAGGCCGAGCGGCATCTCGATCTTCTCGGCGACGAGCTTCGCGAGGCACCAGTCGAGCGCGTCGTCGACCGACGTCGTGACGTGGTGCGGGTTCGCGGGCTTCCAGACCCAGAGGATCGCGGTGAGCGCGCCGCGCGCGATCGCATCCTTCACGAGCGTCGCCGAGCCGACGCAGAGCTCGCGCGACTTGTCGCGCACGCGCGGCGAGCTCGCCCAGTCGGCGATGCGCTTGCGCTGCCGCGCGTCGGGGCCCTCGGCGTCCTTGGGCGTGACGCTGACGACCGCGTAGCGCTGACCGCGCTGGAAGTAGCGCTCGAAGAGCTCGGCCATGCGATCGACGGTGCGGTCGTCGTAGCGCATCGGCGCGACGCTCACGAGGACTGGAAACACGTCGTCGATCAGGCGGTTGTCGACGGCGGCACGCGAGGCGACGATCGGCTCCATTCCGGTCGTCTGGTCGTACACCATCCGCAGGTGGGGGCGCAAGCGAGTTTGCAGCGACGGCCGATGAATCCGCCCCAGGCGCAATCAGTCGTGGTGGTGTCCGTGGCCGTGATCGGGCGAGCAGCGCGCGTCTTCCCAGCCGACCCAGTACGCACCGTCGGGGCCGTGCTCGCGCTTCCAGATCGGCACGCGTTCCTTGATGCGATCGATCAGCGCGCGGCACGCGTGGAAGGCTTCGCCGCGATGAGGCGCGCTCGCCGCGCACACGACCGCGACGTCGCCGACGTGCAGCGAACCGATGCGGTGGGCCGCGGCGAGGCGCGCGTCGGGGATCTCGCGCTCGAGCTCCTCGACGATGCGCTGCATCTCGGCGAGCGCCATCGCCTCGTACGCTTCGTACTCGAGCAACGTCACCGCGCGCCCGTCGTTGACGTCGCGCACCGTGCCCTCGAACACGACGATCGCGCCCGCGCCCGGCCGGCGCACCTCCGCGGCGACGCGCTCGGTGCTCAGCGCGACGCGCTCGATCGACACCCGGCTCACGCGCAGCCTCCTGCGACCGGCGGGATGATCGCGATCACGTCGTCCTCCTCGATCGCGTCGTGCATCGAGGCGAACGCCTCGTTGCGCGCCCATCGCAGCGACGCGCCGCGCCCGGCGAGCGCGGGCACGCGCTGCTCGATCCACGCGGCGAGCGCGCCCACGGTGCGCACGTCGTCGGGCACGTCGACGCGCTCTTCGCCACGTCCTGCGAGATCCCGCGCGCCCGCGAAGTAGAGCACCGTCACGCGCATCAGCCGCGACCGATCGGCGGGTTCGCGCCCGAGGGCTCCATCGCGACGCCGAGCTCCTTGCGCAGCGCCATCCACGAGGGCGAGACCGAGTACGTGATCAGATCGTCGATCAGATCGTCGGTCGCGATCCCCGGCACCGCCGGCATCATGCGCTGCATGCGATCCGACACCGCGAGGCCGCCGCAGAGCGCGAAGCCCGCGCGCACCGCGGTGTGGTGCACCGCGCGTCGATGACGGCGCACCGCCTGCGCGACCTCGCCGCGCGGATCGGGGCCGGCGAGGCGCAGATCGGCGGTCGCGTTCTGCAGGGCCTCGCGCACCGGCGGGACCATGTGCCGCGCGAGCGCGTCCGCGAGCCCGACGATGCGCGCGTCGTTCGAGGGCACTCGTCCGTCGAGGTGCAGCGTCGCGAGCACGATCGCCTCGAGCTCGAGCTGCGCGGGCGCGAGCGCGATCAAGTACGCCTCGTGCCGGTAGAGCGAGAGGTGATGCCCGAGCACGTGCAGCATCGAGACCTCGTCGAACCCGGTCGCGAGCGTGCCGCCGCACAGGCTCGCCACCGGCCACGCGTGCAGGTGCGCCATGCCGCCGGGCACGTCGGTGCGCAGGAAGAAGCGCGGGCGGTCGAGCGAGAACGCGCGCGCGCCGTGCGCGAAGAGGCGACCGACGCCGCCGCTCACGTGCCCGAGATCGATCTCGTCGCGGGGGCGAAGGCCGAGCTCGCGATCGGAGCGCGCGCGCATCTGGAGGTACGCCGGCCAGAGCGCGGCGAGCAGGCGACCGATGTCGGCGTCCTCGTCGTCGTGGGCGAGGAACGCGCGGAAGAGATAGGGCGAGAGCGGGTTCGGGAAGCCCGGCGGCGACTCGGGCTGGATGCGCGAGAGGCGCAGCTCCATCGCGTCGGCGACGTTCATGTGGGCGAGCGCGCGCGCGACCTGGCTCGCCTCGTCGAGCGCGCCCTGCTCCCAGTGGTGTCGGAAGCTCGCGCGCAGCGAGTCGAGATCGCGCGCGGTGCGGACGATCGGCGCGGGCTCGGGCGCGAAGGCGGGCGGATGCACGCTTCCGCTCGACGACTCCGAGGCCGGCTCGCGCGCGGGCGGCGGTGAGGGATCGCGGGCGCCCGTCTTGCCGATCGACACCGAGCCCGGCGTCTGATCGCGACGCGCGAGGGGCGCGGGCTTGGGCTCGGCCGCGGGCTTCTTGGGCGAAGGCGCGGGGCTCGGCGGCGGCGCGGGCGTCGCGCCGGGCTTCGGCTGCGCGGGCGCGGGCAGGCGCGGGACGGGACGCGACGAGGGCGCCTCGCGCGGAGGCGTCGCGCCGGGCGAGCGCACCGCGGGGCGCACCGTCTTCGGGATGCGCACGACCTCCATCTCCGCGCTCGCGGGCGCGCGCATCGTGGAGGGTCGATCCGAGCCCGAGCCGCGGGAGCGCGGCGGAGGCCGGCTCGAGGACGAGCGACGCACGTCGACGATCTCGTCGAGATCGAGCACCCGCCGCACCGCGTCGCGCTCGATCTCGAGCAAGGGTAGCACGAGCACGCGTCCGTCGACGGTGCGCACCTCGAGCTGCAGCTCGCCGCCGCGCCAAGCGAGGCTCATCGGGAGATCTCCGGAGAGCGGCAGCGCGCGGAAGACCTCGAAGCGCTCGGGCCGCGTGAGCAGGCGCGGCGCGCCGGAGGCGAGGCGCAGCACGAGCGCTTCGCCGTGCTTGCGATCGAAGGAGCGCCCGATCAGCGCCCAGTCCTCGACCGCACCCGCGGGCAGGTCGCCCGGGAGCCACTCGGCCAGGTCACGAGGGAGCGCGGTCACGACGAGAGCCTCGACACCTTCCCGCAGATGCCGTGACCGCGCACGTGCGGAGCGTCGTGGGGCGGCTGCCCGGGCAGGTCACGGAGGAACGCGGTCACGGGGCGAAAGATACACGTGATGCGATCCGCCGCTATCATGCGCGTCCCCGAGACAAACCGTTCTCACGGAGGACATGAGCGTGGAGCCCGTCATCCAACTCCGAGACAAGGTCGCGATCGTCACCGGCGCGAGCCGGGGCATCGGCGAGAACATCGCGCGCACATTCGCGAAGGCCGGCGCGAAGGTCGTGCTCGCGTCGCGCAAGATCGATGCGCTGAAGGCGGTGCAGGCGGGCATCGAGGCGGACGGCGGCGAGGCGTTCGCGCACGCGTGCCACACCGGCTCGCGCGAGCAGGTCGAGGGCCTGGTCGCGGCAGCGGTCGAGCGGTTCGGCAAGGTCGACGTGCTCGTGAACAACGCGGCGACGAACCCGTACTTCGGCCCGATGACGAACATCGAGGAAGCGGCCTGGGACAAGACCTTCGAGGTCAACGTGAAGGGCTACTTCTACGCGACGCGCGCGGTCGCGCAGCAGTGCATGGCGCGCAAGGCGCCGGGCTCGATCGTGAACGTCGCGAGCGTCGCGGGGCTCATGGCGATGCCGCTCCAGGGCGTGTACGCGATGACGAAGGCGTCGGTGATCTCGATGACCAAGACGCTCGCGATGGAGCTCGGCTCCGCGGGCATCCGCGTGAACGCGATCGCGCCGGGCCTGGTGGACACGAAGTTCGCGTCGGCGCTGACGACGAACGACGAGATCATGAACATGGTGCTCGGTCGGACCGCGCTGAAGCGCGTGGCGCAGCCGCACGAGATCAGCGGCATCGCGCTGCTGCTCGCGAGCGACGCCGGGTCGTACTTCACGGGCGAGACGGTCGTGGTGGACGGGGGCTGGACTCTCTAGAGAGACACGACAGGGCGCGAGCGTCGGGAAGCGGTGGGCGCACGCTTCGCCGCGGCCCCGACGCTCGCATTCGCCCGGCCTTCGGAGCTCACTCCGTCGGCAGGCCCTGCTCTCTCGCTCTCCGATCGTGCCTCTCCGCGACCGCGCCGAGCGCTCTCCGCACTTCGATCGGCACGCTCTCCGCGAGCACGATGCGCCAGCGTCCGCCCTCGTCGCGCGCCATCGCGATGCGCACTCCCTCGCGCGGCGCGACCGTCGCGCGATCGCCGATGATCTCGACGCGCAGCTCGTCGCGCCCTGCCGCGATCGCACCGAGCGTCCAGCCTGCGAGCCCCTCGCCCACCGGGCCCGGCTGGAGATCGGCGAAGCACGCCTCGAACGACGCGCGATCGCGCAGCTCGAAGCGCTGGTGCGCGCTCATGCGCGCGCGGATGTCCTCCTGGGTCGCGTCCTCGAGGCCGTGGCTCGCGAGCAGCGTCTCGATCGTGTGCTCGGGCGTCGAGTAGCGCGCGTCGACCCCGCGCGGCGCGTCGCACCCGACGATCCCCAGCACACCGAGCGCGATCGCGACCAGCTCCGAACGCATCGCCCTCGCGTACTCCCTGCGATCCCGCGCGTCCAGTTCGTCGCGAAAGGGGATCGCTCCCGGCGATCGCTCGTAACCTCCCCGAGCCGCCGCCGGGGACGGGCAGGCGCGAGGAGGGTTCGATGAGGAAGCTCGAGAGAGCGCGGCTCGGCGCGCTCTGGACCGCATGCGTGCTCGCGGGGTGCACACCCGACGGCGGCACGACCGCGACGCCACCGATTCCAGCCGAGGCGCCGTCGCCCCGGTTCGACGTCGACGCGATCGTGCTCCAGGCGCGCACCCGCTTCCGCGAGCACGACGGGCGGTTGGTCGCAGGCGTCGACACCCACCTCGCCGAAGTGCAGGGCGACGCGATCGCGCTCACGCCCGCGCACTGGCCCGACGCGCACCAGGTCGTCGAGATCTCGCCGCGCGTGATGCCGCCCTCGCACGACGAAGCGATCCGCGCGCGCACGCCCTTCGTGGTGCGCACCGCGCGCGTCGCCCGCGGCGACAACCGCATCGACGCCGAGCAGCCGTCGCGCACGCTGCGCGAGGGCACGGTCGAGCTCGCGCGCGGCGCGGTGATCGAGCAGGTGCGCGACTCGTCGTCGGGCGTCGAGCAGAGCTGGCGCTTCGATCAGCGCCCGTCGGGCGCGGGCGATCTCGAGGTGCACGTCGCGCTCGCGAGCGAGGGCTGGTCCCACGTCGCCTCGGATCACGAGGGCGCGCACTTCCACGAGGCCGCGAGCGGGCTCGGCGTGCGCTACGGGCACGGCACCTGGGTCGACGCCCGGGGCGCGCGCACCCACGTGCCGGTGCGCTGGCGCGACGGAGAGCTCGTGCTCGTGGTTCCGAGCGCGCTCGTCGAGTCGTCGCCCTACCCCGCGGTGCTCGATCCCGTGATCGGGCCCGAGGTCGCGGTCGGCGCGCCGGTGAACGGCCCTCTCGCCTACGACCAGATCGATTCGGCGATCGCGAGCGACGGGACCAACTGGCTCGTCGTGTTCGCCGACTCGGTCTTCGGCGACTGGGACCTGCGCGCGTTGCGCCTCGGCTCGACGGGCACGCCGGTCGGCTCGATCGTCGAGCTCGCGCCGGTCGCGGGCGATCAGCGCGGGCCGAGCGTCGCGTGGAACGGCACGCGCTACGTCGTCGCGTGGCAGGACGGCCGCAGCGGCGTCGACTGGGACGTGTACACCACGACCATCGACAGCGCGGGCGCGGTCGCGACGCTCGGCGGCAGCGCGCTCGCGGGCAGCGCCGCGAACGAGACCGCGCCGCGCCTCGCGTCGTCGGGCGAGACCACGCTCGTCGTGTGGCGCAGCGGCGATGCGGCGCCCTTCGACGTGCTCGGCCTGCGCTTGATCGGCGACGGATCGCGCCTCGACGCGACGGCGACGACGATCGCGATCACCGCGCAGAGCGCCTCGGTGGGCGGGGGCCCCGCGTTCCTCGTCGCGTGGCCCGCGCCCGACACCCTCGAGCTGCAGGCCCGGCGCATCGCGGCGTCGGGCTCGTTCTTCACCGACGCCGCGAGCTTCGCCATCGATCCGTTCGGCGTCGACGTGGCGGTCGCGGGCGGCGCGAGCAACTGGCTCGTGACCTACTCGGGCACCGACGCGACCGGCACGCACTGGGCGATCCTCGGCGCATCGATCCCGAGCGCGGGCGCGGTGGGCACGCCGTTGCCGGTGCAGCTGAGCCCCAACATGGCGCGCGAGTACCGCAACCCTGCGGTCGCGTACAACGGCGCGACGTTCCTCGTCGCGTACCTCGACTCGGAGGACGACACGTTCGAGCTCACCGACGTGCGCGCGACGCGGGTGTCGGCCGCGGGCGCGGTGCTCGGCACCGCGGGCTCGCTCGCGCTCGGCGCGGGCGGCAACGAGGCCCAGCCGTGCGTCGCGACGCTCGGCACGACGTTCCTCGTCGCGTGGACCGAGCTCGGCACCGATCAGACCGACGTCGTCGGGCGCCGCGTGACCAGCGCGGGCGCGATCACCGACGCCACCGCGCGCGTGCTCACGACCGGCCCGTCGCGACAGCTCACGAGCACCGTCGCATCGAGCGGCACCGCGTTCCTCGTGGCGTGGGTCGAGACCGCGGGCGGCGTGGTCGACGTGTACGGCGCGCGCGTCGGCGCGGGCGGCGCGCTCGTCGGCTCCGCGTTCCCCATCGCCGACGGCCCGGATCGTCAGCTCGTGTCCGACGCAGCGTTCACCGGCACCACCTACGTCGTCGTGTTCTCGCAGGCGAGCGACGTGTACGCGGTCACGGTGACGACGAGCGGTCTCACCGGCACCCCGCTCGCGCTCGCCAACGATCCGACGCGCATCGAAGGCGCGGCCGCGGTCGCGTGCCGCACCGGCATGGGCTGTCTCGCGGCGTGGGAGCAGGCGCCCGACGCGGAGTCGGAGCTCGACGTCTATGCGCGTCGCTTCAACCCCGCCACCGGCGTTCCGCAGGACCCCATGCCGATCGTCACCGAGGCCGGCGACCAGGGCTCGGTGTCGGTCGCCGCGAGCTCGAGCGCGTTCCTGATCGCGTGGGCCGACGGGCGCACCACCGACGATCTCGACGTGCGCTTCGCGCGCTTCACCACGTCCCCGACGCCCGCGGGCGGGACGTTGCTCGCGGGTGGTCCTGCCCTCCAGGGCCTGCCCGACGTCGCGTCCGACGGCACCGACTTCCTCGTGGTGTGGCAGGACCTGCGGAGCGGCGGCGCGACGCCCGACGACGTGTTCGCGGCGCGCGTCTCGGCGGCCGGCGCGTCGCTCGACGGCACCGGCTTCGGGGTCGCGACCAGCACCGACTCCGAGAGTGGGCCCTCGGTCGCGTACGACGGCGCGCGCTACCTCGTGGTGTGGACGCGCCGCACTGCGAGCGATGCCGACGTGCTCGGCGCGCGCGTCGCGACCGACGGCACGGTGCTCGACGCGCCGGCGCTCGGCATCGCGACCGGCGCGCTGCGACAGGGCAACGTCACGGTCGCGGGCGCGACCGGCGGCCCGTGGCTCGCGGTGTACACCGCGGTCGACGGAGTCGATCGGGTGCGCACCCGCACCATCGGGCGCGACCCCAACGGCACCGAGTGCGGCGCGGCCGCGGACTGCGCCACCGGGCTCTGCATCGACGGCGTGTGCTGCGAGCGCGCGTGCGGCGCCGGCGAGGTGTGCAGCGTCGCCGCGGGCGGCACGAGCGACGGTACGTGCACCGCACTGCCGATCGATGCGGGCACGACGACCGAGGACGCCGGCGTGGTGGTGATGGTCGATGCAGGCACCGACGCAGGCTCCGACGTCGATGCAGGCTCCGACGTCGATGCAGGCTCCGACGTCGACGCGGGCACCGACGTCGACGCCGGCACCGACGACGACGCGGGCAGCGACAGCGATGCGGGCGCCGAGGTCGACGCAGGCAGCGCCGTCGATTCGGGCACCATCGGCACCGACGCGAGCGCCGGGAACGACGCCGGTCCGCGGCAGGACGCCGGCACCACGACGACGCCCGGAGACGGCGACGACGGCTGCAGCTGCAGCGTGCCCGGCGCGCATCCGGGACGTTCGCCGCTCGCCCCGCTCGCGCTCGCGGGGCTCGCCCTCGCGGCGATGATCACGCGCCGTCGTCGTCGCTGAGCGATCGTTCACGACCGAGGCCCCGCGTCGCAGCCCGCGTCGCGGGGCCTCGTCGTTCCGTCGCGCGCGAGCACACCGTTGACCGCTCGGATCGCGTGTTTAGCTTGGGCGCTCGCTGGCGCGGATGTTGCGCGCCTGCTTCCACCGAGAGGCACGTCAGGCCATGCGACTCGACCGACTGACCACCAAGACGCGCGAGGCGCTCGCAGCGGCGATGCAGATCGCCACCGAGATGGGCAACCCGGAGCTCTATCCCGAGCACGTCGTGCTCGCGTTGCTCTCGCAAGACGGCGGCGTCGCCGCGCCCGTCGTGCAGAAGGCGGGCGCCGATCCGCGCGCGCTCGTCGAGGCGATGAAGCAGCGCCTCGCCACCATGCCGAAGGTGAAGGGCGGCGCCGAGCCCGCGCTCTCGCGGCGCACCCGGCAGCTCCTCACCGACGCGTGGAAGGAGACCGAGGCGCTCAAGGACGAGTACACGAGCGCCGAGCACGTGCTGCTCGCGATCACCGCGCAGCGCGGCGACGATCTCACGAAGATCTTCGAGCAGCGCGGCCTCACGCGCGACAAGGTGCTCGCCGCGCTCAACGAGGTGCGGGGCAGCCAGCGCGTCACCGACGCCGAGCCCGAGGGCAAGTACCAGGCGCTCGAGAAGTACACGCGCGATCTCACGAAGGCGGCGCGCGGCGGGAAGATCGATCCCGTGATCGGCCGCGACGAGGAGATCCGCCGCGTGATCCAGGTGCTCTCGCGCCGCACCAAGAACAACCCGGTGCTCATCGGCGAGCCCGGCGTGGGCAAGACCGCGATCGTCGAGGGCATCGCGCACCGCGTGGCGCAGGGCGACGTGCCCGAGTCGCTCAGGGACAAGCGCGTGCTCGCGCTCGACCTCGGCGCGATGGTCGCGGGCGCGAAGTACCGCGGCGAGTTCGAGGATCGCCTGAAGGCCGTGCTCAAGGAGATCGAGAGCGCGGCGGGCGGCGTGATCCTCTTCATCGACGAGCTCCACACGCTCGTCGGTGCGGGCGCGGCCGAGGGCGCGATGGACGCGTCGAACATGCTCAAGCCCGCTCTGGCGCGCGGCGAGCTCCGCGCGATCGGCGCGACGACGCTCGACGAGTACCGCAAGCACATCGAGAAGGACGCCGCGCTCGCGCGTCGCTTCCAGCCGGTGTTCGTCGGTCAGCCGACGGTCTCCGACACGATCAACATCCTGCGCGGCCTCAAGGAGCGCTACGAGGTCCACCACGGCATCCGCATCCAGGACCCGGCGATCGTCGCCGCCGCGGTGCTGAGCGATCGCTACATCACCGATCGCTTCCTGCCCGACAAGGCGATCGATCTCGTCGACGAGGCGGCGTCGCGACTGAAGATGGAGATCGAGTCGCTGCCGACCGAGATCGATCAGGTCGAGCGCAAGATCGTCACCCTCGAGGTCGAGAAGCAGGCGCTCAAGAAGGAGAGCGATCCCGCCTCGAAGAAGCGCCTTTCCGAGCTCGAGATCGAGCTCAGCGAGCTCAACGAGAAGAAGAGCGGGATGCGCGCCCAGTGGCTCCGCGAGAAGGAGCTGATCGAGGCGATCCGCGAGTCGAAGCAGGAGGTCGAGGACCTCAAGGTCGACCTCGAGCGCGCGCAGCGCACGCGCGACTACGAAGCGGCCGCGCGCATCCAGCACGGCGAGATCCCCGAGTCCGAGCGCCGCGTGAAGGAGGCGCAGCAGAAGCTCGCGGAGGTGCAGCGCGAGAAGAGCTTCCTCAAGGAGGAAGTGACCGAGGAGGACATCGCCGCGGTGGTCTCGAAGTGGACCGGCGTGCCGGTGAGCAAGATGCTCGAGAGCGAGCGCGCGAAGCTCCTCCACATGGAGGACAAGCTCCGCACGCGCGTGGTCGGTCAGGACCTGGCGCTGGTCGCGGTGGGCAACGCGGTGCGTCGCTCGCGGGCGGGGCTCGGTGATCCGAGCCGTCCCATCGGCAGCTTCCTGTTCCTCGGCCCGACCGGCGTCGGCAAGACCGAGCTCGCGCGCGCGCTCGCCGAGTTCTTGTTCGACGACGAGCGCGCGATGGTCCGCATCGACATGAGCGAGTACATGGAGAAGCACGCGGTGTCGCGACTCATCGGCGCGCCGCCCGGCTACGTCGGGTACGAGGAGGGCGGTCAGCTCACCGAGCCGGTGCGTCGCCGGCCCTACTCCGTGATCCTCTTCGACGAGGTCGAGAAGGCGCACCCCGACGTGTGGAACGTGCTGCTCCAGGTGCTCGACGACGGGCGCCTGACCGACGGCCAGGGACGCACCGTCGACTTCCGCAACACCGTCATCGTGATGACCAGCAACGTCGGCTCGACGCACACGCTCGCGCTCGACGACGACGAGGGCATCCGCGTCGCGGTGATGGACGAGGTGCGCGCGCACTTCCGGCCGGAGTTCCTGAACCGCCTCGACGAGATCGTCGTGTTCAAGCGGCTCGGTCGCGAGCAGATCCGCGGCATCGTCGAGATCCAGCTGCGTCGCTTCGCGCAGCGGCTCGGGGATCGCGAGCTCGGGCTCGACATCACCGACGCGGCGAAGGACCTGCTCGGCGAGGTCGGCTACGACCCGGTGTTCGGCGCGCGACCGCTCAAGCGCGCGATCCAGAAGCACCTCGAGAACAAGCTCGCGGAGGACATCCTCGCGGGTCGCTTCGAGCCCGGCGACACGATCGTCGTGGACCGCAGCGGCGACGAGCTGACGTTCCGACGCCGCCGCGCCGACGGCGCGACCGAGGCGGCGACGCGCATCGAAGCCTGATCCCTCCCGGGAGTGCTCGTCCCGCAGGTCCCGGACGGGAGCGCGCGAAGCGCGGGGACGGTAGGGACCGGCGGGCGAGCCGATCTTTCGAGCAGCGAGAGAAGAGAAAGACGACGGGCCTGCGTCTCCGGACGCGGGCCTTGTCGTTCCGTCTCATCGTGATTCGACGATTGGAACGTCCGGTGCTCTCTTGCGACGGAGTGGGGTCGTTGTGCCGCCCCGCGCCGGAGGCTCTCGTGCCGCGTCGTCTCCCGCTCTTCGCTTCGCTCGCGCTCACTTTCCTCGCGCCGCTCGGGGCGACGGCCCAGCAGGCCGATCGCGCGGCGGACACCAGCTCCGCGCCCGCCGAGCAGCCACGACCGAGCGAGGTGGTTCGCGAGATCGAGCTCACCGCGACGCGCGTCCAGCGGACGCTCGACGAGACGCGGCGCGCCGGTCGGACCCAGCATGCGAGCTGCGTGGACGAGCAGCTCTCGCAGATCACCGCGACGCTGCGGCTGGCGCTCGAGCGCACCCAGCGGAGCCAGCGCTACGAGCGCGAGCGCAACGTGGAGATGGCGGAGCGCGAGCGGGCGCTGGTCGCGCGCCTGCTGCCCCGTGCGCGCGAGCTCGAGCGCGAAGCGCGGCGCTGCGTCGATCCCGACGCGGACCTCGAGAGCGGCCGCACCCGCGTGACGACGATCATCGACGCGAACGTGCCGCGCGACGCAGTCCGGGAGCCCCGCCGTCGCGAGGGCGCGGTCCACGAGTGAACGCCGGCGTCGGCGCGCGCCACGATCGCGCCATGCAGCACCGCTCGTTCGCGCTCGTGGTGTTCCTCTCGCTCGTGACGCTCCCGGCCGCGGCGCAGGAGCGGCCCTCGGAGGTCGTTCGCACGCTCGAGCGCAGCGCGACACGCATCCAGCACCTGCTCGGCGAGACGCGACGGGTCGGTGACGTGCGGCGCGCGAGCTGTGTCGACCAGCAGCTCTCGCAGCTCACCGCCACGCTGCGGCTCGCACTGGAGCGCCAGCAGCGCGCGAACCGCTACGAAGATCGCGGCGACCGCGGGATGGCCGAGCGAGAGCGCGCGCTGATCACGCGCCTGGCGGCGCGCGGCCACGAGCTCGAGCGCGAGGCCCAGCTGTGCGTCGACCCCGACGCCCTCGAAGCGAACCGCACCCGAGTGACGGTGCTGATCGACCCCGACGTGCCGACCGACGCGATCGCGGAGGTCACCGACCGTCGCGCCGTGTTCGCGCGCTGAGCGTCATCGACCGGACGGAACGCGAATGCCCGGCGCGCTCTCACGAGCGGCCAGGCTTTCTTCTGCGCTCTCGCGACGCGCTCAGCGCGCCTGGAGCTGCTTCTCGCGCTTGCGGCGGCGACGCGCGGCCTCGGACTCCTTCTTCCGGCGCTTCACCGACGGCTTCATGTAGTGCCGGCGGCGCTTGAGCTCACGGAGGATGCCCTCGGCGGCCATCTTGCGCTTGAGGTGCTTGATCGCGCGCTCGACGCCCTTCTCACCGACCACGACCTCGACGGGCTTGCACTGCACCGCGTCGCCGACCTGGATCGCTTCCCCGTTCTGCGCCGGGGCGCCGTCCGGGCGCTGCTGCGTCTCCTCGCTCACGAAGGGCTCCTCTCGAAAAGGGCGCCGAGAATGGCACGGGGTCCTGGAACGTGCAAGCGCCGAGGGATCATCTCGGCTCCGCCCGCACGCTCATAGCGAAGAGCAGGCGCGTCGCGCGCACCGACGCGCCTGCTCGGGAGCGCTTCGGGCGGGAGGGGGACCCGATCCGGCTCCGCCGGTCGGGGGAGGGTTCGCCGCACGAACCCTCCAGAAAAGAAGGTCTGATTGCAGCGCGCTCGCGCGTCAGCGCAAGCGCGCGTCGCAATCAGAAGGTCATGAGGTGCGGCGCGGCGTGCGAGCCCTCGTCGCGGAGGCGCATCCCGAGGTCGATCCGGAGCGCCGCGTTGACCAGGCCGAGGTGGCTGAACGCCTGGGGGAAGTTGCCCAGGAGCATGCCGTTCGACGGGTCGATCTCCTCCGCGAGCAGGCCGACGTGGTTCGAGGCCTCGGCGTGCGCGACGAAGATCTCGAGCGCCTCGTCGAGCCGGCCCTGCAGCGCGAGGTTCTCGGCGAGCCAGAAGCCGCAGAGCAGGAACGCGCCCTCGTCGCCGCCCACTCCGTCGTCGGTGTCGAGTCGATATCGGTAGAGGAACGAGCCGACCGAGAGCTCCTTGCGCACCCACTCGGTGGTCTCGACGACGTAGGGATGGCGCGGCTCGAGGAAGCCGTGCAGCGGCAGGCGCAGCAGCGCCGCGTCGGGCACGTCGACGCCGTACGCCGCGGTCAGCCGCTTGCCGGTGGGGTCGAGCGCGGAGCGCAGCACGTCGGCCTGCACCTCGCGCGCGGCGTCGCTCCACGCGTGCTCCTGCGCGAGGTCGCCGAAGAGCCGCGCGATGCGCGCGCCGCGATCGAGCGCGACCCAGCACATCGCCTTGCTGTCGACGTTGTGCTTCTCGCCGCTGCGCGGCTCCCAGATGCCGTGATCCGGCTCGTGCCAGCGACAGCGCACGGTCTCGACCACGTCGCGCAGGTGGCGCCAGGTGCGCAGCGTGAGCGAGCCGCCCATGCGCTCGAACATCGACGCGGCGTCGACGAGCGGGCCCGTCGCGTCGAGCTGCAGCTGCGTCTTCGCGCCGTTGCCGATGCGCACCGGGCGGCTGTCGGCGAACCCGCGCAGGTGATCGAGCACCTTCTCGTCGGGCACCGCGAGCCCGTCGATCGCGTACATCACCTGGAGGCCGCCCTCGCGCTCCATGCAGTCGCGCACGAAGTAGAAGAACTCGCGTGCCTCGCGCTGACAGCCGACGAGGTTGAGCGCGTGCACCGCCATCGCGGCGTCGCGCGTCCAGGTGTAGCGGTAGTCCCAGTTGCGCGTGTTGCCGATCCACTCGGGCAGCGAGGTCGTCGGCGCCGCGACGATCGCGCCGGTGGGCGCGTACGTGAGCAGCTTCATCAGCAGCGCGGAGCGCACGACGTGGTGCCGCCACGGGCCGTCGTAGGTCACGTGGCCGGTCCACTGGCGCCACGCGCGGCGCGTCGCGCGCAGGTGATCGAACGGACGGTACGCCTCGATCGGCTCGGGCGAGCGACCCGCGTACGAGAGCACCATCCACCTGCGCTCGCCCTTCTTGAGCGTCACCCGCGTCGCGAGCCCCGAGCCTCGCTCGCGCGCGCTCCACCTCGCGTCGCGCACCACCGCGACCATGCGATCGCCGCTCGCGCCGCGCGCCAGCACGCCGCGCTCGCCGTGCTCGAGCGTGGTCTCGGTCGCGCCGTAGTCGAAGCGCGGATCGAAGACGATCTCGAGCTCGACGCGGCCCTCGACGCACTCCACGCGGCGATGGATCTCGTGGATCGCGGCGCGCGGATCGTCGGTCCACGGCATGTAGTCGGTGATGCGGACCACGCCCTCGCCGGGCACGCGGAACAGCGTCTCGAGGACGTTGGTGTCGGGGTCGTAGCGCTGCAGCGACTCGAACGGACGGCGCACCGGCTGGATCGACGTGCTCCCGCCGCGCTCGGGATCGAGCACCGCGCCGAAGCAGCTCGGGCTGTCGAAGCGCGGCATGCAGCACCAGTCGATCACGCCGTCGACGCGCACCAGCGCGCAGGTGAGGCCGTCGCCGATGATCCCACGTGCCGCGATGCCGAGGCGTCGTGCCACGCGGATCGGATCGCGGTCGTCCTCGGTGATGACGAAAGGGCGCGAGAGGCGCGAGGCGGCACTGTAGAGGTCCATCGCGGAGTCGAGGGTAGCGTTTTGTCGGGGCTCGGTACCGTGCTTGCTGCGCGTCGCACGGTGCGCACCACCGATCGCGCCCGACGTGCCTTACGCGCGCTCGCGATCGCGTCGATCTCGACGCTGGTCGTGGCGCTGCTGCACGCGTGCCTGAGCCCGTGGCTGGGCTCGACGGCGTCGCTGATGATGTTCCTGCTCGCGGTGTACGTGAGCGCGTCGTGGACGGGCATGCTCGGGGGCGCGATCGCGGCGGTGCTCGGTGTGGTCGTGGGCTCGTTCTTCTTCATCGGCGAGCGCGGCGCGCTCGGGCCGTTCGAGAGCGGCGATCGGGTGCGCATCGTGTTCTTCCTGCTCGTGGCGCTCGCGATGTCGGGGACGAGCGAGATGCTGCTGCGCACGCGGCGCCGCCTGCAGCGCGAGGTGGACGCGCGCAGCGACGCGCTCGCGGAGCGCGAGAAGCTGCTCATGCGAGAGCGCGACGCGCGGGCCAACGCCGAGTCGCTGGCGCGGCTGCGCGACGAGTTCGTGGGCACGGTCTCGCACGAGCTGCGCACACCGGTGAACGCGATCCTCGGGTTCGCGGTGCTGCTGAAGCAGCGCGTGACCGGAGACCCGAAGGTCGCGCACGGGCTCGACGTGATCGAGCGCAACGCGCGCGCGCAGGCGCGCTTGATCGACGACATGCTCGACCTCGGTCGCATCCTCGGGGGCAAGATGGCGCTGGTCCCGGAGCGCCTCGATCTGCGCGTGCCGATCCGCGACGCGCTCGAGTCGGTGCGGATGTCGGCGCGCGCGAAGCACCTCACGCTCGAGGTCGAGCTCGGTGACGAGCCGGTCCCGGTGATGGGCGACGCGGGACGCCTCCAGCAGGTCGCGTGGAACCTGCTCTCGAACGCGCTGAAGTTCACGCCGAGCGGGGGTCGCGTGCGGATCGCGTTGCGGCGCGAGGGGGAGCGCGCGCTGCTCGAGGTGGTCGACACCGGCGAGGGGATCGATCCCGCGTTCCTGCCGCACGTGTTCGATCGATTCCGCCAGCAGGACGCGTCGAGCACGCGGGTGCACGGCGGGATGGGCATCGGGCTCGCGATCACGCGACAGCTGGTCGAGCTGCACGGCGGGCAGGTGCGCGCGGAGAGCGCGGGTCGAGGGCGCGGTGCGCGCTTCGAGGTCGCGCTGCCGATCGCGGAGCTCGCGACGCAACCGCACGCCGAGGAGCCGACGCCGGCGTGGCCGGGCGCGGTCACGCCGACGCCGATGTCGCCCGGTCTGCTCGCGGGAGCGCGCGTGCTGCTCGTGGAGGACGACCCGGACTCGCGCGAGGTGGTGGGCGAGGGGCTGCGCTCGATCGGCGCGGTGGTGGACGCAGCGGACGCGGCGGAGCCCGCGCTCGAGCTGCTCGATCGCGAGCGCTACGACGTGCTCGTCAGCGACATCGGGATGCCGGGGCACGACGGGTGGTGGCTCATGCGCGAGGTCCGCCGCGCGCGCGCGGAGTACAGCGCGATCCCGGCGATCGCGATCAGCGGGTTCGTGCGCGAGGAGGACGCGCGCGCGTCGACCGAAGCGGGCTTCGATCGCCACGTGGGCAAGCCGCTCGATCCGATCGAGCTCGCGCGGGAGATCGCGCGGGTGATCGGGCGGCCGTCGGACGTCGCGAGCGCGCCCTCGTGAGACGTGATCGGGCCCCGCGACCGCGCCCTCGTAGTGACGAGGGCGCGCGCGACCTCGGGCGCTCCCGCACGTCATGGAACGATGATGTCGTCGAGCTCCACCCTCATGCCCTCGCGCCCCGATTCTTCGATGAGGGTCAGTTGCAGTTCTAAGTCCGACTCACCCTCCTCGAGCGTATAGAGGCGAAACCGAACCGAGAACGCCGGCGGCTTCGAGGCCCGGATGGGAACGACGTCGAGAACGCCGAACGCTTCGCTCGGAGGCGACACGAGGGTTCGCCCGTACTCCGCGATGGCGCGCGCGATCTCCGGTTCTTTCAGTCGGACACCACCGGTCAGCGCCTCGACACCCGAGTAGTCCTTCTGGACCAACAGGGCTGCGATCGTACGGAGAGCGGCCTCGATGCGCGAAACCGGGATTCTCACGCCTCACCTCCTGGCTCTCGGCGAGTCTCCGAGATTCGGTCGGCGATTCTAGAATCGGTCGGCGCGAATCTCGGTGGGGTTGTCTCTCGACCGTCAGTGGAAGGAGACTCCGCGCATGGGGGAACGCCTCGCGCTCGTCGCTCTCGCGCTCGTCGTCGTCGGCTGTGGCTCGGAGGCGGTGGCGCCCGCGCCCGCCGCGGCTCCCGCTCCACCGGTCGCTCCGCCGGCTCCGGTCGCTGCCCCCGCTCCGGTCGCAGCGCCCGCTCCGGCGCCGGCGGTCGAGCCGCCGCCCGCGGTCGAGCTGCCGGCCGCGCCGCCGCCCGCGATCGCGTCGGCACCGTCGGCACCGCTGGGCGTCGGAGACGTGCTCGCGTTCGCACCGGCGCCACCCGCGACGGGTCCGGCGATCGAGCCGATCGAGGGCGTGGAGTGGGACACCTTCCGGCTCCTGCTCGCGGCGACCACGCCGATCTCGCGCGGGACGCGCAGCGGCTACCGCGCGCTCACGGACAGCGCGCTCGACGAAGGGGCCGCGAGGTGGATCCCCGAGCTCTATTCGGCCGACGGCACCGGGCAGCGGAGCCGTCCGGCGTGGTGGCGGCCCGTCGAGGGAACGACGCTCCTCGTCGTGCCCTATCGCCTGCTCGGTGGGAACGGCGGCCTCGGCCTCGGGATCTTCGAGCCGACCGACGGCGGCGTGCGCTACGTGCGGCACCTCGCCGAAGCGCAGTCGACCGGCTGCTCGCCGGCCGTGAACGTCATCGGCGCGACGAACGACGGAACCGAGTGGCGCCGGCTCGTCGCGTGCGAGCGCGGCGGCGCGGTGGTCTCGATCCGACTCCACGACGGCGCGCTCGAGATCCGCGAGCACACGCTGGGGGATCTCGCCGCGCCGGTCGGCGAGTGGCGCGTGATCGCGCCGCCCGCGCCGCCACCCCCGGCCGAGCCCGCCGCGGTCGAGGCGCCGGAACCGATCGCAGCGATCGCCGCGCCCACGACGGCGCCCCCGGAGCCGCCCGCCGCGCCGCAGCCGCCGCCGGAGCCGATCCCGGAGGGCACGGACCGCGACCTCGTCGCGATGTGCTGCCAGCGCTTCACCGATCCGCGCTGCACGGGCGCGCTCGCCGACAGGCGGGCCACCTGCCCGATCTTCACCGGCGGCTGCTGGACCTGCCTCGCCAACTGGGGCTCGGCCGCGAGCGACGACGACCCGCTCGTCGAGGTGAATCGGTACTGCGGCCGCGCCTGCCGCCTCTGAATCTCGTCGTGATCGGCGGGAGCTCGGGCGTGCCGTCGTGGAGCGCGCGAGCTGGGTGTCAGCGACCCCGAGATCGATTTCAGAATCGATCGTTGGGTCTCAGCGACCCCGAGATCGATTTTGGAATCGATCGTTGGGTCTCAACGACCCCAGAGATCGATTTCAAAATCGACGAGCGAGTCTCGGAGACGGCGCAGTCGATTCCAGAATCGACCCGCGCGCGTCGCGGACACGGCGGGTCGTTTCCAGAATCAGCGCGCGGTCGCGGTGAAACGCGAACGAGCGCGGCACGCAGATGCGCGCCGCGCTCGTCGTCTCGGATCAGCTCAGTACATGCAGCAGCGGAAGCCCGTGGTGGGCGCGCGGAACGTGCGCTGCGCGACGGTGAAGTCGAAGTCGCAGGTGCGTCCCTCTTCGATGCTCTGGTACGAGCCGCCGCGCACCTGGTAGAGCGGCACGCCGCCCGAGGTGCCCGCCGACGTCGAGGTCCACTCGCGAACGTTGCCGCTCATGTCGTAGACGCGGCCCGCCGCGGCCCAGTCGGTGTAGCAGGACGAGAAGGTCGGCGAGCCGGTCGTCGCGAGCGCGTCCTGATCGCCCGCAAGGCTCGAGTCGCTGTCGTACTCCATCCCGTTGCACGCGACGGGCTGCGACGCGCTGCAGGTCGCGGCGTACGACCAGTCGCAGCTGCCGGTCGGGCCCTCGCACGCCGTCTCCCAGTCCTCGGCGCCGCAGAGGTGCCAGCCGCTGGTCGCCGAGGTGCACGTGCCGCTCGCGTTGAGCGCGCAGCACGCGGCCTCGGCCTCCTGCCACGTCACGCTCGTCCACGGGCGCACGTTGGGCGCGGAGCACGCGAGCGTGCTCAGCGAGCCCGCGCTCGTCGTCGTCGCGTCGGGGCGCGAGGCCTCGTAGCGCATCACGCGGATCGTGCGGCCGCCGCTGGTGTAGGTGACGGTCGGGATCGCGCTGGCGTCGATCGCGTCGCGCCACGGCGTGCCGGGATCGTTCACGCCGGTCTCGTCGACCTCGCCGTCGCAGTCGTCGTCGGCGCCGTTGCACGCCTCGTCACCGGGCGTGCCCGCCGCCGCCGCGTTGCACTGCACCGCGGTGCCCGACGACGCGCAGACGTAGGTGCCCACCCGGCGGCAGGTGCCGCTGCCGTTGCTGCACTGGTCACCGACCAGCGGGAACGCCTCGTCGATGCTGCCGTCGCAGTCGTTGTCGAGCGAGTCGCAGCGCTGCTCGGTCTGCTGGTAGGTCGCCGGATAGACGCACTCCCAGCCGCGCGTGCCGCCGCAGGTCGCCGCGGTGCCGTTGCACACGCCGTTGGGGTTGCAGAACGCCGAGGGCGGCGTGAGGCCTTCGTCGGTGCGGCCGTCGCAGTCGTCGTCGCGGCCGTTGCACGCCTCGTTGCCGGCGTACGAGCACGCGTACTCGCAGCCGGGCTGCGCGGGATCGAGATCGACGAAGCCCGGACGGCACGTCGCGATCGCGCAGCTGCCCGCGGTGCAGCGCGGAATCGCGTTCGGGAACGAGCACACGCGGTTGCACATCCCGCAGTTGTTGATGTCGGTCATGAGGGAGAAGCCCTCGTCCGTCATCGCGTCGCAGTCGTCGTTGATGCCGTTGCAGCGCTCGACGGTGGGACCGAGCGCGCCCTCGCAGGTGAGCGTGCCGCCGCGGCACTGCATGGTGCCCGCCTCGCACGCGCCCGCGGTCTCGCCGCACGTCGCGCCGCCGCCGGGGTTGCCCTCGTCGACGTTCGAGTCGCAGTCCTGATCGACGCCGTCGCAGGTCTCGGCCGTCGAGGTGATCGCGCCCTCGCACACCAGCGCGCCGCTGCGGCAGTGCTGCACGCCGGGCGCGCAGCGACCGACGTCGCTGCCGCAGAGCTGGCCGCCCTGGGGATCGCCGTCGTCGACGGTGCCGTCGCAGTCGTCGTCGGCGTTGTTGCAGAGCTCGGGGCTCGGGCCGACGCCGCCGGTGCACACGAGCGCGCCGCGCGTGCAGGTCACGACGCCCGCTTCGCACGCGCCGGTCGTCGGACCGCACGCCGCGCCGCCCTCGGGGTTCATCTCGTCGACGCGGCCGTCGCAGTCGTCGTCGAGATTGTTGCAGCTCTCGGTGGTGGGCTCGACCTGGCCCATGCACACCAGGGCGCCGCTCACGCACTGCTGGTAGCCGACCTCGCACGCGCCGGTGCTCATGCCGCAGACGCGTCCGCCCTGGGGGTTGTGCTCGTCGACGTTGCCGTCGCAGTCGTCGTCGACCGTGTTGCAGGTCTCGGCCGTCGGCGCGGGCTCGCCCATGCAGACGATCTCGCCGGCGCGGCAGATGGTCACGCCGTCGACCGCGCCGCACGCGCCGAGGTCGCTGCCGCACTCGACGCCCGCGCCCGGCTCGCCGTCGTCGACCACGCCGTCGCAGTCGTCGTCGACGAGGTTGCAGATCTCGACCGGCGGGGTCGCGGGCGTGCACTGGTACTCGCAGCCGTTCGTCGCGCTGCTGTCGATGTCGTAGTAGCCGGGCTCGCAGGCGCCGAGCATGCACGCGCCCGCGGTGCACGAGCCGGCCGCGCGCGGCGAGCGGCAGAAGTTGCCGCAGCGACCGAGCCCGGTCTCGGCGTCGTGCCCGCAGTTCTCGGGGTCGTTGTCGAAGTCGATGTCCTCGTCGACGCGGCCGTCGCAGTCGTCGTCCTCGAAGTCGCAGATCTCGTCGGTCCCGTCGGTGACCCTCGGGATGCAGAAGTACTCGCAGCCCGGCTGCGCGGGATCGAGGTCGAGGTAGCCGACGTCGCACGCGCCGATGCTGCACTCGCCGGCCTCGCACACCGCGAACGCGTGCGGGTAGACCGGGCACGGCATGTCGCAGCCGCCGCAGTGATCGGGGTTCGACTGGGTGTCGATCCCCTCGTCGACGAGCTCGTCGCAGTCGTCGTCGCGCTCGTTGCAGAGCTCGAACTCGAGGCACCCGCCGTCGGGCACGACGATCACGTCGGCCGATGCGTCGCGCGGCGTGACCCGCGCGTCGCTGCCCGCGTCGGTCCCCCCGTCGACCGGCTCACCACCGTCGACGTCGGGACAGACGAGGCAGTACGGCTCGACCGTGCACGACGAGAGGACGACCACGAGCGCCAACAGCTGCGCGCTGGAGACGAAGCGGCTCATCGGACCCTCCGACGCGCGACGAGGACGAGACCGAGCGCGGCGAGCATCGCCATCGCCCACGGAGCACGCGAGCCCTCACCGGTGCCCGCCGCGGTGCAGAGGCATCCGCCGCCGCCGGCCGCGAGCACGCGCACGGTGCCGTCGCCCGCGTCGCCCATGCCCGCGTCGACGCGCGTGCCTCCGTCGTCGAGCGGCGGACCGGCATCGGGCCGCGGCACGACCACGAGCTCGCACTCGCCGGCGCTGCAGCGCTGACCGTCGGGGCACTGCAGGTCGAGGCAGCGATCGCGACGGCACAGGCCCGTCAGCGGATCGCAGAGGTCGCCGCTCGAGCAGACCACACCGCCACAGAGGCTCGCGATGCAGTCACCGGTGGTGGGATCGCAGACCTGCTCGCCGCCGCACGTGACGTCGGCGCACAGGTTCACGAGGCACTCGCCGCTCGTGCAGCTCTCGCCGCCGTCGCAGCTGACCTCGGCGCAGCTCGTCTCGCAGACGCCCGCGCGGCACGCCTGCTCGGCGGTGCAGCCCGCGGTCGCGCAGGGGTCCGGCACGCAGGTCGGATCGGGCGCGGTGCGATCGCAGATCTCCCCGTCCTCGCACATCGACGGGAAGTAGCGGCAGTCGTCGGGGACGCAGGTGCCGGTGAACGGCTCGCAGTCGAGCCCGTCCTCGATGCAGCTCACGTCCTCGCACGCGTAGGTGCAGCGGTTGTTCTCGCACTGGCAGGGCGGGATGCCCTCGTCCTCCATGCCCGGCGCGCACCCGATGGCCGCGCCGTTCATGATGGTCTCGCCACCGCACGCCGTGTCGTCGCAGGCCGGCGCGACGCAGTAGCACTGGCCCTCTTCGTTCGTCTCGGGCACGCGGCCCGCGGGGCAGCGTCCGAACTCGCTGTCCGCGCAGGGCAGCGCGCACATGCAGCTGACGCAGGCGCTGCCCGCCGGGCACAGCGTGCCGTCGGGGTCCTCGTCCACTTCCATGTCGCAGTCGTTGTCCTCGCAGTCGCAGGTCTCGCGACCGCGCGGCGTGCCGCCGGTGCAGACCTGACGACCACCGATGCACGTCAGCGTGCCCGGCTCGCAGACGCCCTCGGTCTCACCGCACACCGCGGAGGGCGTCTCCTCGTCGATGCGGGTGTCGCAGTCGTCGTCGAGGTTGTTGCACTGCTCGTTGACCGGGCCGTTTCCGCCCTCGCAGACGATCTCGCCGCCCACGCAGGTGAGCCGGCCGGGCGAGCACTCGCCGGTCGCCTCGCCGCACGGCGCGCCGACCGAGAGGCCGTCGTCGACCACGCCGTCGCAGTCGTCGTCGAGGTCGTTGCACTCCTCTTCGACGGGCTCGATGGCGCCCTGGCAGACCAGCGTCCCGCCCTGGCAGATCGTGGTGCCCGCGACGCACTCTCCGGTGTCGTCGCCGCACGCCTCGCCGCCGCCGGGGTTGCCCTCGTCGACGCTGCCGTTGCAGTCGTTGTCGAGGCCGTCGCAGCGCTCGGGCTGCGGGCCGCTCTCGCCGACGCACACCAGGTCGCCGCCGACGCAGACCTCGGTGCCGCGCTCGCACTCGCCGGCCTCGCTGCCGCCGCACGCCGCGCCGCCTTCGGGATTGCCCTCGTCGACGAGAGCGTCGCAGTCGTCGTCGATCGTGTTGCAGCTCTCGGTCGCCGGACCGGTGCCGCCGGTGCACACGATCGAGCCGCCGGTGCACTGCGTGGTGCCGGGCTCGCACGCGCCGGTCGACTCGCCGCACGTCACGCCGCCGCCGGGGTTGCCGTCGTCGATCACGCCGTCGCAGTCGTCGTCCGCGCCGTTGCAGATCTCGGTGCCCGGCGCGCGATCGCCGGTGCACGTCATCGTGCCGCCGACGCAGCGCATGAGGCCCGCGCCGCACTGGCCGCACGACGCGCCGGTCGCCACTTCTTCGTCGACGCGGCCGTCGCAGTCGTCGTCCTGGTTGTCGCAGGCCTCGGGCGTCGGCCCGGTGCCGCCGCTGCAGACGAGCCCGCCCGCGACGCAGTTGAGCACGCCGGGATCGCACTCGCCGAGCGCCGAGCCGCACGCGCCGCCGCCGCCGGGGTTGCCGTCGTCGACCACGCCGTCGCAGTCGTCGTCGAGCGTGTTGCAGATCTCGGAGCCGCCGCTGACCGCGCCCACGCATGCGCCCCACACCGACGCGGTGCAGGTCTCGGTGCCGGGGCGGCACACGCCGACGCTGGTGCCGCACGGACGGGTGAGGCCGTCGATCACGCCGTCGCAGTCGTTGTCGACGTTGTCGCAGGTCTCGGTGGCCGGGCCGGTGCCGCTGCACGTGCCCCAGCTGCCGGCGGTGCAGACCTCCTGGCCCATGGTGCACGCGCCGACGTCGGTGCCGCAGACGCGCGCGAGATCCTCGTCGGTGCGCCCGTCGCAGTCGTTGTCGATGTTGTCGCAGAGCTCCGCCTCGGGGCGGCAGCCGGCGCAGACGTTGTTCTCGTCGGCGACGCCGTCGCAGTCGTCGTCGACGCCGTTGCAGACCTCGGGGGGCTCCGCGCCACACGCGCCACAGCGATTGCGCAGGCCCTCGTCGATGCGGCCGTCGCAGTTGTCGTCGACGCCGTTGCACACCGTCTCGCCGGGATCGGTGCACAGCGTCGGCGACGCCACGCCGCCCGGCCGGTTGCAGTAGAGGACGAAGCCCTCGTCGACCAGCGTGTCGCAGTCGTCGTCGCCGCCGTTGCAGATCTCGGTGCGGATCGAGCCGTTGACGATGTCGGCGATCGCGGCGCTGAGCGCCGCCGAGTCGTCCACGAAGATCGCGCTGCCGGTGCCGCCCTGGCTCGCGATCGCGTTGAGCTGCGTGCTCGCGTCGGGGCTGTTGGCGAAGCCGATGACGTTCACCGGGAAGCCCGCGGTGCGGAGATCACCCGCCGCGTCGATCGGGTCGCCGCCGCAGGTCTCGGCGCCGTCGGTGAGCAGGATGACCTCGTAGGGCCGGCACGACGCGCGCGGATCGTCGGTGCGCACGTCGGCGAGGTAGGCCTGCGCCGACGCGAGCGAGCCCGCGAGCGGCGTGGTGCCCGAGCCGCGCAGCTCGAGGTCGAGCCCCGCGGGCGCGGTGCCGCCGTAGTTGTCGGCGCCGTCGAGCCACTCGAGGATCGAGTACTCGTTCTCCGGCGAGAACCCGACGAGCAGATCGCCCGCCGCGTACGCGCCGCACACCGCGCCCGAGCCCGCCCAGCCGCCGGACGCCGCGGTCGCGTTCGCCGTCGGGCACGCGAAGCTCGTCGCGCGCTGGCGGAAGCGCATGAGGCCCATCTCGACGTCGCCGAACGCCGCGACGACGTCGCTGACGCCGGCGCGGGCACGCGCGATGCGCGAGTCGTCGGCGATGCCGTTGCCGCAGCCCGACGCGCCGCAGGTCGCGCACGCCACGTCGCCGCCGAGGCACTCACCGGAGCCGTCGCCGCCGGTGAACTCGTCCTCGCAGGTGTGCCAGTTCATCGAGCCCGACGTGTCGAACACGAGCAGGATGCGCGGGCGCACGTCGCCGGGCGCGTAGACGAACGCGGCCTCGCTGGTGTCGTTCGCCGAGTGGCAGCCCTCGTCGTTGGTCGCGCCGAGGCCGAAGTCGATGCGGCCGTCGCCGTCGTTGTCGAGGCCGTCGCTGCACGCGCGGCGCGTCGCCTCGTCGCGATCGCTCGAGCTCGCGCAGTCGGGATCGTTCGGGTAGTCGATGCGCCCGTCGCCGTCGTCGTCGACGCCGTTGCTGCACGCGGGCGAGCCGCCCTCGGTGCCGTCGTCGGGGCTGCTGCACTCGGGGTCGTTCGGGAAGTCGACGCGGCCGTCGCCGTCGTTGTCCACGCCGTCCGAGCACTGCACGTCGCGCTCGTCGTTGTCGGCGGGGCCGGCGCAGCCGGGGTCGTTCGGGAAGTCGACGTCGCCGTCGGCGTCGTTGTCGATGCCGTCGCTGCAGCCCGGCACGTGCGTGACGAAGCAGGGCTCGCTGACCGGCGAGACGAGCTCACCGGGCGCCTGCGCGGTCGCCGTGACCTCGAGGCCGCCGTAGAGCGAGCCGAACGTGGTGCCGGGGCCGAACGTGCCGACGTCCCAGGTGCCACCGGCGGTCGAGCCGTCGCTGCCGCGCTCGATGCCGTTGAAGTAGACGCGCACCACCGTGCTCGAGTTGCTCTCGGTGTGCGTGCCGACGATCGTCGTCGCGCTCGAGAGCACGCGCGAGCAGTCGATCACCGGGCGATCGCTGCGCGGCTGAGCGATCGGCACCTGCACCACGGCCGGGAAGAACGCCTCGAACGAGCCGCCGTAGTTGCTCGCCGACCAGAAGAGCTTGAGATCGACGTCGTAGAGCCCGGCCGCCGTGCCCGCGGGCGCGCGCACCGTGACCGAGACCGGCGTGCTCGTCGGCGTGGTGATGCTCGCGCGCGGCCCGAGCGACGTGGTGCCGAGCGTCGGGCCGGCGATCACGGTCCAGCCCGAGGGCAGGGTCACGGTCGCGGGATCGAGCGACGCCGACTGCGTGCCCCAGTTCTGCAGCGTGCCGCTGAGCACGATGTTGCTGCCCGCGGCCTGCGCGGTCTGGGGCTGGGTGAACGTCGCGCGCAGCACCGGCGTCGGGCGGCTGAGCGTCACCGCCTGCGTGGTGAAGCCCGGCGCGGGGAGCTGGGTCGACGTGTAGTTGCCGTACGAGACCAGCGAGATCTGGCCGGTGCCGGACACGTCGTACTGGAACGTGAACGTGTACTCCTCGCCGGGGTCGAGCGTGCCGAGGACCCAGCGCAGGCACGGGCGGGTGCCGCACATCGCCGACGTCGGCGCGCCGGTCGCGCTGCCGGGCACCAGCGCGCCGCGGCTCGGATCGTAGTCGGCGGTCACCACGACGTTCGTCTGCGGCAACGTCGACAGGTTCATGCCGTGCAGCGTGTAGGTGATGCGCTCGCCGTTGTCGGTGAGCGTGCGGTCCGGCGTGAGGTCGAACTGGTTGTTGAGGAACACGCAGCCCGGCGACGGGATCACGAAGCCCCACGGGTTGTCCTGGCCCGCGTTGCTGCTCGAGGGACCGCCGCCGAAGCTCTCGGCGCAGTTCGCGTCGCGCATCATCACCGGGTCGAGCGGCGTGTCGATCACGCGGAGCGCGATCTCGAGGATGCCGGCCTCACCCGCGCGCAGCTCGCCGATCGCGGCGCGCACCGCGTTCGTCGCGGCGGGCAGCGGGTTCGCGGGGCGCACGTCGAAGCCGACCGTCGACGCGTCCGCGCTGCGACGCGCGTCGGCGCTCGAGTACGTCGCCGTCGTGCCGATGCCGATGCGCGCACCCGTGTAACGGATGCGCTGCCAGGGGCCGACGACGTTGTTGAACACGACGTCGCTCGGCGGATCGGCGCCGCCCACGCTGAGGTCGGTGGCCTCGTAGAGGTAGAGCGTCTGGGGGCCGGCGACCGGCGAGCCGTACTGGAAGGGCGTGTCGCCGTTGCCCTGGTTGCCGCTGCGGTTGCCGTCGCTGTTCGCGATGCCGTACGCGTAGATCTGGTCGACGTCCCACGTGGTGTGGCCGAAGAACGTCGTCACGCCGTCGAGCCCGAGGATCGGCGCGATGCTCGCGGCGAACGTCGGCGAGCGGCCCGCCATCGACTGGCCGTTGAAGTAGGTGAGGAACGCGTTCGCCGGCGTGCGCTGGGTGCGCGCGTCGGTCGAATAGAAGAAGCCGGTGTCTCCGTAGAGCTGCGAGATCGCGCCTTCGGGCACGCTGCGCGTGCCACCGCTGCATCCCGCGCCCGCCGTGCATGGGAGCGAGTACGTGCCGCAGGTGCCGCCGCTGGTGCAGCGGTCGAGCGCGAGGCCTGGCTGGTTCGGGATGATCGTGCGCCCGCCGGGATAGGCCGTCAGCGTGGTCGGATCGATCAGGCGGACGCCGACCACCTCGGTGTTGGGCGGGACGAACTCGGTGACGTACGCGTTGATGCCGCGCGCGACGCGGTCCGGCATCCCGAAGTAGTTGATGCGGAACAGGATCACGTCGCCCGGCGCGATCCGGACGTCGGTCCCGGTGCTGCCGCCGCTCGATGTGCCCGACTCGGGGTCGATCACCGCGACCGTCGATTCGGGAATCGATTTGGAGACCATCAGCGCAGCGATGCCCTCGCCGTAGGCATGCCCGACGTGCATCAAGCAGATGCTGAAGGTCGCGAGCGCTGCGGCCCCTCGGGCCCATCCCCGGAATCTCGCTCCGCTCTCGTTCCGTCCGCCCATCGAGTTCTCCCGCTCGGCCCCCCGCCGAGGTGAAAAGAAGGGATGCGCGGCTCGATGGCCGCGAAGGTGGTTCCCCTTCGCGCTGAGCGTACTTTTTTCACGAGCTTGGAAGAACGGAAAACGACTCTCCCCTGCCCGCGGCGACTATCCCATCGAGATCACGACGGAATAGGACAACTCGCGACGCCCCCACCAACCCGACGACTCCCCCGAGCCGTGATCGAGAGTGCACGAAAAATTCGCAGCGCGGCAGACCACGCGGAGGCGTCGCCCCGCGCAGACCGCCGACCTTCGGGCCCCGGATCGCGAGTGGGGCGCGCACCCGGCACCGCGGCTAGAGCGTGGAGATCACACGCGTTCTGGCGTCCCGCGGGCGGACGACCCCGGTCGATCCCCGACGCCCCTCGGGGCGGTCATGGAGATCCCTCGTCTCGACGCGGTGCCGCGACAGTCGAAACATCGGCTCGCCCGCTGGTCCCTACCGTCCGCGCGCTTCGCGCGCTCCCGTCCGGGACCGGCGGGACGAGCACTCCGGTGAGGGATCAAACCTCGTGAGGACGCCGCTTCGTGAACACCGCCGCGCCCTCGGGGAGCGGGCTCCCGCCGAGGTCGCTCGGGATCACGTCCGGTCCCACCTCGGCGCCCGCGCCGACCACGAAGCCGGCGGGGATCACCGCGTTCTTCCCGAGCACCGTGAAGCGGCGCGAGCCCGGCTCGTCGTCGCCCTGCGGCATCGCGCCGACGCGCGCGCCCTGCCCGACCCGCGCGCGCTTGTCGAGGATCGCGCGCTCCACGACCGCGCCGCGCTCGATCACGCAGTCGGTCAGCAGCACCGACTCGCGCACCACCGCGCCCGGCTCGACGCGCACGCCGGCCGAGAGGATCGAGCGCTCGATCAGCGCGTCCTGGGCGATGGTGCAGCCGTGGGTGATCAGCGAGTCGCTCACCTGCGCGCCCTTCGAGAGGCGCGCGGGCGGGCGGTTCTCGGAGCGGGTGTGGATCAGCCAGCCGAGGTCGTTGAGATCGTAGAGCGGCGGCTCGCCGATGAGGTCCATGTGGGCCTCCCAGTAGCTCTCGATCGTGCCGACGTCGCGCCAGTAGCCCGCGTACTTCCACGAGAACACGCGCTCACCACGCGCGATCATGCGCGGCAGGATGTCCTTGCCGAAGTCGTGGTTCGACTCGGGCATCCGCGAGTCCTCGAGCAGCACGCGGTCGAGCACGCCGTAGTTGAACACGTAGATGCCCATCGACCCGAGGCCGGGGATCGGGTCCTTCGGCTTCTCGACGAACGACGTGACGCGCTCGTCCTGATCGAGCTGCACGATCCCGAAGCGCGACTTCTCGTGATCGGGCACCTCCATCGTGGCGAGCGTCACGTCGGCGCGGCGCTCGAGGTGCTTCGCGATCAGGTCGTTGTAGTTCATCCGGTAGATGTGATCGCCGCTCAGGATCACCACGAGATCGGGGCGGCGATCCTTCACGAAGAGGAAGTTCTGCTGCACGGCGTCGGCGGTGCCGACGAACCACGAGCCCGCCTCGCGCGACTTGTACGGCGAGTAGATGCGCACGCCGCCGGTGCGCTCGCGATCGAGCTCCCAGGGGCCGCCCGCGCCGATGTGCTCGATCAGCGAGTGCGGGCGGTACTGCGCGACGATCATCACGTCGAACAAGCCGCTGTTCACGCAGTTCGAGAGCGCGAAGTCGATGATGCGGAACTTGCCGCCGAAGGGCACGGCGGGCTTGGTTCGCTTGGCGGTCAGGACGCCGAGGCGAGAGCCCTCGCCGCCCGCCAGGATCACGGCCACGGTCTTCATCAGCGCGTCTCTCCGGTCACGAGCTCTCGGTAGGTGTGCGCGTACGCCAGCGCGGCGCGCGACCACGAGAAGTCCTCGCGCATGCCGTTCTGCTGCAGCATGGCGAAGCGTCCATCTCGGGCACAGTGTTCGCTGGTTCGCGGACCCACGGCCGCGAACGTCGCGAGCGCGCGACGCAGCCCGAAGGCGAGCGAGCGCGACGACGCGACCGGGAAGAGGAAGCCCGTCGGCGCATCGTGCAGATCGAGATCGCGCACGGTGTCCGAGAGGCCTCCGGTGTCGCGCGCGACCGGCACGCAGCCGTATCGCATCGCGATCATCTGGGCGAGCCCGCAGGGCTCGTAGCGCGAGGGCAGCATCAGCATGTCGGCGCCCGCGTAGATTCGGCGTGACAGCGCTTCGTCGAACGCGATGCGCACCCGAACGCGATCACCGAGCTCCCCGGCGAGACGGAGGAGCTGCTCCTCGAGCGCGCGATCGCCGGTGCCGAGGATCACGCACTGGAACGCGTGATCGCGCGCGAGCGAGCGGATCGCGTCGGGCACGAGATCGATGCCCTTCTGGCCGGTCAGGCGCGAGACCACCGCGAGCAGCGGGAGCGGCTCGTCGACCAAGCCGAGCTCGCGGCGGAGCGCGCGTTTGTTCGCGGCGCGCGCGGGGAGCGCGTTGCGGATGTCGTAGCGCTGGGGGAGCGCGGCGTCGGTGGACGGATCGTAGAGCTCGGTGTCGATGCCGTTGAGGATCCCGACGAGCACGTCCTTGCGGGCACGGAGGAGCGCGTCGAGGCCGGCGCCGAATTCGGGCTCGAGGATCTCGCGCGCGTAGCCGGGCGAGACGGTGGTGATGCGATCGGCGAGCGAGAGGCCGATCGGGAGCGGCATCTCGCGGCCCTCGGGCGCGACGCGCGGGAGCTCTCCGGGGACGAGCCCGAACGCGCGCATCGCGGGCCCCGCGCCCCAGCCGACGTAGGGCAGGTTGTGCACCGTGAGCATCGTGCGCGCGCGACCGAGCTGGGGGTTCGAGAAGCGCGCGCGATGCAGCGCGGGGATCGAGGGCGCGGTGTGCCAGTCGTTCGCGTGGAGCACGTCGGGCACGAAGTCGATCGCGCGCGCGAGCTCGAGCGCGGCGAGGCAGAAGAACGCGTAGCGATGCCCGTCCCAGCCGGTGTCCTGGTGGTAGACGGAGATCGAGTCCTCGAAGAGCGCGGGCGCGTGCACGAAGTAGAACGGCACGCCGTCGTATGTGGTCGCGAGGATCTCTGCACCGAGCGGTCCCGAGGGATGCGGAACCGAGACCTTCGCGACGCGCTCGAGCGGCGTGGTGATGCGCGCCCGCGCGGCGCCGTGGAGCGGGGTGACGACGCGGACGTCGAGCCCGGCGCCTGGAATCGAACGCAGCGCGGAGGGGAGCGCACCGGCGACGTCTCCGAGCCCACCGACCTTGGTGAATGGAGCGGCCTCGGCGGTCAGGAAGAGGATCTTCATCGAGCGTGCGGACGATACCGGAGAACGACTTGGGCGGCGCCTACTTGCGCACCGGACCAGGGCTCGCCAAGGCGCCGCGAGCTAGGCTCGCGCCCCGGAGGGCTCGATGATCCGACGAACGGTCGCTCCAGGAATCGCGCTCGTTGTGCTGATGCTCGTGGGCTGTGGGCAGAGCGCGGAAGAAGCAGCGTGCAACGACACGGTGCAGGTGTTCGGTGATGCGATCGTCCGCTGCGGGCTGGACGAAGGCGCATCGCGCGACGACCTCGAGCGGCAGATCGAGTCGACCGTGACGATGACGCAGGGCTGCGAGCGCGTGGTGAGCATCCGCGACGAAGCGGAGCTTCGCGAGGAGTGCCTGCCCGCGCTCGAGACGGTGGCGTGCGCGGATCTCTCGGCGGGCACGCTCCCCCCGTCATGCCGCGCGCAGATCGAGGTCGAGGTGCGCTGAGGAGCCGACCATCACGCTCCCGTTCCCGCCGACGAGCACTCCAGCTGAGCTACTTCGGCTCGCGCGTGCGCCAGGCCCCGGGGGTGATGCCCGTCCAGCGGCGGAACGCGCGGCTGAAGTTCGCGGCATCGGAGTAGCCGAGGCGCGCGGCGATCTCGTCGAGGCCGAGCTCGTCGCGCAGGAGGACGAACGCTCGGGCTCGGCGCGCATCCTCGAGCAGATCGCGGAAGCTCGTCTCCTCCTCGGCGAGACGACGCTTGAGCGTGCGCGTCGAGACGTGCAGCGCCTTGGCGACTTCTTCGATCGTGAGGAACCCGCCGTTGGCGCGCGGCAGCACCCGCGCGACCCGGCCCGAGAAGGGATCGTCGGCGCGCAGCGCGGCGAGCTCGCGCTCGCACTGCTCGAGCGTGAGGCGCAGCGCCGCGGGATCCGCGGTGACGAGGCGCGCCGAGAGCGCGGTCGCGGGGAACGTGATGCGGTGCACGGGGCTCCCGAAGCGCGCCGAACGCAAGAGGTGCGCGAAGCGCCGGAAGTAGCTCGGCTCGTCGAACGCGAGCTCGACCTGGTACGCCGCATCGCCGCCGGTGAGCGCACGCGCGAGCTGCACGATGCCGACCGTCAGCGCGATCACGACCGCGTCGCGCGCCTTGCCGAGATCGGCGTGCTCGAGGATGACCAGCGCGGCGCCTTCCGCGCCGGTCTCGAGCCGAAGCGAGAGCGCGGTCGTGCGCGTCGGGGCGAACCGCACCGCGACCTGGGCCGCTTCCCCGAGCGTCGGCGCCGCCATCGCCGCGAGGCCGAGGAAGCCGTGGGACGCGATGCGCATCTGCAGGCCGACGTGGAACCCGATGCCGGGCTCGCCGGTGAGCTTGCGCGCGCGCTCGACCAGCGCCTCGACGTCGGCGAGCCCGAGCCGCGCGTCGGGCTGCGCCAGGGCGTCGGGGGTCCACCCCGAGCCCGCGAGCAGCGCGTCCGCGCCGATCCCCCAGCGCTCCACCACGTCGGCGAGGTGGAGCGCGTGGATCGCGGGGATCGAGTGCGCGTCGGGCGCTTGCATCGAGGGGCCGAGAGTCTCGCGAAAACACACGATCTTGGCTAGCTGGCCCGAAATGACAAGAGCTTGGCACCGCCTGACTTCGCGGGCTGGTCGCATCGCGCGGAGAGTGTCGTGGAGGAGGCCTGCAGCAGCATGAACGGCACGCAGACGCTCGAGGTCCGCAACCTCACCTTCGCAACCGGCGCGAACGTCCCGCGGCACTGGCACGGAGGACGGCGCTCGGTGACGCGCTTCCTCGACAACCTCTCGATCTTCTTCCCGGAGGGCGAGCGCTTCTTCGTGATGAGCGTCCAGGCGCATCGCCACCTGGTGGAGAACGACCCGGTGCTGAAGAAGCTCGTGCGCGACTTCTGCGGCCAGGAGGGCATCCACGGGCGGGAGCACCGTCGATACAACGAGATGCTCCGCGAGCAGGGTCTGCCGGTCGACGAGATGGAGCGCTCGGTGGTGTGGATCCTGAAGCGCGCGCGGCGTGGGCTGCCGCTGCGCACCCAGCTCGCGGTGACCGCGGCGCTCGAGCACT
This sequence comes from Sandaracinus amylolyticus, assembly GCF_021631985.1. Lineage (GTDB taxonomy): Bacteria > Myxococcota_A > Polyangia > Polyangiales > Sandaracinaceae > Sandaracinus > Sandaracinus amylolyticus_A. The sequence goes on along the minus strand of NZ_CP070225.1, from coordinate 9,387,173 downwards.
TCACCGCGCTGATGGGGCACCTGATCCTGGCCAAGCCCGCGCTGCTCGAGGGGGCGCACCCCGAGATGGCCGCGCTGTGGCGCTGGCACGCCGCGGAGGAGAACGAGCACAAGGCGGTCGCGTTCGACGTCTATCTCAAGGCGGGCGGCAACTACGCGGAGCGGAGCGTGATCATGCTCGCCGCGACCGCCGTGTTCTGGGCGAAGGTGCTCGAGTTCCAGGCACGGATGATGGCGGAGGACGGCGACGCGCTCTCGGCGCGCGAGTGGGCGCGCCTGGTGCGCTTCCTGTTCGTCGAGCCGGGCGGGATGCAGGACGTGTGGCGGCTCTGGGCGGACTGGTTCCGTCCGGGGTTCCATCCGAACGACATCGACTCCGAGGGCGCGATCGCGGCGTGGCAGGCGAGCGCGGGAGCCTGACGCGATGGGCCTGCTCTCGGTGGTCGAGGGGATCTCCCACGTCGCGCTGCGCGCGCGGGGGCTCCGTGGTCGCATGATCGACACGCGGCTCGGGCGCGTGCACGCGTACGTGGGGCGTGGGCACGGCGCGCTCCCGCCGGTCGTGATGGTGCACGGGATCGGCTCGGCGGCGGCGCCCTTCGCGCCGGTGATCGCGCGGGTGCAGGAGCACGTGCGAGGCGTCATCGCGCCCGAGCTGCCGGGGCACGGATGGAGCGCGCCGCCGCGGGCGCGTCTCGCGCCCGACACGCTGTTCGAGGTGATGGGCGAGGTGATCGATCGGCTGATCGACGAGCCCGCGGTGGTGGTCGGGAACTCGCTGGGCGGCGCGGTCGCGCTGCACTACGCGCGGAGCCGGCCCGAGAAGGTGCGGGCCCTCGTGCTGCTCTCGCCCGCGGGCGCGCGGATGAGCGAGGAGGAGCTCGAGGAGGTGCGGCGGGTGTTCCGGCTGCGCTCGACCGCGGATGCGATCGCGTTCGTGGAGCGGGTGTATCACCGGGCACCGCCGGGCACGTCGTGGGTCGCGGGCGACGTCCGGCGGCACATGGGACGCGCGGTGGTGCGCGACCTGCTCGCGAACGCGCGCAGCGATCACGGGTTCGATCCCGAGGCGCTGCGAGGGCTCGCGATGCCGGTGACGCTGATGTGGGGGCGCTCGGAGCGCGTGCTGCCCGCGAGCGGGCTCGCGTACTTCCGGGCGCACCTGCCGGCGCACGCGCGGGTGGAGGAGCCGGAGGGCGTGGGGCACTGCCCGCACCTCGATCGGCCGGGGCTGGTCGCGCGACGGATCGTGGAGGCAGCGATCAGCGGCAGCGCTCTCGGAGCAGCTCGAGCACACGCGGCTGATCCTCGGGGGTGACCCACGCGACCGCGTCGAAGCGGAGGGGGCCGGAGAGGCGGTTCGCGAAGAGGATCCCTGCGGGAGACGGTGACTCGGCCGCGCTCTCGCAGCGGAGGCCGGCGCAACGCAAGGGGACCTGGGCGAAGCGGGCGCGTGCCTCGGTCGTGAAGGCCTGCGCGTCGGCGTCGCGGAGGCACTCGATCGCCGGCCCGCGCGGGCCGGACTGGATGCGGCGGGCGCGGAGCGTGGGCTCGTAGAACGACGGATCCTGGAGCGCGACGCGATCGTGGACCGCGCACGCTTCGTCGCGATGGGCGAGCGCGGCGAGGACGTCGTCGGGATCGGTCGTGGGTGCGGTGTCGGGGTAGCGGATGAGCGCGTAGGGCTCGCACGCCGTGTCGTGCTCGCGCGCCAGGAGGATCACGCGGTCGCCGACCCGGCATCGCATGCTGCCGGGCTCACACGCGATGGTCCCTTCCCGCGGGACGAGCGCAGGTGAGACGCAGGTGCCGAGCTCGCGGGGCGCGCTCGCGTCGACGACGATCAGGCCGCGCTGCGCGAGCGGCTCGAGGGTCGCGGTCGACGGGGGATGGGCGTCGCAGGGCGTGGGGGGCGGCGGCTCGATCGCGTCGGGGACGTCGGTGTCGGGGACCTCGGCGAGCTGCTCTTCGCCGGCGGTGGTGACGACGTCGGGCTCGTGCGGGGTCGGCGCGCTGGGGCCGCACGTGCTGAGCGCGATGACGAGCGCGGCGAACCGGCGGGTCACGGGCGATCGCCGAACACGATATCGAGTGTCTCCTTCGACACCGCGCGCTCGAACAGCGGCGCCAGCGCCGGGCTCGTCAAGCGCTTCGCGGTCTCGAGGTCGACCCACGACGCACGATCGACCTCGGGGAAGCGCTGGAGGCGACCCGAGCGCGGTGGCCACTCGAGCTCGAACTCGTTGCTCACGATGTGCGTAGGATCGAAGTCCGCGCGCGCCGCCCACGCGTGCACGCGCTTGCCGCTCTTGAGGCGCACGTCGCCCAGCGCGACGTAGGGCGGCGACGGCGGTGTGACCCCGAGCTCCTCGACGACCTCGCGCTGCGCGGCGGCGAGCGCGTCCTCGCCCTCTTCGATCATGCCCTTGGGGATCGACCACGCGCCTTCGTGCTTCTTCGCGAAGAAGGGTCCACCTGGATGCACGACGAGCATCTCGACGCCTCGCGCGCTCCGGCGCAGCAGCACCATCCCCGCGCTCACCTCGCGGCTCGTCCGACGTCGCCGATCTCGGTTCAATCCCGGTATGCGCTCCCCCGCTCACGGAGCATCGCACGAGCGATGGGCGAGCCCGCAAGATCGTCGTCCGCGATCTGGTCGAGGAATTCCTGCCCGTGCTCGGTGACGCCCGCGCGCAGTGCAGCGCGGACGTCGCCGTGTGCTCCCTGAGCTGCCCGGGCGTGAAGCTCGAGGATCCGCCACCCGATCCCGAGGCGCGACACGCAGGCCGCGAGCGCACCTTCGGCGTCGCCCTCGACGAGCCGCGCGCGGACCTCGAGCTGGTCGCAGTGCTCGCGGAACGCGGCTTCGCGATGGAGCGCCCGCGCATCGGCGATCAGGACGCGTGCCTGGGCGATGCGAGCTTCGTGCAGCGCGATGCGAGCTCGGGTGGCGGTGAGCGCCGCGCGGAGCCGACGCGGCCGGATGGATGTCGCGCTCTGCTGCAGCCGCTCGTCGATCTCGTCCGAGCGACCTTCGCGCACGAAGCGCGCCGCGAGCTCGATCCACCACCCCGCCCTCGTGCGCCTCGTGCGGGGATCGTAGCTGTCGATGATCCAGATCGCCGCGTCGAGCCCGTCGTCGAGCGCGCGTACGACGCGCTCGCGCCTCGTCGTCTGGCGGTACGAGACGGCGCACGCGAGCACGATCGCCAAGACGCCGAGGAACGACAACGCGAGGAGCCACACCGGTCCCGCCAGGAAGGCGACCACGATCGGCACCAGCCGCACGAGCGCGCCCTTCCACGCGCGAGAGGGAACGGGACGGTGATGCACGAGCGAATGTGCGAGCGCACGCCCGAGCTCGCTGCCAGTCCACGCGCCCCATCCGAACGAAACGAGCGCGAGCGTGACTGCGATGATCACGTCCATGCGCTCCGCCCCGCTGCTTCTCAGCCGTGATAGACGCGCGACGCGACGAAGCGTCCATCCGCCACGTCGAACACGTTGCACACCGACATCGCGGGCTCGCCGTCGACGTGGCGCACGTACTCGAGCGCGACGCGGTCCTCGCTCGCGGCGATCCCGACGAGCTCGTAGCGCAGGCTCGGTGTGCGCTCGAGCGCGCCGCGCCACCACGCGCGCAGCGCGTCGCGTCCCACGATGCGCCCCTCGCGGATCTTCGGCGACGTGTGGGTCGCATCGTCCGCGTAGAGCGCGGCCATCGCGTCGACGTCGCGCGCGTTGAACGCGTCGAGCCAGCGACGCGCGAGCTGCTCAGTCGCGCTCGACACCGTCACACCACGCGCGCACCTCGGGGTGCGCGAAGATCGCCTCGGAGTAACGCGACGCGGTGTCGTCGAGCGTGACGCCGTAGCTGCGGAAGCGCGTGACCACCGGCGCGTAGAAGCAGTCGGCGATCGAGAACGCGCCGAACAGGAAGTCACCGTCCTGTCCCCATTTCACGCGGGCCTCGCGCCAGATCGTCATCACACGATCCACGTCGGCGCGCGCGTCACGCGAGAGCTCCTTCTTCGTGCGCAGCTCGACGTCCATCGACATCTCGGTGCGCATCGCGACGAAGCTCGAGTGCATCTCCGCGCTCACGCTCCGCGCGATCGCGCGCGCGCTCGCATCGCTCGGCCACAGCGAGGGCACACGCTCCGCGGCCCACTCGCAGATCGCGAGCGAGTCCGAGATCGTCAGATCGCCGTCGATCAGGAGCGGCACCTTCCCGCTCGGCGAGACCGCGGCGATCCGTTCCTTGCTGTCGGGACGGCGCAGCCGGATCAGGTGCTCGTCGAACTCGATGCCCGCGTGCCGCAGCGCGAGCCAGGGCCGCATGCTCCACGACGACCAGCGCTTGTCTCCGATCACCAGCGTCCGCATCTCGCTCACCCTCCGTCGCGCACGAGCACGAACATCAAGAGCCCGAAGAGCGCGACCAACGACACGATCTCGATCCAGTTGAACTTGCCGTCGTCCTCGATCGCACGCGAGAGGATCGCGTAGGTCGGATAGATCAGCGCGAGCGCGAGCGTCGTCGGGATCGTGATCGGCACGGTCTCGTCGTGGAGCACGCCGATCGTGTTGAAGAACGCGATCATCAAGCAGCAGAACGCCATCACGTTGAAGAGGTTCTGCGTGAGCCCGCCGAACGTGTTCGAGAGCGCGATCAGCGGCTGCTTCTTGTAGTGCGCGTTGAGCACGATGACGTAGGTCGGGACGCCCGCGATGATCGCGAGGATCAGCGCGACCGCCATGCGCGACAGATCGGGGAACGCGGCGACGATCGCGTCGCCGACCTCGCTCATCGACTCGCCGCCGAGGAACGATCCGAACACGCCGAGCACGAGCAGGCCCGCGACACCGCCGTAGGTCTTGGGCACGCCGTGGTGCGCCTCTTCCGGTTCCTTCTTGGGCGGCGCCTCGCCTTCCTTCTTCTCCTCGGCACCGAAGTAGCGCACCAGGCTGACGAGGAAGGTCCCGAACACCGCCATCAGCGCGAAGCCGACGAAGTAGAGCTCGGGCACCCCGATGCGATCGATCGGCGAGCCGAACTCGCGCAGCACGATCATCGTGATCGCGAGCGCGAGGCAGAGGCCGCCGCCGAAGCTCAGGAGGTCGGTGCCCGCGCGCACGATCGGCATCGGGATCGACGCGGTGCCGCGATCCTTCGGCATGATCACCGCGTAGAGCGCGAACGCCATCGAGTTCGTGTAGACGCTCATCAGGCCGATCACGAACGCCATCGTCGGGTCGTCGACCACGAAGAACCCGAGCAGCGCGATCTCGGGCACGTTCGAGACGACCGCCGCGATCGTGCCGCCGACGAACTGGTTCCATCCGAGCAGGGCGCTCATGCCCTCGACGCTCATGATCAGCGCTTCGCACGAGCCTGCGATCAAGCAGAGCCCCGCGAGCGCTTCGAGCGCGCCGCCCGCGAGCCCTGGCACGTGCACGACCTTGAGGATCCCCGCGAGCACGAGGCCCGCGATCAGGATCCAGCCCCAGATCGGCATCGAGAATTTCGTCTTCGCGTCCGCTGCCATCGCGCGCGAGCCTCGTGTGCGCGCGCGCGCTGGTCAAGGACCACGCCGCACGATCAGAGCTGGATCGTCGCGTACACGACCGCGCCGACGAAGGGATCCCAGTACACGACGTGCGGCCGTCGATCGGGGCCGATCACCATGTCGGCGTGGACGCGCTCGGGCACCGCGCCGATCAGCGAGAGCACGTCGACGACCCACTCGAGCTCGCCGCCGCGGCGCACCTGCCGCCAGTACTCGAGCCGCGTCTCGGGCCCTTCGACGCCCGCAGTGAGCAGGTGCAGGAGGCCGTACGCGTCGGTCTCGACGACCATCGGATGTCGGCCCGGGCGATCGAGGATCGTGAGGTCGTCGATCAGCGTGGTGATCTCGATCGGGCCGCTGCCCGTGAAGCGCGCGAGCCGCACCTCGCCGCGCTGCGCGGCCCAGTCGAGGTAGCCCACGATCGTCTCGTCGCCGAGCAGCGCGAGGTCGACCCCCACGCCCGACGCGCGCTCGTCGATCGCGGGGTTGTCGAGCGTGCGCGCGACGGCCCACGAGGCGGCAGACGTCGACACCGAGTACGAGGGCGCGGAGACCGCGAGCGTGGCGCACCACTGAAACGCGTAGTGCATGGTCGTGCCCGCGCCCGCCGCGAGCGCGACCGCGCCGACCCCCTCGAGCCGCGGATCGCCGTCGCTCCGCACGTTCACGTCGACCGCCCACGTGCCGTCGCCGGTCGCGCGTCGCACCGCGTTGCGGCCGGTGTCGTCGTCGTGCCACGCGACGACCGGGAGCCCCGCGCCGTCGATCTCGATGTCGACCGCGCCGCGCGCGCCGACCGAGATCGCGACGTGATCCGGTTCGGAGAGGATGTTCCCGCGCAGCGTGCGGTGCTGGATCTCGTGGCCCAGGTCGGAGCGGACCCAGTACGCGAAGTGGTGGATGTCGGCGCCCTGGGTCGCGAGCGCGACGGACGTGCCGACCCACTCGCCCATCGACGCGACCGGGCGGATCACCGGGCCGTCGGCGGCGGTCTCGGGCGCGTCCTCGTGGAAGCGCACGGTGCGCAGCTCGGCCAGGTCCGGCCCGTCGTACGCGTCGTACGCGATCACGACGACACCGTCGCTGCCGCGGGTGATCGCGACGTCGTCGATCTCGAACGGCGCGCCGATCCGCTCGCTCACGCGTCGGGTGCACACCTCGGGGAACGGGGGCTCGAGCTCGTCCCACGGCGTCACACACGCGGTGTCGAGCACGGACGGCGGAGGGTCGTTGGCGTCGACGGGGCCGCCGTCGACCGGCGCGGCGTCGACTTCGCCGCCGTCCTCCAGCTCGGCGGCGGCGTCCATCCCGGCGTCGACCGAGCCCTCGTCGTCGACGATGGTGAACCCGGAAAAATCAGGGATGCACCCCGCCAGCACGATCGTCGCCAGCACCGCGACAGCGACCGCTGCTATCCTGCGCGGCGCAGTCGGATGTCGTCGGACGCGCTCGAGAACAGCGTCTTCGCCCCGGTGCGCGTCGGCGACGTCGTCGCAGCGCGCTATCGCGTCACGCGCGAGATCGGCGCGGGCGGTATGGGCCAGGTGCTCGAGGTCGAGCACGTCGAGCTCGAGAAGCGCTTCGCGCTGAAGCTGGTGCGCCCCGACCGCTGGGACGCGACCCTCGACGCGCGCTTCCGCCGCGAGGCGCGCGCCCTCGCGAAGGTGACCACGCCGCGGGTGCCGCAGATCACCGACTTCGGTGTCGATCCCGGGCGCGGTCCGTTCTACGTGATGGAGCTCGTCGACGGCACCCCGCTCGACGTGCTGCTCTCGCGCGAAGGGCCGCTGCCGCGCGAGCGCGCGCTCGAGCTGGCGATCGGGATCGCAGAGGCGCTGGTGGACGTGCACGCGGCCGGCATCGTCCATCGCGACGTGAAGCCGAGCAACCTCGGCGTGTGCCGGAGCGGTCCGGTGAGCGTGCGGTTGCTCGACTTCGGGCTCGCGACCGGCGTCGACGAGCGCTTCGGATCGAAGATCACCGAGAGCCGCAGCATCGTGGGATCGCTGCCCTACATGGCGCCCGAGCAGTTCCACGGCGAGCGCCCGACGGTGCGCGTCGACCTCTGGGCGCTCGGCGTGATCCTCTACGAGATGCTCGCGGGCGCGCTGCCCTTCGAGGCGCCGTCGACCGCGGCGTTGATGCACCAGATCCTCTACGCGCCGGTGCCCTCGACCCACGACGCGCCGCGGAGCACGAGCAGCGTGCTCGCGAAGCTGCTCGCGAAGGATCCCGAGGAGCGTCCGGCGAGCGCGGTCGAGGCGATCGAGCTGCTCGAGAGCGCACTGGCGCGGCGCTCCTCGGGCGCGTCTCGCTCGTCGCTCGCGACGCGCGAGACCGCGCCGAGCGTCGACTCGTCGCCCGAGCTCCACAGCCGCAGCGCGCCGGCCTCGGGCACGGTGGTGAAGCCGTCGCGCGACCGCGAGGCGCGCATCATCGCGATCGGGATCGCGCTCGCGCTCGCAGGCGTGCTCGCGTGGGCCGCGAGCGTGTGGCTGATGCGACGCGAGCCGCCGAGCACGATCGAGCAAGCCGCGCCGGTGGCCACGCCCGAGCCGGTGATCGCGCCGGCGCCGCCGCCGGTGATCGAGCCGACGCCCGAGCCGGTGATCGAGCCGACGCCCGAGCCGCCGCCGGCGGCGATCGCGACGCCCGAGGAGCCGCGCGAGCGAGCGCCGCGCGCGCGAGGCCGCGCTCCGCGCGAGACCACTCCCACGACCGAGCCCGCGACGGGCGAGCCGGCGTCGTGGGACGGCAACATCATCGAGCAGCACGCACCGTGATGCGCATCCACGCCCTCGTCGCGCTCGTCCTCCTCGCGATTCCAGCGCTCGCCCGTGCGCAGGACGCTCCGAGCGATCCCTCCACCTCGCTCTTCGATCGCGGCGTCGAGCGCCTGCGCGAGGGCGATCACGAGGCCGCCGCCGCTGCGTTCCGCGAGTCGTATCGCCTCGCGCCGCGCGTCACGACGATGTGCAACCTCGCGCTCACCTACGATCGCTGGGGCCCCGAGCACCGCGCGCAGGCCGCGCGCGCCTACCGCACCTGCGCGCGCGACGACGACACCGGTCGCTTCCGCGCGTTCGCCGAGCAGCGCGTCGCGGAGATCGAGCGCGAGCTCGTGCTGAGCGAAGGCGACGCGCCCCAGCCCGAGCCGGCGCCCGAGCCCGAGGCGCCCGAGCCCGAGCCCGAGATCACGCCGCCGCCGAGCGATCCTCCGCCGGTCGCGCCGCCGCCGGCGGCCGAGCCCGATCACACGCTGCTCTGGATCGGCGTGGGTGCCGCAGGGCTCGCGGCCGGCGCGACCATCGCGGGCGTCGTGCTCGCGCTCGACGCGCAGTCCACCGTCGACGACCTGCGCGATCAGCCGGTGATCGTGCGCGGGAGCCCCGAGCACGATCGGCTCGAGCAGGCGCGCACCGAGGCCACCGTGGCGACCGCGCTCTACGTGACCGCGGGCGTGCTCGCGGCCGGCGCCGCGACGCTCGTGATCATCGATCTCACCTCGAGCAGCAGCAGCGAGACCCACGTCGCGATCCGCCCGAACGGGATCGCGATCGAAGGTCGCTTCTAACGATCGCCGATCGCGCGCCCGTCCGCGTCCACCACGCGCCCCAGCGCGTCCTCGTGGGTGCTGCACGGATAGGGCGTCTCGCGCGGCGGCGGAGGATCGACGAAGAGCGGCTGCACCAGCCAGCCCGACGCGAGCGCGTTGCACATCAAGCGCACGTTCTGTCGATCGAGCACGATGCGCAGCTCGGTCGCGTCCTGCAGCATCGCGAGGTCTCCGTCGCTGTCACCCGCGACGAGGACCGGACGCAGCGCCGGGTCCTCCTGCCGCATGCGCTGCCGCGCCGCGGGCACGTCGAAGATCGCGCGGTTGATCCAGCAGCGCTTGCCCTCGAGCCACGTCATCACCGGCGTCGCGAGCGCGCCCTCACCGCACGCCTCGAAGCGCGCGGTGCCGCGCCCCGATCCGTCGTGCTGCATCCGCACGCCGATCACGCGCGCCGGAGCGAGCCCCGCGATCTCCGCGAGCGCCTGGACGATCGGCTCGGGCGACGCGCTGACGATCCACACCTCGACGCCGACCGACTCGAGCGCGCGCGCGAGCTCGATCATCGGCACGTGCAGCCGCGCGAAGCGCTCGACCTCGACCCCGCCGATCACCTCGCGCGTGCCGACCGGCGCAGCGCTCGCCGCCGCGAACGCCTCGCGCGCGATCGCGCGCAGCGCGTCGTCGGTGCGCCCCGCCGCGAGCACCTGCGCGATCACGCCGTACGTCGATCGGTAGAACGGCGCCATCGGCACCGTGAACGCGGGCTCTCCCTCGGGCGTCGTGCCGCGCCACGCGAGGTGCGCCACCACGCGCCCGCGCTCCGTCGCATCGCGCGCGCCCGCGAGCGCCGCGTGCGCTGCCTCGCCGAGCATCGCGTCGTCTCGCGGGATCGCGCCCTCCGCGATCGCACCGCGCTCGATCAGATGCGCGAGCACCAGGTCGCCGATGTCCCCGCGCATCATCGTGTTGTCCCAGTCGAACACCGCGACGCGCCGTCCCTCGCGCGCGCCGAGCGTCGCGATCACGCGCTCGATGCGCGCGCGGTTCTCGGGGAGCCAGCCCTCCTCGCGCAGCGTCACCGGCACCACGCGCTCCTCGCGCACCCGCGGCGCGCCACACGCCGCGAGCGCCACGCACAAGCACCATCCCCACGCGACGACGTTCGTCCGCACATTCCGCGCGCCGAGCATACCCGCGATCTTTTCGTGACGGACGCCCATGGGCGCGCCCACCAACCTCGCGAGCACCACGAACGCGCGAGAGGTCGAGGCGCACCGCGCCCCGGGGGTCCTCCGCGCGTCGACGTTCGGTGCACGCACCACGATCGTCCGCGCCCTGCGCGGGGACGATCTACTGCGTTTGATTACGTCGTTTGACTGGCACACGCAGGCACGAATTCCGCGGCACATCCCCTGCAAATCACGAGGCACCCATGCACCAGCGACGCATCTTCTCCTTCCGCTTGCTCCTGCTCGGCATCCCGCTCCTGCTCGCCCCACGCGGCTGCGACGAGCCCGGTGATCCCGGCAGCTGCTTCTGCCCCGACATCTACGCGCCGGTCTGCGGCGCCGACGGCCGCACCTACGGCAACTCCTGCGAGGCCGACTGCGCGGGCGCGATGGTCGCGCACGAAGGCGAGTGCGACGCGGGCTGCGTCTGCCCCGCGGTCTACGCGCCGGTCTGCGGCGACGACGGCAAGACCTACGGCAACACGTGCGAAGCCGCGTGCGCCGGCGTGATGGTCGTCCGCGACGGCGAGTGCGAGACGAGCTGCGCGTGCCCCGACGTCTACGCGCCGGTCTGCGGCCAGGACGGTCGCACCTACGGCAACTCGTGCGAGGCCAACTGCGCGGGCGTGATGGTCGGTCACGAGGGCCCGTGCGAGTGCCCCGCGGTCCCGCCGATCTACTGCGAGTGGGGCTACGTCGTCGATCAGAACGGCTGTCCCACGCCCGAGTGCCTGCCGCCGCCGACCTGCGAGCCGGTGACCTGCGAGATCTACTGCGAGTACGGCCACGTGATCGACGAGCGCGGCTGCGCGATCTGCGCGTGCAACCCGCCGCCGATGTGCGAGCCGGTCGCGTGTGACGTCTACTGCGAGCACGGCCACGTCCTCGACGAGCGCGGCTGCGAGACGTGCGCGTGCAACCCGGCGCCCGGCCCGCTCTGCTTCAGCGACGACGAGTGCGGCGAGGGCTCGTACTGCGACACCACCGTGTGCCACTCGCCGTGCGACGGGCTTCCCGACGATCGCGCGTGCCCCGCGGTCTGCTACGGCGAGTGCCGCCCGACCGCACCGCCCTCGTGCGGCGCGGACTCCGACTGCGCCGCGGGCGAGGTCTGCGTGATCCCGGTCTGCATCTGGGACGACCCGAGCGCGCCGTGCCCCGACGAGGGCACCTGCGTCCCGGCGCGCTGAGCCGCGCTGACTTCCTTCCTTTCCTCCACGTTCCTCACCGGCCCGGTCCCACCCGGGCCGGTTCTTTTTCCGTCGCGTGGGAACCGGAAGGCGGCACGACGCGTCTATCGCTCGCGTACTCTCGCGGAGAAGGACGCGGATGCAGTCACCACGCGACCCTCGGTCGATTCGTCCCGGGCTCCTCGTCACGAGCGCGGTCTTCGTCGCGCTGCTCGCGCTCGGGGTCGGCAGCGTGATCACGGAGCGCGGCCCGTTCGCGCCGACGAGCGACGACGAAGACGAAGATCGCGGCGGCCGCACCTTCGTGCTCGAGCCCGCGACCGACGACGAGCTCGATCCCGACGACCGCGGCTGGTCGCGCGCGGCCGACGATCCCGGCGCCGAGGGCTCCGCGCGCGAGGTCTGGGCCCAGGCGTTCCCCGATCAGCACGAGCCGCTGCCGCCGATGGTCGAAGCGATCGTCGATCCACAGATGAGCCGCTATCGCGCGCTCTTCACCGACGAGCGCCCGCCGCCGTTCCCGCCGATCGGACGTCGCGGTCGTGTGCTCTCGTCGAGCGGGCTCGACCTCGACTCGGCGCAGCCCTGCGAGGTGCGCGTGCTGCCGACGGCCGACTCCGGATACGACTGCCTGGTCCGCGTCATGTGCGGCGACACCGTCGTGTACCCGAACCGCGCGCAGACGGCGGGCTACGTCGCGTGTGATCTCGGCGCGGGCGGCCCGAGCGCCGCCGCCGATCAGATGCCCTCGGTCACCGATGGTGATCCCGCGATCGCGTTCGACCTCGCGCGCGGAACCGTCACGGTGCGGGACGCCGATCGCGAAGGGCGCGCGCTCTTCGAGCTCACGCTGCAGCTCGAGCCGACCGCGCTCCGGGTCATGTGAACGGGATCAGCTCGCCTTCGCGTAGCGACGCGCGAGGCGATCGTCGGGCGCGAGCTCGCGCAACACGTTCGCCACAGACCGTGCGCGCCCTGCCGCACCCGCGCGCTCGTGGAGCCAGAGGCCCTGGCGCAGCGCTTCGATCGCTTCGTCGTCGCGACGCGCGCGGCGCAGCATCGCGCCCGCCATCACCCACGACGCAGCGTCGCCGAGGATCGCAGCGCGCTCACGCAGCGCGAGCGCGGCCTTGCGGAGCTCGCCCTTCGAGGCGAAGCGCTGCGCGCGGCGCTTGAGGACGTCGGCAGGCTCGGTCGAGAGGGTGGTCATGGCGAAGCTCCTTCGTGCGACGCCACGATCCTCAGCAATCGTCGATCCACCACCGCGCAGATCGGAGACGCGACACGAAACGACAGCGCTTTCGCGATCGCGCCTCCACACGCGAGGACGGAGCGCCGATTTCACGCGTGAACGCGACGCGACATCCACGTCGCATCGTTGCGCTGACATTGCGTCCCCGGCGCGCTCCGTGCGCCGTACATCGCCTTCACGGCAGCTCGTCGATCTCCGCGATCACTTGATCGACGTGCACGCCCGGATCGACGTCCTCCCACACGTGCCGGACGACGCCCTCGTCGTCGATCAGGAACGTCATCCGCGCGGTCATGCCCATCTGCACCGGCACGCCGTACTGCTGCGCGACGCGACCATCGAGATCGGCGAGCAGCTCGAAGGGCAGCTGGTGCTCGTCGTGGAAGCGACGATGCGACTCGACGTCGTCGGTCGAGACGCCCAGCACGACCGCGCCGGTGCCCTGCAGGCGATCCCACGCATCGCGGAACGCGCACGCCTCCGCGGTGCAGCCCGGCGTCGCATCGCGCGGATAGAAGTAGAGCACCACCGGGTTGCCGCGGTACTCCGAGAGCTGCCGCACCCGCCCCGTCTGGTCCTGCAGCATGAACGCGGGCGCGGCCTCACCGACCGGCACCGGCGTCTCGCGCGGCGCGGCCTCGGCGGTGCTCCCGCCCCCGCCGCTCGCTTGCTGCGACCCACCACACGCCGCGAGCATCGCCGCGATCACCACGATCTCGATCATCCGCAGCCGCATTCCGACCTCTCCTGTCGAGGCCACGGACATGCGCCTCCGTCCGCGCCTCGGCAAGAATCTCGCTCCCATCCGCTCGCCGCAGACCACGGCCTCGTCGCTACGGAATCCGTAGCGCTACGATCTTCGTAGCGCCGTGCTCTCCCTCCGAACTCCCGCGCGCAGCGCGCACACGCGCGAAGCGCGGTGCTACTCGCGAGCGTCCGAGCCGCGCGAGCAGCGCGGATCGGTCACGAGCCCTCCCCAGCGAAACCCAGTGAGGCGGCAGAACCGCGGTACCGGGCGTGGGGTGGAGGGTCCGACGCCCCCGTGCGACGGGGGCTCGCAGAGGCCGACCACAGACTGATCGAAGCATCGCGGCAGAGCGCGAAGCGCGCGCCGCGATGCGACCACCGATTCCCGACGCTCACGCCGCGATCGTCGAGCAGCCCGCGAGCACCCAGGGCGTCGGACCCTCCACCCCGCGCCTCACGCCGAAGCCCTACAGGACGAACTGATCGCCGAGGCGGCAGATGTCGAGGTTGCGGTCGTGGATGCGCGCGAGCTCTTTCTCGACGCGCTGCTCGAAGACCGGCTTGATGTGATAGAGCAGCACCGGCAGCTCGCGGTGATCGTGCAGCTTGCGCAGCTCGGCCTCGAGCGTCTCGGGCGTGTGGTGCCCGCTCACCTTCGCGAGCTTGTGGTGCTCGTCGGGGAACGAGATCTCCATCAAGAGCGCGCGTAGGTCGCGCGTCTCGTTGAGCTTCTCCCAGAACCGCGTGGTCGGCCCGGTGTCGCCGCTGTAGCCGAGCGCGCCGCTCGGCGTCTCCACGACGAAGCCCGACGCGTCGATCGTGTGGTGCACCAGCACCGGCGTGATGCGCATCCCGCTGAGCTCGGTGGTCTCCTCGGGCACGAGCGGGCGCAGCTCGATCGTCATCCCCGAATTCCCCGCGGGGATCTTCGAGAAGTCGGGCCACAGGAGGTCGTTGAAGAAGTGCTTCTTCAGCACCTCGAGCGTCTCGGGGATCCCCGCGATCACCAGCGGCGGTCCGCCCTGCTGGCAGCGGTTGTCGGCGAGCGTCGCGAGGTCGCGCACGTGATCGAGGTGCGCGTGGCTGACGAGCACCGTCTCGATCGCGTGCTGCTCCTCGAGCGTGAGCATCGAGGTCACCGCGCCGGCGTCGATCGCGACCTTCCCGTCGAGGAGGAAGCTCGACGTCTTGTGCTTCGGCGTCTCGCCGCCGTGGCAGCCGAGGACTCGCAGTTCCATCAGGCGCCGTCCCCGAAGCGCTCGCGCATCTCGAGGAACTCGAGGAACTCCTGCAGGCGCTGGACGTCGCCGACGGCGAAGCCGTCGTCTCCGCCTTCGACGATCCGCAGACGACGCAAGCGCACCAGAACGTCCTCCGTCTCTTCTTCGCTGAGCCCGATCTCGGCCGCGAGATCGGTGCGGGTGATCGGCACCCAGACCGACCCGTCGTCGCGCTCCTCGCCGATCATCTCCGCCTGGCGCGAGAGACCGAGGATCACGCGCGCCTTCGGGTCGCGGTGCATCAGCACCTCGATCAGCGCGTTCGCCGAGTCGAGCCGCCGCGCGAGCTTCGTGATCATCCGGACCGCGATCTCGGCGTTGCTGACGACCATCTGCCCGAAGGTGCGCGCGTCGATCACCAGGCAGCGCAGCGGCGAGAGCGCCTCTGCGGTGGCGTTGCGCGGCTTCGAGTTGAGGATCGCCATCTCGCCGAAGAACTCTCCGGGCCCGAGGATCGCGAGCGTCTTCGTGCCGTCGCGGGTGGCCTTGGTGATCCGGACCTGACCCTGCTGGATCACGAACATCGTGTTGCCGGGCTCGTCCTCGCGGAACAGCACCTCTCCCGGCTCGAAGGTGCGGCCGAACCGCGCGAAGAGCGCGTCGCCCTCGCCCATATGGCCTGTGAGCGTAACGGGTGCGCGAGGTGTGGTCAAAACGTGGATGTTCGCCGTCTCTGGCCGAGGAGCAGGTCGGCGGTGGCGGGCGCTGCGCGCGGATCGAGGGTGAGGTGGGTCGTGAGCAGCGCGAGATCGGCGGGCTCGTCGACGTCGTACCAGGGCGCGGTGAGCGCGAACGGTGAAGGCGCGGCGCGCATCGTGTCGGCGAGCGCGTGGCGCGAGGACCAGCGGATGCGCGGATCGGCGAGGAACGTCGAGGGCGCGCGCGATGCGCTGCCGATCAGCACGTAGCCGCCGTCGCTCGCGGGCGTGCACACGAAGTCGCGCTCGCCGAGGGCGATGCTCGCAGCGCCGATCAGCGCGTGCGGCAGCGTGGGCGCGTCGGTGCCGATCACACACGCCGGGCCGGGCGCGAGATCGAGCGCGTGGCTCATGCGCGCGCCGAGATCACCCTCGACCTGCACGATCGGCGGGGGCAGGTCGAAGCGTGTGCAGAGCGGCGCGAAGAACGGGTGATCCTCGGTGACGTGCAGCTCGGGGCGCAGGCCGTCGCGCGCGCGCACGTGGGTGATCGTGTCGATCACGAACGCGGCGTGGAGCTCGGCGGCGCGCGCATCGCCGATCGCACGCGCGAGGCGCGTCTTGCAGCGACCGGGGATCGGAGGTCGCGTGAAGATCGCGACCCGCATCAGCTCGGGTCGACCAGCACGCCGCTCCGGACCACCGCCTCGCCGTCGACCACCACCGAGGTGCCCGCCGCGCAGCAGGGGATCGAGCCCGCCGCGCTCCAGCCGATCCCGGTCACGTCCGCCGCCGCGTCGCCGAGCGCGAGATGCAGCCCCGGCAAGTTCTGATCGACGATCGCCTCGCCGGTGGCCTCGATGATCCCGTAGTTGCAGCCGATCGCGACGAGCCCGACGCGATCGCGGTTCGCGCCCGACTCGATGCGCGCGCGCAGCATCTCCTCGAGCACGGGATCGTCCTCCGCGCTCACCCGCACCACGCGCCCGTCGGCGATGTAGAGCGTCACCGGCGTGCTCGCGGTCGCGTGCGGACCGACCGCCGCGTTCGCGACGTACACGCCATCGATCGAGTCGGGCACCGCGTAGAGCGCGCCCGCGGGGAGATTGCCCCAGCGCCCCGGCTCGAGCTGTCCGAGCTGCGGCATCCAGCGCGTCGCGCTCGACGTCGCGAGGCGCAGTCGGGTGCCGCTCGCGGAGCTGACGGTGATGCGCGTCGACGACATCAGTCGCGAGAGCAGGCGCATGCCGTGGCCCGCGACCGCGTCGTAGTCGACGCGCAGGCCGCGCACGAACGCGAGGTGGCTGATGCCCGGCATGTGCGCGTGGCGCAGTCGATGCGCGGTGAGCATCGCGAGGAGCGCGCGGCGCATCGTGATCTCGGGGCCGGGCGCGCTCGCGACGAACACGCTCGCGGTCGCGCCCTGCAGCAGGCCCTCGATGCCGCCCGGCAGATCGAGCAGCGGACGTGGACCGAGATCGTCGAGCCACACCATGCGCGGCTCGGCGCCGCGCGCCTCGACCGCGCGCGCGAGCGCGTCGCCCATGCGCACCGACGTCGCGTCGGCGAAGAGCGCGACGACCTCTCGCTCTCGCACCGCGAGCGCGGTGCCCACGACCTCGCGCGCCGCGAGATCGAGCTGCGAGACGGTGATCCGGGAGAGCGCCGTCGCCGACATGCTGCGATCCGAGTCTGGTCCGACGGCTGGGGCGCGTGCCACTCGGGACGCCTCCCACTTCCGCAGTCGGCGACTTCGTGATAGCGCCGCGCCATGCGTTTCCATCTCGCCGCGTGCGCGCTCGTGCTCGCGCTCGGCGTCGCATCGGGCGCGCGCGCGCAGAGCGCTGCGGACGACTGGGCTCCACCGACCGCCGAGGCGCGACCGACCTCGGGCGAGGCCTCGTTCCTCAGCGGGCGCACGCTCGGCATCGGCCAGGTGCTGATGGCGGCGGCGCTCGGATGGCCGGGGCTCTGGGCCCAGGTCGAGCTCGCGCCGGACTCGACGTTCAACATCGGCGCGCGGGTCGCGGTGGTGTACGGCTCGCCGGTGATGGGGCTCGTCACCGGCGCGGGCGGCGAGCTGATCGTGCCGATGCGCATCCATCTCTTCGGCGAGGGCGACGTCGATCTCGCGCTGCGCGTCGCGCCCCAGGTCGCGCTCGGCGAAGGGCGTCTGTTCGGCGAGGCCGAGGGCGTGCGCGCGAACGATCTCGGGGTGTCGTCGCGGGTCGAGGTCGGGCCGCGCATCGGATGGCGCGTCGTCGAGCGCGTGACGTTGCTGGCGGGCGTCGATGCGGGCGCCGGGGTCTCGTGGACCGATGGCGAAGAGGTGCGCGCGATCGGGACGTTCAGCGCGACGCTCGGGATCGAGGCGCTGATGACCCTGCAGACGATGCTCTTCGCGGAAGTGTCGGGAGGCGCGGGGGTCGCGGATGGTTCGGGGCGCGCGGTGCCGCTCTATCCGCAGCAGGAGATCTTCCGGCTCTCGCTCGGGCTCGCTTATGTGCTCTGAGCACACATCTCACAGATAGGTCGCGGCGCGCTCGAGGGCTCTTCGTGCATCGGCGCCGTGCTCGACCTCCTCGTGCGTCGCGGACGGATACCGCGCGACGTAGGCCTTCGCGTCGAGCCGATGTCCCGCGTTGGGCACGACGAGGAACGCCGGCGTGCCCCACGCATCGATGCGCTCCATCTCGCGCGGGCCCAGCGCGATCGCGTCGTGCACGACGAGCCGTCCACCGCCGAGGCGCACGATTGTCATCGTTCGCTTGAGAGACATCCCGGGCAGCGACCCCCACACTCGCCAGAGGTTGTCGGCGAGGGGCTCGATCGGCCCATGCGGTAGGACCTTCCACTCCTCGAATGCTTTCGGCACCGTGGCTTGCTAGCACGCATGCTCGGAGGAACGCGCGATGAGCACGACGATCGAACTCGGGACCCGAGCGCACGCGGGTCGATGAGCGCCGACGATCTCGCTGCGCTCGCCGACGCGATCGCGCCGTTCCTCGACGATCCACCGCTGCGCGACGACGTCGATCTCGCGCTGATCGGGCGCTATCGCGGCTTCGGCGAGATCGTCACCGCGATCGCCGCGCTGCGTGATCGCGGCGCGCGAGTGACCGTCGCGGGACGCTCGCACGAGGGCGCTCCGGTGCTGCGCGTGGAGATCGGCGATCCTCGCGCCAGCAGTGGCTCGCTCATGATCGCGGGCACGCACGCGATGGAGTGGATCGGCGTCGAGGTCGCGCTCGCGATCCTCGATGCGATCGCGAGCGAGCCGGGCGATCGCCGCATCGTCGCGTTCCCGGTGCTGAACCCCGACGGATATCGACGCGCGGAGCGCGATCTGCGCTCGGGCAAGAAGATGCGCTACTGCCGCGCGAACGCGCGCGGCGTCGATCTGAACCGCAACTGGCCCACGCACTGGGCGCCAACCGGGATCCTCCCGCGCATGATCCCGCTGCTCGGGAGCGCGGGCTCGCATCCCGCGTCGGAGCCCGAGATCCGCGCGGTGCTCGGCGCGATCCTCGAGGTGAAGGAGGCGGGCCACACCCGGCTCGAGCGCGCGCTCTCGCTGCACTCGTTCGGCGCGATGTTGCTGCTGCCCTACGGCGGACGATGGGCGCTGCCGCCCGAGCATCCGCGCCTCCACGCGATGGCGCGCGAGGTGCGGCGCGCGCTGCGCAAGCGCTACAGAATTCGTAGCGTCGCGCGGTGGGTGCCCGGCTTCTTCGCGAACGGCATGGAGGTCGATCACCTGCTGCACGAGGGGATGTCGCCGCTGCTGGTCGAGTGCTCGCGCGGAGGGCTCTCGCTCTTCGATCCCTCGAGCTGGGTCGTGCCGTTCCGCTGGTACAACCCGCCGCGCCCGGCGCGTCACGTGAGCGAGCTGCAGCACGCGTTGCTTCCGTTCCTCGGCTACGGGCCGGCGCGCGAGGAGTAGCGCGGGCGCGATCGACTTGTCCGCGCGCGCGCAATATGGTCGGCCGCGATGAAGCTGTGGCTGATGAAGAGCGAGCCCGACGTCTTCTCGATCCAGGATCTCGCGCGTGATCGCACGACCACGTGGGAGGGCGTCCGGAACTACCAGGCGCGCAACTCGATGCGCGACGACATGAAGATCGGCGACCTCGTCCTCTACTACCACTCGAACGCGAGCCCATCGGGCGTCGCGGGCGTGGCGCGCGTGGTGAAGGAGGCGTACCCGGATCCCACGCAGTTCGATCCGAAGAACGAGTACTACGACGAGGGCTCGCCGAAGGACGATCCCCGCTGGCTCATGGTCGACGTCGAGTTCGTCGAGGCGTTCGACGAGGTGGTGTCGCTCGAGCGGCTCAAGGGCGACAAGGCGCTCGACGGGATGCTGGTGATCCGGAAGGGGCAGCGGCTCTCGGTGCAGCCCGTCGAGAAGAAGCACTTCGCGCGCGTGCTGAAGATGGCGGGCGCGAAGACGAAGATCTGATTCAGGAACGCGCCCGCAGCGGGCGCGCGACGTGCGCGTGTCGCTCGGCCGCGATCCGCAGCTCGTACGCGCGGAGCAGATCGCCGCGCGTGAGGATGCCGACGACGTGGCGCGGTCGGGCGCGCTCGACGACGACGACGCGCCCGACGTCGTGCTCGATCATGTCGTCCGCGACGTCGCGCAGCGTGCGATCGGGCGTGACCACGATCGGCGTGCGGTGCACGAGCGATCCGATCGTCGCGTCCTCGGAGCATTCGCCGCCGACGAGATCGCGCCGGGTGACCACGCCGATCAGCTCGCCGCCCGCGTCGATCACCGGGAAGCCCTGGTGCTGCGCGTCGGCGCTCCCGGTCGCGAGCCACGCGCGCACGTCGGCGAGCGCGCGCTCGGCGGCGAGGGTGACGACGGAGGTGCTCATGCGCTCGCGCACCAGCACGCGCGCGAGCACGTCGGCCGCGTACTCGGCGGGCACGCGCAGACCGCGACGCGCGAGCTTCTCGGTCATGATCGAGTTCGGCATCGCGAGGCACGAGACGAAGTACGCCGCGGCGCATCCTCCGATCAGCGGCAGGAGGACCATCGGCTGCTGCGTCGTCTCGAACGCGAACACGGCCGACGCGAGCAGCGCGCGCGAGGCTCCCGCGAACATCGCGGCCATGCCGACGAGCGCGCCGACGCGCGGATCGATCGCCGCGCCGGGGAGCGCCGACGACGCGATCGATGCGAGGAGGGCGCCCATCGCACCGCCGATCGTGAAGAGCGGCGCGAGCGTGCCGCCCGAGGTCCCGCTGCCCAGCGAGATCGACCACGACACCAGCTTCGCGATGCACAACACGACGAGCGCGCGCCCCGCGAGCTCGCCGTCGAGCATCTGCTCGATGTTCTCGTAGCCGACGCCGAGCGTGCGCGGCGCGAGCCACCCGATCGCGCCCACCGCGACGGCACCGATCGCCGGCCACCACATCCAGTGCACCGGGAGCCGCTCGAAGCCGTCCTCGATGGCGTAGAGCGCGCGGGTGATCGCGACCGAGGCGAGACCGAGCAGCGCGCCGAGCAGCACGTACGCGCAGAGCGCCTCCGCGCCCGGCGCCGCGACGTCGTGCATCGCGAACACCGGCGCTGCGCCCACCAGCGCGATGCGCGCGGCCGCGGCGGTCGACGTCGCGATCGCGACCGGGATCACCGAGCGCGCGCGGTACTCGAAGAGGAGCAGCTCGATCGCGAGGAGCACGGCGGACACCGGCGTGCCGAAGGTCGCGGTCATGCCGGCGGCGGCGCCCGCGGCGAGCAGGGTCTTGCGCTCGTCGGGCGTGACGCGGACGAGCTGCCCGAGCACCGAGCCGAGCGCGCCGCCGGTGGCGATGATCGGTCCTTCCGCGCCGAAGGGCCCGCCGGTGCCGATCGCGATCGCCGCGGAGAGCGGCTTGAGGAAGGTCATGCGGAGCGGGATGCGGCTCTCGTTCGCGAGCACCTGCTCCATCGCCTCGGGGATGCCGTGGCCGCGGATCGCACGCGAGCCGTAGCGCGCCATGAGCCCGACGATCACGCCGCCGACGATCGGCACGACGATCACCCATGCGCCGAGCGCGTGGTCGGCGGGCGACGAGGGATCGAGCGAGACCCGCTGGTGGAACGCGAGGTTCGTGATCAGCGCGATCAACGCCTGCAGCGCCTGCGCGATCACCGCGGCCACGAGCGCGAGCACGACCGAGAGCGCGGTGATCGCCGCGACGCGCCGATCGACGAGCGCGGTCGGGCGCGGCAGCGCCATCCGGCGGATGGTGGGCGAGAGCGAGGGCGCGATCGGGACCGCGGCTTCGTGGCTCGGCTCACGCGCGTCCACGGGACCTCTTCTTCGGTGCGTCCTCGTCTTCGAAGAACATGCGCGGCGCGAGGCTGTCGCCCCCGGTCGCGGTGACGAGGTGCTCGAGCGAGCTCGCGAAGTCCTTGCGGGTGCGCGCGGGGAGCGACTCGATCGCGCGGATCAGACGCACCTGCGCGAGGGGCGGAGAGCGCCGCACGATCGCGCGGCCGCGCGCGGTGATCGCGATCTCGAAGCGACGCGCGTCGGTCGCGGCGCGGGTGCGCGCGACGAGGCCTCGCTCGACCAAGCGCGACACGACCGTCGAGACCGAGCTGGGATCGGTGAGGGTGCGCGCGGCAAGCTCGCTCATCGACGACGCGGGCGCGTCGACGAGGCGCTCGAGCACGAAGAGCTGCGCCGCGCTGATGCCGGTGCGCGCCTCGGCATCGCTCGCGGCGAGACGGAGGAAGCGGACGAGGCGCCGGATCGATGCGAGCACACGGGCCGCGTCGTCGCCGGTGCGCGCGCGGGGAGATGCTTGGGACACCATGGATTCGCGCGCTCGTGTACCGCGCATCGCGCGACGCGCAATCACGAGGGCGCGATCGGGGAGCTTTTCCCCGGCGCCGCGGCGTCAGGTCTCTTCGACCTTCTTGCGCGGCGGGGGCTCGCTGGCATCGCGCGTCGGACGGACCTGCTCGAGGTCGGGCTGCGATGGGCGAGTCGGTCGCTGCGCCGTGAAGCGGCCCGTGCTCGACGACGAGGGTCGCGGCGACACGGGCGCGCCGCTCGCGTCGCGCGCGGGGTAGGTGTCGCTCTTCGTCCGCGGCGGCGGCGGAGGAACGCTCGATCGCGCCGCGGTCTCGGCGCGGGGCGGCGGCACCGGCGTCTGCGACGCGCCGCCGAGCGGCGCGCTGAAGGTCTGCGAGAGCGTGCGCTGCCGTCCGCTGAGCCAGCGATGCGCCTCGTGCACCGCGCCGAACGCGCAGATGCCGGCGCGATGCGAGCGCGCGACCATGTTCACGCGCACCACCGCCATCTCGCTCGCCAGCACGAACGCGATCTGATCGAAGGCGCGCGCGGTGAGCAGCCAGCGCCACAGCGCGTCGCGCACGTCGGGGGGGAGCTCGACCGCGTCCGCGGCGCGCGAGTCGATCAACGCGCGACGAACGCGGGTGCGATCGACCAGCAGCTCGAGCGCCGCTGCGTACTGCCCGACCTCGTCGACGTTGCGGAGCGTGCCGTGCTCGACGATGAACAGGTACCCGGGTCGTTGCTCGACCTCGAGGCGACCGCTCGGCAGCTCAACGGTGTCCCCCATTCTGCGCGCGACGGTACCGCGGGCCGCCGGCCGACGCCACGGGGGGTTCGGTGACGGTGATCACGCGACCGTGTGGGCGAAACGGACGATCTCGCGGCCGGACTCGAGCACGCGCCGCACGGGAGCACGAAGCCCCGGGCGGCGCGCGACGTCGTTCAACCCACCGTGGGCTCGTCGTAGCGGACGATCGGGTTCCACGGGCCCGCGTTCGGGCGGGGCTGCCAGTTGTGCCAGATCTCGGAGCCGCGACCGAAGTAGAAGAGCTCGAGGCGGCCGTCCTGGTTCTGGCCGATCGCGAGGTCCGTCGCCTCCTCGCCGAGCACTTCCTGATCGGTGCCCCAGTCGCCGTTCGCGTGGACCTGCCAGAGGTTCCGGATCTTCTTGTCGCCGTCGATGTAGAAGACCTCGAGGCGACCATCGCGGTTCTCCGCGACGTCGATGCGCTTGGCCTTTACGCCGAGGCTCTCCTGGCCGTGCCAGTCGCCGTTCGGGGCGAGCTGCCAGTCGTGCCAGACGATGTCGAGATCGTCGCGCCAGAACACCTCGAGGCGACCATCGGCGTTGCTGCCGACGACGATCTCGCGCGCCTTGCCCTGCAGCGCCTCGGCGCCGAACCAATCGCCGTTCGGCTCCTTCTGCCAGTCGTGCATGACGGCGCCGTTCTCGCCGACGTAGAAGACCTCGAGGCGGCCGTCCTGGTTGCGACCCACCGCGACCGCGCTCGCGATCTTCGCGAGCTTCTCCGGTCCGTTCCAGTCGCCGTTCGGCTCGAGCTGCCAGTCGTGGTGCAGCGCGCCGTCCGCGCCGACGTAGAAGACCTCGAGGCGACCATCGGCGTTGCTCGCCACCGCGAGCGCCTTCGCCTTCGCCTTCAGGTCCTCGGCGCCCGCCCACTTGCCGCCCGGCGAGAGCTGCCAGTCGTGCATCAGCGTGCCTTCGGGCGAGACCCAGAAGACCTCGAGGCGACCATCGGCGTTCACGCCGCAGCCGACCTCGATCGCGTTCTGCTTCAGCGAGCTCTCGCCCTCCCACAGACCGTTGGGCCGGCTCTGCCAGTTGTGCCGCAGCACGCCGTCCTTGCCGACGACGAAGACCTCGAGCCGTCCGTCACGGTTCCTGCCGATCGCGATCCGCTTCTCGCTGGAGATCTCACGCGTCATCTGAGAAGGCCCTCCGGGTGTTTCTCTGCATCGCACTCGCCCGCAGGAAAGGCAAGCGTCGCGACGGTCCCACCTCGGCCACTTGAGCCGCACGTGCGCGTTCCTAGCTCGCTCGTTCCGAGGAGGGAACGAGACATGGAGACGACGGCCCGGATGCTCGAGATGACGCCCGGGGTGCGCGCGCGCAGCGACCGCACCCTCCTCGCGTGCATCGACGCGTGCTTCGAGTGCGCGCAGGTCTGCACGCTCTGCGCGAACGCGTGCCTGCAGGAGCGCACGGTCGCGATGCTGCGGCAGTGCATCCGGCTGGACCTCGACTGCGCCGACGTGTGCGACGCGACCGGGCGCGTGCTCGCGCGCGTCGGGCCGCACGGCACGCGCATGGCGCGGATGATGGTCGAGGCGTGCGCGATCGCATGCGCGGAGTGCGCGCGCGAGTGCGAGCAGCACGCGGACGTGCACGAGCACTGCCGGCTCTGCGCGGAGACGTGCCGGCGCTGCGAGCGTGCCTGTCGCGCGCTGCTCGCGTCGTGATCACGCGCGGGCGAAGCGCTCGGCGCGCTCGGTGAGCAGCGCGGCCATCTGGTGGCGGAGATCGGCGACCACGTCGGGGTCGGCGACGCTGGGATGGCCACAGCGGAAGGGCGGCTCGGGGTCGTACTCGAGCCCGAGCTGCACCCGCTTGGCGATGCGTTCGCCCGCGAGCTCGGCGATCACACGGAGGCCGAAGTCGATGCCCGCGGTCACGCCGCCCGCGGTGATGCGGTTGCGATCGATCACCACGCGCTTCGAGACCGGGCGCGCGCCGAACATCGGGAGCAGGTCCATGTACGCCCAGTGCGTCGCGGCCTCGTAGCCCTCGAGCAGCCCCGCGGCGCCGAGCAGCAGCGAGCCGGTGCACACCGAGGTGACGTACTTCGCCTGGCGGCCCTGCTCGCGCAGGAAGCGCATCACCACTTCGTCGGTGGGGAGCGCCATCTGCCCGACGCCGCCCGGCACCACGATCACGTCGAGCGGAGGGCACGCGTCGATCGTCGTGGTGGGCACGATGCCGAGGCCCGAGTCGGCGCGCACCACGTCGAGCGTCTTCCACACCACGTGCACGGTCGCGCCGGGCACGTGGTGGAACACCTCGAAGGGCCCGGTGAGATCGAGCTGGGTCACGCCGGGATAGAGCAAGAGACCGATCTGGAGCGTCATCGGGTGGGTTCTCCTTCCGCGCTCCGATCGTGGCCGGCGATCGCGCTGGCAGGAATGACAACTCACGTTCATTTTCTGCCAATGCCGATCCGCAGGGTCCTGATGGTCGCGTTCGAGGGCGCGCTGACGCTCGACCTCACCGGGCCCGCGGAGGTGTTCGCGTGCGCGGGGCGCGAGCTCGAGCGCGAAGGACGTCGCGGCTCGCCCTATCGCGTCGAGGTGGTGTCGACCTGCGGCGCGCCGATCCGCACCTCGGCGGGATGCGTGATCGAGACGCGCGCGCTCGCGAGCGTGCGGCCGACGAAGCACGACACGGTGTTGGTGGTGGGCGGCGAAGAGCGACCCATCACACGCGCCGCGCTCGACGCGCCACTGATCGCGTGGCTGCAGCGCGCGGCGCGGGTGGTGCGGCGCATCGGATCGGTGTGCTCGGGCGCGTTCCTGCTCGCGCACGCGGGGCTGCTCGACGGGCGGCGCGCTGCGACGCACTGGGCGGCGTGTGATCGCCTCGCGCGCTTCCGGCCCGCGGTCGAGGTCGATCGCAACGCGATCTTCGTGCAGGACGGACGGGTGTGGACGTCGGCGGGCGTGACCACCGGGATCGACATGGCGCTCGCGATGGTGGAGCGCGACCTCGGCGCGAAGATGGCCGACGCGATCGCCGCGCGGCTCGTGCTCTACGTGCGGAGGCCGGGGTTCCAGTCGCAGTTCACCGACGCGCTGGTCGCGCAGACGTCGAGCTCGGATCCCCTCGGTCCCGCGATCGCGTGGGCGCGCGCGCACCTGCGCGACGTCGACGTCGAGCGGCTCGCGAAGCGCGCCGGGCTCTCGGTGCGCACGCTGCATCGCCGCTGCCACGAGACGCTCGCGACGACGCCCGCGAAGCTGCTCGAGAAGCTGCGGGTGGAGCACGCACGGTCGCTCCTCGCGACGAGCGACGTCGCACACAAGACGCTCGCCGCGCAGTGCGGCTTCGGGAGCACCGCGCGCATGAAGCGCGCGTTCGAGCGCGAGCTCGGCGTGGGTCCGCGCGAGTATCGCCTGCTCTTCGCGACCGCACGCTCGGCTTGACCTCGGAGGTCATGGAGCGCGTGAGGGCCCGCGCCCAGCATCGAGCGCATGCCCCTCGCACATCGCACGGCGACCATCGACGGACTGCACCTGCACTGGCTCGAAGCGGGAGAGGGCCCGGTCGTGCTCCTGCTGCACGGCTGGCCGACCTCGTCGTTCCTGTGGCGCGAGGTGATCCCGCCGCTCGCCCGCCATCGCCGCGTGATCGCGCTCGACCTGCCGGGCTTCGGGCGCTCGGACAAGCCGGCCGATGCGCCCTACTCGTTCGCGTTCTTCGATCGGGTGCTCGAGCGGTTCGTCGATGTGCTCGAGCTCGGCCAGGTCGAGCTCGTCGTGCACGATCTCGGCGGCCCGATCGGGCTGCACTGGGCGGCGCGTCATCCGGGACGCGTGCGCGCGCTCGGGCTGCTCAACACGCTCGTGTATCCCGAGATCCATCCGGTGGTCGCCGCGTTCGTGCTCGCGGGACGCGTGCCGATCCTGCGCGACGTGCTCACGTCGACGAGCGCGCTCGGGCTCGCGATGCCGCTCGGGGTGGGCGATCGCCGGCGCATGACAGCCGAGGTGATCCGCGCGGTGCAGGAGCCCTTCCTCGATCCCGCGGCGCGTCGCGGGCTGATCGCGACGATGAGCTCGCTCGAGCCGCGCGGCATGGTCGAGATCGCGCGCTGGCTGCCCACGTTCCGCGGACCGGTGCGCGTGATCTACGGCGCGAAGGATCGTGTGCTGGTCGACATCGCGCGCACGGTGTCGCGCCTCGAGCGCGACCTGCCGCAGGCGCAGGTGACGTGCTTCGCGGACTGCGGGCACTTCCTCCAGGAGGAGCGCGGCACCGAGATCGGCGAGCAGCTCGCAGCGTTCTTCAGCCGCGACGGCGCGACGCTCGCTGCGTGATCACGAAGGCGAGCGCGAGCCCGATCAGCATCGTCGTGATCGGCGCGCGCGATCCCGCGCCGGCCGCGCGACAGCTGCATCCACCGTCGCCGCTCGACGTCGACACCGGCATGCAATAGCCGCCCATCGTGCTGCACACCTCGCCGCCGCGGCACTCGTCGTCGTCGTCGCAGAGCACGCGGCACATGCCGCCCACGCAGGTCATCCCGCCCGCGCAGTCGGTCGGCATCTCGCAGGTCACGCGCACGCACTCGCCGGCGCTGCAGCGCTCGCCGCCGGCGCAGTCGCGATCCGCGGTGCAGCTCGTCGAGCTCGATCCCGCGTCGTCGTTCGACGAGGTGCCGGCGTCGAGCGTCGTGCCCGCGTCGCGCACGCCGCCGTCGCTGGTGGTGGCGCCCGCGGGCGCGACGTCGAGGCGGATCGCCCAGTCGCCGTTGATGCGGCGGTTGCCCGACGTGTCCATGATCTGATCGGACTCGTTCCACAGCCAGCCATCGCCAACGCCCCCGGCCGAGAGGATGAAGGAGACGTTGTCCTCGATGCGGCCGTCGTCATCGCGCAGCCCGACCGCGCCAGGCGCGCCGAGCGAGAGGAACTCGCACGCGAACGACTCACCTCCGCTCGGGATCGTGACCACGACGCGCAGGTAGGTGTTGGGCGCGTCGACCCGCGCGTCGATCGGCACCGACGTGAACATCACGTCGTACATGTTCGAGCCCGCAGTGGTCTCGACGCTGAGGTTGAGCTCGGCGCTCTCGGCGAACACCTGGGTTTCGCCGACCCACGGCCCTTCCCGCGGAAACATCGTGGCGTTCGCGAGCGATCCGCGGGGCGCGGTCGTGCCGGCGTAGACCTCGATCGTCATCGAGACGGTGCCGCCCGCGGCGGACCCGACGCACTGCAGCGTCTCGTCGATCGTGGTGCGCGCGACGGCGACCTCGACCGCGTTGAGCGTGAGCGGGAACTCGTCCGCGCGCAGA
Source organism: Sandaracinus amylolyticus (assembly GCF_021631985.1). Taxonomy (GTDB): domain Bacteria; phylum Myxococcota_A; class Polyangia; order Polyangiales; family Sandaracinaceae; genus Sandaracinus; species Sandaracinus amylolyticus_A. Next base: position 9,358,817 of record NZ_CP070225.1, on the reverse strand, counting down.
CCGCCGCCCGAGTCGAGCGGGCGGAACACCATGCCGAACTTCTCGCCGGCGCAGAAGCCGCACGAGATCGCGGCGGGCGACTCGCTGGTGAGCGTGTCGTACTGCACGCGTCGCTGCGCGCTCGCGGATGGAGCGACGGCGAGGATCGCGACGAGCACGAGCAGCGGAAGCGAGGACACTGCGTGGCGCGGCATGCGATCGAGCCTATCAGTGGTGCGGATCGCACGAAAAGAAGCGTCCCCGACGTAAGCTCGCGGGATGCTCGAGACGCTCGAAGACTCGGTGTTCGCCACGCTCGAGGACGCGTACGGGCCCGCGGTCGACGTGCCCGATCGGCTGCGCGCGCTCGCGCACGGGACGTACGACGAGGCGAGGCACGCGCTCGGCGATCTCGTCGCGGGGATCTTCCACCAGGGCAGCTACTATCAGGCGGCCGCGCCGGCGATCCCGTTCCTGATCGAGATCGCCGATGGCGACGTCCCGATCCGCGCCGCGCTGCTCCACGTCCTCGCGGACATGAGCGCCCCGCTGCCGGAGCCCGAGGCGTTCGATCCCTACCTCTTCCACTCGACGCCGGGCGCGCCCGAGTATCCCGAGGCGATCGCGACGATCGACGCGATCAGGAAGGGCATCGCGGTGTACGAGCGCGCGCTCGAGGCCGCGCGTCCCGAGGTGCGTCGCGCCGCGGCGAGGCTCGTCGCGTGTGTGCGCGGCGAGGGCGCGCGCGTCCCGATCGAGGCCGCGATCGCGCGCGAGACCGACACGCTGACCCAGGTCGCGCTCGCGTTCGCGGCGCGCGACGTCGGCGCGTCCTTGCCGGAGCCCGAAGGGCCGGGGCTGCTCGCGGACGTCGTGTCGATGCTGCGCGACGGACCGCTCGACGACGCGCGCGCCGCGGCGCTCGAGCGCCTGTTGCTCTCGGCGCCGCTCGACATCGACGAGTCGCCGCTGAACGGTCTGATCCGCGCGGCGACCCGGGCGCTCGAGCGATGCGCGACCGATCCTCGCGCGTTCGAGGTGCTCGAGCGCGCGCTCGAGGCTCGCCTCGCGCGCGGCGAGCAGATCCGCGAGCACACCGGGCCGACGACCGAGCGCGTGTGCGACGAAGGAACGCGCCCGCGCTTCGATCCGCGCGCGCTCGTGGCCGACGCGCCGCTGCGTCTGCTCGCGGGCGCGATGGCGCACGTCGCGTTCGGTGAGCGCGGACACCGCCCACCGCTGCTGCGTCGCGAGGAGCTCGACGCGCGGATGCGGCGCGTGCTCGCGCTCTCGAGCGATCACCGCATCCCGCTGCCGCTGCCTGCGGCGCCGTGGTTCGGGCCGGGTGAGATGGCGCGCTTCCTCCGCGGCGCGGGAGCGCTCGATCACGAGGTCGAGATCGACGGGGTGCGCGCGCCCGCGTACGAGCTGCTGCACGCGATCGCGCAGGCGCCCGGAGAGCCCTCGACCGCGGCGCGCGTGGACGCGATCATCGCCGCGCTGGTGCAGGACGTGGACGCGTTCGAGCTCGCGCTCGACGTCCTCGAGCGTCCCTACGCGCTGCCTGCGCATGGCCATCTCGCGCAGCACCTCGAGCGCGCGATCGAGGCCCACGTCGTGCCCCGGCTCGCGGGTCAGCGCGCGCGCTTCGACGCGTATGCGCGCACCCTCGCGGCGCGCGAGTCGATCGATCCCGCGGCCGCGCGCTTCGCGCTGACGCGCGGCGAGGCCGTCGCGCCGGAGCTCGAGCGGGTCGCGCGCTCGGCGATCGCGTCGATCGCGGGCACCGCCGAGGCCGACGCGCTCGCGTGGCTGCGTGCGTTCCCCGAGCCGCGCCGCGCGGCGCTGGTCGCGACGATGGGCAACGCGTGGCTGCTCCACAAGCTCGAGCCCGCGTGCGATCCCGACGCGCTCTCTCGCGCGCTCCTCGATCGCTTCCTCGCGCCCGACTGCGACTGGATGGTGCACGAGGCCGATCGCCTGCTCGCGACGGTGCCGATCGAGCTGCTCGCGAGCGCACGGGTCGCCGGTCGCCGCGCGACGATCCTGCGCCGCGTGCTGCGCGACCGCACCGGCGAGGGGCTCTTCGTGCTCGACCTCCGCGCCGACGGCGACGCGGTGCGCGCGACGCTGCGCGATCACGCGGCCACGATCCTCGTCGCGAGATCGCTCTCCGCGCAGCCGATGCCCGACGAGCTCCGCGCGTTCGCCGACGCCGTGAAGCACGTCGTTCAGCCGCGCATCGAGCTCGACGGCGATCTCGACCACACGACGCGCTATCGCGTGCAGCGCCTCTTCGGCGAGCTCGGCTTCCGCGGCGAGATCGCCGACGGCAACAGCACGCTCTACGTCGGCTGACGGCAGAGACGCGCGAGGGGACACGATCTCGCGATCGCGCCCCCTCGCAACGTCCCCCCCACGCGCGTGCTTCAACGCCGACGGCGCGTGCGCGTGATCGCCATCGCGATCACCACACCGGCGGCCAACAGCACGCTCGCTCCGCCTGCGCGCGAGCTCGCGCTCGCCGCACAACGCGGTCCTCCGCCACCCGGACGCAGCGCGCGGCGCTCCGCCGTCGCGCGCAGCCGATCCTCGGGCGTCCACGGCGCGAAGTCGCCGCTGCGCATGTCGTCGCAGAGATCCTCGTCGCTGCCGGCGTACGCGATGCCCTCGCGCCATCGCTCGCTGCGCCCGCTCGGCAGCTCGACGCGCTGCGGCGCGGTCCAGTCGAGGTACTGGTCGCTGCACTCGGTCACCAGCGTCGCGACGTGCGCGTTCGACACGTCGGGCAGACCCGAGTCGAGCGAGAACGTCGGATCGATCGTCATCTCGTCCGCGCTCATCGTCGTGAAGAGCCGCGTCAGGCGCGCGTGCCGCGCGAGCATCTGCTGCGCCTCGCGCCGCGGCTCGACGATCTGCGCCTCGACCGCGCCCACGAGCCCCGCTGCGTCGAGCTCCCCCGCGAAGCCGCACGACTCCGCGGAGCCCCACGAGAAGAAGAGGCAGTTGTAGTACTGCGAGGGATCGCTCGCGTACATCGCGGGCGGCGGCAGGAAGCGCGAGAGGATCCCGAGGAGCTGCGTGTCCCCGGCGAACCCGCGGCTGCGCAGCTGCTGCAGGAGCTCGGTCGGATCGGTGATCGTCGCGAGGTCGCTCACCGAGGGCAGCTCGAGGAAGAGCTCGGGTGTCCGGCCCGCGAACTCGGGGACGAAGCCGCGCCCGCCCGCGTCGTCGATCAGGTTCGAGACGTAGGTCGGGTAGTACGAGAAGTCGCGCCACAGCCGCAGGTCGTCGTAGGTCGGCTCGACACGCGAGTAGTTGTTCGGCGTCGCGTAACGGTCCGCGAGGAAGTACGCGATGATTGGCATGTCGGGGATCGTCGCGATCGCGGTCAGGCGGATCGGCACGCACGGCTGACCCTCGCGATAGCGCAGCACGATCGGCTGGATCTCGCGGGTGCTCGCGCTCGAGAGCAGCTTCAACGCGACGAAGACGTGGCGCGCCGCGACGTAGTCCGCGACGAGCGGGCGCGACATCTCGGGGATGCGGTAGTCGTTCTCGTCGAGCCACGCGAAGAGCTCGTCGGCCGAGCCCGACTGCAGGATCACCGCGTCGTAGGGGCCCACCGCGCCGCGGAAGTGCACGGTCACGCTGCCGCCCGCGTCGGCGGCCGAGGCGCCCGCGTCGGCGACCGCACCGGGCGCCGGCCACGGACCTTCGTCCGTGTCGTCCCAACCGCAGCGCTCGGGCGGCGGGCGACACGTGCCCTCGGTGCGCCCGGTGAGATCGAAGCGCGTCGCGGTGCGCTGGCCGAGCTGTCGGAAGAGCTCGTCGCTGCCCACGTCGAGCTCGGGGATGCTCGGGAGCGGCAGGATCCACGCGAACGCGTCGGCGTCGCCCGAGTAGAGGATCTGCACGTGGGTGGTGAGCGTGCCGTCCCCTTCGATCGAGAAGAGGATGTTCTCCCCCGCCTGATCCATCGGGACGTTCTGGCAGAAGAACCCGCCGCACGCGGACGCGCGACCGGGCGCGAGCAGCGATGCAGCGAGCACGAGCGCCCCCGCGCTCCACCATCGATCGTTGGTGCTCATACGGCTTGGTTCCCCCCACACCGGCGCCGTGACGTCGCGCGCTGGACCAGCGCGAACAGCAAGTCACGCGCCCGTGAGAATTGCCCGGAATTCCGCGATGTGAGAGGGTCGAGATCGCGCGGGGGCGCTCGGCAGCGTGCCGAGACGTGCCAGGGGGAGATCGTCGCGCTCGGTGGTGCGTCTGCGGTCGAGACGCCGCGACGAGCACGCGCGCGGTCACAGCGAGCGGGGACGCAGTCACATGGACGACAGGATGACCTGGGCGATGCCGCAGACGAACCCGGATCCCATCGAGGATCCGATCGAGCGATCGATCCGGGCGGGAGCGTTCAAAGACGCGATCGCCCTGTGCGCGCGCATGCATGGAGCCCCCCTCGGGCGGCTCTGCATGGCGATGTTGGGGAGCCAGGCCGAGGCCGAGGAGTGCGTGCAGGAGGTCCTGCTCGCCGCGCACGACGCGTTCCCCAGCTACCGCGGGGAAGGCAGCGTGCGTGCGTTCCTCTTCGGCATCGCGCGACGCATGTGCGCGCGACGGCTCGAGATGCGGGGACGACGCGAGCGCCGGCTGCGGCTGGTGCACGACGCGGACGCACCGTCGAGCACGCCCGAGGGGCTGCTCGAGGCGCGACGCGAAGCGGAGAAGGTGCGCGAGGCGCTCGAGCGCTTGAAGCCGAGCGAGCGCGACGCGGTGGTGATGCGGTACCAGGGCGGCCTCGAGTACCGCGAGATCGCCGCGGCGTGCGGCATCGACGAGCCCGCTGCGCGCAAGCGCGTGAGCCGGGGTCTGGCGCGGATGAAGGAGCTGTTGTCGGAGGTCGAGCGATGAACCGCAGCGAGAACATGGAGAAGCTGCTCGACGAGCTCGCGCTCGTGGTCGACGGCGATCGCGAGGCGATGGAGCGACACGCGGACTTCCTCGCGGACGACGACGAGGCGCGCGACCTCAAGCACGACGCGATGGAGACCGCGGAGCGCCTGGTGAAGGCGGGCGCGGACTACGTACCGCCCGCGGATCTCGAGGCGCGGCTGATGGCGGCGCTCGACGCGCGCGCCGGGAACGTGGTGCCGGCGATCGAGGGCACGACGCGCAAGACCGATCCCGGCTTCGTGCTCGACCCGCACGCGCAGGCCGAGATCGCGAAGGTGGAGGCGCGGCTCGACGCGCCCGCGGTGAGCGAGGAGCGCGAGCGGGTGGTCGCGCCGACGGTCGCGATGCGCGAGGTCGTCGAGCCGGGCGCCCGCGAAGAGGCGAAGAAGACCGAGCCGGCGCACAGCAACCGCGGGCTCGCGAAGGTGATCGTGCTCTTCGGCGCGCTCGGGGTCGCGGCCGCGGCGGCTGCGGCGCTGGTCGCGATCGGCGCGACGATGTTCGGCGGCAGTGAAGAGGTCGCGGAGGGCGACGGCGAGACGCCGGCGGTGATCGCGCAGGGCGCGACGACGGGACGCATCGCCGAGGTCGCGCGCGCGTCGAGCGACGGCGCGAGCGGCGTGCAGGTGCGCGCGGCGGGCGGCACGTGGCAGCCCGCGGCGCAGGGCGCGGAGATCGCGGCGGGCGCGGCGATCCGCACCGACGAGCGCACGCGCGCGCGCATCGCGCTCTCGGACGGCAGCGAGATGGTGCTCAACCACTCGACCGAGGTGCGCTTCGATCCCCAGCAGCCGCGTCGCTTCGAGCTGCCCACGGGCGAGGTGCTCGCCGACGTCGCGCACCTCGAGAACGGTCCGAACCTCGGCATCACGGTGCCGACCGGTCGCGTCGAGGTGCTGGGCACGAAGTTCGTGCTCGCGGCGACGCCCGAGAGCGCGAGCGTGCGCGTGACCCGCGGCACGGTGCGCGTGCACGGTGCGAATCAGGGCTCGCGCGAGGTGAAGAGCGGCGAAGAGGGCGTGCTGCGCGCGAACGCGGCGCCCGAGGTCGCGCCGGTGATGGACCTCGCGCGCTCGGTCGCGTGGAGCGAGCTCACCAACGTCGTGCAGCAGGACGATCCCGAGACGACGCTGCCCGGCATCGGCTCGCTGCGGGCCCGCCGTCCCGGTGAGCGCGAGGATCGCGAGCGCCCGCTCACGCTCGCGCGCCACGACGTGCGGGTGCGCATCGTGGGCAACGTCGCGCGCACCGAGATCGAGGAGGTCTTCCGCAACGACTCGGACGCGACGCTCGAGGGCATCTACCGCTTCCCGCTGCCCGCCGACGCGCAGATCGCGCGCCTCGCGCTCGACGTGAACGGCGTGATGGAAGAGGGCGCGTTCGTCGCTCGTGAGCGGGCGCAGCGCATCTGGCGTGGCGTGATCCGCAACGCGACGCCGGTCGCCGAGCGCCGTCCCACCGAGGAGTTCATCTGGGTGCCCGGCCCGTGGCGCGATCCCGCGCTGCTCGAGTGGCAGCGGGGTGGTCAGTTCGAGCTGCGCATCTTCCCGATCCCCGCGCACGGCGAGCGTCGCGTGGTGATCGCGTACACGCAGACGATCGCGCCGACGACCGAGGGCCGTCGCTACGTCTACCCGCTCGCGCACTCGCGCGACGAGTCGCTGCGCGTCGGTGAGTTCAACGTGGACGTGCGCGTCGCGAACGCGGAGCGCGTGAACGCGTCGGGCTATCAGGTGCGCAGCGCCGCCGACGCCGACGCGACGCGCCTCTCGTACCAGCAGACGGGCTTCCTGCCGAACGGCGATCTCGTGATCGACTACGCGATCCCGGGGGGTGAGCGCGAGCTCGCGTTCTGGACCTACCAGGGCGATGCCGCGCAGGCGCCGCCCGCGCAGAGCCGCGATCAGGATCGCGAGGTGATCGATCTGCAGCGCCAGATCGCGGCGGACTCGCGGCCCTACGTCGCGTTCGCGCTGCGGCCCGAGCTGCCGGCGCGCACCGAGGGCGCGGCGCACGACTACGTGATCGTCGTCGACTCGAGCCAGTCGATGGTCGGCGAGCGCTTCCAGCGCGCGAGCCGCCTCGTCTCGGGGGTGATCGCGGAGATGGATCGCCGCGATCGCTTCACCGTGCTGGCGTGCGACTACGAGTGCCGCTCGATGGAGGGCACTGCCGAGAACGCGCGGATGCGCGTGCCGAGCGCGGGCGAGATGTCGCAGGTCTCGCAGTGGCTCTCGCGCGTGGAGCCCGCGGGCGCGAGCGATCTCATTGCGACGATGCGGACCGCGTCGCGCGCCGGGACCGCACAGCGCGATGCGAGCCGCCGCGTGCACGTGATCTACGTGGGTGACGGCGTCGCGTCGGCGGGCCATCGCAGCACCGCGGCGATCACCTCGGAGGCGGAGCGCCTCGCGACGAGCGCGCACGTCGCGTTCACGACCGTCGGCATCGGCGGCGACGCGGACGCGACCTCGCTCGCCGCGATCGCGCGGAGCGGCGGCGGTCACTACGTGCCCTTCGTGCCCGGGCAGCGCGCTTCGCTCGCGGCGCTCTCGGTGCTCGAGACCACGTACGGCGTCGCGCTGCGCGATGCGCGCCTCGAGCTGCCCGCGGGCCTGGTCGAGGTCGCGCCCGAGCGGCTGCCGACGATCCGCGCCGGTGAAGAAGTGATCGTCACCGCGCGCATGAGCTCGCCGAGTGAGATCGGCGGTGAGGTCGTGCTGCGCGGCACCGTGGGCGGCGAGCCCTTCGAGCAGCGTTATCCGGTGCGGCTCGTGCCGAGCACCGCGGCGGGCAATCGCTTCGTGCCGGCTCTCTGGGCGGCGCATCGCATCGAGCAGATCGAGGCGCGAGGCAACGGCGAGGACGAGGCGCGCATCGTCGCGATGAGCAAGGCGTACTCGGTGATGTCGCGCCACACGTCGCTGCTCGTGCTCGAGAGCGAGGCGATGTTCCGTGCGTTCGGCATCGATCGCGCCGCGGCGCCGGTCGCGCAGTGGACCGGCGAGGACGAGGTCGAAGGCAGCACCGCGGAAGGCTCGCTCTCGTTGCCGCCGAGCGAGATGGGCGGTGCGAGCGGTGACCTCGATGCGCTCTCGGCGGGCGCCCTCGGCGCGGGCCGCAGCGGTGGTGGTGGCGCGTCCGCGGGCTTCGCGGCGCCGACGTCGGGCACCCGCGCGGCGCGGCGTGCCTCGGCGGAGCCGACGATCACCGAGGCCGCGCCGATGATGGAAGAAGCGGAGGAGCGCGGCACGCGCGGACGCGCGGCGGACACCTCGGCCACCCAGACGCGCGACGAGTTCGATCGCGCGTGGCGCGAGCAGCAGCAGCGTGCGCCGCAGCAGCCGCCCGCGGTGGCGGCCCCGACCCCGACCGCGCCGATGATGCGCCCGCGTGGGCCCGGCCAGTGGATGCGCCGCGTGTACTACCGCGTCGGCGAGATCCAGAACGACGGCGCGCCGAGCTTCCGCGAGCAGGAGCAGGCGCGCATCGCGGAGGAGTCGCTGCGCCTGCAGCCCGACAGCCGTGATCGTCATCGCACCGCGGTCCGTGCGCTCTCGCGCGCCGGGAACCTCGAGCGCGCGCTCGAGGTGGCGGAGGCGTGGTTCTCGCGCGATCGCCTCGACCCCGAGGCGCTCGTGGCGCGGGCCGACGTGCTGGCGCGCCTCGGTCGTCGTGACGAAGCGCTGCGCCTGCTGACCGGCGTGGTCGACGTGCGGCCCGACGACGCGGCGCTCCACACCCGTCTCGCCGGCGCGTTCGAGCGTGCGGGGGACGAGGCCCGGGCGTGCGCGCACCGGATCTCGCTCGCCGAGATCCGCAACGAGGACGCCGAGATCGTGGCGGACGCGGTGCGCTGCGAGCGCATGGCGAGCCACCGCGAGCTCGCGCAGCTCCTGCTCGACGGAGTGCGCGAGGACCGCGCGCGCACCCGCGCGGCGACGCTCGCCGAGCAGGCGGACGACGCGCGCCGCAACCGCGGCGAGATCACCATCGAGGCGAGCTGGCCGGGCGGCGACGACGTCGACGTCGCGCTGATCGCCCCCGATGGATCGCGCCTCTCGTGGATGGGTGGTCGCACCACGATCGTCGGCGAGGACGCGCGCCGCGACGGGCGCGAGACGATCGGGCTCTCGCGCGCGACGGTGGGCAACTACCTCGTCGAGGTCGCGCGCACGAGCCCCGATCAGCGCGGCGCGATCCGCGGCACGCTGCGCATCCGCGCGCTCGACGAGACGCGCACCGTGCCCTTCGTGATCGACGACGGCGAGCGCGAGAGCGTCGCGCGCGTCGTGGTGCGTCGCGAGAGCCGCATGGAGGCCGTCGGCGCGGGCTGGTGATCGTTCTCCTGGGGTGAACAATCGAGGCCGGTCGCTCGGAAGAGCGGCCGGCCTCGTGCTTTCCGTCGAGCAGGAGTAGCGTCGTCGCATGCGCACCTCGTTCGTCCTGATCCTGAGCAGCCTCGTCGTCGCGTGCGGCGGCGCAGCGTCCTCGCCACCAGGCGAGACCACGCCCGCATCGCGTGCGGGCGACGGTTGCAACGTGGCGCCGGTCGCGCTGCGCTTCGCGTGGCCCGACGGCATGCGTGCGCGGGTGCGTGGCGTCGATCTCACCGAGAGCGCGTTCGCCGACGGCTCGCACCCGATGCGCGGCGAGTCGTTCTCCGAGCTGCGCCTCGAGGTGAGCGCGGAGGGCGACGCGCGCCGGATGCGCTTCGTCGTCGACGGGCGCAACCGCATGCGCAGCCAGGGGCTCGCGCCGGACATCGGGGGCGCGCGTCCGACGCTCGTGCTCGACGGTGCGGGCACGGTGGTCGGCGTCGAGGGCGTCGACGAGATGCGGCGCGCGCTCGAGGAAGCGGTGGCGCGCGGCGAGATCGATCCCCGCTCGGTCGCGATGGTCCAGCCGAACCTCACGGCGCAGGCGCAGCTCGCGACCGCGCATGCGCACTGGGACTGGATCCTCGCGGCGTGGAGCGGGCAGACGCTCGGGTGCGGGCAGGTCGTGCGCGGCTCGGCGCGGGTGCCTGCGCTCTCGCTCGGCGCGACGACGCCCACCGAGGTCGACACCGAGCTCGAGCTGATGGGCGTCGCCCCGTGTGGCGAGGCCGTGGTCTCGCCCGAGGCGCGCTGCGTCGCGCTGCAGGTGCGCCAGCACGCGCGCGCAGCCTCGCTGCGCGACGCGCTCGCGGGGTTCGCGGCGCAGCAAGGCGGAGACCTCACGGGCGCGACGCTCGAGCGCACGATCGATCTGGTCGTCGAGGTCGCGACGCTCGCGCCGCATCGTGTGGTCGTCGAGGAGCGCTCGTCGCTCACCTGGCGCGCGCCCGGCGAGCCCGACCTCACGCGCAACATCGTCGATCGACAGGACTACGCGTTCGACTACTCGGTCGTGCCCACGCCCGGAGGAGAGGAGCGCAGCACCCAGATCATGTTCGATCCCGAGGGCGGCGGGTTCGCGGTGTTCCGTGACGGGCAGCAGGTGCAGCTGCCGCCGACCCCGGCGTGCCGTGCGTTCGTCGCGTGCTGCGGCGCGGTCGCGAGCGCGGGCGCGATCTGCGGCATCCTCGTCGCGCAGCACCAGGGCGGCGACTGCACCGAGGAGCTCGCGACGGTGCGCACGATCGCGGCCGGCGGCGAAGGCGAAGTGCCCGCCGAGTGCCGCTGATCGTTCTCCTGGGGAGAACGATTGCGCGTCACACGCCGCCCTGCGGACGCGTGGCAGACTCGGCGCGTCGATGGACGAGCGCCTCTATCCCGCACCTCCCGCGCGACTTCCACCGGGCTACCTCGGGTCGCCCCTCTCCTACCGCGCCCAAGCGCTCGGCGTCCTGCTCGCGATGGGCCTCTTCGTCGCGGTCTACGTCGCGCTGCTCGCGGGCACGGTCGCGGCGCTGCGCTGGGTCGTCGTGCACGTGCCGCCACGCGACCTCCCGATCTTCCTCTTCTTGTTCTGGGTGGGCGCGATCCTCGCGCTCGGGCTCGTGCTGCTCTTCCTGCTGAAGGGCCTGCTGGTTCGTCAGGCGCGCGCACGCGACGCGTGGATCGAGCTCCTGCCCGCGCGCGAGCCGGTGCTCTTCGCGTTCCTGGCGCGGCTCGCGAAGGAGGTCGGCGCGCCCGTCCCGCGGCGCGTGTACGTCGCGCCCGACGTCAACGCCGCGGTGTTCCAGGACACGACGTTGCTCTCGCTCGTCCTGCCCGCGCGCAAGCAGCTCGTGATCGGCCTCGGTCTGATCAACGCGCTCGATCTGCGCGAGCTCAAGGCCGTGCTCGCGCACGAGCTCGGGCACTTCTCGCAGCGCTCGATGCGGCTCGGGAGCTACGTCTACTTCGGCCAGCAGATCCTCGTGCAGCTCGTCGCGGGTCGTGACGCGGTCGACGTCGCGATCGATCAGCTGCGGTTCGCGTCGCGTCGCGAGCTGAGCCTCGTCGGATGGACCGCGTACGGGCTCGTCGCCTCGATGCGCGCCGTGCTCGCGGCGACGTACCGACTGGTCACGCTCGCCGATCGCGCGCTCTCGCGCGAGATGGAGCTCCACGCCGATCGCGTCGCGATCGCCGCGGCGGGCAGCGACGCGACGGTGCGCCTGCTCGGACGCGTCGCGTACGGACAGGCGTGCCTCGATCACGCGATGTCGGAGCTCGCGCACGCGGGCGATCACGCGTTCTTCACGACCGACCTCTACGCGCACCAGCTCCGCGCGGCGGAGACCCTTCCCGACGAGGCGTTCCGCGCCGAGTGGGCCCGGCTCGACGCGCCGCTCGGGCCCGATCTGCAGCCGCTCTTCCCGCCCGGTGCCGACGACGCGCGCCCGTCGATGTGGGCGACCCATCCGCCGAACGCAGCGCGCGAGGAGGCGGCGCGCGCACCGTGGATCGAGGCGCGTCGCAGCGTGGGCGACGAGACGTCGGCGTGGGCGCTCTTCGCCGATCCCGAAGGGCTGCGGCAGCGCATGACGATGCAGCTGAGCCGGCGCATGCATCCGGGGCGTACGCTGCGCTTCACCGACCCCGCGACGGTCGAGCGCTTCCTCGCCGAGGAGCGCGAGAGCGCGAAGCTCGACGCGCGTCATCGCGGCGCCTACGGACAGCGGCTGATCGCGTCGCTCCCGCTCGACGAGATGTTCGCGCGGGCGAGCGCGCGAGGGATGGAGCCCGAGGCGGTCGAGCGCGCGCTCGTGGAGCTCTACGGGCCGGACCACACGCGCGCAGTCGAGCGCGTCGAGGAGATCCTCCGAGAGCTCGAGTCGCTGTCGCGCGCGCTCGCACACGCGGAGCAGGAAGGACGATCCAGCGCGACCGTGCGCGGGTTCGAGAGGCCGCTCGAGGAGGTGCGCAACGTCGCGCTGCCGCTCGAGGCCGAGCTCGAGACGCTGGACGCGGCGCGCGATGCATGGGACCGCCGCGTCGCCGAGGTGCACGCGCGGATGGCGACCGACCTCGGCGCCGAAGCAACGAACGAGCTGCGCACGCGCTACGCGTTCCACCTCGCGATCCAGGATCTGCGCGGCGGGATGATGCGCGCCGCGGCGCTGCTTCGTCCCGCGATCGAGGTCGCGGGCGCGCCGGTCGCCGTCGCGCCGCACGTGCAGGAGCACGTGATGCGGCTCGCGCTCGACGCGCGCGGTGTCGTCGCGGAGGTGCTCGCGCACGCCGGCACGCTCGTCGCGCCCGCGCTGCCCGGGCTCGCGCGCTCCGAGCCGCTCTCGCGCGTTCTCCTGCCCGAGCCGCTGATCTCCGACCCGCGGCTGATGGAGGCCCGGATCTCGAGCGACGTGATCGAGCGCCTCGCGCGACAGCACGGCGAGGTGCTCGATCGTCTCGAGCGCGTCCGCCGCAAGAGCCTCGCCGGGTTGGTCGCGTCGCAGGACGCGATCGCGGCGCGCTGGTCCGAGGCGCGCGCTACGGCAGCTCCACGTCGGTGAAGCGCGAGCGGCCGTGATCGAAGTGCAGGTGATCGAGGTGATCCGCGCGCGGCGGGCCCACGATGCCGCGGAAGCTCTGCTCGTCGATCATCCGCTGCACCAGCGCGTGCCAGAAGCGCGCGTGGATCGCGTCGTCGCCGGTCGCGCTCCAGTGGTCGCGGATCGTGATCTCCTCGCCCTCCTCGAGCACGATGCCGCGCACGTCGACCGCGTTGCCGAGCGCGTGCTCGCTGATGCGCGTGGGGTTGCCGCGCATCGCGCGACATCGATGGCTGCTCGCCGAGAGCAGACGGATCGGCGCGCGGTGGTACGTGACCAGCGCGGTCTCGAGGATCGCACGCTCGAGCGCGCGCACCGCGGGCACGACCGCGGGATGCACGCGCAGCGCGGGACGCCACGGCACCGGATCGCCCGCGTGGTCGACGAGCGGCACCTCGGGGCATCCCTCCGCGAGCTGCGCCCCGTCGCGCGGGAGATCGTCGAGCACGTAGGGCTCCTCGACGCGCGGCTCCTCGCGCGCGACGATCGGCGTGCCCGCGTCCACACGCTCGACCGCCGCATCGACGATCACCGGTGCGCGCACCACCGGCTCGGGCCCCGTCGCCACCGCCATCGCGAGCGCCACGAGCGCGACGAACGAGAGCAGCACCGTGATCGCCGCGACGAGCCCCTGCCCGTCTCGCGTGATCACCTCTCGCGCTCGCCGCCACATCCGACGAGGAGAACATGCGGGCCCCGACGCGTCATGGAAACCCGCAGCAGGCCGGTCGACTCATTGACTGTCGAAAATCGGCTCGCCCGCCGGTCCCTACCGTCCGCGCGCTGCGCGCGCTCCCGTCCGGGACCTGCGGGACGAGCACCCCCGCAAGGACTCATTTGACATCGCTGCAGGCGGAGTCGAGCCTGCTCGCACGCATGGCTTTGCAACGAATCCACCCATCGCTCGGCGCGCTCTTCGCGATCGCGCTCTCGATCCTCGCGCCCGCGGCGCTCGCGCGCGCGCAGGAGTGCGCCGAAGGACGCGTGAGCACACCGGAGACGCTCGGCCGCTGTTGTTGGCCCGGCCAGTCGTTCTCCGAGGCGCTCGGTCGCTGCTCGGGCGCGCCCACGTGCCCGCCGCCGTTCGTCGCCGAGGGCGATGCATGCGTGCCGCCCTACACCGCGCACTACGGGCTGCCGGCCGAGTGGGCGAACGCTCCGGCGCCCGCCGACGATCTCGCGGTGGTGCCCACCACGACGCGCCCCTCCTCCACCCAGCCCGCGCTCGCGTGGCCCGACGAGCCGCGCTCGCTGAACGAAGCGATCGTCTCTCCGCGCCTCGAGCGCGGCACCGACGACGGCCTGCTCGTCGCCGGCCTCTCGACGTTCCTCGGCGGCTACCTCGGAGGCTTCATCCTCGCGCTCGCCGACGAGGCCGCGCGCAACTGCCAGGAGTTCGGCCCCGTGAGCTTCGGCTCGGTGGGCTGCGAGAGCTGGCCCTACGCGTTCATCCCGGTCGTCGGCGGCGTGCTCGCGGGGACGATCATCGAGCGCGAGGGCGCATGCTGTCGCAACGTCGCGCTCGGGATCGGCTTCGGCCTTCCGCTCGCGGCGATCCAGGGCTTCGGGCTCACGCTGATGGCGCTCGCGCTCTTCGGCGGCGCCGAGCACCTCGTGCCCGGCGAGACCGGCGGCGTCGAGGTCGCGGGCGTCTCGATCACGCCGTACTTCACGAGCACGGAGGGCGGAACATGGCTGCGCGTCGAGCTCTGATCGCGATCGTGCTCGCGGTCGCATCGCTCGGCTGTCAGGCCGGGCAGCGCGTGCCGCCGGTGCTGGTCGGCCCGATGCGCGCCGGCCCTTCGCGCGAGGCGTTCGACGCGCTGCTCGACGGCGTGCGCTCCGCGGGCTTCACCGTCGAGGACGCCGACGTCGTCGCCGGCCGCTTCCGCGTCGTCTCGCGCTACGCCGATCGCTCGACGCGCATCGGCGAGCACGCGTTCGTCGTGCAGTGCTTCCAGACCGGTCACGTGCAGATCGTCGCGGTCGGACCGCGCGTCGGCCACGAGGGCTCGGACTACGTGATGCCGCCCGGCCTGCGTCGCGAGCTCGTCGCGCTCTCGCAGGTGCTCACCCGCATCACGATGTGATCAGGCGGGGCTCTCGCTCCCTCCGCGCTCGTCCTCGTCGCCGTTCACCGGCGCGGGCGTGTGATCGGGCCGCGGCTTCAGCGCGTCGTGCGCGGCCATCAGCGGGTCGTGCTCGTCGCGCTCCTTCGGCCAGATCATCGACGCGACGATCGATGCCGTGATGATCAGCGCGATCACGCCGAGCGAGAGCCCGATCGGGACCTCCACGATGTCGGCGATCAGCATCTTCACGCCGACCAGCACGAGCACCGCGCTCAGGCCGAGCTTGAGGAAGTGGAACCGGTGCACGACGCCCGCGAGCAGGAAGTAGAGCGAGCGCAGCCCGAGGATCGCGAAGATGTTCGACGTGTAGACGATGAACGGGTCGGTGGTGATCGCGAACACCGCCGGGATCGAGTCGACCGCGAACACGAGGTCGGTGGTCTCGATCAGCACGAGCACCACGAAGAGCGGCGTCGCGAGCAGCTGCATGCGACCCGGGCTCGTCTCGCGGCGCACGAAGAAGTGCGAGCCCTCGTAGGTCTTGCTGACCGGGACGATCCGCTTGAGCAGGCGGAGCACCGGGTTCGCCTCGAGCTCGATGTGGTGCTCGCTCTGCGTCGCCATGCGCAGCCCGGTGACCACCAGGAACCCGCCGAACAGGTAGAGGATCCAGTGGAACCGGCTCACCAGGAACGCGCCCGCGGCGATCATCGTGCCGCGCATCACGAGCGCGCCGAGGATGCCCCAGAAGAGCACGCGGTGCTGGAACTGCGGCGGGACCCGGAAGTACCCGAAGATCAGAACGAACACGAAGATGTTGTCGACCGAGAGCGCCTTCTCGAGCAGGTAGCCGGTGAGGAACTGCGTGCCCGCCTCCGGCCCTTGGATCGAGTAGATGCCGGCGCAGAACGAGAGCGCGAGCGCGATCCACACGACGCTCCACACCGCGGCCTCGCGGAGCCGGACGCGATGCGCTTCGCGATGGAACACGAAGAGATCGAGCGCGAGCATCGCGAGCACGAACCCGTTGAAGACCACCCAGGGCCAGATCTCCGCCACGCGCTCTCTCCTTGGTCGCGCGAGTGCGTAGCGAGAACGGTGCCGAGCACGAAAGCACGACGAGCCCGCGGCGTGTCCGCCACGGGCTCGTCTCGCAATCGAGCTCGGCTGGCTCGATCAGTCCTGCTCGCCCTCGTCGGGCATCTGGATGTCGACGGTCGGCATCTCGACCTGCTCGCGGCGCGTCTCGATGTCGACGTCGGGGACGTCGACGCCCTCGGTGCGCGTGCCGGTCTCGATCTCGGCGGTGTCGACGTCGTACTCGGGCATCTCGCCCTCGCGGACCTCGACCTCCGGAAGCCGGCCCTCGCGCGTCTGATCGACGTCGCAGCCGATCGCGAAGGCCGCGAGGCCGAACGCGACGAGCAGCTTCGTGGCGTGGCGGTACATGGGTCTCCTCCTCCCGCGCTCGTCGCGGGCATCGTGGAACGCCCTGCGACGGAGCATCGGACGTGCCGTCGGTCCGCGGCATGCGCGAGGATCGGCGCGGCACGCCCGTGCGGCGATCACGCCGCGAGGCAGATCGCCGCACCACGGACGCGCACGACACGACAGGTGGCGGTCAGCTCGTGAGCTCGACCGCGCGGCCCCGCACGCGCGCCGCGCCCGCCGGCCAGATCGTCTCGAGGTGCCGCGCGAACATCGGGTTCGTCATGCCGAACGTCAGGAACGTGCGGCGGTACCCGGCGTGCTGGGAGTCGACGATCGCGTCGCGCTCGGGCGCGGCGAACGTGCGCTCGGTCGCGCGCGAGAGCACGCGTGCGTCCATCTCCGCCTGCGTCCGCAGCAGCCCGTCGATCGCGGCGACGAGGTCGAGGTAGTCGGCGAACGCCTCCTCGATCTGCGCCGGCGACGCGAGCCGGAGCAGCTTGTCGAGCTCGAGCGCGTCGATGCGCGCGTGCTGCGACTCCTCGAGCCAGTGCATGCGCAGCAGCTTCGAGAAGAACGGATCGATCGTGTCGTCGTCGCGGATGCACTCGACGTAGTGCGCCTGCGTCATGATCTCGAGGTGGAGCGTCACCATCATCACGGCGATGGGGCTCTTGCTCATCACGACGCTCGCGACGTCCGACGCGCCCTCGAGCACCTCGGTGTCGTAGCCCGCGTCGCGCCGGAACGCGTCGACGTAGCGGTAGAAGAGCTTCTGGTGCTTCGCCTCTTCGTCGGCGAAGCGCAGCAGCGCGCGGATCGCGTCGTGATCGCCGAAGAGCTCGGCGTGCGCGTGCTGCGTCATCACCGCGAGGATGTACTCCTCGACGAACGCGAAGAGGTTCAGGTACGCGTTGCCGTTGATCTGGTTGAGCACGCGCCGCTCGCGCCCGTTCAGGAACGCGAGCTCGTCACGCCCCGCGAGCGTGCGCGGCAGGAACGGACGCGTGAAGTCGAGCCGCGTGCCCGGCGGCATCACGTCGTCGATGGCCCACGCGACCTTCTCGGACGCGCGGACGCACGATTCGTAGTCGAACGAGAGATCGAGCATGGTTTCCCCCCCACCTGCGCGTCAGGTCTCTTTCGCGCCGAGCAAGATCGCTTGGATCTTGATCGAGCGACCGATCGATTCGAGCACGCCTCCGTGCTTCATGAGCTCGACACCGAAGCGGTAGCGCGCCTCCGGGCTGTCGAGCGACGCGCGACCGATGCGGCGCAGCGTCTCCTCGATCAGCACGCTCGCGCGCGCCTCGCCCATCACGTTGACGAGCTTCTTCAGCGCGGGATCCGACCCGGTTGCCTGTTGGCTCATGCCGCGCTCCCCCTCGAGCGGCACCGAACGAGACCACGCTATCGCGGACGACCCACCTATGGGAAGCCCTAGGTGGGCTCACCCACGAGAGGTCTCGCACGCCGACGGACGGGGACGGCCGAGCCGGAGCGTCGAGACGAACACGAACGCGGTCGACACGAGCACGAACGCAGCGACGAAGGTCATGCGCCGGGCGTGGTCCATCGCGCGTGCCATCGTGAAAAACAGCGAGAAACACCGAGAGCGCGGGATGCCGCAGACACGGAGGCGTGTCGCCGGCGACGCGTGCGGTTGGAATTCACGTCGCTCGAGGACGATTCCCGGCAACGCCCGCGAGGGCGCTCGCACTGAGGTCCACGGGGCACGCGAGAGGCCCCGGGGAGGCTCGAGTGGACAAGCACGCGAGGTGCGGAGCGGTGATGTGTTTCGTGGGTCTCGCGATCGGGTGCGCGAGCACGGCGCAGCCAGTGGGCAGCGGGCTCAGCGAGGGGCGCGCGCTCTCGGCGCTCTCGGGCGACGAGGTCCGCGTGTTGTGCGAGTGGCAGCTCGCGACGGTGCACGAGGCGCGCGGGCCCGAGGCGTTGACGCGGATGTCGTGCCTGTCGGGCGCGCTGCGCACGGCGGTGGACGAGGCCTCGTGCGAGGCCTCGCTCGAGGCGTGCCTCACGAGGACCCGCGAGACGCTCGACGAAGCGAACGTGTGCGACGGGGCCCACGAGGTGCCGGACTGCGATCCCGCCCACCGCGTCGGCGACTACGAGGCGTGCGCGCGCGATGCCGTCGAAGCGCTGCTCACGATCGAGCTCGACTGCTCGATGGTGGGCGACACCGCGCAGATCGACGCGGAGCTCGCGGCGCTGGCCCCGGCGCCGGGATGCGAGTGGATCGGCGAGCGCACGTGCGCTCCGTTCGCGCCGCCGCCCGAGGAGTGACGTGGTGCTCCGCTCGCTCGCGATGCCCCTCGTCGCCGTCGCGCTCTGCGCGATCGCGACACGCGCGGCGGCCGACGGACGCGTCGTGCTGCGCGTCGCGAGCGAGGATCCACTGAAGGGCGCGCTCGCGTTCGAGCTGCGACAGCGCGGCATCGAGACGATCGACGACGTGCCGCCCGGCGAAGGCGATGCCCAGCGGCGCGCCCACGAGTCGCGCGTGATGGCCCAGGCGCTCGGCGCGGACGCGGCGCTCTGGGTCGACGCGGGGCCCGACTGGCAGACCGCGGTGGTGCGCGTGGTGCGCGCCGAGGACGGTCGCGAGACGAGCACGCCCCTGCCGCGACGCGCGCTGATCGACGAGCCGCGCGAGTCGGCGCTGGTCGCGTCGGTGCTGGTCGAGGAGCTGCTCGCGATGCCGATCGCGCCGCCGCCGCGCCCCGCGCCGGTCGCGGCGCACGCGCCTGCGACGGAGAGCGATGCGCGCGAAGAGGTCGTGCCCGAAGAGCGGGTGTTCGGCGTGCTCGCGACGGGCTTCTGGGTCGAGCCCTCGAGCGACGCGCGCGGCGGGTTCGCGGCGCGCGGCGCGATCGGGCTCGAGTGGCGGAGCGGCCTGCGCGCGGCGGTGTCGCTCGCGGCGATGCCGACGCTCGAGTCGGGTGAGTGGAACGACTACGAGGTGTCGGGCGTCGCGGGCGCGTTCGCGATCGGCGTCGAGGGCGGGCTGCGCGCGGCGGTGCCCGGGCACGCGCTCTCGGTCGGTGCGCACGCGGTGATCGGGCAGGCGCTGCACGTCGGGCTCGCGACCGATCCCGACCCGATGACCTGGTCGTTCGTCGCGCTCGTCGGCGGCCACGCGGGCATGGCGATCCCGGTGGGACGCACCGCGGAGATGGGCGTGCGCATCGACGTGGACGTGTGGCTCGCGTCGGCGCGCGCAGCGATGCCGGCGATCGGGCTCTCGATCCAGTGGGGATGGCGATGAGCGAGACGTTGCCGCTCGATGCGCTGCCCGACTGGGTGCACCTGTCGCCGGGAACGCCGCACGAGCGCGTGATGCTGGAGCGATTGGTCGCGCGGCTGCGAGGAGGCGACGATCGCGTGCTCGAGCGCGTGGTGCGCGAGCTCGTGCCCGCGGTGCGGCGATGGGCGTACCGACTGCTCGGCCCGCACCCCGACCTCGACGACGCGATCCAGGACTCGCTCGCCGAGATCGCGTCGGCGCTGCCGCGCTTCGAGGGGCGCTCGAGCGTCGCGACGCTCTCGCACCGCATCGTGGTGCGCACCGTCGCGCGGTACTACGGCCGCAACCGCATGCGCGGCGACGCGGACGTGGAGGCGCTCGCGGACGAGGGGAGCTGTCCCGAGCGCGCGCTCTCGTCGCGACAGCGCGTCGCGCGGCTCTACGCGCACCTCGATGCGCTCTCCGAGCCGAGGCGCACGGCGTTCGTGCTCTGCGCGATGGAGGAGATGTCGCCCACCGAGGCGGCAGCGATCGTGGGGTGCACGCCGCTCGCGATGCGCAGCCGCTTGTTCGACGCGCGGCGCGAGCTCGAGGCGCGGATCGCGAAGGACGCGGCGCTGAGGAGGGAGCGATGAGCGAGCTCGACGATCTGCTCGAGGACGCGCGCGCGCTCGAGCCCTCTCGCAGCGAGGCCGACGATGCGGCGCTGGCCCGGCGCGCCGTGCTGGCGGGACGCGCGCGAGCACGCACGAGGGCGTGGCGGCGCGGCGCGATCGCGGCGATGGGGCTCGTCGCCGCCGCGATCGTCATCGCGGTGGTGGACGGAGAAGAGAAGGAGCCGGCGCCGGCGATCGCACCGCACGAGATCGTCGAGCTCACGCTGCCCACCGGCGATCGTCTCGCGACGACCGGCGACGCGCGCTTCGAGGTGCGCTCGACCGAGCGCGCGCGTCGGATCCATCTCGCGCACGGTGCGGCGATGTTCGACGTCGCGCCGCTCGGCGCGGGATCGTCGTTCGAGGTGTCCACGCCACACGCGATCGTCGCGGTGCGCGGCACGGTGTTCGTGGTCGAGGTCGGCGAGCGCGCGACCTCGGTGCGCGTCTACGAAGGGCACGTCGAGGTGCGGGAGCGCGACGCGCGGGTGGAGCTCGGTGCGGGAGCGCACGTGCACGTCGACGCAGCGAGCGCGCGGAGCGCGCGCTTGGAGCCGCGCGCCCGCGATGCGGCCGCGAGGCGCGCACCGATCGCGAGCATCGCGACACCCGAGCCCATCGAGCTCGTCGCGCCCGCTGGGGACGAGCCGCCACCTCGCGCTCGTCGGCCCCGACGCGTCGCCCCGCCCGCGACCCCGGAGCCGACGCCCGACCCCACCGTGCTCACGCGCGAACGTCGCGACGACGCGCGCGCTCGTCTTCTGCGTGGCGATCCCACGGCCGCGCTCGCTGCGCTGCCTCCGCCCGCGGAGCGCGACGGCGAGTGGACGCTCCTCGAGGCCGACGCGCTGCGCGCCCTCGGGCGCGACGCCGAAGCCGCGGAGGTGTACGAGCGCGCCGCGCGCACGTTGCCCGCCGGCCTCGCACGCAGCGCGGGCTTCCTCGCGGCCGAGCTCCACCTCCGCCGCCTGCACGACCCCACGCGCGCGCTCGCCGCGCTCGACGCGAGCCACGCCGACGCGGAGGGCACCGCGCTCCGAGAGCGTGCGCTGGTGCTCCGCGCCGAGGCGCAGCTCGCGAGCGATCGTCGCACCGACCTCGCCGAGACCGCGCGCCGCTATCTCGACGCCTACCCCGACGGCCCGCGCGCTGCGTGGATGCAGCTCCACGCGCGGTGAGCGCCCAGTGCCACCGTGGCACTCAGGCCATCAGCTCACTCACGGTCTCGCTCACCTGACCGCCGCGGTTGCCGAACTGGGTGAACGGCAGATCGAGCGCCTGCAGGATCGAGAGCAGGATCTTGCTGGTGTTGTCGCCCAGCCGACGCACGTGCAGGCCCGAGCGCAGGCGTCCGCCGGCGCGGCCCGCGACCAGCACCGGGTAGTCGTCGATCGAGTGCGCGCGCCCATCGGCCACGTCGCTGCTCGCGAGGATCGCGCAGTGATCGAGCAGGTTGCCGTCGCCCACCGGGATCGCGCGCAGCGCCTCGAGCTGGTACGCGAACTCCTCCATGATGTAGCGCGTGATGTTCTGCATCATCGGCTGATCACCGGCCTCGTCGTGGCTGAGGCTGTGGTGGTTCTCGCCGGCGCCGAGCGCGCGGTACACGGCGAGGCTCACCCCGCCGCTGAACATGTTCGAGAAGACGCGCGTCTGGTCGCACGCGAGCGACATCGCGACGAGGTCGCTCATCGTGCGCGAGATCGGGCGGTAGTCGAACGAGTCGAACGTGCCGGGCGCCTCGGGGCGCGCGCACGCATCGATCGGCGGCGGCATCGACTCGATGACCTCGATCTGCCGCTCCAGCGTCCGCACGCTCTCGAGGTGCTGCTGGATGCGCATGCGATCGGTGGTGCCCACGCGCGACTCGATCGCGCGCGCGTCGCTCATCACCGCATCGAGGATCGAGCGGCGCAGCGCGAGCCGCGGATCGACGGTCGGCGTCGTCGAGGGGTCGGTGAACCCGTCGCCGAAGATCCGATCGAACACCGCGCGCGGCGAGTAGATCGGCGGGTTCGCGTTGTCGGGACCGTTGTGCGAGAGGTAGTGGAGCGTCGTGCCCTCGCCGCGCACCACCTGCTGCGTGATCCCGATCTCGAGCGAGCGGAACCGCGTGGGCGAGCTCTCCGCGAACGCGCGCGCGACGACCTGGTCGATGCTCGGCGCGCTGAACGTCGACGCGTAGGGCGCGCCCATCGGGTCCTGCGAGATCATCGGCGAGCCCGACAGGATCCCGACCGCGCCCGCGTGATGACCGCGCTCGTTGCCGGTCTTGATGTCCATCCCGCTGACGACCGAGACGTACTCCTTCACCGACGCGAGCGGCTCGAGCGCCGGCGAGAGGGGATAGTCGGCCCCGGTGCCGCTGGGGTTCCAACGGTCCTTCTTGACCCCGTTGCCCCAGAAGAAGACGCCGAACCGCTTGGGGACGGTCTCGCCACCCGCGTAGGCGGTCCCGTTCACGTCGAACATCGCCTCGAGCGGCGGAAGCGCGACGGCGATCGCCGCACCACCGAGCATCCCGCGGAGGACCGTGCGCCGATTGAGCGTGAAGCGTCCCATGTCAGTCCGGGCTCCCTGCGAAACGGAATCCATCGCTCGTCACGAGCTCGACCATCAGCGCGCCCAGCTCGGGCTCGCCGGCGAACGCATCGGCCAGGTCGCGGATCGTCGGCTCCTCGCCGCGCGTCTCCACGTGCCCCGTGCCGTAGCGGTAGAGGTTGCGCACCAGGCACGCGGTGAGCTGCGGGTGCGAGGCCATCGCCTGTCCGAGCTCGCGCGCGTCGGCGAACGCGGTGCCGTCGAGCTCGCCGCTCGGATCGATCGTCGCGCCGTTCTCCTGCTCGCGGAAGCTGCCGATCGCGTCGAAGTTCTCGAGCGCGAGGCCGATCGGGTCGGTGATCGAGTGGCAGCTCGCGCACGCCGGGTTCGCGCGGTGCTCCTGGAGGCGCTCGCGCATCGTCGGCAGCTCGGGGCTGGGCTCGGGCAGCTCGCCGACGTCGGCGGGCGGCGGCGGGATCGACTGGCAGAGCAGCGTCTCGCGCACGAACTTGCCGCGCAGCGTCGGCGACGACGCGTGGCTGTGGGAGAAGAGCGCGAGCACCGACGCCTGGCCGAGCAGACCGGCGCGCGGACCATCGGGCAGCTCGACGCGCGCCCATCCTTCGGCCGGCGCCTCGACGCCGTAGAGCCCGGCGAGCTCGGCGTTCACGAACGTGGTGCGCGTGGTGAAGAGGTCGCGGTAGCTGCCGCCCTCGACCAGCAGGTGATCCTCGATGGTGCGCAGCGTCGACTCGCGCATCGCCGCGCCGATCGTCGCGCTCATCGCGGGGAACTCGTCGGGGTCCTGAGGCAGGCGATCGAGGCCCTCGAGGCGCAGCAGCTCGGCGAAGAAGTCGCGCAGCGCGCCGCGGCTGCGCTCCTCGGCGACCAGGCGCTCGGCCTGCGCGCGCAGGATCTCGGGGTCGACGAGGTCGCCGCGCTCACCGGCCGCGAGCAGCTCCTCGTCGGGCGGCGCGTTCCAGATCAGATAGGAGAGGCGCGACGCCATCTCCACGCTCGAGTAGCGGCGGCGCCCGTCGGCCTCTTCGCCGATCTCCACGCGGAAGAGGAAGTTCGGCGACTGGAGCAGGCCCGCGGTCGCCATCGCGAGGCCCTGGTAGAAGTCGCCGAGCACCGTCGCCGACTGATCGGCGATCGCGACGTATCGAGTGACCTCGTCGACCGCGAGCGGGCGGCGCCACGCCCGGCGACCGAACGACTCGATGAACTCGCGCGCGCACGAGGTGTCGACGGTGCCGCCCGGCGTGCAGGGCACGAGGTCCCCGCGACGCGCGGCGTCGGTCAGCTCGCTCTCCGCGATGCGGAGCGCCGCGGACTCGTAGAGCTCGGCCGCGCGCGGCGAAATCGTGGTGCGCGCGCTGCCGATCGCGACGAAGCCGTTCACCGGGGTATCGGCCTCGAGCTCGACGTCGACCTGGGCGTCGTCGCCGAAGAGCGAGCGCATGGTCGCGTCGTACTGCACCGCGGTCAGACGGCGCATCGCGGCCTGCACTGGCTGCGTGGTCGTGGGGATGGGATCCGGTCCGCCGTTCCAGCCACCACCGGGACCGACACCGCGCGAGTCTCCGAGGTCGCCGACGCACGCACCGAGCGCGAGGAGGCCGGCAGTCACCAGCAGCGTCGCGCGAAGTCGAGAGAGGCGCATGGTCGGCGCACCTCTGCACCGGTCGTACCGGGACGGAACACCCCGGATCTTCGTGTGATCCGTGGAGCAGAGCATGTTCCGCGGCGCACCGCGTGCTCCGATCCGGGGTCTGGAGAGCCCAGCAAGCGGCGCTCGCCCGCGAGGCGGTGCTCGACCTATGCTCGCGGACGTGGCGGGGATCGGATCGGTGCTCGGCGATCGCTGGGAGCTCGTCGCGCCGGTGGGCGGCGGCGGCATGGGCACCGTCTGGCGCGCGCGCGATCGGCAGGGCGGCGAGGACGTCGCGGTGAAGCTGATGGCGAAGCACGTGCGCGGCCTCGCATCGTTCGAGGAGCGCTTCTCGCGCGAGGCGATCGCGTGCGAGTCGGTGCGTCATCCCAACGTCGTCTCGGTGCTCGGCCACGGCACCACCGACGAGAACGAGCCCTACCTCGTGCTCGAGCTGCTCGAGGGCGAGAGCCTCGGATGGAGGATCGAGCGACCGCCGCCGCCGATGGCGCACGAGGCGATCGGATGGATCGTCGACGCGCTCGCCGGGCTCGAGGCGGTGCACGCCGCGGGGATCGTCCATCGCGATCTGAAGCCCGACAATCTCTATCTCGCGAACGGGCGCGACGGGCGCACGCGCGTGAAGCTGCTCGACTTCGGGATCTCGCGCATGACCGCGGCGCCGCCGAAGGGGCGCGCCGCGCAGTGGGACTCGCTCACCCGCAGCGGCGAGATGCTGGGCACGCCGGTGTACATGGCGCCGGAGCAGGGCACGAACGCGCACCACGTCGATCATCGCGCGGACATCTTCAGCGTCGGCGCGATCCTCTACGAGACGCTCGCGGGACGCGCGCCCTTCGAGGGCGCGAACGTGGGCGAGATCCTGCTCGCGGTGTCGGCCGACGACCCCGAGCCGCTCGACGAGCGCGTGCCCGCGATCGGCCGCGAGGTGAGCGCGGTGGTGGCGCGCGCGCTCGCGAAGCAGCCCGACGATCGCTGGCCCGACGCGCGCTCGATGCGCGAGGCGCTCGAGGCCGCGTCGAGGACCGTGCCCGAAGGCACGTCGTGCGGGTTCGTGATCGGCAGCGCGCGCATGCCGCAGATCCGACCGCAACGCGGGCGCGACGAAGAGTCGAAGAAGACCATCCCGAGCGAGCCGCCGCCCGCGACGCCCCACGAGCTGCCCGAGGATGCCGGCGAGGTGTTCGGCGGCGACGTCGATCGCCCCGCGTCCTCGAGGCGGACCTTGATCGCGATGGCGATCGCGATGCTCGGGGCGCTCGCGATCTTCGTCGCGTACGTGGTGCTCGGAGGCGATCCCTGAGCGAGCGCTCGCAGACGCGCCCGGCGTGGGTCGGGCGCATCGCGGCGCATCCGCTGCTGCAGCGCGACGCGCTGGTGGTGCTGGCGTTCGGCGTGGTGCTCACGATCGCGGCGACCGCGCTCTCCTACGAGCGCGCGCAGCAGCACGATCGCGAGCAGCTCGCGGAGCGCGCGGATCGTCTCGCCGACACCCTGCGCGACGAGCTCGGGCGGCCGCTCGAGGTGCTGCGCTCGGTGCCCGCGTTCTTCGCGGCGAGCGAGGAGGTGCCGAGCCGCGACGCGTTCACGGTGTTCGTGCGCGATGCGCTGGCGCGACACCAGGGGATCGCCGCGCTCGAGTGGGCGCCCTTCGTGCGCGACGTCGATCGCGAGGCGTTCGAGGCCACCGCGGGCTTCCCGATCACCGAGGTCGCGCCCGACGGCGCGATGGTGCCGCGCGCCCGCGACGCGATCTACGCGCCGCTGCGCTACGCCGAGCCGTCCGAGGGCATCGCGTTCGGCTACGACCTGCTGAGCGAGCCGGTGCGCCGTGCGAGCGTGGAGCAGGCGCGCGAGCTCGGAGAGCCGGTGGGCTCGCGCCGTCTTCGGCTGGTCGAAGATCCCGAGGGCGTGTTCTCGCTCGCGGTGTACCTCGCGATGTACGAACGCGGCGTGCGCCCCGGGGCGAGCACCGAGCGCGATGCGCGCGCGACGGGGCTCGCGATCGCGCTCTTCCGACTGCGCCCCTTGCTCGATCCGCTGGTCGCGCCGGTGGTGCGCGAGCACGTCGAGCTCGCGCTGATCGATCCCGACGCGCCCGACGATCTGCGGGTGCTCTACGAGACCGCGCCCGGCGTCGCGGGCGAGACGACCGCGTTCTCGCGCGAGGTGGAGATCCCCTTCGCGGAGCGGAGCTTCCGATTGATCGCGCGGCCGGGCGCGGGGTTCGGCGGCGCGCGCACCGAGCCGCTGGTGGTGCTCGTCGTGGGGCTGCTGCTGAGCGCGCTGCTCGCGTGGGCGGCGAGCGGCATCGCGCGCATCCGCGCGCTCGAGGACGAGGTGCGCAGCGCCCGGCGGCTCGGTCGTTACGTGCTCGAGCGCAAGCTCGGCGAGGGCGGCACCGGCGTGGTCTATCTCGCGCGGCACGCGATGATGCGGAGGCCCACCGCGATCAAGATCCTGCGGGGCGCGGATCGCGAGCGCGCGGCGCGCTTCGAGCGCGAGGTGCAGCTGGCGTCGCGCCTGGTGCACCCGAACACGGTGCAGGTCTGGGACTACGGCCGCACGCCCGGCGGCGAGCTCTACTACGCGATGGAGCACGTCGACGGACTGCCGCTCGACGTCGTGGTGCGCGAAGAGGGCGCGCTGCCCGCGGGGCGCGTGGTGCGCATCGTGCGCGCGATCGCGGAGGCGCTCGACGAGGCGCACGGGCTCGGCATCGTGCACCGCGACGTGAAGCCCGCGAACGTGATGCTCGCGATGCGCGCGGGCACGCCCGACGCGGTGAAGGTGCTCGACTTCGGGCTCGGAAAGGTCGTGAGCGGCGAGCTCACCGAGGGCGCGGCGTTCTCGCACGAGGGCACGATGATCGGCACGCCGGTGTACATGGCGCCCGAGCAGATCAGCGCGCCCGCTCGCATCGACGCGCGCGCGGACCTCTACTCGGTGGGCGCGCTCGCGTATCACCTGCTGACCGGCACGCCGCCCTTCGTCGGCGAGACGCCGCTCGCCGTGGCGACGATGCAGCTGCGCGCCGAGGTGGAGCCGCCGAGCCAGCGCCTCGGGCGCGCAGTGCCGGCGGAGCTCGAGGCGCTGGTGATGCGCCTGCTCGAGAAGGATCGCGCCCGTCGGCTCGCGAGCGCGCGGGCGTTGATCGAGGCGCTCGACGCGCTGCAAGGCGTGGTGGCGTTCGGCGACGACGCGGCGCGCGCGTGGTGGGCGACGCGCGGCGAGGCGCTGCGCGCGAAGATGAGCGCGGAGCAGGCGAGCGCGACCGGCGAAGGCGCGGTCGACGTGGACGTGGATCGCCGCGTCGCGTGAGGGTTGCGTCGGAACTCGGCGTCCCGGCCGCGGCGGTGAACGGATCCGCCCGCCTCAGGTCGCTCGTCCCGGTACTAGCGGCACCGGTGCATTGAAAAGCGTCGCGCCCGGCTTGGCGTCCGGGCGCAGTTCACGGATCCACAGATGCACGCCCTTGGTGTCGAGGCCGATTAGTGAGTACGTGTTGCGCTCAGCGCCGGGAAGACGCGGAGCCGCGGCTCCCGAACTGCCACCCGATACGATCACGAGCGGCTCGCGTGCGGGCGTATCGCCCATCGGAAGGACCCCATAGGACGATACACGCGCCTGATGCTGATGTCCGTGGATCACGAGCTGAACGCCGGTCTCGAGTGCTTTGTCCAGAAGCTCGACCGCATTCAGGGTGAGCGAAACACCATTCGCACGCGGCGCTTCGACGGCCGCGACCGGAAGAAGATGATGGTGGAGTGCCATTATCTTAAGAGTGGCCACGATGTCAGTTGCGTGCGGAGGATCGACGCTCAGAGCGTCTAAGCCGCCCGTACCGACGTATCCGTACTCGGTCCATTGCGTGCTGGTAATCGAGCACGAGTTCAACGCACAAACGGTAACTGCGATGCCGGAGAGAATCGACGTCTGGCTGTAGTTCAGCGGATTCTGGATATCTCGCCCCGTCAGTAGCTGGAGGAACATCCGGAACTCGCGTTCGTGCTGAGAGTCGGTCTGGCTCGACACTGCCATCTTGGCGACGTCGACCGTGGCCCCGTCTCGATAGCGTACGATGTCGTGGTTTCCGGGGAGCGCGATGAGATCTTCTTTCTGCAGCCCCAGGGCATTGAGAAGATCAGCCATCTCGCTGAGAATTTGGCCGCGAGTCTTGTCGGTCCAGTCACCGCGTGTCGTAAAGTCGCCGGTCACGATAACGAGACCGATATCGTTTCTGCGATTCAGACGACTCAGATCCTCCACGATGCAGTTCGTGAGAGTACGTCGAAGGTCGCCGATACCCGACGTCTCTCCGCGTGGAAGAAACGCATAGTCCGCGCCGAAGTGGAGATCCGAAAGGTGCAGAATATGCGAGCGGCCCAAACTTCGCGGCCGCAAGCTCACACGCGTGCTCGGCGTAGCGCTGGCTTCAGACACGTCGAGCGGAAGCAGTGTTGTCTCGCCGAGTCGTTCTCCCAGCTCTCGGTCGAATGGAGTGTCCTCAATGGACGCCAGCAGAAACCAGGCGGCGACTCGATCTTTCTGCGATCGGTAGTATGCCGGCACGCGCACATCATCCACCGTTGATGACGACGTGCGAACTTGAAGAAAGCGCGCGCGGAACGCCCTGCTGGTCGCGCGATCAACGATCAGGATGCGCCCACTACCACCGTTCTCCAGCCGCTCGAACAGACCGGTGTGCTCTGGCTCGAAGTTCTTCCGCCACCAGCCCCACCAGACGGCTCCCTGGTTGTCGATCAGCTTGCGGTGCTCCACGATCGTGTCGACGCCGGGGGTCGAGTCACGAAACCGAAGCACTAGGCGAGGTGAGTCCACTGTAGTACCCGTGTGAATGGTGGTCGTGGGAGTTCCCAGTCGTGTAAGACCGCGGCCAGACCGGCTGGCAGCATTGCCGTGTTGGTGCCGGACGAATCTGAGAACGCAGCGAGCGCGTCCCCCACATCCGCAGCACCCATGATCACGGCGACCTCGTTGCGCGAACTCCAAAGGTCGATGCGATCTCGGTTCGGCGCGCGCCGGCTGACAGACGGCCATCGCCAGGACCGGGCCCCGGGCACCGGAGCGATCGAGAAGGGGCCAGGCTGCGCGGGCCGCACACGCAGTGCGAGCTGATACTCGTTCCAAACGAAACGCCGCCACGCTTCGCGTCGGACGAGCGGTGGCGCGAGCGACGGTCGTTCCTCTACTACCAACTCGACTAGGTCTCCGCGCCGCCACGGTCGATCCGCGTCCTCTATGAGCTGCAGACTCCTCGCAACCTTCTCGAACGGAGGGACTTGATACTCAAGCTGCGCTGCATCGACTCGAACCGTCGCCCACCGGGCTAGAGCGGAAAGCAACGTGTGCCTCTCCGCAGCTGCAGACGGCCTCGTGTCTTCGGGCCAGAGCGACGCGTAGATCCTTCCTCCACGCGGGATGTGCTGCGCGACCCACGTGATCCAGCGCTCGTACTCTGTCGGGTACCAGGGCGGATCGGCGAATGCGGCTTCAAAGGTCTCGCCGGTCGCCGGTGCTACTTCGATGTCGACGGTTGCCTGCGGGAGCGCGAGCCCAGGCTGCCGCTCAACAAGCGTGACTGCGTCTCCTTGCTCGACGAGAGCCGCTGCAACGGTGGGCGCGCCAGCCAGTACACACCTCGTGCGATGCAGCCGGTGGGCGAGCATCTGCGTGGTGTCTGGGGTAAATCGCCAGTCGCAATCTAGCGGGTGCGGCTCCGGCCTTCCGACATCGCGCAAGATTAGATGCCTGTGGTGAACCACCATCGCAGTCTACCCAAGAGTACCCGGCATTAGGGCGAGGAGAACATAGCGGCGGTCAAGACGTGGTGTCCGATCCCGATTGCCCCGCCCAACAGACGAGCGCGACCGCGAGCAAGAGCGCGCCCCTCATCTCCCCTCCATCGTGTCGTGCCACTCGAAGTGCTCGGTCTCGTGCGCGGCCTGGCGTCGCGCCGCGTCGGCGTCCTCGTGGAACGTGTCGCCGAGCGGGCGCTCGCCGCCGCCGAACCGACTGAGGATCGCGCCGTCGGGGCCATGCTCGATCACGAGCGTCGCGAGGGGTCGCCGATCGGTGCGCAGGAGGCGCGGCTCGACGGGCCAGGTGTCGTCGTCGAGCGACGAGAGCGCGTGGCCACGCACGCGCGCGGTCTCGCGCAGCGTCCACGGACGCGCATCCGCGGGCAGGCCGAGATCGAGGCCGAGCACGATCGCCGAGCTCTCGATCAGCCCGTCGTCGCCGAGCGTCTCGACGTGCAGGTGCAGACCGATCAGGCGATCGTCGAGATCGCTCGGGAGCTGTCGCACGCGGGTGCGGCGATCGCGCGAGATCAGCATCCCCCGGGGATCGAGCTCGACCTCGGGGCCGAGGCGATCGATCAGCCTCCGGCGCAGCGCACGCAGGCCGATCGCGATGCCGAGGAAACGACTCAGCAGGAACGCAGCGAGCGCGATCGCGCCGAGCAGCACCAGCATCGCGAGCGCGAGCTGCGCGGTCGTGATCAGCCACGCCACGTACATCGTCGAGAGGCCGAAGCCCATCGACACGACGAACGCGCGACGGAACGCGCGGCGCTCGGGCCCGAACGGCCTCCGCAGCGAGAAGGTCGAGCGCGCGCGCTCGATGCCGCGATACGACGCGCGCGGCTCGCGCTTCATCATGACCCGCGCGCGCGCCCGCTCGCGATCCTGCGAGCGCACGCCCGATACGAGCGCGCGCTCGTCGTCCGCGCGCAGCTGGTACACGCCGACCGGCGCGTTCTCGCGCAGCACGTCGAAGAGGCGCGCCCCGTAGAGCTCGACGTTCAGCTCGAGCAGCGAGCCCCGGCGCGCGCGCGATCGGAGGACGACGAGCCGCCTCGCGCGGGCGCGCTCGATCGACGCGATCGCGTCCCACGCGATGAACCGCGCGCCGAAGAACGTCGCGTAGCGCACGCCTCCGCGATCGATCTCGATCCATCGCGCGTGCTCGGTCCACGACGCGATCAGGATCGGCGTCACCGCCATCACGACCCAAGCGGGCCACCAGGACGGTGCTACCAGCGCGAGCAATCCGGACGCGATCAAGAAGGCAACGACGGGTGTCCACGACGCCGGCTTGCGTGGGCTCGTCAGCCGCGAGGGAGGCAGGGGGCTCACCACGCGCCGAATCACAGCACGAAGCCCTCGCCATGGCTTCCCCAGACGCCAGGTGGGCTGGGGTGTGGCGACGCCCGACCCCAGCCTCGACGCGCCGCGTCACCACGATTTTCTTCGGCAATTCGTCTATCCCACATGCGGCACGGGATCTGTAATCGGCCGCCTCGCATGTCGCTCACGAATCGCCGCCCATTCCTCCTCGCGTCGCTGGTCGCGCTCGCCGGCTGCGCGAACAGCCCCGACGACGACCTCCCGCTCACCTTCGACGAGGCGCCGGTCTCCGAGCTCTCGCCCCTCGTCGACGGCGTCCCGCCGAACGCCGAGCTGCCCGACGAGAGCAAGGCCGACGAGGTCTATCCCGCGCGCTTCGATCTGCTCGAGACGCAGACGCCGGTGCGCAACCAGGGCAGCCGCGGCGTGTGCTCGATCTTCGCGACCGCGGCGCTGATGGAGTCGCTCTACATCAGCGAGGGCACGATCACGAGCCCCGACTTCAGCGAGCAGTACCTGCAGTGGTCGGTGAAGACCGAGGTCGGCGCGTTCACCAACACCGACGGCTCGAGCGCGCAGCGCAACCTCGAGGCGATCAACCGCTTCGGCATCGTGGAAGAGAGCCTCTGGCCCTACGAGTCGCGCGGCTGGAGCACCACGCAGGACCCCGCGTGCACCGGTGAGGGCCGTCCCGTGCGCTGCTGGACCAACGGCGAGCCGCCCGCCGCCGCGCGCGAGGGCATGCGCTTCCACCTGCCCGCAGGTCGTTGGATCCGCAGCACGGCGCGCAGCCTCCAGGGCCACATGGTCACCAAGCGCACGCCGGTCGTGGTCGGCGGCGACTTCTTCTACCAGGCGTGGAACCACGGCGGCTCGATGCTGCCGACGAACGGCGAGAACTCGCGCCGCGGCATCGTGATGTCGCCGAACGACGCGGACATCGCGGACTCGCGCATGCGCCCCGCCGGTCACGCGTTCCTGCTGGTCGGCTGGGACTCGGAGATGGAAGTGCAGCGCCTCGACGGCGAGGGCAATCCGGTCGTCGACGCGATGGGCCGCCCGGTGATGGAGCGCGGCTTCTTCATGTTCAAGAACTCGTGGGGCGCCACGCGCTTCGGCACCGAGGGCACTCAGCCCGACGGCTACGGCTGGATCTCGTTCCGCTACGTCGAGCAGTACCTCACCGCGTACGTGAGCGCGCTGCCCACGGTCCGCCTGCCTCCCGAGACCTGCAACAACACGAGCGACGACGATCGCGACGGCGCGATCGACTGCGAGGACAGCGACTGCGCGAGCGATCGTGCGTGCATGGACAGCACGAGCGAGACGACGCACAGCGCGACGCCGATGGTCGCGATCCCCGACAACACCCCGGCGGGCGTGAGCAGCGAGATCGTGGTGGCCGAGGCGGGCGCGATCAGCTCCCTCGCGGTGACCGTCGACATCGCGCACCCGTACCGCGGCGATCTGCAGGTGCGCCTCGAGCGCGACGGCCGCGTGGTCACGCTGCTCGATCGTGCGGGCGGCGCGGACGACCACGTGCAGCAGACGTTCAGCGTCGCCGACTTCAACGGCGTCGATGCGGCGGGCACGTGGCGCCTCGTGGTGGTCGACACCGCGAACGCCGACGCGGGCACGCTGAATTCGTGGAGCCTCGCGATCACGCGCTGCGAGGGCGCGAGCTGCGGCGGCACCGAGCAGACGCGCGAGCACTCGGCGACGCCGAGCGCGGCGATCCCCGACGACAGCACCGCGGGCGTGACCAGCGACATCGTGGTGAGCGACGCCGGGACGATCTCGCGCATGAGCGTGACGGTCGGCATCACGCACGAGTTCCCGATGGACCTCACGGTGCGCCTCTCGCGCGTCGGCGGTCGTGAGTTCGTGCTGCTGCGCGAGGCGTCGATCGACGCGGGCAGCTTCGAGCGCACGTTCGCGGTCGAGGGCTTCGTCGGCGAGAGCGTGACCGGCACGTGGCGCCTCACCGTGGTCGACGGTGCGCGCAACGACGTGGGCACGCTCGATCGCTGGTCGATGAGCGTCACGACGCGCTGAACGACGAGACCGAGCGACATGGCGAGCGCCGATCCCCGCGAGGGATCGGCGCTCGTTCTCGTTCTTGGCCGGTGTCAGCGCCGCCGGGCGTGCTCGGATTCCCAACGCGTGAGCGCGTCGCCGAGCGCGATCGAGAACGACTCACTGACGCCGAAGTCATGGGACGCGCGCACGTCGATGACCTCGGTCCAGCCGCTCACCTCGACGCGACCTTCCGACCAGAGCTCTTCGTCGCGATCGCCGAACTGCAACGCGCGAAACGCGACCGTGCACGTCCGCGGTACGCAGGTGATCGCGTCGAAGTGGTAGACGACACCGCGCTCGCAGTACGTGTCCGGGCAGAGCTCGTCGATCTCACGCGTGATGTGCGCGAGCGCCCGGTGCCTGGGCTCGCGCGCGATCGAGCTCCGCAGCGCGCGCCGCAAATGTGGAGTCGTCGGACGAATCCGCTGGTGACCCGCAGCCAGACGAGGTCGCGAACGCAGTGAGCATCGCGAGTGGACCGAGGCCGCGCACGACGCACCCGGGCGCCCTAGCGCAACAACAGGAACGCGAGCGCGACCGCGACGCCCGCAGCGATCATCCCGAGCACCACGAGCGTCGACACGATCATCGTGATCGCGATGCCTCGCCCCATCTGCTTCGCGACGATCGCCGAGGGATCACCGTAGGCCTGCGCGACGACCGCCGGGGGCGGCCCGCCCGGCGGTCCTCCTCCGAGCGGCGGCGGCGCGTACGGGTTCTGCGCGTAGCCCGCCTGCGCGATCATCTGGTTCATCATCATGCCCGCGACCTGCGCGTGTTGCGCGGCCTGCGAGTGATGCGGATAGACGACCTGGCAGTACGGGCACTGCGTCTTGCGCATGTCGTCGAGCGTGAGCCCGGCGCCACAGCCCTGGCACTTCTGGACGACTTGGTACACGCGGCGCTCAGAGGCTGAGGTACTGGTTGCCGATCCACATCGTGCGGCCGTCGGAGAACACGATCTGCGACTGGCCCTGCGCGATCTGCATGATCGTCCCGGGGTACTTGTTCCCGTCGGACCACTGCACCTTCACCGCGGCGCCGACGATGAGGCCGCTGCCGCCGCCGAGCTGCGCCATGCCGCTCGCCATCTGCACCGCGGCCTGCACCGCGCCCTGGTTCATCACCGCCGCGGCCTGCGCGAAGTACTGCTGGTTGTGCTGGGCCGCGGCGTTCATCTGCATCGCCGCGTGCGCGTTGGGATCGAACGCCGCCGCGCCGCCCGCCGCCGGCGCGCCCGCGGGGCCGCGCTCCACGACGACCGCCCTCGGCTGACCACCCGCGCGCAGCCGCTGCGTCTCCTGCTCCTGCAGCGTGTTGCGCTTCATCGCGAGGTTCATCGGATCGCGGCTCAGCTCGCTCTGCCAGTGCGCGCTGATCGTCGTCCACTCGCCCTGCGTGACCCCGAAGTGCTTCATCGCGGCCTCGTAGCCGAACACCGCGATCGCCGCGCTCATCGCGCACCAGTCTTCGAACGAGACCTTCGCGACGCCGGTCTTCTTCGCGAGCGCCTGGTTGTAGAGCGCCATGTACTTCGTCGCGACCGCGCCCATCAGACTCATGTCCTGCATGCGCGCGGTCCAGCCGCTCTTGGCCGCGGTCCAGTCGGCCGCGCTCACGCCGAGCTGCGCGACCTTCGCGACCTGCGCCTGCTCGTCGGTGATGCCGTCGAGGTCGGCGCCGAGCTCCGCGTAGCGTTCGAGCGAGATGCCTTGGATCGGGGCGTAGGGGTCGGACACGAGGGCTCCTTTCGAGGGCTCGACGACACCTGATTGCAGCCGGCGAGCCATGCTCGGACCGCGGATTTCTCGGGATATTTCGGAGCCGCCCGAGCGTGCGCGCACGGTTCGCGCACGTTTTGCCCGACCGAGCGGTACCCTCGTCCGCGATGCTTCGCCGAACCTTCGTGCTGTTCGTGCTCTTCACTTCACTGCTCGCCGGTTGCGACTGCTCGGGCGACCCACCCGATCGCGCCTGCACCACCTCGAGCGAGTGCCGCAACGGCCAGACCTGCATCGACGATCGGTGCGTCACGATCGACGCGTCGTCGGGCGTCGATGCGTTCGTCGCGATCGATGCGGCGAGCGGGATCGATGCGAGCCCGCGCGATGCGTCGGCCGATGCCGCGTGCATCTCGCTCGACTGCGAGGCCACCGAGGGCTGCTACGACGGCTTCGACGACGACTGCGACGATCGCGTCGACGAAGGTTGTGCCTGCGCGGTCGGCACCACGACGCGATGCCTGCCCGGCCGCAGCGCGCCGACCGCGTCGCTCTGCAGCTTCGGCGAGATGACGTGCGAAGGCGCGGGCGAGTTCGGCGAGTGGGGCCCGTGCGTGGGCGGCGGGGGGCTCGACGGAGGCAGCTCGCTCTACGGGTGTCGCCGCATCGGCATCATGGGCGCGCCGGGCGCGAATCCGTCGTCGAACTTCCAGGCGTGGCTCGAGATGCAGGGCGCGATCGCGACGCGCTTCCACGCGACGGCCGACGCGGCGACGCTCTCGCGCGCCGAGCTCGAGACGTTCGATCTCGTGATCGTCGACTGGCTGCAGCGCCTCTACTCGACCGAAGAGGCGACGACGCTCGCGGACTGGGTGCGCGCGGGCGGCGCGCTGATGGTGATGACCGGGCACGACTCGGGGAACACCGCGGATCGCCATCTCTCGCTGCTCGCCGCGCTCGGCCCGAGCTTCGATCGCGATGCGGGCCCGCTGGACGGGCCCGCGACGCTGCTGCCGCATCCGAGCACCGTCACCGCCGACGGCACCGGCACGCTCCCGCCGGTGAGCTTCTACGGTGGGCTGCGCACCACGGTGCCCGCGGAGCTGGCGGACGAGATCGTCCCGATGGCGGTGATCGGCGACGCGACGGTCGGCGTCGCAGGCCCGCTCGGCGACGGACGCGTGCTGCTCTTCGGCGACGAGTGGATCGAGTTCGACTCGGAGTGGTCGACGATGCCGCCGATCCCTCAGCTGTGGCTCGACACCGTACGTTGGCTGAGCCCCGATTCGCCGGTGTTGCCGGTGTGCGAATAGGCTTCGGCGTGTGGCGCGGGGAGGAGGGTCCGTCGGGCCGGTACTCGCAGCTGCCGTTCACGAGGCAGTGAGCGTCGGGAGGCGGAGGGTCGTTCGCGGGGCGCGCGTTGCGCTTTCCCGCGAAGCGACCACGTCAGTCTCGACGAGGTGTCTGCGAGCCCTGCTGCGTGGGCCCGCCGGACCCTCCTCCCCACGCCCGGTACCGCGGTTCTGCCGCCTCGGTGGGTGGGGTGGTGGATAGCTCGCGGCCGGTCCGCGCTTCGCCGCGGCCCGGACGCTCGCGGGTAGCACCGCGCTTCGCGCGTGTGCGCGCTTCGCGCGGTGTTGGGTGAGAGGCACGCATCACGGCTGTTGATGAGACCGTGGCGAGATATCAGTGGTGGTGATGATTCGGCTCAGCGCTTTCGCAGCGCGCGATGAGGCACTCGGCCCACTGCGCCGAGCTCGACCAGCATTCGCTCGATCACTGCGAGCGCGGGCGACGTCTCGCCACGAGCACGCACCGTCTCCACCACGCCGCGGAGCTCGGACACCGCGCTCGTCAGCTCCGCTTCGTGCGGCGCGAGCAAGGGCGCGAACGCGGGATCGAAGAGGTGCGCCGCGCGCGGTGCGTGCGCTGCGATGCAGTCGAGGAACACGTCGTGGCGTCGCGCCGCCTCCGCGAAGTCGTCGCCCTGCTCGGCGAGCGCGATCCAGTCGAGATCGTCGCTCCACAGCTCCTCGACGAACCCGCGGCGCGCCGGCGTGAGCGCGGTGCCGAGGAAGTCGCGGTTGCCGCGTCGCTCGTTGCCGCGCACCGCGCGGCGCACCGCGTCCGCGATGCGGTGGAAGTTCGGATCGTCGAGCGAGAACCCGACGAAGAGCATGTGCCGCGTCATCAGGAGCGCCTGCACGATGCCCATCAGCGCGCCGCGCTCCTCCGCGTAGCGCAGGTAGTCGGTGCGCGTGAGCACGATCTCCTCGGGACGCGTCACGCAGCCGTGCATCTTGAGCAGCCATCGCGCGCGATCGCTGCGCCGGCCCGGGCCCAGCACCGCGAGCGCGTCGGCGCCGATCACCGGCTCGCTCGCGATCTCGAAGAGACGATCGTAGTTGGTCGTGACGATCTCGTTCACCGGCAGCGCGGCGAGCAGCGCATGCGCGAGCGAGCACCGCTCCGAGCCGAGCAGCGACGCGACCTCACGACCGAGCGCCGCAGTGCCGCCGAACCGCCGCTCGAGCACCTCCGCGCGATCGAGGTGATCGAGCCGCGCGAAGCCCTCGCGATCGTCGATCCCGGCGCGCGCGCCGAGCCGCTCGAGCAGCGTCGCCCAGTCGGGCAGGCCCGCGCCGCGCGAGATCCCGGCGCCGAGGAAGAGCACGAGCTTGCCCTCGACCGCCTGCTGCGCGAGCGCGATCGCCCGCGCGCGCTGGGCCTCGGTGAGCGCGGCCCACGGCGCCTCGTGGGGCGCGCGCGACGCCCAGTACGCGCGGCGCGTCGCTTGCGCTGCCGCGTGGTTCGACGCGTCGAGCGACACCAGCGCGATGTCGATCCCGCGCGCCTCGGTCTCGCGCTCGAGCTCGGGCAGCAGCATCGTGACGATCTCGCCCGCGCGCGCCGCGCCGCCGCCGTAGCCGGTGCCGACGATCGGCATCGCGAGCAAGTGACGCGCGCGACCGTGACGCGGCGGAAGACCATCGCGTCGCAGCCGCTCGTGGGCGCGCGCGACGAACTCGAGCGCGCCCTCGACGAACCACGCGACCTCGGCGTCCTTGCCGCCCCCGATGTGCGTCGCGAAGGGCCGCGGCCGATCGTGATCGCCCTCGAGCGCGACGCAGCGGAGCACCGTGGTCCAGTCGCCGTGCGGCCACTGCCACGCGTCGTAGATGTCGGCGTTGGGCGGGATGCGCCAATACCCGGCAGTGCTGCCGCCGACACCGCAGGGCAGGAGCCACGCGTCGCACTCGAGGCGCAGCAGGTTGCCGTGGACGACGAAGACGTGGCCGCGATCGCGCATCGTGCCGCGCGATCCTACGAGATCAGCGTCGCTTCGCGCGCACCTTCTCGTAGCGCTCGCCCCAGTCGGCGATCGGGCCGAGCGCTGCGTTCAGCGACGCGCCGAGCGGCGTGACCGAGTACTCGACGTGCGGCGGGACCGCGGCGAGCACCTCGCGGTGTACGAGACCGTCCGCCTCGAGCTCGCGGAGCTGCTGCGTGAGCATCTTCTCGCTGATCCCGGGCACCAGGCGCTTGAGCTCGCCGAAGCGCTTCGCCTCGACGTGCATCTCCCAGAGGATCTGCGCCTTCCACTTGCCGCCGATCACCTCGAACGCGGGACCGATGCCGCACACCCGCGGGCGCTTCTTCGCCATCCTCGCCTCCACGCACCAGAAGGTACGTACCCTACCAAAACATCCGTACTCGACGTCTGGTGATCGCATCCACAGAGCTCGTCGCGAAGGAGGCTCCGATGCAGACGAGCGACGTGACGGTGGTGGGCCTGGGCGCGATGGGCGTGACGATCGCCGGGCTCTTCCGCGCCAAGGGCGCGCGGGTGACGGTGTGGAATCGAAGCGCGACGAGAGTCGACGAGGAGGTCGCGCGCGGTGCGATCGCGGCGCCCGACGTCGCGTCGGCGTTCGCGGCGAGCCCGGTGATCGTGATGTGCGTCTCCAACGACGATGCGGTCGACGCGATCCTCGGCGCGCCCGGCGTGACCCTCGTGGGCCGCACGCTGATCCAGCTCACCACCATCTCGCCCGAGACCGCGCGTCGCGGCGCCCGCTGGGCGCGCGAGCACGACGGGCACTTCCTCGCCGGCGCGATCCAGGCCGCGCCGAGCCAGATGGGTCAGCCCGACACGCCGGTGCTCGTGAGCGGCGATCGCGCGACGTGGGATGCGCAGCGCGCGCTGCTCGAGACCCTCGCGGGCGGGCTGGTGTACCTCGGCGACGATCCCGGCGCGTCGGCGACGATGGATCTCGCGACGCTCTCGTGGGTCTACGGCGCGATGATCGGCTTCGTGCACGGCGCGACGATCGCGCAGAAGGAGGGCCTCGACGTCGCGACCTACGGCCGCATCGTGCGCGACATCGCGCCCTCGTTCGGCGCGTTCTTCGCGCACGAGGGCGCGGTGATCCAGTCGGGCGACTTCACCGTCAGCGAGAGCCCGCTGCGCATCTCGGTCGACGCGACCGCGCGCCTGCTCGAGACCGCACGCGCATCGGGGCTGAGCACCGAATTCCCCGCGCTCGCCGCGAGCATCTTCGCGCGCGCCGCGCGCGCCGGGCTCGCCGATCGCGAGGCCGCCGCGATCATCGAGGTGATGCGCTGATCACGAGCTCGCGCTCGTGTAGCGACGGATCGACGTGAGCCACACCGCGCGCGCCGCGAGCGCGAACAGGAGGCCGCCGATCCACGCGCCGATCACCGTCGACCACGGAAGTCGTCCGAGCAGCGCGCCGGCCGGGTAGCTCGTCATCAGCGCGAGCGGGATCACGAACGTGAAGATGATCGAGAGCACGCCGCGATAGACCGTGCTCGGCCAGCGCGCCGCGTCGAACACCGCGAGGAACAAGAAGCGCAGGTTGTCGATGCGCCCCACGTAGAACGCCGCGCTCACCACGATGATCCACAGCGCGTAGAGCACGATGATCGCGAGCACGAGCATGAGCATCGCGAGCGCGACGTGCGCAGGCTCGGGCGCGCGCCCCATCTCGACGAACGCGTAGATCAGCACGCCGATCCCCGCGAGCACGTTCACCCCACGCCACGGCGCGAAGCGCTGCGTCGAGACGAGGAACTGCGCGTCCGCGGGCTTGAGCAGCACGAAGTCGAGCGTGCCGGTGCGGATCGCATCGATCACGGTCGCGAGGCTCGGATGGATCGCGCCCTCGAGGATCCCCTGCAGCAGCGTGAAGAACCCGACGACCGTGAGCGCCTCGGGGTACGTGTAGCCCGCGATCACCGGGCGCTCGTCGAACACCAGCCAGAGCGGGAGCAGCGCGGTGACGGTCCAGAAGATCGAGAAGAACCCGTCGAGCAGGAACTCCCAGCGGTACTGCAGCGCGAGCAGCCCCGAGAGCCGGAGCTGCGTGGCGAGCAATCGCAGGTGACGACGGATCATCCGGCGCGACGTAGCGCGTTCGTCGCGACCGGACGAGCGATCTCGTGCACGCCGGACGTCGGCTCGAGCCGCTCCTCGAGCATGTCGGCCCAGGCGCGCATGTACTTCACGACGTGCGCGCGATCGCGACGCTCGAGCGGGCGCTCGTCGAGCGGGATGCGCGCGAGCACGTCGGGCGCGCAGAGGCGCTCGAGCTCGCCGATGTCGCGGAGCTCCATGCCCGCATCGAGCATCGTCGTGATCACGTCGTCGATCGGAAGGCCGCTGGTGGCGCAGTGCTCGATCGACTGCTCGCCCCAGTCGCCGGCGCGCTGCAGTGCGAGCCGGTGGAGCTCGGCGCGATCGATCTTCGTGAGCGTCTGCGCGAGGTGCCCGCAGTTGCACGCGCCCATGTGCGTCCACTGGTAGGTGGCGCCCTGCTCGAGGCGCGCCGCGGTGGTGCGCAGCGCAGTGACCAGCTCAGACGTCGCGATGGCCATGCGCAGGAGTATGGGTCGCGCGCTCCAGACCCGAAAGACGGGCACGCGCGCTGCAGCGATTCGTCGCATGCCGAACCAGAAGCAGGCGGGCTCGCAGCCGCAGGAGCGCAGCGAGCCGGCGAAGAAGACGGGAACCGAGTGGCCTCACAACCCGCCGCTGCCGTCGCGCGAGGAGGACCCGACGGGCGAGGGCGACGCCCTGCGCTCGAAGGCGCACCCCGGTGACGACACGGTGTTCGCGGCGAACGCCGACGAGACCGAGCCGAAGAAGAAGGAGGAGGGCAAGAAGAAGTCGAATTGAGAGCTGTCGATCCATCGGAGCTGCGCGAACGAGCAAGCGGGGCTGGGGCCCCGCGCGCAGCGTTTGGGGCGGGGGGACCCGATCCGGCTTTGCCGGTCGGGGGGAGGGGTCTTCCAAGACCCCTCCCGAGAGATCGTGCGGCGCGTTGCGACCAACTACGATGGACGTGGTGTCAGCCCGCCACGTGTCGGTCGCGCTTTGCTCTGCGCTCCTCTTCTTGCTTCCTGGATGCGACGAGCCCGTGCCGTTCGCGCCGACCGCGCGCGATGCCGGGCCGCCGCCGGTGTGCGAGGGCGCGGGGGAAGGCATCGTGTGCGTCGCCGACGTCGCGTGGTCGTGCGATGCGCGTGGCGTCGCGAGCGCGCCCGACGACTGCGCGGAGCGCGGTGAGCGCTGCGTGAGCGGGACTGGGTGTCAGCCCTGCGTGCCCAACGAGGTGCGCTGCGACGGCGAGACCATCGAGGTGTGCGACGCGGCGGGCAGCGGCTGGACCCGCGGCGTGACCTGCGAACCCAGCACGGGCCAGCGCTGCAGCGCGGATGGATGTGTCGATCTCTGCGCGCGCGCCGCGGAGGAACGTTCGTACCTCGGGTGCGAGTACTGGCCGGTGGTCACGCGCAACGCGCAGCTCCCGCGCGAGCTCACGTTCGCCGTCGCGATCGCGAACCCGCAGCTCGTGCCCGCGGTGATCGTGATCGATCGCGCGGGCACCGAGATCGCGCGGCGGACCGTCGCGCCGGGCGCGCTCGAGATCGTCGCGCTGCCGTGGATCGACTCGCTGCGCGCGCCGCT
Organism: Sandaracinus amylolyticus; assembly: GCF_021631985.1. Lineage (GTDB taxonomy): Bacteria > Myxococcota_A > Polyangia > Polyangiales > Sandaracinaceae > Sandaracinus > Sandaracinus amylolyticus_A. The sequence goes on along the minus strand of NZ_CP070225.1, from coordinate 9,316,337 downwards.
CGGCATCGCGTCGGTGCGCGAGACCGGCGGCGCGTACCACCTCGTGTCCGACGTGCCGGTCGTGGTCACGCAGTGGAACCCGCTCGAGTTCCGCCTCGAGCGCGACTGCGAGGACGAAGAGAGCGGGATCCGCGATGGCCAGTGCCACTCGTTCACCAACGACGCATCGCTGCTGCTCCCGGCGCACGTGCTCACCGGCAACTACGTCGCGGTGACCCGCCCCACGTTCTTCCTCGGCCGCGACGGGACGTACGCCACGTCGCCGGGGTTCGTGACGATCGTCGGCGCGGGCGAAGGCGAGGTCTCGGTCGAGATCGAGGCGAGCGCGCGCATCGCGCCGACCCTCGACGGAACGTTCGCAGCGATGGCGCCCGGTGAGCGACGCACGATCACGCTCGGGCGCGGCGAGGTGATGCAGCTCGCGAGCGAAGGCGCGGAGACGTGCCCGGGGATCGAGCGCGACGAGACGAGCGCTCCCGGGATCCGGTACTGCGATCCCGGCAGCGACTACGATCTCACCGGCACCATCGTGCGCGCCGACGGACCGGTCGCGGTGATCGCCGGGCACGACTGCACGTTCGTGCCCTTCGATCGCTGGGCGTGTGATCACCTCGAGGAGCAGCTCTTCCCGGTCGAGTCCCTCGGTCGCTCGGCGTTCGTCGCGCCGACGAGCTCACTGCGCGAGGAGCCGAACCTCTTGCGCGTGGTGAGCGCGGCCGACGCGAACACGATCACGTTCACGCCCGCGATCCACGAGCCGATCACGCTCGGGCGCGGCGAGCACGTGGAGCTCGAGCTGCGCGACGGCGTGCGCGTCGAGGGCACGGGCGCGCTGCTCGCGACGCTCTTCCTCGTCGGCCAGGACTACGCGGGCCTCGGCACGTCGGGGCGCTCGGGCCTCGGCGATCCCGGCATGGCGCTCGCGATCCCCGACGCGCAGTTCCGCACTGCGTACACCGTGCTCGCGCCCGAGACGTACCGCGAGAGCTGGCTCGACGTGATCGCGCCGACCGGCGTGCGGGTGGAGCTCGATCGCACGATCGTCAGCGGCTGGCGCGAGATCGAGGGCACCGGGTGGTCGCACGCGAGCGTGCAGATCCAGCCCGGCGTGCACCGCGCGAGCGCGGAGCGCCCGTTCGGTCTGCAGGTCTACGGGTTCGGCGCGTACACGAGCTACATCGTGTCCGGCGGTCTCGATCTCCGCCCCATCACACCGCCGATCTGAGCTTGCGGGAGGGGTCTTGGAAGACCCCTCCCCCCGACCGGCAAAGCCGGATCGGGTCCCCCCGCCCCAAACGCTGCGCGCGGGGCCCCAGCCCCGCTTGCGGGCTCAGAGCTCGCGGAACGCGCCGCTCGACTCGAAGCGACCCGCCGCCGCGCGCCACGCGGGCGCCGAGCCAAGCTGCGTTCCCTCGACGATGCCGGTGGGCAGCGCGCGCCCGCCGATCGTGATCATCGAAGGTGCGCGCAGCGTCGGCGCGGGGAGCGCGGGCTGCGATCGATCGAGCAGCGAGCTCGCGAGGAAGTGGCTCAGCACCGCGACGTACGCGCGCACCGACGCGGTCTCCGCGCTCGACATCGCGCGTCCTTCCGCCGCGACGCGCAGCTCGGTGATCTCGATCCCACCGAAGCTCGGATCGGCGCCCGACGACACCGTGCTCGCGCGCGCGGTCGCCGAGAAGCGCACCCGCAGCCCATCGCCGTAGGGCGCGGGCCCCTCGAACGTCGCGCTCATCCCGCCGAGCATCAGCGACACGCCGCTCGCATCGACGCTCGCGATCGGCGGCACCGCTGCGTCGAGCCGCATCGTGTCCGGCGCGACCACCATGTCCGGCGCGACCACCATGTCCGGCGCCACGACCATGTCGGGCGCGACCACCATGTCCGGCGCCACGACTCCGTCGAGCGCGCCTGCGCGGTAGAGCGCGTGGAACGTCTGGTTCAGCGCGACCACCGACACCGCCGATCGGCTCGCCGCATCGAGCATCGTGTCGACGTCGATCGCCGCGCTGTCGAGCGCGACGCCGCGCCCTCCGTCGCGCACCGCCTCGCCCATCAGCTCGTAGCGGCTGCGAATCCCCAGCAAGAGGCCGTGCTCCGCGCTCGCCTCGATGCGCGTCGGCGTCGCGGCGAGGCGCAGCTCCGTCGTCGCGCCCGCGTAGCTCGGCACGCTCAGGCTCCCGCGCGCGAGCGGCGTCTCGAGCCCGCCCAGCAGCCCCTCGACCAGCGCACGCACGCCCTCGGCGTACGCGTCTCCGAGATCGTCGCGCGCGCTCGCGGTCGCGGGCTGCGAGGGAAGCTGGCTCCGCAGCGAGGCCACGATCGGATCGCGGATCAGCTCGTGGATGTCGGGGAGCTCGACGTCGACGTTGGTGATCCGCACCGACTCGATGGTGCGCGTCGTCGCGGTCGGCGTGGTGCCGTCGAGCCCGACGTCGACGATCACGGTGATCTCGAGGTCGAGCTCCACCGTGCCCATCGAGTCGAAGTCCGGGCCGACCGGATGGCACTCGAGGGTCACGTCGTCGCAGATCATGTGGGCCTCGTAGGTCCAGCCCACGACGTGCACGCCGAGCCGCAGATCGCGGCTGCGCGCGATCACCCGCAGGCCTCCGTCGACCACCGAGAGCTCGCTCTCCTCGGGCGCGCCGATCGTGCTCGTGTCGAGGTCGATCGTCGTGAACATCACCTGCGGCCCGGTCGAGCACCCGGTCCCGGGATCGGTGGTGCACGGCACGGGATCGAACCCGAAGCTGCCGAGCCCGAGGTCGAGCGCGCCCGCGATCAGCCCGGCGGTGCCGGCGCGCGTCAGCACGTCGTCGAGCGAGCCCAGCGTCGTGTCGTCGTCTCCGTCGTCGACGCCGCGCCCACCGACCTGCAGCAGCGCGGTCGTGCCGACCCGCGCGTCGTCGCCCTCGATCGTCTGGAACGCGGGCGCGACGACGAACGTGCAGAGCTGACGCACGCCGCCGACCTCCACCTCGACGTCGTTCACGCCGAAGCGCACCGGCACCTCGGTCGTGACGAGCCCGTTCGCGTCGATCGCGATCGTCACGTCGTTCACCCGCGCGCTCGTCGCGCCAGGCGCGCGGATCGCCGCGACGAAGGGGACCGGGCGCATCGGCTCGTCGAGCACCATCTCGCCGTGGAACGGCCTCACGCACTCGATCGCGGGCGTGATCGCCACGACGGCGTCGGTGCCTGCGTCGTCGGGCTCGCTCGGCGTCCCACCACACGCGATCAGCAAAGCGAAGAACAGAACGCACGACGGGCGCATCGCGCCCATCGTACTCCCGATCACGTCGTCATCGCCGAGATCGTCCCGCTCACCTCGCCGAGCGTGTCGCTGTCGTAGCCCGCCGCCTGCATCGCGGTGACGAGGCACTGCGCGGGGTGCGTGCCCGCCGCATCGACGTGCTGTCCGGGACCGGCGGGACGAGCACTCCGGTAAGGAGCTCACGCGAACAAGAGCGTGTCGCACATCAGGTTGCCGTGGCGGTTCGTCGGGGTCGGCCCGGTGAAGCACCCGATCTCGCCGAACGTCGCCGCGCCGACGAAGGGCGCGCCGCCGATGGCGCGCGAGTAGAGCGTGCCCACGTCGCGCGCCGCATCGCCGATCGCCATCACGCAGCCGCCGCAGTACACGAGCACGCCGCCGCGCAGCGCGCGTCCACGCTCGCTGCCGAGCGCGCGCGACACCGCTTGCTCGGTGCGGTCCATCAGCGAGCCGCGCGAGCCGATCATCATCACCAGCTCGTCGCCGGTCGCGACCTCGGTGAAGAGCGAGAGCGAGCCGTCGGAGCGCACCTCGTGCGGATGCGAGAGCAGGTGGCGCGGCAGGTTGCCGACCCGATCGATCACGCGCCCCAGCGGGTGCAGCGTGGTCTTCGCGAGCACCACGCCGGGCTCGCGACCGAGCTCGCCGCCGCGCCACTCGTCGTAGACCTCGGCGGCAGGACGGCGATCGATCTCGTACACGACGCGACCCGCGGCGCGCGTGACCACGCCGCGCTGTCGGCCCGGCACGTAGCCACTGACGAACGATCCGTGGATCGGCGAGGCGCTGGTGAACGCGCCGAGCACGAAGCCCTCGCGCTCCACGGTCGCGCCGTGGAAGGCGCGCCACTGCCCGCTGAGATCGTCGTCCGCCGCGCTGCCGCCGTAGGTCGGCGGTGCGGCGCCTTCGAACGCGTCGTCGATGCCCTCGATGATCCGTTCCTCGAAGCCCGGCGTCGCGTGGAGGAGGAGCGCATCGGGCTTGCGGCCGAGGCGCTTGGCGAGCTGCTGCGCGGCATCCCGCGCGGCACGGCGCGCGGGCGCGGCACCACAGGCGCGACCGACGATCTGGAGGTCGGGATCTCCGTCCTCACCGATCAGCGCGAACGCGCCGCGCTCGAAGCCCCGCGGGGTGAACACGCCGCCCGAGGAGGTGCAGCCGAGGACGATGTCGGCGCGCGAGCGCGCGCTCGCGACCATCGCGACCGAGGCCGCATCCGAGGTGGCGTAGACCAGGGCCCAGCGTGCCCGCACAGCGCCGGCGCTCGAGGCTGACAAATCGATGAACCGCATTCGCTCGTCGTCCTCCGGAGGGAAGACCGACTGTGCCGGATGCCGTCCCGGGACCTCAATCGTCACGTGCACGAAACAAACGCCGCACACCGGCGCACCCGAGCGCACGCGATACCGCGAACGTTCTGCAGGACTTCTCGCCTCGAGATCTCGAGGAGCGACCCTTCTGCAGAACGTTCCGGCTCGAGATCTGGACCATCGACCGTTCTACGGAACGTTCTGGCGCCGAATCTCGACCATCGACCGCTCTGCACGACGTTCTGGCGCCGAAATCTCGACCGTCGACCGCTCTGCAGAACGTTCCAGGCCCGCGCTCAGAGGACTGTCCAAAACATCGGCTCGCCCGCTTCGCGCGCTCCCGTCCGGGACCGGCGGGACGAGCACTCCCGCAAGGGCTCAGCCGCCGAACGCCTGGAAGCGCTTCAGCCCGCGGTTCCACAGCACGACGCAGAGCAGGGCGAGCCCGATCACCCAGCCCCACTGGCGCGCGAGCATCGAGAGCGCGTCGTCGAGCGTCATCGAGCGCGTGAGCACCTCGACCGGGAAGCCCAGCTGATAGCGGAACGGCAGCCACTCCGGGAGCCCGCGCAGCGACTCGGGGAAGAGCGCGATCGGCACGAGGTACCCGCTGAACACGAAGAACCCCGAGGTCCACACGTCCATCACCTTGATGCTGCTCTGGGTCCAGAGGCTCAGCGTCCCGACCGCGACGTGCGCGAGGAACGTGATCGACCACGCGCCGATCAACGACACGAAGAAGATCGCGAGCATCCGGGGATCGCTGGTCAGCCGATCGCGCGAGGTCGCGAGCAGCGCGATCACCGCGACCGGCCCCGCGACCAGGAGGCGCATCGGCAGCGCCGCGAGGTTCTCGATCGCGTAGGCCCAGAACGGATGGATCGGGCGCATCAAGCGCAGCGCGAGCGTGCCGTTCTTCACCTCGTAGTTGATCGTCCAGCTCGCCCACGCGCTGGTGACCTGACGCACCACGAACGTCGTCAGGAAGTACGCGACGAAGTCGTCGCCGGTGAAGCCGCGCACCGGGCCGGTCTCCGCCACCGCGATCCACAGCGGCAGCATCACGAGCGGCATCGTCGTGGTGAGCACCCAGACGAGCAGCTCCGCGCGATACGCCATCGCCTCGGCGAATCCGACGCGCATCAGCGTCGGCATCGCGCGCAGGGTGCGCATCATCGCGCGTGCTCTTCCCGCTCCTTGCGCGTGCGCGCGAAGAGCTCGCTCATCACTTCCTCGAGCGGCGCGCTGGTCACCTCGAGATCGATCACCGGGAGCGACTCGAGCGCGCGCGACACCCGCGCCCCGAGATCCTGCTGCGGCACGTCGATCACCGCGCGCTCGCCGGCACACTCGACGATCTTTCCGATCACCTCGAGATCGCTGCGCTCCACCGCGCGCGAGAAGCGCAGCACGACGCGCTTCTCGGGGCGCACCCGGCGCACCAGCTCGTCGAGCGATCCGTCGTAGCTGAGCACGCCCTTGTCGATCACGAGCACGCGCGGACAGAGCGCCGCGACGTCGTCCATGTAGTGGCTCGTCAGGATGAGCGTCGCCTCGTGCTCCTGGTTGTAGCGACGCACGAACTCGCGCACGGCGACCTGCATCGCGACGTCGAGCCCGATCGTGGGCTCGTCGAGGAAGAGCACCTTGGGCTCGTGGATCAGCGCCGCGATGAGCTCGCACTTCATGCGCTCGCCGAGCGAGAGCTCGCGCGTCGGCTTCTTCACGAGATCGCCGAGCTCGAGGAGCTCGCCGAGATCGCGCACCGTCTTCTCGAAGCGCGCGCGCGGCACCTCGTAGACCGCGCGGTTGAGCTCGAAGGTCTCGACCGGCGGCAGATCCCAGAGGAGCTGCTGCTTCTGGCCCATCACCAGCGTGACCTTCTCGAGGAAGCGCACCTCGCGCTTCTGCGGGACGTGCCCGTCGACGCGCACCTCGCCGCTCGTCGGGTGCAGCAGCCCCGCGAGGGTCTTGAGCGTCGTGGTCTTGCCCGCGCCGTTCGGCCCGAGGAACCCCACGCGCTCGCCGCGCGCGAGCGAGAACGAGATCCCGTCGACCGCCTTCACGATCGTGGTGGGCCGGCGGAAGAGCGAGCGTGTCGCCGCGAGCAGCCCCGCGGCGCGCTGGTGCACCCGGAACTCCTTGCGCAGATCGCGCACGACGATCTGCGCGTCTAGCGGCATTCGCTGCCGGGATCGGTGGTGACTTCGCCGCGCAGCGACTCGACGTGATCGAGCCACGCGCGCTGGATGTCCTCGGGTACGCCGTGCGCGATCAGCACCTGACGCAGGATCTCCTTCCGCCGCGCGAACTGCCCGCCGAAGATGCGGTGCGGCCCGTGCGCCGCGCGCAGCGGACGCCCCGTGTACCGCACTCCGGGCGCGCCGAGGAAGTCCGCCGCGTGCTCGTACTCCTTCTCGGCGAGCCGGGCGCGATCGACCTTCGCGAAGAAGAAGCCGATCATCGCGTCGCCGGTCATGCGCGCGACGAAGTCGTCGATGATCGCGCGTACCACGCGCTCGCCCCCGAGCTGCTCGAAGCGGGACTGCATGCGCCATGTCTATCCGGCGGCCTCGGGGCGCGCACGACGACGCGAGCCACCCGGTGCGTGGCCCGCGCCGTCGCGCACCGGGCTATGCGTGCCGCGGCGCGCCCATCGCTCCGCGCGCGCGATCGAACGAGTGGCGGATCGCGTCCTTGACGCGCTCCCAGGTACCGGGGTTCTCGGTCTCCCAGCGCGTGCGCACGTCGCGCTCGATCGCGGTCCACTCGCGGCCGCCGTAGCGACGATCCAGCGCGAACGTGTGCCCCATGCGGTACGCGGGCTCGTAGGTCTCCCACGTCGCGCCCTCGGTCGAGCCGAACGTGCGGTCGAAGTGCCCGCGATGCTCGCGCAGCAGCGCGGCGTCGTACCCGGCGAGCGGCTGGACCGCGACCTCGGTCTTGCGGACCGTGTCGTGGACGTGCTCGACGTGCTCGTCGATATCCTTGCTGACGCGCACCTCCTCGACGACGTGCGCGGTCTTCGCGACGACGACGCGCTCGGCGTGCTCCCTCATCTCGATGTCGCCCGCGCTCCGCGCCGCGTCGATGTCGGCCTCGGTCGCGGGGCGGTCGACGCGCCTGCGATCGACGTGCACGTGCTCCTCGCGGAGCGACACGTCGACGTCGACCGGCTTGTCGATCACGCGCGTCATCACGTGGATGCCGCCGCTCTCGATCTCGCGCTTGCCGACCTCGAGCTCCTCCTCGACGACCGGGATGACGACCTCGCGCTCGGTCGTCTTCTTCGCGCGCCCGATGTCGGTCGCCTTCGCGCGCCCGATGTCGGTGGTCGCGGCGGTCGCCGCGCGCGCGGTGCGCGCCTCGGCGAGCTCGTAGCGCCGCATGATGTCGCTCGCCTTGTCGGCATCGATGTCGCTGGTCTCGGCGATGACCAGCGTGCGTCCGCTCTTCATCGCGGACTCGTAGCGTCCGAGGTCGGAGCGCGGGATCCCGAGGGTCTCGAGATCGCTCGTCGACGCAGTGCGCCGACACAGGATGTCCTTGCGGGCGAAGCCCGCGCCCAGAAGCTCGCTCTCGACGCGCTTGCTCGTCGCGTCGTCGAAGAGCCCGACGACCGTCTTGGCCATGATGACTTCTCCTCCTGTTCGATGTCCTTCGGTGGCGTGCCTCTCTCCTTCGCGTCAGCGCGAGAGCAGCACGATCTCGCTGCGACGGTTCTCCTGCCGACCCTCCTCCGTGTCGTTCGACGCGATCGGTCGCGACGCGCCGTAGCCCTGGGCCTCGATGCGATCCCGGGCGATGCCGCGCTCGACCAGCGCGTCGCGGACCGAGACCGCGCGCATCTGGGACAGCGCGTCGTTGAACCCGGGATCGCCCGTCGAGTCGGTGTGTCCCTCGACGCGCACGCGCGCGGACGGATTCGCCTCGAGCATCTCGGCGATCCGGTCGATCGCCTCGGTGTCGGAGGGCAGGTCCGCCTCCGACGTCGAGAAGTCGAGCCCGTCGATCGTGTAGCGCGCGGGGAGCTGCTCGCCGGAGGCCTCGTCGAACGCCGAGGCGAACGCGTCGAGCCCGCCGCGCGGCGCCTCGACGAGCGTCTCCTCGCTCGGCGCGGGCTGCGTCGGCTCGGCCGCAGCCTGCTCCTCCTCCATCGCGGCCTGATCCGCCGCGAACTGGTCCTGCTCCATCGCGGCCTGATCCGCCGCGGCCTGCTCCTCCATCGCGGCCTGCTCCGCCGCGTCCTGCTCCATCGCGGCCTGATCGGCGGCCGCCTGGTCCTGCTCCATCGCGGCCTGGTCCGCCGCGGCCTGCTCCTCCATCGCGGCCTGATCCGCCGCGGCTCGTTCCTGCGGAGCCATGCCCGCCGGCGCGCCTCCGACCGTCGCCTGCTGCTGCTGTCCCTGCGGCTCCATCGCGGGCTCACCCTCGGGCGCGGGCTGCTCGGTCTCGGGGGTCGGCGCGACCAGCGGTGCGGGCGTCGCCTCGGGCTTGCCCGCGGGCTCGCGCGCGGGCGGGGGCGTCGGCGTCGCCGTCTCGGCCGGCTCGGGCTTCGCCGGGGGCTCGCGCTCCGCGACGCGCGCCTCGCGCTCGACGGGCACCGGCGCCATCGCGGCGCGCCGCTCCTCGCCGCGCCCGCGGAACAGGAAGAAGAGCCCGAGCAGCAGCGCGCCGAGCACGAGCAGCGGCACCAGCCAGGTGGGCCGCTTCCGGTGCGGCTCCTCGGTGACGACGCGCTGCGTGCGCACGGTCTCCGTCGCGACCGGCCCCGCCACGGGGCGTTCGTACACCTGCGGGCCGGACACCGCGTACGTGCGCGAGACCTCGTCGGGCACCAGCCCACCGAGGTACGAGCGCTGCTGGCCGAGCAGCGACGAGAGCCCGTTCGCGTCGAGCCGCTGCTCGCGAACCGTCTTGCCGAGCACGCCCATCACGAGCGGCGCGAGCATCGCGAGCAGGCCACCCATCGATCGCCCGCTCATGCCCGAGCGTCCGGCGAGCGCTCCTGCGACCTCGTCGGTGCGCGTTCCGAAGATCGATCCGAGGATCCCCGACCCCTCGCGCGCGAGCGGCTCGCCGGTGACGCCTCCACGGCCGAACGACGACGCGATCCGCGGGAGCGCGTCCGGCGAGTCGTACTGGTTCGAGCGCACGAGCGCGAGCACGCGTGACGCGCCGCCCGGCGTGTCGCCCATCGTCGTCAGCCCGCCGAGGATGGCGGGGATGCCGGCGTGTGCGCCGCGCCGGACCACGTCCGGGCTCTCGCCCACCGCTCCCCCGAGGCCGGCTAGCGTGTCGGTCCCGATCACCGACGTCACTTCGTTCAACAGGTTGATCGCCACGACGGATGCTCCTTCCGCCCCGGCGCGCGCAGCGCGGGGCCAGCCGGCGCCGCGTTGCAGCGACCGTGCGTGTGACCTCGGATGGCGCGGCGCTTCTCCGCTCGACGCGATCGCGCTCGCGCCGCGTGGGGCGCGATGGGGATGGAGTCCGGGCGTGCGAGGCGCCGCGCGGCGACACGCGGGTGCTACCTTCGTCGCCCGTGAGCACCGCCCAGCTGGACGCGCTCGAGAAGGCGCTCTCTGCATCCCCAGACAACCTCGCGTTGCGCGCGATCGTCGTCGAGACACTGCTCGCCGCCGGCGAGGCGCGCCGCGCCGCGCGCCACCTCGACGTCGTCGATCCCCAGGCGGCGCTCGAGCCCGCGCAGCGCGTCACGGCGATCGACGTCTACCTGCGCGCCGAGAACCCGACGCGCGCGCTCGCGTTCGCGACCGGCGATCGCCCCGAGGTCACCCTCCGCCGCGCCCGCGCGCTGCTCGCGCTCGATCGCCGCGACGAGGCGCTCGCCGCGTATCGCTCCGCGATCGCTGCGAACCCGACGCTCGAGGACAAAGAGCTCGCGAGCGCGCTCGAGGCGAAAGTGCGCGAGGTCGCGCGGCCTGGTGGTCCGAAGCTACGCGTCATCGCGAACGACGCGACCGACGACGCCGAGGTCGTCCGCATGCTCCAGCCCGCGCGCGAGAAGGTCACGCTGCGCGACGTCGGCGGCCACGACGAGGTGAAGCGGCAGATCGAGAAGAAGATCATCCTGCCCTTCCAGAAGCCGACGATCTTCCAGCGCTTCAAGAAGCGCGTGGGCGGCGGGATCCTGCTCTACGGTCCGCCGGGCTGCGGCAAGACGCTGCTCGCGCGCGCCACCGCCGGCGAGTGCGACGCCACGTTCTTCGACGTCGCGATCTCCGACATTCTCGACATGTACATCGGGGAGTCGGAGCGGAAGCTCCACGCGATCTTCGAGAAGGCGCGCAGCAGCACGCCTGCGGTGCTCTTCTTCGACGAGCTCGAGGCGCTCGCGGGCAAGCGCCAGTACAGCCGCGAGATGCACGCGTCGAAGATCGTCAGTCAGTTCCTCGCGGAGATGGACGGCTTCGCGCAGAACAACGGCGGCGTGCTCGTGCTCGGCGCGACCAACGTGCCGTGGGCGATCGATCCCGCGTTCCGCCGTCCCGGTCGCTTCGATCGTGTGCTCTTCGTGCCGCCGCCCGATCGCGCGGCGCGCGCGTCGATCCTCGAGGTCCTGCTGCGCGACAAGCCGACCGACGGAGCGATCGACGTGGCCGCGATCGCGGCGCGCACCAGCGGGCTCTCGGGCGCCGATCTCGGTCACCTCGTCGAGAACGCGACCGACGCGGCGATCGAGGAGTCGCTCGAGCGCGGCGCGGAAGTGCCGATCAGCCAGGCGCACCTGGTGCGCGCGCTCGGCGAGACCCGCGCGACGACGAGCGAGTGGCTGACGACGGCGCGCAACTACGCGCGCTACGCGAACGAGGCCGGGCAGTACGACGAGGTCCTCGCGTTCCTCGATCGACACGGGAAGGGTTGAACGATGAGCTATCGGATCGTCGACGAGCCGAGCGCGAGCGGGCTCGCGCGCTTCGCGGTGCGACCGTTCTGGCCACTGCTCGCACAGATGCTCGCGGGCGCGTGGCTCGCGTGGCCTTGGTTCATCGTGAACTCGATCGCGATGGGCAGCGCGACACGCAAGCAGGAGCAGCGCTGGGTCGCGATCGCCGCGATCGGCTCGGTGGTGGTGACCGCGCTGGTGATGGCGATGCTGGGCGCCGAGGCCGCGGGCGCGGCGGCGCGTTACGTCGTGCTGGTGATGCTCGCGCTCAAGCTCGGCGTCGCGTACTGGCTGCACACGCTGCAGGAGCGAACGTTCGGGCTCTTCGAGCACTTCGGCCACCGAGCGCGCAGCGGGCTCGCGCTGGTGATCGCGGGCGCGATCCTCCGCGCGACGATCCTCCCCGAGCTCCCGCTCTTCTTGCTGCTGGTGCTCTCGTGAGCGAGTCGTTCGCGGATCGGAAGCTCGAGCTCGCGCGGCGCTTCATCGCGCAGCGTCACTGGGGCGGCGCGGTCGAGGCGCTGAAGGACGTGCTGGGGAGCGATCCCGATCACGCCGACGCGCACCTGATGCTCGCGCTCGCGCTCTACGAGCAGCGCCGCATCCACGCCGCGCTGCACGAGGCCGAGAGCGGCCTCGCGCTCGCGCCCGAGAGCGCGCAGGCGCACCGCGTGCTCGGCGTCGTGCTGATCGGCATGCGCCGGCTCGACGACGCGCAGCGGCACCTCGATGCAGCGCTCGCGATCGAGCCCGCCGACGTGCCCTCGCACGTCGCGCTCTCCACGCTCGCCACGCTGCGCGGCCGCCGCGACGAGGCGCGCGGGTGGCTCGAGAAGGCGCTGGTCCTCGACCCCACCGATCCCGAGACGCTCGCCGATCTGGCGCGCATCGAGGCCGACGCGGGCGATCTCGCGGCCGCCGAGCGACACGCGCGCGAGGCGCTCGAGGAGCACCCCGGCGCATCGAGCGCGCTGGTCGCGATGGGGCTGGTGCTCCTCAAGAAGGGCGACGTCGCGGGCGCGCGCGAGCACGCGATCTGGGCGCTGCGCAACGACGCGACCGATGTGCAGGCGCTGAGCCTGCTCGCGCAGATCAAGGCGCGCGAGAGCGTGTGGCTCGGCCTGTGGTGGCGCTGGGCGAGCTTCACGAGCGAGCTCGGCGACGGACGCTCGGTCGCGCTGATGCTCGGGACGTTCATCACGTACCGCATCGCGCGCCTGGTGCTCGAGGACCTCGATCTCGAGGCCGCCGCGTCGCTGCTGCAGTACGTGTGGCTCGCGGTCTGCGCCTATACCTGGATCGGCCCGGGTGTGTTCCGCCGCATGCTCGACAAGGAGCTCGAGACCGTCCACCTCCGCGACGATTACTAGTCGGCTAACCTCCGCGCGTGATCACACGGCTGCGCGCCCGCGGGAATCGACCCTTCGTCTACGGCCATCGAGGCGCGTCGAGGCGCGCGCCCGAGAACACCCTGCGCGCGTTCGCGCTCGCGCTCGACGAGGGCGCCGACGGGATCGAGCTCGACGTGCGCCTCAGCCGCGACGGCATCGTGATGGTCGCGCACGATCCCGATCTGCAGCGCGTCGCGAAGCGCCCCGAGCGCGTCGCCGATCTCGATGCCGCGACCCTCCGCACGATCGACACGGGGGGCGACACTTTCCCGACGCTCGACGACACACTCGATCTCACCCTCGCGCGCGGCGCGCTCGTCAACGTCGAGCTCAAGGGAGACGTGCCCGACCGGCTCGCCCTCGCGCGCGCGGTCGCGAGCCTCTTCGCGCGGCGCAGGCCCAACGAGCGCGAGCGCATCTTCGTCTCCTCGTTCCGCCCCGAGATCCTCGTCGCGCTCCGCGCCCTCCGCGCGCGCGTCCCGCTCGCGTTCCTCTTCGACGCCCAGCACACCGGGGAGGTGCGCGGCGCCGTCCTCCGCCGCGTCACTCCCTCCGACGGGCTGCATCCTCATCACTCGCTCTGCACGCCGGGCGCGATCACGCGCTGGCACGCGCGCGGGCGCTTCGTGAACGCGTGGACGGTCAACGCGCCCGATCGCGCCCTCGCCCTCGCCGCCGCGGGGATCGACGGGCTCATCACCGACGATCCCGCAGCCCTCGTGGCAGCGCTGGGGCGTTGACGCGCTATCAAGGCGCGTGCCGTTGCCACCCACGCCGTACTTCACTATATACGCCGCCCTGAGCCGGACCGGCCGCGCGCGCCCTGCACGCGGAGCCCCGTGTCCGCGCTCCGAAGGACATGCGTGGCAAGGCGACGGAGAAACGAAGACGCGTTCTACGAGGAAGACAACGAGCGTGACGATCACGTCAAGCTCGACGGCGTGATCTCGAACGTCTACGCCGGTGGTCAGTTCGAGGTGAAGACGGACGCAGGCGCGGTCGTGCGCGCTCAGCTCTGCGGCCGCATGCGCAAGTACCGCATCCGCGTGATCCTCGGCGATCGCGTGACGGTCGCGCTGAGCCCCTACGACCTCACCCACGGGATGATCGTCTACCGCGCGAAGTGACCCGCACGCCGCGCATCGCGCGGCGCGGATGGATCGCGCGGGCCCGACGGTTTCCCGCTTCTTCTCCTCTCGACGGCTCGCCTCGAGCCTCGCCGCCCCGGCGAGGTGGCGAGCGCGTGCGCCCTCAGCGCACTCGGCGGATCTCCGAGATCCCCAGCCGGTGCGGCTCGGTGACGTCCTCCTCGAGCGTGCCGACCCAGACGCGATAGAGCCCCTCGGGCCACGCGGCCTCGGCGACGTCGGGCACCTCGCGCGTCCCCACGTCGCACAGGAAGCGCCCCTGCGGCGTCAGCACGATCAGCGTGAGCTCCTCTTCGCGATCGCCCTCGGCGTCGACCCAGAGCTGCAGGAAGTCGAAGTCGCTGCGCAGCGTGATCGCGTGCGTGGGCCGCGCGGAGATGTGCCCGCGGCACGTCCCACCGAGCGAGGTCGCGTCGATGGGCCCACCGGCGGCGCCCGCGATCGTGCGCGGATCGGGGAGGAACCCGCGCTGCAGCCGGATGCCTTCGTGGGTGCCCTCGGTCGCTTCGACGTCGAGTCCGAGATCGCGCGCGAGCGCCTCGCCCTCGTCCCACGTCGAAGCCTCGCCGATGCCGGGCCTCACGCTTCGGGTCTCGGTGATCCGGAGCTGGTAGTCGCCGCTCGTGCCGAGGGTCTTGCCGCCGATCCACACCTCGACGCGCCCCGACGTGAAGATGCCCTCGACCGCAGGATGCGGCCCGAAGCGATCGTCGCTGCACAGCCACTCGCCGCGCGCGGTGCGCACCGCGAGGACGAGATCGACGTCGGCGGTCGCGAAGAGGCGCAGGTACCCGAAGCGCGTGTCGAGCGCGAGCACGTGGCTCGGCGAGGTGCCGACGAAGCCGGTGCACGCGGACGCGAGCTCGCTCGCGGGGCGCGTCGCGGTCGCGCGTCCTTCGAGCACCGCGGGGTCGGGGATGAACCCGGTGCGCAGGTGCACCGCGCCCTCGAGCTGGGCGCGCGCGCTCGCCTGCATCAGGAGCAGCGCGACGAGGAATGGAAGCGCACGGACGAGAGAGCGGAGCATCGACGATCAGATCGTACCGTGCTCCTCGTCCGACGGCAGCGGCTTGCCTCCGAGCCGGTTCAGCAGGTCGATCGCGATCTCTCGCCGCGTGATGATCTCGTGGCGCGTCGCCGCATCGCTCGCGTGGGCGAGCTCCTTCTCGCACTGCGCGAGCGCGTGACGGGTGCGCGCGATCGCCTCACCGACGAGATCGAGCTCGAGGAAGTGACGCGCCTGCTCGAGCAGGAGATCGATGCGCTCGGTCGGCGTGGTGACGTCGCGGGTGCTCATCGCCACGGCAGATAGGCACCGATCAGCGGCAGAGCACGACCGCGGCGGGACGCCCGTGCACGCCGACGATCGTCCAGCCGATCGGGATCGGCGTGGTGGTCTGCGGCGTCGACGTCGCGGTGATGTCGTTGAAGACGAGGGCCTGCGCGTAGCACTCGCGGTAGGCGCGCGTCTGCGCGTTCGCGCGCAGCGCGAGGCCGGTGCCGATGCCGAGCGTGAGGCCGAGCGCCGCGATCGCGGCCATCCATCTGCGTGCATGCATATGCACGAGGTGGTGCACGCGGCTATCGCTTGGGGCGCCCCGAGCGTCGCTCGAAGTACGACACGGTGTCGGGGCGCACGCAGAACCAGAGGAAGTACACGTCGAACGCCACGCGCGCCCCGAGCGAGAGCATCTCGGGCCCGGTCATGTGGCGGCGCACCACCGCGAACGCGATGCCGCCCATCACGAGCTCCATCAGCGCCCCCGTCATGAGGAGGAAGCGCGCCCAGTTCTTCCCGGCCCAGAAGAAGTAGACGATGAGCAGCGAGACCCCGAGCGGGATCATGTAGCAGCCGGCGATCGGCGCGTTCGATCGAGCCCAGAGCCCGATCGAGAGGATGTCGAGGCCCGCCAGGATCAGGACGAGCAGATCGAGCCCGTGCGGCGGGCCCCCATCGCCCACCGCGCGCGACCACGGTCGCTTCTGCGCGTCGCGATCGAACGCGTCCTTCGGAGGCGGCGCGGCGAACGCACCGGCGACCGGCGGAGGCGGCGGGGCGAACGAGCCGCGCTGCGGAGGGTCATGCATGGATGCATGGCTCGCGGGCTCCGCCATGCGTGGATGCATGGGCTGCTCGAAGTGCTGCTGCGCGCGCGGGTCGGTCGGGATCTCTTCGCTCGCGTCGAGCCTGACCCAGGTCTGCTCCGCCTCGTCGACGACCTCGGGCGCGCGCGGCATCGGCGCGCCCGCGCCGTGGATCGGCGGCAGCGGGCGCAGATGGCGATCGAGCATCGCGCCGCACACCTGGCAGCGCACGAGCTCTGCGCTCGCTTCTTCGAGCCGCGCCGCGCCACACGCCGGGCAACGCGCCGCGAGCCCGTACTGGCTCATCGATGCCGGAACGCGCGCTCGTACGCGTCGAAGGGACCGACCGGCGCTTCACCGGTCCACGTGAACGCGAAGTCGCGGCGCGGGCGCGAGTTGCCCACGCGACGATCGGGCTGGCGCACGCAGCGACGGATCGCGTCGGTCACCGAGCCGAGCCCGGGGATCGTCGCCGCCTCGAGCGGCTCCGCGAGACCGACGCCCGGCAGGTGCTTGCCCGCCTCGAGGATCGGCGGCGCGCGCAGCGAGTCCCAGAGCTCCTCGACGCAGCGGCGGATGAGGTGCTCGCCGAAGTTCGTGATCTCCGTGTCCTCGTTGACGAAGACCGCGCGCCCGGTGCGCGCGACCGACTCCGCGATCGCCGGCCAGTCGTAGGGATGCAGCGAGCGCAGGTCGATCAGCTCGACGTCGATGTCCTCGCGCGACAGCACGTCCGCCGCGCGCTTCGCGACACCGACCATGCGCCCGTAGGTCACCACCGTGACGTGCTCGCCGCGGCGCACCGTCTTCGCCGCGCCGATCGGCACGAATTCGAGCGCGGTCTCGGGCCACTCGGGCTCCCAGCCCTCGCGCTGGCCGATCGGTGCGTCGATCATCTTCCCGAGCGCGCGCGGGTCCTCGGGCTCACCGGGGATCATCTCGTCGGGCCCCGCGGCCTTCACGCGCATGAGCGCCTTCGGGATCAGCACCATGACCGGGTTCGGATCCTGGATCGCCGAGAGCATCAGCCCGTACGCGTCGCGCGGGTTGCTCGGCATCACGATCTTCCAGCCCGGGATGCGCGTCGCCTGCGCGTCGAGCGAATGCGAGTGGTAGAGGCTGCCGTGGATGCCCGCGCCCACCGGCGTCATCAGCACGAGGGGCACGTTCCAGTCGCCGTTGCTCGACCACAGCGTGTTGCCCGCGAGCTTCAGCAGGTCGATCGTGTTGAACGCGTAGTCGCAGAACTGGATCTCGGCGACCGGCTTCTGGCCCGCCATCGCGAGGCCCATCGCGGCGCCCACGATGCCGCGCTCGTCGAGCGGCGAGTTCCACGCGGTGCGCAGGCCCTGCGTCGCGGTGAACACGCCGCCGAGCGGCGGGCCCACGTCCTCGCCGAAGATGTCGGTCACGCCGAGCTTCGTCTCGCCGACGTGCAGCGCGAGACGGACTGCCTGGACCATCGTTGCCATCGCTGATTCTCTCGATGCACGACGGGGCCCTCTCGGGCCCCGTTCGGTTCACTGGTGGTCGTTCGCGATCACGTCAGGAAGCGCTGCCGCTCTTCGACGCCTTGGTCGTCGGGAACGAGCATGCCGGAGCCTTCCAGAGGCGATTGTCGTGGGGCACCTTGCGGGCGCCCTCGCCGACGATGTCGCGATCCGTGAAGACGTGCTCCCAGACCGACGCCGGCTCGGGCTTCGGCTCGAGCGAGACCGTCTTCGCCGCCTCGAGGAGGAACTGCTCGTACTCGGCGCGCAGCGAGTCGCACTCGTCGCTGGTGCGCAGGTGGCGCGCGACGAGCTTCTTCTCGATCTCGGTGACGCAGTCGAACTCGGTCTCGACGTAGTTCGAGCCGCTCGAGCTCGAGTGACCGTAGAGACGCGAGACGTACGCCTCGAGGAGGAACGGCTTCCGCTCGCGACGCACGTAGCGCATCGCTTCCTCGAGGCCGCGGTACGCGCTCTCCGCGTCGTTGCCGTCGATCGTCGCGGTGCGCATCCCGAACGCCTTGCCGCGATCCGCGATGCGCTGCTCGCCGTGCTGCTCGTGGCCCGGCGTGGAGATGCCCCAGCCGTTGTTGGTCACGATGATCAGCATCGGGAGCTCGAAGCCCGGGCGCGACGCCCAGACGAGGCAGCTCGCGAAGTCGCCCTCGGCCGTGCCCGCGTCGCCGCCCTGCACGATCGTGATGCCCTCGCCGCCCGCGCGCTTCTGCGCAATCGCGGTGCCGATCGCGGTCGCGTACTGCACTTCGATCGGCGAGGTGATCGGCGCGACGTTCCACTCGCGCTTGCTGTAGTGACCGCAGAAGTTGCGACCGCCCGAGTAGGGATCGGTCGCGACGCTCTTCATCTGCCGGAGCGCGTCCACCGGATCGGCGCCCATCGCGAGCAGCGTCGCGCTCGAGCGATAGTGCAGATGCAGGTAGTCGTGATCGAGACCCTGGCCCTTCTTCGCGAGCAGGCCGAGCGCGACGTTGAACGCCTCTTCGCCGGGCCCGCCGATCCAGAAGTAGCCGTCCCCTCCACGCTGCATGCGGATGAGGCGCTCCTCGAGACAGCGCGCCTCGACCATGCGCTCGTGCATGCGCAACAGGAGCTCCGCGGGGAGCGGCTCTGCGCGTGCACGTAGCGTAGCGAATGGCGCAGGAAAGCCGCTCGGAGACGTGTGGCTGAAGTCCGCCATACGTCGACCTCTACCACGCATTTCCGGCCTCGTCCGTCGAGAAACATTGACGCGCCTCACGCCGCACCGCGTCGTGCGCGTCACGAAACAGGACGGAACGAGTGCCGTTACGGATCGCGACGCAGTGCGTCGTCGTCGTGTCGATCGCCACCCTGCGCGATCATCTAGGCACTGCGTGCTCGCGAGCTAGGCGGGCGAGACCTCGACGATGCCCTTCTTGCGCAAGCGAATCAGCGCGAGCAGCGTCTCGAGCTCGCGCAGCGGCGAGAGCAGCGTGAGCGCCGCCACGCTGCGCGGCTTCTGTGCGAGCGCGTCGAGCAGCGCCTGATCCGCGCTCGGGATCGCGGCGGAGGGCGGGCGGGCGATGCGCACCACGTCGGTCTTCGCGAGCTGCGCATAACAGGCCGCGAGGTGGGCGCGCTCGGTCTGCTCGAGCAGGCGTCGCACCCGCGTGTCGGCGGGGCTGCTCGCGAGCAGCGAGCGCAGCACGTGCGCGGCCTCGGCGAACTGCTCCTCGCGCACCAGCACCGCGGCCTGATCGATCAGGGTCGCCGCGAGATCACGTGCGCCGGGCAGCGCGCCCTCGACCTCGACGCAGCCGATCGCGCGCAGCTCGTCGACGCGCCGCAGCAGCGCGGTGCGCGAGAGCCCGAGCACGAGCTGCATCTCGGCGAGCGTGGGCGTGCCCGAGCCGAACGGACGACGTGCTTGCTCGAGGATCGCCGACTGCACCGCGCCGAGCTCGTCGTCGGGCGCGGTGCCGATCGCGCGCAGGCGTGCAGCGTCGTCGGGGTACGTCGACGCGAGGCGCGGCCACTCGTCGAGCTGGCGCAGGCCTTCCATCACGAGGAAGCCGAGCGGCACCGCGAGCTTCACCGCGTCGGACGCGGTCGTCGTGAGATCCGAGACGTCGCGGAGCGTGAAGCGGCCCTGGGTCTCGAGGAAGAGATCGAGCAGCGACTCGATCGCCGCGGCGCGCAACCCCGGGCCCGGTGCGTCGGGCGTTCCGTCGGACGCGAGCACGCCGCGCACCGTGGGCATCGAGCTCGCGACGACCTCGCGCTCGTGGGTGATCATCCACGCGCCGAGCCCGCTCTCGCGCTCGATCTCGATCCGTACGTTCCGCCGCGCCGCCTCGGCCCACTGGAGCACGTCGGTCAGCGGCATCGTCGCGAGATCACCGCGCAGCATTCGAAGGTCGACAACCTATCACGAAGGGGACGGCTGATCTGATAACGTTCGTCGCGTCGTGTCCTTGATCAATCCGCTCGCTCGCGAGATCTCCGCGAAGATCGTCTATTACGGGCCCGGTCTGTCGGGAAAGACGACGACGCTGAAGGCGATCTACGACGCGGTGCGACCCGAGCGGCGCGGTCAGCTGCTCACGCTGGCGACCGAGGGCGACCGCACGATCTTCTTCGATTTCCTGCCGATCACGGTGAACCAGGTGCAGGGCATGGGAGTGCGCTTCCAGCTCTACACGGTGCCCGGTCAGGTGTTCTACGAGGCGACGCGACGGCTCGTGCTGAACGGCGCCGACGGCGTGGTGTTCGTCGCGGACTCGCAGCGCGCGGCGCGCGACTCGAACCTGCAGTCGTTCGAGAACCTGCAGCAGAACCTCGAGGAGATGGGGATCGACCTCGCGCGGTTCCCGTTCGTCGTGCAGTACAACAAACGCGACCTGCCGGACCTGATGTCGGTCGAGCAGATGCGCGCGGACCTCAACGCGCTCGGCGCGCCCGAGCACGAGACCGCGGCGAACGCGGGCGTGGGCGTGCTCGAGGCGCTGCGCGACATCTCGGGGCTCGTGGTGCGCTCGCTGTGGAACGAGCTGCCGAAGAGCGCGCCGCGCGAGACGCCGGCCGAGCACCTGCCGCCCTCGCCCGAAGCGGCGGCGATGCAGTCGGTGCGCCCCCGTGGCATGGCGGGCGGGATCGTCGCGGAGCTGCAGCGCATCGTGGACTCGGGCGAGCACGAGGCGTTCACGCTCAACGAGTCGACCGACGTGGTGCGCGCGGCGAAGACCGCGGTGCCTCCGCCGATCGCGTCGCCCGACGTCGGCATCTCGTTCGCGCCGCTCTGGGAGGGCGCGGACACCGCGACGGTGGTGGAGATCGAGGACGCGATCCGGCAGGGCTCGCACAAGCACGCGCTCGAGCTCTCGGCGCGCGCATTGGCGCGACTGCTCGAGTCGCTGCCTGGCACGCTCGCGAACGAGAGCCCGATGGCGAAGGCGGGCCTGCTCGGGCTCGACGGGCGCGAGTACCTGCGCTTCTGTCGCCTCGTGCTGATGCCGGAGAGCGCGGTGAGCGACAAGGACGCGCTCTTCGCGCTCTACATGCTCATCTCGGCGAAGCTGAAGGCCCAGGCGATCTGAGAATCCAAGATCGGCTCGCCCGCTCAGGGCCCTCCCGCCCACGTGCTCCGCACGCTCCCGTGCGGGCCCTGCGCGAGCGAGCACTCCAGCTGGACTGAGCGCGGAAGGAAGCGCGGCGACGCGCGTAAGGTCCGCGGTGAGCCACGACCACGAGCTCGTCGCGCGACAGCTGCGCGACCTGGCGATCCTCGACGAAGCCCACCGCGCCACGAGCCGCACGAGCGCGATCACCGGGCTCGTGTTCCTCGCGATCGGGCTCGCGTTCCCGGCGATGAAGATCGCGGCGAGCGCGGCGCTGAGCGTGACGTGGAGCCCGTTCCTGCAGCGCGCCGCCGACATCCCGATCTGGGTCGTGGTGATCATGGTCGTGTGCGGCGGCGGGATCGGCGTGTTCGGGCTCGTGAACGCGTGGAAGCTGCGCGCCGCGGGCTCGCCGGTGCTCGCGCACCTGCGTGCGAGCAGCGACGATCCGCTCGTCGACGTGGTGTGTCAGGTCGTGGTGAACCGCGGGCATCGCACCGCGTACTTCGACTTCACGACGCGGCGCGGGCGCGTGCTGCGCGAGGTCGTGCTCGGTGCGCTCGAGCCGCGCGTCGCGGAAGCGACGTCGGTGTGCGTGCCCCGTCGCCGCTGATCACTCGTCGCGCTCGAGCGGCTCGGGGAAGAACGGGACCTCGATCGGTCGCAGCGCGTGATCCAGCTCGCCCGAGGGCACGCCGAGCTGACCGAAGCGGTTGTCGCCCCAGCACAGCACACGATCGAAGAGCGAGACGCACGCGTGCGCTTCGCCGCAGGCGATCGAGCCCGCGTCGTCGACGTCGAGGACGCGCACCGGGGTGGTGCGATCCTCGAGCGTTCCGTCGCCGAGCTGACCGCGATCGTTCGCGCCCCAGCACCACACCGCGTCGAGCACCGACGCGCAGGTGAAGCCCGGCGCAGGCGGCACCGCGAGCGCTCCGTCGTCGTCGATCTCGAGCGCACCGCCGCCGCCGACGCACACCGATCGCACCGGACGATCCGGCAGCCCGATCACCGCGGTCGGTGCATCGTGATCGCGCGCGAGCCCGTCACCGAGCTGGCCGCGATCACCGCGGCCCCAACAGCGCAGCGTCGAGCCGTCGCGCAGGCACGAGTGCTCCTGACCGATCACCACTTCGAACGAGAACGTCGTCGGGATCTCGATCGCGATCGAGCCTTCGGTCCACGGGCCGGGCTCGAGACGACCGCCCGGCGGTGCGCTCCCCCAGCACTCGATCGTCCGCGTGCCGCGCGCCACGCCGCAGCTGCGCATCCCTCCGGCGATCATCGCGATCCCCTCGAAGCGCCGTGGTGGATCGAGCGCGGGGCCCGCCGCGGGATCTCGACCGTCCCATGCGCCGAAGCAGTACGTCGCCTCGATCATGGAATCGACGAAGCGCGGCGAGCACGTGTGGAGCGCGCCCGCCGTGAGCCCGAGCCCGAGCTCGGTGCGCACGACGACCTCGCCCGGCGAGCCGCCGACGACGCGAGGCTCGCCCCAACAGGCGATCTCGAGCGCGTCTCCGACGCAGGTGTGAGCGGCGCCGAGCGCAGGCGTGCGAGGTCGATCCGAGATCCCGAGGACACGACGCGGCGCGAGCTCCCGCTCCGGAGCATCCGGCGCGACCTGGCCGCGATCGTTGGAGCCCCAACAGAACACCTCGCCGGACTCGGCGGCCGTGCACGTGTGCCGTGCGCCGGCGACGGGCGCCCTGAACAGACAGAAGTCCGCATCGCACTCCGAGGGCGCGCGAGGACGCGGCCACCCGTCGCCTCCGTCGGATGGCTCGTACGACCAGCTCGGCGTCGGATCGCAGCGGAACGACGTGCCCTCGCACGATGCGAGCGCGATCGCGATCACCACGAAGCAGGTCACGCGCGTGCGGCTCACAGATCGATCCTCAGTCCGAGGTTGGGCGCGACGATCGGCGGCGCGCGATCGGTGTTGCACGATGTCGGGATCCCGTTGGGGTCGACGGCGCAGGTGAGCGCGATCGCCTCCTGCGAGAACGTCACGTTGAGCCACTCGATCGAGACGCGCAGGCGGGCCCATCCCGCGTTCCACACGTACGCGATCGACGCGTCGAGCCGCGCGAAGGGCGTGACCTCGCGCTCGACGCGCTGGAAGAACGAAGGGACCGTCGAGAAGTCGCGGTAGGCGAACCCACGCGGCCCTCCGCTGCGGAAGTGCACGCGCGCGCCGACGCTGAGACCGGGCACGATCTCCCAGCGCGCGATCGCGTTGAGCACGTGCCGCACGTCGTAGCTCGGTCGCATCGCGAGCTCCCACGGGCCACCGAACGAGATCGGATCGAGCTCGCTCCACGAGAGCGTGTACGAGATCCATCCCGACACCCGCTCGCGCGGCGCGATCGCGACGAGCGCCTCGCCGCCCCACGAGAGCCCGTTGGTGCGCGGCACGAGCGAGGGCGGCGGACAGAACGCGCCCTCGGGGCCCTCGAGCAGCGGGTCGCACGCGCCGCGATCGTCGAGGAGCGTGAGGAAGTCGGAGAACACGAGGTCCTCGTAGCGATGCACGAAGAGCTGCAGCTCCGCGCGGAACGATCCGAGCTCGAAGGTCGCGCCGCCGTCGAGCTGCATCGCGGTCTGGAGGCCCGGCGCGAGGACGAGATCGTTGGTGCCGGGGACCGGCAGGTAGTACGTCGGTGGCTGGCGCGCGACGCCCGCGCCGACGTGCAGCGTGAGCTCGGGGATCACGCGCCACGCGACGCGCACCCGGGGATCGATCGCGCCCTCGAGCCGCTGCGCGAAGATCCAGGTGTCGAAGCGCCCGCCCACGTCGATCGTGAGCTCGGGCAGGAGACGCAGCGTGAGCTCGGTCCACAGCGCGGCGGTGCTGCGCGTGAGCGCGTCCTGGATCTGCGGGTTCCAGTCGTTGCGCAGACCGACCTCGGGGTTGCGACCGAAGCTCGCGAGCACGTCACCGCCGGCGCGCCACGTGAAGAAGCGGTCGTGCAGCCCGCCCTCGACGCGCGCCGCGACGTGACCGGTCTCGGCGCGGGTCGCGTGCTCGAGCCCGCCGAAGTAGTCGGTGCGGTCCCACCCCGCGCGCAGCGCGGCGAGGCCCGAGAACGCGCCGGCGCGACGGCGGATGCGCACCTCGGCGCGATGGAACTGGATCTCGGCGTTCGTCGCGCGACCCGCCTCGCTGCTGTACGCGAATCGATCGTAGGAGCCGAGCGCGACGACCTGCACGTCGTCGTGCGCGTCGAGCGGCACCGTCGCGCGCAGCTGGTAGTCGCCGAACCCGAGCTCGAGCCCGGGCACGAACGCGGCGGCGATCAGCGAGCTCCATCCGACGCGCAGCGCACCGGCGAAGCGACCACCGCCGGGCAGCGGCGTCTCGACGTAGCCGCTCACGTCGAGCAGGCGCACCTCGATCTCGCCGTGGGTGCGATCGAGCGGCGCCCGATCGTCGGGGCCCTCCGCGAGGATGACGCCGCCGATGTGACGCCCCCAGCGCGCCGGCGCCGCGCCCGCGTGGAGCTCGATCGCGCCGAGCATGCGCGGATGCACCACCGCGGGCCCGAGCGCGAGGTGGAAGAGCTGCGGCATCGGGATGCCGTCGTAGACGTAGAGCGTCCCCGCGGGCGGTGAGCCGCGGATGAACGCGTAGGGCACACCGTTCGCGATCGGCACGACGCCGGGGAGCGACTCGATCGCGCGCAGGGGATCGCCCATCGAGCCCGGGGCATCGCGCGCCTCGATCAGCTCGAGCCGCCGCACCGCCGGCGCGACCGGCGAGATCTGCGCACGAGCGCGGAACGGCGGAGGCTCGCCCGCGCGGCGCACCAGGCGCGCGACGTCGTCTTCGACCGGGAGCGCGGGCGGGTCGACGACGGGATCCCAACGGATGCGCACCCGCGATGCGATCGGCGCTCCGTCGCGCAGCGCGGGCACGAAGCGCGAGCGATCGAGCGCGACGTGCGCGGCCTCGCAGAGCGCGAGCGTCGCGTCGCACGACGCGAGCGCCGCGAGACCGTCGACATCGACGATCGCTTCGATCGAGAGCTCGCTCTGGTGGTGCGCCGGCAATGGCTCGAGCTGCGCGATCGAAGGTGGCGTGAGCTCCTGCGCGTGCGCGCGCCCCGCGACGAAGATCGCGAGACACACCAGGACGCGAGCGGGAGCAGGAGAGCGCATTCGGGACGGACAACGACTGTGCGCACGCGCGCACGGGAATCGAGCGCCGCATCGACGTCCGAGCCGAGGGGCTCGATTCCCTGGCATCCGACCTCGAGGTGGAAGACTCCAACATCAGGTCCCCACCCCGAGGGCGCGCATCACCGCGCGAACTGCGCGAGCGGCGCGTCGACCGGCGCGCGGACGAGGCGGTTCGCGTAGGTCGAGAGCAGGTAGATCGAGACGCCGAGCACCACCTCGAGCGCGGCCCGCGCGTCGAAGCCCGCCGCCGCGAAGCGCGCGAGCTCGTCGTCGCCGACCTCGCCGCGCGTCGCGAGCACGGCCTTGGTGAAGCGCCGCACTGCCTCGAGCCGCGCGTCGCTCAGCGGCGCGCCGCTGCGGATCTCACGAAGAAGGTCGGTCTTGCCGAGCTGGGTCAGCAGCGCGGCGTGGAACGCGTCGCAGAGCTCGCACCCGACCTCGTGCGCGACCACGAACGCGACGACCTCGCGCGAGAGCTCGTCGAGGCTGGTCGCGCGCCACGTCTGCTGGAGCCGCATGAACGACTCGAGCATCAGCGGCGCCTCGGCCTGGCGCGCCATCGCGACCGGGACGAAGCCCGCGTGGCCCGCGGTCGCCTTCAGGATCGCGCGCGCGGCCTCGGGCGCGGACTCGATCGTGTGATCACGGAATTCCATGTCGTTCTCCTTCGATATTGTCGATGCAACATATTGAACGCGGCATCACGGCCCCGCGTCCGCGTCGAGGTTCGCGAACATCTTCTGCAGCGTCGCGCGCGTGACCTCGAGGTCGTGCTTCGGGATGCCGCGGACCGAGCGCGCGACGAGATCGCGCACCCGCGGCACCAGCTCGCCCTTCAGCTTCTTCGCGCGCGGCGTGAGGTACACCCGCCACACCCGCGCGTTCTCGGGATCGGTCTTGCGGCGGATCAGCTCGCGCCGCTCCATCCCCGCGAGGATGCGGCTCATCGTCGGTCGATCGCGGTACGTCGACGTGCCGAGCTCGGTCTGGGTGCGCCCGTCGGACTCCCAGAGGCGCACCAGCACGATCCACTGCTCGGGCGTGATCTCCTCGTCGTCGATGCGCAGCACCGCGAACGTCGCGTTGCGCGTCGCCTGATAGACGCGGTGGATCCAGTACGCGAGCGCGTTGTCCAGGACGATCCCGTCCGACGTGAACTGATCGTGCACGCCCTCGATATGATCGCGGCGCGCGATATTGTCAATGCAACACGCGACGACGATCGATCACGACCGCGAGCGGGCTGCCGGCGCGCGGCCCGAGCCGAGGTGGCGTTGGATGGTGCGCACGCTGATCCCGAGCCGCTGCGCGGCCCGCGTTCGGTTGCCGCCTTCGAGCGCGAGCACCGCGTCGATCAGCCCTTCGATCATCGTGTCGAGCGGCTGATCGAGCGAGAGCGTGATCCGGGTCGGCGCGTCTCCGCGTGAGTCGAGCGAGGCTCGCACCGAGGGCGGCAGATCGTGCACCCGCGCGTCCTTCCCGGAGCGGAGCAGGCAGAGCATCTCGATCACGTTGCGCAGCTCGCGCGCGTTGCCCGGCCACGAGTGCGCCATGAGCGCGACGCGCACCGAGCGCGGCAGGCGCGGCGGCGCGATGCGGTGGCGCGCGGCCGCGCGCGCGACGAAGTGCTCGATCAGCGGCGGGATGTCGGCCGGCCGCTCGCGCAGCGGCGGCACCTCGAGGCTGATGCCCTGGATGCGATAGAAGAGGTCGGCGCGAAAGCGCCCCTCCCTCACGTCGTCCTCGAGCGGACGCAGCGTCGCACAGACCAGCCGCACGTCGGCCTCGAGCTTGGTGTGGCCTCCCACGCGCATGAAGCGCCGGTGCTCGAGGAAGCGGAGCAGCTTCGACTGCATCGCGAGCGGCATCTCCCCGAGCTCGTCGAGGAAGAGCGTCCCGCCGATCGCCGCCTCGATCTTGCCCTTCGCGCGCTCTCGCGCGCCGGTGAACGCGCCGCGCTCGTGCCCGAAGAGCTCGCTCTCGAAGAGCCCCTCGGGGATCGCCGCACAGTTGATCGGAACGAAGGGTCCGGCCCGGCGCGGCGAGAGCTCGTGCGCGCGGCGCGCCAGCACCTCCTTGCCGGTGCCGCTCTCGCCGACGAGCGAGATCACCACGTCCTTGCCCGCGACGGTCCTCAGGATCCCATCGAGCCGCCGCATCGCCGCGGAGCGCGCGACCAGCTCGGGAGCTACGTCAGAATGTCGTGAGCTCGCACGCGGCACGCCGGTGACGTGCCACTTTCCGTCGCGACTCGCACGCCGCGGTCATCCTTCGTCCTGCTCCCGGACGACGATCTCGAACCTCGTCCGGGCCAGCGCGCGTGCTCGCACCGCCGCGCTCTCGTCGCAGAGCATCCATTCGTCGCCGACCTCGATCCACCGCGCACCGCCGGGCCTCGTGCGTCGCTTGGACCACAGCCGCAGCACGTCGGTCCCCGCCGTCTCCTCGTGGACGCAGTCGAACGTGTCGGGGATCTCGCCGCCGAACCCGTGGTAGGTGAGCAACGATCCCGCGAGCGGCATGCGCTCGAGGGCGCGCTCGACGATCGCGAGGTCGCGCGCCATGCGCGTCGCGGAGAGCTCGACCGTCGCATCGAGCCGCTCGCTCACGGGAAAGACGTTCTCCGCGAACGAGTTGAACACGTAGAGCGCATCGAACGCCGCGAGATCGATCGCTTCGATCGTGCCGCGCTCGAAGCGCGCTCGGTGCGACACACCGAAGCGCGCGGCGAGGCGACGCGACTCGAGCACCATCGGCGCTCGCTGCTCGATCCCGGTCAGCTCGAGGTCGCTCCCGAGCGCCGCGACGATGCAGAGCTTCCCGACCCCCGAGCCGACGTCGAGCACGGTGCGCACGCCGTACGACTCGAGCACGTGAGCCGCCCTCGCCGCGACCGCGATGGGCGTGAAGTAGCGCGCTGCGACGCACCGGTAGCGCTCGATCAAGAGCCGGTCGAACTCGTCGTCGTCGACCGGGCACCCGCGCCGGAGCGCGCGCGCGAGCTCGTCCGGCGTCACCGTCGCCTCGCGGGCGCGTGTTTCTCCCACGCCCGCAGCGCGTCCCAGCCGTCGCGCTGCGAGGCCACGAGCCGGAAGCTGTCGGGCACGTGCCCGCCGAACCCGTGCAGCGTGACCAGGCGCGTCCCGATCGAGGCAGCGCCGAGCCAGCGCTCGACGAGCGAGACGTCGCGACGGAATCGATCGAACGTCAGCGGCACGCTCGAGTCGATGATCTCGGTGTCGTCGGCGCCCAGGTTCTCGGCGAACGGATTGTAGAGATAGAGGGCGTCGAACTCGGCGGGATCGACGTCGTCGAGCGTGCCGTGACGGATCTCGACGCGATCCTCGACGCCGAGGCGCGCCGCGGTGCGCCGTGCCTCCTCGACGAGATCGGCGCGCTGCTCGACGCCGACGAAGGCCACGTCGTTCGTCGTGAGCGCGCCGTACACGCAGAGCTTGCCGACCCCCGCGCCCACGTCGAGCACACGACGCGCGCCGCCGCTGGTGAGCCAGGCGACCGCGACGTCGGCGGTCTCGATCGGCGTCCAGTGCTGGTACGAGAGCTCGCGCCACCGCGGCGCGTAGATCGCGTCGAAGACGTCGTCGTCGGGGATCTCTCCGGCTTCGAGCGCGGCGAGGATCGCCGAGACCGCACGATCGATCCTGCCTTCGGCCTCGCTGAGCACGGAGCGAATGTCGTTCATCGGCGGCCCGCAGAGCGCGAAGCGTGCCACGTGAGAACGCCCGTGTTCTCGGGCATCGGAGCGCCCCGGATGCGGGTGGGATCGCCGGACACGACGAATTGTCGTGGTGAGAGCCGATGAGACACCACGAACACGACGATTCGTCGGAGCGACGGCGGTCAGCTCCGAGCCCGCGCGACCGCGGCCGCGACGAGCCGCGCGAGCTCGTCGACGTCGCCGGGATCGCCGCTCGCGAGCAGGTGCCAGCTGCCGCCCGAGCCGATCAGGAGCGCGCGCTCGCCCTCTTGATCGACGATCCGGGGCAGCACGCGCTCGAGCGGGAGACGCAGCCGCGATCCGAACAGACGATCGCGCCACACCAGCCCGTGCTCGTCGATGTGGATGCGCTCGACCGAGAGCGGCCACGTCGCCGCGACGCCCGCGGCGAGCGCGATCGAGAGCCCCTGCGCGACCATCGAGAGCGCACCGAACGCGACCACGAGCGCGGTGGACGCGACCACGATCGGCACGACCTCGCGCGACGTCGCCTCGGCACGGCGCTCTCGCGTGAGCTCGGTCGCGCGCCCCGCGCGCGTCTCGTTCCATCCCAGCCGGCGCGCGTCGGGCGGAGCCGCGCGATAAGGCCGCTCGTCGGGCATGTCCGCAGTATGCCGCGATGGCACGCGTGCTGCTGCGCTCGATGCGCGACATGCGAAGGTCTCAGCTCGGCACAACGTCCTTCGCGATCGCCGCGTCGAGCTGGCTGATCGCGTCTTGTCAGCCGCTCCGCATCGAAGAGGTGCGCGACGTCCGGATGTTCCAGCTCGAGCCGGGCGGGGCTCGGCACGTCCTGCTCGTGATGAACGCGATCACGATCCGCGATGCCGACGCCGGCTTGTTCGTCGGCGTGGGTGGACGCACCGAAGGGATCGCGAGCGCGACCCTGGTGCCCGACGATCCCGCGCTCGACGAGCTCGTCTCGGACGACACGGTCGTCCGCGAGGACGGCACCACCGATCTCGCGCTCGCGATGATCGGCGGTGATCTCCGCGAGCTCTGCGCCGGGCGCACGATCCCATGCGAGATCGGCTTCACGATCGAGCTCGGCAGCGCGCCCTCGCTCACCACGCTGACGCTCTTGGCGGCCGCACGGCGCAAGACCGATCGCGGCCCATTCGGTGGCAGCGATCAGATCTCGCCCGACGCGACGTTCACCGTGCGCTTCGAGTGACTGTCGAACATCGGCTCGCCCGCCGAGACGAGCACTCCGGCTCGCCCGCCGGTCCCTACCGTCCGCGCGCTTCGCGCGCTCCCGTCCGGGACCTGCGGGACGAGCACTCCGGCAAGGACTCGACGACTGCTGAAAATCGGCTCGCCCGCCGGTCCCTACCGTCCGCGCGCTTCGCGCGCTCCCGTCCGGGACCTGCGGGACGAGCACTCCGGTAGGGCTCACAACGCGGCGACGAACTCGCGCGCGAGCTCCATCGGGTGGGGACGATCCTTCGGCGAGATCGCGGTCGCTGCGCGCAGCAGCTTCGCCATCGCGGCCGGATACGCGCGCAGGCGCTCGCCGTCCTCGAAGGGATCGCGGTTCATGTGCGCGATGATGCGGTCGCGAGGTGACTCGAGATCGTCGAAGAACGTGCGACCGGTCGTGACGTTGTAGATCGTGCCCGCGAGCGCGTAGACGTCGGCGCGCCCGTCGAGCTCGACCGGATCGAGCACCTGCTCCGGGGCGATGTACCCCGGCGTACCCGCGACGAATTTCCCACCCACGTCGGGCGGCACGCGCATCGCGCGCACCATGCCGAAGTCGATCACCACCGTCGCGAGCGGCTGTGCGCGCGCCGGATCGCGATGGCGGTCCCCCTCGAAGCGCTCGCCGCCCGAGAGCGGCAGTCGCAGCCACAGGTTCGCCGGCTTGATGTCGCGATGGACGAGCCCCGCCGCGTGCAGCGCCGCGAGCCCCGCGCACGACTCGACCACGACCTGGCGCAGCTCGAAGAGCGACATCGGACGCGCGGTCGCGTACTGCTTCAGATCGGCGCCGATCAGGTACTCGAGCACCAGGAACGGCACCGCGCCCGAGACGCCGCGATCGATGATGTTCGCGACGTTCGGGTGATAGAGCCCGGCGAGCGCCTTCGCCTCCTCGACGAACGACGCGAGGATGCCCTCGCGCTCGGTGTCGCTCGCGCCCGCGAGCGCGTCGGCCTTCGGGATCTTGAGCACGAAGAAGCGATCGGCGCCGGGCTTGCGCACCAGCCACACGGTGCCGATCCCGCCCTCGCCGAGCGGCTTCACGAGCTCGTAGCCCTCGATGATCTTCGGCTCTTTCTTCTTCGGCGCGGGCGGCGGCGGAGGCGAGCGACGCACCGCGCCGCTCACCGCGCCCTCGACCAGCGCCGACGCGACCGGGCCGAGCGACGCGAACCACACCTCGAGCATCGAGAGCTCGCGCGCGCGGATCGCCCGCGCCACCAGCGCGGCCACACGCGGCGCATTCTCGGTCGCGGCACGCGAGAGCGAGCTCTCCGCGGTCATCTCGCTCGCGGGGTGCAGCGCCTTCACGGGATCGGCGAGCGCGCCCTGGAGGCGCTCCGCGCTCATCACGAGATCGAGGCAGAGCGCTTCGAGATCGGGCTTCGGGCCCGCGGCGACGCCGAACTTCTCGAGCCCACGCGCGAGCCCTGCGAGCGCGTGCGCGAGCTCGGTGTCGTCGGTCTGCAGCGACGCGAGCGCTTCCGCCGCGGCCGCGCCCCACTTGCCGTCGGCCTCGCCCGACGCGACCGCGGTGCGCAGCGCCTCGGCCTCCTCGCAGCATCGTGCGAGCGCGCCCTCGGCCATCATCGGCAGCGCGTGCGCGAGCTGCTGCAGCATCGCGGGACGATCGATCACCAGCGCCCACCACGCGGCGAACGGACCGAGCCAGCGCACGTCGTCGACCTCGCCGAGCGCGGTGCCGCGCGTCGTGTCGACCAAGCGCCAGAAGAGCGCGCTCAGCGCGCCCTCGAGCGGCGCGGGCAGATCGCGCGCGCCATCGGCGAGCCCCTCCACCTTGCGCAGCCAGCGACAGGTGCCGTGCGCGGTGGGACCACTGCCCGGACCGAGCTCGCTGTCCTCACCGCACGCATCGAGCGCGTAGCCGCCGAGCCGGACCGCGAGCACCTCGAGCGGCAGATCGTCCTCGGTGCGCTCGCGCTCCTTCAAGAGATCGAGGATCTCCGCGGGCGCACGCGCGATCGTGGTCCACGTCGCCTCGAGATCGGGCGCGTCGACGTGCTCGCCCTCGGGTCGCGTCGCGAGCAGCGGGCCCCAGAGCCGCAGCGCGAGCGAGCGCGCGCATCCCTCGAGCGCGTTGATCGCCGCGGCGCGATGACGGACGGTGTCCGTCCCGAGCGCGATGCGGCTCGCCTCCGCGAACGTCGCGGCGAGCGACCCCGCGAAGCGCGCGGCGCGCGCGTCGGCCTCGTCGTCGTCGTACTGCGCGGCGATGCGCACGAGGTTCTCGAGGCCGAGCTCGAGGTCGAGCGGATCGCGCTCCGCACCGTCGACGGGATCGGTGACCGCGATCACCTCGAGCCAGCGTCGCTGCTCGTCGAGCGAGCTCGCGCGCGCGCGGCGCGCCATCTCGCGAAGCTGCCGCATCGGCGCCTCGATCGCGCTCTGGTTCGTCCCCCGCCGCCACAACGTGCCGAGCCCGCGCGCGAGCGCGCGCGCCGCGACCGCACCCCCATCGCCCTCGAGGATGCGCGCCGCGAGGCGATCCCAGAGATCGCGTCGCTCGAAGAACAAGTACGGCGTCGCGGCCGCGACCGCAGCGAGCGCCCAGCCTTCCTCGGGCGAGTCGAGGATGTGCACCAGCTCGCTCGCGAGCACCTTGAGCCGCTCGGCCGGCAGCGACGCGAACGCGGTGAGCGCGCGCTGCCGCAACAGCACCGACTCGCCGCGCATCCAGTCGAGCAGCGTGCCCTCGAGCTGATCGATCGATCCCGTGAGCCGACCCAGCGCGCGCGACGCGTGGATCCACACCAGCGGCTCGGGATGCAGCAAGAGCGGCTGCAGCACCTGCAGCGTGCGACCGACGAGCTCGGGATCGACGTTCGCCGGGATGCCACGCGCGCTCACCTCGAGACAGCGCGCCGCGAGCACACGACCGCGCAGCGAGCCGTGCGCGGGACGCGCGACGATCGCCTCGAACGTCTCGCGCGTCGCCCAGATCCACGCGCCGAGATCGGGCAGCGAGAGCGCGGTCGCGCCCGCTTCCCAGAGCAGGATCTCCATGCGCGCCGCGGCCTCGGCGTTCTCGGGCAGCGCGAAGCGATCGCCGGTGCCGAGCAGCGGCGCGCACGCGAGCGCGTCGAGCAGCGGGCCCTCGACGACGCGCGCACGCGCCGCGGCCGCGACGCGCGAGGCGAGCTCGGGACGCGTCGCCGCGCTCGCGAGCAGACGCGCCATGCGCGCGTCACGACGGGCCGCGCCCGCCGCGCACCACGTGAACACGATCGCGCCCGCGGGGTCGCCGAAGAGCGCGCCGAGATCGGCGAGCCCGTTCTGCGAGCGCGTCAGCGCGGGCATCGCGCGATCGAGCACGTCCGCCGCCGCGCCGACCTCGCGCGGCAGATCGGGCTCCGGCATCGCGTTCGCGCGCCAGCGCGCGTAGAGCGCGCCTTGGATCGCGGGATCGACCGCGAGCGCCGCAGTCAGCGTGGAGAGCGCCTCTTGGACCGCCGCGGGTAGCATCGCGTCGGGATCCGAGCGTATTCGTCTCCGACGGATTGATCCAGATCTGCGGTGAGGGTCCTGGCATACGCGCTGCTGGACGTAGCGGCGCATGAACACGCGCTCACGATCGAAGGCGCGCCTCGCGTGGCTCTCCGCCGCGCTCGTGGCGATCACGCTCTCGCCCGCGCTCGCCGCGGCGCAGCAGTACGGCCGCCCCGATCCGGCGTTCGGAGCGCTCTCGTATTTCCTCAGCTGGGCCGCGGGCACCCTCGCGCTGCTCGGGCTCGCCGCGATCGCGGCGTGGCTCGTGCCCCACGAGACCGCGGAGCGCATCTACCAGACCGCGGCCAACGAGACGCGGCGCACGCTGCTGATGGGCGTGATGGTCGCGGTCGGCATCCCGCTCACGATCTTCGCGCTCACCCTGACGATCCTCGGGATCCCGCTCGCGATCGCGACCGCGATCCTCTCGGTGCCGCTCTCGGCCGCGGGCTACGTCACGAGCGGCTGGCTGCTCGGCCGCGCGCTCTCGGCGCGACGGCACTCCACGCACGAGCTGCGCGATCGCATCATCTGGTCGATGGTCGGCGTGGGCGCGCTGCGCCTCATCGCGCTCGTGCCGCTGATGGACGGCCTCGTGGGCCTCGTCGCGAGCACGGTCGGCATCGGCGCGCTGATCGCGACGTTCGATCGCGCCGGTCGCACCCACACGTGGCGTCGCGCGACGCGCGACGAAGAAGAAGCGCCGCGCGGCACGCGCGTCTACGACCAGGCGCCCGCGGGCGCCTGATCGCTCAGTCCAGCTGGAGTGCCCGCTCGCGCAGGGCCCGCACGGGAACGTGCGGAGCACGTGGGCGGGAGGGCCCTGAGCGGGCGAGCCGTTTTTCTGGAGACTCGCTCAGGCGCGCTCGACCGAGTACACGCCTTCGACGCCCTGGATCTTGCGCATCAGGTTCTGCAAGCGCCCGGCGTCGTCGACCAGGAACTGGAAGAGGTTCACCGCCTGACCGTCGGGACCGACGCGGCAGTTCGCCTCCTGGATGTTCACGCCCGCTTCGGTGAACGCAGCGCTCACGTTCGCGAGGATCCCCGGCCGATCCGAGGTGATGATCCGCAGCGCGACCGGCCGCGCGATCTTGATCGCCTCGCTCCACGCGACGTCGATGCGGCGCTCGGGATCGAGCTCCATCGCCTTGGGGCAGCCGCGACGATGCACCGTCACGCCGCGCCCCCGCGTGATCCATCCGGTGATCGGATCGCCCGGCAGCGGCTGACAACACTGGGCGAAGCGCACCAGCACGTCGTCGACGTCGTCGATGCGGATCCCGCCCGCGCTCGAGCTGCCGGTGACGCGACGCACCGTGCGCTCGATGAACGAGGGCCGCAGCGCGTCCGCCGACTTCTCGTCCTGGATCGCCGCGTCGTACACGTCCGACGCGGACACGCGCCCGTACCCGACCGCCGCGAAGAGCTCGTCCGGGCTCTGCACCTTGAAGTGCGTCGCGACCCGCTCGGCGTCGCCGCTCTTCAGGAAGCGCGCGAACGACATGTCCTTCTTGTGGAAGGCGCGCTCGACGAGATCCTTGCCGAGCTTGATCGAGCGACGGCGCTCCTCGCTCCGGATGTACGTGCGGATCCGCGAGCGCGCGCGGCCCGTCTGCACGAAGTCGAGCCAGTCCTTGCTGGGATGCTGCTGCGGCGACGTGATGATCTCGACGGTGTCGCCGTTGTGCAGCGTGTACCGCAGCGGGACGATCGCGCCGTTCACGCGCGAGCCCGCGCAGTGATCGCCGACCTCCGAGTGCACCGAGTACGCGAAGTCGATCGGCGTCGCGCCGCGCGGGAAGACCTTGAGCTGCCCCTTCGGCGTGAAGACGTAGACCTCGTCCGCGAAGAGATCGACCTTCACCGAGTCGAGGAACTCGGCGGGGTCCGCGACCTCCTGCTGGAACTCCATGAGCTGGCGCAGCCACGCGAAGCGCGCCGCGTCCTTCGCGTCGGGGCCGCCGCTCTTGTCCTTGTACTTCCAGTGCGCCGCGATGCCGTTCTCGGCGGTCTTGTGCATCTCGTGGGTGCGGATCTGCACCTCGATGCGGCGCTGCCCGGGCCCGATGACCGTCGTGTGCAACGACTGGTACATGTTGGGCTTCGGCAGCGCGATGTAGTCCTTGAAGCGGCCGGGGATCGGGGTCCACTGCGAGTGGATCACGCCCAGCGCTGCGTAACAGTCCGCGACGTTCTCGACGAGCACGCGGAACGCGAGCACGTCGTGCACTTGCTCGAACTCGCAGTTGTTCTGCCGCATCTTGCGGTAGATCGAGTACAGGTGCTTCATGCGCCCGCTGCACTCGGCGGCGAACCCGCGCTCGATCAGCATCTTCTGCAGTCGCTTGCAGACGTCGCTGATGTAGCGCTCCTGGTCGCGCGAGACCTTCTTCGACTTCGCGGTGATGTCGACGTAGGCCTCGGGATACAGGTAGCGGAACGAGAGATCCTCGAGCTCGCTCTTGAGCCAGTTGATGCCGAGGCGTCCGGCGAGCGGCGCGTAGATCTCCAGCGTCTCCTGGGCGATGCGGGCCTGCGCCTCGGGCTTCATGTGCTCGAGGGTCCGCATGTTGTCGAGACGGTCGGCGAGCTTCACGAGCAGCACGCGGATGTCGCGCGCCATCGCGACCAGCATCTTGCGGAAGCTCTCCGCTTGCTGGTCTTCCTTGCAGGTGAAGTTGATCTTGCCGAGCTTCGTGACGCCGTCGACGAGGAAGGAGACCTCCTCGCCGAAGATCTCCTCCATCTGCTTGGTCGTGACGTCGGTGTCCTCGAGGACGTCGTGGAGCAGCGCGGCGCAGACGCTCGCGCTGTCGAGCTTCATCTCCGCGATGATGTTCGCGACCGCGACCGGGTGGGTGAAGTAGGGCTCGCCCGACTTCCGCTTCTGGCCCTCGTGCTTCTGCGCGGAGAAGACGTACGCGCGATTGACGAGGTCGAAGTCCGCCTGGGGTTGGTAGCCGCGAACCTTCTCGACGATCTCGGTGAGGGAGATTCTGTCGGTCAGGCGGACCATACGGGCGGCGCTGCTGCTCGGTACGGTGGCGCGAGCCGGGGGCGGTGACCTCACCGATCCCTCGGATTCGCGAGTGTCAGGCAGCCTAACACCGCCGTTCTCCGCGAACAAGGAACGCGCTTGTGCCCTCGTGCCCTTCTGGTCCGCCACTGCTCGATCCGTAGGGCTCGCGTGCGGGTGGTGGGAGATGCGAAGCAGGGAGGAGATGCGAACGCCCACGCTCCGTTGATGTGGAGCGTGGGCGTCCGGTCGGGTCACGACGGGATCAGATGCGTCCCATGCACGTGCCCCCGATGCAGAACTGACGATCCGCGCAGACGGTGCCGCACGCGCCGCAGTGGTTGCGATCGGTCTGGGTGTTGACGCACGAGCCGTCACACTCGGTCGCGCCCGCCGCGCAGGTGCAGGCGCCGGCGTTGCAGGTGCCGCCGAAGCCGCACGAGATCGCGCAGCCGCCGCAGTTCGTGGGGTCGACCTGGAAGTCGACGCAGCGACGCCCGCAGCGCTCGAGGTCGCCGGGGCACGCCGCGCGGCACATGCCCGCGACGCAGGCCTCGCCGGGATCGCAGGCATCGCCGCAGCCGCCGCAGTTCGCGGTGTCGGTCGCGGTGTCGACGCACGCGCCGTCGCAGAGCTCGCCGCCGCCCGGGCACGTGCACTCGCCTGCGGCGCAGGTCTGGCCGCCGGTGCACGCGACGCCGCAGGCGCCGCAGTTCAGCACGTCGGTCGCGGTGTCGACGCACGCCGCGCCGCAGGTCGCGAGGCCCGCGCCGCACTCGGCCTGGCAGGTGCCCGCGTTGCAGACCTCGCCCGCCGCGCAGGCCGTGCCGCAGGCGCCACAGTGGAGCGGGTGGCTCTCGGTGTCGACGCACGCGCCCGCGCACTCCTCGGTGCCCGCGGGGCACTCGCAGGTGCTCGCGTTGCAGCTCGCGCCGGTCGCGCACGCGTTGTCGCAGGCGCCGCAGTCGGAGGGCGAGCTCGTGGTGTCGATGCACGCGCCGTCGCAGCTCGTGAGGCCGGCCGCGCACTCGGCCGCGCAGGCGCCGAGCGAGCAGACCTCGCCGTCGGCGCACGCCGCGTCGCACGCGCCGCAGTGCGCGGGATCGCTCGCGGTCGAGACACACACGTCACCGCAGGCCTCGGTGCCCGGCGGGCACACGCACTCGCCGCCCGAGCAGATCTCGGACGCGCCGCACGCGGTGCCGCACGCGCCGCAGTTCGCGGCGTCACTCTCGGTGTCGACGCAGCCGCCGCTGCACTCGGTCAGGCCGGCGCTGCAGTCCGCGGCGCAGGTGCCGAGCGAGCAGACCTCGCCATCCGCGCAGGCGTTGTCGCACGCGCCGCAGCTCGCGGGATCGATCAGGGGGTCGACGCATGCTTCGCCGCACGCGAGCTGTTCGGCGGTGCAGCTCGGGCCACCTCCGCCGTCGACGTCCCCTCCGCCACCGCCGTCGACGTCGCTGGTCGCGCCGTCCATCTCCTCGCCGGCGTCGGGCACGTCGGTGCCACCGTCGTCGTCGCCACAGCCCCACGCGATCAGCGCGAAGAGCACCGCACAACAAGTCAGTTTCCTCATGGATCCCCTCCGTGGCCGCGCCTTGGAGCGCAGCCCGCGATGGAGGGATGGCCGACGTGCGGACGCGCCTTCAGTGACGCCGTCGTGGGGAGAGGTCCTACTCGTCGAGGAGCTCGGTCGCGACGCGCCCCGAGACGTCGGTCAGTCGGAAGTCGCGGCCTTCGCTGCGATACGTGAGGCGCGTGTGATCGAACCCGAGCAGGTGCAGCACCGTCGC
Organism: Sandaracinus amylolyticus; assembly: GCF_021631985.1. Classification (GTDB taxonomy): domain Bacteria; phylum Myxococcota_A; class Polyangia; order Polyangiales; family Sandaracinaceae; genus Sandaracinus; species Sandaracinus amylolyticus_A. Next base: position 9,277,687 of record NZ_CP070225.1, on the reverse strand, counting down.
CTGGAAGTCGTGCACGTGCAGCGCGCCGTCGACGACGTTGTACGAGTAGTCGTCGGTCGTGCCGTGGACGAGCCCGCGGCGCACGCCGCCCCCCGCGAGCCACATCGAGAAGCAGCGCGGGTGGTGATCGCGCCCGTACTGATCGGTGCGCACCTCCCCCTGCCCGTAGACGGTGCGGCCGAACTCGCCGCCCCAGATCACCAGCGTGTCCTCGAGCAGGCCGCGTTGCTCGAGGTCGAGCACCAGCGCCATCGACGCACGATCGACGGCCCGCGCCGCGATCGGATGATCGGTCTGCATCGTGCCGTGGTGATCCCAGTCGCGGTGGTAGAGCTGCACGAAGCGCACGTCGTTCTCGAGCAGGCGCCGCGCGAGCACGCAATTCGCCGCGAACGTCCCGGGGATGCGCGCGTCCTCGCCGTAGAGCGTGTACGTGCTCTCGGGCTCGTCGCCGGCGCGGGCGAGGGTGGGCACCGAGGTCTGCATGCGGAACGCGAGCTCGTACGACTCGATGCGCGCGGTGATGTCGGGATCGCCGGTCTCGTCCGCGTGCATCTGATCGAGCGCGGTGCGCGCGTCGCGCAGGCGCTCGAGGCTCGCGCGAGGCGCGCCGGAGCCGTCGTCGAGGTAGAGCACGGGATCGCTGCCGCCGCGCAGCTGCACGCCCTGGTGGTGCGCGGGCAGGAACGCGCTGCTCCAGAAGCGCGTGCTCAGCGGCTGTCCCCCGAAGAGCCCGCTGTTCGAGAGCAGCACCGCGAACGTCGGCAGATCGCGGGTCGGCGCGCCGAGCCCGTAGCTCACCCACGAGCCCATGCAGGGCCGGCCGGGGTTCATGCTGCCGCTCTGGATCAGCGTGACCGCGGGATCGTGGTTGATCGCGTCGGTGTGCATCGAGCGCACGATGCAGAGGCGATCGACGATCGAGCCGAGGTTCGGCAGCAGGTCGCTCACCCACGTGCCGTTCTCGCCGTGCTGGGTGAAGCCGACGCGGGGCGCGACCACCGGAAACGAGGTCTGGCCCGAGGTCATCGTGGTGAGGCGCTGGCCGCGGCGGATCGACTCGGGGAGCTCGGTGCGATCGAGCGCGGCGAGGCCGGGCTTGTGATCGAAGGTCTCGAGCTGCGAGGGCCCGCCCGACATGAAGAGGTACACGACGCGCCGGACCTTCGGCGTGAAGTGCGGCATCGCGAGGGCGCGCTCGCGACCGGTCGGGAGCAGCGACGCGAGCGCGGCGGTGCCGAGCAGCGACATCGAGCCGGTGAGAAGAGTGCGTCGGTTCACGTTCACTCCCTCGAGAGCGTCTCGCTGAGGTTGAGGATCGTTCGGGCGACGAGGGTGCGCGCGGCGTGGGCGGCGGGATCGCCCGCGGAGTCGCGCGCCGACTCGCCGATCGCGAGCACACCGAGGATCGCGGGATCGGTGCGCGCGGCGTCGAGCTCGGCGTCGTAGGTCGCGCGGAGCACCGCGACTTCTTCGTCGCGCGGCGTGCGCGCGGTGAGCAGGCGGAACGCGAGGCGGATCTGGGCGTCGGGGTCGTCCGGCGCCTCGCGCTGCATGCGCTCTGCGAGGTGACGCGCGGCCTCGACCATCACCGGCTCGTTCATGAGCGCGAGCGCCTGGGTGGGGGTGCTCGTGATCTCGCGCCGCGCGACCGGAGTGACTCGCGAGGGCGCGTCGGTGATCGCCATCGAGGGCAGGAGCGAGCCGCGCCGCCAGAACGTGTAGAGCGAGCGACGGTGGTTCTGCTCGGGCAGCCGATCGGGACGATAGGTGACGAGCTCGCCGAAGCTGTCCTGGCGTTCTTCGTAGAGCCCGTCGGGGTGATAGGGACGCACGCTCGGCCCGCCGATCGACTCGACGAGCAAGCCGCTCACGAAGAGCGCCTGATCGCGGATCACCTCGGCGTCGAGACGGCCGCGCGGACCGCGCCAGAACAAGCGATTCTGGGGATCGCGCGCGAGCAGCTCGGCGCGCACCCGCGACGACTGGCGATAGGTGTCGCTCGTCACGATCGCGCGAACCAGCGCGCGGACGTCCCAGCCCGAGTCGCGCAATTCGATGGCGAGCCAGTCGAGCAGCTCGGGGTGCGAGGGGGGCTCGCCGCGCGTGCCGAAGTCGTCGGGCGTGCCCACGAGCCCGCGCCCGAAGAGCAGCTGCACGTAGTGGCTCGCGATCACGCGCGCGGTGGTCGGGTTGGTCGGCCCCACGATCCATCGCGCGAGCTCGAGGCGATCGTGCACGTTCGCCTCGGGATCGTCGAGCGTGAGCACCTCGGGCAGACCGCAGCCGACGCGGTCGCCGAGCTGATCGAACTGACCGCGGAGCCGCACGTGGGTCACGCGCTCGGGATCGTCGTCGCGCATCACGCGCGTGCTCGGGATCGCGGCGAGCTCGCGCTCGCGCGCCTCGAGCGCGGAGAGCCGCTGCGCGACGGCACGCATCTCGGCGCCGGCGTGCACCCGCGCGACGTGATCGCGCAGGAGCGACTGCTGCGCGGTGGTGCGCGAGGCGCGCGGGGTCGCGAGGATCGCGTCGAGCTCGTCGCCGAGCGTCGCGCGCGGCTCGGACGCGACGCGCACGCGGATGTCGCGGAACACGCCGCTCCAGCCCTGTCGCTGATCGATGCGCAGCGAGAGCGTCTCACCCTCGCCGAGCGTGATCGTCTCCGCGGGCACGAGCACGATCGTCGTCGGCGACTCGACGTAGATCTTGGTCGTGGTGCGCCCGTCGACGATCTCGGGGATCGACGTCCCGTCGAGACGCGACGCGATCTCGAAGCGCACCGACGTGCGGCGCTCCGCGGACTCGATGCGCGCGGTGATCTCGGAGATCGACGGAGCGTCGCTCGCGCGCCGTCCTCCGAGATCCATGCGGATCGCGCGGATCTGCGAGGGCGCGGTGATGTCGAGCCACCACGTCTCGACGTTGGGCACCGGGCCCGACGCCTGGATCACCTGCGCCGCGTCCTCGGTGAGCACGGTGCCGCGCTCGCTCCGCAGCGCCGCGTAGGTCGGCGCGGTCCACGCCGGCGCGGTGCGATCGATCGAGCTCTCCCACGCCGCGAGCGCGCCCTGGGGATCGAGCGCGTCGAGCTCGGCCCGCACGCGCGCGATGTCGGCCCGCACCGCGTCCAGCGCCTCGCGCTGCAGCGGGCTCGCGGCCGCGAGCAGCGGGACGCCTTCCTCCTGGTACGCGGTGCGCCCGCGATCGCGCACCCGATCGAAGCACGCGGTCAGGCGATAGAAGTCGCGGGCCGGGATCGGGTCGTACTTGTGATCGTGGCAGCGCGCGCAGCGCACGGTGATGCCGAGCAGCTGACCGCCGACCAGGCTCGCGCGATCCATCGCGTACTGGATGCGCCACTCCTCCTCGTCGATGCCGGCCTCTTCGGTCGTCGGTGCGTGGCGCAGGAACGCGGTCGCGAGCACGTCGTCCTCGCTCGCGCCCGGCAGCAGATCGCCCGCGATCTGCGCGACGAGGAAGTCGTCGAACGGCTCGTTGCGCGCGAACGCATCGATCACCCAGTCGCGCCACGGCCACATCGTGCGCTCTTCGTCGAAGTAGATGCCGTTGGTGTCGCCGTAGCCCGCGAAGTCGAGCCAGTCGCGCGCGAGGTGCTCGGCGTGGCGCGGCGAGGCGAGCAAGCGATCGACGAGCGCGGCGTAGGCCTCGTCGCTGGGATCGGCGACGAACGCGTCGACCTCCGCGGGCGTCGGCGGGAGCCCGGTGAGATCGAGCGTGACGCGGCGGATCAGCGTCGCGGGATCGGCAGGCGGCGAGGGCTCGATCGCTTCGTCCGCGAGCCGATCGTGCACGAACGCATCGAACGCGTCGTCGACCGCACCGCCCGGCACCTCCGGTCGCGAGGGAGGCGTGAACGACCAGTGCCGCTCGTACTGCGCGCCCTCCGCGATCCATCGCTCGAGCAGCGCGATCTGCGCCTCGCTCAGCGCGCCACCCGGCGGCATCCGGCGCGCGGGATCGGTCTCGCGCACCCGCGCGATCACCAGGCTCGCAGCCGGGTCACCGGGCGCGATCGCGCGACGCCCGTCGGGGCGCTCCGCGATCGCGTCCTCGCGCGTGTCGAGGCGCAGCCCCGCGAGGCGTCGTCCTTCGTCGGGCCCGTGGCACGCGAAGCAGTGCTCGCTGAAGATCGGCAGGATGTCGCGCCGATAGTCGACGAGCTGCGACGCGGGTGGCTCGTCGTCCCCTCCGCAAGCGACGACGAGCAACGCTGTGCAGAGCAGGGATGTCCGGAGGCACGACACGGCACGATTCAGGAGCACGGCGCCCCAGAATGCAACGCCCGGTCCGGGAAATCCCGGACCGGGCGTCGTCGTGCGTCACGGTTCTCGTTCGATCGAAACATCGGCTCGCCCGCCGGTCCCTACCGTCCGCGCGCCTCGCGCGCTCCCGTCCAGGACCGGCGGGACGAGCACTCCGGGAAGACTCAGGCGATCACGGCGCCTTCGCCGCCGCCCTTCGGCGTCGACGGAGTCGTCGGGCCCGCGTCGATCGCGACCGGATCGGGCTCGAGCGCGGCCGCGAGCACCTCGCGCATCTCCTCGGCGATCACGAACTCGAGCTCGCCGCGCACCGACTCCGGCACGTCGTCGATGTCGCGCTCGTTCAGCTTCGGAAGGATCACGCGCTTGAACCCGGCGCGGTGCGCCGCGAGCACCTTGGACTTCACGCCGCCGATCGGCAGCACGCGTCCGCGGAGCGTGGCCTCACCGGTCATCGCGACGTCGCTGCGAACGCGACGTCCCGTGAGCAGCGATGCGAGCGCGGTGAACATCGTGACGCCCGCGCTCGGGCCGTCCTTCGGGATCGCACCGGCCGGCACGTGGATGTGCAGGTCGTGCTTGTCGAGGAACTCGGGGTCGACGCCGTACTCGTCGGCGCGGCTCCGGAGGTAGGCGAGCGCAGCGCGCGCCGACTCCTTCATCACGTCGCCGAGCTGCCCCGTGATCTCGAGGCGGCCCTTCCCCGGCATCTTCGTGGTCTCGATGTAGAGGATGTCGCCTCCCACCGGGGTCCACGCGAGGCCGGCCGCGATGCCGGGCGCGTTGCCGCGCTCCGCCATCTCCGAGAGGAAGCGCGGCTTGCCGAGGCTCTTCTTCAGATGCTCCGGCGAGACCGTCACCGCCTCGCGCTCACCGTGCTCGTCGGTCTTCGCGCGAGCGACGTCGAGCGCCACCGAGCGAGCGACCTTCTGGATCTCGCGCGCGAGCTGACGAACACCGGCCTCGCGCGTGTAGTCGCGGACGATCGCCGCGAGGATCTCGTCGGCGAAGAGCACGCTCTTCTCGGGCATGCCCGCCTTCACGAGCTGCTGCGGGACGAGGTGGCGATGCGCGATCTGCACCTTCTCCTCCGCCGTGTACCCGGTCACCTCGATGATCTCGAGGCGATCACGGAGCGGCGCGGAGAGCGTGGAGAGATCGTTCGCGGTCGCGATGAAGAGCACCTCCGAGAGATCGAAGGGCAGCTCCATGTAGTGGTCGGTGAAGTTCTTGTTCTGCTCGGGGTCCAGCACCTCGAGCAGCGCGGCCTCGGGATCGCCCTGCCAGCCGCGCCCCATCTTGTCGATCTCGTCGAGGACGATGACGGGGTTCTTCACCTTCGCCTTGCGCATCGCCGCGATCAGACGACCGGGCAGCGCGCCGATGTACGTGCGGCGATGACCGCGGATCTCCGCCTCGTCGCGCACGCCGCCGAGCGACACGCGCTGCAGCGGTCGACCGGTCGCCGCAGCGACCGACTGCGCGAGCGAGGTCTTGCCCACGCCGGGAGGCCCGACGAGGCAGAGGATCGTGCCGCGCGCCGCGTTGCTGCTCGCACCGCTCAGCTTGAGCACCGCCATGTGCTCGAGGATGCGGCGCTTCACGTCGTCGAGGCCGTAGTGGTCCTCTTCGAGCTTCTGCGCGACCGCGTCGATGTCGCTCGAGGCGGGCGCCCGATCGGCCCACGGCAGGTCCGCGATCCACTGCAGATAGGTGCGGATCACGTTGCCCTCGGCCTGGTTCGGCCCGACCTGGTCGAGGCGACGCAGCTCGCGATCGACGACCTCGCGGACCTCCTCGGGGAGCTCCATCGCGTCGAGCTTCTCGCGCAGCTCGTCCTTGTCCTCGCCCTCGCCGAGCTCCTTCTGGATGGCGCGCAGCTGCTGGCGCAGCATCGCCTCCTTCTGGTGCTTGCCGAGCTCCTTGCGGACCTCGCCGTCGATCTTGCTTCGCAGCTCGGCCTTGGCGCGCGCCTCGTTGATCAGCTCGGCGACGCGGCGCAGGCGCGCGGTGACGTCGAGCTGGAGGAGCACCTCGGTCTTCTTCGCGTCGTCGGTGTCCATCCACGCGGCGACACGGTCGGCGAGCACGGCGGGATCACGCGTCTCGCGCAGCAGCTCGTGCAGCTGCGAGTCGCCGGGGGCGAGCTCGCGGAGGTGCTCGCGCAGCGCGGTCGCGAGGATCTGGGCCTCGTCACCGCCGCTCGTCTCTTCGGCGAGCTCGGCGCGCGCGGTCCAGTACGGCACCGTCTGGAGCAGCGAGACCAGGCGGTAGCGCGAGGTGGGATCGACGACGAGGATGACGCCGCGCGAGCCGCGGTCCGTCTTGTCGCTCACACGCGCGAGCGTCGCGATCGGGTGCAGATCGGCGAGCGAGGGATCTTCCTGGGAAGGATCGCGCTGCACCGCGAGCAGGACGCGATCACCGGGACGAAGCGCATCCGCGAGGGCGCGCGAGCGGGGTCGGCCGACCGGGATGGTGGTCACACGACCCGGCAGCACGACGCCGTGCCGGAGCGGCAGCAGGGGAAGCGGGGTTTCCGGGTGGCTCATGAGGGCTGACCGTAAGTTTCATCACCGCGCTGTGAACCCCACCGTATCGGTAGGAACGGTAAAGAAACGTTGCGCCGAGAGCGTGGGGCCGAGAGCGCGAGACGGGAGCCCTTCGATACGCGTTGCACCGCGTCGCGCAGTTCGATACACGGCGCGGCATGTCGAAGATCCTGGTCTCGATCGTCCCAGCCTCGCTCCTCGTCTTGGCGGTGCTCACGAACGTCGGATGCGCGACGTCGTTCCGCGGAAACGCGCATTTCCCGGGCGGTCCCGCGGGGTGCCGAGCGCGCTGCCGCTCGATCGGCGGGACGATGGCGCAGTTCGTCTACGTCGGCGACTACTCGAGCGCGTGTGTGTGCGGGGCGCCGGACGCCACCACGACCGCGGGCGGCGCTGGATCGAGCAGCGCCGCGGCGGTCGCGGTGATGACGCAGATGCGCAACGAAGAGGCGCGCGCGCACCAGCGCCGCTGACGCTCAGCCCACCGCGCGCGAGGCGCGCGCGATCTCGGCGAGCCGACCCCACAGCGGCGCGCTCGGATCGCGATGGAGATCGGGCTGCACGCGCGCCCACTCGAGTCGCGCCTCGTCTCCGGTCAGCGCCGCACGCAGCGCGACGACCAGCGGGAACGTGTCCTCCGCGAAGCCGCGTGCGACGAGCCGCGAGTACGCCGCGTGCGCGTGCTTCGCGGCGCGCTCGCGATCTCCCCGCACCAGTGCGACCAGACCCGCGGCCTCGTGCTCGCCGACCCAGGGCTGCCATCCGCGCACCCCGCGTCGGGCCGCGTGCTGCGCCTCGTCGAGGCGATCGACCATCAGCAGCTCGACCGCGAGCATCGACCACCCCGCGAGCGAGTGCGGGAAGCGCTCGGTCGCGATCCGCGCCGCCTCGATCGCCGCCTCGTGCGCACCCTCCGACGCGCGCAGCCGCGCGCGGGTGATCCACGTCTCGGCGCGGTCCTCGCCGAGCATCGCGATCGCCTCGCGCGCCGCCCGCACGAGCTCGGCATGACGCACGTGGTGCGCGGTGCTGATCGACGCGACGAGCAGCTTCGGGTTGCGCTCGTGCGCGAGCACCGCATCGAACGCCCCGCGATCGCCGCTCACCGCGCGGCTCCCCGCGAGCACCGCGTGCGCCCAGGTGCGGTCGTAGTACGACGCGCGCGGGTCGCCCATCAGCCGCGCGAGACGCGCGTCGAGCAACGGGCGCAGCTCGTCCCATCCATCCGTCGACGCGATCAGGATCGTGCGCGCCGACGCGTCGTCCTCGGACAACCGCGCGTCGATCTCGCGCACCACGTCGAAGCGCCCGAGCGAGCCCGCGATCGCCAGCTGCGCGCGCAGCTCGCTCGAGCTCGGCTCGAGCGCGTCCTTCGCGTCGCGATCGCGCAGCACGATCCGATTGCGCAGCTCCCGACCGCTCCATCCGAGCTGGGCCTCGAACGGCGCGAGCACGTCGCTCGCCTCGTCCCAGCGGCGCGCCTCGACGAGCTGCGCCGCGCGATCGAGCTCGACGTACGCGTCCTTCGCGCCGGGTGCCTTCGCGAGCAACGCGATCGCGCTCTCGACGTCGTCGCGTCCCTTCAGCGTCGCGAGGCAGCGCCGCGCCCACGCGTACGTCGGCGAGCCCTGCACGGCCTTCTCGAAGAGCGCGATCGCCTGCGCGTCCTCGTCGTCCTGCCCGACGATCCGCGCCGCGAGCTGCGCGCAGGCATAGGGCGAGTCGGGGCTCTGCGCGTGGAAGTCGTGCAGCACCTCGAGCAATCGCGGGTGGCGATCCGCGCGCTCCAGCACGTCGAAGAGCACGCCGAGCATGCCCACCGTCGGGCGCGCCATCGCGAAGCGCTCCGCGTACTCGACCTCGCGCTCGGTGTCGCCCGCGTCGTGCAGGATCGCGGTCAGCGTGCGCAGCAGATCGACCGGCTCGTCCTGCGCGATCTCGAGGCCCGCGACCAAGAGATCGACCGCCTCCTCGATGCGCCCGCGCTCCTCGAGCATCTGCGCCGCGCGCCACCGCGGCTCGAACCAGAGCGGCGCCTCGCGCGACAGCCGCGACACGATCTCGAGCGCCTCGTCGCGCACCGCGTCGTCGCGATCGCTCGAGAGCATCTGCGCGAGGTGGATCGCGCCGTACGTGTAGCGTGGCGAGATCTCCATGCACTTGCGGCCGAGCGTGATCGCCTCGTCGCGCTTGCCGAGCTTCTCCGCGATCTTCGACGCGGTCATCCAGTTGAACGGGTTGTTCGGCGCCATCACCCGGGCGCAGCGCGACAGGTGCTCGGCGAGCTCGAAGTCGCCGCCCTCGAGCGCGTGCGACGCGAAGTTCTCGGTCGCGCGCCCGCGCGTCGGATCGATGGTCAGCGTCTTCCAGAACGCCGCGTCCGCGTCGGCGCGTCGCTTCATGCTCATGTGGCACTCGGCGATGTCCTGCGCGTTGTTCGAGTCGCCGGGATCGAGGCGCAGCGCCTCTTCGAGCTCGATGAGCGCCTCTTCCCAGCGCCCCTCGTCCATCAGGTACCAGCCGTGGATCTGATGCGGCCACTCCTGGTCGTGATAACGAACGCGCGCCTCGCGCAGCGCGGCGAGGAAGCGCGCGAGGTTGGTCTGCGCGCGGTACTGCGCGAAGTGCCGGAAGAGCGCGTGGGTGCGCCGGTTCCACGCGAGCGGGTAGTCGCGCTCGAGCGCGATCGCGCGATCGCAGCGGCGAAGGATCTCCTCGGGGTCCTTCTCGACCTCGGGGGTCGCGCACGAGTCGATGATGCGGATGTGCTCGGCGTCCTTCACGCCCGCGGCATCGAGCGCGGCGATCACCTTCTCGTCGTTCGCGCGGAACGCGACGATCGCCGCGTTGCGATAGAGCTTCCCCAGCGAGCCCTGGGTATGCACCAGGCGCTCCGACGTGACGTGCGTCATCGGGTCCTGCACGAAGAGCAGACCGAGCTCCTCGTCGACGCCGATCATCACCGCGACGTGGCTCGTCGTGGAGTACTCCTCTTCGACGATCACCGGCAGGCCGAGCTCGAGGCACGCGCGGAAGCGCGACGCATCGCCCTCGAACCGGCGCGTCACGAGCCCGTGCGACTCGAGGTACGTCGTCATCGCGTGGAGCGTCGATCCGCGATCGCCCTTCACCTCGGGCGCGATGCGATCCTGATCGACGTCGATCCCCAGCGAGCGAAGAACGAGCTCCAGCGACGCGGGCCCGCAGTAGTTGCGCTTCTGCTGCACCGTCGGGAACGCGGGCAACATCACGCGCTTGCGCTCACCGGCCGCGCCGCGCTCGAGGTGGTTGAGCACCTCGCGCGCGAAGCGTCCTTCTCCGTCGTCCGCGTGCTCGCGCCACAGCGCGCGATAGACCTCGGCGCCCTCCTCGCGACGACCGAGCGCGAAGAGCGCGCTTGCACGATCGAGCTGATCACGACGGCGGTGCGCACCACCGGGCGTGAGCTCGAGGATGCGCGCGACGTGATCGAGGAAGCCCTGCCAGTCGCCGCGCACCCGATCGACGTCGGCGCGCAGGCGCAGCGCGGCGACCCGATGGCGCGGCGCATCGACGAGCGATCCAAGCGTGCTCAGCGCGGCATCGAAGCGCCCGCACACGTAGTGCACCCGCGCGAGCAACATCTGCGCGCTCTCGGGCTCCTCGAGGGTCGTTCCTTCTTCGGCGCGCGCCAGCGCTTCGTCGCGATGATCGAAGCGCAGCGCGACCCACGAGAGCGCGGTCGCCCACACGCTGCCCTCGGGCCACGCGACACGCGCGAGCTCCACCTCTTCGCGCGCCAGCGCCTCGCAGCGCTTGGCGACGAACGAGTACGCGATCTCGGTGTGCAGCCTCGCGCGCACCTTCGGGTCCTCGGCGCGCGCGAGCTCGGCGCGCGCGTCGATCGCGATGCGATCCACCGGCTCCCCCGCGAGCAGCCGGCATCGCAGCGAGCGCAGCACCGCGCGCCCCCACAGCGCGGGTGGAAGCGCGGTGAGCGGACCGAGCGACGTGATCTTCTCGCTCGCCTGCGCATATCGCTCGGCGCCGAGATCGGCGTCGACTGCATCGAGGATCGACTCGGGTGTCGTCGTCATGGCCATCGATTCCATCACATCCCGTCCACGCGCGCGCCGCCCGTTCGCTGCACCGCGCCTTGAATCACCGCGCCTTGGACCACCACGTGGGAGCTCGCGCCGGCGACGATCGCGGCGCTCGCTCCCGTGTACGAGCCGCCATCGAGGACCACCTCGGCGTTGCCCCCGACCTGGAGCGCGATCGGCGCGCTCACGTTCACCCCGTGCAGCGTCATGCGGCAGTTGCCCATCGCGGAGATCGCGGGGCTCGCGCCGAGCGTCGCGGTCACCGGCGTCACGTCGAGCACCTGATTGCCCGCGCACACCAGCGGCCCGGTGCCGTCCCAGATCGCCGTCGCTTCGATGTTGCCGATCCCACCGGCCCAGGGATCGGAGCCCGCGCGGTAGAACTGCCACGCGACGTACCCGCCGACGCCGGTGAGGATGCATCCCGCGAGGCCGATGCCGAACGCGGTGATGAAGCACCCGGTCATCGCCTGCGAGGCCTTCTGTTCGGCGCGCCGCTGCGCGCGATGCTGGAGCTGCTCGAAGGGGTTCATCGTGGGACGACCCGTCGAGCAACGCGTGGACCGCACGAATCGTGAGGAATTCCGCGGCAACCGAGCGTGCCCGCCCGGCACGCCCGCGCAGGAGTTGCGCGACGTTCAGGCCCGCACGATCAATCGCAGAGCAGCTCGGCGGGCTCGCAGACGCCGTCGACGCAGCGAAGGCTTCGGCACTGGATCGGCGATGCGCACGCCTCGCCGTTGTCGCGCGCCGCGACGCACACCGGCGCCTCCGCGCTGGTGTCGCAGAAGAAGCCGGCTTCGCAGACCAAGGTGCACGGCTCGCCCTCGGCGGCGATGGTCCAGCACGTCCCCGGCGTTCCGTCGACTTCCGGGCCGCAGACCCCCGTCGAGCACTCGAAGAAGCCGGCGCACTCGGCGCCGGGCGCGAGCGTGCCCCCGAGCATCGTCTCGCACGAAGGATCGAGCGAGACGCGCTCGCTCATCACGCCGCGGAAGTCGTCGCACGACACCGCGTCCCATGCCTCGAGACACCGCGCCGCGTCGCTCGCGTCGTAGAGGGAGCGTCCAGCATCGACGCTCGCCGCGATCGTCGCGTAGCTCGCCTCGGTCACGGAGCGGACCTGCGCTTCACACGCTTCGACGTCGGCGGGCGGTGTGGTCGCACCGAAGGGCGCGAGCAGCCGCATGCGATCCGCCTCGCTGCAGCAGTCGAACGCGAGCCGGCAGAGGGCGGTCGCGATCCGGGGCGGGTACTCGTCGATCGCGACCGGCGGAGGGTCGTTCTCGCACGCGGTCGAGAGCAAGAGGATCGCGGTGGGCGCGAGCCAGCGTGTGCCGAGGGACTTCATGCGCGGCCCTCGTGCACACCGTGTTCCTCAGCCGCGCGACTGGGCCTCGAGCAGCGCGGCCTGATGGCTCGCGCGCAGCGCGCTCAGCAGCTCGTCGACGTCGCCGTTCATCACCGCGTCGAGCTTGTGCAGCGTCAGCCCGATGCGGTGATCGGTCACGCGGTTCTGCGGATAGTTGTAGGTGCGGATCTTCTCGCTGCGCTCGCCGCTGCCGACCATGCCCTTGCGCTCCGCGGCGATCTGCGCGTCGTGCGCCGCCTGCTCGCGCTCGAGCAGTCGCGCGCGCAGCACCTTCATCGCGCGCGCCTTGTTCTTGATCTGCGAGCGCTCGTCCTGGCACTTCACGATGATGCCGCTCGGACGGTGGAGGATCTGCACCGCGCTGTTCGTGGTGTTGACGCCCTGACCGCCGGGCCCACCGCTCGCCGCGATCGAGATCTCGAGATCCTTGTCGTCGATGTCGACGTCGACCTCGTCGGCCTCGGGCAGCACCGCGACCGTCGCGGTCGACGTGTGGATGCGCCCTTGCGACTCGGTCGCCGGCACGCGCTGCACGCGGTGCACGCCGCCCTCGAAGCGCATGCGCGAGTACACGCGATCGCCGCTGAACGACGCGACGATCTCCTTGTAGCCCCCGGCGCTCGCGTGGCTCGTGTCGAGGATCTCGACCTTCCAGCCCACACGATCCGCGTAGCGCGTGTACATGCGGAAGAGATCGGACGCGAAGAGCGCGGCCTCTTCGCCCCCGGTGCCGCTGCGGATCTCGACGATCGTGTTGCGCGCGTCGTTGGGATCGCTCGGCAGGAGCAGGACCTCGAGCTCGTTGGCGAGCGTGTCGAGCTCGGCCTCGAGCGTCGGGATCTCTTCTTCCGCCATCTCGCGCAGGTCGGGATCGGCGAGCGCGGCGCGATCGTCGTCGAGCTGCTTCGAGGTCCTCTTCCAGCGCGCGAACGTCTCGACCAGTGGGCCGAGCTCGCCGTGCTCGCGGCGCAGCTGCGCGTAACGTTTGCCGTCGCTGATCACGTCGGCGCGACAGAGGAGCTCTTCGAGCTCCTCGTGCCGCATCGCGAGGGATTCGAGCTTGTCGACCGGGAGCATGCTCAAGTGGCGAGCTTCGAGGCGCGCTCGCGCGGCTCGATACGGCCGAAGGCCGCGCGAAGCGGAGGCGGGAGGGGGGCCCCGAGCCGGCTCCGCCGGGCGGGGGGAGGGTCTGCAGCAGACCCTCCAGGGAGGAAGGGGCTACGCAGGAGCGCGGTCAACGCGATCCTGCGTAGTGCGCGAGCGCGCCGTCGAGCGAGGGGAACACGCGCACCTGATCGCTCGCGGGCGCACGATCACCCTCGCGCTGCCGCCAGAACGCGCTCTGCATCGACGCGATCGCGACCTCGATCTGCGCGTCGTCGGGCTCGCGCGTCGTGATCTTCTGGAAGAGGAACCCCGGCCAGAGCAGCACGCGCAGCGGGCCCGTGGTGCAGTAGCGCGCCGAGAATCGTTGGAGCTCATACGAGATCGCCGCGATCGCCGGGAGCAGCGAGATGCGCAGCGCGAGCGTCGCGATCTGTCCGCCGATCCCGCTCGCGCCGGGCAGCACCAGCGGCGTCACGATCGAGCCGAGGATCACCGAGACGATCACCACCGTGATGAGGAACGTGGTCCCGCAGCGCGGATGCAACGTCGACTGCGCGCGCACGTTCTCGACCGTCGGGGCGAGCCCCGCTTCGTACGCGAAGATCGTCTTGTGCTCGGCGCCGTGATACTGGAACACCCGACGAATCTCGGGGATCCGCGAGATCGCGACCAGATACGTCGTCAGCACGACGAGCTTGAACGCGCCGGTCAGCGCGTGGAAGCGCCAGTCGCCGAGATCGAGATCCGCGCCGATCAGCCAGCCCGCGCCGGTCGCGAGGAGCTGCGGCAGCGCGATGAAGAGCCCGAGCGCGAGCAGCGTGGACACGAACATCGCGGCGCGCGATCCGCTCGACGCGCTCCCGCTGCCCGAGGGTGCGGGCTCGGGGTCCTGCGTCGCGAGCATCGCCGGGAAGAGCAGCACCGGGAGCATCGACGCGATGCCGGTGCGCTTCGCCTCCGCGACCTCCTCGCCCTGCTGATCGGCGCTGAACTGGAGCGCCGAGTATCCGAGCGAGAGCGACTCGTAGAGCGTCCCGATCCCACGCAGCCCCGGGATCTTCCAGATCGGGCTGCGCAACGCCGCGGGCAGCGGACCGTCCTTCACGACGATCTGCCCGTCGGGCCGGCGCACTGCGACGGCGACGCCGCCGGGCGCGCGCATCATGACGCCTTCGATGACGGCCTGACCGCCGATGTAAGGCCGTGCTTCCTGCGTGCTCACGGCGTGCACTCTAGTGCCCTCGAGCAGCGATCGCGAGCCGCGCGCATCGGTAGGCCGGTGCCGGGTGGCACAGCGCGCGGCTCGTCTGCGATCGCGCGAGGATCACTCCTCGCCGGCGCTCTCGGCGGCGGCGGCCTTCGCGGCCTTCTTCGCCTGCTTGACCTTCTTGCCGGTCGCGGCGGCCGGCTGGTTCTCGTACTTCTTGCGGAAGCGCTCGACGCGTCCCGCCGTGTCCATGATGCGCTGCTTGCCCGTGAAGAACGGGTGGCAGTTGCTGCAGACGTCGACGCCGAACGAGCCGCGCGACGAGCGGGTGTCGTAGGTGGCGCCGCACGCGCAGGTGATCGTGGCGACGTCGTACTTGGGGTGGATGCCGGGCTTCATGGAGTACCTCTTCCGCCCCTTCGGAGATAAAAGGGGCCGGGAGATGTAGTGGATCGCGCTCGGGACCGCAAGGACGGGGCCGGCGCGCGCTTCGGCGGATTTTTTGGAGATCCGGCCCACCCCGGATAGTGAGGAGTCTGGCTCGATGGCTCAGAAGCGGATCCACCTGGTGATCCGAGGACGCGTGCAGGGCGTGTACTTCCGCGCGTCGTCGGTCCGCGAGGCCAAGCGCCTCGGGCTCACCGGCTGGGTCAAGAACCGGCCCGACGGCGCGGTCGAGATCGTCGCCGAGGGCGAAGAAGATCAGGTCAAGGACTTCCTCGCATGGGCGCAACGAGGCCCCTCGACGGCGCGCGTGGACAAGGTGGACACGCGCTGGAAGAGCTACACCGGCGAGTTCGCTGCGTTCGTGATCGAGCAGTAGCGATCGCGCTGATCATCCTCGTCGCGTGCGCGCCGTGCGTGGTGCGCGCGCAGACGAGCGAGGACGAGATCGCGACGCTGGTGCGCGCGCTCGGGAGCGACGACGCCGGCGAGCGACGCCGCGCGTACGAGACGCTCGGTGCGCTGCCCCCCGAGGCGCTGCCCGCGATCCGCGCGCGGCTGACGACGCTGCGGCGCGCGCGCCCGCTCCCCGAGGATGCGGTCGCGCTGCTGACCGCGTTCCGTCGCGCGACGGGATCGCGGCGCGCCGACGATCTCGTCGACGTCGCCGATGGGATCCCCGCGGTGCTCGGTGAGCGTCGCGATCGCGACGTGCTGCGCATGGCCGAGCCGCTCCTGCTCATGCGCTCGCTCGAGCGCGTCGCGACGACCGATGCGCTCACGCTGATCCCCGAGGTGCTGCGCCTCGATCGCGACGCGTGGACGATGGACGGACGGCGCTCGGTGCTGCGGCTCGGCGATCGGGCGGCGGCGGCGATCATCCGCGCGCGAGCCCACGAGGACGTCGCGGGGCGCGAGTGGGCACGATGGTCGGGGCGCGAGCTCTCGCTCGACGATCCGGGTCGGCTCGTGCAGCGGCTCGCGCCGACGGATCTCGCCGACGTGCTACGGGCGTGGGGCGCGACGCGCTCGATCGACGCGATGAGCGTGGTCGCGTCGTTCGTCGACGATCCGCGACGTCTGGTGCGCGACGCGGCGCGCGATGCGCTGCGCGAGTACGGACAGAACGGCGTGTGGCAGGCGCGCGAGCAGTTCCGGCTGCGGCTCGGGGAGGACGCGAACGCGGCGTGGAGCTGGTCGCGCACGCTCGACGTGCTCTACGAGCGGCTCGATGCGGCGCGGCTCGCGCGGGTGGCCGATCTCGCGGTCGCGGCCGATGGCGCGCTCGATCGCGGCGAAGCACGCGCGGCGACCGAAGCGCTCGAGGCACTGCTCGCGCGCGCGCCCGACGCGGGCTCGCACGAGGTCGCGGTCCTGTTCGCGCGCGCCGGTGAAGCGTGGATGGCGACCGACGAGCGCGCGCGGGCGCGCAGCGCCTACGAGCGCGCCGTGCGCATCGCGCCGAGCGACGAGCACCGCGCGCGCTGGGAGGCGCGGCTCTCGTTCGTCGAGGCCGAGGACGCGCTCGCGCGCGGTGTGCTCGATCTCGAAGCCTATCGACGCGCTGCGAGCGGTGACCCGACGTGCACGCGCTGCGCGGAGGTGCTCGCAGGCCTCGAAGCACAAGCGCAGCCGGTGATGACGAGCGCGGACGAGACCGAGCGCCGCCGCGGCGCGCTCGGGATCGCGGCAGCGCTCTTCGCGGTGCTCGGTGCGTGGCTGCTGATCGCGCGCAGCGCGCCGGTCGTGGCGAGCGAAGAGCGCGAGCCGGTCGAGGACGACGCGCCCCCCGCGCACGACATCACGCTGCCCGGCTGATCACACGTGGATCCAGCGGAACGGCGACATGTCGAAGTGGAAGTGGTTGCGGTGCCCGGGATGCGCGGGCCCGTAGATCACGCGGAAGACGTCCTCGCGCGCGAGCCGATCGATCAGCGTGCGCAAGAAGCGCTGGTGCACCGCGCCGGTCGCGCTCTCCGCTTCCCAGTGCCGCTCGAGCGACACCGTGAACCCGCGGCGCAGCGCGCGCGGAAGCCCGTCTGGCGCCTGAGCGCGCCGCGGTAGCGCGCGGAACTCGAACCCACGCACGTCGAGCGCGTTGCCGAGCGCGTGCTCGCTGAGGCGCCCGCGGTTCCCGCGCACCGAGCGACAGTTGTACGCGCCGGCGTGGATCAGACGATGGGGCGCGCGCCCGTAGATCTCGGTCGCGACCTCGATCGCGACGCGCTCGAGCTCGGGGAGCCGCTCGAGGAACGCAGGGTGGACCCGCACGGTGCCCGAGTAGCGCAGCGCGGTGCCGCGATACGGCACCATGATCTCGGGCTGGCAGATCGACGTGTCCTGACCACGCCGCGCGATCTCGTCGAGCGCGTAGGAAGGACCTCTCCGTCCGAACAGCCAACCGAGGTCGAGCTGTGCTTCGGCGGTGGACGCGATCGTCGTGACGACCGCGACGAGGATGCAGAGCACGAGCGATGCGCGTGCGATCCGACCGTTCGACAGCTTCACCACGGTGGGCTCTGGAGCATGGGGCGTGTGCTCGCGAACGCCAAGACGGGCGCGCCCCGCGCGCGATTCAGCGCTCCCCGAGCTCACCCACCTCCACGAGCTGCTTCAGTCGCTCGAGGTCGCTGCGCAGCTGTTGCTCCGGCGCGAGGCCGAGCCACGACGCGACGTGCGACGCGAGCGCAGCGCCCGGCATCGCGTAGACGAGCTCGACCTGGACCTCGGTGCCGCGCTCGTCGGGCGTTCGCTCGAAGCGCACCGAGCCCGCGTGCTCGATCGCCGAGCCCGGCACCGTGCGCCACGCGATCGCACGGCCGGGCACGTCCTCCACCAGCTCCGCGTCCCACGTGATGCGCGGCGTGCGCGCGGGAAGGCCGGGGAGCGGCGAGAGCTCCCATCGCGAGCGCGTGCCCGCGACGCGCACCGACGCGACGTGCCGGAGGAAGCGCGGCAGGAGCGTGAGGTCGCGCCAGAGCCCGTAGAGCTCCTCGGGGCGCGCGTCGATCGTGATCGCGCCGCGCGCCTCGACGCGCTCGCGACGAGCAGCTGCCGAGATCTCGCGCGACACCGGACATCGCCCGGTGACGCCGCGATACACGCCGTATGCGCCGAGCGCGGCGAGCACCGTGCCGCTCACGCGACCGCGCGCGAGGCCCAGCGCGCCGACCACGACACCGACCGCCGTCGAGACCACGCGCTCGACCTCGCCGAGCGCCGTCTCCGTCGTGAGCGTATCGCGCGGTGCCACGCGGGAGACGTAGGTGCGCGCCACGGGCGGACAACGCAGCTGGGTACCCGCCCTTGTGGGCCTCGCAAGCGCGGCCATCTGATGGTGCGAGGGACGACCACGGCTCGAGCCGACCGCACGAGGACGAGGAGGCGAGATGGATACGAACGCAGTGATCGCGCTCTTGCGTGATCTCGTGCATCTCGACGTCGACGCGATCCATGCGTACGACCAGGCCATCAAGAACATCGACGTCGAGCCCGTTCGTGTGCAGCTCGAGCGCTTCAAGGGCGAGCACGAGCGCCACGTCACGGAGCTCACGACTGCGATCCTCGATCTCGGCGGGACCGCCCCGGTGATCCGCCGCGACCTCAAGGGGCTCTTCATCGAGGGCATGACCGCGCTGCGCGCCGCGATGGGGACCGAGCAGAGCCTGCGGGCGATGCAGACCAACGAGAAGCTGACGAACAAGGAGTACGACAAGGCCGCGAAGATGGCCTTGCCTGCTCGAGTCGACGAGCTCGTGCGTCGCAACTACGACGACGAGCGACGTCACCTCGAGTACGTCGAGGACGCGATCGCACGACGTGTCTGGGAGCAGGTGCGGCACGCGTGAGCGGAGCGCCTGCCCTCCGAGGTGCAGCGGGATCGATCGGGTGCGAGAAGGGGCGGGAGAGCGAGATCGTTCGCTCTCCCGCCCCGACTCGTTCTTGAACGCTCGTTCAAGCGCTCGACCGAGCGAGCGCCGCGCCCGCGCGTCGCGAGCGCCCACGCGTCTCGGCGACCCACGCCTCGATGCGCGCACACGCGGCGTCCGCCGTGAGCTCGGCGCGGAGCGCGTCGGCCCAGCGCGCATGCGCGTCGATCGGCTCGCGCAGCGCGGCCTCGATCGCAGCCACGAACGAGGCGCGGTCGACGCTGCGCGCGAGCGGTGAGAGCGCGGCGAGATCGCGCGTGCTGGTGCCGACGATCGGGCGCCCCGACGCCATCACTTCGAGCGCGACGCGTGCATGGCCGCCGCTCGAGAGGACCGGCGCGATCCCCACGTCCCACCCCGCGATGTAACGCGGCAGCTCGTCGTCGCGCTTCGCGCCGAGCCATCGGATGTTCGGCCGACACGGCAGCGCGCGCACGTCGATTCCACGCGGCGCGCCGAGCGCGATCACCGAGAGGTCGGGCAGCTCGTCGGCGACGTGCGCGAGGAGCGCGACGTCGAGGCTCGTGTCGATCGGCACCGCGAGCCCGAGGCGCGGGCCCGGGATGTTCGACTGATCGCGCGGATCGACCGTCTCGTCACCGCTCGTACGCGCATCGACGACGAGCGGCATCACCTGCACGTGCGGATGCAGACGGCGCCGCGCGTCGGCGCTCGCATGCGTCGCGGCGAGCACGAGGTCGGCGCGCGCGAGGAGCGCACGCTCGCCGGGCGCGAACGGCTCGTCGTCGCAGTCCCACACCACGACGTGCGCATCGACCGAGCGCGCGACCGCGAGGTCGGCTGCGCTCCGGGCCCACAGGATCTCTGCGCGGATCGCGTGCTGCTCGACGAGGTCTTGCACGAGCATCGCGAGCGCGGCGCGCGACCGCACTTCGTCGAGATCGTCGCGCAGGTGGGGCACACAGACGACGAGCCCGTCGGTGACGCGGAGCTCCTCGACGAACGCTGCGACGAGACCCGCATCACGCACCGGCTCTTCGATCGCGAAGACGCGTCGCGAGCGCGCGAGGGCGCGCAGACACGGGTGCTCGCGCGACGTCTCGGTGCCCCAACGAGCACGGGTGAACGCGACGACGTCGCTCATCGCGTTCCTTCGTCGAGCATCACGCGGCAACTCTGCAATCGACGATCCCGCGTGTTGGGGCATCGGACTCGCGGCCCCCCGCGTGGCGCCGGGGCAACGTGCACGACGCGGCCCGCCCCACCGAGGCGCAGCGCGACGCGCGCACACGAAGGACGCGCATGTTTCCAGTCGCGTCGCGATGCGTGCGGTGGAGCACATCCGTGGCACGCGCGATGCGGCAGCCGCCGGAGACCGCAGCGCGCCGATCCGCGGAGCAAGTCCGCTCGGGTCCAGGGCGCGCGAGGAGGACGGATGGCGCGCGACGGCAAGAAGAGCGCGAGACGAGCAGTCGACACCGAGGATGCGAGCGCCCCGGCGAAGTCGAAGCGAAAGCGGCAGGTCGGTCAGGCCCAGGAGCGCGCGAGAGAGGGACTTCGTGGTCCGGACGCGCGCGGCGCGCGCGCGACGGGACGGGAGCCTCGCAGCGAGCACTCGCGTCCCGGCAGCGCGCCGGGCATCGGCACGATCACCCGTCCCGTCCGGGTCGGCGAAGGGCACTTCATCGAGCGCGAGGGCGAGGACGTGCCGCCCGGACGACGGCGCAAGGGAACGGTCGGAGGCCGTGCGAAGCCGCGCCGCGACCACAGCCCCCCGACCCGGGTGGCCAAGGCCTCCGGCGGGCGCTCCACCGGCGCGCGCGGAGGCTCGGGAGGCGGCCGCTCGCGGCCGTCCGACGTGGGGGCCCACGCATCGTCGGGACGCTCTGGCTCGCGCAAGGCGGTGAAGAAGGCCACCGAGCACGCGATGCGCCCGTCGATCCGCGGTGCCGCGAGCAGCGGTGAGCAGCGCGGCGCCACGCTCGGCCCGCGGAAGGGGGTGCGCCTCGCGGGCTCCACGTCGCGCGGCACGAGCAGCAAGCCGGGCCTCGCCCGGGGCTCGTCGAAGAGCAACGCCGGCCGCCGCGCCCGCGCGCGCGCTTGACGGGCAATCGCGCCTGACGGACGAACGAAAGCCCCGCGACGCACGCGCCGCGGGGCTTCTCCAGCGAGACCGGCTCACGATCCGACGTGCCTCCGCATCGGAGGCACGCGCGAGATCACTCCGCCGCGCTCTCGCCGAGGATCTCGATCATCGCCATCGGCGCATTGTCGCCGCGGCGCGCGTTGAGCTTCGTGATGCGGGTGTACCCGCCGCCCTTCTTGTCCTTGATGCGCGCGAGGAAGCGCGGCGCGATCTCGTGGAAGAGCTTGTAGACGAGATCGACTTCCTCGGTGCTGCCGTCCGAGTTGGTCTTGGTCAGCGTCTTCGGCAGGTCCCGCGCGACCAGGCGCTGCGCGTGGACGCGACGCGCCACGACCTCGCCACGCTGCTCGTCGCTCAGCTTGCCGATGTCGACGGTGAGCTCGTCACCGAGCCGGGCCGCGCGCGTGATGAGGCGCTCCACCGTGCGGCGGAGCTCCTTCGCCTTCGCGTCGGTCGTCTCGATCTTCTCGTGCAGCACGAGGTTGCCCGCGAGGTTGCGGAGCATCGCGCGGCGGTGCGGGGTATTGCGGCCGAACTTCCGGCCCGACTTGCGGTGACGCATGGCTTCCTACCGTCTCTCTACTTCGCTCGTCTCGCGACGATCGCCTCGATCTCGTCCGGCCGCCTCAGGCCTGAGCCTGCTGCTGCTTCCAGCGCTCGAGCATCGCCGGCCAGTTGTCGATCTTCATGCCCAGCGAGAGGCCCATGTCGGCGAGGATCTCCTTGATCTCCTTCAGCGACTTGCGGCCGAAATTCTTCGTCTTGAGCATCTCGGCCTCGGTCTTCTGGACCAGCTCGCCGATGAGATGGATGTTCGCGTTCTGCAGGCAGTTCGCGCTGCGGACCGAGAGCTCGAGCTCCTCCACCGAGCGGAAGAGGTTCTCGTTGAGCGGCTCCTCTTCCTTCGACTCGAGGCTCGTCGCCTCTTCCTCTTCCTCGAAGTTGATGAAGATGGAGAGCTGGTCCTTGAGGATCTTCGCGGCGTACGCGACCGCGTCGTGCGGCTTCACGCTGCCGTTCGTCCAGACCTCGAGCGCGAGCTTGTCGTAGTCCGTGATCTGACCGACACGCGCGTTGGTGACCGTGTAGTTCACCTTGCGGATCGGCGAGAAGAGCGCGTCGATCGCAATCGTCCCGATCGGCATGCCCGGCGTCTTGTTGCGATCCGCCGGCACGTAGCCACGGCCGACGTTGATCGTCAGCTCCGCCGAGAAGCGGCCGCCCTTGGCGACCGTGCAGATGACGTGCTTCGGGTTGAGGATCTCGACCTGGTCGTTGACCTGGATGTCACCCGCGGTGACCTCGCAGGGACCTTCACGGTCGATCCGGAGGACGTGGGTCTTCGGCGAGTGCGCCTTGACCACGACTTCCTTCAGGTTGAGCACGATGTCCGTGACGTCTTCCACGACGTCCGGCACCGACGTGAACTCGTGGAGCGCGCCGTCGATCTTCACCGCGGTGATCGCTGCGCCCTGGAGCGAGCTCAGCAGGATCCGGCGCAGCGCGTTGCCGAGCGTGATGCCGAAACCGCGCTCGAGCGGCTCGCACACGAACTTGCCGTAGGTCGGCGTCGCGTCCTCGACCGGGACGCTCTTCGGCTTGATGAGATCGCGCCAGTTGCGCGCAACGAACGTCGTCGACATGGAATCCGAACCTCTCTCCAGCGCAGGAATATGACCGCGCTCGGAACCCCGACGGGCCTAGAGAAAAGACCACGGGCGGACACCATTGCCCGCCCGTGGAAAGACCTGATCAGCGCGAGTAGAACTCGACGATCAGCTGCTCCTTGATCGGGAGCGTGATCGCCTCGCGCACGGGCTGGCTCACCACCTTGCCGGTGAACGCGCCCTTGTCGAGCGAGAGCCACTCCGGCACGCCGCGACGCTCGACGCCCTCGAGCGCCGTCACGATGCGGCCCTTTTGCCGGCTCTTCTCGCGGATGGTGATCGTGTCGTTCGGCCGAACGAGGAAGCTCGGCACGCTGACCGTCTTCCCGTTCACGAGCACGTGCTTGTGACGCACGAGCTGGCGGCCGTCGCTGCGCGTCGCCGCGAAGCCGAGGCGGTAGCAGACGCTGTCGAGACGGCGCTCGAGCAGCGCGAGCAGCGCCTCACCGGTCACGCCCTTGCCCGCATCCGCCGACGCGAAGTACTTGCGGAACTGGCGCTCCAGCACGCCGTAGATGCGACGCACCTTCTGCTTCTCACGAAGGCGGATGCCGTACTCGGTCGCCTTCGAACGACGCTGGCCGTGCTGGCCGGGCGGGTACGGACGGCGATCGAACGCGCACTTGTCGGTGTAGCAGCGGTCGCCCTTGAGGAAGAGCTTCTCCCCCTCGCGACGGCAGAGCTTGCAGGACGGGCCGGTGTAGCGAGCCATCTCTCAGTTCCTCTACTTCAGACGCGGCGACGCTTGGGCGGGCGGCAGCCGTTGTGCGGGATCGGGGTCACGTCACGGATGAGCGTCACGCGCATGCCGGCCATCTGGAACGCACGGAGGGCCGACTCGCGGCCCGCGCCCGGGCCCTTCACGAAGATCGCGACGGTCGTCATGCCGTGGTCCTGCGCCTTGCGAGCCGCATCTTCGGCGGCGAGCTGCGCCGCGAACGGCGTGCTCTTGCGCGAGCCCTTGAAGCCGCGCGCGCCCGCGCTGCTCCACGCCACCACGTTCCCCGCGAGGTCCGTGACGGTGACGATCGTGTTGTTGAAGGTCGACTGCACGTGCGCGATGCCCGTGCCGATGTTCTTCTTGACCTTCTTCTTGCCCTTGGCTGCCTTCGGCTTCGCCATCTCTCAGTACTCCGGTGAGGTGATCCCCGTCGCTCGCCGCTCTGTTCAGAGCTCAGCGACGGACGGCGCTGCCGCGACGCGGGCCCTTGCGGGTGCGCGCATTCGTGTGGGTGCGCTGGCCGCGCACGGGCAGGCCACGACGATGACGCAGCCCGCGATAGCACCCGAGGTCCATCAGGCGCTTGATGTTGATGGCGATCTCGCGGCGGAGATCACCCTCGACCTTGAACTGCGTGTCGAGGAGATCGCGGATCTTCTTGACGTCGTTCTCGTCGAGATCATCCGCCTTCTTCGTCTCGGGGATTCCGGCCTTCTCGCAGATCTGCTTCGCGATCGCGGGACCGATCCCGTAGATGTACTGGAGAGCGATGACGGTGTGCTTGCGACCAGGAAGGTCGACGCCGGCGATGCGTGCCATGACTCGATTCCTCTTTCAGCCCTGACGCTGCTTGTGGCGCGGGTTCTCGCAGATCACGCGCACGGTCCCCTTGCGGCGGACGACCTTGCACTTCTCGCAGATCTTCTTGACGCTCGGACGGACCTTCATCGCAGCCTCGCTCTTACTTCCAACTCTCTACGGGAGAACTTTCGACCGAGAGCCACGGTGAGCGTCTCAGTCGCCGGCGCGAGCAGTGATTCGCGCTCGGCTGGTGTCCGCAGGGGACACTTCGATCATCACGCGGTCGCCTCGGAGCAGCTTCACGATCGAATGCCGACTCCGAATCGGCAGGGATGCGACGAAGCGACGACCATCTTCGCTGCGCACCGCGTACAGACCTCGAGGCAGCTCGTCTTCGACCACCGCTTCGAGGACCGTGCCCTTCATACGAAGGGCGAGCTCACTTCCCGAGGATCGACTCGATCCTGCGGGTCACGTCTTCCACCGCGCCGGTCCCGTCGACCTTCGCGACGATCCCGCCGGCACCGTAGTGCGCCAGGATCGGGAGCGTGTTCTCCAGGTACACCGCGTTGCGCGTGCGCACCTTTTCCTCGCGGTCATCGTCGCGCTGGACGATGCGATCGCTGCCGCAATTGCCGCAGCGGCCCGTCGAGGGGGGCGGATTATAGCGCACGTGGTAGACCTGTCCACAGGCCTCACACGATCGCCTGCCGCTAATTCGATCCACGATCGCCTCGGTCGGCACCTCGAGCGCGATCACCTTCTCGATGCGACGCCCCATCTCCGCGAGCATCGCGTCGAGGGCCTTCGCCTGATCCACCGTGCGCGGGTAGCCGTCGAAGATCGCGCCACCCTTCGCGTCCGCCTGCATCAGGCGGTTACGCAGGAGCTCGATGACGAGCGAGTCGGGCACGAGCAGGCCCTGCGTCATGTACTCGTCGAACTTCTTGCCGAGCGCGGAGCCGCTCTTGCGCTCCGCACGCATCATGTCGCCCGTCGAGATCTGCGGAATGCCGAGCCGATCGACGAGGAACTTGCTCTGCGTGCCCTTCCCCGCCCCCGGGGGCCCGAACAGGATGAGATCCACGTCTAGCCCCCCTTCTCAAGCCGTGCGACGACCGCGGATGCGCGGTCCACGCGGGCCGGTAAGGCCCTCGTAGTGACGCGTGATGAGGTGCGACTCGATCTGCTGCACGGTGTCGAGCGCCACGCCCACGACGATCATCACCGACGTGCCGCCGAAGAAGAACGGCACGTGGAACGAGTCCTGGAGCACCTGCGGGACCACGCAGACGAGCGCGACGTAGATCGCACCGCCGACCGTGATGCGGGTCAGCACGCGATCGATGTACTCGGCCGTCGCCTTGCCCGGGCGCACCTTCGGGATGAAGGCGTTCTGCTTCTTGAGGTTGTCCGCGACCTCGACCGGCTGGAACGTGACCGCCGTGTAGAAGAACGCGAAGAACACGATCATCACGACGTAGAGCAGGTTGAACAGGAACGACCCCGGCTGGATGTAGTCGTTCACCGTCTCCATGCCCGGGATGATCCCGACGAGCTGCTGCGGGAACATCAGGAGCGACGACGCGAAGATCGGCGCGATCACGCCGCTCGAGTTCACGCGGAGCGGCAGGTGCGACGTCTGACCGCCGTAGAGCTTCCGCCCGACGAGGCGCTTCGCGTAGTGGATCGGGATGCGGCGCTGGCCACGCTCGAAGAACGTGATCACCGCGATCACGAGCAGCACGATGGCCGCGACCATCAGCAGCGCGACCGGCTGGATCTGACCGATCTGCACCTGCTCGATCGTCTGCACGCCGGCGCGCGGGAGGTCCGCGACGATGCCCGCGAAGATGATGAGCGAGATGCCGTTGCCGATGCCACGCTCGGTGATCTGCTCGCCGAGCCACATGATGAACGCGGTGCCGGTCGTGAGCGCCACGACCGTCAGGAACACGAAGCCCCAGCCCGGATCGCGAACGACGTCGCCGACCGTCGAGAAGCCCGTGCCCGCGCCACCTGCGTTGAGGCCCTGGAAATAGTTCGCCCAGAAGATGCCCTGGACGACCGAGATCACGACGGTGCCGTACCGCGTGTACTGGTTGATCTTCCGCTGGCCCGCCTCGCCTTCCTTGCGCAGCTCGCCGAGCTGCGGGACGACGATCGTCATCAGCTGGAGCACGATGCTCGCCGTGACGTAGGGCATGATGCCCAGCGAGAAGATCGAGGCCTGCTCGAGCGCGCCGCCCGAGAACAGGTTGAACATCCCGAGGAAGCCGCCCTGCTGCCCGATGTACTCGCGGAGCACGTTCCGGTCGATGCCGGGAATCGTGACGAAGATCCCGATGCGGTAGACCGCGATCATCCCCAACGTGAAGAGGATGCGTCGGCGGAGCTCGGGAATCTTGGCGATGTTCGCGAAGGCGCTCATGCGAGTGGAATCGGTGCTCGGGATGATGACGCGGGCCCGCGAAAGTCGCGGGCCCGGTTCACCGTGGGGCTGCTGTCTCCCTCAACCTCGACCGTAGGTCAAGCCTTAGCGGCGGCCTTCGGCTTCTTGCCCTTCGTGGGCTTGTTCTTGTGCCGCACCACCGGAGCGACCTTCTTCTCGATCGTCTCGACCGAGCCGCCGGCCTTCTCGATCTTCTCCTTCGCCGAGGCGCTGAACGCGTCCGCCTTGACGACGAGCTTCTTCGAGAGCTCCCCGGTGCCGAGGATCTTCACGCCGTCCCAGCGGCCCTTCACCAGGCCGCGCGCACGGAGCGCCGCCTCGTCGACCGTCGCGCCCGCCTCGAACACGTCGAGCGACTTGACGTTCACCGGGGCGAGGTCGCGCGGGAACAGCGAGTTGAAGCCGACCTTCGGGAGGCGGCGGTTGAGCGGCATCTGGCCGCCCTCGAAGTGCAGCTTGTGGATGTTGCCGGGCTGACGGGCCTTCTGACCCTTCTGACCGCGGCCCGCGGTCTTACCCAGGCCCGAGCCGGGACCACGGCCGACGCGCAGCTTCTTCGTGACCGCGCCCTTCGGGGCGCGCAGGCGCGAGAGGATCGGCACCTCTGCGCTGATCTTCTCGTCAGCCATCGATCTCCTCCACCGACACGAGGTGGATCACCTTCTTGATCGCACCGCGGAACGCGGGCGTGTTCGCCACGACGACCTCGGTGTGCGGGCCGCGGAGACCGAGACCCTTGAGCGTGCGTCGCATGTCCTCCGTGCGGCCGATGCCGCTGCGGAGCTGCTTCACCTTGAGCTTCGGCTTGATCGCCATGATGCGCTCTCCCTCAGACGCGGATCTCGTCCACGGCCTTGCCGCGACGGCGCGCGACGTCGTCGATCGACTCGAGCGAGCGCAGCGCGTCCATCGTCGCGTGGACGACGTTGTGCGGGTTCGAGGTGCCGACGATCTTGCAGAGCACGTCGTGCACGCCCGCCGCCTCGAGCACCGGGCGCATCGCGCCGCCGGCGATGACGCCGGTACCGGGGCTCGCCGGATTCAGCAGCACGCGGCCCGCGCCGGCGTGACCGAACACGCGGTGCGGAATCGAGCCACCGACCAGCGGGATGCGGATCAGATTCTTCTTCGCGCGGTCGGTGCCCTTGCGGATCGCGTCCGGGACCTCGTTCGCCTTGCCGAGGCCCACGCCGACGTGGCCCTTGCCGTCGCCCACGACGACCAGCGCGCTGAAGCTGAAGCGACGGCCGCCCTTCACGACCTTCGCGACGCGGTTGATGTGGATCACCCGCTCCTTGAGGTCTTCGAGGCTCTCGGGATCGATGATGGCGCTCATGTGACTTCCGTTCTCTCAGTCAGTCCGGACGCGGCTCAGAAGTCGAGCCCCGCCTCGCGCGCCGCGTCGGCGAGAGCCTTCACGCGACCGTGGTAGATGTAGCCGTTGCGGTCGAACACGACCTGGGCGATGCCCTTGGCCTTGCAGACCTTCGCGATCGCCTGACCGACCACCTTGGCGACGTCGCTCTTGTTCTTCTCGCCGAGCTCGCCGCGCACGTCCTTGCTGAGCGTCGAGACCGCCGCGAGCGTCTTGCCCTGCGAGTCGTCGATCACCTGCACGTAGATGTGCTTCGCGCTGCGGAACACGGTCAGACGCGGACGCTCGGTGTCGCCGCTGACGTTCTTGCGAATGCGCTTCTTGCGCTTCGCGCGCTGCTCGTCCAATGCCATCTTCGATTCCTTTTGTGACTCCGCGGGGGGCGGCTGAGTACGCCCCCTCCGTCACGCGTTCAGATCACTTCTTGCCGCCCTTACCGCCAGCCTTACCGGCCTTCTCACGCACCTTCTCGTCGACGTACCGCACGCCCTTGCCCTTGTAGGGCTCCGGCGGACGGAACGAGCGGATGCGCGCGGCGGTCTGACCGAGCAGCTCCTTGTCGTGCGACTCGAGGTGCAGGCGGGGCTTCTTGGTGCCGCCGACGTCGAGCACTTCGACCTTCGCCTTGATCCCGTCGGGAAGGCGGAAGAACACCGGGTGCGAGAGCCCGAGGTTCAGGGTCAGATCCTGGCCCTTCACTTCGGCCTTGTAGCCGGTGCCGATCAGGTCGAGCGAGCGCGTGTAGCCCTTGCTCACGCCCTCGACGATGTTCTTGATCAGCGCGCGCGTGAGGCCCTGGTACTGGGCGAACGCGGTCGTGTCACCCGACGAGCGCGGCGCGAGGACGAGGGTGTTGCCCTCCTTCTTCACGTCGACCACCGCCGGGAGCTCGCGCTCCATCGAGCCCTTCGGGCCCTTCGCGACCAGCTTGCCGCCCTTGACGTCGATCTGGACGCCGGCGGGAAGCTCCACCGGGCGCTTGCCGACGCGCGAGACGCGAACGGTCTCCTGCTCCGCCGTCGCCATCACCACACCTCGCAGAGGATCTCGCCGCCCACGCGCTTCTCGCGCGCCGAGCGGTCGGTCATCACGCCCTGCGACGTCGACAGGATCGCGACCCCGGTCCCGTTCTGGACCTTCGGGATCTCGTCGTGTCCGACGTACACACGGCGGCCCGGGCGCGACGCCCGGCGGATGCCGGCGATCGCGCTGTGACGATCACGGCCGTGGTACTTGAGCTGGATCGAGATCGTGCGCGCGCCCTCGTCCACCGAGAAGCCCAGCACGAACCCTTCGTCACGGAGGATCTCCGCGACGTGCACCTTGAGCTGCGACAGCGGCACGTCGGTCCGCTCGTGCCGCGCGAGCGACGCGTTGCGGATGCGAGCGAGCATGTCGGCGATCGGATCGGTCATCATGACGACGCTACTCCCCTGATCACCACGAGCTCTTCGTCACGCCCGGGATGTCGCCCGCGAGGGCGTACTTCCGCAGGCAGACGCGGCAGAGCTCGAACTTGCGATAGACCGCCCGGGGGCGACCGCACACCTTGCAGCGGTTGCGGTAACGCACCTGGAACTTGGGCGTCTTCTCCATCTTCGCGAACGCGCGGGCGCTTGCCATTCTCGATCTCCTCAGGACTTACTTGCGGAAGGGCATCCCGAGCTCGCGAAGGAGCGCGCGTCCCTGTTCGTCGGTGCGGGCGGTCGTCACGAAGGTGACGTTCATGCCCTTGATCTTCTCGATCTTGTCGTAGTCGATCTCGGGGAAGATGATCTGCTCGCGCACGCCCAGCGTGTAGTTCCCGCGGCCGTCGAACGCCTTCGGGCTCACGCCCTTGAAGTCGCGCACGCGCGGGAGACCGAGGTTCACGAGCCGGTCGAGGAACTCCCACATGCGCTGCTTGCGCAGGGTGACCATCGCACCGATCGGGGCGTTCTCGCGCAGCTTGAAGCTCGCGATCGACTTCTTCGCGCGGGTCACGACCGGCTTCTGACCGGTGATCGTGCCGAGCTCCTCGACAGCCGACTCGATGATCTTCTGGTTCTGGGTTGCTTCGCCCAGACCCATGTTGACCACGATCTTCTGCAGCCGGGGAACCTCCATGATGTTCCCGAGCTGGAGTTCCTTCATGAGCGCCGGGACGACGTTCTCCCGGTAGGCCTTCTCGAGACGCGCGAGCTGCTGTTCCGCCATTTCCGATTCACCTCACCCGACCTTCGAGCGCTCCTGTTCGCGCGCTCGATGTCGAGTCTCCACTCGATATCTGACTCTGCTGCTCCAGCAGCAGAGAAGCTCAGTCGATGTTCGCGCCGCTCTTCACGGCAACGCGGACCTTCTTGCCATCCTTCTCGGCGAAGCGGACGCGCGTGGGCTTGTCCGTCTTCGCGTCGACGAGCATCACGTTCGAGATGTGGATCGCGGCTTCCTTCTCGATGATGCCGCCCGACGGGTTCTTCGGCGTGGGCTTGGTGTGCCGCTTCACGCGGTTCACGCCCTCGACGATCACGCGATCCTCCTCGCGGATGACGCGCAGGACGCGGCCCTTCGTGCCCTTGTCCTTGCCGGCGATGACGACGACCTGGTCGTCCTTCTTGACGCGGATACCCATCACACCACCTCGGGCGCGAGGCTGATGATCTTCATGAACTTCTTGCCACGGAGCTCGCGCGCCACCGGCCCGAAGATGCGCGTGCCGATCGGCTCGAGCTGCGCATTGAGCAGCACCGCGCTGTTCTGGTCGAACTTGATGTAGCTGCCGTCGGCGCGCTGGTACTCGCGGCGGGTGCGGACGACGACGGCCTTCGCCACGTCACCCTTCTTCACCTTCGCCGTGGGGAGCGCTTCCTTCACTGCGACGACGATCAGGTCGCCGAGGCCGGCCCAGCGACGACGCGAGCCGCCGAGGACCTTGATGCACTCCACGCGCTTCGCGCCGCTGTTGTCGGCGACGTCGAGCTCGGTCTGCTGCTGGATCATGGCTCAGACCTCCTCGGGGCGATCGACGAGGCGCACGGCGACCCAGCGCTTCGTGGCCGAGAGCGGGCGGCTCTCACGGATCTCGATGAGATCGTTCGTGCGGAACTGCTCGGTCTCGTCGTGCGCGTGGTAGCGCTTGCGGCGCTTGATGTACTTGCCGTAGATCGGGTCGCGAAGGCGGCGGACCACCTCGACCGTCACGGTCTTCTTCGCGCGGCCCGCGCTCGCGGTGTCGCTGATCACACGGCCGACCAGGTGGCGCTTGTTCCCGCGCTCCTCGTCGTTCTTCGGCGTCGGCCCCTTGGCCTGCGTCGCGTCGCTCATCTCGCTCACCCGTTCTCGCCGGCGGCCTTCGTCGCGCGCTCGGTCATCAGCGTCTTCACGCGAGCGATGTCGCGACGGAGACGGCGGATCTTGTCGGTGTCGTCGAGCTGGTTCGAGTAGTTCGAGAAGCGCGACTGCCACAGTTCGCGCGTCATCGACTTCTCGAGCTCCTTGAGCTCGTCGTCGGTCTTGTCACGGAGCTCGGAAGGCTTCGTCACAGCTGCTGACTCCTCATCACGAAGCGGGTGGCGACCGGCAGCTTGTGCCCGGCCAGACGGAACGCCTCGCGCGCGACCGACTCTTCGACGCCCTCCATCTCGTAGAGGATGCGGCCGGGGAGGATCTGCGCGCGCCAACCCTCGACTGCGCCCTTGCCGGTACCCATTCGGGTCTCGAGCGGCTTCTTCGTGAAGGGCTGGTCGGGGAAGATGCGGATGTAGAGCTTGCCAGCGCGCTTCGCGTGGCGCTGGATGGCCATACGAGCGGCCTCGATCTGACGCGAGGTGATGTGCCCGCTCTCGAGGGCCTGGAGGCCGAAATCACCGAACGAGACCGAGCTGCCGCGCTGGGCGACGCCACGGAGATTGCCGGTGTGCGACTTGCGGAACTTGGTGCGCTTGGGCTGCAGCATGGGAGTGCTCGCTCTTCTGCTCGGTCGCGGCGATCAGCCGGCGACGGGCTGGCGGCGACGGCGCTGCGGGAGCACCTCGCCCTTGAAGATCCAGACCTTGACGCCGATCGTGCCGTACGTCGTCTTCGCCGTCGCCACGCCGAACTCGATGTCGGCGCGGAGCGTGTGGAGCGGCACGCGGCCCTCGCGGTAGCGCTCCGAGCGCGCGATCTCGGCGCCACCGAGGCGGCCGCCGGCGTAGATGCGGATGCCCTTCACGCCGAACTTCATCGCGGTCTGGAGCGCCTTCTTCATCGCGCGGCGGAACGCCACACGGCGCTCGAGCTGCGTCGCGATGTTCTCGGCGACGAGCTGCGCGTTCGTCTCGGCCTTGCGGACCTCGGTGATGTCGACGAAGAGCTCGTTGCCGGTGAGCTTCTGGAGCTCGCCACGCAGCTGCTCGACGCCCGCACCGCGCTTGCCGATGATGATGCCGGGGCGCGAGGTCGAGATGACGACCTTCACCTTGTTCGCGGCGCGCTCGATCTCGATCGCGGCGATGCCCGCGTGCGCGTAGTTCTCGCGAACGTGCTCACGAAGGGCGAGGTCCTCGTGGAGCCACTTCGAGTAGTTCTTGTCCTCGTACCACTTGGAGTTCCAGGTTCGGATCACTCCGAGGCGGAACCCGTACGGATGCGTCTTCTGACCCACGTGAAACCTCAGCCTTCGTCCGAGACGACGAGCGTGATGTGGCTCATGCCCTTGGTGATGCGGGTCGCGCGGCCCTGGGCGCGCGGACGCCAGCGGCGCATGAAGCGATCGGGCGCCTTGTCCGCGAAGACCGTCTTCACGACGAGGTTGTCGAGATCGACGTTCTGGTCCTTCTGACGCGCGTTCGAGATCGCGCTGTCGAGGAGCTTCGCCACGATCGGCGCGGCCGCCTTCTTGGTGAAGCGCAGCATCTCGAGCGCCTCGGCGGCGTTGCGTCCACGGATCAGGTTCGCGATCACGCGCGCCTTACGGACGGCGATACGCTGGTTCCGAGCCTTCGCGATGGCTTCCATTGTCTCTCTCTGCCTACGCAGTGCTTCTGCTAGGAAATGCTGGGCTCGGGAAAAAGGGCGCCGGATCTAACACAGCGCCCCCCATCCGTCGAGCCGTTCTTGATCACTTCTTGCCGGCCGGCGCCTTCGCCTTGCGATCCGCCGCGTGCCCGCCGAACGTGCGCGTGGGCGCGAACTCGCCGAGCTTGTGACCGACCATGTTCTCGGTGACGAACACCGTGATGAACTTGCGTCCGTTGTGGACGTTGAAGCTCAGACCGACGAAGTCGGGGGTGATCGTCGAACGACGCGACCACGTCTTGATGACGCGGCGATCGTTGTTGCGAGCCGACGTCTCGACCTTGGCGGCGAGCGGGGCGTCGACGAAGGGGCCCTTCTTGAGCGAGCGTGCCATTCGAGTCTCCGATTCCTACCGACCGCTCACTTGTCGCGGCGCTTGACGATGAACTTGTCGCTCGTCTTGTTCGTGCGGGTCTTCAGGCCCTTCGCGAGCTGGCCCCACGGCGAGCAGGGGTGACGACCACCGGACGTGCGGCCCTCACCACCACCCATCGGGTGATCGACCGGGTTCATCGCGACACCGCGGTTGTGCGGACGGCGACCGAGCCAGCGCGTGCGGCCCGCCTTGCCGTGCGAGACGCGTGCGTGCTGCAGGTTCGAGACCTGACCGACGGTCGCGCGGCAGTTCAGGTGCACCATGCGGACCTCGCCGCTGGGCAGACGAACCTGCGCGTACTCGCCGTCCTTCGCCATCAGCTGCGCGGCAGCGCCGGCCGAGCGGACGAGCTGACCGCCCTTGCCGATCTTGAGCTCGATGTTGTGGACCATCGTGCCCACCGGGATGAAGCGCAGACGAAGCGCGTTGCCCGGCGTGATGTCCGCGTTCTTGCTCGAGACGACGGTGTCGCCCTGCTTCAGGCCGTCCGGCGCGAGGATGTACGCCTTCTCGCCGTCGACGTAGTGCAGGAGCGCGACGCGCGCCGAGCGATTCGGATCGTACTGGATCGAGTGCACCTTCGCGGGCACGCCGATCTTGTTGCGCTTGAAGTCGATGACGCGATAGCGGCGCTTGTGGCCACCGCCGCGGAATCGCGAGGTGATGCGGCCACTGTTGTTGCGGCCCGCCTTCGAGTACTGCGCCTCGGTCAGCTTGCGCTCGACCGCCGCGCCCTTGGTGAGGACCGAGAAGTCCGGCACCTCGAAGTGGCGCCGTCCCGCCGACGTCGGCTTGAACTTGCGGATCGCCATGGGTCAGGTCCCTTCACCGAGGTCGATCGTCTCGCCCTCACGGACCTGCACGATCGCCTTCTTCCAGTTCTGCGTCTTCGCGTGACCGCGCCCCATGCGGCGCATGCGACCGCGGACGATCATCGTCTGCACGTCGACGACTGCGACGTTGAAGAGCGTCTCGACCGCGTTCTTGATCTCGATCTTGTTCGCGTCGCGCGAGACCTCGAAGAGGTACTTGTTCTGCGTCTCACGCAGAGCGTTGCCCTTCTCGGTCAGGATCAGCGGGCGCTTGATGACGTGCTCGGGAAGCATTGCAGTCGGCCTCTCACGCGCTCTTGCAGCGGGCCTCGAGGGCCTGCGCCGCGCTCTTGGTCAGCACGACGTGCTCGTGACGGAGCAGGTCGTACACGTTGACGCCCTCGGGCGGAAGATACTGGTGCGTCTCGAGATTGCGCGCCGAGAGCTGGAGATTGTCGTTGCCCTTGGCGTCGACGATCAGCGAGCTCTTGCCGACCTTGAGCGTCGAGAGGACGCCCGCGAGCGCCTTCGTCTTGATCTCGGCGAGCTCGAAGGTGTCCACCACCGTGAGGCGGCCTTCCTTGAGCTTCATCGAGAGCGCGCTCGCGAGCGCGCCGATGCGCTGCTTGCGGTTCGGACGGTACGAGTAGTCGCGCGGCACGGGGCCGTGGACCTGGCCACCACCGACGAAGTTCGGGGCATTGCGGTCGCCGTGACGCGCCGAGCCCGTGCCCTTCTGGCGGTAGATCTTCTTCGTGCTGCCCGAGACCTCGGCGCGGTTCTTCGTCTTGTGCGTGCCCGAGCGCTTGCTCGCGAGCTGCGCCTTCACGACTTCGTAGAGAAGCGCTTCGTTGACGTCGCGGCCGAACACTTCGTCCGACAGCTCGAGCTCGCCCACGCTCTCGCGGCGCAGGTTGTAGACCGGAATCTTTGCCATGGACTTCCCCGCGCTCAGCTCTTGATCTCGACCTCGACACCCGCCGAGAGATCGAGCTTCATGAGGGCCTCGAGCGTCTGCTGGTTCGGCTCGAGGATGTCGAGAAGGCGCTTGTGAGTGCGGATCTCGAACTGCTCACGCGACTTCTTGTCGACGTGGGGGCCACGGAGAACCGTGAACTTCGAGATGCGGGTGGGCAGCGGGATCGGTCCCGCGACGCGCGCGCCGGTCCGCTTCGCGGTGTCGACGATCTCCGACGCGCTCTGGTCGAGCAGGCGGTGGTCGTACGCCTTGAGGCGAATCCGGATCTTCGTGGCAGCAGCCATGAGTTCTATCCTTCCGAGTCCAGCGTTCGAGTCAGATTCAGAGTCTCGACTCGATCACTCGATGATCTTCGTGATGACGCCGGCGCCGACGGTGCGGCCGCCCTCGCGGATCGCGAAGCGCTGCTGCTCCTCGAGCGCGACCGACGTGATGAGCTCGACGGTCATCGAGACGTTGTCGCCCGGCATGACCATCTTCACGTCCTCGGCGAGGTGGATCGTGCCGGTCACGTCCGTCGTCCGCATGTAGAACTGCGGGCGGTAGTTGGTGAAGAACGGCTTGTGACGGCCGCCCTCCTCCTTCTTCAGGACGTAGACCTCGGCGTTGAACTTCTTGTGCGTCTTCACCGAGCCGGGCTTCGCGAGCACCTGGCCGCGCTCGACGTCGTCCTTCTCGATGCCGCGCAGGAGGCAGCCGACGTTGTCACCGGCCTGGCCCTGATCGAGCAGCTTGCGGAACATCTCGACGCCGGTGACCGTGGTCTTGCGGGTGTCGCGGAAGCCGAGGATCTCGACTTCCTCGCCGACCTTGATCACACCGCGCTCGATGCGGCCCGTGACGACCGTGCCGCGGCCCTTGATCGAGAACACGTCCTCGATCGCCATCAGGAACGGCTTGTCGGTGTCGCGAACCGGCTCGGGGATCCACGCGTCGAGCGCGTTGAGCAGGTTGATGACGGTCTGCTCGCCCTCGGGATCGCCCTGCATGGCCTTGAGGGCCGAGCCGCGGACGACCGGCGCGTTGTCGCCGTCGAACTTGTACTTGTTGAGGAGGTCGCGGACCTCCATCTCGACGAGCTCGAGCAGGTCCGGGTCCTCGACCGCGTCGACCTTGTTGAGCCAGACGACGATCTTCGGCACGCCGACCTGACCCGCGAGGAGCACGTGCTCCTTCGTCTGCGGCATCGGGCCGTCGAGCGCGCTGACCACCAGGATCGCGCCGTCCATCTGGGCGGCGCCGGTGATCATGTTCTTGATGTAGTCGGCGTGACCGGGGCAGTCGACGTGCGCGTAGTGGCGCTTCTCCGACTCGTACTCGACGTGCGAGACCGCGATCGTGACGATCTTCGAGTCGTCGCGGACGGTGCCGCCCTTGGCGATGTCGGAGTACGAGATCTCCTTGCCGCCGAACTTCTTCGCCGCGACCTTCGTGATCGCCGCGGTCGTCGTGGTCTTGCCGTGATCGATGTGACCGATCGTGCCGACGTTGACGTGCGGCTTGGTCCGGACGAACTTTTCCTTGGCCATGACTCGTGTCCTCTAGTCTTCGATATCGGCGGGAGTCTTCAGGGCGGCGATCAGCCCTTGCCCTTGACCTTCGAGATGATCTGATCCGCGACGTTGTTCGGGACCGCGGCGTAGTGCGCGAAGGTCATCGTGTAGCTCGCGCGACCCTGCGTCTTGCTGCGCAGATCCGTCGAGTAACCGAACATGTTCGCGAGCGGCACGTCGGCAGTGACGACCTTCATGTTGCCGCGCTGGTCCATGTTCTTGACCTGGCCACGGCGCGAGTTGAGGTCGCCGATGACGTCGCCCATGAAGTCCTCGGGACAGACCACCTCGACTGCCATCATCGGCTCGAGGAGGTTGAGGCCCGAGCGCTTCGCGGCTTCCTGGAACGCCATCGAGCCGGCGATCTCGAACGCGTTCGCGTTCGAGTCGACGTCGTGATAGCTGCCGTCGACGAGGCGCGCCTTGACGTCGATCACCGGGTAGCCGGCGAGCACGCCACGCGTCATCGCGTCACGGATGCCCTTCTCGACCGGCGGGATGAACTCCTTCGGCACCACGCCGCCGACGATCCCGTTCTCGAACACGAAGCCGCTGCCCGGCGCGCCCGGCTCGAGATCGATGTAGACGTGGCCGTACTGACCACGACCACCCGACTGCTTGACGTACTTGCCCTCGATCTTCTTGACCGGCTTCGTGATCGACTCGCGGTACGCGACCTCGGGAGCGCCGACGTTGCACTCCACCTTGTGCTCGCGCTTCAGGCGGTCGACCATGATCTCGAGGTGCAGCTCGCCCTGGCCGGCGATGATCGTCTGGCCGGTCTCCGGGTCGGTGAACGCGCGGAACGACGGGTCCTCCGCGATCAGCTTGCCGAGCGCCTCGCCGAGCTTGGTCTGATCGGCCTTCGTCTTCGGCTCGATCGCCTGCGAGATCACGGGCTCCGGGAAGACCATGCGCTCGAGGATGATCGGGTGCTTCTCGTCGCAGAGCGTGTCACCCGTGCGGACGTCCTTGAGGCCGACGGCCGCGCAGATGTTGCCCGCCTGGATGTCCTTGATCTCCTCGCGCTTGTTCGCGTGCATGCGGAGGAGACGGCCGACGCGCTCGCGCTTGCCCTTGGTGCTGTTGAGCACCGAGGTGCCGGTCTCGAGCGTGCCCGAGTAGACGCGGATGAAGGTCAGCTGACCGACGAAGGGATCGTTGATGATCTTGAACGCGAGACCGGCGAAGGGCTCGTTGTCGTCGGCCTTGCGGTTGAGCTTCTTCTCCGGATCGTCGACGTCCTCGCCCTGCACGGGCGGGATGTCGAGGGGCGACGGGAGGAAGTCGACGACCGCGTTGAGGAGGAGCTGGACGCCCTTGTTCTTGAAGGCCGACCCGCAGATGACGGGCACGCACTTGAACGCGAGGGTGCCAGTGCGGAGCGCACCG
Source organism: Sandaracinus amylolyticus (assembly GCF_021631985.1). Lineage (GTDB taxonomy): Bacteria > Myxococcota_A > Polyangia > Polyangiales > Sandaracinaceae > Sandaracinus > Sandaracinus amylolyticus_A. Next base: position 9,239,436 of record NZ_CP070225.1, on the reverse strand, counting down.
AGGATCTCGTCGACCGTGAAGCTCGTGTCGCCCTCGAGGTAGCGCTCCATGAGCTTGTCATCGAGCTCGGCGACCGCCTCGAGCAGACGCTCGCGCGTCTTGTTCGCCTGCTCCTGGTACTCCGCCGGGATCTCGACGACGTCGTACTTCGAGCCCTTCGCGTCGTCGTGGAAGACGAACGCCTTCATGCGGACGATGTCGAGGATGCCGCGGTGGTTCTCCTCGGTGCCGAGGGGCAGCTGCACCGCGATCGCGTTCGCGCCGAGGCGCTCCTTGATCGACAGGAACGAGCGGTCGAAGTTCGCGCCCGCGCGGTCCATCTTGTTGATGAAGCAGATGCGCGGAACACGCCAACGGTCGGCCTGACGCCACACCGTCTCGGACTGCGGCTCGACGCCGGCGACGCCGTCGAACACCGTCACCGCGCCATCGAGCACGCGCAGCGAGCGCTCGACTTCGATCGTGAAGTCGACGTGCCCGGGGGTGTCGATGATGTTGACGCGGAACTGCTGACCGTTGAAGAGGCCCAGCTCGGGCCGCCAGAAGCAGGTCGTCGCCGCGGAGGTGATCGTGATTCCACGCTCCTGCTCCTGCTCCATGTAGTCCATGGTTGCAGCGCCGTCGTGGACTTCGCCGATCTTGTAGTTGACGCCCGTGTAGAAGAGGATGCGCTCGGTCGTCGTGGTCTTGCCGGCATCGATGTGCGCCATGATGCCGATGTTGCGCGTTCTCTCGAGCGGGTACTCGCGGGGCACGGTCGTTCTCCGAGGCGGGGTGTTTCGTCGGGAGTGGGATTCGAATCGGTATCGAGGCCTGGATAGACGAAAACCCCCTCTGGCCTTTCGTGCTCTCCCTCGGAGCACCCTTTTCCAGAGAGGGTTCCAGTCAGCGCGCTTGCTGTCTGCTCAGAGACAGTCTTTGTCAGCGGCTCACTGGCCTATGTGGCGGTCGTCATCGTCTCGAATCGACTCCTGCAATCAGGATCGAAGGAAGGGCCGTCCGTATGAACGGAATCAGCGCGGGAGTCGAGACTCCCGCGCTGCGTGATCTCACCAGCGGTAGTGGGCGAACGCCTTGTTGGCGTCGGCCATCTTGTGCACGTCCTCGCGCTTCTTGACCGCGTTGCCACGGCCCTCGGACGCTTCCTTCAGCTCCGCCGCGAGGCGCTCGACCATCGTCTTCTCGCCGCGATCGCGGGCGTAGTCGACGAGCCAGCGCATCGCGAGCGCGACGCGGCGCTCCGGGCGGACCTCGACGGGAACCTGGTAGGTCGCGCCACCGACACGGCGGCTCTTGACCTCTACCTTCGGCTTCACCGTGTCGATCGCCTTGCGGAAGACCTCGATCGGGTCCTCCTTGTAGCGATTGCCGATCACGTCGAGCGCGCCGTACACGATGTGCTCGGCCGTGCTCTTCTTGCCGTCCTTCATGACGACGTTGCAGAACTTGGCGATCATCCGATCGTGGAACTTCGGATCGGGGAGGATCTTGCGCTTGGGGACTTCGCGGCGGCGCGGCATGGTGGGCTCCTACCTGCTCACTTCTTGGCGCGCTTGACGCCGTACTTCGAGCGACCCTGGGTGCGGATCGCCTTGTTCGTGTTCGACGGGCCCGACGCGCCCGACGCGTCGAGCGCGCCGCGGACGACGTGGTAGCGCACGCCGGGGAGATCCTTCACGCGGCCACCGCGGATGAGCACGACCGAGTGCTCCTGCAGGTTGTGGCCCTCGCCCGGGATGTACGTCGTGACCTCGATGCCGTTCGAGAGGCGCACGCGGGCGACCTTGCGGAGCGCCGAGTTCGGCTTCTTCGGCGTGGTCGTGTACACGCGGGTGCAGACGCCGCGCTTCTGCGGGCACTCCTGGAGCGCGGGGGACGCCGTCTTGTGGCGAACCTTCTCGCGTCCCTTACGAACGAGCTGATTGATGGTCGGCATCGATACTCGGAAGGTCGGTCGGGGAGACTCTTCGCGGCGGTCAGGTCCGCGAACCGGGGAACTCGGCTCCGCGTGCAGCGTCCGCTTCCATGAAGGAGAGCCGACGAGCGCTCGAAGTACCTCTGCTGGAGAGTGCCTGCGCGCGAAAATCGGGCGCAAAGAGCCATCCCTGGCAGCGGGAGGCCGGAACTTTACCGGCGGCCCTCGGCCTGTCAAGGAACATCACGCGAAAACGGATCACGCGCGATCCCCGGACAGCCGTTTCAGAACGAGAAGGAGAGCGAGAGCCCGCCGATCCCCAACCCGATGTGGAGGTCGGAGACGGTGGGATTGGCTTCCTGGATCGCGTCTCTGTCCGTGTCCAGCTCCTCGCGGAGCTCCTCGGGCGCGCGGCGGCGCTGGGTGACGACACGCGTCGGGACGAAGCGGATCTGCGCCTCGGCGATGCCGGCGATCGCGAAGGCCGCGAGCGCGCCGAGGCCGGCCCAGTGGATGCCGAACGCGATCTCGAGGAGGCGATTGCCCTCCTGCACCGCGTCGATGTCGCCGACGGTCTGGGCGCGCGCGACCTGCGCGGAGAGCTCTTGGTGCCAGATCAGCGCGCCGATCGCGGCGCCGGCGAACGCGGTCTCGGAGAGCAGGAAGGTCCAGCCGAGCGGGTCGTCGCCGTTCTGGAATTGGCCGACCCCGAAGGGGACGAGGGCGAGCCAGCGCGAGTTCGGGAGCTCGAGGCGGATCTCCTCTTCGGCGAACGCGAGCAGGCGCTCTGCGCGCTCGCGCTCGCGCGCGGCGCGCGCCTCGACGGCGGCGCGGGCCTCGGCCTCGCGGCGCTCGAGCTCGAGGCGGTCGCGGACCGATGCGAAGAGCTCCTGCACCTCGAGCGGGAAGAGCAGCGGATCGAGCACGTACGTGGGCTGCTCGCGCAGGAGGCGCTCGAATTGCTCGCGCGCGGCCTCGCGGCGGCCGACGAACACGTACGCGGCGCCGAGGTACTTGCGCGCCTCGGCGACGAGCGCGGGGCTCGAGAGACGCGGCACGTCGCCGCCGACGAGCTGCTCGAAGTAGAAGACCGCGCGCGAGAAGTCGCGCTGCTCGTAGGCCTGGCGCGCGATCTCGAAGTCCTCGATGTCGCCCGCGCGCGCGCGCACTGGAGCGAGCACCGCGATCATCGCGACGAGCAGCACGCCGAGGACGAGCGCGCCCGCGCGTTCCTCGACGCGTGCGCGCATCAGCGCGGCGGCTCCTCGGCCTCCAGCGTCACGCGCTCGATGCGATCCGTGCCCGCGGAGAGAGCCACGCGCCCTCTATACTCGCGGTGCCCCTCGGCTGTCACGGTGTACTCGAACTCGTCGCGGCGCGACGTGGCGGTGATCGGGACCGCGATGAGGCCGTTGGCGCGACCGCGCGCGACGTCTTCGCCGACGACGACGCTCGCGGGGACGTTCGTGTAGACGAAGAGCCGCGCGGGACGGCTCTCGAGCGTGCGGCGGAGCAGGTAGTTGCCCTCGCCCGCGGGGATCGTCTCGTCGAAGCTCGCGGTCTCGCAGCAGCTCTCGATCGACTCGACGACGAAGTGATGGCGGCCGGGCGCGAGGTCGATGTTCTGGAAGCGCGGCCCGTAGGGCTCGGGGGTGCGGCCGTCGACGCCGATGCGGACGCTGACGGGATTGAACGCGAAGACGACGTGGCGAGGCGGCCCCTCGGGCGTGGGCTCGGGGTCGCTGCGGCGCGGCGTCGTGGCGATGCGCGTCCGTCCCGCGTCGGGCTCGGCGGCGGCGATCGTCGTCGCGGCGTCGGGCTGCTCGATCGCCACCACGCTCGTGCTCGTCGTCGCGGCGTCGATGGTCGTGATGGCGGTCGAGCCTGCGTCGCGGGGATCGGCCGCGGTGATCGGCACGTCGAGCGTGCCGGCGCGCGCGGCCTCGTCGCCGATCATCATCCAGCCACCGAGCGACGCGAGCGCGAGCGCGCCGATCGACGCCGCTGCGATCGCGAGGGTGCGCGTGCGACGGCGCGCGCGGCCCACGCTCTCGACGAGCGCGAGGACTTCCGCGTTGCCGTTGTCGAGGGCGAGCACGCGCCCGAAGTGATCGAGGGCCGCGGGGACGTGACCCGCGTCGCGCGCCTTCTTGCCGAGCGCGGTGCACGCGACGATCGTGCGCTTCGTGATCGCGGCCGCAGTGGCGTCGGGATCGGTGAGGTACGACGCGAGCGTCGCCGCGGGATCGTCGATGCCGATGTCGGCGACGAAGGTGCGCAGATCGCGCTCGAGATCGGCCGCGGTCGCGTAGCGCGCCGCGGGATCGTGGGCGAGCGCGCGCACGATGATCGCGCGGAGCTTGCCGCCGATCGCCGGCTGCACGCGCAGCGGGTCGGCGTAGTCGCCGTCGACGATGCGCTTGAGGACCTGGTGCGGGTTGCGACCGACGAAGGGCAGCTTCCCGCACGCGAGGAAGTAGAGGACCGTGCCGAGCGAGAAGACGTCGGTGCGCGCGTCGCAGTCGCGGCCTTCGATCTGCTCGGGCGACATGTGACCGGGCGAGCCGAGGATCTGGCCGGTCGCGGTCATCGTGTGCGAGTCGACCATGTCGGCGATGCCGAAGTCGGTCAGCTTCACGCACCGCGCTTCGTGGATCAGGATGTTCTCGGGCTTCACGTCGCGGTGGACGATGCCCTTCTCGTGCGCGGCCGAGAGCGCGCGGCACACCTCGATGGCGAAGCACGCGGCGATCTCCGCGGGGATGCTCGGGTGATCGTCGGCGAACTTGCGGAGCGTCGGGCCGGTGAGGAGCTCGGTCGCGATGAACGACTCCTCGGAGTCTTCACCGGAGTAGTCGTAGATCTCGAGGACGCAGGGGTGGCGCAGGCGTGCGACGCCCTGGGCCTCACGGCGGAATCGGGCGCGCGCCTCCTTCGAGCCGCGCAGGTGGGGGTGCATGACCTTCAGCGCGACCAAGCGATCCAGCTTCGAATCGCGCGCGCGGAAGACCGTGGCCATCCCACCGTGGCCGATCTCCTCGAGGATTTCGTACTTTTCGAGCGTCCGGAGCATGGGCGCGCGCCACTCGAGACACGATGAATCTAAGTGGGCCCGCCAGGACAGCGAGAAGTCTGGCGGAGGATACGGTGCCTCGCTCGGTGGAGACAACTCGGACCGGGCGGACCCTTGGGTCGTCCGGACGGGCTCGTTAGTTCAAGGGGTCGAGCTCGCGGGGCCAACAAAGCGCCATCGAGCGGAGCTCTTCGCCCTCGTCGTCGACGCCGCCGATGATGGCGACGATGCCGTCGGCGAAGAGCGCCGCGCCGGCGCGGGCACGCGGGGTGGGCAGGCCGTCGATCAAGGCCTCGATCACGACGCCATCGCCGAAGCGCTTCACGAGCTCGACGGTGGCCTGGGCGGTGCCGTCGGCGGCTTCGCCACCGAGCAGCCACACGCCGCCGACGGTCTCGGCGGTCGCGGGGCGGAGGCGAGGTGAGGCCCAGGGCTCGCCCGCGGTGACGCGGCAGGCGTCGGGGCAGCCGGTGACGACCAGCGTGTCGGCGCGCACCGTGGTGCCGTCGGCCGCGAGACCGCCGAGGAGCACGCCGACGCGGCGCTGGGGCGCGACGAGCACCGCGCCCTCGCGCACCTCGGTGGGGCTGCCCTCGAGCGCGACGCCGTTGCTGCGGAGGCGCGCGACCTCGAAGAGCGGCTCGCCCTCGGCCTGGCCTCCCGCGATGACGAGCACGCCGCCGACGGTGGTGGCGACGGGGTTGCGGCGCGGCGTCGCGAGCTGCGTGACGTCGACGCTCTCGTCGAGGGGATCGATCCACGAGATGCCGTCGACGGGATCGCCGCGGCCGTCGACGCCACCGACGATCACGACGCCTTCGGCGCCGAGATCGACGACCGCGGACTCGCCGCCCGCGCCCTCGTGTGCCTCGTCGAAGATGCGGGGATCGAGCCCAGTGTCGACGTTGGTGTCGAAGCGCGCGACGTAGTCGGCGGTCGCGTAGACGATGCGCGAGACGCTGAGGCGCGATGCGCGCGTGGCCTGCATGGGCCGCGGGACCATCAGACGTTCGTCGTCCTCGACGATCGCGTCCGCGTAAGTGAGGACCGGCGCGGTGATCGGGACGAGGCGATCGGTCGATGTGCCGCGCGTGGTGCCGCCGACGATGAAGAGGTTCGACTCGAGCGCGACCAGCGCGGGATCGGTGCGACCGGTCGTGAGCTGCGGCTCGTCGAGATCCTCGCAGCTCATCTCCTCGCCCATCACGACACGAACGAAGGGCACGTAGGGCAACCAGAACGGCGGGACGGCCCCGAGCAGCGTGGGACACGTCTCGAGGTCCATCGTCACCTGGATGCGCGTGACCGCGGTGTACGTCGCGATCTCGAGGGGCACGTCGAAGTTGCCGCTCGCATCGACGGCGGCGGACGCCGGGATGACGGCCATGCCGCCGCCTTGATCGACGACGAGCTCCAGCGTTCCCGGGCCGCATCCGAGCGCGGGGTTCGCGGCGGTCGCGTCGACGACGTGCACGCGAATGTCCTTCGCGCTCGAGGGCTCGTCGCATCCCGTGATCAGCGCGCCGAGCAGCGCGACGCAAGCGAAGAGACGACGCATCGTGCGCGCCTTTACTTCGTGAGTGCCCCGAGTCAAGGAGCCCGCCGTGCGCGCGCGCGAGATCGACGGCAGCATCGACGTGGCGGCGCTCGCGGCGGGATGGCGCGGACGCGGGCTCGCGTGGCTCGACGGCGACGGGAGCGCGCCGCAGGGACGCTGGTCGTTCGTGGGGTGCGAGCCGGTCGAGGTCCGCTCGGTCCGGTGGGGCGATCCTGCGCCCTACGACGTGATGCGCGGGCTCGCGGCGTGCGGCTCCGGAGCGTGCGAGCTCGATCCGGCGGACGTGCCGGCGTGGATCGGGCTCGTCGCGTACGACGCGTGCTGGAGCTCGGGCTCGGGGCTGCGTCGCGCGCCGCGGCTGGCGCGCTCGGGCGATGCGCCGATCGCGTGGCTCGCGCGCTACGACGCGCTGGTCGCGCTCGACGCGCAGCGCAGGCGCGCGTGGATCGTGGGCGACGACGAGGCCGCGATCGATCGGCTCGCAGCGCGCATCGACGAGCGCGCGTCCGCGCCGCGCGCGCGGGTGTCGCGTCCGATCGGCGAGCCCGCCGAGGTGCATCGCGCGGCGATCGAGCGCGCGCTCGAGCACGTCGCGGCGGGCGAGATCTACCAGGTGAACCTCGCGCGCCGGTGGAGCGCGACGATCGAGGGCGACGCGATCGCGCTCTTCCTCGCGATGCGCGCCGCGAGCCCGGTGCCCTTCGGTGCGTTCCTCGAGCTCGGCCGCGATCGCGCGGTGCTCGCGCGCACGATGGAGCGCTTCCTGCGCTGGGACGCGCGCACCCGCGCGATCGAGACACGCCCGATCAAGGGCACGATCGCGCGCGCCGGTGATGATCGCGGCGAGGCGGCGGCGCTGCGCACCGACGCGAAGGAGCGCGCCGAGCACGCGATGATCGTCGATCTGATGCGCAACGATCTCGGGCGCGTCGCCGAGGTCGGCACCGTGCGCGTCGAGCGCGTGATGGAGGTCGAGCCCTACGCCGGGCTCTCGCACCTGGTGTCGACGGTGCGCGCGACGACGCGCGACGACGTCGACCTGCGCGCGATCCTCGAAGCGACGTTCCCGCCGGGCAGCATCAGCGGAACGCCGAAGCTGCGCGCGATCGAGATCATCGAGGCGCTCGAGCGCTTCCCGCGAGGCGCGTACTGCGGCGCGATCGGCCACGTCGATCGCGCCGGCGGGCTCTCGCTCGCGGTCGCGATCCGCACTGCGACGGTCGCGCGCGGCGAGGTCGAGTACTTCGCGGGCGGCGGGCTGGTCGAGGCGAGCGTCCCGGAACGCGAGGTCGCGGAGACCGAGCTCAAGGCGCGCGTGCTCCTCGACGCGGTTCGTGCATTGGAGGAGGAGGCCGTCGGGGCTCGTGCTACAACGACCGACGATCCGTTCCGGCGTCGTCTAAGGGCAGGACAGCGGACTTTGGATCCGTGAATGCTGGTTCGAATCCAGCCGCCGGAATCGCTCGCGCCCATCGCATGATCCCCGCTCGCCGCGTGGTCGATCTCCGCCGCATGATGCTCGCGCTCACCATCGGCGCGACCGCGGGCGTGATCGTGGGCGCGCTCGGCGGGACGATCGCCGACGGGCTCGTCGGTCGCGCGGCGGAGAGCGCGACGAGCGCGAGCCGTCTGCTCGCAGGCATCGCGGCGTTCGCAGCGGGTGGCGCATACCTGCTGGGCAGCACGGGACATCGACGGGCGGCGATCCTGCTCGCGTCGGGCGCGTCCGTGGGGATCGCCGCGTGGCTCGCGGTGGTCGCAGCGCGCGCGCCGGGGCGCGCTGCGCTCGCGTTGCTCGAGTCGGATCGCGCGGGGCTCGAGGCGGTCGAGCTCGAGGGGCGCGCGTGGGTCGCGCATCGCACGCTGGGCTTTCGCCTGCCCCAGCCGAGCGTCGCGCTCTCGCCCGCAGAGGAGATCGTGCGCGAGACGAGCGAGCGCGCCGGGCCGGGATGGCGCGATGCGCACCGGCTCTGGGCGTTCGAGTCGAGCGATCGCGCGATCACGGTGACGCTCGATCTGACGCGCGCCGAGGACGCGTCGCTGGAGGCGCTCGACGCGCGCGCTCGCGCGGCGGCGGGACCGCTGCGCGCGCAGGGGATCGAGATCGAGGCGCAGGACGCGCGGCGCGAAGGAGCGCGCTGTGGCTCGGCGCGATTCGGCGCGGCGCTGGCGCACGGAGGACGGGTCGAGGCGCGCGTGCTCGCGTTCGAGGCTCCGTCGTCGCACCGCGCGTTCCATCTCGTCGTGACGATCGTCGGGCCCGAGGGCGCCGATGCGCGTGCGTACCTGGACGAGATCGTCGTGCCCTGCGACCGGTGAGCCTTCGAGCGCAGGCTCCGCGTTCGAGCGGATTGAACTCTTCCTGTCTGGGCAGAAGTTCTGCTCGCGTGGCGACGAGAATGCTGGGGATGTGGGGCGCGATCCTCGTGCTCGGGATCGCGTGGAGCGGATGTGCGGTGCAGCGGCCCGAGCGGGGAACGCTCGACGCGCTGCAGGCGACGGCGCAGCAGATCCGCGACGGACGCGACGTCGCGTCGCTGCCGGTGCTCGATCCGCTGATCGGCGCGTCGCGCAGCGCACTGGTGTCGGTGCTCGGGGCGCCGCGCGATTGCCGGTTCCCGCTCGAGCAGCCGTGCCGCGCGATCGGCGAGACGGTGTGGACGCTCGGCGGCGCGCATCACGAGGACGCGCACGCGCCCGTGCTGGTCGTCCACCTCGACGAGGGGCGGCGCGTCGTCGACGCGGAGTGGCGACGCTGATCCCGCTCAGGTAGTGGGGCGTCGCAGGTGCAGGAACGCCTCGACGTTCCCGTCGGGGCCGGCGAGCTGCGAGTCGCAACGACCGAGCACCTCGAGCCCGAGCTCGCGGGCTTCCTCCTCGACCTTCTCGATCGCCGAGATCCGCGCCGCTGCGTCGCGCACCACGCCCTTGTGGAGGTCGCGCCGATCGACCTCGAACTGCGGCTTCACCATTGCGAGGATGGCGCCGCCGTCCCGCAGGACCTCGCGCGCGGCGGGGAGCAGCTTCCCGAGCCCGATGAACGACGCGTCGATCACGACGAGGTCGATCGGCTCTCCGAGCTCGCCGGCGCGCAGGTGCCGGGCGTTCGTGCGCTCGCGGACGATCACCCGCGGATCGTTCCGCAGCTTCGGGTGGAGCTGGCCCCATCCGACGTCGATCGCGTGCACCCGCGCGGCGCCGCGCACGAGGAGACAGTCGGTGAACCCGCCCGTCGACGCGCCGAAGTCCGCGCACACCAGACCGCGCGGATCGACGTGCAGCGCGTCGAGCGCACCCTCGAGCTTCACGCCGCCCCGCGAGACGTAGGGGTGATCGGCGCCCCGCACCTCGAGCGGTGCGTCGACGGAGAGCGTGTCGCCCGCCTTCTCGACGCGTCGTTCGCCCGAGTAGACGATGCCCGCGAGCACGAGCGCGCGAGCCCGCTCCCGACTGGGTGCGAGCCCGCGCTCGACGAGCATCACGTCGACGCGCTGCTTCCGGATCGACGCGGCCACCTCGGATCAGAACGGGATGTCGTCGCCGCCGAAGTCGTCGGGCGGAAGATCGTCGGGCGGCGCGTCCTGGCCGCCGCCGCCTCCACCACCGCCGCCGCGGCCTCCACCGCCGCCGCCGTAGCCGCCGCCACCACGACCACCACCGCCGCCGCCGTAGCCGCCGCCACCACCGCCGTAGCCGCCGCCACCGCCGCCGCCGCCGCCGCCGTAGCCGCCGCCTTCACCGCCCTCGCCGCGCTGGCCGCCGCCGAGGAGCAGGATCTGGGTCGCGACGATCTCGGTCGTGCTGCGCTTGCCGCCGTCCTTGTCCTCCCAGTTGCGCGTCTGGAGGCGCCCTTCGACGTAGATCGTCCGGCCCTTGTGCAGGATCTTGTTGAGGGCCTCGGCGCGGTTCCCCCACACGATCACCGTGTGCCACTCGGTCCGCTCCTGGCGCTCGCCGGCCTTGTTGCCGTAGCGCTCGGTCGTCGCGAGCCGCAGACGCAGGACGGCCTGCCCCCCTTGCGTGTACTTCAGCTCGGGATCCAGCCCGAGATTGCCGATCAACAGAACCTTGTTCAGGCCTTCCGATGCCATCTTCCGCTCACTCTCTATTCAGGCCGGCACCCTCGCCGACCGGGCCTCTCGGTTTGCTACGACGCGCGCGGCGACTGCTCCTGGTGCAGCAGCACGGCGAGCTCACGGACGATCGCGTCGTGGCGCGACTGACGATACTGCGGGCCGATCTCGCCGCGCTCGAGATCACGCTCGAGCTGCGCCGCTTCCTCGAGGAGCTCCTGCTTGCGCCGTTCGCGGCTCTCCTTCGCCACGCGGTCCGGTGAGCCTCCGCGCGCGGCGCCGTATGCACCGCCGAGCGCGATCAGCACCGCGACCGCCACCGCGATCCAACGCAGCGGGCCCGGCCCCGGGATGTTGGTGAACCGCAGCGTGAACGACTCGAAGGGCGCATCGCCCGGACGACGCTGCACCTCGGTGCCGAAGAGCGGGCGCCCCGAGTCCTCGAACGACTGCACCTCGGGCAGGTTCTCGGCCTCGAGCTCCATCCCCGGCGGCGCGTCGGTGATCACGCGATAGATGTACGTGCGGAACGGGACCGGGAATTCGACCGCCATGTCGCGCCCGGTGATCGGCAGGTCGTACGCCCACGTGAGCGTCACGCGGCCGGGCGGGAGCGAGCCCTGGATGCGCATGCCGAAGTCGGCGATCTGCTCGACGCGCTGATCGGTCATGACCGGCTGCGTCTGGAACGCCGTGAAGCCCTCGGGCAGGCGGACGCGCAGGCCCCCCTCGGGGAAGACGTAGGTCTGCGGCGTCTGGCTCATGTTCGCGAGCTGCGCCTGCTGGATGACGTGCAGGCGCTCGTCGCGGACCTCGACGAAGGTCTGTCCGATCAGCTGCAGCAAGGTGCGGTCGTCGTGCGTGACCGGCAGACGCACGACGCGCACGTCGTAGCCGCGATCGGTCGGCAGCTGGAACGGCGTCGAGCTGTAGGTCGCGCCCTCGAAGGGCACGTTCACGCGATAGGCCTGCGACGTTCCGGTCGGTAGATCGCCCCAACGGTGCGTGCCGTCGGCCGCGGTCAGCGCGGAGACGCGGTCGCGATCGCCGCCCTGCTGCATCGTGCCGAGGAGCACGGTCGCGCCTTCGATCGGGCGGCCGTCGACGTCGCTCACGATGACGCGGATCGTGCCCGGCGGGACCGCGGCGGACGGCGTCGCGTTCGCGACCGGCGGCGCGTCGAACGGCGTGCGACCACCGCCACCGCCGTGGCCCGCCGCGACCGGCGGATGGCCGGGCATCGTCTCGCCCGATGCACCGGCGCCGTGCGCCGGCTCTTCCTGCGCGAGCACGGGGCTCGCGATCGCGAGGATCAGGAGCGCGAGCAGCGTGCGCTTCATTCGTCGCGCTCCGTGGTCTCGGTCTTCTTCTCGGTGGGCGAGCCCTCGTCGCCCTGCGCGCGCAGCTGGTTCTCGACGGCCTGCTTCAAGAACGCGGCGACCTTCTCGCGCTTCTCGTCACTGAGGCCTTCGAGCACGTCCTCGACGCCGACGATCTCACCGCCGCGCACTGCCTCGATCTTCTCGTCCACCGTCGGCTCGCGCGGCGGCTCGGCCGCGCTCGCCTCGATGTTGCGCGCCGCCTTCTTCGCCTTCGTGGTCGGTCGCGTCGCGGTCGCGGGATTGCCGACGTGCTGCGCGATCAGGGTCTCGGCCTGCTCGTAGAGCGGCTTCACGTCGCGATCGAGCTGCACCAGCACCTGCTTGGCGCGCGCGCGGTACGCGGCGTCGAGACGCTGGTAGTCGGCGTCGCTCGTCTTGCCGACGGCGTGCTCGTACTCGAGGTCCTTGATCGCGCGGAGCAGCGCGTTCTTCTCCTCGACGAGCGCCGCGTGATCCGGGAGGTCGCGCGCGGTGTCGATCACGAGCGCGCGACCGCCGCCGAACGCCACGCGCAGGCTGCTCCAGATCGCCGCGAGCGCCGCGATCAGCGCGACCGACGAGAGCGCGAAGAAGAGCGCGGGGAACGAGATCATCGTCACGGCTCCTCGAAGCGGCGCAGCTCGTCCTCGAGCCTCGCGTCGTACTCCGCGCCCGTCGCGCCCGAAGTCGCCTCGGTGGGCTGGGCCGCGACGCCGCCGCGACCGCGCCAGCGACGACCGATCACGAAGAGCCCGCCGAGCGCGGCGAGGATGATCGCGACCGGCACCGCCCAGAGCGCACGGTCGAGCCCGCTGTCGCTCGGCACCGCGATCGCGCGCGCGCCGAAGCGCTCGCGATAGTCGCTCTGGATCTGCACGATCGTCGCGCCTGCCGCGAGCTGCTGCCGCAGCTCGCTGCGCATGTTCTCGGCCCAGCCGCAGCCGCACGTCGAGAGCGGAAGTCGCTGGCAGTCACCACACTCGCAGAGCAGTCGCTCGAAGAGCTGACGCTCGGTGGGATCGTGGATCTCGACCGTGCCCGCGTGCAGCGTGCTCGAGCTGTCGGCCTGCGCGTGCGCGTGGCCGGGCACCAGCACCGCCGCGCCTCCGAGCGTCGCCGCGAGCAGCATCGCCGCCGTCGCCGCCGCCGCGCGCGGAGCGCGCGAGCGCTCCTCGCTCTCGCCGAGGATCTCCTTGATCGTCGGGAACGCCGCGACGAACGTGCCGAACAGCAGCATCGCGCCGCCGAACCAGATCCACCACACGAACGGCCGCACGATCACGCGCAGCGTCGCGCGCGAGGTCTCGGGATCGATGGTGCTGAGGATCACGTACATGTCGTCGAGCGGCGTGGTGCGGATCGCCACCTCGCTCGTCGGCATCTCGGGGTGCGAGCGGTAGACGAACTTGCCGGGCGTGAGCGTCGCGAGCTCGCGGCCGTTCGCGTCGAGCGCGGTCACGTCGCCGAACACCATGCGCTTGTTGAGGTCGACCTCTTCGCGCCAGCCGTCGTAGCGGAACGTGTACCCGCGCACTTCCATCGTGCCGCCGGGGCGCAGCGCGGCCTCGCGCTCCACGTCGTACGCGGCGCCGGTGAACCCGACGTACGCGAGCACGATCCCGAGGTGCACGAGGTAGCCGCCATAACGACGGCGCGCGCGTGCGACGAGCTGCAGGAGCGCGACCGGCGCGCTCTCCTTCGCGTTGCGCATGCGCATCGCGGTGCCGCGCGCGAACTCCTGCACGATCGCGACGAGCACCCACGTCGAGAGCGTGGTCGCAGCGAGCGGCGAGATCGCGCCGATCTGCGCGAGCGCATCGCCCGTCGCGGTCTCGTAGATCGAGGAGCTGTCGACCAGCGGCGGGAAGCCGAGCGCGCTGCCCGCGAGGATGTGCACGAGCATCACGAGCACCGCGAACGCGCTCGGCCACATGAACGCCTGGATCAGGTTCTTGCCGGTCGCCTTGCGCCACGCGATCAGCGGACCGACGCCCATCAGGAAGAGGAGCATCAGCCCGAGCGGGACCATCCAGCGGTTGTAGTAGGCAGGCCCGACCGTGACGGTCTGATCGCGGAGCGTCTCGCTGATCAGCGGGAACGTCGTCGCGATCAGCACGAACAAGAGCATCCCGGTGAGGATCCAGTTGTTCAGCACGAACGCGAACTCGCGCGAGAGCAGCGACTCGATCGATCCACCCGCGCGCCCTCGCAGCGTCGGCTTCGCGAGCGCGATGCGCGCCTTCTCGATCGCCCAGCAGTACGCGAGCAGCACCGGCGCGATCAGCACCACGAAGCCCGCGAGCGCCCAGTACTGCGAGAAGATCCCGAGCAGCACCGCGAGCACCGCGCCCACCGCCGTGCCCACCAGGAAGTCGTCGCGCGTCAGGTAGCGCGAGCGCAGCTCCGGCAGTCGCCACGCGATCAGCGTGACGATGAAGAGCGCGAGCGCGGCCATGTACCAGACGAAGTAGATGCCGATCTCGCTGCGCGCGAAGCTGTGCACGCTCGCGATGAGCCCCGAGCGCGTGAGGAACGTGCCGAAGATCGTGAAGAAGAACGTCCCCATCAGCAGCGAGACGTTCCAGACCTTCAGCATCCCGCGGCGCTCCTGGATCATCACGGAGTGCAGGTACGCGGTGCCGAGGAGCCACGGCATGAACGACGCGTTCTCGACGGGATCCCAGGCCCAGTAGCCGCCCCAGCCGAGCTCCTCGTAGCTCCAGAACATGCCGAGCAGGTTGCCGAGCGAGAGGAACGCGAACGCGAGGAGCACCCAGCGGCGCGCCATCAGGATCCACTCGTCGCCGAGGCGCCCGGTCATCAGCGCGGCGACGACGATGCCAAACGGCACGGCCCACCCGGTGAGGCCCATGTAGAGGGCCGGCGGGTGGATCGCCATCCAGTAGTTCTGGAGCAGCGGGTTGAGCCCCTCGCCGTCCGCCGGGGCCGGCCCGTACGTCGTGGCGAACGGGTTCGCGGCGAAGAGCATCAGCACCGCGAAGAACGCGAAGATGCTCGAGAGCGTCGCGTACACCCACGGCTGGAGCTCGAGGTAACGCCGTTTCACCCACGCCGTGAACGCGAGCGAGTACCCGCCGAGCAGGAACGCCCACCACAGCAGTGAGCCGTCCTGCCCGCCCCAGAGCGCCGTCCACAGATAGCCCGCGGACATCGAGCGATCGCTGTATCGCGCGACGTAGCGGATGCGGAAGTCGTGCGACTGGAACGCGTAGGCGAGCAGGAACACGGCTGCGGCGACGAACGCGATGGTCGCGAACATGCCGAAGCGCGATGCCTGCACGAGCTGGGGGCGCCCTCGCGCGGCCGCGAGAGAGATCGCGAACGTGTAGGAAGACGCGATCAGGATCGCGCACACCAGCACGTTGCCGAGCAACGGAACGTCGACGGGCGGCATGGGTTCGGCGAGCCTAGAGCCCCCGGCACCCTGGGGCAATCAGAGCCGCGGAATCACTCGGTGGGGCCGGGCGCCCCGTTCTCGATCCAGGCGCGCACGATCGCGGCGTCGGCGCTCGGCATGGTCACGCCCTGAGGCATCAGCTGACCGAAGTCACCGGGCGTGGTGCCGCGGCAGGTCGTGCCGGGATCGAAGGTCCAGCCCGCTTCCGGCGTGAAGTCGATGTCCGGACCGTCGTGGGGTCCCGCCATCTTCACGTAGATCCAGCTGTTCTCGGGATCGTTCGGCTCCACGAGGTCCATCGCGTCGTACTGACACGCGGGCTGGTTCACGAGGATCTCGTCGTACGACTGGCCCGCGCGCTCCGCCGCCTCGAAGTTGAGGCCGCCCGCGCCGTCGCCGGCGCCGCCGTGGCAGGACGCGAACGAGCACGCGCGATCGAAGATCGGCGCGACGCTCTCGTAGGTGCCCTGAGGCGCCATCGGAGCGTCGACCGGTGTGCGCGCATCCGCGCTGCCGGCATCGTCGGGGGTCGATCCATCGTCGTCGCCGCCGCACGCCGCGAGGATCATCGAGAGCGAGAGCATCAGCGAGGAGAGTCGAGCGAAGCGCATGGCGGCGGAGCATAAACGAAGAGGCCCGATGCGCGCTGCGCACCGGGCCTCTCCTCGTTCACGATCGACGATCAGTTCGTCTCTTCGAACTCCGCGTCGATCACGTCGCCTTCCTTCTTCTTGCCGCCCTTCGCGCCGCCGGCCTCGGGGCCCGCGCCGCCGCCGCCCGGCGCACCACCCGGCGCGCCCGCGCCGCCGTACGCCGCCTGCGCGAGCTCGGCCATCGCCTTCTCGAGATCCTCGGTGCCCGTCTTGATCGCGTCGTGGTCTTCCTTCTCGACCGCGCTGCGCAGCGTCTTCACCTTGGCCTCGATGCCCGCGATCTTGTCCGCCGGCAGCTTGTCCTTCACGTCGCCGAGGGCCTTCTCCACCGCGTAGCAGAGCTGGTCGGCCTTGTTGCGCGCCTCGATCTGCTCGCGGCGCTTCGCGTCCTCCTGCTCGTGCGCCTTCGCGTCGTCGACCATGCGGCTGATCTCCTGATCACTCAGGCCGCTGTTCGCGGTGATCGTGATCTTCTGATCCTTGCCGGTGGCCTGATCCTTCGCGGTGACGCTGAGGATGCCGTTCGCGTCGATGTCGAACGTGACCTCGATCTTCGGCACGCCGCGCGGCGCGGGCATGATGCCCTCGAGGTGGAAGCGACCGAGCGTGCGGTTGTACCGCGCCTCGGCGCGCTCGCCCTGGAGCACGTGGATCTCGACCTTGCTCTGGCTGTCCTCGGCGGTCGAGAACACCTCGCTCTTGCGGGTCGGGATCGTCGTGTTGCGCGTGATGAGCGGAGTCATCACGCCGCCGAGCGTCTCGACGCCGAGCGAGAGCGGCGTGACGTCGAGGAGGACCATGTCCTTCACCTCGCCGCTGAGCACGCCCGCCTGCACCGCGGCACCGATCGCGACGACCTCGTCGGGATTGACGCCCTTGTGCGGCTCCTTGCCGAAGAACTTCTTCACGCGCTCCTGCACGAGCGGGATGCGCGTCGAGCCACCGACCAGCACGACCTCGTCGATGTCGCCCGCGCTCTTGCCGGCGTCGCTGAGCGCCTTCTTCGAGGCGTCGAACGTGCGCTCGACGAGATCCTCGATCATCGACTCGAGCTTCGCCCGAGTCAGCTTGATGTTCATGTGCTTCGGGCCGGTCGCGTCGGCCGTCAGGAAGGGCAGATTGATCGTCGTCTCGAGCTTGCTCGAGAGCTCGATCTTCGCCTTCTCCGCGCCGTCCTTGAGGCGCTGCAGGACCATCTTGTCCTTGCTGACGTCGATGCCGGTGTCCTTCTTGAACTCGGCGATCAGGTAATCGATGATCCGGTTGTCGACGTCGTCGCCACCGAGGTGCGTGTCGCCGTTCGTGCTGATGACCTGCACGACGTTGTCGCCGACCTCGAGGATCGAGATGTCGAACGTGCCGCCGCCGAAGTCGTAGACGGCGATGACTTCTTCCTTCTTCTTGTCGAGGCCGTACGCGAGCGCCGCCGCGGTGGGCTCGTTGACGATGCGCTTGACCTCGAGACCCGCGATCTTGCCGGCGTCCTTCGTCGCCTGACGCTGGCTGTCGTTGAAGTACGCGGGGACCGTGATGACCGCCTCGGTCACCGGCTCGCCGAGGTAGTTCTCCGCGGCCTTCTTCAGCTTGCGCAGCACGTGCGCGCTGACCTCGGGCGGCGAGACCTCCTTGCCCGCGACCTTGAACGCGACGTCGCCGTTGGCGCGGCGAACCACGTGATAGGGGACGCGCTTGGTCTCGTCCTGGATCTCGTCGAACCGGCGCCCGATGAAGCGCTTGGCCGAGTAGATGGTCCCCTCGGGGTTCGTGATCGACTGGCGCTTGGCGATCTGGCCGACCAGGACCTCGCCCTGGTCGTCCCACGCGACCACGCTCGGAGTGAGGCGGTCGCCCTCCTCGTTGACGATGACCTTGGGCTCCTTGCCCTCCATGATCGCCACGACGGAGTTGGTCGTGCCCAGGTCGATGCCGATGATCCTGCCCATGTTCGTTCTGCTCCGGTCGATTCGGAAATAGATAGGGCCTCGCGGCACGATTCCTCGAAGAGAGGGAAGGCCCGGGAGCCCGACGACCGCGCGAAGCTAACCACATGACCTATCCGGTCAAGGCTGCTGGGAATCGCGCTTGCTCTCAGGCCCGAGCGCGCCCGATCTCCCCGCTCGCGATCCCGTCGCGGAGGCGCTTCATCTCCGAGGTCTCGGCGAGGACGATGAGGGTCGAGCCCGCATCGAGGCGGTGCTCCGGGGCCGGGTTGTACTCGTAGCGCCCGTCCTCGCTGCGCACCGCGATCACGAGGACCTTCGATTTGCGGCGGATCTCGGTCTGCCGGAGCTCGCAGCCGACGATCGCCGAGCCCTCCGGGATCGAGACCTCCTCGATGCGGAGGTTCTTCTTGGGATCGCGGAGCATGAGATCGAGGAATTCGACCACCTTCGGGCGGATCGCCTCGGAAGCGAGACGCATGCCGCCGATCTGGGTCGGCGAGACGACGGCCTTCGCGCCCGCGCGCATCAGCTTCGCGCGCGCGCTCACCTCGACGGCCTTGGCGACGATCCGGAGCTTCGGGTTGAGCGAGGACGCGGTGACCGTGACGAAGAGGTTGTCCTTGTCCTCGTGGAGCGCGGCGACGAGACCGACCGCGCGCTCGATGCCCGCGGCGTTGAGCGTCTCGTCGTCGCTCGCATCGCCGACGATGTAGAGGAAGCGGTCGGTGCCGAAGCGCTCGGCGAGCTCGAGGAGGCGCAGCTCGTTGGTGTCGATCACGCAGAACGCCTGGTGCGACGAGAGGAACTCCTCGATGACGTGGATGCCCGTCGTGCCCGCGCCGCAGACGATGTAGTGGTCCTTCAGCTGGTTGAGCTTCGACGTCATGCGGTTCCTGCGCAGCGCGCCCTGGAGATCGCCTTCGACGATCAGCGCGGTGAGCGCCGAGATGAAGTAGAGGAGCGTGCCCGAGCCGAGCACGATGAGGCCAATCGTCCAGATGCGCGCGTAGGGGACGTTGTTGAAGCCATCGAGCGTCTCGCCGTACCCGACGGTCGAGAGCGTGATGATCGTGAAGTAGACGCAGTCGCCCCAGCCCCAGCGCTCGTGGCCGATCGCGTGATAGCCGCTGGCGCCGACGATCACGACGACGACGAGCCAGGCGCTCGCGTAGAGCAGACGGCCTCGGAGCACCGCGCTCTGGTCGGACCCGTTCAAGCGAGCGGATGATGCCGCTTGACCCCGATCGCGGGAAGGGGGATGCAGGCTCGCAGGTGAGCGAGCACGAACGCACCGACCAGGCGACGAGCGCAGGGCGCGGCGTGCTGTGGACCATGACCGCGAAGGCGGTGTTCATCGCGAGCGGGTTCGGCGTGCAGCTCGTGCTGCCGCGGGTGCTCGGCGATCCCGAGCAGTGGGGGCGCTACTCGACGGTCGCGACGATCACCGCGATCGTGACCAACACGCTGGTCGCGGCGACGGTGCAGACGGTCAGCAAGCGCACCAGCGACGACGAGGCGCTCGCCGATCGCACCCAACGCGAAGGGCTGCTCGTCGGGCTCGTGATGGCGGTCGTGCTCGGCGGTGGGTTCGCGGCGGCGGCGCCCTGGCTCGCCTCGGGATGGCAGCGCGACGCGACGCTCGCGCCGCTGCTGATGACGTCGTCGATCGTGATCGCGAGCTACGCGATGTACTCGGCGTTGATCGGCGCGATCAACGGGCGGCGTCGCTTCTCCGCGCAGGCGAGCTTCGACATGGGGTTCGCGATCCTGCGCGCCGCGTGCATCGTGGGCGGTGCCGCGCTCGGCGCAGCCGCGGGCGCGGTCGGTGGGTTCGCGAGCGCAGCGGTGATCATCCTGATCGTCGCGCTCGTCGTGATCGGCACCGGGCGCGGGCCGGCGCGGCCCGAGGTGCGCGCGTGGCTCGCGTTCTTCGTGCCGATCGCGATCTACCAGGCCGCGCTCAACGGCGTGCTGCAGCTCGATCAGCCGCTGCTCCGCGCCAACCTCGCGGCCGCCGCGATCGCGCGCGGGATGACGAGCGACGAGGCGAACACGATCGCGTCGAGCTGGGCGGGGTTCTATCGCAACGCGCAGACGTTCGCGTTCGTGCCCTATCAGCTCATCCTCGCGGTGACGTTCGTGGTCTTCCCCACGGTCGCGCGCGCGACGAGCAGTGGTGACGCCGACGCGACGCGGCGCGCGATCCGGGGCGCGATGCGCTTCTCGCTCGTCGTGCTGCTCGCGATGGCGACCCCGATCGCCGGTGCATCGGACGGCGTGATGCGCGTCGCGTACTCCGAGGCGTACCTCGCGGGTGCGCCCGCGCTCGCGCTGCTCTCGCCAGGGCTCGTCCCGTTCTCGCTCTTCGCGATCGGCGCCGCGATCCTCGCCGGCGCGGGGCACGCGCGGACCACCGCGGGCATCGCCATCGGCGCGCTGGTGCTCGTCGTGGTGCTCAACACGATCGCGGTGCGCGGCGCGCCCGACGCGGAGAGCGCGATCGTCGCGGCCGCCCTCGCGACCAGCGCGGCATCGGCGCTCGCGTTGGTCGGCGTGGGCATGACGATCCACCGCCGCTTCGGCGCGTTCGTCGCACCGCTCACCGCCGTTCGCGCGCTGATCGCCGGCGCGTGCGGGTACGGCGTCGCGTACGTCGTGCCGCACCAGAGCGCGCTCGGCGCGCTCGCGGCGTGCGTGCTCGGTGCGCTCGCGTACGTCGTCGCGCTGGTCGTGGTGCGCGAGATCGGCGCCGAGGATCTCGCGCTCGTGAAGCGCGTGATCGCGCGGCGTCAGCGGACGTAGTCGCCGCTCTTGCCGCCGTGCTTCTCTTGCAGGGCGATCTGCTCGATCGTCATCCCGCGATCGATCGCCTTGAGCATGTCGTAGAGCGTCAGCGCCGCGATGCTCACCGCGGTCAGCGCCTCCATCTCCACGCCGGTGCGATCCTTCGCGCGCGCCGTCGCGCGCACGTGCACCACGCGCTCGTCGTGCGCGTCGAGCTCGAAGTGCACCTCGACGCTCGTCAGCGCGATCGCGTGGCACAGCGGGATCAGCTCGGGCGTGCGCTTGGCCGCCTGGATCCCCGCGATGCGCGCGGTGGCGAGCACGTCGCCCTTGGGGACGTCCCCCGAGACGAGCCGCGCGCGCGTCTCGGGCTGCATCCGCAGAAGCGCGGACGCGACCGCCGTTCGGGCGGTCGCGTCCTTGGCGCCGACGTCGACCATTCGTGCGCGCCCCTGCTCGTCGAGATGAGTGAGCTCGTCGCTCATCTCGCGAGCGTAGCGCGTAGCGGCCAGCTGGAGTGCTCGCTCGCGCAGGGCCCGCACGGAAGCGTGCGGAGCACGCGGACGGGAGGGCCCTGAGCGAGCGAGCCGATGTTGGACGCCGGCTCAGCTGGGGCGCGACGCGGAGATCGCGTTGCGCGTCCCGGTCACGCGCGCGAGGAGCTCGACACGGCTGTGCACGCCGAGCTTCGCGAAGATGCGCTTCAGGTACGTGTTGACGGTCGCGACCGTGAGGCCCGTGCTCTGCGCGATCTCGCGCGTCGAGTGACCCGAGACGAGACGCCCGACGACGTCGCGCTCGCGCGGCGTCAGCGGGGTGCTCGCGAGGAGCGCCTGGATGTCGATCTCGCGCGACCCGTTGGACGCGCCGTTCCCCATCTTGCGCGAGTACGCGATGCCGCGGGCCAGAAGGCGCCCACCCCACCGCGCGATTCGCTGCACGTCCTCGTTCCGACCCCCGTCGGCGAACCAGAGCTGCAGCGTTCCGATCTCACTCTTTCCGTGTCGCAGCGGGACCGCGAGCGCTTCGCCTCGATGCTCGGCGCCATTGCTCCCGTTGCCCTCCGCCTCGGCGCCTTCGAGCACCATGCGGTGCGCGGACGCGCCGGCGAGCTGCGCGACGATCGCGGCAGCTCGGGCGGGGTATGTCGCAGAAGGCTCGATCTCGAACAGCTCCTCTGCGAGCTCCAGATGACGAATCGTGACCACGTACGCCTCCCCCCGGGCACTGGTGCCCACTCCGCTCCGTTGGTCCCCCCCGGGACCGTGATGGAGCGTCGCGGAGCCCTCGGCCCGCGACGACCTATCTCAGCCCCGAGAGGGGTGAGCGTCAAGGGTTGGCGGTCGATTGATCTGGATTTTTTTGCTCTTCGATTGCGCCCTGATCAGATGTCTTCACCCGGCAGCGTGGCGAGATCGCCCTCCGGGGCGGTTCCCTCGAGCTCCTCGACGAAGCGTCTCGAGAAGGCGAGCACACCGTCATCACCTTCGAGCGGGCGCTTGCCGCCCACCGATTCCTCCTGCCACCGAGCGCGGTCGCGCGACTGCAGCGCGCGCATCGCGATCGCGACCACGCGAGGGTCGGAATCCTTCGACAGCGCCTCGACTTGCTTCACGCAGCCGTGGTTCGCGAGGTGCGCGAGGGTGAGGACGTAGCGCTCCTCGGGGGCCTTCGGATCGTGGAGCTTCTGGGAGAGGGTCCGGAAGCTGGCGTTCCCGAAGCTGCCGTACACCCGCGCGACCTCGCGCCACACGTCCGTGCTCTCCGACGTCAGCAGATGGAGAAGGGGGACCACGGCGCGCCGCAGCTTGAGATGACCGAGCGCGAGCGCGAACGCCTGGCGCGCGAACGTCTTCCGGGAGGTGAGCCCGTCGATGAGGGCGTCACCGGCCTCGTCGCCGAGCTTCGTCATGCGGGGCACCACCCGGACGACCTCGGCGCGCGGCATCTTGCGGACGGCCTTGCAGATGGCCTCCGCGAGCTCGGGGTCGCCCCGCTCGGCGAGCGCGATCGCCGCGACCCGGCGATGGCGGGGGTGCTCGAGCAGCATCACGAGCTCGGGGTTGCCCATCGCCGCGATGCGCGCCGGGTCGAGCGCGCCGCCGGGCATGCTCCCGGTCTGCTCGCCGCGCACCTCGCGGATGGCGCGCCACGCGAGGTCGTGGGCCTCGGGATCGAGCGCGACCTCGGCGTCGGCCGCCGCCGCGAGCAGGCGCTCCCAGTTCGACGCGACGGCCTCGTCGTCGAGCCCGCCGCGATCGGGGAGCGCGAGGGTGCGCCGGAACGCCGCGATCTGCTTGCTCACCAGCGCGCCCGCGTCGTCGGCGAGGCCCGCACCGAGCGCACGATCGCCGAGGCTCGGAGGCAGCGCGAGGCCGTGCTCCACCGCGCGCTCGAGCACGCGCACGAACGTCGCGTCGATGGTGTCGCGCGGCACCGAGAGCACGAGCAGCGCGTGGTCCATCTTCTCCGGCGAGGCCCAGTCGGCGAGCTCGTCGAGCGCGCGCGCGGTCTGGGCGGCGGTGTCGAGGCGACCCTTCTCGTCCTCCGCGGCGAACGGGCTCGCGCCGGTGATCGGCGGCGGCGCGGCGAGCACGCGCTCGATCGTGGTGGCGACGTCGAGCGCCCCGTCGGCGCGGAGGCGCGAGACGCGATCGAGGGTGCGCGCGACGTTGAGCTCGCGCGGCCCGGCGACGCGCCCGACCCGCAGGAACTGGTTGCCCTCGCCGAACAACACGAGGCGCGCCTCGAAGCGGCGGCGCAGCGATTCGAGCATGCGGCGGCCGTCGGGCGCGCGGGGATCGATCGCGGTGCGGCGCACGAACGGGCGCGCGCCGGTGGGATCGACCAGCGCGAGCACGACGACCGGACAGCCCTCGAGCACCACGAGCTGCACCAGCAGATCGGCCTCGCCCTCGAGCGCATCGCTGCGATCGCCCAGCGCGACGTGGAGCTCGAGCCCGTCGGCGAGCAACGCGACCATCTCGGCCTGATCGCCGAGCCCGGGCGCCGCGGCGACGCCGGTCGAGACCCCCGTGACCTCGTCGGCCGCGTCGAGCTCGGCGGCTTCGTCGGCGAGGGGCGCGTCGCTCTGCGGCGCCGCCTCGATGTCGTCGTCGTCGACCTCTTCCTCGACGTCGTCGTCGTCGACGAGCTCCTCGACCGCGTCGTCGGTGAGCGAGATGCGCTCCTCGCTCGTGGTGCTGCCGAGGCCGGTGCCGGGGCTGGTGCGGATCGGCTCGAGATCGTCGAGCTCCTCGACGTCGTCGTCGACCGACGCCACGTCGCCCTCCGCGACCGGCTCGACCACCGGCGAGCGCATCGCCGGCACCATCGACGCCGCGGCGAGGCCCAGCCCGAGCGAGGGCGGCGGCGGGCGCGACGAGCGGGTGCGCGGACGCTCGGTGGGCGCCGTGAGCGTCACCGGCATCGGCTCGGGCGGTGGGCCCTGGGTGATCAGCGCGCGCTCGCGCTCGACGATCGACTCGAGGCGCTGATCGAGCTCGTGCTCGCGCATCGCGAGATCGCGGCGCGTGGCGTCGAGCTCCTCGGCGCGGCGCGCGAGCTCGGCCTCGCGACGGGCGTGCTCGTCGCCGCGCATCGTGAGCTCGTCCTCGCGTCGCGTGACGTCCTCGGCGCGCTCGCGGATCCGCTGCTCGCGCTGGGTGAGCGCCTCCGCGCGCTCGGCGATCGCCTCCTCGAGCGACATGAGGTCCTGCTGCGCCGCGCCGATCTCCTTGCGCTTGCTGACCAGCTCTTCCTCTTCGGCGGCGCGCTGCGAGGCGGCGCTCGGGCGCGCGAGGTACTCCGCGAGCTCCGCGATACCGACCACCACCGTCGCCTCCGCGACGTACGCCGGCACCGGCGCGCTCGCGTCCTCGGCGACCGCGCTCAGGAAGCGCGCGCGCTCGCGCAGCTGCTCGTGGCGCAGCGCCTCGGGCAGGACGATCGCGAGCTTCCGCGCCGCGGGATCGTGGAGCACGAAGGGCACCGCGAGCTCGACGCCCTCGAAGCGATGGAGCGCCCCTGCGAGCACGCGCTCGCGCAATTGCGGATCGCTCGCGACGTTCACCGCGCGGTGCACCGTCAACGTGCGCAGCGCCCCGCCAGTCAGCGGCAGGTGCACGCTCTCGACGCGCGTCGCACCCGCACGGCCCTGGTACGGCGCCTCGCTCGTCGGCTCCGCCATGCCCTTCGCATCCCACGCGGCCATCGGGTCCCCTCTCGCTTCCGAGGAATCGGCGGTGTCGATCGGTATCACACCTCGTCTCGCGGGGGCTATGCTGCGCCGCCATGCAGGACGACACGCCCGAGACGATTCGCACGTTGGCCGAGGGCTGCGTGCGCTTCGTGAAGCAGGCGCTCGGCATCGAGCTCGACGGCACGCCGGAGACCCTGCCGATCCTCGACCACTACCTCGAGCTCGCGCGCGACGACGACGCGCGAGGCCGCGACGAGGTGCTCGGGCTGGTCGCGACCTCGGCCGGCGCGTACTTCGGCGAGGTGATCCGGAGCCAGCAGCCCGCCGCGCGCTGGCACGTCGGCGACATCGCGGACGCGTCGACGTGGCGCCTCGAGCTCGAGCACGTGTTCCTGGCGTTCAACCCGATCGGGATCGCGCGGGAGGCGATCACCCAGGAGACCGAGGAGGGCTGGAACGCCCACCTCGAGGTGCTCCAGCAGGATCGCTCGGTGCTCGAGCAGTCGCTGGAGCGCGTGGGGGCGGTCGAGGACGAGGACTACTGGCGCCTGGCGGTGCGGTGGGAGGTCGTCGACCAAGCGATCGCGGTGCTCGAGGGCGCGGCCCAGGCGCGCAACGAGGCGGGGCGGCGCTGGACGCCGGAGATCTACGCGCGGGCGCTCGACGAGCGCCCGCCGACCCACGACGCGAGCTAGGAACGGCGCGCGGAGACGTTCTGGCGCCCAGAACGACGCCGCGCGACTCCGCGGAGCCGTCCCGGCGCCCAGAACGACGCCGCGCGAGCGCGCGGAGACGTTCCGATGCCCCAGAACGACGCCGCGCAGCTCCGCGGAGACGTTCCGGCGCCCAGAACGACGCCGCGCGACTTCGCGGAGCCGTCCCGGCGGCCAGAACGACGCCGCGCAACTCCGCGGAGACGTCGCGACGCGCCCGAACGCCGCCGCGCGTTCTCGCGGGGCGCTCCTAGAGCTCGTCGTCGCGGCTGCGGCGCGCGCCGAGCACGGTGCGCCCCGGCACCACGACGACGCGCGGCCGGATGACCACTGCGCCCAGCGGACGGAGCGCCGCGATGCGGTACGCGCCGGGACGCAGCCCCACGAAGAGCCCGCTGGCGCCCGCGTCGACCCACCCGAGCGCGACGCCCTCGGCGGTGACGACCACGCGCGCCTCGCTCTCGTTGACGAAGTCGAGCCCCTCCGCGGGCGCGCCGGGATCGCGCTCCGGCAGATCGCGCGGCGGACGATCCATCGGGGGCACGCGCGAGAGCGCCGCCGGCTCGAGGAACGCGCGGCTGCGCGTGATCGGCACCGGAGGCGGGGGATCGGACTCGTCGGCGCGCAGCGCGCGGCGGGGCAGCTCGACCGGCACGTCGGCGGTTCGCTCGGCGCGCCAGAACCCGACGCGGAACGCCATCGGCGCGCGCCCGTCGCAGCGTCGCATCACGTTCTCGCGGAGATCGCCCGACCACTCCGCGAGCAGCGCGCAGATGAGCCCGCCGGGGATCTCGCGCTCGGTGTGCGCGGGATCGCGACGCACCGAGAGCGGCGGACCGGTGCGGCGCGGGCCGCCTTCGAACCACTCGGCGAGCGCCGCGGGCGGGAGCGAGCGACCGCCTTCGCGATCGAACACGTACGAGCCCGGGCTGTCGCCGCGCACCCGCACCTCGGAGCCCGCCTCGACCGGCCATCCCGGCCCGACGAAGCGCGCGCGCAGGCGCTCCGCCGACACGTCGATGAAGAGCTCGGCGGCCGGGATCGCGAGGTCGGATCGATCCGCGCCCAGCGTCTCCGGCACCACGAGCGTGACGCGATAGACGTAACGGCGCGCGTCCACCGGCTCGTCGCTCGCGTACTCGCTGTCGGGCGCGGGCGCGCGCTGGATCAGCCGGGGCGCGGGGCCGATCGCGGCCTGGGCGGCCTCGGCCGCGGTGGGCTCGGCGATCGGCGGAGGCGCGGGCTCGGCGGCGAGCGCTTCGGGCGGGAGCTCCTCGACGGTCGTGCCGCTCGGCGGACGCGGGCTCGGCGCGCTGGCGCGCCGCGGCGGCGCGCTCGAGCTCTCGCAGCCGATCGCGAGCGCCAGCAGCGCGATCAGGGCAGCGTGCCGGAGGCGCGGGTCCATCCGTCCGGAACACCCGGGCTGCTCGCGGCGACGCCGGCGCCGATGCCGACTCCACCCGCGACCAGCACCACGCCGACTGCGGTCCAGAACCACCACTGCTCCCAGAGCTCCGGCGAGCGCTCGTGCGGGCCGCCCGGCCCGTCGTCGTCCTCCGGTGCCGCGATCGCGCCCCCGAGGTCGACCCCGCGATAGAGGTCGATCGCCATCTGGCGCGCGGTGACCATCCCGGCTTCGTCGTGGGTGATCGTGCCCTCGCGCGTCGCGAGCAGGAAGCGCGTGCGGATGTCGTAGAGCCAGACCTGCACGTGCATCTCGTGATCGCCGATCGGCCGCACCACGCCGACGATCACCTGGGCCGCGCCGAGCGTGTTGCCGAGGCTGCGGAGGTTGGCGCCCGCGCGCTCCTCGCCGAGCTCGCCGCGCAGCACGCGCTGGAACTCCTGCGACGCGACGAGCTGCGCGCGCTCGTTGGGCGCGAGGTCGTAGCGCACCCGCGACTCGTTGCCCTCGAGGGTCGCGCGCCGGATCACGCGCTCGTACCCGAGGTGCTTGATCGTGACGTAGTGATCGCCGCGCAGCAGGCCGTCGACGCGCACCGGAGACGGCCCGTAGCTGCGCCCGTCGACGTAGATCTCGGCGCCCGCGGGGTCGGTCTCGACCACCAGCGTCCCGCGCGGCCCGGCGAGGGTGCGAGCGCGGGCGCGATCGAACGCTTCCTGGGCGCCCGGCGGGTAGCGCGACGCGTCGTACTCCTGTCCTTCGCGGAACACGAGCACGCGCGCGAAGCCCTCCTCGCACTCGCGCGCCCGGCGCATCTGACAGCGCGCCGCGGCCGCGAGCATGTGCGCGTCGACGAGCTGCTCGCGCCGCACCGCCTCGAGCCGCTGCTCGAAGAGCTCGACGATGCGATCGGCGCGCTCGGCGGCGTCGCGCGCGTCGCCGTTCCTCACCTGATCGGCGAGCGGCTCGAGCTCTTCGATCGCGAACTGCACGTCCTCGTCGAACGGCGTCGGAGAGAGCACGTCGACGGGGTGCACGAAGCGCACGCCGCCGACCTCGCTCAGCCCGCGGCGCAGGCCGATCGACACCGTCGCGCCCTGCCCCGCGGTCGCGCCACCCTCGAGCAGCATCACCGCGGTCGCGGTCACGCTCTCGGCGGAGTCGCCCTCCTCGCCCTCCTGCGCGTGCGCCCGACCAGCGAGCCCCAGCGCGATGGCGAGCACCGCTCCGATCGCGAGACGACCGACCATCCTCAGAACTCGAGCACCACGTAGCCCTGGGGGTCGTTGCCGAGCCCGGGCCCCTGGTCCGATGCCGCCACGCCGATCGCGATGCTCGCGCCGACCACCACGGCGGCGCCGCCCACGATCGCCCAGAACCACCACTGCTCGAACACCGAGGGCTCGGAGGGCGGCGGAGTCGTCACCGGCGGCGGCTCGTCACCACGCGCCGGGATGCGCTCGGCGTCCGACTGCTGGCGCGCCGTGAGCGCCGCCTGCAGCGCGCCCGACACCAGCTGATCGACCCCGCGCTCGAGATCGCCCACGCCGGTCGGCACGGTGCCCGCGCCGCGCACCAGCCGCCGCCCGCTCGCGACGTCGAACACCAGCAGCTCGAGCGCCGCGCGATCGTCGGAGTCCCCGGGCGAGACGCGGATCACGCCGATGCGCTCCACGTCGAGGCGCTGCGCGATCTCGCGGATCGCTCCGTCGGTCTGGAGCGACGCGACGTCGTCCTGGGGCACGCGCGCGAGCACGTCGGAGAGCCCCGCGGTGCGGTCGTCGTCGACGAGGTACGCGCTGGTCGACTCGGTCCCGCGGGGGCGCACTGTGATCGACTGCACGTAGGGCGTCGCGCCGGCGCGGGTGACCCGCACGATGTGCTCGCCGCCGAGCAGCCCGCCGACGTCGATCGGGGTCACGCCGCGCGCGAGGAAGTCGACGTACGCGATCGCGCCCGGGGGGTCGCTCTCGATGCGGATCGTCGACGCGGGATTCGCGCCGTCGCGCGGCTGCGCAGCTTCGAAGCGCGCGATCACGTCGGGGTTGAACAGGTTCGGATCGGGCCGGACGTGCGGCATCTGCACGTGCAGTCGCCCGAACACGCGCGCGGCGTCGCGCGCCCGCCCCTCGAACGCGAGCGAGGCGCCGAGGAAGAGCAGCGCCTCGCCGAGATCGTGGGGATCTTCGACCGCGGCGGCCGCGGCGTCGAAGTCGGAGACCGCGCCCGTGAGCTGCTCGATCGCCTGGGGAAGCTCGAGGTTCAGGTACGCCTGACGGCCCGCGTCGAGGCGCTGGCGCGCGCGGGCGAGGACCTCGAGCGCCGACTCGTCGTAGCCGAGGAACAGGCGGTCGGCGTGGCGCCAATCGACGCCCTCGATGCCGCGCAGGGTCGCGCGCGCTGCCGCGCCGGCGCGCTGCGCCACCGCGTCGAGCCCTTCGCTCATCGCGACCGAGATCACGTAGACGCGGCGCTCTTCGGTCGCGGTGCGGGCGGTCGGCTGTGCCTCGGGCGGTGCAGCCTCGGGCGGTGCTGCCTCGGGCTCGGCGGCGGGCGGTGCGGCCTCGTCCTCGGCCTGCTCGGGCGGCATCTCGATGCGCCGCGGGAGCGTCGGCCCGCCCTCGTCCTCGTCCTGCGCGTGCGCCGGAAGCGCGCTCGCGAGCGCGAGCAGCATCACCGCCGCGCCGACTGGACCTCGCGGAAGCCAACGGAGAGCCACGATCGATCGACGAGCCCGCAGCACGCCCTCAACGACCACGCGCGAGATCCCTCTGCATCGCAGCGAGCGTCGGATCCTCTTCCAACGCAGCGCGCAGCATCGCTTCGAGCTCGGCGCGGCGTGCAGGCGGGAGCGACGCCGCGGCACCGCCCATCGCGCGCTCGACGAGGCGATCGATCGCCTGGCTCGCGTCGATGCGCCCGCTGCGCACTTCCTCCGCCAGCGCCTTGAGCGCGTCGGCGCGCGCCCCGGTCGCCGCGCTCTTCGCGCCGCCCGCCTTCTCCAGCTCCGCACGGAAGGCATCGGACGCGCCCTCGGCGCTCGTCGCGCCGCCCACATCCGTCGGGGCACCGGACGTGGGGCCCGTGCCGGGAGGCTTGATCGCGCTGCTCATCGCCGACCTCCGCGCAGAGTAATCAAACGTCGTGCGCGCTCGCAAGCGCGCCGAGCCCCACGTTCCTGTCGTGCCGTCATCGTCTCCTCCAGCAGGCCACGTCCGGAGGGCGGCCCACGAGCTGCGTCATCGGCACCATCGAGACCGCGTTGCGCGCTTCTCGTCGCCTTGACACCGTGGAGGCGAGATCCCTATACCGAGCCGGGGTTTTCGACGCATCGGACCCGCCTTCCGCAGCGGCCCGGGAGCAGCCTCTTGCCCGAGCGCACTCACAAGTTGACCGAGCCCAGTGAAACGGATTCCAGCTCGGTGACCGCTTCCGACCCGCCCGGCGGGGCTGCCCCCGTTCCTGCCCGCATCGACGCGCAGCGCCCCGAGAAGGGCGGCTGCGGGGGATGTACCGGTGGCGGCGGTGGCTGCGGCTCGAAGGCCAGCGCCGGCCCGCCGAGCGTCGTCGACGGGAAACCCTTCCCCGATGCGAAGTCCATGATCGAAGCGAAGGCCGTCCTCGAGGCGCCCCCCGTGAAGACCGACCCCTGCGGGCTGCCGCTCTCGAGCGGTGACATGGCGCGAGGCTGCGAGACGACGATCCGCACCGTGCGCTTCTACGAGGAAGCGGGCCTCATCGAGCCGGTGGCGCGCAGTGAGGGCGGCCACCGCATGTACAGCCCGGAGCAACTCCTCAAGCTCCAGCTGATCATGGACCTGCGCGAGGCCGGGCTCTCGCTGCAGGACATCAAGGCGCTCTTCGAGCTCAAGCACCGCTTCGACAATGCCGAGGCGGCGAGCAAGGAGATGGCGGACGTCCTCGAGGCGCAGATCGAGTGCATGCAGCGCAAGATCGCGGTGCTGCGGCGGCTGCGCGAAGAGCTCGCGTGCATGGTCGCGACGATCCGCGAGTGCGAGAATTGCGAGGCGCCGGACTTCAAGAAGCAGTGCGGCGGATGCGACGTGATGGCGCGTCCCGATCTGCCGCGCGCGATGCGCCTGCTCTGGGGCTCCGGCCGCGAATGACGCGGAAGCCCGCGGACCTCGATCGCGCGGCGCGGGCGGTCGAAGCGTTCCTCGACGCGCTCGGTGTACCGGTCTCGAGCGACCCCGAGCTGAGCGAGACCGGGCGTCGCGTCGCCGAGGCGTTCGCCCGCGATCTGCTCGAGGGCTACTCGCTCGATCCCGCGGCGATCCTCGCCGAGGCGACGAGCTCGAGCGCGAGCGGGCTCGTGGTGGTCACCGGCATCGCGACGACCGCGATGTGCCCGCATCACCTGCTCCCCGCGAGCGGCGTGGTGCACGTCGGCTATCTGCCGGGCGACAAGGTCGTCGGGCTCGGCGCGATCGCGCGGCTCGTCGACTGCTACGCCCGGCGGCTCATCCTCCAGGAGGACCTCGGCCAGCGCGTCGTCGATGCGCTCGTCACGCACCTCGGCGCGCGCGGCGCCGGGGCGGTGGTCGATCTCGTGCCGACGTGCATGACGGTGCGCGGCGGGCGGCGCCACGGATCACGCGCCGTGACCACGGCGTACGCAGGCGTGATGGCGGCGGATGCGTCGGCGCGGCAGGAGCTGCTCGCGGCGATCGCGGTCTCCGGAGCAGATGGTGGCGCAGGATCCCTCGGACGTTGATCTCGCGCCCTTCGAGCCCGAGGAGCTCGAGGCGCTGCCGATCTTCCCGCTGCCGCGCGTGGTGCTGCTGCCGGGCGGCGTGATGCCGCTCCACGTGTTCGAGCCGCGCTACCGCGCGATGGTGAGCGACTGCATCTCGCACGGGCCGCGCGCGATCGCGATGGCGATGCTCGTGCCGGGCTGGGAGCGCGACTACGAAGGGCGCCCGCCGATCCGCACGATCGCGGGCGCGGGGCGCATCGTCGCGCATCGGCGCAACCACGACGGCACCCACGATCTCGTGCTGCACGGCATCGCGCGGGTTCGGCTCGACGAGCGCAGCGATCTCGAGCGCCCCTATCGCGTCGCGAGCGCGACCGTGATCGACGATGACGACGATCGCGACGAGGACGCGCTGCGCCGCGCGCTCGAGCCCGTGCTCGCGATCGCGTCGTCGCTCTCCGCGCTCGAGAAGCGCGGGCTCGTGCCTCCGCCGCAGCTCGTCGGAACGCCCAGCAGCGTCGCCGATCGCATCGCCGATCGCTGGATCCACGAGGCGAACGCGCGCCAGGAGATCCTCGAGACCACGAGCGTGCCCCGGCGCATCGCGCGGGTCGGCGATGCGCTGGTGACGCTCCTCGCGCGGCTCGCGACGCCCAGCGGATCGGGCGCCGCGAACTGATCAGCGCAGCGGGCGGAGCTTCGGCTCGCCGTCGGGCGCGATCGGCTCGCCGTCGGCGGTCTCGGTCATCATCGGCTCGATCGGGCCCACGTGATCGCCCGCGACCAGCGTCGCGAGATCGAGGTGGTGGCCCATGCGCCGCGTCTTCGCGATCAGGTACCCGCGGTTGTGCTCGTTCGGCTCGACGAACGCGCTCACGCGACGCGCCACCGGCACGCCCTCCGCGCGCAGCGCCTGCACCTTGAGCGGGTTGTTCGTCAGCAGCACGACCGAGTGGATCCCGAGGTCGGCGCACATGAACGCGGCCACGTCGTAGCGGCGCGAGTCGTCGGGCAGGCCGAGCATGCGGTTGGCGTCGACGGTGTCGACCCCGCGCTCCTGCAGCGCGTACGCGCGGATCTTGTCGCCGAGGCCGATGCCGCGGCCCTCCTGGCGCAGGTAGAACACCGCGCCCCGACCCTCTTCCGCGATGCGACGCAGGCCGAGGTCGAGCTGCTCGCGGCAGTCGCACTTCATCGAGTGCAGGACCTCGCCGGTCATGCACTCGCTGTGGACGCGCACGAGCACGTCGTCACCGCGCACGTCGCCTTTCACCACCGCGACGTGATCGTGGAACCCGTTGCGGCCGAGGTCTTCTCGGTAGACCACCACGCGGAACGTCCCGTACTCGGTCGGCACGTTGGCCTCCGAGTAACGAACGACGGAGGAGGCGGCCTTCGAGGAGCGCGGGAACGCGTTCATGTGATTGTGTCTCCTTGGCGTCCATCTCGTCCGCGCTCGCCGAACCATTCGCCGGACGACAGCCGAGACGCTCAAGAACGTTGTCACTCTGACTTCAGAGAACCCCGACTCTAGGTCAGGGCCCTCTTGCGTCAAGCATGCCCCACCGGCACCTTCGGCGCCCGTGACGCCGGTCTCGTTCTTGCGGCTCGGATGGCACTTCGCGGTGCGGCTCGTCGCGCGGGCTTTTCTTCCGGCGCGAGGCCTCCTGCGCTTCAAGGAGAGCTACGGGCGCGAGGGGCTCTTCGAGCTCGCGCGCGAGGAGCAAGAGGTCGTCGCCTCGCTCTCGCGCTGCATCGCGTGCGGGATCTGCGACGCGCACTTCGGCGACTTCACCAACGTCGCGCGCAACACGATGCGCGCGCCCAGCGACGTCGTGCTCGCCCACACCCGCTCTCTGCCCGACTGGGATGCGCTGGTGCGCCCGCTCGCGCAGCTCGAACGTGGCGATCTCGCGCGGATCGAGCGACTCTGTCCCGCGCAGATCCCTCTCGCGCGGGTCGTCGAGGTCGCGAGGAGGAGAGCCGAGGCACTGCGAGCCGAGCGCGTGAGCGCGCCGCCCGCGCTGCCTGCGTCGAACGAGAAGCACGACCCGGGCTGATCGCCCGCCCCCGAGAGGACCGAGAGGATCGATGCGCTACGCACGAGAGCGACTTCGCTGGAACGGATGGGGATCGCGCGAGGTGACCTTCGAGACGAAGGGGCGCGATCGCGAGGTCTGGGAGTTCGTGCGGCAGGCGGTGGGCGCGGACGCGCTTCCATCGACGCCGCCCACACCGCTCGATCAGATCGATCTGCCCGCGATCCGGCTCTCACCCGCGATCGTGCAGGGGCTCGGGGGCGTGCTCTCGCCCGATCGTGTGCGCACCGACGCGTACGAGCGCGCGTTCCACGCGCTCGGCCGCAGCTATCACGACCTCGTGCGGCTGCGGCGCGGTGATCTGCGTCATGCGCCCGACGCGGTCGTGTACCCGGAGAGCGCGGCCGAGGTGCTCACGCTGCTCTCGTTCTGCGAGAAGAACGACGTCGCGGTGGTGCCCTTCGGCGGCGGCTCGAGCGTGGTCGGCGGCGTCGAGGCGCGGGGCGCGGACGGGCACGTCGGCGTCGTGACCCTCGACACGACGCGCATGGATCAGGTGCTCGAGGTCGATCCGGTCTCGCACACCGCGACCGCACAGAGCGGCATCTACGGCCCGGTGCTCGAGGAGGAGCTCGCGGCGCGCGGGTTCACGGTCGGGCACTTCCCCCAGTCCTTCGAGTACTCGACGCTCGGCGGTTGGATCGCGGCGCGCGGCGCCGGGCAGCTGAGCAATCGTTACGGCACCGCCGACAAGCTCCTCGTCGCGGCGAAGGTCGCGACCCCGCGCGGCGAGTGGCGCACCCTCGCGTTCCCCGCGTCGGCGGCGGGCCCGAACCTGAACCACCTCGTCGCGGGCTCGGAGGGCACGCTCGGCGTGATCACCGAGGCGACGGTGAAGATCCATCCGGTCGCCGAGTCGCGGCGCATCGCGGCGTTCGTCTTCCGCGACTTCGAGACCGGCGCGGCCGCGGTGCGCGCGCTGGTGCAGGGCGAGGTCGGCGCCGCGATGATCCGCCTCAGCGACGCCGACGAGACCCGCTTCTTCGGCGAGTTCCGCAACGTCATCGAGCCCCACGGCGGCGCCTCGAAGATCGCGGAGAAGGCGCTCTCCTACGCGGGCTTCGCCGACAAGTGCGTGATGATGGTCGCGTTCGAGGGCGGCCAGCGCCAGGTGCGCGAGGGGTTCCGTCGCGCGTTCGCGATCGCGACCCGCGCCGGCGGGCTCTTCGTCGGCGAGAGCCCGGGCAAGGCGTGGTGGAAGCGGCGCTTCGAGATGCCGTACCTGCGCGACCCGATGATGGACCACGGCGTCGGCGTGGACACGCTCGAGACCAGCACCGAGTGGGCGAACGTGCCGCGGCTCTATCGCGCGGTGCGCGAGGCGCTCGGAGGCGCGATGAAGAGCGTCGCCGGCGGCGGCGTGGTGATGGCGCACGTCTCGCACTCGTACCTCGACGGCGCGAGCCTCTACTTCACGTTCGTGTTCGCGCGCGACGTCTCGAGCGGGCTCGAGAGCGAGCTCGCGCAGTGGAAGGCGATCAAGGAGGCCGCGTCGCGCGCGATCAGCGAGCAGGGCGGCACGATCAGCCATCACCACGGCGTGGGCATCGACCACGCGCACTGGCTGCCCGCGGAGAAGGGCGCGCTCGGCATCGACGTGCTCTCCGCCGCGAAGGCGAAGCTCGACCCCAAGGGGGTGATGAACCCCGGCAAGCTCGTCCGAGTCGGGGGATGATCGCGATGCAGCAGAGCGCGAACGCTACGTCGTTTCGAGAACCGGTGGAGGGGCGTATGCTGACGACGATGGTCGGCATCGTGCGCAAAGGACCGGGCTGGCCGGATCGTCTTCCACCTCCGCCACGGGCGCGTCAGGGGGATCCCGCATGCGCGCGGTGTGGTGAGCCCGTCTCCCCGGACGAGCGCGACGCCGGCGAGCCGGTGCGTCACCTGGTCTGTGACACCCAGGTGCGCGCGGCCCTGCTGCAGCGCATCGAGGCGAGCCGCGCGGTCCATCGCGCGGCGGCCGCGCTCGCGGCGGTCCCCGCGGTGCAGGCGAAGCTGACCGCGGACATCGCGGCGCTCCCCGATGCGTGCGACGTGGGCGACGCGCTCGCGTTCCTGGCGCGGGCGCGCGTCGTCATCGAGTGCAGCTCGGAGCTCTCGCCGCAGCAGCGGCGCGTCGCGATCTCGTTCGTCGACGCCACCGTCCGGAAGCTCGGCGGATGAACGCGAACAGACTGGGAGCACTGGCGGCGATCGTGATCGCGATCGCCGCCAGTGAGGTGCGCGCGCAGGACGTCGCGCCGGAAGAGACGGCGCCCGAGGAGACGGTCCTCGAGGAGACAAGCCTCGAGGAGACGGCCCCGCCCGAGCCGACCACGACCGCGCCGCTCGACACGAGCGCGTCGACGCCGGCGCTCGCCGAGCCGGCGCCCGAGCCACCGCCCCAGCGCCCGATCGCGCGCGGCCGGGGGGTCACCTGGGGCCTCACGCTGATCGTGCCGATCCTGGCGACCGACGTGATCGAGACCAACGGGCGCGCGCTCGACCCCTTCCCGGTGGGCGGCGGCATCGACGGGCGGGTCGGGTTCGAGCTCTCGGGAGGGATCTCGCTCGGGGTGACCGGCGGGGTGAGCGCCCACGCATCCGACAACTCGCGCTCGCTCGCGATGTACCGGGGCGCCGTGGAGGCGCGGTGGACGATCGACGTGGGCGAGATGGTCGCGCCCTCGTTCGGGATCGCGGCGGGCGTGCTCCTCGCGGAGCTCGACGCCGGGCTCGGCGTCACCGCCTACGGACGGGTGCTGGCGGGCGTGCAGCTGATGTTCGCGCCGTGGGTCGCGATGGAGCTCGGAGTGTCGGTCGAAGGCGCGCTCGGGCTCGACGCGTTCCGCGATCCCGTGCTGTGGGTCTCGCCCCAGGTCGGGGTTTCGTTCTACGAGTGATACATCCGCGGGCACGCAGGGCGATCCTAACCGTGCAGGGTCGGGGTAACCCCGGCCCAAAACCCACTCCTCACTTTGCAGAGCGAGGGTAGCGCCCGCGCTACGGCCAGCCCTCGCTCACCCCAGCGAGAGCACCCGGACGCCGATCTCGCCCTCGATCTCCACCAGCTCGCCGAGCGCGATGGTGCGCTCGCCCGCCCGCAGCACCACCCGCTCCCCGAGCGCCCGCCCGGTCGCGAGCACCTCGCCCGGGCGCAGCGCCGCGATCTCCGCGAGCGGCATCTCGAAGCGCGCCAGCTCGACCACGAGCTCCACCGGCGCATCGCCCACCGCCTCGAGCATCCGCGACGTCGCGCCGCCTTCCTCCTGCGCCATCTCGATCTCCTCCTCGCGGCGACGGCCGACCGGCGGGTGCGGCTCGATCGCGCGCACGACGACCCTCGTCGCATCTCCTCCCGCGCCCTCGAGCACGCAGCGCCAGCGCGTCGCGCCGCGTCGCACCCGCGCGATCACCTCGCCCGCGAGCCCGCTCGCGCTCGGGACCGCGCTCGCGTCGTCGAGGATGACCACGTCGCCCTCGGCCAGGCCCACGACGTCGCGGGCGCCCAGGCTCGCGCGGCCGCCCTCGATCACGATCGTCGCGTCGAGCGCGCCGAGCGCGGCAGCGTGGGGAGCCGGTGCCGAGGCGAGCTCGGTGCGCGCGAGGAACGCGTCGGGGATCCACACCCGCACGATCCCGGCGTGCCCCGCGAGCCGCGCCCGCAGCGGCCAACAGACGCCCCCGCGATCGCCGAGCGCGAGCAGCACTGCCTCGGGCGTCGTCACCACGGTCGCGATCCGCAGCGCACCGGCCGCCGCCGGCCCGAGGGCGCGCGCGATCGCGTACGCGAGCACGCCCCGCTCCGCCTCGGTCAGCGCGCCGGGGTGGGGCGGCGCGTCGTCGCCGCCACCGAGCACCCGCTCGACGATCGCCGCGGCGACCCGCGGCTCGATCTCGATCGCGATCCGCGCCCCGAGCGGCGACGCAGGCTCGGCGATCACCGCGCACAGTGGATCGATCAGGACCGCCGCCAGCGTCCCCGGCGCCCACGCCTCGATCGGCAGCGGCTCGAACGAGGGCGACGTGCCCAGCCACTCGCTCGCCGATGCCGCCGCTTCCGCGAGCTGCGCGATGGGCAGCCGTCGCGCGCAGCGCCGCAGCGCGCGCGCCTCGGAGCGCGTGACGCGGGGCAGTCGATCGAAGGGAAACGGCGTCGCCTCGGGCACGCGGCGCGAGTCTACACGCGGCACGATCCGGTTCGTCCTCGCCTTTCGCTCGCGAGTGGTATGCTCGCGCCCGTGGCGGACCCGAACCTCGGGCGCGAGATCGCGAACCAGTTCCGAATCCTCGAGAAGATCGGGTCGGGCGGCATGGGCGCGGTCTACAAGGCGGAGCAGCCCGACATGCGGCGCTTCGTCGCGATCAAGATCCTCCACCCGCGATATCTGTCGCGCCCGGATCTGGTCTCGCGCTTCCGCCGCGAAGCGCGCGCGATGAGCCACCTCGCGCACCCCAACACCGCGAAGGTCTTCCTCTACGGCCAGCTCGAGGACGGCGCGTGTTACTTCGCGATGGAGTACCTCGAGGGCCGCAACCTCGCGCAGACGGTGCGCGCGGAAGGCCCGATGGACGCGGCGCGCGCGATCCACATCATGGTGCAGGTCTGCGGCGCGCTCGAGGAAGCGCACAGCAAGGGCATCGTCCACCGCGACCTCAAGCCCGAGAACATCTTCCTCACGAACCTGGGCGGCATCGCGGACTTCCCGAAGGTGCTCGACTTCGGGCTCGCGAAGGTGACCGAGCGCGAGATGCGCCCCGGCTCGCTGATCCTGACCCAGGAGGGCATGGTCTTCGGGACGCCGGAGTTCATGTCGCCCGAGCAGGCGCGCGGCGAGAAGCTCGACGGCCGCTCCGACATCTACTCGCTGGGCGTGATCCTCTACGAGCTCCTGACCGGGAAGCTGCCGTTCGACGCGGCGCAGCCGATGGAGTTCATCCAGAAGCACATCAAGGAGCCGCCGCTGCCGCTGCAGCGCCGCGCGCCCAACCGAGAGTTCCCGGGAGGGCTCTGGGAGGCGATCGCGAAGTCGCTGGCGAAGGATCCGGCGCAGCGCTTCCAGACCGCGAACGAGCTGGCGAACGCGCTGAAGGACGTCCTGGCGCGGCCGCGCTCGGTGCCCGCGCCGTCGCCCGAGCCGTCGTACGGCGGCTACGCGAACGCGGGCGGCGGGATGACCGGCGGAGGCCCCGCGGGCTACCAGGCGACGCAGATGGGGTTCAACCCGTCGCCCTACCCGGCACCGCAGCCGCCGGCGCAGGTCGCGCCGCCCTCGGCGCCGCCGCCGGCGCAGTCCGCGTATCCGCATCCGCAGCAGGCGCATCCGCACCCGCAGCAGGCGTCGTACGCCCAGTACTCGCCGCCGCACCAGGCGTCGCAGCACGCGGGCTTCGCCGCGCAGCCGATGCAAGCGCCGGCGCCGGTCGCGCACCCGCCGGCGCCCGCGTCGCGGGCTCCGTGGATCGTGCTGGGGCTGGGGACGCTGCTGGCGCTGGTCGGCACCGTCGCGCTGGTCCTCGCGATCTGGCTGCGGTAGCTCGGCGCGTCGAGATCGTGTCGAGCGCTTTGCTCGGCGAACGCGGTGCGGAAAACAGGGGTCGGCGCGCTCTTGTCGGCGCGGCGAAACGCCCCCACTTTCGGTTGACGGATCGCGGGGCTGGCTGCTAACTACGCGCGCCCTCGCGCCGGATTTCTCGGCCTCGACGGGCTCCACCGACGAACGATGCAAGCCACGCACGATGCTGCTGGTGCGAGCGATCCGACGGGCCGCAGCTCGCTGCTCCGTGATCTCGTCGCGCTGACGAAGCCGCGCATCACGCTGATGGTGCTCATCACGACCGCGGGGGGGCTCTGGCTCGCGCCCGGTCGGATGACGTTCCTCGCGATCGCGGCGACGCTGATCGGGACCGCGGCCGTCGTGTCGAGCGCGAACGCGCTCAACTGCTGGATGGAGCGCGAGAGCGACAAGCACATGGCGCGCACCAAGCGTCGCCCGCTGCCAGCGGGGCGCATGGCGCCGCACGTCGCGCTGCGCTTCGGCCTGGCGCTCGGTGCGTTCTCGGTGCCGCTGCTCGCGCTCGCGGTGAACCCGCTGACCGGGCTGCTCGCGGCGATCGCGCTGGTCTCGTACGTGTGGATCTACACGCCGATGAAGCAGGTCAGCCCCGCGGCGCTGCTGGTCGGCTCGGTGCCCGGCGCGATGCCGCCGCTGATGGGCTGGACCGCGGCGACCGGGTCGCTCGAGGCGCCCGGCATCGTGCTCTTCGGCATCCTGTTCCTCTGGCAGCTCCCGCACTTCCTCGCGATCGCGATGTTCCGCCAGGGCGAGTACACGCGCGCCGGGATCAAGGTGATGCCGGCGGTGCGCGGCGTGTCGCGGACGAAGCTGCACGCGGCGATGTACGCGGGCGCGCTGGTGCCGGTGAGCCTGATGCTCGTGCCGCTCGGCATCGCGGGCACGATCTACCTGGCGGTGGTGGGCCTCGCCGGCGTGGTGTTCGCGGTGATGTGCATCCGCGGGCTGCGCATCGCGGAGCAGGATCGCGAGGCGTCGCATCGGTGGGCGCGCGCGGTGTTCTTCGCGTCGCTGGTGTACCTGCCGCTGCTCTTCGCCGCGCTCGCGATCGACGTCGCCGCGCGCTGAGAGGCGAACGTGACGCGGAGGACGCGGCTGATCGTCGGCGGCGTCGGATGGGCGCTGGTCGCGGCGATGGCGATCGCGCTGTTCGTGCGGTCGCGGCCGTCGAGCGAGCCCGAGGTGCTGATGCCGATCGCGCCGTTCGAGCTCGTCGATCAGGACGGGCGCGCGTTCGGCAGCGAGCAGCTGCGCGGGCAGGTGTGGATCGCGGGGTTCGCGTTCACGAGCTGCACGTCGATCTGTCCGATGCTGACGAGCCAGATGGCGAACCTGCAGCGTCGCCTCGCGGAGCGGGGCGACGCGGTGCGCCTGGTGACGATCACCGTCGATCCCGAGACCGACACGCCGGAGCGGATGCGCGCGTACGCCGAGCAGTACCGCGCGGATCTACGGAGCTGGTCGTTCCTCACCGGCGAGCCGCAGCGGGTGCGCCGGACGATCGAGGAGGGCTTCCGCCGTCCGATCGGTGCGCGCCGCGAGGTCGAGGGCGGCTACGACATCCTGCACAGCGGCGATCTGATGCTCGTCGATCGCGACGGGATGCTGCGCGGGTTGTACCCGACCGATCAGGACGGGCTCGATGCGTTGATGCGGGACGCGGCGGCGCTGCAGTAAGGCCCGGTTGGGTCGGACGAGCTCGGCGAGACGAGCGGCGCGCCCCGCTCAGGACGTGCAGTAGCCGCTCGGTGCGCGCTGGATCTCGCGTAGCTTCGTCCGCGCTTCCGCGGCCTGCGGGCTGCGGGGATGGGCGCGGATCAGCGTGTCGAGCGCGGTGCGCGCCTCGCCGCACGCGTGCAGGCGATAGAACGCGTCGCCCATCGCGAGCAGCGCGGCGGGGACCGCGTCGCCCTGCTGGAAGTCGCTGATCACGCGGCGCAGCTCTCCGAGCGCGGTCGCGGGGCGATCTTCGGTCAGGTACGAGCGACCGATCGCGAGCTGCGCGTCGTCGGCCCTCGCGTCGTCGTGGTAGCGCGTGACGTACGCGCGATAGAGCGCTCGCGCCGTCGAGAAGTCGCGCGCCTCCACCGCCCGCAGCGCTGCCTGCCAGTGCTGCTCGCGATCCGCGGGGATCTCCGTCTCTTCGAGCGGCATGTCGATGCCGGCGCGTCGCGCCAGCTTCTTCATCCGGTTCTCGTAGTCGGTCTGCTGCTCGCGGAACTGTTCCTGGACCCGCGACAGCTCGTGCTGGAGCTCGGCGATCGCGCCTTCCTGACGCGCGATCTGCTCCTGCAGCGCCTCGACCTGCGCGCCGGTGTCGGCGCTCGCACGCGTGACGACCTGGGTCGCCCGCTCGAGCACCTGCTCCAGCTCCGCGACCTTCGTCTTCGCGTGCTCGACCTGCGAGCCCACGTCGGTCTCGAGGGCGGCCGATCGCGTCTCCAGCGACTCGACCCGCGCCGCGAGCCGATCGAAGCGCTCGGTGGTCGCCCAGCACGCGCTCAGAAGCGCGCTGCCCGCGGCGAGGCCCACCCCGATCAGGGTCGGCCTCAGCGCGGGCAGTCTTCTCGCTCGCTGGTGCATCGTGCGAGAGCGCGTCGGAATCAGCGCTCGCCGAGCTCGGCGCGGCGGTCGCGGCCCCAGCTACCCTCGTCGTAGCCGGTCGCCTGCTCCTCGCCCACCGAGCGCGTCTGCATGCGACGGCGCTCGACGCCGAGGCGCTGCAGGTGGTCACGCGTGGAGCGCGCACGGCGATCGCCGAGCGCCATGTTGTACTCCTCGGTGCCGCGCGGATCGGTCATGCCGGTGATCATCACGTTCTGGATGTTCCGCTCGGTCATGCAGCTGACGTTCGTCTGCAGCGCGTTGCGCGCCGTCTCGTCGAGCGTGCTGTCGTCGAACGCGAAGTAGACCGGCGTGAGCTGGCAGGGGCCGGGCTCCGGCTCGGGCTGCGCCTCGCTGACGACCGGACGCGGCTGGCAGCGGTTGTTGACGCACTCCTGGTCCGCGGGGCACTGCGCGTCGGTGTCGCACCAGCCCGGGATCGGCGCACAAGCGCCTTCGTCGCACTGCTGCCCACGCGGGCAGTGGCTGTCGTCACGGCAGTCCTGGCAGCGACCGTTCACGCAGAACTCGCCTTCGTGGCACTGCTCGTCGTTGTCGCAGTTCGGGTAGCTTGGGCCACAGCCCACCACGGCAGCCCCACCGATCAACGCGAACAAGGCGCCCGTCGCGACGGTGAGCCCCCGATGCAGCATCTTCATCTCCGATCCTCCGTATGGCGCCCGCCTCGGGCGGGCGCGCTCTCCCGGGAAATTCCGCTCTCGGGCTCGGACGTCTGGGGTCGCCCCCGGATCGCCCGTCCTCACGACGGCGGGCGGATCTAGCCTGGTCGAACGCGGCCGGTGTTAGGCCAACTCCTGACGCCTGTCAACGTTCGCACCCTTCACATCGCGGATCGACGATGCCGCGAGAGCGTCGAGGAATTCGCGCACGCTTCGTGCACTGCTGCGCGAATCCGATCTCGTTCGGGGGCGCACGCCCCCGAGCGGACCGCTTGTCTTGCGATGCTCGCGGTACGCCACCTATGCTGATTCCTTCCCTGTGCGCGGGGGCGTCGGTGTCGCTCGTCGGCGCACTGATGTTTTTCTCAACCTGGTTGATCGCTCTCCGCTCGCTCGCCGCACGGAGTGATCGAATGGCTTGGAGTCGTCAGCTCGCAGTCATCTCGCTCGCGGCCAGCCTGGTCGGCGGGACGGGGTGTACGCGGGGGGCGAGCCCGGGCGGCGACGGCGGTGACGACGCATGGTCGCCCTGCGGGCCCGGGGACGACCGCGACGGCGATGGGATCGGCGATCTCGACGAGGGGGACGGCGACCCCGACGGCGACGGCGTGGAGAGCCGCGCCGATCGCGACGCCGACGGAGACGACGTCGAGGACGCGATCGAGGCGGGCGACACGCGCTGCGACACCGCGCCGATCGACACCGACCGCGACGGCACGCCCGACTTCCTCGATCTCGACAGCGACGGCGACACGATCGCCGACGCGCACGAGGGCGCCCGCGACGCCGATCTCGACGGCGAGCCGAACTTCCGCGACCTCGACGCGGACGACGACGGCGTGCCCGACGCCGACGAGGCGGGTGACGGCGATGTCGCGACGCCTCCCGCGATCTGTGCCGCCGAGAGCCCGCCCGACGGCGTCGCCGACTACGCGGACCTCGATCGCGACGACGACGGGCTCGCCGACGGCGAGGAGCTCGCGCTCGGCACCGACCCCTGCGACGTCGACAGCGACGACGACGGCCAGAGCGATCTCGTCGAGGGCGCGTACGAGGGCGTGAACTGCCCCGGGGGCGTCGACTGCGGATGCGCGACCAGCGCGTCGTGCACGATCCCGCCGCAGCACTTCTACGTCGTGCTCGCGCAGGGTGAGTCGACGACGCGCGACCTCGAGTTCGGCACCTCGATCCGGCGCGCCGACGTGTTCTTCCTGGTCGACACCACCGCGTCGATGGGCCCGACCCTCGCCCAGGTGCGCGAGACGATCGCGACCACCGACACC
The DNA here is from genome assembly GCF_021631985.1 of Sandaracinus amylolyticus. GTDB lineage: Bacteria > Myxococcota_A > Polyangia > Polyangiales > Sandaracinaceae > Sandaracinus > Sandaracinus amylolyticus_A. Next base: position 9,195,398 of record NZ_CP070225.1, on the reverse strand, counting down.
GGGCTCGTCGATCGCATCACGCGGACGATCCCCGAGGCGTGGTTCGGCGGCGGCGAGCTGCGCGACTTCCCGTTCGCGGGACACGGCGGCATCGGCGACGAGCCGCTGCGGCTCGCGATGGGGATGCGCGATCGGCGGGGCGCCGATGCGCTGCGCGATGCGTTCGTCGCGATGGAGGCCGCGGGTGGCGGCGATCCGCCGGAGGCGCAGACCGAGGCCCTGCTTCGCGTCGTGACCGGCGAGCGCGAGACCTGGACCTACCGCCGCAGCGATGGCGACGAGACCTCGTATTCGATGCCGAGCTACGCGGGCGACTGCCTCGAGACGACGTGGGGCGCGCCCTGCTTCCGCGACGCGTCGCTGCCGGTGATCGTGCTCTTCACCGACACCTGCGCGCGCAACGGGCCGGAGGGCGAGTCGATCGCGTGCGGCACCTACGACGCGGTCACGCCCGCGCCGGCGAGCTGGGACGCGGCGATCGGCGCGATGAACGCACGGAGCGCGAAGCTGATCGGCGTGAACACGTCGACGGTCGCGTGCGAGACGACGCCCGACGCATCGGGGTACGCACCCTGCTTCTTCTTGCGACGGACCGCCGAGGCGACGGGCTCGGTCGACGTCGAGGGGCGCCCGCTGGTGTACGACCTGCCGGGATCCGCCGATCTGGCCACCTTCGCCACGACGGTCGCGTCGGCGGTCGAGCGGCTGGCGACCCGAGTCCCCGTCGACGTCGACACGGTGGTGCGTGACGACCCCGGCGACGAGGCCGGCGTCGACGCGCGGGCGTTCGTCGGGGCGCGCGTCCCGGCGTGCCGCGCGGGCGCGAGCACGTGCTGGAGCGCGCCCGAGGGCGTCGCGCACGAGGACGCGGTCGGCGGGCTCGACGACGCGCGCTTCCTCGACGTGGTCCCGGGCACGCGGATCACGTTTCGCATCACGTTCCGGAACGAGACGCGCCCGGGCGGCGCGCGCTCGGAGGTGCACGTCGCGTTCGTCGACGTGCGCGCCGAGGGCACCGCGATCCTCGACACCCGTCAGGTCTACGTGGTGGTGCCCGCGAACGACGATTTCAGGCCGGGTTGACCGGCACGCCGAAGGTGGAGGCGATCATGGAGTCGGTGCTGGGAACGGCGAGCGAAAGGAGCGAGCGATGAGGAGGATGCTGATCATCGGAGCCGCGCTCGCGCTCGCGGGGGCGGTCGGAACGGGGTGCACTCCAGGGCGATCCGGCCCCGACAACGGCGGCGGCGGCCGCCGCGGAGACGGCGGCGGCCTCGGCCTGCCAGACGGCTTCGTCAGCGGGTGCGACGACGACACCGACACCGACGGCGATGACATCGCCGACGCGCGTGAAGGCACGACGAGCGACACCGACGGCGACGGGACGTCGAATCACCTCGACGACGACTCGGACGGCGACGGGATTCTCGACTCGGCGGAGACGACGAGCGGCAACGTCTGCGCGCCGACCGACTCGGACCTCGACGGCATCCCGAACGCGTTCGACACCGACAGCGACAACGACGGTCTGACCGACCGCGAAGAGCGCATGGCCGGCACCGACGCGACGCGCCCCGACTCCGACGGCGACGGCATCGACGACCTCACCGAGACCGCGGCGGGCTCGAGCCCGACCGACGGCTCGAGCGTGCCGCCCGAGGGGACGCTCTACGTGACGGTGCCCTACCACCCGCCGACGGGGCCCGAGGGCGAGCACCCGCGCCGCGAGTTCGAGTTCCAGACGCGCCTGCGCTCGGCCGACGTCGTGTTCCTCGTCGACACGACGGGCTCGATGAGCGGCACGATCAGCGACGTCCAGAGCGAGCTCTCGAGCACGATCATCCCGGGGATCGACGCGGCGCTCGGCGCCGACGGTGACGCGCGCTACGCGATGGCGGCGCACGGCGACTTCGCGGAGGGCGGCGACAACTACGTCGGAGCGCTCACGATCTTCAGCAACCTGAGCCCCGACCCGTCGGTCGCGCAGGCGGCGACGTCGAACCTGCGAGCCCACTCGGGCGGCCTCGAGCCCGAGTCGCAGGTCCCGGCGATGTACGCGCTGATCGAGGGGACCGCGTTCGCCCGCTACCAGGGCGGCAGCTCCACGCCGACGAACGGACCGGCGCACCCGAACCCGCCGAAGACCCCGACGCGCATGGTGAACACGCTCGTCGACTGCCCCGGCGTCGGTCCCGACGACCCGCGGCCGTACGGCTGGGGATGCTTCGTCGAGGGGCGCGTGCCGATCATCGTGCTGATGTCCGACGCGACGATGAACAACGGCCCCGGCCAGGGGAACTACTACCCGAGCGTCGGCGCGGTGCCGCTCTTCGATCAGCTCGTCAGCGCGCTCAACGCGCGGGGCGCGATCTTCGTCGGTGTGTCGGTCGGCGCGCAGAACGGCACCGACCAGTACCGCACGCTCGCGACCGCGACCCGCTCGTTCCGCGGCGACGGCACCACGCCGCTGGTGTTCGAGGGCGAGCAGAGCGAGACCTCGAACCTGGTCGTGCAGGCGCTCACCGAGATCATCGGATCGAGCCGCCAGGACATCACGACCGACACCGTGCCCGACGCGACCGAGACGCGCCTGCCGGCGGGCTTCGACACGACCGACTTCATCAAGGCGATCCGCCCGAACCGGGGCATCCCCAACGCCCCCACCGGCTACGACCGCCACGACGAGACGACCTTCTACAACGTCGCGCCCGACACGCGCGTCGTGTTCGAGGCCGACTTCTACAACGACTTCCAGCCCGGCGGCGCGACCGCGCAGGTGTTCCGCGCGACCATCCGGACGCTCGGGCGCGCGCGCAGCGTCGTCGACAGCCGCGAGGTCTTCATGGTCGTTCCCGCGCAGGGTGGTGGCGGCCCGATCTGACGTCACGCTCAGCTGAGTGACCGTTTCGTGAGGCGAAGCCGGGAGGGGCGACCATCCCGGCTTTTCCTCTTGTTCCACCCGGGTTTCCCGCAGGGCGCGCCTAGCGACGCAACGCGTCACGTGATAAGGCGCAGCCCGCCATGCCGTCCCTCGCTTCGCGCCTCTCGGTCATCAAGCCCTCGGCGACGATCGCCATCTCGGACCGCGCTGCGGCCCTCCGCGCCCAGGGGATCGACGTGATCTCCTTCGGCGTCGGCGAGCCGGACTTCCCGACGCCCGCGCACATCCGCGAGGCGGCGAAGACGGCGATCGACAAGGGCGCGACGAAGTACACGCGGGTCCGCGGCATCGCCCCGCTGATCACGGCGATCCAGGACGACTGCGAGAAGCGCCGCGGCGTGCGCCCGGGGGCCGACGACATCGTCTGCTCGGTCGGCGCGAAGCACACGCTCTACAACCTCGCGGTCGCGCTCTTCGAGCCGGGCGACGAGGTGATCATCCCGGCGCCCTACTGGGTGAGCTACCCGGAGCAGGTGCTGCTCGTCGGCGCGACCCCGAAGATCGTCGAGACGCGCGAGGAGGACGGGTTCCTGCTGCGCCCGGACGCGCTCGAGAAGGCGATCGGGCCCAAGACGAAGGGCCTCATCCTCTGCTCGCCGTCGAACCCGACGGGCGGCGCGTACTCCGAGGACAAGCTCCGCGCGATCGCGGCGGTCCTCGCGAAGCACCCGAACGTCTGGGTGATCGTCGACGAGATCTACGCGCAGCTGGTGTACGGCGGGTTCCAGCAGCGCTCGCTGCTCAGCATCGCGCCGGAGCTGCGCGATCGGCTCGTGATCGTCGACGGCGCGAGCAAGACGTACGCGATGACCGGCTGGCGCATGGGCTGGATGATCGCGCCCAAGGCGCTCTGCGACGCGTGCGAGATGGTGCAGAGCCAGTCGACGACGAACCCGACGTCCTTCGTGCAGCACGCGACGATCGCCGCGCTCCAGGGCGACAAGGCCGAGCTCGACGCGATGGTGCGCGAGTTCGAGGCGCGCCGCGATCTGATGGTCAGCGGGCTCAATGGGATCGCGGGGATCAGCTGCCGCGTTCCGGAAGGCGCGTTCTACGCGTTCCCGAGCGTGAAGGGCCTGATCGGGCGGAAGACCGCGGACGGCGCGGTGCTCGCGGACGACGTGGCGGTCGCGTCGTGGATGCTCGAAGAGGCGAAGAGCGCGGTGGTGCCGGGATCGGCGTTCGGCGCGCCGGGCTACGTGCGGCTGAGCTACGCGACGTCGCGCGAGCTGATCTCGGCGGGAGTCGGGCGGATCGCGGCGGCGGTGAAGACGCTGCGTTGAGCGATCAGGCGCGCTTGCGGGCTTCGCGCATGTCGCGGACGGCCTGGAGCGCCTCCTCGTACGTCTCGAACAGGTTCGAGCGCATGCCGGTCTTCTGGTGCTTGAGCGCCTCGGTCCGGATGTACGAGCGCAGCACCGGGTCGTTCGCAGCGTAGCGCACCGCGCCCGCGAGCCGCGTGTTCCACTTCGCGGCGCGGGCGCCGTAGTGCGCCGCGACCGCCGGGCTGCCGATCTCGACGTCCTTCCAGCAGATCATCGCGTAGCGGCCGGGGTACTTCTCGGCGAGCTCGTCGAGCTCGTCGAAGATCGCGTCCACCATCTCGATCGTGCTCGCCTTGATGCCGGTGGCATCGACGAAGAGCAGGTCGTTCTCGGCGTCGTAGCGAGAGATCCGGCGCGGCAGCTTCACGCCCCAATTGGTCGCCCGAAGCTCGGGAGGAACGCAACGGGGGAAGTGTCAGCGGCGGCGGCGGGTGATGACGAGGATCATCGCGAGCGCGGCGATGCCGAGCGCGCCGGTGGGCGAGCCACCTGCCGTGCCCGCGCTGCGACACGCGCAGCCACCGGCGGTGTCGGGCCCACCGCGGCGTCCGGCGTCGCCGGCGTAGCCGCCGTCGGCGCCCGCGATCCCGATGCCCTCGAGCCGCACGATCACCGTGGACTCGTCGGGATCGTCGCTGTCGACGAAGAGCATCGCCGCCGCCTCGCCGATCTCGACCGGGGCGAACGCGACCTCGACGCTGCGCGAGCTGTGCGGCGGAACGACCACGGCGGCGGTGTCGAGCGCGAAGGGCTCGGGCGCCGCGCGCGGGGTGACGCGGAGCTCGGCCTCGCCCTCGTTGCGGATCTCGAGCAGCTGGGTCGCCGAGAGGCCGAGCTCGACCTCGCCGAAGTCGACGTGGCGCGGCTCGAGGCGAAGGTCGGGCAGCGGGACGTGGACGGTCGCGGACGGGAAGCGGATCTCGCGGTCGAGGTCGAGCAGCGGCACGTCGAGCGTGGTGATCGGGAGGTCGAAGCGGCGCCCCGCGATCTCGACGAAGAGCGCGGGCGCGACCGCGACGACACCGTCGTAGTCGAGGTCGCCGACCGGGGTGATGACGACGTCCTTCGCGGCGCCGAAGCCGGTCTCGCCCTCGTCGGCGGTCGCGACCGTCGAGCCACCCTCGGTGACGATCGGGAGCGCGGCGTCGCCGATCTCGATGCGCGTGGTCTGGTACGCCGCGCTCATGCGCGGCTGGAAGTCGACCACCAGCCCGCCGCCGATGCCGGGGAGCGGGATGATCGAGTCGGTGATGTCGACCTCGTAGCGGAACGGCGAGGTCATGTCGGTGATCGCGATCGGGCGCGGGAGCTGGGGCGGAAGGAGCATCGAGTCGAAGCCCACCATCGCCGCGAGGCGCAGATCGCGCGGGATGTTCCCGGGGAGCGGGATGTCGCCCTCCCACGTGTAGCGCGTGCCCGCGACGGTCACGTCGAAGCGCACCTTCGCGACGATCTCGAGGCCGTAGTCGATCGAGAGGCGCCCCGTGCCCGGCGTGCCGGGCACCGCGATCGAGAGCGGCGCGGGCCACCACACGATGCTGCGTCCCGCGAGATCGATCTCCGTCTCACCACCACCGGCGATCGCGAATCGCACCTGGAGCGGTGAGCCCGAGGGGATCCATCCGGTGTCGTAGGAGAACGAGTCGAAGAACCCCTCGCGATAGTGGAACTCGACATCCGACTCCTGACACCCGTCGCGTAGCTCCGGGCACGTCGTGATCGGCACGCCTTCCTGTGCATGCGAATGCGCTGGAAATGCGGTCGAGATCGCGAGAAGCGAGGCGAAGAAGAGGCTCGACGGTCTGTCGAGAATTCGATCAAGCAAGCGCGTGCTCATGTTCGGCTCGAGCCGATGTTCGAGAAAAGCGCGACGATCTGCAATGCCTCGGACTCGGACGCGACTTTTCGCATCTGCGAGCACGCACGAACTGCGTCGCTCGTGCGCGCTTGTGCTAAGCGTCGAATCCGGATGGCGCCCATCGCGAGCGACACGATCGCTCGTCAGCGCGTCCGAGGACGTAAGCCGCGGATTCTTGGCGGATCGTGAGCAGCAGAGCCACATGCGAAATCGAGGCTGAGGCGCGACTCGTGGGGTCGTTGCTCCGCGCGCTGTGGACGATCGTGTCGCTGCTGCTCTGTGCAGTGATCGCGACCGGGTGCTCCGACGAAGAGCGCGAGGAAGCAGGCGAGGGCTCGCGCACGACCGACGGACGTCGTGCGACGACGCCGAGCCCGCCGAGCTACGAGCCGATCGCGGTCGTCAACGGCGGGACGATCACCGGGAGCGTGCAGTGGGCGGGCGCGCGTCCCGAGCCGATCGAGATCGCGGTGCCGATGCACGCGGCGCGATGTGGTGAGACGCAGCGCTCTCCGGCGATCGAGATCTCGCGACGCGGCGGCGTGAGCGGCACGGTGGTGTGGCTCGAGGGGATCCGTCGCGGGCGCGCGCTGCAGGTGCCGGCGGAGCCGGTGGTGGTGTCGATCGCGGACTGCGGGTTCCGGCCCCACGTGGTCGCGGTGCCGGTCGGCGCGAAGGTGACGTGGCGGAACGACGAGCCGATCCTGCACAACGTGCACGCGAGCTTCTTCGAGCGGGCGCGTCCGCCGCGGAGCTGGTTCTCGGAGGGCCTTCCCGAGCAGGGTGCGTCGCACGAGGTGACGATCGAGCGCGCGGGCGTGGTGCGCGTGGTCGACGACGCGGGTCACCCGTGGATGCTCGGCTGGGTGCACGCGTTCGAGCATCCGTACTTCGCGGTGAGCGACGCCGAGGGGCGATTCCAGCTCACGGGGATCCCGCCCGGACAGTACGTGGTGCGGGTGTGGCACGAGGGGTTCCTGACGAGCGGAGCGACTGAGTCGGGACGGCCGGTGTACTCGGCGCCGATCGTGATGAGTCGGCCGGTGACGGTGTCGACGGGGCACGACACGACGGTGGACTTCGAGGTGGGGGTCGCCGCGGCTCAGGCTGCGGGTGATTGACGATCTCCGCGCGGGGTGAGGCTTCGGAGTGCTCGGGAAGTCTCGCGCGGATGGACTCGCGCTTCGCGCATCGTGAGTCGCCTGATGTGGCGTAGCGAGTGATCAACGGAGGCGCGCGGTGCGCTCGTCGGCGTGGCGGCGGGTGCGGGCGTGCTGGGCCGTGATCGATGCGAGCGTCGTCGGGTCTGCGGTGCGCGCGAGCTCGAGCTGGGTGTCGAGCGCGGCCTCGAGCACGACGCGGTTCGGCTCGGTGGGGTGCGCGTAGAAGGTTCGCCAGGCGCGGCTGATCGCGGTCTCGGCGAGCATCGTGGCGAGGAGGGCGCGCTCGGTGGCGGGCCATTCGGCGGCGAGCTCGTCGGTCAGGTCGACGCCGGTCCAGGCGCGCGCGATTCGGACGAGGTTGGCGATCCACTGGATTCGCCACGCGCGCGAGAGGAGGTCCCACGAGACCTCGCGGACGAGCCGAGGGCTCGGTGCCGCGACGTCGCGCGCGAGGGCGAGCCACGCCGGGCCGAGCAGCGCGCGGACCTCGGGCTCGCAGTAGGCGTCGACGTCGTCGGAGAGATCGGCCGGCCACAGCTGCTCGAGCGCCTCGATGACCGTCGCACCGAGCGGGTCGCGATCACAGCCGCCCTCGCGGAGATACGAGGCGAGGCCGAGGCGGATGGCTTCCGCACTGCCGGTCGACATCCACACCGCGTCGTCGGCGACCGAGATGATCGCGCCCATTCGGCGAGGATATTCGGGCGCGACGGAAGCGAGGAGGACCCTACGATCCTCGTCGCCCGTCTGGGGCGATGGTCACTTCGCTGCGGGATCGAGGCTCCGGACTGCGAGCGCCGCGTCACGACTCGGACGCCGGCTTCGACGCTCGCTCCGAGTCTTGCGGGGACACGCTGCCGGACTCGGATTCGGTCGCGCTCGTCGGTGCCGACGCGGACTCGGTCGCGGGCTCGGGCTCGGTCGCGGGCTCGGGCGGGATTGCGGATGCCGGTGCGGTCCCGGACTCGGTCGCGGGCGCCGACTCGGGCTCCGGCGGCGACTCGGGCTCGGTCTCGCCCTGCTCCTCCCGCTCGATGATCGCGCTCGCGTCGCGCGGCGCAGGCTGGGCGCGCCAGCGCAGCGCCGCGCGGCGGAGGCCCTCGGGGTCCGCGGCCTGCGCGGCGCGCGCGAGGAGGACGATCGCGAGGACCGCGTCGAGGAGCTGGATCGGGCTGCGCGCGGCATAGCCGCCCGCGATCCACAACGCGATGCCGGCGCCGACCTGGCGCTTCCACGGGTCGTCGGAGGTCATCCCTGCGAACGCTGCCGCGAAGCCGATCGTCGCGACGAGGACGTAGAGGATCGTCGCGGCCTCGGGGAGCGCCGCCACGCGGAACGCGCCGTAGAGGACGGTGCTGTAGTGCGGCGGGAGCGCGTCCTGGCCCGCGACCGCCAGCGCGAGGCCGATCACCAGGACCAGCGCCGCCGCGGCCCACGACACGATCGCGCGCGGGCTGCGCCCTCGCGGGAGCGCCGCCGGCACCAGCACCAGCGGCACCAGCAGCCACGTGAGCTCGCCGCCGTGACGGCACAGGTACGCGATCGGTCCGCCGATGCCGCCACCGAGCACCGCGCGCAGGCTCGCGATCGTGACCACCACCAGCGCCTGGAGCGCGGTCGCCACCGCGAGGATCAGCGCGACCTTGAGGACCCGGTTCCGATAGCCCGCGCCCGCCGAGCCGAAGAGCGAGATCAACGCGTTCGTCGCGAACATGCCGATCAGCACGATCAGCGGTGTCAGCCGCTCTCGCGGCAGCGCGAGCGCGATCGTCAGGCTCGGCATGAGGATGCCGGCGAAGCCGGCGACCGGGAGGCGCACGTAGAGCGGCGCGAAGCCCGGCATGCGCAGGTAGGTGACGAGCGCCGAGAGGAGCGCGAAGAGCCCCGCGACCCCTGCGAGGTTCCGCGGCAGCGCGCCGATGCGCATCCACTCGAGCAGGACCGGCGCCTCGACCGTCTCCGCGGCGGCACGCACCGCGACGCGGTTGATCGCGAGATCGACGACGGCCGCGAGCGCGGCGAGGATGGCGAGCGGCGGCGCGGCGCGGAGCGCCTGGACTCGCGGGTCGGTCGACGACACGGGAGCCGGACCGTAGCACCGTCTGGGACGCGGGTGCGCGCGAGGAACTCTCGCGACGGAGCGCTGTCGGAGGCCGACGTGCGTACGGCGCTCGCCCCTCTCGGCGCGGTCCTCGCGGCCGCCCTCGCCTTTCCATCCCCCGCGCTCGCGCAGGCGCCGCTGACGGTGTCGATCGAGAGCCCCACACCGGGCGTCGCCGACGTGCACGGGAACGTCGCGTCGCTCGAGGCGGTGGTGTCGGACCCGACGCTGCGCACCGCGACGCTGACGATCCACGGCGCGAGCTACTCGGTGCCGATCGAGCACGGGCGCATCTCGCAGCAGCTCGTGGTCGCGACCGGGGTGAACCGGGTGGGCATCACGGTGCAGCGCGGCGACGAGGTCGCGCGCGACGCGGTGACGTGGTTCGTGCGCGGCGAGACCACCGAGCTGCTCGTGCTCGCGACGTGGGAGGCGACCGGCGAGATCATCGACCTCTGGGTCCGCGAGCCGGGCGGCGAGACGTGCAAGTGGGACCATCGCTCGACCGAGCGCGGCGGGCGCTTGCTCGACTTCTCGACCAGCGCGATCGGCTTGGGATCGCAGGGGTTCGTCGCGCCCGAGGTCGAGGCGGGGACCTATCGCATCAAGGTCCACTACTGGGGCGGGTTCGGCGACGAGGACCAGCACTGGAGCGGCGACTACGAGCAGCTGATCGGCGAGCTCGATGCCGCGGAGCTCGCGCTGACGAACGCGGTGGGCGCGCTGCGGGTGATGCGGATGCGCGAGCGCGATCGGGTCGCGGCGCGGCTCGATCGCTGGGCGCTCCCCGGGGCGCCGCAGACCGCGGTGCACGTCGAGGCGATCCTCTTCCCGGGCACGCCCCACGAGCGGCGGTGGCGCTTCGATCGGCGGGTCGATCGCACCGGGCACCTCGCGACGCTGGGCGAGATCGAGATCGACGAGGCGCTGATCCGCGCGGCGCGCGCGGGGCGGGAGTGATGCGCATGAAGCGGTGGAGCGCGCTCGGGGTGATGGTCGTGATCGCACTGGGGACCGGCGCGCCCGCGCGGGGCGTCGACCTGAGCACGCCGCTGCCGATCCCGCTGCCCAACCGGCCGTTCTTGTTGGTCGAGGCGCCGCGGCGGTTCCTGCCGAGCGAGATCGCGGCGGTGGACGTCGATCTCGCCGAGGAGGGCACGGTCGGGATCGCCGTGCTGCGGGTGCACGATCCGATGGCGCTGCTCGCGGCGGCTCCGTCGCGCCAGGGGATCTCGGTCGCGCCCACCGCGCTCGGTCGGGAGTCGGAGGCGCTGATGGCCCAGGCGGGCCCGCTGCCGCGGCGGGGGAGCGCGCTGACGTTGATCGCGCAGCGCGACGAGCCGCTGCGGGTGCGACGAGGGCGCGGCCGGGTGTCGCACGGGGGCGAGAGCGCGGTCTACGACAGCTACGAGGGCGAGGAGAGCGACGTCGAGACCTACGGCGTGCACGCCGGCGCGTGGGCGACCGGGAGCATCGCGCTGGGGCGCTTGCCCGAGGGCCTCTATCTGGTGCGCGTCACCCGCGGCGCGTGGGCGGGCTCGACGCTGGTCTCGGTCGGACGCGACGTGCTGCTGGTGCGGCGCGGCGATCTCCACGACGAGGTGCGGGTGCTCGGCGGCGACGGCGCGCCGCGCGCGAACGTGCCGGTGGAGGCGCGCGAGGGCGGGAGCGTGATCGCGGCGGGCGTGACCGACGCGCAGGGCGCGCTGCGGTTGCGGGCGTCGGAGCGCGAGCGGCTGCGCTTCGTGGCGCGCGAGGGCGAGGACGTGACCTGGGCCGACGTCGCGCACGCGCGGATGGCGGCCTGTGATCCGCGGGTGTTCCTCGGCACCGGGCGCCCGGTGTTCCGGGCGGGCGACGTGATCCACGTGCGCGGTCACGTGCGGGGGTGCGACGGTCGCGGCGAGGAGCGCGCGCTCGGCGACGAGCCGCTCGTGCTGGCGCCGGGCGACGTCGCGGTGCGCAGCGATGCGAACGGCGACTTCGTCGCGGAGCTGATCGCGCCGGCCGACGGGATCCTGCGGGCGCGGGTGCGCGGGCACGAGTCGGTGCGCGACGTGACGATCGATCAGCGCCGGCTCCCCGAGCGCGCGCTGACGGTGCGCCTCGATCGCGCGTACGCGGCGCCGGGCGAGCGCGTCGAGGTGGAGGTCGCGGACGACGAGGGTGGGTGGCCGCGGGTCGCGCAGGTCTCGTTGCGGACCCCGGTGGGCACGATGTCGAGCGAGATCGGACCGCGACACCCGGCGCGCTTCTCGTTCGTCATGCCGCGGCGCGACGAGGTGCTCGCGCGCATCTCGCTCGAGGCGACGCTCGCGCAGCCCGGTCGGGTGCAGACCGCACACGCCGAGCTGTGGACCGGGCGGCGCGCCGAGATCGTGGAGCTGACGAGCGATCGCTCGCACGGGCAGCAGAACGCGCGGGTGCCGGTGCGGGTGCGCGCCAGCGATCTCGCGGGGAACGCGCGGCCGGGCGCGATCGTCGTGAGCTTGCACGGCAGCGACGGGAACGGACGGGGGCCCGAGCGCGCGCGGTGGGACGTGCACGCCGGCGACGACGGCTGGGCGGCGCTCGACGTGGAGCTGCAGGGCGCGGGGCCGTGGTGGATCGAGGCGCGACGCGGTGAGAGCGTGGCGTCGCTGGTGATGCGCGATCGGCCTGGCCCCGCGCAGCTCGGCACCCGCGGGGAGCTCGCGGTGCAGCCGCGCGCCGAGGTGGTGGAGCCGGGCGGGACGCTCGAGGTCGACGTTCGGATGCGCGCCGGCGCGACGGCGTGGGTGACGCTCGAGCAGGGCAGCGTGCACGCGAGCCGGCTGGTGCGTGGAGCCTCGCGGGTGACGCTCGAGGTGCCGCGCGAGGCGCGCGGGATGGCGACGGTCGTCGCGACCGAGGTGCGGGGCCCCGAGGTGAAGAGCGCGAGCGCGACCGTCGAGGTGCGCACCAGCCGCCGCTTCGCGATGAGCGCGACCACCGAGCGGCGCAGCTACGCCGAGGGCGAGCGGGCGCGGGTGACGATCGAGGCGCGCGATCGCGAGAACGCGCCGCGCGATGCGGTGGTGTCGGTGTGGATGGCCGACGCGGGGTGGTGGGAGCTCGGGGACGAGCGGCATCCCGCGCCCGACGACTACTTCCGGATCGCGGGGCGTCCCGCGAGCGCGGGCGACGGGAGCGCGCCGGTCGTGTACGGCGCGGAGGAAGGACGCCACGTCGACGCGTGGATGGAGTGGAACGGCACCCGCGTGGAGCGCGCGAGCTTCCGCCACGGCTGGGGGTTCGGCGGCGCGCTGGTCGCGATGGAGCGCTCGGGCTCGCTGCGCGACGTGGTGCAGGCGCTGGCGCAGGCGGCGGGGCTGCGGGGCGCCGAGGTGTGCGAGGCGGCGAACGCGCGGCACGAGCCGGTGAGCGTGCGGGCGCAGCAGCTTCCCTGGGATCTGATCGCGATGCGCACCCACGAGCTCGCGAGCGTGCAGCTCGATGGCGAGGAGGCGCTGGGCGAGCCCTACGTGCAAGACGGGGTGCTGCACTTCGATTGCGGCGGCGGCACCGGGATGGGCATCGTGGGCTCGGGGAGCGGCAGTGGCTATGGCGGGGGCGCGGGCGGGCTCGGGACGCGGGGCGGGGCGCGCGAGGAGCGTCTCGAGGGCACGCTGTTCTTCCTGGGGCGCCTCGCGCTGGGCGCCGACGGACGCGAGGTGATCGAGGTGCCGCTGCCCGCGCATCCGGGGCGGTGGCGCATCGAGGCGCTGGCGATCGCCGAGGACGGCGGCGGCGCGTCGGCGAATGCGGTGGTGCACACCACGCGGCCGGTGGTCGCGACGGTGCAGGCCCCGCGGCGGCTCGCGGTGGGCGACGAGAGCGAGCTGCGCATCGACGTGCTCGCGCCGAGCGCCGCGGGCGGCACCGTGGAGCTCGCGATCGCGAGCGGCGAGGCGATCGCGATCGATGGCGAGGCGCGCGCGGTGGCGATCGACGCGCGCGGGCACGGCTCGCTGCCGCTGCGGGTGCGCGGGGTGCGTGAGGGACGCTCGTCGCTGACGGTGCGCGCGGCGATGGCGAGCGGCGCCGACGACGAGGTGCGCGTCGACGTCGAGGTCGCACCCAGCGCGACGTCGCAGCCGGTCGCGATGCGCGCGGTGATCGGGCCCGGCGCGACCGACGTGATGCTCCCGGTGCCGCCGCGGGTGCGCGACGCGGTGCTGCGGGTGCGCGTGGGGAGCGACGTCGCGGCGATGGTGCAGGAGCGCCTCGAGGTGCTGCACGCGCCGCAGTGGCAGGTCCCGGTGCTGCGCGCCGATCGGCTGGGCGCGCTGCTCGCGCTCGCGCGGGCGAGCGAGGACGAGGCGGTGGAGCGCTCGGTGCGCGGTGAGGCCGCGGCGCTCATCGCGAGCGCGGAGGCGGACGCGGGCGGCGACGGATCGCTCTCGTGGTGGGCGGGGATCGAGCGCGACGACGTGATGACCGCGGAGCTGGTCTGGGGGCTCGCGCCGTGGCGCGACGACGCGTCGCTTCGTGCGGGCTGGGTGCGGGCCGCGGACGCGCTGCGCGTGCGGATGGACGCGGGCGAGATCGACGCGCGCGAGGCGTCGGCGGTCGCGGCGGCCCTGGCGCGGGCGGGGGATCGTGATCGCGCGCGGCGCTTGTTGAGCGATGCCGCGCTCGACGATGCCGACGCGCTGGTGTGGGCGGTGCGCGCGGCGCGCGCGTCGGGGGACTCGGCCTCGCCCTACGGGGCGCGGCTCGAGCCGGTGATCGACGCGATGCTCTCGTCGCGCGGAGCGAGCTCGACGTGTCTCGCGTGGTTCCTCTGCATGGCGCGCCGGGGCGAGCGCGCGACGATGGCGCGCGCAGCGGAGGCGCTGATCGAGAGCGGTCGTCCCGGCGCACGCGAGCGAGCGGCGCGCATCGCGATGCGCATCGCGGAGCGTCCCGCCGACGTCGGCGCCTGGACGTGGGGCGACGCCGACGCCGACGTGCTCGCGCTGATCGCGCGCCTCGAGGACGGGCGCGCCGAAGAAGTGGTCGCGACGGTGATGCAAGGCGAGCGACGTCTCGCCCGGGTGCGCGGCGACGCGAGCGTGGTGGTGCCCGCCGGCGACGAGCCGATCGTGCTGCGCTTCGAGGGCGGGCGCGGGCGCTTCGTGATCGCGTCGGTCGACGGGGTCGTCGACGTGGACGCCGCGCGGGCAGGGCGCGGGAGCGTGCCGATCGAGCGACGCTTCGTGAGCGAGCGCGGCGCGCGCTTCGTGGAGGTCGAGCTGACGCTGCGGCGCGATGCGCGCGAGGTCGCGATCTCGGTCCCGCTGCCCGCGGGCCTCGAGCTCGGAGCACGCGCCGGGGGCGCGACGCTCGGCGTGAGCGCGAGCGGACGTCGCTTCACCTGGTGGGGCGCCGAGGTCGACGGAGGTCCCGAAGTGCCGCGGATGGTGCGCGACGCGGCGGGGCTCGCGCTGCGCTGGGAGCGCCTCCGCGCCGGGCGCTACGTGGTGCGGGTGCCGCTGGTCGAGAGCGCGCGCGGGCGCTTCACCGCCGGTGCGGTGCTGCTGCGGACCGCCGACGACACGACCTGGGGCCTGGCGCCGCCGCTCGTGCTGGAGTGAGGAAATCCATCGGGGGCGTCCTTCAAGCGCAGGACGCTCACCGATAGACTCGTCGCGTGCGCACCACGAGCTTCATCTACGCCGTCTTCGCTTGTCTGATCGCGCTCCTCGCTCCACCCGCTCGCGTGCACGCGCAGGCGACGTGCGTCGACGCGACCGGCGATGCGTGCCGCAACGTGCTCCGCACCGCGCGTCCCGACGGCGTGGTGAACGACGTCTTCACCACGCGCGACGGGCTCTACGGTCCGCAGCTCCGCTTCGCGACCTACGTGCGCGGTGCGAACGGCTGCTACGGCGTGAGCGACCGACCGACGATCCTCGAGGGCTACACCTGCACCGAGACCGGCGTGCCCGCGCTCGGCACCGATCGCGCGCCCTACGCGAACTCGCTCGACTGGTACTGGACCCAGGTCTACCGCACGCGCGACGACGGCGTGACCTTCGTCAACGACGGAGAGCCCGGCTTCTACGAGCCCTCGCGCGGGCGCATCTACGACCTCGGCGGCGAGGCCAACCGCGTGGTGCTCTTCCCGATCACCGATCACCCGCCGCTGCCCTGCGAGGCGTTCGAGTACAGCGTCTATCTCTCGAACGATCCCAACGCGACGGTGACCGCGTCGCCCGGCGCGCCGAACCCGATGCACTGGAACCCGGCGCGCCTGATCCGCGCGTTCGAGCAGGGCTGGACCCGCAACCCGACCGCGCTGGGCGCGTCGGAGGCGGGGCGGCCGGATCTCGGCACGTGGCTGCGCGACAGCAGCGCGGGCGAGGCGGTCTCGGACGCGCTGGTCACCGTGTGGGCGCTGCCGTGCGGGCTCTCGTTCCGCTACGCGTCGATCGTCGCGGGCAACTACGGCAATCCCGGGCCCGAGTGCGTCTACCACAGCAACGAGGACGAGCTCGACGCGGTCGCGGGCCTCAACGAGGACGACACCGCGATCTGCATCGACGCCGACGGCGACGGACACCGCGCCGCGAGCTGTGGCGGAAGTGACTGCGACGATAGCGATCCCGCCGTGCACCCCGGCGCGTTCGAGCCCTGCGACGCGACGCGCGATCTCGACTGCATGCCGATGGCGGAGTGCCCCTCGGGCACTCGCTGCGAGAGCGCGAGCGGGCTCTGCGTGACGACGTGCTTCGAGGGCGGCTGCGGCGCGGGCTTCACCTGCACCGCGAGCGGGCTCTGCATGGAGAGCGCGTGCGCGGCGCGCACCGAGCCCTGCCCCGCGGGGACGATCTGCCGCGGCGGCGAGTGCCGCGCGCCCTGCGACGGAGTCGTGTGCCCGCGCGGTGAGCTGTGCACCGGCGGCGCGTGCATCGATCCCTGCGACGGCGTCGTGTGCCCCGCGAACCAGACCTGCATCGCGGGCACGCCGGGCGCGCTGACGCTCTGCGGTCCGGCGTGCACCTGCGACGAGATCTCGACCCCGCTCTGCGGCGCCGGTCGCGCCTGCGATGCGCGCCCCGAGTCGCCGACGCGCGGTGAGTGCGTCGATCCCGGGTGCGAGACCGCGACCTGCGCCGCGACGGAAGTGTGCGTCGCCGGCGCGTGCGTCGACGCGTGCGACGGAGTGACGTGCCCGCTCGGGCAGCGCTGCGACGCGGGCTCGTGCGTGGTGGATCGCTGCGCGTCGGTCACCTGCCCGGGCGGGCGCGTGTGCCGCGCGGGCGAGTGCGTCGACGCGTGCGACGGCGTGACGTGCGGCGACGGCGAGCGCTGCCGCAACGGCGTGTGCATGCCCGATCCGTGTGCGGGGATCACCTGCGCGCCGGGCTTCGTGTGCAACGAGGGCACCTGCGTCGCCTCGGGCCCGCAGGACGCGGGCGGCCAGGGCATGGACGCGGGCGGGCGCGGGCCGCGCGGCACGACCGACGGCGGATGCTGTCGTGTCGCGGGCGGCGGTCATCGCGGCACCGGCGGCGTGATGGCGCTGGTGATCGCGCTCGCGATCGTGCTCGCGGCGCGCCGCCGTCGTTGAGTCCTTCCCGGAGTGCTCGTCCCGCAGGTCCCGGACGGAAGCGCGCTTCGACGGTACAGCAGTCGTTGATTCCACGCGGGCTTCCACGCCCGCTCCAACGCGGGCCCCGCACACCGGTCTCGTCCCGCCCGAATCGGGCGAAACGAGGAGACCGAGATGGATCACGCTCAGCAGGTTCCCGCGCAGCCCACCACCCTCAACGGCATCGATCTGCAGGCGCTCGCCACCGCGGGCGCCGCGCTCGCGAGCGATCCCACGCTGGCGCCCGTGACGTTCCGCGCCTCGACCTCGTGGCGTGGCGCGTTCCGCACCGTGACCGAGATCGCCGACTACGACATCGGCGGCAACACCGTGACGCGGCGCCATCGCCTCGTGACCGACGAGCCGCTCGAGATCCTCGGCGGCGACAGCGCGCCGAACCCCCAGGACCTCATCCTCGCGGCGCTCGGCTCCTGCATGATGGTCGGCTTCGTCGCGGGCGCGACCCAGCGCGGCATCCGCATCGCGTCGCTCCGGATCGACACCGCGTGCTCGTTCGATCTGCGCGGCGCGTTCGGGCTCGACCCCTCGCTGCCTCCCGGCGCGACGGTGTTCCACTACACGATCCGCGTGAGCGCGCCGGGCGCGAGCGCCGATGCGCTGCGCGAGATCCACGACGAGGTGAAGGCGCGCTCGCCGAACCGCTTCCACCTCACGACGCCGATCCGGATGGAGTCGGCGCTCGTCGTGGAGTGATCCGCGACGCGGCCCGGCGTGCCTCGTTGCGCGCCGGGCCGCGCCCTTGCACACGCTCCTTCCACGGAGGCGCGCGTGGCTCTCTCTCCCGGCCTGCACCTGCGACTGCTCGGCGAGATCGACGCGAGCGTCGACGGGACGCGGGTCCCGCTGCCGCCCTCGAAGAAGACGCGCGCGCTGCTCGCGTACCTCGCGCTCACCGGGCGCGAGCACCGCCGCGATCGGCTGAGCGATCTGCTCTGGGACGTCACCGACGATCGCCGTGCCGCGCTGCGGTGGAGCCTCACCAAGCTGCGCGACGTGGTCGACTCCGAAGGGCGAGAGCGGCTGCGCGCCGATCGCGAGCACGTCTCGCTCGATCTCGCCGACGTGCACATCGACGTGCTCGAGGTGCGCGCGATGGTCGGGAGCGACGTCGAGGCCGTGGCGACACCGGTGCTCGAGCGCGCGCTCGAGCGCTTCGGCGGCGAGCTGCTCGAGGGCCTCGATCTCGAGGATTTCCCGGTGTTCCACGCGTGGTGCGTCGCCGAGCGCCACGAGGTGCGAAGGCTGCGGGTGCGCATCCTGACGACGCTGCTCGAGCGCGCGCGGAGCAACCCGCAGCGCGCGCTGCCCTACGCGCGCGATCTCGTGCAGCTCGATCCCACCGACGCCGCGGCGCGGGCTCGCCTGCAGGAGCTGCTGCACGCGAGCGGGCGCTACCGCGAGGCCGAGGCGCAATCGCGCACCGATCGCCGCCTGCTCGGTGCGCCCGCGCTGCCCGCGCCCGATGCCCGCGTGTCGTCGTCGCCGCGGGATCGTGCCGGCGAAGCGCTCGCGCCGCTGATCGGTCGGCGCGCCGAGCTCGACGCAGTGCGTGCGGCGATCGACGCGGGCGCGCCGCCGGTCGTCGTCATCACCGGCGAGCCGGGGATCGGCAAGTCGCGGCTCTGCGCGGAGCTGGTGCGCGCGCTGCGCGATCGCGGCGCGACGGTGCTCGAGGGACGCGCGCTCGAGGTGCATCCGGGCTGGCCTTTCGGCGCGTGGATCGACGCGTTCCGCGCCCTCGACGCGACCGGGCTCGACGCCGCGATCGCGACCACGCTCGCGCCGCTGCTCACGCCCGCGGTCGCGCCCGAGGAAACGTCGGCGCAGGGGCGCGAGCGTCTGTTCCACGCGGCGTCGGAGGCGCTCGCCTCGAAGGACTCGCCGTGGGTCGTGCTCGAGGACGTGCACTGGCTCGACGAGTCCTCGATCGCGCTCGCGCACCACGTGGTGCAGCGCGGCGTGAGGCTGCTGCTCACGGCGCGCGAGGGCGAGCTCGGCGACAACCCGTTCGTCTCGCGGGTGCTGCGCGCGCTGCGCCAGGCCGATCTCGTGCACGAGCTCGCGCTCGCGCCGCTCGACCGCGAGGAGACCGCGCAGCTCGTGGGCTCGGACCTCGACGATCTCTACGAGCAGAGCGGCGGCAACCCGCTCTTCGCGCTCGAGCTCGCGCGCGCGCCGCGCACCTCCAGCGCCGTGCCGCGCTCGATCACGCGGGTGGTGCGCGATCGACTCGATGCGCTCCCCGCGGACACCGGCGACGCGCTGCGCTGGGCCGCAGTGCTCGGCGCGAGCTTCGATCTGCCGATGCTCGAGGGCGCGCTCGCGGTGTCCGAGGACGCGCTCGTGAGCACCATCGAGGAGCTCGAGCGCCACGGTTGGATCGTCCCGCTCGGTGCCGAGATCGAGCGCGCGCCGGCGTACCGGTTCGCGCACGAGATCGTTCGGCGCGCGGTGTACGACGCGCTCTCCGAGCCGCGCCGCCGCCTCATGCACGGCAAGGTCGCACGGCTCGTCGCGGCGCGGCCCGACGTCGACGGCTCGGCGGTGTCGACGATCGCGCACCACGCCGCGCTCGCGGGCGACTTCGCGCTCGCGGCGCGCGCCTGTCGCGACGCGGGCGAGCGATCGATGCGGCTCTACGCCGCGGCCGATGCGTTCGCGCTCGCGCGGCGCGGCCTCTCGTACGTCGACAAGCTCGCCGATCCCGAGCGCACCACCCGCGCGATCGATCTGCTCCACCTCGCGCTTCGCGCGCGTCGCCCCGAGGATCGCGGCGAGGCGATGGCGAGGCTCGCCGAGCTCACCGAGCGCGCGCTCGATCTCGGCGCGACCGATCACGCGCGGATCGGCTTCTACCTGCGCGCGTTCCTCGAGTGGGAGGACGGCGAAGCGCGCGACGTGCGCAGCCTCTCGCACGCGATCGAGGCCACCTCGCGGCTCGGCAGCGCGCGCGAGCGCGTGCTCGGGTTCGGCGACGCCGCGCATTGTCTGGTGTCGATCGAGCGCGACCTGCCGCGCGCGGAAGCGCTGATCCTCGAGGCCGAGGCGATCGCGGCGCGCGAGCACGTCGAGTCGTTCGCGGTCTCGCTCACCCGCGCGATGCTCCGCGCGCACAAGGGCGATCTCGACGCCGCGGAGGAGCACCTCGAGCGCGCGCTCGGGATCGCGCGGCGCGACGGAGATCGCCTCCAGGAATTCGTCGCGCTCGAGCGCGAGATCGACGTCGATCTGCAGCGCGGCGCGCTCGACCGAGCACGCGGCCGCGTCGAGCGTCTGATCGCGCTCGGCGAGCGCACCCGCGAAGGAAGCGAGCGCCCCCATGCACGCGCGCTCCGCGCGCTGATCGATCACGCGCTGGAGCGCGGCCACGAGCGCGCGCTGGACGAGGCGATCACCGCGCTGATCGCCGCGGACAGCAAGCGACGCTGCGCCTACGTGCTGGTGCGCGCCGCCGAGGTCGAGCTCGATCGCAACGAGCTCGATGCTGCGCGCCGTCACGCCCTCACCGCGCTCGACTTCGCGCGCCGCATCGATGCCCCGAGCGAGATCACCGGAGCGCTCGCGGCGCTCGTCCGCGCCGGCGACTCCGACGCGCTCGCCGCGCTGCGCGACGCGACCTCGCGCGTCGTCTCGGAGCGGGCGCGTCGCGCCGCAGCACGAGCGCTGGAGCATGGAGGTGCCTCGTGGAGCGCGTGATCGTCGAGCGCGAGTTCGACGTCCCGGTCGACCTGGAGGAGCTCGTCGAGAGAGCGCGCCGCAACGCGCTCTGTTACGAGCTCCGCAACGTCACCCACGTGCGCACGATCGTGTCGAACGACGGGCGCCGCATGATCTGCGAGTACGACGCGCCCGACGCGGAGTCGGTGCGCGAGGCGAACGATCTCGCGGGCGTGCCCTACCTGCGGGTGTGGACCGCGCGCCGCATCGGGTGATTCCACGCGCGCTCCCACGCCGGCGCCAACGCACCCGCGGCACATCGAGGCAGCCCGACGTCACTCGGGCGGAAGGAGCCCCGATGAGCACCGGTCCCGTCTTCACCTACCAGGACGCGCTCGACGCGTCGCAGCGCACGCGCTGGACCCTCGAAGAGATCCTCCACGAGGACGTGCCCTTCGATCTCCGGCGACCGTTCCTGCCCGAGTCGCTCGCGCGCACCGCGGGCCTCGGATCGCTCGCGCCGCGCGATCGCTTGCTGCTCAACCAGATCCGCGGGCATGCGTACCTGTGCATCTTCGGGCTGGTCGAGGAGTTCATCCTGCCCTTCGTGCTCGACCACGCGCGCTCGCAGCTCGCGGGCGACGACGTGCGCACCCGCGCGCTCCTGCACTTCGTCGAAGAGGAGGCGAAGCACATCCACCTCTTCAAGCGGTTCCGCGATCACTTCGCGCGCAGCTCGGGCCTCGAGTGCGAGGTGATCGGCCCGCCCGCCGACGTCGCGCGCGAGGTGCTCTCGCACGGCCCGCTCGCGGTCGCGATCACGATCCTGCACATCGAGTGGATGACCCAGCGCCACTACGCCGAGTCGATCCACGGCGACGCCGCGCTCGAGCCGCAGTTCGCGCGGCTCCTCAAGAGCCACTGGATCGAGGAAGCACAACACGCGCAGCTCGACACGCTGATCACGCGCGAGCTCGCCGCGGAGCTCGACGCGCGCGACGTCGGCGCGAGCATCGACGAGTACCTCGAGATCGGCGGCGCGCTCGACGGGCTGCTCGCGAAGCAGGTCGAGCTCGATCTCGACGCGCTGGAGCGGGCGCGCGGCGCGCGGCTCGCGCCCGATCAGCGCGAGGAAGTGCACGTGGTGCAGCGCGCCGCGAACCGCTGGACGTACCTCGGCTCGGGCATGTCGCACCCGGTGTTCCTCTCGATCCTCCGCGGCCTGCACCCCGAGGGCGCGGAGCGCGTGCGCCGCGCGGCATCGGCGTTCTCGTGATCAGCGGAGCGAGAGCGCGGGCGTGATCGCGCCGTCGCTCTGCCATGCCGCGGCGTGGCAGTCGTTGCACACGAGCGCGATCGGCTCGGTGCCCGCGTCGCGGTGCATCGCCGCGTAGCCGTGACCGCTCGGAGGGCCGGGGCCGCGCCACACGATCACCGGCGCGTCCTCTTCGCCCTCGGGGAAGCGCAGCTCGAAGAACTCCCAGCCGATCGTGCCGTCGCGGTTGTAGGGCACGCCGCGCTTCACCATCGCGTGGATCGTCCACGCGCTCGGCGGGCCGACCTCGATCGACTTCACCAGGATCGTGCCCACCGGCCAGCGGTGCGCGCCCTCGGGCGCGCGTCGGCTCGCGTAGACGTAGGTCGGTCCCTCGGGCGCGCCGATCGGGATCATCGCGCCCTCGACCGCGTGGCGCTCCCAGCGCCGGAACCCCGCGAAATCGCGAGCGAATGCGACGAACGGACCGGCACCGGAGTCGGCTGCGACGCCGGCATCGGAGGGCGCGCTCGCGACCTCGGGGAGCTCGATCGCGCTCGCCGCGATCACGAGCGCGCCGGTGAGCGCGCCCGCGATCACGACGACGACGAGCGATGCGATGGCGGAGCGCATGATCGTTCACCGCGCGATCGGCGCGATCCCCATCGCCTCACCGGCGTGTCGGAGACGTGCGGCGAGCGAGCTCTCGGCGCGGGGATCGCTCGCGCTCGCGAGCAGCACGAAGAGCCGGCCGTAGGGCGTGCGCTCGCTCGGCGCGTCGGGATCGAATTCCCGAGGCACGGGCGGCAGCGCGTCGTCGCCGCTCTCCGCGTAGACCCGCTCGAGCGCGCGCAGCTCGCGATCGATCGCGTCGCGCTCGCGCGCCGCATCGGGCGTCGCTGCCAGCATCGGCGCGAACGCGTCGAGCACCGCGCGCCCGCCCTCGAGGTTCGCCCGCATGTCCGCGAGCGTGTGCTGCGCATATCGCGACTCGTCCTCGCCGGTCGTGCCGAGCCGCACCTTCTCCGCTTGCTCCTCGATCGAGCCCACGATGCCGCGCCACGCGGTCGCGGGATCGAGCGCGAGCGGCCCGAGCGCGCGCTCCATCGCGCGCACGTCGCCGGTCAGACGCGCACACAGCTCGTCGCGGAACGCGCGCGCCTCGGCCTCGCTCGACGGCGTTCTCGGCGGCGTGTAGCTCGCGAGCGCACGCTCGAAGCGCTCGGTGGGCGCGGGGATCGCGTCGGCCCACAGGACGCGCTCGATCGCGTGCATGCCGACGAAGCCGTTCGCGTCGAAGGGCGTGTCGTCGCGGCGCAGCTCGACCTCGTGCTCGTAACGTCCGTCGACCGACGCGTCGGTGTCGGGGAACAGGATCGCGATCGCGCCCTCGACGTGCTCGTAGGCCCGACGGGCGCGGCGCCACTCGGTGCGCATGCGCTCGACCGCGTCGCGATCCCGCTCGATCGACCATCCATCGGAATCGGGCGCGGGCGCGGCGGCGCAGAGCGCGTCGCAGGCGCGCGCGAGCTCCGCGACCTCGGCGTCGACGTACGACTTCACCGCGCGCGTCGCCTGCTCGTCGGGCGCGATGATCGGCGGTTCCTCACGCGCCCCGCACGCGACGAGCAGGAGCCCGAGCCACGCCCCGCGCATCAGATCTCGCGCGCCCCGGCGGGCGGCGTGAAGGTGAACGTGCTCGGATCGATCGGCTCGTCGAACACGAGCGCGTCGAGCGCGAAGGTGTTCCAGTTGCCCTCGTGATCGAGCAGGCCGACGCGCCGCACCGCACCACGCGGGTCGACGTGGAGACGCACGCATCGATGGTGCGGATCGCGCTGCAGGGGAACGAGCTCGAGCACGTCGGTGTCGGCGGGCGCGCCGGGCGAACGATCGCCCACCGACGCGCGGTATGCATCGAGCGCGATCGCGCCGCTGAGGATCCCCAGCGCCGCGACCAGCGCGCTCGAAGTGCCGCGCGAGAACTGACCGGGACCGCCGTCGAACGGCTCGTACATCAGCCAGCGCTCGCCCTCGGCGACGAAGATCTTCCCGTTCGGCGGGTCGTAGTCGAAGCGCACGCGCCCGGGACGCTCGATCACGATGCTGCCGCGCGAGGTGCTCGTCCTGCCGTACGCGCGTGCGAAGAAGAACTGCGTGAAGCGCGCGCGGATCGTGCGGGTGCGCCCGTAGAACGCATCGACGCGCGCCGCGAGCTCCGCCGCGGTCGGACGCGCTTGTGCGCCGACGGAGCGCGCCGCACCGAGCACGAAGAGCGCCACGACGAGCTCCCGCCGCTTCATCGCGCCCGACGGTATCACGAGGTCAAAGCGCCTCGACGAATGCGATCAGCGCGAGCTGCTCGTCCTCACCCAGCGCGCGAAATCTCTCCACCACCGCGTTCGCTTCCGAGCCCTCGGAGGCATGCGCGTCGATCGCCTCGCGCACCGTGCGTGCTCGTCCGTCGTGCATGAGCCCGCGCAGGTGACGCACTCCGACGAGCGGTGCGGTCCTCCACTCGCGCCCGCTCGCTGCGCCCTCTGCGATCCCGTCCGCGAGCGCGTCGCCCATGTCGTGCAGCAAGAGATCGCTGTAGATCGCCGCGTCCACGGCGCGCAGCGCGGGCACCTCGTGATCGTCGCGGGTGCGCGTGCTCGGCACGTGGCAGGTCGCGCATCCGACCGCCTCGAACACCCGCGCATCGCGCGCCTCGCGTCGCGGCATCGCGAGCAGCCGCACGTAGTCCGCGAGCAGCGCGATCTCCTCGTCGCTGACGTCGACGCCCGGCTTCGCATCGTCGCGAATCCCCTCGGGCCCCGGCAGCTCCTCGGGGCGCATCGGCGACGTGAGCCCCATGTCGCCGAGCAGCGCGTCCGCCACGAACTCGTCGAGCGTCGCGGTGCGCGCCTTGTGCCCGAACCGCCCGATGCGCCCGTCGGCGAGCCGCGCCACCCGCCCGCTGATCACACCGCGCTGCGCGCGCTCGTTGGCTTCGATCGCCGCATCGGGGATCGCCTCGATCAGCCCGCGCGCGAACACCGCCGGGGCCAGCCGCACCACCTCGCCGATCGACGGATGCACCGGCGCGATCACCGCGATCGTCGCCCCCGCGGTCGTCCGAGGCCGCACCACGTCGCCCCACGGCAGCGCCGGCGCATCCTCTCCGCGCCGCACGATCCGCCGCACCGCGCCCGGCCCTCGCGCGTCGTCCTCGTGACAGCTCGTGCAGGCGCGGTGCACGTAGAGCGGCCCCAGCCCCTGCGCCTCGCGGAACGGCAGCTCGAAGCGCGCATCGCCCTCGTCGAAGCGCGCGAGCTCCTCCGCGCTCAGCCCCGCGAGCGGCGCATCGCTCGGGTCCTCCACCACCCGCTCGATCGGCGGGGCCGCGATCTCGGGCAGCCGGGGAGCGTCGTTCCCACACGCCGTCGCCAGCGCGATCCCCACCGCCGTCCACGCCCTCACGTCGGTGAGGATAGAACAGCCGTGTGCTTGCCTGGGGTGCACCGCGCGCGGTACGCCTGCGCACCCATGCAGTCACCCGAGATCCGTCACGACTGGACCCTCGACGAGGTCCTCGCGATCCACGAGCTCCCGCTCACCGATCTCCTGCTCCGCGCGCAGATGGTCCATCGCCGCTTCCATCCGCCGGACTCGGTCCAGCTCTGCACGCTGCTCAGCGTGAAGACCGGCGGCTGCCCCGAGGACTGCAGCTACTGCCCGCAGTCGAGCAAGCACGACACGAGCGTCGAGCCCGAGCGCCTGCTGACCGTCGACGAAGTGCTCTCCTCGGCGCGCCGCGCGCGCGAGTCGGGCTCGACGCGGTTCTGCATGGGCGCCGCGTGGCGCGAGGTGAAGGACGGCCCGGCGTTCGATCGCGTCGTCGACATGGTGAAGGGCGTGCGCGAGCTCGGCCTCGAGGCGTGCGCGACGCTCGGCATGCTCACCGAGGACCAGGCGAAGAAGCTCGCGGACGCGGGCCTCACTGCCTACAACCACAACCTCGACACCTCGCGCGAGCACTACGGCGAGATCATCAGCACGCGCACCTACGACGATCGCCTGAAGACGATCTCGAACGTCGCGAAGGCGGGCATCTCGCTGTGCTGCGGCGGCATCCTCGGCATGGGCGAGTCGACGCGTGATCGCTGCGAGATGCTGCGCACCCTCGCGGCGCTCGATCCCCAGCCCGGCAGCGTGCCGATCAACGCGCTGGTTCCGGTCGAGGGCACGCCGCTCGAGGACCAGCCCCAGATCGATCCGATCGACATGGTCCGCGCGATCGCCACCGCGCGCATCGTGATGCCGAAGGCGATGGTCCGCCTCAGCGCGGGCCGCACCGAGCTCTCGCGCGAGGCGCAGATCCTCTGCTTCATGGCGGGCGCGAACTCGATCTTCTACGGCGACAAGCTGCTCACCACCGGCAACCCCGACGTCTCCGCGGATCGCGAGCTCCTGCGCGACGCGGGCATGAAGCCGATGCTCCCCTACGCATCGCCCGACCCCACGGTGCAGGGCACGCGCGAGCGCGGCCCGCAGCCGAAGCCGGGCACGATCGCGCTCTCGGCGCGCATCCCCGCCGACGCCGAGTGAGCACCGAGACCGGACTGCTCGCGCAGCTCCGGTCTCCCGTTGCCCGACGTCTCGCTCGCGCGGTACCGAGTCGAGCGTGATCGGGGCCGCGGTCACCCCCGCAGCAGCGCGAGCACCGCGACCTCGAGCGCCTCCGCGAACCACGGCTCGGAGAGCGACTGCGGCGAGCGCCCCAGCATCTCCCCCGTCGTGCCGCTGATCATCGTCGACCACATGGTCGCCACCTCGCGCGCCCGGGACGCCGGCCACTCCGGCTTCGCGTCCACGATGCGCTTCGCGAGGACCTCGGTGATCGCGCCCGTCGCCGCGGCGAGCGCCTGCTGCACGTCGGGGAGCACGAACACCGTGCGCAGCGCGCCGCAGAGCTCGCGGTGCTCGATCTCGAGCGTCACGAAGCGCCGCACCAGGTGCCGCGCGAGCGTCGGCAGGCTCCGCTCCTCCTCGAGCACGCCCCGCAGCGCGGCCTCGACGTGCCCGAGGTAGTCACGCACCAGCGCGACCGCGAGCGAGTGCTTGTCGCCGTAGTACTGGTAGAGCGTCCCGACCGACACCCCGGCCCGCTGCGCGACCAGCGTCGTCGTGAGCCCGTCGTAGCCGACCTCGGTCAGAAGCTGAATGGCCGCCTCGTGGATCGCCTCCACCGTCGCGACGGCGCGCGCCTGTCGCGCGACTTTCCGAGGGCCGAGCGCGCCCGCGCTCGGCATCCGCAAAGCGAATGGTCGCCGCTTCCTCGCGCTCATAGATCTCTCTCCGTGAGCAACATGAAGGTTTCTTCGGAATCGAGGCTGTTCGTGGTGACCGGGCCGACCTCGGGAATCGGCCGAAGTATCGTGCTGGAGCTCGCAAGACCCGGCAACGTGCTGGTGCTGGTGGGCCGTGACCGCGAGAAGATGAGGGATGTTTCAGGTTTGGTGGAGGCGCGGGGCGGCGGCGCGGAGGTCGTGGAGTGCGACCTCGGCGACCTCGCGTCGGTCGCGCGGGCGGCGGGCGCGATCGCGACGCTGTCGCGGCGGGTCCCGCTGCGAGGGCTCGTGAACAACGCAGGCGTCCAGGACATCCGCGCGACCCGGACGCGCGACGGCGTGGACACGACGTTCGCGGTGAACCACGTCGCGTCGTTCGCGCTCACCGAGGCGCTGCTGCCCTCGTTCGACGACGGCGCGCGGGTGCTCTTCGTGGCGTCGGGCGTGGAAGATCCCGACGATCCCTTCGCCAGGCGCATGGGGTTCCGCGGGGGGCGCTACCTGTCGGCGGAGGACGCGGCCGCGGGGAGGTGGACGCCCGGCGGCTCGAGCATCCCGGGGCAGGACGCGTACGCGAGCTCGAAGCTGTGCAACGTGCTGGTCGCGCGGCACCTCGCCCGCGAGGTCCCTGCCTCGCGCGTGCGCTTCGCATCGATGAACCCCGGCTTCGTGCCGGGAACCGGGCTCGCCCGCGACATGGGCTTCGGCGCGCTCACGATGCTGGTGTGGCGCTACGTGATGCCGCTCCTCGCGCGGCTCGTTCGAGGCTGGAGCACGCCGGAGCGCGCGGGCCGCGTGGTCGCGCGATTCCTCGGCGACGCGGCGGACACCATCCCGAACGGCGCGTTCCTCGATGCCGACGGGAGCCTTCGTCGGGGGTCGGCGACGAGCCGCGACGAGGCGCTCGCGGCGCGCGTGGTCGAGGAGACCCGCGCGCTGCTGTCGCGCCTCGGTCGGAGCGCGCGGTCGAGCGTCCCCGCCGACGCCGAGTGAGGCCTGGAGATCCCGGAGCGCGACGCGCTCCGGGAGCACCGCATGCGCGGCTCTGAGCCCTGGAATTCGCTAGAGAATTCGGCGTCCTCCGCGGTGGACTGATCCGTGCTGAGCGAGCCGTGCGGCCTCGATGAACGAGGCCCGCGGATCTCGACTCATGCATCACCGGATCTGCGTGCTCCTGATCTCGCTCGGCGCGACGTCGGCCCTCGGCTGCTCGCTCGATCGCGTCGAGCTCATCCCCGGCCCGAGCGGCTGTCCAGGACAGGGCTGCCCCGCCCCGGCCGACGACGGCGGAGCGCCCCCGCCGACGCCCGGGGTGTGTGGCGACGCGCTGTGCGGAGCCGGCGAGGACTGCGCGTCGTGCCCCGCGGACTGCGGCCCGTGCACCGACGCGTGCGAGAGCGGTCTCGCGCCCAACGTCGCCTACGGCGAGGAGATCCAGCCGATCTTCGACGCGCGCTGCACCGGCTGCCACGGCGCGACCGATCCCGCGGCGGGCCTGCGCCTCGACACCCTGCTCGGCCTGCTCGCGGGCAGCACCTCGGGCCGGGTGATCGAGCCCTGCAGCTGCCGCGACAGCTTGCTCTGGAAGAAGATCGGGCCCGACCCGTTCACCGGCGAGCGCATGCCGCTCGGCGGGACGCCGCTCTCGGACGCGGAGATCGAGCGCATCTGCCAGTGGATCGACGAGGGCGCCGAGTCGCGCTTCGATCCCGCGACCTGCGGCGCGCCGGTGGGCCCCCCGGCCGGCGCGTGCGACGTGTGCGGCGACGGCGCGTGCGGCGTGAGCGAGTCGTGCGGGTCGTGTGTGATCGACTGCGGCTGCGAGCCGCCGCCTCCCGAGCGCGACGTCACGGCGCCGGTGTTCGAGGGCGCGCGCGACACCGAGTCGCCGTCGCCGACCCAGTGCGTCGTGTCGTGGCGCCCCGCGGTCGACGACGTCTCTCCGCCCGAGGCGATCGTCTATCAGGTGTTCGTCGGTCCTCGCGACACGGCGCTCGACCTCTCGCGCCCGGTCGCGATCACGGCGCCCGGCGCGACCTCGCAGGTCGTCACGGTCGCGCCCGGTGATCGCGTGGACGTCGTCGTCCGCGCGGTCGACGCCGCGGGCAATCGCGACGCGAACCTGCGCGCCCGCGAGTGCGACGGACGCGACTGAGCGAGTCGAAAAGTCGGCTCGCCCGCCGGTCCATACCGTCCGCGAGCTTCGCCCGCTCCCGTCCGGGACCGGCGGGACGAGCACTCCCGCTGGGACTCAGCCGCGGGTCGAGAGCGAGACGCGCTTGTCGAAGTTGCCGCTCAGCCGGCTGTACGTGAGCTTCGCGTCGATCACCGTCACCTGGTGATAGCCCGATGCAGGGTCGAGCTTGAGCTCGAAGCGCTGGGTGCGCGCGCTGCCTGCGAGATGGATCGCGGTCTCGAGCACGTGCTCGCCCGGCTCGATCTCCACGCTCACCGAGAACCCGTCGCGGAAGCTCCCGTCGTAGAGCATCCGCTCGCCGAGCCTCACGACCAGGCGCGGATCGTTCAGGAAGAACCCGGGCGGCGGAAAGCTCACGTTCAGACGCATGCGCAGTCCCCTCGCGCACAGGATGTCACGAGCGTCATCGCTCGTGGATCTTCTCGCCCTTCTCGAGCATCGCGACGAACTGCTCGATGCGACGGGCGCGGGTCTCGGGCTTCTTCGCGGTCTGGAGGCGATGCAGGATCGCGTAGCGGTTCGTCGCGTCGAGCTTCGCGAAGAACGCGCGCGCCTTCGCGCTCTTCGCGAGCGCGGCCTCGAGGTCGTCGGGGATCTTCGCGGTGCTCGGCGAGTCGTACGCCGCGTCCCATCGTCCGTCGGACTTCGCGCGCTCCACCTCGCGCAGCCCCGCCTCGCGCATCGCACCGCTCGCGATCAGCGCCTCGGCCTTCGCGCGGTTGATCTTCGACCAGATGCTGCGCGCCCCGCGCGGCGTGAAGCGCTGCAGCCACCACGCGTCTCCATCGCCCTTCTTCTGCCCGTCGATCCATCCGAAGCAGAGCGCGATCTCGAGCGCCTCCGGGTACGTGATCGACGCGGTGCCCGCGCCCTTCTTCGCGAGCCGCACCCAGAGCCCGCGCGACGTGACGTGGTTCGCCTCGAGCCACTCGCGCCACGCCTCGCGCGACGCGAACGCGCGCGTCTCCTCGGGCTCACGCTTCGAGGGCATCGCTCACTCCGTTCGCGCGGCAGATCGCGGAGTACACGTCCGCGCTGCGACGCGCGGTGCGCGCCTGCGTCGTGCGGTCGAGCGCGAGCAGACCGAAGGGCGTGGACCAGCCCTCCGCCCACTCGAAGTTGTCGATCAGCGACCACACGAAGTAGCCGCGCACGTCGGCGCCCTGCGCGATCGCGTCGTGCACCGCGCGCACGTGCGACACGAGGTAGCTCGGACGGCGCGTGTCGCTCGGATCGAACATGCCGTTCTCGGTCACGTAGAGCGGCATCCGCGGGAACGCGCGC
The DNA here is from genome assembly GCF_021631985.1 of Sandaracinus amylolyticus. Classification (GTDB taxonomy): domain Bacteria; phylum Myxococcota_A; class Polyangia; order Polyangiales; family Sandaracinaceae; genus Sandaracinus; species Sandaracinus amylolyticus_A. The sequence goes on along the minus strand of NZ_CP070225.1, from coordinate 9,164,666 downwards.
GCGAGGCGCATCAGCTGGCGCGTGAGGCCCTCGGGGTGGATCTCGCCCCAGTCGTTCGACTCGGTGTGCACGGTCTCGCGCGCGTCGCGACGACCGAAGAGCTCGGCGGGATGGCGCGCATCGAAGCGCACGCGGTATCGCCCGTAGTAGTTGAGCCCTACGAAGTCGAGCGCCGGTCCGTTCGGTCCACGCAGCACCGGCGCGCTCTCCTCGCGCAGCGCGAGCGGGAAGCGCAGCCGCGCGTGCGCGAGGGCGTCGAGCACCACGCCGTTGAACGCCCAGTCCTGCGCCGTCGCGACCGCACGATCACGCGCGCTCGTCGAGTCGTAGGGATCGATCGCAGGCAGGTTGAGCACGAGGCCCACCTGCGCGTCGCGACGTGCGTCGTGCACCGCGTGGTACGCGGCGCCGTGCGCGACGAGCTGCGCGCGCAGCGCCCGCGCGCCGAGCACCGGGTTGCCCAGCCCGGGCGGCCACGCCTTGCCGACGTACGCCATGAACGCGAGCACCGACGGCTCGTTCAGCGTCGTCCACAGCGGCACCAGATCCCCGAGCCGTCGCGCGCAGCGATCCGCATATCGCGCGAAGCGATCGGGCGCCTCCTCGGCGAGCCAGCTGCCGCGCACCGCGAGCCAGTACGGCAGCGTGAAGTGGTCGAGGCCCACCATCGTGGTGAGCCCGATCGCGCGCGCCTTCTCGAGCATGCGCGCGTACCGATCGAACGCGGCCTCGTCGAACACCCCGGGACGCGGCTCGAGCCGGCTCCACTCGAGCGAGAGACGGATCGCGCCGTGTCCCATCGTGCGCGCGCGCTCGAAGTCCTCCTCGGCGCGACCGGCCCACCACTCGCACGCACGCCCCGCGCGATCGCCGCCGTGGATGCGCCCGCGCCGCGCTTCCCACGCCGCCCAGTCGCTCTGCGTCTGCTCGCCCTCGACCTGATGCGACGAGGTCGCGGTGCCCCAGAGGAAGCGCGGTGGGAAGGTGATCGCCGACGCGCCGCGCGGCGTGCGCGACGCGTCCTCTCGCTCGATCGTCGGTCGGCTCACCCGCGCATCGTACGACGACGACGCAGGCGGGTGATCGCCGCGAGCCCGATCACGATCGAGAGCGCGAGCGCGCCGTCTTGACGACCACGCTCCGCGCCCGCCGCGACGGTGCAGCAGCCATCGCCGGTGCTCGGCGGACGACGGCGGCGGCCCGCGTCGGGCTCGGTCGCGCCCGCGTCGAGCGGGTTGATCGGCGTGCCCGAGTCGACGCCGCCGACGCCGCCATCGGGCCGCGGGGTGCCCGCATCGACCTCGGGCGGCATCGCGACGCACGCGCCGGCGCGGCAGACCTCGCCCTCGGGGCACGTCGCGCCCACGCACGCATCGACGCACGCGCCCGCGCGGCAGACCATGCCCGGGCTGCACGAGACCGTCGCGCATCCGCTCGGCACGCAGCGTCCGGTGCTCGCCTGGCACTCCTCGCCGGTACCGCACGAGCCACCGAGATCGCAGCGCGCGACGCACGAGCCGTCGTCGCACGCGGTGCACTCGTCGCACATGACGCTCGCGCAGGTGTCGACGCACGCACCGCCGATGCACACGGTGGGCGCGGGGCAGGTCACGCCGCCGCACGCATCGACGCACTCACCGCCGCGGCAGCGCTCACCCGGCGGGCACGTCACGCCGACGCACGCGCTCTCGACGCAGCCGGTCTCGGTGCAGGTGAAGCCCGCGGGGCATCCGCCCTCGAAGCACGTGCCCACGCACGAGCCGTCGACGCAGCGCTGGCCCGACGCGCAGAGCGCGCCCTCGTCCTCGTCGTCGACGCTGCCGTCGCAGTCGTCGTCGAGCTGGTTGCAGCGCTCGGCGCGCGGCGTCACCTGGGGCACGCACGACGTCGTGCACGACGCGCCGCTGCACGCGCACGAGATGCGGCCCGCAGCGCACGCGCCTTCCATCTCGGTGTCGCACTCCTGGCCGGCGGTCGGGCACTGCACCGCGCCGCCGCGCAGCTGGAAGCGCCACACACCGGGCATGTCGACGTTCGACTCCTCGCACAGACGACGGTTGATCGTCTGGGTCGCGCGCGACCCGAGGATCTCGAAGAAGTTCGTCATGTTGCCGGCGTCGAAGCCCGACTGCGCGGCGGTGCCGGTCTGACAGCGACCCGCTCGACACTGCCCGGCAGGACGCAGCGGGATCACCGTGAACGGGCAATCCGCATCGGTCGTGCAGGTGCGTCCGTCGAGCGCGGCGAAGCCGCCCGTGCCGCCGCTCGCGGTGCCGGTGTCCCACTCGCAGCGGTTGAACCGGAACTCGACGTTGAAGTCGCCCGCGCTCTCGCCGCAGACGTCGGCCGCCTCGAGGATCAGCTGGAAGCTGTTGCGGCGATCGGCGCCGCAGTCGAAGTAGCCGACCTCGTCCCAGGTGAACACCGCGAGGCCTTCTTCGAAGTGCCACCACACCTGGTTGTTGGTGAACGGCTGACACGGCGCGCACTCGGTGCACGTCTGGCCGACCAACTCCCCGCACGAGCCGTCGGCGCTGCGGATGTCCACGTCGGCCCAGAAGGGCGCGATCATCGGCTGGTTCGCGACCGGGAACGGGTTCGGCGTGAACGTGCGGACGCGGCCGCTGAACGTGATGTTGCCGTTGGTGTTGACGTAGATCTGGTTGTGCGTGCGATCGAAGAAGCGCAGGCCCATCGGGAAGTAGGGCCGGATGTCGATCGGCGGTGAGCTGCCGTCGTCGTTCTGCGAGAGGCAGCTGGTGTTCGTGCCGAAGCCCGCCATCCCGCCGAACCCGGTGCGGAGATCGGTGCCGCAGTAGCGGTTCTGGGCCGGGTTGTCGTCCGTGTCGCCGGGCAGGCAGCGCTGCGCCGAGGCGGATGCACATGGAACCAGCGACGCGACGAGCGCGGCCACACAAGCAAGGTCACGAGATCGAAGCATCGGCGACACCCCTCGGGCGCCGATTCTACAGACCAGTCAAGGGGAATCCGGCGAAGGGGGCCGAGAAACCCCGCGACCGCTCACGCCGCGGCGCGACGCGCTTCGACCTGCGCGACCCGACGCGCGCCCTGCACGAGCAGCTGCGCGAACGAGCGGTGCGCGGGCAGCGATGCACCGCGCGCGTCGGCATCGACCCAGCGCGCGAGCGCGTCCGCGAACCGCACTGCGCCGTCGTCGAGCGCGAGCGTGTGCCGCACCTCGCGCAGGAAGCGCGACTCACCGGGATCGATCACACGATCGGCGAGCGCGGTCCACACCGCCGCTGCGTACGCGAGCAGGCGCTCGCGATCCGATGCGCCCGCGAGCGTGCGCCACGTCTCGCTCGGGCCGAGACCGATCGCGCTCGCCGCATCCTCGCTCGGATGCACCAGGCCCAGCGCGATCTGCGCCCCGCGCGCCGCCGCGATCTCGCGATCGGCCACCTCGCCGTCGGCCCACAGCGTGGCGACGACGAGATCGAGGAGAGCACGCTGCAGCGTGGCGTCGAAGGCGAGGAGCGCGGACATCGAAACCTCCGTGGCGCGTCGATGCGACCGACGACGTGAGACGCGCGAGCGCGGCGTTCGGTTCGTGCGTGTTGCAACCGAGCGAGCCGCGTCCTGATTCCCTCTGGGGCGACTCGTGCGCGACGGGAAGAGACCGACCGCCTCGCGACGTAGGATCCGCGATGCACACCGAACGACGCGGCGCGATCGCGCTCGCAGCGATCGTGTCGCTCGCGCTCGCGACGCTCGTCGTGCTCGCCGACGCCGATCGCATCACGCCGCTGCTCGTCTTCGTCCACGGTGTGCCGCTCGGCGACAAGCTCGGGCACCTCGTCCTCATCGGTCTGCTCGCGCTCGTCGTCGAGCTCGCGACCGGCGGGCGCAGCGTGTCGATCGCGCGCGTGCCGATCCGCATCGGCAGCGCGGTGGTGCTCGCGCTCGTGGTGCTCGAGGAGATCTCGCAGCGCTGGGTGCCGACCCGCAGCTTCGACTGCGGCGATCTCGCCGCCGACGTGATCGGCATCGCGGTGCTCGGCACGCTCGGCGCGCGCCTCGGTGCTCAGCGGGAGTGCTCGCTGGCGCGGGGCACGCACGGGAGCGTGCGGAGCACGTGGACGGCAGGGCCCCGCGCCGGCGAGCCGATCGTTGGAGACGTGGCTCAGCGCGCGGTGAAGCGCAGCACGTGACGGTAGACGAACGTGTCGCCGGTCTGTCCGTCGTTCCAGTCGACGTCGGGCCCTTCGACGTCGCTCGAGTAGTCGTAGACGACGAGCTCGTCCTGGCGCGCGCCCGAGATCATCGCGGGGAAGCAGGTGTCGCCGCGCGACGGCAGATCGATCACGAACGCGATGCGCTGCTCGCCCTGCACGAAGCGCCACAGCGCGCAGCGCTTCGGCGCGCTCGAGTACGCGAGCTGGTTGTCGAGCACGCGCCGCACGAACGCGCCGCTCGTCATGAGATCGTAGTGGCCGGTCTCGGTCACGTTGCGGCGCGCGATCAGATAGATCTCGCCGTCGTGCGCGAAGACCAGCGGTGAGTCGTACTTGCGAGGATCGGTCACGCACGACCACTGCGTGAGATCGTCCGCGGGCGCGCTGCACACCCGCGATCCGAAGCCGCTCGCATCGCCCGCCTCGAGCCGGATCACGCCGTGGAGCGAGCCGTCGTCGGCGAGCGCGAAGTCGGTCTCGCTGCCGCCGCCGACGTACACGCTGCGTCGCGCCTCGCTCACCGGCGTCCAGGTGCGACCGTCGCTCGTCGTCAGCAGATCGACCTCGATGCGCGGCTCGTCGACGAAGTCGTAGATCATCTCGCCGCCGAGGTACGCGGTCATGTACGGCACGTCGCGCTCGACGCGGGTGCGCCACGCGAGGTGACGCTCGAGCCCTTCGAGCAGCGCGAGCTCGCTCCACGTTCCGTCGCTCGCGCGCTCGCTGACGTGCACACCCTGCGGCTCGAAGTCGAAGCGGCTCGTGCCGAGGCGCGTGACGTAGAGGAACAAGCGCGCGGGCGTCCCGGGCAGTACCAGGAAGCGCGGCTCGCGGAGGTCGGATCCGACGTGGAACGACGCTTCGTGTCGCCACGTCCGCTCGTCCTCCGAGCTCACGACGTGGATGCGCGCCTCGGGGCTCGCGAAGTGATCGGGCGCGGTGCGCCACGCGAGGTAGACGCGGCCCTCGAAGCGCACGACGTCGAGGTTGTTGTTCGAGTGCATCGCCGCCGTCTCGGCGGGCAGTCCCTCGCTCGGCACGATACGGCTCGTGTCGATCACCTCGACGTCGTGGCGCCCCGGCTCGCTCGGCGGCGGAGGCGGTGGCCCCGCGTCGGGAAGCGAGCCCGCGTCGATCGGCGCGGCGACGTCGTCGTCACCGCAGCCGACCGTGAGCAGCGCGATCGCGAGCCCCACCCTCGCGATCGCGCCCTTCACTCCCAGACCTCGATCGTCTCGGGCGCGCGGGTGCGATAGGTCGCGTCCACGTAGTCGACCACGTCGAGCAGGAAGGTCTCCATCGCGGGCCCGTTCGGCGTGCTCTCGGGCGCGTCGGTGTAGAACGTCCCGTTCACGCACTCCGCGCCGCGGCACCGACCGTCGGGGAACACGAAGATCGCCTTCTGGAACCGGTGCGCCTCGGGCAGTCGCGGATCGGTCATGAAGTTCCAGAGCAGGAGCCCGGTCGCGAGCAGATCGCCCGGCTCCATGCCGTATCCGTGCAGGAAATAGACGACCGGATAGCGATAGTCGGCGTACTGCGCATCGAAATAGCCGGGCGGCAGGATGATCGTCACCGGGCCGCGGCGCTGCGCGGTGGGAGCATCGAAGTCCAGCTCGATCGAGTTCACGTGCTCGCAGCCCGTTCCGATCGTCTGGCAGAGCGAGTCGCGCACCACCACGCGATCGCCGCCCGGCCACCGGCGATCCATCGCCGCGAGCGAGGCGAAGAGTCGGTGCTGGATCTGCAGCACCGTCCCGACGTGACCGCCGTCGCCGTTCACCTTCTCGGCCTCGGTCGCGTCGATCGATCCGTAGCGGACCATCGAGTGACGTCCGATCTCGCTCCACGGCACGCGCGCGAAGTCGAAGTCGTCCTCGCGCCCGTCGAGATAGAGCGCGTTGTGCCCGTTGAAGAAGCGCACCGGGATGCCGCGCGACGCGAACGCGCCCATCGAGTGGTGGCCCATGACCACCCAGTTGAAGAGGTCGCGCACGCCGCCGTCGGCGAACACGTCCTGCGCGCGCGCCGTCGCATCGTCCATCTCGCGCAGCATCCCGCGCGGCGACGCGTCGATCATGCGCTGCGCACCGCGCGAGCGGGTGAACACGCCGTCGCCCTCGCCCGAGTCGTAGCCGCCGTCGGCGAGCTGCGCGGTGCCGTCGACTCCGTCGAGCCCGAAGTCGTCGAAGGGCTCGCCCTCCTCGCGATCCCAGTTCCCCTCGGTGCCCAGCGGGTTGTACTGGAAGTCGTAGTCGTCGCCGGCGGGATCGGGGTTCGTGATCGCGTCGTAGCCCTCTTCGAGCGGGCTCGGGGCTCCGTCGCTCCCGACGTCGCGATAGGGCTCGCGGCCATTGCGGATCACCGGCTCACCGGGATCGCGACGGCCATTGCCGTTCACGTCGACCGCATAGGCGACCTCGGCAGGAGCGTTGTTGTCGCCCTCGGGATTCCACCGTCCGGTGTCGCCCGGCATCTCCGCTCCATCGCAGAAGCTGATCACCGGATAACGACCCTCGGGGTTGTACTCGTCGTCGAACCAGCCGGTCGCCGCGACCTCGTCGCCGCCCACCGGCTCGGGCTCGATGCGGATCACGTTCGCGCAGCGCTCGGCGGGGAGGCGATATCGCTCCGCGTCGGGCGTGCCCGGGGGCGCGACGTTGGGGTCGTCCTCGTCGATGCCGGCGTCGGTGTTCGCGTTGCCGAACATCGCCGAGAGATCGCGGAAGATCTCGAGGTACTCGCGGCGATCGAAGCGACCGCCCTGACCGTCGTACGCGTCCTCGTACCACCAGTTCTCGAAGTGCTGCACGTGCTCCATGAACTGGCCGCGCGCGGGCGCACGATCCTGGGAGGCAGCGCTGCAGTCCACGGTGCCCGACTGGCGCTCTTCTTCCGTGCAGAACCCGCCGAGGTGATAACGACGGATGTACTCGAGCATGTATTGCCAATCCGTCGGACCACCGAGCGGAGCGACGAAGTCGAATCGATCGGGATTGCCGAGCCCGACTCGACCACTGCCACTGCCACCCATCGAGACGCCGGTGATGCCGCGATAGACGAAGCGGCGATCGCGACGCTGCGGCGCGTCCTCGCGCACCACCGCCTGATAGGTGCCGAGGCGCGGCGCGCGGAAGCGGAACACACCATCGCCCGCGCTGCCCTCGAACACCGGGTCGGCGATCGGCACGATGCGCGGCGCGCTCACGCCGGGCCCGACGTACGCGACCTCGACGTGGCCGCGATGCGCGTGCGTGGGCAGCAGCGCGAGGCGGATCGGCACCGCGAGATCGAGCTCGCGCGGGAAGCGCGTCTTGCCCGCCGTGCTGGCCAGCGACACCGCGGGGCCGAGCGCGCGGTAACCCTCGGGGAGGATCGGCGCGCTCGCGCATCCGATCGCGACGTCGAACGCGTCGACGTGGAACTCGTCGTCGCGCGACGCGCCCTCGGTGAGCCCGATCGCCGCACCGCGCAGCGTGCCGCTCGCGGCTTCGATCGCACCGCCGGGCGCGACGTTCCCGCTCGCCTCGCCTTCGCACTGCGGCAGCGTCGTGCCGGTGATCGCGACCTCGAGATCGGCCTCGACGCGCTGCCCGTCCTCGCTCGTCGCGATCGCGGTCACGGTGAGCACGCCCTCGGTGGTGCCGGTGATCTCGAGCGGGAAGCGCGAGGTCCCGAGGGGCTCGAACACGAGATCGGCGGGCAGCGCCTCGATCGATCCGGTGCCGGCGATCTCGAACGAGAGCGACACGTCGTTGCACGAGAAGTCGCGACGCAGCTCGATGCTCACGTCGCGCGTCGTGCCGACGGTCACGCCCGCCGTCGCGTGCGACCAGTCGACGCCCTGGAGCACGCACGGCGTGCCGCCGTCGGGCGCGGGAGGACCATCGTCGTCGTCGCCACACGCGCTCAGCGCGACGACGATCGAAATGAAGAGAAGCGCGCGGATACGGCAGTACGACATCGGGCGCGAGGATAACGCGACCGACTCGTGCGCTGGAAAGACCGAACTCGTGGTCGGGCGAGCGCGCTCACGCTGGCCAGTCGTACCGTTGAGCTGGCCAGTTCGGACATCCGCGATCGCGAAAATGAGTCGGGCTCAGATCCGGACGTCGATCCCGGTCGCGCGATGGATGTCGTTCACCGCCTCGCGCAGTCGATCGACGAGCGGATGATCGAACTCGTGCGCGAGCGCGCGCACCACCTCGCGGTAGTACCAGAGCGTCTCTTCGCGCGAGGCGGTGAAGCGCGTGAAGACCTCGTCGCCGATGCGTCGATGATCGTCGACGATGCTGCGCGCGTTGTGCAGCTTGTCGGCCGCGCTGATCAGCTTCACCTCGGCGGGCGCGTCGCGCAGGTGCGCGAGGTACGCGAGCTTGCGCGGCTTCCACGGCGCCTTGTTCTGCGCGTCGGTCGCGTCGGAGAGCGCGCGCACCAGCCGCGTGACGCGCGCGCCGAAGCGCGCCTCGAGCTCGGACGCGAGCGCGCCCGGGATGTCCTCGAGATAGTCGTGGAGCGCAGCCGCGCAGATCTGATCTTCGTCGCCGCCGTGCTCCATCACGAGCGTCGTGACCGAGAGCAGGTGCGTCAGGTACGGCACACCGCTGCCTTTGCGTGCGCGCGCTGCGAACGCGTCGGCCGCGAGCTGCAGCGCCTCTCCGACGCGCGGTCCGTAGAAGGCCTGCCCCGCCATGACTGGGATGCTGCCATGTGCGTGATAGGCTCGCGAGCCCGCGCGAGGCGCGAGCAGGAGACTTCGAATGACGACGAGCAAGATCCCCAGCGGTGCGCGTTCGGTCATCACCGGCGCGGGAAGCGGCTTCGGGCGAGCCGTGTCGCTCGCGCTGGCGGAGCGCGGTGCGCGCCTGCTGCTGAGCGACGTGTCGAAGGAGGGGCTCGGCGAGACGGTCGCGCTGGCGCAGGGGAAAGGCGCCCAGGTCGAGTCGATGATCGTCGACGTGCGCGACGCGGCGCAGATCGAGGGCATGGCGAAGCGCGCCGACGCGCTCTGGGGCGGCGTCGACGTGCTCGTGAACAACGCGGGCGTCGCGGTCGCGGGCGAGGTCGGTGCGATCCCGCTCGAGGACTGGAAGTGGCAGGTCGACATCAACCTCTGGGGTGTCATCTACGGCTGCCACTACTTCGTGCCGAAGATGAAGGCGCAGAAGTCGGGATGGATCCTCAACGTCGCGTCGATCGCGGGCGTCGTGTCGGCGCCGATGATGGGGCCCTACAACGTCACGAAGGCGGGCGTGATCGCGCTCAGCGAGACGCTCGCGACCGAGCTCGCGACGAGCGGCATCCAGGTGACCGCGCTCTGCCCGAGCTTCTTCCGCACCAACATCCACAAGGGCTCGCGCGCGACCGGGATGCTCAACGGGCGCACCGAGAAGCTCGTCACGCAGGCGAAGTGGAGCGCCGAGGAGATCGCGGAGCACGCGCTGCGCGGGCTCGAGCGCGGCCAGCTCTACGTGATGCCGCAGTCCGACGCGAAGGCGATGTGGCGCCTCAAGCGCGCGCTCGGCGGTGGGTTCTTCGGCGCGATCGGCGCGGCCGCGAAGCGCGGCGTGCTCGATCGCGTGATGGGCAGGGACTGACTCAGTGGGTCAGGGCCTCGCGCGCGGCGGGGTGGTGCTCGACGTAGTTCGTCGCCTGACCCCACGCGATCAGCGCGATCACGATCAGCGTCGGCACGATCAAGAGCAGCAGGACACCGAGCATCGCGCGCCTCATGGCGCGCGGGCTCAGCCCGCGGCCGAAGTACTCGTGACTGCGATCGAACGTCTCGGCCATGCGCGTGAGCTCCTTACTTCGCGCTCTCGATCGCGCTCTCGTCCGGGGTGACGATGCGATTGCGATCGCCGATCTCCGCGAGCAGCAGGATCACCGTCGCGACGAGAGGCGGGATGAAGAGCGCGAACAGCACGATCCCGACGAGCTTGCGCGCGTCGCTCTTGGTCGTGCGCTCGAGCGGATGTCGTTCGTAGACCTCGGCCATCTCGAGCACGAGCGCGTGCATCGTTCGCGCCTGTGAACGTGGGCGAGGCGCGTCGACACGCGTGGCGCGATTCCGCGATACTGCCGGCGTGGCGTACGACCTCGCGATCGTGAACGGGATGGTGGTCGACGGAACGGGAGCGCCCGCGCGGCGCGCCGACGTCGGCGTGAAGGACGGGCGCATCGTGGCGATCGGTGCGCTCGAGGAGCGCGCGACGCGCACGATCGACGCCGAGGGCGCGCTCGTGACGCCGGGCTTCGTCGACGTGCACACGCACTACGACGGCCAGGCGACGTGGGACGCGCAGATGCTGCCGAGCTCGGCGCACGGCGTGACCACCGCGGTGATGGGCAATTGCGGCGTGGGGTTCGCGCCGGTGCGGCCGCGCGATCGCGAGCGCCTCATCGCGCTGATGGAGGGGGTCGAGGACATCCCGGGCAGCGCGCTCGCCGAGGGGATCCGCTGGGAGTGGGAGCACTTCGGCGAGTACCTCGACGCGCTCGATCGCCGGCCGCGCACGATCGACGTCGCGGCGCAGGTGCCGCACGACGCGCTGCGCGTGTACGTGATGGGCGAGCGTGCGGTGGCGGGCGGACGCGCGACCGACGACGACGTCGCGCAGATGCGCGCGATGCTGCGGAGCGCGCTCGATCGGGGCGCGCTCGGGTTCTCGACGGGCCGCAGCGACAACCATCGCGCGAAGGACGGCAGCGAGACGCCCGCCGCCGACGCCGAGGCGCGCGAGCTCGCGGGCATCGCGCGCGCGTTCGAGGGGCTCGGGCGCGGTGTGCTCCAGGCGGTCAGCGACTTCGACATGCACGTCTCGCCGGAGCGCTTCGATCCCGAGTTCGACGCGCTCGAGGCGATGGCCGAGGCGGCGGGCCGGCCCCTCGCGATCTCGACGCTGCAGCGCGACTCGGCGACCGATCAGTGGCGCAAGATCCTCGCGCGCATCGAGCGCGCGAGCGCGCGCGGCGTGACGATGAACGCGCTCGTCGCGCCGCGTCCGATCGGCGTGATCCTCGGGCTCGACGCGACGTTCCATCCCTTCATCGGGTTCCCGTCGTACAAGGCGATCGCGCACCTTCCGCTCGCCGAGCGGGTCGCGATCCTCTCGCGCCCCGAGGTGAAGGCGAAGTTGTTGAGCGAGCGTTCAGAAAAGGTCGCGGGCGATGGATCGCCGATCCCGCCGCTCGCCGATCAGCTGCTCGCCGCGGTCGACTTCGTCGCGATGCGCCTCTTCCGCATGGGCTCGACGCCGAGCTACGAGCCGCAGCGCCAGGACGCGCTCTTCGCCGAGGCGATGCGCCGCGGCGTGCCTGCGCTCGAGGTCGTCTACGACGCACTGCTCGAGGAGGGCGGCAACGCGCTGCTCTACTTCCCGCTCTACAACTACGGCAGCTACTCGCTCGACGACGTCGCGGAGATGCTGCACCACCCGCGCGCGATGGTCTCGCTCGGCGACGGCGGCGCGCACGTCGGCACCATCTGCGACGCCAGCATGTTCACGTACTTCCTCGTGCACTGGGCGCGCGATCGCGAGCGCGGTCGGTTCACGATCGAAGAGGCGGTGCGAAAGCTGACGAGCGAGCCCGCGCGCTGGGCGGGCTTCGCCGATCGCGGCGAGATCACGATCGGACGCCGCGCCGATCTCAACGTGATCGAGCTCGACCACCTCGCGCTGCGCGCGCCGCGCCTGGTGCGCGATCTGCCCGCGGGCGGAAAACGCTTCCTGCAGGACGCGATCGGCTATCGCGCGACGATCGTGCGCGGCGAGACGATCGCGACGAACGGCGCGCTCACCGGCGCGACCCCGGGCCGCGTCGTGCGCCCGTCGTGAGCGCTCAGGGCGTCTTGGTGCGCGGCCACCAGCGACGACCGGGGCCGAACGGCTTCGTGCCCGCGGGCGATCGCAGCGACACGTGGGTGCGGATGTCGAGCACCAGCCCCGGCATCCCGCCGCCGTCGACGAGCTCGGCGAGCGTGGTGTCGAGGAACGTGTCGTAGATCTCCGCGCCGAACGCCGCCGCGCGGAACGTGGGCGCGCCGCGGAGCTCGCGCTCGAACCATCGCGCCGCGGCCTCGCGCGCCTCGGGCGTGACGAGGCGCGGATCGTCGCAGGTGCCGTAGCTCATGCCGACCGGCCAGAGCCCCACGAGCCACCCGCTCGGCGTCTCGCGCAACGTGATGTCGAGGACGAGCTCCCCGTGCTCGATCGGGATCGTGCGCCCGTGGAAGTGCGCGACGAAGGCTTCCGCTTCGTCGCGCGCTCCCAGGAACGCTGCGAGGTTGTAGTAGATGGCCACCGTTTCCCCCGCGATCGAGCGTACCGCGAGCGTGCGGTCGCATGCGATGCGCGGGGTACGCAGGCCGTGCGCGCGACGATCAGAATTGGGGCTGGAAGAGCCCGATGTGCGCGCCCGTCGGATCCTGGATGAACGTGATGCGACCGACGTTCGGCACCTCGATGAGCGGCACGACGATCTTCGCGCCGAGCTTCTCCGCCTTCGCGCGTGCGGTCTCGAGCGTCTCGACCACGACGTAGGTCGCCCACGACGGGGGCATGCCCTCCGCCTTGCCGAGGTCCGCGACGCCGTCCTCCATCCCCTTGCCGGTCGCGAACACGGTGCTGCTGCCGCCCGGCATCTGCGTCTCGATCCAGCCGAACACGCTCGTGTAGACCTTCTTCGCGCGCGCGAGATCCGAGGTCATGATCGACTCCCAGCAGAACTCACCGGGCTGCGGGCGGCCGCCGACCGGATCGTCGCTGACCGACTTGATCAGACCGATCACCGCGCCCGCGAAGTCCGCGACGATCGCGAGGCGACCGACCTCCGGCACGTCGGTCGGCGGCATCATCGTGGACCCACCCGCCTCGTTCATGCGCGCGACCGCGGCGTCGACGTCCTCGACCGACACGTAGCTCAGCCAGAACGGCGGGAACGGCGCGCCCTCCGGCTTCTTCATGATGCCGCCGATGCCCTTCTCGCCGACGTGCGCGATTGGATAGGGCGGCGCGCCCTCGCCCATCGGGAAGTCCACGAACCGCCATCCGAAGAGCGCCGAGTAGAAGGCCTGCGCCTTGTCGGCGTCGTCGGTCGTGAGCTCGCGCCAGACCACGCGACCGGGTGTCCGCTTCACGCTCATCACACGCTCCATCGCAGTGCCGCTCGCCCCCCACGGGCGCGGCGCGAGGATCGGTACCACACGAAGCGCGAAGGCCGCGCGCCCTCTCGAGCACGCGGCCTTCGTTCACTCACTCGTTGCTCTCAACAAATCGGCTCGCCCGCCGGCCCCTACCGTCCGCGCGCTTCGCGCGCTCCCGTCCGGGACCTGCGGGACGAGCACTCCCGCAAGGATTCAGCCGCTCTCGCCGCGGCGCGGCGCGACGCCGGGCGGCAGCGTGCGCCCGCTCGTCGGCGGGATCGTCGGCGGCTTCGGCGATCCGAACTTGTCGCGGAGGATCTCCGGCACGTCGAGCCCGGTCGCCGCCTTGATCTGCTCGCTCGTCGCGACGAGCTTGCCCGCGAGGCTCCCATCGCCGCCGCCGTTGCCGTGGCCCGGGCCGATCACGGTGAGGCGATCGATCTTGAGCTCACCGATCGTGCCCGTGATCTGACCGAGCATCGGCACGAGCTTCTGCATCAGCAGCACGTCGCGCCCGTTGGTCCCGCTGCCGCGATACGTCGCCGCGAGGTTCTTCAGCACGAACGCGGTCGCGCGCCCCTGCTCGACGATGCGCGCCGCCTCGGCCTTCGCGTTCTGCTCGGCCTTCTGACGCTGCGCTTCCGCAGGCTGGATGATGTCCGCCTGGAGCTGCAGCTTCACCTGCTCGATGCGCGCGTCCTGCATGCCGATCTCGGCCTGCGACTGCGCGATGAGCGCCTGCACCTCGGCCTGCTGCTCCGCGATCATCGCCTCGCGCTTGGTGCGCGCGTCGAGGATGCGTCGCTCGTTCTCCTTCGCCGCGACCTGCATCTGCGCGTCGAGCTTGGAGACCTCGGCCTCCATCGTGTTGCGCCACTTCTGCTCGGCCGCCTCGGCCTTGGTGCGCGCTTCGGCGATCTGCGCGTTGCGGCGCACCTGCGCGCTGAGCATCCGGCCGATCGCGTCGAGGTAGCCGACCTCGTCGGTCACGTTCTGGATCTTCAGCGTGTCGAGCACGAGCCCGATCGTCGAGAGATCGTGCTCCGCCTCTTCGGTGAGCTTCGCAGCGAACGCTTCCTTGTCCTGGTTGACCTGCTCGGGGGTCAGCGTCGCGAGCACGCCGCGCAGGTTGCCCTCGAGGGTCTCCTGCGCGATCTCCATGATCTCGTTGCGCGACTTGCCGAGGAAGCGCTCGACCACGTTGTGGATGAGCGGCTCTTCACCCGGCACCTTGATGTTCGCGACGCCCTGCACGGTGAGCGGGATGCCGCCCTTCGAGTAGGCGTTCTTCACCTGCAGCTCGATGATCATGTTCGTGAGATCCATCCGATCGACGGTCTCGAACAGCGGGATGCGGAACGTGCGGCCGCCCTTGATGAAGCGATATCCGATCGTCCTTCCGTCGGCGGTGGTCTGCTTGCCCCACCCCGAGAAGACGAGGACCTCGTTCGGGCCGCTCACGTAGAGCACGTTCTTGATGACGACGAGCATCGCGATCGCCGCGATGAGGCCGATGATCGCCAGCGCGAAGAGCGGAACGACGAACGCCATGGCTCAGGCCCTCCCCTGCGGCGCGCCGTTGCCGCGTCCATCACCACCGAGGATCGCCGGCACGTCGACGCCGGTCGTCTCGCGCAGCGCGCTCATCACCGCCGCGACCATCTTCGGGTAGGTCGCCGCGTAGCTCGCGAGCGCGCTCCCGTCGCCCTGGTCGAGCACGTTCACCTCGTCGACCGACACGTTCTCGAGCGAGCGCACGACCGTGCCGACGATCTCCTCGAGGTGCTGGATGACGTAGATCTCGCGCGCCTGCGGGCCCATCGACTGCCAGGCGTCGCTCATGAGCGCGAGGATCTCCGCCGCCGCGGCGCCGTTCTCCGCGGTGGGCGCGGCCGCGCCCTTCGCGAGGATCTGCTGCGCCTGGCGCTCGAACTCCGCGGGGATCACGACCTCGGCCTGGAGGCGTCGCGCCTCGAGCGCAGCGCGCACTTCCTGGAGCTGTCGCTCCGCCATCGCGCGTGCGGTCTTCGCCGCAGCCTCGGCCTCGCGCTCCACCGCCTGCGCTTCGCCTTCGAGGTTCGCCCTCAGCGTGCGGAGCTGGTTCTGCTTCTGTTGGATCGCCATCTGCGCGGTCGCGCGCGAGACCTCGGCGCGACGGTTCGCCTCGGCCTGCGCCTGCTGGGTCTCCTGCGCCGCCTGCGACTCGGCGTTCTCCGCGTCACGCAGCGCCGCTGCGATCACCGGACGACCGATCGAGTCGAGGTACCCGGTCTGATCGCTGACGCTCTGGATCTTCAGCGTGTCGAGGCCGAGCCCGAGCTTCTGCAGATCGTCCTCCGCCGCGTGGATCAGCTTGTCGGCGAACTTGAGGCGATCCTCGTTCACCTCTTCGGGCGAGAGCTGCGCGAGCACCTCGCGCAGCGCGCCCTCGAGCGTCTGCTGCGCGACAACCTGGATGTCGCGCTGGCCGCGACCGAGGAAGCGCTCCACCGCGTTGCGGATCCACCGCATGTCGCTGTGGATCTTCACGTTCGCGATCGCGTGGATCTTCAGCGGGATGTTGCCCCGCGAGTAGGCGTTCTCGACGACGATGTCGATCGGGATGATCGTCATGTCGAGGCGATCGACCTTCTCGAGGATCGGGATGCGGAAGGCGCGATGCCCGCCCTTCACGATGCGGTACCCGAGCTCGGTCCCGTCCTCCATCTTGTAGCGCTTGCCGCTGAACACGAGCGCTTCGTTCGGCTGCGCGACGTAGAGGAACTGCTTCACGATCTGGATCAGCACGAGGGTGCCGATCGCGATCACGATCGCAGCGCCGACGACCATCCAGAGCAACGACGGATCGATCGGGAACTGCTGCGCCTGGACCGGTGCGTACGGGTCCTGATAGGGCTGATATCCGTACTGCTGCATTCTCTCGCTCTCCCTCCGATCGAGCACCTCGCACCGCGGCGCAGACCCCCCCGCGCGCGCGGCCGCCCCGACTGCCGGCAGGCAGCCGAGAGCGTAGACGATCAACGCGCCGTGCTGGGCGCGGAATTCTAGGCCTTGCTGAGACGGTCGGGCGTGAGGCGCGCGACCTTCGCGCGCGTGCCCTCCATCTCGACCACGATGACTTCTTCGTCGAGCACGAACGACGCGCCGTCGATCGGCACCGCGAGCAGATCCACCGTGCTGCCGCGCACCTCGACCCGGACCTTGCCGGTGCGCCCCGGGCCGAACGCGACGAGCACGCGCGCCGTCTTGCCGACGTAGTCCTGCGAGGTCGCGGCGCTGTTCGAGTCGTCGGCACGCACGCGACGCATCAGCCACACCGCGCCGCCGCCCGCGCCGAAGCCCATCGCGAGCGAGAGGATCGCCGCGACGATGGTGCTGGGCACCAGGCCGAGCCCGTCGAGCACGACGCCGGTCAGCCCGAAGAACGCGAGGAAGAAGGTCCAGAAGCGGAGCGAGAGGAACGCGACGAGGAACGTCTCGAACCCTCCCGGCGCATCGTGCCCGTCGGCGCTCGCCGCGCCCTCGGTGCCGTGCGATCCGCCGTCCGCGTGGCCATCGCCGCCGCCGAGCAGCATCGACGCGCCGAGCAGCACGCCCCCCAGCACCAGCGCGAATACGTAGACGTAGATCAACGGCCCCCCTCGGTGCTCCGGTGTACCAGCCTCGCGTCTCGGCGCTCAACCGGGGTCTTCGCGCCCACATTCCAACGTTTCGTGAAACGTTGAATCGTTCGCGGACGGATCGCCGCGAAGTGTCGGATCGTGCGGTCGCGCGAAGATACGCGCCGGATCGGCCCGTGATCCCCGCGGCTTGACCGTGCCGAGGGGCGCCGTGTACGCAGGGGCGCCATGTCGGACCCGCTCGACCTCCTGCGCGAGAAGCGACTCGCCGCGATCGTCCAGGCGCCCGAGCGCGCAGCGCTCATCGCGCGCGCCGAAGCGGCGGCCCGCGGCGGCATCACGCTCCTGGCGCTGCCGGTCTCGGTCCCCTTCGTCGCGGAGATCGCGGCCGAGATCGCAGATCGCACCGACGCGATGGTCGGGCTCTGCGAGGTCGTCGAGAGCGAGCACCTCAACGTGGCGCTCGCGGCCGGCGCGGAGTGGGTGATCTCGCCGGTGTTCGACGCCGAGCTGATCGCGGCGTGCCGCCAGCGCGGGCTCGGGATCGTGCCGAGCGTCGCGACGCCGAGCGAGCTGCTCGCCGCGAGCCGCGCGCACGAGGGTCCGATCGCGATCTATCCCGCAGGCGCGCTGGGCGGGCTCGACTACGTGGAGCGCCTCGCGCGGGTGCGTCCGAGCGTGCCGCTGGTCGCGGCGGGCGGCATCGGGCCGGACAACGGGCCGCAGTACCTCGAGGTGGGCGCCGCGGCGATCATCGTCGACGTCGGGCTCTTCCCCGCGGAGAACGACCCCGCGTCCCAGGAGATCATCGCGGTGCGCGCGAGCGCGCTGGTCGAGATGTGCGGGCTCGCGCAGCTCGGGATGCGCGCGTCGCGGCCCTGAGCTCGGGCGGGGAAATCAGCGCGCCCGGTGGCCGCGCGTCGCGCCCTGCACCTTCTCGCCGAGGAACGCGCCGAAGAGCGACACCATCACGCCGATGAGACCGCCGACCGTGTACGCCATGATCGAGGGGTCGAACCCGTCGCCGGGCGCGCCGGGCGTGCGCCACATCAGGTAGCTGATCGTCGGGATCGTCGCGATGACCGCGGCGAGCGCGGGCTCGAGGAACGTGCGGCCCGGCGAGACGTAGCCGACGACGATGCCGCCGATGAACCACGTCAGCGACGAGATGAGGATCCCCCACACGTTCTGGAACGGGTCGTACGCGGGGATCACGGCGGGCAGCACCGCGAGCGCGATCGCCTGGAACACGAAGTAGATCACGAACGCGATCGCGACCCACTTGAGCTCGAACCCCGTCTGCTGGTTCCTGCGGGCGGCCTCTTCCTCCGTCGAGTAGTCGGCGGAGACCGCCTCGAGCTTCGCGCCGCACGAGACGCAGCGCGTGGCATCGAACGCGTTCTTGAAGCCGCAGACGTGACAGACGATCGGGTCCTTCGAAGCCATCGAGGTCCTCTTCCTCTCGCGCCTTGCTCCACGATCGCGCGGAAGCACGGCGGAACGGGCCGCATTGTCGCGCTGCTACCCGTAGTTCCGCAACTCCGAAGCGAAACCGACGTGGCGCGGGGACCCTCGGCGTGGCGCGCTGCCCCCACGAACCGGGCTCCCGCGCGGGCAGTCCTCGCGCATCCGTGGGCGGCACCTCGCTTGCTCCGCACCGGAGCACCCGTTCGATACGGCGCAGGGGAGGTTCTGCGATGATCCACATCACGAAGACGATCGCGTCGATCGGCAATCGCCCCGGGGTCCGCAAAGCCGTCCGCTCGCTCCGCGCGGTCGGCGTGGGCAACGCGATCGCCGCCGTCGGCATCGTCCCGGTCGTCGGAACCGCGCTGATTCCCGGCGTGTTCGCCGCGGGCGCGTTGTTCGGCGCCGCGGCGGCGCTGGTCTTCACGCCGCGCACCCGCGAGGCGCTGAAGAAGGACATCGACGAGATGATCGAGCAGCTGCGCGCAGGCGGGCGCGACGGCGCGACGGCTCCGACCTGAGCGAGGTCCGCGCTCCCGCGGCGACGAGGCGATGACCGACGGCGACGTCGAGCTGATGCCGCACCCGCCGACGCTGCGCGTGATGACGTACAACGCGCACGGCTGCGTCGGCACCGACGGAGTGCGCGCGCTCGATCGCATCGCCGACGTGCTGCGCGCCTGCGACGCCGACGTGATCGGCCTGCAGGAGATCGACGTGGGGCGCACCCGCAGCGGTGGGCTCGATCAGGCCGAGGCGATCGCGGTGCGCCTCGGCATGAGCCACGTGTTCGGCGCCGCGCTCTACGACGGTCGCGGGCACTACGGCAACGCGGTGCTGTCGCGCCATCCGATCGAGCACGTGCGCACCGAGAAGCTGCCGACGTGGCGCGCGGTCAGCGAGCCGCGGTGCTTCGTGCACACCCGCGTCGCCGCGCCGGGCGGCGAGCTCGACGTGGTCGTGACGCACTTCGGGCTCGGCCCGGTCGAGCGCATGGGCCAGGCCCGCCACGTCGCGGCGGAGATCGAGCGGACGTCGTCGCCGCACACCGTGCTGCTCGGTGACTTCAACTGCGGGCGCGGGTCGATCGCGTACCGACGTCTGACGACGAAGCTCTCCGACGCGCAGCAGCTGGCGCGGCCGGGCTACGTCTGCGCCACGTACCCGTCGTGGCGACCGCTGCTGCGGATCGATCACGTCCTGGTGGGCGCCGGTCTCGAGGTCCTCGCCGCGGAGGTCCCCAACAAGGGTCTCGTTCGTGAGGCGTCGGACCATCTCCCGGTGGTCGTTGCCGTGCGCCGGGCGCGCGCGGTGGAGCGTGCGCGCGGACGCCTCGCATGAGGCGCGGTGCCACAGCAGGGAACACGCACTCAGGGCGTGTCTTTCGCGATCTCGACGTGATCTCGGCCCTCCGAGCCGTGGCACCAGCCGTGCAGAACGGCCCCGCGCACCCCCCGACGAACCCGATGGTTTCTCGATGCGCGCCGCCCCGGAGGCCCGCGCTCCTGCACGTCTCGGAGGAACGATGTCGATCCACAGCGCACGCGAAGGCTCCCTCGGCGCATACCTGCGCGCGGTCACCCGGATTCCCATGCTCACCCGCGAGGAGGAGCGCGATCTGGTGACGCGGATGAAGTCGACCGGCGAAGAGTCGCTGCGTCGCCGTCTCGTCGAGAGCCACCTGCGTCTGGTGGTGAAGATCGTGCGCGGCTACCCCGCGCTGCAGCGCTGCATGATGGACGCGATCCAGGAGGGCAACGTCGGCCTCCTCGTCGCGGCCGACCGTTTCGACCCCGAGCGCGGGGTGCTCTTCTCGACGTACGCGTCGCTCTGGATCCGCGCGTACGTGATCGCGTTCCTCCGCGATCGTCTGCGCGTGGTGCGCAGCTCGACGACCCGCGCGGGCCGTCGCCTCTTCTTCAACGTGGGCCGCGCGCATGCGTCGCTGCTCGCCGAGAACATCGAGCCGACGCGCGAGGCGATCGCGGAGCGCCTCGGGGTGGACGCGAGCGAGGTCGAGTCGCTGCTCGCGCGCCTCGAGAACCGCGACGTGAGCCTGAGCGCGGCGACCGGTGACGGCAGCCGCCGCACGGTCGAGGACACGCTCGCGAACGATCTGCCGGGCCCGGAGGAGGTCGTGGCGGCGCACGAGGAGCGCGAGCGCGCGGTCTCGGCGATCAACCACTTCCGCCAGCAGCTGGGCGATCGTGATGCGTGCATCTTCGACCACCGCCTGGTCGCGGACGAGCCCGCGTCGCTGCGCGCGGTCGGGGAGCAGATCGGCGTGAGCGGCGAGCGCGTGCGCCAGCTCGAGCGCCGGCTCCGGGACCGTCTCGCGGATCATCTCCGCGCGTGCGCCTGATCGCGTCGAGACCCTGGTGAGTCGGTGAAGAAGCCCGCGTTCCCCTCTGGGGAACGCGGGCTTGGTGTTTGGACGGGGTCGGGGGCGGGGTCCGGGTCGGGACTGGAACGGGGGGACCGGCCGGGGGCGAGGACCGGACCGGGACGCGCCGGCTCCCGCTGGTGGCCGGAGAAAACGTCGGCGGCGCGGTCGCGTTCCGGGAGCGCCGGATCGGTCGCTGCCGCCTGGATCGTGTTCCGGCGGCGCGGGCTCGGTCGTTCCCGCAGTGGATCGCCTCCTGGCGGTTCTACGACCAGGGATCGCCGTCGTGTCGCGTCGGATCGCCTTCCACCGCTGGACGGCGATCCCGGGCCGTCTCGGGGCCGGACCCGGCCCGGTGTCCGTTCCGGTCCCGACCCGGACCCCGACCCCGTGCGGGCACCAGACACGCGATCGCGAGCACCAGATCGTCGGGCGCGAGTGGCTTGCGGACGTGCGCGTGGAAGCCGGCGCGTGCGGCTTCGTCGACGTGGTCGTCGTCGCCCAGCGCCGTCACCGCGAGCGCGGGCACGACCGCCGCGCGACCGCCACGCGCGCGCACTCGGCGCATCAGCTCGAAGCCGTCGAGCTCGGGCATCGACAGGTCGCTCACGATCACGTCGAACGACGCGCCCGCGTCGAGCGCGTCGAGCGCCGCGTGCGCCGAGCCGACGGCGTGCACGTCCGCGCCCGCCTCGCGCAGCGAGATGGCGTGGAGCTCGAGGATGTCGGGGTCGTCCTCGACGACGAGGACGTGGGCACCTTCGAGCGGCCTGACGGTCTTCACGATCATGGGGCCGTGCGCGTTGGCAAACGACGTTCCGTCGTGCGTCGCGTCCATCGGTGGGCGCGACGCACGGCGGAGATCACGCGAGCCGGCGCCGCGTGGCGAACATCATCACGACGAGCAGCAGGATCGCGCCGAGCACCGATCCGATGAAGCCCGCCGCGTGCACCTGCAGCGCCGAGTTGCCCGCGAGCAGGTTGCCGACGAGGCCACCGACGAACGAGCCCGCGACACCGAGGAGGATGGTGCCGGGGATGCTCATCGGCTGCGAGCCCGGCACGACCGCGCGCGCGATGCCGACTACGAGGCCGAAGACGATCCAGGTCACGATGGTGATCAACATGGGTCCTCCTGTCGCTCGCACGCCGCGCCTCCAGCGAGCGCGACGCGGCGAGCGCTGCCTCGTGCTCAGCAACGAAGAGGCCATCCGGGGACCTGCCGCGGCGCCACGCGGCACCTCGTCGCGACGGCGCACCGTGCCGCGGATCGACCGCGAAATCGCGCTCCATCCACGGGGGCACGCGTGCTGCACCGCCTCGCATCGGGAGCGGGAGGACGAGGGATCCCATGAAGCGCCACCACGCGACGAAGCGATCATGCGGCGCGACGCGACGCAGCGCGCGCGAAGCGATCACGATCGCGCTCGCGATGCTCGCGTCGCTGCTCGGTCCATCGCAGCGCGCGCACGCGCAGCAGTACTTCGAGCCACTGCCCGACGAGTACTACACCGACGATCGCGTGCGCTTCGCCGCCGACGGAATGCTCGGCGCGACGGTGGGCGACGAAGGTGGCCTCGGCGGCGGCGTGTCGATCCACATCGGGCTGCAGCTCAACGACATCGTCGCGACCTACGCGGTGCACCGGCTCTGGCTCGCCGACGTGATCGCGAGCGACGAGGGCGCGTTCGCGGTGTCGACGAACGCGATGGTGCTCGACCTGACGCTCTTCGAGCGCGTGCAGCTCGGCGCGGGCCCCTCGCTCGACGTCGGCATCGGCGGGCTCTGCGGCCAAGACGCGTCGCGCTGCGACGGGCTCTCGGATCTGCACCTCGGGATGGAGGCGCGGCTCGCGGTGTCGCTCGGCGATCGCACGCGGGCGCGACGGCGAGGGCTCGTGATCAGCGCGAACGTGCACCCGATCTTCGTCGATCGAGACACGACCGTCGTGATCGTGGGGCTCGCCGCCGGCTACCAGATGTTCTGAGCGAGTGTCGAACCATCGGCTCGCCGGCGCTGGGCCCTCCCGTCCGCGTGCGCGGCACGCTCCCGTGCGGGCCCTCCGCCAGCGAGCACTCCAGCTGGACCGATCGTCAGCTCTCGCGGTGGTGCGGCACGACGAGCACCGGGATCGGCGCGGTGCGCACGACGCGCTCGGCGGTGCTCCCGAGCAGCAGGTGCGCGAGCCCGGTGCGACCGTGGGTGCCCATCACGATCATCCCCGCGCCGATGCTCTGCGCGAGCTTCACGATCTCGCGCGCCGCGGTGCCGGTCACGACGTGCACGTGCGGCTCGAGGCAGAGCTGGGTCGCGAGCTGACGCAGGCTCGCGCTCGCCTCGCGCTGCATCTGCGGGAGCGGCGGGCCCATCATCTCCTGTGGCGCGAGGCCGATCTCGGGCACCGGCATCGCGGGCATCGGGAGCGGCACGACGTGCGCGAGGTGGACCTCGGCGCCCAGGTCGCGCGCGATCGACGCAGCGAAGCGCGCGGCCACCTCGGAGCTCGCGGAGAAGTCGACGGGACAGAGAATGGCCGCGATGTTCACGTGGTCCTCCGGCCCGTTCCCAGCACGGGCGATGCCACGCTCGGCGATGCACCGCGCCTCGGTCGTGCGCGCGGGAGCACGTCCGCCGCAGCTTCCTCCGCGACCCACGGCGGCGCGCGCTTGGTCGCGCGCACGCGCCCTCCGCGCATCGCCACCACGCGCGTGAGCTCCGCGCCGAACACCAGGATCTGCCCGGAGAACGAGAGCCAGAGCAGCACCGCGATCACCGAGCCCGCCGCGCCGTACGCGGCGCCGATGTCGACCCGCGCGAAGTACGCGCTCAGCATGGCGTTGCCGACGCTGAAGAGCAGCGCCGTGACCAGCGCGCCGATCCACGTCTCGTGCAGCTCGACGTGGCGATGCGGGGCGCGCCGGAACGCGAGCGCGAACGCGAGCGTGAGCACGCCGATCGAGAACAGCGCGTGCGCGCCGCGCAGCGCGAGGTGCACCGCGATCCCGCGATCCGCGAGCGAGACCGTGATCAGATCGAGCACCGTCTGCGCGACGAGCGAGCCCGCGATGACGAACCCGAAGCCGAGCACCAGGACGAACGAGACCACGCGCCGTCCGATCATCCAGCGCACCGCGCCGCGCACCGTCTCGTGCTCCCGCACCGGCACGTCCCACACCGCGTCGAGCGTCGACTCGAGCTGCGCGAACACGCGCGACGCACCGGCCGCGAAGAGCACGAGGCCGATCACCGTCGCCTCCGAGCTCGCCGCGCGCGCCTCGTCGGTCCACGCGCCCACCATCGCCGCGCCGCGCTCTCCGGCGAACCCTTCGATCACGCGCATCAGCTGCATGCGCGCGTTGCCCTCGCCGAAGACGATGCCGGCGATCGCGACCGCGACCACCAGCAAGGGCGCGATCGAGAGCAGCGTGTAGAACGCGAGCGCCGCGCCGAGCAGGCTGCCGCGGTGGCGGTGGAACGACTCGACCGCCTCGCGCACGACGCCGAAGAACGCGCGCGCCGCGCCGCGCACGCCCTCGCCGATCCCGGTGCGCACGCGGCGCCACATCGAGGCGTGCTCGGAGCAAGCACGATGCCCCCTCACGCCCGATCCGAGCGAGGCCACGCGCCTCACTTCGCACGTCTTCCGCCGGAAGCATCGCGCGCGATTCGCGTGGCACCCCCTCTGCAACTCGGTCCGGTCGACTGCTTTTCCGACGTCTCGCGGAGGACACGTGGAAACTCGGACCGTTCCTGCTCATGCGCCGCGCACCACGCGCAACGAGTCGATCACCCGATGGAGCCGCAGCGCGCGCCTCGTGCTCGGCATCGTGATGGCCGTGGTCATCGTGACGTTCGCGGTCTCCGCGCTCGCCGCGTTCGCGGTGCCCTCGCCGCCCGAGCACGTGAGCCTCATCCACTGGAGCCTCTTCGTCGCGACGTTCATGCAGTATCTGCTGTGCCTCTTCTTCATCTCGTTCGCGGCGCAGAACCCGCGCAGCGAGAACCGCGGGCTGTGGATCACCGGCATGGTGCTGCTGCCGTGGGGCATCCTGCCCGTGTACTGGTGGGCTCACGTCTGGAACGCTCCCTACGTCAGCGATCCGACGCACGACTACAACGTCCCGGGCGGCCAGCTGACGCCGCAGGCGGACTGATACCGTCTTTCCAGGATGCATCACGGGCCGAGACATTTTTCACCACCCGAGGCGGTGTGCCTCGGCAGTGATCCCGTCGCGCTGCCCTGATCCTCCGGGAAAGCGCGGCGTCCTCGCGTGGTGCGCGCCTTGCTGTGGCAGCGCCCCAGGTGCGTCGCGAATCGGTCACCGTTTCTCGGAAGGATCCGGGCCGGGGAGAGCACGTCGACGTGCTGGGCCCCCTCGCCGACGTCCTTCCGCACGTGGTGTGGGAGGCCGACCCGCGCGGTCAGCTCACCGCGGTCAACGCACGTTGGGTCGAGTACACGGGCGTCTGCACGGACGACGCGGTGCGGCTCGGCTGGCCCGCCGTGCTGCATCCCGACGACGTCGGCGCGAGACTGGGGACGCGGCCCGATGGATTCGGCGACACCCAGGTCTCGCGCGTCCGCGTGCGCCGTCGTGACGGTGCGTGGCGGTGGCACGAGCTCCGCGCGTGCGCAGTGCGCGAGAGCGACGGCACGCTGAGCCGTTGGGTGGGAACCCTGACCGACGTCCACGACGAGCGCAGCCCCGGCGAGACGACGTTGAGCGAACGACCCGACCGAACCGGCACGATCCAGCGCACGCCGCCGACGCACGAGCGCGCCATCCTCGACGCGCTGCTCGGGATGGCGCCGATCGGCATCGCGATCCTCGATCGCGAGCTGCGCTACCTCGAGGTGAACGACGTCCTCGCTCGCATGAACGGGCGCTCGCGCGACGCGCACCTCGGACGTCGGGTCGAGGAGATCATCGACGCCGAGAGCGCGGGGCGGGTCAAGCAGATCGTCCACGAGGTGCTGGCGTCGGGGCTGCCCTCTCCGCAGCTGCACGTGCGATGGCGCGGCGCGAGCGCGACGATCGACGGGCTCGCGAGCTTCGTCCCGGTGCGCTCGGGCGAGTCGCTGGTCGGCATCGCGGTGATCGTCGTCGACGTGACCGACGAGCGGCGCATGGCGGACGCGCTCGCCGAGAGCGAGCGTCGCTTCCGCACGGTCCAGGACGCGTCGCACGAGGGTTTCCTCGCGCTGCGCGCCGAGCGCGCGGACGGCGCCGGCGCGATCACACTGCGCTGCGTCTATGCGAACCACGCCGCGAGCGCGACGCTCGGGAGCGAGCGCACCATCGCGGGCGCGGATCTGCGCGAGGTGTGGCCGGAGATCGAGCAGTCGATCCTCTGGGGGCTGCTGATGCGCGTGCTCGACGGCGGCGAGGCGCAGAGCGTCGAGGTCGCGCGCCCGACGCGCGGGCCGGGCTCGTGGTTCCAGTGCTGGGTCGCGCCGCTCGGACCCGACGAGGTCGCGCTGCGCTTCGACGACATCACGGCGCGCAAGCGCGGCGAGCAGGCGCTCGCGATCGTCGGCGAGGTCACGCGCGCGCTCGGTGCATCGCTGGTGCGCGAGGAGATGCTGCAGGGCTTCGCGCGCTCGGTCGTGACCGAGATGGCCGACGTGTGCGCGGTGCACCTGCGCGACGCGACCGGACGCGTGCGCTGCATCGCGACCGCGGACTCGCGCACCGACTCGCCGGACACCCGCGCGATCGCCGATCTCTTCCGCGACGACGAGGGCGTGAAGCACGGGCTCGGCGTGGTGCTCCGCACCGGCAGCAGCGATCTCGTGCCCGAGGTGACGCCCGAGCTGCTGCGCTCGGCGGCGCGCGACGACGACGCGCGGCGCGCGCTCGAGGCGCTCGGGACGCGCGCCTGGATCTTCGTGCCGCTCTCGGTGCGCGGCGAGGTCGCCGGCGCGCTCACGCTCGAGTCGACCCGCTCGAGCCGTCCCTACGATCTCGCGGATCGCTTCATCGCGGAGGAGCTCGGCCGTCGCGTGTCCGCGGCGCTCGAGAACGTCCTGCTCTACGAAGAGGCGCAGCGCGCGAACGCGCTGAAGGACGAGTTCCTCTCGATCGTCTCCCACGAGCTGCGCACGCCGCTCTCGACGATCCTCGGGTGGTCGAAGCTGCTGATGGACGATCCCAAGCCCGCGCAGGAGCGCGTGCGCAAGGGGCTCGAGGTCATCCAGCGCAACGCGCAGGCGCAGGCCCGCATCGTCGACGACATCCTCGACACGTCGCGCATCCTCCGGAACAAGATCACGCTCGATCCGAAGGTCGTGCCGGTCTCGGGGCCGATGGAGGAGGCGGTCGATCTCGTGCGCAGCGGCGCGACCGAGCGCGGGATCGAGGTCGCGCTCGACGTCGATCGCGCGGCGACGGTGCGCGGCGATGCGATGCGCTTGCGCCAGATCTTCTTCCACCTGCTGACGAACGCGGTGAAGTTCACGCCACAGGGCGGGCGCGTCACCGCGCGTGTGGCGCGCGACGGGAACGCGACGATCGCGCAGGTGATCGACACCGGCGCGGGGATCGATCCTTCGTTCCTGCCCTTCTTGTTCGATCGCTTCCGCCAGGCGGACGCGAGCTCGACGCGTCGCCACGGCGGGCTCGGGCTGGGCCTCGCGATCGCGCGCAAGCTCGTCGAGCTGCACGGCGGGACGATCTCGGTGCAGAGCGAGGGGCTCGGGCGCGGCGCGACGTTCACGGTGCGCCTGCCCGACGGGCGCGCCTCGAGCGAGCCCGGCACGTCGCCCGGGATCAACATCGCCCCGCGCGCGAAGACGCCCGACCTCGTCGGCGTGCGGGTGCTGCTCGTCGACGATCACGACGACGCGCGCGAGCTCTACGGCTCGGTGCTCTCGCTGCGCGGCGCGCGCGTGACGCTCGCGGCATCGGCGGCGCAGGCGCGGGCGCGGCTCGCGGAGTCGCGCTTCGACATCCTCGTGAGCGACATCGCGATGCCCTACGAGGACGGGATCTCGCTCGTGAGCTTCGCGCTGCAGCACGACCCCGTGATGCGCGCGGTCGCGATCTCCGCGTTCTCGCAGCCCGACGACGTGCGGCGCGCGCTCGAGGCAGGGTTCGAGGCCTACCTGACGAAGCCGGTGGACACCCACGAGCTCGTCACGAAGGTCGCGGAGCTCTGCGACGTGCGGACGTCGTCGTACGGCTGATGCAGCACGACCGAGCACGCGTCATCGCGCGTGCCCGGTCGTTCGTTCGATCAGGTGCGCAGCGTCGGGCGACGTCCCGCGACGAGGCTGAGCACCGCGAGCGCGAGGAACCCGACGAACAGGATCTTGCCGATCGTCGCCGCGCCCGCCGCGATCCCGCCGAAGCCGAAGATCGCCGCGATCAGCGCGAGCACGAAGAACACCACCGACCAGTACAGCATGTTGCTCTCTCCTCCGTGATCTGCCGTGAATGCCGTTGATCTCTGGACGAGGTCGACTGCACGGCAGATGCCACGGAGGGGGAGCTGTCCTTGCCGGAGTGCTCGTCCCGCCGGTCGCGGACGGGAGCGCGCGAAGCGCGCGGACGGTAGGGACCGGCGGGCGAGCCGATTTGACTCGAATCACGCCGTCACGAGGTGCGCTGCGGCTGCGAAGCGCGGCGCCGCTGCCCCAGCGCGCCCGCCGCGACACCACCGATGGCCCCCATCGCGCCGCCCGCGAAGCCCGCGGCGTGCACTCCCCAGAGGGGCTCCCCGACCAGGTGGTTCGCGAGCGCCCCACCGATCAGCGCACCGCTCATCCCGAGGACGAGCGTCACGTCGACGTCGATCGCGCCATCGTCTGGAAGCAGCGCGTGCGCGAAGAGCGCGAAGAGGAACGCGACGACGATCCACGAGAGAATCAGGACTGCCATGGAACCCTCCGGGAGCCACCACCCCGCCGGATGTGACGGGTGGTGCGTTCGTCGGGACCTGCGTCGTCGATCGTGCGGATCGGCGCGCGGGTGGGATCCTCGACCCACGCACGCGCGCCGCTCGGCAGACCGAGATCGCGCGCGAGCACGGCGAGCGCCTCGGCCGCAGCGGCCGCGCTCTGGTAGCGCGCGTTGCGATCGACCGCGACGCAGCGCTTCACGATCGACTCGAGCCAGGGCGGGCACTCGGGGCGCTTCTGCCGGACCGGCGGGAGCTCGTCGATCTCGAGCTCGGGCTCGACCGCGTAGCGCTCGACGAACGTCGGTCGCGGCGGCACCGAGCCGGTGAGCGACTCGTAGAGGACGACGCCGAGCGAGTACACGTCGGCGCGGGGATCGACGAGCTGCGCGCGCAGCTGCTCGGGCGCCATGTAGCTCGGCGTGCCGACCAGGAACCCCTCGCCCTGATCGCCCCCGGCGTTGCCGCGCAGCCTTCGCGCCACACCGAGATCGATCAGCTTCGCGCGCACGCCGCGACGGCCTGGCTTGAGCATGATGTTCGAGGGCTTCACGTCGCGATGGACGATGCCGTGCTGCGCGAGCGCGCTGAGGCCGGCGAGCACCTGGCGCGCGACGTCGACGGCCTGCGCGATCGTGAGCGGTCCGCGATCGAGCCGCTCGCGCAGCGTCTCGCCCTCGACGAGCTCCATCACGAGGTAGGGCTCGCCCGCGGATGTGCTCCCGACGTCGAAGATCTTCAGCACGTTGGGGTGCCGCACGAGCGCGCCGATCTCGGCCTCGGTCAGCAATCGCGAGCGCAGGTCGTCGGCGATCGCAGAGCGCGGATCGACCGAGAGCGTCTTGATCGCGACCGGGTAACGGAGGCGCGCGTGCTGGCCTCGATAGACGCCGGCGTGCCCTCCGCGACCGAGCAGCGCGGTGATGCGCCATCGGCCCTCGAGCACATCGCCGGGCACGGGCCCACGGCTGATCGATCCGTCCTCGCTCATCGCGATGCTGCTGCCCCAGCGGATCTGGAGAGCACGGCGAGTGCCACGCGAGGCGCGGCGTCATCGATGGGATCACGAAGGAAATCGGCGCGCATGCGAAGGTCGAGAATCGAGAGGCGCCGAGCCCGAGTGGGGCGCGGCGCCTCGTGGGGGTGTGCGGTCTCACGCGCGTGCGGCACCTCGGGTCGAGAGCGCCGAACGAGCGCGATCAGAGGAAGAGCCAGTCCTCCTCCCAGTCGTCGTCGTCCCACACGTCGTCGACGCTCTCGTCGCGCGGCGGCGCGGGGCGCGTGGTGGTGGGCTCGGGCTGGTACGCCGGGCGGTCGCGCTCTTCGGTGTCGAGTCCGATCATTCTGGTGCTTCCTCCCTCTTCCCCGCGACGCGCGCGTGACGCTCTGCCGAGCAAGCGCGGGGCCACTTCGAAAAGCCACGATTCCCAAGCGCTCGGCGTGGCGACCGACACCGCGATCGGGGCGATGCGTCGCATGCGTGGCGACTTGCCCGGGCGTCGTCGCGAGCGCGTCCCCGTCACGCGTTCAGCGTGTCGCGCAGGCGCGCACGAAGACTGAGCAATCGGCTCGCCCGCCGGGCCCTACCGTCCGCGCGCTTCGCGCGCTCCCGTCCGGGACCGGCGGGACGAGCACTCCCGCAATGGCTCACCCCCCACCCGCGAGCGCCATGCACGCCATCCAGCCCGCGGCGAACGCGGAGCCGACGAGGGTCAGCCCTGCGAGCACGATCGCGCTGGTCATGCGCGCGGTGGAGACCTCGTCGCACGGCAGATCGGCGATCGCCGCGGTGCCCATCGTGTAGCCACCGGACGCGAGCACCCGCGCCTCGGGCGTGGTCGCGGCGATCTCGGCGGCGTGCACCCGCGCGCGGACGCCCGAGCTGGCGCTCTCGTCGTCGTGCGCCTCGTTCGCGCGCATCCACGCGAGCAGCACGCGCTCGAGATCGTCGACGAGCGCGCGCGCGCTCGGGTGGCGATCGCGCGGCTTGCGCGACATCGCACGATCGAAGACCGCATCGAGCCCGGGCACCGTGAAGCCGAGCTCGCTCGGCCGGCGCGGCGTGCCCTCGGCGATGTAGCGCAGCGTCGTGGTCGCGGACGCGCTCGGATAGGGCAGATCGCCGGTGAGCATCTCCATCGCCATCACCGCGAGCGCCCAGCGATCACAGGCGGGCCCGACGAGATCCTCGAGCCCCATCGCCTGCTCCGGCGACATGTACTCGGGCGTGCCGACGACCTCGCCGTAGTCGCTGAAGGTCGAGCTCTGGCGCAGGTCGCGCGCGACGCCGAAGTCGAGCACGGTCACGAAGTCGCCCGCCTCGAGATCGACCATCACGTTCTCGGGCTTGAGGTCGCGATGCACGATGCCGTGCGCGTGCGCGTGATCGATCGCGATCGCGACCTGACGCAGCACGTGCAGCGTGCGCTCCACGCCGAAGAGCCCGTCCTGCATCATCAGCGTCGCGAGATCGGCGCCGGGCAGGAGCTCCATCACGAGATAGCAGCCGCCCTCGGGCAGGATCCCCCAGTCGAACACCTGCACGATGTGCGGGCAGCGCAGCGCGGCGGTCGCGATCGCCTCGCGCTCGAAGCGTCCCGCGAGCGTCGGATGCTCGTAGCCGGCGCGATCGAGGATCTTCACCGCGACCGACATGCCGAGCCGGATCTGCTCGCCGACGTAGACCTTGCCCATGCCGCCGTCGGCGAGGTGCTGGATGATGCGATAGCGCTCGCCGAGCACGCGTCCGATCCACGGATCGCCACGGCGTGCGACGCGAGCCAGCTCGTCGTGCACGAGCGCGAGATCACGGTCGATCGTCCTCTGCGCGGACGCGGTCACGGTAGGCCCTCCCAACGACGACGAAGTGTGAGAAACGTGGACGCTCGGAATCTGTCGCTGAATCGGAGCGCGCCTGGCGCGAGCAAGCGGGGCTGGGGCCCCGCGCGCAGCGTTCAGGGATGGGGGGCCCCGATCCGGCTTTGCCGGGCGGGGGGAAGGGGTCATCCATGACCCCTTCCGAAAACACAGCTCAGTGCGTGAAGCCCGGGGGATCGCTCGCGGGGAACGACTCCCACGACGCCTCTTCGACGACGTCGCGATCGAAGCTCTCGCCGTAGCGACGCTCGAGGTCGGGGCGCGGCGCGAAGAGCTCGCTGCGCAGGTGCGTGTAGAGCTCTTCGGCCGCGCGGCGCAGCACGACGCCACCGGCCGTCGCGAGCAGCGCGCCGACGATGCCGCGACGACGAATGCCGGAGACGAGGAGCACGCTGCCGACGACCGCACGCGCGATCGGCCCGCCGGTGCCCTCGAGCGGATGCGGCGTGTGCACGTGGCGCGCGCGATCGCTCGTGGTCTGCGCGGTCGCTCCCGCCCTTGCCGTCCCCTGGTCCATCTGCCCGTTCCTCCGTGGGATTCGACGAGCCCCAGCGCTCTCCCGCGCTCGTCGCGTGCCCGGCTTCCGAGCAGGCGACGTGCCATTCGCGATGGCTTGCATTCGGGGCTGCTCGCGTCGCGGTCGCGTGGCGGTGCGCCCCGAGCGCGCTGGCTCGCGTCGCGCCGCGCCCACGAGCGGGCCCGCGTGTTGCTCTCGATCGAGGACGAAGGAGACGACGAGAGATGGCGACCACGCACCAGCGGATGTCCCCGCGCATCGCGAGACTTCCCGAGCCCGCGCGCAGCAAGGCGATCGAAATGGTCAACGCGCTCGTGCGCGACGGGAGCCCGGAGGAAGAGGCGATCGAGCGCGCGGTCGCGATGTCGTCGCAGTGGGTCTACGAGCGCGCGCCGGGCGATCGCAGCGCGATCGAAGGCGACGGCGTGAGCGCGCCCGAGCGGCCCGCTGCGCCGCCGCGGCGGTGAACCCTCGCCGGAGTGCTCGTCCGCCGGTCCCGGACGGGAGCGCGCGCAGCGCGCGGACGGGAGGGGACCGGCGGGCGAGCCGATTTTGATCCCTCGCCGGAGTGCTCGTCCCGCCGGTCCCGGACGGGAGCGCGCGAAGCGCGCGGACGGTAGGGCCCGGCGGGCGAGCCGATTTTGATCCCTCGCCGGAGTGCTCGTCCGGCCGGACGGGAGCGCGCGGAGGGCGGGCGAGCCGAGTCTTCGACGCGTCACGCGGGGAGCACGAAGCGCGCGACGCGGGCGCTCTCGCGCACGATCTCGAAGCGGCCGTCGGGCGCACCGCAGATCTCGAGCGCGCCCTCGAACGCGCCCGCGATGCCGACGAGGTACGTGTCGTCGCCGGCGAGCTCGCGCGGGCCTTCGTAGACGAGCACGACCGAGCCGTCGTCGCGCGCTTCGTGGCGCAGCTCACCAGCGTTGCGATAGATCGTGTCCCACGCGCGCGGCGCCCACCTCAGCACGGCGCGCGACGTGCCGAGCGTGCGCATCGCGGTCGCGACGAAGCCGCGCAGGAGCGGGGTCGACGCGGACGCGATGAGGGCCTCGCGCGACCATCGCCGCACCGCCTCGTCACCGAGGGTGCGGCCGAGCGCCCCGGTGAGCGCCACGTCGAGCGCAGCCGGGAGCCAGCTCGTGCGCAGCGCGCCCTCGATCTCCGCGACGCTCTCGGGCCCGATCGCCTCGCGGACGCGCGCTGCGACGTCGGATCCGAGGCGCTCGAGCGAGCGCAGGTTCTCCTGGACGTGGGCGGCGCGCATCTCGGGGACGAGGGGGGGCATCGAGGGCGAAGGCACGGGGCCGATCGTAGCGCCGGTGGTTGCGGAGCGTCGTGGGCGCGCATCGCTCGGCTCGGACGAGGGCCCGCCTCTCGCTCGGCTCGGTGCCGTGTACCCGGCGCCGAGCGGGGCCCAGGCGAGGTCGAGGGGGGACCTAGACGACGCCTAGGCCCCACCTCGAGCCGGTCTTGGCGCCCCCCCAGCGCTCGGCTAGGCTCGCCGTGAGCTGGCAAAAACCCAGCAAAACACGCGATCTCGGGGGGAAGCGACGATGGCGACGAAGAAGAAGACCACGAAGAAGGCGAGCGCGAAGAAGACCGGAACGAAGAAAGCGAGCGCGAAGAAGACCGGAACGAAGAAAGCGAGCGCGAAGAGGGCGAGCACGAGGAAGCCGGCGCGCGTCCTCTCGCCGGAAGAGCGCCAGAAGCTGCTCAAGCCGCGCGAGAACTTCGAGGACACAGCCGATCGCGTGCTGCGTGAGTGGGAGCAGGAGCGGCAGTTGCGCGTCCCCGGGCTCACGCTGGGCAAGCTCCGGTCGCTGATGCGCATCGCCGAGAAGGCGGAGGCGCGTGAGTCCGCGGTGCTCGCGAAGTACGAGCGCACGCTGACGCCGCTCTCCGACGCACGGCGGCTCGCGCACCACGACGCGTTCAAGGCCCTGCTGCTGATCCACAAGGCGGTGAAGCTCCACGCGTCGGTCGACCCCGGCATCAGCCAGCGCTTCGCGTTCCTGACCGAGGCGCTCACGACGAACGACGGCTCCCACCCGGCGACCGACGACGAGGCGCGCGAGGCCGAGTAGACGCGTCAGAGCTGGGACGCGATCCCCAGCAGCACGACGTAGATCACCGCGAGCACCGCCCACGCGCCCGCGACGTGGCGGTGCCCGGCCCGCGCCGCAGCGATCGCGGTGAACGGAGGCACGAGCGCGAGCGCGCGCGATCCGGGGCTCGCGCCCTCGCGCCTCCACGCCGCGGTCGTGGCGAGCGCGTGCACCACGATCCACGACGCGAGCACGATCGTCAGCCCGAGGTAGAGCGCGATCGCGGCGGTCACTTCGCGCCCTCGTCGGGGCCGGCAGAATCGTCGTCGACCTGCACCGCGTCGGGCGCGCCGGCGACCGTCGTCACGAGCTCGACCCCGAGCATCGCGAGCATCGCGAGCGAGCCGGGCTCGGTGTCGCTGTGCACCCGCGGGCGGACGCCGCCCTCCCCGTCCACCAGGTGCAGATCGAGGTCGACCTCGGAGCCCATCACCGCGAGGCGCATCTCGAAGAGGCCGAGCTGGCGCCATCCGGTGCGGATGCGCCCCGATGCGCGCTCGACGTCGACGCGCAGATCCATCGGCAGGCGCGCCTCGCCGCGGATGCGATCGAAGCGCATCGCGATCTGCCCCTGATCGTCGGTGTAGAAGCGCGCGATGCCCGACGCGTCGTCGAGGTGCATCTCGGGCAGCTCGCCGATCCGCCACTCGCTGTCGAGGTCGTGGAACGCGACGTTCGCGAGATCGAGCGTCACGCCGCGGCCCTGCTCCTCGCCGCCGCTGCCCTCGTCGTCGTCGTCGAACGCGCGCTCCAGCCCGAGGCCGTCCTCGCCCTCGCGCTCGATCATGCGGAGCACGGCGCCTTGGATGCGCGCGCTGCGGGTCGCGATCGCGCCCTCGCGCAGGAAGCGCCGCACGTCGGGGTCGAGCTCGATGCGCCGGAAGCGCAGCGCCTCTTCGCCCTCGGGCGTCTCGAACACCACGTCGCGCGCGCGCACGTAGTCGGTGCGCAGCTCGTCGATCGCACCGATGCGCATCGTGCCCGGGATCTCGCGCGAGATCAGCGCCTCGAGCGCGTCGGCCGCGGCGCGGCGTCCGGCCGGGAGCGAGAGGTGGACGCGCGCGGCGAGCGCGAGCGCGACCACGAAGAGCGCGAGCGTGGCGAGCGCACCGAGCGTGCGCCGAACGTTTGAGCTCAAACGATCTCCTCCTCCTTCGCGATGCGCAGCGCCTCGAGCGTCAGGCGCACCACGAGCGGGCCGAGCATCAGGCCCCATCCCCCCGCGATCGCGAGGCCGCCGAGCATCGAGACCAGCACCACGAAGGTGTGCATGTGCAGCCGCCCCCAGCGCGCGAGCACGGGGCGCAGCAGGTTGTCGACGGTGCCGACGACCAGGATGCCGACGCCCGCGAGCAGCGCGGCCTCCGACTCGCGACCGGTGAACGCGAGCCCCAGCGCGACCGGCACCCACACCAGCGCGGTGCCGACGGTGGGGATGAACGACGCGACGAACGTGAGCACGCCGAGCACGACCGGGCGCGGCACGTCGAGCGCCCAGTACGCGCCGGTCGCGATGATCGCCTGCACGAGCCCGGTGAGCCCCACGCCGACGAAGAGCCCGCGCCCGGTCTCGACGAACGCGCCCGCGAAGCGCAGCGCGTGGCGGTGCGCGATCGGGGTGTGGCGCTCGACCCAGTCGAACGCGCGCGGCCCGTCGACCAGACAGAAGAACGCCGCGGTGAAGAACACGAAGAGCCCGAGCACGAGATCGGCGGTCGCGCCTGCGACGCTGCTCGCCATCGTCCACGCGCGCTCGCCCTGGCTGCGGAACACGTGCACGACGGTGGGCACGTCGAGATCCGGGCGCTGGATCGCGCCGTCGGGCGAGACGATCGCGATCACGGCCTGACGCCCCGAGCGCGTGCGCGTCACCTCGTGGACGAGATCCGCGGCGTCGGCGGAGAGCGAGACCGCGAGCGCGAGGAGCGGGCCCAGCGAGAGCACGAGCAGCAGCATCGTCGTGACGGCGGCCGCAGCGCGACGACCGTGGGTGATGTGCGCGAGGCGCTCGACCATCGGGCGCGCGAGCGCCGCGAACCACGCCGCGAGCGTGAGCCACGGCCAGAAGGGCCAGAGCACGACGCAGGTCGCGACGAAGAGCAGCGCGAGCCCGACCCGGAGCGCGATCACGTGGCTCGGCACCGGCGCGCTCGAGGTCGGCGGGACGTGCGTGCTGCTCGAGCTCGACGCGCTCGCGCGCAGGGGGGCGCGATCGAACGCCACGGCGGGCTCGTAGCGCGCGTCGTCGTCGAGGGTGACGGCGGTGCGCGCGGCGACGGTGGCGGCCGGCAACCTCACCGTCGTCCGCGTCGACATCCCCCACCTCCTCGCGGGCTCCTGCGCCGCGTGAACCAGCGTTGTGCAATCGTCGTGCGCAACGGGATCACGCGGATCCCAGCGGCGCGGCGCGTCCGGCTCCGTGGCTCGCGGCCGCGCCGTGCCGGCGCGCCTCGCCGGCTCGCCACGATCGCGCGCGGCGAGCCCGTCGTCGCAACGCGATCGTGATCGCCAAGCCCGCGACCGCGGCGACGCCGGTCGCGACGTTGGTGGCGACGAACACCGCATCCTCGATCAGCGCGCTGTAGATCGCGAAGCCGGTCGATGCGCCGAGCTGCCCCGCGAAGAGGAAGCGCGACACGCCCTCGCTCGTGCCCTTCCTCCACTGCGCGCGGAGCTGCCAACAGAGCGTCGCGACGAGGGTGAGCGCGCTGGCGATGCCGATCGCTCGGGTGCTGGCGTCCATCGCGGCGCGAAAGAGCACCCGCCGTACCGGACGAGGCCGAGGGCCGCGGCTGCGACATCGCGCCGCGCGAGCGAGGCGTCGTGCGTCGATCTCGACGCTGTCGCGCGGCATTTCTTCGCGATCCAGCTCGGCACGACCAGTGCTGGAACGTCGTCGCATGGAGATGCTGGGTCACGCGCGGGTCGTGAGGGTGAACGACTGCGACGTGGCGTGGGGCGAGCTCGGCGAGGGCCCGCCGCTCGTGCTCCTGCACGGGCTCGCGGACTCGCACCGCACGTTCCGGCGGATCGCGCCCGCGCTCGCGCGCACGCATCGCGTGCTGATGCCCGATCTACCGGGCCACGGATGGTCGGGACGCCCGAGCGAGGCGCCCTACGATCCGCCGTGGTTCGCGTCGACGATCGCGGCGTGGATGGAGGCGGTCGGTGTGCCGCGCGCCGCGATCTGTGGCCACTCCTTCGGCGGCGGCGTCGCGCTCGCGATGCTCCGCGATCACGCGGAGCGCGTGGAGCGTCTCGCCCTGATCGCGCCGGGCGGGCTCGGTCGCGAGGTCTCGCCGTGGTTGCGCATGAGCGTGCTGCCGGTCGCGCGTGCGCTGCTGGGATCGCTCGTCGCGCGGCGGATCGCGACGCGCCTCGCGGTGTCGCCGCTCGGGCCCGCGCGCTTCGCGCGGCCCGAGCCCGAGGAGCTCGCGCGGTATGCAGTGCTCGCCGCGATGCCGGGCACCGCCGAGGCGCTGCAGCGCATCCTCGACGCGAGCCTCGACGTGAACGGACAGCGCGCGACGTTCTGGGAGGTCGTCGACGCGAGCACGATGCTCCCGCCGATCGCAGTGCTCTGGGGCGAGCTCGATCCGGTGCTGCCCTTCGCGCACGCGCGGCGCGTCGCGGAGAAGCTGCTGCACGCGACGGTGCACGGGTACGAGCGCTGCGGGCACTTCCCGCACCTCGACTGCCCGGAGCGCGTGCTCGCGGATCTCTCGACCTTCCTCGGCGACGCGAAGCGGCCCGGCTGTCGCCTCGTGGACTGCGGCGAGCGCGAGCCTCAGTGGCTCGACAGCGACCTCGCGATGGCCGCGGAGTGAACTCACCACAGAGGACGCAGAGGGCCGCAGAGAAGAGACTCCGCTGAGGAGAGCAGGAGTTGCAGGAGGGATTTCGCTCGACGAGCCAACTTCTCCTTCCCTCCTGACCCTCCTGCTCTCCTCAGATGCTCTCCTCAGAAATTGCCCTCTCCTCAGGGGCTCGGACGACGACCTCGCACCGACGTTCGGCCCGGGCGCGCACGCGGCAGGGTCTCCGCGTCTTCGTCGACGTCGGGCTGCTCCTCGTCGGTGCCCGCGGCGGAGTCGAGCGTCGCCTGCCCGACCAGCTGGGGCACGATGCCCGCCTCCATCGCGTCGCGATCGATCTGCTCCTCGAGCGAGTCGTCGCCGTCGATGCGTCGCGAGCCTCCGCCCTGGGTGGCCAGCTGGATCGCCTCGCCGGCGAGCTCCTCGACCGCCTGGGGATCGGTGGTCGCGGCGAGCGGCGGGCGCTCGTGTCGATGCACGTCGGCGTCGTCCTCCGAGCGCGCTTCGTGATCGAGCATCCGCTCGACGTCCTGCTCCTCGTGCAGAGCGCCGGGATCGGTCGTCGGCTCGAACACCTTGGGCACGCTCAGCCCGGGCTGCGTCGCCGGGTCGCTGTCGATCGTGCGGTCCTGGTCGCGTCGTCGGCGGGACATGGCTCGATGGAACCTCCGCGCTCTGGCGTGCAGTCGCGATGCCACGCCCGAGCGACCGAGCACGCGCGCGGCGTCCCGCCCCGTCCGCTGCATGGAACGCGCGTTGCGAAGCGTGGACACCTCTCACCACAGGAGAACCGCCGATGGAGAAGAACGCAGAGATCGCGCGGCTGCTCGACGTCGCACGCGACTTCCGCTTCGCGATGCTCACGACGATCGCCGAGGACCAGCACCTTCACGCGCGCCCGATGACGATCGCCGAGCTCGACGAGGAGGACGGCGCGATCTGGTTCCTCACCGCGAAGGATCACGCGTCGGTCACCGAGGTGCAGCGCGATCCGCGCGCGCTCGTGACGATGCAGGGCGACGACTCGTACGTGCAGTGGTCCGGTCACGCGACGATCATCGAGGACCCGATGCGCATCCACGAGGTGTGGAAGCCGAGCTTCTCGCTGTGGTTCCCCAAGGGGCCGGAGGAGGGACGGCTCGCGCTGATCCGCGTCGACATCGAGGTCGGCGAGTACTGGGATCAGAGCGGCGTGATGAAGCTGCGGACGATGCTGCGCCGCGCGAAGGACGCGATCACGGGACGCGAGCGCGAGACCGACGAGACCGCGCGCGACGAGCGCGGGCACGGCCGCGTGAGCACGCACCAGCCCAACGGCCGCGGCGCGAGCTGACGACACGAGGAGCCGCGCGGGCCTTCTCTCGCGCGGCGCGCTCGTCACTTCGCGGGCACTCGTCACTTCGCGGGCAAAGGTGCCGCCTCGTCGGGCCTCGCGAACGGCGAGGGCTCACCGCCGGAGAGCGTGGGATCGAGGGTCCCGAGACGGGTCGTGCCCTGGGGATCGTCGCGCGCGCCCGGCGCGCTCGCGGGCTGATCGGTCGGCTCGATCGGGATCCACCGGCCGTACTGCGAGGGCTGGCGCGGGGCGTCCTCACCGCGGCACCCGAGCGCCCCGATCGCGAGCATCGAGATCACCACCATCGTCGTCGTCTTCATCGGGGCCGCTCCTCGATCTG
The DNA here is from genome assembly GCF_021631985.1 of Sandaracinus amylolyticus. Classification (GTDB taxonomy): domain Bacteria; phylum Myxococcota_A; class Polyangia; order Polyangiales; family Sandaracinaceae; genus Sandaracinus; species Sandaracinus amylolyticus_A. Next base: position 9,124,966 of record NZ_CP070225.1, on the reverse strand, counting down.
CGTGGCGCGACGCGCCTGCGTCGTGGGCACGGTGCGCTCGTCGGGCGCGCCCGCATCGATCCCGCGCTCGGGACCGAACGCATAGGTGCGCTCGAGGTAGCTGCAGATCGCGGCGGCGCCGTAGAGCGTGATCCCCGCGGCGGGATCTTCGAGCCGGGGCAGCTCCATCGTGCCCTCCTCCGCGAAGTACGCGCGGCGCCGCGGGCTGTGCGGCGCGAGCGGGCGCGAGAGGTACGGCAGCTCGAGCTCGTCGAGCGTCTCGCGCACCAGGCGCGTCGCAGGCGACGCCTCGTATCCGGTGAGCTCGAGCGCGCGGCTCGGCGCGATCGAGGGACGCCCGTCCTGACCGCGCCCCGAGCGCAGCCTCGACGCGAGCTTCGAGGTGACGTTCTCGCGGAGGCGCAGGGGCACGTGGCCTCGCCCGTAGTGCTGGAACAAGTGCGGGAGGATCGCGTCGGTGCCCGCGAGCACCACGCCCATCGCGGGATCGACCATCACCGGGATCTCGATGTCCCCGGTGAGCGCGATGAGCTCGCGCGCGTGGCGCACCGATCCCCGCGGCACCGGCTTGATGCGCGCGTCGAGGTCGAGCATCGCGAGCGCCTCGCGCACCCGCCGCGAGAACGGGCATCCCTCGCGCTCGTAGAGGATCAACGTCTCGGCGGGCCGCGGACCCCGATCGCCGATCGTCCGCGCCCCGGCGCCGAGCCTCACCAGCGTCGGCAAGGTCGCCTCGGCGAGGCGGAGACGTTCGTCGTTCGTGCGCGCGCGCGTCCACTCGACCAGCGCGTCGAGCGCGGTGCTACCGAAGAGCTCCATGCTCTTCTCACCCAGCACGCCCCACGCCATCCCACCGTGAGCGTGGCTAACGACCTTCTTCGCTCTCGATGCCGACGCCGCGCTCGATCCCCTCGGGGCCGCCGACGTCGATCGAGGGACCGTGCTCCACGTCGTCCTCGCCCCGCACGTGGGTGCGGGGCTCGTCGTCACGCCCCGAGTCGGGGCTCGGTCGCTCCACGCTGTCGTCGAGCTCGGGCTCGTGCCGCTTCTTCTTCGGATCGCTCATCGCGAGCGATCGCCCTGCATCGGCGATGCCCCGATGATCAGAACGGTGCACCGACGCGCGAGCGCTCGCGCGCCGCGTCGAGGAAGTCGAGGTTCGCCGCCACCGTCGCGAGCCCCACGCTCGTCACGCAGACCTCGTGCTCGGGATGCACCGGACCGAGCCGTCCCGCGCTCGTCACCCATCCGAGCACACGGTCCCGCGCGCCCGGCACGAACGCACCGGCGCCGCTGTCGCCGTGACAGTTCGGATAGCCTTCCATCGCCACGAGCGTGGGCACGTCGCTCTCCGACTCCGGCTCGAGCGCGCACGCCGTCCAGATCTTCCGATCGCCTTCGGTGCCTCGCGTCGTCACGAGGTACGTCGGCAGCTCCACGCCGCACGGCATCGTCTCCGGCGCTTCGAGCGACGCCGGCGCGACGCCGACCACCGGACGCTCGAGCACGAGCGCGACCAGCGCGTGCCGGGGATCTTCACCCCCCATCGGATGCCACATCGCCGCGACCACCGGGATCGATGGATCGCGCGCATCCCCCACGCCGAACGAGAGCTCGTACCAGCCCTCGTCGGCGCAGTTCGATGCGGTGACGACCACGTCCGGCGCGACGAGCACGCCATGGCAGTAGGGCACGAGCGGTGATCGCGCGTGCTCGATCCAGCCCCCGGCAGCGTGCGCGATGATCGGCGCAGCCTCGGCCGCTTCGGCGATCGGCGCGTCCTCCGTCGCGCATCCGCCGCACGTCACCAGCGCGATCGCGGCGATGCTCCCCACCCCCGACTTCCGACTCGCGTTCATGGGCTTCGGCGTTCAGCAGCCCACGTGCCACGCGACGTCGATGTGCGGATCGCGAGCACGCAGCGCGACACCCGCGCGATCGGTGCGCGCCGTCACGAGGTCCGGCGCCTCACACGTGCACCGTGCCGGCGCGTCGTGCCTCGTCGCGATCCGTCGATCCCGAGACGCGATGCGATGCGGCGTGCTGGATCGTGGGTTGCTGATGGTCGCGGATGCACGTCCGGAGGTGCATCGATGGGGGCTTCTCGCGTTCTCGCGATCGTCGGTGCGGGCGTGCTCGTCGCGTGTGCAGATCCGATGCACGTCACCGACGTCGACGCGTCGATCGACGACCCGCGGAGCCTCGCTGCGTGGGTCGAGACACCGATGCTCGCGATCCCGAGCGGAGCGGCGTTGCCCAGCACGCCCGCGCCGCTCGCCGCGAGCCAGCTGCGCCACGCGCCCTCGGGCGCCGTCGCGTGCCCGCTCGCGCTCCCCGAGGGCGACTGCGATCGCTGCCCCGAGCGACCGTGCCGTCAGGTGCGCCTCTCGAGCGTGGTGCCGCCGAGCGAAGCGCCGTGGGCGATGTTCTGCGAGCAGGGAGACGTGCGCGAGGAAGCGCGCATCGCGTGTCTGTGCGCCGGCGGCGCCGCGCGCTACTGCGACCTCGCGGCGAACGACGCGGTGGTCGCGCTCACGATGATCGACGTCGTGTTCGGCGGCGCGGTGCCGCCGGTGGGCACGCGCTACCGCGACTCGAACGGGCTGCGCGCGATCGTCGATCAGGCGACGCACGACTGGCTCGCGCACGTCGCGAGCCCGCAGCAGGTCATGCGCTGCGATCCCCCCGACCCGATCGCGGCGACGCTGCGCTACGAATCGCTCGCGCAGCGAGTGCGCATGAGCGGCTCGTGCGATCCCCTCGAGCCCTGACGAAATGCCCGTGATTCGCGGGCGACCGTCGCGTGACTCTGCCTGGAGTGACTTGCATGCTGGCGCTTGGTAGAACCGCCGCATGCGGTGGCTCGTGGGGATGTTCGTGGTGCTCGCGGGATGCGCGAGCGAGCAGCCATCACCGGCGCGCGACGCGGGCGGATGGATCGACGCGATGCGCGACGACGCCGGCGTCGACGCGTCGATCGAGGTCGACGGTGCCTGCTCGATGAGCGGCCGCGCGCCCTCGTGGATCGAGACGAGCGATCGCGCGCACCACGTGATCGCGCGCGGCGCGACGCGTGACGTGCACCTCTGGGCGTTCGACGACGCGCTCTTGCGCGTGCGCTACGTCCCCGCGGGCGCGACCCCGATCGAGCGCTCGTTCGCGCTGGTCACGCCCGCGATCGAGATGGCGCCCGCCGCGATCACGATCGACGGAGACGACGCGTTCGCGACGATCTGCAGCGACGCCTTCGTCGCGACGATCGAGCGCGACGGCATGCGCGTCGTGGTGCGCGATCGCGCGGGCACGGTGCTCCTCGAGGACGCGCCCGACGTCGCGACGAGCGCGCGCGAGGTGGTGCGCGTCTCACCGCGCGACGAGCTCTTCACCGGGCTCGGCGAGCGCACCGGTCCCTTCGGTCGCCGAGGACGTCGCGCGATCGTGTGGACCACCGACGCCTACGAGCCCGCGCACGGCGGCTTCGGGCCCGAGTCCGATCCGCTCTACCTCGCGATCCCGTTCTTCGTCGCGGTCCGCGGAGACACTGCGTACGGCCTGTTCACCGACGTCGCGTACCGCCAGGAGTACGACCTCGCGGCGAGCGATCCCGACCGCTACGGAATTCGGAGCGCCGGCCCCGAGCTCGATCAGTGGCTGATCGCGGGGCCTCATCCGCGCGACGTGCTGCGTCGTTATTCGTCGCTCACCGGCCGCACCCCGCGCCCGCCGCGCTGGTCGCTCGGCTTCCACCAGTCGCGCTGGGGCTATCACGACATCGCGCGCATGGATCGCCTCGCGAGCGACTTCCGCGAGAACGACGTCCCCGCCGACGCGCTGTGGCTCGACATCCAGCACATGGACGCGTTCCGCACGTTCACCTTCGACCCGCTGCGGTTCGGCGATCCCGAAGGGCTCGCGTCGCGCCTCGATGCGCGTGGCTTCTCGCTGATCGTGATCGCGGATCCCGGACTGAAGATCGATCCCGGCTGGAGCGTGCACGACCGCGCGATCGCGGGCGGGCTCTACCTGCGCAACCCCGACGGCACGCCGCACGTCGCGAACACCTGGGCGAGCGACTCGCTCTTCCTCGACTTCACGATGCCCGCGGCGCGTGCGCTGTGGAGCGAGGAGGTCGCGCGGCTCGCGCGGCGCGGCATCGACGGCATCTGGCTCGACGTGAACGAGCCCACGACGTTCCCCGAGAGCGGCGGCGAGAACACCGTGCCGAACGATCTGCCGATCCACGGCGACGGCATCGCGACCACGATGGCCGAGGGCCACAACGTGTACGCGCTGCTGCAGGCGCGCGCGACGCGCGAGGGGCTGCGCGAGGCGCTCCCGACGCGGCGTCCGTTCATCCTCTGTCGCGCCGGCTACGCGGGCATCCAGCGCGAGGCCGCGGTGTGGACCGGCGATGCACCGAGCACGTGGTGGTCGCTCGATCAGGTGCTCCCGATGTTGCTCGGCACCAGCATGTCGGGCGTGCCCTTCGTCGGAAGCGACGTCGGCGGGTACTCGGGCAATGCGACGCCCGAGCTCTTCGCGCGGTGGATGGCGCTGGGATCGATCTCGCCGTTCTTCCGCGCGCACCAGACGAACGGTCCGCCGGATGCCGAGCCGTGGAGCTTCGGGAGCGAGGTGCTCGACATCTCGCGCGCTCGCATCGGCGCGCGCTACGCGCTGATGCCGTACCTCGAGTCGCTGTTCGACGAGCACGAGCGCACGGGCGCGCCGGTGCTGCGACCGATGCTGTACGAGCACTTCGAGGAGCGCGCGCTGCGCGACGTCGGCGATCAGGCGATGCTCGGTCCGTTCCTGCTCGTCGCGCCGATCACGCGCGAGGGCGCGACGTCGCGCGAGGTGCACATCCCGAGCGGGCGCTGGTACGAGCTCGAGTCGGGCGCGATCGTCGAGGGTCCGCGCACCATCGAGGTCGGCGCGACGCTCGCGGCGCTGCCCACGTTCGTGCGCGAGGGCGCGATCCTCCCGCGGGTCTCGGGTGACGTCGCGAGCACGCGCGCGCTCGGCGGGACGCTCTTGCTCGATCTCTATCCGTCGGCGCGCGAGAGCACGTTCACGCTGGTCCAGGACGCGGGCGATGGCTACGGCGCGACGTCGCGCACCACGCTGACGCTGGTGCAGCGCGAAGGTGGCGCGCGCTTCGTGATCGGCGCGCGCGAGGGAGACTTCGACCCAGGGGCGCGCACGATCGAGCTGCGGGTCTGGCGGGTCGACGGCGAGGTGCGCAGCGTTCGCGTCGACGGAGTCGAGCTGCCCGGCTTCGTGCACGATCGCAACGAGCGCTCGTTGATCGTGCGGATGCCGGATCCCGGCGCAGCGGGCGCGACGATCGAGCTCGACTACGACGTGACGATCAGCGAGCCGAGCCCGCCGATCGACGTCGTGCTCGAGGTCGAGCTCCCGGAGAGCACCCCGATCGGCAGCGTGATCCACGTCGCGAGCAGCGCGAACGGCTGGGCCCATGCGCCGCTCGAAGTGGTCGCGCCGGGGCTCGCGCGCGGCACGCTGCGCGTCGGTCGCGGCGAGTGGTTCGAGTACAAGTACACCCGCGGCGCGTGGGAGAGCGTCGAGAAGTGGCCCGGCTGCGTCGAGGCCACGAACCGCTACGGCTTCGGTCGCGCCGGCGTGCGTCGCGATCGCGTGTTCGAGTGGCGCGACGTCTGCGAGTGACGTGTCAGTGCATCGGCCGCTCGGGCACGTGCGCGCCGTCGTGCAGCCGGCTCCCGCCGTGCGCCGAGTACGCCGCTTCGCGCGTCGTGTACGGCACCTCGCGACCGCAGCGCGGACAGCTCGCCGCGCTGCGCATCTTCGCGACGTACGGACCGAGCGCCGCGCTGAACAGCAGGAGCGGCACGAGCGCGAGCACCATGAAGGGCCCCGCGAGCACCGCGACCGTCACCGACGCGAACACCGCGATCACCAGCGCCGGAACGCCGAGCCTCCAGCCCGGTCCCGCGCGCTCGGCGCTCACCTCGCGATCGCAGTGCCAGCAGAAGCGCGTGTGCCCGCCGTTCGATCCCGCGGGATGCCACGCGCGGTGTTGGATCGCTTCGATGGTCTCGTAGCGCATCAGGGCCTCCAAACGGAGGCTATAGGCGCCAGGAGCGGACCTCGAAGAGGGACTCTGGTCGGACGGTCAGGTCTTCAGATCCCACCACGACGCGACCCAGTCGAGCGGCTTGCGCTCGCTCGCCGTCACGCCGTCGCTCGCCGCGACCTTCTCCAGCAGCGCGAAGATCGTCTTCCGCGCCTCGGGGCGCGTGATCGTCTTCGCGTGCTCCTTGAGCGCCGCGCGCGATCCCGCGTAGCGACGCTTCGCCTCGTCGATCGCGGCGTCGAAGCGCTCGTCGCCGAGCGCGTCGCGCAGCTCGCGCATCTTCGCGCGCTCCGCGGGGCTGTAGTCGTCGTCGGCCTGGATGACCTCGCGCAGGAGGCCCATCAGGCAGATCGTCTCGTCGTTCGTGAGATCGCGGAAGTCCATGACGCGATCAATACCGCTTCGGCACGCGCGACGCGACGGCGCTCATCGCGTTGAGCACGCCGATGTTCGCCATGATCTTCAGCTTCGATCCCTCGACCTGGTAGTCGGGCGACGCGACCGCCTGCAGCACGTTCATCTCGCCGCGGTCGAGCTTGCACCACAGCGCGTACGGAGCGGTGGTCCGCGCGAACACGCTCTTCTCGATCGGCGCGGCGCGGAGCGCGCTCGAGGGCGCCTTCTCGGCGCGGCGCGTGACGCTCACCGCGCCCTTGTCGATCACGTACGTCGCCTCGACGTCCGTCCCCTCGGGCGTGTCGAGACAGCGGAACGTCATCGACCCCTCGAACTTGCGCGCCGCCTTCTGGAAATCAGCGTCCCGGCGCAGCGCCTCGACATACTGATCGGTGTAGGTCTCGGACCAGTAGAGCGTGTCTGTCACGGGTCCGAGGGTGACACGCGTGGAGCACTGCGCACGTGAGCTCTTCGTGCGAAGCTGCGGGCCGTGACGAGCACCATCTTCGACGAGCTGGACCCCCCGACGCGACTCCTGATGGGCCCCGGCCCGAGCGACGTGCCGCCGCGTGTGCTGCGTGCGCTCGGATCGCCGACCGTCGGGCACCTCGACCCGTACTACCTGCGCGTGATGAACGAGACGCGCGAGCTCCTGAAGCGCACGTTCCGCACCGACAACGAGCTCACGTTCCCGATCAGCGCGACCGGCATGGCGGGCATGGAAGCCGCGGTCGTGAACCTGATCGAGCCGGGCGACGAGATGATCGTCGGCGTCAACGGCGTGTTCGGCGAGCGCATGTGCGACGTCGCGTCGCGGGCGGGCGCGACGGTGCATCGCGTCGAAGCGCCGTGGGGCAGCACGATCGACCCCGACGCGATCCGCGCCGCGCTCTCGACGAACCCGAACGTGAAGGTCGTCGGCATCGTGCACGCGGAGACGTCGACCGGCGCGCACCAGCCGCTCGAGGAGATCGGCAAGACGGTGCGCGAGCACGACGCGCTGCTCCTCGTCGACGCGGTCACGTCGCTCGGCGGCGCGCCGCTCGAGATCGACGCGTGGGGCATCGACGCGTGTTACTCGGGCTCGCAGAAGTGCCTGTCGTGCCCGCCCGGCTTGTCGCCGGTGACGTTCTCGCCGCGCGCGATCGCGCGCATCGAGAAGCGCACGAGCAAGGTGCAGAGCTGGTACCTCGACGTCTCGATGATCAAGTCGTACTGGGGCGGCGAGCGCGCGTACCACCACACCGCGCCGGTGAACATGACGTATGCGATGCGCGAGGCGCTGCGCCTGGTGCACGAAGAGGGGCTCGAGCAGCGCTGGGCGCGCCACGCGAAGCACCACCGCGCGCTTCGCGCCGGGCTCGAGGCGCTCGGCCTGCGCTACGTGCCGGAGCGCTCGCTGCCGATGCTCAACGCGGTGCACGTGCCCGAGGGCGTCGACGACGCGGCGACGCGCAAGGCGCTGCTCGAGCAGCACGGCATCGAGATCGGCGGCGGCCTCGGTCCGTTCAAGGGCAAGGCGTGGCGCGTCGGGCTGATGGGCGCGTCGTGCACGCGCCGTCACGTGACGACGCTGCTCGGCGCGCTGGGCTCGCTGCTGCCGAACGCGTCGGCGGGCGAGGCGCTCGCCGCAGCGGATCGCGCGTACTCGAGCTGAGCAGCAAATCGGTAGCGCTACGGAATCCGTAGCGCTACCGATTCCGTAGCGCTCGCCCACTCCTCGCGGAGCAGACCGAAGTCGATGCGATCGTAGGCGCGCCCGCCACGCATCACCGCGCGACGTCGCACGCCTTCCTGCTGGAACCCGAGGCTGCGATAGAGCGCGATCGCGGGCTCGTTGTACGAGATCACGTCGAGCCCGACGCGCTCGAGGTTCGCTTCGGTGAACGCGTAGCGCAGCAGGAGCTGCATGCCGTCGCGCGCGTAGCCTCTGCGACGGTGAGCGGGATCGCCGATGCCGATCGCGATCGTCGCGCAGCGGTTGTTCCACTCGATGCCGAAGAGCGCGACGAAGCCGACGAGCGTGTCGCCCTCGAGGGTGCGCAGGCGGAATTCGAGCGAGTCTCCGGCGCGCACCGTCGCGCGTCCGATCTCGCCCGGCGTGCGCGGTACGGCGAGGTCGGTGTCGATCAGCCTCGGATATGCCGAGCGCTCGCTCCACGACGCGATGATCGCGGCGTCCTCGGGGCGTGGCGCGGCGAGCCTCACCAGCGCGCCCCGGAACAGATCGTCCTCGCTCAAGGCGACGTGTCCTCGCCGAGCACGGTGTTGTCGATCAGGCGCGTCTTGCCGATCTTCGCGGCGACCGTGATCACCGCGCGTCCTTCGATCGGGCGCGTGAACGGCTCGAGCGTGTCGGCGTCGGCGACGTCGACGTAGTCGATGGAGTCGAAGCGCGGCGTGATCTCGGCGCGCACCATCTCCGCGATCTTCGCCGCGTCGCGCTCACCCGCGCCGTACGCCGCGTGCGCGGCGCGCAGTCCGCGCGCGATGCCGAGCGCGCGCTCGCGCTCCTCCGGCGACAGATAACGATTGCGCGAGCTCATCGCGAGCCCGTCGCTCTCGCGCACCGTGGGCATGGAGGCCACGTCGATCGGCATGTCGAGATCGCGCGCCATGCGCTCGATCACCTTCCACTGCTGGTAGTCCTTGCGCCCGAAGCACGCGACGCAGGGCCCGGCGAGCATGAACAGCTTCGCGACGACGGTCGTGACGCCCGTGAAGTGCCCGGGGCGGAACGCGCCCTCGAGCCGCGTCGTGAGCTTCGTGACCTGCACCTCGGACTGGAAGCCCGGCGGGTACATGCCGTCGCGCGGCGGCGCGAACACGAGGTCGACGCCGGCGTCGCGACAACGCGCGACGTCGGCCTCGAGGGTGCGCGGATAACGATCGAAGTCCTCGCTGGGACCGAACTGCAGCGGATTGACGAAGATCGTGAGCGCGACGTGGGTGGCCCCACGACGACGCGCGTCCGCGACGAGCGCGAGGTGCCCGTCGTGCAGCGCGCCCATCGTGGGCACGAGCCCGAGGCGACCACCCGACGCGCGGATCGCGTCGCACGCGGCGCGCAGCTCGCTCTTCTCGTGCACGACCTTCGTCATCCTCGCTCCTTCAGGCGTCGCTGGGCCCGTACGCGGGCTTCGCCGGCGCGTCGCTCTTCTTCGCGGGCGCTGCGCCGAACGAGTGCTCGGGCGCGGGGAACGCGCCGCTCTTCACTTCGTCGACGTAGCGCTCGGTCGCCGCGCGCCCATCCGCGAAGAGCTCGGCGAAGCGCTTCACGAACTTCGGCTTGAGGTCGGGCGTGAGCCCGAGCAGGTCGTAGCTCACGAGCACCTGACCATCGCAGTGCACGCCCGCGCCGATGCCGATCGTCGGCACGTCGATCGCGGCGGTGATGCGCTGCGCGAGATCGGTGGGGATGCCCTCGAGCACCACCGCGAACGCGCCCGCGTCGGCGACCGCGCGCGCGTCGCGCAGCACGCGCTCCGCGTCGTCCTCGCCGCGGCCCTGCACCTTGAAGCCGCCCATCGCGTGCACGCTCTGCGGCGTGAGCCCGACGTGCGCCACCACCGGGATGCCGACGCTCACGACGCGCGCGATCGTCTCGGCCATCGGCTCGCCGCCCTCGAGCTTCACCGCGTGCGCGCCGCCCTCGGCGAGGAAGCGGCCCGCGTTGCGCAGCGCCTCCTCGATCGAGACCTGGTAGCTCATGAACGGCATGTCGCCGACGATCAGCGCGCGCTTGGTGCCGCGAGCGACCGCGCGGCAGTGGTAGATCATCTCGTCGACGGTCACGGGCAGGGTCGTGTCGAGGCCCTGCACGACCATGCCGAGCGAGTCGCCGACGAGCAGCACCTCGGCGCCGCCCTCGTCGAGCATGCGCGCGAAGGTGGCGTCGTACGCGGTGACCACCGCGATGCGCTCGCCACGGGACTTCATTCGACGGAGCTCGGGCACGGTCACGCGCGCCGGCGCGCGCGCGGAAGCACGATCGGTCGTCATGGGGCGGTTCGCGTTCGTGGTCGCGGCCGAGCCGATTCCCGGTCCGCGCCTCTCCGGCTCTCCGAGCGAGCGATCTAGCACGCAGCCGTTCGCGACGTCAGCCGGAGTGTACGCATCCGCGGTCGTTGTGAGCGGGACGCGCGTGCCTAGGCACGGGCCCGCGGGCGCGACGAGCGCGCCCGAGGCTTCGGAGGTGAGGGAATGACGCGAACGACATGGGCTCTCCTGGCGACGGCGCTCTGGCTGGCAGCGTGTGGTGGCGGAGGCGGCAGCAGCGAGCCCGCGGAGAGCACGACCACCGAGACGACGACCGGTGGCGACACGACGACGACCGGCACCGAGGGCACGACGACCACCGGTGAAGAAGGGATGGGCGGCGAGACCGGGACGACGACGACCGACGAGACCGGCGGCGGCGGGACGTGACGTGCTCGCGGCGAGCTCGCTGATCGTGCGCGAGCTCGCCGCCGTCTCGTAGGCGCGGATCAGGCGCGACGGCGGGGCGAGCGGAACGCGGCGCGGACCTTCTGCTCGAGGCGCTCCGCGCGCGGGAAGAGCACGTTGCCCTCGAGGTGCATGTGCCGCACGAGCTCGCGCTCCTGCTCGGCGAGCGCGGCGTAGAGCGCGCGGGTCGCGGCGCTCGCGCCCTCGGACGCGACGTAGTCGTGCGCGAGATCGCGCAGATCGTGGAGCTGGTGATCCGCGGCCTCGTGCTCGTGGATCATCTCGGCGATCGGCTCGGCGATCGTGGCGAAGAGCGCGGCGGGCGGGGTCGCACCGTCATGCCCCGCGCGCTCGAGCGCGACGACGTACGGGAAGACGTGGCGCTCCTCGAACGCGAGGTGCGGCAGGAGCTCGGCGTAGAGCGTCTCGAGCAGCGCGACGATCTCCGCGAGCGCGGGGTCGCGCGCGCCATCGGTCGCGACGGCATCACGCGCGAGGGCGACCAGCGAGGTCGCGTCGGCGCGCGAGCGGACGTGGTGCTCGTCGACGATCTTCTTCACGAGCTCGACCAGCGGGACCGAGAGCATCTCGCGATCGCGCGGTGCCTGTGCGCCCGGCTTGTTCGCCTCTTCGACGAGCGTCGCGAGCACCGCGTCGACGTCGGCCCCGGCGCGACGGCACGCCTCCTCGAGCGCGAGCGCGCCACCGCAGCAGTAGTCGACGTGGTGCCGCTCGAACGCGGCCTCCGCGCCGGCGATGTCGAGGAGGATGTCGCGCACGATCGTCGTGCGAGCGACCTCGTCGGGCTTCATCGGGGATTCCTCGGGTGGTCTCGGGGTGCGTCGTTCTACGACGGGAGCGATCCAGAGCTGCGTCGCAGCGCACCGGGCGCCGAGCGTACACGGCGGTCACGGTGTCCTGCGAATCGTATCGTACGAGACACTTGCACCAGAGTGCCTATACGAACGTGCATGGAACGCGCAGCTCTCGTCCTGGTCGTGGCGCTCGGAATCGCAGCGTGCGGGGACGACGACGCCGGCGAAGGGCCGAGCGCCTTCGACGGCGGTGCGATCTCCGAGGAGGACGCAGGCATCGCCGATGATGCCGGGCCGCCGCCTGAGTGCACGTCCGACACCGACTGCGCGAACGAGGATCTCTGCGACGGGGCCGAGCGCTGCGAGGGCGGCACCTGTGTGGCGGGCACGCCGCTCCGCTGCATCGTGGGCGACACCTGCTCGCTCGAGGCGTGCGATCCCGCGACAGGCTGCGAGACCCTGCCCGGCGATCGCGACGCCGACGGCAGCGACGACTGCGCGGACTGCGCGCCCGACGACGCGACGATCCACCCCGGCGCCGAGGAGCTCTGCAACCAGATCGACGACGACTGCGACGGCGCGATCGATCCCGGCGTGCGCACCTGGTTCGCCGACTGCGACGGCGACTCCTACGCATCGCTGCGCGCATCGTCGGTGACGAGCTGCGTCGAGCCCTCGGGTGACGACACCGGCTGCACCGGCGCCGAGCGCGCGTGGACCGATCGCATGCCGACGCGGCGCACCGCGGATTGCGCCGACGACGACGCGCGCGTGTTCGTCGATCAGACGGAGTCCTTCACGACGCCGATCGAAGGTGCGCTGGTCGAGGTCGACTTCGACTTCGACTGCGACGGCGACGAGGAGCCGGAGGAGGGCGCGACCGGCGAGTGCGCGCAGATGGGCGGCTCGTGCCGCGCGACCGCCGGCTGGGCGGCCGCGGTCCCGGCGTGCGGCGAGACCGGGAGCTTCGTGACCTCGTGCAGCGGGGCGTGCGCGCCGGTGACGGAGACGCGCACCCAGGCGTGTCGCTGAGAGGGCGCGCCTCTTGCGAGTACCACGATCGACCTCGTGATGCGCTCCGTCGATGACTCCTGCCCCAGCTCGCGTCCGTACGCCCCGGACCCACGAGGGCGCTGCTGCGCCCTCGTGAGCGGAGGATGCGATGACCCGACGCGGACCGAGGACCGAAGGCTGGAGCTCCGCCGCCTGCGCGCTGGGGATGCTCGCAGGGTGCGTGCTGCCGCAAGACGACGTCGCGCCGAGCGACGATCGCCCGACCGCCGCATCCGCGCCCTCCGATCTGCCGGTGCTCGAGGTGCTCGTCGTGGAGTCGCGCGACGACGCGCTCTCGTTCCGGCGGCTCGACCCTGCGACGTTCGACGCGATCCGCGCCCGGGGTGCGGGGCTGAGCGAGGCCGCGCTGGTCGACATCCCGTCGGTCGCGTGCACGAGCGCGAATTGCCCGACGGGTGAGCTCGTCGCGTTCTCGAACGTCACCGGCGCGTACCGCGCGATCACCAACGGCGGCCCGGTCGGCACCGCGACGCCGTGGACCGACGCCGATGCGCCGGATTGCGGGCCCGTCCCCCCGAGCGGCACCGGCGTGTGCCGTCAGGTGCGGCTGCGCAACCTGCATCCCGATCAGCTCGAGCGTGTGTACGCCGAGCTGATCGAGCTCGAGCCGAGCGGCGCGACCACGTCGGTGAGCGTGCCCGTGCAGCCGTGGGGCGCCGAGGCCGACTTCGGCCTGACGCCCGCGATCCCCAACGGGCTCTGGCGCTTCGGTGAGCTCGGGCGCAGCTCGCCCCCTCCGCCGGGCGTCGCGGGGCTGAGCTGGTGGGCGTTCGAGGGCACGACCCCGCCCGGCGAGGCGTTCACGTTCCGCTTCCTCGTGATGGTGCGTGGTCAGGTCGTGCGGCCCACGCAGCGCGCGAACGTCGCAGCGCCCGATCAGCCGGCGTCGGACTATCCGGTGGTTGCGAGCGGTCCGTCGATCGCGACCTCGAGCGTCGACGTGTCGGCGGACGGTCGCTACGTGGTCTTCGCGACGAGCTCCACGACGATCGGCGGCGCGGGCTCGCCCGCCGAGCGCAGCAACGTGGTGCGCCACGACATGCTCACCGGCGCGAACGTCGTGGTGAACGTCGGCATCGAGGCCTCGAGCAACTGCCGGGCGACGAACCCGAGCATCTCCGACGACGGAACGCGCGTCGCGTTCGAGGCCCAGCGCTGTCGCCTCGTCGCGCGCGCCGGGCACAACAACCAGCGCAGCTACGTGTTCGTGCGGAACCTCGCCGCGAGCACCACCACGCTCGCGAGCGCGGCGACGAACGGCCAGTACGCGAACGGCAGCTCGACCGCGCCGCGCATCAGCGGCGACGGCTCGACGGTGGTGTTCCAGAGCATCGCGACCGACCTCGTCACCGGCACGCGCAGCGGGTGCAACCGCGTCTATCGCTACGCGATGGCGACCGGCGCGATCACGCACGTGAGCGCGACGCGCGGCACCACGATCGACGCGACCGCCGGGTTCCCGGCCTGCAGCGCGATCACGCCGGCCGGTGAGGACCCCGACGTGAGCGACGACGGCTCGATCATCGCCTTCCGCTCCGACGTCGCGCTCACGACGAGCGACACCAACGGCGAGCCCGACGTCTACGTGTACCGGCACGGCGGCACGAGCGCCGACGTGTACCGCGTGAGCGTGAGCACCACCGATGGCCCGGTGTTCGGCGGCGACTTCGATCACGCCGCGGTCTCGGGTGACGGTGCGTTCGTCGCGTTCTCGTCGATCGCGACCGAGCTCCTGGGCACCAGCACCGGACGTCACGTGTACCGCCGCGGCTCGGGGCCCGCGGATGCCGCGACGCTCGAGCGGGTGACCCTCCGGCCCGACGGATCGATCCCGAGCGGCACCGGTTTCGCGACGCCCTGGCCCACGCTCTCGCAGAGCGGGCGCTTCGTGTCGTTCTGGAATTCGTTCACCGATGTCACGAATCCCGCGCTCTCGTTCCCGGGCACGCAGCTCGTGGTCTGCGACATGGGCGGGCCGACGACGCCCGAAGAGCTCGCGCGATGCTTCGTGATCAGCCGCGTGCAGCTCACGCCGAGCGCGACCTTCACCGCGCTCTCGGGCACGGTGCACGGCGGCGCGCGGCGCGGCCTGGCGTGCGACGACGAGAGCGAGGCTTGTTACACCGTGTATCAAGCGAACGGGACCGGCTGGGGCAACCTCGCGGCGAGCACGCCCCAGGTGTTCGTGAGCCCGCTCGGCGATCCGCGCGATCAGATGCCTGCACCGTCTCCTTGAGGCGGGCCGCGACGCGCGACACAAGAGGCGCGTGGACGCGCCGCGCGAGGGAACGGTCGAGCGATGGGCGTGGGACTACGTCCTCTCGACCGACCTCGCGCACAAGCTCGCGCCGCCGCCGGTGCCGCGGGCGTGGGAGGACGCGCCGCGCGCGCTACGGATCGACGCGCCGGGGCGTCCGGACGAGCTGGTGCGCGCGGACAAGCGCGCGAAGACGCCGCGCCCCGAGGCGCTGCGCGATGCGCGGAAGCGCGCCGAGCTGCTCCACGTGTTCGCGCACCACGAGCTCCAGGCCGCGGAGCTGATGTGCCGCGCGTTGCTGCTCTTCGTGGAGCGCGACCCGGCGTTCCGGCGCGGGCTCTTGCGCATCGCGCTCGACGAGGTGCGGCACCTCGCGATGTACGACGCGCACCTGCGCGCGCTGGGCTTCCGCTTCGGGAGCTTCCCGGTGCGCGACTGGTTCTGGGAGCGCGTGCCCGCGGCGGAGAGCGCGGAGTCGTTCGTCGCGATGCTCGGCGTGGGGTTCGAGGGCGCGAACCTCGATCACACGCGGCGCTTCGCGGACGCGTTCCGCGCGGTGGGCGACGAAGAAGGCGCGCGCCTCCAGGAGATCGTCGGCGACGAGGAAGTGCCGCACGTGCGCTTCGCGGTGCAGTGGCTCGAGCGGTGGAGCGGCGGCGCGCTCGAGCTCGACGCATGGCGCGCGCGCTTGCCCGCGCCGATCACGCCGATCGTGATGCGGGGGCGACCGCTCGATCGCGCGCGGCGCGCGCGGGCGGGCATGGACGAGGCGTTCGTCGACGCGCTCGATCGCTGGATGCCGTGAATCAGTCGGGTCGCAGCACGGCGAGCCGCACCACGTCGGCGCGGTTCGCCGCGCCGAGCCGCTTCATCACCGACGCGAGCAGGTTGCGCACGGTGTTCGGCGAGAGCTCGAGCGCGCTCGCGATCGCCGCGTTGGTGTGCCCGAGCGCGACGTGCTCCACGACCTGCTGCTGGCGCGGCGTGAGGCGTCCGTCGTTGCACACCAGGCGCGCCATCATCGCGGCGCGCGGCGCAGCGTCGAGCCGTGCGTGCAGCGCGTCGCCGGCGGCGAGCATCGGCGCGAGCGCGCGCAGCAGCGCGAGCTCGGTGTCGTCGTAGGCGCGCTCTCGCCACCGCACGAGCACCAGCAGCGCCACGATGCGCCCGCGGACGACGAGGTGCACCAGCGCCGTCGCGCGGGGGCGCCGGCCGAACGCCGCGCGCATCGCGCCGTCGAACGCGGCGCGCGCCGCACCTCGCGCCGGCAGCGCTTCGCGATCGCTCGCGACCCCGTCACGCGCCAGCGCGACGTCGCGCAGCCGGCCGAGCTCCACCGCCCACGCATCCCAGCGATCGGTGCTCGCCGCGAGGCGCGCAGGGTCGAGACCACGCACCGCGGCGGTCTCGAGCGGCACCCGCGGCGAGCCCGCGTGCATCAGCGCCGCGTCGAAGAGATCGTGGGCGTCGAGGGCGTCGAGCACGCCGTCGCGATAGGTGCGCAGATCGGGCGCGCTGGCGGCGAGCAGCGCGATGCAGCGTGCGAGGTCGTGCACGACGGATGGTACGAACGTACCACGGAGGCCCGGCGCGACGAGGCCCAGAGTCGTGCCCATGACGACCTCGAGCACTGCCTCCCTCGCACGACGAGGCCCCTCCGCCGTGGCGCAGGCGAGCGACCTGCCCCCCTGGCTCGATCGCGCGAGCTACCCGTGGACGCCGCGCACGTTCGACACGTCCGAAGGCCGGATGCGCTACCTCGACGAGGGCGAGGGCCCCGCCGTGCTGCTCGTGCACGGAACGCCCTCGTGGTCGTTCGAGTGGCGCGAGGTGGTGCGCGCGCTCGCGCCGCGCCATCGGGTGATCGTGCCCGATCACCTGGGGTTCGGGCTCTCCGACAAGCCCGACGCGCCGGAGATCCTCGCGCCGGCGGATCACGCGCGGCGCCTGCGCGCGCTGGTGAGCGCGCTCGAGCTGCGCGATCTCGTGCTCGTCGTGCACGACTTCGGAGGGCCGATCGGTCTGCCGCTCGCGCTCGAGGAAGGCTCACGGGTGCGCGCCGTCGTCGTGACCAACACGTGGATGTGGGCCCACGAGGATCCCAAGGTCGCGCGCCTCTCGCGGTTCGTCGCGTCACCGCTCGGGCGCTGGCTCTATCGCCGCCTCAATGCGTCGCCGCGCTGGCTCGTGCCTTCCTCGATGGGCGATCGCCGCAAGCTGACGCGCGACGCGCACCGCCACTATCTCGCGCCCTTCGGCTCGTGGGCCGAGCGCGCCGCGCCGTGGAAGCTCGGGGTCGAGCTCGCGGGGTCGAGCCCGTACTACGCGTCGCTGTGGGCGAAGCGGAGCGCGCTCGCGAGCCTGCCGCTCGAGATCGTCTGGGGCACGCGCGATCCCGCGTTCACGAAGCGCGAGCTCGAGCAGTGGCAGCAGAGCTTCCCGCACGCGCGCACCCACACGCTCGACGTCGGTCACTTCGTCGCCGAGGAAGCGCCGCAGGAGCTCGCGTCGGTGATCGCGTCGGTCGCGAGCCGCTGATCCTCTGCTATCTCCGTGCGTGGCCCGCGCGTGGGTGCTGAACCTCGACGCCGAGCACGAGCTCGAGCTCGGCAGTCGCTACACGCCGTCGCGCGAGCTGCGCGCGCGGGTGCGCGCGATCGGCATCGCGCTGACGCCCTCGCTCGAGCGGGGCGACGTGGTGATCGACTCGGACG
This sequence comes from Sandaracinus amylolyticus, assembly GCF_021631985.1. Lineage (GTDB taxonomy): Bacteria > Myxococcota_A > Polyangia > Polyangiales > Sandaracinaceae > Sandaracinus > Sandaracinus amylolyticus_A. Next base: position 9,107,149 of record NZ_CP070225.1, on the reverse strand, counting down.
AGCCCGCGCTCGACTCCGCGTCCTTCGCGCCTCGCGCGTGGTGTCCGACTCCGCGTGCGCTCGCGATGCTCGCGCGCGCCGGAGTGCCGATCGCCGATGCGCCCGGGTTCGAGACGCTGCGCGCCGTGAACGAGCGCGGCCTCGCGGCGACGCTCGCGGGCGACGAGCTCCCCGGCTGTCTGCGCGCGACCGAGCTCGAGACGATCCGAGCGCACGTCGCGCGTCCCGGCCCGAGCGGAGAGTGGCTGCTCAAGCGCGCGTTCGGGGTCGCGGGGCGCGGGCAACGTCCGCTGCATCCCGGCGCGATCTCGGACGCGGATCGTGCGTGGATCGTCGCGTCGCTGCGGCGCGGCGCGCTCTACGTGGAGCCGCGGGTCGAGATCACGCGCGAGCTCTCGGTGCACGCCTGGGTCGCACGCGGCCGCGTCGAGGTGCGGTCGATCCGCGAGCAACGAGTGCAGGATCGCGCGTGGGTGGGCTGCGAGCTCGCGCGCGATCTGCCGAGCGAGATCGAGAACGCGCTGATCGACACCGCGGAGCGCGTGGGACGCGCGCTCTCGGGCGCGCGTTATCACGGCCCGTTCGGCGTGGACTCGTACCTGTGGCGCACGTCGAGCGGCGCGATCGCGGTGCGCACGCTCGGTGAGATCAACGCGCGCTATTGCATGGGCTGGGACACACGCGACGGGTGGGATCCGCCCTGAGCGTGCTCCCTGCTCGGCCGTCGACTCCCGCGTGTACGATGCGCGTCATGCCGCGTTGTCCGAAGTGCTCGCTCGCCCTGGTCGCCACCCATCACGCCGCGCTCGGTTGTGCCCGCTGTGGCGGCCTATGGGCGCGCGAGGGCGCGCTCGCCTCGTTGCCCGATTCGCTCGGCGGCTCCGGCGATCCCGCGACGCGCGCGCCGAACGACGGGCGCACCGGGCTCTGCCCCGACGGTCACGGCATCCTGCTGCGCGCCCGCATCGACGACGACGAGGGCGCCGCGTTCTACCTCGAGCGCTGCAGCGCGTGCCGCGGCGTGTGGTTCGATCCCGGCGAGTGGTCGCGCATCGCGTCGAGCGATCTGCGCACCAAGCTCGACGCGCTCTGGGATCCCGCCGCGCGTCGCGCCGCGCTGACCGCGCGCAACGAGGCGCGCCTCGCAGAGGACCTGCGCGCGCGCCTCGGTGATGCGCTCCACGATCGTCTCGTCGATCTCGTCCGCGCGCTCGAGTCGCACCCCGATCGCGCCATGGCGCTCGCCTACATCGACGAGCACCTGCGCTAGCGCGGATCGACCACGCGCCCCGCGAACAGGATCGCGCCGCTGCGCGTGTCGCGCAGGAAGAACAAGAACGGATGGTCCGCGTGGAAGCTCGGCGGCGGGTTCGCCGGCATGCTGCGCACCGCGACCACCACGCCGGTCGCCGCTGCGGCCTCGGTGCCCTCCTCGTTCACCTCGACGAACACGCGGTGATAGACGTCGGAGATCACCAGCGCCTGCTCGCCGTCCGCGCTCATCCCCGAGAGATCCGCGCGATCCGAGAACGCGATCGCCATCCCGAGCCCCTCGAGCTCGCTGCGCAGCGCGAGCGACGCGGTCTCGATGCGGAACCGCGGCAGCCGCACGTCGACGTCGTGTCGCTCGGTGACGCGCCCGGCCCACTGCTCGACCCGCGCCGCGTCGAGCGTCTGCTCGATCGCCCCGAGCCCGTCGCGCTCGCGCGGCAGCACGATCATCATCGCGAGCTCGTCGCCGGTGTACGGCAGCTCGAGGATCTGCACGCCCTCGTCCTCGCCGTAGCGCCCGCCGCGCGCGTGCATCGTCGGCACGGCGACGCCCTCGTCGCCGCCGTTCGCGAAGAACGGCAGATCCTCGGTCTGCGCGCGATCGAACTCGTGCTGCCAGCGCCCGTGGAAGTACACCGCGTTCACCAGCACGAGCCGGGTGAGATCGTCGATCGAGCCGTGGGGCAGCAGCTCGCGGATGCGCTCGTGGGTCTGCGACGAGACCCACTCGTTGATGTGCGCGCGCGCGGCCTCGGGCGCGCCCACGAAGTCGAGGCGCTCGGCCTCCGCGCCGAAGTGATCGCGCGTCGCGGCGAGGTACGCGTCGCGGAACGTGTACGAGTCCTCGGCGAAGAGGCGGTTCGCGACCGCGAGCGTGTAGGTGTCGCGCGGCGCGTTCCACGCGCGCACCAGCGCGCCCGCCGCCGGCATCGTCGCGTCGGGATCGGTCGCGAGGTGCAGCGTCTGCTGCATCGCCGTCGCGGTCTCGCCGCGCGCGCCGCCGTACGTCATCGCGAGCGCGGTCGAGAGGCTCGCGGGCGAGATCGCGAGGTTGCCGGTCTCGCCCCGCGCCCGCAGCGCGCGCCACACGTCGAGCCCGAACGCGCTGGTCGCGGTCGCGAACGCGCGCGCATCGGCGGGATCGGCGGGCGGCACCTGAGTGGCCGGAGGCGTGGTCGTGGTCGAGGAGGACTGCGAGGGCCCGCCGCACGCGCTCAGCGCGAGCAGGAGGGCGAGGACGATCCGCTTCGTCATGCGCTCGCTAGACGTACGACCCCGCCATCCGGTTCACCAGCGGATGACCGCGCTGCCCCACGCGACGCCGCCGCCGAGCGCGCAGAAGAGCACGCTCTGCCCGGCCTTGATCGCGCCCTCGCGCACCGCCTCGTCGAGCGCGATCGGGATCGACGCGCTCGACGTGTTCCCGTACTTCGCGAGGTTCAGGTAGAAGCGCGTGAGCGGCACCCCGGTGCGCTCCGCCACGCCCTCGAGGATCCGCAGGTTCGCCTGGTGCGGCACGACCCAGTCGAGATCGTCGGCCGAGACCCCCGCCGCCGTGAGCGCGGCCGCGCTCGCCGACGAGAGGTTCTTCACCGCGACCTTGAAGATCTCGCGACCGTTCATGTCGACGAAGTGCCGCTTGAGCTCGAGGGAGCGCGCGCTCGCGGGCTCCACGCTGCCGCCGCCCGGGATGCGCAGCGCCGACGCGTAGCTCCCGTCGGCGTGGATCGCGGTGCTGAGGATGCCGCCGCGCCCGTCGCCGCGCGACTCGCTCACCACCACCGCGCCCGCGCCGTCGCCGAAGAGCACGCAGGTGCTGCGATCGCTCCAGTCGACCACGCGCGAGAGCAGCTCGACGCCGACCACCATCACGTGCTTCGCCGCGCCGGCGCGCACGAACTTGTCGGCGATCGAGAGCGCGTAGCAGAAGCCCGCGCACGCTGCGGCGATGTCGAACGCCGGGCAGTCGTTGCGGGCGCCGATCTTCGTCTGCACGAACACCGCGGTCGAAGGCAGCGGCATGTCGGGCGTGACGGTCGCGACGATGATCATGTCGATGTCGCGCGGGTCGAGCTCCGCCGACGCGAGCGCGCGACGGGCCGCCTCGGCCGCCATGTCGCTGGTGGCCTCGCCCTCCGCGGCGATGCGCCGCTCGCGGATCCCGGTGCGCTCGACGATCCACTGATCCGTGGTGTCGACGCGCGCCTCGAGATCGCGGTTCGTCATGACGTGCGAGGGCACGTAGTGACCCGTTCCCGAGATCCGAGAACCCGCCGTTACAGTCGTCGCGTGCCCCATCGGCCCCCGGCCTACCTGGTACACGGGCGCGCTGTCCACCCGAAAGCAGCGTCGAGGGTCACGAATCGGTCACGATCGGCTCCTGACGGAGCGGTCAGGTTTCGCGCTGTTTTCTCGGCGCAACTGTTGTCCGAGACAACGACGGGCGCGTGTGTAGCTGCCAGGAGCCATGAATCGCAAGCACACGATCGTCTGGGTGGATCATCACGAGGCTCACGTCGTCCAGCTGCACGCGGAAGGCGCGGACTACGAGGCGTCGAGGGTTCGCGGGCTGGGCGGGCAGACCCACGACAAGCGCCACGACAGCGGGCACCGTCACGTCCTCGACACGCTCTTCGCCGATCGAATCGCGCAGGCGCTGGAGGACAGCGAGGAGATCCTCGTGTGTGGCCCGAGCACCGCGAAAGACGAGCTGATGGCCCGGCTGCGCGATCATCACCCGGCGATCGCGAAGCGGGTGATCGCGGTCGAGCCGATGGATCATCCGACCGAGGCCCAGCTCGCCGACCACGCGCGTCGCGCCTTCCGGATCGCCGATCGGATGCGCGGCGTGCACGTGCGCTGAAAGTCGAACGTCGAGCTTCCCGGGTTCGCGGCGACGCGCGTCGTGGCACGATCGCGCGACGTGGAGCCCACCACACCGGCGAAGACCTCGGGCGCGAAGCTGCTCGGCATGCTCGGCGGCATCGTGCCCTTCGCGCTCGCGATCGTCGGCGTGTCGAGCGCGCCCTCGTGCATGGGCTTCGAGGACCCGACGCTGCGCGCGATCGAGGCGTGCCCCGCGGCGATCGAGGCGCTCGGGACGCCGGTCTCGCGCACCTGGCTCGGCTGCTCGTGCGGCAACGCGGAGACCAGCGACGCGTTCGGTCAGGCGAGCTGGACGTTCCCGGTCGCCGGGACGCGCGACAGCGGATCGGTGAGCGTCGTCGCGGAGCGGCGCGGCGGGCCCTGGCAGCTCCTCTCGGCGCAGCTCGAGGTGGGCGATCGCACGATCGACGTCCTGCAGTGCGTCGACCTGCGCGCGCGCGCGCTCGCGATCCCGACCGCGACCTACGACGCGACGGTGCGCTCGATCGTCGGCACGCCGCCGGTGCGCGAGGGTGCGTCGTGCCGCGTCGCGATCGCGCCGAGCGATGGCGACTATCCGTGTCACGTGCGCATCGCGTGCGGCGACGTCGCGCTCTACGGCAGCGACTCGCTCGGCTATGCGAGCTGTCACGCCGACGCGCACGGCGCGCTGGTGGCGCGCGATCCCAACACGACGTCGAGCGGCGGCGATCCGATGCTCGACCTGCGGCTCGGCGAGCAGCTCGTGATCGTCAGCGATCAGGACGCGAGCGGCACCTGGCTCGTCGAGCTCGCGCTCGCACCGTGAGCCGTCGCTCGTTCGCGACCGAAGTCCGCTCGTGACGCCGTCGTCGGGCGCGTGCATCCTCGCGCCCGATGTCGACGAAGGAGCAGGAAGAGCGCGTCTCGCTGCGCGAAGTGCTGGCGCGCCTCGCCCGCGCGTCGCGCGGCTTCTGGCTCGTGAACTGGGTCAATTTCGGCGATGGAATCGCGTACTTCGGGTTCCTCTCGCTGCTGACGCTCTTCTTCCAGCACGACGTCGGCATGGACGCGCGCGGCGCGACGATCGCGACCAGCACGTTCACCGGGCTCGTCACCCTCTTCATGGTGCTCGGCGCGGGCGCGCTCTCGGATCGCCTCGGCGCGCGGCGCGCGCTCACGGTCTCGATGGCGATCGTGCTGGTGGGACGCGTGCTGCTGACGCTCTCGCCCTCGCTCGGCGCAGGCACCGGCGCGGCGCTCACCGCCGCGTGGATCGCGATCCTGGTGATGGGCTTCGCCGAGGGCGCGGTGCAGCCCGCGCTCTACGCGGGCGTGAAGCAGTACACCGACGAGCGCACGGCCTCGATGGGCTACGCGTTCCTCTACTCGATCATGAACCTCGGGATCTTCCTCGGGGAGATGATCTCGCCCTTCGTGCGCGCGTGGTTCGCGCACCACGTCGAGGGCGTGTCGGTCGAGGACGTGCCCACCGCCGGCATCACCGGCTCGTTCTGGTTCTTCACCGCGGTCACCGCGGTCGTGCTGCTCGTCAACGTCGTCTTCTTCACGAAGAAAGTCGAAGCGCGCGATCGCGTCGCCGAGCCCGCGACGCCCGCCGAGACGGGCTCGCTCGTCGATCGCGTGAAGCGCCTGCCGATCCTCGATGCGCGGTTCCTGTTCTTCATCTTCGCGCTGCTCCCGGTGCGCACCCTCTTCGCGCACCAGTGGCTCACGATCCCCGACTACGTCACCCGCGCGTTCCCCGCCGAGGTCGGCGCCCGCGTCGAGTGGATCCAGGGGCTCAACCCGATCGTGATCGTCGTCGCGGTGCCGGTGCTCACGATGGTCACGCGGCGCATGCACGTGATCGACGTGATGATCCTCGGCACGCTGGTGTCGGCGGCCGCGACGTTCCTGCTCTCCGCGCCGCCCTCGCTCGCGCTGCTGATCCTCTACGTCGTGATCTTCACGCTCGGCGAGGCGATCTGGTCCTCGCGCTTCCTCGAGCACGTCGCGGACCTCGCGCCGCCGGGACGGCTCGGCGTGTACATGGGGCTCGCCGGGCTGCCGTGGTTCCTCGCGAAGACGGTGACCGGCTTCTACGCGGGCTCGATGCTCGACGCGTTCCTGCCCGAGGGGAGCCCGGGCTCGCCGGGCACGATGTGGACGATCCACGGCGCGATCGCGATGCTCTCGCCGATCCTGCTGGTGCTCGGGCGCAAGTGGATGATGACGAGGGGTGACGCGCGATGACGCTCACGGCGACGATGCGAAGGTTCGAGATCGAGCTCGCGGACTCCGATCGCGGCGTGTACGAGACGCTCGATCTGCGCGTCGCGCAGCATCCCTCGGAGACCGACCGGTACCTCGTCGCGCGGGTGATCGCGCGATGCCTCGAGCACGACGAGGGCGTCGACTTCACGCGCGGCCTCGCGGAGAGCGACGAGCCCGCGCTCTGGCAGCGCGATCTGCGCGGCGATCTGCGGGCGTGGATCGAAGTGGGATCGCCCTCGGCGGATCGGCTGCACAAGGCGAGCAAGACCGGCGCGCGCGTGGCGGTGTACGCGTGGAAGAACGTGCCCCAGCTCGCGCGCGAGATCGCGGAGCGAGGCGTGCACCGCGCCGACGAGCTCGCGCTGATCGCGCTCGACGGCTCGTACCTCGATGCGATCGCGGCGACGCTCGATCGCGTGAACCGCTGGTCGCTCTCGGTGAGCGGCGGTGCGCTCTACCTGACGATCGGCGGGAAGCTGCTCGAGGGCAGCGTCGAGCGCGTGTCGATCGGCTCGCTCGAGCGGAACGATCGAGCCGGCCGCCGCGCGAGGGCAAGCGGGGCTGGGGACCCGCGCGCAGCGTTCAGGGATGGGGGGACCCGATCCGGCTCCGCCGGGCGGGGGGAAGGGGTCATCCATGACCCCTTCCGAAAGCTCAGTCCGCGAAACGTCGGTCGACGATGTCGCGCAGCACCGCGCCCAGCGTCGTCACGTCCACCGGCTTGCGCAGGAACGTGTCGAACATCCGCAGCATCGGCGTCGTCGGGATGACGCTCCCGCTCGCGGCGACGATCGCGAGCCCCGCGGTGCGCTCGTCGCTGCGCAGCGCGCGCGCGAGCTCACGCCCGCTCTGTCCGTTCAGGTTCACGTCGGTGAGGACGACGTGTGGGAGCCGCGCGTGGATCGACTGCAGCGCATCGCCGGGTCGATCGAAGAGCCGCACCTCCCATCCGTCGCGCTCCAGCATCTCGCGATAGATCGCGCGCAGATCCGCGTCGTCCTCCACCACGACGACCGAGCGCGGCTCGCTGATCCGCATCCCGCTCGCACGACGTGCCCGCCGCGCGCGCCCTGCGGACCCGCCCGCGGTCGGCGCCAAGCCGTCGATGTCGCTCGCCCTTCCGCTCCGTGCTCGCGAGCCACCGCTCATCACGGACCTCCCTCGTGCGCCGCTCACATCGCCCCGCGATCTCCGGCGACAAGGGCGTGAATTCACGCGAGCGGCAAGACGAGGCGGAACGTCGTCCCGCGCTCCACGCTCGACTCGACGTCGACCGTGCCGCCGTGGGCGATCGCGATCTCGCGCACGATGAAGAGGCCGAGCCCCACGCCCGCGCCCGCGCGCTGGGCGCGCTTGAACGGCTCGAAGAGCGTGTCGCGGATCGCGCTCGGGATCGGGGCCCCCGCGTTCCACACCGTGAGCACCGCGTGACCCTCCTGCGCGACGGCTGCGAGTCGCACCGGCTGGTGGGGATCGCCGTGCTGGATCGCGTTCACGAGGAGGTTCGTGATCGCCTGCTGCACGCGCGCCGGGTCCCACAGGCCGCGCAGCGGCGCGCAGTCCGCGACCTCGATCGGCGAGCGCGGATGGGCCTGACGGGTCTCGGCCACGACCTCGTCGAGCAGCGCGCAGAGCTCGACCGGCTGGGTCGTGATCGGCACCGCGACCCCGGCGCGCGCGCGCTCGTAGTCGAGCAGGTCGTGGATCAGCGCGCGCATCGAGTCCGCGCTGCGGTGGATGCGCGCGAGGAGCGTCGCGTCGGCGCCGCTCAGCGCGCCCTTTCGCTCGAGCAGGTAGGTCGCGGAGAGGATCGCGCCGAGCGGATTGCGCAGGTCGTGGCTCACGATGCCGACGAAGCGCTCGCGCTGCTCCGCGGCCTGCTCGCGCGCCCGCTCGAGCGCCTTGCGCGACTCGATGTCCTCCACGAGCGCGATCGCGATCGCGCGCTCCTCGCCCTCGGCGCGGAACGCGGCGAGCACCGCGCGCACGCACACCTCCGTGCCGTCCTTCCTCACGAAGCGCGTCTCGTGCTCGACGCTCGGACGCTGGCCGTGGAGCACCTCGTCGATCGCCGCGCCACACGCGGTGCGCGCCTGCATGCCCGCGAGCTCGGCGAGCGCGCGCCCGCGCAGCTCGTCCTCGCCGAACCCGGTGATCGAGCAGAGCCGCGGGTTGCAGTGGGTCATCGCGCCGGTCGCGGGATCGAGCTCGGCGATGCCGATCGGCGCGAGCGCGAAGAGGTCGCGGAGCCGCTGCTCGCGGGCTGCGAGCGCACGCTCGATGCGCTTGCGCTGCGTGATGTCGGTCGCGATCGCCGCGGTCGCGAAGGTGTGCTGCTCCGCATCCCGGACCGGAAAACGCGAGACCAGGAACGTCGTTCCGTCGGGCGCGATCTCCTCGCGGTCGATCGCGCGATCGGCCTTCACCACCTCGAGGTCGTGCTCCCGGAGTCGCTTCCCGAGCTCGCCGCCGACGATCTCCAGGTCGTCGCGCCCGATGAGCGGCTGGCCGCTGGGCGCGAGCAGCGCCGCGAAGCGCGTGTTCGTGAGCAGGTAGCGACCATCGAGATCCTTGACCGCGACGAGCGCGGGCGAGTGATCGATCAGCCCCTGGAGCAGCTCGCGGCTCTTGCGCAGCTCCTGCTCGTGGCGCCAGCGCTCGGTCACGTCGCGCGTGACCTTCGAGAACCCGCACACCACGCCCTCGGTGTCGTAGAGCGCGGTGAGCGTGACCTCGGCGAAGAAGCGCGAGCCGTCCTTGCGCACCCGCCAGCCCGCGTCCTTCGCCGCGCCTTCGCGGGTCGCGCGGTCGAGCAGCTGCCGCGGTCGTCCCTCGGCGCGCGCCTCGGGCGGGTAGAACACCTCGACGCTCTGCCCGACGCTCTCGTCGGCGCGGTAGCCCGTGATGCGCTCGGCGCCGATGTTCCACGTGCGGATGCGCCCGCTCGCGTCGAGCATGATGATCGCGTGGTCCGCGACGCTGGTGACGATGCGCCGGTACGCCGCTTCGCTCTCGGCGAGCGCGGAGCGCGCTTCCTGCTCGAACGAGCGCGCCGCGACCGCCATCGCTTCGTCGATCGCGGTGTGCACGAGCTGGATGACGTCGACCTCGACGCCGCGTGACTGCGCGTGCAGGAAGTCGACGATCGTCGAGCGGAACACCGACAGCTCGCGCACCACTTCGTCGAGCGCGTAGCCCTCGCGAAAGCGCTGGACCGCGTGGGCCTCGGCGTGCGCGCCGTGCCACACCGTGCGGCCGATGGCCTCGGCCGGAACGTTCGTGACCTCGCTCGCCCGGAGCGCTCCGACCAGGTCCGCCACGAGCCGCGGCATGTGATCGACGAGGTGCGGCTGCGGTAGGTCACGTGCGGGGCCGGTCACCGCGGGGCCCGTGCGCACACGCCGCGTCCACTCCTCGACGAGCGCGTCGCGCGAGCGCTCGAGGAGCGTCGCGGCCTCGGCGCTTCGGAGCCGACTCTCGGCGGCGGACACGCGACGACCATCGCGAGCCCCGTGCCAGAGAACGAGACGCGAGCAGCGCGCCTCGCCCGCTCTCGATTCGCACGAGAGCGAGGGGCGCGCTGCTCGCGCGAGAAGCGATCAGCCCGCGGCGAAGAGGATCGACGCGAGGATCATCCACACGCCGACGCCGATCGCGACCAGGCCCATCGTGCCCTGGAAGGGCGCGAGCTTCGCGATCGTCTGGTCCATCTTCGCCTGCGCCGTCGCGTCCTTGATGAACGTCTTCAGGACGCCCACCCCGAGCAACAGGCCGAGCGCCACCGAGAGCAGCGAGTCGGCGAGGAAGGTGAACCAGTAGATCGGGAACGTCGTCATCCAGCCGATGTTCAGCACGCTGCTGATGACGCCCCACACACCCCACAGCGCCGAGATGGCGCCGATCCAACCCTGATAGGGCGCGAGCTTCGCGATCGCGTCCTTGGCGTCGGGTCGACGCGCGATGATCAAGCTCGCCGCACCGAGCACGCCGAGCACCACGAGCCACAGACCGTTCACGATTCCCATCTCGAGCCTCCTCGTCAGCGCAGCCGTCCGTCTACGCGAGCGGGCCCACTCTGAGCAAGCCCGACGCCAGGGATATCGCGCGAATTCATTGACGAATTTGGCGAGCAAACTCCGCGCGGAGAGCAAGAGTTGCGTGCACGAAGGGCGCGATCAGCGTGCGCGGACGGCTTCGACGAGCCTCCAGAACGCTTCGTCACGAGGCTCGGGCGGCAGAGCGCAGAGCGACTCGACCTCGATCTCGTATCGCCCGCGCGAGCGGTCGCGGATCGTGCCGGTGAGCGCAAGGAGCAGAAGCGTCGCGCGCGCGCGCATCGTGCGCCGAGCTTCGATCACCCGAAGCGTCGCGAGAACCGCAGCTGCTCGGGGTACGGGAAGATGTCGGCCTGCTCGCCGCGACGGCAGCGATCCTGCGCTGCGATCCAGAACGCGGGATCCATGAGGTCGCCGTGCAGCTCCATGAAGATGTCGCGCTGCTTCGGGTCGGCGAACAGGAACGTCGGGAACTGCTCGGGGAAGACGTCGTGGGGGCCCACCGAGAACCACGGGTCGGCGCTCATCTCGTCGTCGTAGTCGCGCGCCTTGGGGATGCGGCGGAACTTGAAGTCGGTGAGATAGCCGATCTCGTCGTAGTCGTAGAACACGACGCGTCCGAAGCGCGTGATGCCGAAGTTCTTGAGCAGCAGATCGCCCGCGAAGATGTTCGCGCTCGCGAGCTCCTTGATCGCGTTGCCGTACTCGCGGATCGCGCCGCGCGTGCGCTGCTCGTCGCTCTTCTGCAGGAAGAGATCGAGCGGCACGAGGCGCTTCTCGATGTAGAGGTGCTTCACGATCAGCTGGTCGCCCTCGATGCGGATCATCGAGCTCGCGACGCTCTTCAGCTCCGCGAGCAGCTCGGGCTCGAAGCGATCGAGCGGGAACGCGACGTGCGAGTACTCGAGCGAGTCCGCCATGCGCCCCACACGATCGTGGTGCTTCACGAGCAGGTAGCGATCCTCGACCTTCGCGCGATCGACGTCCTTCGGGGGCGGGAACCAGTCGCGGATCACCTTGAAGACGTAGGGGAACGAAGGGAGCGTGAAGACCGCCATGACCATGCCCTTCGTGCCCGGCGCGACCGTGAAGCGATCGGTCGAGTGCTTCAGGTGCAGCATCATGTCGCGATAGAAGAGCGTCTTGCCCTGCTTCTGCAGCCCGACGAGCGTGTAGATCTCGGAGCGCGGCTTGCGCGGCAGCATCGACGAGACGAACTGCACGAACGCGGCGGGCACCTCCATGTCGACCATGCAGTAGGCGCGCGCGAGCGAGAACACGCGGCCGATGTCCTGCGGCGAGAGCAGGAGCGCATCGAGGAACATCGCGCCCTGCTCGTCCTTCAGGATCGGCACGACGAACGGGTACTCGCGGTAGCCGTTGCGCGCGCGACCGCAGAGATAGGCCGCCTTGTTGCGGAAGAAGAGCGACGAGAGGACCTGGATCTGGAAGTCGACGTCGCTCGTCCACGGTCCGCCGAAGTGCTCGGCGACCGCGCGCTCGAGGCGCTCGAGATCGCGCTCGAGGTCCTGCCACTGGCCGCGCAGATCGTACGAGAGCACCACGTCGCGCAGCGCGCCGCGCAGGCCCTCGCCGCGATCGTAGAACGAGCGGTAGTCGGGCTCGCCGCCGGTGAGGTACTCGGTCGAGATCGCGGGGCGCCAGAAGATGTACTCGTTGCGGTAATAGCGGCGATCGAGCACGCGACAGGCGACCGAGTTGAAGAAGGTCTCGGCGCACTCGGGCTGGCGGTGCTCGTAGAGGAGCTGGAAGTAGGCCTGCTTCACGTGCGGCCACACGAGCTCCTCGACCGTCGCGAGCGGGAAGCGATCGGAGACGAGCTCCACCGCCTCGCGCACGCGCTGATCGTAGAAGTGGATGCGGGTGCGCCCGGCCTCGCGCGCGGCGGCCCAGTCGGCGCGCTCGAAGCGATCCTTCGCGGCGGCGCTGATGTCGCGGAAGAGGCGGTAGTGCTTGTCGAAGCCGCGGAGGATCTCCGCGGCGATCTGCTCGGCCAGCTTCATCGGTGCCGCGAAGTGTACGTAAACGCGGCGCGAGCGCGCGCGCGATCAGCTGGTGCGAAGCGCGCGATGGATCGCGTGGATGCGGTCGAACGAAGGAATGCGCGCCGGCTCGAGCACCTGACGATGCGCCATGCGCATCTGCACCGCGCAGCGCTCGGGGTCCATCGCGCCGATGCCGGTGCCGAGACCGGGGCAGAGCAGCGTGCGGATCGGTCGCGCGGGCGACGCTTCGTTGTGGGCGCGCACCGCGAGCAGGATCGCGCGGAACGCGACGTAGGCGTTCACCGTCTGGGCAACGCTCTCGGGCACACGCATCGTCGGCGCGGCGACCAGCCAGGGCCAGCGATCGTGGCCGGTCTCCACGATCTCGGCGGAGCCGACGTGGAGCTCTCCGTGGTGTCGCTCGACGATGCGCGCCTGGAGCGCGCGCTCCACGTGGAACCCGAGCCGGTCGCGGATCGCGCGATCGATGCCGCCGTCCATGACGCCGAAGCTGTTGGCGGGGCTGACCATCGCGTCCGCGTCGTGCGCGAAGAAGTCGCCGGCCGCGACGTGCACTCCGTCGACGTCCTCGAACGCACGCTGCCATGCGTGCACGAGCGGCGCGTGGTGATCGACCAGCAGGATCGTGCTCGGGAGCATGGTCAGGGCACGTCGAGGCGGTTGCCGCAGGTATCGGTCGCGGGATCGCCATCGCAATTCGGCGCGACGCACGTGGGCTCACCGGCGCAGCCCGCGCCGCCACACTGGTCGCAGCAGATGGTCCCGCCACCGCAGCGGGCGCGGTCGTGGCAGGTCTCGCCGGGGTTGCGCTCGAAGCAGCGCGAGCCCTCGACACAGCCGCGCAGCGAGTCGAACACCTCGGTCACGCCGGGGCAGTGACAGGCCATCGCGGCGCACGCGAGCTCGGAGCGCAGACCGCACTGCGAGTGCGCGCAGAAGGGGCCCCACTCGCCGCCGCTGCTGCGGCAGAGCACGTCGGACGGCGGGGGATCGACCTCGGGGCAGCCGGTGATCACGCAGCCCACGCCGGGCTCGAAGGCACGCTCGCCGCCGCAGTTGCAGGCCGGCATGCCGATCAAGCAGGCCGCGGGCGGCGGGAACCCGCACTCGAAGTGGCCGCACTCCAGGGCCCACCACATCCACTCGCCGCCGGTCGCCTCGCAGAGCGCTGCGTCGCAGGACGCGTGCGCGGCCTGGCACTCGTCCTGCGAGCGGAAGCCGCGATCGCAGTCGGTGCCTTCGCAGGTGCCGCAGTCGACCGGAAAGCACGAGTCGCCGTTCCAGTGCCAGCTCGGCAGCCCGTCGCACACGATGTCGACGCACACCGCCTGGCGCGCGTCGGCGGGCTCGCACGAGCCGCGCGGACCGGCGTCGAAGATCAGCGAGGAGTCGGGCCCGATCTGCGCGTCGTGGAGGAGGAGCGCCGCGTCGCCTGGGCCTCCATCGCGCTCGCCGGGCGCGCGGGCGTGCGAGTCCGCGCAGCCGATCAGACCGATCGCGACGAGGTGTGCCAGAGCGAGACGCGAGAAGCGCATGGTGGTGCGCTGAGCATACCGAGTGCCACGCGCGTTCAGATCGGGTCGCGGTACACAGTCCCCACGGGGACGCGAAACGTGCGAGCGCGCAGCACGCCGCCGGCGGGCGCGGCACGATCCTCGATGATCGTGAGCGTCAGCTCGGAGCCCGTGCCCTCGCAGGCGAACGCGATCCCGACCGTGGTCTCGCCCTCGGGGTCGTCGAAGAGCTGACAGTCGCGCCCGTCGAGCGCGACCTCGAACGCACCCCCGCTCGGACCGAGCACCGGCTCGGAGAGCTCGACCTCGCCGTCGACGTAGTCGCGCTCCCGGTTGCTGGAGAACGTGCGGAGGCCCGGCGACGAGCCGGGTCGGAACCGCACCGCCCATATCCCGTCCTCGAGCTCGACCGCGCCGCCCGACTCCTGCACCGGGCGCGTGGTGCGCGCGATCGCGCGGATCGCGTACCAACGATCGAGCGAGGGCTCACCGAGGAACGAGAGCGTGTACGTCTCCGAGCGCATCAGCCCCGAGCGCTCGACCTCGTGCGCCACCGGCTCGAGCTCGGGCCACGTGACGATCTCGAATTCGAACGTGTCGGGCTCGTCGGCGGACACGCCGATCGCCACCTGCGGCCCGGTCGCGGTCCAACCGTCTCCGGTGTGCAACACGATGGAGTCGCGCGTCGGTGGTCCGATCGGCTCCCGACATCCGACCAGGAGGATCACGAGCGCGACGACCGAGCGCACGGCTCGAGCCTACACCGTGCCGAGGCGGGGATCCTTCGGGCCCGGGGCGACCTGCACCTCGACGCCGTGGGCCTTGAGGTAGTCGACGCCGTTCTCGCCCGCGTAGCCGCCCTCGACGATCAGCACGCGCGCGATGCCCGCGTGGTGGATCATCTTCGCGCACATCAGGCAGGGCTCGCCGGTCACGATCAGCCACGCGCCGCGGCACGCGACGCCGCTCGCCGCGGCGTTGCACACCACGTTCATCTCGGCGTGATGGCAGCCGACCTCCATGCGGGTGCCCGACTTCACCTGGAGCGTGTCGCGCAGGCACTCGCTGCCGCCGCAGAGCTCGCCCCCGCCTCGCGGGCCGCCGTTGTAGCCGTCCATCAAGACGACGTTGCGCTCGGGGTCGAGCAGCAGCGCGCCGAACTTGCGGCGCGGACAGTTGCTCGCGTTCGCGAGCGCGAGGCACTGCTCGATGCGGATGCGGATGTGCTTGTCCTTCATCGCTCTCCCGGCGCCGGCACATTAGGGCCCGGTCACGAACAAGTCGATCGGCGAAAAGCGCGCGATGCAGTGGCGCGCCGGGCCCGAACGGACGTGAGGTCGATCATTGGAGCGAGGACCGCGGCGCCAGCATCCTCGCCGGCCATGCGCCGGCCGGTCTCGATTCTCCTCCTCGTGCTCGCGGGCTGCTCCAACGGCACCGACGATCCACCCGCGGCGGTCGACGCAGGCGGCGTGCAGGCGCCGGACGCGAGGACGCCCGACGGCAACGACAGCGGGCCTCCGGGCATGTGCGACGAGCGCCTCGTGCCGCTCGTCTACAACGGGACGCGCGAGCCGACCGCGATGCCGCTGACGCCCGGGCAGATCCTCGCGATCGGCTCGTGGGACGGCTGCAGCGGCACGTTCATCACCGACGAGTGGGTGCTCACCGCCGAGCACTGCGGGATCCGCTCCGGGCGCTCGTTCTGCGTCGGGACCGATCCGCGCAATCCCGACGTGTGCTTCACCGCGGCGGAGGTGCGGAACCACCCGAGCCAGGACATGACGCTGGTGCGCATGGACGCCCCCGCGTCGTCGCGCATCGCCGAGCTCGAGCCGATCGCGATCAACACGACGATGCTCGACGAGAGCTGGATCGGCCGCACTGCGGAGGCCGCGGGCTACGGCCAGCAGGAGGACGGATCGAGCGGCGAGCGCGAGTTCACCGCGGAGCCGATCGTGGCGTTCGAGAGCCCGCAGTTCCTGGTGATCGACGGGATGGGCGAGCGCGGCGTCTGCTTCGGCGACTCGGGCGGCCCGGTGATGATCGTCGCCGACGACGGCAGCGTGCGGGTCGCGGGTGATCTCAGCTACGGCGATCCCAACTGCCTGGGCCAGGATCGCTACTCGCGCACCGATCTCGCGGTCGAGTGGATCGAGTCGTTCACCGGCCCGACCAACGGGAGCACCGACTGCGCAACGCTCGGCAACGAGGGCCGCTGCGTGGGCGAGACCGCGGTGTGGTGCGACGGCGAGACGCCGCAGAGCCAGCGCTGCGACGAGTGCGGCTGGGACGCCGCCGCCGGCGGCTATCGCTGCATCACCGGCGCCGATCCGTGCGAGGGCCTCGACGAAGGGGGCGCGTGCGCGGGCGCCGTGGCGCGCTGGTGCGATCGCGGCGTGGTGCGGCAGCGTGACTGCGCGACGTGCGACGACGGGACCTGCGGGCGCGTCGACGGGCGCGCCACCTGCGTGGACGATCCCTGCGAAGGCGTCGACTACCTCGGTCGGTGCGACGGAGACGTCGCGGTGTGGTGCCACGAGGGCGCGATGCTGCGCACCCGCGACTGCGCGGCGGAAGGCCTGCGCTGCGAGTACGTGAACGACCGGATCGGCTACTTCTGCGCGCGCTGATCGTTCCGGAACGGTCGTTCAAGAACGTCAGAGGCAGTCGTCGACGATGCCGTTGCAGTCGTCGTCGATCTCGTTGCCGCAGATGTCGGCGGCCGCGCAGCCGCCCGCTCGGCACACGCCGCCGACGCACACCTCGCCACCGCCGCAGTCCTCGGGGCCGTCGCACGGCGCCCCCGGTGCGCACTCGCGCGAGGCGAGCATCTCGTCGTTGGGCGCGCAGTCGACGAGGTCGGGCGAGCCGTCGCCGTCGGTGTCGGGGCCGGGCTCGATCGACATCACCGCGGTGCCGCCCGAGCTCACGAGCGCAGCGATGAACGTGCCGCCCCCCATCGCCTCGACCTGCTCGAGATAGAGCGTGTCCGTGAGCGTGCCCGGCAGCGTCGCGTCGAACGCGCCCGAGGGAGTCACCGCGACCTCGATGCGCCCGCCGCGCTCGGCGGTCGTGAGGTTCGTGATGCGCAGGCGCATCTCGCCCGGATGGATCGCGCCGTCGGTGCCGGTCACCGTCAGCTGTTCCGGCTGCGACTCACGGATCGTGATCGCTTCGGGATTCGCCGAAGGTGGATCGGGCAGCGGAGTCGCGACGCAGCCCGCGATCACGAGCAGCCACGCGAGCGGGACGAGACGGGCGATCATCCGGAGTCTCCATCAGGACGGCGCGCCGCCCGAGCACGAGCGGCGCGCACGAATCACGTCACGAGGTCTTCGCGTTCAGGGGGCGCAGCCGTCGTCCACGATGCCGTTGCAGTCGTCGTCGATCTCGTTGCCGCAGAGCTCCGCCGCCACACACGCGCCCGGCTCCTCGCTCGAGCAGCCATCGTCCACGATCCCGTTGCAGTCGTCATCGATCTCGTTGCCGCAGAGCTCCGCCGCCACGCACGCGCCCGGCTCCTCGCTCGCGCAGCCGTCGTCCACGATGCCGTTGCAGTCGTCGTCGAGCTCGTTGCCGCAGAGCTCCGCCGCCACGCACGCGCCCGGCTCCTCGCTCGCGCAGCCGTCGTCCACGATGCCGTTGCAGTCGTCGTCGATCTCGTTGCCGCAGAGCTCGGCCTGCACGCACACCTCGGTGGCGACGCAGATGCCGTCGTCGCACTCGCTGCCCTCGGGGCAGTCGTCGGTCGCGGCGCAGTCGAGGATCGGCGGGAGCGCGGCGCACGCGCCGGCGACGCACGCTTGCTCGGCCGGGCAGTCGGCGTCGCTCGCGCAGGGTCCGTCGCCCTCGACGTAACACGCGTGGTCGAGGCACACGGCGATCGACGGGCAGTCGCTCTCGCCGCAGGTCGGCAGGCAGAGGCCGTCCTCGCAGGTCTCGCCGGCGGCGCAGGCGCCTTCGGAGCTGCACGCGGTGACCGCGTAGCGGGCCGCGTCGGACGGCTCGGGGGCGCTGCACGCGACGATGGCGAGAGCGGTCAGGACGGGGGCGATTCGAAGCAGGCTCAAGCGGACCTCCTGGGTTGGCCGCTCCTTCTACAAGTCGCGCGCCAGCGGGAATGCCCGCTAATTCGCGCGATTTTGGATGCGAAACAGTATCCGATACAGTTTCGTGTTGCGTGACTGATTCGATTTTTCCGCTCGTCTCCGCCCGCTTCGGTCCACTCCCGGGCGACGGGGTCGCGGTGGTGGGGGACGCGCTCGGCGGTCCGACCGTGATCGCCAAGGTCGCGCGCGCGGCCGCGGCGCGGATGGCGCTGGAGCGCGAGATCGCGATCACGCTGCGGCTCCGCGATCGGGCGCTCCGACGGGTGCGAGCGGTCGCGCGCGATCGCGAGCGCACCACCGCGATCCTCGAGCGCGTCGAGGGTGTGACCATCGACGTGCACCTGACGCGCGCGCCCGACGACGCGACGCGCGTCGTGATCGCGCTGCTCGGCACGCTCGCGCGGCTCCACGCGGCGGGGATCGCGCACGGCGACCTCAAGCCCGAGCACGTGCTCGTCGAGGACGACGGCACGGTGCGGGTGATCGACCTCGGGCTCGCGACGCCGCTCGGTGCGATCGCGCGCGGAGGCACGCACGGCTACCTCGCGCCCGACCTGCTCGAGGGGGCGCCGGTGTCGGTCGCCTCGGATCTGTTCGCGTTGGGCGCGACCCTCCGCGAGCTCGCGCTTCCTCCGACGATCCGCGCGATCGTGGACGCGTGCCTGGATCGCGATGCGGCACGTCGGCCGAGCTCGGCCGGCGCAGCGATCGCGGCGCTGGGCGGGATCGCGGGAGCGGGATCGACCGAGCTCGAGGCGAGCCCGCTCGATCGGGTGCGCTGCGACGAGGGCTCGATCGTGCTGGTGCGCGCGGCGCACGGGAGCGGGCGCACCGCGCTCGTGCACGCATGGGTCGACGAGCGCGTCGGGTCGGGCCGCGCGATCGTCGACGTCGACGCAGCGTGGCGCTCCGATCCCTGGCTCGCGCTGGCGCGCGCGTCGCGGGTCGACGTGGACGATCCGGCGCGGCGCGCCGGGATCGTCGCGGTGCGGATCGGCGCGCCGATGGTGATCGACGATGCCGATGCGCTCGACGACGACGTGCGGGCCTCGGTGGTGGCGGCGGCCCGGGCGATCGCGATCGCGCAGCGTGGAGCGCTGGTGCTCGTGGGGATCGACGACGCGCTCGCGCGGGAGCTCGTGCCGCTCGGCGCACGTGAGGTCCACGTCGATCCGTTGGACGAGCGGGCGATCGCGCGGGTGTTGTCGCGCGAGGGCGCGCGCGCCGACGCCGCGACGATCGTGGAGGTGCACGCCGCGACCGGCGGGCGCGCGGGAGACGTGGCGCGATGGGCGCGCGATCTCGCGCGTCATCCCGAGGCGCGGCCGCGCGATCGTGTCCCGGCACCACAGCGAGACGAGGACGAAACGCTCGACCTCGGTGCCGCGGAGCGCGCGCTGGTGCGCGGACAGCCGCGGCGCGCCGCGGCGATCGTGCGCGCGGTCGCACCCGGGATCGACGACGCGCCGCGCGCGAGCCCCGCGTGGGCGCGGATCCTCGCGCGCGCCGAGATCGACGCCGGCAGGCTGAGCGACGGCGCGGCGATCCTCGATGCGCTCGATCCCGACGATCCCGGGATCGCGCTCGATCACGCACGGGTGCTCGAGCGGCTGGGACGACATCGCGAGGCGCGTGATCGCGCGGGCACTGCGATGATCGACCTCGCGCTGCGGGCACGCGCTGCGGTGATCGCGGCGACGAGCACGCTCGCGCTGGGCGATCCGACCGAGGCCGATCGGATCGCCGACGGTGCGCTGGGCGACGCGTCCGATCCTGCGATCCGCGCGCGCCTCGCCGCGCTGCGCAGCGACGCCGCGCTGCGACTCGGTGACGCGACGAGCGCGCTCGAGCACGCCGCGCTCGCCGAGCGCGAGGCGCGCGCGTCGGGCGATCCGGGCGCCATCGCGCACGCGATCGCGCGCTCTGCATCGGCCTACGCGCTCTCCGGAGATCCCCACCGCGCGCGCGATCGGGCGGTGCTCGCGCTCTCCGAGGCCGAGCGCGCCGGTGACGTCGCCGCGCTCCCGCCGTACGTGATGAACGTCGCGACGACGGAGCACGCGCTCGGCGAGATCGCCGACGCGATCACGCGTTACGAACGCGCGGCCGAGCTCGCGCTGCGCCTCGGGCGTCTGGGATCGCGCGCTGCGGCGCTCACCAACCTCGCGGGTCTCTTCGCGCTCGCGGGCGCCGACGCCGATGCCGAGCGGGTGCTCTCCGCGGCGCGCGACGCGGCCGAGCGCGCCGGCGCGGCGATCCACGTCGGGCAGACGATCCTGATCGACGCCGAGGTGATCGCGCACCGCGATCCGGCGCGGGCCCGAGAGCGAGCGCGCGAAGCGCAGCGCGCGTTCGATGGGTGCGGCGCGGCGCGCCAGGCGCTCGAGGCGCGATTGCTCGAGAGCGAGCTCGGCGAGCTCGACGCGGCGCTCGCCTTCACGCGAGCGCACGAGAGCGCGCTCCACGATGCCGGCCTCGGCGCGCGCGCCGCGCTGGTGGTGGCGCGGGCGCAGCTCGCGCGGGGCGCGCTCGACGAGGCACGCCGCGCCGCCGAGCGCGCGATCGGCGACGCGAAGAGCCAAGGCGATCGCGATCTCGAGGCGCGGGCGCTGGCGATCGCCGCCGCGATCCACGATCGGCTGGGCACCGGCGCGGGCGAGGCGCTGCGCACCCGCGCGCGCGAGGCGATCGGCGAGCTCGCAGCGCGTTTCCCGGCGGGCCTTCGCGAGC
The DNA here is from genome assembly GCF_021631985.1 of Sandaracinus amylolyticus. Taxonomy (GTDB): domain Bacteria; phylum Myxococcota_A; class Polyangia; order Polyangiales; family Sandaracinaceae; genus Sandaracinus; species Sandaracinus amylolyticus_A. The sequence continues at coordinate 9,086,318 of NZ_CP070225.1, read as the reverse complement.
GCTTCCTCGCGACGCCGGAGCGCGCAGCGATCGTGCGCGCGCCCCAGCCCGCGGCCACGACACCGGCGCGGCTCGGCGAGCCGGTGCGCCGCATGATCGCGCTCCTCGGTCGCGTGCTGCTCGAGCCCGACGAGCAGCGCGTGCTCCAGGTCGCGCTCGACGAAGCGGTCGCGACCACCGGCGGCGAGCGCGCCTTCCTCCTGCTGCGCCGCTCGAAGGAGAAGCGACCCGAGGTCGCGATCGCGCGCAACCTCGATCGCGACACGATCCAGAAGAGCCGCTTCCGGTTCTCGCGCAGCGTCGCCGAGCGCGTGCTCGCGACCGGCGAGCCGCTGGTCACCGCGAGCGCGAGCGACGATCCCGAGCTCCGCGGCGCGCGCAGCGTGCTCGATCTCGGGCTGCGCTCGATCCTCTGCGTGCCGGTGCGGGCGCCGCAGGGCGTGATCGGCGCGCTCTATCTCGATCATCGCTTCGAGACCGCGCGCTTCGGCGACGCGGATCGCGAGATGGCGCAGGCGCTCGCCGACGTGATCGGCCTCGCGCTCGAGAACGCGCGCCTGCACCGCGAAGCGCGGGCGCGCACGCAGGATCTCGCGCGCGCCCACGAGGCGCTGCGGATCGAGAGCGAGCGCAAGGATGCCGAGCTCGAGCGACTGACCGAGGCCCTGGCGCGCGGCGGCGCGCCGCTCGAGGAGCACGGCATCGTGGGCAGCGCGCGATCGCTGCGCGCCGCGCTCGACGTCGCGCGCCGGGTCGCGCCGAGCACGCTCCCGGTGCTGATCGAAGGCGAGTCGGGCACCGGCAAGGAGCTCTTCGCGCGCTTCGTGCACGATCGCAGCACCCGCGCCGGCCGGCCCTTCGTCGCGATCAACTGCGGCGCGCTGCCCGAGGCGCTGATCGAGAGCGAGCTCTTCGGCCACGTGCGCGGCTCGTTCACCGGCGCGCTCCGCGATCACCCCGGCGTGTTCCGCGCCGCCGACGGCGGCACCCTGATGCTCGACGAGATCGGAGAGCTCCCGCTTCGCATGCAGACGCGATTGCTGCGGGTGCTCCAGGAGCGCGAGGTGCATCCGATCGGCGCGCCTTCGGCGAGCCCGATCGACGTGCGCATCGTCGCCGCGACCAACCGCGATCTCGAGGCCGAGGTGGAGGCCGGTCGCTTCCGTCGCGATCTCTTCTTCCGGTTGAACGGCGTGCGGCTGCGGCTCCCGTCGCTGCGCGAGCGGCTCGAGGACGTGCCCGCGCTGGCCGAGGCTTCGCTCGCGAAGATCGCGAACGAGCCCGGCATGCGCAGGGTCACGCTGGGCCGCAGCGCGATCGCGGCGCTCGTCGCGCACGCGTGGCCGGGCAACGTGCGCGAGCTCGAGCAGGCGCTCCGTCGCGCGGTCGCGATCGCCGACGACGACGAGCTCGGCGCGCAACACTTCGAGCTCGGCGGGCGCGGAGGACCGGCGCGCGCCGACGCGCACCGCGAGCTCGATCGCGCAATGGTCGAGCGAGCGCTGCGGAGCGCGAACGGGAACCGCACCGCGGCGGCGCGCGCGCTCGGGATCAGCAGGGTGACGATCCACCGCCACATCGAGCGCCTCGGCATCGACGTGCCGGCGCGGCCCGGAAGGCCGCGCTCGCGCGGCGAATGAGCGCGATACTCTCGCGCCGTGTCCCACGAGGCCTCGCTCCACGAGCCGATGCAGGCGCGCGATCCCCACGAGCCACATCGGGTCGCCACGCCGCTCGAGCTGCTCTTCGATCTCTGCTTCGTCGTCGCGATCGCACAGGCCGCGGCGCGCCTGCACCACGACCTCGCGGAGGCGCACGTCGGGCACGCGCTCGCCGGATACGCGATGGTGTTCTTCGCGATCTGGTGGGCGTGGGTGAACTTCACGTGGTTCGCGTCGGCGTACGACACCGACGACGTGGCCTATCGCCTGGCGACATTCACGCAGATCGCGGGCGTGCTGGTGCTCGCGGCCGGCGTCCCGCGCGCGTTCGATCAGGGCGACTTCATGATCGTCGTGGTCGGCTACGTGATCATGCGGATCGCGCTGGTCGCGCAGTGGCTGCGCGCTGCGCGATCCGATCCCGAGCGTCGCGCGACGGCGCTCACCTACGCGACAGGCGTCGTCCTCTGCCAGATCGGCTGGATCGCGATCCAATTCACGCCGCAGCCGCTCCCGGTGATCGGCTGGGTGGTGCTCGCGGCGTGCGAGCTCGCGGTCCCGGTGGTGGCGGAGCGGCGAGGCGAGACTCCGTGGCACGCGCACCATATCGCCGAGCGGCACGGGCTCCTCACGCTGATCGTGCTGGGCGAGTCGGTGCTCGCGACGATCAACGCGATCCAGTCGGCGCTCGCGGACGAGCACGCGTTCGCCACGCTCTGGCCGATCGTCGTCGGCGGTCTGCTCACGATCATCTCGATGTGGTGGCTCTACTTCGAGCGCGCGGTCGTCGCGTCCAGCCGGGACTCGTTCCGCTGGGGCTACGGGCACTACCTGGTGTTCGCATCCGCGGCGGCGGTCGGCGCGGGGCTCGCGGTCGGCGTCGATGCGACGGTCGGACACGCGCACGTCGGCGCGCTCGGCGCGGGGCTCGCGGTGTCGGTGCCGGTCGCGCTCTTCGTGCTCGCGACGTGGGCGATCCAACTGCGCGCCCACGAGCACGGAGCGCTCGAGCGCGCGACGTGCCCGGTCTGCGTGCTGCTCGTGCTCGGGTGCGCGCTCACCCCGTGGCCCGCGCTCGCGATCGGCATCGTGCTCGCCGCGACGGTCGCGCTGCGGATCGCGATCGCCGCGCGCCGCGCAGACTGAGCCTCAGCGCGGCGCGCCTTCGTTCGCCATCGGGTCGGACACCGCGCGCTCGCGCCGCGCGAGCCACACGAACGGCAGCGCGAGCGCCTGGATCGCCGCGCCGATCGCGTACGACGTCGGATAGCTCCAGACGTCCGCGGCGCGACCGAGCGCAGGTTGGATCACGATTCCTCCGCTCGAGCCCAGCAGCGAGTCGAGCGAGAGCAACGTGGCCCTTCGCTCGGGCTCGACGAGGCCGTTCAAGTACGCCTGGCGAATCGGCGTCATCACCGCGAACACCAGCGCCCAGAGGACGAGCAGCACGAGCACTGCCGCGAAGCTCTGCACGAAGCCGATGGCCACGAGCACCAGCGTGCTGACGAGCGTGCCGATCAGCAGCACCGAGGTCCGCCGCCGGAACGAGCGGCCGAGCAGCGGCACCGCGAACCCGCCCGCGATCTGTGCACCGGCGACGATCGCGGCGGCGAGCCCGGCGATCCCGAACGCGTGCGGGTCGCCCCACAGCTCGAGCAGATACGGCTGCATCGCGTAGAACGCGTAGAACGACACGCCCGACGTGAACGGCGCGGCGAGCATGATCCAACGCACCGGCGGCGCGCCGAAGCCGTCGCGGATCGACGACACGAGCACGCGCCGGACCTCGCGCAGCGGATGATCGCCGGCGCGCGGCGTGAACCCCACGTCGCGCATCATCACGAACGCGCATCCGAACGCGATCGCGAGCACGGCGGCGCGGAGCACGTAGGGCACGCCGAGGTCGGTCGCCTGCGCGATCGCGCCGCCCGCGACCGATCCTCCGAGCATCGCGATGCCCTCGACGATCTCGCCGCGCGCGAACACCGGATCGAGCTCGCCGGTGTAGCCGCTCGAGCGGAGCGCATCGACCAACCACGCCTCGACCGCGCCCGAGAAGAACGTGAATCCGAGCCCGAGGAGCACCGACGCGACGCCCCACGCCCAGAAGGGCGCCGAGATCTGCCACATCACGAGATAGAGCAGCGTCGAGATCGTGAGCGTCAGCGTGCCGAGCAGGTATGACGTCCGCCGTCCTCGGGTGTCGGCCACCACGCCGGTGGGCACCTCGAAGAGCACCATGCCCGCGGTGAAGCACGCGTTGGCGCCGAACGCCTCGCCGTTGCTCAGTCCCGCGTCGAGCAAGAAGAGCGTGTTGATCCCCCAGACCAGCGACGCGGCGAGCGTGTGGAGCAGGAGGAGCAGCAGATAGACGCGCTGGATCGCGCGCGACGCGTCGTTCACGTCGCGACATAGGCGCGCTTCGAACACTGGTGAGATCGGCTCGCCCGCCGGTCCTTGCGGGACCGAGCACTCTGGCAAGGGCTCAGCGCGAGAAGTCGCAGATCCCGCCTTCGCAGGCCTCGGGCACGACGACGCTCGCTTCGCCCGCCCACGCCGACTCCACGAACCCGATGATCTGCGCGCGCGCCGCGGCCGCGGCCGGCGTGTCCTCCGCCGCGAAGCCGTGGATGTCGAGCGCGTCGGTGCCCGGGACGCGGTACTGCGTGATCGCGCTCGCGCCCGCGATCGTCGTCGCGCCCTGGAGCCCCGCGATCGGCACGATGGGCTCGCCGATCATCGTCGCATCGAGGACGCGCGCCGCCATCTCGCTGCCGGCGTTGGGCAGCACCGGGTCACCGATGCTCTCCTGCAGCAGCGCGACGATCGGATGCGGCCCGTGGATCTCGTCGACCCACGACGCGCCGTCGCACTCGTCGAGCTGCGTCTGCGCGATCGCGACGACGAGCGGCACGTTCAGCTCGCCGCCGTTCGCGATCGAGATGAGGCCGCGGATGTACCCGAACTGCAGCGCATCGCGCACCCACGTGGCCCAGCCCGCGCCGCCGACGTTGAGCACCGCGTGGCTCACGTCGGCGTTCGACGCGGTGAACACCAGGCCCATCGTGCCGCCGAGCGATCCACCGACCCAGATCGGCACCGAGTCGTCGGGACGACGGCCGACGTGCGGGTTCGGCATCCCGCCGAGCTGCTCCGCGGCGAGCGCGTCACCGAGGATCGTGCTCGCCGAGCGACGGATCGCCGACGCGTCCGCGACCGCCTGCACCAGGCCCGCCGACGCCGCGCTCGAGCCCTGCGCCATCTCCGCGAGATCGAGGAACGTCTCGATCACGGTCGTGTCGGTCCAGCGATAGAACTCGATGCCGATCTTCGCCGCGCCCGCCTCGGCGATCGCGTCGTCGAAGTTCGCGTCGCGCACGCTGCCGCCGGTGCCGTGCCCGTACATCAGCATGCGGTAGTCGCCCTCGCCGCGCGGGATCACGACGCGGAACGGCGCTTCGCGAGTGCCCATCGCGAGCGGCTCGCCCTCGTCGTCGGCGCTGAGCCCGACCTCGGTCAGATAATTCGGCAGCCCGACGAGGCGTCCCATCACGACGCTCGCGACCGGGCCCTCGGCGCGGTGCTCGACCTCGTCGATCGCGACCTCGACGTCGGCCCCGTCGACCGCGGCGATCGCGGCCTCGCGCATCCCGCGCAGACGACGCAGCGGGTCCTCGGCGGAGCGCGTCGTGAAGTCCCACGCGCGCAGCACGTGCTCGGGATCGATGCCCGCCTGCTCGATCACCACGCGCGTCGGCGCGTGATAGCCGGCGAGCGCGGCCTCCTCCTCGGTGTGCGCGGGCTCGAGCGCGAGCGCGACGCGCATCGTGCGGTCCTGATCGAGCTCCGCGCCGCGCTCGTCGCGGAGGCCATCGGTGATCACGACGACGTAGTCGGTCGCCGCGTCGAGCGGCGCGAGCGGGTGCGCGACCACGAGCGACGCATCGTTCGTCTCGGGCAGGTACGTCTCGATGCGCAGCGGGATCTCGGTCGCGTCCTGCGCGGCGAAAAGGTGCACCTCGCCCTCGGTGGTCGCGGGATCGACGTGCACCGGGAACCCCGCGACGAGCGTGCTCACGCGCGAGAACCCGTCGGCGCGAGCGAGCACGCTGCCGTCGTCGCGCGAGTTCAGCTGCGCGATGTCGACTGCGAGGCGCAGCCCGGTCTCGGTGCTCGGATCGGCGACGGTGAACGCGTTGCTCGGCCACGGCATCAGGCAGTGCGTCGCGTCGATCTCGTCGCAGGTTCGCGAGAGCGGCGTGCGATCGCCGATCGCACGATCGGGCGCGGTGAAGATCGGTGGCTCGCTCTCGCACGCAGCGAGGACGATCGACGTGAAGAGGAGCGAAGAAGCGAAACGGCGCATCGCGCACCGAGGATCGCCGCACCCGACGAGCAGCGTAAAGAGGCGCGCGTTTCACTCGGTGCGCGAGCACACCGCGTCCGCGATCGCGCACGAATAGGCCGGTGCGGCCATAGGCGCAGGGCACGACTCCTCGCACGTCTCGAGCCCCGCGTTCGCCATCCAGCCCTGCGGATCGCCCGGACCGGCTCGCTCACGAACGTGCCCCAGCGCGCGCGGTCGGCGACGATGCGCGCCCACAACGTGCGCCCTTCGATCGCATGTCCGTCCTCGACGGCCACGACGCGACAGGAGGAGAGATCCGCCGCGGTCACGCACCGTCGCTCGAGCGTCGCGCCGGAAAGCGACCACGGCGCGCGCGACTCTCCGCTCGTCGTGGAGCGCGACGATCGGGACGAGGTTGCGCATCGCGCCTCGAGAGTACGTCGCGTAGGCTGCGTCCCCAACTCGTGGAGGAAGCACGAATGGGGATGCCGCCGATCGGTCGACGAAGGTTCCTGAAGACGGTCGTGGTGAGCGCGGGCGCGGTGACGCTCGGAGGATCGCTCTCGGGATGTGGTGACGACGGAGGCGACGGCGATCCCTCGGGCACGTTCCCTCAGTCGATCGCGTCGGGTGATCCCCGCGCCGATGCGATCGTCCTGTGGACGCGCGTGACGCCGGCCGATGCGAGCGTCGATGCGCCGCTCACGCTCGAGCTCGCGCTCGACGAGCGCTTCTCGATGCTCGTGTCGCTCTCGACCGCGGAGCTCACCGCGGAGGCCGCGCACGATCACTGCGTGCGCGTGAAGGTCGACGGCCTCGAGGCGGGCACTCGCTACTACTACCGCTTCGTGCACGAGGGCACGCGCTCGCGCGTCGGTCGCTTCAAGACCGCCCCAGCGCGCGACGCCGACGTGCCGGTGCGCTTCGCGATCGTCAGCTGCCAGGACTACGTCGGTCGCTTCTACAACTCGTACCTGCCGCTGCTCGACGCGGAGAACGACGAGCTCGACTTCGTCGTGCACCTCGGCGACTACATCTACGAGACCACCGGCGATCCGAGCTTCATGAGCGCCTCGGCGGAGCGCGCGGTCGCGTTCACCGACACCGAGGGCGCGATCGCGCTCGAGGAGGACGGCGAGACGTTCTACGCAGCGCGCTCGGTCTCGAACTACCGCGAGCTCTACAAGACGTACCGCGGCGATCCCGTGCTGCAGCGCGTGCACGAGCGCTTCCCGTTCATCGTCACCTGGGACGATCACGAGTTCGCCGACGACTCGTGGCAGGACGTCGCGACGCGCAGCGGCGGGCGCGAGGACGAGCGCGATGCCGAGCATCGCCGCAACGCCGAGCAGGCGTTCCTCGAGTTCCATCCGATCGCGCGCGACATCGCGGGCGAGGACGCGGCGGGCTCGCTCGTGGGCAGCGCGACCGAGAGCCTCTTCCCCGACAACCGCATCTACCGCGACCTGCGCTTCGGGCGTCACCTGCACCTCGTGGTCGGCGACTACCGCAGCTACCGCCCCGATCATCCGATCGCCGAGCACGCGTGGCCGGGCACGGTCGTGATGAGCGAGGATCACGTGCGCGCGGTGCTGACGACGCGCGAGACCGAAGGGCGCCTGCCCGAAGGACAGACCGCCGACACCGCGTTCGAGATGGGCGGTTACCGTCCCTACGTCGATCTCACCGACGCGACCTACGAGGACTACAAGACCGCGCTCGTGACCGTGCTGACCGGCGCGTACATGGCGGGCGGCGCGCCCGCCGAGCGCGCGACGACGCTCGCGACGGAGGCGACCGCGGGCGCGGCGGACGTCGAGGTGATCAACGCGACGCTGAGAGCCGCCGGCGTGATGATCCCCGCGATCGAGATCACCGATCGCATGCCGCTCGGTGTGTCGTACGCGTCGTTCGGCAAGAGCGGGCTCTTCGGGTCGATCGGCGCGCGTTATCTCGTCGTCGCGAAGTACTACGATCTGTGGGCCGAGCACCGCGCGCCGGGCGCGCCGCATCCGCTCGGCGACGCGCAGCTGTCGTTCCTCCGCGAGGCGATCGACGCGAACGACGACGCGACGTGGACCGTGCTCGGATCGAGCGTCTCGTTCTCGCCGCTGATCCTCGACGTGTCGAGCTTCGCGGCGCAGCTCCCCGAGGGCTTCCCCGCCGAGCAGTTCTATCTGAACGTCGATCACTGGGACGGCTTCCCGATCGAGAAGGAAGCGCTGCTCCGCGACGTGCTGCGCCCCCGCAACGCGCTGGTGATCTCGGGGGACATCCACTCCGCGTTCGTCACCGATCACCAGGGCGAGGGCGGTCGCGCGATCGAGCTCACCACGCCCGGCATCAGCAGCGGGAACTTCCGCGAGCTCCTCTACGGCAGCGCGCAGCAGCTCGCGAGCCTCGCGGGCAACCCGGTGGTCGAGACGGTGCTCAACGCGCTCGACTTCCTGATGCAGACCGCGCGCCCCCAGCTCGTGCACTCGCGCACCGACGTGAACGGGCTGATCGTCGCGCAGCTCGACGCGTCGGGGCTCGACGCGACGCTGATGCAGCTGCCCCCCGAGGTCGTGCGCGAGAGCTTCTACGACCGTGCGGAGGAGCTCGCGTCGCAGTGGCAGATCGCGCGTTATCGCGTGGCGCGCACCGCCGAGGGGAACGGCCCGATCGAGCCGGTGACCTGATCGCTCCGTGCGCGAGCGCGGGCCGATGCGCCCGCGCTCGCGCGCTGCTCACTCGAAGGTGCGTGCGATCTCGCGCGCGTCGTCCTCGCGCAGCAGCTCCGCATAGAAGACGCCCTCGAGCGCGGTGTCGAACGAGAGCAGCATCAGCGAGGTCACGTAGAGCAGGAGCGAGTAGAGCGTCACGACCAGCGCCGCCACGCCTCCGGTCGCGGTCGAGCCCACGACGAGCATCGGGACGTTCGCGAGGCCGTAGACGACGAGCGCGATCACCATCCACATCGCGCGGGTACGCGCCATCGAGCTCCGATGACCGCGCAGGAGCTCGACGCTGCGCGAGAGCGCCGCGACGGGTCCGCCGCCCTCGTGGAACGCGACCGGCCCCGACACGCCGAGGAACGCTCGCACGACGAGCATCGCGACGAGGCCGACCGCGTAGAGCGCGCCCACCGCGAGCACCGCGAGCACGAGCGACGCGGTCCCCGCCTCCTGCGTGCTCGAGACCAGGAGCACGAGGACGACGCTCGCCGGCACGATCGCGACGACCGCGTCCACGACGAGGCGCGCGAGCATCGTCGGCGCGACCACCCCGACGCGCGCGAACCCCGCGTTGAACGCGTCGCTCGGGCTGATCGGCGAGGACCAGGAACCCGGCGTTCCAGCGCAGGTGCGCGGAGAAGGTTCGGCGGAACGAGTCGAACGTCGCGAGCAAGACGTCGACGGCGGAGATTGGTCGCATCACGCGAAGCTCGCACGCGCGCCCTCGCGCGTCGACGATCGACAAGTGCCCGCAGTCATTCGAGAAAGGCGCGCATGGCGGCGTAGGTGCGGACAGGTGTGGACGCGACGGTCACGAAACAGTCTCGAAAGAATCTGTTGACGGTCTGAGACTGAACTATCGATACTGATCCTCGCATGGGGGCACGACTGCAGGCCATCGTCGACCGCGTGCGGACCGAGTCGAAGGGACTCCCGAACGTGGATCTCGCGCGACTGAATCTGAAGGTGGGCCGACCCCTCTCGCGCCAGGCCGCCGAGCTGCCGGACGACCCGACGCTGGTGGCATTGGCCGAGAGCATCGCCCGGGAGATCCTCTCGGAGAGCGGTGGACGAGGAGGCGGACGAGGATGAGCGAGCCGGTGTTCGATCGCGAGAACGGCACCATCGTGATCGGAGGCTCGCGCCTCGTCTTCCACTGCCATCACTACAACGTGTTCCTGCAGCGCTCGCTCGAGGACGCCCTCGGCGATCGCGCGGTGAGCATCCAGCGACGCGCGGCGAGCGAAGCGGCGCGCACCATGCTCGAGCGTCTCTTCGCCCAGGCGCCGAGCGAGACGTTCGCGGCGCGCATGACGCGCGCGGCGAGCCTCTTCGCGACGCTCGGCTTCGGTCGCGCGGACGTGAGCGAGGTGACGCCGATGGGCGGCCTCGTGACCATCTCGCCCTCGCACTACGCGGTGGGCTGGATCGCGAAGTTCGGGCCTTCGACGCGGCCGGTCGATCACTTCGCGACCGGCTTCTTCCGCGGCGCGCTCACCGCGGCCGCGGGCCTCGCGCCCGAGCGCGTCGATGCCGAGCAGCGCGCGTGCGCGAGCATGCGCGAGGGTGGAGCGACCGAGATCCTCCTGAAGGTGCGTTGAGCATGGCGATCGACGAGAAGACGATCGTCGAGGCGGTGTCGGGCCTCGGCATCCGTGGCAACGAAGAGGGGCTGATCCCGGCGTTCGGGCTGCACCTCACCCAGCACTTCGCGGACTACTACAACCGCATCTCGTTCGCGGTGGCGCGCGATCTCGAGGGCAGCGGGCTCGAGGAGGACGCGCGCGAGCTGCTCGTCGAGGCGGGCCACGTCTGCGCGTTCAACACGTTCGGCGGGATCATGCAGTCGGCCGAGTGGGAGGCCGTCGTCGCGCCGATGATCCAGACGCGCGAGGACTGGATCCGCGGGATGGTCGCGGTGGTCAACGCGTTCGGCTGGGGCGTGTGGCGCATCGAGGATCTCGCGCCCGGCAAGGAGCTGCGGATCTCGATCGACAACGCGTACGAGTGCACCGGCTGGGTGCGCGACTACCCGATCGGGAAGAACGCGCGCTGTTATCTCGCGACCGGCGGCGTCGCGGGGCTGATGAACCTGCTCTACGTGGGCGACATCACGCAGCGGCCGACGCTCGACGAGGACTACTACCGCCGGCTCTTCCGCGGCAGCGATCACTTCGTCGCCGACGAGACGAAGTGCCTCGCGCGCGGAGACGCGCGCTGCGAGATCGTCGCGCGCCGTCCGTCGCGGTGAGCGGCGAGCTCCTCGATCGCTTCACGGTCGGAGCGCTCGACGTCCGGGTGACGCGCTCGTGCGCGCGCCGTGATCTCTACGACGTGCGTGCGCCGGGCGCGCTGCCGCTCGCGCTGCGTGCCGCGATGGTCGCGCGGGCCGAGGGCGCGACGCTCGCGGGCAACGACCTGCTCTGGGTGATCGACGTGCCGCACGTGCATCGGATCACGGTGAGCGCGGCGTCGGGGCGCATCGCGGTGCTGCCGCGCATGGAGACCGAGAGGCCCGATCAGCGAGCGGCCGTGCTCGCGCTCTGCGAGTGGCTCGAGGGCGCGCTGCTCACGGGGTGAGGAGCGCGTCGACCAGCGACGAGGTCTCGGGGTCGAGCGGGAGCACGTCGGGTCGCGCGATCGCGACGGCGCGGAACGGGTAGCCGACGTCGATGCGCCCGTCGAAGCGCGGGACCTGGAGATCGTCGACGCCGGCGAGGATGCACGACTCGAGCGTCGCATCGACGTTCTCGCCGGAGGCGCGCGCGGCGAGGACCTCGCGGTGCGCCAGCGAGAGATGGAGCGTGACGTGCGCATGCCAGTCGGGGCGACCGGCGCGCGCGGCAGCGAGACATCCGCGCACCCGCGGCGCGAGCTGGACACGCACCATCCGGCGCAGGGTCTCGGCGGACGCGGTCGCGCGGATGCGGGCAGGCGGCGGGATGCGGATCCGCGGCGGACGCGCGCAGCGCGCGTAGAGGCCGTGGCCGATCGGCATCGCGGTGATCCACGACTGCACGCCCCCGATGCCGCCCGGCACGAGCGGAGGCCGGCGCGGGCGCATCCACTTGTCGACATCGCCGAGCACGCGGCGATCGAGCGCGAGCGCGTCGAACGAGCCCTGCGGCGCGAGCACGGCGTGGAGCGCGTCGCTCGGCGTCGAGGCGCGCACCGCGCGGGCGCCGACCACGAGACGCGATGCGCGCCCGGTGGTGACGAGCGAGAGCGGCTCGCCGCTGGGCACGGACGGGAGATCGATCGCGGGCTCACCGCGCAGCTCGAGGCGGGCGCGCGACGTGGGCTCGGCGACGATCGACGCGAGGTCGATGCCGTTCCCCGCGAACGAAGCGCCGAGCGCGAGCGTCATGGTCGAGGTGGTCGCGCTCGCGGCGCGCAGGGTCACGCCTCCGAACGGCGCATCGGACACGTTCGCGATCACGACGCGCGCTCCGCGCGACTCGAGCGCGACGAGATCGGCGCCGTCGAGCCATCCGTCGCCCACGACCACGACGAGCGGTGCGGTCGCGTCGTCGAGCGCGGAGAGCGCGAGCGCCGCGTCGAACGTGGTGCGCGAGCCGAGCGCGCCAGGCGCCTCGCTCGCGAGGTGGGCGGCATCGAGGGTGGCGGGGCTGCGCCACGTGTCGTCGTCCCAGCGCGCGCGGGCCGCGAAGCGCATCACCCGCACCCGCGAGCCGTCGGGCAGCGCCGCGAGCAGCGCGCGCAGCGTCGCTTCGACGCGCTCGGTCGGGACGTCGAGCATCGAGGGCGACGCGTCGATCGCGAGGATCACGTCGTGACGCTCGATGCGACGAGGCTCGACCAAGTGCGCATGCGCGCAGCGCGCGCCGACGCACTCGACGTCCGCGAGCACGCGCAGCGGCGAGGCGATGCGCGCCGAGATCGTCGCGTCCTCGCCCGGCGCGCCACCGGAGACCGAGAGCGTGTCGTGATCGGGCGCGACGAGCGTGATCGACGAAGGCGCGAGGCGCGCGTCGGCATCACGCGCCGGCAGCACGAGCGACGACACCCCGCCGCGCACCGCGAGCGGCGCGGCGTAGCGGACCGTGAGCACGAGGCGCGCGGCGCCACCGACCGGGGCCGCGCGCATCGTCACGCCGGAGGGTCGCCACGAGGCGCGCGCGATGGGTCGCGACGTTCGTCCCCGCGGCACACCGTGGAGCGCGATCGCGTAGGGATCGACGGGCCTCCCGCCGCTCGCGATCGCGCTCGAGAGCGCGCGACATCCACCGCCGGGACGACACACCTCGAGCGAGATCGCCTGGGCCCCTCGAGCCAAGGGCAGCACGTAGCCGACCTCGGCGCGCTGCGTCCCGTCGCGCGCGAGCTCGATGCGCACCGCGATCTCGGCGACTCCTTGCGTGAAGGTCACGCGCACGTCGTGCGTCACCTCGCGCACGTCCTCGGGCGCGTCGAGCGTCTGCGCGGCCGCGCGCGAGGAGCACGCGATCCCGACGAGCACCACGAGCACGGCTGCGCGACGTCGCACGCCGACTCCGACGCCACACGCGCGAAGAGGTTCCCGCTCAGCTGGAGTGCCCGGAGCGGGTGAGCCGATTTCGAACCTGCGCTCAGGAAGACTTCGCGCGCGCCGCCGCGTTGGCGACCACGAGGAGCAGCTCGGTGGGATCGAAGGGCTTCGCCACGTGCACGTCGAAGCCGGCGCGCAGCGCACGCGTGCGATCCTCGGTGCGCGCGAACGCGGTCAGCGCGACCGCGGGCACCCGCCCACCGTCCTCCACCGCGCGCCGACGCACCCGGTCGATCAGCGCGTACCCGTCCTCGCCCGGCATGCCGATGTCCGAGACGATCACGTCGGGCACGCGTGCATCGAGCCGCGCCAGCGCCTCGCTCACCGACGCGCTCGTCGTGACCTCGGCGCCGCATCCCTCGAGCACCGTGCGCAGCAGCTCGCGCGCGTCGCGCTCGTCATCCACCACGAGCACCCGCACGCCGTGCAGCGTCGGCGTGCACGCGGGCGGCGCCATCGCGGGCATCGAGGGCGAGCTCGGCGATCCACGCCGCGGCTCGGTGCGCTCGGGCGCGATCGGCAGCACGACGGTGAACGTCGCGCCGTGGCCCCGGCCCGCGCTGTGCGCGTGGATCGTCCCGCCGTGGAGCTCGACCAGGCTGCGCACGATCGCGAGGCCCAGGCCGAGCCCGCCCTTGCTGCGCGTCGTGCCCACCTCGGCCTGACGGAAGCGCTCGAACACGTAGGGCAGGAACGACGCGTCGATGCCCTCGCCGCTGTCGGTCACGGTGATCCGCAGCGCGTGCTCGATGCGCTCCGATCGCACGCGCACCGTGCCGCCCGGCGGCGTGAACTTCACCGCGTTGCTCAGCAGGTTGAACACGACCTGCTGCAGTCGATCGGCATCCCCGAGCATCTCGCTCGCCGCGGGATCGCGCTGCACCTCGACCGTCAGCTGCTTCGCGTCGGCCGCCGGGCGCATCGACTCGAGCGCGGCGTCGATCACGCGCGTCAGATCCACGCGCACCACCTCGAGCCGGATCTTCCCGCTCACCACGCGCGTCACGTCGAGCAGATCGTCGATGAGCTGCGCCTGGGCGCGCGCGTTGCGCGCGATCACCTCGACCGCGCGCGCGCGCTTGGCCTCGTCGAGCCCGCCCGTCTCGAGCAGGCGCGACCATCCCAGCATCGCGTTGAGCGGCGTGCGCAGCTCGTGGCTCACCATCGCGAGGAACTCGTCCTTCGCGCGGTTCGCCTCCTCGGCGCGCACCCGCTCGGTCTGCGCAAGCGCGAAGAGGCGCGCGTTCTCGAGCGCCGCGGCGGCGCGCCGTCCGAGCTCCTCCGCGAGCGCGAGATCCGCCGCGTCGTACGCGACACCCGACTCGCTGCGCCCGACCGAGAGCGCGCCCAGCACGCGGCCCTGCGCGCGCAGCGGCACGATCATCACCGAGCGCGGCGCGATCTGCTGCAGCAATCGCTCGTGCTCGGGCGACGTCGCGAATCGCTCGAGCATCGCGGGCTCGATGCGCGAGTACATCTCGGCGCGCCCGGTGCGGATCACCGCCGCATCCCCGAGCTCGGCGTCGTCGGGCCGCGGGAAACGCGCGACCTCCTCGCGGATCAGCGCGGCCTTCTCCGCCGAGCGATGGGTGAGCGCGGCGAGCGTGGTGCGCCCGTCCTCGCCGCGCAGGTACACCGCGCACCACTCGCCGACGTCGGGCACGAGCACGCGCGTGAGATCGGAGAGCACGACGTCGATGTCGAGCGACGCGCCGAGCTCCACGCTCGCGCGCGCGAGCAGATCGAGCGCGCGCTCGGCGCGCCGTCGATCGCTCACGTCGTGCACCAGCGCGACGAAGCCCTCGACGTCGCCGCCCGGACCGAGCACCGGCGCGTAGGTCGCGTCGACCCAGCGCTTGCCACCGTGCGCGTAGGGGATCTCGTCCTCGAACGCGACGCGCTCGCCGCGCAGCACCGCGTCGAGCCGCGGCCGCACGATCTCGTGCGCGCGCTCGCCGACGACGTCCTGCATGCGCCGCCCGACGTAGGTGCGCGCGACGGGCCCGAACCAATGCTCGTAGGACTCGTTGCACCAGCGATAGACGAGGTCGCGATCGACGTACGCGACCAGCGCGGGCACCGTGTTGATGATGACGCGCAGCTGCTCCTCGCTGCGCCGCAGCGCGGCCGCCGTCTCGGCGAGCCCCTCGAGCTGCGCGTGGTCCTGGCTCGCGCTCGCGCGCGCGACCTTCACCGCCTCGGTGACCTCGGTCGCGATCGCGACCACACCGTCGACCTCGCCCGACGCGCGCCGCACCGGGTGCAGGCTGAAGGTGAAGTACGCCTCCTCGCGCACACCGGTGCCGCGACGGTCGTAGTCGCCGCGATGCTCGTACGCGACGAAGGGCTCGCCCGTCGCGTACACACGATTCCAGAGCGCGTGCGCGTCCTCGTCGAGCTCGGGGAACGCGTCGCGCAGCGTGCGACCGACGAGCGCGCGCGGCGCGAACATCTCGGCATAACGCCGGTTCACGAAGCGGTAGACGTGCTCGGGGCCGCGCCAGATCGCGATGCCCACCGGCGCCTGCGCGAGTGCGGCCTGGAGATCCTCGCGATCGAGATCGCCGCCGCCCGCGTCCTGCAGATCGGAGACGATCGATGCGAGCGGGCGCGCATCGAGCGCGCCCTTCCCCCCGGGCTCGCTGTGCTGAGACACGCGCCGAGCTTAACTCCCGGCGCGGTCCCTGATCACGACTTACCGCGCGCCACGATCTCTTCGGCGACGGTGCGCAGCTCGGGCGTCCAGCGCGCGAGGTCGGGCACCAGCGCCGCGATGTCGATTCCCGCGGCCGCGAACGCGGCGTCGTGGGTGCCGAGCACCGACACGAGCGCCTCGAGCGCACCGCGGCGCTCCTGCTCGAACGCGCGCATGCGCTCCTCGCCGAGCGGGGCGAGCTCGCGCTCGAGCTCCGCGATCTGCCCGTCGATCTCGTCGCGCTTGGCGCGCGCGGCGGCGAGCTTCTTCTCGAGCGTCTCGCGGCGGCGCTCTTCGCCCTTCGACAGGCCCTGCGCCATCTTCGCCTCGGCGCGCGTGACGGCGTACACCCGGCCCTCGACGACGCGGACGGCGTCGGCGAGCTCGGGGTGATCGGCGATCGTGATCGCGCGGCGCAGCTCGGCCTGCTTCTTCTCGAGCGCGTCGAGCTCGGCCTGGAGGCGGCGGCGATCCGAGATCGGCTCGGCCGCGACGGTGCCGGGCGACGACGCGCTCTCGGCGGCCGGCGTCTCGGTCGATGCGGCCTCGTCCGTCGGGGCGGCCTCGGCGTCGCTGGGCGCCGCCTCGGCCATCGGCTCGCTCTCGGTCGGCGCGGCCTCGGCCGCGGGCGTCTCGGTCTCGGTGGTCTCGACGGGTGTCGCGAGGCTCGCCTCCGCGCTCGTCGTCTCGGCCTTCACCGCGCGCTTGCTGCGCTTCGGCGTCTCGCTGCTCTCGTCGGTGGCATCCATAGCGGCCGACGTGGATAGGTGAACGCCCGTTCGCCTGCAAGCGAGATCACACGAGGTCTCACGGCTGCTGCGGGCGCAGGCGGATCAGACCTTCCTGCGCGGTCGACGCGACGAGGCGTCCGTCCCGCGTGAACACGCGCCCGCGCACCAGCCCGCGCGCGCCGTGCGCGGCCGGGCTGTCGATCACGTGGAGCAGCCAGTCGTCGACCCGGAAGTCCTGGTGGAACCACATCACGTGATCCACCGACGCGACCTGCATGCCCGGGGTGAGCCACGTGACGCCGTGAGGACGCAGCGAGGTCGTGACGAACGAGTAGTCCGACGCGTAGGCGAGCAGATACCGATGCAGCGCGCGATCGTCGGGCAGCTTCCCGACCGTCTTGAGCCACACCATGCGGGTGGGCGGGCGCGGCGCGGGCACGAAGGGATCCTCGGCCTCGTCGACCGGGCGCAGCTCGAACGGGCGCTCCGCGACCGCACGCTCGCGCAGCCCGCGCGGCAGGCGACCGGCATAGCTCGCGATGCGCTCCTGCTCGGTCTTCAGCGACTCGGGCGGCGGCGCCTCGGGCATCGCGTCCTGGTGCGCGAAGCCGTCTTCGACGATCTGGAACGACGCCTGGAGGTTCAGGATCGGCTGGCCGTTCTGGATCGCGACCACGCGGCGCGTGGTGAACGAGCTGCCGTCGCGGATGCGATCGACGTCGTAGACGATCGGCTTGGAGACGTCGCCGGGGCGCAGGAAATAGGCGTGCAGCGAGTGCGCCGCGCGATCCTGGGGCACGGTCTGCAGCGCCGCGGAGAGCGCTTGTCCGAGCACCTGCCCGCCGAACACGCGGCCCCAGCCGAGATCCTGGCTCTGCCCGCGGAAGAGGTTCTCCTCGATCTTCTCGAGCGCGAGGAGCTTCACCAGCTCGTCCAGCACCTTGCTCATCGGGCGCGCACCCTATCACGCGTCCCGCGCCCGCGAGGACGCAGCTCCGGTACCATCACGCCCATGCGGACATCGTGGCTCGTCGCGTTCGTTGTCGCTGGCTGTGCGAGCTCCCAGCCAGCGCTCTCGGCACCCGGTTTGGACGCGCTGCGCAGCGCGGGATCGACGCACATCGAGACACGCGCGGGTCAGCGCATCGCGATCCACGCGAGCACGCTCGACGGCACACCGGTGGTCGAGTGGTGGCGCGCGACCGCTCGCGGCCTCGAGCAGGGCTTCGACGTGCCACACCCTGCGAGCGAGCACCCTCTGCGAGTCAGGCTCGAGATCCGAGGCGAGCTCTCTCCGCGGCTCGAGGGTCCCGATCGCGCGCTCCTCGTCGATCGACACGGAGTCGTGCGGATGCACGTCGCCGAGCTCGCGACCATCGACGCGCGGGGCGAACGCCTTCCGACCTCGTTCGTCCTCCACGAAGGAGCGCTCGAGATCGTCGTCGACGATCGCGACGCGGAGTATCCGCTCGTGATCGATCCCCTCTACACCGCGACCGAGCACGTCCTCCTTCCCGCCATCGAGTCGCCCAACGTCGCATACAGCGTGGCCGGCACCCGCGATCTCGCGGTGGTGGGTGCGCCGTACGCTCCCGCGACTGCGGCGCTCGCGCAGGGAGGCGTGGTCGTCTTCCGTCGCGCGGGCCCGAGCTTCGTCGAGGGGCCCACGCTGCGCCGGCCCGCGGGCGTCGGCGCGAGCCTCTTCGGGCGCATCGTCGCCACGGATGGCACGCGCATCGTCGCCGCGAGCGCAGGCCCCGCGGACGCGGCCGTGGTGTACGTCGCGGACGGCGATGCGTTTCGCGAGGAAGCGGTGCTGGTGCCGGCGGCCTCATTCGAGCTCGTGACGCTGCGCGCGCTCGCCTTCGACGGCGACACGATCGCGCTCGGCACCGAGGAGCGCGACGAGACCGGCACGACCGTCGCCGCCGTTCACGTGTTCCGTCGGAGCGACGCCGCGTGGACCGAGGAAGCACGGTTCGCGGCGGTCGCGGCGACGTCGTTCGGCAGCGCGCTCGACCTCGACGGAGACACCCTCGTGATCGGTGCGCCCGGCACCACGATCGGGGGGCGCGAGCGCGCGGGGCGCGTCTTCGTCTACACGCGCTCGGTCTCCGCGTGGAGCGAGACGGCGGCGATCTCGGGGACGAGCGCGAACTGGTACTTCGGCGCCGGCGTGGCGGTCGAGAGCGACGTCATCGCGATCGGCGAGCCGGGCTTCGATCGTGCGATCCCCGGCTGGGGCACGGCGCCCGATGTCGGACGCGTGCACGTCCATCGGTTCGCGAGCGGCGCGTGGCCGCGCGAGCTGCTGCTCGATCGCGGCGGCGGTGACCGCGATGCCGTCGGCGGCCGGCTCGAGATCGAGGGGAACATCCTCGCGATCGGCGGCGAGGGCGCGGTGATGATCTGGGAGCACGATGGGTCCACCTGGCGCCAAGCGAACGCCGCGTTCGACCAAGCGGGACCGATCGACGACACGTACTTCGGGGCCGCGATCGACCTCGCCGGGACGACGCTGATCGTCGGCGATCCGAACCGGCGGTGGGCCGATCGCGCGGAGCGCGGCGCCGCCTTCGTGCACGATCTCGCGCAGGGGCCGCAGGTCCGCGCGCGAGTGATCGAGGGTGAGGGCTCGATCGTCGCGGACGTCCCCTACCTCTATTGCGGGCTCACGTGCGAGTGGGCCTATCCGCCCGGAACGACGCTGACGCTGACCGCGCAGGGACAGATCGGCTGGGAGCTGGCGAGCTGGGGCGGCGCATGCGCAGGGGCGACCGATGCGTGCACCATCGTCGTCGGCACGGGAGACGTCGACGTCGAAGCGACGTTCCGGCGCGGCGTGGACGTCGGCGAGGTGTGTCGCGTCGATCTCGATTGCGACAGCGGCCACTGTGTGGACCAGGTGTGCTGCGATCGCGACTGCGGCGGGTCGAGCACCGACTGCTCGGCGTGCAGCGTGGCTGACGGCGCGGTCGCCGACGGCGTATGCACGGTGTTCGGCCCCGAGGTCACGTGCCGCCCCGGAGCCGAGTGCGAGCCCGCCGAGCACTGCGATGGAACTTCGTTCGAGTGCCCGCCCGACACCGGCTTCACGCCCGCGGGGACGATCTGCCGCGAGGCCAACGGCGCGTGTGATGCGGTCGAGGTCTGCACCGGAGCCAGCGCCTTCTGCCCGACCGACCGAAACGCGCCTTCGAGCACGGTCTGTCGACCGGTCGCCGGCGACTGCGACATCGAGGAGACGTGCACCGGCACGAGCCGCACGTGCCCCTTCGATCGCTTCCAGTCGAGCGCCATCGTGTGCCGCGCCGCGGTGTCGCGCTGCGATCGCGCCGAGCGTTGCGGCGGAACGAGCCCCACATGCCCGATCGATCGCGGCGAGCCCGACGGTGCGTTCTGCGACGACACGTCGATCTGCAACGGCATCGAGCGCTGCATGGCAGGCGCGTGCGTGTCGCCGGGCCCGCTCGAGTGCGAAGCCGATGGCGATCCCTGCACGGCGCACCTGTGCACCGAGCCGGCGGGGTGCGAGGTCGTCGCGATTCCAGGGTGCGTTCCGCCGGAAGACGGCGGCGTCGCCGACGCGGGCGCGATCGAGCTCGATTCGGGCACGATCGACCTCGACGCGGGCAGCGACGCCGGCGCGCGCGACCCGGACGCTGGCGCAGGTGATGCGGGGCCCGTGCTCGCAGATGCTGCGCCGGCGATCGACGGCGGCGCTGGCGCGGATCCGACGCCCTCGTGTGGCTGCCGCGCGATCACGACGTCGCGCTCGCCGCGGCTCGTCTGCGTGGGCGCGTTGCTCATCGCGCTCGCGATGGCGCGACGGCGGCGGCGCACGATGGTGTGATCGCGATCAGCCGCGCCCGTGAGGCGCGTCGAGATCGAGCGTCGGACCGAGCGGCACGATGCGCGTCGGGTTCACCGCGTCCTGGCTCCAGTAGTAGTGCGTCTTGATCGCGTCGAGGTCGCACGTCTCGCGCACGCCGGGTGTCTGGTACACGTCGCGCACGAAGCCCCAGAGCGCCGGGTAGTCCTGGATGCGGTGGAGGTTGCACTTGAAGTGCGCGTAGTAGACGAGGTCGAAGCGCAGGAGCGTCGTGAAGAGCGCGACGTCCGCCTCGGTCATCGTGTCGCCGCACAGGAAGCGCTGCTTCTCGAGCACCTCGTTCCAGCGATCGAGCGCGACGAAGAGCTCGCGGCACGCGTCGTCGTACGCCTGCTGCGACTTCGCGAACCCCGCGCGATACACGCCGTTGTTGATGGGCTCGTAGATCGCGTCGAGCACCTCGTCGATGCGCGCGCGCAGCGAGCCCGGCGCGAGCGAAGGCTCGCGCGTCGCGAGCGCCTCGAGCTCGACGTCGAGCATCCGCATGATCTCGCGCGACTCGTTGTTCACGATCGTCGCGCGCTCGCGATCCCAGAGCACCGGCACCGTCACGCGCCCGGTGTAGTCGCGCTTCGCGCGCAGGTACACGTCGCGCAGGAACTGCGAGGGCCCGATCGGATCGGGATCGCGCGCATCGAAGGGCCAGCCGTCGGCGCCCATGTGGGGATCGACGACGGTCACCGAGATCGCGTGCTCGAGCCCGCGCAGCGCGCGCGTGATCAGCGTGCGATGCGCCCACGGGCACGCGGTCGAGACGTAGAGGTGATAGCGACCCGCGACCGGCGGGTGATCGCCGCTCCCGTCGGCGCGGATCCACCCGTGGAACTTCGTGCGCGGGCGCTGGAAGCGCCCCTCCGCGTCGGGCGCGTACCACTCGGTGCTCCACTTCCCGTCGACGAGGTGACCCATGCTCCGGAAGGTAGCTCCGGGACGGCCGCAGGGGTGTCCGGTCCTGGCCACTGGCCCTCCGCGTCGCGGGGACGATGTGGCCACGGAGCCGCCGCGCTCATGACGCCCGACACCGCGCCCCGACGAGGCTCGAGCACGCCGTGGATCGTGCTGGTCGCGTCGATCGCGCTGGTCGCGTTCGCGGCGGTGGTGGCCGCGCAGTGGGTCGAGTCCCAAGCGCGCCTGCGTCGCGAGCGCGCGACCGCCGAGGTGGTGCGCGTCGTCGAGCGCCGGATGGACACCTACGTCGCGCTGCTCCGCGGCGTGGCCGCGCTCTTCGCGTACGACGAGGACGTCGACCACGAGGGCTTCGCGCAATTCGTGCAGCACCTGCGGCTCGAGGACTACCCCGGGATCCAGGGCCTCGGCTGGTCCGAGCGCATCACCCCGGAGCGGCAGGGCGCGGTGCTCGCGCGCATCGACGGCACAGCCCCCCGGCTGTGGCCCGATCAAGCGCCCGATCGCGATCGCCACGCGATCGTGTTCCTCGAGCCACTCGACGCGCGCAATCGCGCGGCGATCGGCTTCGACATGCACAGCGAGGCGTCACGTCGCGAGGCGATGGACCGCGCGCGCGACGAGGGCGTGCCCGCGGCGACCGAGGTCGTGCGCCTGGTGCAGGAGATCGACGACGAGGTCCAGCCGGGGTTCCTCATCTACGTGCCGGTCTACGAAGGCGGCGACGTGCCGAGCACGCTCGAGGAGCGGCGCGCGCGCCTGCGCGGGTTCGCGTACGCACCGTTCCGCGCCGGCGATCTCTTCCGCGCGATGTTCCCCGACGGCTTCGGCGCGCACCTCTCGATCCACGACGGCACCGCGGCCCATCCCTCGCACGAGCTCTTCGAGATCGAGGCGAGCGGGCACACCGGCGCGCCGCACGTCGAGCGGGTGCAGATCGCAGGGCGCCCCTGGACGTTGGTGGTGCGGCCGCGCGCCGACGCGGTCTCCGACTCGCGGGTGGTCGCGATCGCGATCGGGCTCGTGGGCGGCCTGCTCACGCTGCTCGCGTTCCGCTCGGCATGGGCCGAAGCACGCGCTCGAGAGCGTGCCGAGCGCGCGCTCGCGATCGAAGCGCGCCACGCGCAGTTCCGCGAGACGTTCCTCGGCGTGCTGGGCCACGACCTGCGCAACCCGCTCTCGGCGGTGCGCACCACCGCGCAGGCGCTCCAGCGCTCGCCCGGCATGGACGCGACCACCCGCCGTGCCCTCGAGCGGATCGTGCGCAGCACCGATCGTGCGATCCGCATGGTCGCGCAGCTGCTCGACGTGACGCGGGTGCGGCTGGGAGGAGGGCTGCCGATCGAAGCGCGCCCGGTCGCGCTCGCGCCGCTGCTGCGCGAGGTCGTCGACGAGCTGTGCTCGACCCACGACGTGCGGTTCGAGCTCGAGCTCGACGAGCGGCTCGAGGTGCACGCCGATCCCGATCGCCTCGCGCAGGTGCTCTCGAACCTCGCGAGCAACGCGCTCACCCACGGGGCTCCGCCGTTCCGGGTGAGCGCTCGCGCCGAGGACCGCGTCGCGCACATCGAGGTGGTGAACCAGGGCGAGCCGATCCCGCCCGACGTGCTCGCGACGCTCTTCGATCCCTTCGTGCGCGGAGAGCGCGGCGGCAAGCGCGAGGGGCTCGGCCTCGGGCTCTACATCTCGCAGCAGATCGCGATCGCCCACGGAGGATCGCTCGACGCGACGTCCGAGGCCGAGCGGGGCACGCGCTTCGTGGTGCGCCTGCCGCTCGCGGGGTGACGTATACGTCGCGTATACGGTTTCGTGCGGCGACCTGTTGGTCTCCCGGTCCCGCAAGGGCACCCTGATATGCGTGAGACCCTTGCTCTACATGCAGTCCGAGGGCCCCCACCGAGCCCCCGCCCGTATACTCGTGCGCATCCATATCCGCATGGGAGCGCGGCGATGAGCGCGCCGGCTTGGTCCCTCGGGCCGCGCGAGGAGGATCTCGCGGCGCGCTTTCCGCGCGTCATCGGTCGCTCCGAGCGCACGGCCGAGCTGCGCCGTCAGCTCGCGGCTGCGGCGGGGTGCGAGGCGACGGTGCTGCTGCGCGGCGAGAGCGGCACCGGCAAGGAGGTCGCGGCGTGGTCGATCCACGAGGCGAGCGAGCGACGTCGCGGGCCGATGGTGGTCGTCGACTGCAGCGCGATCGCGAGCGAGCTGATCGAGAGCGAGCTCTTCGGTCACGAGCGTGGCGCGTTCACCGGCGCGCTCGGCCCACGCGCCGGCCTCTTCGAGGTGGCGAGCGGAGGCACGATCTTCCTCGACGAGATCGGCGAGCTCCCGCTCGCGATGCAGCCGAAGCTGCTGCGCGTCCTCGAGAGCCGCACGGTGCGCCGGGTCGGTGGCCAGAAGAACGTGGCGGTCGACGTGCGCGTGGTGTGCGCGACCCATCGTGATCTCCGCGCCGAGGTGCGCGCCGGACGCTTCCGCGAGGATCTCTACTTCCGGCTCGCGGTGCTGTGCGTGGAGCTGCCGGCGCTGCGGGCGCGGCGCGACGACGTGCCGCTGCTCGTCGAGCACTTCCTCCATCAACAGAGCTGCAAGCAACAGAGCGCGAGCGCGGCCGCGGTGATGGCGCGCATCGCGCGCGAGCGACGCCACGAGCTGGTGCAGCACGACTGGCCGGGCAACGTCCGCGAGCTGCGCAACCACGTGGAGCGCTGCGCGGCATTCGGGCGCTGGGTCCCGCTCGACGGCAATCCCGAGCCCGAGCTCGCGCGCGAAGAGCCCTCGGGCGAGCACCGCGTCGCCGCGATCCTCGGCGTCGACGGATCGAAGGCGTACGCCGACGAGAAGCAGAAGTGGGTCTCGCTGTTCGAGCGCGCGTACCTCGAAGAGCTGCTGCGCGTGCACGACGACAACGTGAAGGCAGCAGCGAGGACGGCGGGGATCGATCGAGCCTATCTGTACCGGCTCTTGTACCGGCACGGACTGCGCTGATCGGGGAACAGCCGAGCAGGCGGCAGGAGGCACGGGGGCGGCGTCACGCGAGACGAGCACGAGCACGCTCGTGCTCGGCGGGCGTGGTCGTTCGCTTCCACACCCGTCGCCGTCCCGCGCTTCGCGCGTGACCTCGACTCCACACCCGTCGCCGTCCCGCGCTTCGCGCGTGCCGTCGGCTCCATCCAGGCGAATGCGCAGCAGAGCCCGGCTGATCCAGGCGAATGCGCAGCAGAGCCCGAACCGCGAGCGTCGGGGCCGCGGCGAAGCGCGGACCCGTCGCGAGCCATCTCACCCCGACCAAGTGAGACGGCAGAACCGCGGTCTCGGGCGCGTGGGGGTGGGTCCGACGCCCTCGTGCGACGGGGGCTCGCAGACTCCGACCACAGACTGATCGAAGCATCGCGGCAGAGCGCAACGCGCGCGCCGCGATGCGACCACCGCTTCCCGACGCTCACTCCTCGATCGTCAGGCAGCCCGCGAGCACCCCGGGCGTCGGACCCACCCCCACGCGCCTCACGCCGAAGCGCTCGCGACTAATAATCAGATCAGGATCACCGGCCGAGCCGGCACGATCACGTAGACCTCGCGCTCGTCGAGCACCGCCGTGCCCGCTCGCACCTCGATGTGCGCGATGAAGAGCTCGCTCTGCGTGCTGCCCTCGAAGAAGTCGTTCCGGAACGTCACGACGAACGTGACCTGGGTGCCCGGCACCACCGAGAAGAACGTCGACGCGTCCGTGCCCGCGACCGCGTCGTCGTGCTCGGTGCCCTCGGGCGCTTCCCAGCACGGATCGATCGCCGGCGTCGCACGGCAGCCCGGCGTGCGGCGCTTCACGAAGCGCGCAGCGTCGGCGAGCGGGTGCGGCTCGCCGCGCACGCTCGTGCCCACGTCGAACGGAACGCTCGACCGGATCGTGTCGATCGCGTCGACCACCGTGTCGACGAACGCGTCGCGCGACGACTCGTTCGGCAGATCGTAGACGAGCGGCCTTCCGCCGAGGTCCACCGAGCGCGTCGCCTCCGCGGTGCGGCGCATGAAGTAGCAGGTCGACACGCCGTTCGGCGCCGTCGGTCCCTCGCACGACGCCGCGCCTGCGTTCACGCCGACGTAGCGCGCGCCGCGCTCGTTCATCACGTCCACCGCGTCCTGCCACACCGGCAGCGCAGGAGTCACGCCCGTGTACGGATTGCAGTGCACGAGGTCCTCGCCGGGCGGCCCGCCGTGCGCGCAGCGATCGGTGAAGTGCACGACGATCGGCAGCGCATCGGGGCGGAAGCACGCCGCGCCCCAGCGCCCACCGCTGCACGCCGCGCCGTAGGCCGGCAGCGTGTAGATCGACACGCCGCCGAGCGGACCACGGTGCTCCCACGTGCCGCCGAGGCCCGAGAAGAGCGCGTGCAGCGCGGGCACCTGCGCCTCCGGCGGATCGATGCCGCTGTGGATCGAGATCCCGTCGATCGCGCTCTGCACGTCGGCGTCGACGCTCGTCATCGTCGACGCGAGCCCGAACGCGACGTCGTCGGGCGGCGCGCCCCACGTCGAGAACGGCAGGTCGTCGTGCTGTCCGCCGCCGAACCAGGTGTCGGGGATCGACGCGCGCACCCGATCGACGATGCCGGTGGTCGGCTCGGTGACCGTGTCCTTCGCGTTCTGCAGCGTGCCGCCCATCGAGCCCGTCGTGTCGAACAGGAAGAACACGTCGGCCGATCGGATCTCGGTGCCGAACACCAGCGTGCGCGTCACCGGCGGCGCGTTGAACGGGAGCACGACGTAGTAGTCGTCGTCGGGGATCGTGCAGTCCGCGTTCACCGCGCAGTCGCAGAACTCGGCGCCCGGCGCGCTCGGTCCGTCGGGGCAGTGCACCTGCACGTACGCGCCCTCGAACGCGTCGGCGACTCCGTCGTCGTCGCTGTCGCCGTCGCAGGGATTGCTGCCGATCGCGACCTCCTGGCCGTCGGCGAGACCGTCGTCGTCGCTGTCGGTGTCGAGGAAGTCGGGCTCGCCGTCGTCGCGCACCTCGCCGGTCACGATGTCGGCCTCGACCGGGCACGCCACCGGCGCGGTCGCGAGCTCGCCGTCGCCCGCTTCGTCGGCGTCGTTCACTCCGTCGCCGTCGGAGTCGAGATCGAGATAGGCCGGAAGCCCGTCCTCGTCGCGCTCGGTCACGCCCTCGTGCTCGTCGGAGATCGTGTCTCCATCGGAGTCGAGATCGAGCACGTCGGGCGTGCCGTCGTCGTCGCTGTCGACGGGATCGCTCGGATCGTCGCCGACCTCGACCGAGTTGCGGATCCCGTCGCCGTCGACGTCGGGATCGCGGAAGTCGGGCACGCCGTCCTCGTCGAGATCGGTCGTGCCCTGCGATGCGTCGGGCACGCCGTCGCCGTTCGACTCGAGGTCGAGGAAGTCCGGCGTGCCGTCCTGGTCGGTGTCGTAGGGAAGCGAGACGCAGTTCGTGTCGCCGGCCTCGTCGCGATCGGAGACGCCGTCGCCGTCGCTGTCGTCGTCCTCGTCGTTCGGGATGCCGTCCTCGTCGGGATCGGCGCGCCCCTCGTCGACGCTCGAGATGAGGTCACCGTCGCCGTCGTCCTCGGGCCCGCAGCGCATCGGGCCGGCGTCGGGAGAGCCACCATCACCGCCGCCGGGCGCGGGCTCGGTGCACGCGACCATCAGCAGCGCGAGCAGGAGCGCGCGGATCGACCTGGACATGACGATACCTCTCTCGCGATCTCGACGATCAGCGGGGGGGCGTGGGGCAGCCCTCGGTGCCTTCACCGGCCTGGATCTTCTCGGCCGCGACCGCGCAGATGCAGATCGCTTCCTCCTCGGTCGCGCACGCGCCGAGGCTGCTGCCGATCGGGCGGAGGCAGTAGGGCGCCGAGGCCGGGCAGCGCGCGTGGGTGAAGCCGCCGCAGTCGTTGCGGTAGTTGGGGTCTTCGGGGTCGTCCAGATAGACAGCGCAGAAGTCGCCCTCGCGACCGCTGTAACAGCGGAGACCGGTCTGGCACTCGCCGGTCTCGGCGTCGCACGGCGCGCCGATGCCCGGAGGCGCGCACACGTCGCCGCCGCCGCCGTCGCTGCCCGCGTCGGTGTCGCCGCCGGCGTCGGGCTCGCTCGCGTCGGGCTCGCTGCCGGAGTCGGGCTCGCCCGAGTCGACCTCTTCGTCCTGGCCCGAGTCGACCTGCGTGCCCGAGTCGGTCTGCGTCGTGGTGCCCGAGTCGATCGACCCCGAGTCGACACGACCACCCGCGTCCGTCTCCGTCGCGCCGTCGTCGTCGCCGCCGCAGGCAGCGAGCACGAGCGCGAGCATCGCGACCGACCCGATCGAAAGGAACGCTCGTCCGACATGGTGGGAATGGGCACGCATGAGCTCTCTCGCCTCCATCGCGCGGCGAGCGAGAGCACGCGTGGTGCCAATGCGCGGCACGCATCCTGCGGAGCGCCCGCGCGATGCGTCCCGCTCTCGCTCGCCTCGCCTGCGCGCTCGTCGTCCTCGGCACCGCGTGCACCGTCCCGATGGATACGCCCGACGATGGCTGGCGCGACGCGCAGATCGACGCGCAGCCCGCGACCGACGCCGGCCCGCCGCCCGACGACGCCGCGGTCGTCTGCGATCCCGAGAGCTCGAGGATCGGCGAGTCCTGCGAGACCGACGACGACTGCAGCGACGCGTGCTTCTGCAACGGCGCCGAGCGCTGCGTCGAAGGCACCTGCGCGGCGGGCGACGATCCCTGCACCGACGTGGTGCCCGAGGACGCGCCCTCGTGCGTCGTGCCCGGCTGCGTGGAGAGCGCGCGGGCCTGCGCCGCGATGCCCGATCACGCGCAGTGCGACGACGGCGAGCCCTGCAACGGCGACGAGACGTGCAGCGCATCGCTCGGCTGCGTCGCGGGCGAGGAGCCCGCGTGCGACGACGACGACGCGTGCACCATCGACTCG
Source organism: Sandaracinus amylolyticus (assembly GCF_021631985.1). GTDB lineage: Bacteria > Myxococcota_A > Polyangia > Polyangiales > Sandaracinaceae > Sandaracinus > Sandaracinus amylolyticus_A. Next base: position 9,057,892 of record NZ_CP070225.1, on the reverse strand, counting down.
TGCGAGGTCGGCGTCGGATGCGCCCACGATCCGCGCGATCTCGACCTCGACGGGCACCCCGACGTGCGCTGCGGCGGCGACGACTGCGACGACGATCCGCGCACCGGCGCCGAGACCTATCCCGGCGTCGGCGAGCTCTGCACGAACCGCCGCGACGACGACTGCGACGGCGCCCTCGACTTCGAGGACGACGACTGCGTGCCCACCAACGACGACTGCGCGAGCGCCGAGCCCCTGCCGCCCGGCGACGTGACGGTGTCGGGCACCACGCGCGGCCTCGACGCCGACATCGATCTCACGTGCGCGCCCGCGGGCGGCGGCGACGCCGTCTATCGGATCCAGCTCGCCGAGCACGCCGATCTCCACGTCGAGGCGCGCTCGGGGAACGCGACGATCTCGGTCGCGCTCCGCCCGCTCGACGAGTGCATCAGCGGCCCCGATCTGCGCTGCAGCACGCGCGTCGGCCCCTCGTTCCTCGCGCGCAACGTCGCCCCCGGCGACTACGCGATCATCGTGCGCACGCCGCTCCCCGCGCCGTTCACCCTGATCGTCGACGTCGAGCCGCCGAGCGTCCCGCCGCAGAACGAGACCTGCGGCGCGACCACCGATCGCCTGCAGAGCGGCGTCACGGTGAGCGGCCGCTTCGACGAGGTGCGCGACGACGTCGTGCCCGCGTGTCGCGAGGACGGAGGCCTGGTCGCGGACGCGGTGTATCGCCTGCAGCTCGACGCGCCGAGCGACGTCGCGATCCACGCCACCGCGGGCGGCAGCAGCCTCTACGTCTCGCTCGTCGAGGGCTGCGACGCGGTCACCGACTCGCTCGCGTGTGTGGTCGATGGCGCGCCGATCGTCCGGCGCCGCGGCCTGGCCGCGGGCACCTACTTCGTCGTGGTCGAGCCCGCGGATCCCACCGTGGTCACCTATCAATTGACCGCGCAGATCACCCCCGCGGCCACGCCCGCGCCGGGCGACGCGTGCGGCAGCGCGATCGACGTGCCGGTCGACGGGCGCGTGGTGATCCCGGTCGCTTCGCTGCTGCAGGACGGCGGCACCTCGTGCGGCGGCGCGAGCGGCGCCGAGCGCGACGCGGTGCTGCGGCTGACGCTCGCCCAGGAGCGCGACGTGACGGTGACCGCGACGACGACCACCGGGCACGCCTCGTACGTCGCGCTGCGCACCGAGTGCGACGAGATGTGGAGCGAGCTCGCGTGCCGCGCCCAGCCGCTGACCACCCGGGCGCTCGCCGCGGGCACCTACGCGCTGGTGGTCACGACTGCGGCGACCAGCGGCGATCTCACCATCGACGTCGAGACCAGCGCGCCGAGCGAGTCGGCCCCCGGCGATCACTGCGAGGCCGCGATCGACGTGTCGGCGGGCGCGCGCATCGACGCGACGTTCGAGGGTGCGGGCGACGATCTGCGCGCCGGCACCTGCGCGAGCTTCGGTCGTCCCGACGCGTTCTACCGGCTCTCGCTCGCCACCGAGCGGCGCGTCCTGGTGTTCGCGGAGAGCCTGGTCCCGGGCCTGGTCTCGGTGTCGCTGCACACCGGCGGATGCGCGGGCCCCGAGCTCCTCTGCCGCAACGGCACCACCGCCGCGTTCGAGCGCGTGCTCCCGGCAGGCGAGCACTTCCTCGCGGTCGAGGGCGACCAGACGACGCCGGGCGCGTACCGCCTCCGGGTGCTCGTCGAGGCCCCGTGACTGTCGACCAGGAGTCGACACTGTCGACTCCGGTGTGTCGACTCGGTGTCGACACGGTCGCTCGCAGGGAACGTCACAACGCGCGCTCGAGGATCGCGATCAGCTCGCTGCGCTCGAGCACGATCGGGTTCCCCTTCGTGCTGCTCGCCTTCGCCGCCTTGTCGGCGATCGTCTCCACGTCGCTCGCGCGCATCCCGTAGGTCGAGAGCGCCGGGATCGCGAGGTCGCGCGCGATGTCGTGGCCCCACACGATCAGATCCTCGATGTTCGCGTCGGCGCGCCCGCACACGATGCGCGCCGCCTCCTCGTAGCGCGCGAGCGACGGGCTCTGGGGCGCCCGCGCCCGCAGCGCGGCCACGTTCGTCTCGACCACCAGCGGCAAGAGACGCGCGCACACCGCGCCGTGCGGGCTCTCGAAGCTCCCGCCGATCGGCGCCGCGAACCCGTGCACCGCGCCGAGCTTCGCGTTCGCCAGCGCGATCCCGCCGAACACGCTGCAGAGCGCCATGTCGCGGCGCGCCTCGCGATCGTCGCCCTTTTCATAGGCGCGACGCAGCGCGCCCGCGCCGAGCCGCATCCCATCGCGACAGAACGGATCCGTGAGCGGGCTCGCCATCGACGACACGAAGGGCTCGAGGCACTGGGTGATCGCGTCGAGCCCGGTGCTCGCGGTCACCGCGGGCGGCACGCTCCACGTCAGCTCGGGATCCACCAGCGCGACCCGCGGCAGCATCGCATCGCTGCGCAGGCTCACCTTCACGCGCTGGGTGGGATCGGCGAGCACCGCATTCTTCGTCACCTCGGAACCGGTGCCCGCGGTGGTCGGCGCCGCGACGAAGGGAAGCGGCGCGCGCGCCAGCGGCAGCCCGCGCCCGATCACCTCGAGGTAGTCGAGCGGATCGCCCTCGTTCGTCACCAGCGCCGCGATCGCCTTGCCCGCGTCGAGCACGCTCCCGCCGCCGATCGCGACCACGATCGAGCACCGCTCGCGACGGGCCAGCGCCGTCCCCTCGCGCGCGAGATCGGTCGTCGGCTCGCCCGACACCGCGAGCGACGCCGTCGTGATCCCCGCGCCCTCGAGCGCTTGCCGCACGTGGGCGAAGCGCTCGCCGCGCGAGCCGGTCACGAACAGACAGCGCGCCTCGCCGCCCGCGAGCGACGCCACGATCGACGGCAGCTTCGCGATCGCGCCGTCGCCGAACACGATGCGCCCCGCGGTCGCGAGCTCGAACATCACGACCTCGTGTACCCGCTGGTCGCCCACGCCGTCTGCTCGCGCGGGAACACCTCGCCGTATTTCACGCTGCGGCGCGGCTCGGCCATCATCGGCTCCACCGCATCGCGCCACTTCGCGTAGTGCGCGGTCTGCTTGTGCTTCGCGGGGTCGTCCTCGCTCCGATAGACCTCGACGAGCACGAAGCGATCGCCGTCGCCGCCGGCCTCGCGGATCAGATCGAAGCGCAGGATCCCCGGCTCCTGCAGCGACGCGCGCGCGTTCTCTTCGGTCTCCGCGACGAACGCGTCGAGGTGCTCGGGCTTCACACGGACGTGGACGTGGACGATCAACATGCCGCGGAGCATGGCACGCGATCGACTTCCACCGGAGCGGGCTCTAAGCTCTCAGGATGCAGCGGGTGCGCGGCCGGGTCAGTCGAGGACGGCTCCTCGTGGACGAGCCGACCGACCTGCCCGACGGATCGGAGATCGAGCTCGAGATCGTCGAGAACGACGACGAGTGGTCTCCCGAGCTCGATGCAGAGCTGCTCGCGCGCGCCGAAGCTGCCGCGCGTGGCGAGGTGGTCACCGCGGCGGACGCGATCGCCCGGCTGCGCCGCCGCTGATGCGCGACGTCGTCCTCTCGGCCGACGCACTGCGGGACGTCGAGGACGCCGCGAGCTGGTGGGACGAGAACCGCCCCGACGCGCGTGGGCTGGTCGTCGACGAGCTCGATGCGGCGCTCGCATACCTCGGTGAGAACGCGACCACGCTGCCAGAGTTCCCGCGGATCGGGCGTACCCTCGTCGTGCGACGCTATCTCCTGCCCCGAACACGACGGCACGTGTACTTCACGGTCGAGCCCGATCGCGTCCTGGTGCTCGCGGTATGGGGCAGCGTGAGGAGCGTGCTTCCTCGACTTCGCGCGCGAGCGCGCACCTGAGCGCGGGATGAAGAGCGCGCGAGAGCTCGCCGCCGGCGTGCTGGAGGACGTGAGAGCGCGCGAGCACGACGCGGCGCGCGGCACGTTCGACGGGCTCGACGTCGAGATCCGTCTCGTCGATCGCGGCTCGGGATCGACCCGTGATCCGTGGACCGAGATCGTGGTGCTCGGACAGGCGGTGCGCGACGACCTGCACCTCGGCGTGATCGCGCAGACCGACCGCGACGCGAAGGACGTCGAGGAGGAGCAGCTCGGCACCGATCTGGTCCTCGACGATCCGCAGTTCGATCCCGTGTTCCTGGTCGAGGCGGGCCCGAGCGACGTCGTGAAAGCGCTGCTCGACGCGCGGGTTCGCAAGCAGATGCTCGCGCTGAAGCCGCTCGGCCTGCACACGCGCCCCGAAGGCCTCGTGCTCGACAAGCCGAGCTGGCTCGAGGACCCGAAGGTCGTGCGCGCGCTGGTCATCCTCGCGGTCGCGATCGCGCGGCGAGCACCCCAGGCGTTCGAGGCCGCGGATCGCGACGCGCGAACCCGCAGCGCCTACCGCGACGGCCCGAGCGCGACGTCGATGGACCGAGCCCGCCGCGACGAGGTCGCCGACGTGAAGGCGCGCAAGCAGCTGCGCGACGAGCGCAACGCCCAGCGCGGCTGTTACACGGTGATCGCGATCCTGGTGATCGTCGCGATCATCAGCCTGCTCTCACTGGTGTTCACGCAGGAGTGAAGAAGGACATGACCCGCGCGATGCTCATCCTCGCGACCCTCTTCTGCTGCGCGATCGCGAGCGCCCAACCGAACGTGCCAGTCACCGAAGCACGCGCGATCGAGCTCGCGAGAAGCGCGTGGCAGTCACACCTGAGCGCGCTCCCGGGCGCGGATCGAAGCGCGACACCACGCGCGACGCTCACGACCGGCGCGGAGCTGGCGCGCGAAGCGCGCGAGCACGGATGGGAGCACCTGCGCGGCACCGAAGCCGACGTGACGCGCACGACGCGAGTCTGGTCGGTGATGTTCCCCGCGCGAATGACCGGCACCGCAGTGGTCGCGGTGGACGCGACGCGGGAGCGAGTGGTCGCGGTGTATCGGATTCCCGAGGGCTGAGGCTCATCTGCCGAAAAGGTCGTCGCTGTTCCCGAGCTCCGACTCGACGAGCTCCTCGACGGCCGCCGTGAGCGTGGGCGCGAACTCGACTGCTCGACCACGGCGCTCGAGGTAGTGCCAGACACGAGGGTCTTCTCCGTCGTCGAGGTCGACGAAGAAGAACTGATATCCCTGGTGCATCGCGACGATCAGGGTGCGAGCCGGAAGCGCGAGCCCGTCACGCTCCGCGAGCGCCCGCGCCCAACGCTGGATCTCGACGATGGATGGGTACGTCCAATCCGTGCCCTCGAGGATGCGGTGCCCGCCGCGGCCATCACACGCGAGCAGGCTGCGATACGCCCGCGGAAGCTTCGCTCCGAGCGAGCGCTCGAGGGTGTCGATCTCGACATCGGAGCACGGACACGCGCGCGTTCCGCGCCTCGCGCTCAGCTCGGCCACGAGCGACGCAATCCGATCCGAACCCATCGGCAGAGTCTGGCATCCACTGCAACTACAAGACGAGCCCGCGGCTGACGCCGCGGGCTCGTTCGTTTCTCCCCTTCTCACTCTCACGCCGCCGGCGTCACCGGCTTCTCCTCCTCCTCTCCGCCGTCCTCGTCACTCTCCCCGCCGTCTTCCTCGTCCTCCTCTTCTTCCAGCTCCGGATCCACCACGACTCCTGCGCTCGTCTGCAGGAAGCCCATCAGCTTCAAGAGTCGCCGCTCCTTCACGGCGATTCGCGCGATCGCGCTCCACTGCAGGTACCACTCCCACATCTCCCGCTCGGCGATCGCGTCCTGTTCCGCATTGCGCTCGGGCGCGGCGGTCGCGGGCTCGATCTGCGCGATCCGATCGAGCGTCTTCTTCACCGGTGCGATGACGTCCGGCGTGAGGCCGCGCTTCGCGAGCAGGTCCATCGCGACCTTGCCCTCGCGGCCGAGGCCGCCTTCGGTCTTCGACTTCGGCAGTCGCTCGAGGCGCTCGAGGAACGTGCGCACGTTGATCACCGCGCCCGCGCCGGTCGCCTGCGAGAGGTTGCGGAACACGAGCTCGTGCGCGTCGGGGTGCTTGTGCTGCAGCGTCGCGCCGACGACCGGGAACCACTCGTTCTCGAACGCGTCGACGTCGTTCACGAGCTTGGGGCTCGCGGTGGTGACCACGTCGAGACGACCGCGGCTCAAGTTGCTGAGGTGCTCCCAGCCGAGCTTGAGCTCGGCGTCGTCGAACCCGTAGCGCGCGAGCGAGCTGGCGATGCTGCGGTTGCGCAGCGCGAGCAGGAAGACGAGCACGCGCTTCGCCTTCTGTCCGTAGGTGAGCCTGGCCATGACCGAACCGATCCTTTCTCGAGGTGAGAGCTGACTGCGTCTCGCGCGGGACGACCGCGTCCCCTCGCGTCGCGCCGACGCTGCCCTCATCGCGCGAGGCGCTCGGTCGTTGCGTCGCGTCCCCTGCGTGACCGACGACGTCCCGCGCTTCACGCACCGCGTTCCTCGCTCCGCCGAGGGCGTCCCGCGCATCGCGCACCGCGCTCCTCCCTTCGCCGACGACGTCCCGCGCTTCACGCACCGCGCTCCTCGCTTCGCCGACGACGTCCCTCGCATCGCCAGCCACGATGCGCCCGAGCGGGACCGCCCTCCTTCGATCGTCGGCGCGTTCCCTTCCGAACGTCTTCATGCTCCTCGCGGGGACACGCGACGAGACGCGAGGGATTGCGGGCGCGAAGCGAGGGAGCGCGACCGCGTCGCGAGGGACCCACGAGCTCGTCGGAGGGGATGCCGTCATCGACGGCGGTGACCCCGCATGTCGATCGAGGGGACGTCACTCTCGATGCGAGGGGACCCGGCGGATGGCGCTGGGGACCGCAGCTCCAGCGCAGGGGAGCGCGCGCGCATCATCGGGGACTGCCTTCGTTCCTTGGGGGATCGCGCGCCGGTCGCTACCCGCGGAGGATGCTCGTCATCTTCTTTCCCTTGGCGAGCTCGTCGACGAGCTTGTCGAGGTAGCGGATCTTCTGCATCAGCGGGTCGGCGACGTCTTCCACGCGCACGCCGCAGACGACGCCTTTGATGAGCCCCGCGTTCGGGTTCATCCGGGGCGCCTGGGCGAAGAACGTCTCGAGGTCGACCTTGGTGTCGATCGCGCGCTGGAGCTGCTCACCGCGATAGCCGGTGAGCCAGGCGATGATCTCGTCGACCTCGTCCTTCGTCCGCCCCTTCTTCTCGGCCTTCTGCACGTAGAGCGGATACACGCTCGCGAAGGAGATCCCGAAGACTCGCGGCTTCTTGTCCATGCTCGACCATCCGATCGTTACAGCAGGGTGCAGCGCGGCAGCACCGTGATCGAGGGTCGAAGGCGGCCGAGCTCGTCGCCCGGCCGCGTCGCGTTCATCGCGTCAGCTTCCACAGCGCAGCGCAGATGCCGTCGAGACGCTTCATCAGCTCCGCATCGAGCGCGTCGACGTACCCGAACGCCTCGGCGACGCGCAGCGCGACATCGACCTCTCGCGCGCTTCCGAGCGCGGTTCGGAATCGCAGCCGCCCGTTGCCATCGCGCGTCACGCTTCCTTCCGCCGCGTTCAGCGCGACCGACGCCATCGCGCGCCGCAGCTGATCCGCGAGCGACCGATCGTGCTTCGCGACCTGCTTCGCGATCCGACCCACGTCACGACAGCACTCGATCGCGTTCTCCGTGATCTTCAGCATCTCGTCCTCCGTTTCGCCCGACTCGGGGCCCCGCCCACCCGCCGGCGCGCGCAGACCGTCGAAGCGCCCGCGCGGAGCCGCACGAAGCGCAGCGGAGGAGGCGAGCACGGGTGACCGCGAAGCGGTCATCGTTGAGGCGGTCGAGCACGCCGGCATGCTCGAGAAGCCCCGAGCGGGAACACACCGGCTTCCGCGTGAGACGGTTGGCCGCGAGGTCGACGCGAAGCGGAGACGAGCGTCGGCGTCAGGGCGTCAGGGCGTCAGCATCGGCGTCAGGGCGTCAGGGCGTCAGGGCGTCAGCATCGGCGTCAGGGCGTCAGGGCGTCAGGGCGTCAGGGCGTCAGGGCGTCAGGGCGTCAGGGCGTCGGCGTCGTGGCGTCGGCGTCGTGGCGTCGCCGTCGTGGCGTCGGCGTCGTGGCGTCGCCGTCGTGGCGTCGGCGCAGCGGGGTGCCGTGACACGGCGAGCCCGGCTGCGAACGACGAATGGGCATCGCATCTCTCGCCGACACCGAGGCGTGACGCAGACACCCTGACGCAGACGCAGACGCCCTGACGCAGACGCAGACGCCGACGCCCTGACGCAGACGCCGACGCCCTGACGCAGACGCAGACGCCCTGACGCAGACGCCGACGCCCTGACGCCGACGCCCTGACGCCGACGCCATGACGCCGCCCCCGACCGATGATTTTCCCCCTTCTCACCCGTCTCCTATCTCATGAAGAAGACCTATCGCGGTTCCTGTCACTGCGGCGCCGTGCGCTTCGAAGCCGATCTCGATCTCGCCAAGGGCACGCTGCGCTGCAACTGCTCGTTCTGTCGCAAGGCGCGCAATTGGCTCGCGTTCGCGCCCGGGCCCGACTTCCGGCTGCTCTCGGGCGAGGACGCGCTCACCGACTACCGACACACGCCGCCGAAGCTGTCGGAGCCGTTCCTGCACCTCACGTTCTGCCGGACCTGCGGGGTGCGCCCGTTCGCGCGCGGCGGGTACCTGCCGCAGTTCGGCGACTCGTTCCACGCGGTGAACGTGATGTGCCTCGACGACGCGACACACGAGGAGCTCGCGAGCGCGCCCATCCACTGGGCCGACGGCGCGAACGACGACTGGGACCACGCCCAGCCGCATCACTACTTCTGACGACGCTTGGACGTGCTCCGGCCGCGCAGAGGTGAGGAGACATGGCCCATCGAGCGATGACGGTGACGACGCCGAGCGACCGCGAGATCCACATCGAGCGCGTGTTCGACGCACCGCGCGATCGCGTGTGGCGCGCGTTCACCGATGCCGCGCAGCTCGCGTCGTGGTGGGGGCGCGGCAATCGGCTGGTGATCGAGCGCTTCGAGCCGGAGCGCGGCGGACACTGGCGCTTCGTCGAGCACGCGAGCGACGGCGTGCACGGCTTCGAGGGGCGCTTCCGCGAGATCACGCCGAAGGAGCGCATCGTGTGGACGTTCGAGTGGGACGGGATGCCGGGCTACGTGTCGATCGACACCGTGCGGTTCGAGGAGCTCGAGGGCGGGCGCACGCGCGTCGTGAACGACTCGCTCTTCCACACCACCGAGGAGCGCGACGGAATGCTCGGCGCCGGCATGGAAGACGGCCTCGCGCAGAGCTACGCGGCGCTCGATCGTCTGCTCGCGGGCGGCGAGGCGCGGGCCCAGCCCGCGCCCTGACGTCGCGCGCAGCTCAGTGATCGACGCGGAGGTGGCCGACCGCGCGCAGGCGCTCGGGCGGGACCTTCCGGCGGTAGGACGCGACCTGCTGCGCATCGAGCGCGAAGTGCGCGATGGGATCGAAGTGGATGTCCGACGTCGCGAAGTCGCGGGCGTCGAGGCGCGCTTCGATCGTCTCGAGCAGCGCGGCGGCGTTCCAGGCGCGATCGTAGGCGCGCTGCTCCTCGAGCGCCTGGTCGTCGCCGAGCAGGTCGTGGAACTGCCAGTCGAAGTAGAGCGCGGTGCCCTCGTCGCAGCGTGGATGCGCGAGCACCGCGTAGATCGGCAGGTTGCCGTCGTTGACGTCGTACTCGCGCGCGAAGCGGTGGAGCTGACCGCGCTGTCGAGCGCGGCGATCGCCTCGTCGGCGGCCTGTCCGGCGCTGAGCGCGCGATCGAGGGCCTCGGACTCGTCGTCGGTCATCGTGCGCGTGTAGCGCCGCGCAGGCACGCGGCGAGCGTGATTCGCGCGTGGCCGTGCACGATTGCGGTCACGCGCCTCGCTGCGTCATCTGCTCGAGGCGATCGACGATCACGCTCCCCGCGTCGCTCGCGCGGAGCCGCTCCGACATCGCGCGGCGCGGTGCCTCGGGGAGCGCGAGCGCTTCCTCGATCGCGCGGGTGAGCGTCTTCGCGGTGACCTTCGCCATGCTCGGCGCCTTGGGCGCGAGGCCGGCGCGCGCGAGGTGGTGCGCGTGGTGGAACTGGTCGAGCATCATCGGGAGCACGACCTGAGGGACGCCCGCGCGCAGCGCGGCTGCGGTGGTGCCCGAGCCGCCGTGGTGCACCGCGACCGCGACCCGCGGGAACAGCTTCGCGTGCGGCGCGCTCGGAACGACGTGGAGCTCGTCGGGCAACGCACCGAGCTTCGCGGAGCCCGCCGAGATCAGCACGCGCCGGCCGGTCGCGCGCGCGACGTCGTGGAGCATCGTCACGACGCGCTCGGGATGACCGCCCGCCATGCTGCCGAAGCCGACGTGGATCGGCGGCTCCCCGCGCGCGAGCCACGCGTCGAGCGCGGGATCGAGCGGCGCGGGATCGTCGAGGAACAGAAAGCCCGCGTAGGGATAACGTCCCTGCCACGCGGGGTCGGGCGGGAGCAGCACGTCGTCGGCCGCGATCACCGCGGGCACGTCGACGAAGAGGTGGTTCGTGAACGACGCGATCGGCGGCAGCTCGAGCGTCGCGCGCGCCTCGTTGACCGGCGCGCCCATGAGCCCGTTCTGGATGCGATCGCTGGTCCACCACAAGAGCGCGTTGAGCCACTGCGGCAGGCCGTAGAACGGCATCAGCGGCGGTGGGTGCAATCGCGAGGGCGCGCACGACGAGGGAAAGAGCTCGAGCGCGGCGATGCCGAGCTTCTCCGCGACCGAGGGCGCCATCCACGCCATCGCGGTGCCGACGATTGCGTCGGCGTCGCGCGCGATGTCGAGCAGCGCGGGCGCTTGGAGGAGCAGCTGCTCGCGGAAGTACGACTTCATGCTTGCGAGCGAGCGCTCGAACGATGCGCCCTTCTCGGCCATGAGCGCCTGGAGATCTTCGCCGAGCGCACGGTGCTCGACGCCGAGCGAGCGCACCCACGGCGCGAAGCTCTCGGGGCACGCGACGATCGCATGGTGCCCGCGGCGCGTGAGCGCCTGGGCGAGGGCGAGCATGGGCTGGACGTCCCCTCGGGTCCCGACGGTCGCGAGCACGACACGCATGGAGCGAGACTACGCGAGCGAGCATGCGAGGTGTGCGGCTACGATGCTCGAACGATGACGCGCACTGGATCAGTCAGGGCCGTCTACCGATATGACGATCAGCCATCGTGGCGTGAGCCATCCACTCCTCGTCCTGTTTCTGTCGTCGTGCGCACACGTGAGCCCGGCGCCCGAACAGGTGCCCCTCGAGGTCCGATTTCGGACCGCTCTCGTGGATGTTCTCCGCTGCACCGGTGTCTGCGGCGACCGTGACTACGTCGTGCTGGCCGGCGAGAGCACCTCGGACGGCTGCGTCACGTATCCCGTTCAGCACTGTGACTATGCGGATCGCATCACGTGCTGCGACTCCGACGCTGCGGTGGAGTGCTTTCACGCGGGATTGCCTGAGCGGGCGATTCTCGATTGCAGCGTCGAAGGAGGCTGCGTCGAAACGTACCGTCGCGGTGACCTCTGATTCGTCGGCCACAGACGCTCAGCGCTCGGGCAGGCTCGCGGCTCGCGCCAGCAGCATCTGCTTGTCGCGGGTGTTCTTCGCGAGGAACGCGGCGCGCTCGAGCTCGGGGCGTGCTTCGCGAGTGCGACCCAGCTTGATCAACAGATCCGCGCGCACCGCGTGGAGCAGGTGATAGCCCCGCAGCACCGGCTCCTCCTCGAGCGCATCCACGAGCTCGAGCGCTTGCTCCGGGCCGAACGCCATGCCGACCGCGACCGCACGGTTGAGCTCGACCACCGGCGATCCGGTGATCTGCGCCAGCGCGTCGTAGAGCGCGACGATGCGCGTCCAGTCGGTCTCCTCCGGGGCGCGGGCACGCGCGTGGCACGCCGCGATCGCCGCTTGGATCGTGTACGGGCCGAGCGGTCGTCCGAGCTGCTCGGCGCGCGCCAGCGCTTCGAGGCCACGACGGATCAAGAGCGGGCTCCACCGCGCGCGATCCTGATCGAGCAAGAGCACCGGGTCGCCCTTGCCGTCGACGCGTGCATCGGCGCGCGAGGCCGAGAGCTCCATCAGCGCGACCAGGCCGTGCACCTCGGGCTCGTCGGGCACCAGCGCGGCGAGGATGCGCCCGAGGCGCAGCGCGTCGTCGCAGAGCTGAGGGCGCATCAGGTCGTCGCCCGACGTCGCGAGATAGCCCTCGTTGAACACCAGATAGACGACCTCGAGCACCGACCCCAGGCGCTCCGCGAGCTCGGCGCCGCGCGGCACCTCGAATGGCACGCGCGCCTCGGCGAGGGTGCGCTTCGCGCGCACGATGCGCTGCGCGACGGTGGGCTCGGCGACCAGGAACGCGCGCGCGATCTCCTCGGTCGTGAGGCCCGCGACGAGCCGCAGCGTGAGCGCGACCCGCGCCTCGGTGGAGAGCACGGGATGACACGCGATGAGCACGAGGCGCAGCACGTCGTCGCCCACGTCCTCGTCCAGCGCGGTCTCGAAGTCCGGCGCGTCGCGCTCGTCGAGCTCGCGCCCGATCTCCTCGTGCTTGCGCGCCAGCATCTTGCGGCGGCGGAGCTCGTCGAGCGCGCGGTTCTTCGCGGTCACCACGAGCCACGCGCTCGGGTTGTCGGGAATGCCCTGCTCGGGCCAGCGCTCGAGCGCCGCGAGCAGCGCCTCCTGCGCGAGCTCCTCGGCGAGCGCCACGTCGCGTGTGATGCGGAGCAGCGCACCGACGATGCGCGGCGACTCGATCCTCCAGACCGCGTCGATCGTCCTGCTCACGTCCTCGCTCACCGCGCCTCCCTCTCTCGACGCGTCACGGCCCGAACTCCGCGACGTGGCGAGCGACGTCCTGGACGATGTCGGCCGCGGGGTGACCGGTGATCGATTCCACGTCGCACGTCGAGCGATCGTACCGGTTCGCGGCGTGGAGGCTGGCCATCACCTCGATGTGGTGCCGCAGGTGCTCCGGCAGGTTCCGAGGCCGGAGCTCCTGGTCGCGCCACTGCTCGAACGGCACGTCGACGTAGGTCACCGGACGATGCAGCGCGGCGGCGTACTGCGCGGCGATCGCGCGCATGTCCTGCGATCGCGGCCCGGTGAGCTCGTAGATCCGACCGATGTGCGGCGCGGGATCGGTCAGGATCACGGTGACCGCGTCCACCACGTCGCGGGCGGCGACCGGCGAGGTCCGGCCCGCGCCGAAGGGCAGGCGGATCGTGCCGTCGCGCCGGATCGACTCGGCCGCCCACGCGAGGAAGAACGGGTTCTCGAAGAGGACGGTCGGGCGGACCTCCACCACCGGCAGCCCCGACCACTCGAGCACTCGCTCCGCGAGCCAGTGCTGCCGCTGCTGCGGCGAGTCGGTCTGGTCGGTCAGGCTCATCTGCGAGACGGTCATCTGCGAGATGTTGACCAGCACCTCGAGGTCGCCCTGCGCGCGCGCCGCTGCGGCGACCGCGGTGGTGGCCTCGAGGTACTGCTCGGACACGCTCATGCCGAAGTAGACACGACGGCATCCCGCGAGGGCGCGCGCCACGTCCTCGGTGCGCGTGAGATCGCCGATCACGACCTCGGCCCCCATCGCACGCAGGGCCTCGGCGCGCGCGTCCTCCCGATGGACGAGCGCGCGCACCGCGAGGCCTCGCTCTCGGAGGCGCTCCACCACCATACGACCGATCGAGCCGACCCGTCCCGCGGCGCCGGTGACCAGGATCGGAGCTTCGTCTGCCATCGACGCCGACCTCCCGAGGGGACGTCGGTGCGCCGGCGTCCGGTGTCAACGCTGACGCCGCTCTTCTCCGCTTCACCGCGTCGTGAGATCCGGCGCGATCACCTCACGCACGTCGGCCGGGTACTCCGACCACTCCTGCACCTGGCGCACCTCGATCACCTCGTCGTCGCTCGCCGGGCAACGACGCGCCCACTCGATCGCCTCGTCGCGCGAGCGCACCTGGATCAGCCAGTAGCCGCCGATCACTTCCTTCGCCTCGGCGAAGGGTCCGTCGGTCACCTTGGGCTTGCCGCCGCGGAACGACACCCGCGCGCCCATCGACGGCGGATGCAGCCCGTCGAGCGCGAGCAGCACGCCCGCCTTCTGCAGCGACTCGTTGTACTTCGCCATCGCGGCCACGCGCTCGACGTCGTCGGGGATCGTGCCCGGCGGCGCGGTCTCGTAGCCCTTCGGGATCATGATGAGCATGAAGCGCATGGGTCGCTCCGCTCACTTCTTCGCGGCGCGGGCGTCGAGCTCGGCGCGCATGCGGTCCTCGCGCGCGCGCTCCTCGGGCGTGAATTCCGCGCCGAAGTCCTCGGCCTCGAAGATGCGGCGGATCTCGATGGTCGAGTCCTCGGTCTCGCCCTCGGGCATCGGGACGCGGCCCACCCACTCGACCGCCTCGTCCAGCGAGGCGACCTTCCAGATCCAGAAGCCCGCGATGAGCTCCTTGGTCTCGGCGAAGGGTCCGTCGACGACGCGCTTCTTGCCGCTCGGCGAGCACACGACGCGCTTGCCCTGCGCGCTCGGGTGCAGGCCCTCGCCCCCGAGGAGCACGCCCGCCTTGAGCAGGTCCTCGTTGAACTTGCCCATCTCGGTCAGGACCTTCTCGCTCGGCATCTGACCCGCCTCGGACGCCTTGTTCGCCTTGATGATCACGAGAACGCGCATGTCTTCTTCCTCCGCTTCGGCAGGCCCTGCGCCTGCCCTTCGATGGAACGACGAACCAGCGAGCCCCGAATCGACATCGCCCGATCTTTTTTCGCGAAGAGGATCGGCTCGCCGCTCCGGTCCCTTCCGTCCGCGCGCTCCGCGCGCTCCCGTTCGGGCCCTCCGGGACTAGCACTCGGGCGCGGTTCGCGAAGCATCGGTAAGTGCCCGCCGCCCGGCTCGGGTGGTACCCGGTCGAGCCGGAGGAGGCACTCCATGGGCAGACTCTCGACCGCGCTCGTCGTCGTTCTCGTGCTGGGCGCGTGCACCAATGCGCCAGAGGTGGACGTCGCGACCGAAGCGGTGCGATGCAACCCGGTCGTCACCGTGTATCCCGTGCGCGGCCGTCACAACCACGGCTACGACCGGAACGCGGGCAACTCGAGCCTGTGGACCTGCGACGACGCCTACTCCAACGAGGACTTCATCGCGGGCGATCACATCGGCAACGACATCTGGGCGGCCGAGGGCACGCCGGTCGTCGCGACGAGCGCGGGGCGCCTGACCCTCGTCGGCTTCTCGAACTACTCGGGCAACAAGGTCACGGTCATCGACGACTGCGGCTGGTACCACTTCTACTGCCACCTGCAGCGCATCGCGCCGGGGATCCGCGACGGAGTGCGCGTGACCGCGGGCCAGGTGATCGGCTACGTGGGCCGCACCGGCACCGCGTCGAACGGCGTGGTGCACCTGCACTACTCGATCTATCCCGACGGCGACTACGACCGCGGGGTCGATCCCTGGCGCTACACGCACCCCGTCGAGCGGAACGTGTGCGGCGCGAGCTGCACGCCCGGCGCCGAGGTCTGCAACGGGCGCGACGACGACTGCGACGGCAGCAGCGACGAGGACGAGGTGTGCGAGGTCGCGCTGCTGCAGGAGCAGCCCCACGCGTACGCGCCTCCGACCACGACCGACGTGAACGCCGACGGACGCGCCGACGTGTGCGCGCGCGGCGCCTCCGGCGTGCGCTGCTGGACCTCGCGCGAGGGCGGATGGAACGAGGCGGTGCTCGCCGCGGCGTGGAGCGATGCGGGCGGCTGGGGCGACGTCGCGAACTACGCGACGATCCGCATGGGCGACGTCAACGCGGACGGACGCGCCGATCTGTGCGCGCGCGCGAACGACGACGTGTGGTGCGCGGTCGCGACCGCCGACGGGTTCGCCGCGCCCGCGGTGTGGCGCCCTGCGATCTCCGACGCCAACGGGTGGGGCAACCCGCGCTTCTACACGACGCTGCGCCTCGCCGACGTGAACGGCGATCGCCGCGAGGATCTGTGCGCGCGCGACAGTCAGGGCTTCGGGTGCTGGCTCTCCGACGGCACGCGCTTCGATCGCCGGATCGACGGGCCGCGGTGGTCGGACGCCGCGGGCTGGGGCGCGGCGCGGTTCTACGGGACGCTGCGCATGGGCGACGTCAACGGCGATCGTCGCAGCGACGTGTGCGCGCGGAGCTCGGCGGGCGTCGAGTGCTGGCTCGCCGACGGCGAGGGCTTCCCGACGCGCGTGATGGGCCCGGCGTGGAGCGACGAGAGCGGCTGGGGCGCGATGCACTACTGGAGCACGATGCGGCTCGCCGACGTGAACGGCGATGGACGCGCCGACGTGTGCGCGCGGAGCTCGACCGATCTGCGCTGCGTGCTCGCGACGGAGAGCGGCTTCGGTGAGACGGTGATCGTCGCTCCGCTGTCGAACGGGAGCGGATGGAGCGATCGCTCGAACTACGCGACGCTGCGGGTGGGCGACGTGAACGGCGACGGCGCCGACGATCTGTGCGCGCGCGCGAACGCGCAGGTGCACTGCTGGACGTGGGACGGCGACGCGTTCGTCGGGCACGCCGGGCCGGCGTGGGACGACGCGAACGGATGGAGCGCGGCCCACTACTACGACACGATCCAGCTCGCCGACGTGAGCGGCGACGGGCTCGACGACATCTGCGCGCGCGCCGCGGTGGGATGGATCTGTCAGCCCTCGGCGGGCGACTCGTTCGGCGCGGTGATCGAGCTCGGCGACATGAGCAACGATCAGGGTTGGACCGACGCGCGCTACTGGACGACGATCCTCTCGAGCAGCCGCACGTGCCGCAGCGAGATGGAGGCGTGCAACGGGCGCGACGACGACTGCGACGGCGAGGTCGACGAGCACGCGGCGGACGAGATCTGCAACGGCGTGGACGACGACTGCGACGAGCTGGTCGACGAGAACGCGAGCGGCGAGCTGTGCAACGGGCGCGACGACGACTGCGATGGCACCGCGGACGACGGGCTCTCGTGCACGATCGACGAGAGCGACGGTGGGGTGCCGACGCCGCGCGGCGACGGCGGGACGGGCGGCGGGCGCACTCGGGTCGACGGCGGCTGCGCGGTGTCGTCGGGATCGAGCGCGAGCGCGTGGTGGATGGTGATGGCGGCGATGATCGCGGTGGTGACGCGTCGTCGTCGACGCTGAGAGGGTCGCCGTCGCCGTCGCCGTCCACGACCACGTTCACGTCGACGTCAACGACGTGGTCGTGGTCGTGGACGGCGACGTGAACGGCGACGGTCGTTCTCTCGATCGCTCAGAAGCCCCACGGCAGCCCGAGCGCTTCCCACACGAGCAGAAGCCCCGTCCACGCCACCAGCACCCCGACGACATACGGCAGCATCAACGCGACCAACGTGCCGACGCCGGCGCTCTTCTGGTAGCGCTGCGCGAACGTCACGATGAGCGCGAAGTACGGCATGAGCGGCGACAGCACGTTGAACGGGCTGTCGCCCACGCGGTACGCCGCCAGCGCCGCCTCCGGTGACACGCCGAGCCGCATGAGGAGCGGCACGAACACCGGCGCGAAGATCGCCCACTTCGGGATGATGCCCGACATGAAGAGGTCGAGCGCGAGGGTGACGAGGAGCAGTCCGACGAGCAGCGGGATCGCGCCGACACCCGAGTGCTCGAGGCGATCACCCATCCCGACCGCGAGCAGCGTCGGCAGGTTCGTGAAGTTGAAGAGCGCGATGAACTGGCTGATGAAGAAGAGCAGGAAGATCAGCCCGCCGAGCCCGGTCACCGCCTTCTCCATCGCGGCGATGACGTCCTTCATCGAGCCGAACGAGCGCGCGCCGATCCCGTAGCCGACGCCGGCCGCGAAGAAGACCAGGGTGATCGCGACGATGAGCCCGTTCATCAGCGGCGAGTCGCCGATGAGCGCGCCCGTCTCCTGGTTGCGCAGCGGCGCGCCGCTCGGGAGCGAGAGCAGCGCGACGATCGCGAGCACCACGAGCGTGCCGAGCCCCGCGAAGCGGAGACCGCGCGACTCGGCCGCGCGCGAGTGGTCGGCCGCTGCGGGCTCCAGCGACTCGCCGTCGGGCCCGAGCCCGACCGCGCCACCTCTCCACCGTCCGAGCCGGGGCTCGACGATCCGATCGGTGATGACGCCGCAGAGGACGGTGAGCAGCACGACGGAGGCGGCGCCGAACCACCAGTTCGACGTGATGGTGATCGACCGCGTCGGCTCGACCAGACGGATCGCGTCGTTGGTGATCTCGGTGAGGATCCCGTCGGCGGGCTTCACGAGGAGGTTCACGCCGAAGACCGCAGCGACGCCGGCGAACGAGGCGGCGAGCCCGGCGAGCGGATGACGACCGACGCTCGCGTAGGCGCTGGCAGCGAGCGGGACGAGCACGAGGTAGCCCGCGTCGGCGGCGACGCTCGAGAGGATGCCGACGAACACGATGATGTACGTGAGGGCCTTCGCAGGCGCGACGCGCACGAGCTTGCGGATGAGCGCGTTGATGAGGCCCGCGGACTCCGCCACTCCGACGCCGAGCATCGCCACGATGACGACGCCGAGGGCCGTGAAGCTCATGAAGCTCTCGACGACCGAGCCGTAGGCGAACCGGATCCCGTCGGCGCTGAAGAGGCTCTTCGCCGCGGTCGTCATCTGCTCGGCAGCGTGCGTCTCCGGGTTGATCGCGGTGTACGTCACGCTCGCGCCGAGGCTCGCGACCAAGTGGGAGGCGAGCGCGAGCACCACGGTCAGCAGCACGAAGATCACCGCGGGGTGCGGGACCTTGTTCCCGATGCGCTCGACGACGGTGAGAGCGCGCTGGAGCACGCCGCGCTCGGAGCGCGGCTCCTCGCGTCCTTCGTCTCGCCCGGCCTCGTACGTCCCGACGCTCACGGGGTCGCTCCTCCATCACCAGCCGCGCGCCCACTGGGACGAAGGCGGCGCGGCGCGGGCTTCGGCGCGCGGCGCCTCGACCGGAGACGACGTGAAGAGGCTGAGCCCGAGGCTCCTCGAGAGCTCGCGCGCGACGAGCTGTCCTCGGACGCTGTTGCCGGCGGCGTCGAGCAGCGGCGCGAACGAGCCGAGCGCGCCCTTCCCCGGCGCGACCGCGACGATGCCTCCGGCGATCCCGCTCTTGCCGGGGAGGCCGACCTCGTAGAGCCAGTCGCCGGACGTCTCGTACATGCCGGCGGTCGTCATCACCGCGAGCGCGTACGCGCAGCTCTCCACCGAGACGACGCGCTCGCGCGTCTTCGGGTGCACGCCGCCGTCGGCGAGGGTCGCGCCCATGAACGCCAGGTCCTCGGCGGTCACCTGCACGCACGACTGGCGCGTGTAGAGCTCGGTCGCCTCGGTCGGATGCATGCCCAATCGACCGAGCCCGTGGAGCAGCCACGCCAAGCCGTGGTTGCGGTGGTGCGTCTGCATCGCGGACCCGTACATCTCGTCGTCGAGCACGACGGGATGCCCGGCGAAGCGCGCGAGGCCTTCGCTCAGGTGCGCCCACTTCGCCTCGAGGCCCTCGCCGGGCAGATGGCTCGCGGCGGCGAGCGCGCCCGAGTTGACCATCGGGTTGGTGCGCCCTTCGTCGCCGAAGTCGATCGCGGCGGCGGAGTTGAACGGCATGCCCGTCGCGTTCGCGCCGATGAGGCGCCGGCACGCAGCCGGGCCCAGCGCCTCGCAGAGCAGCGCGAACGTGAAGGGCTTCGCGACGCTCATCAGCGTGAACGGGTGTCGTGCGTCGCCGATCGACACGAGGCTTCCGTCGACACCGGCCAAGCTGACGCCGAAGAGCTCGGGTGAGACGCGCGCGAGGGCCGGGTAGACCTCCGAGCACGCGCCCTCGGTGTGGACGCGCGCGTGCTCGAACGCGGCCTGCACGCGGCGCTGCACGTCGGCGGGGGGCGGCAGGTGCCCCGTCGAGACGTAGAGGCTCTCGTCGTCGGGCTCCGCGGAAGAGGGCGGCATGGAATCGCCAGATGCGCCCGTGCCGAGCGACGGCAATGGCGCTCATCGCCACGTTGGCGGGGTCCCGCACGTGGCGATGTCGCCGCGCATGACGGCTCCGATGGACTCCGACACCGTTCGTCGCGCGGTTCGCGATCAGATGCCTCGCCTCGTCGACGAGCTGATGACGCTGACGCGCATTCCTTCGATCTCGGGCGAAGGGGCCGATCCGAAGCCCCTCTTCGAGGCGCACGACTACGTCGTGAAGTTGCTCCGCGAGGCAGGCCTCACCGACATCCAGGATCTCCGGATCCCCGGCAAGGTCGCGCCGGTCATCATCGCGCGGACCCACGCGGCCGAGAGCAGGCCGACCGTGCTGCTCTACACGCACTACGACGTGGTGCCCGCAGGCGATCTCGATCTCTGGGAGACACCGCCCTTCGAGCCGACCCGGCGCAACGGCGCGATCTACGGCCGCGGCATCTCGGACTCGAAGGCGAACATCCTCGCCACGATCGGCGCGCTGCGCGTGTTCGACGGGGCGCCGCCGGTCTCGGTGACGATCGTCTTCGAAGGTCAGGAGGAGGTGGGCAGTCCGTTCGACTTCTATCCTCCCGAAGCGCCGGAGATCTTCCGATCGGACGCGATGATCATCGCGGACAACGGGAGTGTTCGCCCCGGCGTTCCCGCGCTGACGATCAGCCTGCGCGGGTCGGCCGCGGTGACCGTCTCGGCGCGCACGCTCGCCGCCGACAAGCACAGCGGGCAGTACGGCGGCGCCGCGCCCGACGCGCGCATCGCGCTGGTGCACGCGCTGGCGAGCCTCCACGACGAGAAGGGCGACGTCGCGGTGCCCGGTCTGCTGCGCACGCCGTGGCGCGGCATGGACTACCGCGAGCACGAATTCCGCGAGCTCGGCGAGGTGGTGCCCGGCGCGCCGCTCCAGGGAACGGGCACGATCGGCGAGCGGATCTGGTCCGGCCCTGCGATCACGATCACCGGCTTCGACAGCCCGCCGGTGAGCGCGCCGATCAACGCCGTCGCCTCGAGCGCGCGCGCCTCGCTCAACATCCGCGTGCATCCCGATCAGGACGCGGCCGAGGCGCAGGCTGCGGTCATCGCGCACCTCCGGGCGCAGCGGCCCTTCGGCATCGAGCTCGAGGTCTCCGCCGCGGGCGAGAACGGCAACGGCTTCTCGATGAGCGCCGGAGGTCGCGCGCACCAGCTGATGCTCCGCGCCCTCCGTGAGGCGTGGGGCGCCGATCCCGTGGATGTGGCGGGAGGCGGCTCGATCCCGATCGTCATGTCGTTGGCGCGCGCCGTGCCCGACGCCGAGATGCTGCTGATGGGCGCCACCGACGGACACAGCAACATCCACGGTCCGAACGAGCGCGTGCTCCTCGACGAGCTCGAGAAGGCGACGATCGCGAAGGCCGAGTTCTTCCGCACCTACGGAGCGTGAGCATGGCGACGACGAGCCCCACGATGACCGGCGCACCCGCCGTGGCGGAGAGCGAGGCGCCGCCCGCGCGCAAGAAGCGCAAGCTCCAGTTCCCGACCGCAGTCGGCACGCTGACGCTCGTCGCGGTCGTCGTGTGGATCGCGGTGAGCTTCATCCCGTCGGGCGTCTACCAGCACGACGAAGACGGCGCGCCGATCCCCGGCACCTTCACGCGGATCGACTCACCGCTCGACTTCGTCGGGCGCTTGGAGCAGCTCGTCTTCGCGCTGGTCAACGGGCTCTTCGGCATCCAGGGCGACGAAGGCATCGGGCCCTTCGAGTCGGGGAGCCTCTTCGGCGCGGCCGACGTGTTCCTCTTCGTGCTGGCGCTCGGCGCCTTCCTCGAGGTGACGTTCTCCACGCGCGCGCTCGAGACCGGCGTGGGCCGGCTGGCGCAGCGGCTCGGCGATCGCGGTTGGCTCGTCATCGTCGTCGTGATGGTGCTCTTCTCGCTGCTCGGATCGACGATGGGGTTCTCGGTCGAGACGTTCGGCTTCTACGGCCTGCTCGTGCCCTTGGTGATCGCGCTCGGCTACGACCGGATGACGGCGATCGGCGTCATCGTGCTGAGCTCGACCGCGGGCGTCGCGGCGTCGACGGTGAACCCGTTCTCGATCGGCGTGGCGTCGGCAGCCGCGGGCGTGACGCTCGGCGACGGAATCGTGGTGCGGCTCGTGCTCTGGGTGCTCTTCACCGCGATCACGGTCGCGTACGTGCTGCGCTACGCCGCGAGAGTGAAGAAGGACCCGGCGCGCTCGATGACGCCGGAGAGCGAGATCACCGACTCCGAGATCTCGCTCGCCGAGTCCGGTCCGATCGAGCCCCTCACCGGCTCGCAGAAGCTCGTCCTCGCGATCACCGCGGCGACCTTCGGCCTCCTCGTGTTCTCGGTCATTCCCTGGGGCAGCCTGCTCGGCGCGGCGACCGGTCCGGCGGAGTACGAGCACCAGCACGACGTCGCGGGCGTCGAC
Source organism: Sandaracinus amylolyticus (assembly GCF_021631985.1). Taxonomy (GTDB): domain Bacteria; phylum Myxococcota_A; class Polyangia; order Polyangiales; family Sandaracinaceae; genus Sandaracinus; species Sandaracinus amylolyticus_A. Next base: position 9,035,516 of record NZ_CP070225.1, on the reverse strand, counting down.
GATCCGTGGTTCCAGCTCGACTGGTGGTTCCCCGAGCTGATCATGCTGTTCTTCATCGCCGCGATCGTCGTCGGGCTGGTGGCGCGTTACGACGAGAAGAAGCTCTCGGGGCTCATCGTGAAGGGCGCCGCCGGCATGATGGCGCCCGGCCTCGTGATCATCATCGCGCGCGGCATCACCGCGATGCTGAACAACACCCAGACGATCGACAGCGTGCTGAGCGCGATGGAGCGCGCGGTGTCCGGGGCGTCCACCGGCGTCTTCGCGACGCTCGTCGCGGTCGTGGGCATGCCGCTCTCGTTCCTGATTCCGTCGACCTCGGGCGTCGCGACGCTGGCGATGCCGATCATGGCGCCGCTCGGCGACTTCGCGGGCGTCGGGCGCTCGCTGGTGATCACCGCGTTCATGACCGGCGGCGCGATGATCATGTTCATCTCGCCGACGAACATCGTCGCGGTCGTCGGCATCGCGATGGCGGGCGTGAAGTTCGACAAGTACTTCAAGTTCGCCCTGCCGCTCTTCGGGATCCTCTGGGCCGTGCTCGCGGTCGTGCTCGTCGGCGCGGCGATCCTCTCGTGAGTGCCGGAGTGCTCGTCCCGCTGGTCCCGGACGGGAGCGCGCGACGCGCGCGGACGGTAGGGACCGGCGGGCGAGCCGATTTTGCTCTTCGATTCACGAGCGGCGGGCGAGGAGGTAGGTCGGCTCGGAGAACGTCGTGTCCTCGACGGCGTAGACGATCTGCCGGCCTTCTTTCTCGCCCACGCACACGCCGTCCTCGGCGAGCGAGCGCAGCGCCTGCTGCACCGCGCGCAGCGAGAGCCCGACGCGCTTGGCGGCGTCGCTCGCGGTGACACGACCGTCGTGCGCGAGCACGCGCAGCACGCGATCGTGGATCGGCGCGGCGCAGCGCGGATCGGGCACCGCGATCGGCGCGCGCAGGCGCAGCGTGATGAGGCCCTGGCCGCGCACGATCTCGCCCGCGCTCTCGAGGTAGAGCCGGGCGCGGGTGACGAGCACCTCGAACACGCCGCGATGCACCACCGCGTCGTAGGGCATCTCGTAGGTGCGCAGGAAACACTCGGCGTCGGTCAGGCCCTCGGGGCCGGCGCACGCGAGCACGGCGACGAGCGTCTCGACGCGACCGCGACGGCGGAGCGTCTTGCGGAGATGGACCCGAGCATGGTGCGCGATCAGCGGGCCTGCCGCGCCGAGCACGCGACGCGGTGATGCGCCGGGCGCAGCGAGCACGATCGCCTCGCTCGCGTCGCGCGACTCGGCGTCGATGCGCATGCAGAGGCCGTGGATCGACGGGGGCGCGGTGAGGGTCTCGCCGCTGCACCACGCCGCGAGCTCGGGATCTTCGGCGCGCGGATCGAGGCGGGCATCGAGCGCGACCATCACCTGGCGCGCCTCGCGCGCGGCGAACGCGATCGGGGCGGCGGCGTCGAAGAGCGCGTGGGCAGCGCGATCGAGCGCGGCCTCCTCACCGGCGGTCGCGGCGCGGAGCACGGCGGCGAGCGCTGCCGCGCCGCGCTCGGCGCGGGTCGCATCAGGCCCGGGTCGCATGCCCTCGAGCGCCTCGGGATCGCCCGCGAGCAGGCGCTCCCAGCGGACCCATGGACGGCAGGGCTCGGCGACGAAGCGCTCGAGCGCGCCGAGGATGCGCAGCGCGAGGTGGGGATGGCGCGCGCTGCGACGGGCTCGCGCGAGGACGAGATGTGCGAGGTGCTCGTGCGCGGGGAGCGCCTCGGTGCGCGCCATGCGCGAGGCACGGCGGGCATGGGCGAGCATCGACGTCACGTCACCGCGGCTCTCGGCGCGCAGCGCGCGCAGGGTGCCCGCGTCGATCACCAGCGGCGCGCCGCCCGCCTCGCGCGCGAGGCGTTCGATCGCGGCGAGCGACGTGTCGTCGTCGCGAGGATCACCACGCATCCACGCCGACCATGCGTGGCCGAGCGCGAGCCAGAGCCGGGGCTCCGAGGACTCGGGGGCGTCGGGCACGAGCGCGCCGTGGAGCGCGACGACGCGCTCGAGCTCCTCGCACGCGAAGCCCAGCACGGCGCGGCGCGCGAGGTGGGCGCACGCGAGCGCGGCGACGGCACGCACCTCGAACGGCGCGACACGATGGGGCGCGATCTCGTCGAGCGAGGGCGGCGCGAACGCCTCGGGATCGAGCAGCGATCCCGCGGCGCGCAGCGCGAGCGACCACGCGTGCTCGAGCGCGGTGGGCGCAGGGCGCGAGAGAACGAGCGCCGCATCGTCGAGCGTCCCTCGGATCAGCGCGGCGTAGGCACGCTCGGTCATCGGAACGTCCCCTCGAGCGCGAGCGACGCGGCTCCGACGCGAAGGGCGATCGGCTGATCGTGGTGCTCGAGATCGAGCACCACGAGCGTGACCAGCGCGGCCACCGAGAGCCCTGCGAGGACGAACCCGGCGATGCTCGCGCCGAGCGCAGCATCGCGCTCGACCAGCACCGCCTCGCAGCCGGTGGCGGGAAGACCGAGCGTGCAGATCTCGTCGTAGGCGCGCTGTCGCTCGTCGACCGCGAAGAAGAAGCCGATCCCCGCGGCGAGCGACGCCGCGCCCAGCGCGGCGGACGCGACGTACCACGCGGTGAGATCCGAGGAAGCGTCCTCGGCCGCGATCGGCGGCGCCGCGAGACGCACCAGCGCCGGCGCCTCGCCGATGGCCAGCGTCGCGCTCGCGCTCGCGAGCACCACGCCCGCGTCGTCGCGGGCCTCGAAGCGATGCTCGCCGGGCGGCAGCCGCACCGCGGTGCTGCGCGGAAGCGGGCCGAAGTCGAGCCCGTCGACCACCAGGCGCGCGCTCCCGCGATCGAGCTCGACGATCGCCTCGCCGGGCTGGAGGTTCGCCTCGATGCGCCGACGACGGCGCCCATCGAGCGACGAGAGCGGGTGCACGCGCAGGAACGCGTCGTAGCTCTGCGCCGAGCGCAGCGGCTCGCCCATCAACATCAGCGCGGCGCCTCGCTCGGCGAGCGCGGCGGGATCGCCGAGCGCGCACTGGCGATCGAAGCGCGCGAGCGCGCCTTCGGCGATCGCGCGCACCCGCGGTCCGCGGCGTCGCGCCTCGGCGATCGCCTCCTGCAGGAGCGCGGTGCCCTCGGCGAGCGCGGCGCGCGCGCCCCGAGGATCGGCCCCGTCGCACTCGGGCAAATCCTGCGCGGCGAGCGCCGATGGAAGACACGCCGACGAGAGCGCGATCGCGAACGCGGCGAGCGATGTGATCAGTCGAGGCACGGGATGCCGGTCGCGGCGCCGCAGTCCGCGTCGGAAGGCGCACGATCGCGCCGCGCGCGGGCACGACGACGGGTGGGTCGCGGCTCGGGCTCCGCGGCCAGCGCGGTGCTCGCAGCGGGTGCGACTGCGGGCTCGGCGGGCGGCGCGGGCTCGATCACGATCGGAGCCGGCGGGGTCGCGATCGCGCGCGGCGGCTCGAGCGGAGTGACCGTCATCGCAGGAGGCTCGTCGCGCTCGGTCACGACGAGCGCCGCGATCCCTCCGAACGCCGTGAGCGCCGCGACGATCGCCGCGCCGACCAGCGCGCGACGCGAGCGCGGCGCAGTGCGACGGTGCACCGAGGTCGGCGGCTCGCGATCGGGCAGCTCCTCGCGCGCCGCCTGGGCGAACGCGCGCGCCAGCTCGAGCGTCGTCGGATATCGACGCTCGCGATCGTGCTGCAGCGCGCGCTCGATCACCCGCTCGAGCTGCGGCCCGACGTACGCGATCGTGCTCGGCGGCGCGTAGGGATCGCCGCGCAGCAGCTTCGCGAGCGCGCTCCGCGAGTCGTCGGACTCGTAGGGCCGCGCGCCGGTGAGCATCTGGTACGCGATCACCCCGAGCGCGTACTGATCGGCGCGCGCGTCGATGTCGCGCCGCCCCTCGGCCTGCTCGATCGCCATGTAGAACGGCGAGCCGATCACCATGCCGGTGCGGGTGTGCTCGTCGTCGTCGACGTCGCGCGCGGTGCCGAGGTCGATGACCTTCGGGGTCTCGCCGGCCTCGGTGCGCGCGAGGAAGACGTTGCCCGGCTTGAGGTCGCGGTGCACCAGGCCGCGGTCGTTCAGCAGCTGCACCGCCTCGGCGATCGGCACCAGGATCGCCGCCGCCTCGGCCGGGGTGAACCGCGTCACACGACGCAGCCGCGACGCCAGGGTCTCGCCCTCGAGCAGCTCCATCGGCAGGTAGATCGTGTCGCCGTCGATGCCCGGCTCGTGCGACTCGACCAGGTTCGGGTGCTGGAGCTGCGACGCGATCGTCGCCTCGCGCACGAAGCGATCGACGAAGTCGGGATCCCGCCCGAGCTCGGGGCGCACCACCTTCAGCGCGCGCAGTTGTCCGGTGACGCGGTTGCGCGCGCGATAGACGACGCCCATGCCGCCCGACGCGATCTCCGCTTCGATGACGTAAGGTCCGAGGGTGTCGCCCGGGGCTGTCACGTCGCGGTCTATGGTACTCCATCGGGAGCGCCGGACCCGACGATGCACCGATCCTCGACAGCGCTGCTCGTCTCGCTGCTCCTCGCGGCGTGCACGACGCCGAGGCTCCTTCCGTTCGACGGCGGCGACGAGATGGACGCGCGCGCGAGCGACGGCGCGATCGACGCGCCGCCCGACGCGTGGATGTGCATCGAGGCGACGCGCGCCTGCGCGAGCGGGTCGGAGTGCTGTGGGGACCTGGCGTGCGCGTCCACCGCGACCTCGGGGCCCGAGCGCAGGGTGTGCTGCGGGCAGGCGACCCATCCCTGCTCGTTCCTCGACGGCGAGGACTGCTGCGGGCGGCTGATCTGCGCGACGACGTCGACCTCGGGCACCCGGAGGGTGTGCTGCGCGGAGTCGGGCCAGGCGTGCGACACGTCGACCGGGTGCTGCGGGACCAGCGTCTGCCGATCAGGCGTCTGCAGTTAGCTCGGCGACGAAGGGCGTCGCCGGGGCCGCGACGAGCTCGTCCCACGTGCCCTGCTGCACGATGCGTCCCGCCTCCATCACCGCGATGCGCTGGCCCAGCGCGCGCGCCTCGGCCGCGTCGTGGGTGACGACGATGCTGGGGATCGCGAGGGTGCGCAGCGTGGTCGCGAGGAAGTCGCGCACCTCGCGGCGAGCGCGGGCGTCGAGCGCGGCGAGCGGCTCGTCGAGGAGCAGCGCGCGCGGCGAGATCGAGAGCGCACGCGCCAGCGCGACGCGCTGGCGCTCCCCGCCCGAGAGCGTGCTCGGCCTTCGTGACGCGAGGTGCTCGATCCGGAGATCGCGCAGCACCTCGTCGACCCGGCGCGCCCGCTCGGCGCGCGGCAATGCGCTCGACACCGCGAACTCCACGTTCCCGCGCACGTCGAGGTGCGGGAAGAGCGCGTGGTCCTGGGGCGCGTAGCCGAGACGACGCGCCTCGACCGGCACATCGAGCGACGCGCTCGTGTCGAGCAGCACGACCCCACCGACCTCGACGCGCCCGCGCGTGACCGGCACCACGCCGAGCAGCAGCGAGAGCAGCGTGGTCTTGCCCGCGCCGTTGGGCCCGACGATCGCGAGCACGCCCGGTCCGGTGTCGAGCTCGACGTCGATCACCAGGCGCCCCACCCGCGCCTCGATGCGGGCATGCAGGCTCACGACGTCCGCCGCAGCAGCGTGCGCATCGCCACGAAGAGCACCGACGCGACGAGGACGAGCACGATCGACATCGCCTGCGCGGCGCGCAGGTCCGACTCCATCGCGGTGTAGATCGCGAGCGGCATCGTCTGGGTCACGCCCTCGAGGTTGCCCGCGAACATCAGGGTCGCGCCGAACTCTCCCAGCGCGCGCGCCCACGACATCGCCGCGCCCGCGAGCAGGCCCGGTGCCGCGAGGGGCAGCGCGACCCGCACCAGCACTCGCAGCGGCGACGCGCCGAAGGTGCGCGCCACGACGATCAGGCGCTCGTCCACCCGGCGGAACGCGCCGAGCGCGGCCTGCACGAAGAACGGGGCCGACACGAACACCTCGGCCATCACCACCGCGACCGTCGTGAACGCCGGCGATCCCAGCCACGACCCCACGAGCCCGCGACGGCCGAACGCGAGAAGGAGCGCGACCCCCGCGACCGCGGGAGGCACGACGATCGGGAGCTGCACGATCGTCTCGACGACGCGCGCCAGCGGGCCGCGCGCGCTGCGCAGCGCCCAGGCGAGCGGCGTCCCGAGCACCACGACGATCGCGAGGCTGACCAGCGTGGTGAGCAGGCTGAGCCGGAGCGCGGGCGCGACCAGCGGGCTCGCGAGTCCCGCTGCGAGATCGCTCGTGGTCGCGACCAGCGCGACCAGCGGAAGCACGAGGAAGATCGCGAGCGCGCCGCCGAGCGCGGCGACGAGCAGGTGCTGCGCGCGGCTCATGGCGCGAAGCCGTGCTCGGCGAGCACCTGCTGGCCGCGCTCCGAGCGGACGAGCTCGACGAATTCGCGCGCCAGCGTCGGGTGCGCGGGGTGCGACGTGATGGCGATCGGGTACTCGGCGATCACGTTTCGCTCGGGCGGGATGCTCACCACCCGCACGTCGTCGCCCGCGATGCGCGCGTCGGTCCGGTACACGATGCCGGCGTCGGCCTCGCCGAGGCGCACCTTCGCGAGCACCGCGCGCACGTCGAGCTCGTTCGACACGACGTGGGCCTCGACCTGCGCGCGGAAGTCGGCGGGCGCGCGCTCGAGGATGCGCCGGGTGTAGCGCCCGATCGGCACCGTCTCCGCGCCGATCACGATGCGTCCGGCCCCGGGCAGATCGTCGAACGAGCGCACCGGCACGTCGCGCCCCACGACGATCACCGGCTCGTTGCGCGCGAAGACGATCGGCGCTGCGACGTGCCCGGCGCGCACCAGCTCGTCCACGTGCTGCACGTCGGCGGACGCGAGCACGTCGGCGGGCGCGCCCTGCTCGATCTGCGCGCGCAGCTGCTGCGTCCCCGCGAACTGGAACGTGAGCTCGACGTCGGGATGCGCGCGCTCGAAGTCGTCGCCGATCTCGGTGAACGCATCGCGCAGCGAGGACGCCGCGAACACCACGAGGCGCTCCTCGCGTGGAGGCGCGCTGCACGCGGCGAGGAGGGCGATCACCAGGATCGCACGCAGGATGGTCGTCATCAGAGGCCCGTCGTGATCTGGCTGTAGACGTACGCGGCGGGCTCGGAGCGCACACCGGGACGCTCGCCGCGGAAGAGGCACGCCGCGCCGAGCTCGAGCGCGAGGTTGCGCGGGAACGGCTGCCACCGGACGCGCCCTTCGAGCTGCTGTCCGACGAACGCGCCGGAGAGCCCGCTCGGATCGCGCAGGCCCGCCGTGGTCCACGCATCGCGCGGCGACGCGAGCCACACGAGGCGATATCCGACGAAGGCGTCGATCGTGCGATCGGGCACGATCTCGACGCGTGCCCCCGGCGAGCTGACGTTGCTGCGCGCGATCGCGCCGTAGAGCCCGGTCGGTCCGAAGTCGAAGCGCCGCGCGCCGAAGAGCGGATCGAAGCGGTTGTTCGCGTCGTCGCTCGGCGACTCGTCACCGGTGGCGTAGTCGTACTGGAGCACGAGGCGCGGCGACCACGCGACCGCGAACCGATACCCGAGCGAGACGTGCCCCGAGAACGCGAGGTGCGAGAGGTCGTCGGTGTCGGTGGCCGCCGCGGTCGCGCGCGAGCGCCCGAGCTGGAGCATCAGCTCGAGCTGCAGATCGAGACGTTCGGGGGCGGGCGCGCGGAGCAGGCGGAGGCCCGGCGTGTAGAGTCGGCGATCCGACGAGGGCGCGGTCGCGCCGTCGCGTTCGTTCAGCTCGAAGAGGTAGGCCTCGACCTGCACGTCGAGCGCGAGCAGCGGCGTGCCGTAGACCACGCCCCAGAAGAGCGCGTCGAGGTTCTCGCGATCGAGCTCGATCGTGTTGTCGGCGAGCGCGCTCGCGTCGCTCGGCAGGCGCACCACCGGCACCACCGCGAAGAAGCGCACCGCGTGTCCGCTCGCGCTCGACCACGCGAGGTCGAGCCCGGTGAAGCTGTTGATGGTGTTGCGGAAGTCGTTGCGCGCGACGAGCCGCCGGCTGCCGACGTCGAGGGTCATGCGCCCGAGGGAGATCGCGAGGTGATCGCCGGGCTCGAGCGCGTTCGGGAGGCGCAGCGACGCGTATGCGCGCAAGAGCTCGAGCGCGTCGACGATCGTCGGGTTGAGCGGCGTCGGCTCGGTGGCGAATGCGCGCGAGTCCTGGGCCTCGACGGCGATCGAGAGCGGCTCGAAGCGCAGCTCCGCGGAGGCGAGCGTGCGCAGCGAGAGCGCGGTCGAGTCGCCGATCGCGGTCGCGCGGAAGTCGTTCGCGAGGTGCTCGAAGCGCGCGCGGTGCTCGAGCCCGAGGCCGAGCCACGATGGCGCCCCGACCGCCTCGACGAAGCGCCACGGACGGCGCTCGGTGGCTTGCGCTTGCGCGCTGCCCGCGACGAGCAGCACGAGGAGCGCGATCGCCCTCATGCCGCGCTCACCTCCGCGACGCGCGTGCCGCACGAGCTCACGTCGTAGCCCAGCGCCGCGAGCTCGCGGCGCGAGGGGCCCGCCGTCATCACGTCGAAGAAGCGCTCGACCCGCGGATCCGCGAGCAGCGCGCGCGGCACCACGAGGTCGTAGCGCTCCTCGGCGAGCGCGACGAAGTCGAGCCCGTACGCGATCGCCGCGTCGCGGGTCGCGATGCCGGCGTCGGCGGCGCCGAGCGAGACCGCGTGCGCGACCTCGAGGTGACCGCTCGCCTGGAAGCTCGGGGGCGCGCACCCCGCGTCGCGCAGCGCGCGATCGAGCAGGCGTCGCGCGCCCGAGCCGGGCTCGCGGGTGACGATGCGGATCCCCCGGCGCCCGAGATCGCCGGGCCCGCGGATCGTCTTCGCGCGCTCGGGCGCGATCACCAGCCCCGCCTCCCAGCGCGCGAGCGTGATCAGCACGAAGCGCCCCTCGCCCGCGTGGCGGCGCACGTCGGGCACGTTCGCCTCGCCGGTGCGGCCGTCGACGAGGTGCACGCCCGCGAGGTGGGTGCGGCGCGACGCGAGCGCCTCGAGCGCGCGGGTGCTCGAGCTCGGGATCCACACCACGCGCGACGATCGCGCGGCGAGGACGCCGAGCGCGGCGGCGCAGCCCATCACGATCAGGTTCTCCGCGCTCTCCGCGATCGGGCGCACCGGCTCGACGGCGACCCGGCCCTTCGCCGGCGCGCCCGCGATCCCGTCGGCCGCGCGCAGCGCGCCGCCGTGCAGCGCGTACGAGACCCAGCGCCCGCCGATCTTCGCGAGCGCGACCCGACCGGGACGCGTCGCGCCCCACGGCTCGGTCGAGATCGTCTGCTCGCTCGGCGCGGCCCCGAAGAGCTCCTCGACCGTCGTGTCGAGCACGCGCGCCAAGCGCAGCGCGACGTCGACGCCCGGCACCGCCCGTCCCGCCTCGATCGCGCCGATGCTCTGCCGCGAGAGGCTCGCCGCCGCGGCGAGCGCGATCTGGGAGAGCCCCCGCGCCTCCCGCAGCGCGCGCAGTCGGTTCGGAGACATGACAAGCGCTCCTTGCACGGCGGAACGCTTGCTTGTCAAGCACGGCAGGCGACCATCTTTTTTCGCCGGGCTCCGTATCCTCGCGCCGGTCTCGTTCGTTCTTCGGTCATGACGACCGAAGCACAGGCAGGCCGGCGGCTCTTCGTCTCGATGATCGTCTCGCTCGACGGCTACATCGAGGGCCCGAATCGCGAGCTCGACTGGTTCCACGACGGCGATCCGCAGTTCGAGCAGTACTGCGACGAGATGATCGACTCGGTGGGGCTCGCGATCTACGGGCGGCGCTCCTACGAGCTGATGTTCCGCTACTGGCCCGACGCCGAGCGCAACCCGCGCTCGCCCGCGGATCTCGCGTTCGCGCGCAAGATGAACGCGCTGCCGAAGATCGTGCTCTCGCGCACCCTCGAGCGCGCCGACTGGCAGAGCACCCGCGTGGTGCACGATCGGGTGGGCGAGACGATCCGCGAGCTCAAGCAGCAGCCGGGAAAGCCCATCGTCGCGTGGGCGGGGGCGGGCCTGGTGGCGACGCTGGGCGCGCTCGATCTCGTCGACGAGTACCGGCTGATCGTGCACCCGGTGCTGCTCGGCGGCGGGACCCCGATGTGGAAGGGCATCGAGCAGCGGCGCGGGCTGAAGCTGGTGCGCACGACCCAGCTCGGGCAGCGGCTCGTCGTGCTGTGTTACGAGCCCGATCGACGATGAAGAACGATCTCGTGGTCCTCGGCGACGGCGTGAAGACGTCGTGGCAGCGCTTCCTCGACACGTTCGAGCCGGTGCGGCCCGAGCTCCATCGATACTGCCGGCACCTCACCCGCAGCCCGTGGGACGCGGAGGACCTCGTGCAGGACACGCTCGCGCGCGCGTTCGTGACGCTGGGCACGATGTTCCACGAGGTGCCGCAGCCGCGCGCCTGGCTCTTCCGCGTCGCGTCGAACCTCTGGATCGACCGGGCCCGCCGCGCGCGGCGCGAGGTGCTCGGCGTGGAGCAGGACGACGTCGCGTCGAACTCGAGCGAGCCGCGCGCGATGCGTGAGGCCGCGGGCGCGCTGATGGTGCGGCTCGCACCGCAGGAGCGCGCGGCGGTGGTCCTCAAGGACGTGCTCGATCTCTCGCTCGAGGAGATCGCGGAGTCCCTCTCGACGACGGTGGGATCGGTGAAGGCAGCGCTGCATCGCGGACGAGGCAAGCTGGCGACCGACGACGAGCCGAGCGGACGCGCGCCCGCGCCCGGCGTGCTCGACGCGTTCCAGGAGGCGTTCGACGCACGCGACGTCGATCGCCTCGCGGCGCTCCTGCTCGACGGAGCGATCGTCGAGATCGTCGGCGTCGTGACCGAGTACGGCCCCGACATGCCGCGCGATCCGCGCACCGGATCGTTCGCGGGATCGCTCTCCCCGATCACCTACGACGAGCGCGGCGGCGTGCGGCCCGAGCATCTCGAGGGGTATCGCGGCGGCCTCGCGCGCTGCGAGGTGCGCACCCACCGCGGCGAGCCGATCCTCGTCTTCTGGTACGACCACGAGGACGGCCCGGCGGTGCGCGCGCTGATGACGGTCGAGACCGAGGGCGACCGCATCGCGCGGCTGCGCAACTACTTCTTCTCGCCCGACGTGATCGCCGAGGTGTGTCGCGAGCTCGGCCTGCCGTTCCGGGTGAACGGCTATCGCTACTGGTGAGCGCGGGTGCCGAGCGCGTTCTGCAGCACCTCGATCGCCTGCGCGGTCGCGGCCTTCGCGGCCTGGGTGTCGCGCAGCGGGTTGAGCATCATGAAGTCGTGGCAGATGCCGTCGTAGCGCACGGTCGTGACCGTCACGCCGGCCTCGCGCAGCTTCGCGGCGTAGGCCTCGCCCTCGTCGCGCAGCACGTCGGCCTCGTCGACGAGCAGGAACGCCGGGGGCAGGCCCTTCAGATCGTCGGCGCTCGCGCGCAGCGGCGACGCGGTGATCTCGGAGCGCTTCGCGACGTCGGGCGCGTACGCGTTCCAGAACCACTCCATGTTCTTCGCGGTGAGGAAGGGCCCGGCCGCGAACTGCGCGTAGCTCGGCGTGTTCATGCCGGCGTCGGTGACCGGGTAGTACATCGAGTGCTGCACGAAGCGCACGTCGCCGCGCTTCTTCGCGAGCAGCGCGACCGCCGCGGTCATGTTGCCGCCGACCGAGTCCCCCGCGATCGCCATGCGGCTCGCGTCGAGCCCGGCGCTCGCGCCCTCGCGCACGATCCATCGCGCGGTCGCGTAGACCTGCTCGATCGCGACCGGATAGTGCGCCTCGGGCGAGGGCGTGTACTCGACGAACACGACCGCGGCGCGCACGCCGACCGCGATCTCGCGCACCAGTCGATCGTGGGTCATGGCGTTGCCGAGGACCCAGCCGCCGCCGTGCACGTAGAGCACGACCGGCAGCGCGCCGGACACGCCCTTCGGCTTCACGATGCGCACCCGGACGTCGCCGACGTCGGCGGGCACGGTGATCCACCGCTCGTCGATCGCCGGTAGGTCGAGCGGGCCGGACTGCAGGCCGTCGAGCACCTTGCGCGCGTCGGTCGGCGAGAGCTGGTAGAGGAACGGCGGCTTCGAGGAGGCGTTCGCCAGGTCCTGCGCAGCCGGCTCGAGGACGATCTCAGGCATCGAGTGCTCCGTGCTGAATCACCCGTGAGGTTGGTCCCGAAGCAGGGCACACAAGCGACGCGAAAAAGATCGCGAGCGATGTCGGATCCCGCGCCGCCCGTTCGTCGTGTCTACGAGGAAGCGAGGACGCGATGGGAAAGCTGACGGTGACGACGTTCGTGACGCTCGACGGCGTGATGCAGGGACCCGGCGGGCCCGAGGAGGACCCGCGCGGAGGGTTCACCCACGGCGGCTGGGTGGTGCCCCACTTCGACGACGCGATGGGCGCGTTCATCGTCGACGTGTTCTCGCGCGCCGACGCGTTCCTGCTCGGTCGCTTCACCTACGACACGTTCGCCGGACACTGGCCGAAGGTGACCGACCCGAACGACCCGATCGCGACGAAGCTCAACGCGCTGCCGAAGCACGTCGCGTCGCGAACGCGGCGCGAGGCGTCGTGGAACGCCTCGAGCGTGATCCAGGGCGACGTGATCGAGGCGGTCGCCGCGCTGAAGCAGAAGTACGCGCGCGAGCTCCAGGTGCACGGCAGCGCGGGGCTGCTGCAGACGCTGCTGCGGAGCGATCTGATCGACGAGCTCAACGTGCTGCAGTTCCCGATCGTGCTCGGGAGCGGCCGTCGTCTCTTCGAGCCCGGCGTGGCGCCGACCGCGCTGGCGATGGTGCGCTCGAGCACGAGCCCGAGCGGCGTGGTGATGAGCGTGTACCGGCGGATCGGGAAGCCGACCTACGGATCGTTCGCGCTCGAGTGACTGAAAAATCGGCTCGCCCGCAGGTCCCTACCGTCCGCGCGCTCCGCGCGCTCCCGTACGCGACCCGCGGGACGAGCACTCCGGTTGAGCATCGGCTCGCCCGCAGGTCCCTACCGTCCGCGCGCTCCGCGCGCTCCCGTACGCGACCCGCGGGACGAGCACTCCGGTTGAGCATCGGCTCGCCCGCAGGTCCCTACCGTCCGCGCGCTCCGCGCGCTCCCGTACGCGACCCGCGGGACGAGCACTCCGGTAGGCTCAGAGACCCGCGAACGTGGTCGCTTCACGCGGTGAGATCACCGCGCCATCGAGCGACATCGTCGCGGCGCGCAGCCGCAGGCGGCCGCCTGCCCCACCCCCGCCACCGGCGTTGTCGAGGCTGCCGCTCGCATCGGCGCCCGCGACGCCGGTGAGCGCCCCGCTCGCGCCGCCGGCGCCGCCCGACGCGCCCTCGCCGCTGCCGGTGCCGCCTCGCGCGACCCGCGCCGCGGTCTGACCGGGCTCGCCGTCGGCGCCGCGACGCGAGAGATCCGCGCCCGCACCGCCGCCGCCTCCGTTCGCGACGAGCGCGCCGTGCACGTCGAGGGTGCGCGCCTCGAGCAGGATCGCGCCGCCCGCGCCGCCGCCGCCCGCGCCGTCGTCGAGCGATCCGCCGCGCCCGCCGCCGCCCGCGCAGTCGATCGCACCGCCCGCCGCGATCACGATGGAATCCGCGACGATCTGCACCGCGCCGCCGCCTCCGCCGCCCTCGCCCGGCGCATCGGATCCGCCACCGGCCGCCCCTCCGCTGCCCCCCGAGAGCGGCGCGAGATCGTCGTCACCACACCGCGCTCCGGCGGCGCCACCACGTGTGCTCCCATGATCGCCCCCCTCGCCGCCCGTCGCGGCGTGCCCCCCGCCCCCACCACCGACATCCGTCGAGCTCGGCCCCGCGCCGCCTCCACACGGACCACGCCCCGCGCGCGACGACTCGGTGCCGCCCGCGAACCCACCGGGCCCGGGATCCGCGCCGTCGGCGTCGGCATCGAGCCGCCCTTCGATCCGCGCCGCGCCGTTCACCGCGAGCACGAGCGCCGTGCTGCCCACCACGCGGAGCTCCGCGCCCGCTTCGATCCGCAGCGAGCCCAGCGAGACGATCATCAGATCGGGCGCGCCACCGAGCTGCGGCAGCCACGAGATCACCGCGCCCGCAGGCCTCCGGTTCGAGCCGTCGGAGAGGCGCTCGATCGTCCCGATGTCGGTGTCGATCAGCACCACGGAGTCGGAGGCGCGCACCACGAGCTCGGCCGCGCCGATCGACACCAGCGTCGGCGGGATGTTGCTCGGGATGAGCTCGCCCGGAGGTGCACCGGCGTCGGTCCCGGCGTCGATCGGGGGAGGCGGCACGCCGCCGTCGCGCGCGCCGGCATCGCTCTCGATGCCCGCGTCGAGCACGACCTCACCCGCGTCGTCGCCGGGCGCGATCGGACCGCCGCACACGCCGGCGCGGCAGCTCGTCGGGTCGCACGTCGACTGGGACGTGCGCTCCGCGACGACGACCACGACGTGCGCGTCGTCCGTGGGCAGCACCATCTGCGTGCATCCCTCGGCGTACACCGCGCACGACGCATCGGAGACCTGCACGCGGAAGCCGTAGGTGCCCGGCGGCAGCGGCGCGATCGGCGCGCCCTGCTCGCGCACGTCGAACGCGTCCTGGTGCAGCACGCTCCCGCGGCAGCTGCCGTCCGACACCGTCACCGACACGCGCACCGCGCGCTGCGCGAGCGACGCGCTCGCGAACGAGATCTCGAACGTGGCGCGCCGCGGCGACGCACACCCGAGCACACCGAGCAACGCGAAGGCCGCGAGCACGGTCGTCCGGATCGATGGCTCGAGAGGCTGGCGCATCGCTCGACGACGACGCTCGTGCAGCGCGCATGCCTCGGCACGAGCGTCGCTACGTGCGTCACGGTGCGATGACGCGATCCACTTCGATCATCGGCGAAGACGCGCTCGAATCGTGGTGCCCGACGGGCGCGATCACGAGGGACGGATCGCGCTCCGCTCCCGCCCGGAGCGCGCTCGGCTCCGTGTGGCTCGTGGTCGTGACGGCGCTCGTGTGCGACGTGTCGAGCGCTTCGGCGCAGGCGTGGGAGTCCGAGGCGATCGAGCTCGCGCGCGCCGGTCGCGCGAGCGAAGCGATCGAGCGTCTCGAGCACGCGGAGTCGGACGAGGTGCGCGCGCGAGGCGAGCTGGTGACGCTCCACGCGCTGCGCGCGGAGCTCCGCGACGCGCTGGGCGCGCACGACGCGGCGCGGATCGATCTGCGCCGTCTCGCAGCGCTCGAGCCGGGTCGCGATCTGCCCGCGAGCGCGACGCTCGAGCTGCGACGTGCGCTCGACGAAGAGCGCGCCGCGCTCGGTGGCGGCCTCGCGATCGACGTGGACGTGCAGCGGGCCGCCGGGCGCGCGGTGGTGCGCGTCCATGCGCGCCATGCGCCGAACGGGCTCGTGCAGGACGTGCGCGTCAGCGCGCGCAGCGCGCGCGATGGACGGTGGCAGGTGCTGCACGGCGACGAGGTGACGGTCCCGGTCGAGCCGCTCGACACGCTCGAGCTCGCGGTCGAGCTCCTCGGTCCGCGCGGCATCGTCCTCGCGACGCGCGGCACCGCGTCGAGCCCCGAGCGCTTCGCGGGCACACCCGCCGGCGAGGTCGCGACGACCGAGCCCAGCGGCGGTGACGACACGCTGGTGTGGGTGGTCGGCGTGTCGGTCGGCGTGCTCGTCGTGACCGCGGCCGTGCTCGGGCTGGTGTCGACGGTGGGCTCGCAGCAGAGCGATCACACCGCGGTCGACGGGCCGATCGTGCGCTTCTGATCGCCGCCGTTGCGGTCGCCTCCTCGCGGCTCCAGATGCGCCGCCCACAGGAGGATCGGATGGAGCACAGACTGCTCGGCGGCTCGGGCCTGAAGGTGCCGGTGCTGACGCTCGGGACCGGGACGTTCGGCGGCACGAACGAGTTCTTCCGCGGCTTCGGCCAGAGCGACGTCGCCGAAGCGACACGGCTCGTCGACGTGTGCCTCGACGCGGGGCTCACGATGTTCGACACCGCCGACGTCTACTCGAGCGGCGTCTCCGAGGAGATCCTCGGCCAGGCGATCCGCGGCCGTCGCGATCGCGTGCTCATCTCCACGAAGGCGACGTTCCGCAACGGCACGGGCCCCAACGACGTGGGCTCGTCGCGCCACCACCTCGTGCGCAGCGTCGACGCCGCGCTGCGACGCCTCGGCACCGACTACGTCGACCTCTTCCAGCTCCACGGCTTCGACGCGCTCACGCCGATCGAGGAGACGGTGAGCACGCTCGACGCTCTCGTGCGCGCCGGGAAGATCCGCTACGTCGGCTGCTCGAACTTCTCGGGCTGGCACCTGATGAAGTCGCTCGCGATCGCCGAGCGCCACGGCTGGGCGCGCTACGTCGCGCAGCAGGCGTTCTACTCGCTCGTGGCGCGCGACTTCGAGTGGGAGCTGATGCCGCTCGCGATCGATCAGCGCGTCGGCACCGTGGTGTGGAGCCCGCTCGGATGGGCGCGCCTCACCGGCAAGATCCGGCGCGGTCAGCCGCTCCCCGAGACGAGCCGCCTGCGCAACGAGGCGACGCGCGCCGGTGGCCCGCAGATCCCCGAGGAGCACCTCTATCGTGTGGTCGACGCGATCGACGAGGTCGCGCGCGAGACCGGCAGGACCGTGCCGCAGATCGCGATCCGCTGGCTGCTCCAGCGCCCGACGGTCTCCACGATCGTGATCGGCGCGCGCGACGAGGCCCAGCTGCGACAGAACCTCGGCGCGCTCGGCTGGTCGCTGAGCGACGCGCAGATGGCCAAGCTCGACGCGGCGAGCGCGACGCCGCGCCCGTATCCGTACTGGCACCAGGAGCAATTCGCCGAGCGCAATCCGCCGCCCGTGCCGCGCGAGTGATCTCTTCAGGTCCGTTAGGAAGCTCGTAGGAAACGGATCGATCCACGCCGGGCCAATCCACTCGCGTCCCGCATCGACACCGCGGGCGAGGAGACCGAGAGGCCATGACGACGACGACGACTTCGCACCCGCGCCCGAGCTTCTACCGCGAGGTCCACAAGGGCATTCGCATGATGCTGGGCGCGCTGGTCGAGCGCGCCGGTCGCACCGACTTCGCCGAGGCCGCGAGCGTCGCGCGCCTGCGCAACGAGACCGTCGAGATCTTCGCGCTGCTCGAGGCGCACGCGCACCACGAGGACGAGCACGTCGGCCCGCTGCTCCGCACCCACGCGCCCGCGACCGCGGCCGACCTCGGCGCGGCGCACGTCGAGCACCACGAGCGCATGCGGCTGATGATCTCGACGCTCGTCGCGGCCGAGCGCGGTGGCGCGCGCGCCGCGGATCTCGGGCACGAGCTCGTGGTCGCGCTCTCGCGCTTCGCGGGCGAGCTCGCGATCCACATGGCGGACGAGGAAGAGATCGCGATGCCGGCGCTCTGGAACGCGCTGAGCGACCCGGAGCTCGAGGCGGTGCACCACGCGCTGGTGCGCTCGATCCCGCCCGAGACCGCGTTCGCGTTCTACCGCTGGATGCTGCCCGCGATGAGCATGCCGGAGCGAACGCGGATGCTGACCGCGATGCGCACCGGCGCGCCCCCGCAGGTCTTCGACGCGGTGGTCGCGCTCGCGGCCCGGGTGCTGAGCGCGGAGGACTTCGCGGCCCTCGCGCCGGTGATGGGGCGCGTGTCCCACGCAGCGTGAGCGATCGCGTTTGACACGTCGCGTCATGCGAGCGACGTTGTCCGACCGTGCCTCACAAGTCCGCTCCGAGTGGTCGCCCATCGTCGTTGTTCGGCCTTTTCGCGATCGCGCTCACCGTGGGTGGTTGTGCGCGGGGCGGCGCGGATGGCCTGGATGGGGGGCGCGTTCCATCCATCGACGCCGCACCTGCGAGCGACGCGGGGGAGGCCGAGGACGCGGCGAGCGACGACGCGGGCGAGGTCGGGAGCGACGACGCGGGCGAGATCGATGCGTCGAGCGAGATGCCCGACGCATCGACCCTCGACGCAACGACGCCGGTGGTCGACGCGGGGACCGACGCCGGCACGATCGATCGCTGCGCGAGCGTCGACTGCGGCGGCCTCGACGGCCCGTGTGTGGTCGGCGTGTGCAACCCGGTGAGCGGCGCGTGCCGCACCGAGCCGCGTGCCAACGGCACCGGCTGCGACGACGGGGATCGCTGCACCACGAACGACGCGTGCAGCGCCGGCGCCTGCCACGGCACCGCGCTCGACTGCACGTCGCTCGACGGGCTCTGCGCCCGCGGCACCTGCAACGCCGCGACCGGCGCGTGCGTCGCGACGCCGGTGACCGACGGCACGTCCTGCGATCCCGACGCGACCGACTGCGTGAGCCAGACCTGCCGCGCCGGCACCTGCAGCGCCACGACCGCGAACGACTGCACCACGTGCGGCGGCGGCGTGTGCGCCGCGGGGACGTGCGGCGCGGCGCCCTCGACGCTGCACTACGGCTTCGAGTCGGGCCTGCCCGGCGGATGGACCGTGGGCGGCGGCGGTGGCGGCTGGGTGATCGACGGCTCGCGGGTGTTCGCGGGCGCGATGGCCGCGCGCAGCGGCGCGACCGGGCACGGTGGCACGTCGTGGATGCGCGCGAGCATCACGGTGCGCGAGCGCTCGCTGGTCACGTTCCGTCTCTCGACGTCGAGCGAGCGCAGCTGGGACTGGCTCTACGTCGCGGTCGACGGGGTCGATCAGTGGGGCTGGTCGGGTGACACCGCGTGGATGCAGGCCGCGGTGGTGATCCCCGCGGGGACCCACGTCGTCGAGTGGCGCTACGAGAAGGACGACGAGACCTCGCAGGGCAGCGATCGCGTGTGGATCGACGACGTGCGCGTCGAGCACCTCCAGCCGAGCGCGGGCTTCGAGAGCGGCGTGATGCCGACCGCGTTCACGACCTCGAGCACGACCGGCTGGCTCGTCGACGGCAGCAGCACGCACGCCGGTGCCTTCGCGGCGCGCAGCGCGGCGGTGGGCCACTCGGGCACGTCGACGCTCTTGCGGATCGTGACGCTCGCGGCGGCGGGCGAGCTCTCGTTCTGGGTGCGCACCTCGACCGAGCGCACGTACGACGTCCTCGAGCTCCTGGTCGACGGCACCGCGCGCGGCGAGTGGTCGGGCGAGACCGCGTGGACGCGCGTCGCGCTCGCGCTGAGCGCGGGCGAGCACGTGATCGAGTGGCGTTACTCGAAGGACAGCAGCCAGACCGGCGGCTCGGACCGCGTGTGGATCGACGACGTCGTGACCGGCGAGACCGCGGGCAGCGGCGCGATCTGCGGGCCCTGACCGCGAGAGCGCGTCGCGATCAGATGCTCTGCGCGAGCTCCTCGCGGACGCGGTCGCGCGTCCGATCGAGCTGCTCGCGCGTCGCGCCGAGGCCCTCGAGCAGCACCTCGGTCATCGCGAGCGCGACCTCGGCCTCGGCGGTGACCACCACGTCGGCGCCCGCCTGGCGCGCCGCGCTCGCCTCGGAGAGGTACGGCGCGCGCGCGATGACGCGGAGCGCCGGGCTCAGGTCGCGCGCGGCGCGGATCACCGCGTCGGCGGGCGTGCCCACCGCCGCGAACACCAAGCCGCGCGCGGTGCGCACCCCGGCCTGCTCGAGCACTTCCTTCTGCGCCGCATCGCCGTAGATCGCGCGAACGCCCTCCTCGCGCAGCGCGCGCACCGTCTCGAGGTTCAGCTCGATCACCGTCGCCGCGACGCCGTTCTCGCGGAGCAGGTGCACGAGCGTCTTCCCGACCGGACCGCAACCGACGACGATCACCGGGTGCTCCGACGGCTCGAGCGGCGCGACATCGGGCTCGGAGCTCGTCTCGGGCCAGCGCGCGGCGATCCGCGGAAGCACGCGGAACACGAACGGATTGAGCGCGATCGTGATGATCGACGTCGCGACCATCACCTGCATCGCGCTCGGCGGCAGGAGACCGAGCTCGCCGCCGAGCACCGCGACGATGAACGAGAACTCGCCGATCTGCGCGAGCGCGAGCCCGACGGTCAGCGCGGTGCGCCGCGGTCGCCGCAGCACCCGCACGACGAAGTACGCCGCGAGCGGCTTGGCGATCAGCACGACCGCGAGCGTGGCGAGGATCGGCAGCGCGTTCGTCGCGAGCTCGCTCGGGTCGAGCAACATCCCGACCGACACGAAGAAGAGCACCGCGAACGCGTCGCGCATCGGCAGCGCCTCCGACGCCGCGCTGGTGCTGAATTCCGACTGCCCGACGACCATGCCCGCGAGGAACGCGCCGAGCGCCATCGACGCGCCGAAGACCACCATCGAGCCCACCGCGATGCCGAGCGCGATCGCGAGCACCGTGAGCGTGAAGAGCTCGCGCGAGCGGGTGCGCGCGACCCGCGCGAGCAACCAGGGCAGCGCGCGCCGACCGACGACCATCGTGAACACGACGAGCACCGCGAGCTTCAGGATCGCCGCGGCGAGGGCCCACAGGACGTCCCCGGCGCCCTGCGCCTCGCCCGAGCCGAGCACCGGCATCAGCACGAGCACGACGACCGTGAAGAGGTCCTCGACGATCAGCCAACCGACCGCGAGGTGCCCCGCGGGCGTGTGCAGCGCGTCGTTGTCCGAGAGCACGCGCGTGAGCACGACGGTGCTCGCGACGGAAATCGCGACACCGAACACCAGCCCTGCGGCGATGCTCCACCCGAACGCGATCGCGACGAGCACGCCGAGGCCGGTCGCCACCGCGATCTGCACCACCGCGCCGGGAATCGCGACGGCGCGCACCGCGATCAGATCGCGCGCGTGGAAGTGCAGCCCGACGCCGAACATCAGGAGCACGACGCCGAGCTCGGCGAGCTGCTCCGCGATGTGAGTGTCGGCGACGAAGCCCGGTGTGAACGGGCCGATCGCGACCCCGGCGAGGAGGTAGCCGACGATCGGCGAGACACCGAGCCGCTGCGCGCCGAGGCCCGCGAAGAGCGCGGCGACGAGGCCGCCGGTGATGGTGAAGACGAGAGGGAGCTCGTGAGGCATGCGTCGGCGCTCGTGCGCAGATAGGGCGCACGAGCGACCGGGACAAGCGCGAACACCACCGCCGACCCATCGGTAATTCCGATGGGATCCGCGCGTTTCTCCGGGAATGGACGACCGACGGCGGAGCCCCAGATCCGATCATTCACTGGTCGCGAAAGGAGCTGGAGGTGCCCGACGCGCGCTCCCCGTTCGTGGTCCGAGTCGTGTTCTTGCTGGTGGCCACCGTCGTGGGCGCCGGCGTGCTGCGCGTCTGCGCGCCGACCGCGATCGCGGTCGAGACCGCCGCCGAGTGATCGGCGCTCCACCGGGCCTCCACAGGTGCTCGCCATGCTCGCTCCCCGTGACGACGGAGGAGCCCGATGCGACGCACGCTGATCCTGGTGGCCGTGATGCTCGCGGCCTGTGACCACCCATCGGACGACGCGACGCCCGACGGCGGCGCGCCGCTCGCGCCGAGCTACCACGAGCACGTGCGCCCGATCCTCGCGCGTCACTGCGCGGGCTGCCACGTCGAGGGCGGGATCGCGCCGCTCGCGCTCGACACCTACGACGCGGTGCGCCCGCTCGCGGCCCGCATCGCCGAGGTGACGCGCGCGCGCACGATGCCGCCCTATCCCGTCGACGGCTCGGGCGAGTGCAACACGTTCCGCGGCGCGCGATGGCTGAGCGACGACGAGCTCGCGACGCTCGAGCGATGGCACCACGACGGTGCGCCCGAGGGCGATCCCAGCACGCCTCCGCCGGCGCCGATCGCGCTGCCGCGGCTCGAAGGCGACGTCCGCACGCTCGACATCGGCGTCGAGTACCAGCCGCGCACCGATCGACCCGATGACTACCGGTGCTTCTTCGTCGACGCGCCGGCCACCGAGGACACCTACTACGTGACCGGGTTCGACGTGCACCCGGGCAACGCGCGCGTCGCACACCACGTCATCGTCTTCCATCCCGCGAGCGACGACGAGGTCGTCGCGGCGCGCGCGCTCGACGACGCCGATCCCGCGCCGGGCTACGAGTGCTTCGGCGCGTCGGGGGTGCGGGCCAGCGCGGTGGCGGCGTGGGCGCCCGGCGGTGGCGCGACGTTCTACCCCGACGGGACCGGCGTGCAGCTCCGCGGCGGGCGGCCGCTGATCGTGCAGATGCACTACAACACCCTCGCGAGCGACGGCGCGCCCGACCGCACCCGCGTCGACGTCGCGGTCGCGACGAGCGGCGTCACGCCGGGCCGCTTCCTACCGCTCGCCGATCTCGCGCTCGAGCTACCGCCGCGCGAGGAAGAGGTGACGTGGAGCACCACGCTCCGCGTCTCCGATCACACCACGGTCCGCACGCCGTTCCGCGTGCGCGGCGTGTTCCCGCACATGCACACGCTCGGGCGCACGCTGCGGATCGACGTGGAGCGCGCGGACGCGTCGCGCGAGTGCCTGGTCGACGTGCCGCGCTGGGACTTCGACTGGCAGATGCTCTACTTCTACGAGGGCTCGGGCATGCTCGTGCAGCCCGACGACGCGATCACGATCCGATGCACCTACGACACGCGCGATCGCGAGAGCACGACCACGTGGGGCGAGGGCACGATGGACGAGATGTGCGTCACGGGCCTCTTCGTCACGCTGTGAGGCAGGGATGAGCTCGCGCATCCTGGTGGTGGAGGACGATGCGAGCGTCGCGGCGACGGTGGTGCGCGGCCTGCGTGCGGCGGGCTTCGAGGTGGAGCTCGCGACCGACGGCGAGCTCGCGCTGAGCGCGATCGAGCGCGAGCGGTTCGACGCGGTGGTGCTCGACCTCGGGCTCCCGAGGCTGCGCGGCGACGCGCTCCTGCCGCGCTGCGCGGAGCGCGATCTCGTGGTGGTGGTGCTCACCGCGGACGGCGAGCTCCCGACGCGCCTCGCGTGCTTCGCGAGAGGAGCCGCGGACTTCCTGGCGAAGCCGTTCTTCATGGAGGAGCTGGTGGCGCGGCTCCGGGCGCGGATGCGCGGGCGCGACGCGGCGCCGCGCATCGCGTGGGACGGCGTCGAGCTCCAGGTCGATCGGCGGATGATCCTGCGCGACGGCGTCGCGCTCCCCGTCACCGCGGCGGAGATGGACCTGCTGGTCTATCTCGCGCGGCGCGCGGGACGTCCGGTGTCGCGCGCTGCGCTCGCCGAGCACGCGCTGCCCTCCGACGCCGTGCCCTCGGAGCGCACGATCGACTCGCACGTCGCGCACCTGCGACGGAAGCTCGGCCCGGCCGGGCGCGCGATCGAGACGGTCTGGTCGGTGGGCTATCGGTTCAACCCGCCGAGCACGTCGTGACCCGGATCCTCGGAGTGCGCGCGCTCGTGCTCGCGGTGCTCGCGTCGGCGGTGGGGCTCGGCGCAGGCATCGGCGCGGCGCGCGTGCTCTCTCGCGCCAGCGAGCGCGACGCATCGGACGCGCTGCGCGCGATCGCGACCGACGAGATCGCGGCGTGCGAGCAGGATCCTGCGTCGTGGGCGAGCGACGGCGAGCCGCGCACGTTCGCGTACGACGCGCGCACGCTGCGATCCGCGAACCGCTCGGCGCCCGAGTACGCGGGCCCACGCGATCTGCCGCTCGGGACGATCGACATCCGCGCCGCGGCCACGCCCTTCGGCGCGACGACGATCGTGCTGCGCGCGCGCAACGAGGGTCCCTGCGCGATCCTCCAGCGGCGCTGGCCGCGACGCGTCCGCGGCAACACCGTCGCGTCGGTCGGCGCCGCGGCGATCGCGCTCGGGCTCGCGCTCACCACGGCCCTCGGAGTGGCCCTGATGGTGCGCCCGACCATGCGCTCGATCGAGCGCGTCGCCACGTCGGCGCACACCGTCGGCGATCCCGACGGATATCGCGCGCCGCGGGACCTCGAGCCGCGCGAGCTCGAGCACATCGTCGACGCGCTCGCGACCTCGCACCGGCGCATCACCGCCGCCGACGCGCGCGCCCGCGATCGGGTGCGCGCGCTCGAGCAGCACCTCACCGAGATCGCGCACGACTTCCGCACGCCGCTCACGGCGCTGCAGCTCTGCGTCGAGGAAGCGAGCGGCCACGCGCAGGGCGACGACACGCGCCGCGCGCTCACGACCGCGCTCCAGGAGAGCGTGTACCTCACCGGCCTCACCGAGAACCTGCGGCTCAGCGCGCGCCGGCGCGAGACCGGCACGTACGGCGGCGAGGCCGCGGTGGTCGATCTGCGCGACGTCGTGGAGCGCGTCGCCGCGCGCGCGGGGGTGCTCGCGCGGCGCAAGGGCATTCGCTTCGAGGTGCGTCTGCCCGACGCGCCGTTGCCTGCACGTTGCGCCTCGCTGGCGGTCGAGCGTGCGATCTCGAACGTCGTGGAGAACGGCGTCGTGCACGGTCGCGCCGACAGCGCGGTCACGATCGGGCTCGTGGCCGAGGCTGATCACTTCGAGCTCGTGGTGCAGAGCGACGACGCGGCGGGCGAGGGCGCGACCGCGCGCGCGGGCAGCGGCCTGGGGCTCGGGATCACCCGCGGCGTGTGCGACGAAGCAGGGTGGTCCTTCGAGCTCGCGCACGAGAGCGACGCGACGATCGCGATGATCCGAGGCGCGCGCGAGCGCGACGCCTAGCTCATCGCGGTGCGCGCTGCGCGCTGCGCCATGACGATCGCCCGGCGCGCGTAGCCGGCGTGCTCCGCGAGCTCGTGATCATCGTAGAGCGTCGCGAGATCGTCGGCGCACGACTCGGCGGCGTTCGCCGCGGCGAGGCGCAGCTCGGGCTGGGCGTGACGATCGATCGCGAGCCCGAGCAGGCGCGTGAGGGCGTCGGAGAGCGCGCGCTCGGCCGCGGCGTGCGAGCCCGCGGCGCGCTCGAGCGAGGCGAGGCGATGCGCCGCGAGCGCGAACGCGCGCACCGCGGCGCGCCCCGACGCGATCGGACGGCGCGCATCGACGACGTCGAGCAGCCCCGAGAGGGCGCGCTTGGCGCGGTTCGCCTCGACGAGACGCGCGCGCGCGAGGTGCTCGACCAGCGGCATCGAGCAGGGGTGCTCGGCGAACGCGGGGAACGAAGGCAGCAGCTCGGTGCGCATGCGCGTTCACTCCGCGGCGTCGGCGAGGGTGTCGACGTCGACGCCGTGGGCGCGACGGGCGCGGGTGAGCAGCGCCGCGAACGCGAGGTCGTCGGACGTGGTGCGGGGCGCGGCGGCGACCCGGGCGAGCGCCGCGGTCGCGAGCGCGCGCGCCGCGTGGCGCATCCCGAGCGACTGGGCTTCGTCGGCGAGCTCGATCAGGGCGCGCGCGCAGCGACGCGCGGAGTCGGACGTGGGCGCAGAGCGGTCGGGGGTACGCGGATCGGACAAGGCGGCCTCCTTCCCTCGGACGAGCAGGAAGCTGCGCTAGTTGAGAACGATTGTCAATCGCAGGAAACGGACGGTCGGTGAATTTCTCGAATGAAAACGGGCGCAGACCGAAGTCCGCGCCCGTTCGAGGGTCGTCAGCGCTGCGCGCAGGCAGCGGTGTGTTTCAACGCGTCGGAGCGCCCTGGGCCTCGGGGCGCGGGCCCCCGGGGCGACGACCGCGGCCCCCGCGGCGGCGCTTGCGACGACCGCCGCCGCCCTCCGGCGCGCCCTCCGCGGCGGCCCCGCGCTCGACGGCCGGACCGCGCTCGACCTTGCGCTCGACGATCGGGCCACGCCCGCCGTCGCCCTGCCCGCGCGACACGCGCTCGACGATCGGGCCCTGCCCGCGCGACGGCGCCTGTCCGCGCGACTGCCCACCGCCGTGCGACTGCCCGCGCGAGGGTCCGCCGCCGCGTGCGTGCTGCGGTCGTCCACCACCACCGCCGCCGCTCGGGCGCTGAGCGGGCCGCGCACCGCCACCGCCGCCACCGCGACGCGCGAGATCGGTCATCGGCGGCAGCGCCTCGCTCGGCGGATACGCGTGCTGCTCGACGCGCGGCACGTGCTTGCCGATCAGCCGCTCGATGTCGACGAGATAGGGGCGCTCCTCGCTCTCGCAGAACGAGATCGCGATGCCCGCCGCGCCCGCACGCCCGGTGCGACCGATGCGATGCACGTAGGTCTCGGGGATGTTCGGCAGGTCGTAGTTGATCACGTGGGTGATCCCCTCGACGTCGATGCCGCGCGCCGCGATGTCGGTCGCGACCAGCAGCCGCAGCTCGCCGGTGCGGAAGCCGGTCATCGCGCGCTCGCGCGCGTTCTGCGACTTGTTGCCGTGGATCGCCGCGGCCTTGAGGCCCGCCTTCTCGAGCTGCTGCACGACCTTGTTCGCGCCGTGCTTGGTGCGCGTGAAGACGAGCGTGTGCTCGATCGCGGGATCCTTCTTGAGCAGCTCGACGAGCAGGCGCGGCTTGTTGCCCTTGTCGACGAAGTAGACCTGCTGATCGATGCGCTCCGCGGTCGACGAGACCGGCGTCACCGCGACGCTCACCGGATCACGCAGCAGCGAGTCCGCGAGCGCGCGGATGTCGGGCGGCATCGTCGCCGAGAAGAAGAGCGTCTGGCGCTCGCGCGGGAGCTTCGCGATCACGCGCTTCACGTCGGGCAGGAAGCCCATGTCGAGCATGCGATCGGCCTCGTCGAGCACGAAGATCTCGACGTCCGAGAGGCGGACGTGCCCCTGGTTCATGAGGTCGAGCAGGCGGCCCGGGGTCGCGATGAGCGCGTCGACTCCGTCGCGGAGCTCGGCGATCTGGGGCTTCTCGTTGACGCCACCGAAGATGACGGTGTGCCAGAGGTCGAGGCCCTTGCCGTACGTCGTGAACGAGTCGCCGATCTGGATCGCGAGCTCGCGCGTGGGCGTGAGGACGAGGGCACGGAGCTTGGGCTCGTCGCCCGCGCTGCCGTCGAGGCGCTGGAGGAGAGGCAGCGCGAACGCTGCGGTCTTGCCGGTGCCGGTCTGCGCGCATCCGAGGACGTCGCGGCCGGTGATGGCGGGAGGAATGGCCTCGCGCTGGATCGGGGTCGGCGTCTCGTAGCCGGTCTGTTCGATCGCGCGGAGGAGGGGGGCCGAGAGGCCCAGGTCACGGAACTGCACGCGGCTAGGTCGCACGGATCCGCCGGATTGCAAGCAGGATCTCGCGATCAGCGCTTCCAGTGGGCCTCGGGGCGCGTGCGCGCGACGTGCGCGTCGTACTCGAGATCGTCGGCGTAGAACGCGCGCTCCTCGGGGCTTCGCTCGCCGACGATCACGAGCGTGCACTCCGCGTCGCCGTGGTTCACGAAGGTGTGCGCGATGCCGGTGCCGGGCGGGAACGCGACGAAGTGGCCCTCGCGCAGCGGGATCTCGCGGGGCTCGCGACCCGGCTCGATCACACGCACGTGGCAGGTCCCGGAGACGACGTAGATCAGCTCCTCTTCGCGCAGGTGGGCGTGGGTGAAGCTGGTGCGGCGTCCCGGCAGCAGGCGCTCGACCGAGAAGCCCACGCGCGTCGAGCCCGCGGCGCGTCCGAGGTCGCGATAGAGCGAGAGCTTCTCCGCGTCGAACGGCGGCGGGTACGTGCCCTCGACCTCCGCGACCTCGTCGCGGTGCACGACGTAGGAAGGGAGCGCGTCGTCACGATCCGTCATGGGGCGCGACATGGAGACACCGCGCCGCGCTCGCAACGTGCCGTGCGGGCGACGATCGCGAGACAACCACGGGGAGGACGTCGACGCAGCCCACGCGGCCACGCCACGCTGGCGCGCCGATGGACGCGTCGCGACGAGAGTTCCTCGCAACGCTCGCGGTCGCGGCGGCGATCCCGGCATGCGCGCCCGAGGTCGCGCGCGACGACGAGCACGGGCTCGACGCGCCGATCGTCCCAGCCGGAGATGCGTTCGCCGCGCCCGCGATCACGCCCGAAGCGCCACCGAGCGACGACGCGATCGATCGCGATCCGTTCACGCTCGGCGTCGCGTCGGGGGATTCCACCTCGAGCGGCGTCGTGATCTGGACGCGGCTCTGCTTCGATCCGCGCGCGGGTGGTCTGCCCGATCGTGCGATCGACGTGCGGTGGGAGGTCGCGGCCGACGACGCGTTCGAGCACGTGATCGCGAGCCAGATCATCGCCGCGCGGCCCGAGCACGCGCACTCGCTGCACGTCGAGGTCGAGGGGCTGCCCGCGGACGTCGAGGTCTTCTATCGCTTCGCGGTCTCGGGCTTCGTGAGCGCGACCGGGCGCGCTCGCACCGCGCCGGGCGACGACGTGATGCCCGAGCGGCTGCGCTTCGTGATCGCCAGCTGTCAGCGCTACGACGACGGCTTCTACACCGCGCACGCGGCGATCGCGGAGGAGTCGATCGACTTCGTGATCTTCCTCGGCGACTACGTCTACGAGACCTCGAACCCACACGGCGTGCGGCCGCTGCCCGACCCGACGCCGATCGATCTCGCGGGCTACCGCGCGCGCTACGCGATCGCGCGCTCCGATGCGTCGCTGCAGGCCGCGCACGCGCGCGCGCCGTGGTTCGTGACGTTCGACGATCACGAGGTGGAGAACAACTACGCGGGCACGATCCCCGAGCACGCGCAGGACGGCTTCGAGGCGCGCCGCGCCGCGGCGTACCAGGCGTTCTGGGAGCACACGCCGATGCGTGGAGGGCCGCCGATCGAGGGCGCGTTGCGGGTCCATCGTGCGCTCCGCTGGGGCGCGCTCGTGGATGGCTTCGTGCTCGACACGCGACAGCACCGCACCGATCAGCTCTGCGGCGACGTCATCGGCCCGCCCTGCGCGGAGCTCGCGGACGAGCACGGCTCGCTGCTCGGCGAAACGCAGGAGGATTGGCTGCTCGAGGGCCTGCGCGCGGCGCGCGCGCCGTGGGTCCTCGTCGCGCAGCAGCTCCCGATGGTCGACACGTTCTTCGGCGGCGATCCCGCGCATCCCGATGCATGGGAAGGTTATCCGTCGCAGCGGCGACGGCTCACCGAGGCGTTCGGTGAGACCTCGGGCGTGCTCGTGCTCTCGGGCGACCGACACGCCGCGTACTGCACGGTGGTGCACCGCGATCCGCGCGACCCCGAGAGCGACGCCGTCGCGGTCGAGCTGCAGTGCACGTCGATCTCGACCGGCGGCGACGGCGCCCCCGGGCAGGACGACGAAGGGCGCGCGCTCGTCGCGAGCAACCCGGTCTTCCGCTACGCGACCGGACGCTGGCGCGGCTACACGCGCGTGACGCTCACGCCCGCGCTCGGTCGTGCCGACTTCCGCGTGATGAGCACGGTGCGCGAGCCCGTCGCGGCGGTGCTCGACGACGCGCGGTTCCTCCTCGATCCGCTGGTCGCGCTGCCGCGGCGCGTGTGATCACGCGGCGATGCGGGTGCGCGGACCGATCGCGATGCGCACGCGATCGAGCACGTGGCGCTGCTGGCGCAGGTCGAGCGGGCCGCGGCCGCGCACCAGCGGGCGCCCGTCGCGATCGAGCACCAGCACGTTGCTCTCGCCCGGCACGAACCCGAACGGCGCGGCGGTCATCGCGCCCTGCCAGTCGAAGAGGATCTCCACCCCGATCGTGCGGGCGATCGCGGCGATCGCGCCGCGCACGACGTTGCGCGCGGGAACGAAGTCGAACGCCTTCACGTCGCCGATCGCGACGATCGAGAGCTCGCGGCCGAGCTCGCGGTCGTGCGAGATCGCGGTGAGCGCGTCCTTGAGCGCGCGATTGTCCCCGAGGTGATCGCGGTCCTCCCAGAAGACCACGACGACGCGCCCGCGGTGCGCGGAGAGACGACGGCGCCCGCCGGCGGACGACTCGAGCTCGATGTCGAGCGAAGAGGGGTCGCAGTTCGACATGGTGTTGACCCTCGGGGCACGAGAACGGGTGGACACGCGCAACGACTCGAGGCCGCGCCCCATCGGAGGCACGACCGGCGCGCAGCGTGACAGGTCGGCTGTGTCGTCGACGACATTGCGAACGACGTGCCGTTCGCGTGTGCGCGGGATCGCAGGGGCGGAGCGGGTCGCCGGGAGATCGCGGAGCGCGCCGGGCTCCGGTGGGGAGCGCGCACCCCGTCGAATGCCAGGCCGTTTGTCGTCGATTCGCACGAAAAGAACAAGACTCGATTTTTCCCCGCGATTGACCACCTTCACCGGCCCTTTTCGACCGAGGAGGTGTCATGTCGAGACTCGCGATCTTGTTCGCCCGTCCGCGCGCCGAGCAGGAGATCGAAGACGACTTCGAGGCCGAGGCGCTCGCGGCGGAAGAGCTCGGGATCGAGACCCACGTCATCGATCTCGATCTCGTCGTCGACGGCGATGCCGAGCGCGCCTGCGCGCGGCTGCCGCGCGGGCGTGACTGGCTGCTGCGCTCGTGGATGCTGAAGGAGGAGGAGTACGAGTCGCTCGAAGAAGGCGTCGACGCGCGGCGCGGGCGCTTGATCACCGACGCGCGCTCGTATGCGCGCGCGACCTATCTGCCGGAGTGGTATCCGGAGCTCGAGGACGTCACGCCCGCGTCGCGCTGGATCGAGGGCACCGATCTCGACGAGGCGTGGGACGCGGCGCGCGCGCTCGGCGATGGGCCGTGGATCGTGAAGGACCACGTGAAGTCGGTGAAGGAGCACTGGCTGGACGCGTGCTTCGTGCCCGAGGGCGCGGAGCGCGCGCGCTTCGACGCGGTGTGCGGCGCGATGATCGAGGCGCGCGGCGATCGCTTCGAGCGCGGCATCGTGGTGCGGCGCTTCGTGCCGCTGCGCGCGCTCGGCTATCGCGAGCCCGAGCGCGCGGTGAGCGACGAGCACCGGCTCTTCTTCTTCGAGGGCGCGCTGATCGCGCACGCGCCCTACGACGACGTCGAGGTCGCGCCGCTCGACGTCGCGCCGATGCGCGCGCTCGGTGAGCGCATCGACTCGCCGTTCTTCACGATCGACGTCGCGCGCACGCCCGACGGCGGATGGACGGTGATCGAGGTGAACGACGGCGGGGTGTCGTGGCTCCCGGCGCAGCTCGATCCACGCGATCTCTTCGAGCGCATCCTGGGCTGAGAGACTGTCGAGAACGTCGGCTCGCACGCTCAGGGCCCTCCCGTCCACGTGCTCCGCACGCTCCGTGCGGGCCCTGCGCGAGCGAGCACTCCAGCTGGAGCCAAAATCGGCTCGCACGCTCAGGGCCCTCCCGTCCACGTGCTCCGCACGCTCCCGTGCGGGCACTGCGCGAGCGAGCACTCCAGCTGGAGCCAACATCGGCTCGCACGCTCAGGGCCCTCCCGTCCACGTGCTCCGCACGCTCCCGTGCGGGCCCTGCGCGAGCGAGCACTCCAGCTGGGCTGATCACGCACGAGCGCCGCTCGCGTGCCATCCTCGCGCTCCCGTCATGACGAAGCTTCCGGACAAGAGCGCGGTGAAAGAGGCGCTGCGGGCGGCGCTCGCGAGCACCCTCGCGATGCTGGCGAACGCGGCGAAGGACGCGGCCGAGGGCGCGACGCACGAAGAGAATCGCTCCGAGGGCGACAAGGACATGCGCGCGACGGAGCAGAGCTACATCGCGCGCGGACAGGCGATGCGCGCGGAGGAGCTCGCGGAAGAGCTGTCGCGCCTCGAGTCGACGCCGGTGCGGGTGTTCCGCGAGGACGAGCCGATCGCCGCGGGCGCGCTGGTGCGGGTGTCGATCGACGGCGAGGACGAGCGCGTGCTCTACGTCGTCCCGTGGGGTGGAGGCACCGAGCTCGACGTGGACGGCGCGCGCGTCACCGTGATCACGCCGGTCTCGCCGGTGGGTCGCGCGCTCTGCGGTCGTAGCGCGGGCGACGACTTCGAGCTCACGCAGCGCGGCGCAGTGCGTGAATGGGTGATCGAAGACGTGCGCTGACACGCCGTGCGCGCGGGGACTACGTCCGGGCAATGCCCACTCGAGTCGGCGATGTCCTCGGGCGCGCGGGCGGTCTCGTCCTGGCGCCGCTCACTGCCACGATCAGCGCGGTGCGTCGTGCTCGGATGTTCCATCCGCGTGGCATCGCGCTACGCGCCGACGTGCGGCCGCGCGCGCGTCTCGAGCCGTGGGACACGATCGCGGAGCGGCTTCGTGGGCCGGCGCTGGTGCGCCTCTCGAGCGCGTGGTGGAAGCACGGCGAGCTCAAGGACGTGCTCGGCGTCGCGATCCGGTTCACGCGCGGGGATCGGATGAGCGCGCGTCCCGGGCCCGGTGATCAGGATCTCCTGTTCGCGACGATCCGCCGGCCGTGGACGATGCCGATCGCGCCGCTCACCACGCGCGCCCACGACTTCTTCGCGAACGACTACTTCGCGGTCTCGCCGTTCGAGGTGCACGAGGCGGGCGCGGTCGAGTGGCGGCTGGTGCCCGACGGGCCGATCGAGGACGGTCACACGCGCGAGGAGAAGCTCGCGATCGCGATCGCGCGCGGGCACGCGCGCTTCGTGCTCGAAGGTCGGCCCTATCGACGGTTGATCGACGTGGGGCGACACCGCGACTGGCATCCGGTCGCCGACGTGGTGCTGCTCGAGCGCGTGGTGATCGACGACGACGCGCTGCGCTTCGATCCGTATCGCGCGGGTCGCGGCATCCGTCCCGCCGGGTTCGTGCACTCGTTACGGCGCGCGGCGTACGCGGCGAGCCAGTGGGCGCGGGCGCGCGCGATGGGGATCGAGCCGCACGAAGAGGCGCGGGTCGTCGATCTCGAGAAGGAGCGCGCGCGGCGGCACCACGACGGGCACCGTCACGCGCGCGCGTGATCAGCGAGGTGATCGAGCACCGTGCGCGCTGCGTCGCGCGCCTGCTCGCGCAGCTCGGGCACCGCGGTCGACTCCCAGAGGTCCGGCTTCCGCAGCGTGCCGATCACCAGGAGGTCGCCGCGCACACGATCGCCCTCGCGCGCGCGGCCGTGCTCGTCGGTGCGCACGCCGAGCCCGAGCCGATCGAGCTCGAGGTGACGCGCGCGCAGCAGTGCCCCGAGGCCCGGCGCGTCCGCGAGGCGCGCGCCCGACCCCGGGCCGGTACAGTTCACGATCCACGCGGTGCGCAGCGCGTGCGGATCGATCGCGCCGCGCGCGCGCACGTCGAGCGTGATGCCTTCGTCGTCGGCACGGGCGGCGAGCACGCGCCCCGCGAGGGTGCGGAAGACGCCGCGCGACTCGAGCTCTCCCAGGATCGCCGCGACCGGCGGGGCGACGCGGTGGCGGCGCACTTCCCAGTACGCGCGCGCATGACGCAGGAGGCGCGTGGCCTCGCGCTCCGGCAGCGCGCGCCACACGCGCGCGGTGTGCGGGCGCAGTCCGTCGATCACCGCGCGCCAGTCCTCGGCACGCGCGACCGCACCGCGCAGATCGCGCACCAACGTGCGCGCGGTGGGCCCGCGCTCGAGCAGCGGATCGAGCCACTCGCTCGGGTCGATCGCGCGCACCGGCGAGGTCGCGTGCGAGGCCGGCGCGAGACCGCGTCGCGAGATCGCGGTCACCGGTGCTTCGCGCGGCGCGCGCGCGATCGTGAGCAGCACGTCGACCGCGGTGAGCCCGGTGCCCAGCAGCACGACCGGCTCGTCGGGCGCGATCGCGGAGAGCGCCAGCGAGGCCCAGGGATCTTCGATGTACCGCGAGCGCGAGCCCGACCAGCGATCGCCGATCGGGCACTCCGGTGGGCGATGTCCGGTCGCGACCACGATCGCGTCGGCGTGGATCGCCGCGCCTCGATCGGAGTCGAGGATCCAGCGCCCCGCGTCGCGCCGTACGTCGTGCACCTCGGCGCGCACGATCTCCGCCGACACGCTCTCCGCGGACTCCGAGGCGACCTCGAAGAACGCGTCGCGCACGTACTCGCCGTAGAGACGGCGCGGCAGGAAGTCGGTGGGCGCGACCTCCGGATCACGACGGCGCGCCCACGCGAGGAAGTGCTCGCGGCGATCGGGCCACGCGCTCATGTTCGACGCGGGCACGTTCAGGAGATGACGCGCGTCGGCGGTGCGATACGCCGCGCCTTCGCCGAACGCGGCCTGACGATCGACGATCACCACGTGGAGCGCGCGCCCCTCGTGGCTCGCGAGGCGAACGAGGTGCGCCGCGGCGAGGGTCCCCGAGAAGCCGCCGCCGATCACCGCGACGGTGGGCGCGCCTTCGGCTCGCGGGCGCGCGAAGATCGGCAGCGCCCGCGTCTCGCTCGGACGGGCGGCGAACCGGCGCAGCTCGGGCAGCGGCGGCGCATAGACGTGGAGCGTGACGAGCAGCGATCCGTCGGCCGCGTCGTTCGAGAGCGCGTGCACGTCCTCCGTCGTGTCGACCGCGACCTCGCCCTCGCGGAGCTCGCCGCGCACACGGGGATCGACCAGGCCGTCGGGCGCGGGCGAGAAGCGCGTCTCGTGCACGCTGCCGCGCATCACGCGCAGCGCGCACAGCGAGCCCGCGTGATCGTGGGGCGCGCTGCGCTGTCCGGGCCGCCACGTCATCACGAGCATCTCGAACGCGTCGGTGCGCGCGATGCGGCGCCGCGTGTACCCGTGCTCGCCCGGCGACACGAAGGGCGCCACGTCGTCCCACTCCAGCTCGGCGCCCGCGAGCAGCGCGATCGCATCCTCGCGGCGCACGTGGGGACCGAGCGCTTCGAATCGCGCGATCAGCTCCCGCAGGTGGGGTCGCTCGGAAGTCGCATGCATCGACACGGGGCCGAGCATGCCGTGTGCCCGATCGTGCGTGCGCTCCGAGTCGGCGGTGCTCGGCGCAGGACGAGCGCGAACGCACGCAGGCCGCGACCGGCGACGGGTCGCCCATCACCGGCGATGGGCACCACCTGCGCCGCCCGCCGTGATACTTGTGCGCGCATGCTTCGCTTTTCGCCGATCCTGATCGTGGTCGCCCTCGTGATCGCCGCGTGTGATGCACGCGACGACGCGCCCGCCGACGCCGGCCCCGACGCGTTCCGCGACTACCGCGCCGAGCCCTTCGAGCCGACCGACGCGACCCGCGCGTACTGCGGTGATCGCGACGACGCCGCCATCGAGGCGCGCATCACCGAGATCCTCTCGACGCTCACCGTCGACGAGAAGGTCGCGCTGATGCACGGCGGCGGATACTCGGCGACCGAGCGCTCGTGGCTCGTGCGCGGCAACGAGCGCGTCGGCGTGCCCGGCTTCCGCATGCTCGACGGTCCGCGCGGCCTCAGCCGGTTCACGCGGGTGCCCGCGACCGCGTTCCCGGTCGCGATGATGCGCGGCGCGACGTGGGATCCCGCGCTCGAGCGCGAGGTGGGCGCGGCGATCGCGCGCGAGGTGCGCTCGATCGGCGTCGACGTGCTGCTCGCGCCGACGATCAACGTGCTGCGACATCCGCGCTGGGGTCGCGCCCAGGAGACGTACGGCGAGGACTCGCACCACATGGGCGCGCTCGGCGTCGCGTTCGTGCAGGGCGCGCAGTCGGAGGGCGTGATCGCGAGCGCGAAGCACTTCGCGGCGAACAGCATCGAGAACACGCGTCACGAGGTCGACGTCGTGATCGACGAGCGCACGCTCCGCGAGGTGTATCTGCCGCACTTCCGGCGCGTGGTGATCGAGGGGCGCGTGGGCTCGGTGATGAGCGCGTACAACCGCGTGAACGGGCTCTACTGCGATCAGCAGTCGCACTTGTTGACCGACATCCTGCGCGGAGAGTGGCAGTTCGCGGGGTTCGTGGAGTCCGACTGGATCCTCGGCACCCACGGAGACGTCGAGTCGCTGCGCGCAGGGCTCGACGTCGAGATGCCCCTCGGGCCGAATTTCCGCCGTCTGGTGGGCGCGATCGCGAGCGGTGCGCTCGAGGAGCGCGAGCTCGACGCGTCGCTGCGGCGGGTGCTGCGGGCGCAGCTCTGCTTCGGGCTCGACGAGCGGCAGCATCCGGTGGACGAGCCCTCGCAGCGCAACAGCGCCGAGCATCTGGCGCTGGCGCGCGAGGTCGCGCGGCGCGGCATGGTGCTCCTGCGCAACGAGGGCGGTGCGCTGCCGATCGCAGCGGACGCGTCGATCGTGCTGCTGGGACGCAACGCCGACGTGGAGAACATCGGCGATCTCGGGTCGAGCAGCGTGATGCCGCAGGGCGTGGTGACCGCGCTGGAAGGGCTCGGCGAGCGGGTGACGGTGACGCACGTGCCGGGGACCACCCTCGATGCGGCGGCCGAAGCGACGGTGCGCGCCGCGGACGTCGCGGTGATCGTGACCGGGCTCGACGCCGAGGACGAGGGCGAGGCCGAGATCGCCGCGGGCGATCGCGCGAGCCTCGCGCTGCGCGCCGAAGAGGTCGCGCTGATCCGCGCCGTCGCGGCGGTCCACGATCGCGTCGTGGTGGTGCTCGAGGGCGGCTCCGCGATCACCACCGGCGAGTGGGACGAGGAGATCGAGGCGCTCGTGCTCGCGTTCTATCCGGGCAGCGAGGGCGGCCGTGCGATCGCGGACGTGCTCTTCGGCGACGTCTCGCCCTCGGGGCGACTGCCCTTCTCGATTCCCGCGCAGGAGTCGGATCTACCGGAGTTCGACAACGAGTCGCACACGGTCGAGTACGGATATCTGCACGGATATCGACACCTCGCCGCGAACGAGACCCCGGCGCGTTATCCGTTCGGATTCGGGCTCTCGTACTCGACGTTCACGCTCTCGGATCTGACGCTCTCGGCGGAGACCACGAGCGCGACCGGCACCCTGCAGGCGACGGTGCGCGTGACCAACGACGGCACGGTGCGGGCGCGGGAGACGGTGCAGGCGTACGTGGGCGCGCGGGGGTCGAGCGTGATGCGCGCGCCCTACGATCTGCGGGCGTTCGCCCAGATCGAGCTCGCTGCCGGAGAGAGCGGGACGGTGACGCTCGAGCTGCGCGCCGAGGATCTCGCGTACTGGAACGCCACGTCGTCGCGCATGGAGGTCGAGGCGATCGAGTACGAGCTGCGCGTCGGCACGCACGCCGAGGACGCACGCCTGACCGGGACGTTCCGCGTCGAATGATTGTCGGGGTGCTCCCCGACACCTGGCAACCGATCACGCGTCCAGGATCGAAATCGTGGACGTACGACACCCCGTCTCGCAGCGGCTCAGCAAGTGGGGATTGGTGCACGGCTGGCTCGTCGCGCACGGCGCGCGCCGGATCGCGATGCGCGCGACCGCCACGGGATTCCTGGTCAGCGCCGAGGACCCCTTCCTCGGCGAGCACGCCGAGGCGGTGGGGATCGACGAAGATCCGTCGTCCGCCGCCTGGCGCGCGATCACGCGCTTGAACGGGACCCTGCGCTAGAGCGGAAACGTCGCGATGCGCAGCGCGTCGAGGTCGCCGGCGGCGCTGCGCGGCATCGAGCGCCCGCCCACGTAGCGCCATCCGCCGCCCTCGATCGCGAAGCTCGAGAGCTCGACGAAGGACGCATCGCGGCCTGCGACCAGGACGTCGACCGCGAAGAGCACGCGCGCGATGCCGTCGGCATCGGGCCCGTCGTGATCGAGGATGCGCAGCCCGCGATACCGCGCGCGCTTCGCGTGCTTCTCGAGCGACGCGACGAAGTCGCGCTCGGGCCGCGCGCGATCCTCGTGATCGCGATGCAGCGTGCGGTGGAGGAAGCGATGCTCGCCCCGCGCGAACGCCGCGTAGCGGGCGCGCATCAGGCGCTCGGCGTCGGGCGGCTCGGCCCCCGCGTGGAAGGGAGCGCAGCACGTCGCGTACGTCGCGCCGCTGCCGCACGGGCACGCATCGTCGTCTCGTCGCACGGCCGCGGAGCGTACCCGAGGGTCACGCGCCGTGGCGAAACGCGACGTGGCACCCGCTGGAACGCAGCCGCTTGGCATTGGCCCGTCGTGTGCTCAATTCCGAGTCGAAGCGAAACGCCACACCGATCCGACCGCCAAACCGCCGGGCACGGCAAGCGGGCGATCGGCGTGGAGGCGACGAGGTGCGTCTCCACGCGGCAGGAGGTCCTCTGCGGATGTCCAGCATTCCCGTCACCGCGATCCGTGCTCCGAGCATCGATTCGATCCTCCGCGACGACCGCGACGCGCTGATCGCGCGCTGGCGGGAGCGAGTGCTCGACGATCCGCGCATCCCGAGCGCACACACGATGCCGCCCGCCGCGTGGCTCGACGACGTGCCGGTGCTGCTCGACGTGATCGTGCGCGCGCTCGAGCTGGCGAGCGACGACGTCGACGCGCTGATGCGCGAGACGTGGCTGCGCGAGGCGGCGCACGCGCACGCGCAGTCGCGCATCTCGCACGGCTACGCGGTGGACGAGACGCTGCGCGAGCTCTCGCACCTGCGGCTCGCGATCTTCGATCGTCTGATCGAGCGGGGCGAGACCACCGAGCTGCGCGCCCTCACGATCGTCGAGCACGTGCTCGCGGAGGCGATCGCGACCGCGGCGACCGAGATGGAGCGCCTCACGCGCGACGGAGATCGCGACGCGCACGATCGCCGCATCGGCATCGTCTCGCACGACCTGCGCAACCCGCTCCACGCGATGCGCAGCGGCGCCGAGCTGCTCCTCGCGCACGGTGTGCTGGGCACGCACGAGCGCGCGATCGCGGAGCGCATCCGGCGCTCGGCGCAGACGATGGCGCAGCTGATCGGCGATCTGCTCGACGACGCGCGGGTCGCGGTCGGCATGACGATCCCGATCACCGCGCGCTCGATGGATCTCGGGGCCTGTCTGAGCGGCGTCGTCGACGAGCTGCGCGCGTCGGCGCCGGGGCGCACGATCGAGCTGCGCACCGCGGGCGATCTCCGCGGCGCGTGGGACGGCGCGCGCCTCGCGCAGGCGATCGGCAACCTGATCTCGAACGCGCTGCGCCACGGCGATGCGCTCCAGCCGGTGCGCGTGATCGCGCGGGGCGAGCCGCACGAGGTCCATCTCGAGGTCTGGAACGCCGGCCCGCCGATGCCGGCCGACGAGCTCACCCGCGCGCTGCGCGGCCAGGCCTCGCCCCACGGGCTCGGTCTCTCGATCGCGCGCGAGATCGTGCGCGCGCACGGATCGGAGCTGCGCATCGAGTCGGATGCGACGCGCGGGACCTCGGTGTGGTGCCGGCTGCCGCGCGCCGACGATTGACGCGCTAGAGCAGGTGCGCGAGCTCGCGCACGACGATCTCGGGATCGATCGGCTTCGGGAAGAACCCGGCGTACCCCGCGTCGGCGATGCGGCCCGAGCGCTCGAGCCGCAGATCGCCCGAGAGCGCGAACGCGGGCACGCCCGCGAGCAAGGGCTGATCGCGGAGCGCGCGCAGGAACGCCAGGCCGTCGAGGCCGGGCATGTGGACGTTGCTGACGACGACGTCGGGACGCTCGCCGCCCGCGAGCTCGAGGGCCTCGGTCCCGCTGCGCGCCTGTGCCACCGACGCGCCCTCGTACTCGAGGTAGAGCGCGAGGATCTCGCGACCATCGTCGTGATCGTCGACGAGGAGCACTTTGAGCGTGTCGAGACGCGGCATCGGCGCAAGAAGATATCAGAGCACCTCGTGGCGTCACGCGCGACGCCACGCGCCCGGTGTGACGCCGGTCCATCGACGGAACGCGCGGGTGAACGTCGTGGCATCCCGGTAACCGAGCGCGAACGCGATCGCACCGACACTTCGCGCGGGATCGGCGACCAGCGCGAGCGCACGCTCGCGGCGCGTCTCGTCGAGGAGCGCCGCGACGCTGGTGCCCTCGGCGGCGAGGCGACGATGCAGGGTGCGCGACGACGTGCCGAGCGTGCGCGCGAGGACGTCGGCCGAGGGCTCGCCGCTCGCGAGCGCGGCCGCGATCTCGCGTCGAGCACGATCCGCGAGCCGATCGTCCTCGCCGAGCTCGGCCTCGAGCGCGCCGGCGCGCCGCACGAGGTAGTCGCGGAGCGCGGGGTCGGCGCGCACGTTGGGCCGCAATCGGATCGACGCGTCGATCACGAGCTCGTTGGCCGCCGCGCCGAACACGACGTCTCGGGTGCCGAAGAGCGCGCGATGCGCGTCGATCGACGCCGGCGCCGCGTGCTGGAACGCGACATGACGGGCATCGAAGCGCGCGCCGACGAGCGCACGCAGCGTCGTGATCGTCGTCGCGGCCTGACACTCCGCGGGATGACGCAGCCTCGCGAAGCGCGCGGGCAGCGGCTGCACGAGGTGCGCTTCGTCGCCCTCGACCCGGAGCCGCGGCACGGCGTCGTCGAGCACGAGACGACGGAAGCGCTCGAGCACGGACCACGCATCGCCGACGGTCTCGGCGCGGGACATCGCGTGTCCCACCACCCCGAGCGCCGCGGTGCCGAGCCGCTCACCGAGCGCCAACCCCACGTCTCCTCCGAGCGCGGCGATCTCCTCCCAGAGCCGCGCGTGCGCGGCGAACGGGATGCGCGCATCGGGATCGCCGAGCGCGCTCGCATCGATGCCGGCCCGCGCGCGCACCGCATCGGCGTCGTGCCCGAGGCGAGCGAGCGTCACGAGCAAGGTCGCGGGCAGCGCGGCGAGGACGGTCGCGGGCACGGATCGCAGCGCGAGCTTCGCACGAGGATGGCGGCCGAGGTCGATCGATTGGCGGCGACGGACGGCGCGCGCGCTCGGCGCCGCGCCCATCGTGGATCGCATGACGAGACCGCTTCCCGAGCCGATCGTGGTGCCCTGGACGATGAAGCCGCTCGAGTCCGCGCCGGTGGCGCGCCTGGACCATCTCGACGACGGCCGCATGCACCTCTCGATCGTGCACGACGTGCTGCACGGCGTGACGCCCGAGATGCTCTCGTGGTGGTTCCGCAACATGCACGGAACGATCGAGATCGAGGGCCGCGCGTACCCGCGCTACCGCGTGTGGCACCCGCTCGATCACGTCGGGCACCGCTACGTGCGCAATCCGCCGGGGGGCGCGGGGCCGGGCTCGATCTTCCACATCCACGAGGTGCTCGGGCGCAACCCCGCGTGGCGCGTCGACGTGCTCACCGACGTGACCCGGCTCGACGTCGGGGGGTTCGCGCATCGACCGCGGGTCCACGGGATCCGCGGCCTGGTGCGCATGGACT
This sequence comes from Sandaracinus amylolyticus, assembly GCF_021631985.1. Lineage (GTDB taxonomy): Bacteria > Myxococcota_A > Polyangia > Polyangiales > Sandaracinaceae > Sandaracinus > Sandaracinus amylolyticus_A. The sequence continues at coordinate 8,994,665 of NZ_CP070225.1, read as the reverse complement.
ACGCGTTCGAGCGGGTCGCGGGCGGGACCCGCTACGTGAACTCGATGACGATCGGCGCGCCGGTACCGCGCTGGTTGCGCGGGGTGAACACGGCGCTGATGCGGGCGGCGTTCCCCGAGGAGAAGGGGCGCGCCTGGCTGAAGCACAACGTCGAGGAGGTGGGGAATTTCGAGCACTTCCTGCCCGCGCTCCATGCGCAGCAGAAGTGAGCCCTCAGAGGCGGTCCCACGCGTCGGCGTCTCGACACGTCGCGAGCGCATGCGCGACCGCGCCCGCGTCGGGCGGGCGATCCGCGGGCTCGATGGCGAGGCAGCGCGCGATCACCACGCGGGCGTCCTCGGGCACGTCGGGCAACGCGCGTGCGAGGGTCGGATCCTCCATCAGCGCGCGCATCGACACTGCGCCATCGACGTCGAGCGGCGAGCGACCGGTGAGCGCGTGGAAGAGCACCGCGCCCAGCGCGAAGACGTCGGCGGGCGCGTCGACGGTCGCGCCCTGTCGCTGCTCCGGCGCCATGAACCGAGGCGAGCCCGCGATGCGCGCCGCGCGCGTGCTCTCGATGCGCGGCTCCGACGCCGCACCGATGCGCAGCGCGAGCCCGAAGTCGATCAGCTTCGCGCGATCGCGATCCGCGGGCGACGAGCTCAGCATCACGTTCTCGGGCTTGAGATCGCGATGCACGATGCCGGCTGCGTGCGCCTCGGCGAGCGCACGCGCGATCTGCTGTCCGACGTGCAGCGCGCGCGCGATCGGCATCGGGCCCTCGCGCTCGACCACCTCGGCGAGCGTGCTGCCCGCGACGTGCTCCATCGCGCAGTAGAGGCGCCCGTCCTCGGTGCGCCCGCGGTCGACGAGCCGCACCGTGCCGGGGTGCGAGAGCGACGCGAGGATCTCGATCTCGTTCGCGAGGCGCGCGCCGGCATCGCCCCGCGCGAGCTTGAGCGCGACCGGACGGCCGAGCCCGGGGTGCTGGGCGAGCCACACCTCGCCCATGCCTCCACCACCGAGGCGCTCGCGCAGTCGATAGCGGCCCACGCGCTGGGCCTCGAGCGCGCGGCGCCGCAGGGCCCACAGCGACTCGCCGCCGTACACCAGGAACGCGCCGCTCAGCGCCGCGAAGCCGAGCGAGAGCGCGAGCGGCACCCACGCGCCGGGATCGTCGTAGTACGCGGCGTTGCGATGCGTGAGCAGCTCGGTGATCACGAACGCGATCGGGTACGCGAGCCACGTGGTGCCGAGCGAGACGAGGCCCGCGCGCCACGGGCGCGGCACCGTGATGCCCTGCGCGAGCAGCGTGCACGAGAGGAAGATCGGCGTGGGCCCGCCCGGTCCGTGGTTGAGCGCGGCGAGCCCCACCGACGTGCCCACGAAGAGCAGCGACTCGTAGACACGCAGCTGCGCCGGCGTGGGGCGCAGGAAGAACCCGACGTAGCCCGCGAGCTGGATCGACGTCGCGAGCACGCGCGCGATCGTGAACTCGGTGTAGGAGAGCCCGAACGTCTCGGTGACGACGACGTCGTTGGGGATGCCGACGATGTTCCAGAGCAGGAGCCCGAGGCCGAGCACGCGCTGCAGGCGCGCGACGTTCGCATCGTGCGCGCGCGCGTCGGGCGCGACGTCCTCGCTCGCCTGCACCGGACCGAGCGTCTCAGCCCGCATCGGCGATCCTCGTCGGCACGTCGTCGCTCGCCGCGTGGTGGCGCGGCCACGCCACGATCGCGCGGGGGCGATGGCGCGACGCGAGCCCGGTCTCGGCGAGCGCCCGCGCGAGCTCGCCCGCGTCGGCGAAGCGCGCCGCGCGATCCCCGGCGAGGCAACGCATGACGAGCGTCTCGAGCGCGATCGGCACGTCGGCGCGGCGCGACGAGAGCGGCAGGATCGTGTCGGCCGCGTGGGCCGCGACGACCGCGAAGATCGTCGGCTCCTCGATGGGCGCGGCGCCCGCGATCGCGAAGTAGAGCACGGCGCCGAGCGCGTAGACGTCGGCGCGCGCATCGACCGGCTCGCCGAGCGCCTGCTCGAGCGACATGAAGCGCGGCGTGCCGACGAGCGCGCCATCGGCGGTGAGCGAGCCATCGGCGGCGAGGCTCTTGGCGATGCCGAAGTCGAGCACCTTGACCACGTCGTGCTCGCCGCCCTGCGACGTGACGAAGAGGTTCTCGGGCTTCACGTCGCGGTGCACGAGCCCACGCGCGTGCGCCTCGGCGAGCGCGCGCGCGGCCTGCAGCACGAGGTGCGTCGCGTGCTCGGGAGACAGCGGCCCTTCGCGCCGCACCAGCTCCGCGAGCGTGGCGCCCTCGAGCAGCTCCATCGTGTAGTAGAGGTGCCCGTCGTCGGTGGTGCCGCAGTCGAGCACGCGCACCGTGCTCGGATGCTCGAGCACCGCGGTCGCGCGCACCTCGCGCACGAAGCGCGCGCGCAGCGACTCGTCGGCGCGATCGCGCAGGATCTTCAGCGCCACCGCGCGCCCGAGCCCGGGATGGAACGCGCGGAACACGGTGCCCATCCCGCCCTCGCCGAGCTTCTCCTCGAGGCGATACCGGCGTCGCTCGCGCGCGACGAGGACCTCGCGGCGGATGTGCCACTGCACGTGCATCCCCGAGCCCGCGAGCAGCGCGCCGACGAGCTGCGCGATCGCGCTCTCCTGGAAGTCCGCGGCGAGCCGGGGATCGTCCCACTGCGCGGCGAGCGAAGGCACGAAGCGCGCGGCGATCAGCAGCGTGATCGGCCACGCGAGCGTCGTCGCGGCGAGCCACGGCCACGAGCGGCGCGCCGGCAGCGGCATCGCGATCGCGAACGCGGTCAGCACGCAGAGCACGCCATGCGCGAACGGGCTCGTGATCCCACCGTGCACGATGCTGACGAGCCCGCTCGCGATCGCCGGCACCACCACGCCGATCGCGAGCACCGCGCGCTGCGCGTGATCGTCGAAGGTGGCGCGCTGCGCGATGCGGAGCGCCGCGACGATGCCGATCCACCCGGTGAGCTGTGGCACCGCGAAGCTCGCGATCGATCCACCCTCGCGCAGCGCGATCGGCAGGTACACCAGCGCGACGACCGGCCAGAGGATCGCGGACGCCGCGAGCACCTCGCGGAGGCGCGTGACGTCGAGCGCGCGCTCTTCGGCGCGCACCGCGGCCTCGCTCTCGCCGTCGAGCGTGCCCGCGGTCGCGAGCCCTTCCGAGCCGCGCGCGTCGCTCCCGGTCATCCCGGGCCCATCTTACGCGAGTTTCCGCAGCGGCAGACGAATCCTCTGTGACGGCTCACTGGACGTGCCAGGTAGAGTCCGCGTCGATGACGTCGACTGCGAAGGCCGCCGAGGCCGAGCTCACGTGGCGCGCGGTGCTCACCGGCGCAGTGCTCGGCGGGGTGCTCTCGCTCTGCAACATCTACAGCGGGCTGCGGATCGGCTGGGGCTTCAACATGTCGATCACCGCGGCCCTGCTCGGATGGGGGTTCTGGCGGGTGGTCAGCGGTGCATCGGGTGCCCCGATGTTGACCAAGCTCGAGAACAACCTGAACCAGACCGGCGCGAGCGCGGGCGCGTCGATCTCGTCGGCGGGCCTCGTCTCCGCGATCCCCGCGATGACGATGCTCACCGGGCGCGAGCTCTCCTACCCCGAGCTCGCGTGCTGGCTCTTCGTGATCGGCATGGTCGGCGTGACCGTCGGCATCGCGCTGCGACGCCAGATGGTCGAGGTCGACAAGCTGCCCTTCGCGAACGGGATCGCGTCGGCCGAGACCCTCGACAAGATGTACGCGGCGGGCGCGGACGCGGCGCGCAAGGTGCGCGCGCTGGTCGGCGCGGGCGCGGCCGCGGCGCTCGCGAAGACGCTGCTGCACTTCGCGCACGTCGCGAACGTCGCGCTGCCGGGCTCGCTCTCGGTGGGAGCGCGCCGCGCGAGTCTGATGAACCTGACGGTCGCGATCGATCCGTCGCCGCTGATGATCGCGGTGGGCGCGCTCGGCAGCGTGCGCACCGGCATCACGATGCTCTGCGGCGGGCTCTTCTCGTGGCTCGTGCTCGGGCCCTGGGTGATCGCGAACGGATGGGCCGACGTCGGCGCCGACGATCCCACGCAGTCGTGGTTCGGCCCGATGGTGCGCTGGCTCCTGTGGCCCGGCGTGTCGATGATGGTCACGTCGTCGCTCACGACCGTCGCGCTCTCGTGGCGATCGATCGTGCGCACCTTCACCGGCGGCAGCGTCGACGCGTCGAGCGAGGACGGCGCGACGCGCGTGATGGTCGACGAGGTCCCGCGCCGCGCGTACCTCGTGCTCGTCGCGGTCGTCACGGTGCTCGCGGTGATCGGACAGATCCTGCTCTTCGACATCGCGTGGTGGGCCGCGCTCGCAGGCGTGCTGCTCTCGTTCGTGCTCGCGGCGGTCGCGGGGCGGGTGTCTGGCGAGACGACGCTCACGCCCGTCGGCGCGATGGGCAAGGTCACGCAGGCCGCGTTCGCGGTGCTGCAGCCGGGCAGCGTGACCGCGAACCTGATGGCCGCGAACGTGACCGGCGGCGCGGCCGCGCAGTGCGCCGAGCTGCTGCACGATCTGAAGACCGGCGTGCTGATCGGCGCCTCGCCGCGGCGTCAGGCGATCGCGCAGACCGTCGGCGTGCTCGGCGGTGCGATCGCGGGCAGCGCCGCGTACCTCGTGCTGGTGCCCGATCCCGCGCGTCAGCTCCTCACCGACGAGTGGCCCGCGCCCGCCGTCGCGACCTGGCGCGCGGTCGCCGAGCTCTTCGCGCAGGGGATCTCCTCGATGCCCACCGGCGCGCTCGAGGCGATGGCGATCGCGGGCACGCTCGGCATCGTGCTCGCGGTGCTCGAGCGCACGCTGCCGAAGAAGTACGCGGCGCTCGTGCCCAGCCCCGCGAGCCTCGGCCTCTCGTTCACGATCCAGGCGTGGACGTCGTTCTCGCTCTTCTTCGGATCGATGCTCGGATGGGCGCTGCGTCGCTGGGCGCCCGAGTGGTCGGAGCGATACCTGACGGTCGTCGCGTCGGGCGTGATCGCAGGCGAGAGCCTCGCCGGTGTGGGCATCGCGATCCACGCGATCCTCGGCGGGTGAAGGCGCGCTCCTCTTGCGGCGTGCGCCGCACACGCTCAAGAGAGGTGCATGCGTCGCGCGATCGTCGTCGGGTGTGCGCTCCTCGCGCTGGGATGTGTGCTCCCACCTCCGCGCAGCGCGCCGCTCGAGGGCGATCCGTCGTCGACGCTGCAGCCGGTGGCGCGCCTCGGTCGATGGGACGGCGCGCGCTTCGTCACGGTCGCGCCGGGATCGGTGCCGCCGAGCCATCTGCGCGTGATCGTGCACGGCTGGGCGCCGGGCTGGGGCCGCGCGGTGCGCAACGCGCCGGGCCTGCTCGCGTGGGACGCGATCGACGCGCGAGGACGCCAGTTCGAGCCGTGGATGCGCGATCTCGCGCGCACGCTGGTGGCCCACGATCCACACACGATCGTCGTCGCGTACAGCTGGCTCGACGACGCGGCGACCGGACGCTTCCCGCTCGCGCAGCGCGATGCAGCGGCGCACGTGAGGCCGCACGGCCGTCGGCTCGCGCGCGCGATCGAAGCGGCGACGGCGCCCGAGTTCGAGGCGCAGGGCGGACAAGTGCACCTGCTCGGGCACAGCTACGGCGGGCGCGTGGCGAGCGAGGCCGCGGTCGCGATGGAGCATGCGCCCGCGCAGCTCACGCTCTTCGACGCGCCCGACGCGCCGCTCGTGTGGGTGACGGGATCGCAGATGCACCTCGCCGAGCTCCTGCCCGCGTTGCCGCTCGGCTGGGGCGCGGGTCGCACGTTCGTCGAGAACTACGTCGCGATGGTCGGCGCTCGCTACACGAGCCAGCCGCTCGGGCTCGGCGAGCTCGTCGAGATCGCGCTCGCACCGCCGCACGGCGCGTTCGACTATCGACATCGCCACAACTACCCGATGCGCTTCTACGCGAGCACGGCAGGCACGCCCTTCGGGCTCGGATGGTCGCCGCTGACGCCGGGCGCGCAGGCGCCCGCGCCGGGATGTTGGGAACAACGATTCGGTGAGATCGCGCTCGACCGCGGCTGCTCCGGGCTCTGAGCTCACTCGCGCCGTGGGTCGCGCTTCCAGTCGTCGGGCAGGAGCTCGATCAGCTCGCGCGGCGCGGGGAGATGCTCGGGCGCGGGATCGGTATCGCGCTGGGCGCGGCGGCGCGTCTCCTCGGCGAGCGCGGCGCGCACGACGTCGATCAGGTGATCGCCGTCGACCGGCTTCGCGACGAAGTCCGCGCCCAGCGCGCGCGCGCCTTCGGCGACGTTGCCATCGCGGTCATGGGCCGAGACCATCACCACCGGCAGCGCGTTGCACGCCTCGGACGCGCGGATCTTGCGGACGAGGCTGAGCCCGTCCTCCCCTGGCATCGCGTAGTCGGTCACCACGGCGTCGACCTGCAGCATCGCGAGCAAGGCCTCGGCCTGGGCGACGCTCGACGTGACGATCGAGCGCGCGCCGATGAGACGTAGGTACTCCGCGAACATCTCGGCGGTGTCGACGTGATCGTCGACGATCAGCACCACCGGGACCGAGGTCAGACGAAGACGCGACACCGACGTGACTGCGCGCTGATGCTCCGACATATGTGCCCAATTCCACCCCTGAATCGGAGCCATATCGTCCCGGACGTCCCGAATCGCAAATCGCACGATCGGGAGTCGGGAGCTGGCGCACCAGCGCGCTGATTCGCGCACACGTGTCTGTCATCGAGTGGCGCGCTCGCGAGCACGAGCAAGCGGGGCTGGGGCCCCGCGCGCAGCGTTCAGGGATGGGGGCCCCGATCCGGCTTCGCCGGGCGGGGGAAGGGGTCATCCATGACCCCTTCCGAAAACTCAGAGGAGCGCGGGGCAGTCGCGGCGCATCCGCGCGCACGCTGCGGCTTCGGGCTCGCTCTGGATCTCGTCGAGCGTCTCGCGCTGGGTCACGTCGTCGAGCACGCCGCAGGTCGCGAACGCGTGCAGGCGCGCGTCCTGGCGGATGCGCCAGCTGATGCACGCCTCGTAGTCGCCGACCGTCACGCGACAGCTCGTGGGCGGCGGGAGCGCCGGCGCGCAGCGATCGATCTCGACCACCGGTGTCACCGCGATGCAGGCCCCGCGCGCCGTCTCGCAGTCGCCCGAGTCGATGGTCGTCGCGAGCGCGGTGAGCGCGCACTGCAGCTCCACACGCTCGCGCGCGGGGAGCTGCTGCTCGAGGAACGCCGCCTCGGCCTCGCAGATCGCGAGCGCCTCGTCGAACGTGACGTCGCCGTAGGGCTTGTCGGGCGCGACGCCCGAGTCGAACGTCGCGGGGGCGCAGCCCAGCAAGAGCACGACGAAGAGGAGGACGCGGGAGAGGTTCGAGGGCACGCGTCGCGCTCGTCGTGTCGGGCTCTGCACCCTGCCGGAACACCTTCCCAGCTGTCAACGACCCCCGGAAATTCCTCAGGATCCGGCCATGACCACGACTCACGTGAACGGGATCGACATGCACTACGAGGATCGCGGCGAGGGCGAGCCGCTCGTGCTCCTGCACGGCTTCACCGGTGCAGGCGGCGACTGGCGCCACGCGCTCGACCTCGACGCACTCGCGACACGATGGCGCCTGATCGTCCCCGACCTGCGCGGGCACGGAGCCACCCGCAACGACGAGTGGCCGCTCACGCATCGACGCTGCGCCGAGGATCTGCTCGCGCTGCTCGACGCGATCGACGTCGCGACGTTCCGCGCGATCGGCCTCAGCTTCGGCGGCAACGTCCTGCTGCACGCCGCGACGATGCAGCCCGCGCGCGTGGCGGCGATGGTGATCGTCAGCGCGACGCCGCGCTTCCCCGATCAGGCGCGACCGATCCTGCGCGCGTTCGCGAGCGCGCCGCGCAGCGACGAGGAGTGGCGCGTGATGCGGGAGCGACACCACGACGACGATCGGATCCGCGCGCTCTGGCGCACGCCCGCGGACTTCGCGGAGAGCCACGACGATCTGTGCTTCACGCGCGACGACCTCGCGCGCATCGAGGCGCGCACGCTGATCGTGCAGGGCGATCGCGACCCGCTCTATTCGGTCTCGCTCTCGCTCGAGATGTACGAGGCGATCCCGCGCGGCGCGCTGTGGATCCGCCCCGAAGCCGGGCACGGCGCGATCTTCGGCGACGATCGCCCGGAATTCGAGGCGCGCGCGGCGACGTTCCTGTCGCGGTGATCAGGGTGTGATCGCGACGAGGTCGCCCGCGATCTGGAACTGCGATCCCACGAGCGACACGTCGGCGTCCGACACCGACAAGCGCGTGCCCGCGGCGAAGCCGGTCGCGACCGACGCACCGTCGATCGTGATCGTCTCGGGGACCACCAGACCGACGAAGGGCAACGCGGGCATCGCGTCGCCCGTCGCGAACGTCGCGAGGTGATGCGCGAGGATCGCCGCATAGCTGCGCAGCGTGCGGCGATCGCTCTCGCTCGTGCCCGCGGGCACCGACACCCGCAGCTCGCTCAGTCGATCCACGACGACGGTGGGATCGGCGCCGGTGCCGGTGAGGCGCGCGTCCGCGATCGCCGAGACGCGCACCGTCGTCGACTCGCCGTAGGGCGCGGGGCCCGCGAACGTCGCCTCGAAGCTCGCTCCGATCGAGAGCGCGCCCGCGTCGCCGAGCCGCGCGATCACCGGGAGCGCCGAGGTGAACCGGATCATGTCGGGGGCGACGACCATGTCCGGTGCGACGACCATGTCCGGCGCCACGACCATGTCCGGCGCGACCACCATGTCCGGCGCGACGACGCCCTCGAGCCCACCCGCGAGCCAGTGCGCGTGCAGCGCCTGCGAGAGCACCGCGCTCGAGACCGCGATCGCTGCGGGGGTCTCGGTCTCGATCGGCGCGACGCTCGCGAGCGCGTAGATCGGCGCGCCGCGGCTCGTGCGCGTCGGCGCTCCACCACCGCCGCCACGGCCCGGCGCGTCGTAGCGCGTCGCGACGCGCAGCACGAGCGAGTCGGGGCTCACCTGGCTCGCGCGCACGACGGTCTCGATCTCGATCGGCGCGCTCGTGCCCGATGTGATCGAGGGGAGCACGCGCGTGCTCGGTCCCTCGGGCGCGGCGGCGCCGACCACCTCGTCGATCAGCGTCCCCACCGCGTCGGCGAGACCGCCCGCGAGCTCGGCACGGATCGAGAGCGCGTCGCCGCGCTCCACCTCTTGCTCGGTCGCGTATTGCGCGTCGAGGCGCTGCATCTCGTCGGCGATCCCGGTGAGCGACGCGCTGACGCCTCCGCCGTAGAGATCGGAGCGCACCGTGACGAGCGCGAGCTCGCCGCCGACCTCGGTGATCTCGAGCTCCGCGTACACCATCACGTCGACGATCGAGACCGTGCCGGTCGCGGAGACCGGCACCTCGAACGCGACCATCGCGTCGACCGCCACGTCGAGCTCGATGCGCGGCACGACGCCGTTGATCAGGATGCTCCCGGTGTCGCCGGTGCTGATCGAGAGCATCGGGTCGCCGACGATGCGCGAGGCCGAGTAGGTGATGCGGGTGACGTGCGCCGAGGGGCACTCCGGCTCGCACGAAGGAGGCGTCTGCGGGCCCGCGGGCAGACCGATCGCGAAGCCTCGCGCCGCGACGCTCGTGCTCGACGCGGTGCGCACGACGTCGGTGAGCGACGTCGCGTCGGGGCTGGTGCCCCCCTCGCCGCGGATCGCCTCGGTGCCGAGCTGCAGCAGCACCGTGCCCTCGAGCGCTTCGCTCGCTTCGGCGTAGCGCGGCGCGACCGCGAAGCTGCAGAGCTCGGTGCGCTCGGTGCCGTCCTCGAGCGTGATCGCGATCTCGACGCTCTGGATGCCCTCGCGCGCGACGAGATCGCGCGACACGAGCCCGAACGCGTCGGGCGTGACCGCCTCGCCCTCGATGCGCACCGACGCGACCGCGGTGGGATCGCCGAGCGCCGCGACGAACCGGATCGGGTCGCCGGTGCTGCCCAGCACCATCTCGCCGTGCGCCGGCGCGACGCACGCGATCGCGAGCGGATCGCCGCCCGCGTCGGGGATCACGAGCGCATCGGTGCCGGCGTCGGCGATCGCGGCATCGCTCGGCGCGGGATCGTCGGAGCCACACGCGACGAGGAAGAAGGAGAACGAGATCAGAGACCAGGTGAAGCAGCTCGAACGGTACATCGCGCCGGATGGTACCCGGGTCCCATCGCGCCACGCACGAGGCCCGATGCCACGGCACGCGCGAGCTGGGCACGCGCGGTGCTCTTCGCTGGCGTGGAAGGAGGACGACATGGACCGAGCGTCGTCTCGATCGGGATGGGCGGCTCTCGCCGCGTGGCTCCTCTTCGCGCTCCCTGCGCATGCGCAGGAGACGCCGGCGCCGATGAGCCCGGGCGAAGAGCTCGCGGAGACGATGCGAACCGGCATCGTGCCGCTCTTCACGGCGATGGGCGCGGGCATGCTGTTCATGGCCGTGCTCGTGGTGCTCGCAGTGATGATGTTGCGGCCCCGACTGCCGACGAACCTCTCGGGCGCCTGAGCGCGTGTCGAAAAGATCGGCTCGCCGGCGGAAGGCCCTCCCGTCCGCGTGCGCCGCACGCTGCCGTGCGCGCCCTCCGCCAACGAGCACTCCAGCTGGACTGAGGGCGCGCGCCACGGGCGTGACGGCTCGAGCGCGTCTCCCCCGAGGGATGGTTGCGTTTGCAACCATTCGCTGCGTAGGCTCCTGGACATGGGATCCGCGGCAGCTTGGCGGTGCGCTCGAGCGTGGATCCACGACGTGCTGATCGTCCCAGCGGCGCACACGCGCGTGCTCGACGGAGAGCTGCAGACCGAGCTCTACGAGGTGTTCCACACCCGCGCGATCGCGCGCTGGGGCCACGCCCTGTGCACGCCGATCGTCAACGTCGCGCTGCTCGCGCTCTGCGCCGAGATCACGGTGCAGCTCGCGACGCGCGGCGGGCACGCCGAGATCGACGGAGCGATCGCGGGCGCGGCGATCGCGCTCGCGTTCTACGTCGCGGTGCACGGCGCGTGGGCGCTGGTGATGGCGCCGCTGCTCGCGCTCGCGGTGCTCGCGGCGCACGGGCTGCGCGAGGTGCTGGGCGCGCACGCGGTGAGCGGCGCGATCGTGATCGCGTTCGGCGCGGTGTGGCTGCAGACGCTCTCGCACGTGTTCGAGCCGGTGCCACCACCGTGGTCGAACGACGCGTCGTTCGGGACGGTGCGCGAGCTCTGGGCACGCACGTCGATGGCGCGCCTCGTCGCGCTCGCGATCACCGGGGTCGTGGTGTTCCCGGTGCTCGAGCTCTGGGCATCCCCGCGGGTGTGGCCGCTCCAGGTCGCGCACGCGATGCGACGGCTCGGGTGGAAGCGCGCGCGCGGCGCGACCCTCGAGGAGCGGGTGCGCGCGATCCATCGCGACGCCCGCGCCGGGTGGTCGGTGCCCGTCGAGCGTTAACGCTTCGCCGACGCGGCGATCGCCCACTGGCCGAGCCAGTAGGTCGTGATGATCGCGACGCGGAGCGGCCAGCCGGTGCGCACCGTCTCGGGCACCAGGTGCGTGCCGAAGCGTCCGAGCGCGATCATCGAGTCGCTCAGCGCGAAGACGATCGCGCCGGTCAGCGCGAGGCGCGCGCTGGTCGCGTCGACGTGCCCGACGCGCGCCGCGGCGCGCCACAACATCGTGCAGATCACGAGCGTGTAGAGCGTCACCGGCAGGGCCATGCCGCCGACCCCGGGCCACAGCGCGACGAGCATCAACGCGCCGTAGGCGTAGGCGGGCAGCGCGCGCATCGGGTGCAGCGCGCGGGTGTCGCTCGTGTACGCGCGGACGTAGAGCACGTGCGCGACGAGGAACGCGAGCAGCCCCGCGATGAAGAGCGAGCTCGCGAGCGCAGGGATCCCCGACGCGAGCTCGAGCAGCACGTCGCCCGCGAGCGATGCGCCGAGGCCGAGCACGATCGCGCGCCGGTACGCGCTCGGCGGCGCGGCGCGCACGATCCAGAGCGCGATCGCGATCACCGGCAGCGGCTTGGTGAGCATCCGGAGCGCGTGCGAGTCGATCACGACGCCGGCGACGAAGAGCGCACCGCTCACGAGCGCGACGGTGGCGAGGGCTCGAGGGCTCACGGCGCGCGAGGATAGCGCGGCGTCGAATCGCAGCAGTGCGAGATCGCGCGCCCCGGACGACGCGCACGAGGTCGCCGAACGCCACGTGCGGCGCGCGAGCACACGTTGACGGTGATCGCAGGCGCGCCGACATCGCGACCAGAAGGAGAGTGACGCGTGCGAGGACGAACACTGCTGCTTGCGATCCCCTGCGTGCTCGGCGTCGCGGCGTGCGGCACGACCCCGATGGAGGTGCACGCGGAAGGCACGGAGCGCGTGCCCGCGGCGAAGGCGGAGATCGACGTGGAGCGTGAGGGCACGCACCGCGACGTCGACGTGCAGGTCTCGGATCTCCCGGCGCCGCAGTCGCTCGGCGAAGACTTCTCGCGCTACGGCGTGTGGATGATCCCGAGCGGCGGCGCGCCGCAGTTCGTCGGGTTCCTGCGTTATCAGTCGGACATCGAGTACGGCGATCTCGAGACGCGTGCGCCGCTCGATCCGGTCGAGATCGTGGTGACCGCGGAGCGCCAGCACGTCGGCACCGAGCCGAGCCATCTCGTGGTGCTGCGCCGCAGGATCGACTGAGCGCGCCGCGGCGTGGCTCTTGCCCGACAGGCGGGCCACGGAGCGAGAATCGACATGCAGAACGAGACGAAGAAGAAGCAGTGGTGGGGCGTGCTGATCGTGACGGCGCTCGTGGTGCCCGGCGTGGCCGCGGGATGCGAGCGGCGCGGCGAGACCTACGAGGAGCCGCCCGCGACCCAGCCCACGACCGAGCCCGAGCAGCAGCAGCAGCCGAGCACGTGGGAGACCGAGCCCGAGGCGAAGCCCGAAGCGTACGAGCAGCCGAGCGGCGCCGCGCCGATGCAGCCCGAGGGCACGACCGGAACGTACGAAGGCGAGACCGGAACGATGGGCGAGCCCAGCGGCTCCGAGGGCCTGCAGCCCGGCACCGGAACGCCGGGCGGGACGTTCGGCGACGAGCCGGGCATGCAGCAGCAGGACGAGGAGGACGTGATGGCCCCGGGCACGACCGGCGGCACCACCGGAACGACGGGAGGCACCGGCGGAGCCGGCTTCTGAGCGCGCGAATCGATCACGACGAGCGCGGGACGGCGAGCACGCCGCCCGCGCTCGCGCACGTTCAGCGCAGCCGATCCAGCACCTCGCGCTGCGGCGCGCGCAGCGCATTGCCCAGTCGCACGCGCATCCGCATGTGCACGACCTCGATCTCGCCCTCGATCGCTGCGACCTCGCGTGCCGCGGCGATCGCCGCCTCCTCGTCGACCGGTGCGGGCGCGAGCGTCCGCGCGAGCGCTTCGCGCGCGCGTCCGAGGCGCCACTCGAGATCGACGAGCTCCTGCTGCGCGCGCTGCGTCTCCGCCCGCATCGCCTCGCGCTGCGCGTCGTCGAGCCCCAGCGCGTCCTGGTGATCGACGATCGACTCCAGCGACACGAGCGCGTCCTCGATGCGCTCGCGATCCCCGCTCGTCGTCTCGCGCTCCGGCGCCTCGTGCTCCGGCGCGCTCTGCGCCGCGCATCCGCCCACGACGAGCGCGATCGAGATCGCCACGCTCACGATTCGCTTCGTCATCGTCGGTCCTCCCGGAACACGCTGCCGCGCGGCCGCTCGCGCAGGAACGCGAGCGGCGCAGGGTCCTCGATCGACACCGCGAGCGGCTCGATCCGCGGCCCGTCGCGCATCGCGACGATCACCACGATCGCCGCGGCCGCGAGCGCGAGCCCGCTCGCGATCACCGCTCCGCGCCGCGGGAGTCGCGCAGCACGAGCACGCGCCGCGTCCCACGTCACGTCGAAGCCCGGCGCGCGCCGCGCGTCCTCGGCGCGCAACGCGGCGAAGCTCTTCTCGATCTCGTCTCGCTCGCTCACGGCTCGATCCCTCGTCGTCGGAGCAGCTCGGCGAGCCGCTGCTTGCCACGGTCGTAGTGGAGGCTCGCGGTGCCGCTCGACACGCCCATCACGTCGGCTGCCTCGCGCACCGTGAGGTCCTCGTAGAACACCAGGTGCAGCACTTCGCGCTGCCGCTCCGAGAGCGCAGCGAGCGCCTCGACGAGCGCACGCGCGCGCAGGCTCGCCTCGGTCAGCTCCTCACCGCTCGGCGTGCTCGTGTGCACCGGCTCGGCGCGAAGACGCGAGAGCCCGAGCGCGCGCAGCACGCTGCGCCGGCGATGCTCGCGCGCCGTGATGCGGATCACGCCGAAGAGCCAGGTGCGGAAGCGCGCGCGGCCGTCGAAGCGCGCCTCGCCGGCGATCACCTTTGCGTACGCGCTCTGCAGCACGTCCTCCGCTTCGGCGCGCACCCGGTCGCAGCAGGTCATCGCCCACGCGAACGACGATGGATGCAGCGTCTCGAGCTCGGTGCGCAGCGAGACCGGCGACGTCGTGTCGCGGGTGCTCGCGGGCTCGTCGTCGATCGTCATCGCGAGTCGGTCCGCGAGCATCATCGCGCACGACGCCGTCGTGCGACGCGCGATCCGAGGGCGCCGAGCCCCCCGATCAACGCGACGCTCGGCCCGAGCAGGAGCGCGAGCATCGCGATGCCGAGCCCGAGCGTCGCGACACCGCGCACCCCGAGCGTCGCCGCCGCGTGCAGGCGCTCGACCGGACGATCGAGGAACGACCCGGATCGGGCGCGCACTTCGAGCGCTACGCGCGCGAGCGACACGCGATCGTGGAGCGCGCGGTGCGCAGCCTCGAGGGTCTCGATCGACTCCCGCGCTCGGGCGAGCTCGGCCTCGACCGCGAGGACGTCGGAGAGCGCGCTGGTGCGATCCGCGAGCAGCTCGAGCAGGCGCTGCTCCCTCGCGCGCGCGGCGCGGAGGCGCGCGTCGCCGTCGGCGATCACCGCGCTCAGATCGGCGCTGGTCTCCTCGCCGCTCACGATCTCGCCGAGCGTCCCGAGCGCGGTCCGCAGCCCTGCGAGCGCGTGCGGCGCGACCCGGATCTCGTAGCTCGCGCCGCGCGTGCCCTCCTCGCGGGCCCGCTCGAGGTGTGCGCCCTCGCGCGCGACGATCTCGCGGATCGCCTCGCTCGCAGCCCGCACCTCGCGCACCTCGAGCGTGGTGCGCACCACGAGCTCCCGGCTCGGCGCGAGGGCCGCGGCCGAGGGCTCGTCGTGCGCACACGCACCGAGCCACAGGCACATCACGAGGAGCGTCCGAGCCATGCCGCGTTCTCCGTTTCGACGCGCCTGAGTGGGCTCGAGACCATCCCGCGTATGACAGCCGGCGCATCGATCTTCCCACCTGGGGGACGCTTGCGGATGCTCCCGACCGTTTGGTAGAGGGCCACGCCATGACTTCTGCGTGCTTCCTTCGCCGCGGCATGGCGATCCTCGCGATCGGCGTGACCGCGTGGGGCTGCGACGGCGCCGCGATCACCGAGACCGACGCCGCGACCGATCCACCCGACGCCGGCGCGATGCCGATCGACGCGGCTCGACCGCCGCCCTTCGTGCACCCGACCGGCATGACCGCGGGCTGCGGCACGCCGACGTCGGAGCAGGGCGTCGTCGATCGCACGCTCACGGTGCGTGGCGTCGAGCGCCGCTATCGCCTGGTGCTGCCCGACAACTACGACCCGAGCGTCCCCCACGCGCTCGTGTTCGCGTTCCACGGGCTCGGGGACAGCGCGGAGAATTTCCAGTCGGCGCTGCGCTTCGAGCAGCTCGCGGGCGGCGAGGCGATCCTCGTGTACCCGCACGGCGTGCACCCGACGCTCGGCGCGAACGGCTGGGACCTCTCGGTCGAGGGCGCGGACGTCGAGCTCTTCGACACGATCCGCGCGCAGCTCGAGGGCGAGCTCTGCGTCGATCGCGCGCGCGAGCTGGCGCTCGGCTTCAGCTACGGCGCGTTCATGACGAGCTCGCTCGGCTGTCATCGCGGCGACGTGATCCGCGCGATCGGCCCGATGTCGGGCGGACCGCCGCGCGGTGGGCGCTGCGCCGGACAGGTCGCGGCGTTCATCGTGCACGGCGCGGCCGACGATCTCGTCGACTACGATCTCCTCGGCATCCGCACGCGCGAGTACTGGCGCGGTCGCGACGGATGCGACGAGACGGGCCCGATGGATGCGAACGGATGCGTCTCGTTCGAGGGCTGCGACGACGGCTATCCGGTCGTGTTCTGCACCCACCCGGGCGCGCACACCGTGCCGTCGTGGGCGCCGGACGCGATCTGGTCGTTCTTCGAATCGCTCGACGAGTGAGGGGAAGCGCTTGGGAGAGCAGGAAGCTCCTGCTCTCCCAAGAGGTCTTTCAGGCGCGCACGATCGCCGCGGCGTCGACGGTCGCGCTCTTCGCCGCGAGCCACGACTTCGCCTTGGTGATCGCGGGGCGCCACTCGCTCTCGCGGTCGCGCGCCTCGAGCTCGAGCAGCGCGATCACCACCGCCGTGGTCGCGATCGGGTCGCCGTGCGCGCGGATCGCCGCGTCGAGCTTCGCGACGCGCGCCGCGCCGAGCCACGCCTCGAGCACCGGCGAGCGCACGAAGCTGCCGTCGGCCTTCTGGGTCATCAGCAGCTCGAACACGCGATCCGCGCTCTCGGTCGCGCGCTCCTCGGCCTCCATGAAGTCCATCGTCGACCCTTCGTCGCCACGACCGAAGAGCGCGTCACTCACCCGACCGAGGAACCCGCCGCCCTTCGCCCGCTTCGCGCTCTCGGCACGCGGCGCGCCCATGCTCGCCATCGCGCGCGGCGCGGGCGGCGGGGCCATCGGCGCCGGCATCGCCCCGGGCGCCATCATCGGCATCGCGGCGCCCGCCACCGCGCCGGCGCGCGTCGAGAGCCCACCCCACCCGCTCGTCAGCGCGACCGGGATCCGACGCAGCTGCGCGGGCTCGCTCACCCGCGCGTCCGGCGCGCGCTCCTCGACCGCCACGTAGCTCGTCGCGCTCGACATCAGCCCGTAGCGCACGCCGAGATCGACGATCTCGCGCCGCTTGCGATCCTCGCTCTCCTCGCGGCGCTGCGCCGAGCCGCGCCGCTGCACCGTTCCGTCCTCGAGCTCGCGGATGCGCTCGCGCGCCCAGAGCACCGGGATCGGCCCTCCCGCGCCCGCACGCTCGAGATCGATCGTCGTCGTCCATCGCTGCGTCCCCGCGACCAGCGCGACCTCGCCGCTGCCACCGCCCTCGATGCGCCCGAGCACCGTGAGCGCATCGCCCGCGAACACCGGCGGCGTGCGCGTAGGAGCCTGCTCGACGCGCAACGCGCCCCACTCGACCCGAACGTCGTCGAGCGACGGAGTGCGCACCCGCGCGAACGTGCGCATCACCTTGGGCTCGATGCGCTCGCCCGGCGCGATCATCTCCGCCGCACCGCGCGACGCACGCGCGACCCCGCGCACGAGATGCTCGCTCGCGCCCGCGCCGATGCCGAACGCGAACACGCGCGCCGACGCGGCGTGCTCCTTCGCGAGCGCGATCACCTCCGCCTCGTTCGAGACCTGTCCGTCGGTGAGCAGCAGCACGCGCCGCGCGAGCCCGGGCACCGCGGGGCGCGCGAGGATCGCCCGCAGCGGCGCGAGGATCTCGGTGCCTCCGAGGTTCGCGTCGATCGTCGCGATGCGCTTGGTCGCCTCCTCGAGCGAGCGATCGTCGAACGCGCGCGAGGTGCCCCAGAACGCCTCGTAGCTCGATCCGAAGCGCACCACGTCGAAGCGATCGCGCGCACCGAGCGCGCGCACGCAGAGCTGCAGCGCGCGCTTGGCCTGCGCGATCGAGTCACCGCCCATCGAGCCCGAGCAGTCGAGCAGGAAGATCACCTCGTGCCCTTCGTCGCTCGCCTGCAGGTCGGGCAGGAACGTGATCATCGCGACGCGACGACCATCGTCCTCGCGCGCGACCATCGCGATCGGCGTCGCGCGCTCGCGCGGCGTGACCAGCACGATCACGTCGCGATCGAGCGCGACGTCGTCCTGTGCGAGCTCGATGCGCGCACCGCCGTCGCGCAGCTGGGTGCGGACCGGATGGCTCGGCGACTCCACGCCCGCGAGCGCGGCGCCGAGCTCCACGTCGAGCGCGAGCGCGAGCCCGTAGGGTACGCTCGGCCAGCGATCGGGGTTCACCCGCTCACCTTCGGGCTGACCGATCTCGGGCGTGCTCGGCGCGGGCACGTAGCGCGGCGAGACGGTCGTCGGGATCGACACCCGCAGCGCATCGCCCTCGCGCCGCGCCATCGCGACGTAGCGGATCTGCAGCTCGACCGTCTCGCCCGGGCGCAGGTTGCCGACCGACGCGGTGAACACGTCGGGCCGCTCCTGATCGAGCAGGAACGCGCCGTGGCCCTCCATCATCGCGTCGTCGTAGGTCGCGAACGCCTTCTCGCGCTCCTCGACGCGGCCGCGCACGATCGTGTCGCCGACCTTCGCGGCGAACCCGCACACCGCGGCGCCTTCCTCCATCGGGAAGACGTAGACCGCCTCGACCGGCACCTTCTCCGCGTTGCGGAAGCGCTGCGTCACCTGCACCTCGAGGCACGCGCCGCGCAGCATCGCG
The DNA here is from genome assembly GCF_021631985.1 of Sandaracinus amylolyticus. Taxonomy (GTDB): domain Bacteria; phylum Myxococcota_A; class Polyangia; order Polyangiales; family Sandaracinaceae; genus Sandaracinus; species Sandaracinus amylolyticus_A. The sequence goes on along the minus strand of NZ_CP070225.1, from coordinate 8,976,045 downwards.
TCGACGCGCACGCCCTCGAGCGGCACCGCGGCGCCGTTCGCGATCAGACCCACCTTCGGTTGCTCGGTGATCATCGCTCGTCCCCCTTCCCCAGCACGCGATCGATCGCGGCCATCAGCTCGTGCACCTGCGTCTCGTCGAGGCGTCGCCCGCGGACCATCAGCTCGACGTCCGGTCCGAGCACCACCCGCGTCCAGGTGCTCTGCACCGGAGTGTCACGTTCCTCGACGCGCGCGATCGGACCCTCGAGGCGCGCACCGATGTCGGCGAGCGCGACGCCCTGCTCCTGCAGCTCGCGGATGCGCACCAGCCGCGCGAGGTGCGCCTCGGTGTAGTGCTTGCCGCGCCCCACTCCAGTGGGCGCTTCGAGCAACCCGCGCTGCACGTAGTACCGCACGGTACGACGAGACACCCCCGCGCGATCCGCGAGCTCGTCGATGCCGTAGATCGCCTCGTCGTCGAGCACGAACGAGAAGGTGACACGCACTAGTGTCGCTTTCAAGTGTCGCATTTGTCCGAGTCCGAGTCCGAGTCCGAGTCCGAGTCCGAGTCCGAGTCCGAGTCGGCTTCGGCATCGGCATCAGCGTCAGCGTCTGCGTCAGCGTCGGCATCAGCATCAGCATCAGCGTCGGCATCCGCGACGGCGTCCGCGTCAGCGTCGGCATCAGCGTCAGCGTCGGCATCAGCGTCAGCGTCAGCGTCGGCATCAGCGTCAGCGTCGGCATCAGCGACGGCGTCCGCGTCAGCGTCAGCGTCCGCGTCGGCATCCGCATCCGCATCCGCGTCCGCGTCCGCGTCTTATCGGCATCGATGTCCGCGTCCGCATCTGCGTGCGCCGACGTCGACGCTCACGCCAACACCCGAGGCGGCCGAGCTCGCGCCCGGCCACCTCGCGCATCGTTCATCGCGCCACCTTCCAGAGCGCCGCGCAGATCCCGTCGAGCCGCTTCATCAGCTCGACATCGAGCGCTTCGACGTACCCGAACGCCTCCGCGACGCGCAGCGCGACGTCGACCTCGCGCGCGCTACCGAGCGCGATCCGGAACCGCATTCGCCCGTTGCCATCATGCGCGCCCGTGCCTTCGGCCGCGTTCAGCGCGACCGACGCCATCGCGCGTCGCAGCTGATCCGCGAGCGAGCGATCGTGCTTCGCGACCAGCTTCGCGATCCGACCGACATCGCGGCAGCATCCGATCGCGTTCTCCGTGAGCTTCAGCATCGTGTCCTCCGTTGCGCCCCCAACTCGAGGGCACCCGCCCCACCCGCCGGCGCGCGCAGACCGGGTCAACGACGCGAAGCGCCCGCGCGGAGCCGCACGGAGCGAAGCGGAGGAGGCGAGCACGGGTGACCGCGAAGCGGTCATCGTCGACGCGGTCGAGCACGCCGGCATGCTCGAGAAGCCCGAGCGGGCCACCCCGGCCACCGTTCGAGACGTTCGGCCGCGAGGTCGAAGCGAAGCGGAGACGAGCCGGAGCGAATCGGGCGAGCGTCAACGCGGCCTCTCTCTCCGCTGGCACCTGGGACCGACGCCGACGCGTGATGCTGACGCCGACGCCGACGCCGACGCCGATGCCGATGCCGACGCCGACGCTGATGCCGACGCTGACGCAGATGCCGACGCTGACGCTGATGCCGACGCTGACGCTGACGCCGACGCCGACGCTGACGCGGACGCCGACGCCGATGCTGACGCCGACGCCTGACGCCGATGCTGACGCCCACGCCTGACGCCGACGCCATCACGCCGACGCCATCACATGCCCCTCTCAGTTCTGCCGAACGCAGTAAACCGGAAACGCCTGCGAGCACATCCCGAGCGTCTCGGCTTCTCCCCATCGGTTCCACGCCGTGCCCGCGGGCACGCCGCGCCGCCCGGTCGACGTCGCGCCCGCCGCGGTCCAGCCCGAGCACGTCTGCATCCCGTTGGCCACGCCGTTCGGGCTCCCGTTCGCGTGGCCCGTCCACGCCATCGCCGGCATCCATCCCGGCTGGTTCGCGTGGGGATCGCCGTTCGCGAGCTGGTTCATCATCGTCGCCAGACGACCCGTCGCGCCCACGAGCTGCGGGCGCCCGCCGACCAGCCAACCATCGGGGCGATAGAACGGCCCGGCGTACGTGATGCGCGCGCCCGCCGACTGCGTCGGCGTCGACACGAACGCGACGTAGTTGCCGCCGAAGCCCGCCGTGCTCGCCTCCATCTGGCACGCCGAGTCCATCGCCGCGACGGTCGCGCTCCCGGTGAACGTCCGCATGCTGACGAACGCGTAGCCCGCGTTCGCCACCGGCAGCGGCATGCGCGCCGGATACGAGCGGTCGAGCCCGAAGCAGTAGAGACGGCGCGGCACGCTGCAGTCGATTCCGTCCACTCCGCGCAGCGCCGCGGTCCACTCGCCGCCGCCGCGCTCGACGTGACCGACGACCGCGGTCGACGTGGTGCGCGCCGAGAACCAGTTGTCGCAGTTCTCCGCCGCGATCGAGCCGTCGTGCAGCGTGCCGGTCCACGCGAGCGCGGGCACCGGCACCGGCACGCCCATCTCGTCGAGACCGATCGGATGGCGCAGCCCTCCGGTGACCAGCTCCTTCGCGATGTACGCGACCGGCAGGCCATCCGGTCGCACGTACCCGTCGATGCCGTCGATGCCGCGATCCTGCGCGGACTGCGACGACGTCGAGAGCCACGCGCGATAGAGGCTCGGCGGGAGCCCCGCGGTGCGCGCGTGCTCCTGGCAGATGTCGTCGGCCCGCTCCGGCCCACCGAGGTCACCCGCGTACGTCGCGCTCGTGACGAACACGACGTTGCCGAGCTGGGTGAACCCGGGATTCACCGTCGTGCTCGCGCTCAGCGTGATCGCGCAGACGTTGCCGAGACCACAGCCCGTGATGCCCCATCCGTCGAACACCGCCCACGCCGGCGTGCCCGCGGTGAGGCGCACCGTCGTGCCCGCGTCGAAGGTGTCGCTGCATCCGCCGGTCGAGCCGTTCGCGAAGCAGCGGATGTTGCCGACGTCCGAGGTCACCACGGGATCGCGCCCGCCGACCTCCGCCGAGGGCCGCACCGTCAGCGTGACCTGCTGGATGAAGGTCGCGGTCACGTTCTGCGCGGACGTCATCGAGACCACGCAGCTCCCGGTCCCGCTGCACGTCGCGCCGCTCCATCCCGCGAAGCGATAGCCGGTCGACGGAGTCGCGCTCAGCGTCACGCTCGCGCCGTGGTCGTACATCGCGCTGCAGTTGGCGCCGCAGTTGATGCTCGAGTCGCTCGCGACGACGGTGCCCGAGCCCGCGCGCGTCACCGAGAGCGTGTAGCGGTTGAGCTCGAAGCGCGCGCGCACCGTGGTCGCCGCGCTCAACGTCACCACGCAGCTCGTCGACGCGCCGCAGCCGGTCGCGCCGGTCCATCCCGCGAAGTTGCTGCCCGTCGCCGGCGCGGCGGTCAGCGTGATCGCGGTGCCGTGGCTGTACGTCTGGTCGCAGTCGGAGCCGCAGCTGATGCCGGTCGGATTCGACGTGACCGTGCCTCCACCGCCGCCCTCGCGCACCACGTCGAGGCGGTACGTGTTGAGCGTGAACGCCGCGCCGATCGTGCGCGCCTGATCCATCGTGACGGTGCACGGCCCCGTGCCGGTGCACGTGCCGGTCGGCGCGCCGCTCCAGCCGCTGAACGTCGAGCCCGTGCTCGCCGCCGCGGTGAGCGTGACCATCGTGCCGTGGTCGAACTGCGCGCTGCAGCTCGCGGTCGGCGGGCACGTGATCCCGCTCGGCATCGACGTGACGGTGCCGGTTCCGGTGCCGCTGCGGCTCACCGTCAGCGTGTGGCGGATCGGCGCGAACGTCGCGGTCACGCCGATCGCGGTGGTGCCCATCGTGACGGTGCAGGTGCCGGTGCCGGTGCACGGCCCGCTGCTCCATCCGCTGAACGTGTAGCCGGTGGCCGGCGTCGCGGTGAGCGTGATCGTCTGTCCGGTCGTGAAGCTCGAGCCGCACGTCGTGCCGCAGTCGATGCCGCTCGGGCTCGAGGTCACGGTCCCGCTGCCGACGCGCGTGACCGTCAGCACGTTCGTGCCGAGCGTGAACGTGGCGCTGACGCTCTCGGCCTCGGTGATCGGCACCGTGCACGTCGCCGACGAGCCCGCGCTCGCGCACGCGCCGCCCCACCCCGCGAAGGTCGATCCCGGCGAGGGCATCGCGACGAGCGACACCGAGTCACCGTGCGCGATCTGCGTGCTGCACGTGCCGCCGCAGTCGATGCCCGATCCGCTCACGCTGCCGGTGCCGCCGCCGCTCTTGCTCACGCTCACCGTGTAGCGATTGCGGTGCATCTGCGCGGTCACGCTGCGATCGGTGTTCGCGGTCACCGTGCAGGTCGTGCTCGTGCCCGCACACGCGCCCGACCACTGCACGAACGACGATCCGACGCTCGGCGACGCGGTGAGCGTGACCGACGTGTTGTAGTCGAAGCTCGCGAGGCACCCGGTGCTGCCGCCGGTCGTGCAGCTGATCCCCGAGGGCGCCGAGGTGACGGTGCCGGTGCCGTCGTCGGCTGCGTACGCGACGCTCACGGTGTGGCGATCGAGGGTGAAATTCGCGGTGATCGTCGTGTCCGACGTGAGGCTGACGAAGCACACCGGGGTCGTCGGATCGCACCCGCCGCCCGACCATCCGGAGAACGTCGAGCCCACCGCTTCGGTCGCCTGCAGCGCCACGACGTCGCCGTGATCGCGCATCGCCGAGCACGTCGATCCGCAGTTGATCAGCGCCGCAGGGCTCGTCGAGAACACGCTGCCCGCGCCGTTGCCTCCGCGCTGGATCGTGAGCGTGTAGCGACGCAGCGTGAACGTCGCGGTCACGGTGCGCGCGTCGCTCATCGTCACGGTGCACGCGCCGGTCCCGGTGCACGCGCCCATCCATCCCGCGAACGTCGAGTCGGAGCTCGGCGTCGCGCTGAGCGTGACCATCGTGCCCGCAGTGTACGACTCCGAGCAGTCGATGCCGCAGTCGATCCCGCCCGGCGACGAGGTCACGCCGCCGCTGCCGGTGCCCGCGACCGTCACGTTGAGCGAGCGACGATCACGATCGAACGCCGCGCCGATCGTCACGTCCTCGGTGAGCGTGATCGCGCACGGCGCGGTGCCGGTGCAGCCACCGCCCGACCATCCCGCGAACACCGAGGTGCCGGTCGGCGTCGCGGTGAACGTGAGCATCGTGCCCGCGGCGTAGGTGCCGGAGCAGGTCGAGGTCGCGCCGCCGTCGCAGGTGATCGCGCCGTCCGACGACGTCACCGAGCCCGAGCCGTCGCCCGAGACCGTGACCGACACGGTCACCTGACGGATGTCGAGGCGCACCGTGATCGCGCGCGCCATGTCCATCGTGACCGCGCACGTGAGCGAGGCGTCGTCGCAGCTCTCGTCGGTCCAGCCGACGAACGTGCTGTTCTCGTCGGGCGTGACCGTGAGCGTCACGACCGTGTCGGGCTCGTAGCTCGCGCTGCAGGTGTCGCCGCAGTCGATCATCCCGTCGCTGCTGGTGACGGTGCCCGCGCCCTCGCCGTCGAACGCGATCGTCAGCACGTTGCCGCTCGGCCCATCGAGCGATCCATCGGTGCTCGCGTCGTCGGCCGCCGCGTCGTCGGGCTCGGCGTCCATCGGCACGCGCGCGTCGTCGTCGCGCTGGCCTCCATCGGCGCCGCCGTCCTGGCCTGCCGTGAAGTAGCCGTCGAAATTCGTCGACAGCGAGCAACCAGGCGCTGCGAGCGCGAGCGCGACCAGCGCGACGAAGAGCCTCTTCATCGATCCACCCCCCGGAAGCGAAGTCACGTTCAGAGCTCCAGGTGCGCGGCGACGCTGCATCCGTCGGGGCCGCACATCGCAGTGACGGGAGGCTGCTCGCTCGACGACGGCGAGCCGCCCGAGACGAGATCGATCACCAGCCACACGATGCCGCCCGCCAGCACCACGCCGCCGCCGATGAGCAGCACGTCGGTGGTGAGCGCGAGGGTGCGCCCGTCGTTCGCCTCGGACTCGAAGTCGTAGCCCGGCGGGCACGCGCGATCGGGGCACGTCGAGTCGAGCGTGTCCTGCGAGCTCAGCGCCATCGCGCCGGTGATCGCGCCGCCGATCATCATCGCGGCACCGACGCCCGCGACGACGAAGGGGAACGGCGAGAGCCCGCCGCTCGACGGCGGAGGCGTGCTCGGCGCGCTCTCGACCGGCGTGGTCTCGGCGGGCGTCTCGGCCGGGGTGGTCTCGCTGGGCGTGGTCTCGGTCGGCGTCGTCTCGGCCGGCGTCGCGGTCGTGCCCTGCTGCTCGACCATGCGATCGAGCGACTCGAGGCGCGCGCGCAGCATCGCCGCGTTCTCCGCGTCGGGCACACGCGTGAGGTACTCGCGCAGCGCGTCGCGCGAGCGGACCAGATCGCCGGCGTCGCGGTACGCGACGTACACGTTGTAGAGGAGCTGGGGGCGCTGCGAGAGCTGATAGGCCTGCTCGAATTCGCGCGCCGCCTCGAGGAAGCTGCCGTTCTCGTAGTGCGCCTGTCCGAGCCGGAAGTGACGGCGCGCCTGATCGTCGGTCGACTCCTGCGCGTGCGCGACGTGCACGTCGATCCCGACACCCGCCGACGCGGCGCCCATCGCGAGCCACGCCGCGACCCACCACGACCGGATTGATCGCATCCCCTCTGCCCCCCTGAGATGTTCCCCTCTGACGAGAGAGGTACGCTGCGACTATACAGCGACCTCCCCGCGCGATGGGGAAATCTCGAGGAGGCTACTCGCGCGAGACGTAGAGCGAATACGGGCCGTAATCGCTGGCGCCGTAGCCGGTGACCACCACCAGGACGCGCCCGCCGGCCGGCACCGCGAGGCCGCCCACCAGGGGAAGCGGCAGGAGCGGATCGGCGCTGTCGTCGTCGCCGTCGCGGCACGCGAGCGGATCGCTCGGCATGCTGTCGCCGTCGTACACGACGAGGTAGGCGTCGGCGCCGCTGTCGACGACGAGCTCGAAGGTGCCGGCTGCGCCCTGGTTGCAGAGCACGTGCTCGGCGTAGGGGATCGCGCCGCTCGCGCGGGTGGTCGCCGGGCAGCTGACGGCGGCATTCGGGCGCTGCCACGTCGCGGCGCCGCTCGTGCTGCCGTCGATCGTGATCGTGCCGGTCGTCGGGAGCGGCGTGCACGGGCGCGGCGGAGGGCCGGCGTCGGGCGTCGGAGGCGGGCCCGCGTCGGTGCCGGAGTCGACCGGCGTGACCGGGGTGCCGGCGTCGATCGGCCCCGGGTCGATCGTGCCCGCGTCGAACGGCGTCGGGTCGATCGTGCCCGCGTCGCCGGTGGGGCTCGTGTCGGACGCGCTCGCGTCGATCGCCGGTGGAGGTGTCTGGGTGGCCCCCGCGTCGACGCCTGTCTGCGGCGCGACCGTCGGGACGCCACCGGAGCCGGTGGCGCACGCGCCGAGGAGGGTTCCGCCGAGGACCAGGGTGAGCACGCGGGAGGTCATCGGGCGCGCGGCGTAGCACCGAGCGCGAGGGATCGCCCGTGGGCGATGGCCGATCGGGACACCGCGGCGGTCGAAGTTCCACGGCGGAAACACGCAGGAGATGCTCGCGAACGGCCGGACCGCGCGGCACGGCGACTGCTCCGCCGGGACCGGAGGTCGCGATGAAGTTCACGATCGAGATGCCCGACGTCTCCGCCTGCAGCGTCGATCGCTGCGCCTACAACGTCCGGGGTGCCTGCCACGCCAAGGCGATCACCGTCGGCGACGGGGTCCATCCCGGCTGCGACACGTTCACGCTCTCGCAGCGCCACACCGACGGCGAGGTCGAGGCGGCGGGCGTCGGCGCCTGCAAGGTCGCGATCTGCAAGTACAACCGCGAGCTCGAGTGCGAGGCGCGCTCGATCGAGGTCGACTTCGACGAGGACGAGGCCGCCGCGACCTGCACGACGTTCGAGCTCGCGTGAGGGCGTCGCGCGGCTGCCTCGCCGTGGCATCGGGTCGCGCACGCCCGCCGCGCCCACGACCTGCGCCGGTCCTACGACTGGTACCCACCATGTGAGTGGCCGACGCGATCGGCGCATTTCTGCGCGGTTTTCGAGCTCGGACGGGCGCTGGCGCCCCGCTCCCCGTTTAGGGACGTGTGATCTCGCCACGGTTGGTGCTTAGTCTCGGCCGCATGCGAAACACCATTTTCACGGCCATCCTCGCGTGCTCTCTCCTCCTCGCGCCGGCGCTCGTGAGCGCGCAAGGCACGACGACCACGACGACCACGACCACGACGAGCGGCGCGCGCGGCGGCGGCGCGGCCGGCGGTGCGCGGGCGGGCGGCGCCGCGGCCGGCGGCACGGCGGCAGGAGGTGCGGGCGGCACCGCAGCGACGGGTGGCGCGACGGCGACCGCGACCGCACCGGCCGAGGCCCCGGCCTGCACGGCACGCCCCGGCCAGTACTGCGCCCCCGGCGCGGCGGAGGCGGCGGCGTGCCCCGAGGGCAGCTTCTGCGTCGGCCGCACCGCGCAGCCGATCGCCTGCCCCGCCGGCTCGTCGTGCCCGGCGCGCACCTCGCGTCCGCGCGCCTGCCCCGCGGGTCAGTTCTGCGCGGCGAACGCCGCGGCGCCCGAGGAGTGCCCCGAGGGCTCGTTCTGTCCGGCGGGCTCGAGCGCGCCGATCGCCTGCCCCGAGGGCTTCGAGTGCCCGGCGCGCGCGAGCTGGCCGCGCCCGGCCCGTCCGGCGCGCGCGGAAGCGCCGGCCGCGCGTCGCGCCCGTCCGGCCGCCGAGGCGGCGGCGCCCGCCACGCCGTGACGTCGCGCGAGGTGGAGATCCGATCGTCGATCGGATCTCCACCCGCCGTTCACGGCTCCGCGCAGGTCTGCTCGAACCCGTGATCCGGCGCGACGCAGCGCGCGTGGCATCCCGCGCAGCGCGCGATCGCGCCGTCCTCGATCACCACGCGATCCGGCGCGACCTCCTGCCATCGCCACGCATCGCCGTCCTCGCGGCGCATCGCGGTCCAGCCGATGGGATCGTCGCAGCCCTCGCTCGCGTGCTCCTCCTTCACGATCACCGCGCCGACCGGGAAGCTCCCGGTGCGCGACGTGTAGACGCCCGCGGCGTCGGGGCTCGCGAGCACGCGGATGAACGCGAGCTCGTGCTCGGGGCTGCGCCGGCAGTCGCGCACCTCGAGGAACGTCGATGCGTAGTCGGCCGGGAAGACCGGCGCGACCGGCTCGGGCTCGGGGCAACCGACGAAGAGCAGCGCGACGAGGGCGAGGGGCGAGCGACGCACGCGCCCGAGCCTATCAACGTCCGACGAGCTCGAGCGCCCAACCTTCGAGCCGGCCGGCGTCACCGGCGGCGAGATCGTCGACCCGCAGGGTCCACTCGCCGCCCGCGCGCATCCCCACGAGCTCGGGCGCGTCGAGCTCGATCGCGAGATCGTCGGCGCCGGCGCCGGTGCGATCGTGGAGCACGCGCTCGAAGCCGTCGTGCTCGAGCACGACCCGCAGATCACCGCGGTAGGGATGGGTCACGCGGGCGTGCACGATCGCGCGCTCGATGGTCACGTCGTCGTGCACCGAGATCGTGCTCGCGACGCCCTCGGCGAGCGCGTCGGGCAGCTCGATCGGCGCGCCGACCGTCGTGTAGGTGCGCACGAAGCGAGCCGGCTGCGCGTCCTCGGACGCCGTGCTGGCGCGCGAGGGATCGTGCACCTCGAGCTCGAGGCCCCAGCGCAGCAGGTGCCCGATCGCACCGCCCTCGCGGTCGACCACGAAGAGCTCCCACTGCCCGTACGCGTCGTCGCCCGCGACCTCATCGACGGTGAACGACGCCCAGAGCCAGCCCTCGTCGCCGCCGCGCGGATTGCGATCGAAGAGCACCACGCGATCGAGCCCGCGATGGAGCACGACCTGCACGTCCTCGAGCGCCTCGTGCAGCAGCTCGACGTGCACCGTCGCGCGCTCCGCGATCCCGTGCTCGCGCACCTCGATCGCCGAGGACACGCCGGGCTCGGGCCAGTCGGGCACCAGCCGATCGACCACGCGCGAGAGCTCGACGACGCGACGCGCGCGCAGGTCGGGGCGCGCCTCGCGCAGCAGGGCGCGCACGTCCGACGCACGCACCGGCGCGCTCGATGCCGCGGCGATCGGCAGCCACGCCCACGCGGGGCGCGCACCGTCCGCGATCCACTCGCCGCCGATCACGTGCCCGCGCGCGTCGAGCGCGACGAGGTAGTGATGGCGCTCCACGCCCGCGTCGACGTCGGCGTCGACCACGAGCTCCACCCAGCGGTGCGGGCGCAGCGTGCTCGCGCGACCGCCGAGCAGGCGCAGCACCTCGGCCTCGCCCCGCTCGAGCCGCAGCACCACGCGATAGCCGTCGATCACCGCGCTCGCTCCGTCCTCGCGCTCGATCGCGAGCACGCGCTCGCGCGCGCCGATCACGTTCCCCAGCAGCAGATGGAACGCGCCCGCGTTGATCGCGCCGCAACCGCGCTCGCGGCGCGCCGGGCGATCGAGCGTGCAGCGATCGCCGATCACCAGCGCCTGCGGCTCGCCGTGCATCACCGCGAGCAGCGCGCGCACGTCGCGCGGCTCGAAGCGCACGCCGTCCACCTCGACCGCCTCGAGCGGTGCGGGCTCGAGCGCGCGCGCCGACGCCCATGCGCGGCTCACCCAGGTCGCGTCGGCACCGTCGAGATCGTCGCACTCGTCGATGTGGCCGTCGCCGTCGTCGTCGATCGCGTTGCGCGCGGCGCCGTCACGACGGTCGGTGAACGCGCGCATCGCCGGGCCGAGCGCGTCGTAGTACGCGCGGTCCCACGCGCCGGTCTCGCACGATGCGCGCGTCAGCGGGCGCAGCGTCGCGAAGCCCGCGCTCGGGGCCCAGCCGTGGAAGGCGCGATCGTAGGCGGTGAGCGCGGCGACGAGCTCGTCGTCGCTCGGGCGCTCGCGCGGCCAGTCTCGATCGCGCGCGCGGCCTTCGAAGCGCAGCGCGTCGAGGTGGGTGTCGAGGGACGCGCCGAACGTCGGGCGCGCCGCGCTCTCGTGGAACGCGGTCGCAGGCGACTCGGGCACCACGACGGTGGGTCCGTCCTCGGGCTTGCTCGCGGCCTCGAGCGATGGGTCCGCGCTCGCAGCGCAGCCGGTGAGCACGAGCGGTAGCGCGAGCCGGGCAGCGTTCTGTCGGTCGAGCATGACGCAGTGCGTCGCAACCGTTGTGCCGTGCCGCCTCGTCCCAAGGTTCTGCTGTGGTTGCGTCGAACGCGCGGTGTCGTGACCGAATGGCCCGACGCGCCGGCCAGGGCGCTGGCCACCGCGCCGTGCGGACTCGTCTCGCTCGCGACGACGTCGAAACATCGGCTCGCGCGATCTCGAGCGGGTGCGGCCCTACATCAGCGCCCATGCACCGCATCACGTGGGTCTCGTCGGCGATCGGCGCGGCGTGCGCCGCCATCGCGATCGTCCCTGCGTCCACCTCCGGGCAGTCGCGTCGCGAGCAAGAGGAGGCTCCGGCGATCGTCGTCGTGATGCGCGGGCTGCGCAACGACCGCGGCGTCGCGAGCGCGGGCCTCTACGGCTCGCAGTCGACGTGGACGCACTCCGGGCGCGAGGTCGCGACGTGCAACGGGCCGGTCGTCGATCGTGTCTCGCGCTGTCGCCTCGAGAACGTCCCGCCCGGTCGCTACGCGATCGGCGTGATGCACGACGAGGACAACGACGGGCACTTCGACACCGGCTTCCTCGGCATCCCGTCGGAGGGCTACGGCTTCTCCCGCGATGCGCGCGGCACGCTCGGCCCGCCCTCGTTCGACTCGGCGTCGTTCGAGTACGTCGGCGGCGTGCTCACGGTGCCGGTCACGATGCGCTACGGCATCTGAGGCACGCGGGCGGGGCCCCGCTCGAGCGCGCCGAGGCGGCCGTCCCCGTCGAGCTCGTAGCTGCGCCCGCGCCAGACGATCGTCTTCGTGAAGCGCGCGCGCGCGAACCACCACGGGACCATCGCGAGGCACGCGAACGGTGCCCACCACAGCGAGCGCGGCAGCGGTGCGCCGCCTTGGCGACGCCGCAGCAGCTCGAGCGAGACCACCACCGACAGGCTCGTCGTCGCGAAGAGCGCGAGCGCCGCGACGTCGCGGACCGCGATCGACACGAGCGCGCCCGCGATCCCGAGCAAGTACGACGCGACCCACACCGCCGCGGGCACCGAGTACGGCCAGAACGGGATCCCGGTGCGCGCGAACACCATCCATCGCAGCGCCGTGCCGCCGAGATCACCGGCGGGCATGCCCTCCTGGACGATCGCGATCGGGCTACGCGACAGCACGTTGCGGTAGCCCGCCGCGGCGAGGCGCGCGCCGATGTTCATGTCGTCGACGAGCTGTCCGTAGCTGCCCTCGAGCCCGCCACACGCGTCGAGCGCGCTGCGGCGCACCACCATCGTCTGGCCCATCACGAACGGCAGCATCCGGATCTTCCGGCTCGCGAGCGCAGCCTGGGGCCCGTAGATGCCGTCGAGCATGAGGCCATAGCCGACGTCGCCGAGGGTTCGCGGGGCGCGGGTGCCGATCGCGCGCGCGAACGCCGCGCCGACGTCGGGCGACGCGATGACGATGCTCGCGAGATCTTCGAGCACACCTTCGCTCGGGCGGGTGTCGGAGTCCGCGAAGCACACGAGCGGCGTGCGAGCACGCGCGGCGCGGAGCCCCGCGATCATCGCGTGCAGCTTGCCGGTGCGACCGGGCGGAGGCGGGCCCGCGATCACGATGCGCGCGCTCGAGCCCTCGGCGTGGATCGCGCGCTCGAGCACCGGCAGCGCGGCCTCCTGCGCGTCGTCGACGACGAAGATCGTCTCGAGCTCCGCGGAGTAGCGGACGCGCAGCGCGGCGCGTGCGTTCTCCTCGAGGCCTGGATCGAGCCCGCGCACCGGGCGGATCACGGTCATGGGCTCGAGCGACACGCGCGGCGGAACGTCCGCATCGAGCGCGTCGAGCGCGCCCGAGAGGATCGTGAACATGAGGGCCGACGCGAGCAGGCTGGCGATGGCGATGGCGATCAGCATCGGATCTCCGCGCGGTCTCTGCACGTGCGGAGCCATCCCTGCTCGGGATGGTGTGTCGTCGTGCGACGTCACTCGCGCTCGTCCGATCCGGGTCTACACCGAGCGTGATGCCTTCGAGCGCGAGCGAGCGAGAGCGTGCGCTGCGACGCCGCCTCGGCATCCCCGACGACGCGCGGCACGTGCTCGTCCTCGGCGAGAGCAGCCACTGGGATCCCAACTGGCTGTTCACGTCGGAGGAGTACTACGAGCGCCGGATCGAGCGGATCCTCGACGAGGTCCTGCGCGAGCTCGTGCACGAGCCGAGGCGCGTCTACTCGCTCGAAGCGATCTTCTTCCTGAGGCTCTATTGGGATAGGCGTCCCGACCAGCGCGATCTCTTGCGCCAGCTGGTCGCGGAGCGGCGACTCCAGCTCACGGGGACCGGCATCACGACACCGGACACGGTGATCCCTGCGACGGAGTCGATCCTCCGCGATTACCTGCTCGGCCAAGAGTGGCTGCGAGCGCACGGATTCGAGGTGGAGCCGCGGCTCGCGTATCTGCCCGACGATTTCGGGTGCTCGCCCGCGCTGCCCGCGATGCTCGCCGCGCTCGGGTTCGATCGCACCGCGCTCACGCGGATCGACGGGATGTACTTCGTGGGCGCGGATCTGCGACTCCCCTCCTCGTATCCGCTGCGAGGATCGAGCGCGCACCTGCTGGAGAAGGAGCTGCGCACGCAGGACTTCGTGTGGCGCGCGCCCGACGGATCCGAGGTGCTCTGTCACTGGAACGCATTCACGTATTTCCAGGGCGACATGCTCGCGCACCTCGGCGTGATCCGATGGATGGGAATGACGCTCGGGGTGCCGTGGCGGACGGGACGTCACATCGCGTCGCGCATCGCCGGGCTGGTGAGGCAGCTCGCGCCTCTGTCGCGGACTCCCTATCTGTTCTGTCCGATCGGCTGCGACTTCAATGGTCCCATCGAGCACCTCGTCGAGCTGCTCGATCGTCACGATCGAACGCACTTCGGCGAGACCGGCACGTGGGTCGTGAGCGCGGGAATGGACGACTATCTCGATCTCGTCGACTGCCATCGAGATCGACTGCCGGTGCTCGAGCTCGATCCGAACCCGTACTGGATGGGGTTCTATGCATCGCGCCCGAACGTGAAGCGGCTGTCGAACCGCATCGCGCGCAAGCTCGTGCTGGCGGAGAAGCTCTCGTTCGATCCCGATCGAGATCCTGCGCCGCGCGATGCCGCTCTGGGCGAGGCGTGGAATCTCGTCGCACTGACGAATCACCACGATCTCGTCACCGGCACCTCGCCCGAGCGCGTCTATCTGCGCGAGCAGCTGCCCTGGCTCCGGCGCGCCGAGTCGCTGGCGGACGGACTGCTCGCACGTGCGCGGATCGACGTGCCCGAGACGCGGCAACGCACCCCGGCGACGCTCGAGTGGCAGCTCCGCGATGGCGTGCTCGACGTGCGCACCGAGCACTATTCGGCGCGGGTCAGCGAGGCCTCGGGCGGTTGTCTCACGAGCTATCGAGACGGCACCGGAGAGCGCCTGTCGGGCTTCGGCAACGATCTCGTCGCGTATGCGGACTCCGGCGGTCTGTGGCGCATGGGACACGAGTATCTCGGCGGGCGATTCCGCGAGATCGAGCGCACCAGCGATCGTCCGGCGCGCATCGAGGTGCGCGAGGCGGAGGGCGTGCTCGAGGTGAAGGTGCGATCGCGCCTGTGCGGCGAGGAGGTCGTGCGCTGGATGTGGCTCGGCGGGGGCTCGCCGATCGTGCGACTGCACGTCGACGGCACCGCGGCCGGGCACCGCACGATCACGTGTCGCTTCCCGATGAGGTCGTCGGCGCGGACGCTCGCGATGAACGTGCCTGGAGGCGTGGTGACGCGCCCGTTGCAGAAGCTCTACGACCCGACGTTCTGGCCCGCGCGCTCGTTCGCGCACCTCGAGGATCCTTCGGGCTTCGGGCTCGCGGTGTTCCTCGGAGGGCCCGCATGCGTGGGGCTCTCGCGGCCCGGCGTCGTGGAGTGGGTGGTGCTGCGCCACGCGCCGCTCGAGAAGGCGTTCGGCGTCATCCCGCTGCCGGCCCATCCGGCGTCGGGCATCGGCACGGCCGAGGACGGAGTCGAGTACGCGGTGTGGCTCACCGGCGCGGGCGATCATCGCGCGCACCACCTGCCGCGTGAGGTGCGGCGATCGCTGCGCGCAGGGCTCACGGCGCCGAGCTCGATCGATCTCGATGCGATCGCGAGCGAGGTGATCACGACCGATCACGTCGACGTGCTGGTCAGCGCCATCAAGGTCGCGAGCCGCGGCGAGGGCCATGTCGTGCGGCTGCGCAGCTATCGCCCCGGTGAGCGGCTCGACGTGCGCGTTCGCTGCGCGCGACGGGCGATCCGCGAGGCCCGCCGGTGCGACGCGCGGGAGCGCGACCTCGCGCCGCTCGTCGTGGAGGACGGCGCGGCGCGGGTCGCGGTGGATCGTGCGATCACCAGCGTGCGAGTCCTCTTCTAGAAGACGCCGAAGAGCTGGATGCCGATCTGCTGCTCGTCGACCATCGGCGCGATCGTCGCCGATGCGCCGTCGATGCCCACGGTGTCGGCCACGTCGAAGTGGAGCAGCCACGGCACGAGCCATCCCGAGAGCGCGCCCACGAGCGCGCCGACGAGCACGTCGCTCGCGTAGTGCTTGTCGGCGGCGATGCGCAGCAGGCCGACGCTCGTCGCGAGCGCGAGACCGGTCGCGCACATCACGGCATCGCCCTCCTGGCCGAAGAGCCCGATCTCCGAGTGCTGCACGCACATCAGCGCGGCGCTCGTGAACGCGAGCGACGTGTGGCCGCTGAAGAAGCTCGCGTTGGGATCGGGCGGCGACTCGCAGAGCGGATCGCTGCTCTGGCGCTCGGGATCTTCACGACACGCGCGCGCGTTCGGACGCTCGCGGCCCACGAGCTTCTTGAAGATCGTGGTGAGGCCGAACGAGACCGCGTGGGCCTGGAGGTTCATCAGGAGCATGCGGCCCATCAGCTCGGGATCGCCGCGCACGAGCCCCGCCATGAGCACCGCGTCGACGAGGACGGGCGCGAGCACCAGCGTGCCCACCAGCGCATCGGAGGCGGTCGACGCGAGCTGGCGATCGCTCGGCGAGCGCAGATGGAACGCGTCGCGGACCGCGTCGTCGAACAGGATCCCGCCACGCCACTGCGGGGTCTCGTGCTCGGGGGTCGGGAGGAACGTCGCGGCGAGGACACCGGCGCTGACGACACTGGAGACCGTGGCCTCGACGACGCCGAGCTCGCGCATCGGAGGCCGCGTGGCCTCCTCGACCGACGGCAGCGGCGGAGCGACGGCGCTCGGCGCGGGCTCGTCCGCGTGGGCGCGGAGCGGGAACGACGAAAGAACGACGATCGAACAAAGCACCCAACTGCGGCGCACCACGACTCCTCTCGACTCGAGACGACTCCTCTCCGGGAGACGCGGCCGAGGGTAGTGGAAACACGACGGAGCAACGGCGGAGATCGTCCCATTCGCAAGGCCCCCAGCCGGTCGACGGCGCGTGTAGGCCCTGCCCGTCCGGTCGTCTGCGCGATGTGGGTCCCATCCACGAGGCGTGACGTGATGCACCCGATGTGCGGTCGAGCTGCGCGTTCGGCCTCGGTCGTCGCCGCGCCCGCGTCGCCGACCGGGCGCGCCTCCGCTGGCAAGCGCGTTGCTGACTTCGGGCTGCAGTGCACCGGACAGCCTCGAACGGCCTCGGCGCTCCACGTCCGCAGCGGGCACGCGCGGTGGTGTCGCTCGCGCTCGGAGCGCTGCTCGCGCTGTCGTCGCCGGTGAGCGGCGCGCGGGCCGACGGGCCTCCCGACATCGGGCCCGAGGTCGCGCCGCCCGAGGCGCTGACCGAGGTGGTCGCCGAGGAGTCCCACGAGGACGACGACGAGGAAGAGGAGGACGACGACGAGGGCGATCACGAGGCACCGCGGGGCACACGCCCGCCGGATCGCCCCGTGCCCGATTACGACGGGCTCCCCGAGCGAGGCGACGACGCGGGGGACGTGTTCCTGTGGACCGCGCGCGTGCTGACGAGCCCGCTCTATCTCGTCTCGGAGTACGTGCTGCGACGCCCGATCGGATGGGCGCTCACCGAGCTCGAGCGGCACAAGATCATCGAGCGTCTCGTCAGCTTCTTCCGGTTCGGTCCGAACAACGAGATCACGCTGATGCCGACGTTCCTCTACGAGTTCGGGTTCCAACCGAGCATCGGCATCTACGGGTCGTGGGACGACTTCCTCTTCGACCACAACCACATCTCGATCCACGGCGTGTACGGCGGCAACGACTGGCTGAGCGGCACGATCGCGGATCGCATCGAGGTCGCCCAGGACTCGTACGTCGGCGCGCGGTTCCTCGCGCGCGAGCGACCCGACTACGTGTTCGGCGGCATCGGCCCCAACGCGACCGATGGCCCGCGCGCTCGATATGGCGCGGTCCGATACGAGCCGGTGCTCTGGAGCTCGGTTCGATACTGGCAGAGCAGCGACCTCCAATTCGAGATGCGCTATCGGAGCATCGAGTTCTTCGACAACTCGTGGGGCGACGATCCGTCGGTGCTCGAGCGTCAGATGGAGACGGGGCAATTGGTGCCCTACGGATATCTGACCGGGTACGAGACGGTCTCGACCGAGATGATCGTCGATCTCGACACGCGCACACCGCGCGCACCGCCCGAGGGAGGCGCGCGCATCGCGGCGCACGCGGGCATCCACGGCGCGTTCGGTGGGCTCCCCGAGCTCGATCGCTGGGTGAGCTGGGGCGGGAGCGGCACGCTCGCGGCGGACGTGCTCGGCGGCCATCGCGTGATCGGCATCACCGGCGAGGCGCACCTGATCTCGCCGCTCGACGACTCGAACGTCCCGTTCACCGAGCTGGTCGAGCTGGGTGGCAGTCGAGGGCTCCTCCCCGGATATCGCGCCGGTGACATCCAGGGCTACAGCGCCGTCGGTCTGTTGATGCACTACGAGTGGCCGATCTGGGCGTTCCTCGATTCACGTCTGTACTTCGGCACTGCGAATGCGTTCGGGCGCTACTTCGAGGACTTCGACGTCGAGCTGTTGCGGCTCACGTTCGGGCTCGAGCTGAAGCCGCGCTTTCCCGTCATCGAGGCGCCCTTCACGTTCAATTTCGGGTTCGCGACCGAGACGTTCGAGCGCGGGGCGAACATCGACTCGTTCCGCATCGAGATCGGAGCGAGGGATGCGCTCTAGGACCCCCATGCTCGCCAGGTCGTTCGGGCGCGTCGCGCTCGCCGCGCTCGCGCTCTCCGGCTGCGCCACCACGCACACGCATCGCTTTCCGCTGCGTGATCCGATGTGGATCGACGACGATCGCATCGTCTTCGGGCCGAAGCCCGAGGAGCAGTACAACTCGTGGATCTGGGACGGTGTCGACAACACCACGTTCCGGCAGCTCGCGGAGCTCTGGGAGTACGAAGAGACGCGCGAGGCGATCAACGTCAATTCGGTCGACGAGGTGCCGAGCTCGAGCTGGTTCGAGAACCGGATCGGACTGCGACCGGTGTCGCTCGAGGAGCTCTCGCAGGGCGCGTGCGGGGAGCAGGAGATCCCGCCGACGCCGTGGACGATCGTCGAGCACAAGGCGCAGGGCACGACGCCGGGATTCGTGATCGAGGTCGAGGGACAGCGATATCTGTTCAAGACGGATATCCGCGTCCCCGAGCTCACGACTGCGGCGGACTCGATCGCGACGCGCATCTTCCACGCAGTGGGCTATTCGACGCCGTGCAATCGAGTCGTGACGTTCACCCCCGACGTGTTCGAGATCGCGCCGGGCACGATGCGGAACGGTCACAGCGATCAGCCGATGACCCAGGCCGATCTCGACGAGGTCATGGGCGCGGCGCTGCGCATGCCCGATGGCCGGCTGCGCGGGAGCCTGAGCCGCTACGTCGACGGCGACGTGCTCGGCGGCTGGCGCTTCGACGGGCGTCGCGACGACGATCCCAACGACGTCGTCGAGCACCAGCACCGGCGCGAGATACGCGGCATGTACGTGCTCTCCGCGTGGCTCAATCACATCGACTCGCGCGCGGAGAACAACTTCGACGCATGGGTCGCGGCCGGTGACGACGAGTCACGCGGATACGTGCGGCACTACATCCTCGACGTCGGTGACTCGTTCGGGCTGATCTGGGAGCGCTCCGACGAGCTGACGCGCCGATTCGGACACTCGCACTACGCCGATCTCGAGCACATCGGCGTCGATCTGCTGACGCTGGGCCTGCTCGAGCGACCCTATCGAGAAGATGCGTCGGACAGGCCGCATCCCGTCTTCACGTATTACAACGTCGAGGACTTCCATCCCGACGACTGGCGCAATGGATATCCGAACCCCGGGTTCGAGCGGCGCACCGAGCGGGACATGGCGTGGATGGCGCGCATCATCAGCCAGTTCCACGACGAGCAGCTGCGCGCGTTGATCGCGACCGGGATGTTCTCGGAGCCGAGCGTCGCGCGCGATCTCGAGCGCATCCTGCGCGGGCGGCAGCGAAAGATCCTCGAGCGCTACCTGACGCGCCTGTCGCCGCTGGCGTTCCCGCAGGTCGTGGCCGAGGGCGAGCGCTCGTGGCTGTGCATGCGCGATCTCGCGGTGGAGTCGGAGATCCGCGACGCGTGGGATCGCCGACACCGCGCGAGCGCGTGGCTCGACTGGCCGTACGGCGGTCCCGCGGTGGAGGTCGAGCAGCGACGCACCGACGAGCACGTGTGCGCGCTCCTGCCCGATCTCGACGTGACGCCCGTGGGAGCGCCGCGGCCGCCGCCGTACCTCGTGATCGACGTGGTCGCGTCCACGCCGGGCCGCGAGACGACGGGCGCAGCGAGCGTCCATCTCTATCAGACGGGGCCGAACGAGTATCGGATCGTCGGGCTGCGGCGCCTCGATCCCCAGTGATCGTCAGGTGAAGCCGCCCTCGACGACGACCGTCGGCTCCATCACGACCTCGGCCGTCGTGCTGTTCGCGATGAAGCAGTACTTGTGCGCCTTCTCGAACATCACGCGCGCCTTCTCGGCGTCGCTGCCGGGCGCGATCGTGATCGTCGGCGCGAGGAGGACGCGGGTCACGCGCGTGACGCCCTCGACGGCCTCGATGCGCACCGAGACGTTGTCCTCGTAGCGCCGCACGTCGATCTTCACCTTCTTCGCGAGCGCGAGGAACGTGAGCATGTGACACGTCGCGAGCGACGCGCCGAAGAGATCCTCGGGGTTCCAGCGCGTGTCGTCACCGAGGTAGGCGCCGCCCGCGCTCACCGGGATGTCGGGCTTCTGCCCGGTGCTCGCGACCGCGTTGCGTGTGTGCTCGGCGGGACCCGCGGTGGTGCCCTGCCACGTGAGCTTGAGCGGAAAATCGTGCATCGCGCTCCCACTCTGGAGCGGAGACACGACGAGCGTCAACGATCATCGGACGATCCGATGGGAGCCATCGACACGATCGAGGGAGGCAGGAATTCTTAGGAAATAGACAAGATTCCCTGCACTGACGGACTGACGCGCTCCGAGCCAATCACTCGGCGTCGCGTGCGAGCGACGGCATCGCACGACGCCGAGAGAGGGAAACATGGACGAGCACGTTCGCATCTTCGTGATGGCGGTCCTCGCAGCGATGGCGATCGGTGGGTGTCGCAACGACGACGCGCCGGACACGCCGCGGAGCGCGGTGCCGGCGGAGCTCGCGGGCGAGTGGTTCACCGGAACGCTGTCGACGATCCAGTACTACGAGCGATATCGCCGTTGGTCGTGAGGGCCGAGGCCGCGCGCGGGAGGGTGAACGCCGCGCTTGTTCTGGGCTGAGAGCGCGAGATGTCGCGAGCCCGCGTTGCGGTGGGTTCGAAGGCGTCAGGCCACTTCGGGCTCGGTGATCTCGAGGGTGCGCCACTTGCCGCTGCGGAATCGGACGTAGAGCAGGAGCGCGAGCAGGGCGAGATAGGCCGTCAGGCACAGCATCGCGGCGACGTCGCCGCCCTCGAGAGCTCGCACGCCGAGCCAGCTGCCGGGGACGAACACCAGCCATGCGAGGACGAGGCGCGCGCCCAGCGGCCACACCGTGTCGCCGGCGGCGCGCAGGGTCTCGGCGAGCACCGTCGCTGCCGCGTCGAAGAGCTGCCAGCACGTCGAGAGCATCAGCATGCGCACGCCGACCTCGACGAGCGCGTCGCGCGACGCGGGATCGCTCGCGAACGGCGCGAAGATCAGCGCGGGCACCAGGAGGTACACGAGGCCGACGAGGCCCTGCCACGTCGCGGTGGTGCCGAACGTCATGCGCACGATGCGTGGCACGTCGTCGCGATCGTCGCGGCCGATCGACTGGCCGACGAGGATCGCGCCCGAGCTGCCGAGCGCGAACGCGGGCATGAACGAGACCGCGTTGATCTGCATGACCGCCATCAGCGCGGCGAGCACCTCGGTGCCGAGGCCCGCGACGACGACGTTGACGAAGAGGTTGAACGCGAAGAACTCGAAGAACCAGTTGAGCCCCGAGGGCAGGCCGAAGCGCAGCGTGCGCGCGAATTCGTCGGGGCGCGGGCGCGAGAGCGCGCCTTCGCGGAGGAAGTACGCGAGCAAGCCGGCGAACGCGATCACCGTCGCGATCGAGCTCGCGATCGCGGCGCCCTCGACGCCGAGCGCGGGCGCGCCGAGATGGCCGTCGATCAGCACCCAGTTGGAGCCGACGTTCAGCAGCATCAGCACCACGTTCGCGATCATCGGGACGCGCGTGCGGCCGACGCCGCCGTAGTACGCGCCGAGCGCTTCGATGCCGATCGCCGCGCCCGCGGAGAGCAGGCGATAGACGAGATAGCCCGACATCGCGTGGCGCACGTCGGTCTCGTACGAGAAGAGCGAGAGCACGGGATCGATCGCGGGCACCGCGAGCATCGCGACGATCTGGGTGACGAGCGCGATCGCCAGGCCGTAGAGCGCGAAGCGACGCGCGCCGCCGACGTCGCCCTTGCCGAAGAGCTGCGACGCGAAGCTCTGCACGATGAAGACGCAGCCCATCGGCAGGATGAGCACGAGGAACGCGTTGTTCGCGCCGGCGGTGGTCGCGGCGAGCGCGCCCGCGCCGAGGTGCGCGACCATCAGCGCGTCGGCGAGGCCGACGATGGTCTGGGTCGCGCGCGAGACGACGAGGGGCCACGCGAGGACGAGCAGATCGCGCAGTGTGGGTCGCACGGACCGCGCACCTTGGGGCCGCTCTCGGCCGACCGCAACGGCTACGCGGCGGCCTGCAGCGCGAGATCGATCGCGGCGCCGATCGTGATCGCGACCAGCGCGATGCGGCTCGCGAGCAAGGTCGGACGCCCGGCGTCCGCGGCGTCGGGATACTCGCTCGCGTGCAGGCCTCTCACCACGAGCGTGATGATCACCGCCGCGATCCACGCGTAGAGCGCGGGCGCGAGGCCGAGGCACGCGCCGAGCGCGACGACGAGCCCGATGCCACCGCCCGCGAGGATGCGCGTGCCGGAGAGCACGAGCGCGGCGAAGCCGGAGAGCACGAGCCCACCGATCGTCGCGCGGACCCGACCGTCGACGACGGCGAGCGCGAAGCCGAGCGCGATCGGTGGGAGCGAGAGCGAGCTCGGGATGGTGCGGGTGCGCCCTTCGTGCGCCGCGGCCGCGGCGGCGATCGTGATCGCCACCACGGCGCGGATCAGGTCGTAAACGTCGAGCGCACCCGGCACCGGGTCAGAGACTATCGATGTACTGCGCGAGACGGTAGAGGTCGGTCGCGTTCCACGCCGTCCCGCCCGACGGCATCCGCACGCCGGAGCCCCCGACGGTGAGATGGCTGCCGTTCAGCTTGTGCCAGAGGTAGCTCTGCAGGTGATCGCCCGCGGTGATGCGCGACATCGTCGGCAGCTCCATCGACGGGACACCGATGGTCGCTGCCGTGAAGTCACTGCCGACCGCGAAATCGCCGTTCGCGCCGTGGCACGACGCGCACTGCGTCTCGAAGCGAGCCTGCAGCTCGGCCTGCGTGAACGCCGCGCACGAGTTCGCCGCGCCCGGCGTGGGCACCGCTGCGATCGGGAACGAACGCCCGTCGCGGCGCGCCGCGCCACAGCGCTGGACCGAGTGCGTGTTGAGCGAGCCGCCGCCGGCTTCGTTCGCGTTCACCGCCTGCGGTCCGGTGCCGAAGAGCGCGGCG
This sequence comes from Sandaracinus amylolyticus, assembly GCF_021631985.1. GTDB lineage: Bacteria > Myxococcota_A > Polyangia > Polyangiales > Sandaracinaceae > Sandaracinus > Sandaracinus amylolyticus_A. Next base: position 8,952,778 of record NZ_CP070225.1, on the reverse strand, counting down.
ATCACCGACGCGTCGCCGGTCGCGTTGGCGGCGTAGGCGAGCGCGTCGATCACGAGCAGCGACGACGAGCTCGCCGCGGTGCCGTTCGCGATGGCCGAGTTCGACTGCACGATCGCCAGCGCGTCCGGGCCGTTCTGGATCGAGTTGCCCGCGATCACGACGTCGGGGTCGACGGCAGTGTTGCCAGCCACCAGGTAGCCCGCCGCGTCGGTCGTGGTGAGCGCGACGGAGAGGTACGAGGGGTCGTTCGTGTCGCCGCCGTTGAAGAACACCAAGTGATAGCCGCCGAGATCGACCGGCGCGGCGACGCCGGTCGTGACCTCGACGAACTCGGCGGTGTCGGTGCTGGCCTGATCGCTGTCGACCTCGTTGATCACGAGGTGCACGACGGTGACGTTCTCGGTGTCGCTGCCGTTCGGCGCGGTCACGGTGAGCGCGCGGCCGGTGCCGATCGGCGTCGTGTCGACGACGCGGATCACGACGCTCGTGTCGCTCGTCGACTCGACCATCTGCATCACGCCGTCGATCGACACGTCGGTGAGCGTCCCGAGCGCGGTGCCGGTGATCGTGATGCGCGCGCCGTGGGCGAGCGCGGCGTGGCTCACGCTCGTGATCGAGGGCGCTGCGATCGATGCCGTCACGGTGAGCGCGCCGGCCTGATCGAGCTCGTAGCCGTCGGAGGAGCCCTCGACGTCTCCGTCGCAGTAGACCCACGTCGCGCCGCCGTCGCTGCTGAAGCGATACGCGTAGTCCCACGTGCCCGCCGGCGCGGCGAGGTCGGCCTGGTACTCGTCGTTGTTCGGCGTGCTGCCGCCGGTCCAGCCGGGGTTCGCGGTCGCGCTGGTCCACGTCCAGCTCGCGGTGCTCGGCTGCGTGCCGTCCGGGCCGTAGCCGACGGCGGCGAGCAAGCGGGGATCGGTGTCGGTGCTGGTCGAGCCATCGGTGAGGCTCTGCACGTAGACGTGGCCGTAGACCGTCACGCTGCCGCCCTCGGCGTACGTCGCGGTGGGCGGCCACTGCAGCTTGCACCAGCCGACGCTGGGCAGCGCGCACTGGAACGTCTCGGTGCACGACTCGCCGCTCGGGCACGCGCCGCACGTGTAGTCGGTGCCGCAGCCGTTCGACGCAGTGCCGCACGTGCGGCCCGCGCACGCGACGTCCTGCGGGACCGGCGCGCACTCGCACACGCCGGTCGTCGTGTTGCACGCCTCACTGCCGTCGCAGGTGCCGCAGACGTAGTTGGTGCCGCAGCCGTTCGGCGCCGTCCCGCACTCGCGCGCGCCGCACGCCGCTTCCTGCGTCACCGGCACGCACCCGCACACGCCGGTCGTCTCGTTGCAGGTCTCGCCGCTCTCGCAGGTGCCGCAGTCGTAGTTGGTCCCGCAGCCGTTCGGCGCGGTCCCGCACTCGCGCGTCCCGCACGCCACTTCCTGCGTCACCGGCACGCAGTCGCACATGCCGGTCGTCGTGTTGCAGGTCTCACCGCTGCCGCAGGTGCCGCAGTCGTAGTTGGTCCCGCAGCCGTTCGGCGCGGTCCCGCACTCGCGCGCGCCGCACGCGACCTCCTGCGTCACCGGCACGCACTCGCACGTGCCGCTCGCGTTGCAGGTCTCACCGCCGTCGCAGGTGCCGCAGTCGTAGTTGGTCCCGCAGCCGTTCGGCGCGGCTCCGCACTCGCGCGTCCCGCACGCCGCTTCCTGCGTCTGCGGGACGCACGTGCACACGTTGTCGACGCAGGTGTCGGGCGCCGCGCAGCCGCCGCAGTCCGCGGTGCCACCGCAGCCGTCGTCGATCGTGCCGCACGCCTCGACGTCGCACTCGATCGGCGTGCAGCCGTCGGGCATGCCGCCGTCCTCCATCACGCTCGCGTCGTCGTCGACCTGCGCGTCGTCCTCGACCTGCGCGTCGTCCTCGACCTGCGCGTCGTCGCTGCCGGCATCGACCGGCGTCGACGCGTCACGACCGGCGTCGCCACGGCCCGCGTCGCGCCCCGCGTCGGCGACGTCCATCACATCGTCGTCGCCGCAACCTGGGACCACGACGAACGTCGCGAGCACGACCGACATCCACACGAATCGAGACGACCACCGCATGCGCTTGCTCCCCTGAAGCATCCGGGAATCCGGAAGCGGACGACCGTAGCAGGGAACCGCTCATGACGGACACCTGTCGTGTGACTGTGCGGTGGAAACGCGGGCTCGAAATCAGCGCACGCCGCACACGATGTCGGCGCACTCGTCCTCGAACGCGCAGATGCCGCACTCGGCGTGGCAGCAGATCTCGCCGCCGCGGCAGCGGTTGGGCCCGCAGCGCGGTCCAGGCCCGGCGTCGCCGCGCACGCCCGCATCGCGCCCGCCCGCATCGAGCGTGCTCGCGTCGGCGTCGGCGATCATCGCGTCGAGCTCCTCGTCCCCGCGCCGATGGCTCTCGGCGCACGCAGCGACGAAGAGCGCGAGCGCGATCACGAGCGCGCGAATCACTCGTCCCTCCGCCCGAGCCAGAGATAGCCGCGACCACCGTCGGGCGCGCTCGTCGCCGCGAGCACGAGATCGTCGATGCCGTCGCCGTTCACGTCGGAGCCCGACGCGATCGAGCGCCCGATCGAGTCGTAGCCGCGCCGCGTGTCGGGCTCGTTCTCCGCGTGCCAGTCCTGCCCGAGGAACGCGGTCGCCTCGGAGAGCGGATGTCCGCCGCTCGCCCGCGCGAGCGCACCGCGGAAGAGGTACGCCGCACCGCGCGACACGCCTTCGGGCCCGTAGCCGGGATCGGCATAGAAGAAGTCGGGGTGGCCGTCGTCGTCGACGTCGCCCGCGGGCAGCACCTGTCGCGCTGCGGTCCCGCTCGCGCGCGTGTCCTCGCCGCGATCGATCCACGTGTCGGCCTCGCTCGGGACGATCGACTCGGGCCACTCGGGGCGGCCCCAGAGCACGAATCCGTCGCGCGCGCCCTCGTCGGCGGTCGCGCCGAGATCGTCGATCCCGTCGCCGTCGAGATCGCCGAGCCCGCGCACCACGCTGGCGTCGATGCGCGTGCCGATGCTCGCCACGTCGACGTCGCCCGCGAAGCGCTCGGCACGCCCGAGCACGAGCCACGTCGTCGCGATCACCGCGCCGAGCTCGTCCTCCTCGCGCACCAGGAAGTCCCCGCGTCCGTCGCCGTTCACGTCGCCCGCGGCCTGCGCGATGCCGAAGCGCGTCGCGCCTTCGCTCGTGATCGCGGCGCTCGCATCGTCCTCGCTGCGACGATCGGGCTCGCCATCGGCGCCGTAGTACACGTAGAGACGGCCGCGCGGATCCTCGGCGCTGGGCCACTGCGTCGCGCCGACCGCGAAGTCGTCGCGCCCGTCGCCGTCGACGTCGCCGAGCCCTGCGACCTGATCGAAGTGCGTCGATCCGTTCTCGCGCAGGAGGAGGCCCACGTCGCGCACGTCGTGGGTGCCGCGCAGGCGCGGTCCGCCGAGGATCACGAACGCGTTGCCCTGCACGTCGTCGATCGACGTGCCCACGCCGACGACGAGATCGGCGAGCCCGTCGCCGTTCACGTCGCCCGCCGCGTCGACCGACATGCGCAGCCCGTTGACGTGCCAGCTCAGCAGCTCCGCGTCGGTGCGAAGCGTTCCGTCGGCGCCGAGCGTGGTGGAGCCGTAGATGATGCGGATCGCGAGCTGCGAGAAGCCGGGGCACCCCATGTGGCAGGGCACGATGTCGGGCGGGTTCGGGAGCTCGCCCCACACGACGAGATCGCCGATGCCGTCGCCGTCGAGATCGCCGGGCATCGTCACCGCGCTCATGAACTCGTTCCAGCCCTCGGCGTCGAACGTCGCGTCCGCGTCTCCCACGTCGCGGCGCTGACCGGGGCGGAACGGCGCGTCGGGCGCGGTGTCGTCGACGCTGGGGTCGCGCACCGCGGTCACGCGGTTGAGCTCCTCGAGGCTCGGCCCGCCGTCACATCCGGCGAAGGGCGCGGCGAGCGCGGCCGCGGCGAAGAAGAAGCGAAGCAGATCGACGGCTCTCATGGCGAGAAGGGTTGCCCTTTCCCGTCCTCTGGCGGACGTTGACGGCTCGACGCACCGGGCTCGCGCTTCGGCTCGATCTTTTTTCGCGTGAGCCGTTCTCGTCCGCTCGAGCGTCGGACCCACGATGCGAGCGTCGCACACCCCTCGAGCTCCGGCGGAGCGTCGCACGTCCGACGGCGGCGCGGTCGTGACGCCGCTCCCCTCGCGCGGCGGAGACGACGCGGCGCTGGTCGCGCGGGCGATCGCCGGAGATCGATGGGCCGGTGAGGCGCTCTATCGTCGTCACGCGCCCGACGTGATCCGCGTCGCCACGCTGCTGCTCGGGCGCACCGCCGAGGTCGACGACGTGGTGCAGGACGCGTTCGTGAAGGCGCTGCGCAGCCTCGCGACGCTGCGCGATCCCGCGTCGTTCGGCGCGTGGGTGGCGCGCATCGCGGCGAACCTCGCCCGTTCGAGGTTGCGACGACGAGGGTTGTTGAAGCGACTGGGGCTCGATCGGGGAGACGAAGAGGTGAGCTTCGATCAGCTCGCGTCGGACTCGGTGGGCCCCGAGGAGCGCGCGGAGCTCGCGCGCATCTCGAACGTGCTGCGCGCGATGCCGGCCGATGCGCGCATCGCGTGGACGCTGCGGCGGGTCGAGGGCTGGCCGCTGCAGGAGATCGCGGACGCGGTGGGCGCGTCGCTCGCGACGGTGAAGCGGCGGATCGTGGCGGCGGACGAGGAGATCCAGGCGCGCATCGGCGCGTCGATCTCGAGGGGGGACGAGGCATGAGCGAGCGCAAGACGCAGCTCGGCGAGACGCTCGAGGTGCCGGTCGACGAGGCGCGGCTCGCGCGAGGGTGGCGCGCGATCGCGGATCGCACGTACGCGCAGGACACGACGCGACGACGGCGCGCGATCGCAGGCGGTGTGGTGCTCGCAGCGGCGGCGGCGGTGCTCGTCGTGATGATCCCGCGCGAGGTCTCGCCGTCGCGACCCGGGCCGCTCGCGACGCAGGGCGCGCCGATCGACGAGGCGATGCGCGCGGCGGGCGTGACCGGTGCGTCGGTCGCGCTGGACGACGGATCGGTGATCGCGATCGCGCCCGGTGCATCGCTCGAGCCGCTCGAGAACTCGGGAGAGCGGTTCTCGCTGCTCCTGCGCGAGGGGCGCGCGCGCTTCGACGTGCGTCCCGGCGGGCCGAGGCGCTGGACGATCGAGGCGGGCGTGGTGACCGTCGAGGTCGTGGGGACGTCGTTCGAGGTCGATCGCGCGGAAGACGGAGTGCGGGTGCAGGTCGCGCGCGGCCGGGTGCTGGTGCGCGGCGAGTCGGTGCCCGATCGGGTGCGCTCGCTGGGCGCGGGCGAGTCGATCCACGTCGCGACGGCGGCGCCGGTGCGCGAGGTCGAAGCGACGCCGGCGGAGCCGGAGCCCGAGGTCGCGGCGGCCGAGCCGGCGCAGCGCCGCGTGCCGCGCGTGCCGGTCGAGGACATCGATACCCTGCTCGAGCGAGCCGACGAAGCGCGTCGCGCCGGGCGCATCGACGAAGCGCTCGAGCACCTCGCGATCGCGGCGCAGCGCGAGGGTGATCGCCGCGCGGCGATCGCGAGCCTGACGCGCGGGCGGCTCTTGCTCGATCACGGGCGCGCCGCGGAAGCGGTGGTCGATCTGCGCCGTGCGATCGCGGCCGGGCTCCCTCCCGCGCTCGAAGAGACCGCGAAGGCGCGTCTCGTCGATGCGCTCGCGCGCAGCGGCGATCGCGAAGGCGCGCTGCGCGCGGCCGAAGAGTATCTGCGCGCATATCCGAACGGCGCGTGGCGCGCGTCGGTGTCGCGCGCGATCGGCCCGTGATGACGCGGTGGATCGCGGCGGTGATCGCGAGCGCGATCACCTGCACGGCCTCGAGCGTGTCGGCGCGCGAGGTGAGCGTGCGGGTCGAGGGATGCGCCGGCGCGGAGGGCGCGGTGGCAGGCGCGCTCGCGCTCGAGCTCGGCGCGTCGTGGCAGCTGGTGCCCGAGGGCGCGGCGCCGCTGCGCGTCGAGGTGGTGATCGCGGACTGCGAGGCCGAGGTGTGGTCGGCGCGCGTGCTCGATGGCGAGGGCGCGACCCTGCGTGGGCCCGCGGAGCTCGCGATGGCGGGCTTTCCCTCGTCGAGCCGGGCGCGCATCGCGGCGCTGTGGATCGCGGAGTGGCTCGCGACGATCGAAGGGCGCGTCGAGGAGCCGGCGCCGGTCGTCGTCACCACCGAGCCCGTGCCCGCGCCCGCGCCCGCGCCTGCGCCCGCGCCGGCGCCCGCGGTGATCGAGGCCGCGCCCGAGCCTCCGCTGCGCGTTCGTTTCGTCGGGCTCGCGTCGTTCCGTCAGGTGCCCGACACGCCGGCGACGCTCGGCGGGCTCGATCTCGCGCTGCAGGTCGCGCGCGGCGGCACCCTCGGGCTCGGCGCCGAGATCGGCGCGGGCATCGAGGGCGGGACGCAGTGGCACTACGACATGCTCGTCGTGCGCGGCACGCTGAGCGCGTTCGTGCTCTTCGGCGGCGACGACTGGCTCGAGATCGACGTCGGTGCGCGCGCCACGCTCGAGCAGCTCGTCTCGTACACGCGCGGTGCGTTCAACGAGATCCTCTCGGGCACGCTGCACGGCTACCTCGGGGGCTTCGTGCGCTCGCTGGTGTTCGTCGTGCCGGCGACGCTCGCGATCGCCGTCGATCTCGAGCTCGGCGGCGCGCTCACGCCGGTCTCGTACTTCGTCGATCAGCCCCCGGGCTACGAATTCCCGAGCGACTACGACGAGCTGCTCGGCGGCTTCTTCTTCGGCGCGCGCGCCGGCGTCGTCATCCAGTGATCGCGAATCGTCGCAGCGGCCTCGCGCGCCAGATGCGCTCGACCTCGAAGAGCGGCGCGAACGCGATGAAGCTCAGCGGGTACACGAACCCGATCGCCATCAGCGCGAGCACGCCGACGTGGAAGCCCCACATGCCGATCGCCCACGCGCGTCCGATGCGCGGATGCAGCGCGAGCGGCGCGCCGAGCTCGAGCGCGAGGCTGCCCCACGCGAGCAACGAGAAGAGCCCGACGTAGGGCACCAGCACCGCGCCGAGCGGCGAGTACGCCGAGCCGAGCTCGATCTTGCGCACGTTGTCGAACGCCACGAAGTTGCGCAGCGTCTCGCCCATCGCGAAGTCGAGCCCGTTGTTCCGCAGCTTCGCGATCCCCGCGAGCAGATAGGTCGCCGCCGCGACCGCGACCATCAACCGCGGCGCCCAGCCGTAGCGCGGGTGATCGGCGACCGGCGCGCGACCACGCGCGTCGATCGAGAACGCGTCCGACGCGGGCGCGAGCGCGAGCACGATCACGTGCATCACGAAGAGGTTGTCGGTGTGGAGGATCTTCCCCCAGCTGTTCGAGTACGTGAGCACCCAGAGCAGCAGCGCGGCGTGCAGCGGCGCGAGCACGCGATGCCGCACGCCGAGCACGAACGCGATGCTGGTCGGGATCAGCAACGCGACGAGCGCGCGATAGAGCCAGGGCAGCGTGGGCGCCGGCGCGAGCGACACGATGCCGACTGGCGCGAAGCGTCCGAGATCGTCGAGCGCGTAGCTCAGCAAGTGCGGCAGCCGCACCAGCAGGTAGACGAGCCCGTAGCCGCCGACGAGCACGCGCAGCGTCGCGAGGCGCAGCGCCGGAGTCTGCGGAAACCACGTCATCGCGGCACCCGACACGACACGTGCACGTCGCGCGCGAGCGGCTCGGTGCGGTCCTCCTCGAAGTACGCGACGACGTCGAACGTGTCGGTCGCGATCTCGACGCCCACCACGTGATCGAGCCCATCGTCGGCCGCGACGCGCGCCGCGATCTCCTCGCACTGCGCGCGCGCCCGGCCTCCACGCACCGCGTGCTGCAGCGTCGCCATCGACTGCAGCACCTCGCGGTTCGCCGCGCTGATCATCGGCGGCAGCGGCGTGCGCGCGCCCGCGTCGTCGAGCCCGAGCGCGTGCACCATCACCAGCTCGCGCGGCCGTGCGTGCGAGAACATCGGGTACGTGCTGAGCGGGAACGAGTCCTCGTCGGGATGACGCAGGAGCGGCGAGAGCGTCGCGCCGAGCACGACGATCGAGAGCACGATCACGAACGCGCGCTCGCGCGGATCCACGCGATCAGATGCCCGACGAGGGCGGGACGCACGCGCGCAGCGTCTGCGGCTCGACGAACTCGACGCTCGACGAGCAGTTCGCCTCGACGTCGACCGAGCGGCGCAGGTTGCACTCCGGCTTGTTCGCGCAGAGCCGGAAGCAGTAGTTGCGGCCGTCGTCGTGGGCGACGCACGCCGAGCCCTCGGGGCAGTCGATGTCCGCGGTGCAGTCCGCGATGCCGCAGTAGCCCCCGGCGAACTGGGTCAGGCACGCGAGCACCGGGCACGGCTCGACGTCGCACTCGATCACCGGACAGTCGGCGTCGACGGTGCACTCGGCGGCGACACCGACGCGGTCGGCTTCGGTGTCGTCGTTTCCACAGGCGACGAGCGAGAGCGCGACGAGGCACAGGAACGGAGCGAGATGGGCACGCATGGCGCGCGAGGATGCACCAAGCGAGCGCGCGGGCGCAGCTTCGTGATGCAGCGTGTGGGACTCGCGCGCCTCTCGTGAGCGCGCGACGCACGTGAGGATCGGCGCACGAAACGACGGGCAGAACGACTACAATCCTCCGCTGTGGATCTCTCACTGGCGCCTGGCCATCTGCTGCGCGGCAGGTTCGAGATCACGGGCGTGCTCGGCCGCGGCGGCATGGGCATCGTCTACGAGGCCCACGATCGCGAGCAGGGCACGGTCGTCGCGCTGAAGGTCATGCGCGACGCGCCGAGCGCGCAGAGCGTCTATCACTTCAAGCGCGAGTTCCGCACGCTCGCGGACCTGCGCCATCCGAACCTCGTGCGCCTCGGCGAGCTCTTCGGCGAAGCCGGCGAGTGGTTCTTCACGATGGAGCGCGTGCACGGCGTCGACCTGCTGACGTGGGTCCGCGGCCGCCACACGTCGCGCTCGCGCCCGCCGAGCACGCCCTCGGCCGACGACACGCTGCGCATCGAGCTCGACTCGTCGCAGTCGCCGCTCGCCGACGACGCACGACCGAGCGCGACCCGCTCGATCGATCCGCTCGCGCGCACCACGGCGCGGCCGCCGAGCGGCTACGACGAGCACCGACTCCGGCACTCGCTCGGTCAGCTCGCGTCGGGCGTCGCCGCGCTGCACGCCGCAGGGCACGTGCACCGCGACCTCAAGCCGTCGAACGTGCTCGTCACGCCCGAGGGCCGCGTCGTGCTGATCGACTTCGGCATCGCGCGCCCGCACCTCGGTGGCTCGACCGCGACGCGACGCGCGATCGAGGGCACGGTCGTGTACATGGCGCCCGAGCAGGCGACCGGCGAAGCGGTCGGCCCGGCGGCGGACTGGTACTCGATCGGCGCGATGCTCTTCGAGGCGATCACCGGCGTCGTGCCCTTCGACGGCCCACCGGTGCGCGTGCTCGCCCGCAAGGCCGAGGAGGCGCCGCCGTGGCCCTCGGCGATGGTGCCCTGCCCCGCCGATCTCGACGCGCTCGTCGTCGAGATGCTCGCGCCCGATCCCGCCGAGCGCCCCGAGCTCGCGTCGATCCTGCGGGTGGCGGGGACCCCGGTCACCGAAGCGGTGCTGCGCGAGCCCGCGGCGTCGGTGCCGTTCGTCGGTCGCGACAGCGAGCTGCGCGTGCTGCGCACCGCGTTCGATCAACATCGCCGGCGCGGAAGACCGATCGTGCTGCGCGTCGTCGGCGAGTCGGGCGTCGGCAAGAGCGCGCTGGTGCGGCGCTTCCTCGAGGACGTGCAGCACGCGCACGCCGACGTCGTGCGGCTCACCGGGCGCTGCTACGCGAACGAGCTCGTGCCCTACAAGGCGTGGGACGGCGTGATCGACGCGCTCACGCGGCACCTGCGGCGGCTCGAGGAGACCCGCGGCACCGCGCAGGTGCGGTGGCTCGTGCCACCGAGCGTGCCCGCGCTGGTGCGCGTGTTCCCGGTGCTCGCGCGCGTCGAGAGCATCGCGGACCTCGTCGCGACCGACGGAGCGCCCGACACCCGCAACCCCGAGCGCATGCGCCGCGAGGCGTTCGACGCGTTCCGCGAGCTCCTGCGCAACCTCTCGCGCGAGGGGCCCATCGTCATCGCGATCGACGACTGGCACTGGGCCGATCGCGACAGCGATCTGCTCTTCGGCGATCTCGCGACGCACCCCGACTCGCCTCCGCTCGTGCTCGTGATCACCCAGCGCGGGCTGCCGACGAACGAGGCGCTGTCGACCGAGACGACCACGACCTTCCAGACCGCGCCCTCGTTCCAGTCGACCACGGTCGCGCTCGGACGACTGACCGAGAGCGAGACGCGCGCGCTGGCGGGCGAGCTCTCGCAGGCGGGCGCGGAGGCCGGCGCGCTCGACGAGATCGTGCGCGAGAGCGGCGGTCACCCGATGTTCCTGCATCAGCTGCTGCATCGGCTCGGCGATCGCGACGCCACGCTGCGCCTCGACGACGTGATCCGCGAGCGCGCGCGCTCCCTCGCCGACGATGCGCGCTCGGTGCTCGAGCTCGTGTGCGTCGCCGGCGTGCCGCTCTCGCGCGAGGTGATCGAGGCTGCCGCGGGGCTGCCGCGGGCGCGTTGTGCCACGGCCCTCGACGACCTCGTGGGCGCGCAGCTGCTGCGCGCGCGCGCCGAGGGAGGACGCCTCGAGCCCTGGCACGATCGCATCCGCGAGGCGGTCGAGGCCGGGCTCACCCAGCCGGCGAAGACGAGCGTGCACGCCGCGCTCGCCGATGCGCTCTCGCGCGTGGCGGGCGACGACGACAGCACGCTCGAGCTCGTGCGGCACCTCGCGGCCGCGGGGCACAGCGAGCGCGCGGCGCAGGCCGCGGAGGCCGCGGCGCGACGCGCCGAGCGCACGCTCGCGTTCGATCGCGCGGCCGAGCTCTATCGGTTCGCGCTCGAGCTCGGTCGTCACGACGGTCCACGCGAGCTCGGGCTGCGGCTCGCGCTCGCGGGCGCGCTCTCGAACGCAGGGCGCGGCGCGCTCGAGGCGGCACAGGGCTTCCTCGCCGCGGCGGACGCGACGACCGACGCCGGATGCGCGCTCGAGCTGCGCACCCGCGCGCTCGAGCAGCTCTCGATCAGCGGCCACGTCACCCAGGCGCTCGATCTGCTGCGACGCCTGTGTCGCGACGTGGGCGTCACGGTGCCGCGCTCGCGCATCGCCACGGCGATCGCGTATCTCTGGCACCGCACGCGGCTGCGCATGTTCGGCCTGCCCACGCACGTCGACGGCGCGGCGCCCGCGCGCTCCGCGGCCGAGCACCGTCTCTACATGACGGCGTTCATGCACCTGCCGATCCTCGACCCGCTGCTCGCGACGTGGCTCCACGCGCGCACGCTCGTGCTCGCGCTGCGCACCCGCGACCGCGCGATGCTCGGGCTCTGCTTGTGCCGCGAGGCGGGGATCTCGCTGACGTTCGACGCGTCGGGGATCGAGCACGCGATGCGCGCATCACAGCTCGCGCACCAGCTCTTCGAGGGCGACAGCGCGATCGAGCACCGCGCGTGGCTGCGGATCGGCGACGCGATCCGCTGTTATTTCTCGGGGCGATTCCAGGCGGCGATCGCGCTCTTCCGCGAAGGCGAGTCGATCTGGAGCGAGGAGCCGCAGCAGCGCGTCGCGAACGCGTCGCAGGTCGCCGTGTTCGTGCTCGGGTGCCAGCGCTACCTCGGACGCATCGATGCGCTGCGGCGCGAGCTGGTGCGACTGCGGCGCGACGCGGTGTGGCGCGGCAACGTGTATCTCGAGACGACGGCGACGCTCGCCGCGAACCTCGGTCCGTTGCTGCAGGACGGACCGGATGCGGCACGGCTCGAGCTCGATCGGGTGTCCGAGAGCGCGCTCGGTCGCTGGGGCGGCAACGACTGGTATCGGGTGCGCGCCGACGCCGAGATCGACCTGCATCGCGGCGCGGGCGTGCCCGAGCTGCGCGAGCACCTCGCGCGGCTCGCGCGGGTGCAGCGCACGTCGGTCGGCTGGGTGGTCACGTGGGGCGCCGAGATGCAGGCGCTCGAAGGGCGCTTGTGGCTCGCGTGCGCCGACCACGGCGACACCAGCGGGCTGCGGCGCGTCGCGAAGATCGCGCGCAAGCTGGGCAAACATCCGCTGCCCTACGGGCCGATCTGGGGCGGCCTGTTGGACGCGGCGGTGCGGCTGCGGCGCGGAGACTCGATCGGAGGGCGCGCGTCGCTCGAGGACTGCGCGGTGCAGGCGGACCTGCACGGATATTCGCTGTACGGCGCGGCGGCGCGGGCGCGGCTCGGCGAGCTGCGCGGGATGGTGTCGCCCGAGGCGCGCTCGTACTTCGTGGGCGAGGGCGTGACCGACGAGGACGGCGCGCTGCGCGTGGTCGCGCCGGGGTTCCGGATGCAGCCGCGGATGTTCGGGGGTGGAGAGACGCTGAAGCTCAAGGCGGGGTGAGCTCGCAGGCGCGCACCACGAACCAGCGCGCGCCGAGCGCGCCGTCGTAGAGATCGATGCACACGCGCTCGCCGACCTCGGTCGCGTCGTAGAGCGCGCGATTCACCCGCACTGACTCCTCGTCGCGCTCGCCCCACGCCGCGAGGCGCAGCTCCGGTCCTCCGCCCTGACCACGCGATACGTGCTTGTCGAGCACCTCGACCTGCGTCGTGGTCGCGGGCCCCGAGCTCAGCATCATGTTCGCGTGCGCGGGCACAGCCACGGCGTAGCCGATGAAGAGGAGCGCGAAGGGGAGCGGCTTCCACCAGCGCGCGCGGAGGGCGGGATCGAGGAGCACCACGAGGACAGTGGGACCGACCCAGCACGCCGTGGCCCAACCGATCAGCGCACCGACGTCCATCGTCGTGAAGTCGATGAGCGCGCGTAGCCCGAGGACCACGCTGGGCATCAGCATGGGGATGACGAGCCGTGCTCTCGGATCGTTCCGCCCATCGTCCAGCGAGTACCTCCCGCCTCCGGTCGCGAGCACGCCCATCGCGACGATGGGGAGGACCGCGAGGACCGCGAGAACGAGCGCGCGCGGGTACGGATGGAAGATCCCCCACGCGCCCGCGGCGAAGGTGGCGACGTCGATCACCCGCGCGATCCGACGCGCGCTCTGCATCGCGCGCATCGAGTCGACCTGGGTCGGACCGAGCGCGAGCAGCACCGCCTCGGCGCGCTCGTACTCCTCGCGCTCGAGGTGGCGCAGCGAGGCGAACCACGCTTCGAGCGTCGCGTCCGCCCCGAACAGCATGGAAATGCGCACCGGTTTGCCCTCGTGCCGCTCGAACACGAGCGTGGGCCCCGGGAGCAAACGAAAGCCCAGGATCTCGTCGCGGCGCACACGCACGGTCGCGCGGCCGAGACGCACGAACGCGATCGCATCGGCGTGCAGCACGACGTGGTCGTGCCAGAGCGTGACGAGCCCCCACGCGCTGAGCCCGGTGAAGAAGACGCAGAACGCCACCATCGCGGCCTCGAGCGGAACGGACGCTGGGCCCGTGAGGATCGCGGCGATCGGAAGGCCGATCCCCATCACGCCGCCGGCCGCGAAGATGGTGCCGTACCACAAGCGCTGGCGAGTGGATGGGCGATAGACCCTGGGCCACGTCGCGCTCGGCTGGTGCATGGAGGGTCAAACGTCGCACGAATCCGAGGATTCCTTCACGGCCATCCGCGCACGATCACCACGCCGAGCAGCACCAGCACCATCGCGAGCACGACGTTCAGTCGTCCCAGCATCGACGCTCTCCGGCGCATCCGCTCGGCCTCGCGCGATCCCGGATCCTCACGCACTGCGCGTGTCGCGCGCGGACCGTGCACGAAGTCGTGCACCGCGCTGATCACCAACACGATCGCGAACACCCCGATCTTCAGCGCGATCGCGCTGCCCACCGGCGACGCGAGCCACGTCGGATCCACCAGGTCCCCGAGCTCCACGCCGCGCATCGCGAGCTGGAAGATCCCCGTCACCAGCAGCACCACGAAGCACGCCCAACCGACGTTGCGGAAGCGCGTGCCCGTCTGCTGCAAGAACGCCGCGCCCTTCGCCCGATCGCCCTGCCGCATCCACGGCACCACCACCAGCACCAGGAAGAACATCCCGCCGATCCAGGTGATCGCCGCGAGGATGTGGAGCCAGACCGAGACGACGTAGAGCGCGTGCACGAGCCGATCACCTACGCGCGCACCGTCACCGCACCACCATCGCGCTTGACGAACTGACCGAAAACGCGCAATTGGTCATTCGTTCCACTCACGAGGTGAGACCATGCGAACCTTCGCAGCGCTCGCGCTCCCGCTCGCGCTCTTCGTCGCGGCGATCGCGCCCACGCACGCCCAGGACGCCGCGCCCGATCTCGCGACGATCACCCGCCGCCTCGACGAGCTCTATCGCTCGAGCGGCACCGTCGCGCGCATCGAGCTCACGATCGTCACGCCGCGCCAGACCCGCACCATGCGCATGCGCAGCTGGGCCCGCGGCACCGATCGCGCGCTCGTCGTCATCGAAGCGCCGGCGCGCGACGAGGGCACCGCCACGCTGCGCGTCGATCGCAACCTCTGGAACTACATGCCGCGCATCTCGCGCACGATCCGCGTGCCGCCCTCGATGATGCTCTCGAGCTGGATGGGCAGCGATCTCACGAACGACGATCTCACCCAGTCCACCTCGTACCGCACCGACTTCGACGGCACGGTCGTCGGTCGCAGCGAGCGGCCGCGCGGATGGCTCGTCCGCTACGACGCGCGCCCCGGCGTCGTCGGGCTGTGGCGACGCATCGAGTTCGTGGTGAGCGAGGACGGAACGCTCCCCCTCGAGGCGCGCCACTTCGATCGCCGCATGCAGCTCGCGCGCGTCATGCGCTTCGAGGACGTGCGCGAGCTCGACGGTCGTCGCATCCCGACCCGCACGGTCCTCGAGCCCCAGGATCGCGAGGGCCATCGCACCGAGATGCGCTACCTCGACATCGACTTCGACGCGCCGGTGCCCGAGAGCACGTTCTCGCTCACCCAGCTCGAGCAGCGCCGATGATCGACTCCACGACGCGCATCGCGTGGCGCAACCTCGGGCGCAGCCGGCGCCGCACCGCGCTCACGCTCGCGGCGATCGCGATCGCGCAGTGCGCGGTGCTGCTCTCGTTCGGGCTGCTCAACGCGCGCAACGACTGGACGATCGACGCGCTCACCGGCCCGCTGATGGGCCACGTGCAGGTGCACGCGCCCGGATGGCGCGAGGAGCAAGCGCCCGATCTCGTCATCGATCGCGCCGAAGAGCGCCTCGCTGCGCTGCGCGCGACCGAAGGTGTCGCCCAGGCCTACGCGCGGGTCTACGCACCGGCGCTCGCGGCGCGCGACGTCGACGGACACGCGGTGATCGTCGTCGGCGTCGACGTCGACGCGGAGTCCGCCGAGGGCGGTCTGCTCGCGGGCCTCCCCGACGATCGCCGTCCGCGTGGGCGCACCGTGCTGGTGGGATCGCTGCTCGCGCGCGACGCCGGCATCGAGGTCGGCGACGAGCTCGCCCTCGTCGGCTCGGGCGCCGACGGATCGCTCGCCAACGATCTCGTGACCGTCGCCGGCGTCCTCCACACGCCCTTCGATCTCGTGAACCGAACCGGCATCGTGATGCCGCTCGCGACCGCGCAGGAGACGTTCGCGATGCCCGACATGGCGCACGAGCTCACGATCCGCGGCACGGGATCGGGCGACGGCGCGGACCTGCTCGCGTCGTCGATCGCGGCGCTGCCCACGATGGACGAGCTCGAGGTGCTCCCGTGGCGCCAGCTCGCGCCCGAGATGACGGCGGTCCTCGACCAGGCCGACGTGTTCGGCACGTTCGTCCTGCTGATCGTGTTCGTCGCCGCGGCGGCGGGCGTCGCGAACACGATGCTCATGGCGACCTTCGAGCGACGGCGCGAGCTCGGCATGTTGCTCTCGCTCGGCACCACGCCGCTGCGCCTCGTGCGGATGATCCTCACCGAGGCGGTCGCGCTCGGCGTGCTCGGCGTGGCGATCGGCAGCGTGCTCGGCGGGCTGCTCGTCGCGTGGCAGGGCGCGGTGGGGATCCCGCTCGCGCCGGGCGCCGAGGAGTCGGTCGACATGGCGGTGTTCGGCGTGAATTTCTCGGGGTTCCTCTTCCCGTACCTCGACCCGAGCGACTACGTGCCGGGCTTCGTCGGCGTGACGATCGTGTCGATCGTCGCCGCGCTCTGGCCCGCGCTCTTCACCGCTCGGCTCGAGCCGATGGAGGCGATGCGCTCATGATCCGCTCGTCGGCCACGCGTTATGCGCTGCGCAGCCTGCGCCGGAACCTGCGGCGCACGCTGATCTCGATCTTCGGTCTCGCGTTCGGCGTCGGCGTCGGGCTCGTCGCGCTCTCGTGGGTCGGCGGCCAGGAGTCGATGAGCGTGAGCGCGATCGCGGGCGGCGGTCTCGGCCACCTGCGCATCGCACCGCGCGGATGGAACCAGCGCCGCGACGACGCGCTGCGGCTCGCAGCCGATCCCGACCTCCTCGCGCGCGTCCGCGCGACCGAGGGCGTCGCGGTCGCCACGCCCCGCGCCCGCGCATCGGGCCTGCTCGGGCTCGGCACCCGCAGCACCCACGTCTCGCTCACCGGCGTCGACCCGGAGACCGAGCCGCGCGCGCTGCGCTACGTGCAGCGCGTCGCCGAGGGACGCTATCTCGCGCCCGGCGAAGAGGGTGCGATCGTGCTCGGCCGCGCGATCGCGCAGCGTCTCCGCGCACGGCTCGAGGACGAGCTCGTCGTCACGGTGGTCGACGATCAGGGCGAGATGCAGAGCGCGCTGCTCGTGGTGGTCGGCATCGTCGAGACCGGCAGTCGCCCGATCGATCAGTCGATCGCCCACGTCGCGATCGCCGACGTCGAGCGGCTCTCGGGGCGCGAAGGGATCGCGGAGATCACGATCCTGCTCGACGACCTCGCGACGCTCGAAGCGACGCGCGCCGCGATCGCCGCCCCCGAGGGTAGCGAGGTGCTCTCGTGGCTCGAGATCTCCCCGGAATTCCGGGCGCGCCTGCAGAGCGGTCGCGCCTTCACCAACGTCGCGGTCGGGATCGTGCTGCTGGTCGTGCTCCTCGGCGTCGCGAGCGCGCAGCTCACCGGCGTGCTCGAGCGGCGCAAGGAGTTCGCGGTGCTCGCCGCGATCGGCATGCGCGGTGTGTCGCTGGTGCGCGTCGTCGTCACCGAAGGGCTCCTCCTCGGCACCCTCGGCGCGCTGCTCGCGCTCGCGTGGTCGGGCCCGATCCTCCATCGCTGGGCCGAAGACGGAATCGATCTCTCGTCGATGATGCCCAGCCGCGACGGGCTCGCGTTCGGCGGCGTGCTGATCGATCCGATCTACCACCCGGCGTTCGGCGCGTGGCTCGTGCCCACCGCGCTCTGTCTCTCGCTGATCGCGACGATCGTCGCGTCTCTCTACCCCGCCTGGTTCGCGTCGCGCACCGACCCGGCCTCTGCACTGCGAGTCGACCGATGACCCTCCTCGCCACTGCGACCGACGTCACCAAGACCTTCACCACCGGCGCGCTCGAGGTGCACGCGCTTCGCGGCGTGGACCTCGAGGTGCACGAGCGCGACTTCATGGCGCTCGTGGGCCCGAGCGGCAGCGGGAAGACCACGCTGCTCAACCTGCTCGGCGCGCTCGATCGCCCGACCCGCGGCGAGCTCGAGGTGCTCGGGCAGAAGCTCGGCACGCTGAGCAAGGCCGCGCGCGCGAAGCTGCGACTCGCGTCGCTGGGCTTCGTGTTCCAGGCCTACAACCTGGTCCCGGTGCTGACCGCCGCCGAGAACGTCGAGCTGATTCTCGAGCTGCAGGGCATGGGCGCGCGCGAGCGCCGCACGCGTGCGCTCGACGTGCTGCTCTCGCTCGGGCTCGGCGAGCTCGCGAACCGCCGCCCCAGCGAGATGAGCGGCGGACAGCAGCAGCGCGTCGCGGTCGCGCGCGCCGTCGCGTCGCGCCCCAAGCTCGTGCTCGCCGACGAGCCCACCGCGAACCTCGACGGCAAGAGCGCCGAGCAGCTCATGGTGCTGATGCGTCGCCTCCACGAGGAAGACGGCACCACGTTCGTCTTCAGCACCCACGATCCGCGCATCGTCGCGCACGCGACGCGCATCGTGAGCATGGAGGACGGGCGCATCGTGTCGGACGAGACGAAAGAGCGAGCCAGCGCAGCATGACGAAGTGGACCAAGGAGGTGCTCGAGAGCCGGTTCCGCCAGTACCTCGGGGACGAGGCCGACGACTCGCCCCAGGCGCGCAAGCGGCGCCGCATCCTGCGCGCCGCGCACGAGCTCTTCCTCGCGCAGGGTTATCGCAAGACCAGCATCGACGACGTCGCGCGCAAGGCCGAGGTCGCGAAGGGCACGGTCTACCTCTACTTCCCCAACAAGGGCGCGCTGCTCGAGGCCGCGATCGCGCTCGAGAAGCGCGGTCTGATGAAGCGCCTCGAGCCGCTCTTCGACGGATCGATCCCCAAGCGCGAGCGCCTGCTCCGCTACCTCGAGATCACGTTCACCAGCGGCCGCGACATGCCGCTCGTCGCGCGCATGCTGACCGGCGACAGCGAGCTCTGGGCGGCGCTCGAGGACATCGGCATGGACGCGATCACCCAGCGCCAGGCCGAGGGCGCGGAGTTCCTGATGGAGCTCATCGAGGACGCGGCGCCCGGCGTGCTGACCGACGAGCAGAAGCGCGAGCGCGCCGAGGTGATCATCGGCGTCGGGTTCTCGGCGGGCATGCTGCTGGACGAGCGCACGCGCAGTGGGCGCTCGCTCGACGCGTTCGTCCGCTCGCTCTCCGAGATGCTGACCTTCGGCGTCGCGGGGAAGCGAAAGCGATGAGGGGCCCAGCGGCGCTCGCGCTCGCGATCCTGCTCACCACGACGACCGCGCACGCGCGCGATCTCTTCGAGAGCGACGACGGCGAATTCCGCCTCGTGCTGCGAAGCTCGCTCAAGGGCAGCTGGCTCCTCGCGTTCCCCGCCGACGATCCCACCATCGACGAAGAGCCCGGCGGCGCTGCGCTGTTCCGACTGCGCTTCGAGCTCGGCGCGCGACTCGGCGAGTACCTCAGCGCGCAGGTCGCGTACGAGCACCGCGCGCTCGCCGCGTCGTCGACCGGCATCGGCTTCGGCCTCCTCCCCTCGGCCGCGACGCCCCCGTTCCGCCTCGCCGCGCTCGACTGGGCGATCGTCGACGATGCGCCCTCGTACGCGCATCGCCACGAGCTCGATCGCGCGTTCGTGTCGGTGCACCTGCCCTTCCTCGAGCTCACCGTCGGACGCCAGGCGATCGGCCTCGGCCGCGGCGTGATGTTCAGCGCGGTCGATCTCTTCGCGCCCTTCGCGCCCGCGGAGATCGATCGCGAGTGGCGCCGCGGCGTCGACGCGGTGCACGCCGAGCTGCGCATCCCCGAGATCAGCACCCTCTCCGGCGATCTGATCGCGGTGTTCGGCAGCGTCGAGAACGGCGAGCTCGAGAGCTGGTCGCTGATCGGTCGGCTCCGCGCGACGGTCGGCGACGTCGATGGCGAGCTCTTGGTCGGGCGTCGCGGCGAGGACACGTTCGTCGGCGGCGCACTGAGCGCGACGATCGGCGACGCCGAGGCGCACGGCGAGCTCGCGTTCTTCGGCACCGACGGCCGCGGCGTCGACGGCGGCCTCGCGGGCACCCGCGGCGTCGTGATGAAGGCGCTGATCGGCGGCTCGTACGTGATCGACGTGTGGCGCGGCCTGCGCGTCGCGCTCGAGTACCACTACTCGGGCTTCGGCATCGAAGACATCGGCGCCCGCCCCGACATCCTCGCCGACCCCGCGTTCCAAGCGCGCTTCCTCCGCGGCGACTCCCAGATCCTCGGTCGCCACGCGATCGCGCTCGCGCTCAACACCGAGCTCACCGACGAGCTCGCGGTGGGCACCTCGTGGCTGCAGAGCCCGGTCGACGGCTCGGGCATGGTCCTCACGTCGTTCACCTGGATCGCGAGCGACATGCTCACGCTGCTGCTCAACGGCTCGGTCCCCTTCGGCACCGCGCCCATCGCCGGCATCCCCCAGAGCGAGTGGGGCAGCAGCGCGATCACGGTGTTCCTCGGCGCGCGCATCTACGACTGACGCTCGCGAGCCGCACCGTGCTCGTGCTCGTCCCGCGTGCTCGTCCACGTGCCACCTGCGCGTGCTCGGCAACCCTGCCCATCCGTCGAGCACACCCTCTCCGCCGACGTTCTACCCTCTCCTCATGCGCCGCTCCCTCCTCGTCCTCGCCTTCCTCCTCACCGCCTGCGCGCAACACACCGCGACCACCCGCTCCACCTCTCCGACCATCGCGCCCGGCGGCGACACCACCGCGAGCGACGCGCCCTCCGATCCGCGCCTCCGCGCCGTCCTCGACGCTCACAACACGCGACGCGCCGAGCACTGCGCCGCGCCGCTCTCGTGGTCCGACGAGCTCGCGCGCACCGCGCAGTCGTGGGCCGACGATCTCGCGCGCCGCGGCTGCGCGTTCGAGCACAACCGCACCCCTTACGGCGAGAACCTCGCCGCGGGCACCACCGGCACCCTCTCGCCCCAGGCCGTCGTCGACATGTGGCACCGCGAGCGCGAGCGTTATCGCTTCCGCAACGGTCGCTTCTCCATGCAGACCGGCCACTTCACCCAGCTCGTGTGGCGCGGCACCGCGCGCGTCGGCTGCGGCACCACCACCTGCAACGGCATGGACGTCTGGGTCTGCAACTACGACCCGCCGGGCAACGTGCAGGGCCACTTCGACGAGAACGTGCTCCCCACGTCCTGCCGCTGATCACGCCTCGCGCATGCGATAGCCCACGCCCGGCTCGTTCAAGAGCCACTGCGGGCGCGCGGGATCGGTCTCCAGCTTCCGGCGCAGATGCGTCATGTAGACGCGCAGGTAGTGGGTCTGCGTCGCCGCGTCCGGGCCCCACACCTCGAGCAAGAGCTGGCGGTGCGTCAGCACCCGTCCCGCGCTCCGCGCGAGCGCGACCAGCAGTCGATGCTCGATCGGCGTCAGGTGCACCAGCGCGCCGCTGCGCCGCACCTCGTGTCGCGCGCGATCGATCGTGATCGGCCCCACCTCGATCAGCGAGTCCGACGTCGCGTCGCGCTCCGCCGCGTGCCGCAGCGCGACCCTCACCCGCGCGAGCAGCTCGGCGGTGCCGAACGGCTTCGTCAGGTAGTCGTCGGCGCCCTCGTCGAGCGCCGCGACCTTGTCCTGCTCGCGCCCTCGCGCCGAGATCACGATGATCGGCGCCGTCGCCCAGCTCCGCAGCTCGCGCATCAGCTCGAGCCCGTCGCGATCGGGCAGACCGAGATCGAGCAGCACGACCTCGGGCCGCTGCGCGCGCGTGAGCGCGAGCCCTTCCGCGGCATTGCGCGCCTCGACCGCGTCGTAGCCGTGGCTCGCGAGCGTCGCCCGCAACATCCGCCGCATCGACGGCTCGTCCTCGACCACCAGGATGCGCGCGCCCTTCACGCCGCGAGCTCCTCGGGCAGCGCGGGCGCGCCCTCGGGGCAGGGCAGCTCGACGCGGAACGACGCACCCCCGCTGCTCGCGCGCGACGCCACGATCGTCCCTCCGTGCGCCCTCACGATCCCGCGACAGATCGCGAGGCCCAGCCCCGCTCCGTCGGAGCTCGGATCGCCGCGCCAGAACTTCTCGAACACCAGCGACTCCGCGCCCGGCGGGATGCCCGGCCCGTCGTCCTCGACCTCCATCACCACCGAGTCGCTCGCGCGACGCGCCCGCACCGCGATGCGCGCGCCCGGCGGCGTGTACTTCGCCGCGTTCTCGAGCAGGTTCACCAGCGCCTGCTCCACGAGCACCGGATCGACCGGCACCAGCACGACCTCGGCGGGCAGATCCACCTCGACGCGATGCGCCGCGAGCCGCGCATCGAGCCGCGTCAGCGCCGCGGCGACGAGCTCGTCGACCGGCACCCACTCGCGCCGCACCTCGAGCGCGCCCGACTCCACGCGCGTCATGTCGAGCAGCTTCGTCACCAGCCGCTCGAGCCGCGACGCCTCGTCGCGGATCATCGTCGCCATCTCGCTCTTCGCGTCGGCGGAGAGCGACGTCTCGGGCCCGAGCAGCGCCGTCGCGGCGCCGGTGATCGTCGCGATCGGCGTGCGCAGATCGTGCGAGACGCAGCTCAGCAGCGAGCTCCGCATCTCCTCGGTCTGCGCGCGGAGCTGCGCGCGATGCGCCTCGTCCGCGAGCAGCACGCGCTCGAGCGCGAGCGCGATCGTCGCGGCCAGCGACTCGGCGCGCGCCCGCACGTCGCTCGTCCCGCGCACGCTCAACGTCGCCTCGACGCGCCCGCCCACCACCACCGGCACGCCGAGCGCTCCCTCCGGCACGTCCGCACCGGCCGGCACCAGCGACGCGTCGCCGTCGAGCACCGCGCTCGCGTGCTCCGCGACCACCGCGCGCACCGCGTCGCGATCGTCGGCGCCCGCGAGCGCGCGGCTCAGCGCGTAGAGCGCCCGCGCCTCCGCCGACTGATCGCGCAGGCGGCTCGCGAGCGTGCTGATCAGCAGCCCCGCGCCGAAGAGCACGACGAACGTGATCGCGTGGCGCAGGTGCTCGACCGCGAACGTGTGCAGCGGCGGGACGAAGAAGAAGTCGAGGGTCGCGACCGCGAGGATCGACGCGAGCAGCGCCGGCCCGCGGCCCAGCAGCGTGCCCACCACCGCGATCGCCGCGAGGTGCAGCATCGCGAGGTCGGCGAGATCGACGTAGGGCGCGATCGCGGTGCCCATCGCGACCGCGATCGCCACCGCGCCCACCGCGCCGAGGTAGTCCCTCGCTCCGCGCTTCATTCCCCTAGCGTTCTTCGCCGCGACGCGCGTGTCACGCGTGCCTCGCGCAGCGTCGCCACTCCGAGCCGCACGATCACGATCAGCGCGACGAGCGCGATCCCGAGCACCGGGCCGGACACCGCGACGCCCAGCACGACCGCGACCAGCGGGATCGAGAACCCGATCAGCGCGACCGCGAGCACGACCAGCGCTTCGCGATCGAGCGTCGTGGGCTCCCGCGCGCCCGGAGCGCGCGTGCGGTACGGACCTCCGTGCATGCTCGCCGCGCGGATCCTCCCTCGCGCGCCGCTAAATCGCCGTCGAAACGGCGCTAAGAACGCATCAAGGCGCGTCCTGCGGCGAGCACTAGGCTGCGCGCCCGATGTCGATCGCGAGCGAGACCAGCGCGGAACGGGCGGACGTGCAGCCCGCGCCGCACGGCCCGCAGGCCAACGTGCTCAAGCTCGCGATCGCCGCCCTCGGCGTCGTCTACGGAGACATCGGCACCTCGCCGCTCTACGCGATGCGCGAGTCGTTCCACGCGTCGTACGGCATCGCGCCGACCGAGGCGAACGTGCTCGGCATCCTCTCGCTCTTCTTCTGGGCGCTGACGCTGGTCGTCGTGGTGAAGTACCTGGTCTTCGTCACCCGCGCCGACAACCACGGCGAGGGCGGCATCCTCGCGCTGCTCGCGCTGATCGTGCCGGCCGGCAGCAAGCACACCGGATGGCTCGTGCTCGCGGGCCTCTTCGGCGCGGCGCTGCTCTACGCCGACGGCATGCTCACCCCCGCGATCTCCGTGGTCTCGGCGGTCGAGGGCATCGAGAACGTCGAGGGCGTCGGGCACGTGCTGCGCCCCTACGTCGTCCCGATCTCGATCGTCATCCTCGTGCTGCTCTTCCTGCAGCAGAGCCGCGGCACCGCGAAGGTCGGCGCGGTGTTCGGGCCGGTGGTCGCGCTGTGGTTCGTCGTGATCGGCGCCGCGGGCGCGGTGCACATCGTGGGGCACCCCTCGATCCTCGCCGCGGTCTCGCCCCACCACGCGATCGCGTTCCTGCTCTCGGGCCACGGCAGCGGGTTCTGGGTGCTGGGCAGCGTCGTGCTCTGCATCACCGGCGGCGAGGCGCTCTACGCCGACATGGGGCACTTCGGGCGCAAGCCGATCATGAGCGCGTGGGTCGCGCTCGCGTTCCCCGCGCTGCTGCTCAACTACTTCGGACAGGGCGCGCTGCTGCTCGACGACCCGAGCGCGATCGAGGCGCCCTTCTTCCGCCTGGTCGGGCCCGCGCTCCGCGTGCCGCTCGTGCTCCTCGCGACCGCGGCGACGGTGATCGCGTCGCAGGCGCTGATCTCGGGCGCGTTCTCGCTGACGCGGCAGGCGATCCAGCTCGGCTATCTGCCGCGCATGGAGGTGCGCCACACCTCGAGCGAGGCCGAGGGACAGATCTACGTCCCCGAGATCAACCGCTTGTTGATGATCGCGTGCATCGTGATCGTCCTCGTGTTCCAGAGCTCGTCGAACATGGCCGCTGCGTACGGCATCGCGGTGACGGGCACGATGACCATCACCACGCTGCTCTTCTTCACGGTGGTGAAGCGGTGGTGGGGCACGCCGCGCGCGGTGCTCGTGTGCGGCGGGATGTTGATCGTCGACCTCGCGTTCTTCGTCGCGAACGTCGAGAAGCTGCAGACCGGCGGGTGGATCCCGCTGGTGGTCGCGGGCGTGCTGCTCGCGGTGATGACGACCTGGAAGCGCGGTCGCGATCGCGTCGCCGAGTTCCTCCGCGGTCGCTCGAAGCCGCTCGACGCGCTGCTCGTCGATCTCGACACCCGCAAGTACGCGCGGGTCCCCGGCACCGCGGTGTTCATGACGTCGACCCCGGGCGGCAGCCCGCCGGTGCTGCTGCACCACCTCAAGCACAACAAGGTGCTGCACGAGCAGCTCGTGCTGCTGCGCATCGTGACCGACGACGTCCCGCACGTGCCGCGCGCCGATCGTGTCGAGGTCGAGCGCATGCGCGATGGCGTGTTCCGCGTCACCGCGCACTACGGCTTCATGCAGTCGCCGCGGGTCACCGAGATCCTGCGCGCCTGCGCGAGCCGAGGCCTGCACACCCGTCCCGAGGACACGAGCTTCTTCCTCGGCCGCGAGAAGCTCGTCGTGACCGCGAGCCCGGGCCTCGCCGCATGGCGCAAGTCGGTCTTCGCGTTCCTCTCGCGCAACGCCCGCGCCCCCACCGACTTCTTCAAGCTGCCGCCCGACCGGGTCGTCGAAGTGGGCATGCAGCTCGAGATCTGAGAATCCTGCTTCGGACGCGGTGATCGATGCATGCTCGGGGAGTGACCGCGCCCGCGCGTTACTTCCCGGTCGAGCCCACGCCGCTGCGCATGCAGGCGGGGCTGATCCGCTTCGGCACCGATCTCGGCAACGGCGCGCGCGATCGCCTGTTCTTCCAGATCGACGACGAGCGCCCGCGCTACCTCGCCGCCAAGCGCGCGTCGCCTCCGAGCCGCCACGTCATCGCGGGCGAGGACGCGATCGCGCAGCGAGCGCGCGACGCTGCGCTCGCCTGGATGCGCGACACCCTCGCCACCGAAGCGCCCGACGTGCTGCGCGAGGCCGACGCCGATCGCGACGCGCGTGATCCGCTCGAGGCGATCGCGCGCGCGGTGCAGGAAGATCTCGCGGTGCTCGAGCACGGCGGGGGCGAAGGTCGCGCGGTCGCGCTCGACGTGCGCTTCCCGAGCGGCTGGCGCCCCGAGCTGCTCGCGGGCGCGTCGTTCTCGCGCATCCACGCGCCGGTGCCCGGCTTCGCGAAGGACGATCGGGTCTCGCGCAGCATGGTCGCCTCGATGATCGGCCGCGGCCCCTACGTGCGCTTCGTGTGGACGCTCTCCGCCGACGACGCGCTCGATCACCATCCCGACGCCGGGCTGCGCCGCGGCTGGGACGACGCCGCGCGCGCCTGGTTGCGCGTCGAGCGACAGATCACGGTGCCGCTCGAGGGCGCGAGCGTGTTCCTCATCCGCACGTACCTCTACGACGTCGCGACGCTCGACGAAGCGCAGCGCGACGTGGTGCGCGAAGCGCTGCGCGTGATGCCGGAGGAGCTGCGCGACTACAAGAAGCTCCCCACCCTCGAGACCTTCGATCACGTGATCGGACGCTGAGACGGAGGAGTCCACGGCGTGGACTCGGAAGTCCACGTGCGTGGACTCGGAAGTCCACGCCGTGGACTCCGTCGTCCCGCACCTCGCGGGATAGAGTCGCGACATGAAGAAGGCGAAGAAGGCCGCGACCAAGAAGACCGTCACCGCGCCGAAGAAGAAGGCCACCAGCAAGAAGGACCTCTCGCTGATCGCCCGCACCGCGCGCGCCGCCGTGCAACGCAACAAGCAGAAGGGCGACGACGCGCTCGCGCTGATCGGCCGCAAGGTCGAGCAGATCGCCGAGGCGTTCTACGACATCGCGCTCGCGCTGCAGATCCTGCAACGCAAGGAGATCTACTCGGCGCTCGGCGCCAGCTCGTTCGCCGAGCTGGTCGAGAGTCGGACCTCGCTGTCGCGCTCGACGGCGTTCGAGCTGGTGCGCATCCCCGAGCACCTCTCGCGCGAGATGGCGGTGAAGCTCGGCTCGGAGCGCGCGCGCTCGGTGATCCAGCTCGTCGACGCGACGACCGCCGACGACCAGGCCGAGACCCTCGCGCGCACCGACGCATCGATCGAGGGCAAGCCGCTCTCGCAGCACACCGCGCGCAGCATCGAAGAAGCGGCGCGCGACGCACGCGTCCGCGGCACCAAGAAGCGTCCGTCGCGCCCCGGTGAGGACGAAGCGCGCGCGGCCGCGGCCCGCATCGAGGCGAAGCTCGAGAAGGCCTCGAAGAAGGAGCTCACGATCGTCCCCACCCGCCGCGCCGACGGCTGGTGGGTCCGCCTCGAGCTCCCCGCCGAGCTCCTCGATCGCGTCACGATCACGCCCCGCCGGTGAACGCGGCTTCCTGCGCTCACGCGGTCGAGAGCGCGATCGACTCCCGGCTCGCGCGTCCCCCGACACACTCCGCGAGGAACCTCCCGACGCTCCTGCGCGAGATGCTCGTCTTGCGCGCCTCGCCGCGCGCCGACGCGAACACCGTCTCCTCGCGCTCCGCGTCGGTGAGGTGCACCGGCTGCACGAGCACCCAGTCGAGCCCGCTCGCGCGGACCGCGCGCTCCTGCTCCTCGGTGTCCGCGATCTGATCGCGCAGCAACACGCGGAACAGCATCGCGTCGATCCAGCGCAGCCCATTCTTGGTCTCGCCGACGCCGTACGACGTCTGCACCACGAGCCGTCGCACGCCCTGCGCGCGCATCGCCGCGATCACGTTCTTGGTGCCCGCCGAGCGCACGTCGATCGGCGTGCCCGCGCTGCCGCGCAGCCGCACCAGCACCGCGTTCTCGCGGATCCCGAGCGTGACGATCACCGCGTCGTGCCCCACGACCGCGCGCTCGACGTCCTCGGCGTGCATCGCGTCCCCGACCGCGACGTGCAGCCCCGGTCGCGCCTCGATCAGCTCGGGCCTGCGCACGAACGCCGTCACCTCGTGCCCCGCGCGCAGGAGCGCATCGACCGCCGCACGTCCCGAGCCGCCCGTCGCGCCCACCACCAACACCTTCATCTCGTCCTCCTCGCGACGCGCCGTCGCATCGACACGGAGAACCTGGCCTCGCTGCGCGATCCGCGCCTTGACCGTGCGTCCACGCGACATGCCCGTTCGTCCACGGTCGCGCATGCTCGGGGCATGAAGGTCCGCGACGTGTTCGCGCCGATCGATCCCCTCGGCGATGCGCTGGGCTTCTTGCGGATGAGCGGCGTGTTCTGCTGTCGCTCCGAGCTCACCGCGTCGTGGGGTCTCGCGCTGCCGGCGATCGACGAGACCATGAGCTTCCACGTCGTGACCGCGGGCGGCGGATGGCTCGAGCTCGACGGCGAGCCTCCGCTGCGCCTCGAAGCGGGCGACCTCGCGCTCGTCCCGCACGATCGCGGCCATCGCCTGGTGAGCGAGCCCGGGGTGCGCGCGTATCGGATCGACGAGCTGCCGCACGAAGAGGTGCGCGAGCGCTACGCGTACCTGGTGCACGGCACCGGCGGCGCGCCGACGAGCCTCGTGTGCGGCTCGGTGCGCTTCGAGCACGAGAGCGCGCGTGTGCTGGTCGAGCTGCTGCCGCGGGTGATCCACGTGCGTGCGTCGAGCGCGCCGGAGCACGAGTGGATGCGCAGCACGATCGCGCTGCTCGCGAGCGAGGCGAAGGCGATGCGCCCCGGTGGCGAGACGATCCTCGCGCGGCTCGCCGACCTGCTGGTGGTGCACGCGATCCGCGACTGGATGGAGCGCGCGCCGCGCGAGCACGAGGGATGGATCGCGGGGCTGCGCGATCCCCAGATCGGACGCGCGCTCGCGCTGGTGCATCGCGACCCGTCGCGCCCGTGGACCCTCGAGACGCTGGCGCGCGCGGTCGGGATGTCGCGCTCCGCGTTCGCGGCGCGGTTCACCGAGCTGCTGGGCGAGCCGGCGATGACCTACGTCGCGCGATGGAGGATGCAGATCGCGCACGGCATGCTCGCGCGCGAGCGGGCGGGCCTGGGCGAGGTCGCGGGGAAGCTCGGCTATTCGTCGGAGGCCGCGTTCAGCAGAGCGTTCAAGCGCTATGTGGGAGTGTCTCCGGGCTCGCTGAAGCGCAGCTGACCCCCGTGCACGTCAGCGCTCCTTCGTCGAGCACCGCTCGAACGATCGCGCACGTCTTCGGGCCGTTCACGCATTCATCGTTCGACGTCCTCGCCGCATGTTCGTCCTGCGCCCGTCGTGGGCGCGGAGGAGAGCATCGAGATGCGCGTCTTCGTCACCGGAGGAACCGGGTTCGTGGGCACCGGCGTGGTGCGTGAGCTGCTCGCGGCGGGGCACACCGTGCGCGGCCTCGCGCGCAGCGACGCCGCCGCCGAGACGCTGCGCGCGGCAGGCGCGAGCCCGGTGCGCGGCGACCTCGCGGACCTCGGCACGCTGCGCACCGCGGCGACCGAGGCCGACGCAGTGGTCCACTGCGGCTTCATCCACGACTTCGCGAGCTTCGCGGAGTCGGTGCGGGTCGACCACGCCGCGATCGAGGCGCTGATCGAGGGCCTCGCGCAGCAGCCCGCCGGCACGAGCAAGGTCCTCGTGTCCACCTCGGGCGTCGCCGGCCTGCCCGCCGGGCGCGTGACGACCGAGCACGACGACGTCGCGCCCAGCTCGCCGCGCCAGCCCGCCGAGGTCCTGGTGCGCGGCGCGGCGCAGCGCGGCGTCCGCTCCGTGGTGCTGCGCCTGCCGCCGTCGGTGCACGGGCCCGGCGATCACGGCTTCGTCCCGGTGCTGATCGATCTCGCGCGACGCAGCGGCGTCTCGGCGCACCAGGGCGACGGCTCTCACTGCTGGCCTGCGGTGCACCGCGACGACGCCGCCGTGCTCTATCGGCTCGCGATCGAGCAGCTCGCCGCCGGGAGGGTGCCGGCCGGGAGCGCGCTGCACGCGGTCGGCGAGAGCGGGATCGAGATGCGCGCGATCGCCGCCGCGATCGGCGAGCGGCTCGGGCTCGGTGCGCCGGTCTCGCGCGGCGACGAGCACTTCGGCTGGTTCTCGCGGTTCGCGGCGCTCGACGTGCGGGCGTCGTCGGCGATCACGCGCGAGCTCACCGGGTGGTCCCCGATCGGGCCCGGGCTCCTCGAGGACATCCGCACCGTCTACGCGTGTTGAGCGAGCCGCGTCCTCCGAGCGATCGTGCTCCCGTGTCCCACGATCCCTTCTCCGACGTCCTGCGCCTCACCGACGCGAGCACCGTGGTGTCGGGCGGCCTTCGCGCGGGCGGCGCGTGGGCCGTGCACTTCCCGGCGCCCCACCGGATCAAGCTCTTCGCGGTCGCGAGGGGCCAGTGCTGGGTGCGCGTCGGCAAGCAGAAGCGCGCGACCAAGATGGAGGAAGGCGACGTCTTCCTCTTCCGCGGGCGCGAGGACTTCCTGGTCACGAGCAACCTCACCGCGAAGGTGACCAGCGCGCGCTCGCTCTACCGCGACGGACGGAGCGTCCCGACGATCGGCAACGGCGCCGACTGCTGGTTGATCGGCGGCATGGTGTCGCTCCACCCCGCAGGCAGCGCGCTGCTCACCGACGTGCTGCCCCCGCTCGTGCACGTGCGCGCGGCATCGCCCGAGGCCGCGGCGCTGCGCTGGCTCTTCGAGCAGATGATGCGCGAGCACGGCTCGACGCTGCCGGGCGCGGAGGTCGCGTGCGCGCAGCTCGCGCAGCTCGTGTTCGTGCACGTCATGCGGGCGCACCTCGCGAGCGCGGGCGCGCTGCCCTCGGGCTGGCTGCGCGCGGTGCGCGACGAGCGGATCGGCCCCGCGCTGCGCGCGATGCACGCCGAGCCGGGGCGCGGGTGGCGGCTCGCCGAGCTCGCGAAGATCGCCGCGATGTCGCGCACCAGCTTCGCGGTGCGCTTCAAGGCCGTCGCCGGCGTCGCGCCCCTCGAGTACCTCACGGAGTGGCGGATGCGCCTCGCGCAGAAGCGGCTCCGCGAGGACGACGCCTCGGTGCTCGAGCTCGCGACCTCGCTCGGCTATCGGTCCGAGAGCGCGTTCAGCAACGCGTTCAAGCGCGTCACCGGGCACGCGCCGCGGCACTACCGGCGCGCCGCGCGCGAGGGCCGCGCCGAGAGCGCGCTCGAGGCGGGCCCGCATACGCGCGCGAGCGCGTGAGCCGACGCCCGCCGGTCCCGTATGGGACGTGCGGGACGAGCACTCCGGCCGAGGCGCAGATCAGAGCCCCCCGAGGCCGCCATGCTGCAGATCGCTGTCGCCGACGAGCCCGAACGAGTCCTCGTCGACGCCGAAGAGCTGCAGGATCGACGTGTAGAGATCGCCGGTGGTGCGATCGGGACGAGCGAGGTGTCGCCCCGTGTGCAGCGCACCACCGGCGCGGCCCGCGAGGACCACCGGGAGATCGTCCGTCGAGTGCGCGCCGCCGTTGCCGAACTCCGAGATCCACAGCACCACGCTGTTGTCGAGCAGCGTGCTCCCGTCGGGCTCGACCACCGACTTCATGCGCTCGAGCAGATACGCGACCTGCGTCGCGTAGAACGTGAATCCCGCGATCAGATTGGCATTCTCGTTCGGCGCACCGCCGGTGTCGCCGTGCACCTGAGCGTGCCAGTCCGCGATCGCATCGCCCGGCAGCGCGCGCGCACCCGCCTCGACCAGCTCGCTCGGCATCGGCGCACGCAGGAACTCGAACGCCGGTCCGCCGTAGTCGGTGTCGTGGATCGACGCGACGCGCGTGACGTTGCACGTGAGCGCGGTGACCATCACGTCGATCTGCGCGCGCCAGAGCAGGTCCGATCGCCCCGCGCTCGGATAGCCCGGAGGCAGCGAGAGCGTCGGATCTTCGCAGGTGATCGCCGGGGCACCGAGCGACGCCTCGAGCTCCGCGAGGCGCTCGGCGTGGGCCTCGAGCCGCGCGCGATCCGCCGCGCTCACCCGACGCGCGAGCGCCGAGTACGAGCCACCGAGCGCATCGAGCACACGCCCGCGCTGCCCGCGCAGTCGATCGCGCAGCGTCGTGGGCGCGCCGCTCGAGCCCGCGAGGAATTCGTCGAACACCCGCACCGGATCGCCGATCAACCGCGCCTCGGCGCGCGCGCCGTTCGGCGCCGAGCTGTTCTCCGGCGTGACCCGGTAGTACATGCGGTTCTCGCCGACGTTCGTCCCGTTCACCGCGAGGTTGAGCGGGAGCGGCGAGCCGATGCGATCCGCGAGATGGTGATCGATCGAGGGCCCGACGCAGAGCGTCGGCTGACCGACCTCGCTGCGTGATCCCTCGGGCAAGAGCCTGCCGTCGCTGGTCGCCGACGTCGTGGCCAGGTGCGCGTTGAGCAGCGTGTGCCCCGCCGCGTTGTGGCCGTTCGAGACGTGATAACGCGGCATCAGGTTGTCGATGCCCGAAACCACGACGAGATCGTCGCGATGCGCGGCGAGCGGCATCAGCAGCTCGGAGAGCTCGAGCGCCTCGCCCGCGCGCACCGGCGGCGTCCAGCGCGGGAGCAGTGTGCCCTGCCCCGTCGTGATCACGACGAAGCGCGTCGGCATCGTCCCCGCGCGCGCGGTGCGCGGCATCAGCGACTCGAGCATCGGCAGCGCGAGCGCGACGCCCGCCCCGCGCAGCACCTGACGTCGGGAGAAGCGATTCACGGCGAGACCTCCTGCGCGCGGCGCTCGACGAACGAGGGATGGGTCGCGAGCGACTCGAAGAGCACCGACATCGCGCGGCCGGAGCCGACGAACGCGTCACCGAGATCGCCGACGCTGCACGTGAGATCGGAGCGCACCTCGCGGCCGAGCGCGTACTCGGTCCACTGCTGCGCGAAGCAGCGCGACGCGTCGTCGCTCGCGACCAGCAGCGCGAAGAGCTCGCTCGCGCCGTCGAAGGTGCCGGTCGCGTCGCCGCCCGCCGCGATCTCCCCGAGATCGTCGATCGCGCGCTCGCCGAGCTCGGTGCGGAACCGGCCCAGCCCGTCGTACGCCTCGAGCCCGAAGCCCACGGGATCGAGCAGCACGTGACAGCCGGTGCAGCGCGAGCTCGCGATGCGCGCCTCGTAGCGCTCGCGCGCGGTCGCGGTCGCGGGGAGCGCGGGCTCGCTCTCCTGCGCGTCGACGGGCGGCGGAGGCATGTCGGTGCAGAGCAGGCGCGTGCGGATCAGCTTGCCGCGGAGGATCGGCGACGACTGCTCGCCGTGCGACGCGGCGGCGAGCACCAGCGGATGCGTGAGCACGCCGACGCGCGTGCCCGGCATCGTCACGCGGCGGAAGTCGCCGGGTCCGCTGCTCTCGCGCGGAAGTCCGTAGAAGCCCTCGAGCACCGCGTCGACGTAGGCGACGTCGGAGGTGAGCAGCGCCGCGAAGCCGTCGTCGGCGTCCCACGCGTCGTCGATCAATCGGCGCAGCTCCTCGTCGAGCGCGGCGCGCACCTCGGCGGAGTGGCTCGTCGGAAGCGTCGCGATGCCGAGCCACTCGCGCACGAAGCGATGGAACGTCGCGCGGGCGCGCGGGTCGCCGGTGACGCGCGCGCCTTGCTCGCGCATGCCCTCGGGCGTGAGGAGCGCACCGGACTCCGCAGCCTCGCGCAGCGCGTCGTCGGGCGGCGCACCGAGATAGGTGTACGCGAGGCGCTGCGCGCGCTCGTGCCCATCGAGCGACCACGTCTCGACGTCGGCGCGCGACTCGACGACGTAGAGGAAGCGCGGCTCCTGCAAGAGCGCGATCAGCGCGACCGCGAGCGCTTCGCGCGCCGCAAGTCCCTCTCCGTTGGCCGCGACTGCGAGCGCGATCAGGCGATCGATCTCCTCGGCCTCGGGCGGGCGTCGATACACGGTCGCGGCCCAGGGCGTGATCGTCGCGCGCGCGCACTCGGCGATCGCAGCACCGGCGCAGTCGGGCAACGTCGGCTCGACCGCGATCGCGATCTCTTCCGCGGCCTCGAGCAGGGCGCGCGCCTCGGTCTCGCCCACTCGATGCCCGCTCGCGAACGTCGAGTACGCGTTGCCGCTCGAGGGCGCGGGCAGGAGGTCGATCACGTCGGGCGCGGCATCGCCGAAGAGCGCGCGCAGCGTCTCCTGGTACTCGTGCGGCGTGAGGCGCCGCATCGGCACCTCGGCCTCGCGCGGCGCGTCCTCGCACGCGGAAGGTGAGGTGGGCCCACCTGGATCGCGCATCTGCCCGCGTGGACCCGCGGCTCCGTCGGCGAGGCTCCCGATGCAGCCGCTCAGCAGCGCGAGCGCTGGAATCGAGAGCGCTGGATTCGGCCGGAAGAGCGTCATGTCGCGTCGGTACCGCGACCGTGGCGAAACGGCTCACGGCGCGATCACGGCGCGCAGGTTCAGCGAGGGCGACCGGTGAGATAGAGCGCGTTGCCCTCGACGCCCGATGCCCACTCGTAGCCCTCGCCCCCCGGCACCCCGCGCGCGATCGCGAGCAGCTCGTCGGGCGTGTAGGCGCGCAGCGCCGACACCGTTCCGTCCCACGCGACCAGCAGCGGGATCAGCGGCACGAGGTACGTGAGCGCGAGACGCGACGCGCGCACCGGACGCACCAGCGGCACGAGGAAGAGCGAGCCCACGAAGAGCATCAGCATGTTGAGGCTCATCGCGATCGGCGCGAGCACGACCGGCAGCTTGCGCATCGCGGGCGACGCCGCGACGTCGAAGAACGCGAGGGGCTCACCGCTGCGCACGATCGCGGCGAGCAGCGCAGCGATCGCATCGGGCGGGAAGTGATGGAGCGCGCCCCACATCGTGCGGACGCCGGTGAGCTCGGCCGGCAACTGCAGCGCGTCCACCGGGCTCTCGCGATAGGTGAGCGCCGCATCGCCGCGCGACGCGACACGCGCGCGCCCCGCTTCGTTCGGATAACGATCGGTCAGCACCATCTCGATGCCCGCGTCGCGCAGCGTCCCGTGCGCGTAGAGCGCGCCGCCGCCACCGCCCGAGCACACGTCGATCACCCGCGCACGTTTCGTGTCGGCGAGCAGCGCGCGCAGTCGCGGCACGACGCCGCGATAGAACCCGACACGCTCGAACCCGAGGTCCAGCAGGTCGGTGCCTCCATCGCGGATCGCGGCAGGGACCCAGGGCAGGTCCTCGAGCTCGACGAGGTGCATGCGTCGCATCGCGCAGAGGCTGTGGTCAGACGCCGGTGCACATCAAGCGTGGGCGCGAGCACGACGGGCCTAGGTCCTGCACGATGAGCGACGCCGACGACGTGCACGACGAGGTCGACGAGGACGATCTCTCGGAGGTCGGGGTGCGCGAGTCGGTGGTCGGACAGGACGAGCGGATCGTCGATCTGCTGATCGACTGGAAGCACCGCGTCGAGGATCGGAAGCGCGCGCACCTCCTCGCTGCGACGCGACTCTCCGCGCGTCACTACCAGCTCGGCGTGCCCGCGGTGGTGCTCTCGGCGATCGTCGGCTCGACCGTGTTCGCGTCGCTCGACACGTCGATCGAGCTCGGAGCGAAGGTCGCCGTCGGCATCACCAGCGTGCTCGCGGCGGTGCTCGCCGCGCTGCAGACGGTGCTCCGCTACGCCGAGCGCGCCGAGAAACACCGCATCGCGGCGGCGCAGTACAACACGATCCATCGCCACATCGAGCTCTCGCTGGCCACGCGAGAGCTCGATGCGCTGGTGGAGGAGGCCGCCGACATCCGAGCGCGCATCGACGAGCTCGAGACGGGCGCTCCGGATCTCACGGCGCGCGCCTGGCGAGAGGCGCGTCAGCCGGCGCGGAGCTTCATCGGCTCGCGCGCCGTCCCGAGCCGATGATCACTCCAGGCAGTCGGCCATGTCGCGCGCCGAGTTGTTCGCCTCGCGACACTCGCCGATCATGCGCGCGTCGTCGGCGGTCGCCTCGAACACTCCATCCGCGGGCACCGGCGCGGTGCAGCTCACGGTCGTGCACACGCCGGGCGGCACCGGCTCGGTGGTGCGCAGATCGCAGAGCCGCGTGCGCGCGCCGTCCTCGGCGATCTGATCGAAGACGACCGGGATGCCGGTGTCGAGGAACACCTGACCGCGGTTGCACAGCGTCGCGCGCATGTCGGTGCTTCCGTCGGTCACGCTGCAGAGCGCGGTGATCGACTGGATCGTGAGATCGGGGCCCGCGGTGCGCGCGCCCTCGCCCTGCACGTTCTGGCGGAAGTTGTTGAGCGAGTCGTCGGCCCAATTCGCGCGCATCTCGCTGGTGCGCGGGATCGTCCCGTCCTCCTCGACGTTCGTCACGTGGTAGCCGTGCTGGTTCCAGATCGTGCGCGACGACGACCAGCGATCGCTGCCGTCGCGATAGACGCGGATGCCGGCGACGCAGTCGCGATGGAGGGCGCGGCACACGTTGCCGTCGCCGGGCGTGCCCGCGAGCGGCGCGACGCAGCCGTACGTCGTGCCGCAGTGCGCGTCGGTGGTGCAGCGGCAGAGCCCTTCGTCGCACGCGCCGGACACGCAGTCCGCGTCGGACTCGCAGCCGACGCCGGCGAAGAGCGGATCGATCGCCGGACAGTACCCGGGGTTGCACGCCTCGCTCGCGCCCATGATCACCTCCGCGGATCCATCCGCGTCGGAGTCGACGACGATCGGGTTCTCGGTCCACGTCCACGAGAAGCGCGCCTGCGAGAACACGACGTCACCGGTCGTTCCGTCGTACACGCGCACGAAGCACTCGTCGCCGTAGACCACCTCGGCGCGCCCGTCGTTGTTGAAGTCGAACACCGACGATCCGGTGCGCTGGCTCGTGCTGTCCTGCGAGGGCTGGCTCCACAGGCGTCCGTCGTCCTCGGCGAGATCGAACACTTCGTAGCTGTCGCCGAACGCGACGCCGATCTCGCGCACGCCGTCGCCGTCGAAGTCCGCGATCGTCGGCGGTCCGCCGTTGCCCTCCGAGGTCCGGTCGTACTCGACGATCAAGCCGCCCGCGAGGGTGCGCACCGAGACCTCGCCGTACATCGCGGTGACGACCTCGGGGCGTCCCGGCGCATCGCCGCGCACGGTGGGGAAGTCGCCGAGATCCGCGATCGCGGTGAAGCCCGCGCGGACCGTCGTCGAGAAGCCGCTCTCGATCGCGAAGGTGTGAGTCGCGGGATCGAATTCCCACGTCGCGTTGCCCGCGACCGCCTCGACGCGACCATCGTCGTCGAAGTCGCCGACCGGGACCGGCGTGCCGTTGCCGATGTGCACCCAGCCCGGCAGCGTCGTGACGCGCACGCCGTTCGAGTCCCACACCGCGCCTTCGAAGAGCACCTCGGGGCGCGCGTCGTCGTCGAGATCGTAGAGCGAGACCGCGCCCCACTGGCACTGATCGCTCCCCCAGAGATCGGGCGCGCCGTCCTCGAGCGTGGTGCGCCACGCGATGGTGATCGCGCCATCGGCTGCGACGCGGTACGCGACCAGCCCGCCCTCGGTCGCGGCCGCGACGATCTCGGGGCGACCGTCGAGATCGAGATCGCCGATCGCCGGGGTGACCGGCGAGTTGAGCACGACCTCGGTCGAGACCGACTGCGAGCGACACGTCGATCCGTCGAGGATGCGCAGCACGCCCGACGCGGTGCATCCGCGCGGCGTGCCGTCGGTGTACGCGTAGTCCGCGACGTACACGATGCTCGGGCGCGACGGCGTGCCGATCCCGAGGTTCGCGACGAGCGGCGTGCCCAGCGCGCGGATCGCGTCGGGGCGCGGATCGCCGGCGGGCGCGCTCTCGAACGCGCACTGGATCTGCGGGCGCACCGGGCCCGAGCTCTCGGGGCGGGTGCAGGTATCGTCGTACTCACCGGGCTCGAACGCGACGCAGCGACCCTCGACGCAGCGCGCGTCCCCGGAGCACGAGCCCTCGTCGCAGGGTGGACCGCTCGCGTCGGCGCCCGGCGTGCGCGCATCGACGTCCGCCGTGGATCCATCGAGCCCATCGCTCGTGCCGCCGTCGTCGCGCGCGACGCACTCGCCCTCGATGCAGGCGCCGCCGCCGCAGTCGGCCGCGGTCTCGCAGTCGCGTGCGGCGCCGCCGCTCGAGCACTCGCAGCCCGCGAGCACGAGCGCGACGAATCCGGAGACGAAGAGAGCAGGGAACGAGCGACGAACGAGCATCCAGACCTCGTGCGGAAGAGACGACGCCGCGCGTGACGCGCGAGCGCACGTGGGTGCCGCGCCTGCATGGGCGCGTGGGTCGCACCTCTCGGTGCGCGCGCGATCAGCGCGACGGGCGCGATCGCGACGATTCGCCGGATTGGACGCGGCGAGACGATTCCGTCATGCCTCTCGCGCGGCCGAGGCCGCGGAGGAGACGAGACGACCCATGACGATCCAGATCGGCGACCGCATCCCCGACGCGACCCTCATGCACATGACCGCCGACGGGCCCAAGCCGCTCGCCACACGCGACGTGTTCGCGGGCAAGAACGTCGTGCTCTTCGGAGTGCCCGGCGCGTTCACGCCGACCTGCTCGGCGCACCACCTGCCCGGCTATCTCGATCGCCACGGCGAGCTCGTCGCGAAGGGCGTCGACACCGTCGCCTGCATCGCGGTCAACGACGCGTTCGTGATGAGCGCGTGGGGCAAGGCCCAAGAGGTCGACGGCAAGGTGCTGATGCTCGCCGACGGGAACGCGGAGCTGACGAAGAAGCTCGGCCTCGAGCTCGACGCGTCGGACGCCGGCATGGGCACGCGCACCCGGCGCTTCGCGCTCTACGCGGAGGACGGCGTGGTGAAGGCGCTCGAGGTCGAGCCCGGTCGCGGCCTCACGGTGTCGAGCGCCGAGTCGATGTGCTCGAAGATCGGATGAGGTGAGATCGATGTTCGCCGACGTCGTGCTGGCGCGCCGCATCGAAGCGGCGGAAGCGGGTCTGACCCGCGAGGTCGCGCAGGCGGTGCGCGCCAAGGGCGAGCGCGAGGTGCTGATGCGCCCGCTCGGTGGGCTCGGCGTCGGCGTATGGATCGGAGGATCGCCGTTCGACAAGGTGATCGGCTGGGGCTTCGGCGACCCGGAGGCCGAGAACGCGGGGCTGCGCGCGTTCGAGGACGCGGTGCGATCGCGCGAGGGCGCGGTGCAGCTCGAGCTCTCGACGCTCGCCGATCTCTCGCGCGCCGACGCGCTGATCGCGCGCGGGTACACGCTGGTCGGGGTGGAGAACGTGCTCGGGATGCGGCTCGATCGCGACGCGCTCTCCGCTCCTGCCATCGAGGTGCGACGCGCGCGCGACGACGAGGGCGACGCGTGGATCGACGCCGTCGTGACCGGCTTCGAGCACCCCGACAGCGGGCCGGCCGCGGCGCACGAGACGTTCGCGCGCGACGCGCTGGTCCAGGTCTTCCACGACATCGCGAGCGCGACCGGGTACCGGCGCTACCTCGCGACACACGAGGGCGCGATCGCCGGCGGCGCGAGCCTGCGCGTGCATCGCGACGAGCACGGCGCGATCGCCCAGCTCGCAGGCGCGGCGACGCTGCCCGCCCATCGCCGCCGCGGTGTGCAGAGCGCGCTGCTCCGCGCGCGACTGCTCGACGCGGTGGAAGCAGGCTGCGCTCTCGCGGTGGTCACGACCCAGCCCGGCTCGCGCTCCCAGCACAACGCGCAGAAGGCGGGCTTCGCTCTGCTCTACACGCGCCTGGTGCTGGTGCGCAGCTGAGTCATCGCGAAGACCACTCGCGTCGAACCCGACGCGAGCGGTCGGGAGAGAAAAAACGGGGCTGATTGCAGCGCTCTCGAGCGTCAGCGCGAGAGCGCGTCGCAATCAGTACTGGATGCTGGCGGCGATCTCGCCGAGGGGGATGAAGCGCTTGATGCCGCGCGACGGGAGGTCCGCGTCGACGCGGCGCAGGCGCTCGATGAACTCGTTGTGCACGGCGCGCAGCGCGTCGGTGCCGAAGTCGTACTCGGTGTCGATCAGCTTCGTGACCGTGGTCGGTGCGAAGAACATGCGATGCGCGAGGTGCGACTTGAACAGGTCGATGCGCCGCGAGAGCTTGCCGCGATCGACCGTGCCTCCGTCGCGCGCGACCGGGGGCGGCACACGCAGGCGGAAGCACTTCCACTCGACCGGGATGTCGGTCGCGAAGTCGTGGTGATCGGTCGAGTGCACGACCGTCACGTCCCAGAGCATCACCGCGAGCGCGAACGCGAGCTTCTCGCGCGTCCGCTGCCGCTCGGCAGCGTCGACGTGGCGGTGGTGGAGCTCGGGGAACGACTCGATCCACACCCGGATCCAGCGCGCCCACTCCTCGCAGTACGACATCTCGTCGTCGTCCATCGCCGCGACGACCTGCTGCGTGAGCCAGTGGAACGGGCCGAAATAGGACTCGAGAAAACGACCGTAGTCCGTGGGAGGCAGTCCGAGCGTGGCAGTCGATTCCGCATATCGATAGCCGGGATATGCGGCATTGTCTCGAATGCCCTTGTACCCGGCGATGAAGAACGACATCAGACCATCACTCGCACGCGCAGTGAACGGATCGTAGATGGTGTGCCGGAATTCACTGATCACCGACGCGGGCGACTGCAGCACTGAATTGTCCAGCACGAGCGAGAACCGCAGGTGCGGGTGGAGCAGCTGGAAGAGCAGGTGATCGGTGGGGATCGAGCCCTTCGTGATCGCGTTGATCGTGTCGTAGGGGAAGTGGACGTTGGGGTGCTCGGTGAAGAGCGTCCCGTAGCTGCAGCCCTGCAGCACGAAGTACTTCGCGAGCTCCCACGACGGGCCGTCGCCGGGGCGCAGCACGAGCTCGGTCTCGCCGATCGCGACCGCCTCGACGGCGAACGTCGGGCTCGTCGGGCCCTCGCGCCGCAGCAGCGTGATCGTCGGCGCGACGTACATGCCCTCGTAGGGATCGACGCTCGCGATGGGCGAGAAGTCGATCTTGTAGCGCAACACGCCGTCGCTCGGATCGACCCCGAATGTCGTGAGATCCGCGGGATCGAGCGGCGACAGGAAGCGCGAGTAGAGCCCGCGCGTGAGCGCGCTCGCCAGCGCGTCGTCGGGGATCTCCGGCAGCTCCCGGAAGCCGAGCGCCTTCACCAGCGCGGCGGGCCCACACACGAAGAGGTCGCGCATGTAGCGCAGCCCGATGTGGACCTGGAAATCGAGG
This sequence comes from Sandaracinus amylolyticus, assembly GCF_021631985.1. Lineage (GTDB taxonomy): Bacteria > Myxococcota_A > Polyangia > Polyangiales > Sandaracinaceae > Sandaracinus > Sandaracinus amylolyticus_A. The sequence continues at coordinate 8,912,205 of NZ_CP070225.1, read as the reverse complement.
ACCTCCTGCCACGGGAGGTGCAGCACCTCGGGCGCGGTCCCGAGGGGCTCGGTGGGCGAGGGCTGCGGCCAAGGGCCCTTGCGCGAATACAGGAACTTCTTCTTGGGGACATTTCCGATACGCCCAGCGTTCTGGAGGAACATTCCGCCCTGATAGTGCACCCATTCGAGGGTCTATGAGAACGGTGGATTTTCAGTACGGAGATGACGGCTGTTTTGCCGAGGACCTCAATCGACCGCTCGATTCGCGTGCTCCGGGTGTACTCTCGCCGCAAAGATGCTGAGACAAGCCCGCGGCAAAGCCAGTCTCGTCCTCCACATGCGCAGTTACGCCGTGCAGAGCTATGGCGAGCGGGCGTGGAACGGGGTGCTCGAGCGCGCCAGTCGCGAGGACCGAGAGGTGCTGTCCGGGGTGCTGCTCGCCGGGGGATGGGTCCCGATCGGCATCGTGAACCGCGCAGTCACCGCGCTGCTCGGCGAGCACCGCGCGCGCGACGAGGAGATGCGGAAGCTCTCCGCGTTCATCGCCGACAACGATCTCGGCACCGTCTACAAGATGGCGCTGCGCTTCGGGTCGCCCGAATTCCTGCTCGGTCGCACCGGCTCGCTCTGGAGCCGCTACTTCGACAGCGGGACGCTCACGCCGAAGGAGATCGGGCCGCGCCACTGGCGCCTCACGCTCGACTCGCCGGTGGGCGACGACCTCGCGCCGAACCAGCTCTTCTGTGGGCCCGGGTGCCCGGCGTGGATCGAGATGGGCCTCAAGCTGGCGGGCGCGACCAACGCGTCGGTGCGGCACACCGAGTGTCGCTACGCGAACGGCGCGACCTGCAATTACGTCGTGACCTGGTGATCGCGGCCGGCGCGTGACGGCGTGTCGGGGACATCCTCGACGAACACGCGCGCAGTGCGGCACGAGGCCTCACCCCGGAGGGTGCTCGATCGAACGACCCTCGAGCGCGGATCTTCTTCGCCAGTCGCGAGAGGACGCGCGTTATGCTGCCGCGCGGGAGGGTTGGAATGACGACAACGCTGCTCGAGCTGCTCGAGCGCGCATCGCTCGACGCGCTCGCGGAGCGATTCGGCTCCGCCGAGGACACGAACCTACCGGCGCTGTTCCCACACGAGACGCTGGCGCTGTTGCGCGCCATCGCGAACGAGGCGCCCCTCGACACGCTCGACGCGACCGACGAAGAGCGGCCGGTCGTGGTGCTCGTGCACGGCATCCTCGGCGGACACCTCGCGGAGCGCAGCGATCCGAGCGCGCGCATCTGGCTCCACCCAGGGCGCACCGTGAACGGCAGCGTCGCGCGGCGGCTCGCGATCCCCGAGGCGTCGTGGGCGCGGCCCCACGAAGAGTCCGACGTGGTGCCCGAGCGCGCGCCGCTCTACCTCGCGTACGGTCCCGCGATCACGGCGTGGCAGCTCTGCGGCATGCACGTCGAGACGATCACGTACGACTGGCGGCGCGACGTGCGCGACGAGGCGCGACGCTTCGGCGAGCAGGTGCGCGCGCTGCGCGCCAAGCACGGGCGCCCGATGATCCTCGTCGCGCACTCGATGGGCGGGCTCGTCGCGAGCGTCTGGTCGCAGCGGGGCGACGCCGATCTCGACGCGTTCTCGCGCGTGGCGTTCGTCGCGGTGCCGCTCGGCGGCAGCTTCGACGCGGTCGCGGCGCACCTCGGTGAGCCGTGGCTGATGCACGCGCTCGGGGCGGCGTCGATCGACGAGACGTTCGAGGACGTGCGCGCGATGGCGTCGTCGTGGCCCGGGCTGATGCAGCTCTTCCCGCATCGCGCGGTGTTCGACGCGCGCCTCGTCGACGACGAGACGTGCTGGGAGCCCGGCCGCGCGCCGCGCGCGATGCTGCGCACGATGCGCGATGCGCTGCACGAGACGCTCTTCGCGAGCCCGCTCGTGCAGCGCGCCGTGCGCTTCTACTCGAGCTGGTACCCGACGAAGATCGGCGTGGAGCGCGGCGCGAACGGACGGCTGCGGGTCGCGGGCTACGGCGCGGGCGACTTCGTGGTGCCGCTCGAGTCGCTGCGCGCCGGCGGCGATGCGCCGACGCTGCGGACGACGGTGTGGCACCCGCAGACCGTGATCGATCCGGTGGTGATCGCGAAGGTGCTCTCGTGGGGCTACGAGAGCGCGGCGGCGCTGGTCGGGGCCGCGGTCGACGAGCAGGCGAGCGCGACGCCCGAGGAGGTCACGCCCGATCACGACGCGCGCTTCGCGTCGATGCGCCCGCCGCAGATCGACGCGCCGGCGACCCCGGCCGACGAGGCGATCCTGACGCGCTGATCACGCGCGCCGGATCACGATCGCCGAGACATCGTCGCCCAGCGCGCCCGAGGGCAGGCGCGCGGTGTCGACGAGCGACCAGCCGAGCGCATCACCGCCCTCGCGCACACAGCTCGCGAGCACGGCCTCGGACGCCCCGAGGCCGTCGCTCGCGACGAGCAGCGACGGGCCCTCACCGAAGAACGGCACTGCCACCACGCGCCCCGAGCCGACGAGCGGCTTCCGACGTTGCCCGGCCGTGAGCTCGTCGATCCGATCCGAGCTCACGATCCAGGCGCGCGAGTCGCCGGCGCTCGCACCGCGACCGACGAGCGACGTCGCGCCGAGCTCGACCTCGATCACGACCGCGGTCGCCTCGCCCGAGGCCTGCGACGCGAGCTCCGCGTCGACCCGCGCGATCGCGGCGACGGGGTCGCTCGTCGCGTCACGATCGAACGCGAGGCGCACGACCCGCGATGCCGCGCTCGCACCGTGCGCCGTGCCGCCGGCACCGTCGGAGAGCGCGAGACGCACGTGATCGCGCGCGATCGCGAGCTCGACTCGATCTTCGTCGCGGGCGGTGGGCGCCTCGATCACGTCGATCACCCACGCACCCACCCGTGCACGGCGCCACCGCACCGGATCGAAATTCCAGCGCGCGGGGAGCGCCGCGCCGCACTCGAGACACTCGAGCTCGCCGTCCTTGATCACCTGGCGCGCTCCACACGCCTCGCAGCGGCGCATCTCGAACGCGTGCGCGAGCGCGTCGGGGCGCGCGATGCCCGCACGATCGAGGCTCTCCGCGAGCGCGCTCCAGCATCCGGGCTCGGGGCAGTAGCCGGTCGAGAGATTCGTCGCCGACACGACGCGCCCACCGCTCACCTCGAGCTCACCCGCGGCGAGCACCGGCCGACCACCCGCGCACGCGACGTGCTCGCTCGCGCGATCGGCGATGCGCAGCACGCCGTCGAGATCGACCACGTAGGTCGTCGTCACCACGCCGCGGCGATCGAGGGCCCGCGCGACGCGCTCGAGATCGTGCGCGCTCGAGATCGCAGCGCCCGCCGGCTCGGTGCGGGCGTGCGACGCGATCTCGGGCGGGCCGACGTAGCGATGAACGCGTTGCATCACCGCGCCGCGCTCGGTCACGGCGCCGGCACCGCGGTGCAGAGCCCCTCGCGGCACCGCGCGACCGTGGGCACGGTGGGGACGTTCCCCGCGCACGTCGCGACCGAGCTCATCCGGCGGTAGCGCGCCTGCGCGGTGTCCCTGACCGCCTCTCGCACCGAGACCGGCTCGCCGCACACGCCGCTCACGAGCACGCACTCGCGGTCCTCGCTGCAGTCGTGCTCGACGTCGATCGGCGCGCTCCCGAAGCGCCACGCGACCTGGATCGACGCCGCGGACCGAGCCTGCACCGGCGTCGCGAGCACACGCTCGCGCAGGCACGCGAGCACGGTCGTGTTGGCGAGCTCGTCGCGCACGACGCGCAGCTCGCGCACCCGTCCCTCGGCGACGTCGATCGCGAGCTCCATCACGCCCTCGGGGCTCGGCACCTGCGCGTAGCAGACCGACGCGTGCTGGCGTGCGCGCTCGACGAGCTCCTCCGCGCCCGCCATCTCGCCGGTGACCTCGAACGGTCGCTCGGTGCGCACGATCGATCGCGAGGTGGGCGCGGGGATCGGCGGGCCGTGCGGTGGCGGCGTGTCGACCACCGGAGGTGGGGGCAGAGGAGGAGGAGGAGGCTCGGGCGTGGGCGCGGCGTCGCGCGCGCCGCACGCGCTCCCGATCACGATCACGAACCCGAGCACGCCCGCGCGCCATCCCATACGCGCGAGCGTACCCTCAGTCGCTGTCGCAGAGCTCTCCGTCGTCGCGACACGGGCCCCACAGCCCGAGCACGCACGTCGAGTGACATCCGTGGCCGCACCCTCGGCGCAGATCCTCGTCGACGTCGCCGTCGCAGTCGTCGTCGCGCGCGTTGCAGGTCTCGTCGTGACGCTCGATGCGTCCCTGGCACTCGCCCCAGCTGCCGAGCAGGCACGTCTGCACGCCGGGCACGCACACGTCGTCGCCACCGGGGCAGGCGCGCGTGCGCGCGATGACGCACTCGCAGTCCTCGTCGACCCGGCCGTCGCAGTCCTCGTCGCGCCTGCCGTCGCAGACCTCGCCGCCGCGCGGGGTGCAGTCCGCGCACGCGTCGTCGCAGTCACCGGCGCGCGCGACGTAACCCGCGGGCACCTCGCAGCTCGAGCGGGTGCGCGCACCGTCGCCCCATCCGTCGCCGTCGACGTCCGCATAGCTCGTCACCGCACGGCACGAAGGGCCCGCATCGGTGCGCGGCACCGGCACCCCGCCGTCGTCGCGCATCGAGGGCGTCCCTGCGTCCGGCGTCTCACGCGGGACCGCCACGCAGCGACCTTCCGAGCACGTCTGCCCCGCTGCGCACGAGAGCACGCCGAGGCACGCCGCCTCGAAGTGCAGGGCGACGACGCGCGTGCGCCCCGCCTCGAACGCAGGCGCCGCGCCGATGCGTGCGAGCGGTCGCGCGCCCGCGTCGAGCGCCTCGAGCGAGATCTCCACCGGCCGCGACGCATCGCCGTACATCGGCACGATCACCGCGCGCAGCGGCCACGCGTCGTCGCCTGCTTCGCGCGTCTCGTCGAGCTCCGACGTGTCGCCCTCGGGCCCGCCGCTGACGCGCAGGCGCACCGATGTGCTGCGCGCGCGAACCTCTGGATCGGCGGTGACCACCACGAGCAGCGTCGTCGGGCTCGCACTGCAACCCGCCGCGCCGCTCGCGAGCGCGCCGAGCACCATCAGCATCACGGCTGGACCGGCGCCGCGTCGATCACGGGCTCGCTCCATCACACGCCGCGGCACCTCGCAGCGCCGCTTCGTCTCGCAGCGTCGCATCGTCCTCCGTCCTCGCCCCACGGTCGGGACCTCGGACGCTCTTCGAGCACGACGCGCGCCACCTGCCAGTTCCAGTAGAAGGACGGCATTTCCGTCGTGGTGGGTATTCTCGCTCCGGTACGACCGTCCTCGTGCTCGAGAGCGCAGGAGCCGTTCTCGGACGATGAAGGCTTCGCGCAGCGCACGTCGCCGCAGGGCGTGCAGCTCGGGACGATCTCGCGCGCTTCACGTCGTTCCGTGGCCGGTGATGCAGGCGCAGTGTCGCCGCGAGGATCTCGATCCGACGTCGCTCTCGAAGACCGACGTCGAGCGGCTCGTGCCGCACCTCGCGACCGTGGTCGCGCGCTTCACGAGCCCCGAGAAGGGCGAGCAGGTCGCCGACGCGCTGCGCGCGCCGCGAGCCGAGGGCGCGCCGGCGTTGAGCCAGCGCTCGCGATGACTAACTGCCTCCTCGGAGGCGTCATGCGCGCGCAGGCGTCGCTCACGCGCCCGCTCGTGGCGCCCGCGCTCGTGATCGATCTGCCGCGCATCGCAGGCGCGATCGGGATCGTGGCGGCGTTCGTCGGGACCGCGATGCTCGTCGCGTGGTGGGCCCGCGCCCCGCTGAGCACCGGCGCGCAGCCCGCGATGCTGCCCACGACCGCGCTCGTCGCGGTGCTCGCCGGCAGCTCGCTCGCGCTGCGCGCGACGTCGGCCCCGGACCACGGCACGCGCACGGCGATCTCGCGCGTGCTCGCGACCGTGGTGACCCTGATCGGCGCGCTCACGCTCGTGCAGTACGTGCTCGGGATCGACCTCGCGCTCGAGCGCATCGCGTGCCTCGGGCGCGCATCGGGCGCGCAGCTCGTGCCCGCACCGAACACCGCGACGGCAGTGACCGCGCTCGGGATCGCGCTGTTCGCGATCGAGCCGGCGAGGGCGCGGGGGGCGCGCATCGCGGAGGGCGCGGCCGCGGTGAGCGGGATCATCGCGCTCACCGCGTTCTACGGGCACGTGTACGGCGCGGCCGCGCTGCACACGGCGACGCGCTCGCTGCGCACGACCGGGATGAGCGTCGTGACCGCGATCGTGCTGCTCTCGCTCTCGATCGCGGTGGTGCTCGCGCAGCCTCGCCCGGCGGTCGCGCGCATGCTCGCGGAGAAGCGAACCGCGGGGCACATGGCGCGCCGGCTCTTCGCCGCGCTCTTCGCGGTGCCGGTGCTCGGGCTGCTGGTGACGGTGGGGCACACGCGAGGGCTCTACACGCAGCCCGAGTCCGCGGCGTTGTTCGCGGTGGCTGCGACGCTGCTCGGCGGCGCGTGGATCGTGTCGACCGCGCGCGCGCTCGACCGCGCCGACGAGGCGCGCGACGTCGCGGCGGCCGAGGCCGCGAAGTGGAAGCTCTTCTTCGAGCACGCCGACTGGGGCGCGGCGCTGGCGCGCCCGGACGGAACGCTCGAGCTCGTGAACGACGCGCTCGCGGCGCAGCGCGGAGGAAGCGTGGACGAGCTGCGCGGGCGGAGCATCGAGGCGCTCTACGCGCCCGATCATCGCGACGACGCGCGCTCGCTGCTCGCGATGAACGACGCGAACGGCCACGCGCGCGTCGTGTCCGAGCACGTGCGGAAGGACGGCTCGACGTTCCCGGTGCGCATCGCGACGACGGCCCTGCGCGATCGCGCGGGGCGCCTGCTCTTCCACGCGGTCCAGGTGGACGACGTCAGCGAGGAGCGCGCGGTCGAGGCGCAGCGCGCGCGCTTCGAGAGCATGGTCGAGTCGGCCGAGGACGCGGTCGTCGCGTTCACGCTCGACGGGCACCTGACCGAGTGGAACCCCGCGGCGGAGCGGCTCTACGGCTGGCGCGCGAGCGAGATGATCGGCGAGACGTATGCGCCGCTGGTCCCGCCCGAGCTCCACGACGAGACCGAGCGCCTCTTCGCGCGGCTGAGGCGCGGCCAGCGCGTCGCGCCCTACGAGACGGTGATCATGCACAAGGACGGCCGCCGCATCCCGATCTCGGTCACGGTGTGGCCGGTGCTCGGGCGCGACGGCCGGGTCCTGATGATCTCGGCGAGCGCGCGCGACATCAGCGAGCGCAAGGAGATGGAGAACGAGCTGCGCCGCGCATCCGAGACCGAGCGCAGCCTGCGCGACGAGCTCGAGCGCGTGACCCGCGCGAGCAGCGTGGTCGCGGACGAGCTCGCGGCACTGCCCGACACGAGCCGCGGATCGTTGCTGCACACGATCGCGCTGCAGGCGCAGCTGCTCACCTGCGCCGACGCGGTCGCAGTCGCGATCGGCAGCGATCCAGGGCAGCGCTTCGAGGACTGGGCGGTGATCGGCGCCGATCCCGAGCTCGAGCGCGAGCTCGGGCGCCCGCACGCGATCGGAACCCTCGGCGCGGTCGCGGCGAACGGCGAGGTCGTGCTGACCGGCGACGTCGCGACGCACGCGGCCTTCCACGGCTTTCCCGACGGACACCCGCAGCTGCACGCGCTCGCGGCGGTGCCGATCCTGCACCGCGGGCGACCGGTGGGCAGCCTCTTCGTCGCGAGCACGAACCCGGGCGTGACGTTCGGCGAGGCCGACGTGCGCGTGCTGCGCATGCTCGCAGCGCGGGTCGGCCCGGCGATCGAGACCGCACGCGCGTACGAGGTGGTCTCGTTGAAGAGCGCGTGGCTCTCGGCGGTGATCGAGCAGATGCCCGAGGGCGTGGTGCTCGCGGACGCGCACGGCGCGATCGTCTCGCAGAACGAAGCTGCGCGCCGGCTCGCGCGAGACGCCGCGCCGGGAACGAAGGCGTTCGACGCGCTCTACGAGCTGGTCGACGCGCGCGGCGCGCCGCTGCCCGAGGACGAGCGCCCGCTCTCTCGCGCGCTGGAGCACCACGAGAGCGCCGCGGGGATCGAGCTCGCGGTGCGCACCCCCGATGGGCGCGCGGTACCGATCCTCGCGAGCGCGACGCCGGTGCGGGTCGGTGAGCGCGTGGTCGGCGCGGTGCTGGTGTTCCGCGACATCTCGGTGGTGAAGGAGCTCGAGCGCATGCGCGACGAGTGGTCGTCGATCATCGCGCACGATCTGCGTCAGCCGCTCAGCGTGATCACGATGTCGACCGGCCTCTTGCGGCACGTGATCACGTTGCGCCCGAGCGAGCGCAAGACGCTCGATCGCATCCAGTCGTCGACGCGCACGCTGACGCGCATGGTCGAGGATCTCCTCGACGCGTCGCGCATCGAGGCGCGCCAGCTCTCGATCACGCGGCGCGAGATCGACCTCGGCGTGCTCGCCCGCGAGGTGGTCGAGCGCAACACGAACCTGCTCGCGGGGCACGAGCTGCAGCTCGTGGAGCACGGCGTGGCGACGGTGCGCGGCGACCCGCAGCGCCTCGAGCAGGTGCTCGTGAACCTGATCTCGAACGCGCACAAATACGGCGATCCCGGCACGGCGATCCGCATCGAGGTCGTCGCGCGCGCGGAGCCGGACGAGGTCGAGATCCTGGTCTCGAACCAGGGCCGCGGCATCACGCCGGAGGAGCTCCCGCGCGTGTTCGATCGCTTCAACCGATCGCGCGCCGCGCGCAGCAGCACCACCGAGGGCCTCGGCCTGGGCCTCTACATCTGCCGCGGCATCGTGGAAGCGCACGGAGGACGCATCCACGCCCAGAGCACCCCCGGCGAGACCACGACGTTCGGCGTCGTCCTCCCGCGCACCGCGTGAGCTCGATCGCTGTCGGGGCCTGCGGTGGCCGCACCAGCGCGCCGAATCCAAGAGGTCCCCGCCGAGCAGGGCGAGGGCGCTCGCAGATCGCCGAATCCAAGGGGCCGCCACCGAGCAAGAGCAAGCGGGGCTGGGGCCCCGCGCGCAGCGTTTGGGGTGGGGGGCCCCGATCCGGCTCCGCCGGTCGGGGGGAGGGGTCTTCCAAGACCCCTCCCGCCAACCTCAGCGACCGCGCTCGGTCGCGACGTTCACGACGAGCGTGCGGCCCTTCAGGTCGGTGCCGTCGAGGCCCGCGATCGCGCGCGGCGCGTCCTTGCGGTCCGCCATGGTCACGAACCCGAAGCCGCGCGGCTGACGGCTGTCACGGTCGCGCATCACGATGCAGTCGGCGATGCGGCCGAACTGACCGAACGCCTGGGCCAGGTCGTCCTCGGTCACCTCGTCGGAGAGACCGCCGACGAAGAGACGCGCCGGCACCGAGCTCGCCGAGCGATCCTCGCCGCCGCCGCCGCGCTCGAGCGAGCGCATGATGTCCTCGATCGACGGGGACGCCTCCTGCAGCTCGGCCGCGCTCTGGACCGGGATCTCGCCCGGGCCCATCTCGCGACGCTCCATGCGGCGGCGGTCCTTTTCCTTCTGCTTGCGCGCCTTTTCGTCCTCGCGCTGGCGCTTCCCCTGACCGTAGCCGCGATTCACGACTCGCCTCCGGGCACGTGGTTGATGGGGCGAACCGTGAGCGATGCGGTGTGGTTGGGGGTGTTCGACAAACCTGGGCCTTCCTTCCTGTGTCGGGATCCGTAGCGCGTCCGCGCGCCGCGAGCGAGCAGACGGCTCGGCATTCCATCATGGAGCCCGCGCGGACGAGGTCCAGCGGGCCCCGAGTTTGCGACGAAGCGCCGACGCGCGCATAGTCCCGGCTCGCACGTCTCCTCGGTCCTCGCCTCGCTCGGACGGATGTCACGTGCTGCGATCGCGGCTTCCAACAGGAAGCGTATGTCAGTTGCGATCGCGGCGTTCCCGCCGGGCTCGAGGCTCTCTCGGTGGGTCACGCGTCTCTAGAGAGCTGGATTCGAGGACTCATGAGCAATCGCCTCTACGTCGGCAATCTTTCGTTCCACACCACCGAGGACGCGCTCCGCGCGGCGTTCGAGGCGATCGGCACCGTCGAGCGCGTCGACGTCCCCATGGACCGCATGACCGGTCGTCCGCGCGGCTTCGCGTTCGTGACGATGGGCAGCGCCGACGACGCGAAGCGCGCGATCGGTGATCTCGACGGCTCGATGCTCGATGGCCGTCCCCTCCGCGTGAACGTCGCCGAGGATCGCCCGCGCGGCGGCGGCGGTGGCGGCTTCGGCGGCGGCGGCGGCGGCGGCTTCGGCGGCGGCGGCCGTGGGGGCGGCGGCGGCTACGGCGGCGGCGGCGGTCGCGGTGGCGATCGCGGCGGCGACCGTGGTGGTCGCGGCGGCGGCGGCGGCGGCCGCTGGTGATCGACGCGCTCCCGTGATCTCGGGAGCGTGAGGAACGCGGAGAGGCCGCGGCTCGAGCTCGCTCGGGTCGCGGCCTCTTCGTCTTCCTAAAGAACCCTAACGCGCGCTAGCGATCATTCAGGAACCAGGTCGAAGGCCCCCTCGCCAACTCCATGTCGCGCACGACGGCGTGCGCGAGGAGAGGTCGAGATGGGCAAGGTCGGCAGGAGGATCGCGATCGGAGTGGGCGTGACGGTCGGGCTCGCGGGCGCGGCGCTCGCAGGGTTCCTGGGAGCCACGCCATACACGCCGCCGCCGGCCGATCTGCACGTCGCGCGCACCGCGGAGCAGGTCGAGCGCGGGCGCTACATCGCGGAGCACGTGGCGCACTGCACGACCTGCCACTCCGACGTCGATCGCACGCGCTTCTCGGGCCCCGTGGTGCCGGGCACGATCGGGCGCGGCGGTCAGGGGTTCGGCGCCGCGGAAGGGCTGCCCTTCGAGGCGTGGTCCGCGAACATCACGCCCGCCGCGCTCGGCGAGTGGACCGACGGCGAGCTCGCGCGCGCGCTCACGGTCGGCGTCGATCGCGAGGGCGACGCGCTGGTTCCGATCATGCGTTACGAGAACTACCGGCACCTCTGCGGCGAGGACGTCGAGGCGGTCGTCGCGTGGATGCGCTCGCTCGAGCCGATCGAGAACGACGTGCCCGATCCCCAGGTCGACTTCCCGCTGACGCTGCTGCTGCGCACCGTGCCCGACGCGGCCGAGCCCTGGGCGTGCCCCGACGCGAGCTCGTCGCGCGAGGAGCGCGGCCGCTATCTCGTGCGCATCGCGGGCTGTGCGGACTGCCACACGCGCCGCGAGGGCATCGAGGTCGTCGGTGAGCCCTTCGCGGGCGGCAACGAGATGCGCATGCCGAACGGCGCGATCCATCGCACCGCGAACCTCACCCCCGATCGCGAGACCGGGCTCGGCCTGTGGACCGAGGAGGGCTTCGTGAACCGCTTCCGCGCGCACCGCGGCGAGCAGGCGATGGTGGGCGAGGACGGGCGCAGCTCGCCGATGCCGTGGAGCGCGTACGCGGGGATGAGCGACGAGGATCTCGCGGCGATCTACGCGTTCCTGCGCACCCAGGAGCCGGTGCACAACGTGGTCGAGCAGTACACGCCGCCGCCCTCGCACGTCGCGTCGCGTTGACGGATCTCACGAGGCGCGCGGTGTCTGGACCGCGCGCCTCGGCGCGTGAGAGCGTGAGGACATGCTTCGCGCTTCGTCGTGGTGTGCGTGCGTGGTGCTCGCGGTGCTGGCCGTCGGATGCGACTGCGGAGGTGGGCCCGCGCGAACGTGCGAGAGCGCGAGCGACTGCGGTCGTGGTCAGGCGTGCATCGACGGGATGTGCGTTGCGGGGATGGACGGTGCCGTGAGCCCGGACGGCGGCGCGGACGCCGCGACCGCGTGCGGCGCCACGGCACGCGCGTGCGGCGAGGCGTGCTGCGCCGAGGGCGAGGTCTGCGGCACCGACGTCGAGTGCTGCGCGCGCGAGTCGCTCTGCGGCAGCGTGTGCTGTGACGAAGGTCAGATCTGCGAGCAGGCGGTCTGTCGCACCGAGTGCGGCGCGCGCGCGCGGTGCCACGACGAGAGCGGCGCCGAGATCTGCTGCGGCGAGGGCGAGGTGTGCGCGAGCGATCGCTGCTTCCGGCCCGACACCGAGTGCGAGGACTTCATCGACTGCGAAGCGGGCGAGTACTGCGAGCCCACGCTCGGTCGCTGTCTCCCGCAGCCGACCGGCGAGGAGTGCGTCGCGCGTCCGACCGGCGGCGAGGTGCGGCCCACGCTGCTCTGGCACTGGACCGGCGCGGGCGCGGCGCTGCCTGCGTACAACCAGGTGATGATGGCGCCGATGGTCGCGTCGCTCGACGACGACGACGGCGATGGCGATGCCGACGCGGACGACGTGCCCGACGTGGTGTTCAACTCGTTCTGCGGCATCGCGGGGATGGGCTGCTCCCACGGCAACTACTCGTCCGACGGCGTGCTGCGCGCGGTGAGCGGCGCGGACGGATCGAGCGTGTTCGACGTCGTCGACCCCGCGCATCGCACCATCCCGGGATCGCAGGTCGCGATCGGCGACATCGACGGCGACGGGTGGAACGAGATCGTGACCTGCGCGTCGGACGGCGACGGCATCGGCGGTGTGATCGCGTTCCACCACGACGGCTCGTTCTACTGGCGGTCGACCGACGCGCGCGTGTCGTGCGCGCAGGCCGCGCCGAGCATCGCGGATCTCGACGCCGACGGAGTGCCCGAGGTGTTCGTGCGCTACACGGTGCTCGACGCGCGGAGCGGGAACGTCGAGTCGCACCACGACTGCGTCGGCACCGGCGGCTGGGCCACCAGCGCGCACAACCCCTGCGACTACACGACCGCGGCCGATCTCGACGGCGACGGCGATCTCGAGATCGTCGGCGGCAACGCGGCATATCGCGCCGACGGGAGCGTCCTCTACGATCGCACCGCCGACTTCAACGACGGATATCCGGCGATCGGCGATCTCGATCGCAACGGCACGCCCGAGATCATCGTCGTGCACTCGGCGTTCACGCCTGCGCCTTACGCCGGCGATCACTGGCTGCGCGTGCTGCGCAACGACGGCACCGACTTCTGGCCCGCGCCGGTCGACATCAACGCCGGGCTCGCGCCTGCGGCCGACGTCACCGCGGGCACCGTGGGCGGCGGCGGACCGCCGACGATCGCGAATTTCGACGACGATCCCGATCCCGAGATCGGCGTCGCGGGCGCGTACGCATACGCGGTGTTCGAGCCCGACGGCACGCGTCGCTGGGCGTCGATCTCCGACGATCGCAGCTCGCGCAAGACCGGATCGAGCGTGTTCGACTTCGACGGAGACGGTGTCGCGGAGGTCGTCTACAACGATCACTACTGGCTTCGCGTGTACGACGGGAGCGACGGAGACGTGCGCTTCTGTCTCTGCAACACGACTGCGACGCTCTGGGAGTATCCGGTGGTCGTCGACGTCGACACCGATGGTCACGCCGAGATCGTCGTCGCGTCGAACGACTACGGCAGTGGCTACGCGACGTGCCCGCTGCGCCCCGAGCTCGGCGAGTGCGAGATGGCGCGCATCACCGCGGGCGAGAACCTCGGGACCCACGGCGTGCGCGTGTTCGCGAGCCCGACGCGCGACTGGGTCGGCACGCGGCGCATCTGGAACCAGCACACCTATCACGTGACGAACGTGAGCGAGCGCGGCGAGATCCCGCGCGGCGAGCGACCCAACTGGCTGGTGCCGGGGCTCAACGACTTCCGGCTCAACGTGCAGCCCGGCGCGACGAACCTGCCCGATCCCACGCCGATCGAGCTCGCGGTCGATCTCCGCGCGTGCGGTGCGTCGATGACCCTCTACTTCTCGGTGCGCAACGACGGTTGGTCGGCGATCCCCGCGGGCGCGACGATCGCGGTGTACGCCGAAGAGGCGGGGAGCTTCGCGCTGATCACACGCGTGACCACGACGCGCGCGCTGCTGCCCGGCGAGAGCGAGCGCTTCGGCGTGCCCTACCCGCTCGACGGTCGCGAGCCCGGCGAGACGGTGCGCTTCCGCGTGGTCGCGAACGACGACGGCGATCCGAGCGCCGACGACGTGGTCGAGTGCCGCGACGCGAACAACGTCGCGGAGACGACCGCGAGCTGCTCGATCTTGTTCTGATCGCGCGGCACGAGATGGCACTGCGAATTCCCGAGAGATCCGTGTGCATACGGCTTGCTCTGCCCCCGTTATGCGCACGGCTCGACCACTCGCGGCGATCTGCCTGGGTGTCTCGTTTCTTCCGGGTGTCGCGTTCGCGGCCAGCGATGCCGGCGCCTGCAACCCGCCGCTCGTCTGGCCCGCACCGGGCGCGATCCCCGCGAACCTGCCGGGGTTCGTGGTGGAGCCGGGGGGAAGCTTCGCGAGCACGCTCAGCCTGGTGCGGGTCGACGGGGGCGACGAGACGGAGGTCGAAGCGTCGGTCCGCGACACGGGCTCGCGCGAGGTGGTCCTCCTCGAGCCCGCGGCGCCGCTGGTCGAGGGAGCACGATACGAGGTGCGCATCGGCCCTTGCGTGATCGACCCGACGGTCACGTGGCCAGGGTTCGCGTACGAAGTCGTGGGCCCGCAGCCCGCGCCCACGGAGCTGGGGACGCTCCGATTGTCCGAGCTCCGACAGCGCGACGCGACGTACTACGTCGAGGCGGAGCTCGAGCCCGATCCCGGCATCGTGCCGTGGCTCGCGTTCCATCGCCTGAGCTTCTCGGCCCAAGCGGGCGGCGCGACCGCGAACGTCGGCAGCGTGCTCGGCGCGCGGCCTCCGTTCCGGACGCGCGTGCGCGTCGCATGCGGCGAGCTGGCCCGGCCGGAGTCGGGCATCGTCGCGCCCGGCGCGCTCACCGTCCGAGCACGTGCCGAGGAGCTCTTCACGGGCATGTTCCTCGAGGCCGCCGCCAGCACGACCACCGTGTGCGACGAGGCGACGCCGGCTCCCGCGCCCTCACCCCGTGGATGCGCCGTCGGTGGTGGGGCCGACGGGAGCGTGCTGGTCCTCGCCGCGCTCGCGTGGCTCGTCACGCGCGCGCGCCGCAGACACGCTGGCTGACCTCAGGGGATCGAGAACACGCCGCCGGACATCTCGAGCCAGTAGAGGCGGCCGGTGGAGGTCGACGCGCGCTGGGCGACGACGACGTCGTTGTCGCCGTCGCCGTCGAGATCGCCGATCGCCACCGTCATGTTCGAGCTGCCCGGCGGATCGGCCGCGAGCACGTGGCGCTCGAGAGCGAGCGGGCGCCCTTCGAGCCACTGCAGCTCCGCAGAGCCGGCGATCAGGACATCACCGTCGCCGTCGCGATCGAGATCGCCGCCCTCGATGTCCTCGGCGTACCCGGTGATCGTCACGCCGCGGCCGGTCCAGGTGCTCGTGATCCCGGTGTTGGTGCAGCGCGCGACGCTGCCGAACGTCCCGCTCGGCGTGAACGCGACGTCGAGATCGCCGTCGGGCTCGAGGTCGAACACGTCGAGATCGTCCTCGCCACCCTGGCACACGTCGGAGCGCGTCCAGGTGCCGGTGATCGCGCCCGAGGAACGATAGATCCAGGTGCGATCCGGGGTCGCGACGACGATCTCGATCGTGCCGCCGCCGTCGACGTCGACGAGCAACGGGTTCGCGAGCTGCACGCCGACGCCGGTCGCGATCGGTTGGCGCTGCCACGCACCGGAGACGCGATGCCAGAGCACGAGATCGTCGCCGTCGGTCGCGGCGATCTCGACGAGCCCGTCGCCGTCGACGTCGGCGGCCGGAACGCGGCTCGTGCCGGTGCGATCGCTGCTGCTGAGCCCGTGCCACGTCCACGTGCCCGCGGGCGCGCGCTCGTACCACCCGAGGCGCCCGCCGAGGGTCGTCGTGTGCGTGAGCACGTCGAGATCCCCTTCGTCGTCGACGTCGACCAGCGCCGCGGCGCGCGTGGGATCGGCGCTGCCGATCGGCTCGCGCACGAACGTCACGCCGGTCCCGTCGTTGCGGAACACGATCGCGGCGCTCGTCGTCCACGCGACGACGTCGACGTCCCCGTCGGCGTCGACGTCCCCGGCGCGCACGCGCTGGAACGCCTCGTTCACAACGTCGTGCGGGATCGGGTCGCAGTGCACGCGACGCACGTTGTCGTCGGCGCAGTCGAGCTTCGGGTACGGACCGCCGGCGCACGTCGCGTCGATCGCCGCGATCCCGTCGCCGTCGCGGTCTTCCTCGAGGCGCGCCGGTGCGGTCGTCGCGCCGCTGGGCCACGCGGTGCAGTCTTCCGCGAGGCGATTGCAGAGCTCGGGCGCGCCGGGATACGTCGTCGCGACCTCGTCGTCGCAGTCGCCGGGCTGCAGCGTGCGGCCCGGCACGCTCGCCGCGCAGACGCGCATGCCCACGTCGCTCGCGTCGCCGAATCCGTCGCCGTCGGCGTCGACGTAGAACAGGCGATGCGACGCCGCGGTCGCGTCCTCGTCGATCGCGTCGTCGCAGTCGTTGTCGAGCTCGTCGCACTGATCGTCGGCGGCGCCGGGGTGCACCGCGGCGGTCGCGTCGTCGCAGTCGGTCGCGCCTTCGGTCGGCGCGCGCGAGGTCTGTTGCGCGCCGCAGCTGCCGCACACGCGCACCTCGGTCGAGTCGGAGCGCGCGTATCCGTCGGAGTCGAGATCGGGCCAGCACGCGATGCCGGCTTGCTCGTCGACGAGATCGTCGCAGTCGTCGTCGCGCGCGTTGCAGATCTCGGCGCCGGTCGGATTCACCGAGGGCGCTTGATCGTCGCAGTCGTCGCCGCACACGTCGCCGTTGCAGCACGTGGCGTCGCCGAAACGATCTCCGTCGGCATCGCGGAACCCGAACGTGCTCGCGTTGCAGTCCTCGTCGCGCCCGCTGACGTCGCAGACCTCGGTCGCGCTCGGGAAGCGCTGATCGTCGGAGTCGTCGCAGTCGTCGCCGCCGCACTCCATCGCGATCGCGTCGTCGCCGTCGGCGTCGTCGATCACCGCGCAGTCGGTGGTGCAGGTGCGCGCTTCGCCGTCGCAGATCTGGCCCTCGAGACACCCCGTGCGTGCGGGCTCGATGCAGCCGCGCGCATCGGCGGAAGCGGACGAGGGCTGGCAGCGCTCGGCTCCGTCGCAGAAGTCGCCGTCGTCGCACTCCTCGTCCGTCGTGCAACGTGGACCGTCGGCGAACGACGCGTCCATCGCTGGAGCGTCGTCGTCGCCGCACGCGACGAGGACGAACGGAGCGAGCAGCAGAGCGAGGCGAAGGCCGGAGCGCATGGGCGCGACAGTACCGCGAACCGCGGCGTGAGGTGGCACACCCCCCAGCACGAGATCGCAAGGAGATCCGCGCGGCACGACGCGTGCTGCACGCGCGCGCATGCCTCGTGGGATCGGCCTGGTCGGCGCAGCGCTCGTGCTCGGAACGTGGATGGCGTGGGTGAGCGACGCGCGCGCCTCCGTCGACGCGGGCCGGTGTGCCGCGCCGTCGATCTCGCCCTCGCCCGGCGCGCTGCCGGTGAACGTCCCCGGGTTCGTGGTCACGCTGCGCGGCAACCCGATGAGCACGGTGCGGCTGGTGCGCATCGAGGAGGACGGCACCGAGACGATGCTCGAGTCGGTCGTCGAGTGGCTCGCGAACGTGCCCGATGCGGTGCGCGTCGTGCCGTCGGTGCCGTTCGAAGTCGGCGTGCGCTACGGCGTGCGCGCCGCCACGTGTCAGCCGGTCGGCGGCCACGGCGAGGCCCTCTTCGAGTACGACGCGATCGACGCGGTGCCGGTGCCGACGACGCTCGGCACCGTGCAGATCTCGCCGCTGCAGCGCATCGACAGCGACGTCGGCGAACCGTTCTTCTTCGTCGACACGGCGCTGCACCCCGACGCCGGGTTCGCGCCGTGGCTCGGGCTCTACATGCTCGACTTCGTCGCCGAGAGCGAGCTCGGCACGACACCCTCGACGCCGCGGCTCCCGGATGGACCGCGGGGCCTCCGCGAGCGCTTCGCCATCGCCTGCGGGAACGCCGATCCCGCGTTCGCGCGGGTCGCCCCCGGCGCGATGACGGTGCGCGTCCGCGCGACGTCGTTCTTCGACGAGACCGACGTCGTGGAGGCATCCGCGAGCACGACGACCTCGTGCGAGGTGTCGATCGACGTGACGCCGCCCGGCGTCGAGCTCCACGACGCGGCGGACGGGCTCGGTCTCGATGCGGGTGTCGTCGCCGCCGAGGGCGGCGCGGGCTCGTGCGCGTGTCGCGCGACGAGCGGTGCACGCCCGCGCGCGCTCGTCGTCGCGAGCTGGCTCGTGCTGACCCTCGCGGTCGTGCTGCGCGGTCGCCGGCGCGAACGGGCATACTCGCGCGCGTGATTTCGCATCGATCCATCGCGCTTCTCTTCGCTCTCCTCTTCACGGCGTGCGGCGGCGACGACGACGACGCGCCCGATGCAGCGCTCGTCGACGCGGGCAGCGACGCGGGTCCATTGCCCGAGCCCGCGGCCGACTACTCCTCGCCGGGACCGCACCCCGTCGCGAGCACGCGCGTGGTGCTCGTCGACGACGCGCGCGAGGGTCGCACGCTCCCGGTCGAGATCTGGTACCCCGCGGCCGAGGGCGCGCGCGACGCGGCGAGCGCCGGCCACCCGATGGTCGAGTTCGAGAGCGACACCCGAGCGACCGAGCTCGCGCGCTTGATCTCCGAGGCGCCCGCCTCGTGCCTCCGTGCCCAGACGCGCTCGGCGCGCGATGCGGAGCCGAGCGCTGGGCCCGCGCGCTGGCCCTTCGTCGTGTTCTCGCACTGCCACGTGTGCACGCGCTTCGACGTCGCGGAGGTGAGCGAGCGGCTCGCGAGCTTCGGCATCGCGGTGGTCGCGCCCGATCACGAGGGCAACACGCTCTGGGATCAGCTCGAGGGCGACGCTGCGCCGGTCGGCGCCGAGTTCCTCGAGGTGCGCATCGCCGACGTGCGCTTCGTGCTCGACGTGGTGCTCGACGATGCGAGCCAGGCGCTGCCCGAGGCGCTCCGCGGGCGATTCGACGCGACCCGCGCCGGCATGATGGGCCACAGCTTCGGCGCGGCGACGGCGGGTGTCGTCACCGGGCGCGAGCCGCGCTTCGTCGCGACGATGGCGATCGCGGCGCCGATCGGCGCGCTCGGCGGCGGTGTGCGCGCGGGCGACATCGACACTCCGTTCCTGTTCCTCGTCGCGCGCGAGGACAACAGCATCACCGAGGTGGGCAATCGGCTCATCCGCACCGATTTCGCGCGCCTCGCGGGGCCGAGCTGGCTCGTCGAGGTCGACGACGCCGGACACTGGTCCTTCTCCGACCACTGCGGATTGATCGATCTCTTCGACGCAGGCTGTGGGACCGGAGAGCGACAGACCATGTCGGGAGTCGAGCTCGAATATCTCGACAACGCGACTGCCCGCGACATCGCCGCCGACACCGCTGGTGCGTTCTTCGCGCGGTGGCTCCTCGGCGACGAAGGGGCGACCACGCTGCTCGCGAGACCGCACCCGTCGGGTGTCGTGACGGTGTCCTCGCGCGTCCCCTGAAGAGCGATTGTCGTTCGTGGCTCGGGTCTATCTGCACCCCCGGAGGCTCGCGTTCGATACGCGTCCTCCGGAGGAAGCGTGTCGTATACGCAGAGAGCAGAACGACTGTGGAATTCGCAGACTGCGCGCGAGTCGAGGGACGATGTCTCGCCGCATCCCGTCACGTTCCTCGTCGGGGCCGAGCGCTCGGGCACCACGCTCACGCGCTTGATGCTCGACGGGCATCCCGAGCTCGCATTCCGCTACGAATTCGAGCTGGCCGTCGATCTCGTGCCGCCCGGTGAGGGCTGGCCCGAGCTCGAGACGTACTACGAATATCTGCGCACGTATCGATTCGTCGATCCGCCGCCGCACATCGATCGTGAGCTCGATTATCCGTCCCTCGTGCGCTCGTTCCTCGAGCAGAAGCGGCGCGCCGATCGCAAGCCGCGCGTGGGCGCAGTCGTGCATCGCAATTTCGATCGACTGCTGCGCATCTGGCCCGACGCGCGCTTCGTGCACCTGATGCGCGATCCGCGCGACGTCGCGCGCTCGTGCGTGGGAATGGGGTGGGCCGGTCACGTGTGGAGCGGCGTCGCGCCCTGGATCGAGGCGGAGCTGCTCTGGGAGCGGATGAGCGCGTCGTTGCCGCGCCATCGCTGGATCACGGTGCGCTACGAAGATCTGGTGCGCGATCCCCAGCGCGAGCTCGAGCGCGTCTGTCGCCTCGCGGGCATCCCGTTCCACCCGGCGATGCTCGACTTCCCGAGCCGCTCGACCTACCGCGCGCCGAGCCCGTCGTTCGTCGAGCAGTGGCGCACGAAGCTCACGCCGCGCGAGGTGCAGCTCGTCGAGTCGCGCGTGCACGACATGCTCGCGCCGCGCGGATACGCGCCGAGCGGGCTCGAGCGCATCGAGCCCTCGGCGCTCGAGCGCGCCGCGCTGCGCGCGCAGTGTCGCGCCGGACGCGCACGCCACGCCGCGCGCTCGCTCGGAGTCCGGCTGTGGATCGAGCGCGCGGTCGCGCATCGCGGCGGACCGAGAGGATGGAGAGAGCGGGTGCAGCGCCGCGTGGACGCGGCGATCAACGCCCAGCTCGCGTGACGAAGGGGCGAGATCCGCAGCGCCTCGTTCCTCGGTACCATCGTCGGTGATGGGCGACGACGAGGCGCGCGATCTCACGGACGCCGGAGGCCCGGACCTGCGTCTGTCGGCGGCCGAGATCTCGGACCCCGAGTTCCAGGCGCGCTACGAGCTCGACTCGCTGCTCGGATCGGGCGGGATGGGCGAGGTCTCGCTCGTGCGTGATCGGCGGCTGCAGCGCGAGATCGCGCTCAAGGTGCTGCGCGCATCCGCGGCCGCCGATCCCGAGCTGCGCAAGCGATTCCAGCGCGAGGCGCTCCTCCAGGCGCGCCTCGACCACCCGGCGATCGTTCCGGTCTACGACTACGAGAGCACACCCGATCGCCTCTACTTCACGATGAAGCGGGTGCGCGGCCGCACCCTGCGCGACGTGATCGACGCGATCGCCGAGGGCGACGACACGACGCGCGCGGAGTGGGGGCGCGGGCGCCTGCTCTCGTCGTTCGTGCAGGTCTGTCGCGCGGTCGACTACGCGCACGCGCACGGCGTGCTGCATCGCGATCTGAAGCCGCAGAACGTGATGCTCGGCGCGTTCGGCGAGGTGCACGTGATCGACTGGGGGATCGCGAAGCACCTCGACGGCACGAGCAGCGACGCCGGAGAGACGACCGCGACCGTCGAGGGCGAGTCGCTCGGCACGATCGGCTACATGGCGCCCGAGCAGATCGTCGGCGACGACGTGACCCCGGCGACCGACGTGTTCTCGCTCGGCGCGATCCTCTTCGAGCTCCTCGGCGGAGGCCCGCTGGTGCCGCCGGGATCGCGGAGCGAGCGCGCGACCGCGACGATGAAGGGCGTCGAGCTGCGGGTGCGCGAGCGAGCGCGCGAGCTCGAGATGCCACCCGAGCTCGAAGCGGTCGTGCTCCGCGCGACCCTGCGCGATCCCCGCACTCGCTACGCGAACGCGCGCGAGCTCGCCGAGGCGGTGCAGCGATATCTCGACGGAGATCGCGACGCGGAGCGACGCCGCGAGCTCGCCGACGAGTGCGTGCGCAAGGCCGAGCGCATGCTGGCGATCCAGGACGAGCGAGCGCGCGCGATGGTGCGGCCCGCCGCGGTGAAGGAGCTGGCGCGCGCGCTGGCGCTCGATCCCTCGCACGACGTCGCGAGCGCGCTGCTCGGTCGCTCGTTGCTCGAGCCGCCCGCGGAGGTGCCCGCGGAGGCGCGCGCCGTGCTCGAGCGCACGCAGGAGGAGTCGGAGCGCGAGGCCGCGCGCACCGGCACGTTCCGCTATCTGCTCTGGCTCTCGTTCGCGCCGTGGTACGCGGCGATGGGTGTGCGCGACTGGGTCACGTTCACGATCATCGTCGCGCTCACCGCGGCGAGCGCGCTGCTGATGGGCCTGGTGTGGAAGGGCAAATTGCCCACGAGAGCGGGCCTCCTCGCGTTCGTGACCAGCACGACGACGCTCGCGATGTTCTCGCGCGCGTTCAGCCCGCTGGTGATCGTCGCGTCGCTCGCGGCGACCAACGTGATGTTCTTCTCGGGCTACGTCGCGCCGCGCGAGAGGCGCGCGATCGTCCTCTTCACGTGCCTCGCGATCGTGGTGCCCTACGCGCTCGAGATCTTCGGGGTGATCCCCTCGTCGTTCACCATCACCGACGAGACGATCGTGATCGTGCCCTGGCTCCTCGGCTACGACCCCACGGGCACGCTCGTGTTCATGATCGCGATGACGCTCACCGCGACCGCGGTGCCCGCGCTCGCAGCGGGCCGGGTGCGCGACGCGCTGACGAAGGCCCAGGAGCGACTGGCGATCACCGCGTGGCAGCTCGGCGAGCTGGTGCCGAAGCAGCGGAAGGACGAGACCAGAGAGTGATTTGATCGCAGACCGTGCGACGGGTGCGACGGCGCCCAGGTCACGCACGATGGATCATCTCGTCGAGTCCGCTCAGCCGGCACCGTCGGAGGCGACTCCCACCATTCCGCAGCGCGATCCCCGGCGCGCGCGCCGCACTGCCACGCTGGACGCGATGCGGAGAGCGTTCCGCTGGGACGTCACGTCGGTGCCACCCCTGGCGGTGTGCGCGGGCGTTCCGCACGAGGCCGTGCCCGGCCCGCGCTTCGTCGCGGCACGCGCCCGACGCGGCGCCGAGATCGCGGCGAACGCGGGCCATGCGGTGCTCGACGACGTCTCACGTCCGTTCGACTCGATCCGCGACTACGAGCGCTTGTTCCCGGTGCTCGGCGCGCCGACCGCGATCATCCAGAGCCACACGCGCGACGACGTGTTCGCGTGGCAGCGCATCGCGGGCACGAACCCGATGATGATCCGCCGCGTCGACGGAGCGCTGCCCGAGGACTTCCCGGTCACCGACGCGCACCTCGCGGCGATCGCCGGCACCGGCGCGACGCTCTCGCGCGCGGCCGCGGAGCACCGCCTCTACCTGCTCGACTACGAGATCCTCGACGGCATCCCGCACGGCGCGCAGCGCTATCTGCCGGCGCCCTATGCGCTGTTCCATCTCGCCGACACGCACACCGGGCATCACGCGCTGCGGCCGGTCGCGATCCAGATCGAGCGGCGCGCGCACCCGCGCGAGAACCCGATCTACACGCCGGGCAGCGCGCCGGCGGACTGGGCCGTCGCGAAGCTGATGGTGCAGGTCGCGGACATGAACGTGCACGAGATGGCGCTGCACCTGTGGGGCTGTCACTTCGCGATGGAGCCCTTCGCGGTGGGCCGCGCGCGAACGCTCGCGCCCGAGCACCCGATCGGGATCCTGCTCGACAATCACTTCGACGCGCTGATCGCGAACAACGATCTCGGGCGTCGCACGCTGATCGCCGAGGGGGGCCCGGTCGATCGATATCTCGGAGGAGCGCTCGAGGGCTCGCTCGAGATCCTCGGGCGCGCCCGCGCGACGTGGACGTTCTCGGGCGCGTCGTTCCCGCGCGAGCTCGCATCGCGGGGAGTCGCCGATCCCGATACGTCGATCCCGAATTACCCGTTCCGCGACGACGGGCTCCGCGTGTGGTCCGCCATCGAGGCGTATGTCCGTGGCTACGTCGCCGTCTATTACGACGGCGATGCAAACGTCGTCGCCGATCCCGAGCTCGCGGCGTTCGCGACCGAGGTCGCCGCCGAGGACGGAGGTCGCATCGCAGGGCTGGAGGTGCCGCGCACGCGCGAAGAGCTCGTCGCGATGCTCGCCACGCTCGTCTTCGTGAACGGCCCTCTGCACAACGCGATCAACGCGACGCAGGGCGACTTCATGACCTTCGTGCCCAACATGCCCGCGGCGGTATGGCGCAATCCGATGCCGGCGCCGCGCGGCAGTGGAGAGCGCGACCTGCTCGCGCTCCTGCCCGGGAAGGACGCGTCGCTCGGACAGATCAGCACGCTGAGCTTCCTCGCGTCGAAGCCGCTCGCGCGACTGGGCTATTACCGCCAGCCCTATCGCGATCCTGCGGCGGAGTCGGTCGCCGCGCGATTCCGCGCCTCACTGGCAGCGATCGACAAACAGATCGATCGCGCGAACGAGACTCGGCTCCTCCGCTACGACGATCTCACTCCGCGTGTGATCCCCAACTCGATCGACATGTGATCACCATGTCGACTCCGCGCGAGACGCTCACCGAGGCGTTCCGGGATCATCTCGCTCACCCCGACGATCCCGCGACGGCGCGCCGGCTCTACGACACGATCGCGATCTCCGATCGACGCGACGTGGACGCCGCGCTCTCCGAGGCGCTCCTCACCCGCCCTCCGGTCGCGCCGCCACCGCTGATGCGCGAGCCCACGCCGGCGCCGGTGGCCGAGACGCTCGCAGCCGCGGCGATCGTCCCCGTCGGGCCGCGGCCCGAGACCCCGCCTGCGACGAACTGGGCCGGCAACGTCGACCTGCGCGGCGCGCTCGCGGCGCTCGAGGTCTCGGAGACGAGCGACGTGCAGCAGGCCGTGGCGAAGGCGCTCGCGGCGAGTGACTCGGGGCGCCGCGCGGCGCGCGCGCTCGGGACCGGTCACTCGTCGTCGCACGTGCTGACCACCCGCGGAACGATCGTCGACACCGGCGTGCTGGTCGCGCCGATCGCACCGAAGGGCGCGCTGCGACGGATGATGGCGCTCGACCCTTCGGAGCTCGCGCCCGGGGTGAGCGCCGAGGGCCTGGTGCGGGTGGGCGCCGGGCTGCGGGTGCGCGAGGTCGCCGAGGCGCTCTCGAAGGTCGGCCGCGCGCTGCCGATGCTCGGCGCGTACTCCGGACAGACCTACGTCGGCGCGCTCTGCACCGGCACCCACGGGACTGGCATCGATCACGGCGCGCTGCACACCCGCGTGCGCTCGATCGATATCGTCACCGTCGACGCGTCGCGCGCGCCGCGGCTCCTGCGCATCGAGCGCAGCGCGGGAATCAGCGCGCAGCGCACGATGCCGCCCGGCGCGTTGATCCAGGACGACGACACGTTCCGCGCGGCATTGGTGGGAATCGGAAATCTCGGAGTGATCACCAGCGTGGTGGTCGAGACCGTTCCTCACTATCACCTGGTCGTCCATCGCACTCACCACGACTGGAATGCGATTCGCGCATTGCTCACCGACGTCGACGAGCGTGGATATCCGACTGCGTTCGCCGGGACCTATTGCGCGGGTGTCCTGATGAATCCCTATCCCTGGCCGATCCGCCCCGCCGGGCCGCGGAAGGCCGTGGTGACCCGCGCGTACGTGGCGTCCCGGCCGCCGCCGGTGCCCGAGCCGCCGACCCCACCGGGCGGGTGCCCGCTGCTCTTCGACATCGCGCGGTTCCTCGGCAACGCGACGGCGCTCACCCCGTGGGCGCTCGACATGGCGATCGACACCATGCGCGCGACGACCAACGAGTACGGCGCGTGGTGGGAAGTGCTCGCCGGGAGAGGCGAGCTCCCCCAGGGATATTCGGTCGAGTACGGATTCCCGCTCGATCGATTCCTGCCTGCGCTCGATGCGATCCTCGACGCGATGTACGAGCTCGCGTGGCGGGACACCAAGATGGTCGCGGGCACGCTCTCGCTGCGCTTCGTGCGAGGCGACGACGCGGATCTCTCGATGGCGGAAGGGCGCGACACGGCGTTCGTCGAGATCCTCACGCTCTCGGGGATCCACGACGCGCCCGAGGTGTTCGCGCGGACCGAACGGATCGCGCTCGCGCACGGCGCGCGCCCCCACTGGGGCCAGTGGTTCGACCCGGAGAGCGTGCCGAAGATCGTGAGCCACTATCCGAGAGCCGCGTCGTACGTGACGAAGGGCCTCGATCGATTGGATCCCACCCGAGCATTCGAGAACGAGATCTCGCGCGCGATCCGTGCGGCGCTCTGATCACTCGTCGTCGCCGTCGCTCGCCTTGATGCCGTAGCGCTTCATCAAGCGCTGGACGTAACGACGGTTCGTCCCGATCGCGCGCGCCGCGCCGCTCACGCTGCCGCCGCTCTTGGTGAGCGCGCGCTCGAGGTAGGCGCGCGTGAAGAGCTCTTCCATCTTCTCCTGCGCCTCGGTCAGCGGCAGATCGAGGATCGCGGGATCGAACGGCGACGACGCCGGCACGCTCGCCTTCGCGATCGGCGACGGCGCACCGAGGCTCTCCACGCCCCCGAGCAACGCCGCGCGCTCCACCGCGTTGCGCAGCTCGCGCACGTTGCCCGGCCAGGCGCGCGACGCGAGGCGCGCGACGAGCTCCGCGGGCGGCTGCGCGCCGCGCCCGAGGCGCTGCCAGAAGTGCGCGATCAGCATCGGCAGATCCTCGCCCCGCGCGCGCAGCGGCGGCAGGTGCACCGGCACCACCGCGAGCCGGAAGTAGAGGTCCTCGCGGAAGCGCCCGCGGTTCACCTCGGCCGCGAGCTCACGATGGGTCGCCGCGACCACCCGCACGTCGACGGCGCGCCATCGGTTCTCGCCGACGCGCTGCACCTGTCGGCTCTCGAGCGCGCGCAGCAGCTTCGGCTGCAGATCGAGCGGGAGCTCGCCGATCTCGTCGAGGAAGAGCGTGCCTCCGTGCGCGGCCTCGAACACGCCGAGGCGATCGCGCACCGCGCCCGAGAACGCGCCGCGCACGTGCCCGAAGAGCTCGCTCTCCACCAGGCTCGGCGCGACCGATCCGCAGTCGAACGTGACGAACGGCTGATCGGCGCGCGGTGAGGCCGCGTGGATCGCCTCGGCGACGAGCTCCTTGCCGGTGCCGGTCTCGCCCTGGATCAGCACCGTCGCGTCGCTCGGCGAGACGCGCTCGAGCAGCGCGAACACGCGTCGCATCTCGACGCTGGTGCCGAGCAGCGCGCCGAAGCGCGTCTTCTCCGAGAGCGCGATGTGCACAGGCTGCTCGATCGGGATCGCGCGGATCGCGGTGTTGCCGACCTGCACCAGCGAGCCCGGCGCGAGGATCGCGGAGAGCACGCGCACGCCCTGCACGAACGTCCCGTTGGTCGATCCGAGGTCGTCGACGCGCACCTCGTGCTGGCGCAGCGTCACCTGGAAATGTCGGCGCGACACCGAGGGATCGCTGAGCACGAGATCGTTGTCGCGCGCGGCACCGACCCGCAGCACGCCGCTCTCGGCGACCGCTTCCTTGCCGACATCGCTGCCGCTCACCACCGAGAGCCGCAGCCCGGGGAGCTCGAGCTTCGCCGCGAGACGTTCGACGATCTGGGTCACTGCGTGCTCAGGGTATCAGCGTCGCGAGGTAGGATGGGCGCTCGCACATGCGCACGACGAGGCCCTCGTCGCGCTCGGCCGCAGGGTTCGTCGCGGCGGTGTCGGAGGTGATGCGCCGGTTCGGACGTCCCTCGACCGAGCGATCGCGACGAGTTTTTTTCGAATCTCCTCGCGGTCGTGTCTGAAAGCGACGTCCTCGTTCGTCGTTCCGTCGAGCGCAGGCTCGAGCCTGCGAGAGGAGAGGACCATGTCGACGACGTTCTGGAACACACTGGCGGTCGAGGATCTGGAGCGCTCGCGCGCGTTCTACGCCGCGATCGGCTTCGAGGTGCGCGACATGCCGGGCGGTGCGCCCGGCATCAGCGTGCACGCCGCGGGTGGGATGGTGTGCTTGTTCCGGCGCGAGGCCTTCGCGTCGATGATCCCCGGCGACGTCTGCGACGCCAGGCGCGCCCAGGAGATCATCCAGAGCATCGCGACCGAGAGCCGCGGCGGCGTCGACGAGCTCGTCGCGCGCGTCGAGAAGGCGGGCGGGCGCGTGCTCGGAAAGCCCGGCGCGCAGCCCTGGGGCTACTCCGGTGGGTTCGCCGATCCCGACGGTCACGTGTGGGCGGTGCTCTCGTTCGCGAGCGCCTGACATGGCGCCGCTCCCCGCGCGCGTAGGAACGTACGTGAGCGGCCAACGAACACCGAGCCCGCCCGCGACGCCGGCGGATCTGCGCGACGAGCTCGCGATCGCCATCGCACGTCTGCGTGCGGAGCACGACGAAGTGGATGCCCGCGACGCGAGACGGGTGCGCGTCGCGAGCATGCTCGGCGAGCTCTTCCTGTCGCTGGGATGGTGGATGTGGCCGTGATCGTCACGCCGCCGCGCGCGCCCGCGGCCATGCGAGCGTGACGATGCGCGCAGCGACGTTGCCGAGCTGTCTCGGCAGCGTCCCGCTGCGGTGCACCTGTCCGTAGCGCGCGCAGATCTCGCGCACGCGCGGCGCGAGCTCGGGGTACCGCGACGCGGGCACGTCGGGGAAGAGGTGGTGCTCGATCTGGTGGCTCAGGTGCCCGCTGAGCAGATGCATCCACCGCTCTCCGTCGAGGTTCGCGGAGCCGTTGATCTGGCGCACGTACCACTGCCCGCGTGACTCGTCGCGCGCCTCGTCCGCCTGGTAGACGCGCACGCCCTCGGGGAAGTGGCCGCAGAAGATGATCGAGAACGACCAGACGTTGCGCATCGCGTTGGCGAGCAGGTTCCCGGCGACGACACGAGGCGCGTTCCACAGCGCGATCGCCGGGAAGAACGCGTAGTCCTTCGCGAGCTGCCATCCCGCCTTCGCGAGGAAGGGCCGGGCGCGCCGCGCGAGCTCGCGCCACGACTGCTCGCCGTCGAGGGTCTCCATCACGCGCAGGTCGTGCGTCCCGACGCCCCACTGGAACAGCAGCGCGAGCCCGACCGCGATGGCGGGCTGCGCGAGGTGGTGCGGGCGCCAGTGCTGCTCCTCGCTCACGCGCAGGAACTGGTAGCCGATGTCGCGATCGGCGCCGAGGACGTTGGTGAACGTGTGGTGCTCGAAGTTGTGCGAGGAGCGCCACGCGTCGCCGGTGCACGCGATGTCCCACTCGTACGTGCTCGAGCGCAGCGCGGGATCGCCGGTCCAGTCGTACTGGCCGTGCATCACGTTGTGCCCGATCTCCATGTTCTCGAGGATCTTCGCGAGGCCGAGCGCGCCCGCGCCGACCGCGAAGGTCACGGGATCGATCCCGAAGTGGAGGAGGAAGCGGCCCGCGAGCTCGCACCCGTTCGCAGCGCGCATCACCGCGCGGATGTGCTCGACGTCGCGCGCGCCGAGATCGGCGAGCACCTCGGCGCGCAGCGCATCGAGCTCGCGGCCGAGCGCGTCGGCCTCGTCGCGGGTGAGCGGTCGGCTCTGCATCGTCATCGTGAACCCTCTTTCAGAGCGCGAGCTCGACGTCGCCGCAGGGGACGGACACGCAGAGCTGGATCGGCTCGTCGGGCGCGCTCGAGATCGCGCCGGTGATCGCGTGGCGCACGGTGCCGCTGCGCTTGGTGCACGTGCAGGTGCGGCACAGGCCCATGCGGCAGCCCGACGCGGGTCGCTCGCCGGCGCGCTCGAGCTGATCGAGCAACGTGCCCGCGGTGCGGGCGGTGAGCGTCCGGCTCGATCGCGCGAGGCGCAGCGTGATGGGCGCGTCGTCGCCCTCGGCCACCGGCGCGCTCGGGGCCGCGACGAAGCGCTCGACGTGGAGCGGGCGCGCGAAGGCCTCGCGCCGCCACATCGCCTCCACGCGCGCCATCATCGCGGAAGGCCCGCAGAGGAACGGCTCGCGCGCCTCGAGATCGGGCACCAACGCCGCGAGCCGCGCCTCGTCGAAGCCGCCCGGCCCGCCCGGCTCGTCGTCGAGGCACCACACCCGCCGCAGCGTCGGATGCCGCGCCGCCAGCGCGTCGATCGCGCGCTCGAAGATCACGTCGCCGCGACGTCGCGCGTGGTGCACCAGCACGACGTCGGGCATCGCCTCGCGCGCCGCGAGAGCGCGCAGCATCGACATCATCGGCGTGATCCCGGAGCCCCCGCTCAGCATGAGCAGCGGCGGCAGGGGACCCTCGGGGAGCACGAAGTCGCCGCGTGGCACGTCGAGCCGGAGCACGTCCCCGATCCGCACGCGATCGTGCAGCCAACCCGACACCCGACCGCCGGGCACGCGCTTGACGGTGATCGCGACCAGGGGCTCGCCGGGCGCCGACGAGATCGAGTAGCAGCGCCGGGCGCGCGCTCCGTCGATCTCGACCTCGACCGTGGTCCACTGGCCGGCGCGATGCGGTTGCCAGCGCCGGCTCGGGCGCAGCACGAAGGTGCGCACGTCCGGCGTCTCGCGGATCACGTCGACCACGCGGGCGCGGATCTCGGTGAGCGAATCGAGCGCGCCGAGCTCGCCGAGCCAGAGCTCGAGCTGACGATCGAAGAACATCCGTCGCATGGCGACGCGCCACGGCCCCGCGAGGCTCTCGGACCCGATCATCTCGCATCTCCTCGTTACGGAACCGTAGGTTACGGCCCCGTAGGTCGGGTTCAAGTCATGCATCGGTCACGAGAAACGACGACGTCCTACGAACGTGGGCGCGGACGGAGCAATCGCCATACGATCGAAACGCTCACGTAACATGGCAGCCCGGGACGGGCGTGATGGCGCGAGGGGCGATCTCCGAGCTAGCGTTCGCGGCGATGGCGCCCCGCACCCCCGCGCGACGCAAGAGCGCTCTCCCGCGCAGCGGGAGCGCGGCCCCGCGCAAGCAGAAGAGGCTCCCTGCGCTCGAGCGGCGCTCGCAGCTCATCGACGTGGGCCGCGCGGTGTTCGCGAAGCGCGGCTACGAGGCGACGTCGGTCGAGGAGATCGCGAAGCGCGCGAAGGTGAGCAAGCCGATCATCTACGAGCACTTCGGCGGCAAGGAGGGGCTCTACGCGGTCGTGGTCGATCGCGAGATGGACTACGTGGTGCGCCGCATCGTGGAGGCGATCGGCTCGGGATCGCCGCGCGAGCGCGTGGAGCGCGCGTCGCTCGCGTTCCTGGCGTACGTCCGCGATCACCCCGATGGCTTCGCGGTGCTCTCGCAGGACTCGCCCGTGACCTCGGCGCACGGGCGGATGTCGAGCCTGCTGAACGATCTCGCGGAGCGAGTGGGCCACGTGTTCGTGCGCGCCCTCGAGGACGCGGGCTACGACGCGAAGCCGGCACCGATCTACGCGCACGCGCTGGTCGGCATGGTGACGTTCGTCGGCAAGTGGTGGACCGAGGTCCGCACGCCGCCGATCGAAGAGGTCGCGCAGCACATGAGCGCGCTCGCGTGGATGGGGCTCCGGCACCTGCCGAAGAAGCCGAGGCTCAGCGAGCGTTAAGGACGACGGCCGTCCACGTCCACGTCGTGATCGTGGACGTGAACGGCGACGTGGTCGGCGACGGCTTTTTCCTGGCCGGTCCTAGCGAATCGCGCGGTACCGCGTGTCGGTGACGATCGCGCTCACGAGCTCGGGGAACCGGTACCCGCTCTCGGCGAACGCCTGCGCGAGCTCGGGCACCCACTCGAGCTGCTCGTCGCTCGTCAGCTCGCGATGCAGCAGGTGCTCGGCGAGGGTGCGCGCGCTGCACGTGGCCATGCGCTCGATCGTGCCCTCCTGCTCGATCAGCGCCCGCGGCCCCACGTCGATCGCGTTCGCCTCGCCCTCGGAGCGCCACGCGACGACCTGCAGCGTGCCGAGCCACATCTCGCGCTCCATCGGGTGCGAGCTGGTGTCGCGCGTGACGTAGAACTCGTCGCAGAACGCCGAGCACGCGCCCTCGCGGCAATTCGCGCACGTCTCGTTGAACCGCGGCAGCTGCGCGACGTTGACGAACCCGTAGTCGCCGTTGAAGCGCCAGCGGCCCCAGTGCGCGGCCATCGGCTCGAGTCGCTCGTGGCACGACTCGCAGCCGCAGCGGGTCGAGAGGTTCGGATCGCTCGAGCAGGCATCGGTCGCGGGCGGGAGGCCTCCGCTCGGCGCCTGGAACGGCTCGCAGAGGAACGCGGTGGTGAAGCGGTTCGCGCGCGCACGATGGCTCGCGAAGCGGAGCAGGTACGAGAACGTCGTGAGCACGCCGGCGTGCTCGGGGCTGCGCTCGACCGCGCGCCACGTCGTGTCGCCGAACTCCACGTCGGGCATCGTGGTCGCCATCGATCCGTCCTCGACGACGCCCGCCGACGCGTAGCGGAAGTAGTGCGCGATCGGGCCGTTCACCTCGGACGTCGTGGTGGTGAACGCATCGAAGTACGACGCGTCGGGGTCGCGCAGCACGCGATCGAAGATGCGCAGCGGCTCCTGCTCGAGCGCGCGCGCGATCGTCTGCTCGCTCCCGCCGGTGCCGCCGCTCACGCACTGGCGCAGGTTCGGTCCGCAGCCGCAGCCCGCGTCGCGCACGATGCCGGCGCGGCACGAGGTGGGCGCGCCCGCGGTGGTGGTGAGCCCGGTCGCTGCGGTCTGGGCGTCGAACGCGCACACGCGGATCTCGGTGTCGGGCGCCCAGTACGGACGCACCCGGACCCAGCCGTCGATGCGGCACCCGTTGGTCGCGGCGGCGCAGCGCGCGGCGTTGCGGGGAGCGGGCGCGCCGGAGACGGTGCCGCTGCGATAGCCCTCGACGATCGGCAGCGCGTGGCCCGCCGCGTCGAAGCGCGTGTGCTCGACGTCGACGCAGCTCACCTGGCCGGTGCCGCGGAACGTGCCCGCCGCGTTGCCCGAGTAGTAGACGTTGTTCGCGCCGACGCGCTGCGCCCGCAGGTCGCGACGGTTGTCGACGAGATCGTCGATCTCGATCAGCGACGACCACAGGATGCCGCGGTGGTACTCGCGCATCGTCGCGAAGAAGTCGTCGCTGGTGAGCATCGCGGCGAGCACGTCCTCGGGCACGTCGTCGTGGGCGCGGATCGCCTCGTACTCGGCCTCGCTGGGGATGCGACCGCGCAGGTCGAGCGAGAGCTGGCGCAAGAGGCGCAGTCGATCGGTGCGCTCGGTGGGCGCGCACTCGACCGGCGACTGCGCGCGCACGAGCGGCGCGATCGCGAGGGTGAAGACGACGGAGAGAACGATCGTGGTGCGCATGGTCGTGCCCTCTCGTTCAAGCGGCGGGGAAGAGGCTCGTGATCGGGTCGACGCGGTAGTCGGTCGCATCGAGGCCCGCCGCGGCGACGATCGTCGCGGCGACGTGCTCGGGCATGAGCTGCATGCCGTCGTCGGCCTGGGTGCCCAGCTCGGGATCGACGCGGATCAGGCCGAGATCATCGGGGTTCGTCGCGCCGAACACGCCGGGACGGAGACCGCCGCACACCACCATCGACGCCGCGAACCAGTGGTCGCGACCGCGCGTGCCGTTGAGGCGCGGGGTGCGCGAGAACTCGCTGAACGCGATCACCGTGGTGCGCGCGAGATCGGGATCGTCCTGGCGCAGATCGTCGATCAACGCGGCCATCGCGGTGAATCCCTCCGACAAGCGCGTGGGCTGATCGGTCGCCCAGTTCGCGTTGTGGGTGTCGTGCCCGCGCGAGAGGCGCACCATCACGCTGCGCGAGAGGCCGGTCTTCACGAGCTGCGCCGCGACCGCGGCTTGGAGGCCGGCACCATCGGTCGCGTTCGCCGCGAAGCCGTAGCGGGTGCGGATCTGCTGCATCTCGGTCGAGTCGCCGGCGAAGTCGAAGCGCGACGCGAGGCCCTCGGCCTCGAGCCGCTCCATGCGCGCGATCGAGAGGCGCTGCTCCTCCGCGGGATCGCGTCCTTCGTAGGCCGCACCGATGCAGGCCCGCGAGTCCTCGCGCGCCGCCGCGAGCAGCGCCTCGATCGCGACGGGCATGCGACGCGCGGGGCCCGAGAGCATCGGCATGACCTCGCGCGGGCGATCGAGCTGCAGCGCGTTCGCCTCCTGCGCGTAGCGATGGTTGAACGCAGGCAGACCGACCGAGACGAACGGGAGGATCGGTCCGTCGGGCCCGAGCTCGCCGCCGGTCGCGAACACGGTGCCGAGCGAGCTGCCGCGCGGCGCGCTGCCCGCGGGCGACATGAACGTGTTCACGTACGCGCGCCCGGTCGGGTGCGCGACGGTGTTCATGTTGATGCCGCGGAACACGGTGGTGACGTCGGCGTGGGCGCGCATCGGCGCCATCGGCGCGCCCCACAGCGCGCGCGTGCCGCCGAGATTCACCTCGACCGGCTCGCGCATCTCCGCGTCGAGCAGATCGGTGCCGAGCTGGATGCCGGGGTACGAGCGCGCGGGGTCGCGCGCATCGGGGCCGAGCAGCACGTCCCAGCCGCCCTCGAAGTAACACGCGACGAGGCGACGCCCGAGCGGGCGTGGCTGCGCGACGAGGCGTCCGATCGGTCCCAGCGCCGCGCCGAAGGTCGCGACCGCGCCCATGCCGATCGCGCCGCGGAGGAGATGTCGTCGTCCGAGATGCATCGCTTCGTCTCCTCGTCAGTACGTGAGGAAGTCGGGGTGGGTCGCGAGGCCGACGCAGAGCGCTTCCCAGCGCACCGCCTCGACGTCGGCCGCGGTCGCGGTGCGGCTCACGTCGGAGGGCTCGATCGGCGCATCGAGCAGCTCGAGCCACGGGGTCACGCGCGGATCGTCGTCGGCGATCACCTCGTGCCCGTGGAAGCGCAGGAGCAGTCGGCGCAGGTTCGCGCGGCGCGCCTCGGCGTCGGGTGCGTCGAGGTCGATGCCGCGCAGGATCGCGCGCGCCTCGTCGTCGACCGTGAGCGCGCGGTCGGCGGTGATCGCGGCGCGGCACGTCGCGCGCGCGGCATCGCCCACCAGCGTCTCGAACGCGACCGACATCTGCCGGCCCTCTTCGGTCGTCTGCGTGTAGTCGGGGCGACCGAGGGTCGCGGCGGCGTCCTCGAAGCCCGCCCACGTCTGCCCGGTCGCGACCTGCAGCGATGCGTGGATCTGCTGCGCCGAGAGTCGCTCGGGCGCGCGCGCCGGCGGGAGCTCGGAGGGGCCGGTGGGATCGCGGTCGATCACGTCGCCGGGATCGGGCCCGGGATCGTCGGGCCCGTCGGCGTCGGGATCGCTCCCCGGCGCGCCGCACGCGCTCAGGAGCGCGATCAGGAGGTATGCGCGCCATGCATGGATGGGCGCCGAGGTATGCGTTCTGCTCATGGCATCATCCCTCCCTCGATCCAGCGCTCGACGGTGCGGACCATCTCCGCGGGCGCGGGATCCATCGGGCTCGGCGGCATCTCGCCGCGCCCCATCCGCGCGAGCGCCGAGGGCGCGCGCGCGCGGAACGAGTCGTAGGTGTCGAGGCGCACGCGGCTCGGCGCGTCCTCGGCGTGACAAGCGACGCAGTGGGTCGCGACGAAGGGCGCGACGTCGCGCTCGAACGAGAGCGGCGCGGTGTCGATCACCTCGTAGGCGAGCGTGCGCGAGACCTCGGCTCCATCGATCTCCGCGGTCGCGACCAGCTCGTGCCAGCCCGCCGCGCCCATCGGGAGCTCGCCCGCGTCGAACGTGGTCGACGCGTCGTCGGCGTCGAACACGACGTTGCCGTCGATCGTCACCTGCGTGGACGCGGCCATCGCGCTGGTCGTGATCACCAGCGCGCGCGCGCCGCTGACACGATCGTCGGGAACCAGGCCGGTGATCGAGAGCGTGGCGCCGGTCTCGAGGCGGCAGAGCTCGGTGCCCGCGAGCGACCACGCTGCGCCGGTCGCATCGGCATGCAGGTCGTCGCTCGCGAGGTCGATTCGCGACCACGCTCCGTCGCGATCACGGCGCGCGATCATGGTGGGCAGTCGCGCCCACACCCGACCGCCGCCGATCGACACCGACGCGGGCACGCCTTCCTCGAACACGATCTCGCTCGACGCGCTGCCTTCGATCACGAAGAGCGCGTCGTCGCCCGCCGCGGCGGCGAGCACGCCCTCGCGCACGATCGCGAGGCCCGCGGGGATCGCCTCGAGCGCGCGCAGCGCGGGCGCTGCGTCGTTCAGATCGAGGCGCCACGCACCGGCTCCGTCGGAGAGCCAGAGCTCCTGCGTCGAGCTCGTGCACGCGCCGCTCGCGAGCGCGAACGGGAACGCGGGCGAGAGCGCGTCTCCGTCGACCGCGTAGCGCCAGAACTGCCCGCCCTCGCGCGCGTGCAGGCCGTGCTCGGTCGCGAGGAAGAAGGGCCCGTGGGCCTCGGGATCGCCGCACAGCCAGCGGGGCGTGCCGGTCTCCGCGGGCACGTGCACGCGGCGCAGGCCGCCGGGGACGGCGCGCTCGACGAGGCCGTTCGCGATCCACGTCGCGGCGCGCGCGTCGTGCGCGACGAGGTACGTGGGGCGCGCGGCGGGCGCATAGGGGAGCGCCCACTCGGTGCCGTCGCGCGCGACGACCCGCAGGCCTTCGTCGCTCGCGAGCCACGCGTCGCCCTCGGGGCTGGTGTCGAGCAGCGTCTCGCCGTCGCGCAGCGTGACGCACGCGCCATCGGGCTCGAGCGCGGGCGCGCTCGCCAGCGAGACGCGGATCGGCTGCGGGTCGGGATCGATCGGACGTGGATCGTCGCGGAGATCACCGCCGAGCTGGCCGACGCAGCCGGTGGCGAGGAGCGCGAGGACGATCGCGTGCCGCATGCGGAGCGCGACATCGCAAGGCGTGATCCAGGCGGGAGCGGTGGGAATTCCCGAGGTTCACGAGCGGCGCGCGACGCGGTGGTCGCAGGCGAGCCGGGGCTCCGAGGAGCATGCGACCGCGCCGTCGCAGGCGCCCCCGAGCGCGGTCGCCGAATGCGCGTTGCTCGACCCCGAGATGCGGATTTCGAGCGCTCCCCCGGGCCGCATGTCGATGCCTGTATCGCGCTTGAGCCTGCTTCGAGACCAAGCGGTTTCGCGCGGGGCTGGGACGCCCTCGCGGGACCCCGGACCAAAGAGGTGGTGCGTGGAGCGGAAGTGGAAGGTGCTGAGCGCGGTCGCGGGCGGAGCGACGCTCCTCGTCGCGAGCGCGGTCGTTGCGCAGAGCGGTCATTTCCTCACCGGCGGTGGGAACGACGTGACGTGCACGGACACCGGGACCCAGGTCCGGTGCGTCGGCAAGGTCGCCGGGCTCGGGGGCACGACGTTCGAGATCACGGTCGAGTCCGAGGGTCTCGCCGAGGTCGAGTGCATCAACCCGGCCGGCAACCGAGCTCCGGGGCAGGACACCGAGGTCGACGCGGAGGGCGGGACCGGCCCGCAGCCGACGCCGCGGAACGGCCAGTTCCGGTTCAACCTCGCGACCGTCAGCCCGGACGTGCCGAACGTGCCGACGTGCCCGAACCCGCAGTGGGACGCGGTGGTCGTCGACGTCGAGTTCGGGCCGGCCACGATCTCGCTCTTCGAAGACGACGTGCTGGTCGATCAGATCACGGTGAACGTCGACTGACGAAGCGCTCGAGGGGCCGGGCCGCTCGCGACCCGGCCCTCTCGGCCGTGTGATCACTCGAGGACGATGTCGCCGCCCTCCGGCGGCACGACGATGTAGACCTGGCGCTCGTCGAGATCCGCGACCCCGTTGCCCACGACGATGATGCGCGCGCGGAAGATCTGCGCGGTCGCCGCGGGCATGCGCACGTCGTTCCAGAAGTCGACGGTGAACTCGACCTCGGTGCCCGGGATCACGCCGTAGAACGTGGTCGCGTCGCGGCTCGAGTACGTCACGCCGGGCATCGCGCCCGAGACGCCGCCGGGACCGTATCCCTCGAGCGGCACGATCGACTTGATGAACGTCGTCGCGTCGAACTCGTCGGGGTTGCCCGCGACGTTCGCGGTGCGCGTCGAGACGTCCTGGGGCGTGCCCGAGACGACGCTGCGGATGCCCTCGATGATCTGGTTCGCGGTCGTCGACGCCGCGCCGGTGTAGACGAGCGGCATGCCCGTCGAGCTGACGGTGCCGGTCTGCATCGCGAGCGCGCGGAGATCGGTCCCCGCGGCGGTGCCACCGGTGCCGGTGCCGACGTTCACGCCGATCGCGCGCGCCCCGAGATCGTTCAGCGCGGTGACCGCCTGGGCGAACGAGTGCGCCGAGGTCGCGACCGGGCCGGCATAGGGCACGCTCCAGCTCGCGTTCGTCGTCGTTCCGTTGTGGAACGGCGCGTCGGTGACGGTCACGACGATCGGCAGCGCGCCCGGGCGGAAGCACGGATATCCGCGCCGCGCCTCGGTCTCGCCGGCGACCGGCGCGCACGTCTTCGCGGCGATGGTGCTCGTGCCGGTGCGATCGTTGGGATAGGTGAGGCCCATCCCGGTCGCCGCGAGATAGATCGCTTCGGTGCCGCTCTCCGGGATGTCGGCGCCGCCGTTCACCGTGAGCGCGAGCGCCGCGTTCACGCGCGCGAGGTCGCCGGTGATGTCGATGTCGTGGGTGTACGGCGCGTCGTCGCGCGCCAGCGCGATCGAGCAGTAACGAGGTGCGGTGCTGGGGCAGGTCGAGCCCGCCGAGAGCGTCGCGCAGCGCGCGGTCGACGTGCAGGGCTCGACGCAACGACCGTCGCGGGTGTCGCAGACGCTCGTCAGGCCCGGGCACTGCGAGTCGCGGGTGCACGAGATCGGATCGCCGAATCCGTCGACGTAGAAGATCGGCGTCGGCTCCGACGTGCCGCCGTAGGGATCGACCGGGAAGTCGTCGTAGTGGCCCACGCCGAACTGGGCGTCGGGGACCAGGCGCGCGACCTCGGTCGCGATGCGCATGAGCGACGAATTCACGTCGTCGATCGCGTCCTGCATCGAGCCGGTGGTGTCGATCAGGAAGTACACGTCGGCGCGCGCGATCGCGGTGCCGAAGCGCAGCGGGCGCATCTCGTGGTCTCCCTCGTAGGGCAGGATCACGAAGAAGTCGTCCTCGGGGATCGTGCTCGTCGCGTCGGTCGGGCTCGTGCCCGAGCCGCGCACCTCGCCGAGGTCGCTCACGCCGTCGCCGTCGGTGTCGACGCGCGTGGCGTCGGTGCCGAGCTCGCGCTCCTCGGCGTCGGTGAGGCCGTCGTTGTCGCTGTCGGCGTCGAGGTAGTCGGGGATCGTGTCGCGATCGGAGTCGCGCGGCGGGCATGCGTCGCGGCGCTCGACCGAGTCGAGGACGCCGTCGCCGTCGGAGTCGTCGTCCATCGAGTTCGGCGTGCCGTCGCCGTCGCTGTCGACGGTGCTCTCGAACGCGTCGGGGATTCCGTCGCCGTCGGTGTCGGGGCCCGCGCACGGGCCGGTGGGGACACCGCCGTCGATCCCCGTGCTCGCGTCACCCCCGCCGGCGTCGACGACACCAGGGCCGCTGTCGCGCGTCGGGCGTGATGGCGAGGGGTCGTCGCAGGCGCTCGTGAGACAGAGCGCGACCAGCGCGACGAACGGACCTTCGAGCGGGAGCAAGCGAAGCCTCATGCAGCCCTCCGCGGCGCGGGTTGGAACGCGCCAGATCGACGAGGATACGTCGACTCGCGCCGCGTGGTGAACATCCCGCACGACTGTCGCCAGGTGGCGCCTGCTATCGTGCGAGCGGATGGTCCGCGCCGCGCCAGCGCTCGCAGTCGCAGCGATGCTCGTGTCGGCGTGCGCGCCCTCGGAGCGCTCCCTCGAGTGGGAGTACGTCGTGCGCGACGCCGATCGCGCCGCGCTCGCGGTCGCGTACGAAGCGCGGGTGCTCGACGAGGGGTGCGACGACGACGCGACGGTGCGATGGCGGACGAGCTGGCGCGCGGGCGAGAGCGCGAGCGCGCCGCCGATCCTCCCGCCCGGCAGCTACGGCCTCGTCATGATCGCGCTCGACGAGACCTGCCGTCCGGTGGCCGCGGCGTGCCGCGCGATCGATCTGCCGCGCGCGCCCGATCAGGTCGTGCGCGTCGAGCTGGTTCCCGCCGACGGAAGCGCGTGCGGGATGTGCGACGCGGGGCTCTGCCCCGAGGACGCCGAGCCGCTGCCCTTCGACACCTGCAACGCGTCGCGCGAGTCGGGCGCGAGCTGCAGCGACGGGCGCGACGACGACTGCGATCGCACCACCGACTGCGGCGACGACGACTGCCAGGGCACCAGCGCGTGCGCGTGCGAAGAAGGCGGGTGCGGCGAGTGCGAGCGCTGCGTCGCCGGGCGCTGCGTCGCGGTCACCGACGAGGCCGCGTGCACGACCGCGGCGGGCCCGGGGCGCTGCGTGCGCGGCGCGTGCTGCAACGGCTGCGCGCTCGGTGACGCGTGTGCGCCCGGCACGTCGCCCGGCTTGTGCGGAGTGCCGGGCGGCGTGTGCGTCGCGTGCGGGTGCCCCGCGCTCGACGGGTGCGAAGCGGGCGCGTGCATCGAGCGCGGCGGTGCGATCGAGATCGTCGCGGGCCCCGACTACACCTGCGCGCTCGAGGCCTCGGGGCGCGCGCAGTGCTGGGGCGACGGGCGCGCGGGGCGGCTCGGCACCGACGCGACGACGATCGAGGAGACGCCCGCGATCGTGCGCTGCACCAACGGTTCGACGAGCTGCGAGGACTGGCGCGACGTCTCGCTCGGCACCTCGCACGCCTGCGCGATCCGCCCGAGCAGTGGGCGCGATCGCGTCGCGTGCTGGGGCGGCAACGAGCACCTGCAGCTCGGGCGCGGCGTGGTGTCGGGCACGTCGATCCCGGGGTACTCGGGCGGGCCCTTCGGCGTGACCGACAGCATGCTCTGGGCGGTCGACGTCGCGGCCGGCGACGCGTTCACGTGCGCGATCGCGCGCGACATGGCGGTGACCGCGGTCGAAGGGCGCCTCTATTGCTGGGGCTCGATCGCCGAGGGACGGCTCGGTCTCGCGGCGACCTCGGATCGCGGCAGCCCGACGATCGTGCCGGTCATGGGCGATCCCGATCTCGTCGCGGTCGCGGTCGGCCGCGCCCACGGGTGCGCGCTCGCGAGCGACGGTGCGCTCTTTTGTTGGGGCTCCAACGATCACGGCCAGGTGGGCACCGGCTCGAGCGACGCGATGATCGCGGTGCCGAGCCGCATCAGCGGCACGTTCGCAGCGGTCGCGGCGGGCGGCGATCACACCTGCGCGCGGAGGCTCACCGGCACGCCGGTGCGCGAGCGCGTGGAGTGCTGGGGTCGCAACGACACCGGGCAGCTCGGGCTCGGCGATCGCACGGATCGCAATCGCCCGGTGCCGCTCGCGGAATTCCCCAACGGCGCGTACCCGATGGCGCTCGGCACCGCGCACACCTGCGTGCTCGACACGATGGGGCGCCTCTCGTGCTTCGGCGACGACACGCGCGGTCAGATCGGCGCCGCGGCGGGCGCGGACACGTCGCTGCCGATGCCGGTGCTCGTCGGGCGCACGTGGAAGTCGATCGCGACGGGCGGCGATCACACCTGCGCGGTCGGGATGGGTGGCGAGATCGTGTGCTGGGGCGACAACACGACGGGCGAGTGCGGGCGCGCACCGATCAGCGCTCCGGTCGAGCCCGGCCGCGTCTGCCTGTAGGATCGTGCGGTGTCCGAGATCGTCCCGATCGCGTCGCTGCGCGATGGCTCGCACGCGCGGGTGCGCGGCCGGGTGCGACGCGCGCGCGAGCTCGTCACGTCGTCGCTCGGTCAGCGCGCGTGCGTCTACTGGGACGTGAGGCAAGGGCTCGCGAGCACGCCCCACGCGCGCGGTGCGGTCGACTTCTGGCTCGAGGACGCGAGCGGGCGCGTGCTGATCCGCGCGGAGTCGATCCGCGTGGAGGCGCGCGCGCATCGAGCCCAGGAGGTCCTCGGCAAGATCGACCGCGACATCGACGAGGTCGCGCGTCGGCAGCGCGCGGTGAAGGACGCGCTCCGCCGCGGCGGCGGCGGAGCGATGAAGGAGCTCCACGCCGAGAAGCGCCGGCTCGCGGAGCTCGCGACGTTGCTCTGCGCGACGCGCGCGCATGCTCGTGGGCGCGTGCACGTCGGGGGCTCGCTCGAGGGACAGCAGGCGTGGATCCGCGCGCACGCCGAGACCACCGAGCCCGGCCCGGGCGCGACGATGCGGCTCGTGATCGAGCAGTGGGAGGTCGTGCTCGCCGAGGGCGACGAGGTCGAGATCGAGGGCGAGTGCGCGCTCGAGGCCGCACCACCGGGCACCGGCGCCGGCGGATATCGCGAGCGCGCGAGCTGCCTCGTGCTGCGCGCGCCCGCGGGAGGAACGCTCGAAGCGCACGGGGTGGGCGCATCGGGCGTGAGCGAGACACCGCCCTCGACCCGCGCGCGACGGCGCGCCGCGGCGGCGGTGCGCGAGCGACCACCGCCCGATCCCGGTCACGTGCTCACCGGCGCGGTCGCGCTGGTGGTCGGCGTGCTCGTGCTGCTCGCCTGGCTGACGCGCTGAGCCTCAGCGCCTGCGGCGCTTCCGCTCCGGCTCGAGCGGCATCAGCACCCCCGCGGCGAGGCGCAGCATCGCGATGCGGCGGCGCGTCATCTCGCGCGCGGTCGGCGCGCGATCGCTGGGCAGCGTGTCGCCGAGGTGCTCGGCCGC
Source organism: Sandaracinus amylolyticus (assembly GCF_021631985.1). Lineage (GTDB taxonomy): Bacteria > Myxococcota_A > Polyangia > Polyangiales > Sandaracinaceae > Sandaracinus > Sandaracinus amylolyticus_A. The sequence continues at coordinate 8,869,995 of NZ_CP070225.1, read as the reverse complement.
CGAGATGAGCGCGCCGAGCAGCAGCGGATCGGGCGCGGGCCTGCCGAGCGCGACGATCTGCTCGCGGAACGCCTCGACCAGACGCTCGGTGACCGGACGGCGGATGCGCGCGAGCGCGCTGCGGGGCTGGCGCGCCTCGACGTCGAGCACGCGCCCCAGCGGGCCGAGCTCGGAGCGCCACCGGAAGTACGCGTCGACGATCGCGAAGAGCTTGCCGCTCGGATCGCCGGTGGACTCGAGCGCGTCGACGAGGCGCTTCGAGAGCTCGCGGAAGTGCAGGCGCGCGAGCGTCTCGAACACGTCGTCGGCGCTCGAGAACTCCTTGTAGAAGGTCGGGCGCGAGACGTCGGCGGCGTTCAGCACGTCCTCCACGCGGGTGCGCGCGTAGCCGAGCCGACCGAACGCGCGCGCGGCGCCGTCGAGGATGCGTTCACGAGACGTCATCGGAGCGCCGAGCATCGCACGATGCGAGCGCGGCGCAGGGTGGACGAATCGGCTGAGAATTGGCCGGTCGGGAGCGGATTCGTCCGTCGGAGCGCGCGGTGATGGCCGAATCGTCCGCACGCCCGGCGCACGTGCGCGCACGGGCACGGGTCGCGGCGATCGCTGGGAAATCCGGGCTCCGCAGGTTGGCGCGCGTCGTGATGAGGGAGCGCGCCGCAGGAGGTTCCCGTGACTCATCGCTCGTCGGTCGTTTCTTGGCTCGCGCTCTGTCTCGCCATCGCAGGTTGCCGCGCCGGCGCCGTTCCGCCCGCCACGATGGGCGATGCCGGCGTGCAGACCGCCGATGACGGGGGTGCGATCGATCCGATCGACGATCCCGATGCCGGCGAGGCGCCCGCCGCGTCGTTCCGCGTGAGCGCGGCGAGCCACGCCGTCGTCGTGCGCCGCAACGAGTCGGCGACGCTCGAGCTCACGATCGATCGCGACGCCGGCTACGACGCGACGCTCGCGATCACCATCGAGGGTCTGCCCGAGCACGTGCAGGCGAGCGCGCCCGCGGGCGTGGCGGGCGAGAGCGCCACGATCACGTTCTCCGCCGAGGCGATCGCGCAGCCCGGCGAAGCTCCGATCACGGTGCGGGTGGCCGACGGCGACGACGCGGTCGCGCTCGAGCTCTTCGTCGTGACCCCCGGCGATGCGGGCGCGACCGACGAGAGCTTCGGCACCGGCGGCATCGCGGCGAACGAAGAAGCGACGTACTCGGTGGTCGGCCTCGCGAGCGACGAGCTCGGGCGCATCTACACGACCTACGGCGCGCTCGACGGAGACACGGTCGGGGTGTTCGTGCGGCGGCTCGATCGGCGCGGGCAGGCGGATGCGACGTGGAACGGCGGCGCGCCGTCGCGGGTGCCGCTGTCCTCGGGGAGCGGGCTCGCGCTCGGTGGGATCGTCGTCGACGACGACGGACGCGTGGTGCTCCTCGTCAGCGCCTCGGTCGAGGGCACGCAGCACGCGTTCCTCGCCGTGCTCGACGCGTCGGGCGCGCCGCTCGAGGGCGGCGCCCGCGACCTCGGCGCGTACGGCGCGCGGGGCCTCGATCGCGCCGGCGATCGCATCGCGGCGCTGCTCTCGACGAGCGACGACGCGGGCTCGACGAGCGTGCTGCAGGTCTACGAGGACCTCGCGGCCGAGCCGGTGATCACCCGCGAGCTGCCGTCGATGTTGGGCAGCGACGTGCTGGTCGACGCGTCGGGGCGCTTCGTGGTGATCGGCTCCGACCTCGCGGCGAGCGCGGGCGTCGTCGTGCGCGTCGACGCGGAGGGCGCGATCGACTCGACGTTCGCGGCGGGCCGTCGCGCGATCACGTCGGACGGCACCGTGATGCTCGTCGCGGGTGGGCTGATGCACGATGGCTCGCTCCTGGTGGTCGGTCGCGAAGGTGCGCATCCGTTCGCGGCGCGCGTCGACGATGCGGGCGAGCTCGTCGACGGCTTCGGCACCGCGGGCGGGCGCATGCGCTACGACGCGATCTCCGGCGGCTTCCGCGGTGTCGACGTGGACCGCGCGACCGGCGAAGCGATCGCGGTCGGTGATCGCGACGCGAACGCGCTGTTGATCGGCGACATCACCGGCGGCGGCGCGCTCGATCCGACCTTCGTTCCGCCCGCGGAGGTGACCGGTCTGCAAGCCGCGATCGCGGTGGCGATGACGAGCGATCGACGGGTCCTCGTGGGCTCGTCCGACGGAGAGCGCGGGAGCGTGGTGCGCCTCTGGCGCTGATCCTCGGGTGCAGATCGACGCGGCGCGCTCCTCGTCACGAGGAGCGCGCCGTGCGCGTTCGTGATCGGCTAGGATCGCCGCGCTCCGGATGGGTCGGCTCGCGTCGTGGCTCCTCGCGCTCGTCGTTCTCGCGCTCGCCTCGCGGGCGCACGCGCATCCGCTCGTCGACGACGCGGAGCGACAGCTCGACGAGGCGCGCTTCGGCGCCGCGCTCGCGCTCTTCGATCGCGCCGCGCAGGGCGACGATCTCGACGTGTCCGACGTCGTGCGGGTGCTCGAGGGCCGCGCCCTCGCGCTGCGCGCGCTGGGCCGCGAGGGCGAGATCGAGATCGATCTGCGACGGCTCGCCGCGCTGCGGCCCCAGCACACGTTCTCGGCGCGGGTGCCTCCCGAGATCGCGCATCGGTTCCGCGTGCTGCGGGAGCGCGGCGCGGAGCGGCTGCGCGCGCGGGTGCAGGTGCGGCGCGACGGAGCGCAGGTGCGGCTCGAGCTCGCGCTGACGAACGATCCCGGCGGTCTGGTGCGCGAGGCGACGCTCTTCGCGCGCGCCGGAGACGGGCCGTGGTCGTCGTCGAGCGAGGGCGCGCTGGCGCTCGAGGCGCGCGACGGGGAGCGCGTCGACTACTACGCGCGCGTGATCGGGATCGGCGGTGCGTTGATCGTGGAGCACGGCGCCGAGGACGCGCCGCTGCCCGCGCTCGTGACGAGCCACGTCGAGGTCGCGCCCGGCGCAGTGGCCGAGCCGAGCGATCCCTGGCCCTGGATCCTCGCGGGCAGCGGCGTGATCGCGACCGCGGGGATCGTGATCGCGATCGTGCTCGTGGCGACCGCCCAGCCCGGCGACGACACGCGCCTGTCGGCGCCGCGCCCGGTCGAGATGCCGTGACGTCGAGCTCGGGCAAGCGGCTCGGGCCCTACGTGCTCGGGCCCTCGATCGCGTCGGGCGGCATGGCGACGGTGCACGTCGCGCACGGCGGTCCGCCGCTCGATCGTGTGGTCGCGATCAAGCGCATCCATCCGCACCTCGCGCGCGAGAAGGCGTTCGTCGAGATGTTCCTCGACGAGGCGCGCATCGCGGCGCGCGTGCAGCACCCGAACGTGTGCCCGGTGCTCGACTACGGCGAGGACGGCGGAACGCCCTACCTCGTGATGGAGCTGGTGCGCGGCGAGACCGTCGAGGCGATCGTCGGCGCGATCGCGCGCGGGTATCCCGACGATCCGATCGCACACGCTCGGCGCGTGCTGCGGGTGGTGGTCGATGCGTGCGAGGGGCTGCACGCGGCGCACGAGCTCGGCGTCGTGCATCGCGACGTCTCGGCGCGGAACCTGTTCGTCGGCGACGACGGGTGCGCGCGGGTGCTCGACTTCGGCGTCGCGCGCGCGAGGGAGAAGACGCATCGCACCGCGACCGGCGTGGTGAAGGGCACGTTCGCGACGATGTCGCCCGAGCACGTCGAGGGTCGCGAGATCGATCGGCGCGCCGACGTGTGGTCGATCGCGGTGCTCGCGTGGGAGCTGCTCACCGGCGAGCATCTCTTCGGGCGCGATCGCGAGGTGGACACGCTGCGCGCCCTCGCCGCGGGCGTGGTGCGCCCGCCCTCGATGGCGAGACCGGGCGTGCCGCGCGCGGTGGACGCGCCGATCCTCGCCGCGCTGACGAAGGATCGCGAGAAGCGCACGCCGACCGCGCGGGCGCTCGGCCTCGCGCTGCACGACGCAGCGCGCGCATTCGGCGGTCTCGCGCACGCGAGCGAGATCGCCGCGTGGATGGCCCACACGTTCCCCGCGCACGGCGAAGCGCGCCGCGCGATCGGCACCGCGAGCCACTCCGCTCCGATCGAGGTGGAGCGCGTGACGGCACCGGCGGGCGTACCGATGCCGGCCCCTGCGGCGATCGCGCCTGCGCCGATCCCGGCGCCCGTGCTCGCATTCGACGATCGGGTCTCGGCACCCGCAGCGGCGGCGCCCGCAGCCAGGCGCGGCCCGCATCCGCTCGTCTACGCGCTCTCCGCGATCGTCGCGATCGTGCTCGCCGCAGGCGGCGGTTGGCTCGCCGCCCGCGCATCGTCGCCGGCGCCGATCGCCGAAGCGCCGGCGGCGCCGATCCGCGTCGACGCCCCCGAGCCGATCCCGCCTCCCGAGCCCGAGCTCGCCCCTCCTCCCGAGCCCGCTCCCCGCCCCACCCCGGAGCCCGCTCCGGCGAGCGACCCGGCCCCCGATCCCGACCCCGTGAGACGCGAGCGCGGCCGCGGCTTCGCGAACGTCTCGGTGCGCGGCGGCTGGGCGGACATCTACCATCGCGGCCGGTACCTCGGACGCACCCCGACGCGCGTCGAGCTCCCGGCGGGACGACAGACGCTCGAGCTCGCGCCCTTCGGTCGCGCCCCCCACCGGCGCGTCGCGCTGCGCGTCCCCGCGGGCGGCGAAGCGACCGCGTCGATCGCGCTCGAATAGACGTCACGCCGCGAGCAGCGGCCGCGCGAGCCCACGACCATCACGCTCTCCGATCGCGCCCACCCGTGCGATCCACGACGTGCGCCGCGCCTCGTCCATCTCGCGCACGCCGTGCACGGTCGTGAACCGCACCGGCGCGAACCCGCAGAACGTCAGCGTCGCCGTGCCCATCGTCGCGTGCAGCGCGCGATGGTGCGCCAGCGCGTACCACCACGACGGACTGTCCATCGTCGTGATCACCCGCGACGAGCGCCCCGCGAGCAGTCCCTTCGGGAGCGCGCCACCCTCGTAGCGGAACGCCCACCCCGGCAGGAAGAGCCGATCGATCACACCGCGCACCACCGCCGGCGGCGACGCCCAGTACGTCGGGAACACCCACACGACGTGGCGCGCTCGCTCGATCGCGCGCTGCAGGCGCACGAGGTCGGGCTCCAGCGCTTGCTCGCCGCGGAACCCCGCGCGCAGCACGAGGTCGAGCTCGAGCGAGGCGAGATCGATGCGCTCGGTGCGCGCCCCGGCGCGCTCGGCGCCCCGCAGGTACGCGTCGGCGAGCGCGCCGTTGAAGCTGTTCGGATCGGCATGTCCCAAGAGGACGAGGACGTCGGTTCGGCTCATGAGGACGACGATGGTCATGCAGCGCTGCATCGGCAGCCGCGTGAGCGCATCGGTGGTATGCACCGATGCATGGCTCCGAACGCCGAGCTCTCTCGATGGGACGACGTGCGCGTCTTCCTCGCGGTGGTGCGCCAGGGCAGCTTCACCCTCGCCGCACAGACGCTGGAGACCGATCAGTCGACGGTCAGCCGCCGCATCGCCGCGCTGGAGAGCGAGCTCGGCGGACCGCTCTTCGAGCGCACCCCGCGCGGTCCGGTGACCACCGAGCTCGGCGCGCGCCTGCGCGAGGACGCGGAGCGCATCGAGGCCGAGGTGCACCGCTTCGCCGACGCCGCGTTGGGCCACGAGCGCGACGTGCGCGGCCGCGTGCGCATCGCGACCACCGAGGGCATCGCGCTGCACTTCGTCGTGCCGCGGGTGCTGCCCGCGTTGCGCGAGGCGTACCCGGAGCTCGAGCTCGAGCTGGTCACCAGCGATCGCGCGGTCGATCTCGCGGCGCGTGAGGCCGACGTCGCCATTCGTTTCTTCCGCACCACGCGCGGCGATCTCGTCGGCCGTCGGGTCGCGCGCCTGCGCACCGGCGTGCTCGCGACCAAGGCGCTCGCGAAGCGCGCGCGCCGTCGTGATCCCGCGTCGCTCGCATGGATCGCGACCGAGATCGACGGCGTGGCGACACCCGAGGCCGCATGGCTCGCGCAGCACGTGAGCACGCCGCCGGTGCTGCGCTGCTCGAGCTACGAGGTGCAGGTCGCGGCGATCCGCGCCGGGCTCGGCGTGGGTCTCGCGCCGCTCGCGCTGCGTCGGGTGTACCCCGAGCTCGCGCCGATCGAGGGACTGCCCGCGGGCCCCACGCTCGAGCTCCACGTCGTGACGCGCCGCGCGATCCGCACCCTGCCCCGGATCGCCGCGGTGATCGACGCGCTGGTGGAGCACCTGGCCGCGATCGATCGCTGACCCTCGGCGCTGATACCCTCCGGCGCATGCGTTCGCTGCGCCCCACCTTCGTCCTGCTCGTCCTCTGGCTCGCCGGCTGCGGCGACGACCCAGCCGATCCCACGCTCGATGGTGGCGGCACCGACGCCACCGTCGTGTGCACGCAGGACGAGGACTGCGACGACGATCGCTTCTGCAACGGCGTCGAGGACTGCGCGCCCGCATCGCCCTCCGCCGACGCGCGAGGCTGCGCGCCCGCGACGGTGTCGCCGTGCGTCACCGGACAGACCTGCGACGAGAGCGCGCGCTCGTGCACGACCGAGTGCAGCGTGACCGAGGACGCCGACGGCGACGGCGCGCGCGCGATGGAGTGCGGCGGCGACGACTGCGACGACGCCGACGAGACGCGCTTCCCCGAGGCCACCGAGGTCTGCGATCTGCTCGGCCACGACGAGGACTGCGACCCCACGACCTACGGCGAGCGCGACGTCGACGGCGACGGCGAGACCGACGCGCTCTGCTGCAACGGAGAGACGTGCGGGCGCGACTGCGACGATCTCCGCCGCGGCACCTCGCCCGACGCGAGCGAGGTGTGCGACGGGCTCGACAACGACTGCGACGATCTCGTCGACGAGCGCGTGACGGTCGCGGTGTGGCCCGACCTCGACTTCGATCTCCACGGCGACTCGAGCGCGACCGCCGAGATGCGCTGCGCGGGCGCGTTCGGCTACGCGACCGTCGGCGACGACTGCGACGACGACGATCCCGCGGTGCACCCCGCGCAGGTCGAGATCTGCGACGGGAAGGACAACGACTGCGACGCGCTGCAGGACGAGGCGCCCGCTGCCGTCACCTGGTACGCCGACGCCGACGGCGACGGATTCGGCAGCTCCGACCCGACGCTCGCGCGCGTGAGCTGCACGCCGCTGCCCGGCTACTCGCTGCGCGCCACCGACTGCGACGACTCGCGCGCCGGCATGAGCCCGGCGACGCCCGAGCGCTGCGACGGCCTCGACAACGACTGCAACGGCCGTCCCGACTTCATCCTCGGCGCGCGCGACACCGAGGACGACGACGGCGACGGACACGCCGACCTCGCGTGCCCCGGCGGCGACGACTGCGACGATCGTGACCCCACGAGCGCCCCGGAGTCCGCGGAGATCTGCGACGGGCGCGACAACGACTGCAACGGCGAGATCGACGACGGCTCGGCGATGGGCTCGTGGTGGATCGATCGCGACGGCGACACCTACGGCGACGACGACACCGAGCCCGTGATGTCGTGCTCGTTCGTGCGCGGCCGCATCCCCCGCGGCGGTGACTGCGACGACTCGAGCGCCGATCGCCGCCCCGGCGCGCGCGAGGTGTGCGACGGCTCGGACGACGACTGCGACGAGCTCGTCGACGAGGGCTCGGAGCGCGGCGCGTACTACGTCGATGCCGACGGCGACGGGCTCGGCGCGGGCACCGCGCTGCTCGCCTGCGTCGCGCCGAGCGATCGTGTCGACAACGCGAGCGACTGCGACGACACCAACCGCACGATCGGCGCGGCGCGCGTCTTCTTCGTCGACGCCGACGGAGACACCTGGGGCGATCCGCTTCGCTCCGAGCTCTCGTGCGCGACGCTCTCGAACCGCGTGACGCGCGGCGGCGACTGCGCCGACGGCGACGCGACGATCTACCCGATGGCGACCGAGCGCTGCGGCGGCGGTGACGAGGACTGCGACGGCACGACCGACGAAGATCCCGCCGCGAGCGCGAGCTGCACCATCACCGGCGCGAGCGGCGTGTGCAGCGCGGGCGCGTGCACGATCGGGATGTGCGCGCCGGGCCTCGGGGACTGCAACACGAGCAGCACCGACGGCTGCGAGACCTCGCTGCGCACCGACCCGACGAGCTGCGGCACGTGCGGCGTGATGTGCGGCGCCGGCGAGCGCTGTCGCGACGGTGAGTGCGCGCGCGTCACGTCGATCACCGCGGGCGACTCGCACGTGTGCGCGCTGCTCGACACCGGTCGCGTCGCGTGTTGGGGCTCGAACCTCTACGCGCAGCTCGGTCGCGGCACGACGGGCAGCTCGGGCGCGCCGCCGACCGATGCGTCGCAGCTCGTCTCGCTCTACACCGGCGCGGTGCTCGAGGACGTGGTCGAGGTCGACAGTCATCCCGACGCCAACTTCACGTGCGCGGTGCGCGCGACCGGTCAGGTCGTGTGCTGGGGTCAGAACCACGAGCTGCAGATCGGCGACGACGCGCCGGCGAGCTACGCGTCGCGCGCGGTCCCGATCCCCGGCATCGGCGGCGCGACCCACGTCACGGTGGGCGCGCGCCACGCGTGCGCGATCGTCGGGAGCGGCGAGGTGCGCTGCTGGGGATCGAACTCGGGCGGTCAGCTCGTGAGCGGGAGCACCACGCCGGTGCGCAGCGGCGCGCCGGTGACCGCGGTGGAGAACGAAGGCGGGATCCAGCGGCCGATCCCCGACGCGATCGCGATCGCCGCGGCGAACGAGCTCACGTGTGTGCTGCACGCCGGTGGCCAGCGCGTCTCGTGCGCGGGGCGCAACGGCAGCGGCGGCGGCGCGACGGGACAGCTCGGTCGCGGGACGCTCGCGGCCGGCATCTACCCGATCGCCGACGACGCGATCTTCCCGGTGGGCACCGTGCTCAACGGGCTCCAAGGCGGTGCCGGCTCGTACGACGGATTCATGTGCGCGACGCGCGCGGTGGGCGCGCCGCTGTGCTGGGGGCTCAACACGTACGAGGCGCTCGGGCCGGGCGGTGCGATCCAGGCGCCGCGCGCGTTCCAGCCCCTGCTCTTCGCACAGACCCAGGGGCTCGCGATCGGCCAGGAGTTCCTCTGCGTGCGCTACACCAACGAGTCGTTCGGACCGCGCGTCGCGTGCTCCGGGCTCGGCGGCAGCGGACAGCTCGGCAACGACTCGACGAGCAACTCGGCGACGCCGACCGACGTGATCAGCGCGCCCGCGGATGGGCCTCGCGGGTTCCTGCGCAGCGACGAGATCACGCAGCTCACGGCGGGGCGCGCGTTCGTGTGCGCGCTCCTGACGAACGGCGCGGTCACGTGCTGGGGTCAGCCCGCGATGATCTACGGAGACGGGACGACGACCGCGCGAAGGGTGGCGATCCCGACCTCGGTGGCCTCGAACCTTCCGTGAAGAGAAGGCGCGGCGATCACGCCGCGCGTCGGCGCAGCAGCAGCGCGAGCGCGAGGAGGAGCGCGAGCGCTGCGGCGGGCGAACGGCGCGTGTGGGTGATCGCGCAGCCGCCTTCGATCGAGCTCGAGGTGCCGGCATCGCTGCCCGCATCGACGTGGGTCACGGCGATCGAGGTCACGCGTAGCTGCAGCACGTCGTCCGCCGGGCCGCCCATGCCGGGATCGGAGAACCACGCGACGTCTTCCTGCACGAGCGTGAAGAACTGCGCGTGATCGCCGATCGTGTCGGGCGCGCGCACCGCGAACACGAAGCGGCCGACCTCGCCCGGCGCGACCTCGCGATCGACCGTCGCAGCACGGTTCGGCGCGATCCATCCCGGCGCCACGAGCGCGCTCTCGACGTCGCGTGGCTGCGTCGTGCCGAGGAACGTCGCGCCCGGCGCCCACGTCTCGGTGCCGACGTTGCGCATCTCGATCACACCCTCGACGACGGCTCCCTGCGGCAGCTCGAAGGGCTCGGTCGGAAAGCTCTGCGCGACCCACTCGGCGCCGAGGCGCGGCGTCGTCACACCGCCCGCGAGCGCGCGGATGTCGTCGAGCCGCGCGTGCAGATGATCACCGGGGCACGCGGTGCTCTGATCGGGATGATCGCGATGCCCCTTCAGCGTGTCGGTGGTGATCGTGATCTCGTGGATGCGCGCGACCTCGCGTGCGACGCGCCCCGCGCTCTCGATCATCACGTCGGGCGGCATGAACGGCGTCCAGTCGTTGCAGCTGCTCGAGTGGAAGCACCCGATGAAGCAGATGCCGACGTTGCCGGTGTTGTTGCCGCCGACGTGGGTGCCGAGCAGATCGTGATCGCGCCCTTCCCACACCGTGCCGTCGAGCGACACGAGGAAGTGGTACCCGATGTCGCACCAGCCGTTGGTGTCCATGTGGTACGCCTGGATGCCCCGCAGGCGCGCGCCGATGTCGCCGCCCGACGGCGTCGCGGTGTGGTGGATCGCGATGCGCGCCTTGTCGGGATCGGCGTCGGTGCAGCGCGTCGCGCGCGCGCCCCAGCTCGCCCGATCGCGCACGCCGAGCGCCGCGAACTCGCTGCGCAGCGGCGCGCTCACCACGCCCACGTCGTGCGCCTCGTCGATCACCGGCACCGGCACCACCGCGGACCAGGTGATCGTCGCGATGCGATCGACGTCGGACGCAGCGACGCGCAGCTCGGCGCGATGCGCGACGAACGGCAGATCGACACGCGCGACGCGCTGCTCGGGCTCCTCGAACGTCGTCTCCAGCGACGTCCACTCACCACGGGCGCCGCGCGCCTCGATCCGCGGCGCGTCCCCGGGCCCGTCGAGCACCACCAGCGCACCGATGCGCGTCGCGCCGGTGGGCGCATCGAGCGCAGCGACGCGGAAGCCGTCCTCGAGGCGCCAGTCGCGCTCGATCTCGAGCGCGGTCGCGCGCGCCTCGGGGATCGCGTCGACGTCGGTCGGTGGCAGCGCCGCACGTGGCGTCTCGCACGCCGCGAGCCACACCAGCGCGATCAGCAGCCTCGACGACGTCGTGCGCATGACGCCGCGATCATCGCACGCTTGCGCGCTCGAGAGCACCGAGCGACCTTGCGCGCGTCAGGTGCGCGATGGGATCCCGGTGCGCTGCGACGACGCGAGCTCGACCGCGGAGGACCGCGACCCGCGGGTGCACTACGACCTCGATGCGCGCGTGCTCATCGTCTCCGACGACACCGCGAGCGGTCCGTGGCAGGTGCGGCTGGCGCTCGAAGAGGACTCGCGCTGCACGCTCGACGGCGCGTGGAGCGGCGTGCTCCGCGGCCCGTCGTCGGAGGACGTCCCCCTCACGCTGCAGCTCCCGGTGCCCGAGGACGCGCCGCCGATCGGGATGGCCATCCGCTCCCACGAGCTCGACTGCATGCGCCGCACGGCGGTGATCACGATGATCGACGGCACACGCCTCGAAGGGCATTTCGGCCCCGGGTTCGAGACGCTGCTCGGCGAGATGACCGGCGCTCCGACCCCCGCGACGTTCGCGCTCCTGCGCGCGGACTAGACGTTTCGACCATCTATCGGCGCGTTCTCAGCCGATTCATCCACCGAACCACCCCGCGACAGCCGATTCGGCTCTCAGTCCCGCCCCGAATCCGTCCCCCGTCCCGACCCCGACCCGGCCGACCCCGTCCGAACCAGATGCTCGTCGACCGTCATCTCCTGGCTGTGCACGCGCATGCGCGGCTCCGAGCTCCGCGGCGGCGGCACCGACTTCGGCGGGGTCCACCGGCCCGCCACGCTCGTCGCCGCGAGCGCCTTCGCGAGCGCCTCCGCGTCGCGATAGCGGCGCGCCGGGTCCTTCTCGAGCGCGCGCAGCACGACCTCTTCGACGTCGCGCGGCACCTCGGCGCCCGCCTTCACGCTCGGCGGGACCACCGGCTCGTGCAGGTGCGCCACGAGCTGGCTCGCGGGCTCGCCCTCGAACGGAAAGCGCCCCGCGAGCGCGAAGTAGAGCACCGCGCCGAGCGCGTACACGTCGGCGGGCGGGCCGATCTCGCTCGCGGTGATCGCCTCCGGGCTCATCGTCGCGGGCGTGCCGGTCACCACACCGGTGCGCGTCAGCCCGTCCTCGCCGGGCGGCGCGCCGACCACCTTCGCGATCCCGAAGTCGAGGATCTTCACGAAGTCGCGCTCACCGCCCGCGTCCACCACGAACACGTTCTCGGGCTTCACGTCGCGGTGCACGATGCCCTTGCGATGCGCCTCCGCGAGCGCGCGCGTCGCCTGCGAGATCAGGTGCACCGCGCGCTCGGGCGCGAGCGGTCCCTCGCGCCGCACCAGCGTGCGCAGGTTCTCGCCCTCGAGGATCTCCATCGCGTAGTAGAGGATCCCGTCCTCGGTCGCGCCGTAGTCGAACACGCGCACCGTGTTCGGGTGCGAGAGCTCCGAGGTCGCGCGCACCTCGCGACGGAAGCGCTCCACCGCGACCGGGTCCACCTCGTGGCCATGCGGCGAGTCGAAGGCACAGCGCAGCATCTTCACCGCGACCTCGCGGCCGAGGCCCTTGTGCCACGCGGCCCACACCTCGCCCATGCCGCCGCGACCGAGCCGCCGGCGCAGCTGATAGCGACCGATGCTGCGGTACTGACCGAGCTCGCGGCGCAGCACGTACACGAGGTGCGAGCCGCCGATGCCGAACACGCCCGACGCCGCGAAGAGCAACACGACGACGAAGAAGCGATAGAGCCGCACGTCGTCCGAGAGCTGTGGGCGCAGCTCGGGCAGCAGCGCGGCCCCGCCGAGCACGATCGCCGGGAAGAGCAGCACCGCGAGCAACACCGCGGGCGCAGTGCGTCGCCACGGGCGCGGCACGTATCCCGCACCGCCGAGCAGGATGAGGTTCGCCGCGCCGTAGTAGCTGTCGAGCCCGCCGGTGAGCACCGTCATCGCGGAGATGGTCCCGACGAACGCGAAGATCGATCCCACCACCCAGAACTCGAGCTCGCGCTCGGAGATCGGTGGCTTGCGGCGCATGCGCACCATCGCGATCGCGAGCCACGCGATCAGCATCGCGCGCAGCGTCCAGAGCCCGACGAGCTCGCCGCCGAGCACGATCACGTGCCCGATGTCGCAGACCGCGAACATCGCGGTGCACGCGAGCGCGAGCTGGAACCCGACGCGCGCACGCGAGAGATCCGCGGTGTGCTGCCAGCGCGCGGAGGACGCACCGAGATCGCCGTCGAGCGTCGAGCGCGCCGGCTCGAGCAGCTCGGAGCGTGTCTCCTGCTCGCTCTCGGTCCCCATGCGAGCCGAGCAGGGTACCAGGACGCGCAAGAGCGGTGCGTGATCGACCTCCCGGACGAGGCCCGATGCCGCGCGACGTTCGCCCTCGTTGGACGCGTTCAGCGTGGACCTAGACGCGATCGCGAGAAGGGAGCATCGCTCATGAGGACCTGGTTGATCGCAGCCGTCGCTGCAGGGTGGCTCTTCGGCTGCGGAGGAGCCGAAGAGCCGGCCGACGAAACGAGCGCGAAGCCGGACGAGGGCGCAGGCGGGGAGATCCACACCATCGACTCGCCCGACCGTGGCCTCGCGCCGCCCGACGATCCTGCGCTCCCGTTCTGAGGTCGGTCGCCGAGGTGCTGCGCAGCGCCGCACCTCGGCGAAGAGAGTCAGCGACGGTGCTCCGCGAGCGCACGCGCGACCGCGGGCCGGGCCCGCACGCGAGCGTGCCATTCGGCGAGACGCGGATGCGCGTCGAGCGTGTAGCCGAGGCCCACGGCGGAGTGGATCCAACCGAAGAACGCGATGTCGACGATCGAGTACGCGTCGAGGAAGTGCTCGCGCTCTCCGAGCAGCGTCTCCGTCACGCGCTCGAGCCGCGCACCTTCGCGGTGATACCGATCGATCGCGTACACGATGCGCTCCGGCGCGTGGCGATCGAACCAGACGCGCTGTCCGAACATCGGACCGATCGACGCGGCCTGGAAGAAGAGCAGCTGCATGCCGCGCGAGCGCTCGGCGCCGTCGCGCGGGAAGAGCCGCTGCGTCCGGTCGGCGAGGTGGAGCAGGATCGCGTTGGACTCGAAGATCGTCTGATCGGTCTCGTGATCGTGGAGCACCGGGATCTTCCCGTTCGGATTGATCGCGAGGAATTCGGGGCGCTGCCCTTCTCCCTTCCAGACGTCGACGATCTCGCGGCGATACGGGATCTCGAGCTCTTCGAGCAGGATGGCGACCTTGAGCGGGTTCGGGCCCGAGTGCGTGTAGAGCGTGATCGACGGCTTCGTCATTCTCGACCTCCGCCCGAGCACCTACGGCGCGCGCACGACGACGAGCCGCACCGCGCGTTCGGAGATCCGCGCCGCGCGTCCGGAGCGCGATCACTCGGGGGCGAGCCGGCGGAAGCGCGCGGGCGCGGTGCTCGCCCAGCGCTTGAACGCGCGGCGGAACGCGGGCTCGGAGCCGTAGCCGACCTGCGCCGCGACCTCCGCGATCGACGCGCTCTCGTCCTCGCGGAGCAGCATCGCCGCGTGCTGCAGGCGCAGCGCGCGCAGGTACTCGAGCGGCGCGCGCCCGACCTGCGCCGAGAAGCGTGTCGCGAACGTCGTGCGCGACATGCCTGCGACGCGCGCGAGACGGTCGACCGACCATGCCTCGGCGGGCGCGCGGTGCATCGCCGCGATCGATCGCGCGAGGCGGGGATCGTGGCTCGCGGAGAGCCAGCCGCGGAGCTCGCGCGCCGAGGTACGCAGGTGCTCGCGCACCATCTCGATCACCAGCACGTCCGCGAGCCGCGCCGCGAGCGCCTGGCCCCCGGGCCCGCGCGTCACCGCGTCGCCCTCGAGCAGGCGCAGCACCGCGTCGAGCGCGGGGATCGCGCGGGCACGCCGGGCGCGGACGACCAGCACGTCGGGCAGCGCGGACCAGAGCGGCGCGGCGTGAAGCTCGTCGACGTGCAGACAGCCCGAGTGGATGCGCGTGATCGGGCCTCCTCCCTCGAGCTCGACGACGCCCTTCGCGGGCCATCGCACCTCGCGCACGGCCGTGCTCGCGCCGCTCCATCCGTCGCGCAGCGAGTGGTCGGTGCCCGCCGCGACGAGCGCCACGTCGCGCGCGTCGAGGCGCGTGGGCTTGCGCCCGCTCGCGACGATGCGCGCCGATCCCTCGGTCACGACGTAGAAGTGCGCGCGCGCGTCGCGGCCGAGATCGAACGACCACGCGCCGCCGAGCCGCAGCGACGCCGAGATCGAGGCGCGCAGCCGGACGCGCGAGAGCACGTCGTCGAGCACGCTCGCGGTCTCGTCGGTCGAACGCCGGCTCGCCATCGCGCGCAGCGTAGCGCGCGGAGCGATCACGTCGTGCGCGGGTGCGCGAAGCGCTCCTCGGGATGGCGCTCGACCACGCGATAGTCGGTGGTGAGCCACACGACCGCGATCGCCACCGCGAGCGCGAGGACGACGTTGCGTGCCGCCTCGATGGTGTGGAACCCGAGGAGCCACGGTGATGCCGCGAGCAGCGGCACCAGCGCGACCTCGAGATAGCCGTGCACCGGGAACGGGACGAGCTTCGCGATGCCGAGCGGATAGGCGGTCAGCAGCGACGTCGCGAAGTACACGATCGCCACGATCGCGCAGAGCGTCGCCGCGCTCCCCGCGAAGCCGAACAGCGTCGGCGCGAGCGCGAACGCCGCGGCGAGCACGTAGTCGAGCCGCGCGTGGGCGTGAGGAGACAGCCGCTTCATCGGGACGAGGACCGTTGCAGCGGTCGAGCCACTCCCCACGCGGTGCGGCGCCCGATCACGGCGTGCTCTCGCGCTACGGGCGCGCGGGACCTTCGCCCGCGCCGGTCGCGTCGATCGCGCGTGCGATCACCTCGAGGTCGCGCTCGTCGAGCGAGAGGCGGGCCGCGTCGATCCAGCCGTCGATCTGATCGGCGGTGCGTGCGCCCACGATCGCGCCGGTCACGCCCGGCCACGCGAGGGTCCACGCGACCGCGACGCTCGCGACGGTCGTGCGATGTCGCTCCGCGATCGGGCGCATCGCGTCGGCCAGCGCGAGGTTCTTCAGGAGCCCTTCGCCGGTGTGGTCGGGGGATCGCGAGCGCCAGTCGTCCGCGGGCAGCTTCGTCGCGCGCTCCGCGGTGAACGCGCCGGTGAGCAGGCCCGCCTGCATCGGGCTGTACACGATCACGCCGGTGCGGTGTCGCTCGCACCACGGCAGCTCCTCGCGCGCGACCTCGCGACGGATCGCGGAGAACGGCGGCTGCAGCGTGTCGACGTGGGCGATGCGCTCGGCGCGCTCGAGCGCGTCGCGATCGTGGTTCGAGAGCCCGATCGCGCGCACCTTGCCCTCCTGCTTCATCCGCGCGAGCTCGCCCCAGTACGCCTCGATCGGCGTTCCGTCCTCGGCCGGCCAGTGCATCTGGTAGAGGTCGATGCGCTCCACGCCGAGCCGGCGCAGCGACCCCTCGAGCTCGCGGCGGAGGCTCGCGGGATCGCCCACCTGCTGCGGCTCGGCCGCGGGATCGCGGGGATCCCAGGTGAGCCCGCACTTCGTGAACACGTACGGGCGCTCGCTCGCCGGGCGATCGTGCAGGGCCCGCGCGACGATCTCCTCGGAGTGCCCGAGGCCGTAGATCGCGGCGGTGTCGATCCAGTTGATCCCGCGGTCGAGCGCTCGGTGGATCGCGGCGATGGAGTGCGCGTCGTCCTGCGCGCCCCATCCGTAGGCCCATCCGGCGCCCCCGATCGCCCATGCGCCGAAGCCGACGCGCGTGATCTCCATGTCGGTCGTGCCGAGCGGACTGGTGGGCAGAGGCGTGTGCATGCGAAGCGCATGTGACCCGTCTTGCAAGCTTGCAAGACGCGCTACCCTGCGACGTCGACATGGGACGGATCTTCGAGAAGCGGAAGACCACGATCTTCGCCCGCAACGCGCGGATGGCGAAGGTGTTCACGCGCATCGCGCGCGACATCCACATCGCGGTCAAGTCGGGCACGCCGCACCCCGAGACGAACCCGGCGCTGCGTCGCGCGCTCTCGAACGCGCGCGGCGCGAACATGCCGCGGGAGAAGATCGAGGCCGCGATCAAGCGCGCGAGCGGGCAGGACCAGCGCGACTACGAAGTGCTGATCTACGAGGGCTACGCGCCCCACGGCATCGCGCTGATGATCGAGACCGCGACCGACAACCCGCAGCGCACCGTCGCGAACGTTCGCTCGATCTTCAAGGACTGGAGCGGCAGCTTCGGACAGACCGGCAGCGTCTCGTTCCTCTTCCAGCACATGGGCGTGTTCCGCATCGCGCCGGGCTCGTTCGATCCCGAGGAGCTCGAGCTCGAGCTGATCGATCACGGCCTCGAGGAGATGGGCGAGAGCACCGGCGACAACGGAGAGAAGCAGTACGTGCTGCGCTCCCCGTTCCACGAGTTCGGCCGGCTCCAGGCGGTGATCGAAGAGCGCAAGCTGCCGCTGATCTCCGCGGAGTCCGAGTACGTCGCGCAGACGCTCACGAACCTCGACGAGGCGCAGGCCAAGGAGGTGCTCGAGCTGGTCGACGCGCTCGAGCAGGACGACGACGTCCAGCGCGTCTTCCACAACCTCGGGTGACGCCCACCTGGCCCGACGACGGACCCTGGAACGAGCTCACGTCGTGGAACAGGGTGACGGGGTGAGCGACGAGAGGCCGCCCGCGGAGGACTTCGCGTCCGTGCTGAATGCGAGCCGTTCCGGATGGAACGCCGCGATGGGGCTGCGCTTCGTGCGCGCGACGCGTGACGAGGTGATCGGCGAGCTCGAGATCGGCGAGGCCCACCGGCAGCCCTACGGGCTCGTGCACGGCGGTGTGTACGCGGGGATCATCGAGGCCGCGGCGTCGGTGGGCGCAGCGCTCGATGCGCGTGCGATCGGGCGCGGCGCGGTCGGGCTCGAGAACCACACGTCGTTCCTACGCGCGGTGCGCGAGGGGATGTTGCGCGTGGTGGCGCGGCCGCTGGCGCGCGGTCGTCGCACCCAGGTGTGGGAGGCGACGGTGCGCGACGGCGAGGGTCGCGAGCTCGCGAGCGGGCGCGTGCGTCTGCTGGTGGTCGAGCCCGACGTGCCGATCGCGGGCGAGGCGATCGCGATCGACGGCGAGGAGGATCGCCGATGAGGGTCGGCCTCGTCCTGCGCCCGGCGCGCCTCGACGAGATCGCCGCGATCACTGCGCTCTGCACGCGTGCGTGCGCGTCCGGGAGCATGGTGCGCCCGCTGCCGCGCATCGACCGCGACGCGGTCTCCGCGCACCGCACGTTCGTCGTGGAGCGCACCGACCAGCTGCTCGGTGTGGCGCAGCTCCGGATCGAGAAGAGCGATGCGGTGCTCGAGGTGCTCGTGGTCGCGCCGGAGTCGCTCGGCCACGGGATCGGCCGGCTGCTCTACGCGTGGGCGCTCGGCGCGGCGCGCGCGCACGGCGCGAGCGCGATGCGGGTCGTCGCCGACGAGCGCACGCGCGGCTTCTACGAGCACATGGGCGCGAAGCTGATCGAGGGTCGCCAGAACGGCTCGGGCAAGGTGCTGCGCGCGCCGCTACCGTCCTGATCACGTCGCCAGCGACACGACGTGCTCGAGATAGGTCGTCTCGGGCTCGCGCTCGAGCAGCGCCTCGAGCGCGTCCCATCCACCACGCGCCGCGACCTCCTCGACCATCGCGCGGTGATCGTCGGCGCGCGCCCACTCCTCGATCTCGATCACGTGATCGGGATCGGCGACGTCGCGATGGAGCGCGATGCGCTCGAACCCGCGGAACGCACGCAGCCCGGGCTGGTTCGCGGAGAGCCAGGAGAGGAGATCCGCACCGCGTCCCGAGCGGGCGCGGAAGCGCACGATGACGGTGGTGGCCATGCGCGCCGAGGATGGCACGAGCGCGTGCTCAGGGCTCCGTCAGCTGCTCCGCTTCGATCGCCTCGCGGAGGCCGTAGAACGAGTACTCGTTGCCGTGGTTGGTGGCCTTGAGCGTCATCTCCGTGCCCCGCACCTCGCCGGTGCTCCAGTCGACGCGATCGGGCGCTCCGGTCGAGTGAGCGAGGAGGGGATCCATCGCCATCACCTCGCGGCGGACCGGGTTCCAGTAGAGCGTGATCCAGTGCCCGTCGTGCCAGTCGGGGTGATTCACGAACGCCTGCACCGAGCCGCCGCTCTGCATGTGCGCGAGCGCGTCGTCCTTGGAGAGCCCGACTCGCTCGTAGCGAGTCGCCTGGCCTCCACCGACCGCCGCGGCGCCGCTCAGTCGCGCGAGATCGTCGGTCGACATGCGCTCGTAGCGGCCACGTCGCACGAACGGCATCCGGTACGCGAACCACGCGTCCTCGCTCTTGGGAGACCACCCGCGCGTGGCGCGCACGACCTCGCCGGGGCGCACTCCGCTGCGCAGCACACCGGTCCACTTGAAGGTCATGATCGCGCTCGAGGGCACGCACCCGTCGAGGCTGTTCGAGAGGCGGAAATCCGCCTGATTGCGCCACTGCTCGACGTGCACGAGCTCCCAGACCTTGCGGTCGTACGCGTCCGCGTCGGTGATCGAATCGAGCGCTTCGATGTCGGGGCTCCGCAGGGGATCGAGCCCGATCGGATCGCGCGCCTGGAGCAGATTGCCGCTCACGTAGTGATAGCTGTTGAGGGCCTCACCGCCGCCTTCGGCGTGGATCTGCAGCGGATCGGGCGTGGCCCAGCGACCGAGGCGCGGCATCAGGAACCGGAGCCCGAAGTAGGTCAGTCCGACCTCTTCGTCCGCTTCCTTTCCGGTGAAGCCGGTCGGCTCGAGCGGCACCGCGCCGGACTCGGTCGTGCGCAGCGTCTCGCGCGCGCCGTTCGGGTGATAGGAGCTCACCTCGAGCAGCTCGCCGCTCGTGAGGTCGACCACGGCACTGGTCGTCCCGAGCAGATCGGGCAGCGCGAGCGTGATGCGATGATCCACGTCGAGACCGGTGTCGCGCGCTCCGTCCTGCCAGACGACGCGTGCCCCGCCGACGCGATATTGGGTCTCGGTGCCGTCCACCGCGTCATAACCGCCGACTCCGCGCACCAGGCCTCGACGCTCGAAGTCGCCGGGCAGAGGCCACATCGCATATCGCGCGTGCCCGAGGGTGTCGTGCACCTCTTCGATCGTCCGCTCCTGCGCTCCGTCGAACGCATATCGCAGGTGCGCCGCGAGCGACCAATCTCCGGTGCCGGGACGATCGTAGCGACGCGCATCGACGATCTGATTCAGCTCGTCGTGACGATATTGATAGTGCTGCTCGACGCCGCACCGACATCCAGCGCGCAGCGCCGTGCGGCGCGCCTCGACCGTCGCACCGCCGTCGACACAGAGCGCGCCGATCGCCGCGTCACGACACTGACCGTGCACCGTGACGCCCGCCACGTTGCCGGAGTCGCCGTAGTCGACCTCGAGCCAGCCTCCGCGCACCACGCCGGAGTCGTAGGCGTGAGGCGCGGTCGTGATGCTCGTCGCGAGCCGCATCGCGCTCGGCCGTCCGCCCTCCTCGGCGATCCCGTTGGTGATGCGGTCGAGCGAGCGCTCGTGGAACGCGCCGAGATCGTCGGTCCACTCGGTCGTGTTGCCGAGGAAGTCGAAGTCCCAGGTGAGGCTCACGACGCGCGTGTCGAGCGGGCCCGCGGCGCTGGGCGCCGGCAGCGCGTGTATCGGATCGACGCTCTCGAGCGCGATGATCGCGTCGCGGTACTCCGTCGCGACGTCGAGGACTTCGGTGCTCGTGTCGTTGGTGTACGAATACGCGGCATCGACGACGTGATAGAGCGCGTCGTGCTGCAGCACGACGCTCTGCGGTCGATGTCCGTCGGGCCACTCGCGCGCGATGCGACCGTCGGTGATCCGCAGCAGGTTGTCCGCCGCGTCCCATCGGAACGTCTGGTCCTGCACCACGCTCACCTCGCTCAGCGTGCGCGCCGCGCTCGAGGTCGCGGTGGGCGCACGCACGACCCGAATGCGCTCGGGCCGGCGCCGGCGATCGTAGTCCGTCGTCGTGATCGTCGGCGTGCGCGTGCCCCCCGCGTCGTCGCCCCACACCGCGCGCGTGACGCGACCTCCGGCATCGTAGGTCGCGCTCGCGAGCACCGGGTGATCGCTGCCGTCGATGCGCACGAACGTCGCGCGCGGCAGGCCTCGCACGTCGTGCTCGATGCGCCCGCCGATCTCCGGCGCGTCCTCGGCGTCGGGATCCTCGGGAAGCCGGATGGTGCGGGGACGACCCGCGTGGTCGTGGCCCGACTCCGCGACGTAGGTGTGGGACTCGTCGAACGCGCGCACCGGTCGCGCGCCCGGTGCGCCGGGCGTCACGCTCGGGATCGATGCGCTCAGCGTGATCGGCGCGTCGGGGGCGATCGGCATCATCGCGATCTGTCGCGCGCTCCACGACACGAGCCCGCGGCCGTCGTACGCGCGCACCGCGCGCACCGCGCGATCGGTCGACGCGGTGAGCAGCCCGCGCGTCGCGCCCGCCCACGAAGGAGGCGCGAGCGGGCCCGAGGCCCACGACGGATAGGCGTCGTAGTGGGAGCGGACATCGACGCCGACCGGGCTCGCGATCGGGCCGAGCGCGATCGCGCCCGCGGGCACGGTCTCGGCGCTGGCATCACGCGAGGGCTCGGCCTCGCCACACGAGACGTAGTCCTCGCCGAGCAGCCGGCCGGCACGGTCGTAATAGAAATTCTGCCCGCAGCCCCGGGGATCTCGCACCGCGACGAGGTCGCCCACACGATTGTAGAGATATCGCCACGAGCGATTGGGCTCCGTCGCGCCGGCGCGGCGAGCGTCGGTGTCGCGATCGGTGGATGCCAGTCGCCGACCGACGGAGTCCACCGCGAAGGTGCGCGCCACGACGCGTCCCGGGACGATGGCGGCACGGGTGTAGGGCAGCACGCCGGCATCGCTCGTCTGCGCGCGCTCGAGCGCGAGCAGCGCTCCGTCGGCGCGCCACTTCGACCAGAGTCGATGGAATTCGAGCGGTGCGCCGGGACCGCGACGCTGGCGCAGGACGGTGTCGATCACGCGCTCGTGCCCATCGCGACGCACCGTGGTGCAGGTGCCGTACGCGACCGGGTGGGAAGGATCGACGTCGTTGGGATCGCAGGTGTTCGTCGCGAGCGCGCCGTGGCTCGTCCACGTGGTCTCCGCGCTGGTGCCGCACCCGGGACGCGACCAACGGGCGCGCCCGAACGCGTCGTAGCCGGTCGCCGCTTCGCACTCCTCGCCGGTGCGCGCGAGCACCTGGGCGAGCGTGGGCTCGGGCGCGTCGAGGAACGCCTCGTCCCAGGTGCGCGAAGGCTGCCCCCGCGGCGTGAAGGAGGTCAGTCCCCCGCGCACCCAGACGTGCGGCGCATCGGTGCGCTGGAGCGTGGCGCGCACACGCGCGAGCCCATCGAGATATCGACGCGACTCGAGCACGCTCGCGCCGAGCGGAGCATCGCAGTCGAGCTCCTGGATCGACACGATCTCGGTCAGCGGCGACACCGATGCATCGACGGGGAAGCGATATCGATTGCGCACCAGAGGTCGGGCGCTCCCCTCGCAGCCGCGCACGTCGGGCGCGCGCACGAAGGTGACGCGGCCGAGCCCGTCGTAGCCCGCGTCGGTCGCGCGATCGGCCCCGTCGCGCACCGAGAGCGGCAGGCCGAGCCCCCGATCGACGGTGGCGCGCGTGGTCAGTGCGTCGGTGCTGCTGGTCGCGACGTGCTCCGCCGCCACGAGCTGCGAATAGGCACCATCGTAGTCGATCACCGAGAGTCGCAGACAGGCGCTCTCACCGATCTCGATCCGTCCCCCATCACAGGTGTGGGTGACGTTTCCCCAGGCGTCGTAGCGGAACGAGGTCTCGAGGCTCTCCGCGGTCTGGACGAACGACGCCGAGCCGTCGGCGTCTCCCGCGAATTCGTAGGCGCGGGGGATCTCGACCGTGGTCGACGTGCGAGTCGGATCGATCGCGCCGTTCTCGAAGAACGACTGCACGTGGCGCAGTCGCGCGCTCGAGCCACCGCCGCTGGTCCAGGTCTGCTCGGTGCGCCAGATCCAGCGCTCGGCGTCGACCAGCCGCGGCACCGTGTGCTGCACGATCTCCTCGGCGGGGACCGGCTCGCCGTACTCGCCGCGCACCCGACCCCAGGCGGTCTGCTGCAGCACGTGCCCGGCGTGATCGACCTGATCGATCGTCTCCGCGACGATCGCGTAGTGCCCCGCGCTCCGCAGTGACACCGGCTCGCTCCAGCCCGGATGCTCGGCATCGGGCGACACCGATCCATCGGGAGCGACCCGCTCGCGCACCACGACCGGATATTCGTCTCCTCCTCCGACGAACGGCGCGCGCGTGCCCGGCGCAGCGGGTCTCCAGGTCGTGCTGTTGTCGTAGGAGATGCGGTCGGTGCGCGCCGGGATCGCCCACGTGATCTCGCGACCGTCGAGCCCCGCGATCAGCCGGCGCAGGCGATGGCCGGTGTGCACGGTCGACAGGAATCGGCCGGTCGTCTCCTCCCAGGTCTCGACGAGGCGCACCGCTCCGTCGAGCGCGCGCCACGGGTTCTCGGCGCGTCGATCCCCGGCGATCGCGGCGGGGCGACGCCCCTGGTGCATCCAGCTCCGCGTGATCGAGGTGGGCTGCGAGGAGTCGCCCACGCTGCGCACGTCGGTGGCGCCGAACCCGCGGAGCTCTTGCTCGATGCCCTCGAAATAGCCGTCGTGATAGGCGTACTCGAGGCGCTCGACCTGCGGCGTCGCGCCGAGCGCGTCGAGGCGATCGCTGCGCACCGTGGCGCGTACGACGGTCGACACGATCGGAGATCCACTGGCACGCACGACGCACTCTCCGACTGCCGCGCTCGCGCGCTCGTCGCACGTCCCGTCGTCGCGCCCCTGCCAGAGGAATTGCTCGCACGTCGGGCCGCTGCACCCCGCGTCCGCGGCGGCGAGATCGCGCAGGTAGTCCTCGGCGCTGGTGCCGTGCTCGATCGTCGTGAGCGCGCCGAGGCCGGTGTCGACCTCGCGCAAGAGTCGCGGGCGCCGCCCGCCCATCGGATCGATCCACTCCCACCGTCGCGCGCTCGCGAAGAGCACGTCGGGGGTCCCGGTCCCGTCGACGTCGACGAAGCGCACCACACGATCGAGATCACGGCTCCACGGCACACCGTCGATGCCGACGCGACGCGAGAACGCGCGACCGCCCATGTTGAACCAGACGTCGACGACACCGGCGCCGAGGTGCACGAGATCGCTCGCGCCGTCTCCATCGACGTCGACGAGGTAGGTGACGTCGAATTCCGCGCCGAGATCGCGCGGCGCGCGCACGTCGATCCCGCGGGCGCCCGAGGGACCGGCCGCGCAGTCGCCCTCGCCTTCTCCGAATCGCCCCCAGCCGCGGTTCGGGAACCACACCACCGCGCCCGGCGCGAGGCGCACCAGGTCCTCGAGCCCGTCGCCGTCCATGTCGGCGAAGCGCACGTCGGAGTCGTCGAACGAGATCACGCCACCCGCGACCGGAAGACACGACTCGATGGGATCCGCCGAGATCACCCATCGCGCGCCGTCGTGGGTGGCAGTCCCGAACAAGCCCTCTCCGCCCGGAACGAACCCGAGGTTGAGCCACGTCTGGATCGCATTCCCGCTCGTGCGCACGACGTCGATCAGCGAGTCGGCATTGACGTCCATCGTGCGGATGCGCGCGGCGTCACGACCGAGGTCGATGCGGGGATCGAGCACGCCCTCCGGCAGATCGACGGGAAGGAGCGCGAAACGCCAGGACTGCGCCGCCGGCGATGCCGGCGTGCCCGGCGCGCGGACCGGCGCGAAGTAGCCGTAGCTGCGCGCGCGCGGCATGTGCAGAAGATCGCTGCGCCCGTCGCCGTCGACGTCCATCGGGACGACGTTCGGATTCGAGAGCTGCATCACGCCAGCGAGCTCGGGCGGGGCGGCGACCGCGATCGGCGCCGAGAACGTGCCCGCCGACGCCGGTCGCGCCGCGGTGCCCGCGAAGCCGTTGAAGTACACGCCTGCCGCGGGCTCGCCGCTCGCAGTCCGGAATCGACCGGGCTCGGTCACGATCAGATCGGGAAGACCGTCGCTGTTGACGTCGAAGAGATCGGAGCGGAGATCGCCGACCGAGTGAGCGGGGCTCGACGCGCCGCGCCGGAGCGTCCCGTCGAGCGCGGGAAAGCCGTCCACACCTCGCGCGAGGGCGGCGTCACCGGTGTAGCGGAATCGCAGCGGCGGCGCGGTCACGCCGACGATCGCGTCGCCCAGCGCCGACTCCGGCACCGCCGCATCACCGATCTGGACTGCATGGCTCGAGTGGGTCGACTCGGGTCGTCCTTCGACCGTCACCGACGCGAGCAGCGAGTGGAACGACCGAGCGTCGTACTCGAGGTGATATCGACGCACCAGCGTGCGCGACCCGACGGCCGCGCCCGCGGCGGTGATCTCGATGCGTCGCAGTCGGCGCGCGCTCTCGATGCGCCACCCGGTGCGATGCGAGATCGTGACGTCGGAGCGCGCTGCGTAGACGAGCTGGACGCGCACCGCGTAGTCGGAGAGCGGCGCGATGCAGCGGCGGCCCGACGCGGCGCAGCCCGCCGGAGAGACGTAGTGGATGGAGCGCAGGTATCGCGCTCCGCCGTGCGACTCGTACGAATAGTAGATCGTGGAGCCGTGGGCATCGGTGGTGCGCGTCAGCGCCCACGACGCGATCGCGCCGCTGACCGGCGCGCGGAGCAGCGCGTCCTGCGAAGCGCTCGTGATCTCGCTCGGGCCCTCGCCCGGAGGGAGCAGACCGAGATCGTGGCGCGTGCCGTCGGGCGCCTGCACCACCCAGCGCGTCGCGTCGGGCGCGCGGAAGAAGCGCATGAATCCGCCCTCGACCTGAGCGCGGTATTCCTGCCAGGTCGCGAGCTCGGCGGGTGTGCGTCCGCCATCGAGCCGTGCTGCAGCATCGGAGTCGACGGGGACGAGCTCCTGACTTCCCGCGTAGACGAATCGATCTTCCTCGGGGTGCCAGCGAGCACGATCGTCGTAGCGGGGCAGCCCGCGATCCGACTGCCGCGCGATGGTGGCGACGGACAGGCTCCATCCGTATCCGACTTCGCTGCTCCCTGCGCCCGACGAATATCCGAGCGCGAGCGTGGGAGTCACTCCGTTGCGCCCTGCGGGCAGCACGATCGGCAGCGTGAAGGCGAGCGCACCGCTCGACTGCGACGTGGAGAACGACTCGCCGAGACCTTGGATCGAGCCCTCTCCGTCGGGCAGCGTGATGCGCGAAGGCGCGACCGCGCTGCGGTCACCGCCGGTCGGCAGTGACGTCGGCTCGATCGGCGGCGAGTCCGCGGAGATCGCGCGATCGCGCAACACCTCGCGCACTTCGTCGCGCAGCTCGTCGGGCACGAGGTCGTGCTCGTGGAGCTCGACGTCGCGCGCATCGTCGGCGCCGAGCCAACCGGAGGACGTGGGGAGCTCGCCGGGCAGCGGCTCCTGTGCGCGGGTCGAGCCGCCGTGCACGAGGATCGCCAGGCAGAGCAGGGCCCAGAAGCCACGCTGCGCGCTCACCATCGACCTCCGTTGGATGTGCGCGCGCGAGGCGGTCGCAGAGGATCTGCAGCCGCTCGCGCGCGCGTTCGACACGTCAGCGCTGGCGGGTCCAGTAGTGGTACCGGAGCAGGACCTGGACGTCTTCGAGGTGACGCCAGTCGATCTCCGGTCGCGGGTGGATCTCGAGCACGTAGGTGCCGCCGAGCGGGCGACCGCGCAGCTCGGTGCGCTCGTACGGCGCGATCAGCGTCGCATCGACCGACGACATCGGATTGGTGAGCCAGCGCTCGTCCGCGAGCGCGCGGGCGTGCTCGATCACGCCGCGCTCCATGCGAATCGAGAGGAGGTCGCCCTCGTACGACTGCAGGAGCACGTCGGGCTCGTGCCGGAGCGTGTACTGGACGTTGCCGTCGCCCCAGCACTCGCTCGGCCGCGAGGCGCGCGTGCAGTCGACCAGCGCACGACCGACGAGGTTCACCGCGACGCGATCGACTCGGTAGTTGTAGCTACCTGCCGCGAGTCGGACCGAGGACGACGGCGAGATCTCGCCCGGGAGCTCGAACGCGAAGAACACGCGCTCGACGCCGCCGAAGTCGACGCTCGTCCCATCACCGACGTCGAAGACGCCGCAGGGCGGCGGCAGCTCGCCGTTTGCATCGGGCAGCACCCACCCCGGCACGCCGCCCGCGAGCGGCGTCGAGTGATTGCGACACACGAAGAGCAGCCTGCGGTGCGCCGGCATCTCCACCGCGCTCGCGCCCGCGGCGAGCGCCGCGGCGTCGGTGCCCCCGGTCATCCCGAGGATCTGCATGTCGTCGCCCTCGGAGAACCGGCGCGTGAACGGATACCCGAACACGAAGTCCTCGAGGTGCTGCAGGTAGTCCGCGATCGCCTCGCCCTGCGTGGGCACTGCGACCGTGGGCGCGCCGGAGCCGGGCGACGCCTCGGTCACCGACTCGTGCGCGACGAACACGTCGTTCGCCCACGACGCGGGCGGCGGGGTCTGCAGCTCGTCGGCCGTCATGTAGTCCATGTCGACCGCGAGGCGGACCTCGATCGCACGGCGCGCGATGAACGCGAGGCGCTGCGCGCGGTGGAGCGCACGGTTCGCGCGCGCGCGGCGGACGCCCGCGAGCGCGCGCCACGTCGGGTCGTTCTCGAGGCCGGAGGACGCGAGCGCGATGGCGACGTCGCGTCGTGCCGTGGCGATCGCGATGCGGTCCTCGAGCGAGTCGAAGCCAGCGTCCGCCAGCGCGACGAAGCGGATCGCATCGTGGGCACGATTCAGCAGATCACCCAGCTCCTCCATCGACGCGACCGTCGACGTGAAGAGCTCGGTCGCTTGTCTCTGCCCCTCTCGTCCCTCGGCCGAGCAGGCGCCCTCGATGGCGTTGCTCACCTGGACGAACGCCGCACCGCCGGTGGCCGCCGCGCCGAGCGCGAGGCCGATCGTCGCGAGACCGCCGGTCGCGACGATCGCGCCGATCACCGCGGCCGCGGTCGCGACGACCGCCGCGCCCGCCATGATCCAGCACTTCGCCTGCGCCCACCAGCTACCGTCGAGCTCGTTGATGCGCGCGGTGCCGACGTCGACGCCCTGCAGCGTCGTGAACGCGAGCATCTCGAAGTCCTGGATGACCTCTCGGAGCTGCTCGAGCTGCGTGTAGAGCTCGATCAGCTGCACTCGCATCTCGCCGCCGTACGACGCGAACGTGCCGAAGCTCGACTCGTCGATCCCCGTCGGCGCGTCTCCGCGGAGCGCGCGCGAGTGCAGTGCGATCTCGTCGAAGACCGGCTGCGGCATCTCGCGCACCCTCGCTCCGTAGATCGCCGTGAGCGCGAGCCAGCGAGTGCACCGGAGACCGGCCGTGAGGTACTCGTTCACGTAGTCGCCGAGGTCCTCGCCGGTGCGACCACCAGGCTGGTAGTTCGCCTGGAACGTCGCGACGAGCTCGGGGCACGACAGATACGTGCCGGCGACCTCGAGGCCCTCGGGCTCGGGGCCGGGATCGGGCACGAGCCCGAGATCGGGGCCGAGCGTCGCGACCGGCGCACGCGCGACGGTGCACCCGGTCGCGCTCGCGGTCGTGCCTCCGCCGCAGCCCGCCTGGACCTCTTCCTGATAGGCGAGATCGGCCGAGGCCTCGGCGAGCGCGCGCGACTCGTCGGCCTCGCGGATCACCATCTCGGACTGACGCGCATCGTCGAGCGCGGCAGTCGCCTGCTCTTGCGCGGCACGCGCATAAGAGAGGTAGTGGCGATAGCTGTCCTCGTGCGCATCACCGTCGCTGATGAGCTCGTTCTCCAGCGGCGGGACGAGCTCGTTCTCGAGCCCGAGCGAGTTGAACATCGGCTGCGACGGATCCGCGGGGTCGACACTGAAGAGCTGCTCGAGCTGCTCGCGGATCTCGCCGCCCAGCGTGTGCACCGCGCCGGGCTGTCCGAGGAACACCATGTCGACGAGCTGGTAGCTCTCGCAGGGCGAGGTGGAGCCGGACATCTCGCACCACAGCACGTACCCGCGATCGCCGCGGGACGCCGAGCGGATCGAGGGAATGCGGAACTGGCGGCGGCAATAGGGGCCCACCGCACCGATGCACGTCGCGCCCGGGCCGAGGATGTCGGGGAGCTGCTCGAGGACCCGATACCGCGTGGTGTCGCTGGTGACGTGCGCGCATCCGCCGGTGCCGAGCGGCTCGCCGCCGGCGACCAGGCAGCGCGCATCGCGCTCGTTGCGCACGAGCACCGCAGTCCCCCCGGGCAGCATCTCACCGGTGTCGGGTCGCTCGTAGATCGTCCAGCGTCCCGACCACGGCGTGTCGGTGCCGCAGCCCGCGGCCGAGTCGCAGCGCCTCCACTCCGACCAGCGCGCGCCGATCGTGCCGTCGAGCGCGCGGAGCGCGGCGTCGGTCGCCTGCGTCGACTGCGTGAACGACGGGGTCACGCGCAGGAGGTGGAAGCGCAGCATCTGCGCCGCGCCCGCGGCGCCGACGACGCCGAGCTGACCACCGGCAGGGTCGTACCAGGTGTTGGTGAGCGAAGTGGCCGACGGCTCGATGGGCAGACGGTCCGACGCGGTCGCGAACGCCGCGAGCAGCGGCAGCATGTTCCGCGGCGCGGCGTTCGGGCGCCACACGTGCACGATCGAGCTCCCGCAGAGCTCGCCGGTGTCATCGGCGTCGAAGGGCGGGGCGAGCTCGATGCCGGTGTCGAGCGTCGCGGCTCCGTCGAGGAGCAGCTCGATCGCGGCCGCGACGTCTTCGCGGCGGATCCCCTGCGCTGCGAGGAGCCCGGTTCCGTCGTCGATCCCGGCGCGCTCCGCGAGCCGGCCCTCCATCACCTGGTAGATGAAATCGGCGTGGCCCACGGGATCGCCGTCCACCCACGTCGAGACGGTGATCTCGCCGCTCGGAAGACGAATGCAGCTCGTGTGCGGGAGCGGCGCCTGCAGCTGCACCATCGCGCCGAGGGCGCGGCTCGCACCACGATCGTCGTAGCGACGTGCGGAGTACGAGAGCTCACCGGCGCGCGGGGCTGCGAGCATCGCAGTCGGCTCGGGATTCGCGGGAGTGATGATGCGGATCTGATCGACACCCGTCGCCGCGCCGAGGTTCACGGTGATTCCGTCGCGCTGGACGCTGACGCTGTCTCCCTCCGCTGCGTCGGGGCCGCGCGCCGCGGTCACCGGGTAGGTCGTGCCGACCACCGCGAACGCGGGATCGCTCGCGGCGAGCGTCGAGTCCATCGTGATCACGCCGAGGAGCGGGCGGTCGAAGCGCACCTGTCCGATGCGACGCGTGGTGTTGCCCGCGGTGTTGTCGAAGTGGACGAGATAGACGTTCACGCGCGTGCCCGCGCGGATCACGTCACCCGAGTTCGTCGAGACGTCGGTGGGAACGGCGTAGTCGAAGCGCTCGCGGAGCACTCGGACTCGGCTGTTCTGATAGGTGTCCACCGCGAGCGTGGTGACCCCGAAGAACGTCGGCACGAGCGTGAACTGAGTCGTGTCGAGGGGGAGCTCGCCGAACGTCGCCCACGAGACGCGGTTGGCGACCACCGGCGCCGCGCCCAGCAGGCGCCGCGCCGCGCTCATGCGCGCCGACGAGGGGCCCCACACCGCATCGGTGTACGTGCCCGAGGTGACGTCGGACGCGGAGAGCGCATCGGCGCGAGCGAGCGCGCCGACGGTCTCGCGCTGCGCGAGCTCGCCGATCTGCGACGCGACGTCGGCCGAGCGGCGCACGAGCGTCGTCTCGTACGCGGTGTTGGCGCGGGCGCACTCGCCCTGCAGCGGGCTCGTCGAAGGGAGCGTGGAGCAGGTCGTCCGGAGCGTCCGGAGCGTCTGGAGCGACTCGATCGCGGAGCTCTGGGCGCGTGCGCGCGACTCCGCGAGGATGGCGTCGCGCACGGCGACATCGGCCGTGGGGCGCGCGAGCGACTCCGCGCGGAGTCGCAGCTCCTGCGCGAGGCAGTAATTGAAGTCGGCGCGGCAGAAGCCCGGCGTGTACGAGACTCCGGTGCTTCCGTCGATCGCCACGCCTCCCGCGCAGCCCTGGATCTGACGCTCGTTCGCGTCCTGCGTGCGCGTGGGCAGCGCCGCGTGGGGCGAGTTCGGCGACAGCTGCTCGGCGTTGCACTGATATCGATAGGGCGTCTCGCCCCCGTAGTACCGCGAGGGCGACGACGCGTACGCGAGCAGGTTCGCGTCGGCCTGCACCCCCGGATCCCAGGGCGCGAGGAGGTACGTGCGGCGGGAGGTGGTGCCGGTGGCGGGCGTCGCGTTGAGCCCGGGCACGAGCAGTCGCGCCTCGCAGTAACAGGCCGCGTCGAAGACGGCCTCTCGGACCGCATCGGCGATCTGCGCTTCGTGCAGATCTTCGCCAGTGGGCTCTTGGGTGCACCCGATCAGCAGTCCTGTCAGGACTGCAGTCCAGAGCAGCGTTCTCGACATCGGTCTTCTGGTTGTTCGCACTGACGTTCTCCGGCGCGGTGATGGGGTGTTGCGGCGATTCGATTGCAGGCTCGCGAGCGGCGACTGGCGCGCTGCGGTCGGTGGGTCGGCTCGAGGGTCGGAGGGGGCGGGGGCACGCGCCGACGCACCGATCTCGATCGGCGGCGACGTCATGGCGTCACGCCGTGACTGCCGAGCATCCGAGACGCGGCGCTGTGACACCACGCCGCGTACACGTTGCATCCCGACTGGAAGGTCGTCTGGAGCTCGAGGCGCGACATCCGCGTGATGTCGTGGATCTCGATGTGCGGCGCGTGGCCGTTGCGACCGACCGCGGCGATGTCCTCGAGCAGGAAACCGACATCGTCGCTCAGTCGGCCGAGCTCGTCGCCGTGGGCGCCGGTGAGGACGATGGCGCGCTCGCCGGGCTGGAGGGTGCGGGCCATCAGGCGCTCCAATCCCCATCCCGTCACCGGGCCGCGCGACATGTAGACCCGGCCGCCATTCGCGAGCGGACGGCTCAACCAGCGATTGACGTACTGGTGGGTCGCGGGCCCGCGCGTCAGCCCGCGTGCGGCGGCGTTGGCGGTGGCGCGCGCGGCGGCTTTCCCGACCAGCTTCGCGACGACTGCGCCCGTCACGAGATCGACGGGGTTGAAGAGGCTCGCGACGAAGCCGACCTCCATCGAATCGGTGGTGCCGCTGTCGACGGCGTGCAGGAGCTCGCCGTCGCGGCTCCACAGGAGAAGGGCTCCGTCGTCCTGCGTCGACCAGCCCCAGAGGGGCTCCTCCCAGCCGTCGACCGTGTACTGAACCGCTTGCGCGCCGCGGAGCTGACGCGTCGAGAGCTTGCGACCCACCGTCGGGTAGTCGTGACCGACGGGGAGGCTGATCCCCTGAGGGTCGCCCTCTCGCTCGACGTCGCTGCCCAGCCGGGCCCAGAGGATGTCCTGCTCGAACTCCGTGAGACCGTCGGGGTTCGCCTCCCAACCGCCGATCTCGTCGAGCATGTCGTCGCGCGCGTCGGCGACGGGGTCGTCCTGCAGACCGATCGGATCGCGCGCCTGGAGCAGATTCCCGCTGACGTAGTGGTAGTTGTTGAGCGTCTCTCCGCCGCCTTCTGCATGGATCTGCAGCGGATCCGGAGTCGCCCAGCGGCCCAGTCGGGGCATCAGGAAGCGCAGTCCGAAGTAGGTCAGTCCGACCTCTTCGTCCGCTTCTTTTCCGGTGAACCCCATCGGCTCGAGCGGCACGGGCGCACGGTCGGTCGTCCGCACGGTCTCGCGAGCACCGTTGGGCAGGTACGTATTCACCTCGAGGAGCTCGCCGGTGACGAGATCGATCACCGCGCTGGTGGTGCCGAGCAGATCGGGGATCGCGAGCGAGATGCGGTGATCGGCGTCGAGCCAGCCGTCGAGGTCGCCCGGCTGCCAGACGATGCGCGCGCCGCCGACCAGGTATTGAGTCTCGGTGCCGGCGGTTGCGTCGTACGTCCCGATGCCGCGCACCAGACCGCGACGCTCGTAGTCGCCCGCGTGCGGCCAGATCGCATATCGGGCCTCGCCGAGCGCGTCGCGGACTTCTTTCACCGAGCGCTGGCCCGCGCCGTCGAACGCGTACCGGAGATGCGCGGCGGACGACCAGTCGCCGGCACCGCCGCGATCGTAGCGGCGCGCGTCGACGATCTGATTCAGCTCGTCGTGCCGATACTGATAGTGCTGCTCGACGGCGCACCGGCAATTGGCGCGCAACGCGGCGCGACGCGCCTCGAGCGTGCCGCTGGTGTCGGTGCAGAGCGCGGTCTCGCCCGCGTCGCGACACTGACCGTGCACCGTGACCGCGAGGACGTTCCCCGAGTCACCGTAGTCGACCTCGAGCCAGCCGCCGCGCTCGGTCGTGCCGCTGTACGGATGCGAGCCCGTGCTGATGCTCGTCGCGAGCCGGATCGCGCTCGGGCGATCGCCCGCCTCGTCGATGCCGTTGGTGATGCGCTCGAGCGAGCGCTCGTGGAACGCGTGGAGATCGTCGTCCCAGCGCGTCGAGTTGCCGAGGAAGTCGTAGTCCCACTCGAGCTCGAGCACGCGGGTGTCGAGCGATCCCGCGACGCTGGGCGCGGGGAGCTCGCGCATCGGGTCGGCGCTCTCGAGCGCCTGGATCGCCGCGCGAGGGTCGGTCGCGACGTCGACCGCGTCGGCGCTGGTGTCGTTCGCGTAAAAGAACGAGGCGCGGGTGACGCGATAGAGCGCGTCGTGCTCGAGCTGGACGCTCTGGGGGCGGAACCCGTCGGGCCACTCGCGCGCGATGCGACCATCGGTGACGCGCAGCAGGTTGTCCGCCGCGTCCCAGTCGAACGTCTGGTCGTGGACGATCGTGACCTCGCTCAGCGCGCGCTCGCTGCTCGGAGAAGCAGTCGGCGCGCGGACCACCGAGACGTGACGAGGGCGACGGCGACGATCGTAGTCGGTGCTCGACACCGTCGGCGTGCGCGTGCCTCCGACGTCGTCGCCCCAGACCGCGCGGAGCATTCGACCCGCTGCGTCGTAGTCGGCGCTCGCGAGGATCGCGCGCTCGGCTCCGTCGATCGCGAGGTGCACCGAGCGCGGCAGTCCGCGCCGGTCGTACTCGATGCGTCCGCCGATCGCGGGAGGCGTGCCCTCGGCGAAATCGGGATCTTCGGGCAGCGCGCTGGAGCGGGGACGACCGGCGTGATCGAACGCGGCCTCGGCGACGTAGGTGTGCAGCTCGTCGAAGACCCGCGCGGGGCGCGGAGCGCTCGGGGTCGGCGTCACGACGGGCAGTGCCGACGGGATCGTGCTCGCGGCAGGCGGCGCCGCGGGGATCATCGCGACCTGGCGCGCAGTTCGCGTCGGGAGCCCGCGCCCGTCGTACACGATCACCGAGCGCGCACCGCGATCGCTGGTGGCGGTCGCGAGCCCGAGCGCGTTCCCGGCCCACGAAGGCGGCGCGAGCGCGCCCACGGCCCACGACGGATATCCGTCGTAGTGAGTCCGGACTTCCACGCTCCGCGCGCCCGAGATCGGACCGAGCGCGATCGATCCCGCGGGCACCGTCTCGGTGCTGGCGTCGCGCCACGGCTCGGCCTCGCCGCACGAGACGTAGTCCTCGCCGAGCAGTCGACCGCCGCGGTCGTAGTAGAAGTTCTGGCCGCAGCCGCGGGGATCACGCGCCGCGACGAGATCGCCGACTCGATTGTAGAGATATCGCCACGAGCGATTCGACTCCGTCGCTCCAGGACGACGAGCGTCGGTGTCCTGATCGGTCGAGGCGATCCGTCGACCGACGGAGTCGACCGCGAACGTGCGCACCACGTGGTGGCCCGGGAGGACTCGCGTGCGCGCCCACGGCAGCGTGCCCGGCGTCGGTGTCTCGACGCGCTCGAGCGCGAGCAGCGCGCCGTCGGCGCGCCACTTCGGCCACAGTCGGTGGTACTCGATCGGGCCGCCCGGCTCGCGCCGCTGGCGGAGGATCGTGTCGATCGCGCGCCCGTGCCCGTCGCTGCGCACCGTCGTGCAGGTGCGATAGGCGATCGCGTGCGAGGGATCGCTGTCGTCGGGATCGCAGGTGTTGACCGCGAGCGCGCCGTACGAGATCCAGGTGCGCTCGGCGCTCGTCCCGCAGAGCGGGCTCGACCACCGCACCCGCCCGAACGCGTCGTATCCGCTCGCGGTTTCGCACTCGTCGCCGTTGCGCGTCAGCACGCGATCGAGCGAGGGCTCGGCCTCGTCGAGGAACGACTCGTCCCAGCTGCGCGCAGGCTGCCCCTGCGGGGTGAAGGTGGTCAGTCCCGCGCGCACCCAGGCGTGAGGGGCGTCGGTGCGCAGCAGCCTCGCGCGGGCGCGACCGCGTCCGTCGACGTAATTGCGCGACTCGATCGCACCGGTGCCGAGCGGAGCGTGGCAGTCCGTTTCCTGGACCGACTCGACCACACTGAGGGGCTGGGTCGCCGGGTCGGCCGTCATGCGATATCGCAGCCGCACCGTCGGGCGCGTGCTGCCCTCGCATCCGCGCACGTCGGGCGAGCGCAGGTAGCTGACTCGGCCCAGCCCGTCGTAACCCGCCTCGGTCACGCGGTCCGAGGGATCGCGCACCGACGTCGCGACGCCGAGCCCGCGATCGATCGTGGCGCGGGTGTCGAGCGCCCCGGTGAACCCGGTCACGTCGTGCCCGGTGTAGATGCGCTCGTGCACGACGACGTGCGCGTACGCGTCGTCGTAGGCGACGTACGAGAAGCGCAGACAGTTGCTCTGCGAGACCTCGAGCGCACCGCCTCCGCAGACCAGCGAGACGTTGCCCCAGGCGTCGTAGCGGAACGACGTCTGCACCGGCTCGCCGGTCTGCACGAACGACTCCGATCCATCGGTGTCGCCCGCGAATTCGTAGGCCCGCAGCAGGCTCACCGTGGTGAGCGTGCGAGTCGGGTCGATCGAGCCGCGCTCGTAGAGCGTCTCGGTGTGGCCGAGCCGCTCGCTCGATCCGTGACCGCTCGTCCAGGTCTCGCGGGGGCGCCAGATCCAGCGCTCCGCGTCGAGCAGCACCGGCACGCTGTGCTGCACGATCTCTTCGGCGGGCAGGGTCTCTTCGTACTCGCCGCGGACGCGTCCCCACGCGGTCTGGCGGAGCACGTGACCGGCGTGGTCGACCTCGTCGGTCGTGCGCGCGACGATCGAGTAGAAGCCCGCGCTGCGGAGCCACACCGGCGCGCTCCAGCCCGGATGCGCGGAGTCGCTCGACACCGTTCCATCGGCGCCGACCAGCTCGCGCGCGACCACCGGATATTCGTCGCCCCCGCCGACGAAAGGCACGCGCGTGCCCGGCGGTGCCGGCGTCCACGTCGTGCTGTTGTCGTAGGCGATCGTGTCGGTGCGCGCAGGGAACGCCCAGGTGATCTCGCGACCATCGAGACCGACCAGCAGGCGGCGGACTCGATGGCTGGTGTGGATCGTGGCGAGATGTCGACCGCTCGACTCCTCCCAGGTCTCGGCGAGTTGGGTCGCGCCCTTGAGCGCCTCCCACGGGTTCTCCGCGAGCCGATCGCTGGCGATGCCGCGCGGGCGACGCCCTTGGTGCATCCAGGTGCGGGAGACCGACGTGGGCTGCGACGCGTCTCCGACGGTGCGCACGTCGGTGGCACCGAATCCGCGCATCTCGAGCTCGACGCCTTCGTAATAGGCATCGTGATAGGCGTACTCGAGCCGGCTCACCTGCGCCGTCGCGCCGAGCACCTCGAGGCGATCGCTGCTGGTGGTGCTGCGCACGACCGTCGAGACCGAGGGCGATCCCGTCGAGCGCACGACGCACGTACCGGCCGAGCTCGTCGCCCGCGCGTCGCACTCGCCGTCGTCGCGGCCCTGCCAGAGGAATCGCTCGCAGCCGACTCCGGTGCACGACTCCGCCGCAGCGAGGTCACGCAGATAGTCTTCCGCGGTGGTCCCGTACTCGAACGTCGTCAGCGCGCCGAGGCCGCCGTCGACCTCGCGCAACAGGCGCGGCCGGACGCCGCCCATCGGATCGACCCACTCCCACGCCCGCGCTCGCGCGAAGAGCACGTCGACCGTGCCGGTCCCGTCGACGTCGACGAATCGCACCGCGCGATCGAGATCACGATCCCAGCGCAGCCCTTCGATGCTCCCGCGCGCCGAGAACGCGCGGCCGCCCCGGTTGAACCAGACGTCGATCGCGCCCGTGCCGACGCGAGCGAGATCGCTCATCCCGTCTCCGTCGACGTCGGCGAGGTACGTCGCGTCGAGCTCCGCGCCGAGGTCGCGCGGCGCGCGCATCTCGACGTAGCGGGCGCCCGAGGGGCCCGGTGCGCAGTCGCCTTCCCCCTCGCCGAAGCGGCCCCAGCCGCGGTTCGCGAACCAGACGACCGCGCCCGGCGAGAGGCGCACGAGATCGTCGAGCCCGTCGCCGTTCATGTCGGCCAGGCGCACCTCGGGGTCGTCGAACGAGATCGGTCCTCCCGCGACCGGCAGGCACGACTCCACCGGATCGGAGGAAAGGTGCCAGTCCGCCCCGTCGTGGGTGGCAGTCCCGAACAGGCCCTCTCCGCCCGGCACGAAGCCGAGGTTCAGCCACGTCTGGATCGCGTCGCCGCTGGTGCGCACGACGTCGATCAGGCCGTCGGCATTGACGTCCATCGTGCGGATGCGATCGCCGTCGCGGCCGAGATCGATGCGCGCGTCGAGCACGCCCTCGGGCAGATCGACGGGGAGGTGCGCGAACCGCCACTGCTGCTGGGCGGGAGACGCCGCCTCACCCGGCGCGCGCACCGGCGCGAAGTACCCGTACGATCGGGCGCGCGGCATGTGCAGCAGATCGCTCCGCCCGTCTCCGTCGACGTCCATCGGGACGACGTTCGGATTCGAGAGCTGCATCACCCCGGCGAGACCGGCGGGCGCAGCGACGGGAACCGGCGCGGAGAACGTGCCGGCGGACGCGGGTCGGGCGGCGCTCCCGGCGAAGCCGTTGAAATAGACGCCCACCGCGGGCTGGCCGTCGGACGTGCGGAATCGGCCGGGCTCGGTGACGATCAGATCCGGCAATCCGTCGCTGTTGACGTCGAACAGATCGGAGCGGAGATCGCCGACGCCGTGCGCCGGGCTCGAGGCGCCCCTTCGCGCAGTGCCGTCGAGCCGCGGGAATCCGTCGACCAGCGCCTGATCGCCGGTGTAGCGCAGTCGGACCGGCGGCAGCGTCGCGCCGATGATCGCGTCACCGAGCGCCGACTCGGGCACGTCGGGATTGCCGATCTGGACTCCGTAGGTCGAGTGGGTCGACTCCGGTCGTCCTTCGATCGTCACCGAGGTGAGGAGCGAGTGATAGGAGCGCGAGTCGTATCCGAGATGGATCCGCCGCACCATGCTGCGCGTGCCCACGCCGATGCGCGCCGCGGTGACCTCGACCCGGCGGAGGCGTCGCGCCGCCTCGATGCGCCAGCCGTTGCGATACGAGACCGTGACGTCGGAGCGCGGCTCGTAGACCAGCCGCACGCGAGCGCCATAGTCGGACAGCGATGCAGCGCAGCGCCGGCGCGTGACTGCATCGCTGCCGGCACCTGCGCAGCTCGCGGGAGAGACGTAGTAGACGGAGCTCAGGTAGCGATTGCCACCATGGGTCTCGTACTCGTAATAGATCGTCGAGCCGTGGGGATCGGTGGTGCGCGTCAGCGCCCACGAGGCGATCGCGCCCGAGCTCGGACCGCGCAGGAGCGCGTGCTGCGAGGCCTGGACGATCTCGCTCGGCCCTTCCCCCGAGGGCAGCAGACCGAGATCGTGACGCGTGCCGTCGGGCGCCTGGACCACCCAGCGCGTCGCGTCGGGGGCCCGGAAGAAGCGCATGAATCCGCCCTCGACCTGGGCGCGATATTGCTGCCAGCCCGCGAGCTCCGCGGGAATGCGCCCGCCATCGAGACGCGCCGCAGCATCGGAGTCGACCGGGACCAGCTCGCTCGACCCCGCGTAGACGAAATGGTCTTCCTGCGGATGCCAGCGCGGCCGATCGTCGTAGCGTGGCAGTCCGCGATCCGATTGACGCGCGATCGCCGCGACCGACAGGCCCCATCCGTATCCGAGCTCTCCACTGCCGCCGCCCGACGAATATCCGAGCGCGAGCGTGGGAGTCACTCCGTTGCGGCCCGCGGGCAGCGCGATCGGCAGCGAGAACGAGAGGGCACCGCTCGAGAGCGACGCCGAGAAGGACTCTCCGAGCCCTTCGATCGATCCTTCGCCGTCGGGCAGCGCGATGCGCGACGACGACACCGCGCTGCGGTCGCCGCCGGTGGGCAGCGACGTGGGCTCGATCTCGGTGGGCTCGGTCTCGGGGACGACGGCTCGATCGCGCAGCTCGTCGCGGACGTCGTCGCGGACCTCCTCGGGCACGAGGCTCTGGTCCTCGAGCTCGACCTCCAGCGCTTCCACGTCGAGGGCGCGCCCCTCCTGCGCGTGCGCGAGCGGCGGGACGAGGCCCGTCGTGGCGATCAGCACGGCGAGCACGCGGTATCGCGACGATCCGATCACGGCACCACCTCGAGCGCGTGGAGCGCATCCCCCGCCGCGCTCACCCACGCCGCGATCAGCACGTCGTCGTTGCTCGCGACCGCGATTCGACCGGGCACCGCGGCGCCCAGCGCGTCGCCCATCACCGCGATGCCGGGCACCTCGCCGACCGTCGCGAGCCGCGTGACCGGACGCGCGATGCCGCCGCGATGGAGCACCGCGAACGCGCTCGATGCGAGCGGCACGACGTGGGGCGACGTCAGCGGCAGCGCGTCGTCGCGCAGGCTCGTCGGCTCGTCCGCGGCGCCGCTCTCCGCGATCCGCGCGAGCCCGATCTCGATGCCGCCCTCGTCCCCGCGACGGCTCCACGCGAGCGCGAAGCCTCCCGTCTCGAGCGCGCCGATCGAGGGCGACCACTCCGCCTCCTCGGCCCGCGATGCGATGCGCAGCTCGTCACCGATCGGCGCGCGCCCCGCGAACAGGCGCGCGCGCACGTCGTGGCCCTCGGGCGTTCCGTCCTCGCGCGCCCACGCGATCGCCCAGCCATCGCCGCGCGCCGCCACGCTCGGTGCGTGCTCGGCGCCGCTGGTGTCGCTCCCGACGAGGAACGACGCGCCCGCCGGTCGCCCGTGCACGTCGAAGAGGCGCGCCCGCACGCCGCCCAGCGGATCTTCGATCGCGCCCGCGGTCTCGCTCCATGCGACGACGAGCCCGTCTCCGCGCGTCGCGATCGCGGGCTCGGTGCGCGACGACGCGCTGCGCTCGTCGACCGACACGAACGCGGGGGCCGCGCTCGCATCGTGCGCGAGCGTCCCGACGACGACCCCGCGCACCGGGTCCACCCACGCGATCGCCCAGCCCGCGTCGAGGCCGCTCGCGACCGGCGTCACCAGCGCGTCGCGCGCCTCGGTGCGTGCGAGCTCGAGCGGCTCACCCGACGCGCGCAGCCGGCGATCGAAGCGATGCGCGCGCAGCAGCGCCGCGTCCTCGCCGCGCTCCACCACGACGACGAGCACACGCCCCACGGCGTCGATCGCGATCGCGAGATCGCCCTCGTCCGGGGCGGCTCCGTCGATCAGCGGAGCGACGGTGGGCAGGCACGCGCTCGAGCAGAAGTCGCCGTCGATCGCGTTCGCGTCGTCGCACTCCTCGCGCACCGGCTCGGGGCCCGGCTCGCGCCATCCGTCGCCGCAGCCTCGCGCGACGCACGCGCCCTCGACGCAGATCTCGGTGCCGTCCTCGACGCAGATCGCTCCGTCGTCGCGCACGGTGCGCACGCACTCCGCGCCCTCGCAGCGCGCGTCCTCGCACGGGCTCGTGGCCACGCACACGCCACATCCCGCGTCGGAGCCGGCGTCGAGCCACGGCACCTCGGGCAGCGGGGGCGCCGCGCCGTCGGGCAGGGTGATCGAAGGACGACCAGGCTCGTCGCAGGCGGTGCTGGTGATCGCGATCGCGATCGCGAGCCACGCAGCTCGTTTCGTCGAGGGCACGGATCGCCCGCTTGGCAACCCACGTACCGCATCGTGGGCGCGTGGTTCGCCCCGGAATCCGCGAGTTGCCCCTCGACCGCACGCGCGCCGCCCGCGGGCGCGCACGCATCGGGCGCAGCGCGTCCGTGCCCACCGTCAGTCTGCATCCGCTCTGGATCTCGTCCGAGCGTTCCGGCGACACTCGTCGCGAGCGAGGTGACGATGCGACGACGACTGTGGACGTGCGGTGCGCTCGCCCTCTCGATCGCGTGCGGCGGTGGCGACCCCGCGATCGAGCCGCCGACCGATTGGGAAGACGGCCCAGCCGCGGGCAATCCCGACGGAGCCTGCACGATCCCCGACGAAGGCCGGCTCGCGGACACCTCGAGCCCCGATCACGTCGTCGGCGACGGGACGCCCGAGAGCTGCACGTCGGACGCGTTCGTCGCCGCGGTCGCGCAGGGCGGCGTGATCACGTTCGACTGCGGGCCCGACCCGATCACGATCGTGCTCGAGGAGACGGCGCGGGTGTTCAACGACACCGGGCCCGACATCGTGATCGACGGCGGCGGGCTGGTGACGCTGAGCGGCGCCAACCAGCGGCGCATCCTCTACATGAACACCTGCGATCCCGCGCAGCGATGGACCACGCCGCACTGCGACGATCAGGATCATCCGCGCCTCACGGTGCAGGACCTCACGTTCGTCGACGGCGACGCGAGCGGCGAGGCAGAGCCCGGCGGCGGCGCGATCTTCGTGCGAGGCGGGCGATTCCGCGTGATCCGCTCGCGCTTCTTCCACAACCGATGTGACGAGACCGGGCCCGACGTCGGCGGCGGCGCGATCCGCGTGCTCGACCAATTCCAGGATCAGCCGGTCTACGTCGTCGAGAGCACGTTCGGTGGGAGCGAGTCACTCGGAAACGAGTGCAGCAATGGTGGCGGACTGAGCAGCATCGGAGTCTCGTACACCGTCGTGAACAGTCTCTTCTCCCACAATCGCGCGCTGGGGAACGGTGCCAATCCGGCCCAGCCGGGAACGCCCGGCGGCGGGAGCGGAGGCGCGATCTACAACGACGGGGACACGTTCACGCTGCGCCTCTGTGGCGTCGCGATCCGCGACAACCACGCGAACGAGGGCGGCGGTGCGATCTTCTTCGTGAGCAACGATCGCAGTGGCTCGCTGGTGATCGAGCGCTCGACGCTGGAGCGGAATCCGAGCGACGGATTCGAGACCCAGGGATTCCCCGGGATCTTCGTGCTCGCAGCGGGCGATCCCGAAGTGCGCGAGTCCGTGATCTCCGAATAGTCAGCGCTCCGAGAGCGCGCCGACGGCCTCGAGGCGGCCCTCGGAGAGCGTGAATCGCGGGCTCGTGCCGAGGCGAGTGCCGGAGTCGATGCCGGTCCCGCGCGCCACGCCGCCGACCTCGAGCGAGCTCGGCGCGAGCATCGTGGGCGCGGGCACCGCGGGCATCGCGTCGTTGATCATCACGTTCGCGATGTGGTGCGCGAGCACCGCCGCGTAGGAGCGCACCTGCACGCGCGCTTCGCCGCTCAGCGCGGGCACCGTCGCGACCTGCAGCTCGGTGAGCTCGATGCCCCCGAACGTCGGATCGTCGCCCTCCGAGATCGTGCCCGCACGCGCGACCACCGAGATGCGCATGCGCACGCCGCCCGACCACGGGCCGGTGCCCGATGCGGTCGCGGTGAGCCCGCCGACCATCACCGAGAGCGCGCCCGACGACGCGTGCGCGACCGGCGGCATCGCGGCCTCGACCCGGATCATGTCGGGCGCGACCACCATGTCCGGCGCCACGACCATGTCCGGCGCGACCACCATGTCCGGCGCGACCACCATGTCCGGCGCGACGACTCCATCGAGCGCGCCCGCGCGCCAGAGCGCGTGCAGCGCCTGGTTCATCACGACCTCGGAGACCGCGCTGCGGCTCGCGCCCTCGAGCCCGTCGCCCTCGAGGTCGACCACCGTCATCGGCACGCCGCGTCCTCCCTCGCGCGTCGCGACGCCCATCAGCGCCCACGACGTGCGCAGCCCGAGCGACAAGCCCGCGCTCGCGAGCGCATCGACGCGCGTCGGCGCGGTGACGAGCTGCATCGCGACCGGCGTGCCGTCGATCCCGCGCACCGAGAGCGGCGCCTCGCCGAGCCCGCTGCCGAGCCCGCGCACCAGCCCGCCGATCACGCTCGCCACCGCGTCGCCGTAGATCTCGCCGAAGTCGCCGCGCAGCGTGCGCGTGAGCTCGGCGTCGGGGAGCCGCTCGCGCAGCCCCTGCTCCGCCGGGCCGCGCACTGCGCCGTCGAGATCGGGGAAGCTCACCGTGATCTCGCTGAACGCGACCGACTCGACCTCGCGCACCCGCGCGACCGGCACGCCGTCCTCGAGCCGCACGTCGAGCGTGAGCGTGACCGCGACGTCGACCTCGACGGTGCCGATCGTG
This sequence comes from Sandaracinus amylolyticus, assembly GCF_021631985.1. GTDB lineage: Bacteria > Myxococcota_A > Polyangia > Polyangiales > Sandaracinaceae > Sandaracinus > Sandaracinus amylolyticus_A. Next base: position 8,826,637 of record NZ_CP070225.1, on the reverse strand, counting down.
TCGAACTCGGGGTCCGGCATGGTGCAGCCACCCTCGGGCGTGCACATGCCGGGCAGCGGCACGAGCACCTCGCCGACCGCGTGCGTCGTGAGCTGCACGTCGTCGCCGTGGGCGATCACGCGGAGACCTCCGTCGACGATCGAGACCTCGGTCGACTGCGGCCCGCCGAGCATGCTGGTGTCGAAGTCGAGCAGGTCGAACTCCGCGGTGAACGAGTCCATGCCGCACGGACCGGGCGGGACGCAGACGCGCGAGTCGAACGAGAAGAGCCCGAGCCCCGCGCCCAGCGCCGCGGCGAGCCAGCCCGAGCGCGAGGTGCGCGCGAGCACGTCGTCGACGCTCGCGAGCATGTCGTCGCCGTCGCCGTCGTCGGCGCCCGACTGCGCGATCTGGAGCAGCGCGGTCGTGCCGAGCCGCTCGTCGTCCTCGCTCGCGTACTCGGGGGCCGCGAGGAACGAGCAGAGCTCGGTCTCGCCCCCGGCCTCGACGCGCACGTCGACGAGCCCGAAGCGCAGCGGCACGTCGGTGGTGACGAGCCCGAACGCGTCCACCGGCACCGCGACGTCGTTCACCCGCACCATCGAGCCCGGCGGCACGTCGCGCACCGCGGCGACGAAGCGGACCGAGCGCATCGTCCCGTCGCGGACCATCTCGCCGTGCGCCGGGGCGACGCAGGTGATCACGGCCGCCGTGGGCGCGTCGAGCGGCACCGAGGCGTCGGGATCGGCGGCGGGCGCGCCGGAGCACGCGCAGAGGAGCGCAGCGAGGACGAAGGTGCGAAGCGAGGCCATCGGGCCGGAGGATAACGCGGCGCGTCGGAGGGCAGCTCCCCTCCGACCGGGTCGTAATCAGCTGCCATGCTCCGCTCCCCCGCGCTCTTCGTCCTGATCTCGCTCGTGATCACCGCATGTGGTGACGACGACGCTCCCCCGACCGACGCCGACGGCGGCATCCAGGGTCGCGACGCCGCGCTCCCGATGAACGAGCCGTGCACCGAGCCGGGCGCGCTCGAGGACGTCCCGTGCGGGTTCTGCGGCACCGCGCGGCGGTTCTGCACCGCCGCGGGTGTGTGGGAGTACGCGGCGTGCGAGGGCGAGTCGGGCGCGTGCGAGCCCGGGGCCTCGCGCACCGCAGCGTGCGGCGCGTGCGGATCGCGACGCGAGATCTGCACGGCGTCGTGCACCTGGGAGGCCGCGACGGAGTGCGAGTCCGAGGGCACGTGCGAGCCCGGCGAGATCGTCCGCACCCGCGACGGATGCAGCGCCGGTCAGCGCGATCTGCGGTGCAGCGACGCGTGCACGTTCGAGCCGATCTCGGAGTGCGAGGTCGAGACCTGCGAGACGCCCGGCGCGACCGAGTCCGTCTCGTGCGGGATGTGCGGCACGCGCGAGCGCTTCTGCACCGCGGCCGGCGAGTGGGAGTACGGGCCGTGCGAGGGCCAGGGCGGATGCATGCCCGGCACGTCGCAGACCGAGGCGTGCGGCTTCTGCGGCGAGCAGACGGTGCGCTGCAACGCGAGCTGCGAGTGGGTTCCCTCCGGCGAGTGCGGGGGCGAGGGCGAGTGCGCGCCGGGCACGACGACGTCGCGCGCCTGCGAGGGCGACCGCACCCAGCCGTTCACGTGCAGCGCCGCGTGCACGTTCGAGCCCTCGGGCGAGTGCAGCGCGCCGACGGGCGGTGGCGCGCTGGGCGAGCGGTGCGTCGCGGGCACGTGCGACGTCGGGCTCACGTGCGACGAGTCGACGGGCATCGACGTCTGCCGCGCGCCCTGCACCGGCGACGAGCAGTGCGTGAGCAACGCGTTCTGCCTCGGCGGCGACGGGCTCTGCTCCGACGCGTGCACCGCGTTCACCGACGCAGGCTGCCCCGCCGGCGCGAAGTGCGACTACCTCGGCGACGCGAGCAGCACGGGCGCGAGCCCGATGATGGTGTGCAGCGCGGTGGGCTCGGGACGCGCGAACGCGGTGTGCTCGACGAACTCGCAGTGCGCGCGCGGCTTCAGCTGCGTGGTCGAGACCGGGAGCACGACCGGGCGCTGCACCCAGGTCTGCGACGCGACGCATCCGTGCCCGAGCGGGCAGACCTGCAGCGGTGGGACCGGCTTCCCGTTCCCGCTGCCGGGCGTCGGCCTCGGGTTCTGCGGCTGAGCCGGATCAGCGCGGTCGGGGAGGCGTGACGTGCACCGCGCCCCCGCCGGGCGGGGCGACGTGCACCGCGGGCGGCGGCGACACGTGAACCGCGGGCGGCGGTGCCACGTGCACCGGAGGCGGCGCGCTGATCTGACCAGGCCGGTACGCCTCGACCGGCGCTCGGTAGACCGGGCTCGGCGCGTAGCTGCGATACCCGTAGTTGCCGTAATACGGGTAGCCGTAGCGACCGTAGTGGTAGCCCGCCGGATAGGCCGGATAGCCGTAGCCGTATCCGCCGTAGTACGGCCCCACACCGACCCCCGCGCCGTAGTAGACCGAGCGCGTGTACGGATAGCCGTAGCCGTACGAGCCGTAGTAGCCGTACCTGGCCGGCACGCAGCCCGCGCTGGCGGTGCCGATCGCGAGCGCGCCCGCAGCGATCAGCAGCAGACGACGAAACATGGTGACCTCCGTCGTCGCGAACGACGCATCACGCATGCCACATCGCGCGCTCACCAGTGACACTGTGCGTCGCGCGCCGCGCGTTCGCGCGTATGCTGCGCGCGGTGACGATCAAGCTGGCGAGCCCGGAGCTCGGCGCAGAGGAGAGCGCAGCGATCGCGCGGGTGCTCTCGAGCGGGATGCTGGTCCAGGGACGCGAGGTCGAGGCGTTCGAGCGCGCCCTCGCGGAGCGCTGCGGGCGGGCTCACGCGATCGCGGTCTCGTCGGGCACCGCGGCGCTCGAGCTCGCGCTGCGCGCCCTCGGCGTGTCGGGCGGCGAGGTGATCGTGCCCGACCTCACCTGGCCCTCGCCCGCCCACGCGGCGCTGCTCGCGGGCGCGACGCCGGTGCTGGTCGACGTCGATCCCGACGAGTGGAACGTGCGCGCCGACGCGATCGCCCGGGCACGCTCGAGCACGACGCGCGCGGTGATCGCGATCGATCAGCTCGGCGCGCCGGCGCGCCACGACGAGATCGCACGCGCCGCCGGCGACGTGCCGATCGTCGAGGACGCGGCGTGCGCGATCGGGAGCACCTTCGAGGGGCGTCCCTGCGGCGCGTTCGGCGTCGTCGCGTGCCTCTCGTTCCATCCGCGCAAGGTCATCACGACCGGTGAGGGCGGCGCGTGCCTCACCGACGACGCAGCGCTCGCGGCCGAGCTGCGCACGCTGCGCAACCACGGTCAGCGCACGCCCGGCGTGTTCGCATACGCAGGCCCCAACCAGCGCCTCACCGAGATGCAGGCGGCGATGGGCCGGGTGCAGATCGATCGGCTCGACGCGATCGTCGCGCATCGTCGCGCGCTCGCCGATCGCTATCGCGCCACGCTCCCGCGCGAGGTCGCACCGCAGCGCCTCGCACCGCGCGCGACCCGCAACGAGCAGACGTTCGGTGTGCTGCTGCCCGCGCGCTGCGATGCCGACGCGCGCGATCGCGTGATCGAGACGCTCAAGCGCGAAGGCATCGAGTCGGGACGTCTCTCCTACGCGCTGCATCGCCTTCCGAGCCTCGACGCGGCGCGGAGAGAAGGCGCGTTGCCGCACGCCGATGCGATCGTGGCGCGAGGTCTCGCGCTCCCCCTCCACGGCGCGATGTCCGAGACCGACGTCGATCGTGTCGTCGCCACGCTGGCGCGCGCGCTCGAGTGAAAGCGCGCGGGCGATCACGACCCCGCGGCCCTACGTCCAGCAGCATGCGTCGTCTCCTCGCGCTCTCGAGCGCGCTCGTGCTCGCGTGTGGTGGTGTCGGGTGCGGCGGGACGGAGCGACCGGCGGCAGCGACCGCGCTGCTCGGCGTCCAATCGAACACCGGCGGCTCCGAGGTCACGCTGCGCATGGCGCCCGCGGGCCCGATCGCGTTCGCGACGCAGCTCCGCGTGAGCCTGCGCTCCGAGATGCTCGGCCAGCCGATCAACGCGGACATGGACACCCGCGGCGTGCGGCGCGTGGTCGAGCGTCGCCCCGACGGCTCGCTCGCGATCGAAGAGCTCGACACCGCGAGCACGTTCGCGTTCTCGATGATGGGCCGGAGCCGCAGCGGCCCCGAGCACGGGACCCCGGCCGAGCCGCGTCGCTACGTGCTCGGCGATCGCGGCCGGCGCATCGACGAGCCCGCGACGACGATCACCGTCGCGCCGAGCACTCCGGGCGCGGGCTTCGAGCGCGTGATGGAGCCGCTGGTGCGCGCGCTCGAGTTCCCCGAGGAGCCGATCTCGCCCGGCGCGACGTGGAGCGCGCAGGGCCGCATCCCGCTCGACGGAGTCGACGCCGGGCTCGCAGGCGAAGCGCGTTATCAGCTGGTGCAGCGCCTCGAGCGGCTCGAGGGCAGCGGCGAGACGCGCGTCGCGATCATCGCGTTCGAGGGCGCGCTCGAGGGCGAGGGCGCGAGCGCCGCGCCGCCCGCGTCGCCGGTGCCCGGCGAGCCTCCGATGCCCGCCGAGGCGATGCGCGGCGCGCTGCGCTTCCGCGGCTTCTACGTGGTGGCGCTCTCCGACGGATTCGCGCGCAGCGCGCGCGCGGAGTTCGAGGGCGAGGCGCAGCTCGGTCCCGGCGGCGTGATGACCTTTCCGATCGAAGGCGAGCTCGAGTGGTCGGCATCGCCGATCGACGCGGTGATCGCGATGCCGGAGCCGGCGCCGAGCACCGCGCCCGCCGCGAGCGAGTCGCTGCAGCCGCTCTAGGGACGGCGACTTCGTGAGATAGTCCGCCGCGCATGAGCCCATCCCGCCTCGTCGCGCCCGCGTTCGTCCTCTTGCTCGTCGCCGGCGCCGCCTCGCGCGCCCACGCGCAGCCGTGCACGCCCGAGGTCTGCGACGGCGTCGACAACGACTGCAACGACATCCCCGACGACGGCGTCGCGCCGACCGAGTGCGTGCCCGCGGGCACCCCGCCCGGCCTCGTCTACGGCGGCGCGAGCCAGTGCGCGCGCGGCAGCCAGGCGTGCGGCTCCTCGAGCTGCGTCGGGTTCGTCGGGCCCTCGATGGAGATCTGCGACGGCATCGACAACGACTGCGACGGTCAGCGCGACGAGGGGGCGCTTCTCGGCGTCGGCATGCCCTGCGGCCCCGATCGACCGCCGTGCGCGCCGGGAGTCACCGCGTGCGTGTTCGGGGCGCTCGTGTGCCAGGGCGGCATCGGACCGCGACCCGAGCAGTGCAACGGCGTCGACGACGACTGCAACGGCTCGGTCGACGACGGGCAGCTCGACGGCGCGCCGCCGCCCGCCGCGTCCGGGTGCTGGACGCTGCCCGGGAGCTGCTGCTCGTTCGGATCGCTCACCTGGTGCCCGCCGCCCGGCGGGACCTGCTCCGACGCCGGCACGTTCGCCGGGGCGTGCGCCCCCGGGCGCATCGAGTGCGCGGACGGTGGATGGACCTGCGCGGGCGGGAGCGGGCCGACCGAGGAGCTCTGCAACGGCGACGACGACGACTGCGACGGGACCGCGGACGACGCGCTGCCGGACGTCGGCTTCCCGTGTGGCTCCGACGAGGGCGCGTGCACGAGGGGCGTGACGGCGTGCGTCGGCGGCAGCTTCCTGTGCATGGGCGTCGTGTCGCCCGAGCCCGAGACCTGCAACGACGTCGACGACGACTGCAATGGCGAGGTCGACGACGAGCTCGAGCTCGGCACCTGCGTCGTGCCCTACGACACCACCGCGTACCCCGGTGATCGCAGCGGCGGCGCGTGCACGCCCGGGGCGCTCGCGTGCGAGGACGGCACGACGGCGTGCGTCGGCGTCGCGCCGTCGCCCGAGCGCTGCAACGGCGCCGACGACGACTGCGACGGATCGATCGACGAGGCGGGCGCCGCACCCGATGGTCTCGACGGCACCACGTCGCCCGTCGATCCCACGCGCACCCTCGGCGCGGCGTGCGGCACCGGCGAGGGCCTGTGCGCCGGCGGCGTGTGGTCGTGCGCGAGCGGTGCGGTCGCCTGCAGCACCGAGCCCGAGACCGAGGCCTGCAACTGCCTCGACGACGACTGCGACGGCGCGCGCGACCAGGGCGCGCTCTGCGGCGCATCGGGCACCTGCGCCGACCTCGGCGAGACCTGCGGATGCGTCGTCGTCTGCACCGACGACGAGGACTGCGCCGCGGGCGAGCGCTGCGGTGACGTCGTCGTGAGCGAGACCGGCGCCACCGCGCGCGGCTGCGTCGCGGCGGAGGGCGTCGATGCCGGAACACTCGACGATGCCGGAGCACTCGACGATGCCGGCGCGCTCGACGATGCCGGCCACACCTCGCTCGACGGCGGCAGCGGGACCGATGCCGGCGCGCCCGCGCCGACCGAGAGCGATGGCTGCTCGTGCCGCGCGGTCGGGACGCGCGCGGGGCTCCCCGCGTGGCCGCTCGTCGTTCTCGCCGCGCTGGCGCTCGCACGACGCCGTCGCTGACGGTGTATCTTCGCGCGCGATGGCGAGCGAAGCGCCGGTCATCGAGGTGCGCGGCCTCCACAAGACGTTCCGCATCGGGTTCTTCCGCAAGAAGGTCGAGGCGGTGCGTGGCATCGACTTCGAAGTGCGACGCGGCGAGATCTTCGGGCTGCTCGGCCCGAACGGCGCCGGCAAGACCACGTCGATCAAGTCGATCCTGCGGCTGATCTTCCCGACCGCGGGGACGATCAAGCTCTTCGGGTCGCTCTCGCCCTCGCCCGAGGCGCTGCGCCGTCTCGGCTACCTGCCCGAGAGCCCCTACGTCTACCAGTACCTGCGCGCGCCCGAGTTCCTCGATCTCTGCGGGCGCCTCTGCGGGCTCGACGCGAGGACGCGCGCCAAGCGCGCCGACGAGATGATCGCGCGGGTCGGGCTCGGTCACGCGATCGATCGCCCGATCGGTCGCTTCTCCAAGGGCATGCTCCAGCGCATCGGCCTCGCGCAGGCGCTGCTCCACGATCCCGAGCTCTTGATCCTCGACGAGCCGATGAGCGGGCTCGATCCCATCGGCCGCAAGGAAGTGCGCGACCTGATCGTCGAGGAGCGCCAGCGCGGCAAGACCATCCTCTTCACCAGCCACATCCTCAGTGACGTCGAGCGGCTCTGCGATCGCGTCGCGATCGTGCATCGCGGCAAGGTCACCGCGTACGGCGCGCTCTCGCAGCTGCTCAAGCCCGAGGTGCAGCGCACCGAGATCGAGCTCGAGGGCTGCGACGACGCGCTCCGCACACGCCTCGACGAGATGGGCGTGAAGACCAGCACCGTCGAGAAGCGCGTCGTCGCGATCGTCGAGGGCGAGACCGGCGCGCGAGAGGTGCTCGAGGCCGCGCTCGCCGGCGGCGCACGCGTGGTCGCGGTGCAGGAGCAGCGCGAGACCCTCGAGGACCTCTTCGTGCGCGACGCCCTGCGCAGCGGCGGCGCACCGCTCGATCGCTGATCGACGCGGCTCGCGCGCATCGAACGACCGCTCGCGGGATCGCCGGAACGCGGCGCCGCGCCCGGCGCGTCGTCCTCGCATGCACGCGTCGACCGATGAGTGGCTCCACTACTTCCAGACGAATCGAGCGCGCCCTGCGCTGCCCCTCCCCGAGCCGATCACCACGCTCGAGCCCGCGCTGCATCGAGCGCTCGTCCGTGCCCTGCAGTGCTTCCACCTCGGCGAAGCCGGGGAAGGCCGGCTCGGCGCCGAGATCCTGCGGGTCCGCGATCCCGCGCTCGACGCGGCGCTCCGCGAGGCCGTGGTGCTCTACGTGGCGGAAGAGGGACGACACGCGCGCGAGGTCGCGCAGCTCCTCGGAGCGCTCGGGGCGCGCACGCTCGCCGGGCATCGCTCCGAGCTCTGGTTCCGCACGCTGCGACGAAGCGCGGGGCATCGCACCAAGATGCTGACGATCGCCGCCGCCGAGGTCGTCGGCGTCGTGTTCTACGAGATGCTCGCGTCGCAGCTCGCGCACGTGCCCGCGGTCGCGCGGCTGGGCAGCGTCATCGGTCGTGAGGAGGCCGCGCACCTCGCGATGCAGCGCTCCTACTTCGAGCGCGTCACGTCGGGCAGTCGCGCGAAGCGGCTCGCGATCGACGTCGCGTTCGGAGCGATCGTGAGCGCGGGCGTCGCCACGCTGGCGTTCGATCATCGTGACCTGTTCCGCGCGCTCGGCGTCACCCGCGGCGACTTCGCGATGCGCTGCGCCGAGATCGCGCGGACGTTCACGAGCGCGGCGTGAGCTGCCCGCGACCCGCGAGGTGGCACTCGAGCGCGCCGGACCGGCCGAACGCGTGATCGATCGCCGATCAGTCCGCGGCGCGCAGGTCCCAGGTCATCGTGCGCACCCCGTCGCCCTGGACGTAGGTACCGGTGAACGTGCGCAGATCCGTGCGCGGCTCGTCGATGCCGTGGACCACGCGGTGCGACGCTCCGAAGTCGTCGGTGGTGGTGCCCGTCAGGTCGCACACGATGGTCTCGCCGTCGGGATGCAGCACGTCGAGCCCGATCGCGAAGCCGTAGCCGTGCAGGCCGTCGGAGCCCGCCGCGCGCTCGATCATCAGGTTGGTCTCGAACGGGTCGGGCGACGTGAACGTCTCGGTGAAGTCGGCGGAGTACGTGCAGCCGGGTGAGGTGCCCGAGAGGGTCGCGCGGTAGGTGATGCTCTCGAGGCGATAGAACGCGACGATCCCGATCGGATAGCCCGCGGCCTCGCCCGCGGCGTCGTCACGCACGAACACGGTCGTGCCGTTCGAGCTCGAGTCGAGCACCCGCCCCAGCGCGGTGGTGTCGTCGCGCGTCGTCCCGACGATGCGCACCGGGAACGGGTCGGTCGGCACGCCCCCGTCGCCGCCGGGCTCGATCGGCACGTCGAGGCACGCCGCGACCTCGCGCGGGCAGCGCGCCTCGATGCACGACGAGTCGTCGCCGCACCCCTCGCGCTCCACGCACTCGAGCAGCGCGGAGGCCTCGCCGACACCCTCCGGCGTGGCCCTCGCGACGCACGCGTCGGCGCACGCGTCGTCGGCGCACGCCCCGGCGCACTCGAGCAGGGCCTCGCAGTCGAGCTCGCTCGGCGCGCCGCCGGTGCACGTCGCGATCTCTGCCGCGCAGCGCGCCTCGAGGCACGACGAGTCGTCGCCGCACCCCTCGCGCTCCGCGCACGCGACGAGCGCGCTCGCGCGCGAGACGCCGTCGGGCGTCGTGCGCGCGACGCATGCGTCGGCGCAGGCGTCGTCGGGGCACCCCGCGGCGCACGCGAGCAGGCCCGCGCAGTCGAGCGGCGCTCCGCCGTCACCGAGGATCGCGCCGGCGTCGGCCGGCGGTGGGTCCTCGTCGCGGCACCCGGTCGAGACGAGCACGCACGCGAGCAGCAGCAGCGAGTTCTTCGACATGCCCGCGTTGTACGCTCGGTCTCGCGCGCGCTGGCGGAGGATGGCGCGTCCGAAGAACCCGATGGCGCGGATCACGTTCACCCCGACGACGGAGCTCGCGCCGCTGCTCGAGGCGTGCGGCGATCACGTGCTCGTGCGGCGCTCGTTCGCGTTCTGGCAGTCGAGCCTGCGCGTGCACGGAACGATCTTCTGGGGCCGACCCGACGAGTCCGACGTGCTCGCGATGGAGAGCGTGTGGGACGCGCACCTCGCGACGCCGTTCGGCCCCGACCCCACGCTCGTCGACGTGCGCGCGCTCGAGTCGATCGACCTGCTCGCTTTCGAGCGGATGGTCCGAGTGTTCGCCGAGCGGCGCAGCGCGTGGACCGCGCGCACCGGCCCGCACGCGATCCTGCACGGCAGCGGGCTCGCGAGCGCGGCGACGCTCGGGATCATGCAGATCGCCGCGCAGGGGCACCGCCTGCGCGCCTTCGGCAGCGCGCGCGACGCGCTCGGATGGCTCGGCGTACCGGCGCTCGAGGCCGACTACGACGCGCTCCGCGGGACGCTGCTCGATGCACCCGACGTGGTGCGGCGGGTGCGCGCGGCGCTCGACGAGGATCATCGGCTCGACACGCGCGAGCTCGCGCGGAAGCTCGGGACGAGCGTGCGCTCGCTGCAGCGTCACCTCGAGTCGGCGGGGACGTCGCTGCGGGAGGAGCGCGCGCAGCGGCTCGTCGCGCGCGCGGAGCAGCTGCTCGAGGGCACCGAGCTCGACCTGGCGGCGATCGGGGCCGCGATCGGGGCGGGCTCGGCGGGGCGGCTCGTCGCGCTGTTCCGCAAGCTGCGCGGCACCACGCCGGGCGCGTTCCGCGCGTCGCGCCGCACCCGTTGAGCGGGTCGGGCACGACGCGCGAGCACGGTCGCGCGCGCCGCTCCAGGGTGGACGGCGTGGTACGACTGCGCGCATGCCGAAGCGTGTGAGCCCGCAGGAAGCCAAGGGCCTGATCGATCAGGGCTGGGTCTACGTCGACGTCCGCACGCCCGAGGAGTACGCGGCGGGACATCCCGCGGGCGCCTACAACGTGCCGCTCGGGCCCGAGCTCGTGGGCGCGATCGAGTCGCTCTTCCCGGCGCGCGACGCGAAGATCGTCGTCGGATGCCAGGCCGGCGGGCGCTCGCTGCGCGCGCTCGGGCTGCTCGAGGCCGCGGGCTACACCCACGTCGTCGATCAGCGCGCGGGCTGGGGCGGCAACGCGACCGAGCCCGGATGGAGCGCGTCGGGGCTGCCCGCCGAGACCGCCGCGCAGCCGGGCCACAGCTGGCGCGAGATCGCGGCGAAGCGCGGATGATCGACACGCTCACCGAGCTCGACGCGGCGCGCGCGAGCGTGCCCGCGGGGGCGCGCCTCCGCGCGATGCGGCTCGCCGGCGAGGCGCTCGGCGAGCGACTGCGCGCTGCGCCTCCAGCACGCCGCGTCGAGGTGCTCGTGCTCGATCGTGCGCCGGTGCGCGCCGAGGTCGCGCTCGATGGATCGCTGCGCGCGCCGGTGCGGTGGATGGAGCTCGAGCGACGCATGCTCTTCCTCGAGCTCGCGAGCGGCGCGCGCGTGGTCGTCGATCCGGTCGAGCCCGGCGCGTGGGCCCGCACCCCGTGGGGCACCTGGCTCGCCGACGCGCACCCTCGCCGCAGCGAGCGCGCGCTCGCCCACGGCCGCAGCGTGGGCGCCGCGCTCGCGTCGATCGGGGTCGAGGCCGACACCATCGACGTCGCGATCCTCACCCACCTGCGCGGCCAGGACCTGCGCGCGCTGGTCGGCACCGCACACGGCGACGGCATGGAGGGACCGCGCGAGAGCGTGCTCCCCCGCGCCCGCTGGATCGTGAGCGCGACCGAGCTCGCGAGCGCCGCGGTGCCCGACGATCTCGAGCGCGCCCACCTCGTGCGCGACGTGCGGGCGCGGGTCGCCGAGGCGCGCTTCGAGCCCCTCGAGCGCGACGTCGTGATCGACGGCAGCGTCGCGGTGGTGCGCGCGCCGGGGCTCACCGCGGGCACCCTCGGCGTCGTGGTGCGCGACGCGCGCGGGGTCTTCGCGTGGAGCGCCCAGGCCGTCGCGCCCGACTGCTGGTCGCCCTACCACGCGCGGCTGCCCGGGCTGCGAGAGCGAGTCCGCGAGCTCGACCTCGAGGCGATCCCCCGCGGCGATGCGTGGTCGCGCGGTGAGGCGCTCGTCTCGATGGCGCTGGAGCGCGCGGCCGCCGACCACCGCCACGACGTGCCCGCGCTGCACCGGGTCGTGCCCTCGTCGGCGCTGTGCGGTCATGCGTTCGCGCGGCCGTGGGGCGACGAGGGCGCGTGATCGGGGCCGCGCCGGCGCCCACCGCGCGGCCCGGCGAGCTCGTCCGAGAGGCGCCGACGACCTCCACACGGCCCACGATCGATACGTCGGGAGCCGGAATCGTCCCTCCGAGCGTCCTGGAGCGCGATTCCGGAGCACGCCCGCGAAGGTCCGAGCGCTCGGGGAGGCACGTCGGAGATCCGGAATCTTCCCCCAGAGCGCTCGGCCAGGCGTGTCCGGGACCCGGAGAGCCCCGCCAGAGCCCTCGAGCGAGCGCGTCCGGGACCAAGAACGAGCTCTCCGAGCGTCCCGGGGGGCTCGACCGAGATCCGGACTGCGCCCCGAGAGCGCTCGAGGGAGCGTGTCAGCGTCCCGGAACGACTCTCGGGGCCGCTCTCGGGCCACGCTCCGAGCGCCGCGCGGCGCGCTCGACCGTCACCGGCGACGACGCGGCGCCCTGCACCGCGTCGCCGCACCGCGCTCGGCGCGACGCACCGGGGTCTGCGCCGCCGCCCGACGGGCGCGGTCACTCCGCACAACGCGCGAACTGCACCATCACCGCGCCGCCGCCCCGGTACGCCACCGCGATCAGCGCGTCGTCGCCCCGCGCCAGCGCGGGATCGGTCGCCGGGCCCGGGATCACCATCGGATCGCCGGCCCCGCGCTCGTCGACCACCCGCATCCGGATCTCGTGCGGGGCCTCGCGCGCCGCCGCGGTCGGCGCCTCCGCCGCGAACACCACCGTGCGCCCGCTCGACGCCGCCGCGATGGTCAGCGGATCGCCGTACCCGACGCCCGGCACCAGCGGCGAGGGCATCTCGGTGCCCGCCGCGTCGACCAGGCCCACCGCGCGCGTCGCGAGGTTGCCCACCGCCGCATACGCGAGCCAGGTGCGCCCGCTGACGTTCGAGCGCGCCGCCGCGATCGCCGGGGGCTCCGCCGCGAGGTTGAGCGGCCGCGCGACCTCGGTCGGGCTCGGCGCGCCGTCGGGCCCGAGCACCACCCGATGTGCCACCGAGATCCCGACCCGCGGATCGAGGAACAGCAACATCGTGTCGCCCACTCCGTCGACGAACGCGGGCGCGGCGCCGCCCCCCGCGACCGGCGTGACGTCGTGGGTCGCGACCACGCGCCCCGACTCGAGCACCGCGAGCTTGAGGTGCATCGGCGTCGCCGATCCATCGGTCCACGCGATCGCGCGCCGCGTCCCCACCGCGCGCACCGCGGGCGGGAAGCGAGGATCGGCCCCCGCGCTCGCGAGCTCGTGCGCGCTCGGTGCGCTCGCGGGCAACGTCGGATCGAGCGTCGCGCTCAGCACGCGCCCGCGCCCGTCGACGAACGCGAGCGTGACCTCCTGCGGCCCGGTGCGGGCCATGCCGGGCGCGGCCTCGCGCGGCGGCGCGCCTTCGATCGGGATCGACGCGATCGGCTCGGGCAGCGCGCCCGGTCGCGCCCGCACCACGACCAGCGCCTGCTGATCGTACGCCGCGACCAGGAACGCACCGTCGTCGAGCGCGACGATCGAGGGCGGTCCTCCTGCCGTGAGCAGGCGCATCGGGGCCTCCGACTGCAGCGCGCACCCACGAGGCGGCGCCGCGCGCGGCGCGAGCGGTCCCGGCATCGCCTCGGCGGCGGCTTCCTCCTCGGGCGTCGGCGCGATGCCGAGCTCGTCGAGCAGCGGCTCGGACGCTTCGGGATCGACGCGCCCGACGTCGGGATCACGTCGCTCCGCATGCGTCGTGGACGCGGGAGGAGGACGATCGGCGGTGGGCAGCGCAGCCTGCTCGTCGTCGCGCGTGCCGCACCCGAGAGCGAGCGCGATCACGAGCACGGCGGCAGTGCGGAGAGAGCGGTGACGAGAGAAGGACACTCGGATCCCTATGCGCGCCGGAGCGCGGGTTGCCAGCGAGGCGATCCTCTACCATTCGCACGGCGATGAAGAGCCGCACGATCCGAATCCACACTCCCGGCGGGCCCGAGGTGTTGCGTCTCGAGACGATCGACGTCGGCGAGCCGGGCCCCGGTCAGGCGCGGGTCCGCCACACCGCGATCGGCGTCAATTTCATCGACACCTATCATCGCAGCGGGCTCTACCCGATGCCGCTGCCCGCCACGATCGGGAGCGAGGCAGCGGGCGTCGTCGAGGCGATCGGGCCCGGCGTGACCGACGTGCGCGTCGGCGATCGAGTGGGCTTCGCGTCGGGCCCGGTCGGCACGTACTGCGAGCGTCGCCTGGTGCCCGCCGATCGACTGATCCCGCTGCCCGACGCGATCTCCGACGAGGTCGCGGCGGCCTCGATGCTCAAGGGCATGACCGTCGAGTACCTGGTGCAGCGCACGTTCGCGGTGCAGCGCGGACAGACGGTGCTGTGGCACGCGGCGGCGGGCGGTGTGGGCACCATCGCGTCGCAGTGGCTCGCCGATCTCGGCGCGATCGTGATCGGCACCGTGGGCAGCGACGAGAAGGCGGAGCAGGCGCGCGCGAACGGATGCGCCCACACGATCGTCTACACCCGCGAGGACTTCGTCGCGCGCACCCGCGAGATCACCGGCGGCGCGGGGGTGCCGGTGGTGTACGACTCGGTGGGCCGCACCACGATCATGCGATCGCTCGACTGCCTCGCGCCGCGCGGGCTGCTGGTGTCGTTCGGCAACGCGTCGGGCAAGCCCGATCCCCTCGACCTGCTCGTGCTCAGCGCGAAGGGCTCGCTCTACGTGACGCGGCCCTCGCTCAACGCGTACGTCGCGTCGCGCGCCGAGCTGCTCGCGAGCGCGAAGGCGCTCTTCGATCGCATCGCGCGCGGCGCGATCGGCGCCGCACCGACCACGACGTTCGCGCTGGAGGACGCGGCCGAGGCGCACCGCGCGCTCGAGTCGCGCGCGACCACCGGCAGCGTGATCCTCACGGTGTCGTGACCTCGTCGCTCTCCGAGCTCGCGTCGCAGCTGCTCGCCTGCGCCGATCCCGCGCTGCTCGATGCGCCGCTCGACGGATTGCGCGCGCGGGTCGACGACGACGACGCGCACGATCTGCTGCGCGCGATCCACGAAGCGGGCGATGCGAGCTCGCTGCGCGATCTGCTCGACGAGGAGCGGCTCGAGCGATGGGTGTCGGAGAGCGCGACGTCGCGCGAGGAGGATCTGCTGCGCGCGCAGATCCGTCGCTGGCTCGGCGCGGGACCGCGAGGCGCCGACGATCCTGCGCGTCTGACCCGGGTGCCGCCCCTGCCGCGCGACGTCGACGCGATCCTGGTGTGGGCGCGCCAGTACGAGCTGCTCGGCGAGCTGAGCCGCCCGGCGCGCGAGGTGTTGGTCGACGACGAGGACGTGATCCCGCGGCGCGCGTCGCTGCTCGCGTGTGCGATCGGACGGGTGACGAGCGAGCGCGAGAGCCTGCTCGCGACGCACCGGGTGCAGGACGCGGCGCGCGATCACCTGATGCGCGAGGCGGCGTCCCACGCGGCGTTCGCGGCGCGCACCGCGTTGTGGTCGCGGGCCCTGCCCGAGGGCCCGCTGCGCACGCTCGGCGAGCGACTGCGGGCGTGCGTCGCAGGGACCGAGCTGCTCGCGCTGCACGCGGTGCGCTTCCTGCCGGCGCGTCCGGTGAGCGTCGACGACGAGAGCGGGGTCGCGCGGGGCGCGATCGTCGGCGCGGCGGCGCCGATCGCGGTGCGGCTGCGGCTCGCCGGGCACGAGCAGCGCGCGATCGAGGGCGAGTGCGAGCAGTGCAAGCGCGGGGGCTGCATCCACGTGCGCGCGCTCGCGGCGCGCCTGCTCGATGCGTGCCTCGACGAGCAGGATCGACTGCACGCCACGATGCGCGATCTGGTCGCGGTGCCCTCGTGGCGGCGCTTCCTCGACGCGGTGGTGGAGCCTGCGATCACCAGCCCGTCGAGCGCGGGCGAGCGCCTCGCGTTCCGGGTGCGCGTGGAGGGCGAGCGAGTGTTGGTCGGGGTGATCGCGCAGCGCGCCCAGCCCGACGGCGGATGGACCGCGGGACGCCTGCTCTCGCCGCTCGAGGCGTCGCGCAGCGGCGTGTGCACCGATCGTGATCGCCGGGTGCTCGACGTGATGACGCTCGCGACGCGCACGCTCCGCGCGCAGCTGGTGGGCGCCGACGTCGCGCTGCTGCGGGTGCTCGCCGAGCATCCGCACGTGCTCGCAGAAGGCGCGCTGCGGTTGGTCGAGCGGCAGGTCGAGGTGGTGCTCGACGAGCTGCCGGGCGGGGTGGTGCCGAAGGTGCGGCTCGCGGGCGCGGTGGTCGCGGCGGGCGAGCGACAGCGCGACACGACGCTGCTCTTCCACGAGGAGCGCGCGAGCGGCACGTTGTGGTTCACCGCGCTCACCGCGCCGCTGCGGCGGCTGCTCGCCGCGCTCGCGACGTTCCGCGGGGTGCTCCCGCCCGAGAGTTATCCCGCGCTCGCGCCGTGGGTCGCGTCGATCGAGCAGGTCGCGCGCGTCTCGGCGCCCGACGTGGTGCGGGGCAGCGCGCGCGAGGCGCCGCGCACGCTCTCGTTGCGCGTGGTGCCGAGCTTCGACGAGGGCATCGACGTGACGATCGCGGCGCGCGCGCTCCCGATGGCGCCGCCCTGGCCGCCGGGTCAGGGGCCCGCGATCGTGCACGGCCTCGAGGACGCGGTGCACGTGCACGCGCGTCGCGATCTCGCGTGGGAGCGCGAGGTCGCGGATCGGGTGAGCGAGGCGCTCGGGCTCGCGCGCCACATGCGGCTCGAGCCGTTCTCGTGGCGCATCGGGGCGACCCAGGACGCGCTCGAGGTGCTCTCGCGCGCATCGCGCCTCGGCGGCGTGCTCGAGATCGAGTGGGCGGAGCGAGGACGCATCCCCCAGGTGAGCGCGAGCGTGCGGGCGAGCGATCTCGATCTGCAGCTGCGCAAGAAGGGCTCGTGGCTCACGGTCGAAGGGCGGGTGCGCATCGTGGTGCTGGGCGCCGAGCTCGCGGTGTCGCGGGTGCTCGATGCGGCGCGCCGGGGCGAGCGCTTCGTGCGGGTGAGCGGGAACGATCACGTCGAGATCGAGCGCGATCTCTTCGAGCGGCTCCAGCGCGCGCAGCTGTGCACGATCGAGTCGTCGGGCGAGGTGCGGATCCCGAGCGCGGCCTCGCCGTACTGGGATCGCGAGGTCGGCGCGTGGACGAAGCCCGCGGACGAGATCACGGGCGCGTGGATGGAGCGCGCGCGCTCGAGCGACGCGGAGGTGGAGCTCGGTCCCGCGTGGCAGGTGCGGCTGCGCGAATACCAGCGCGAGGGCGTGGCCTGGCTGATCGCGCGCAGCGCGTGGGCGCCCGGGGTGTGCCTCGCCGACGACATGGGGCTCGGCAAGACGGTGCAGGCGATCGCGCTGCTCGAGGCGCGCGCGTCGCTCGGACCGGCGCTGGTGATCGCGCCGACCTCGGTGGTCGACAACTGGGCGCGCGAGCTCGCGCGGTTCGCGCCTTCGCTGCGGGTGAGGACGGATCGCGACGACCCGTCGATGGGCCCCGGCGACGTGGTGCTCACTTCGTACGATCTCCTGCTGCGCGACGAGCAGCGGTTCGCCGAGCGCAGCTTCGCCACCCAGGTGATCGACGAGGCCCAGATGATCAAGAACGCGCGCACCCAGCGGGCGCGCGCGGTCGCGAGCATCGACGCGGCGTTCCGGGTCGCGCTCTCGGGCACGCCGATCGAGAACCAGCTCGGCGATCTGTGGAGCCTGTTCTCGCTGATCGCGCCCGGCCTGCTGGGGACGTGGGCGCGCTTCCGAGGGCGCTTCGCGGTGCCGATCCAGCGATATGGCAACGAAGAGCGCGCGGCGACGCTGCGGGCGCTGATCGCGCCGTTCATCCTGCGGCGCACCAAGCGCGAGGTCGCGAAGGAGCTGCCCTCGCGCACCGAGGTGCTGCACATGGTCGAGCTCTCGCCCGCGGAGCGCACGCTCTACGACGGGGCGGTGCAGCAGGCGCGGCGCGCCCTCGCCAAGCGTGATCGCAGCGAGCGCACGGTGCGGGTGCTCGCGGAGATCACCCGGCTGCGCCAGCTCGCGTGTCATCCCCAGCTCGTCGTGGAGGACGAGCGGCTCGAGTCGTCGAAGCTGCACGCGCTGGTGGAGCTGCTGCGCGACATCGTGCCCCGCGGGCATCGCGTGCTGGTGTTCAGCCAGTTCACGCGGCACCTCGCGCTGGTGCAGCGGGCGCTCGATGCGGCGGAGATCTCGACGCTCTACCTCGACGGCGCGACCCCCGCGGGCGAGCGCACGCGGCGCGTCGATCGGTTCCAGCGCGGCGAGGCGAGCGTCTTCCTGATCTCGCTCAAGGCGGGCGGCACCGGGCTCAACCTCACCGCGGCCGACTACGTCGTGCACCTCGATCCCTGGTGGAACCCCGCCGCCGAAGATCAGGCGAGCGATCGCGCGCACCGCATCGGTCAGGAGCGACCGATCACGATCGTGCGGCTCGTCGCGCAGGGCACGATCGAGGAGCGCGTGCTCGCGATGCACGACGACAAGCGCAAGCTCGCGGGCGCGGTGATCACCGAGGGCGCGCCGATCGGGGCGCTCGACGTGGACGCGCTGGAGTCACTGATCGCGCTGACCTGATCGCGCGACGACGAGCCGCAGCGAGCCGTCGAACGTCGGCGCGGTGCGCAGCGCGCCGTAGCGCGCGTCCCAGATGCCGTGCTCGAGATCGTGCGCGAGCTCGCGCGTCGCGCGCTCGATCGCGGCGGGCTCGACGAAGCTCCACGCCGACTGGGCGCGCCGCACCTCGGGATCGAGAAGGCGCTCGGGGCGCCCGTAGAACGCCTCGCCGAATCCGTCGGTGCAGTCGAGCGGGATCGGCACCGAGATCACGTCGCAGGCGCCGAGCAGGTGCACCAGCATGTCGATCGCGGGATAACGACGGGCCTCGGTCGCGATCACCTCGGGCGCGTAGCGCGCGAGCCAGAAGCGATCGAGCGCGGTGGGATCGCAGCTCAGCACGAGCACCGGGCCGCGGGTGACGCGCCGCATCTCGGCGAGCCCGGCGCTCAGATCGCTCCACTGGTGGACGGTGAACGTCGCCATGCTCGCGTCGAACGTGTCGTCGTCGAAGGGCAGCGACTCCGCGGTCCCGTCGATCGCGGCGGGGAGATCGGCGGGGCGCTGGGCCCGCATCGAGGCCGAGGGCTCGACCGCGGTCACGTCGCGATCGCGCGGCTCGTAGGAGCCCGCGCCCGCACCGACGTTGAGCACCGTCCTCGCGTCGCCGAGCGCGTCGAGGATGCACGCCGCGATGCGTGGATCGGGGCGGCGATGCGACGCGTATCCGATCCCGATGCGCCCGTAGTCCGCGTCGCCCGCGCTCCCGTCTCGGTGTCGCATCAGTCCTCCTCCTCGATGTCGCGGAACAAGCGCTCGAGGCTCGCGGCAGGGTCCTGGAGGAAGTGCCGCGTGACCGCGTAGTGCTCGGTCTCTTCGTAGCGCACGAGGTCGATCCCGTCGGCGCCGAGCTGGACGATGCGCGCGCCGGGATACGCGAGGAGGATCGGCGAGTGCGTGGAGATCACGAACTGCGATCCCGCGTGCACGAGCTGCCTCATGCGCGCCAAGAAGCTGAGCTGTCGAGTTGGTGAGAGCGCGGACTCGGGCTCGTCGAGCAGATAGAGGCCGCGACGTCCGAAGCGGTTCATCGCGACCCAGAGGAACGACTCGCCGTGCGACATCTCGTGCAGCGAGCGCGACGCCCAATAGGACTCGGCCTGGGTCGCGACGTTGAACATCGTCTCGGCGCGCAGGAAGAAGCCACGCTCTTCGCGCGTCGCGCCGCGCGCGAGGCGCAGGTGCGCGTGGAGCTCGGACTCGCTGGGCCGGAACGCGCCGGTGAAATTCTTGGTGCCGCCCTCGGGGTTGAAGCCCGCCTTGATCGCGATCGCCTCGAGCAGCGTGGACTTGCCCGAGCCGTTCTCGCCCACGAAGAACGTCACCTCGGGGTGCAGCTCGAGCCGCTCGAGCTTCGCGATCGCCGGGATGGCGAAGGGATACGCGCCGCGATCGGGAACGGTGTCCCAGAGCATCTCGACGTGACGCAGGAACTGCAGCACCGCGAAGGACGCTAGCACGGAGGACCGAGTCCGAGGCCGAGGCCGAGGCCGAGTCCGAGTCCGAGTCCTCGAAGCGCGTGAGTGAGGGCTCGGATGCGCCGCCGGCGCGCATCGCTCGCGCCGCCGGACTACGGGCGTCACGAGCGGTGCGCGCTTCGTCGGCGGAAGGTGCGCGGCTCGGAGAGAGCGCGCGAATGGGACCCTTTCCTCCCCGCCGTCTCTCTCCGGAGCACCGGGCTTCGCCCTCGCGGTGCGTGCTCCGGAGAGAGCCAGCGAGGAGGGCGAGAATGAGCGGGAACGATGGTGTGCTGGACGTCGAGGTGGTGGCCGAACGCGCGGTCGCGCGACTGGGCGAGAATGCCGAGCGGCTGAGGACGCGAAGCCGATGGCTCGCCGATCAGATCGAGCGCGCAGCAGGGAGTCTGCTGCTCAATCTCGGAGAGCAGCGACACAACACGCGCGGCAATCGACGACTGCGTCTCGAGACTGCAGCAGGCAGCGCGAGCGAGCTGCGTCGCGCGCTGCGATTCGCGCGCCTGTATCGACACCTCGATGACGCGGTGTGCGAAGAGATCGATCGGGATCTCGATCGCGTGCTCGCGATGATCTGGCGAATGCGTCAGCGCTGCGGCACCTGAGCGCGCCGAGGGACCGTCCGGGCCGAGGCGACGATCGTTCGCATCGGCTCGTCGGACTCGGACTCGGCCTCGGTCTCGGTCTCGGCCTCGGAACGCGCTCTCGCTCAGAAGCCGCTCGAGAACATGAGCAGGACCGCGGCCACGCGCTGGTAGGTGCTCGCGCTCACACAGCAGCCCTGCGCCTGACCCCACCGCGATCCGTTGCGGTAGATGTCGCCGTCGTTCTCGATCTGTCCGACGCGCGAGCCGTTCACGTAGAGATCGCCGTCGCTCTCGATCTGCCCGATGCGCGAGCCGTCGCGGTAGATGTCGCCGTCGCTCTCGACCAGCCCGACGCGCGAGCCGTTCACGTACACGTCGCCGTCGTCCTCGATCACGCCGGCGCGCGAGCCGTTCACGTACACGTCGCCGTCGTCCTCGATCACCGCCCAGCGCGAGCCGTCGCGATAGATCGTGATGTCGGCGCGCGCGACGCCGGTGAACGCGGAGAACGACACGACGAGTGCGAGCGCGGTGAGCAGGTGGCGAGGCATCGTCGTTTCGATACGTGAGCCCCGCGCGCGCCCTCCCCCACACGCACGACGCGCACCGCGCGCACACGCGCAAAGCGCGGGCGAAGGAGCGCATGGGAGGGGACACGTAGGTACGCACGCGAAGGGCGGCGTATCACCGCCGCGTTGCGAGTCCGCGGGAAGCCCTACGGATCGCGCGGGTGCGATGCGATCTGTGACGCAATCACGGAAGCGTGTCGGGTGACATCCGACGTGACCCGGTGGTCGGGCCACGGCGCGTTCGCCTCGAGGCTCTTGGAGCGATGGCGCAGACCCGGCCGGGCGGCGTGCGCTGACGGTCGCGTGCGCGGAGCAGAGCACGACGGTGTCGGCAGACCCCGACCTTCTCGCGCTGCGCGCTCTGATCCGAGCTGCTCCCGTCCCGCCCCGGAGACTGTCGGCAAAGCTCCCTCGTATGTTACCCGCGTACTCGGAGGAGACATTCATGCCGAGTTACGCCGTGTTGACCACGACCCTCGGGGGCCCGATCGGCCCGCGGGGCGGCGAGTCGTTCGCGTTGCCGCCGGTCGCGCCGGGGCCGCTCACAGTGCGGGCATTTGCCGTCGTCGAGGAGACGCCGCCACGCCCGCGCCCGCGCCCGCGCCCGAGGCCAGGAGACGACTACGTCGAGCCGGAGCCCGTCGTCCGCGAGATCGAGCTCGACGTCGAGATCGTACGGGGCGCGACCGTCGTCGCGACCGGGCACGGGTCCATGACCTACGCAGTGCCCGAGCTCGCGTCGAACTACTCGGTGCGGGTGAAGAACGGGAGCGCGCGTGAGCGTGAGTGCGTGATCGAGGTCCGCTATACGAGCCAGCGATCGATTCTCTCGCGCCGCCTCCCGCTCGCGTTCTTCCGCCGCAAGTTCGACGAATTCGTGAACGACCGGCGCGACCCGCTCGTGCAGCTGCGGGTGCACGGGCACGAGCTCCGCGTGACGATCGCGCGTGATCTCGCCGAGCTCCACGGGATTCCGCCACTCGTCAAAGACCTCGGGCACCTGGAGGCTGACCTTCCCGGCCCCTTCAATCCCGACATATCGATCCACGACCTCAACTCCAACTCGATCGAGATCGACGCCATCATCGTCAATCGTCCGGGGTCGAGCTCGCTCGAGACCGCGGCGATCACCGTGGAGCTCGGGTTCGAGACCGATGGCGTCGAGATCCGACTCAACAACTTCGGCGACGTCGACCTCCAGAAGCTCGAGCTACGAGTGCAATTCGCGCTCGTGCGCACCTCGTTCGGGGGAACGGGGATGGTCGGTGTCCGACCGACCGTCACTGCCGACGTGAAGGCGACGCTCAACAACGGGCCGAACGGAATCGCGCGGCAGAAGGTCAAAGAGACGCTGGAGAGCAAGGGAACCGAGGCGCTGCTCGCGATCGATCTCCAGCACACGATGTCGAAGGTCCTCACGCGCTGGCTGATCGGCGGGCTCTGGGACGTGCGCGACGTGGGCCTCGACGGCACCGACATCGTGATCACCTATGTCGAGCCCGCGGTCGGCACGCTCGTCGATCCTTTCCCCGAGACCCCGCAGCCGCCTCTCGTCCCGGGCAATCTCTCGAAGATCGAGCACATCGTCGTCGTGATGATGGAGAATCGATCCTTCGATCACATGCTCGGCCACCTGCGCCTCGCCGGCCGCGCAGACATCGACGGATATCGCGGCGACGAGCGCAACGTGTACAAGTCGCGCGTCTACACGCCCGCGCCGCTCGCGTCGACGACGTTCGAGCACAGTCCCTGTCACGACTTCGACTGCGTGCTGAATCAGGTGCAGGGCGACATGGGCGGTTTCGTCGCCGACTTCGCCCATCGATACGAGTCGCGCGGGGCGGATTTGGGATCGGTGATGGGATATCACACCGGTGCTCAGCTCCCGGTGTACTCCCTCCTCGCGGAGGAGTTCGCGGTCTGCAACCGCTGGTTCTCCGCGCATCCCGGGCCGACCTGGCCGAATCGGTTCTACACGGTCACCGGACGCCTCAATCGCGACTCGTTCGGGCGATTCGAGTACGACAATCCCGATCTCGATCTATTCGCGCCGGTGCTCGCGAAGACCATCTTCGATCATCTGAAGTCGCGAGGCGTGAGCTGGAGATATTACGAGCACGGCTATTGTTTCCTGCGCCTCTTCCACAACTTCCTCGGCGACGTCGAGAACGTGCTGCCGGCGACCCGCTTCTTCGAGGACGTCGCGGCCGGCACGCTGCCCTCGGTCGCGTTCCTCGATCCCGACTACATCGACGTTCCTCCGGGCAACGACGACCATCCTCCGGCGGACGTGCGGAACGGACAGCGCTTCGTCGGCCGAGTCGTCGACGCGCTGATGCGCGGGCCGAAGTGGGACAAGACGCTGTTCTTGCTCACCTACGACGAGCACGGCGGGTTCTACGACCACGTGAAACCGCCGGCCGCCGTCGACGTGTGCGGCGTCGACGAGTACGGCCCGCGGGTCCCGGGCTTCGTGATCTCGCCGTGGGTCGAGCGGCGCCGCGCGTTCGACAACGTGCTCGATCACACGTCGATCCTGAAGACGATCGTGCGCCGCTTCTGCGCCGCCAACCCGCCGGACCTCGGCGCGCGAGTGCGCGAGGCGAACGACGTCGAGCCGCTGCTCTCGCTCGCGGCGCCGCGCACCGATCGACCGAGCATCCCGATCCCCGAGGCCGTGGCGGCGCGTGAGCCGGTCGCGCTACGCAGAATCGCCCCGGGCTCGCGCGACTTCCACGATCTCTTGCGGGTCGCGCGAGAGAGATATCCGGTCCGCCGGCCTCAGCGCGTGATCAGTACGGTGCTCGATCCGCTCGGCGGCGGCGGCGGCCTGATCGGTCGAACGCGCTGAATCGCGCCGCGAGGACGAGGGTGCCCACGATGGCTGCGTCGTGGAGCGCCCTCGTGCCGTCAATACGGCTGCACGGTCCCGCGGTCGATGTTGTCGCCCTGCGAGACGCCCAGCATCGTCATCACGTCGTGGCACGAGGGCTTGGGCGACTTCTACCAAGCCGACGCCCCCACCACCCCGCGCCTCTCGCCGAAGCGCTGGCGTTCGACCCTCACACCACCAGGAGCGCCGCACGCACGGTGCGCTTCGTCGTCCCGCGCAGCGCATCGGCGAGGATCGTCGCCTCGGCGCGCTGGGCCTCGCTGGGGTCGCCCTCGCTCATCACGATGCGCACCACCATCAGCGTGCCCGCGTCCTCGCGCACCAGGTCGATCGTCCCCTCGACGATCACCCCGCGCTCGTCGGGCGCGACGATCGGCACCGCGCGCGCGGCCGGTCTCGCGCTCGCGATCCACGGGTGACGCACCAGCGCGCGCAGCGCGTCGACGACCGCGCCCTCTTCGTCGGCATCGGCGCCGATCGCCCGCGCCCGCGCCCGCACCATCGCGGCGATGACGTCGTCTCCATCGCCCGCCTGCAGGAGCGCGAGCGCGCTGCGGAACAGCGCGTCGATGCGGCGTCCCGTCGGTCGTGTGCTCACAGCACACATCACGCGCTCGAGGTGCGGCGCCTCGTCCTCACCGCGCGGCGTGCGCGCGAGCTGGCTCACCGTCGAGGCGAGGATCGTCGGGATCGCGCCGTCCTCGATCGCCGTGGCGCGCGCGTCGAGCCACGCGCGGTGGGCGCGCATCCCGTCGTCGACGCCGCCCGTCGCGCGCAGCACGTCGTCGCTGCGCAGTCCGTCGGCGGGCTCCTCGTCGAGCGGCAGGGTGCGCGGATCCCACCACACCACGCCGACCGATCGATGCAGCCCCGGCTTCACCGACTGCGTGCCCGCGCTCTCGGCGTCGAACGAGCGCGACACCACCGACTCGTCGCCGAACGCCGGGCACCCCGGCGCGCGCCCGTCGCCCTTCCGCCAGTCGCTCTGGGGCGGGTAGATCGCGCGGTTCATCACCGCGAGCCAGCCCTCGTCGAACGGCGCATCGCCGCACGCGGGGATCACCAGGAGGTCGCGAGCGCGGGTCGCCGCGACGTAGGTCACGCGCACGATCTCGGCCTCGTTCGCGGCGACCACCGCCTCGTCGCGCTCGCGCAGCTCGATCGGCGTGAGCCCCGCGAGCTTGAAGAACGCCTCGCCCTTGCTGGGATCGATCCAGCGATCCGCGTAGCTGCCGGTCGACGCGGTGGGATCGCAGAGCACGACGACGGGGAACTCGAGGCCCTTGGCCTTGTGCACCGTCATCACGCGCACGCCCTCTTGGCCCTCTTCGCCGCTCGGGCTCTCGCCGCCGCCCGCGCCCTCGCCGCGCTCCGCTTGGTCCTCGAGCAGCTCGACGAAACCGCGGAACGAGAGCGCGCCGCGCGCATCGAAACGTCGCGCGAGATCGAGGATGCGGCTCGCGCTCGCGAGCACCTGCTCGCCGCCGTGCGCGAGGGCGAGCGCCGCATGCGCGCGCGTCGCATCGAAGAAGCGCGCGAAGGTGTCGGCGATCGGATGTCGATTCCGACCGAGGTGCAGATCACGCAGCAGGTGCAGCGCCTCGGCGACCGGGCGCAGCGCGGTCTCCACCGAGTCGAGCGCGACCTTCGACATCGGGTGCAGCGGCCCGACGCGATCGCGATAGAGCAAGAGCTCCGCATCGGTCAGCGCGAGGAAGGGGCCGCGCAGCGCGGCATACACTGCGAGCGCGTCGTCGGGGTACTCGATCGCCGACGCGATCGCGCGCAGGCCGATGATCTCCTCGCGCTCGTGGAACGATCGCCCGCCGACCCACACGTGCGGCACGCGTCGCGCCTCGAGCCCGCGCAGATACGGGCGCACCACGTCGCTGTCGTTCCACCCGACCTGACGCCGGAAGAGCAGACACACGTGGCGCGGCGCGACCCTCGTGGGCTCGCTCGTGACCGGATCGATCACCGTCCATCCGCTCTCGCGCACCAGCCACGCGACGAACGCCGCGACCGCGTCGGGCGTCGACGCTTCGATCGCGCCCTTCGTGATCTTCTCGGTCTTGTCGTAGGGGCGCGGGATGCCGAGCGCGATCACGCTGGGCCGCTTCTCTTCGGGCGCGCGCCACTCGGTGAGCGCGACGTGCTCGGCCTGCACGCCCGCGGGCGCGCTCTGCATCGCGGGCTCGAACGCGGCGTTGATCACCCGCTGGATTCCGGGCAGCGAGCGAAAGCTCGTCGAGAGGTGCAGCACCGGCACGCCCGCGCGCTCGAGCTGCGCTCGGAGCAGCCGATAGCTCGCGATGTCGGCGCGGCGGAACCGATAGATGCTCTGCTTGGGATCGCCGACCAGGAAGAGCTTGCCCGGCACCGGGCGCACCTTGGTGGGATCGGCGATCGTCGGATCGTCCGACGCGAGCAGCAGCACCACGTCGATCTGCACCGGATCGCTGTCCTGCAGCTCGTCGACGAAGACGTGGGTGAAGCGCGTCTGGAGCTCGCGCCGCACCTCCGCGTGCTCGACCAGCAGGCGACGCACCCCGAGCAGGAGATCGAGGAAGTCCAGCGCGCCGGCACGCTCCTTGAGCACCTCGTAGCGCAGCACGATCGGCCGCAGATCCCGCCACAGGCACGCGGCGAGATCGGCATCGGCCGCGACGAGGAACGCGTCGAGCTTCGCCTTCAGCGCGTCGCGCTTCGCGAGCACGTCGGCGCGCAGCACGCCGGGCGCGAAGAATTTCCCGGCGCCCTTCCAGCCCCACTCCTTCTTGCGCGCGACGTCGACCAGCGCGGCCTCGAGCCCATCGTGATCGCGCGGCAGCGTCCGCTCGCGCACCTCGACGTCGCCCATGAAGCGCTGGAAGAGCAACAGACTCTTCGCGCACCAGTCGCTGGGCGTCGTCGCCTTCGGCGCGAGCGCCGCGAGCTCGGCGAAGTCGATCAGGATCGTGTCGATCGCGGCATCCCGATCGAAGGGATCACGACGCCACGGCGTGGGGTGATCACGATGCTCGATCAGCGTGCGCACCGCGTCGCGCAGGCGCTCGCGCGCGGTCTCCTGCTCCCGGCTGGTGCGGCGGAGCAGGCGGCGGATCCCTTCGCCGGGCGTCGCGAGCGCGGTGCCGAGCTCGTCGCCGATCGCCCGCTGCACGAGCGCGTCGGACTCGTCGTCGGCGAGCACCGAGAAGCTGGGATCGACGCCCGCCTCGACCGGCCGCTCGCGCAACAAGTCGGCGCAGAAGCCGTGGATCGTGCCCACCCGCGCGGTCTCGAGCTGCTCGAGCGCGCGCTCCGCGCGGGCACGCTCGGTCTCGTCGTTCGCCTCGGCGCGCGCCTCTTCGAGCGCGGCGCGCAGGCGCAGCGTCATCTCGCCCGCGGCCTTGTCGGTGAACGTCATCGCGACGACGCCGCGCAGCTCGCACGCGCCGGTGCGCAGCATCGAGACCAGGCGCGTCACCAGCGCGGTGGTCTTGCCGGTGCCCGCCGCGGCCTCGACCAAGAGCGACGTCGCGTGGTCGTTCGCGATGCGGGCGCGCGCCTCGTGATCGGCGGGGAGGCTGGTCACGGCATCCTCCGCAGCGAGTCGATGCCGACCAGGCGATCACCCTCCTTGCGCATCGTGCGACGACGCTCGTGCGGGCCGCAGATCACCGCGTAGTCGCAGAAGCTGCACGCCTTCTCGCTCGGCGCGGGCGGGAGGAACCCGTCGCGCACGTGCTGATCGATCGTCGTGGTCACCT
Organism: Sandaracinus amylolyticus; assembly: GCF_021631985.1. Lineage (GTDB taxonomy): Bacteria > Myxococcota_A > Polyangia > Polyangiales > Sandaracinaceae > Sandaracinus > Sandaracinus amylolyticus_A. The sequence continues at coordinate 8,798,984 of NZ_CP070225.1, read as the reverse complement.
TCGTGATCGCAGCGCGCGAGTCGTCGTCGAGCGGGACCTCGACCTCGGTGTAGCGGCCCTTGTCGGTGCAGTAGTAGAGACGCCCGCCCCACACCGTGCGCTCCGGGAAGATCGCCTCGAGCGCGAGCGCGTAGAGGATGGGCTGGAGCTTCTCGCCACCCATCACGCGCTGGCCGGGCTTGGTCCATGCGCTGCCGGTCTTGTGATCGGTCGCGCGCAGCGAGCCCTCGCGCTCTTCCACGAGATCGATCGCACCGCGCAGGCGCATGCCGATGGACAGCGGCACGGGGTCGTGCAGGCTCGCCGCGTCGCGCTCGTCGCCGGCGGGGATGCCGAACGCGAGCTCGAAGCGCGAAGGGACCCAGCTCGGATCTTCGCTCATGCGATGCAGCCACTCGCGCAGGTCCTGGCGCACCGCGGCGAGCGTGTCCTCCCACACCTTCGGGATCGCGGGCGCGAGCTCCTCCGCGGTGGTGCGCGCGACGCGATCGAGCTCTTCGTCGAGCACCACGAGCGCGTGCTCGAGCGACGCCGGAACGAGCGGCAGCGCACCCTCCTCGCGCAGGCGCACCAGCAAGCGGAACTGCGCCGCGTGCACCAGCGTCCCGCGCTGCGCGGGGTCGAGCATCTCGAGCGGCTCGGGCACCTCGCGCGGCTCGAGCCGGATGATCGTGCGCAGATAGAACTTGTAGGGGCACATCGCGAAGCTCTCGAGCGCGGTCGCGGAGTACGCACGGCGATCGAGGCGATGCTCGGCGAGGATCGCGCGCACGCCCTCCTCGGGCTCCACCATTCCGTCCTGCGGGCGCCAGCGCTTCTTGTCCCAGCGCGCCCACCGAGCACGCAGCGCGCGCGCGACGATCGGGCTCGCCGCCACGAGGTACGCCGCGCGCCCGATCCGCGCCTTGGGCGGGAGATCGACGAGCGCGCCGAGCACCGAGAGGTCGTGCTCCGCCGCGTCGATCGCGAGCTCGGGGTGATCGGGCGCCGGCCATCCGAGGCGCGCCGCGCCCGCGATCTCGGCGCGACGTCCGAGCTCTTCGTACGAAGGCAGGCGCCCCTCGATCGCACGCGCGATCTCGAGCGCGTAGAACGAAGGCACCCGCGGCCGCGCGCGCTCCACGTCGATGCGCGGGATCGACGCGACGACGCGCTTGCTCGCCGCGCCGAGCGCGATGCGCAGCGCGAGGCGCTCTTCCGCGCCGCGCTCGCGACGGGTGATCAGTGCGTCGGAGATCGCCTCGCGCGTCGCGTCGAGCAGGAGCGGATCTTCGACGACCTTCGCGGGGAAGAGCTTCTCCGCGAGCCCGGGCACGAACACCACGTCGAGCTCTCGGCCGCGTGCCTCCTCGATCGTGCACACGAGCACCTGACCGACGCTCTCTTCGCTCGCGACGCGCGCCGGCTCTTCACGGAGGCGCGGCGTGAGCACGGTGCGCACCTCGGCGAGATCGACCGGGCCCACGTCGCCCATCGGCGCGAGCGATGCGAGCACCGCGAGCACACGGCGCGGATCACGCAGCGCGCGGGTCGCGAGCGCGGAGAGCGCGTCGATCCACGCGGCCCACGTCGCACGCGCGGGGAGCGTCGCGAGCGCGTCGATCAGCGGCAGCGCGAAGTCGCGCAGCGCCTCGAGATCGGCGATGCGGCGCGCGTGGCGGCGGCCCTCGACGTCATCGGGATCTTCGAGATCCGCGCGGGCGCGGCGCGCGCCGGCGATCGCGCCCTCGATGCGGCGCGCCCAGCGATCGCGCCCGCCGATCACCGCGGCCTCGACGATCAGCTGCTCCCACCGGCGCGGCGCGCGCAGCGTGCCGACGCGCACCGGCGCGCTCTCGTCGTACGCGTCCTCGTCGATCGGCGCGAGCCCGCTCTCGTCGTCGCCCTCGTCCTCGGTCGCCGCGAGCTCTTCGTCGGCGGGCACGAAGCGCGCACGCGCGCCCTTCGCGCCGGGCGGCGCGCCGCCCTCGGCATCGGGCACCACGCCGAGCGACAGGTACTCGCCGAACGCCCGCGCCGAGAGCCCCTCGGCAGCGCACGCGAGCAGCGCCAGCAGTGCGCGACCGGTCGGATCGGGGCGACGTGCACCGCGGCTGAACGACGCGGGAATGCCGGCGCGACGGAACGCCTCCGCGAGGTGCACGCCGTAGCGCTCGGGCGCACGGAGCAGCACCGCCATGCGATCGAAGCGCGTCCCCTCGCGCGCCGCGGTGAGCACGCGCCGCCCGATCTCCACGCACTCGCGGCTCTCGCCCGGCGCCGAGAGGATCTCGACCGCTTCGTCGTTCGCGACTGCTTCGCGCGCGTCCTCGAAGATGCGTGCCTGCAGCGCGCGCAGCGCCGGCGCGACCTCGACCTCGTGCGTCGCGCTCTCGATCGCGAGATCGATGCGCTCGCAGAGCAGCGCGCGGGTGCGCTCGTCGCCTCGCGGGATCGTCACCAGCGCGCTCGGTGCGCGCGCGATCAGTGCCGCCACGAGATCGGCCTCGAGCCGCGATCGCACCCGCACGTCGAGCAGCAGCACCGCACGATCGGCGTCGACCGCGCGGCCCTCGCGCAGCGTCGCGGTCGCGTGCTCGAGCACCGTCGCGCGATCCGCGAGCCCGAGCGCCGGCAGCTCGTCGCGATAGGCCGCGTAGATCGCCGCAAGGTCGGGGGCGTGCGCGCGCACCACCTCGGGCGCGAGATCGGCATGCGCGAGCTCCTCGAGCGTCGACGCGAGCGCGCGGGGCAGCCCCGGTCGATCGGCGATCGCGGCATAGCGACCGAGCCGCGCCGGCTCTCGCGCCCGCATGCGATGCAGCAGTCGCGCGCAGAGCGCCTCGACCGCGGTGCCCGCGACCGGTGTGAGCCCCCGACGCGCGAGCGCGCGCGCCGCGATGCGCCCCGCGAGCGCGTCGAGCGTGGTGCGGTCCCAAGCGAGCGCCGCGCCCTGCTCGTACGCGACGCGACGCACCAGCACGTCCACCGGCTCGCGACGCGCGCCGACGATCCACACCGGCGACGCGCGACGCGCGCCGAGCCACGCGGCCGCGCTGGCCACGCGCGAGGCCGCGCTCTCGCTCTCGATCAGCCTTCGATCCATCAGGGGTCCGCAGTCTCGCACGTGGGTGCCGCGCGCGAGCACGCGACACGAGCGTGCGCCGCAGGGCGGGCGGCGACGAGCTGGGTCGCCGTGGAACGCGGTGGAATCGCGCGGGGACGATCGCGATCATGGCCCGGCGATTTCAGGGCCCGGAACGACGATCGCGATCGTCGAAACTGGATTTCAAGTCCAGGGAACGACAACCGAAGTTGCCCCGACTGGACTTCAAATCCAGGAAGGGCAACCGAAGTCCTCCCGGCCAACGAAGTCGTCCCGCACGCCGTCGGCGGTCGCGGCGCCCAAAAAGCTGCCGCCCGGGCCAATAGTTGGTCACTCGGACCAACTATTGGCCCCTCTCCGCTGACGAGACCGGGCGTCCTGCGTGCTGGCCTGTCGCTTGCTCGGCGCTGCGACGCCGGAGCCGGCGAACCCACCTTGTCTGCGCCTGCCCTCCACCACGAGCGCCTCGAAGCGCGCGTACGAAAGCTCGAAGACCAGCTCCGGCGGGCGAAGGAGGCCAGCGGGCTGACGCCCTGGGAGTTCGTCTTCGTCGACGGCGCGGCGGCGAGCTGCCGCCAGGTGCCCGACGACGATCTCCGGTCGGACGACACGAGCGCGTGGCCGACGCTGTCGGCGGTGCTCGCGCAGGACGGAGTCGGCGTCCGCGACCGAGACGAGTGCATCCGGGCCATCGAGGCGTGCGCCGACGGAACGACTCCGGACTTCGAGACCGAGCACTCGCTCACGCTCCCCGATGGGTCGATCCGCTGGCGACGCATCCGCGGGACCGTCTCCCGCCACCCGAGCGGCGAGCCCTCGGCGCTGCGCGCGATCTCGATCGACATCAGCGTCGAGAGGCGCGGCGAGGAGGAGAGACGCCAGCTGCGCGAGACGATCGAGTTCGCGCTCCGCGGCTCGGACATGTCGATCTGGACCTGGGAGCTCCACGGCGACTCGATCATGCAGGGGCGCGTGCTCGAGTACTTCTCCTGGACCGCGCGCCTGCGCAGCCTGGGTGTCGTGGGCGTGCGTTGGGATGCCCTCATGGAAGTCCTCGCGCCGGAGCACCGGGAGCCGCTGACCGCCGCGATCGACGAGTGCATCCGAGGGCAGAGGGACGAGGTGCGCTTCGAGTATCGAGCGAACGTCTCCCCCGACGGTTCACCTCGGTGGCGTTGCGTGCACGGTCGCGTCATCCGGAGCCCCGAGGGCAAGCCGCTCCGCTTCATCAGCACCACCGTCGACATCACGGCCCAGAAGCAGGCGGAGGAGGAGACGCGGCGGGCAACGTTGCTGCTCGAGCTCGCGACGACACTCTCGAGGGTCTACGTCTGGCAGTTCGACTTCGTCGACAGCCAGATCGACGACGCGCGAGCGACCTTCCTCAACGTCTGGGAGTCGCTCGGCTACGATCCCGCGACGGTCCCGAGCACGTTCTCGGCGAGCCTCGGGCTGGTCGTGCTCCAAGAGGACCAGCCCTCCGTGATGGCCGTGCTCGAGGCGTGCATCCGCGGCGACACCCCGACCTTCGAAGCCGAGTACCGCGTCCGGCACCACGACGGATCGATCCACTGGAACCTCGCGCGCGGCATCGTCACGCGCGACGCCGATGGCGCTCCGCGCAGCTTCGTCGGGACGAGCGTCGACGTCACGGCCCTCAAGGCGGCCGAGGAAGAAGCACGCCGGAATCGAGAGCGGCTCGAGCTCTCGATCCTCGGCTCGACGGCGTGCACTTGGGACTACGACATCGTCGATGGCGCGATCGGCCGTGCGACGTACACGAACGTGTTCCAGCTCCTCGGCTACGCGGGCGACGACAGGACGGCTGACCTCGCCGCCGTCGTCGCGCTCTTCTTCGCCGAAGACCAGGATCACGCCGCGGCGAGCCTGCAAGCCCACCTCGACGGGACGGGCCGGGAGTGGGAGCGCGTGCACCGCGCCCAGCACAAGGACGGCTCCGAGCGTTGGCTCCTCGCACGCGGAGTCGCTCAGCGCGACCCGACGACCGCGCGAGCCACCCGCTTCACGGGCATCACCATCGACATCACCGAGCGCGTGCGGGCGGAGCAGGTGCTCCGCGAGAGCGAGCAGCGCTTCCGCGCGACGTTCGAGAACGCAGCGGTGGGGATGCTCCTCCTCGACGCAGAGGGCCGCATCCTCGAGATCAACGACACGTTCAGCCGGCTCTCGGAGTACTCCCGCGAAGAGCTCCTCGGACGAACGTTCCTCGATCTGCTTCCCGACGACATCGAGGGGGCCCGCGCGCGCATGCGCCAGATCCTCGACGGGGAGGTCGAGAAGCACTCGTTCGATCGGCAGTACCTGCGGCGCGACGGATCCGTTGCCTGGAGCCATCTCACGTACTCCGTGATGCTCCGCGCGCCGACCGGAGAGCCGGCCCGCGTCCTCGCCATCCTCCAGGACGTCACCGAGCGAAAGAAGCTGGAAGAGGATCTGCACGAGACGAACGAGCGCCTCGCGCTCGCGATCGCCGGATCCAACACCGGCATCTACGAGATCGATCTGCCCAACGGCACGCTCGAGGGCGCGACGATCCGGGTGGCGAACGCCTGGGAGATGGCCGGGTTCGATCCGATGACGGCCCCCGTCGACTACGCGAGCGCGACCGCGTACTCGATCCACCCCGACGACCTCGCGCGCACGTATGCCGAGACCGTCGCCTATCTCAGTGGCGGATCGGGGCAGCTGGAGTCGGAGTTCCGCACCCGTCGCGAAGACGGCTCGATCGGGTGGCTCCTCACCCGCGCACGCGCCGTCCGTGATGCTCAGGGGAGACCGACGCGACTGCTCGGCACGCAATTCGACATCACCGAGATCAAGCGGATCGAGGCGGAGCTGCAGCTGGCGCGGGAAGCGGCCGAGTCGGCCAATCGCGCCAAGGACGAGTTCCTCGCGAACGTCAGCCACGAGATCCGCACTCCGATGAATGCGATCCTCGGGATGACCGAGCTGGCGCTCGACGCCTCCGAGACGGCCCACCAGAAACAGCTCCTCTCGACCGTGAAGATGGCCGCGAGGAACCTGCTCCACATCATCGACGACCTGCTCGACTTTTCGAAGATCGACGCCGGCATGCTCGCGCTCGATCCTGCCGATTTCTCTCTCCGCGCCGCCGTCGGAGAGACCGTGGGCGCGCTCGTCGTGCGCGCGCGACGCAAGGGCCTGGAGCTGATCTGCGACGTGCACCAGGACGTGCCCGACGGCTATCACGGGGATGCGGGCCGCGTGCGTCAGGTGCTGACGAACCTCCTCGCCAACGCGATCAAGTTCACCACGCGGGGCGAGGTCGCCGTCCAGGTCATGATCGATCCGACGGCCCCTGCCGACTCCGCGGCGGTGCCCTTGCTCTTCACGGTGCGCGACACGGGAATCGGCATCCCGCGCGAGAAGCACGCGGCCATCTTCCGCGCCTTCGAGCAGGCGGACGCGTCGACGACCCGGCAGTTCGGCGGGACGGGGCTCGGGTTGACCATCTCCGCTCGGCTCGCGGCGCTGATGGGCGGTCGGATCACCGTGGACAGCGAGCTCGGCCGAGGCAGCACGTTCTCGTTCGCCGCTCGAATCGCCCGGTCTTCGAAGCCGGGTCGGAGCGAAGAGGTCGTCGTCGACGCCGAAGCGGCTGTGCCGCACGCGCGTGCGCGCTCGCTGCACATCCTGGTGGCCGAAGACAACGAGCTGAACGTGACGCTCCTCGAGGAGCTGCTCGGCCGGCGTGGACACCGCGTCGAGCTCGCGAGCGATGGTCGGACCGCGCTCGAGCTCGCCACGAGGCCCGGCGCGACCTTCGACCTGATGCTCCTCGATCTGCACATGCCCGAGATGGACGGCTTCGAGGTCGTGCAGGCGATCCGCCAGCACGAGCGCGGAACGAACGAGCACCTGCCGATCATCGCCCTGACGGCGCGGTCGTCGAAGCGCGATCGCGAGGAGGCCCTCGCTGCGGGGATGGACGACTTCCTGTCCAAGCCGATCGAGGTCGAGGCCCTGTGGACCGCGATCGAGCGGATGGCAGCTCACCTTCCGCCGATGAAGCGCCGGGAGTCGCGCGTCCTCGATCCGAGGGCGATCCTGCGGGCGTGCGGGGGGCATCCGGCCGTCCTCGAGAGGCTCTGCGCCGTGTTTCGACGGAGCCTTCCCGATCACATGGCGCGTACCCGGTCGGCGCTTCGTGACCGAGATCGGCCGCGCCTGAGGGAAGCCGCGCACATGCTCCACGGCACCCTCTCCGCGTTCTCGACCGTCGCCGGAGCGCTCGCGTCGGCGCTCGAAGATGCGGCCATCCACGGCGGCATCGAGCGCTGCACCGAGCTCGTGGCGGGGCTCGAGCCCATGTGCGCCGAGCTGGTGGAGGACACGCGAGGCCTCACGCTCGACGCCCTCAGCCTCTGATCGGCGGGAGACTCAAGGGCTGTCGCAAAATCGGCTCGCCCGCCGGTCCCTTACCGTCCGCGCGCTTCGCGCGCACCCGTCCGGGACCTGCGGGACGAGCACTCCGGCAAGGGCTCAGCGCGAGGCGACCGCGCGCACTGCGCGCGCCATCGGTCCGAGCCGGCGCTTCGGCTCCTCGCGACGCGCGGGCGTGCTCGTCAGCTCGATCGTTCCGTCGTCGATGTCGCCATGACGCAGGAAGAGGATGTCGAGCGCGTAGTTCTGGTAGAGCTTCCAGGGCCTGCGCGATCCCTGCTTCGGCAGGTGCGCGAGCGCGCGCTGCACGTAGCCCGACGTGAGGTTCAGGAACGGCTCCTCGCCGATCTCCGCGTCGCGCAGCCGCGGCGTGCAGACGTTCGCGCCGGTCTCGCGCATGCGGCCCAAGAGGCGGCAGACGTACTCCGCGGTGAGATCCGCCTTGAGCGTCCACGACGCGTTCGTGTAGCCGAACGTGCACGCGAGGTTCGGCACGTCGCTCAGCATCACGCCCTTGTAGTTCATCGTCTTGGTGGGCTCGAGACGCTCGCCGTCGATGTCGAGCTCCATGCCGCCGAGGAACTGCAGCTTGAGCCCGGTCGCGGTGACGATCAGATCGGCCTCGAGCTCCTGCCCCGAGCGCAGTCGGATGCCCTTCTCGGTGAACGTCTCGATGTGATCGGTGACGACCGACGCGCGCCCCTCGCGCAGCGCGATGAAGAGATCGCCGTCGGGCACCAGGCACAGGCGCTGATCCCACGGCTTGTACTTGGGCGTGAAGTGGGTCGCGACGTCGTACTCCGCGCCGAGCTCCTTCTGGATGAGCGACACGATCCGCTTCTTCGCGCGCTCCGGTGCGCGACGCGCGAACTGATAGAACGCCATGCTCAGGAGCACGTTCTTCCAGCGCGTGATGCCGTACGCGACGTGCTCGGGCAGGTGCTCGCGCAGGAAGTTCGCGAGCGCGTCCTCGGCGGGCAGCGACACGACGTACGTCGGCGAGCGCTGCAGCATCGTCACGTGCGCGGCCTTCTTCGCGAGCTCGGGCACCAGCGTCATCGCGGTCGCGCCGCTGCCGATCACGACCACGCGCTTGCCCGCGTAGTCGAGGTCGTCGCTCCAGAATTGCGGGTGCACGATCTGCCCGCCGAAGCGCTCGGTGCCCGGGAATTCCGGGGTGTAGCCCTCGGCGTAGTCGTAGTAGCCCGAGCACATCCACAGGAAGCTGCACGTGAAGCGCGCGATCTCGCCGTCCTCGCGCTCGGCCTCGACCGTCCAGCGCGCGTCCTCGCTCGACCACGACGCGTGCTTCACGCGATGTCGGAACCGGATGTGCCGATCGATCCCGCTCTCGCGCGCCGTCTCGCGCACGTACTCGAGGATCGAGGGACCGTCGGCGATCGCCTTCTGATCGCGCCACGGCCGGAACGCGTAGCCGAGCGTGAACATGTCGGAGTCGGATCGGATCCCGGGATAGCGGAAGAGATCCCAGGTGCCGCCGATCGCCTCGCGCGCCTCGAGGATCACGTAGCTGTGATCGGGACAGCGGTCGCGCAGATGCCAGGCCGCGCCGATCCCCGACAGGCCGGCGCCCACGATCATCACGTCGACGTGCTCGGTCACTCGTGCGCTCCCCTCGTTCGTCGTCACGTCGTAGCCCGCGCGGTGGCGGAGCGTCCAGTGGGGACGCCGGCGCGCGGGTTCACGTTCGATTGGAAACGTGCATTCCACGGCTGCGGCGCGGAGCACGTAGGCAACGCAGCGATCGCGCGGCACACGCGCGCCCATCGTCGCGGCTGTGCGGTGGAAACCTCCGCGCGGGGTTGCTCAAGCTCGGCGCCATGACGACTGCACCCAGGCCCATCGAGCCCACGCGTCCTCGCGCGCCGCAGCCCGCGCATCGTCCGCCGACCGGTCAGGCGCCAACGCGCGACGCCGACGCGCACGACAACCCGCCGACGATCGAGCTCGAGACCAAGCGCGGCAACGGCGAGCGCAACTTCCGCTGGACGCTGATCCTCGTGCTCGTCGCCCTGTTGTGCGGTGGCGCGGTGTTCGTCTCGCAGATCCACCAGCCGCTCGCGGCGGAGCGCGAGCGGCTCGCGACCGAGCTCGACGGCGCGACGCGGGTGCGCGACGAAGCGACCGCCGCGCTCGCGGCGCTCACCACCGAGCGCGACGCGCTGCGCACCGAGCGCGATGCGATCACCGCCGAGCGCGACGCGCTGCGCTCGCGCGAGCAGGAGCTCGCAGGCGCGGTCGCGGAGCGCGACGCGCGCATCGGCGCGCTGCAGGCGATGCACGATCAGCTCACCGAGCAGCTGCGCAGCGAGATCGCGGCCGGTGACGTCACGGTCTCGCAGGGCGAGGGTCGCGTCGCGGTGCGGCTCGCGGATCAGATCCTCTTCGCGCCGGGACGCGCCGAGCTCAGCGACCGCGGTCAGGCGCTCCTGCGCCGCGTCGCGACCTCGCTCGCGCGGATGGAGGACCGACTCATCCAGGTCGAGGGCCACACCGACTCGACGCCGCTCACCGGCGACGCGCTCGAGCGCTTCGCGACGAACTGGGAGCTCTCCACCGCGCGCGCCACCAACGTGGTGCGCTTCTTGTCCGATCAGTGCTCGATCCCCGGGGAGCGCCTCGCCGCGGCGGGCTACTCGGAGTTCCGCCCGGTCGGTGACAACGGGACGGTGCGGGGCCGCCGGATGAACCGCCGCATCGAGCTCACGCTGATCGCCCGTCCGCGGGCGTGAGGTCTCGGGGCACGGAGACTCGGTATCACGCGGGATGCGGCTAGGTCCCTCTCGTGGTCGATGTACGCATCACGCGTGCAACGGGCCACGGGAAGGAGCCCTCGGTTTGAGGCACGTCGACCTCTCGATCGTGATCGTGTCGTGGAACACCTGCGACATGACGGCCGCGTGCTTGCGCGCGCTCCGCGCCGACCGCACCTCGCTGCGCCGCCAGATCATCGTGGTGGACAACGCGAGCGAGGACGGGACCGCCGATCGCGTCGCGCGCGAGCATCCCGAGGTGGAGCTCGTCCGCAACAAGCGCAACCTGCTCTACGCGTACGCGAACAACCAGGGCGCGGAGCGCGCGCGGGGTCGCTACATCGGGCTGCTCAATTCCGACGCGCTCGTGCGTCCAGGCGCGCTCGATCGCCTCGTCCGCTTCCTCGACACGAACCTCGGGTACGCCGCGGCGAGCCCCAAGCTCGTGGGCACGCTCGGCGAGGTGCGTCGCACCTGCGCGCGCTTCCCGACGCTCGCGACCGCGCTCGCGCACTCGACGGCGCTCGGGCGCGTGCCGCCGGGGAGCTGGATCATCGCGCGCAGTCGGATGGACGACTTCGATCACGAGCAGAGCCGCGACGTCGAGCAGCCGCCGACCTCGTGCTTCGTGGTGCGGCGCCGCGACTGGGAGGAGATCGGCGGGTTCGATCCGCGGATGAGCCTCTACTTCAACGACGTCGATCTCTGCTTCCGGCTCTGGGAGCGAGGCCGGCGCATCCGCTACCTCGCGGACGCCGAGGTGGTCCACGAGGAAGGCGGCTCCACCCGCCGCGCGCGGCGACGCGAGCGCAACATCGTGTGGAACCGCGACCGCGAGGCGTACTACGAGAAGCGCTACGGCGCGTTCGGCCGGATCTGGGCGCGCGCGGTGCTGGCGACGGCGACCGCGGAGATCGCGGCGCGCATCGTGGCGAGCCGAGGACGCGAGGCCGGCGAGCAGCTCGTCGCGCTGAGCGAGCAGCTCCGCGACACGCTCGGCCCTGCCGCCCCGCCGATCACGCTCGAGCGCGCTGCGGCGTGATCACCGGCGGGAGTGCTCTCCCGCGCAGGGCCCGTACGGGAGCGGGCGGAGCACGCGGACGGCAGGGACCGGAGTGGGAGAGCCGAGTTTGATCGACCCGCGTCACGCGCGCGCCGGTGCGAGCGCCGAGCGCGCGCGTCGCTCGCGGACGATCGACATCACCGCGGGCATCGCGAGCGGTGCCCACGCGAGCGTGACCACGATCGCGACGAGCGCTGCTTCGGCGAGCACGGGCACGCCCCACGCCCGCACGCGCTCCGCGATCTGCCATCCCCCGACGCCGGTCGCGGCGACCAGCAAGGTGCCCGCGACGTCGTCGCGCAGTCCCGCGTGCAGCCCGAGGCGCGAGGTCGCCCACACCGAGACCACGTAGCGCACGACCTCGGTCGACGCGTACGCGAGGAGCGCGCCGAGGAACCCACCCATCGCGTGCCCGATCGGGATCGCGATGCACATCGCGATCAGCTTCGCGAGCGATCCCGCGGCGAGCCAGCGCGGCTCGCCACGCGCGAGCAGCGCCGCGCCGTTCGTCGTCTCGCAGAGGCGGAACCACGACGCGAACACGAGGATCTGGATCATCCATCCCGAGCCCCACCACGCCTCGTCCCAGAGCAAGCGCATCGCGGTGGGCGCGCCCGCGACGAGCCCCGCGATCGCCCAGCCGCCGAGCACGAGCAGCGGGCGCCGCGCGCGCTGGAACACCGGCGCGAGATCGCCGCCGCTCTGCAGCACGCGCGCGTAGAGCGGGAACACGACGCGCCCCGCGAGCTGTCCGACCACCTCGACCGGCAGCGCGGCGATCACCGCGGCATTGCCGAAGAGCCCGAGCATGCCGAGCGGGATCAGCGCTCCGAAGATCCAGCGATCGGCGTGGCCGGTGAGGAACGTGAGGAGCGTGCTCGCGAGCACCCATCGACCGAAGCGCGCGAGCTCGCGCGCGATCGCGGGATCCCAGCGCGGACGATCGAGCGCGCCGGGGAGCAGCGCGTGGCTGAGCACCAGCTTGGTGAAGATGATCGAGAGGCCGCCGCCGACGAGCGACCACGCGGTCGGGCTGTAGGAGGCCCAGATCATCTTCACCGCGAAGCCGACGACCTGCGCGCCGAGCTCGACCGCGGTGAGCCGACCGATCGCGAGCTCGCGGCTGGTCGTGAGGATCTTCGTCGAGAGCAGACCACTGCCGAGCGCGGCGAGCCCCGCGACCGGCAGGATCTGCGCGAGCTCGGGGTGTCCGGTGATCTCCGCGTAGGGCCACGCGAGGGCGCACACGACGAGCGAGAGCATCGCGCCGCGCACCGCCTGGATCGTCCACGCGACGCCGAGGAAGGTGCGATCCGCGCCGCGCTGGCTCTGGATGATCGCAGGGCCGATCCCGAGATCGCTCACGAGCTCGATGCCGATCACGATCGGGTTCACGAGCTCGACGAGCCCGCGCACGTCGGGCGCGATGAGGTACGAGAGCAGTGGGCTCGAGATGAAGACGAGGACCTTGCTCGCGGCGTATCCGGCGAGCGCGATCACGGCGGCGCGACGCGCGCGCTGCACGTGGTCGGTCACGTCGCGAGGGTCGTGAGGTGTCGCGCTCATGTCGCTCGGGGCCACATGAGCACGCGTCGCGCGTAGGAATCCCGCGATGGGCTACAGGTCGACCTGCTCGACCTCGAGGCCGTCGAGGTCGCGACCGAGGAAGCGCGCCGCGACCTCGGCGAAGCGACCCGGGCGATCGGTGACCATCAGCTTCAGACCACCCGGCGCGCCTTCGCGCAGGAGGCCGCGGGCGCGCAGCGTCTCGTCGAGCTCGCCCGCCGCGGCGACGCCGCTGTCGACGATCGCGATCTCGCGACCCGCGACCCGCGCCGCCTCGTCGTGGATCACGCCGCTGAGGAGCGGATAGTGGGTGCACCCGAGCACGAGCGCGTCGATCTGCGCGTCACCGCGCATCAGGTCCTCGAGATAGCGTCGCACCACGAGGGTCGGCACCTCACCATCGAGCCATCCCTCTTCCGCGAGCGGCACGAGGAGCGGTGCCGGGAGCTGCTTCACCTCGGCGCGGGTCTCGAAGCTCGCGACCGCGCGCGGGTACGCGCCGCTCCCGACGGTGCCCGCGGTCGCGATCACGCCGATGCGCCCGCTCTTCGACGCGCGCACTGCGGCGCGCGCGCCCGGCTCGATCACGCCGAGCACCGGCATGTCGAGCTCGACGCGCAGGTGGTCGAGCGCCACCGCGCTCACCGTGTTGCACGCGACGACGAGCATCTTGATCCCGTGCTTCGCGAGCAGCGCACCGCAGCCGCGCGCGTAGCGGATCACGGTGTGCGCGCTGCGAGTGCCGTAGGGCACGCGCGCGGTGTCACCGAGGTACACGAGCTCTTCGCCCGGCAGCGCCTCCGCGATCGCGCGGACCACGGTGAGACCTCCGAGCCCCGAGTCGAACACGCCGATCGGCGCCGCGCTCCGCTTCTCCATCCCGCTCATCCTCGCCCAACCGATCTACACGCCGTGCCGCTTCCGTTCACGGCGCGACGCACACGTTCTCGCGACAGATCAGCCCGAGCCGACACTGCTCGGCGCGCTCGCAGCCTCCGCCCTCGAAGCTGCGCGGCAGACAGCTCCCGCCGCCCGCGCTCGGCGCGCAGTACGCGGTGAGCGGTGCGCGCGTGTCGTTGCACTCGGCGTCGCTCGCACAATCGCGCGAGCAGAACCGCACGATCGTCGCGCCCGCGAGGAAGGGGCGACACTCGAGCCCCTCGGCACAGCGCATGTCGTCGTTGCACGGCGCGCCGGTGGTGCCGAGCGGTGCGCACACGTCGTGTCCGTCGGTCTCGAGGCAGCGCACCTCGAGCGCGTCGAGCCGCAGGCCGCGCGATGCGTCCTCGAGCGCCTCGCATCCGTCGCCGCCGAACACCCGATCGGCCTCGCCGCAGCCATAGGTGCAGGCACGACGTCCTTCGCCGATCGCGAGACAACGACCGAGCAGACACTGCGCGTCGTCGTCGCAGGGAAGGCCCCAATAGCCCGGATAACACGCGCTCGCGCCCGGCTGCGAGAACAGGTATCCGAGCTCGCGCAGGCACGTGAGATCGGGCGGACACCGCGATCCCGCGCTGTCGCAGCGCGGCAGGCACGTCGCGGGCGAATCGCCCACTGCCGGCGCGACGAGATAGCCCGTCGGACAGCGCATCATCTCGTCGGGCACCGCGACGCAATAGAGCTGATCGGACGCGTACGACACACCGGGCAGCACCGGCGGCAGATCGAACACGTCGTTGAAGCAGCGCGTGCCCTGCGCGCACTCGTCGGATCGAGAGCACGTCTCGACCGGATGACAGACACCCTCGCCCGAGAGCAGATCGGTGCGGACACACGCGTGCCCGTCGGGGCACTCCGTCGCTCCGTCTCCGAGCAACGTGCAGCGCGCCAGGCACTCTCCACTGCGCGTGCAGTGCCCGTCGCACGACGAGGGATCCGCGGGGTCGCACGCCGGACGACAGAAGTCCTCGCCGAGCACGCTGCGATCGGCGCAGCGCCAGCCCTCGAGACAGTCCTCCTGGACCTCGCAGGTCCAGAGGCGCGTCAGCAGATCGCTCGGCCGCTCCACGCTGCACCCGACCGCGCAGAGCGCGAGCACCGCGATCGACCACCCGCGCACGTCAGAACCGCCCCGCGACGCCCGCGGCGACGCCGCCGGCGACCGGCGCGACCCATGCCGTCGCGCGCTCGCGCGGCGCATCGTCGACCCCCGAGATCGCGAGGCCCACCGCGACCGCGATCGCGCCTCCGCCCGCGATGCCGAGCAGCACGTTCGCCGCCATCGCCTCGGCATCGCGCGCCGGATAGAACTGCTCGACCGCGTCGCGCATCGACACGTCGCCGCTGGGCTCGGCCTGCGACGCGACACCGAACGCGATCGCTGCGGTCGTCGACGCGATCGCGATCGCGCCGCCCACCCAGACGAGCGGCGACGGCGTCCAGCCGCCCGCGCGCTCGAGCACCGCGTCGATCATGAGCGTCGCGCCCTCTTCGACCTCGACCGATCGCTCGAACGCGCGGAACCCCGGAGCCTCGACCTGCAGCACGTGGGTGCCCGGCTCGACCGTCTCGCGCCGCAGCGGCGCACCTTCGAACACGCCGATTGCCGCGCCGTCGAGCGTCACCGCCGCGCCCTGCACGGTCGCGCGGACCACGAGCCGTCCTGGCTGCACGCGTCGCGCGTAGAGCTCGGGGATCGACTCCTCGAGCGCACGCAGCAGCGCGTCGAGATCGCCGCTCACCTCGCGGAACACGCGCCCGAGCTGCTCTCCGTCGCGCACGTCGAGGCGATGGAGATCGAACGCCCACGACGCAGCGCCGTTCGCGTCCACGCGCGCCGCGAGCGTGCCCGCGATGATCTCGCGCACGTCGAGCAGCGCGCCGAGGCGCCCGAGGCACGCCGCGCTCTCGATGCAGCGCGCGGTCTCCGCGTCGTCGCGCTCGAGCTGCACCTGGAGCTCTTCCTTGCCGACGATCTGCAGGCCCTCACCGCGCGCGGCGACCCCGGCGATCAGCAGCTCGGTGAGCGCGTCGGTCATCGCGGGATCGACGTCGGGCCCCGCGGGGAGCAGCACCACCGCGACGCGCGGCGCGATCGGCGGCGCGAGCCGCGCGGGCCCCTCGTCGTCGAGACCGGCCTCTTCGGAGGGCAGCAGCACCTCGTCCTGCGCGCGCACCATCGTCGTGATCGCCCCGAGGGCGAGCACCACCGACGCCACACGCACGGCCCCGAACATCGCCGCGATGGTACGTCGCACGTCGAGGGCGGACCAGGAACGGGAGAGCACGTGTCACGTGCTCGTGCACGGTCGTTCGCTCCCTCCTCACGCCCCAAGAAGCAGCCGTCCCGTATCCCTGGTACCATTCCGCCCGACGTGTCCGACGCGCGTACGCTCGAAGTGCTCCTGGGCGATCCCGACGCCGCGCGTCGAGCCGCGATCGCGACCTGTGCGCGCGAGCTCGGCCTGCGGGTCCGCACCTTCGACACGCTCGAGCAGATGCGCACCGAGGTCGCGGCGCCCGACGTCGCGGTCGTGATCGTCGGCGCGCCCGAGGGCGAGACGCGGGTGCGCGCGGTGCGCGCGACCCAGGCGGGCACCGATCTCCCGATCCTCGCGGTCACGTCCGACGGTGTGCGCGCCGACTCGCTGCTCGAGTCGGGCGCCGACGACGTGCTTCGATGGCCCTCGCAGGAGCCCGAGCTCGCGTGGCGCATCCGCGCGCAGCTGCGCATCTACGAGACGATCACCGCGCTCGCGCACAAGGAGCGCGACGCGAAGGCGATGCTCGAGCTCACGCAGACGCTCGCGTCCGCGCTCGACTTCAGCGACATCCTCTACACGGTCGTCCGGCGCATCGCCGAGGTCGTGAACGTCGATCGCGTCTCGATCGTGCTCGCGCCCGAGGCCGAGAGCCGCCACGTCGGCTACGTCGTCGCCGCGAGCGACGATCAGGGCATCCAGAACCTGCGGATCGATCTCGAGAAATACCCCGAGATCCTCGAGGTCCTGCGCACCCGTCAGGCGCTCACGATCCGCGATGCCTCGACGCACCCGGTGCTCGAGGGCGTGCGCGGGAGCGTGCCCGAGGGCGCGCTCGGCGCGCTCACGCTGCTCCCGATCGTCTGGCAGGAAGAGGCGATGGGCGTGCTCTTCCTGCGCGCCGCCCAGCGCCGCGGCACGCTCGAGCCGCGCGAGGTCGACTTCTGTCAGATCGTCGCCAACGCGACCGCGGTCGCGCTGCGCAACGCGCGCATCATGCAGACGCTGCGCGATCAGACGCAGCAGGTGAACTTCGCGCGCTTCGAGGCCGAGCGACGCCTGCGCGCGCTCAAGCGCTACGCGAACCTCTTCACGAGCGCGGCCGACGGTCTCGCCGCGGTCGACCCCGACGGGCAACTGCTCTTCGCGAACCCGCGTGCGTACGAGATCGCCGGCGTGACCGAGGACGACGTGCGCGGCCGCTCGCTGCTCTCGATCATCCATCCCGGCGATCGCAAGGCGATGGTCGAGATCTGGGCGGGCGTGCGCGAAGGGCACTACCCGCAGGGCGTCGATCTCCGCCTCGATCGCAAGGACGGCGAGGTGCGCGTCGTCTCCTGCGCGTTCGCGTCGCTGCTCGAGGGCGAAGGCGCGGTGCTCTTCTCGTTCCGCGACGTGAGCGAGGAGCGCGAGACCGCGGCCGAGCTGGCGAAGACGAAGGACTTCCTCGAGTCGCTGATCGACGCGAGCGTCGACGCGATCATCGCCAGCGATCTGAAGGGCAACATCCTGCTCTTCAACAGCGGCGCCGAGCGCATCTACGGCTGGACCGCGGACGAGGTGATCGGCCAGCGCCACGTCACCGACCTCTATCCGCCGGGCGGCGCGCAGGAGGTCATGCGCATGATCCGCTCGCCGCAGCACGGAGGCCCGGGGCGTCTCGAGAGCGTGCGCTTCGACGCCGCGGATCGTCACGGCCGGCGCATCCCGATCAACCTGAGCGCCGCGATGATCTACGACGGGCGGGGGAAGCCCTTCGCCTCGGTCGGGATCTTCACGGACCTGCGCGAGAAGCTGCGTGTCGAAGAACGTTTGATGCAGGCTCAGCAGAAGCTCGCGGTCACCGAGAAGCAGGCGCTGATCGCGGAGCTCGCGGGCACCACGGCGCACGAGCTCAACCAGCCGCTCACCAGCGTGATCAACTACGCACAGCTCCTCGCGAGGAAGCTCGATCCGGCGGCGCCGGAGCACCACTACGCGAGCGTGATCGTCCGCGAGGGCGAGCGTATGGCGGAGATCGTGCGGAAGATCGGCAAGATCACGCGCTACGAGACGAAGTCGTACGTGGGCGCGCAGAAGATCCTCGACCTCGACGCCGCGACCGGCGACGAGGCGAAGGAAGGCACGGGGCGCTGATGCCGAGACGAGCGGATCCGCATCTCGACGCCGACACCGAGCCCGGCAGCGCCACGCGCTCGGTCGCGAAGAACGACGAGCCGGTGACCGGCGAGGTGCCGATCGATCGGATCAGCGGCATCGAGCAGCGCGTGATCGATGCCGGCGCGTGGGCCCTCGAGGAGGGCTCGGGCGAGCACCGCGCGGTGCGCACGCTCGATCCACCGGCGCCCGAGCGCGTCCCCTCGATGATGCTGCGCCTGTCGCGCGAGATCGGCATCGATCGGCAGGACGACGAGATCGTGCACGCGTTCGTCGAGGCGATGCGGGATCTGTTCCCCGAGCGTCGCTTCGTGCTGCGGCTCGTGGCGGCCGAGGGCGACGACGTCTCGCTCTTCTACGCATCGGGGCGGCTCTCGCACGCAGGGCGCGATCCGCTGCTGCTCGAGCGGAGCGCGGCCGCGCGTCACGCGCTCGACGAGGGCGCGCTCGAGCGTGTCGGGGTGACGCTGGCCGATCGTTACGTGCCGTTCTTCGAGGCGGGCGCGACCGGGTTCGACGTGCCGCTCGCCGACGGCGAGCGCGTGCTCGGGATCCTCTCGGTCGAGTACCCCGCGGGGCTCGCGGTGCCGGCGTGGGACGCGCCGATCCTCGTGCCGCTCGCGCTCGAGCTGGGCAGCAAGCTGCGGAGCGCGCGCCTGCTGCGCGAGTCGAGCTATCTGCGCGACTACCTCGCGCAGGTGATCGAGCACGCGAACGCGCCGATCGTGGTGCTGCGGCGCGATCGCGGCATCGAGAACGTGAACCTCGCGACGCTGCGCGTCACCGGCGGCGCGCGCGAGGGCTGGATGGGGCGCGACTTCCTCGACTTCCTGCCCCCGAGCGAGCACGGGCGCGCGATGACCGCGCTCGATGCGGCGCTGCGCGGGCGTCCTTCGACCGACGTCGAGCTGCGGCTGCCGCGCGCGTCGGGCGGGTTCGCGCGCGTCGCGTTCAACACCGCGTCGATCACCGCGCCCGACGGCGAGATCGCGGGCGTGGTGGCGATCGGTCGCGACCTCACCGAGGTGCGCGATCTCGAAGAGCAGATCATCCAGGCCGAGAAGCTCGCGACGCTCGGTCAGCTCGCGGCGGGCGTGGTGCACGAGCTCAACAACCCGCTGACGAGCATCTCGGTCTACGCCGAGTACCTGCTCACGAAGGGGCGCCGCAGCGGCGCCGACGCGGGCGATCTCGAGAAGCTCTCGCGCATCACCGAGGCGGCGGCGCGGATGCTGCGCTTCACGCGCGACCTCGTGACCTACGCGCGACCGTCGAGCGAGGAGCCGGCGAGCGTGTCGATGATCGACGAGATCGATCAAGCGCTGGTGTTCTGCGAGCACGTGATCGCGGAAGGCCACGTCGCGATCGAGCGCGACTACGCGGCGGAGCTGCCGACGCTGTGGGCGGTGCGCGGGCAGCTACACCAGGTGTTCATCAACCTCGTGACCAACGCATGCCACGCGATCGCCGAGCACCGCGGCGCGGCGGGCGGGCGCATCGTGGTGCGCGTCGCGGCCGAGGAAGACGAGTCGCTGCGGGTCGAGGTGGAGGACGACGGGCCGGGCATCGCCCGCGACCACGTCGATCACGTGTTCGAGCCGTTCTTCTCGACGAAGGGCGAGGGCAAGGGAACGGGCCTCGGGCTCTCGATCGTGCGCAACATCGTGCAGCAGCACGGCGGCACGATCGAAGTGTCGAGCCGCCACCGCGTGGAGCGCTCGGGCACCACGTTCCGGCTGCGCTTCCCGCGCCGCGCTGCTTCGCGCTGAGCCGCCGCGAGAATTCGCCTTCTCTGCGGTCCTCTGCGGTTGATCTTCCGATCAGCCGCGCGCGAGCGCGACGCGGGCGCGGTGCTCTCGGCCCAACGCTGCGACCACGAGCAACCAGGTGACGCCGAGCACGCCGACGAGCGCGATCACCGCGCTCGTGCCGGCGCCGCACCACGCGAGCACCGCGACCGAGATCGCGCCGAGCACGTCGCCGGCACGCCACGTCACGGTGTCGATGAACGCCTTGCCGCTCCAGCGTCCGTCGCGCGTCGCGACGAGGAAGAGCGTCTGTCGCGCGGTGCTCTGCACCGAGTGCATCAGGCCGTTCTCGACCACCCGCGCGGTCGCGAGCACCGCGAGCATCGGGAGCACCATCGACGCGCCGAGGGTGACGATCGCGCTCGCGACGACGAACACCGGCATGATCGCGAGGGCGGCGCGCTCGCCGTAGACCGTCAGCACCCGCGACACCGCGAAGAGCTGCAGCACGAGCACCACCGCGTTGATCGCCGAGTAGTAGTCGGCCTTGAACGCACCGACGTAGTGCTCGACGCTCGGCGACTCGTGGTGCGCGACGGCGATCGCCGCGGCATCGAGCAGCGAACGATCGAGCGCGTACTCGCCGAGCGTCGCGATCGCGTTGAGCAGCACCGTGAACAGCGCGACGAGGCGCAGGTAGGGATCGCCCAGCACGCGCGCGACGACGCCGCGATCGGCGGGCTCGGGCACCGCGACCGGCGCGGGCGGCGCAGCATCTCGCGCACGGCGCGAGGGCGCATGACGCCGGTGCGCGATCGAGGTCAGCACCGGCACCGCGAGCAAGAGCGCGGCCGCGGCGAGCAGGAGCGTGGAGGGCGTCTCGACGACGCGCATCACCACGCGCGCGATCTGGGCACCGCACACCGATCCGATCGCCGCGCCCGCGCCGAGGACCGCGAAGAGACGACGGCCCTGCTCCGGCGTGTAGAGATCGCTCGCGAACGACCAGAACTGCGCGATCAGCAGGAGCTGGAACGCGCCCAGCCAGAGATAGAACGCGAGGCCCACGTCGAGGCCCGCCTGCGACGCCGCGTGGAACGCGACGAGGCACACGATCGCGATCGTGGTCGCGATCGCGACCAGCCGATCGCGACGCACCCGGCGCGCGAGCACGTCGTACCCCTTGGCGACGCCGACCAGCGCGATCGCCTGCACCGCAGCGGCGTACGTCTTGAGCTCGGCGCCGCCGGGGAGGATCCACGACTCGCGCACCGGCTTGAGCAGGTAGTAGACGGTGAGCAGGACGAACGCCTGCGCCGCCATCAGGAGCACCGTGGGCGCTTCGTCGGCGCGCACCGACGCGAACGGCGCGAGCAGACGCGCCGAGAAGCTGCTCCCTCGACGTTCGCTCGCGCTCGTGGAGTTGGTATCGCGGTGCAAGG
Source organism: Sandaracinus amylolyticus (assembly GCF_021631985.1). Taxonomy (GTDB): domain Bacteria; phylum Myxococcota_A; class Polyangia; order Polyangiales; family Sandaracinaceae; genus Sandaracinus; species Sandaracinus amylolyticus_A. The sequence goes on along the minus strand of NZ_CP070225.1, from coordinate 8,777,521 downwards.
CCCTCTCGGACGTACGGAACGGGCGCGCGATCTCTCGTTCTTCCCCGCGCGCCCGAGATCACGTGGCGACGAGGCCGACGAACGTGACCGGCTCGAAAGCTGTCGAAGCTCGGCTCGCCCGCGCGCTCCCATCCGGGACCGGCGGGACGAGCACTCCGGCAGGGGCTCACCGCCCGAAGGTGACCTCGAGCGACGTGCCGTTCGCGACCACGCGGTAGGGCGGGGTGCGCCCGGTGACGAAGCGGATCGTCAGCACGCAGTGATCACCGCGGTTGATGATCGACGCGCGCTCGATCGCGGAGTTCGCGGCGGCGAGCGGCGCGGCGCGGTCGAGCGAGAGCGCGCCGTGCACCGTCACCGTGAACCCGCCTGCATCCGCGAGGCCCTCGATCGACTGCACCGGCGCGCTCATGCGCAGCGCGGTGGTGCGGCCGCGCTCCACGCTCGCCGCGCCGAACTCCATGCTGCGCGTCGCGGTCGTCGTCGTCGTCGTGGTCGCGGGCTCGTCCTCGGCCGGCACGACGACCTCGCGGCGATCGTCGATCGACGGATAGCTCGGCGCCGCGATCGGGCCCGCGGCGGTCGCGGGCTCGGGCATCGCGCGATCCCAGCCCGGCGTCGGCGCGGCCGCGACCGGCTCGGGAGGCGCGATCGGCTCGTAGGTCTCGGGCACCGTCACCGGCACCGCGAGGGTCGGCGTCGCCGGCAGCGCGGCCGGCACGTCGACCGGGCGATGCACGTCGATCTCGTCGCTCGGCGCCTCGGGGCGCGATGCGAGGCCGTACACCGCGAGACCGACCGCGACGATCGCGATCGCGCCGATCGCCATGCCGCGGGCACGGCCCTTCGCGGGCGCCTCGACGACCGGCGCCGCGCCGCGCGCACGACGCACCGGCTGCGCCGCGGTCGCGACCGGCGGCGCGGAGGTGGTGCGACGGCGCGCCGGCTGACCGAGCATCGGCGCGAGACGCGGCGCGCGCACGGCGACGCGCGACGCGAGAGCACGCCACGCCGCGACGATCGCGTCGCGCACCCGCACGAGCCAGGGGCCCGAGCGCGCGACGACGAGCGCCGAGAACGACTTGGTCTTCGCCCATCCGCTCGCGAGCGCGGGCCGCGCCTGCGCCGCGAAGGCGCGCGCCTTGATCACGATCGGCGCTTCCTCGTCGGCCGCGGGCTCGGAGGCCGCGATCTCCTCGCGCGCGATCACCCGCGGCGCCTCGCGCTCGCGGCGCACCTTGGTCGGCGCGGCGATCTTCTTCGAGGGCTCGCGCCGCTCGATCGGTGCGCGCTCGATCGACGCGTCGGGCAGCGACTCCTCGTCGTCCTTCGCGCGCGCGATCAGCGACTCGAGCGGCTCGTCCTGGATCGTCGCATCGGCGCTCGGTGCTTCGGCGGGCGCGGTCTCCGGCGCGAGCTCGAGCACGAGACGCGGCGTCCCGTTCTCGACGCGCAGCCGCACGCGCTCCAGCACCGCGCGCACCTTCGCGCCGCCATCGTCGATCTCGGCGCCACGCCCGATCTGCAGGAACGGCATCGCCTGCTCGATCGAGATCGACTCGCCGCCCTCGCTCGCGATCTCGCCCTCGATCGCGCTCGCGACGCCATCGAGGCGCACCTTCACGATGCGCGGCGCGCGCAGCTCCTCGGGCGTGCCGGGGTCTTCGACCGGCGCAGGCGCGATCGCGTCGAGCGCCTCGGCGGCGCGCGCATCGAGCCCGTCGAAGCGCACGCCGAAGCTCCCGCTCCAGCGGCCCGCGTCGGCGGCCCACACGACCTCGCCCTGCGCCTCGCACGCCTCGACGGCGCCCGGCACCTCGAAGCGACAGCGCAGCCGCTGCCCGACCTCGGGCAGCACCGCGGCGCGGAGGCCGATCCCGCCTGGCCCGAGGTCGACCGCGTCTGCCTCGAACACCTCGTCGTCGCCCTCGTTCGAGAGCTCGACGAGAAGGTCGACGGGCATCCGGGGAAGACCGTACGAGCGGCGTTCGATCTGCGCTTCCATGTGAGGCTCCTGTCTCCGAGCCGGAGAAAGCCCGAGCGATCGATCGCCGTCCAGTTTCCGACAGGGCGCGTGGCGGATCATTTGACCGCGCGCGCCACACGGCGCAGGTTCGGCCCTCGTCGCATGGGCGTGCGGCTTTCGGTGAGCCCGCGCGAGCGCGGGACGGGCGTCGGGCAGGAGGACGCGGTCTACGAGTTCGATCAGGATCGGATCCTGATCGGGCGCGGAGCAGGCGCGGACGTTCGTCTGCCGCACACGTCGGTGAGCACGCGGCACGCGACGATCGAGCTGCGCGCGGGGCGCTACGTGATCGTCGATCACGGCGCGACGAACGGGACGCGCGTGCAGGGCACGAAGCTGGTGCCGGAGCGCGCGAAGCCGCTGCGCGATGGGGATCGCATCGAGATCGGCGCGTTCGTGCTCTCGTGGAAGGAGGGCGTGCCGGTCACGTCCACGGCGAACGCCGAGCGCACGTCGTCGCTCGCGCGGCGGTTGCTGCGCGAGGTGCTCGGCGCGAGCACGTCGACGAGCGCGCGCGTGGTCGTGATGAACGGCGCGCAGGAAGGCGTGGTGCTCGAGATCCCGCCGCCGCCGGCGCGTCTGGTGATCGGTCGCGCCGACACCTGCGACCTCGTGCTCTCCGACGCCGATGCGTCGCGCGAGCACGTCGATCTGGTGGTCGATCTCGACGGCGTGATCGCGCGCGATCGCGGCAGCAAGAACGGCCTCGTGGTCAACGAGCGCGCGCTGCCCGAGAAGCGCCTGGTCGATCGCGACGAGCTGGTGATCGGCGCGACGGTGTTGGTCTACGAGGACCCGACCGAGAGCGCGCTGCGCGCGGCGGAGCAAGCGCCCGACGAGGCGATGCCCGAGCCGCCTCCGCTCGAGCCGGTGGTCACGGCGACGAGCGAGACGGCGCCGGCCGACGATCCCGAAGCGCCCACCGGCGAGCCCGAGGTCGTCGCGCCGAGGAGCACGCCCACGCTCCCGCCGGTCGCGCCGAAGATGGGCACCGCGGAGATCGTGATCTACGCGCTCGCGGCGATCGTGCTCGCGGTGAGCATCGCCGGGCTCGTGATGCTGCTGCGGGCGGGCTGACGCGAACGACCGGACACTCGGGGTCCGAGCTGGCGGCGCGGGCGCCGGTTCCAAGCCCGCGGCGCGGGCGGTACTTTCCCGGGCGACGTGAGCGCACCTCCACACCTCGACCCACGACGCGACGCGGAGGGACCACTCCGCCTCGGGCTCGCCGTGACCGCGCTGGTCATCGCGGTCGCCCTTGTGCGGTTCTCGTGGTTGCAGCTCTCGACGCCGTTCCTCTTCAACGACTGGACCTGGCTCGAGCGCGGCGCGGCGCTCGATCGCTTCGTCGCGGAGCTCCGTGGCTCCGAGACGGTCCGGCTCACGTCGGTGCTGCTCTTCGCCGCGTCGCGACGACTCTTCGGCGTGGACCCACGGCCCATCGCGGTCGCCTGCTTGCTGTTCCACTTGGTCTCGATCCCGCTCGCGGCGCGCCTCTTCGTCCAGCTCGGAGCGTCGGTTCGAGTTGCCGTCATCGCCGCCCTCGCCGGCTTCTTCACCGCGTCCACCGCTGCCTGCCTCGACTCACTCGCCTCCGTCGAGGCGGTGCAGGGGCGCGTCGTCGTGCTGGCGCTGCTGATCGAGACGACGCGCCCACAGCCGCGGCTCGCGGTGTCGCTGCCGCTCCTCGCGCTCGGCTTCGTCACCCACGAGATCGTGGTGGTCACGCTGCCGCTGCTCGCGGTCGTGCGGGTCTTCCGTGACGGCGTCCCGGCGTCGTTGGCGTTCTTCCGAACGCGGTCCGCCGTGCTGTTCGTGCTCGCCTTCCTCGGGCTCCTCGGTGCTCGCGCCGCGCTCTTCTCGGGCGCGGCGCGCGGCACGCACGCGATCGTGCTCGAGGCGATCGGGCCCAGCACGGCGTTCTTCTGGCGGTCGATCGCGAGCGAGTGGCTCGGGCGCTTCGGCGGGCTCCTGACGCTCTCGATCGTCACGGCTGCGATCTACCTGCGGTGGCGGCAGGAGCCGGTGGGGGTCGTCGCGATGGCCCGCGTGGTCGCGCTCGCGGTCGCGTGGGCGGTGGTCGCGTACGCGCCGTTCGTGCTGATGGCGAGCTACCACAACCCGTACTTCATGAGCCTCGCCAACCTCGGCCCAGCGCTGCTGACCGCCGCGTTGCTGGACCTACCGCTCCGCGCGCTCGAGCGCGCGGCGAGCTCCGGTCGCGCGGCGCTCGTCGCCGCCAACGTGGGCGCGGCGTGCCTGGCGATCATCGTGGTCGGCGACGCGTTCACGTGGGATCGGCGCTGGCTCCGAGACGACGCGGCGTCGATCGAGCGCGCGGTCGCCGACGCGACACGCCGCCACACCGGGATCGTTCCCGTCGTGTTCGTCGAGTCCGAGCGCTACCGGGCGGAGTGCGACAGCGACTTCTACGTCGGCCTGATCGACGGCCAGAGCGGGCACAGCAGGATGCTCGCGTGGCTGCACCCCGGGCGCTCGTTCCGCTTGGTCACGCTCGAGCCGAGACACGCCGCGTTCCTGTGCGCCGCGCCCGGCGACGCAGTGCTCGACGTCGACCTCGTGGTCCCGCGAATCGACGTGACGCGGCGCGCGCCCTGCGCCGACGCCGACGGCGTGCCACCCGGGCTGCGCGACCGCGATCCCGGCGAGCTCCTCGACGCCGCCCGCGCATTCTGGGTGGCGCACCACCGCGGAGACCGCGCCGCCGAGCTGCTCGCGCTCGACGCCATGCGCGAGCAGCAACGGCTCGGAGCTCCCGGCCTCGACGCCGTGCTCGCCGACACGATCGTGGAGGCCGCATCGGCATTGGCGCCGCTCGCCGAAGGCGAGAGCGGTCAGCCCTGACGCCGGGCGAGCGCGCGGGCACCGCGGCTCGTCGCCTCCGGTCCGATCGATTCTCTCCTGCGTGGATCGGACACCCGTGCACGCGAACGATGTAGCTCGTCGGACGGACGAGAGATGGCCGTTCCCCGCGCCGGGGAACGGACATCTCTCGGCACGCGATGTCCGCGACGAGCGCTACTGCCCGACGCCCTGTCCGCCCTGCTGCGAGAAGATCTGATAGACGTAGTCGCCCGCGCCCGAGGCTGCGCTCACGGTCACCGTGAACTGCCCGTCGGTGCTCGCGCAGTGGCGCACGCTCGGGAACGCGTTCCGCGCGCCCACGTCCGACGCGACCTGCGTCGCGCCCTGCGAGAGCGCCACGTCGAGGTCGCGCACGCCCTCGCCGCCCACCACGACGATCGAGTAGCACTGCCCGCCGCTCAGCTGCACCGAGTGGGTCGCGGTCTGGCCCTCGCGGCGCAGCCGCCCGCGATCGAGCGAGTAGCCGGGATCCGGCAGGAACCCTTCGACGTTGAGCAGCGCCGTGACCTCGGCGAGACGCACGTAGAGGATGCCCGCGAGATCACCGAGGCGCGTGCCGCGCGGCCAGCGATACGCCGCGTACACGTAGCCGCCGGTGCCGCTCACCATCCGCACGGCCATCGTGTAGTTGCCCGTCTGCTCGGGGCACACGCGCGCGGTCGGTCGCGCATCGCCGGCCTCGTCGCGATCCACCTCGCGCCCCGCCGCGTCGCGCAGCGAGAGCGACATGTCCCGCACGCCCGAGTCGCCCACCGCGAGGATCGCGTAGCACTTGCCGCCCTCGAGCGAGACCGCGTACGACTGCTCGCCGCCCTCCGCGAGCTGACCCCGCTGCGACTCGCCGAGGCTCTCGTAGCCGCGCGCGCGCATGTCGGCGTCGAGCAGCGCGAAGTTCTCGTCGAGCCCCGCGCCCGCGCTCGACGTCGTCGCGATCACCGGCACCACCGGCTCGCTCGCCTGCGCCTGACCCGCGACCTGCTGCGCGTACGCGACGGTGAACACCGGGCCCTCACCGCCGAAGTTGCGCACCTGCAGCGTGTAGTTGCCGTCGTCGGGCGCGCAGTACTGCACCATCGCGTCGCGATCGGTGCGCGTGTCGGCCTGCAGGCGCTGACCCGAGCCGTCCTGCAGGAACACGTCGGTGTCGGTCGTGCCCGGCCCGCCGAGCGTCGCGAACGAGTAGCAGCGACCCTGCTCGAGCGAGAGCGCGAACACGCGCTCCTCGCGGTTGCGCAGCAGGAGGCCGCTGGGGTCGCCGATGCGCTGGTAGCGCTGGCTCGACATCTGCTGATCGAGCGCCGCGAGGCGCTGCGTCGTGCCCTCGTCGATCTGCGCGACCTGCGGGCCGCTCGCGGCGCCACCGAAGAACCCGGCGAGATCGACCGGCTGACGGCCGCGCACGAAGTACGGCGCGAAGAAGAACTCGCCCTGCCCGCGCGCCATCTGGATGCGCGCGACGAAGCGCCCGGGGCGCGCCGCGCAGAAGCTGACCCACGGGTGCTCGTCGGGGCGCACGTCGTGGCCGATCGCGCGTCCCGCGGGATCGAGCATCACGAGGTTCACGTCGGTGCCCTGCGCGCCGAAGAGCGCGACCGAGTAACAGTGGCCGCGCTGCACGTCGATCATGTACGCGGTGATGCCGTTGGGCTGCAGCGTGCCGTGGGTCGCGGGCCCGACCGGCACGTACTGCTGCGCGCGCAGCAGGCGGTCGTACTGCTCGAGCTGCTCGCGCGGCGAGCCGTGCGCGACCTCGGTCCCACCGCCGACCTGCACCGTGCCCCCGCGCGGTCGCTCACCTCCGCTCGTCACGACGCCGCTCACCGCACGACGTGAGCGACAGCCTCCCGCGAGCGCCATCGCGCCGATCAGGAGGACGAGACCGAGGAGCCACCGACTCGTTCGCATGCGTTGCTCTCCGAAGCGCGGGCGCGACGGACATCCGTCCGTCGAAAAGGAAGGCCATCGAACCATGCGGGGCGGCACCCCTGCAAGAAGATGCCCTGCCTCCCCGCAGCCCGAGGACGCACGCGACGCACGCGATCTTCACGCGGACGAGCGCGACCCCACGAGCGCCGCCGTGAAGCAGCGTTCGCGGCGTGCGCGCCGTGCGACACCCCGGGACGAGCTCGCGCTTCAGGAAGGAAGACGAGCGGCGAGCGCGTCGACGATCGTCTTGCGCTTCTTGCCGTCCTTCTCGCGCGCGAGGAGCGCCCGGCACGACGCCTCGTCGAGCTCGGGGATGCGCGCGAGGAGCGCCTTCGCCGAGAGCTCCGAGAGCTGGTCGACCTCGGCGTCCGCGGCCTTGCCGACCCAGCGCGTCGACGCCTTCGCGGCGGCTGCGGCCTTGGTGCCGCGGCGCGCGGCCGGACGCTCGGGCTTCGTCGCGAGCGGCTTCGCGATGCGCTTGGGCGCCGCGTGGCCGTTCGACGTCTTGCGCACCGGCGCTGCCTCCGGCTCGACGCTCACGGTCTCCGAAGGCGTGGCCGCGTCCTCGACCGCGACGCGGATGCGCTTCTTCTTCGGCGCACGGGCAGCCGCACGCGCGGGCGCGTCGGCGCGCGCCTCGCTCTCGTCGACGAGCGTCGCGTCCTCGGGCTGCGCCGCCGTCTCGGGCTCGATCGCGGTGATCTTCGCGCCCGGCGTCAGGCGCTGGATGCGGTCGCGCAGCTGCAGACCGACGCGCTCGAGCACGGTCTCGATCGTCGTCAGCACACGACGCTCGAGCTTCTCGATCGGCTTGCCGTTGAGCACGCCGCGGCGCGACGCGATCGTGGTCTGGAGCTTCGTGGCCTCGCGCTCCGCGCGGCCGAGCAGCTGGGCGCCCGTCTCGCGCGTGCGCCGAACGATGACGTGATCGCGCACGTACGCGCTGCCTCGCGCGACGACGTCCTCCCGACGGCGATCGATCGCCTCCCACAGGCTCTGCATGGACACCTCCATGCGGCGGGGGTAACGCGACGCGTCAATTGCGTCAAGCCCACGGATCGGGGCGGATCATCGCTGATCCAGCCCGATCGTGGGCTCGCGCACGGCCGTCAGGACTGGAAGGTCGCCTTGTTCCCGGTCGCGTGGAACTCGCCGGTGTGGACCCAGAGGTCCTGCGCCGTCGGGATCCCTTCGTCGCTCGTGACCTCGGCGATCGAGACCACGCGGCGCACGCCGTTGGCGTCGCGACCGAGCTTCACGACGACGTGGACCGCCGACGCGATGAGGCGACCGAGCGTGTCCGCGCCACCGCCGAGGCCCGCGAGCGCCTCGAGGTGATCGAGCGCCGAGCCGGTCGGCGCGCTGCGCACGCCGAGCACCGTGCCCGCGCCGCGCGACGCGAGCAGGAGCAGCGCCTCGCGGGTCTCGGGGCCGCTCGCTCCGTCGATGACGACGCGATCGGCGCGCAACCGCGGCGCGTGGGCGATCAGCTGGGCGAGGGACACGCTCGAGCTCGCGCCGAGACGCACCGCGTGCGACGCGGCGAGCGCCAGCTCGGGCGAGGCCTCGATCGCGAGCACGCGATCGTCGTCGTCCGCGAGGTTCGCGAGCATCGAGACCACCGTGCCGACGCCGAGCTCGCTCGCGCCGATCACGACGACGTTGCGACGCGCGCTCACCGCGGCGCGCAGCGTCGCCAACATCTCGCTGCTGAGCACGCCCTGCTGCACGAGGGTCTCGCCGGTCACCGGCGCGCGGCCGGTGCGGCGCACCTCGATCACCGGGCCGCGCAGCGCGACCGGCGGCAGCACCGCGACGAGGTGCGCGCCATCGGGCAGCGTCGCCTCGTGCATCGCCTGGCTCGCGTCGAACGAGCCACCGCCGCGCACCACGAGGCGGCCGACGATCGTGACCAGCTGATCCGCGGACGAGAAACGTCCCGGCGCCGCGGTCAGCCCCGCGCCGCGATCGACGAGGATCGAGCCCGGCCCCTCCACCACGATCTCGAGCACGCCCGGATCGTCGAGGAGCGCGGCGAGCGGGCCGAGGCCGAGCGCCTCCTGCACCGCCGAGCCCGCGAGCGCGTCGCGATCACCCGCGGTGCCGCCTTCGCGCTCGAGGCGCGCGATCGCCGCGTCGACGGCCGAGCGCGCCTCGCGCCAGCGATCCGCCGGGATCGCCTCGGGCGGCACGAGCGAGCCGACGTCGATGGTCTCGGCGAGGGTCGCGAGGACGTGGCCGAGCGGATCGCGCACGTCGCGGGCGCGCGGAACCGCTGCGCGGCGCAGCTGCGCGACCGGCGACGGCGCGGCGAGCGGCGCGGTGATCGGGCGCGACTCGGGGATCGGCGCGGCGAGCGCCGGCGTGTGCACCGCGACCTGCTGCGCACGCGCGGGCGGCGCCTCGGTCTGCGGCTCGACGCGGGCGGCCTCCTTGGCGGGCGGCGGCGCGAAGTCGTTGCGCGCGGGCGCGGCTTCACGGACCGGCGCGGCGGTGGGACGGGCGTTCGCGACGACGCGCGGCGAGGGCGCCATCGTCTCGTCGGCCGGCTCCTCGTCGAGCGGGTAGCGATCGGCCTCGCGCGCCGCGGGCGGCGGCTCCGAGGGGACGCGCGGCGCGGGCTCGGGGCGGCCCGGCAGCGGGGGCGGTGCGCCCATGCCTCCCGCCGTCATCGTGGGCTGGCGGGGCGGCGGAGGCGCCGAGCGCAGCGGCGGGGGGCGGCGATCGCCACCGACCGCGACGGCGGGGGACGACGCGACGGCCTGGGCCATCGGGGGCGGCGACATCTGCGGCGCCGGCGACATCTGCGGCGCGGGCGACATCTGCGGCTGCGGGACCGAGATCTGCGGCGCGGGCATCGGCGCCGACATCTGCGGCGGCGGCGACATCTGCGGCGCGGGCGACATCTGCGGCGGCGCCGACATCTGCGGCGGCGACATCGGCGGCGACATCTGCGGCGCCGGGGACATCTGCGGCGGCGGCGACATCTGCGGCGACGCCATCGGCGTGGGGGGCTGCATCGCGGGCGGCGGAGCGCCCATCGCCGCACCCTCGTGCGACCCGCCCGGCGACGCGCCCATCCCTGCGCCCGCGGCCTCCTCGAGCGTGAGGATGAAGTCGCCGATGTAGATCTTGTCCCCCGACTTCACGACGAGGGGCGAGGTGATCTTCCGGCCGTTGACGTACGTGCCGTTGGTGCTCTTGAGGTCGACGACGATGAAGCGGTTGTCCTTGAGGACGATCCGGGAGTGCCGCTTCGAGACGTTGCCCTTCGGCAGGATGATGTCGTTGCCTTGGACGCGGCCGATCGTGACTTCGTTCTTGTCGAAGTCGAGACGGCGCTGGGCGCCGCCCTTCTCGGTGATGACGACGGAGAACATGGTGTGTCTGCGGGTCCTCTCGCGCGTGCCGATGGGCGTGACGGCCTGGGGCCGGGACGGACGCATCGAACCAGGAACGCGCACCGAGAGTCAAGGCGGATCCAAGGCTTGCGTCGCATCCGTTCCCGTGCGCGCAACGCAGACTTGCGCGGGGTGCGCCTTCCCGGCGGCGCCCCGCCGGCGTACAGCGTCTCTGCGAAGATGAGCGACGACCACGACAACCGGATGACGCGACGTGCGCTGCTGGGCACGGCGAGCGCGGGGCTCGTGCTCGCGGCGTGCGCACCGGCGTCGCAGGAGGTTCGAGCGATGACGAGCGGCGGCGGGACGCGGATGCCGGTGGCGTACATCCCCCACGGCGGCGGGCCCTGGCCCTTCGTCGAGCTGGGGTTCGGCGATCCCGCGGAGTGGGCCGCGCTCGCGACGTACCTCCGGGGGCTCGCGCAGCTCGCGCCCCAGCGCCCGCGGGCGATGCTCGTGATCTCCGCGCACTGGGAGGAGCGGATCCCGACGGTGACGACCTCGGAGCACCCGCCGATGCTCTACGACTACTACGGGTTCCCGCCCGAGTCGTACGAGATCACCTGGCCCGCGCCCGGCGATCCCCAGCTCGCGGCGCGGGTGCGCGCGCTGCTCTCGGCGGCGGGGATCGACTCCGCCGAGGACGCACACCGCGGCTACGATCACGGCACGTTCGTGCCGCTCAAGGTCACGTTCCCCGAGGCCGACATCCCGACGGTCCAGCTCTCGATGCGCCGCGATCTCGATCCCGCGTCGCACCTCGCGATCGGGCGCGCGCTGCGCCCGCTGCGCGACGAGGGCGTGCTGATCGTCGGCAGCGGGATGAGCTTCCACAACATGCGCGGCTTCGGCTCCCCCGCGGCGCGCGCGCCCTCGGTCGCGTTCGACGCGTGGATGCGCGAGACCGTCGCGCTCGAGCCGGCGGCACGCGATGCGGCGCTCGTGGCGTGGGACCGCGCGCCCTCCGCCCGGCTCTGCCATCCGCGCGAGGAGCACCTGCTCCCGCTCATGGTGATCGCGGGCGCAGCGGGCGATGATCGCGGAACCGTTCCTTATTCGTCGATCCTGATGGGCACCCAGGTCTCCGCAGTCCATTTCGGCTGACACCGACGTGCGCGCACCTCCGGTGGCGCGGTGGTCGTGTCGGGAACAGGCTCCGCCGTTCTCGACCTCGATCACCACGGACGGAACGCGTGCCACTCGCCTCTCGGAGCTGCTCCACCCTCGGCATCGCGTTGCTCGCGATCGCGATGCTGACGACCCCGAGCGCAGCGGCCGCACAGGACGCGGAGCCATCACGCGAGGCCCGGGCCGAGGCCCGCGAGCGCTTCGAGCGCGCCCTCGAGCTCTACGACGAGGGCCTGCTCGATCAGGCGCTCGTCGAGTTCCGTCGCGCCTACGAGGTCGCGCCCGCGCCGCAGGTGCTGTTCAACCTCGGGCAGGTCTACGCGTCGCTGGGCCGCGCGGTGGAGTCGGTCGAGGCGTTCGAGCAGTACCTGCGCGAGATGCCGCAGCTCGCGCCCGATCGTCGCGCCGCGGTGGAGGCGGAGCTGCGCCGACAGCGCGCGCGCATCGCGTTCATCGTGATCGAGGCGACGCCCGCGAGCGCGATGGTGTGGATCGACGGCGTGGAGGTCGGTTCGGCGTCGTCGGTCGCGGCGTCGGGCAGCCCGATGCGGGTCACCGCGGGCACGGTGCTGGTCGAGCTGCGCGCGCCCGGCCACGAGACGTTCCGCGAGACGGTGCGGGTCGCGGGCGGGCTCACCGCGCGCGTGCGTGCCGCGCTCGAGCGCACTCCGGTCGTGCGCGGTCGGATCCGCGTCACGTCGCGTGTCCCCGGCATCCACGTGGCGATCGATGGTCGCGAGGTCGGCGAGACGCCACTGCCCGACACCGTCGAGGTCGACCCCGGACGCCACACCGTCGTCGCGACGCGCTCCGGCTACGAGCCGGTCTCGCGCGAGGTCGACGTCGCGACCGCGGAGCAGGAAGAGGTCGACGTCACGCTCAGCGTGCTGCGCACCGACGAGAGCGGCACCGCGCGCGTCCGGCTGCGCACGCCGGTGACGCCGCTCCGCATCGCGATCGACGGCGAGGAGGTCGAGGTCCGCGAGGAGCTCGTGCTCCCCGAGGGACGACACGAGCTCGAGCTGCTCGTCCCCGATCGCCGCCCCTACCGCCACACGCTCGATCTCGAGGCGGGCACGGTGCGCACCGTGGCGCCCGAGCTCGAGTGGGTCGATCTCGATCAGCGCCTCGCGCAACACCGCGAGAACGTGCAGAACGCGTGGATCGTCGCGCTGACCGGCAGCGGATTGCTCTTCGGGTCGGCAGTGCTCGCGGGCGTGCTCATCGGCAGCAAGGCCGAGCGGCTCGCGGCGGAGGAGGAGTGCACGCTGGGCGGTTGCTCGGGCGCGTCGGACTTCTCGTTCTTCGAGCAGACGAACAGCGGGCTCTGGGTGCTGGTCGGCCTCGGAGGGTTCGTGGGCGGCGTGCTCGCGTTCGTCGGCGGCGGGATGTTGCTCGACTCGGGCAACGAGGCGCAGGTGCGCGAGAGCGCGTCGGTGCGGGTGTCGCTCGGGCCGGGCTCGCTCGAGATCGCGGGGAGCTTCTGATGCTGGCGCGTTTCGCGTGCGTCCTCGCGACGCTGTGGTTGGCGACGGCGGTGCCTGCGCGCGCGCAGGTGGAGCCCGTCGAGCGCGAGGTCGGGGGCCGCGACGAGATCCGGCTCCGCTGGGCGTTCGCGGTCGGTGCGCTCGGGGCGACGGCGTTGTGGATCGACGTGCCGGTCTGGGAGATCCGCGACGGCGACTTCGCGGACTGGGTGCGCACCGGCGAGTCGCAGACGTTCGACGCGACCACGTGGGCGCTCCTCGGGTCGGCGCAGGTCGGCGTGCAGACCGACGACATCGCGGGAGTCGGCATCCTGCGCGGCTGCGTGAGCCCCGATCTCCCGCTCCATCTCTCGCTCTCGGCGGTGGCCGAGATGACGCTGTGGGACACGCTGCAGCTCGGCATCGGTCCCTCGATCGACGCGATGATCGTCAAGGTGGACGGGCCGGAGCGGACGACGCCCGAACTGGGGGTGACGCGGGCGGTCGGACGGCAAGGCACGTCGACCAGCGGCCCCGACCGGGCGATGCAGGCTGCGGGCTTCGGGCCCGGCATCGAGATGCGGATCTCGGCGGCGACCGGAGGCGGGCCCTACGAGCGGCGCGGGCTCGTGGCCGCGTCGTTCTTCCACCTCACGTTCCTCGAGCGCGAGGTGATGATCATGGGCGGGCTCGAGATCGGGATGCAGTCATTCTGATCGGCGCGGCTCCTCCACGCGGCGGAGCACCAGCATCGCGAGCGGGAAGAGCAAGCCGATGATCACGAGCGCGATGCGATCGCCGCGACCGGGATCGGCGGGATCGGCGAACGCGCTCGACGCGGCGCCGTAGATCAGCGGGCCGACGATCGCGGAGGCGCGCCCCGAGAGCGCGAGGAAGCCCATGAACTCGCCGGTTCTGCCGGGCGGTGCGAGGCGGGCCATCATCGCGCGGCTCGCGGACTGGGTCGCGCCGATCGCGATCGCCGCGAGGATCGCGGCCGGCCAGAAGCTCGCCGCGTCGTAGGCGCGCACCGCGAGCACGATCACCGCGCACCAGATCACGAGCGCGACCTGGATCGCGCGCTTCGCGCCCGCGCGATCGGCGAGCACACCGAGCACCACCGCGCCCGGCGCGGCGATCACGTTGAGCACGAGGAAGAGCCGCACGTTGTCGTCGGGCGTGAACCCGAGGACGCGCCGCGCGTAGATGCCGGTGAAGTGGATCGTGGTGTCGAGCGCGTCGGTGTAGAGCAGGTACGCGACGAGGAAGATCGCGATCGTGCGGTGGGCTCGAGCGCGCGCGATGGTCGAGCGCACCTGGGCGATCGCGTCGCGCGCCAGCGCGCGGGTGATCGGTGCCGGCGCCGCGCGATCGCGCAGCACGATCAGCGTCGGCAGCGAGAAGAGCGCGTACCAGCCCGCGACGACGAAGAACACCTGGGCTCCGCGCGCGGCCTCGGCCGCGTGGTAGTCGCTCGGCAGGAGCGGCCGCACCACGAAGAGCGCGGCGAGCCCGCCGACGTACCCGAGCGCCCAGCCGTAGCCCGAGAGGCGTCCCACGCGATCGCTCGGCACCAGCTCGGTGAGGAACGCGTTGTAGAACACGTACGCGCCCTCGAACGCGACGTTCGCGATCACGAAGATCCCGATCGCGAGCAGCCCCGAGCCGGGAGGCACGAAGCCGAGCGCGGCCGTCGCGATCGCGCACACCGCGACGTAGAGCGCGAGCAGCGATCGCTTGCGCCCGCGGTCCGCGATCGCGCCCATCACCGGCGAGGTCACGACGACGATCGCCATCGAGAGCGCGACTGCGATCGCCCACGCGGACGTGCCGCTCAATCGGAGGCCACCGAGCGCGAGCCCGCGATCGCCGACGAGCACCGCCTCGAAGTACGGCGCACCGAACGCGGTGATCGCGATCGTCGGGAACGCGCTGTTCGCGAAGTCGAACAGACACCACGCGAAGCGCTCGCGCCGTGTGCTCTCCACACCCGATCCCATGCGCCCCGAAGGGCGTCAGTGACTGTCGAAAATCGGCTCGCCCGCCGGAGCCCCGGAGGGACGAGCACTCCGGCAGGGGCTGCCGAAAATCGGCTCGCCCGCCGGGCCCTACCGTCCGCGCGCTCCGCGCGCTCCCGTCCGGGACCGGCGGGACGAGCACTCTCGCAGGGCTCAGTGCGCCTCGCGCTCGCGCCCCATCGACACCTGCGCGGCGAACGCCGCGATCCACGCGACCACGATTCCCGCGAACGCGAGCCCGAACCCCAGCGGCAAGAACGGGACGAACGGGATGCCGGAGAGGTCGGGGCGCGGGCTGTTGCCCTGGAGCGCGACGAAGACGCTCGTGATGAAGCTCAGGACGACGTAGAGGACCATCGCTGCCCCGGTGAACCCGAGGAACCCGGCGATCGCGAGCAGCGCGAGCGATCCCGGGCCGAACCGCGCGGGCACGTCGTCGGGCACGCGCGCGCGCCGCCCGCGCCGTACCTGGGGCGCCGCGCCCTCGTCACCGCGACGGCGGTTGAGCAACGCCCCGATGATGGTCGTCAGGAGACTCCCGACGACGCCGATCAGAGCGACGATGATCTCGACGTCCACGACGCACCTCGTGCAGCGCGTCTCGGTCGAGCAAGGGCCACGCCCGAGTCTCGCGACGCTCAGCCCGCGTGCAGCATCGTGCGGATCGAGCCGTCCTCGAACTCGACCTCGATCTTGTTCGGCGGCACCAGCGCGCGCACTCGACCCACGCCGAACTTCGCGTGCGAGACCGCGTCCTCCACCGCGAAGCGCGTCTGCATCGACCACGGGCGCGCCTTGTCACGCAGCCCGTCGAAGCGCGAGCGCACCTTCGCCTTCGCGCTCTCCTGTGCCGCCTCGGCCTCGCGCTTGTGCGCGGCGCGCGCGTCGGCGTGGATCGTCTCGGCGCGCGCCCGCACCGCACCGAACGCGCGCTTCGACGCGAGCACGCGCTCGATCAGCGCATCACCGATGCGCGCGACGATCGGCTCGATCCCCGCGTGCGCGCTCCACTCCACGCCCTTGCTCGAGAAGCGCCCGGCGCGGCCGCGCTTCAGCGCCGGCAGCAGCGCGGCGAACGGCTCCGCGAGCGCGACCTCGCCGATCGACTCCGCCGCGCGCGGCACGTCCTTCACGACCCAGTCGGGCACGTCGTCGACGAAGTGTGCGAGCCCACGTCGTTGCACCTCGGCGCGCATCGCCCACAGCGTCACCAGGGCGCGCGGCTCGGGCGCGAGCTCCTCGAAGAAGCGCCGATCCTCGACGCACGCCAGCAGCACCGGCTCGATCCACACCGCGGCGTCGTCGCGCCGCTTCGACGGGTCCGTCATGAGGCGCGCGAGCCTACGCCATCCCGATCGCGTGATCACTCCAGCTGGAGTGCTCGCTGGCGCAGGGCACGCACGGGAGCGTGCGGAGCACGTGGACGGGAGAGCCCTGCGCCAGCGAGCCGATTTTGGGCACTCCGATCACGGCGCGATTAATCGTTGATTAAACAATCATCGACCCGGGATCGAGACGGGGAGCGCCTCTCTATGCTCGTCACGGGAGGGCGCCCGTGATCCAATCCGTCTTTCGTCTGACCTGCATCCTGCTGCTCGGTCTCGGTGTCGCGAGCTGCGCGGCCACGCCCGAGGAGGAAGACGCGCTCGACACGAACGCCGAAGAGCTCGTGTGGCCGCGGCGATCGATGCGCATCGCGGTCGTGGGCGCGGGCCCCTCGGGCCTCACCGCGGCGCAGACACTGCGCGATCTCGGGTATCGCAACGTGACGGTGTTCGAGCGTGAGGATCGCGTCGGCGGCAAGGTGCACTCGCTGCGCGCCGGGGGTCGGGTGACCGAGCTCGGCGCGGTGTTCGCGTCGCCGGACTACCACCTCGTGCTCGGCCTCGCGGATCGCTACGGCATTCCGTACGAGGAGTACCAGACCGATCGCGGCATCCTCGATCAGGGCGTGGTGCACTCCGCGGAGTCGTTCCTCTCGAGCCGCTACTCGCAGCTCGAGCTGATCGGCGCGCTCGTCGCGTACGCCGGGGTCCAGGCGCGGTTCGCGCAGCTGAACCTGAGCGGCTTCGCGTATCTGCCCGACGAGCTCGATCTGCCCTTCGACGAGTTCGCGGAGCGGAACGGCATCACGCCGATCGCCGAGCTCGTGCGCAGCGTGATGGTGGGCTTCGGGTACGCGTACTACGAGGACGCGCCCGCGATGTACTTCATGAAGCTCATCCCGTGGCTGGTGAAGCTCGGCGGTGAGCGCGGCCTGCAGCAGGCGCCGTACTACACGTTCCCCACGGGCTATCAGTCGATCTGGGAGGCGGTCGCCGGCGAGCTCGACGTGCGGCTGAACTCCGAGGTGACGTCGATCACCCGTCGCTCGTCGCGCCGCGGCGCGCCGATCGAGATCACGATCAACGGCACGCGACGCTACGAGTTCGACGAGGTCATCGTCTCGGTCGCGCTCAATCGCGTCGGCGACTTCATGCCGCTCACCGACGAAGAGGACGAGCTCTTCTCGCAGGTCGAGAGCGAGCGCTACTTCTTCAGCGCGTTCACCGCGCAGGATCTGCCGCGCGAGAGCGTGCTCTTCTTCCACGACAACGCGTTCCCCGAGATGATCGACCACGTGAACGTGTGGGCGAGCCGCGATCAGTCGCCGCTGATGGTCGCGTACCAGATCGCCGACTGGAGCTCGTCGTACGACTCGATCACCGCGACGCTCGCGGCCGACGTCGCGGCGCGCGGTGGGCGCTTCGGCGCGCTGCAGCTCCGGCAGGAGTGGGACTACTTCCCGCACGTGAGCACCGAGGCGCTGCGCGGCGGGTTCTACGAGCGCGTCGAGTCGCTCCAGGGCGAGAACCACACGTACTACGTGGGCAGCACGCTGAGCTTCGAGACGGTCGAGCACTCGGCGCGCTACGCGCGCGATCTCATGATCCGTCACTTCCCGCCCGCGTTGTTCTGATCCGAGAGAGAGCCGCGTCCGCGCGGCTTTTTCTTTGACTCTGTCGTTAGCGCGCGCTAACTGTCCGATCGCGATGGACGAGACGTTCTTCACCGGAGAGGGCGATGCGCCCGCCAAGAGGCGCATCCTCGTCGAGGCGCTGCGGCTCTTCACCCAGAAGGGCCTGCTCGAGACCACCATCCGCGACATCGCGGCGGCGGCGGGCTACACCAACCCCGCGCTCTACAAGCACTTCGCCAGCAAGGACGAGCTCGCGCTCTACCTGTTCGGCGCCTGCTATCGCGAGCTCGTGATCCGCCTCGAGGGAGAGCTCCGCCGCGCCCACACGCTCGACGAGCGCCTGCGCGCGTTCGTCACCGGATTCCTCGAATTCTACGAGGAATCGCCGGAAGCGGTGGTGTTCGTCCACGACCACCTCCACCGGTTCTGGCCCCAGGTGCCGGAGCACGTGCGGCGCACCACGATCCCCGGGCTGGTGCGGCGGCTGGCGCGCGAGCGCCCCGAGAGCGCCACGGCCTCGGAGGACGCGCTGATCGTGCTCGTCACCGGCACCCTCGCCCAGCTCGCGCGCATGCTCTACCTGCGCGGCATCGAGGGCCCGGCACGGCGGTGGATCGACGAGATGACCGAGCTCTTCGTCCGGGCGTTCCGGTGAGGCTCGTCGTTCGGCCATCGAGTTAGCAAGCGCTCACTCGATAGAAGGAAATCGGAGATGTTCGCGATCAGCCATGCTGCGACCGCGCTCGTGCTCGAGCGCCGTTATCCCGAGGTCCCGATGCCCTGGCTGCTGCTCTCGGTGCAGGCCAGCGAGCTCTTGTGGGTCGTTCTGAACCTGATGGGCGTGGAGTCCACGACGACCGAGCCCGTCGTGCACGCGGTGGGCGACATCCACCTCGCGCACATGCCGTTCTCTCACTCGGCGCTCGGCGCGATCGTGCTCTCGATCGCCGGTGCGGCGATCGCGTGGATCGCGACGCGTCGTGCCCGGTTCGCCGCGGCGATCGGGCTCGGCGTCGCGTCGCACTTCGTGCTCGACGTGCTCACGCACGCGCCCGATCTCGCGCTCCATCCCGGCAGTCGCGTGATGCTCGGGATCGATCTCTACGGATCGTGGCCGCTCGCGGCGTTCGCGCTCGAGCTCGGCTACGGCGTGCTCGCGTGGCGGATCCATCGCGGTGACTGGCGCCTGCTCGCGGCGATCGTCTTCTTCAACGTGACGAGCCTCTCGTTCTTCGTGCCCGGCATCCCGGGGCCCGAGGAGCTGCTCGCGGGACGACCCACGTTCGTCGTGTTGCTCGTCGCGGTGCAGATCGTCGTGACGCTGACCGTGGTCGGTCTGCTCCGCCGGCGACGCGTGATCGCGCCGGCGACGTGACAGGCTCTCCGCAGCGGACGAGGGAATCATGAACATCCTTCTGTTGGGCCTGCGGGCCGCGACCGTCGACGCAGCGCGCGCCCAGATCGAGCAGCCCGGCCTCACGGTCAGCGTCGGCACGAACATCGAAGACCTGCGCGCGGTGTTCGCGCGCACGACGATCGATCACGTGTTCATCGGTGGCGCGCTCCCGCTCGAGACGCGGCTCGAGCTCGTCGGCGAGATCTTCCGCCTGAGCGACGCGACGACGGTGCACATGAAGGACCTCGCGTCCGGACGGGAAGGGTTCCTCCCGTTCGTGCGCGGCGTCCTTCGAGGCCTCACGAGATGAGGCGAAGGCCGGGCGGCAGCGACTCGCCGAAGATGCGCTGCTCCTCGGCCGCCTCGAGCTCCGCGACCTCGCTCACCATGCGCACCCAGGGCTCGGGCGCGCTCACCGCGCGGAGCTTCGTCGCGACCTGCGTCGCGAGCTGCGCGTCGAGGTCGCGCTCGCGATCACCGGTGCGCCGCGCGAGCTGCGCCGCGGCGAACGCCGCGGGCTCGACCTTGCGCCAGTCGAGCTTCATCACCTGTGCGAGCCACTCCTCGGCCTTGGTGCGCGCGACGACGTGATGCGCGCTGCCCGAGAACGGAACGCGCGCGCCGATGCGACCGACCGCCCAACACGACGCGGTGTTCTCGCCGTGCTGGGCGAGGCGCTCGATCAGCCAGTCGCCGATGCGCGCCTTGTCGGTCGGCGTGAGGCGCTCGAGCGACGCCGCGAGCCGCACCATGTCGTCGTATCCGAGCGCCTTCGGGCCCGCGGGACGAGGGCGAGGGCGCGGCGTCGGAGGATGCAGGTACCACTCGATCGACGAGAGCACCTTCTGCTGCATCGGCTGATCGAGCCCGCCCGCGACGCGCCGCCAGAGCGTCCACCACTCGCTCCAGTTCTGCGCCTCGGGCGCGAACTGCACGCCTTGATCGAACACCGTCCACAGCTGACGAACGCGCCAGTCGTCGAGCGGATAGCCGAACCCGGGGCGCAGACAGAAGCCGATCAGGTTGAACCACACGCGCTCGTGATCGGCGCTGCGGCGACGGCGCTTGGTGCCCGCGAAGAGCGCGCCCCACAGCTCTCGGAGCAGCGGCGTGCTCCACTGCGCGCGCGGCCCGAGGATCTTCTCGAGATCGGTGCGCAGCGACTTCTGCGGCTTGCCCTCGAGACCCGCCTCGCTCTTGCCGTAGACCGCGTCGATCTTCGCGCGCGCTTCCTTGACGCGCGGGTGCAGCTGGGTGATGCGCTGCGCGGCGAGGGTCTCGTCGCTGCCCCCGCGGAGCTGCAGCTCGAGCTTCCAGCGTCGCGACGGAGCCTGCTCGGCTCCCTCTCGGAGCTGCAGGCACGAGAGCTCGAGCGTGCCGATCTCGGTCAGCCCGGCCGCGAGCTTCACGCGCTCTTCGCGGGGCGCGGCGGGCGGCGAGGTCCCGCCGGGCACGATCGAGGGCGCGCGGAGCTGGCCCGAGGAGGTCGCGCTGGTGCGCTCGTCGTCGAGCACCGCGGCGAGCGGAGGCAGATCGCGGAAGAGCTCGTCGTCGACGTCGACGATCTCGCCGGGCCGCACGTACGCCGCTTGTCCGGTGCTCGACGCGAGGAGGAAGCGCACCGGCTGACCGAGCTTGAGCGAGAACGTGCGCTCCTCGAGCGTGAGCTCCTCGCCCTCTTCGGCGCCGCGCGGGAGCAGACACAGGCCGCGTCGCGGCGCCTCTTCGCTCACCGGCGGGAGCAGCAGGAAATAGCTGCGCGCCGACCCCCCGCCGATGCGCAGCCCGACGCCGCGTCGCGCGAGCCCGTACGCGACCGCGCCGCGCGCCACCGCGAGCTCGGGATCGTCGTTCTCGAGCACGCGCACCTTCGCGCCGCGCCACGACTCGAGCTGTCCGATCATGCGCGCCGCGAGCGGACCGCCGCGGAACACGCCGCCGTTGAGCAGCACCGCGTCCGGCACCGCGGGGCCTTCGGGCCCGAGCGCCTCGCGCGCGAGATCTTCGTGACGCGCGAGGAACCCCGCGACGTGCCGCGTCACCGCAGGATCGGCGACGTAGGGCAGACCGAACTCGACGATCGCGCCCGCGCGCTTCTGCGGTCGCGCGTCGAGCCCGACCAGCGGGAAGAAGCCCTCGACCAAACGCGCGTCGACGTCGGTGCGCGTGATCTCCGCGCTCGTCGCGCCGCCGACCAGCTTCGATCCCGAGCCGAGCACGGTCACGCGCACGCTCTCGGGCGGCGCCGCTCCGAGCAGGCGCTCCTTCGCGGTGCGGCACTGCACGAGCAGCTGGGTGAAGCGTCCCGCGCCGAGCTTGCCTCCGCCGATGCGCGACTCGACGTCGTGCGCGAGCGCGAGGTCCATGTTGTCGCCGCCGAGCATCAGGTGATCGCCCACCGCGACGCGGGTGAGGCGAGGCCCGCTCTCGCGGATCTCGACCCGGATCAGCGTGAGATCGGTGGTGCCGCCGCCGACGTCGACCACCATCGCGAGCTTCGTCGCGCCCGCCGCTTCCGCCGCGTCGATGCCGCGCCGCGCGAGCCAGTCGTAGAACGCGGCCTGCGGCTCCTCGAGCAGGCGCACCCGGGGCAGGCCCGCGATCCGCGCCGCCTCGAGCGTGAGCGCGCGCGCCCCCTCGTCGAACGACGCGGGGATCGTGAGCACGACCTCCTGCTCGTCGAACGGCTCGCGCGGGTGGTGGTGATCCCACGCCGCCTTCACGTGCGCGAGATAGCTCGCCGACGCGACGACCGCGCTCACCTTCGGCACGTCCTCGGCCGCGCCCCACGGCAGGATCGGCGCGGTGCGATCGACGCTGGGATGCGAGAGCCAGCTCTTCGCGCTCGCGACGAGACGTCCCGGCACCTTCGCGCCGAGCTCCCGCGCGAGCTCGCCCACCACGTAGCGTCCTTCGCTGCCCGGGATCGCCGGGGTCTCGCCCCACGGCAGCGCGAGATCGTCGTCCGAGATCTCGCCCGGCGCGGGGTGATATCGCAGCGAGTGCAGCAGCGGGCGCGGCTCGATCTCTCCGGGCGCGATCAGCTGATCGATCTCGAAGATCTTCGGCGGCGAGCTGGCATCCGCGGGACCGTACGCGACGACGGTGTGCGTGGTGCCGAGGTCGATGCCGACGATGTAACGAGGCTCGTGCGAGGCCACTGGGCGCGATGTGTACCACGGGTCCCTCGCAGCCGTGCTCGCGCCGGGGATCGCGCAGGACCGCTCCGCGCGGTGTAGCCTCGGGCGCGATGGCTCGTCGTGTCGTGGCCTGGGCCCTCCTCCTCCTCCTCTCGGCGTGCACCGACGATCCAGCGATGTTGATCGTGGTCGTCGAGAGCGACCTCGCGATCCCCGAGCCGCTCGCCGACGTGCGCGCGGTCGTGAACGGCGAGGGCGAGCACACGTTCTCGCTCGCCGCGCCCGACCCCAACGAGCGTGTGAGCATTCCGTTCTCGTTCGTCGTGGCGCCGCGCGACGGAGACGCGTCGCGCCAGGTGCACCTCGTGCTCGAGGGCCGGCGCGAGGACGGTACGGTGATCGTCACGCGCGAGGTGCAGACCTCGTTCGTGCCCCGGACCTCGAAGCTGCTGCGCGTCGTGCTCTCCGCGAGCTGCGTGGACATCGAGTGCACCGCGGGGCTCACCTGCATCGCGGGTGGCTGCGACTCGCGCGACGTGGACCCGATGAGCCTGCCCGACGTCGAGCCGGGCACCGAGCTGGTCGACGCGGGCGCGATCGACGGCGGCGCGATCGACGGCGGCGCGGTCGACGGCGGCGCGATCGACGGCGGCGCGATCGACTCCGGCACCATCGACTCGGGCGTGATCGACGGCGGGGGCACGCTGCCCGCGTGCTCCGCGCTCCCCGCGGGCAGCGCGAGCGGCGTCTACACGATCGACCCCGATGGCGCCGGACCGATCGCGCCCTTCGACGTCTACTGCGAGACGAGCGAGGACGACGGAGGCTGGACCCTGCTCGCGAAGGTCACGCCCGATGGCGTGCTGGGCTTCGGCGCGGCCGCGTGGACGAGCCCCGAGCCGATGCCGCTCGGCACGAACGACCTGGCCTACGCCGACGCGCTCTCTCGCGCGTACTGGCACGTGCCGGTCACCACGTTGCGCATCGCGCTCGCGGACACCAACGGCGCGAGGCAGTGGGCGATCACCGAGCTCGACGGCACCGGCGCCGCGCCGCTGCGCGACATCGTCACCGCGGGCACCGCGACGTTCCGCACCTCGGCGTCCGCGCTGCGCACGATGCTGCAGGTCTCGGTCAACGTGCCGACCGCCTGCGAGAGCGGCGTGAACGCGAGCCTCGGCACGTTCCAGGTGCGCCTCGGCGTCGTCGCGGGGCGGACCTCGGCGTGCGATCAGCTCCACGGGTGGTTCGGCATCGGCGCGACCACCGCGGCCGGATGCGAGACCTCGACGTCCTCGATCGCCTCCGGCAGCGCGCGGCTCTGCGGCGCGCCCGGGCAGCGCGGCGAGACCCCGCGCGTCGGCATCGTGATGGGCCGCTGATCGCGACGTGGAGTAGAACGCGCAGGTGGCCAGACCGCGAGACTTCGACGTCGACGGCGCGCTCGACGTCGCCGTGCGCCTCTTCTGGGAGCGCGGCTACGCATCGACCTCGGTGCGCCAGCTCTGCGACGCGATGGGCATCCAGCCCGGCAGCTTCTACGCCGCGTTCACCAGCAAGGAAGCGTGCTTCCATCGCGCGATCGAGCGTTACCTCGCGTCGCAGGGCCTGCCCGCCGCGCCGAGCCACGACGCGATCCGCGGGTGGCTCCGCGCGATCACCGCGCCCTCGCGGCGCGGCAAGGGATGTCTGCTGGTGACGAGCGCGGTCGAGCATCCGCTGCTCGATCCGCAGGGACAGGAGCTCGTCGCGGGGCGCCTCCGCGCGATGGAGGACTTCTTCGCGCTCTGCCTGCGCGAGCGCGGCGAGCGCGCGAAGGACGACGCCGCGCTGCTCGCGGCCGCGGTGACGTCGATCCACGTGATGATGCGCAGCGGTGTCTCGAGCGCGCGGGTGAAGCGCGTCGCGCGGCGCGCGCTCGAGGCCACCGGATTGCTCGCAGACGACGCGTCCGACGATTCTTGATCGACCGCTCAAGAACTTCGATCCATAAGTGCGGCATGCTCTCGCTCGCCGCCACGCTCTTGGTCGCGCTGCTGCACGTCGGCTTCATGGCCCTCGAGACGTTCCTCTGGACCACACCGCGGGTGCGCAAGATGTTCGCGCAGACGGCCGAGCAGGCCGAGACGACGCGCGTGCTCGCGGGCAACCAGGGTGTCTACAACGGCGCGCTCGGCGCCGCGCTCGCGTGGGCTGCGCTCACCGGGCAGACCGCGGCCGCGTCGGTGCTGCTGCTCTTCGTGATCGTCGTCGGCGTGTACGGCGCGGCGACCGCGAAGCGCAGCATCCTGTTCATCCAGGCGCTGCCCGCCGCGGTCGCCCTCGCGCTGACCCAGCTCGGTCTGTGACTCGAAGACTGTCGAAAAATCGGCTCGCCCGCCGGTCCCTACCGTCCGCGCGCTTCGCGCGCTCCCGTCCGGGACCGGCGGGACGAGCACTCCGGCAGAGGATCAGCTCGAGGCCGACGCGAGCGCGCCCTTGCTGAGCGTGCGCCACTCGTAGGTGTACACGTCGAAGAGATCGCGCGGCGTGTGCCCTGCCGCGACGAGCCGATCGCGCAGCGCGCGTGCGACCGCGAGGTGCATCGCGTACGCGGCGCCGGAGGGCGCGCCGATCGGCGGCGCCGGGAGCGCGAGCGCGCGCGCCTGACGCTGGCTCACCGTCGGCTTCACCAGCACGTGCGCGTCGGGGTGCACCGCCGCCGAGAAGATCGTCGCGATGGTCCACGGCGCGTGCCCCGCGCCCAACGCGCGCACGAAGTCGTCGAAGCGCCGCTCGTAGGCCGCGCTGCCGTGCAGGAGCTCGCGCAGCGCGCGCGCGACCTCGGGGTGCGCGCTCTCCGGCACCTTCTGGAACGCCGGGCGATCGGGCTTGGGGAACGCGAGCGGATCGGTCGCCGCCAGCACCTTCGTCGCGTCGGCGAAGATCTCTTCGTGCGCGCCGCGCGCGAGCGCCGCGTCGAGCCGCTCCACCGAGAGCAGCTGGCGCGCGAGCGCGATCAGCGCGTCGACGTTGCGCTCCTCTCCGTCGAGCGTCCCGCGCTCCTCGCGCGTGTACTTCGCGTCGGTGAACCCACCGGCGAAGCGCGCGGCGAAGATCGCCTGCTGCCGCTCGAACGTGATCGCGGGCTCGGCGGGCGCGGCCTCGGGCGCGCTCTTCGCGCGCGACGACTTCTTCTTCGCGCCCGCGGTCGCCGGCGCCTGGCGGCGCAGCAGCTGCTTCGCGAGCGACTCGCGCTCTCCTTCGGGCAGCTCGAGCTCGCGGATCGCGGTGTGGCCATTCATGAACGTTCGTTCACCCGCATGCTCGAACACGTACTTGGTGCGATCGGGGAGCGCCTCCGCGATCACCGCGCGGCCCCACTCGGCGCGGGTCTGATGGGTGAACACGCTCGGTGTCGCGGCGGCTCGTGCGGAGCTCATGAATGACCATCCTGGCTGGAGTGCGCGTCATGGAGCATCTCGTCCCCGTGATGCGCAACTGCCACGACCACGAACGCGGATCGCTCGGCCGTGGTTGCGCGCGTCTCGCGCGTGACCCCACCATCGCCACCGATGCATCCAGCGCGCGGGCGGCTCGCGACATCGCTCCTCGGATCGGCGGCGATCCACGGATGCGTCGTGCTCGCCCTCGCCTTCGCGCCGCGCGCATCGGCGATCCAGCCTCCGCCGCGAGCGCCCCACGAGGTCACGTTCGAGATCGCGGAAGCGCGCCCCTCGATCGCGCGTGAGGTGCCGCGTGCCGAGGAAACCGCCGACACCGCGCACGAGGAGACGAGCGCGCCTCCGCGGCGTGCTGCGCGCGCCCGCGAAGACGTTCCGTTCGACCCAGGGCCCTCGGTCGTCGTCGTCGAGACGCCCGAAGCGCCCTCGACACCGCTCGACGCGCCGCTCCGACCGCCGGTCGAGACCGACGCCGAGCGTCGCGAGCGCGAGCGACGGATCTTCGATCCCGCGGCCGTCGCGCGGAGCGCGTTCGTCGTCGAGGGCGCGCCCTCGATGCGCTCGGCCCCAGCGAGCGCATCGAGGGCCGGAGACGATCTCCGGCCGCGCAGCGAGCGCGAGGTCGAGCAAGAGCTGAGCGGGTCGCTCCGGGCGGAGGCGATGACGAAGTCGTTCACCCAGCGCGAGCGCCTCACCGCGCGGCCTCGGCCCGACGGCACCTACGTGCGCGAGCACCACGCGTTCACCGCCGTGATCACCGCGGACGGGCAGGTGCGCTACGAAGATCGCCCGCCGATCCAGACCGATGGAGTCGCGCCGCAGGGAAGGTTCGACCTGAACGACGCGATCACGCGGGCGCAGGGCGGCGACCCCTACGCCGCCGAGCGGCAGCGGTTCGAGGACGACAACGCCGAGCTCATCGAGCGCCTCGAGCGGCAGGCGCGCGAGCGCGAGATGGCCGCGGCCCTGCGACGGCTCCGCGGTCGCCTCGCGCGCCTCTGGGCGGAGGAGAGCCCCGCCGCCCAGCGTCGCCGTCAGCTGTTCGAGCTCTGGCGCGACGTCGACGAGGGCGGAGGCGACGGCGGTGCGCGAGGCGTCATCGAGGCGTTCATCCGCGAGAGCCTGCCGGTCGGTCACGCGGATGCGTACTCACCCGAAGAGATCCGGCGGATGAACGCGTCGCTCGAGCCGTCGGCGCGCTTCGATCCCTATCGCTGAGCCACCTCGAGCCCGAAGCGCGGCGACGGGATGCGGGCCTCGCTCTCGAGCTTGTGCTCGCGCTCGTCGAGCGCGATCTGGCGCAGCAGGTCGGCGACGCTCAGGTAGCGCCCGTACTCGGCCTCGTAGCGCGACGCGAAGGGCTCGTGCTCGAGCTCGGGGTGGGCGGCGACGAACGCCATGTACTCGCGCTCGGCGTGGTCCTCGAAGTCGCGGTTGAGCGCGTAGCTCCAGGCGGGGTGCAGCACGTAGAGCAGCCAGCTCAGGTGGTAGTAGAACATCGCGAGCAGCTGCGGGATCGCGCGGTGGAGCAGCCACGTCTCGCGCGCTCCGCGTCGCGCGCAGAGCTCTTCGAGCAGCAGCAGGTGCCACTGCTCGTTGTCCTGCTGGGCGCGGCTCTCGCTCACCGCACCGAAGATGCGCGAGGGCGCATCGGGGTCGCGATACGTGTGGGTGATCGCGACGTACCCGACGTTCTCCCAGGCCTGGTAGGGCACGCGGGCGATCACCTCGAGCACGCGGAACTTCACGAGGCTCGCGGCGCGGCCGTACACGAGGTCCATCACCGCGAAGAGCGCGCGGGCCGCGAGGCCGTGGCGGATGCGAGGGGCACTCAGCGTGCGCACCTCTTCGTCGCGGCGCGCCTCGGCGCGCCGTTCGAGCGTGTCGTCCATGACGATCTCTCCTCTCGTCGCGACTGGCAGGTCGCGCTGGTCGTCGTCTCCCGGGATCTGAGGTCATCGTCCGCCCGCGGCGAACTTCATCCGGGCCGCGCCGCGCAGCGCGTCGGCCGCGGTGCGCGGCACCAGCGGCCCGTCGAAGTGCTTCGCGACCGGGATCACCGGGTAGGTGCGCGCGCGATGCGCGATGTCGAGCGCGCGCTCCGGGCCGAGGATCTCCTCGCACGCGGCGTAGAGGCCCTGCTCCTCGAACGCCTCGTGCGCGGCGAGCAGCGTGCGGAGCTCGTCCACCAGCGCGACATCGGGCGTGCCGACGAGCAGCGACGCGATCGCGCCGTGCTCGACCCGCACCCGCCGCGCGCCCTCGATGGGCTCACCGCCGCGCACCGCGCGCACCTGGGCGAGGATCAGCTTCTCCTCGATCGCGATGTGCCGCAGCAGCCGCGCGCGGAGCTCCTCGAACGCCTCGAGATCGAGCACGCCGCCCGCGTCGGAGCGCGCGAGCAGCACGTCCATCTCGCGGTGCTCCTCCTCGATCAGCGCGCGCAGCGTGGTGGTCACGACGCCTCTCTCTCGAGCCGCGGCGCGAGCACGTGGTTCTCGAGGTGGACGTGCACCAGCACGTCGCGCTCGAGCGTCTCGAGCTCGCGGAGCAGCGTGGTCCAGCTGCGGCACGCGCCCTCGGGCACGACGTAGTCGCGGGCCGCTTCGCGCATGCGCTCGAGCAGCGCGCCCACGCCGAGGTGCTCCTCGCGCATCGCGTCCAGCTCGCGCTGGGGGACGCGCTCGCCGCGCGCAATCGGCGCGAAGAGATCGAGCTCCTCGCGCTCGAGGTGAGGGCGCAGCGACGCGTCGAGCTCTTCGACGATCGTGCGCAGCTCGACGAGGCGGAGATCACGATCGCCGTGGACCCGCGCGACCTTCGCGGCGAGCGGCACGAGGAAGGGCAGCGCCTCGCGCAGGTACCCGTGATGGCGCGCGACGATGTGCTGGGCGAGCGCCGGGGTCGAGAGCGCGCGCGGATCGTCGTCGCTCGGGACGCGCGACGCGATCGCCGCCTCGAGCTCGCGCGCGACCGAGGTCGTGTCGAGCCCGCGATCGGCGCACCAGTCGCGCAGCGGACGGGTGCCGCGGCAGCAGAAGTCGATGCGGTGGCGCTGGAGCACCGCCGCGAGCTCGGGGTGCGCGGTCACGAGATCGGCCACGGGCTGGGAGACGTCGATGCTCATTTCGGATCCTCCGCGCTCCATCAGTGCAGCGGAGGTGCCAGCGCAATTCGTGGGCAAAACGCGGAGATCGGCCGAGCGTCCCGTTCCATGATGGAACATGCGGAACGGCTCACCGCACCGCGGTGACCAGCGCGGTGCGGAACCAGGCGTGGGCGGGATCGTCCTGGGCCCGCGGGTGCCACGCTGCGACGATGGTCGAGCTCGGAATCTCGATCGGCGTCGGGAAGAGGCGCAGCCCGAACGGGCGGGCGAGCGGCTCGATCACCCGGCGCGGCGCAGTGACCACGAGGTCCGAGCTGGCGACGATCGCGGGCGCCGGCGCGAACGCGTGGATGCGCACCACGACGCGCCGCGCGAGCCCGCGCGCAGCGAGCGCACGATCGACGTGGCTGCCGGGGTTCCCTCCCGGCGCGACCAGGAGGTGCGGGAGCTTCACGAAGCGCTCGAGGGTCAGGCGCTTGCCCACGTCGGGATGATCCTGCCGCACCGCGCAGACCCAGCTCTCCTCGTAGAGCCGGGTGCGATGGGCGTCGCGCGGCACGCCGTCGCCGACGCCGATCATCAGATCGACGCGCCCGCTCGCGAGCGACTCCGCGAGATCGTCGGCGACCGGCCGGGTGGTGATCGCCACGCCCGGCGCCTCGCGCAGCAGGAGCGGGGTGAGCCGAGGCAGGAGCAGCGCGTCGACGAAGCCCGAGGTCGCGACGGTGAACGTGCGCGTGAGCTGCGCCGGATCGAGCTCGGTCGGGCGCACCAGCGCGGCGGCGGCCTCGAGCACCGCGACCACCCGCGGCGCGAGCTCGTCGGCGCGCGCGGTCGGGACCATCCCGCGCGGGGTGCGCACGAAGAGCGGATCGCCGAACGACTCGCGCATCCGGGTGAGCGCGCGGCTCATCGCGGGCTGGCTCAGGCCGAGGCGGATCGCGGCGCGCGAGAGGTGCCGCTCGCGGTGCAGGGTGACGAAGCAGCGCAACAGATCGAGGCTCGGAGCGTCATCCACTTCGTGCATGAAGGTCATATCCTCGCATGCATTGGCCGCATGACGAGCCGGGAGGCACGGTGAGCGCATCGAAGGAGAGAACGAGATGCTCACTGTCTTCGGAGCCACGGGGAACACGGGATCGGTCGTCGTGGAGCGCCTGCTCGCGGCGGGCGCGAAGGTGCGCGCGGTGGTGCGCGATCGCGACAAGGGCGCGGCGCTCGCGGCGAAGGGCGCCGAGCTCGTGGTGGGCGACGTCACCGACGCGGCGCTCGTCGCGCGCGCGCTCGAGGGCGCGGAGGGCGCGTACCTGATCGTGCCGCCCGATCTGCAGGCGCGCGATCTGCTCGCGAAGAGCCGCTCGATCGTCGCGGGCTACGTCGAGGGGCTGCGGCGCGCGAAGGTGCCGCACGCGGTGTTCCTCTCGTCGGTGGGCGCGCAGCACGAGGCGGGCACCGGGCCCACGCGGCTCAGCCATCAGGCCGAGGTCGCGCTGCGCGCGGTCGGCGGGACGCGCTTCACGTTCGTGCGCGCGCCGTTCTTCATGGAGAACCTGCTCGCGAGCGCCCATCCGATGCGCAGCGACGGAGTGCTGCCGGTGCTCGGCGGCGGCGAGAGCTTCGCGATGCCGATGGTCGCGGCGCACGATCTCGGCGACGTCGCGGCGGACGCGCTGCTCGCGCCCCCGAGCGCGACCGAGATCGTCGAGGTGCGCGGTCCGCGGGATCGCAGCTTCGTCGAGGCCGCGGCGATCGCGTCGGAGATCCTGGGTCGCGAGGTGACGGCGCGGGTGGTGCCGATCGACGCGATCGTGCCCGCGCTGACGAGCACCGGGATGTCGGAGAACGTCGCGTCGCTGTTCCGCGAGCTGAGCGAAGGCGCCGCGCGCGGGCTGCTCGCCTACGAGGGCGCGGGGCGCACGGTGCGCGGGCGCGTGACGCTCGAAGAGGTGCTGCGCCGTGGACTCGCGCCGAGCGATGCGAGCAGCGTGGTGCGGCGGGTGTTCGACGAGGTCGTGAACCAGCGGCGCACCGAGCTGCTCCCCGAGCTCTTCGCCGCCGACTACGAGGGCCCGCAGGGCGGGCGCGGGCCGGCGTCGTTCGGCGCGCTGGTGGACACGCTGCGCGGCGGGTTCCCCGACATCCAGTACGTGCTCGACGAGGTGATCGCGCAGGGCGATCGCGTCGCGGTGCGGTGGTCGTGGTCGGGCACCCACCGCGGGACGTTCCGCACGTTCGCGCCGACCGGACGAACGATCACGCACCGCGGGATGAGCTTCTTCGAGCTGCGCGGCGGGCGCATCACGCGCTCGTGGACCGAGCTCGATCGTCAGGCGTTCGCCGAGCAGCTGAGCGCGTGATCGCTCATGCGCTGTCGCGCTCGGGCTCCTCGACGACGTTCACCGGGGAGCTCGGGCGATGTCCCGTCAGCACGCGCACGACCTCGCTCGCCGCGATGCTGCGCACCATGTGGATCGACTCCTCGGAGTAGTACGCCGCGTGCGGCGTCACGATCACGTTGTCGAGCGCGAGGAGCGGATTGTCGGGCCGCCAGTCACGGCTCTTCGCCGGCTCCTCCTCGAGATCGTCGAGCGCGGCGCCCGCGATCCATCCTTCCGTGAGAGCGCGGTGGAGCACGTGATCGGGCACGATGGGCCCGCGCGCCGTGTTCACGAGGATCGCGCTGCGCTTCATGCTGCGGAGGACGTCCTCGCCGAACAGGCCGCGCGTCTCGCTCGTGAGCGGCGACTGGATGACGAGGTAGTCGGAGCCCGCGACCAGCTCCGCGAAGGAGACCGGCTTCACTCCGTGCGCGCGGATCACCTCGCCGTCGAGGAAGGGATCGTGCGCCCACAGCTCGACCCCGAACGGCCGCGCGCGATCGGCGATCGAGCGCGCGATCGCGCCGAACGAGAGGAGTCCGAAGACGCGCCCGCGCAGCCGTCCGATCGGCTTGCCGGTCTGCCACTTCCACTCGCCACGTCGCGTGGCCGCGTCGTACGTCGGGATCTTCCGAGCGGCCGCCAACCAGAGCGAGACGGCGTGGTCGGCCACCTCGTCGGAGCACCACTCGTTCGGCGCGTTGGTCACCTGGATCCCGTGCTCGGTCGCGGCGTCGACGTCGACGATGTCGACTCCGGTGCCGTAGCGCGCGATGACGCGGCAGTGCGTGAGGGCATCGATCGCGCGCGCGCCGACGTGCGCGTACTGGCAGAGCACGCCGTAGGCGTCGCGAGCGACGTCGATGACCTCGTCCTCGCTCTTGCACTGGGCGCCGACGAGCTCGAAGCCTGCGCCCTCGATGATCGATCGCTCGACCTCGATGTCGCCGAAGTCGTAGTCGAGGACGACCACCTTCACCCGCGCCGGAGCGCGCCAGTCCCAGCGTGTCGGGTCGAGGGGAGCCGCCTGCGCGCCAGCGGGAGACACGCCGTCGTCGACGGGGCCGATCGCCGCCGGCGGGCCGTCGTGGTCGGCCGGCGTCAGCGTCAGCGACGCGCCGGTCGACGCCGAGCTCGCGACGCGCGCGAAGAGCGACAGGATGCCGGTGTCGTGGCGCGGCGGCGGAGGCCTCCACCGAGCGCGCCGCTCCGCCAATGCGCGCGCGACCTCCCCCTCGGTCGCGCGGCGTCCGTGGAGGCCGACGAGCGCGAGCTCGCGCCGCGGGATGTCGATCGCGACGAGATCGCCTTCCTCGACCAGCGCGATCGGTCCTCCGTCGGCGGCCTCGGGCGAGACGTGACCGATGCACGGGCCCTTCATCGCGCCCGAGTAGCGCCCGTCGGTCACGAGCGCGGTCGTCGGGCCGAGCACGGGATCCGCGTCGAGGACGGCCGAGGCGAAGTACATCTCGGGCATGCCGTTGGCGCGCGGCCCCTCGTACCGGATGACCATCACGTCGCCCGGTTCGATCTCGCGTCGCTTCAGCGCATCGAGGCACGCGGTCTCGCGATCGAAGACGCGAGCGGGACCGATGTGGACGCGCATCTCTGGAGGGACGGAGAACGCTTTGATCATGGCGCCCTCCGGCGCGATGTTCCCGCGCAGGATCGCGATCCCACCCTCGACGCAGAACGGCTCCGCGCGCGGTCGGATGATCTCCGTCGGCGGGATGCGGTAGTTGCGCAGGTAGCCGAGGCGCTCCTCGAAGAAGAACGAGCGCTCGAGCTCGTCGAGGTTCTCGCCGAGCGTCTTGCCGGTCACCGTCATGCAGTCGAGGTGGAGGAGGTCGCGGATCTCCAGCATCACCCTCGGGACGCCGCCCGCGTAATAGAAGTACTCGACCGGATATTTCCCGGTCGTCTTCACGTTCGCGATGACGGGCACGCGCCGGTGGATCCGATCGAAGTCGTCGACGTCGAGATGGATCCCGAGCTCGCGCGCGGCCGCGGGCACGTGGAGGAGCGCGTTCGTCGAGCCGCCGACCGCGGCGTGGATCGCGACGGCGTTCTCGAACGCCTTCCGCGTGAGGATCTCGCGCGGGCGGAGATCGTTCGCGACGAGCTGCAGGATCTGCTTCCCGGCGGCGCGCGCGTAGCGCAGATGCATCGTCAGCGGGACCGGGATCAACGCGGAGCCCGGGAGCGCGAGGCCGAGCGCCTCGGCGAGCACCTGTCCCGTCGACGCCGAGCCCATGAACTGGCACGCGCCGCACGTCGGGCACGCGTTCTTCTGCCGCTCGACGAGCTCCTCGTGAGCGCTGTCGCCGCGCTGGACGTGCATGCCGAGGGGCCAGAGCTTGTTCGACGTGAAGTAGTCGGGCGCGTTGAGCTGCGTCCCTCCGGGCACGTGGATCGCGGGGAGATTGCAGCGGGCGATCGCGATGAGGTGAGCCGGTACCGATTTGTCGTTCCCCGAGAGCAGCACCATGCCGTCGTGCGGGTGCCCGAGCGCGTGGATCTCGACCATCGCGGCCATCACGTCGCGCGACACGAGCGAGTAGCTCATCCCGCTCGTCGCCTGCACGACTCCGTCGCAGATGTCGCTGACGGTGAAGACGCCGGGCTTCCCGCCGGCCTCGAAGACGCCGTTCGAGATCTCCTCGATGAGCGGCCGGAAGTGGAACGTCCCGGGGTGGCCCATGCCGTAGGCGCTGTCGACGAGGATCTGCGGCTTGGCGAGATCCTCCTCGGTCCAGTTCATCCCCATGCGGAGCGAGTCGCCCTGGAAGTTGACCCTGCGGAGCTGCTGGCTCCTGAGGCTGCGCGGATCCAAGGCCATCACTCGATCCAGCGCTCCGCGGATTCCTCCGACATCGGCTGTCCCACGGGCCGGGACCGAACGCATTCGTCGTGCCGCCCCGCGTCTCGTGCTCGGCCGACGTGCCCGCGTGACGACCTGCCTCGGCAGTCGCGCGCGCGCCTCCCGCGATCACGCTGCGAGCGTCACCACCGACTTGATGCCGCTCGGCCGGCGCAGGAGATCCGGCGCTTCGTCGAGCTTCGCGCGTCGGGTGATCAAGCCTCGGACCGCGTCGGGGAAGAGACCCATGAACTGCTCGAGCTGTCGGACCGCGGCCTCGAACGCCGAGCGCGACGCGTTGACGGTGCCGAAGAGCACTTGGTTCTTCAGCACGATGTCGCGCATGATCCCGTCGAGATCGATCTCGATCGGTCGCTTTCCGCCGGGCACGCCGCTCAGGATGAACACGCCGTTCGGCGCGAGCGCAGCGAGCGCACCGAACGCGACCTTCGCGGTGCCCACCGCCTCGAAGACGACGTCCGTGACGCCGATGCGCGAAGCGAGCTCGGCGAGCGGCGTGTCGCGCGCCGACACGTACTCGGCGCCGAAGGAGCGCGTGAGCTGCGCGCGATCACCGTCGGCGGGCTCGAGCGAGTACACGAACGTCTCCATGTCTCTCGCGACGAGCATCATCGCGGCGAGCAGGCCGATCGGACCGGCGCCGAGCACGAGCGCTCGCAGGCCGATCGGCTCCCACGGATAACGCCGCAGGATCGCGTCGAGGTCCACCGCGGCCTTCGCGGCGATGGTGAGCGGCTCGACCAGGACCCCGACGTCGGCGAGGCGATGCGGCACGCGCACGAGGTAGCGCTCGTCCTCGACGACACGCTCGGTCAGGTAGCCGTCGGCGCCCTTGATCCCGCGCTCGACGAAGCGCCCCGTGACGCAGAAGTCCTGACGGCCGGCGCGGCACGCGACGCACGTGGGCACGTCGCAGGGGCGGCGTACCGTCAGCGCGACGAGATCGCCGGGGTGCAGCGTGCGGACGCCGGAGCTCACCTCGACGACCTCGCCCAGCGCTTCGTGGCCGAGGACGAGCCGCTCGCTGCCGGCGGGCGGGGTTCCGTGTTGGAGCTCGCAGATCTCGCGATCGGTCCCGCAGATGCCGACCTCGCGGATGCGCACCGTCACGTCGCGCTCGCCTCGTCGCTGCGGCGCCGGAACGTCGATCGTCGAGAGCTCACGTCGTCCAGGAAAGACCGCCAGCGCTCGCATGTCGTCTCCTCGTGCTCGTGCAGCGCGAGGCATCCGACGTGCCGTCGAGGCGCGCCGCTTGCGACGCCAAGGGCCGTACGCATGGAGGCTTTCCATGCCTGCCGCGATCGAAGACTACGGGCTCATCGGGGACACCACGACGATCGCGCTGGTCTCGCGGCACGGCTCGATCGACTGGCTCTGTCTACCGCGCATCGACTCCGACGCTTGCCTCGCGAAGCTGCTCGGAGACGACGATCACGGGTCCTGGACGCTGCAGCCCGCGGCTCCGGTGCGCACGATCCATCGACGTTATCGAGGAGACACGCTGATCCTCGAGACCGAGATCACGTGCGACGGGGGCCGCGCTCGGGTGATCGACTTCATGCCTCCGGGCAGCGCCGAGCACGACATCATCCGGATCGTCGAGGGGCTCGAGGGCGAGGTCCCGATGCACGCCGATCTGAAGGTCCGCTTCGGATACGGCGCGCACGTGCCGTGGATCAAGACCGACGGGCGCTGCGCCACGCTCACGTCGGGACCGAGCGCGCTCTTCTACAACAGCCCCGTGCCGCTCGCGCCCGACCTGGAGACCGCTCGCCTCGAGGCGAGCTTCGTCGTCCGCCCCGGCGACCGTCTGCCGTTCGTCCTGGGGTTCTACGATTCCCACGCGAGCGCGCCGCAGCACGTCGTCGACGCGGACGCGGAGCTCGCGCGCACCGAGAAGTACTGGCGAGAGTGGGCGGGCCGGTGTCGTTACGCCGGGCCGTTCCGCGACGCCGTCGTGCGATCGCTGGTCACGCTCAAGGCGCTCACCTATCAGCCGACGGGCGGCATCGTCGCTGCGCCGACCTGCTCGCTCCCCGAAGAGCTCGGTGGAGTGCGCAACTGGGACTACCGCTACTGCTGGATGCGCGACGCGACGCTCACGCTCGATGCGCTCATGCGCGGCGGCTACCTCGACGAGGCGACCGCATGGCGCGACTGGCTGATGCGCGCGGTCGCCGGTGCTCCGGCGCAGCTGCAGATCATGTACGGGATCGCCGGCGAGCATCGTCTGACCGAGGTCGAGCTGCCGTGGCTGCCGGGCTACGAGGACTCGCGTCCGGTGCGGATCGGCAACGCCGCGTACGACCAGTTCCAGCTCGACGTCTACGGCGAGGTGCTCAACACGCTCTACGACGCGCACGCGAACGGGGTTCCGGATCTGCCCGACGTGTGGGATCCGATCCTCGCGATCGTCGACTTCGTGGAGCAGGCCTGGCAGCGGAAGGACGAGGGCATCTGGGAGGTCCGCGGCGGAGGGAAGCGGCACTTCACGCACTCGAAGCTGATGGCCTGGGTCGCGGTGGATCGCGCCGTGCGCATGATCGAGGAGCTCGGCGCGCACGCGCAGCCGCGCCTCGAGAAGCGCCTCTTCCGCTGGCGCGCGCTGCGCGAGGAGATCCGGCAGAGCGTCCTGCAGCGAGCGTGGAGCGATCGCGTCGGTGCCTTCACGCAGTCGTACGGATCGGACGAGCTCGACGCGAGCGTCCTCCTGATCCCGCACATGGGGCTCTTGCCCGCCGACGATCCGCGGATGGTCTCGACGGTCGCCGCGATCGAGAAGGGCCTCACGTGGGACGGCCTCGTCCTGCGCTACGCGACCGAGACCGGCGTCGATGGGCTGCCCGGTCACGAGGCGACGTTCCTCATCTGCAGCTTCTGGCTCGCCGACAACTACGCGATGGTCGGCCGCCTCGACGACGCCGAGGCGCTGCTCGCGAGGCTCGTCTCGCTCTCCAGCGATCTCGGCCTGCTCGCCGAGGAGTACCACCCGGAGCTGCACCGACAGCTCGGCAATTTCCCTCAGGCGTTCTCGCACATCGGCTTGATCAACACCGCATACCTCATCGAGGCCAAGCGCGCGGGCAAGACCGTCGCGCTCCCCGCCGCAGCGCAGCTGCACTGAGG
The DNA here is from genome assembly GCF_021631985.1 of Sandaracinus amylolyticus. Classification (GTDB taxonomy): domain Bacteria; phylum Myxococcota_A; class Polyangia; order Polyangiales; family Sandaracinaceae; genus Sandaracinus; species Sandaracinus amylolyticus_A. Next base: position 8,740,238 of record NZ_CP070225.1, on the reverse strand, counting down.
AGGGGTCTTGGAAGACCCCTCCCTCCGACCGGCAGAGCCGGATCGGAGCCTCCCACCCCAAACACTGCGCGCGGGGCCCCAGCCCCGCTTGCTCTCGCGGGGCTTGTCCGCGTGAGATCGGACCTACGCACCGGTCCATGAGCAGCTCGCAGGCCGCGTTCGATCTCAGCATCCACACCGCGCGTGGTGTCGACCGAGCCAAGCGTCGCGTCGAGAAGGACTCCCTGGGCGCGGTCGAGATCCCGGCGTCGGCCTACTGGGGCGCCCACACCGCGAGAGCGCTCGAGAACTTCGCAATCAGCGGGCGCCCGATCTCCGACTATCCCGATCTGATCTACGGGCTCGCGTGCGTGAAGCAGGCGGCGGCGCGCGCCAATGCGGAGCTCGGGGCGCTCCCGCGCGAGCGCGCCGCGCTGATCGATCGCGCGGCCGAAGAGATCAAGAAGGGGAAACATCTCGATCAATTCGTGGTCGACATCATGCAGGGCGGCGCCGGCACGTCGACGAACATGAACGCCAACGAGGTGATCGCGAACGTCGGGCTCGAGCTCGGGGGACACCGGCGCGGAGACCATCGCCACCTCGATCCGCTCGACGACGTGAATCGCAGTCAGAGCACGAACGACGTCTATCCGACTGCGCTCAAGATCGCGCTCGACTCGGCGCTCGAGCGCCTGCTCCAGGAGCTCGGGTCGCTCGCGAGCGCGTTCCGCGAGCGGGGAAGAGCGTTCTCGGGCGTGCTCAAGGTGGGTCGGACCCAGCTCCAAGACGCGGTCCCGATGACACTGGGACAGGAGCTCGAGGGATTCGCGATCACCCTCGCGGAGGACGCGCAGAGCCTGCGCGACATCACCCATCACCTGCGCGAGATCAACCTGGGCGCGACCGCGGTCGGCACCGGGATCACCGCGGATCCTCGATATGCGGAGTCGGTGCGAAAGCACTTGTCGGAGATCACCGGCATCGAGCTCCGCACCGCGGCGCACCTCGTCGCGGCGACCAGCGACATGGGCGTGTTCATGCAGCTCTCCGGCGGGCTCAAGCGCTTCGCGATGAAGCTCTCGAAGATCTGCAACGACCTGCGGCTGCTCGCGTCGGGACCGCAGTGCGGGCTCGGCGAGATCCGACTGCCCGCGCGACAGGCGGGCTCGAGCATCATGCCGGGCAAGGTGAACCCGGTGATCCCCGAGGTCGTGAACGAGGTCGCGTTCGTCGTCGCGGGCGCCGACGTGACCGTCGCGATGGCGTGCGAGGCGGGACAGCTGCAGCTCAACGCGTTCGGCCCGGTCGTCGCGCACGCGCTGCTCGAGAGCCTGAAGTGGCTCACTGCCGCGGTGATCACGCTGCGCGACAATTGCGTGGTGGGGATCGAAGCCAATCGCGCGCGGCTCGCGGAACAGACGTCCTCGTTCGTCGGAGTGGTCACCGCGCTGACTCCGTACATCGGATATGCGGCGGCGGCCGATCTCGCGAAGAAGGCGCTCGAGGGCGGAGGAACGATCGCCGATCTCGTGGTGCGCGCAGGGCTGATGGATCCCGCCGACGTCGAGGTGCTGCTCACTCCGGCGCGTCTGTCCGGAGAGGACGTCTCGGTGCCGCGTCTCTCGCGCGACTACTCGGTGCGAGAGACGGGCAACGGAGGACGAGACTAGTTCTTCACCTTCGCCTTCGGCTGCTCGGGCGCCTGGAAGTCCATCAGGAAGTCGATGAGGAGGCGCGTGCCGAATCCGGTCGCGCCCTTGGAGCGCCAGGTCTTGTCGGTCTCGACGCGCGACGTGCCCGCGATGTCGATGTGCGCCCAGGGCAGGCCGTTGACGAACTCCTCGAGGAACAGGGCCGCGGTGATCTGACCGGCGAGCGAACCGCCGATGTTCTTGATGTCGGCCACCTCGGAGTCGAGCTCCTTGCGGAGCCGGCGATCGAGCGGGAACTGCCAGATCGTCTCGTCGGTGGTGTCGGCCGACGACTTGAGCTGATCGATCAGCCCCTGGTGATTGCCCATGATCCCGGCGTTGTCGTTGCCGAGCGCGCGCTCGCACGCGCCGGTGAGCGTCGCGATGTCGATGATGGCCTGCGGGGGCGGCTTCTCCTCGGTCGCCAGCACCAGCCCGTCCATCATGACGAGCCGTCCTTCTGCGTCGGTGTTGAGGACTTCGACGGTCTTTCCACCGCGCGCCGTGAGCACGTCACCGAGCCGCATGGCGTTTCCGCCAGGCATGTTGTCGGTGCACATCAGATATCCGGTGACTGCGTTCTTGCAGCCGAGCGCGGAGAGCGCGGACATCGCGCCGAGGATCGCCGCCGCGCCCGACATATCGGTCTTCATCGCGGCGTGCACGAGATCGTTCGGCTTCAGGCTGATGCCGCCCGAGTCGTACATGATGCCCTTGCCGATCAGCGAGATGCGGCCCGCGCCCTTCCCGTTCGTCTTCGGGCGATAGGTGAGCTTGATGAGGCGCGGGGGCTCCGAGCTGCCGGCGTTCACGCCGAGCATTCCGCCGCAGCCGAGCTCGGCGAGCTTCTTCTCGTCGAACACCTCGATCTCGAGGCCCGACGCGTCGGCGACGACCTTCGCGATCTCCGCCATGTGGCGCGCGGTCAGCAGCGTGGCCGGTGCGTTCGCGAGATCGCGCGCGAGCTCGGTCGCACGCGCGGTGATCCGCCCGCGATCGATGCCGCGCTTCAGCTCGTCCTCGGCAGCGCTCGAGACGATCGTGAGCTCTTCGAGCGGCGGTTCCTGCTCGGTCTTGCGCTTGAGCGGGCGATATCGATATCGCGCGAGGAGCGCTCCTTCGACGGCGGCCTGCGCGACGTGGGCCGGCGAGACGTCGGGCAGCGCCGGGAGCGCGAGCGCGAGGTGGCCGTAGCGCGCACCGGCGCGCGCGAAGCTCGCGGCCGCGTGCCGGAGCGACGCGAGATCGCGCTCCGACTCGGCGCCGAGCCCGACCGCGACGAGCGCGGGCTGGCCGGGCCGCGGGACGACCAGCGTCTGGCCGGACTTTCCTTCGAACCCCGCGGTGGCGAGCGTGGCGCGGTCGAGCCCGAGCTCGCTCGGGACGTCGCCCTCGGTGCCCACCGGCACACCGATCGCGCCCGCGTTCTTCGGCGCCGACTTCGCGACACGGATCTTCGTCGCCGTGATCTCGTCGACCGAAGGAGCCGGGTGGAACTCGGCCACCGCTGCCGCGTGGAAGGACGGGAAGTTCATCATTCGATGGCTCTCCTTTTCTCGTTCCGATTGACTTGCTGACTGGCTCGCTCGCTCGACGTCAGAATCCCCAGGGAAGCCCGGCCACCTGCCACACCACGAGGAGAATGATCCAGGCGACCGTCACGACCGCGACGTAGGGCAACATCAAGGCGACCAGCGTCCCGACGCCCGCGTCCTTCTGGTACTTCGCGGAGAACGTGACGATCAGAGCGAAGTACGCGTTCAGCGGAGTGACCGAGTTCATCGGGCTGTCACCCACGCGATAGGCCGCGAGAACGGCCTCCGGCTCGACGCCCAGCCGCATCAGCAGCGGCACGAACACCGGCGCGAAGATCGCCCACTTCGGAATCGCACCGGTCATGATCAGATCCAGCGCGACCACGACGAGCACGAATCCGATCAGAAGCGGGAGTGCGCCCAGCCCCGCGTCCGCGAGAAAATCACCCACCTCGACCGCCGCGAGGGTCGCGATGTTCGTATACGTGAAGTACGCGACGAACTGGCTGATCACGAAGAGCAGGAAGATCAGGCCGCCGAGACCGGCCACCGCCTTCTCCATCGCGCTCGTGACGTCGGTGATCGACGTGATCGTCTTCGCGCCGAAGCCGTAGCCCAGGCCGGCCGCCAGGAAGATGAACGTGACCAGGACGATCAGACCGCTCATGAAAGGCGAGTCGCCGATCAGCGCGCCGGTCTCGGGATTCCGCAGCGGGGCTCCCTCGGGGATCGAGAGCAGCGCGAACACCGCGAGGACTGCGAGCGTCGCGAGGCCCGCGAGCTTGAGCCCACGCGACTCCGCGGCAGTCATGCCCTCGCTCTCGAGCGCGGGAGTCTCACCGCCATAGGGCCCGAGTCGCGGCTCGACGATCTTCTCGGTGACGACGCCGACGACGACGGTCAGCATCAGCACCGAGGCCGTCGAGAACCAGAAGTTGGCGGTCAGATCGACCGACAACTGCGGATTCATGAGGTGAATCGCGTCGTTGGTGATCCCGACGAGAATGCCGTCGAGCGGCTTGATCAGGATGTTCACGGCGAACACCGACGCGACACCGGCGAACGAGGCCGCGAGCCCCGCGAGCGGATGGCGACCGATGCTCAGGAACGCGGCCGCGCCGAGCGGGACGAGGACGAGATATCCGGCGTCGGCCGCGATGCTCGAGACGATGCCGACGAACACCAGGATGTACGTCAGCGCCTTTCGCGGCGCGATGTGCACCAGCTTCTTGATCAGCGCGGTGACCAGCCCCGACGAGTCGGCGACTCCGACGCCGAGCATCGCGACGATGATCACGCCCACCGCGTTGAAGTTCATGAAGTTCTGGACGACGTTCTCGTACATGAACCGAACGCCGTCCGCGGTGAGCAGGCTCTGGGCGTAGGTCGTCGTCGTCGCGACCGCGTGCGTCTCGGGATCGATCGCCTCGTACGTCACGCTCGCGCCGAGCGCGTAGAAGACGTGCGAGAGCACGACGACGAACGCGATCAGCAGGACGAAGATCACCGCAGGGTGCGGGACCTTGTTCCCCACTCGCTCGACGCTGTTGAGGAAGCGCTCCAGTCCCGTCTTGCTCTCTCGATTCGGGGGCGCGGCTTCGTCGCCCGAAGGAATCACCATTCCCGGTGCGGTGGTCGTGGCCATTCGGATCGCTTCCTGTTCGGGTGGATCGATGTCGCGACGGACACCGATGCTGCGCGACTCTTGCGGGCCGGCAGCCCGCCCGAAGCGAACGACATGCCGTTCGGGGTCCTCGCGGCGCGCGACTCCGGATCGGGGACTTCGACGACATCCACACTCGCTCGCTCGGGTCCTTGTCGGACACCTCGCGCGGGCACGCGTGGCATTTGCCGCGTCGGCAGTCACTCCAGCGATCGAGCGCGCGCCGGTGAGGCGCGAGATCAGCGCACGAAATGGCGGAGGTAGAGGGCGAGCACGACGACGAGCGCCCAGAGCGCGACGCTCCCGAGGTCCCTCAGCGTCGCGTCGATCGTGCTCTCGGTGGTCGCGGTGCGACGCCGGACGAAGGCGACGAAGCGAGCGAGCTCCTCGTCGTTCTCGCGTCGCCGGCGCTCCATCGACATCGACGCTCGGGTGTCGTCCGACATCGCATCGGGGATTTGCAACGTTCGCGCGCGGAACGGCGCGCGCTCCGAGGGGCCACACGACTCATGGCGTGGCGCGGTGCGTCTCGAGCACGGCGCGTTTCGCTGAGGATCTCGGGCGCGGGCTCCGCGAGCCAGGGGCATGGACGTTGCTCGACGACATCGAGAGGAGAAGACGCGATGAACATCCGGAGAGCGTTCCTCGCGGGCGTGGTGGGCGGCGCCATCATGGCGGTGCTCGGGAAGGTCGTGCCCGTCAGCGTCGAGATGATCCTCGGCACTCTGTTCCTGCCGCGTGGAGTCGGTGCCTGGGTGCTCGGCCTCGTGCTGCACCTCGTGATCAGCGGCGCCATCGCGCTGCTCTACGGGCTCGGCTTCGAGCGGATCACGCATCGCGCGACCGCGGGGATCGGCGCCGCGTTCTCGATCGTGCACGTCGTGATCGGTGGCCTCGCGCTCGCCGCGTTGCCCGCGATCCATCCGCTGATCCCCGAGCAGATCCGCGCGCCGGGCATGTTCATGTCGAGCATCGGGTTCGGCGGAGTCCTGCTCTTCCTGATCGAGCACCTCGTGTACGGCGCGATCGTCGGCCAGCTCTACGGGCCCGTGATGCACCCGCGCGAGACCGGCGCCCCGGTGACCCGCTTCGGCCGCGGGCGCGTGAGCGGCGCCGCGTGATCAGAAGGGCCAGAGCACCGGGATCAAGAGCACCGCGAGCACGACGAAGGTGATCGTGAGCACCAGTCCGAGCCTCCAGAAATCGCCGAATCGATAGGCGCCCGGCGCGGTGACCATCAGGTTCGCGGTGCTCGAGATCGGCGTGAGGAACGTGGTCGCGCACGCGACCGTCACCGCCATCAAGAACGGTCGTGGAGAGACGCTCATCGCCTGCGCCGCGGACAGCGCGACCGGGATCGTGATGAGCGCGGTCGCGATGGCGCCGAGCACCTGACCGAGCGCGACGACGAGCACGAACACCGCGGCGAGGGTCGCCCGCGGGCCGAGATCGCCCGCTGCGTCGAGGAGCACGCGCGCCATCGAGTCGGCGGCGCCGGTGTCGCGCAGCACCGCGGAGAGCGGGATGAGCCCCGCGACGAGGAGCACCGCGCTCCACGACACCGCGCGATAGGCCTGCTCGAGGCGCACGACGCGCAAGAGCACGAGCGCGCACGCGGCGACGACACCGGCGATCGGGGCCGGGGTCAGATCGAGCGCGAGGACGAGCACCATCGCGAGGAGCACGCCGATCGTGCGACGCGCGCCGGGACCCATCGGGACGGTCTGACGCAGCACGAGATCGGGCGCGTCGACGACCAGGACCTCGTGGTCCTGCGAGGTCCGGCGGAGCGCCTCCCAGGTGCCCTCGACGAGCACCGCGTCGCCCACCGTGAGCATGGTCGCCTGCGCGCCGCGATCGCGCCCTTGGCGCTGCACCGCGAGCACGAGGAGACCATCGGGCGTGAGCGCGCCGGGGAGGACCTTGAGCCCTTCGAGCGGTGAGCGCGGCGGGATGACGACCTCGACGACGCCGAGCTCGCGGCTGAAGAGCGCGTCACCGTCCTCGCCGGTGCGATGGACCGCAGCGACGGAGAGGCTCGCGCGCAGGACGAGGCGGCTGATCGCGTCGGCGGGCCCGCGCACGACGAGCACGTCGCCCGCGGCGAGCACGTGATCGAGCGGTGGATCGACGAGCTTTCCGGACTGCACGCCGACCAGCGACACGCCGCCGTGCTCGGAGAGATCGATCTCGCCGCGCCGGACTCCGACGAACGGGGAGCGCGGCCGCAGCCGCAGGCGATAGAGCCCGCCCTCGAGGCCGTACTGCTCGATCAGCGTGCGCGCGTGCTGACCGAGATCGCGCGCGTGATCGGGCGGTCGGCGCGCGGGCAGGAGCTTCGGGCCGAGGAGCACGACGACGAGCACCGCCGAGGCGAGCAGCGGGACGCCGATGAGCCCGAACTCGAAGAAGCCGAAGCGCTCACCGGCGCGCTCCGCCGCGGCGTCCGACACCAGCACGTTGACCGGCGTGCCCGCGAGCACGAGGAGCGAGCCGGTGGTCGCCGCGAACGCGAGCGGCATCGCGAAGGTCGAGGGTGGGCGCCCGGTGCGGACCGCGATCGCGACGATCATCGGCAGGAGCGCCGCGACCGCGCCGTTGGCGCTGATCAGCGCCGCGAGCAGCGCCGCGACGAGCATGGTCGCGACCACCATGCGACGCGGGCTCGCGCCCACGACCGCGAGCACGCGCCCGCTCGTCCACGCGGTCACTCCGGTCGCGTCGAGCGCTTCGCTGATGACGAAGAGCGACGCGAGGAAGGGCACCACCGGATCGCCGAACCCCGCGAACGCTCCCTCGACGTCGACCAGCCCGAGCGCGAAGAGCGCGATCATCGTCACGACCGAGACGAGCGGCGCCGGGACGCGGTTCGACACGAAGAGCACGACCACGCCGGCGAGGACCAGCAGGCTGAGCGTCGCGTCGTCCACGCCCAGCAATTCGGAGCCGAGGGCCGCGCTCCAAGGTCACCCGTCCGAGAGCTCAGAAGACGGTCGAATATCCGATGTCGAATCCGAAGCTGACACTGGTGTTGAATTCCGTGTCGCCGTTGTCGTCTTCTTCGCCACCGATGATGATCGGCACTCGGATCGAGGGATTCAGCATGCGTCCCGGCCCGAGCGCGATGTTCATACCGACGCGGGGCACGATGTCGAAGCCGACGGTGACTCCATCGTATCCGACGCCGAGACCGAGACCTCCGAGGACGAAGAGATCCTCGTCGATCACCGGGATGTGATAGCTGGGCTCGAACAGCACTCCGAAGGTCGTCTCGTCGTGACGACTGCCGTCGTCGTCGCGCACGTTCTCGTACTCGACTGCCACGTTGAGAGAGAGCTCGAGATAGTCGATGACGAAGTAACCGATGCTCGGAAAGATGTTCAGAGTGAACACGTCCTCGGTCCACATGCCACCGACGCTGCCTCCGAGCTCCCACGTGTCGGCGTCGCCGTAGCTGGGCGCGTCGTCGGCCTCCTCCTCGGGGGGACACTCCGGCTCGACCTCGGGGGGCGCCTGATAGGCGCTCGGCACCGGCTCTTCGCCGGGCTCCGGCTCCGGCTCCTGTGCGCGCGCGACTCCGCGGATGGCGAGCACGATCACCGTCACGAGCACGTAGTGGGTCCTCGCCATTCCTGCCCTCCTCGATTCGAATCGAGCGGGCAGCGCTGGTGCATGCTGGATGCCGCGAGAGCTGCTCGTCAGCAGAGATCGTGGGATTCGACGATGGCTGTCGTGGGGCCCTCCACGACGATCCGTACGTCGCCGCCGCGCGCGCCGCGCGGCGATGGTCGAGCGCCACGGCTCGTTCTCACGCGCGGGCGGACATCAAGCCACGCTCGCGCCTTGCTGCGGTGAGCGGAGCGCGCGGCGACCGCGCTCGGCGAGCGGCGGATCGTAGACGACGGTCGTGCCCGCGAGGCGGTCGTGCCAGCCGCGGCGACCGGGGTCGACGAGGATCCACAGGAAGCCGAGATAGAGCGGGAGCGCCGAGACGATACAGCCGAGGAAGCGGAGGAGCGCTCGCAAGAACGTCATGCGACCGCGGCCGCGCGTCGGCACCACCCGAAGGCCGAGGAGCAGCAGCCCTGCGGTGCGACCGGCGATCGCCCAGAGCCCCACGAAGTACGCCGCGGCGATGGTCGCGCACGACACGCCCTCGAGCACGGCGGTGACCTCGCGCGTCCAGCTCGACTCGGGCAGCAGGAGCGAGCCGGCGGCTTCGATCACCCACGCACCGGCGCTCGAGCCCGCGCCGACCACCGCGAGATCGATCACGAACGCCGCGAATCGGCTGACGATCCCCGCAGGCTCGGCGCGGCCGGTCGAGGGCACGCGCTACGCTCCCCGCGGAGCGCGACGTCGCAGCGCCGCGAGCTGGCCGCGCGGATCGTCGATCCAGCGCTGGAACGCGGTGGAGACGCTCTCGTCGGCGTCGGCGATCGCGGCGCGCAGCTCGTCGAGCGCGGTGCTGGTCACCGACGCGCTCTGCGTCGCGACGAGCGCCTGCACGTCGGGGTTCGTCGCGAGACGATCGAACACACGATCGGACATCTCGCGCAGCCCGACGCGAGCGAGGGCCCGACCTCGCGCCTCCTCGGCGCGTCCGACGCGCTCGGCCACCGCGAGCTCGTCGCGCCACATCGCGCGCAGCACGACGACCCTGCGCGCGAACGACGAACGCTCCAGAGGCCGCCACCACGGGGCGAGGCGCGAGGCCACTCGCGCGCACGCGGCGCGCCCCCGCGCGATCGCGGCGCGAGCATGCGAAGGCGCGCGCAGAGAGAGACCGACGATGCGATGCCACCGCGCCGAGGCGGGCCCGACGTCGAGCGCGGCATCGCGCGCCGCGAGCCGCTCCCACGCGCGGAGATCCGCGGCGAGCCGCTCACGCGCCAGCGAGGCGCATCCCAGCACGAAGCGGAGCGTGACGTGCGGCGTCGTGTCGCCCTCGGCCTCGCGATCGTCGCGCTCGTCCATCGCATGGAGCCATCGCAAGAGCGGTGCCCGATCGGCGCTCTCGGCGAGGGACCTATGGGAGCGGTCATGCGCCATCGAACGCTGCGCAGGCTGCTGGCAGACCCGTTCTATCTCGTGATGATCGCGGCGCTGGTCCTCGGCGCGACGCTGGGACGGCTGGTCGCCCGGGAAGGGCTCGGCGAGGAGCTGACGTACGCGCTCGGCAGAGCATGGCGCGGCACGCCGGACGGCGCGCGCGAGGCGCTCGCGACGATGTTCGGTCTGCAGTTCACCGTGCTCACGATCGTGCTCTCGCTGAACGCGCCGGTGGTGCAGTCGGCCGCCAATCAATACTCGCCGCGGCTCGTGCCGTTCTATCTGAAGAACGCACCGCTGCGGCGCGCGGTGCCGCTCTTCGTGCTCGCGACCGGCTACATCGTCGCGGCGCTCCGCGAGCTCGGGCTCGCGGCGACGCAGACGCCTCGCCCGCAGCCGATCGTCACCGGCGCGCTGGCGCTCCTGGTCGGCGCGTTCGCGCTGCTCATGATCGACTTGAACCGCACGTTCCGGTTCATGCGCGTCGAGCGGGTGCTCGCGCTGGTGCGGCAGTCGGCCTTCGAGGCCGCCGATCGCCTGCGCGACGATGCGCGCTCGCTCGCGCTCGATCGCGTCGCGCGCCTGGCGCTGCCGGCGTGGGCCCATCCGCTTCCTTCGCCGGCGTCGGGCTACGTGGTGCGGGTCGACGTCGCGCGGCTCGCGCGCGTGGCGCGCCGCGCGGGCGTGCGCGTGCGGATCAGCCGGCCGGTGGGCGACTACGTCGACGAGGGCGAGGTGGTCGGCTGGGTGATGACCGACGCGGCGAGCGGTCCCGTGCCGCCGCGCGTGATCGCGCGCCTCGCGAGCGCGCTCGAAGCGAGCCCGACGCGCGACCCCGAGTACGATCCCGGCTACGGCATCCGCATCCTCGCCGACGTCGCGTCGCGAGCGCTCTCGTCGTCGTCGAACGACTCGTACACGGCGCGCCAGGCGCTGCAGCAGCTGCGCTCGGTGCTGCGGCACCTCGCCCGGCAGCCCTTCGGGGACTGGAACGTCGTGGACCGCGATCGCACGCCGCGGGTGTCGGTGATGGCGACCGATCTGCGGGAGTACGTGTCGCTCGCGATCGACGCGCCGCTGCGCCACGGCGCGAACGATCTCGAGGTGCTCGACGCGGTGCTCGAGATCGCGCTCGAGATGGGCCTGGTCGCCCCCGACGCCGAAGGGCGCGCCGTGGCGCACGAGCTGGTCGCCAAGGTGATGAGCGACGCGACGCGCTTCGGGGACCTCGACGACGCGAAGCTCGCGCACCTGCGGAACGAGGCCGCGATCGTGCGGGCCTCGATCGAGCGCAACGCGCCGCGCGCCGAGCGTCTCGCGCGGGCGCACTGGGCCCTGCCGCCGCGCGCGCTGGTGCCGACCGTGTGATCGGATCAGCTGGGGCGCGGCGAGCGGGCGCGCTTGGCGCGCGCCTTCGGGCTCGTCGTGGACGCGCGGGCGCGCTGGGCGAGCTTGTTGCCCGAGCGCATCCGGTTCGGCCCGCCGGGGCGGGTCGACTTGCGCGACGGCGTCGTGCGCGAGTCCTCGAGCGTCGCGGTCATCCGCGACGTGCGCTTCTTCGTGTTGCGGCGCGCGGTCGAGCCGCCGCCGGCGCGACGATCGCTCGCGCTCACGCCGGGCAGCGACGTGTCGACGTACGCGTCGCGACGCCGCTTCTCCGGGCGATCGAGCGCCGCCGCGAGGTTCGCCGCGCTGCGTCCCACCCGACGTCCGATCAGGCTCCCCGCGCCGACGGCGGCGGCCTTCTTGGCGCGACGCGCCGGGGCCTTCTTGGCCGCCTTCTTGGTCGGAGGCGGCGCCGCGATCGCGCGCTTGTCGACCGTGCGCTGCGCGCTCGTCTTCACCTTCGGCAGCACCGCGGCGAACGCCTTCGGCGCGGTGGCCCCGCGCGCGCTCGCGACCACGCTCGGCAGACCGCTCATCACGAGGCGCACCCGACACTCGACGTCGACGCCGCCGCGCGGACCGTTCACGTCCTCGAAGCGCACCGTGCCGCGCTCGATCAGCGTCGCCATGTGGCCGACCGCGCGCGCCAGGCGCTCGCGGATCGTGGTCTCGAACGCGGGAGTGAGCGGCACCGAGCTGCGGATCGCGATCGGCGTCGCGCTCACCTCGGTGCGTCCCCGGCGTCGCGCGCGACCGCCTGCCGTCTTCGCCGTGAACCTACGCTGCGGGGTCTTCGTGTTCGCCATCGTCTCGTTCCTCGGCGTTTCGCCGGCACATGGGATCCGCCGGTGTCACGACAACCTCGCGCGCGCCTCGCTCGACGACGCAGCGCTCTCCTCCTCGACGCGCACGCGCGGAAGATATCGACCGCCCTCGAGCCCCTGCAGCACACCGAGCACGAACTCGCGGACGGCGCACTGCAGCTGCACGAGCGCCCCCGAGTCGGCCGCGCTGACGAGGACGCGGAGCGTCGCAGTGCGATCCTCGATCGCGATCACCTGCACCGCGAGCGTCGCGCCGTCGAAGAGCGGATGCGCGCGCACGAACTGCTCGACCTCGCCGCGCACCGCGGCGAACGGCGTGGTGAAGTCGACCGGCACGAGCACGACGCCGACGATGTCGGTGCCGAGCCGGGTCCAGTTCTCGAACGGCGTCTCGAGCAGCTTCGGGATCGGCAGGATGAGGCGACGTCGATCCCAGAGCCGCAGCACGACGTAGCTCAGGTTGATCTCCTCGACGGTGCCGGTCTCGCCCTCGATCGCGATCTCGTCGCCGACCCGCAGCGGCTGGGAGAACGAGAGCTGCATCCCCGCGAAGAGGTTCCCCAACGTCCGCTGGGCCGCGATGCCGAGCACGATGCCCGCGACGCCCGCGGACGCGAGCAGCGAGAGGCCGAGCTGGCGCACCACGTCGAACTGCAGGAGCACGACCGCGATCGTGACGACGATGCCGGCGACGTGGAGGATCCGGCGCACGATCCCGGCGCGGGTGCGCACCCCGCGGGCGCGCCAGTGGTCCTCGGCCGCGGCGCGCTCCTCGACGCGCTCGGCGAGCAGATCGACGAAGTGCCAGAACGCCCAGCCGACCGCGAGCGACCACGCGGCGACGTAGGCGCGGCCGAGCACGTCGAGCGCGCCTTGCGAGAACCGCACGAGGATCGCGAAGAGCCCGAGGAACGCGAGGGTCAACATCGCGCGTTTGGGCCCGCGCAGGCGCTCGAACAGCGCGTCCACGAGGTCGTTCCCGAGCCGCCGCGCGAAGCGACGCGCGATCGCGCTCGTGACGCGATCGACGAGGAACGCGCACCCGAGCGCGACGAGGATCGCGATCGGCAGCACGATCCACTGCCAGGGCTCGAGCCGGAGCACCCGCGGCTTGCGGAGCCAGTCGGGGGCGCGGCTCCCGATCGGTCCGCGATCGACGCCCTCCGCGAGCAGCGCGGCTGCGCGCACCGTCGACGCCGAGAACTTCCACGCTGGGTCCTCGCCTCCCCGGACCCGCCGCAGCACCACGCCCTGCTCCACGGTCGGGAGCCGCACGATCTCGATCGCACGATCGCCGCCGGGCTCGGGCTCGTCGGGCAGCGAGGTCGGCGCGACCCGCTCGGCGCTCAGCACGGTCTCGAGATCGCGCGCCGCCTCGCGCCCGACCTCGGTGCGCTGGTCGCGCGGGACCTCGCGGAGATCGAGCGCGAGCGCGGCCACGTCCCACTCGCCGTCGCGCGCGCTCGCGAGGAACGACGCGATCAGCCGTCGTGGCGTCGAGGGATCGATCGACGGCTCCTCGGCGAGGTCGAGATCGGTCGGCTCGACCTCGGCGTCCTGGGCGCGCGCGAGCCCGGAGCAGAGCCACAGCGCCGCGATCACGGCGAGCCGTCGGCGCGCGCTCACGCGGAGATCGTCTCGGTCGGGGCCCCGACGCCGGGGGCCCCCACCTCGGAGCGAGACTTCGTCGTCACGCGCGCACCTCCCCGAGGTGGTCGTAGGGATCGCGCGCACGCCGGACAACGCCCTGGGATCGGGCGGTCTCGAGGCGCGGTCGCGCATCCGCGTCATGCGTTCCATGATGGAACGGATGGAACACGTGCACGTCGCGGGAGAGACCTGTCCGCACTGCGGCCTCCTCCCGGTCGCGAAGGGCACCCGTCACGCCCAGCGCGTGGTGTGCGAGAGCCGCGCGATGCGCGAGCTGTTCCGGCGCGCCGCGCGCTTCGCGGAGAACGACGCGCCGGTCGTGATCACCGGCGAGAGCGGCACCGGCAAGGAGGTCGTCGCGCGCGTGCTGCACGCGAACGGTCCCCGCGCGAGCAAGGCGTTCGTCGCGGTGAACGTCGCGGCGCTGCCCGCGGAGCTGCTCGAGTCCGAGCTCTTCGGGCACGCGCGAGGTGCGTTCACCGGCGCGCACAAGGACAAGCCCGGGCTCTTCGAGGAGGCCGACGGCGGCATCCTGTTCCTCGACGAGATCGGGGAGATGCCGCTCGTGCTCCAGGCGAAGCTGCTGCGCGCGCTCGCCGACGGAGAGGTGCGGCGCGTCGGCGACAACCGCGCGTTCGCGGTCGACGTGCGGATCGTGTGCGCGACCCATCGCGATCTCGCGCAGCTGGTGCGCGAGGGACGATTCCGCGAGGACCTCTACTACCGGCTCAAGGTGCTCACGCTGCGGGTGCCGCCGCTGCGCGAGCGGCGCGACGACGTGCTCGCGCTCGCGAAGAGCTTCCTCGCCGCGGAGCCGCGCACCAAGGCGAAGGGCTTCGCCCAGGACGCGAAGGACGCGCTGCTCGGGTACGAGTGGCCGGGCAACGTGCGCGAGCTGCAGAGCGCGGTGAAGCACGGCGCGGCGCTGGCGCGTGGCAGCGAGATCCGGCTCGAGGATCTGCCCGAGGAGCTCTCGTCGCCGCGATCGGCATCGCCCAGGGAGCGGGTGAAGCTGCGACCGCTCGACGAGGTCGAGCGCGAGCACGTGCTCGGCGTGCTCGAGGCGTGCAGCGGGAACATGGGCGACGCCGCGCGTGTGTTGGGGATCGGGCGGAACACGCTGTGGCGGAAGCTGAAGAGCTGGGAGTGATCAGTCCTGGGTGCAGAGTCCGCGCGCGGGCTCGCCCGTGCGCGGCGTGCACGACCAGCCGTCGGGGCACTCGCTCGATTGCGCATCGGGACGACAGCGCCGGGTGCAGTAGGGCGCGCCCTCGCTCGCGCCACAGACCAGCACGTCCTCGCAGTCGTCGTGTGACGAGCACGCCGACCCGAGATGCCCGGTGTTGCACCCGGCGAGCAGGAGAACGAAGAGCGAGAGCGCACGCCTCATGGCCCTCAGCCTGCCACGTGCAGGCGCGCTCGACCCAGGGATCGCGCGCTCGTGGCACGCTCGCTCGATGGCTGGAGAGCGCAGCACACGACGAGCCCCCGAGCTGCAGGTGCAGGGCCGCGTGGTGGAGCGCGTCGCGCGATTCGAGGCGCACCCCGGATCGAGCGCCGCGCTGCTCGCATGGGTCGACGACGGACGGACACTCTGGTGCGCGGGTCATCGAGGACCGCGGGTGCTCGCGCTCGACGTCGAGTCGGAGCGCGCGACGACCGCGGTCGACCTCGGCGCGCCGGGCGTCGAGTCGTTCGCCATCTCGCCCGACGCGCGGGCGGCCGTGATCGCGACGGGCTCGGACTCGCTCGCGATGTGGTCGCTCACGACGGCGAGCTGGGAAGGCCCGCGCATCGCGTCGCCGTGGGTGCGGCGGACCCTGCGGTGGACACCCGACGGAGCGGGCGTCGCGTACCTGGGCGAGCGCTACGACGCGCAGCACTTGCCGCACTACGGGATCGGCGTGATCGATCCCCGCACCGGACGAGGCTGGGCGCACGAGATCGACGCCGTCACCGCGCAGCTCGACCTCGTCGGCCCCGGCCCGCGCTTCAGCTCGACGCCGCTCGCGGTGTCCCCCGACGGACGCTGGGTCGAGCTCCTGCTCGCGCACCTCGACGGGTGCTCGACGATCCGCTTCGATCGCGAGACCGGTGTGTTCGATCGCGTGCCCTGGGCCCCGCGCCAGCCCGAGCTCTGGTCGTGCGCACGTCTCGCCGGCGGCGCCGAGGTGGTGGCGGTCGCGCGATACGCCACCGCGAGCTTCGGCGAGGTGTACCGAACCGATCTCGTGCGGTGCGCGACGGAGTCGAGCGAAGAGCGCTGGGCGATGAAGCACCCGGGTGGCGACACGATCGTGATCGCGCCCGACGAGCGCTGGTTCGTGCTGTGGGACCCGACGTGGCTGCAGATCCGCTCGACCCACGACGGCTCGCTGCTCGGGCGATTCACCCTGCGGGGCGGTGAGGATCGCCCGGTCAGCGTCGCGATCGCGCCGGGGAGCACGCGGCTCGCGGTGGGCACGACGCGCGGTCGCGTGTGGGTGCTCGCACTGGCCGCGAAGGCGCGCCCCACCTAGCCAGGCAACGCGAGCAGCGACTTCGTGCTCGCGCCCATGCGCGCCTCGGCCCACGCCGGGAACATCCCGGCGAGGCGCAGGAACGCGCGGAACACCGGGCTCGCCGCGTAGGCGCGAGGTGCACGATCGACCGCGCGCAGGAGCTCGGCCGCGACGTGGTCGCGAGCGCGCGCTCGATCGCGCTCGACACGCTCGCGTCGTCGGTCACGTCGCACGGGATCACGATCGCCTCGGCACCGAGCGCCACGACCTCCCGCGCGACGTTGCGCAGCGCGAGCTCGTCGCGCGCCGCGAGCACGAGACGATCACCACGGCGCGCGAGCGCGAGCGCGGTCGCGCGACCGATGCCGCGCGATGCACCGGTGACCAGGACACGACGAGACGAGGCAGCCATTCGGCGCGAGCTTCGATCCCGCATCGCTCTACGTGCTGCCGCCCGCCACCGACCAGGCCACTCGACGCCGCGAGCACGACGCGCTCGCGAAGAGCGTGCGCTGGGTCGATTTCGCCGGGCTCGACGTCGCGTGCCTCGCGAGCCCCGAGGGCTACGACCTGCCCGCGCTCGTGCGCACCTGGGACGAGCTCATCGCGCGCGGACGCGCGCTCGGCATCTGCGGCGACGCCGTCGACGCGTACGGCATGGCCCACGACAGCCCGCGGGTGCCGGCGCCCGAGCTCTGTCGCTACCACGCGTGCATGCCGTGCTCCGCGGAGGTCGCGCTCCCGGCGCCGCTCTTCCGGGGCCGCATCCCGGCGGGTCGCTACGCGGTGTTCCGCTACGCGGGCGACGTCGCCGGCGTCGAGGAGACCTACCGGCGCTCGCATCGACTCGGTGTGGCTCCCGCGGAGCGGGGCCGTCGCCGACGACTTCGTCGCGGTCGACCACTACGTGAACGACGGTCCGGTCGGCGGGAGCGTGGACTTCGAGATCTGGATCAAGGTCCGCGTTCCGAGCGCCTGAGCGTGGCGCACCGCGCGCTCCACGGCGCAGCGCGTGCTCCGCTCCGATCGCGAGATCGCATGCCAAAATCCAGCGGATCGGTTGTTGCCATCTGCCACGCTCGTGACCGTGATCGCCAAGGTCTCGAGCGCGACCCCGAGCGCGCCCGAGCCCAGCTCGGGCACGCGGGCGTGCGCGACGCCTGCGCGCTTCGGGCGCTACGTGCTCCTCGGGCTGCTCGGCCGCGGCGGCATGGCCGACGTCCATCTCGCGCTCGTCAGCAGTCCAGGCGCGGTGCGTCGTCTCGTCGTGGTGAAGACCCCGCGCGCGCACCTGCTCGACAGCCCGCAGCACGTCGGGATGTTCCTCGACGAGGCGCGCGCGCTCTCGGCCCTCGCCCACCCGAACCTGCTGCAGATCCACGACACCGGCTTCGAGGACGCGCTGACGTACATCGCGGCCGAGTACCTCGACGGCCTCACGCTCTCGGAGCTGCTCGGGGAGTGCGAGCGCACCAAGACGCGCGTGCCGGTCGCAGTCGTCGCGAAGATCGTCTCGGAGATCGCGGCCGCGCTCGCCTACGCGCACCAGGCGAAGGCGCTCGACGGAACGCCGCTGCACCTCGTGCACCGCGACGTGAGCCCGCCGAACGTGATGGTGCTGCGCAGCGGCATCGCGAAGCTGATCGACTTCGGGGTCGCGAAGACCGCGCGCAACGTGGTCGGCACCGAGGTCGGCCACGTGAAGGGCAAGTTCCGCTACGTCGCGCCCGAGCTGGTGAGCGGCGAGCGGCCGAGCTCGTCGGCCGACGTGTGGTCGCTCGGCGTGCTGCTCTGGGAGTGCCTCACCGGGCGTCGTCTGTTCCGCGGCAAGGGCGCGTTCGAGGTGCTCACGAAGGTGCGCAACTCGCCGATCGTCCCGCCCTCGCAGATCGCGAGCGACGGGGACGCGACGCTCGACGCGATCGTGCTGCGCGCGCTCGATCGCTCGCCCGAGACGCGCTGCTCGATGCGCGAGCTGCACGCGGATCTGGTGCGGTGGCTCGCGACCCGCGCGCCGCACGTGTCGTCGACCGAGGTCGCGGCGTTCGTGAACAGCGCGGGGCACGCGCTGATGAGCGCGCGCGACGCGCAGATCCGCGAGTGGCTGCGCGCGATGGACGCGACGCCGAACCCGATCAGCGTGAACGCGACGCCCGACGGTCGGGTGGCCCCCGTGGTGCTGCCGCCGCCGCCGGCGGTGCCTTCGGATCTGCTGCCGCTCACCGCGTCCGGGTCGAGCGCGAGCGTGTGGTCGATCGGCGCGATGCGCGCGAAGCTGCGCGCGTGGCGGGTCGAGCCCTCGCACGTGATCGCCGCGTGTGTCGGCGCGCTGGCGACGGTCGCGCTGGTCGCGGTGACGAGCCGGGGCGGCCACGACGCGCCGCCGGTGGTGGCAGCGCCGGTCGTCGCGATCGCGCCGGCCCAGGTCGAAGCGCCGCCGATCGTCGCGCCCGCGCCGGTCGCGCCCGCCGCGGTCGAGATCCCCGAGCCGGAGCCCGAGCTCGCGGTGGAGGAGGCGCCGCCCGAGCCGCGCGTGCGCCGTGGACGTCGTGGTCGCCGCGCCCAGCCGCGGGTCACCGCGCCGGTCCCCGCGTCGCGCATCGCGCCGGCGCGCCCCGCGCGCACCAACGACACGCTGCAGACCGTGCTCGCGCGCGCTCGTGATCGTTTCCGCGCCGGAGACTTCCACCGCGCGGCCGCCGAGTACGCGGCCGCTTCGCGCATCGCGCCCAGCGACGCGCGCATCTTCGCGGGGCTCGGCGCGGCGCGCCTCCGCGCCGGAGATCGCGACGGCGCGGCGCGCGCGTATCGACGCGCGATGGTGCTGGCGCCGGGGAACGATCGTTACCGCGCCGCCCTCGCCTCGCTGCGCTAGTACCTCTGCCCGGATGTTGGTTCCGGGCTGAACATCGATCCCGGAACCAACATCCGGGCAGCAGTACGAGTCATTCACCGCGTCGATGGGTGCGCGCCGATCCATCGACCTCGTCGATGGGAAGCTCGGTGCACGCACGACCTCCGCGTCCCTCGGCGCCGATCGTGATCGCGCCGAGGGTGCGACCGAGATCGTCGACCACCTCGTAGCGCCCGACCGGAAGGGGCGGCAGCGCGCAGCGGGCGACGCGATCCCCGAGCTCGGTCAAGCACCCCGCGATGCGCGCCGGCGCAGACTCCGCGCGCAGCACGATCCGTCCGTCCACCACCTCGGCGCGGCAGCGCTCGACGAACTCCGAGCCGCCGCACGGATCGCCCCCGCGCGCGACGAGATCGATCACCACCGGCGTCGAGCACGAGGGCTCGACGTCGGCGCAGATCTCGTCGACGCCGCGCAGCGGCTCCCACGGACCGTCGGGCTCGGCCTCGAGCGCGACCTCGCAGGTGCCCGGTGCGGGATCGAAGGTCCGCTCGGCGAAAGGCGGGCGCGTCGGCCACCACGCGAACGCGAGCGGCCCGCTCGGCGTCGCACCTTCGCACGACGCGGCGTGGGTTCCGTCGTGCGCCTCACCGCACGCCGGACGCGCGGCCCACCCCGATGCGTCTCCTCGCATCTCGCACGCGGCGAGCCCCCCACCGACCCGGAACGCGATCGCCGTCCCGCTCGCGTCGCGGCACGCCCCGTCGGGCCACACCGCGCGATCCGGCTCGCAAGCGACGCCCGACCCGACTGGCGCCTCGCACGTCGGAGCTCCGGTCTCGAGCTCGTGCGACGCGTAACAACCGGCCCACGTCAGAGCCAGCGAAGCCCACCACGCTCGCTGCAACATCGCTCCAGCGTACGCGACCTCAGCGCCGCGTCGCGAGCAGCTCGACCAGGGCACGCGCGACCGGCGCAGCCGACGCGGGGTTCTGCCCGGTGACGAGACGCTCGTCGACCGCGACGCGCGGCTGCCAGAGCGGCGCGGTCACGATGCTCGCGCCTCGTTCGCGCAGCGTGCTCTCGAGCAGGAAGGGCACGACGCGATCGAGCTGCACCGCGCGC
Organism: Sandaracinus amylolyticus; assembly: GCF_021631985.1. Lineage (GTDB taxonomy): Bacteria > Myxococcota_A > Polyangia > Polyangiales > Sandaracinaceae > Sandaracinus > Sandaracinus amylolyticus_A. Next base: position 8,719,975 of record NZ_CP070225.1, on the reverse strand, counting down.
TCCTCGTCGTCGGTGAACGCGCTGATGGTGCGCCCCGCGACGAGCGCGCGACCATCGGCGAGCCGCACGTTCACCAGCGCCGCGGGCCCGTGACACACCGCCGCCACCGCGCCGCCGCGCTCGTAGATCGACGCGGTCGCGCGCTGGAACGAGGGGTCCTCGGGGAGGTCCCACATCGCGCCGTGCCCACCGGCGAAGAAGATCGCTGCGTAGCGCGAGGGGTCGACGTCGCGCGACGCGATGCTCGCGTGGAGGCGCGCGACCAGCCGCTCGTCGTCGAGGAAGCGCGCGACCGCGGGCACGCTGCGATCGACTCCGTCGAGCGGGACGCGCCCTCCGCGCACCGACGCGAACTCCACGTCGTAGCCCGCCTCGACGAACACCTCGTAGGGCTCGGCGATCTCGGGCAGGTACGCGCCCGTGGGCTCGCCGGTGTCGCCCTTGCGGTCGTGGCTCGTCATCGCGATCAGGATCGTCGGCCTCTGGGTCATCTGGCTCTCCGGTTCTCGTGCGGTGTCTTCGTGTCGCGGTGCGCAGCACGCGAGGAGCGCGAGCGCGCTGGTCGCGAGCACCGTTCGATGGCTCGTCATGCCGGAGATGTACGGAGCCGGTCGGCGCGGCGTGAGAGGCGCGGTGCGTCATTCAGTTGTACGTATCGATTGAAGATGACCGCGCTCCCTCCCCTCGCTCACCTCGAGGCGTTCTGCCGGACCTACGAGCTCGGCAGCTTCACCCGCGCCGCGCGGGCGCTCGCGCTCACGCCCCAGGCGGTCAGCCGCAGCGTCGCGCGTCTCGAGGAGGAGCTCGGTGCGTCGCTGTTCCGCCGCACCACCCGGAGCCTCGCGGCGACCGACGAGGGCCGGCGCTACTACGAGCACGCCGCGCAGGCGCTCGCCCTGCTGCGCGCGGGAGGCGAGGCGATGCGCGAGAAGCGCGACACCCCCTCGGGCGTGGTGCGCATCAGCGTGCCGACGACGTACGGCCTGCACCGGTTCGCGCCGCGGCTCGACGAGTTCCACCGTCTCAACCCGAACGTACAAGTCGAGATGCAGGTCTCGAATCACAACGTCGACTTCGTGCGCGACCAGTGCGACCTCGCGATCCGTCACGGCGCGATCGGCGACCAATCGCTGGTCGCGCGGCGCCTCGGCTCGTTCCCGCTCGCGGTGGTCGCGAGCCCGGCGTACCTCGCGCGGCGCGGGCGTCCGCAGACGCCGGACGATCTCGCGTCGCACGACTGCATCACGTTCGTCCTCCCGCGCACCGGCCGCGCGATACCGTGGGAGCTCGGCACGCCGCCCCGCCGCATCGAGCCCCTGGCGCGCTACCGCTGCTCCGACGACATGGTCGGCGTGGTCGCGCTCGCCCGCGCCGGCCTCGGCCTCGCGTACGCCTACGACTTCATGGTCGCCGACGCGCTCCGCCGCGGCGAGCTCGTCGAAGTGCTGGAAGAGCACCGCGGCGCGAAGCGCCCGTTCTCGCTGGTGTACCCGCGCGCCACCGCCCGCTCGAGCGCGGTCCGCGCGCTGATCGAGTTCGTCGTCGCAACGCGCGAGACGTGAGCGAGGCCACAGCCCCAGCACTGGAGTCGGCGCGATGCGCGAAGCGCGAGCCCGACCAATTCGGCCGCGATGCCCGAAGGGCGAGCCGGTTCGCGCGTGAAGTCGAGAGCACGCGGCGCGTGCTGTCCGAGCACGAGACCCCTCCCCGCGCCCCTCACCGAAGCCTCTCCCCGCGCGGCCTCACGACGAGTGACGAACATCCAATTCCAGATGCCACCGCTCCCCATCCCGAGCGATCACATTCAGCGACAGAGTCCCGACCTCCGTCACCGAAGCCCGAAGCCGAACCGGCACCAGATCCCCAGGAGTGCGCCCTTCGCTCGTCAGCGTCGTCTCGATCCGAGGCAGCTCCTCGACCTCGCCCTGCCATCGATCGAGCAACGTCCCCGGCTCGTCGTCGCGTCGCACGCTCGAGCCGAAGAACCGGAACTGCACCGGCTCCCCGACCACCAGCGCCAGCTCCTGCGGCGCCGGCGGCGCCTCGGTCCCCTCTTCCATCCCGAACGGCGCCACGCAGAGCGCGCTCACCGGCGGCTCCATGCCCGGCACCGCCGGCATCGCGGCCTCGATGCCGACGTAGTAGCTCATCGCGGTGCCGCCTCGGATGCGCACGCCGCGACCACGACGCACGTACGCGTAGTACGCCGCGCCACGCGCCACCGCGAGATCGAGATCCGCGCCCTCGAGCACCCGCGCCTTCGGCGCTCCGTCCTTCACCAGCCACGCGTTGAGCACGTCGACGATGCGCGACGCGAGCACCGGCGACTTCAGCACGCCGCCGTTGAAGAGCACCGCCGTCGGATGGAGGAACGTCGCGTCCGGCGCGCTCGCACGGAAGCCCTCGAGCGCCTCGGTCGCCGCGATCTGCTTGCCGAGGAACGCCGCGAGGTGCCGCGTCACCCCGGGATCCTGCGCGAACGGCAGACCGATCTGCGTCAGCGCGCCGCGCGCGCGGCCCATCGGGCGCGCCTTGCTGTCGACCACCGGGAAGAAGCCCTCGACCAGCACGCGCTCCACTTCCTCGCGCGTGAGCTCGGTGCGCAGCGATCCGCCGATCAGCTTCGAGCCACGGCTCGGCACGACGATCGCGACACTCTCCGCCGCGGGGCGCTCGCCGAGCAGCTGCTCCTTGGCGGCGCGACACGCGTGCGTGAGCGCCTGCACCTGCCACGCATCGAGCGAGTGCCCCTCGGCCTCGAGCTTCACGCGCACCGTGTGCGCGAGCGCGAGGTCCATGTTGTCGCCGCCGAGCAGGATGTGATCGCCGACCGCGACACGATGCAGCTCGAGGTTCCCCTCGCGCTCGAGCACCGCGATCAGCGAGAAGTCGGTGGTGCCGCCGCCGAGATCGACGACGAGGATCACGTCGCCGACCTTCACCTGCTCGCGCCACTTCCCGTCCGTGCGCTGGATCCACGAGTAGAGCGCGCTCTGCGGCTCCTCGAGCAGCACCGCGCCGCCGAGCCCGGCCTCGCGCGCCGCCTCCGCGGTCAGCTCGCGCGCCGCGGGATCGAACGACGCGGGCACCGTGATCACCACGTCCTGCTCTTCGATCGGCGCCTCGGGATGCTTGGTGTTCCAAGCATCTCGCAGGTGCTCGAGGTACTGGATCGACGCCTGGAGCGGCGAGATGCGCGGCACGTCGCTCGCGTCGGGCGGGAGCCCCGCGGGCAGGATCGGCGCGCGTCGATCGACGCCGGGATGACAGAGCCAGCTCTTCGCGCTCGAGACCAAGCGGATCGGCGTCTTGCTCCCGAGCGCACGCGCGAGCTCGCCCACGCACTGCGGCGGTGACTCGCTCCACGGCAGCGCGAGCGCGCCCTGCGCGAGCTCGCCCGGGTGCGGCAAGTAGAGGAACGAGGGCAGCAGCGCGCGGCTCTCGACCTGCGCCGGCGCGACCGACTGCGGCACCTCGAGCACGTGCTGGGCGACCTCTTCGCCCTCGCTCAGATCGAGCTCGACGTACGAGAGCGCGCAGTGCGTCGTCCCGAGGTCGATCCCGATCGCGAACGAAGCGCCCTCCTTGCTCACAGCTCCACCTCCGCCGGCGCGATCACGCGCGCGTCGTGCCCCTCGGCCATCTTCGGCAGCTTCACGTCCTTCGCGCGCCAGCCGCGATGCGCGAGCGCGCCCTTGAACGGCGGCTCACCGACGACGTTGCCGGTCAGACGGATCGCCTTCGCGTCGAAGCCCTTCTCCAGCGTCACCTTCGCGCCCTCGTCCTCGCTGCGCACCGGCTCGAGCGGAACGTGCTCGCGCAGCGCCTTGCGACAACCCTCGTGCACCACGCGCGCCGCCGCACCGACCTGCGCGTCCGAGAAGCTCGCCACGTCCTCCTCGAGGAAGTCCACGAATCGACCTTCGCGCTGCAGCAGCGCGAGCAGCTGGAGCGCGGCGTCGGGCGTCGCCTCGCGCAGCACCGGCCTCTCGGGCTCGGGCTTCTTCTTCTCGGGCGCGGGCTTCTGCTCCGGCTCGGGAGGCGGCGGCAGCGCGGGCCGTCCCTCGCGGAGCCGCGCGACGCCGGCCGCGAAATCCGCGTCGAACAGCGTGCGGAAGTACGCGATCCAGGCGAGCACGAAGAAGCGGAAGAAGAACCCCGGTGCGGGCTGATCGTCGGTCGGCATGGGGCCGCTTGATTAGCACGAGACCCCTGCCGGATCCGAGGTAAGGACACGTGCTCACGATCGTGCGTGCGCCCCTTTTCTTCGGAGCGGGACCAAGCCCATGATGGGGTCATGACGCACCGGGACGAGCTGCTTTCGATCCAGGCGCGCGTGGATGCTCAGCAGCGCGAGCTCGACGAGGCCAAGTCGGAGATCGCGCTGCTCCGCGCAGCCCACGCCCAGAAGACCCGTGAGGCGGAAGTGCTACGCCGCGAGCTCGACGAGCATCGCGGCGGCGTGCGCGCCCCCCACGAGAAGAGCGACGCGACGAAGCTGGATGCCGCGGAGCACGACGTCGAAGGGCTCCGCTGGTCGATGCGCCTCGGCGCGTCGATCATGGCGGGCGTGGCGCTCGTCGGTTCGATGATGCTCGCGGTCGGCGCATCGCGCGGCGCGTGCCACGGCGGTGCGCGCGCGTACGCCGCGACCAGGGCGGCGGTCACCCCGCTCGTGCGCGACGGCCACGTCGTCGCGACCCACGGGCCCGAGGTGGTCGCGATGGGCGAGCAGTGCACCGTGGAGCGCATGCCGGTCGAGGGCGGCGGGTTCGACTGCCGCGTCGAGGTGCGCTGCGGTGGCGAGACGCTCTACGGCACGACGTTCGACTCCGGCTACGCGCGCTGCGGCGGTCGCGAGGTCGTGCGCGACGCGGACGTGACGGCGCGCGACGGCGATCCCGCGATGACGATGGATCTCGCGCGCGGCCGCGTGATCGTCGAGGAGCGCGTCGGGCTCGGGACGCAGCGCGTCGAGATCGCGCTCGATCCGATCGTCGACTGATCGTCCATCGACGAGCCGAGCCCTCTCGCCGCGAGGCGGGAGGGCTCGTTCATTTTCGGGGCGGACGATTTCGCCACCACTGCGCTCGGATCGCTCCACTCATCTGCCGAGAGGAGCGGAATGTCCGATCGACGGACCTCGATTCTCGCGATCGCGATGATCGCCTTGGGCTGCTCGAACGAGCGGCCCACGAGCGAGCTCGACGGCGGCATCGGACACGACGCCGCGACACGCGACGCACGCGTGATCGGTGTCGACGCGGCGCCGCCCCCGAGCCTCGATGGCGGCCTCGGGCCTCCCGATCTCCCGGTGCTCGATCCGCCCTCGCACGGCGGGACGATCACGTTCCAACAGATCGGCGCGACCGGTTGGTACCCGAGCGTGCGCGATCCCGACGTCGGCCCCTGCGACGCGTACGACACGAACGGCTGCTGCATGGCGCGGCACGAGGTGACGAGCGATCGGCTCACCCCGTGGAACGAAGACCTCGTGCTCACGCTGCGCGGCCCGATGAACGTCGCGCAGCTCGCCGTCTACCAGCCGAGCGCCGCGGGATGGTCGCTGGTGTCGGCGTGGGATCGGCGCACCGCGTCGAGCCCGCGCGGCCTCTCGTTCCGCGGCAACGACACCGAGTCCGAGGGCTTCGACGGCGCGATCGGCACCGAGTGCCTGGTCGATCTCGCGACCGACGTCCCGTTCCCGTGTGGGCCCGGCAGCGAGCCCTTCTGCAACGGCGAAGGACGTCACCACGGCTGGGCCGGATCGAAGCTCTTCGTGCTGCTCGCGCGCATGCCGCACGTCGGGGATCCCGAAGCAGGCACGCCGTGCTCCGATGGCCCGGGAGGCAACTGGTACGACGCACCGTGGATCGGCCTGAGCCTCGGCGAGCTCGCGCGCGCCGGCGCGTTCTCGAGCTGCCAGTGCTACGCGCGGAACCCCGCGGAGTGGTGGCTCGGCGACGGCTGCGGGCAGTTCAACGTGTTCGAGGTCGTCAACGACAACAACGAGTACCGGAACCTCGACGTCTTCAGCACGAACTTCTTCGGCTACGGCGGCTACGTCGGCGAAGGACCGTGCGGTGCGCGCTGCGACGTGTCGCGCCTCGGGCCCGAGGTCGATCTCATCGACAAGAGCACGATCGCCGAGGCCGCGGCAGGCGCGGTCGCGAGCCCCGAGCGCGGTCCGGGCGCCGCGTTCCGGCGGCCTGCGGAGGGCTATCGCTACTTCCTCGTGCTGCTCGACGAGACGTCGCGGACCGTGCAGCTCGCGATCGTGCATCCGTCGGAGATCCCCGCGGCGGCGGCGCCGCTGCTGCCCGCGCTCCCCGCCGAGATCGACGACGGAGTGGTCCGCGGCCTCCTCGATCTGCGGCTGCCGCGATGAGCGCGCGCTTCGTGTGGGCGCTGCTGATCGTCGGCTGCGCGTGCGAGGGCACGCCGGGCGACGACGTGCGTGACGACGCCAGCACCCCGCCGGTGGTGCGCGGATGCAAACGCGGCGTCGCGTACGGGCACCACTCGCTCGCCGACTTCGCAGCGCTCCGGCCCGCGATCTCGTGGTGGTACAACTGGCACCACCGGCCCGACGAAGCGCTGCGCGACGGAAGCTATCGCGCGGCGGGCGTCGAGTACGTGCCGATGGTGTGGGGCCGCGACTTCGAGGCCGCGACCCACATCGACGAGATCCCCGAGGGCGCGACGACGCTGCTCGGCTTCAACGAGCCGAACTTCGGATCGCAGGCGAACCTGTCGGCCGCAGAGGCCGCAGCGCTGTGGCCCGAGGTCGAGCGGATCGCCGACGAGCGCGGCCTGCTCCTGGTCTCGCCCGCGGTGAACTACTGCGGCGGCGACTGTCAGGACACCGATCCGTTCCGCTACCTCGAAGACTTCTTCGCCGCGTGCCGCGACTGCCGCGTCGATCGCATCGCGATCCACATCTACGTGGGCTGTCATCCCGAGGGCGAGGACCAGGCGCGCTGGCTGATCGATCACGTCCGCCAGTACGAGGAGCGCTTCACGCAGCCGCTGTGGCTCACCGAGTTCGCGTGCACCGACGCCGCGGACGTCGACGATCAGATCGCGTTCCTCGAGGACGCGGTCGCGTTCCTCGAGAGCGATCCGCGCATCGAGCGCTACGCGTGGTTCTCCGGGCGCTTCGAGGGGATCGACCACGTCGATCTGCTGGGCGGCGACGGCGAGCTGACCGCGCTCGGGCGCGCCTACGTCGAGGCGCCCGCCTCCCCCGACTGCGACCGAGGAGCGATGGAATGACGAGAATCGCGGTGATCGGCGCGCTTCTGGGCCTGCTCGGCTGCGGCAGCCCTCCGGCGAGCGAGGGCGATGCCGGGGTGGCGCACGACGCGCGGCCGAGCACGCGCGACGCGCAGCCGAGCGACACCGACGCGGCGCCGGTCGAGCAGGACTGCGCGGTCGACGGCGACGGACGCACCACGCTCGTGTTCGTGAACGGTTGTTCAAGAATGCTCGAGATGCGCGGAAGCGACATCGAGGGCGCGACGATCGCGCCCGGCACCATCGCGTGCCGCGACATCGGCAGCGCGGAGGAAGAGCTCTCCGCGAAGCGCTACTGGGGGTTCCTCGGTGACGATCCGGGCCCCGAGCGCCACACGCTCGCGGAGCTCACGTTCAACACCGACTTCCACGACTTCGACTGGTACAACATCAGCCACGTCGACGCGCACAACCTCACGATGCGCATCACGCCGCTCGCGCGGCCCGACTGCGACACGCTGGTCTGCGACGATCCGGCGCTGCTCACCGAGTGCCCCGACGTCGGCCGCGTCGAGGACGCGTCGGGCGAGCTCGTCTCGTGCGTCAGCCCGGATCGCGACGACCCCGAGAGCGAGGTCGCGCTCTACTTCGAGTCGTGCGACGACGGCTACGCGTGGTCGGGCGACGACCAGCGCGGCGAAGACCCGAGCCCGGTCCGCGCCTGCGCCGGGGAAGACTGGGAGATCGTCTTCTGCCCCTAGGGGTCAGCGCAGTCGATCGAGATCGGCCCAGAGCTCCGCGACCTCGAGCGTCGCGCCGATCGACTCGAGCTCGACGGTCCCCTCGCGCACACCCGTCGTGACGAGCCACTTGCCGCGTTCCGGAGCGCCAGCGCCGCGTTGGTGGCGACCAACGCGTTCTCGGGGCTTCCGCCCGCCATCGCGAACGCTGCGCCGTTCACGTACTCCCAGCGCTCGTCGCTCGCGCGATCGAGCGTGATGTACTCCTCGACCGTCATCCGGCGCAGGTCGCGAGCTTCCATGCGGATCAGGATAGCAGCGTCCCCTCGCGGCCTCCGCTTGCGCTGCGTCTCACGTCTGCGAACCTCCGCGCCTCGTGATTCGTCTCGACTCGGTCAGCAAGCAGCACGGCGGCCAGATCCTCTTCCTCGACGCCTCGATGAGCGTCTTCAAGGGCGAGAAGGTCGGCCTCGTCGGCCCCAACGGCGCAGGAAAGTCGACGATCTTCCGGATGGTCGTGAAGGACGAGGCGCCCGACTCGGGCGGCATCGTCATCGAGAAGAACGTCACGATCGGGCACTTCTCCCAGGACGTCGGCGAGATGTCGGGGCGCACCGTGCTCGAGGAGACGATGGCGGGCGCCGGCGAGGTCTCGAAGGTCGCGCACGAGCTCCACGAGCTCGAGGCCGCGATGGCGGACCCGGCGCGCGCCGACGAGCTCGACAAGATCGTCGCGCGCTTCGGCGAGGTGCAGGCGCGCTTCGACGAGCTCGACGGCTACGGCCTCGAGTCGCGCGCCCAGGAGATCCTCGCCGGCCTCGGCTTCGCGCCCGAGGTGATCGCGGGCGACGTCGGCAAGCTCTCGGGCGGTTGGAAGATGCGCGTCGCGCTCGCGCGCATCCTGCTGATGAAGCCCAGCGCGCTGCTCCTCGACGAGCCCACGAACCACCTCGACATCGAGTCGATCCTCTGGCTCGAGCGCTTCCTGCGCGACTTCGAGGGCGCGCTGATCATGACCTCGCACGATCGCGAGTTCATGAACCGCCTGGTCACGAAGATCGTCGAGATCGACGGCGGCGAGCTCACGACCTACTCCGGCAACTACGACTTCTACGAGCAGCAGCGCGCGATCGCGGCGCAGCAGCAGGAAGCGCAGTTCGCGCGGCAGCAGGCGATGCTCGCAAAGGAAGAGGCGTTCATCGCGCGCTTCAAGGCGCGCGCCTCGCACGCGGCGCAGGTCCAGTCGCGCGTGAAGAAGCTCGAGAAGATCGAGAAGATCGAGCCGCCCAAGCGCCGTCGCGTGATCGAGTTCGACTTCCCCAAGCCGCCGCGCTCGGGCGACGACGTGGTGAAGCTCGAGCACGTCGAGAAGGGCTACGGATCGAAGCGCATCTACCGCGGCTTCGACTTCCTGATCCGCCGTCGCGAGCGGTGGTGCGTGATGGGCATCAACGGCGCCGGCAAGAGCACGCTGCTCAAGCTGATCGTCGGCGAGTCCACGCCCGATGTGGGCGCGGTGACGGTCGGCGCGAGCGTGAAGCTCGGGTACTTCGCGCAGCACGCGATGGAGGTGCTCGATCCCGATCGCACCGTGATCGACTCGCTGCAGGACGCGCATCCGCGCGCGTCGCTGGGATCGCTGCGCACCTGCGCCGGCGCGTTCGGCTTCTCGGGCGACGACGTCGAGAAGAAGTGCCGCGTGCTCTCGGGCGGTGAGAAGGCGCGGCTCGTGCTCGCGAAGATGCTCTACGAGCCGCCGAATTTCCTGGTGCTCGACGAGCCGACGAACCACCTCGATCTCGCGACCAAGGAGATGCTCACGAAGTCGCTCGCGGACTTCGAGGGCACGATGATCTTCGTCTCGCACGATCGCTCGTTCCTGCGCTCGCTCTCGAACCGCGTGCTCGAGGTCGGGCACGAGAACGGTCCGCGCGTGTACGGCGGCGGGTACGTCGAGTACGTGTCGCAGACGGGCTACGAAGCGCCGGGCGTGCGCTGATGCGTCGCGCGATCGTGCTGGTGGTCGCGCTCGGGCTCGCAGCGTGCGGCGAGCCCGAGGACGTCGCGCCGGATGCGATCGACGCGTCGGCGCCCGACGCCGGTCACGCGCACTCGAGCGATGCCGGCGCGCCCGACGCGGCGGTCGAGCCCGACGCGGGCGCGAGCGATGCCGGGCCGACGATCCACGGTTGCTCGCGCGGCGTCGCGGCCGATCTCACCGATCGCGAGAGCGTCGAGATCCACTTCAGCGACGAGTCGCAGGCGTACTCGCCGGCGTGCATCGCGGTCACGGCGGGCACCACGGTCACCTTCGTCGGCAACTTCTCGTCGCACCCGCTGCAGGCCGGACGCGTGATCGGCGGGACGCTCGTCCCCGACGCGGCGGGCACCACGCCGCTGCCGACGGCGCCTCACGGGAGCGGCGACACCGCGAGCTTCGTGATGAGCCCCGCGGGCGCGTACGGCTACTACTGCGTGCCCCACGCGACGGTGGGGATGGTCGGCACGATCTTCGTCGACTAGCTCCGGGGCCGTCCTGATCGAACGGGCGGGAACCTCGGCGCGCGTGAGGTGTCCGCCTTCGAGATCAGGTAGAACGTGCGCCTCGTGCTCGGACGACGATCGACCTCGGAGAGCCTGCGTCGCAGGCGGCGTGCGCTGCCTGCGGGCGCCGATGCGGGCGGCCCTCCGAGCTTCTACGTGCAGCCGGTCGGCGCGAAGCCCGCGCTCAGCGGGCCGATGGTGCCCGACCTGCTGCACGCGGAGCCGCGCGCGTGGGGCGATCTGCGCGGCTCGTCGGAGCTCGTGCGCTTCGCGTTCGAGGGCGGCGACTGCGAGGGCGTGTTCGACACGCTGATCGAGGCCCTGCCCCTCGCGCCCAGCACCTTCGATCCCGCGGCGTTCGCGTCGCAGCTCTACCTCGACGAGCTCGTGCGCAGCAGCCTGCGCGTGACGATCGAGGGCGCGCACCTCGACGCGAACGCGAAGGTGCTGCGCCGCGTGCTCGAGACCCCGCCCGCGCACGCGATCGACGGAGCGACGCGGCAGCGCGTGCTCGCCGAGCTCGTCGAGAAGCCGGCGATGCGCGGCGATCTCGAGCGGGTGTACCTCGCGGTGCGGCGGCTGCGCGAGGCGCTCGAGCTCTCGACCGGCACCGAGCCCAACCTCGTGCGGCGCAAGGTCGGCGTGCTGGTCGCGCTGCGCCGTTGCGTCGAGGCGATGGCCGACGGATTCGAGGGCGCGCAGAGCGTGCTCTCTCGGCTTCGTGATCTCGGGCAGCGGGTGCGCGGTCGCGAGGCGTGGTCGCGTCTCGTGCAGCTCGTCGACGTCGAGGGGAACCTCGCGACGGTCGACGTGCGGCTGCGCCTCGGATCGGACGGGACGATCCGCGGCTTCGGCGTGCTCGCGATCCGCGAGACCGAGACCTCGATCCTACCCGGGCCGATCGGTCGCTTCTTCCAGCGCATGCTCTCGTTCCTGCGCGGCTATCGCTACGGCGAGAGCGAGGTCGTGGTGCGCCTGCTCGAGGAGGTGTTCGCGCCGCTCGCCGACGACGTCGTCGCGATCCTCGCGAGCACCGGCCCGATCGAGACCTACCTCGCGGCGCTCGGCTTCCGCGATCTCGCGCGCGCCAAGGGCCTCGAGGTGTGCCTGCCCGAGATCCTCGACGGCGAGGGCGAGCGCGCGATCGAGCGGCTCTTCAACCCGCTGCTCTTCCTCCAGGACGTGACGCCGATCCCGTGCGACGTGCCGGTGCCGCGCCACGACGCGCTGGTGGTGATCACCGGGCCGAATTCCGGGGGAAAAACGCGGCTCTTGCAGTCGCTCGCGCTGACGCAGCTGCTGGGTCAGGTCGGGCTCTTCGTGCCCGCGGCCCAGGCGCGGATCGTTCGGGCTCCGAACTTGTTCCTCTCGCTGGTCACCGACGGCGACGCGGCGCAGGTCGAGGGACGCCTGGGCACCGAGCTGATGCGCATCCGTCAGCTCTTCGAGCAGCTCCAGCCGGGCAGCGTCGCGATCCTCGACGAGCTGTGCTCGGGCACGAACCCCAACGAGGGCGAGGACATCTTCGCGATGGTGGTCTCGCTGCTTCCGCGGCTGCGCCCCCAGGTGTTCGTGAGCACGCACTTCCTCGGCCTCGCCGCGCGGCTCGACCGAGAGCGCCCGGTCGAGAGCCTCGCGTTCCTGCAGGTCGAGCTCGATCCCGAGGAGAAGCCGACCTACCAGTTCGTGCCCGGCGTCGCGACCACGTCGCTCGCGCACAAGGTCGCAGCGCGCCTCGGCGTGACCGAGGCGGAGCTGAGCAAGCTCGTCGAGGCGAAGCTCCGCGGTTAGAGGAGTGCCTTCCGAAGCTTGTGCCGCGCGACGCGCGCGCCGCGCGCGCAGAGCGTCTCGAGCCAGTCCTCGCGCGTCGACCACACCGTGATCGCGAAGCGCACGGGACGTCGCGGCGCGACCTCGATGCGCACCGCGTCGAGCAGATCACCGAGCATCGACGCAGGACGATCGGGCTCGACGTGGAGGACGCGCACGACGCACACGAGCGCGCCGTCGAGCGCCGAGGGCACGAGCTCGCACCACGCGAGCCCGAACACGGCGCGCTCGTCCTCGAGCAGCACGACGCGCTGATCGGGGCCCAGCGCGAGCAAGCGCCGCCGGATCTCGTCGCGCGCGACCAGCGGGTTGCGGAAGTCGCACGCGAGCCGCCGCGCCTGCACGAGCTCGATCACCGCCTCGAGATCACGCGCCGCATCGAAGCTGCGCGCCGCGCGCGAGCGCTCCACGACGTGCTCCGCGCGGGCGTCGAGATCGACGCCGACGCGCTCGAACCCCGCGCGCGCATAGAGCGGCGCGACCCGCGGGTTGTCCTCCATGAAGTCGAGCGTCAGCGCGCGCGCCGAGGCGTCGCGGGCCGCGCGCTCGAGCCGCGCCAGCAGCGCGCCGCCGAGCCCGGCGCCGCGTTGATCGGCGCGCATCACGATCTCGCGCACGTAGAGCTCGACGGTCGACGCCGGCCCGTGCGCCTCGACCCAGAGGAGGCCGACCATCGCATCGTCGCGCCGCACCGACGCGACGAGATCCCCGCGCAGTCGCCCCGCGGCGATCGCGCTCTCGAGCGCGACCACGCTGACCGAGAAGCGCGGGCTCCGCTCACGAACCCCTTGGAGCACCAGCTCGGCGCCCGCAAATCGATCGCTCGCGCGCTCCGCCGGCGCGAGCACGATCCCCGGCCGATCGATCGGCGCGAAGAACGAGGCGCGGAGCCGCTGGGGATCGAACGTCGGCACGCGCGCGATGATAGGTCCGCGCCGAGTCATTCATGGGGTGAATACGTCCACCACGCGTCCGAGCGGACGCGCGACGGGTCCGCATCGTGGGTGTGCGTGAGCGGTCCGTTCTCGAGCCCCGCCGCCCACACGCGACCGCCCTGCACCGCGAGCGCGCGCAGCTCGGCGTGCCCGTGCGTCTCGGGCAGCACGTCGTCCGCGCGTGCGATCTCGCCGCCCGCGACGCGCACCACGAACGGGTGCCCGTCGCGGAGCACGCTCAAGCCGTCGGGGTTCTGGGTCCAGCCCTCGGTGCCGCCGACCCAGAGCGTGCCTCCGGCGTCGAACGTCGCGGCCTGCGCGATCCCCGAGTCGAGCGCGTCCCAGGTGATCGTCGCGGCGACGGTGCCGTCGGCGGAGAGCGGCGCGATCATCACGTGGAGCTCGGTGTTGTCGTGGCCGCCCTCGCGGCGGCTGCGGCCGATCACCGCGACGCGCTCGCCCGATGCCGCGATGCCGAACACCAGGTCGTCGCGATCGACCGTGCCGACCACGCGCGACCATGCGTGGGTGCCGTCGCGATCGATGCGCACCACGAGCACGTCGCTCGGGCGATAGGTGCCGGACTCCGGCGTGCGCAGCAGCGCGTGCTCGGTGCCGAAGTACACGTTGTGCGCGCCGAGGCGCGAGCGGTCCGCGAAGCACGCGACGTAGGTGCGGCCCGCTCCGTCGCTCGCCGCGAACACCAGGAACTGCGCCCACATCGCGTCGAAGGGGTCGTAGCTCCCGCCCATCGGAAGGGCGGGCAGCATGCCGGTCGCGGGCGAGACCAACGTGCGCGAGAGGCGCTCGATCTCCTCGTCGCGCCACTGCACGCGATACGCGAGCACCGCGTGCGAGTCGTTCATCAGCACGACGAGCACGTCCTCGCCGTCGGCGACGAGGCGCACCGAGGGCGCGCTGACCAGGCCGACGCGCAGCGCGTCCCGCGTCGCGCTCGGGAGCCACGCGCCGGGCTCGTCCGCGAGCGTCGGATCTTCGAGCACCACGCGCGCCCGCATCCCGTCGCGATCGCCGCGCGCGAGGAACGGCCGCCACCGATCGTCGACGCCCGATGCGGTCCACTCGCCCGACGGGTGCAGCACCGCATCGATCAAGCGGTCGCTCGCCGCGGGCTCCCACACCACCACGCGCGCACCGTCGCTCCCGGCGCGCACGATCGCGCGCACACCGGGATCGCGATCGCCCTGCACCTGCGCGATCGGCGCGATGCGCTCCTCGAGCCACCAGGTGTCCGAGGGATCGGTGCGCATCCACGCGATCACCGCGCGATCGGGCACACGCACGTCGCGCTCGGAAGGCGGAGGCGTCGATGCGTCGTCGACGACGCCACCGTCCGCGTCGACGCGAGGAGCCTCACCGCACGCGGCGAGCACGAGGAAGGACACCAAGACGAGCGATCGCATCCGATCCGCCTTGGTGGTCACACCGATCGTCCGTCACTCGCTGCGCTCGGGATACTCTCGCGCGCGGGGGAAGAGGAGCCACGACACGATGAAGCTCTACGACGCCGCGATGCCTGGGACCCGAGGGGCCCGAGTCCGATGGATCCTCGAGGAGCTCGGGATCCCGTACGACCTGAAGACACTCGATCTCCGCAAGGACACCAAGCAGCCCGACTACCTCGAGATCCACCCGCACGGACGGGTGCCCGCGTTCGAGATCGAAGGCGAGGCGATCATCGAGTCCGCCGCGATCTGCATGCAGCTCGCGGATCTGCACGCCGATCGCGGGCTCGCGCCGAAGGTCGGCACGCCGGAGCGCGCGCGCTGGTACCAGTGGATCGTCTACGCGCCCGCGACCCTCGACGGACCGCTGGTCGATCGGCTGTTCCACACGATGTTCCTGCCGCCCGACAAGCGCCGTCCCGAGCTCGTCGAGCGCGCCGACGCGACGTGGAAGACCGCGGCGCCGTTCCTCGTGAAGACGCTGTCGAAGCAGGACTGGCTCGTGGGCGGCGCGTTCAGCGCGGCCGACGTCGTGGTCGGGTTCGACATCGCGCTCGCGGGCAACATGGGGATGCTCGAGGGCCACCCCGCGCTCCAGGCGTACCTGGGGCGCCTGATGGCCCGCCCCGCGTTCGCGAAGGCGTTCAAGGGCTGACCTGGACGCACGCCGCGCTGCGCCCCAGGAGAGAGCGCGCATGCGCGAGCTCTCGATCGACGTGGTCAGCGACGTGGTGTGTCCCTGGTGTCTGATCGGGGTGCGACGGCTCGAGCTCGCGCTCGAGTCGTTCCCCGATCTCCGCGCCGACGTCCGGTTCCATCCGTTCCTGCTCGATCCGACCACGCCCGACGAGGGCGTCGATCTGCGCGAGCGACTGCGCGCGAAGTACGGCGTCGCGCCGGAGCGCATGTTCGAGCGCGTCGAGAGCGCGGCGCGAGAGAGCGGCATCCCGCTCGACTTCACCAAGGTCACGCGCAGCGTCGCGACCACGCGCGCCCACACGCTGCTGCGCCACGCCGCGCCCAAGGGCACCCAGCGCGCGCTCAAGAAGGCGCTGCTCGATGCGTACTTCCTCGAAGGGCGCGACGTCGGATCGGTCGACGAGCTCGTCGCGCTCGCGAGCGCGCACGGGTTCGATCCCGACGAGGCGCGCGCGCTCCTGCGCGACGACGCCGAGCTCCGGCGCACCCGCGACGAAGCGGCCGCGGTCGCGTCGCAGGGGATCTCGGGCGTGCCCTTCTTCGTGTTCGGGGAGCGACTTGCGTTCAGTGGTGCGCAGTCGGTCGACACCGTGAAGCAGGTGATCGCGCGCGCGCTCGACGAGCAGCGCTGAACCCGCTCCGGCGCGCGGGTAACCTGGTCGGTGGAGGCCAGCGTTGCCCTCGACCCTCGTCCACCTCACGCCGGTGATCGCGTCGGCGTTGCTGGTCGCGCTGACGGCGCGGGCGATGTGGCGGGATCGACGGCACACCCCCGGCGCGGGCGCGTACGCAGCGGCGCTGATCGCACAGCTCGTGTGGCTCGTCGGGTATGCCGGAGAGCTCCTCGCGCCCGGCCTCGATCACAAGCTGCTCTGGGACGATCTCTCGTGGCTCCCGACCACGTTCGTCGGCGGCGCGGCACTGCGCTTCGCGACCGAGCGCACCGCGCGGCGACGCGCGGGCGACGCGCTGCTGCTCGCGTACTCGGTCGTCGTCGCGCCGGCCGCGTTGTGGATCGCGACCGAGCGCTGGCACGGCGCGCTGCGCGACGGCGCGTACGTCGCGGACGCTCCACCCTTCGGCGCGCTCTTCTATCCGTTCACCGAGATCGACGTGCTGGTCTCGCTCGCGGTGTTGCTCGCCGTGGTCGCTGCCGCGGGGCTCGTGCTGTTCGACGCGTGGGGCCATCGCGGCAGGTACCGCATCGTCAGCGCGCTGCTCGGGCTCGGCATCGCGGGGCCGATGGTGTTCGGCTACTTCGCGGTGATCGTGGGGATCACGTGGGCGGGGCAGCGCGACATCGCGCCGCTCACGTTCGGATCGTTCGCGCTCGTCACCGCGCTCGCGCTGCGCTGGGGGCGCGGGCTCGAGGTGGTGCCGGTCGCGCGCGAGCGCATCGTCGAAGGGCTCGCCGACGCGATCCTCGTGGTCGACGCCCGCGATCGCATCATCGACGCGAACGCCGCGGGGCGCGCGGTCCTCTCGCTCGACGCGAGCCATGCGCTCGAGCCCTCGCCCGGAGCGCGCGCGCTGCTCGATGCGATCCGCGACGGCGCGACGTCGTTCGAGCGCGAGGGGCGCCGCTTCGACGTGCGCGTCTCGAGCGTCGGTGAAGGGACCTTCGAGCGCGACGCGCGCTCGATCGTGCTCCACGACGTGAGCGCGCTGCACGCGGCGAACACCGAGCTCCGCGCGGTGCGCGACGATCTCGAGCGACGCGTCGTGGAGCGCACGGCCGAGGTCGTGGAGCGCGAGCGCACGCTGCGCGCGATCTTCGAGCACAGCATCCAGCTGATGGGCCTGGTCGCGCGCGACGGCCGGGTGGTGCGGGTGAACCCCGCGGTGGTGCGGCTCGCGGGGGTCGAGGAGCACGCGCTGCTCGGGCGCTCGCTGTGGGACTCGCCGCTCTGGGGCAGCGACGCCGAGCAGATCGCGCGGGTGCGCGACGGGCTCGCGCGCGCCGCACGGGGCGAGGCGTTCCGCATGCTCGCGACCCACGTCGACTCCGGAGGCCGCGTCCACCACGTCGACTTCTCGCTGAGCCCGGTGCTCGACGCGTCGGGCGAGGTCGCACTGATCGTCGCCGAGGGACGCGACGTCACCGAGCTCCGCGCGCTCGAAGAGCGCCTGCACCACCTGCAGCGCCTCGAAGCCCTGGGCCGTCTCGCGGGCAGCGTCGCCCACGACTTCAACAACCTCCTCGCGGCGATCACCGGCAACGCCGAGATCGCGCGCGACGGAGTGCCCCCGGGATCGCTCGCCGCCGACGCGCTGCGCGACGTGCTGAACGCGAGCGAGAGCGCGACGACGCTCACCCGACAGCTGCTCGCGCTCGGGCGCAAGCAGCCCGCGGGCATCGGCGCGGTCGACGTGGCGACGGCGTTCGAGAAGCTGCGGGGGATCCTCGCGCCGCTGCTGGGCTCCGAGGTGCGGCTCGTGACGTCGTGCGCGCCCGGCACCGGCGAGGTGCGCCTCGATCCCGGTCCCTTCGAGCAGGTCGTGATGAACCTCGCGCTCAACGCGCGCGACGCGATGCCGGGCGGAGGGACGCTGACGATCTCCGCAGAGCAGCGCAGCTTCGACGAGCACGACGCCCGCGCGCGCGACGTCGCGCCCGGCGACCACGTCGTCGTCTCGGTCGCCGACACCGGCGCCGGGATGAGCGACGAGGTGAAGGAGCGCGCGTTCGAGCCCTTCTTCACGACCAAGCCCGAGGGCCAGGGCACCGGGCTCGGGCTCGCGACGGTCTACGGCATCGTGCGCAACGCGGGCGGCGTGGTGGAGCTCGAGAGCGCGCCGGGCCGAGGCACGCGCTTCGAGATCGTGCTTCCGCGCGTCGAGCCCCGCGACGCGCCGCACGCAGCGCCCGCCTCGCGCGTGGTGCCGCGCGGTGGACGTCAGGGACGCATCCTGGTGGCCGAGGATCGCCCCGACGTGAGCGCGGTGATCCAGCGCGTCCTCACGCTCGCGGGCCACACCGTCGTGCTCGCCGCGACCGGCGCCGAGGCGCTCGAGATCCTGGAGCGAGGCCCGGTGCCCGATCTGCTGGTGACCGACGTGCGCATGCCCGGGATGGACGGGCCGACGCTCGCGCGCGAGGCGCGACGAAAGCACCCCGGGCTCGGCGTGCTCTTCCTCTCCGGCTACGCCGACAAGCCGATCGACGTCGACTCCGGCGACCCGCTCCTCGCGAAGCCGTTCACGCCCGCCGCGCTCGCCGACGCGGTGCGCGACCTGCTCGAGCGCGACGCCGCGAGCGCGCGCGGCGCGGCGACACGCTGACGGATCACGCGGCGCGCACCAGGCGATGCGCGGGCACCAGATCGTCGTGCGCCGACGACGCGGCGCGGATCGCGATCTCGCACACCTCGACGCCGGGCTCGGCCTGCGAGCGCAGCACCACGAAGCGCGCCCCGTGCTCGGCCATCAGCGCGCGGTCGTACGCCATGAGGCGATGACACGCGGCGAGGTCGCCGCTGCCGCGCAGCGGGCAGCGCATGCGGATCTGGCCGTACGCGGTGGCGCGCTCGACGCGCGTGATCGGCACGAGGTGGGGGCTCGGCATGTACCGCTGCCACGCACGACCGAGCGCGGCCGCGTCCCCGGCGTCGGCGCGAGGCCGGCGGATGCGACGGGTGAGCGCAGCCAGCGCGCGCATGAACGAGGGCACCGCGGCGCTCACCACCGGCGTGCGCGCCGCGCCCGCCGAGAGACCGAGCAGGGCCCCGAACACGTTCTTCTCCCAGCGACGCGCCGACATGCCGCGATCCTGGGCGCGGACGAGCCATGCATCCCATCGATGGATCCGATGAATCCATCGATGCGGTGCATGGCTCGATCCGAGGTCACTGCTGCGGCGGCGCGTCCTCGGGCTTCGCGGGACGCGGCTGCTCGACGGTCGGCGCCTGCTCGCTCGGCAGCCGCTCCTCGAGCGCGCGCTGCTGCGCGCGCGCCTCGGCCTCGGCCGCCTCGCGCTCCGCCTCCGCGGCCTGGCGCTGCGCCTCGAGCTGAGCCCGCTGCGCCTCGGCCTGACGCTCGACCGCTTCCTGCTGCGCCTCGACGCCTTCCTCGATCGCGTCGACGCTCTGATCGCGACGCGCCTCGAGCGCCTGCTCGCGCTGCTCGATCTGCGACTCGCGCGCCTCGAGCTGCTGGCGCTCCTGCTCGATCGCGGCGCGCTGCTGCTCGATCTCCTGGCGCTCCGGGGCCAGCGATCGCTCGACCTGCTCGATGCGCTGCTCGCCCTGCGCTTCGATCTGCTGCGCCTGCTGCTCGGTCTGCTCGTCGGTGTGCGGGCGTTCACATCCGATCGCGCCGCCGAGCAGCGCGACGAGCCCGAGCGTGGTCCACGTCCTCACGATGATCACCTCCTGGTGCGCGGAGCCATCGCAATGGCCGTTCCCGCGCGAACCGCCGCGCATGCGCGGCGCGGCGAGGCGCTGCGTCTCGATCTCGCATCGCGAGAACGAATCGCGAGGCGCCTCGCCGCAGGAGCTCAGAGAGCGCCGGTGCGACGGAACGTGTAGCGAGGCCAGAGCTGCGCGCCGGGGACGCTCTCGCTCACGAACCCGATCGTCAGCAGGTCTCCGTCGATGCCCCACTCGATGTCGACGTCGCCGGAGCCCGGGCAGTCGAGCACGATCGTCGCCGGGGTCGCGCTCGCGTCGAACGGACCGGCGAACGCGATGTTGTTCGGACCCCCGAACGTCGGGCCTTCCGCGCTCTGCACGAACGCGTGCGAGTCGACGTCCATCACGAGCCGCCCTTCGCGCGTGACGACCTGACCGCGCCCGAGCACATACGTGCGCTCGACGTCGATCTGGCCGATCGGCGTGGTCACCGTCGACACGTAGTAGGTGATGCCCTCGAGCTCCCAGCGCGCGTCGGCGACCTCGCCCGCGACGAGCGCGGGCGGCGTCGCCGCCTCGACCCATCCGCCGCGCACCAGCGCGACATCCGTCGTGGTGCCCTCGGGCAAGCACGCGCTCGGCACGTAGCGCACGTCGCTCGGCATCTCGGCGTCGCCCTCGTCGCAGTAGCGCGTCGCGGGCGGCGGCGTGACGTACATGAAGTCGAAGCACATCTCGTCGCGGGTGTCGGGGCCCGAGCCGACGTCCTCGCTCGTCGTGTTGTCGAACGTGCAGCTCGTGAGCAGCGCGTCGCCGGGCATCAGCGTGACCGGCAGCGAATAGAAGAGCTGCGTCTCGAACTCCCACCCGTCGAGGTGGACGAACGGCTGCGGATTGCGCACGTCGGGACGCGCGATCACCTGATCGAACGTCGTGCCGATCTGGTGCATGTGCGGCATGCCCGCGAGCACGCGCGTCTCGCTCGCGAACGTGCAGCGGCTCGAGACGGTGCGCGACTCACGCGCCGGGATCTCGAAGTCGAGCGGGCCGATCGCGATCATCCCGTACTCGGGCCCGCTCGGCGCATCGAGGTAGAGGCGCACGCCCGAGCTGTCGCGCACGTCGGGGATGGCCGCGCCGTTGTTGTAGTGGATCTGCACGAGGAACCGATCGCCGGGCCGCGCGCGCAGACCGCCCTCGGGGAACTGGAACGCGCCGGTGCCCGGCGCCCACGCGTAGAGGTACTCGCTCCCCGCGGGCATGCCGCTGCCGTCGTAGCAGTCGAACTCGCCGAGCGGCGCGTTGTGCTCGCTGTCGCGCAGCAGCACGAGGTGATGCAGCACGCGCGTCTCGTCGTAGATCATCTCGAAGCGGCGGATGAAACGATCGCCTTCGAGCGCGGGCTCGAACGTGAAGCAGCGGTACTCGTCGCGAACCTCGGGCCCGACCGGATGCTCGTTCGCCGCGAGATCGATCGTGACGAGGCCCGGAGGCGGATCGTCGGGCGAGAGGAACACCGGCGCGCTCGCGCGGAGGCCCGTGCCCTGGGGCACGTCGGCCGAGCCGCAGCTCGCCCAGCGCGCGAGCGCGTCGGCGTCGGCATCGGGCAGGCGCGGCATGCCGACCGGCGGCATCGAGCCGTCCATCAAGCGCGCCACGACGCGATCGGCGAGGCGCGTCCCGTCGGGCCGCACCGCGAGCAACGCATCGACGTCGAGCAGCGACATCGGCGCGCCGTACTGCGGGGACGCGCCGTGGCACGAGCCGCAGTAGCGCTCGAGCCGTGGCAGCGCCTGCGAGGCGAACATCGCGCGATCGGGCTCGCACGTGCCGGCATCGGGATCCCCCGCGGGCGGGGGATCGCCCTCACACGCGGCGAGCGACAAGAGGAGCGGGGTCGACAGCAAGAGCAAGCGGGAGCGGTGCATCGAGGCCCTCCGAGGCGAGCGATGATGCCCGGAGTTCCCGCTCCCGCGGCGGTCGTTCAAACTTTCTTCACAACCTGGTCGCCCGCGATTGCGCACTCCATACGACCAGTCGCGCGCGAAGCGCGCGCTGCCGATCCCGCGAGCGTCCGGGCCGCGGCGAAGCGCGGGCCGGCCGCGAGCTCTCCCCAGCCTTTCCCAGCGAGACGGCAGACGCCGCGTGCGCCCTCGGCCGAAGCGTCTCACGCCCGAGGATCGAGCCAGCCTTCGCGGGCCAGCATCCGCGCCATCTCGCGGAAGCCCTCGTCGCGCCCGACCTGGATCAGGTGGCCGCCGTCGAACACGTGGAGGCGCGCGTCGAAGTGCTTCGCGAGCTTCTCGGCGTGCGACCGCGGCGTGATGCGATCTCCCGAGCCCGCGATCACCAGCGCGCGCGCGGGATCGACCTTCGACGGACGGGCGAGCGGGCTCACCGCGCAGTGCGCCTTCTCGAGCGCGTCGTACTGCTCGCGCTGCTGCGTCGCGGTGCCCACGAGCCGATCTCCATCGCGCGCGAAGTCCGCGATCGACGCGAGCGGGATCATCGGCACCACGAAGTCGATGGG
This sequence comes from Sandaracinus amylolyticus, assembly GCF_021631985.1. GTDB lineage: Bacteria > Myxococcota_A > Polyangia > Polyangiales > Sandaracinaceae > Sandaracinus > Sandaracinus amylolyticus_A. The sequence goes on along the minus strand of NZ_CP070225.1, from coordinate 8,697,646 downwards.
CTCCACCGTCGCGAGCAGCGCGCTGGTGTAGCCGCCGAGGCTCATGCCCATCGCGCCCACGACCGGCGCGCCGCGATCGCGCAGCACCGACACCAGCGTGCGCAGATCGACGATCGCGTGGCGGAAGCTCTCGATGGTGATGCGCGGATCGCTGTGGGGCAGCAGCGGGCGACGACCACGCATCCCGCGCGGACCGTGGTGGGGCAGCACCGCGAGCACCACGTCGAGCCCGCGCTCGAACATCCAGCGCACCGGGAACGCGACCTCTTCGATCGCGAAGACGCCGCCGAGATAGCCGTGCAGCAGCACGATGGTCGGGCGCGGCCGATCGAGGTGCGCGTAGAGGCGCACGATCGCGGTGTGGTTCACGTCGGCGCGCGCCTCGAGGCGCCGCACCACCTCGGGCTCGGCGGAGAGCGGCGCGAGCGCGCTGCGCCAGCGCAGATCGACGATCGTGCCCTCCTGGCCGATGCGACCCGCGTGCTGCTCGCGCAGGTCGTGCGCGGCGACGCGAGGGAAGAACACGTCGGGATCCTCGACGTGCTGCGCGGTCCCGTAGAACGCGCCGATCTCGTCGAGCCTGCGCCGTCGCTCGATCGGGCCGAGCGACTCTGCGGCCGAACGCCGCTTGCTCTGCTCGCTGCGGCCGAAGATCACACGCGACGCTGCGCGATCGAACGTCGCCGTGATCGGTGTGACGATTCGCTTCTTGATGCTCGCGATCATCGATCGAGATCATAGCCCCCGAACGCGAAGCTGGCGCGTGCGCGGGCTCGCTCGCATCATCGCGCCCTCTCAGGGAGACGAACGCGATGACCATCGAGCCCACGACCCAGCCACCCGAGCACGACCCCTTTGCCCCGCCGCCGCCGCGGCCGAAGGAGGTCGTCCGCGCGAGCGCGACCGAGCTCCTTCCCGAGTGGAACGGCCGGCGCATCGCGGGCATCTGCCTCTTCTTCACCGCGATCACGTCGATGCTCGATCTCGGGCTCGCGATCCAGATGGGCGACTCTCCGTCGCCCCGCGCGGCGATGCCGATCGTGTTCGACCTGATCATCGGCGGCAGCCTGGTGCTGCAGCAGGATCGTTTCCTCGGCTGGGCGCTCGCGCGCGCGGCGCTCGGCGGCGTCGTGTGGTCGGTGATCCACGCCGCGCAGGGAAACTACTGCGCGATCCCGCTGCAGCTCATGGCCTCGGGCGCGCTGATCGGCCTGCTGGCAGGCGAGGCCCCGCGCGGTCGTATCATCGCGTCGCTCGTCGTGTTCGGGCTCTTCCTGCTCACGTACGGCGGGCTCGTGGTGCTCGCGCTGCTCTTCGGGGCGTGAGCGAGGGGGAACATGGCGGACTGGGGGACTCTGCAGCGCGTCGCGGACAGCGCGGCGGCCGACGCGTACCAAGCGCAGCTCGAGGCACGCTTTCCGGAGGTCGGGCCCGCGTACCAGCCGAGCGGGAAGATGGGCGCGACCGCGCTGCCGTGGCTCGCGCTCGGCGCCGGGCTCGGCGTGCCCGCGGGCGCGATCGCGACGTTGATCGCGGGCGCGATCTCGCTCGTGCTGTTCGCGCTGATGGGCGCGCTGATCGCACTGATCGCGGCGTGCGGATGGGTCGTGTGCATCACCGTCGCGATCGAGCTCGGCATCGCGGTGATCGGCGGCGCGATCACGTTCGCGGTCGCGGGGTTCGTGCCCGGCTTCGTGGTGGCGTGGATGGGCAAGCACGGCCGCAACCGGAGCCGGTGGGCCGCGCTGATCTTCGCGGTCCCGGCGGCGATCGCGGGGCTCGGGGCGGCGCTCGCGATCCCCTACGCGATCACCGCGATGGTGCCCGCGCCCTACGATCCCGACGAGCTCTCGTTCGCCGGGCTGCTGCACACGTGCTTCGGCACGAGCTGGGTGCACCTCGGGGTGATCGCGCTCGGGTTCGTGATCGCCATCCTCGTGTCCGCCATCACGGCGTACGGCGAGGTCGGCGCGCAGAAGTTCTGCGAGCGCTGCCAGCGCTACATGGACGTGGTCGCGCTGCCGGGCGCGAGCTTCGATCGCGCGGCGTGGATCTTCGAGCGGATGCGCGCGCGCGCGGCGCACGAGGTGCCGCAGGGCCTCTCGAACGTGACGAACGAGCTCGACGTGCAGCTCGAGCTCTTCCGATGCAGCGGCTGCAGCGCGGGGTTCCTCGAGGGGCTCGCGCATGCGCGCACCGAGTGGATCACGCCCAAGGGCGACAAGGACGATCGGCACCGCGAGTGGCTGTGCTTCTCGGCGGCGACGACGCCCGCCGAGACCGAGGTGCTCGCGGGCTCTCGAGTGGAAGAGCGTGAGGGGGGTGGCACATGAGGACGAGCTGGATGATCGGCGCCATGGTGCTGGCGATCGGGTGCGGCGCGTCGAGCACGCCGCAGGACGAGCCCGATGCGGGCGCGAGCTGCGGCACGTTGGGTCGGGCGTGCGCGTCGGACCCCGAGTGCGACGACGGGATGACGTGCGTGATCGTCGGTGAGCAGGGCTTCTGCGGCCGTCCGGACATGCTCGAGCGCCGCGAGTGCGTCGAGGACGCGGACTGCGATGCCGGCGAGCTGTGCGAGTGGGGCCGCGGCATCGTCTCCGACGGACGCTGCACGGCGCGCGCAGATCTGGTGTGCCTCTGCATGATCCCCGACGCCGCGAGCGGCCTCGCGCGCTGCACGGATCTCTGATCGATGCTGCGCGCGATCCCGCTCGTGCTGCTGGCGCTCGTGGTCGTCGCGCCGCTCGTCGGCGGCGCGCTCGACGCGCTGGTGCACGTCGCGTGCGGATCGCTCTGTCATCAGGACCCGGCGCGCTCGTTCGCGATCGCCGGCGCGCCGCTCGCGCTCTGTGCGCGCTGCACCGGCGTGCTCGGGGGGATCGCGATCGTCGCGCTCGCGTCGGGCTCGCGCGGGCTCGGCGATCGTCGCGGGTGGCCGGTGCTGATCGCGCTCGGCGTGATCGATCGCGTGGTGCGTCCGCTCGCGATCGATCACGCCCTAGAGCGGCTGGCGCTCGGCATCGTGCTCGGGATGGGGATCGCGCTCGCGCTCGCGTGGGCCGCGCCGCGTGTGCGACGGATCACCCGGGAGGCGTCGTTCATCCGGGAAGCAGTGCGCGGATTCGCTGGATCCCGGGGCGCACGAGGTGGCGGCGGATCGCGCTCGCGGCGGGACGAAGACCTTCGGGCAGCGGGCGGAACATGACCTCGAGGTGATCGTCGTCGGTCTCGAGGCCGTACGCGGTCACCACCGGCGTCACGAGCGGCAGGATGCGCTGGACCATCGGGTTGTCCGCGATCTTCGGGTCCTTCATCAGGTCGACGACGATGCGGTTCTCGCGCGCCTCCACCACGGTCGGCGGCAGCGGCATGTACTTCGCGAGGTTGCCCGGCTTGCTGAGGTCGAGCGCGCCGCTCTTGATGAGCGCGGCCACCGGCGACTGCACGTCGCCCTGGACCTCCATCCAGATCTCCTCGAGCCGCGTCTCGATGCGGAGCTGCGCGGGCGTGAGGACCATGCGATCGATGTAGACCACCGCGCTCGCGCGCACCGGCGTCTTCATCAGATCGACCGTCGCGGTGATGCGGATCCCGGGTGGCACCTCGGTGAGCACCGGGTCCTTCACCTTGCCGCTCTTGGCGACGCGCTCGAGCAACCACCGCAGCGCGTCGATCGGCACACCGACGCGCAGGCCGAGCAGGTTCCACACGACGCGGCTCAGCTCCTGCGGATTGCGGCGCAGGTACTGGCTAGCGGCTTCGAACGCTTGCTTCCCGAGAGACATCGCGCGGGAGCATACCTCAACTCGCAACGAGGAGCGGGAGGGCCAGATCGCCATTTCGGTCGCGATGCCGGACACCTAGGCGTCACGACCGAACGGCCGTTCAGGACGAGGAGAGCGGGAGTCGAAGCCGCTGAGGAGAGCAGGAGGTGCAGGAGGGAAGAAGGGAGACGATCACGCGTGCTGCTACCCTCTCCTGCTTTCCTGCTCTCCTTCGAGGATTCTCGCTCCTCTCCTCAGAGGCGCGGCGCGAGACGGAGCACGCGCTGACCCGCGATGTCCGTCACGAAGAGGCGCCCCTCCTGATCGAAGTCGATGCCGCCGAGGCCACCCGGCGGGACGACGTCGTGCAGGCCGATCCAGTCGACCAGCGTGCCGGTGAGCAGATCGAACGCCGCGATCACCGACGTCGCGTGGTCGCTGACGAAGAGATATCCGTCGTGCAGCGCGATGCCGCTCGGCTGCACGAGGTTCATCGTCGCGCCGTCGACGAACGTCGTGAGCGTCGCGTCGTTCATCACGAACATCTCGCAGCCGTCGTAGTTCGGGCCCATCTCGGCGCCGCGCGTGCCGCTCGCGATGTCGAGCGCGACGACGCGGCGATTGCCGGGATCCGCGACGTAGAGCAGGCCGGTCGCGTGATCGAGCTCGGCGTGCGCGGGCACGCCCTCGACGTAGCCGATCTGGCCCTCGACGTAGCGCGAGATGATCCCGTCGCTGTGGTCGTGCTGACCGGGGCCGTGATCCGCGACGAAGTCGTAGCGCGTGATCGAGCCGTGCTGGCCGTCGACGATCCAGTAGACGTTGCCCTGCTCCCACGCGATGCCGATGCCGTTCGGCGTGTTGTGGAGCATGTCCATGTGCGACGCGTGACCGCCGTCGAAGAGGCCGCGATCGGTCGGCCAGAGCGTCGGGCCCATGAAGTCCCAGGGCGTCTCGCGCTGGGTCGGCACGTCGATCTCGTGGATGGTCGCGAGGCGATCCGCGGTGCCGAACGCGAGCGCCGAGGGCGCAGGCAGGAAGTGCACGTTGCCGAGCGCCGCGTACTCCATCGAGCGCTGCGCCGGGGTGCCGGGCTCGTCGATGACGAGGATCGCGTTCGCGGTGCGCATCGTGACCCAGAGCTCGTTCGGCGCGTCGGGGCGGAACGCGAGATCGGTCGGCGAGTGCAGGACATCCGGTCCCACGATCGTGAGGATCTCGACGGCGGCCGAGGTGTGATCGCCCGCGCCGAGGACCGGCAGACCGGACGGACCCTCGTTTCCGCAGCCGAAAAGCGCGAGGACGAGCGAGAGCAGTGTCAGTCGAGTGACGGTGGAAATCATCGGGCGCGCCACTCAGCAATCAACGCGCCACTTCGATGCGCAGCGCATCGCAGAGTCGCTCGACATCGGCGCGCTCGACGTACACCTGGCACGCGATGCGGATCAGGCGCGAGGGCGGCGCGGGATAGGGAAACACCGGGATCTCGATGTGATGTCGGGTGAAGAGCGCGTCCTGCAGCGGATCGAAGTCGAAGGCGGACGCGGGCGGCGGCGCGCTCGACGCGGGCAGCGGGACCGCGGCGAGCGAGCCGATCATGTCGTCGGGCGCGGGTGCGGGGACGCCGAGCGTCTCGCACATGCGATCGCGCGCGAAGAGCGCGAGCGAGCGATTGCGCGCGCGCAGCGCGTCGATGCCGCCGGGCAGGAGCGAGGAGAGCACGTCGAGCGCGTCGGGCGCGCAGATCCACGGGCTCGGATCGTCGGTGCCGACCCAGTCGAACTCCTCCCAGAGCCGCGGTCGCGCGCGCTTGCTGCGCGCGCCGTGGCTGATGGTCGAGGGACGGAGATCGCTCTGGCGATCGCGGCGCACGTGGAGGATCGCGCAGCCCTTCGGCGCGCAGAGCCACTTGTGCAGGTTGCCCGTGTAGTAGGCGGCGCCGAGCCGATCGAGCTCGAGCGGGAGCATGCCGGGCGCGTGTGCTCCGTCGACCAGGGTGTCGATGCCGCGCTCGCGCAGCGACGAGACGATCGTGTCGATCGGGAACACGAGGCCGGTCGGGCTCGTGACGTGATCGATCAGCGCGAGGCGGGTGCGCGGCGTGGCTGCAGCGAGGATCGCATCGGTGACCTGGGATGCGTCGGTGATCGGGAACGGCACGTGCGCGACGACGACACGCGCGCCGCGCTTCTGCGCGAAGAAGTCGAGCGCGTTCTTGCACGCGCCGTAGGCGTGATCGGTCGTGAGCAGCTCGTCGCCGGGGTCGAGCGGGAGCGAGGCGAGCACGGCGCTGACGGCCTGGGTCGCGTTGCGCACGAACACGAGATCCTCGGGCTGCGCGCCGAGGAACGCGGCGATGCGCGCGCGCGCGGCGTCGATCAGATCGGGCGCTTCGCGCATGAAGAAGCGCACCGGCTCGGCCTCCATGCGAGCGCGGATCGCGCTCTGCGCATCGAGGACGACGCGCGGGCACGCGCCGAACGAGCCGTGGTTGAGGAACGTGATCGAGGGATCGAGCGCGAAGTGATGACGCATGCTGGCGCGGGGGAGAGGGCGGGGGCGGGGGCGGGGGAGAGGGCGAGGGCGGGGGAGAGGGCGGGTGCGAGGGCGAGGGCGGGGGAGAGGGGAGAGGGCGAGGGCGGGGGAGAGGGCGGGGGAGAGGGCGGGTGCGAGTGCGAGGGCGGGTGCGGGTGCGAGGGAGAGGGCGAGGGCGGCGGAGCGTGCGAGTGCGAGGGCGAGGGCCGCGGAGCGTGCGCGGGTGGGCGGAGCGTGCGCCGTGCACAGTGCGGTGGCGAGGGCGCGAGTGAGATCGCGATCGCAACGCGACCGCTGCCGACGGGACTCGCCGCACCGCGCCCTCGCACTCGCACTCGCACTCGCACTCGCACTCGCCCTCGCACCCGCGCCCGCACTCGCACCCGCACCCGCCCTCGCCCTCGCCCTCGCCCTCGCACCCGCCCTCGCCCTCGCACCCGCACCCGCCCTCGCCCTCGCCCTCGCCGCCCCGCGTGACACGCGGTCCTCGGGGCGCAGATGCTTCCCTCATGCGCGTCGGGATCATCGGCATGGGTTGGGTCGGGGCGAGCGTCGCGATCTCGACGCTCCACGCGGGGCTCGCGCGCGAGCTCTGGCTGAACGACGTGAGGCCCGGGCTCGCCGAGGGTGAGGCGATGGACCTCGCGCACGGTGCGTCGTTCTATGCGAGCGCCGACGTGCGCTGCGCCGACGTGGAGGCGATGCGCGACTGCGACGCGGTGGTGATCGCCGCGGGCAAGGGCGGGAGGCCCGAGCAGACGCGCCTCGATCTGCTGCGCGAGAACGCGACGATCGTGCGCGACATCGCGACCAAGCTCCGCGGCGGGCGCGCCACGATCGTCGTGGTGACCAACCCGGTCGACGTGCTCACGCACGTGGTGTGGCGCGCGTCGGGCCTGCCCGCGGCGCGGGTGATCGGCACCGGCACGATGCTCGACACCGCGCGGCTGCGTCAGGTGATCGGGCGCGAGCTCGCGATCGATCCGCGCTCGGTGCACGCGCAGGTGCTCGGGGAGCACGGAGACTCCGAGGTCGTCGCGTGGTCGAGCGCGAACGTCGGAGGCGTGCCGCTGCGCGCGATCCCGGGATGGGCGACCGAGCGCGAGGCCGCGATCGCGACCGAGGTGCGCACCGCGGCCTACGAGATCATCCGCCGCAAGGGCGCGACCAACCACGCGATCGGGCTCGTCACCGCGCACCTGCTCTCGTCGCTGCTGCGCGACGAGCGTCGCGTGCTGACCGCGAGCCGGGTCCACGACGGAAGCGCGGGGCTCGGCGGCGAGGTCGCGCTCTCGCTGCCGGTGGTGGTCGGCGCCGAAGGGGCGACGCGCGTTCTCCCGCCCGCGATGGACGCGACCGAGCGCGCCGGGCTCGCGCGCTCGGCCGAGGTGCTACGCACCGCGATCGCTTCGCTATGAGCGACGACGACGACGACTTCGCGGCGGTCAGTCCGCGAAGCAGCGAACAGAGCGACGCCGACGCGATCGTCGCGCTGCCGATCGACGGCGTGCTCGACCTGCACACGTTCGATCCGCGCGAGCTCGGCGACCTGCTGCCGACGTGGATCGACGAGTGCCGCGCCCACGGCCTCTTCGAGCTGCGCATCGTGCACGGCAAGGGAACGGGCTCGCTGCGGCGCAGCGTGCACGCGATCCTCGCGCGGCGCGACGACGTGCTCGAGGTGAGGCTCGCGCCACCGGAGCGCGGCGGCTGGGGCGCGACCCTGGTGACGCTACGGAAACCGTAGCGAACGTGACGACCGGGCGCGCCGCGTGGTACGCCGGGCCGTCGATGGCGAGCCGCCGTTCAGCGGGGGGTGTGGCACGCCCGCGACGGGCCGCAGGAGGCTCGGGCGGGCCGGAGCTCCGCGTCCCCGATCCCCCCGATCGTTTCGTCGGACGGCGCGCGGAGATCGACGCGCTCGCGGCGCGCGTCGAGGCCGGTGCGCGCGTGCTCACGCTGCTCGGGCCGCCGGGCACCGGCAAGACGCGCCTCTCGATCGCGCTGGCGCGCGAGAGCGCGACGCGCGGTCTGGTGGAGGGCGCGATCTTCGTCGACCTCTCGGCCGCGACCTCGCTCGACGACGTGGTGCGCGACGTCGCGAACGCGATCGATCTTCGGCTCGGCGGCAACGTCGACGCGCAGGCCGGCGCAGCGCGCATCGGCGAGGCGCTCGCGGCGCGCGGCCGCACCCTGCTGGTGCTCGACAACTTCGAGCAGATCACCGTTCACGCGATCGCGACCGTCGCGCCGTGGAGCGCGAAGGCGAGCGCGCTGACGGTCGTCGTGACCTCGCGCGAGGTGATGCGGGTGCGCGGCGAAGAGGTGGTGGAGATCCCACCGCTCTCGGTGCCCGCCGAGGGCGCGGCGGGCGCCGCGATCGCGGCCACCGACGCGGTGCTGCTCCTGCTCGCGCGCGCGCCGGGCTACGTGCCCCAGGGCGACGACGAGCTCGTCGCGATCGCCGAGATCGCACGGCGCCTCGAGGGCATCCCGCTCGCGCTCGAGCTCGCCGCGTCGCGCCTCGCGCTGATGGGCGCGATCGAGCTGCGCGATCGTCTGGCCGAGGGATCGCTCGAGACCGGTCGGCTCAGCGGGCTCGACGTGCTCGCACACGGCCGGCGCGACGCGCCGGCGCGCCAGGCGACGCTGCGCGGTGCGATCGACTGGTCGTGGGATCTGCTGAGCGACGAGGAGCGTCGCGCCCTCACCTGCCTCGCGCTCCATCGCGGCACGTTCTCGGTCGACGCCGCGGTCGCGACGATCGCGCGCGAGCCCAAGGAAGAGCGCGTCGCGCTCGAGATCCTGCAGTCGCTGCGCGAGAAGTCGCTGGTCGCGCGCGCCGGCCAGGGCCGGGTGCGGCTGCTCGAGAGCGTGCGCGAGTACGGCCTCGAGAAGCTCGAGGATCGCGAGGCCGGGCTGCGCATGGCGCGCTTCTTCGGGCGCGAGGGCACCAAGCGCCTCGGCGAGCTGAGGGGCCGACATGCGCGCGCCGCGCTGGCGTGGTTGGCCGCGGAGCGCGAGAGCATGCTCGCCGCACACGACTCGATCGCGACGCGCGACGACGCCGAGGCGGTCGCGCTGCGCGTGGATCTGCTGCTCGCGCTCGACGCGGTGATCGCGCGGCTCGGCCCCGGCGGTGCGCACCTCGGGCGGCTCGACGCGGTGATCGCGTCGCCCGCGCTCGCGTCCGATGCGACGCGCAGCACGCGCGTGCTGGTCGCACGGGCGCGCGTGCTGCGCGATCGCGGCGAGATGGACGCGTGCGTGCGCGATCTCGAGTCGGCGCGCGATCGACTGAGCGGCGGCGCAGTGCGCGTGGAGCTCGGCGAGGCGTGGCTCGCACAAGGACGCTTCGAGGACGCGACCTCGGAGCTCGAGCTCGCGCTCTCGGAAGCACGACGCGATCACGACCGACGCGCCGAGCAGCGCGCGCACGCCGCGCTCGGCCTGGTGCACCACGGGCGCGGCAAGCTCGACGTCGCGCAGGAGCACTACGCGCTCGCGCTCGATCTCGCGATCTCGCTCGGCGACGCCCACGCCGAGGCCCAGGCGCGGCGCGATCTCGGCAACCTGTGCTTGATGCGCGGCGAGCACGATCGCGCGCGCGCCCACTACGAAGAAGCGCTGGCGCGCTCACCGGGCGACGATCTCCGCCTCGAAGGCCTGGTGCGCGGCAACCTCGCGATCCTCGACCAGGAGCAGGGCCACCTCGACGAAGCCCACGCGCACCTCGAGCGCGCGCTCGCGTGCCTGCGCACGGTGGGCGATCGCCCGTTCGAGGCGCACCTGCTCGGCTACCTCGGCGCGGTGCACCACGAGCGCGGTCAGCTCGTCGCGGCGCGCGCCGCGTACTCGCGCGCGCTCGAGGTGCTCTCCGAGGTGCGCGACGTGCGGCTCGAGGGCGTGTTCCTCGCCGCGCGCGCCGCGGCGCTCGCATCGAGCGGACGCGCGGGCGCGGCGCAGAACGATCTCGAGCTCGCGGAGCGCCGGCTGCGCGAGGTCGGCGATCCCGCGCTGATCGCGACGCTCGATCTGCATCGCGCCCAGGTCGCGATCGCCGCGGCGGCCGAGCGCGGAGCGCGGGGCGAGAGCGAGGCCGCGATCGCCCGCGCGCGCGACGCGATCACCGCGGCCGAGGCGTTCTCCGCGCAGAGCGACGACGTGCGCTTCGCGATGCGGATGCTGCGTCGCGCCCTCCCCGCGGACGAGCTCGAGATCGCCGAGGGCGCGGCGTGGTTCCGAGTTCCGGGCCGCGAGGTGGTCGATCTCGGATCGCGCCCCACGATGGCGCGTGTGCTCGATGCGCTCGCGAGCGCGCGGCTGCGCGCGCCGGGCGAGCCGGTCGGGATCGACGAGCTCGTCGCGGCGGGATGGCCCGGCGAGAAGGTGATGCCGCTCGCCGCGCAGAACCGAGTGCGGGTCGCGGTGACGACGCTGCGCAACCTCGGACTGCGCGGGGTGGTCGTGTTCAAAGAGGGCGGGCACCTGCTCGACGCGTCGGTGCCGCTGCGCCGCGTCCCCGCGTAGCTGGCGCGCCCCGCACTTTGCTGCATAGTGCATCGAACCTTCGATGCATGGAGCATCGAAGCCGAGGTGATCACCATGCCGACGCGCGGACGGGACCCGGAGACGGGCGAGGAATTCGTCTTCTTCTACGGCCAGGAGTCACTCTTCTCGCAGTGGCACCCCGCGCCGTTCGTCCTCGCGGGCGCGTCGTTCGCCACCGCCGAGCACTGGATGATGGCGGCCAAGGCGCTGCTCTTCCGCGACGAGGAGGTGCTCGCCGCGATCCTCGTCGCGCCGCACCCGCGCGAGGCGAAGGCGCTCGGCCGCAAGGTGCGGGGCTTCGACGACGCGATCTGGAAGGCGCGCTCCGCGGACCTCGTCTACGCGGGCAACCACGCGAAGCTCGCGCCGCCGGAGCGCCGCGACGTGCTCCTCGCGACCGAGGGCGCGACGCTGGTCGAGGCGAGCCCGCGCGATCGCATCTGGGGCATCGGGCTCGGCGCGAGCAATCCCGATGCGAGCCGTCGCGCGCGATGGCGTGGCCAGAACCGCCTCGGCCAGGTGCTCACCGCGCTGCGCGACGACTGGCTCGCCGATCGCGCCGATGCGCGCGCCGCGCGCGCGCTCGAGGGGCTCGATCTCGCGATGCTCGCGCGCTGAGCAGGACGGAACGCCGCCGCACGCAGGACGAGCCATTTTCGATCTTCGCGCGCCGGGAACGGGGTGGGAGGAGGAGGCTGCCCCGTCGCGCGTCGATCGTGTCCGGCTCGTCCTGCGTGCTCGCGTCGGTGAACTAGGCTGTCGAAGAATCGGCTCGCCCGCCGGTCCCTAGCGTCCGCGCGCCGAGCGCGCTCCCGTACGGGACCTGCGGGACGAGCACTCCCGCAGGCATCAGAACGCGTCGGGGCAGAGCGTCGCGTCGTAGCCGAGCTGCGCTTCGCTCGGCACGTCGACCGGCGTGCTGGTCTCGTCGATCGAGAGCAGGAACGCCACCATCTGTCGGACCTCCTGATCGCGCGTGCCGCCGATCAGGAAGTTCACCGACATCGCGGTGTGGTGCGCGCGGAACGTCGTCGCGAACACCTCTTCGAGGGTGCGCGCGTTGCCCGCGTGGAAGTACGGCGCGCCGGTGACCATGCCGAGCAGCGAGGGCGGGTTGTAGCCGCTCGCACCCTGCGCGATCGTCGTCATGTCCTGGCGCACCTCGCTCGCGACGACACCTTCGGGCGCGACCGCGAGGCTGCCGCTGCCGGGGAACGTGCCGACGCTGCGCAGCACGCACTGGATCTGATCGTTCGCGCCCGCGGTCGGGCCGGCGGGGAAGCGCAGGCTCGCGGTGCGTCCCGCGCCCGCGGTCGCGGGGTTGAGCGTCGCGGGGAACGCCGCGTCCGCGGTGTACGTCGTCGAGCGGAGCAGGCCCGTGACCGGGTGGTTGTTGGCCTCGCTCGGCGTGTAGAACACGCGCGAGATCGTCCACATCGACGTGCCGTGACAGCCCGCGCAGTTGTTCGCCTCGAAGAGCGCGCGGCCCGCGGCGACGTCGGCGGCGTTCAGCGAGGTGGGCGCGTGCGGCGCGCGGATGGTGCGCACGTAGGCGTCGATGCGATCCCAGTCGGGCAGCACCGAGCGCTGCGCGCCCGCTGCGCCCGGCATCATCGCCTGCGTCGATCCGTTGAGGCCCGCCTGCGGCGTCGTCGTGGCGACCTGGCCGTCGGGCACCGGGGTGGTGCCGTCGAAGAGGAAACGATCCGCGGCCACCGGAGGCGCCGTCGTCGCGTGCACGATCGCGCCCACGCCGCCCGAGTTGCCGCGCGTGTTGAGCTCGAAGTCGTGCGTCTCGTCGAAGATGCCGGTCCAGTTGAAGACGCGGCGCTCGGTGGGATCGGCGGAGTCGTAGCTGCCGTCGAGCGAGGTGCTCTGGCGCGGGCCGCGCGCGAAGTACCACGTGACGTTGTCGGTGAGGCCGTCACCGTGGCAGCTCTCGCACGAGTTCCACGACTGCCCGTTGAGCGACCAGCGACCGAGGCCGGTCACGAAGAGACGACGTCCCTCGAGCACGTGCGCCGCGTCCGAGCCCTCCGAGGGCATCGCGGTGACCGGCACCGCGCTCACGACCGACTGCGTCTGGAACGCGAGGATCGACACGTTGCGCGTCGCCTCGTTGAGCACGAGCGCCTGCACCGTCGCGCCGCGCGAGATCGCGATGCCGAGCGGCAAGCGGCCCGCGGGCGCGAGGTTGATGAACGAGTTCGCCGCGGAGCCGACCTCGGTCACGCGCCCGTCGTCGCCGTAGACGAAGCGGAACACCGCGTCCGAGCCGTACGCCGTGACGTAGCCGACGCGGCCGGCGCGGATGAACGCGAGGTCGGTCGCGATCAGCGGGATGCGGCGCGACGCGTCGTCGGGCGTGCCCGCGGCGTCGTAGCGATCGGTGAACGCGCGCGTGAGCAGGAGGCGGCTCTCGGGCAGCTCGGTCCCCGTCGCGACGTCGATCGCGAAGATCGCGGTGTGCACCTCGGTCTTGAAGTTCGGCACCGCACCGCCGGTCGGGCCGCGCGGCGACGCGCAGAGCGCGCCGACGTGGAGGCGTCCCGAGTCGAGCGCGAGGGTCTGCAGCTGGTTCGGGAAACACCCGGTGTCGTTGCCCGCGCTGTCGACGAACCCGGTGTCGTCGACCGGCGAGAGCGAGATCGTGGTCACCGTGCTCGGCGCGCCGAGCGCGACGCGGTACACGATGCCCTGCTTCGCGACGTCGAATCGCGACTCGTCGGTGGGCAGCGTCGCGCCCACACGATCCTGCGCGAAGTACTCGGTGACGAAGAGCTGCTCGTCGTCGTCGTCGGTGTCTCCGTCGTTCGTGATCACCAGCGCGCGCGGATGCGCGAGCGCGGGTCGCGCGACCGCCGTCGGACCGAGCACGCCGGTCGCGACCAGCGCCGCGTTCAGATCGATCGACGAGGTGCGCGACATCGTCGCGGCGTCGATCACGCTGACGCGACCCTCGGCCCACTCCGCGACGTAGAGCGCGCGACCGGTCGGCGAGATCGCGATGCCGGTGGGCTCGCTGCCGGTGGTCGCGCGCGACGGGGCGAGCGCGGGCGTGCCGCGGAGATCGTCGATGCGCACGACCTGCTGCGCCTCGCGCAGGATCACATACGCGGTGTCGTCGTCGTTGCCGATCACGACCGACCACGGCTCGGACGCGCCGACGTCGAAGTCCGCGACCACCTCGAGCAGCGGCGTCGGTCCCGGCGTGAAGCGCAGCACCGTGATCGTGCCCGCCTGACGGTTCGCGGCGACCGCGTACGCGTCGTCGCTCGTCAGCGCGATCGCCGAGCCGTTGGTCGGCAGCACGCGCGCGGTCAGCGGCAGCGAGCCGCCGTCCGGATCGTCGATCGGTCCGCCGTCCTGCCCCGGCCCGGCGTCCTCGCCCGGCACGATCGGGCCGGCATCGTCGCCACCTCCCGCTCCGCCGTCGTCGCCGCACGCCGTCACCAGCGCGGCGCCCATCAAGCCGAGGAGAATCCCCCACGTCCTCCAGCGCATCGTCGTCCCTCCAAGCCACCTCGCGGTCCACACGAGGTTGTGTTGAAGGGGTGCGCCATCCCCCTGCATCGCTCGAATTAAGGCGGATTAAACGGGGATCGCAGAAACGCGGGACGTGCGACGCTCGTCCCCGCGCAGGAGGTCGATCGATGATCCGTGGAGCGTGGCTCGCGCTCGTTCTCGTGGTGCTCGCAGGGTGCAACTCGACGGTCCCGCCGGGGCACGTCGGCGTCGCGGCGAACTGGGGGCGCGTGGAGCCGTGGACCTATCCCGAGGGCTTCCACTTCATCAGCCCGTTCACCGACGTCTCGGCGCTGAGCATCCAGAACCAGACCTATCAGATGGGCGAGTCGGGCGAGGCGACGACGCCGCACGACTCCGACGTGGACGCGCTGACGCGCGATCAGCTCAGCGTGTCGCTCGGCGTGAGCGTGCAGTTCCATCTCAACGCCGGCGCGGCGGTGCCGGTGTACCGACTGCTCGGTGAGCAGTACGCGACGAGCGTGATCCATCCGATCGTGCGCACCGCGGTGCGCGATGCCGCGGCGGGCTTCACCGCGATCGAGCTCGTCGACGATCGCACGACGTTCCAGACGCGCATGGAGGCGCTGGTGCACGGCGGCATCCGCTCGCTGCTGCGCAGCCGCGGCATCCGCGAGGACGCGATCCTGATCGACAACGTGCTGCTGCTGAACATCGACCTGCCCGACACGCTCGACGAGGCGATCGCGGACGTGCAGCGCCAGAGGCAGGCGACCGCGCAGCGCCAGCAGGCGCTGATGACCGCGGAGGCCGAGGCGGCGCGGCTGCGTACCGAGGCCGAAGGACAAGCCGCGGCGCAGCTGATCCGCGCGCGCGCCGAGGCCGAGGCGAACCGCACGATCGCCCAGTCGCTCACGCCGCCGGTGCTGCGCCTCCGCGAGATCGAGGCGACGCGCGCGCTGCTCGAGAACCCGGGCTCGCGCGTGATGGTGGTGCCCGCGGGACAGCCGATCTCGCTGCTCACCGGGGTACCGAACGAATGACCTCTCGGACCGTGGGGCTCGCGCGCGGCGCGGGTCGTGGCACCCTTTCTAGGATGACTTCCCTTCGCACCAGGTTCGCGGCGAGCGTCCTCGTGGTGGCGCTCGCGCTGCTCGGCGGATGCAGCGAGAGCGCGGCGAGCGCGCCCGAAGGGCCCTTCGCGCCCGGGATCTCGGGCGAGCCGCTCGTGGGTCGCATCGAGGTGATCGCGATCGGCGAGGACTCGCGCACGCCGATCGACGGTGCGGTGATCGACGTGCGCGCGGACGGGACGTCGATCGCGGAGTCGACGACGCCGGGCTACGCGACGTTCGAGGACGCGCGGCTCGAGGGTCCGGTGACGATCACGGTGCGCACCGAGGGCACGTACGCGGGCACCACGACGTGGGCCGGCGTGGCCGCGGATCGTGTGGTGATCCCGGTCGCGCGCGCCGGCGCGGAGCGCTCGATCGAGGGACGCGTGCTCGGCGCCGACACGCTGGGCGCGGCGAGCGTGCTCGCGGGTCCGCTCGTCGCGCCGCACATCACGCGACCGAGCGCGATCGACGACGCGACGCCCGGCGCGTGCGTCGACGAGGGCAGCGGCGCGTGCCGCTTCCGCGCGAGCGCGCCGCTCGAGGTCGATCACGTCGCGGCGATCCTCCGCGACGCGTCGGGCGCCGCGATCGGCTTCGGGATCGGTGAGGTCGGCGAGGACGGGAGCGTCGAGGTCTCGGTGCTCGATCCCGCCTCGCGCGTCGCCGCGATCCCGCTCGCGATGGAAGGTCCGCTTCCCACGCCGCCGATCGGTCTCGACGCGGTGGTCGGCGTGCCGGGGATCGCGACGTCGCACGGCATCTCGCTGCTCCCGCAGACCGCGGGCGAAGGCGGCGTGCTCGCGGTGCCCGAGCTCTCGGGCGCGCTCGCCGACGCGACGTGGTGGGTCATGGCGCAGGCCTACGACAGCGCGAACGACACCGGCGCGCGGAGCGTCGTGCTGCTGCGCCACCTGTCGAACCCCGACGCGGTGGGACGGCTGCCCGCGTTCCTCGAGCTGCCCGAGGTGACCGTCGCGCGCGACACCGGCGTGACGGTCGGCGCGGTCGACGGCGCGGCGATGATCGTGATCGAGTGCGAGGACGCATCGGGCGACCGCGCGATCACGACGGTGCTCGGCGGCGCGAGCGGGCCCGTCGCGAGCGAGTGCGTCGGCGCGGTGCGGGTGCGCGCAGTCGACGCGACGGGCGCGACCGGGAGCGCGCTCGATCTCGACGGCGTCGAGCGGGTCGCGATGCGGTTCTCCGAGGTCGTGGTCACGCGATGAAGCGCGTGATCGCGATCTCCGGCAGCGTACGCGCGGTCTCGTCGACGACGGCGCTCCTCCGCGCGGTGGCGCACGTCGCGCGTGATCACGACGTGCGCGTCACGTTCTACGAGGGAATCCGCGAATTGCCGTGGTTCGATCCCGACGTCGAAGGCGACGACGCGGCGGATTCGGTGAAGCAGATGCGCGCGACGCTGCGCGAGTGCGACGCGGTGCTCTTCTCCACGCCGGAGTACGCGCACGGCGTGCCCGGCGTGCTCAAGAACGCGCTCGACTGGCTGGTCGGCAGCGGCGAGCTCTATGGCAAGCCGGTCGCCGTGCTCAACGCGTCGAACCGCGCGAAGCTCGCGCACGAGTCGCTGATCGAGTCGCTCACGGTGATGGGCGCGACGATCGTGGTCGACGCCGCGATGACGGTGCCGCTCGCGGGCAAGGCGCTCGACGAGGGCGCGCTCGCGAGCGATCCCGACGTCGCGCCGGTGCTCGATCGCGTCGTGCTCGCGCTACGCGGGTGAAGCCGGCGCAGTGGTGAGCACGATCTTCCCGGGGTGATGCGGCTTGCCCGCGAGCATCTCGTGGGCGGTCCGCGCGTCGGCGAGCGGGAGCACCTCGCCGACCCTCACCTCGAGCTCGCCGCGATCGATCATCCCGGCGAGCTCCGAGAGCGTCTCGCGGTTCACCTTCACGATGAAGTACACGCCGCGCACGCCGCGCGCGGCCGCGCGCGCGGGGTCGGGCTGGGTCACCGCGGAGACCACGATGCCGCCGGGCGCGACCATCTCGAGCGAGCGCGCCAGCGTCTCGCCGCCGACGGTGTCGATCACCACCGCCACGTCGCGCGCTGCGTCCTCGAAGCGCGTCGTCCTCGGATCGATCACCTCGCGCGCGCCGAGCCGCTTCACCCACTCGTGATCCCGCGCCGATGCCGTCGCGATCACGTGGGCGCCGGCGCGCGCCGCGAGCTGCACGGTGAAGCTGCCGACGCTGCCCGCACCGCCGTGCACCAGCACGCGCTGTCCGCGCTCGATGTGCGCGTGGTCGAAGAGCATCTGCCACGCGGTCACCGCGACCACCGGCACCGCCACGGCCTCGACGTGGCCGAGCCGCGCCGGCTTGGGCGCGAGCATCGAGGCGCGCGCGATCGCGTGCTCCGCGTAACCACCGGTGAACTGGCCGTTGGTCACGCCGTAGACCTCGTCGCCCGGCGCGAGCCCCTCCACGCCCGGCCCCACCCGCTCGACCACGCCCGAGATGTCCGAGCCCGGCGTGAGCGGCAGCTCCTGCCCGAGCACGCTCTGGCCGGTGCGTACCAATACGTCCCACGGGCCGACGCCGGCCGCGGCGACGCGCACCAGGACCTCGCCCTCGCCGGGCGTCGGGATCGGCACGTCCTCGAGCGCCATCGCGTCGATGCCGCCGAATCGATGGATGCGGATGGCTCGCATACCGCCGCACGGAGCAGGCGGTATGCCCTCGCGCGTCAGGCGACCGCGCCGTACTCGGGCTCGCCGTCTCCGGCGAGCTCGGTCGAGCCGTCGTCCTGCTTCACTGCGGCCTTCACCCACGGCTCGTCGGGCACCACGGGACCGAGCACCACCGGCGCGCCGTCGTAGCGCACGCGCTTGCCCGGCCAGACGTACATGCGCCACGCGTAGAGCAGGATCGACGGCTGATCGAGGCGGGGATCGATGTGCGGCGCGTACTCCTTCGCGTGCGCCTCGGGCGCGAGCGACCAGTGCAGCGCGGGGTGCTCGTGGTGGATCCCGTGATAGCCGTTGTTGAACGTGAACCAGTTCTCGATCTTGCTCGTGAAGTTGCGGCTGTGGTTGTAGGGGTGCCCCACGTCGCAGCCGTCGTGCTGCACGAAGTTCACGCCCATGATCCCCCACGCGGCGTACTGGTGCGGGAGCACCACGAACACCAGGAAGCGCCAGGGGAAGCCATCCATCCAGATCGAGAGCGCGAGCGTGCCCACGAGGAACGCGACGTACACGCCGGCCTCGAGGAGGAACTGGCGGTACCAGGGCGAGCGCTTCGCCTTCATGAGCGCGACGTACTCGGCGTTGTCCTTGAAGATCGCGCCGCCGATCACGAACATGAAGAAGAGCTGATTCAGCAGGTTCCAGCGGAAGCGCAGCTTCTCGGTGCGCATCCGGTCCTTCGGGGTCTGAAGGTACTTGTGGTGGCTGAGGTTGTGCCCGGGCACGAACATCGAGACCGGGTGCCCGTACGTCAGCGAGAGCGCCACCTGGAACAGGCGGTTCAGCGAGCGCTTCTTGAACACCGGCGTGTGCACGGTGTTGTGCGTCGCGACCGCGCAGAAGAACGAGAGCAGGCAGAGCGCCACGACGAGCGGCACCGCGGCCCACCACGGGAGATCGACGGCGAAGGGGAGCGCGACGAGCGCGAAGTACGTCGCGACGAACCCGATGGTGCGCCTGTCGGCCTTGTAACGAAGCATCCGAGCAGTCCCTCTCTCGTTCGGCCGCCGCGGAGTCTGAGGCGGCTGCTCGCATCTGTCCACGATCCGCGGGGCGGCCGAGAGGGTCGTCACTGCGTAGGAATTCACGCACTGCGCGAACGAAGCTTCGCACCGAGACCGGTCGTTCGGGCAGTCGGGCGCGCGATCGCGCGTGCGAGGAGATCGGCCGATCCGACGAGCAGCACCGAGCGACGGGCGCGTGTGATCGCGGTGTAGACGATCTCGCGCGTGAGCAGGCGCGGCACGTCTTCGTCGGGCACGATGAGCGCGACCGCGTCGTGCTCCGAGCCCTGCGCCTTGTGCACCGTGGTCGCATAGGCGCGCTCGAGCAGCGGGCGCACCGTCTCGAGCGGGAACGCGACGAAACGCTCACCGCGTCGCACCACGAGCGAAGGTCGCGCGCTCGCGCCGGCGCGCTCCGCGACCCACAGCACGAGACCCTGATCGCCGTTGAAGAGGCCGCGATCGTAGTCGTTGCGCACGACCATCACCGGCTCGCCGACGAGCAGCAGCGGACCGACGGGCAGGCGTCGCTCGCGGGCGAGGCGCGCGCCCATCCACGCGTTGATCGCGTCGGCACCAGTGGCGCGGCCGCGGGTGACGCAGAGCAGCCGCGATGCGTCGAGGCGATCGAAGAGCGACTCGAGCGGCGCGTGATCGTGGGGCGCGTCGATCACGAAGGTGCGATCGACCGAGCCCACCACACGCTCGCGGTACCACCACGAGAGCAGCGCCTCGCGCGCCCCGGCATCGCGCGGCGAGAGGATCGAGACTCCGTCGCCGGCATCGCTCGGCGCGCGCACCCGGCGGATCACGCCCTTCGCGAGCGGGCCTTCTTCGGCGCGCGGCGCGGTGCCCGCGTTCACCGCCTGCGCGATGCCGAGGATGTGCGAGCCCGCGGGATCGCGGGGGTCCATGCGGTGGCTCTGGGTGAGCCGAGTGATCGTGATCGTGCTCGCGCCGCCGCTGCCCACGAGATCGCTGAGCACGGCGCCGGGCTCGACCGAGGGAAGCTGATCCGCGTCGCCCAACAGCACGAGGCGCGCCTCGGGGCGCAGCGCGGCGACGAGGCGCTCCATCAGCGCGAGATCGATCATCGACGCTTCGTCGACGATCACGACGCGCTCGGCGAGCGGGCTGTCCTCGTCGTGGCGGAACTTCTCCTCGGTGGGCGACCAGCCGAGCAGTCGATGGATCGTGCGCGCCTCGGAGAGCGCGTCGCGCAGCGCGAGGTCGATCGGATCGCGACACGCTGCGAGCGCGTCGCGGATCGACGACGCGAGGCGATCCGCGGCCTTGCCGGTGGGCGCGGCGAGCGCGACGTGGCGCGCCGCGACGTCGGGCGCCTCGAGCCGCGCGAGCGCGCGCAGCATCGAGACGACGATCGACGTCTTGCCGGTGCCGGGGCCACCGGAGATCACCGCGACCGGCTCGGAGAGCGCGGCGTGCACCGCGGCGGTCTGCTCGCTCGTGAGCACGATCGGACCGCGCTTGCCGACCACCGGGCTCGCGAGCACGGCCCGCAGCGCGGTCGCGATCGCATCGGGGTGCGCGCTCGGGGGCGAACGATCGAGCAGGCGCGACGCGAGGCGCATCTCGGTCGCGCTCAGACGCTGCGGCACCAGCGCGCCCGACTCGACGATCACCGGTCGATACGCGCCGGGCTCACCGACCAGCGGCTCGTACGGCGAGCGCGCGCCGGCCGGCGCTGCGAACAGCATCGAGAGCTGACCGCGCGTGTCGGTCGACTTGCCGCCGAGCCCGACCAGGATCGTGTCGGCGCACGACTCGGCGCGCTTGAGATCGGCGCGCGAGAGACCGAGCGCGGCGGCCCGTGCCCGCAGCACCGCACGATCGCTCGGCGAGATCGGCAGGCGCGTCGAGCCCTGGGCGATCGCCTCGAAGAGCAGGACGAGCAGCACCACGAGCGCGCGCTGATCTTCGGCCGCGAGCTGGGGCACCGCGCGCACCAGCTCCCACGCGACGTGCACACGTTCTTCGCCGAGATCGGCGTTGCGCGCGAGCGCGGCGAGATCTTCGGGGAACGCGGGGAGATCCCCGGCGGGCGCGGCGCCGATCGCGTGGCGCGCCGCGCCGAGCGGGGTGAGCGGCGGACGCGTCACGAGCGTGCCTCCACGCGCGGTCGAGGCGGAAGCGGATGACCCCACGGCGCGTCCTCGTCGCGCAGCGCGCGATCCCACTCCGCGAGCGTGTCGAAGCTCGGTCGCGCGAAGGTCACGCCCTCGGTGGGGCCGCGCTTGCCCGCCTTCATGCCGCGCACGAAGCAGTAGACGATGCCGCCGAAGCGCGCGTCGTGCTCGCTCGCGCTCGCGATGCGCAGCATCCGCGCGACGCCCAGCGCGTAGAGGCGCGCCTGGATCTCGTAGTGCGCGGCGACGTGCGCCTCGAGCGACGCCGCGTCGTAGGTGGGCAGTCGATCGGTCTTCCAGTCGAGCACGTAGATGCGGCCCGCGTGCTCGAAGATCAGATCGATCACACCGCGCACGAAGCCGCGCTCGATCGTGAGCGGCGCGCGATCGGGGGTCTGCCAGTCGCCGAAGAGCGGGTGCGCGCGCTCGGGGATCGGATGGAGGAACGACATCTCGGCGACCGTCTTGGTGAGCGACGCGAGGCCCTCGGGGAGCGCGAGCGTGCCGGCGCGGATCGGGGTCTTGAGCGCGCGCAGCACGAGATCGGCGCTCGGCGGGATCACCCGGGGATCGATGCCGTTGCGCTCGGCCGATGCCTCGAAGAGCGCGCGCGTCGCGTCGTGGGCGAGCAGCGCGTCGCGATCCGCGCTCGCGAGCACGTGCTGGACGTCGGCGTGCTCGAGGATCTCGTGCACGAACACGCCGAACGCCGCGCCCGCGGGCAGCGGATCGTCGGCCTCGATCGGCACCACCGCGGCGGTCGCATCGCTCGCGAGCTCTTCGATCCACGCGGTCTGATCGTCGTGGGTGCGATCGAGACCGAGGCGCGCGCGGCCCGCCTTCATGCGGGTGTACGACGTGACCTCGATGCCGCGGGCCGCACCGCGCAGCGTCGTGAACCGCTCGGGCGGATCGAGCGCGGGGATCGTGAGCGTCGAGATCGACGTGGTCGCGTCGATCGCGGGCAGCGGCGCGGGGATCGCGATGCGGCGGCGCGCGCCGGTGACCTTCACCATCGAGCGCGCGAAGAGCGCGGGATCGAGCTCATCACGATCGACCAGCTGCACCAGGCGATCGGCGAGCACGCGATACGCGCCGGCGAGCCGCGCGAACGTCGAGCCGGTGCCGGCGGGCAGCGCGTCGCGCGCGGGCGCGGGCCCGATGTACGGCAGGTAGAGCCGCGAGCGCGCGCGGGTGAGCGCGACGTAGAGCAGGCGTTCGTGCTCGTGACGTTCTTCTTCGTGCACCCGCGCGCCGAGATCTCCGCCGGGATCGCCGATCCACGCGATGCGCTGGCCGTTCTCGTGGAAGACGTGGGGCTCGTGGGCGCCCGCGGGCCGCTGGGTCATGCCGCCGAAGAGGAAGACGACCTCGGCCTCGAGGCCCTTGCTCTTGTGCATCGTGAGGAGCTGCACCGCGGCGCGCTCGCTCTCGAGGCGCTGCACGTCCTCGTCGTCGCCCGCGACCTTGCGCCGGGTGTCGACCAGCTCGCCGAGCTCGGTGGTGATCTCGCGCAGCGCGAGCCGTCCTTGGCTCGCACGCGCGAGGAGGATCTCGAGCACGTGCTGGTAGTTCACCAGCTCGCGCTCGCCCTCGCGCAGGAAGAGCAGGCGTCGCGCGAGACCGCTCTCGTCGAGCATCGCTTGGAACAGCGCGGCGAAGCGGTGATCGCGCGCGAGCTGGGTCCAGCGCGCGATGCGTAGCGCGAATGGGTGATCGCCCGGCAATGCGCGGCACGCATCGAGCTCGTCCTGGGTCACCGCGAAGAAGGGCGTCATCCACGCGCGGAGGCGCAGCGCGCGCGAGCCGGGATCTTCGAGCGCGCGCAGCACGTCGAGCACGTCGCGCGCCTCGCGGGTGTCGAAGAGCCCTTCTTGCGAGGAGAGCGCGTGGGGGATCCCTTTGCGGCGCAGCGCCTCCGCGACCTCCTGCGCTTCCTTGCCGGTGCGGGTGAGCACGAAGACGTCGCTCGGCTGCAGCGCGCGGAGCGCGCCGTCGTCGCGGGTGCGATCGGTGACCTGCATGCCGCCGTCGATCAGGCGCGCGATCTCGTCGGCGATCGCGTTCGCGAGCGCGAAGCGCATCGGCTTGGCGCGCAGCTCGTCGTCGGCGTGCAGGTGCAGCAGCACGATCGGCGCGGGCGTCGTCGCGTCCTCGGCGACCAGCGCGGGACGACCGCAGCGCACCGGATGATCGTAGCGATTCGGTCCGGTGAAGAAGCCCTCGCGCAGCACGAGGTTCACCCCGTCGATCATCGACTGCGTCGAGCGATAACAGTCGACGAGCGGCACCCGAACGCCGCCCGCCGCGACCACCTCGTCGCACGCCCCGAGGTACGTGTGCACGTCGGCGCTGCGGAACGCGTAGATCGACTGCTTGGGATCGCCGATCAGCACCAGCGCGCCACCATCTTCGCGATCGAAGAAGACGCGGCGGAAGATCGCCCACTGCACCGGGTCGGTGTCCTGGAACTCGTCGACCAGCGCGTAGCGATAGCGCGCGCGCAGCGCAGCCATGACGTCGTCGCCGCGCGGTCCGTGCAGCGCCTCGTGCACCAGGCGCAGCATGTCGTCGAAGTCGAAGCGCCCGTTCTTGCGCTTGTCCTCGTCGAGCCGCTTCACGATCGACGGCAGCACGCGCCCGATCAGCACCGGCAGCGCGCTCGACGCGTGGGCCGCGAGCGTGCGCACGTGGGCGCCGATCACGGGATGCGCGCCGAGATGGATCGCGAGGTAGTCGACGTTGCGCTCGGCCGCCCGGTTCGGCGCCTCGTTCGCCCACGCGAGCAGCGACGGAAGCCACGCGTCGACCGGCTCGGCGGCGCGCGCCTTGGTCACGAAGGGCGCGAGCGTCGCGAACGTCTCGCGCGCCCGCGCGCGCACCGCGTGATGACCGACCGAGTGCAGCAGCGTGCGACCGAGCGCGCCCTCGAGCTCCGCCGCATCGGGCATCGCCGCGATCGCCGCGACCAGCGACTCCGCGTCGAAGCGAGGACGCACCTCGCCGCGCTCCAGCGACCAGCGCCACAGCACGTCCTCGAGCTTGGCCGCGCCCATCGCCGCGATCGCCTGCTCGAGCAGCGGGCGCTCGGGCGCGCTCGCGGCGAGGCCCCGGCGCAGCGCGTCGCGGAAGCTCTTCGCGAACGCCTCGCGCGGATCCAATCGTTGCTGCTCCAACAATCGTCCGCTCGCGAACGCCTGCTCCGCGAGCACGCGCTGGCAGAACGCGTGGATGGTCGAGATCGGTGCGCGATCGAAGTCGAGGAGCGCGGCGCGAAGTCGCTCGTTCTCGATCGGCGAGAGCGCGTTCACCAGCGACGCGATCCGGGCCCGGATGCGGGCCCGCATCTCGAGCGTCGCCTTCTCGGTGAACGTCACGACGAGGATGCGCTCGATCGGCGTTCCCTCGCGCAGCAGATCGATGACGAGGTGCTCGAGCGTGTGGGTCTTCCCGGTGCCCGCCGAGGCCTCGATCACGGCGTGAGGACGCGACCCGTCGGCGCGCCGCAGCGCATCGAGCAGCGCAGGACGATCGGAGAGCAGTTCGAGGTTCGGCTCGCCCACGAGGGGGCGAACGTATCACCCGGCGCGCGATCGATCTCGCTCACGGATCGCAGCTGCGATGCATCGCCTCTACACAGGCCCGCCCGACATCACCGTGCGAGCTCGCCAGCACGCACTGATCGAGCGCAGCGCCCTCGCTCGAACACGATCGCGGATCGACCGGCTCGCACTCGTACAGCGCGAGGGCGCGCGACTCCGCGCACTCGGGCAGCGCGCTCTTGCAGCACGCGAGAGGAGCCCATGCGGACGCGCACGCGTCGCGCACGATGCACTCCAACAGCGTGTGATTGCGACACGCGACACACTGCGGGTCGGCGTCGAAGCAGGCCTTGCATGTGTCGTCGCTCCCGCACCCGCGCAAGCACGCCATCGTGTCGGGTCGGCATCGCGCGCCGGTGTACACGCCGAAGCCTTCGCCACAGAAGCTGGCGTCCGGAGCGGCATCGACCGACCCGTCGAACGATGCATCTGCCGGCGCGTCGAACGACGCGTCACGCGATCCATCCATCGATCCGTCGAACGACGCGTCGCGCGATCCATCCATCGATCCGTCGAGCGACGCGTCTCGCGGGCCGTCGAGCGACGCGTCTCGCGGGCCGTCGAGCGACGCGTCTCGCAGGCCGTCGAGCGACGCGTCTCGCGGGCCGTCGAGCGACGCGTCTCGCGGGCCGTCGAGCGACGCATCGATGCCGGCGTCGCGCGGAGCATCGCCGGCGTCCATCGAGCCCGGCGAACCGTCGCCGTGCGCCGGGCGCTCGTGCGCGCGGTAGCAAGCAGCCAAGAGCATGCTCGCGGCAACGAGGGTCGCGACGAGGGCTGGTCGGATCATGCCGCACATGCGCTGGAAGCATGCGCGAACGGGGGTCGACCCACCGGTGACCGTCTTGCGACACCGCGCATGATCGACCGGGCTCGCGCTCGGGCCGCGGCCGGCCCGCTCGCCTCACGGCGCCCTCTTGATGCCGCGGAGGTGATCGAAGAACGCGCGGAACCTGCGGCTCGCAAGCGCGAGCGCGCTCTTGGGCTCGGGCGCGGGGTGCAGCGCGGCGTCGCGCACCGGGCCGAAGCGGGACGAGCCACCGTCCCACTTGGTGCGCACTTGCTCGATCGAGCGCGCCAGCTCTTCGCTCGGGTTGTCGTGGCCGCGCGTGAAGAGCGCCTCGCTGCGCAGCACCGCCTCGCAGGGGAGGAACACGCCGTGCGGGCCCTCGCGCAGATCGTCGAGCACGCCCGCGAGCCAGCGCGCCGCCGCCTCTTTGCGCATCGGCGCGAGCTGCACGACCAGCGGGCCTCCATCACAACGATCGAGCACCCACGCCCGCCGCGTGTTGCCGCTCGAGATCCCCGACGCCGCGAGCACCGCGTGATCGACGAACGCCCGCAGCGCGTACCTCAGCTGCTCCACGCGCGCGCGCTCGCCCTGCCCTTCGAGCCGCGTCGACGTCGTCGTGCGCAGCGAGTCGCCGGTCGAGAGCAGCCATCGCGTCGCGCCGATCACCTCGACGTGATCCGACCCGAGCGGCACCACCACCGGCTCGTGCGGTCGCTCGATCACGACCTCGCCGCGCGACACCGTCGCCCCGAAGCGCACTCGATGGATCCGGGTGCCCGCGGGGAACCGCGCATATCCGCGCCGCCACGCCAGCAGATCACGGCGGTCCTCGTCGCGCCGCAGCGTCGCGAGCACGCCGATCGGCCACGCGCCCCGCGCCGCGCTGCGCGCGATCCGCTCGCGATAGATCGCGTCGATCGCATCGTCCTCGCGATCGAGCGCGGCGAGGAACACCTCTTCGAGCACGCGATCGCGCTCGGTGCGCGCGACCTCGAATGGCTCGTCCTCCGCCGCCGCATCGACGTCGTCCTGGTCCTGTCCGATCACCAGCCGCGCATGCCCTTGGATCGGACACTCGAGGAAGCGGCGGATCGCCTCGATCGACACTCGCTCGCGCGGCTCGTCCTCCACGTCCCGGGCGCGCGGCGGGACCCGCGGCATCGCGAGCAGCGCGCGACGCGGATCACTCTCGGGCAGCAGCGCGAGCGCAGCTTCGGGAAAGCGCGCATCCGCGAGCGCACGACGGTGGGGCGCGCCCTCGATCCGCGCCCGCGCTTCGTCGGCCGCGGCGGGCAGCGCGTGGGCGCGGATCGCATCGTCCGCGAGCTCGTCGTGACGTCGCAGCGTCGGGGTGCGGCGCGGAAGCGGTGCGCCGACCGCCTCTTCGATCGCGCTCACGACCGACGAAGGCTGACGCGCCTCGCCGCTCTGCTCGTCGCGCGCGACCCACGAGAGCACCAGCCGATCGCGCGCGCACAGCAAGGTCTCGAGGAACGTGTAGCGATCACGCTCGTCGATCGACACGTCGCCCGGCTTGCGCCCCGCGGCCCGCAGATCGAGCCCGGTCTCCAGCTCGCGCGCCGGGAACCGCCCTTCTCCGAGCCCCAGCACGAAGATCGCGCGGAACGGAATCGCCCGCATCGGCAGGAGCGACGCCACCACCACGCCATCGCCGAGCGGCACACCGCGCGCCGCCGGCAACGACTCGAGCTCGGCGCGCGCGAGCTCCGCCGCGACCGAGTACCCGACGCGCACGCCCGCATCGCGCTTCGCGAGCTCGGCGAGCGCAGTGAGACAACGACGCAGCTCGCTCTCCTCGGGCCCCTCG
The DNA here is from genome assembly GCF_021631985.1 of Sandaracinus amylolyticus. Taxonomy (GTDB): domain Bacteria; phylum Myxococcota_A; class Polyangia; order Polyangiales; family Sandaracinaceae; genus Sandaracinus; species Sandaracinus amylolyticus_A. The sequence goes on along the minus strand of NZ_CP070225.1, from coordinate 8,670,108 downwards.
CCGACCACGAGATAGCTGCGCAGCAACGCCTCGAAGAAGCGCGCCCACTCGCTGGGCAACATCGACGCGCCGCGCGCGAACCGCGCGTCCGACGCCAGCGATCGCACCAGCAATCCGAGCCCGCCGCCGAGCTCGTCCGATCCCGCGATCGGCTCGGGCGAGAGCGGCACTGCGTCGATGTCGAAGCGACCGCCGCCCTCCATCACCACGCCGAGCGCGAGCCGCCGCACCGCCTGATCCCAGTGCACGAGGCCGCTGCCCTCGAGGTACGTGCCGCGATGATCGCGCGCATCGATCCCGTGGAACACGCCGAGGCGATCACACAGCGCAGCGACCCGCGCGGGATCGGCATCCGGCCAGCGCGCGAGCACCAGCGGGTGCGCGAGGATCTCGAGCAGCGCCGCGCGCGTGAACGACGACGCGGGCAGATCGATCAGCCGCAGCGCGCAGTCGGCGACCCGCGAGCGCGCCGCGAGCGCGAGATCGGCCGCGTTCCACGGCAGATCGTGGGCCTCGGCGAACACCGCCTCGAGGTGCGGCAGGTAGCGATCACGATCGGGCCCGTTCACGAGCACCGCGATCTCGTGGAAGCGATAGGGCCGCTCGCTCTTCGTCGAGCCGTCGATCAGCGACCAGATCTCGGTCGCGACGGTCTCGAGCTCGCGGCGGATCGAGGGACACGCGAGGAGCTGCACGCTGCCGTCGCCGATCGTCTCGCCGATCTCGATCGGCGCGCGATGCAGGATCGCCGACTGGATCCGCGTGAGCAGCGTCGCATCGCCGGGCTCGTCGAACGACGCGTGAGCGTCGAACCCGGTGAGCTCGTCGAGCATCGCGACGTGCTCGCGACCCGGACGGCCCCACGCGCGCAGCAGCGCGTTGTCGACGTCGCTCTCGAGCGCATAGGGATCGTGCTCGCCGCGCGCTCGGGCCCGGCGCTTCGCGCGCCGCGCCTCGGCGTCGCTGATCGCGTCCTCCCAGAACTCCTCGCACGGGTTGAGCGCGTAGACGTGGAGCGCGGTCTTCGCGCCCAGCGCCGCGATCGCCTGCTGGAAGATGCGCGCGACGTACGAGACGCCGAACACGTGCGCCTCGCTCGCCGCGCTCTCGGGCACCGCGGCCGCGAGCGCATCGGCGAGCGTCATCGCCTCGAGCGCCACGTCCCCGCGCGCCCGCACCGCGAGGAAGAGCGCGCGCTGCCAGCGCTCGGTCGCGGCGAACGCGGTGCCCTCGAGCGGAGTGCCCTCGAGCTCGAGCGCGCCCTTGGACCACGCCTCGATCATCTTCGCGCGCGAGAAGCCGTACTCCTCGAACGAGCGGGCGAGGCGTCGCGCGAGCTGCACCGCGCGGCGCGCGATCGCATCGGGCTCGTCACCCGCGGCGCGCAGATAGGACCGCACCGGCTCGAGCTCGGGATCGCTCGCGTCGAGCTCGAGCAGCGTCGCGAGCAGGCGTCCTTCGATCGCCGCGCCCTCGAGCACCTTCGGCGCGCCCTCGCGCGACAGGCGCTCCGAGACGAAGCGCTCGAGCCGCACGAAGCGCAGGTTCGCCGCGATGCCGAGCCGCGACGCGAGCTGCATCTCGACCCAGCGCTCCATCGGGCGGTTGGGCACGACGATCGTGACCGCCTCGAGTGGGTCGGCGCGCTCGGCGATCCGCGTCGCGAGCGCGCGCACCAGGTGCTCGGTGCGGTTCGAGTAACACAGCCGGATCATCGCGGAGGGCGCGACGATAGCGCGCCGGGCGGACGACTGGACGCAGGATCAGGTGCGCCCGGCGCGAGACCCGATCGGACGTCCCTGGATCGAGATTTTTGGGGGCCGAGTCCCAATCTGGCGTCCCTGAATTGAGATTTGCCGGCGTAAATCTCAATTCGGTGACCCCGAATTGAGATTTACCGGCGTGGATCGCGTCCGAGCGAGCCAAGAAGGCGCACTCGCGGCGGGAGATCACCTCCGAGCGTCCGCCGAGGCGCTTCCACGGGCGTGGATCGCGATCGAGCGCGGCTCGAAGCGCTTCCACGGGCGTGGATCGCGATCGAGCGCGCTTCGAACGGCTTCCCCCGCGGTGGATCGCGATCGAGCGCGCTTCGAACGGCTTTCCCCGCGGTGGATCGCGCTCGACGGCGGGTCGGGCGGGCTCGGCGGGTGCAGAACGCGTGCGACGGCGCGTCGGGAGGGCTTCGGCGGCAGGAACCGCCGACGACGACCGCGACCACGACGGCGAGGACGCCGCTCCAATCAGTGCAGGTACGCGCCGCAGCGGGGGTCGCCGTCGGGGACGTCCTCGGCGCTCGCCTCGCCGCGGGGGAAGATCTGGCGGTCGCAGAGCGCCGCGAGGATGTCGAGGATCTCCTGGCGGATCTCGGCCGCGGTCTCGCCGCGCACCTGGCGGCCCATCGGGGAGCCGGGCTGGCCGTTGAGGATCTTGAGCCAGTCCTCGTACGCCTTCTGACGCGCGTGCGAGCCGAGGGAGTACGCGCCGTCGTCGAACAGGATCGCGGTGCCGTCGTCGCCGTGACAGTCCGCGCAGCGCTCCGCGTAGAGCAGCACGCCGCGGGTTCCGTCGGCGCCCTCGCGCAGCGCGTAGTGACCGGCGTCGGGGCTCGTCAGCGCGAAGACGTCCTCGGCACGCGGGAGCTCGCCGTCGCGCATGCGCACCACGAACGCGGCGATCTCCTCGAGCTCGTGGCGCTCGAGCACGTCGCCGTACGCCGGCAGATCGCCCTCGCCGCGCTCCAGCCGATCCGCGACCTCGCGCACCGAGCCCGGCCACGCCAGCGAGTCGCTCGCGACGACGTACGGCTTGTTCATGTGCGCCGGGCCGTAGAGCCCGGCCCGACCGCGCAGATCCCAGCCCAAGAGGTTCTTGAGCCGGTAGTCGTGCCCGCCGTCGTTGAGCAGCGCGCGCCCGTCGGCGAGGCGCAGCGTTCCGTCGCTCGCAGGACCACCCTGGCCGTCGGGAACGCCCGCCGTGGCGCGGGCGTCGGGCACGAAGTCGGTGCGCCCGAGCTCACGCGCCCAGTGATCGAAGAGCCGACCACCACGCGCGTCGTCGAGCGCGGTGAGCGCTGGCATCTGCGGGGCCGGGCTCGTCGCCGCGCCACCACAGCCCATCAGGGCGATCCACACGAAGAACCTCGATGCAGCTCTCTTCATGGCGCGCGCGTCGTAGCACGCGTCAGAACAAGAGGAGCTCGGGCTGCGCGGCGACGATCGTCACGACGTGTCCCGCGGTGCCGGGCTCCGCCGCGCCCGACGCCGCGGTCGAGCGGGTGGCGTCCCCGCCGTCGCCGCCCGATGCGCCTCCGCCTCCGCCCGACACGAGGGCGGCGCCGGTGCCCGCGGTGTTGCCGGCGGCGCCGCCCGCGACCTGGAGGTTCGCGGTGTTCGCGATCACCGGCGGAGCCGTGGAGAGCAGCTGGACGATCCCGCCGCCCCCTCCACCACCGGCGCCGTAGACGACGCCGGCCGCGCCCGCGGCGCCGTTCGCGCCGTTGCCGCCGCGCGCGCGAGCGAAGCCGTTGAGGCCGAAGGTGATGGTGCCGCGCGAGACGATCGTGAGGACGCCGCCACCACCCCCGCCACCCCCGGCGGTCGCGATGGCCGCAGCGGTGCTCGCGTTGCGACCCTCGAGCTCGATCGTCCCGTTGATCGTCACGGTGCCGCGCGCGGCGAGGATCATGCGCCCGCCGCCCTCGCCGCCGGTGACCAGCGGATTGTTGACGGGACGGCTGCCGCCGCCGCCGCCGACCACGTCGGCACGCGAGACGATCGAGGCGCGCGCGATGCCGGTGCCGCGACCACCTTCGGCGCCGCCCGCGGCCGACTGCGCGATCCCGCGATCGGGCGCGTTGTCCCCGACGTCCGTCAGCTGCTGCTGCACCGCGAGGATGGCGGCGCTGCCGATGGTGATGTTGCCCGTCGCGCGGATCACGATGCCGCTCGGCACGATCACGGTGCCGTCGATCTGCACGTTGCGGAACATCAGGTTCGCGCCGTTCGGCAGCGAGGAGAAGCCGCTGGTGAAGAAGCGCGGGGGGTCGGTGGAGCGGACGATCAGATCGCCCGCCGAGCCGTCGCCGTAGATCGCCATCGCGCCGGGCTCGCCCTGGGGGCCGGTCGCGCCGGTCGCGCCGGTCGCGCCGGTCGCACCCTGGGGGCCCGGGTCGCCTTGGGGACCCTGCGCGCCCTCGGGGCCCTGGGGTCCGATCGGGCCGATCGGGCCGATCGCGCCCATCGCGCCTTCGGGGCCCTGCGGACCCTGGGGACCCTGGAGGCCCTGCTCGCCCTGCTCGCCCTGTGGGCCCTGTGCGCCCTGCTCGCCCTGCGGACCCATCGGGCCGATCGGGCCCTGCGGTCCCGTCGGTCCTTCTGGACCTTCGGGGCCCGCGGGCCCGGTGGGACCTTCCGCTCCGTCGCCGCCGCCGCCGCAAGCGACGAGCAACGCGACCCATGTCGCGACCCAGAGAGAGGATGAACGCATGCGCGTCCATTCTCGGTGGGTCGCGAGTCCGATCCAACTGCTCGATTCCGTGCTCGCAAGAAAGTGTATTCAGGCGAACTGCGCGGCGATCGCGTGCGCGTCGGCGCGGGTCGAGAGCGCGATCTGGTTCTTCTGGATGCGGCGGATCACCAGGATCGCGAGGGTCGCGGACGCGACCTGCAGCGCGACGAGCGCGAGCCAGACGAGCCCGGCGATCGCGCCCTCGGTGACCGCGGCCACGTAGAGGAGCAGCAGCGTGGCGACCCACGCGGCCCACCACGCCATCACGATCCCCGAGGTGTGGCCGAGCCTCTCGGGATCGCTCCTCCGATCGATCTCGCTGACGACCTGGTACGGCAGCCAGAAGCTCACACACGGGATGAACCACGCGCCGATCGCGAGGCTCGGGCCGTGCTCCGGCGCTTCTTCGGCGAGCAGGTACGAGTTCGTGCTCGCGCCGTGCAGCCACGCGATGAACGCGACCGCGGTGCCGAAGCGCACCACGAGCTCCACGACGTTCGCGGCCGCCGCGAAGTCGTCGCCCAACATCGTCGGCGCGCCCGACGCGGCGGACGTGATCACGTCGGCGACCCCGATGCCGAGCACCACGAGGTAGAGGAGCGGGTTGATCGCGAGCGCGATCTGCGCGATCAGCGCGCGCGTCCGGATGTCGCGAAATCCTCGCGGCGCTTCGGCCGGCGCCTCGTCGTGATCGGCGTCAAAGGTCTTCTCGAATTCTGCTGGGTCCATGATGGGGCGCCTCCGCCGTGCGTCGCGATGGTAGGCGGCGCCCTGCCGGGGCGCGAGCCAGGAATACTCGGAGCCCGCGGGGCCTTCGTGGGCGCAACGACGGTCTCGCCGCATCGACATCGCAGCACTGGAGAGGTGACGAGATGAGCCCCTTCGCGCTGGTCGGACCGCAGTTCCTGTTCTTCTACGTCGCGCTCGCCGCGATGGTGCTCGCGCTGACGCTCTGGGCGCGCGACCGGCTCGCGCGTGCGCCCCACGACGTGCCCGCGGAGCGCTCGGTGCGCGCGCTCGATCCGTTCGAGATCGCGTACCTGCGCGACGGCGCGCGCGGCGCGATCGCGGCGGCGCTCGCGTCCTTGGTCCACCGCGGATGGGCGCGCATCGAGGGCAGCACGTTCGTCGGCGAGCCCGAGGCGCCCTCCGATCCCAGGGCGAGCGTGTACCGGAAGAGCGCGCGCCCGATCGAGAGCGCGAGCGCGCTCGAGCGCGCGGTGCTGGCGGTGGTGCGCGCGTCCGCGAGCACGTTCCGGGCGATCGTCGCGCGCTGCGGCGATCAGCTCGCCGCGATCGAGGGGAGCCTGGTGTCGCAGGGCCTCGTGCTCTCGCGCCGCGACCTGCGGGGGCGACGGCTCCTGCTGCGGGTGCCGACGCTCGTGCTGCTCGGCATCGGGACGGCCCGCATCGCGATGGGCATCGCGCACCATCGCCCGGTGCTCTTCCTCGTGATGCTCGTCGTCGCGTCGCTCGCGATGCTCGCGATCGACGTGCGCTCGGCGCGCACCGGTCGCGGTGATGCGGCGCTCCGCATGCTCGAGGAGCACAACGCCGCGCTGCGCCCGACGCTCGAGCACGCGCCGCAGCAGCTCACCGACGACGAGCTGGTGCTCGGCAGCGCGATCTTCGGCCCGGGCTCGCTCGGAGGCCTGCTCTCGCCGATCGGGGCCCTCGCGATTCCGTCTCCGTCCACTCACTCGTGGTCCTTCGGCGACAGCGGGTACTCGCACTCGTGCTCGAGCAGCCACGACCACGGCGGCAGCAGCTGCGGCGGGGGCAGCAGCTGCGGTGGCGGTGGTGATGGCGGTGGTGGCGGATGCGGGGGCTGCGGTGGTGGTGGCGGCGGTGACTGAGAGCGTGTCCAACATCGGGTCGCCGGCGCAGGGCCCTGCCGTCCGCGTGGGCCGCACGCTCCCGTGCGGGCCCTCCGCCAGCGAGCACTCCAGCTGGACTGAGACCCGCCTGCCGATCGGCGTCGGGCTCGGATGGCGACCCGAGACCGCGTGGGCGTGCGAGCAGCGCGCGACGCTCGCGTTCTCCGAGGTGATCGCGGAGAGCGTGCCGGTGCGGGGCCCGCTGCCGCGCGCGCTCGAGCGCCTCCTCGAGCGCGGCGTGCCGGTCGTGCCGCACGGCGTCTCGCTCGCGCTCGGCAGCGCCGATCCGCCCGATCGCGCGCGCCTCGATCGCCTGGCGCAGGTGCGGGCGCGGCTCGGGAGCACGCTGGTGAGCGAGCACGTCGCGTTCGTGCGCGGCGCGGGGCTGGAGACCGAGCACCTGCTGCCGGTGCCGCCGACGCGCGCCGCGCTGGCGATCGTCGCCGAGAACGTGCAGCGCGCGCAGGACGTGCTGCGGGTGCCGCTCGCGCTCGAGAACATCGCGAGCCTCTTCACCTGGCCGGAGCGCGAGATGGAGGTCGCGTCGTTCCTCGCCGAGCTCTGCGCGCGCACCGGCGCGCTGCTCCTGCTCGACGCGTCGAACCTGCACGCCGACGTCGAGAACCACGGCGCGCGGGTGAGCGCCTTCCTCGATGCGCTGCCGCTCGATCGAATCGTGTACGTGCACGTCGCGGGCGGCGAGCGAAGGCACGGCTTCTATCAGGACACCCATGCGCATCCGGTCGGCGAGGGCCCGCTCGGGACGCTCGCCGCGGTCCTCGCGCGCACCGGTCCGCTGCCGCTGCTGCTCGAGCGCGACGACGGCTTCGGCAGGCGCGACGAGCTCGACGCGGAGCTCGACGCGATCGCGGCGATCCTCGCGTCGTGCCCGGCGCGCGAGGTCGTCTCGCGCACGTCGAGCTCGCCGGCGACGCGTGCGAGCGAGACGGATCGGTCGGCGCTGCGCGATCGTCAGGACGCGATCGTGCGCGCGCTCCTCGCGGACGGCGATGCGCCGCACGACGTGCACCTCGAGCGGGCGCGCCACGTGCTGCGTGCGAAGCGCGCGTGGGTCGACGCGCGACGGAAGCGCCGCGCAGGATCGCGCGGGATCTGGGCGCGATTGCGCGCGATGCTCGGCGCGCTGGACGGACGATCAGCGCTCGGTTAACCCTGGCCCGCTCATGACGCGGCTCATCCCGGGATTGAACGAGGCGCAGTCGGCAGCGGTCTCCCACGACGACGGGCCCCTCCTGGTGCTCGCCGGGGCGGGCTCGGGCAAGACGCGCGTCATCACGCATCGCATCGCGCGGCTCGTGAAGGAGCGGATGGTGCCACCGGATCGCATCCTCGCGGTCTCGTTCACCAACAAGGCCGCCGAGGAGATGGCCGAGCGCATGGCGCCGCTCGTCGGCAAGGAGCGCGCGCAGAAGCTCTGGCTCTCGACGTTCCACTCGTTCGGCGTGCGCTTCCTCCAGGAAGAAGCGCGCACGATGCTCGGCGAGACCGGCGACGGGCGCGCGCGCTTCGTCATCTTCGATCAGGCCGACGCGCTGGGCCTGGTGCGCGAGATCGTGAAGCGCGAGGGGCTCGCGGATCGGAAGCTCGATCTGTGGTCGGTCCACGCCCGCATCTCGCTGTGGAAGAACAAGTCGCTCGGCCCCGACGAAGTGCCGAAGAGCGGCGGCGGCGAGTACGACGAGGTCGCGCGCGACGTCTATCCGCACTACGAGGCCGCGCTGCGCTCGATGCGCGCGTTCGACTTCGACGATCTCGTGCTCGCGCCGGTGCGCTTCCTGAAGCAGCGCGAGGACGTGCGGCAGAAGTGGCGCGAGCGCTTCCGCTACATGCTGATCGACGAGTTCCAGGACACCAACAAGGTCCAGCTCGATCTGGTGCGCCTGCTCGCGAACGAGCGCTCGAACGTGTGCGTCGTCGGCGACGACGATCAGTCGATCTACGGATGGCGCGGCGCCGAGGTCAGCAACATCCTCGACTTCGATCAGTTCTTCCCGGGCGCGACGATCGTGAAGCTCGAGCAGAACTACCGCTCGCGCGCGCCGATCTGCGAGATCGCGAACGCCGCCATCGGTCGCTCGTCGATGCGCCGCCTCGGCAAGGTGCTGCGCGCGACCAAGAACGGCGGCGAGATGGTGCGCCTCTGTCAGGTCGGCGACATCGAGCAGGAGGCGCGCTTCGTCGCGAAGGAGATCCGGAGGCTGCGCGCCGATCACGGCATCAAGTCGAGCGACGTCGCGGTGCTCTATCGCTCGAACCTGCAGGCCCGCGCGATCGAGGAGGAGCTGCGCGTCGAGGGCGTGCCCTACCAGGTCTACGGCGGCACGCAGTTCTTCGATCGCAAGCAGGTGAAGGACGCGGTCGCGTACCTGCGCTGCGTGGTGCACCGCCAGGACGAGCTCTCGCTGCGGCGCATCCTCAACTACCCGACACGCGGAATCGGGGACACGACGGTGACACGCGTCGAGCGCTGGGCGATGGCGAAGGGCGTGCCCTTCTACGACGCCGTGTTCCGCATGGATCACATCCCCGAGGTGCCCGACGCCGCGAAGCGGGGCGCGGCGCAGCTCGCGGCGGGGCTCGCGGAGGCGCGCGAGCGCTTCGCGACCGGCACGAACCTGCAGGCGAGCGCGCTCTCGCTCTTCGATCGTGTGGGCCTGGTGCGCGAGCTCAAGGAGAGCGGCGACAAGGATCAGCAGCAGCGCTGGGGCGACGTCGAGTACGTGCTGCGCGCGATCGAGCGCTACGAGAAGACCGAGGCGAAGGAGCGGCCTTCGCTCGCGACGTTCCTGCACCGCATCACGATGCGGTTCAGCGAAGAGGAGGAGGAGACCGGCGACAAGGTCACGCTCTCCTCGCTGCACGGATCGAAGGGCCTCGAGTGGCCGGTCGTGTTCCTGATCGGATTGAACGAGGGCACGCTGCCGCACTCGCGCACCACCGATCCCAAGGTGACCGAGGCCGCGCCGACCGACGTCGAAGAAGAACGTCGTCTGTTCTACGTCGGCGTCACGCGCGCCCAGGAGCGCTTGTATCTGTGCCGCCCGATCCGTCGCGAGATGCGGGGCAAGCAGATCCCGCTCACGCCGAGCCGCTTTCTCGAAGGGCTGCCCGAGGCGCTGATCGAGAAGGTCGAGCACGACGATCGCGCGCCGGTCGCCCACGACGAGGCGGTCGATCTCGCCGACGCGCTGCTCGCGCGGCTCCGCGGAGGCTGAGAGAGCCGGCTCAGCCGAGGGCGGCGGCGAGCGCCTTGCGCACCGCGGGATCCGACGTGCGGTCGTGCAGCGCGCGCGCGGCGTCGGGATCGGCGAGCACGAGCGCGGCGACGAGCGCCTTCCGCGCCGGCGCGCCACGCGGCAGCTCGAGCAGGGTCGCCAGCGGGCCCGCGGCGCGTTCTCCGAGCACGTCGACCATGTCGAACGCGTAGTCGGCGGCGAGGTGGCCCCACTGCGGGCCCGACGCGCGCGCGATCTGTTGCGCGAGCTCGACGTCGTGGAGCGACGCGAGGATCGCCCAGCTCGGGGGCGACCACGGGAGCGCGCCGTGCTGCACGCGAGAGAGCCACTCGCGCGCGTCCGCCGCGGCCCACTCGGGCTCGCGCGGGAACGCGAGCGCGCACCCCGCGCGCGTCGCGGCATCGCCCTTGGCGCGCACGGCCTCGGCCGCGATGCGCGCAGCGACGTACTGCTCGCTCCGAGCATCCAGCGCGACGACGTGGGGCCGCAGCGCCGACCACCACTGCACCTCGCGCAGCGGGAAGTGCATGCCGCGGTCCCGCGGCTCGAGCGTGAGCTCGAAGTACGTCATCGGCGAGTACACGCCGGCGGTCGCGAAGCCGCTCTCGCGCGCGAGGAGCTCGACGGTGAACGCGACGCCGGCCGACTGCGCCCAGAGCCCGACCAGCGCGCGCGTGATCCGCTCGTCGTGGAGATCGGGGGGCTCGCGATCGACGAGCGCGATCGCAGCGCGGACCAGCTCGTCGTCGTGATCGAAGGTCGTGGGCGGGGCGCCCGACTCGAAGCTCGCGTAGACGCGCGCGATCGCCTCGCGCAGCGCGGGTGTGCCGCCCTCCGCCGGGCGTCGTCGCAGGCGCGCGCCCGCGCGGAAGCCGTCGACCAACGTGCGCCAGCACACGTCGGCCGCGAGGACGCGATCCTTGGGATCGAACGGGTGAGGGTGGAGCGGGCTGCGCAGCTTCTTCCGCTGGGCGCGGGTCCAGGCGAGGCCATCGGGTCGCATCGGCTCGCATCCTACTCGTGCGGCGACGCAGACCTCGCCCCGGAGACGTCACTTGCGGGCGCAACCACTTCATGACGACCATCGCGCGCGCGGCGCGCTCGGCGTCGCGGGGGAGCAACGATGGACCCGCTTCGATGGCTTGCTGTCGCCGGCATCGCGCTGGCGATGATCACCACGACACCTCGCGCCGCCTCGGCGCACGGGCTCCACGGTCACGTGCACGTGACCGGATGGGCGATCTCGAACCTTCCACCGGGCGAGCTGCGCGACGTCTTCGAGGATCCCGACGTGCGCGAGGCCGCGCTCGCGGGCGCGATGTTCCCCGACACCGGCTACGCGCTCGGCAGCGACGCGGCGCGCGCCTATGGCGAGCACGCGCACTGGGAGCCGTTCATCGAGGACTTCGTGCAGCGCGTGCGCACGACGTACGGCCCGACCTACGACACGAAGGAAGAGCGGATGCTCGTCGCGTTCCTCATGGGATGCGCGTCGCACGGCCTCCAGGACGAGCTCTTCGACTCGACGTTCCTCTACGAAGCGGAGCAGCGCGACGGGCACGGACAGGACGCGACCGATCCCGGCACCGACGGCTTCCTGGTGCAGGACGGCTACTTCTGGATGACGCCCAGCGAGTACCTGCCGATCGCCGATCTGCTCCCGCTCTACGCGTCGCTGCCGCAGAGCGCGGAGATCGACGAGGACCTGATCCAGTCGCAGGTGCGCCGGGTCCGCGGCGCGTACGTGAACGACACGATCGGGCCGACGATCGCGGAGAGCAACGGCGAGCGTTATCGCCCGGAGATCCCGTGGACCGCGGAGCACTACATGGACCCCGCGGTCGCCGGCAGCCTCTACGCGGAGATCACGCCGACCGCGCGCTACATGCTCGCGCTGTGGGAGCGCCTCCACGATCGCTTCGAGGAGAGCGAGCTCGTGATCCACGCATGGCCCGACGCGCCGCGCCGGCTGCGCGAGGCGGATCACGCGAGCGTCGCGAGCTGGGTCACGCTGGTGCTCGGCAAGGGCGTGCAGCAGGACGGCGCGAGCGCGACGCTGGTCGACTCGCTCGGCGCGCCGCACGGGTTCGAGCTGCGCTACACGCGGTGGGGCGGCGTCTCGCGCCTCGTGCGCTTCGTGGCGAGCGCGGACTACGCGCCGGGCGAGACCTACGTCGCGACGCTCGCGAGCGGCGCGATGCTGGTCGACGGATCGAGCACGACGATCGCGCACGAGCACACGTTCCAGGTCTCGTGCGCGACCGAGGACGACACCCGCTGTCCGCCGCTCGGCGAGATCGACGATCCCGTGATCCCGCCCGCGCCCGAAGAGCCCGACGCGGGCCCGCCCCCGGTGGTCGACGCGGGCGTCACCCCGATGCCGCCCGCGTCGAGCAGCTCGTGCGCGGTGTCGCCGAGCACGACGCGAGCGCGCGCCGAGTGGCTCGCGCTCGTGGTGATCGCGCTCGTCGCGGCGCGCGTCAGTCGCAGATCCCGCTGACGCAGGTTCCGACGCTGCAATCGAACGGCGTCGAGCACGGATCGCCCCGCAGCGCGGTGCCGCGACACGTGCTCGACTGACAGTTGCCCGACGCGCAGTCGCTCGGCGCCGCGCACGACGAGCCGTTCGGCAGACCGCCGCTCGCGGTGCAGCGCCCCTGGCTCGAACAGGTGCCGGACGTGCAATCGTCGCCCGAGCGGCAGCGCGCGCCCTCCTCGTTCCTCGGATCGCACACCGACACCGCAGTGCCCGAGACGCCGGGCACCGAGCGACACGAGGCGTCGCCGAGCTCGTTGCAGTCGGAGGTCCCGTCGCACGCCGGCAGGCAGCGGGGCCCGCACTCGCTCGTGTCGGCGCCCGAGCACGGCAGATCGACGCAGCGACCCGCGGCGCCGCAGTCGGCGTCGGACGCGCACACGTCGGAGCAGAACCCGCGGCTCCCAGTGCACTCGGCGACTCGCGAGTCGCAGGACGGAGCCGCGACACACGTGCCTTCGCCGCACTCCGACGCGAAGCGACAGGGCTCGAGCTCGCGGTGCGGCTCGCTCTCCATCGCGAACGCGCCGATCTGCGGGTCGCAGTACTGGATGCTCGAGTCCGAGGAGAACCGGCACTCACCGGGGCAGCTCGCGCCGCAGTCGGGGCGGCACCAGAAGATGTTCTGCTCGAGGCGGCCGAGGCACCGGTTGCCCGGGCAGTCGTCGTCGCCCTCGTCGAAGCCACAGTCGCGGCTGCAGTAGCTCCACCCGCTCTCGTCGGTGAGGCAGATGTCGCAGTTGGTCTCGTCGCACGGCGTCTCGAGCGGGACGCGGCAGACGCCGCGGAATCGACTGCAGTTGCCAGTGCGGCAGTCGGCGTCTGCGCCGCACTCCTCACCGACGTCGGCGAGCGGCGCGCAGCCCATCTCGGGCACGCATCGCTGTCCGGGGCATTTGCTGTCGCAGAGGTCGCAATAGCTGTCGTCGAGCGCCGCGCACGAGACCTGATCGCCATCGACGCAGATGAGCCCGGCGCCCACCTCCGAGCGCTCGGGCGAGCAGGTCTCGACGCAGAACCCGAACGCGCTGCAGCGATCGAGCGCGCCGAGCGCGGCGCAGTCGGCGTCGGTGGTGCACGTGTCGGTGCACTGCCACTGGTCGCAGACTCCGGTCGTGCACTCGCTGGGGGTCGCGCAGTACTCGCCGGGACCGCGCGGCGAGTCTCCACCGCCACCGCCGCCGCCACCTCCACCGCAGGCGCCGAGCAGCAGCAGAGTCAGGGCGAACAACCGATTGAGGGAACGAGATGGCACGAGCGGTCCTCCGCGGCAGTCCCGAGCTCGAGTGCTCGGGGCGCGCGAGGATAAGCGAAGCGCTCGGCTCGTCTAGCGCGAAAAATGCCGGATCACGCAAATCGACATGCGCTCACGATGTCGTATTCGCCGGCGCTCAGGGCGCGTAGAGCGCGCGCAGCGCGTCGTAGGCCGGGCGCGTGTGTCGATCGATGTCGACCACGCCCCACCACTCCTCGTTGAACGTGCGATCGGGGTGCGGCCCACCGCCCGGCGCGATGCCGCCGATGTCGTGCACGTCGGGGCTGCCCGACTGGTCCTTCCACCACTCGTCGGACCACTCGAAGATCGTGCCGCCGAGCACGATGCCGTCGCCCCGCCGCGCGGTCGACGACGCGAGGATCTCCTCGGTGAGCAGGCGCGTCGCCTCGGCCTGCGCGGCGAGGTTCTCGCGGCCTCCGTCGCGCGCGTCCCACGCGTCCGCGCCGTACTCCGAGACGAACATCGGCGCACCGCTCAGCGCGGCCCAGCGCGTGAAGAGATCGCCGAACGTCGCGCCGCGATAGACGTTGAGGCCCCACATGTCGATCGAGGGCATCGCGGCGATCGTCTCGGCGCTCGGGACCTCGCCGTAGATCGTGATCACCGGGCGCGACGGATCGAGCGCCTGGATCATCCCGGCGATGCGCTCGAGCCGATCGCGGGTCTGATCGAAGGGCAGCCCGGTGTAGAGCCCGTTGTAGTTCCACTCGTTGCCGACGATCCAGCCGAGCACCGCGCGATGGCCCATCGTCGCGCGCACCCGATCGAGGGCCGCGCTCTCGGCATCGCCGCCCCATGCGTAGACCGTCTGGAACACCGCGATGCCGTGGGCGTCGAGCACGTCGAGCACGCGCGTGTCGGTGATCGCGTCGTAGGTGCGGATCGTGTTGATGCCCGCGGTGCGCATCAGCGGCGCGTCGGTGTCGACGAAGCCCGCGAAGTCGGCGGGCTGGGTGCGGCCGCGCGCGACCGGGTTCCAGCACACGCCGCGGATCTCGTAGGGCGCGCCGTCGACGAGCAGTCGGCGACCGTCGACCCGCACGGTGCGCGCGCCGGGCGTGCCCGAGTCCGACCCAGGCGTGCTCGCGTCCTCGTCGTCGATCGGGATCGCGGCATCGTCGTCGTCCTCGACCGCTGCGTCGGCGCGCGACGACGCGTCGTTCCGGGGCGTTGCTGCGTCGCGATCGTCGGCGAGCGTTCCGTCGCACGCCGCGAGCACGAGCACCAGCATCGAGAGCACGCGCCGCACTATCGGAGGATCTCCGCGACGAGCTGGTTCGGGATGCCGCCGACGTGGGAGCCGAAGCTCGTCACCGGTAGCTCGAACGTCTGCGTGAGCAGCGTGTAGTAGAGATCGCGCAGCGGGCGATCGCCCGGCGTCGCGGGGAACACGATGTGCTGGTCGCCCCGCAGCGTGCCCCCGCCGCCGCCGATCAACACGATCGGCAGCTCGTTCGCGTCGTGGTTGCTGCCGTGCATCCCGCTGCCGAACACGACCACGGTGTTGTCGAGCACCGTGCCCTCGCCCTCGGGGATCGCGTCGAGACGCTGGCAGAGATCGGCGACCTTCTGCGTGAGCCACCAGTTGATCGTCGCGTATCCGTCGTTGCTGTCGCCCGCGTGCTGCAGCCCGTGATAACCGCCCACCGAGCCGCTGCCCGCGACCGAGCCGGTGTCGCTGAACGTGCGGTTGGTGAGATGGCTGTAGACGAAGTCGCTGCGCGCATCGTCGAGCATGTACGAGATCACGCGCGTCGAGTCGCACTGCAGCGCCATCGTGACGAGGTCGTTCATCACGTCGGCGTGCTCGCCGCGATCGTAGTCCGCGGGCACCGCGTCGACGCCGTACGCCTCGCCGTGGCGCTCGACGGGCTCGCACATCGCGCGGGTCACGCCGTCGCCGATCGACGCGACACGACGCTCGAGCTCGCGCACCGACGTGAGGTACTGATCGAGCGCTGCACGATCCGCGACCGAGAGGCGCTGCTGCACCCGCGTGGTCGCATCGCCGAGGTAGTCGAGCGCGCTGCGTCGCAGCATTCGACGGCGCGTCGCCGCAGCCTGCGCCTCGGGATCGAGCCCACCGTCGCCCGCGCCCGCGGCGATCAGCCGATCGAACACCGACTGCGGGTTCACGTCCTTGTAGAGCGGCTCGGTCTCCGAGGCCCACGACACGCTGCGCGAGAGCGATCCGTGGCGTCCGTCGGTGAACGAGTTGAGCGTCGAGAGCCCGACCTGCAGCGACGGGATCGGCGTCAGCCGACCGAGATCGCTGCGTGCGATCACCTGATCGATCGAGATGCCGTTCGCGACCTCGACGCCGAGCTCGTCGCGCAGCGCGTCGGAGTCCGCGCAGGTGAGGAACGCGCCGGTGCAGCGCGCGTGGCTCGGCTCGACGAAGGGATCGCCCTGCATCGCCGTGTAGTTCTCGAGGTTCGTGAGCACCGTCGTCTTCGCCTTGAGCGGCGCGAGGGGCTCGAGGATCGGCGAGAGCTGCCACGAGTCCCCACTTCCCGCGCCCCGCGACGGCCAGTACTGCGCGGCCGCGCCGTTCGGGAAGTAGATCGCGAGGAAGCGCTTGGGCGCCGTGGTCTGCGCGCGAGCGCGACCCGAGAGGCTCTCCATCCACGGCAGCGCGAGGGTCACACCGGCGCCGGCGAGGAACACGCGACGAGAGAAGCGCGACATCGAAGCGACCTCCTTCAGCGGGTGGCGCGCGGCTCGGCGCGGCGGTTGCGGAACGCGTTGGACGAGACGATCGCGTGCACGAGCGCGCGCATCGAGGTGCCCTGGGCGCGCCAGCGCGTCTCGATCGCGCGCAGCTGCCCGGGGTCGGTCGACTGCTCGCGACGGCCGAGCGCGTACACGTACATCGTGCGCGCGACGCAGGGCTCGAACCGCGGATCGTCGGCGATCACCTGAGCGAGCTGGCCGAGCCCGTCGAACGACACGCCGTTCGGCAGCGTGCCGCGCGCGTCGATCGCATCGCCGTTGGGATAGGTGGCGCGCAGCGCGCCGATCGCGTCGAAGCGCTCCAGGCCGAGGCCGATCGGGTCCATGATCGCGTGGCAGCCGGCGCACTGCGGGTTGCTGCGGTGCAGCTCGAGGCGCTCGCGCACGTTGTCGAGCGCGGCGGCTTCGTTCGCGGCCTCGTCGCCGTCGAGGTCGGGGATCTCGAGCAGCGGCGGAGGCGGCGGCGGCTCGTCGCAGAGCAGCGTGCCGAGCACGTACTTCGCGCGCAGCGTCGGCGAGGTGCGGTGCGCGTACGAGGTCACGGTGAGGACCGCCGCGAGGCCGAGCACGCCGCGGCGCTCGGGGTCCGCGATGGTGATGCGCTCCATCGCGTCGCCGAACGCGCCGTCGACGCCGTAGTGCTGCGCGAGCCGCGCGTCGACGAAGTGCGCGTCGCTCGTGAGCATCTCGGTGACCGGCACCGCGTCGTTGCGCACCAGCTCGAGGAAGAACGCGTCCGCCTCGGCGCTCATCGCGGCGCGCAGCGGCTCGTCGAACTGCGGATAGATCTCGTCGAGCACGCGGTGGCTGCGCAGCCGCGCGGTGCGCAGCCACTGCCCCGCGAAGCCCTGCACGAACGCGATCGCGCGCTCGTCGTCGAGCATGCGGTCGACCTCGGCGTCGAGGATCTCGGGCTCCAGCAGCGCGCCGCTCTCCGCGAGCTCGAAGAGGCGCGCGTCGGGCATCGTCGACCACAAGAAGTAGGAGAGGCGCGAGGCGAGCTCCCATGCGTCGAGCGGCTGCGGCGCGGTGTCGCCCGGCGCGTGATCGAGCTCGAGCCGATAGAGGAACTGCGGCGACGCGAGCATCGTCGCGACCACGTGCTGCAGTGCCTCGTCGGGGCTCAGCCCGAGCGCGACCGCGTCGGTGTGGAGGTTCACCAGCGCCTGGACGTCGTCGTCCTGGAGCGGACGGCGCCACGCGCGCAGACCGAAGTCGCGCAGCACGCGCTGCAGGCACGCCGCGCCCTCGGCCGCGACGTCGCAGGTGACGATGCGCGAGCGCAATTCGGGGCGCGCGAACACGTCGGCGGCGATCGTCTCGCCCGCGTCGAGGTAGCTCTCGACCTGCGTCGGCGTCGCGCCGAGCGCCTCCGCGATGTGATCGAAGCCGTGCTCTTCTTCCGCGACGAAGGTCGCGCCGGGGCTCAGCGAGGTGCCCACCAGATCGTGGATCGTCTGGTCGTACTCGCGGTTGCTGAGGCGCTGCGGTGGACGGTGCCCAGGGTCGACCTCGACCGGGGCGAGTCCGCGCGGCCCCGCAGCGCTCGAGTCGAGCGAGCCGACGCACGACGCGAGCAGAAGACAGATCGTGACGAGACAGCGACGCATCCGCGCCTCCTTCGAGAGCGAGCGCACGCGAGATCGAGATGGGACCGACGAGCGCGTGGAGGCGCGTGTGCTCGCCGATCCCATCTCGACCTGCGCTTCGATCGGTGAGTGGGACGACCGGTTCGCGCTGGTTGCGAAAAAAGATCGATCAGGGCGTGAACGCGATCCCGAGGGCGCCGTTCGCGACGATCTCGCCGACACGGTGCACGGTGCCGAGGCCGGTCACGTCGAACCGGGGTCGCGAAGTGCTCCATTCGAGCCCGCCGATCAACCGCAGCTCCACGCTGCCGATCATCACCGCGACCCCGAGCGCGCCCCGCAGCGCGACCACCGGAGCCCACGCCTCGCGATCATCGGTCGTCCCGGTCGCGGCGCCGTGCACGCCGCGGGTCACGGCGCCGAGGCACACCTCGCCCCGCAGCACGTCGACCGGTGCCCCCGCGCATCCCTCGAGCCCGATCGCCAGCGCATAGAACGACGCGCTGGTGGTGTCGTTGATCGGCTCGGGCGCGCCGGGGCTGGCAGCCGCGCGCAGTCGCACCCGCCACCAGGGCTCGCCGATCTCCGCGGTGAGCGCGCCCTCGAACGACGCCTGGGGGAGCACGCCCCACGACGCGCCGAGCTCGAGCCCCGCGGTGAAGCGCACTCCGCCCTGCGGCGTGGGCTCGACCGGCGGAGGCGGGGGAGGCGGCGGCGGTGGGGGCGGAGGAGGTGGTGGTGGTGGGGGCGGCGGGGGCGGAGGAGGCGGTGGCGGCGGCTCGGGCTCGTCGGTGCGCAGCGCGACGCCTTCTCCGTATGCGAGCGCGAGCACCAGCGTCGCCGCGCGCAGGAGATCGCCGCAGGTCTCCGCGACCAGCGTGCGGCGGCCCTGCTCACCGTCGCGCTCGGTCGTCATCACGAGCCGGAATCCGTCGCGCCCCTCGGTGATCACCCCCCGGGCCCGCAGGGTCGAGGGGGCACGACCGGGCTCGATCACCACGATGCGCGCGAGCTCCGCGCGCACCGCGTCGGCGTCGGGGCACTCCTCGGGCGCGCTCCACGCGAGCTCGAGCGGGAGCTCCTGCGCGCGCGCGGGCAGCACGACGAGCACGGTTGCGCACGCAACCGTGAGAGTTGCACACGCAACCGTGCGCAGCCCGCTCACCGCGCCGCGCAGCTCTCCTCGACCGAGCGCCGCAGCGGCGACTGCCGCGCCGTGCGCAAGAATCGCGTCGCGAGACGTCGCGCCTCGGCCTCGCGTCCCACGTCGCACAGCGCGAGGATGCGCAGCGCCGTGCGCTCGGGCGCCATCTGGCTGCGCGCGAAGCGATCCTCGTGCTCGCTCACCAGCGCGAGGGTGCGCGCCCCGTCACCCGCGCGCCACGCACGCTGGGCGGAGTGCAGCAGCTCGAGCTCCTCGGCGAGATCCTCCGACGACGACGTCGCAGCCGCGCGACGCCGTGCCCGGCGCGGCGCCTCGGGCGCGTCGACCACCTGCTCCTCCGCGGCCGCGATCTCCTCGTGCGGCGGCTCGATCGGCGCTTCCTCGAGGTCGACCGGGGCGACCTCCGGCGGCGCGATCACCTCGTGCGCCGGCTCCTGCGACGGCGTCGTCGTGGTGCGCGTCGCGACCACCGCGCCGGCGCCGACCACGCCGACCACCAGCATCGCGCCGAGGCCCTTCACCAGCCACGCGCCGGCGCCCGCGCCCGCCGCAGCTGCGCCCGCCCCGCTCGCGGCCGCGCTCCCCGCGGCGCCACCGACGGCCGCGCCCGCGCCGATCGCGATCGCCGCCGCGAGCTTCCGCTCGACGCGCGCGCGATCCTCGGCGCTCGGCGTCCTCGCGTCGCGCGCGACCCGCAGCACGTCCCGTGCGCCCGGCCCGAGCTCATCCATGGCCTTCCCCCCAACGCTGTCGCGCGCGGAAGCGCGTCACCGCCGCCGCGAAGATCGCACGCGCCGCACGCACCCGCGTGCGCACCGTGTTGTCGTTCACCTCGAGCATCTCCGCGGCTTCGCGGCTCGTCATCTGCTCGACCTCCATGAGGAGGAACGCTTCGCGCTGATCCTCGGTCATCTTCTCGAGCGCCTCGTCGAGCACCGCGAGCGCCTGCTTCCGCGCCAGCGCGTCCGAGGGCGACTCGCCCTCCCCCGCCGGCTCTTCGTCGAGCGGGGCCCCGATCGGACGGTGACCGAGGTGCCGGACGTAGTCGCGCACCACCCATCGCACGATGCTGTAGAGCCACGTGCGCACGCTCGAGCGGCCCTCGAATTCCGGCAGCTTGCGGTGCACGACGAGGAAGACCTCCTGCACCACGTCGTCGAGCGCAGCGGCGGGCACACGGCTCGCCGCGAGCCGCCACACCATGTCGAAGTGCGCGGCGTACACCTCCTGGAACGTCGGGCGCACGAAGGCCTCGGTCATCACCGTCGCCGTCGCGCTCATCTCGTGCCTCGGCGCATCCTGCCCGGTGAGTGGGGCGGGCGGCGCGCCCTGGTTGCGAAAAGCGTCGCTCACGCGATCACGGCCCGATCCCGATCGCGCCGACGAGCCCGTCGAAGGGCCCGCTCGTGCTCCCGGTGAACCCGATCGCGAGGCGATCGTAGCGGCCCGACGCGATGCTCTCGTCGACACCGCGGCGATCGTCGATGCCGCCCATCACGAGGCGCGCGCTCTCCGCGTCCCACGACGCCTCGACGTCGAACGCGTGCCCGTCGATGTTCACCATGCTCGGGATGAGCCAGCGGATCACGTCGTCCTGCGAGGCCGCGAAGATCACGCTGCCGGAGATCGTCACGTAGAGGTTGATCTGATCGCCCGGGCTCGCGCCCTCGCTGATGTTGAGCATCGCCTGGTCGTGCAGGCGCCCGACCGGCGCAGTGAGCGCGCGCGCGCGGATGTGCCCCGACGTCGTGCTCGGCACGTTGTCGGTCGCCGCGAACGCGAGCTGATCGTCGCCGTGCACGTCGAACACGAGGCTGCTCGGGGAGATGCGATTGCCCTCGCGCTGCAGGCCCGCGACCTCGAAGAGCGTCGAGTCGTCGCCGAGGAATTCGGTGGTGCCGCCGACGACCGCGACGATCTCGGCGCGATGTTGTCCGTCCGCGAGATCGCGGGTGACCAGCGCGACGCGCGTCACGCCCGCGCCCCAGTCGTCGAGCTGCACCTCGATCGCGGGGTCGCTCGAGACGACGAGCTGCGCGTCGAGATCCACGCGCGCCACGCCCGCGCCCTCGATGCTCGCCTCGACCATGCCCGCGCCGACGGCGCGCGCGAAGAACGAGAACGTCGTCGTGCCTCCGTGCTCGAGCACCACCGCGACGCCGTGCTTCCCGCTCACCGGCGCGCCGCGCACCGCGCCCATCGGGACCACCTCGCCGATCGATCGCGTTTCGTCGACGTGCACGACGCTCGCGTTGACCGCCTCGAACGCGACGGGATCGAGGGGCACGTAGGTCCCGCGCCGCGCGCGCGCCTCGGAGAGATAGCCGCAGAAGAGCTCGCCCGCGGCATCGGGGCGGCACGCGATGCGCGGCCAGTCCTCGCCGACGAGGTGCAGCCGCCGCGCGCCCGCGTCCTCGACGAGATCGAGGAACGCCTCGCCCTCGCGCGTCATCTCGATCGGCAGCGGCCCTCCGCCCGCGAGCGAAGGCAGCACGCCGGTGAGCGCCGCGAAGCGCTCGCGCAGCGCGCCCGCCTCGAGCACCGCATCACCGAGCGGCACGATCGCAAGCCACGCGAGCCGCGCGCTCCCCGCGCCACCGACGACGATCGTGTGGGGCTCCTCGCGTCCCTGCGCGATCATCGTCGCGTCCGTCGCGACGCCGTTCACGTGCACGACCGACGCGCGATCGTCGTGGAGCTCGAACACGACGTGGTACCACGCGCCCTCGATCAGCGGCCGCGTCGCGATCGTGGCCTCGCCGATCTGCAGCGCGAGCACGCGCTGGTCGTCGCTGCGCACCACGATCGAGCGCGACTCGCTCTCCGCGCGCAGCACCTCGCTCGATGCCGCGGCGCGCAGCACCAGCTCGACCACGAGATCGCTCGAGCCGATCCGCGCCAGGGCGCCCTCGCTGGTGAACCCGGGCGCGATCGCGACCGCGCGCGTCGCATCGGTGAACGGCCCGCGCCGCCCGACGATCGCATCCGTGCTCACCAGCGCGCCGCCGGTACGCGCCGCCCATCGCGTCGTCGTCGCGTCCTCGCCGCGCAAGAGCAGCGAAGGAGCGCGGCTCGTGGTGCCCGCGGTCCACCCATCGCCCCACACGCCGGTGCCCGAGCGCCCGAGCGGGAGCTCGAAGCGCCCGCGACAATCGGTGCCCGTCGGGCAGTACCGCGCGGGCGGCAGTCCTTGCTCGCCGATCACGTAGGGCCCTTCCGAGCACGCGATCGACGTCACGAGCGCCAGCGCGAGCGAGGCTCTTCGCAGCAATCGCGACGAGTGTGCGCGAGCGGCCTCGCCGCGCCAAGCGACAGATCAGAACGTCGGGCGGAGCTCGCGCCGGTATCGCTCGAACGTCCGCCGTCCTGCCTCGAGCCGCATCAGCGCGCCCTCCGCGATCCACCGCCCGATCCGCGCGTCCTTCGCGACCAGCGGCCGGATCACGTCGCGATCCCAGCGCTCCGAGTGCTTGCGGTCGATCACCGCGTGGAGCGCGTAGTAACGACGCGCCGCACCGCTGACCCCGAGCCGCGCGAGCCCTTGCTCCACGAGCGCGCAGCGCCCCGGCGCCGTCAGCTCCACCGCGCCCAGCGCGCCGACCGAGTGGTACGCGTAGCGCCGGTTGTACGCGAGGCCCATCAGCAGGTTCCCGAGCGCGATCGACTCCCACACGATCGGGCGCTTCACGGGATCGAGCGCGAGCTCCTGCGCGAGACGGCCGAGCATCGGGCCGTGCATCCCGTCCTCGTGCCCCACGCCCATCTCGTCCCAGTAGTTCCGCGCGAGCTCGAGCTTCGGCGTGACGTCCATCTTGCGCTGCGTGAGCGCGACGAGATCGTCGAAGCCCGCTTCGCCCGCGAGCTCCTGCTCGAGGAACCAGCGCATCGACGCGAGGTCCGCGTCGTTCGCGAGCCAGTCGAAGAGCGGATCGTGCTGCCCCGGTCCCGACTCCTCGAGCGACTCGAGCCACGCGACGAATTCGTCGGGGCTCGTCGGCGCCAGTCGCGCGCGCTCGGCGATCGCCGCGCGCTCGCGCTGGAGGAAGCGCTCTTCGATCTCCGCGAGGCGATGATCGCGCTCGAAGAAGGGCGGCGTGTCGGGCGTCGCGGGGCGCAGCCGCCGCGCGTTGAGCTCCGAGAGCAGCCTGTGGAGCGCATCGGGCGAGAGCTCGTCGCGGCTCGCGCGCGTGTCCTCGCGTCGGTGCTCGATGACGTGCATGAGCGCCACGAGTCAGCAAGCTCGATGCCGCACGGAAATCATGGAGAAACTCGGAAAATCCGAGGCACATCGCCCCGCCGTGACCAGCCCGCCGGGCATGGAAGCTGATGGTGTGCGCGCGCATGCAGCGCTTCTTCGTCAGCGACGTCCACGACGCGAGCGCGCCGCCGGACGACCCTCACGCCGCCTACTGCGTCGCTTGGAGGATCAACCCGCACATGCAGGTGGGCAGCACCTCGCTCGATCGCGCGCGCGCCCAGCACGAAACGCTGGTGCGCGCCCTCGTCGCGAGCGGGGCAGACGTGCGGCGACACCCGTTCGTGCGCGGTTGTTTCGACTGTGTGTTCGCGAAGGACAACGCCGTCCTCGCACGCACCGCGCGTGGCCGTCGCGCGCTCTTGTGCCGCCCGCGCCACGCCGTGCGCGCCCGCGAGCAAGCAGCGCGCGCCCGCTCGCTCGCGCGCCACGGATACCAAGTGGATCGCGCGCGCCATCACCTCGAGGGGGGCGACGTGGTGCGCGCCGGGGGTGCGCTCGTGCTCGGCCACGGCTTCCGCAGCGAGCCCGCCGCGGCGCGCGAGCTCGCTGCGTGGAGCGGCCTCGAGGTGCTCGCGCTCGAGCTCGTCGACGCGCACCTCTATCACCTCGACACCGCGCTCGCGGCGCTGCCCGACGGCACGCTACTGGTGTGCCCCGACGCGCTCGCGCCGCCGAGCCTGCGCGCGCTGCGGCGGTGGCGACGCGCCCGTCGTGTGGTCGAGGTCGCGCGCGACGAGGCACTGCGCTTCGGGCTCAACCTCGTGACGATCGGACGCCGAGTGATCCTCGCGAAGGGCGCGCCCGGCGTGGAGCGCGCGCTCGCGTCGCTCGGATACGAGCCCCTCGCGCTCGAGCTCGACGAGTTCCATCGCGCGGGCGGGAGCGCGGCGTGCCTCGTCTCCGAGGAGCACCGCTTCGAGGCCGCGCGCTCCTCCGATGCCGCGTGATCAGCGCGCAGCGCGACGCCACGCGAGCCACGCCGGCACGAGGCCGAGCCAGAAGCCCGACACCGGCATCACGACGATCCCGAGCCCGCAGAGCGACGCGAGGCCGACCGCGAACGAGCGCGGCAGCGCGATGCCGCGCCGCTCGATCGAGCGCGCGAGCGCACCGGCGAGCGCGAGCGCGAACCCGAAGAAGAGCGACCACGCGATCGTCGCGCGACCGAGGTCCCCGTCGATCGCGTCGAGCACCCCGGCGCGCACGATGTCGAGCAGCGGTGTCCCCGACGTCGCGACGAGCCCCGCGCCGATCGCGACGACGACGAGCTGGTGCAGCGACGCGATGACCAGGAGCAGCCCCCCGGCGGTGATGCGAGGTGTCCCTCCGTACGGTAGCGTATGGTCCATACGGTGGCGTATGGATCCACCCGAGCGCGATGTCGAGCGGCAGGACGATCCTCGGGAAGCAGCAGTGGGCGGAGGCGGCGCTGCGCGCGATCGCGCGCGGAGGCGTCGCGGCGGTGTCGGTCGAGCCGCTCGCGCGCGAGCTCGGGGTCACCAAGGGCAGCTTCTACTGGCACTTCGACAACGCCGACGCGCTGGTGCGCGAGACGATCGCGCACTGGGAAGAGCTCACGACGACCCGGGTGATCGAGGAGCTCGAGCGCATCGACGATCCGCGAGCGCGCCTGCGCACGTTGCTCCAGGTCGCGCTCGATCGCACCGAGCACCTCCAGGCCGAGGCCGCGATCGCCGCCGCGGCGGGCGCCGGCGATCCGCGGGTGCGACCGGGCTACGCGCGGGTGAGCGAGCGACGCCTGGCCTACGTCGAACGGACGATGCGCGAGCTCGGGCTGCGCGGCGCCGACGCGAAGCAGCGCGCGTTCGCGCTCTTCGCGCTCTACGTCGGCACGGCGAGCCTGGTGGGCGCGGGCGTGGGACCGATCGAGACCGAGCGCGCCCTGCGCGCGTACGTGCGTCGGGTCTCGGAGCTGCTGCTGCCCTGAGTTATCCGACCGTATCGTCGACGCGCCGGGTGTCTCAGCACGGAACCCATGAAAACCGGGGCAGATCGCATGGCACTCTCCATGCGTAGCGTCCGGTCATCATGACGACGATGAACGACGAGCCTCGCTTCCTCACCCTCGAGACGCCCGGCGTGCCGGTGAAGGCGTGGATCGACGGGGTGCCGATCGAGAAGGACGCGGAGCTCCAGCTCCGCAAGACCGCGATGTTGCCGTTCGTGCACTCGCACCTCGCGGTGATGCCCGACGTGCACGTCGGTGTCGGCGCGACGGTCGGCACCGTGATCCCGACCAAGGGCGCGATCGTGCCCGCCGCGGTCGGCGTCGACATCGGCTGCGGGATGATCGCGACCCGCACCTCGCTCGTCGCGAGCGATCTGCCGGACTCGCTCTCGAAGGTGCGCAGCGCGATCGAGAAGGCGGTCCCCCACGGTCGCGCCGACTTCACCAGCGGCACCAAGGGCCTGCCCACGGGAAACGCGAAGGTGTGGCGCGACGTGCTCGAGCCGCGCTGGAAGACGATCGCGAAGAAGCACCCGAAGATCGCGAAGGGCTCGACGGCGGAGCAGCTCGGCACGCTCGGCGGCGGGAACCACTTCGTCGAGATCTGCCTCGACGAGTCGCAGCGGGTGTGGATCGTCCTGCACTCGGGCTCGCGCGGCGTGGGCAACCGCACCGGGCAGTACTTCATCGAGATCGCGCGCAAGGAGATGGAGCGCCTCGAGGTGCGCCTTCCCGACTACGACCTCGCGTACCTCGAGGAGGGCACCGAGCACTTCGAGGACTACCGCGAGGCGGTCGGCTGGGCGCAGGACTACGCCGCGTGGAATCGCCGCCTGATGATGGAGGCGACGCTGCGCGCGCTGAAGCAGAGCGGCGAGATCGAGAAGAACTTCACGTGCGACGAGGACGCGGTGAACTGCCACCACAACTACGTCGCGCGCGAGCAGCACTTCGGCGCGGAGGTGTGGGTCACGCGCAAGGGCGCGGTGCGCGCGGGGCTCGGTGAGCTCGGCATCATCCCGGGCTCGATGGGCGCCAAGAGCTTCATCGTGCGCGGCAAGGGCAACCCCGAGTCGTTCTGCTCGTGCAGCCACGGCGCGGGCCGCAAGATGAGCCGCACCGCGGCGAAGCGCGCGTTCACGGTCGACGATCACCGCCGCGCGACCGAGGGCGTCGAGTGCCGCAAGGACGCCGACGTCATCGACGAGACGCCGATGGCCTACAAGGACATCGACGCGGTGATGGCGGCGCAGAGCGATCTCGTCGAGATCGTGCACACGCTGAAGCAGGTCGTCTGCGTGAAGGGCTGAGCGTCAGAGCCAGCGACAGCCCTGCTGCGACTCGCACGTCGTGCGCGTGGTGAGCGATCCGCACGAGGTCGCTTCGCCACCGCACGTCGTGCCCTCGAGCGCGCAGCCGCCCTGCATCGTGCACGTCGCTTCGCCGAGCGCCGAGCACGCAGTCGCACGACCGCCGCAGCCCGAGGGCGGCGGGCCCGAATCGACGCGCAGTGTGCCTCCGGCATCGGGCATCGGTGCGGGCGCGTCGTCGTCGCCGCACGCGGCGAGGAGCGTGATCGCGAGCGCGAGGAGCGCGTGTCTCATCGTCGCGAGGATAGAACGGCACGAGGCCGGTGACCCGAAGATCACCGGCCTCGCAGCACGTGTGGGGGACGCGATCAGTTCGGCGTGAAGCGCATCGCCGAGCCCGCGACCGCACGCGTCGCGTCGCCGCCGATGACGACGCCCGCCGTCGCGGCCTCGAGACCGAGGGTGCCCGCCTCGACGGTGGCGCCGTGCGCAGCGCCGTACACGAGCTCGATCGATCCGTCCGCGAGGAGCACGACCTGCATCTCGACGGGATCGATCGGGATGAACGGCGGGAAGCCCCACGTCTCGCCCGACCACTGGAGGATCATCTCGGCCGCGGTCTGCCGCACGCAGACGCGCGTGACGAGATCGGCCGCGAAGGGCGCGATCACCGCGTTGGGCGCGCTCGCGGCGCCGAACGTGATGCTCTCGTTGCCGGCGTACGAGCCGTCGAACGTGAGCCAGCCGTTGGTCGAGACGACCATCTCGGTCACGGCCTCACCGAAGTACTGGAAGCCGCCGAACGTGGTCAGCGCGATGGGATCGCTCAGCGCCTCGTCGTCGTTGGCGACCGTGGTCTCCTCGGTGCAGATGTCCATGAACGTGCGGGTCGACGGACCGACGCTGTACGGCGGCGGGACGTTCGTGATCTCGATGTCGAGCACGTCGGCCGCCGCGGCCGACACCGCGTACGCGACCCAGCCCGACGCCGGAACGACGCTCTCGAGCGTCTCGGTGCCGCCCGCGCCCGTCGCGTCCGCGAGCTCGTCGGCCTCGTCCTCGCGGGTGAGCTGCGTGATGAAGGGATCCGACGTGCCGGCGCCCGTGACCTCGATCGTCACGGTGCCCGCGGCGGGTGCGCGCACGAGGTAGTAGAGCACCTCGCTCGCCGGGACGGTCACGTCGGCGCGGGTCTCGGTCGCGGCGCCGGTGAACGTGACGTCCTCACGAACGCGCTCGCGGAACGTCACTGCCGCGCTCTCGTCGCCCTCGAACGCCGTCGCGTCACGCACCGCGAGGAGCACCTGACCCGGCTGGCTCGGGAGCCAGATGCGCGCGAGCGACGTCGCCTCGAGCTGCTCCTCGATCGGCGGCAGCACACCGTCGGTGTCGACGAGCGCGAGGAAGCCCTCCTCGTCACGCGCGAAGATCTGCACGTCGGCGGCGGTGAACGCGGTGCCGGTGAGATCGTCGAGCGCGATCTCTCCCCACTCGACGCCCGCCGTGTCGATCGTCGCGAACGCCCAGCCGTCCGCGAGGGTCAACGTGCTCGCCGTGCCCGCGGTGAGCGCCGTCGGCGTGATGTGCTCGACGTCGAACGTGACGTCGTAGGTGTCGCCCGCGGTGCCCTCGGGATTGTAGACGACCACGACGTAGCGGCCGGTCTCGGTGAGCTGGAACCAGCTCTCCGACTCG
Organism: Sandaracinus amylolyticus; assembly: GCF_021631985.1. Lineage (GTDB taxonomy): Bacteria > Myxococcota_A > Polyangia > Polyangiales > Sandaracinaceae > Sandaracinus > Sandaracinus amylolyticus_A. The sequence continues at coordinate 8,641,937 of NZ_CP070225.1, read as the reverse complement.
GTGCACGGCGCGCCGGTGGTGCAGATCTCCGCGAGGTACGCGGTCACGTCCGAGTTGATCACGTCGAGCGCGATCGGCGTCTCGCCCTCGTGCGCGAAGCGCACGACCTCGCCCGCCGCGCCCTCGAAGAACACGAACGACGCAGCCTCGTCGCGGTGCGTGATCGTGACCGTGCCGTCCGCCTCGTCGTTCCCGGTGACGACCAGCGCGTAGTCGACGGGCGTGATCGAGTAGTCGTACGCGTGGTCGACGACGATCGTGAGGGCGCCGCTCGCGTCGATCGCCTCGGAGAACGCCGAGACGCTCGGGCTGCCGCCGAACGCCGCGTGCACGTCCCCGTCCTGCTGGAGCACGAGCGCCGGCTGCGCCGACGCGCTCGGCGCATCGAGCAGCACGTCGTACACCGTCTTGTCGGTCGCGGTGACGCGGAAGAACTGCGGATCGCCGAGCGTGCCCGTGCGCGTGCCGGGCTCGATCGCGGTCGGCTCGGGCGTCGCGAGCCCCTCGACCGACACGAAGTAGCAGGTGTCCTCGCTGCCGACCGGACGCGCGAACGCGGGGCCCTGCTCCTGCAGCGACTCGAGCGCGAGCGAGCGACTGTCGATCACGGCGACGACGTAGGTGCCCGCAGTCGGCACCCAGATCTGGCGCGACGCACTGTCGCTCGTGAGGTCGATGCCCAGGCGGTACCAGCCGCCGAGCGACTCGGCGGTGCCGAGCACGATGAAGCCGGCGCTGAGCCCGTTGAGGCCCTCCGCGCGGATCTCGTAGAGACCGGGCGCGGTCACCTGGAACGCGAACGAGTCGGCGTCGACGTCGAGCACGTCGTCGGCATCGAAGTCCGCGGGCGTGATGCAGCCACCCAGCGTGCGCGTCTCGCCGACGCCCGGCGGCTCGAACGCCGCGGGAGCTCCCTCGAAGAGCAGCCCGTCGTTGGGCTCGGCCGCTTCCATCACGTCGGGGACCAGCGAGTCGTCGTAGGGAATGCACTCGCCCTCGACGAGCACGGTGCCCTCGGCGCACGCGCTGGGATCGAGCACGCAGGTGCCGGTCTCCGCGTCGAACGTCGTGTTGCCCGTGCAGATCACGCTGCCGTCGGGCACGCACTCACCGTCGCGCGCGACGGTGCCGGTGGCGCACTGCACGTCGGCCACGCACTCGCCGGTCTCCTCGTCGAGCGTCGTGCCCGCGCCGCAGGTGATCGTCTCGGCGGGCACGCATGTATCGCCCATCGCGATCGTGCCTTCGCCGCAGTCCTTGCCACCGCAGCCGACCATCGCGATGCCCGCGACGGCGGCGACGATCGCCAATGCGAATCTACTACCCATGCAACCTCCGGATCGGGTTCGCGCAGGCGAGGCTCCCGATGGCGCGACGAACGCGCGCGCCCACCCCCACGCAGAAAGGCGCGTTCGTAGCGCGAGTGGCGATGTCGCACAACGTACTCCGGATACACACCGCGTAAACACGCGGAATCACGCGGCAGCGCCCTCGATCCGAGTGGGCTACCTTGAGCGACTCGTGACCACACACGACGACGAGACAGCGGCGCTCGACGCGCGGACGTTGGAGCTCGAGCGCGCGATCGAAGAGCGGAGACGGCGCATCGCGTCGATGGTGGCGACGGCCGGCGCGCGACAGCGCTCGCTCGCAGAGTGGATTCGTCCCGAGGTCGCGGTGCCACTGCCGGCGCTCGACGTGGAGCGTGCGCGGGTCGAGCTGATGCGTGCGCTGCACGAAGAGCTCGGGCTGCTCGGCGCGGTGACGATCGAGCGCGGGACGATGCAGTGGAGGCCGCTTCATCGAGCGCTCGGGAGCCGCATCGGGCTCGAGGTGGATCTCGAGACGGGAGCGCAGGGCGCGACGTTGCGGATGCGCGACACGCCGTTCGGGGGTGTCTCGCCGACGACGTACCCGGTGGCGACGCTGCTGAGCGGAATTCCGGTGGTCGCGCTCTTGTTCGCGCTGCTCGACCACGGGCGCGGCATGCCGCCGTTCGCGTTCCTCGCGCTCGTGGTGCTCACGGCGGTCGCGTCGCCCGTACCCGCCATCGCGTGGATGAAGCGGCGCACGCACTCCGTGCTGGCGCGATTCGCGGAGCGGGTCGCGGCGCGATTGCCGCGGAAGAGCGAGCTGCGCGTGCGCGTGAGCGAGGAGGCAGACGTCGAGGACGACGAGGCGATCGAGAAGGAGGTCGCTCGTGGCCTACCGTGACGGGATCGAGCTGCGGCGCGAGCACGTGCGACGGCTCGAAGGAGAGCTCGCGCGGCTCGACGAAGATCTCGCGGCGATCTCGGGCGCGACACGCGAAGGCGCGTGGTGGGAGCGAGCGCTCGGTGGCGCGCGTGTGGTGCAGCGCGTCGTCGAGCTCGAAGGTGAGCGCGGTGACGACGAGCTCGCGGCGGTCTGCGAGCGCGTGTATCGCGTGAACGGTCGCGTGGAGCGCGAAGGCGACGCGTGGATCTGGAAGGGTGATCCGGATCCGCGGCCACGGCGCGTGGAGGTTCGCGCCGAGCGCGTCGGAGGACGCACCCGCGTGACGACGCGCGACGTCGGCGTGCCACACGCGCAGTACTTCTCGCTGCTCGCGCACGTCGGCGTGGCTGTGATGTCGCTCGACCCGCGGTTCCTCGTGACCGCGCTCTTCTGGGTCGTGTCGACGGTCGGGCTCGGTGCGTTCATGCGGCGTCACACGATGCGCGTCGCGCGTCGCAAGGTGCTCGATGCGCGCGAGCTCGTCCGCGCGCTCGAGGTGGAGACCACGAGCACGGCAGCGGTGCGGGTCGACGATCACGAAGAGGACGCGCTCGAGGTCGAGCCGGCGATCGCGAGGGCGTCGCGATGACGCGCGAGCTCGATCATCACGCGGAGGTGCGCCGCGTCGCGGGTCGGCCGGGGCCCGATGCGCTCGCACGACTCGAGCGCGTGTTCGCCGAGCGCACGAAGTCGCTGCCCTCCGCCACGCGAATCGGAGATGCGTTCGGTGTCGGAGATGCACGCGTCTCGGTTCTGGTCGTGCCGGGCGACCACGAGACCGAGATCCGCGTCGCGGGATCGAAGCGCGAGCAGCGGTTGTCCGCCGTCGCCGCACTGGCCGAGGGCTTCGGCGGCTTCGTGTGCTGCTCGCTGTTGGGCATCGAGCCCGGACGCGTGCCGAGCTTCGTCGAGAGCTCGGTCGCGGTCGCCTCGCTCGCCGTGATCACGTTCTTCGTCGCTCGATGGCTCTCGCGCCGTCGCGCTACGCAGACGCGCGCGCTCGCGGACGCGCTGGTCGACGTGATCGTCGATCCCGCGCCCGCGGTGCGCGTCGACGTCACGGAAGATGAAGAAGCGCTCGCGCGATCGACAGATAGATCAGAAGACCCACGACGTCGCTCAGCGACGCGATGAACGGCGTCGAGCTCACTGCGGGATCGAGCCCCACCCGCTGGATCAGCAGCGGCAGGAGCGAGCCGAGCAAGCTGCCCACCGTGACCACCGAGACAATGCTGATCGCGATCACGAGCGCGAGCGGCACGCCCGGGCCTTCGGCCGTGAAGAACGCGCGACCGAAGCCGAGCACGCCGACCACGAGCCCCAGGCACAAGCCCACCGCGAGCTCGCGCGACGCGACCTTGAGCCAGTCCGCGGGGCGCACCTCTTCGACCGCGAGCGCGCGGATCACCAGCGTCGCGCTCTGCGATCCCGCGTTGCCGCCGGTCGAGATGATCAGCGGGATGAACATCGCGAGCACGATCGCGCGCTGGAGCTCGTCGGCGAACCCCTCCATCACGTTCGCGGTGAGGAACCCGCCGAGGAAGAGCACGACGAGCCACGTCACGCGGCTCCGCCAGTACGCGAGGAACCCGGTGCCGAAGTACGTGTCCTCGATGGGCGTGACCGCGCCCATCCGCTGCGCGTCCTCGGTCGCTTCCTCGATGACGACGTCGACCACGTCGTCGACGGTCACGACACCGAGCATCACGCCCTGCTGATCGACGACCGGGAGCGCCTGGAAGTCGTACTTCGCGATGGTGCGTGCGACCTCTTCCTGCTCGTCCATGTCGTGCACGCGCACGACGTTCTCGGTCATCACGTCCGCGAGCGTCTGGCCGGGATCGGCGAGGATCAGATCGCGCAGCGAGACGACGCCCTGGAGCTTGTCGCCGAAGGCGAGGACGTAGACGTAGTAGACGTTCTCGACCTCTTCCTCGCGCGAGAGTCGACGGACCTCTTCGATCGCCTGCCAGACCTTCGTGTCGGGCGCGAGCCCCACGAAGCCGGTGGTCATGATGCCGCCGGCCGTGTGCTCCGGATACGCGGCGAGCTCTCGGGTCTCCTCGGCGACCTCGGGATCGACCTGGTCGAGCACCTCGAGCAGCGTCGTCCGCAGATCGAGCTCGAGCGTCTGCACCACGTCGGCGCGATCGTCGGGCTCCATCTCGACGAGGATCGTCGCGGCCTCTTCGGGCTTGAGCTTCTCGAGGATGTCGGCGCGCCGCTCGTCGGGGATGCGCTCGAGCACCGTCGCGGCGAGCTCGTCGGGCAGCGCGCGCATCAGCGCGACGACGTCGTCGAGCGGGAGGTCCTCCGCGATCTCGGCGATGTCCTCCTCGTGGAATTCGTCGAGCGCGTCACGTAGCGCCTCGGGCTCCTGCTCGAGCGTCTGCCGCAGGTCGGGGCCGAGGAGCGTGGAGAGGCGCATAGGCGCCGGAATGTACTCTCGACGCGACGCTCTTGCCCTCCGCGTCGAGCCCGGATACGAGGGAGCCCGATGCAGATCCGGACTCTCGGTCGGACCTCGGTGCGCGTGTCCGAGATCGCCCTCGGGACATGGGGGCTCGCGAGCGGTGCCTACGGCGAGAAGACCGAGCCCTCGCGCTTCGAGTCGGTCGTGAAGGCGGCGTGGGACGCGGGCGTGACGACGTTCGACGTCGCGCCGCTCTGGGGCGACGGCGAGAGCGAGTGGCGCACCGCCGCCGCGCTCGGCGATCACCTGAAGGACGCGGTGCTGATCACGCGCACCGGCCAGGCGACGATGGGCGATCGCTTGAGCGGGCGCTTCGACTCCCAGCAGATCATCGACGACGTCGAGGCCTCGCTGAAGCGGCTCGGCCGCGAGACGATCGACGTCGTGCTGCTGCACAACCCGCCGATGAAGGTCCTGCAGTCGGACCTCTATCGGAAGGGCGTCGATCACCTGCTCGCGAGCGGCAAGGTGCGGGCGTGGGGCGCGAGCGTCGTGACCGCGGAGGAGGGGCGCGCCGCGCTCGAGGTCGGCGCGCAGGCGATCGGGATCGCGCACCACGCGCTCGACCCGCACGTGCTGCACGATCTGTCGGCGACGATGAAGCACTACGGCGCCGCCGCGATCGCGCGCTCGCCGCTCTGCTACGGCCTCCTCGCCGGGCGCTGGACCAACGAGACGAAGTTCGGCGAGCGCGATCACCGCAGCCGTCGTTGGGACGCGACGAGCTTCGCGGAGCGGCTGCGTCAGGTGGAGGATCTGCGCTTCCTCGTGAAGGACGACGTGCCGGACCTCGCGACCGCCGCGCTTCGCTTCGTGCTCTCGAGCCCGTTCGTCGCGACGGCGTGCGTCGGCGCGCGCACGATCGAGCAGGTCACGAGCGCGGCGAGCGCGTCGCGCGAGAAGCCGTACCTGCCGCCCGAGGATCTCAAGCGGGTCGCGTCGGTGTGGAGCGGCGGCGCGGGCGTGTTCGGCGGCGGGGTCGCGAAGAAGTGAGAACCCGAAGGATCCTTCGGGTCATCGGTGGCTCGCGAGTATACGGCGCGTCGCACGATGCACGCCGGTAGCGCCGGGTACGTCGAGCCGACCGGCGGGCGCGCGCTCAAGCTGTATACACGTTCGCTTGCTCGCGGGTCCCCGCTCGGGCACGCTGTGCGCGCCTTGGCCGACGTCTTCGCGTACCTCGACTACCGCGCGTTCTTGCGGGACGTGTACGCCGAGAAGAAGGCGCTCGGGCGTGGATTCTCCTTCCGCGCGTTCTCGCGCCTCGCGGGGCTCCGCTCGCCGAACTATCTGAAGCTCGTGATCGACGGCGAGCGCAACCTCTCGGACCAGATGGCACCGCGCTTCGCGACCGCGCTCGGTCTGCGCGACGACGCGGCGCGCTACTTCGTCGATCTCGTCGCGTTCAACCAGGCGAAGGACGCGGCCGCGCGCAACGCCGCGTATACGCGCCTCACCGGGTTCCGCCGCTATCGCAGCGCGCACCGGCTCGAGCTCGCGCACGCCGCCTATCACTCGACCTGGTACCTGCCCGCGATCCGCGAGCTCGCCGCGCGCCGTGACTTCGAGGCGGAGCCCGAGTGGGTCGCGCCGCGCCTGCGCCCGCCGATCTCGAAGGACGAGGCGAAGAGCGCGCTCGCGACGCTCTTCGAGCTCGGCCTGCTCGTCACCGGCGAGGACGGCCGCGTGGGCCAGGGCGAGGCGCTGGTGTCGACGGGCCCCGAGACGCGCGGGCACCACATCGGCAACTACCACCGCATGATGATGTCGCGCGCCGCATCGTCGATCGACGACGTGCCCGCAGCCGAGCGCGACGTCAGCTCGCTGACGCTCTGTGTGGGCAGCAAGGGCCTCGCGGAGATCAAGGATCGGATCCAGAAGTTCCGCCGCGAGCTGCTCGAGCTCTCGACGCGCGAGGGCGATCCGCGCGAGGTGGTGCAGATCAATTTCCAGCTCTTCCCGCTGACGAAGGCGGAGAAGACCTCGGCGAGAAAGGCGAAGGCTCCGCGATGATCCGGCGTGCGAAGCTGGCACTCGTGACGGCGGCGCTCGCGATCGGCGCAGCACCGTCGTGCGGCGGGACCGAGACCGGCAATCCGCCCTTCGCGCCCGAGATGGGCGGCGGAGGCTACGATCCGATGGGGCTCTCGCCCGATCCCGCGATCGAGTCGGCGCTGATCGTGGTCGAGGAGGCGACCCTCGAGGACTGCGAGGGCGCGCAGGTGCCGCTGCTTCGGCGCGCGGTGCTCGACGCGGTGGCGAACCAGCTCACGGTGATCGAGCCGCTCGAGATCCCGGCCGCCGCGTACTGCGCGATCGAGCTCTCGATCGCAGCGTGCGAAGATCCCGATCGCTGCCGCACGATCCGCCAGCCGTACTCGGTGTCGATCGACGGCTTGCGGCGCGCCGACGCGGCCTCGATCGAGATCCGCGACGCAGAGCGCTTCGTGGTGCGGCTCGAGGGCACGTTCGACGTGACGCCCGACGCGGGCGGTCTGCTCCTCGCGGTCGATCGCACGCTGCTCACGCCGGGGCTCGAGCTCTCGACGATCCCCGCGGTCGACGGCGTGGTGCGCATCGACGCGACCACGAACGCGGATCGACTCCCCGCGCTGCGCACGGGTGTGCAGAGCGCGATGACGCTGCGGCGGGACCTCGACGGGGACGGCGTCCTCGACCCCGAGGAGATCATGACCGCGCCGCTCGCGGAGCCTCCTCCTCCGGAGTGAGCGCTACGGATTCCGTAGCGCTCGTCAGGGCAGGCCCAGCACCGTGACCGGCGAGAGCTGATCGGCGGTGCCGCCGTCGCCGAGACGGCCGCTCGCCCCGTCGCCCCAGCACTTCGCGGCGCCGTCCTCGCGCACCGCGCACGTGTGCGACGCGCCCGCGGCGACCGCGGCCGCTTCGGTGAGCATGCCCACCAGGCGCGGCGCACCACCGACGCGCGTTCCGTCGCCGAGCTGACCGCTCGCGTTCGAGCCCCAGCACATCGCGTTTCCGTCGGCGAGGCGCACGCACGCGTGATCGTCGCCGGCCGCGATCCATCCGGCGGTCGTGATGCCCGGCACGAGGTCGGCGTACGCGCGATCGAGCGTGCCGCCGTCGCCGAGCTGCCCCGCGTCGCCGGCGCCCCAGCAGCCCGCGCGACCGTCGGTCGCCACCGCGCAGGTGAAGTCGGCGCCGAGCGCGATGGAGCGCGCGACCGAGATCCCGAGCACCGCGGTCGGCGAGGAACGCTGCGTCGTCGTGCCGTCGCCGAGCTGACCGCGCGCGTTGTCGCCCCAGCACCGGATCTCGCCGGTGCTCTGCACCGCGCAGGTGTGAGCGTCGCCCGCGTCGAGATCGAAGACGTTCCCGAGGCCCGGGACGTTGGTGGGCGAGGCGCGATCCCCGCCCGCGCTGCCGACACCGAGCTGGCCGCGGTCGTTGCGGCCCCAGCACGCGATGGTCCCGTCGTCGCGACGCACACACGAGTGCTCGTCGCCGAGCGCGACCTGCACCACGCTGGTCAGCCCGCGCACTGCGACGGGGCTCGGCTGGTCTCCGCCCGACCCGCTGAGCCCGAGCTGGCGCCGGTCGTTGTCTCCCCAGCACAGGACCTCGCCGGTGCTCCTCACGGCGCACGCGTGGCGCGCACCGGCCGCGAGATCGATCGCGTCGGTGATCCCGTCGATCAACACCGCGGTGGTGCTCGCGCTCGCCGCGCCGTTGCCGAGCTGTCCGCTCTCGTCGGCGCCCCAGCACGCGACGCGACCGTCGCCGATGCGCGCGCACGCGAACGCGTCGCCGGCGACGACCTCCGCGACGTCGCTCGGCGAGACGCAGCTGCCCGCGTCGCACGAGGTGCCCGCCTCGCAGGTCACGCCGCACGCGCCGCACGACGCCTCGAGCGAGAGGTCGGTCTCGCATCCCGGCGCGGCGGTGCAGTCGCCGAAGCCGGGCTCGCACGCGCCCATCGTGCAGGTGCCGGTCGCGCACGACGCGGTCGCGTGATCGAAGCCGCACGGGGTGTGGCACGTGCCGCAGTCGTCGAGGGTGCGGAGGTTCGTCTCGCAGCCGTCGGCGGCGTCGAGATCGCAGTCGGCCCAGCCTTCCTGGCACGAGCGGATCTCGCACTCGGCCTCCACGCACGCCGGCGTGGTGTGCTCGGTGACGCAGGGCGAGTTGCACGCGCCGCACGCCGCGACGGTCGAGACGTCGGTCTCGCAGTCGCGCCGCTCGTCGTCGCAGTCGGCGCGTCCCTGCGCGCACGCGTACACGCACGAGCCGTCGATGCACTGGCTGAGCACACCGGTGCGGAGCTCGCACGGCTGTTCGCAGCCACCGCAGTGCGAGACGCTCGTCGAGAGGTCGACGCAGCTCGAGCCGCACACGGTGCGATCGGCCTCGCACTCGTCGGTGCACACGAACGTGCCGTCTCCCGCGTCGAGGCAGAACGGCGTCGGATCCGTGCACGCGACACCGCACGCGCCGCAGCTCGTCACGTCGTTGAGGTCGGCCTCGCAGCCGTCCTGGATCGTGTCGTTGCAGTCGGCGGCGCCGGGCGCACACGTGAGCACGCATGTGCCCGACACGCACTCGACCGTCGCGCGCGCCGGTGCCCCGCACAGGTCGGGGCCCTCGTCGATGCGCTCGTCGGCGTCGTCGTCCAGCGCGTTGCATGGGTCGCCGGAGACCCCGGCATCTCCGACCGGCACGCATCGGTTGCGCGCCTCGTCGCAGACCCAGCCATCGGTGCACGGACACCCACGGTCCGCGAGGTCGATCGGCGCGAGAACACATCCCGCGAGAACGAACGACCAGACCCCTGCTCGGAAGCTCCCCCGCACCGCGCCGAGCATGAGCGCCGGCACGCCGAGCCCAACGCCGCGGCACGGGGTCGTCCCGACACGGATCGCCGACGCGCGGCCATCACGGCGCGGACGTTCGCGCTCAGTCGCGGCCGAGCTTCTTCTTCAGCGCGGCGAGCTCGTCCTCGACCTCGCGCGCGCGCTTCTCGTGCTCGATCTCGCGCGCCTTCACGCGTGCCACGCGCTCGATCTCGCGCGCGGCGCGCTGCTTCGCGAGCACCTTCGGATCGGGCGCGCGGCTCAGGTGATGAGCCCGGCCTCGCGCGCGATCGCGCTCACCACCGGCAGCACCTTCTCGAAGCCCTTGCGGTTGCACGCGAGGATGCCGCGATGGTTCTTCAGCTCGCCGGTGCCGTACTGGATCTGACGGCCCTCGAGATCGGTGAAGGTGCCGCCCGCCGCGCGGAGGATCGCCTCGGGCGCGCACGCGTCCCACGCGCTCGTCTTGCCCGAGAGGTGCACGTAGAGGTCGGCCTTGCGCTCGGCGATCAGACCGACCTTGAGCCCGACCGAGCCGCTCACCGCTTCCTGCGTGATGCCGAGGCGCTGCACGAGCGCGTCGGTCGACTTCGAGCGGTGCGAGCGCGAGACGACGAGGCGCATCTGCGAGGGATCCGCGATCTCGCTCGGGCGCAGCACGTACGTCTTGTCGCCCTGCTCGAGGAACGCGCCGTCGCCGACGACGCCGCGCCAGAGCTTGCCGGTCGTCGGCTGGTACACGACGCCGAGCTGCGCGTCGCCGTCGATCGCGAGACCGATCATCACGCTGAACTCGCCGTTCTTCGCGATGAACTCCTTGGTGCCGTCGAGCGGATCGACGAACCAGCAGCGACCGCCGCTCTGCTTGCCCTCGGTCGCGCTCTCCTCCGCGACGACGAGGTCGGTGGGGAACGACTCGTGGAGGCGCGCGGTGAGGAACGCGTTGACGCGACGATCGGCCTCGGTGACCGGGTCCGACTCGCCCTTCATCTCGACACCGAAATCGGTGGCGTAGATCTCGAGGAGGATGCGTCCCGCCTCCCGCGCCAGCTTCACCGCTTCGACGAGCTCGCGATCCAACATTCCGCCGCGGAACGTAGCTGGGAGGGGGCTGCGACGTCCAGTAGGCGCATCGATGGCTCGTGCTGGACGTCGCGAGTGGCCTCGCGTGATCAGCGCTGCGTGAGACCCCCGTCGACCGCGAGCTCCGAGCCGAGCACGAAAGACGAGTCGGTCGAAGCGAGGAAGAGCGTCGTGGCGCGCGCGGTCGTGATCGACGAGGCGATCGATGTCGGCGAGCGACGACTGATCGGCGCGACTGCAGATCGATTGGCCTCGATCGAGAGAAGGCACGTCGCAAGAACTCGAACGCGCGCCTCGCGCGCGCGTTCGAGGCAGTCGTGCTCATCCCATTCGGCTCCAGTCGCGCGCGCAGCGCGCGCTGCTACCCGCGAGCGTCCGGGCGGCGGCGAAGCGCCGACCGGTCGCGAGCTCTCCGAAGCCTCACCCAGCGAGACGGCAGACGCCGCGTGCCGGGGCGGGGGTGAGGGGGTCCGGCGCTCTCGTGAGCGCGGGGCCCCACGACGCCGACCACACGCTGATCAGGTCGAGCGCGGCAGAGCGCAACGCGCGCGCCGCGATCGACCCTCCGCCACCCGACGCTCACTCCGCCACCGAAAGGCAGCCGCGATCACCCGAGCGCCGGACCCCCTCACCCCCGCCCCTCGCCGAGACCTCATCAGTCTCGAATCACTTCCACCGTCGACTCTCCACTCTCCATCCCCGACGGCAGCCCCATCTCCCGCGCCTCGCAGAATGCCGAGAAGTGCCGCATCGACTCCGGCTCTCGAGCGTTCGCCGCACACGCTCGATAGGCGCGTCGCGCCGTCTCGAGCCACGGCCGCGCCTGGCTCTCCAGCGACTCGCGGTACACGTCGAGGATCTCCGGCTCGTCGTCGAGATCGTCGGGCATCGGCCGCCTGCGCAGCACCCGCAGCACATCCTCGTAGAGCAGACCGACCAGCGCGCCCGCGATGATGCGCTGTCGATGCTGCTCCTCCGCCGCCGCGTCGAGCTCGGCGCGCGCCGCTTCGATCGCCGCGCTCTTCCGGTCGAGCCACTCGCGCAGCGGGCCCTCGCTCCACTCCGTCAGATCGAGCGCCGCACGGCTCGGCGCCGGCGCGGGCGCCGCGATGTCGAACGCGTCGCGCGCGAGCTCCATCGCGTGCCGCATGCGCGGGCTCAGCTCCTCGTCGACGACGTCGGGATCGGGCAACGACGCCATGCTCGGCGGCCCCGCGGGTCGCCCCGCGAAGAGCTCGCCCTCGCGCATCCGCGGGCCGCCGCACGCGATCGAGAGCGCCACCGCGAGCACGACGAGCAGCGAGGAGCAGCGCATGCGATCGCAGTGTCGTTCAGAACGCGAGCTGGAGCGACACACCGACGCCGCCGGGCCCCGGCACCGAAGGACTGACCGCGAGGCTCGGCCCCGGCGCCGACGCGACCGGCGCGTCGCTCTCGCAGCCCGCGTCGGCATGGCGCGCGGAGTAGGTGCGCCACGCGTCGATCGCGCCGGTCGGGTGCAACAGCAAGCGCCCCTGGCCCAGCACCACGCCGCCGCCCGCGAGCAAGAACGCGCCGCTGGTGCGTCCGAGGAAGAGCAGCGTGAGGCTCGCCGCCTCGACGTAGAGCGCCGACGCGAGCGCCGAGAGCTCGCTGCGCACGAACCCCGACGCCTCCGCGCTCTGCTGCAGCCGCCGCTCCGCGGCGCGCATCGCGTCGAGCCGCGCCTCGGGGGTGTCGCGCGGCAGGCCGCGAATGAACTCACCGGCGCCGAGGATCGGCGGCGTCGTGATCGCCATCGTGATCAGGCCGAGCCCCGAGCTGATCGTGTTCACGATGAAGTCGGGCCGCGCGTCGTCGTCGGGCGTCGCGATCGCGAGCGTGAGCTGCACGCCGGTCAGGAGCCCGTGCAGCGCCAGGAAGCCGGTGAACCACCAGCGCGTGTCGCGCTCGGTGGGATCGACGTGGCGCTCGATCCACGCGAGCCTGCGCTGCACCTCGGCATCGCTCGGTGGATCCGCGGGGCACGCCGGTGGATCGGCACGCACGACGCATGGATTCGCGAAACACAGCGCCGACGCGACGAGCGAGACGGCGAGCCCGGAAGCGATCGAACGCAAGCTCACGGGCCGGGAACGTATCCGATCTCGCCCACAATTCGCGCGTATTTCGACGCGCTGCGTCGTTGCGAGGCCTGCGTACGCGGGGTACAGGCGCGCGCTCGCGAGGAGTAAACCGTGAACGTCTTCGAGCACCTCCAGCAGCACGACTACGGAGAGGTCCACTTCGCACGCGACGCCGCGACGGGCCTGCAGGCGATCGTCGCGATCCACGACACCCGCCTCGGCCCGGCGCTCGGCGGCTGCCGCTTCATCCACTACCCGCACGAGGAGCTCGCGCTGATCGACGCGCTGCGCCTCGCTCGCGGCATGACCTACAAGGCCGCGATCACCGGCATCCCGCACGGCGGCGGCAAGAGCGTGATCATCCGTCCGCCCCGCGCGTTCGATCGCGGGGCGCTCTTCCGCGCGTTCGGGCGCTTCGTCGACGGGCTCGGGGGTCGCTACATCACGGCCGAGGACAGCGGCACGTCGATGGAGGACATGGAGACGATCCGCTCGGTCACGAAGCACGTGACCGGCGTGAAGCCGGAGCACGGCGGCTCGGGCGATCCCTCGCCCTACACCGCGCTCGGCGTGCGCCGCGGCATCGAGGCGTGCGTGAAGTTCGTCTACAAGCGCGACTCGATCGAGGGGCTGCACATCGCGGTGCAGGGCGTCGGTCACGTCGGGTTCTGGCTCTGCAAGGAGCTCCACGATCTCGGCGCGAAGCTCACGGTCGCCGACATCGATCCGCTCAAGGCCGAGCGCGCGCATCGCGAGCTCGGCGCGGAGGTCGTGCCGCTCGATCAGATCTTCTCGGTCGACTGCGAGGTGTTCGCGCCGTGTGCGCTCGGCTCGGCGCTGAACGACGACACGATCCCGAAGCTCAAGTGCAAGATCGTCGCGGGCGCGGCGAACAACCAGCTCGCCGAGACGCGCCACGGCGAGGACCTGATGCAGCGCGGGATCCTCTACGCGCCCGACTACGCGATCAACGCGGGCGGATTGGTGAACGTCGCGCAGGAGCACGCGGGCTACGACGAGCCGAAGTCGCGCGAGCGCGTGATGAAGATCTACGACACCATCCTCGAGATCGCGGAGCGCGCGCAGCGCGGGATGCAGCCGACCGATCGCATCGCGGACACGATCGTGGAAGAGAAGCTGGCGCGCGCGGTGCGTTGACGACAAGAGGGGGGCATGGCGCGGATGCGATGGGGGCTCGCGATGGTCGTGATCGCGACGGTGAGCGCGTGTGGAGCGCGCTCGCCGTATCGCGTGCTCCCGCGCAACGTGCGCGAGTCCGTGCAGCGCGACTTCCCGGATTGCCGGGGTCGCGACGTGCGCGGGCTCGACCTCGGCGGCAGTCGCTACCAGGTGGTCGCGTGCGGGCTCGACCTCGTGTACGCGTGCGCGGCCGATCGCCGGCGTGACTGTCAGATCGAGGGCACCGGGGTGGTCGCGGTGAGCGGCGGCGGTGAAGTGCCCGCCGCGTACGCGCAGCCGCAGCCCCAGCCGATGCCGGTGCTGCAGACGACGCCGACGCCGACCGCGCAGCCGACGACCACGACGCCGTCGCGCGAGCAGGTCGAGCAGGTGATCCGCGCGTGGCTCGACACCCAGCGCGGCGCGATCCTCGGGTGCACCCAGACCCAGGCCGCGCTCGTCGAGGTGCAGTGGACCGCGGAGGGCACGCCGACGATCGCGCTCGGCGGCGAGATGCACGGATCGCCCGGCGAGACGTGCGTCGTGCAGCACCTCGCAGGCGTGCAGTTCCAGAACGTCGGCGCCGCAGGCGAGCTGCGGCACGTGATCCAGTGATCTCCGATCACGATGCGCGCATCGCGCGCGCCCGGGTCGCGCTCGACGGTCTCTCGATCGGCGATGCGTTCGGCGAGCGCTTCTTCGACGCGCCCGAGACCATCGACATACGCCTCGCATACCGCGCGATCCCGAGCGGCACCTGGCGCTGGACCGACGACACGCACATGGCGCTCTCGGTCGTCGACGAGCTCGGGGCACGCGGGACGATCGATCCCACCGGGCTCGCCGCGCGCTTCGCGGAGCGCTTCGCGCGCGACCCGTGGCGCGGATACGGCGCGATGGCGCGGCGCGTCCTCACCGAGATCGGCGAGGGCACGCCGTGGGACCTCGCGAGCGGCGCGATCTTCGATGGCGCAGGGAGCAAGGGCAACGGCGCGGCGATGCGGGTCGCCCCGATCGGCGCGTACTTCGCGGGCGATCTCGATCGCGTGATCGACGAGGCGCGGCGATCCGCGCTGCCCACGCACGCGCATCCCGAGGGCATCGCGGGCGCGATCGCGATCGCGGTGCTCGCGGCCATCGCGGTCCGCCGAGAAGAACGGCCCACACCCAGCGCGATCATCGCGGAGGTCGCGTCCTCGGTGCCGCCCGGGGAGACCCGGGCGCGTCTCGAGCAGCTCGTCGCGATGCCGCACCTCGACGACGTGCGCACCATCGCGAGCATCGTCGGCAATGGCACGTACGTGCTCGCGGAGGACACGGTGCCGCTCAGCGTCTGGTGCGCCGCGCGGCACCTCGACGACTTCGTCGACGCGATGTGGACGACGGTCAGCGCGCTCGGCGATCGCGACACCACGTGCGCGATCGTCGGTGGCGTGGTCGCGCTCGCGGCGCCGGCGACGGTGCCCGCCGAGTGGCGCGCCGCGCGCGAGCCGATCGAAGGCGTGTAGTCGATCGTCAGCGCGGGAGCGCGCCGTCGATCGGGTCCGCGCGGAAGCCGACGTCGTCGAACTCGTCGGTGCCCGCCCAGATCTTCGCGGTGCCCTCGCGCAGCTCGGCGTTCTCGGGCAGCGCGAGCGCTTCGACGGTGAGCGGCACGTCGCGATCGCGCGTGCGCAGTGTGCCGACGATCGCGCGCTGCTCGCTGCCGGTCGTCGTCGCGTCCTCGTGCATCGCGAGCGTCGCGTCGGGCGCGTGGTCACCGCCGCAGCCCGCGAGCGCGAGCACCATCACCGTGATCGGAGTGCGCATGATCGACGAGTCTCCGCGGCGCGCATCGATCGCACAACCCGGTCTACGATGGGCTCGTGGTCTATCGCGAGAGCCCCTCCACGATCGAGCGACGCGAGCCCGAGGGCGACGTGCTGCTCCGCGTCGACGCCTCGGGACGCCCCGGCGCCGCGGGCGCGCGCGGATACGACGGGAGCGACGGCAGCGGCGCGGGCGGAGACGGATCGCCGGGCGGTCACGCGGGCGCGGCCTCGCCCGGCGAGAGCGGCGGGTTCGTCGGGATCGCGATGCGATCCGAGGGCGCCACGATGGTGCGCGTCGAGGGCACGCGCCGCTTCGCCGAGGGTCGCGCCCACGACGTGCGCGAGATCGTGACGATCGGCGACTACGGCTTCGTCGACGTCATCGCGCGCGGCGGCGCGGGCGGGCACGGCGGCGACGGCGGACGCGGCGGCGACGGCGCGACCGGACGACGTGGGCACGACGCGACGCGCTACTCGTCGGGCGGCAACGGCGGGCGCGGCGGCGACGGCGGACGCGGAGGACGCGCATCGAGCGGCGCGAGCGGCGGCGCGGGTGGACGCGTCGTGGTGCAGGTCGACGACGCCGACACGCACCTCCTGATGTTGATCCGCAGGGGCATCGAGGGCGGCGCCGGCGGACAGCCCGGCCGTCACGGCGAAGGCGGATCGGGCGGTGCGGGCGGTGCCGGTGGCTCGAGCCACTCGTGGACGGAGACCGAGCACTACACCGACTCGCAGGGCAAGCCCCAGACGCGCATGCGCTTCCACTCGAACCCCGGCGGCTCGCGTGGTCCGAGCGGTGACGCGGGCGCGAGCGGATCGGGCCCGCTCTACGCCGGTCACGACGGCGCGATCGGTGCGTTCTCGATCGAGGTGCACACCCTCGCGGGCCCCAAGCAGTACCCCGGCCGCTACGAGCTGATGCTCTCGGGCATCACGCTGCGCACCGACGATCGCGACGGAGTGTTCGAGCCCGGCGAGCTCGTGCGCGTCGATGGCATCCGCGTGCGCAACGTCGGCGCGATGCCCTCGCCCTCGTCGCGCGCGATCACGCTCGAGGTGCGCGACTCGAAGTGGTGCGGCGCGCTCGCGAACGAAGTGCTCGAGGTGCCGCGCTCGGTGCCCGCGGGCGCCGAGGTCGACGTGCCGGGCACCCTGACGTTCGAGCTGCGCGATCACGCGCCCAGCGATCCCGCCGATCCGCTCGCGGAGCACGAGCGCGTATCGCTGCGCGCCCACGTCGTCGACGTGAACCGATCGTTCGAGCGCTTCGAGCCCGACGCGATGGCCAGCCCCGCGACGATGCTGGTGCGCTTCCCGATCGCGGCGTCGGTCGTCGAAGGGCTCGTCGCGCTCGCGCCGGGCGAGGTCACACGGCTGCGCTTCGCGATCCGCAACCAGTCGAAATTGGCACTCGGTGCCAATTCTCCGAGCCGCCGCCGCATCCGCGCGCGCCTGTCGCTCTTCGAGAGCGAGCTCGGCGACGATGCCGCGCTGCTGATCGACGAGCACGGCGCGCCGGTCCCGATGCGCGGTGAAGGTCTGGTGCGCGAGCTCGATCTGCTCGAGGCGGGTGCCGACTGGATCTTCGAGGGCGCGCTCGGGATGCGCGAGAGCGCGCCCTCGTATCGCGAGCTCCGGCTTCGGCTCACCCTCGAGATCGGTCGTCTCGACATGCCCGACGTGCTGCGCGTGGTGCAGCACCGCGAGCTGCGGGTGCGCTGCGTGCGGACGCTCGCGCCCGACGCGCGGATGGACTGGCTCCTCGTCGCGCACCACCGCACGTCGCGCGAGGAGATCGACGCGTGGGAGGCGCTCGCGGCGCGTCACGAGCGCAGCCTCGCGGTGTGGGATCTCTCGCGCGAGGGGCACCTCGAGCTCGGCAGCTCGGTGATCGAGCGGCTGAACGGCGGGCTCGTGATCGTGCTCGGCCATCCGATGTCGAGCGCAGGGCGCGAGGTGCGCGCCGCCGAGATGCTCTCGCACGCGACGATGGCGCAGCTCGCCGAGGCCGGGGCCGACCTGTTGCTCGCGGGCGGCAGCGCGGATCTGCGTGCGCTGCTCGCGCCCGCCGCGATCGATCGCGACGTCGCGCCCGCCGACGGAGAGGACGCGCTGATCGAGCGGCTCGCGTCGCGCGTGGAGAGCGAAGGCGCGCTGGTCGAGACCGCGGAGCTGCACGAGATCGGGATGTTCTTCGAGTCGGCGCGCAAGGAGCGCCTCGAGGCGCGCGCCCGTGCGCTCGCCGAGCGCCTCGCGACACGTTTCCCGCAGCGGCGCTTCACGATCGTGTGGGAGCTCGCGCCCGCGCCCCGCGGCTCGTGGCTGCTCGTGCATCGCTATCGCCTCGGGCGCATCCGCGTGCTTGCACGTCCCGCCGCACGATGCGGCGTCGCGCACGTCGCGCTCGCCGATCACGCGCTCGCCGATCCGCGCACCATCGCGTCGAACGAGTGCGCGACCGCGATCGCGGTCGCGTCGGGCCCCGATGATCAGATCGACGCGCTGGCCCGCGCGATCGAAGTCGGTGACGCAGCGCGCGCACGAGTGTGGAGCGACGCGATCCTGGTGGGCCTCGCGAGCGAGCAGCTCGCGGTGCTGCGCCGCACTCGATCGCGCGCCGGGCTCTCCCGCGCCCAGATGCGCGAGGCGCTGCCGCGCCTGCTCCGGCTCGCGCACACGCCGCTGGTGCCGGGAGATCGCGAGGACGCGATCACGATCGTCGCGGAGCTCGCCGCGAAGCTGCGCTTCTTCGCGGACACGCAGGTGCGGCTCTGGGAGCGCATCCCCGGGATCTCGTGGGCCCGTCGTGCTGCGTCGCTCGATGCGCTCACCGAGGCGCTGATCGGCGAGATGATCGACGCCCAATCGAGCGACGAGCTGGTGCGGCGCGCGCTGCGCGATCGGACGCGCGAGATCGAGAAGACGCTCCGGCAGCGCTGGAAGGACGCGCGCACGACCGACATCTCGGCGCGTGATCGCGGCGCATGGGCGCGCACCACGGTGCTCGCGCCGGTGGAGCGCGAGGGTGTGACCACCGACGACGAGCTGCTGGTCGCGGACGATGGCGATCTCGTCCAGCTCGACGCGTGGAACGCCCGGCTGCGCGCGGCTCACGCGAGCGATCAGGCGCGCAGCGCGCTGGTCGCGAGCGCGGAGCGCGAGCGGAGCGAGCTGCTCCTCATGGTGCGCACCACGGAGCTGATCGGCCCGCGTGCCCGCGTCGAGCTCGCGGACGTCGACGAGCACCACGAGAGTGAGTCGGGCGCGGTCCTGCGCGCGAGTGGATGACGTCGTGTTAGAACGCGACGCATGAGCGAAGCGCGCGTCGTCACCACGGTCACCGATCACGTCGCCCACGTCCGCTTGAACCGCCCCGACAAGCGGAACGGTCTCGACCTCGCGATGTTCGAGGCGATCGTCGCCGCGGGCGAGCAGGTGATCGCCGATCGCAGCGTGCGCGCGGTCGTGCTCTCCGGGGAGGGCAAGGGGTTCTGCGCCGGGCTCGACTGGATGGCGTTCCTCCAGATGGGCGCGGACGCCGCGCCGAAGCTGCTCGCGCGCGACGAGCAGAAGAGCCCCGCGAACCTCGCGCAGCGCGTGGGCTGGATCTGGACCGAGGTGCCGGTGCCGGTGATCGCGGCGGTGCACGGCGTCGCGTTCGGTGGTGGCCTCCAGATCGCGCTCGGCGCGGATCTGCGGATCGTCTCGCCCGACGCGCAGCTCTCGGTGATGGAGATCAAGTACGGCCTCATCCCCGACATGGGCGCGTCGAAGACGCTGCTGCGCGTGGTGCGTCACGACATCGCGAAGGAGCTGACGTACACCGGGCGCATCGTCGGCGCGGAGGAAGCGGTGCGCATCGGCCTCGCGACGCGGGTGGAGGCCGATCCGCTCGCGGCCGCGATGGAGCTCGCGAGGGCGATCGCGGCCCAGTCGCCGCACGCGATCCGCGCGGGCAAGGAGCTGCTCGACACCGCGCCCACGCTCTCGACGATCGACGCGTTCCGGCTCGAGAGCGACCTGCAGCTCGGTCTGCTCGGATCGCCGAACCAGATGGAAGCGGTGCAGGCCGTGATGGCGAAGCGCGCCGCGACGTTCCGCGATCCCGAGTGAGCGCTCAGTCGGCGCGATCGAGCGCGCGACGGAACGCGCGGTACTGGGTGCGCCGAGGGCGGAGATCGATCGCACGATCGATCCACCGCCGCGCGAGATCGATGCGCCCTTCGTCCGCGTAGATGCGCGCGAGCGCGAACGAGGGGTGCGGGTTGAACGGCGCGATGCGGTGCGCCTCGAGCAGCCGTGACTCCGCGCCGTCGCGATCCCCGTCGTCGAGGTGGCGGCGCGCCGCGGTGACCAGCGCGTCGGATCGACGGCGGCGCTCGGCGAGATCCTGATCGAGCTCGGTATCGCGGGCCTCGACCTCGGGATCCACCGCGGGCGGGGTCGCGGGGCGCGCTGCGGCGCGCCGGGGCTCGGTGCGCGCGGGAGGATGCACGATCGCGGGACGCTCGGGCGGCGCGATGATCGCGGTGGTCTCGGATACCGGCGGTGGCGGCAGCGAGCTGGTGTGGGTCGCGAGCACGATCCCGGTCGCGACGATCGCGGGCGTCGCGATCGCGCTCACGCACGTGATGCCGATCGCGATCGCGGCACGACGTCGGGTGCGCGCGTCGTCGCTCGGCGGCGGCGGGCGCGGCGGCTCGGGCAGCAGCTCGCTCTCCGGCGGGACGTCGGGGGTCGTCGCCTCCTCGACGGGCGCCGGCAGAGGACGCGCGCGGGCAGTGGTCGTCTCTTCGTCGTCCGCGATCTGCGCGTTCAGCGCGTCGCGTGTCGCGCTCGCGATCGGTGTGGTCGCGTCCTCGTCGACCAAGCGCGCCGCGAGCGCCTGGCGGGCCGCGCTCGCGATCGGCGTCGTGGGATCGTCGTCGCCGACCAGGACCAGCATGCGACGCGTCGCCTGGGCCTCGACTCCTCCGAGCGTAGGCCCCTCGTCACGGCTCGCGCGCAGGCGCGTCCCGCTCGCGATGCGACGCGGCTTGCGACCGCCCTCGCCCTCGTCGTCGTCGGGTGGTGCGCTCTGTCGTCGCAGCGCGTCGTCGGGCAGCTCCTCGCGCGTCGCCTCGTCGCCTCTGCCGCTCCCGCGCAGCAGCTCCGCGACGTGCTCGCGCGAGGGCCGCGGCGGCGGTCGCGACGACGGCCGCAGCGTCCGCGGCGGCTCGGTGAGCGCGAGCCGCAGCTCGAGCGACGGGGTCGGACGCGCGAGCTCGCTCCCGTCGACCGCCACGCTGCGCGCCCGCGCGATCGCCTCGTCGACCGGCAGCACGACGTTCGCCTCGAACGGACGCTCGAGCCGATCGACCGCGACGATCCCGTGCTCGAGGTCGAGCGCGATCGCGAGCGCGGGGAGCCCCTCGAGCGGCGCGCCCTCGCCCTGCGGCGTCCATTTCGCCGCCACCACCAGCCCGTCGATCGCGACGAGCTCCGCGTCGCCCTGGACCGACGCGATCACGCCGCGCAGCGTGCCCGCCCCCGACGCGAGCAGCCGCACCAGCGAGCCCACCGATCCGATCCGATCGAGCGCCGCCTCGAACCCGTGCCCCGCCGCCGCCGATCGCCAGAACGCGTGATGGGTCTGCATCACCGGCGCGATGCGCATCGCGATCGCCTCGACGTCGAGCGGCGCGCTCGCGCTGCGCCGCAGCTGCGCCCAACGGAACCGCACCGGCCGCGCACCACGCAGCGCGGGCTCGCGCCCGAGGCGCTCCCAGAGATCCTGCGACGACGCATCGGGCGTCTCGTCGAGCAGCACGACCTGGGGATCGAGCGCGGTCGCGCGCGTCAGCCCGTCGCCGTCGCGTCCACACACCACGACGAGCGAGCCCCGCGCGCGCAGCTCCTGCGCGAGCTCGTCGGCGTGGCCTGGACAGCCACTGACGAGCACGCAGCGCAGCCCTTCGAACACCGCCCCGCGGCCCAGCCCCGAGTCGGTGCTCTCCGTGAGACGCACCCACGAGTCGAAGAGCACCACGGGACGCGAGACTTCGGGCACCAGCTCCCCCCGAGCAGCGAGGGCTGCCATCCTATCTCTTCGGGTCACGGAGAGAACGGGTCACGTGGCATCCGCGCGTCGAATTCTCCGAGCACGCTGCGCGCATTTCCAGTCATCCGTCGGGATCCCCCCCGCTCACGGCGGTCCACACGAACGCGATCGGGCTCCACACCACGAATTCGAGATCGACCTCGAGCCCGATCACCGCCTCCCACGACTCCCACCCCGCGAACGCGGCGCGCCCGCTCGCATAGAGCGCGACGCCGTGCCCGTAGACGTCGAAGTGATCGTAGGGGCGATACGCGAGCGCCAGCGTCCCCAGCGCGATCGCACCGCTCCGATCCTGCACGGGCTCGTAGGGATCGCGCAGCGCGTACCCCGCGCCCGCCATCACCGTGATCCCGAAGTCGCTCCCGATCGGCAGGAGCACCATCGCGCCGCCCGCGAGCTCGATCGTCCGGAAATTCGCGGCGCGCACGTCGATCGCGGGGCCGACCCGCACCCGATCCGCGAACGCGTCGCCGAAGAGCACCTCGGCGCGCAGCGCGAGCTCGAACAGCGCACCGGGATCGGCGCCCTCGGTCTGCGCGAATTCCGCGCCTCCTCCGAGCGCGAGCCGCGACGAGATCTGCACCTCCGGCTGCGCCTCGGCGCGCCCCGCGATGCCGATGACGAGCGCCCCGATCAGCGCGCCGCGGATCACATGGTCAGCCAGGTGAAGCCCTGATCGAGCTCCACCTCGCGCGTGTCGCCGCGCTCGCCGCGCACCCGCAGTCGCTCTCGACGCTCGGCCGCCATCGAGAGCGCGCCAGGCGCGCGCTGCGAGCCGAGGCCCGACACGCTCTGCCCGCCGATCGCGACGATCGCATCGCCGGGACGCAGCCCCGCGCGGCCCGCGGGCGAGTGGGTCTCGACCTCGACCACCACCAGCGCGTCGCCACGCACCTCGTAGAGCCTCACGCCGACGCCGTGATGGGCCTGGGGCGATGCGAGACGCAGCGCGAGCTGCGCGCCGCTGTCGAGCAGCACGCGCGCGTCGGCGCCCGGCAGCACGTTCGGCGGCAGCCCACGGTGCCGGAAGATCCCGATCGGATCCGCCCCGACCTCGTCGCGATCCCAAACCTCGAAGCGGAACGTCGCGTCGCTCGGCGCGTAGAGATTGCGCGGCAGCACCACGTTCCACTCGGGCGTGAGCGTGTCGTTCCGGGTCTCCGACTCGTAGATCAACACGTCGTTGCGATAGATGCGCACGAAGGGATCGGGCAATCCATCGGTGCCGTCCCACGCGAGCGCGCCGCGGCTGCGCGGAGGCACGCTCGCGCTGGCGACCGTCAGCGCCCACACGTCGCTCGGGCTGCTGGTCGAGGTGACCGTGCTGCGCACCGGCGAGAGCGAGGTGGTGCGGCGCGGATACGCGCACCCGACGGCCAGGAGGAGCAAGAAAGCGAGGAAGAGACGAGGTCGCATCTCCAGCGCGAGGGTAGTCCGATCCTCGGCACCCTCGCCAGCTCTCGCGTCCATGGAACGGTGCGTCACGACGCTCTGCGTGTCGCCCCTCGTCGGCACCGGGTCGGTCGTGGTAGGAGCCTCGTATGCGACGCGCCAAGATCGTGTGCACGCTCGGCCCCGCCTCGAGCACGCCCGAGATGATCGACAAGCTCGTGGCGGCGGGCATGGACTGCGCGCGGCTGAACTTCTCGCACGGCTCGCACGAGAACCACGCCAAGAGCGCGCAGATGGTCCGCGAGGCCGCGGCCCGCGCCGGGCGACCGCTCGCGATCCTCGCCGATCTCTGCGGCCCGAAGATGCGCATCGGGCGCTTCGTCGAGGGCAAGATCTTCCTCGAGCCGGGGCAGCGCTTCACCCTGACGACGCGCGACGTCCCGGGCACGAAGGAGATCGTCAACCAGATCTACGAGCCGCTCCCGCGCGACGTCGGACCGGGCACGCACATCCTGCTCGACGACGGTTTGCTGCGTCTGCGGGTGATCGAGACGACCGACACCGACGTGGTCACCGAGGTCGAGATCGGCGGCGAGCTCAGCGATCGCAAGGGCCTCAACGTGCCCGGCGCCGCGCTCTCGACGCCCGCGGTCACCGACAAGGATCGCAAGGATCTCGAGTTCGCGGTCGAGACGCTGAAGGTCGACTACGTCGCGCTCTCGTTCGTGCGCCGCGCCGAGGACGTGCTCGACGCGAAGGCGCTCGCGCGCGGCACCCCGCTGATCGCGAAGATCGAGAAGCCCGAGGCGATGGAGAACCTCGAGGCGATCCTCGACGTGTCCGACGGCGCGATGGTCGCGCGCGGCGATCTCGGCGTGGAGGTCGGCGCGGAGTTCGTGCCGCTGATGCAGAAGCGGATCATCCGCGAGGTGAACAAGCGCGGGAAGGTCGTCATCACCGCGACGCAGATGCTCGACTCGATGATCCGCAATCCGCGCCCGACCCGCGCCGAAGCGGCCGACGTCGCGAACGCGGTGCTCGACGGAACCGACGCGGTGATGCTCAGCGGCGAGAGCGCGAGCGGCAAGTACCCGGTCGAGTCGGTGCAGATGATGGACGCGATCGTGCGCGAGGTGGAGCGCGAGTCGCTGAAGGAGCAGCGCGGCGTCATCGACCTGCCGACGGTCACGGAGAAGTGGACGTTCACCGAGGCCGCGGCGCGCGCCGCGGCGCGCCTCAGCTACATCATGCCGCTCGAGGCGATCGTCGTGTTCACGCGCGACGGACGCACTGCGCGGGTGCTCAGCGAGCAGCGCCCGCGCGCGCCGGTGATCGCGGTGACGTCGCGGCCCGAGGTCGCCACGCGCCTCGCGCTCGAGTGGGGCGTGTTCCCGCGCGTCGAGATCCCGCCCGACGATCTCGAGGAGACGCTGCGCATCGCGACGTCGCTGCTGGTCCGCGAGAAGATGTGCAAGCAGGGCGGGGAGTTCGCGCTGGTCACGGGATGGCCGCTCTCGGGCGGGACCAACACGATCAAGCTGCACCGCTTGTAGGAGGGGGTCTTGGAAGACCCCTCCCCCCGACCGGCAAAGCCGGATCGGGGCCCCCCACCCCGAACGCTGCGCGCGGGGCCCCAGCCCCGCTTGCGCTCGTTCGTCGGCGCTTTTCAGGTCGGATCGGACCGCGCCGTCGCGGCCACGGCGACGCGAAGACAGAGCTTTGGCGCGGGACCGGAATCCGCGACACTCTCCCCGCCCTCAGGATGAACGGGAAGATCCCGGAGAAGATCGGACGCTACATCGTGGACCGCCTGCTCGGGCAGGGCGCGATGGGCTCCGTCTACCTCGGGCGCGATCCCGCGCTCGATCGCAAGGTCGCGATCAAGACGGTCCGCGACCTCGATCTCGACGAGAAGCACAAGAAGAGCTTCCTCGAGCGCTTCAAGAACGAGGCGCGCGCCGCAGCGCGGCTCTCGCACCCGTCGATCGTCGCGGTCTACGACGTGGGCGAGGAGGACGGGGTCGGGCCCTTCCTGGTGCTCGAGTACGTCCCGGGCTCGACCCTCAAGCACATCCTGCGCAGCCGCGGCGCGCTGCCGCCCGCCGAGGTGATCGACGTCGCGGCGCAGATCGCGGGCGCGATCGACGTCGCGCACGCGGCCGGGATCATCCATCGCGACGTGAAGCCCGACAACATCCTCGTCGCCGAGGACGGGCGCGCGAAGCTCGCGGACTTCGGCGTGGCGCGGGTGCCCGATGCCGCGCTCACGAAGGAAGGTCAGTTCCTCGGCACGCCGTGTTACGCGGCGCCCGAGACGCTCGCGAAGGGCAGCTACTCGGCGCGCAGCGATCTCTTCTCGTTCGCGGCGGTCATCTACGAGCTGGTCAGCGGCGTACGCGCGTTCCCCGGCGACGATGCGATCTCGGTCGCGCACGCGGTGGTGCACGAGACGCCGCCGCCACCGAGCGAAGCGGGCACGCGCTCGCTGCCCAAGCAGGTCGACGCGGTCGTGCTGCGCGGGCTCGCGAAGGATCCCGAGGCCCGCTTCGGCTCGGCGATCGAGATGATCGAGGCGCTCGATCACGCGTTCGTCGAGGCGGGGCTGATCGAAGAGGGCAGCGCGACGATGCCGGCGCGCCCGGCGCGTCGCGGCGGCGGCGCGTGGGTGTTCGGCGGCGTGCTGATCGGCGGCGCGGTGATCGGCATCGCGCTGGTGCTCGGGCTCGGCGGGCTGCCGGCGCTCGGGGTCGGCGAGGACGAGGGCGACGCGGCGATCGAGGACGAGGACGCGGGCCCGGGTGGCGGCATCGTGGTGCGCGCCGCGCGCGAGGCGGGCTCGGAGCTCGATGTCGACGCGGGCATCGTGGTGATCGATGCGGGCGCGACGATCGACGCAGGCGCGACCGGGCGCGACTCGGGCATCGCGGGGATGACGCGGTTCGAGCGCGAGGACGCGGCGAAGGACGCGATCGATCGCGCGCGCGATCACCTCGAGCGGCGGCGCTTCGACGACGCGGAGCGCGAGCTGGCGCGGGCGCGCGAGCTCGACCCCGAGAGCTCGGATCTCGAAGAGGTCGAGGCCGCGCTGCGCTCCGCGCGCGGGCAGTGACGCACGTTCCCGGTGCCAACGCTGGCACTGGCGCGCACCGCTAGACTCTCGTCCATGCTCGACTGGAAAGCACAGCTCGCCCTCGCGGCGATCGGCAGCGTGATGCTCGGCTGCAGCGACGACGACGGACCGCTCGCGCTCGATGGCGGTCCACGCCAGGACGGATCGGCGCCGATCGACGCGACCCTACCGATCGACGCGTTCGTCCCGCCGATCGACGCGTTCACGCCGCTCGACGCGGGCCCGCCGGTCGATCCGCTCGGCGGAACGGTCGAGGCCACGCGCGTCCAGGGCGGCTTCGGGTTCGTCGAAGGCCCGCAGTGGCTCCCCGAGCGCGGCGTGCTGATCTTCAGCGACATCCCGCGCAATCGCATCCATCAGCTCGCGCCCCCGTCGACGATCACCGTGTTCGTCATGCCGAGCGGCGGCTCGAACGGGCTCGCGATCGACGGCGAAGGACGCGTGGTGCGCGCCGAGCACGTCGGACGTCGCGTCGCGCGCGAGGAGAGCGTGGGCAGCACCACCTGGGTCCCGCTCGCGACCGAGATCGAAGGCGACGCACTGAGCTCGCCGAACGATCTGATCGTCGCGCGCGACGGCACGATCTACTTCACCGATCCGCCCTACGGGCTCGAGGGGCGCGCCCAGGAGACCGACTTCCACGGCGTCTACCGCATCGATCCGAGCGGCACGCTGCACGTCGAGGATCGCGGCGCGCTCGACACCCGCCCCAACGGCATCGCGCTCTCGCCCGACGGGTCGCTGCTCTACGTCGCCGACAGCCAGCACGGGCGCATCCGCGTCTTCGACGTCGAGGACGACGGCTCGCTCTCGCCGCCGCGGGTGCTCACCGACGAGACGCCGGGCAGCGACGGCCTGGCGATCGACGTCGCGGGGAACCTCTACGTGACGAGCAGCCGAGGCGTGCTCGTGCTGCGCCCCGACGGCAGCGAGTGGGGCGCGATCGAGATCGACGAGCAGCCCGCGAACTGCGCGTTCGGCGACGCCGATCGCCGCACGCTCTACGTCACCGCGCGCACCGGCCTCTATCGCGTCACCGGTCTCGCGATCGAGGGGCTCCTGTGAAGGCCACGATTCTCGCGACGACGCTCGCGCTCTTCGTCGCGATCACCCCGAGCCTCGCGCGCGCCGATGGCGGCGTCGCGGGCCCACAGCTCCCGTCGGCGCTCGTGCTCATCCCGATCGCACCCGGCGAGGTCACGTTCCTGATCGCCGACATCGTGTACGCCGCCGAGGGCCAGTCGATGCCCGAGGGATGGGCGTTCGCCGAGATCGGCTGGGCCTCGCTGGAGCTCGCGTGGGCCGGCACCTACGCGGCGATGGCCGCCACGTCGGACCACCAGGATCCGTACTTCGACGTGACCTACGTGCTCGGGTTCGCGGCCGCGGGCACGTTCCATCTGGTGCACGCGATCGTCGCGCTGCGCGACGCGATCCACGGCGAGCCCCCGAACCTCGCGCTCGCGATCACGCCGACGCTCGGAGGCATCCGAGTCGCCGGCGTGTTCTGATCAGCGCCCTTCGTCGTCGCCTTCGATCGCGCTCGAGCTCGTCGACGCCAGCTCGGTGAGCCGGGCGCGGATGTCGAGCGCGTGGCGCTCGTGCGGATGCTGGCGGACCCAGCGGCTCCACACGCGCTCCGCCGAGCGCGGCCAGCCCAGCGCCAGGTACACGTGGCCGAGGGCGAGCGTCGCGGCGTTCGCCTCGCTGCGGCGCGGCCAGCGGCGCGACACCGAGCGCAGCACGCGCGTGGCGCGCGCGAGCTCACCGCGCTCGATCAGACGGCGCGCGCCCTCGAGCCGGCGCGACGACGCGTGATCACCCGACTCGACCTCGAGGATCGCGAGCGCTTCCTCGACCGCGACCTCGCGCGGATCGCGGGGCGGCGGCGGGGCCTCGCGAGGCTCGCGCCGCGCATCGATCGCCGCGCTGCGCGGGGTCGCGCCGTGATCGGGATCGCGCGCGATGCGTACCCCGAAGCCCTCGACCGCGACGAACGCGATCAGCGCGCCGAGCGCGATGCCCGCGCTGAGCGTGCCCGCGACGCGCGCGAGGCCGACGCCGCGCAGCGGCTTGCGCTCGATCTGCAGCGCCTGCTGCGGCCCCGGGGTCGCGATCGCGTTCGCGACCCGCGGCCCCTCGGCGAGGGCGCGCTCTTCCTCGGCACGGCGGCGCGCCTCGGCCTCGGCGCGCTCGGTCTCGACGCGCAGCCGATCGGCGGCCGAGGGCGGGCGCAGTCGCTCGCTGCTGCGGCGCATGCGCGCCACCATGACCTTCGCGACCACGTCGTCGACGATCTTCTCGTCGCCTTCGCGCGGCGCGCGCGCCGCATCGAAGTCGGCCATCAGCGTCGACTCGAGCTTCGCCTCGCGATGCGACGCGACCAGCATGCGCGCGCGGCGGGTCTCGGCGGCATCGGGATCACCGCGCCGCGCCACGTCGACCCAGCTCTCGACCGTGCTGCGCTCGGGCGACGGCGTGCTGTTTCCGCGATCCGTGGGCTTCATCGCGCGCCTCCGAGCAGCTCCGCCAGCGCGGGATCCGACTCGATGCGGTGCCGCAGCGACTCGCGCGCGAGCCGCACCCGGCTGCGCACGGTGTTGAGCGGCGCGCCGGTGACCTCGGCGACCTCTTCGAGCGAGAAGCCGAGGCACACCCGCAGCGCGAGCGTCTCGGCCTGCACCTCGGGCAGCTGCTCGAGCAGCCCGCGCAGCGCCTCGCGACGGCGCGAGGCCTCGCCGTCGTCCTCGCCGATCGCGGCGAGCGCGTCGATCTCCTCGACGAGCGCGACCTGCTGGCGGTAGCGCTGCGCGCGCTTGCGGCGCTCGAGGCAGAGGCGCAGCGCGATGCGGCTCGCGTAGCGGGTGATGCTGCTGCGCCCTTCGAACGCCGGCAGCGCGTCGACGACCGCCATCATCGACTCCTGCAGCGCGTCGTCGCGGTCGGGGTGGCCGACGCCGAGCACCGCGCGCACGACCGCGAGCAGGGTGGGCGCCAGATCGCGGAGCAGCGCCTCGAGGGCGTCGCTGTCGCCCGCCATCGCCGCGAACGCGAGCACCGTCGAGGGATCACGCGCTCGCATGCCGGACTCGGTGCGCTCGCGTGGCGGGAACGCGCGCTCTCGTGCGCCGTCGCCCGCGCCCTCGTCGATGACCCGCAGAAGCCCCGAGTCGCTCATGCCGCCGTCCTGCTTCACCCGCGGGGAGCTCCCGGGGCGACACTCTAGGGGATGCACACCGGCCCGAGCGATCACTCGGGGCCGGATGACCTCGCTTTTTCGTGAGAGACCGCCGTACATCCCCATGTACCTCCTCACATCGTGGGTGTCGACTCCGAGCACTCACCGCCGTCCCCGCCGCCGATGCACACGCCGTCGACGCAGCGCGCGCCCCCCGGCCCCACGCAGTCCTCGTCACCGCGGCACACGCACTCGCCGAGCACCGCGTCGCACCACGGCGCGCCCGGTCGCGTGCACTGCACGTCGCTCTCGCAGCCCTCGCTGCACGATCCGCCGCGGCACGTCGCGCCGCCCTCGACGCAGACCCGCACCGCCGCGCCACCGGCGATCGGCGCGAGCTCGACCTCCATCCCGAAGCCGTCGCAGGCGACGCCCGGGTCCTGCACCCACGCGCATCGCCCCACGCCGCCGCCGGGATCGACGCAGACCTCGCCCACCGCGCAGTCGTCGTCGCTGCCGCAGATCGAGCGCGTGGTGCCGCACTCGAGATCGACGGTGCAGCGATCGCGCAGCGCCCATCCGACGCAGCGCCCCGCGACACAACGGGTGCCCGGTGAGCACGCCGCGTCGTCGTCGCAGATCGGAGCGCACGCGAGCGCGCCGCCAGCGCGGCGCGAGCCACCCGAGAGCGCAGCGCTCTCGCACGCCGAGGCGGCGATCACGAGCGTGATCGCCGCCACGATGCGAGCGCCGTGGGCCGCGCTCTTCACGGCCTCCCGATCCACAGCTCGTAGCTGCCCGAGCCGGAGTACGCGTGCACCTGGTACGTGAAGTAGCCGGCGCTCGCGGTGTGGGTGATCTGCTCGGTCGACTGCGGGCTCAGCGAGCTCGCGACCTCGGTCCACGCGCTGCCGTTCCACTGGTAGAGGCGCACGTCGAAGTCGGTGCCCTCGGGGCCGCGGAGGATCGCGCGGTGGGTGCCCGCGCCCGCCTCGAAGTACGTGCCGCCCGGCTGGGTCTGGCGCTGGCCCGCGGAGAGCGTGCCGGTGAAGCGCTCGCATCCGCTGCACGGCGTGCCGGGATCGGGCTCCGGCTCGGGATCGGGATCCGGCTCGGGATCGGGATCCGGCATCGTGCCGCCGCCGCTGAGACGACGCACCGAGAGGAGCACGTTCGGCGAGCCCCGGAGGTCACCGATCTTGCCGTTCACCGCGCCCGCGAGGAGGGTCGCGATCACGTCGGCGGGCGTCGCCGCGCGGTTCACGCCGAGCACGAGCGCAGCCACACCCGCGACGTGCGGAGACGCCATCGAGGTGCCGCTCATCGAGGTGCTCGCCGTGTCCGACGACGTCCCCGCCGACGTGATCGCCTGGCCGGGCGCGAAGAGATCGACACAACGACCGAAGTTCGAGAACGACGCGCGCACGTCGCGCGAGGTCGAGGCCGCGACGGTGATCGCGCTGGGCGCGCGCGCGGGCGAGACGTTGCACGCGTCCTGCGACTCGTTGCCTGCGGCGACGACCACGGTCACGCCCGCGCCCGTCGTGTTGCTGATGCCGCGATCGCTCGCCGACGACGCAGGACCGCCGAGGCTCATGTTCACGACCGCAGGCCCGCTGCGCGAGCGCACGATCCAGTCGAGGCCGCTGAGGATGCCGGAGCTCGAGCCGCTTCCGCTGCATCCGAACACGCGCACCGGGACGACCAGCGCTTCCTTCGCGACGCCCCACGTCGTGCCCGCGACGGTGCCCGCGACGTGCGTGCCGTGCCCGTTGCAGTCGCCGGTGCCGCGACCGTCGTCGACGTAGCTCGCGCCGGCGCGCACGCGGCCCGTGAAGTCGCGATGGGTATCGCGCAGGCCCGAGTCGACGATGTACGCGGTGACGCCCGAGCCCGTCGAGTTGTACGTGTAGCCGCGATCGAGCGGCAGATCGTCCTGGTCGAGGCGATCGAGCCCCCACGTCGCGTTCGACTGCGTCGCGTAGAGCCGGATGATCTCGTCCTGCTCGACGACGTCGACGCGCGCGTCGTGACGAAGGCTGTCGACGCTCGTCGCGCTCGCGCCCTCGACGACGAAGCCGTCGATGATGCCGATCGTGTGCACGAACGAGACGCCGTTGTCGGCGGCGACGTCGCGCGCGCGGTCCTCGAGCATCTCGGGGTCGTGCATGACCGCGGTGCCCGGCGCGAGCTCGTCGCCGGGAAGGCGCGGCTCGAGCGGTGCGCGCGCGATCTCCGCGTCGAGCCACTCGCGATCGAGCATCACGATGTAGCGGCCTTCGATCGGCCCGACCTCCATCGAGTCGACGTCGAGCGCGCCTGGCAGCAGCTCGCTCTCGATCGATGCGGGCACGTCGTCGCCCGTGTCGTCGATCGTGTCGCCCGCGGGCGCGACACAGCCTCCGAGCGCGGCGGCGCAGAGCACCACCGCGCGCATCGTCTTCGACATGCGCTCCTCCTCGCCTTCCCGCGCGATGCCTCGTGCATCGCAGCCCCGGCGTGTTGTGGACGACCCTCTAGGGGCCGAGCGCGCCGCGAAGTGATCAACGCACCGGCGAGATCGGTGTCAGGGTGTGGGCCATTGAACGCGAAGAGCCGACGCGCCCATCGGCACGTCGGCTCCTTCTCTCTCGATGCTCGAGATCGCTCGAGGACTGTCGAAACATCGGCTCGCCCGCCGGTCCCTACCGTCCGCGCGCTTCGCGCGCTCCCGTCCGGGACCTGCGGGACGAGCACTCCTGCAACGAGTCAGCTCGAGGGCAGCGGATAGAACCCCGCCTGCTGCACCAGCGCCTGACCGTCGGGCGAACGCACCCAGTCGAGGAATTCGCGCGACGTGCCGCTCGGCTCGCCGCGCGTGATCATCAACAAGAAGCGCGCGAGCGGATAACGACCCGACGTCGCGTTCTCCATCGTCGGCTCGACGGGCTGGCCGTCCTCGCCCGCGATCGCGACGGTGCGCACGCCCGATGCGTAGCCGATGCCGCCGTAGCCGATGCCACCGGCGTCGCGCGACACCGCGTTGATCACCGCGGCGGTGCCGGGGAGCGTCTGCGCGGTCGCCGCGAAGTCGGCGTCGTCGAGCACGTGCTCCTTGAAGTACGCGTAGGTGCCCGAGTTGTTCTCGCGGCTGTAGAGCACGATCGGACGATCGGGCCCGCCCACCGCGGACCAGTTCGTGATCTGCCCGCGATAGATCTGCGCGAGCTGATCCATCGTGAGCGACTGCACCGGGTTGTCCTGGTGCACGTAGACCGCGAGCGCGTCGAGCGCGACGCGCGTCTCGGTCGGAGGCACGCCGTTCTGCGTGAGCTGCGCGCGCTCGGACTCGCGCAGCGGACGGCTCGCGTTCGCGATGTCGGTCGTGCCGTTGAGCAGCGCCGCGATGCCGGTGCCGCTGCCGCCGCCCGAGACCTCGACGGCGTTGCCCGGATGGCTCCGCGAATAGCCCTCGGCCCAACGCTGCGCGAGCACGACCATCGTGTCCGAGCCCTTCAGGCTGAGGCGCGCGCCGGCGCCGGTGCCTTCGGTGGACGCGCCTTCTTCGCCGCGACCGCGATCACGATGACCACCGCTGCACGCGGAGAGCGCGAGAGCGAGCACGCACGCGCTCGCGAGAGAGACGTTGAGAGCACGCATCGTTTCGATCCTCCCGAGCCCAATCAGAAGAAGAGCTGCGCCTGCAGGCGCACCTGATGACGCTCCGCGCGCGGGTCGTCGCCGAAGTAGTAGAAGTAGTCGAGCTGCACCTTCAGAGCGTGCTGCGCGATGTAGTAGCTGACCGCGCCGCCGACCTCGCGCAGCAAGAAGAAGTTGGCACCGGGATCGTTCTGATCGAGCGGGCGCGTCTCGCCGTAGCGTGCTGCGAGCTCGAGCGGGATCGGCGGGAGCACGTAGCCGGCCTGCGCGAGCCAACCCCACGCCGAGCGGCTGTACTCGGTCACTTCCTCGCCGTCGACGATGCCGGTCGCCGAGGGCTGGTTCGCCTCGCGGTACATGACCTCCGAGAGGACCGAGAAGCCCGCCCACTTGAAGTGCATGTCGGCGCCGAGGTGCAGATAGTCGAAGCGCGCGACCTGCAGCACGTTCTCGTGGGTGCTGCGCGCGCGGTTCGAGTCGATGTTGTACGCAGCGCTCGCGCCGATCGAGAGACGCGGCTGCATGCTGCGCGAGAGGTCGCCCTCGGACAGGTGATCGAACGAGCCGAACGGATTCACGCGCACCATGCCGGCGAGGAGCGCCGAGTCGAGGCCACCGAAGCGATTGCGGCCGCGACCACCGAAGATGCCGGCCTGGTATTGCAGGAGGCCGTTGAGGCCGAGGAAATCCTCCGAGATCAGCGTGACGCCGATGTCACGGTCGAGGTTCAGCTCGGCGACGACGGTCGAGCGATCGACGAACTGCAAGGCCGACGACGAGACCAC
This sequence comes from Sandaracinus amylolyticus, assembly GCF_021631985.1. Taxonomy (GTDB): domain Bacteria; phylum Myxococcota_A; class Polyangia; order Polyangiales; family Sandaracinaceae; genus Sandaracinus; species Sandaracinus amylolyticus_A. The sequence goes on along the minus strand of NZ_CP070225.1, from coordinate 8,607,974 downwards.
GCGCTGCAGGCCGTAGGGCACCTTCATCTGGCCGAAGCGCACGCCGATGTCGCGATGCGCCTGCCAGTTCAGATACGCGTCGCGGACCGGCACGAGCAGGTCGCGCTCCATGTCGCGCGGCGAGAAGCCGAGCTGGATGTAGTAGCGGAGGTCGCGCGTCAGCACGTGGCCCGCGAACACCAGGCGCATGCGGCGGATCTGGAAGTCGAGCGCCCAGTGCTCGTCGGCGCCCGCGTCGATCGCGGTCTGGGTCGCGTGGGCGAGCGCGGTCTGGATCTGCACGCGCGCGCGGAGCTGGAGCGAGAACGCGTCACCGGTCGAGATCTGCACGCCGCGGCCGAGCTCGGCGGTGACGGTGACCTCGGGCGCCTCCGCTTCGGGCGGCGACTCTTCTTCTTCCTCGGCCACCTCGAGCGCCTCGGCGTCCGAGGGCGGCGTCGTGGGCTCGTTGGGGGTGGGCGCGCTCTCCACGGGCTCGGTGCTGCCCTCGGGCGGAGGCGGGATCTCCTCGGGCGGGGGCTCGGTGTCGGGGGCGACCGGTGTGGCCTCGGCCTCGGTCGACACATCGGTGTCGCTCTCTTGCGCCGCTGCCGGTGCGATCCCGACGACGAAGGGGATCGTGATCGCCGCGATCGCGACGAGCTCGACCACCATGCTCCTCTGCCGTGACATCCGTGAACCTCCCGCGACGAGCTGGGCTCGTTTGCGCGGCTTCGTACTCGCGTTGCGTGTCGCGTACGTGACGACGCCGCGACGGAGCGGACAATCGGTGACGCGCACCGTGCCCGATGGCCCTCGTGACGCGCGCGCGTCACATGGCCGTCACGCGATCGGCGCGCCGAGATGCGCCCCTTCGTCGGGCTCGTGACGCAACGATCGTGCAGCCGACGATGCATGGGGTAGGACGTCGGCCCCTCGCGCAGGGGGAACAGCCCTCGGCTCGAGACATCGCCGACGATGTCACCCGCACCCGAACGTCAGCCGAACCACGCGCGCCGAGCACGAGCAAGCGGGGCAGGGGCCCCGATCCCTCCCGCGAGCTCGGCTCAGCCGAAGCGACCGGTGATGTAGTCCTCGGTCCGCTGCTCGCGCGGCTTCGTGAACATGCGCTTGGTCTCGCCGTACTCGACGAGCTCGCCCATGTAGAAGAACGCGGTGAAGTCGCTGACGCGCGCCGCCTGCTGCATCGAGTGCGTGACGATCACGATCGTGTAGCGCTCGCGCAGCTCGCGGATGAGCTCTTCGATGCGCGCGGTCGCGATCGGATCGAGCGCCGACGCGGGCTCGTCCATCAGGATGACCTCGGGCTCCACCGCGAGCGCGCGCGCGATGCACAGACGCTGCTGCTGACCGCCCGAGAGCGCGAGCGCGGAGCTGTCGAGGCGATCCTTCACCTCGTCCCAGATCGCCGCGTTGCGGAGGCTCTTCTCGACCTTCTCGTCGAGCACGCGCGTGTTCTTCTCGCCCGCGATCCGCAGCCCGAACGCGACGTTCTCGTAGATGCTCTTGGGGAACGGGTTCGACTTCTGGAACACCATCCCGACGCGGCGCCGCACCTCGACCGGATCGACGCCGCGCGCGTACACGTCCTGCCCGTCGAGCACGACCTTGCCCTCGACGCGCGTGCCCGAGATCAGATCGTTCATGCGGTTGAGCGTCCGCAGGAACGTCGACTTGCCGCAGCCCGAGGGACCGATCAGCGCGGTCACCTCGTTGCGCAGCACCGGCAGCGAGACGCTCTTGATCGCGGGCTTCGCGCCGTAGAAGACGCTCAGCTCGGTCGCCTGCATCTTGATCGCCTCGGGCGCCGGCGGCGTCCACGACGACGTGCTCGGGGGCATCGGCGAGGTCTGTTCAGGCATAGGTCTTCGAGCGCGTGCGGATGCGCAGCACGATCGCGATCAGGTTGAGCGCGAACGTGAGCGCGAGCAGCACCGCGACGGTCGCGAAGAGCGTGGGCCGCGCGAGATCGACGTTCGGCGACTGCGTCGAGAGCGCGAACACGTGGTAGCCGAGGTGCATGTACATGTCGCGCAGATCGGTCGGCAGGTACGGCAGGAAGTTCGCCGCGCCCGTGAAGATGATCGGCGCGACCTCGCCCGCACCGCGGCTCACGGCGAGCACCACGCCGGTGAGGATGCCGCCCGTCGCGTTCGGCAGCACCACGCGCCAGATCGTCTGGAAGCGCGTCGCGCCGAGGCCCATCGACGCGAGCCGCAGATCGTGGGGCACCGCGCGCAGCGCTTCCTCGGTGGTCACGATCACGACCGGCAGCGTGAGCACCGCGAGCGTGAGCGCCGACCAGATCACCGCAGGCTGGCCCCACACCGGCGGCCCGCCGTCGTCACCGTAGATCGCGCTGTCGAGCCCGCGCCCGATGAAGAGCACGAAGAAGCCGAGCCCGAAGAGGCCGAACACGATCGACGGCACGCCCGCGAGGTTGTGCACCGCGGCGCGCACCATCTTCGCGAGCACGCCGGCGCGCGACGCGTACTCCGAGAGGTAGATCCCGGTCGCGACGCCGATCGGCACCACCGCGATCGTCATCAGCAGCGTCAGCAGCATCGTGCCGAAGATCGCGGGCCAGATGCCGCCGCCGACGAGATCCGAGCTCGGCGCCTCGCTGAGGAAGCCCGCGTCGATGCGCGGCACGCCCTCCACCATCACCGGCCCGAGGATCGCGAGGAGCGCGCCGATCAGGATCGCGAGCGCGAGCGCCGAGAGGCCCGCGAGCACCCAGTCCGCCGTGCCGTACCTCATTGCTCGCCGCCCGCCGTGAGGCGCTTGTGCAGTCGCTCGACGACGACGACCGCGAAGCGGTTGAGCACGAACGTGACGACGAAGAGCATCGCGCCGAGCAGGAAGAGCACGCGCCAGTGCGCGTCGCCCTGGGCGACCTCGCCGAGCTCGCTCGCGATCGTCGCGGTCACGGTGCGCGCGCTCGTCGTCGGGTCGAAGATCTCCATGACCGCGGCGTTGCCCGACGCCATGAGCACGACCATCGTCTCGCCGATCGCGCGGCCGAAGCCGAGGATGATCGCGGCCGCGATTCCGGGGAGCGCCGCGGGCAGCACGACCCGCAGCACGACCTGGTGCTTGCGCGCGCCGAGCGCGAGCGCCGCGGCCTCGTAGTGCTTGGGCACCGACGTGAGCGCGTCCTCGGCGACCGTGAACACGACCGGTGCGATCGCGAGGCCCAGCGCGATGCCCGCGACGATCGCGTTGAGCCGGTAGGTGAGCCCGAACGCGTCCTGCACGAGCGTCGCGAGGATCATCAGGGCGAAGAACCCGAGCACGACCGAGGGCACGCTCGCGAGCAGCTCGACCGCGGGCTTGAGCACGTCGCGCCAGCGCGGCGAGACGTACTGCGACACGAACACCGCCGCGAGCACCGCGAGCGGCACCGCGAAGACCATCCCGACGAAGGTGATCTTCAGCGTGCCGACGAAGAGCGGGACGATGTTGTACTTCGGGGTCCCGCCGACCGGCTGCCACACGTAGACCGCTTCCTCGTAGCCCGGCCACTGGCGCGGCACGAAGAGCGAGAGCAGCCCCGAGATCTCTTCCTGGGCCTCGGGCTCGAAGAAGATCGGGATCGCTTCCTTGGCGACGAAGATGAAGATCAGCGCGATCGCCGCGACCGCGACCGTCGCGAGCACGAGGATCACGCGCTCGGCGATGCGGTCGAGCAGGGGCGCGCGGTAGCCGCGCCCGAGCGGCGGCTTCGGGGTCATCGTCGCGACGTCGGGCGCGCGCGCCGGGGCCGCAGCGGCGATGGCCCCGGGCGGTGCCGGCGGCGCCACGGCGGTGGACGTCGCGACGATCGCCTCGTCCCGCGACTGGCTCACGAGGCCTCCCACGAGAGGACGCCGGGGATGCATGCGGGCGTGGACATCGACGCGCGGCCCTCTCCTACCGGACCTCTGTGACAGGCATGTGACAGCGCCGGATCCGACCCGTGTCGGGCTGGGAGGAAGTGACGAACATCGCGTTCGAGCCCGCGCGAGTGCGCGAGTCGTGCCTAGTCCGCGCCGCGCGGAGCCCACGCGGGGAACGTCACCGAGCCTGGCCCCCGGATCAGGCGGCCGCGGCCGGCGAGCCGGTGCGGGCGCGCTGCTCGAGGCGCTCGAAGAGCGCGAGCACGCCCTCGAGGGTCTCGGTGGTGTTCAGCTCGCGACGGGCGACTGCGCCCCCGTGCACCCCGTGCAAGTAGCCCGGGTAATAACGCCGCATCGCGCGCACGGCGCGCGCCTCACCGCGCTCGGCCACCATCGCGAGCAGGTGCTCGCGACAGGTCGCGAAACGCTCGTCGATCGTGGGGGCCGCCACGGTCTCCCCGCGATCCAGGCGAGCCCGGACCTCGCGGAAGATCCAGGGATGGTCGATCGCGTGACGACCGATCATCACGCCCTCGCACCCGGTGTCGCGCACCGCGCGCTCGGCGTCGTCCGCGCTCTTCACGTCGCCGTTGACCAGCACCGGCATCGACACGACCTCGCGCACCCGACGCGCCCAGCTCCAGTCCGCCTGGCCCGAGTGGCCCATGCGAGCGGTGCGGCAGTGCAGCGTCAGCGCGCGCACTCCCACGTCTTCCAATCGACGCGCGAGATCGAGGATCGGCATGTCGCCCACGATCATCCCGGTGCCCGCGTGGACCTCGCCCTCGTACCCGATGCGCGTCTTCACGGTCACCGGCAGCGACACGCGCTGCACGAGCATCTTCGCCATCGCGACCATCGCGTCGGGATCGCGCAGCCATCCCGCGCCCGCGCCACGACGCGCGATCTTCGGGACCCAGCACCCGCAATTCACGTCGATCCACACCGGCTGCGCGCGCTCGGCGACCTCGGCCGCTTCGGCGAGGCGGTCGGCATCGGCGCCGTAGATCTGGATGACGGTCGGGTGATCGTGCGGCTCGAGATCGATCTTGTGCGCCGCGTTCTTGCACCCGCGGAGCAGCCCCTCGACGTTCACGAACTCCGTGAAGCAGAGGTCCGCGCCGCGATCGCGACAGATCTTGCGGAACACCGCATCCGTCACGTCCTCCATCGGCGCGAGGATGGCGGGCTTGGACCGGAAGTAGGCGTCGAAGTCGAACTGCGCGGACATGGGAGCCCGTGTTTGTGAAGCAGAGCGGGGCGGGCGTCGAGCGCGCCCGTGAAAAGCGAAACGGGGGACCGGCTCGCGCCGATCCCCCGCCTCGTCGTGCGCCTCTCGCGAGACGCTCGGGCTCAGCCGCCCGAGAGCTGCGCCTCGACGCCACCGAAGAGGATGCCGACCGAGAGCGACTCGCAGGTGAGCGGGTCGTCCGCGGTGGGCTCGAGATCCGCCACGCCGCCGAGCACGGTGAGGACCGTGTCGCCGAGGCCGGCCATGATCTCCTCGGCCGCCTCCGCGATCTCCTCCACGCGCACCGAGCCACCGATCGCGCCGTTCGCCAGCGCGGTCGGGGTGATGTTCGCGCGGACCTGCGCGTCGCGGATGTTGAGGTCGAGCGACACGTCGCCCGTGTTGATCGCGAGCGTGAGGAGGTCGGTCTCCACGCGCAGGCGGCCGTTCACGATCGAGCCGGTCTGCACGCTGCCGATCGCCGTGCCCTCGAAGGTCTGGCCGGGCGCGAGCGCCGAGCCCGAGACCATCGGCGCGCCGCCGCCGGGCACGCTGCCGAGGTAGAGCTGCACCTGGACGCTCGAGTCGTTGGTGTAGCTGTTGACGTCGCGGACCTGCATCATGATCAGGAGGCTGCCCTCGGTGATCTGCTCCGCGAGGGTCGCGTCGAGATCGCCGTCGCCGAGCAGCGAGCCGATCGTGTCGACGAGGCCGCCGAGCGCGTTGTCGACGCCGCTCTCGCCGGGGTCGTTCGACGAGGTGTAGTCGGGCGAGCGGTCGACGCAGGTCGCGCCGGTCGGCGAGCCATCCGAGTCCACGCCATCGAGGTTGAAGCCCGGGGCGGGCTCGTTGTGGCGCTGGGACGTCATCGGGATGGAGATCGTCGAGACCACGTAGGTGTGTGTCACGGGATCCATCGTGTCGTCGCCGCCGTCGTCACCACCGCAGGCGACCAGGCTCATCGACGAGCCCGCGAGTGCAGCGCACCAAGCCAACTTCTTCCAGTCCATCCCCATGTGCCTCCTGATGAGAGCCACGAACGCGGCGCCACGGGATCGGGTCCCGTAAGCCGGCGGCGCTTGTAACACAGCGCCGTTTTCGCGTTCAAGAAGCGCGAGCCTAACATTCGACGGGTTTTCTCCGCGCCCCCCGCGCGTGCGATTCCGCCACGGCATCGCACCCTTGAACACGCGGCCTTCGGCGCGCGTCCTCCCCGGCTGCAGACGCGCGCGGCGTGTCGCGCTTGAACCCCCGCAACGTGCTGATATAAGGGGCATTCCGTCGATGGGCTTCACGCCTCTCCCCATCACCGCCTGGAGCGCCGTCAACGCGCTGGGCACCACGACGCGCGACGTGCTGGCCAGCCTCGACGCGGGCAGGACCGGTCTGGCGCCGCCGCCCTTCGAGCTGCCGTTCACGACGTACGTGGGCGCCACGCCGGACCCGCTCCCCGCGCTCCCGCCTGGACAGGAGGCGTACGACTGCCGCCTCGCGCGGCTCGGCATGCTCGCGCTCCACGACGTGAAGGACGCGGTCGATCGCTCGATCGCGCGCTGGGGCGCGCGGCGCGTCGCGATCCTGATCGGGACCAGCACCGGTGGTCTCGATGCGACCGAGCTCGCGTTCCGGCACTGGGTCGCGGAAGGTCGCCTGCCCGAGAGCTTCTCGCTGCGCACCCAGCACGGCTTCGATGCGCTCGGCGAGCTCTACGCGCGCGTGACCGGCATCGAAGGTCCGACCTACGTCGTGAGCACCGCGTGCTCGTCGAGCGGCAAGGTGCACGCGTCCGCGGCGCGGCTCATCCGCTCGGGCCTCGTCGATGCGGCGCTGGTCGGCGGCATCGACTCGCTGTGCCGGATGACGCTGCACGGCTTCAAGGGCCTCGGGATCCTCAGCGAGCAGCGGTGCCGCCCGTTCGCGAAGGGCCGCGACGGCATCAACATCGGCGAGGGCGCCGCGCTCATGCTCCTCGAGCGCGACGACGCGCACCAAGAGCCCGATCCGCTGCGCGTGCACCTGCTGGGCGTCGGCGAGTCGAGCGACGCGTACAACATGAGCTCGCCCGAGCCGCAGGGGCGCGGCGCGCGCGAGGCGATGGAGCGCGCGATGGAGCAGGCCGGGATGCGCGCCGAGGACGTCGATCACGTCAACGCGCACGGCACCGCGACGCAGCAGAACGACATGGCGGAGTCGATCGCGATCGCGTCGCTCTTCGGCGATCGCGTGCCGGTCGTGTCGACCAAGGGCTACACCGGCCATCTGCTCGGCGCCGCGGGCGCGACCGAGGGCGTGTTCGCGATCCATGCGCTGCGCACCCAGCGGCTCCCGCGCGCGCTCGGCTCGGAGGAGCTCGATCCCGAGATCCGCATCCAGGTGCCGCTCGATGGGCCGGAGCGGCGCGTCAAGCGCGTGCTGAGCAGCTCGTTCGCGTTCGGCGGCAGCAACGTGTGCCTCGCGCTCGGCATCCCGATGGAGCGCGCGTCGTGAGGCCGCTCTACCTCACCGGGATCTCGCTGTGGTCGCCGGGGTTCCGCGATCTGCGGGCGTTCGTCGACGATGCGCGCGACGCGAGCGTGATCGACTGCAGCGCGCGCTGGGTGCCGTCGCGGCTGGCGCGCGGGACCTCGCGCCTCACGCGCATGCTCGGTGAAGCCGCCGCGAGCGCGTGCGAAGCGGGAGGCGCCGATCCCAGGACGGTCTCGACGATCTACACGTCGGGCTACGGCGAGATCGAGACGATGATCGTCCAGCTGCAGACGATCTTCGCGGGCGACGGACAGCTCTCACCGATGCGCTTCAAGAACAGCGTGCACAACTCGGCGAGCGGCCTCGGCTCGATCGGTCAGGGCAACCAGGCGTTCTCGACGGCGATCGCCGCGGGCGATCGCAGCGTCGAGGCGGCGATGATCGAGACCTGGACGCTGCTCGACGAGCGCGGCGGCGATGCGGTGATCAGCGCCGCCGACGACGCGCTGCCCGCACCGCTCGATGCGCAGTGCGCACGCGAGGGGCTCGCGATCGGGCTCTGCATCGCGAGCGAGCAGCCCGAAGCAGGCGCGCTCGCGATGCTCGACGGGCTGCGCATGGACGACGAGACGCCCCCGCTGCCCGAGGCGTTCCGCGGCCGCGCGCTCTCGCGCGAGCTCGCGACGAACCCGGTCGCGACGCTGCTCCCGCTGATCGACGCGGTGCTCGAGCGTCGCGAGGGGCGCGTGCCGCTCGCGTTCGGCGTGGCGCGCCCGTGGTCGATCCGCGTGCGCCCGCTCGCGGCCGTGCGTACGTGAGACGAATTCGCGAAGAAAGAATCGGCTCGCCGCTCCGGTTTCTTCGTCCGCGCACTCAGGCAATTCGATGCAGCACGACGTCATCGTGATCGGCGGGGGTCCCTCGGGGTCGACCACCGCGAACCTCCTCGCCCAGGCGGGCTTCCGGGTGCTGGTGCTCGAGCGCGAGGTGTTCCCGCGCTTCCACATCGGCGAGAGCCTCCTGCCCTGCGACCTCGAGGTGTTCCGCCGCCTCGGCGTCGATCCCGATCAGCACGGGTTCCTCTACAAGGCGGGCGCCGAGTTCCTCGACGAGCGCATCGGCGGGCACACCGAGTACCTCTTCGCCGACGCGCTGCCCGGCACCGCGGATCACGCGTACCAGGTCGAGCGCGCGAAGTTCGATCACGTGCTGCTGCAGCGCGCCGAAGCAGTCGGCGCCGAGGTGCACCAGGGCGAGCGCGCGCTCGAGATCGCGATGGAGAGCGATCGGGTGCGCGTGAAGACCGAGCGCGCGAGCTACGAGGCGCGTTATCTCGTCGACGCGACGGGCCAGGACGCGGTGCTCGGACGCCGCGCGAAGACGACGAAGCAGCTCGTCGACTTCGGGCTCGCCGCGACGTTCTCGCACTTCGAAGAGCTCGATCCCGAGATCGATCGCGAGCTCTGCGAGACCGCGCGCGGGAACATCAAGGTGCTCTTCGTCGACGACGGATGGTGCTGGGCGATCCCGCTCGGCGGTCGTCGCATCTCGATCGGGCTCGTCTCGCGCCGCAAGGGCATCCAGAGCGCGTGGCTCGACGAGACGATCGCGCGCTCGCCGTTCCTCTCGCGCGTGACCAAGGGCGCGACGCGCCCGCGCCGTCCCGGGATGATCGCGAGCTTCTCGTTCCACAACGAGAAGCAGCACGGCGCGCGATGGTCGTGCACCGGCGATGCAGCGTGCTTCCTCGACCCGGTGTTCTCGAGCGGCGTGTCGCTCGGGATGGTCGGCGCGTCACACCTGGTCGACGCGCTGATCCCCGCGCTGCGCGAAGAGCGCGAGGCCGATCCTGCGCTGATGGACGCGCACGCGAAGCACGTGGGGCACGCCTACGACGTGTTCGCGACGCTGATCAACAGCTTCTATCACACGGGTCTGCTGCACGGGCTCTTCTTCGCGCCCGAGCAGGACCCGATGCTGCGCAAGGGGCTCACGAGCGTGCTCGCGGGCGACGTGTGGCGCGACGACAATCCGTTCCAGCAGAAGCTGATGAGCAGCAAGCGTCGCGTGATCTCGTTGCCGCCCACGGTGAACGGAACCACCTGAGCGGAGCACTCCAGCTGCACGAGTTGCAACGGCGCCGCGATGGGGCCACTGTTGCGCGCTTTTCACGTCGGGGACGCGTCAGATGAGCGAACTGGAACAGCAGATCAAGGAGCTGATCGTCGAAGCCCTGATGCTCGACGACGTGCGTCCCGAGGACATCGACAGCGACGCGCCGCTCTTCGTGACGGGCCTCGGCCTGGACTCGATCGATGCGCTCGAGCTCGCGATGGCGATCGACAAGAAGTTCGGGGTGCGCATCCGCGCCGACGACGAGCAGAACAAGCACATCTTCGCGAGCGTGAAGAACCTCGCGGGCTACGTGCAGCAGCACAAGTCGAAGTGAAGCGCGCGCTGCGCGTCGTCGGGGTCGTGCTCAACGCGATCCTGGTGATCGCGTACCCGCTCGCGGTGTTCTACGGGCTCACGCACTTCGGCGCGCGCGCGGTCTCGATCATGGTGCTCGGGCTGATGGTGCCCGGGCTCGCGTGGCGGTTCCGCAAGGCGGATCGCGCGACGTTCTGGTCGGTGGTGCGGGTGCCGATCGCGATGCTGCTGCTGATCTTCGGCGGCATCGCGACCGACGATCGGCGCTTCCTGCTCGCGCTGCCGGTGATGATCAACGCGGTGCTGCTCGTGGAGTTCGGCAGCACGCTGCGCGCCGGCGCGACCCCGATGATCGAGCGCTTCGCGCGCCTGCAGGAGCCCGAGCTCGACGAGCCCAAGCAGCGCCACTGTCGCCAGTGGACGTGGGCGTGGTGCACGTTCTTCCTGCTGAACGGAAGCACCGCGGCGATCCTCGCGCTGCTCGCGCCGGTGTGGTGGTGGACCGTGTACACCGGCGGCATCGCCTACGCGCTGATGGGCCTGATGTTCGCGGCCGAGTACGTGAATCGTCGCGTTCGGTTCGGGCGTGGCCGTTGACGCGTACGTTCGACGGGCCCTAGGCTGGGGACGGGCCCATGCAGATCCAGAAGCGGCAGGTCGGGACCTCGATCGAAGAGTGGTCCACCGAGCGCGGCGGGCTGCGCGCCGAGCGCCTCGGGAGGCAGCTGCTCGTGTTCCGCGCGCGAGGTCACCTCGCGGCCGATCTGGTCGAGCTCTTCGAGCGACAGGTCACGGCGATGTTCGACGACGGCGCTCCGCACGTCTTCTTCGATGGCACCGAGATGTCGGGCTACGACTCGGAGTTCCGCCTGCGGATCGCGAAGTACCTCGTGTCGGTGCGGGACCGCGCGCAATCGCTCAACGTCTACACGCCGCACCGGATGGTCGCGATGGGCGCAGCGGTGGTCAACGTCGCGGTCGGCGGCGTGTTGAGCGTGTTCGACGAGCGCGCGTCGTTCGAGCGCGCGCTCGAGCAGGCGCGCAGCGGCGCGCGCCGCTGAGCCAGTGTCCGAGATCGGCTCGCCCGCTCCGCCGGCGAGCACTCCAGCTGGACTGAGCCGGCGTCAGTCGAACAGCGCGCGCAGGGCGTCGCGACGCAGCTTGCCGGTGCCGGGATCGCGGGGGAGCGCCTCGACGATGCGGATGCGCCGCGGGATCACGACCGGATCGAGCCACGGCAGCAGCGCGGCGCGGATCGTCTGCGCGGTGTGATCCTGGGCGACGATCGCGGCCCAGCTCTCCCACCCGCGCGCGCCGCCGACCTCGACCGCGAGCGCCGCCGCGTCCTGCACGCCGGGGATCGCGAGCAGGCGCGCTTCGAGCTCCGCGATCGACACGCGCGTGCTGCCGACCTTGAGCACTCCGTCGACGCGGCCGAGGTGGTGGAAGCGCCCTTCGTCGAGCACCGCGACCCGATCGCCGCCGACGTAGGGACGCGACACGCCGGGATCGAGGAACGGCGAGTCGATCAACATCCGACCGCCCTCGCCTTCGCGCACCTTCACGCCCTCGAGCGGCGTCCACGGCGTGCCCGCGCGATCGCGCCACGCGATGCCGCCGGTCTCGCTCGAGCCGAGCACTTCCGTGACGCTCCATCCGAAGCGCTCGCGCAGATCCTCGGAGGTGTCGGCAGGCAGCGGCGCGCCGGAGCTGAACACCCGCGAGACGCCCTGGATGCGGCCCTGCTCGAGCACCCGCAGCGCGCGCAGGTGCGCGGGCACGCTGACCAGCACGCGCGTGTGATCGCGCGCGATCAGCTCGGCGAGCGGCTCGGCGTGCAGCACCGTCTCGCGCGCGAACGACGCGCCCGACACCAGCGGCACCAGCACCCCGAACAGCAGCCCGTAGATGTGATGCGGCGGCACCGTCGCGAGCACGCGATCGCCGCGGCCGATCGCGAAGGTGCGCGCGAGCGTGCGCGCCTCGCCGACGAGCTGGCCCGCGGTCTTCGGGCAGGCGGTGGGCGCGCCGGTGGTGCCCGACGTGTAGACGACGACGATGCGTCGATCGCTCGCGAGCGGCGCGGGCGGCGCGTAGGGCTCGACCTCGTCGGAAGGCGCGGGGCGCGACGCCACGATCGCGCGCACGTCGAGGCCGGCCATGTCGTCGACGTCGTGCAGCACGGTCTGCACGGTGCCGCTCTTGCGCAGCGCGGTGACCATCGCAGGCTGGGCGTTCGGCGGCAGCGCGACGACGTAGCCGCGCTCCCACGCGGCGAGCATCGACGCTGCGAACAGATAGCGGTCGTGGCAGACGAGCACGAGCTCGCTGCGCCCACCGCGATCACCGCGCCCGAGCTCGGGCAGGCGCGCCGCGATCGCGCGCACGTCGCCCCAGAAGCGCGCGGCGCTGCGGGGCTCGGGACCGGTCGTGACGGGGTCGTGCGCCTGATGGCGTCCGAGCAGCGCCGGGAGCGAGTGGGTCACGGGACGCGCGAACCATAGCAGGGACGCGCGATTCGCCACGTGCTCCCACGCACGGCGCAACGTCGGCGCGGACGAACCGACACCGCGCCCTGCATGGACGCCAGGATCTTCGTCGAGGTCGCAGTCGCGCTCGTCGTCTCGAGCATCGCGGGCGCGATCGCGTTCTTCTCTCGGCTCACGTATGCGGGCACCGGTCGCTGGCTCGTCGCGCGCCTCGACGTGCTGAGGCCGATCGGCGAGCTCGCGACGATCTCGAACGACGGCTCGGCGCTGCCGCGCGCGCTCGATGCGTGGGCGCGCTGCGCGATCGTGCCGATCATGGGCGACGACGAGTGGATCGCGTCGCCGCCGGGCGAAGCCGCGGTGATGCTCGCGCGGTGGTGGCGCATCGCGAACGGCAACGACGCGTTCGCGCGCGTGCAGGGCCTGCTCGCGACGCCGTGCAGCGCGTGGGATCGAGTGCGCGCGATCCACGTGGCGATCGCGGCGAACCGCGCGGGGTACGTGACGCGCGACTACACCCGCAGCGCGGTGCTGCACGCGTGCCGTGAGCTCCAGGCGAGGTACCCGTCGTTCGATGCGATCGCGTGGGAGTACCTCGCATCACGACGACGCTGGGCGCAGCTGCCCGAGGACGGCTCGGCCGACGACGCGCAGCAGCAGCGCAGCGTCGCTCGTGTCGCCGCGTTCCAGCAGCGGGGCTGGGACGCGGTGCCCTTCCACTTGTTCTTGTGCGCGTGAGGAGGTCGATCGTGATTCGAGCTCTCGTCATCGCGGCGATCGCCGCGAGTCTCTTCGTCGCTTCGAGCGCGATGGCGCAGCACAGCGGCGGCAGCTTCGGTGGCGGCCACTGGCACGGCGGTGGTGGCGGATACCACGGCGGCGGCGGCTATCACGGTGGCGGATACCACGGCGGCAGCGGCCATCGCGGCGGCGGCTACCACGGCGGCGGTGGCGGCGGCTCGAGCGGGGGCTCGCTCTACGGGATCGTCACGATCATCGGCGTGATCGGGTTCGGTCTCGTCGGGATCGTCGCAGGAGGCATCGTCGAGCGTCGCTGCCGTGAGTCCGCGCCGCGAGCGCGCTGTCGCTTCCGGACGTGCGCGCACTGCGGGGTGGTGATCGACGCATCGCTCGAGCAGTGCCCGCGCTGTGGCCAGCGCTCGTCGTGAGAGCGTGCACGCTCGACGTGGATCGATCATCGTCGGCCGCGATGGGCATCACGACACGGCCGGCGTTGCCGGTGCGTTGGGCACTGATCTGCGTGGTCTTTCCGGTGTACGCGATCGTCAGCGCCGGATGGGCGCTCGGCGTTCGCGTGCTGGGCCTCGAGGCGTTCGACGTGCAGGGCCCGTCGATGGAGCCGACGCTGCTCGACGGGGATCGTTTCGTCGCCGACAAGAGCGCGTACGGGCTGGCGCTGCCGATGCACGACGAAGCGGTGAGCACGTGGGGCGCGCCGGAGGTCGGTGACGTCGTGGTGCTGCGCTCGCCCGACGGCTTCGACCTCATCAAGCGCGTCGTCGCGATCGGCGGCGATCGCATCGCGATCGATCACGACGTCGTGGTGCGGAACGGCGAGCGCATCGAGCTTCGCGCGGTGGGCACGTGGGACGGCGGCCTCGGCGAGGAAGGCCAGCGATTCGAGGAGCGCGTCGGCGATCGCGCGTGGGAGATCGTGCGCTCGCCGCTCTCGATGCCGGAGTCGATGCCCGAGGCCGTGGTGCCCGAGGGCCACGTGTTCGTGCTCGGCGATCATCGCGACCGCAGCAACGACAGTCGCAATCCGGTCATCGGCATGGTGCCGGTGTCGCGGCTGCGCGGGCGTGTGTCGCACGTGTACTGGTCGGTGGGCGAGTCGGGCCGCGCACGCTGGGCGCGCGTGGGGGAGGCGGTGCGATGAGCGCGACGACGAACGAGCGCGACCTCGCCTCGCCGCTGGCCGATCCCGCGCTGCGACTGGTCGCGCGGTGGATCGACGTCGCGTTGCCGCTCGCACCGGCGCTGGTGTTCGTGCCGCTCGGCGCGGCGCTCGATGCGGGCGCGCTGGTGCGCGGCGGGCTGCTCGCGACCGTGGTCGCGACGATCGCGCTCTTCGCGCTGAACCTGATGTTGCTGCACCGCTACGGGCAGTCGCTGGGCAAGCGCGTGCTCGGGCTGCGCATCGTGCGCAGCGACGGAAGTCCGGCGACGCTGGGCACGATCCTCGGCCGGCGCATCGTGCTCGCGGGAGTGCTGGCGGGAGTGCCGTTCCTCGGCGCGATCTTCACGATCGCCGACGTGCTCTGCGTGTTCACGGAGTCGCGGCAGACGCTGCACGATCGGATCGCGGACACGATCGTGATCGACGTGCGGCGCGGTGCGACGAGCAGCACGTCGGACGTCGCGCGCGTGTTCGAGTGAAGCGCCGCGCACGCGTTGCGCGGCGCTGCGCTGCGTTTGCGCGTGACCTGCGGCGCGTCGTGAGATCGCCCGTGATCGTGGATGGCGCGATGCGTGCTCTGCGCGGCCGGCGTGGACTCGAGCACATCGGCGCGACTCTGCGGAGCACACGAGATCTGCTGCCGCGTGATCGACGCGCTCCCGACCGCGGTGCTGATGGTGCGCGCCGACGGAACGATCGCGCTCGCGAACCCACGTGCTGCCGAGCTCCTCGAGCGGCCACGCGAGGTGCTCGAGGGTGCGCACGTGGGCGACGTGCTGGTGCCGCGCGCCGATCTCGACGAAGCGCGCGGTCGCAGCCGCTCGACCGCGCGCATCGCGCTGCCCTCGGGGCGCGAGATCGACGTCGGGCTCGCGGTGAGCGACCTCGAGGTGGATCACCCGGGGTGCCTGGTCTGCGCGTTCCAGGACATCACGCCGACGCTGCGCCTGCAGGAAGAGCGCGATCGGTTGATGAAGCTCGCGACCGTCGGCGAGGTGTTGCCGTCGATCCTGCACGAGCTGCGCAATCCGCTCTCCGCGGTGACGACCGCGCTCGAGCTGCTCGTCGAAGATCACGCGGGCGGCGCGCTCGGTGCGGAGCTCCACGGGATCCTCGGTGAGATCCGGCGCGCGCTGCTCTGCCTCGATGGGATCGGCGTCGTCGGGCGCGACGTGCGATCGAGCTCGCTCGGCGCGATCGATCACGCGGTGCGCGAGTGCTGCGTGGTGCTCGACGCGCGCGCGGCGCGGAGCGGGATCGTGCTCGAGGTCGACATCGCCTCGATGCCGCTGCTGCGCATCGATCGCGGCGTGGTGCGCGCGGTCGTGTTCAACCTGCTGATGAACGCGCTCCACGCGTGCCGCGAGGGCGATCGGGTGCGCGTGATCGCGCGGCTCGAGCGCGACGAGCTCGTCATCGGCGTGCGCGACCAAGGACCGGGGATGAGCCCCGAGGTCCTCGCGCGGTGCACCGAGATCTTCTTCACGACGAAGCGCAGCGGGAGCGGCCTCGGGCTGCCGCTGTGCGTGCAGCTCGCACGGAGCGCGGGCGGATCGCTGCACGTCGAGAGCGCGCTGGGACGCGGCACGCACGTGACGTGGCGCGTCCCGGTCGGGCTCGACGCCGAGGACGGAGGTGAGGTCGAACGATGGTCGAAGTGACGACGGCTCCGCGCGCATCGCGGACCGAGATGCTCAACCGCGTCCTGCGGACGCTGCAGGCCGAGAGCCCCGACGTCGAGGCCGCGGCGCTGATCTCGGAGGACGGTCTGCTGATCGCGAGCGCGATGCCGCAGCACGTCGAGGAAGTGCGGGTCGGAGGCATGAGCGCGACGCTGCTCGCGCTCGGCGTGCGCGCCGGCAACGAGCTCGGGATCGGTCGCCCCGAGCAGGTGCTCATCCGCGGCGAGCACGGCTACGCGGTGCTGCAGACCGCGAGCTCGGGGACCGTGCTGCTCGTGCTCGCGACGGCGAACGCGAAGCTCGGCCTGGTGTTCCTCGACATGGCTCGCGCGGTCCGCGAGATCAACAAGCTGATCTGAGGCGCGCGAGATGCCGAGCGAGACGCTGTTCGAGCGCGACGGTCATCGCAACGTGTTGCTCGAGGACTTCGGCGGCGGTGCCGCGGTGCAGTCCAACCAGCACGTCATCATCGACGGGGACGAGGGCATGATCCTCGATCCCGGCGGGCACAAGATCTACGGGAAGGTGCTCGCGGAGACGCACGTGCAGCTGCGCGGCGCGCAGCTGCGGCACCTGTTCCTCTCGCATCAGGATCCCGACATCGTCGCGGCGGCGAACGGGTGGCTCATGACCACCGACGCCGAGGCGTGGATCTCGAAGCTGTGGGTGCGCTTCGTGCCGCATTTCGGGCTCGATCGGCTGGTGGTCGAGCGGCTTCGCCCGATCCCCGACGAGGGCATGATCCTGCCGCTCGGTGCGAGCGAGTTGTGGATCCTTCCCGCGCACTTCCTGCACTCGTGCGGGAACTTCCACGTCTACGATCCGATCTCGAAGATCCTCTACACCGGCGATCTCGGCGCGTCGCTCGATCGCGACTACCGCGTGGTGCGCGACTTCGACGCGCACGTGCCGGCGATGGAGGGCTTCCATCGCCGCTACATGGCGTCGAACGCGGCGCTGCGCGCGTGGCTGCGCATGGCGCGCGAGCTCGACGTGGAGATCGTCGCGCCCCAGCACGGCGCGTCGTTCGTCGGCAAGGAGATGGTCGCGCGCTTCTTCGAGTGGCTCGAGACGCTCGAGGTCGGCATCGACGTGATGGGCGCGCAGGGCTATCGCATCCCGAGGCGCACGTGAGCGCGCGCGTCCTCATCGTCGAGGACGAGGACACGCTCCGCCACGCGATGGTGCGCGGGCTCGCGAAGCTGCCCGGCGTGCATGCGCTCGGCGCGTCGTCGGTGCAGGAGGCGCTCGCGATCGTCGATGCGGGCGCGCCCGATCTCGTGGTGAGCGATCTCGATCTTCCCGATCGTCCGGGGCTCGAGCTGATCGGCGAGCTCGGTCGGCGCGGCGTGCGCTGTCCGATCACGTTCGTGTCGGCGTACGTGCGCGCGTTCTCCGCGCAGATCCCGCGGCACTCGGGGGTGCGGGTGCTCGAGAAGCCGGTGCCGCTCGAGCAGCTGCGCGAGCTGGTGTCGTCGGAGCTCGAGCGATCTGGAGGCGCGCCCGCGCCGTTCGGGGTCGCGGAGTACCTCCAGATCGCGTGCCTCGGTGGGCACTCGGTGCGGATCACGGTGCGCGGCCACGGCGGCGCGGCGGTGGGTGACGTGGTGGTGCACCGGGGCGTGCTGTGGTCGGCGCGCGACGGCGCGGACGTCGGGATCGACGCGTTCCGGCGGCTCGCGTTCGTGCACGGCGCGAGCATCGAGTGCCACGCGACCTCGGGCGAGCCGGGGCCGCGCGCGATCGAGACGTCGTGGGAAGCGGCGCTGCTCGATGCGGCACGCGCGCTCGACGAGGACGGACGTGATGCGCCGATCGCGATCGACGACGAGCTGACGATCGCGATCGACGAGCCCGCGGTCGATGCGTTCGACGAGGCGCGCGATCGCGGCGCGATGGCGCTGCTGCGGCGCGATCACGCCGCGGCGTACGAGGCGTTCCTCGAGGCGGATCGCCTGCAGCCGGGCGATCGGATGGTCGCGGCGAACCTCGCGCGGCTGCGCGAGATGGGTGTCGGTGGGAGCGAAGGAGGTCCGGCATGAGCGAACGGATCGTGGTGACGAGCCCGAAGGGCGGCGTGGGCAAGACCACCGTCGCGCTGCATCTCGGGCTCGCGCTGGCGGAGCGGGGGATGCGCACGCTGATCGTCGATCTCGATCCGCAGGGCGGCATCGGGCTCTCACTCGCGAAGCGCGATGGAGAGTGGCGCGGGCTCGTCGACGTGCTCGCGGGCGAGGCGCAGTGCGCGGAGGTGGTGGTGCGCACGAACGAGCCGCGCCTCGCGATCCTGCCGCGCGGTCGGCTCGATCCGATCGAGGTGCCGTCGTTCGAGGACGCAGTGCGCACCCGCGGCGCGCTCGATGCGCTGCTGCGGCCGATCGAGGACGCGTTCGATCGGGTGATCCTCGACACGCCGTCGGGGCTCGGTGGGATCACGCGCGCCGCGCTCGGCGCGGCGGACTGGGCGCTCGTGGTGTTCAAGGCCGAGCCGCTCGCGATGCGATCGATCCAGCAGGTGCTGCGGGTGATCGAGCACGTGCGCGAGGGCGAGCGACCGGAGCTCTCGTTGCTCGGGATCGTGCCGACGATGGTCGAGCTCTCGAAGGAGCACTCGCAGAGCTCGATGGTCGCGCTGTGGACCGAGCTCGAGGGCGTGCTCGACGCGGCGATCCCGCGCTCGGACGCGCTCGCACGAGCGAGCCAGCTCGGCGTGCCGGTCTCGTACCTCGGCGGGCGGCTGCCCCCCGAGGCGCGGCGCTTCGCGCAGCTCGCCGACGAGATCGAAGGGGTGATCCATGCATCGAGGAGGGGCGATGGGATCGAGACACGAGAGCAACGAGCGCTGGTCTGACGATCTCGAGGCGGCGGGTCGTGCGTCGGCACGGCTGGTCTCGGCGCGCGATCGCGCGAGCGCGGAGCGCACGAGCGAGGCCGCGTGGGCGAAGCTCGCGCGACCGCGGCGCGAGGTGCCGGAGCCGGAGATCGATCTCGGCGCGGGCGATCGCGGATGGAACGCGTGGCTCGCGTGGGCGTGCGAGGTCGCGCCGGCGGAAGCCGCGTTCGTCGTCGATCGTCACGGCCTGCCGGTCGCGTCGTTCGGCGAGGCCAGCGACGTCGTCGCGACGCGCCTCGTGATGGCGCTCGAGCAAGCGGCACAGCTCGACGAAGGCGAGGGCGTGACCGTGTGCATCGACCTGCGCGAGCGCGCGTGGACGGCGCGTCGCGCCGGCGAGATCGTGGTGTGCCTCGTGTCGCGCGAGCCGTTCGAGCGGAGCGCGCTGTCGCGCGTGCTCGATCCGATCGCGCGCGCCGTGGCGCGCCTGTCGGAGTGATTCGGGACGAGGGTGTCGCTCGCCCGGTGCGTTCGGGCATCCTCTGTCTCGATGCGCCCATCGCACTTCTCGATTCCGCCCGAGCCGCCGACGATGCCTGCTGCGCCGGGGCCCAGCGTGGTCCGGCTCGATCGCTCGGAGCTGCGCACGTTCGAGGCGATCGCGGATGCGTTCTTCCCCTCGCTCGCCTCCGAGCTCCCCGGGGATCGGCTCTCGCCGCGCGACCTCGGGCTCGCGGCGCGGCTGCCCGGGCTCCTCGCGGAGCTGCCCTACGACTCCGATCGTCTCGCCATCAAAGCGCTCTTGCGGCTCTTCGGATCGCGCACCGGCGGTTATGCGCTCTACGGGCGCGCGCGTGCGTTCGATTCGCTCTCTTCGCTCGAGGGAGAAGCGGTGTTGCTCGCGATGGGACGCTCGCCGCGGCTCTTCGTGCGACAGGCGTTCAAGACGATGCGTCAGCTCGTGTTCGCGCTGATCACGAGCTCCGAGCCAGGCCATTCGCGCGCTCCGATCTGGGATGCGATGCAGTATCCGGGACCGCTCTCGCCGCCGCCCGACGTGCCGCGGCGTCTCTCGCCGATCTCCGTCGAGCGGCCCGCGACCTGGACCTGCGACGTCGTGATCGTCGGCTCGGGCGCCGGGGGCGGCGTCGCCGCGGGCGTGCTCGCGAAAGCGGGGCTCGACGTCGTGGTGCTCGAGAAGGGTCCCTACGTCGCCGAGCGCGACATGAGCCACGATCCGCGCGAGGCCGATCGCGCGATGTACGCGACGGTGCTCACCAGCGATCTCGGCACTGCGCTCATCAGTGGTCGTTGTCTCGGTGGCGGCACCGTCGTGAATTACTCGACCTCGCTCGCGACTCCGGCCGCGGTGCGCGCCGAGTGGGATCGCGTCGCCGGATTTCGTGACGTCTTCGAAGGTGCGGAGCTCCAGCGCTCGATCGAGGCAGTCAGCGAGCGAATCGGAGTGACCACCTCGGAGTCGCGTCCCTGGGCGCGTGATCGACTCCTCGACGAGGCCTGTGCGCGCCTCGGATGGAGCTGCGAGCCGATGCCGCGCGACGTGCGCGGCTGCGCGCAGGACGAGCGCTGCGGGTTCTGCAACTTCGGCTGTCGGAGCGGCGCCAAACAATCGACGATGCGCACCTGGCTCGAGGACGCGTCGGACGCCGGCGCGCGCCTCGTCACCTGCGCGGAGGCCGAGCGCATCGTGATGGAGAACGGACGTGCGGTCGGCGTGCGCGCGAAGGTGACCCGTCGCGACGGAACGCGAGTGCCGCTCACGGTGTTCGGTCGCGCGGTCGTCGTCGCGTGCGGCGCGCTCTACACGCCGGTGTTGCTCCAGAAGAGCCGCATCCACGGCGAGGCGATCGGCCGCTATCTGCGCGTGCATCCGGTCACCGGCGCGTGGGGTCGATTCGACGAGCGCACCGACCCGTGGGGCGGCGTGATGCAGGCGCGCATCGCGACGCAATTCGCGAACCTCGACGGGCGCGGATACGGATTCCGACTGGAGTCGGGCGCGCTGCATCCATTCGAGTTCTCGCTGCTGCAGGGATGGGCCGGCGGGTCCGACGTGAAGGCGCTGCTGCGCAGCTATCGACACTGGGCGGCGTTCGCAGTGCTGCTGCGCGACGAGGGCTGGGGCACGGTGCGCGCGCGCGCGCTCGGCCCACCGGTGTGGGAGTACACGCCGAGCACGAACGATCTCGTGAACGTGCGCGAGGGTGTGCGACGCGCGACCGAGGCGCTCGTCGCGGCGGGCGCGCGCGAGGTGCGCAGCGTGCAGCAGGTGCCGGTGTCGTGGCGCCCCGCGAGCGGCGAGCCGATCACGTCGTTCCTCTCGCGCGTCGACGAGGTCGGATACGGGCCCTGCCAGACGACCTACGGCAGCTACCATCAGATGGGAACCGCGCGCATGGGCGCCGATCGACATCTCTCGGCGTGTGGCGACGAGAACGAGGTGCACGGCACGCCCGGGCTCTTCGTGATGGACGCGTCGTGCTTCCCCAACGCGTCGGGGGTGAACCCGATGCTCACGATCGAGGCGATCGCCCACCGCGGCGCGCGCGCCCTGGCGACGCGCTTCGCGAGCGCGCACCTCACCGACTGAGAGGGAGTCGAAACATCGGCTCGCCGACTCAGGGCCCTCCCGTCCACGTGCTCGCACGCTCCGGTGCGGGCCCTGCGCCGGCGAGCACTCCAGCTGGAGCTGATTCGTGAACGATCGTTCATGAACGAGCGCGGCGTCGTCTTCGATCTCGCGATCGGCGCGTTCGCCATCGCGTGGGCCGCGATCTTCCTGCGGCTCGCGGGCGAGGTCGATCCGCTCGTGAGCTCGGCGCTGCGGCTCGCGATCGCGGCGCTCTTGCTCGCGCCGTGGGCGGTGCGCGCGGCGCGCGCGGGGACGCTCGACGCGCCGGTGCGCCGCAGCGCGACCATCGCGGGGCTGCTCTACGCGATCCACTTCGGCACCTGGGTCGCGTCGCTCGCGCTCACCTCGGTCGCGGCGTCGGTCACGCTCGTCACCGCGACGCCGCTCCTGCTCGCGATCATCGGCGTGCTGCGAGGGCGCGATCGACCGACCCGCGGACACGCATGGGCGATCGCGATCACGACCCTCGGCGTGGCGATGATCGGCGGCGCCGACGCGTCGCTCTCGCGCGAGGCGTTGATCGGCGACGTCCTCGCGCTGATCGGCGCGCTCACGATGGCGCTCTATCTGCTCGTCGCGCGCGAGCTCGGAGAGCGCCTCGAGCCGCTCGCGTTCTCGAGCCTCGCCGCGGGTGTGGGCGCGCTGGCGCTCGGGCTCGTGTGCGCGGCGAGGATGGCGCTCGGGGCCGACGTCCTCGCGCACCTCGACGACGCGGCGCTGGGATGGATCGCGTTGTCCGCGCTGGTGCCGCAAGCGGTCGGCCACACGCTGCTCACGCGCGCGCTGCGTCGCGCCACGCCCACGATGGTGGGGCTCGCCACCTGCGCCGAGCCCGTGCTCTCGACGCTGCTCGCGATCCCGATCCTCGCCGAGACCCCGACTCCGCTGGTCGTCGCGGGGTGCGCGGTGACGATCGCGGGCGTGCTGGTCGGGATGCGACGCGTGGCGTGACGCCGCGCATCGCTGCGATCTCGCCTCAGGGCGACGCGCTCCGTCTCTCGCAGAAGACGCGAGAAATTCGCAACTTCGACCCGTGGTGGCGCGACCCGTGCTCAGGCCCGGAGCATGGGTACGGGGTCGTTCACGCGCGTCGCCGTCGCGCTCGTCGCGGCGAGTGCGCTCGGATGTGCGAGCGGTCCACGGTCGTTCTCGACGACGACGCCGATCGTCTGGCGCGACGACGATCGACATCCATTCGGTCCACGACCCGACGCGCGCCACGCGCCGGAGATCTGGGATGCCGCCGACAACCTGCTGGTGCGCCCCGCGGCGCGCGCGCTCGCGTTCGACACGAGCGGCGAGTCGGTGAACGTGAACGCGCTCGACGAGGTGCCCGACTCGAGCTTCTTCGAGAACCGCGCCAGCATGCGCCCCGAGGCGATCGCGGCCGGCGCGTGCGGCGAGGGCTTCGAGGAGCCGGTGCTGCCGTGGCGCGTGGTGTCGGGCAAACGCGACGGCGCGACGAGCGGCTTCGTGATCGAAGACGCGCGCGGGCGACGCTTCGTGCTCAAGGCCGATCGCGAGACCCAGCCCGAGCAGACGACCGCCGCCGACGCGATCGTGGCCGCGCTCTATCACGCGGCCGGCTACCACGTGCCGTGCAATCGCGTCGTGTACTTCGAGCGCGCGGCGATCTCGCTCGATCCGCGGGCCCGCCTCGATGGCGACGATCGCGCGATGACCGAGGAGGATCTCGCGGAGATCGTCGCGGTGTTCCAGGAGGGCGAGCACGGGCTGCGCGCGACCGCGAGCCTGGTGTTCGACTCGCCTCCGCTCGGTCCGTGGGACTACCGCGGAACCTGGGACGTCGATCTCAACGACGTCGTGCCCCACGAGGATCGCCGCGAGCTGCGCGCCATGTTCGTGATGAACGCGTGGCTCGATCACTGGGACGCGCGCCAGCACAACACGCTCGCGACGTGGGAAGAGACCGGCGACGGGCGCGGCTGGGTGCTGCATCGGCTCGTCGATTTCGGCGACGCGCTCGGGTACCTCCAGGGCAGCCATCGACAGCAGGTGCGCTACGGGCACTCGCAGTGGGTCGATCGACAGCACGTCGTCGAAGATCTCTTCACGCTCGGGCTCGTGCGCCGGCCCTGGGACGACGCGCAGCGCGGACCGACGTGGCCGATCCTCGGGTACTACGACGTCGAGCGCTTCGATCCCGAGCAGTGGCGGCCCAACTACTGGAACGGCGCGTTCGAGCGGCGCACCGAGCGCGACTGCGCGTGGATGGCGCGCATCGTGTCGCGCTTCGGCGAGGCGCACCTGCGCGCGGCGATCGCGCTGGGACGGTTCTCCGATCCCCGCGTCGAGGAGCGCTTGCTCGAGGTGATGCTCGGACGTCGCGAGCGCGTGCTCGAGCGCTGGCTCACGCGCCTCTCTCCGCTCGCATCGCCGGTGGTTCGCGATCGTGCGCTGTGTCTCGACGATCTCGCGGTGTCGTCGGGGCTGCGCACCGTTCGTTCGCGGGCACATGCGGCCGCGTGGATCGACGAAGAAGGTCGGGTGATCGGCGCGCTCCCGGTGCAGCGCGACGGCGCGCGGGTGTGCGTCGCGATGCCGGACGCGGCGCGCGGCTACGCGATCGTGCGGGTGCGCTCGGCGACGATCGATCGCGAGCAGACGGAGCCGATCGACGTGCACCTCGCACAGCGCGGCGATGCGTGGCGGGTGGTGGGTCTCGAGCGCGAGGGGACGCGATGATCGTGCGCGCGCTGCTCGTCACGATGCTGCTCGCGATCGCGTCCTCCGCGCAGGCGCAGCCACACGACGCGCCGATCACCGAGCCACGCGCACGCCCCGACTACGACGGTCGCGCCGAGCCGGGCCCCGACGCCGGCGAAGTGCTGCTCTGGGTCCCGCGCGTCGTGTTCTCGCCGGTCACGCTGGTGCTCGACTACGGCATCCGCCGTCCTCTCGGGCTCCTCCTCGAGACCGCGGAGCGCGAGCGCTGGCCCACGCTGCTGCTCGACGTGCTCACGTGGAACGAGCGTCGCTCCGGCATCGTGCCGACGTTCTTCGTCGCATATGGGCTCCAGCCCTCGGCCGGTCTCTCGTTCTTCTCGAACGACGACGTCGCGCCCGGCCACTCGATCGGTGCGTCGTTCGACTTCGGCGGCGTCGACTATCTGCAGGGCAGCGCGTCGTACGCGATCGCGACGAGCTCGGGGTTTCGCGTCGAGCTGCGCGGCGAGGGCGGACGCCGGCCCGATCGTGTGTTCTCCGGCATCGGATGGGACGCGCGCGCGATCCAGTACCGCTTCCGCGAGACGTCCTACGAGGCGCAGCTCGGCCTGCGCGCCGATCGATTCTGGCGCGAGAGCCGCATCGACGTGATCACCGGCGTCGACGGGCACTGGCTCGATCCGCGCGGATATGCGGCGCTCTCCAGCAACTCGCCGTCGGTCGCGGAGGGCATCGCGCAGGGCGAGATCCAGGCGCCACCCGGGCTCGATCGGCCGTACTCGGTATCGCGATCACGCGCGTCGTTCGCGATCGACACCCGCGAGCCCGAGCCCGCACCGGGCCACGGCGTGCGCGTCGAAGCGCACGGTGAGCTGGTGTTCGATCTCGACGATCCGATGGAGCGACGATGGGCCCGCTACGGCGGGGGCGTCGGCACGTTCGTCGACCTCGGCGCGCATCGCGTGCTCGGGCTCTGGGGCATCGCGCGCTTCGCCGACCCGATCGGCGACGAGGAGATCCCGTTCACCGATCTGATCGCGCTCGGCGAAGAAGCGCTGCTGATGCAGGGATTCCTGCGCGGTCAGCTGCGCGGTCGCAGCGCGGTCGCGACGACGCTCGAGTATCTCTATCCGATCTGGACGCGCCTCGACGGACGCCTGCACGTGTCGGTGGGCAACGCGTTCGGCGCGCACCTCGAGGACTTCGCGCTCGAGCGACTGCGCCTCTCGTTCGGCTTCGGCATCGCGACCGCGGGCGAGCCCGACGGCGCGCTCGAGGTCGCAGTCGCCGCGGGCACCGCTCCCTTCGTGAGCGGCGCGGCGATCGACTCGGTGCAGATCGTGTTCGGGAGTCGACAGGGGTTCTGATCGTGTGGCGCGCTGCCACGCGCACGGTGCGACGAACATCCCCACTTTACGTCCGTCGAGCGAGCACGACGTTCTCGCGTCGCATGACTCGCATTCCGGTTGGTTCCTTCTTCATTGCGCTGCTCGTGCTCGTGGGCTGCGCCAACGACATGAACGGCATCCTCGCGTCACCGACGACCGGGGATCTGCTCGATCCGCCGGCGCAGCGCGTCGACGTGTTCGCCGAGATCCGCGCGCAGTGCGGCGAGTGGGTCGAGCCGGGAGGCGACGTGAAGCGCTGGCCCTACGTGCAGTCGGTCACGCACGAGTCGGCGCGCGTCGTGTGGACGACCAGCGCGGAGAACGCCGAGCGGCTCGAGCTGTGGCAGCAGGAGGGCGACGAGCCGAGCGTCGCCGAGCCCGCGCTCGACGACACGCGTTATCTGCGCGACGCGCGACAGCTGAGCGTGCCGCTGCTCGGCCTCGAGCCCGATCGCATCTACTGCTATCGCCTCCGCACCCGCGACGGCGACGTGGTGTACGGCCCGACCGGGTTCCGCACCGCGCCGCGCCGCGGTGAGGGCACGGCGCGCATCGTGGTGTTCGGCGACTCGGGGGGCGCGAACGCCGATCAGGTCGCGGTCGGCGAGCAGCTCGGCACCGTCGCGATGGACGCGGTGCTCCACACCGGCGATCTCGCCTACGAGGACGGCACGCTGGGCCAGCTCGAGGCGAAGCACTTCGCGATGTACGGGCAGCTCATGGCCTCGGTCCCGTTCTTCCCGTCGATCGGCGATCACGATCACGCGACGGGCTCGGCCGGGCCCTACCTCGAGGCGTTCGCGCTGCCCGATCGCGCGAGCGGCAGCGAGCGCTGGTACTCGTTCGACTGGGGACCGGCGCACGTGGTGGTGCTCGACTCGAACGTCGATCTCGACCCGCAGCGCACGTTCCTGCGGCGCGATCTCGCCGAGAACGCGCACGCGCCGTGGACGATCGTCGTGATCTCGACGCCGCTCTACTCCAGCGGCTTCCACGGCGGTGATCGCAGCCTGCGCGACGCGTTCCAGCGGCTCTTCATCGACGGCGGCGTCGACCTCGTGGTGAGCGGCGACGATCACGACTACGAGCGCACGAGCCCGATCGAGGGCGTCACCTACGTCGTGACCGGCGGCGGCGGGCGCAGCGTGCGCAGCGTGGGCAAGTCGTGGTTCACCGCGTTCTCGACGACCGCGTTCCACTTCGTGTCGATCGTCGCGGATCGGGAGCGCCTGCGCCTGCACGCGATCGACGGCACCGGCCGCGAGTTCGACGGAGTCGAGCTCACGAGGCGCTGAAGTCGTCGTCCTCGAGCGCGCGCAGCACGCGATCCACCGCGCCGCCGAGGCGCGCCTCGAGCTCGCCGGCGGTGCGCTCGGGATCGGAGCCCTCGTCGATCGGCACCGCGTCCGCTTCGAGCGAAGGACGCGCGGCGTCACGCGCGATCTCGAGCGCCGCGAAGAACGTCTCTCGCACGCCCTCCCCGCGCACCGCGATCGCGTCGATCACCCGGCGCGCGGGGATGTCGAGCTCCGTGGCGAGCGCCGCGCCCGAGAGCGCGCCCGCGACGTCCTGCTTGTTCGCCTGGAGCACGAGCGGCACGTCCTCGAGCAGGCCGCTCGCGCGGAACGCGCGCAGCGCCTCGAGCGACACGCGGTTGCGGCGTCGCGCGCCCGGTGTCGCGTCGAGCACGAGCACCGCGACGTCGGCCGCGGCGAGCAGCGCCACGCGCTGCGACGCGAGCGAGAGCTGGCCCGGCACGCTGAACACCTCGCATCGCGCGAGGTGCTCGCCGCGCGCCGAGTCGACGCGACCCACGTCGACCTCGAGCAGGTCGTAGCGCAGCGTCGAGCCGCCCGGCGTCTCCGCCGGTGTTCGCACCATCGATCGGCGCGAGACCGGCAGCAGCGACGCGAGCGAGCGGACGTTCGTCGTCTTGCCGGCGCGCGACGGGCCGTCGTAGACGACCCGCAGCACCAGCTGCCCCGTCTCGCGATCGAAGCGCGCCACGGCGATCGCTCAGCGGCGGTCGATCTGGAGCGCCTTCTCGATCGACTCGAGCTCGCGGCGCGCGAGGCCGAGGTTCGAACGGCTGCGATCGAGCACGACGTAGAAGAACAGGCTCGTCCCGACCATGCGGATCAGGTGGTACTGGCCCGAGAGCGAGATGAGGATGTCTTCGATCTGCTGCTGCACGCCGAGCTTGTCGCGGATCTTCTTCTTGGCGCGCACGACCTCGGTGTTGCCCGCGGCGGCGAGCTCGAGATCGAAGCCCGGTGCGCCCGCGGTGCCGAGGGTCATGCCCGATTGGAAGTCGACGAGCGCGGCGCCGGTGGCGCCGTCGATCTGAAGGATCTGCGCGAGCGAGGTCTTGATGTCGGCCATGTCTCTCCTTGGGGCTCACGCTCCGTGCGTGGCGGAAGGGGTCGATGCGAGCGCGGCGGCGAGCTCGTGCCGCGCGAGGGCGAGGTTCACCGCGGGGTCGTCGTAAGCGACGTACACCACGAAGCGATCGGAGCCCGGGAGCGCGCGCGCGACGTGGGCGCGCTCGCCGCGGAGCATCACGTCGGAGCGCGCCGCGCCGTCGAGCGTGATCAGGCGCGCGAGGCCCCACGCGATCGCGGTGTCGAGGTCGTCGCCGTCGTCGAGCACCGCGACGCCGGTCGCGCAGTCGAGGATCGCGACCGAGCACGCACCGTTGCCGCGGAGCGCCGCGACGAGGCCGATCCACGCCTCGCGCCCGACCGTCTCGACCGTGCCCGACGCGCGCGTGGCGAGGGGCGGAGGCTGGGTCGGCCGCGCGACCTCGCCGCGATCGAACGAGAGCTGCGCGTGATAGGCGAGCGCGCCCGGCGCGAAGAGCGCGACCGCGCCGTCGGCGTCGAGCGTGGGGGCGAGCCGCGCTTCGACGAAGCGACGCACGCCCTCGCGCACCTCCGCTGCGTCGAGACGCCCGCGATCGACGAGCACGTCCGCGAAGTGCCGCCGCGTCTCGCGCGCCGTGCGCGTCAGCTCGGCAGCCTCGCGACGATCGAGCGCGGGGAAGACGTCGGAGAGCCCGGTCGACTCGCCGGCGCGGTGCACCCAGACGATGCGCCCTTCGTGCACGTGGATGCGCGTGGTCTCGTCTCCGAGCCGCACGACCACCTCACCGCCGCGCGGATGCGCCAGCGCCTCCGCGAGCGCCGCGCGCGGCGTCGAGCCCCGCGGGCGATCCACGTGGCGCAGCGCGAACGCGATGCGCGCGCGCGCCTCCTCCGCCGTGAACGGCTGCAGCAGCACGTCGTCGGCGCCCTGGGCGAGCGCATCCGAGAGCGCGCTGCTCGCGGCGACCGCGAGCACCCACCCGCGCCCGCCGCGCGACGGCGTGGAGCGCCCGTCGAACGGCGCGACCACGATCTCCGCGTCGCCCGAGACCACGAGCTCGACGTCGGCGCGCTCCGAGAGGACCCTCTCGAGCCGCTTCCGCGACTGCGCGTCGAGGTCGATCACACACACGCGCACACGCGCGTGTGCAACTTCGATCGGGACCGTCGCGTGGCTCGCCATGTCCGCGCCGATTGCCTCGACGGGGCGAGGCGGACTACAAGGTCGCAAGACTCTTCTTGCACAGTCGTACGGCGGCAGCTCTGCGAACGGGAGTCGGAAAAGCCGGCGATCCGCGTCGGGAGCGGCCCTCACGGCGTAGGGGATGCCCCGACGTTGCTGCGCGGCCGCCCGCACCCCAGGTTCGGTGATCTGCGCGGCACGTCCGCGCGTATGGTCGCTGTAGTGGGATCATCCCCCGACGAAACACGCCCTCACCGGCTGCTCCTGGTCGACGATCATCCGATCATCCGGGCCGCGCTGCGGGCGCAGCTGAGCGTTCCCGGCGAGTTCGTCGTGGTGGGTGAGGCGTCCAACGCGCGCGCCGCGCTCAAGCTCGCGGAGGCGCACGGCGTCGACGTCGTGCTGATCGATCTCGAGCTCGATCGCGAGTGGGGCATGGACCTGCTCCTCGTGCTGAAGAGTCGGTTCCCCGAGCTGCGCGTGCTGGTGTTCACCGCGCACGACGACCCGATGCTCGCGCAGCGCGCGATCGATCTCGGCGCGCTGGGGTACGTCGCGAAGACCGACGACGTCGCGCTCGTCGACGCGCTGCGCGCGGTCGCGCGCGGCGAGGTCTACCTCGGGCCCTCGATCGCGGCGCACCTGGTGCGGCGCTGGCGAACCCGCTCGGGGCAGCTCCTCAGCGATCGCGAGGTCGAGATCTTCCGCCTGATCGGGCGCGGCCACGAGACGAAGGACATCGCGTCGGTGCTCGGCGTCAGCGTGAAGACGGTCGAGACGCACCGCGCGCGCATCCGCAACAAGCTCGGCATCCGCGGCGTCGGCGAGCTCATCGTGCGCGCGGCGCTCTTCGCGCGCGGCCAGGAGTGATCGCGCGAGGGCTGATAAGCTCCGCGCCGTGCGCTCCACCCTCGTCTCGCTCGCGCTGCTCCTCGCGCTCCCGTCCACCGCGCTCGCGCAGGCCACGGCCAGCGTCTCGGTCGCCGATCTCACCGTCGACGATCAACGGCCGCCCGATCGGTATCGCGATCTGCTCGCGACCGGCCTGCGGCCGACGCTGATGCCGGTGCTCGAGTGTTATCGCGAGCGCCTCGCGCGGACGCCGGCGCTGCAGGGCACGCTGCGGCTGCGGCTCTGGGTCTCGGCGCGTCAGGTGATCCGCGCGACCGAAGAGGCGTCGACGCTCGGCGACGACACGTTCGACGAGTGCGCGCGCGCCCGAGTGCGCGAGTTCCGTCTGCCCGACGCCGCGCCGGAGGGCGGCGCGATGGTGCGTTTCACCCTGTATTTCCGGCGCACCGGGCTCACCGGAGGGCCGCTCGCGATCCCCGGCGACGTGTTCGCGACGTTCGAGAGCACCGTGCCCGCGCCGAGCGCCGCGCCGCCGACCACGCCGACGCCCCCGGTCACCACGACGACCCCGACGACGCCGCCTCCCGCGAGCTCGCGCGCGACGGTGCGCGTCGACACCGCGCGCGGCGCGCTCACCACCGATCAGATCGCGGGCGCGATCCCCGCGACCACGTTCGACGCGTGCACCGCGGCGAGCGGTGAGCTCCCGATCAACCTGTTCATCGCGCGCGACGGGCGCCCCAGCGCGACCCGCACCCGCGGCACGCTGCGCGACGGCACGACGATCCAGTGCGTGATGCGCGCGGTGCGCGCGCTGCGGTTCCCCACCGCACGTCGCAGCACCCGCGCGACGATCACCGTGACGCTCACGCAGTAGTCGTCAGGGGCACGATCCGATCGCGAAGTACCCCGCCGGCTGCTCGCGCAGCGTCGTCGACTGGTAGACGTTCCAGAACCCCATCTGCTCTCCGGAGCCCACGGCGCAGACGTAGCTCCCGTAGGCTCCGCAGCGCGTCGCACGACCCGCGCGCTCGTGCGCGTAGTTCGACGACGTGTGCTCCGTGCACGCGCTCGTGCCGGCGTCGATCGCGCTCGCGTCGGGCTGCGATCCCGCATCGCTCGCGACGACGCCCGCGTCGAGCTCCATCGCCGGCTCGATCAGCCCGAAGAACCGCGCCTGCTCGCGCGCCGCGCAGAGCGCGCTCGTCGCGGTGTACGAGCCCGTCGCGCCGCACCCGCTCGCAGGATCGATCGCCACCGCGTGGCCCATCCCCGGCACGATCACCTGCTCGACCGCGACCCGGCCCGCCGCGACGTGCCGCGTGCGCTGGAGCGCGCCGATCGTCTCGCTGCTCTCGGGCGTGGTGTCCATCCCGTGGATCGCGGTCCACTGCTCCACGAGCTCGGTCGCGTTCATCGGCCGCACCGTGTAGTCCGACGTGCCTTGCCAGATCGCGAGGCGCGGCCACGGCCCGCTCCATCCCGACGGCGCGGCCGCGCGCACCCGCGCCGCCCACTCCGAGGGCGAACGATCGACGCCGCCGTTCTGACAGGTGAACGCCTCGCTCACGCCGCTCGCGCAGCCGTAGGGAAGACCGGCGTTCGCCGCGCCCGCCGCGAACACGTCGGGGTACGTCGCGAGCAGCGCCGGCGCGAGACCACCACCCGCCGAGAAGCCCGAGACGAACACCCGCGCGGCGTCGGCGCCGCGGGTCGCGACCACGTGACGGACCATCGAGACCACCGATGCGACCTCGCCCGCGTCGCGCCGCACCTGCGTCGGCTCGAACCAGCGGAAGCACGTCGCGCCGTTGTTCGACGAGGTCTGCTGCGGATAGACGACGTGGAACCCGTACGCGTCGGCGAGCGTGCTCCATCCGGTGCGCTCCGCGTCCGCCGCCGCCTGCAGGCACCCGTGCAGCACCACGACGATCGGCGCGCCGGCGCGCGCGCTCGACGGCGCGTAGAGCATCATGCGCAGCCCGCCTGGGTTCGCGCCGAAGCTGCTCACCTCGCTCAGCGCACCGGCGCTGGTCGCCACGTCCTCGCTGGCCTCGCACCCCACGAGCCACGCGCTCACGCAGAGCGCTGCGACGAGCTTCTCCATGTCCCATCCCCCTTGTTGCGCCGCACCACCACCGTGCGGCTCGCGTGCTCTACACCAGACGTTCGACGTCAATACCGCGATGTTGCGACGCAGCTATTGAGCGGCCCATCCGCCGTCGACGTTCCACGCGACGCCGCGCACCTCGCGCGCCGCCTCGCTGCACAGGAAGAGCGCGAGCTCGGCCAGCGACGCCGGCGAGACGAACGCCCCCGAGGGCTGCTTCTCGCCGACCAGCGCCTCGCGCGCCGCGACGAGATCGGATCCTTCGCGCTCCGCGCGCGCCTGCACCTGGGCCTCGACGAGCGGGGTGTGGACCCAGCCCGGGCAGATCGCGTTGCAGGTCACGTTGGTGCGCGCGGTCTCCAGCGCGACGACCTTCGTGAGCCCGACGAGCCCGTGCTTCGACGCGACGTACGCCGACTTCTCCGCCGACGCGACCAGCCCGTGCACCGACGCGACGTTCACGATGCGTCCCCAGCTCCGCGCGCGCATGCCCGGCAGCACGAGGCGCGTCGTGTGGTACGCGGCGGTGAGGTTCACCGCGAGCACCGCGTCCCAGCGCTCCGGCGGGAAGTCCTCGACCCTCGCGACGTGCTGGATCCCCGCGTTGTTGACGAGGACGTCGATCCCGCCGAGCGCCTCGCTCGCCGCGCGATGCATCGCCTCGACCTCCGCGACGTTCGCGAGGTCCGCGCCGTGGTGCTCGACGCGCGCGCCGTGCACCGCGCCCGCGGCGCGCACCGTCGCGCGCGCACGCTGCACGTCGCCGAAGCCGTTCAGCATCACGTTCGCGCCCGCGGCCGCGAGCGCCTCGGCGATCGCGAGGCCGATGCCGCTGGTCGAGCCGGTGACCAGCGCGTTCTTGCCGAGCAGCGACGTCATCGGTGATGGCGCGCGATCAGCTCGCGCAGCTCGGGGAAGATCGACTCCCGGAACCGACGCCCCGAGAAGATGCCGTAGTGCCCGCAGCCCGCGGCGGTGAGCGCGCGCTTGTTCGCCGCGGGCACGCCGGTGCACAGCTCGAGCGCGGCGTGGGTCTGGCCCGCGCCGGTGATGTCGTCCTCGGCGCCCTCGACCGTGAGGATCGCGGTGTCGCGGATCTCGCCGGGAACGACCTTCTTTCCGCGCACCGACCAGACGCCGCGCGCGAGCGCGAACTCCTGGAACACGATGCGCACGGTCTCGAGGTAGTACTCGGCGTCCATGTCGAGCACGGCGTTGTACTCGTCGTAGAAGCGCTCGTGCGCGGCCGCGCTCTCGCGCTCGCCCGAGATGCGATCGAGCCAGTACGAGCGGTACGACTTCCAGTGGCGCTCGGGGTTCATCGACACGAACGCGGTGAGCTGGAGGAAGCCCGGATACACACGACGTCCGGCGCCGGGATAGCCGGGCGGCACCGGGTGCACGAGGTTGTCCTCGAACCACGAGAGCGGGTGCTCGGTCGCGAGGCGGTTCACGTCGGTCGGCGATCGTCGTCCATCGATCGGCCCGCCCATCAGCACGAGGGTGCGCGGCGTGGGCTCGCCCGCCGACGCGAGCAGCGACACCGCCGCGAGCGCGGGCACCGCGGGCTGACACACCGCGATCACGTTCAGCGTGCCGGTGCCGAGGTGGCGCATGAACGCGAGCAGGTGATCGACGTAGTCGTCGAGCCCGAAGCGCCCGGCATCGAGCGGGATCTGCTTCGCGTCGATCCAGTCGGTCACGTAGACGTCGTGCTCGGGCGCGAGCGCGCGGACCATGTCGCGCAGCAGCGTCGCGTGGTGGCCGGAGAGCGGCGCGCAGAGCAGCACCTTCGGCTGCGCATCGAGCTTCGCCTGCGTGGCCTCGGACGCACGGCGCGCGAAGCGCACCAGGCGACAGAACGGCGTCGCGACGACGACCTCTTCGCGCAGCAGGATCGACTCGCCGTCGAGCGACACCGACGCGATGTCGAACGAAGGGCGCGGATAGTCCTTGGTCAGCCGGTAGAGCAGCTCCCAACCCGCGGCGGCGAACGGTGCGCCGAGGAACGGCGACTTGCGCAGCAGATAGGCGGAGGCACGGGCCGTCGTCGCCAGCGGAGCGAGCGCGCGACGGGAGAGATCGTGCAGCACGTACAGCATTCGGTCGGCACGATGCCATACCACATGTTGCATCGCAACAACGATCGTGACGGCTGATTTTGCGGCTCGTCGTTATCGCGCGACACGAACCATGTCGCGACGCAACATCAGCTCGCCGCGCAGCCGGTCGTTCTCATCGCGCGCGGTCCAGAACGCGCGCAGCGTCGGCCACAGCTTCTTCGACGCCGACTTCGAGACCATCGCGCCGACGTGACCGCCCGCGACGTGCAGGTGCTCCTTGTCGGTGCTCGCCACGCGCTCGACCACGATCGACGCGCTGCGATGGGGCACGATCTCGTCGTGCTCGAACGTCACGCAGAGCAGCGGACAGCGCAGCGACGAGAGCTCGACCGCGCGCCCTCCGAGCCGCAGCGAGCCGTTCATCAGCGCGTTCTTGCGATAGAGCTCGTCGATGTACGTGCGCCAGCACTCGCCCGGGAAGCTGACGTTGTCGTTGCCCCAGGTCTCGATCGCGAAGAAGCCGTCGAGGAAGGGCTCGTCCCACGCCTTCTCCGCGAGCGTCACCGCCTTCACCAGCGGGAGCGTCGGGCGCAGCAGGTGGAAGGCGCCCTGCATCAGCGGCCACGGCACGTTGCCCGCGCCCTCGACCACCGCCGACGTGTCGAGGGTGCGAGTGCGCGTCCACTTCGAGAGCAGGCCGTCGTCGTGGAAGTCGACCGGCGCCGCGACGAGCATGAGCGTGCGCACCCGCTCGGGCGCGAGCGCCGCGTGGATCACCGCGAGCGTGCCGCCGAGGCAGTAGCCGAGCACGTGCGCCGACTCGGCCTTCGCGGTGCGCGTCGCGACGCGGAGCGCGCGACCGATCGCCGAGACCACGATGTCTTCGAACGAGACGAAACGATCCTCGGCCTCGGGCGTGCCCCAGTCGATCACGTACACGTCGTGGCCGTGCGCGACGAGGTGCTCGGCGAAGCTCTTGCCCGGCATCAGATCGAGCACGTAGTGCCGGTTGATCAGCGACGGGATCAGCAGCACCGGCGTGCGGAACGCGATGCCCTCGGGGCGCGGCACGTAGCGGAGGAGCCGCCACTTGTTCTCCTCGTGCACCACGTCGGCGGGGGTCTGGCCCACACGCGGCGCGGGACGACCGAACATCGCGGCGAGCCCGCGGATCACGTCGAGCGGCTCGATCATCGCGCGCTCCGTTCGTAGAGCGCGTCGAGCTGCGCGCCGTACGTCGCGTAGACCGCCTTGCGCTTCACCTTGAGAGTGGGCGTGAGGTGCCCGCTCGCGACCGAGAGAGCAGGCTCCAGGATCGCGAAGCGCTTGATCGACTCGTAGCTCGCGAGCTGCGCGTTCACCGCGGCGATCTTCGCTTCGACGAGCGCGTGCAGCCCGGCTCCGTCGAGCGCTGCGTCGACCGCGAGCGGGTTCAGCCACACGCCGGCGACGAGGTACTTCTTGCCGTCGCCGTAGACGACGACGTGCTGGAAGAGCGGGTCGTCGGCGAAGCGCTGCTCGATGTTCGCAGGCGGGACGTTCTTGCCGCCCGAGGTGACGAGGATGTCCTTCTTGCGATCGACGATCCGGAGGAACCCATCGTCGGTGAAGACGCCGACGTCGCCGGTCTTGAGCCAGCCGTCGTCGGTGAACGCCTCGCGCGTCGCGGCGGGATCCTTGTGGTAGCCGCCGAAGATGCTCTCGCCCTTCGCGAGGATCTCTCCGTCTTCGGCGAGACGGAGCTGCACGTTCGGGAACGGCTTGCCCACCGAGTCGAACCGGAACGCGTCGGGCCGGTTCATCGTCAGCGTCGGCGACGCCTCGGTGAGGCCGTAGCCTTCGATCAAGAGCGCGCCCATCGCGAGGAAGAGCTCCTTCACCTCGCGCTTGAGGCCCGCGCCTCCCGAGAGACAGAACCGGAGGTTTCCTCCGGTCGCGGCGTCGAAGAGGCGCTTTTGCTCCGCGGGATCGTCGCTGTGCATCGCGGCCTGCGCGAGCTTCTCCCAGACCACCGGCACGCTCATGAACGCCGAGGGCTTCACCTCGGGCAGTCGCGCGACGACGGTCGCGGGATCGGCGAGGTGGCTGGTCCAGCCGAGCGTGTTGCCGATGCACGCCTCGCCGAAGCCGAACACGTGGCTCATCGGGAGCCACAGCAGATCGGTCATGCCCTCGTCGATCAGCGGCGCGAGCACCTCGAGCCAGTCGCGACCGTTCACGCCGACGTTGCGGTGCGTGAGCGGCACGCCCTTGGGCGGGCCGCTGGTGCCGCTCGTGTAGAGCATGATCGCGGGCGCATCGAGCGAGATCGCGTCGAGCATCCGCGCGAGCGCGCTCGGATCGGCGTCGGCGATCGCACGGCCGCGGGCGCGCGCCGCCGACCAGGTGATCACCTTCTCGCGCACGTCGCTCGGGATCGTGTCGTCGCGATCGTCGAGCAGCACGATGCGCGCGAGCGCAGGGAGCGAAGGCAGCGCGCGCAGGATGCTGCGCAGGAGCTC
Source organism: Sandaracinus amylolyticus (assembly GCF_021631985.1). Taxonomy (GTDB): domain Bacteria; phylum Myxococcota_A; class Polyangia; order Polyangiales; family Sandaracinaceae; genus Sandaracinus; species Sandaracinus amylolyticus_A. The sequence continues at coordinate 8,571,243 of NZ_CP070225.1, read as the reverse complement.
CTCGCCCGCGACGAACACGACGCGCGCATCGGAGTGCCCGAGCACGTACACGACCTGCTCGGCGGTGCTCGATGGATAGACCGGCACCATCGTGCCGCCCGCGCTCTGGATCGCGAGCGCCGCGCTCATCCACTCCACGCGGTTGTGCGCGAAGATCGCGCCGCGATCGGTGGGGCGGTGCCCGTCGGCTTCGAGGAAGAGCGCGATGTCCTCGATCGCGCGGGCGACCTCGCCGAACGTGATCGCGCGCTCGCCGACGACGAAGCGCGTGCGATCGCGACGCTCGGGGAGCGCATCGAAGATCGCGCGCGGAGCAGGTCGGATCTCGAGGTACTTCGACACGTCCATGATCGACTCCTCAGCGCGTCTCGCCGCGCGCGCGGCGCAGCTCCTCGTGGGCGTCCTCGAGCTTCTCCTCGAGATCGATCACCCGTCGCTCGAGCACCGTCAGCAGGCGCAGCGTGCGCTCCTGATCGCGCCGGTTCGGCAGACCGACCGCGCTCCACACGTCGCCGAGCACACGATCGGTGCGCGCCTTGGTCCGCATCGCAGCGGTGAGCAGCGCACCGGTCGGCTCGAGCACCACCGGGCTCCCGAGCACCTTCTTCGAGAGATCGGCGGCGCGGACCTCCCACGCGTCGAACTCCTTCTTCCACTTCTCGAAGAGCGTCATCGTCGTCCCCCGTGCCCTCTGGTGCGTCGCACCAAAGCTCATCGGCTCTACAACCCTGCAAAATCGGCGTCAATACACGTCGTGTTGCGACGCACAAAACACCAGCGCCGCTCCCGAATGTTGCATCGCGAGCGGAGGCCGCGCAGTCTGCGCGCGGTATGCGCCTCCGCAGCAGCAGCGAGCCGATCCTGATCAAGAAGTACGGGAACCGCCGTCTCTACGACACCCGGGCGAGCTCGTACATCACGCTCGATCAGCTCGAGGCGATCATCCGCCGCGGCGACGACGTGCGGGTGATCGACGCGAAGACGTCGGAGGATCTCACCCAAGCGACGCTGACGCAGATCATCCTCGAGAGCGGTCGCGCGGCGCGCCTCCTGCCCGTGACACTGCTGCAGCAGCTGATCCGCATGGACGACGAGTCGCTCGCGGAGTTCATGGGCCGCTATCTCTCGGCGACGCTCGAGATGTACCTCGAGGCCAAGCGCGGCGCGCAGACGGTCTCGCCGTTCCTGCCGATGGCGACGATGCCCTTCCAGGCGGCGAACGCGATCGCGCGGATGTGGCTGGGCGCGGGTCAAGCGATCGCGCCCGAGCCGCAGTACGTCCCGCCCGCGACGACCTCGCCCGCAGCGCCGCCGCCCGCTCCGCCGCCCGACACCACGGCGGTCGAGGTCGCCGCGCTGCGGCGCGAGCTCGACGAGCTCAAGACACTGCTGCGCGGCAACAAGCGCAAGACCTGACTAGCGCGCGAGGGCCGGCGTGACGCGCAGCGCGACGCCGGCCTGGTTGTATCCGACGCCCGATCCCACGAGCACCACGTGATCACCGATCGCGACGTGCCCGGTGATCACCGCGTCGTGGAGCGCCATCGGGATGCACGCCGAGCCGGTGTAGCCCCAGCGGTCCATGATCCTCGGCGCCTTCTCGATCGGCGCGCCGAGCTCGCGCATCACGGTCTCGATCGTGCCGCGTCGCACCTGCGTGAACACGAAGCAGTCGACCTCGGCGATCGACAGCGACGCGCGCGCGGTCACGTCGCGCACGATCGCGGGCCAGCCCTCGTCGTTCACGCTGCGCGGATAGGGCTCGAGCAGGCGCACCTGGGTGCGGCCCTCGCGGACCGAGGCCTCGCTCGCGGGCTCGACGGTGCCGCCGCTCGCGATCATCCACGAGCGCGCGTAGCGGCCGTCGGCGCGGAACGCCGACGCGAGGAAGCCCGGCTCGTCGCTGCGCACCAGCACCGCGGCGCCCGCGCCGTCTCCGTAGAAGAACGAGATCGGATCGTGGGGATCGGCGAGGCGGCGCATGAGATACGCGCCGATCACGAGCACGCGCTCGATGCCGGGCGAGCTCGCGATCATCCCTGCGGCCGCGGCGATCGCGGTGGGGAACGACGCGCACGCGCATCCCACGTCGAACGTGCCGGCGCGGTGCGCGCCGAGCTTGTGCTGCACGATCACCGAGGTCGCGGGCGTGACGTAGTCGGGGCTGTCGGTGCCGACGAGGATCAGGTCGAGATCACTCGGCGCGAGCCCGGCGCGCTGCAGCGCGTCGCGTCCTGCGGCGACCGCGAGATCCGAGGTCGCCCATCCGTCGGGCGCGACGAAGCGCCGGGTGATCCCCGAGCCCTGCTCGAGCTTCTCGATCGTCTCGCGATGCCCCTCGCCGAGCCGCGCGATCAGCGCCTCGTTCGAGAGCTCGATCTCGGGAACGTACACGCCGGTCGACGCCAGCGCGGCATGGTGGAACGTGCGCATCTCAGATCAGCAGGCGCATCGAGACGATGAAGCTGTCGGTGGCGTTCACGCGGGGCTCCGTCGGCGTCGCTTCCGCCATCGAGCGCGCCCAGCGCGCGCCGATCGAGACGTAGGGCTCCATCAGCCACAGCGTCGCCGCGACGTTGATGTAGTGGTTCGTCAGCGACGACATGTCGGTGATCGACGACGTGAGGAAGTAGTACTGCGCGCCGACGCTCAGCATCTCCCACGTGAAGTCGACGCCACCCGCGCCCACGAAGCCCTCGTAGTCGCGCTGCGAGCGCATCGTCACGTCAGGGATCGCGACCTGCTCGTTGCGCCGATACGCGAAGGTCCCGTTGAACCGCAGCATGTCGCCGAGGATCTTCACCTGCGCGGTCGCGCGCAGGTTGTATCCGAAGAGCGAAGCGTCGGCGTCGGTCGTGACGTCGATGTCGACGAAGTAGAGCTGCGCCGCGAGCCGCAGATCGACGATCTCGTGCGAGAACGTGAACGACGGCGTGATCGTGTTGAGGTGGATGTCCGATCCCGGGATGCCGTTCGCGAGCGCGCGCAGCGGCGCGGTGAAGAGCGTGCCGAGCGAGCTCACGTCGCCGCCGAACCCGAACGCGAGGCTCGTCGTGAGCGGGTTGCCGCCGGTGTACGAGAGGCCGAAGTCGAGCCACTCCCACCCGTAGCGCAGCATCACGCCCTGCCCCTGCGCGAAGCCGCTGACGAGCAGCGGATCGCGCACGTAGGGGTCCATGCCGAAGCCGTCGAGCACGTTGCTCGAGATGAAGTCGAGGCTCGCCGGATCCGGGAAGATGCCGCCGGTGAGCGAGAGCCCCCAGCGCGACAGGCGCAGGTAGTTCTCGCGCGCCTGGAGCGACGCGGTGCCCTCCCACACGCTCGTGCCCACCGGACCGTTGCGCGCGAGGCTGAACCCGAAGTTGCGCTCGAACACGCTGCGGAACGTGACGAACCCGAAGAGCTGACCCTCGAGGCCGAAGCGCGCGAGCGCGAGCGTGCTGACGCGCGCCGCGAGCCCTTCGGTCGTGTCGCTGTGCGGCAGGTACCCGACCAGCATCGCGGAGAGCTGGATGACGGGCTTGATGAAGTCGTCGCCGTCGCGCCAGAACGTGAACGCGGGACGCGCCGGGAGCATCGTCGTGCTCAGCGTGCGGGTCGCGGCCTCGGCCTGATCGGGCGGCGCATCGGGGAGCGGCGCGTCGGCGGGCGCGGCGTCTTCTTCGCTCGCGTCGACGGGCTCGGGCGGCGCGTCGACGGGCGCGCTCTCGCTCTCGGGAGATGGTGTCGTGGCTTCTTCGAGCGGCGCTGCTTCGGCAGGCGGCGCTGCCTCGGCGGGCGGCGCTTCCTCCGCGGCGGTCTCGTCGCTCGGCGCTGGCGCGTCGGTCTGCGCGCGCGCCGCGCTCACCCAGCTGCCCATCGCGATGGCCGCGATCACCGCGAGCCCACTCGTCTTGCGAAGCCCGTACATCGTCCATCCCCTTCGAGCTGTCCACGCGCGAGAGCGCGGCGCCCGCCGTGTCGCCACGACGGCCACCGCGCCCTCCGTTTCTCTCGATCAGTCCGCGAGCTTCTCGAGGATCAGATCGATCCCGGCGTCCGAGCGCGCGCTCCCGAAGTGGTTCGCGAAGAACCCGGGCGCGCCGGTGAAGAAGTACCCGCTCGTGTCGTAGTCCGACAGCGTGATCAGCACGTTCTCGACGCAGGGCTCGAGATCGAGCTGCGAGGACGCCTCCGAGACGAACTCGTCCTGCAGCTCGCCGCTCGGGATGTCCTCCATCGTCACGGTCGTGTACTCGACCACGTTGCCCTCGCACCGATCGCGCTCGCCGTACGCGTAGCTGCCGTCGGCGCAGGGCGCGGCGAAGAGATCGTTCGGCCCGTTGAGCGGGCGCGTGAAGTGCGTCGGCACGAACGTGCCGCGATCACCCATCTCGCAGCCGACGGTGCCGCGCATGTGATCGAAGCTGTCGCACAGCGTCTGGCCCGCGTTGACGCCGTGGTTCGAGCCCGAGAGCAGGATCACGTCCTGGATCCGCGCGAACGGGTTCACCGCGCCCGCCTCGCCCGCGCGGTGCTCGACGTAGAGCCGGCGCAGCGCGTCGCGGATCACGCTCACACCGAGCGAGTGGCCGATCAGCGAGACGCGGCGCGTCGGGTTCTCGGTGAGCACCGCGCGCACGAGCGCCTGGAGCATCGGCACCGCCCAGCCGTGATCGATGTTGCGGAACGCGTTGCCGGTCGCGCTCGTCATGTCGTAGTCGGCGAGCGTGTTGACGAGATCGGTGCGCGCGTCGAACGCGATCACGCGGTAGCCCGCGCCGACGAGGCGCGTCGCGAGCTGCTCGCGGGTCTCGGTGTCGACGACGATCTCGAAGCCCGCGACGTTGGTGATGGTGTCGCCCGCGCGCTCGGCGTTGGCGTACTCCTCGAACGTCGTGACGCTCGACGAGTTGCCGTGCACGAGGATCACGATCGGCTTGGTCGTGTCCTCGGCGGGCTGCTCGTACTCCTTCGCGGCGCAGGGATAACCCTCGATCGACGCGGGCGCGCCGGCCGCGACCTCGGCCTGGTTGTCCGTCACCAGGAACTCGACGTTGTTGCCGTAGCTCGCGCGCACGACGCAGCCCGGATGGGTCGCGAGGTCGTCGCGATAGCGGCCTGCGTAGTCGGCCTCGCGCGCCTGATCGCCGCCGGTGCGCACCATCTCGGTCGCGTCCTCGAACGACCACGGGAGCATCGCGCCGACCGCGGCCTCGCGCGCGGCGATCGCCTCGCGGCACGCCATCACGCGCGGGTCGATCTGGCCGCCGTCCGACGGTGGCCCGGCGTCACCGCCACCCGCGTCGAGCACACCGCTGTCGATCGGATCCGAGCCGTCGTCGTCGCCGCAACCCACCGCCCCGAGCGCCGCCATCAAGAGGAGCGCGCGCCCCGTACCCCGTCGCATCATGACTACCTCGTTGTCCGCGCTGCGTGTCGTGCGCGTTTCTGTTGTGCATCGCACAATACAGCGAGTGCTCGCCGGTTTCCAGTGAGCAGCCGCGATTTCTCGGGATCTAGCGTGTGCTGACCGCGCCTTCGGGGGCACGGAGAGCGATTTTCTGCTGCATTGCAGCAGAACGGATGAGCACGGAGACACCCTCGCGATCACCGCCGCCGCGACGATCATCCGTGTGATGACCGAGGGTCATCCGCGCCATCCGAGCCAGCTTAGATCGGAAACGCGCTGGATGTTGCGTCGCAACAACCCGAGCGTGAGGGAACTCCACGGCGAGGCCTGGCCCGCAGGGCGCGAGCCCTGCGTTGCAGCGCGTGAAGATCATGCTTCTCGCATTCGTGGTCTCGAGGCCCTACAACTCGCCGCGACTGGAGGACCTTCGAGCAGTGCCCTGGGACAAAGAGCACGACGTCGTGGTGATCGGCAGCGGGCCTGCCGGCGAGGGCGCGACGATGCGCGCCGCGAAGTCCGGCGCCAGCGTGGTGATGGTCGAGCGCTATCGCGACGTCGGCGGTGGCTGCACCCACTGGGCGACGATCCCCAGCAAGGCGCTGCGCCACGCGATCAACGAGACGCTGCGCTTCCGCCGCAACCCGATCTTCGCGTCGGCGGCGATGAACGTCGAGCTCACGTTCCCCAAGCTGCTGCGCCAGGCCGAGGGCGTGATCGGCAAGCAGGTCGAGATGCGCCGCGGCTTCTACGTGCGCAACCACGTCGAGGTGGTCCACGGCCACGCGTCGTTCGTCGATCCGCACACGATCGAGGTCGACACCGACGAGGTGGGCGCCGCGAGGCGTCGCCTCCGCGCGAAGCAGTTCATCGTCGCGACCGGCTCGCGCCCCTATCGCCCCGCCGACGTCGACTTCTCGCACCCGCGGATCCGCGACAGCGACACGATCCTGCGCCTCGATCACACGCCGGACTCGATCACGATCTACGGCGCGGGCGTCGTCGGGTGCGAGTACGCGTCGATGTTCCGCAACCTCGGCGTGAAGGTGAACCTCGTCAACTCGCGCGAGAAGCTGCTCGCGTTCCTCGACGACGAGATCATCGACGCGCTCGCCTACCACCTGCGCGATCAAGGCGTGCTCATCCGCCACGGCGAGGAGTACGAGAAGGTCGAGCCGGTCGACGACGGCGTCGTCGTCCACCTCAAGAGCGGCAAGAAGATCAAGAGCGACGTGCTGCTGTGGGCGCAGGGCCGCACCGGCAACACGCACGATCTCGGGCTCGAGACCGTCGGGCTCGTCGCGGACTCGCGCGGTCAGCTCAAGGTCGACGCGCTCTACCGCACCGGACAGCCGCACATCTACGCGGTGGGCGACGTGGTGGGCTATCCGAGCCTCGCGAGCGCGAGCTACGACCAGGGCCGCTTCGCCGCGGGGCACGCGGTGCTGGGCGTGACCGACGAGAAGCTCGTGCAGGACATCCCGACCGGGATCTACACGTCGCCGGAGATCAGCAGCCTCGGTCGCAACGAGCGCGAGCTCACCGCGGAGGGCGTGCCCTACGAGGTCGGTCACTCGCTCTTCCGCTCGCTCGCGCGCGCCCAGATCACCGGGCAGACGGTGGGCATGCTGAAGCTGCTCTTCCACCGCGAGACGCTGCAGATCCTCGGCATCCACTGCTTCGGCGATCAGGCCGCCGAGATCGTGCACATCGGGCAGGCGATCATGTCGCAGAAGGGCGAGGCGAACACGCTGCGCTACTTCGTGAACACGACGTTCAACTACCCGACGATGGCCGAGGCCTATCGCGTCGCCGCGCTGAACGGGCTCAATCGTCTCTGTTGAGCGCGGGAATCGCGGCGCGAGCGGGCGCGGTTCGTGCGCGCGGAGGACCCCGATGACCGCTCGTTGGCTCGCGTGGGGCTGTGTGCTCGCGATGCTCGCAGGATGCGAGTGCGGAGGGGCGTCGAGCGAGAGCGCGCCTCCAGCCGCGCGCCCGGTCGAGCCACCCGCGAGCCCGGAGCCGACGAGCGAGCGCATCGCGATCTCGTCGGTGCACGAGCGGACCGAGGAGAACCGCGCGGCGCTGCGCACGAAGCGTCGCGCGTTCACCCGCGCGCTGCGCGAGGCGAGGCGCGCCGTGCGCGAGGGCGATCACACGACCGCGCTCGCTCGGATGGACGAGGCGCTCGCCGCGCTGCCCGAGCCTCGCGCCCGATGCGAGGCGGGCTACATCGCGTTCCGCGCCGGCGATCACGAGCGCGCGCGCGCGATGATCGAGGCCGCGCTGCGCGAGCTGCCGCGCGAAGCGGAGGTGCCCGAGCGCCTGCGCGTGCCCCTCGCGATGTGCCTCTACAACGCGGGCCTGGTGCGCCGCGAGCTGGGTGATGCGGCGGGCGCGCGCGCCGCGTTCACGCGCTCGCTCGCGCTGCGGCCGCATCCGAGCGTCGAGCGCGCGCTCGGCGAGCTCGGGCCCGCGACCGATGCTCCGCCCGACGAGCCCGCGCTGCCGGCGAGCACGATCTCCGACGCGGCCCTCGATGCGCTGCTCGGCGAAGAGCACACCGCGTTCCGCGCGACGTTCCGCGAGCGCGCGTGCGAGGACCTCGAGGAGCTCCCGCCGGTGTGGGTGCGCGGGGACGTGCGCGCGATGTTGATCGAGCCGTGCCCCGGACCAGAGGGCTCGGGCGAGCTCTGGGTGGCGCACGATGGACGCGTCGACGTCGTCGCGCTGTACACGATCGATCGCCCGACCGCGGAGGTCGGATCGTCGCGCTTCGGTGCGGCGCGCGCGCAGTGGGCCCCGCTGATCCCGGGCGGGCGCGCGGAGCTCGTCGTCGCGTTCGAGCAGCAGGACGAGCTCTATCTGCCCTACGAGGACGGCGAGGAGTCGAGCTCGTCGATCACGACGTCGACGATGGTGTGCTCGATCGAGGCGACGCTCCGATGCGCCGCGTGGGCCACGTTCTCGCGCGAGCGCGCGCTCTCGCTGGGCGCCGAGGACGACTCGGGCGGCCCGATCGAAGGCGAGGCGCGGGACACGGTGATCGCGGGATCGTTCGTGCTCGACGATGCGGGCGCGCTCGAGGTCGGCGCGCCGATCTGCGCACAGGCGCGCGAGCAGCGCGAGGTCGAGGACGCGTACGACTACGGCGCGTCGAGCGGCGAGACCGAGCGCTGCGAGCCCGACGCATCGCCGCTGCCTCCGGGCGTCTACGCCATCGCGCAGCTGCTGGGCGATCCCCGCGTGTGCCGCACCGGATGCGCGGGCGGGGCGAGGGCCGCGGCGGCGCCGGCGAGCACGACGTCGATCTGCCGGCGCGTGCCCGACGTCGCGGGCGTGCCCGCGGGGCGCGTGATGCCCGAGCGCGAGTGGATCTCCGGCGCGATGTGCGGCCAGGACGCGCCCTGCGACGCGCTGGTCTACGAGCGCGGCGACGTGTACTGGCTCGTCGCGCCCTACGAGATCGCGCGCGACGACGAGGCCGAGGGATGGCTCGCGCTCTGCTCGCTCGGCGCGTCGATCGGCCCCGAGCGGTTCCCCGCGATCGACACCTTCGAGCTGCACGAGGCGGCGCGCATGGAGCCCGGAGATCGCGCGCCGATCCTCGCGTGGTGGGCCGAGGCCGCGCTCGAGCCGATCGATCTCTACGCGCAGCAGGAGCTCCACAGCCGCGTGCTGATCGTCGCCGACATCGCGCGCGGGACGCTCGATCGCATCGTCGCGCAGCACGAAGATCACGGGCCGTACTGCTGGCGAGGCATGTGCCCCGAGCAGCCGGCGCACCTCACGCGGCTCGCGCTCGATCGCATCGCCGACGAAGAGGAACGAGCCGAGGCCGACGACGTCGCGTTCGACGATCGCGGGACCGGATCACGCTCGTACGTCGCGCAGCGCGAGGTCGAGGTGAGCGCGCGCGACGAGGCGCTGCGAGTGCGGGTCGGGCCGTGGAGCACGGTGCACGAAGCGTCGGCGGAGGGGGCGACCGAGCGCAGCGATCGCCTCGACACCGCGCCGCTCGGCGCGCTCGCGGAGCCGGGCCCGGGCGAACGGACCTATCGCTAGCGAGCGCGATCGTTTCGGACCAGGCTAGGCCACCTCCGCGGCACGGAGCGGCGCCGGACCGAGAATTGGACCATGCTCCCGGGCAACATTGGTCCATCCTGGCACTGCACGATCGCCTAGGTCGTTCCGTTGCGGCCCTCGAGATTGCGGGGGATTACCTGGACCAATCGCGGCGGACGCGGCCGCGAAAGGGGGTCCAGGTGGAACGCAGCCTCGGATTGGTCCTCGACCACGCGCTCGATGTGCCGCTGTACCAACAGCTCTTCGATCGCATCGCGGAGCGGATCCGCAGCGGCGCGTTCCCCGCAGGCTTTCGCCTGCCGCCATCGCGAAAGCTCGCCGACGAGCTCGGCACGCACCGCAACACGGTCGTGCGCGCCTACACCGAGCTCGAGCGCAGCGGCTTCCTGAGCTCGACCGTCGGGCGCGGCACCTTCGTGCGCGCGCAGCCCGCGGCGGTCGCGCTGCCGGTCGGACGCGCGCCGGTCGCCGCGGCCGAGCGAGCGCCGATCCCGTGGAGCTCGATGATCAGCGAGCGCGCGCGCACCGAGGGCTTCGCGCGGGTCGCCCGGGTGCAGCGCATCGCGCGGGTCGGGCGCGGCGAGCTCGTGAACCTCACGAAGATGGAGCCGGGCCCCGACCTGCTGCCCGACGAGCTCTTCCGCCGCTGCCTCGAGCACGTGATGCGCACGACCGGCACGCGCGCGCTGGGCTACGCGCCGCACGAGGGTGTGCCGCGGCTCCGTGAGCGCATCGCCGCGGACCTGGTGCGGCAGGGCGTTCCGGCGCGCGCCGACGACGTGCTCGTGACGTCGGGCAGCCAGCAGGGCCTCGACGTGGTCGCGCGCGCGCTGGTCGATCCCGGCGACGTCGTGATCTCGCAGGCCGCGACGTACACCGGCGCGATCCAGATCTTCGGCGCGAACGGCGCGCGACTGATGGGCGTGCCGGCGGACGCGGAAGGGCCCGACATGGCGTGGCTGCGTCATGCGGGGCGCGCGAAGGCGCTCTACCTGATGCCGAACTCGTGCAACCCGACGGGCGAGTGCATCTCGGGCCCGCGGCGCGAGGCGCTGATCGCGTGGGCGCGCGAGACCGGCACCGCGGTGATCGAGGACGACTTCGTCGCGGATCTCGAGCTCGACGGAGCGGCGCCGCCGCCCGCGATGCGCGCGCTCGACGGCGACGTGATCTACCTGAGCACGTTCAGCAAGAAGCTGATCCCGGCGCTGCGCATCGGGTTCCTGCTGTGCCCGCCCTCGCTCGCGCCGCAGCTCGTCGCGCTGAAGCACGCGACCGATCTCGGCACGTCGGGGTTGCTGCAGCACGCGCTCGCGGAGTTCCTGGAGCGCGGTTATCTCGCGGCGCACCTCAATCGGATCCGCGGTCAGTATCGCGAGCGTCGTGATGCGCTCTGCGTCGCGCTCAAGAAGTACCTGCCGCCGAGCGTGCGGTTCCGTGCGCCGACGCGCGGAACGACGATGTGGATCGAGCTGCCCGACGATCTCGATTCCGAGGCCGTGTTCGAGGAGGCGCGCCGCCGCGGCGTGCTGGTGTCGCCGGGGACGCTGTATCGCGTGGATCGCGCGGTGGGCGGCCCGTCGGGGCTGCGCTTGGTGTTCGGTGGCGAGTCGCCGGCGCGCTTGGTGGAAGGCGCGAAGCGGCTCGGCGCGGCAATGGATGCGGTGTCGATCGGGCGGCGCGCGGTGGTGAAGCGGACCGGGACGGATCCGCTGGGCGTCGTGTAGCTGGCGGTCGCGGTGACTGATGAGCGAGTCTCGGCCCCGCGGGCGCATCGCGCCTCGCGGGGCCCCGCCCTCAGAACCCCGCCTCCACCCTCGCCATCAGCCCTCGTCCGGGCCCATTGATGCTCGATCCGTGCACTCGATATGCGGTGTCGAGCACGTTCTCGAGCACGACCGAGAGCGAGAGATACGGATCGAAGCGCCACGCGGCTCGCACGTCGACGACGGCGTATCCCGGGGTGCCGCCCGCGAGGATGCGCGCGTCGCTCGCGTCCGCGGGCGCGAGACGATCCTGATCGAGCGCCCAGCGCAGCGTCGCGCCCAGCGCGAGACCGCGCGGCGCGGGTTGCCATCGCACGTCGACCGCGCCGCCGAACGGCGGGACGCGCGAGAGCGGGACGCGCACGTTCGCGTCGGTCGGGCTCGGGCCCTCGCCCCACGCGATCGAGAGCGTGCTGAGCGCGACGACCCCGATGTCGCGCAGCTCGAACGTCAGCGCGAGCTCGGTGCCGAGGATCAGCGAGAGGTCGTCGGCGTTGACCAGCTGATAGCGCGACCACGATGCGCGGCACTGCGGGGTCGCGGGCGGACACGCCGACGCTTCGCGCGGCACGCGGGTCATCGCGCCGTCGAGGATCATCGCGTACGCCCATGCATCGAGGCGCAGCACGTCCCACGCCTCGATGCGCGCGCCGAGCTCGAACGTGGTCGAGCGCTCCTCGCGAAGCGCGGGGTTCTCGAACTGGAAGCCCGGGCCCGCCTGCTGGCGCGAGGTGAGATCGTCGAGGTTCGGCGGGCGCACTCCCTGATCGACGTTGAGGTGCAGCGTGAGCTCGGGCGCGACGCGCGCTTCGAGACCGGCGCGCGCCGCGACCCCCGCGACGTCGAGATCGACACGCGCAGTGCCCGAGCTGGGATCGGCGCTCGCGCGCGCGCCGGCGTAGAGCACGCGCGCACCGCCGCGCGCGATCAGCCACGTCGCGATCGCCGCCTGCACCTCGCTCCACGCCGAGAGCTGCGTGAAGCGCGCGCCGTCGACGTATTGACCGCGCGGCTCGCGCACCGTGAGGCCGACGTCGGTGAACGCGGTGCTCGCCTCGGAGCGCACGACGTCGGAGTAGGCCTCGGCGCCGAAGTGCAGCGCGATCGCGAGCTCGGGCGCGAGCAGGAAGCCGCGCGTCCGGCCGCGCATCGTGAGCCCGTAGGTGTCGATCGTGTCGAGGAAGCGGTTCTGCACGAACGCGGTCGGACGATCGCGCAGTCGATGCTCGTGGGTGCGCTGCCAGCTCAGCGCGATGCGCATCTCGGCGAGCTCGGAGCCCTGCGGTCGCACGTCGATCGCGAGGAGGCCGAGCGCGCGCGTCTGCTGCAGGTAGGTGAGGCAGTCGTTGCCGGGCGCATAGGGCGCGGGGCACTGATCGGTGCGCGGGCTGTCGAACTGGTGCCAGCCGTAGCCTGCGAGCGTCACGCGGAGCTCGTCCGACGCGCGCCACACCAGGCGCTCGTCCCAGCTCAGCACGCGGAACCCGGTGCCGCGCTGGGTGCGACCGTCGTCCTCGATGAACGGGATCATCGGGACGTTGCGGCGCATCGCGGGATCGCGCGCCGGCACACACGGCTCGACCGTCGAGAGCGGGCACACGATGCCCGCCGCCTGCAGCGGCCCCGCCTCGCGATACCGCACCCCCCCGAGGAACCCGAGCGATCGACCGAGCTGCAGATCGAGCTCGGCGCGCGCGCCCCCGTCGACGTCCTGCATTCCGTAACGACCGATCAAGCGCGGATGGATCACGAATCCGTCGCGTCTCGGATCGATGGTCGGCTCGCGCGGGAGCGCGATGATCGCACCGCCGAGCGCATCGGCGCCGAAGCGCGTCGACGCGCTGCCGCGCACCACGTGGAGCGTCGCGAGGCTCTCGACGTCGACCGTGAAGAAGTACTGGTTGGGCCCCTGCCGGAAGATGCCGTTGTTGAGCCGCACTCCGTCGAAGAGGAGCAGCACTTGTTGCCCGGTGACGCCGCGCACGTAGGGGCTCGCCTGGCCGTGCGCGGTCTGCTGGATCGACACGCCCGGCATCAGGCGCAGCGCGTCGGGCGCCGATCGCACCACGCGCTCTTCGATCTCCTCCTCGGACACCGAGTCGCTCGCGCGGCCGCGCACGTCGTCGGGCGCGGTGCGCGCCCGCGCCCGGAAGGTCGTGTCCTGCGCGCGCGCCGGGATCGCGACGATCGCGATCATCACGATCGCCGCGATCCGCGCGATCACGCGCACGGGAACGCGGACTCGAGCATCTCCACGATCGCGTCGACGTCGACGTCGCCGGGCGCGCTCGCGCCGTCGATCTCGCTCGCGACGAGGTCCGCGAGATCCGCGCTGCGCGCGCGCAGCATGCGATCCGCGAGCGACGCCCGCGCCGGCACCACGATGTCGGTGCCGCCGGGATCGGGGCTCGGGATCGTGCGCTGCGCGAGCGATCCGAGGATCACGCGCGCCCACGCGAAGTGCGCGAGCTGCTCGTCGCCCGTGCTCGCCTCCATGCGCCGCAGGCGATCCGCGATCACCAGCGCCATGCCGCGATCCATCGCGCGATCGAGCTGGGCGCGCGCGCGATCCCGCAGGTCGAGCCGCTCGCTCGAGACCGGCTCGGGATCGAGGTCGCGCCAGCAGCGCACCGCGAGCAGCGCGTCCCAGATGCGATCGTGGGTCTCCTCGTCGAGCCCGCGCACCAGGCGCGCCATGCCGAGCCCGCCGCTGCGCTCCTCGACGCCACCCGTGTAGTACGCCCACGCCGAGTCGCAGTCGCGCGCGGTGCTCGTGCAGGTGAGGCTCTCCTTGTACGGCGAGACGTAGAGGAACCAGGTGAGCGCGGCGTCGATGCGCGCGGCGTGCACCCGCAGCGGCTCGCCCGCGCCGCCGGTCATGCCCGCCGCGAAGCCCTCACGCACGATCGGCGCGAGCTGCGTCGGGCCCACGCAGTACTCGGGCGCCGCCGCGATCACCGAGCCCATGCGGCAGTCGTTGGGATCGGGCGCGGTGACGTGCTCGTCGGTGCGGCGGATGACGCGCGAGCCGAGGCCCTCGCTGGTCTCGTAGACGGTGCGCGCGTCGGTGAACGCGCTCGCGCTCGGATCGCCCACGAGCAGACCGCTCGGCGCGAAGATCGTGTCGTACGCCTCGACGCGCGCGATGGTCGAGATCGTCGGCTCGATGCGCGCGTAGGTGCCGACGTCGGACACGCAGGGCGGCCACTCGTCGGTCGACGACATCGAGACGCGCGGGGTGTAGTCGCCGGGGAACGGTGTGCACGTCTCGCCGCCGGCGTCGACCATCGGCGCATCGACGGGCGCGGTCCATGCGTCGATCGGTGTCGACGCGTCGACCTCGGTGGTGCCGTCGTCGTCGTCACCGCATCCGAGGAGCGAGAGCGCTCCGCCGAGGACCATCCATCCGAGCGTCCGTGTGTCGAAGCGCGAGCCGTGCATCGCCGGCGACTATACGGGGATCGCCCGACGAAAAGCGCGCTCCGTCTTCACAGCGAGCGCGCGCGTTCTGGTACCGTTTTCCTCATGCATCGCAGTCCCGCGCTCCGTGCGCTCGCAACCATTTCGCTGATGTGCTCGCTGCTGGTGGGGTGCGACTGCGGTGGTGATCCGCCCGGCGCGGCCTGCGAGAGCGCGAGCGACTGCCGCAGCACGCAGGAGTGCATCGACGGCACGTGCGTCTCGCGCACCGACGGCGCGCGCCCCGGGCTCGATGGGGGCGACTCCGGCGGCGGCACCTGCGTCGACTTCGACGGCGACGGGCGCTGCTCCGACGTCGACTGCGACGACACGGACGAGACGCGCGGCGGGCCCGAGCGCTGCGACGGAGTCGACAACGACTGCGACACCCGCACCGACGAAGGGCTCGTGGAGATCTGCGGCGGCTCGTGCAGTCCCTCGTGCGACGTCGAGACGATCCCCGGGCCCGGCGGATGGGCGCCCGACGGGACGAACTCCGAGGGCGTGATCGTCGATCCCTCGGGCGCGCTCACGCTCGGACGCACCGAGGCGACGTCGTTCTCGGTGTGGGTCGCCAACATGGACGACGGCACCGTGAGCAAGATGGACTCGCGCACCAACCGCGAGCTCGCGCGCTATCCGACGATCGGCGCGGCCGCGCCGGCGGGCGTGCGACCCGCGAGCGAGCCGTGCGCGTGGACCAGCCCGGGCGGCAACTGTCCATCGCGCACCGCGGTCGATCAGAACTTCGACGCGTACGTCGCGAACCGCGCGTTCCACTCGCAGGGCACGGTCACGAAGTACGCGAACCGCGAAGAGGACTGCATCGACCGCAACGCGAACGGCGTGATCGACACGTCGCGCGATCTGAACGGCGACGGCACGATCAACGAGGGGACCGCGGAGTTCGTCGGCATCGACGACGAGTGCATCCTGTGGACCGTTCCGGTCGGCGGCGTCAACGCGGTCCCGCGCGCGCTGACGATCGGCGTCGCGCCGCCGGACGCGCTGGTCGGTGATGTGTGGGTCGGCCTGTTCAACACGTCGCAGGCGTGTCGCATCGACTCCGCCACCGGCGCGCTGCGCGGCGAATGCCTTCCGATCAACGGCCTGAACCCGTACGGCGCCACGTCGGACTCGATGGGCCGCATCTGGTTCGTCGATCGCAGCGGGCGGCGCGACATCCTCGGCTACGTCGACGCGACGGGCACGACGTTCACGATGGCCTCGCCGGTGCCGGGAGGCGCGGGGTGGCCGCCGAGCCTCTATCCCTACGGCATCACGGTCGACGGTGACGGGCGCATCTACATCGCGAGCAGCGCGAGCGACCCGCCGATCCTCCGCTATCTCCCGGCGACCGACACCTGGGAGACCGCGTCCTTCCCGAGCACCGGCTCGCCGCGCGGGCTCGCCGCCGACGAGGAGTTCCTCTGGGTCGGCATCAGCCACGAGCAGCAGAGCATCAGCGGGGCCGCGAGTGATCGCGTGGAGCAGCTGCGCCTCACCGATCTCTCGCACGTCACGACGCATCACATCCCGACCGGTCGCGCGCCCGTCGGCGTGGGCGTGTCGTTCGACGGCTCGGTGTGGGCGGTGTGCCAAGGCACGAACTCGGCCGCGCGCTTCGATCCGATGACGAACACGTGGATCGAGCACGGCGTGGGTCGCTCGCCCTACACCTACAGCGACTTCATCGGGTTCGGGCTCAACGTGTTCGCCGAGCCGCGCGGTCGTTATCGCTTCCGCCAGACGGGGTGCGAGGCGGGCGAGTTCGGATCGCAGCGCTGGCTCGGCGCGCGCGTGAACGCGGAGATCCCGGCGAGCACCGAGGTCACGCTCTGGGTGCGCGTCGGCAACACGCCCGAGGAGGTCGAGGCCGCGACGTTCATCGGGCCCTTCCCCGCGCCGATCGCGAATTTCGCGAGCCCGCCGGGGCCCATCCCGCAGGGGCGCATCATCGAGGTGGAGATCCGGCTCGTCACGATGGATCGCCGGGTCGCGCCGCGCGTGATGTCGATCGAGCTCGCCGGGGAGTGCACGGGATCGTGAGCGAGCCGGGTGACGAGCGGCCGCGCATCGAGGCCGCGGAGTTCGAGGCGCTGATCCACGAGACGATCCCGCTCACGCGCCTCCTGCCGTTCCGGGTGCAGGAGCTCGGCTGGGGAACCGCAACCATTCGGTTGCTGTTCTCCGAGCAGCAGCTGCGCGCGGGCGGGACCATCAACGGGCCCACGATGATGACGCTCGCCGACACCGCGCTCTACGCCGCGGTGCTGACGCGCATCGGGATGCAGCCGCTCGCCGTGACGAGCGATCTGTCGATCCACTTCCTTCGCAAGCCCGAGGCGCGCGATCTGATCGGCCGCGCGACGGTGCTGCGCGTGGGGCGACGCATCGCGGTGGGCACGATCGAGATCTCGAGCGCCGATGGACCGCTCGTCGCGCACGCGACGGGCAGCTACGCACTGCCGTGAGCGAGACGAACGCAGCGCGCACGAAGTGGCTGCGCATCGGCGCGCTGATCGCGCTCACGGTCACGCTGATCGCGATCGGTCACGCGACCGGCGTGACCGAGCACCTCACGCGCGAGCGCATCCAGGCGACGATGCTCGAGCTCGGCGCGCTCGGGTTCTTCGCGTACCTCGCGATGTTCGCGGTCGGCGAGCTGGTGCACGTGCCGGGCATGGTGTTCGTCGCGGCGGCGATCCTCGCGTACGGGCCGGTCACGGGCTTCGCCGCGGGCATGGTGGGCGCGCTGGTGTCGCTTACGGTCTCGTTCTACGTGGTGCGGATGGTCGGCGGTCAGCCGCTGGGCGACGTCGAGCGACCGCTGCTCAAGCGCATGCTGGCGCACCTCGATGCGCGGCCCGTGATCACGATCGCGGTGCTGCGCCTGCTCGTGCAGATGCTCCCCGCGCTCAACTACGCGCTCGCGATGAGCAAGGTGCGGTTCCGCGACTACCTCGCGGGCTCGATGCTCGGGCTCGTCCCGGTGATCGCGATCGCGGCGCTCGCGTTCGACTGGCTCTTCGCGCAGTGATCACTGCACCGTCGAGGCTTCGGCCTCGGACTCGGTGTGCGCTCGATCGACGCCGGCGCTGCGCGTCAGCGCGGCGCGCCCGAACCCGAGCCCCAGCGCCGCGGCGGTGATCGACCCGACCAGGATCGCGAGCTTCGCCCCCTCGAGCAGCGCATCGTCGAACGCGAGCTCGGCGACGAAGAGGCTCATCGTGAAGCCGATGCCGCCGACCATCGCGACCGTGAGCACGCCGCGCCAGCTCACGCCGCGCGGCAGCGCCGCGAGCCCGATGCGCACCGCGAGCCAGCTGCCCCCCGCGATGCCGATCGTCTTGCCCGCGACGAGCCCGATCACGATGCCCCACGCCATCCACGCGGCGTCTCCTGCGATCTCGGTCGCGCCGATGCTCACGCCGGCGTTCGCGAACGCGAAGAGCGGCATCACGAGGAACGCGACCCAGCGGTGGAACGCGTGCTGGAGCGAGTCGACCGGCGCCATCGCCTCGCGACGCGCACGATCGAGTGCCTCGAGGTGCTCGGCGACCGCGTCGTGCCCGTGGTCGCCCACCGCCTCGGCCGCGCGCTGCGCCGCCGCGACGAGCTCCGCGCTGCCGAACCATGCGCGGGTCGGCGTCATCAGGCCGACGATCACGCCGGCGAGCGTCGCGTGCACGCCCGCTGCGTGGAGGCCCTGCCACACGGCCGCCGCGGGGATCGCGTACGCCAGCGCGCGCCGCGCGCCCGCGGCCTGCAGCAACGAGATCCCGACCACGCCGAGCGCCGCGGTCGCGAGCCCGCTCGCTTCGAAGCCCGACGAGTAGAAGACCCCGATCACCAGGATCGCGCCGACGTCGTCGATCACCGCGAGCGCGAGCAGGAGGATGCGCAGGCCCGGGCTCACACGATCGCGCAGCAGCGTGAGCACGCCGACCGCGAACGCGATGTCGGTCGCCATCGGGACGCCCCAGCCCGACGCGGTCGGGCGCTCCGCGTTGAGCGCGAGATAGACGAGCGCGGGCGCGATCATCCCGCCGAGCGCGGCCGCGAGCGGGAGCGCGGCGCGACGCGGCTCGCTCAGCTCGCCTCGCGCGATCTCGCGGCGGATCTCGAGGCCGACGACGAAGAAGAAGAACGTCATCAGCGCTTCGTTCACGACGAAGTGGAGCGTCACCTCGATCGTCGTGGCGCCGAGGTGTGCGCCGATCGGCGTCGCCCAGAGCGCGTGATAACGATCCGCCCACGGCGAGTTCGCCCAGACGAGCGCAGCGATGGTCGCGACCAGGAGGATCGCGCCGCTCGCGACCTCGGTCGCGAGGAACGCTTCGACGGGCCGCGTCACGGTGCGCACCGCGCGGCGGATCGGGGGCCATGCCTCGGGCGGCGCGGCGGCGGACGTGGGCGTTGGGCGAGGATCGGTCGATCGGGACATGCCGCTCCGCGAGCACGAGGCTCGGAGCGGCTGGCGGCCCGACCAGCCGGGGTGACCTGCGGTGGCGACACCGCACCCGACGAGTTGTGGAACGAGCGATCACGAATAGCCGACGCGCGGAGGCGCGGCAACCTCGGCTGGAGTGCTCGCTGGCGGAGGACCCGCACGGGAGCGTGCGGCGCACGCGGACGGGAGGGCCCTCCGTCGGCGAGCCGATTTGGGACACGCGTCAGCCCACTTCGGGCGTCGCATCCTCGCGATGGCGGCGCGCGATCGCGCGCATCTGGGGGCTCGCCGCGACGAAGAGCAGCGCGATGCCGATCAGCGCCGCGCCGGTGCCGTAGGGCAGCTCCTGGTCGAGCTCGTAGAGCGCGGTGCCCACCAGCGGGCCGAAGAGGCGCCCGAGCCCCTGCGCGCTGTTGTTGAGGCCCGCGACCTGGCCCTGCTCGTCGTCGCTCACCGCGAGCGACATCGCGCTGGTCACCCCCGGCAGCGCCAGCCCCTGACCGAAGCCCTGCAGGCCCATGCCGACCACGATCCATCCGTACTCGCGCGCGAGCATCAGCGTGACGAGGCCCGCGATCGTGATCGGCAGTCCTGCGATCACCAGCGTCGTCGGCGCGACGCGCATCCGCCGCGCGAGCCCACCCTGCACCGCGACCGCGACCACGCCGTAGACGAAGAGCGCGCCGCCCATCCACAGCGGCGTGTCCTCGCGCGTGAGGTGCAGTCGATCCTCCACCAGGAACGCGACCGTCTGCTCCATCAGCACGGTCGCGCCGGTGGTCACCGCGGCGACGAGCAGGAGCGGCCACGCACGGCGCGCGACGTCGCCGAGGCGCACCGGCGGGCGCTCGCTCGCGTCGCGTCGCGGCGGCTCGGGCAGGCGCCACCACACGAGCAGCGCGTTGAGCGCGCCGAACGCGGTGGAGAACCAGATCGGCGCGGTGAGCCCGAAGAAGTGCGCGAGGGTGCCGCCGATCACCGGGCCGAAGATGATCGCGAGGCCGAACGCCGCGCCGATCACCGCCATGCCCGAGGTGCGGTTCTCGCGCGTCGTGAGATCCGCGGCGTAGGCCTGCGCGGTGGGCAACATCGCGCTCGCGAACGCGCCGCCGATGACGCGCGCGCCGAGCATCAGCGCGAAGAGCGCGAGCGGCGGCACGACGTCCATGCGGCCGATCTCCGCGGCCGTGCCGAGCAGCCCGAACGCGAGCGCGAAGCCGCACACGCCGACGAGCAGGATCTTCTTGCGGCCCGCGGTCTCGCTGCGCTTGCCCCACCACGGCGAGAGCAGGAGCTGCATCAGCGCGTAGCTCGTCGAGAGGGCGCCGATCTGGGTGTCGGAGAGGCCGAGGTCGCGACCGAGCGGGCCGATCACCGGGAACAGCACCGAGAGGCCGAGGATGCTGTTGAAGATGGTGACGAAGAGGAGGCCCATCCGGAGGCCGACATCCTACGTGCAGCACGAGTCGTGTCGAGGCGTGTACGCTCGGCATCGTGATCCGCGTGGCGCTCGACGTGATGGGCTCCGATCACGGGCCCGAGGCGACGGTCGGTGGGGCGGCGACGATCAGCAGGTCGCCGAGCGCGCCGCAGCTGGTGCTGGTGGGCGACGAAGGCGCGATCCGCGCCGTCCTCGCGAGCCGCGAGCACGACCCGTCGAAGGTCCGGGTGGTGCACGCGAGCGAGGTGTGCCGCATGGACGACAAGCCGAAGGAGGCGCTCGACGCGCGTCCCGACGCGTCGGTGCTGGTGGCGGCGCGGCTCGTGAGGAGCGGCGAGGCGGACGTGCTGGTGAGCGCGGGCAACACCGGCGCGGTGACGCTCGCGTGCGCGCGCACGTTCGAGCGATTGCCGGGTGTGGGGCGCGCGGCGCTGGGCGCGGTGGTGCCGACCGAGCGACGTCGCGGCGAGAAGCGCGATCCCTTCTCGCTCCTGCTCGACGCGGGGCTGACGCTCGACGTGAGCGCCGACGATCTCGTCGCGTTCGCGCTGATGGGCTCGGCCTACGCGCAGCGCATCTCGAAGAACCCGCGGCCGCGCGTGGCGCTGCTCTCGATCGGCAGCGAGGCGAGCAAGGGCACCGCGGCGATCGTCGAGGCGCACGCGCGCTTGTCGCGCAGCACGCAGATCGACTTCATCGGGAACATCGAGGGGATGGACATCCCGCGCGGCACCGCGGACGTGGTGGTCACCGGCGGGTTCACCGGGAACATCGTGCTCAAGATGCTCGAGGGCATCAGCGAGACGGTGATGCGCCTCGCGCGCGCGGCCGGCGAGGCGAGCGTTCGCTACAAGGCGGGGCTCGCGCTGCTCGCGCCGGCGATCCAGCGGGTGCGCGAGGTCACGGACTGGGAGCAGTACGGCGGCGTGCCGATCCTCGGGTTCGATCGGCTGTGCATCAAGGCGCACGGGCGCAGCACCGAGCGCGCGATCGCGAACGCGCTGAAGGTCGCGACGATCACCGCGCGCACCGACCTGATCACGGCGATGCGCAACGCGCTCGCGAACGCGTGAGGTATGCGCAACGCGCATCGCTCCGATGCGAGCGATGCGTTCGACGCATCGCTCCGCGGGGTGCAGGACGAGGGCATGACTCCCCAGGCGATCGTCGATGGGTTCTCCCGCGTCTGGGCCGATCCGCCGGCCCATGAGTTCCGCTTCCTCGACGCGTTCTCGCCCGACGTCGAGCTGATCGCGCCGCTCGCGGGCCGCACGCGCGGACGCGAAGCGGGCTACGCCGCGTTCCGGCGCACGTTCGCGCTCTTCCCCGATCTGCGGGCCGAGGTGCACGCGTGGTCGGCGAGCGAGGACCGCATCTGGATCTCGATGACGTTCCACACGCGCGAGCTGTCGTGGCACTCGGTCGACGTGCTGACGCTCACGGACGGAATCGTGACCTCGCGTCGTGCCTACTTCGATCCGCTCCCGGTGCTCGCGTACGTGCTGCGACGTCCCGCCCTCGCGTGGCGCTGGCTGCGGATCCGACGGGCGCGCGGGGCGCCGTCCTGGCCGCGGTGATCGACGATCCGGGGTCCCGGGTGTACATCCGGCCTCCGAGAGAGATCCCAGGGAGCGAGGTGAGGTCCACGTGAAGCCGGTGATGAAGCCCGCCGAGGCGCTGCCTTTCTTCTTCGATCGCGACGCGCTGCTCGAGGTCGCGCGCGAGCGCGCGACGGTGCATCGCGAGAACGCGCCGTTCCCCCACACCGTGATCGACGGTCTCTTCCCGACCGAGCTGCTCGAGCGCGTGCTCTCGGAGTTCCCGTCGCCGCGCACCGAGGGCTGGGAGCGCTACGACGATCCGCTGCAGAAGAAGCTGGGCTCGCGCGACGAGGAGCGCCTCGGGCCGACGACGCGGCTCTTCCTGCACGAGCTCAACTCGGCGCCGTTCATCCAGTTCCTCGAGGAGCTCACGGGCATCCAGGGGCTCGTGCCCGACCCGTGGTACGAGGGCGGCGGCCTGCACCAGATCGAGCGCGGCGGGATGCTCAAGGTCCACGTCGACTTCAACAAGCACACGCTCTTGAAGCTCGATCGCCGCATCAACGTGCTCGTCTACCTCAACAAGGACTGGGACGAGTCGTGGGGCGGCCACCTGGAGCTCTGGGACACCGAGATGAAGAAGGCGGAGCACAAGGTCGCGCCGCTCTTCAACCGCATGGTCGTGTTCAACACGACCGACTTCGCGAACCACGGACACCCGGATCCGCTCCAGTGCCCGCCGGAGCGCCAGCGTCGCTCGGTCGCGCTCTACTACTACTCGAACGGGCGCCCGGCCTCGGAGGTCGCGGCGTCGCACACGACGATCTTCAAGCGTCGCCCCGGTGAGTCGATCCCGCTGACGCTGAGCGAGGTGGGCGAGAACCTGCTTCCGCCGATCTTGCTGGACGCGATTCGGCGGGCGGGGTTCGTTCGGTCTCGCAAGGGCTGAGAGGCTTCGGATCGGAGAGGCTTCGGCGTGCGGCGGGTGGGGTGGGTCCGCCGCCCCTGGGTGCTCGCGGGCTGCCTCACGAGCGCGGTGAGAGCGTCGGGACGCGGTGGGCGCATCGCGGCGCGCGCGTTGCGCTCTGCCGCGATGCTTCGATCAGTCTGCGGTCGGCCTCTGCGAGCCCCCGTCGCACGGGGGCGTCGGACCCACCCCACCCGCCCGGTACCGCGGTTCTGCCGTCTCGCTGGGTGGGGCTGGGGAGGCTCGCGATCGATCCGCGCTATTCGCGCGGCTCGGACGCTCGCGGGTAGCACCGCGCTTCGCGCGTGTGCGCGCTTCGCGCGGAAGTTGGGCGTGATGGGTGGACGAGCGATGCGTCTGCCCTGCGTGCCCGACGAACCGTACGCGTGCTCGTCCGACGTGCTCGTCCGCGATCAGCCCTCGTCGGGCGTCGCGGTGGTCGCCTGCTCGGTCGACGGAGCGGCTGCGTCGTCCTGCTCGGCGGCCGCGCGCTCGTCGTCGACGTGCAGGTTCACGTCCATCGTCACCTGCACCGGCGCGACGGTGATCGGCTCGACACGCACCGCGTGCGAGAAGCACCCCGAGGCGAAGCACGGGACCGAGACGAGGCCGAGCGCGATGAGCGCACGACGACCAGCACGAACGAACGACATCGACTTCATGAAGGCTCCTGCGAGGGCCCGCGACCGAGGAGCACGAGGCCCCGATCGAGCGCAGGCTGCAGTCCGTTGACCTGGAGAGTGAGATCGAGCTCCTGCGGCGTACGCGCGCCACGACCCTGAACACGCGCGCGCAGGCGCGTCGTTCCCTCTTCGCCGTGGAGCTCGAATGCGAGACGTGAGTATTCGAAGTCGGCGAGCGCGGCGAGCACGCGCTGCTCGATCCACTCGCCGTCGCGGAGCTGATCGAGACCACGCGCGGGCGTCGCCGACGCCGGCAATTCACGGATGCGCACGCGGCCGGGACCGCGCGCCGAGAGACGACCACGACCGAGCACGATGCGCGGAGTGTCCGCCACGAGATCGACGCGCAGCGACATGCGCCCGTCGAGCCGGCCGGTGCCGCTCGCGCGACCGCTCGAGACCGCGCTCGCGAGGCGCTGCAGCTCGATGCCGCGCAGCGTGAGATCGAGCGCGAGGCTCGGCGCCTCGGGATCGACGCGGAACGGCGCGACCTGCACGCGGCCACCACCGACCGCCGCCTCGGCGCCCGCGATCACGATCTCGCGGCGCACCGTGCCCGACGCGGTGCGACCCGCGCCGCGCGGCGGGCGCGCGAAGTGGATGTTCGCGCTGCCCTCGCGGAGCGAGATCGTTCCGCCGAGCGTGAGCGCGTCCCAGCGCACGCGGTCGGCGCCCGCGCTCACCGGCGGATCGAGGTGCGCGAGGTCGAGCGTGCCGCTGAGACCGCTCGCCTGGAGCTGGCCCGACTCGTTCTCGAGCGCGACGTTCTCGAACGTGACGCGCCCCTCGCCCGCACCGACCTGCGGACCGAGCAGCCCGTGCAGCGACACGCCGGTGCGGCCCACGATGCGCGCGCCGCAGTGCTTCGCGAACACACGGTGCAGCGCGTCGTTCGCGTCGATCGGCGCGATCGGCACCTCGATGTCGACGTGGCCGCGGCCGGTCTCGATGCCCAGCGCGACGTCGACGTGGAACGGGGCGCGCGCGCTGGCGCGGCCCTCGAGCGTGAGCCCGAGCTGATCACCGACGAGCGCGAGCGTGCCCTCGGTCGGTCCCAGCGCGACACCGCTCCACGCCGAGTGGCGCGCGCGGCCGCGACCACGCGCACGGATCGACTGTTGCGCGTCGAGATCGAACGGGAGATCGAGGCGCACGTCGCGCAGCGAGAGCTCGGCGTCGGTCTGGGTCATGCGCGCGACGCGGATCGCGAGAGGCGCCGCGAGCGACGGATTCGCGCCGAGCACGAGATCGACGTCGCCATCGGCGCGAACGCCGGACGCGCGGAGCACTCCGTCGGCGCGCGGAGAGCGAGCGCGCGCGTGGAGCGTGATCTCGACGTCGCCGCCGGTCGTGCGCGCGATCATCGGGCGATCGCCGCGCGGTGAGAGCGCGAGCGCCACGTCGTGGAAGCTCAGCGCGGAGTCCTCGGAGCCCACCGCGAACACGCCGAGCTTCACGCCGACGTCGGTCCGGGTGTGGGCGATGATCGATCCGTCGACCGCACGCTCCACGTCGAGCCGGGGCGCGAGCACCGCGCGCTCGAGCCGCACGTCCTCGATGCGCGCGTGCGCGAGATGGAGATGCGAGCGCACGTCGAGCGCGAGCCCCGGCGCGATCTCGCCCGTCGCGTCGAGCACGACGTGCGCGTCGCGGACCTCGTGCGCCTCGTGCGCGGCGCGCGCCACGTGCACGTCGAGGTGCGCGTCGTCGAGGGTCCACGTCGTGCCCCGCGCGGTGCCGCGCGCGCGCACCGAGGGCGACGCGGAGAGCTCGATCGCCGGCGCCAGGTGGGCGGCGATCGCGCGGGGGAGCGTGCCGTCGAGCGACCACGCGATCGCGTCGTCGTGCTGGGTGATGCCGAGGTCGAGCGTCTCGCCGGACGCGGCGCGGGCCTCGATCTCGAGGGTCTGCGCCCGCGGGTGCATCGAGATCGCCCACGCGCCGAACGTCTCGGTCTCGAGCACGATCGCGCCGCGGGTGTCGCCGGGCGCGAGCTCGCCCTCGATGGCGACGTCGATCGGTGCGCCGTCGGCGCGCGCGAGCACCACGTGCGATCGCTCGATGCGCACGTGATCGATCCCCGGGCCGCCACCACCGTCGTCGCTCGGCGCCTCGGCGCGCGCGATCAGGCGCGCGGGCGTGCTCTCGCGCAGCGCGTCTTCGTCCAGCGCGGTCGACCAGCGCGCACCCTCGATCGTCATCGAGACGCCGCGATCGCCGAACGGATCGAACCCGACCTCGATCGACTCCGCCTCGAGATCCGGCGCGAGCCGCACCTCGGTGAAGCGCACGTGATCGAGCGCGACGCGTTCGACGCGGAACCGAGCGTCCGGCAGGCCGACCTTCGCGAGCTCGCTGCGTACGTGCGACGCGACGAGCGCGGGCACCTCGACCTCGACCGCGCGCCACACGAGCGCGCCCAGCACGAGGAGCGCGAGAGAGAGCCCACCGATGCGCGCGCCCGTGCGACGAATCGCGCGAGGCGGCGGCTCCGCGGTGCTGCTGCGAAGCGACTTACGCATCTGGCGGCCTCGGTGTACGGACCCGAGGTCGTGATCGCAATGCACGAGCGACGCTCTCGCAGGATGCGCCCGTCCGATCGGAGCGGTGCGCGCCGGAGCACCCCACCCGATCGGTCGGTGTGCGCAGGTCGCTGGACGTCGGCGCGCCCGTGCGAACCTCGTTGCGCGATGGACGACGACGCACGGATCGCGATCGTGACGGGCGCGAGCGCAGGCATCGGCGAGGCGACGAGCGCCGCGCTCGCGGCGCGCGGGCTGCGGGTGGTGATGGCGTGTCGTGATCGCGGGCGCGCCGAGCAGGCCGCGGCGCGCATCCGAGCGCGGGTGCCCAGCGCGAAGCTGGACGTGGAGCTCGTCGATCTCGCGTCGCTGGCGTCGGTGAGGGCCGCGGTGGCGCGGCTGGGCGCGCTGCCGCGCATCGACGTGCTGGTGCTCAACGCCGGCACCACGACGAAGGTCCGCGAGCTCACCGAGGACGGGCTCGAGCGCACGCTCGCGGTGGACACGCTGGGGCCCTTCGCGCTCACCGTGCCGCTGCTCGATCGGATGCGCGCCGGCGCGCGGATCGTCCAGCTCGCGGGCATCTATCACCGGCGCGGCGAGCTCGACCTCGACGATCTCTCCTTCGCGTCGCGGCGCTGGTCGATGCTCGCGGCGAACAACCAGGCGCAGCTCGCGCGCGTGGTGCTCGCGTTCGAGCTCGCGCGGCGGCTCGACCCTGCGCAGGTGACGGTGAACGCGGTGCATCCCGGCGCGGTGCGCACCAACGCGCAGAAGGACGCGCCGCGCTGGGCCCAGCTCCTGATGCGCACCGTGGCCCGGCCCTTCTTCGTCGATGCGGATCGCGGCGCCGAGCCGGTCGTGCGCCTCGCGCTCGACCCCGCGCTCGCCCGGGTGAGCGGGCGCTTCTTCGATCGCATGGACGAGGCCGCGGCGAACCCGATCGCCCACGACGCAGCGCTCGGACGCGCGCTGTGGGATCGCGCCTGCGCGCTCACCGGCGTTTCGTGAACGACCGTTCAAGTACTCCGCGCCCGCCAACTCGCGGGCGTTCGTCCGGTCCAGCGGCGGAACGCACGATGGAACGCGCTGGGCTCGGAGTAGCCGAGCATCCACGCGACCTCGGCGATCGACATGCCCGCCTCGACCAGCGCCAGGGCGCGTGAGCGACGCACCGACTCGAGCAGCGCGCCGAAGGTCGTGCCCTCGTCCTCGAGCCGGCGCTGCAGCGTGCGCGGGCTCGCGTGGAGGCGCTGCGCGAGCGATGCGAGCGTGGGCTCGCCGCGCGGCAGCAGGTCTTCGATCGCGCGCTCGGCGCGCGCGGTCCACGAGGGCGCGGGCAGCTTCGCGAGGCGCGCGTCGAGGTAACGCGCGAAGAAGCGCGCGAGCACCGCGTCGGCGCGGGGGATCGCGAGCTCGAGCGCGTCCTTCGGGAGCACGACCTCGTCGACCGGCGCGTCGAGCTCGGCGGACGTGCCGAGCAGCGCTTCCCAGCGCGCGCGATCCGCCGGCGGAGCGCGCCGCAGTCGCACCTGCACCCCGGGGATCGGCGCGCCGGTGACCATCGCGACGTTCACCGCCAGATCGCGCGCGAAGATGTCGGCCATCGCGACGTGCGCGGCGCGCGGCGGGCCCCACGGCACGTAGCGCACGTGCAGCGCGCGCTCGGTCGCGATGCCCTCGTAGCGCTCGCCCTCCACGAAGACGCGCTGGTACTCGAGCGTGCGATCGAGCGCGTCGCCCAGGGTCGGGCTCGACATCACGAGGAGCCCGAGCGCGTCGAACGCCTCGACGTCGAGCTGCTGCGCGAGGCGGAGGTGCGCGTGGGGATCGCCGGTCTCGTCGATCACCCGCTCCACGAGCTCGTAGAGCGCGGTGAGCGGCACCCGCCCATCGGGATCGCGCAGCAGCGCGTCGTCGACGCCCAGCGCGCGCCGCAGCACCTCGGGATCGATGCCGAGCGGGCGCGCGCGATCGAGCATCGCGGCGAGGGCGCGGCCCCACGTGGTGGGCTGGCGCGGAAGGTCATGCGTGCTGGCGTCGTGGGTCACGGCGGCTCGCTCGATCGCAGCGCAGCGTAGCAACGCATGGACGAGATCGAGGGCTGGTGGGTGATCGCGGAGTCGCGCGAGGTGCAGCGCGCGCCGCGCTCGGTGACGCGGATGGGCGAGCGCATCGTGCTGTGGCGCGACGATCGCGGCGTGCTGCACGCGCACGATGCGCGTTGTCCGCATCGCGGCGTGGATCTCGGCGAAGGACGGGTCGTCCGCGGCGAGCTCGAGTGCGCGTACCACGGGCTGCGGTTCGACGCGTCGGGCCGCTGCGTCGCGATGCCGTGCGAGGGCGCGGAGGCGCGGGTGCCCCCGCGGATGCAGATCGCGCGACGCATCGTGCGCGAGGCGCGCGGTCTGGTGTGGATGTGGCGCGGCTCGGTGCGCGATGCGCCGCTGCCCTGGCCCGACGTGATGCCCGCCCACGATCGTCGCGCGTGGACGCGCACGATGATCTGGGACGTGCCGCTCTCGCGCGTGATGGAGGCGATGCTCGACGTGCATCACTTCCCGTTCGCGCATCGGCGCTTCTCGAGCGGCGTGGGCCCGCGGCTCGATCCGTGGCGGGTGCGCGAGGAGGACGGCGTGGTGCGCGCCGAGGGCACGATGCGCGAGGAGAAGGCGCGCCGCGGCTGGAACGTCGCGCTCGAGGCGCGCCTGCCCGCGATCGTCTTCCTCTCGTTCACGCCGTGGCTCGGTGGCTTCGTCGCGTGCACCCCGATCGACGCGACGCATACCTGGATCGTGGTGCGCTTCTTCGTCGACGTGCCGGTGATCGGCGCGCTGCTCGCGCGCTTCGCGCTGTGGACCGAGCTCACGTTCGTGCAGCCCGACGACGAGCGCATGCAGCTGCGCACGCTGCGGGAACGGAACGATCTCTCGGAGTGCACGCTGGTGCGCGCCGACGCGGCGATCGTCGCGTGGGATCGCCTGGCGAGGAAGCCATGGGTCAGCGAGCGATGAGCGCGCGCTCGAGCAGCTCCGCGACCCGGGCGTGGCCCTCGTCGGTCATGTGCACGTGATCGTTCAGTGCCCATCCCATCGCGACCCAGCGCGCGATCGCGCCGGGCCCGCCCTGGAGCGCGAGCAGATCGAAGAACCCGCAGCCCTCGGCGAGCGCGATGCGGCGATAGAGATCGCGCACCTCGGTGGTGCGGGCCCGAGGACCGAGCGCGCCCTCGCGCGACTGCATCCAGTCGGACGGGCCGATCACCAGGCACGCGCTCTCCGGCGCCACACGATGCCAGCGCGCGATCACCGCGCGCAGATCGCGATCGAGCGTCGACATCGGAGTGCGATCGCCGGTCTCGTTGGTGCCGTAGGCGAGCGCGACGAGATCGGGCGGACGTCGCGCGATCTGGGCGCGCAGCTCGGCCTCGTCCCACGGGAGCTGATCGCGTGCCCTCGCGCCCGGCACCCCGAACGACTCGACGATCACGCCGGGCTGGCCGCTCTCGAGCAGCATCCCGAACACGCGCACCGGTCCATCACCTCGCGCGCGCGCCTCGACCACGTGCGATCCACGCGCGACCTCGGCCTCGAGGAACATCGTGCCCGGCGCGAGCGGCACGTTCGCGACGATCGCGTCGTCGACCCGGAGCTCGACGGTGCCCGCGCCCGACGCCCAGAGCTCGGCGTGCGCGACGCTCGATGCGCGCACCCGCGCCCACGACGCGGTCGTCGTCTCCACCGCGAACCCTGCGCGACCGTAACGATCGGGCGCGCGCTCGGCGCCGCGCACCCGCACTCCGCGCCATCCCGCGCTCTCGTGCATCGTCACGTCGCGCCGCTCGTAGAGCGCGAACGGGATCGCCGGCATCACCAGGCCCGCGCCCGCATCGCCGAACCGCCGCTGCAGGCGCTCACGGAGGAACCCGGTGTACTGATCCGACGCGGTGTGCGACGCGCCCCAGAACGACAGGCGCGCGACGCCCTCGCCCCGTCGCGCTCGATCGAGCGCGGCACGCACCCGCGGCAACACACGATGTCGGGGATCGTCGATCGGCACCGCGACCCCGAGCGGCGCGTCCTGCGATCGCACCGGCCACGCGCAGAGCGCCACGAGCAGGATCGCGATGACGTGCCTCATCGGGCCTCCACGCCCACGACGTTCGGCAGATCCCAGAATTCGCGCACGTCGTCGGCCTCGTGGAATCCGTCCTCCCAGCTCCCCATCTCGCGCACCTGGGTGCGCCCTGCGTCGACCACCAGCGACGCCTCGGGCCCACCCTCCATGTACACGAGACCGCGCAGTCCGAGCGCGTCCGCCGCGAGCATCTCCGCGAGCACCTGCATGCGATACGGCGTGCGAACGTGGACCATCACCGCGCGCCCTTCGCGATCCGCGCCCAGCAGCGCCGCGCTGTAGCGGCGGGTGCGCCAGGTGCGCTGCGCGCGTCCTTCGCAGTCGACCATCATGCGCACGCCCTGGAGCACGCTGTCGTAGCGCTCGGTCATCCCGTCGAGATCGACCCCGCATCCCGTGCCGCCGATCGCGAAGGGCGCCGCGCTCGCGCGCGGATCGAACCCGATCACCGCATCGAAGCGCGCGGGACGACGATTGCTGCGCACCTCGCCGCGGGCCCGCAGATACCCGCAGCTGCGCCCGCTCGGCAGGAACATGCCCGCGTTGATCGCCCCGACGAGCCGATGCTCGCGCACCCAGTCGGTCGCAGGGCGGCGCGGCCCCTCGTGGCTCTCGGTCAGGAAGCGCAGCGCGTAGCGGCGGAGATCGAAGCGCACGATCGTCGCGATGCGATCGCCGACGTCCACCTCGGGCGCGCGCGGCAATCGCACCCGCTCCACGATCAACGCCTCGTCCTGGGCGCTCGACGTTGGGATCCCGATCGCGATCAGCATCACGATCGCGGCAGCTCGACCTGCAGCTCGCATCCTCCGCCCTCCCTTCCGTGTGCGCTCGCCTCGCCTCCGTGCGCGCGCGCCAGATCGCGCACCAGCGAGAGCCCGATGCCGGTGCCCGGCTTGTGCGCGGTCTCGGCGCGCTCGACGCGATGGAAGCGCTCGAAGACGCGCGATCGTTCGCCCTCGGGGATCCCCGGACCGCGATCGCGCACTGCGATCACGGCGCGCTCGCCCTGCAGACGCACCTCGACCTCGATCTCGCCCGGCGCGTACTTCACGGCGTTGTCGATCAGGTTCACGACGATCTGCTCGATCGCCTGCGCGTCGAACGAGAGCTCGATCGGCTCGTCCGCGATCACCCGCAGCGTGCATCCCTTCGTCGACGCGAACGGCATCTGCGCTTCGACCACCTCGCGCACCTGTCCGGCGAGATCGCCGCGCGCCTTGCGCAGCGGTCGGCGTCCTTCCTCGAGCCGCGAGATCTCGAGCACGTTCTCGACGAGGCGCGACAAGCGCACGCTCTCGGTCGCGATCTCCCGATAGACCCGGGGCCGCCGCGCGTCGTCGACCAGATCGTCCTCGAGCATCTCGGCGTGCATGCGGATCGTGGTGAGCGGGGTGCGCAGCTCGTGGCTCACCGCGCTCACGAACGCGCTGCGCTGCATCGCGAGCTCCTCGGCGCGCCGCGACGCCCGCGCGATCGCCAGCGCCGCCGCCGCGACCGCGAGCACGAGACCGATCAGCGCACCGACCTGCCACCGCATCTCACCGTCGAGCGCGGCGATCGATCCTTCGACCGATGTGTGCTCGAAGCACAGATCGAGGCCGCGCAACGTCTCGCTCGCAGGGCGACGCAGCGCGCACGTCGCATCCTCGTGGGCCTCGAGCACCCGCGGGGTCGGCCCGCCCGCCGAGACCCGCGTGATCACCTCGGGCACCCAGCGCGACGCGATCGCCGCGCGATCGAGCATCACGCCCTGGAGCACCGCCGCGCCCTCGTGCGAGACCACGCGCGTGAGCACGACCGCGTCGTCGTCGGCGCGCCACTGCATCGGCGTGTAGTCGACCTCGATCGAGGTGGGCACCAGCGGAGGCGACTCGGTGGGCTCGGGGACGACCTGCTGGGGCGGCGGATTGTCGCGCGCCGAGCCTCGCTGCTGCTGCAGCTCGTCGAGCCCCACGCTGCGCCGGGTGGTCACCGGCGCCTGACGCCCGCGTCGCGAGATCCGCTCGAACGCGCCCACGTCGCCCGCCTGCGCCTGCTGGATCTCGTTCGCCAGCGACACCGCGTCGTAGTTGAGCCCCACCGTCACCGGCTCGCTCTGCTGCGCGAAGCGCGCGTCGGCGAGCAGCACCGGATCGGCCACGCTCGGGCGCGCCCGAGCCACGAGCTGCCCGGCATCACGACCGCGCACCACCGCCCGCAGATCGGCGAGCGCATCGCTGCGCGCGAGCGCGCGCACCCGCGCCGCCTCGGGCGGGCCTTCTTCGTCGGGGAGCGCGGTCCACGGCGTGCGCACCGTCCCGTCGGGATCGACCTGGAACCACCCGATCACCCGCTCGTCGCGCGGCCCCGCGGCGAGCGGCGAGACCGCGACCGGATCGCTGATCGCGAGCACGTCCGGCGGGCTGTAGTAGTGGTTGTAGAGATAGAACGGTCGCTCGTCCTCGCGACGTCGCAGCTCCTCGAGCCCCTCGTCGATCGCGCCGCGCACCGCCGCCGCGACGCCCTCGAGCCGGCCCTCGATCTCGCGCACCCGCGACGCGCGCTCGCGCGCCGACGCCGCGAGCCACCCGACGCCGAGCAACACCGTCGGCAGCGCGACGCCGAGCGCGAGCCAGCGCGCGCGCGACGTGCTCATTCGTCGAGCTCCCCGCCCGTCGCGAGCCGATACCCGCGCCCGCGCACCGTCGCGATCCACGCCTCGCCACCCGGCACCGCGCGCAGCTTCGTGCGCAGCTGCTGCACGTGCACGTCGACCGTCCGGGTGCGCACCGTCCCGTCGCGATAGCCCCACACGTCGACGAGCAGCTCCTCGCGCGTCACCGCACGATGGGCGCGCGCCGCGAGGTACTCGAGCAGCGATCCCTCGCGCGCGGTCAGGCGCATGCTGCGGGGGGAATCGGCGCTCGTCTCCCAGCGCACCTCGAGCGCGTCGAGATCGATCGTCGCGCCCGCGATCGCGATTCGTCGCGGCGCGCCGCTCGTCACGCGCGGCCTCCGCAACAGGCCCTTCGCCCGCGCGACCAGCTCGCGGATCCCGAACGGCTTGGTCACGTAGTCGTCGGCGCCGAGCTCGATGCCCGCGACCACGTCCTCCTCCGCGCCCTTCGCGGTGAGCACCAGCACCGGCGTGTCGTCGCCCCGCGCCCGCACCCGACGCAGCACCTCGAGCCCGGGCACGCCGGGGATCATCAGATCGAGCACCACGAGATCGACGCGCGATGCCGCGAGCGACTCGAGCGCGCTCGCTCCGTCGGCGACACCCGACGCGTCCCAGCCCTGGGCGCGGAAGAGCGCGAGCAGCCCGTCGAGGATGGGCGCCTCGTCCTCCACCACCAGCACGCGCGGGGTCGTCGTCATCCCGAGCCCATGATCCACGTTCTACGCGCGCCGCGCGCGTTCGCTCCGTAAGTCTTCGGTAAAGGCCGTTCTTACCGAACCCTGACGAGCGCATGCGACGCGCGATTCCACGCTCGGAGCGAGGAGGCACCGATGACCGCTCGCATCCGCTCGTACGCGCTCCCGCTCGTGCTGCTCGCGCTCGCCACCACCTCGGCCGTGACGTCGCTCGCGCTCGCCGATCGCGAGAGCCACCACGAAGGCGATCCCGACTCACTCGCGCGCCGCGCCGTCGATCCCGATCCCCAGGTGGCCGAGCCCGCCATCACCGCGCTGCGCGCGCTCGGCCCCGCCGGCCACGCCGCGCTGATGCGGGCTCACACCGCGGCGATCACCACCCTGCGCGACGCTCCGCCGATCGATCCCGACGACGCGACCGAGCGCCTGCGCCACGCGATCGACGTCGTGAGCGCCCAGCGCGACGGACACGCGAGCGGCCTCTACTGGCACACCGATCTCGACGCCGCGCGCGCCGAGGCGCGCCGCACCGGACGCCCGATCCTCTCGCTGCGCCTGCTCGGTCGTCTCGACGAAGAGCTCTCGTGCGCGAACAGCCGCTTCTTCCGCACCGTGCTCTATCCGAACGCCGCGGTCGCGCGGGTGCTCTCGCAGCGCTTCGTGCTGCACTGGTCGAGCGAGCGCCCCGCGCCGCGCATCACGATCGACATGGGCGACGGACGCCGCATCGAGCGCACCGTCACCGGCAACAGCGTGCACTACGTGCTCGACGCCGACGGCCGCCCGATCGACGCGATCCCCGGGCTCTACGCGCCCGCGCAATTCGTCGCGGTGCTCGAGCGCGCGCACGAGCTCGCGACCCGCTGTGCGCCGCTCGCGCGCGACGCGTTCGACACCTGCCTGCGCGAAGGGCACGACGCCGAGCTCGCCGCGCTCGGGCACAGCTGGGAGGAGCGCCGCACCGCCGCGCCCGAGCTCCCGCTCTACGCCGCGTTCCAGCTCTCCGATCCCGGCGTGGCCGGCGAGGCCGCGCCGAGCGCGCTGCTCGCGATGCCGATCACGGTCGGCAAGGCCGCGATCGAGACCCCGATGATGCGGCTCATGGCGCGCGATCTCGCGCGCGTGTCCACGCCTCCCCCGATCCGCTGGGAGCTCGCCGCGACCGCCGACGTGCTCGCCGCGCGCCCCGACCCCCGCACCCTCGCGCTGCTCCGCCTCAAGAGCGGTCGTCACGACGTCGACGCGCTCGCGGCGCGCATGGCCTCGGTCGCCGCGATCGACGGCGTGCGCAACGAGGTGACGCTGCATCGTCGAGCCCGCGGTCTGCTTCGCGCCGCGCCCGGGCTCACCGTGCTGAACGAGCGCGTCTACGCGGAGCTCTTCCTCACTCCGGCGAGCGATCCGTGGCTCGGGCTGCGCGCCGACGACCTCTGGGACGCGGTCGAGGTGCGTCGCTGATCTGCGTGACACCTCGCCCCACTCGCCCGCGTGACGCCCGCGAAGTCGGGCGCTATGGTCCCCGACTATGTCCGACCGCGATGCGCGCGAAGAGCTCAACGACCTGCTGAACGGCGCGGTCGAAGTGGCCGCCGAGATGCTCGAGCAAGAAGGTGAGTTCGAGCCGTTCGCGCTCGCGCTCCGCAAGGATGGCGAGATCATGCACCTCTCGCCCGACGAAGAAGGCGAGGACGAGCGCGAGCCCGAGCAGGTCGTCGAGAGCCTCCGCAAGACGCTGCGCGAGTCGCGCGAGGACTATCGCGCCGTCGCGGTCGTCGCGGACGTGACGCTCGAGGACGAGAACGATCAGGCGATGACCGCCGCGATCCACGTCGCGATGGAGCACGCCGCCGAGGAGCCGGTGAACTGCTACGTGCCCTACGAGTTCAAGGGCGAGGCGCTGGAGCTCGCGGAGCTCGTCGGCGAGCCCGGTGAGCGCGTGGTGTTCGCAGGAGATCGCCCGAACTGATCGGCACGAGCGTGGGGGCACGCGAGAGCCGTGGAGCGAGGACGAGCAGTGAAGCCGAAGTCCGGATTCGGCGCGGGTGGGGCAGTGGCGGCCGTGCGACGAGACACCTCTCCTTCGAGTGAACGGCGCGCCCTGCGCGACGTGAGAGAGCCGGGGCCGCTCGAGGTGGCCCCCGAGGTGCGCGCCGCGCTCGCGCGGCTGCTCGCGCTCGAAGCGCGGGTCGCGACGCTCGAGGGCCGCGAGGCCAAGCCGATCGATCCCCGCCCGACCCTCTCGCTCGAGGCGGTCGACACGCTCGAAGACTTCCTCCGCGCGCGGCTCGCCGACGACGCGCTCGCGCTCTTCGCGGCGCGCGCCGAGACCTTCGATCAGTTCTCGCTCGCGCAGGTGGGCTCGCGCTCCGAGCGCGCCTGGGACATGGGCCTCGGCAAGGGGCGCATCGTGCTCGGCGTGCACGGCAAGCACCTCGTGTGCATCGCGCGCCGTCCCGATCCCGGCTTCGCGCTGCGGGTCACGCTCTTCGATCCCGAGGACCGCACCGAGTCGGACGGCGGCTCCCTGGGATCGTGGCTCGAGCGCGTGGTCGACGGCGTGATGGGCGAGATCCTCTCGGCGGGCTCGAGCGACGAGGACGACGACGGAGACGTCGACGTGACCGCGGTCGATCTCGATCTCGACCTCGCGATGGACGACGGCCCGCGCGACTGGCAGCCCTACCTCGAGCGCACCCTCGTGCTGCCCGACAAGACGCGCGAGACGTCGGGGCGCCGCGTGCACCACCCGCGCTTCGGCATCGGCGTCGTGCTCCGCGCCCTGCCCGAGAGCGACAAGCTCGAGATCGACTTCGGCGGCGAGCACGGCGTGAAGGTGCTGGTGTCGAAGTACGTGCAGGAAGTCGAGTAACGTTCTCGATCGGATGATCGAGGTCACCGAAGCGCTCCTCGCGCTCTTGCGCGGCGGAGGTCGTGGCGCGCTCGCGACGGTGACGCGCGCCGCGGGCTCGACCCCGCAGCAGCCGGGCGCGCGGCTCCTGCTGCGTCCCGACGGAACGCTGGTGGGGACGGTCGGTGGTGGCGCGATCGAGCAGGTCGTCGTCGAGGCGCTGCGCGCGTGCGTGCGCGACGGGACGCCGCGGGTGATCGCGCGCGAGCTCGGGCGCGATCTCGGCATGTGCTGCGGCGGACGCATGGAGGTGTTCGTGGAGCCGATCGAAGGCGCACCGCGCCTCGTCATCTTCGGCGCGGGCCACGTCGCGAAGGCGACCGCCGCGATCGCGCGCACCGTCGGATTCGCGGTCACGATCGTCGACGATCGTGACGAGCTGAACGACGAGGCGCGCTTCCCGGGGTGCCTCCGCGTGCTCGCCGAGCCGCGCGAGGCGCGCGATCGCGTCGCGCCCACCGCGCACGACTGGCTGCTCGTCGTGACCCACGATCATCGCCTCGACGAAGAGGCGCTCGATCTCTACTCGACGCTGCCCCACGCGTACCTCGGCGTGATCGGCAGCCGTCGCAAGGTCGTGCGCATCCTCCGGCGCATCCGCGCGCGACGCGGCGCGCTGCCGCCGCTCGATCGCGTCTACGCCCCGGTCGGACTGCGCATCGGCGCGGTCTCGCCCGAGGAGATCGCGGTGAGCATCGTGGGGGAGCTGGTCGCGCTGCGGCACGGAGAGCGCGCGGGCTCGCACATGCGCGCCCTCGAGGACGCCGCGATCCGGCGCGCCCTCGAGTCCGACGAGCCGCTCTCGGACGACGAGACCTGAATCGACACGCGGCCATGCCCGTCGTTCGCGACATCGTGCGCTTCTCGATCATCCTCGCGCTGTTCCTCGCCGGGTGCGGCGCGTCCGCGCCCCGTGCGACGCCGATCGCGCCGAGCCCCCCGGCCCCGGCCGCGATCGCCCCGCGTTTCGAGCCACGCCTGGTGCGGCACGCGCCCGCCAGCCAGTTCGTCTACTCGCGCATCGAGGTCGCGGGCGTCGGGCGGCGCGAGGTGTCGGCGATCGACGACGCGGTGCGGGTGTTCGATCCCGACACCGGGATCAGCTGGGCGGTCGAGCGCTTCGGGTCGGTCTCGAACATCGAGCTCGATCCGAGCTTCTGGCGTGCGTGCGTGATCCTGGATCGCGCGCGCGTCGGCGCGTTCGATCTCCGCACCCGCGAGTGGCTGTGGACGCGCGAGCTGCCTTACGCGGTGCGCGTGGCCGCGACCTCCGAGCTCTGCGTGATGCAGACCCACGAGGGCATGCGGGTGTTCGATCTCGAGTCGGGCGAGCCGCGCGCGATCGACGTGCCGCCCTGGGATCTCTCGGTGCAGGGCCACGCGTACGTGCTCTGGTCGCGCGATCTCACGCGGCGCTACGACCGCGTGCTCGCGTTCTCGGCGACGGGACCGGCGTGGCTCGACGCGCTGCGCGACGGCGCGACGCTGGCGCGACGCGAGACGTTCTGGACGAGCTGCATCGACGCGTCGGGCGAGATCGATCGCATCGGCCTTCACGCCACCGAGGACGAGACGCGTCGCGCGCACCTCGCGCGCGCGATCCACGCCGAGTGGATCGAGTGCGCACCGCCCACCGAGCTCGATTCGATCCGGCAGGTCCAGGCCGAGCTGCCCGCACCGTGGATCCCGCTCGCCGATGGACGCCTCGTGCTCCACGGCGCGCACGGGCTCTTCCTGTTCGACTGGGCCGCGCGCAGCGCGCCGCTGCGCCTGACCGACGCGCCGGTCGAGCGCTATCGCGACGTCAACGGCCAGTCGCGCCCCGTCGAGCCGGTGATCGGCGACGGATGGATCGGCGCGATCGACGCGCAGGGCTCGCTCGCACGCTTCGATCTCTCGGGCGCGCCGCTGCCTCCGATCGCGCTGCCGACCGGGCCCAACGGCGAGTACCCGCCGAGCTGGCAGGTGTTCGCCGCCCCGGGCGATCGGCTGCTGGCGATCCGCGACGTGAACGGACGCCGCACCGCGTTCGTGTCGAGCGCGCGCGGCTGGACCCGATCACGCGCCCGCACGTTCAGCGGGATCTGGCAGTACGCGGAGTGGCGCGACGATCACTGGCTGCTCTCCGATCCGCACAACGGCATCCAGCTGGTCGACCCCGAGCGCGGCGCGGTGATCGCCGACTTCACCCCGCCCGATGCGTACAGCCGGATCTCGCGCGCGACTCCTTCGCCCGACGGGACGCGCCTCGCGGTGATCGTCGGGCCGTGGAGCGACGACTGGGAAGGCGTGTACGTGCTCGACGCGCGCACGCTCGCGGTGCTCGCGCATCACCCCGGGGATCGCAGCCTCGCCGAGACCCACGACGCGCTCGGATGGGACGCGCAGGGCATCGTGGTCGCGACGCGCGCCGCAGGGGTCGTCGTCGGGCCGCGCTGGGTGCGGATCGATCCCGCGAGCGGCGAGCGTCGCGAGGCCGGCACCGGGACTCCGCGCGCGTCGTTCGGCCATCGCCGCACCGGCGGCGTGCACGTCTCGCGCACCGCGGAGGGCGATCCGCTCGTCGCGCCGCGCGCGATCGACGAGGAGGTCGCGATCGTCTCGATCGGCGCCGACGGCAGCGGTGCGGTGCAGACGCTCGACGGCCGCGTGTGGTGCGAAGGTGCGTGCCCGCAGTACCGCTGCGTCGTCGACACCGACCGCGTCGAGCCGTTCGATCATCCGGCGTGCGCGTCGACACGTATGCTTGCGGAGTGATCTTCCAGCGCAGTGCGATTCGAGCGACAATGGCCGCGAGCTCGGATGTACGACTGGATCCAGGGTCGCCCCCCCGTGGTGTTGCGCGAATCGGACGTGGATCGCTGGCCAGGAGGCGACGTCGCGACGGAGCGCATGCCGCAGTTCGCGGCGATCGGTGAGTTCGCCGGCAACCAGGTGATCGTGCTGCGCGATCCCGAGCTGACGACGGTCGTCCCGCTCGAGCTCGGCGGCGTGCTGCTCGTCACCGCGATCTACTGCGAGGGTGATCGCTCGCTCGACGGACACCTCGAGGTGATGCCGGTGAGCGGATGGCACGTGCTGCCCCGGAAGTTCCGCGCGGCCGGCGGCGACTACGCGCTCTTCGACGGTTCGCTCAGCGGCAAGGCGCTGAAGGACCCCGCGCTGCAGCCGAAGATCCTCGAAGAGCACGGCGGCGTGCTGCGCTTCGCGCTCGCCGAGGGCACCTACGACGTCGAGTGCTTCGGGCCGTGGGATCCCGACGAGCAGACGTCGTTGTGGCTCACGCGCGTGGTGCGGAGCGTCTGATCCGCGCGGCATGAACGAGTCGGAGTCGACCCGCGGATTCACGGGTCGTGCAGAGGAGCCATCTCGATGAGCAGAGTCGGATCGATCGGACCATCCCTGGCAATCGTCGTTGCGCTCGCGAGCGGCTGCGGAGAGCCGCCGACCGCGAGCATGTCGGTGTCGGTCACGGGCGCCCGCAACCGTCGCGCTGCACGCTGATCGTCGAGCCGCTCGAGGACGAGGGCTGGATCGTCGGCGGACTGCAGTGCTCGTCGCTGCCCGCGCAGATCAACTCGCCCGACTACGACGACTCCGGGGTGTACTTGCCCGCCGTGAGCCTCACGGCCGAGTTCACCTGTCGAGTCACGCGCTGACGCGCGGAGTCGTGTGGCGGATCTCGCCGGGACGCCAGGTCTTGTCGAAGAACGAGCGCAGGGGGCTGTAGAGGCGGAGCAGCACGAACCAGCCCTTGCCCGGCACGGTCTGGATCCAATTGCCCTCGGGCACGCCCTGCGGTCGCTCGGGGGCGAAGAACACGGTCACCGATCCGTCCTCGCTCGCGACCGCGGCGGGCGACGGATGGGCCTGGCTGCCGGCGCGCGGGAATCGCTGCGGCGTCTGCAGCATCGAGCGCGTCTGGTTGTCGTAGAGCGTGAGCGACCAGAAGAGCGCGGCGGGGATCCCGCGCGGCAGCGTGAGCTCGTAGGTGCTCGCTCCGTCGAAGGGATCTCCGTCGGCGTCGTAGAACGAGCCGAGATATTGCGAGCCGGCGTTCTCGAGCCGCATGCACATCGCCGGCGTGATGCCGGTCGCGAGATAGAACATCTGGGTGCGCGCATCGAGCGCGCGAGCACCGGCGCTCGGTGCTTGCTCGACTCCCTCGCTCGTGATGTGCGGCGGCGGTCGGAGGAACTCGTATCCACCCACGAAGAGCGGGTTCGACCACCCGGACTGCTCTCCGTAGTAGCGGAATCCCTCGGCCAGGCGCGGGCGCATCGCGATGGTGCGCGCTGCAGCGTTCGCGACGACGATCGCGTCGCTGAGGATGCGCTGCATCCGCGCGTCGGGCCGGAACGGACGACCCTTCATGATGCCGATCGCCGCCGCGTGGCCCGCGATCTCGGGATCGAGCGCCTCCGCCGGCTCGAGCTGCACGACCGCATCGAGCATCTCGAAGAACGACTCGTCGTTGGGCGGGATCGTGTTCATCACGAGCCCCGTGCCCTCGACGAAGCGCGGCGGGCGCGCGGCCGCGCCGAGCACGCCGAGCGGGCCTTCGCCGCGCAGATAGGCGCCGATGCTGCTGCCGACTCCGCCGGCGACGTAGGGGTGG
The DNA here is from genome assembly GCF_021631985.1 of Sandaracinus amylolyticus. Taxonomy (GTDB): domain Bacteria; phylum Myxococcota_A; class Polyangia; order Polyangiales; family Sandaracinaceae; genus Sandaracinus; species Sandaracinus amylolyticus_A. The sequence continues at coordinate 8,529,916 of NZ_CP070225.1, read as the reverse complement.
ATCTTCAGCTCGCGGCGGATGCGCGCCGCTGCGGGCGCGGGATCGTCGTCCTCGAGGAACGCGCGGCCGAGCAGGAGCGCGTGATCGGTCCGCGCGCGGAACACGTAGAAGCCGCCCTCGGGGAGCGGCCCCGCGTAGCGCTGGGGCACGATCAGATATCGCCCACCTTCGCCGCGATCGGGGCCCGACGTGCCGACGTCCGCGACCCAGCGGAACCACATGTCGTCGATCACGCCGAGCGTCTTCGGCGGGATCTCGAGCACGAGCGGCCCGGCGCTCAGATCGAGGGTCGACCAGAAATACACGGTGTCGCAATTCGCAGTGAGGAAGAGCGATTGCGAGTCCATCAGTCGCGAGAACACGAGAACGTCGTTGTCGCGCACCCCGACGTCGTGGAGACCCTGGCGGATGGCGTAGGCGGAGACTGCCTGGAGGCCATTCAGATAGGCATTCTGGGCATGCACGAAGTCGAGATGATCGTAGAGGCGTGCTGCCGTCTCGGACCTCGGGATCCCGTCGTGGAAGCGCAGATGTCCGATCGCGCTCTCGATCGAGTCGGGCGTCGAGATCGAGCGCAGCGCCGCCGGCGAGATCGTCCGTGCGCGGGCGGGCCCGCGATCGACGCGCGCCAGATCGCTCGGCTTCCACGCGCCGTCGAAGCTCGCGGGCTCGGGGCCGTAGATGCGCATGTACAAGAAGAACCCGGTGCCCGGCGTGGTCTGGATCCACGAGCGCTCGCCACCGGCGGGCGCGGCGGGGCCGAAGTACAGGTGCGCGCACCCGTCGGGGCCGGGCTCGAACGTGCGCTGCAGCGAGCTCAACACCGCGACGTCCTGCGCGGTGCGGACCTGCGATCGCGTCTTCGAGTCGTACGCGGTGACCGACCAGAAGAGGCCCGCCGGGACCGGCAGCGGAACGCGCAGCTCGTAGGTGTTGGCGCCGTCGAGGTAGGCGCCGCTCTCGTCGTGGGCGGCGAGGAAATAGATCGATCCACCTCCCGGCTCGCGCCGGAACATCGCGGGCGAGGCGCCGATCGCCTGCACGAACCAGCGATCGCGGGCCTGCAGATCGAGGTGGCTCGGCGACTCGAAGTCGGGGTTCGCGGTCAGGCCGATCCACTCCCACCGTCGATCGGGCCACACGAGGAGATCGGGCCGCCCCGCCGCGAACCCCTCGACGCGCATCTGATCGAGCCCGGTCTCGGTCGCGGCCTCGAGGATGCGCTTCATGCGTCGATCGGGCGCGAAGGGTCGCCCTCGCTCGATACCGAGCGCGGCGAGGAGCCCGTACATCGGTCGGAATTCTTCGCGCGGCGGCTCTTGCTCGAGCACCGCGTGCAGCCGGCGCCAGTACTCGAGGCTGTCCTCCCAGCGCAGCGGGGACGTGTCGATGTCGCGATTCGACACGTCGATCACGTCGAGCGGTGCGTCGGGCCGCGCATACGGATGGATCTTCACGCGGCGGAGCGCTTCCATCGCGCCCTCGGTGCCGCTCTCACCGGGGATCGCGCGCAGCGCGAGCAGCGCTCGGCGCGTGGGTGATCGCGCGACGAGATGATCACGCGGGATCTCTCCCGCGTAGTCGCGAGGGAGCACGAGATATCGACCACCCTCGCCGCGATCGGGCCCGGGAATGCCGATGTCGCCGATCCATCGGTGATCGTGATCGTCGACCATTCCGACGTAGGGCCCGGGCGGGAGATCGATGACGGTGGGACCCATCGACTGGAGATCGAGCACACAAGCGGCGTACGGAGTGTCGGAGTTGACGGTGAACCCGACGTGCCGCGGGCCCGCGGCGAGCACCATGATCGCCTTGCCGTCCTCCACGCCGGCCTCACGACTGCCGTGGAAGATCGCCTCCATCGAGACCGTCGGATAGAAGAACCGATAGGCCTGCACCGCGCGCTGGAGATCCTGATCGTCGTAGATGCTCCGTGCGGCGTCGGACGTCGGATATTCGTGCTCGAACTCGGGTCGCGCGGTGTGCGGATCCATGAGCGCGTCGCGAGCAAAGCGCACGCCCAGGCGCAGCGCGCGCCGGATCGAGAGCGGCACGTCGAAGCAAGATGGCGCGCCGCCACGCGATCGCAGTGACGCCCCGCCGCAGCGCTCAGCGACGGAGGTCGGTCAGCGCGCGCATGTCCGGCGCGATCCCGCGTCCATCGTCGTCGACCACGAACGAGCCGTCGCCCTCGATCGTCACCCGCACCCGCGACGCATGCCCCGCGAGGTGCTCGTCGATCGCGTTCGCGACCGCCTCCCACAGCAGCTGCAAGAGCCCCGACCCGTCGCGCACATCGCCGACGTACATCCCCGGCCGCTTCCGAATCGCTTCGATCACATCCATCGACGACAGCTCGCCTGAGCAAGCGGGGCTGGGGGGCCTTCCGAGAACTCAGCTGCGCACGCCGACGATCGGCTCGGGCATCGTCACCCGGCCCTCTTCGCGCAGCGTCTGGATCGCCCAGAACACCTGCTCGGCGGTCGCGGGCGACGCGAGCGCCACCGCGCCCCGACGGCCCGTCGTCGCGCACGCCGCGACGGCGTCGCGCAGCGCCTCGCGCGCACTGATCGCGAGCATCAGCGGTGGCTCGCCCACGGCCTTGCTCCCGCCGACCACGCCCTCCTGGCGCGCGCGCTCGAGCAGCTTCGTGCGGAACACCGGCGGGCACTCTCCGAGGCTCGGCAGCTTGTACGTGCTCGCGTTCGGCGTCCGCAGCGCGCCCTTGTCGTCCCACACCAGCTCTTCCTGGGTGAGCCAGCCCGCGCCCTGCGCGAATCCGCCCTCGACCTGCCCGACGTCGATCATCGGAGAGAGCGAGTCACCGACGTCGTGCAGGATGTCGACCCTGCGAATTCCGTACATCCCGGTGAACGCGTCGACCTCGACCTCGGTGATCGCTGCGCCGTACGCGAAGTAATAGAACGGCCGACCACGGCCCTTGTCGCGATCCCAGTGGATCTCCGGCGTCTTGTAGAAGCCCGTCGCGCTCAGCTGCACGCGCTCGTGATAGGCGCGGTCGATCACCTCGGCCCACGGCAATTCACGCCCATTGCCGCGCACCACACCGCCCTCGATCGTCACTGCGTCGCTCGCGCATCCGAGCATCGACGCCGCGACCTCGCACACCCGCGCGCGCAGCGCGTCGCACGCGTTCTTCACCGCGGCGCCATTGAGATCGCTGCCGCTCGACGCCGCGGTCGCGCTGGTGTTCGGCACCTTGTCGGTGCGCGTCGGCATGATGCGAACGCACGCGAGCGGCAGGCCCAGCGCGTCCGCCGCGACCTGCAGCATCTTCGTGTGCAGGCCCTGGCCCATCTCGGTGCCGCCGTGATTGATCTGGACGCTTCCGTCCTTGTAGACGTGCACCAGCGCGCCGGCCTGGTTGTACCACTTGGCGGTGAACGAGATTCCGAACTTCACCGGCGTGATCGCCAGTCCGCGTTTGACGCTCTGACTCGATGCATTGAATGCATCGATCTCACGACGTCGCGAGTCCCACTGGGCGTCGCTCTTCAATTCGCTCCAGATGCGTGCCAGTCGGTCCGCATCGTCGACGCGCTGTCCGTAGTGCGTCTCGTGACCTTCGCGATAGAGGTTCTTCTCGCGCACCACGTCGGGCGAGAGGCCCACCGCGCGCGCCACGCGATCGAGCACCTCCTCGATCATCACCATGCCCTGCGGCCCGCCGAACCCACGGAACGCGGTGTTCGACGACTTGTGCGTCCTGCAGACACGCCCCGTCACCGCCATCGCGGGCACGTAGTACGCGTTGTCCGAGTGGAAGAGCGCGCGGCCGAGCACCGGGAAGCTCAGATCGAGCGACCAACCACCGTCGCTCCACAGCGCGAGCCGCAGCGCGCGCAGCGTCCCGTCGGCGTCGCACCCCACGCGATAACGACCGAGGAACGGATGGCGCTTGCCCGTGAGGATCACGTCGCGCGCGCGATCGAGGCGCACCCGCACCGGGCGCTTCGTCACCACCGCGCCCACCGCGGCGACCGACGCGAACGGGTTCGCCTGCGTCTCCTTGCCGCCGAAGCCGCCGCCCATGCGCAGCTGCTGCACGACCACGTCGCTCGCCGGCACGCCGAGCACGCGCGCCACGACGTCCTGCGTCTCCGTCGGATGCTGCGTGCTCGAGTGCACCATCATCGCGCCCGACTCGTCGACGTACGCGATCGATGCCTGGGTCTCGAGATAGAACTGCTCCTGACCGCCCACGTAGAGCTCGCCGTCGATCACGATCTTCGAGGCCGCGAGCGCCGCGTCGACGTCGCCGCGCACGATGCGCTCTTCGTCGGTGTGGAACGCGCCCGCGTCGATCGCCTGCTCGATCGTGAGGATCGCGGGGCGCGGCGTGTACTCCGCGATCACCCGCGCCGCGCCGAGCTTCGCGGCCTCTTCGCTCTCCGCGAGCACCCACGCGACGGGCATGCCGTGGAAGAGGATCTCGGAACGCGGATCGCCGTCGACCGCAGGACGCGGGAAGAGCGGCTCGTCGCGGCGGTTCGCGCCGGTGTCGTTCTCGCCCGGCACATCGGCCGCCGTGAGCACCTTCACCACGCCGCTCACGTCGTACGCGGGCACGACGTCGAGGCGCTCGAGCCATGCGTGCGCGTGCGGCGCCATCACCGGCCACGCGTGCAGCACGCCGTGCATGCGCGTCGCGAGATCGTCGGTGTAGAGCGCGGCACCGGTGACGTGCGCAGTCGCGCTCTCGTGCGGGATCGAGGCGCCCACCGCGCGCGCTCCGGGGGGCGCGGTGTGCTTCGGGGTCGAGCGAGGCTCGTTCATCGAGCGATGGTAGCGCGAAGGCGGTGCGCCCTGGTGTATCGTCGCGCGAGACCGGAGGGGGAGATGACGGCCGCGAGGATCCCGTTCACGCCCGCCGACGAGAGCGCGATTCGCACGCTCGTCGGCACGATGCTGTTCCTGCTCGTCGTCAACTTCGTCTTCGGAGCGCTCGGGCTGCTCGGCGGCTGCCTCAGCTTCGCCGGCGTCCCCGCGCAGGCGCAGTTCCATCCGATGGCGGCAGTCGGTGCCGCGATCACCGCGCTGACGATCCTGCTCTACGGCGCGGGGATGATCGGCCAGGGCGCGCTGCTCGTGCAGGTGCGGCGCGCGCTCGAGCAGGTCGTCACCACCGACACCCAGGATCAGGCGCTGCTCGCGACGGCGTTCGCGCGACTGCGGCTCTTCTTCCTGCTCGAGGCGGTGCTCTTCTTCGTGATGATGGGCATGCAGTGCGGCGGGTTCCTCACGCAGGCGTTCGGGCCCGCGACGCCGATGATGCCGGGCGCGATGGGAGGTGGGATGTGAGCCCGCCGCAGCAGTGGGGTGGAGGCGGCGGTGGATTCGGACCGCCGCAGGGTGGCGGTGGATTCGGACCGCCGCAGGGTGGTGGATTCGGACCGCCGCAAGGTGGCGGTGGTGGATTCGGAGCGCCGCCTCCCGGTGGCGGTGGATACGGCGGCGGTGGCGATTCGCCGCTCGGCCGCATCGCGTTCTCTCCCGAGGACGAGAAGAACATCCAGCAGACCGCGCTCTTCATGAAGATCGCGGGCGGCCTCGCGATCCTCGGATCGCTGTTCAGCATGGTCGGCTCGGTCGGCGTCGGGCTCTACCGGCAGATGCCGATCGGCGGGAACGTCTGCTTCGGCGTGATGGGGCTCGGCGTTCAGGCGCTGCTCGCAGTGCTGCTCTTCATGGCGGCGAGCGCGTTCGAGAAGATCACGACGAGCGACGGACAAGACCAGCAGCTGCTCGCGGACGGTCTCGGCAAGCTGCGCATCTACTTCCTCGTGAAGGCGGTGCTCTGGGTGCTCGGCATCCTGCTCTGCTGCTGCGGCTTCGTGCTGATCATGACGATGGGCGCGGCGATCTTCGCGGCGCTCGGCTCCGCGCTCGCGAACCAGTGATCAGCCGAGACGCCGCTCGTAGAACACGGCGTCCACCGCGCCCGGCGCGTGCGCGGGCTCGAACGGAACGATCATCGCGCGGCGACCGTCTCCGCCTCGTCGGTGACGAGCTTCTCGAGCAGCGCGCCGATCATCGCGCGCCGGTACTTCGCGCTGCCACGATGATCGTCGATCGGCGCGAGCTCACCGCGCGCCGCGACGACCGCCGACGCGATCGACGCCGCTCCGAGCGGCTTCCCGATCAGCGCGGCCTCGGCACGGCGCGCGCGGATCGGCGTGGCCGCGACTCCGCCGTACGCGAGACGCGCGCTCGTCACGACACCACGCGCGTCGAGATCGATCGCGAACGCGCCCGCGACCGTCGAGATGTCGTCCATGCGCCGCTTGCTGACCTTGTAGAAGCGCTGGATGCCCGGCAGCGGACGCGGGATGCGCACCGCGCGCACCAGCTCGCCCTTCGCGAGCGCGGTCTTGCGATAGCCCGCGAAGAACTCGTCGATCGCGACCGCGCGATCCTCGTTCGGCCCCGCGATCACGACCTCGGCGCCGAGCGCGAGCAGGACCGGCGGCGAGTCGCCGATCGGCGAAGCGGTCACGAGATTTCCGCCGAGCGTCGCGCGGGTGCGGATGAGCCGCGACGAGAAGAGCGGCAGGAGCTGATCGAACATCGCGACGGTGCCGTGCAATCGCTCTTCGAGGCGCGCGAGCGGCTCGCCCGCGCCGATCTCGATCGCGCTCTCGCCGACGCGCACGCCGCGCAGCTCGGCGACACGATCGAGCGACACGATCCCGGCATGGCGCACGTGGCGCTGGTTGATGTCGACGACCACGTCGGTGCCGCCCGCGACGATCGTGAGATCGGGCTCGCGCGCGAGCAGCGCGGTCGCCTCGGCGAGCGTCGTGGGGCGATGGAAGCGCCGCGTCGACGACGCGTACGAGAACGGCTTCGCGTCGGGCGCGGGCGATTCGAGACGCGCGCGATGCGCATCGTCGGCATCGTGCCGGGTGCGGCGGATCGTCGCGAGCTCGTGCGCGGCGTCGCGGATCGGGCGATAGCCGGTGCAGCGGCAGAGGTTCCCCGCGAACGACTCCTCGTCGAGCGGGCCTTCGTCGCCGCGGTAGTACTCGGCGAAGAGCGACACCACGAAGCCCGGCGTGCAGTACCCGCACTGCGAGCCGCCGCCCTTCGCCATCGCTTCTTGCACCGGGTGCAGCACGCGCTCGCTCGGCGCGATGCCTTCGACGCTCACGATCTCGCGCCCCTGCGCCTGCACGACGAGGAACAGACAGGAGTTGATCGCCTCGTAGCGCGTGCGTCCATCGGGCCCCGTCTCGACCAGCGCGACCGCGCACGCACCGCACTCGCCCTCGGCGCAGCCTTCCTTGCTCCCGGTGAGCCCGCTCGCCCGCAGCCAGTGCAGCAGCGTGGTGTTGGGATCGACTCCGCGCGCCTCGACCTCACGCCCATTCAGCCGGAACCGGATCGCCTCCGAGATCGTCATCGTCGCGCGATGGTAGCGCGAGACACCGCGCGTCGGTCATCGTGTGTGCGGCATGGGCGATCGCGCCAACCTGGTGTTCGTCGAGCACCGCGAGAGACGCGTCTTCTACGGACATTGGTCGGCGAAGACGCTGGTGAACGAGCTCTTCTGGGGCGCCGATCACGCGCGCAGGTGGATCCTCGATCATCGCGAGGTCGGCGACGAGGGCTGGCTCGACGACGTATGGGCCGAGGGCGGCGCAGTGCTCGACGTCGATCGTCGCGAGCTCCTCCTCTTCGGCGGCGAAGAGCTGCGTTGCGACGCGGCGCGGCGGCGCACCTATCTCGCGCTCGTACGCGAGGTGTGGACCGGTTGGGATGTGCGATGGGCGGAGCGCGGCGTCGTCGATCTCGCGGAGCGCGCCGGTGTGCCCGCATCGCTGGTGCGCTCGGAGCAGGTGCTCATCGATCCGATCACCACGCTGCCGTCGCCCGACGACGATCACGAAGCGAACTGCATCGCCACCTTCGTCTTCGAAGACGGCCGGATGCGGCACTTCCCGCTGGCCCTGTTCATCGACGAGCACGTCACCGGGGGCGTCGAGCTCGTCGAGCTCGCGCGCAGTGTCGAGGGCCGCGAGCGCTTCGTGTTCGCGCCGGCGCGCGACTGGTGGCTCGAGGGCGGCTTCCACGTGGACGTCGCCGCGCGCCGCGTCGTGCTGTGGTGCGGGCGCGACCTGCCGCGCCTCGACGAGATCGCGGCGCGCTGGAGCGGCTACGAGCTCGTGCACGTGGGCGCGAGCTGGGAGGAGCACGTCGCGCTCTCGCGCGGGACGCTGGTCATCGAACCACTCTCCGAAGACGAGCGCATCGCCGAGCTCCGCGCGAGCCTCGTCACGGGCTCCGTCGCGGGTGATGGCCGCGCGTTGCTGAGCGAGATGATCGACGAGGCGGAGCGCGAAGGACGGAGCGTGCAGGTGAATCCGTACGCGCTCGACGAGCCGGCGCGCGGGATCGCGCTCGATCGAGCCGCGATCTTCGATGCCGCCGTCGCTTCGATGCGCGCACGCGATCGCTCATCGTAGGCAGATGCCCTCGCACGCCCTCTTCGCGATCCTCGAGCCCGACGGATCGACATCGCTCTTCCACTCACGGTGGCGCGGCGGTCTGTTGCACGCCGATCTGTTCTGGGGCGCGGAAGCGATGCTCGATACGATCCGTGCTCAGGACGCGGTCGACGCGATCCCGGGCATCGTCGACGAGGTCTGGTGCGACGGTGGCGTCGTGCTCGACCTGCGTGCCCGTACCGCGCTCTGGTTCGGTGGCTGGCCGGGGTCGAGCATTCCCGCGCGGCGTCTGCATCACGCGATGCTGAGCGAGCTGTGGCCAGGATGGGCTCTGCGTTGGGCCCACGAAGGCATCGTCGATCTCGTACGCGCGATCGGCGGTGACATCGCCCGCGTGATCGATCGCCACCCACTGCCTCCACTCGAGCCTCGCTTCGAGCTCGACGGGCTCACGGGATGCGTGTCGGTGCGCAACGCGACGGGAGCGCTCGCGTTCTGGCCAATCGCAGTGCTGGGTGAGGAGAGCGGGCGCCTCGTGCTCGATCGCCTCGATCCCAACGAATCGCTCCCCACGCTCGATTTCGCCGAGTGGACCGACGAATTCCCGGACGTCGGGCTCCACATCGATCATGCGGCGCGCACCGTCGAGCTCTGGTGCGCGCACTGGCTCCCCGATCACGATCGGAGGCTCGCCCACGCGTGGCCCGGCTGGCAGACCCGCTGGGCGCGCGATCTCTTCGAGACCCAGCTCGAAGCCACGTCGGGCCTGCTCCGATTCCCCGAGCCATCCCGCGCTGCGCTCGTCGCCGACGTCCGCGAGGGATTGCTCCACGACGTCGGCAGCCTCGCGCGCTGGGAGCCCCGCGGCCCCCACGACATCGCGCGCGCTGCCGCGCGCTTCGACGCCGCGCTCGCCCGCCTCTGATCACATCAGCTTGTTCACGCCGCGGCGCACCAGCGCGCGCAGGATCGCGATCGGGATCGCCACCGCGATCGCGCCGCCGCAGAGCCACGGCGAGCGCACCGCGCCCGGCAGCACCTCCCACGCGACGAAGCCCATCACGGCGACGAACGCGACGATCACCACGACGCTCATCACCTCGCCGTAGCGCCGCTGCGCGGCGCGCACGCGCGCCTGCTCTTCTTCTTCGCGCCGTCCGAGCTCTTCGAGAGGGTCCATCGCCGGCCCATCCTGCCGCACCCCGCGCGCCCCGTCGCTTACCGAACGTTCGCGTTCTTGTCGCCCCGTCCCCTCCGGCTATCCTCGCGCCCGCATGTCCCGCGCCCAGCAGATCGCTCGTCGTCTCGCGCTCCCGGCGGCGATCTGGGCGATCAGCGCCGCGGTCTACGCAGGCGTCGCCGGACCGCGCACGTCGGGCCCGACCCCCGACAACCACTTCGTCCACCTCGCCGACTCGTTCCTCCACGGTCAGCTCGGCGTGCTCGGCAATCGACCGCCCGGCACCAACGACTGGGCCTGTTACGACATCGAGACCCAGGACGTCTGTCCGCCCGGCGCGTTCTCGCATCCGCGCGACACGCAGCGCTGGTACATCTCGTTCCCGCCCTTCCCCGCGATCGTCATCCTGCCCGCGGTCGCGCTCTTCGGGCCCGACATCTCCGACGCGCTCTTCTGGGCGCTCTTCGCCGGCCTCGCGCCCGCGCTGCTCTACGTGATCCTCCGGCGCCTCCGCGAGACCGGTCGATCGCAACGCAGCATCCGCGACGATCTCCTGCTCACGACGCTCTTCGCGTTCGGCACCGTCTTCTTCTTCACCGCGGTGCAAGGCGCGGTGTGGTTCGCGGGGCACGTCGTCGGCGTCGTGATGATCCTCGGGTACGTCTACTTCGCGCTCGACGCGCGACGTCCCGCGCTCGCCGGGCTCATGCTGGGCCTGGCGTTCATGACGCGCGCGACCACCGCCGCGCTGGTGCTCTTCTTCGCGATCGAGGCGATGCGCATCTCGCGCGTCGGCCCCGAGCCCGAGTACGGCGATCAACCGAGCATCGCGCGCCGCGTCTATCTCTGGACCACGCGCGTGCAGTGGCGCGAGGCGCTGAAGCGCTGGGCGATCTTCGCGGCGCCGATCCTCGTCATCGGCGCGATCGCGATGTGGATGAACGAAGAGCGCTTCGAGAATCCGTTCGAGTTCGGACATCGATATCTGATGATCCGATGGCGCGGCCGCATCGAGACCTGGGGCCTCTTCAGCTACCACTATCTCTCGAAGAACCTCGCGGTCTTCCTGACGTCGCTGCCCTGGCTCACCGCGCACGAGCCGCACGTGATCATCAGCCGCCACGGCCTCGCGCTCTGGTTCACGACACCCGCGCTCCTGCTCGCGCTGTGGCCGCGCCGGGTCGATGCGCAGATCGTCGCGCTCTACGTCGCGAGCGCGGCAGTCGCGATCTGGAACCTGCTCTATCAGAACAGCGGATGGGTCCAGTTCGGATATCGATTCGCGCTCGACTATCTACCGCTCGTGTTCGTCGCGATCGCGCTCGGCGGACGACGATTCGGCCCGGGGTTCCTGCTGGCACTCGTGTTCGCGATCGTGGTGAACACGTTCGGCGCGATCACGTTCGATCGCGCCTGGCAGTACTACGACGACGACGGGACCCAGGATCGCGTCTTCCAGCCCGATTGACGCTCACCGCTCGGCGAACAGCCGCTCGAGCGGCGCGTCGATCCCCGAGAGATCGATCCCGAATTCGCGCTCCAGCACCCGACGCAGCTCGGCCGCGCTCGCGATCGTGTGCACCTCGGCGGGCCCGTCGGGCGTCTGGAACGTGAGCTCGCGATTCACCAGCCGGAGCCGACCGTTCTTGGTGGGGCGCGCCGCGATCAGGTTCTGCACGAAGCGCGACGCCGGGCTCGTCGAGGTCCACCAGTTGAGCGTCTCGTAGTCGGGCGCCAGGAACGTCGCGTCGTCGAACCAGTAGAGCGCGCGCCATCCCTCGCGCGACCTCACCTCGAGCGCGCGTCTCTCCCCCTCGGCGCGAAACCGGAACGTCTCGAGCGGCGTCTCCTGCTCCACGTCGTCGACGAGCCGCAGCGGCGCGAGCGGGGTGATCAGCCCGAACCCGACGTCGGCGAGGTACGAGCCTTCCTCGAGCTCCACCCGCAGCACCATGTGGCTGCGCGGCAACACCACGTCGTCGGGCACGCCCCACCGCACCCGCGCCGCGCGCCCGTGCACCTCGAAGCCGAGCGCGCGCAGCACGTGCGCGAGGAGCCCGTTCTGCTCGTAGCAGTACCCACCGCGTCCGCCCCGCACCAGCTTCGCCTCGAGCGCCGCTGGCGCGAGCTCGACGCTCCGTCGCGACCAGGGATCGAGGCACTCGAACGCGATGGCGCGAGGATGCAGCGCGTGGAGCGCCCGCAGTGTCGCCAGCGTCGGTGTGCGCGGCCCCTGGTATCCGATGCGCGCGAAGTAGGCATCGACGTCGATCGTCATGTCCATCATCCTGCTGCGTGGACGATCGCGGCACCAGGACCTCGCATCGAACGCATCGTCCCGCAGGTGGAACGATGGGCGATTGGAACGACCTCGCAGTGCTCGTGAGCGTCGCGGAGCACGGCGGCTTCTCGGCGGCGAGCCGCGCGCTCGGCGTGCCGAAGTCGAGCCTGAGCCGGCGCCTGCAGCTCCTCGAGGAGCGCCTCGGCGTGCGGTTGCTCCAGCGCACCTCGCGCAAGCTCACGGTCACCGACGTCGGCGAGGAGGTGCTCGAGCACGCCCGCGCGATGCGCATCGAGGCGGAGGCCGCGGAGAACGCCGCGCGGCGTCGCGTCGCGGAGCCCAGCGGGACGATCCGCGTGACGTGCTCCGCGGGGATGAGCCGCGACATCATGGGCCCGCTACTGCCGCGCTTCATGCGCCGTTTTCCCAAGGTCGACGTGTTCCTCCACGCGACGAACCGCATCGTCGATCTCGTCGAGGAGCGCTTCGATCTCGCGCTCCGCGGCCACGTCGGTCCGCTGCCCGACACCGGGCTCGTGCAGCGCTACCTCTCGCCCTCGTGGTGGAGGCTCCTGGCGTCGCCGCGGTATCTACGGGTCCGCCGCATCCCGAGGACACCGCGCGATCTCCGCGCGCACACCGGTCTCTTGCTCGGTGGCCCGAGCGCGGTCGCGACGTGGACACTGCAGCGCGACGAGGTCACCGAGGAGATCCCCTTCGTCCCGCGACTGCGGAGCGATGATCACTCGCTCCTGCTCGCGGCGGCGAGCGAGGGGCTCGGCATCGTCGCGCTGCCTCGCTACATGTGCCGCGACGAGCTCGAGCGGGGCGCGCTGCGCGAGGTGCTGCCCGAGTGGCAGGTGGGCGATCATCGACTGACGCTCCTCGCGCCGTCGCGGCGTGGACAGCTCCCCGCGGTGCGCGCGCTCGCCGACCATCTCGCGATCGAAGTGCCGCGCCTCGTCGGGCCGCCCGGGTGATCAGCTCCGGTGCTCGCGGAACCACTCGGCGATGCCGGGCATGTGGTCCTCGAAGTCGCCGGGCACCGAGATGTTGAGCATGCCCGCGCGCGCATCGGTGCGGTTCTCGAAGTCGTGCGTCACGCCGCCGGGCGCGAGCACGAACGAGCCGCGCGGCGCGTCGATCCAGCGATCGCCGAGCAGGAAGCTGATGGTGCCCTCGAGCACGTAGAAGACGTCGTCCTCCTCGTGCGAGTGCGCGCCCGGCCCCTGCGTGTGCGGCTCGAGCCACCACTCGGAGATCGAATAGCGATGATCGGTCTCCTCGCGATCCGCGAGGAACACGGCCGCGACGCGGCCGCCCGGATAGACGCGCCCGGCGCCGGGAGCGAGGTGGATCGGAGGTCTCGTCGTCATGCGTCGACGATATCGATCCCCGCCGAGCGCGTCTTGGAAGGAATCGACACGCTCACTCGCAGCGAGCGACGCAGACCCCCGCATCGTGCGACGTGGGGACGCAGACGAGCTCGGCGTCGCAGCCGCCGAGCCCCCAGCCGCACGTCGCTCCGACGTCGAGCAGATCGACGCAGACGTCGCCGCCGCACACGCCCTCGCAGTCGCGGTACCACCCGGTGCGCATCCCGTCGCAAGCCTCGCCGGCCGCGCGGCGCACGCACACTCCGTCGCGGCACACGCCCTCGAAGCACGCGTCGGTGCAGGCCTCGCCGATCGCCGGCAGCGCCGCGCAACGTCCATCGACGCATGCATGGGTGAGCGGACACGCGACCTCCGCGCCGCACGCTTCGCCAGGAAGCGCGATCGCGATGCACCGCGCGCCGACGCAGCGCGAGCCGTTCTCGCAGGGCCGCGTGTCATCGCACGCCTCGCCGCGCGCGGCGATCGGGTAGCAGCGGTGCGAGTAGATCTCGCCGGCGATCGCGCAGACGTGGGTCTCGGGGCAGCTGTCGAATGCGTGGAACGGGTAGTCCCCCGCCGGTCCGACGCGACACCACGAGCCATCGGCGGTGACGGAGCAGTGCTCCACGCCGTCTCCATCCGAGTCCGCGCAGAACGGAGCCTCGGCTGCGCATTCGTGGTTTCCGGCGCACCGATCGCCCGCGACCCCCAGCGGCGCGCAGCGCGGCGGTGCGGAGTCGGTGTCGCAGCGAAGGCCCTCCACACACGGCTGCACCGGCCCGCACGCATCGCCGAGCGCGCCGCGCGCAGTGCAGATCCCGTCTGCGCACCACGCGTCGTCCTCGCAGCGCGCGACTCCCATCGCGCACGCCTCGCCGACCGCGACCACCGGCACCGGCGCGCACCGACCCTCGACACACGCGTGCGCGATGCCATCGACGAGCGCGCAGCGATCCCCGACGTCACACGCCTCGCCGGCGCCGAGCGACCACGCGCGACACCGCAGGCCTTCGTCCTCGACCACGCAGGTCGCGCCATCGGCACACGCGCGCGCAGCGCTGCACGACTCGCCTCGCCGCGGCAGCGCCTCGCACGCGCCGCCGCACGCACCATCGAGGCTGCGGCAATACAGGCCCGGCGCGCACTCGCTGGCCATCGTCACGCCCAGCGTCGGATCACACGCGCCGGCGACCTCGACCAGCCCGACGAACGGCCGCTGACACGCGATGAGCGCCGGCACCAACGTCTGCGGCGCGACGCGACAGCTCGCCGCATCGATCGCGGCGAGGCACCCGCTCGCGATGTCGTCGTCGAGCCTCGTCGTCCGACCGGCGCGCGCCGCGGCGCGGCGCAGGTACGCGTAACCTTCTTCGTGACACGCCGATTGGTGGCGCTCGGCGAAGCCGGCGAAGTCGGTCTCGCAGCGCGCGTGGAACGCGCACATCGCGTCGAGGTACGCGTCGACCCACGCGCTCGCGCGCTCGTCCTCGCGCTCGCGCGACGAGACACACCCCGACAGGACCACCAACGCCGCGAACGTCGCGGCCCACTGCGATGGGCTCATGCGCGCCGATCCTCGCACGACGCGGCGATCCCGCAGCGTGGAGTTCGCTCACGCACGACGTGGCCCTCGGCGCGCCTGCGACGGGTGGACGCCGCAGGCGCGCCGAGCGCCGAGGTGCTCCGCGCGCGCCAGGAGGAAAGCCGGACCACGCGCGCGAAGACCGAACAAGGTGCCGGCTCGCGGGGAAAGGGGATGGTGGAAACTGCGAGCCGGCGGAAAGGACTTCGGGCAGGGGTTCCCTCCGTCCGAATGCCGCGTCGGGACGAAGCACCGACTGACGAAGGAGAACCTAGCGCGCGACTATTTCGGGCGTGTGTACGGGTCGGAAAATGGATGCGGCGTCGACGCATCGCCGTCGAACAGCGCGTCAACCACCCACGCGCACCGCGATCACGCCCATCGCGACCACCGCCGCCGCGATCAAGCGCCGCCGCCCGAACGGCTCGTCCAGCGCGAACGTGCCGATCAACGCCGCGAACACCACCGAGATCTCGCGCAGCGCGGCGACCAGCGCGATCGGCGCGCGCGCCATCGCCCAGAGCGCGATCGCGTAGCCCAGCGCGGACAGCACGCCGCCGATCAGGCCGACCTTCCACCGCGTGCGCACTTCACGCGCGAGCGGCGCGCGACCGATCGCGAGCGCACCGATCGCGAAGAGCGCGCCCTGCAGCGTGCACAGCCACGTCACGTAGGTCGCCGCATCGCCCGACGCGCGCGTGCCGAGCCCGTCGAGCATCGTGTACGTCGCGATGCACACCGCGATCACCAGCGCGATCCCGATCACGCGCCGCGACGCTGCGCCACCCTGCGCGCCGAGCAGCAGCACGCCGATCGCGATCGCGATCGCGCCGATCATCGCGACCGCACCGGGACGCTCGCCGGGCACGAAGATCGACATCGCCGCGACGAGCAGCGGCGGCAGGCCGCGCGCGAGCGTGTAGACCACCGAGAGATCGCTCTCGCGGTACGCGCGCACCAGCAGCGAGAAGTACACGAGGTGTGTGGTGATCGACGCCGCGAGGTGGGGCCACGCCGCGCGATCGAGCGGCCCGACCACGAAGAGCAAGGGCGCGCCGAGCAGCGCCCACGTGATCGACAAGCCCGTCGACGCGGCGAGTGGATCGCCGCCGCGCCCCTTGATCATCGCGTTCCACACCGCGTGCGAGAGCGCAGCCGCGAGCACGAGCAGGAGCACGAGCGTGGTCATCGCCGTTCCGAACGCACGCTGCACCGGATACGCATCCCGTGCACGCGCCGACGGAACGCGAGAGCCCCCGTCGCATCGCTGCGACGAGGGCTCTCTTCGAGCTCGAGACCGGCGGGACGATCACTCGCCGGGCGCGACCTCCGCGACCACCACCGGGGCCTTCGCCGCCGAGGGCTCCACCTCTTCGGGCGCCGGGCGCATGCCGATGCCCGCCGTCGCGTACGCCTCTTCGCCGTGGAGCGTGATGTCGAGACCTTCCTGCTCCATCTCGGCCGCCGGGCGCAGGCCCATCACCTTGTCGATGATCTTGAGGAGGACGAACGAGACGCCCGCCGCGTAGACACCCGCGACCACGACGCTGAGGAGGTTCTCGATGAAGAGGCCGGTGTTGCCGAACGCGAGGCCGTCCTGGCCCGCCGAGTTCCACACCGTCGACGCGAGCACACCCGTGAGGATCGCGCCCAGCGCGCCGCCGACACCGTGCACGCCGAACGCGTCGAGCGCGTCGTCGTAGCCCACGCGGGTCTTGAGGAGCACGCCGAGGTAGCAGATGACGCCCGCCGCGAGGCCGATGCCGAGGCCCGCCATCGGACCGACGAAGCCCGCCGCCGGGGTGATCGCGACGAGGCCCGCGACCAGACCCGACGCCACGCCGAGCGCGCTCGGCTTCTTGTGGCGCACCCACTCGATCGTCGCCCACGCCAGCGCACCGGCGCCCGCCGCGATGTGCGTGTTCACGAAGGCGAGCGACGCGAGACCGCCCGACGTCAGCGCGCTGCCGGCGTTGAAGCCGAACCAGCCGAACCACAGCATGCCCGCGCCGAGCAGCGTCATCGTGAGGTCGTGCGGCAGCATCTTCTGCTTCGGGTAGCCGAGGCGCTTGCCGAGCACGAGGGCGAACACGAGCGCGCTGATGCCCGAGCTCAGGTGGACGACGGTGCCGCCCGCGAAGTCGAGCGCGCCGCGCGCGCCGAGCCAGCCGCCGGGGCCCCAGACCCAGTGGCAGAGCGGGTCGTAGACCAGCGTGGTCCACGCGAGCGTGAACACGACGTACGAGCTGAACTTCACGCGCTCCGCGAACGCGCCGCTGATCAGCGCGGGCGTGATGATCGCGAACATCAGCTGATAGACCATGAACAGGATGTGCGGGATGGTCTGCCCGCTGCGCGGCTCGAGGCCGACGCCGGCGAGGAACATGTGATCCAGCCCGCCGATCCATCCTCCGACCGTCGGCGCGAAGGAGAGCGAGTAACCGATCACGACCCACTGGATCGTGACGAGCCCCAGCGCGAAGAACGAGTGCATGAACGTGGAGAGCACGTTCTTGCTGCGCACGAGCCCGCCGTAGAACAGGGCGAGCGCCGGGGTCATGAGTAGGACGAGTGCCGCCGAGACGAGCACCCACGCCGTATCCGCGCCATTGATCTCCATCGGGCCTCCCGCCTGCCGCGCCCACGTGATCAGGGCAGCAACATCGAGGGGGGAAGCTAACGGTCCTGTGTTTCCGGCGCGTATACGACCGGCAAAATGGCGAGCATCGCGGGAATGCTCGCCACGAGGCGTCCGAGACCGCTCGTTTCGCCGAAAACGCGGTGATCTCGCGGACGACGGCGCTCGTCGCTCGAACATCGGCCCCGCGCGGGTCGATGTCGACGTCTCAGTTCGAGTCGATGTCGAGCGCCGCGAGGATCGCGCTCAGCACGGTCGCGCCGTCGGCGATCGGGTCGGGCGCGCCGGGATCGACGCGCTCGAGCGAACCGGCCAGCGAGACGCGCAGCGCGAGGTGCGCGGTGCGCGCGTGATCGTCGAGCGTGATCGGCGTCGCGAGGCGGATGACGCGCTCGCGCTCGAGATCGCTCGCGATGGTCATCACGTCGTCGCGCAGCTCGAGCGTCGGGCCCTCGGCGTCGCCCGCCACGCGCACCCGCACGTCGCAGTAGCGGCCGGGAAGGATCGTGAGGCGCCCGAGCGCGATCGGCGTGGGATCGGTCGCGTCGATCACGAAGGGACCGAGCGCGCTCGTCTCGTCTTCGTGGGCGAGCGCGATCGCGGGGCCGAGCAGGGAGGAGAGCGAGGCGCGCTCCTCGGGGCACCGCAGCAGCGCGATCGACGCGATGCGCAGCGATGCGTGCTCGATCACGTGCGCATCACCGCGCGCGTCGAGCACGTCGCCCGGTGCGTCGTCGGACGCGATCGTCATCTCCACGCCGACGCCCGGCGTGGTCCACGCGCAGTGCGCGAAGAGCATCGCGATCACGATCACCGCGAGCGCGCGCCGCTCGGTCCAGCTGGAGCGCTCGCTGGCGGAGGACCAGCACCGGAGCGTGTGGCCCACGCGGACGGGAGGGCCCTGCGCCGGCGAGCCGATGTCGGACACTCGCTCAGACATCGAGGGCCATCCCGAGCTCGACGATGGGACCATCGGCGCGATCGCCGGTGAGCGCCTGCACGAAGGGAAGGCGCGCGACGAGCCAGAGCAGCACATCGCCGCCCGGCGAGATCATCACCCCGGGCGACGCGAACACGACCGCGCCTCCGCCCGCCTGGGTCTCTCCGCGCAGCAGCGGATCTGCGTCGATGCGCGCGTCGACACCGATCACGAGCGCGAGCTCGTTCATCGGCTGCCACTGACCCTGCCACGCGAGGCGCACGCTCGCGCCGTTGCGCCAGCCGCCCGTTCCCTCGGTCGGCACCGTGAGCAGCGCCGTCGTGTGCATCGAGAGCTCGCGCGCGAACCACGACCACGCGAGCCCCACCATCGGATCGAACGATCCGCTGCCGGTCTGCGCGTCGAGCGGCAAGAGCGCGCCGTTGTCGTCGTGGAGGCGCGTCGGCGTCGGCAGTCGCGCGCCGACCTGCGCGGAGAGCAGATGCTCGGGCGCGAACGCGCGATCGCGGAACAGCACGAAGCGCGCGCGAAGCTCGGGATCGCCCACCCCGATCGTGCTCTCGTGTTGCAGCGATGCGTGGGCGACCTCGCGCCACACCAGCGGCGCGAACACGCTCAGCGTGAGCCACTCGTTGGGCGACGCCGCGACTCCGAGGATCGCGCGCTGATCGAACACCTCGACCCGCGCGAGCCCGCGCCCTTCGGAGTACGAGAGGTGGGTGAGCGCGAGCGAGAGCCGCACCCGCCCCGCGAAGGGCTGCTCGACGCCGACGGCGGTGAGCGTCGGATCACCACATCCACACGTCGCGCACGCGCGAGCGAGCGATGGTGCCGCCAGCGCGACGAGCGCGAACAGCAGCGCGAGCGAGCGGACCGGCATCGGAGCGCGCGGGTTCTAGTGCGGGTCTCCGCGCCCGTCGACGGACGAATTGTCGCAGCCCCGCGGACCACACCGGCGTGCAGGTGCGCCGAGCCGCGCTCGCGACGGAGCGGGCCGTGCCGATGTCACGGGCGTGATCGAGGCGTTCGCCTGGGGACTGCTCGCATCGTCGGGCCTGGTCGCAGGGATGGTGGTCGGCGTGGTCGGACGGCTCGCGCATCGCGCCGTCGCCGCGGTCATGTCGGTGGGCGCCGGGGTGTTGCTGGCGACCGCGACGATCGATCTGACGACGCACGCGCTCGATCACGTGGGCGTCGCGGCGACGGTCGCGTCGATCGTCGTCGGCGCGGCGGTGTTCAGCCTGGCCAACGCGGCGCTCGCCAAGGCTCGCGATCGCAAGCGCTGCGGGGAGTGCGTCGCCCAACCGACCGAGGCGGACGCGCCGGGCAGCGGCACCTCGATCGCGCTCGGCACCGCGCTCGATGCGATCCCCGAGGCCGCCGTGCTGGGCATCTCGCTCGCGGATGGTGCGCCCGACCTGGCGCTCGTCGTGGGGCTCGCGCTCGGCAACGTGCCCGAGGCGCTCTCGAGCGCCGTGGGCATGCGCCACGCGGGCCGCTCGCTGCGGTACGTGGTGGCGCTGTGGTCGGGGATCGCACTGGGCGCGGCGCTGGCGACCGCGTTCGCATCGCGCGCGCTGATCGACCTCGGGGACGCACCGATCGCGGTGGTCGAAGCAGGCGCCGCGGGCGCGCTGCTCGCGATGGCCGCGGAGACGATGATCCCCGAGGCGTTCCACGGGAGCCCGCGCTTCTCGGGAACGCTCGCCGCGGTCGGGTACGTCGCCCTGCTGGTGCTCGGCGCCGCGACGCTCCCGTGAACGATCAGAACGGCGCGCGGCGCACCGTGCGCGGCACCTCGCGCACCAGATCCGCGCGTGCCTCCGTGGCGCGATCACGAGGCCGAGCGCGCGCGACCGTCGTGAACACCGAGGGCGCCTGACGACGGCCGTGCACGATCACCGGCGGCCCCTCGACCGGCGGGTCGGCGCGGACGATCGAGGGGGCGATCACGACACACAGCGCGAGCAGCGAGCCGAGCATCCTGCGCATGGCGTTCTCCGGGTCGAAGCCCGTTCCGACCGCGCCGTGCGGCGAAAGTTCCCGATCAGAATGCGTCGTCGAACGTCACGGTGCCGGTCACGCCCACCTGGTAGGCCGAGACCCGGCGCTCGAAGAAGTTCGCGACCTCCTGCACGTCCTGCAGATCCATGAACCCGAACGGGTTCTTCGCGCCGTACCCCGGGCTCCATCCCAGCGTGGCGAGGCGCTGATCGGCGCAGAACTGCAGGTACTCGCGCACGTCGCGCACCGAGAGCCCGGACACGCCGCCCGAGAGCAGGTCCTCGGCGAACTGCACCTCGCACTCGATCGCCTCCGCGACCATCGCGCGCACGTCCGCTTCCATCTGCAGGTCGAAGAGCTCGGGCTCCTCCTCCCGCACCACCCGCACGATCTCGAACGCGGCGGCCATGTGCGCGCTCTCGTCGCGGAACACCCAGTTGGTGCCCGCCGCGAGCCCGTGCAGCAATCCGCGCGATCGCAGGAAGTACACGTACGCGAACGCCGCGAAGAAGAAGAGCCCTTCGATGCACGCCGCGAAGCAGATCAGGTTGAGCACGAAGCGCCGGCGATCCTCGCGGGTCTCGAGGCGCGTCATGTCGTGCACCGAGTCGAGCCACCGCAGCGCGAACTCCGCCTTCTTGCGGATCGACGGGATCGTCTCGACCGCCGCGAACGCGCGCGCGCGCTCGTCGGGATCGGGCACGTAGGTGTCGAGCAGCGTCAGATAGAACTGCACGTGCAGCGCTTCTTCGTAGAGCTGCCGCGACAGGTACATGCGCGCCTCGGGCGCGTTCACGTGCTTGTAGAGCGAGAGCACGAGGTTGTTCGCGACGATCGAGTCGCCGGTCGCGAAGAACGCGACGAGGCGCTGCACGAGGTGGCGCTCGGCGTCGCTCATCTTCGCGCGCAGGTCGTGCACGTCGGTCGCGAAGTCCACCTCTTCGACGGTCCAGGTGTTCTTGATCGCAGCGCGGTACATCTCGAAGAACTGCGGATATCGCATCGGCCGCAGCGTCAGCGAGAGGCCGGGATCGAGCAGCGCGTTCACTGGCACGCCTCGCAGCTCTCGGGGTTCTCGAGCGAGCACATCACCGACGCGAGCGGCGTCGGCGAGGGCGGTGCGGGCGTGGGCGTCGGCACCGTCGCCTTCGCGATCTTCGTCGCAGGGCGCGAGCGCAGGTAATAGGTGGTCTTCAGTCCGCGCTTCCATGCATGCATGTACATGGAGGAAAGCTGTCCGATGCTCGGGCTCTCGATGAACAGGTTGAGCGACTGGCTCTGATCGAGGAACGCGCCGCGATCAGCGGCCATGTCGATCAGCGAGCGCATCGGGATCTCCCACGCCGTGCGATAGATCGCGCGGATCTCCGCGGGGATCTCCTCGATCGACTGGACCGATCCCTCGGCGAGCTTGAGGCGCTGGCGCATCGACTCGTTCCACATCCCGAGCGCCTTGAGCTCGGTGACCAGATATCGATTCACCTGGAGGAAATCGCCGGAGAGCGTCTCTCGCTTGAACAGATTCGAGACCTGCGGCTCGATGCACTCGTAACACCCGGCGATCGACGCGATGGTGGCGGTCGGCGCGATCGCGATCAGCAGCGAGTTGCGCAGGCCGTGGGCGCGAATGCGCTCCCGCAGCACGTTCCACCGCTCGACATCGGTGGGCGTCACGCCCCACGCGTCGAACTGGAGCTCTCCGCGCGCGGCGCGGGTCTCGGGGAACGCCGGGTGGGCGCCGTGCTCGATCGCGAGCTCCACCGACGCGCTCAGCGCGTGGAAGTAGATCTCCTCGGCGATCTTCTTCGAGATCGCGCG
Source organism: Sandaracinus amylolyticus (assembly GCF_021631985.1). Classification (GTDB taxonomy): domain Bacteria; phylum Myxococcota_A; class Polyangia; order Polyangiales; family Sandaracinaceae; genus Sandaracinus; species Sandaracinus amylolyticus_A. The sequence goes on along the minus strand of NZ_CP070225.1, from coordinate 8,507,626 downwards.
CGCCGCGTCGCTGTCGAAGGGCAATCGCAGCTGGAAGAAGACGTCCTGCAGGCCCATCACCCCGAGGCCCACCGGGCGCCACCGCAGGTTCGACGCGCGTGCGGTCTCGATCGGGTAGTGGTTGCGGTCGATCACGCGATCGAGCTGGCGCACCGCGATGCGCACGGTCTCCGCGAGCATCGCGTGGTCGAGCTCGCCGCCGACCACGTGCTTGCCGAGCTGGATCGATCCGAGGTTGCACACCGCGGTCTCGCCCTGCGACGTGACCTCGAGGATCTCGGTGCAGAGGTTCGACAGGTGCACCACGCGACCGGGCAGCGCGGTCTGGTTGCAGGCGCGGTTCGACTTGTCCTTGAACGTCATCCAGCCGTTCCCGGTCTGGGCGAGCGTCCGCATCATCCGCGCATAGAGCTCGCGCGCGCGCACCTTGCGCTCGAACAGGCCCGCGCGCTCGGCGTCCTCGTAGGCACGATCGAACTCGTCGCCATAGAGATCGACGAGGTGGGGAACACGCTTGGGATCGAAGAGCGACCAGTCGGCGTCGGACTCGACACGACGCATGAAGAGGTCGGGGATCCAGTTCGCGAGATTGAGGTTGTGGGTGCGCCGCGCTTCGTCACCGGTGTTGTCGCGCAGCTCGAGGAACTCCTCGACGTCGGCGTGCCACGGCTCGAGATAGACGCAGCACGCGCCCTTGCGCTTGCCACCCTGATTGACCGCGGCGACGCTCGCGTCGAGCGTCTTGAGCCACGGCACGATCCCGTTGGAGTGCCCGTTCGTGCTGCGGATCAGCGAGCCCCGGGCGCGCACCCGGTGGTACGCGAGGCCGATCCCGCCCGAGAATTTCGAGAGCATCGCGACGTCGGCATAACGGCGATAGATGCTGCCGAGATCGTCCTCCGGCGAGTCGAGGAGGAAGCAGCTCGAGAGCTGCTCGTAGCGAGTGCCGGAGTTGAAGAGCGTGGGAGAGCTCGGCAGGTACGAGAGCGTCGAGAAGCGCTCGTAGAGCTCGAGCGCGTCGCTCACCGACTCGGAGAGCGCGGTCGCGACGCGCAGGAAGAACTGCTGCGGCGTCTCGACCACCAGGCGCGCCTCGGGATGGCGCAGCAGATAGCGATCGTAGAGCGTGCGCAGTCCGAAGTACTCGAAGAGCTGATCGCGCTCGGGACGGATCGCGTCGTTCAGCTTGCGCGCATGTCGAGCGACGAAGTCGAACAGGCGATCATTGACCAGGCCGAGCCGGTGTCCGGCCGCGATCGACTGCGAGAACGCGTGGATCTCCTGGCCGCGCACTTCTTTGTCGACGTACGACGCGAGCAGGCGCGCCGCGAGCTTCGCGTACTGCGGCTCTTCGGCGATCAGCGCGGCCGCGGTGTGGATCGAGAGCTGATCGAGCTCGCGCGTGGTCGCACCGTCGTAGAGACCGCCGATGGTGCGCGTCGCGACGCGCATCGGATCGACGTCGTCGAGCCCACCGGCGCAGCGACGCACCGCGCGCACGATCTTGTCGACATCGACTGGCTCGCGCGCGCCATTTCGCTTGGTCACGCGCATCGTCGTCCGAGTGCTCGATTCGCTCGTCTCGATCTGCAGCATCGCGTCGTCCTCCCCTGCGTCGTCGTCGTGCGGACGGACGAGGGCGCGACGCGCGCGACGATGGTGCCGCGCACGTGCGACCTCCGCCCCCGCGGGCGGCCGAGATCCACGCGAGCGAGCACGACGGCTGGAGATCGAGCGCGACGCTCGACATCACCGTCGGCCCTCCCACGAGGCCCCAGGTCGAACCGAATGGCGGATGTCTCCCGCATTCGGGCGCTGGCAGGTCTTCGGGCTCACGAGCGCTCGCGTCCGAGGACGCGATTCCTACTGGCCGTCGCTTCCCGATCTCCTCACGGAGACCAGTGCGCCGTCACGGCGTTCGTTCTCGCTGACCGCTGCGGGGCAGCCCTGGATTCACACCAGGTTCCCTGTTCGCCCGAGCGAACGCCCGGGCACCAGCACGAGGGCGACCATAGGCGACGTGACGCTACGTCGTCAAGCGATATGTGGTGGTGCTCAGCGCGCGAGGCACACTAGGGCTAGTGGCTCACCGGTGCTACGAGCTGCAGGAGAGCATCGAGCACCCGACCCGATGCCGGGCCCACTCGGGGCGCTTCATCGCGTACTCGTCCTTGCCCGGCTGGTCGTCGTAGGGGCGTCGCAGCACGTCGAGCAGCGCGAGCACCTTGCCGGGATCGCCCTTCTCCGCGTCGTCGATCGCGACCTGAGCGAGGTAGTTGCGACAGACGTACTTCGGATTGACCGCGTTCATCTTCGCGCGGCGATCGACGTCGCTGGTTCCGTCGACGCGCACCCGCGCCGCATATCGACGCAGCCATTCCGCGACGCGATGTCGATGATCCTCGGGCGGCTCTCCGTAGAACGCGTCCTCGATCGTCGCGACCAGCGCGGCGTCGGTCGCATCGCCGGGATCGCTCGGCACGTCGGCGAGACGGCGGAAGAAGATCGTCATGTCGGTCTCGAACGCCTCGAGCAGCTCGTAGAGCTCCTGCACCAGCGGGACGTCGTCGCCGGCGGCGCCCACGTCGAGCGCGCGCAGTCCGACCTTGTTCGCGATCATCTCGGCCTCGCGTGCCTCGAGCGTCTCGCCGTACGTCATCAGCGCGCGCTCGAGGATCGCGACGTCGTCGCCCACCAGCGGCACCAGCGCGCGCGCCAGGCGCTGCAGGTTCCACCACGCGACGTTGGGCTGGTGCCCGTAGCGATAACGACGACCGCCCGCGTCGGTCGTGTTCGGCGTCCAGCTCGGGTCGTAGCCCTCGAGCCATCCATAGGGGCCGTAGTCGATCGTGAGCCCGAGGATCGACATGTTGTCGGTGTTCATCACGCCGTGGACGAAGCCCACGCGCATCCAGTGCATCACCATCTCGGCGGTGCGCCGCGACACCTCGGCGAGCCACGCGCCGTAGGTCTCGCGCGAGGGCGCGCCGAGATGCGGCGCCATCAGCTGAGGAAAGTGCGTGCGGATCGTGTGATCGGCGAGCGCGCGCAGCAGATCGATCTCGTCGCGCGACGCGAAGATCTCGAAGTTGCCGAAGCGCAGGAACGAGGGCGCGACACGGCACACGATCGCGCCCGGCTCGGGGCGCGGATCGCCGCTGTACATCACGTCGCGGATCACGTCCTCGCCGGTCGCGACGAGCGAGAGCGCGCGCGTGGTGGGCACGCCGAGGTGGAACATCGCCTCGCTGCACACGAGCTCGCGCACCGACGAGCGCATCACCGCGCGACCGTCCGCAGTGCGCGAATAGGGCGTGCGACCTGCGCCCTTGAGCTGCATCTCCCAGCGCTCGCCGCGCGTGTTGATCACCTCGCCGAGCGTGATCGCGCGACCGTCGCCGAGCTGTCCCGCCCAGTGCCCGAATTGGTGCCCGCCGTAACACGCGGCGTAGGGCTGCATCCCGGGCAGCACGCGATTGCCCGCGAGCACCTCGACCATCTCGGGAGACTCGAGATCGGCCGTCGTGAGATCGAGGAGCGCCGCGACCTCGGGCACTGCGACCATCAAGCGCGGCTTCGCGACCGGCGTGGGCGACACCTTGGACCACGCAGCGCCGCGCACCTGGCGCGGGCGCGGGGCGCCGTCGACGTCACCGGGGAGCTCGCGCACGAAACGATCGTCGAGTTGCATTTCGGGTGCAGAACCTGGAGCCCCGCGCAGGGGAACGCCAGTCTCGTACAACGAGAGTTGGCCAGGTCCGGAGTAGTGGTTACGTGGCCAGGACCGGGATGAAGGCCGAGCGACACGATCGTCCACTGCGCGCCTTCTTCGCGATCCTCGCGGTGTGGGCGCTCGGCGCGAGCGTCGCGCACGCGCAGACCCCGCTGCCGCCGCGCACCGATCGCGCGGTCTACGATCTGGCCGAGGTGATCGACCCCGAGCGCGAGCGGGTGATCGAGCAGGTCAATCACGAGCTCTACGCGAAGGCCGGCGTCGCGATCGTGGTGATCACGGTGCCGGCGCTGCAGGACGAGACGATCGACGAGCTCGCGGTGCGGCTCGGGCACACCTGGGGCATCGGCGGCGAGGGGCGCGATCGCGGGCTCGTCATCGCGTTCTCGCGGGACGATCGCCGCATCTTCGTCGCGACCGGGTACGGCACCGAGGGCTTTCTGCCCGATGGTCGAGTGGGCGCGCTGATCGACGAGCACGCGATCCCGTACCTGCGTGCCAATCGATTCGGAGAGGGCCTGTTGCGCCTCGATCTCGCGCTCGCCGCGATCGCCGCGCAGGAGTACGGCGTGACGCTCACCGGCGCCGTGGCGCCGAGCGCGCGTCCCGCGGCCGAAGCACCGGGGCCGATGCAGCTCGTGCTCTGGGCGCTGATCGGGATCGTCTTCCTCTATCTCGCGATCCGTCATCCGCGCTTGCTCATGCTCATGCTGCTGAGCTCGCGCGGGGGTCATCGCGGGGGCGGAGGATTCGGCGGCGGGGGTGGCGGCGGCGGGTTCGGCGGCGGTGGTGGCGGGTTCGGCGGAGGCGGCGCGGGCCGCGGGTTCTGAGGGACGACGATGCGACGAGACGTGCTCCTCACGCAGATGGTGTCGCGCCTCACGAAGGCGCTCGGTCCGAACCTCGAGAGCGTCGTGCTCTACGGGCCCGAGGCTCACGGGGACAGCTATCGCGCGGTGAGCCCGCTGCACCTGATGATCGTGCTCGGCGATCTCGAGCCCGCGACGCTCTCGCTGCTGCACGACCCGGTGCACTGGTGGATCACCCAGGACCAGCCGTGGCCGCGCTTCTTCACGCGCGCGCTGATCCGCGACTCGCTCGACGTCTTCCCGATCGAGCTCTTCGACATCCAGCGCCACCACCGCGTGCTGCACGGCAGCGATCCCGTCGTCGGGCTCGAGGTCGATCGCGCGCACCTGCGCATCCAGTGCGAGCGCGATCTGCGCGAGAAGCTGATGCGACTCCGCGAGGGATTCGTCGAAGCGCGCGGCGTGGCGAAGCCGCTGCGCCAGCTGCTCGCGGCGTCGTACGTGAGCTTCGCGCCGGTGTGGCGCGGCTGTCTGCACCTGCTCGGCGAGCCAGTGCCGGTGCACGACGGCGAGGTGACGCGCGCGCTCTGCGCGAAGCTGGGCCTCGAGGTCGCGCCCTTCGACGAGGTCGCGCGCATCGCGAGCGAGGGCTCACCGACGCTCGACGCGAGCGTCGTCTATGGACGTTATCACCGCGAGATCGCGGAGATGGTCGTGCGCATCGACCAGCTCGTGGTCGCCGCGGGAGGGGAAGCGTGATGAGCAGAACGTGGATCGTCGTCGGCGTCGTGGTGCTGCTCGTGCTGGGCATCGCGGCGATGGGCGTGGGCCAGTACAACGGGCTCGTGCAGGCGCGTGAAGGCGTCGACGCGTCGTGGGCGCAGGTCGACAACGTGCTGCAGCGGCGCGCCGATCTGATCCCGAACCTCGTCGAGACGGTGCGCGGCTACGCGTCGCACGAGCGCGAGATCTTCACGCAGGTCGCGGACGCGCGCAGTCGACTGCTCGGCGCACGGGGCCCCGAGGAAGCGGCGGAGGCGAGCCAGGCCCTCGACTCGGCGCTCGGTCGACTGCTGGCGATCGCGGAGAATTACCCGCAATTGCGCGCGAGCGAGCAGTTCACGCGACTGCAGGACGAGCTCGCAGGCACCGAGAATCGAATCGCCGTGGAGCGACGCCGCTACAACGAGACGGTGCGCGACTACAACGCTCGGATCTCGACGTTCCCGACGAACCTGTTCGCAGGGATGTTCGGATTCCCGAGGCGCGAGTACTTCGAGGCGGACGTTGGCGCTCGCGAAGTGCCGCGCGTCGACTTCGGCGGGGAATGAGAATTCACCGCAGAGGGCCGCAGAGAGCCGCAGAGATCGGAGAAGAGACGGTTCTTCTCTGTGGTCCTCTGCGGCCCTCGGTGGTCGGTCCTCCACGGGTCACTCGTGCTCGTGGCCCATGCCGTCCCAGAGGCACTCGCCTTCGCCTTGGAAGTGGCCCTGCGTCTTGAGCTGCGCCTGGAGGTACTCCCACGCCGTGTCGATCGACGGGCTCGATGCGTCGACGACGGGGGCGCCGCCGAGCTCGTAGCCGGCGAGGAGCTGGCCGAGATCGCTCGCGCCGATGCTCTCGAGGTCGCTCTGGGTGACGGTGCCGTCGGCGTCGACGTCGCTGTCGGCGAGCCACTGCGCGCGACGCTCGACCACTGCTTCGGCGCCCATCGGGAAGCCGTTGAAGAACAGGTGATCGCCGTGGATCGTGAAGGTCACGGCCGTCGTCGTGCCCTCGGCGACGACCACACCTTCGATGCCGGTGTCGCTCTCGCAGGGGCCGAACACGGTGGGCGCCGGGACGCAGAGATCGAAGTCGATCTCGGTCGCGCTCGTGCACATCGTGTCGTCGCCGCGGATGCAGCGCTGTCCGCTCGGATTGGTGATCGTGCCGACGATCAGATACGTGCATCCGCCCGCGACCATGCGATCGAAGTCGGTCTGCGACACCGATGCATCACGGGTCGCCTCGGCCGTCGCCGCCGGCGTCGAATAGAACACCTCGGGCCACAGCCCCGTCGGCATGTCCTCGAACGTCGCGAGCGGCAGGCCACCCTCGGGGAGCTGCGCGAGATCGACGACGGTCGCGCCCTCCGCGTGGAAGTGCCCGTCGCCGCCGCCCTCGACCTCGATGTCGCCGATCGCCACGACGTACTTGTCGAAGGTCACGCTCCATCCGTCGACGATCACGTCGTCTCCCTCGCCCGCCGGAATTCCGTCGGTGATCGTCTCTTCGGCGGCGAGCTGCGCCTGCAGCGCGCCCGTCGAGAGCCCGTCGTCGCCGCACGCCGCGAGACCCGCGAGCGTCGAGAGTGTGAAGATCATCCGCGCACGCATCATCGAGAGTCCTTTCGTCATTCGGGCGCTCCCCACGAGAGCGCAGGCAGCTCACCCGCGGTCATCGCGAGCACGAGCGCCTCGTAGTCCGCATCGTCCGGTGTGAGCACCACCGGGTCCTCACCCTCCGCGGCGCGCGCCGCGAGCCGATCGAGATCGACGCGCTGCCACCACGCGATCGGATCGACGCGCACCGTGAGCGCGTCGTCGCTCGACGTGATCTCGTGCTCCTCGACGCGACGTCCGCGCACCACGATCACCCCGCGGGTGCTCGGCGCGATCGCGAGATCCGCCTGCACCTCGAACGCGCGACCGTCCTCGTGCGTCACCTGCGCGACGAAGCGCGCCGAGCTCTCGCCGTCCACCGCGCCCTCGAGCGGACGCGCGCGGGTCTCGGTCGGCAGCCACGAGATCCCGTAGTCCCACATCCCCGAGCGAGCAGTGCCGGTGATCCCGAACGTGTTCCCCACCGACTGCAGCGAGGGATCCACTCCGTCGATCGTCACCGCCGACGTCAGCTCGAGGATCGCCGACTCGCAGTGCTCGGGTGACGCGCTCTCGGTGCTGCACAGATAGAGCGGTCCGAACGCGACGTCGGCGCGCGTCAGCGTGAGCGTCCATCCCTCCGACGAGAACGACGACTCTCCGCCCGCCACGAAGAGCGGCACTTCGACGTACTCGCGCCCGGTCTCGGCGCATCCCGCCAGAACGATCATCGCGGCTGCGATCCACCCGCGCGTCACAGCGTCACTCCCAGCACGACGTTCACCGTGAGCGGCGCGCCGGCCGCGAAATGGCGCGCCGGAATGCGCGACGCGACCGAGTCGCGATCCCAATTCGATGCATACGAGTACTCGACCGACGCATATCGCGAGTCGGTCAGATTGAGCACCTCGACGCTCAGATCGAGCGCGCTCCACCGCACCGACACCGATGCATCGAGCAGCCCGATCGCGTCCGCTTCTTGTCCGTAGGGCAGCGGTCGCGGCGACAAGAACGAGAATCCGAGCCCGACGCGCCCCGACAGCGGAATCCCGTCGATGTCGAACAACCGCTCTCCGACCGAGAGATCCGCGCGCACCACCACCGGCGGCACGTAGGGCAGCGACTGGCCCTCTTCGTAAGGCGGCGCGGGATCTTCGATCGACGGCGGAGGCGGCGCGTCGAGCGTCGCGTGCACGTAGGTCACCGAGAGCGCGCTGGTGAGGAACGACCAGGGCCGCGCCTCGACCCACAGCGCACCGCCGATGCGCGTCGTCGGACCGAGCCGCTCGAGCCGCCCTTCACGCGGATCGAACGCGGTGTCGTCGCTCACGTTCGTCAGGTAGCCCGACGCGTGGATCCGCACCTGATCGTGGTCGCCGAGCACCATGCGCGCGCCCACGTCGCCGGAGCGCACCTTCGCGAAGGGCGCGCCCTCTCCGTCCTGCAGCTGTCGCGCCTGCGGCGAGCGATATCCCTCGCCGTACGCGATCGAGAGCACGAGATCGTGATCCACGCCGAAGGGCGTGACCTCGATCGCGGCGCGCGGGCCCGCTGCGACCCCGAACGCGCTGCGGCGGAACCCGATGATGTACGTCTCGCGACGGAACGCCGGGATGAAGTTCCCCAGGCGATCGTCGACGTCGTAGAACAGCACGTCGGCGCGCGCACCGCCGCGCAGGTGCACGTAGTCGGAGATGCACCAGTCGAGATCGAAGTAGCCGCCCACGTCGAGCGCGCGGACGTCGGCGTCGACGCGGCGATCCCAGGTCTGGTTCTGCGGGGCTTCGATCAGGTTCTGCTGCTGACCGATCGAGTCGATGCGCCCCGTGAGTCCCACCTCGACGAACCCACGGGCCCACTCGAACGGCTGATAGAGCGGAGAGCGATATCGACCGCGCAGTCCGAGCGCGAGCACTTCGTTGCGCTGCTCGATCAGATCACCGCGCCCCACCCACTCCGGCTCGAATTCCGAGCGCTCGGTGTATCCGGTGTAGTTCGCCTGCAGTCGGAAGTCGTGCCACTGCAGCCACGCGCCGAGCTCGCCGAACGAGCCCCGCTCTCCGCGCATCTCGATCGAGCCCGCGACGTGGGCGCGCGCCGCGAGCCCCGACTGCGCGAGCGCGCTCGGATCGTCGTACACGCCCAGGAAATCCACGTTCCCGGCCTCGACGTCGTCGCGCCGAAGGATCCCCGCGATCGCAGTGCGCGCCGCCCAGATCGAGCCGTGCACGCGCCCACGGATCGCGCCTTCTCCGAACACCACCTGTGCGAGCGCGCCCCCCGACTGGCCCGCTCGATTGCGACCGAAGCCGCTGGTGCGTCGATATTGCGCCGCGCCGAACGTCTCCTCGCGCTCGCCCTCGGGCGCCCAGAGGATCAATGCGCGGAACGTGTCGAACGAGCCGTAGCTGGTGCGGAATTGGATGCCGCGCCGCGCGACACCGAGATCGAAGTCGATCGATCCCGCAGTCGCGAAATCACCCTGCCGAGGATCGTAGACACCCTCGGTGACGCGCAGTCCCCGCACCACCTCGGGGATCACGAACCCGAGATCGGCATAACCCTGGCCATGGATGTGCGAGGGCAGGTTGAGCGGGACTCCGCCCATCGTGAGCTCGATGTCCTGCCCGTGCTCCGCGTCGAACCCGCGCAGGAAGATCTGCTGCGCGACCGCATCGCCCTCGGGCCGCGCGACGTACACGCCGGGCGCGGTGTTCAGCATGTCCGCACCGTCGCGATGGGGCGCGGCCTCGAGCACGTCGCGCCCGATGCGGTACTGGCTCGCAGCGCGGGGACGGCGCGACTCCTCGAGCGGATCGCTGACCGCGCGGGCCTCGAAGTGCGGCGGCGCGACCTCGGGCTCGGGCGCGACGGGCTCGGGCTCCGGCGGATGGTGCTCGTCGTGCTCGTGCCCGTGGGGATCGCCGGCGTGAGGATCGGGCTCCGCGACCCGGGTCGTGGGATCGGGCGCGTGGAAGCGGACCGCGAGACGGGTGCGGCTGCGCACCGCGGTGTCGCCCCGTCGTGCGGGCTCGAAGCGCCACGAGGTGACCGCGTCGATCGCCGCCTGATCGAACTCGGGATCGCCAGGATGCTCGACGTGCACGTCGCTCACCGAGCCGTCGATCTCGACCGTCACGTGCAGATGCACGGTGGGCTCGATCCCGATCGTCGCGTGCGACTCGGGATAGTGGGGATCGGGCGCCGAGATCAGGCGCGGCGGGGTCGCCGCTGCCGGTGCTTCCTCACCCGGCGCTTCGTCGACCGGCGCTTCCTCGACCGGCGGCTCTGCCTCGACGGGCGGTGGCTGCACGCCCGCATCGACGTCGCCCGCGTCCTGCGCGAACGCCGGCACGGACGCCAGCGCCGTCGCGCACCCCACGCCGATCGCGACCGCGATCGCGCCGACCTCTCTCGCTCGAAACCGCAAAGCGGGGCGGATCTATCGCAAGCCGGTTCCTTTCGCAACTCGATTGCATCTCCATCTCGATCTCGTCAGCGCCCCTTGCGTGGCGACCCCGTTCGAGGCGACAAGGACGCTCGATGACGAAGGTCGTGATCCTCGGGGGCGGGGTCGCGGGGATGAGCGCAGCGCACGAGCTCGCGGAGCGCGGTCTCGACGTCGAGGTGCACGAGATGCGCGCGATCGCCGGCGGCAAGGCGCGCAGCATCTGGGTGCCCGGCTCGGGCACCGGTGGCCGTCACGACCTGCCAGGCGAGCACGGCTTCCGTTTCTTCCCCGGCTTCTATCGCCACCTGCCCGACACGATGCGGCGCATCCCGTTCCCCGGGAACGTGAACGGCGTCGCGGACAACCTCGTGCAGGCCACGCGCTTCCAGATCGCGCGCGATCACGGTGACGATCCGGTGCTCGTCGCGCGCTTCCCGCGCTCGCTCGACGAGTGGTACCAGGCGATCCGCGCGGTCCTCGAGGCGCGCCTCGGCATCCCTCCGCGCGAGGCGATCTTCTTCGCGATCCGCATCCTCGAGCTCCTCACGAGCTGCGACGAGCGGCGCCTCGGCGAGCTCGAGAAGATCGCGTGGTGGGACTTCACCGAGGCCGCGCGCATGTCGCTGCCGTACCGCACGTACCTCGTGATCGGCCTGACGCGATCGCTCGTCGCGATGCGCGCCGAAGAGGGCAGCACGCGCACCGTCGGTGCGATCCTGATCCAGCTGCTGCTCGATCTGATGGAGCCCGAGGGCACGCTCGATCGCCTGCTCAGCGGCCCGACGAGCGAGGTGTGGCTCGAGCCGTGGCGCGCGCATCTGACGTCGCTCGGCGTCGCTTATCACACCGAGCACGAGATCGTCGGCATCGACGTCGCGGGCGGCGGGATCTCGGGCGTGACCATCGAGCGCAGCGACGGCACGACGTTCACCGCGACCGGCGACTACTACGTCTCGTGCTTGCCGGTCGAGCGCATGGTCGCGCTGCTCACGCCCGCGATGATCTCGCTCGATCCCGGCCTCGATCTGCTGCGGCGCCTGCGGACCGAGTGGATGAACGGCATCCAGTTCTTCCTCGCCGACGACGTGCCGCTGGTGCACGGCCACACGATCTACGCGGACTCGCCGTGGGCGCTCACGTCGATCTCGCAGGCGCAGTTCTGGCGTCGATCGCTCTCGGGCTACGGCGACGGAACGATCCGCGGCGTGCTCTCGGTCGACGTGTCGGACTGGGAGACGCCGGGGATCCTCTTCCACAAGCCGGCGAAGGAGCTGGCGACGAAGGACGAAGTGAAGGACGAGGTGTGGGCGCAAGTGCTGCGCTCGTTCAGCCCCGAGGTGGCGAGCCGTCTCTCGGGGTCGATGCGCTCGTGGTTCCTCGACGACTCGATCGTCTGGCCCAACCCGAACACGGTCGAGAACCTCGAGCCGCTCCTCGTGAACACGATCGACTCGTGGCGCGATCGACCGGAGTCGAAGACGCGCATCCCCAACTTCTTCCTCGCGTCCGACTACGTCCGCACCCACACCGATCTCGCGACGATGGAGGCCGCGAACGAAGCGGCGCGCCGCGCGACGAACCACGTGCTCGATGCGATCGCGTCGCCCGGTCCGCGCTGCGGGGTGTGGCCACTCGACGAGCCCGCGTGCTTCGTGCCTTTCAAGGTCGTCGACCAGTGGCGATATCGGCAGGGTCGACCGAACCTCTTCCACCGATGCGGGTGACGCGATGTCGATGACTTGGGGACGGGGCGCGATCTCGCCGAGCGACGTCGAGGCGTTCACGCGGCGCATCGAGGTGTCGCCCGGCGATCGCGCGCTCATCGTGAAGGCGCTGCTCGACTTCCCGAGCGACATCCAGTCGCGCGGGATGTTCTTCGACGGGCTCGTGAAGGCGCTGCGCGCGCAGGTCGGTCCGAGCGTGGCCGCGCGCATCGTCGCGGAGGCGGAGATCCCGCGCGCGACGCACTCGTTCACGCTCTATCCGCACCGCGACTTCTACAAGCTCTTCTTCTACGCAGCGCCGCTGCTGCATCCGGGACGCGCGCTGCCCGACGCGATGCAGGCGATCGCGGAGACGTTCTATCCGGTGTTCCGCGAGAGCATCGTGGGCCGCACGATGTCGGTGCTGATGGGCAGCGATCCCGCGGGGATCCTCGGGCGCCTCGTCGAGGCGTACAGCCTCTCGGTGCAGGGCAACCAACACGCGCTCGAGATCACGGGCCCGAGCAGCGCGGTGTGGCGCGCGCTGGCCGAGCCCGTCCCGATGTACCCGAGCGTCTTCAAAGGCATCGTGATCGGCACGATGCGCTCGCACGACGCGCCGATCCCGCGGATCACCGTGCGCTCGACGACGATCGAAGGTGCGAAGCAGCGCTGCACCTTCGACGTCGAGTGGTGATCACTGCGCGGGCTGCTGCTGGCACTCGGCGCGAACGCGGCCGTTCTGCTCGAGGCCCATGCGGTACGCGGTGCCCGCGCACTGCGAGATCGAGGTCGCGGTCGCGTCGGCGTTCGACGCGTCGACGGTCGCGGGCAGCTCGCTGCGGAGCTGGTTGCCGCACTCGGTCATCGCGAGATTGAAGAGCTGACCGCACTCCGACTCGTCGACCATGAAGCACTCGCGCAGCGGCGCGTCCTCGGTGCCGCAGAGCGCGGGGCCCGCCTGACGCGCGAGCTCGCCGACGAACGCATCGAGCGTCATCGACTCCTCCTCGGCACCGGCGGTCTCGGTCTGCTCTTGCTGCGCGGGCTCGGACGAGCCGCCGCCGCAGCCGGCTGCGAGGATCGAGACGAAGAGCGCAGCGCGCGAGAGAACGGAGCTCGAGAAGATCGACATGTCGTAGGCCTCCAGGGCGCCGACCATACGCGACGATCACTCGAGGCGCACCGGGCCCGCATCGGGAGGTGGCTCGCCGAACACGCGATCGAGCGGACGATCCATCGTCGCACGCTCGCGCGTGAGCCGCGCGCCACGCACCCGATCGAGCCGGAGCCAGCGCCCGGCCTCGCGCGTCCGACACCACGCGAGCAGCCACCAGTGCCCGTGGGTGCGCGCGAACGCGAGCGGCTCGACCACGTGATCGTGCAGGCCCTCCTCGCTGTCGTCGTACGCGACGTTCACCACGCGCCCGAGCCGCAGCGCCTCGTCGAGCACGCGCGCGCTGCGATCGCGCACCGCCGTCGCGGGCCCGCGCATCCACACGCGCCCCGCGAGCGCCTTCGCATCGATGCGCTGCTCGCGCGTCATCGCGCCGAGGACCTTGGTGAGCGCAGCGCGACCCTCGGCGCGGAACGGCGCGTCGGGCTCGGCCGCGAGCGCGATCGCGATCGCCGTCGCCTCGCCCGCGGTGAACGTGAGCGGTGGCAGGTTCGCCGAGCGCGCGAGCCGATAACCACCACCGCGCCCCTCGTCGGCGATCACCGGCACGCCCGCTTCGACGAGCGCGGCGATGTCGCGCTTGATGGTGCGGCTCGAGACCTCGAAGCGCTCGGCGAGCCAGGTCGAGCTGCGGCCCTGCCGGCGGAGCTCTTCGGCGAGCGCATAAAGGCGATCCGTACGGTTCACGGCGACAACGGTGACATGACGGTGCCATCGCGCACGCCACGATGCTCCTCATGAGTCACATCGTCGTCTTCCACTCCGCCCTCGGTCTTCGTCCTGCCATCACGCGCTTCGCCGATCGGCTGCGCGCTGCGGGCCACACCGTCACCACGCCCGACCTCTACGACGGAGAGGTCTTCGACACGCTCGAGCAGGGCGTGGCCAAGCGCGATGCGCTCGGCATCGGCGAGCTGATCCGTCGCGCGCTCGTCGCGGTCGAGAAAGTGCCGAGCGACGCGCTCTACGTCGGCTTCTCGATGGGCACCGGCGCGGCGCAGCTGCTCGCGGCGACGCGGCCCGGCGCGCGCGGCGCGGTGCTGCTCCACGGCGCGCTGCCGATCGAAGCGCTCGAGCTCGACGCGTGGCCGGCGTCGGTGCCGCTCCAGATCCACGTCACGACCGAGGACCCGTGGGTCGACGCGAGCGCGGTGGAGCAGCTCGCGGCGCGCGTGCCCACGATCGAAGTGCATCGGTACGTGGGTGAACAGCACCTGTTCACCGACGAGGGCTCGCCCGAGCACCTTCCCGATGCGGCGCGCGCGGCCGAGCGCGAGACGCTGCGCTTCCTCGCCCAGCACGCGCTCTGAAATGCGAAGAGCGCCGCCCCTCTCGCGAGGGTGCGGCGCTCTCTCGTCGATCGCGATCGCGATCAGCGCGTGTGCTGCGCCTTCTCGCGCTCGAGCAGCTCCTTGTAGCCGACCGAGTAGCGCGTCCACGGGCGCAGCTCGAGGCGCTTGAAGCCGATCGGCTCGTCGGTGCCCTCGCAGAGCCCGTACTCGCCCGAGCGCATCTTCTCGAGCGCGGCCTCGATCTCGATGAGCAGCTTCCGCTCCTTGTCGGCGAAGCGGAAGAGCCACGCCTGGTCGGTCGAGCGCTGCGCGATGTCGATCTCGTCCGCGAGCACGTCGCCGTCCTCCAGCGCCTCGCTCACGTGGCGATCGAAGCCGCTGAGCACGCGGTTCCGCTCGTCGATGAGCTTCTGGTAGAGGCCCTGGATCTCCTTCGCGCTGAGCTTCGCGTCGGGATGCGCGCGCACCTGCGACGCGTCGGGGATCGGCTGGTTGTTCGACATCGTGCCGGCGGCCGTGCGCTCCTTCGGCGACGCGGCGGCCGCGGGCTTCGCGGCGGCGGCCGGCTTCTCGACCGCAGACGGAGCCGCGGCGGCGGGCTTCGCGGCCGGCTTGGCGGGGCGCTCGGAGGCGCTCGCCTTCGTCGTCGTCGTCGCGGCCGTCTTCTTCGCTCCGCTCTTCTCGGTCGTGCGTGCCTTCGCCATTGGATTCCCCTCTACTCGATCACGGTCGCACTTCGGTCATGGTCGCGCTGCGGGAGACCGCAGCACGAGAACTCCAGGGCATGCCCCTACGGCAATGCGAACCCCGCGCCGCGGAGCATCGAGCTCACCGCGAGAAGCGGAAGCCCCACGATCGCCGTCCAGTCGTCTCCCTCGATACGATCGAACAGCGCGATCCCGAGGCTCTCGACCTTGTAGCTGCCAGCGCAATGGCTGGGCCCATCGGCCGCCACGTAACGCCCGATCTCGTCGCCAGCAAGAGGACGCATGGCCATGCGATGGACGCTCGTGCGCACTTCGCTCGCGTCGTCCTGGACGAGCGCGACGGCGGTGACGAGACGGTGCTCCCGCCCTGCGAGCCGGGCGAGCTGCGCGGCCGCGCGCTCGGGCGAGCCGGGCTTCCCGAGCAGCTCACCGTCGAGCTCGACCACCTGATCGGAGCCGATCACCACGGCACCGGGGCGCACGCGCGCCACGCTCTCCGCCTTCGCGAGCGCGCGCAGCTGCGCGGTCTCCTCCGCGCTGGGCCCCGCGATCGCGTCCTCGTCGCACACTGGCGCGACGGCCTCGTAGGGGAGGCGGAGACGATCGAGCAGCGCGCGGCGTGCAGCGGACGTCGATGCGAGCACGAGGGGCCGCCCCGAAGGCATGGCCGCGGAAGGTCGCATAGCCGGGGACCCGATGCAACGGGGGCCGGGCTGGGGACGCGAGCGGCTACCCGCAGCCGTTGCAGGTGCCTCGGACCTGCACTTCCACGGTGCCGGTCTTGAACGACTTCGGGGCGCCCTTCACCGGATTCAGCGTCACCGCGCCCTCGGGGAGGCACGCGACGGTGCCGCACTCGGTGCAGACGAAGTGCGGGTGCACCTCGTCGATCGGGTGCTCCACCTTCGTCGTGAGCTCGAAGCGCCAGAGGTGATCGCCGAGGTCGGTGCGGCGCACCAGGCCCGCTTCCGTGAGGTCGGCGAGGTTGCGATAGACGGTCGCGCGATCGAAGCCCGCGTCGGCGAGGCGATCACACACCTCGGCGTGCGAGAGCGGGCCGCCCGCGTCGATCAGGCACTGGAACACCGCCGTGCGCGCGGCGGTCGCGCGCAGCCCCGCGTCGCGCAGGAGCGTCTTGAGCTCGCCGCTCTTGCGCGGTGCTTTCGTCGCGAGGGTCGCCACGAGGTCGAGGCTAGAGCCGGGGGCGACCCGGCGCAACAGCAACACCGTTGCAGGTGCGACGCGACGTCAGGGCTCGCACGCGAGCTGCGCGCGGTCGACGATCGCGCTCACGACGTCGACGTTCCCCGCGACGAAATCGGGCAGGAGCAGCGCGACACCGCCGGTGAGCTCGGGCAGCGTGAGCGCGTCGCGATAGGGCGTCTGGAACCCCTGGCCCACGTCGGGGCTGCGCCCCGCGCCGCAGCTCTGGCCGGCGCCGGTGCGGGTGAGCGCGATCATCCGCACGCCCGCGTCCTCCATCGCCTCGCCGACCTCGGCGTAGGTCGACTGCACCACGATCCCGCCGCCGAAGGGCCCGCTGAGCACGGTCGGACGCTCGGCGAACGTGTCGTCGGTGACGTGCACGACGAGCCGCGCCGCGCCGGCGCGCCACGGGCATCCACGAGTCGCGAGCATCAGCGCGTCGAGCGAGTTCTCCGGGCAGTCGGTGTTGTACGTGTCGCTCACCGGGCTGCGGTTGTCCTCGGAGCGCACCCGCCAGAGCTCGAGCTGATCGTGCAGCGCGGTCGCGTCGAGCGGCGCGCACTCGTCGATCGCGAGCGCGTCGTCGACGAACACGACGAGCGACACCCGCGCGCTCGGGTCGAGCTGCTGCAGCCGCTCGATCAGCGTCGCCGACGCGTCGCGCAGCGCGGCGAGCGGCGCGCCCATCGAGCTCGACACGTCGACGGTGAGCACCACGTCGATCGGACGCACGCAGACGGCTCCGTCGGGCAGCGGCGCCGCGTCGACGGGCCCGGCGTCCGCACCGGCGTCGTTCGAGAGGCAGAACACGTACGCGCGGCACGCGGGATCGGAGCAGTCGACGAGATCGTCGTCGTCGTCGTCGCGCCCGTTGCTGCACGCGTCGAGCGAGCTCTCGCCCTCGGGCTCGCCCTGGTCGCACGCACCGAGCAACGACGCGGCGAGCGCGAGCGAGCAGAGGACGAAGAGGCGGAGCATCTCGGGGGCGCGAGCATGACGCGGCGCCGGTGTGCGCGCTATCGTGCGCGCGCCGTGAGCAGCCTGGCGCGATGGCTCGAGGCCCGAGGGGCCTACCGCGACGTGGTCGCGTGGGCCGAGCCCTTCGGCGACGACTGGAGCGCGGCGTGGACCGCGTGCCCGCGCGGCGACTGGCTCCTCGCGATCGCGGCGACCCTCGAGGGGACCGACCGGCGCGCGCTGGTCCGCGCGGCCTGCGGGTGCGCCGAGCTCGCGCTCGAGGTGGTCGACGATGCGAGCACACGCGCCGCGCTCGCCTCTGCCCGCGCGTGGTGCGACGGAGCCGAGGCCCCCGACCCCGCTGCGCTCGAGGCCGCGTTCTCGATGCCGAGCGACCCCGCGGTCCAGAGCGCGCAGGGCGCCGCGCTGGCGACGCTCGCCGCGATCCACGACCCCCGCGAGGCCCCTGGCGCAGCCGCGGGCGCGGTGCAGGCGAACCTGCTCGCGACCGGCGAGTGCGCGCTCGACGCGATCCTGCGCTACGCCCACGCGACGACCGCGGAGCGGGTGCGCGCCGTCCTCCCTGCGCCGGACGCTGCGAGGGGTTGACGAGCGACCCGCGCGCGAACGAGCCTACCTACCCATCTCGGATCTCGGATGAACCGCACCCTCCTCATGCTCTCGGCGGCGCTCCTCGTGATGGGCGTCCTGGTCTTCTGGATGTACCAGGACCAGTTCCGCGCCGAGGAGGCGGGCGGCCAGACGATCGAGGTGGTCGCGGCGGCGATCGACATCGAGCTCGGTCAGCCGGTGCGCGCCGAGTGGCTCACCACGAAGGAAGTGCCCCAGAGCTACCTCGAGGAGCGCCACATCCCGGCCGACGGCATGCGCGACCTGATCGGCCTGCCGCTCGCCCAGGCGGTGCACGCCGGCGAGGCGGTCCTCCGCACCGATCTCAGCGCGATGTCCGACGCGCGCCGCACCCTCTCGGGCACGATCCCCTCCGGCCAGCGCGCGGTGACGATCATGGCGCGCCCGACCTCGACGTTCGGCGGCCTGCTGCGCCCGGGCGATCGCGTCGACGTGCTGCTCACCGTCGGCAGCCGCGAGCTGCCCGACACCTGGCGTCAGGTCGTGGTGCTCGAGAACATCCTCGTGCTCGCGGTCGGCCAGGAGTTCGAGGTGCGCGACGCGGTCGAGGCCCCGACGACCGGCGGCTCGCGCGGCGACACCCGCGACGTGCGCTTCGGCCGCGCGACGAACATCACGCTGCAGGTCACGGTCGAGCAGGGCGCGCTCCTCACGATCGCGCGCCAGCGCGGCGGGCTGAGCCTGCTGCTGCGCAACCCCAACGACATCCAGGTCGGCGGCAATCACCCCGACATCGTGGCGGCCGACGTGCTCGAGCCGGCGCGCCGCGCTCGCTTCCTGCGCCGCACCGTCGCGGTCGCCGCGCCCGTCGCTCCGCCGCCGCCCGAAGGCGCGGCCACGACTGCGACCCCGGGCACCGAGCCCGCCGCCGCGCCCGCCGCACCGACTGCGCCCGCCGCACCCTGAATCGAACGGCTCGCTGCGCAGCCAGCTCCCGTCCGTGCCCGAGACGGGCACTCCCGTCCGCCGGCTGCTTCGCGAGCACTCCCGTCGCGTCCTGAATCCAACGGCTCGCTGCGCAGCCAGCTCCCGTCCGTGCCCGAGACGGGCACTCCCGTCCGCCGGCTGCTTCGCGAGCACTCCTGGCGCGTCCCGAATTCAACGGCTCGCTGCGCAGCCAGCTCCCGTCCGTGCCCGAGACGGGCACTCCCGTCCGCCGGCTGCTTCGCGAGCACTCCCGTCGCGTCCTGAATCCAACGGCTCGAGCGCGATCTCGAACATCGTCGGGGGGAAAATTCTCCCACCCGACGAATATCGAGTTCGTCGTTCCCGTCGGACGCGGTCCGTGAGACGCTTGCTCGTGGGAGCGGAACGTTCGAGCGTCACCACAACGGGAACGGGAGGGGTTCACATGTCCGAGAAGCCGGTGAAGAAGCGCTCGCTCAGTGACGACGAGATGGTCACCGATCGCCCGATGGGCCGTCGCTCGAGCATCGCGGTGCTCGGCGGCGCGATCCTCGGGGCCGCGGGAATCGCGGCGGCAGTGAGCCCACAGCGCGCCGAGGCGCAGGTCACGGACCGCGACCCCAGCGACCCCGCCGGTCGCGGCCGCGGGTGCCCCGGCTGGAGCGACAGTGATCCCAGCGATCCCGGCGGCTGCGGTCGTCGCACCGGCCTGACCGACAGTGATCCCTCGGACGCCGCGGGGCGTGGTCGTGGCCGTCGCAGCTGCAGCGACGCCGATCCCTACGACCCCGCGGGCGGCGGCCGTCACTGCTGAGAGTTTCCTCGGAGAGGACGCCCCGTGCGGTTCGCGCGGGGCGTTCTGTCATTCCGCAGCGATGAACATCTCCGTTCGGGCTGCGTCGATCAGGACTTCCGGGGGGTGCCCCGGTTGTGCGATGCTCGCGCCGCGGCGTCCGCGGACCGCGTCGTCGCGGGAGGGTTAGGGAGACATGAGCGAGAAGAAGAAGAAGACGCTGGACGATGCGGACCTGGTGACGGAGCGCGCGATGGGCCGTCGCTCGAGCATGGCGATGCTCGGCGGCGCGATCCTCGGCGCGGCGGGCCTCGCGGCCGCGGTCACGCCGACCCAGGCGCAGGCGCAGTGCACCGACAGTGATCCCCGCGACCCGGCGGGCCGTGGCCGTGGCCGCGGCATCAGCGACAGCGATCCCAACGACCCCGCGGGCTGCGGCCGCCGCAGCTGCAGCGACAGTGATCCCAACGACCCCGCGGGTCGTGGCCGTCACTGCTGATTCCTAACCGGAGTGCTCGTCCCGCAGGTCCCGGACGGGAGCGCGCGAAGCGCGCGGACGGTAGGGACCAGCGGGCGAGCCGATGTTCGATCCCGCGATCGTACCTGACAGAAAGCTGACAGGTGAGACTGGAGCCCGGCTGGCCGTCATGGCCTCCGGGCTCTAGTTTTTGCGGCTCGCATGACCACCGACGACCGCTTCGAGCTCGTGACGCACATGCAGCCGCGCGGCGACCAGCCGGCGGCGATCGAAGCGCTGGTGCGCGGCCTCGGCCAAGGGGCGAAGCGCCAGTGCCTGCTCGGGATCACCGGCAGCGGCAAGACGTTCACCATCGCGAACGTCATCCAGCGCACCCAGCGTCCCGCGCTGATCATGGCGCCGAACAAGACGCTCGCGGCGCAGCTCTACGGGGAGATGCGCGAGCTCTTCCCGAACAACGCGGTCGAGTACTTCGTCAGCTACTACGACTACTACCAGCCCGAGGCGTACGTCCCGTCGAGCGACACGTACATCGAGAAGGACGCGATCATCAACGAGAAGATCGATCGCATGCGGCACAGCGCGACGCGCGCGCTGCTCTCGCGTCGCGACGTGATCATCGTGGCGAGCGTCTCGTGCATCTACGGCATCGGCTCGCGCGACTCGTACGTCGAGATGATGATCCGGATCGAGAAGGGCCAGCAGATCCGGCGCGACGAGCTGCTGCGACGCCTGGTCGACGTGCAGTACGACAGGAACGACGTCGACTTCCATCGCGGCGCGTTCCGCGTACGTGGCGACGTGGTCGAGATCTTCCCGGTCAGCGAGGAGACCAAGGCGATCCGCGTCGAGTTCTGGGGCGACGAGATCGATCGCATCCAGGAGATCGATCCGCTGCGCGGCAAGCCGATCCGGGAGCTGAGCGGCTACGCGATCTTCCCGGGCTCACACTACGTCACGCCCGAAGAGCAGCGGAAGCGCGCGATCGAGGGCATCAAGACGGAGCTGCAGGATCGGCTCGAGGGCCTCTCGAGCGAGATGAAGCTCGTCGAGAAGCAGCGGCTCGAGCAGCGCACGCTCTACGACCTCGAGATGATGGAGCAGACCGGGTTCTGCCACGGCATCGAGAACTACTCGCGGCACCTGAGCGGGCGGATGAAGGACGAGCCGCCGCCGGTGCTCATCGACTACTTCCCGCAGGACTTCCTGCTGGTGCTCGACGAGTCGCACCAGACGGTCCCCCAGATCGCGGCGATGTTCCGGGGCGACCGCGCGCGGAAGGAGATCCTCGTCGATCACGGGTTCCGTCTGCCGAGCGCGCTCGACAACCGGCCGCTGCAGTTCGACGAGTTCTGGCAGCGCGCGGGCGACACGATCTTCGTGAGCGCGACGCCCGGCGAGTACGAGCTCCAGGAGACGCAGGGCGAGGTCGTCGAGCAGATCATCCGCCCCACGGGGCTCATCGATCCGGTGATCCACGTGCGGCCGGTGACGAACCAGGTCGACGATCTGCTCGGCGAGATCCGGGGGCGCGTGGAGCGCGACGAGCGCGTGCTCGTCACCACGCTGACCAAGCGGATGTCCGAGGACCTGACCGAGTACTACTCGGAGCTCGGGGTGCGGGTTCGCTATCTCCACAGCGACATCGACACGCTCGAGCGCGTCGAGATCCTGCGCGACCTGCGGCGCGGCGAGTTCGACGTGCTGGTCGGCATCAACCTGCTGCGAGAAGGTCTCGATCTGCCCGAGGTGTCGCTCGTCGCGATCCTCGACGCCGACAAGGAAGGCTTCCTGCGCTCGCCGCGCTCGCTGATCCAGACGATCGGGCGCGCTGCGCGAAACGTCCGCGGCGAAGTGCTCATGTACGCCGACAAGGTCACCGACGCGATGCAGTACGCGATGGACGAGACCAATAGGCGCCGCGAGATCCAGCAGAAATACAACGAAGAGCACGGGATCACGCCGGAGACCGTGAAGCGCGCGGTGCTCGATCTCGACCCGTCGAGCGGCGGTGGCGACTGGTCGAGCGTGCCGCGCGGGCGCGACGTCGCGGACGACACGAGCAAGAGCCTGCCCGAGCGCATCGAGGAGCTGCGCAGCGAGATGTTGCTCGCGGCCGAGCAGCTCGAGTTCGAGAAGGCGGCGGAGCTGCGCGATCGGATCAAGAAGCTCGAGTCGCAGATGGATGGCGTCGACGTGGCGAAGAGCGCGTCGAGCGCATCGAGCGCGAAGAAGGCACCGGCGCGCGGGGCGGCGACGGCCCGTTCGGGCAATCGCGGACGGGCCCGGGGACGTTGAAACGGGCGGCGCGTTCCCCGATCCTGGGTCGGTGACGTACCGCTGTCTTCTCTTCGTCGTCGCTTCGTGTGTGCTCGCGGCGCTGCCCGGATGCTCGCTCGAGCGAGTGGGCTTCCAGGGCGACGGACCGACACCACGCGACGGCGGAGGGATCGACGGCGGCGGCGTCGACGCGTCGTTCGACGCGGGCTCGATCGAGGAGGACGCCGGTGACGACGGCGCTGTGATCGACGAGGACGCGGGCTTCGACGGCGGGATCGTCGAGGACGCGGGCTCCGATGCCGGCACCGCGGGACAGGACGCCGGGCGCGATGCGGGCATGGTCGACGGCGGATGCAGCGGACCTCCGAGCTGCAGTGGCGGACAGCTCACGACGTGCGTCGCCGGCGCGCCGGTGGTGACCGCGTGCGCGCTCGGATGCGCCGCGGCGGGCACGAGCTGTCGCGCGGTGGTGCCGAGCAACGTGGGAGGGATGGTCGCGTTCACCGACGGGACCGCAGCCCTCGACGTGGTCAACGACGAGGTGTGGATCGCCTATCCCGACACCGGCCTCATCGAGGTGCGCGACGGGAACAACCCGGCGACCGTGCTGCGGAACGTGCGCGACGCGGGCGTCGGAACGAACAACGGGATCCGCTACGCGCAGATCGCGGGCTCGGGCGGCGCCAACTATGGCGTGTTCGTGGTCGGGAGCCTGCGGGTGCGGCAGCTGGGCGTGCTCGCGGGCAGCGGCGGGACGCGCTCGCTGGTGATCGTCAGCGCGGGGGACGTGCTGATCGAGGGGCTCGTCACGGTGAGCGGCACCGGGTTCGGGCCGGGCCCCGGCGGTGGGGCGGGCGGCCCGGCGGAGACCGACGGCAGCGGCGCAGGCGGAGGCCACCGCGGCGAGTCGGACAGCGGGCTCGGGAACGACGACGACGGCGGAGGCGGGGGCGGGAGCCACGCGAGCGTCGGCGCGGCGGGCGGTGACTCGCCCGAGGCCGACGGTGGCGCGGAGGGCAGCACCTACGGCGATGCCGACCTCGTCCCGCTGCGCGGCGGATCGGGCGGCGGCGGAGGCGGGGACGACAGCGGCGGGCGCGGCGGGCACGGCGGTGGGGCGCTCCAGATCACGAGCGCGACGTCGATCACGGTCACCGCGAGCGGCGCGATCGACGCCGGCGGCGAAGGTGGCCACGGCGGCACGACCGGCGGGCTGGTGATCGACAGCGGCGCGGGCGGTGGCGGCGGCTCGGGCGGCGCGATCCTCGTCGAGGCGATCACGGTGACGCTCGCGGCCGGGCGGGTGGGCGCGCCGGGCGGCGCGGGCGGTCAGGGCGCGCGCTGCGACAACTGCAGCGACTCGAACAACGGCGCGGAAGGCGGCGACGGATCGGTGCTGATGGTGCCCGCCCAAGGCGTGCCGTCGAACGGGAGCGGTGGCGGCGGCGGCGCAGGATCGACGCTGACCGGCATGGCGACCGCGGGGAGCGACCAGGTCAACGGCGGCGGCGGTGGCGGCGGCTCGGGGCGGGTGCGGATCAACAACGCGACCGGCGCCGGGACGTACACCGTGGTGCCGAGCACGACGAGTGGGCTCTCGAGCGTCGGGTCGGTGCCGCGCACGCCCTGATCACCGGGGATCATCCGAGCGACTCGAGCCTTGAGCGGCGAGGGCTCGGTCGCTAGGCTGGCGCGCCATGCGAATCGTCGTTGTGTTGTTCGCGGCCGCGGCGATCACCGGCTGCGCGACCGTGGCGCCCTACGAGCGCGAGCACCTGAGCCGCGCGTCGATGGACTTCGGGCGCGAGGACGACGAGACCGCGTTCCGCGCGCACGTCCACGACTCGCGCGAAGGCGCGACCGGCGGCCACGGCAGCACCGGCGGCGGCTGCGGATGCAACTGAGCTTTCGGGAGGGGTCTTGGAAGACCCCTCCCCCCGACCGGCAGAGCCGGATCGGGTCCCCCCACCCCAAACACTGCGCGCGGGGCCCCAGCCCCGCTTGCTCTCACTCGGGTCCGCGGATGACGTCGCATCACGCATCGCGCCACTTCGTCCGCATCCTCGTCGCGCTCGCGGTGGCGCTCCTCGTGAGCCCAGCGCGCGCCGACGAGACGACCGGCACGTGGACCGGCGAAGTCGGCGTGCAGGGCAACTACTACTGGGAGACCTCGACGCGCGTGGTCGCGCCCGAGGTGCGGTTCCGGCTGACCTCGCCGGACGGCACCGACGTGCGCGCCGAGTACCTCGTCGACTCGATCACCAGCGCGAGCCTCGCCGCCGGCGTGGTGGAGGACATCCGGTTCACCGAGACGCGTCATCAGGTGACGGTCGGCACGGGCCACGAATTCGACCTCGGCGAGGCGCAGCTGCGGCTCGACGCATCGACGCGGATCAGCCACGAGCCCGACTACCTCGCGACCGGCGTGACGCTGGCGGGCACGCTCTCGCTCGCCCAGCGCTGCACGCTGATCGGAATGGCGCTCACGTACATCCACGACGACGTGGGCTCCGTCGTGCGCGGCACCCAGCCGCGCGAGGGCGGCGGGCGCGATCTGTCGAACCGCGGGCGCGTGGGGCAGCTCGAGGGCTTCACGCTCGGGCTCTCGCTCAGCCAGATCCTCACGCCCCAGCTCGTCGCGTCGTTCGGCTACGACCTCGTCTACAACTGGGGTTACCTGCAGAACCCGTATCGCGGCGTGTCGATCGAGGGCGTGGTGCGCCCCGAGGAGCACCCCGACGAGCGCCTGCGGCACTCGCTCTACGGGCGTGTCGCGCTCTACGTGCCGGAGACGCGCACCGCGTTCCACGCGCTCTATCGCTTCTACGTCGACGGCTGGGATCTCGCGGCGGTCACGCCCGAAGCGCGCGTCTACCAGGAGATCGGCGACCTGATCACGCTGCGCCTGCGATATCGGTTCTATTCGCAGACCCGATCCTTCTTCTATCGCGCACCTGATCAGTACACGGCCGACGATCCGTTCGTGACCAACGATCCGAAGATGCAGGACTTCTCGAGCCACCTCGTGGGCGCACACGCGCGCGTCGCGATGGAGTTCCTCGAGCGCACGTTCCTCGGCTTCGCGCACGAGGGCGAGGTGTGGTTCAGCGTCGACTACTGGTGGCAGTCGAGCCGCTTCGGGAACGGCGTGATCGCGCAGGCTGGACTTCGAGTTCCTTTCTAGAGAGGTCTCTCGTGAGCGTCGACGACACCAAGCGCGCCCTTTGTCTCGTTCTCTGTCTGCTCGCCGCGGGGTGTGGTGACGACGACGATCCCGGCGGCGATGCGGGCGGGGTCGATGGGGGCACCCAGGAGCCCGACGCGGGCGGCGGGCCCACCGAGCCGCTCACCGTCGTCGCGATGGACGGCGAGCACGTCCACTTCACCGTCGAGAATCGACGCCGCGTGAACGTCGAGGTCGACTTCCCCGCGCTCGATCAGCGTTACGGCGAGGTGATCATGCACTTCGCGCTGCGCTGCCCGCCCGACGGCGGATGCGACTGGTGGGATCGTCGCGGCGCGCTGATGATCGTCGAGAACCCCGGCGTTCCCGAGGAAGAAGAGCAGCGCATCGAGATCTCGCGCTTCGTGACGCCCTACCGCGTGGGCGCGTCGTGGGACGTCGACGTGACCGATCTGCGCCCGCTGCTCTCCGGGCGTCGCACGCTCCAGGTGTTCATCGACACGTGGGTCGGCCCGGGGCACGCGAACGGCGCGGGCTGGCTCGTCGACGTGTCCTTCGAGCTCCGTCCCGGCGCGCTCGAGCGCCGGGCGATGGCGGTGGTGCCGTTGTTCCGGTCGCAGCAGCCGGTCTACGGCGATCCCGCGCGCAGCATCCCGAGCCAGGTCCCGCCGGTCACGCTCGATGTCCCGACGGGCGCGTCGGCGCTCGCGATCCGCACGTTCATCACCGGCCACGGCCAAGGAAACGCCGAGAATTGCGCGGAATTCTGCGCGCGCGATCACACCTTCTCGGTCGAGGGCGAGGCGTTCACCCGCAACATCTGGCGCGACGACTGCGCGACGACCGCAGCCCCGGGCCAGGCCGGCACGTACACGTATCCGCGCGCCGGCTGGTGCCCGGGCGCCGTGGTGCACGACTGGACCTTCGCCGTGCCGCTCCCGACCGACAGCACGGTGGAGGTCGGCTACGACGTCGCTGCCTACGAGAACTCGTGCCGTCCCGGCGTGACCGTCTGCGCGGGCTGCACGCTCGGCACGGGCTGCGAGTACGACGGAGGGGCCCACACCGAGCCCCACTACGATCTCTCGGCGCTGCTGATCGCCTACGAGTGAGCCGGCGAAAATCGGCTCGCCCGCGGGTCCCTACCGTCCGCGCGCTCCCGTCCGGGACTCAACGCGCGGTCTCGATCGCGGCCTGCAGGTCTCGCGGGAGCGGCGACGTGAACCGCATCGGGCGGCCGTCGTGGGGATGCTCGAACGCGACCCGCGACGCGTGGAGGAAGTGGCGCGCCAGCCCGGGCAGCGCGCTTCCTCCGTAGAGCGCGTCGCCGACCAGCGGGTGGCCGATCGCCGCGAGGTGCGCGCGCACCTGGTGTCTCGTCGCGTGCGAGGCCGACACCTCGACCCGCGTGTACACGCCGATCGGCTCGGCCTTCAGCACCTCGGTGCGCGCCGGACGCGCGCCCTTCACGTCGATCGTGACGACGCGGCGCGGATCGCGGGGATGCGGCCCGATCGGCAGGTCGATCACCTGCGGCGCATCCACGCGGCCCTCGACCAGCGCGACGTAGCGCTTGTCGATGTGGCCTTCCTTCAGCGCGGTGCGCAGCGCCTCGAACGTGAGCTCGTCGCGCGCCGCGACGATCAGCCCGCTCGTGTCGGTGTCGAGCCGGTGCAGGATCCCCGGCTCGCGCAGTCGATACCCGACCCCGCTCATCTCGGGATACCGTGCGACCAGCGCGCTCGCGATCGTGCCGATCTCGTTCTCGCGCAGCGGATGGCTGGGCACCCCCGCGGGCTTGTCGACCACGACGATCCACGGATCTTCGTGCACCACGTGGAGCGGCAGCTTCGCGTCGGGACGCGCGTGGAAGTCGCTGGGCGCCGGCGCGCGCGCGAGCACCACGCGATCCCCGGGCGCCAGCCGCAGGCCCTTGCGCGGGCTGCGGCCGTTCACGCGAATGGCCCCGCTCTCGACCATCTCGCGCGCCTTCGCGCGGCTCATCCCCGGAACACGGCGCACCAGCACGACATCGAGCCGCAGCCCGGCCTCGGCCGCCTCGACCTCCAGCTCGATCACGCCCAGCCCACCTGCGTCACTCGCCCATCCACTTCGAAACGCGGGGCCTGGCCCGAGGGCCCGTGGGGTAGCCGATGCGCCCGCTCCGCGCCACGTCCCGGTCGAGCCCTTGGCCATCCCGCGCTACCGCCGTAAGATCGCGGCGCTTTCGCGGCAGTCCGCGGATCAGCGAACAACTCATGGCTCCTCCGAAGCGCGACTACTACGAGTCCTTGGGCGTCGGGAAGACCGCAACTCCCGACGACATCAAGCAGGCGTATCGCCAGCTCGCGAAGCAGTGGCATCCCGACCGCAATCAGGGCGACCCGTCCGCCGAGGAGAAGTTCAAGGAGATCAGCGAAGCGTACTCGGTGCTCATCGACGTCGAGAAGCGCCGTCGCTACGACCGCATGGGGCACGCCGCGTTCGGCGGGGCCGCGGACTACGAGCGCATCGACTTCCGCGCGGTGAGCGAGATCCTCGAGGGCCTGATGGGCGAGGTGTTCGGGCTCTCGGGCGCGGCGCGCCGGGCGCGCCAGGGCACCGACATCGAGCTCGAGCTCGAGATCTCGTTCGAAGAGGCCGCGCTGGGCACCGAGAAGCCGATCCAGGTGCCGCGCCTCGTGACCTGCGGCACCTGCGAGGGCTCGGGCGCCGCGAAGGGCTCGAAGGTCGAGCGCTGCCACGCCTGCAACGGCGTCGGCGAGGTGAAGTTCCAGCGGGGGTTCTTCTCGGCGTCGCGCCCCTGCTCCTCGTGCGGCGGGACCGGCAAGCGCATCGAGACGCCGTGCCCGACCTGCAAGGGCAAGACGGTCGTGCCGAGCCACGAGGAGATGCTCGTGAAGGTCCCGCCGGGGGTCGAGGACGGCGCGATCCGCAGCGTGCGCGGCGCGGGCGAGCGCGGGCGCCACGGCGGCCCGCCCGGCGATCTGCACGTGCGGATCCGGGTGCGCGCTCACCCGCTGTTCAAGCGCGACGGCGCGGACATCAAGGTCACGATCCCGGTGAGCTTTCCCCAGGTCGTGCTGGGCACCCAGGTGGACATCCCCACGCTCGAGGGCCGCGTGAAGATGAAGGTGCCGCCGGGCACCCAGAGCGGGAAGGTGTTCCGCCTGCGCGGAAAGGGCATCGAGGTGCTCGGCGGCGCGGGCAAGGGCGATCAGCTGGTGCAGATCGTCGTCGAGGTGCCGTCGAACATCACGAAGCGCCAGCGCAAGCTGATCGAGGAGCTCGCGGCGGAGTTCGGCGAGGACGTGCACCCGCAGCAGAAGAGCTTCCTCGACAAGCTCAAGGGCTTGTTCGAGTAGTCGAAGGCTGTCGAAACATCGAGTCGGCCGCCGCGCGAGATCGAGCGGGGCTGGGGGGCCGAAGCTCAGCCGCGGAAGCCGAAGCGCGCTCGCATCGTGCGGAGGTACTCGTCCTCCGAGGTCGAGCGACGCAGCGCGACCATCGGCTCGATGTCGGGGGTCGCGACGTAGCGCAGGCGATCGGTGCCGTCGGTCGCCGCGCCGAAGATCACCGCGGCCACGTCGGCCGAGGTCGCGGTGCGGCGCTCCGCGAGCAGCTCGTCGAAGCGCGCCATCGTCGCGGTCACGAACGGGTCGTAGTCGGAGATCGCGCGGTTGCGCGCGGCCTCGCCGAACGCGCGCTCGTTGAAGCGGGTGCTGAGCACGCCCCCGGGCTCGATCAGCTTCACCGCGATCCCGAGCGGCGCGAGCTCGTACGAGAGCGACTCCGAGAAGCCCTCCACCGCGAACTTGCTGGCGCTGTAGAGCGAGCTCATCGGCAGCGTGAACACGCCCGCGCCCGAGGTGACGTTCACCACCACGCCCGAGCGCTGCGCGCGCAGCTGCGGCAGCACCGCGCGGGTGACGTCCATCAGCCCGATCACGTTCACCTCGAGCTGCTCGAGCACCTTCTCCCGCGGCGTCGCCTCGAAGAGCCCGAAGAGGCCGAAGCCCGCGTTGTTCACCACCACGTCGATCCGCCCGAAGCGCGCGATCGTGGCCTCCACTGCGGCGTCGATGCTCGCGCGATCCTGCACGTCGAGCGGCGTGACCAGCACGTTCGGCAGCTCCGCGAGCTCTCTCGCGTCGCTCGGCGTGCGCATCGTGGCGACGACGTTCCAGCCCTGCGCGGCGAAGTGCTTCGCGATGTCGCGCCCGAACCCGCTCGAGCTCCCAGTGACGAGGACGGTCTTGTTCTGCACGTGCTCTCTCCTTCGCGGAGATGGATGGTGCTCTCGCGCTGTGCGAACAATCGGTGCAATCCGAGATGCTCTGATGAGAGATTTCGAACGATGAGCGTCCCCGATCTCCAAGCGTTCGTCGCGGTCGCGACCCATCGCAGCTTCCGCGCCGCGGCGACCGAGCTCGGCGTCTCGCCCTCGGCGCTGAGCCACACCATCGCGACGCTCGAGCAGCGGCTCGGCGTGCGCCTGCTCCACCGCACCACGCGCAGCGTCTCGCTCACCGACGCCGGCGCGCACCTGCTCGCGCGCATCGGCCCGCCGCTCCGCGAGATCGCGGGTGCGCTCGAGTCGGTGGACGACTTCCGCGACACCCCGCGCGGCACCCTGCGCATCACGACGTCACGGGGCGCCGCGCGCTACGTGCTGATGCCGATCGTGCTCGAGTTCCGGCGGCGCTTCCCCGAGGTGCAGGTCGATCTCGTGACCGAGGAGCGGCTCGTCGACATCGTCGCCGAGGGGCTCGATGCGGGCGTGCGGGTGCGCGATCTCGTGCCGAAGGACATGGTCGCGATCCCCTGCGGCCCGCAGCGCGTCGGCTTCGCGATCGTGGGCGCGCCCTCGTACTTCGAGGGTCGCACCCGCCCGAGGAAGCCCGGGGATCTGCTGGAGCACGAGTGCATCCGGTTCCGTATGCCGAGCGGGACGATCTATCGCTGGGAGCTCGAGAAGCGCGGCAAGGAGGTCGTGCTCGACGTGCAGGGCGCGCTGACGCTCGGCGACGAGGAGCTGGTGCGGAGGGCCGCGCTCGACGGCGCGGGGCTCGCCTATCTGAGCGACTGGGCGGTGCACGAGGATCTCGCGGCGCGCCGGCTCGTCCGCGTGCTCGCGGGGTGGACGCCCGATTCCTCGGGGCTCGCGCTGTTCCATCCGAGCCATCGCTACGTGAGCGCGAGCCTGCGCGCGTTCATCGGCGTGATGCGCGAGCTCGCTCCGCGATGAGCCGCTTCGAGTACGATCGCGCGCGATGACGTTCGACCTCGCGCGATCGCTCGCGGCGCTGCGGCGCGCCGACACCGTGCGCGTCACCGGCAGCGTGCGCGAGCTCGTCGGGCTCTCGATCCGCGCTGCGGTGCCCGGCGTGCGGCTCGGCGAGATCGTCGAGATCGAGCGGCGCGCTCATCCGCCGCTGCTCGCCGAGGTCGTCGGGTTCCATCTCGACGATGCGACGCTGATGCCGCTCGGCTCCGCGGAAGGCGTCGGCGCCGACGATCCGGTGCGCCCGACCGGAAGGCCGCTCTCGGTGCGGGTGAGCGAGCAGGTGCTGGGGCGCGTGCTCGGTGGGCTCGGCGATCCCATCGACGGCGGCCCGGCGATCGAGGGCGAGGAGTGGGACGTCATGCGCCCGCCGCCGAGCCCGATCGCGCGGCCTCGCATCACGCGCCCGCTCGCGCTGGGCGTGCGTGCGATCGACGCGCTCGCGACCGTCGGAGAAGGACAGCGCATCGGGCTCTTCGCGGGCAGCGGCGTGGGCAAGAGCACGCTGCTCGGACAGATCGCACGCCAGGCCGATGCCGACGTGTTCGTGGTGTGCCTCGTGGGCGAGCGCGGTCGCGAGGTGCGCGAGTTCCTCGAGGACGCGCTGGGCGAGGACGGCCGCGCGCGCGGCGTCGTGGTCTGCGCGACGAGCGACACGCCGTCGCTCGTGCGCATGCGCAGCGCGTGGGTCGCGACCGCGATCGCCGAGTGGTTCCGCGATCGCGGCAAGCGCGTGCTGCTCATGATGGACTCGCTCACTCGCTTCGCGCGCGCCGGGCGCGAGGTGGGCCTGGCGGCGGGCGAGCCGCCGGCGCGCCGCGGCTATCCGCCCTCGACGTTCGCGATGCTCCCCCAGCTGCTCGAGCGCAGCGGCACCAGCGAGCACGGATCGATCACCGCGTTCTACACGGTGCTGGTCGAGGGCGGCGACATGGAGGAGCCGATCGCCGACGAGGTGCGCGGCATCCTCGACGGCCACGTCGTGCTCGATCGCGCGCTCGGCGCGCGCGGTCGCTGGCCCGCGATCGATCCGCTCGTCTCGCTCTCGCGGGTGATGGACGCGATCACCACGCCCGCACATCGCGACGCGGCCGCGCGCCTGCGCGCGCACCTCGCGCTCTACGAGAGCAAGCGCGACCTCGTGATGCTCGGTGCCTACAAGCGCGGCAGCGATCCCCGGCTCGATGCGGCGCTGTCGCGCATCGACGCGATCGAGGCGTTCCTGCGGCAGGGCAAGCACGAGCGCACGACGCTCGAGGACGCCGTCGCCCAGCTCGCGCGCATCGCGTGACGCGCGCGAGCGGACGACGACCCAGAGCTCACGCGGGCTGCGGAGAGAGCCACTCGCCTTCGAGCACCAGCGAGGCCGCGGTGATGCGCCAGATGAAGTCGACCAGCACGCCGTGGGTGAGCCCCAGCGACTCGTGCGCTGCGCCACCCTCGAGCAGCGCGGCACGCACCGTGGGATCGACGCACTCGGCCACCGCAGCGCCGCTCTTGGTCTCGAGCACGAGCCGACGGAAGGTCGACCACACCAGCCCGAGCCGGCGCTCCGGCGAAGCCCGGCCGCGCCCCGGCTCCTGCGGCAGCACGAACGGCGTGTTGCGCTCTTCGTAGCCGTCGGGGAACGGGGACGCGTCCTTGCCCGCGCGATCGAACTTCCACTGATCCTCGTACAGCGGAATGCGCTCGATCCCGGGCTTGGCGATCTGGATCATCGCCGCGTAGAACGCCCGCTCGCTGCTGCGATCGTAGACCGAGATCTGCGAGATCGCGGAGAGCACGCGCTCGTCCATGCAGAGCCACACGTACGGGCGCTGGCGAGAGCCCGCGAGGTACGAGCCGTTGATCCAGCGCGTCATCCGATAGTCGCTGTACATCCAGTACGCGGCCTCGGCGGGATGAGAGAGGGTCCAGCCGTCGATGATCTCGTCGACGCGGCGCGCTCGCTCGTCCGCCAGCTCGGGCACCACGAGCTTCCGCAGTCCGTCGCAGTGCCCGTGCATGCGCTCGCGGACCTTCAGCGCGTCGCCCATGACGATCCCGTATCCGCCGCGCGGGTGATGCGCCTGCCCGTCGATGAACGGCTGGCCATCGGATCGATCGAGCGACCCGAACACGAGCTGACGATTCTCCGAGAGGAGCCCGTCGCTGCGACGGAGGTTCCGGTACACCGTCGCGAGGACGTTCTCGGGCGTCGCGATCGGCATGGTCCCGATGCGATGCGGGATCCCGAAGTGATCCGCGACGACTCGGGCGAGCGGTCCTTCACCGGCATGGGTCTCGGAGTACGTCACCGACTCCACGTCGGCGCCCGCACGCGAGAGGACGGCCGCGACGTAGCGACTGTCCTTGCCTCCGCTCAGCCGGAGCTCCGCCTTCGGCATGCCGCGCAGGACCGACGCTGCGCCCAGGCTCTCGTGCGCGAGCTCGTCGATCGCTTCCTTGCTGCCGTCCGGATAGCTCCGGCGCTGCAGCGGGACCGGGTGCGGGCGATGCTCGAGCCGGCCGTCGGCGTTCACCACGATCATCGATCGCGGCTCGATGTGTCGCGTGCCCTCGTAGGGCGTGTCGTCCCACAGCGTGCTGCCGGCGATCACGATCTGATGCGCCCAGCGCACCGAGAACGTGGGCCGCGTCGTCTCGAAGCCGACCACGTGCGAGAGCAGCGGTCGGTTGCTGATCGCGATGCACCGCGGGCCGACCGTGTAGAACACGCTCTGCACCCCCGCGTGGCTCGACCACGCGAAGCACTGCCCGTGGTTCGTGTCGGCGAGGAAGTACGCGGCGATCCCGCCCGGCGACTCGTCGAGGACGAGCCGGCCTTCGCGCTGCGCGAGCTTGGCGGCGATGGTCGCCGGGTCGCGCCACTCCGGCCGCACGTACCCGGTGTAGACGAACGCGCGCTGTCGCTTCACGCGATGCATCTTGATCTCGCCGCGCCCGTTCGATGGCGTGAGGTGCACCATCGCGAAGCTCGAGCTCCAGTCGAACCACACGTCGGCCGTGGTCGTCTCCGGATCGACGAACGCCTCGAGCACGGAGTTGATCTCGGGGAGCAGGTCTTCGAGCGTGTGACCTCTCCGGCAGCAAACCATCACGACATCGCGCATCGACTCACCTCATGGACCAAGCGATTGCACACGACGAGGTCGCCGCGCGCGCGGGAGCGCCGGACGCGTCGAGCTCGCAAAGTCGAGTGGTCGGTGCACGGGCGCAGCTCGGCTGGCAATGGAGATCGCGACGCGCGCATCCGACGTTCGCGGCATGGCAGCACGCCTCGCATCAGTCAAATGCAGGCGTGATGCTCGACGCGAGCACGTGCGGGGACCATAAGAAACGTACGTGGAGCCAACAGCCATGCCCCCGGGACTCCGACGGCCGCAACGCGCTCGCGGAACACAGTTCGAGCAGCACGACGTGGACGTGCTGGGCATGCGCCTCCGGTACATCGACGTCGGTCCGACCGAGCGCGATGCGGACCCGACACCGCTGCTGCTGGTGCACGGCCACACATCGCGCATCGAGGAGTACGACGATCTCGTCCCGCACCTCGCGCGGCGTCATCGCGTGCTGGTCGCGGACCTACCGGGGTGCGGCTACTCGGAGAAGCCGAACCGCCCCTACTCGCTGCAGCTCTACGAGGACACGCTGCTCGGCTTCCTCGACGTGGTCGGAGTGCAGCGGGCGCGCGTCGGGGGCGGCAGCCTCGGTGGCAATCTGACGCTGCGCCTCGGTCATCGTGTCCCCGATCGTTTCCCCGAGCTCGCGGCGTGGGCGCCGGCGGGCGCGTGGCAGCCCGCGAAGCTGGTCGCCGACGTGGGCAAGGCGCTCGGTCGCGCCGCGGGGCGATTCCTCTTCTGGCCCTTCGTCTGGGTGCAGTCGCGGTACTGGTACGAGGCGCGTTGGCCCAAGCGCGATCAGACGCTGCGCGACACGTTCGCGTACTACCGCGAGGTCATGGGGCCGGGCTTCGCGCGCATGTACTTCGAGGTCGCGTTCGACCAGTTCCTGCACACGCACTTCGCGTACGCCGAGCGCATCACCCAGCCGACGCTGCTCGGATGGGGCGATCGCGATCACGGGCTCGGCATGGGCGAAGGCGTGAAGCGCCTCGCGGGGATGATCCCGCGCGCCGAGCTCAAGGTGTTCCCCGGCGCGCGCCACTCGCTCGCCAACGAAGTCCCCGAGCAGCTCGCGAGCGCGGTGCTCGAGTTCTTCGGCCGGTCGCACCCCACCCTCGCCCGCTGAGTCCTCACCGGAGTGCTCGTCCCGCGGGTCCCGGACGGGAGCGCGCGGAGCGCGCGGACGGTAGGGACCGGCGGGCGAGCCGATTTGAGTCCTCACCGGAGTGCTCGTCCCGCAGGTCCCGGACGGGAGCGCGCGAAGCGCGCGGACGGGAGCGACCGGCGGGCGAGCCGATTTGAGTCCTCACCGGAGTGCTCGTCCCGCAGGTCCCGGACGACCGGCGGGCGAGCCGATCTTCGCCAGTCCTCGAGATCGTTGGAGCTCCAACGATCTACGGGACCTCGCAGCGCACGACGCTGACCAGCGGGCGTGATCCGTCGTTGGCGTCGGCGCGCGTGGGCTCGCAGCGCGCGGACGTCGCGCGCTCGTCGCAGTAGTCGTCCTCGGGCGCGTCGCAGCCGACGTCGGGGGCGCAGGCCCAGACCTCGGGCGCTGCGCCGGTGAACGAGATCACGCCGACGCACGCCTCGTCGGGCGCGCAGAAGAGATACGCGCCGACCGGGCCGCACGCGTAGGAGCCGTCGGGCTCGACGCATCCGACGCCGAGGAGCGCGAGGACGAGCAGCGGGCGCATCGCGATCGAGCGTGCGCCCGCGAGGCCGTCGTGACGAGCGTCGCGGGTGTGAGGCGACGTGGTTGCCTCGCCTCCCGACGATGCTAGTCACTCCGGCCTGAGTGACTCCTGCAGGGGATGGAAGATGCGCCCAATCCAGCTCGTGAATTCCGTGCTCGTCGCGCTCGCGCTGGTCGCGTGCGCGCCCGAGGCCGAGGGCTCGATCGCGGTCGATCGCGCGGGGCTCGAGGGCCGCAGCGCCGAGCTCGTGTTCACCGCCGACTTCCAGCAGCGCGTCGAGGGCGCGCTGGTGGCGGGCGGGATCGCGACGATCACCTACGACGCGTCGCGCCTGACGACCTGCCGCGGCGAGCGCTACGGCAACCCGGCGTGGTCGATCTCCGCGCACTACCGCATCGCGGGCGGCGACGTTCGTTCGGTCCACGTCGCGGGCCACGCGCCGGCGCCCGATCAGGTCGGTCTGCCGATCGAGCTGACGCAGGCCGGCGAGCTCGAGGTGTGGTTCGAGAACACGTCGTCGTTCGGCTGTCAGGGCTGGGACTCGGCGTTCGGCGCGAACTACCGCTTCACCATCGAGGCTGCGCCCACCGACGAGGCGCCGATCGCGCGCTTCCCCGCGTCGGGTGGGATCTCGGTGAGCGGCGACGTGCGCCAGAGCGCGCGCCTCACCATCGAGTACGACGTCTCGCGCCTGCCGCAGTGTCGCGACACCCGCTACGGCCTTCCGGCGTGGAGCATCCTCGCGCACTACCGCTTCCCGAGCGGGCGCACCGGGTACGTGCCGGTCACGAGCGGGAGCGGCGTGATCGATCTCGTGGAGAGCGGCGAGCTGCAGCTCTGGTTCGAGAACCAGGGGTACTACGGCTGCCGCGCGTGGGACTCGCTCGATGGCGCGAACCATCGCGTCGTGGTCGACGCCGATCCGCGCGCGCCGGGCTGGATGGGCAACGCGGCGTCGGTGATCGATCGCATGACGTGCGACGGTCCGTGTGATGCGAGCCGTCGCCCGCTCGAGAACGGCTGGACGTACGGCACGTACGCGCGGCAGCGCGCCGCGATCCGCGCGATCTACTTCGACGTGTGGAAGGAGGGCGTGACCGACTTCGACAACGCGAACCTGTGGGCCGACCTCGACGTGCAGGTGCACTATCGCTGGCGCTCGAGCGGTGCGTTCCAGACGCGCTACGTGCGCTTCTTCCGGCGCGTGGGAAACGACGCGCGCTACGAGCTGCCGATGGCGGAGATCGATCCGCTCGCGGGGCCGTACACGCGCACCGATCCGTCGCAGTGCCCCGACGCGGATCTGCGGGTCTCGGGCGACGGCGTCTACGTCGCGGCGAACGTCGAGTACTACTTCACGGTGAACGGCGTCGCGCTGCGTCGCGCCGATGGCGCGAACTTCTTCGGGACGTTCGAGGACTACCGGAATCAGCTCGAGATCTGCCTGCCGTGAGCTGACGACGGGTCGGTGCGGGGAAACGCCCTGCGGCGCGGAAGCGCCGCGGGGCGTTCGTGCGTTCGGGCTAGGCTGTGCGGATGCTCGGGCCAGTCGACGACGAGCGCGTTGCGCGATGGACGATCACGATCCGGCGAACCGCATTCGCCCTGGTGATGGTGCTCGGGGGCGGCATCGTGATCCACGGGTGCGCGGTCGTGGCCGCCACCTCGAGCTTCGACTCTCCCGAGCTGTATCCGCCACAGCCACCCGCTTGGTACGCGTGGATCGCGGCGTGCGCGACGGGCGTGCTCGCGTGGTGGATCGCTGGGCATCGCCGCGACGTCATGTCGACCGCAGGTCTCGCGATGGCGGGCGGCGCGCTCAATTCGCCGCTCGCGTGTCTCGTGATCGGCGTCGTGGAGGCCGTCGCGACCCATCGACTGCGAGCGCTGGGTCCCTGGATCAGGTGCGCGACGGGCGGCTCGCTGATCGGGGTGCCGGTCGGCGCCGTGATCGGCGCGCTCGCGGCCGCGACGTTCGTTCCGCTCGGGCTCGCGCTCGAGCGCGTGTC
Organism: Sandaracinus amylolyticus; assembly: GCF_021631985.1. Lineage (GTDB taxonomy): Bacteria > Myxococcota_A > Polyangia > Polyangiales > Sandaracinaceae > Sandaracinus > Sandaracinus amylolyticus_A. The sequence continues at coordinate 8,469,821 of NZ_CP070225.1, read as the reverse complement.
GCGACGTCCGACGATCACCTCGATGCCGCGCGCGATGTGCGTCGCAGCGGCGTGGACCGCGGTGTGCGCGACGGCGATCGCGTCGGTACGGTGGACCGTCGAGGGTGCACACGAGGGCGCGATCGCGCTGGCGACGAGCGCGACAGTGGTGTTGGTCCTCGCGTGCGTGGAGCTCGTGCGGCGGCGCTGGCGCGTGCGGGCGATCGAGCGCGGTGCGATCGCGGGATGGAGCGTCGAGCGCGACGACCACGGGACGCGCTGGCTGGTGCGCGAGACGCACGCGGGTGAGGGCGCGTATCGCGAGGGCGTGGTGCGGACGCGGTGGGGGCGGCTCGATGCGTGAGCCGATCGACGACGAGCGGGCGCGGCGCGCGATCGACGTGATGCGCAGCCTCGCGTTCGCGGTGGTGGCCGCGGCGCCGGGCGCGCTCGTCGTGCTGTACCTGTCGCAAGCGTGGGTGTTCGGCGAGCCCGAGTGGTCCCAGACGCTCCCCGAGCCGAGCGGGCGCCACGCGTGGGTCGCGGCGGGCACGACCGCGATCCTCGCCGGCATCGCCGCGTGGCGCGCGAGGGCGATCGACGATGTGCTCAAGCGCGCGGCGATCGCGGGCGCGGCGCATGGGCCGATCGTGATGATGGCGTTCGCGATCATGGTCGGGATCGAGCAGCGATCGACGGCGCGGGCCGCCGAGCTGATGGGCCTCGGCATCTGCGGCCTGGCGTGCAGCGGGACGGTCGGGCTCTCGGTCGGGAGCGTGTTCGGTGCGTGGCTCGCGCCGCTGGTGGGCGTGCTCGCGCGTGACGTGGCGAAGCCGACGATCACCAGCGTGCCGCGCGCGATCTTCGTGTGCGCCCTCTGGTGCGCGGTGTCGCTGGCGATCGAGTCGTCGCTCTTCACGAGCGTCGCGGTGCGCGTGCTCGCGGCGAGCGCGGGGCTCGTCGCGCTCGGTGCGCTGGTCGAGATGGTGCGACGGATTCGATGGACTCGGCGGATCACGGTCGGGAGCGCCGAGTGGAGCGTCGAGCGCGGCGAGGACGGGACGCGCTGGCTGGTGCGCGAGGCGCGGGTCGGGGACGGCGCGTATCGCGAGGGTGCGCTGCGCGTGCGGTGGGGACGGCTCGATGGGTGAGCCGATCGACGACCAGCGGGTGCGCCGCGCGATCGACGTGTTGCGCGCAGCGGCGTGCGCCATCGTCACGGCGTTCCCAGGTGGGCTCGCGATCCGTGCGTTCCTGCCGGTCCTCACGTCCGAGCCGGCGTACGACGTGGCGCCTGCGTTCGCAGGATCGCCGTCCGACTACGAGTGGGCAGGCGTGGTGATCGTCGGAGCCCTGGCGGCGTGCGCAGGCTGGCACTCGCGCGACGCCCGCAGCGCACTTCGGGCGATGGCGATCGCCGGCACCGCCTGCGGGCCCGTGACGGTCGGCTTGCTCGGGTCGATCGGGACTCCCGGGCAATGGCCGGAGATCGAGATCTCGGTGCTGTCCGCCACGCTCGCGATGATGTGCAGCACGCCGCTGGGGTTCGTGATCGGGTGGTGCTTCGGGATCGCGTTCTTGCCCCTCGTGAACATGCTCGGTGGCCTCGGCCGGCGGGTCACGATCACGACGATGCCTCGTGCGCTCTGCACGGCAGGGTTGTGGTGCGCGCTCGGGCTCTCGGTCGTGGCGATGTGGCGAGCGCCCATCGCACGGATGCAAGACGTCGCGACCGTGGGGGCCGCGATCGCGTGGGCGGTGGTCGTCGGCGGTGCGGTCGAAGCACTCAGACGGCGTCGGCTCGCACGCCACGCCGCGCGAGGCGAGGCCCGGGGGTGGAGCGTCGCGCAGGCGCCCGACGGGACGCGCTGGCTGGTGCGCGAGGCGCGGGTCGGGGACGGCGCGTATCGCGAGGGTGCGCTGCGCGTGCGGTGGGGGCGGCTCGATGGGTGACGCGGTCGACGACGAGCGGGTCGCGAGGTGGATCGTGACAGTGCGACGCACGGCGTTCGCGTGCGTCGTGCTGGTCGCGAGCGCGATCGTCATCCACGTGCTGCTCGATTGGGCGGCGAACGGCTTGGTCTCGTTCGACGAGTCACCGCCTCCCGTGTTCCCTCCGTTCCATGCCTGGAGCGCGGCGTGCTCGAGCGCGGCGCTCGCGTGGTGGTCCGCAGGCGCTCGGCGCGACGTCGCGTTCAGCGCGGGACTCTCGGCGGTTGCGGGTGCAGTGAATACGCCGCTCACGTTCGTGGTGCTGGGGGTCGTCGACGCGTGCGTGCACGGTGAGCCGCTCAGGGTCCTCGGGTGGAGCTTCTTCGCGCTGCTCGCGTCCATCTTCGCCGCGCCGCTGGGCGCAGTGCTCGGTGCAATCGCGGGCGCGGCGCTCGTGCCGCTCGGCCTCGGGCTCCAGCGGGTCACCGACCCACCGACGATCACGACGAAGCCTCGCGCGCTGCGCATCGCTGCCTCGTGGTGCGCGATCGGCGCGGCGATCGTGGTGCCGTTCGCGGAGGCTCCGACCGGTGCGCGCGAGGTCGCGCTCGTCGTGGTCGTCGTCGCTGTGGGCGGGGTGATCGCCGCGTCGAGCGAGGTGACGCGGCGTCGGTGGATCGTTCGCGGTGTGGAGCGCGGGCGCGTGCCTGGATGGACGATCGACGTGGACGAGCACGGAACGCGGTGGCTGGTGCGCGAGACGCGCGCGGGTGATGGCGCGTATCGCGAGGGCGTGGTGCGCGTGCGCTGGGGGCGGCTCGATGGGTGACGCGGTCGACGACGAGCGGGTCGCACGGTGGACGCTGGCCCTCCGACGCATCGCGTTCGCGCTCGTGGTGATCATCGGGAGCGCGATCGTGATCCACGGATGCGCCTGCGCCGCGACCGAGCCGAGCCCCGACTTCGACACGCGCGCCTGGAAGCCGCCGCCCGTGTGGTACGCATGGGCCGCGGCGTGCGCGACGGGCGTGCTCGCGTGGTGGCTCGCGGGGCATCGACGGGACGTGGTGTTCAGCGCCGGGCTCGCCATGTTCGGCGGCGCGGTGAACTCGCCGCTCGCGTGCTTCGTGATCGGCATCGCGGACGGCATCTCGACGGGGCGCCTCGATGCGCTCGCGCGCTGGTGTGTCTACGCGACGCTCGGCTCGATCATCGGCATGCCGATCGGCGCCGTGGTCGGCGCGTTCGCGGGCGCGGCGCTGGTGCCGCTCGCGCTGGCGCTCGAGCGCGTCGCGCAGCGTCCGACGATCTCCTCGATGCCACGCGCCGTCTGCATCGCCGCCGCGTGGACCACGCTCGGCGCGGGCGTGATCGCGGTCGTGAGTGCGCAAGCGGCCGCGCTCGGGCTCGCCGTGATCGCCGCGCTGGTGCTGGTCGTCGCGTGCGCCGAGCTCGCGCGACGTCGCTGGCGAGCTCGCGCGATCGAGCGCGGTGGGATCGCAGGGTGGTCGATCGAGCGTGACGACGACGGAACGCGGTGGCTGGTGCGCGAGACGCTGGCCGGTGATGGCGCGTATCGCGAGGGTGCGCTGCGCGTGCGGTGGGGACGGCTCGATGGGTGAGCCGATCGACGACGCGCGCATCGCGCGACGGGTCTTCGCGCTGCGCCGCAGCACGTTCGCGTGTGTCGCACTGATCGCCGGCGCGATCGTTCCCGACGCGATTCTGCCGAGCGCCGGACGATACGAGTGGCCGGCGTGCATCGCGGACGCGTGCGCGTGGGCGGTTGGGTGCACGACGGCGGCGCTCGCATGGTGGGCCGTGGGTCGTCGGCGCGACGTCGGGCACGCCGCGGGCCTCTGCGCGATCGCGGGCGGAGTGAGCTCGCCGCTCTCGATCGCGGTGATCGGCTTGGCCGACGTGGTCATGGGCACCGACGTGCTCCATCTCGGCGAGTGGCCAGTCCTGTGGACGTTGTTCCTTTCTGCGCCGATCGGGGCCTTGCTGGGCGCCGCAGGGGCGTTCGCGTTCGCGCTGCTCGGATGGACGCTCGAGAGGACCGTCGAGGTCACGACGATCACGAGCGAGCCGCGCGCGGCGCTCGTCGCAGCGACCTGGTGCGTGCTCTTCGCGAGCCTCGTCGCTTGGATCGGTGAGGACCTCGACGGCACGCGCGAGGCGGCGATCGGTCTCGTCGTGATCGCGGGGATGGTCGCGCTCGCGGCGTCGGTGGAGATCGCGCGGCGACGGAAGCTGGTGCGCGACGTCGAGCGGCACGCGGAGCGCGGCTGGACGATCGAGGCCGAGGCCGACGGATCGCGGTGGTTGGTGCGCGAGACGCACTCGGGTGACGGACCCCATCGCGCGAGCGTGGTGCGCGTGCGGTGGGGCCGACTCGATCGCTGAGCCATTGTCCGCGGCGCGCGGTGCGCCCAGCGTCGATCCGGGCTTCGATGGACGATCAGAGAGCGCGACGCGTGATCGATGGGATCCGCATGGTCGCGTTCGCCGCTGTCGCCGCGATCGCGAGCGTGCTGGTCCTCGGTGCGCCGAGCGTCGGCTTCGGAGGAACCGGCCCGCTGGGGGCAGCCATGTGGCTCGTCGCCGGCCTCGCCGCGATCCTCGCGGGGCTCGCCGCGCGCCGGCCGCGCGACTTCGGTCCCACGATCTCGTCGTGCGCGAGGGCGGGCGCGCTCTTCGGCGTCCTCGTGCTCTTCGGCGCCACCGCGATGCTCACGCTCGACACGGTCCGGCGGCGATCGCTTGGTCGTGCACGCATCGGAGGTCGCAGGCGCGCTCGCGGCGATCGCGATCGCCGTCGGCGTCGGTGCGTGGCTCGAGCAGCGGAGGCGCGACCTCTACGTGGCCAGGGTCGCGCGCGGGCTCGAGCTCGGATGGACCGTCGAGCTCGACGACGAGGGGACCCGCTGGCTCGTGCGCGAGGGACGCACCGGGGACGGTCCGTTCCGGGTCGCGCGCGAGCGCTGGGCCCGGATCGATCACTGAGATCGCGCGCCGACCACGTTCCACACGATCGGTCACCACGAGGTCGCAGCGCAGCAGTCCGCGCGCCGCGTAGTGCAGCGTCTCGAGCAGGCCCGCGCCGTCCGCGACCGTCACGACGTCGAACCCATCGGCGGTCAGCACGTCGGCGATGATCGCGCGCAGCTCGTGGTCGTCGGCGGCGACGACCGCGCACCGGCCCGCGAACGGACGCGCGCAGGCCACCGCGCTCATCGCGCGCTCGCCGGCGTCGCCGGCTCGACCCGGCGATCGTGGGCCATCCCCGCCTCGTCGCGCCCGCTCGCCCACTCCTCGCCGACGCTGCGCACCCGGAGGCGCTCCGCCTCGACGCCCACGCCGACGAGGTAGCCCTGCACCGCGCGGGCGCGGCGATCGCCGAGCGCGAAGTTGTACTCCTCGGTGCCCCGCTCGTCGGCGCCCCCGGTCAACATCACCGCGTCGCTCGGTCGCCCGCGCAGACACCGCGCATCCTGCACCAGCGACTCGCGCCCCCGCGCGTCGATCGTGTTCGAGTCGTACTCGAAGTAGACCGGGGAGAGCGCACAGCCGGTGCCCTCCGCGAGCGATCGCTGGCCTTCGCGCGACGGTGCAGCCGCGCGAGCGACGGACGCGGCGGTGCGGGCGGGCGTGGTCTCTGCGGCGGCGGGCGGCGGGCCTCCACACGCGATCAGCGAAGCGAGCAACGAGACGGCGAGAGCGATCGAGCGCATCGGTGGCGAGACCTCCGAACGCGTCCACCAGCAGCTCGCGTGCCTCGCGTGATCCCGTGCGAATCGGAGCGTGCGCTGCGCTCGGCGCGTCGCGTCCTGCAACGCGCTCGCATTCTGCGACGCGCGCCCGAGTTGCGAGCCACCACACGACGGAGCGATCGTCCCTCGCGCATGACCGATCGCGAGAACGCACGACGCAAGGCGCTCCAGGCGGCGCGCGCGGTGACACTCGGGCTCGCGATCGCCGCGACCACCGCAGGGTGCGAGCAGGTGGTCGATCGCGCGTGCCGGTTCTCGTTCACCGAGAACACGCGCTACTGCTGCGAGCGACAGCCCCTGACGTACTACGACCCGACGACCGGCACCTGCATGCACGCGGTGATCGGTCCCTTCGTGCCGCCGGACATGCCCGCATGAGCGACGACGATCGCCAGAACGCTCGACGCAAGGCGCTGCAGGCCGCGCGCGCCGTCACCCTCGGGCTCGCGATCGCGACGACCGCCGCGGGGTGCGAGCAGGTGATCGATCGCGCGTGCGGCTTCGCGGAGAACACCCGCTACTGCTGCGAGCGCCGCCACTTCATGTGGGACTCGAGCGCGAGCGTGTGCCGTCCGCCGCTGCCGGTGCCCGGCCCGTTCACGCCCCCCGATCTGCCGGCATGACCCGGGGCAAGCTGCGCGTCGACGTCGGTGCCTCGCCGCTCGCGACCGAGCACCTGCGCCTCGTGCGCAGCGCGCTGCGGCGCGGCGAGCTGGTCCCCGAGATCGCGCCCGACGCCCGCCTGACCGGCGACTTCTCGGAGCGCGCGATCACGCTCGCGCGCGCGTCGTGGCTCGCGCGCATGGAGCACGAGCACCAGTCGGCCGCGGTCTTCTCGCGCCTCTTGCCGCACCTGATCGAGGCCGAGGCGCCGCTCGAGTACAAGACCGTCGCGCTCCGCATGTCGATGGACGAGCTGCGTCACGCCGCGCTCTGCGCCGACGTCGTGCGGCTGCTCGGCGGTGAGCCCGAGGTCGAGCGCGAGCTCGCGACCGAGCCGCTCCCCGAGCACGCGGGCACCACTGCGCGCGAGCGTGCGCTGCGCAACGTGCTCTTCGTCTCGTGCCTCAGCGAGAGCATCGCCGCCCCGCTGCTCGCGGCCGAGCGCGAGCTCGCGAGCGAGCCCCACGTGCGCCTGGTGCTCGAGCAGCTCGCCGCCGACGAGACCCTCCACGCGCGCTTCGGATGGGCGTACCTGCGCGACGCGCTCACCGACGCCGAGCGACCCGGATTGCAGCGCTATCTGCCGCTCGCGCTCGGCACGATCGAGGCGCGCATGCACGAGGCGATGACGCTCGAGCTCGGCGTCGACGCGGCGCTCGAGGACGAGCTCGCCGCGCTCGGGGTCACGATGGGCGATCGCAGCCGCGCCCTCATGGACGAGGTGGTCGCGACCGTCGTGCTGCCTGCGCTCGACGCGCTGGGCCTCGACGCTCGACGCGCCTGGGCCGAGCGTGTGACTCGCTGCATGTGATCGCGTGGCCGGCGATCACGCCTCGCGCGGGCCGCCGAACCGGCGCCGCGGCGAGCGGAGCAGGACCGCGGCGACGCCCGCCGCGACCAGCGCGACCACGATGCCGAGCCCGAGCAAGAGCACGAGCGGCGCGAGACCGCTCGTCATCCAGTCACCTTCGGGCAGATCGTCGCCTACGTAGACCTGCTGCGCTTCGGCGCTCGATGCGAGCACCAGGAACGCAGCAGCGCTGATCCACGCAGCGGCTGCGCGCACCCATTCCATGAGGTCCTCCTCGTCCGTTCGTCCGGGCGAGAGGACTGCATCGCGCATGCCGCATGCGCGGCAGAGTTGCGCATCAGCTCACGTCGGCGTCGGTCGCTCCGCCGGGCCGCGACGCGCCGCGACCACCGCCACCGCCGGCGTCGGGATCGGTCGCGGTCTTCGCGCCCGGGCCGAGGTTCCCGCCGACGCGCTCGATCGCGCGGCCGGTCTCCGTGCGCTTCACGACGACGTCGTCGTCGGACAGCGTGCGCTTCTGCTTCGTGTCGCTCACCTGCTCATGCTCTCACGATCGCGCGCATCACGGACGCGCAGATGCGATCGCAGCGCTCGCCGAGGAACGGGAAGAGCTCGCGCGCGCTCGTCTCGAGCCGCTCCTCGATGCCGGCCCGCAGCGCGCGTCGCGCCCGGTGCAGCCGGACGCGCACTGCCTCTTCGGTGAGGCCGAGCACCTCGCCCACTTCGGCGCTCGAGAGCTCCTCGAGGTCGCGCAGCACGAGCACGGTGCGGAACGCCTCGGGGAGCGCGTCGATCTCGCGCTCGAGCATCGCGCGCACCTCGGCGCGGGTGGTCTCGTCCTCGGGGCTCGGCATCGAGGGCGACGCGCGATCCTCGACCAGCTCGAGGTGATCGTGGCCTCGTCCGCGCAGCCGGTGCAGCGCCTCGCGCGCGACGATGCGGGTGAGCCACGTCGAGAAGCGCGCGCGGCCATCCCACTGCGCGAGGTGGGTGTACGCCGAGAGCCACGCCTGTTGTGCCGCGTCCTCGGCCTCCGCCTCGCTGCGCAGGATCGCGCGTGCGGTGCGGAACACGCGCTGGTTGTGGCGTCGCATCAGCGCCTCGAAGCGCGCGGCGTCACCCGCGAGGACCTGCGCGACGACCGCGCCGTCGGTGTCGTCGATGGTGCGGGGAGAGGACACGTCGGGCTTCATGATGCCGATTCGAGGGACGCGACGAGCACGACGTTACACGGTCGCGCTCGGAGGCTTCGCCTCGAAGCGACGGAACGCGTGAAGGCCGCGACGAGCCAGCGTCGCGGCCTTCTTCACGGGGCCGACGTCGCGGCGGCGGGCGTCATCCTCTGACGCGCGCCGCCGCGACGCCGATCGGTCACGCCGTCGCGACCGCGCGGCGCTCCTGCTCGCCGTTCGCCGCGGGCTGCGGGGTCGGCTTCGCGTCGAGCGCGAGCACCTCACGGAACGCGCTGCGGTACGCGAACGCGAGGCCCACCTCGAGCGCGAGGATGAACAGCACCATGCCGATTCCATCGGGCGCGAGCACCGCGTGGAAGAACACGATGTTCACGACGATCGGCGCGAGCAGCACCAGCGCCAGCGGGACGAAGCGGTTCGTGAGCAGCAGCGCGCCCGCGACGACCTCCGTGCCCTTGATCAGCGGGAACATGTAGCCCGCGGCAGCCAGGCCACCGAGGAACGCGCCGGCCTCGGGCGGAGGCGGAGGCTGCGGGATGAACTGCAGGAAGCCGTTCAGGCCGAACACGAAGAAGAGCAGGCCGAGCAGGATGCGCGCGGCGTGCGGGGCGTAGCGGCGGATGCGATCGCTCATGGGGAAACCCTCCTGACGCGACCAACCTGCGGCGCGGATCGGGAGCTCGGGAGAGGTCCGCGATGCGACTCGTCGTTGCTCGTTCTGCAACGTTCCTCGCCCACAGACGGGGAACGTCGTCGATCTCGGGACGCTCGACGTACGACGCAACGCCTCGCCCGACTACGCCAGCGACGCCATGTCGATCACGAACCGGTAGCGCACGTCGCCCCGGAGCAGGCGCTCGTAGGCCTCGTTGATCTGCTGGATCGCGATCGTCTCCACGTCCGCGGTGATCCCGTGGGTCGCGCAGAAGTCGAGCATCTCCTGGGTCTCGGCGATGCCGCCGATCCCCGAGCCCGCGAGCTGACGCCGCGGCAGCATGATCCCGAACGGCGCCACCGAGAGCGGCCGGTCCGGTGCGCCCACCAGCGCCAGCGTTCCGTCGAGCCTCAGCAGCGAGAGGAGCGCGTCGACGTCGTGGGCCGCGGACACCGTGTCGAGCACGAAGTCGAGCCTCCCTCGGTGCTTCGCCATCGCGTTCGCGTCGGTCGAGACCACGACCTCGTGGGCGCCCAGTCGCAGGCCGTCCTCGACCTTCCTCGGCGAGGTGGTGAGCAGCACGACGTGCGCGCCGAGGGCACGCGCGAGCTTGACGCCCATGTGACCGAGCCCGCCCAGGCCCACGACGCCGACCTGCGTTCCCGGCCCGACGTTCCAGTGACGCAGCGGCGAGTAGGTGGTGATCCCGGCGCAGAGCAGCGGCGCGGTCGCGGCGAGGCTCGCGTCGCTGGGGAGCCGCAGCGTGAACGCCTCGTCGACGACGATCGACTGCGCGTAGCCGCCGAAGGTCGGCCCGCTGCCGCGCTCGTCGCGACCGTTGTACGTGAAGGTCGGGAGCTCGACGCAGTACTGCTCGAGCCCCCGCTCGCAGCTCGCGCACTTGCGGCAGGAGTCGACCATGCAGCCGACGGCGGCGAGGTCGCCTTCCGCGAACCTCGTCACGTCCTTTCCGACGTGGGCGACACGCCCGACGATCTCGTGGCCGGGCACGCACGGGTAGATGGTGTTCGACCACTCGTTCCGCGCCTGGTGCAGATCGGAGTGGCAGACACCGCAGTGGAGGATCGTGATCTCGACATCGGACGGCCCCAGACTCCGCCGCTCGATCGTGAACGGTGCGAGCGGAGAGCTGGAGCTCCGAGCCGCGTAGGCCTTCGTGGACATGGTGTGGTTCCTCTCGGACGTCTGCGCCCTCACGGGCGCGTGTTCCGCGTCGCCCACCCTAGGTTCGCGTGCTCTGCCCGCGTTAGATCGATCCTCGACGATCCTTGCCCGATCCTGCATTTTCGCGATCCATGTCGCGGCGACTGACCGAGCTGCTGGAGCTGATCGACCGGTTCACCGGCGGCGACGGCGAGCACCCGACCGCGATCGACGAGCTGACCTTCTTCCGCCAGTCGGCCCCGTCGACGGCGGTGCCGGTCCTCTACCAGCCCTCCCTCTGCGTCATTGCGCAGGGCACCAAGCGGATGCGGCTCGGCGAGGAGGTCCTCGACTACGACCCCGCGCACTTCCTCATCGTCTCCGCCGACGTGCCGATGATGGGCGAGGTGACTCGTGCCTCGCCGCGAGCGCCGTATCTCGCGCTCCGGATCGGCCTCGACACGTCGATGGTCGCCGAGCTGGTCGCCGCGTCGGACCGGCGCGAGGCGGCGCGCACACCGCTCGCGCGCGCGGTCGCGGTGAGCCCGATGGAGCCCGCGCTCGTCGACGTCCTCACGCGTCTGGTCTCGCTGCTCGAGACCCCCGACGATCAGCCGGTGCTCGCGCCGCTCGCGCTGCGCGAGATCACCTATCGACTGCTCGCAGGGCCGCAGGGCCCGCGGCTCCGCCAGATCGCCGCGCGCGACGGACAGGCGCGCCGCATCGTGCGCGCACTCTCCTGGCTGCAGGAGAACTTCGCGGCGCCGCTCCGCATCGACGCCCTGGCCCGAGAGGTCGGCATGAGCGCGTCGGCGCTGCACCACTACTTCAAGAGCGTCACCGCGATGAGCCCGCTGCAGTACCAGAAGCGCCTGCGGCTCCACGAGGCGCGACGGCTCATGGTGGGCGAAGGCCTGAGCGCCACCGACGCTTCGTTCCGCGTCGGCTACGAGAGCCCGTCGCAGTTCAGCCGCGAGTACCGCCGTCTCTTCGGTGCCCCGCCCCAGCGCGACATCGCCGCGCTCCGCGACGATCTGTCGTCGCCCGACGCAGCGTGATCGCACGAGAGCGTGCGCGGGCTCGCGCACGTCTCTCGTGGATCCTCCCGCGGACGTCACGCCGCCGGCATCTGCGGCAGCACCACCTCCACACGCTCGCGCTTCGTCACGAGCGTCCAGATCTCGTCGGCGATCGCATCGGGATCGATGACCGGGAACCTCGCGTCGAGCGGTGCGCCGCCGGCGGTCATCGCGCGGTGCCCGGCCGAGCGCTCGATCAGCGCGCCGATCGTGACCGTGCCCGCGTAGACGCCCTTCGGCCCGACCTCGGCGTTCAGCGTGAAGATGTAGTTGCGCGCCGCCGCCATCGCGGGCCCCACGCCGCTCATCCCCGGCATCGCGTGCACGGCGGTGAGACCGCCGCCGAGCACGATCGCGCCGTCGCCTCGGGCGAGCATTCCGGGAAGGACGGCGTGGGCGACCTCGATCGGCGCGAACGTGAGCAGCTCGGCGAGCGGTCGGAGCTTCGCGGCGTCGAGCTCCACCGCGGGCACGAACCCGACCTCCGGCGTCACGGGCGCGTAGATCGCGACGTCGATGCCCCCGAGCTCGTCCTCGATCGAACGCACGAGCGCCGGGATGCCGTCGAGGTTCGTGAGATCGGCCGGGAACGCGATCGCCTCGACGCCGAGGCGCGCGAGCTGTGCGGCGCGCTCCTCGAGCGGACCCGCGCGGCGCGCGACCAGCGCCACGCGGTACCCCTCGCGTCCGAACCGTGCCGCGACGGACGCGCCGAGCCCGGTCCCGGCACCGAAGATCGCGAGCGTCCTCTTCCTGTCGTTGGTCATCGTGCTCATCGAGTTGCCTCCTGAGCGATGGCCTAACACTGGCACTTTCCCTTCGTAAGTACGTACCTTCTGGTAAGTATCCACGATGGCCAAGACGCGTGACTTGCTCGGCGAGGCGTACGCACAGGACTGCCCCGGCCGATCGATCCTCGATCACGTGATGTCGCGCTGGGGCGTCCTGGTCTTTCTCGCGCTCCACGACCAGACGCTCCGCTTCAGCGAGCTGCGCCGGGTCATCGGCGGCGTCAGCGAGAAGATGCTGGCGCAGACGCTACGGACGCTCGAAGAGGACGGCTTCGTGCTCCGGCGTGACTTCGCCGAGGTTCCTCCGCGTGTCGAGTACTCGCTCACGCCGATGGGCCGTCGACTCGCCAAGCACGTCGCCGCGCTCGGCACGTGGATCTCCGAGAACACCGCGGAGGTGCTCGCAGCCCGCGAGAAACACCGCCGCCAGCCCAGCGCCCAGTCGAGGCGAGCCTCGACTCGGGCACAGGGCTAGCCCGTTCGCCGAGCCTCCCTCGAGGACCACAGCGTCGAGGCTCGACGAAGGTCAGCCGGACTTGCCGAGCAGGCGCCGGGCGAGACGACGCAGCGGCGAGCCGGAGTGGCGCAGGTACCCACTGACGCAGATCCGCCGCCGCACGCCCGGGGGCAGCGCGGGCTTCTCGAAGCGAGAGTCCTCCAGCAGCGCGTCGAAGCGCCGGTCGTCGTCGTGGAGGTTCGCGAGCATCACGCAGCGGCTGGGGATCACGTCCAGCTCCGCGCACACCCTCCGGTGCGCATCGCGATAGCTCGACGGCATGAAGTCCGCGGGGAACTGGCGCATCAGCGCGAGGCCCACGGACGCGCCGACGCGGTTGTAGTAGCGCGCCTGCATCTGGATCTCTTCCAGATAGGAGAGCTCCCGCTTCGAGAAGAGAATGCCGATCCGGAACGAGTGCACGGCGAACGTCTTGCTCAGACTGAAGCTCAGCATCTCGATCGCAGGATGCGTGTAGTCGAATCGAGTGCCGAAGCTCGTGCCGAAATACGCGGCGTCGATCATCACCGGCACTCCGAGCTCGCTGCAGCGGTCGAGCAATGCGCGATAGCCACGCGGCACCGAGCCGTCCGCGTAGAACGGCACCGACATGACGAGCGCGTCATTGGGCCGGAGCTCGTCCGACTCCACGTGCGCCCAGTCCGGCACCGAGAGTCGCACGTACGGATATTCGCCCTGGAGCGTCCGGAATCGACGGCCCTTGTGCTCGTAGAAGAAGATGTCGTAGGCCTGCGTCACCCCGTTCACGAAATACCGCACGGGGAACGTCTCGAGACCGGTGACCGGCGTGGCCTCGGACGCTCGGATCCACTCGGTGTAGGTGGACGCGAACTCGTGCCCGAGGCTGCTCGCGACCGCCTGCCCGAGCAGCTTCTTCATCGAGATCGAGTCCACGACGCGGGCGACCCGCCGGTCGATGATCGGTCCGGTGCCCCGGCCCGCGCGCGACAGGTCGGCGGCGGGCCGTGACGGCGACCAGAGCACCCGATTCGGAGCTGCGCTCACGTGAGCTCCGAGGGTGCGAGAGACGGGGAGGCCGGGACGGCGATCGCCATCCGAGACAGCGGCGCGGGCGACGGCCGCGGCGCGACCACCACCGCCTTCTTCGGCCGGGGCGAGACCGCGACAGGAGCGGCCCGCGCGGGCCCGAGCCCCGGTGCCGGGAGCAGCTCCTGGTACTTCCACAGGCACGCGCGCTGGCGGTCCGAGAGAGGCTCGTTCAGGAACGGAATTCCCGACTCGAAGCTGAAGGCCCGACACAGGACTTCGTCCTTCGGATGCCTCGACGTGTAACAGAACGACGCGAGCTTGCGGGCGCTCCTCGGGATCCTTCCGTGGTGGAAGATCTTGGCCACTGCGCCGAAGACGACCGTGCCTCTCGGCGCCTTCACGCGGCGCCATCTCCACTCCGGCACGACACGCCTCATCTCCTCGTCGGTGATCTCGTCGATTCCGTGGAAGTCGCGATACGTCGGACTGGAGTGGCGCGGCACGTACTCGAACGGACCGCTCTCGTCGTCGAGGACGTCGCTCAAGTAGATCAGCACGCGGATGACGTCGTGGTCTTCGCCGTCCCGGTGCCACAAGCGCGTCCCGACGGACCTGCCATCGACGATCTCCTTCCGGGCGCAGACGCCGTGGTACGCGACGTCGAGACCGATGCAGCTCTCGACGATGTCGAGCAGGGACTCGTCGAGGCCCCACATGAAGAGCTCGGGAAAGTCGGTCGCGATCTTCGACGGATTGATCGGGACGCAGTGCTCGAATCCGTCTTTGTACTCCAGCGTGCTCGCGGCGTCGGGGTCCAGTCGATCGAGGTGCTGACAGACCCTCGGCATGGCGTCGAACAGCGCCGGATTCGAGGCAAAGGGCAGCGCTTCGAGCGGTACCGCCGCCACGCCGTCGCGCCGGAGCTCGGCGATGATGTGCCGGCCGATGGCGGAGAGAGGCGGTCTACGGCGGAGATGGCGGACTTGATTGGCTCGATGGCGCACGTGGCCGGCGGCCTGACGTGTCCTCTTGACGAGCCTCCGGCTCAGTCCGCTCCAGGCCCCCGGAATCACACTGGACGTCAGCATTCGGAATCCCCCCTCGAAACGGATCTCCGTCCCCCGAGACGCGTCGAGTCGCGTCACCTCACTGACCACTTCATTTCAAGTCTGCTCCCGCGCATTCGCAGCCACCCGGACACGCGATGTGCGAGAGTCCCATGCACACCCTCAGGTGCTAACTGAGGCGCCGAGACACGCAGCAGCCTTTCGTCCCGGAGCGTGCGGGCACAAGCTCGGCAGACTGGTACGTCTCTCCTGGACGCGCGAAGAGCGCGAGTCTTGGTTCGGATTCGGGACGCGACAGGAGTGCTCGCGAAGCAGCCCGTCTCGGGCACGGACGGGAGATGGCTGCGCAGCGAGCCGTTGGATTCGCGCGAAGCTCCAAGCGGCAGCATTTGACGCTGCGCTTCGGCGGCTAGGCTAGGTGACGCTCGATGGCACTCAGCCCGCGAGGTGACTCGTGATCAGCAAGTGGACTCCATTGCCCGCGCTGCACAGCGCAGGACGACTCTTCGGCTGGCAGGGCCGACCGCTGCAAGACGTCGCCGATCGGACATGGACTCTCAGCCCGGCGACCCGCGCGCGCGCCCCCAAGGCGTTCTTCCTGCCCAACCAGCTCGAGCGCGTCACTGGGACGATGTTCTCCGAGGGAGACGCGCTGAAAGAAGTCGAGGGTGGGTTCGTCGACCACGCCCCGACTCGTGCGTTCCTCTTCGAGAAGGCGTGGCTGCTCGACGGCGTCGTCTACAAGGGCAGAGGCCACGAGTGCATCCGCACGCGCACGACACGAGTCCCGCGTCTGCGCGTCGAGCGCGAGATCGGGCGGGGCGCCGTCTATTCGACGTTCGCGGGCATGACGTACTTCGGCAACTGGCTCCTTCACGACTGTCTCGCCTACCCGCTGGCGGCCGCGGAGGGAGACCCGGTCACGATCTCGCGCACGGCGGTGGGCTGCCACGAGCCGACCTACGAGGAGTGGCTCGGCATCCAGCCCTCGCGGCTGGAGTCGGCGTTCTTCCGCGAGCTCGTCCTCTTCGACGACTTCGGCTACACGAACGACAAGCGCGCACGCTTTCGTGCGCTGCGGGAGAAGCTGTTCGCCCGCGTGGACGCCAAGCCGCATCCGGGCGTCTTCGTCGTGCGAGGCCGCACCGGAAAGGGCAAACCGCGCGTCCTCGAGAACGAGGCGGCGCTCGCCGAGATGCTGGCGCAGCGCCGCGGCTTCCGCGTCCTGGATCCGGCGCAGACCGACGTCGCCACGATCGTGAAGACCTGCGCGGGCGCGCGGGTCGTCGTCGGCGTCGAGGGCAGCGGTCTGGCCCACGGCATCCTGGGCCTCGCGCCGGGCGGCTCGCTGCTGGTCCTCCAGCCTCCCGACCGCTTCGTCACGGTCTACAAGAACACCGTCGAGCGCGAGGAGCAGCACTTCGCGTTCGTCGTCGGCCAGCCGCGCGGCGAGGGGTTGTTCTACGTCGATCCCGCCGAGGTGGAGCGCACGCTCGACCTGCTCCCGCCGGCGCGGGTCTGAGCGAAGGAGCGTGCGCGGCTGGTAGTCTCGAGGCGTGACCGCGCGCCGTCCTCCGACTCCGGGCCTCTACGACGCTCCCGTCACCCACTCGCTGGATGCCTCGCTCGCTGCGCTCGCGAGCGAGCTCCACGAGACCGAGCCCCTCGATCCATCGGACGCCCCACGCGCGCTCGCGCGCTTGCTCCACTCGCGCGTCGTGCATGCGCTGAGCGCAGTGCCCACCTCGCGCGAGGACGCGCTCGATCGCCAGATCGCGCTCACCAATCGCTTGCTCGAGCTGATCGAGCGCGACGTGCCCGATGCCGGCGCGTCGCGCGACGATCACGTCGCCGCGCCCGGTCGCCGTCTGCTCGCAGTGCGCGAGCCCGCCCCGTCGTCGCTCGGCCACGCGACCTCCCCGACGCGCCCCGAGATCCCGCTCGGGACGAGCGATCTCCTGGTCAACGGTCGCCACGATGTCTCGCTCGGCCCCGAGGTGAAGCGCGAGATCGCGAGCGCCGATCGTGTCGATCTCCTCTGCTCGTTCCTCAAGTGGAGCGGCTTCCGCCTCGTCGAGGACGAGCTGCGCGCGCTGGTGCGCCGTCGCCCCGGCGCGCTTCGCGTCCTGACCACTGCGTACATGAGCGCGACCGATCGCCGCGCGCTCGACGAGCTCCGCGCGCTCGGCGCCGACGTCCGCGTCTCCTACGACACCACGCGCACCCGCCTCCACGCCAAGGCGTGGCTCTTCCATCGCGAGAGTGGTTATTCGACCGCGTGTGTCGGCAGCTCGAACCTCTCCGCCGCCGCGATGCTCGATGGTCTCGAGTGGAACGTGCGTCTCTCGCAGATCGACAACGGCCCCATCCTCGAGAAGTTCCGCACCACGTTCGAGCAGTACTGGGCCGACCCCGAGTTCCGCGCCTACGAGCCCGACGAGTTCGACAGGGCGATCGCGACCCAGAAGAACGAGAGCGCGCGTCATCTCTTCGTGTTCGACGTCGAGCCTCGCCCCCACCAGCGCGAGATCCTCGACGACCTCGCCGCCGAGCGCGCCCGCGGTCACTGGCGAAACCTCGTCGTCGCCGCGACCGGCACCGGCAAGACCATCGTCGCCGCGCTCGACTATGCGCGGCTCCGCAAGGAGCTCGCGCGCGATCGACTGCTCTTCGTCGCGCATCGACGCGAGATCCTCGAGCAGACGCTCACTGCGTTCCAGGTCGTGCTCAAGGACGCGTCGTTCGGCGAGCTGCACGTCGGCGACGATCGCCCGGTGCGCGGCGAGCACGTGTTCGCGAGCATCCAGTCGCTCTCGCGCGAGCGCATCGACGCGCTCTCACCCGACTCGTTCGACGTGGTGATCGTCGACGAGTTCCACCACGCCGCCGCGGAGAGTTATCAGCGCCTGCTCACGCACCTCCGCCCGCGCGTATTGCTCGGGCTCACTGCCACGCCGGAGCGCGCCGACGGCAAGAGCGTGCTCTCGCACTTCGACGATCGCATCGCGTCGGAGCTGCGACTCTGGAAGGCGCTCGATCAAGAGCTGCTCTCGCCATTCCACTACTTCGGTGTCGGCGGCGCGCCCGATCTCCGCATGATCCCGTGGTCGGGCGGCAAGTACGACACGACGCAGCTCTCGAACGTCTACACCGCCGACGACGCGTTCGCGCTGCGCGTGCTCGCCGAGACGCAGAAGCGAGTTTGCGACATCGGCGCCATGCGCGCGCTCGGGTTCTGCGTCGACGTCGCGCACGCGCGCTTCATGGCGCGCAAGTTCAGCGAGGCGAAGCTCCCGGCCGAGGCGGTCAGCGCCGACACGCCGCGCACCCAGCGCGAGCAAGCGCTCGCCGCGCTGCGCGCCGGATCGCTGCGCGCGATCTTCAGCGTCGACCTGTTCAACGAGGGTGTCGATCTCCCCGACGTCGACACCGTGCTCTTCCTGCGCCCGACCGAGAGCGCGACGGTGTTCCTCCAGCAGCTCGGCCGCGGCCTCCGGAAGTCGCGCGACAAAGACTGCCTCACGGTGCTCGACTTCATCGGCGACGCACACCGTCGCTTCCGCTTCGACCTTCGCTATCGCGCGATCGTCGGCGGCACTCGCAAGAGCATCCAGAGCGAGATCGAGCGCGGCTTTCCTTCACTCCCGAGCGGCTGTGTCATCCAGCTCGATCGCATCGCCCAGGACGCGGTGCTGGAGAACGTCCAGCACGCGCTCGGCCTCGGAAAGAAGGCGCTGGTCGAGGACCTGCGCGAGCTCGCGAAGAGCCACCGCGACATCGATCTCGCCACCTTCCTGCGCGAGACCGACACCGACGTCGAAGACGTCTATTCGTCGGGCGCCGAGCCCTGGACCTGGACTCGACTGCGGCGTGAAGCAGGGCTCGAGTCGAGTCGTCGCGACGGCGACGAAGACCTCCAGGTCGAGCGCGCATTGAGCCGCATGCTCCACGTCGACGACCCGCTGCGCCTCGACGGATTCCGCGCGCTCCTCGCGCGCGGGAGCGCACCTGCGCCCGACGCGAGCGATCCCATCCAGCGCTGGCTGTTCGTCCTGCTCGGCTGGGTGCGCGCGCCCTACGCGCAGATGTCGCGCGCGTGGTCGCACCTCTGGTCGCGCCCCGCGCTACGCCGCGAGCTGCGCGAGCTGTTCGGCGTGCTCGCGGATCGCAGCCGCTGGCTGGGCGCGCCGCTCGGCGATCTCCCGCTGCGCGTCCACGCGACCTACACGCTCGACGAGGTCCTCGCCGGCATCGACGAGCGCAACGACAAAGGCGGCGTGAAGCGCATCCAGACCGGCGTCTTCCACGTGCCCGAGCGCAAGCTCGACTTGCTCTTCATCACCCTGGAGAAGAGCGAGAAGCACTACACCCCGACGACCCTCTACGACGACTACCCGATCAGCCCGACCAGGTTCCACTGGGAGAGCCAGAGCACCTGTCACGAGAGCGCGCCGGCAGGAAAGCGATACATCGCGGCGAAGAGAGGCGCAGCGAACCAAGTCCTGCTCTTCGTGCGAGAGCGCCAGACCGGAGAGCGCGGAGAGCGCCTTCCCTACGTGAACCTGGGCCCGGGCTGGTACCGGTCGCATCGCGGTGGGAGGCCGATGCAGATCGAGTGGGACCTGCAGTACGCGATGCCGGCAAGGATGTACCAGGAGACGAAGCGAGCGGCGGGGTAGCATGCGGCGCCGTGTGGATGAACACGTGAGCGCTATGGCTTCTCGGGCCGGCGACGCATCGCGGTGGCTCCCGGATCACGCCGGCGAAGCGCGCGTGCACTCGCACCGCGGCCGCCTCGCGGAATCGAGAGAGACGGCGCGGCTCCCGAAGCTTCCAGACGCTGCTTGAGAGGTCGGTAGCACTTCGCCGCAATCCACACTCGCATCGAGCACGACGGTCGCGGGACGGTGGTGGGCCCACTTAGGGAGAGTTCGCGCTCGGCGCAGCGGCAGGGCCGGCTGCGGTTCCGTGCACCGCCGTCCTGATGCGCCGTACGACCTCAGCGAGGACAGCGCTGGCGTAGTTGATCGTCGCGAGGGCACAAGCACGAAAATGCGCCGCACTTGCTTTCGGATACGGCGCGCCGTTCGCAGCGCGGTCCGCTAAGTGTGCGAGCCACGGGACGTACCACTTGCCATTGAAGACAAGGTCATGTGCGTCGCGAGCTAGAACTTCAGCGATGACGCGACGCGCTGTGCGTAGATATCGAGGGAAGTTCGCATCTATCAACGTGGCATGACTGACGATAGTTTGCTGCGTCGCGGAGTCGATCGGATCGCCCGCCCTGGGGTGGAACATCGACTTGTCACGCCCGTAGCCTTGGACGCCCACGCTGTTTCGGTGAACCGCGTAGCAGTAGGCCGTCCATTCGGCCCAATCGCGTCCGATGCTGCGTCGCCATTGTTCCTGATGGCCGAGCGCGCTCGCAACCGCTTCCAGGTCGAGCGAGCATGCACACGATACGGCCTTCGCCACATCGGCCGCTTCGAAGATGTGGTTTTCGACATTGTAGTGAACCGTGTAGACGACGTGCGGCGATCGAAGCTTCCGTCTCCGGCGATCGTCTATGTCTTTGTCGAGAATCACTACGAATGTCTTCGTCGGTCCGCCCGCGAGGCTCGTCTTGAGCACGCCACTCTTCTTTAGTTGCTTGAAGGTGTCGATCAGCGCCGGCTTACCACTGGCTTTCGTGAATCCTTGCAGCTCGGCGGTGGTAACAACGCGCGTCAGTACGTTCGGAAGCGCCTCACGAGCCACGCCGCTGTAGAACGCGCGATCACCGACTCCCTCAACCAGCAGCACGACGTCCTCGGATGACATCTGGATGCTTCTAATGAAGCCGCCGGCTGAGTGCGCAAGACGGGTGCTCACTTCGCCTCCCTAGATACGAAAGATGTTCTCATCAGGGATGTCTGCGAGGATCTCCGGAGAGTGCGTCGCGGCGATGATTTGCGAATCCTGGTTCAGCGCGCGCATCGTGCGAATGAACTCGCGCTGCCAGTTGATGTGCATCGAAAGCTCTGGCTCATCGATCAAGATGGGGCCGTCGCCACGGATCGCTGCCATGAGCAGCCGAATTATCTGTTTCTCGCCCGAGGAGAGCGAACTGATATCGATCTTTCTATCTCCGGCGAGCTGAACCGAGAGGCCGTCGGGCCCCGCTAGCAGCTTCTTGCCGCCGCTGAAGAGTCTATCGATCTGCGTCCGGAACTCGTCGATGGGCTTCTGAATGTCTTTGATCTTTGTTTCGACCTCATCGATGTGACGCATCACGTGCTGGAGCACAGGATCGCGCTCGTAGTGCGCCGTGAATGTTCCGATCTTCGGCGCGGTTCTGACACGGCGCATGCGCCTCAGAAATGTAACGGCCCTATCGTAGGCAGCTTCCGCCGACACCTCGGGCTCCGGCGGCGTGTTCTCGTCAGCACCGCTGCGATTCAGAAGGGCGACAAGCAGGTCAGCAAGACCATCTTCCTGCACCTTCCGCACCTGAGCTTGCGACCGGCTATAGAGTGTGAGCCACTCACGCTCGACGGCATCTTTGAAGAGGCGATTCGCGAGGTCCTCGATGCCGGGTTCGGTGTGAAGAGAATGCCGCATCATCTCGGGCAACGTGCGGTCCGCCCCGAAGAACATTCGGGTCGTCGGCAAGTACTCATGTGCCCACCCCATCGGCCGTTTCTCCGGTTGCACCGAGAGCGACACATCCGGGACCGGACGGCCGGTCTCGTCGTAGACAAACAACTTGGGATCGTAGCGACGCTCTTCAGCAGGAGACCGCGGCGCGCTGTTCCGCAAGAGCGAATAGGTGAAGGAACGCTTCTGAAAAGGGTGAGCGACGACAACTTCGGCGCGCGTGAAAGGGACGGTCGCCAGAGAGGAGGTGTCCTCAGCCAGAACGGCACGCAGGATGCGAAGGAGTGACGTCTTGCCAGATCCGTTGCCGCCGAAGAACAGGTTGGTTTTCGGGTGCAGCTCCTTCCTGATCGGTGCACTCCGCCCTGCCAGGCCATGTATTTCGAACTCAGCGATGTGTGCCATTGGATTCTCTGCTCTGGTCCTTGTTCTGGCGAATCAACGGCGCGCAGCAAGTGAACACGTCACGTGCGCTGCGAGTGTACAGCAGCGGCGTGGTTGATTGCACAACCGAGGGCTCTCCCTAGGTCGTCGGACCGGTCTCTGAGGACGATCTCGCGGTGCGGCGATCTCGATGACGATCTGAGTACTGACGGTGCGCCTTCGCATGCGCGCTCGCGCAAGGGCGCGCTGGCGGTCGCTCACGCTCGGAGCAGTTCGTTTGGGCCGTGGCGAGCGGGCCGCTCGTGGCGGGTGCTTCGCGGCCGGCACGAGCTCGAGTCCGCGCAGGAATCTCGGCGGAGCTTGCGACGGTATTCGATTTGCGCTGGCCGCGGTCTTCTCCAGGCCCATCTCGGTCGCTCGCAGTACGGCGTTGCCGTCGGGCTCGCTACCTCAGGCGAGGAGCGCGTACTCTCCGGTCACGTGGAGGTCAGTGCCGTCACTGCGCCTGGGCGCGAGCTGCTCGCGAGCGTCCGCGGCCTGCTCGACTCCTCCGACGACTCGCTCCTCTGCGTCGCGTTCGCCCAAGCGCGCGGTGTCCACCTCATCGCGCGCGAGCTCGAGTCGAGCGCTCGTCGCGGCCGCGCGCGCGTGTTGGTCACGACCACGCTCGGTGCGACCAGCGATGCAGCACTGACCGCGCTGCGCGACGGCGGCGCGTCCATCCGCGTGCTCAATCCGGGCGGCTCGACCTACCACCCGAAGGTCTATCTCGGGCGCCGCGGCAGACTGACGACTGCGATCGTCGGCTCCGCGAATCTCACCTCGGGTCTGGTCGCCAACGTCGAAGCAGCGACGGTGTTGCGCGGGCGCGATGACGAGCAGCCGATCGCCGATCTCTGGTCGTGGGCGGAGCAGCTCTGGGCCGATCCGCGCTCCTCGGACTTCACTGGTCCGGCAGTCGAACGCGACGAGGAGATCGAGCCCGAGCTCCTCGCCATGCTGCACGCGGCGTCGCGGCAGACGCCCGTCGTCTACACGCTTGGTCCCAGCGCGCAGCCGAATCGGCTCGCCGAAGTGACGCCCTCGGGCTTGTGGGTGGAGACCAAGCGAACCGCCGAGCGTCGCAGTGGCGCTCAGGTCGTCTCGCCTCGGATGCTCAACCTCGCGTGGGACGTGCTGCGTGCCCGCGGTCGGCTCACGAACCGCGAGATGCTCGACGAGCTGCGCATCCATCGCTCGAGCTTCGTCTGCGCCGTGCTCGCGAAGCTGCCGGGAGTGCGGGTGACGAGCACGAGGCCGATCGAGCTCTCGTACTCACGATCGTAGATCTCGAGATCACCCTCGTCGGCTTGCGCTGGCGCCCTCTCGAGAACGATCTCGTCGGCTCGCGCCGCGGCGATCTCGAGGACGACCTGGGTGCTGACCGTGAGGCTTCGGTGTGCACGTTCGCGCAAGGGCGCGCTGACGCGCGCTCGCGCTCACAGCAGTTTCGTTTGCGGCGTGTCGAGCGGGCCGCTCGTGGTGGGGTTGCTTCGCGGTGAGGGCGATCTCGAGTCCCCGCAGAATCTCGGACTCGAGTCCCGGCGGGGAACGCAGCGCTCTGACGTCTCGGCGCCGACCGCATCGGCGTGAGCCCGACGCGTGAATTCTGACTCGCGACCTCATCCGCATGGTCGCTCGCGCGAGAATTCTGACTCGGGACCTCATGCGCATGGTCACGGATCGATAAATTCTGACTCGGGACCTCATACGCATGGTCACGGATCGATAAATTCTGACCCTGTGACCTCATACGCATGGTCACGGATCGATAAATTGTGGCTCGTGACCTCATACGCATGGTCACTCGGGTCACCCGTTACGCTTTTTCGCCGTCCGCCACGCAACGCGCGTCATCGCTCTTCGATGAGCCCACCACGATGCGCGGGTCGGGGGTGACGCCGCGCTCTTCAGCGAGGTGGTTCCCGTGACGGCTCTTCTGGCAGTGGCTGCGACGCTTCTCTATGGCCCGTACACCGATGGCATTCGCGTCCAGGCGCGGATCGCGATGGCGCTGGCGCGCGAGCTCCGGAACGCGCGGCCGCGCAACGTGCGCGAGAAGGAACGCGAGGCGCTCGAGGCGATCCTCGAGCAGGCGCAGGTCATCGACGACATCATCAAGACGGAGAAGGACGTCCAGACGATCCGCGAGCAGTTCATCGCCTTCGGGCAGTGCTGGGGCGGCATGCACGACGCGCTGGTCGCGAAGACGCGACTGCCCGCGGGCGTGACAGCGTCGAGCGCGACCGCGACGCGCATCCTCGAGAAGGCCTTCCCCGAGGGGATCGCGTTCATCCGGTTCGAGGCGCCGGCAGCGTGGGGTGAGGGCAACCGCCGGCTGCAGCACATCGTCGAGCTGAAGCTCGATCGCGAGATCGATGCGTGCGTGGGCGTCGACTACTTCACCGCGGCGCGCGACGCGACCGCCGCGCTCGGCGAGGCGATCGGCACCGGCGAGCGACCGCGGGTGCGCTCGAGCCGGCCGTCGAAGAAGGACGCGCTGTTCGTGTTCTCGCGCGCGATCAGCAAGTACGCGCGGCTGCTCTCGGCCGAGGTCGACGAGACCGATGCGGAGTCGATCGAGCGGTTCCAGAAGGCGGTCGCGCCGATCGACACCTATCGCTCGACCCGCACTGCGCGCGAGGAGGAAGACGAGGAGCAGGAAGAGCAGCCGGCGACGCCGGTCGCGCCGATTCCGACGCCCGGGCCCATCGGCGACGGTCCGTTCGTGGATGATCGCGAGTCGTGAACGAGAGCCCGTGCGCTTCGGCGCACGGGCTCTTCGTCGATCGCGGCGCTCGTCACGGCGACGCGGCGCGGGACCGGCACGACCCTTCGACACATCGCGGAGGATCGCACTCCGCCACCTCGGTCCTGCTGCACGGGCCGGCGATCGCGTGACCGCAGAAGTCTGCCAACGTCTCGTCGATTCGGCGGGACGCGACGTCCTGGTGCTCCCGCGCGACCGAGGCGCAGATGTCGTCCAGCTCCACGCCGGGGCCGCAGTTGCTCGTGAAGGCAGACGCGACGACGCAGTCGCCGTCGTCGCTGCAAGCCGCGAAGTCGCGCGCGAGCTCGTCGAACACGCCGTGCCAGCGTGCTTGGACGTCGTCGCAGGAGAGGATCGCCTCGACGGCGGTGCACGTTCCCGAGACGCAGCGCGCTTCCGCCGACACACAGCCGGACGGGTAGACCTCTCGCGAGTCGATGCACCCTGGAGACGAGCCATCGCACATGAAGTCCGCGTAGATGGCGCACTCGTCGCACCACTCGAGCGCGCCGAGCGCGCGGACCGCGTCGTCGAATCGCGCCGGATCGCTGACTGCGATGCTGCAGTACTCGAAGACCCCCGTGCTCGAGGGACAGCGCACGGTCGGCATGACGAGCTGGCAATCCGAGTCGGCGGAACAGGCGCCGTGCGTCTCGGCGGCAGCCACGATCATCCCGTGCAGCTCGCGGTAGGCGTCGGTGCACGACGCCGGTGGTTCGGCATCCACCACCGGCGCGGCGTCGCGCGTGGTGCCCGCGGGATCGGCGGCGCACGACTCGCACCCTGCCGCGAGCGTGGCCAGCAGCGCGACTGCCAGGGCGCTGCGGCTCGCGTCTCGCCGTGCATCCGATTCGTCGATCCAATCCGAATCTGCGATGCGGCACGGTGTCGACGCGGCCCCCGATCGAACGACTCTTCGCATCTTCTTCGAACCTCCGGATCGGCGCGCGCGCTGCGAGCGCCGAGTCGAGGTCTCGTGCGCCATCGCGTGCCTCTCGATGAAGGCCGCCGCGCGCTGCATGGGAGGTGCCAGGACGGGGACACGAACCGCGGGATGCTCCCCTTCGCGTCACTTCGAGACGGTTCGTGACGTCCGAGCCCGTGACCACCCCGGCTCACACGGCCACCCTCGGACGGACCGTTGCACTTCTCGCAACGGTTGCCCCAGATATCTCCTCGATGTCGCTCATCGAACAACCGAACATGCCGGCCCTCGAAGATCTCGAGGCGTTCGTGCGTGTGGCCGAGACCGGGTCGTTCACCGCCGCCGCCACCCGGATGCACCTGCCGAAGTCGACGATCAGCCGGCGGGTGTCGCGGCTCGAGGCGGCGCTCGAGACCGCGCTGGTGGTGCGCACCAGCCGGAAGGTGACGCTCTCCGAGGCGGGCGCGGCGTACCTCGAGCGCGTCGGGCCGGCGATCGCGCGCATCGAGGAGGCGAGCGCCGCCGCGCGCGAAGAGCGGGAGCGGCCGCGCGGGCACCTGCGCATCACCGCGCCGGGCGATCTCTCGCTCGGGTGGATGCCGCGGCTGGTGACCGAGTTCCGGGCGCGACATCCCGACGTGACGATCGAGCTCCTGGTCGACGATCGGCGCGTCGATCTCGTCGCCGAGGGGATCGACCTCGCGGTGCGCGCGGCGCAGCAGCTCGAGGACAGCTCGCTCGTGGCGCGGCGGCTCTCGTCGGTGGGACTCGGGCTCTGGGCGAGCACGAAGTACCTCGACGCGCGAGGGCGCCCCACCCGCATCGAGGACCTCGCGAGCCACGACTTCGCGCTGCCTCGCTCGATGCAGGCGCGCGGGCGGCTGACGCTCACCGGGCCCGACGGCGAGCGCTCGATCGACGTGCGCGCGCCGATCGGCGCCAACGACATGGCGTTCCTCGAGCGCATCGCGGTGGAGGGCGGAGGCATCGCGGTGCTGCCGACGGTCGTGAAGCTCGACCGCACGTCGCTCGAGCACGTGCTGCCCGAGTACTCGGCGGGCGCGTCGAACCTCTACTGCGTCTACCCGAGCGGGCGGGTGGTGCCGGCGAAGGTGCGCGCGTTCCGGGACTTCCTGGTCGAGCGGGCGCCGGAGCTGGAGGAGCGCTGCACCGAGCACGGACGCTGCCCGGGCGCCTGAGCTCCGCGGAGCGCGTCGCCACGGAGATCGTGGCGAAGCGCCTCGTCCCAATTCGCTGCGCGTGAGGCGCGGCGCCACGGGCCCTCCGCGAAATCACGGACGAAAGCCGGCTCGGCACGTCCGCTGCACTGCGGGCAGCCCGCGGAGACGGGGCGTTTCGCGACGTGTGCCTTCGTCTCGCCGCGGAGGGAGCACCGTGGTCTCCACAACCGAACGGCAGGAAGCCCGGCCGAGCGCGCCATACGTGGTGGGCATCGGCGCGTCGGCCGGCGGGCTCGACGCGCTCGAGCGGTTCTTCACGAGCGTTCCCCAGCGCAGCGGGATGGCGTTCGTCGTCGTCCAGCACCTCTCGCCCGACTTCAAGAGCCTCATGGACGAGCTGCTCGCGCGCCGCACCCAGCTGCCGGTGCACCTCGCGGAGGACGGCATCCCGGTCGAGCCCGACCACGTCTACCTGCTGCCTCCCGGCAAGGCGATGAGCATCGAGGGCGGGCGGCTGCGGCTCAGCGATCGCGACAAGAAGCACGAGCTCGCGCTGCCGATCGACGTGTTCTTCAAGTCGCTCGCGCGCGACTGCGGCGAGCGCGCGATCTCGGTCGTGCTCTCCGGTGGCGGGAGCGACGGCTCGCGCGGGATCCGCGACGTGCATCGCGCGGGGGGCCTGGTCGCGGTGCAGGACCCGACGACCGCGCAGTTCGACGGGATGCCGCGCGCGGCGCTCGACACCGAGCTCGCGAGCTTCGTGCTCGCGCCCGAAGATCTCCCCGGCGCGCTCGTCGAGCACGTGCGCTCGCCCCACGAGACCCGGCGCGCCGCGGGCGCGCCACCCGCCGACGGGTTCGAGGCGGTCTACGCGATGCTCGAGCGCGAGTTCGGCATCGACTTCACCCACTACAAGCCGAGCACCGTCACCCGGCGCATCGAGCGGCGCCTGCAGCTCGCGCGCATCGGCGAGATCGGCGCGTACGTGGACCGCCTCCGCAAGGAGCGCGCGGAGCTCGACACGCTCTACCGCGATCTGCTGATCGGCGTGACGCGCTTCTTCCGCAACGACGAGGCGTTCGACCTGCTCGCGACCGAGGTGCTGCCCGAGATGCTCGCGCGGGGCCCGCGCGACCTGCCGTTCCGCGTCTGGGTCCCGGGCTGCGCGACCGGCGAGGAGGCGTACTCGCTCGCGATCCTCCTCTCCGAGCTCACCGCCGGCACCGGCGGCCGGCCGTTCAAGATCTTCGCGACCGACGTGCACGCGGGCTCGATCGAGGCGGCGTCGCGCGCGGTGTACTCGGAGGAAGCGGTCGCGAACGTCTCGCGCGAGCGCCTCGATCGCTGGTTCCAGCACCGCGGCGGCGCCTACCAGGTCGCGCCCGACCTCCGACAGAACGTGGTGTTCGCGGTCCAC
The DNA here is from genome assembly GCF_021631985.1 of Sandaracinus amylolyticus. GTDB lineage: Bacteria > Myxococcota_A > Polyangia > Polyangiales > Sandaracinaceae > Sandaracinus > Sandaracinus amylolyticus_A. The sequence goes on along the minus strand of NZ_CP070225.1, from coordinate 8,441,855 downwards.
AACGTGATCCGCGACGCGCCGTTCACGCGCGTCGATCTGATCAGCTGCCGCAACATGCTCATCTACCTGCAGCCCGCGGTGCAGGAGAAGGTGCTGGGGCTCTTCCACTTCGCGCTCGGTCGCGGCGGTGTGCTCTTCCTCGGGCCGAGCGAGAGCCCGGGCGTCCTCACCGACGAGCTCGAGCCGATCGATCGGCACTGGCGCATCTACCGGAAGCGCGGCGACGCACGGCTCGCGTCGGACACGCGCTTCCGCGGTCCGAGCGTCGAGGCGCGGCGCAGCCCGAGCTTCGGCACGACGCCCGCGCGGCACTCGCTCGCGCAGCTGCTCTCGACCTACGACGTGCTGCTCGACGAGCGGATGCCGCCGAGCCTGCTCGTCGACGAGAGCGGCGAGCTGCTCCACTCGTTCGCCGGCGCCAGCCGCTACCTGAGGCTGAAGGACGGGCGCCAGGACCTCGAGGTGCTCGACATCATCGACGGCGAGCTGCGCATGGTCGTCGTCGGTGGGCTGCAGCGCGCGAAGCGCGAGGCGTCGCCGGTGATGTTCCGCGGGGTGCGGATCCCGATCGACGGCGTGCCGGTCGTGCACGACGTGTCGGTCCGTCGGGTCCGCGACCGCCACGGCGGGGGGCGCCACGTCCTCATCACGATCACGCCGAGCGAGGCGGACGCGTCCACCGGCGCACAGCGCGTCGACGGGACCGAGGTCGAGCTCGATCAGGTCTCGCGCGAGCGCATGGCGGACCTCGAGCGCGAGCTCTCGTACACGAAGGAGAACCTGCAGGCGGCGATCGAAGAGCTCGAGACCGGCAACGAGGAGCTCCAGGCGACGAACGAGGAGCTGATCGCGTCGAACGAGGAGCTCCAGAGCACGAACGAAGAGCTCCAGAGCGTGAACGAGGAGCTGTACACGGTGAACGCCGAGTACCAGCGCAAGATCCAGGAGCTCACGGAGCTGACGAACGACGTCGACAACCTCCTCTCGAGCACCGACGTCGGCGCCGTGTTCCTCGACCGCGAGCTCCGCATCCGCAAGTTCACGCCGCAGATCGCCGAGAGCTTCACGCTGCTGCCGCGCGACGTCGGGCGCTCGATCGAGACGTTCACGCATCGCCTCGACTACCCCGAGCTGAACGAGGCGATCCGGCGCGTGCTCGCGACCGGCACGCCGATCGAGCGCCAGGTCGGGACCAAGGGCGGCCGCACGTACTTCCTGCGGGTGCTGCCGTACCGCGCGAACGGGTCGATCGAGGGTGTCGTCGTCACGATCATCGACATCAGCAGCCTGAAGGCGGCCGAGGACGCGCTCTTCCAGGCGCGGCACCTGCTCGACAGCCTGCTCGCGAGCACCCCCGACGCGATCTACTTCAAGAGCGACGCCGGTCGCTTCATCCGCGTGAACGCGCCGATGGCGGCGCGGCTCGGCCTCGACCACGGGGCGGGCGCGCTCGACCAGGCCGACCTCGAGGTGCTGCGCACCGGCGTCGCGCAGGAGTACCGGCTGGAGCGCCGCGCGCCCGACGGCGAGGGCGTCGAGGGCTGGGATCTCGCGACCCGCCTGCCGCTGCGCGATCGCGAGGGCCACGTCGTCGGCGTGATCGGCGTCCTGCGCGACGTGACCGAGCAGAAGCACGCCGAGGAGCGCATCCACGACGCGGTGCGGCGGCGTGACGAGTTCCTCGCGATGCTCTCGCACGAGCTGCGCAATCCGCTCGGCGCGCTCGTCAACGCGACCGCGATCCTCACGTCGGGGAAGGATGCCGCGGAGCGACGACCGCACCTGCTCCGCCTCGTCGAGCGGCAGTCGCGACAGATGGCGCGCCTGCTCGACGACCTGCTCGAGGTCGGGCGGGTGACCCAGAGCAAGATCGAGCTCAGGCGGCGCATCGTCGACGTGCGGGAGCTGGTGCACGACGCGGCCGACGCGGTGCGCGGCGCGATGGAGTCGCGCCGGCACGAGCTGGTCGTGTCGGTGCCGGACGAGCCGCTCTACGTCGACGGAGACCCGGCGCGCCTGCACCAGATCCAGGTCAACCTGCTGCACAACGCGGCGAAGTACACGCCGCCCGGCGGGCACGTGCGGCTCGAGGCGCGCGCCGAGGACGGCTGCGTGGTGCTGCGGGTTCGCGACGACGGGATGGGGATCCCGCGGCACATGATCGAGCACGTGTTCGATCTCTTCGTGCAGTCGGAGCGCACGCTCGAGCGCGCCGACGGCGGCCTCGGCGTGGGGCTCACGCTGGTGCGCAGCCTGGTGACGATGCACGGCGGCAGCGTGGAGGCCCACAGCGACGGCGAGGGGCGTGGCGCCGAGATCGTGATCCGACTGCCTCGGGCCGAGGCGCCGGGCCGGAGCGATCCCGATCGCGCGCGCGGCCCCCGCACCGGAGCGTCGGTGCGAGGGATGTCGGTGGTCATCGTCGAGGACAACGCCGAGAGCCGCGAGACGCTGTGCGCGCTGCTCGAGGCCGAGAGCGTGACCTGCCGCACCGCGGCCCACGGTGAAGAGGGCTTCGCGCTCGTCCGCGAGGTGGCGCCCGACGTCGCGATCCTCGACGTGGGGCTGCCGGGGATCGACGGATTCGAGCTCGCGCGGCGACTGCGCGCCGATCCGAGCCTCGCGAGCGTGCGGCTGGTGGCGCTCACGGGCTACGGCCAGGAGAGCGATCGAAGCCGCGCCCGCGAGGTCGGGTTCGACGCGCACCTCGTGAAGCCGGTGGAGCCGGCGCACCTGCTCGAGGTGATGGCGGAGCTGCGTCCGAGGGGGTGAACGGCGGCGTGTTAGCCTCGCGCGCCATGCTCGACCCGACCCGCACCACCCCCGCGAACGACGACCCGCGCGACCGCGAGCCTCCGCCACCCGGCTTCACGTTGCCCTTCGAGGCGCCGGCGAGCGAAGCGGCGCCCGCGCCCGACCCCGAGCTCGTCCGGCTCGCGTCCGAGGTCTCGCGCGGCGTCTCGTGGCTCTACTGGGCGGTCGGGCTCTCGGTGGTCAACGCGATCACCGCGGCGGCGGGCGCGGACTGGAGCTTCGCGCTGGCGCTCGGCGCTTCGTTGGTGCCGGCGGTCATCGTCCACGTGCTCGCGGCCGAGGCCGGGATGCCTTGGCTGAACGTGATCGGCGTGGCGCTCGCGCTGGTGCCCGCCGGCGCTCTCTTCGGGCTCGCGTGGCTGGGCAAGCGCGGCAAGCCCTGGGCGCTGGTGGTGGCGATGATGGTCTACGCGGGGGACACCGCGCTCTTCGTGTTCTTCGAGGACGGGCTCGGCGTGATCCTCCACCTGGTCTGCCTCTGGTTCGTGTTCCGCGCGTGGCAGGCGACGAGCGCGCTGGTCGCGCGCACCGCGGGCTGAGCACGCGACGTGCTCCCCACTCCGCGCGCGTGCGCGACGGCTCGGTCTGGCACGCGCGAGGAGGTGCCGCGTGCGGAACGGAGCCGTGTGGGGAGTCGTCGGAGTCGTGGTCGCGCTCTCGGGATGCGGCGCGAACGCCGACGGGGGCGATGCGGGCGCGGGGATCGATGCGGGGAGCTGGGGCTTCGGGGAGGACGCGGGCGACCGCTTCTCGAACTGCGTGCTCGGCGGCGACGAGTGTGCCGAGGGCGAGCGGTGCGCGTACGGCCAGCTCGATACCTACATGTGGACCGGGTTCCGCTGCACGTCCGAGCCCGGAACGCTGAGCGAGGGCGAGGCGTGCGCGTTCGACGTGCCCGTCACGTTCGCCGACGGCCTGTCGTACCGGACGTCGCGCTGCGGCGAGGACCTCGTCTGTCAGCCACCAGCGTTCGCGGAGAGCGCGGTGTGCGTGCGCCCCTGCCACTTGCTCGGCTGCGCCTCGGGCGAGATCTGCCCCGGATACTGGCAGTCGTGCGTGACGGCGATCGAGTGCGATCCGCTGACCCAGAGCCCGTGCGGCGCGTCGGAGCGATGCGCGCACGTCAGGCCGATCGGTGGCGGGGGCGATCGCTGGGTCTGTCGCGACACCGGCGATGGTGCGATCGGCGCGGTGTGCGCGAGCGACGGCGACTGCGCGCGGGAGCTCGGGTGCGCGTACGGACGATGCGCGACGCGCTGCGACGCGAGGCCGCTGCCCGACGCCGGGGTGCCGTCTCCGCTGCCCGACGGCGGCACGGTCTTCCATCCCGCGCCCTCGCACTGCGAGGACGGCTCGCTGTGCGTCGACGTCGCGCCCGACGACGGAGCGCAGGTGGGAGTGTGCGACGCCGACCTCGTGTCCGACTGCTCGCTGGCCGACCCGTCGTCGTGCGAGAGCGGAGAGCGCTGCGCGTGGGGGCAGATCGACGAGGGTCGTCGTCACGCGATGCGCTGCGTGAGCGAGCCGGGGACGCTGGGCGCGGGCGCGGCGTGCACGATCGACGTCGCGGTGTCGCTCGAGGGAGGCCAGACGCTGATGACGTCGCGCTGCGGCGAGGGCCTCGCGTGCGCGCCCTACAGCCGCGAGGCGGGCACCTGCATCGCGCCCTGCGACGCGTTCGGGTGCGAGGCGGGCGAGCTCTGTCCGCACGCCGGCGGCGAGTGCATCCCCGACGTGCGCTGCGATCCGAGCGCACCTTCGCCGTGCGCCGGTGGGGGCCAGTGCCGACCGCTCACCCCGTACGGCGCGAGCACGTCGATCATGGTGTGCATCCCGCCCGGCGGCGATGGCGATCGGTGCGGGAGCCACGTCGACTGCGGCGCGGGGCTCGGATGTCATCAGGATTACTGCGCGCCGCTCTGCGATCCCACGTGGTACCCGGTGCCCCCGGGCTCCGACGGCGCGATCCCGCTGCCCGATGGCGGGGCCAACCGCCAGCCCCGCTGCGCCGACGGCTCGTTCTGCGTGCCGCACTTCGGAAGCATGACGCCCGCGGGGGTGTGCGATCGCGACTGATCAGGGAAGGACGGCGATCGCTTCGATCTCGATCCGGATGTCGGGATCGAAGAGCACCTCGACGCCGATCAGCGAGGCCGGCGGGCGAGAGGTGATGCCGAGGCGCTGCGCGGCGCGCGAGAAGCCCTCGACGAAGCGCGGCATCTGCTCGGGGGTCCACTGCGTGACGTAGATCGTGAGCTTGGCGACGTCCTCGAAGGTCGCGCCCGCGGCCTCGAGGGCGCGGCCCACGTTGAGCGTCGCCTGCTCGGTCTGCGCCGCGAGATCGCCGACTCCGACGATGCGCTGGTGCTCGTCGTACGCGACCTGGCCCGCGAGGTAGACGGTGCGGGTGCCGGTCGCGATCGCGACCTGGGTGTAGTGCTCGGCCCGGAAGAGACCGGACGGATGGATCAGCTGAACGGCCATGCGATCGAGATACGGCCGCGGCGGGGCGGGGTCTTGAACGAATGCGACGTCAGCTCGCGGGACGGCGCAGCCACTCGGGGCGCGCGCGGGGCGCGTCGGTGGCGACGAAGCAGGTGGGCGACGAGCCGGCGAAGCGCGTGAAGTCGCGGACGAGGTGCGACTGATCGGCGTAGCCGCAGCGTCGTGCGATCGACGGGTAGTCCGCGCTGCCCACCGTCATCGCGTCGAGCGCGCGCCGGAACCGGAGCACCGACGCGAGCGCCTTGGGCGCGATGCCCACCTCCTCGGCGAAGCGGCGCTCGAGCTGCCGCGGGCTGAGCCCGACGGTGTCGGCGAGCGTGGCGATGCGCAGGGTGCCGTCGTCGCGCTCGAGGAGCGCGAGCGCGCGGCGCACCGGTCCGCTCGGGGCGCGCGGCGCGACGAGGGCGCGGGCGAGGGCGGCTTGGAGGAGCGCGATGCGATCGTCGGGCTCGGCGCCGTGCATCGAGCGAGCGAGGTCGCGCGCGAGGGTGGGGGCGAGCGGCGGATCGACGCTCAGGCGATCGACGAGCTCGCGCGGCGGCACATCGACGAAGGTGCGAGCGCGGCCCGGCCAGAAGCTCACGCCCACGACGTCGAGCGCGCCGCTCGACGAGAGCTCGAAGGGCCGTCGGATCTCGCCGATGAAGAGCGTCCCGCCCGCCGGCACGTGGCAGCCCCCGGCGAGTGGCGCGCCGAAGTTGATCCACCAGCTCATCGCGCCGTCGGGAATCATCCGCTGGGGCGCAGGGTCGTCGCACGGCCCGGAGAGCTCCCAGACCACCCGCACATGCGCGCGGAGAGCCGGGATCGGCAGGTGCTCGCGATACCGCGTCGAAGACAGAGCCACGAGAGCCGCCATGCGGCCCGAGCGACCCCGACGCCAGCCCGCGCGCACCACACCCGTCGCGTTCCCGCGCTCCGCGCGCGACCGCTCCTCTCGCATCACCCGTCGCGTTCCCGCGCTCCGCGCGTGACCGCTCCTCCCGCACCACCCGTCGCGTTCCCGCGCTCCGCGCGCGACCGCTCCTCTTCGGGCGACTGCGAAGCAGAGCCCGGCCCATCCAGGCGAGTGCGAAGCAGAGCCCGAACCGCGAGCGTCGGGGCCGCGGCGAAGCGCGGACCCGTCGCGAGCCGCCCCAGCCCCACCCACCGAGACGGCAGAACCGCGGTATCGGGCGGGTGGGGGTGGGTCCGACGCCCTCGTGCGACGGGGGCCGCCGAGGCCGACCACGGACTGATCGAAGCATCGCGGCAGAGCGCGAAGCGCGCGCCGCGATGCGACCACCGCTTCCCGACGCTCACTGCCTCTCGTCCAGCAGCCCGACGCACCCCGGGCGTCGGACCCACCCCCACCCGCCTTACGCCGAAGCCGAAGCCTTTCCGTCCAGAAACGTCAGCATCTCCTGCCAACACCGCCGAGCGGCCCCCCGGAACACGAAGGCATGAAACGCGTGCACTTCCCCGGGATAGATCTTCGTGATCGCCTCCCCGCCGAGCGCCGAGACCGCCCGCGCCAACCGCCGCGTGTCGTCGAGCAGCGGATCTCGAGTGCCCACCGGCAGGAAGAACGGCGGCAGCGGGCGCGCCGGCGCCTGCGCGCGCTCGAGGAAGCACACCGGGTCGGCGAGATCGAGCGACGTGCCGTACGCGGTGTGATCGCGCCCGAGGTACGCGTGGGAGACCTCCTCGAGGCGATCCATCACGAACCGCGGGAACCCCTTCTTGCGACGCGCGAAGCGCTGCACGTCGCTCACCTGGAAGATCCCGCACGCCGGCAGCGTCGCGACCGGCACCACGCCGAGCTCGAACACGCGCTTCGCGTACGGCTCGTCGCGCTCGTAGCAGCACGCGAGCGTGAGCGCGGCGACGATGTTCGCGCCCGCCGACTCGCCCGCCAGCACGATGCGCGATGGGTCGCCGCCCCAGCGATGCGCGTTCTTCGTGACCCAGCTCAGCGCGGCCCCGGCGTCCTCGAGCGCCGCGGGGAACGGATGGCGCGGCGCGAGGCGGTAGTCGACGTTGAACACCACGTAGCCGCGGCGCGCGAACGCGAGCCCCATCAGCCAGTGGGTGTCCTTCGAGAGGATCCGGAAGCCGCCGCCGTGCACGTACATCACGACCGGCCGCGGGCCCTGCGCGTCGCGCACCGGGCGATAGACGTCGAGGCGATGCTCGGGGCCCGGACGATCGACGTACGCGATGTCGCGCTCGACGATCACGCCGTGTCGCTCGGGACGCGCATTCGGATGCAGCGACGCCACGCGCGAGAGCCCTCGGAAGAACGACTCCACCACCGCGGAGCCCGCTGCACGTCGCAGATCTTCGATGCGCTCCGCTGCGCTCACCCGGCTCGCCTCCGACGAGCCAGGAACATCGTCGCGAGGGTCGCGATCGCCAGCACGAGGCCGGTCCCCGCGCGGGCACGTCCGGGCGCGGCGCAGCTGCATCCGCCACCACCGGGACGCTCGGCTTCACCGGCGCACACCCGACGCTCGGTGCACGTGCCCTCGTCGCCGCACGATCCGCCCGCGCTCTCGCACTCACCGGAGACGTGGGTGAGCGTGCAGGGCTCGGCGTCCTCGAAGTCGGTGCGGCCGCCGCACCCGCGCGTCTCGAGGCACTGCGCGATCGCGACGCAGCGCTGGCCGGTGCTGCACTCGGCGTCGGAGGCGCAGGTGTCGTCCGCGCGGCAGAACGGGCCGGAGTGCGCGGTCGCGGGGGTCGAGCCGCGCGGGCAGCGCTCGGGCTCGGGGTCGACGACGTCGGCGCGCGCGATCGACACGACGCCGAGCGCGAGGACGATCACGAACGCGCGCATCACGGGCACGTGCATCGCTCCCAGATCGTCACGTCGGCGGAGTTGCCGCCGCAGCCGCCCATGCCGCAGGTGCCGCCCTGGATCGTGCACTCGCGATAGCCCGCCGCGCCGCGGGTGCAGGTCGTGCCGACGAGCGGCTGGCACGCGCCGCACGTGCGCCCGCGCTCGCAGGGATCGCCGCCGAGGAAACACGCCCGCTCGTCGATGCGCACCCCGGACATCGCGCAGGTGCCGGCGCTGCACTGGGCGCCGGTGCAACGCCGGGTCTGCACGCCGTTGCCCATGCACGCCGAGCCCGACGACGAGGTGCGCACGCAGAGCCCGTAGTCGGTGCAGGTCTCGGCGCCGCACATCAGGCCGTCGGTGTCGCGCGAGCACGCGCGCATCTCGGGCGCGGTGGTGCTGCCGGTGCAGGTGCCGGCGTTGCAGCGCGGCGTGGTGATGGTGCGGCTCTGGGTCCCGCTCTCGTCACAGCTGTCGTCGTAGCCGCCGCACAGGCTCCACGCGCCGGGGATCGGCGCCCCGCACATCACGCCGTCGGTGGTGCGCGCGCAGCCCGCGGTGTCGGTCTCGATGGTCTGGATCATCGCGCACGAGCCCGACGCGCAGGTCGGCGTGGAGATGGTGCGGGTGCGGCTGCCGCTCGTGCTGCACGTCGTGTCGAGGTACGTGCACGCGCTCCACGCGCCGGTGGTCGGCACGCCGCAGGCGATGCCGTCGGTGCCGCGGACGCAGGGCTCGGTCTCTGCGCGCGCGCTGGGCTCGCAGGTGCCGCCGTTCGAGCACGTGTAGCTCGTGACGGTGCGGGTGCGCATGCCCATCGTCGCGCAGACGTTGCTGGGGAACGCGCACGCGCCCCAGTCGCCGATCATCTCGGCGGGGCAGTCGGTCGCGTCCTCGCAGCCCGTGCACATGTCGCTGGTCGCGTCGCAGAACGACGAGCCGGGACAGGGATCGACCCCGTCGTGCACGCTGCAGGTGCCCTCGGCGCAGGAGTCGGCGCCGTTGCACAGCACGTCGTCGTCGCAGCTGCCGGGCACCGGCGTGTTCACGCAGCCGATCGACGGATTGCACACGTCGTTCGTGCAGACGTTGCCGTCGTCGCAGCCGCCGACCTCGCAGCGCCGGCCTCCGTCGCGATGGCCGCCGTCGAGCGAGCCGCCGTCCGGTGGGCCGGTCGATGCGTCGCGACCTCCTTCGAACCCCACGCGTTCGAGGGAGCAACCCGCGATCGCGATCACCAAGAGCCAAGAGAAGCGGGCAAGCATCACGATCCAGGATACCCGAGCTGCGAAGGGGATGGCGCGGACCCCCCGGTGGCCACGCTGGGCGCGTTGCGGTACATCCGGCCGCCATGCACGAGGCCAGCAGCGCGTCGGTTCCGGGCGTCACGCCCTCCGCGCCCGTCGTCCGCGACGGCGCCATCCACCCCGTGTGCCCGGTCGATCTGCGACCGCTCGCGTCGATCCCGGTCGCGAGCGCGGCCGACGTGACGAAGGCGGTCGAGGAGGCACGGCGCGCCCAGCACGGATGGGCGTCGCGCCCCGTGAGCGAGCGCGCCGACGCGCTGCGCCGCGCTGCGAAGGCCATGCTCGCCGATCGCCTCGAGGTGATCGCGCTGATGCGCGACGAGGTGGGCAAGCTCGAGGTCGACGCGATCTTCGAGGTGTTCGGCCCGCTCGATCAGGTGAGCTCGTGGGCGTCGGTGATCGAGCCCGCCATCGCGCGCAAGAAGATCGGGCTCAACCCGATCAGCTTCCCGAAGAAGAAGGCGTGGATCGATCGGGTGCCGCGCGGCGTGGTCGGCGTGATCGCGCCGTGGAACTACCCGTTCGCGACGTTCTACCGGACCGTCATCCCGGCGCTGCTCTGCGGCAACGGCGTGGTGGTGAAGCCGAGCGAGTACGCGACGCGCGTGGCCCAGTGGTTCTGCGCGAAGATGGCGGCGGAGCTGCCGCCCGGGCTGCTCACCGTGGTGCCCGGCGGGCGCGAGACCGGCATCGCGCTGATCGAGAGCGGCATCGACGCGTGCATCTTCACGGGCTCGGTGCCCGCGGGGCGCGACGTCTCGCGCCGCTGCGGCGAGCGGATGATCCCGTGCAGCATCGAGCTCGGCGGCAAGGACGCGGCGATCGTGCTCGCGGACTGCGACCTCGATCGCACGCTCGCGGGCATCACCCACTGGACGCTGCACAACGTCGGTCAGGCCTGCGGCGCGGTGGAGATCGCGTACGTCGACGCGCGCATCGCCGACCAGTTCGTGTCGCGCCTGGGGCGGGCGTGGCAGGCGCTGAAGGTCGGTCCCGGCGCGCCGGGCGAGGCGGACATCTCGCCGCTCAGCAACGAGAAGCAGCTCGCGCTGGTCGAGGCGCACGTCGAGGACGCGATCGCGAAGGGCGCGAAGGTGGTGTGCGGCGGGCGTCGCCTCGGCGAGGGCCTGTTCTACATGCCGACGCTGCTCGATCACTGCACCGACGCGATGGACGTGGTGAACGACGAGACCTTCGGCCCGGTGCTCGCGGTGGTGCGGGTCGACGGCGCGGCCGAGGCGATCCGCCGCGTGAATGCGGGCCGGTATGGCCTGACGTCGTCGATCTGGACGAGCGATCACGCGCGCGCGATGCGGCTCGCGGAGCAGATCGACGTGGGCGTGGTGACGATCAACAACCACGCGACGACCGGCGCGATGGCGGCGCTGCCGTGGAGCGGGACGCGAGACACGGGCACGGGAATCGCGAACAGCGAGCTGGCGCTCGGCACGTTCACGCGGCCCAAGACGATCCTGCTCGACTCGAACGAAGCGCCCGAGCTCTTCTGGATGCCCTTCGACAAGACGCTGTGGGAGCTCGGCAACCTGCTGAGCGAGGCGCAGATCCCGAAGATCGGTCCGGCGCTGGTGAAGATCCCGTTCCTGATCAAGCAGCGCGTCGACACCGTGCGTCGCTTCTTCCGTTCGTGAGAGGCAGGCCGTGAGCAGTGCAGTGACGTTCACCGCCCGGGTGCTCTTCGAGTCGGCGCCGAAGCCGAACGGCGGCTCGCCGCCGGGCGTGCGGGTGACGGCGCGCGAGGAGCGCATCGACGAGGCGACGCTGGAGCGGGCGATCGCGAGCGCGTGGTACTGGCCCGAAGCGCGCGCGGAGATCGCGAAGCACCACGGCGTGCTCGAGGTCGCGCTGGCGGCGGAGGTGGGCTCGCCGGTCGAGCGCGCCCTCGCGGTGACGAAGGCGGTGACCGCGCTCGCGACGAAGCCGGGATGCGTGGCAGTGCTCTGGGACGCGACGACGCTGGTGCACGAGCCGGCGCAGTGGATGGCGCAGGCCGAGGACGCGTCGAAGGACGATCTGCCGCTCTTCTTGTGGCTGGCGTTCGAAGGGACCGAGACGACCGACGGGTCGCGCACGCTGCGGACGCGCGGAGCGCGCGACTTCGGGGCGAACGAGGTCGAGGTCGCGGGCAGCAAGCGCGACGGCGAAGAAGTGCTCGAGACGGTGTGCGACGTGGCGCTCTACGTGATGACGAGCCCGGTGCCTCTCGAGGATGGCGATCAGGTCGAGGTGACTCGCGGCAAGGTGCGCGTTCGGGTGGAGCCTTCGCTGCGGAACGACGGATCTCGGGCGTATCGGTTGCGACTGCCCTGAGGCCGCGCGGGGGAGGCCTCGACGGGGGTGGCCGGGAGCGCTCGCGGACGTGGGCGCGGCCGTCGTCGAGCACGCGCCACGTGAACGTGGTCGTGAACGGCGACGGCGACGTGAACGGCCGTTTCCCCCCTCAGGCCGCGTCGAGCCTCGCTCTCACGAGCTCGATCACCAACCGCCCGTACGCCTCGCGATCCCCGGGCTGTACCCAGTCTCGCCCGATCCTCGTCCACTCCTCGCGCTTCGGATCGAGCCCCGCGGTCTCGATGTACGCCTCGTCGACGATCACGAAGTGATGGCGGTACGGCAGCAGGAACCCGCCGTGCTCGGCGCGGATGGTGCGCGCCTCGTCGTACGACGCGCTCCACACGTTGAAGTGACCGCCGCACTCGCGCGGATAGAGCCAGGTGCCGCGATCGCGCTCGTCGTCGTCACCGCGGATCACCGCCACCACGTGGGCCCAGCTGCGGAAGCCGAGCTCCTCCGCGATCACCGCCAGCGCGTGGGCGCGACGCACGGTGCGCGCGAGGGTCTCGTCGTCGAGATCGCGCAGCGTCGCGAGCGCGCGCAGACGCGCGAGCGCGGTGGGGTCCTTCGCCTGCGCGGCTCGGTGGAGCAAACGCGCGCGATGCTTCAGGTCGTCGATCGGATCCGTCATCGTCTCCTCCGCGCCCCGTTCAGGGGGCGAGCGATGGGCCCTTCCCGCGCCGATGCGGGCCCGAGGACACGGCGGACGAAGAGATCGTCGAGCGTGTGCGTGCAGCAGGGTGCGGAGGCTTGCGGCGGGTCGGGCGCCCCTGCGCGCCCGGAGGCGGACAACCTGAGGTGGAGACGTGCGCAGCGCAAGTGTGGCGCCGATCGCCACGAGGGGGTTTGCGAGACGCGTACGCGCGCCCACGTGGTGAGGCGTCGAGCGCCGTGCGCGCGCCGACGAGGAGCCCATGACACGCACTTGGATGACTCTGATCGGCGCGATCCTGGTCGCCGGCGCGGTGCTGCCAGGATGTGGTGACGACGGCGCGCGTCCCTACGACCTGTGCATCGACTCGAGCGACTGCACCACCGAGACCGACGGCTGCTCGATCATCTCCACCGCGAGCTCGACCGCGGGCATCTGCACCAACAACTGCGGCAGCGACCTCGACTGTCCCCGCGACATCCGCGGGACCGTCGGCGCGTGCCTCTCGCTCTCGGGCTCGGCGTTCGTGTGCTTCGAGCGCTGCTTCGACGACTTCGACTGCCCGAGCAACTTCCTCTGCACCCCGACCGCAGGAGGCGCGAGCGAGCTGATCTGTCTGCCGCCGTAGCCCAGCCGGAGCGCTCGCACCGACTCAGGGCACCAGGCCGTCGCGCAGCGCGGTGCGACGGCCGGTGGGCCAGGGCAGGCACGCGGTGCCCGAGCCCGCGACGGTGTAGACGAGCGCGTGCGGCGCGTGATCCTCGCCGCCCTTCGTCGCGACGACGATCTCGAGATCGCCGTCGCGATCGACGTCGGCGATGGTCGGCACGCTCATCGCGCCGCGATCGGGCAGCGCGATGCGGTGGAGCTCGCGGCCGTTCGCGGCGAGCACGACGAGGTGCGATCGATCCGCGTCGGGCGAGTACGTGGCGAAGACGATCTCCGGGGATCCATCACCCGAGAGATCCGCGATCACGACGCCCGCGGTGAGCACACGATCGCTCGTCGTGTACTCGGCCTGCCAGACCTCCTGGGCGCGCGCGTCGACGCAGTGGATGCGACCGTCGAAGCCCGCGAACACGAATTCCGGGCCCGCACGATCGGGGAAGAGATCCGCGACCGAGACCTGGTTCGTCGCGCCCACGATGTTCTCGCCCTCGAAGTCCCAGAGCCCCGCGAGATACCCGGGCGCGTGGAAGGGCGCGACCCACGCGTCGGGGCGCGTCCCATCGGGACGAACGACCCACAGCGCGACGCCGCGCAGTCGATCGTCCTGCGCCGCGTTCTGCACGCTGCCGAGCACCACGAGCTCGCGGGTTCCGTCTCCGTCGACGTCGACGATCGCCGGCGCGCTGTTGGTGAAGTGCGCCTGGTCCGCGGTGTCCTCCGCGTCGGCGTAGCCCTGCTGGGCCTCGGCGTAGTCGTGGAGGAAGCGCACCCCGTGGAGCTTCGTGCGGTCCTCGAAGATCGGCGCGCAGTCGAAGGCGCGTCCCGTCGCGTCGTGCAGCGAGAGGTACGCGTTGTCCTGGGTCGCGAAGATCTCGGGCACGTCGTCGCCGGTCACGTCGCCGAGCGCGAGGTTCTGATCGTAGCCGCCGGTCACGTAACACGCGTCGTCGCAGCCCGCGGCGCCGGTCGTGTTGGGCGGGAAGCCGGGCACGATCGACGCGTCGTCGTTCACCGCGATCACGATGTCGCGCTGGCCGCCGCCCTCGAGCGGGCTCGTGGTGACCGCGACGAGCTCGAGGCGTCCGTCGCGATCGAGATCGGTCGCGCCGAGCGAGCGCAGCTCGTCGCGCCACTCGAAGGGCCAGCCCGCGAGCTCGTCGCCGTCGCTCCCGATCACGTGGATGCGCGCGCGCTCCGCGAACGCGATCTCGAGCCCTTCGTGCTCGGGCACCACGTCGGCGACGATCGGCGAGGCCCACACCCGCCCATCGACGTCGAACGAGAGGACGATCGATCCGTCGAGGTGGAACGCGAGCACGCGACCGCTCCGCGCGACCACGATCTCGTTCTCTCCGTCGCCGTCGAGATCGTCGATCGCGGGCGAGGCGAGCCAGCCCTCGTGCCAGCGATCGGAGAGCGACACCACGAGCTCGGGCGCCGCGACGGTGTCGCTGCCACCGCTCGCATCGCAGGTCGCGGGCGGAGGCGGTGGGAGCTGCGCGTCGACCCGCGGCAACGATGCGTCGCGGGCGTCTCCATCGTCGTCGCCACACGCCGAGAGCACGAGCACCAGCGCGAGCACGCCCCAACTCCCCGTCCGCATGGCCAGCGATGGTACCGCCGCGCGGGCGTCGCGGTCCGTGGCGCGCGGCGTTGCCTGTGTGGACCCCGTCCCTACGTGCCCGCTGAGGCGCTGCTTGTGAACGCAGCGACGTCGACGCGCGCAGCTCAGTCACCACGGCAGATCCATCCACGGCGAGGGGGAGCCGCATTTGCTGGACAGCAGCACCCAGCCCGGACGCGTCGTGGTCGCCCGCGAGGCGAAGGACGTGTCGCTCGCCCGCATCGCGGCTTCGCGCATCGATCTCGGACGTTTCCTGACGCTCGCGGTGAAGCTCGCCGACGCGCTCGACGCGCTGCACGCGCGCGGCGTGATGCACCTGCGCCTGCACGCCGAGGACGTGCGGGTGCACGCGGGCGACGTGGTGGATCTCGGCACGCCCTTCCCGCCGCCGCCCCATCGCGGGCCGGTCGCGTGGCGCCCGTGGCCCTCGCGCCAGTGGCCGTATCTCTCGCCCGAGCAGACCGGTCGGCTCGCGATCGAGATCGATCAGCGCAGCGATCTCTACTCGCTGGGGATCATCCTCTTCGAGCTGCTCACCGGACGTCGTCCGTTCTCGGCGGCGGATCTGCCGGGATGGATCCACGCGCACGTCGCGATCCCCGCGCCTCCGCCGCACGTCCTGGTGCCCGCGGTGCCCGAGACCCTCTCGCGCATCGTGCTGCGCCTGCTCGCGAAGGCGCCCGAGGATCGCTACCAGAGCGCGTCGGGGCTGCAGCACGATCTGATGCGCTGCCTCGAGAGCTGGCACACCCGCGGCGTCGTCGAGGTGTTCGAGCCGGGGCGCGCCGATCGCCCGCCGCTGCCGCGCCTGACCGCGATGCTCCACGGGCGCGACGACGAGCTGCAGCGCATCTCGGCCGCGCTCGAGCGCACGTCGCTCGAGGACCGCCCGCGCGTCGTGCTCGTCTCGGGACCGACCGGGTCGGGCAAGAGCGCGCTCGTCGATCGCGCGCGGCGCGTCGCGATGCTGCACGGCGCGCTCTTCGCCGCGGGCAAGTGCGACGCGGGATCGGACCGCGAGCCGCTGCGCGCGGCGTTCCAGGCGCTCGACGGATTGCTCGCCGCAGCGCTCGAGTCGAACGCGTGGACCCACGACGAGCTGCGATCGCGGCTCGACGAGGCGCTCGGACTGCACGCACCGATGTTGATCTCGCGGTTGCCCGACCTCGCGCAGCTGCTCGGCGAGCGCACGCCGCCCGCCGAGGCGCCGGCGCGCGAGGCCGAGCGTCGCTTCCTCACGACGCTCGCGCGCTATCTCGGCGTGCTCGCCACCGAGGCCCATCCCCTGGTCCTGTTCCTCGACGATCTTCATTGGGCCGACGCCGGCACGCTCAAGGTCCTGGAGCACGTCGCGACCGCGCTCGAGGCGCACCACCTGTTGATCATCGCGGCGTACCGCACGATCGAGCGAGGCCCCACGACCCCGGTGGAGGCGATGGGCGCGCGGCTGCGCGAGCGCGGCGTCGACACCGTCGCGATCGCGCTGCGCCCGCTCTCGCAGGACGCGGTCGCGCGATGGATCGGGGACGTGCTGCGGCGCCGGCCCGACGAGGTCAGCGAGCTCGCGGTGAGCGTGCACGAGCGCACCGGCGGCAACCCGCTCTTCGTCGCGCAGTTCCTCGACTCGCTCTACGCCGAGGACCTGATCCGCTACGACGACGCGAAGAAGGGTTGGCAGTGGAATCTCGACGCGATCCGCGCCAAGCCGTACTCCGACGACGTCGCGGACCTCATCGCCTCGCGCATCGCGACGCTCTCGCCGGGCACCCGCGATGCGCTGCGGCGCTTCGCGGTGCACGGTCCCTCGGCCGATCTCGCGACGCTCTCGATCGTGCTGCGTTGCTCGGAGAGCGAGCTGCTCGCGCAGCTCGCCGAGGCGATCTCGGCACGCCTCCTCGCGCGCATCGGCGACGAGCTGCGCTTCCTGCACGATCGCGTGCACCAGACCGCGTACGAGCTCACGCCGCACGCCGAGCGGCTCGCGCTGCACCTCGAGACCGGTCGCGCGCTGCTCGCGCGGACGCCGCCCGACAAGGTCGGCACCCGCATCTTCGAGATCGTGCGGCACTTCGATCTCGCGGCCCCGCTGCTGCGCGATCCCGAGGAGCGCGCGCAGGCCGCGTACCTCGATCTGCTCGCCGGGCGCGCCGCGCGTGCGTCGAACGACGGGCGCGCCGCGATCGCGTTCCTGGTGCGGGGCATCGAGCTGCTCGGCGAGGATCCCTGGGAGCAGCGCTACGCGCTCGCGTTCGAGCTCCAGCTCTCGCTCGCGCGCTCGCGCTTCCTGATCGGCGAGCTGGCGGCGTCCGAGGATCTCTGCGTCGCGCTCACCAAGCGCGCGCGCACCCGCGTCGATCTCGCGGCGGCCCACACGCTGCTCGCCGAGCCGCGCCTGGTGCGGGGCGCGATGAGCGAGGCGACCGCGACCTGCCTCGAGGGCCTGCGCGCGCTCGACGTCGACCTGCCCGAGCACCCGAGGGAGGCCGAGGTCGACGCGGCGTACGACGCGCTGCTCGAGACGCTCGGCCCCGACCCGACGCTCGCGATCCTCTCGCTCGCGCGCGACGCGCCGGTGAGAGACGAGGCACGCGCGACGTCCGAGCTCCTCGTCGCGCTGATCACACCCGCGAGCTACCACGACTGGAACCTCGTGTGGCTCGCGGCGTGCCGTGGCGTCGAGATCGCGCTGCGCGAGGGCATGACGTCGAGCTCGCTCGGCGCGTTCACCGCGTTCGCGCTCGGTCTCGCGGTGCGCCGGCGACGCTACGCGGATGCGTTCTCGATCGCCGAGGGCACGTATCGCCTCGCCCAGCGGCCCGAGCACGCGCTGCACCGCGCGCGCGCGACCTTCGGGTTCACCTCGCTGATCTCGTACCTGCAGCTCCCGCTGCGGCGCTGCGTGGAGCTGATGCGACGCGAGCTCGCCGCGGCGACGATCAGCGGCGATCTCACCTACGCGAGCTTCCACGCCAAGCACATCGCGGACTTCCGGCTGGTCGCGGGCGATCCCCTCGACGAGGTCGCGGGCGACGCGAACGAGGCGCTCGAGCTCGCCGATCGCAGCGGCGCGCCCTCGGTCGTGACGTCGATGCGCAGCCGCCTCCGCATGATCGATCTCGTGCGCGGCGGCACCGCGGTCGTGCCCCGCGAGCCGCTGGTCGCGGCGGAGCGCGACGCCGACCAATTCCACCGCACGTTCCACGAGCTCGTCGCGCGCTACCTGCGCGGCGACTACGAGGGCGCGGCGATCGCGGCGGCGCGCGCCCGCGCGCGCCTCGGCGCGGTGCTGGGGTTCCTGCTGGTGCCCGAGTGCCGCTTCTACGCCGCGCTCGCCGACACCACGGTGCTCGACAGCCCGACCGACCGCGAGCCCGACGAGGGCGACGGCGCGGCGCGGGTGCCGGTCGCGGTGCGCGACGATCTCGAGGCGCTCGAGGCGCTCGCGGACAGTCAGGCCGAGACGTTCGGTCCGCGCGCCGCGCTGATCGCGGCCGAGATCGCGCGGGTCGAGGGCCGCGAGCTCGACGCGGAGCGCGGCTACGAGGACGCGGTGCGCGGCGCGCGCGCCGCGGGGATCCTCCACGTCGAGGCGATCTCGTGCGAGGTCGCCGCGCGCTTCCACCGTCGCCGCGGGCTCGACACGATCGCCGACGCGTACCTCGTGCAGGCGCACGATCTCTACGAGCTCTGGGGCGCGCGCGCGAAGGCGCACGCGCTCGCGATCACCCTGCCCGCGCTGGCGCGCCGCGACGAGCGGATGCGCGAGTGCCCCGACGTCTCGGGCGTGCTCAAGGCGTCGCAGGCGGTCACCGGCGCGCTGCTGCTGCCCGATCTCCACGCGCGCCTGCTCGAGGTCGCGGTCGAGAGCGCGGGCGCGCAGCGCGGATGCCTCGCGCTCGTCACGGCGCACGGCCTGGCCCTCGCGGCGGCGCGGGGGCACGGCGCGAACGCGTTCGGCGAGCTCGATCGACCGATCCGCGCCTCGAGCCTGCCGCTCTCGGTCTGCGACGCCGCGGTGCGCACGCGCCGGGCGGTGATGATCGCCGATGCGTCGGGCCCCCACCGCTACACGTTCGATCCCTACTTCACCGCGGGCCAGCGGCGCAGCGTGTTGTGCCTGCCGATCCTCCGCGACGATCGCGCGACCGCGATCCTCTACCTCGAGAACGATCTCGTCCCCGGCGCGTTCTCGGCGTCGCAGCTCGCGGTGCTCGACGTGCTCGCCTCGCAGGCCGCGGTCTCGCTCGAGAACGCGCGGCTCTACTCGGGGTTGCGCCAGGAGAACGCGGAGCGGCGCGCCGCCGAGACGCGCCTGCAGGAGCGCGAGGCGCTGCTGCACGCGATCTTCGACAACTCGACCGCGCTGATCACCGTGAAGGACCTCGATGGTCGCTTCACGCTCGCGAACCGTCGCTTCGCCGAGCTCGTGGGGCTCGAGCCCGCGCAGGTCGTGGGCAAGACCGACGCGCACCTCTTCGCGGAGTCGGTCGCGGAGCAGATGCGCGAGCTCGATCGCCGGGTGGTGCGCGAGGATCGCGTGCTCGAGTCCGACGACGTGATCCCCCACGCCGACGGCGTGCACCAGTACATCACCGAGCGCTGCCCGCTGCGCGACGAGAACGGCGCGATCACCGCGATCTGCACCATCTCGACCGACGTGACCTCGCGCCAGCGCGCGCACGAGGCGCTGCAGCGCTCGATGTCGCTCGTCGAGGCCGCGCTCGAGTCCACCGCCGACGGCATCCTGGTGGTCGACACCGAGGGCCGCATCGTGCGCTTCAACCGGCGCTTCATCTCGATGTGGCGGGTGCCCGAGGAGCTCCTCACGGCGCGCGACGATCGCCGGGCGCTCCAGCACGTGCGCGACCAGCTCGCGTCGCCCGAGGAGTTCATGGCGCGGGTGCGCGAGCTCTATCGCAGCCCCGACGCGAGCGGGCTCGAGACGATCCGCTTCAAGGACGGGCGCGTGTTCGAGCGCTACTCGCAGCCCCAGCGCCTCAACGGCGAGATCGTCGGGCGCGTGTGGAGCTTCCGCGACGTCACGCAGCGGGTGCAGGCGCAGGAGCAGCGCGATCGACTGCTCGCCGAGGAGCAACGCGCGCGCACCGCCGCCGAGGCCGCGGTCCGGATGCGCGACGAGTTCCTCTCGGTCGCGTCGCACGAGCTGCGCACGCCGCTCACGAGCCTGCAGCTCGCGGTGCAAAGCCTCGAGCTGCGCTTCCAGCTCTCGGGCATGGTCGAGCCCGACGCGCTGCTTCGCGTGATCTCGGTCAGCAAGCGGCAGATCCGCCGGCTGGCCTCGCTGGTGACGCTGCTGCTCGACGTCTCGCGGTTCCGAGAAGGACGCCTGCAGCTCACACTGGGCGAGGTCGATCTCCACACCGTGGTGAGCGAGGTCGCGACACTGCTCGGCGACGAGCTCGCGCGCTCCGGCAGCTCGCTCCAGATCTCGGCGGCGAGCGACGTCGGTGGGCCTCCGGTGATCGGCCACTGGGACGCGCTGCGCATCGAGCAGGTCGTCACGAACCTGATGACCAACGCGATCAAGTTCGGTCGCGGCGAGCCGATCGAGGTCACGATCGAGCGCCAGGACGAGCGCGCCGTCCTCAAGGTGCGGGACCGCGGCATCGGCATCCCGCGCGAGGTGAAGGAGCGGCTCTTCGCGCCGTTCCAGCGCGGTGTGTCGTCGCGCCACTACGGCGGCCTCGGACTGGGCTTGTTCATCACGCGCGTGATCGTGGAGGCGCACGGCGGGTGCATCTCGCTGGAGAGCGAGCCCGATCAGGGCGCGACGTTCACGGTCGAGCTCCCGCTCGCCGGTCCCCCTCGCGAGGAAACCTCCGAATGAGCCAGTGCAAGGTCTGCATCGTCGACGACGACGACGACATCCGCGAGGCGATGCGCCTCGCGCTCGAGCTCCACGGCCTCGAGGTGATCGAAGCGAGCGACGGCGAGGAGGCGCTCGCGCGCTTGCACGGATCGCACTGCGGGCTGGTGCTGCTCGACCTGATGATGCCCGGCATGAACGGCTGGGAGTTCCGCGCGAAGCAGAAGGCCGACCCCGAGCTCGCGAGCATCCCGGTGCTCGTGCTCTCGGGCGCACGCGACGTGGAGAGCCACGCGCGCGAGCTCGGCGCGTCGGCGTGGGTGCAGAAGCCGATCGAGCTGGATCACCTGATCGTCGAGGTGGATCGACTCTGCAACAGCCGCTGACCGGGGATGGGCGCACGCCCGTGGGCAGCCCACTGGGCGCGGTGCGGCGAGAGGGCGATTCTGCCTGGAATTCTCGAAGTCGATTCGGGGCACGGCGAGTGCTGGCGGCGCCGCGCGGCGTGTTGCCGCGTGCCATCCAGCGAGCCCATGAATCCAGTCACGAGATCCTTCCTCCGCGGCAGCGGCGCGACCCTCGTCGCCCTCGCCGCGCTCTCGCCCACCGCTGCCGTCGCGCAGTGGGCTCCACCCGGCTGCCCCCAGCCCACCGACGCCGAGCAGTGCAGCACGTCGAGCCCGCAATTCGACGCGTGCATCGCGCCGCAGCTCGTGCGCGGCGACAGCGCGTGCATCCAGCTGATGCAGCTCTCGATCGTGGTGCCCGCGGGCTGCCCGTCCGTGCCGACGATCGCGCAGTGCACCACGCCGCCGGCGAACGACGAAGAGCGTCGCTGCTTCCACACCCCCGGGACGTGGTCGAGCGGCGGCCTCGCGCCGTGTGATGCGCTGCAGGCCGCGCTCGGCGTGCGCGCGTCGAGCGGCATGCGCGAAGAAGTGCGCATGGAGCCGCGCACGCTCGGCACCACGTTCGCGACCGACGTCCGCCAGACCGACGCCGTCGCGCCCGGCGCAGACGGCATGAGCACGACCTACGCGGACTGGACGACGTCGTCGCGGCGCGTCGCGATCCTCCCGCCCCGCGAGGTCCGCGAGGACGCGCGGGTGGTCGACGCGGCGAGCTACGAGCCCGGGTTCCAGCGGCCGGTGCCGGCGATGTTCGGCGGCCCGGGGCACGAGCCCTGGTACGCGTACGACGCGCAGGGCGTGCGCTCGTGCTCCGAGTACGTCTACGAGAGCTTCTACGACGTCGAGGTGTTCCGCGACGCGATCCGCGACGCGAGCGAGCCGCGCACGATCTGGAGCGTCGCGTACGGTGCCGCGAGCGCGCGCACGTCGATCGGCACGCGCCACGCCGACGGCTCGCAGCTCGCGACGCGCGACGGGCGGCCGGTCGGGCAGCTCTGGACGTCGGCCGTCCCGCGCAATCTCTTCTACACGCTCGACACCTACGACACCGCGACGCTGGCGACCGTGCTGCGCGCAGGCACGTACCCGTACGTGCAGCGCTTCGCGGCGGGCGACCACGACGTGATGCCGACGTTCGGGTGGTACCGCGAGGTCGAGGCGCTCGCGACGCGCAACGATCCCTCGGCCATGCAGCGCATCGCGCCGGTGTGGAGCCCGGAGCGCGCGTACGGGTACTCGCCCGAGGAGCTCGAGTACCTCTGGGATCTGCAGCAGCGCTTCGTGTCGGCGCTCGAGTCGCTCGCCGCGATGCCGGTGGTGGTCTGCGTGCCCCACGACGATCAGCGCGGGCTCGAGCGCGAGCTCGATGGATGGCGCGACGTGGTCCGCGCGCCCGGGTCGGTGCTCGACATCGGCCGGATCGATCGCGGCTACCTCACCACCGCGACGCTGGTGAGCACGCCCGCGTTCCTCCAGACGAGCCCGATCGACGGCGTCGGCGGCATCGGCAACATCGGTGGCATCGGCGGAATCGGTGGTGGCATCGGCGGCATCGGCGGCGGTGGTGGCATCGGCGGCATCGGCGGCATCCCCCGCGTCACGCGCGCGCTCGAGCGCACGTCGATCCCGACCACGATGTCGACGATGAGCACCGGCGCGGGCTGCTCGGCCGACGTCGTGCGCCGCGCGAACGCCGCGCGCGAGGCGATCTACACGGACATCCGCGAGATCCTCGAGGAGGCGGATCGCTGGGGCTGCTTCCGCGAAGGTCCTTCGGGCGAGTACGTGCCCGGTCCCTGCGACGTCTCGTACTCGCGCTTCGCCGAGGACGTGAACGTGCCCGACATGGTCGCGAAGCGACAGGCGGAGTACGCGGCGTGCCTCGCCGGGATGGACGACGCGTACTCGGTCGTCGAGTCGCGTGAGCTCGTCTTCGCGTACAACGACGTCTCGTGCCCGGGCGCCGACGAGACCCACCGCGGCATGTTCCGTCCCGCCAACGAGTGGCACTACCCGCGCACCAACAGCGCCGCGACGCTGCGCTACCTGCGCCGCCGCACCCAGTCGCTCGCGCTCGCGAGCTACTGCCAGGGCCAGCGCATCCGCGACGCCCTGCGCCGCACGCGCCCCGAGCTCGTCGGCGCCGACGGCCAGGTGCGCCTGCCGGGCTTCGATCACCGCGGCGGCAACACGCTCGGCGATCGCTCGCTCTTCGCGCTCGGATACCAGTACCAGGCGACGTTCGATCTCAACACGACCGGCGACGGCCGCTTCTCGCGCTCGTACTTCTCGAGCGGCAGCCAGGGCGAGACGACCTGCAACGCGCCCCTCCGCGCGTTCGGTGGGTTCGCGGCGACCGCGACGGTGTTCAAGTCGGACCTCTCGCTGGTCGATGCACAGGTCAGCACGCTCACGAGCAGCGGCCACCTGCGCATCCTCGGCAACGAGGTCTTCTCGGCGTCGTTCTCGAGCGACGGCACCCAGCGCAACATGGCGGCGAGCGCGAGCCGCGAGAGCACGCTCGCGCACGGCGTGATCGTCGTGCTCGGCATCCCGATCTCGTATCGCGCCGGCATCGCGGGCTCGGTCGGGGTCGAGGGCTTCGCGGGGACCACGCGCACGTCGTCGCCCGCCTGCGACGTGCCGCGCATCGAGCTCGGGTTCACGCCCTCGGCGCGCCTCGAGGGCTTCCTCTCGGCCGCGGTCGACGTCGTGATCGCGCGCGCCGGCGTCAAGGGTCGCCTCACGGTGCTCGACCTCGCGCTCCCGGTGACGGTGACCGCGGGCTTCGAGCAGCGCGAGATCCCCGCGGGCGGCGAGTACCTCGGCAACGTGCTCTCGTCGCCGATGACGGTGCCGCACCTCGGCGTGCTCGCGAACGCCGACCTGCGCCTCACGACGCTCTCGGGATCGATCTCGGCGTTCGCCGAGGTCGGCATCGGCCCGTTCTCGAAGAGCGCCGAGATCACGATGCTCTCGTGGCCGGGCCTCTCGGTCGACACCGCGCTCGTCCACTGGGACTACGCGGTGAGCTGGAACGACCTCGCGCACGCGTTCTGATCCAGGAGCCCGCCTTGTCCCGCCCCGTCCGATCCGGTCTCGTCGTCCTCCTCGTCCTCTCCGCGCTCGGCGCGTGGCTCGCGTCACGTGATGCCGCGAGCGAATCGCGCGCGACGCGTCCCGCGCGCAGCGATGCGCCCGAGGACGAGCTCGTCTATCGCGTCGAGCTCCACCAGGAGGACGACAAGCGGCTCGGCGAGGGCGCGGGCGAGGCGGGCGTGCTCGATCTCGAGGGCACGCTCGCGGTGCGCCCGCTCGGAGGGCGGCGCGAGGCGCTCTCGCTGATCGACGTCGCGCGCGCCGAGCTGCGGATCGGCGGTGGGCACGTGCTCGCGTCGGACGACGCCGCGCGCGAGGCGCTCGCCGGTCACGTGCTCGTCGTCGAGCACGACGAGCACGGCAGCGTCGTGCGCTTCGAGCGCGAAGAGGGCACGAGCCCGATCGCGATGCACCTGCTCGAGCTCCTCGCGCTCGAGTCGCAGCACGGCACCGCGACGCGCGAGCGCACCGCGCACGGGATCGTCGCCCGCCACGTCGAGGAGCACGACGGCGAGCGGGTGCGGCGATGGGACGCGTACGAGCTGCTCGACGTCGCGCAGGACGAGCCCGTCGATCGCGCGCGGGTGCACGGCGAGCAACGGATCCAAGAAGACACCCAGGGCCTCGTGCGCCTGCAGGGCGAGGAGCGCATCGACTGGACCAGCGCGGACGGCGCGCGCCACGCGCGCGTGCGCACCCGCCTCTCGATGGCGCGCACCGGCGCGCGCGTCGCGACCTTGCGAGCCCCGGCGCGCACGATCGCCCACGCGCCGGGCGAGCCGATCGTCTCGGACGATCTCGAGCGTCGCCTCGACGAGGCGCAGGCCGAGGGCATGACGCGCGAGGAGCTCGCGACCCTGATCGCGATCCACGGTCAGGGCGGTCTGCTGCCCGATCATGCGCGCTCGGTGTGGCGCGCCGTGGGTCACCTGCGCGCGCATCCGGAGTCGGCGCGCGAGCTGGAGTCGCTCTTCGCGGCGAGCGACGCGACCGACGCAGCGCGCCGTCTCATCCTGGATCTCCTCGCGGAGGCAGGCTGTGCCGACGCGATCCTGCGCATCGTGCAGAGCCCCGCGGTGCTCGGCACCGCGCTCGAGGGCGAGATGCTCGAGCGGGCGGCCTTCCTGCCCGAGCCGCCGAGCGAGCTCGCCGCGCACCTCGCGTCGCGGCTCGAGCACCCCGTCGATCCCACGTTCGAGATGGCGACCGCGTACGCGCTGGGCAACGTCGCGCGCCGGATCGCGCCCCACGATCCCCGCGCCGCCGACGACGCACGCGCACAGCTCGGCGCACGCCTCGAGCGCGAGCCCGACGCCGCGCGCCGGGCGCACTGGATCACCGCGCTCGCGAGCGCCGCCGATCCGCGCGACACCGAATCCCTCGAGCGCCACGCGCGCGACGATGCGCCGGTGGTGCGCGTCGCGGTCGCGCGGGGCCTCGGGCGCACCCGCACCGAGCGCGCCCGCGAGCGCCTCCTCGAGCTCACCCGTGACACGACGATCGACGTGCAGGACGCCGCGCTCGCGTCGCTCGCCGAGCAAGAGCTCGACGGCGCGACGATGCGCGGCATCACGGCCTCGATCGAGTCGGGCTCGTTCTCCGATGCGGCGCTCGGCGCGCTGGTGCCGGTGCTCCGCGCGGGCGCGGCGGCCGACGCGGACGCGACCCTGACGACCATCGGCGCGCTGCAGGCGCGCGGCATCGACGACGCCGCGATCCGGGCGCGCGTCGCCGCCCTCCGCGCCGAGCTCGAAGGCCGCCCCTTGCTCTGATCGCGCGGGGCGCGACGGGGAGGATCCCCGGCGATTCCGCGTACCTCGCTCACCAGTACCGGGTGGGTATCGTTTTCGCGCTGGACGCGAGGACGGGCGCTGGGGTGGGATCGACGTCGATCGGAGGCCGAGGGAGATGGCGATCGAGCGAGGGTTCAGGGCGAAGCTCCGCTATCGGGCGAACGAGTTCATCGGCGGAGGCGCGGGCAAGCAGCTGCTCTTCCTCGCGGTGCTCACGATGGCGCTGGTCGTCGGCTTCACGCTCGTCGGGCTGGTGCTCGGCCTCGGCATCGAGGACGGCTTCAGCGGGAGCGTCGTCGAGCGCGCCTACGAGGTGAGCTGGTTCTACTTCGGTCGCGTGATCGACTCGGGCACCTTCACCGGCGACAGCGGCGTCGGCAACCGCGCGATCTCGACCGTCGCCTCGATCCTCGGCGTCATCGTCGCCGGCCTCTTGATCTCCGCGCTCGCCGGCAACTTCCAGCAGGCGCTCGAGGACATCCGGAAGACCGGCGCGCCGGTGATGGAGGACGGGCACTTCCTGGTGCTCGGCTGGAGCGAGAAGATCTACTCGGTCATCGACCAGCTCGCGGAGGCCTACGCGCCCAAGGGCCGCATCACCGTCGTCGTGATGGCCGAGCGCGACAAGGTCGAGATGGAGGAGAAGCTCTACGACAAGGTGCAGTACCAGCACCGCGTGAAGCTCGTCGTCCGCTCCGGCTCGAGCGTCGTGCTGAACGATCTCGCCAAGGTCAGCTTCGATCGCACCCAGGCGATCGTGGTGCTGGTCGACGATGCCGACGTCGACGATCCCGACAAGGCCGACGCGCGGATCATGAAGACGCTGATGGCGATCTTCAATCATCCCGACGCGCGCGGCCGCACCGACGGCCTGCGCGTGACCGCGGAGGTGATGCAGTCGCACAACCAGGAGCTCGCGATCATCGCGAGCAACCACCGCGCGCGCGTCGTGAAGACGAACGAGATGATCTCGAAGATCATCCTGCAGACGGCGCGCATCAGCGGCCTCTCGCTGGTCTACGACGAGCTGCTGCGCTTCGAGGGCAACGAGATCCACTTCAAGAAGATCCCGCCGGTGGTGGGGCGTCGCTTCGGCGAGATCCTGCTCGACTTCCCGAACGGCATGGTCGTCGGCATCGCGAAGGCGAACGGCTCGGGGCACACCCTGAACCCGCCGGCGGATCACGTGATCGGGCCCGACGAGGAGCTGCTGATCCTCGCGGAGGACGCGTCGGTCCAGCACAAGCCGTACGCCGGTCCGCTCTCGCTCGCGTCGATGCCGGTGCTGCAGTCCAACGCGCAGAAGCGCGTCGAGCACATGCTGGTGCTCGGGTGGAACCCGAAGATCCACCCGATGATCAAGGAGTTCGACGACTACGTCGCGCCGGGCTCGACGCTGACGCTGG
The DNA here is from genome assembly GCF_021631985.1 of Sandaracinus amylolyticus. Lineage (GTDB taxonomy): Bacteria > Myxococcota_A > Polyangia > Polyangiales > Sandaracinaceae > Sandaracinus > Sandaracinus amylolyticus_A. Next base: position 8,414,576 of record NZ_CP070225.1, on the reverse strand, counting down.
TGAACAACCTGCCCGAGGAAGAGCGCGCCACGGAGATCAGCGAGAAGGTCGGCGACGTGAAGACGGTGCAGCTCCGACACCTCGTCGGGCAGTTCACGAGCCGGCACCTGATGGACCAGCTCGGCCCGCAGAACTACCCGCTCGTGATGGTGCTCGGCGATCAGGTCGAGGGGACGAGCGCGGAGGACGCGGACACCCGCGCGATCATCGCGCTGCTGCTCCTGCGCGATGCGCGTCGTCGCTCGGGGCTCGCGCCGAACCAGCGGGTGTGCAGCGAGATCCTCGACCCCAAGAACCGCGAGCTCGCGGCGACCACGCAGATCAACGACATCGTGATCTCGAACGAGATGGTCTCGATGGTCCTCGCGCAGATCACGTACGAGCCGCGCGTCCAGGCGGTGCTCGAGGACCTGCTGCGCAGCGAGGGCAGCGAGGTCTACGTGAAGCCGATCGAGCTCTACGCGCCGCCGGGTCAGCCGGTGTCGATCGAGTACCTGATGCTCGCGGCGAAGGCGCGCGGCGAGCTGATGATGGGCGTGCAGATCTACGAGGAAGCGCCGGAGAAGAAGTTCGGGCTGGTGCTCAACCCGATGAATCGTCAGGCGCCGTTCATGCCCAAGCCGGGCGATCGCGTCGTGGTTCTCGCGGAAGAGGACGGCTGAGGAGGTCTCGGCGAGAGGCGGGTGGGGGTGGGTCCGCCGCCCGGTGCTCGCGGGCTGCTGCACGAACGCGGTGAGAGCGTTGGGTATTGGTGGGCGCATCGCGGCGCGCGCTTCGCGCGGTTGCCGCGATGCTGTCGTCAGTGTGTGGTCGGAGTCTGCGAGCCCCCGTCGCACGAGGGCGGCGGACCCACCCCCACCCGCCCGGCACCGCGGTTCTGCCGATTCGTTGGGGGATGGTGAGATGGCTCGCGACGGGTCCGCGCTTCGCCGCGGCCCCGACGCTCGCGATTCGGGCTCTGCTTCGCACTCGCCCCGATCGATTCGGGCTCCGCTTCGCGTTCGCCCGCACCACGTGCTCCTGCTCGTGCGCGTCCCTCGTGCTCGTCCCGCGTGCCGCGTGCGCGTGCTCGTCGGCCGATCCAGCACGTCGCTCGTGGAGCCGGCGACCAGCAGCTCGAGCACGATCACGCGGCTCTCACCCTCGGTCACCGAGGTGGGTCGCTGTCTCCCTTGAAGGACGGGCGCCGATCGGGCACACCCGGATTCTCTCAAGGGAGCTGTAACTCCACACATGACCCATCCGAAGTCCCCAGCGGTCGAAGTGCACGTCGACCGCATCGAGCGCATCCGCGACGTCCTGGCCATGATCTCGCTCGGCGAATTCGATCCCGCCGAGCACCTCATCCCGAGCGATCACGACGACGAGTTCTCGTCGTTCGAAGAGACGATCAACCTCTTCGCGCGTCAGCTCCACGCATCGGTCCGCGAGAGCGAGGCGTCGATGCACAAGCTGGAGGCCGCACGCGTCGAGCTGGAGGCGAAGCTCGCGACGATCGCGCGGCAGCGCGTCGCGATCCGCGAGCTCTCCACGCCGGTCGTGGAGCTCTGGGAGGACATCATCACCGTGCCCGTGGTGGGCGAGCTCGACTCCGAGCGCGCGAAGGAGATGACCGATCGGCTCCTCCATCGCATCACCGAAGGCGGCGCGCGCTGCGCGATCGTCGACGTGACCGGCGTCTCGATGGTCGACACCGCGACCGCGCATCACCTGCTCCAGATGGTCGCGGCGACGCGGCTGCTCGGGACGTTCTGCGTGCTCACCGGCATCAGCCCCCGCGTGGCCGACACGCTGAGCCACGCGGGCGTGGAGCTCCGCGACGTCGTCACGCGCGGCACGCTCCGCGACGGGCTCGAGGAGTGCTTCGCGCATCTGCAGAGCGCGAAGCACGTGACCCAGAAGAAGCGCACCGCCCCGCAGCGGGTCGCGAAGGAGCACCGGTGATGGGCCCGCTCTCGAACATCACCGTCTCGGGCGCGAGCGTCGTGTCGATCGTGCAGGCCGTGAAGGGCTTCTCGGTCCTCGTGAGCACGCTGCTCGAGGTCATGAAGGTCCAGACGCGCGACGCGACCGGCGCGCTCGCGGTCGATCCCAACGCTTGGTACCCGGTGCGCGATTACCTGATCGCCTACAAGAAGATCGACACGCTGCTCGGCGGGCGCGGCCTCGAGAAGGTGGGCTCGCTCATCCCGTCGCACGCGGTGTTCCCGCCGAACATCAAGGACGTGCGCGGCGCGCTCGCATCGATCGACGTCGCGTTCCACATGAACCACAAGCTCGACGGCGCGCCGATGTTCGACCCGTCGACCGGCACGATGCTCGAGGGCATCGGCCACTACGGGTACCAGGCGGTGCCCGGCAAGAACGAGGCACGCCTGGTGTGCGGCAATCCGTACCCGTGCCGCTTCGATCTCGGGCTCATCCGCGGCATGGCGCAGCGCTTCGAGCCGGGCGCGACCGTGACCCACGACGCGAACGAGGGCTGCCGCGCGAAGGGCGGCGAGAGCTGCACGTACGTCGTGAGCTGGTGAGACGCCGAAGGACGTCCGGGCTCCTCCGGACGTCCTTCACTCCGCGCCGAGCACCGCACGCAGTCGGGTCGTCGCGAGGTCCACGAACGCGCGCACCTTCGCCGCGACCGCGCGGCCCTCGCGATGCACCACGTGCACCGGGATCGGCGGAGGCTCGTGGTCCTCGAGCACGACCACCAAGCGGCCCGCGCGCAGCTCGTGCTCGACCTGGTACGAGACCACGCGCGTGAGGCCGTGGCCCGCGAGCGCGGCGGCGATCGCGAGCTCCGCGCCGTTGACGATCAAGCGGGCGTGCGGCGTGATCACCTGGGTCTCGCCCTCCGACTCGAACGTCCAGTCGCGCAGCGCGCCGGTGCCCGAGAACGCGATCAGCTCGCGATCCGCGAGCTCTGCGGGGGCGCGCGGCGTGCCGTGCTGCGCGAGGTAGTCGGGCGACGCGCACACGATGCGGCGCACCGTGCCGACGCGCACCGCGCGCATCGACGAGTCGGGCAGGTGCCCGATGCGCACCGCGACGTCGATGCCCTGCTCCGCGAGATCGACGACCGAATCGACGAAGAGCGCGCGCACCGAGAGCAGCGGGTGGCGCGTGAGCAGCTCGAGCACGATCGGCGCGACGTGCAGGCGACCGAACGTCGCGGGCGCGGTCACCGCGAGGCGCCCCCGCGGCTCGGCGTGCAGGCCCGCGGCGATCGTCTCGGCGTCCTCGAGATCGCGGAGGATGCGCTTGCAGTCCGCGAGGTATCGCTCGCCCGCGTCGGTCAGCCGCACCACGCGCGTGGTGCGATGCAGGAGGCGCGTGCCGATGCGCTCCTCGAGCGACGCGATCGCGCGGGTGACGGCGGGCGGAGACATCGCGAGGCGACGCGCCGCGGGCGCGAAGCCGCGCTCTTCCGCGACCGCGACGAACGCGCGCATGGCCTCGAGGCGATCCACGCGCGTCATTCCGCGGAGCGCAAGAGTGCGTTGTCAAGAGCGTCGTTCTCGCGCCGCGCGTCGCACGCCATGGTGCGCGACATGACGAAGCCGATCCTCCTCCATCGCCACCCGCTCTCCGGACACTCGCACCGCGTCGAGCTCTTCCTCTCGCTGCTCGGGCTGCCCTACGAGCTCGTCGAGGTCGACATCGCGAGAACGCCCAGAAATCCCCAGAATTCCTGCGCAAGAACCCGTTCGGCCAGGTGCCGGTGATCGAGGACGGAGACTTCGTGCTGCCCGACAGCAACGCGATCCTCGTCTACCTCGCGAAGCGCTACGACCCGAGCGGGCGCTGGCTCCCGAGCGACGCGCGCGACGCGGCGCACGTGCAGTGGTGGCTCTCGGTCGCGGCGGGACCGCTGGTGCAGGGACCCGGGATCGCGCGCCTCGTGAAGGTGTTCGGCGCGCCGCGCGATCACGAGAGCGCGACGAAGATCGCGGCGCAGCTCTTCGCGGTGCTCGAGGCGCACCTCGGGTCGCGACGTTTCCTCGTCTCGGACACCCCGACGATCGCCGACGTCGCGCTCTACTCGTACACGCGCCACGCGCCCGAGGGCGGCATCTCGCTCGAGCGTTATCCGAGCGTGTGCGCGTGGCTCGAGCGCATCGAGGCGCTGCCCGGCTTCGTCGCGATGAAGGCGAGCGCGGTCGCATGAGCGCGCCGCCGCCCGGCTGGTCGCGCGACGAGTCGCCCTTCCACGCGGGCGAGCGCGCGGTGCAGGAGCGGCTCGGCGTGCGCGAGCGCGTCGAGCGCCAGGGGCGGCGGGTGATCCGCGACTTCATGCCCGACCAGCACCGCACGTTCTACGCGGAGCTGCCGTTCATGGTGGTCGGCAGCCTCGATGCGCGAGGCCGGCCGTGGGCCTCGCTGCTGGTGGGGCCGCCCGGCTTCGTGTCCTCGCCGGATCTGCGTACGCTCGAGGTGCACGCGCGCGCCGCGCCCGGCGATCCGCTCGGTGATCACCTCGCGGTCGGAGCGCCGCTCGGTCTGCTCGGGATCCAGCTCGAGACGCGGCGACGCAACCGCGTGAACGGGACGATCGTGCGCGCCGGCGAGGATGGCTTCGCGCTCGAGGTCGGACAGAGCTTCGGCAACTGTCCGCAGTACATCCACGTGCGCACGCCGGGGTTCGTGACCGCGCCTCCGCCGCGCGTCGTCGCGCGCGGTGCATCGCTCTCGCGCGACGCGATCGCGCGCATCGAGCGCACCGACACGCTCTTCATCGCGACGAGCGCGGGCGGAGGCGACACGATCGAGGGCGTCGACGTCTCGCATCGCGGCGGCGCGCCCGGCTTCGTGCGGGTGCGCGAGGGCGTGATCACGATCCCCGACTATCGGGGCAACGCGCACTTCAACACGCTGGGCAACCTCGCGGTGGATCCGCGCGCCGGGCTCGTCGTCGTCGACTTCGAGACCGGGGCGCGCGTCGCGCTCACCGGTGACGCCGAGATCGTGTGGGACGGGCCCGACGTCGCTGCGCTCGAGGGCGCGGAGCGTGCGATCCGCATCCACGTCACCGAGGCGATCGAGATGGCGTGCTAAGAGCCCGCGCGTGTACGTCGTCGTCTTCCGCGCGCGGATCAGGGCGTTCGATCACGCGTACTCCACCACCGCGGCGCGCCTGCGCGAGCTCGCGTTCTCCGACTTCGGTTGCCTCGGCTTCACCGCGACCTCGGAGGGCGATCAGGAGATCGCCGTGTCGTACTGGCCCGACGTCGAGCACATCGTGCGGTGGAAGAAGCACCTCGAGCACCAGGCCGCGCAGCACCAGGGCCGCGCGGCCTGGTACCGCGAGTACCAGGTCGACGTCGCGAAGGTCGAGCGCTCCTACGCGTGGTCGCTCGACGGTTGATGCTCGGCGAAGGCGACGACGTTGCCCGCGGGGTCGCGCACGATCGTCTCGCGCGCCCCGTAGAACGTCGTGCGCTCGGCCACGACGATCGCGTCGTAGCCCGCGAGCGCGCGCTGGACCTCGGCGAGCGACGCGACGTGCACGTAGAGCGCGGTGCGGTAGCCGTCGCGCGGCGCGCCCGCGACGTCGTTCGCGAGCGAGCGCTCCGACTGCAGCATCAGCTCCGCGCCGTCCTTCACCAGGATGACGAAGCCGATCGTCTCGTCCTCGGGCACCTCGGTGACCTTGGTGAATCCGAGCCGATCGATCCAGAACGGCAGGCACGCTTCGATCGAGGGCACGATCAGGTTCGCGGTGATCTTCATGCGCGCTCCTCTGCCACGTCGAACGCGCTGGTGATTGGAGAAATGGAACCTCGCGCCCGCGCGATCGCGCCCGGGGTCATCCCCGCGATCGCGCCGAGCTCGTGCGCCAGGTGCGCCTGGTCCGAGTAGCCGTGCTCGATCGCGAGCGCCGCGTGATCGCGATCACCGCGGGCGATCGCCGCCATGGCGCGCTGGGCCCGCGCGATCCGCGCGAGCTCCTTGGGCCCGAGCCCGACCGCCGCGCGCACCCGCCGCGCGAGGTGCTGCCGCGTGATCCCGAGCTCGTCCGCGAGCGCCGCGATCCGCGGCGCATCCGGCGCGACCAGCCGCGCGATCGCCCGGGTCGTCGTGCGATCGATCGCCGGTGCGGCGAGCACGCGCGAGGCGACGAACGACTCGACGATCTCCCGCCGCGCCTCGATCGCCTCGGCCGCGATCAGCGCGTCGATCACCGCGCGGGCGTCGATCTCCAGGGCCTCGAGCTCGACGTGCGCGTCGGTGAGCGTGTCGATCGGCGCATCGACGAAACGCGCCGCGCCGCCCGGTCGGAACCGCACCGCGACGATGTCGCGCGGCGTCGCGGGCACCACGCGCGCGCTCGTCATCGCGCCCACCACCACCGCGCGCGGCCGCGTCCCGAGGTGGAACATCACGTCCACGCATCCGTCGGGCAGCACGCGCGCTTCGCTCCCGATGCGCTCGCGCTTGGTCCACACCCGGTCGATCACACCCGCGAGCGCGGCGCGCGGCAGGTGCTCCTCGTACGGCGCGTCCACCCGGAGGAGCGTAGCGCGCTCACGGCGCGTGCAGCGTCTCGTGCGGCGTCAGCTCCACGTGCGTCTCGTCGCCCTCGGCCTCGAACACCACGTCGGCGTAGGTCGGCACGCCCACGTGATCGACGTCGTCCTCGCTGCGCACGAGGCTCGCCGCGTAACGTCCGGGGCGCACGTCGCGGAACAGGATCTCCGCGTTGCCGCCCATGATCGGCGCGGCTCCCACGTGGAGCGCGTGCTCGCGCGAGCGCTCCGCGGCGGAGTGCGGATCGAAGAGCGCCACGAGCGCCACGCCGCGCTCCCGACGCAGCCCGCGCACGTGGACCACCACGCTACCGATCGAGCCCGAGTCCGGCATCGGTCTGCGAGATGGGCCCCGGCGCGCTCGCGGCAAGGCGGGTGTTGCGCCCTGCCGCAGTGGCTAGGATCGCGGCGATGCGCCTCGCACCGCTCGCGCTCTCGCTCGTGCTCGCGCTCGTGCCGGCGAGCGCGCGCGCGTGGTGCCGGATGGTCACCCCACGTCCGTGCGAGGGCGCGAGCGACTGCCTCACGGGCCAGGGTTGCACCGACTCCGGGGAGTGCGCGTGGATCGGCGCTCCGCTCGAGTGCGAGGTGCCCGACCTCGAGCGCACCTTCCCGCTCGCGTGGCGACGTCGCTGCACGACGATGACGATCAGCGCCGCACGGCCCTCGCACGACTTCACGCGCGAGGAGCTCGCCGCGATCCTCCAGCGCTCGATCGCGACCTGGGAGAACGTGCGCTGCGACGGCGGCTCACCGGGCCTCGACGTCACACTGCTCGAGGAGCCCGACGAGTGCATACGCCCATCGCACTCGGGCTCCGGCGGCAACGTGCACTCGCTGCTCTTCGTCGGCGAGGGCTGGGCCGACGAGCGCCTCCACGATCCGCGTGCGTACGCGGTGACCTCGGTGTGGTTCGGCGCCGGGGGCGCGATCCTCGACGCCGACATCGAGGTCAACGAAGCGCTGGGCATCTACGCGGACTGCCCACAGACCGGCTGCGAAGATCCGCGCTTCATCGATCTCGAGAGCACGCTGACCCACGAGCTCGGCCACTACTTCGGTCTCGCGCACTCGCCGCACGATCCGCTCGCGACGATGTGGTTCGACGCCGATCCCAGCGAGACCCACAAGCGCGATCTCGCCGCCGACGACATCGAGGGCCTCTGCACGATCTACCCGCCGGGCTCGCTGCCCGAGACGTGCAACCCCGATCCCCGCGGCGGGCTCGACCTCGACTGCCGCACCGTCGAGAGCTGCAACTGCCGCGCGCCCGGCGTGCGCACCGCGCCGCCCTGGATGCTCGTGCTGCTCGTCCTCGCCATCCTCGCTGCGCGTCGTCTCACACCGCGAGAACGCTGAGCCGCGGGGTCCGGTACCCTCGCCGGCTCCCATGACGAACGACGCGACGATCGAGCCGCAGAAGAAGGGCCTCGGCTGGGCCTTCTGGATGCTCTGCACGATGGAGGGCTTCGAGCGCCTCGCCTACTACGGCCTGCGCGTCGTGATCGGCATCTACATCGCGCAGGCCGACGCGCCCGGAGGGCTGCACTGGAGCCAGGCGGATCGCGCGACGATCTTCTTCTGGTGGGCGATCTTCCAGTCGTGGCTGCCGACGTTCACCGGCGGGATCGCCGATCGCTACGGCTACAAGAACACGATCTTCGTCTCGATCACGCTGAAGGTCGCGGGCTACCTGCTGATGGCGGTCTCGCGCGACTACTGGCCGTTCTTCACCGGCGCGATGCTGCTCGCGACCGGCACCGCGCTCTTCAAGCCGGGCATCCAGGGCTCGCTCGCGCAGAACCTCACGAAGGACAACGGCTCGGTCGGCTGGGGCATCTTCTACTGGCTGGTCAACGTCGGCGCGATGATCGGCCCGCCCTTCGCGAACTACCTGAAGGAAGTCGGCTGGCCCGCGGTGTTCTACGGATGCGCGGCGATCGCGGCGCTCAACTACGGGATGCTGTTCACCTACCGTGAACAGTCCTCGGGCGCCGATCTCGACAAGCCGCTGGGCACGGTGCTCGTCGAGACGTTCACCAACTTCTTCCAGGCGCGGCTGCTGCTCTTCCTGCTCTGCCTCAGCGGCTTCTGGCTGATGATGTATCAGCTCTGGGATTTCCATCCCTTCTTCATCACCGACTGGGTCGACAGCCGCGGCGTCATCGCGGCGCTCCCGATCCCCGAGCGCTGGACCGTCGATCTCGGGCGCGGCACGCACATCGAGCAGGAGCACCTGCTCAACCTCAACGCGTTCCTGATCGTCATCCTCGTCATCCCGATCAGCCGCGCGGTGAAGAAGCTGCGCACGCTGACCGCGATGCTCGGCGGGATGATCGTCGCGACGTTCGGCATCCTCGCGTCGGGCCTCACGACCAGCGGCTGGATGCTGCTGCTCGGCATCCTGTTCTTCTCGCTCGGCGAGATGCTCACCGGCCCGAAGAAGACCGAGTACCTCGGCTACGTCGCGCCGCCCGGCAAGAAGGCGCTCTACCTCGGCTACGTGAACATCCCGGTCGGCGTCGGACAGGCGCTCGGCGCGCAGCTCTCGGCGTGGCTCTATGCGAACTGGGGCGAGAAGGCGATGCTCGCGCAGCGTTATCTCGCCGAGCACGACCAGCTCCTCGGGCGCGACGTGTCGTGGAACGGCGATCCGCTCACGCTCGAGCAGGCGACCGGCGTCACGCGCGAGGCCGCGTTCCAGACGCTCTGCGACGCGCTCCACCAGGACGGAGCGGCGGTCACCGAGCTGCTCTGGGCGACCTACGATCCCTGGGTCGTGTGGCTCCCGATCGCCGCGATCGGCGTGACCTCGGTGATCGGCCTCTACCTCTTCGCGCGCGCCGCGAAGAAGTGGTCCGACATGAACCATTGAATTCTCGAGAGTGTCGACATCGGCTCGCCCGCCGGCCCCTACCGTCCGCGCGCTTCGCGCGCTCCCGTCCCGGACCGGCGGGACGAGCACTCCGGCAAGGGCTCATTCGACCGCGATCGCGCCGTCGGGCGACGTCATCACGCCGCCCTCGAACGCGACGGGGCCGCCGCCGTCGTTGCAGCGCGAGCGGTCGTAGACGCATCCCGCGAACGAGTCGCAGCGCACCATCTCGCACGCCGCGCCCGGCGGGCAGAGCGCGTCGTTCGGCACGTGCAGGCACCCGCTCACGCCGCAGGAGTCGACGGTGCACGCGACGCCGTCGAAGCACGTCCCCGCGTCACACCCGATGCCGCCGTCCATGCACGCCGTGCCCACGCAGAAGCCGCCCTGACAGCTGTCGGTGCCGTTGCACGCGAGCCCGTCGCTGCACGGCAGATCGTCGGTCGCGCGGCTGCACGGCCGGGTCTCGGTGGTCGGGACCGAGAAGCACAGGCCCTCGGTGCACGTCGCCTCGTAGCGGAAGCGCGACTCGGTGCCCGTGGTGTCGCACGCGTCGTCGAACCCGCCGCACGTCGACCACTCGCCGTAGCTCGTCTCGCCGCAGCCCGCGCCCTCGGTGTCGCGCGAGCACGCGCGCGTCTCCTCGGTGTCGCTCGGCTCGCACGCCGCGTCGACGCACCCGAAGGTGCGCACCGTGCGCGTCTGGATCGCGTCCTCGTCGCACGCGCTGTCGTACACGCACGCGCCGTACGCGCCTTCCATGCGCGCCGGGCACTCCTCGTCGCGCGCGCACCCGAGGCAGCGGTCGCCCGCTTCCTCGCACTCGAGCGTGTCGCCGCAGGGATCGCCCGCGTGCACGCACTCGCCGGCGGTGCAGGCATCGAGCCCGTTGCAGAACACGCCGTCGTCGCAGTCGAGCGTGTTGTTCACGTACGCACATCCGCTCGGACCGTCGGTGGGATCGCCGCTGCACGCGTCGTCGGTGCACGGGTTGTCGTCGTCGCACATCGCGGCGCTCCGCGTGTGCGCGCACTGCCCGTTCTCGTCGCAGTAGTCGGTGGTGCACGCGAGCCTGTCGTCGCACGCGCCGGGATCGCACTCGCCGCCGTCACCGACGCTCCCGTCGCCGGTGCCCGCGTCGCGCGCCCACGGCATCAGATCTTCGACGTCGATCGTCGCGTCACCGCACTGATCGGGCCCGATGCAGGTCTGCCCGGGGTCCTCGCACGTCACCCCGATGCACCCATCGAGCAGGAGCAGCTGCAGCCAGAGCGTCTGCTCCTCGGCGTACCCGCTGATCGCGCGCACCGTCGCGATCGCCGCGCCCGACGCGGTCTGCGCGACCGCCTCGATGCGATAGCGGCGCGACGCGTCGCGTCCCTCGGGCGCGAGCGCGACCGTCGTGGGCCAGCCGTCGCTCGCCGACACCGGGAACGGGAACTCCTGCACCAGCGTGTCGGGCACGCCGCTCTGCCCGCCCGGCGCGCCGTAGACGCGCACCACGAGCTGGCGCGCCATGTCGCGCACGCCGGGCTCGGCGTCGATGGTCGCCATCACCTGCGTGTTCGCGCGCAGGTTCTCGCACGAGCACCCGCTCGCGAGCGCGCTGCTCGCGAGGATCCCCAGGACGACGATCGCGCGCATCACGGGATCGGCACCGTCAGCGTGATCGCGATCGCCCCGCCGTCGCCGGTCGTGTAGGGCGGATACACGTCCTCCTGCGCCACCGTCGCCGCGACCACCGCCCCCGCGACGCCGCCCGCGACCACCACCCCGATGATCGTCCACAGCCACCAGGCCGTGAGCACGTCCTCGCCGCCCTCGTCGCGCTCGGCCGTCTCGCCCGCGGGCTCGGCGATCGGCGCGCTCGCCGCGTCCTGCGCCGCCGCCGCCTCGGCCGCTGCGACCGCGGCCGCCTGCTCGTCTTCGCGCGCGATCTCCTCGCGCAGCACCCGCAGCCGGCCTTCGACCTCGCGCCGATTGGGCGCATCGGGCAGTGCCTCGAGGTACGCCTCGAACGCGGTCACCGCCTCGCGCTCGCGGCGCAGACGATCCGAGCTCGTGCCGATGTTGTAGAGCAGCTCCGGCCGGCCCGAGAGCTCGTGCGAGCGCTCGAAGTACTCGAGCGCGTCCTCGAAGCGTCCGTCGGCGAACGCGACGCGTCCCGCCTCGAAGAGCGCGCGCGCCTCGGCGTCACGCGACGACGATGGCGAGGAGGACGGGGGTGGGGTTCCGTCCTGCGCCCCTGCGACGCTCGGCAGCGCCAGCGCGAGGGCGAGAGCGGTCCAGAAGGCAGCGAGCCGTCGGGCCATTCGAGGGGATCATACGCCCGTGCGCCGCGAACGGATCAAGCGCCGCGCGCCCACCTCGACGCACCGTCAGCCGAACACGCGATCGATCAGCGCGGTGTCGACGTGCTCGGTGATCTCCGCGACGCACTCGCCCTCGAAGCGCATGACGAAGCAGTACTGGTTGTCGTAGCGCACGCCCTTCTTCGTCACGTTGTCGCCGCGCGCCTCGACGACCACCACGTCGCCATCGGCGATCACCCGCGACGCGATGATCCGCATCGCGCCCTCGATGCGCGACCGCAGCGGCGCGATCAGCTGCTCGAGGATCACCGGCTTGCTCGCGAAGGTGCGCGAGAACCGCGAGGTGCCGCTGATCGTCCAGCGACAGTCGTCGCCCAGCATCGCGAAGAAGCGCTCGAAGTCGCCCTCGGCCGCACGCGCGAAGGCCTCGGTCACGATCGCCCGTCTCGGATCGTCGGTGTGCATGGGGATCGAGATGCCGCCCCGCGCGCTCCGCCGATTGGAAGAATCGGCCATCCCCGCGTGCTCCCGCGCGCCGGCACGACCATGCTGGCGATCGTGCTGACGACCCGCGCGTTCGCTCCGCCCCGCTCGCTCGCGCGCTTCGTCGAGTGCGTGCGCGTGATCGACGCGCCCGACCTCGCACGCCTGCGCTACGAGCGGCTCCCCGACGGCAAGACCGAGCTCGTCGTGCAGATCGACGGACGCGGCGCCGAGGCCGGGGCGATGGGCACCCGCACCCGCGCGATCAGCAAGGAGTCGAGCCCGCTCGCGTCGGCGGTGATCGTGCGGTTCCGCGCCGCGGGCGCCTACCCGTTCTTCGGCATGCCGATGTCGGAGCTCACCGATCGCCACACCTCGGTCGAGACGCTCTGGGGCGGCAGCGGGCGCGCGCTCCAGGACGCGCTCGCCGGCGCGCGCGGTGACGAGGCCCGCGCGCGCCTGATGATCTCCGCGCTCGAGGCGCGGCTCTCCAGCGATCGTGTGTTCGAGCCCGCCGCCTCCTCCGCGGTGCGCCGCGCCACCCGCACGATCGACGCGATGGAGACACTGCCGCGCGTCGACGCGCTCGCCGCGCACGTGGGCCTGAGCGAGCGCCAGCTGCGCCGCGCGTTCGACGCCGTCGTCGGCGTCGGGCCCAAGCACTACCTGCGCATCGTCCGCTTCCAGCGCGCGCTCGCGATGCTGCGCGCGAGCACGCCGCGCCCGGCGTGGGGCGTCATCGCGCGCGACGCCGGCTACTTCGATCAGGCGCACATGATCGCCGAGCTCCGCGAGATGACGGGCCGCGCGCCCTCGGAGCTCGCGCTGCGCTTCGCCGCGACCCGACGCGGGCTCGCGCTACAGAATCCGTAGCAGCGGTCCTCGCGACATCGACGACCTGGCGCACGGCGAGCACCACGGCGCGCCCGTAGGCTCGTCCTATGAAGTGGACGAAGGGCGAGCACGAGATCGACACCGACAAGACGCGCCTCGACGTGGGCCTCGTCCATCGCTTCCTCGGCGAGGAGTCGTACTGGGCGAAGGGCATCTCCCGCGCGCGCGTCGAGCGCGCGATCGAGCTCTCGTGCTGCTTCGGGCTCTATCGCGGCGAGCGCCAGCTCGGCTACGCGCGCGTCATCAGCGACGAGGTCACGTTCGCCTATCTGTGCGACGTGTTCGTGCTGCCCGAGGCGCGAGGCTCCGGTCTCGGCAAGTGGCTCGTCGAGGTGAGCACCGGGCAGCACGAGGTGCGGCGATGGATGCTGGGCACCCTCGATGCCCACGGGCTCTACGCGCAGCACGGCTTCGGGCCCATGCGCGAGCCACGACGTTTCATGGAACGGCTGGATCCGGACATCTACACGCGTGGCGGATGAGGACGACGATCTCGGGTATCCTCGGAAGGCGGTGAGGGCGCGTCGGGCCGAGCTCGTGCTCTGGTGCACGGTGCTGTGGGTGTGCGCGGCCGCGGGCTGCGGCCGCATCGGGTTCGATCCGAGCGCGCTCGAGGCGGGTGACGCGGGCGGCTTCGACGCGCGGGTCCCAGCGCCCGACGCGACCACGACGCCCGAGGACGCGACAGTGCCCACGGACGCGCCGGTCGATGCGTTCCTGCCGTTGAACCCGGATGCCGCGAGCCTTCCCGACGCGACCACGAGCTGCCCGAGCGTGTGCAACGACGGCTGCGCCGGCGGCGTGTGCCGCATCATCGGCGACGAGCTCCCCGTGATCGTCTGTCCGACCGGCATGCCCTGCCAGGTGCGCTGCGTCGCGCGCCAGGGCTGCATGACCGCGATCGACTGCGCCGGGTCCTCGAGCTGCGAGGTGCGCTGCGAGGGGGATCGCAGCTGCTTCTTCGGCGCGGTCTGCGGCGCGGCGCCGTGCTCGATCGAGTGCATCGGCGACACCTCGTGCGGGCCGATCTCGTGCGGCAGCTCGACGGGCTGCGCGGTGGGCTGCCCCGGGCCCGGGAGCTGCGGGTTCGGCGTGGAGTGCGGCGCCAACGCGTGCTCGGTCGCGTGCTCGGGCGACGGGTCCTGCTCGGGCGGCGTGTCGTGCGACACCTCGTGCGCATGCGACGTGGCATGCAGCGCGGGCGCGGATTGTCCGAGTCGGAGCCCGGTGCAGTGCCCTCCGGGGTGCAGCAACGCGACCGGGTGCACCGGTGTCGGTGCATGTGACACCTGTTGAGGAAATTTTCCCCGAGCGGGGTGTCGACCTGGCGCGACCTGTGGTATTCACGATGCCGAGGCGCGTCGGGATTTGGCGTCATTGTCGGTCGCCACCCCACATCGCCGCCACGAGAGGTGACGATGAAGAAGCTCGTGACGGGGTTCCAGCGGTTCCGAGACCACGTGTTCGAAGAGCATCGGGAGCTCTTCCGCCAGCTGGCATCCGGCCAGTCGCCCCAGGCCCTCTTCATCACGTGCTCGGACTCCCGCATCCAGCCGAACCTGCTCACGCAGACCGAGCCCGGGGATCTCTTCGTCGTCCGCAACGCGGGCAACATCGTCCCGCCCTACTCGCCCCAGGGATGCTCGGAGGCGGGCACCATCGAGTACGCGATCGACGTGCTCGGCGTCGCCGACATCGTGGTCTGCGGTCACTCGGGATGCGGCGCGATGAAGGCGCTGCTCGAGCCCGAGCCCCCGAAGGGGCTGCCCGCGGTGACCGCGTGGCTCGGCCACGCGGAGCCCACGCGGCGGGTGATGCAGAGCGTCTACGCCGATCGTCCGGCCGACGAGAAGCTGAACGTCGCGATCCAGGAGAACGTGCTGCAGCAGATGGTCAACCTGCGCACGCATCCGTCGGTCGCGGCGAAGCTCGCGGCGGGCAAGCTCCGGCTGCACGCGTGGGTCTACAAGATCGGCAGCGGCGAGATCTTCGCGTACGACCCCGAGACGATTCAGTTCCGCCCGCTGATCGAGGTGACGCCGGAGCGCCAGTCGCGCCGGATGCTCGCCGACGCGATCGGCCCGTGAAGGTCGCGTCGAAGAGGTCGAGCGCCTACGGCTCGACCTCTTCGACCTTCACCGCGACCTCGAGCGTCTCGCCGCCGCCGCCCTTGTAGAGCGTGCCGCTGGTCGGGGTCGCGTCGCGGTAGTTGCGCCCGCAGGCCACGCGCACGTGGTCGCGCCCCGCGAGCACGCCGTTCGTCGGGTCGAAGCCGGTCCAGCCCGCCCAGGGCAGGTAGAGCTCGGCCCACGCGTGGCTCGCGTCCGACTGCTGGGTGTTCTCGTAGCGGCCCGCGCCGCCGGTGAAGATGTAGCCGACGCGGTAACGCGCGGGGATCCCGAGCAGTCGCGCCAGGCAGATCAGCAGGTTCGCGAAGTCCTGACAGACGCCGGTGCGCGAGCAGTAGACGTCGTACGCGGTCGTCGCGAGCGTGGTCGACCCCGAGACGTACTTGAAGTCGCGGTAGATCGACGTGTTCATGTCGAGCAGCGTCTGCGCGAGATCGCCGTCCTGGCGCTCGACGAAGCTCATCGCGAACTCGACGAGCTCCTGCAGCTGCGTCTCGGGGAGCTCGGGCGGCAGCAGGTAGGGCGTCATCATCTGACGCTGCCAGGGCATCCACACGAGCGGGATCGTCACGCGACGCTCGGGCGCATCGAGATCCGCCGAGGGCTCGTGGAGGATGCGCACCTTCGAGCGCGAGGTGATGCGCAGCTCTTCGTAGGGCTGCTCGATCTCGGCGCGCACGACCTGGTTGCCGAACACGTCGTCGTACGCGCGCCGCAGGCCGCCCGCGTTGAGCTCGAGCGAGTACTCGATCAGCTCCTGCCCGAGGTCGTGGCAGGGCTGCAGGCGGAAGAGGTGCTTGCTGCGCTCGACCGCTTCTTCGTAGCGGTAGATCGTCTCGTGCAGCACCGTCATCACGCGGCCCTTCTTCTCGGGCGTGATGACGATCGCGGGGGCCTCGGGCGCACGCGAGACGCGCTCTCCCGCATCGAGCCCGACCGGCGGCGGCGCGACGATGCGGCGCGCAGCGCTGGGCCCGGCGTGCGAGTCGAAGATGATCGAGCCGCGACGCGCGACGAGCATCTGCCCCTCGGTCATCGCGACCCACTGCGGGCTCGGCGGGACCGGCGTCGGGGTCTTCGCGGCCGCGGGCACCGGCTGGGGCTTGGGCGAGAGCGGGATCGTGGAGAACAGCACCGCGGTGCGGTTGCGATCCTCGGCGTCGGTGAGGTCGACGTCGATGTCGGGCGTGCGCCAGATCGTCGACGCGTGGGGCGGCGCGAGGCGCAGCGAGTAGAGCGTGTTGTAGCCCTCGGCGTCGCGATAGACGGCGACGTCGATGCCGTCGGTGAACAGGAAATTCGCGGTGCCGAGCGCGTCGAGCTCGCGGAACCACTCGTGCAGGCGCTCCCACCCGATCTCCGCGAGACGCTTCGCGCCGCAGGTGCGCATGCGCTCGAGCAGCCAGCAGAACGCGCGCTCGCTGTCGGTGCGTCCCATCGGCGCGAACGCGCTCGAGGGCTCGAGCGGGAGCTGCACCTCGAGGTCGCCGAAGAGATCGCCGTTGTGCGCGAGCACGAACGAGCGCCCCGCCCAGTTGTGCGCGAACGGGTGCGTGTCCTGCTCGCTCAGCGTGCGCGCGGCGCCGCGCAGGTGGCAGACGAAGACCGTCGACTGGAAGCGCTCCCAGTCGCGCAGGAGCTTCGTCATCGGGTTCTCGCCGATCGACGTCGGGTCCTTGATGACCAGCGCGGCGGGACCGGCCTCGGGGTACCACGCGAAGCCCCAGCCGTAGCCGTGCTCGCGCGCATCGGTGCCGTGCTCCAGCGCGCGCAGCGAGATCGACGGCGAGACCGGCGCGTCGAGCGACATCGCGAGGAGCCGCGTGGCCTTGTGCTCGCGCGCGTAGACCTCGGCGAGCGGGCCGCGGCCGGTCGCGGAAGGAGCATCCGCGGAGGCCTGCGGCGTGATCGAACGCGGCGGTACGGACGGCGGATCGCTCACGCCGGGCGAGGGTAGCAGACGGACCCTCGCGAAGCGCGCTCGGTCTACCGCCAACGCAGCTCGAGATCCGCGTCGCGCTCGCCGTGCACGCGGACGCGCACGTCGCCGCGCAGTCGGAACACGCGCAGCGCACCCTCGAGCACACCGAGGTGCCATGCGTCGGGCCAGTCCCAGAAGTCGCGGTACGAAAAGACCGCGCGACCCGGGCCGTGCTCGAGGATCCGCACCACGCCGTGGGCGCGCACGAGCTCGTAGGCGCGCCCGACGAGCGGCACCGCGAGCTCGGGGCTCTTGCCCGCGAGCCCGAAGAGCACCGCGCCCACCGTGCTCTGCACGAAGCCGTCGTACGCGCCCCAGCCGACGCGACGCAGGCCTTCGCGCGGAGGCAACGTCGGATAGAGCGCGTGCGAGGCCGCGGCGAGGAACGCGAGCCACTCGGTGAGCGGATAGCCGCGGAACGCGAGATAACGCGCGCGCCCCACCGGCTTGCCGATGCGGCGGGTGCGCTCGGCGATCGGCTCGAAGAAGAGGCCCTTCACCTCGGCGACCGGACAACGCGCGAGGCGCGACTCGAGATCGATCGGCGCCTCGAGATCGGGCACGACGAACGGGGCGTCGCGCGAGCGCGCTGCAGCGGTCACTCCGACGAGGCTACTCGATCGCGCCGGGGCGCGATCACGTGACCCGCCCATCACGCCCCCCCGATTCGTGGTTGGCGGCACCGGGCGCGACTCGTCACGAGCGCGCGCTCGGCGAGGACGAGATGCCCTCGCCGAGCGCGATCGGATCAGCGCGTGACCGAGTAGGTGAGCAGCTGCACGCCGTTCGCGTACGACTTCGTCGATCGCAGCGAGAGCGCGCGCTGCAGCGATCGCGCGAACATCGGGATGCCCTTGCCGAACACGACCGGATAGAGCTTCACGATGATCTCGTCGACGAGGTCGGCCTCGAGCAGCGTGCTCGCGAGCTCACCGCCGCCGCAGAGCCAGATGTCCTTGCCGTCCTCTCGTTTCAGCGCGCGCACGCGGCCCGCGGCATCGTCGCGCACCAGCTCGACCGCGGGGTCGGGCGAGCGCTCGAGCGATCGCGAGAACACGTACTGGCGGAGCATCGGATAGGGGCTGGTCACGCCCATCCGCAGCCCGACCTCGTAGGTCTTGCGGCCCATCAGCACGATGTCGCTGGTGCGGAACGAGTCGAAGAACTCGTCGACGTGCTCGCCTTCGTTCAGGAACCCTTCGTACGTGTCGTCCTCGTGCGCGAGGAACCCGTCGAGCGTGAGCCCGACGTGGTACTTCAGCTTTCTCATACGAACCTTCTCTCTCATCGGAGCCGACGTGAGCATCACGCGCGCACGCTCGAGAGGCGTGCTCGCTGCGCGAGATGCGGTGACGTGGATCAGAGAGAGGCGGTCATCGTCGACGCGCGGCGGCGCGCGTCGAGCGAACGTCTAGCAGCCCGCGCGAGATCAGTCGATTCCGCCGGTCCGTCCGGGCCGGGACGAGCACTCCGGTAGGGACTGCGAAAATCGGCTCGCCCGACGGTCCCTACCCTCCGCGCGCTTCGCGCGCTCCCGTCCGGGACCGCCGGGACGAGCACCCCGGTGAGGACTGCCGAAAATCGGCTCGCCCGACGGTCCCTGCCCTCCGCGCGCTTCGCGCGCTCCCGTCCGGGACCGCCGGGACGAGCACTCCGGTAGGGACTTGTATCTAGTGCACCGGCCGATCGCCCGCCGTGGTAGGGCTGCCGGTCAGCGGTTTCGGGAGAGGGTCGCCGCAGGCGGCTTGGGGCATCGTCCCCGTTACTGAGATTGGCGCCCTCGACCGAGTTTCTTTGCTCGAACGGTATCCAGAGGCGTGGCTCGTCCACCGTCCTCGCATGGACAAGCATGGGCACGAAGCTCGGCTCCGAGGCTCCCAAGGACGCAGTTACGAGCTCGAGAGGAACATGAGATTCGTCGGAATCGACATCGGTTCGGAGAAGCACGTGGTCGCGATCGTGGACGAGGCCGGCAAGCCGGTGTGCAAGCCGACGCCGTTCTCCGAGGATGCGTCGGGGTACGACCGACTGCGCTCGCTCCTCGGTGAGCCTGCCGACGTGTTCGTCGCGATGGAGGCGACGGGGCACTACTGGCAGAACCTGTTCGCGTTCCTCTTCGCGGCCGGCTTGTATCTAGTGCACCGGCCGATCGCCCGCCGTGGTAGGGCTGCCGGTCAGCGGTTTCGGGAGAGGGTCGCCGCAGGCGGCTTGGGGCATCGTCCCCGTTACTGAGATTGGCGCCCTCGACCGAGTTTCTTTGCTCGAACGGTATCCAGAGGCGTGGCTCGTCCACCGTCCTCGCATGGACAAGCATGGGCACGAAGCTCGGCTCCGAGGCTCCCAAGGACGCAGTTACGAGCTCGAGAGGAACATGAGATTCGTCGGAATCGACATCGGTTCGGAGAAGCACGTGGTCGCGATCGTGGACGAGGCCGGCAAGCCGGTGTGCAAGCCGACGCCGTTCTCCGAGGATGCGTCGGGGTACGACCGACTGCGCTCGCTCCTCGGTGAGCCTGCCGACGTGTTCGTCGCGATGGAGGCGACGGGGCACTACTGGCAGAACCTGTTCGCGTTCCTCTTCGCGGCCGGCTTCCAGATCGCGCTGCTGAACCCGATGCGCACGTCGCGATTCGCGGCGGAGGATCTGCGCCGCGCCAAGACCGACGCGCTGGATGCAGTCGGCATCGCGGTTTGCTCAACAGAAGCGGCCTGCAGCGACGCCGATGCCAGATGCTGCGACGCTCGAGCTGCGCGAGCTGGTGCGTCTGCGCGATCGACTGGTGCAGGACCTCGGTGATCGCACGCGTCAACTGCATCGTGCGCTCGACCTGACGTTTCCCGAGTTCACCGAACACGTGCGCGACGTCGCGTCGGCCACCTCGACCACGCTGCTCGTCGCATGCCCGACCGCCGACAAGTTCCGCGCTGCTGACCCGAACGCGCTGGCCGAGCTGAAGTACGACGCTCGCCATGTCATCGGCCTCGAGCTCGCGCAGGCGCTCTGCGAGGCCGCCAAGACCAGCGTCGGACGCCACCAGGGCACGGTGTACGAGCTTCAGATCCGGTACGCGTGCGAAGACATCGCGACGCTGCGAAAGCGCATCAAGAAACTCGACGAGGACATCGGCCAGAGCCTGGACCGGCACGAGGTCGGCAAGCTGCTGACGACCATCGACGGCATCGGTGACAACACAGCAGCGCGGATGATCGCCTCCATCGACTTCGGGGCCTTCAAGACGGCCGCGGCGTTGGCGGCATACGTCGGCGTCGCCCCGCTCGTGAACCACTCGGGCAAGCGGCAGCCACTCCGAGGCCACGCGTGCACGATGGGCGATGCCGACCTCCGCGCGAAACTGTGGATGCCGACGCTGCGCGCAGTCACTCACAACCCGTGGCTGAAGGCGTTCTACGCGCGCTTGGTCGCTGCCGGGAAGCCGAAGAAGCTCGCGATCGTCGCTGCGATGCGCAAGCTCCTCGGCGCGATGATCAGCGTGGCGCGAACGCGCACGCCCTTCGTGCCGAAGCTCGCCGCGGTCTGACGACCGCACGTCGAGCTTGCACGACGACACGGTATCTCAGTCGACGGGCACGAGCTCGAGCGCCGGCTCGTCGCGCTCGAACACGAGCGAGAGCGCGATGCCGGGCACGCCGAGCGCGATCACCACGCCGCCCGCGATCCCCGCGAACACGAGCCCGTGACGATCGCCGAACCACCCGTAGTCCGGTGGCTGCGGCTCGGTCGCGATGCCGACGATCGCGACCGCGCCGAGCAGCACGCCCGCCGCGATCAGGAGCGCGTGACCGGTGCCGCGCAGGAGCGATCGATCCTCGAGCCGGAGATCGACGCGCAGATCGTTCGTCAGATGCACGTCGCGCTGCCACTCGATCGCATCGCCGCGCCGCCACCCGAGCCGCACCTCGCCGCGCGGCAGCGAGAGCTCGCACGAGGGCTCGCAGAGCGTGCGCGGCGCACCCTCACGCGGCGCGACGACGACTTCGTAGCCCGGCAGCACGACCCCGCGCGAGACCGTCACGTCCTGCGCCGACCCGAGCGAAGGCACGACGAAGATCGCGAACGAGAGCACGCAAGCGCGAAGCATCGACGCGCGCATCGTACGCCGAACCGCGCGATCGCCCAGGAGCCACGACCCATCACCGGACCGATCACGCGCCCCGCGCGCAGTGCGCACACGCGCGACGCGCGATGCTACCCGCGAGCGTCCGGGCCGCGGCGAAGCGCGCGAGCCACCCCACCCAAACCGATCGAGACGGCAAGAACCGCGGTATCGGGCGCGAGGGGGTGGGTCCGGCGGCCTCGTGCGACGGGGGCTCGCAGAGGCCGACCACAGACTGACGACAGCATCGCGGCAGAGCGCGCAGCGCGCGCCGCGATGCGCCCCCCGCTTCCCGACGCTCGCGGCCTCTCGCACAGCAGCCCGCGAGCACCCCCTCGCGCCTCACGCCGAGGCGCTCCCGATCACACGCGCTCGATGATCGTCGCGATGCCCATCCCACCACCGATGCACAGCGTGATCAGCGCCGTCGCGAGCCCGCGCCGCTCGAGCTCGTCGAGCGCGGTCTGCAGCAGCATCGCGCCGGTCGCGCCGAGCGGATGGCCCAGCGCGATCGCGCCGCCGTTCACGTTCACCTTCGCGGGATCGACGTCGAGCTTCTTCATCGTCTCGAGGGGCACCGTCGCGAACGCCTCGTTGATCTCCCAGAGATCGATGTCCTTCGCGGTCATGCCCGCCTTCTTCAGCGCGCGGGCCGACGCCGGCGCCGGCGCGGTCAGCATGATCACGGGCTCCGCGCCCGCCGTGGCCATCGCGCGGATGCGACCGCGCGGCTTCAGACCATGCGCCTTCACCGCCTCGTCGCTCGCGAGCAGCACCGCGCACGCACCGTCGACGATGCCGCTCGAGTTGCCCGCGGTGTGCACGTGCTGGATCGCGTTGACGTGCGGATATCGCGCGAGCGCGATCTGATCGAGCGTCTCGCCGTTCGGCCCGACCGGCGCCGCGCCCATGCCGACGAAGCTCCCCTCGAGCTTCGCGAGCGCCTCGTACGTCGTGCCGTGACGCGGCATCTCGTCGTGCTCGAGCAGCACCTTGCCGGTCTCGGGATCCTTCACCGGCACCAGCGCGCGCGCGAAGCGACCTTCCTTCTGCGCGACCTCCGCCTTCTGCTGCGACGCGAGCGCGAAGCGATCGAGCTCCTCGCGCGAGAAGCCTTCGATCGTCGCGATCAGATCGCCGCTGATCCCCTGCGGGACCTGGAAGACCTTCTTGCGCAGGTGCGGGTTGTTGCCGTCGATGCCGCCCTCGTCCGAGCCCATCGGGACGCGCGACATGCTCTCGACGCCGCCCGCGATCACCAGGCCCTGGTGCCCGCTCGCGACGCCCATCGCCGCGAAGTTCACCGCCTGCAGGCCCGAGCCGCAGAAGCGATTGAGCGACACGCCGGTCACGTCGTCGGGCAGGCCCGCCGCGAGCACCGCGTTGCGCGCGATGCACGCACCCTGCTCCTTCGCCTGCGACACCGTGCCCGCGACCACGTCCTCGATCGCCGTGGGGTCGACCTTCGCGCGCGCGACCACCGCGTTCAGCGTCTGCGCGAGCAGCTCCTGCGGGTGCACGCCGGTCAGCGCGCCCTTGCCCATCTTCCCGCGCCCGCGCGGCGTGCGCGCCGCCTCGATGATCCACGCGTTGCCCATGTGCCGCCTCCGATGAATGGCCATTCATTCTGCAGCGCACCTCGTCGCGCGTAAAGTCGCTCGTCGATCCGACACGACCGAGTAGATTGGGCGCATGACGATCGAGCACGACGACGATCTCGCGGCCCTCAAGCGCGCGGCGCGCGCGGCGGCCGAGGCCCGCGACGCGATGGCCCGGGCCCTCGCGCCCGGGCTCACCACCGCGGACCTCGACGCGATCGGGCGCGACGTGCTGCGCGCGCACGGCGCGCGATCGGCGCCCCAGGTCGCCTACGACTTCCCGGGCTGGACGTGCATCAGCGTCAACGACGCGATCGCGCACGGCATCCCCAGCCAGAAGGTCGTGATCCGCGCCGGCGATCTCGTGAACATCGACGTCAGCTGCGTGATCGACGGCTACTGGGCCGACTGCGGCGCGAGCTACGCGGTGGGCGACGTGTCGTCGCGCGCGAAGCTGCTGCTCTGGGCGACCAAGAAGGCGCAGGAAGAGGCGATGCAGGCGGCGCGCGCCGGCGAGCCGCTGCGCATGATCGGTCGCACCGTCGAGCGCCGCGCGAAGCGTCACGGCCTGCGCGTGGTGCGCACCCTCGGCGGGCACGGCGTCGGGCGCCACATCCACGAGGACCCGCACGTCTCGAACGTCGAGCACCGCTTCGATCGCACCCGCCTGCACGAGGGCCTCGTGATGACGATCGAGCCGTTCCTCACGCTGGGCGCGACCGACGTCTACGAGGACCGCGACGGATGGACGCTGCGCACCACCGATCGATCGCTCGGCGCGCAGTTCGAGCACACGCTCGTGGTCACCAAGGGCGCGCCGATCGTCCTCACCGCGTGACGTACCGAGGGGGCGCGAGCGGGCGCCGTGCGTACACTGCGCGGCCCGAGCCCTCGGCTCGGACGGGAGATCACGACTACATGAAGCGAATCTCTTCTCCGCTCCTCCTCGCGACGTTCCTCACCGCGATGTCGATCGCGGCGCTGACGCCACCGCGCGTCGCGGCCCAGGACGACGTCGCGATCGGGCCCACCACACCGATCCGCAACTGGTACGCGGGCGGCGGCATCGGCGTGTCGTTCGCGCTCGAGGGCGACGGCACGCTCTTCGTGCTCAACGAAGAAGGCGGCTATCAGCTCGATCCGATCCTGCTCGGTGGCGGCGTGGACCTCGCGCTGCGCTTCGGGCTCGACCTCACGCAGCAGCTCGGCGACATCTTCTTCTTCACGTTCGGCGCGCGCGCGACCGCCTCGTTCGGCGTGTGGACCAACGGCTCGATCACGGTGCGCGTCGCGCCGAGCGTGGTGCTCGGCGGGGGCGTGCTCGTGTTCGACGAGGTGTGCACCATCGGCGGCTGCTTCGGCGGGGGCGACACCGGCGTGTTCGACATCCAGTTCGCGACGCAGGCCGAGCTCGACCTGCTCGACGGCATGCTGACCGTGTTCTTCCGGCCGCTGTCGATCGACGGGCTCTTCGGCGACGACGTCTCGACGAGCCGTTGGAACATCGTCGCCGGCGCGTTCGTGCACTTCTGATCGCGCTCGCGACCCTCACCCGGCGGCCGCTACGGAATTCGTAGCGGCCGTCGTCGTTTCCGGTCGCGGTGCCGTGCGCTACTCTCGCGCCGTGCCGCGCGTCCTCTTGCCAGCCTCGCTCGTCATCGTGTTGCTCGCCTCCGCCTGTGGCGCGACGTCCTCGCGCACCCAGCCGATCGTGGTGGGGCCCACCGCGCAGCGAGATCCCGAGCGCTTGCTCGAGGAGACGCTCGCCGCGACGCGCAGCGCCGGGTACTTGCCGCGCGACGTCGATCCGCTGCGCGGCGAGTACCGCGTCGTCGCGCACGCGCACGGCACGCGCGGCCTGCCGGTGTTCCTGATCGTGCAGGTCTATCGCGACGGCTGGGTGCGCGTGATCCCCGCAGGTCCGGGCGCGCGGCGCGACAGCACGCACGTGCACGTACCGCCCGAGGTGGTGCGCGAGCACGAGCGGCTCGGCATCGTGCTCCGCGGCGCGCTCGCGCAGGCGGGAGGTGCGCGATGACGCGCGTCGTCGTGCTCCTCGCCGCGATCGCGACGTCGCTCGTCCTCGCGGAGGTCGCGCACGCGCAGTCGCAGCCGGTGCTCGAGCCGGGCGCGCTGTGGCTCGACGAGGGCGGGCACGCGCCCGAGGGCCTGCGCAATCCGCGCGTCGTCCAGGCGCCGCTCGACCTCGGCAACGTGGTCGCGGGCGGCGTCACGCTGGGCGCGAGCTACGTCGCGACGTTCGCGTTCGCGCTCATCACGACGCCGGATTCGTACTGGAGCTCCGACTGGTCCGTCGGGTCGACGGCGAACCCGTGTTACGAGGGCGCGATCGGCATCGCGTTCGTGCCGGTGCTCGGGCCGTGGCTGCACCTCGCGGTGCGCGATCAGTGCTCGATCCCCAGTGGCCGCGCGTACGCCAACTCCGACGGCGAGATCGCCTACGTGTCGAACCGCGGCAGTGTCGACCTGGGCGTGCACGAGCTCGACATCGCGTTCTTCGTGCTGCTCGGCGTGGCGCAGGGCGTGGGCGCGACCGCGCTGGTGCTGGGCATCCTCGGCACCCACGGCGAGATCCGGTTCGAGAGCGAGGCGATGACGGTCGAGCTCGATCCGCTCTCGCTCTCGGCGCGCGGTCGGTTCTGATCGCGATCAGTCGCAGTACGAAGGCGGCGCGCAGACGCCGCTCGCGCAGCAGCCGCTCCGGCACTCCACGTCGAGCACACACGGCGCCGCGCAGTGCCAGGGCAGGTCCGGCCATCCCGCGCAGACGAGCCCGGGGCAGCACGAGGCGAACTCGGGGCCGCACGCGCGCTCCTCGTCGCGGCACGCCGCCGACGTCGGATCCGGCACGCAGAGGTCGCCCGCGCACGCGTAGCCGCTGGGGCACTGGCCGCTCCAGTGATCGTTGCAGTGGCGGGTGCACATCGAGTACTCGGCGAGCCGCAGGCAGAGCCCGGTCTCGCAGTCGCCGTTTCCGCCGCACGGGCTCTCGAGCACGCCGTGGCTGTCGATCTCTTCGTTCGCGCACGACACGATGCACGAGAAGGACAAGATCGCGATGGCGCAGGCTGTTCGATGCACGGCCGGACGATCCCGGTCGTGACGACCGGTGTCAAGCGAGCGTTGACCAGTCGTGGGCCCGCGATGCACGTTCTCGCCGTGCATCGCCTCCCACTCTCGCTCGCGACGCTGCTCTTGCTCGGCGCGATCACGACGCGCGTCCACGCGCAGGAATGCGCCGAAGGGCGCGTGGTCACGCCAGAGACGCTCGGTCGCTGTTGTTGGCCGGGCCAGCACTGGTCCGACGAGCACAATCGATGCGACGGCGCGCCGCAGTGCCCGGCCGGATGGCTCGGCGACGGCGGCGGGTGCGTGCGCGCCCCCGAGCCCACGGCATCGACGCCGGTCGCGCCCCCGACGCCCCAGGTGGCCCCGACGCCCCAGGTGGCCCCGACGCCCGAGCCGCCGCTCGACGCGGCGAGCGCGCTGCGCGAGATCGTGCCGTCGCGTCCTTCGCCCGATTGGCGCGTGACGTTCGATGCCGCGTCGGTGGGCGCGACGCCTCCGACCGAGCGACGCGAGCTCAACCATCCGGTGCTCGGAGGCGGCACCGCGCTGCTGCTCTCGGGGTACGTGCCGTCGGTCGTCGCGGCGATCGACATGCTCTCGCGTCCGACGCCCTGCAACGGCTGGGGCGGCGCGTACTTCGTGCCGGTGATCGGCGGCGTGATCGGCGCGGGCGGGCACTTCGCGTGCTGGGGCAACGTCGACGACTACTACTGGGGCGACTACGACGACGGATGGCAGACCGGCGTCGGGGTCGCCGGGTTCATCGTGAGCGCGGTCCAGATCGTCGGGCTCGTGGTGGTGATCGTGGGCGCGAGCTCGCCGCGCGTCACGTACGTCGCGGATCTCGGTGACGCGCAGCTCGCGCTGACGGGCGACGGCTTCGAGCTCTCGTTCTAGAGACGGCGCATCGTGAGCCGCATCGCCGCCATCAGCGGCAGTCCGATCGGCATCGATCCCACGAGCATCGCGAGCTCGCGCCACGACGCGCGCTCGTCGAGGAAGCGCAGGAGGCGCGGCGCGGGGTTGCGGCGGAACATCTCGGTGAAGAGCCGCGCCATGCGATCGCCGCGCGTCTGCATCAGCTCGAGCATCACCGCGTCGAGCCACGCGTAGAGCCGGCGGCGCGGCGGGACGTCGAACGGATGTCCGTGGGTCTCCAGCGAGCGGACGATCGCGCGCGAGTCGTCGAGGATGCGCGTGAACGCGTAGCCGGTCGTCGGCTTGAGCAGCCCACCGCGGCGCCCGATCGCCATCACCCGCGCGCCGAGGCGACGCTCGAACGGCGCGTCGGTGAGCGCCGACGTCCCGCCCTCGCGCGCCCGCACCCGATACGAGCCCGACGGGAGACCGAGCACGTCCTCCACGTAGCTGCGCAGCGCGCGCTCCGCGGGCTCGGGGCGCATCCGCACGTGCTCGACCAGCGCGCGGCGCGCGTCGTAGGGCAGCACGTAGAAGAAGCGCATGTCGTGATCGCGGAAGTCGAACATCGTCGGCACCGCGACGTCGAACGCGTCGTGATCGGTCTCGACGATCCAGCCCTCGAACACCTGGTGCATCAGGTGATGGCGGCGCGGATCGACCTGCAGATCGGCGTGGCGGAACCGCGAGTCGAAGACCCAGCGCGCCTCGATGGTGCGGCCCTCGAGCTCGAAGCGCGCGTGGTCGCCTGCATCCTCGATCGCGCCGCGCACCACGCCGGTCTTCCACTCCGCGCGAGGCGCCTTCGCGAGCTCCGTGCGCAGGTGCTCGAGCAGGTGGATCCCGCGCACCGTCTCGTAGCGGAACGGCGCGAGCGCGAGGGTGCGATCGAGCCACGGCGACGCGAAGCGGAGCCGATCCCAGCGGCGATGCACGAGGTCGTCGAACGGCGTCGCGCGCTCGGTCCAGTACGAGAACGTGCGCTGATCGTCGTCGGTCGCATCGCGCTCGACGATCACGATCGATCGATCGCGCAGAGGGCTCGCGAGCAGCTCGTGCGCGAGCGCGAGGCCCGATGCGCCCGCGCCGACGATCGCGAGGTCGTACCTCACGTGCCCGGCAGATAGCGGGGGCGCAGCGCGAGGTGGTTGTCGCCCGGGATCACGTCGAACGCGGCCTTCTCGAAGCGCGGCAGTCCGAGCCGCCACTCGCGATCGCGCGAGCCCCCGAGCCCTTCGAGCGGCAGCCCGACGCGCGAGAGATCCATGTGCAGATCGAGATCTTCGTCGTGCAGCAGCGCGGCGGCCCAGCGCCCGGGCGCGACCTCGTCGAAGACGAGCTCGGCGCGGCCCGAGGCGATCGGGACCGCGCCGTGGTGCTTCGCGCGCTCGGGGTGATCGGGGAAACCTTCGCCGTCGTAGAGAGCGACCAGCGCCGCGCCTCGATCGTTTCGGAGGCCACTCACGTGGACGAAGAGGCGGGCGCCGGTCACCGCGAGCACGTACGCACGGTGCGCCGCGCTGTCACCAGCCGCTGATCTTCGCGATCATGTACTTCATGACCTCGCTCGCGCCGCCGCCGATGCGGAAGAGCCGCTGGTCGCGGTAGTAACGCGAGACCCAGAGGTCCTCGAGGTAGCCCATGCCGCCGTGGAACTGCACGACCTGATCGGCGATCTCGCTCGACACG
Organism: Sandaracinus amylolyticus; assembly: GCF_021631985.1. Classification (GTDB taxonomy): domain Bacteria; phylum Myxococcota_A; class Polyangia; order Polyangiales; family Sandaracinaceae; genus Sandaracinus; species Sandaracinus amylolyticus_A. The sequence goes on along the minus strand of NZ_CP070225.1, from coordinate 8,385,968 downwards.
TCGCCCACGAAGAGCTTGCTCATCGCGATGAGCTTCGTGGTCTCGAACGAGATGTCGCCCTTGCGCACGTAGCGATCGGTGTTGAACGCGTCGGCCGCCTTGTAGACCAGCGCCTTGCCGGCCTCGGCCTTGGTGTAGAGGTCGGCGAGCTTGTGCTGCCACACCTCGCGCTTGATCAGCGGCTTGCCGAACACGTGGCGCTCGCGGCCCCACGTGAGGCTGCGATCGAGCGCGTGGAACGCGCCCGCGAGCGCCGAGCTCGAGCCGACGAGGCGCTCGCTCTGGAAGTTCTGCATGAGGTAGATGAACCCCATGCCCTCCTGACCGAGCAGATAGCGCTTGGGCACGCGCACGTTGTCGAAGAAGAGCTCGGCGGTGTCGCTCGCCCAGTTGCCCATCTTCTCGAGCTTCTTGCTCACCGAGAAGCCGGGCGTGTTGGTGGGGACGAGGATGATCGAGATGCCGTGATGGCCGGCATCGGGGTTCGTCTTGCAGAGCAGCGTGACGAAGTCCGCGCGCGTGCCGTTCGTGATGTACGTCTTGCTGCCGTTGATGACGTAGTCGCCGCCCTCGACCCGCGCGGTGGTGCGGAGGCCCGCGACGTCCGAGCCCGCGCCGGGCTCGCTCACGCCGAGCGCCGCGATCTTCTCGCCGCGCAGCGCGGGCGCGAGGAACTCGTCGATCTGCTCCTGGGTGCCGAGCTCGCCGATGCACGGCGTGGCCATGTCGCTCTGCACGAGCAGGCCCATCGTCACGCCCGCCGAGCCGCAGCGCACCAGCTCTTCGCTCTTCGCGATCGAGTACCAGTAGTCGCCGCCGCTGCCGCCGGCGCTCTCGGGATAGTGCGCGCCCAGGATGCCGAGCTCGCCGGCGCGCTTGAACACCCAGTTCGGGAAGAGCTCGTCGCGCTCCCACTGATCGACGTTCGGCGCGAGCTCCTTCTCGGCGAACTGGCGGACCTGCTTGCGGAAGAGCTCGTGCTCCTCGTTGTAGGGAGTGAACGTCACGTCTCGCGCGCCTTTCTCGCAGCCGGAACGCCGCGCCAGAATGAATGGCCATTCATTCGTACCGGTTCGCTCCGAGAGTTTCAAGAGCGGTCTGGGGAGTTGCTCTCTCGGGAGCCCGGACGTAGAGGTCGATCGAATGGGCTGGATCGCGCTCGCCATGCTCGCCGCCACGTCAGTCGAGCTCTACGTGCTGCTGGAGGTCGGAGATCTCCTCGGGTTCTGGCCCACCATCGCGCTGGTGCTCGGCACCGCGATGCTCGGCGGATACCTGCTCAAGCGCGAAGGGCTGCGGGTGTTCCGCGAGTGGCAGCGGGCGCTCGCCGAGATGCGCATGCCCGAGGAGGGGATCACCTCGGGGCTGCTCGTGCTCGTCGGCGGGACGCTGCTGATGACGCCGGGCGTGCTCAGCGACGTCACCGGGATCCTGCTGCTGATCCCGCCGGTCCGGATGGTGGTTGCGCGCTTCATCGAGGCGCGGGTGCGGGCACGGATGGAGCGCGGCGGCGGCCCGGGCAGCGTGTTCGACTTCCGCGTGGTCACGCCGCAGGGCGCCTACGGACGGCGGCGCGTGGTCGACGTCGACGGAGTGGTGGTCGAGGATCGCGAGGTGCGCGCGCCCGCGCCGCGCGCGCGGGTGGGTGGCGACGTGATCGAGGGCGAGATCGTCGACGCGTCGACGCGCCGGCTCGAGCGGGGAGAGTGAGCGACGTGAGGAGCGTGGCGGTGTACTGCGGCTCGGCGAGCGGCGCGCGCCCGGCGTATCTCGCGGCGGCGCGCGCGCTCGGCGTGGAGATCGCGCGGCGCGGGATGTCGCTGGTCTACGGCGGCGCGACGGTCGGGCTGATGGGCGCGGTGGCCGACGCGGCGCTCGCCGAGGGCGGCACGGTGATCGGGGTGATCCCGCGCTCGCTGGTGGATCGCGAGATCGCGCATCCCGGGCTCAGCGAGCTGATCGTCGTGGACACGATGCACGAGCGGAAGGCCGCGATGAGCGCGCGCGCCGATGTGTTCGTCGCGCTGCCCGGCGGGTTCGGCACGATGGACGAGCTCTTCGAGGCGCTCACGTGGTCGCAGCTCGGGATCCATCGCAAGCGCAGCGGGCTGCTCGAGGTCGAGCAGTACTGGCAGCCACTGGTGCGCTGGGTCGAGCACGCGACGCACGAGGGGTTCGTGCGGACGGCCCATCGCGAGCTGCTGATCTGCGACGAGGATCCCGCGCGGCTCCTCGATCAGCTCGCGCCGACGACGTAGAGCCCGTAGGCGCCCCAGGTCGCGGCGAGCACGATCGCGACGCCGAGCACCACCGGCAGCGCGTAGCCGCGAGGGCCCGAGCTGTACGCGAGCACGCTCTTGGTGACGCTGTTCGTCGAGAGACACGCGAGCACCGCGACGATCGCCGAGGTCGTCTCGAGCTGATCGGCGGCGTGCACCGACGCGACCGATGCGCCCGCGGCGTGGGCATCGGCGAACGCGGCGACCGTCGACGCGATCACCACCCCGAGCGCACCGACCTGACGGCCCACCAGCGTCGCGCCGACGCTCACGCCGGTCACCAGCAGCGCGAAGATCAGCGCGCCTCGTAGATCGACCGCGCGACCGGGAGGCGGCCCGCCGTGCTCGCCACGGGCGGACCGCAGCGTGAAGAGCCCGGCGTAGAGCAGCGCGGCCGAGCCGCCGGCCGCGAGCGGGATCCACAGCCCCTGCTCGAGCAACCGTGGGCTCGCCGCGCCGACCAGCAGCGCCATCTGCACGAAGGTCGCGACGGTCGATGCCGCGGCGGCCGCGATCGCGCCCGACGTGTGCGGCGGGTCGTCCTTCGCCTTGCCGCCCATCGACGCGATCGTCGCGGAGCTCGAGACGAAGCCGCCCGCGAGCCCGGCGATGGGAAGGCCCCAGCGCGGTCCGAGCATCCGCTGCGCGACGTGCGCCGCGAGATGGATCGCGAGGATCAGCACCACGAGACGCCACAACGTGAACGGCACGAGCACGCCCCACGGATCGACCGGGTGCGCGGGCAGGAGCGGCAGCACGACGAGCGCGGCGGCCGCGACGATCAGCGCGTCGCGCAGCTCGGCGGGCGTGAGCACCTCGCGCACCGCCTCGTGGATGCGCGCGCGGTACGCGAGCAGCAGCGCGGTGGTGATCCCCACCGCGAGCGCGGTGGTCGGGCGATCGATCGCGAGCGCGCCCAGCGCGAACGTGAGCACGAGCGCGATCTCGCTGGTGAGCCCGGGATCGGTGCGATCACCCAGCCAGTACGAGACCACCGCGGCGGTACCGACCGCGGCGCCGAGCACGCCGAGCACGACTGGCTGCTCGAGCGCGTGCGCGATCGCGCCGAGCAGCGCGGTGATCGCGAAGGTGCGGATCCCGGCGGCGCGATGGGCGCCCTCGCTCATGCGCTGCTCGCGCTCGGCCCCGATCACGAGCCCGATCACCAACGCGATCCCGATGCGCAGCTCGATCGAATCCGGCACTTGCCGTCAGTTTCTCCTCACCGCTCGAGCAGCGCCATCACGATCTCGAACGCGATCAGCAGCACGATCACGTACTCCACGGCGAGCGCACGCCGCGCGTGCGCCTCGTCCTTCAGCACATCGTACGCCTGCGCGAAGAGGCGGAGCTTGCGCATCACGCTGTCGCGCCACGCCGGCGCGTGCTGTCGCTCGAGCGCCGCGAGGTAGACCCGCGCGAGGTAGGTGTCGGACGCGACGCGCACCGCGCTCTCGGCGCGATCGGCGAGCTCGGAGAGCTCGACCATGTGGAGCTGGGCACGTCGCGAGAGCGCCTCGTGCGCGCGCCCGAAGATCCACCAGCCGCGCTTGGTCGCGTGGCCGAGCTCGTCGTAGACGTGGTCGAGCTCGCGATCGATGATCGCGTCGTACACCCGGAATTCGAGGAGCTGCGAGCACGCGAGCTCGAGGGCGAGCACCACGTCGCGATCGTCGCTCGGCTCGATCACGAGGGCGCTCGTCGCGTGCACGATCGCGAGATCGTCGACGTAGTACTGGAAGCGGTGCGCGAGCACGTGCTCGCACGCCGCGCGCGAGAGGGGTCGCGGATCGTGCTCGCCGAGCAGCAGGCGCGCGACGGTCTCGGGATGCGCCAGCGGATCGCCGGTGATCGCCCGCACGAACACGACCGCGTAGCGCTCGATCTCGGGCGACTCGGTGAGCGGCTCGTGGGCGAGCTCGACCAGCGGCTCGGCGAGCTCTCGCGCGATCGCGCGCGCGACATCGTCGATCGCGCTCGAGTCCCAGGTCGACGCGGCGAGCGGGACGAGCTCGTCGATCGTGGTGCCCGGGGTGATCGGGACCTCGAGCACGATCGCGACGACGCCGAAGCGGAAGAGCCGGAGCCGCGCGGTGACGGCGAGCTCGGTGCCGTCGGCGAGCGTGACGGTGCGCGGGCCGAGATCGAGCTCGATCGGCAGCGTCGCGAGCGCGAGCGCGACCGAGCTCTCCTGGCGGATCGAGACGCGGCGCACGGTCGCGCGTCGCTCGAGCAGCAGCGGCGCGCGGTCGAGGTCGAGCTCGTCCGCGACGTCGAGGAAGCGGAAGAGCAGCACGCTCCCCGACTCGATGCGCGCGGTCACGCCCATCGAGCAGGTACATACGCACGCGCGTCAACGCCGCACGGCGAGCCGCTTCTCGCCGAGAATCCTCGAAGGATGCGGACGCTTGGCCTCGACCAGACCGAAGTGGGTGGTCGTGATCTCGCGGATGTGCGCGACGCAGTCCTCGGGCGAGTCGGTCACGACGAGGCGCTCGAGGTCGCGCCCGTCGATGGTGCGCTCGGCGAGCATCGTGCGCTGCAGGAACTCGATCATCGGGGCCCAGTAGTCGGTGCCCATCAGCACGATCGGGAACGCCTGGATCTTGCCGGTCTGTGCGAGCGTCGCGGTCTCGAAGAGCTCGTCGAGCGTGCCGAACCCACCGGGCAGGCAGACGAACGCGTACGAGTACTTCACGAGCATGACCTTGCGGACGAAGAAGTGATCGAAGAGGACGTAGCGATCGAGGTAGGGGTTCGGCGCCTGCTCGCGCGGGAGGACGATGTTGCAGCCGATGCTGGGACCGCCCGCCTCCTGCGCGCCTCGGTTCGCGGCCTCCATGATGCCGGGGCCGCCGCCGGTCATGACGGTGAAGCCCGCGCGCGCGAGCCGCGCGCCGAGCTCGCGGCCCATCCCGTAGTAGCGGTGCCCCTCGTCGAAGCGCGCCGAGCCGAACACCGTGACGCACGGGCCGACGAACGTCAGCGCGCGGAAGCCGCGCACGAGCTCGCCGGTGATGCGCATCGCGCGCGCGAGATCGCGCATACGGCCTCGCGGTCCCTCGAGGAAGCGCGACTCGCCCTGGCGCTGCACCCGCACGAGATCGAGCGATTCGACGTCGGGATCGTCGGAGCGCTCGCCGGGGACCTTCGAGCCGTGCGTGGTCACGCGACGTCGTCGTTCGCCGTCGCGTCGCGCCGCGCGCCCTCTCCCTCGAGGTGCTCGCGGAAGAACGCGACGACGCGGGCGCGGGCATCGCGCGCGCTCTCTTCGTGGTGCTCGGCGCGCAGCGGACCGATGCGACCGAGATAGCCGAGCACGCCGCGCGGCGTGTGCGTGAAGAAGCTGTGCCCCGCGTCGGGATAGACCTTCACGTCGTGGGGCACACAGAGCGTCTCGAGGTTCTTCTGCAGCTTCGGCGCGAAGCGCGCGAACGTGGTGTCGCGCGCGCCGTAGCTCGCGACGACGGGACAGCTGCGCGGCATCGGATCGGGCGCCTCGCCATAGAAGGGCGCGGCGACCTTGTACTTGCCGTTCATCGCGAGCAGCAGCGCGAAGCCGCCGCCGAGGCAGAAGCCGATCACGCCCATGCGCTCGGGATCGACCTCGGGGCGCGCGGCGAGCCAGCGACGCGCGGCCTCGAGATCGTCGACCGATTGGCCCTCTCCCTTCGAGATCGCGCGCAGCGCACGCGCGATGCAGAGCGGGCGCGCGCCCCGATCGAAGATGTCGGGGATCAGCACGATCCAGCCTTCGGTCGCGAGGTCGCGCGCGACGCGCTTCATCTCGTCGGTGAGACCGAGGAGCTCGTAGACCATGACGAGCGCTGGCAGCCGACGGCCCGACGTGGAGTCGGGCATGGTGAGGACGGCGCGCATCGCGTGGCCGTCGTCGCACGGGAAGGTGACGTCGATCTGCACGATGAGAAGACGATAGCCGGGTTGGCGCGGGCGCGCGCGGATCAGAGCGGGCGGCGCGTGATGTTCTGCATCACCAATCGGTAGCCGAACCACCCGTTGTCGAGCTCCACGCGCGTCGGCGGAGGTGCGCTCGGGTCGGGCGAGAGACCGCCCTCGTAGGTGATGCGGATCGCGCCCTCGACGTCGCGCCGCGTGAAGCTGCGCGACAGCAGGCGACCGTCGGCCCAGGTCTCGGTGAGCATCTCGGGGCCCGCCGGCGTGTCGAGCTCGCCCGTGTGCTCACCGTCGGCCCGCGCTGCGTCGAGGCCGACGAGCCAGGTGCGATGCACGTCGACGAGCATGAAGCGCGGCGGGAAGGGCAGCTCGCGCGGGAGCTGCGACTCGAAGCGCGGCTCGGCCGCGCCCTCTTGCGCGAGCGTGAACGCGCGGGAGCCGTGGGGGCCGAGCGCGACCATCACCAGCGCGTCGCCGCGCTTCTCGAGCAGCGCGCGGAACGTGTCGCTGCCCTCGGCGTGCACCGCGGTGATCTGGTGATCGATCGCGAAGTCGGTCCCGTAGCTCGAGGGCGCGCGCACCGGACCGGCGTAGTCGCGCAGCGGCGTGGTCGTGGTGGTCGCGCCGGGGCCGCAGCCGATCGAGAGCGCGAAGAGGATCGTGAGGAGGATGGAGCGCATCGCGAGCACCGAGAGCTTACGAGGGCTTGCGCGTCCCCGCGATCAAGAGGGCCATCGGCGAGAAGAGCAGCGCGAGGCCGACGCCCACCGACGCCATGAGCCCGAGCGCGCGCATCGCGGGGTGGGTGCTCGCGGCGAGCAGGCCGAACGAGAGCACGGTGGTGATGCAGGCGACGGTGATGCCGACCATCGTGGTCGCGACGCCGCGCGGATCGTCGCGCGACTCGATGAGGAACACCGCGAAGTCCTCGGCCATCGAGAGCACGAGCAGCGCGCCGACGAGGTGCATCAGGTTCGCGGGCTCGCCGATCAGACCGAGCACACCGAGCGCGGTCGACGCGGCGAGCAACGCGGGCGCGACCGACGCGAAGCCGAGCCGGAAGCTGCGATACCGCGCGACGCAGAGGCCGAGCACGACGAGCATGCCGACCGCGAGCAGCTCGAGCGTGCGCGTCCGGAACTCGCGGTACGCGCTCGCGAGGAACTCGCCCTGATCGAAGTAGGCGACGCCCTCGAGCGACGCGAGCCGTGCGCGCAGCGCCGCCGAGTCGCTCACGCCCTCGACGAACGCGAGGTACGCGATGCGATCCCCCGCGAGGTGCACGCGGAACGGGCGCACGAGATCGGCGATCGGGCTCGCCATCAGCGCGTCGTAGGTGAGCGGCTGGGGCGGCGGCGCCGCGAGCGAGGCGCGGAACGGCTCGAACATCGAGGGCACGAAGCCTTCACGCTCGAGCGCGGCGATGGTGCGATCCGCGAGCGCAGGCGAGGTGCGCACCGCGTCGTCGACGCCGCGCTGGGTGGCGATCGAGCGCACGAAGTGATGGGCCGCGCGGAACGTCCGCAGCTCGCCCGCATCGCGCGCGGCGGTGAGCACCGCGAACGCGCGCTCGGCGTGGGCGAGCGCCTCTTCGTCGTCGCGGCCGGTCGCGATCACCAGCCGTCCGGCCTCGCCCTGCGCCACCCGTGCCCGCACCGCGGCGTCCTCGGCGAGCCACTCGGGATCGGCCTGGTTGAGCGCGCGGATGTCGTCGATCCACGCGAGCTGCGGGATCCCGATCGCGGCCACGAGGAGCGCGACGATCGGCAGTGCGAGGAACGGCGCGCGATGCGACTGCACGCGCTGCCAGAGACGGAACGAGAAGTCAGCCGCGGCGCGGGTGATCCGCGGCGCTTCGCTGCGCATCGGCATCCACGGCGGGACCATCACGCGCGTCGAGAGCAGCGCCGCGGTGACGCCCACCGCCGCGAAGAGCGCCATCTCGCGCATGCCGGGGAACGACGTCCACCCGAGGCCGGCGAGCCCGGCGATCGTCGTGCTCGCGCCGAGCGCGAGGCCCGGCCAGATCGTGCGCATCGTCGCCTCGGGGCCACGCTCGTCGGGCTCGAGCACGTGGTGGTTCACGTAGTGCGAGACGTAGTCGATGCCGACGCCGAGCAGCGACGAGCCGAACGCGAACGTGATGCCGTGGATGCTGCCGAACACCAGACGGCACGCCGCGGTCGCGACGATCGTGCCTGCCGCGAGCGGGATCGCGCCGAGCAGGAGGAACCGCGGCCCGCGATAGAGCGCGAGGAAGAGCACGACCACGCCGAGGGTCGAGAGCGTCGAGATGCGCTGCACGTCCTCGCGGATCTCGTGCTCGGCGCGTCGCGCGAAGCGGTGCACACCCGCTTGCTCGATGCGCAGCGATCCGTCGTGCGCCTCGATCAGAGCGCGGGTCTCGCGATCGATCGCGTCGAGCATCGGACCGACGTGAACGGTGTCGAAGCTCGGCGCCTCGCTCGCGAGGAGCACCAGCCCCCAGCCGTCCTGCGAGACGAGCTGACCATCGACCACTCGAGGCCCGCCCTCGGCCGAGCCCTGGAGGCGTCGCAGGTGATCGAGGAACGCGAGCAGCGGATCTTCCTGCGCGACTCGCCGCACCAACATCGCGGTGGGACCGGTGACGTCGCGCTTGAGGCGCTGCGCGGCCTCGCGCAGCGCGTCGTCGCTCAGGTGGGCGCGCGCTTCCTCGGGTGTATCCGCGAAGAACGCGTAGCGACGCGCGAAGTAGAGCTCGTAGAACGCACGCTCGATCTCGGCGGGCGGACCGCTGCGCACCCACGCGACGCCCTCGATCGTTCGCAGGCGCTCGGCGAGGGTGCGCGCCGCGGCGATCGAGGTGGGCTCGTCGTCGCCGCGCACCGCGATGGCGATCGTGCGCGAGAGCTCGGAGTCGATGACCTGGCGCGCGACCTCGGCGAGCTCGCGATCCTCGCTCGACGGGATGAACTGCGAGATCTCGTGGCGGACGCGCAGATCGTGGAACGCCCACGCGCCGAGCGCGGCGAGCACGAGCGCGAGCACGATCGAGACGATGCGGCCGCGGCGCTTCTCTGCGTCGGGTTCGCTCACAGCGCGGCGATGATGCGACGGTCGCGCACGCTCGTCACGGAAGACGTGACGATCGGAGTCGTGCGATGATCGGCGAGGGGATGCAGCTCCGACTGATCGGCTACTGGCGCAGCGTGAACGAGCACGATTCGTCGCTCCCGGATCCGCGCGACTTCATCGATCCCGAGTGGGACGAGAGCGAGCGGGCTCGGGTGATCGACTACCTCCGGCAAGGCAGGACGACGTCTTGGTCGCCGGGCTTCTCGCGATGTCGCCTCTGCGGATCGAGCAACGGCAGCAAGACGCTGACGGACGGCACGTTCGTGTGGCCCGAGGGATTCGCGCACTACGTCGCCGAGCACGCGGTGAAGCCGCCGCAGGAGATCCTCGAGCACGTCTGGCGCGAGCTCGACCGCATCGCGCGCATCGAGCCCGACGTCGCGTGGTGGCGCGAGCAGCGCGGCGTGGCGAAGGCGCGCCACTGGCTGCGATGGCGCGTCGAGATCGGCCCCTGCGACCTGCGCGCGACCAACATCATCCAGCAGATCGCGGGCGGCGTGCTGGGCTGGGATCGCGCCGAGCGCATCTACACCGAGCTGTCGCGCAAGGGCACGGCGCGCATCACGCTCAGTGATCGCGGCCTCGCCGACGAAGTGCGGGAGCGGCTCACCGGCGCGCGCGTGGCCTGCACGATCGTCGAAGAGCGCGTGCCCGCGCCCGACACGCTGCTCGGGTGACGACCTCGACGTTCGTCCCGAACCAGCGGCTGCCGATCCATCGGTGGTTCCGCTACTCCGCGGGCTTCTCGGGTGCGTGGGCCGAGTCGATCCTCCGCGAGCGGACGAGCGCCCATCACACGATCCTCGATCCGTTCGCGGGGGTCGCGACCACGCTCGTCGCCGCGCAGCTCGCGGGGCGGCGCGCGATCGGCGTCGAAGCACACTCCTTCGTGGCACGGATCGCGCGCGCGAAGCTCACGCCGTGTGATCCCGACGTGCTCGATCGCGCCGCGCAGGCCGTTCTCGCCCACGCCGAGGCGCTCCCGCGCGAGCCGGCGCGCGACGACGAGCCCGCGCTGCTCCTCACCTCGTACTCGCCCGAGTCACTCGCGGATCTGCGTCGTCTCCGTCGCGCGATCGCGGCCCACGACGATCACCCGCTGCTCTGGCTCGCGCTGGTCGCGATCCTCCGCGCGTGCTCGAGCGCCGGCACCGCGCCCTGGCAGTACGTGCTCCCGAATCGCCGCAAGGCGCGGGTGGCGGCGCCATTCGTGCGATTTTCGATGCAGATCGCGCTGATGCGCGACGATCTGTGCGCCTCGCGCACGAATGTGCGGCTCCATCACGACGACGCGCGCACCTGCGCCTCGATCGACGACGCGTCGATCGACTTCGTCCTCACCTCACCGCCCTACCCCAACAACTACGACTACGCCGACGCCACCCGCCTCGAGCAGACGTTCTTCGGCGAGCTCCGCGACTGGCGCGATCTCCACGCGACCACGCGCCGCCATCTCGTGCGCGCCTGCTCGCAGCACACCGCCGCGGATCGTCTCGCGCTCGGGGATCTCCTCGCCGATCCCCACGTCGCGCCGATCCGCGATCCCCTCTCGCGCGCGTGCACCGAGCTCGCCGCGATTCGCACCTCGAAGGGCGGCAAGAAGACCTATCACACGATGATCGCGGCGTACTTCGTCGATCTCGCGCGGGTGTGGCAGTCGCTCGCGCGCGTGGTGCGCCCCGGCGGCGAGGTGTGCTTCGTCATCGGCGACTCCGCGCCCTACGGCGTGCACGTGCCGGTCGACGACTGGCTCGCTCGGCTCGCCGATGCCGCGGGCTTCACTCCGTCGCACACCCGCGAGATCCGCGCGCGCAACGTGAAGTGGAAGAACCGCAAGCACCGAGTCCCGCTGCGCGAGCTCGAGCTCTGGCTCATCCGCCGGTGAGTCCTCGCCGGAGTGCTCGTCCCGAGGGTCCGCACGGGAGCGCGCGAAGCGCGCGGACGGTAGGGACCTGCGGGCGAGCCGTTTTCTACTGGAGCGAGAACACCCGCGCGGCTTCCGTCGCGGAGTATCGACGTCGCGTGTTCACGTCGGAGAACGTCGTCGTCGTCACGTCGCCGCTCACCTCGGTCATCACCATCGTGCGCAGCGACGTGCCCTCGCCCTCGAACCGGATCTCGCGCAGGAAGCGATCGAGCGGTGACGTCCGCGGTGCGAGCGTGAGAGTCCAACTGGCACCCTCGCGCGGCGTGAACTGCACGCGATAGACCCGCTCCAGCGCCGCGCGATCGCCGCGCAGCAATTCCGAGAACGTGTCCACGAAGCTGCGCACCACCGGCTGCGCCGCGAGATCGATGCGCTCCACGCGCCCGCCCTCGCTCATGCGCAGCTCGTCGCCCTCGATGAGCACGACCTGCGGGCTCGGCGAGGTCGTGCGCCGCGCCAGCCGCCCGGGCCGCATGTAGTGCACCGTGCCTTCGCTGATCGCGGGCACGCTCAAGAGCGCGATCCGCTTCTCCTCGCGGAACCGCAGCTCCATCCCCTCGACGCCCCGGAAGCTCGCGAGGATCGCGTCGAGCGAGGGCGCGCTCTGCTGCGCGCCCGCGACGCTCGCGCACAGCACGACCGCACTAAGAAGGAGAAATGCGCTCCAGGATCTCACGCGGCGTCTCCAGCAGCATCTCGCCGTCGGGACGCGTCGTGACCAGCACGGTCACGCCGCGCGCGGCGCGTTTGCCCGTCTTCTTGCTGACGACCTCGTACGCGATGCCGATCCGCGGATCGCGCTCGCAGAACCACGCCTTCACCGTGAACGGCTCGGCGTAGCGCAGCGGCGAGACGTGGCGCGAGCGCGTCTCGATCACGTACCAGTGGAAGCCCAGTGCCACGAGATCGGGCGCGTCGAGCTGGTGCTTCCGCTGCAGCGCCTGACGCGCGATCTCGAAGTACTTGTAGTAGTGGCCGTGCCACGCGACGAGCAGCGGATCGACGTCGTGGAACGGGACTTCCAGATCCACCGTCACCGCGTCTTCCGGCGGCTTCTCGCGCAGCCCGCGATCCACGCCGCTCATGCGCGCGCCTCCGGCACCGTCCACGCGATCTCGCCGATCGGGAGCGCGTCCTCGCGATAGAGATCCAGCACCGCCTGGATGTCGACGTCCATGCGGCGATCCGCCTCGTTCACCGGCACCACCTGACGCACTGCCTCGCGCATCTCCGCGCTCTTCGGATGACAGTGCAGCGGACCGCGCAGATCCACTGCCTGGCACACGGTCAATAGATGGATCGCGGCGACCGTCTCCGTCAGGTCCAGCACCCTCACGCACTCGCGCGCCGAGATCGTCCCCATCGACACCTTGTCCTGGTTGTACGACTCGGTGCTGCGGCTGAAGACGCTCGCGGGCATCGACATCTTCAACGCCTCGGCGGCGAGCGCCGACGCGCTGATCTCCATCGCCTTGAACCCGTGGTGGGTCGGGCGATCGATGCCGCTGCGCATCACGAGGTTCGCGGGCAGGCCCGCGTTCGTCGCGGGATTGCACAACATGCCGACCTGACGATCGAGCAGGTCCGCCACGTTCGCGACCACGTTCTTCATCGTGTCGGTCACGAGGCAGGCGTGACCGCCGTAGAAGTTCCCGCCGTGCAGCACGCGTCCCTCGGGCGCGCTCGCCGAGTAGCCCTCGATGATCGGGTTGTCGTTCACCCCGTTGATCTCGGTCTCGAGCATCCGCCGCATCCACGGCAGACAGTCGAGGATCAGCCCGATCACGTGGGGCGCGCAGCGGATCGAATAACGATCCTGCACGCGCGCCGGCGTGTTGCGGTGGTGCACGCCCCCGCGGATCCACTGCGCGGCCTGGCGCTGCCCGGGGTGGTTCTTGAGCTCGAAGATCCGATCGTCGAAGTGGTCGGGCACGCCGTGCAGGACGTCCGACGCCATCGCCGAGATCGTGCACGCGAACCGCGCGAGCTTGAGCGCGCGCGTCCACGACAGACATCCGAGCGCGCTCATCACGCTCGTGCCGTTCATGATCGCGAGCGACTCCTTCGGCCGCAGGTTCATCGGCCGGAGGCCGAGCTCCGCGAGCGCGTGGGGCGCCTTCACCAGCTTCCCGCGGAGCCACGCCTCGCGCTCCCCCGCGAGCAGCGCGCCGATGTAGCTCAGCGGCGTGAGATCCCCGCTCGCGCCGACGCTGCCTTCTTCGGGGATCGCCGCGACGCACCCGCGCGCGACGAGCTCGCAGATGCGATCGAGCAGCTCCTGACGCACGCCGCTGAAGCCCTGGGCGAGCGAGTTCGCGCGCACCGCCATGATCGCCGCCGCCGCGTTCTCGCCGAAGAGCGCGCCGGTCCCGCAGCCGTGATAACGCACGAGGTTGAGCGGCATCTCCTCCGCGACCTCGACCGGCACGTGGAACTCGACCGACGCGCCGAAGCCCGTGGTCACGCCGTAGATCGTGCGCGCGCCCGCGAGCGCGTCGTCGATCAGCTTGCGGCTCTGCGCGATGCGCTCGCGCACCGCGGGGTCCGCCGAGATCGCCGGCACCGCGCGCTTCTCCGCGATCGCGCAGACGTGCTCGATCGTCATCGGCTCGTGGCCGAGCGGCAGGATCGCGAGCTCACCCATTCAGCGCTCCCAGAAGTCGTAGAAGTTGAACCAGTTGTCCGGTGCCATCCGGACGAAGTGCTCGAGGCGCGTCGCGTACTGCTGCACGTACTTCGCGAGCGCCTCTTCGCGCGCCTTGCGCGGCAATTCGATCTTCTCCGCGAAGGGCTCGCAGAAGAGATCGTAGCGGTTCGGATCGCGATAGAGCCCGAACGTCAGGTACACCGGGCACTTCAGCATCGACGCGAGCAGATAGGGCCCGGTGGGGAACCTCGCGGTGCCCCCGAGGAACTCGGCGCTCACCGTGCGTGCGTCCGCGGCGTCGGCATTCGGCGGCACACGATCGGCGAGGATCGCGACGATCGCGCCCTGCTCGATCAGCTCCTTCACGCGCAGCATGAAATCGATGCCCTCGCCCATCTGCAGCAGCTTCGCGTTCTTGCCGGGGTCGATCTTCTCGAACGCCTCGTTGATGCGCCGCGCGTTCTTCGTGTAGACGACCGCGTAGATCGGCAGATTCTCGACCTCGCTCTGGGCGCGCATCGCGTAGAAGCTGCCGAGGTGCGCGCCGAGCAGGATCGCGCCGCGCTTTCCGTCGCGCAGCGCCGCGAGGTGCTGGTGACCGTTGGTGGTCACGCGGAAGTGCTGGGTCTTGCCGGCGACGAGGAAGAACGCGTCGAGCGTCGTCTGCGCGAAGCGCAGGATCTGGCGGTACGTCTCGTACCCGCTCGCGTCGCGACCGAGCACGCGGTGGAGTGCCTCACGCGACGCACGGCGCGCGCCCGGCGCGAAGAGCCAGTAGTAGAACGCCACGATCCGGGCGATGAGCCGCCCGAAGGTGCGCCCCATCACCGTCGCGGCGAACACCGCGGCGCGGATCGCGAGCACACCGCCCTTCTCGCCGACGTCGGTCCATCCCTGCCGCGGCGGCTGGGGCGACGGCGTCTCGAGCGCAGCGGGCTGCTCGCTCATCGATCGCCCGGGAGCTCGGCGGGACGCGGCTCGCTCGTGCCCTTCTCGAGCACGATCGGATCGGAGGGCGCAGGCAGCGCAGGCACCAGCGGACGCCCCAGGACCGTGCACCACGCGCGGTGCCACATCAGGCGCGTGTGCATCCTCGAGATCAGCCAGTTGTCGAGGAAGAGCTTGAAGTGCGACACGCCGCCCTCGACGTAGCGCACCTTGGTCGGGAGGTTCACGACGGGCGCGCCGGTCCACGCGATGCGCACCGCGATCTCGGGATCGAAGTCCATGCGATCGCCGCACGACGCGCAGGCCCGCAGCGCGCTCTCGATCGGATAGACGCGGAAGCCGCACATCGGGTCGGCGATCACGCCCCAGCCCGCCTCCATGTGCGTCCAGAAGATCGTGATGTTGCGCGCGATGCGGCGACCGATCGGCGCGCTCTCGTCGTACTCGGGGCGCCCGAGGATCAGCGCGCTCGGCTGCGCACGCGCGACGTTCAGCAGATCGGGGATGTCTTCGAGGGCGTGTTGTCCGTCGGCGTCGACCTGCAGCGCGTGCGTGAAGCCGAGCTCGCGGGCGAACCCGAAGCCGGTCTTCACCGCGGCGCCCTTGCCGCCGTTCCGCGCGCGATGGGTCACTTGGGCGAGGCCGTCGCGCCCGATGCCCTCCACCGCGGCGCGACCTTCGTCGCGACTGCCGTCGTCGACGACCACCACGTCCGCGAGGTGCTCCCGCGCGCGCAACACGACGTCGCGCACGGTGCGCGGATTGTCGTAGGTCGGGATCAGGATGCAGGGCCGAAAAACGCTCACCGGACCGGGGGGCCGGTGTGCCGGCAGCTCACAACGTTGTCAAGCGCGCGGCTCGCCGGGTGGCGAGCGAGCCACTTGCGTGTGCGCGCGACGTAGCGATGGCCAGACGACGAGCGCGCTCGAGAGGACGAGTCGACATGAACGTCGGGGAGACCCACCGGAACGGTCGGATCCTGAACTGCCTTCCGTCGCGCGGGACCGCGCACGACTGGAGGATCGAGCACGCCGATCGCGCCGATCCCGATCGCGCCGGGGCGCCGATCCCGCCGAGCAAGGATCTCCGCGAGCCGTGGTGGACGATCGCCGACCAGAAGCGAACGGGCTCGTGCGTCGGGTGGGCGACCGCGGACTCGGTGCTGCGCTGGTACTTCACGAAGGCGGGGCGCCTCGCGACCGGTCAGCTGCTCTCGGCGCGCTTCATCTGGATGGCGGCGAAGGAGAGCGACGAGTTCGACACGCACCCGACGACGTTCATCGAGGCCGAAGGCACCAGCATCAAGACCGCGCTCGACGTCGCGCGGATCTACGGCGCGCTGCCCGAGGTCGATCTGCCGTTCGAGAACGGGCGGCTCTTCCAGGAGGACGCGGAGGCGCTCTACTCGATCGCCGCGCGCTACAAGATCGCGCGTTATCACAACCTCGGGCGCGACCCCGCGGACTGGCGCAAGTGGCTCGCGACGCGCGGCCCGATCCTCACGCGCCTGCTCTGCGACGAGACCTGGATGCACGTCGGGCCCGACGGTGTGCTCGAGCGCTACGACGAGTCGTCGACGCTGGGCGGCCACGCGATCGCGCTGGTCGGCTACGAGCCCGACTGCTTCATCGTGCGCAACACGTGGGGACGAGCCTGGGGCGACGAGGGCTACGCGTACGCGCGCGAGGCCTATGCGATGGCCGCGTTCACCGAGGCCTACGGCGTCGTCGTCTATTGATCACTCGCCGCGCGGCGCGCCGTCCTTGCGGGGGTCGCTCGCCGCGTGCAGCTCGACCACACCATCGCGCCGCACGATCCGGATCGTCTGCACGTTCGCGATCGTCGGGGTCTCGCCCACGTCGTGCCCGCGACGCCAGAGCGCGAGGCGCGTCGTGGTGTCGATGCCGGGCTCGACCAGCGTCGTGCCCGGACGTCCCTGCTGGTGCACCCGAGGGCGCGCCATCGCCTCGCCGATCTCGGCCTCGAAGAGCAGCGAGACGAGCGCGACCTGCTCCGCGGCCGTCGGGATGCGCGAGCCACCGCTCGCGCCGACGCACATCACGGGACGCGTGCCCTCGAACACGATCGTCGGCGCCATCGACGACACCGGGCGCGCCCCGGGGCGCGGCAGGTTCGCGGCGCCGCCCGGAAGACCGAACGCGTTGGGCGCGCCGAGCTCGCGCGCGAAGTCGTCCATCTCGTCGTTCAGCACGATCCCCGCGGCGCTCACGCGCGCGCCGAACTGCAGGTTGATCGTCGTGGTGACCGCGGCGATGTTCCCCTCTTCGTCGACCACGCAGAGGTGCGACGTGCCGCGATCGGAAGGCGGTGCGCTCGCCGGCGAGAGCGGCAGCTCCCACCGGTCGGCCGGCAGTGCGCGCTCGGGATCGAAGAGCGCGGCGCGCCGCGCCAGGCGCTCGTCGGCGAGCAGCGCATCGGTGGGCACCTCGGCGTGATCGGGATCACCGAGATACGCCGCGCGATCGACGTACGCGCCGATCCACGACTGCGTGAGCGCATGACGAAACGCCGCGCCCTCGCGCCATCCACCCTCGGGCTGCCACGCCTCGAGCAGCGCGAGCGAGTGCAGGATCGTGATCCCTCCCGCGCTCGGCGGCGGCGCGGTCACCCACCGGCGCCCGAACGCCTCGCGCGACAGCGGCGTGCGCTCGCGGATCGCATAACCCGCGAGATCCTCCGCGGTGATCACGCCTCCGCGCGCCCGCACCGCCTCGACGATCGCCCGCGCGATCGCGCCCCGATAGAACGGCGCCGCGCCCTGTCGCCCGAACGTGCGAAGCGTCGCCGCGAGCTGCGGGTTCACGACGCGCGCCCCCTGCGCGATCCCGTCCTCGCCGAGCCATCCCGCGAGCAAGCCGTCCTCGCGCAGCAGCGCGAGCACCGAGCGCGACGAGTCGCTCACGTAGCGCGAGGCCGCGAACCCTTCGCGCGCATGGCGCTCGGCGTGCGACGCGATCTGCGCGCGCGTGACCCGACGCGATCCGAAGCGCGCGATCAGCGCCTCGATCCCCGCGGGCTCACCCGGCACCGCGACCGCGAGGCCGCCGGTCATCGAGCGCTGCGCCGCGATCGCGTCGGAATCGCCGTCGCGCCGCGCGAACATGTCGTTCGTCGCCGCGCCCGGCGCGGTCTCGCGGAAGTCGAGGAACGTCAGCGATCGATCCGACGCGCGGTAATAGAGCGCGAACCCACCGCCTCCGAGCCCGCTCGACGCCGGGCTCACCACCCCGAGCGCGAGCATCGTCGCGGCCGCGGCATCCGCCGCATTGCCGCCCGCCGCGAGCACCCGCGCCCCGGCATCCGACGCGAGGGGATGATCCGCCGCGACCGCGTACCGCGCGTAGACCGCGGCGTGCGATGGGCGCGACGGCGCCGCCTGACCGACGAGGACCAGCGCGAGGCACGCGAGCGCGAGGGCGACTCTCCGCATGCCCGAGCTTCTACCACCCTTGCGCTCTCGCGCTGGGCGCGCGATGTACGTGCGCGCATGCGCATCGTCGTGCTGATGGACCCGGTCTCGACCGTACTCGTCGACGCCGACACCTCGTTCGCGTTGATGCTCGCGGCGCAGGAGCGCGGGCATCGCGTCGATCACGCGCTCATCACCGATCTGTTCCTCCACGGCTGGCGCCTCGGGGCGCGCGTCCGCCGCGCGACGATGCAGCGCGATCCGATCGCGCCGATCACCCTCGGCGACTACGAGGACGTGTGGATCGACGACGTCGACGCGGTGCTGGTCCGCAAAGATCCGCCCTTCGACGCGAACTACCTCTGGGGCTGCCACCTGCTCGAGCACGTCCGCGGCAAGACCCTCGTCGTCAACGATCCGCGCGCGCTGCGCGACGCGAACGAGAAGCTCTACGCGACGCACTTCCCCTCGCTCATGCCCGCGACCCTCGTCTCCAACGACAAGGCGCGCATCAAGCGCTTCGTGAGCGAGGTCGGCGGGCGCGCCGTGCTCAAGCCGCTCAGCGGTGCGGGCGGTGAGAGCGTGTTCCTCCTCGCCGAGGGCGACCTCAACGTCAACGCGATCATCGAGACCGTGACCCTCGACGGAAAGCGCGTCGCGATGGTCCAGGAGTTCCTCCCCAAGGTCACCGAGGGCGACAAGCGCATCCTCCTGCTCGACGGCGAGCCCCTCGGCGCGATCCTCCGCGTCCCCCAGCGCGGCGACGTGCGCTCGAACATCCACGTCGGCGGCACCGTCGAGAAGACCGCGCTCGACGCGAACGACCGCGCCATCTGCGCCGAGGTCGGCCCGCGCTGCAAGAAGGACGGCCTCTACTTCGTCGGCCTCGACGTGATCGGCGGCAAGCTCACCGAGGTCAACGTCACGAGCCCGACCGGCATCCAGCAGATGTCGCGCCTCTCGGGCCAGGACCTCTCGGGGCGCGTGATCGAGTGGCTCGAGCAGCGTTCCGCGAGCTGATCGTCGGCTGGCACGGCTCGCGGGAGCGCCAGCTGCGCGTGCTCGCGAAGCACGACGAGTCGAAGTACGGCGCCGACGTCCTCACCCACGTGCCGCGCACCTTCCGCGCGATGAGCCTCGCGAACGGGTGGGCCCGCGAGGGACGTATGCTCGCCGAGCGCCTCGAGCGCGCCCACGCCGCGCGCCCGATGCCGCTGGTGATCCACGCGTTCAGCAACGCCGGCTTCTGGACCACCACCGCGCTCCTCGATCAGCTCTCGCCCGCGCTGCGCGACGCCCATCGCGCGACGATCGTCGACTCTGCGCCCGGATTCCCGCCGAAGGTCGAGGCGCGCTTCACCGCGCGCTACGCCACCCGCGCGATGCTCCCGGCGCTGCTCGCCCAGCTCGGCCTGCGGGCGTCGCACTCGCACCCGCTGCTCGGCCCGCCGTTCTCGGCGTTCCTCTACGCGTGGCACCACATCGCGCCGGAGCAGGTGCGCTTCATGGAGCGCAGCCTCGCGCGCATCCGCGACGCCCATCGCGAGCGGCCGCTCATGGTGATCTGGGGTGGTCGCGACGAGCTCGTCCCCGCGCGCTTCGTCGAGGCGTTCGTGCGCGACTGCGAGACGCACGGCGTTCCCCTCGAGCGCCTCTACTTCGAAGAGGGCGATCACGTCCGGCACCTCGTCGCCCATCGGCGCGAGTACCTGGCCGCCCGCGACGCGTTCCTCGCTCGGGTCGTCTGAGCGCAGGGAGCGCCGAATGTGGAGCGTGGAGCGCTCTGCGCCCCTGAGGTACGACCCTGCCCCACCCGACGCGACGCTCCCCATCGCACGCCGGTGTCACCCCTGCGAGTGCATCGGTGCAAGGGGGGTTGCAGATCCGAAAGGCGCGCGCTGAAACGCGGCGGGACGATCGCGAGAAACGTGGGGCAACCGCAGCGGCCTGGCCTGGCACGGCCCTCGCTAAAGCCCCAGACGCGACCCGGTGACCTCGGCGAGTCTGCCCCCCCAACCGCCGATCACGCCAGGTCGCGCCAGGCCCGCGCTGCAAGCCCCCCCCGCAGCGCGGGCCGCTTTTTTTCTGGCCGCAGTCGCGGCGTTTCGTCTGGGACCGGGCAAGACCCTCAGGGTTTTGCCCGGTCCCAGACGTTCTGCGCGTCTTTCAGGGATGCGAGGTCGGTGAGGGCGGCCCCTCCACCTGCACGAAGCTCTGCACCGCGAGCCATCCCGTCGCGAGGAGCAGCGCCACCAGGATCGCGACCAAGACCGGCAACGTGCCCCGCGGCCCCGCCTGCTCCGCGAACCGGTCGCGATAGAACCGTCCGCGGCTCCGCGCCCTGAGCCTCGACTGCACTCCGGGCAGCAGGTCGGGCGAGGCCTCGGGTCCCTCCTTCTGGTCCCCCGCGTCGCCACCGAGCGCCGCCGCGCCACGCACCACCATCCGGTACGCGTCGAGCTCGTCCTTCAGCTCGGGGTCGCTCGCGAGCGCGGCCTCGAACGCGGCCTTCTTCGCCGGGTCGAGGCTCCCCTCGATCACGTCTCCGAAGAGGTCGCGTGCCTCGTCGCTCGTCATCGCTTCCATGATCTCACTTCTTCCCCGACGACGAGGCCGTCACGGCGGGCGTGCTCGAGCGACGCTCGCCGGTCGCGCGCTGCACCGCCTTCGCGAGCGCCAGACGCGCGCGGTGCAGCCGGCTCTTCACCGTTCCCTCGGGGAGCCCGGTCTCCTGCTGGATCTCCTCGTAGCTCATGTTCTCGACGTCACGCATGATCACGAGCACGCGCTGGTCCTCGTCGAGCTCCATGATCGCCTCGCGCACGATCATCTCGATCTGGTTCGCCTCGGCCTGCTGATCGGGCCGCGCGACCTGCGCCGACGAGCTCATCGACGCGCTCTCGACCGCGCCGTGCTCGGCGATCTCGTCGAGCTCCTTCTTCTTCCCGCGCGCGCGACGGTCCAGGTACTTGATCCGGTTCTTGCAGTGGTTCGTCGCCACTCGATAGAGCCAGGTCGAGAGCTTGCTGTCCCCGCGGAAGCCCTCGATCGACTTGAAGACCGTGATGAACACCTCCTGCGCGACGTCCTCGGCCTCGCTGCGATCGCCGAGCATGCGCAGCACGAGGCGGAACACGCGCTCCTGATAGAGGCGGACGAGCTCGTTGAACGCCGCTTCGTCGCGTCGTTGGAGCCGCTCGATCAGTTCTTCTTCGTGGCCGTCGGGCATCGGCACGTGGAACCCGAACGCCTCGGCACGACGCTCCAGCGCGGCGTGATCGAGGTCGTCGGGAACGAGGTCCACGCGCCCGAGACAACCTCGGCCGAGCGCGGTTCCGGCGAAGGTAGCCGGGATGCGCGATCCCCCTCAAGCTCGATGGATGCGCGCGATCCTGCTCGTCGATCACGGCAGCCGCGTGGAGGCCGCGAACGCCCAGCTCGGCGAGGTCGCGCGGCTGGTCGAGCGCATCGCGGCCGACGGGACGATCGTGCGCCACGCGCACATGGAGCTCGCGGCGCCGTCGATCCCCGAGGGCATCGCCGCCCTGGTGCGCGAGGGCGCGACCGAGATCGTGGTGGTCCCGTACTTCCTCGCGCCGGGGAGGCACGCGACGAGCGACGTCCCCGAGATCGCGTTCGGCGCCGCCGAGCATCATCGCGGCGTGCAGGTGCGGGTCGCCGCACCGCTCGGGGTGCACGAGCTGCTCGCGAAGCTGGTCCTGGTGCGCGCGCGAGAGTGAGTGCGCGAGAGTGAGCGCGTCGCGCGATCAGCGAGCCCGAGGCGTGCCCGAGCAAGAGCAAGCGGGGCTGGGGCCCCGCGCGCAGCGTTTGGGGAGGGGGGCCCCGAGCCGGCTTTGCCGGTCGGGGGGAGGGGTCTTCCAAGACCCCTCAATGGACGAAGTAGCGGAACCCGAGCAGCAGCCAGGTGTCGTCGTCTCCGACGACCTGCTGGCGCCACGAGAAATCCAGGCCCCAATCGCCGGTGACGTACCCGAGGCCCGCGGTCACGTAGTGGATGTCGCGACCGGTGTCGAAGCTGTAGCCCGCCCGGATCGGCACGCCGCTGATGAACACCTCGACCGCGCCGCCGAAGACCGCCTCGGGGCGCAGCGAGCCGTCGACGTTGTAGAACGTCGAGAGATCCGCGAGCCCGTCGAACGCGATCGTGACCATGCGATCGATCGTGTAGCTCGCGCTCCCGCCCACCAGGCGCGGCACCAGCGAGGTGCCGTGGTCGATCAGGTTGAAGCCGAGGGCCGCGATGTGCAGGCCTTCGATCGGCATCACACGGATCGCGGCGTCGATGGTCACGCCCTCGGCGAACGGGCCGCGGGTGTCGCCCTCGGGCTGTCCCTCGCGCCAGTAGCTCATGTACCGGCCCGAGACGCCGATCGCGAACGCATCGCCGATCGGCAGCGCGAGCGAGAGGCGTCCCTCCATCCCGCCGTGCCCGTACTCGCCGTTGCCGTGGATGTAGCGGTAGGACATGCCCATCGCGATCGGCGAGCTGTACGAGTCGACGACCGCCGCGCCGACGCTGAACCGCGTGGTGCCCGGCTCGTACCCGGCGATCGACTCGATGTGATAGACGCGCCCGATCGTCAGGCCGGCCGCGTTGTACTGGAGCGCCGACGTCGAGGCCGCCGACGCGCGCGCGCCGAGGCCCATCGCGAGGCCGCGCGTCGTGTCGTAGCCCTCGGCGACGGGGGGATCGATTGCCGCCTGGGCCGCGAGCCGAGCTGGTGCGCCGAGCGAGATCGCGAGGGCCCCTGCGAGCACGAGCACCCCCGCTGCACCTGACCAACGCACCATCGCTCCTCCGATCCCTCTGCGATCCCCCGAACGCCCGTTCCCGAACGCCTGGACAGCGGTGTCCCTGCTTAACCGGGTTCGGCGCCGTACACCAAGAAAACCGCGTCGAACCGGTCGCAATCGCGGGAATGCGCCCCGCGTCGCCCGCGATCCGACCCGCCGCGCGGACGTGCCCGGAGGGTCACGCGGCGGAATGCCACGAATCCAGTGTGATCACGCTGGCTCCCGTGACGAAACGGAGACCGGATCGAAGAGGCTCGGCGGATCACGTGTGATCTCCGAGGCTTCCCGAAAGGGTTCGACGCACTGCGTCTCGACACCTTCGGAACCGGCGCGTCACGAACGAAGAAAACTGAGCGAGATCATGTGCTTAGAAGTTTCCGCAGGAAGACCCGTAGACGGCACCCGGGAGCTTTGCTAGCGTCGGTCTTCCTCGGGGAGGCGGGTTGCCTCCGATCGAGTGTCTCGCTCCCTCACTGCAGTTCGTGAGGAGTTGCCGTAGCTCGGATGATGCGTCCTGATTCGGGTGCAGCATCGGAGTGACGGTAATTTGGCGGGGACGGGTTACCGCGATAGCAGTCGTCTCTCGTTCGCGGAGACCACCCGAGCCGAGCAAGGCAGATGTCGCTGTAGCTGTGCCGCAGATGTAGCTGGGTAGATGTTCCGATGGGCAGCTCTTCGAGAAGCCACCTCTCCTAGAACCAAGCGTCCCTCGAAACACGCACCCGAACAGCGAACCTCGATCGAGACGGCGACCCTGAACGAACCGCTGGAGCGACCCAGGCTGTGGAAAGCTTGTGGATCGCTTGGACAAGTGCGCTCAACTGCTGGGGTATCTGGCATGGACGGGCTGTGGGAATCGACTCTCGGCAGACTTCGCGGAAGGCTCGCGGAAGAGACCTACGCGACGTGGCTGGAGCCGATTCGCTTCGACGGGATCGAGGGCCGGATCGTGCGGCTGCGGATTCCCAACCGCTTCTTCGCGGATTGGATCTCGGCGCGCTATCTGCCCGACATCCTCGAGTCGCTCGCGGCGCTGACAGGCGCGAGCGGGCTGGATGTCTCGTGGGTCGTCGACCCGAGCCTGCAGGAGCAGGTGACGTCGGCCGGGCAGGTGGTCAGCCCGGCGGTGGCGGATCGTGACGTCGCGTCGACCGGCGTGATGGTCGCGCCGGGCGCGATGCTCGCGGACGACGCGATGCTCTCGCGCGGTGCGCGGATGGCGGCGGCGGGCCGGGTGACGGCGCGCGCGTCGCGTCCGCCGGTGCGCGCGCTGCGCGCGGCGGGCGAGCTTCCGTTCGACGTCGAGAGCGGCGCGACCGATCGTGCGCCGATCGCGCGACCGCCGGTCGCCCGCAGCATTGCCGGCGATCGCAGTGCAGCGCCGGTCGAGAGCGGAAGTCCCGTGGGCGAGCAGTCGTATGCCCTGAACCCGCGTTATCTGTTCGAGAACTTCGTCGTCGGGCCGTCGAACCAGCTCGCGCACGCGGCCTCGATCGCGGCGAGCTCGAGCCCGGGCAAGCGCTACAACCCGCTCTTCATCTACAGCAAGGTCGGCCTCGGCAAGACCCACCTCGTCAACGCGGTCGGCCATCGCGTGCTCGAGGATCGTCGCGACGCGCGCGTGCTCTTCCTGAGCGCCGAGCGCTTCACCAACGAGTTCATCTGGGCGCTGCAGCACAAGCGCATCGACGAGTTCCGCGCGCGTTATCGCGGCTCGTGCGACGTGCTGGTGATCGACGACATCCAGTTCCTCGCGGGGCGCGAGCAGACGCAGGAAGAGTTCTTCCACACGTTCAACGCGCTCTATCACGCGGACAAGCAGATCGTCGTCACGAGCGACGTCTATCCGCAGCACATCCCCGAGATGCAGGAGCGCCTGATCTCGCGCTTCCAGTGGGGCCTGGTCGCCGACATCCAGGCGCCCGAGCTCGACACGCGCATCGCGATCCTCCGCAAGAAGGCGGAGCAGGAGCAGCTGCACCTCGGCGACGACGTCGCGCTGCTGATCGCGCAGGTCGTGCAGAGCAACGTGCGCGAGCTCGAGGGGACGCTGCTGCGTCTCGCGGTGCTCGCGGACGCGCAGCAGCGCCCGCTCGACATCGAGCTCGCGCGGATGGCGCTCGGTGCGCACCAGCCGAAGGGTCGCGACGCGCGTCAGACGAGCGTCGAGGACATCCAGCGCGCGGCCTGCGAGTACTTTCAGATCGGCATCAAGGAGCTGATGAGCGATCGCCGGCACCGCAACGTGTCGCTGCCCCGCATGATCGCGATGTACATCTGCCGCGAGCGCCTCGATCTGAGCTACCCGATGATCGGCGCGCGCTTCGGCAACAAGGACCACACCACGGTCATGAACGCGCACCGCAAGATCAGCGGTCTCGTCGAGAGCGACGAGCGGGTGAAGCGCGCGATCGAGGTGATCGAGCGCAAGGTCGGCATCAGCTGAGCGTCGGCGGACGCGGCTCGCGCGCGCGAATGCGCGCGAGCGCGTCGTCGTAGAGCGCCCAGCCGTCGAGCGTGTCGTCGCGCTCTCCGTCCCACCCGGCGGCGAGCGCGGCTTCGATGAAGCACCGCCTGACCACGGTCGCGTGCAGTGGCAGCCACTCCGGGCCGTCCGCGCCCATGCGCATGACGTCGCCCGCGGCTCCGTCGCGTCCCATCGAGGTGCCGTCGAATGCGATCCGCAACGCGCCGGCGCCGCCGACCCGGCGCACGACGAGCGTCAGCGTGCCGAGCCAGCCGAACCCATGAGGCTCTTCTTCGCGCGGCTCGCCGGCGAGCGATGACTCGTAGCGATGCTCGCCGATCCGGATCACGGCATCAGCTGGCGCAGCCGCCAGAGATGCCAGTGCACGCGGCGGCGCGCAGCGTCGAGCTCCCAGCGCACGCGGCCCATCAGGATCGCGCTGGTGAGCAGCGGCGACATCGAGAGCACCAGCAGCACGATGCGGGTGGGCCACTCGGGGAAGTGGGTCATGCGGGGGAGGATCGTGATCGCTCCGTCGCGGATCAGGACCGAGGGCGGGATCACACCCGCGACCTCGAGCGCGAACGGCAGCGTCGCCGCGATGCACGCCGCAGCCGTCGTGATCCAGCGTCCCGGACGGTCGAGGTGCACCATGAACGTCGGGATGCTCGCAGCCGCGATCGCCGGCAGGAGGATCAGCGGCGAGAACAACGACGCGATCGGCATGATCGTCAGCATCGCGAACACCGCGACCGCGGTGCGCATCCAGGGCCGCGGCTTCGGGAGCAGATCGACGATCCAGCTGACGAGCACCGCCGCGATGATCGCGCCGAGCGCGGTGAACCCGAGCACGAGATCGCGCGGGCCGAGCCACACCACGAGCGGCACGTAGAGCAGCCAGCTGAAGCGACCGGCGCGCAGCGCGCGCGACGCGACGCGGTGTTGCTTCTCCTCTTCCTCGCGCACCTCGGCTTCGGCCTCTTCGGGCAGCTTGCCGTCGAGCGGCTTCGCGAGCGCATCGAGGAGCTGCTGCAGCGCCTCGGGGTTCGAGGGATCGGCGGAGAGCGCGCGGGCGAGCCCGCGGATCGCATCGCGCTGCGCGGTCGCGCCCTCGGCGCCGCTCGTCCCCGACGCGCGCTTCAGGGTCTCCTTCGCGGCGCGGAGGTGCAGATCGGCGACGAGCTTGCGCCGCGCGGTCTCGCGATCGCCGTCGAGGAACGACTCGATCGCCTCGTGGAGCTCGCGCGCCTGCGGGCGCTTCAGCGGATCGGCGTGGGTCGCGCGCACGCAGATCGCCTCGAGCTCGGGCGCCACCGCGGCCTGCGGAGCGCGCACCGAGCACCGCGCGTCGGCGCCCTCGCGCGTCGAGATCATCAGCTCGCGCACGCTCTTGCCGCGATGCAGCGCCTGGAGCGTGAGCACCTCGAAGAGGATCGTGCCGAGCGAGTACACGTCGGCCGCGGAGTCGGCGTCGTTCGAGCGATCGATCTGCTCGGGCGCCATGTAGCCCGGCGTGCCCAGCAGGTCCTGCTCGGCGCGCGTGATCGATCCGAGCAGCGCCATCGGCATGCGCTGCACCTGGGTGCCGACGATGCGCGCGACGCCCCAGTCGAGCACGTAGACCTCGCCGAAGTCGCCGAGCATCACGTTCTCGGGCTTCAGATCGCGGTGCACCACGCCGCGCGCGTGCGCGTAGTCGATCGCGAGGCACGCCTTCGAGAACGCCGAGAGCATGCGGCGCCGGCTGAAGCGGCTGCGCAGGTTCGGATCGTTCTTGCGCAGCCCCTCGAGCACCTCGTGGAGCGTCACGCCGCGGATCCGCTTCATCGTGAAGAAGGGCTCGCCGCTGGGCAGCGTCCCGACCTCGTGCACCGGGACGATCCCTGGATGATCCAGGTAGCCCTGCACGTGCGCCTCGCGCAGGAAGCGCTCTTTCGCGCGTGATCTCCCCGAGCGCGTGGGGAGCAGCACCTTCATCGCGACCTCGCGGCCGACGATGCGATCCCAGACGAGGCGCACCTCGCCCATGCCGCCCTCGCCGAGCACCGAGCGGCTCTCGTAGCGATCGGCGAGGAGCTCGGGCTGGAGGCTCTGCAGGTTCTTGCGCGACTCGAGGAGCGTGGGCCCGTCGTCCTCGTCGCTCTGCGGACCGCTCGAAGTCAGTGTCGAAGCGCGTGAGCTTCCCTGGAACATGCCGGAGCGTCGCAGTGCGAGCTCTGTCGCGTCGGAGTCTTCGGTGATCTCGGAGCTCGACGTGGGGGACGTCAAACGGGTCCTCCGGAGGATCGCCGGGAGCGGACGGCGACGAGCCGGGAGCATAGCGCACCGCGTCGAGCAACGTCAGCCAGCGTCACGGAATTGCTGCGTCGATGACGATCGAGTGAGGATCGAGGTGCTCGGGGCGGGCGCCGCTCGAGCGGAGGGTCCCCACCCGGAGCCGGCCGGGGCGGACTTCGGCGGGTCCGAGCGGGTGCTCGGAACGGATCACGTCGCCGGCGCGGAAGTGCGCGGGCGAGAGCCATCCGTTCGCGATCAGGTCGACCCGGCGCGGTCGCTTGCCCTCGCCGATGCGCAGCGCGAGGTCGGAAGGACAGGCACCGAGCGCGAGCAGATCGAGCGTGAGCACGAGCCCGCTGCCCCGCCGCTCGAGCCGCGCGTCGCGCAGCCGCAGGCATCCGGTGAGGCGACGACCGGCGCGTCGATCGTCGTCGTGATCGACGATCGCGCGCGCCCCGATGCCCTCGCGGGGATCGCGGCCGCGCTCGAGCAGCAGATAGTCGCCGCCGGCCTCGACCAGCGCGTGATCGTCACGCGCGATCCAGGCGCGGGTCTGGGGCTCCTCGCTGGTGCGGAGGAGGTCCTCCTCGTGGGCGAAGCGCACCCGGTGTGATGCGTCGAGCACCACGAAGTCGGCGCGCGTCTCGGGCGGCGGCGCGCGGCGCAGATCCCGTCGCTCCGCGAGGTGCGGCAGGAGCGCGTCGGGCGCCTGCACCGATGCGCTCGGCCCGATGCGCGCGACGATGCGGCGCGCCGCGTCGGTGCTCTCGTCGGCGACGAACGGCTCGCGCGAGAACACGAGCGAGAGCGGCGTGCCACCCGCGATCAGGTGCGCGAAGAGCGCGCTCGCCGCGAGCGGCGCGACGCGCAGCAGCGCGCGATCGGGCAGCGCCGCAGCGCCGTGGATCGCGGCCGCGAGCACGAAGGGCATCGCGGGCGTGAGGTAGTGCGAGTCGAGATCGGTCGTGCCCGGGAAGTCCGAGAGCAGGTTGATCGCGAGCACCGGCGCCGCGATCAGGAGGAACCCCGGGCGCACGAGCGGGAGCAGCGCGCACGGCGCGGTGATCAGCGCGAGGTAGAGCACGCGGTGTCGCACCGAGAGGTGCGCGATCAGCTCCGCAGGATGCGTGATCACGTACTGCGCGACCTCGGTCGTGCTGCGTCCGAAGCGCCCGAAGTGCAGCTCGAGCGATCCCTCGGGCGGCGCGAAGCGCGGGTGCAGCACCAGCACGAAGACGAGCACGTACGCGAGCGAGATCACCGCGACGATCACGCCGGCGCGCGCGAGGCGGGTGCGCTCGATCGAGCGCGGCGAGCGCAGCGCCAGCACGCACGCCCCGACCCCGACCAGCGTCGTGACCAGGCCGAGATCTTCACGGCAGAGCAGCACGCCGAGGGTCGCGAGCACGATCCCCGGACCGCTGCGTCGATCGAGCGACTCGGCTGCCCACGCGAGCGGGAGCACCGCGATGCTGCCGGGATGGAACTCCTCCGACGCGACGTGCGCGAGGTTGGGATGGAGCAGCCACGCGAGCGCCGCGACGATCGCGCCCGGCGCGCCGAGGTGCCGCGCGCCGATGCGCGCGATCGGCAGCGCGGCGGCCGCGAGCGCGAAGGACTGCGCGACGAGCAACGTCGGCGCCTGCCCGAAGAGCATCCCGATCAGCCCGAGCGGCCGCAGGATCCACGCGAGGTGCAGGCCGAGCTCGTGCGCGCCGACGATCGGGTTCCATCCGTCGCCGTGCACCGCGCCCCACGACATCCGCGCGTAGAACGCGAGATCGAACGTCTCGTTGTGGAACGTGTGCCAGCGCAGCAGCGAGAGCGTCGCGAACGTGATCGCGGCGACGAGCACCATCGCGTGCAGCGCGCGACGCGTGCCGGCCCACGGGATCGGCGAGGGCTCGCCGCGCGCATCGCGCCACCACTCTCTCACGGCGGCGCAAGGGTGGGCGACGCGCGGGGTGCTCGCAAGGCGGGATCACTGCGCGTGGAGCGCAGCAATTCCGAGGGGTTGCATCGGGGTGGGGGCAACGCCTATGTTGGCGCCGTGCGGGGGCTCTACGCGATCGTCGATCCGGAACGGTGTGCAGGGCGTGATCCGCTCGAGGTCGCGAGCGCGATCCTGCGAGGTGGATGCGCGATCATCCAGGTCCGCGCGAAGCGGATGCCGGACCGCGAGCGGCTCGCGCTGATGCGCGCGGTGCGGTCGCGCGCGAAGGAGCGCGGCGTGCCCTTCGTGGTGAACGATCGCCCCGATCTCGCGCTGCTCGTCGACGCCGACGGACTGCACCTCGGGCAGGACGATCTGCCGATCGCCGAGGCGCGCCGCATCGTGGGTCGCATGATGATCGGCCGCTCGACCCACGACCTCGCGCAGCTGCGTGTCGCGATGGACGAGGGCGCGAACCTCGTCGGCTTCGGGCCGGTGTTCGCGACGAAGAGCAAGGAGAACCCCGATCCCGTGGTCGGGCTCGAGGGGCTCGCGCGCGCGGTGCGCGTCGCGCGGGTGCCGATCGTCGCGATCGGCGGGATCACCGAGGCGAGCGCGTCCGGCGTCGCGCGCACCGGCGTCGCGCTCGGCGCGGCGATCGCGGCGATCGGCGAGGCCCCCGATCCCGAGCAGGCTGCGCGCGCGCTGCATCGCGCGCTCTCGGGGAGCACGGGGTGATCATCGAGCTCGCGGTGAGCGCGGCGGCGGTGGTCGTCGCGTCCGCGGTCGCGCGGGCCATCGTGCAACGGCGCGCAGCGCAGGACGCCGAGCGCGAGAAGCGGCTCGCGGCGGCAGCACGCGCGAACGATCCGCGGCGTGGGCTGCGGGTCGGCGACGTGCTGCTGCACGTCGGCGACGAGCTCTGGCTCGCGGGGATGATCGAGCTCGACGAAGAGGGCACGCTGCTCTCGATCTTCCGCGCGCCCGAGAACACGCGCACCGCGTGGGTCGCGCAGCTCGACGACGAGGCGCGCGAGCTCGCGCTGCTCTCCCACTCCGACGAAGTGCCCGAGGGTCACGTACCCGATCGCCTGCCGCTCGGCGGTCGCGTGCTCTCGCTGCTGCGTCGCGGCAGCGCGAAGGTGCGCGGGCACGGCGAGCACCTCCCGCCCCACGGCGCGAAGGCGCGCTTCACGATCCTGCACGACGCCGGTGGGCGCGTGGCGATGGTGATCGACTTCGAGGGCGCGCCGCGCCTCACGCTGGTCGGCGATCGCGTCGAGCGCGCGCTGATCGACGTGCTGCCCGGCGGTGAGCGCGGGCCCGAGTAGCCCTGCTCAGCGCTTCTTCGCGCCCGCCGCCTTCTTGCGCGGCTTGGGCGCGGGCTCTTCGACCGGCGCCGGCGGCGCGATCGTCTCGAAGTAGCGGATCGCGCTCTCCATCGAGCTCATCAGCGCCTCGCGCACCACGGTCGCGAGCGCGTTGTCGTTGGTCTTGAGCGCGTCGTAGTAACGCTGGCGCTCGGTCGCGTGGATGATCGCGGGCGGGAACCCGTTCTGCAGCAGGATCAGGTTGCCGACCAGACGCGCGACCTTCCCGCTGTGCTTGGGGAACGGGTAGATGTGCAGCAGCTGGAAGTGCGCCTTCGCCGCGAGCCGCACCGGGTGCGTGGTGCGCTTGGTCTCCGCGGCGTTCACCCACTGCGTGAACTGGCGCAGCTTGTAGCTGATCTTGTCGGGCGTCGCGATCTCGTGGAAGTACAGCCGGTGGATCGGCATGTCCTTCCGGTACGCCGGAGGCTTCTTGCCCTCGATCTCCTCGGGCGCGAGGCACACGTAGAGGTCCTTCAGCGTGTCGAGGTCGATCTTGAGCTTCTTGCGCGTCGCCATCTCGCGCACGAGATCGACCGCGGCCTTGTTCTGCCGGATCTCGTCGAACGTCGGGACCAGCGAGGCATCGGCGGGCGGCTGGCCCTGCAGCGCGGCGTGCAGCTCGGGGATCGAGTAGACGACGCCTTCGAGCGCGCTGTCGTGGTGGATCCACGAGAGGTCGAGCTTGAAGTTGTAGTCCTTGCGCGCGTCCTCGGGGGCCGCCGCGTAGAGGCGCTGCAGGACCACGAGACGCTCGTCGAGCTTCTGCGCCTGCTGCTGGAGGCGCGTGAATTCGGCCCCGGGGTTCTGCGACGACATGGCGTGGCTGCTCATCCAGGCTCGGAAAGACCCACGCGAACCAAAGGGCCCGCGGCCCGGCAAAGATACCAGCCGACCACAACCCGGGCAAGCCGACGAAATTGACGTTCAGGGGTTTTCTGCAAGCAATTCGCGGATCTGCGCGTCGAGGTCGGTCTCGTCGGGCACTCCGACCTCGACTCTGCGCACCACCCCGCGCCGGTCGATCAGCACCAGCGTGGGGAGCGACTCGACCCCGTAGTCGGCCTGCATCCGATAGTGCTCGTCGTGCAGCGTGGGAAATCCCGAGCGCAGCGCGCGATGCGCGCGCTCGACGAAGCTGCGCGTCTGGTTCGCCTCGACGTTCACGCCCAGCGTGACCAGGCCCGCGTCGGCGTGGGTCGCGGCGAGGCGCGACAGGATCGGGATCGAGGCGCGGCAGGGCGGGCACCAGCTCGCCCAGAAGTCGAGGATCACCGGGCGCCCGCGCAGCGACTCGAGCGACACCCGGTCCTCGCGATCCGCGCCCTCGCCCGCGACGATGCGCCCCTCGAGCGGTGGCGCGGGCTGCGACATCAGCGGGCTCTCGGCCGGGAAGAAGCTCCGCGCGAGCCACGCCCCGAGCACCAGCAGCGCGAAGCCGAAGCCGAGGGCGCGCAGGATGGTGCGCGTCGAGGGTCCACCGTCGCTCATGCGGATGATCCTTCGCGTTCGATCGGGAGCCGGATGCGGAAGAGCGCGCCGCCCTCGGGCGCCTCGTCGCACGAGATCGTACCGCCGTGCTCGAGCACGACCTTCTTCACGATCGCGAGGCCCAGGCCGGTGCCTTCCTCGCGCGTCGTGTAGTACGGGTCGAACACGCGCTCGCGCGCGCCGAGCGGCACGCCGGGGCCGTCGTCGCGCACCTCGAGCAGCGCGTCGTCGCCCTCGCGTCGTGCCGCGACGATCACCGTGCTGCCGGGGCCACCGCGAGCGCGGCTCGCGACCGTCGCCTGCACGGCGTTGCGCACCAGGTTGTCGAGGCAGCGGCGGAGCATCTGGGCGTCGATCACGACCGGGAGCGGCACGTCGGGATCGATGTCGAGCCGGACGCTCGGGATCGGGAGCCCCGGGCGCGGTGCCTCGCCCTCCGAGGCCATCGCCTCGGGATCGACGCCCTTCGCGAAGTCGCGCGCCAGGGCGCGCAGATCCGCGGGCGCGAGCTCGGGCGTGGGCAGGCGCGCGAACTCGCCAAACTCCTTCACCAGTCGGCGCAGCGTGGTGATCTCTTCCTCGACGATGTCGCGCACGTCGTCGAGGGTGCGGCGGTAGCGCGCGTCCTCGCCGCGATAGCTCTGGTGGAGCTGCTGCACCGCGAGCTGGATCGGCGTGAGCGGGTTCTTGATCTCGTGGGCGAGGCGGCGCGCCATCTCCTGCCACGCGCCGACGCGCTGGAGGTACTCGATGCGATCGCGCGAGGTGCGGATGTCGCGGACCATCGCGTTGAACGCGCGGGTGAGCTCGCCGACCTCGTCGGCCTCGTCGGTGGGGACCTCGACCGTGAGATCGCCGCCACCGACCCGCTGGGTCGCGTCCGCGAGCACCACGATGCGGCGGGTGACGCGCCGCGAGACCACGATGCCGATCGCGAGCGCGACCACCGCGACGCTGAGCAGCAGCGCGATGTAGACCGCGAGGTAGAAGCCCGCGACGTACGACGTGCTCGCCTCGAGGTGGCGGAACACCTCGACGACCTCGCCCGCGCGCTGATAGGCGAGGAAGGGCTCGTTCGGCGCGGCGACCGTGACCCGCACCGTCACGTGCTGGAGCGCGGGATCCGCGGTGCCCTCGAAGTCGCGCTCGAGCACGAGGTGGCGGTCACGATCGGGGTCGAGATCGCGCGTGCTCGCGGCGAGCATCCCGCCGTCGTCGCCGACGATCTCGATCGCGGCGAGGTGCTCGTGGCGCGCCAGCGCGGCGTCGAGCACGTCGCGCGCGGTGCTGGTGTCGTGGGCACGCAGCGCGTCGACGAGGCGGTAGTCGTAGGCGACCGCGTCGGCGCTGCGCTCGGCGTCGGCGCGCATCGCGACGAGGTACTCGTGGTAGGTCTCGAGGCTCGCCTCGAGCTGCCTTCGCACCCGCGGGTTGACCCCGACGCGATACGACTCCGCGAGCACGCCGCGGCCCAGCACCAGCGCGCCGATCAGCGGCACGAACGCGACCGCGGCGATCACCGCGAGCACGCGTCGCTCGAAGCGACCGAGCCTCAGCGGGCTCTTGGTCATGGCACCCGCACCTCGCCGGACGAGCGATAGCGGATGGTGCGCTCGGCCTCGCCGATGCGGCGGTTCACGAAGAGCGAGACGAACGAGCCGAAGAACGCGTCGCCTTCGACGCCCGCTCCGTCGGGCCGGGCGAGCCAGCGGCGGATGCGGTGCACGGTGTCGGGCGAGAGCGGGTTCAGCTCGATGATCGCGGCGAGCCACACGCTCTGGCCGCGCGACGGAGCCCAGTCGCGCGAGCGACCGACGCGCAGCGCGCGCAGATCGAGGCACGCGTCGATCACCTGCTCGACGCTGCGCATCGTCTCGCTGCGATCCGACGACTCGGTCTGGATCTGCACGCGATAGGTGAGGCCCCACGGGTCGTGGGTGATGCGGCAGGAGCGCACGCCGATCGCGATCGGCGTCGTGGTGTCGCCGTGGAACGCGTAGACCCGGGTGACGAGGGTCTGGGGCAGGCCGCTCGAGAGACGACGGCGCAGCGCGGCGTCGGCGAGATCGCTGGCCTCGGCATCGACGTGCGCGGCTCCGTCCTCGAAGCGCACCGACATCGCGCGGCGCGCGATCGTGTCCTGCGCGTGCACGGGCGAGGGCACGAGCAGCAGCGCGGCGAGCGCGATGAGGGCGCGCGCGATCACAACGAGACGAACCCCACGAGCGTCGAGAACGCGAGCTGGAACACGCCGATCGAGGTGTCGAGACGGATGCCGACGTCGAACGTGAGATCGATCGGGACGCTGATCGGGTAGCCCGGGATCGGGCGCGTGAACATGTCGGTGTCGGCGAGCGCGTAGAGGCCGACGTCGACGAACCCGAAGAGCGCGCGCACCGCGTCGTTGGGGCGGACGATCAGGAACGCGTACTCGATGTCGGCGCGCGCGCCGAGCTGCGCGAATCGGAGCTCGGCGATCGCGGTGCCGAGCAGGTTCGGCGGGGTGCGGCGATCGAGGTTGAGCTCGAGCATGCGGCTCGGGATGAGATCGCTGAGATCGGCCGCGTAGAAGCGATAGAAGACCGGCGCGTCGCCGAGCGCGGCGCCGACGAAGAGCGTCGTGCGCAGCGAGTGCTCCCAACCGGGCAGCGCGATCCACTCGCGCCACAGCGCCTGCGCGCGGAAGAAGTCGTAGTCGCCGCCGAGCAGGCGCGACGCGAGATCGCCGCGCAGCGTGACCAGGCGGCCGCGGCGGGTGAGGCCGGGATCGTCGCGCTCGTCGTGGACGTAGCTGAGCGTGAGCGTCGAGACGAAGCTCGTGCCGTCGTGCAGCGCGAAGTCGATGGGAACGATCTCGCTGCCGCGTCGCTCGCTCGCGGCGTCGGGGCGCGAGAGCACGTCGACGACCTCGAGCTGGTAGGAGACGTTGATGCGGTTCTCGGGATCGAGGGAGAGCCCGGTGCCGATCCAGCCGCCGCCGCGGTGGTAGCGGACGAGCGCGTAGCGGACCTCTTCGGGGCCGAAGGGACCCTCGGGATCGACGGGCGCGACCGGGGTGACGAGCACGTCCTCGTCGCCGTAGACCTCGCGCGCGTTGAGGAAGAACGCGCCGATGGTGAGCGCGAACGGGGTGGAGGCGAAGCGCGGCTCGTGGAAGCGCAGGCGCAGGCCCTGCTGCAGCAGCGAGAGGACGAACGAGCCCTGCAGCGAGGTGCCGGTGCCGAAGAGGTTCGACTCGGAGAGCGTGGAGCCGACGTAGATGTCGCCGCCGTAGCTGCGCTCGCCGTTGAGGCCCTCGGAGACGCCGAGCGCGATCTCCTCGAGCAGCACGGTGTTGCGCTCGTGGACGACGACGACGAGCACGACGCGGCCGCGCTCGCGGCCGCGCTCGATGGAGAGCTCGACCGAGTCGAAGAACCCGGTGCCGAGGAGCTGCCAGCGGGCTTGCTCGAGGCGCTCGTCGTCGACGTCGAGCGGGGTGCCGATCTCGAACGGGAGGGCGCGACGGATCACGTGATCCGCGGTGCGCTGGTTGCCCCGGACGTCGATGCCCTCGAGGAGGAAGACGAGGTCGGGGTCGGGGTCGGGGGCCGGGGCGGCTTCCGGAGCAGGGGACGGCTCGGGGACCTCGGTGTCGGCCTGCGCGTGCGCCCGCGACGGTGGTGGGCTCGCGACGACGCACAGCGCGAGCACGAGCCAGACCGGGGCGCGCACCGGCGCAGCCTACTTCACGGGGTGGTCCCGATCGAGAACGGGGTCGCATGTGCGATGCTCGGGCTCTCTGCCGCGAGAAGACGGGGTCGAACCGTGGCGAACGCGACGAAGAAGGCGACGAAGCGCAAGGCCGCGCCCGCACCGGCGAAGAAACACGCTCCGGTTGGCGCGCCCCCGAGCGTCGTACGGGCGCTGGCGACGTCGATGCCGCCGTGGCTGCGTCCAGTGCCCGCCGTGAAGCCGCGGACGAGCGAGCCACCGCTCGTCGGCGACGCGCTGCCCGCGCTGTTCCGGGTCGGCTTTCCGCACATCCGTTTCGCGGCCGACGACGACGGAACGATCGATCCCGCGCCGGCGACGGCCGAGATCTTCACCGGCGGATGGATGCTCCCGCAGCTGCTCCGGCCGCGCGGCGTGTGGGCGCGCCTCGCTCGAGCCTACGCGGGGAACGTGCTGACGCTGAGCTCCGATCCGCGGCGACGAGGCCTCACCCCCGAGGCGAAGCAGGCGATCGCCGACCCTCGACCCATCGAGCCCGAGGCGGTGCCCGGGCTCGTGCGGCGGCTCATGACGGAGCCCGGGACGCTGCGGAACCGCGAGCTGACCGAGGACTTCGTGTACGCGCTCGAGGCGCTGTGCGGACCCGAGCCGGTCGCCGGCGCGATCGTCGACGTGCTCGAGTCCCCGCCGCCCGGCACCGCGCTTCCCCAGATGAAGCCCCTCGTCGACGACGTGGCCCTGGCGCTGGGCTTCGTGCGGCTGCGGCTCACCCCCGCGAAGCAGAAGGCGCTCGACGCGCGCCTTCGCGCGGTCGTCGCGTCGGGATCGAAGCGCTACCCGATCCCGCGGCTGCGGCTCACGGCGTTCCTCGACACGGCGCACCCGCCCCGAGGCGCCGTCGTGCCCGACGTGCTGCACACCACCGACGTCCCGGCGATCCTCGCCGGGATGAAGGCCTTCCGGCCCGACGCCTACCCGCTGGACCTGCTCGATCCGCGGCTCGTGTTCCTCGCCGGCGCCGACGCCATCCCGCTCTATCTGGAGAAGCTCCCGGCCTACGAGCGCTGCCTCCACCCCAACGTCGCGCCGGTGCAGCTCCGCGCGTTCGTCGACGCGATCGCGCCGTTCCGCGACCCACGGGTCACGGCCTGGCTGCAGGCGCTCGAGGCGCATGCGATCGTCGGCACCGACGCGAAGGCATGGCTGGCGACTCGATGACGATGACGATCACCGACGAGCTGCGGTGACGGCGGGCGTGCCTCAGCTCATCGTCCTGCGGCTCCAGAACATCACGATCTTCTGGTACGCCGAGGGCAGGGAGCGCGCGAGCCAGTCGATCACGCGGGCATCGGGCCCGACGAGGACCCGGCGTTCGTCGCGCTCCACCGCGCGCAGGATGATGCGCGCCGCGTCCCCGGCGCTCGTGATGAAGCTCTTCTCGAACTTCGCGCCCGCGGTGGCGGGATCGATCCCGAGCTTCGCGAGGCTCGGATCCTGGCGCGCCGAGCGCGAGATGTTCGTCTTGATGCCGCCGGGATGCACGCTGGTCGCGCTCACGCCGCAGGGGCTCAGCTCCAGCTCCATGCGCAGCGCCTCGGTGAAGCCGCGCACCGCGAACTTCGCCGCGTTGTAGGCGGACTGCGTGGGCACCGCGATCAGCCCGAACACGCTCGACGTGTTGACGATGTGCCCGTCCCCGGTGGCCTTGAGGTGCGGCAGGAACGCCTTCGTCCCGTGCACGACGCCCCAGAAGTTGATGTTCATCAGCCACTCGAGATCTTCGTAGCGGCCGTCCTCGATCGACGCGCCGAGGGCGACGCCCGCGTTGTTGAAGATCAGATTGACCTTGCCGTGCTCGCGCGCGACCACGTCGGCCCACGCGAACACCGCCTCGCGGTCCGCGACGTCGACGCGCGCGTGCGTCACGCGCACGCCGCTCGACGCGAGCAGCCCCACGGTCTCCCCGAGCCCCGCCTCGTTCACGTCCGAGAGCGCGAGGTGACAGCCGCGCTGGGCGAGCTCGACGGCGAGCGCGCGACCGATGCCCGAGCCCGCGCCGGTGATGGCGGCGACTTTCCCAGCGAACGATCTCATCCCGTCCTCCGTCCTCACGCCGCGCGCTGCCGCGCGTCGGCGAGGTGCCGCGCGACGAGCTCGGTCACCCTCGGGATCACGCCCGCCGGCAAGTGGTGCCCCATGCCCTCGATCGTCACGTGCGCGGCGCCGGGGATCGCCCTCGCGGTCGCGCGCCCGCCGCTCGGATGCACCATGAGATCGCTGTCGCCGTGGAGGACGAGCGTGGGGGTCGTGATCCGTCGGAGCTCGCGGGTCCGATCACCCGACTTGAGGATCGCGCCGATCTGCCGCGCGATCCCGGCGGGAGCGTGGAGCCCGTCGCCGCGATCCCACGCCGCGCCCGCGTAGGCCTCGAGCGCCTCGAGATCGAGCGCGAATCCGCTCGGCCCGATGTGCCGCATGATCGTGACGTGACTCGCGATCGCCTGGTCACGCGTTCGCGCGCGTGGTCCGGCGAGGTGACGCAGCGTCGAGAGGCTCGGCTGTCCCACGCGGCGCGCGCCGGTCGTCGAGAAGATCGACACGAGCGAGCGCGCCCGACGCGGATGACGCGCCGCGATGGTCTGCGCGATCATGCCGCCCATCGACATGCCGACGAGGTGCGTCGCGTCGATCCCGAGGTGATCGAGCAGGCCCACGGTGTCCTCGGCCATGTCGCCGAGGTCGTAGTTGTCCGCGTGCGGCACCCGGAGGAGCTGCCGGAGGACGCCCGGCGGTCGCGTCGCGATGCGCGAGGATCGACCCACGTCGCGGTTGTCGAACGCGATGACGTGATGGCCGCGCTCGACCAATCCATCGATCAAGCTCTGCGGCCACCACGTCAGGTGGAGGCCCAGCCCCGCGATCAGCAGCAGCGGCTCGCCGCGCGTCGAGCCGCTGGTGCGGTAACACAAGCGCACGCCGCTCGGCAGCTCACAGAGGTGCTCTTCGATCATCCGACCGCCCTCAGCACCGGCGGGTGCGACTTCGACGAAACGCGCGGCCGGAAGCGCAGGTGGCGATCCTCCACCGAGCCCTCGCGGAGCAGCTTCGTGTCTTCGACGTAGTCCATCGACATCAGCCAGGGGTACGCCTCGCCCTGACGCGGCAGCTCGTGCAGCGAGCGCTTCACGTAGCCGGCGCCGAAGTCGAGCAGCGGCCGCGTCTTCATGTCGGGGTCGGCGCGCTCGGCGACGCAGATGGCGTGGCCGTTCCGGTCCATGTGCGCGAGCAGCCGGCAGAAGTGCTCGCACAGGAGGCCGATCTTCAGCGTCCACGACGAGTTCGTGTAGCCGATGGCGAACGAGAAGTTCGGCACCCCGTCGAGCATCATGCCGCGGTACGCGACCTTCTCCGCGAAGCGCACCGGCGCTCCGTCGACCACCAGCGCGATGCCGCCGCAGGTCTGCAGGTTGAGGCCGGTCGCGGTGACGATGATGTCGGCTTCGAGCTCCTCGCCGGAGGCCAACCGGATGCCCCGCTCGGTGAAGGTCTCGATGCGATCGGTGACGACCGACGCGGTGCCCGCGCGGATCGCGCGGAAGAGGTCGCCGTCGGGCACGGCGCAGAGCCGCTGATCCCACGGCTCGTAGGGAGGGTCGAAGTGCTGGTCGACCGGGAAGCCCTCGGGGAGCATCCGGGTGTTGATCGCGCGCAGCCAGCGGCGCGCCGCCTTGGGGAACCGCCGGCAGAAGCCGTAGATCAGGCGCTGCGTCCCGATGTTCTTGCGGCGCGTGATCTCGTACGCGGTCTCGGCCGGCAGGTACTTCCGGAGCGCGTTCGCGAGCCGGTCCTTCGAGGGCACCGGCAGGATGTACGTCGGCGTCCGCTGCAGCATCGTCACCTGCCGCGCGGTCTCCGCCATCGCCGGCACCAGCGTGACCGCGGTCGCGCCGCTGCCGATCACGACCACACGCTTGCCGGCATGGTCGAGATCCTCGGGCCAGTGCTGCGGGTGCACGATGCGGCCCTCGAATCGCTCCTCGCCTTCGAAGCGCGGTCGATAACCCTCGTCGTAGCGGTAGTACCCGGCGGCGCAGAACAGCCACCCGCACTCGATCTTCGTGCGCTCGCCGGTGTCGGCGCGCTCGACGTCGACGACCCAGCGCGCGCCCTCGCTCGACCACGCGGCGCCCTTCACCTGGTGGCGGAAGCGGACGTGACGATCGATGCCGTTCTCCGCGACCGTCTCGCGCAGGTAGTCGAGGATCTCGCCGGCACCGGCGATCGACTTCTCGTGGGTCCACGGCTTGAACGCGAAGCCGAACGTGTGGAGGTCGGAGTCGGAGCGGATGCCGGGATAGCGGAAGAGATCCCAGGTCCCGCCGATCGCGCCCCGTCCCTCGAGGATCGCGTACGACTTCGCCGGGTGCTCCTTCTGGAGGTACCAGGCGGCGCCGATCCCCGAGATGCCGGCCCCGACGATCAGCACGTCGACGTATTCGCGGCTCATGCAGCGCTCAGCATGCGGGGGCGGATCGCGGCCTGACAATGTGCAGATTGCACCAAAGTTCGTCATCATCAGTGCACTGTGCACACCAGGACTCCCCGGGCGGGCATGTGGCAGTGGGATCCGCCGTCGGAGCGCGTTCGCGAGCTCATCCGGCGCGGCGCGGAGATCGCCCTGCGCTCCCCCGACGAGTGGCTCGCCGAGATCGACGACGTGACGCTCACGACGCTCGGCATGAGCGCGATCGCGAGCGACCCGGTGCTCGCCGCGGCGACCCGCCGGGTGAACCGCGCGAACCTCGCGCACTGGGCCGAGGCGAACATCCGCGACCCCGGGGCGCCCGTCCCGCCGAACCTGGGGCCCGAGCCGCTCGCCGCGGCGCGCGATCTCGTCCGCCGCGGCATCAACGAAGCGGCTCTGCACTCGTACCGGACCGGTCAGAACGCGGCGTGGCTCCGCTGGATGGCGATCGCGTTCGAGCTCACGTCGGACGCCAGCGAATTGCGCGAGCTGCTCGACGTGACCGCCCGATCGATCTCGGCGTTCATCGAGGCGACGATCGCGGGCATCACCGCGCAGATGGCGAAGGAGCGGCACGAGCTCACGCGCGGCACCCACGCCGAGCGGCGCGAGGTGGTCGCGCTGCTGCTCGAGGGCGCGCCGATCCGCCCGGCGCACGCCGAGCATCGCCTCGGGTACCCGCTCGACCAGGCGCACCGCGCGGCGGTGATCTGGAGCGAGGACGCCGAGTCCGACATGAGCGCGCTGGAGAGCGTGGCCGAGGCCCTCGCGCGCATCACCGGCGCGCCGCGTTTCCTCGGCGTGGTCGCGAGCGCGGCGACGCTCTGGGTGTGGCTGCCCGGCGTTGCCGAGCCCGAGCTCGACCGCGTGCGCGCGGCGATGCGCGACGCCCCCTCGGCGCGGGTCGCGATCGGGTCGTTGGCGAAGGGCGTCGAGGGCTTCCGCCGCAGCCACCTCGACGCGCTCACCGCGCAGCGCATGCTCGCGCGCCTCGGCTCCGACGCCCGCGTCGTGAGCTTCGATCGGGTGCGCCTGGTGTCGCTGATCACGATCGATCCCGAGGGCGCCGATCACTTCGTGCAGCACACCCTCGGCGACCTCGCGACCGCGAGCCCCGAGCTCCGGCAGACGGTGGAGGCGTTCCTCGAAGAAGGCTGCAACGCATCGCGCGCGGCGGAGCGGCTCCGCGTGCATCGCAACACCCTGCTGCGCCGGCTCGAGACCGCCGAGGCCCTGATGCCGCGACCGCTCGAGCACGACCGCGTCCACGTGGGCGTGGCCCTCGAGGTGCTGCGATGGCGCGCCGGGAGCGAGCGCTGACGCGCGGCGGGCGCGATCACGGGCACGGCGAGCGCGCGTCGAGCGGGAGCACGGTGCCGGTCTCGACGTCGACCGCGAAGACTGCGTGCTCGCCGCCGACGACGCGGGTGCCGCCGAACACGATCACCTGCTCGTCGAGGACGCACGAATCGAACACGGCGTGGGGCACCGCGAGGATCCACCGCATGTCGTCGTCGGGACCGATCGCGGCGATCACGTCGTCGGCATCGGTGAGTTCGTCCATGCGCACCGAACGTGGTTCGGCTCGCGCCGTGACGTCTGCCCACGTCGCCGTGCGGTGCAGATGCACGAGCACCTGATCGCCCGCCGCGTGCGCGTCCATCCAGCCGAAGGTCCCCGGAATCGTGAGCGCCGCGCGCGGCTGCTCACCTGCGCGTCGTCTCATCACGGTATCGAAACGGGCGATCCAGAGCAGCTCGTCGTCGGCGACCGCGAACGACGACGGCAGCGCGAGGAGGACGCGCCCGGTCCGGAGGTCGATGACCGACTGGTCGATCACGATCTCGGCGGCGCCCATCACGTCGACCATTTCGAGCTCGATGGTCGACACGGGACCGAGCGACCAGCGCGCGACGCCGCTCGCGTGGTCCATCGCCCAGAGACGCAGATCGTGGTCGACCACGAGCGTGACGTCGCCGAGCACGCGGGCGTCGAACACGCGGGCGAGCGGCCCGCTCCACCGAAGCGCGCCGGTGGCGAGCTCGCGGCCGTGCCATGCGTCGCGATCTTCGACGAGGAGCTCGTCGCCGCGCGCGAGGTGCGAGGCGCCGAAGTCGTTCCACGGCGTGGTGTCACGCACTCGGATCCGCCACCGCGGGCCTGATGCGTCCGAGACCTCGAGCTCGTGGGTAGGCAGCCACGGCAACCACGGAGCCGCGCGCCGCTGGTGCTGCGTCACGACGTAGGCGCCGAACGGAGTGGCGGAGAGCGTCGCGACCCGTCCGCGCACCTCGAACAGCCACAGGTACGCGACCACGACGATGGTGACGAGCACCACCGCCGCGCCGACGAGCCACGAGGCGCGCAGTGTCGCCGTCATGGTCGGAGCCGATCGAGGCACGGCATATGATGCACCGATGGGCGACTTCGACCCTCCGCCGCTCGCGTCCGACGGGCCCGCGTGGCGCGCCCACAAGCGCGCGATCCGGGCCGCGGGGCGACGGGCGTGCATCGCCGCGTTGTTGCCGATCGTGCGGGCGCAGGTGCCGGTCCTGCGCGACGCGAGGAGCGCGGTGTCGAACCAGGCCGATCGCTTCCTGTCACCGCGCGAAGCGGGCGCCGTTGCGGAGCGGTTGCTCGACGCGATCGCACGCTGGATCGACGGAGCCGGCGAGGACGACGTGCGCGAGGTCGTGCCTTCGAGCTGGTCGACGATGCTCGGCGGGCGCGGCGGCGCGGCGGGGTCGATCGCACTGGCGGTGCACGCGCTCTGCGACGCGGTGCTCTCGCGACACCCCCACGAGCAAGCCGTGCACGCGGTGGTCGCGTCGCTGGCCAGCGCCGGCGTGCCGCTCGGCCAGGTCGACGCCGCGCTCCGCGCGGCCTACCGCGCGCGCTTCACTGCAGCTGAGTGAGCAGGCCGACGACCAACAGCCCGATCGCGACCACCGTGATCACCCAGAGCAGCGGGGTCAGGCCCTGGTGCTTGGCGCGCTCGGCCTCGCGCTCCAGCGCGATGCGATGCGACGGGCTGCTGCGCGGAGGCTGCTCGACGCGCAGCGGGGTGCGGTCGGGCTTCGCGGTGCGCGGAGGCTCGCTCTGCGGGGTCGGGGTCGGCGTCGCGTCCTTGCGGGGGCGCAGCGGGGGCGGCTTCG
Organism: Sandaracinus amylolyticus; assembly: GCF_021631985.1. Taxonomy (GTDB): domain Bacteria; phylum Myxococcota_A; class Polyangia; order Polyangiales; family Sandaracinaceae; genus Sandaracinus; species Sandaracinus amylolyticus_A. The sequence goes on along the minus strand of NZ_CP070225.1, from coordinate 8,341,958 downwards.
CGGGCTCGGGCTCGACCGTCGGGTGCTCGGCGCTCTTGCGGCGCGCGGGTTGGGCCTCGATCAGCCCTTCGTCGCGGGCGTGTCCCGGCGCGACGTGGCGGGTGCCGAGGTCGGTGCCCGCGGGCACCGCGGTCGTCGGGTCGTCGGGCTTGAGGTAGACGACGCGCACCGTGGGCTCGCGGCGGCGCGGCGCGTTGAGCGCGGGCATCGTCGCGGGACGGGGGCGCACGCTCTTGCTCGCGCCGCGCGCCGGGCTCACTCGCGCGGGGCGGGCGCGCTCGCTCTGATCGACGATCGTCGTGAGCGCGACCTCGAGCACCTTCATGAGGTGCTTGCCGGTGTCCTCGGGGTTGCGGGGGCGGACGTACTGGGTGGTCGGCTCGCGCGCGTCGAAGTCGTCGCTCTCGAGCGCCTTGCGCGCTTCTTCGGCGGGCAGCTCGGGGATCAGCGTGCGGACCTTCGCGTTCACCGCGATCTCGAAGCGCCCCGAGTCCCAACCGAAGACGTGTGTGAGGTCTCCGTCCTCGCGCCCGTCGACGCGGATCGCGAGCAGCTCGCCCGCTTCGTAGACGAGCTCGACGCGCTCGCCCTCGTGGTCGAGCTTGAGCGTGCCGGTGAGGCCCGCCTGCTCGCAGTAGTTCATCAGGTCCGCGGGCACGTGCACCGAGAGCGAGCCGACGCGATGGCGATCGTCGCCCTGCGAGACCGGCAGCACGGGCAGGCGCTGGTGCACCACGAAGATGCCGCCGCGCATCGCGAGCAGACGCTCGACGGGGTCACTGCCGTCGGGCAGCGGATCCTGGTCGAGGGCGATCTGTCCCGCGATGAGCTCGACCTCACCGGTCAGCTTCGTTCCGTCCTCGATCGTCGCGGTGAAACGGAGGCGGCCGGTGATGCGGCGAGCCTCGATCTCGCGAAGGATGTCGAGGACGCCATCCGGGGGGATCTCCCCGGACATCGCGGGTTCGGTCGCCATCCAGACTCCGCATTGGGATCGAGCGGGGGTCTGGTGTCAAGCGCTTGTCTCGGCGTCGGATCGAGCGTCCAATGCGCGCGATGTCGCGTCTGGTTCGGTGTGCGCTCGTGGCGCTCGTGATGGTCGGTTGCGGGCCTTCTGCGTCGTCGTCGTCGTCGCCCGACACCAGCGCGGGAGGCGAAGAGACGGCGGCCGCGGAGAGCTGCGAGACGCTGCGGGCGCGCGAGGCCGAGGCGCGGGCGGCGGTGGAGTCGTGTCGGGCGTCGACGCCGCTGCCGGAGTGGGCGCTGCGCGACGAGCTCGAGTGGCTCGAGGAGGCGATCGGAGCGCGGCTCGATGCAGCACGGCGCGGCGAGGAGGTCTCGACCGGCGTGGTGCAGATGCAGGAGATCGCGGAGCACGTGTGGGCGCTGCTCGACGAGGTGCCGGAGGAGCAGCGCGATGCGGCGCTGCTGGGCCGCGTGGAGGACGGCGCGGAGGCGCTGATGCACCCGCACACCGCGGAGGGACGTCAGGAGGCGCTGGCGCAGGTCGCGGGGGCGCTGGGCGCTCTGCGCGAGCGGCTCGAGCCGGCACCGCCCGCGGATGCGTGTGAGGGCCCGGCGCGCGATGCAGCGGCGGCGTGGATGTCGATGCAGGCGGTGTGCGGCGAGGCGGAGTGAGAGACGCGGAGTGAACGACCGAGCACGTGCACGTCGCGCGAACGAGAGTGAGGACGGGCGCGGCGGGCTGAGAGCCGGTGGCGTGCACCCGCAAGCGGGGCTGGGGCCCCGCGCGCAGCGCTCCGCGGCCGGGGTCGACAGGGGGCGGAGCCCCCGGGGAAGTCAGCGCAGCCAGCGCCGCGCTGGGTCGCGGCGGTCGACCGCCCACGCGCGATAGGCGCTGCGATCGACGCGGGTCGCGACCACGAGGTTGTGACAGACGATCTCGAGATCCGCGGTGCTCCACAGATCGTCGGCGTGATCGTGCGACGCGTGATCGATCGCGATCTGCGCCGCGAGCGTGACCACCAGACCGCTCATCGGTGGGATCGATGCGCCCAGCGTCGCGAGCACGCTCTGCAGGCGCGCGAGCACCGCCTTGCCGCCGACCGCGTGCGCGCCGACCAGCACCGCCGCCGGCTTGCCGAGCCACAGCGCGGTGCCTTCGCTCGGGGTCGCCTCCTCGAGGAAGCGCTGCAGGTGCGACGAAGGACCGTCCCAGTACGTGCCGGTCACGATCACGAACCCGTCGGCGAGCGCGAGCGCGTCGCGATGGGGCGCGAACCCGGGCTGCGCGGCGAGCGTGACGACCTCGACGTCGGCGTGCGGCGCGAGGTGCGGCAGCGCGTGCGCGAGCAGCGCGGCGCTGTTGCCGTCCTCCCCGCCGAGGCCGGCCTGGATCGCGAGGATGCGCGGGCGGTGCATGTCGCGCGCGAGGGTCGCGCACCCGAGGGCCGCGCGTCGAGACGATCCTGGACAGATGCGCGGGTTCGTCCCGAACGGGACGCCGGTGGGGTCGCTGTCGCTACGCCTCGCGCGATCACGGCCACACAGTGAGCGCATGCGACACTTCGTTCCCGCGGCGGGCCATCCCTCGCTGCTCGCGCTCTACGATCCGCTCACCAAGCTGCTCGGCGCCGACTCCGATCGCGCCGCGCTCCTCGAGCAGGCCGCGCTCACGCGCGGGCATCGCGTGCTCGACGTCGGATGCGGCACCGGGACGCTCGTCGTCCAGGCCTCGCGTGCCCATCCCGGCATCGAGATCGTGGGGCTCGATCCCGATCGCGACGCGCTCGCACGCGCGCGTCGCAAGGCCTCGCGAGCCGGGGTCGACGCACGCTTCGTGGAGGGGTTCGCCGACGCGCTCCCCTGGGGCGAGGGCTCGTTCGATCGCGTGGTCTCGTCGCTCATGTTCCATCACCTGCCCGACGCGACGAAGCCGGCGATGCTGCGCGAGGTGCGGCGCGTGCTCGTGCCGGGCGGGACCTTCCACCTGCTCGACTTCGTGCCGCGCGAGCGCTCGTGGCTCTCGCACCGTCTCGCGTGGAATCATCACGCGCGTGGCAACGCCCCCGCGGCGATCGTCGAGCTCCTCCGCGACGCGGGCTTCGCCTCGGCCGAGCACGTCACGAGCCGCGACGCGCTCCTCGGGCGCACCGGGTACTTCCGCGCCCGCCGCGACTGATCGACGCGTGGAGCGCACGCACCGCGCGCTCCGCGAGGCGCTCTTCGCGGCGATGCGCGAGCGCGGGTTCGACGCGGTCAGCGTGCAGGCGATCTGCGCGCGCGCGAACGTCGGTCGCTCGACGTTCTACGCGCACTTCGCCGACAAGGAGGACCTGCTCGTGAGCGGGTTCGACGAGCTGCGCGAGCAGCTGCGCGCGCACGTCGCGGTCGAGGGCGCGGGCACGCTGCGCTTCGTGCGGCCGCTGCTCGCCCACGTGCGCGAGCACTGGTGGATCCCGCGATCGCTCGGCGCGGGACGCGCCGGGCTCGTGGTGCGCGAGCGGCTGCTCGAGGTGATCGAGGATCTGGTGCGCGACGATCTGCGGGCCCGCGGCGCGAGCGAGGAGCTCGCGGTGCGGTATCTCGCGGGCGCGTTCAGCGAGACCGTGCGCTTCTGGCTGGAGTCGGAGCGACCGATCGAGGTCGAGGAGGTCGCGCGCCGCTTCGACGAGATGTCGCGCCCGGTGCTCGAGTCGCTGCGGTGCAGATCAGGGCGGGCACGGGAAGTCGTGCGACTGCCACGTGCCGTCGACGCACACGACGCCGACGCCACAGCACCACGGCGCGCACTGCGCATTGCCTTCGCACGGCGTGCCGGCCTCGGGGCACGGCGGGCGGTTGGGCACGCAGACCCACTCCGGCGGCTCGGGCAGCGGCCGGACGCCCTGGCAGAGCGGCGGACGGCCGCAGTAACACTGGCCCTCGGGATAGGCGCACTGGAGGAAGCGCGCGCCCTCGCCTTCGCACGACGGGCCGGGCGCATCGAAGGTCGCGGGGCACTCGGTCGACGTGGCCTCGGTCGACGGGGCCTCGGTCGACGTGGCCTCGGTCGACGAGGTCCTCTGCTCGCTGCTCGTCGCGTTCTCGGTCGACGATGGAGCGGTCGTGGTGGAGCCGCCGCACGCGGCGAGCAGGACGAGCCACACGAGCGATCGCCGCATCGCGTGATGATAGCCGCACGGCGCTACGAATTCCGTAGCGCTGGGCGCGCGAGGGGGATCACGCCCCCAGCCTCGGGATCCGCGCCCCCACTCGCGCTCGCTGCGATCGTTGCGAAACGCGCGCTCCACGCAGGGGCACGATGCTTGCGATTGCACGCATGACCGTCTCGCCAGGAGAGTGGCTCGATGCGTGTGTCTCGTGTGCTCGCGATCTGCCTCGCGCTCGCCGCGTGCTCGAACGGAACGATCGAAGGCGACCCGCGCGACTCCGATGGCGGCGGGCTCGGGCCATCGGGCGACGGTGCGATCGCGCGCAACGACGGCGGCGGCGCCGGCGACGAGGATGCGTCGACCGGACCCTCGCCGGTGCCGGTGGGCACGATCGCCGAGCTCCTCGTGCCCTTCGACGCGAACCGCGAGGACCTCGTCGGCCCCGACGATCACGCCGCGATGTACGGCAAGAGCCCGGAGATCGTGCCGGTGCCCGACGGCACGTCGGTCGATCTGCTGGTGCAGGACCACGCGAGCGACGCGACGCCGCGCGCGATGATCGTGCGGCTCGCGCCCGACGGCGACGACCTCGTGATCACCCGCGCGATCGAAGCGCCGATCCTCGATCGTGTGATGGGCCTCGCGCGCGACGAGTCGGGCGCGTACTTCGTCGCGAGCGGCGCCGACGAGGCGGAGCGGATCACCCAGGAGTACCCCGCGCCCGGCACCTATCGCGAGGGCGTGGTGCGCGTGGTGGAGCTCGATGCCGCGGGCGCGATCGGCTTCGACGTGGACCTCGACACCGCGCGCGCCGCGGTGCGCGCCGACGCCGAGCCGCTGATCAACCCGATGGTCGCGGCGAGCGCGCGCCTCGCGTACGGCGATGGGCTGCTCGCGCTGGTGCACGGCAACAACACCGTGCCCGACGGCGGCGGCGTGCGGCACCAGAAGGCAGTCACGACGGTGCTGCGCGCCGACACCGGCGCGGTCACGCGGACGTCGACGATCTGGTGCAGCCACTCGTTCGATCAGCGCCTGACCCACGACGGCACCGGGTTCGTCGAGATGCACCTCGGCGATGCGTATCCGCGCTTCATCGCGCTCTCGCGCACGACCGCGGAGCGCGTCTCCGACACGTACCCGCTCTTCCATGTGAAGGGCTCGCTCGGCGACAACAACACGCACACCCGGCTCGGCGCGTTCGCGGCGATCGAGGGCGCGGGCGAGATGGGCTGGCTCGCGCTCTTCGCGAGCGAGCACACGACGGGCACCAGCGCGATCGAGGGCGCATCGCGGGTCGCAGGCGCGCGCGATCTCGCGATCGTGCGGGTGCGTCGCGACTTCGACGCACGGGGCGCCGACGAGAACGCGTTCCTCGATCCCGCGCTGCCCGATCGCCTCGACGTCACGTCGAGCGGCGACGCGCGCGAGAACCGTCTGCAGTGGCTCACCGACTACCAGTCGAGCGACGCCGGCGCGGTGCACGCGGAGCGCCCCAAGCTCGTCGCGCTCGGCGGAAATCGCTTCGTGGTGCTGTGGGAGCGCTGGGCCCGCGCCGATCGCGGCTTCGCGTTCACCGGCACCTGGGGCACGGTGATCGACGCGTCGGGCGCGACGATCGTCGAGGCGCGCGAGCTCACCGAAGATCACCTGCCGCGCGGCGACGACGCGTTCCGACTCGGCGACGACGCCGCGTTCGTGATCGGCGATCGCGAGGCGCGCACGCTGCGGGTGCACCGCGTGAGCGCGTCGCTCGAGGACCGCGTGGTGGTCGTCGAGTAAGCTGCGCGCGTGGTCTATCGCGAGCCGAGCGCGGACGAGGTCGAGCTCGTCCGCGCGCTCCTCGTGCCGCGGCGCGGAGCGATCGTCGCAGCGGTCCTGCTGCTCGCGGTCGCGGTGGTGGTCCCGCTCTCCGGCTCGGACGTCCCGCTGTTCGCGGCGCTCGTCGCGCTGGTGCCGTTGATCGAGACGCTGCGCTGCACCGTCTCGCTCCGGATCGCGGCGCGCGGGGGCCGCGTGGTGGTGCGAGAGGGCGCGCTGTTCCGGCGCACGAGGGTGCGCGAGCTCGACGCGATGACGTGGCGGCACGTGCACACCGACGAGCGCGCGGCGCGCACTTGGCTCGCGCTGCTGCCCGGCGGTGCGCTCCTCGCGGCGGCGCTCGCGGTCACCACCGAGGACGGCACCGAGGTGGTGATCACCTCGCACCTGCTCGGTCGGACCCGGATGCGCGCGATCGCGCAGCGCATCGTCGAGCATCTCGCGCTCCCGCCGCCGATCGCGCACGAGCACCCGGGCCCGGCGATGCGGGAGAGGATCGTGGGGCTCGGCTGCCTCGGCCTCGCGGGGTTCCTGACGATCGTGATTCTCGCGACGCCGGCGATCCTGGCGCTGCAGCGGCGCACGACCGCGGGCGAAGGCCGGCTCGAGCTGATCTGCCGCGAGCGCTGCTTCTTCGACGGGATCACCTGCCTGCCCGGCGGCACGCTCGAGGGCAGCTACCCGCCGGGCTGGTACACCGTCGCGCTCGAGCACCGCGAGGTGCACCTGCGGGTCGTCGCCGGGCACCGCACCACGTTCGAGTGCCGTGACGACGCGGGAATCCCGACCCCGGTGCCCGACCGTTGAATTCCTCATCGGCTCGTCCACGTCGTGCGCTCCCGTCCGCGCGCTCCCGTGCGCGCGCGCCGCGGCCGAGCACTCCAGTTGCAATTGCCCCGCGCCATCCGGCGCGACAAACCAGCGCGCTCGGAGGCCGCGGTGCGACGAATCAAGGCAGCAGCGACCGGCATCTCGATCGCGTGGCTCACGCTCTCGATCCTCGCGTGCATGACCGACGCGCCGGACGGCGAGTGCGAGGTCGGCTCGGAGGGCTGCGAGTGCACCGCGGGCGACGGGTGCGATCCCGGGCTCCAGTGCGTGATGGACGTGTGCCAGGAGCCCTGCGACGGCGGCTCGTGCGCCCGCGACGCGGGCACGCGGCGCGATTCCGGGCGCCCCTCGAGCGGCACCTGCACCGGCACCGTCGACGCGTGCTGGCAGGGCTGCATCTCGAGCGGCACGACGACCGCGGCATGCCGCGCGTCGTGTGATCTCGGCGACGCGTACGGCTGCTACGCGCTGTGCGTCGACAACGGCGACGACGCCGGCACCTGCCGCAGCCTGTGCGGCGCATCGGGCGCGATCGCGGAGCTGGGCTGCGCCGAGACCTGCGCCGCGCGCGGTGTCGCGACCGCGACGTGCAAGAGCCTGTGCGGCCTGACCAGCGACTGCGGCGAGGTCGGCTGCGCGGGCGTGTGCCTGCGCCAGGGCGACGACGTCGTGAGCTGCAAGAACGTCTGCGGCTTCACCACCGCGCGCGGTCGCGAGGCGTGCCACGCGGTGTGCAGCGAGCGCGGTGAGTCGCCGGCGACGTGCTCGGCGATCTGCGGCTAGGAGAGCAGGAGAATTTCTGAGGAGAGCAGGAAGTTAGGAAAGCAGGAGACGACGACTCTCCTCTGCTTTCCTTAGAGGAATCTCAAAAGGAAAGGGCGCTACGGAATCCGTAGCGCCCCTTTCGTTTCACTTCCGGTCGAGCAGCTTGGCGAACGGGTTGTTCGCGAACTGCTTCGGCGGCGGGCCCTTCTGCTGCTGCGGGCCACCGCGCTGCGGGCCACCACGCTGCGGGCCGCCGGGCGGACGCGCGCCGCCGTGCTGGTTGCCCTGACGCGGGCCGCCCTTGCTCGCCTCGTCGTGCATGCGCGCGCTCAGCGAGATGCGCTTCCGCGCCAGGTCGACCTCGAGGACCTTCACCGTGAGCTTGTCGCCGACCTTCACGACCTCGCTCGGGTCCTTGATGAAGCGGTCGCTCAGCTTGCTCACGTGCACGAGGCCGTCCTGGTGCACGCCGAGATCGACGAACGCACCGAACGCCGTGACGTTCGTGACCACGCCCTCGAGGATCATGCCCTCCTTGAGGTCCGTGATCTCCATGACGTCGTCGCGGAACTTCGGCGGCTCGAAGCTCGCGCGCGGATCACGCCCCGGCTTGCCCAGCTCCGCGACGATGTCGCGCAGCGTCGGCTCGCCCACGCCCTCGCCCACGTACTTCTGGATGTCGATCTTCTTCGCGAGGTCGGAGTTGCCCACCAGCTCGGCGAGCGAGACCCCCATGTCCTTCGCGATGCGCTCGACCAGCGCGTAGCGCTCGGGGTGCACCGCGCTCGAGTCGAGCGGGTTCGCCGCGCCGTGCACCCGGAGGAAGCCCGCGCACTGCTCGAACGCGCGCGGCCCGAGCCCGCTCACGTCGAGCACCTGCTGGCGCGACGTGAACGCGCCCTTCTCCTCGCGGTGCTTCACGATCTTCTTCGCGAGCGAGGCGCCGATGCCCGCGACGTACGAGAGCAGCGACGCGCTGGCGGTGTTGAGCTCCACGCCGACGTGGTTCACGCAGCTCTCGACGACCTCGCCGAGCTTCCGCGCGAGCAGCGGCTGGTGCACGTCGTGCTGGTACTGCCCGACGCCGATCGACTTGGGATCGACCTTCACCAGCTCGGCGAGCGGATCCTGGAGACGACGCGCGATCGAGATCGCGCCGCGCACCGTGAGATCGAGCTCGGGGAACTCCTCGCGCGCCACGTCGCTCGCCGAGTACACGCTCGCGCCCGACTCGCTCACCGGCACGACCACCACGTCCGCGATGCCCGCTTCCTTGAGCGTCTTCTTCACGAACGACTCGGTCTCGCGGCCCGCGGTGCCGTTGCCGATCGCGATCGCGAACGGCGTGTGGCGCTTCACGAGCGTGAGCAGCACGCGCTTGGCGTCCTCCTCGCGCGCCGCGCCCTGCGACGGATAGATCGTGTCGTTGACCAGGAACTTCCCGGTCGAGTCGACCACCGCGACCTTGCACCCGGTGCGCAGGCCGGGGTCGATCCCGATCACGCTCTTGGTCCCGAGCGGCGCGCTCAGCAGCAGGTTGCGCAGGTTGTCGGCGAACACGTCGACCGCCCCGCGATCGCTCTTGAGCTTCAGGTCGACGCGCACGTCGTTCTCGACGCTCGGCGCGAGCAGGCGCTTGAACGCGTCCGCGATCGCCGCGCCCATCTCGCCGCACCACGGCGAGCCGCGGTCGAGCTTCATGATGTTCTCGAGGCGCGGCACCACGCGCTCGCCGTCGACCTCGAGCGACGCGCGCAGGATGCCCTCGCGCTCACCACGACGGATCGCGAGGAAGCGGTGCGACGGGATCTCCGCGATCGGCTCGCGCCAGTCGTAGTACTGCTCGAACTTCGTCGGCTCCTTGATCTTGTCGGGCACGCCCTCGCTGACGAGGATGCCCTCCTTCTCGAACGCCTCGCGCGTCACCGCGCGCACGTCGGCGTGCTCGGCGACGATCTCCGCGACGATGTCGCGCGCGCCCGCGAGCGCCGCCGCGACGTCGGCGACTTCCTTCTCCGTGCTCACGAAGGCCTGCGCCTCGGCGCGCGGATCTCCGTCCGCGCTCTGCGCGAGGATGCGCAGCGCGAGCGGCTCGAGCCCCTTCTCGCGCGCGATCGTCGCGCGCGTCCGGCGCTTCGGCTTGTACGGCAGGTAGAGATCCTCGAGCGCCGCCTTCGTGCTGCAGGCGAGGATCTTCTTCTTGAGCTCGTCGGTGAGCTTCCCCTGCTTGCCGATCTCGTCGAGGATCGACGCGCGTCGCTCTTCGAGCTCGAGGATGTACGCCCGCTTCTCCTGGATGTCGCGGATCTGCACCTCGTCGAGGCCGCCCGTGACTTCCTTGCGGTAGCGCGCGATGAAGGGAACGGTCGCGTTCTCCTCGAGCAGCTTCACGACCGCCGCGACGCCGCGCGGCGGGAGACTCAGCTCCAACGAGATGAACGGAACGGGATCGAACGCTTGAGGCTTGGTCGTCGTCTCGCTCATACGGAACGGACGCTTCTATCCGACGAGATCGACCGCTTCAACGTGCGAGAACGCCCGCCGCCCGATGCGTCGTGCCCCACGGATCGCTCGCGCTACGACAGCAGGAATTCGTAGAGCACGTCGGCATCACCCTTGGTGAACCCGCGGATGCGCCGCATCTCGACGCGAACCCCTCCGACGATCTCCAGACCGCGCTTGAAGTAGCCGCAGATCGCGTACTCGAAGTAGGGGTGGTGGACCTCGCGCGCGACGTCGAGGATGCGCAGCTCGACGCGGTTGCCGTGCTTCACCGTCTCGGCGCGGCCCTTGGTGAAGAAGTTCGCGTAGAGCACGCGCCCCATCCCCGCGAACGACTCGAGGCTCTTGGTCTCGCGCAGGTGCTTGTAGGGGCCCTGGGTGAGCGACCACTCCGCGCTCGCCGCGCCGACGCGGATGTACGACTCGATGTCGCCGCCGTAGAGCTCGGCGACGATCGCGTCGTTGAGCGCGAGGAACGGCTTGATGGGCAGGAGCGAGGTCGCGAGGATCGGCTCGCGGAACACCGGCTCCTTCTCCGCGAAGCGCTCCAGGAAGCGCGTGAACTTCTCTTCGCCGAGCTCGTGGACGAGCAACGTCCGGCGCGCGAGGAACGCAGTCCCCTTCACTTCCACGGCGACCTCCCCTGAGCCGTCATGGTCCGTCACCGAGCGTCGCCGAGGCAAGCGAGAGTCAACCGGCGTCGCGAGGAGCACGGCGGCGACGGCGTCCCGCATCGACGCCCGCGTCCTCACCGGCGTCGACGCCGGCATCCTCGATCGGCACGCCGCCGTCCTCGCCCGGCGCGAGCGCCGCCGGGCACGCGGTGTCGCCGACCACGTCGCACACCGCGCGCTCGAGCCAGCGATGGAACGTCTGGTTCATCGCCTCGCTCATCTCGTGGCCGACTCCGTCGAACTCGACGAGCTCGATGTCGAACCCGCGCGAGCGCAGCCGATCGACGAGCACGCGCGTGGGCCCGACCGGGATCACCGGATCGACGGTGCCGTGCATCGATCGGATCGGCGGGAAGCGCAGATCGTCGCGCCGATAGAGCGGCTCGAGCGGCGGCGGCAGCCACGTCGAGAGCGGGAACGCGTGGCCCACCACGTCGTCGTGGTGCAGCGCGAGCGCGTACGTGAGCAGCCCGCCCTGCGAGAAGCCGCTCACGATCGGCCGGCCGATCGTGGGGCGCTCCGCGGTCAGCGTGCGGATCATCGCGGCGACGCGCGAGCTCACCTGGAAGAGCGACGACGCGAGGCGATCGACGAGCCCCGATCCCACGCTCACCGGCAGCCACTCCCACCCCGTGCCCAGGCGATCGCCCGCCTGCGGGACGATCACGCGCACCGGGTGCGAGAGCCCGAGGAAGGGGCCGCCCGGCAGGCCCGCGTTGCCGCCGCGCCCGTGGAACACGAAGACGATCGGGAGCGCGTCGTCGAACGTCGCGGGGCCGATCACGACCTCGAGGAAGTGGATGTCCTCGTACACGCCGCGGCGCACCTGCAGGCCCTCGATCGGCCCCTCGGGCAGCGCGATCGGAGGCCCGCTGTCGCCGTCACCCGCGTCCACGCCGGCATCGTAGATCGCCGACTCCGAGATGCGCCGGATCGCGGTCGCGGCGAGCGCCGCCTCGAGGTCGCCGGCGGGCGGCGGCCACGCCTCCTCGAGCGTGTGCGTGACCATCGCCTCGGCGCTGCGGTTCGGCTCGTCGCCCTGGGGAGACTGGCAGAACGCGAGACCGAGCGCGCTCGCGGTGGTCAGCGCGCCGATCGCGAGGGCGGCGCCGGTACGCGCGTCGAGGTGCGTCGCCACGGCGCGCAGCTTAGTACGCGACGTCGATCGTGCAGGTGTGGCCCGCGCGTTGCGACCACGTGGTCGCGATGCGGCTCGCGATCGAGCAGCGAGACGGTGCGCTGCACGAGGGATCGCGCCCGCGGGCGCGCGAAGGGCCGGGTCTCGGGCTGCGCGGGACCGTGACGTTGTGGTCGGTGCTCTTCGGCACCCTCGCGATCGCGCTCGCGCTCGCGCTGCTCGTCGTGACGACCCTGCTCCACGACGTCACGTGGACGATGCTGCGCGACACCCAGAGCCGCGCGCTCGCCGACGAGATGGAGCTCCGGCTCGAGATGTACGACTCGCTGGGTGATCTCGCGGTCGCGACCGACAACCCCGAGGTCGCGCGACCGCGCGGGACGCTCGATCGCCAGATGCGAGCGAACCTCGACCAGGCGCGCACCCTCATCGCGAGCCCGCGAGAGCGCCTCCTGCTCGACGACATCGAGCACCTGCTCGACGAGGCCCAGGCGCGACGCCGCGCGCTCGAGGCACGCGACGCGCCGCTCGAGGAGGTGGTGCGCGAGATGCGGGGGCCGCTGGGCGCGCTGCACGATCGGGCGGGCGAGCTCCGCCGGATGAACGTCGAGCAGGTCGAGCACGCGCAGCGCGAGACCGAGCGGGTGGACCGGCAGGCGTCGATCGCGGCGATCGCAGCCGCGGTGCTGATCGCGTCGGGCCTCCTGATGCTGGTCACCGGGCTGCACGTGCGCGTGCTGCGCCCGCTCGCCGTGTTGCGGGACGAGATCACACGTCCGACGGGCGGGCGAGGCGCAGCGCCCCTGGCGCAGAGCCCTCGCGAGATCCGGGAGATCGCGGTGGCGCTGAGCGAGATGCGCGGGGAGCTCGCGCGCCAGCGCGAGGAGCGGCTCGCGTTCCTCGCCGGCGTCGCGCACGACCTGCGGAACCCGCTCTCCGCGCTGAGGATGGCGATCTCGCTCGCGCGGAACGATCCCGGCGCGCGCGAGCGCACGCTGGCGATGGCGGACCGGCAGATCGAGCTGCTCGCGCGGATGATCGGCGATCTGCTCGACGCGACGCGCATCGAGGCGGGCGAGCTCGCCCTGACGCGCGAGCCCATCGATCTGCGCGACGTCGCGCGCGAGGTCGTGGAGCTGCACGCACCGACCGCGACCCGGCACGCGATCACCCTGGACGCGCCGGACGAGACGGTGATGGTGCGCGCCGACGTGCTCCGCATGCAGCAGGTCGTCGGCAACCTCGTGAGCAACGCGATCAAGTACTCGCCGCAGGGCGGATCCATCGGAGTGCGCGTCGGGCGGGAGCGGGAGCGCGCGTTCGTCGAGGTCGTCGATCACGGCATCGGGATCGCGACCGCCGATCGCGAGAAGCTGTTCCTGCCGTTCCGCCGGACGAGCGGGGCGCGCGCGGTCGCGGCGGGCGCCGGGATCGGGCTCTCGGTCGCGCGTCGGATCGTGGAGGCGCACGGCGGGGAGATCACCGTGGACAGCGTCGTGGGGCGCGGGTCGACGTTCCGCGTGTGGTTGCCCACGGAGAACGCGGCGCGCGGCGACCGATTTCCGAAATAGCGTCCCTTGCCCTACGGTTGGACGCGCGATGTCGGCTTGGGGGGCCGGCTCGGAAGGGAGGCGCACCGTGTCGGTGCTCGACTGGCTTTCGTCGTGGGCGAACGTTCCATTCACCGTCGCGGGAGGCGCGACGTTGCTCTTCGCGCTGGTGCAGGCGACCGGTGTGCTCGGCCTGCTCGGCGGTCATGACGACGGCGACGCCGATGGCCACGCCGAGGGGGACGGCGATGGCGACGCGGACGGGCACGCCGACGCGGGGCACGGCTCTGCGCTCGAGGCGCTGCTCGGGCCGCTCGCGATCGGTCGCGTGCCGCTCACGCTGACGGTGGAGTCGGCGGGGCTCGCGTTCGCGATCGCCGGGCTCTCGATCAACTCGACGTACCTCGACCACCCCGCGGGCCCGCCGCTGGTCTCGCTGGCGTGGACGCTGCCGATCGCGCTGCTCGTCGGATACGGCGGGGCGGCGCTGGTCGCGCGGGTGCTCGCGCCGATCGTCGACGATCGCGCCCAGGCCGCGACGTCGCGTCGCGAGCTCGTGGGCACGATCGGCGTCGTGATCTCGTCGCGGGTGAGCGCGGAGTTCGGCGAAGTGCGGCTGCGCGATCGCAGCGGTCACGACGTGCGCGTCGTGTGTCGCGTCGCGCCGGGCACGCGCGAGCTCGCGGAGCGCGACGAGGCCGTGGTCGTCGAGTGCAGCGACGACGGGACGCTCTACGTCGCCGCGTTCGACGAGGGCGAGCCCGAGCGCCGGCAGCGCGTTCTGTAACGGTCGCTCGACAACGCAACGAAGATGGCGCGCGGGCCGATTCGGACCCGTTGCGAGGGAGCCGCGCTCTCGTGCGCGGCTCACGGAGGAAAGGAAGAACGGTCATGGGCACGTTGAATCCGGTCACCTGGTTGATCGCCGGCTCCATCGGCTTCGTCGTGTTCGTCGCGACGATGGCGATGGTCATGATGAGCCGGTTCTACCGGCGCTGCGGCGCCGACGAGGCGCTCGTCCGCACCGGTCGCGGCGGCAACAAGGTGGTGATCGGGGGCGGTGTGATGGTCTACCCGATCCTCCACCAGCTCCTGCGCGTCTCGCTGCGAAGCGTGAAGCTGAGCGTCGAGCGCGCGGGCAAGAACGCGCTCGTGACCGCCGACAAGATCAAGGCGAACGTCACGACCGAGCTCTACATCAAGGTCGAGCCGATCCAGGAGGACGTGCTCGCCGCGGCGCGCAGCTTCGGTGAGCGCAACCTCGACGGCGCGAGCATCGCCGATCTCATCGAGGGCAAGCTGACCGACGCGCTCCGCAGCGTCGCGGCGAACCAGACGTTCATGAACCTCCACGGCAAGCGCAAGGAGTTCGCCGAGATGATCCAGGCGACGCTCGCCGAGGAGCTCAAGAAGAACGGCCTGACGCTCGAGAACGTGTCGATCACGTCGCTCGCGATGGTGCCGGTCTCGGAGCTCGACGAGAGCGACGTGTTCGACGCCGAGGGCCTGCGCGCGATCACCGAGAGCGTGCAGACCAACCGCGAGAAGACCAACCAGATCCAGCGCGAGAAGGACAACCAGATCCACGCGCAGAACGTCGCGGCGAAGATGCGCGCGCTCGAGCTCGAGCAGACGCAGAAGCAGGCCGAGGCGGATCAGGCGCGTCGCGTCGCGGAGTACGCCGCGATGCAGACCGCGGAGACCGCGAAGGCGGTGCTGATCCAGGAGCAGGCGCGTGACCTCGCGTCGTACGAGAAGCAGCGGGCGGTCGAGCAGGCGCGCATCGCGCAGGAGCGCGAGGTCGCGATCTCGCTCGCACAGAAGCAGCGCGCGGAGCGCGAGGCGCAGATCGAGGCGGAGAAGGCGCAGAGCGCGGCGGAGATCGCCAAGCAGCGCGCGATCGAGGCGGCGGAGATCGAGAAGCAGAAGGTCGTCCAGGCCGCCGAGGTCGAGCGTCAGAAGGCGATCGACGCGGCGATGATCGACAAGGAGAAGGTCGTCGGCGCGTCGCTCATCGACAAGGAGAAGGCGATCGAGGTCGCGCGCATCGCGAAGCAGGTCGCGGTGATCCAGAGCGAGGAAGCGGCGGCGCGTGCGGCCGCGGCGCGCGCGACCGCGCGGGCCGAGGAGGAGCAGGCGAAGCAGACGATCGTGACGGTCGAGGCGACCGCGAAGGCCGAGCGCGAGAAGGCGATCGCGGTGATCGAGGCGGCCGCGCACGCGGAGGTGGAGCGCGCGCTCGCCGAGGGTGAGGCGAAGAAGTCGCGCGAGCTCGCGGAGGCGCAGCTCGCGAAGGCGCGCGGTGCGGCGCAGGCGATGGAGGCCGAGGCGATGGCCGAGGCCAACCGGCGGCGTGCGGCCGCGCAGGCGGACGCGGACGCGCAGCGGATCGCGGCGGACGCCGCGGCCGAGGCGTCGTTCAAGGAGGCCGAGGCGATCAAGCAGCTCGCGGAGGCGGAGCGCCTGAAGGGTCTGGCGCTCGCCGAGGCGCGCCGCGCGATGGTCGAGGCCGACAACGCCGTCGGTGACAAGCTCCTGCTGCGCGACGTCGCGGTGAAGGCGCTCGAGGTCGCACCCGATCTCGCGCGCGAGCTGATGATGCCCGCGCAGAAGATCACCGAGATCAAGGTGCTGCAGACCAACGGCGTGTTCGCCGGGAGCGCGGCGAACGGCGAGAGCGGCGCGACGCCCGGCGCGGTCGGGATGATGTCGCCGATCCTCAAGACGATCATGGAGGCCGGCGCGGCGTACCCGCTGATGCGCGAGCTGATGACGTTCGGCAAGGTCGACGGGCAGGTGCTCACCGACAAGGCGCGCGAGGTGATCGCGCAGGTCGCGCCCGAGGTACAGAAGGCGCTGGCGGAGCGCGCGACGCCTCCCGTGGTCGACGCCGCTGCGGCCGAGGAGTGAACGAGCGGAGCCCCGGTGCGCGCGAGCGCGCCGGGGCTTCGTGCCTCGTGGTCAGGAGCGCGGCCGCGAACGGCGCGCGACGAGCACGTCGAGATAGAGCGCCTCGACCTTCGCGCGTGCCCACGGCGTGCGGCGCAGGAACTTGAGGCTCGAGGCGATGCTCGGCTCGTGGGTGAAGCAGCGGATGTCGACGGCGCGCCCCATCGCGTCCCACCCGAGCTCGTCGACGAGCCGCTCGAGCATCATCGCGAGCGTCACACCGTGCAGCGGATCGCGGGGTCGTTCCGAGGACGTCATCGTCGCGCGCTGGGGTCCATGACCGACGGCGGGAGCCGGCGCACGTGCGATCGCACGAAAAAGGACGCGGCCGGCGTGTGGACCCACGCCGGCCGCGTCGTGTCGCGTCGCCGCTCAACGAGTCGGCGCGAACCTCTCGAGCGAAGCGGTCTGCACCGAGAGCACCTCGGCGCTGCCGTCCGCGAACACTTCGACGTGGGCCCCGATGTTGATCACCCCGGGCACCAACGGCTCGTACATGTCGCCACCGACCCACGCCGCGCGCAGCGCGCCGTCGCGATCGAGCTGGAGCAGCATCCCGTCGTAGGCGACGACCCAGAACGCGTCGTCGCCCACGCCGACCCCGCCCGCGCTCTGGGTGACCCGCGCATCGAGCGAGACGACGGTGCGCACCACGAGCGACGTCGGGTCGATCGACACGAGCTCGCGCACGAAGTCCGAGCCCGCATGGCGCTCGCGCCAGACCCAGAGGCCGTCGGTCGCGAGCACCGGGTGCTGCACGTTCGCGTAGCCGAGCCCGTCTCCGAGCGCGACCACGCCGTCGAGCACACCGTCGGGCGTGAGGCGCAGCACGCGCGCGTTGCAGCTGTCGGTGACGAAGAGCGCGTCGTCGCTCGCCGCGATCTGCGACGCGTAGCAGAGCGCGTTCTCGCCGGTCAGCACCACGCCGAGATCGAGCGCGCCGTCGATGCCGAAGCTGCGATCGAGCGCGCCGGTCGCGGCCTCGTAGCGCACGACGAGCGGGCTCGAGAGCGCGTAGACGTACTGGGTGGTCGCCTCGACGTCGTCGAACCGGCCCGGTCCGTCGTAGGGCTCGAACGTGAGCTCGAGCGCGCCCTGCTCGTCGAGCCGCGCGACGCCGCGGTCGTAGGCGATGACCACACGACCGTCGTGGTCCCGATCGACGTCCCACGCGGTGCCGCGATCCGACTCGGGCAGCCGGTGCGAGCCGATCGACGCGAGCGCGTCCGCGACGTCGACCGTGAGGGTCGAGGGCGAGCGCACGAAGGGCCCCGCCGACACCTCGACCGCGAGCGTGTGGGGGCCCGCCGCGAGACCGCGCGTCTCGAGCACGCGCCGGAACGTGCCCGCCGTCGAGAACGCCGCGAGACCGCGCGCGAGATCTTCACCCTGCGGCAGCGACTCCCACGCGCCCTCGTCGAGCCGCACCCGCACCGCGTCCACCGGGAACGCGCTGCGCGCGTTGCCCATCAGCACCAGCACTCCGTCGACCGCGTAGCTCGGCGCGTTCACGAACGACGCGTGCACCACGGGCGCGAGCGGATGCCGATGGTCGGCGCCCGCGTTGTTGTCCCACGCGCTCTCTCCGTCGAGCTCGAGACGGATCGCGAAGATCACCTCCTCGGTGCGCGCAGGATCGATCGCGAGCGGGATCGCGAACGCGTGCTCGCCCTCGCTCGGCGTCGCCTCGGCCTCGCTCCAGGTGGCCCAGCCGTCGAGCGTGTAGCGCACGAAGATGCGGCGCGGACGCGCGGTGCGCAGCGAGCGCACCGTGCCCTCGAGCGACGCGACCGAGCCGTCCCACGCGATGCGCGACGAGAGCAGGCGCACCGGGCTCGACGAGGTGACGCCGCGATAGACGTAGTGGTTGCGGAAGGGCGACCAGTGCGTCTGCCCGTTCATCGCGACGAACGCCGCGAATTCGACCTCGGGCTCGCGGCCCCAGCCGCGCGTCGCGAAGTCGCGCACGTCGACGCCCCAGCGCTCGCGCCCGTCGGGCAACGTGCCCTCGTAGACCGCGATCGCGCGCTGCGAGGTGATCCAGCGATCGGTCGTCCAGAGGATGCCGACCTCCTTCGCGTAGGCGTCGTTGCGCACCGCGAGGTCGACCCAGAAGCTCTCGCGCGTGATGCCGTGATAGACGTACTGGCTCCAGTGGCCGGTCTCGAGGACGTAGACCGCGCTCGCGCGTTGCTCGTCCTCGGCGATCGCCGCGACCTCGAGGTCCGCGCCGCGATCCGTCCCCGCGCACGCGCTCAGCGCGAGCGCGAGGCAACACGACACCCACCGCGCGGCGGTGAGCCGCGCACGTTCGATCGACATCGCCGTCCTCCCCTGATCCCCGACGCGGACGCGGCCCACCACCGGCGCGACGTCGCGTAACGCGAGCCTGAGTTACGCGCGGGTCGAGCGCACGTCAAGCACGTGCGCCGGCCGCGCCGCGAAAAAGCCCGCGGGCCGGCGGAGCATTGCGCCGTCGCTGTGCGCTCAGCCTTCGGGGAAGTGCTCGTAGAACACGCAGCGCGCGCCGCTCGGCGCGCTCGCGAGCCCGCCGGTCGCGAGCTCGATCCCCAGCGGGGCGCGCGCGACGTCCCAGAAGTCCACGCGCCACACGCCCGCCGGCGCACCGACCGGCAGGCACACGCTCGCCGCGTCGCCGGTGATCACCCGCGCCCAGCGCAGCGCGTGATCGGGCGCGAGCGCGAGGACCACCGTGTCGTCGCCATCGCGGAGATCGCCGATCGCGACCGGCACGAGCCCGGGCTCGCTCGCTCGCGGCGTCGCGCTCGGGATCGCGCGGCCGCGACGGCGCGAGAGCACGATCAGCAGCGTCTCGGCGTCGCCGGCGCAGCGCACGATGTCCCACGCGCCGCGGGGCACGACGGTCGCGGGCTCACCGCCCGGGGCGCGCCGCCGGACCGCTCCGTCGGGCGCGATCCACACCGCGTCGTGATCGGTGCGGCACCACGCGCGCGCATCGATCGGCTCGCGCCGCGTCCCGCTCACGCGATCGAGCAGATCGTTCCCGATCTGGATCTCCGCCGCGCCGAACGCGCCGAGCTCGTTGCCGTGGGGATCGTCGTACGACGCGTAGTGCACGTCGGCGTGGGTCCAGCGGGTCGCGCCGGTGACGCGATCGAGGGCGCGGATCGCGGTGGTGAACGAGGACTCGTCGCGCTCGGTGAGGAGCACGACGTCGCCGAGGTCGCGCACCCGCACCAGCGATCCGCGGGACGGCGTGTCGAAGAGGCGCAGGCCGTTGTCGACCATGAGCACCACGAGCGAGTCGTCGCCGTCGGGCACCACGATGATCTCGCCGTCGCGCGCGAAGAGCCCGATCTCGTGGTGCGACGAGTGGACGGTGACCGTCCACAGGCTCGCGCCGCGCGGGTCGCGCACCTCGAGCTCGGCCGAGGGCTCCCACCAGAGCCAGCCGGTGCGCAGTCGATGCGCGACCAGCACGTGCCCCTCGTCGAGCGCGTACGTGCCGAACGTGCCGACGACACGATCGATCTGATAGAGCCACACGTACGCGCAGATCCCCGCGGTCAGCGCGACCACGATCGCGCCCAGCACGATCCCGCACCCTCGCCTGGCCCCACCCATGACGCGAGGATGATGGCCGCCGCGTCAGGGCGCGTCGACGCCGTAACTTCCGGAGTCGCGCATCCGGCACGCGCGCTCCTGGCAGGCCCACTCGCTGCGGAATCCGCAGCCGGTCGCGGTCCACCGCCCCTCGACGTCGGTCTCCTGGACCTGGACCCAGCGCTCCTGGCAGCCGAACTCCTGGGCGTGCTGAGCGCGGATGCGGCTCGAATAGGGCGAGGTGCACATGCCGGCGAGCGCGAACGCGAGCAGGAAGATCCGAGACGTCACCGCGACGCGCTCTCGGCCTGCAGGTACTGCCAGTACCAACCGAGCACGCGCTGCACGTAACGCTGCGTCTCGTCGTACGGAGGCACGCCGCGGTGGCGCTGCACCGCGCCGGGGCCCGCGTTGTAGGCGGCGATCGTGAGGATGAGATCGCCCGAGAAGTCGTTGGCGAGGATGCGCAGGTAGCGCGCGCCGCCGAGGATGTTCTGGCGGGGATCGAACGCGTCGCGCACGCCCATGCCGGCGGCGGTCCCGGGCATGAGCTGCATCAGGCCCTGCGCGCCGACGCGCGAGACGACGCCGACGTTGTAGTCGCTCTCGACGCGGATGACCGCGCGGATGAACGCCTCGGGCAGGCGGTAGAGCGCGGCGGCCTCGCGGATGAAGGCGTCGTAGCGGCGGTAGCGCTCGGGGGACGTGTCGCGCGGTCCCATCGAGGCGCGCGGTGCGTCGTCGGGCCGCGGCTCGCGGGCGCGGATGGCGACGCGCACGCCGCGACGTCGTCGCGGCGGCGTGTTCGTGAAATGGATGACGCCGTTCTCGTCGGTGTAGGTGTAGATGTCGGCGCGCGCGGACGTTGGCGCGGCGACGGGCACGACGGTGATCGCGAGGATCAGCGCGACGGCAGCGAGGATCGAGCGACGCATCTTTCGTGAACGACCGATCGAGGGTATCCGGCCACGCGCGAGCAGGCCAGAGAACGGAGCGCGTGGACCGAGCTATTCCTGGGCCACGCGACCTTGGCGCGCCTCGGCCCTAGGGTAGGCTGCAACCCCCATGCGAATCTCGTGTGACTTCCTCGTGCTCGGCAGCGGTGTCGCCGGGCTCACGTTCGCGCTCGAGGCGGCCAAGCACGGCCAGGTGATCGTCGTCACGAAACGTGCGCTCTCGGACTCGAACACGAACTGGGCGCAAGGCGGCATCGCCGCGGTGATGGACCCGGCGCACGACAGCTTCGAGGCCCATGCGGGGGACACGCTCCGGGTGGGCTACGGGCTCAGCAAGCCCGAGGTCGTCGAGATGGTCGTGCGCGACGGGCCGGCGCGCATCCGCGAGCTCATCGCGCTCGGCGCGCAGTTCGACGCGGCGGTGGGCTACTCGGGCTCGGTCGACGAAACCGGCGCGATGCCGCTCGATCTCACGCGCGAGGGCGGGCACACCGCGCGCCGCGTGGTGCACGCGGGCGACGTGACCGGGCGCGAGGTGCAGCGCGCGCTCGTCGAAGCGGTGCGCGCCAACCCGAGCATCCGCGTGCTCGAGAGCCACATGGCGATCGACCTGATCGATCTCTCGAAGCACGGCGGGCCGCACCTCGTCGCGGGCGCGTACGTGCTCGATCACGTCGCGGGCGCGGTGCACACGATCGCGGCGCGCGCGACCGTGCTCGCGACCGGCGGCGCGGGGAAGGTCTACCTCTACACGTCGAACCCCGACGTCGCGACCGGCGACGGGGTCGCGATGGCGTATCGCGCGGGCGCGCTGGTCTCGAACATGGAGTTCTTCCAGTTCCACCCGACCTGCCTGTTCCACCCCGCGGCGAAGTCGTTCCTCATCAGCGAGGCGCTGCGCGGCGAGGGCGGCATCCTTCGTCTCGCCAACGGCGACGCGTTCATGGCGCGTCACCACGACATGAAGGATCTCGCGCCACGCGACGTGGTCGCGCGCGCGATCGACTTCGAGATGAAGCGGACCGGCGCCGAGCACGTGATGCTCGACATGACGCACAAGAACGCGTCGTACCTGCGCGAGCGCTTCCCGAACATCTACGAGGAGTGCCTCAAGTTCGGCATCGACATGGCGGTGCAGCCGATCCCGGTGGTGCCCGCGGCCCACTACATGTGCGGCGGCGTCGTGGTCGATCTCGACGGGCGCTCGACCGTGCCGGGGCTGTGGGCGATCGGCGAGGTCACGTGCTCGGGCCTCCACGGCGCGAACCGTCTCGCGTCGAATTCGCTGCTCGAGGGGCTGGTCTACGGGCATCGCGCGGCGCGCGCGCTCGCGGGGGCCCGCACCGAGACGCGCTTCCCCGACGTGCCCGAGTGGGACGTGGGCGAGGCCGCGCCGAGCGACGAAGCGGTCGTGGTCACGCAGAACTGGGACGAGCTGCGGCGCTTCATGTGGAACTACGTCGGCATCGTGCGCAGCGATCGCCGGCTGCGGCGCGCGGCGCGGCGCATCGCGCTCCTGAAGGACGAGATCCGCGAGTACTACTGGGAGCACCTCGTCACGCTCGATCTGCTCGAGCTGCGGAACATCGCGGACGTCGCGGAGATGATCGTGTCGTGCGCGACGGTGCGCCGCGAGAGCCGCGGGCTGCACTTCAACATCGATCACCCCGAGGCCGATCCCGCGCAGGCGCGCGACACGCGCATCGTGAAGGGCGAGCCCGGGCACCTCGCCGCGCGGTGAACGTCGCGAGTTTCACCGGTGCGACTCGGGAGTCTCACCGGTGCGACTCGGGGTCTCACCGCTCGCGGCGCGGGTCGTTGCCGTGCGAGCTGGCGTCGATCTCGGTGACGCCGCCGCGGGCGCGGCGGGGGCGCATGCCGCTCTTGGTCGTCGGGCGCGCGGGGCGAGCCGGAGGGCCGTCGGGCACGGTGTCGCGCACGCGGCCGTGGATCGTGGTGCCGCCCTCGACCGGGCGGATCGGGGAACGATGATGCGGGTCGCGATCGCGCGAGGGGTCTCGCGTGGGCGTTCGTCGCGGCTGGGGCATCGGTGCGCTCAACCTTCCTCGCGTCGCGGATCGCGGCGCGTCTTTGACTCGACGAGCTCTTCGACAACCGGGTCCCGCTTGCGGCGCGCGCGCCTCACGCCGCTCTCCCGCTTGCGCTCGGGCGGGGGTGCGGAGCTGCTGCCTCGCGCGGGGATCTCGGGCTCCGTCGTGCGTTCCTGACGCTGCCTCCTGCGTTCGATCGGACCCGACATGACTCGCTTTCCCGGGGAGCCAGGATCCACGACGGCGTGCGCGAGGTCCGTCGGGAGGATCCCCGACAGGGATGCGCCGCGCCGCGGGCCCGGACGTCGCGCGATCTACGCTAGGGTTGCCGTCGTGTTCCTCGGGACGATGAGACCTGCGCCCGACGGTGATCGATGTTGAGCACGAGTCGTGGTCCGCAGCAGGAAGAGCGTGGGCGCGTCGCGGCGCTGGTCGCGCTCGATGTGCTCGACACTCCGCCCGAGCCGACGTTCGACGACCTCGCCGGCCTCGCGGCGCAGCTGTGCGGCACACCGATGGCGCTGATCACGCTCGTCGATGCGGAGCGGCAGTGGTTCAAGGCGCGCGTCGGCGTGACCGCGCGCGAGACGCCGCGCGAGATCTCGTTCTGCACGCACGCGATCGAGCCCGACGCGCCGATGCTGGTGGTGCGCGACACCACGCGTGACCCACGCTTCCAGACGAGCCCCCTGGTGCTCGGCGAGCCCTTCGTCCGCTTCTACGCGGGCGTGCCGCTGGAGCTCGCGGACGGAGCGCGCGTGGGCACGCTCTGCGTGCTCGATCGGGTGCCGCGCGATCTCGCGCCGTCGCAGCTCGATGCGCTGTCGATCCTCGCGCGACGGACGGCGTCCGAGCTCGAGCTGCGCAAGACGCTCGGATCGCCCGAGCGCGCGGAGGAGCGCGCGGGATCGCCGCTCGACGGGCGCTATCGCATCGACGAGATGATCGGCGATCGCGCGGCGGCGATCGTCGTCGCGGCGCGCGATCTGCGGAAGCGCGAGGACGTGACGATCCACGTCGTGCTGCCCACGCTGGGAGGTGATCGCGAGGCGCGTGATCGCGTCGTGCGCGACGCGCGCGCGCGGATGCGCGTCGAGAGCGCGCACGTCGCGAAGGTGCGCGACGTCGGGCAGCTGGCGAGCGGCGCGCCCTACGTCGTGACGGAGCGCCTGATCGGGCGCGACGTCGAGACACTGCTACGCGAGTCGCGAGAGCCCTTGGGCGTGCGTCACGCGGCGAGCCTCGTGCGGCAGGCGTGCGAGGGGATCGACGCGGCGCACCAGCTCGGGATCGCGCACCGCGACCTCGAGCCCGCGAGCTTGTTCTGCGCGGAGGAGCCCGACGGGCGATCGCGCGTGAAGGTGATGGACCTCGGGATCGCGCGCGCGGCGCCGCGCTACCTGGCGCCCGAGCAGCTCGAGGATCGATCGCGGGCCGAGGCGCGCAGCGAGGTGTGGTCGCTCGGGGTGATCCTCTACGAGCTGCTCACGGGCGCGGTGCCGTATGCCGGGACCACGACCGCGCAGGTCTACGCGAACGTCCTGGTGGGACGGATGCGGGCGCCGCGCGCGAGGCGCCCCGAGATCCCCGACGCGCTCGAGCGCGTGATCCTGCGCTGCCTCGAGCGGCGCCCCGACGCGCGCTTCCCCTCGGTGCGGGCGCTGGCCGACGAGCTCGCGACGTTCGCCGAGGACGCACCGGCGGCGAAGACGACGCAGTCGCTGCCGGTGATGCACGACCGTCGAGGGCGGTGGATCGCGCTCGCGGCGCTGGCGGCGATCGTGGTCCTCGCGGCGATCCTCGCGCTGCGCGGCTGACGTATCCTCCCGCGCATGCGGCGTGGGGGATGGATCGTCGCGGCGCTCGCGCTCGGCGCGTGTGGGGGCGAGGCGCGCGGCGGGCAGGACGCGGGCGTGGTGATCGACGCGGAGGTGCCGTGCGTCGCGAGCGCCGATCCTTCGCGCCTCGTGGTCACGGCGGACTGGATGAGCCGATCGCTCACGCTGCTGGGGCTCGAGCGCGTGCTCGATCCGGGGTGCAGCGCGGACGAGGCGATCGTGGGGCGCATCGATCTCGCGGCGTGGGCGCCGGGGCCGCTCGAGGTCGAGGTCGCGCCCGACGGGCGCACCGCGGTCGTGGCGGTCGCGCCCGGGTTCATGTCGGACGAACCCGATCACGCGCTGCTCGTCGTGGACCTCGAGGCGCGCGCGGTGCTCGGCGAGATCGAGCTGACCGACGCGCCGATGGGCATCGCGATCGCGCCCGACGGAGCGCGCGCGTACGTCGCGTGCTTCGGCACGAGCGACGCGCGCGGGGAGCGCCTCGCGATCGTGGATCTCGCGACGCGCACCCTCGTCGAGGAGGTCGAGGTCGGCCCGCGCCCCGAGCAGGTCGCGCTGAGCGACGACGGATCGATCGGCGTGGTGAGCCTCGGAGGCTCGGACGGCGTGCGGGTGTTCCGCACGAGCGACGTCGCGGGCACGCTCACCGGCGAGATCGTGGTCGGGCTCGATCCCTCGGACGTCGCGTTCGTGCCGGGGACCGATCGCTTCGTGGTCGCGACCTCGATGCGGCTCGGGTTCGCGGTCGTCGACGTGACCGATCCCGCGGTGCCCACCGTGGTCGCGATGCCGAGCCTGAGCGGCGGGATCCCTTACGGCGCGGCGTGGATCCCGGGCACCGAGGACGTGCTGCTGACCACGTCGGTGCGCGAGCAGCTGGTGCGGGTGTCGGCCCGCGAGCCCGAGCGCGCGCCGGTGCCCACGGCGATCGGCGGCGGTGGGTTCCTGATCAGCGTCGCGGTGACGCCCGACGGAACGCACGCGATCACCGCGCACGCGCAGACCCACGTGCTGAGCGTCGTCGAGCTCGCGACCGGCGCGAGCCACACGCTCTCGTGGCTCGAGCAGCGCGGCCCGACCTGGGTCGTCATCCAGCCTTGATCAGATCGATGGCGCGCTCCGGGCAGGCGACGACGCAGAGGCCGCAGGCGCGACAGCGATCCGCGTTCGGCGTGTACGCGGTCTGGCGCCCGTGGGCGACGCTCTTGAGCTTCGCGAGCAGGCCGAGCGCGGCGAAGTCCGCGTCGTCGATGCGGCGCACCTCGAACACGTCGTAGGGGCAGACCTCTTCGCAGTCGCCCTTTCCTTCGCAGCGCGAGCGATTCACCCGCGGGACGAACGCGCCGGGCGCGGCTTCGCACTTCTCGCCGGGGCGCTTCGGATGCGCGGCGGCGCGCTTGGTCTTCTCGGGATTGCGGCGCGACGGGGCATGGCGCACGACGTTACCCGAGCCCGGGTGAACCTCGTGCGTGCAGGCGCGTGAAGAAGCGTTGCGCCGCGATTCAGACCCGCGCGGCGGCGCCGTCGGGGCGCGTGACCGGCGGGCGCGGCGCCTCGCTCGAGACGGCGCGCACGTCGCTGAGGAGCATCCCGCTGCGCGGCAGCGTGGGGATGCGCGAGAGATCGATGTGGGGGTCCTGCGGCGCGAACCGGAAGTCGATCGCCCGCGTGAGGAACGCGAGCGCGACCTTCATCGCCTCGATCGTCACCCACTCGCCCGCGCAGCGGTGGCCCGTCTCGTAGCGGCCGCCGCCCTGCGGGATGAAGTCGTAGGGACCGCCCTGCCACGCGCGGAAGCGATCGGGACGGAACGCGTCGGGGTCCTCGAAGAGACGGCGATCGTGATCGGTCCCGAACACGTCGAGCAGGACCCGGCGCCCCTTCGGGAACTGGTGGCCGCGCCACTCGAAGCCCTCGCGCACGCACGCACCGAGGAACGGCGTGAACGGATAGAAGCGCCGCACCTCCTGCACGAACGCCTCGACGCGCTCGGCGCGCGTGGTCTCGTCGACCGGCTCGCGCAGCGCGGCGCGGTGATCGGGGTGCGCGTGCAGCGCGTGCGCGATGAACGTGACGTAGGTGCCGATCGCGACGATCGGGCGGAGCACGTTCATCAGCTCGACCGACGCATCGTGCTCGTCGAGCGGGCGGTCGTTCGCGTCGACGTGCGACGCGACGATGTACGACGCCTGGGTCGGCGAAGGGCGGAGCTCGCCGCGGCGGATGCGCTCGATGATCTCGCCCATCCAGTGCTCGGTGCGCGAGCGCGCCACGCGACCGGCGAGGTGGCGCGGGCCGATCGTCGCGAACGAGTGCACCATCGCGCCGAAGTCCTCGGCGCGCAGCCGCACCTCGCGCTCCTCGAGCGGCACGCCCGCCCACGCGCACGCGGCGCGGCACATCACGTCCTGCGCTTCCTCGAGCAGCACGATCTGGTCGCGGTGCTGCCAGCGATCGAGCGCGGCGTACCACTGCCTCCACATCTCGCTCATCAGCACGTCGATGCGGTCGCGCGACATGAGCGACATGAACATGCGCTTGCGCTTGGCGTGCATGTCGCCGTCGAGCGTCTGCACGCCGCGCTCGCCGAGCAGCGTGCGCTGGACGAGCATCGGCACCGCGCCGCGACGCACGAAGCGCGTCGGATCGTAGAAGAGCGCGGCGGCGTCGCGACCCTGCATCGCGATGAAGCGCATGCCCATGAGGCGCAGCTCGAAGACCTCGGTCTCGAGGCGCTCGAAGCGACGCGGCAGGAAGAGATAGCCCTCGCGCAGGAGCGCGAGGGAGCCGTCGATCGCGCGGTCGCGCGGTATGGAGCCCATCTCAGCCATCTCCTGGGCGCGGTCGCCCCGCGCTCCGTCGTACACGGACCGACGCGCAGATAGGCACCTTCCGAGGGGATCAAGTCGGGGCGCGCACCTTGAGCGGGCTCGTCGCGCGACGAGATGAGGCGCGTGCGAAAGCTTCGTGGGTACGCGTGGTTCGCTGTGATCGCAGGGTTCGCGTGCGGCTGTGGGCCAGCGCCCGAGAGGGCGCCGGAGATGGACGCGACGGCGGCAGACGGCGGAGACCGGGACGCGGGTGTCGTGATCGGGATCGACGCGATGGTCGCGATCGACGCGTCGCCGAACGATGCCGGCGCGCGCGAGGACGCGGGACACGACGCGTGGATGGACCCGTGCGAGGGCGTGGTGTGCGCCGGCGACGCGTGCCGCGAAGGGCGATGCGACCCCCGGAGCGGCGAGTGCGTGCTCGGAGCGCCGCGCGCGGACGGGACGTCGTGCGACGACGGCGATCGGTGCACGCGCGTCGATGGATGTGTGGCGGGCGCGTGCGTGGGCGGCGACGCGATCACCTGCCCGCCGATCGACACGTGCCACGGCGCGGGCACGTGCGAGCCCGCGACCGGCGTGTGCTCGAGCGTGCCGGCGCCGTGCACCGTCGACGTGGTGGTGCGGGTGCTCGACGCGCGCGGCGTGCCGATCGCGACCGCGCTGCCGGTGCGCGCGTTCCAGGGCGAGCGCGCGACGCCGGTCGCCGACAAGACCGATGCCGCGGGAGAGGCGCACCTGCGGCTCACGAACGGCTCGTACCGGTTCCGCGTGCTGCGCGACGGAGTGCCGTTCTGGAGC
Organism: Sandaracinus amylolyticus; assembly: GCF_021631985.1. Lineage (GTDB taxonomy): Bacteria > Myxococcota_A > Polyangia > Polyangiales > Sandaracinaceae > Sandaracinus > Sandaracinus amylolyticus_A. Next base: position 8,313,548 of record NZ_CP070225.1, on the reverse strand, counting down.
GGCGCGAGCGATCACTGCACGATGCCGAGCTGCACGCGCGTCGAGGTGCGACTGCCGGACACGAGCGAGCTGCGCGTCGTGACCTGGGATCCGCGGATGGACGGCGCGTACGACGGGGGCGGGGAGATCCGCCCGCCGAACCCGCACATCGAGCGCAACGCGACGTGGCTCGAGAACTGGGCGATCGAGCGCTACGGCGCGCCCGACGCGTTCATCTCCGCGGGGCACACCCACCTGTACCCGCAGGACTGGGATCCGCCCGACGCGTGGGGGAACACGACGACCTACGAGAACCAGCACGGGTTCGGCGCGATCCTCCAGGGCGTGTACGTGCGGCTGAGCGATCGGCGCGCGTTCGACGTGGTGTCGATCGACTATCGGGTGCGCCACGACACCGACCCCGAGCACGTGAGCGCGATCCCGGGCGCCGACCCGACGAACGTGGAGATCTGGGTCTCGAGCACGCTGACGGTGCCGACGACGGCGTGGACGCGGTACCCGACGGGCGTGCCGATCGCGGGCGAGATGACGTACTGGGGCACGGTGTTCCCGCACGAGATCACGAACGTGACGACGCTGTTCATCACGACGACGGGCAACGTGTCGATCGACAACGTCGTGCTCCGGCCTCGTTGACCTCTATGGTCCGCGCGTGATCACCGTTCATCATCTCGACGATTCGCGGTCGCAGCGCGTGCTCTGGATGCTCGAGGAGCTCGGCGTGCCCTACGAGATCCAGCACTACAAGCGGGACCCGAAGACGATGCTCGCGCCGGTCGAGCTGCGGCGGGTGCACCCACTCGGGAAGGTGCCGGTGATCACCGACGACGGCGTGACCGTCGCCGAGAGCGGCGCGATCCTCGAGTATCTCGTCGAACGCTACGGGCAGGAGCGATGGCGGCCCGCCGCGGGCACCCCGGACGCGCTGCGCTTCACGTACTGGATGCACTACGCCGAGGGCTCGGCGACGCCGCCGCTGCTCGTGAAGCTGATCCTCGATCGCATCCGCGAGGCGCCGATGCCGTTCATCGCGAAGCCGATCGCGCGACGGATCGCCGATCAGGTGGAGCAGGCGTACGTCGAGCCGAACGTCTCGCGCATGCTGGACTTCATGGAGGGCGAGCTCGCGCTGCGCACCTGGTTCGCGGGGGACGAGATCAGCGCGGCCGACGTGCAGATGAGCTTCCCGATCGAGGCCGCGGCCCAGCGCTTCGCGCTCGATCGGCACCCGAAGCTGCGCGCCTTCCTCCAGCGCATCCACGCGCGTCCGGCGTACCGGCGCGCGATCGAGCGCGGCGGGCCCTATCGCTACGCGTGAGCGGCGCGGCGAGCCTTCGCGAAGCGGAGGTTCACGTAGTCGTTGACCAGCGCGGCGGTGAGCAGGCCCGACGCGAAGCGCGTGGGCCCGGGCGCGAAGACGTAGGCGATCGAGAGCGCAGCGCTGGCCCACATGCCGAAGCAGCGCGGGCACGTGAGCAGCTCGCCGAGCGCGCGGGTCCAGCCGTCGCCGCGCGGTCGCTCCTTCACCTCGTCGGGGCTCGCGCCCTCTTCCACCTCGGTGAACGGGGCGCGCACCACGCGCGTGACCTTCTCGCGCGTGAAGAGGCGCGTGAGGCGCGTGGTCGCGAGGCCGAGCAGGAGCGCGTCGCGCAGCGGCAGCTCGCGAGGCAGCGCGTCGCGGCGGAGCGCCGAGACGACGGCGGTCGACGTGACCGTGAGGAACGTCGTCGCGAGCACCGCGTAGTCGACCAGCGGCTCGCGATCGTGGCCGCGGCCGATCACGTGGTGCCGGCGGAGGTCGCGGCAGATGGTCTCGTTGTCCATCGTCCTGCGAGCCGGGTCGCAAGAACGGCGCCGCGTCGGGGCGCCCGTTCCGGGCGAGCGAGTGCGGCGATCGGCACCAACCGCGCACGGGGCGCTCGCCGCGGCGCGCAGCTCCGCTCAAGATTCGGTCGGGTGACTGGGCGGGCGTTCGCGATCGGTCCGTTCGCGCTGCAGGAGCTGCTCGGGCGCGGCGGGATGGGTGAGGTGTGGCGTGCCGTCCACGTCGCGCAGGGCGTGCCCGTCGCGGTGAAGGTGCTGCGCGGCGCGCGCTCGCTCTCGCCTCGCTACGTCGCGGCGTTCCGGAGGGAGGCGGAGCGGCTCGCGGCGCTCGATCATCCGGCGATCGTCACGGTGCTCGACTTCGGCACGCTCTCGGCGGACGAGGCGCGCGCGAGCGACGGGCAATACGTCGCGGGCAGCCCGTGGATCGCGATGGAGCTCGCGGAGGGCGGCTCGCTCGCGGCCCACGCGCCGATGGCGTGGAGCGACGTGGTGCACGTCGCGCGCGTGCTGCTCGATGCGCTCGCCCATGCCCACGCGCGAGGGGTGGTGCACCGCGATCTGAAGCCCGCGAACGTGCTGGTGTCGGGCTGCGAGGACGGGACGCGCGCGGAGGTGCTGCTCACCGACTTCGGCATCGCGCACGCGCTCGATGGCGGCGAGCTGGACGAGGGCGACATGGGCTCCGACGGGCTGGTGACGCTCGCCGGCACGCCGGGGTTCATGGCGCCCGAGCAGGTGCGCGGAGAGTGGCGCGACTTCGGGCCGTGGACCGATCTGTACTCGCTCGGGTGCACGATCTGGGCGCTGCTCGCGGGGGTCGAGCCGTTCGCGGGGAACACGCATCGAGTGCTCGTCGCGCACATCACGCAGGAGCTCCCGCCGCTGCCGGCCGATGTCGAAGTGCCGGAGGACGGGCGGGCGTGGATCGCGCAGCTCGCGCGCTCCGACGTGCACTTGCGGTTTCGTCGCGCCGCGGACGCGGCGGCGGCGCTCGAGCGCATCGCGGGCACGCGCGGCGCGAGCGAGCGGGTGTGGTCGCGCCCGGCGAGCCGTGCCGTCGCGAGCACGCTCGAGGTGGTGCGCTCGCGCGCGGCGTCGTCGGTGCGCACGCCCGATCTCCGAGCACGCGCGGCGTCGACGGTGCTCGACGCGCCGCTCACGCCCTCGCCGGTGCGCCAGGCTCCGCCGCCGCCCGGCCCGGGCGCGGTGCCTCGGTCGGCGCCGCCGCCGCCGAAGCTGCCCTTCCCCGCGCACTGGCGCGCCGAGCGTGCGCCTCCGTCGCGCATGCAGCTCGTCGGCGCCGGGCTCTCGCTGTACGGCGCGCGGGAGATCCCGCTCGTCGATCGCGACGGGGCGCGCGACGCGGTGTGGGAGGCGCTGGGTGACGTGCACGAGCGGCGCACGCTGCGGGTGGTGGTGCTGCGCGGCGCGAGCGGGGTCGGCAAGAGCCGGCTGCTGCGGTGGGTGCTGCATCGCGCGCACGAGCTCGGGGTGGCGAGCACGCTGTTCGCGACCCACGGGCCGGAGCGCGGACCGCTCGACGGGCTCGCGCCCGCGCTGGCGCGCCATCTCGGGTGTCTGCGGCTGAGCCCCGAGGGGCTGCGCGCGCGCATCGACGCGCTGCTCGCGACGCAGGGCGAGGTCGACGCGCTGGAGCGCGAGGCGTTCTTCGCGTTGCTCGCGAAGGTCGCGTGCGAGCCGGGCACGCCGCAGGCGAGCGAGCGCGAGGCGGTGGGGTACGCGCTCACGCGCGCGCTGGGTCGTGAGGCGCGCGAGCGCACGCTGGTGCTCGGCCTCGACGATCTGCAGTGGGGCGACGAGACCGCGCGCCTCCTGACGAACCTGGTGCGCGACGCCGACGCGCCGCCGATGTTGGTGATCGCGACGGTGCAGGAGGAAGCGCTGCACGTCGCGCCCGAGACCGCGGCGGCGATCGCGGCGCTCGAGCACGACGCGCACGCGCGTGTGCTCGCGATCGCGCCGCTCGGCGAAGAGGACCAGCTCACGCTGGTGCAGGATCTGCTGCGCCTCGAGCCCGGGCTCGCGCGCGAGCTGGTGGATCGCACCGCGGGCAATCCGCTGTTCGCGGAGCAGCTCGTCGGCGACTGGGTGCGTCGCGAGATCCTCGAGGTGCGCGCCGAGGGGTTCGCGCTGCGGCCCGGGGCGCGGGTGGATCTCCCCGACGATCTCCACGGCGTGTGGATCGCGCGGGTGGAGCGCCTGCTCGCGAGCCGGCCCGCGGGGGAGCGCGAGGCGCTGGAGATCGCGGCGCTGCTGGGGCACCACGTCGACGAGGCCGAGTGGGCGCGGGCGTGCGAGCTCGCCGGGCTGCCCTCGCCGCGCGAGCTCGCGGCGGCGCTGGCGCGCGCGCGGCTGATCGATCGCGGGCGCGAGGGAGGCGGGCTCGCGTTCGTGCACGGCATGCTGCGGGAGAGCGTGCTGCGCGCCGCGGTCGAGGCGGTGCGGCGCGACGCGCAGGTCGTGGTGATCGAGCGGCTGCTGCGCGAGCGGGTGGAGGCCGGAGCGGCGGAGGCGGGCGAGCGGCTCGGCCGTCTGCTCGCCGAGACGGGCCGCGATCGCGAGGCGGTGCCGCTCTTGATCGAGAGCGCGCACAACCGCCGCGTGCAGTCGGAGGCCGCGACCTCGCTCGCGCTGCTCGACCTCGCGGATGCGTGCGCCCATCGCGCGGGGATCGCCGACGACGATCCGCTGTGGGGGCGCGCTTGGCTCACGCGATCGGCCACGCTGCGGAGCATCGGCGACTACCCGGCGGCGCTCGAGCTCGCAGATCGAACGACGGCGCGACGCGCGCTGCCGGGGTGGGACGCGCTCGCGCCGCTCGCGCTGCTGCGGCGCGCCGAGGTCGAGAGTCGGAGCGGCCAGGTCGAGGCGGCGCGCATCGCGCTGACCGAGGCCCACGACGCGCTGCTCCCGCAGGGCGATCTGATCAGCGCAGGCCAAGCGGTCTGGCTGCTGGGGTGGCTCGACGCGTTCACCGGGCACCTCGACGACGCGCTCGGTCGGTTCCGATTGATCGAGGCGTTCGCCACGCGGCAGGTGGAGCCGCGGCTCGCGCTGCACCTCTACTGGGCGATCGGCTTCGCGCACCTCGCGCGCCAGGACATCGCCGAGGCGGCGCGAGCGTACGCGCGGGCGAAGGAGATCGCGATCGCGCATCGCAGCCGTCTCGCGCTCGCCCACGTGCGCTTCGGCGAGGCCGCGATCGCGCTCGCGCGCGGCGCGCTCGAGGAGGCGATCGCGACCGCGGAGGAGTCGATCGCGCTCTATCGATCGGTGCGCTCCACCGAGCAGCACTTCGCGGAGGTCGTGCTCGGGATGGCGTGGGCGCGCAACGGACGGCCCGATCTCGCGGACGAGGTGCTCACGCGCTCCGAGGAGACGCTCGAGCGACACGGACGTCACGCGTTCGCGGTGCGCGTCGGCATGGTGCACGCAGCCGTCGACGCGACGCTGGGCCGCTGGGACGCGATGCGCGCGCGGCTGGTCGCGGGGCTCGAGACCTCGCGCCGCGATGGCTATCGCGAGACGATGCTCGCGCGCGAGGTGATGCTGGCGCTCGAGCTGGCGCGCGCGGCGGGACGCGAGGAGGAAGCAGGGCTGGCGCGCGAGCTCGCGCTCCTCCACCTCGACCTGCCGCACACCCGCGCCGAGCACGACGCGCTCGCGGCGAGCGTCTAGAGCGTCCGGCTGCGGCGCACGTCGCGCTCGACGCCGCCGCGGATCAGATCGACGAGCTCGACCGCGCTCAGCGCGCCCGCGGCATCGGCGCCCTCGAGCACACCGCGCGTGAGCTCGCGCTTGGTCGCGTGCAGCGCGAGCACCGACTCCTCGATCGTGTCCTTCGTCACGAGGCGCACGATCGTGACCGGCTTGTCCTGGCCGATGCGGTGCGCGCGATCGCTCGCCTGATCTTCGACCGCGGGGTTCCACCACGGATCGAGGTGCACCACGGTGTCCGCCGCGGTGAGGTTGAGCCCGGTGCCGCCCGCCTTCAGCGAGAGCAGGAAGACCGTCGCCTCGCCGCGCTGGAACGCCTCGACGCGGCGCGCCCGCTCGGGCGCCGGCGTGGAGCCGTCGAGCTGCAGGTAGCTGGTCTTGCGCGCGCGCAGCAGCGACGCCGCGTTCTCGAGCAGGCGCACGAACTGCGAGAACACCAGCACCTTGCGGCCCGCACCCTCGAGCTCGTCGATCAGCTCCATCAGCGAGGCGAGCTTCGACGACGCGACGCTCGCGTCGGGCACCACCAGCGACGCGTCGCACGCCAGCTCGCGCAGCCGGGTGATCGACGCGAGCACGCGGAAGCGCTGCGACTCGTCGGCGCCCGCGAGCGCGGTGATCGCGCGGGTGCGCTCGGCGTCGTAGAGGCGCCGCTCGGCATCGGAGAGCTCGACGTCGCGCACCAGCTCGATGCGCGGCGGCAGCTCGGGCGTGACGACTTCCTTCGTGCGGCGCAGCAGGTACGGGCGCACCAGCTCGGAGAGCGCGGCGAGGCGCGCCTTGTCGCCGTCCTTCTCGATCGGCTGCGCGAAGCGCGCGCGGAAGTGCTCCCAGGGACCGAGCAGTCCGGGATGCACCACCGACACGATGCTCCACAGCTCGGAGAGCCGGTTCTCGAGCGGCGTGCCGGTGAGCGCGATGCGCACCCGGGCCCGAAGCGCGCGCGCCGCCTTGGTGCGCTGGGCCTCGGGGTTCTTGATCGCCTGGGCCTCGTCGAGCACCAGCGTCGCGAAGTCGAGCGCGGTGAGCGCGTCTTCGTCGAGCGCGACCACGTCGTAGCTCGCGATGAGCACGTCGCCGGCGCGCGGCGGATCGTTCTCCAGCGCGGCGTGGCGCGCGGGACCGCGATGGAGGCGCACTCGCAGCGAGGGCGCGAAGCGCTCGGCCTCGCGCAGCCAGTTGTCGCCCAGCGACGTCGGCGCGACGACCAGCGCGGGCCCGTCGCTCGCGCGGTGGGCGAGGAGCGCGAGGGCCTGCACCGTCTTGCCGAGGCCCATGTCGTCGGCGAGCACCGCGCCCGCCTCGACCGATGCGAGCCGCGCCAGCCACGCGAACCCCGCGCGCTGGTAGTCGCGCAATGTCGCGTGCAGCGTCTCGGGCACCGCGATCTCGCCCAGCGCGCCGGTGCGCAGCTTCGTGCGGATGCGCGACCACGCCTCGTCGGAGCGCAGCGCGCCGTCGTCGGCGAGCGACTCGAGCGCGTCGCCCGCGGCGGGCACCACCGCGAGCTGGCCGCGCTTGGTCTCGAACACCACGTCCGCGGCGCGCTCGAGGCGCGCCCGCAGATCCGCCTCGATCAGCGCGAACCGACCGCGCGAGAGCCGCACGAACCGCCGCCCGGCGCGCACCTGCGCGAGCAGCTCGGCGAGCTTCACCATCTCGCCGTCGATCTCGACCTCGCCGTCGACCCCGAACCACTCGGCCGCGCTCTTCACGCTGACGCGCAGCCCGCCGCGCCCGATCGCACCGACGTAGCGAGCGCGCGACGCGGTGTCCTCGGGCCACTCGACCTCGACGTCGGGATGCGCGTGGAGCGCGGCGATCAGCGAGAGCAGCTCGTCCTCGGTCGCGAGGTGCGCGTGGGTCTGCTCCTCGGGGAGCCCGATCGCGCGCGCGAGCTCGTGCGCGTCGTGCAGCTCGCGCCCCAGGTCGCGGCGGCGCAGCACCGGCTCCGCGGTGCCGTCTCCGAGCACCGAGACCAGCGTCGCGCCGACGCCCGCGCTCGCGCTGGTCGAGGGCGAGAGACGGGTGCGGATCTCCACGCTCGCGCCCGACTCGTCGGGCACGATCCGCACGAAGAGCACGGGCGCCAGCGGCGCGACCTCGCGCTCGAGCGCGGCCGAGAGCGTCACCGGCACCCGGGCCGCGACCCGCTCGACGAGCGGCAGGATCGCGGCGCGCTCGGCGTCGGGCACCACCGCGGAGTGGCGCGACGCGGCGAGCACCAGCCGCGAGAGATCACGATCGATCGCCGCGACCAGCACCAGGCCGCGCTCGAGCATCACGTGCGCGACACAGCTCGCATCGCGCACCCGCGTCGCCGCGATCTCGACCGGGATCCGCGCCTCGCCGAGGGCGAGCGCGGGGCGCACGCCGCCCACTTCGTCGGCGAGCGCGAAGCGCGCCTCCACCCGGCGCACCTCGAGCGGCGCGCCGCGCTCCGACACCACGTCGGGCCGACCGACCAGCGCGAAGAGCGCCTCGGCCGACGCGCTGGGGCGGTACATGTCGCCGAGCGCGCGCAGCGCGAGCGCCTCCGCGGGACCGATCGGGTGCTTGCTCGCGAGCGCCGCGCCCGGCGTGATGCGCGAGCCCTTGGTCCACCGACCGCGCGCGCCGCGACGCTGCTCCGCGACGTCGACCACCGGCGCACCGGTCTCGCTCATCGCGACGCGGAACACGACACGGGTCTCGACCTCGCGCTCGTCGGCCGCGATCAGCTCTTCCTCGATGCTCTCGACGAGCCGCTTCCAGGTCGGCATCGCGAGGGCCTCGGTGAGCGGGGCGTGCAGCGCGTTCGACGAGTCGTGCACCGCGTCGAGGGCGACCCGCACCAGCGCGAGGGCGCGACGCGGCGAGGGATGCGGCGGCTCGAACGCGAGCTCGCCCTGCTCGTGCCCCGCGAGCACGAGCTTCAGCTCGCGCCCGTCCCACGTCTCGTCGGTGCGGCCCAGCGAGAGACAGGGCACCGATGCATCGAGCGTGACCGCGTCGCGCCCGACCCGCGCCGCGATCCCGCCGTTCTGGGTGCGCAGCGACATCTCCATCCGGCGCAGCGACTCCGCGAGCCGCGCCAGCGCGGGCTGGGCGGGTGTCTGCCGCCACAACATCTCGCGCCGCGCGTGCTGCGCCGCGTCCGCCGCGCACGCCTCGAGGTACTTGCGCGCCGCCGCCGCGAGCTCGTGGGGAGGAATTCCCCGCGCGCTGGTCCGGCCCAGCGCCGCCCGCCGCACGTCGCCCGCGATCCCGAAGCGCAGCGCGTCCGCGACCCAGCTGCCGCCCTCGGCGAAGCGCGCGATCTGCGCGACCGGATCGTCGAGGCGCTCCTCGACGCCGAGCCGGCGCGCCCAGCTGACGAGCTCGTGCTCTGCGACGTCGCTGATGCGCCCTTCGCTGGCGCGCGCTTTCTTCTGGCGGTCGCGCGACCACGCGCCGAACGACGCGTGCAGCGCGCTGCGGGCCGCGGGCCCGATCTCGTCGAAGCGCTCGTGCACCGCGGGGCTCTCGAGCACCGGCCCGAGCAAGCTCTCGTCGGTCGCCGTGCCGAGGCTGCGCAGCGCGGCCGCGCCCGGGCCCTCGCCCATCTGCTCCGCCACGCGATCGACGGGCTCGCGCAACACGCCCTTTCCGTGCCGCCGGACCAGATCGGAGCGGAGCCGATCGAGGAAATGCTCCATCGCGAGGGGCGGAGCGTGGGGTTCGCACGCAGGGGACGCAACCTCGAACCTCGGAGCAATCTCCGCGGCTTGCGTGTACCCTCCACGAACGTCACACAACGCGCTCGACCGTGAGAGCGGGATGTCCGATCCCTATCTGCTTCTGACGTTCATTCCGCTCTATCGCGACGCCGCGGGCCGGCTCTACGCCGACCGCCTCTGGCAGCGCGACCTGGTGCGTCATTTCGACTACATCCCGCACGTGCGCCTCGCGTGCCCGGTGCGCGGTATCGAGGACGCGGCGGGGATCGACCTCGCGCGCATCGACGTGCCCGAGGGCACGCACCTCGAGATCGCCGAGCTGCCGTGGACGCCCTCGGTGCGCACGGCGCTGCTCGCGCTGCCGCGCACCGTGCGGGCGCTGCACCGCGGCATCCGCGACGCCGGCCTGGTGCACTCGGGGATCGTGGGCTGGCCCTACCCGATCGGCTGGATCGCGAACTTCATGGCGATCGCCCAGCAGAAGCCGCTGGTGCTGGTGGTGGAGAGCACGCCGTGGCGCATCGCGGGGACCGGCGCCGAGCGCCCGGTGCACGTGCTGCGGGCGCTCACGACCGAGGCGCTGGGGCGCTTCTTCGTGAACCGAGCGGACCTCACGTTCTTCACGCACGAGGGCTATCGGCGCGAGCTCTCGACCAAGCCGCGCGGGCGCGCGTTCATCACGCCCGCGGCGTGGATCGACGAGAAGGACGTGCTCACCCGCGAGGACGCGGCGCGGGTCTGGGAGAAGAAGCGCGGGGAGACGCCGCGCTTCGTGTATCCCTCGCGCCTGCTGCGCGAGAAGGGCACCGACGTGCTGCTCGACGCGCTGGTGAAGCTCGAGGCGCAGGGCAAGACGGTGCACGTCGACGTGATCGGCGTCGGGGATCGCCGGAGCGCGTTCGAGCAAGCTGCGCAGCGACTGCGGGTCGTGAAGCTGCGCTTCCTCGAGCCGGTGTCGTACGGCGAGCCGTTCTTCCGGTTCCTCGACGCGTACCACGCGGTGCTCGTGCCGCAGCTGGGCGACGAGCAGCCGCGCATCTTGTTCGACGCGTACGCGCGCGCGCTGCCGGTGCTCGCATCGGACACGCCGGGCGTGGCGGCGTTCGTCGACGAAGACGTGACCGGGCGCTTGCACGCACGCGGCGATGCGAACGAGCTCGCGGCGCTGCTCGAGTGGGCGCACGGCAACGTGGGCGAGCTCGAGCGGATGGGCACGATCGCGCGCGAGCGCGCGCTGACGTTCACCCATCGCGCGATGCACGAGGCCCGAGCGCGCGTGCTGCGCGAGCACTACGCGAGCACGGTGAGCCCGAACGAGACGGCAGACCCCGAGGTCGCCGAGGTCGCGTGAAGCGCGCAGCAGGCGCGCTCTTGGTGTGGCTCGGCGCGTGTGGTGCGCCGCCGGTGAGCCCGGTCGTGCAGCCGGAGCCAGCGCCAGAGCCCTCGGAGTCAGCGCCAGAGCCCTCGGAGCCAGCGCCGGAAGCATCGGATTGGACGGTCTTCGGTCCCGTGGCGTGCACGCCCGAGGTGCCCGATGTGCCGCCGCGGGAGGCGCCGTGGACGCCGCCGCCGGGGCTCGATGCCGAGCGCGCGGCGGTGATCTCGGAGGCGATCGTCGGGACGAGCCTCGACCCTTGGGCGCTCGAGCTGCGCGAAGTGGAGGTCTGGGACAACGACGTGTGGCACGTCGAAGGCTCGCCGCGCCGCACCGCGGGCTGGGTGCGACGTGACCCGAGCGGTGGCGCGCCGTTCGTGCTCGTGCACGGGCTCTGGTGGCTCGCGTACGCGGTCGGACCGCGCGTGGACCTCGCGGCGGCGTGCGAAGCGCTGCTGGAGATGCAGGCGATCCCGGTCGCCGACCGCGACTGGGATCTCGAGCGTGCACTGAACGAGCGATGCGCCCCCGCGCTCGCGGTGGTCGCGTTGAGCGAGACGCACCCCGAGCTCGCGGTGCGCGTCGCGAGGCAGTGGCTCGAGGGCGGCGCTGCGTACTCGGCGTCGGCCGCGTTGCACTTCGAGCGCGCCATCACGGCCCACATGCGCGGCGATCACTGTCTCGCGCTCGCCGACGCACGGGTCGTCGCGGCGGAGTGGCGCGAGATCCAGCGGACCCTGACGGGTGAGCAGCTGGGATACTGGGAGTACCTCGAAGAGATCGAGCCGTTGCTCGCCGACCTCGAGCGCCGCGCCCGGCAGTCGCGCCCCGTGATGCCCGAGGTCCCCGCAGAAGGCCCGGTTCCGGCCGAGCTGGTGCCCGCGCTGATCGCGGCGCTCGAGGACGTCGCGCAGCGCCAGTACGGACAGCCGGGCGGGGTCTCGCTGTCACGCCATCCGATCGTCGACGCGCTGATCCGAGTCGGCGAGCCGGCGATCCCGGCGCTGCTCGACACGCTCGAGCATGACGACCGTCTCACTCGCTCGGTGCACTTCTGGCGCGACTTCGTGCCGGCTCGGACGGTGCTCGCCGTGCACGAAGCGGCGTACACCGCGCTCGCCAACATCCTCGAGTCGTCGGGGTTCGAGGTGGTCGCGACCGGCGACGATCTCACGTCACGCGGGCCCTCGGGGCGCGCCCGGGTCGCGGCGGCGATGCGGCGCCTCTGGGAGCTGACGCGCGGACTGCCTCCAGAACGACGAAGGGCGCGGATCCTCGCCGACGACGGTGCCGGGTCGCTCGCGTGGGCCGAGGCCGCGGAGTGGATCGTGTCTCGCGAGCGGAGCGCGCGACTCGAGAGCAGCCTGGCGCTGCCGTGGATCCCGCGGAGCGTCTCGCCGGATGCACCGATGCGCGGCGAGCCGCTACGGGCCGACATCGATCCGACGATCACCGAGCAGATGGTCCGTCGTGCTTCCGACGCGCTGGCCGACGACCGCGAGCGCCACGCCTGCGAGCTCGTCGGCGCCGCGCTGCAGTGGGATTTCGATGCCGCGACGCGCGCCCTGCGGCCGTTCGGTCGCGCGTGCATCCGTGCGGAGTGGTGCGGATGCGCGCCGACGATCGTCGCCGCGCTCGACGATCGCGCGCTGCTACGCGAATACGCGCGATGGCCGGGGCTGGCCGACCTCGACGGCGCATACGAGCTCTGGCCGATCCTCGCGCATCCCAACGCGCCGGAGACGCGGCAGCTCGCGGCGCGGCTCTTCGCGGAACGCGGTGCATTGGCTCGGCGTCCCCGCGCACCCGACCGCCTCGTCACCCGCACTACGCTGGCGATCCCGGAGCTGCGCGCGTTCCTGCGGCGTGCGCTGGACGACGACGCCGAGGTCGGCCAGGTCGACCGGTGGGAGGATGGGCTCGGGATCACGTTCGACGGCGGCTGGTTCGCGGTGGACGACCCGACACCGCTCGAGGGACCGCAGCCGATCCGCCGTCGGGACATCTACGCCCTCGATCTCTCGACCCTGACCGGCGTGGGCTTCTCGATGGCGTGGCCGATCGAACGGCGCGACGCGGCGATCGCGAGGATGCTCGAGGCCCTCGCGGACGAAACGCGGTGGCGGCTCGAGCAGTGAGCCCGAGGTCGGGCACCAACCCGAGCGGATCGGCGTAGCATCGGCAGCCCCGGGGAGAGCCGATGGCCAAGCCGAAGAAATCAGCGAAGACCAAGAGCGAGAGCGTCGTTGGGCACGAGGCGGACGGAGGCTGGATCGACACCGGCACCGGGTACGCGCTCGCGCTCCAGGGGGGCAAGATCGTCGCGCGCAACGCCGCCGGGAAGACGCTCGCGTCGGTCCCGAAGCCGGTGAAGGACACCGACGCGCACGAGATGCTCGAGCAGCTCGTCGAGCACCTCGACGCGCACGAGCGCAGCTGCCGCGAGACGGTCGAGACCTGGATGCTGCGCTCGCTGCCCACCCCGCGCACCGTGATCGAGGCGGTGTGGATCGATCCCGCGTGGCGCGCGCCGCTCGAGAACGCGGTGGTGCGCGCGACCGACGGCGACGACGAGAAGCTCGGCTTCCTGCGCGCCGCCGAGGCCGAGCGCGGCGTCGGCATCGTCACCCTCGACGGCGAGACCGAGTGGATCCGCGCGACCACCATCGCGATCCCGCATCCGATCCTGCTCGAGGAGCTCGACGATCTGCGCGCCCTCGCGACCGAGCTCTCGCTGACGCAGGGCGTCCAGCAGCTCTTCCGCGAGACGTTCGCGCGCACCGCGGCGAAGAACGAGAGCGCGACCTCGGTGCGCGACTTCGAGAACGCGAAGTTCGCGCAGCTCAACCACGCGCTCGGCAAGGCCAAGACGCTCGGCTACCGCGTGCGCGGCGGGTTCGCGACGTGCCCGGTGTGGGAAGCCGGCGCGCTCGTCGAGGCGCGCTTCTGGCTCGGCGCCGACGCGCCCGAGGCCGAGGCGTACACGGGCGAGCTCGTCTTCGTCGACGACAAGGAGCGCTCGCTCGCGCTCGGCGCGGTCGGGCCGGTCGCGTTCTCCGAGGGCATGCGCATGGCGAGCGCGATCCACGCCGCGCGCGTCGTCGAGGAGAAGAAGGATGAGTGAGCGACACGCGCAGCTCGGCGGCGTGCTCCCTGCGCCCATCCGCGGCGCGGCCGAGCCGATCGAGGCGCGTCGCTTCTCGCATCCCGCGCTCGGCGCCCGCGTGATCGTGCGCCTCTCGCAAGCGGGGCTTCGCGAGGCGGACGAGCTCGCGATGAGCGTGCTCGGGTGCGCGCCCGCGGGCGATCCAGTCGTGGTCGGCGCGTCGGTGCGGCGCGCGGTCGGGTTCCCCGCGGCGGCGATCCTGCGCGATCCCGACAACGCGCGGCACGCGCTCGACGTGATGCGCGACCTCGAGCGCGCGACCCGTCGCGCGAAGTCGAAGCCCGGCCACGCGAAGGACGCGATCGACGCGATCGCGAAGCAGCTCGCGCGCTCGGTGCCGCACTTCCTGCCCTCGTTCTACGAAGAAGCGGCGCGACGGTTCGTGGCCGCGGGCGCGAAGACCCAGGCCGCGACGTTCTTCGGCAAGGCGCGCGAGGCCGAGCGCGTGTACGCGCTCGAAGTCGATCCCGAGGCGCGGCGCGATGCGTTCCTCGAGCTCGCGCTGAGCGGCGCGCTGACCTCGGCGGCGCTGAGCGACTACGCGAAGGATCTCGAGGGCGCCGACGACACGGAGAGCGCCCATCGCGAGCTCCGCGCGCTCGCGGTGCGCGCGACCGTCGGCGGCATGCCTCCCTGGGGCACGATGCTGCGCGATCTGCGCCGCCTCGCGAAGCGCGCCGGGCACGACGCGCACGAGGCCGAAGCGAGCGTGCTGCTCGAGGTGCTCGAGTCGCCCGCGCTCGCCCACGCGTCGATGGCGTTCTGGGAGGACGCGCGCAGCACGCTGGTGCGCGTCGCGCGCGGCGATGCGGCGGTGCGGGCGCGGCTGCGCGGGCTCTTCCCGAGCGCTCACAAGAACGGCTCGGCCGCGTGGTGGATCACGCTGCTCGACGACGCGGGCGCGATCGACGATCTCGCGACGCTCGAGGAGCCGATCGCGCCCTGGGTGTCGCGCATCGCGGCGCACCTCCAGCGCGGCTGGCGCGGCATCGACGCGCCCGACGCGCTCTTCGCGCTGCTGCGCCGGTTCGCGGAGCGGCTGCGTCGGGATGCGGTCCCGCTCACGCTCGCGAAGGGCCATTGGATCGATCCCGATCTCGTCGATCTCGCGATCGAGCTCGAGCTGCCGCTCGTGGAGCCGCACGCGAACCAGCGGGTGCCGCTGCACGCGTGGAGCGACGCGTTCGGCCGCGCGACGACTCGCGAGACCAAGGAGCGCCCGCGCGCGCTGAGCGCGCTGACGAACGATCCGCGCTTCGCGCCCAAGGTCGCCCTCGCGGTCGAGGAGACGATGGGCCGCGAGACGTTCGAGGATCTCGCCGATCAGCGTCCCGCGCTGGGCGCGGTGCGCGATCGCATCGTGCGCGAGCGCGTGCAGACGCTGCGCGAAGGTGGGCTGCCCGCGCTCGAGAGCGTGAAGGTGTGGCTCGAGGGCAAGACGCGCGCGGAGACGTTCCGCGCGCTCCCCGCCGAGCTCGACGCGCTGCGCACCCTCGACGTCGCGGAGCTGCTCGGCGTCACGTTGCGCGGCGGGATCGTCGACGAGCTCGGATGGATCGCGCTCGACGAGGCGATCGCGCAGCTGGCGCGCGACGACGGCGCGATGCCGACCCTCGCCGGCGCGTTCCCGCATCCGATCGTCGTCGGCGCGCGCCGCACGATCGTGCTCGGCGCGACGGGGCGCATCGCGGAGATCGAGATCGAGCCGCCGGGCAAGGTCGAGGCGGCGTACTGGAGCGGCGGGCAGGTGCTCTATCTGTGCGCCGATCGCAAGGTCTCGTGGAAGCGCTCGTACCTGTGGTCGGGCGCGCGCACGGTGCACGAGCTCGCGTACTGGTACCGCGGGCCGGACTTCGTGATCGAGCTCGAGGACGGGCTCACCACGCTCGGCGGTCGCGCGCTCGCGCCGGGGGACGCGCCGCGCGTCGACATGCGCGCGCTCTGCTCGGATGGACGGACGGTGTGGTCGCTCCAGCATCGCGGCGCTGCGGGCTCGCAGTGGGTCGAGCAGAGCCCGCGCACCGGAGAGCTCGGTCGACGCTCGTTGCCCTCGTTCTTCGAGTCGTTCTCCGACGGCGACGCGCGGATCGACGAGGTGCGATCAGCGCTGGTGCCGGCGCGCGGGCTCACGACCTCGCCGCTCGGAGTGCGCGACGGGCTCGTCGGCATGCGGGTGCGATCGCGCGGCGAGATCGTCGAGAGCGAGCGCATCGACGGCGTGCGATGGGTGGGCCCGCACGCGGCGCGCGCGATCGTGACGTGGCCGGGCGACGACGCGCCGCGGGTGATCGTCGATGCCGCGACCCACGCGCACCACCACGGCGACCCGATGTACGTGCTGCTCGACGCGAAGGGACGCGAGGCATCGCTGCTCGGCGCGAATTCGACGCACGCGGTCTCGTACCAGCGCGGCACGGAGCGCCCGATGCCGCCGTGGTGGCTGCACTTCGCGGCGACGCGTGACGAGCGCGGCTCGCGCGCGCTGCGCGCGATGACCACCGAGCGCGCCGCGGCGCTGCTCGCAGCGGCGGGCGACGTCGACGATCTCGAGCAGGCGCGTGTCGCGGTCGCGAGCGCGCTGCCCGAGGTGACGAGCCCGGTGCTGCAGCGGGCGATCGCCGGGGTGGTCCGCCGCGCGCGCTGGCTCGCGAAGGGGCTCGCCGAGAAGGTCGCGCTGCGCGATCCCGCGCGCGCGACGCGCACGGTCGTGGGCACGATCGCGATCGGAGAGCTGCGGCCGCTGCTCGCGCTCGTCGGTCAGGGCGCGGGGTGGTCGCACGACCAGGCGATCACCGCCGAGATCGACGCGGTGGGCCGGGTGGCGCGGGCCCACCTCGCGGGCGAGCGAGTGCCCGACGAGGTCGGCAAGGGTGGCGATCTCGCGTGGGAGTGCGCGCTCGAGGCGCCCGACGCGGTGGTGCTCCAGACCGCGTTCCCCGCGTGGAGCGACACGAGCCGGCGCACCGCGCACACGTTCGCCGAGGCGCTCGCCGCCGCGGGCCTGCTCTCGCTGCCGAACGCGCGGGTGCTGCGGGGCACGCTCGAGGTCTCGAAGCTGCCGAAGCCGGTGACGCTCGCGTGCGCGACGTTCTCGAGCGGCGAGAGCCTCTATCTGGTGCGCAAGGTCTGGCAGAGCGCGGTCGTGCTCGAGGTCTCGCGCAGCGGCACGTTCGTCGCGCCGGCGTGGCTGAACGTCGAGCGCGAGGCCCGGGTATGGAGCGGCACGGCCGAGACGGTGCCCGCGCTCGCGCGCACGATCGAGCAGCGCGGCGCGCTCGCGTTCGGGCGCGAGCACGCCGCGATCGTGATGGAGCGCGCGGGCTCGACCAGCACCGAGGCCGCGGTGTGGCTCGGCGGTCTGCCCGCTGCGACGCCGCCCAACGAATTCTTCTCGAAGGAGCTGCGCGAGCGCTTCGGCGTGAAGGCGAAGGAGACCGAGAAGATCGCGGTGGCGCTCGGCGCGCGCGAGCGTCCTGCGTTCCGCGCGATGCTCTCCCAGCTCGCGAGCGAGCCGCTCGGCGACGATCTCGTCGCGCTCGCCACCCGCATCGGCGAGCTGCTGCGGGCGCGGGTCGGGGAGACGGTGCAGGTCGACGAAGCGCTCGCCGACGAGCTCGCGAAGGACCTGAACAAGCTCGTCCCCGAGCCTCCGTCCACGACGATGCGCTGGATGCTCGAGGGCGAGAAGGGATCGCGCCTCTCGAGACAACCGAAGCTCGCGATCCACCCCCGCCCCCAGGATGCGTCGTTCGACGTCGCGACGGTGCGCCTCGTCGCGCTCTATCTCGCGCACCTTGCGGTCGAGCTGCCCGCGGGGCACCCGTTCCTCGCGACGCTCGCGTCGGTGTATCGCATCGCGCGCGAGCGCCTCGACGATCCCGAGCTCCTCCTTCCGCTCGGCATGCACCACGTGCCGTGGGAGCAGGGAAAGAGCCCGATCGAAGCGACCAACGAGGCGCTCGCGAAGCTCGGTGGCATCGCGTTCGAGCGCGACGGTGCGCGCGGCCGCGATCTCGGCGCGTACGTCGCCGCTGCGCCGAGCGCGGGCTGGATGCTGCAGTACTTCTTCCGCCCCGCGCGCATGAGCGAGGATCCCAAGGCCCTCGCCGCGCTCGCCGGTCCGGTGAGCGCGCTCGACTGGGCGGGCTTCCTCCGCAGCGATCCGTGCGCCGCGATCGTGGCGCGGATCGGCGATCCCACGCGCACCGCGGGCAGCTACGACGCGTGTCCGGCGCTCGACGTGGTCGACGACGTCGCGGCGACGCACGGGCTCTCGCGCGACGCCGCGATCCTCTACGCCCAGACGCTCGCCCTTCCCGCGCCGAGCGACGCGAAGGTGCGGCGCTGGAACGGATGGAGCGCGAAGACGCTCGAGTCCGCGCGCGACGAGCTCGCGGGCAAGGAGCTCGTCGAGATCGCCAAGCGCGAGCGCACCGGGCGCAGTCACTTCCTGCCGGGACCGTGGGAAGCGCTGCGCGCGCCCGCGAAGCCGCTCGAGTCGTTCAAGCTGCCGTTCCTCGCGCGCAAGGGCGCGAATGGATGGACGTTCCCGCTCGGGGTGCAGGTGCCGCTCGAGCCGATGCCGGCGCACTTCCGCACGGTGTGGGCGCGCGCGAAGGTCGAGCCGCCTCGCCTCGAGGAGATCGCGCGATGAGCGAGACGCTGCTGCGGATGGGCGGATGGATCGCGGCGGACGCGGGTGAGGTCGGCGAGCGCGTCGATGCCCGCGCCTACGCGCACCCGCTGCTGCCGGGGCGCGTGGTGGTGCGGGTCGAGCCGCGCTCGCTCGGGGCCGCCGCCGACGCCGAGATGACGCTGCACGGGTTCGCGGCGCCCGAGGTCACGACGGACGTCGCGCGCGGCGCCACGCGCAGCGTGGGGCTGGTGGGCTGGGCGATCACCAACGATCCGCGGAACGCGCGGGTCGCGATCGATCTGCGTCGCGAGCTCGAGCAGGCGATGCGTCGCGCCGCGAGCAAGCCGGGGCACGCGAAGGACGCGATCGACGCGATCACGAAGCGCCTCGAGCGCGCGCTGCCGCGCTTCGTCCCGCCCTTCTGCGACGACGCGTCGCGGGCGTTCGCCGAGCTCGGGAACACGACCTACGCGGCCCAGCTCTTCGGGCGCGCGCGCGAGGCCGAGCGTGCCCACGCGACCAAGCTCGACGCCGAGCTGCGCAACGCGCGTTACCTCGAGGCCGCGCTCGCCGGCGCGCTGACCACCAAGGAGCTCGGGCAGTACGTGAAGGAGCTCGCGGCGGAGAAGGACGCGGTGCGCAGCTACGAGCTGCTGCGCGAGCTCGCGATCCGCCGCACCCTCGGCGGCGTGCCGCCGTGGTCGGGCATGCCCGGCGATCTGCGGAAGATGGCAGCGGCCGCAGGGCTCGACGTCGCGCGCGAGGACGAGCGCGTGATCGAGGAGCTGCTCGCCGCGCCGTCGATGGCACGCGCCCCGATCGAGGTGTGGAGCGGGTACGCGGAGGCGCTCGGTCGGCTCGGCGCGCGCAAGCCCGAGGCGCGCATCGCGCTGCTCGCGATCGTGCCGGTGCATCCGCGTCGATATGGCGATGACAAGGGCTCGGCGCGCGCCGGAGCGTGGCTGCGCGTGCTCGAGCAGGCGGGCGCGATCGCGCTGGTGACGTGCCCTCCCGCGGAAGCACCGGGTGTCGCCGCGGGCGCGTGGCTCTCGCGCCTGCTCGACAGCTACCGCGATGCCGACGTCGCCGCACCCGACGCGATGCTCGAGCTGGTGCGCACGATGCGCGATCGCCTGGTCGCCGAAGGCGCTCCGCTGCGCGTGCTCGTCGGGCGCCATCCGCAGCTCGACGTCGACCTCGCGGAGCTCGCGCTCTCGCTCGGCATCCCGCTCGCCGCGCCCGCGCTCGACGAGCCCGCGCTCGACGACGACGAAGGCGACGACGACTGGGGCCCGGGCGCCGAGCCCGTCGATCTGCGCGCCTGGAGCACGTTCGCGCTCGATCCCGCGCGCAGCGCGTACCGCGGCGTCGATCCGATCCACCTCGCGCGCGATCCCCGGTACGGGCCGCTGCTCGAGAGCGCGTTCGCGGCGTTCGCGAAGACCGCCGACTTCGCGCGGGCGAGCGCGGGGAAGCAGGCGTTCGCCGAGCTGCGCCGGCGCTGGGTCGCCGGGCGGATCGACGCGTTGGGCGAAGGCACGCTGGCCACGTTCGAGCGCGGCCTCGGCACGCTCGAGCGCGGCACCACCCGCCGCACGTTCCAGGACGCGCCCGAGCTCTTCGCGTCGCTGCGCGCGATCGATCCCGCGCGCGCGCTCGCGACGACGCTGCGCGCCGGGCTGCTCGAGGAGCTCGCGTGGCCGGCGCTCGAGGAGGCGCTGCGCGAGCTCGACCCGAGCGGGACGCGCGCCCTCGCGGTCCATCCATGTTGGCCCTGCGTGCTCGTGAGCGACGGCGTGCGCGCGATCACGGTGGGCCCGACGCGCATCGAGCGGCGCGACGAGCTGAAGCTCGCGAAGAGGGAGATGATCCTCCGCGCGCGCTGGGTCGAGGGCGAGGTGCTCGTCGTGGTCGGCTCCGGCAAGACGCGCGCGCACTGGCTCGGTGCGCCCAAACGCGCGGTGGCGACCGACGCGGGCTGGCACGATGGCGCCGGCTACGTCGCGCACCTTCCGGGGCTCGGCGCGAGCGATGGTGGCATCGCGCTGCGCGCGGGCGCCGAGCGCGAGCCCGAGCGCGGCCATCGCGCGGTGTTCGACGGCACGACCCTCTGGACCGACACGCGACGCGACGGCGCGCTGCGGCTGATCGAGGTCGATCCCCGCACCGGTGAGCACGGGCGCGTGAGCGCGCCGCGCTTCTTCGAGGAGGCGCGCGACGGCGCGTTCGACGTGTACGGCTCGTGGCTGACGCCCGCGCCGGCCGGGCTCGGCGCATCGCCGCTCGGCCTGCGCGACGGAATGCTCGGCACCCGGGTGACGCTGCGGGGACGCACCGGACGCGTCATCGAGCGCATCGACGGCGTGCGCATCGAGGTCACGCACGGCCTGCGCGGCCGGCGGACCGCGCTCGTCGATCTCCCGGCGCGCACGCATCACCTGGTCGTCACCGAGGACTACGCGGACCTCACGACCTGGACGATCGAGGGCTCCGGCGCGCGTCTGGTGCAGGAGATCCAGGAGCGCGAGGACGGCGGCAGCGCCACGTCGGTCGTCCCCAGCGGGATCTTCCTGCACTTCACGCAGCCGCGTGATCTCGAGGGCTCGCAGGCGCTGGCGCGCATCGACGAGGCGCGCGCCGCGGCGGTGCTCGAGCACGCGCGCGGCGCGACCGGCGCGTCATCGGAGCTCGAGAACGCGCTCGCCGCGGTGCGCGCGGTGCTGCCCGAGATCACCGCGCCCGCGCTCCTCGATGCGGTCGCGGGCATCGTCGCGCGCACCCTGGCGCAGGCCGACGCGCTCGATGCGCTGATCGAGGCGCGCGATCCCGAGGGCGAGGGAGATCGCGAAGGCGCGCTGCACGACGACGACGTGATCGAGCCCCTCGCGCGCTGGCTCGACCGGCACTGGGGCGACGGCGCGTTCGAGCCGTTCCTGCGGCGCCTCGCGCGCGTGCTCGACGCGTTCGATCGCGGGCAGCCGGTGCCGCGATGGGGGCGCACCGTTCCCTCGAACGTCCACTGGTCGCGGCTGATCGGCGCGCGCGGCGCGCTCGCGATGATCGCGACCTCGCCGCTGATCGCGGCCGCCGAGCGCACGGTGCTCACCGACGTGATCGCGCTGCTCGAGGCGCTCCCGCTCGAGCGCTGGGCGCATCGGATGCGCACGTTCGAGGCGCGTCCCAGCGACGCCGCGAAGGCGAGCCTCGCGCTCGACGACGTCGGCGACGCCCACCGCATCGGCATCACCACCGCGGGCGCGAGCGTGTTCGTCATGCGCGGGACCCCGTGGGCGCCGACGTGGCACGTGGTCGAGCTCGCGCGCGAGGGCGCGCCGTTCACCGCGCTGCCGGGATGCACGATGCAGCACGAGCGCGTGCTCGCCGCGCCGCCGATCGTGCCGATCGCCGCGCTGGTGCGGGCGCGCGGGCTGCGGACCCTCGATGCGGCGGGGATCGACGCGCTCGCCGAGGCGTGCAGCATCTCGCGCGCCGAGGCGCTGCTGGTGCTCGGGGGGCTGCTCACGTCGCTGCCGCGCACGCGCGAGGAGAAGCGCGCGATCGCGCCGGTGCGCGACGCGCTCGGCCTCAAGGCGGCGGCGATCGACGCGGCGATCGAGGAGCTCGACGCGCTCCCGTTCGCGAAGCGCAGCGCGCTGATGCTCGCGGCGCTGCCCGCCGATCCCGCGGCGCCGTGGGACGACCCACGCGCGCACGTGCAGCACCTCGCAGCGCGATGGGCCGAGGTGGTCGGCCGGCGCGTCACCGTCGCGCCCGAGCTCTCGACCCGCGCCGGAAAGGCCCTCTCGCTCGCGGCTGCGTCGCGCACGCTCGCGGCGCTGCTCGCGCCCGACGACGTGCCCGTGCTCGCCGTCGCGCCGCGCTGCGCGATCGACGTGGAGGGCGTCGTCGTCGCGCTCGATGCGAACGGTGCGCCGATCGACGATGGGCGCGCCGAGGTCTTCGACGAGACGATGGTCACCGACCTCGCGCGCCTGGTCGCGTGGGCGTTCGTCGAGCTCCCGGTGGGCGATCCGCTGCGCGCCGGGATCCCGCGGCTGATCGCGAAGGTGCGCGAGCGCCTCGCGAGCCGCGATCTGCTCTTCATGGCCGGGCGCCTTCCCTTCTCGAGCCCGAGCCGCGACGAGGCGGTGATCGCGGCGCAGGCCCAGGCCCACGTCGATGCGCTCGGGGGCACGCCCTTCGATCCCATCGCGTCGACCCTCGATGCCGACGACGACGAGCCGCTGCCGACGCTGCGCGGCCGCGACACCGGGCTCGTGCTCGCGCTGCCGACCCACTGGGACGGGATCGTGCTCGCGTTCCGGCCGAGCGAGGTCGCGCGCGGAGTGAGCGAGGGCGACGCCGCGCTGCTCGCGGGCACGCGGATGCTCCCGCTCGTGCGGTGGTGGCTCTCGGACGGGCTCTCCGAGCTCGCGGCGCGCGTCGCGTCGACGCCGGTCCCCACGGGTCGCTCCGAGGCCGATCCGCGGCTCTCGGATTCCGCGCTGGTCGCGAAGGTCGCGAGCGCGCTCGGGGTCTCGAGCGATGCCGCGACCTACTACCTGCAGCTGCTCGCGCTCGCCGAGCCCACCGACGATCGTGTGCTCGCGTGGAACGGCTGGAAGCGCGCGACGCTGCGCGCCGCCGGCGAGGAGCTCGAGCGCGCCGAGCTCGTCGTGCGCGGCAAACGAGCGCGCGCGGGACGCGAGCTCTTCCTGCCCGGCCCGTGGGAAGAGCGCTCGGCGCCCGAGCTCCCGCTCGAGCGGTGGAAGCTCCCGCTCTACGGCGGGGAGACCGCGGACGCGCGCACCTGGTTCCCGCTCGGACGCGTGCTCGCGCTGCGTCCGTTGCACGCGCTCTTCGACGAGGCGTGGGCCCGTCTCGAGCGCGGCGATCGCCCGCAGCTCGAGGACGCGCGCAGCGTCGTCGGCAAGCGCGCGAAGAAGACGGCTCCGAAGAAGAAGGCGAGGTCGTGATGACGGCGGTCGAACGAGACGACGACGCGACGCACGAGGTCCAGGCTCCTCCGCCCGAGCGCGTGTACGCCGAGGAGCTCGCGTTCCTGGCGCGTCTCGATCGCGGTCCGCGACCGCCGGGATGGGCGCTCACGCCGCGCGCGGTGGTGCTCTTCGTGTGCGGCTCGCGCGGCGGGGCGCTCGAGCTCCCGAAGGACGTCGATGCGCCCTCCGAGGTGCCGCGCTCGCTGGTGATCGCCGAGAAGCTGGTCGGCGATCGCGCGCTGGTGGAGCGCAGCGTCGTCACGCTCGCGGGAGAGCGCGGCCTCTTGCTCGTCGGCGAGCCCGGCACCGCGAAGTCGATGCTCTCCGAGCTGCTCGCCGCCGCGATCTCGGGCAGCAGCGGGATGGTGGTGCAGGGCACCGCGGGCACCACCGAAGAGCACCTTCGTTACGGCTGGAACTACGCGTTATTGCTGGCGAAAGGGCCGCATCGCGAGGCGCTCGTGCCTTCGCCTGTTCTCGCCGCGATGCGCGCCGGCGCGCTGGTGCGCATCGAGGAGGTCACGCGCTGCCTGCCCGAGGTGCAGGACGCGCTGGTGTCGATCCTCTCCGATCGACGGCTCTCGGTGCCCGAGCTCGGTCGGCTCGAGCACGCGCGACCGGGCTTCAACGTGATCGCCACCGCGAACCTGCGCGATCGCGGCGTCTCCGAGATGAGCGCCGCGCTCAAGCGACGCTTCAACTTCGAGCAGGTGCCGCCGATCGCGGTGCTCGAGCACGAGATCGCGCTGGTGAAGCGGCGCGCGGTGGCGACGCTGGCGCGGGTGGGCGAGCCGCTGCGGGTCGACGACGCGGTGCTCGAGGCGCTGGTCACCGCGTTCCGCGATCTGCGCGCGGGGCGCACCGTCGAGGGCTGGTCGGTCGATCGCCCCAGCACCGTGATGAGCACCGCGGAGGCGGTCGGCGTCGCGTCGGCGCTCGGTCTGTCGGCGGCCTATCTCGACGCGGATCGCGACCCCGCGTCGCTGCTGCCGAGCCACTTGCTCGGCGTGGTGCTCAAGGACGAGCCGCGCGATCGCGGCAAGCTCCTCGCCTACTGGGACTCCGCGGTGAAGCGTCGCGCCGAGAGCGGCAGCGCGCGGCTCTGGAAGCAGCTCTACGAGCTGCGCGCGCTCCTGGAAGAGCCGGCGTGAGCGACGACGCAGAGCACGCGATCGCGCGGCTCGCGGGCGCGGTGGAGCCGTTCCTGATCGGGGTGCGGCACCACTCGCCGGCGTGTGCGCTCGCGATGCCGCGCTGGCTCGACGCGTTCGCGCCGACCCACGTCGCGCTCGAGCTGGCGGCGGATCTGCAGCCGTGGATCGAGTGGCTCGGACATCCCGAGCTCGTGCCGCCGGTCGCGCTGGCGTCGGTGTCGCACGAGGGCTCGGACCTCGTGTTCCATCCGTTCGCCGAGTTCTCGCCGGAGCTCGCGGCGATCCGCTGGGCGCGCGCGAAGGGTGTGCCGGTGAGCGCGTTCGATCAGCCGCTCGGTGAGCGCGACGAGCGCATCGAGATGCGCGCGGATTCGGCACCGACGATCGCCGATCGCCTGGTCGCGCAGCACGGCGTGAGTGACACGTCGGAGCTCTGGGATCGCATGGTGGAAGCGCCGGCGGTGGGCGCCGATCCCGAGGCGATCCGGCGCGCGGCGTTGCTCTTCGGGTGGGCGCTGCGGCGCGATGCCGAGCAGACCGGCGTGCCCTCGCGCGATCTCGCGCGCGAGCGGTTCATGAGGGCGCGGCTGGCAGCGCTGCGGGCGTCGGGGGCGCGGATCGCGGCGGTGGTCGGCTCGTTCCACGCGGCGGCGCTGCTCGACGACGCGGTGCTGCCCGACGAGAACGTGCCGATCGACGTGCCGGAGCCCGACGCGACCCGGGTGTCGTCGCTCGTGCCCTACACCTTCGAGCTCTTCGACAGTCGCTCCGGATATCCGGCGGGCGTGCTCGATCCCGCGTGGCACCAGCGGGTGCTCGAGTGCGGCTCCGACCCCGCGAAGATCGCGGCGACGCTGCGGCGCACCGTGGTCGAGGTGTGCCGCGCGATGCGCGAGAAGAAGCACGTCGCGGGGGTGCCCGACGCGAACGAAGCGGTGCGCGTCGCGCTCGATCTCGCGCAGCTGCGCGGGCTGCACGCGCCGTCGCGCCGCGAGCTGCTCGAAGGGCTCGAGTCGGCGCTCGCCCAGGGTGAGCCGCTGGGGCGCGGTCGTGCGCTCGCCGCCGCGCTGGGCCGGGTGATGGTGGGGCACGAGCGCGGTCGTCTGCCTCCGGGAGCGCCGCGCTCCGGGCTCGTGCCGCACGTGCTCGGGCTGCTCGAAGAGCTGCGCCTGCCGAGCCCGAGCGAGCGCCTCGCGCGCTACGAGCGCGCGCCGCGGCTGCGCCTCGACGTGCTGGGATCGACGCTCGATCGCCGGCGCAAGATCACGCTCGAGCGCCTGGCGCTGGTGGGCGCGCCCTACGCACGTCGCATCGCGAGCGAGGGTCCGTTCGAGACGCTCACCGAGGTCTGGGAGATCACGCTCTCGCCCGCGACCGAGGCGATGCTCGAGCTCGCGGCGGTGCGCGGCGTGACCCTCGCGCAAGCCGCGGAAGGCACGCTGCGCATCGAGGAAGCGCGGCTCGAGCAGCAGGACGCGCGCTCGGTGCGGGCGCGGCTCGCGCTGCTGGAGCGCGCCGCGGAGGCCGGCCTCGTGCGCTACGTGGAGCGGAGCCTTCCGGACGTGCAGCACGCGCTGCGCACCGAGGGCGCGCTGCGCGATCTCGTCGCGGGGGCGTCGCTCTTCGCGCGGGCGCGCGCCGGGCACGTGCCGGGGCTGCCGATCGACGTCGATGTCGCCGCCGACGTGCCGCGCTTCACCTGGCCCGCAGACGTCGATCCCGACGCGCTCGAGCTCGCGCTCGCGGGGGCGCTCGAGGGGCTCGCGGGCTCCGACGACGAGGCCGATGCGCACGCGCTGGTGGACTCGCTCGCGCTGATCCGATCGTCGCGCGACGGCGTGCGCGCTCGCGCCACCGACGCGCTGAAGCGACTGTTCCGCGAGGGTGCGCCGCTGATCGAAGGCGCGGCGGGGATGACGTTGGTGAGCCTCGACGCGCTGACGCCCGAGGCGATGTCGCGGTCCCTCGGATCGTGGGTCGACGCCGCGGTCGATCGCGACGGGCAGCGCCGTCTGGCGCGCCGGCTGCGCGGTGCGTTGATCGCGGGCGCCAGCGCGCTCGAGGGTGATCCCTCGTTGCTCGGCGAGCTCGCGTCGCGCATCGAGACGATCGGCGATCGCGAGTTCCTCGCGCGGGCCCCCGCGCTGCGCGATGGGTTCGAGGTGCTCTCGCCCGCGGCGCGCAGTCGCTTCCTCGAGAGCCTGATCGAGCGCCACGGGAGCGAGCGAGCCGACTTCGAGCTGACGATCGATCCCGCGCTCCTCGCGCTCCACGCCGAGGCCGACCTGATCGCGCGCGACGCGCTCGGCGCGCTCGGGCTCGCGATGCCGAGCGCGACGTCGATCGCCATCCCGGAGGCCACCTCGGCGACGCGCGCCACCGGCGCCCTCTCGGCGCGTGATCGCTGGCGCATCGTGCTCGGTCGCGACACCCGCGCGCTCCCTCCCGACGCGATGCGCGCCGCGCGCGCGCTCGACGAGCTCTACGGCCCCGGTCGCGGCGAAGGCTCGCGAGCGGGCGGTGGCGCGGGGCTCGAGCCGAGCTTCCCCACCACCCGCGAGTGGTCCGACGAGCTCGAGGCGCTCTTCGGCGAGAGCGTGCGCGACGAAGTGCTCGCGCGCGCCGGCGCCGAGGGTCGGGTCGGCGCGCTGCTCGAGCTCGATCCCGAGACCGTCACGCCCTCCATCGAGCTCCTCGAGAGTGTTCTCTCGCTGAAGGGCGCGCTCCCCGAGGCCCAGCTCGGTCGGCTGCGTCGCCTGGTCGAGCGCGTCACGCGCGAGCTCGTCGATCAGCTCGCGACCCGGGTGCGCCCCGCGCTGGTCGGCCTCACCACGCCGCGCCCCACCCTGCGCTCGGGCGGTCCGATCGATCTCGATCGCACCATTCGCCGCAACCTCCGCACCGCGCGCTTCGACGACGGCGTCGCGCAGCTCGCGCCCGAGCGGCTCGTGTTCCGCACCCGCTCGCGGCGCTCACTCGACTGGCGGGTGATCCTGGTGGTCGACGTCTCGGGCTCGATGGAGCCCTCGGTGATCTACAGCGCGATGATGGCGTCGATCCTCGGCGCGCTGCCCGCGATCGAGACCTCGTTCGTCGCGTTCAGCACCGAGGTGGTCGACCTCAGCCATCGTGTCGACGATCCCCTCGGGCTCCTGCTCGAGGTGCGGGTGGGCGGCGGCACCGACATCGCGAAGGCGCTGCGCTACGCGCGATCGCTGGCGACGGTGCCCTCGCGCACGTTGATGGTGCTGGTGAGCGATCTCGACGAGGGCGGGCCGGTGCCGAGCCTGGTCGCCGAGGTGCGCGCGCTCGCGGAGTCGGGCGTCACGCTGCTCGGCCTCGCCGCGCTCGACGACGCGGGCAAGCCTCGCTACGAGCGCGCGATCGCGGAGCGACTGGTCGCGGCGGGCATGCCGGTCGCCGCGCTCACGCCGCTCGAGCTCGCGCGCTGGGTGGGAGAGAAGGTGCGATGAGCGCGCGCCCGACGATCGATCCCGCGCTGCTCGCGACGATGCTCGCGGCCGCGCCGGCGCGTGTGCTCAAGAAGGTCGAGGCCGACGCCGCGACGATCACCGCGGCGCCGTGGAGCGAGACCGATGGCGCGCTGGTGATCGCGGTGGGCAACGAGCGCGTCACGCTGCGCCCCGAGTCGATGCGCATCGAGCGCGCCGAGCAGGCCGCGTGCACCTGCTTGCTCGCGCCGCGCTGCGCGCACCTGCTCGGCGTGCTGCGCGCGCTGCCGCTCGCCGACGCCGCGCCGGTCGAGACGACCGGCGAGCCCGCCGTGAGCTCGGAGGAGCGTTCCACGCTCGACGAGGCCCAGCGCGATGCGGCCTCGCGCTCGCTCGCTGCGCTCGCGACCGTCGTCGAGCACGGCGCATCGTCGTTCGGCGCGCTGCGAGAGACCGAGCTGTTGCGCGCGATCCACGCCGCGCGCAGCGCGAGCCTCCCGCGCCTCGCGAGCGGTCTGCTCCGGGTCACCCGCGGGATGCGCGCGCTCGCGGCGCGCGAGCCCGACTTCGCGCTCGAGACGCTGCGCACCGATCTCGAAGAGGCGCTCGCGGTGGCGCACGTGCTCTCGACGAGCGCCGACGTCGCGCGCGGGTGGATCGGCCGTCATCGCCGCGAGCACGAGGAGATCGGCTCGTTGCGGCTCACCGGGCTCTTCAGCGAGCCGGTGATCGCGGGCACCGGGCACGCGGGCGTGGTCACCACGCTGATCGCCGACGACGGCGCGCTCTACACGCTCGCCGACGTGAGGCCCGGCGAGCCGTCGCGCGCGCGCGCCAGCTACGACGCGGGCGTGCGCATCGGCGACGCGACGCTCTCGCACGCCGAGCTCTGCCGCGCCGGGCTCTTCGTGCAGAGCGGCACCGCGTCGGCCGACGGGCGGCTCGGTGCCGGCCAGGACGTGCGCGCGGTGCGACGCGCGCCGAGCGCGTGGACCGAGCCGCCGATCGCGACGCTCTTCGCGACGCCGGCCGCGCAGCAGATCGATCGCGCGTTCGCCGCGCTCGCGATGCCTCCCGAAGAGCGCCGCGCCGGATGGGACCTGCTGTTCACCCGCGCGACCCTCCGCGCGACGTGCGAGGGCGCGCTGATCGTCGAGTGCGAGGACGGCACCGAGCTGAGGGTCGAGATCGCGTCGGATCATCCGACGCTGCTCGATCGCGACGCGCTGCGCGTCCTCGCGCGTCATCCCGGTCTCGCGTGTGGTCTCGCGCTGCGGCTCCGGCTCGGTCGTCGCCTCGGGAGCGCTTTGCTCGCGATCTACGTCGATCCCCGCCCCAGCGAGGGCCCCTCCCTCACGCTCCCCGAGGCGCTGCACGGCCGACTGATACCCTCGTTCGATCCACTCCACGCCGCGTACCTCACGAAGCCGAGCGTCGCGCCCGAGCGCGCACCACGCGCGCCCGCCGACCCGCTCGCGTCGCTGCGTCGTCGCCTCGCGCGCGTCGTGACCGGAGGACGCGCCACGCTCGGGCAAGGTGCACGCGTCGCGATCGAGCGCGAGGCGCGCGAGCTCGAGCGCATCCACCTCACGACCGCGGCGTCCGTACTGCGCGCGCTCGCCGAGAGCGCCCTCGCCCACGATCGCGACGTGCGCGGCGCGCGCGCGACGGTCGACTCCGCGCAGCTCGCGCGCGCGTTCCTCGGCACGAGCGTCGTCGCACGCCGCATCGAGCACCATCTCTCGGCCCGAGCACGCTGAGGCACTTCCATGTCCCCGACCCGACTCACCATCGGCCGCGACACCACGCTCTGCATGTCGCTCTCGGCGCGCCCCGGCTCGTTCGGCTCGCGCTTCCACAACCACCTCTACGCAGCGCTCGGGCTCGACTGGATCTACAAGGCGTTCTCCACGACCGATCTGCCTGCCGCGATCGGCGGCGTGCGCGCGCTCGGGATCCGCGGCTGCGCGATCTCGATGCCGTTCAAGGAAGCGGTGATCCCGCTGCTCGATGCGCTCGCTCCCTCGGCGCGCGCGATCGAGTCGGTGAACACGATCGTGAACGACGCGGGGCGGCTCACCGGGCACAACACCGACTACGCCGCGATCCGCACCCTCCTCGAGCGCCACACGATCGCACCGAGCACCCCGTTCGTGCTGCGCGGCAGTGGAGGCATGGCGAAGGCGGTCGCGACTGCGCTGCGCGATGCGGGCTTCCGCGACGGAGCAATCGTCGCGCGCAACGAGACGAGCGGCCCCGCGCTCGCGGAGACGCTCGGCTTCGATTGGAAGCGCGACCTCGACGCGGTGCGCGCGCCGATGTTGATCAACGTCACGCCGCTCGGCATGACCGGCCCCGACGCGCAGGCGCTCGCGTTCGACGACGACGCGATCGCCGCGTCCGAGATCGTGTTCGACGTCGTCGCGATGCCGCCCGAGACGCCCTTCGTCGCGCGCGCCCGCGCGCTCGGCAAGCAGGTGATCACCGGCGACGAGGTGATCGTGCTCCAGGCCGTCGATCAGTTCGTGCTCTACACCGGCATCACGCCGAGCGCGGAGCAGATCGCAGCGGCCGCACGCCACGCGCTCACGTGAGCCGCACCGACGCGAGGCCCAGGATCCCGCCCTCGATCACGTCGCGTTCTCCTTCCAGCGCGCGTCCTTCGAGCGCACAGCGCAGCAGCCCTGCCGCGGACATCAGCGCGTCGAAGTGGTCCTCGCTCTCTCGCGCCAGCTCGAGCTCGCGCAGCGCCACCTCGCGATCGCGCACCCAGGTCGCGCGCTCGAGCGCGACGATCGCGGCCTCGCGCACCTCGCGCGACGTCTTCGCGAGACGCGAGATCGGCGCCGGGAGCTCGGGCGCGAGCGCGAGCGAGTAACACACCCGCGGGTAGATCTCGGCGATCGCGATGCGGCGCTCGATCGCATCGAGCCCTCCGTCGAAAGGCCAGACCGCGAAGTCGCACGTGCCGCTCAGCAGCCTCGCGAGCTCCGCCCACAGCACCCGGGTGCCCGAGCCCACCGTGCCCGGCACGCCCGACACCACGAACGGCGACTTCGCGCCGGTCGCGACGTCGATCTCGCGCAGCAGCCGCCCTCCGGCGCGCGTCCAGAACGCATCGAGCGCGCCCTTCCCCGCCGGCACCGCGATGAACGGGCGATCGTGCCGCCACGCCGCCGCCGAGCCCGCCTCGCGCTCGAACGCCGGCGACTCGCACGCGAGCACGAGCCAGGTGAGGAAGTCGCTCGCCTCTCGCCACGCCGGCACTGCGGCGCGCGCGCCTTCGAGATACGCGCGCGGGACGCCGAGCGCCGCGTCGATGCCGATCACGGTGCACCCCGGCAGCGCCCGGGCGAACGCGAGCAGCGCATCGAGGGTCGGGGTCACGTCCTCCAGCGGCGCAATCCGCCGCATCCCGATCTCGGCGACCCACGCCTGTCGACCCGCGAGCTCCTTGCTCCAGTCGACGCACACGAAACGATCCCAGCGCGCCATCCGGTCATCAACGCACGGCTCTCGAGAAACGACCAGCACGATGTCGGCGCGCGCGATGCTCGTACGTCCTCCGAGGAACCGAGGAGGACGCGATGACGAAGCGTGATGACGAGACTGCGATCCGCGCGGTGTTCGAGACCCTC
Source organism: Sandaracinus amylolyticus (assembly GCF_021631985.1). GTDB lineage: Bacteria > Myxococcota_A > Polyangia > Polyangiales > Sandaracinaceae > Sandaracinus > Sandaracinus amylolyticus_A. The sequence continues at coordinate 8,281,864 of NZ_CP070225.1, read as the reverse complement.
TCCGCGGCGTTCCGCGAGCGCGATGCCGTTCGCATCGCGAGGCAGTACGCCCCGGACGCGCTGATCTACGACCTGGCCCCGCCGCTGGGTCACGTGGGCATGGACACGAAGTCGCTCGAGGCGTGGCTCGCGACCTGGCAGGGGCCGATCGAGCACACGATCCGCGATCTGCGCATCTCGACCGACGGTGATCTCGCGCTCGCACACTCGCTGGTCCACGTCGGCGCGACCACCAAGCAGGGCGAGCGCGCGGAGTGGTGGATGCGCGCGACCGCGGGCCTGCGCCGCGCGAACGGCGGATGGAAGATCGTGCACGAGCACACGTCGGTGCCGTTCCACATGGACGGCTCGTTCCGCGCCGCGACCGATCTCGAGCCCTGACGCTCACCCGAGGAAGGGCGACACGACGTCGAGGAACGCTCGCGGATCTTCGGCGAACGGGGCGTGCCCGGTGTCGAGCGCGACGAGCTGCGCGCCCGCGATGCGCTCGCGGGCGCGCGCTCCGTCGGTGGCGAGCGGGAGGATCGGATCGCGCTTCCCCCACACCAGCAGCGCCGGACGCGTGAGCTGCCCCGCACGCTCCGAGAGGTCGTGGTCGGCGTCGACGAAGCTCTTCCAGATCGACGCGTGCACCGCTGCGCGCGCCGGGCTCTTCGGGATCGCATCGGCGCGCGCGATCATCGCGCGTGTGGTGTCGGTGCGCGCCCGGCAATAGCGGCGCGCGAGCGTGCCCGCGAGCCGCGACGAGATCGCGAGCATCCCCATCATCCTGCAGAACGTGCGCGACACCACGCCGTGCGCGGTGAACCCTCCCGGCGCGACCAGCACCAGCCGCCCGACTCGCTGGGGCTCGTCGAGCGCGAGCCGCAGCGCCGCGTTGGCGCCCACCGAGCACCCGAGGAAGTCGGCGCCTCGGAGGTCGAGCGCCGCGACCAGCGCGCGCAGCACCCGACCGAGCCCCGCTGCGGTTGCGTGCGCGAGATCCGCAGGCGCCGGCGAGCGCCCGTAGCCGGGCCAGTCGATCGCCAGCACGGTGTGATCGCGCGCGAGCTCGGGCACGACGAGCTCGTAGTCGAGCGCGTCACCGGGGTTCGCGTGGAGCAGCACGAGCGTGCGCGCGCCCCGACCGGCGCGCCGCACCGAGACCGGCGTGCCGGCGTCGACGACGAAGCTGTCGTGGTAGGGTGCTCCCGCGTGGCCCTCGAGCGAGATCGCGCCGCGCTGCGACGAGCGTTCTCCGCGATCGCGCCCATCGACGACGACGCGTGGCGCGAGATCGCGCCGCACTTCGTGCCCCGGCGCCTCGCTCGCGGCGAGCGCCTGCTGCGCGCGGGCGAGGTCGCGCGTGTCGCCGCGTTCGTGTGTCGCGGCGCGCTGCGCGAGAGCACCGTGGGCGCCGACGGGCGCGAGCACGCGAAGAGCTTCTGCCTCGAGGGCGACCTCTCGGGCTCGCTCGCCGATCTGATCGCGGGGCTCGACGGCGCTCCCTCGCGCAGCGCGATCGAGGCGCTCGAGCCCACCGAGCTGCTCTGCGCCGACTACCCCACGCTGCGCCGCGAGCTCCGCGCCGAGACGTGGAGCGCGGTCGCGCGCGGCATCGCCGAGCGGCTCGCCCTCGCGAAGGCGGAGCGGGAGCACGAGCTCCTCGCGCTCGACGCCGAGCAGCGCTGGCTCGCGCTGCTCGCCCGACGTCCCGATCTCCCCGGCCGGATCGCGCAGCGTCATCTCGCATCCTTCCTCGGCATCACGCCGGAGGCGCTGAGCCGATTGCGTGCTCGCCTCGCGAGCCAGGGTGCGAACGCGCGCGCGCGGCGGCGTTGATCCGGATCAAGAAGTGCGCGCGATCAGACCTTGCCCGCCGCGCGCACCACGTGCTGGCCGTCGGCGGTCATCAGCACGCCGTAGAGCTCGGGGCGGCGATCGCGGAAGAAGCCCCAGCTCGCGCGGTAGCTCGCGATCTTCTGGCGATCGAAGGTCGCCATCACGAGCCCTTCGGTGGTGCGATCGAGCTCGCTCACCTTGTCGCCGCGCATGTCGGCGACGAACGACGATCCGTAGAACGTCTGGGTGAGCTCGCTGCCGATGCGGTTCGCCGCGATCACCGGCGTCGCGTTCGCGACCGCGTGACCGATCATCACGCGCTGCCAGGGGTCGCGCGTGTCGAGCTCGGGCGCGTGGGGCTCGCTGCCGATCGCCGTCGGATAGAAGAGCAGCTCCGCGCCGAGCAGCGTCATCGCGCGAGCGCACTCCGGGTACCACTGGTCCCAGCAGATGCCGACGCCGAGCGTGCCGAAGCGCGTCTTCCACGCCTTGAACCCGGTGTCGCCGGGCCGGAAGTAGAACTTCTCCTCGTAGCCCGGCCCGTCGGGGATGTGGCTCTTGCGGTAGCAGCCGAGCACGTTCCCGCCGTCGTCGACCATCGCGACGGTGTTGTAGTAAGCGCCGGGTCCCGCCTTCTCGAAGAACGAGATCGGGATCACCACGCCGAGCTCCTTCGCGAGCTTCGCGAAGAGCGCGACCGTCTCGTTGCCCTCGAAGGGACGCGCCTCCTCGAACCAGCGCTCCTTCTCCTCGCAGCAGAAGTAGGGCCCCTCGAAGAGCTCGCTCGGGAGCACCACGTTCGCGCCGCGCTTCGCCGCCTCGCGCACCCATCCGATCACGCGCTCGACGTTCTGCGCGCGCGAGCCGCCGAGCGGACACTGGATCGCCGCGACGGTGACCTCGTTCGCCTGCTTGCTGCTCATCGGGATCGCTCCGGCTGCTGCTGGGTGATGCAGTGGAAGGCGCCGCCGCCTTCGAGGATCGTCTTGCTCATGCGCCCGACCACGCGGTGCTCGGGGAAGAGGGGCTCGAGCGCGCGCACCGCCGCTTCGTCCCAAGGCGTGCCGTACGTGGGCACCACGACGCTGGTGTTGCCCACGTAGAAGTTCGCGTAGCTCGCCGGCATGATCTCGCCGTCGTCGTCGACGACCCCCCCCGGCGAGGGCATCCGTACCACCTGGAGCTTCCGACCCTTCGCGTCCACCATCCACGAGAGATCGTTCGCGATCTCCTCGAGCACCGCGGCGTTGGGATCGTCGTCGCCGCTCGGCTTCATGCACACCACGACGCCCGGCGCGACGAAGCGCGCGAGCGTGTCGACGTGCCCGTCGGTGTGATCGTTGAGCAGGCCGTTCTTGAGCCAGAGCACGCGACGCACGCCGAGCGCGCCCTCGAGCGTGCGCTCGATCGCCTCGCGCTCGAGGTGCGGATTGCGGTTGCGGTTGAGCATGCACTGCTCGGTCGTGAGCACCGTGCCCTCGCCGTCGACCTCGATCGCGCCGCCCTCGCACACGAAGTCGAGCGCGAACGCAGGCACCTCGTCGCCGACGATCGACTGCACGCGCTGCGCGAGATCGGCGTCGCCCTCGAGCTCGTACTTGCCGCCCCAGCCGTTGAAGACGAAGCGCACCGAGCCGAGCCGCAGCATGCGATCGAGCAGGAAGACCGGCGCGGTGTCGCGCAGCCAGATGTCGCCGTAGGGCTGACGATGGAACCGCGTGCCGAGGTGCTCGAGCGCCGCGCGCGCGTCGCGCTCGTCCTTCTCGGTGCGCACCAGGATCTCGAGGCGCTCGCCGCGCGGCGCGCCGGTCTGGGGATCGGGATCCGCGATGCCGTCGCAGAGCCCGACGAACTCGCGCTGCGCCGCCTCGAGCGACTCCTGCCACAGCGTCTCGTCGCTCGGCCACGCGAGCCACACCGCTTCGTGCCGCGCCCACTCGGCAGGCTGCTCGTATCCGGCTTCGTGGGGGGTCTTCATGGGCGCGAGGTGTAGCAGAGCGCGCGCGAGGATCTCGGGATCTCCGTGAGATCTGCGAGGCCGCGACGCGCCTCCGGGCGCGTGATCGCGTCACCGCGCGCGAGCGCGCGGAGCCGGGCGCGATGGGACCGCACCTCGGGCTCCGCGCCGTGCTCGCAGCGCGGTGACGCGAGCGCTCAGGCCTCGGGCATCTCGGGCGCGGGCGCGTCGTGCGTGTTCGCGTGCGCGACCTCGTCGAGCATCGCGAGCGCGAGGTGGAGCGCCGCTTCGGCGTCGTCGCGCTCGAACACCTGCAGGTCGGGGGAATGGGTGAATCGGTTCTCTTCGGGATCAGGCACGGCGCGGCCCCCGAGCACGCTGCGTGCCGCGCTGTTCTGGACAGAAAAACGAATCAATCCGCAGCGTTGACGTGGCTGCTCGAGATGCCGGTGGCCGGCGATTCGTCGAGCCACACGCCCTCGCCGCGCGCGGCGAGTGTCGCGTCGACGTGATCGAGCAGCACACGCCGACGCTCCTCGAGGTGCTCGAGCTGCATCTCGTCGAGCGCCGCGCCGAGCGGGTCGCGCATCGAGCGCGCGCGCAGGTCGTCCATCGTGAGCGCGCGGATCGCATCGATGGTCGAGCGACGGAAGCGCTGCAGCGCGCGCAGCCGCGCGTCCATGTAGCCGAAGCGCGCGCGGTGACGGAGGAAACACGCGCCGTGATCGAGGAACACCAGCGGCCCACCGGGCTCGCGGGTGCGGAGGTTCGTGAAGTCGCCGCCCCAGCGATCGGTGTTGTGCGCGAGGTAGTCGAAGAGCACGAGGTCCGAGAGCTCGGCCGCGCGATCGATGCGATCGGGATCGCCCGCCGAGGGGCCTTCGCCGCGCACCGGGATCGGCACCTCGCCCGACGCCAGCGCGGCGTACTCGCGGGGACGCTGGAACGGCGTGATCGCGAGGGCGCCGTCGAGGCGGATCCACCGCTCCCAGCCCCGGCCCAGATCGAGCGAGGGGAGCGCCTCGGGGATCCACCACACGAGCGCGCCCCGCACCGTTCCGTCGGGCTGCACCAGGACCTCGCGGAGTCGCTCGGGCGCGTGCTCGCTCAGCACCGGCTCGAGGCGCGACCACGGCACGCTCCGACCGACCACCGGCGCGACCCGTCCGAGCCCGAGCGCGCGATCGAGGTGGTACGCGGCGATCTCCGCGGCGTAGGAGCCGCTCGAGAAGGTCTGCTCGGGCTTGAAGTACCCACGCGTTCCGTCGCGCAGGGTGACGACGAACGCGACGCTGCGGCCGCCGCGTCCGCGTGCGACGCCCTCGAGCGCGGCCTCCGAGAGCGACGCGACGCGAGGCGCATCGGGCTCGCCGAGGAACGTGTCGATCCGGGCGATCGTCGCCGCGGGCTCGGCGGGCGGGAGCTCGATCGTGAAGTGCGGCGCGATGGCGACCGCCTCGAGCGCCGCGTCGGGACGCTCTTCGGGCGCCGCGCACGACGCGGTGATCAGCGCGACCACGCCGCAGGCCGACGCGGCCGAGCGCGCGCGTGTGCGGAGGCCCATCGCGCGGATGTTCGGGCGCGCTGGAGTCGATTGTCCACAAAGCGGCGGGCGCCGCGCGGAGCGCTCCGCGTGCCACGCGTGCGACGGGATCGTCGCGGAATTCGCGAGGCACTCTTCTTGAAGAACGCGCTCGCGATGACCCGCCGCGCGAAGGATTCCACCAAGCCGTTCGTCGTGGAGCGCCCGAGCAGGGGCCCCGACGCGTCCCCGGTCCTCTGCGAGCTCCGCACGGTGGTGCGGCTGATCGACGGGGACCGCGCTCCGATGCCCGCGCCGAGCACCGTCGCGCGGGCGAGCGTCATCCCGCCGAGCGCGATCAAGTCGCGCGAGCCCACGGCGCGCTTCTCGTCGGCACCGCCGGCGCCGACCGCGTCGCGGCCCGCGATGCCGGCGATCCCCGCCAGCCCTGCGCTCCCCCGCGTCGAGCCGTTCGGGATCGATCGACGGCCCTCGTCCGCGCCCCCCGCGATGACGACGAGGCCCGCATCGGTGAGCGAGAGCGGCATCGTCGCCAAGCCCGCGACGGCGAGCTCGAGCGGCATCGTCGCCAAGCCCGCGAAGCCCGCCGCGTCGGCTGCGCGTCCGCCTGCGCCGCCCACCGTGCGTCCACCTGCGCCGCCGGTGTCGCGACCGTCGATGGCCCCGCCGGGCGCGAAGCTGCCCGCGCCGGTGGCGAAGCTTCCGCCTGCCCCGCCGCTGCCGGGACAGCGCCTGTCGATCCCGCCGCCGCCGCCGGGCTACGTGCCCCGCACGAGCGTGCCGTCGCCGGCGGCAGTGAACGCGGCGGCGCGCAAGAAGGCGTGATCGATCGCGACGACCGAGCACGCGCAGGTGGCACGAGGACGAGCACGGGCCACGAGCACGAGCACGGGTCACGCAAGCTCGGGCCGCGGTCGAGCGGTCGAGCGGTCGCGAACCGTGCTCGTGCACGTGCTCGTCCCGCGTGCTCGTCCTCGTGCCACCTGCGCGTGCTCGACGGCCCCGATCAGCTCGCCTCGAGCAACCCCCGCAGCGTCTCGGGGTGCACCTCGTAAGGGCGATTGCAGTAGTCGCAGCTCACGTGGAGCGTCTCGCCCTTGCGCAGGATGTCCTCGAGATCCGCGCGGCCCAGCGTCGCCATGCTCGCGAACACGCGCTCCGGGCTGCAGTAGCAGCGGTGCTCGATCAGCGCGCCGCCGGTCTGCTGGTACGGCATCCCGTAGAGGATCTCCGACTGCAGCGTCTCGGGGTCGCCGCCGAGCGAGCGCAGCACGCTCTTCGGATCCGCGAAGTCGAGGCGCATCCGCTGGTACATCAGCTCGAGCGGCGGCTCCTGGCACTCCGGGAGGAGCTGCACGATCCACCCGCCCGCGACCGAGACCTTGTCGTCCTCGCTCATCACGCAGCCGACGCCGATCACGCTCGTCACCTGCTCGCTCTCGAGCATGTAGACCATGAACGCGCCGCTGATGCCGTAGTCCGCGGGGATCTCGACCACACCCTGATGGGTCGTGCCGTTGGGCAGCGAGCGCATCACCTGCACCAGCGAGCCCGGGCCGATCTCGATCGGTCCCGCGGTCTCGCGCACCAGGGCGCGACAGCCGCCGTCGGGATGGCAGTCGGCGACGAGGGTCCCCTTGCCGGTCTTGCCGCGCACCACGCCCTGCACGCGCAGGTCGGGCGCCATCGTGAGGCGCACCAGCACGGAGCCGGTGATCAGATCCGCGAGGTGCTCCGCGGTCGTGCCGGTGGCGTTCTGCGCAGCGATCGCAGCAGTCACGGTCTGGGTCGACCGCAGGGTCACGACGCGGAACGAGCCGTCCTCGGTGATCGTGGTGACCGCGCGATCCCCGCCCGAAAGATGAGCGTCGGTCTCGAGCATCGGATACGAGCCTATGACGCTCGACCCCGTGCACCGCAAGGGCTGCGCCTGCCGCTTATTTCTCGCGTGTGCTCGCGATCCGCGAGAATTCGTTGCGATGAGCCGCATCCGACTCGGGGACATGCTGGTCCAGGCGCAGATGGTCACGGCCGAGCACGTCGACGAGGCGCTCGCGCTGCAGAAGACGCGCGGGGGACGGCTCGGCGAGCTGCTCGTGGAGCTCGGCTACGTGAGCGAGGTGCAGCTCGCGCAGGTGCTCTCGAACCAGCTGAGCATCCCCTGGGTGAACCTCTATCACGTCGACTTCTCGCGCGAGCTCCTGAACCTGATCCCCGCCGAGCTCGCGGAGAAGTACGGCTGCGTGCCGGTCTACGTGCGCAAGGTTCGCAAGCAGGGCGACACGCTCTTCGTCGCGACCGACGACCCGACGAACGAGACCGCGCTGATCGCGATCGCGCAGCAGGCCGCGATGCCGGTGAAGCCGATGGTCGCGTCGAGCAGCGACGTGCGGAACGCGATCCGCGTCTACTACTTCGGCGGTCGCGAGACCGCGGCGACCGCGCCGATCGTGAAGCGCAAGCCGCCCTCGATCGCGGCGCCACCTCCGGCCTCGACACGATCCTCGATCGCGCCGGTGGAGCTCGACGAGCGAGAGCTCGAGGACGCGCGCGCGATCCCCAAGGCGCCCGCAGTGCCCACCGTGGTCGCGACCCCCGAGCCGGCACCGCCCGCCGCGCCCTCCCCCGAGCCCTCGGTGCCCGCCGCGCCCGCGCCGGTCGCGCGCCCCGCGCCCGCGAGGAAGCCGCGCACCATCACGCTCACGCTGCTCGACGGCACGACGGTGAAGCTGCCCGCGCCGGGCCAGAAGAAGCCCGCGGATCAGGTGCCCCAGGAGTCGCTCACCACGCGCGATCTGATCGCCGCGCTCCAGGCGCGCGCCGAGGGCAAGGACGTGAGCGCGGTGCTGCCCGACGCGCGCTGGGAGCCGCTCTTCGCCGCGCTGCTCTCGCTGCTCTTGCGCAAGGGGCTCATCGCCGACTGGGAGTTCGTCGAGGAGTGGAGCAAGCATCGTCGATGAGCTTCCCGCGAGTGTTCGTGACGCGTCGCTGGCCGGTGGACGCGGCCGACGTGGTGGGGCCCGGCGTGATGATCGACGTGTTCGCGCACGAGCGCGGCCCGACGCGCGAGGAGCTGATCGATCGCGGTCGTGCGTGCGGCGCGATCGTCACCTCGGTCGCGGATCGCATCGATCGCGAGCTGCTCGAGCAGCTGCCCGCGCTGCGGGTGATCGCCCAGGCTGCGGTGGGCTACGACAACGTCGACGTCTACGCGTGCCGCGCGCGCGGCGTGATCGTCACCCACACCCCGGGCGTGCTCACCGAGTCGACCGCGGATCTCGCGCTGACGCTCCTGCTCGCGTGCGCACGCCGGGTGCGCGAGGGCGAGTCGATGGTGCGCGAAGGGCGCTTCGGTGGGTGGTCGCCGACGATGCTCCTCGGGCACGAGCTCGACGGAAAGACGCTCGGCCTGATCGGCTACGGGCGCATCGCGCGCGCGGTCGCGCGGCGCGCCGATGCGTTCGGGATGCGCGTCATCGCGAGCACCCGGAACGACGTGCCCTTCGAGAACGAGCCCTACGCGGTGCACGTCACGCAACGCGAGCTGCTCGCGGAGAGCGACGTGATCAGCCTGCACGTGCCGGGCTCGCGCGCGACGCGGCACCTGATCGGCGAGCCCGAATTCGCGCGGATGAAGCGAGGCGCGATGCTGATCAACACCGCGCGTGGCACGGTCGTCGACGAGGCCGCGATGGTGCGCGCGCTCGAGCGCGGACAGCTCGGCGGCGCGGGGCTCGACGTGTACGAGGAAGAGCCGCGGGTGCATCCGGGGCTCGTCGCGCGCGACGACGTGGTGCTCCTGCCGCACCTCGGGAGCGCGACGCGCGAGGCGCGCGCTCGGATGGCGTCGAGCGCGCTGCGCGACGCGATGCGCGTGCTGCGCGGCGAAGAGCCGGTCCACCTGGTCCCCGAGCTACAGAGGCCGGAGCTGCGATGAGCGCGCTGCTCGATTTCGTGAGCGCCCCCCGGCTCGTGCGCACGAAGATCGTCGCGGGGAGCGGTCACTACGAGAGCGTGGTGCGCGCGGTGATGGACGCGAAGGTGAGCGTGTGGATCGCCACCGCGAACCTCAAGGAGCTGATGGTCGAGGACACCCGCGCGAAGATGCCGGGGCGTCGCGCGAGCTATCGCTCGATGCTCGAGGTGTTCGACGATCTCGCGACGAAGAGCGTCGATCTGCGCATCCTCCACGCGGGGTTTCCGTCGCAGGCGTTCCGCGATGCGTTCGACGCGCACCCGCGGCTCGTGAAGGGCGGCCTCGCGCTGCGTCAGTGCGCGCGATTGCACCTCAAGGCGGTGATCGTCGACGGCGCGCTCTTGTACCTCGGGAGCGCGAATTGGACCGGCGCCGGGCTCGGCGCGAAGGGCGATCGCAATCGCAACTTCGAGCTCGGCTTCGTCACCGAGGACGAAGCGCTGCTCGATCAGGTGCAGGGCATCTTCGATCACCTCTGGAACGGCGGTGAGTGCGCTCGGTGCGGCCGTCGCGACGTGTGCGACGCGCCGCTCGACGGGGCGTGAGCCGTGCGATGATTCGCCCGCAGTGGCGCTGGTCCGCAGACACGCGAGCGACTGGTTCGAGGTCGACATGGATCGCGACGCGCATCGCGTCGTGGTGCGTCGCCTCCCACCGCTCTTCCGATCGCAAGCCGACGCCGAGCTCGCATGCACGCCGGTGCTCGACGTGCTCGACGCGATCGATCGCACGACCCACACGCTCTTGATGGACGTGCGCCTCGCGCGCGGCGTGAACGATCCCGAGTACGAAGCGTGGTACGCGCCGCTGCGCCGCGAGATCGTGCGCGACTTCCGGCGCGTCGCGATCGTCGTGCGCAGCGCGTCCGGCCGGCTCCAGGCGCAGCGTCTCGCGAGCGCGGATCGCGACGACGGCTTCCGGGTGTTCGACGACCTCGCGCGCGCCGAGCGCTACCTCGACGGCACCTGAGCGATCGGGTTCTCGAACAAGCGGTAGGTGCGCAGCGCGAGCACGAAGAGCCACGCCGGCCCGCCGATCGCGAACGCCCACATGAGCGCGAGCGCGAACCACTCGCCGCCGTCCATGCCCATCAGGCGGTTCACGAACACGCCCTCGTACGTGAGCCACGGCGCCAGGAAGAGGCCGAGCACCGCGATCAGGCTCGCCGCGAACCCGTCGCGCAGCAGGCGCCACAGACTGATCGTCGTGAACTGACGACCGCAGCGCCGACAGCGGTGCTCGTACGTGCGTCCCGCCGGGATGCCGTTCACGTAGTGGAACGTGACGTGGTAGCAGGTGACCGCGTCCGCCTTGCACTTGCCGCAGCGACGCAGCGTCGTCGCGCGTGGATCGCCGGCCGCGGACGGCTGCCCGAAGAGAGACATGCGGCGATCTACGCGCGACGCAGCGCGTTCACCCCGCGAGCGCCGCCGCGAAGATCGCGGGCAGCTTGCGCCACGAGGGTGCGGCCTCGAAGTCGGTGAGCAGCTCGCCGACCCGATCCGAGCGGCGATGCGTCACGAACCACGGCGGCTTCGGCGACGTGTGTCGCTCTCCGAGCAAGAGCGATCGCGGGAACGGCGCGAAGGGCCCGCGCACCACCGTCTTCTCCGGACGCTCGAGCAACATCGCGTTGTGCACCACACCGCGCCCGCTCTGGATGTTCTCCAGCGTGTGCCCGGGGAACGCGCCCCAGCTCGCGTTCGCGAGGAGGAACCCCACCCCGCTCCACGCGTTCACCGCGATCGTGCCGTAGCGCAGATCCGCGATGGCGCGCTCGATCGCCGCGCGATGCGCGCGCTGCGTCGCGGGGTGCACGATCAGCTGCGCGCCGAGCGTGCCCATGAGCCGCTCGTTCGCGAACGTCACCGCGCGCGCGAGGAACGACTCCACGTCGGGCGCGGAGATCGACGTCTCGGCCCACGTCGCGCCGAAGAATTCGCTGCGGTACGCGGGCGCGCTGCGATCGTCGGGATCGAGATCGACGATGCGCGTGTACGGCACGTCCTCGCCGCCGAGCAGCTCGGTGCGCGCGTGTTTCTCCACCGCCTCGCGCTGCCGCGCGTCGGCGCCCGGGTAGTACGCCGCGCGCTTCGGGAGCTTCGCGATCGTGTCGCGCAGGATCGCGAGGAAGCGCTCGCGCAGTGGCCACTCGCGATGCAGCACCAGCACCTGCGCGGCCACGCAGTTGAAGCCCGCGTTGTGCAGCTTCTGCGTCGCGACGTGCTCGGCCTGGAAGCGCATGTCCGCCTCGCTCCACACCCCGGGCACGATGATCACCGGGCCCACGCCGCCGAGCTCGCTGGTCACCGGGACCTTCGTGAGCGGCTCGCCGCGCGCCCTGCGCGCACGTCCTTCTTCGCCGGTCCCGAACACGATCGCGTCGTGGGTCGCCGCCGCGCCGGTCACGTGGATCTTCTCGACGAGGCGATGCCGCGTGAGCATCTCGCCGACGTCGGCCCCGCCGTACACGAAGCGCAGGAAGCCGCGCTCGACGAGCGGCGCCATCACCCGCTCGAGCACCGGCCCGAGCGCCTCGTTCACCGGGCTCATCTTGAGCACGACCACGCGCCCCTCGGCGATCAGCTCGTAGAGCACGTCGAGCGGCGCGATCGACGTGATGTTCCCCGCGCCCAGCACCAGCGCGACCGATCCGCTCGCGTCGCGCGCCTCGCGATGGAACCGTCCCGCGCTGCGCCGCACCTCGGCCTCGTCCACGCCGGGCTGCATCCACACCGACGCCGAGTAGCCCGACAGCAAGAGCTGCTCGAACGCGTTCGACGGGAACACGTCGACGATCACCCGTCCGTCCGCCGCGCGATGCACGCGCGCGCCCTCGAGCGGATCGCGTCCTCTCGCGATGCGCTCGAGCGTGCGCGAGAGCCCGACGATCCCCGCGATCAGCGCCCACGGCCCGCTCATCCACTCTTCGCCGCCGATCGGCGATCCCGAGGGCAGGCGCTTGATCCGCATCGCGACCTCGACCCACTCGGGCGCGAGGCGCGCCGCGCGATCCTTGATCTGCTCGAGCAACGCGCGCTTCTCGAGCACCGGCAGCCGCGCCCACTCGGTGCGGTGCGCGTGCAGCTCGGTGAGCGCGCGATCGACGATCTCGCGCGACGCGCGCGCGGGCGATGTGGGAACCGATTGATCGAGGGTCATCGCGCGCCATTCGAGCACCTCGCGGCGCTCGCCGACGACCGCCGGACGGTGGTACGTGACGGCATGGCCGAACAGGACTGGACACGTGCGCACCACACGCGCACGGATGCGCGGGCGCTCGTGTGGTTCGTCGTGTTCGGGGATGCGCCCGGCGACCTCCGACCCAGCGTGCGCCGGCATCGCGTCGGGCATCTGCCCGACGCCTACGACGTGGTGATGGTCGCGCGTGGCACACGTGGGTTCCTCGATCCGCGCGAGATCGTTCCGCGCGCGCTCCACGCCGATGCGCTGCTCGAGGCGGCCAGCGCGTGCGACGTGCAGATCGTCGTGCGCGCGGAGCTCGAAGATCGCGCAGATCTGCTCGAGCTGCGGAGCCTCGTCGGACTGACGACTGCGATCGCCGAGCAGGCCTCGGCGCGTGCGGTGCTCGACGCGCAGACGTTCGCGCTGCGTTCGCTCGAGGCATGGCGCGAGGAGGTCTTCGACGTCGATGCTCCGCGCGTCGGCGCGCATCTCCTCGTGATGCGGTCCGACGAGCCCGACGGCGCGTGGCTGCACACGCGCGGCCTGCGCAAGTTCGCGCGGCCCGATCTCTCGATGCGCGGGCTCGCGCAGAACGAGCTCGATCGCGCGACCGAGATCGTCCTGCGCTTCGCGCAACTACAGATCGGAGGCGGTGTGATCGCCGAGGGCTCCGAGGTGCGCGTGCACGGCTGGCCGCCAGGATGGACGTGTCGTCACGCCGGAGATCTCGACGATCCCGACTTCAACAACACGCACGTCGAGATCACTCGAACGCGGCGAGCCCCGTGACGTCCTGACCCACGATCAGCGTGTGGATGTCGTGGGTGCCCTCGTACGTGTAGACCGTCTCGAGGTTCATCATGTGACGGCCCGGCGAGTACGCGTACGTGATGCCGTTGCCGCCGAGGATGTCGCGCGCCATGCGCGCGATGTTCAGCGCCATCGCGACGTTGTTGCGCTTCGCGAGCGAGATCTGCGGAGGGCGCACCTTCTTCGCCTCCTTCAGTCGACCGAGGCGCAGCGTGAGGCACTGCGCCTTCGTGATCTCGCTGACCATCTCCGTCAGCTTGTGCTGCACCAGCTGATAGCCCGCGATCGGCCGCGAGAACTGCTTGCGATCCTTCGCGTACGAGAGCGCGGTGTCGTAGCAGCTCATCGCCGCGCCGATCGCGCCCCACGAGATCCCGAAGCGCGCCTGCGACAAGCACGAGAGCGGACCGCGCATGCCGCGCACGCCCGGCAGGATCGCGTCCTCGCCGACCACGCAGTCCTCGAAGAACAGCTCGCTCGTCACGCTCGCGCGGAGCGACCACTTGTCGTCGATCTTGCGGGTCGAGAAGCCCTTGGTGCCGCGCGGCACGATGAAGCCGCGGACCATCCCATCGAGCTTCGCCCACACCACCGCGAGGTGGCAGAGATCGCCGTTCGTGATCCAGCGCTTCACGCCGTTGATGCGATAGCCGCCGCCGACCTTCTCGGCCTTCGTGATCATCCCGGTGGGGTTCGATCCGAAGTCGGGCTCGGTCAGGCCGAAGCACCCGATGAGCTCGCCCTTCGCCATGCCCGGCAGGTACTGCTGCTTCTGCTCCTCGCTGCCGAACGAGTGGATCGGGTACATCGCGAGCGAGCCCTGCACGCTGCAGAACGAGCGGATGCCCGAGTCGCCGCGCTCGAGCTCCTGCATCGCGAGGCCGTACGCGACGTCGCCCATGCCCGCGCAGCCGTAGCCCTCGAGGTTCGCGCCGAGCAGACCGAGCTTCGCGAACTCGGGGACGAGCTCCATCGGGAAGGTGCCGTCCTCGAAGTGCTTGGCGATGATGGGCTCGATGCGCTCGTCGACGAAGCGACGGACGTTGTCGCGCACCATGCGCTCTTCTTCGCTCAGCTCGTCGTCGATGCCGTAGTAGTCGAGCCCCGAGAATCCCATCGCGTCCGCCTCGTGAGTGCGCGGCTCGTGCCGCGAACGAGAAGGCATACCCCGCGCCCGAAGAGCCCGTAAAGCTTGGGCCCGGCGCTTGCTCACGCGTGTGTGCACGTGGGCCTGGCACTGCGTGGCACGAGGAGCCGGATGACGATCGAACGAGGGCTGCCGCTCCTGCTCGCGCTCGCGCTGCTCGGATGCGGCGAGAGCGTCGACGGGTGCTTCGAAGCGTCGAGCGCGAGCGAGGGGGCGCGCTGCGACTTCGACGAGTCCGATGTGCCCTGCACCGAGGTGCGCGACGGGCCCACGAACTGCGGCTACACCCACTACACGTGCGTCGACGGGCGCCTGCGCATCATGGTCATCCCGTTCGAGTGCCCCCGGCTCGACGGCGGCGCAGGCAGCGCGTGCGACGCGTACGAGCCTCCGCCCGCGGCGACGACCACCGAGTGCCGCAGCGATGCCGATTGCGACGGCACCGGCTCGTGCTGGGCACCGGGCGATACGTCGGCGTTCTACGCGACCGGCTTCTGTCCGATGGAGTGCGACGCCGACGGCGAGTGCGGCGCCTCGCAGGTGTGCGTCGAGCTCAACCAGGGCTCGTGCAGCCAGTGCCGCGAGCGCTGCACCGCGACGTCGTGCTCGCGCTGGGAGACCTGCGGCGACGACGGCCACTGCCGCCCGCTGCGCTGCGACGAGGGCTACGCGTGTCCGGTGGGATCGACGTGTGTGCCCGGCGGCCTCGACGACGTCGATGCCCACGGCTGCACCACGGTCCCGTGCGACTCCGACGACGACTGCGGATGCGGCGCGTGCGTCTTCGGGTCGTGCGCGCTCGGCCCCGGACGCTGCGAGCCGCCGCGCCCCTAACGCCGCCGCACGTTCGCGACGCCGACCTCGCCGGTCGCGAGCACCTCGTCGCGGAAGCGCACCTCGATGCGGTGCACGCCCGGCGGCACGACGCGCAGGCGCAACCGCACGGCGTGCGGGCACGTGCAGCGCGCGACCGGCGGCTCGGGCTCGCGCGCCACGAGCACGATCGTCCCGTCGTCGCGCACGCTCGCGTCGAAGCGCGGCGCGGGCGCGCAGTAGAAGCGCATCGAGTCGATCGAGATCGTGACCTCGCCGCGCATGTTCGCGCTCGCGCGGAGCGAGGCCGGGGGCACGTCACGCGTCGCCTCGCCGCACGATCCGCCGAGCGCGCGCACCTCGAGCGTTCGGGGTTGCGCCATCGCGATCGAGGGCACGAGCAGCAGCACGAGGAGCGCGAGCCTCAAGGCCTCACCACCTCGCGCAGGAATCGCGTCACCTCGCTTCGTACGACCGGCGGGATGGAGTGTCCCCCGTCGAACGGCACGAACGTCACGCGCGCGCCCGCGGCCTCGGCGCGCCGCACCATCGTCTCCGCGCCCGAGAAGGGCAGGATCGGATCCTGTCGTCCGTGCGAGACGAACACCGGCACGTTCGCGAGCCGCGACCAGTCGAGCTCGCCCTCGTCGACGCCGCGGATCGCACCGCCCGAGAGCAGCACGATCGCGCGCGGGGTCACGGCGCCACGCAGCGAGCGCTCGAGCGCCATCATCGCGCCTTGCGAGAACCCCGCGAGGACCAGGCGCGACGCGGGCACACCTTCGTCGGCGAGCGTCGCGATCACTCCGTCGACGGCGCGCGATGCCGCGGGCAGCTGCGCGCGCGCGAGCGAGGGCTCGCGCTCGAACCACGCGCGCCCGGGCGGACCGCCGAGCCAGGTGCGCGGCGCGGCCGGCATCACGAAGCGCGCGGGCACCGCGGCCGAGAGCGTCTCGCCGAGGTCGACGAGGTCGTCACCGGGGGCGCCATAGCCGTGCATCAGGACCACGGTGACCTCGCCGCGGCCGCGCTCGACGACCTCGAGCCCACCCCAGCGAGGCGCGTCATCATGCGAGATCGCCCGTGGTTCCGTCGTGTTGGGAGCACACGCGACGAGAACCACGAACAGTGCTTGCACGGCGAATCGGCCCATGTATATTCCGCCTCCCTCACGGGCGTGTAGCTCAGCTGGGAGAGCGCTAGAATCGCACTCTAGAGGTCCCCGGTTCGATCCCGGGCACGTCCATACAACAGGGAAGCCCGAGAAACACGGGCTGATTCGAAGGGCCGGCGGCGAGAGCTTCCGGCCCTTCGATCGTTTCGGGATACGGCATCCGAGAGAAGCTCCTCGCGCGGCTCGACCGTGGAGGGCTCTGCGGCGAGGTCCATCTCCGAACTCGGGACGGCTTCATCGCGCTGATGAACGACGGCACGACGATGCGCCGCCACGTAGACGGCCTCTACGCGCTCGCGACCGAGCACGTCGAGGCGGGTCGCACACGTCACACGTACCGGCGCGACGGACTGCGGGACCACGGCCTCGATCGGCTCACGATGGTCACGGTGGGCCCGGCCGAGACGCCGACCGTCTACACCGGTGCCGGAGTGAGCGGGAACGGCGTGCTCCTCACCGAAGCCGTGCAGCACGCGATCACTGCGAAGAACGCCAAGGTCGATCGCTATCGGGTCGAGGTCGCGCAGCGGCCCCTGTGGCTGCTGGTGCTCGCGGGCGGTTCGTTCGCAGGTGGAACAGTGAGCGAGATCGTGCGTGGAGGGACGTACGTCAGCGCGTTCGATCGCACGCTCTTCCTGAACGCGTCCGACGGAGCGGCGTTCGATCGGATCTCGTCGTCGGGAGACGCGAGAATCTGCGAGCTGCGTCGCGAGAAGTCGTGAGCGCAGATTCTCGCGAGCTTCGTGCGCCCAGAATTCCGCGCCGATCCGCGCTTCGCGCGCTGGGCACGCGCGCTGCACTGCTCCGTCGACAGAGCGGAGGCAGTCGTGATCAAGACAGTCGCGATCATCGGAGCGGGGTTCGCGGGGCTCAGCACGGCGAAGGTGCTGAAGACCTTCGGGTACGAGGTGACGGTCTTCGAGAAGGCCGCGGACGTGGGCGGCGTGTGGTCGGCGTCGCGACGCTACCCAGGGCTCACCACCCAGAATCCGCGCACGACCTACGCGCTCTCGGATTTTCCGATGCCCGAGAGCTATCCCGAGTGGCCCTCCGGCGAGCAGGTGCAGGCCTACCTCGAGGCGTACGCCGAGCACTTCGGCATCGCCGAGCGCGTGCTGCTGGAGACCGAGGTGCAGCGCGCGAGCTACGACGAGCGCAGCGCGACCTGGACGGTGCGCGCGCGGCGTCGCGGAGAGGCGCTCTCTCTCGCGTTCGACTTCCTCGTGGTCTGCAACGGGATCTTCTCGGCGCCCTTCGTGCCGTCGTACCCGGGGCGCGACGAGTTCGTCGCGAACGGCGGACGCATCTGCCACACGTGCGAGCTCCACGACCCCGAGGACGCGCGCGGCAAGCACGTGCTCGTCGTCGGCTACGGCAAGTCGTCGTGTGACGTCGCGAGCGCGGTGGCGGGCGCCAGCGCGAGCACGACCGTCGTCGCGCGCGAGCTGATCTGGAAGGTGCCGAAGCTCCTCGGCAAGCTGCTGAACTTCAAGTTCCTCCTCCTCACGCGCATGGGCGAGGCGCTCTTCGAGTACATCGAGCTCGCCGGGCTCGAGCGCTTCCTCCATGGCGCGGGACGCGGCGTCCGCGACGCGATGCTCGGCAGCGTCGAGGCGGTGATCACGCGGCAGCTCCGGCTGCGCGAGCTCGGGCTGCACCCGGGCAAGCCGCTCGAGACCATCGCGCGCAGCACCGTGAGCCTCGCGAGCGACGGCTTCTTCGAACAGGTCGCGTCGGGCGCGCTCACGGTCGCGAAGAACGTCGAGATCGTGAGCCTCGGCGCCGGCTACGCGCGCCTCTCGGACGGCCGCGAGGTGCGCGCCGATCTCGTCGTGTGCGGCACCGGGTTCCAGCAGCGCGTGCCCTTTCTCGACGACGACGTGGTGCGCCGCGTCACCGACGCGCGGGGCAACTTCCAGCTCCATCGCTCGGTGCTCCCGGTCGGCGTGCCGCGCCTCGCGTTCAACGGATACAACTCGTCGTTCTTCAGCCAGCTCAACTGCGAGATGTCCGCGCTCTGGCTGGTGCAGCACCTCCGAGGCGACATCGCGCTTCCGAGCGAGGCTGCGCAGCGCGAGCACATCGCGCGACGGCTCGCGTGGATGGAGGAGCGCACGGCGGGCAAGCACGCGAAGGGGACGAACATCATCCCGTTCTCGCTGCACCACATCGACGAGCTCCTCGCGGACATGAAGATGACGCTCTCGCCCGCGAAGCGGGTCGCGCAGTGGCTCCTGCCGGTCGATCCGAGCGACTACGCGCACGTGGAGCGCGCGCTGCGCGCGCGTTACGGCGCAGAGAGCGCGCGCGACGCCGCGGCATCGCGCGGGCGCGCGACGCGCGATGAGCACGCGGAAGCTGCGGAGTGAGCCGATCGGAGGGCCCGCGGCGAGAGCCTTCGGCCCTTCGGCTCGGAGTCGACGCGATCGCGTCAGACGGCTTCGACGCGCTCGCGGTACGCGTCGAGCGCCCGCTGACTCATCAGGACGTCCGCCACCGTGAAGTCGTCGGTAGCGATGAACGTGCGGTTCGCGAGCGAGCCGCCGTGCTGCTGGAGGCGCATCTGCGCCCACTGCTCGAGCGCGTCGATCGCGAGCCGATCTTTGCGACGCACCCGGCGCGGCCGCCGAGCTCGTCATCGCGGTCACGGAGCCCATCCCGGCTCCGACTGGTCTCGCGCGTGAACGATGTGTCGCGGTCACCCCTCGTCGAGCCAGAGCTCGGTGCCGATCGGAAGGTCCGCTTTCGTCACTCCCTCGAGCCGAACGGTCGCCCACCGCTCCTTCGGCAGCGGCACCGCGAACGTGATCTCGACGTGCGCGCGGACCACAGCGGTGGTCCCATCGGGCCGAAGGAGCTCGACGGAGAGCTCGCTGCGGGTCGCTTCACCGGCCGGAACGCCCGGCATGAGCACCAACCCACGACCTGCGATCTCGAACCGCTCCTCGACGACGAGCAGGCGCCGCCGCACGCGATGAGGATGGAGCTCGACGAGCTGGTAGACGAGCTCGTCGAGGTGCTCACTGCAACGCGGGCACTGCACGCCGTCGTCGACGATCATCGGCCCGCCGCATCCCGGACAGAACCATTCGCCGCCGAAGCGGTGACCAACACGCTTCGCGCTGCGCCGGCGCTCGACGAAGATCTCGACGAGACCCGCGCGCATCGCGACGCTGAGCTCCATGTTGCCGCGCACGCACTCCAACGTCGTGCCGTCGCGCGTCGCGGTCATCGCGTCACCGCACTTCGGACAGAACATCGCCTGAGCGTACCGCCCAAGAGGCTCCGGTGACCGGGGATCGGAGCCCGCGCGAACATCGACCCCGTTCCGCGTCGATTCATCCGAGCGCATCGAGCGCGTCCGCCGCAGCGACGAGTGAGCGCGCGGCGAGCCACGTGATCCCTGTCGCGAGCGCGGACACGACGGCGACGAGGACGACCAGCTCCCACTCCGTCATGAGCGACCCGATCAGCAATGGCAGGGCCACGACGACTTGCTGGACGCGCAGCCAAGTCGCAGCTCGGCGCGCGACCGTCGCCGCCCCACGGCACCGTGTCGCGAGCAGGACCACGGTGACCACGAGCACCACGACGAGCAGCGCACCGGGGACGATCAACAACGCGGGCCACGGCCGGGGATCGGAGTTGTATCCGAGGAGGAAAGACCACCCAACGAACGCGACGAAGAACCAGCCCGCGCGGATCACCGCGAGCATGGTCGTCGCGACGATCGCGAGCCCGATCGCGCGTGGCATCCAACGCGGGCGCCCCTCGAAGTGCCCGCCGTCGCGATAGCCGCTCGGCGCCTTCACCATCACCCGGTCCGTGCCCCATCGCGCATGCATCGCGCCCCGCTTTGCATTCGCCGGGTCGCTCCGCGCGCGTGGCAAACCTCGCGTAGTCCGCCGGCGATCCGAGCGCGCGCGTACATCCAGCGCACGTCGATGTGCATCCGATGTACTCGCGCTCGCGCGTCGATTTTCTCCAATCGCGACCTCGCGCGACACGCCACTCTCGCGCTCATGGCCAAGCGACCGACGAACTATCCGCGCGTCTCCGCGTACCTCATCTGCCCCGGCGCCTCGCGCGTCATCGAGTTCGCGCAGAAGGCCCTCGATGCACGCGTCGAGCGCCGCTACGACGCGCCCGATGGCTCCGTCATGCACGCCGAGCTGCGCATCGACGACAGCATCGTGATGCTCGGCAACTCGGGCGACCAGTGGCCCGCGATCCCCACGCACCTCCACGTCTACGTCGACGACGTCGACGCGACCTACCAGCGCGCGCTCGATGCGGGCGCGAAGTCGGTGCGCGCGCCCGAGCAGCGCGAGGGTGATCCCGATCGCCGCGGTGGTGTGGTCGACGTCGCGGGCAACACCTGGTGGTTCGCGACACAACTCGAGTGACATGACGATCCGACTCGCCCACCGCGACGACGCCGATGCGCTCGCGCGCGTGCACGTCGAGGGATGGCGCTGGGGCTATCGCGGCCTCCTCCCCGACGCGTTCCTCGACGGGCTCTCGGTGCGCGATCGCGCCGCACGTTGGCGCGACATCCTCGCGCGCGATGCGCCGCGCGAGCGCACCTGGATCGCGCTCGACGATCACGATGCGCAGGGCTTCGTGTCGATCGGTCCAGGCCGCGACGTGCCCGAGGACGTCGGCGAGCTCTACGCGATGTACGTCACCTCGCGCAGCGCGGGCACGGGCGTCGCGCGCACGCTCATGTCGCACGCGCTCGACGCGCTGCGCGTGGACTCGGGTCGCGCGATCCTCTGGGTGCTCGAGCACAACGCGCGCGCTCGTCGCTTCTACGAGCGCGAAGGGTGGCGCGCCGACGGCGCCACCCAGCGCGACACGATCGGCGGGCTCGAGGTGCGCGAGCTCCGCTACGCGATCGCTTTCTGAATCAGGCCGCGCGGACGGGTCCGTGATCGTCGCAGTGCGTGCCGTGCGGATGGTGCAGGTGACCGTCGACGAGATAGTCGGTGTGGTCGCCGTGCGGCACCGCTTCGTGACCGCATCCCGGCCCGTGCGTGTGGCCCTTCGCGTGACCCGCGCACGCGTGGCCCGGCGTGCAGTCCGCCGGGTTCGAGCCGCCGATCGCGAGCTCGTGCTCCTCGACGCCGCCGTGCGCGCACTTGTGGTGCAGGTGACCGTCGTGGAGGTAGTCGGTGTGGCCCTCGTGCTGCACCGCGGTGTGACCGCAGCCGGCGCCGTGCTCGTGACCTTCGTGATCGTCGTGGTGCTTGTGGGTCATTGGTCCTCTTCTCCGGTGTGCGCGTGGGAGTGCGGCTCGAGCGCGTGCTCCAGCGCGCTCTGGATGAGATCGGCGACGTGCTGATCGGACAGCGCGTAGTAGATGTGCTTGCCCTCGCGACGACGGCTGACGAGCCCTTCGCTGCGCAAGAGACGCAGCCGCTGCGAGACCGTCGAGAGCCCCTCGCCCGACTCCGCCGCGAGCTCCGACACGCAGAACTCGCCCTGCGAGAGACGCTCGAGCAGGCGTAGCCGCTCGGGGTCTCCACACGCACGGAAGAGCGCGGCCGCACGCGCGAGCGCGAGCGTCCCGACGCTGCCACGACGTGCAGGCGCGTCGTCGTGACGGCACGTGGGCTTCTCGCCGGTGGGCGTGCCCTTCGTGGCTTTCGTGGTGGTGCGAGGAGCAGCAGGAGTGCCCTTGCGGGCGGCGACGCTCGATGACTTCACCATTCGTTGAAGTGTTGTACCGGCGTCCTACGGGCACCGCAACCGCCTGCTTCCTTGACCGTGCTCGCGGCCGCCGCCCATAACGACCCGGCCGATGCCGCGTCCCTGGTTCCGCCTGGTGGCCAGCGCGCTGCTCGCGGTGTGCGCCACCGCGCAGCTCGGCACGCTCGCGCACCTCGCGCTGGTGCGGCACGTCCGCTGCGCGGAGCACGCGCGCATCGAGCACGCGGACGAAGCGCACGAGACGCACGCGCACGTCGATCACGACGCGCTCTCGGGCCGCGACGATCACGCACACGACGGATGCGCGCTGGACGCGCTGCGCCTCGTCGCTGCGCCCACGATCCTCGATGCGCCCTCGCGCATCGTCGCGTTCGACGTCTCGCACCTCGACGATGCACCGCACGACGCGCCGCACCTCGCAGCGCGCGTCCTCGATCACGCACCGAAGACCTCGCCGCCGGCCTGAGCGAACGCGTCGGAGGAACACGCGCACGTCGCGACGTGCGCATGCGGGCGCTCCTCCGTCCGTCGCGTGCACCTGCCCCGCGTGCATCTCGCCGGTGAGGTCTCGTCATGTCGCTCGTCGTCCTGGTCTCGATCGTCTCGTGCGCGCTCGGCGCGTCGATCGCGTCGCTCGCGCGTCGTCGCCCCGTGCTCGACGCCGCGGTGCGCACGTTCGCGATCGGCGCCGGGCTCGCGCTCGTCGTCACCCACCTGGTGCCCGAGTCGGCACGCGGAATCGGCGCGTGGTCGCTCCTGGTGATGGGCGCCGGGCTCGCGGTGCCGTGGCTGGTGCGCGAGCGAAGGAGCGCGGTGCTCGCGACCGAGCTCACCTACGCGGGCCTGCTCGGCCATCACGTGTTCGAGGCCGCGCGCATGACCGTCGCGGCGCGCGGTGCGCCCGAGGGCGAGCTCGCGCTCGCACTGATCGCGCACTCGATGCCGACCGCCGCGCTGATCCTGGTGTCGACGCCCGGCGCGATCGGCGCGCGCGCTGCCGGGCTCGCGATCGCGTCGGTGCTCGGCGTGTCGTTCGCGCGCTTCGGCGGCGATGCGGTCGCCTCGCTCGCGCCGATCTTCGATGCGCTCGCGTCGGGCCTCCTGCTCTTCGTGATCGCGCGTGCGCTGGCGCCGGTGCACGCACGCACCTCGGGACGACGGGTGAGCGAGCTGATCGCGCTCGCGGTCGGGGTGATCGTCACGCTGCTCGGCACCCGCGCGCACTGGGAGCTCGCGCCGCACGCGACGCGCGCGCTCGAGCTGCACCTCGCCGACGCGCTGATCGACACGACGCTCGAGGCCGCGCCGATGCTGCTGCTCGGCCTCGCGCTCGGCGCGCTGGTGCAGGCGATCGGCGGGCGCTTCCCCGATCGCTGGATGCGCGAGACGAGCCCGCTGCGCGACGCGGTCCGTGGCGCGGTGTTCGGCGCGCCGATTCCGGTCTGCGCGTGCGGGATCCTCCCGGTCGCCGAAGGGCTCGCGATGCGTCGGGCGAGCGCGGCGCTGGTGGTGTCGTTCCTGCTCGCCGCGCCGCAGGCGGGCATCGAGACCTTCGCGGTGATGGCGCGCTTCCTCGGTGTGCCTTTCGCGAGCGCGCACCTCGCGGTCGCGCTCGTGACCAGCATCGTCGCCGCGGTCGTGATCGCGCGCGTCGCGCGCAAGCCCGCTGCGATCAAGATCGGCGGGCGCTCGTTCGAGCTGGTGTGCTCGCACGACGAGTGCTGCGATCACGATCACGGATCGCACGAGGGTCCGCTCCTCGCGCGATGGCGCGCCGCGTTCGACGAGCTCGCGCTGCACAACGCGCCGTGGGCGCTGGTCGGCATCGTGCTCGCTGCGCTGGTCGCCGAGCTCGTGCCCGCGGAGTCGGTCGCGGGGTTCGCCGCGATCGGCGCCGACATCCCGCTCATGGCGGTGCTCGCGATCCCCGCGTACGTGTGCCCGGCCTCGGCGGCGCCGCTCGGCGCGGTGCTCATCGCAAAGGGCCTCTCCCCGGGCGCGGTGTTGGTCGCGGTCACGCTCGGGCCCGCGACCAACGTCGCGACCCTCGCCTTCCTCCGCCGCCGCTACGGAACGCGGGCCGCCATGCACGGAGTCGTCGCGCTGGTCGCGACCGGGTGGGCGGGTGCGCTCCTGGTGAACGCGCTCGTGCCGGTCTCGCTCCCGCCGCTCGCGACCGGAGAGGCCCACGAGCACGGGTGGGCGGCCTGGGCCTCGGGGCTCGCGCTGGCGCTCGTCGTGGTGCGCGCCTTGTGGATCGCCGGGCCCGCGGCGGTGCTCCCGGGGCTCGCGCCGGCGAGCAGGCCGTTCGGCCAGGATCGTGGAGATCCGCGAAACTTGCCGGGGACCCGCCACGCTCGGTAGAGTCACAGCACCTGTGGGTTCGTGTGCTCGGAACCCGTGGAAGGACCTGTGGATAGATCGTGGATGGATTTCCTCCCCGATCGTTCCACGCTCCGTGCACGGGGACCGAGGACCGGGATCAGCAGTGATCCCGGCAGGATGCGAACTTCATCCCACAATCCACAGGACTGATTAAGGAGATGATCTCCTTTTAAGTAATTACTCTCCCGATCCTTCTGATCGCTTCTCCCCAGCCCGAGTCGGGAGCGCGTTCCGGAAGGCAGGAGCCGAGGGCGCGCGCATGGAGCTGACGATCAGCAAGAGGAACTTCCTCCGAGGCCTCGCGCGGACGCACGGTGTCGCGGACCGGAAGAGCTCGATGCCGATCCTGTCGAACATCCTCCTCACCACGGAGGACACCGGCACGCTGCGCTTCGCTGCGACGGATCTCTATCTCGGCGTCGCGGCCACCGCGCCCGCCGAGATCAAGAAGGGCGGGTCGATCGCGGTCGCAGCGCGGACGCTGTTCGACATCGTGAAGAACCTGCCCGACGGCGACGTGCAGTGGACGGTCGGTCCCAACCACGCCGCCGAGATCCGCAGCGGCAAGGTGCGGTTCCGCATCCCGGGCATGCCGGGCGACGACTTCCCGCCGCTGCCCGCGCCGCGCGAGGTCGAGTTCTCGTCGATCGACGTCGACGTGCTCGCCGACCTGATCACGAAGACCTCGTACTCGATGTCGACCGACGACACGCGGCCGCACCTCGCGGGCGCGCTCTTCGAGGGCGAGGGTCGCGTGGTCCGCATGGTCACGACCGACGGCCATCGCCTCAGCAAGTGCGAGCACAAGCTGCGTGAAGGCGCGTCGATGGTGAACTTCACGATGCTCGTGCCGAACAAGGGCATCGCGGAGCTCAAGCGCCTGCTCGAGGACGCGAAGGCCGACAAGCCCGCGAAGGGCGAAGAGGCGCAGCCGGTCACGGTCGGGGTCGCGACCCAGGGCGGCAACGCGTTCTTCCGGCGCGAGGGCATCCAGCTCTCGGTGAAGCTCGCGGACGAGCAGTTCCCGCCGTACGCGAAGGTCATCCCGCAGAACCAGGACAAGCGCGTGGTGTGCTCGCGCGCGTCGCTGGTGGAGTCGCTGCGCCGCATCTCGCTGGTGTCGAGCGACAAGAGCGGCGGCGTGCGGCTGATGCTGCAGGAGGGCTCGCTGCGAGTCGTCAGCGAGAACCCCGATGTCGGCGAGGGCAGCGAGGAGCTCGACGTGGACTACGCGGGCGACCCGCTGACCATCGGGTTCAACGCGAAGTACATCCAGGACGTGCTCGCGTCGCTGAGCGACGACGAGGTCGCGCTCGAGCTCTCGGGCGAGCTGGACCCCGGCGTGATCAAGCCGGCGAACGACGCGACGCTCTTCGTCGGCGTCGTGATGCCGATGCGCATCTGATGGCGACCTTCGCCGAGCTGTCGTAGTCGCGCCGCGCGCTAGGCTCGCGGCGTGACGACGGCCTCAGAGGCGCTGCGCTTCGAGCAGCTCTTTGCGCGGCAGTGGCGCAACCTCGCGCCGCTCGACCTCGCGCCGGGGGCGCGCTTCAACGTCATCTCGGGCGACAACGGGCAGGGCAAGAGCAACCTGCTCGAGGCGCTCTGCTACCTCGGGTCGCTCCGGAGCTTTCGCGGTGCGCCGGCCGAGGAGCTCGTCTCGCGCGATGCCGAGAGCGCGGTCATCGCCGCGAAGGTGAGCGGGCCGCCTGCGCCCCACACGCTCAAGGTGCGGGTGCATCGCGGGGGCAAGGCGCGCGAGCTCGCGCTCGACGACAAGCGGCCGCGCTCGGTCGCGTCGTGGCTCGGGGTGTGTCCGGTGGTGCTCTTCCATCCGGGCGACCTCGAGCTCGCGCAGGGCGGGCCCGACGCGCGGCGGGCGCTGCTCGACGCGATCCTGAGCGAGATGGATCCGACCTACGCCGCGACGCTCGCGACCTACGGCAAGGCGCTGCGCTCGCGCAACCGACTGCTCCGCGAAGAGACGCCGGACCGGCGCGCGATCACGTCGTTCGATCCGATCGTCGCGAGCGCGGGCGCGGTGCTCGGTCGGGCGCGCGAGGAGCTGGTGCGCGAGATCGCGCCGGTCACGGTGCGGGTCGCGGGCGAGATCCTCGGCGGCGAGATCCCGCTCGAGGTGCGCTACGTGCCGCGGGTGCCGGCGAGCGAAGAGGCGATCCTCGAGGCGCTGGTGCGCTCGCTCGACAAGGACCTCGCGCGCGGGTTCACCGCCGAGGGCCCGCACGCCGACGAGCTCGCGCTCGAGGTGCATGCGCGCGGCGCGAAGCACCACGCGTCACAAGGACAGCAGCGCACGCTCGTGCTCGCGCTGAAGGTCGCGGAGCTCGAGGTGCTCGCGAAGCGCATCGGTCGGGTGCCGCCGCTGCTCCTCGACGACGTGTCGAGCGAGCTCGACCGCACGCGCAACGAGCGCTTCTTCGCGCTGCTCGCCGAGATGGGTGGTCAAGTGTTCTTGACTACCACGCACCCCGAGCTGATCCGGCTCGCAGAGGGCAGGGTCGACTGGCACGTCGAGTCGGGCCGAGTGACGCGCGCGGTGTGAGGCGTGCGAACATCGCTCGCTGGACCGGTGGTGACCTACGAGATCGTCGACGGGCGCGCGTTCGACGTGTCGGTCACGCCCGGCGGCGCGCGCGGGGCAGGGCGAGTGGATTGCGTCGATGCGCAGCTCGAGCTCCCGCTGAGCGCTCGCTTGGCGCACGCTGGGCGTGCATCTACGCTTCGGCCCGCTCATGCCGCCCGACACGAACCTCGGCTCGTTCCTCAAGAAGCTGCGCACCCCCGAGACGCGCCTCAACACGCGACGCGCACCGGTCTCGCCCTCGTCGCGCGCGCCGCACGCGGTGGTGATCGGTGCGGGGTTCGGTGGGCTCGCCGCCGCGATCCGGCTCTTGGTGCGCGGGTATCGCGTGACCGTGGTCGATCGCCTCGATCAAGCGGGCGGTCGTGCGCGGGTGTTCCGCCAGGACGGGTTCGTGTTCGACGCGGGGCCGACGCTGATCACCGCGCCGTTCTTGTTCGAAGAGCTCTGGGATCTCGCGGGACGTCGCATGGCGGACGACGTCACGTTCGTGCCGATCGATCCGTTCTATCGAATCCGGTTCCACGACGGATCGCAGTTCGACTACACCGGTGATCGCGCGCGCATGAAGAGCGAGATCGCGCGCTTCTCGCCGCGCGACGTCGAGGGCTGGGAGAAGTTCCTCGAGCACAGCGAGCGCATCTATCGCGTCGGCTTCGAGGAGCTCGCGCATGCGCCGTTCTCGAGCCCGCTCGACATGGCGCGCGTGGTGCCCGACATGGTGCGGCTCGAGAACTGGCGCAGCGTGATCGGCCTGGTGAGCAAGTACATCGAGGACGAGAAGATGCGTCAGGTCTTCTCGTTCCATCCGCTGCTCGTCGGCGGCAATCCGTACTCGACGTCGTCGATCTACACGCTCATCGCGTTCCTCGAGCGCGAGTTCGGCGTGTGGTTCGCGATGGGCGGGACCGGCGAGGTGGTGCGCGGCATGGTGTCGCTGATCACCGAGCTCGGCGGCACCGTGCGGCTCGGCGCGCAGGTCGACGAGATCCTCGTCGAGGACGGTCGCGCCCGGGGCGTGCGCCTCCGTGATGGCGAGGTGGTGCGGGCCGACGTGATCGTGTCCAACGCGGACTCGGCGTGGACCTATCGACGTCTGGTGCGCCCCGAGCATCGACGCACGTGGACCGACTTCCGGCTCGACAAGCTCACGCGGTACTCGATGAGCCTCTTCGTCTGGTACTTCGGGACGAACAAGAAGTACGACGACGTCGCGCACCACACGATCGTGCTCGGGCCGCGCTATCGCGAGCTGCTCGAGGACATCTTCGACAAGAAGGTGCTCGCCGAGGACTTCTCGCTCTACCTGCACCGGCCGAGCTGCACCGACGCGTCGATGGCGCCCGAGGGGCACGACTGCTTCTACGTGCTCTCGCCGGTGCCGCACCTCGAGAGCCGCATCGAGTGGACGCCGCAGAAGATCGAGCAGTACCGGCGCGCGATCGCGGAGTCGCTCGGAGAGTCGATCCTGCCGGGGCTCGAGGAGCACGTCGTGAGCTCGCGCGTGCTCACGCCACAGGGGTTCCTCGACGACTATCTCTCGGTGCACGGCGCCGCGTTCGGCATCGAGCCGGTGCTGCACCAGAGCGCGTACTTCCGCCCGCACAACGAGAGCGAGGACATCGAGGGGCTCTTCCTCGTCGGTGCGGGCACGCATCCCGGCGCGGGCATGCCCGGTGTGCTCTCGAGCGCGCGCGTGCTCGACACGGTGGTGCCCGATCCCGAGCGGCTCGACGCGTACCTCAGGGAACGCGCCGGCCGGTGATCGCGTCGAACAAGTGGATGCGGTCGCGTCGGAAGCGGACTCCGACGCGCTCGCCCGCGGTGATGCGCGGCTCGATCGGTGCGATCGCGACGAGCGGGGTCTCGGCCGCGAGGTGGACGATCGCCTCGTCACCGAGCGGCTCGACGACGTCGACCGGCAGCGTGATCTCGCCCTCGGCCTCGAGCACGACGTCGCGCGGACGCACGCCGACAAGCACACGCGTGCCCGACGCGAGCGGTGCGTCGATCGCGCCGAGCGCGGTGTGCACGCGTCCATCGATCACCTCGCCTTCGATCACGTTCATCGAAGGCGATCCGAGGAAGCGTGCGACGAAGACCGTCGCAGGACGACGATGCAGCTCCATCGGCTCGCCGATCTGCTCGAGCTCTCCGTCGCGGAGCACCGCGACGCGCGATCCCAGCGTCATCGCTTCTTCTTGATCGTGGGTGACGTAGAGCATCGTCGCGCCGAGCCGGCGATGGAGGCGATGGAGCTCGGCGCGCATCCGCACCCGCAGCGAGGCATCGAGGTTCGAGAGCGGCTCGTCGAGCAGGAACACGTCGGGCGCGCGCACCATCGCGCGGCCGAGCGCGACACGCTGGCGCTGTCCGCCCGAGAGCTGCCCCGGCTTTCGCTCGAGCAAGGGCTCGAGATCGAGGATCCCCGCGACCTCGCGCACCCGGCGATCGATGTCGTCGCGCGACACGCGCCGCGTCTCGAGCGGGAACGCGAGGTTCGCGCGCACCGTCTTGTGCGGGTAGAGCGCGTAGCTCTGGAAGACCATCGCGACGTTGCGCTCCTGCGGCGGCAGCGCGGTCACGTCGCGCTCGCCGATCCGGACACGTCCGCTGCTGACCTCTTCGAGCCCGGCGACGAGGCGCAGCGCGGTGCTCTTGCCGCAGCCCGAAGGGCCGACGAGCACCAGGAGCTCTCCGTCGTGCACCGCGAGATCGAGCCGCCGCAGGCCCGCTGCGCCGCCGGGATAGACCTTGCTGACGGCCTCGAGCGCGAGCGACGCCATCAGCCCTTCACTCCGCCGGCGGTCAGGCCGCTCACGATGCGGCGCGAGACCGCGAGCACGAGCAGCACGACCGGAAGGCTCGCGACGATCGCGCCCGCGAGGATCTCGCCCCACGGCACCTGGTACTGCCCGCGGAAGAGCGCGATCGCGACCGGCACCGTGCGATGGTCTTCACCCACCGTGAACGCGAGCGCGAAGAGCAGCTCGTTCCAGCAGTAGACGAAGGTGAGGATCGCGGTGGTGATCACGCCGGGCAGGGCGGGTGGCATCACGATCTCGACCAGCGTGCGAACGCGGCTCGCACCATCGACGAACGCCGCTTCTTCGAGCTCGCGCGGCAGCGCGCGGAATTGCCCGACGAGGAGCCACACCGCGAGCGGCATCGCGAACGTGAGGTACGGCAGGACGAGCCCGGGATAGGTGTCGACCAGGCCGACGCCGCGCAGCAGCAGGTAGAGCGGAGACACGATCGAGACCTGCGGGAACATCGTCACCGCGAGCACGAGCGCGAGCACCGCGCCGCGCCCGCGGAACGTCATGCGCGCGAGCGCGTACGCGCACGCCGCCGCGACCGGGACCGCGAGCGCGGTGGTGAGCGCGGCGACGAGGAGCGAGTTGAGGATCGGGCGGACGAAGTGGTGCCGCTCGAAGAGCGCGCGGTAGTGGTCGAGCGTCAGCGCGGTGGGCAGCGCGCTCGCCGAGTCCTGGAGCTCGGCCTCCGGACGCAGCGATGCGACGAGCGCGAGGACGAGCGGCGCCGCCATCGCCGCGAGCAGGAGCACGCCGCAGCCCCGCGCCTTCATCGCGGCGCTCCTGCGCCGAGGATCCGCACGCACACGATCGCGAAGAGCGCGGTGCACGTCACGATCACGATCGAGATCGCCGCGCCGTAGCCGAAGCGGAGATCGGAGAAGAGCGCGTGGAAGTCGTAGAGCGCGAGCGGCTCGGTCGCGGTGCCGGGCCCGCCTCCGGTGAGCACGTAGGCGAGATCGAACACGCGGAACGCGTCGAGGGTGCGGAAGAGCACCGCGACACCGAGCGCCGGTCGCAGCAGCGGGAGCGTGACGTGGACGAAGCGACGCACGGGTCCGGCGCCATCGACGCGCGCCGCTTCGTGGAGCGCGGGATCGATCGACGTGAGCCCCGCGAGGAGCAGCAGCGCGACGAACGGCGTGGTCTTCCACACGTCGGCGGCGATCAACGGGATCCACGCCGCGCTCGGGTGCGCGAGGAAGGCGAAGGGCTCGTCGCGCAGGCCGAGCGCGACGAGCGCGTCGCTCGCCGGTGATCGATCGCCTTCGAAGAGGAAGCGCCACACCAGTGCCGCGACGACGGTCGGCAGCGCCCACGGGAGCAACGCCATCGCGCGGGTGATGCCCCGCCCTCTGCGCGCCGCATCGAGGATCAGCGCGAGCGCGAGACCGAGCAGCACCTCGATCACGACGCAGCACGTGGTGAAGAGCGCGGTGTGCGCGAGCGCTTCCCAGAAGCGCGGCGTCGACCCGAGCTCGGCGTAGTTCGCGAGCCCCACGAACGGTCGTCCTCGCCACGGCGCGCGCAGATCGTGCTCGTGCAGCGACTCCGAGAGGGTCAGCGCGAGCGGCACGATCGCGAAGAGCGCGATCACTGCGAGCGCCGGCGCGACGAAGCCCCACGCGATGCGTTCCTCGCGAGTGAGCGTGCGCGCCCGCCATGCGAGCCACGCCGCGGCGGTGATCGCGATCGCGATCGCGACCCACGGGAGCCACGGAGCGCTCGTCGCGGTCGCGGGCCGCGATGCATGGGCGAGCCGATCGCGCATCTCGCGCGCCGCTGCCGAGAGCGCTGCCCGGGGCGGCTCCTGGTTCGTGAGCGCGCGATGGAGGTGGATCTGCAGGGCGCGCGAGATCTCGCCGTAGACCGGCGTCGCGGGCCGCAGCGCCGCGCGCAGGATCACGGCGCGCGCTTGGTCGGCGGGGATCGCCGAGGCCACGGCGAATCGCGGGTCGTCGTAGAGCGAAGGGCGTGGAGGAAGCTGTCCCGCGATCGCGAGGCGCTCGAGCATCTGCTCGGGCCGCGAGAGGAACTCGATCAGCGCGAACGCCTCTTCGGGATGCTCGGAGCGCGCGTTGATCGCGAGGAGCTGTCCGCCCAGCGCCGCGGTCGGCTCGCCGCCCGATGCACCGGGCATCGGCGCCACCGCGAACCGACCCGCGACCTGCGAGCGCTGCATCAGCCGGTACGCGTACGGCCAGTTGCGCATGAAGAGCGCGCGCCCGGTCTGGAACGAGAAGCGCGCCTGCTCCTCGCGGAACGAGAGCGCGTCCTCGGGGATGATCCGATCGACGTGGATGGCGTCGCGCATCCACTCGAGCGCGCGCACCGCGGCATCGGAGTCGACGACGACCTCACCGCGCGCATCGACGATCTCACCGCCGTATGCGCCGAGGATCTCGATGAACACCGTCACGAGCCCTTCGCCGCGCGCCGCCGAGAGCACGAGCCCGTGATCGACCTGCGCCTCGCGCGCTCGCGCCGTGAGCTCGTCGAGCGATGCCGGCGCGTGATCGATCCGATCGGTGCGCCAGTAGAGCATCCCGACGTCGACGAACCACGGCATCGCGAAGAGCCGACCTTCGTAGCGCCCGGCCTCGAGCACCCGCGGGAACGTGTCGCGCACGTCGGGCGCGAAGCGATCGAGCGGCAGGATCCATCCCGCCGACGCGAGCTCCGCCGTCCAGATGACGTCGATCTGCAGCAGGTCGGGCTCGCTCACGCCCGCGTTCAGCCACTGCACGTAGAGCTGGTGCCGCGGATCGGGATCGTCGGGCATCTCGATCGTCCGGACCTGCACCCCGGGGTGCTCGTCCTCGAAGCGACGGAGCTGGCGCGCGAGGATCGCTCGCTCCTCGCCGACCGCGCTGACCGGGAACGTGAGCACGACCGCGTCGTCGTCCTCGCGCGGTGCGCACGAGAGCGCCGCGAGGAGCGCGAGGCAGACGGTGAGGCGCACCAGCTCTCGCGAGCCCATGCGCACGGCGCGGGCGCTCACCAGTCCTGGGATCGGGCGCCTGCTACAGTGCGCGCCCGTGAGCGCCGCGATCGAACGGGATCTCGAGGCCTGCCGCGCGCTCCTCGCGCGTGGATCGAAGTCGTTCGCGTTCGCGTCGCGCGCGCTGCCGTACCGGCTGCGGGATCCGGTCGCGGCGTTCTACGCGTTCTGTCGCGTCTCCGACGACGCCGTCGACGAGAGCGACGACCCGCGCGCCGCGCTGGTCGCCCTCCACACGCGCCTCGATGCCGCCTACGCCGGCACCCCGCACGACGATCCGGTCGACCGTGCCCTCGCCTGGCTCGCTCACGTCCACGGCCTTCCCCGCGGCCCGCTCGAGGCGCTCCTCGAGGGCTATCTCTGGGACGTCGAGCGCCGCACCTACGACGAGCTCGCCGGCACCATCGCGTACTCGGCGCGCGTGGCATCGAGCGTCGGCGTCGCGATGACCGCGCTCATGGGCCGCCGCGGTCCGCGCACCCTCGCGCGCGCCGCGGACCTCGGCGTCGCGATGCAGCTCACGAACATCTCGCGCGACGTCGGCGAGGACGCGCGCAACGGGCGGCTCTACCTGCCGCGCACCTGGATGCGCGAAGAGGGCGTCGACCCCGATCGATTCATTGGAGCTCCAACCTTCTCGCCGGGGCTCGGTCGGGTGGTGCGGCGTTTGCTGGACGAGGCGGACGTGCTCTACGCGCGCGCCGAGGTGGGCATCGCCGATCTCCCTGCCGACTGTCGCCTCGCGATCCGCGCAGCCTCGCGGATCTACCGCGACATCGGCCGGGTGATCCGGGCGCGCGGATGCGATAGCGTCAGCGCGCGGGCTCACACGACCGGCGCACGAAAGGCTCTGCTCCTCGCGCGCGCCACCGTGGTCGCGGGCGGGAGCGGGTCCGACGACGCACCGCTCGCGGAGACGCGCTTCCTGGTCGACGCCGCCGCTGCTTGAACCCGTTGCGACACGGAGCCCTCGTTGCCGAACGCCTCCTCTCCGAACGCAGAGCGCAAGCGCGAAGTCCCGCGCGACTTCGATGACGTCGCGGACACCTACGACTTCCTCACCGGGCTGAACCCCGGATACCACCGCCACCTGCGGCTCAGCGCGGAGCGTCTCGGGCTCCGGCGCGGCGCGCGCGTGCTCGACCTGTGCTGCGGCACCGGTCTCTCGACGGAGGCGCTGCGCGTCACGTACCCCGACGCCGACATCGTCGGGCTCGACGCGTCGGAGGGCATGCTCGCGGTCGCGCGCCGCAAGGAGGTGCTCGCGGGCGTCGACTTCGTGCACGGCGACGCCACCGATCCTCGCGCCGCGGGCATCGAGGGCACGTTCGACGGAATCCTGATGGCGTACGGGATCCGCAACATCGCCGACCCCGATCGCTGCCTGCGCAACCTGCGCGCGTTGCTCGCGCCGGGCGCACCGATCGTGTTCCACGAGTACTCGGTCGCCGAGTCGCTCACGGCGCGCGCGGTATGGGACGCGGTCTGTTACGGGATCATCATCCCCGGCGGGCTCGTGACCGCGGGCGATGCGCGCATCTATCGCTACCTGCGCCAGAGCGTCGTGTCGTTCGACGGAGTGCGCGCGTTCGAGGCGCGCCTCGCGCGCGCCGGGTTCGAGCGCGTGCGCACCGAGCCGATGGACGGATGGCAGCGCAACGTGCTGCACAGCTTCGTCGCGCACGCGCCGTCGAAGGTGGAGCGAGAGTGACCGGGGACCGCCTCGCGCTCGCGCCGCGTCCCTCGCTCGCGGAGCGACTGGGGCTCGGTCGCCGCGAGGTGCGCGGTGCGTTCCGCGGGACGCGCGAGCGCGCGGAGCCCGGCACCCGCGTGGTGGTGATCGGCGGCGGCATCGCGGGCACGAGCGCGGCATGCGTGCTCGCCGAGCGCGGCGTCGAGGTGGTGCTCGTCGAGAAGCAGCCGTTCCTCGGAGGACGGCTCGCGGCGTGGAGCGAGCGCCTGCCCGACGGGCAGCACTTCATGATGGAGCGCGCGTTCCCCGCGTTCCATCGCCACTACTACAACCTCCGCGCGATCCTGCGGCGCGTCGATCCCGAGCTCGCGTCGCTCGAGGCGCTGCCCGACTATCCGATCCTCGGGCCCGATGGCTCGACCGACTCGTTCGCCGGCCTGCCGACGACCGCGCCGCTCAACCTGATCTCGCTCTTCCGGCGCACGCCGTGGCTCACGCTGAACGACCTGCGCCGCATCGATGGCGAGTCGTTCCGCGCGATGCTGACCTTCGATCCGATCCGCAGCTACGGCGAGCTCGACGATCGCAGCGCGCGCGACTGGCTCGATCGCCTCGCGCTGCCGCCGCGGGCGAGGGAGATGCTGTTCCGCGTCTTCTCGCGCTCGGTGTTCAACCGCGAAGAAGCGATCAGCGCGGCCGAGATGATCTCGCGCCTGCACTTCTACTTCCTCGGCAACCCCGAAGGGCTTCGCTTCGACGTGCTCGAGGAGCCGACGAGCGACGTGCTGTGGAAGCCGATGGAGCGCTACCTCGCGCGCCACGGCGTCGAGCTGCGGATGGGCGCGAGCGCGACGAAGCTCGAGCGCGACAAGATCGGCGCGACGCGCGTGCACCTCGAGGACGGCTCGATCATCGCGTGCGACGGCGCGGTGCTCGCGACGTGCGTGCCCGCGCTGCGCGAGCTCGTGGCGCATTCGCCCGACCTGCACGAGAGCGCGGAGTTCGCGAGCTCGATCGACTCGCTCACGACGAGCGCGCCGTTCGCGGTGCTGCGGCTCTTCCTCGATCGTCCGGCGAGCCCGGATCGTCTTCCCCACGTGAACGTCGCGGGGCTCGGCGCGCTCGACCAGATCACGATCTACGACCGCTTCGAGGGCGAGAGCCGCCGCTGGGCCCGCCGTCACGGCGGCACCGTGATCCAGCTGCAAGCGGTCGCACTCGCCGAGGGCCGCGAGGAGCGCGCGGTGCGCAACGAGATGGTCTCGACGCTGCGCGCGGTGTACGCGGAGCTCTCGGACGCGAACGTCCTCCACGAAGTGATGATGGTGCGGCAGGACCAGCCGGGGTTCGCGCCGGGCAGCCACGCGACGCGCCCGCGCGTGGTCACGCCCTACGGCAACCTCGTGCTCGCGGGCGACTACGTGAAGCTGCCGTTCCCCACCGCGCTGATGGAGCGCGCGGCGGCGAGCGGTCTGCTCGCGGCGAACCAGCTCCTCGACCGCTGGGACGTACGCGGCGAGCCGGTGTGGTCGATCCCGCCGCGCGGCTTCATCGCGTCGATGCGCTTCGCGGGATCGCCCGGTGCGACCTGAGCGCTCTTTAGCCGCGTTCGTAGACTCGTCGGTTCGTGTGCACCGCCGATAGGCTCGCGGCGTGGAGGTGCCACGATGCGGATGCTCGGCTCCAGCTCTTCGCTCGCGACGTTCCGATACGACCTCGTGTTCCTGCACGCGAGCTTGCTCGCCGATGATCGCCCAGCGGTGAACGCGCTCGCGCCGCGCGTCGCGGCGAAGCTCGCGGAGCTCCGCTCCGAGCGCGACGCGTTCGAGCTCGCCGAGGACGCGGCGGTGGTGTTGCGCGCCCGCAAGGCTCGGCGTGACGCGGTGCTCGACAAGCAGGTGATCGGCTTCGGCGGGCACGTGCGGGCGATCGATCCGACGCTCTACGCGGTGTTCTTCAAGTCGCTGAGCCCGTCGCGCGTCGCGAAGCTCGGGCTCGACGACGAGATCGAGCAGGTGCGGCGCATCGTCGGCGAGCTGGCGCGGCTGCCCGCCGATCACCCCGAGCGCGCGGCCTACGAGACCTCGCTCCGCGGCGCGCTCGACGCACTGGTCACCGCGAAGGCCGCGAGCGACGAGGCCGACACCGCGCTGGCGCTCGCTCGGTCGCGCGTCGAGCAGTTCAAGCTCGAGCTCGACCGCACCCGGGTGGAGCTCCACGGCCAGCTGGTGACCTCACCCGCAGCAAGGGCGAGGCGGACGACTTCTTCCGCCCCACCGCGACCCCGCCCGCGAACGACGACAACGAGGGCGATCCCGTCACGCCCCCTGCGAGCTGACGTCGTCGGGCTCCCCGCGCCCGCCGCGCCGGGGCCCCTCGATGGCTTCGGGGACCGTCGTCTCGCCGGGAGCGGCGCTCCCGAAGACCCCCGACGGCCGTTGTCCCGTCTGGAGAACGCCTCTCGAGGATCTCGGGAGGCGTTTTCTCGTCTGGAGAAAGGCGATTCCGGGATGGCGAGAGCCGTTCTCTCGCCTGGAGAACGCCTCGCGAGGATCTCGACAGCCGTTCTCTCGCCTGGAGCACGCCTCGCGAGGATCTCGACAGCCGTTCTCTCGCCTGGAGCACGCCTCGCGAGGATCTCGACGGCCGTTCTCTCGCCTGGAGAACGGCAGGGGAAGCCCTCGAGAGCGGTTCTCTCGGCTGGAGAACGGTCGTCGACGGCTGCGGGGAAGGCTCGCCGAGGTTCTCCGCCGCTTCGCCCCGATTTCGCCACGTCCCCCGCGCACGCTCGGAGCGTGCTCGGGATTCACCGGTGGTGGTTCGTCGTCGCGCTGATGGCCAGTGCGTCGGTGATGTCGTTCGTCACGATGAAGACCGCGCTCGTCGCGATCGACGGCGACTGGCCCGGTTCGCTCTACGCCTACGGGTTCCCGCTGCCGTGGCATCGGTGGTCGATGGCGAGCTCGCTCGAGTGGTGCATCGAGCCGTTCGCGCTGACGTTCGACCTCGTGGTGCACGTGCTCGTCGCGCTGGTCGTGCTCGTCGTGCTTCGGCGGCGACTGCAGCGCGCGCCGAGCCGTGGCGTCCTCGTGCTCGCGACGATCGCGTTCACGGTGACGGCGCTGCCGCTGGCGGCCCTCGCGGTCGCGTCGGGGCGCAGCTGCGCGGACTTCGATAAAGCCGACTTCTTCCGGCCCGCATGGCGCGCGGTCCACGTCGGGCTCGGCTTCCCGTACTCGCCGTGGTGAGCGCTACTCGGCTTCGGCGGGCGCGGGGATCTCCGCGTCGTCGAGCACGGTGAGCGCGGTCTTCTTCGTGCGCAGCTGGTACGTGCGCTCGCAGTAGCGGGCGTCGTCGTCCCAGAGCCGCGCTGCGCGCGCCTGCACCAGCTTGCGCATCAGCGCGCCGGCCCGCGGCAGCCACGCCATCTGCGGGCGCTCCGAGTACGCGAGCGTCGCTTCGACGACCGCGGTGCGCCCCGGCTCGATCGGCGTCGCGTGGGTCTCGACCACCGAGCCCACACCTTCGCCCGCGACGATCGTCATCACGATGCTGCGCGGATCGGGGCAGTGGAAGCGCGCGTCGACCTCCATGCCGACGCGTCCCGCGATGCGATAGACGACGCGCACCGTGATCGACTCCGCGTCCTCGCCGATCACCCGCAGCCGCGCGAACGAGTGCGGATGGAAGTGCGCGCCGTGCCAGGGATCGAGCCGGTTCGCGATGACGTCCTCGGGCGCGCAGCGCGCCTCGGTGCGCACCACCGCGTCGAGGAAGCGAGGCGGGCGCGCCGGCAGGACGGGCACGTCGGTCGCGGCCTCACCGGGCGCACGCAACGCGCTCAGGCGGACCCACGTGAGCACTCCGTCGTCGTGGGCGCGCAGTGGGGCCCAGCCGCCGTGCGCCGTGTTCCCGAGCGCGAGCCCGTGCCACGGGCACACGACCTCGCCGCTCTCGTTCACGTGCCCGCACGACAGCGACGCGCCCATGTGGGGGCACGCGTCGGGCGCCACCTTCACCCGCTCGCCGTCCCACCACGCGGCCAGCTCGCGCCCCGCGACCACGTAGCGACGCGGCGCGTTCGCCTCGCGCACCGCGCGCGTCGCGTCCAGCACGGCCCAGCCGCCGCTCGGCTTCGCGCTCGCGCGCGCCAGCGATGCCCGGATGCGGCGCGGGTCGGCCTGGACCCAGTCGGGCTCGAGGGGCGACGTGGGCTGCCCCGCGACCTCTGCAGGGTCGCGTCCGAGCAGCACCAGGGAGCCATCGAGGCGGACCGGGAATGTAGGCATCAGGCCCCAAGAGTAGGGTCCACCTGTCTCCTGGTCACGGCCCCAGTGCCGCAGCTACCATTGCGACCCGTGAGCAGCTCGCCCGCCGCCTCGGATCCGCGCTCGCGGATCCCCACGCCCGTCGACGACAGGGGCGCGGAGCCGTCTGCGGAAGAGCGGACGTCGGAGACACGACGCCGCGCCGCGAGCGGCGAGCCCGAGCTCGGCATGGTCGCGGGGCGCTACAAGCTGCTCTCGCGCATCGCCGAGGGCGGCATGGGCGTGGTCTACAAGGCCGAGCACGTCCTCTCGCGCAAGAAGCTCGCGATCAAGATCCTGCATCCGCACCTGTGCCACGGGCGCCAGGCGGTGGAGCGCTTCCGTCGTGAGGTGAGCGCGGCCGCGGAGATCGATCATCCGGGCATCGTCCAGGTGTTCGACGCGGGCGTGGACAACGACGGCTCGTTCTACATGGCGATGGAGCTGCTCGACGGCGAGAGCCTCGGCGCGCGCACCCGTCGCGAGTGGCCGGGCACGCGCACCGCGGTCGAGCTGATCATCGGGATGTGCGCGCCGCTCGCGCGCGCTCACGAGAAGGGCTTCGTCCATCGCGACCTGAAGCCCGACAACATCTTCATCGCCCGGGATCACACCGGCGTCGAGACCGTGAAGCTGCTCGACTTCGGGCTCGTCCGCGAGGTCACGCGGCGCGGCCCGACGCAGAGCGGGATCACGTTCGGGACGCCCGAGTACATGGCGCCCGAGCAGGCGATGAGCGCGAAGAAGGCCGACGTCGGCGCCGACGTGTGGTCGGTCGGCGTGATGCTCTACGAGCTGCTCGCGGGGCGGCACCCGTTCACCGGCGAGACGGCGAACGCGGTGATGGCGAACGCGATCAAGGAGCCGCACCCGCGCCTCGCCGAGGTCGCGCCGCACGTGCCCGAGGAGCTCGCGAAGATCGTCGAGCGGTGCCTCGAGAAGGACCCGGCGCGCCGGCCGCGCCACGCGGGCGAGCTCGGGGCCGCGCTGCGCACGCTGACGACCCGCACGACGCTCGACGAGCAGCGCCCGCAGAACCCGGTGCTGCGC
The DNA here is from genome assembly GCF_021631985.1 of Sandaracinus amylolyticus. Taxonomy (GTDB): domain Bacteria; phylum Myxococcota_A; class Polyangia; order Polyangiales; family Sandaracinaceae; genus Sandaracinus; species Sandaracinus amylolyticus_A. The sequence continues at coordinate 8,241,871 of NZ_CP070225.1, read as the reverse complement.
TCGCACATCGAGTCCGAGGAGGACGCGCTCGAGGGCGACGAAGCCGCGGGGAACGGCGGGCTCGACCTCGACGAGCACGCGCTGCTCTCGTCGCCGCCCCAGCAGGCCGGGGCGCTCGATGCGCTGGCGGCGCGCGCGGGGCTCGAGCCGACCGATCCCGCGGGGCGTCCCGCGAAGACGCGGAGCAAGGCCGCGCGCTCCGGCGCGTGGGTGGCGGTGGGCGCGGGCGCGCTGGGGCTGCTCGGGGTGATCGGGTGGGCGCTCTCGCAGCGTGACGACGCGGGGATCGTCGCGACCCAGCTCCCCGAGGCGCGGCCCGCCGTCGCCCCGGCGGCGACCGGTGAGGCGACGGTGACCATCCCGGCGCCCCAGGAGCCCGCAGCGCCTCCGGCCGCCGAGACGGCCCCGAGGCCCCCGGAAGCGCCTGCCGCGCCGGTGGAGGCCGCCGTCGAGGCCCCGGAGGCCGCCCCGGCCGTCGTGGAGGCCGCGCCGGAGCCGGTGCGCAGCACCACGCGGCATCGGCGGGCGTCGAGCGGACCGACCGAGGGCAGCGAGAGCGCGCTCGCCGAGGCCCAGGCGTGCCTGCAGCGGGGCGACACGCGCTGCGCGGTGCAGCTTCTCCAGGGCGGGCAGAGCGCGGCGGAGATGTCGCTGCTCGTCGACGTGTACCGGATGCAGGGGCGCACCGGCGATGCGCGCTCGGTGATGCAGCGCTACCTGCGGCGGTTCTCGCGGGGATCGAACGCCGACGCGTACCGCCGCGAGCTCGCGCTCGGCGGCGAGTAGCGCTAGGCGTACCCGAGCCGACCGGGCGTCACGAAGGTCGCGATCTCGCCGGGGATCGGGTCGCGGCCGAGCTCGGACCACTCGCGGTCGATGCGCTTCACCGCGTCGTCGGGTGAGACGTGCCAGGCGTCGAATCCGTCCTCGTGCGTGCCCACGACGAGCACGCGTTGGCGCAGCGCCTCGCGGATGAGCGCGAGCACCGCGTCGCGCGCTTCCTGCTCCGCGCCCTCGGCGATCTGCGCGCGCACGTTCTTCACGACCGCGACGATCAGCCAGAGCCCGATCGCGCCGTCCTCGGCGCTCGCGACGAGGCTCGCGAGGAGCGGATCGCCCTCGGCCTCCTCAGCCATCGTGCACCTCGAGCGCGCGGAGCAGCGGCGTCGCGGCGTCGGCGGTGGCGCGGCGATCGAGCTTGCCGCTGCCCGCGACGACCAGCGCGGGTAGGCGCGCGATGCGGCGCGGTCGCTTGAACCGAGCGAGCACGCCCGAGAGCGCGCGCGTGATCGTCGCATCGTCGGGCGCGCGATCGTCCACCACGATCGCGGCCGCCACGATCTGTCCCCAGCGATCGTCGGGCACGCCGAACACGCAAGCGGCGCGCACGCCCTCGACGCGCTCGAGCGCGGCCTCGACCTCGGCGGGATAGACGTTCTCGCCGCCGCTCACGATGAGGTCGGTGCGCCGCGCGAGCACGTGGAGGTGACCGCGCGCGTCGAGCTCGCCGAGATCACCGGTGTCGTACCAGCCGTCGGCGTCGAAGGGCGATGCGACCTGGCCGAGCCATCCGTCGAACATCGTCGGGCCGCGCACCTCGATCGTGCCGCGCGCGCCGATGCGCACGCCGGTGCCGGGCAGCGGATGTCCCGCGCCTTCGTCGAGCGAGCGCACGTCGTCGCGCGCGGTGCTCACCTGCGAGCACGCCTCGGTGAGCCCGTAGGTCGTGCGCAGCGGGAGGTTCGCCGCGATCGCGCGCATCAGGACGCGCTCGGGGCACGCCGCGCCCCCGAGCAGGATGGTGCGCAGCGCGGGCGGGCGCGCGAAGCCGGCGTCGAGCAGTCGCGCGAGCATCGTCGGCACCAGCGACACCAACGTGATGCTCCGGGCCCCGATCGTGTCGCGGGCGCGCGCCTCGTCGAAGGGTCCTGCGAGCACGATCGTCGAGCGTGCGATCAGCGAGCGCACGACGATCGAGAGGCCACCGACGTGCGCGATCGGCATGCAGAGCAGCCATCGATCGCTCGGCGTCAGCGGGAGGTTCACCGCGCTCGCGCGCGCCGACGCGAGGAACGCGCGGCGCGAGAGCAGGGCGCCCTTGGCCTTGCCGGTGGTGCCCGACGTGTAGAGCACCGCGAGGGTGCGCGCGGGATCGATCGTGTCCTCGCGCGTTCGCGGCGGCTCGTGCCCGACGTGCACCTCGGTCTGCGTCGGCAGCACGACGCGCGGCGCGCTCTCGTCGATCACGACGTCGCGCTCGGCGTCGGTCCACCGGGGATGCAGCATCACCAGCGGCGCGCCGATCTCGATCGCGGCGAGCACGTCGACGATGTGCACGCGCGTCGGCGAGCCCACGACCGCGACGCGCGCCGCGGGATCGCGACCATCCACGCCGTGCGCCGCGAGCATCGCGATCTGCGCGTCGACCTCCGCGGCGAGCGTGCGCCACGAGATCGCGTCGCCGTCCTCGTCGATCAGCGCGTCGGCGTCCCCACGTTCGCGCGCTGCGGCGCGCACCGAGAGCGGCTCGCTCAACCGAGTCCTCCTCCGTCGGGGCGCTCGATGCGGAACGCGCCGATCGCACGCGGCACCGGGATCGCGCTGCCGTGCTCGTCCACCCACTGATCGAGCCCCGCGTAGCGCGCGAGCCCGTGGACCTCGCTCTCGCCGCCGGGCGCCCCCGCGAGCGCGAGAGCGAGGTGGGCGCATGCCGCGAACGCTCGCGGTCCGTCGTAGAGATGGCTGACGATCGCCCGCGCTCCTCGCGCCTTGGCGCTCTCGGCGAGCGCGAGGGCGCGACCGATCCCGCCGAGCAGCGCGGGCTTGAGCACGACCGCCTGGGCGCGTCCGAGATCGAGCGCGCGCAGTGCGCGCACCGGGTCGCGCGCGAGGCTCTCGTCGAGGCCCACGCTCAGCGGCAGTCGATGGTCCATCGCGAGCAGGCGCTCGACCGGGAAGGGCTCTTCGAGCAGCTCGCAGGAGATCTCCGCGAGCATGCCGATGCGGCGATCGCGCTCGTCCTCGAGCGTGCCGTTCGCGTCGGCGCGGATGCGCACCGTCGGCCCGAGCTCCTTGCGCAGCGCGCGCAGGACCGCGCACTCCTCGTCCACGCGATCGGGACGCCCGATCTTCACCTTCAGCGCGCCGGCGCCCGCCGAGAGCGCGACCGTCGCGCGCACCACCGCGGTGTCGAGATCGTCGAGCAGCGCGGCGGTCGACACCGCGCCCGCGGGGTCGCGCTCGGCGAGCATCGCGGCGACCGAGAGCCCGCGAGCACGCCCGACGAGATCGAGCAGCGCCGCTTCGACCGCGAAGCGCGCCGAGGGCACGTCGTCGGGCACGAGCATCGCCGCGAGCGTGAGCGGATCGTCGATCTCGGGATCGATGTCCGTCCACGGGATCGCGCGCAGCGATCGCTCCACGAGCTCGAGGGTCTCGCCGCTCATCTGGGGCAGCGGCGCGGCCTCGGCACGGCCGACGTGGGTGCCGTCGCTCACCGCGATCGCGATCGCCTCGCGATCGAGCCAGCGTCGCGTCGCGTCGCCCGCGGCGCGCGGCAGCTTGGCGCGCATGCGCACGAGCGACGCGTGGAGCATCACGGGGCTCCCGTCGTCGGGCAGGTGCGAGAGTGTGCTCGGGCGCCGTGGCGCATGCGTCGTCCCGCGAGATGGGCTCGTGGCAGCGAGCCTACAAGGGTTCCGTCAGCCCAGCGCGATGCCGACCGCGAAGAGCACGCCGTAGATCAGGAGCAGGCGCGCGGTGCCCGCGAGCGTCGCGTTGAGCGGCCCGCCCTCTCGCGCGCGCACCTCGCCGAACAGGCGCATCGCGAGCGGGAACGTCACGACCGGGAGCATCACCCACGGCGACGAGAGTCCCTCGAGCCACATCGCGATCGGCGTCGCGTAGGCGGCGAGGATCAGGAGCCCGTACTCGATCTCCGCGCCCGTGCGCCCGAAGCGCACCGCGAGCGTGCGCTTGCCGGCCTTCACGTCGGTGACGCGATCCCGGAGGTTGTTCACGACGAGGATCGCGGTCGCGATCGCACCGACGGGGACGCTCGCCCACCACGCGATCGCGGGCACGTCGCCGGTCTGCACGAAGGCCGTGCCGCACACCGCGACGAACCCGAAGAAGATCATCACGAAGACGTCGCCGAGCCCGTTGTAGCCGAGCGGGTAGGGCCCGCCGGTGTACGCGATGCCGCTCAGGATCGACGCGATGCCGATCGCGACGATCGGCCAGCCGACCTGCGCCACGAGGTACACGCCGCACGCGGTCGAGAACAGGAACGCGAGGATCATCCCGCGCCGCATCGCACGCGCGTCGATGAGCCCGGCCTGCACGGCGCGCGTGGGCCCGAGCCGCTCTTCGGTGTCGGCGCCCTTCTCGGCGTCGAACACGTCGTTCGCGAAGTTGGTCCCGATCTGGATCCCGAACGCGCCGAGCAGCGCGGCGAGCGCGGTGTCCCAGCGCAGGCCGTTCATCGCGGCGGCGCACGCGGTGCCCACCGCGACCGGCACGAACGCGGCGGTGAGCGTCGCGGGGCGCGACGCGAGCAGCCAAGCGCGCATCGATCCCGGCTGCACGTTCGGAGCGGACGCGGTGGTGGTCGTCATGTCTCGGACTCCTGGAGCAGGATCGCGGCGAGCGCATCGGGGCGCTCGAGGCCGACGTCGTGACCGGCGCCACCGACCACGTGCAACGTCGCGCGCGGAAGGCGCTCGAGCATGCGCGTCGCGATCGCGCGGAGCTTGGTGTCCTCGCTGCCGACGACGAGCCGGGTGGGCACGTCGAGCGCGCCCAGCGCGGGCCAGAGGTTCGGCATCGCGCCCTGGCCGAGCACGCGCAGGCTCGTCGCGAGATCGGCGGCGCGCTGGGCGAGGCGGATGCGGCGATGCTGGGCGCGCACTCGGTCGGGGAGCGCGTGTTGGGTCGCGAAGATCGGCTCGCGCTCCCAGGCATCGACGAACGCTTCGATTCCGTCGCGCTCGAGCATCGAGGCGCGCGTGTCGTCGGCATCGCGTCGAGCTGCGCGCTCGCGGTCGTCCTCGATGCCCGGGCTCGCGCCGATCAGCGTGAGCCGCGCGATCATCTCGCGACGACGGAGCGCGATCGCGAGCGCGATGCGACCACCGAGCGAGTACCCGACGAGGTGCACCGGCGCCGTGATCGACCCCGCGAGCCGATCGATCTCCTCGTCCCAGGTGCGCGCAGCGCTCGTCGATCCGGCGTGACCGAGGATCGGGAGCGCGACGGCGAGCTGGTCGGGCAGGTGCGCGAGCACCGGCTCCCAGCTCGCAGGCGAGCCGGTGAACCCGTGAAGGAAGACGAAGCGCGCGGTCATGCTTCGAGCTCGCGCAAGCGCCGCTCGACGTCGGCGTCGGCCTCGCGAGCTCCGTGGGGCGGCACGATCGCTTCGATGATCGTCACGCCCTCGTGCACCAGCGCGCGCTCGAGCGCCGCGTGCAGCGAAGGTGCGTCGCTCACACGTGCGAAGCCGAGACCGAAGAGCGCGGCCGCGTGCGCGAGATCGGGACGACCCTGATCTTCGTGGGTGAAGTGGGTCATCGCCCACGGCGCGACGCTCGCGACCGGCAGCTGCTCGAAGATGCGCCCACCGGCGTTCTGCACGACGACGATCGCGAGCGGCGCCGACACCAGCCGCGCGCTCGCGAGCCCACCGAGATCGTGGAGCAGCGAGAGATCACCGAGCATCAGCGCACCCGGCGTGCCGGTCGCGATCGACGCGCCGATCGCGCCCGAGACCAGGCCGTCGATGCCGTTCGCGCCGCGCTGACAGAGCACCGCGAGGTCGTTCTCGCCGCCCCGCACGTAGCGATCGATCGTGCGGATGGGCAGCGAGTTGCCGATCGAGAGATACGCGCCGCGGGGGAGGGCGCGCACGGTTGCGCGCGCAACCGTGCCCTCGCCGAGCACCGCGCTCTGCTCGACATGGGCCTCGATCGCGTGCCACGCGCGTCGATCGCGCATCGCCCAGCGCTCCTTCCACGCGGTGTCGAGCTCGAGCACCGGGAGCGCCGAGGACAACGCGCGCAGCGTCGCGCCGCGATCGCCGAGCAACATCACGCGCGCGCTGCCGTGGGGATCGGTCCAGTCGCTCGCGCCCGCGACGATGCGCGCGATCTCGGGATGACGTGCGACGAAGCGCTCGTAGGCGCCCGAGGTCGGCGTCGCGCCGAGCTGCAGGATCACGTCGGGCAGATCGTCGTCGCCGCCGACCCGCAGCGCGAGATCGAGCGCGTCGAGCGCGACCACACGATCACGCGCAGTGAAGCGCAGCTGGCTGGTCGACTCCGCGAAGAGCGGCGCGCCGGTGGTGCGCGCGATCGCGAGCGTCGCGTCGCGCGCGGCACGATCGTGGGCCGGCATCGGACCGGCGACGATCCAGGGCCGGCGTGCACGCGCGAGCAGCGCGACGGCCTCGTCGATCGCGGGCACGACGTCGCACGACGCGGCGCGGGTGAGCGGCGTCGCGAGCACTCGATCGACGCGAGCCCGCAACGCGAGCTCGCTCGAGGTCTCGGGCGCCCGGGGCTCGAGGGGCTTGCGGGCGCGCAGGTTCAGGTGCACCGGACCGGGGCGCGGGTCGCGCGACCTCGCGACCGCCTGGGCCACCGTGCGACGCAGCCCGAAGAGCGCGCTCTCGGTCGGGTCGGGCGCGCCGACCTCCGCGAAGAAGCGCACGTGCGATCCGAAGAGCGCGATCTGATCGATCGTCTGCGCGGCACCGCAGTGCGCGTGCTCGAACGGACGATCGGCGCTCAGGCACACGAGCGGGATGTCGCTCAGCGACGCCTCGATGATCGCGGGGTACCAGTGCGCCGGTGCGGTGCCCGACGTGCACAAGAGCGCGACCGGACGCGCGCTGGCGCGCGCCATCCCGAGCGCGACGAACGCCGCGCTGCGCTCGTCGAGCACGTCGACGATGCGCACCTCTTCGCGCGCCGAGATCGCGATCACGAAGGGCGTCGATCGCGACCCCGGCGAGATCACGACCTCGCGCACGCCGCTCTCGACGAGCGAGCTCGCGACGATGCGCGCCCACTCGCCGAGCAGCGTGGCGGGGGCGCCGAGGTCGTTCACCTCACGGCTCCCAACGCCCGCAGCATCGGGCGCATCTTGAGCGCGGTCTCGTCCCACTCGGCTTGCGCATCCGAGCCCTCGACGATGCCGCCGCCCGCCCAGAGCCACGCGCGTGCGCCCTGGATCACGCCACAGCGCAGCGCGACCACGAACTCCGCGTCACCACGCGCATCGATCCATCCGAAGGGCGCGCCGTACCAGCCGCGCTCGGTCTCGTGCTGCACGATCCACGGCACCGCGTGCTCGACCGGCGTGCCGCCGACCGCGGGCGTGGGATGCAGCGCCGCGATCACGTCGATCGGATGGGTCGGCTTCGCGAGCTCGGCCTCGATCGGCGTGCGCAGGTGCATGACCGTCGGGAGCCGACGCACCTGAGGCGCATCGGGATGGGCCACGCGCGCGCACAGCGGCGCGAGGCGCTCGACGATGTGGCGCACGACGTACGCGTGCTCCTCGCGATCCTTCGCGCTCGCGACGAGCCGCTCACTGCCGCGCTCGGCGTCCGCCGCGATCGATCCCGCGAGGGCCTCGGTCGCGATGCGGGTGCCGCGCTGCACGAAGAGATGCTCGGGCGTGGCGCCGAGGAACGTCGCGCTGCCCACCCGCGCCATGAAGCGCGTGGTCGGACCGCGGGTCTCGCCGAGCCGCGTCAGCACGTCGAGCGGCTCGATGTCGTTGTTCGTGGTGATCACGCTGCGGCGCGCCGCGACGATCTTGCGCGCATCACCGCGCTCGATCGCGCTGCGGATCGCCTCGATCGAGCGCGCCCAGCGCGCCGCGTCGAGGTGATCGGCGCGCACGATGGTCGCCGCAGCGCTGGGCTCGCGCCGCGCGGTCTCGATCGCGCCGTACGCCGCTTCGAGCTCGGCGATCGCGAGCCGCTCGTCGATGCCGCGCGCGATGTCGATCACGAGCGTCAACGACGCGCGCGTCCCGTCGCTCGCGTACGTCCAGCGCGGCAACGTCACCAGCGCATCGCCGAACGCTTCCCACGGGGTCGCGCACGCGGTGCCGGCCGCGAACGCGAAGCCGACGAACGCGCGCACCGGGATCGTGAGCGCGCCCGCATCGACGCGATGCACGACGTGACCGAGCATCGCCTCGCACGCCGCACGCGCCTCGACGAACCGCGTCTCACCGCTCGCCCGCGCCTCGCGCGCCACACCGATCGCCGCGACGCTCACGCCTTCGCTCGGCGCGAACACCCAGGTCGTGCCCTTGCGCAGCGCGCGCAGCGGGGCCTCGACCGGCGCGACCGGTGCGGGCACCGTGATCGCGAGCACGCCTTCGTGCGGCACCTCGAGCAACGTCGCGCGCAGGAACGCGCGCGCCGACTCGATCGACGCCACGCGCGGTGCGCGCGTCTCCGCGTACGACGATCCCTCGTCGTTGCGGAGCGCGTGCGCCGGGGCGCTCACCGCGCGCCCTCCGGCACACGACCCGTGTAGAGGTGACAGACGCCGAACGTCAGCGGATGCACCTTCACGTCGGCCATGCCCGCGTCGCGCATCTGCTGCGCGAACCGCTCGGGCTCGGGGAACGCCGCGATCGACGTCTGGAGGTACCGGTACTCCTTCGCGCCCGAGAGCAGCGCGCCGATCGTCGGCACCACCACGTGCACGTGGAAGCGCGCGAGGGGCCCGAGGATCCCGCTGCGCGGCTCGCCGAGCTCGAGGATCGCCACGCGCGCGCCCGGCTTTCCGACGCGCACCATCTCGCGCAGCGCGCGATCGCGATCGGGCACGTTGCGGATGCCGAACGCGATCGTGATCGCGTCGAAGCAATCGTCGGGCTGGGCGATCTGCTGGGCGTCGCCCTCGAGCAGGGTCACGCGCGTGTCGAGCCCGCCCTTGCTCACCTTCGTCCGACCGATCGCGAGCATCTCGCGCGACGGATCGATGCCGACCACGTCGACCCCGGGGCTGCGGCGTGCGGTCATGATCGCGAGGTCCCCGGTGCCGGTCGCGAGATCGAGCACGCGCATCCCCGGCGCCAGCCCGAGCGAGCGCACCGTCTTGATGCGCCAGCCCTGATCGATCCCGAGCGAGATGATCCGGTTCAGCAGGTCGTAGCGCTTCGCGATCGCGTCGAAGAACTCGCCCGATCCCGGGCGCACGGTCGTGAGGGCTTCTTGTCCCATGACGACGTCCTCCTCACGAGCGCCGCGCGACCGTCGCTTCCGCGACCGTCACGAGCGCCTCGGTGGGCTTGCCCTGGGGGAGCACCGCGAGCGCGTCGATCGCGCGCTGCGCGTGGGTCTCGGCGAGCGTGCGACAGTCGTGGAGCGCGCCGGTGCGCTCGAGCACCGCGACGATCTCGTCGAAGCGCGCCTGCTCGTCGCCGCCCTCGTCGGCGATCACCGCGCGCAGCAGCGGCTCGGCCGCGCGATCGCGCTCCATCGCGAGGATGAGCGGGTAGGTCATCTTGCCCTCGCGCAGATCGGTGAAGAGCGCCTTGCCGGTCGCGCGCTGATCGCCGCTGAGATCGAGCAGGTCGTCGATCGCCTGGAACGCGACGCCGAGGTGCAGGCCGTACTCCTCGAGCGCGCTCACGCCGCGCTCGTCGAGCCCGCCGGCGCGCGCGCCCGCGAACATCGCCCAGCGGAACAGCGCTGCGGTCTTGCCCTCGACCACGCGCTCCCAGGTCTCGCGTCCGGTCTCGAGACGACCGCGTCGCTCGAGCTGCAGCGACTCGGCCTGGATCATCTCGTCGATCACGTCGAGCAGCCGCTCGAGCGTCCCCGGCACGTTGACCGCGCGCACCCGGCGCAGCGCGTCCACGAGCAGCCAGTCGCCCGCGAAGATGCTCACCGCGTTGCCCCACACCGCGCGGGTCGTCGGGGCGCCGCGACGGGTGTCGCCGAGGTCGACCACGTCGTCGTGGAGCAGCGTCGCGTTGTGCACGAGCTCGACCGCGACCGCGAGCGCACGCCCGCGCGCGTCGAACCCGGTGCCGACCCGCGACGCGAGCGCGACGCACATCGGCCGGAGCCGCTTGCCCCCGAGCGCGAGCAGGTGCGAAGCCCCGGCGTGGATCGCACGCGGCCCCGAGGGCACCGCGAGGTCGCGCTCGAGCGAGGCCATGTCCGCGTGCACCAGGCTCGCGAGGTCCTCGAGGCGACGCCCCAGCGACGCGAGGTCGCGATCCCCGCAGATGGCCTCGAGTCGGCGCAGCACCTCGGCGCGACCGGTCTCCGTCCCGTCCATTCGAGCCGCGACGGCAGTCGGCATGGGCTCTCTCCTTCTGGACGGGTCTGCGCTCGGCGTTCGGGGCGCCCCGTCCTGGGGTGCTCGCACAGGTTTCAAGAAACTTTGAAACCTCGGAACGCAAGAGGTGTAGGTCGGGTGGCCTGGATCGGTCAAGCGGAAGGGCTGGTACGCTCACACCGATTTCGCTTGCGGAGAGTCGAGATGAGGAAGACGGCGTGCCTCGCGTTCCTGGTGCTCGTGGTCGGCTGCTCGGAGTCGCGGGAGACGGTGCCCGACGGCCAGGTCGTCCACGACGCGCAGACCGGCGGCGACGACGCCGCGTCGAGCTCGAACGACGCGGCCAGCGGCCTGGCGTGCGGCACCCGCGGCGGCGCGTCGTGCGACGACGGCGAGGTCTGCATCTTCCCGCCCGGCGAGTGCGGCGCGGCCGACGGCGGTGGGGAGTGCGTGGCGCGCCCCGGCGTCTGCCCCGACGTGCGCGCGCCGGTGTGCGGCTGCGACGGCACGACCTATGGCAACGAGTGCGAGGCCCATGCGGCCGGCGCGTCGATCGCGCGCACCGGCGAGTGCGGAGCGACGAGCTGCGATCGCCGCGACGTGCGCTGCCGTGCGGTCGAGCCGACGTGCCCCGAAGGGCAGGTCGCGTCGGTCGTCGCGCAGTGCTGGGGCCCGTGCGTCGCGATCGACGAGTGCTCGTGCACCGAGGCCGACGCCTGTCCGAACCGCGACCAGTACACCTGCCACATGCACCGGCAGCGCTGCGGCCCGTACCTCTGAGCGAGCGCGTCGAACATCGGCTCGCCCGCTCGGGGCTCCGGTGCGGGCCCTGCGCGAGCGAGCACTCCAGCTGGACCGAGTCAGTCGCTGTCGCGCACGCTCGGCACGCAGGTCTCGTCGCTCGACGCGCACGCGAACCGCACGTGCAGGTGCTCGGCGTGTCGCGGCACGTGTCGGATCACGCCGGTGCGGACGTGGGCGGCGCGTGGCCACTGGAACCATCGCGAGAGCTCCTCGCGGGTCGCGCCGGCGTCGCGCGCGGCCTGCCACAGCGGCTCCTGGAGCTCGTGATCGACGAACACGTACTCGACGACGTCGGCGCGCAGCCACGGCTCGATCAGCGCCCACTGCAGGCGCGCGTCGAGCGCGTCGGGGCGCATCCAGCGCCGGCTGCAGAGCCCGCTGGGACAGCGACGCTGGTAGTACGCGAGGTCGACGTCGCGGCCGCTCTGATGGCTGCGGTGACGACGCAGCCGCCCGCCCGAGGGAAGGCTGGCGTCGCGGATCTGCACGCGCGGGGCGTTCGCATCGATGGCGAGCACCGCGTCGAAGCCGCGCGCGAGGTGCTCGGCCACGTGGCGGGCGACCCAGGCGCGCTCGGGATCGCGCACGACGTACGCGGGATGCGAGGGGATCGTGACGCCGTGGACGAGCTCGCCGCGATCGGGGCGCCCCACCGACTGGCTCGGGGGATCGTCGCGGCGCGCCCAGAGGCGGAGCTCGCGATCGACGGGCAGGTGGTCCTCGTCGAGACCCTCGTTCCACCGTGCGAGCTCGACGCGCGAGATCCCGTAGCGCTCGCAGATCATCGCGACGGTCTCGCGCGCTCGCACCCGATGACGGATCGCGTGCCCGTGCCCGACGACGAGCGACTGTCCGGCGCGCAGTCGGTCGAGGTTCTGTCCCTCGTTGAGCGCGCCGAGCTGCGCGAGCGTGAGCCCGTGGCGCGACGCGATGCGCATCGCGGTGTCGCCGCGGAGGACGGTGTACGCGATCGGCTCGAGGTCGGCGCGTGCACCGAGCGGAGCGAGCGCGAGCGCGACGATCACGAGCGCGACGCCGAGGGCAGCACGGGCGCGCATGGTCGGACCCTCACCTGCGACTCGCGCAGAACGCAAGAAAGCGACGGGCTTGGAGGCCCGTCGCTCTCGAGGAGGAACGACCGGAGGCTCAGCGCGCCGCGATCGGAACGACGGTGCAAGCACCGTCGCCCGGCGGGTCGTTGCAGACGACGAGCTCGCGATCGACGCGCGGCCGCCCCGACGCGCGACCGATCGCGACGAGGGTGTGGAGCGATCCCGCGGTCGGGGTGAAGCGCGCGACGCCGAGCACGCGCCCGCGGCACGGCGTGGGGTTGGGCGCGCGGAGCTGCAGCGCGATCTCGCCCGAGGGCAGCACGTCGGCCCACTCGCCGGCATCGCCCCGTGCGAAGCCGTTGGGCTCCACCGCGGTGAACACCGGCAGCGCGGGGTCGCGCGGCGCGGCGCCCGCGACGCAGACGTCGACCGGGCCCTGGCCCGCGATCGCGTGATAGAGGCGCAGCGCGGCGAGCCCCTCGCCCGGCGGCTCGGTGCGGTCGGGCGCGACCACGACGGCGAGCGGCGGATCGCCGGCGGCCACGCCGACCAGCAGCAGCGTGGTGTTGCTCTCGGACGCGAGCTCGGTGTCGGTCGCGAGGAGCTCGGGCGCCTCGCCGGTCTCGACCGACGGCACGCCGAGCAGCCGCACGTGGTGCGCGCCGGGCGGGACCTCGAGGTACGCGGTCGCGGTCCGATACGCGAGGTTGGTGATCAGCGGATCGGCGCCCTCGGCGAACGCGAACGAGACGCTCGAGACCGCGGGCTCGCTGGTCGCGTGGATCGCGCGGATTCGCGCCGGCGGCGGAGGAGGCGGAGGAGGCGGCGGCTCGGCTTCGGCGCCTGCGGTCGTGGGCTCGGGCTCTGGCTCGGCAGCGGAGCCGCCGCATGCGGCGAGCGCGAGCGAGATGAAGAGCGTCGACCAGGCACGTGAGCGCATCGTTCCTCCTTGGAGCCAGCCGGCTTTGCCCCCGACCGGGTGCACGAGTCAAGGGGCGGGGATGCGGCGGGGGCGCGGATGGCGCATGTTCGCGCGCGTCGATGGACGACGCGGCCGAGAAGGCACACGCGCGCAAGGTGCGGCTCATGGCCCGGCTGACGTGGCCGGTGCTGGTGGCGGCGCTGATGTTGGTGCTCGGTCCGGCGCAGCTCGATGGCGCGGCGAAGGCGATCACCATCGCGCTGATGCTCGGCGCGGTCGCGGGGCTGAACGTTCCTTCGTGGGACGTGATTCGGCGGGCGCGGCGAGAGGATGCGCCGGTCGCGCTGGTGCGCGCGTTGGCGTTCGCGCTCGCGCTGCGGCTGATTGCGGCGGTCGCGATCGCGGTGGCGCTGCTGCGCTAGCGCGCGAGGGCGCGGAGCGCGGGATCCACGTCGGTCGCGCCGTATCCGTGCAGAACGATTGGGATCCACGGCAGGCGCTCGGAGAGGATCCGGGCGTTGGACCGGGTGCTCACGTCGGGCTCGGGGGTGGTGCGGTTGAGGACCAGCGCGCCGACGGTGAGCCCGCGGCGTGCCGCGGCTTCGCACGTGGCGAGGGTGTCGGAGAGCACGCCGAGGCGGTCGGGCGCGACGACGATGAGCGGGAGGTGCAGCGCGACCGCGAGGTCGGCGATGGTGTGATCGCGGTCGAGCGGGACGAGGAGACCGCCCGCGCCTTCGACGAGGAGGAAGCGGGACCGGGCGTACTCGCAGAGCGTGGCGAGGAGCTGGTCGAGATGGAGCGGAGGTCCACCGTCGAGCTGCGCGGCGTACGGGCTGAGGGGCGCGGCGGCGCGGTACCACCGGGGATCGTCGGCGAGGGTCGGGTCGCCGCAGGCCTCGGCGAGGGCGCGCGCGTCGGCGGCGTCGGGGTCGACGCCGGTCTCGATCGGCTTGAGCGCGGCGACGGGGACCGAGTCGGCGCGGAGCGCGCGGGCGAGCGCCGCGGCGACGGTCGTCTTGCCGGCGCCGGTGCCGGTCGCGGTGACGAACACGCCCTTCATCGACGGCGGTCCGCAGCGACCGCCGCGAAGGCGTGGAGCACGCGGTCGAGGTGCTCGTCGGTGTGGGCGGCGGTCGGGACGAGGCGAAGACGCGACGTGCCCTGGGGGACGGTCGGGGGGCGGATCCCGTGGGCGAACACACCACGCTCGAGCAGGGCGGCGGAGACGCGCATCGCCGCAGCGGGCTCGCCGAGCAGCACCGGGATGATCGGGGTCTCGCCGGCGGGGACGTCGAAGCCGAGCGCGGGGAGCTCGCGGCGGAGGCGCGCGGTGTGCGCGGCGAGGCGGGCGCGGCCCTCGTCGGCGCGCTCGAGGAGATGGAGCGCGGTCGGAACCGCGGCGGCGAGGGCAGGGGGCGTCCCGGTGGAGAAGACGAAGCTGCGGGCGCGGTTCTCGACGAGGCGGATGACGTCGGAGCTCGCGGTGACGAACGCGCCGCCGAGGCCGAGCGACTTGCCGAGCGTGCCGAGGATCACGTCGGGGTCGAGGTCGAGCTCTGCGCAGAGGCCGCGCCCCCCGGGGCCGCGCACGCCGAGGGCGTGGGCCTCGTCGACGTAGAGCCCGGCGTCGAAGCGGTCCGCGAGGTCGCGGAGCGCGGCGAGGGGCGCGAGGTCGCCGTCCATCGAGAAGATGGAGTCGGTGACGAGGAGCGCGGTGCGGGCCTCGTGACGGTGGGCGGTGAGGAGCTCGGCCGCGTGCTCGACGTCGGCGTGGCGGTAGACGAGGACGCGGGCCCGGGAGAGCCGGCAGCCGTCGATGAGCGACGCGTGGTTGAGGGTGTCGCTGAGGACGAGGTCGCCTGGGCCGACCAGCGCGGAGATGGCGCCGACGTTGGCGGCGTAGCCGCTGGAGAAGAGGAGTGACGACTCCTGCCCGGCGAAGCGGGCGAGGGCGAGCTCGGCTTCGCGATGGGGGCTCATCGTGCCGCTGATCAGGCGGGACGCGGCGGCGCCGGAGCCCCAGCGGGCGAGGGCGTCGCGCTGGGCGGCCGCGAGGTCGGGGTGGGCCGCATGGCCGAGGTAGTCGTTCGAGCAGAGAAGGACGACTTCGCGTCCGTCGACGACGGCGGTCGGGCCTTGAGGCGAGGTGACGCGACGCGGGGTCCTGAGCAGCCCGGCGTGTTCGATGTCAGCGAGGCGGGCCCGGACGTGTTCGGCGAAGCGCACGGCGGGCGAGGTTAGCAGGGGGAGGGGAGGGTGGCAGGTCGGGGGCGGGGGCGGGGGCCGGGTCGGGACGGGGGGCGGCGGCGGTGGTGGGACGGGTTGGGAGAGTTTCACGTGAAACGGGGTGTGGGGCGAGGGCGGGTTCTGGGCGGGAGGTGGGAGCGCTCGGGAGCCGGTGGGGTGGTCGGGGGCGTTTCACGTGAAACGGAGGGCGACAGACCGGGCGGGGGCGCGTCGAGGTGCGCACGACAGAGGGGGATGCGGTTCGTCCGGCCGAGGAGCCGAAGAGGACGAGGGGTGTTGAGGCCGAGGGGCTCGGGGGAGCTCCTCGGGGCCGGTGTGAAGGGTCCAGAGGTCCGCGAGGGGCTCGGCTTCGGGGCTCCGCGCGTCGTCGTCGAGCGCGGGCGAGCGGCGAGGGCTGACTCCGCGCTGTCGCGGCCCCAGGGCTTCGCCGCGATGGGCGCCCTGGGGACCGCGGGGGACCGGCTTTGTGGGGCGGGATCGGACGCCGAATGGGACCCGCGCCCCGTGGCGGGCCTCTGTTTCACGTGAAACTCCGGATGCGACCGTTCGCGGGGCGCTGGACCGATTGGACGGGGATCGCCGACCGGTTGGAGACAGGGCCCCCGTCGATAGAAGGCGAGGCAGGCGACCAGGCTCGCGGCACGCTGCGAGGTGGTGGCGCGCGGGTCACCCCAACTACGGCGCGCACGGGGCCGGACTCCGAAGTGCTCGTCCGAGCGTCGTCGGACCGTCGCGACCGGATGCCAGGTCGCGCGCCGGAGAGGGCTTGGGGCGGTGTGGCTCCGCCCCGGGCTCCGCTGCTGGACGCGCGCGCGGAGCGGGAGGGGCGGCCGAAGCCGACGGTGCGCGAGTTCGAGCGACCGCTCGGGGAGGAGGTGCGCAACGTCGCGCTCCCGCTCGCGACCGAGTTGGAGACGCGGACGCGGCGCGCGAGGCATGGGACCGCCGCTTCGCCTCCGGGGCTGAGGGCGTTCCTCGGGACGGGAGAACGGGCCTCCTGCGATCAAGCCGAGCGCGTGGACTCCGGACGCCGCGACATGCCGATGTTGGGGGAGGAGCCTCGACGGCGCGCTTCCGCGCGCGCCCGGGGCCCTCTGGCGCGGCCATCGGCCCCGACCTGCGGGGCGAGGAGCGGCTGGGACCCGGAGTCATTGCCTGCCGTCCGGCGGTGTAGGTGGGCGCCCGAGTTTCACGTGAAACAGAGCCGGAGCGGCTGCGCGATGCGGCAGGGACAGTCTTCCAGAGCTCGCCCCGGGGCCGCGACGAGCGACAGGAGGAGGCGAGCTCCCCGGGCCGTTTCACGTGAAACGCCCGCGCGAAGCCAGTCCGCCAGGCGGCAGAACAGGCGCTCCCGCGCGCCCGCTGCGGACGTCTGCACGCCGGCCGCGGTTACGAGGAGCGCATGGGGTCGGCATCACGAGGGTCGCACTCGCGCGACCCCTCGACCTTGGAGCAGCGCGCGCCGGCGGCCTGGAGAGTGGTGCTGGACGGCGGCCAGTCTCTGCGGGTCCGCGAGTGTGCCGGACGGTCAGCCGCATCGCCCGGCATGCGCCCGGTGGGCGACCGGAGGGGCAGGGGGCGCTACGAAGCAGGCAGCTTGTGCCGGCGCGCCGTGCGGGGGCCGCGTTCCCCCAGGCGTACAAGGGTCGCCTGGCGATGAGAGCAGGGCCACTGACGCTGCGAGGGCCAGTGCGGGCGCTCCCGCGTCGAGGAGTGAGGGACCGGAGAGCGGCCGGCCGAAGCGCCCCCCTTCTGCTTCGAGGGCCAGAGAGCGGGCGCCCGCCGCCGTGCGCGGCGACGGGCGGGTTCGTTGGAAGGGGCCCCACGACCCAACTCGCGCTCGGCGGAAGGGACGGGGCCCGCGCCTGCGGCCGCGGTCGACGCAGACGAGCGTCAGCAGCAGCCGGCGAAGCATGGGCGGAGGACGGCGGGACGAGAGCGCACGGACCGCACGCACCCCGGCATCCGCCGCGCGCCCCCGTGGACCAGCAGCCGGAAGCGATGAGGCGCCCCGAGCCAACCGGTCGCGCCGAGCCCGGCACCCCCCGTGCGACTCACGGCCGCCACTCCCCTCGCCCAGTCGCGCCAAGGCCGGCACCCCCCGTACGGGCACGGCCCGCCTCACACCCTCGCCCCAATCGCGCCCGCGCTCGCTCTGTGCGACCCTCCTCGCCCACTCGAGCACCGCGCTTCACGTGAAACTCCGACCCACGTCACTCGCCGCCACGCTCGCGCTCAGCGCCCTCATTGCGCTCGGCGCCTGTGGCTCGCCCGCCCCCGCCGCGCCCCCGCCGGCCCCCACGGCGTCGGCGCCCGCATCCTCGTCGGACTCGCTTCCCTCCCACGCCTCTCTTCTCGCCGAGGCCGACTTCCGTCGCCTCTCACCTTCTCTCTCTGCCGCGCTCGCGACGCCCTCGGCCGAGACCCGCGCCTCCGCTGCGCTCGCCCTCGCTCGTCTCCACGACGCCGCCGCGTACCCGCTGCTCGCTCGCGCCCTCCGCGATCCCGCGCCCGACGTCCGCGACGCGGCCTCGCTCGGGATCGGCGCCCTCGAAGACGCTGCTCCCGACACCGCATCCGCCGCCCTGCTCGGCGCGCTCGCGAGCGAGACCGACCCCGCGGTTCGCGCTCACCTCCTCTTCGATGCCGGGCGGCTCGCCACCGACGAAGCCCTCGCCGCGCTGCCCGCCGCGCTCGCGTCCGAGCACGCGCCCGAGCGCGAAGCCGCGTGCCTCGCCCTCGCGAACGCCGCGCTGCGCGGCCGCTCCCCCGATGCCTCTCTCCTGCGCCGCGCCGCCACCCGCATCCCCGACGATGCCGCGCCCCGCGTCCGCCTCGCCTGCGCGCATGCCCTCGCCCGCTCGGCGCCTCCCGCCGATCCCGCCGACGCGACCGCCATCGCCGACGAGGTCGCCCGCGGGCTCGACGACGCCGACGGCGACGTCCGCGCGATGGCCGCACGCGCGCTCTCACGCCATCCCGGCTCGACCCTCGCGCGCCTGACCGCCGCGACCGAGGATCCCGACTGGACGGTCTCGGTCCACGCCGTGCGCGCCCTCGCGCGCCGCGCCCTCGGCGAGCACGCCGAGCCTGCCTACGCCGCCCAGCTCCGCGCCCTGCTCGACCGGCTCCTCGCCACCGGTGACGTCGCGCCCGGACCGCCCCTCCACGTCTTCCTCACCGCGCTCGACGCCGCCGCGCCGATGGCTCGGCACGCCGCCGTCCACACCGTCGCGAACGACGCGCTCGCGCGCCTCGCCACCGTTCCCCCCGATGTGCCCGCGACCCGCGACCGCGGCCTCGCGCACTGCGCCGTCGCGCGGCTGGTCGATCTCGGGCGCGGCTGGCCCGCCCGCGTCGACACCTGCGGGCTCGAGCAGCTCGCCGATCCCGAGCGCCGGGTCCTCGCGGCCGAGGTGCTCGCCGTGGTCGAAGGCTCGAACGCCCAGCGCGGGGTCTACCTCCAGCGTCTGCTCCGCGACGACGATTCGCGGGTCCGCCAAGCCGCCGTGACCGCGATGGGCGGGCTCGACACCCGCGAGTCCATCGCGGCGCTCCTCGCGACGCTGCGCGACGACGACGACGCCGGCGTGACCAACGCCGCGCTCGAGGCGCTCCGAGGCGCCGGCTCCCGCCGCGCGAGCCGCCTCGCCGCGATGGTCCTCGCGGGCACCACCGGCGACGACGGCTGGCCCGCCGCCGACGTGGTCGCCGCCCTCCGCACCGCCCTCGCGCGCGTCCGCGCCGCCGACGATCTCGAGGGGCTCGTGACGTGGCTCGCCACCGCGCGTGAGCTCGCCGTGCGCGAGCTCGCCTCGGCCGCCGGCCCGCTCGCGCTCCACGCCAACCTCGCCGTCCGCCGTGCTGCGCTCGACCTGCTCTCCGACGCCGGGGTCGCTCGTCCCGACGGCGGGCCAGCCGCGCCCCCTCGCCCCCTCGACGCCGCCTCCATCGCCGCCGCGCCCCGCGGGCGCGTCGTGCTCGAGACCGACCGCGGCGAGGTCGTGATCGAGCTCTGGACCGAGCGCGCCCCCACGACGGTCACGCGGTTCGTCGAGCTCGTCCGGTCCGGCTTCTACGACGGCCTCACCTTCCACCGCGTCGTCCCCGCGTTCGTGGTGCAGGGCGGTGATCCACGTGGTGACGGCTACGGCGGGCCCGGGTGGTCCCAGCGCTGCGAGGATCATCGCGCGCCCTACGAGCGCGGCGTGGTCGGGATGGCGCTCGCCGGGCGCGACACCGGCGGCAGCCAGCTCTTCATCACGCACTCTCCGCAGCCTCACCTCGACGCGCGATACACCGCGTTCGGCCGCGTCACCTCGGGCATGGACGCCGTCGACCGCATCCAACCGGGCGACCACATCCGCCGCGCGCGGTTCGAGAATCACCATTGATTCAGCCCTTTTCGACCCAGCCTCTCGCCCGCTCGCGCCGGCCCCCGTACCGCTCGTCCAACCGTGCTTGAACACTCGGAATCTGCGTGGTAGCCGGGAACGTCGTGCCGCTCGTCGACCTCACGCGACTGCCCGCGCACGTCGCCATCATCATGGACGGCAACGGCCGCTGGGCGCAGGACCGCGGCATGCCCCGCCCCATCGGCCATCGCGAGGGCAGCGAGTCGGTGCGTCGCACCGTCCGCTCGTGTCGCCGCCTCGGCGTCCGCGCGCTCACGCTCTACGCGTTCAGCGAGCAGAACTGGCACCGCCCGCCCTTCGAGGTCGAGGCGCTCATGGAGCTGCTCCGCGAGTTCCTGCTCAGCGAGCGCGAGGAGCTCATCGCGAACCAGATCCGCCTCCGCATGGTCGGCCGCCGCGACCGCCTCCCGGCCCGGGTGCGCGAGGTGCTCGACCGCATCGAGGCCGAGACCGCCGACTTCCACGAGATGACGCTGACCCTCGCGCTCTCCTACGGCGGTCGCGAGGAGATCGCCGATGCCGCGCGCGCCCTCGCGATGCAGGCCGCCAAGGGCGAGCTCGACCCCCATCGCATCGACGAGTCGCTGATCGACGCGGTCCTTCCGTCGATGGAGGTCGGCGCGGTCGACCTGCTCATCCGCACCGGGGGCGAGCAGCGCATCTCGAACTTCCTGCTCTGGGGCGCGGCCTACGCCGAGCTCTACTTCTCCGATCGCCTCTGGCCCGACTGGACCGAGGTCGATCTCTACGGCGCGATCGAGTCGTTCCAGACGCGCGACCGTCGGTTCGGTCGAGTATCCTCCGACGCCCAGGTGGCTACGATGGATGACCTCGCACCCGACGCGGCCACGCGCGCGCATGCCTGAGACCAGCGCCCCCTCCTCCGAGCCCGACGTGGACAAGAAGAAGGCGGCCGACGCCGCCTTCCTGCGCAACACGCTCGCGCGCCTCGGGACCGCCCTCATCGGCATCCCGATCCTCCTCTACCTGATGTTCTGGGCGCCGTGGTGGGGCTTCCAGATCCTCGTCGCGGGCGCGATCGCGCGCGCCTCGCACGAGCTCTTCCGCATCACGCACCACGACGCGAAGTCGATGCACGCGCTCGGCGTCGTGATGTCGCTCGCGACGACCGCGGTGCTCGTGTTCCTGCGCGACAACGCGGACGCGCTGCTCGGGCTCGTCCTCGGGCTCGGCGCGGTCGGGGCGCTCGGCGGTCTGCTCGCGCCGCTGCCCTACGATCGCGCGGGCGCCCGCGTCGCGTGGCTCATCGGTGGCCCGCTCTACGTCGGCGGTCTGCTCGGCACCGTCGCGGTGCTCCACACGCTCGACAAGGGCGGCGCGTGGGTGCTGCTCGCGATGTGGCTCGCCTGGGCGAGCGACACCGGCGCGTACTTCGCGGGCCGCTACTTCGGCAAGACGAAGCTCTATCCCGCGGTGTCGCCGTCGAAGACGGTGCAGGGCTCGATCGGCGGTCTGCTCGGCTCGCTCACCGGTGGGCTCGCCGCGCACTTCGGGTTCCTCCCCGAGCTGCCGCTCGTCGACGCCATCTTGCTCGCGCTGATCGGCGGCGCGCTCGGTCAGATGGGCGACCTCGTCGAGTCGCTCGTGAAGCGCAGCACCGGCGTGAAGGACAGCGGCTCGATCCTGCCCGGGCACGGCGGTCTGCTCGACCGCGTCGATGCGCTGATGTTCACCGCGCTCGCGTGCCTGATCTACGCGAGCTGGATCCTGCCTCTGCGATAAATCACGCCGCGATTGACGCGCTCGTGATCCGTCGCACTCTCGCGCATTCACGTGCTCGCGACGAAATCCGCTGCTCCGGCGGGCATTTCTGCCTCGTCCGCACGACGCGGCGCGTCGTTGCGCCACATGGACGGGGGGTGCATAGGCCGGGCGATACCCTCGAGCCCAAGGCGTGAATGCCGGCTCCCAGGGGGATGGAGTCCGGAGGACCATGTCTGCCAATCACTACGAGTTCTTCAAGGTCGTCCAGGGGTACCTCGAAGAAGCTGCCGACGTCATTCATCTGCCGCGCCACGTTGCCGACATCCTCTCGCAGCCGAAGAACGAGATCATCGTTCACTTCCCGGTGCGGATGGACAACGGCGAGATGCAGCTCTTCAAGGGCTATCGCATCCAGCACAACAACATCCGTGGTCCGTACAAGGGCGGCATTCGCTATCACGAGTCGGTCACGCTCGACGACGTGAAGGCGCTCGCGTCGATGATGACGTGGAAGTGCGCGCTGATGGACATCCCGTTCGGCGGCGCGAAGGGCGGCGTGAAGGTCAACGGGTCCAAGCACAGCAAGGACGAGCTGATGCGCATCACGCGTCGGTTCACGCACGCGCTCGGCAGCAACATCGGTCCCGAGTACGACATCCCCGCGCCCGACGTCGGCACCAACGCGCAGACGATGGTGTGGATGATGGACACGTACATGAACCGTGTCGGCGACATGGAGAAGAACGCGCAGCGCCACGTCGTCACCGGCAAGTCGATCAGCGCCGGCGGCTCGCAGGGCCGCGAGAAGGCGACCGCGCAGGGCGCGATCTACTGCCTCCTCGAGTGGGCGAAGGACAACGACTTCCACCTCGAGGGCAAGACCGCGATCGTGCAGGGCTTCGGCAACGTCGGCTCGCACAGCTCGCAGATCCTCAACAAGCTCGGCGTGAGCACGATCGCGGTCGGCGATCACTCGGGGTACCTCTACAACCCCGAGGGCTTCAACGCGGCGAAGCTCTCGCAGTACGTGAAGCAGAACGGATCGATCGCGGGCTATCCCAGCGGTCAGCCGATCGAGCGCGAGGACTTCTTCAAGATCAAGGCGGACATCTTCATCCCCGCCGCGCTCGAGAACCAGATCGGCGCCGACGAGGCGCGCTCGCTCTCGTGCAAGGTCGTCGTCGAGGGCGCGAACGGCCCGACGAACCCCGAGGGCGAGAAGGTGCTCGCCGACAAGGGCATCACCGTCATCCCCGACATCCTCGCGAACGCGGGCGGCGTGACCGTCTCGTACTACGAGTGGGTGCAGAACAAGCGCAGCGAGTTCTGGGACGCCGAAGAGGTCGACGAGAAGCTCGAGCGCCGCATGGTGCGCCAGTATCAGAAGGTCATGGACTTCGCGCGCAACCACCGCGTGCTCCCGCGTGTCGCGGCGTACTGCCTGGCGCTGGAGAACCTGAAGGCGGCGTACGAAGAGCGCGGCATCTTCCCGTGATCGGATGAGAGCGCGAGTCCTCGCGCTCGTGATCGGGCTCCTCGCGGGCTGCGCTGGCCACTCGGTGCCGGTGCAGCCCGCGCCCGTTTCGAGCGCTCCATCACGCCGCTGTGCGGTGCTCGTGCTCGACGCGATCGACGCGGACGCGCTCGGTCTGTCCGAGCCGTCGAGCAACGACGACACCGAGTCGGATCGCGAGCTCGCGCGCTACGGCATCGTGCTGGGCACGGCGCGCGAGCCCTTCCTCGCGCGGGTGCGCGACGAGGCGTCGAGCGAAGTGCGTCTCGCGCTCTCGAGCGACGGGCGCGAGATGTCGATCGACGCGCACGACGCGAGCGCAGCGTGCGAGTCCGCGCTGCACACGGCCATCACGATGCGACGCGAGCAATCGGTGAGCGCGATCGCGTTCCTCGCGGAGGCGCTGACGTCGACGCAGCAGCAGCTCGCGGACGCGCGTCGCGAGCTCGCGGCGTTCGAGGGCGAGCACGGGACCGCGCAGCAGCGCGAGGCGACGCGCGCCCAGCTGAGCGCGGCGCTCGAACGTCCGGGCCTCTCGGCGCGCCGGCGTGAGGCGCTGCAGCAGCAGCACGCGCAGCTCGTGATGGGCGACCTGGAGCTCGAGCGGCTGACTCGCGCGGTCGCGCAACACGAGCAGATGGAATCGACGACGACCGAACGTCTCGCGATGGAGCGCACCGCGGCAGAAGGCCTGTCGCAACGAGCGCAGTGTCGCGCCATGGCGTGCGACTGACACTCTCCGAAGAAATCGAAAAGGCCGACTCCGATGCATCGGAGTCGGCCTTCTTCTTTTCGAGCGTGCCAGTCGACTACTTCAGCACTTCTCCGGCGACCTTCGAGGCGATGCGTCCGTCGACGTTCGGGAAGCGTGCTTTGAGCTCCTTCATCAGGCGGCCCATGTCCTTCTTGGTCGAGAGACCGAGCTTGCCGGTGAGCGAGGTGATCGCGGCGCGCGTCTCGTCCTCGGACATCGCCTTGGGGAGATAACGCTCGAGCACCGCGAGCTGGCTCTCCTCTTCCGCGACCGCGTCCAGCCGCCCGCCCGCGCGGAACTGATCGATCGCGTCGCGCCGCGCCTTCACGCCTTTCTGCAGCACCGCGATCGCCTCTTCGTCGGTGAGATCGCGACCGAGCTCGACCTCGCGGTTGAGCAGCTCGGCCTTCGCGAGCCGCAGCGCGTCCTTCGCGACCTCGTCCTTCGCGAGCATCGCCTTCTTGAGATCCGCCTCGATCGTCTGCTTGAGCGCCATGCTCGGGTCTGTACCAGGCGCGTGCGCCCTCGAAAAGACGTCTGCTGGGACTACGCTCGCGCGCATGAACACGAACGAGCTCCATCGTGGACGCCTGATCGATCATCTCCAGCTCGTCACGCGCGACCTCGCGCGGAGCAAGCGCTTCTACCAAGCCGTGCTCGACGCGATCGGGCTGCCGCTCGGCGGGGAGGGACCGGGGTTCTTCTGGGCGGACGAGCTCTTCGTCTCGACGCCGGAGAGCCCCGCCGCCGCGGGCCAGGTCACGGGACGGGTGCACCTCGCCTTCCAGGCACCCGACCGCGCGGCGGTCGACCGCTTCCACCGCATGGCGGTCGAGGCCGGCGGCACCGCCAACGGCGCGCCCGGCGAGCGGCCCTATCACCCCGGCTACTACGCGGCGTTCGTGCTCGACCCCGACGGCAACAACATCGAGGTCGTGCACCACGGCCCGGCGCAGCGCTCCGCGACGTCGGTGCAGATCACGTTCTGATCGTCAGGGCGACGGCGCGTCGGGGAGGTTGCCGAGCATCTGCTCGAGCTGGCGCATCATGCGCGCGGCGTCCTCGGGCGAGTCACCCGCGCCCGGGGTCGCGCCGCCGCCCTGCGCCTGGCCCTGCATCAGGCCGCGCAGCACCTGCTCCATCATTCCTCGCATCGCGGGGTCGTCCATCGCGCCGCGCAGCTCGGGCGGGAGCATCGCGCCGAGCATCGCGCTCGCGTCGCCGCCCCCGAGGTCGTCGTCGCCGTGGCGCTCGTCGAGCCAGTGTCGCGCGAGCGCGCGCACTCGCGCTGCGTGGCGTCCGGTCGCGAGCGTGTCGATCGGGCCGCGCGCGGGCGCGCTCCGGAATCCGTAGCGCTCGACGTACGCCCGCAGCCCCGCGAAGAACGCCTCGTCGCCGAGCTCGGCGCGCAGCGCGGGATAGAGGTACGGGCCCTTGCCGTAGACCAGCCCGGCGTACGCGACCGCGGGACCGAACTCGCTCGTCGCGCGATCCACCGCGCCGTCGGCGACGCCCATCATGCGCATCGTGCGGTAGCCCATCGCGACCTGGCGCTCGCCTTCCTGGCGCGCCCGCTCCGCGCCGTAGCGCTCCTCGACCCAGAGCATCGCGCTCCACTGCGCGAGCGACTCGTCGACCCAGGGATGGGCGCGCGAGTCGCTGCCCACCACGCCGTGCCACCACTGGTGCGCGACCTCGTGCGCGGTGACGAACTCGAGCATCGCGTTCTGCATGTCGCCCACCGCGCTGGCGCCGGTGCCGCCCAGCATCGCGCCGAGGCCCCCGAGCCCGGCGGGGCGATAGAACATGCTCGCGACGGTCACGAGCCCGCTGAACTCGACGCCGCCCGCACCGCCGACCAGCGCGGCCTCGACCACGTCGAGCTCGCGGTAGGGATAGGGACCGAAGCGCCGCTCGAACACCTCGAGCGCGCTCGCCGCGGTCTCGAGCACCCGCCGTCCCGCCTCGCGATCGCGCCCCAGGTACCACGAGCGCACGTTCACGCCGTTCACGTCGCGGGCGCTGCTCTCGAGCGCGTTCCCCACGAGGAACGAGAAGTCGCGCACCAGGGCCGCCTGCACCGTGATCTCGCGGCGGCGCGCCCGGCCCGGCGCATCGCGCACCGGCAGCGATCCGCTCTCGACCCCCGTCGCGACGAGCTGCGCGCCCCGGGGCACCACGATGCGCGCCCGCACGTGGCTCATCCGATCGGTGCCGAGATCGCCGAGCGTGCCGTGATCGTCGGTCTGCCACCGACCGTGATCGCGGCGCGCGAGCACCGCGAAGAAGCTCGCGAAGCTCGCGATGCCCTCGCCCCGCGCCAGCAGCCCGTAGTCACCGCCGGTCTCGCCCATCATGCCGGCGAGGCCTTCCTGGCTCTGCGCCATCATCGTGGTGCGCGACGCGTCGATCTCGCGGAGGCGCCCCTGCAGATCGAGCTGCACCCGCAGCCGAGCGCCCGGCGCGAGCGGCGTCGTCGGCCGCACCACGAGGACCGAGGGCGCGGTCTGCTCGATCGTGCAGCTCACTCCGTCGAGGCACTCGCCCGCGATCATCGAGACCGGCGGGGCCTCGCCCGGCATCGCGATCACGTTCGCGAAGATGCGCAGCACGACCTCGCGCCACGGCGCGCGCTCGTCGTTCGTCACGTGCACGATCTCGCGCAGCCCGAACGCGCGCAGCTCGTCCTCCACCGCGACGTGCAGATCGTAGTGCTCGAGGTCCTCGAGCCGCGCGACGCCGACCCGCTCTGGGAGCCCGGCGCGCTGTGACTCGCGGATGTGCTCGAGCATCGGCGTCGCGTCGTACGACTGGGCGCGAGCGAGGCTCGAGACGAGGCCGATCACCAGCGCGATTCCGATCGTGCGCGAGAACATGGACGTCAGGGTAACCCCTCGCGTTCGCACGAGCATTTCGGGCATCCTTCGGCGCGATGAGCCTCGACCCGATCGTCGATCCACGCACGCTGGTGGCGCGGCAGGAGCGCGCGAATCTCGTTCTCGTCGACGCGCGCAGTGGCAAGGATTCGCGCGAGCGCTTCGAGGCCGGTCATCTCGAGGGCGCGCGCCACGTCGATCTCGATCGCGGGCTCACCGCGCACGTGTCGAACCCCGCGCACGGCGGGCGCCATCCGCTGCCCGATCCCCAGATGTTCGCGCGCGTGCTCGCGTGGCTCGGCGTGAGCTCGCAGAAGCGCATCGTGATCTACGACGACAAGGGCGGCGCCAACGCGGCGGCGCGCTTCTGGTGGATGCTGCGCGCGACCGGTCATCCGCGCGTGCAGGTGATCGACGGCGGCTACGACGCCGCGGTCGCGGCGGGGATCCCGGTGGTGCGCGGTCCCTCCGAGCACAGCGATCAGACCACCGCGCCGATCGGCGGATGGGCCTCGCCGCTCGCCGACATCGACGAGGTCGCGCGCGCGACGCGCGACGCCGGACGCCTCGTGCTCGACGTGCGCGACCCCGCGCGATATCGCGGCGAGACCGATCCCTTCGATCCCGACCCCGGGCACATCCCGGGCGCGGTGAACGTGCCCTTCGCGTCGAACCTCGACGCCGGCGGGCGCTTCCTCTCGCGCGACGAGCTCGCCGCGAAGTACCGCGCGCTGATCGGCGATCGCGAGCCGGGCGACGTGATCGTGTCGTGCGGGTCGGGCGTCACCGCGTGCCACACGCTGCTCGCGATGGAGCACGCGGGGCTTCCGGGCGCGAAGCTCTACGTCGGCTCGTTCAGCGAGTGGACGCGCAGCGGACGTCCCGTCGCCAAGGGCGACCAGCGGGGCTGAGCCCCGTCGCGGAGGGCGTTCGAAGCGTACGAAAGGGCTCCGGTGACGTCCGCGGAGCGCCTTCGAAGCGTACGAACGGGCTCCGGTGACGCTCGGGGAGGGCGTTCGAAGCGTCCGAAAGGGCTCCGGTGACGTCCGCGGAGGGCGTTCGAAGCGTACGAACGGGCTCCGGTGACGCTCGGGGAGGGCGTTCGAAGCGTCCGAATGGGCTCCGGTGACGTCCCGGGAGCGCCTTCGAAGCGTACGAACGCGCTCCGCGATCGCGCTGGACCGCGCTTTCGGGGGTGGGCGCCGGCTCCCCGGGACCGCGTGAGAGACTTTCGCGCCCTCGGGGTCCTCCTCGGCAGCAAGGAGGCTCCCGTGCGAAGGATATTGCTCCTCTTCCTCGTCCTCGGGTGCGCGCTGGGATGCGCGCGCGAGGGCGAGCCAGGCTCCGAAGGGCTCTCGGTCGAGGGACAGGTCCCCGACGGCGGCGCCGCGCCGCTACCCGACGGCTGCGAGACCATCTGCGCCTCGTACGACCCGTCGGAGTGCCGCGTCGTGTGCACGCCTGCGCCGCCCGACGCGAGCATCCCCGACGATCCCTACGGCGGCGGCTCGCCCGTCGACGGCGGCCATCCAGTGCCCGAGCCCCAGCCCGTCGACGCCGGATGCGCCGATCCGGCGCCGGACCTCGAGTGACACCCACCGACGGATGAGCCGAGGTGCGCCCACCAAGGCTCTCGATCGCGATCGTTCCCCTCCTCCATTCCCATCGCCTCGGGCCGCGCCGTCGAGCTCCCACCCTCGACGGCGCGGCCCCGTGGCCCTGCGCGACGCCATGACCGCACCACTTCGGATCCACGCGCTGCCCCACCCCGACGAGCCGAGCGACGTGCAGCTCGTCGAGCGCGCGCTCTCGGGCGACCGGTGGGCCGAGGAGGCGATCTACCGGCGCCACGTGCACCGGGTGACGACCGTCGCGGCGCGCCTGCTGCGCTGCCGCGCCGACGTCGAGGACGTGGTGCAGGACGTCTTCCTCACCGCGTTCCGGGATCTCGCGTCGCTGCGCACCCCCGAGCGCCTCGGGAGCTGGCTCGCGGCGAGCACGGTGCATCGGGTGCACAAGATCTTCCGGCGCCGGAAGCTCCAGCGCCTCCTGGGGCTCGATCGCAGCGTGCACGACGAGACGCTGGCCGATCAGGCGCGCGACGACGTGACCCCCGAGATGCGCGCGGAGCTCGCGATGATCGACCGCGTGCTCGATCGGCTCGCCGACGACGACCGGATGGCGTGGGTGCTACGCCACCTGCTCGGTTACCAGGTGACGGAGGTCGCGGAGCTCACGCAGTGCTCCCTCGCCACCGTGCACCGACGCCTCGCACGCGCTCAGGAGCGCGTCGACGCCTGCTTCCGGAGCGACCGCGATGCCTGACCACGAGCGGGTCCGAGACGCGCTCCGGGAGCGCCAGAACGAAGTCCGCGTGAAGCGGATGTGGGATCGCATCGACGCCGCGCGGAGGACCGAGCCGCGCCCGCGCCGCACCGCGACCTGGGTGGGCGGCGGCGTGATCGCGGCCGCGGCGGCGCTCGCGCTGGTGGTGATGGTCCCGCGCGATCACGAGATCGAGCCGGTGCCGCTGACCATCGCCGACACGACGCCGCTCGCGGGATCGCTGGCGTCGGGCAGCGTGGTGCGGCTCTCGGACGCGTCGCGCATCGAGGTCGACGACGACGCGCGGGTCGACGTGCTCGAGAGCTCGGCGCGCACGGTGGCGCTCGCGCTGCGCGAGGGGCGCGCGCGCTTCGAGGTGACGCCGGGCGGACCGCGGGCGTGGCGCATCGAGAGCGGCGGCGTGACGGTCGAGGTCGTCGGCACGGTGTTCACGGTCGAGCGCAGCGGCGCGCGGGTGAGGGTGTCGGTCGAGCGCGGCTCGGTGCTGGTGCGCGGCGACGAGGTGCCCGACCACGTGCAGCGCCTCGATGCGGGCGAGTCGATCGAGATCGGCCCGCTCGAGACCGCGGCGCCGCAGCGCGAAGATGCGCCGGTCGTGGTGGCCCACGAGACGATCGACGTCGCGGCCGAGGAGCCGTCGGCCCCGGCGATCGAGCGGCGTCCCACGCCGGCGCGCGAGGACGACGAGGACCCGATCGCGTCGCTGCTCGCGAGGGCCGACTCGGCGCGGCGCCGCGGCGATCACGCCGAAGCGGCGCGCTCGTACGAGGTGGTGGTGCGCGAGCACGCGGACGATCAGCGCGCGGCGCTCGCGGCGTACAGCCTCGCGCGGATGCGCCTCGATCGGACCGGCGATCCCCGCGCCGCGGCGCGCGACTTCGCGCGTGCGCTCGAGCTCGGGCTGCCGGATCAGCTCGCCGAGGGCGCGCGTGCGGGGCGCGCGATCGCGCTCGCGCGGGCCGGTGATGCGCGCGCCGCGGAGGCGCTGTCGGAGTACCTCGAGGCCTATCCCGAGGGGCGCTATCGCGGCGAGGTGCTCCGATGGCAGAGCGAGCTCTGATCGGGTGTCCCAACTCGGCTCGCCGGCGCAGAGCCCTCCCGTCCGCGTGCGCCGCACGCTCCCGTGCGGGCGCTGCACCAGCGAGCACTCCGGCTGGACTCATCGGGTGGCTGCTCTTCGTCGCGCTCGTGACGTGGCCCGGGCGCGCCGCGGCGCAGCAGGTCGAGCCCTGCGACGCGCCGTGGCTCGACGTCGATCACGTGCAGGCGATCCTGCAGGTCGAGCTCGCCGATCACTGGGACGCGTCGATCGACGACACGGTGGTGCGCTTCGAGGAGTGCGCGAGCGAGCAGCCGCGCATCGTGCTCAGCGCGCCGGGCGAGGCCCCGACGACGCTGACGCTGCGCCTCGGGCGCGTCAGCGCGCGCGCTCGGACGCGCCTGGTCGCGCTGGTGATCGCGGAGCTGCTGCGCACCCGGGTGCAGGTCGAGGACGAGATCGCGCCGACGCCCGACGTGATCGTCGCGACGCCGCCGCCCGAGCCGCCGCCCCCGCCGGCTCCGCCTCCTGCACCCAGCGCGGCGCACGCGCTCACCGCGCCCGGTCCCGCGACGATCCTGGGGCCCGAGGAGCTCGACGATCCCTTCGAGCCCGCGCCACCGCGCCCGTCGCCGTGGCGGCTCGGCGCGACCCTCGGTGCGCGGCTCTTCGTCGAGCCGCTCACCCTCGCCGCGCTCGCCGACGTCTCGCTGCGCTTCGATCGCCTCCTGATCGCGATCTCGGGCGCCGGCACCCAGCTCGACGTCCCGATCGGCACGGTGCGCCTCGCCCAGCTCACCGCGGGCGTCGGCGCGCGCATCCTCGAGCACCACGACGGCGTGCGCATCGGCTGGGACGTGCGCGGGGACGCGGGCGCCGCGCTCGCCGCGGGTGATGGCGGCGGCGTCGCCGAAGTGATCGAGACGACCACGTTCGCGTGGGTGCTCTCCGCGAGCACCCAGCTCGAGATCGTGTGGCCGGTCGGTCCGATCGAGCTCGGCGTCACGGTCGACGCCGGCTACCAACGCGGCATCGTCGAGCGGAACTCGTTCGGCACCGCGGGCCTCTCGGGTGTGTTCGCCGGGGCCGGGCTCGCGATCGGATGGCCGCTGTGATCGTGAGAGCTTCGGCGGGCGTCGCGGTCCGTACGCGCATGGGACATCGCACGTGCTCGGCGCTCCTGCTCGCCGTCGCGCTCCTGGTCGGATGCAGCGAGGAGACGCGCAGCCTCGACACCCGCGGTCCAGGGCCGTTCCAGCCCGACGCCGGGTTCCCCGCGAGCCGGCCCGACCCGATGCTCGCGTTCGGTCAGGCGCTGTTCTTCGACCCCGAGCTCAGCGGCAACCGCAACATCTCGTGCGGCTCGTGCCACGTCCCGTTCCTCACCACCGCGGAGGGCATCCCGCTCTCGCTCGGCGAGGGCGCGACCGAGCTCGGCCCGTTCCGCACCCGCAGCGGCAGCGCGGTGATCCGCCGCCACGCGCTCGACCTCTTCCATCGCAACGAGATGGACGTCCTCTTCTGGGACGGGCGCGTGCAGCGCCTGCCGAGCGGAGAGGTCGTCGGTCCGGTGCCGACCCCGCCGGGGATCACCCGTGCGCTCGAGCTGGCGTCGATCGTGCCGCTGCTCGATCGCGACGAGATGCGCGGACAGCCCGGCGAGATGGCGAGCGATGGTCGTCCCAACGAGCTCGCGACGATCGCCGACGAGGACTCCGAGGCGATCTGGGCCGCGATCGTCGCGCGGGTGCGACAGCATCCGGGCTACGAGCCGCTCTTCCTCCGCGCGTTCGGGCTGCCGGTGTCGGAGATGAACATCGGGCACTTCGCGATCGCCCTCGCGCACTTCCAGGAGGTGCTCTGGGGACCGCGCGGCGAGCTCTTCGATCCCGCGCTCGAGGCCGAGGTGGCGCGCGGCCGCGCGCTCTTCGAGGGCGACGCCGGGTGCGCGCGCTGCCACTCGGGTGACCTCTTCACCGATCAGCGCTTCCACGACATCGCGGTGCCGCAGCTCGGCCCGGGGGTCGCGGAGGAGCTCGACCTCGGACGCTTCGAGGTGACGCGCGCCGCCGCCGACCGCTTCGCGTTCCGGACCCCGCCGCTGCGCAACGTCGCGCTCACGCCGCCCTACATGCACAACGGCGCGTACCAGACGCTGGAGGACGCGATCCGCCATCACCTCGATCCGGTGGGGTCGCTCCGGGCCTACACCGGCGCCCATCTGGCCCCGACGCTCCGCGAGACGCTGCGCGACGACGCCGCGACCCTCGATGCGATCGCGGCGAACGTCGACCCCGCGACCACGCCGCTGCGGGTCCTGCGCGACGACGAGATCGCCGCGATCGTGACGTTCCTGCGCTCGCTCTCAAACCCCGCCGAGCTGACCCGCCATCAGGAGGACGCCCTCCCGGAGTCGGTGCCCAGCGGGCTCCCCGTCGATCGCTGGAACGGCTCCCCCCATCCGTTCCGCTGATCCTCGAGCGAAGCTGGTCTCCACGGAATTCAGCATCTTTCGATGTCGACTCCGCTCCGATCGCGGCATCGTTCGGCGGGCTGCTAGAGTCCAGGGCTGGTCGCACGTCGCACCACGTCCCGAGGAGCTCCGTGATGCGCCGCATCTTGCTCGCTTCGCTCGCCTGTCTCGCGTCGCTCGCGCCGAGCGCGGTCGAAGCGCAGCCGCCGCGGGTCGTCGAGATCCAGTACGTGCCGGTGCAGCGCGCGCAGATCGCGATGTGGGTCGAGGACGCGGACGGCACGTTCCTCCGCACCCTCGCGCTCACCCAGGCGACGGCGTATCGCGGCATCGGCAATCGTCCTGGCGCGTCGCAGATGAACAGCGGCTTCCGCTGGCCCTACGGGCGCCGCGAGGGCGTGCTCCCGGTGTGGGCGCATCGTCGCGCCGCGGCGCCGGACGCCGAGCGCTTCCATCGCGTCATCTTCCAGAACCGTCGCAGCGAGGGCGATGCGTCGCGCAGCTCCGCGGACTACTCGGAGGACAGCTACTACTGTCTCTCGTTCCGCAGCGGCGACGAGAGCATCGACGCGGTCTCGTGCGCGAGCACGTTCAACAGCGACAAGGGCCGCTTCGTCACCGAGCAGGACGTCACGAGGGGCTACTTCGAGCCCTACGAGCTCGCGCCGAGCAACACCATCGAGCGCGAGCTCGACCTGTGGTCGCTCTATCCGCCGCGCCGCGACGCGCTGCGCTGCACGTCGGCCGGTTGCTACGACCACCCCGACGTCGCGATGTTCGTCGACGACGCGCGCCGCGTGATGCCGGAGATCGACGCGGTGACGATGGCCACGCCGCCCGGCGAGACGCCGCAGCGGATGATGGTGACGTGGCCGACCGAGCTGCCCGACGGCGAGTACCGGCTCTTCGTCGAGGTGAACACCGAGCTCGACTACAACGACGAGTGGGGCCCCGACGAGTACCCGACGCCCCTCGGCCCCGACAACCAGCCCTTCGGCGACGAGTACTGGGACTGGTGGGCGGAGAACAACGGCTTCCCGTACCGCGGTCAGCCCTCGGTCGTGTACGCGGTCTCGTTCCAGGTCGGCGGGGGCGCGGATCGCCAGCAGACCGCGGAGCCCGAGGGCTACGGCTCGCTCAGCGGGATCGGCGACGACGCGGGCGAGATGCACACGATGGACGGGTCGATCAGCAACGACCCCGAGGAGGCGCCGGGCAGCGGCGCGGATCGTCTGCGGCTGCAGGAGGGCACGTGGCGCCTGCGCGTCACGGTGACCGGTCCCGAGGTGTGCGAGGAGAACGTCGCGCCCGAGGAGATCGCGTCGCTCGAGATCACGCAGTACGAGGAGCGTCGCGACGCGCATCGCTACGCGCAGCTCGCGTTCGAGGTGCCTGACGACGATCTCGGGATCGCCGAGTACCAGGTGCGCGTGGCGACGCACCCGATCGAGAGCGTGGAGGACTTCCAGCGCGCGCTCCCCGCGAACGCGGCGAGCCTCGACAGCGTGGCCCTGATGGTCCCGACCAACCGCGCGCCGGGCGAGATCGTCGAGGTCGACTTCGGCGGGCTCGCGCCGGAGACCCACTACTGGGTCGCGATGCGCGCGGTCGACGCGTGCAACGTCGCGGGCCCGATGGTGGTCGCGGAGTACACGACGCCGCAGGTGCAGTTCACGACCGTCTCGCCGTGCTTCGTCGCGACCGCGGCGTACGGATCGCCGCTCGCCGAGGAGATCGGCGCGCTGCGTCGGTTCCGGGATCGTCACCTGCGCACCAACACGATCGGTCGCGCGCTGGTCTCGGCGTACGAGGCGGTCGGTCCGACGCTCGCCGACGCGATCCGCGAGGACGAGGACGCGCGCTCGGTGGTGCGCACGTTGCTGAGCCCGATCGTCGCGCTGGCGCGCTGGATCGACGGGTGAACGAGATCGCGATCGACGATCGCGATCCCTCGTGTGTGGTGGTGACGTGGCCGGCGCGCCGGGTGGGCGCGGCCGAGCTCGCGCGGTTCGGCGACGAGGTGATCGCGCGGCTGCGCGCGCGAGAGGGCGCGCCAGTGTCGGTGCTGGTCGACGTGCGTCGTGCGGGGCCGCTCGAGGCCGGTGCAATCAAGCGAGCGCGCGAGATCGACGCCCGGGTGTGCGAAGCGGGCGTGATCACCCGGCGCGCGATCGTGGTGCCGAACGTGATCGCGGCGCGGGTGCTCGGCCTGATGATCGCGGCCGCGCGGCCGCGGGTGCCGACCCGTGCGTTCGTCGATCTCGAGCGGGCGCGGGCGTGGCTCGGATGATCACGGGCCGATCGTGTCGAGGTGCTGGGCCCACGCCGCGCGCTGGAACACGTCGGCCTCGGACTCATCGATGTCGTCGCACACGGTCTCGCAGCGGGTCATCGGGTCGCGGGTCAGTCCGATCGGGCTCGCTCCGGTGATCGCGGCGTAGAGCACGAGGCCGGAGACGTAGCTGCCGCGGAAGCCGGGGTGCTGGCGATCCTCGAAGTAGAGATCGATCTCCGGCAGCTCCTCCCAGACCCGCAGCCATGCGAGCCCACCCGCGGCGACCCGGACGTCGAGCCCGTCGCCGAGCGCGATCTGGGGGTCGGCCTGGGCGTGGAATCCCGAGCGATCCGGGCGCTCCACGTAGGGCGTTGCGTAGAGGATCGGCGTCGCGCCCACCTCGCGCGAGAGCTCGACGATGCGCGTCGCGTAGTCCTCGAAGAGCCCGGGGAAGCCGGGCAGCGACTCCGCGAGATCGATCGACTCGGTGATCACGATCACGTCGTAGTCGCCGTCGGTGATCGTCTCGGGCAGTCGGCGTCCGTCGAGCAGCGGCTGCTCCCAGAGATCACGCAGGTTCGCGCCGCCGAGCTCGTAGCCTTCGCCCTCGATCCGCGGGCACGCATCGGGCGCGCTCTCGCTCAGCGACGAGACGAGACGCGGCAGATCCCAGAACGCGATCTGGCTGTTGCCCACGAAGAGCGCGCGGATGGGATCACGCCCGATCCAGGTGCCGCACGAAGGTGGGTCCGACGCGTCGGGCGCCACCACGCGCGCATCGAGCGGCGCGATCATGCCGCCATCGAGCTCGTCGACCGCGCTCTCCTCGCACGCCGCGAGCGCCAGCGCCGCGCACAACCACCACGCCCGACGAACGCTCACACGCAGTGACGTGCTCGCGCCGCGGCGCGATCACAAGCCCAGCCGGCGCTTCCGATCGCGCGAGCGCCACTCGTCGACGTGATCGCGCGGATGCATCGGTCCGTCGAACTCGAGCACGAACGCCGCATCCAGATCGGTGAGCCCGCGCGTGCGCACGTAGATCGTCTTGCGCGCCCAGGGCAGGAAGAAGAGGCGGAACGGGAAGAAGTTCTTCACGACGACGACGTCGGCCTCGCGCATCGAGAGCCCCATCGACTCGTAGAACGAAGGACGGATCGCGAGGGTCGGTCCCTCGGTCACCACGAGCCGCACCTTGCCCGCGTCCTTGCGCGAGACGTGCGCGGGCGCGTCGAGATCGAGCGCGACACGCCGGCCGAACCCGGGATCGACGCGCTTGCTGCGCACCACCGCGTCGCACGTGATGGGCTCGCCGGCGCGTGCGGGATCGAGCGCGCCACCGAAGCGCACCGAGACCTCGTCGCCGACGTTCTTGCCGTCGATCGCGCGCGCGAGCTCGGGATCGCGCACCGCCGCGTAGCAGACCAGACCCTCGCCGCGCTCCATCAGCGCGCGGATCAAGTGCGTCGAGTCGCCGGTCGAGCCCGCGCTCACGACGTCCGACGCCTCCGCGAGCACGACCACGCCGAGCTTGCGCGCCCAGGTCGCGCGCTTCGCCTCGTCGATCGCTTGCTCGGGGGTCGCGAAGTCGGGCGCGCGCACGTCGCGCACCGCCCAGCACGCCTCCGCGAGCTCGTCGGCGAGCGACTCGGCGAGCGCGGGATGCCATCGGAGATCGCGAGGGTGCTCCACCCGAGATCGCGCGCGTCGTTCCACGGATGGCACATCATCACGCTCGCGGAGAGCACGCCGCGCTGCTTCTCCATCGCGCGCGCCCGCGCGAAGATCGCGCGCATCGGCGCGGCGAAATCGATCTCTGCGCCCCCACCGAGCAGCATCGGCAGCGAGCGCCACGCCAGCCGAGGATCGACCTCGCCGCGCAGCGCGCGGATCAGGATCGACGCGGCGAGCCCACCGGTGCGCCCGTGATCGCGATGGGGGTTCGTCGCGTAGGGCACGATGATCTCGCTCGCCTCGGCCATCGTGCGCGAGAGGTTCGCGTGCAGATCGAGCGTGACCGCGACGCGCCCGCCGCTCGCGTCCTTCGCGAGCTGGGTGAGCCGCGCATCGGGCGCATCGACTCCGTCGACGCCCATCGCGCCGTGCAGCACGAGCACGACTCCGTCGACGTCCCCCGCGCGCCGCAGCCCGTCGTCGAGCCGCCCCGCGAGCTCCTCGAAGCACGCCTTGGTCAGCGGTCCGCCGGGCACCGCCCATGCGCTGAAGAGCGGCACCGGCTCGACGTCGCCCGCCTTGCGCATCGCGCGCACCGCGCCGCTCAGCTCGGCCCACGGCAGGAAGCCCGGCGCCTCGTTGCCGAGCACGCCGCAGCGCGCGAGCAGATCCTCGCCTTCGAGGAAGTGCTGGGCGCGGAAGTCGTCGATGGTGGTGCGCAGCGGCGAGAGCGCGTTCGTCTCCTGCGCGATGCGCGCGATGGCGATGCGGAGTGGCTTCTTCGTGGGCACGTCGCGCGGCAGCGTATCGCATCGTGTAGATTGCGCGCCGATGCCGCTCACGATCCCCTCGCGTGGCCTCGGCGAGAACGAAGTGCTCCGCGCGCTCGACGAGCTCAAGCGCGACGACGCCGACTACGAGCAGGGCCGCACGTTCAGCCTCGTCTACTACGCGGGCCCCGAGCACCAACGGCTCATCGAGAAGGCCTACACCAAGTTCGCCGCGACGAACGCGCTGAACCCGATGGCGTTCTCGTCGCTGCGCCGCATGGAGGCCGAGGTCGTGCGCATGACCGCGGACATGCTGCACGGCGATCGCAAGGTCGTCGGCACCATGACGAGCGGCGGCACCGAGTCGATCCTGCTCTCGGTGAAGACCGCGCGTGATCGCGCGCGCGCGCTCAAGCCCAAGATCGTGAAGCCCAACATCGTCGCGCCGGAGACGATCCACGTCGCGTTCGACAAAGCCGCGCAGTACTTCGGGCTCGAGATGCGCTACGCGCGCCTCGACGGCGATCTGCGCGCCGACGTGAAGGACATGGCGAGCCTCGTCGACGCGAGCACGGTGCTGATCGCGGCGAGCGCGCCGCAGTACCCGCACGGCGTGGTCGATCCGATCGAGGAGATCGGCGCGCTCGCCGAGCGGAAGAAGATCGCGTTCCACGTCGACGCGTGCGTCGGCGGGTTCCTGCTGCCCTGGGTCGAGCGCCTCGGATATCCGATCCCGCCCTGGGACTTCCGGGTGCCCGGCGTGACCTCGATCAGCGCCGACGTGCACAAGTACGGGTTCGCGTCGAAGGGCGCGAGCACGATCCTCTATCGCGACATGGAGCTCCTGCGGCACCAGTTCTTCGTGTCGACGGACTGGCCCGGCGGGATCTACGCGTCTCCGTCGATCCCGGGCACGCGCTCGGGCGGCGCGATCGCCGCGGCGTGGGCCTCGCTGGTCGCGATGGGCGAGAGCGGGTTCCTCGATCACACGCGGCGCGCGATGAACGCGACGCGCGCGCTGATCGCGGGCATCGAGCAGATCCCCGAGCTCGAGGTGATGGGACGCCCCGACGCGACGATCGTCGCGTGGCGCACTCGCAAGAGCTCGGGGCTCGACGTGTACACGCTCGCCGATCGCCTCGAGGACCGCGACTGGAACATCGATCGCCAGCAGAACCCGCCGTGCATCCACTGCACCGTGACGTCGAACCACGAGGGCGTGGTCGAGGAGTACCTGCGCGATCTGCGCGAGGGCGTGCAGTTCGTGAAGTCGCACCCCGAGCTGCAGTCGCGCGGCAACGCCGCGATGTACGGGATGATGGCGAAGGTGCCGTTCCGCGGGATGGTGAAGAAGAGCGTGCTCGAGGTGATGGAGAAGATGTACGGGCCGGATGCGGCGCGGCCCGATCTCGACATGCTCGGCGGCGGCGAGGACGAGGGCGTCGTGATGAAGCTCGTGAAGAGCTACGGCGATCGCGCGCTCGGCGTGCTCGATCGCCTCAACGACGTGCGTGATCGCTTCCGCCTCACGAAGAAGCGCCGCACCCAGTGAGGCGTGAGTGCTCGCTGGCGGTCGGCCTGCACGGGAGCGTGCGGAGCACGCGGACGGGAGGGCCCTCCGCCGGCGAGCCGATGTTCTTGGGCACGCTTCAGTCCGCGACGCAGATGACGCTGCGGGTCGCGCACTCGCCGTCGCCGGCGCGCTGCACGCCCGACGCGACCTCGACCGCGCGCGTCCCGGTGGGGCACGTGCAGTCCTCGCCGGTCGCGCACGAGGTCGCGCCTTCGCAGCGCACCTCGGTGTACGCCGAGGCGATCGTCGCGCCGGGCTCGGGCGTCGCGGCGAGGCAGAACACGATGCGGGTGCGGCGATCGATGTCGTTGCGCCCGAGCCAGCTACGGCTCGGCGCGAAGCGCTCGGGGCACGTGCACTCGCCGGTGTCGCCGTTGGGCTCGAGGCAGCGCCGGCTCGGCTCTTCCTCGATGACGTACGCGCCGCCGTAGGAGCCGCTCTCGGGCGTGGTGCTGGCCTCGCAGAGCCCGAGCATCGCGTGCACGTGCGGATCGAGACGATCGATGCGCCAGCGGATCTCGCGCGCGGTGAAGCCACCGCAGGTGCAGTCGCCGGTCAGCGGGTTCTCGTCGGCGCAGGTCCCGTCGCCGCGGCGCACGTAGGCGCCACCGAACGCGCTGCACCGCAACGTGTCGCCCACCGCGACCGCTTCGAAGCCCGGCTCGCACGACACGCCGCACGCGCCCTCGTCGCAGCTCGCTTCGCCGTGCGCGGGAGGTGCGTCGCACGCGGTGCAGCGATCGATCGTGGCGTCCGTCCCTCCATCGACGGTGCCGCCGTCGCTCCCGCCCCCGCCGTCGTCCGCGCCGCCGTCGAGATCGCTCGTCCCGCCCTCGGGCGGTCCGGCATCGTCGACGTGGAGCCCACCATCGACCCAGTCGCCGAGCGGGAGGCAGCGAAAGCTCAGCCGATGTCGCGCCCGCCCTTCGTCGCAGACGCACTCGTTCGCGCCGGCGCTCCACGACGATCCCTCGGGGCAGTTGGGATCGCCGATGCAGGCGGTGACGAGGATGGAGAAGAGAAGCGCGAGGCAGGAGTGGAAGCGATGCATGCGTGATGATCTCGGGTTGCGAACCGAGACCTCGCGCGCGCGCATTCCCTTGGGAGATCGCGTGATCGTCGCGTTCAGCGCGACGCGATCATTCGATGGCTTCGAGCAGCGCGTCGGCGATCGCGTCCGACTCCTCGGGTCGGAACCGTCCGTTCTGCTCGACGTGAAGGAAGCGTCCGCTCGCTGCGGAGGCCGCATCGACACACGCGTCGGGCGCGCCGTTGAGATGACGACCCTGCACGTCGGTGGTCCCGCAGAGGCGAGCGTCGTGCGGCACGTCGGGATCGCCGAAGTCGTTGCACGTGGTGATCGACTCGGTCGGGAAGCGCGTGTGCAGCGCCCGCGCGAAGCGCGCGACCGTGCTGGTCGCGGTGGTGTCGCCCGAGGTTCCGTCGGAGACGCTGATCCCG
Source organism: Sandaracinus amylolyticus (assembly GCF_021631985.1). Lineage (GTDB taxonomy): Bacteria > Myxococcota_A > Polyangia > Polyangiales > Sandaracinaceae > Sandaracinus > Sandaracinus amylolyticus_A. Next base: position 8,201,639 of record NZ_CP070225.1, on the reverse strand, counting down.
CTCTCGCTCATTCCGTGCACACCGACGACGAGCGCGCCGGCGTACGCCGACGCGAGCGCGAGGTGCGCGGCGTGGAAGATCGAGTCGGTCGCGTGCGCCATGTCCGACTCGCGCACCGCCGCGCCGGCGCCACACGCATCGGCGGTCCCGTCGCACCCCGAGTCGCGATCGCTGCCGCATCGATGGGTGCCCGCGATCAGCACCGCGCGAGCGCCGGTCCGCGCGAAGATCGCGGCGCTCTCCGCTTCGGTGTCGGCATCCCAGAGCGGGTGGGGCGCTTCGAGGATCAGCGCGCGCGCGTCGTCGCTCGTGTCGATCACCAGCGTCGCGTGGCCGCTCGAGGGCGCGCTCGGCCGGAGCACGACGAGCGTCGCGTCGTCGCCCTCACCGCGGCACAACACGTAGCTCGCCGCGCTCGCCGAGCTCAGCGCGTCCTCGAAGCGCTCTTCCGCGATCGCCGTGATCGCGGCCGCGATGGCATCGCGCGCCGCAGCGCTCGGCGGGCGATACGCGTCGGTGTCGCGCGCGATCGGATCGATGCGCTCGATCTCGAGCCACACGCGCGCTCCGTCCTCGCAGACGTCGAGCGGATCGTCGATCGATGCATCGATCGTCCCGCCGTCGATGCGGCCCGCATCGATCCGCGCCTCGTCGATCGTCCCCGCGTCGTGGCTCGTCCCCGCGTCGATCGGAGTGCTCTTCGCGCCGCACCCCACGACCAGCAGCGCGCCGAGCGCGACCCGCCTCGAGGTGTCGAGAAGTCGGCTCGCACCCCGGTGAGGGCTCACTCGACCACCACCAACACGCCGATCATCGGCCCGCCGAGCTCCACCGCGCGCTGCGACGAGTCGAACGGCTGGAGCACGAGGTGATCGTACCCCGCGAAGATCTCCACCGAGTCGATGCGCACGCCCAGCGATGCGCGCGCCTGCGCCGCGAAGGTCTCGCCGATCGTCCCGAACGAGCCCTCGAGCCCGAGCACCACCGACTCGTACACGTCGACGTCGACCCCGAGGATCGCGTCCACGCCGAACTGCGGTCCGATCCAGTCCTGGAAGTGACGCAGCGCGACCGCGATGCGCAGCTGCGCGACCTCCTCGTCGATCAGGCGCGCGCCGATCCCGAGCCGTCCGATCGCGATCGCATCGAAGCCCCCATCGCGCGGCTCGAGATACCCCGAGTACCCGAGGAGCACGTCGATCCGGTACGGGAGCGACACCCGCCCCGCGACCGTGACGCGCGCGACGTCGTCGAACACGTAGCCCGCGTCCGCCGAGATCACGCCCTGCACCTCGGGGCGCGCGACGACCGGCTCCTCTTCGATCGCCACCAGGGTGCCTTGCGGCGTGCCCGCGGGGCCGGGCTCGTCCGGCGCTTCGCGCGGCGGCGGACCGATCGGTGACACCAGACGCACGCCCGCCGATCCGCCGTACATCGGATCGCGCGGAGCCTCGATCTCGAGCTCGCGCGGCCGCTGCACGATCACGGTCGTCGTGGTCGCGGTCGTCGCGCCGGGCGGGGTCCACGCCGCGCCGCCCCACGGTCGCCACGCGCGCGCCGGTGGCCGCTCACGCGTCTGCGCCGGCGGCGGCGTGTCGCGGGGGGGCGGCTCGTGCACGTCGGGCCGGTCGTAACCTCCCGATCCCATCGGCGGTCGCGCGCTCACGCCGCCTCCGCCGCCGCTCGATCCGCCGCCGCGATCCGGTGGTGGGCGACCCCCGCCGCCTCCACCCGAGCCGCCCGGCACCACAACGCTCGCGTCCTCGCGCCCGCGCACCGCGTCCGAGCTGCGCTGCAGCAGCTGCGCGTGTGCTCCTGTTGGGTGCGCGCTCCACCACGCGAACGCGAGCGCGACCCCGACCCTCGCTGCGAACTGCTGGCCCCGCATGGGCCAATCATGTCCGATCACTTCGCGAGCCGCAGGTTCACGAATTCGGGCTCTTCGGTCACCTCGCGCACCACGTGCGGCGCGAGCCACTCGGGCAGCGTCACCTCGGTGTGCTCGTCGGGCAGCTCGATCTCCGCGAGCACCAGCTCGCGATCGAGGAACTCGTCGATCTCCCACGTGCGCTCGCCGTCGGGCACCGCGAAGCGACGCTTGCGCACCCGCTTGCCCTTCGTGAGCGGCCACATCTTCGCGAAGATCTCGCGCGTGGTCTCTTCCTCGACCTCGACGCGCGAGAGGCCACGACCGAGCTTCACGGTGCGGAAGAAGTGCTCCTCGCCGTCCTTCTTCGTGCGACGCAGCCGTTCGTGGAGCTCGGTGCCCGGGACGTATCCCTGATCGAGCTGGGTGCACGGGTGCTCGCGCGCGTGCGCGGGCATCGAGGAGAGCAGGTACTTGCGCTCGATCTCGCGCGGGAGCTCCTTCGGTCCGAGCCCGTCGGCGAGCGACTCGATCGATCCCACCAGCACGTCGAGCGATCCGTCGCGCGCGATCCACTCGCGCTGGAGCTGCTCGAAGAGCTCCTCGCGTCGATCGTGGGTGCGACGCACGAGCGCGAGCAGACCGAGCTGCTCGTCGCCTTCGCTCGTCGCGGTCACGCCTTCGCTCGCGTGGCCCTCGGCCTGATCGGCGAGACGCTCGGCGCGCTCGAGCGCGGCCTGGGCGATCTCCTCGCGCAGCAGCGTCGCGCGCACCGCGACGTCGTTGAGCTCGCCGAGCAGATCCTGCAGGCCCTTGAGGCGCCGCACGATCTCCTTCGCGTCCTCGATCGACTCTTCCTTCAGCGGCTCGAGCAGATAACGAAGACGCTTGCCGTCCTTGCGCGCCTCGTGCGCGAGCGCCTCGTCCTCGACGGTGTGCACCGCGCGCAGCTTGTCGCGCAGATCTTCGACCTGCTCGCGCAGCAGCGCGGCGGTCGCGTCGGCGAACCGTCCCGCGCCGCGCGCTTCACCGACGACGTGCTCGATGTCGTAGCGCGAGAGATCGCGGCGCAGCTTCGGCAGCAGCACGAGCAGCGCGGGCACGGTCTCGTCGCGCAGCGACTGGTACGCGTCGTCGCGCTTGGCGACCAGCCGCTCCGCGAGCCACGCGACGCCGCGATGCGCGCCGCCGTCGAGCTCGCCGCGCACCTGCTCGAGCCACGCGATCTGCACCTCGGCGTCGCGCGCGGTGCCGGTCTCGGCGACGAGCTCCTTCAGCTTCTTGCGCCGCTTCTTCGCGAGCGCGCCGCCCAGCGGCTCGTCGTAGGTCCGCAGCACGGTGCGCAGCTTGCGCAGCGCGACCCGCAGATCGTGGAGCGCCTCGGCGTCCTCGTGGTGCGCCGCGATCACGCGCTCGCCCGCGGTGCACGCCTCGTCGATCCACCGCAGCGCGAGCCGCCGTGCCCCCTCTTCGGGAATGCACTCGAGCAACGGGAGCACGCCGGCGCGGGGCGACATCGCGGCAGCCTAGCAAACGTGTCCTCCGCGGTCCGTGACAGCATACATCGCGGGCGGATAGCCGCTTATCCACGGGGATAGACGGGAAGCGCGCGATTCGTGGCGGTTTCACGCGATCACGCGACGGCACGCGCGCTGCTCAGGGCCGCGTCGCAACGTCGACGAACCTTGCGGCGCGCACGGGCCCACACGAATCGGTGGTGCGTGTTCCGCTTCTCGAGGGTCGTCGAGGTCGCTCCACTCCTCGCGGGTTCGACTCCCGCCGCCCCCACCCTACGGGGGTGCGCTCTGGTGAGCAGGGCTGACTGAAAATCAGCAACAGACATCCGTCTCGCAAACGGAAGCCGTCCAAAGGCAACAACCCCATAGCCGTTCCGCCGGCGCGTCGAGTCGTGATCGCTCGTCGATCACGGCGCGGCACGCGTGGCCCTGCGAGCTGCCGCGTGATCTCCACGTCGTGCCCGCGCCCGCGCGTCCTCGTGACGCGCGGGTGGCTGGTGGCAGCTCCCGCTGCGCGCGCGAGGCGCGCCCGCGGGCGGCGCACTCTCCGAGATCGCGCGTCGCGATCTCTCTCTTCGCGTTCGTCTTCCGAACAGGAGGGCCGTTCCCATGCGCACCATCATGCTCACCGACACCCAGCGTGGTCTGCTCGTCCGCGCCGGCCGCGTCGCCGGCTGGCTCGAGCCCGGCCAGCACACCCTGTGGCGCGCGACGACCGACGTTCGCGTGCTCGACCTCACCCGCCTCGCGGAGCTGTGGACGCCCGAGCGCGCGCGCGTCGTGCCCGACGGCGTCGCGGAGTCGATCGTCGTGCCCGAGCGCGCGATCGCGCTCGTGCGTGCCGACGGTCTGCCGGCGAAGGTGCTGGCGCCGGGCCGCTACCTGCTCTGGCAGCAGCGCGCGCAGGTCACCGCGGAGATCGTGAGCACCGTGCCGACGTTCGCGACGGGCGTGCCCGAGGCATTCGTGCCGCTCGTGCCCACGTCGCTGCTCCGCACGATCCTCGTGCAGCCGTGGGAGCGCGCGCTGCTCGTGATCGACGGTGCGGCGGTGCGTCTGCTCGAGCCGGGCCGCCACCTCGTGTGGAGCGAGGGCCGCATCGTGCAGGCGCTGCCGATCGATCTGCGCGAGCGCGAGACCCAGGTCATCGGTCAGGAGGTCATGACCGCCGACAAGGTGACGATCCGCATCAACCTCGTCGCGAAGACGAAGGTGGTCGACGCGCAGCTCGCGTGCGCGGCGACGGTGGATCTCAACGCCGCGGTGTACACCGAGGCGCAGCTCGCGGCGCGTCGCTTCGTCGCGGGCCACACCGTGGATCAGCTCCTCGAGCGTCGTGACGACGCGCGCCGCGCGATGCGCGATGCGCTCGGCGAGCGCGCGCGCACCTGGGGTGTCGAGGTGCTCGAGCTCGACCTGAAGGACGTGGTCCTTCCGGGCGAGATGAAGAGCATCCTGAACCAGGTGATCGAGGCCGAGAAGCGCGCGGCCGCGAACGTCGTCCTCCGCCGTGAGGAGACGGCCGCGACGCGCAGCCTCGCGAACACCGCGAAGCTCCTCGAGCAGAACCCGACCCTGCTGCGCCTGAAGGAGCTCGAGGCGTGGAAGGAGATCGCGGAGCGAGTGGGCCAGGTGACGATCGTCGCCGCGCCCAACGAGCTGATGAGCCGCCTCGCGCTGCCGGGCGCGCAGCGCTGAGCTGAGCTTGCGGGAGGGGTCTTGGAAGACCCCTCCCCCCGACCGGCAAAGCCGGATCGGGGCCCCCCTCCCCAAACGCTGCGCGCGGGGCCCCAGCCCCGCTTGCTCGTGCTCGGGGGCGCAGCGTGCGAGACGGACACACCGGAGAGCCCGGGCACGAACGTGCCCGGGCTCTCCGTCATTCGCGCAGCTTCGACTCGAGGCGCTCGAGGGTGAGCTCGGCCATCGAGCTCACGACGCAGTGGGCGCCGTGGGCGCGAAGCGCGTCGCGGTTGCCGCCACGATCGACGCCGATCACCACGCCGAACCCGCCGGCGCGACCCGCCGCGACCCCTGCGGTCGCGTCCTCGACGACCACCGCGTCCGCGGGCGACATCGAGCCCAGACGACGCAGGCACTCGAGGAACATGTCGGGCGCGGGCTTGCTCGCGAGGTGCAGTCGATCGAGCTCGTTGCCGTCGACGATCGCATCGAAGAGATCGAGGATCCCCGCGCGCTCGAGCACCGGGATGCAGTTGCGGCTCGACGAGGCGACACCGCGCGCGATGCCGCGATCGCGCAGCGCGCGCACCAGACGCACCGCGTCCTCGTCGACCTCCACTCCGTCGCGATCGATCGCGTCGCGGAACCAGTGATCCTTCTGGCGCGCGAGGCCCTCGACCGTCGGCGCGCCCTCGGGATCCGACGGGTCGCCCTCGGGCAGCACGATGCCGCGCGACGCGAGGAAGTTGCGCACTCCGTCGCGCCGCGCGCGGCCGTCGACGTATGCGAGGTAGTCGCGCTCGATGTCGAACGGCTCGCCGTCGCGATCGCGCAGGAACCCGTCGAACAGCGACTTCCACGCCGCGGCGTGGAGCCGCGCGGTGTGCGTGAGCACGCCATCGAGATCGAACACGACTGCGGCGAGCGTCATCGCGATCTCCTCGCGAGCAGCTTCCGCAGCTCGCTCACCCAGAGCACGAGGCTCGCGAGCCCCGCGCACAGGAGCCACTGCACGAGCGTGAGCGGCTCGGTGCCGAACGCGTGCTGGAGGAAGGGCAGCTCGACGACCGCGATCTGCAGCACGACGCCGAGCACGACCGCGCCCCACAGCCACGGGTTCACGAAGAGGTGCCGGAACGCGCTGGTGTCCTCGGAGCGCGCGTTGAAGCAGTTGAAGAGCTGGGCGAGCACCAGCGTGGTGAAGCCCGCGGTGCGTGCGCGCTCGAGCGCGTGCGCTCCGTCGAAGAGCCCGCCCGGCAGGTGGAGATCGATCGCGAGCAGCGTCGCGAACGCCATCACCGCGCCGACGAGCAGCACGCCGGCCCACATGCGCCGATCGATCACCCGCTCGTGCAGCGGCCGCGGCGGGCGCGCCATCACGTCGTCGGTCTCGGGGTCGACGCCCATCGCGAGCGCGGGGCCCGAGTCGGTCACCAGGTTGATCCACAGGATCTGCGTCGCGAGCAGCGGCACCACCACGCCGTCGCCCGCGCCGCGCAGGCCGATCACGTCGGCGAGCACCACGCCGAAGAAGACCGTGAGCACCTCGCCCATGTTCGACGAGAGCAGGTAGCGCAGGAACTTGCGGATGTTGTCGAAGATCCCGCGGCCCTCGCGCACCGCGCGGACGATCGTCGCGAAGTTGTCGTCGGCGAGGATCATCTTCGCGGCTTCCTTGGTGACCTCGGTGCCGGTCACGCCCATCGCGATGCCGATGTCCGCCGACTTCAGCGCGGGTGCGTCGTTCACTCCGTCGCCCGTCATCGCGACGACGTTCCCCTCGGCCTGCAGCGCGTCGACGATGCGCAGCTTGTGCTCGGGCGCGACGCGCGCGTAGACCGACGTCGCGTGCACCGCGCCGCGGAGCGCGGCCTCGTCGAGCGACTCGAGCTGGTTGCCGGTGAGGGCGCGCGCGCCGGGCTCGGCGATCCCGAGGTCGGTCGCGATCCGCAACGCGGTGCGCGGATGATCGCCGGTGATCATCAGCACGCGGATCCCGGCGCGTCGTGCCTCGTGCACCGCGACGCCCGCCTCGGCGCGCGGGGGGTCGATGATCCCGACGGTGCCGACGAAGATGAGATCGTGCTCCAGCGACTCGTCGGCCCGCGCCGATTCGTCGGTCGCGAGCGGGCGGTACGCGACCGAGAGCGTGCGCAGCGCGTCGTCGGTGAGCGCGTCGACGTCGGCGACGATGCGCGTGCGCCACGCCTCATCGAGGGCGACCGCGTCCATCCCGACGCGCACCCGGGTGCAGCGCTCGAGGAGCACGTCGGGCGCGCCCTTGGTGATCAGCACGAGCTCGTCTCCGTGCTCGTGATCGCGCTCGATCGTCGACATGCGCTTGCGCTCGGAGGTGAAGGGCACGACCGCGACGCGGGCGAAGCGCTTCTTGCGGCGCTCGTGGGCACCGAGCTTGTGCTCGGCGACGAGGAACGCGGCCTCGGTGGGATCGCCCTCGATCGTCCATTCGCCGTCGCGCTCGTGGAGCTCGGCATCGCTCGCGAGCGCACCGCCGCTCAGCACGACGATGTCCTCGGCGTGCAGCGGACCGCCGACGAGCTCGCTGTTCTCGTCCTCGACGCGCCCCTTCGGCGTGTAGCCGATGCCGGTCACACGCGCGCTGCCCGACGCGGTGGTGACGCGCTCGATCGTCATCTCGGCGCGGGTGAGGGTGCCGGTCTTGTCGGAGCAGATCACCGACGCCGAGCCGAGCGTCTCGACCGACGAGAGCTCCTTCACGATCGCGCGGTGCTTCGCCATGCGCTGCACGCCGAGCGCGAGCACGACCGAGAGGATCGCGGGCAGACCCTCGGGCACCGCGGCGACCGCGAGCGAGACCCCGAGCAGCAGCACCTGCACCGCGTCGGCGAGCGACTCGACGTCGCTGGTCGCGAACACGGTGCCCACGACGATCGCGGCGATCACGATCACCGCGAGGCCGAGCATCCTCCCGACGTGCGCGATCTCGCGCTGGAGCGGGGTCTCCTCGGCCTTCGCGCGCTCGAGCATCGTCGCGATCGCGCCCATCTGGGTGCTCATGCCGGTCGCGGTGACGATCGCGCGCCCGGTGCCCTGGGTGACCGCGGTGCCCTTCCACACCATCGCGGTGCGATCGCCCAGCGCGACGTGCTCGCGCAGCGTCGCGGGGTCCTTGAGCACCGCCTCGCTCTCTCCGGTGAGCGAGGCCTCCTGCACCCGCAGCGCGGCGGCCTGCACCAGGCGCGCATCGGCGCCGACCGCATCGCCTTCGCCGAGCACGAGGAGATCGCCGCGCACCAGCTCCGCGCTGGGCACGCGCCGCAGCTCTCCGTCGCGCACCACCGCGGACGTCGCGGCGGTCATGCGCTTGAGCGCCGCGACCGCCTGCTCCGCGCGCGCGCCCTGCACGTACCCGAGCACCGCGTTCGCGACGACGATCACCGCGATCACGATCGCGTCGACCGGCGGCTCGTCGGCGCCGCGCAGCGCCCACACCGCGAGCGAGACCACGACCGCGACCAGCAACAAGTACACGAGCGGATCGCGGAGCTGTGCGAGGAGCTTCTTCCACTTCGGCACCGGCGGCGCGGCGCGCAGCTCGTTCGGGCCCTCGGTCTCGAGGCGTCGCGCGGCCTCCTGCGAGGAGAGCCCGCGCTCGAGATCGGCGCCGAGCTCGCGCGCGATCTCGCCGGCGTCGCGGAGCGACGGATCGGTGCGCGGTGCGGGGCTCATCGCTGGGTGACGCGCCGCCGGTGCGCGTCGGCGCCCGCGCCACGATGCAGCGGCTCGCGTCCCCGCGGCGGCGCGACGGTCGCCACCTGCTCGCGCAGCGGGCACGGCATCACGCGCGTCGCCTCGTGCGCGAGCGTGAAGCGCGCGCCGTGGTGCTCGAGCTCGATCGGATCGCCGCTGATCAGCTGGTAGCGCGCGTGGCCGTGATCGATCTCCACGCGGACGCAGCGCCCCCGCAGCACGAGGTGGAACGCGAGGCGCGTGATCGGCGCCACGAGGCGCGGCGCGAACGCGATCACGTCTCCGTGATCGCGCATCCCGCCGAACCCCGCGATCGCCACGAGCCACGCGCCCGAGAGCGCGGCGAGGTGCAGGCCGTCCGCGCAGTTGCCCGCGATGTCGCGCAGATCGACGAGCGCCGTCTCTCGGAAGTACTCGTACGCGAGCTCGAGGTGCCCGACCTCCGCGGCGACGACGCCCTGGATCGACGCGGAGAGCGTGGAGTCGCGCACCGTGATCGCCTCGTAGTGCTCGAAGTCGCGCCGCTTCTGCTCGAGCGTCATGTCCTCGCCGCACAGGAAGAGCGCGAGGACGAGGTCCGCCTGCTTCACGACCTGGCTCGAGTAGAGAATGTAGTACGGGAAGTGGAGCAGGAGCGGGTACGCGTCGGGCGGCGTGTCCTCGAAGCTCCAGCGACGGAAGCGGGTGAAGCCGTCGCACTGCGCGGTCACGCCGAGCTCGGTGTCGAACGGCACGACGATCGCGGTCGCGGCGTCGCGCCACCGCGCGATCTCGTCCGCGTCGACGCCGAGCTCGGTCGCGCGATCGGGATGTCGCTCCGCGGCATCCGCGGCGGTGCGCAAGTTGCGCGCCGCCATGAGGTTCGTGAACGTGTTGTTGTCGCAGAGCGCGGTGTACTCGTCGGGCCCGGTGACGCCGTCGATGCGGAAGCCGCCTTCGGCGTCGTGGTGCCCGAGCGAGGCCCAGAGGCGCGCGGTCTCGACCAGCAGCTCGACGCCCTCGTCGCGCTCGAACGCGGTGTCTCCGGTCGCGCTCACGTAGCGGCGCACCGCGTCGGCGATGTCGGCGTTCACGTGGAACGCGGCGGTGCCCGCGGGCCAGTAGCCGGAGCACTCCTCGCCGCGGATCGTGCGCCACGGGAAGCTCGCGCCGCGCAGGTGCAGCTGGGCCGCGCGAGCCCGCGCGAGCGGCAGCGTCGAGTGCCGCCACCGCAGCGCGTCGCGCGCGGCGTCGGGCGTCGTGTACGTGAGCACCGGCAGCGTGTACGTGTCCATGTCCCAGAAGGTGTGCCCGTCGTAGCCGCGGCCCGTGAGGCCCTTCGCGGGGATCGCGCGGTTCTCCGCCCGCGCCGCGGCCTGCACCACCTGGAAGATCGCGAACCGCATCGCCTGCTGGAGCTCGGGATCCCCGTCGATCTCGACGTCGGCGCGGGCCCACACCGTGTCGAGGTACGCACGCTGCCCGTCGAGCAAGCCCTGCCAGCCGGTGCGCCGCGCCGCCGAGAGCGCGGCGTCGACCTGATCGCGCAGCGCCGGCATGGAGCGCTCGGCGGACCAGCCGTACGCGAGCAGCTTCACGACGCGCAGCGTCTGACCGGGCTCGAGCTCGGTGCTCACGGTGACGCGCGCGAGATCGGGCTCGCTCTCCGCGCCCGACACCGTTCCCTCGGGGCCCTCGACCACGTGATCGAGCGCCGCAGCCATGCGCAGGCCGCTCAGCCGCGCTCGATGTCCCAGCGCGACCTCGCAATCGTGGTGGGTGTGGTACTCGCTCGCGAGCGCGCCGCGCAGCGCCTGCGCGGCACGAGGATCGTCCTCGCCGTGCACGATGGTCGGCTCGTTCGCGACGATCCCCGACTGCACGACGATGCGCGCGGGCGCGCCGACCGCCTCGACCTCGTAGCAGACCGCCACGATCGCGCGGTGCACGAACGAGACGATGCGCGTCGAGCGGACCCGCACCGTCTGCCCGGCGGGCGAGGTCCACTCCACGTCGCGCCGCAGCAGGCCCGCGCGCAGATCGAGCACGCGCTCGTGACGATGGAGCGTCCCGTAGCGCACGTCGAAGGGCTCGTCGTCGACGAGCAGCCGCACGAGCTTGCCGTTGCTCACGTTGAGCAGCGACTGGCCCTCCTCGGGATAGCCGTACCCGGGCTCGGCATAGGGCAGGGGGAGCGCCTCGAAGAAGCCGTTGAGGTAAGAGCCGGGCTCGCGATGGGGCTCGCCCTCGTCGAGGTTGCCGCGCAGGCCGATGTGGCCGTTCGACAACGCGAACACCGACTCCGTCGCCCCGAGCAGATCGAGGTGCAGCGATCGCTCGGCGATCTCCCAGGGCGCGATCTCGAACACGTCGCGCTCGATCACGAGAGGGAACGTAGGCGCGAGAAACCCGAGACGAAATGCGGGTCACGTGGCCACTCCATGGGCATGACCAGGACAGGGTGGCTCCTCGGGATCGCGCTCTCGCTCGCCGCGTGCAGCCGCGCCGACGATCGACCGATCGACGCGGCGGTGCCGCTCGACGCGAGCGCGTCGGGCTGTGACACGCCGACCGCGCTGCTCGACCTCGAGGCCCAGATCGCGACCGGTCACGCGACGTGCCGCGGCTGGGCCGACGCGGTGCGGGGCCGTGTGCTCGTGAACGGCTTCGCGAGCGCGGTGATCTGGTCGACGCGCACGACCAGCGAGCCACCGCTCGGCGTGATGGTGGGCGCGGTGCACGTGCTCGGTCCCGGATGGTTCGGTGGTGAGCCCGGCACCGACGTGGCCGAGCGCCTCGCGGCACCGAGCGACGACGAGCTCGGGATCATGCGCGTCCGGGTGCGCACTGCGAGCGGCGCGATCGATCGCACCTTCGTGTCGCCCCAGTGGATCACGTACCGCCCGGCGATCCCGGCCGCGCAGCACCAGGACGTCACGACGATCCTCCCGCGCCACGACCTGTTCGTCGGGCTCGTCGACGGCCATCGCGCCCAGGACGATCTCCTGGCGCCGATGCCGCCGACGTTCGCGGAGCGCAGCGCGCTCGCGATCCACGACCCAGGCGGGCTCGCCGATGACGAGCGCTCGTTCGTCGACGCGACCCCGGGCTCGCTCGTGATGTTGATCGGGTACCCGCAGGCCGGCCCCGAGGGCGGCGCGTTCTCGATCGGACGTGTGCTCGACGACGACGATGCGCGCGCCGCGATCGAGTGGCTCGCCGATCAGGGCGACGAGGAAGGCGACATCGCGTACGAGCCCGAGGTCGAGGCGATCGTCGAGGGCCACGCGGTCGCCGGCATGAGCGGCGGCGGCGCGTTCGATCGCGACGGGCGCCTCGTGGGGGTGCTGGTGCGCGCGAGCGATCCCGAGGCCGAGCGGCAGTACGTGCGCGTGGTGCGCATGCGCTACGTGGCCTCGTCGATCACCCGCGCGCGCGCCGCGCTCGACGACGCGGCGCGCACGGCGATCGACGGGCTGCTCCCCGCGCTCGAGTGATCAATCCACCTGGAGTGCTGTCGTAGTCAAGTGCGGACGCGCGTGATCGACGGATCGGGCGCTTCTCGCACCCGCTGATCCGCACACCGGGCCCTTCTTGCGCGAGGTGACTCGCCGCGATGGAGGCTTGGTGTGCGGTGGCTTCAGGCGGTCGGATCGGAGAGCGACGGGACGGATAGGCCCGAACTGTCTTGTCGGACGTCCGCGTGAGCGGCGTCGGGTCGGCCTCGTTGGGCATTTCGCCCGCCGCGTCGATCTCGAGGGTGCGCTGGGACTCGCGGTGCAGCCTCTCGGGGCTCAGCACCCAGGTGAGCGTCACCCGCTCGATCTTCGCGCCTTGGAGCGGAAGCGAAGAGAAGAGAGCGCGAAGCGCGCCGTCAGGAGCCGGCGAGCGAAGATTGGGTTGCGTCGCGTGAAGGCGACGCGCTCACAGCGGTCATCGATCGTGTGTCGAAAAGCTTGGTCGCATCGAAGGGCGCTCCTCGCGCGACGTGGACCATCGCGCGCGCGAGCTTCCGCATCAGCGCGACGACGGCCTTGAGCTTGATCTCGGCGCGGTAGCCTTTTCGCGCTCGGTACCACTCACGCGCGACGGGGTCGCTCTGCACGAAGCGCAGCGCGCGAGGAAGAGATACCGGCGCGCGCGTCCGGGGCCGCGTTTCGTGATGTGGATCGTGTGCTGCCCGGCGTTGTTGCCGCTGCTCTGGACCCTGAGGTTGAGGCCCATCGCCTTCTCGAAGGACGCGGACGATTCGTAGTCGGCGGGATTGCCGAGGTCGGCGACGAGCGCAGCGGTCGTGACGGCACCGAACGCGGCGCGCATCGAGTGGAGCTCGCGATGATTGGCGAGCTCGGCTTCGATGCGCTTGTCGACATCGCGGATGTGCTCGCGCAACGAGAGCATGTGACGCGCGAGCGAGCGAAGGAACGAGCGCTCCTGATCGTGCATCGACTCGCCGAGCGAGCCGACGGCGCAGCCGACGATCTGCTCGATGCGCTCGAAGGAGAGCGCCGCGCGCGAGACGCGTCGGAGCAACTCGACCGCATCGCCGCGTCTGGCGCGGACTTCGGCAGGCCCGGGCATCTCGCAGAGCAAGTGCAGGTGCCATGCGGCATCCATGTCGAGGTGCTGGGAGAGCTCGGGCCAGTGACGCGCGACGAGCGCTTCGAGCCGTCCGTATGCGGTCTCGAAAGGTCGAGCGTAGAGGTCGCGCTCGTCGATCAGACTGCGCATCGCCCTCTGGACTGCGCTCCGCTCTTTCCAGCGCTTCGAGATGCCTTGCGCGTGGAGATGCGCGAGCAGCGTGCACGCCTTGGCGTCGTGCAGGCTCGGCACTCCGTCGAGCAGCTCGGCCGCATCGTGGACCTTCTTGGCGTCCACGCGGAACACGGGAATCTCGCGCAGCGTGAGCTGGTAGCGCAGCGCGTCGCCGTAGACGCCCGTCGGCTCCATCGCGACCTCGAGCGCGACGCCGAGCTCGCGGAGACGGCAGAGCAGCTCGAGGAACAGTCGCGTCTGCTTCGGGTGCTCGAAGCGCACGATCTCGACGCAGCGACCCGCTGCGCTCGCGAAGCCAGCGAACATCTTCGTCTTCGCGAGGTCGATCGCGACGATGCAGCTCGCTCCGAGCGCACTGGCGAGCTTGCTCGCGTCGACGTGTTGGATCTCGACGGTTCGATAGGTACGCTTGCCCACGGGGACGACCTCCTGCACGGCAGTTTCGACTGTCTATTCGAGGCGTCCCCAACTCTCCTACAGCCGACTCGCTGGCGGGGGACCCGCACGGGAGCGTGCGGCGCACGCGGACGGGAGGGCCCTCCGCCAGCGAGCCGATTTTGGACACTCTCTCAATCGAGCACGATCACCATCACCGCGTACTGGCCCCACGCCGCGCCGGGCACGCGATGCCACGCGAGGCCCACGCCGAGCCGGAGCGAGGGGCGCGCGACGAGCTCGTCGGGCCACGCGAGCTGATCGGGCGCGAGGCCTTCCATCAAGAGCGCCTGCACCCGTCGTCCCGGCGCCCGCGACGCGGTCTCGTTCATCACCGCCTCGAGGGCCTGGCCCGGGGAGCGCGTCCCGCGCTGCACCGCGGCGCTCGCCTGCTGCATGCCCGGGATGTTCCCGACGAACGACGGCGCCGCGAGACCACGCGCGGCGCGCGCCGCGACGAGCGAGCGCATCACCTGCTCGCGCGCCCGCTCGAGCTCGGTGCCCTCGAAGAACGCGTACGTCGCGAGCAGCCCCACGAACGCCTGCTGCTCCGCGTCCCAGCGCACCCCGATCGCCGCGCCGCGCATCTCGGGATCGAGCAGCACCGCGCGCGTCCACGGATCTTCGACCAGCAGCGCGAGCCACTCGCCCGCGTGGCGCGTCGCGACCACCGCCGCCGAACCGAGGCGCGCGTCGCGGATGGTGCCACCCGAGACGTTCCATCCCGCCATCACTCCGAGCCCGATCACGTCGGCGACGTCCGACTGATCTCCGGCGTGCGCAGCGATCCAGCTCGGCACGAGGCCCTGCAACGTCGCGCTCTGCGCGAGCTCGAGCGCGAGCGGCGCACGACCGGTCTGCGCGCGCAGCGCGTTCGCGCGCGCCATCAGCGCCTCGACGAGCGCGCCGGGCTCGCCCGCGGTCGCGAGCGCGGGGTCGACCTCGAGCGCCGGCATCGTCGTCGCCTCGTCGCGGCGCAGCAGCACGCGACCGACCGCATGCCCGAGCAGACGGCCCGGCGGGAACGCCATGATCTCGACGCGCGCCATGCGATCGTCGAGGTGCATCGGGCAGCGGATCGCGATCTCGGGCAGCGCGACGTCGGGCGCGATCGCGCAGTGCGCGAAGTCGGCGGGGCCGAACGTGACGAACGCCTCGACGTGCTGCGCCGCGCTGCGCATGCGCCCGCGCAGCACCACGCCGTCGCCCTGCACCAGCGGCGCGCGCGTCGTGAGGTCGAGGTCTTCGATCGCACCGACGAACGCTGCGACCACGAGCCCGCTCGGCGCGCGCTCGACGTGCATGCCGACGTGGGTCGCGCCCTGCTGGGTGAGCGTCGTGAAGCGCTCGCGCGCCATCGTGCGGAGCGGCTCGGCGTAGGTCGCGAGGAGCGCCGCGTCGGTCGTGCTCGCGGGCACGGTCACCTGGCTCGACTCGACGAAGAATCGGATCGCGGTCGAGCCGCAGCGCGTGAGCGCGAAGTGCGCGAGCCGGGTGTCCACCGCGCCCGGGTGCGCCGCGAGATGACGCGCGACCTCGCGCGCACCACACGTCACCGCGCGCGAGATCGTGGGCGCGCCCGACATGCGCGCGGCGACCTCGGGCCCGATCGCCTCGAGCGGCGTCGCGGGCGCGAACGGCGCGCGCGGATCGTCGTCGGGGAAGGGGCCGGCGAGCGTCCAGGCGTCGGGCCACAACGCGGTCGGCGCGGCTGGGCGCGTGGAGGCCGGCGTCGAGGCCACGATGTGATCGAGCTGATCGCGCGACGGGAACTGAGCCGCTGGTTGCGAGCGCTCGGCGCCCAGCGAGCCCGAGGACGCGACGTGCATCGCGCCGCCACACCCGGCGAGCGCGATCGAGAGGAAGACGAGGAGGTTCCGCATGGGCGCCGCTGATACGACGCCCCGCGTCCGCGGGCCAGTCGGCGCTCAGGGGCACGCCTCGAGCGGCCACTCCACCTCGGTCACCCCGAACGAAGGCGCGCCGTCGATCACCCGGAGCCGCGCGCTCGTGACCTCGATGCTCGAGGTCGGCACGATCGCGAGCCGCGACCGCGTCGACGGGCACGACGCACGCTCGCCCTCGACGCATCGCTCGAACACGTAGCGCTGCCCGCGCGCGATCTCGACCGTGCTCTGGGGATCGGGCTCGCTCGAGCCGCCCTGGTAGCAGCACGAGATCCACGTCCCATCCACGCGCTCGAGCTCGAGCCGGGTCCAGTGATCGCCCGCGTTCCCGTCGCTCACGTCGAGCCACAGCGGGATCGTCACCGAGCGCGCCGGCGAGAACGCGTGGCTGGCGACGCTGGTGCGCGGCGGATCGGTGCACTCGCTCGCGCGCAGCATCACGACCGTGCAGCTCCCGCCGTCGATCACCGGCACGCTCGCGTCGCTGCCCGCATCGACCTCTTCGATCGCGCCTGCGTCGTCCTCCTGACTCGCCGCATCGATCTCGATCGACGCATCCTCCGCGCTCCCCGCATCCGCGAGCATGATGGGCGCGTCGGGCTGGATCGGGTCGAACCCGATGCGCCCGCACCCGCCGATCGCGACCGCGACGACGACCGCCGAAACGCGCACTCGTGTGCGCCGTGCTCCCCAGCTCCCCACGTACGTTCCCCTGACCACGCGCGAACGGCGCGTGCTGCCGCCCGGTCCGGTTAGCGCGCGTCGTGCCAGACCACGCTGAGGTCGGCAGTCCTCAGTCGAGCTGGAGTGCTCGCTGGCGGAGGGCCCGCACGGGAGCGTGCGGCGCACGCGGACGGGAGGGTCTCCGCCGGCGAGCCGATTTTGGACACTCCCTCACGTCAGCCCGGGCAGCGGTCCGTTGCAGAAGTCGCGATCGCCGAACACGTCGGTCTCGATGCCGAACGCCTGGCACAGCGACACCAGGAGATCGTTGTGCGGGGTCTCGTCGCCATCGAGCTGCAGGTAGCGCCCGGTCCGGAAGTGCGGCGTCCCGTCGTCGTTCGCGACGTTGCCCGCGAGCACGAACGGGATGTCGCGCAGCGTGTGGCTGTTGCCCTTCCCGAGCTCGTTCACCCAGAGCACGACGGTGTTGTCGAGCATCGAGCCCTCGCCCTCGGGCGTGCTCGCGAGGCGCTCGAGCAAGTACGCGTACTGCTCGGCGTACCAGGTGTTGATCCGGACGAGCTTCTCCACCGCGTCGGTGTTGCTGTCGCCCTCGTGCGAGAGATCGTGATGGTTCTCGGTCACCCCGAGGTGCGGGAACGGGATGTTGCCGACCGAATTCGTCCACTGGATCGAGCCCACGTTCGTGAGCCCGCACGCGAACGCCATGCACATGATGTCGCTCTGCAGGCGCACGATCTCCGGGAAGTTCTCGGCGCTCCGGTGATCGATCGCGGCGCCGATCTCGGGGATGCGGCACTCCGCGCCGAGCGCGCCCGGCGCGCCGATCCGGCGCTCGATGTCGCGGATCGTCTCGAGGTGCAGCTCGAGACGCTGGCGATCCGGCGTCGCGAGGCGCGCGCTCAAGCGCTCGTACTCCGCGACGTTGTGATCGAGCACGCTCTGCCGCAGCGCGAGGCGACGACGCGCCGCGTCGGGGTCGACCGACGCATCGCCGAACACGCGCTCGAACGCGCGCCACGGGCTCGCCTCGGGCGGCAGCGGCTCGCTCCGCGCGCGATAGCTCATGCGCGTCCAGACGTTGGCGTACTCGGGGCTCATCGCGCCGAGCTCGAGCGAGCGGAAGCGCGTCGACCCGCCGATCTCGTTCGCGATCGCCTGATCGACCGAGAGATCGCTCGCCCAGCTCACCGGCGGGCACGAGTCGCATCCACCGACCACGTCGCCGGGCAGGAGCGGCACGCCGGTGAGCACGTGGCCCATGCCCTTCTGGTGTCCGTCGCCCGGCCCGCGATCGGTCGAGAGCATCGAGACGCCACCGAGCACCAGCACGCGATCGCGATGGGGCTCGAGCGGCGCGAGGATGCGCTTGAACCGGAAGTCGGTCTCGCCGCCTTCGGGCCGCCACTCGTCGGGCCAGGTGCCGTTCGGCGAGAACACGACGAGCAGACGTCTCGGTCGCGCACCGTCCTGCGCGCCCGCGCCGTTCAGCAGGCGCAAGAAGGGCAGGGCGATCGCGCCGAACCCGAGCGCGCCCACGAACGCGCGGCGGCGCAGCTTCTTCTGCTGGAAGATCGGCAGCATCAGCGGGCCTCCGGGATGCGGCGATGCATGAACGCGTCGGAGGTCACCAGCGCGACGACGAGCTCGCGCACGTCGTGGCCCGACTCGGAGAACGCCTCGTCGATCGCGTCGGTCGAGCAGCGATCCTGCGCGGTCTCGATGCGCCCGATCGCGTAGCGGAACCACTGCCGCGCGATGCACTCGTGCACGCTCTCGCTCGCCGCGAGCCGCTCGCTCAGCTCGATCACCCCGTCGAACGTGCCGCTCGCGTCGCCGCCCGAGACGATCTCGCCGCTCGCGTCGATCGCCTGGCCCTCTTCGGTCGCGCGGAACCGACCGATCGCGTCGTAGCCCTCGAAGCCGAACCCGATCGGATCGATCAGCGAGTGACACCCCGCGCACGACGGATTCTCGCGGTGCTCGCCGAAGCGCTCGCGCGTCGTGAGCCCGGGCATCAGATCGGGCGGCGTGGTGTCGACGTCGGGCGGCGGGGGCGGCAGCTGCTGACACAGCAAGCGCTGCCGCACGAACACGCCGCGATGGATGGGATCGCTCTGGTTCGACTTCGCGAGCAGCGCGAGCAAGCCCGGCTGGGTGAGCAATCCTCCGCGCTGGGTCGGATCGATCTCGACCGCGCGCAGCTCCTCGCCGGTGATCCCGCCGAGCCCGTAGATCGGCGCGAGACGCTCGTTCACGTAGGCGGTGCCGTCGCCCACGAGCAGCGCGTCGAAGTCGCCGCCCTCGTCGAGCATCGCGTCGACGTACATCTCGATCGAGGCGCGCATGTCGCTCGCGAGCGCGCGATCGAACTCGGGGTGGATCGCCGCGTCCTTCTCGACGGTGCCGAGCCGATCGAGGTCGAGCCACTGCCGCGTGAAGTCGTGCAATCCGCGCGCGGCGCGCGCGTCCTCGAGCATCCTTCGCGCCTGCATCCCGACGTTCGCAGCGTCGTCGAGCTCGCCTGCATCCGCTGCGTCGAGCAGCTCGTCGTCGGGCACCGAGCGCCAGAGGAAGAACGCGAGACGGCTCGCGATCTCGTGCCCCGAGAGCGGCATCACCGCGCCCGGCGCCGCGTCGGGCTCGGCCGCTTCGACGTGATAGAGGAAGCTCGGCGAGACCAGCATCGCCTCGAGCGCGAGCTGGATCCCGGTGCGGTGATCGACGAGCTCGACACCCTCGCGATAGAGCGCGAGCAGCGACGTCGTCTCCTCGCTCGTCAGCGGCCGTCGATAGGCGCGACGCCCGAAGCGCTCGACGAACTGCGACGCGCACGCCTCGCCGGTCTCGCATCCGGTGAGCGCATCGAGATCCGCGGTCGCGCGCTCCGCGATCGCCGTCGCGGTGTCGAGGTACTGCTCGACGAGCAGGGGCGACACCGCGCCGCCCACTTCGAAGCCCGTCGTGATGTCGTCGGGCGCGAACGTGCGCGCCGGGCGCGACGTGTCGCCGAGCAGATCTTCGATCGCGTAGTCGTACTCGGTCCGCGTGAGCCGGCTGATCACCGAGGGCGCGACCGAGGGCTGCGCGCAGGAGCTCGGCCCGCTCGATCCACGATCCCCGAGCCCGCGCGGACCGGTCGGCCCGTCGAGCAGCGAGCCCTCGCACCCCGCGAGCGCGAGCACGAGCGCGTAGAAGACCGTCCTCGACCTCCCCATGCGGCCCGCGCAATCAGCACGTGGCGAACCAGCGGGTGGGGTCGGGAATCCTCTGTCGATCCGCGGCGCCGGAGCAGTGGGCGCGGAGCACGGCGCGCTCCGTGCGCCACGTTCATCCGACAACGTCGCAGCACGGATCACACGCTCGCGCGTATATGTTCGGCGACGTGCCCGCGCGGATCGTCCTCCTCGTCGTGATCGCCCTCGGCGGCTGCAGCTCGCTGCTGACCACGCGGGACGAGCCGGTGTCTGCGGCCGCTCCGGTTCCCGATCGCGACGGCGATGGTCTCGCGGGCGACGACGATCGCTGCGCCGATGCGCCCGAGGACGTCGACGGCTTCCGCGACGAGGATGGCTGTCCCGATCCCGACGACGACGAGGACGCGATCCCCGACGCCGACGATCGCTGTCGATGCATCGCCGAAGATCGCGACGGCTTCGAGGACGACGACGGCTGTCCCGACCTCGACAACGATCGCGACGAGATCCTCGACGCGTGCGACGCGTGCCCGGAGCACGCCGAGGTGTACGACGGCTGCGCCGACGAGGACGGCTGTCCCGATCAGGCGCACATCGTCGTCGACGACACGCGCATCGTGCTCTTCGACCAGCTCCGATTCGCGCGCGGCTCGAGGGCGATCGCACCGAGCGAGCACTCTCGGCTCGCCGCGATCGCTGCCGCGCTCCGCGACAACCCGCAGCTCGTCCGGGTCCGCATCACCGGCCACGCCGACTTCGGCGAGCCGCGCCCCGATCGCCTCTCCCGCGCTCGCGCGACCGCGGTGCGCGACTGGCTCGTCGAGCAAGGCATCGCGCCCGAGCGCCTCGAGGTCGACGGCGCCGCCGATGCACGACCGCTCGTTCCCCGCAGCGCGACCGCGAGCGCGCGCGACGCGAACCGTCGCGTGCAGCTCGAGGTGCTCGAGGTCGACGCGGGTCGTGCGCCTCCCCGCTCTCTCCACAGCGGTGGGTGCAGCACCTCGTGGCGCTCGCCCTGCTTCGACCAGCCGCCGGCTCCGCCGCGCGACGTGTGCGCCGAGCCCCGAGACGACGAAGCCCCCGGTGCTCGCGCACCGAGGGCCTCGTCTCACCCAGCGTTCTCTTCGCTCAGTTCATCGGGCGCACCGTGAACGAGCGCTCCACGTGCGCGTTCACGTCCTGCTCCGTGAAGTAGAGCGGCGGCTGCTCGTTGCGGATCCACAGCAGCGCCTCGTCCTGCTTGTGCGGGCTCTGCGGATCGATGCTCTGCCCGCCGGGGATCGCGTTGAACGCGCGGGGCCCCTCGGCGGTCATCTCGACGATCAGGCGCTGCGACGCGCCGCTGCCGAACGAGAAGCTCTCGGTGTTCCAGAGCCCGAAGTTGCCGGGATCGACGTTCCCCCAGTCGCCGTGGCGCGGGAACCCGTCGGGGTACGTCTCGTCGTTGCTCGCGGGGATCGAGATCAGGTCGAGCGAGCCGAGGCGCGGCACGACGCTGCTGAAGCGCACCGTGTGCAGCCGGCCCCAGCGCCATCCGTTCCAGTCCGCTTCGAGACGACCCTCGAGGAACTCGAGCCCCGCGAGGACGCCGCGGATCACGATCTCCGCCTTGGTCTCGACGGCCTCGGTGCGGATGTCGTCCCAGAGCACCGACTCCATCGCGGTCTCGTCGTAGCTGAGCAGACGGGACGGCGAGGTCATCATCCACTCGAGCAGGCGCGCCGACTCGCTCGTCGGCCCACCGACCATCGCGCGCTCGGTCTCGTCGCCGAGCGCGAGCGGGATGATGCGCGTGATCGACGCGTTGAAGATCGTCGTCGCCACGCTGTCCGCGATCTCACCGACGTCGGTCGCGCCCACGCCGTGCGGCGTCGCGAGCGTCCACTCCATCAGCTGGGTGCGCGCCGCCGCGAGATCGGTCTCCTGGTCCTCGGTGAGCCCGAGCGCGTCGATCGCCGCGGTGTCGCCGAGGATCGTGACGATCGGATCACGCAGCGTGCGGCCGAGCGGCGACTGCGTCTCCGCCTGCAGCGCGATCATGTCGTCGGTCGTGATGTCGCCGCGCTCGACGAGCTCCGCGAGGCGCTCCTGGATGCGCCCCTCGCGCCAGCCGTAGTCGAAGCCCGCGCCCACGTAGTGCGGGTCGTTGCAGGGATTGCCGTCCTGCGTGACGCCGACGTTGTCCTGGTTCGCCGTCGCGATCCAACCGCGCGCGGGATCGAGATCGTGCGGGATCGCGGTGTCCGCGAGATCGCCGGTCCACTCGTACTCGCCGGTGCCCGGCACGAGCATGTGCGGGCAGTGTCCGGTGTGCGCGCCGGTCTCCGCGTCGATCTCGAGGCTCGTCGCCATCGCCGAGCGCACCGGGATGCGCGCCTGCGTCGACCACATGATGTCGTCGGCGTCGATGATCATGAAGTTCTGCGAGCCGACCTCGAACGCATCGAGCGCCGCGCGCGCCGACTCCACGTCGGTCGCGGTCATCAGCCCGGTGAACGTCGCGAGCTCGTTGCTCGGCTCCCACCCCGTGTAGCGCACGCTGATCGCGACGAAGCGATCGGTCGTGCCCTCGACCGGCACGCAGCTGCCCGGCAGGAACTGGCTGCCCGGACGATGCGACGCGTAGGGGAAGCGCATCGTCACGGGATCCGCGCCCGTGATGTCGATCGTCTCCTCGTGGAACGCGATCGGGCTCTGCCCGCCCATCCACAGCACAGTGCCGCTGGTGACGTTGCCGTCCGCGTCGCACGCGCCGGTGATCTGCTCCTGGTAGCCGTCGGTCACGTCGTAGCCGGTCGTCGTCACGCCCCACGCGATGTCGCGGTTGAAGCCGATGACCACGCCGGGAAGGCCGGCGAACGCCGTGCCCTGCGCGTCGATCATGTCCTCGCCGCCCATGCGCGCGGTGTTGAGGTGCACGTACCACCACACTGCGGGCGAGATCAGCGAGAGGTGCGGATCGTTCGAGAGGATCGGATTGCCGCTCGCGGTGTGCTCGCCCGAGACCGTCCAGTTGTTCGAGCCGCGCGTGACGAGGTCACCGAAGATGCGCGACTGGCGCTCCTCGATGCGATCGAGGAACGGCATCGCGCCGCGGATCGCGCGCACGTTCGGCGTGAAGCGCGCGCCGAAGGGGCGCGGATCGATCACCGGCAGCAGCGCCATCGTCGTGCCGTCGGGGAAGCCGTCGTCGGTGAACGCCTCGCGCGCCGGGCGCTGCGTGAAGAGATCCTCGAAGAGGCCCGAGCGCGCCGCGATGCGCGGGTCGGCGTCGTCCGCGGGGAACGCCGCTTCGATCGCCGCGAGGCGCGCCGAGCGGTTCAGATCGTCGCGCGGATCGAAGCTCAGGTTCGCCGACTGGAAGCGCGCGAGCGCGAAGATGTCGGCGGGCTCCCAGTGCCCGAAGCTCGGGCTCGCGAGCACCACGTTCACGATCTCCGCGCCCATCACCGCGGGATCCTCCTCGCGGCGCATCACGGCATCGATGTAGAGGTTGATGCCCTCGACGAACGCCTCCGCCGACAAGCGCGACGGATCGTCGGTCGCGAGGCCCTCGTAGATCTCGACGCCCATGCGCCGGTATCCCTCCCAGCGCGAGATCACGTCGTCCTCGAGCGAGCTCTCGCCGCCGATCTCCGCGATGCGACCGAGCACGCTGCGACGGATGAACTCCATCTGCGCGAAGCGATCGCGGCTCATCAGATAGCCCTGCACCACGAGCACGTCGTGACGCGTGGTCCCGTAGATGTGTGGGACGCCGCGATCGTCGTAGACGACCTCGACCTCGCCATCGAGACCGGGGAGCGACAGATCGGTCGTCGGCGTCCCCGAGTCGGTGCCGCCGTCGGTCGCGGGCGGGGCGTCGTCGTCGCCGCACGCAGCGAGCAAGGGCAACGATGCGAGCGAGAGCAGGAGCAAGCGGAACCGGTACGTCATGCGCGGCATGATACACGGGCGAAACATCGCGCTCGTGATCGCGCTTGACGTGCGCGCTGCGCAGACACACACCGCGCCACCTGGGTTGTCTCCTGAGGAAATGAACATGGCCGAGCTCACCACCGAGTCGCTCCGCACCGCGCTGTCGAAGGTCGTCGATCCGGTGTTCGACAAGCCGATGCTCGACATCGGTGCCCTGACCGATCTCGCGGTGGAGCCCGGTGGCAAGGTGAAGGTGCGCGCGCACCTCGCGACCCCTTCGAGCGCCGTGCACGCCAAGGTGCGCGAGTCGATCGAGCACGCGGCGCGCGAGGCGGGCGCGAGCGCGGTCGAGATCGCGATCGACGTGCAGGTCCCGACGCGCGAGGTGATGGGCGACGATCCGATCCCCGGCGTGAAGAACGTCGTGCTCGTGATGAGCGGCAAGGGCGGCGTCGGGAAGAGCACGACCGCGGTGAACCTGACGCTCGCGCTCAAGCGCGCGGGGCTTCGCGTCGGCATCCTCGACGCCGACATCTACGGCCCGTCGATCCCGACGATGATGGGCGTGCACGGCCACCCGCCGACGCGCGAGGACAAGAAGATCCTCCCGCTCGAGCGCTTCGGCGTGAAGATGATGTCGATCGGCTTCCTGCTCGAGGACGACAAGCAGGCGGTGATCTGGCGCGGACCGATGCTGCACAGCGCGCTGCAGCAGTTCCTCAAGGACGTCGAGTGGGGCGAGCTCGACTACCTCGTGCTCGATCTTCCGCCGGGCACCGGCGACGTCGCGCTGACGATGGCGCAGAAGCTCAAGGTGAGCGGCGTCGTGATGGTGACCACGCCGCAAGAGGTCGCGCTGCAGGACGTCTACAAGTGCGTCTCGATGTGCAGCAAGCTGAGCCTCCCGATCCTCGGCGTGATCGAGAACATGAGCTACTTCGTCGACAGCGCGGGCGTGCGACAGGAGCTCTTCGGGCGCGGCGGCGGCGAGAAGATCGCGGAGTTCGCGAAGGCGCCGCTGCTCGGTCAGATCCCGCTCGAGCCCCCGGTGCGCGAGTGGGGCGACAAGGGCATGCCGATCGTGCAGAGCGTGCCCGAGAGCGAGAGCGCGAAGGCGTTCACCGCGGTGGGCGATGCGCTGATCGCGAAGGTCGCGAACCTGCACTTCGAGCGCACCGGCGGGACTCGCATCCCTGCGGCCAAGGGCCCGACCCGACTGCGCATCGTCCGCTGATCGCTCGGGCCGCTCGGCCTCTTCGCTGCGCGCGGCGCTCTGCGAGGGCTGCTCGGCCTGCTTTCGACGTTCGTCTCGAGATCCCTGCGCGGGCGGCGGGCTTCACGGCGGTGCATGCGAAGGGGGCTCTGCCCCCTCCGCCCCACCCCCTTCGGGGCTCGAGAGTCCGTCGCGTGGTCGTCGGGCACGAGCGCGGCCGGTGGGTGCGGAGGGCGGGCTCGACGTCGTGGAGTGACGGTTGTATATGCACCAGATGTCCGCGAAGCCCTCGGTCGCGCCGATCGCTCGGCGTATTCGCGACGAGTGCCTCGCGTCGCCGCTGCGTCGGCTCTCGCGGGTCGTGAACGCGATCTACGACGAGGCGCTGCGGCCGATCGGGCTCACCGTCGCGCAGCTCAACCTGCTCGCTGCGATCGCGGGGCTCGACGAGGACGCGACCGCGGCGCGGATCGCGCGCGCGCTCGAGATCGAGAAGTCGACGCTGAGCCGGGATCTCGCGCGGCTCGAGGCCGGTGGGCTGGTGCGGCGTCGTGAAGGCGGGCGCGAGAAGCGCCTCGAGCTCACCGCGCGCGGCGCGAAGCTCCTCGAGGCGGCGGTGCCGGCGTGGGAGCGCGCCCAGGCGCGCGCCGCAGCGGCGCTGCCTTCGCTCCCGCTCCTCGCGCGCACGCTGCGTGAAGAAGAGCCGGTGCGTCGCGCCCGGCCCGAGTGCGACTGATGGCGCGCGGCCCAGCGCGGGCCTTCGGCACGCGATGATGGTTGTAGATACAACATCGGAGAGACGATGCAGACGGAAGTGGTGATCACGTGAGCCCCGCGGCGCGCCTGGTGCTCGCGATCTGTTCGATCGCGGTGTTCGCGGTCTCGCTCGATGCGACCGTGCTCTTCGTCGCGTTCCCCGCGATCCGCGCCGACTTCGCGGACGTGCGGCTCGAGACGATCTCGTGGGTGCTCAACGCGTACACGGTCGTGTTCGGCGCGCTCCTGGTGCCCGCAGGACGGCTCGCAGATCAGCTCGGGCGGCGGCGCGTGTACGTCGTGGGGCTCGGTGTCTTCGTCGCGGCGTCGGTCGCGTGTGCGCTCGCCCCGAGCGCTGGGTTCCTCGTCGCGGCGCGTGCGCTCCAAGGTGCCGGCGCGGCCGCGCTGCTGCCGGCGTCGCTCGCGCTCGTGCTCGCGGCGAGCGAGGTCCGAGAGCGCGCGCTCGTCGCGGGGCTCTGGGGCGCGGTCGGCGCGTTGGCCGCGGCGATCGGGCCCTCGCTCGGCGCGCTGCTCGTCGACTCGCTCGGGTGGCGATCGGTCTTCGCGATCAACCTGCCGATCGGCGTCGTCGCGGCCGTGCTCTCGATGCGCCTGCTGTCCGAGTCGCGCGATGCGAGCGCGACCGATCTCCCCCGCGCGGCGCCGACGTTCTTGTTGATCGCGGGCGCGACGGCGATCGGTCTCGCGGTCCTCGATGCGCGCGCGTTCGAGCCCGCGACGTCGCTCGCGGCCGGCCTGGTGGGCGTGCTCGCGCTCGCGGGATTCGTCGTGCACGAGCTGCGCGCCCCCGCGCCTTCGTTCGACCTGCGGCTCTTCCGCGATCGCGGCTTCGCGACCGCGAACGTCGCGGTGACGATCTTCAGCATCGCGTTCGCCGCGATGTTCCTCGGGTTCGTGTTCTTCCTGACGAACGCGTGGGGCTACGGCCTCGTGCGCGCGGGCCTCGCGATCTCGCCGGGGCCGCTCGTCGTCGTGCCGGTGGCGATCGTCGCGGGGCGCGTGGGCGCGCGCTTCGGCCATCGCGCGCTCGTCCGCGTGGGCGGGCTCGTCTACGCGCTCGGCGGTCTGCTGATCCTGCGCGCGCTCGGATCGCCGCCGAGCTTCCTGACGATCTGGCTCCCCGCGGTGCTGGTGACCGGCACCGGCGTGGGCCTTCTCCTTCCGACGCTCAGCGGCGCGGCGGTGCGACACCTGCCGGCGCATCGTCTCGGCGTCGGGAGCGCCATCCATCAAGCGCTCCGCCAGCTCGGCTCGGTGCTCGGGGTCGCGGCGGCGATCGTGCTCTCGACGACCGGCATCGCGTTCGAGGGGACCTTCGGGCTGGTGGTCGTAGCGGGGCTCGCGTGCACGGCCCTCGCGAGCGGCCTGCCTACCCGCTGACGTCGACCGATGAGATCGCCGCGCTCCGGGCGTCGAAGGAGAAACGACCCGGAGGTTCACGTGGCTGCCGACTCGCTCGTTCCCGCCGAGCTCCCCGTTCGTCTCGCTGCGCGCGCGATCGACGTCGCGATCGTGGTCGCGATGAACGTCGGGCTCGGTCAGCTCATGGGGTTCGGCTTCGACTGGCTGATCGCGGGCGCGCTGCTCGTGCTCGCGTACTTCGCGCTGCTCGACGCGCTGGTGGGCGCGACCCTCGGCAAGCTCGCGCTCGGCCTGCGCGTCGTCGGCCCCGAGGGCGAACGCGTCACGATGAAGCAGGCGCTCACGCGCGAAGCCTTCACCGTGCTCGGCGCGATCCCGTTCCTCGGCCCGATCCTCGCGCTCGCGGCGTGGATCGCGATCGTCGTGACGATCCGAAAGAGCCCGCTGCGCCAGGGCCGACACGACGTGCTCGCAGGCGGCACCCGCGTGGTGCGCGCAGCAGCGCTACGAAATCCGTAGCGCTCAGAAGCGCACGTGCAGCGTCGCGCCGACGTCGGCGCCCGGTGCGCCAGGCAGGACCAGCGCCTCCGACGCATCGATCTCGACGTCGTGCCCGGCGGCGCCGGCGATCAGCAGCACGAGACCGAGCGTCTGGAGCGCCGCGCTGGTCGATCCGAGGACCCACTCGACGGCATCGCCCATGCCGGCGGCCCAGAGGACGGGTCCGGCGAGCGGCAGCCACGTGAACAGCCCGACGCTCCGGCCGGCGGTGGCGTCGATCGTGCCGATGACCCCGGTCACGAGATAGGCGAGCCCGAACGTGATCGCGCCGCCGGCGATGAGCCCGCCGTCGCTGCGATGCACGGAGAGGCGGCGCAGGGAAGCGTCATCCGGAGTTCGTCCGCCGGGCTCCTCGCCCCAGGCGCTCGGTGCGTTCGCAGCGGGTGCGTCGAGCTCGTAGACACCTCCGCGGCGCCGCATCGCCGCCACGCACGCGTCGCCTTCGGCGACGAGCCCATGGGGACACGACGGCGGCCCGGAGCATCGCGCATTCGCCGCGTCCCACGCCTGCCCCGGCCAGCAACAGCGCCCGGCGGTCTGCTCGCTGGCCACCCGACCCTCGGCGCACTCTTGCGCGCGAGCATTCGCCGCGAACGACGAGAGAACCACCAAGAGCAACCCAACGAACCGAGCTGGTTTGGACACGCCCGAGAAATAGCAGGACGGGCGCGCCCGTCGCCCCGCCGTTTCGCACGCATCACCGCGGGTCGAGCCGGCGCTCGAGCTCCGCGTACTTCCGGAGGAACACCTCCTCGTCCAGCTGCCCGCCTGCGGGCTCGATGGCGTGCACGACATCCACCGCGAGATGCCTGCCGGTGAGTCCCTCGTAAGCTCTCCTCGCCGCGTAGCGCATCCCCTCCTGCGAGAGCTCCGTGTCGCGGGGCAACCGCGCGAGCGTGAGCGGATCGCGCAGTGCGTCCTCGAAGACCTCGCGCCCGAGCCCGATCAGGCCCGACCGGAAGTCGGCGAACCCATCATCGCTGCACCCGCCCGCGATGACGTAGGCCGCGTGCCAGAGGTCCCATCGATACGCGCGCGCGTGGAGCGCCTCGAAGATGAGCGCGAACGCCTCGATGTCGTCGGGCGTCAGCGCGCGGAGCAATCTCTCGAGCACCGCTGGCTGCCACCGAGCTTCGTCAGCGCTGCGATGGTCGCAACCGCGTCGCGATGCATCGATGATCGCCCAAAACCTCGCATCGTCCATCGCGTGATCCTACCGCTCGCGGGGTGCTCCATCGGAGCCGCGCACGCCAAGCCGTACTTCCCGTACCAGCCCGCGCGTCGAGGCGCGCCGACACCGTCCTCGGCAACCACCGAAGTGTCGGCTAGGGGCCCCCGCACCGCGGGGGACCGACACGATCGAGCCCACGCGACGGACACTCGAGCCCCGAAGGGGGTGGGGCGGAGGGGGCAGAGCCCCCTTCGCATGCACCGCCGTGAAGCCCGCCGCCGGCGCAGGGATCTCGAGACAAACGTCGAACGCAGGCCGAGCAGCCCTCGTGCGCGCAGCGCAGAAGGCCGAGCGGCCCGAGCGCTACGCGACGTTCGCTTCGCGGGGCGGGTCACCCATGCGCATCGCGCGTCGCCACACGCCCGTGCTCTCCTCGGCGAGGTACTCGTTGCGCGTCGGCACTCCGTCGAACACCAGGCCCATGCCCGGGAGGTTCGCGCGTCGCGCCCAGATCACGCGGCACGGGAAGAAGTACTCGCAGCCCGCCGCTTCATCGAGCAGACGCACGATCACGCGCGCACCGATCACCGGCGGGCGCGCCGTCGCGATCGCGAGACCGGTGCCGCTCAGGTTCTTCACCTCGCCGGACTCGAAGCCGCCCGGCATCGTGAAGCTCACCGTCTTCGGGAACGGCAGCCGCGGCATCGTGCGCGGGCTCGGCGTGCCGTCGCCGGTCAGCAAGCGCCCGAGCCCGAAGAGGCGCGCGCGCTCGTCGTCGTCGAGCGGGACCTCCAGACGATCCTGCTTCGCCCGGAGGAGCT
This sequence comes from Sandaracinus amylolyticus, assembly GCF_021631985.1. Taxonomy (GTDB): domain Bacteria; phylum Myxococcota_A; class Polyangia; order Polyangiales; family Sandaracinaceae; genus Sandaracinus; species Sandaracinus amylolyticus_A. Next base: position 8,172,042 of record NZ_CP070225.1, on the reverse strand, counting down.
GATACTCGAAGATCATCTCGAGGACGTTGCGGGTCGTCATCGACGCCTCCCTTGTGTTGCACCGGTTTTCTGCAACCGAGGTGCCACGAGCCACGAATCGATCGCTTCCGACGCACGCCCCACGCGAAAGTTCTCGATCTCGCTCGCGACCTGCGCGCACGGGTGGGGCGCGACGGTCCGACAGCCGTGTCATGGTTCGCGTTGGATCCGCGTACCCGGGTACGCACTCTGCGTCCCGCGCTCTGCATCCCTTGCGTAGTAGAAGCAGCGCAGTCGATGGACCTGTTCGACCACAAGGAAGATCGCGACCGCGAGGGCGCACCGCTCTCCGATCGCATGCGGCCGCGTCGTCTCACCGACATGGTCGGACAGCGCCATCTCGTGGCCGAGGGCTCGCTGCTCCGTCGCGCGATCCAGCAGGACCGGATCCCGTCGATGATCGTCTGGGGCCCGCCCGGCACCGGGAAGACCACGCTCGCGCGCGCCGTCGCCGCGGAGACGAAGGCGGTGTTCGTCCCGTTCAGCGCGGTGATGAGCGGCGTGCCCGAGCTGCGGAAGATCCTCGCGGAGGCCGCGGAGCGGAAGCGCCTGCACGGCACGCGCACGATCCTCTTCGTCGACGAGATCCACCGCTGGAACAAGGCGCAGCAGGACGCGCTGCTGCCCCACGTCGAGCGCGGCGCGGTCGTGCTGATCGGCGCGACCACCGAGAACCCGAGCTTCGCGGTGAACGCCGCGCTGCTCTCACGTGCGCGTGTGTTCCGCCTCGAGCCCCACGAGCCGAGCGATCTGCGCGCGCTGCTCGAGCGCGCGATGAGCGATCGCGAGCACGGCCTCGGCAAGCTCGCGCTCACCGTGGACACCGAGGCGCTCGGCATGATCGCGGAGATGGCGCAGGGCGATGCGCGTCGCGCGCTCGACGTGCTCGAGCTCGCGGCGAACGACGCGATCGCGCGGAGCGTCGCGCTCGATCGCGAGGCCGTGGAGCAAGCGCTCGCGTCGCGCACGCTGCTCTACGACAAGAGCGGCGAGGAGCACTACAACGTCGTCTCGGCGTTCATCAAGTCGATGCGCGGCAGCGATCCCGACGCTGCGATCTACTGGATGATGCGCATGCTCGAGGCGGGCGAAGATCCGCTCTTCGTGATGCGTCGCCTGATCATCTTCGCGAGCGAGGACGTCGGCAACGCGGACCCCAACGCGCTTCAGATCGCGGTCGCCGCGGACGCGGCGTTCCGTCGTCTCGGCATGCCCGAGGGCCTCCATCCGCTCGCACAGTGCTGCACGTACCTCGCGAGCACGGTGAAGAGCAACGCGAGCTACGAAGCGTGGCAGCGCGCGCAGGACGCGGTGAAGCAGCACGGCCCGCTGCCGGTGCCCATGAAGCTGCGCAACGCGGCGACCAAGCACATGAAGGCGTGGGGCTACGGTCAGGGCTACCGCTATCCGCACGCCGAAGGCGGCCACGCGGAGGGCGAGACCTATCTGCCCGAAGCCCTGATCGGCGCGCGCTTCTACGAGCCCAAGGACATCGGCATCGAAGCCCGCATCAAGCAGCGCCTGACCCGCCTGCGCGCCGAGCCCGCCGAAGACACCCGCCGCGCCGACGACGCGCCGCGCCGCGCCGCCCGATCGCCCGAGCACGAGCCCGACGCCGAGAAGCCCTGACCCCGAGGCCAGTACAGCGGGGGACCGACACGATCGAGCATGCCCACCGGCCGCGCTCGTGCCCGACGACCACCCGACGGACTCTCGAGCCCCGAAAGGGTGGGGCGGAGGGGGTCAGAGCCCGCGCAGGGATCTCGAGACGAGTCGAACGCGAGCCGACTACCAGCGGACCAGTCCGTCGAGCTGTCTCGGCACCTCACCGAGCGCGATCTCGACGTGCGCGCCCTGGTACGAGCCCGCTTCGAGCAGCGCGACCCCGTAGCCCTCGAGGAAGCGATGCCACGCGATGCAGCGCCGCGCTTCGTCGGGCATGTCCTCCATCCGGAACCGCGCCGCGCGCTCGCCCATCTCGACCACCATCAGACGACCGAGATCACGCGTCACCGCGCGCCAGACGTGCGGCGCCACGCGCAGCAGATGACCGGGCGCGCTGCCGTACGAGCGCATCCAGCTCCGAAGGATCGGCGAGAGCACGCCGCCGCTCATGTTGTCGAGCAAGCGCGCGCGACCGAACGCCGCGATCCCGTCGTCGCCGTACTCCGCGGCGACCGCCTCGAGGATCACGAGGTGGTACTCGACCGGGCACCACGCGTCGGAGAGCGCGCTGTCGATCCACGCACGGACCTTCGGCATGCGCGCGATCGCACGCGCGCGGACGCGAGGCCACTGCCCGAGGTCGATCAGCGTTCGACGGACGCCCGAGACCACCGCGGACGCAATGCGCGGCTCGTCGGCGACCGCCACCGCGACGAACGGTTGACGTGCCAGCAATGTACTCCCCCCAGCCGCGATTCTAACAGTCTGTCCAGTCTCCGCCCGACCCCTGATACGAAACGTCACGCGCGAGCGCTCCCCCCGCTCGCGCGCGTCCGTCAGCCCTTGCTCTGCAGGTACTTCGTGAGGGCGTCGCTCACGCTCGTCAGGTTCGCGGTGATCTGCTTCACGAGGAAGTTCTCGACCGTCTTGCCGATCGAGCCCGCGAGGAACGACGGGATGCCCTTCACCTTCTTCACGTCGATCGAGATGTCACCGGCGATCTCGAGGCGCGTGCGATCTCCGCCGAGCTCGATGAACGTGTTCTTGCCGCTGCAGCTCACGGCCTCGGTGAACACGCTGGTGCGGATGTTCCACTCGCACGTCCACGCGCCCTGATCCCACTTCGCGAAGTCGTCCCACGAGAGGCTCTCGCCGCCGATCACCTTCACGATGGGCGCGGGGATGTCACCGCCGCCGTGCCACACGTTGTGCAGCGTCGCGATCGCGCCTTCGTCCTTGCGCGACTTCACCTCGATCGCGCGCACGTTCGGCAGGTACGCCGTGAAGTCGGGGAGCTCGTCTCGATAGGCGCGGAACACACGCTCGCGCGAGAAGGGCAGGACGCTGTCGGCTTCGATCCTCACCGCCACCTCCGCCGTCGTCGTGGTGGACGAGGCGGCGAGATGTAGCTCAGGTGCTCGCCTCGCGCAGCGTTCGACGGTGACGGATCGCGTGCTGCAACAGATCGGAGAGCGCGGTGCGGATCTCGCTCGCGTCGAGGGACTCGGTGGGCAGCTCGACGGTGAGCACGACGTCGCCGTCCTCGTCGTACGCGAACTTCGTCTGGTACATGTCGCGGTTCATCCGCAGCAGCCACCGCGAGAGCTCGAACGAGTTGTCGCCGCGGGTGCGGAGGAACGGGACGACCGACGCGATGAGCCAGTTCTGATCGAGCCGCACGAACACCACGAGCTCGCCCTCGCTGGTGTCGTGCACGCAGCGGAAGGTGCGGTCGTCGTGGCGCGCGGCGCTCCAACCCAGCTCGTCGAGCTGCAGGGCTAGCGCGCGCGGCTCGGTCAGCCTATGGATCTGCCTCATCGCTCCGATCAACCCGCGCGCGCTCGGGGGTGTCAAGCCGCGCCGCTCTTGATGGAGCACGTCCCGGGCTCACGCACGGGAAGAGCAGCAGGAGGCGAGCGTGGGCGCGACACGACGAGTGAAGGGCACGATCCGCAAGCTGGGCATCGAGGGCGGCGTGTGGGCGCTCGTGACCGACGAGGGCGACACGATCGAGCTGATCGAGGCCCCGGCCGAGCTCTGCCAGAACGGACGACGCGCCGAGGTCGAGCTCGACCGCGAAGGCGCGGACGTCACGATCGGGATGACCGGCGCGGCGGGCCGGGTGCGCTCGCACAAGTTGCTCTGAGGAGAGCCTTCCCGTCCCGAGGAGGGGGTGGGCGGTCTGCCTTCTCCTCCCGCTTCCCTCGGAAATTCGGCCGCGGATCATCTATTCCCGGGATCGGGGATGATCCCTATTTACTTCGCGCGCTGATCACAGCGATTCTGGACGAGTCCGCTGCGGCCGCCCGTCCCCCCGGGCCGCGGCGATGACGCCTGCCGGAGGCTTATGCGCGCGCGCCGTACTCGACGTGTTGCTCCCCTTCTCTTCATTGCCGCCCTCGCCGCTTCCTTCATCGCCACCGACGCACGCGCGACAGTCGTGCAGGTCGACGGGACCATCGTCCCCGTCGGCAATGCGCTGCAGACCGCGCTGAGCTCGTACGAGGGCGTCGCGCCTCCAGCGGCGACGGCGATCCACGCGGTGATCGACGCAGCGCAGCTGCCCGAGATCTTCCTGCCGAGCACGAGCAACCCAGTCGTGTTCGTCGACATCGCCGAAGGTGCCGGTTACGAGAACAGCTTCGGCTACTACAACGTCGGCGACGATCCGACGGTGGTCGCGAACCTGCGCCCGATCATGGGCTGCACCGTGCCCGCGTCGACGCACGCGAACGAGGTCCCCGGCTACGTCACCGGCGCGGAGCCGGGCACGAGCGTGAGCGTCGACTTCGCGGCGGAGCGCACGGCGGGGCGCTACCGCGGCGGCTACATCGCGTTCTACCTGATCACGCCCGAGGGCAACCCGAGCACCGACAACGACGCCTGCGGCGACTTCCACAACGGGAGCGACGGGCGCTCGCTCTTCGGTCGCGCGTACTACACCCAGCGCGACTTCAACAACGACGGCGACTTCGTCCATCACCTCGTCTACCAGTCGCGCATCACCGCGAACCGCTTCTACTTCGGCTTCGAAGACCTCTTCCGCGGCGGCGACAACGACTACGAGGACATGGCCATGCAGGTCACGGGGCTCACCCCGCCCTGCTCGCCAGGCGTCGAGATCTGCAACGGGCGCGACGACGACTGCGACGGCCTGGTCGACGCGAACGACCCCTCGCTCTCCGACGACGACGTCGCGTGCACCTGCGACAACGTCTCGATGACGTGCGAGGGCGGCGCGCAGCGTGGCGTGTGCCGCACCGGCGTCACCGCGTGCGTCACGGGCGCGCTGATCTGTCGCTCGACGCGCGGGCCGAGCGCCGAGCAGTGCAACAACCTCGACGACAACTGCGACGGCACGATCGACAACGGCGCGGCGGGCACCGGCGTCGCGTGCGACGGCACCGACGCGGACCTCTGCAACGAGGGCGTGTTCGCATGCACCTCGGGCACCCTCACGTGCACCGACGCGACCGGCGCGAACGGCGAGCTCTGCAATGGCGCGGACGACGACTGCGACACCCGCACCGACGAGAACGTGCCGGGCGTGGGCGTCGCGTGCGACGGCGCCGACGGCGATCTCTGCAACGAGGGCGTGACCACCTGCGCGGGCGCCTCGGGCCTGCGCTGCAGCGACGCGACGGCGACCAACGCCGAGCTCTGCAACGGCGCGGACGACGACTGCGACGGCGCGGTGGACGACGCGCCGACCGACGTCGGCGTCGCGTGCAGCACCGGCGTCGGCCTGTGCCGCAGCAACGGCGCGACGATCTGCAGCATGGGCGCGCCGGTCTGCAACGCGACGCCGATCCCCGGTCGGGCCGAGCGCTGCAACGCGCTCGACGACGACTGCGACGGCGCGACCGACGAGACCTTCCGCCTCGGCGAGGCGTGCGTCGCGCCCGGCGTGTGCGGGCCCGGCGTGCTCGAGTGCGCGGGCGACAGCGGCACGCGCTGCTCGACCGCGCCCGGCGGATCCGACGACGGCTCGATGCCCGAGATCTGCAACGGGCTCGACGACGACTGCGACACGCGCGTCGACGAGGGCCTGACGGATCTCGGCTCGTGCGGTGAGAGCACCGGCGAGTGCGAGCCCGGTCGCCTGCGCTGTCTCGCGGCCGCGCCGACCTGCGTGGGCGGGATCGGACCGACCCCGGAGATCTGCGACGGTCGCGACAACGACTGCGACGGCAGCAACGACGACATGCCGACCGACGTCGGCGCGAGCTGCGGTGACGACACCGGCGAGTGCACCGCGGGCACCCAGGCGTGCGTCGGCGGCATGCTGCGCTGCCAGGGCGCGGTCGGTCCCGGCACCGAGCGCTGCAACTCGCTCGACGACGACTGCGACGCGATCACCGACGAAGATCCGAGCGACGTCGGATCGACGTGCGGCACCACCGACGTCGGCGTGTGCGATCTCGGCAGCACGATCTGCGTCGCGGGCGGGCTCGTGTGCGCGGGCGCGACCGAGCCGAACGTCGAGGTCTGCAACGGCGACGACGACGACTGCGACGGCACCACCGACGAAGATCCGATCGACGTCGGCCGCGTGTGCGGCTCCGCGATGGGCACGTGCACGCCGGGCATCACGGTGTGCGTCTCGGGCGCGCCGGTCTGCGAGGGCGCGACCACGGGCACGCCCGAGGTCTGCAACGGCATCGACGACGACTGCGACACCGTCATCGACGACGACCCGAGCGACGAAGGCGGCGTGTGCGGGATGGGCGAGGGCGTCTGCGAGGAGGGCGAGCTCCGCTGCATCGCGGGCACGCTCCAGTGCGTGGGCGGCGTGCTCCCCGGCACCGAGGTGTGCAACGGCATCGACGACGACTGCAACGGCAGCATCGACGAGGGCGATCTCTGCGAGGGCGGCGTGTGCGTCGGCGGGCGCTGCAGCGTGCCCTGCCAGATGACGGAGTTCGGCGAGCGCTGCCCGAGCGGCGAGATCTGCGTCGAGCACTACTGCGTGCCCGACGAGTGCTTCGACGTGACGTGCGAGCCGGGCCCCGACGGAACCAAGAACGTGTGCGTCGAGGGCGGCTGCGTGCCCGCGTGCGACACCGTCACGTGCGACGCGCCGAACGTGTGCCGTCGTACCGACGGCGCGTGCGTCGGCAACAACTGCATCTTCCTGCCCTACCTCTGCACCGACGCGCAGATCTGCGCGGCGGGCGAGTGTGTCGACGATCCCTGCGCGGGCGTGAGCTGCGGCGCCGGTGAGTTCTGCCGCGCCGGCGAGTGCGTGGGCAGCTGCGCGGGCGTGCGCTGCGGCGCGAACGAGGTGTGTCGCGGCGGTGAGTGCGAGACGACGGGCTGCAACGCACCGTGCGGCGCGGGCCAGGTCTGCGTGAGCGGCGCGTGCGTCGACGATCCCTGCGGCTCGCTCGGCTGTGACACCGGCGAGGTGTGTGATCCGACGCGCGGTGAGTGCGTCGACGATCCGTGCCGCAACGTGACGTGCCCCGGCGAGGGCGAGATCTGCCGTCTCGGCGAGTGCTACGCGCCGGGCGACTTCGAGGTCGACGCGGGCACCGGCGGCATGGACGCGGGCACCGGCAGCGGGCCGCGCGAGGTGCTCGCGGCCGGCGGCGGCGGCATGTGCAGCGCGAGCGGTGCGGGCACCGGCAGCGCGAGCGGCGCGCTCGCGTGGATCGCGCTCGGCATCGTGGGGATCGTGATCGCGCGGCGTCGCCGCCAGTCCCACCGCGGCACTCGCAGTGCGACCGGTGGCGCTGGCGTCGTGCTCACGATCGCGGCGCTCGTGCTCGGCGGCTGCGAGGTCGAGCCCTACTGCGTCGCGAACTGCGACGGCGGCGCGGCGCTCGACGGCGGCCCCGGTGAGGACGCGCGCGTCGACGGCGGCAACGACGGAGGCCCGGGTCGTCCCGACGGCTGTGTCGTCGGCGCGACCGAGGAGTGCAACGAGACCGACGACGACTGCGACGGTCTGATCGACGAGGGCATCGACCTCACGAGCGACTCGCGGCACTGCGGCGACTGCTCGACCACGTGCGAGCGCACCGGCGCGCAGACCCAGTGCACCGAGGGTGCGTGCGAGCTCCTCGAGTGCTTCGACGGCTTCGTCGACGTCAACGGCGACATCGGCGGTCCCTTCGAGGACACCGACGGCTGCGAGTACCGCTGCTTCTCGAGCAACGGCGGGGTCGAGGCCTGCGACACCATCGACAACGACTGCGACGGCGACGTCGACGAGACGTTCGACTTCCAGAACGACGAGACGAACTGCGGTCGCTGCGGGCAGAACTGCACGTTCTTCCGCGTGAGCACCGCGACGTGCGACATGGGCACGTGCGAGTTCGATCCCGCGACCGGCTGCGAGACCGGCTACATCGATCAGAACGGCGTGCAGTTCGACGGCTGCGAGTTCGAGTGCACGCCGACGGGCGCCGAGGTCTGCGACGGTCTCGACAACGACTGCGACACCCGCACCGACGAGGGCTTCGGCCTCGACACCGATCCGAACAACTGCGGTCGCTGCGGTCGCGTGTGCACGTTCCCGAACGCGACGCCGCGCTGCAACACCGGCGTGTGCGGCTTCGACCCGATGACCGACTGCACCCCGGGCTTCAGCGATCGCGACGGCGTGCAGCTCAACGGGTGCGAGTACCCGTGCACGCCGACCACCGATCCCACCGAGATCTGCGACGGCCTCGACAACGACTGCAACGGTCGCGTCGACGGTCCGACCACCGACTCGGGCGGCGCGTGCAACCGCGCGCCGGGCGGCACCGCGACCGGCGTGTGCACGAGCACCGGCACCCTCACGTGCGTGGGCGCGACGCTGCGCTGCGTGGGCGCGCCCGAGCCGACGCTCGAGACCTGCGACGGACTCGACAACGACTGTGACGGCGCATCGGACGACTCGCCGGTCGACGTCGGCCGCGTGTGCGCGCCCGCGGTCGGCACCTGCACGGCGGGCTTCTCGACCTGCAGCAGCGGCACCCTCGGCTGCGTGCGCGCGGTCGGTCCGGTCGCCGAGATCTGCAACGGGCTCGACGACGACTGCGACGGAACGATCGACGACATGCCGACCGATCCGACGCTCGGCGACGCGTGCGGCACCGACACCGGCGAGTGCGTGCGCGGCGCGATCGCGTGCACCGACGGGCGGCTCGTGTGCGCGGGCAGCGTCGGCGCGACGCTCGAGACGTGCAACAGCCGCGACGACGACTGCGACGGCGTGGTCGACGACGATCCGGTCGACGTCGGTGGATCGTGCGGCTCGTCGATCGGCGCGTGCGTGCCGGGCTCGCTCGTGTGCTCGAGCGGCTCGCTCGTGTGCTCGGGCGGCGCGTCGGCGAGCACCGAGGTCTGCGACAGCCAGGACGACGACTGCGACGGCACCGTCGACGAGATGCTCTCGCAGAGCTGCTACACGGGCCCCGCGGGCACGAGCGGCGTGGGCCTCTGCCGCGGCGGCACGCAGGTGTGCTCGGCGGGTACGTTCGGCACGTGCGCGGGACAGGTCGTGCCTGCGGGCGAGACCTGCACCAACACCGACGAGGACTGCGATGGTCGCATCGACGAGGGCGTCACGCGCGCTTGTTACACCGGCGCCGCGGGCACGAACGGCGTCGGCGTCTGTCGCGGCGGCACCCAGGCGTGCACCGCGGGATCGTTCGGCGGTGCGTGCACCGGACAGGTCACGCCCGCGGCGAGCGAGAGCTGCGACTCGCTCGACGACGACTGCGACGGTCGCACCGACGAGGGCGCGAGCGGCGGGGCGCTGACGCGGAGCTGCTACAGCGGCACCGCGGGCACGGCGGGCGTCGGCACCTGCCGCGCCGGCACCCAGACCTGCCGCTTCGGCGCGTTCGAGGCGGTGTGCGCGGGACAGGTCGTGAACACGGTCGATCGCTGCGGCGATGCCCTCGACACCGACTGCGACGGCCTGAACGACACGGCGGAAGGCTGCCTCACCGCGGGCGGCGAGCTCCGCATCGATCCCGGCAACGCCGGTCAGTACCACTCGTTCGAGGTGCAGGTGGTGGCGGGTGGATCGCCGCTCGGTCGCCACGTCTACGCGGTCTGGGTGGACAAGCGGAACGGCTCGGACCGGGCGGACATCTACTTCTCGCGCTCGACCGACGGCGGGGCCTCGTTCTCGACGCCGGTCGATCTCACCGACTTCACCAGCGATCGCGCGGTCGCGCCGCGCCTCGCGGTAGGCCGCAACGGATCGAACGACGTCGTGTACCTCACGTTCCAGATCGTGACCGGAGACCCGCCGGTCCGGCACACGTACGTCCGGACCTCGACCAACAGCGGCACGTCGTTCGGTACCCAGGTCGCGCTGAGCACGCTCGCGGACACCGACAACTTCAAGCAGTCGGTCGCGACGAGCACGGACGGCGCGCGCGCAGTGGTCGCGTGGGAGCGCCTCGACACGACCACGCTGGCCCGCAACGTCGTCTACTCGGCGACGATCGACAGCGGCGCGACGTGGACGACCGTCCGCATCGCGTCGCGCAACACCGGCGCGACGCCCAACGCGGGTGAGCCGGTCGTCGCGGTGACGTCGACGGGACGCATGGTGCTCGCGTGGCGCGAGCTGCGTGTCTCGGCGAGCCCGAGCCGCACGACCTTCGACGTCTACGCGACGTGGATCGACGATCCCACCGCGTCCGCGGGCACGCTCAACACCGCGCTCGCCGCGAACGAACGCCGCCTCGACGGCGACACCACGAACACGCGCGCGAGCGACGATCTGCGCATCGTGAGCGACGGCGACCGCGTGTACGTCACGTGGACCGACGTCGCGACCGCGGCCGGCGGTGGCTCGGACATCATGTTCTCGCGCAGCATCGACAACGGCGCGAGCTGGGCGGCCGAGCGCATCCTCGACGATCCGAGCAGCGAGATCTCGAGCAGCACGATGGCGACGCTCGCGATCGATCCCGCTGCCGCGAGCGCGACCGACGATCGCTTGTTCGTCGCGTGGGTCGACACCCGCGACGGCACGCAGATCTTCTTCGCGCGCTCGACCGACAGCGGCGCGACGTGGGGCACGCCGGTGCGCGCGTCGCACGCGACGGGCGGCGTCGCGGTGCCCGGCGTGAACGACTCGCCGGCGATCACGTTCGCGGGCGGTGATCGTGTGATCGTCGCGTACGTGAACGACGCGAACGGCGCGAGCACGTACCGCCGGGTGCGCGCCGCGGTGAGCATCGACGCGGGCGCGTCGTGGCAGGTCGCCGATCCGGTGATCGACAGCAACGGTGGCGCGGGCGGCGGCGAGGCCGACTATCCGTCGATCGCGCGCGTCGACAGCGACACGCCGTTCGTGGGCGCGGCGATCGCGTGGATCGACTTCCGCACCAACACCCGCATCAACGGCGACGTGTACCGAGCGCGCGTCGGCCGGTGAGCCGAGGAGGGCGCCCGGGCCGCGAGGCTCGGGCGCTCCGCGAGCGCGCATCGCATCGAGAGGCTCGCAGCCCCCACGCGGGGGGCCGCGCCCACGCTCGCGCGCGCATGCAGTCTCGCTCCGATCGCGCCGGAGCCGGGGATTCGCGAGATCGAGCGACGTGGCGCAATCCGTGCTCGACGCCGGATCGATGCCCCGACCGGAGAGACAGGTGCCGAGCCACTCCCTTCGCGTGTTGCCATTCCTTCTGCTCCTCACCGCGTGCGGCGGCGACGACGAGCGCGTCTCGTACGACCCCGACGGTGAAGGCCCGGAGCCCGCGGTCACGCTCGACTGCCGCGATCCCGAGAGCTGGCCCGCGTCGTGGGTCGCGTTCGAAGACGAGATCCTCGCGGAGGTCAACGCGCGCCGCGCGGCGGGCGCGACCTGCGGCGGCGAGGACAAGCCGCCGGTGCCGCCGCTGGCGATGGACGCCGCGCTGCGCGAGGCCGCGCGCTGCCACAGCCTCGACATGGCGGCCAACGGCTATTTCTCCCACGACAGCGCGGACGGACGCAGCCCGTGGGACCGCGCCATGGAGGCGAGCTACGCCGGGTTCGCGTCGGGCGAGAACATCATCGCGGGCCATTCGACGGGCGCCGAAGCCGTCGCCGGCTGGATGGACTCGCCGGGGCACTGCAACAACATCATGGCGGATGGCCCGAACGACACGGGCATCGGCTACGCGTTCATCGACGGATCGCCGTTCGGCCACTACGCGACCGAGCTCTTCGGCAGCCACGAGTGACGGCGATGCGCGCGATCGTGGCAGCATCGCGCGCATGGACAAGACGGACGTGCTGGTCGTCGGCGCCGGGCCGACCGGGCTGACGATGGCGTGCGAGCTCGCGCGGCGCGGGCTCGCGGTGCGGGTGATCGATCGCGCGGCGGCGGCGAGCACACACTCGAAGGCGATCGCGGTGCACGCGCGCACGCTCGAGATCTTCGAGGACGTCGGGATCGTCGAGGATCTGATCGCGCGCGGGCTGGTGCTGCGCGGCATCACGATGTGGGCGGGCAGCGAGGTGATCGTGAGCGCGGGGTTCGAGGAGCTCGACACGCGCTTCTCGTACCTGCTCTCGGTGTCGCAGGCCGAGACCGAGGCCGTGCTCGCGGCGAAGCTCGAGTCGCTCGGGGTGAAGGTCGAGCGCGGCACGTCGCTCGTCTCGTTCCGTCAGGACGGGACCGGCGTCACCGCGACGCTGCGCGCGAACGACGCGGAGTCGACGCTGCGCGCGGCCTGGCTCGTCGGATGCGACGGCGCGCACAGCACGGTGCGCGAGAAGCTCGAGCTGCCCCTCGAGGGCACGACGTACGACGAGCGCTTCGTGCTCGCCGACGTGACGATCCGCTGGGACACCCGCGACGATCGCATCTCGACGTGGTTCGCCGAGGACGGCGTGGTCGCGTGTTTTCCCCTGCCCGGCGGGCGCTGGCGCGTGATCGCGAGCGCGCCCGCGAGCGACGAGACCGAGGCCGATCCGACGCTCGAGGAAGTGCAGGCGATCTTCGATCGACGCACCGCGACCGGCGGCGTGCTCGGCGACGCGACGTGGCTCGCGCGCTTCCGCATCCACTGCCGTCAGGTCGCGCATTATCGCGACGATCGCGTCTTCCTCGCGGGCGACGCCGCGCACGTGCACAGCCCGGTGGGCGGGCAGGGGATGAACACCGGCATCCAGGACGCCCACAACCTCGCGTGGAAGCTCGCCATGGTTCATCGCGGCGAGGCGCGCGGGCTCTTGCTCGACAGCTACGAGCAGGAGCGCCACGCGATCGCGCGCAGCGTGCTCAAGGGGACCGATCTCGCGACGAAGGTCGGCACGCTGAAGAACAGCGTCGCGCGCGCGCTGCGCAACGAGGTCGCGCGGCACCTCGTGGGCCTCGAGGTCGTGCAGCAGCGCATCGCGCGCGAGGTCTCGGAGCTCGCGGTCGGCTATCAGTCGAGCCCGATCGTGCGCGAGGACAAGATGTCGATGCTCCAAGCACGCATCGGCAGCGCAGCGGGCGGCGAGACCCCGACGCTCGGCACGATGCGCGAGTTCGAGCACGGACCGCACGCGGGATCGCGCGCGCCCGACGGGCGGGTCACCGTCGCGGGCAGCAGCGGCACCAAGCGGCTCGCGGAGATCCTCGACGGACGCGCGTGGACGCTGCTGCTCTTCGATGGTCGCCACGAGAGCGATGCCGGCTACGAGCGCTACACGAAACTCTGCGATCGTGTGGCGTCGCGCTGGGGCGCGAGCGTGCGCGCGTTCGTCGTCACCCCGCGCGCGACGCGCCCGGCGAAGCTGCCGGAGAGCGTGCCGGTGCTCCTCGATCCCGACGGCGATCTCGAGAAGCGCTACGGCGCGACGAGCGAGTGCGCGTACCTGATCCGGCCCGATCTCTACGTCGGCTATCGCGGCCAGCCGATCGACGAGGCGAAGCTCGACGCATACCTCCGCTCGATCCTGCGCTGACGATCACGCGCGCCGGCGACGACGGCGCGCGATCGCGAGCAGAGGCACCAGCGCGAGCGCGGGCCCGAGCGACACCGCGCTGCCCGCGACCGAGCACCCGAACGGCGGCAATCCGTCGTCCGAGCTTCGCGCCGGCGGGCCCGCGTCGCTCGACGCTGCAGCGTCGCCGTCGACGCCCCCGTCCTGGGCGTGAACCGAAGTTGCGCCGGCGTGCCAGAGCATGCCGGCCACGATCGAAGCGCGAAGAACCGAAGCGAAGCGCGTCATGCGCCGACGCTCAGCACCGCGCGTGCCGGCGCGCGATCAGAGATCCGCGGGATCGAGCCCGAGGTAGCTCGGCTCCGCGCTCTCGCAGAGACGCGCGAGCACCTCGATGCGCGGCACCTCGGTCGCGATCCAGTACATCGCGGCGCGATCGATGGCGCGCGCGAATGCCTCGTCGCGCCCCGCGACCGCCGCGCGCATGCGCGTCCACATCCACGCGACCGCGAGGATCGACGCGAGCTGCAGGTAGTCGGCGCTGTGCGCGAGCATGCCGTTCACGTCGCCCTTCATGCCGCGCGCGCCGAGCGCGCCGGTGAGCGCGACCACGCGCTCGAGCGCATCGCGCACCGACTGGGTGCGCGCACGATCGACGCCCGCTTCGTCGGCGCGCGCGCAGTCGGAGAGGATCTCCTCGCGCCACGCCATCATCGCCGCGCCACCGCCCGCGACGACCTTGCGCCCCAGCAGATCGAGGCTCTGGATCCCGGTCGTGCCCTCGTGGATCGAGTTGAGCTTCTGATCGCGCAGCCACGACTCGGGCAGGTACTCCGACGAGTAGCCGTAGCCGCCGTGGATCTGCACCGCGAGCGCGTTCGACTCGAAGCCGTACTCGGCGGGGAAGCTCTTCGCCATCGGCGTCAGCAGATCGAGCAGCAAGCGGCTCCGCTCGCGCACCGCGGGATCGGTCGCGTGCTCCGCGAGGTCCGCGTACTTCGCGCTGGTCGCGAGCAGACAGAGCGCGCCTTCGACGATCGCCTTCTGACGAAGGAGCATGCGCCGCACGTCGGGGTGCTCGATCAGCGGCACCGGAGGCGTCGTCGCGTCGACCACGCCGAGCGGCCTTCCTTGCGTGCGCTCGCGCGCGTAGGCGAGCGACTCGTGGAACGCGACCGACGCGGTCGCGGTGGCGTTCACCCCGACCATCAGGCGCGCCTCGTTCATCATCTGGAACATGCAGCGGAGCCCCGAATTCTCCGCACCGATCAGCCATCCGTGGCAGTCGTTGCGATCACCGAGCGCGAGCGCGACGCTCGGCAGACCCTTCCACCCGATCTTGTGGATCACGCCGCTGATCGACACGTCGTTGTCGACCCACGCATCGCCCTCGCGACGACGCTTGGGCACCGCGAAGAGCGAGATGCCCTTGGTGCCCGCGGGCGCTCCGTCGATGCGCGCGAGCACGAGGTGCACGACGTTGTCGGTCACGTCGTGATCACCGCCCGAGATGAAGACCTTCGCGCCGCGCAGCAGAAAATGACCCTGGTCAGTACGGGTCGCGCGCGTCTGCACGTCGGCGAGCGACGAGCCCGCCTGGGGCTCGGTGAGCGTCATCGTGCCGGTCCAGCGCCCCTCGTAGAGCGGCGCCATGAACGTCTCCTTCGTCCACGCGTCGCCGAACGCCTCGATCAGGTGCGCGGCGCCGGTGGTGAGCCCGGCGTAGCCGTACGCCGAGAGATTGCCGGCCATCAGGTACGCGCTCGCGAGCGTCGACACGGTGAGCGGCAGCTGCTGACCACCGACCGACGCGGGGCGCGTCGACGCGATCACGCCGAGCTCCGCGAGCTCCTTCCAGATCGCGCGCATCGCGGGGTGCACGTGCACCTGGCCGTGCTCGAGGCGCGGCGGCGCTTCGTCCATCACGCGATAGGTCGGGAAGAGCACCTCGCGCGCGAGCCTGCGACACGCACCGAGCCACAGATCGAACGTCTCGCGCTCGTGATCGGCGAACGCCGGCAGCGTCGTGAGCGAGGGCGCGTCGAGGACGTCGTAGAGCAGGAAGTCGACGAAGCGATCGGAGACGAGAGGGTTCATGGCGCGGGGAGCGTACTTCGCCGGAGCGCCCCCGACCCGCCTCGCGTTACCATCGCGGCCCGCTCGTGCTCCGCGCTCTCTGGACCCTCGCGCGCCCCAAGGGGATGGTGCTGATCGCGTTCCTGCCGATGATCGGCTTCGGGTTCGCGTATTGGGATCACGGCTGTCGCATCCCGGGCTTCGGCGCGCTCGTTCCGCTCGGGCTCCTCGCGACGATGTGGGCCGTGCCGCACATGGGCACGATGTGGCTGAACGCCGCGCTCGATCGCGACGAAGGACAGGTCCTCTTCGGCAAGAGCGTCCCGGTGCCGCGCGGCATCGAGAAGTTCGCCTACGCGACGCTCGCGTTCTCGCTCACCGCCGCGTTCGTGACCGGTCTCGGGCTCGGGCTCTGCGTGCTCGGCTGCGCGATCCTCTCGGTGCTCTACTCGCACCCGCGCACTGCGTGGAAGGGCCACGCGATCCTCGGACCGCTCGCGAACGCGATCGGCTACGGCGTGCTCTCTCCGCTCGGCGGGTTCCTGCTCTCCGATCTCCCGCCGACCCCGCGCGGCGCGGCGACGCTCGCGCTCAGCGTCACGTACATCGTCGCGGCGTACCTCGCGGCGCAGGCGTTCCAGGAGGACGAGGATCGCGCGCGCGGCTATCGCACCCTCGTCGCGCTGCGCGGTGCGCGCTTCACGCTCGACGTCACCCGCGCGTTCCTCGCGCTCTCGGTGATCCTCACGCTCGTGCTCGCGGCGATCGGCTGGTACCCGCGGCTCGTGCTCCTCGCGGCGCCGGCGTTCCTCGTGGCCGATCGCTACCTCGCGCGATGGCGCGACGTGCCGGGCGGGGGCGACGGATCGTGGGCCGCGGGGTTCTTCGTGCGGATGATGATCGCGGGCCTCGTCTGCATCACCGCGGTCTCCGCCGACTACGGCTGGAGCCAGCTGCACGGCGAGCCCGCGGGCGGGATCGCGACCGCCTCCGGCCGTCCCGCGACGCCTGCCTGCGGCGTCGAATCGCCGTGATCGATCGCGGTCGGGATCGATCTCGATCCCACGCCGCGATCGCATCCGAAAAATACCTGCCACCCGATTGACACCCGAGATCGACCTCGTCAGTCTCCGGGCTCATGGACGAGCGCGCACGGCGGAGCGCTACTGCTTCCGACCACGCGAAAACGGAGCCGCCAGGACCCGTCCCAAGACCTTCGCGGTCGACGGCGATCCGCGTCGGACACGACGCTGCGCCGGCGATCGCGGCCCTCGGCTCCTCTCGCTCCCACGTTCCTCTCGGTCCCCACACCTCGCGGGGGCAGCACGCCATCGCATCCGACGCGACTCGTGCTCGCTCCGCGCGGCATTCGCTTCGTTCGCTCGCTCCGGCCCGCCTCGCCCGGGTCGGACGGTCTCGGCGCGCGTTCCTCGCGTGCCCTGCCGTTGACGGCGATCCCTGCCCTGCGCTCGGACGAGCGCGCTCCTACGAGCACTGATGGACACGCATCGCAATTCTCCTTCGCGGCGCGGCGCGACTCGCGCGCCCAGCATCGTCTCGCTCGGTGGTCCTTCGTATCCGCACTCTCACCGCTACGGTCTCGCGCCGCGCATCGTGCGCGCGCTCGGCACCAACGTTCCCGGTCGCTTCGACGCCGCCGAGGTCGGTCCGTCGATGCGCGGCGGCGCGCCCGGCGCGCCGGCACGGCTCCCGATGTCCTCGTCGTTCGGCGGCGCGCTGCGCACGCACATGAAGAGCCTCGGCGAGGGCCCGCGCACCACCGAGGTGCGCACCGTCGGCATCGCGTACGACCTCAAGGCCGACTTCGAGCGCGTCGCGCGCCGCACGCTCGGAGACGTCGAGATGCCCGAGGACGCGTTCGAGGAGTACGACTCCGACGCGACCGTCTCGGCGATCGAAGAGGCGCTCGGCGCGAACGGCTATCGCACCCGCCGGCTCGGCAGCGGTCGCTCGTTCCTCGCGCGCGCGATGCAGGAGCCGGGGGATCTCGTCTTCAACATCGCCGAGGGCTACGGCACGCGCTCGCGCGAGGCGCACGTGCCGAGCGCGCTCGAGATGCTCGGAGTGCCCTACACGCACTCGGATCCGCTGACGCTCGCGCTCACGCTCGACAAGGCGATGGCCAAGCGAGTCGTCGCGTCGGCGGGCGTGCCCACGCCGCGCTTCATCGTCGTCGAGAACGTCGAGCAGCTGCACGACGTGCCGCTCGTGTTCCCGCTGATTGCGAAGCCGCTCTTCGAGGGCTCGAGCATGGGCGTGCGCAAGCACAGCCGCGTGGTCGATCTCTACGATCTGCGCGAGCTCTGCGGGCAGCTCCTCGCGGACTACCGCGAGCCGGTGCTGGTCGAGGAGTTCTGCTCGGGCCCCGAGTTCACCGTGGGCATCCTCGGCACCGGGGCGAGCGCGCAGGTGATCGGCGCGATGGAGATCGTGCCCCGCAGGTGTGCGGTCGACGAGTTCGTGTATTCGTTGGAGGTCAAACGAAATTACCTCGAAGAGGTCGAGTACCACGTCCCGCCGCGCCGCCCGGACGAGCTGGTGCGCGCGGTCGAGGACGTCGCGCTCGCGGCGTACCGTGCGCTCGCGTGTCGCGACGTCGGCCGCGTGGACGTGCGCCTCGGTGACGACGGCGAGCCGAAGTTCCTCGAGGTGAACCCGCTGCCGGGGTTGAACCCGGTGACGGGCGATCTGGTGATCCTCGCGCGGGCGAATGGGCTCGGGTATGCGGATCTGATCGGGCGGATCGTCGAAGCGGCGCGCGAGAGACAAGGCCTGTGAGGCTTCGGCGAGCGGCGCGGGGTGGAGGGTCCGCCGCCCGGGTGCTCGCGGGCTGCTGAACGGAAGGCCGCGAGCGTCGGGAGTCGGTGGGCGCATCGCGGCGCGCGCTTCGCGCGTTTGCCGCGATGCTTCGATCAGTCTGTGGTCGGCCTCTGCGAGCCCCCGTCGCACGAGGGCGTCGGACCCTCCACCCCGCGCCCGGTACCGCGGTTCTGCCGTCTCGTTGGGTGAGGTGGCGGATGGCTCGCGACCGGTCCGCGCTGTTCGCGCGGCCCGGGCGCTCGCGGGTAGCACCGCGCTGCGCGCGTGTGCGCGCTCCGCGCGAGAATGAAGTGACCTCGATGCGCCTCGATTCGTGATGCGGAGTACGAACGATCACGATCGATCGAACCACGTCGTGACTCGTACACGTGCTCGTGCACGGCTGTTCCAGCGCTCGCGGCTCGAGAACCCGCGCTGCCCGCGTGATCTGAGATGATGCCTCCGTCGCCTCGGCTGTACCCATGACTCCGCTCCGCTCCATCGCGATCCTCTGGGACTCCCTCTCCACCACCTCCGCCTCTTCCGCCGAGACCGGTGCCGCCGAGGCCGCGGCCGTGGCCTCGATCGGCGGAGTGATCGACGAGGTCGCGCAGGTCGCGTCGTCGCTCGGACTGCGGGTCGATCGTGTCCCGCTCTCGAGCGATCCGCGCACGATGCTCGCGCAGGTCGCGGCCATCGATGCCGACGTCGTGGTCAATCTCGCCGAGAGCTGGGCCGGACGCGTGCGCAACGAAGCCGGCGTCGCGTGGACGCTCGAGCTGCGCGGCTGCGCGTACACCGGCGCGACCCCGCGCGCGCTCGCGCTCTGTCTCGAGAAACCGCTCACCCGCGCGCTGCTCGCGAGCGCCGGCGTGCCGGTGCCCGAGGGCGCGACGATGAGCGACTCGCGCGCGCCCTGGCCACTCGGCGCGCGCGGCCCGTGGATCGTGAAGCCTGCGGCCCAGGACGCGAGCCACGGCATCGACGCCGCGAGCGTGGTGCACGACGAGCCCCCCGCCCGCGCCCGCGTCGAGCACCTGATCGCCCGCGGCCTCGGCCCCGCGCTGATCGAGCGCTACGTCGACGGACGCGAGCTCAACGTGTCGATCGTCGAGCTCGACGGCGCGCCCCCCCGCGCGCTGCCGGTCGCCGAGATCGATTACTCGCGATTTCCCGCGAATTTGCCGCGAATTCTCACGTTCTCGGCGAAGTGGGACGAAGAGAGCGACGAGTACCGCGGCAGCGCGAGCGTCGAAGCGCGCGACCTCGACGCGGAGCTCCGCGCGCGCATCGAGCAGGTCGCGCTCGCGGCGTGGCGCGCCCTCGGGCTGCGCGACTACGGGCGTGTCGATCTCCGTCTCGATCGCGATGGTGCGCCCTTCGTGATCGACGTGAACCCCAACCCCGATCTCTCGCGCGGCGCCGGGCTCTGCCTCGCCGCGGAGCGAGCCGGGATCGGATACGAGGGCCTGATCGCGGGCCTCCTTCGAGGAGCAGCACGTCGTGCGCGTACGGACTGATCTGCGCCCCAGCGACCGCGAGGCGATCGATCGCATCGTGCGGGCCGTCGGTGTCTTCCGCCCCGAGGAGGTCGACGTCGCGATGGAGCTCGTCGACGAGGGGCTCTCCACCAACGACGACGAGTACTTCTTCGCGGTCGCGGAGGACGATCACGGCACCGTGCTCGGGTACGCGTGCTGGGGCCACGCGCCGATGACCGACGCGACCTACGACCTCTACTGGATCGCCGTCGACCCCACGCGACACGGCGGCGGCATCGGGCAGAAGCTCCTCGCGGCGTGCGAGGACGACGTGCGCGCGCGGGGCGGACGCCTCTTGTTGATCGAGACCGAGGGCACGCCCGACTACGAGCCCACGCGTCGCTTCTATCTGCGCGCCGGCTATCCCGAGATCGCGCGAGTGCGCGACTATTACCGCGTGGGCGCGGACAAGATCGTCTACGGACGGAGCCTGACCTCGTGAAGAAGGCGCTGCCGATCGTCAACGAAGAGCAAGCGCGCTTCGAGTGCGTGTGGCCGGGATGCGGCGGCGCGTGCTGCAAGGAGAGCCGTCCGCCCGTGAGCGAAGGCGAGGCAGCGCGCATCGCCGAGGCGATCCCGCACGTGGTCGCGAAGCTGCGGCCCGCCGCGCGTCGCGTCGTCGAGCGCGGCGCGTGGATCACCAAGCGCGTGAAGCACGGCCGCCCGATGCTCGCGATCGCCGAGCGATACTGCGTGTTCTACGCCGAGGGCTGCGCCCTCCACGTGCTCGGCGCGAGCGAGGGCGACAAGAACAAGTACAAGCCCGCGACCTGCATCACGTTCCCGCTCGATCGCGACGATCACGATCGCTGGTTCGTGCGCCAGCACGGCGTCGCGAACGAAGAGTGGACCGAGCTCGCATGCCTCGATCCCGCGGCGTCCTCGACGCGCGCGGTCGACTCGCTGCGCGACGAGATCGGGTTCGCGGAGCGCGTGGACGCGGGGCTCGAGACCTGGCGACGCCCGAACGGGCGCTAGCATCTCCGCCGGGAGCGACCATCCGGGTCACCCGTCCCACGACGACAGTGCGATCCCGAGGGTCGCGCTCACCGAGCCGCGCGTCATCGGGCGCGCGGGATCGGGGCTCGAGGGGACGCCCTCGGTGCGCACGTCGACGAGCAGCGCGAGATCCTCGGTCAGCGAGATGCCGACCAAGCCGTTGCGCAGATAGAGCAGCTCGGCCAGCGGGAGCGTCTGCCGCAGCGTCTCCTCGAGCGTCGGCACCTCGAGCTCGAGCTCGATCGCCAGCGAAGGACGAGGCGCGCGATCCCGCTCGCGCTCCTCGAGCGCGGCGGGTGGGCCTTGCGTGAGCATCGTGGCGAGGAGCAGTGCGGCGAGGCCCTGCATGTCGCGAATGCACAGCAATCGAGGGGCCACCGAGATCCCTTGCGGCGCATCGTCGCGAGGTGTGTCGCGTACGCCTCGCGCGTAGCATCGAGCGACCCTCGTGACGTCGTGGTGGAGTCGAGTGTTCGCGAAGAGTGGCCCGCCCCCCGCGGAGCCCCCGATGGCGTGCTCGTTCTGCGGGCTCGACCGCCGCCAGGTCGCGAAGCTGATCGCAGGACCGAAGGCGTTCATCTGCGACGCCTGCGTGCGCCTCTCGAAGGAGATCATCGATCGCGAGGGCAGCATCGAGGATCGTGTCGGAGGCGTGCGGTGGGTGGTGCTGAGCGAGCTCGCGTCGCTGCCTCCGAGGACTCCTCGCGCGATGGTGCGCAAGCTCGTGCTCGCGGCGATCGCGCTGTGCGAGGACGACCCGGCTGCGCTGCGCCAGCTCGCGTCGGCAGCGTGGTCGGCGAACGATCCCGAGGGCGGCGTGCTCGCGCTGCGGCGCATCCCGGAGGCGGATCGCACGGCCGACGACGTGATCGCGGAGGCCGTGCACCACGACACGATGGGCGCGTACGCGGTCGGGATCGCGCTGCTCGACGCGCTCGATCCTGCGACGCTCTCGCCGAGCGCACGCGAGATCGTGCCGCTCCATCGTGCGGTGATGCAGCTCGCCGGAGGGCTCGTGAAGCCCGAGGACGCGCGCGGGCTCGAGCGCTTCGGGATCGACTTCGTGCAGCACGTGCTGCCCTCGCTCGCGCTCGACGACGGCTATCGGCGCGCGCTCGAGCGCGAAGCCCTCCTCGTGCAGGCGCGTGCGGTCGTGCTCGCGGGCGAGCTCACACGCGCCGAGGCGATGCTGCGCGAGCACCTGCTCGCGCACGAGAAGGACGCCGAGGTGTGGGCGCTGCTCTTCGACATCCACCACGCGCGCGGCGAGCACGAGCTCGCGCGCACCGCGCGCGCCAGGGCGCTCGAGCACGCGCACCCCGAAGGGCCGATCGCCGCGCGCCTGCGCGACGCGACCATCGGCCCGTTCCGCTGAGCGCTACCGAATCCGTAGCGCTACCGAATCCGTAGCGCTACCGAATCCGTAGCGCTACCGAATCCGTAGCGCTACCGAATCCGTAGCGCTACCGAATCCGTAGCGCGACGGAGCTCAGAGCGCCTTGAGCGCTTCGGCGAGGCGCGGCATCGCGTCGCGGATCTCGCGCTCGCTCACCGCGCCGACGCTGAGCCGGAACCATCCGTCGTCGCCCGGCACGCCGAACGCCTGGAACGGCACGATGCCGACGCCCGCGGCCTCGAGCACGTAGCGGCGCACGTCCTCGTTCGTCTTGAGCTCGGCGCCGCTCGAGGTCTTCTTGCCGAACGGCGCGATGCGCACCGTCAGGTAGATCGCGCCCTCGGGAGAGAGCGAGTCCACCGGGAGGCCCGACGACTTCATCGACTGGAACGCCTCGTGGAGCGCGTTCAGGCGCGCGCCGAGGCCCGCGTGCATCGTGTCGACGTAGGTCTTGATCGCGCTGGTGTCGTCGAGCAGGCGCGCGGTCGCGATCTGCTCGGCGCGCGGCGCCCACGCACCGACGTGCCCGATGATCGCGCTCATCCGATCGATCACGTCGGTCGGACCGACCGCCCAGCCCACGCGCACGCCGGTCGCGGCGAACGCCTTGCTGATGCCGTCGACGAAGATCGTGTACTTCGCCATCTCCGGGACGAGCTGCGGCGGCGTGTAGTGCTCGGTGCCCTTCGCCGTGAGCATCCAGTAGATGTGGTCGTACATCAGGTAGACCGGCTTCTCGCCGCGCGACGCGCGCTTCTCGTTCTCCGCGACGATCGCCTCGCACACGCCGAGGAGCTGATCGCGCGCCATCGCGGTGCCGGTCGGGTTGAGCGGCGAGTTGAGGCACACGAGGCGCGCGGTGGGCAGCGTCGCGAGGAGCTCGCTCTTGCTCGGCAGGAAGCGCGACTCGGGGCCGCAGGGCACGGTCACGCCCTTTGCGCCGAGCATGTGCACGTAGTGGTTGTTGTTCCACGACGGCACCGGATAGACGACGGTGTCGCCGGGATCGACGACTGCGCGATAGATGCCGTAGATGACGGGGCGCGCGCCGCTCGCGACGAGGAACGACTCGAGCGGATAACGCAGACCGAGCTCGCGCTCGTAGAAGCGCGGCAGCGCGTCGCGCAGCTCGGGCATGCCGTTGCTCGGCGGATAGTTCGTCTCGTTCGCGTCGTAGGCGTCGACGATCGCCTTCTTGAGCGCGTCGGGGATCGGGAACTGCTTCGGATCGAAGTCGCCGACCGTCAGGTTGCAGACGGTGCGACCGCCCTTGATCAGCGCGCGGATCTCGGCGGCGATCTTGAGGATCTCCGAGCCGACGAGGCCCTCGGCCATCGTGGAGACGCGCGGGGCGCTCGAGGTGGGAGCCGTGCGTGCGATCGAGGTCAGGTCGGTCGTGGCCATGTCTTCCCGGATGATGAGGCGCGGCCACGATGACACGAAAGTCCGCGGAAGCGCAGGGCCAACGGGGGCTTTCTCACGAGGCCGGACGCCTCACTTCACGAGCCTCCGAGCGCGGGACACCGACATCGTCGCATCGCGGACGGTCCAGTCGGTCTCCGTCCGCTCGAGGCCGAGCAGGACCGCGGCACGCGTCAGCACGCGGCCGCGCGCTCGCGGCCCGTCGCGCCACTCGCGGACGCTGCATTCGCAGGTCAGCTCCATGTCGCCCATGTCGCGCAGGTCCCTCACCACGATGTGGAGGCGTGCCCGCGGCGTGAGCACCCAACCGTCGCGCGCGAGCGCGTCGGCGAGCTCGTCCTGACCCACGACCTCGCCGGCGTGCACGACGCATTCGGGCGGCGTGACCAGCTCCGAGAACGCCTCGAAGAGCCGCGGCACGAGGAAGCGCAGGCCGGCGAGCGCACACGCGCGCATCGACGCGCGGTGCGCGATCACGCGCTCCCAGACCCCGTTCACCGCGATCGGCCCGCGACCCGTCGTGATCATCGAGTCTCCGGGCACCACGGCCCGCAGGCTCTTCTCCGCGATGCGATCGGGATCGTACCGAGCCTGCCCCACGCCGACGGGCTCGAGCGCGAAGAGACGATCGAACGTCTCGATCGTGAGCGGCAGCCAATCGAGCAGGGCCTGCGCGTTGTCCCTGCAGATCCGATCCATCTCCCACTCGGTCGGGCGGACGACGGTCGCGTCCTCGTGGATGCGCGCGAGGAACCCGAGTTTCAGCTGCGCCTCCCAGATGCGCTGCTGACCCTCGAAGTCGTGATCGCCGGGGCTCGTGATCGTCCAGACGTGCGGTCGTGCGAACCACGCGTCGCGCGAGATGCGCTCGAAGAGCGCCTCGCGCGGCCGCACCAGGTAGGCATACGGAAGGAACGCGGCCATTCGATCAGGGCGCTGCTTCCTGCTCTCCGAGCGTCTCCGTGTAACGCATCATCTCGTCCATCGTGACGTTGCCATCGCAGTTCAGGTCCTCGGGCGGCTCACATCGCGGCGTGGGCGCCTCCTCGGCCGCTTCCTGCTCCGCGAGGATGTCGCCGTAGCGCGTCATCTCTTCGATCGTGACGTTGCCGTCGCAGTTCAGGTCCTCGGGCGGCTGGCACTGCGGGACGAAGCGCGTCGGGGCCGCTTCTTCTTCCTCTTCCTCTTCGCCGATCTCGCCGGTCTCGACCGGCGCCGGTGCCTGCGATGCCGGCGGCGCGCCCGCGATCCAGCGCCCGAAGTCCGCGCTGATCGGCGGGTAGTACGTGATGATCAAGAGGCCCACGCACATCATCGCGATGAACGGCAGCACCGCGCGGATCAGGTACGTCAGCGGCTTGTTGAAGAGCGTGCTCGCGACGAAGAGGTTCAGCCCGACCGGCGGCGTGAGATAGCCGATCTCCAGGTTGACGATGAAGATGATCCCCATGTGCAGCGGGTCGATCCCGAGCGCCGCGGCCATCGGTGCGATCAGCGGCACGCACACGAAGATCGCGCTCATGATGTCCATCAGACATCCGACCACGAGCAGCGCGAGGTTCAGCACCAGCAGGAACATCACACGGTCGAGGTTCATCGAGCGGATCCACTCGCCCGCGCTCGCGGGGATCGACTGGTCCTCGAGGAACTCCACGAAGCTCATCGCGACCACGAGGATCACGAGGAAGCTCCCGAGCATGATCGCGGTCTCGCCGAAGATCTTCGGCAGCTCGTCGAGCTTCAGCGCGCGGTGGATGTAGACCTCGACGATCACCGCGTACACGACGCTGATGCACGCGGACTCGATCGCGTTGAAGATGCCCGCGTAGATCCCGCCGAGGATCAGCCCGGGGAACATCAACGACCAGATGCCGTCGCGCGTCGCGGCGACGAGCTGCGGGATCGAGAACGCGTCGCGCGGCGTCTTGTCGACGATGCCGCGGAACAGCGAATAGCCCATCAGGATCCCGCCGATCACGATGCCGGGGCCGAAGCCCGCGGCGAAGAGCTCCTCGACGCGGATCGACGCCTGCGTGTTGACGATCGCGTAGACGATCATCGGGATCGAGGGCGGGATCAGGATGCCGAGCGAGCCCGCGCTCGTGACCAGGCCGTGCGCGAACGAGGGCTTGTAGCCCTGCTTGATCAGCGCGGGCGCCATCATCCCGCCGATCGCGACGACGGTCGCGGGGCTCGAGCCGCTGATCGCCGCGAAGATCATGCACGCGATGACCGCGCTGATCGCCATGCCGCCGGGGAGCCATCCGACCAGCGCACGCGCGAACCCGATGAGGCGCGCGCTGATCTGACCGCGCGCCATGATCGCGCCCGAGAGGATGAAGAACGGGATCGCGAGCAGCGCCTCGTTGTCGGCGATCGACACGATGCGCTCGATGAGGATCGAGAACTGCGACGCCTCGGTGCGCCCGCCCCACAGGAGGAACGCGACGACCGTCATCGCGCCGAGCACCACGAAGAGCGGCTCCGCGAGCAGCACGCCCGCGAGGATCACCGCCGCGAGCACGCCGCCCTTGCCGAGCAGCGGGAGCAGCACGACGAGCCCGAGCACCACGAGGAACGCGACCGGCTTCTTCGCGGGCTTTCCTTCGATGCTCGCGTTCTTCGGCGCTTGGTCCGCGGTCATCGCGTCGGCCTCGGCGGCGAGCTTCTCCGCGTCCTCCATGCCCTCGGCCTTCGCGGGCGCGCCGTAGTTGCCGCCGAGCACCGCGCTCACCGCCGCGCCGAGGAAGCGCAGTCCGCTGACCACGAAGAGGATCGGGATCGCCGCGGTGCGGATCCACATCGGCATCCCCGAGAGATCGAGGTTGCCGCCGATGAAGAACGCGCCGGTCTCGGGCGCGAACACGTAGAGATAGCCGAGGTACGCGAGGAACAGGCTGAAGAGCGCGGCGATCAGGTTCGAGACGCCCGCGATGAGGTGCCTGGCCTTCTCGGGGTGCGACTTCTCGAGCGCCTCGAGCCGGATGTGCTTGCCCTCGTGCACGCAGAGAGACGCGCCGAAGAACCCGACCCAGAGGGTCACGGTCATCGCGATCTCCTTCGACCACGTGTACGCGGTGGGGAAGAGCGAGGATGCGACGAGCGCGATCAGCGGCGTCGCGACCGCCGCTGCGATCCCGAGCCGCATCTGCCATCCCGGCGCGCGCGCCCGCAGCTGCCCGCTCGCGAAGAGCGAGAGCCCCAGCACCACCAGCACGAGATAGACGAGCTGCGAGCTCGTCGTGACCATCAGCACGCCGATGCCCGCGACCACCGCCGCGATCACCAGGGCCACGACGAACGCGCTGCCCTTCACCGCGAGGATCGGCGCGCCCCGGCTCTTCTCCGACGCGGCGACACCCGCGTAGAGGATCGCGATCCCGAGCGCTCCGCCGACCCACGGCGCGATCGCCGCGCGCGTGCTCGCGTCCGCGACGAACGGTGTGAGCCACTGCGAGATCTCGCTCTCGGGCGCGATCAGCTGGCGGTAGATGACGTCGAGGAAGACGATCACCGTCATCACGACGAGCATCAGCGCCACGAGGCCCTGCTCGATCGCGAACACCGCGTCGTCGGCGCGGCGAACGGGAGACGTGGCGGCGCGAGCCTCTGCGGACATATGGGCGCGATTCTCACCCGCCCTTCGAGGAACGAGCAACGCCCTGGCTGGCCAGCGGTGCCGTGACGCGCGGCCCTTCCTCGGTGCCGGGCCCGACGCTACGCTGCGCGCATCATGGCTCGCGTCGTCAATTTCAACGCCGGACCCGCAGCGCTCCCGCTCGCCGCCCTCGAGCAGGCGCGCGACGAGCTGATCGACTTCGAGGGCACGGGCATGTCGCTCCTCGAGCACTCGCACCGCGAGCCGCCTTACGAGAAGGTGCATCGCGAGGCGATCGAGCTGCTCCGACGGATGCTGAGCGTGCCCGAGTCCCACGACATCCTGCTGATGCAGGGCGGCGCGCGCGGGCAGTTCGCGATCGTGCCGATGAACCTGCTGCACGCGGGCAAGAGCGCGGACTACGTCGTGACCGGCACCTGGGCGAAGCAGGCCCACGAGGAGGCCGTGCTCTTCGGGAACATGGCGGGCGCGAAGGCGCGCGTCGTGGTGAGCACCGAGAAGGACAAGAAGTTCACCCGCATCCCGACGAAGGACGAGCTCGCGTTCGATCCGAGCGCGGCGTACGTGCACATCACGTCGAACAACACGCTCTTCGGGACGCAGTGGCAGAGCTATCCGGACGTCGGCGACGTGCCGCTCGTCGCCGACATGACGAGCGATCTGCTCTCGCGCCCGATCGACGTGTCGAAGTTCGGGCTGATCTACGCGGGCGCGCAGAAGAACGTCGGGCCCTCGGGCGTGACGGTCGTGATCGCGCGCAAGGATCTGATCGCGGGCGGGCGCACCGACATCCCGCAGATCTTCCGCTACAAGTCGTTCGCGGACAGCGAGTCGCTCTTCAACACGCCGCCGACGTTCTCGGTCTACGTGATGCGCAACACGCTGCGCGTGCTCGAGCAGCAGGGCGGCATCGAGGCGCTCACGAGGGAGAACGCGGCGAAGGCGAAGCTGCTCTACGACACGATCGACGCATCGCCCGACTTCTGGCGCGCGCCGGTCGAGAAGGCGTCGCGCTCGATCATGAACGTGGTGTGGCGACTGCCGACCGAGGAGCTCGAGAAGAAGTTCCTCAGCGAGGCGAAGGCCGAATCGCTGGTGGGCCTCAAGGGCCATCGCTCGGTCGGCGGCGTGCGCGCGTCGATCTACAACGCGGTGAGCCTCGGCGACGTCGAGAAGCTCGTCGCGTTCATGCGCGAGTTCGAGAAGAAGAGCGGATGACCAAGCGAAGGCTCGGCCTCGCGATCGTGGGCCTCGCGCTCGCGCTCGTGAGCACGGACGCGCACGGGCAGGCGAGCGGCGCCAATCATCACCAGCGCATCTCCGCGGGATTCATGGGCTGCATGCCCGCCGAGGTGGAGCTCGCCAGCCTCGAGCGCGACAACGGTGTCGAGACCTGGATCGCGCGGTGCCGCGGCGTGATGTTCTCGTGCGTGTGGGTCCGCGGCGCGCCGACCGCGAGTGGCGGCGGCTTCGCGCAGTGCGCCGAGCTGCGTCGCTCGCACTGACCACACCAGCACGGCCGTTTTCTCCCTGTCATTCCGGCCGCCGTGCTCCATAACGGCTCTCGCCGTGAAACCGTCGAATCGTCCGCTCACCGTCGCTGCGCTCCTCCTCTCGATGTTCATGGCGGCGATGGAGGCGACGGTGGTCGCCACCGCGATGCCGACGGTGATCAGCGAGCTCGGCGGCATCCGCCTCTACGGCTGGGTCGGCGCGGCGTACCTCCTCGCGTCGACGGTCACCGTCCCGCTCTACGGAAAGCTCGCGGACCGTCGTGGCCGCAAGCCCGTGCTCCTGCTCGGCATCGCGCTCTTCCTCGCGGGCTCGCTCGCGAGCGGCCTCGCGACGTCGATCGAGCAGCTCATCGTGTTCCGCGGCCTCCAAGGGCTCGGCGCGGGCGCGGTGCAGCCGATCGTGCTCACCGTGATCGGCGATCTCTACACGCCGGCCGAGCGCGGCAAGGTGCAGGGCTTCTTCGGCGCGGTGTGGGGCATCGCGGGGATCAGCGGCCCGCTGATCGGCGGCGCGATCGTCGCGACCACCACGTGGCGCTGGATCTTCCTGATCAACCTCCCGTTCGGCATCGCCGCCGCGCTGGTGCTCGCCTTCGCGTATCGCGAAGCGCCGCGCGAGCGCGCGGGCGCGCCCCTCGACCTGGCGGGCGCCGGGACCATTCTCTTCGCCTCGCTCGCGCTGCTCCTCGCGGCGTCGCGCGTCGCGCCGGTTCTCATGACGATCGCGGGCGTCGCGCTGATCGCGCTCTTCGTCGTGATCGAGCGCCGCGCGAGCGATCCCGTGCTCCCGATCCCGCTCATGACCCGCCGGCTGATCGCGGTGACGACCATCGCGTCGTTCCTGCTCGGCGTCGCGATGATGGGCGTGCTCACGTACCTGCCGCTCCACGTGCAGGGCGTGCTGCTGGGCGTGCCCACCGAGGCGGGCCTCGTGATCGCGCCGATGCTCGTGGGCTGGCCGATCGCGTCGGCGATGACGAGCCGCATGCTCGTGCGCACCGGCTATCGCAAGCCGGTGTGGCTCGGCGCGTTGCTCTCCGCGGTCGGTCTCGTCGCGCTCGCGCCGCTGGTCACGATGCGCGCGCATCCGCTCGCGCTCGCGGCCTCGATGTTCGTGTTCGGGTTCGGCATGGGCCTCGCGAACACCGCGATCCTCATCGGTGTGCAGGCGAGCGTGGGCTGGGAGCAGCGCGGCGTGGTCACGGCCGCGACGATGTTCGCGCGCACGATGGGCGGCGCGCTCGGCGTCGGCGCGCTCGGCGCGGTGCTCGCGGCGCGGCTCGGTCGTGCGCTCTCGCCCGAGGTGGTGAGCGGCCTGCTCGATCCCGACGGCCGCGACGTGGTCCTCGCGCAGCCGGGCGTGATCGACGCGCTCGGCGAGGCGCTCGATCCGCTGTTCTGGGGCGGCGCGATCGCGGCCGGGCTCGCGCTGGTCGCGGTGCTCGCGCATCCGCGCGACGAGCAGCCTCCCCCCGAGGCCGCGGTCGACGCGCCGGCGCTCGCGGAGTGAATCCCGAAGCGCCACAATCGCGGCGCATGCGAGAAGGCGAAGCGAGCCGAACCGCCCTGGGCGTCGCCCTGCTGCGCGCGATCGCGACCAGCGCCGATGCCCTGCACGACGTGCGCGATCCGATCGCGGAGTCGCTGCTCCCGCCTTCGCTCGCGCTCGCGCCGCACGTGCTCGCTCGCGCGCCGACCGTCGCGCGCGTGCTCTCGGGCGGCCTCCTCGATCACGTCGCGCTGCGCACCGCAGCGATCGATCGCGCGCTGCGTGACCTCTTCACGCAGGAGCCCGCGAAGAGCCAGCTCGTGATCCTCGGTGCCGGCCTCGACGCGCGCGCGTGGCGCCTGTCCGAGCTCTCGCGCGCCGTGGTCTTCGAGGTCGACGTGGTCGCGAGCCAGCGCATCAAGACGCGGAAGCTCCAGCACGTGAAGCCCCTCGCGCGCGAGGTTCGCTTCGTCGAGGTCGACTTCGCGCGGGGCGAGCTCGAGGGCGAGCTCGACGATCATCGCCACGACACGAGCGCGCCCACGGTGTGGCTCTGGGAGGGCGTCACGCCCTACCTCGATCGCGACGCCATCGACGCGACGCTGCGCACCATCGCCGCGCGCTCCGCGCCGGGCTCGGTGCTCCTCGTCACCTATCTCACGTCCGAGCACGTGCGGGTCCCCGCGCTGCTCCTGCCCGCGGTGAAGCGCGCGTTCGCGTTCCTCGGCGAGCCGCTCGTCGGCGCGATGCGCACGCCCGAGATGCACTCGCTGCTGCGCGCCCATGGCTTCGCGATCGACGACGACACCGGCTCGTACGACTGGGCGCGCGAGACACGCTCGAAGAAGCCGGTGCTCGAGATCACCGAGCGTCTGATCCGCGCCACGCGCGAGTGAGCTGATCGAGGAAGCGCTCGGGGAACGCGAACGCGGCGAGGTGCCCCGCGCCCTCGATCGTCGCGAACGCCTTGTACGGCGCGTCGATCTCCGCGACGAAGCGCTCCGCGAGGGCGTGCGGGGTCACGATGTCGTGCGCTCCCTGCAGCACGATCACCGGCAGCTCGAAGCGCGTCCCACCCGCGCGCGCGTCGAACGTCGCGACCTCCGCGTGCAGCCGATCGAGCGAGAACCGCAGGCCGCGCGTGACGTCGAGCAGATCGCCCCAGCCGTGCTGCGGCGACGACAACATCGCGGGCAGCGTCACCTGGGTGATCATGTCGGGCCCCCCGGTGCGCGCGCCCGCGACGATGCGGTTGCGACGATCGAAGTCGTCCCGGCTCCACCGCGAAGGATCGGCGCCGATGCGCTCGAGCTCGCGCACCCCGCGCACGTTCCCGCTCGCTCGCAGCGCGTCGATCGCGAGCCGCTGCCCGAGCCCGTCGGGGTCACCGACGTTCTGATCGACGCCCACGTACGCGAGGAAGAGCTCGGGCCGCCGCCGCACCATCTGCAGCGCGATCGCGCTCCCCGCCGAGCTGCCGAGCACGATCACCTTCTCGTGCCCGAGCCGCGCCCGCAGGTGGAGCGCGAGGTCGATGCCGTCCTCGGCGAGCCGCGCGAGCGAGAGCTCGCCCTGCGCGCCGTGACGCCCGAACGTCTTGCCCGCGCCGCGCTGATCCCACTGCACCACGGTGAAGCGCTGCTCCCACGCCCGCAGCCGCGGCGTGAAGATCGACGTCACCGCGCCCGGCCCGCCGTGCACGATGACCAGCACCGGATTGCGCACGTCGTCGCCGCGCACCGAGATCCACTGCTCGATCCCTCCCAGCGACACGAATCCCGCGAAGTCGATCCCGTCGGGCGCGTCGATCCGCACCGGGGCGCGACGGGTGAACAGATCGCGGATGGAAAGCTCGTACGACGTACGCATCGCGCCGAGGATGCGCTCCGCCCGCGCGAGGTCAACGCATCACCGGATCCTTGTGATAGAACAGATCCCGCACGGATCGTGGTTCTCCATGCCCTCCGGCGCCTCGGCGCCACGTCCCGAGCTGTACTAGGACAGAGTGACTCCGCCCTACGCCCGCATCGCGGCCGACCTC
Organism: Sandaracinus amylolyticus; assembly: GCF_021631985.1. Lineage (GTDB taxonomy): Bacteria > Myxococcota_A > Polyangia > Polyangiales > Sandaracinaceae > Sandaracinus > Sandaracinus amylolyticus_A. Next base: position 8,139,550 of record NZ_CP070225.1, on the reverse strand, counting down.
CGCAAGAAGATCACCTCGGGCGCCCTGCGTCCCGGGGAGCGCCTGCCCTCGATGCGCGAGCTCGCGCGCCGGTGGGACGTCGCGCTCGCGACCGCGACCCGCGCGATCGCGACGCTCGAGCACGAGGGGCTCGTCCGCGCCGAGCCGCGCGTCGGGACCATCGTCGCCGGTCGATCACGACCTCGGGCATCGCGCGTCGATACCGAGCTCGCGCTCGAGAGCATCGTGCGCGTGGCGATCCGGATCGCCGACGTCGAGGGCCTCGATGCGGTCTCGATGCGCAGCGTCGCCGGTGCGCTCGGCGCGCCCGCGATGTCGCTCTACCGCCACGTGCCCAGCAAGGACGAGCTCTTGCTCGCGATGATCGACACCGCGTTCGCCGAGCTCCCCGAGCGCGCACCGTCCGGCGCGTGGCGCGCCGATCTCGAGCTCGCGCTGCGCGCGCAGTGGAAGCTCCATCGCGCGCATCCGTGGCTCGTGCGCGCGCTCTCGATCACCCGGCCCCAGATGCTCCCGAACGGCATGCGCTTCGCGGAGTCGGTGCTGCGCGCGATCGACGGGCTCGGGCTCGATCCCGGAGAGATGATGCGCACGTACCTCGTGCTCATGAGCTTCGTGCGCGGCGTCGCGATCGGCGTGGACGCCGAGCTCGAGGCCGAGGCGACGAGCGGCCTGACGAACGACGAGTGGATCGCGCAGCGCGAGCCCTCGTTCGACGCAGCGCTCGAGGGCGGCTCGTACCCGACGCTCGCCCGCCTGATCGCGGCGCCGCGCCTCGACGTCGAGCTCGACTCGGTCTTCGAGCTCGGCCTCGCGCGCCTGCTCGACGGAATCGATGCGATGCTCCGCGCGTCGCCGCGCGTCATGCTCGCGCCGATCATGGGCAGCCGCGGCAAGCCGTACCGAACCTTCGTGATCGACGGCATCGAGGTGCTCGTCGGGCGCGCCGACGAGGACAACGATCACCTCACGTTCCACGTCGCGAAGAAGCGCGATCTCTGGCTGCACGTCGGCGGAGGAACGCCGGGCAGTCACGTCGTCGTGCGCAGCCCCGAGCGGGGCGATCCGCCCGACGCGGTCGTCGAGCGCGCGGCTCAGCTCGCGGCCTGGTACTCGAAGGCGCGCGGCGCGCCGCGCGTCGAGGTGCACGTGTGCCGGGTGTCGGACGTCTCGAAGCCGAAGGGCGCGCCCGCAGGCAAGGTCGAGATCAAGCGCTTCTCCAAGCGCAAGGTGACGCCCACCCGCGGCGATGCCGACGGCGACGAGTGATCACCTCACGAGGCGCTGCAGGTCGACGCCGTCCGCGACTCGATCGCGCCAGCTCGGGTCCTCGGCGATCGCGACCATCGCCTGCGCGAGCTGCTCGCCGGTGATCGAGCGATACCGATCGCGCACCTTCGCGCCGCCGAGCGCGCCCACGAGGCCCAGCCCCGCGTCGGCGATCGCGCCGAACACGTTCTCGCCCGCGCGCGGCGCGTCGCGATCCCCGACGATGAACGAGGGCCGCACGATCGTGTACGGCAGGCCGCTCTCCCGCAGCGTCTTCTCCACCTTCGTGCGCGCCGCGAGGTACGCGTTCTGCGCGCCGTCCCCCGCGCCGATCGACGACAGGTACACGAAGCGCTGCACCCCCGCGTCCTTCGCGGCGCGGATCGTCATCTCGGTGAGCGCGACGTCGACTGCGTCGTAGCTCTCCTTGCTCGCGTCGCGGCCGGCGCGCGCTGCCTCGCGTGCCCTCGCGCGCGTGGTGCCGAGGCACCCGAACACCCACGTCGGCTTTCGTGCGATCAGCGTCGTGCGCATCGCGGCCTCGTCCCAGGGCGTGGCGTCGACGCTCGCGCCGAGCTCCGCGTAGCGCGTGCGCCACGTCTCGAGCGATGGGGAGTCGGGACGCACGTGCGCGATCGCTCCGTGCCCTCGTGCCACCAATCGCGTGACTACGTGGCGTCCCGTCAGCCCGGTCGCGCCCACCACGAACCCGCTCGCCCCCGTCATGCCGCGAACCTGGCGCGCGCGGCCACGCTCCACAAGGCCCGTCGCCCCGCATCAAACGCGATCAACAAGTCGTTTACAACTTCACCGCTTGCGGGACGCGGCACGGGGCGCAGGTCGATGCCGTGGGCCGTGCGTTTTCCGGGCTCGACGACTCAACAAGCTGAGAAAATTGTGGCGAAAAACCTAGCGCAACGCGTCATTTACAAGATTGACGCACTTTACAGCTTGACCAGCGTCAACGTGTGAAGCAGAACGCCGCACCGGCTCGCGAGCAGGAGAGGTCGATGACAGAGCAACTCGACATGCCCGCCGGCGTGCGCGTCCTCGGTTCGACGATCGAGGGAGATCGCGCTGCCATCCTCACGCGCCCTGCGCTCGAGTTCGTCGCGGATCTCGTCCGCACGTTCCGCCCGCGCATCGAGGAGCGCCTCGCGGCCCGCGCCGAGCGTCACGCGCGCTTCGCCCGGTCTCCCGAGGCAGGGGGCGAGCGCCTCGACTTCCTCGCCGAGACCAAGAAGGTCCGCGAGGGCGACTGGAAGTGCGCGCCGCTGCCGAAGGACATCCTCGATCGTCGCGTCGAGATCACCGGTCCCGTCGACCGCAAGATGATCATCAACGCGCTCAACTCGGGCGCGAGCGTGTTCATGGCGGACTTCGAGGACGCCAACGCGCCGACCTGGGACAACTGCATCGAGGGCCAGGTCAACCTGCGCGACGCCGTCGCGCGCACGATCTCGTTCTCGAGCGGCGCGAAGAGCTATCGCCTCAACGACGAGACCGCGGTCCTCTTCGTTCGTCCGCGCGGATTCCATCTCTGGGAGAAGAACGTCGAAGTCGACGGCAAGCCGGTGCCCGGCATGCTCTTCGATTTCGGTCTCTACTTCTTCCACAACGCCAAGCGTCTCCTCGAGAACGGCAGTGGCCCGTACTTCTATCTGCCGAAGATGGAGAGCCACCTCGAGGCCCGCGTGTGGAACGACGTGTTCCTCCGCGCCCAGGAGAAGCTCGGCGTCGCGGCCGGCACGATCAAGGCGACCTGCCTGATCGAGACGCTGCCCGGTTGCTTCGAGATGGACGAGATCCTCTACGAGCTGCGCCAGCACTCGGCGGGCCTCAACTGCGGTCGCTGGGACTACATCTTCTCGTACATCAAGGTCCACGCGACCGACGCGACGCGCGTGCTCCCCGATCGCTCGCAGGTCGGGATGACGCAGCCGTTCATGCGCGCCTACTCGCGCCTCGTGATCAAGACCTGTCACCGCCGCGGCGTGCACGCGATGGGCGGCATGGCGGCGCAGATCCCGGTGAAGGGCGACGAGGCGGAGAACGAGCGCGCGTTCGAGAAGGTGCGCGCCGACAAGCTCCGCGAGGTCACCGACGGACACGACGGCACGTGGGTGGCGCACCCCGCGCTGGTGCCGGTCGCGAAGAAGGTCTTCGACGAGCACATGAAGAGCGCCAATCAGATCGAGAGTGGCAAGCAGGCGGATTGGAGTCCGACTGCCGCCGATCTGATCGCCGCGCCCCAGGGCCCGAAGACGCTCGAGGGCCTGAAGCACAACGTGCTGGTCGGTATCCAGTACGTCGAAGCGTGGTTGAAGGGCAGTGGCGCAGTCCCGCTCTACAACCTGATGGAGGACGCCGCGACCGCCGAGATCTCGCGCACGCAGGTCTGGCAGTGGGTCCAGCACGGCTGTGCGCTCGAGGACGGCACCAAGGTCACGCGCGAGCTCGTCGCGAAGATCATCGACGAAGAGATGAAGGTCATCGCGTCGGAGATCGGCGTCGAGCGCGTGAAGTCCGGCCGTTTCGAGGACGCGAAGCGCATTTTCCTGCGGGTCTCGACCGAGAGCCCGCTGATCGAGTTCCTGACCCTTCCTGCCTACGAGGAGCTCCGGCATTCGCCCGATGCCCCTCGCGAGAGCCGAGCCTGAGAGGAGAACCGACGTGAGCAATCCGATCCAGAAGGACACCGATTCGTTCAGCGATCCTCGTTGGAAGGGCGTCGTCCGCCCTTACTCCGAGGAGCAGGTCCTCAAGCTCCGCGGCTCCGTTCGCGTCGAGTACACGCTCGCCGACAAGGGCGCGCGTCGCCTCTGGAAGTCGATGAAGGAGAAGCCCTTCGTCCGCACGCTCGGCGCGCTCACCGGCGGCCAGGCGGTGCAGATGGCGCGCGCGGGCCTCGACGGGATCTACTGCTCGGGCTGGCAGGTCGCGGCGGACGCGAACACGTCGGGCCACACCTATCCCGACCAGTCGCTCTATCCCGCCGACTCGGTGCCGAAGCTCGTCGAGCGCATCAACAACGCGCTCTCGCGCGCCGACCAGATCGACTGGTCGGAGGGCAAGACCGGCCGCGACTACTTCCTTCCGATCGTCGCGGACGCGGAGGCCGGCTTCGGCGGCCCGCTCAACGCGTACGAGCTGATGAAGAACATGATCAAGGCGGGCGCCGCGGGCGTCCACTTCGAGGATCAGCTCGCCAGCGAGAAGAAGTGCGGCCACCTCGGCGGCAAGGTGCTCGTGCCGACGGCGCAGTTCGAGCGCTCGCTGCTCGCGGCGCGTCTCGCGGCGGACGTCGCGGGCGTCCCGACGGTGCTCATCGCGCGCACCGACGCCGAGAGCGCGAAGCTCCTCACCAGCGACATCGACGATCGCGACAAGCCCTTCTGCACGGGTGAGCGCTCGGCCGAGGGCTACTACTACGTCAAGCAGGGCATCGAGCCCTGCATCGCGCGCGCGAAGGCGTACGCGAAGATCGCGGACCTGATCTGGATGGAGACCTCGACTCCGGATCTGAAGCTCGCGAAGCAGTTCTCGGAGGCGGTCCTCAAGGACAACCCCGACAAGATGCTCGCGTACAACTGCTCGCCGTCGTTCAACTGGAAGAAGAACCTCGACGAGGCGACCATCGCGAAGTTCCAGAAGGAGCTCGGCGCGATGGGCTACAAGTTCCAGTTCGTCACGCTCGCGGGCTTCCACGTCCAGAACTACTCGACGTTCATGCTCAGCGCCGACTACAACGAGCGCGGCATGGCGGCCTACTCGGAGCTCCAGCAGAAGGAGTTCGCGGCCGAGTCGGTGGGCTACACCTCGACGAAGCACCAGCACGAGGTCGGCACCGGCTACTTCGACGTGATCAGCGAGATCGTGTCGCAGGGCCAGAGCTCGACGAAGGCGCTCAAGGGCTCGACCGAGGAAGATCAGTTCCACTGAGCGACGGACTGGCACCCTCGTGAGCGAGGGTGTGAGTCGTCGAGTGTGAGAGAAGCCCTCGTGTCGATCGCGACTGCGATCGACCGGGGGTTTTCTCTTTGGCCGGAAATCACGCGAATTCCGTGTGCTCGAATGGCCTACCCGTTTGAGCAGGCGCACGGGCTCCGCGAACGGGAAGACTGGAAACGCCGCGCGGGTTCCCAAGTCGCCTCCCAACCGAACGGCGCGGAGCCCCCTGCTCTGCGCGCCCCTGGCCCGCCGCTCCCTCCCCCCCTCCTGTCGCGGCGGGCCAGGGGATTTCTTTTCTGGTTCGCGCGCCGAAAGAACCTGGGGTAGACGGCGCGAGTGAGCGAGCGGCGCGACAGGCAGGGTTGGATCTGGGGCGGGCTGCTCGTGGCTTCGCTGGCGACGGCGGTCGTGGGGCTGGTCGACTGGCTCTCGAGCGGCGACGCCGATCCCGCGCCCGAGCCGCTCGCGCTCGATCAGCCGGGGATGCCGTTCGGTCCGTCGGGCGAGCCGCCTCCGGGCGAGCCTCCGCTGCCCGAGGGCTTCGTGCCGAACCTGCCCGCGGTGCCGACGCTGGCGCCGGGCGCGCGTCCCGAGCGCGCCAGCGCGGAGGGCGAGGGACGGCTGAGCGATCTCGCCGCCGAGATGCGCTTGGTGCAGGAGGCGCGCGGGATGATCGCGACCGAGCCCGCGGTGGCGCTCTCGCTGCTCGATCAGCACCGCGCGCGGTTCCCCGAAGGCGCGCTGCGCGAAGAGCGCGAGGTCTACGCGATCGAGGCGCTCGCCGCGCTCGGACGCACCGACGAGGTCGAGCGGCGCTACCTCGAGTTCCGCGAGGACTTCCCCGAGTCGTCGCTCACCGAGCGGCTCCAGCGCGTCGTCGAGTGAACGATCACGCGGCGCGTCGCGCGTCTGGCGCCGGGCTCGCCGCCTTGCGACGACGCTCCATGCGCTGGACGAGCGACACCGCGAGCAGCCCCGCGAACGCGCTCGCGCCGAGGGTGCCGAGCGCGAGCACGATGTGCACGCGTCGCGCTTCGTGGCGCTCGCTGTACTGCACCGGTCCGTACGAGTACGAGTGCACCTGCTCTCCGGTGCACAGATCCTCGCGCTGACCGCCGTAGCCGCCGTAGGGGCTGCTCTCGGTGACGTAGCAGGGGACGATCGGCGCGAGCCAATAGAGGCCGACCGACAACGACGTGGCGATGCCGAAGACCACGCCACCGGCGAGGACGAACGCGACGAGCTGTTTCATGCGAGGCGAGTCTACGGACCCGCACGACGACGCTGCCGCGGGTGACGCGATCGGATTCGCGCGTGTCGGCTTCGGTGGTGGCGGCCCTAGCTCATGCAGACGAGCGCGCCGTCGGGGGCGCCGAGGCGGCTCTTCTCCACGCAGGCGTAGCCGTCGCGGCAGTCGTCCGCGGCCTCGCACGCGAGCAGGCAGGTGCCGCCGTTCTCCTGCACGCAGATGCTGCCGCCCGGGCAGTCGTCCTGCGACGTGCAGTCGACGGTGCAGGTGCCGTCCGGGAAGTCGCTCTCGACGAGGCATCGCGATCCGCCGGCGCACGCGCCGTCGGCGGTGCAGCTGCCGCCCACGACGTCGCCCTCGGGACCGACACCGCCATCACCGCAGCCCACGGCAGCGAGCAGCACCAGCGTCGCCGCGATCGTCCGTATCAGCACGATCCACCGCCCTCGACGTCGCGATACGCGCTCTCGCCGTCGCAGCGGATCGCGCACGTCGCGCCCTCGCTGCAGGAGACCGAGCACGACTCGTCGGCGCACGCGAGGCGACACGTCGTGCCCTCGCCGCGGCAGCTCACCGAGCACGAGCCACCGGTGCACGTGACGTCGCAGCTCGAGCCCTCGACGCACGAGACGCTGCCGCTCTCGCTCACGGTCGCGGTGCAGGTCGACTGATCGCGGCACTCGATCGACGCGCTCTCCTCCGCGGTGATCGTGCACTCGGAGCGCGTGCAGTCCGCGTCGTGGCTGCCCTGGGCGACGATCTCGCAGGTCGCGTCGGTGCAGGTCGCGGCGCTGCTGTCACCGAGCACCACGTCGCAGGTCGAGCCCATGCACTGGGCGTCGCCGTTCGCGCCCGCGATCACGCCGCACTCGGCGCCCGGCGCGCACGTCGCGCTGCAGTTCGCGCCGCACGTCGCGGCGCAGCTCGCGCTCGCCTCGCACGAGAGCACGCATCCGTCACCTGCCGCGCCGCACCCGGTCACGCCGGTCCAGTCGCACGCAGTGCCGTCGCTGCACCGGCACGCTCCATCGGCGCACATGCAGTCGTCGGCCGGGCACGCGAGCGCGCCGCCTCCACCGTCTTCCCCGCATGCCGCGAGGGCCATCGTCGCCACGATCCACGCGCAGAACGTTCGTCGCATCGAGCCTCCTGGCGCGTCCCTGGCAAACGTCGCGTGCCTGCGCGTTCTCCCGGGAAATCGGGAGCGCGACTGCGCAACGGATTGCACAGGGCGCAACGCGCGTACGCGCTACTCGAGGTCGATCACGAGATCGCGGCGCTCGCCGGGCGCGACGTCGATCTCGCGGACCCGCTCGACCCCGAGCGGTGCGTTCACGAAGCGCAGCGTGTGGTGCCCGGGCGCGATCGAGACGTCGAGCAGCGGCGTGGTGCCGAGCGAGCGGCCGTCGAGCGTGACCTCGGCCCACGGGATCGCGTTGATGCGCAGGTGCGCGGGCTCGGCGTCCACGGCGGGCACGGGCGCGGGCTCGCGATCGCGGCGCGTCGTGCGCGCGCGGGGAGGCGGCGTGTCCTCGACGGGCGCGGGCTCCGGTGCCTCGGGGGCGGGCTCGATCGCGGCGGGCGCGGCCGGGGCGATCGTCACGGGCGCCGGCGGGGCCACGACGACGGGCTGGGGGGCACCCTCGCGGGGGCTCGTGTCGCGCGCGAAGCTGGCGATCGCGATCGCGCCGATCACGACGAGGCCGAGGAGCGCGGCGATCCCCCGCGCCCGACGGCGATCGGGCGGGGCGTCGCTGGCGCGCGTGCTCGCAGTCGCGACGGTCGGCGCGGTGAACGCGGTCTCGCCGTCGCGGGCCCAGCTCGCGCTCGCCTCGAAGGTGCCCTCGGCGCGGGTCTCGTGGCGCGAGTCCGCGACGCGGTCGGCGCGTGATGCGAGCACGTCGCGCGGCGCGATCCCGTCGCTCGCACGGGCGCGCGCGACGTACGACTCGAGCTCGCGCGCGACCTCCGATGCGTCGTGGAAGCGACGCGTGGGATCGGGATCGAGCAGCCGCGCGAGGATCGGCGCGAGCGCCTCGGGGGCACGTGCTGCGACCTCGTCGGCGCGCTCGGGCATCGCGTCGAGCAGCAGCATCTCGCCGAGCACGAGCCCCAGCGCCCAGAGATCGCTCGCGGGCGTGACGCCGCGCTCCGGCGGGAGATAGCCGCGGGTGCCGCCGCTGCGCTCCGCTTCGATCGCGGTGGCGACGCCGAAGTCGGTGAGCTTCACGTCACCGGTGCGCGCGACCAGCACGTTCGCCGGCTTCACGTCGCAGTGCACCACGCCGAGGCCGTGCGCGTAGGCGAGGGCGCGCGCGACCTCCGCCGCGACGTGCGCCGCGACCGCGGGCGGAAGCGGCTCGTGCTGCGCGCTCGCGTCACCGAGGATCGAGCGCAGATCGGCGCCGTCGACCCACTCCATCGCGAGGTAGTGCTCGTCCCCGGCGCGGCCGAAGTCGAACACCGCTACGATGTTCGCGTGTGCGAGGCGGAGCGAGAGGCGCGCCTCGTCGACGAACCGCTCGAGCGCGCCCGGTCTCGACAGCCGATCTGCATGGATTCGCTTGAGGCACAGATCCTTCGTCGCGCCGCCGGCGCCGAAGGCACGCGCGCGCACCACCTCGCCCATGCCGCCGCGACCGACGGCGCCGAGCAGCACGTAGCGCCCGAGCCTGCGCGGGCCCGACGGCGATACCGCTCCCGACGTGCGCTCGCGATCCACGCTCCCCTCGCACTGTGCCTGGTCTGCGCGGCGATCGCACCTGCGTCGCGCGTGGAGGCGCAGTCCAGTGCCAGCGCTGGCACTGGCGAGCGGGTGATCGTGGTGCGCGGCGATCCGCGCGCCGATGCGATCGCGATCGCGGTCACCGACGCGCTGCGATCGCGCGGAGAGCGCGCGACGCTGCCGCCGCCGATCGCGCCCGAGCCCGACGAGCACGAGGCGCTCGAGGCCGCGGAGCGCGAGTACCAGATGCTGCGCCCCGACGCCGCGGCGGCGCAGCTCGAGGACGTGCTCGCGCGGGTCGACTCGACCGGCGCGGGCCTTCCTCGCGACGCGCGGATCGACGCATGGCTGCTGCTCGCGATGGCGCGCGCCGCGCTGGGCGACGACGCGGGCGCCGAGGCCGCGGTCGATCGCGCGCTGGCGATCGATCCCGCGCTCGCCCCCGATCCCGCGCGGTACCCGCCGCCGCTGCTCGCTCGCATCGATGCCCGACGTCGTGAGGGCGCGCTGGTCCCGCTGATCGTCACGACGCGCGACGACGCGACGATCGAGCTCGACGGAGCACCTGCGTCGCGCGAGAGCACGGTCGCGCCGGGCGTGCACGTCGTGCGCGCGCGGGCACCGCACCATCGCGCCGCGGCGCGGGTGGTGGAGATCGAGGGGCCGACCCGGATCGAGCTCGCGCTGGAGATCGATCCCGCAGCGGTGCTCGCCTCCGACGACGCGAGCGACGAGCTGATCGTCGCGGCGGGGCGCGCGCTGGGGCTCGAGCCGGTGATCGTCGATCTGCACCTCGATCGCGACGCGCTGCGGCTCGATGCGCGCGAGGGTGATCGCGTCGCGCACGCGCGGGTCTCGCGCGATGCCCTGCCGAGCGCGGCCGCCGACGCGATCGTCGCGTCGCTGCGGGCACCCGAGGTGATCGTGGGCGACGACTTCGATCCCGTGCCGTGGATCGTCGGTGGCAGCGCGCTCGCAGTGGGCGCGGTGATCGCGGTCGTGATCGGGGTCGTGGTCGGGGGCGGCACCCCGACGAGCTTCGACGCGCGCGGGACGATCGAGCGATGAGGCCCATCTTCGCCGCGCTGGTGATGCTCGCGCTGGGATGCGCGCCCGACGCGCCCACCCTCGCGTTCCGGGTGCACGGGGCGCCGCCCGATGCGCCGTTCTCGTCGGCCGACGCGCTGGTGGTGGCGCTCGAGCAACGTGGCGTGGTGATCGCGGGCACCGAGCGCAGCGTTCCGCGCGACGCGAGCGCGCTCGAGCTCGGCGATCTCCCGTTCGGCACCGACCTCGCGATCCGCGTCGAGGCGCGGCTCGGCGAGATCGTGCTCGCGCGTGGTCGCTCGTTCCCGTTCGACTATCCGCGCCACGACGCGCCGCCGCCGCGTGATCCCGACGTCCTGATCGGGACCCTCGGACGCTTCGCGACCCCGCTCGAGGGGACGCTCGACGCACCGCCGCGCCTAATCGCGCCCACCGCGGACGGCGCGCGCATCGCGACCGACCACGCGCTGCTCGCGTACCGCGCGCACGATCCCCAGGGCGGCGCCGCGCTCGAGGTGATCGCCGAGGTGCCGAGCGAGCGCGCCGGCGCGGCGTGGATCGCGCTCGGCGAGGACACGTGGGCCCTCGGCGGCGCAGCGTCGGGGCTCACTCGCTTCGACGCGCTCGGCGCGCGCGAGGAGCTCGCGCTCGAGGGCGTGGTGATCGCGGCGGCGGCGCTGCCCGATGGCGTGATCGCGTGGCGCGACGACGGCGACGTGCTGCGCATCGACGCGCGCGACGTCGTCACCACGCTCGCGAACGTCGGAGCCCCGACCGCCTCGGCGCGGGTGCTCGTCGTGCCTGCGCGCTCGGCCGATCGCGACGTCACGCGCGCGCTCATGCTCGACGACGCGCGCGCGATCGTGATCGATCCCGAGGGCGTCGAGCCGCCCTCGATCGTCGCGCTCGACGTGCCGCGCACCGGACGCGTCGCCGCGGTCGTGGGCACCGGGCTCGTGCTCCTCGCGGGGGGTCGTGATGTCGCGGGCGCGGTCACCGACGAGGTCGCGCTCTGGGTGCTGCGTCCCGAGCGGAGCCCTGCGCTCGAGCGCGTCTCGCCCGCGCCTCCGCCGCTCTTCCGCGCGCGCGCCGATGCCGCGGTCGCGTCGTTCGGTGAGGGCCTGCTGCTCGTCGCGGGTGGCACCGACGCGCTCGGCGCGCCGCTCGCGAGCGCGGAGCTCGTCGACGTGACGGTGTTCCCCGGCGACGTCGTCGCGACCGGTGCGATGCCGTTCCCCGACGCGCTGCCCCGGGCGAGCGCCCTGCACGATCGGACGGTGCTCGTCGCGGGCGAGGGCGGGCTCGGTGTGTACTTCCCGCCGCGCGGTGAGTGACGGTACAAAGAAGCACAGCGCGATGCGGGAAGCGACGACCTGGGACGCGCCGAGCGCGACGTCGATCACGCGCGATCAGACCGCGTGCGTGGTGGTGACCGCGGGTCCCGCGCGCGGCGTGCACGATCTGCCGCGCGACGCCGAGCTCGCGATCGGACGCAGCCGCTCGTCGGCGATCGCGATCGACGATCCCGCGGTGAGCCGCCTCCACGCGACGCTGCGGTGGGACGGCGGTGAGCACGCGATGCTCGTCGATCACGGCTCGCGCAACGGCAGCCTCGTCGACGGAATTCGGGTCTCGGGCGAGGTCGCGGTGCGCTCGGGCAGCGAGATCGCGATCGGCCCGGCGCGCCTCGTCGTCGTGCTCCCGCGCGCGAGCGCGCCCGGAGAGATCGATGCGCCCGGCGATCCCGCGATGCGACGCGTCGAGGTGCTCGCGCGGCGCGCGTCGGCGTGTGATCTGCCGGTGCTGATCGTCGGCGAGACCGGCGCCGGCAAGGAAGTGCTCGCGCGTCGTGTGCACGAGCGCAGCGGGCGCGCGCGCAAGGCGTTCGTCGCGGTGAACTGCGGATCGATCCCCGAGACGCTCGCCGAGGCGACGCTGTTCGGGCACGAGAAGGGCGCGTTCACCGGTGCCCACGCGCGGCGCGAGGGTGTGTTCGAGGCGGCGAGCGGAGGCACGCTGTTCCTCGACGAGATCGGTGAGCTCTCGCTCGCGATGCAGGTGCGCCTGCTGCGCGCGCTCGAGGAGCGGGTGGTCACTCGGGTCGGCGGCACCGCGCCGGTCGCGGTCGACGTGCGGGTGATCGCCGCGACCAACCGCGATCTCGACGCGATGGCGAAGCAGGGCCTCTTCCGGCGCGATCTGCTGTACCGCCTCGACGTGCTGCGGATCGCGATCCCGCCGCTGCGCGAGCGGCCCGACGACGTGATCGCGCTCGCGACCGAGCACCTCCGCGAGATCGCCGAGGACGTGCGGCTCGCGCCCGATGCGATCGCGCTGCTGCGCGGCTACGCGTGGCCGGGCAACGTGCGCGAGCTGCGCAACGCGATCGCGCGGGCGGTCGCGCTGCGCGACTCCGAGGTGCTGAGCGCGCGCGACTTCGCGACGCTGCTGGAGCGCGAGCGCGGCGTGGTCGGCGCGGGCGCCGGCATCCTCCGAGGGCGCGTCGACGATGCCGAGCGACAGGCGATCGAGGACGCGCTCGCCGCGTGCGGGGGCAACCAGACGCGGGCAGCCGCGCGCCTGGGGATCTCGCGCCGCGCGCTCATCTACAAGCTCGAGAAGCACGGGCTGAAGGCGCCGCCTCGCGCGTGAGGACGCGCTGGCCTCATCCTGGCAAGGACCGTCTTCGCATGGACCGCGAACGCTCGATCTCGCAGGCCGGACGCTGTGCAACGCGTTGCGCAGTGTTCGTCGCGTGCGCGATCACGCTCTGCGGATGCCCTCCTCCGGCGCCTCCCAATCCCGATGCGGAGCCGCCTCCCGACGCGATGATCCTGGGGCGCGTGGTGGTCGAGCTCGGCGGCGCGGCGGAGACGCTCGAGGACGACGTGGTGCTCGAGCGGCTGCGGCTCGGTGTCGGTGAGGTGCGCGCGCACAACGATCGCGGCGGCGCGCTCGATCCCTCGCGCAGCGACGTGGGCGTCGTCGACGTGACCAGCGCGTGGGCGCGCGTCGAGCTCGAAGGCGCGGTGCCCGCGACGTACTCGCACGTCAGCGTGACGCTCGCGGGGGGACCGGCGCTCGAGCTGCGCTTCGTCGACGAGGGCGTGACCTACGAGGTGATCACCGCCGGCCCGATCGCCGCCGACGTGCGTTGCGATCTGCCGATCGCGCTGCCTCCCGCGGGCCTGCTCGCGCTGCGCGCGTCGCTCGATCTCGGCGAGATCCACGCAGCGCTGCGCGAGGGAACGCTGCCCGCGCCGGTCGACGGCGTGGTGCGGGTGGACGCGACGAGCGCGCCCGCGGTGATCGCCGACGTCGAAGCGCGGGTGCGCGAGCACTGGCAGATCGACTGCGGTGACGACGACGACGGCGACGACGGGTGAGCGCCTGCCGGAGTGCTCGTCCCGCAGGGCCCGGACGGGAGCGCGCGAAGCGCGCGGACGGTAGGGCCCTGCGGGCGAGCCGATGTTTCGACAGCGCCTGCCGGAGTGCTCGTCCCGCAGGGCCCGGACGGGAGCGCGCGAAGCGCGCCGATCTTTCGGCAGTCTCCGCGCGCTGCGTGCGCGGAGTGCAAGCGCGTGCACAGGCGAGCGCGGTGAAAGCCGCGTGATCGCGGGCGGCACGCGTCCATTGCCAGGTGCGGGCCATGACGCACCGAATGCTCCTCGTCCTCGCGCTCACCACGCTCGTCGGCTGTGCCGCCGACTCGCGACCCGCGGGCCCTCGGCTCGGCGGATCTCCCGACGACGCCGGCATCACCACGGCGCCCCCGCTCGAGACCGATCTGCCGTGCGAGGTCGCGGAGATGCTCGTCGCGCACTGCAGCGCGTGCCACGGCGCGATCCCGGCGGGCGGTGCACCGATGTCGCTGATCACGCGCGCCGATCTGATGCGCGCCTCGACGATCGATCCCACCCAGACCCTCGCGGCGCGATCGGTGGTGCGCATGCGCGCGGCGACGCTCCCGATGCCACCCACCGGCGCGCCGGTCGACGACGTGTCGATCGCCGCGCTCGAGGCGTGGATCGCCGACGGAATGCCCGCGGGCAGCTGCACCGTGGACGATCCGTGGAGCACCCCGGTGCAGTGCACGAGCATGCGCCGCTGGACCCGCGGCACCGACGAGTCGCCGGAGATGAAGCCCGGTGGGACCTGCGTGTCGTGCCACGATCGCGAGGCACCGGAGCGGCGCTTCTGGGCCGCGGGCACGCTCTACCCGAGCGCGCACGAGCCCGACGACTGCAGCGGCGCCGACACCAGTGGCACCGCGATCGTCGAGATCACCGACGCCGAGGGCCGGATCTCACGGATGACCGCGAACCGCGCGGGGAACTTCTTCCTGATGCGACCGACCGACGAGGACATCGAGCCCGGCGGCGCGCTCGCGAATGCGTTCGCCTACCCGTACACCGCGCGGGTGCTCTACGACGGACGCGAGCGCGTGATGCTCACGCCCCAGATCAACGGCGACTGCAACGCGTGCCACACCACTGCAGGCACGATGGGCGCCCCGGGCCGCATCGTGCTGCCGTGAGCGAACGTCCAGATCGGCTCGCCCTCCGCGAGCGAGCACTCCAGCTGGCTCACGCGGCGCGCTCGACGAGGCACGCATCTCCGAACTCGTGCGCGAGATAGCCCCGCGCCTCGGCCTCGCGCGCTGCCTCGAGCAGGCGCGCGCGGGGCGCGAAGCCCTCGAGCAGCGCGTGATGGCTGGTCTCGGGCTCGTGCATGCCCGACACGATCGCGTCGACCACCCGCGGCGGGCGCGCGGGGCCGAGCCGCAACGTCGCGATGCCCGGCCCGGCGTGCACCTCTCCGTCGTACGCGGCCGCGCTCTCGAGCGCGCGCACCACCGTCGTGCCCAGCGCGACGACGCGTCGTCCCTCGTGCCGCGCGCGGGCGATCGCGCGCGCCGTCGCATCGGGGATCGCGTAGGGCTCGGGCAGCGGGAAGCGCGCATCGAGCGTGGGATCGCCGCTGCTCGAGAGCCCGGCCGCGTGGGTCAGCATCGCGAGCTCGATGCCGCGCGCCGCGAGCCGATCGAGCATCGCGTGATCGAGCACGAACCCCGCCGACGGAGGCTCGACCGAGACCGGTGGACCGGCGATCGCGGTCTGTGCATCCCAGAGCGCGAGCGGCGCGCGCAGGTGGCTGTACTGCACCGGTGCGCCCTCGCGCGCGATCCCTTCCCACACGTCGCGCGCCGTGCCCTCGAACGTCAGCAGCACGAGGCGGGGGTGCCCGTCGAGGTCCGCGATCTCGGCGCGCAGCGTCGCGCCGAGCGCGAGGCGATCCCCGGGCCGCAACACCGGCGGCGGCGGGCGATCCTCGGTGCGCGCCCGCCAGTCGCCTTCCCCGAAGACGATCGCGCGCCACGCGCGGATCTCGCGCGCATCGAGGGTCAGCCGCGCCGCGAGGCGCACCTCGATCGTCGCGCCGGTGCGCAGATGGGTGCCGCGCAGCGACGCGGGGAGGGTGCCCGAGTCGTTCACGACGAGCAGATCGCCTGCCCGCAGCACCTCGGGCAGCGCGCCGCGCGCGTGGTGCGCGATGCGTCCCGACGCGTCGACCACCAGCAGCCGTCCGTCGCGTCGTGCGCGGGCCGCTTCGGTCGCCGCCCTCACGATGCACCTCGCCGCATCGTCGTCTCGATCACCGCGAGCAGCTCCTCGGCGCTGCGCTCGGGGCGCTTCAGCGTGCTGGGATCGGCATCGGGCAGCGCGGCTGCGTGCATCGGAGTGTCCATGTCGCCCGGGTCGAACGACACGAAGCGCACGCCGCGCGACGCCAGCTCCGCATCCCAGATCTTCGTCGCGTGGAGCAGCGCGGCCTTGCTCGCCGAGTACGCGCCCCAGCCCGCGTACGCGTTCACCGCGGCGTCGCTCGTCACGTTCACCACCACCGCGTTCGATCCCCGCGACGGCGCCTCGAGCAGCGCACCGAGCAGCGCGCGCGTGAGGCGATGCGGCCCGAGCACGTTCGCGGCGAGCGCGGCCTCGAGATCTTCGCACTCGGTGTCGGCCCACGATCGCAGCGGCACCGGCCCGAGGCTCGACGCGTTGTTCACCAGCACGTCGAGCCCACCGAGCCGCCCGATCAGCTGCACCGCGATCGGATGCACGTCCTCCTTGCGCGCGACGTCGCCCACCACACCGACGACACGATCGCTCTCGCGCTCCACCGCGAGCACCCGCTCGCGCGTGCGCGCCACGATGCCCACCCGCGCCCCGCGCGACACCAGCGCGCGCGCGGTCGCGAGCCCCAGCCCCGAGGTCCCACCGGTCACGATCACGCGCCGGTCCTTCCACACGTTCGTCTCGCTCATGGCTGCCTCCACGAGATGCAGCCTGCGCATCGCGCTCCAAGCCGTCGTCCGTCGTGCCAACGTGTTGGAGGAGCGCTCTCGCGTCGTCGCGAGCGGCTCGGGCATCATCGGCCGATGGACCACCGCACACGAATCGGCGCGCTCGTCGCGCTCACGATCGCGAGCTGCGTCTCCTCGCGCGCGGACGCGCAGGATCTCGCGACCGCGCTCGCCGCGCGCTACCCGACGCGCGAGCTCGTGCCCCAGTCGTGCACGACCCGCGAGGGCGACACGATCGTGCTCGCCGCCGGGCGCATCTGCCTGCGCGATCGCGCGACCGGCCTGGTGCGCGCGGTGCGGCGCATCGCGCTCTCGAGCGACTGGATCGACACCTCCGCGGTCGCGCGCGACGGCGAGGTGCTCTTCGCGGTGACCGACCAGGGCGGCGCCGCGACGCGCTTCGCGGGGCGGGTGTGGCGATGGGACCTGACGCGCGACGCGTACCTCGGGCTCGCGCAGACCGACACCGCGCGCATCGTCGACACCGCGTTCGGCGTGCTCTACCGGACCCAGGCGGGATGGCGCCGCGTCGGCGAGGAGAGCGCGACGCGCGTGGACGCGCCCGAGGATCTGCTCGACTACGGCGTCTCGACGTTCACCCACGAGGGCGCGACGTACGTCGTGATGAGCCTGCAGCGCGTCGAGGTGGAGACCCTCGCGCTCGAGGGACGCAGCGTGCAGCTCCGCGATCACGCGTCGCTCCCGGGCACGCTGCTCTACGCCGATCGCGGCGTCGTGGTGAGCGCGGTGCAGGCGCGCGGCGGCGTGATCCAGGTGCACCTGCTGCGGCTGCCGGCGACCGAGCCGACGATCATCGTGTACCCGCCGGGCATGCGGCGGCCCACGAGCGCGAGCCTCGAGGGCGTGGGGACGCTGCTGCTGAGCGGACCGCGCGGCGAGCGCGCGAGCCTCGATCTCGCGCAGGGCACGATCACGCGCGTCGAGGCGAGCGCGCCCGCGACCCCGCCCGAGCTGCTGCGCGCGAGCTCGCTCTACAGCGCGACGCCGACCGCGCGCGGCGTGTACCTGAGCGCATCGAGCAGCGGCTACCTCCTCGACGCGAGCGGCGTGAGCACGCCGCGCACGGCACCGCGCGCTGCGCGCTCGCGCTGCCGGTGCGTCGAGGCCGATCTGGTGTGCCGCGGCGCGGAGAGCACGCCGATCGTGGGCGCGTGCGCCGAGGTCGCGGAGCTCGATCGCATCCGCGCCGACTACGCCGAGACCACGGATCGCTCGACCCAGATCACCGGCGACGGCGCGTTCCGCATCGATCGCCTCGAGGCCGATCTGGTGCGGGTGACGAGGCTGCGCGACGGCGCGCGCCTGTGGACGCGCATCGTCGACGGCGCGCTCT
Organism: Sandaracinus amylolyticus; assembly: GCF_021631985.1. GTDB lineage: Bacteria > Myxococcota_A > Polyangia > Polyangiales > Sandaracinaceae > Sandaracinus > Sandaracinus amylolyticus_A. The sequence goes on along the minus strand of NZ_CP070225.1, from coordinate 8,121,588 downwards.
TCGCGCAGCTCGACGACGGGACGTACTTCCTCTCGAACCGCGATCTCGCATCGCGCTTCGCGGTGCGCGAAGGCGCGCTCACGACCGGCGCGGTGACGCCCCTCGCGCCCCGCGCGGCCCAGCTGTTCCGCGAGACGTTGATCGCCGAGTTCTTCGCGCCTTGATCACAGCGTCCAGTCGAACGGCGCTTCGCCGATGCCGCGCAGCGCCGCGTCGATCTTCGAGAACGGCTTCGATCCCTTGAAGTGTTTGATCGAGAGCGGCGACGGATGCGCGCCCGAGACCACGCGATGCCGCGTCGCGTCGAGCAGCTTCTCCTTCTTCTTCGCCGCGGTCCCCCACAGCACGAACACCATCGGTCGCTCGCGCGCCGAGAGCGCCGACAGGATCGCGTCGGTGAACGTCTCCCAGCCGCGCTTCTGATGCGAGTTGGCCTCGCGCGCCCGCACCGTGAGCACGGTGTTGAGCAAGAGCATCCCGCGCTCCGCCCACTTGGTGAGCGAGCCGGTCGTCGCGATCGGCACCCCGAGATCGCTCTCGAGCTCGCGGTACATGTTCGCCAGCGACGCGGGCGGCTTCACCCCTTCGCGCACCGAGAAACACAGCCCGTGGGCGTGCCCCGGGGTCGGATAGGGGTCTTGTCCCAGCAGCACCACGCGCACGTCGTCGAACGACGTGCGCTCGAGCGCGGCGAACACCTCGTCGTCGGCGGGAAACACCTCGTGCAGCGCCCGCTCCGCGGCGACGAATTCCGTAAGCTCGCGCCAGTACGGCTTCTCGAGCTCGGCACCCAGGATCGGCATCCAGCTCTTCGGGATCTTCACGCGACGAGCCTCGGCTGGGTGCTCTCCTCGAGCACAACGGTGGTCAGGCCACTGCTCTCGGAGCGCACGTCGCGCACCAGCAGCGACGTGCCGGGCGCGAGCACCAGCTCTTCTTCGCCGGTGAACGCGCTGAGATCGCGGATGCTCACCGCGCTCCTCGTGTGCACCTCGAAGAGCGTGCGCCGCCCCGATGCGCCGAGGAACCCGCGCGCCACCGCGAGCTTCGACGTGCACGACGACACGCCCCACCACGTGATCGTGCCGCCACGCGGATACTCGCTGCGCAGATCCTTGGCGACCCCGCGATAGAGCACCGCGTCGCTCGCCGGCAGCTTCGAGAGCCCCGAGAGCAGGAGGCGCAGGTACGCGCGATAGAGATCCGCCGCGCGGCGATCGGGATCGCGCAGCGCCGCGTTGAGCTTCTTGTAGAGCGCGGTCTCGAGCGTGTAGAGCACGACCGCCGCGATCTCCTCGACGTCGAGCGGCACCGAGCCCGCCTTCTTCGCCGCGAGCTCGCGCGCCTTCTTGCCCCAGTGCGCCATGCCGCGATCGATCGGCGCGAGCGTCTCGAGCACCGCCGCGAAGTCGGGGCGCGGAAGATCGAAGATGCCGGTGATCGGCGCGAGCACCGCCGCGCGCTCGTCGCCGACGCTCTGGAGTCGATCGAGGTAGAGCTTGTGGAGCTCCATCGTGCGATCGATGAACTCGCCCATCCGCGCCGACTCGGTGCCCGCGCTGAAGCCCTGCTTGGGCAGCCAGTCGACCTCGGCCATGCCGAGCTCGCGCAGCGCGTCGTTCACGTCGCCGAAGTGATTGCCGTTGCAGAACGCATCGCCCATCGCGGCGGGGTTCGGGTGCTCGATGTGACGCACCGGCACGTCGGGCATCCGCGCGTGCACCTTGTCGACGACCTTGCGCAGCGCCTTCGCGTGGTTGCCCCACCACGCGAACACCACGCCGCGATGCGAAGCGGGCGCGCTGCGCTTCGCGGTGAGGATCGCCTCGATCACGCGCTCGACGACCGGCTTCCAGAACGCGGTGTGCTGCGCGGTGGTGAGCGAGTCGTCGGTCGACGCGGTGAGCGACGCGTTCAGCAGCAGCACGCCCTGCGCGAGCATCGCGCCGAACCACTCGGGCGGCGCGACCACCTCGTGCTGCTTCAAGAGGCGGCGGATCGCATCGGTCGACGTCGACTTGTCGACCCCGTGCTTCCACATGCACGCGGCCTTCACGATGCAGCGGATCGACGTGACCTTGCCGAAGCGCGCGTCGCTCCAATCGCCGAACGCGTTGTCGAACATCGCGATGCCGGTCGCCGACTCGACCCGCGGATACGGGTTCTGCCCGAACACCACGACGTTCCAGCGCTCCGGTGGGTTCGGCTTGAGCGCCTGGAACGTGAGCTCGCGAACCGGCACCACCGTCTTGGCGCGCGCGGGCCCGATGAAGTCGGGCGCATCGCGCAGCGCCGCGAGCGTGGGCGCGAGCAATGGCTGCCACGGCTCGCCCCCACCCTCGAAGAGCTCTCGCAACCGAAGCGGATCGTTCTCGTCCGACATGGCTCCCTCCGCGTGCGCAGAGAGTACGTCGGATGGGGATCGCAGCTCCCGCTGCGGACGGTCCCCCGGCGTCGTCGTCCTGGCGATCGTCTCTTCGGCGTCCGGCGACGACGACGCTGCGGCCGACGAGCCTTCGACCTCCGGCGCCGCTCCGATCGACGCTCCCACCCCGTCGGCGACGAGCCCCGCGGGCGCCTGAGCACGATCGATGGAACGCGACGGCGGCCGAGAGCGAGGCGCTTCCTCTCGACCCGGCGCTGGGTCAGCGCGAGGGAGCCAACCCCAGCTGCTGCATGAGGGCGAGGCTGTCCATGAGGTTCCACGACTGCACGATGAGACCTGCGTCGTCGAATCGGTGCAGGTCCCAGAACGTCGTCACGACCTGCTTGCCGGTCGGCGGCACCGCCATCACCGCCGTCGTGTGCGTCGCGGTGGCGATGCAGCGGCCCATCACCCAGTCGTCTTCCGCGACGACGTGGGCGACCTCCAGTCGGAGGTCGGGCCAGCCAGCGAACGTTCCCTCCAGGAACGCACGGATGTGCTCGCGACCAGGCGGCGTCGGCTGCGACAGGATCTGGTGCTCTGGCGCATAGAACGCGAGGCACCGGTCGAGCTCGCGCGCGTTGTAGGCTGCCTTGGCGGCGACGTAGTTGGCCTTGTTCCGGGCGGTGATCGGACGACCGTCGGTGACGTTCACGGGGCTCCTCCGCGGCTCTCGACGTTCGTATCACTGCGCGCGCGCCACCTCGTTGAACGAACGTGCGACCCGGTAGACTGGACCGATGCCCGAGCGTCCGTCGCGCTTCGCGAGCTCGCTCTTCGCGTTCGTCGCGAGCACCCTGGCGCCGCACCGCAACCCCGTGACCTGCGTCCTCGCCGGCCTCGACCGGCCGCTCGCCGTCTGCACGCCGTCGGAGCGCATCGAGGGGGACATCGTGATCATCCGCCCGGACGTCGAGCATCGGGTGGAGATCCACGGACGCGCGAAGGTGCTGTACTTCGACGGCCTCGAGTTTCCGCTCACCGCAGCGCTCGCGGCCCGTGTGCCACCCGAGCTCGCCGCGCTCGCGGTGGATGCGCTGGGCTCGGACGCGGCCGCTCAGGCGGAGCTGCGCATCCGCTTCTCGCGGGGTCGAGCGCGAGCGCCGGCCGTGGTCGCGCGGGCCATCGAGGCCATCGTCGCCGACCCGATGTTGCGGATGGGGCAGGCGGAGCTCGCGCATCGGCTCGGGGTCGAGCGCACGCAGGCGATGCGTGCGTTCAAGCTCGCCACGGGCATGACGTTCCGCGGGCTCAAGAGGTGGACGGCGCTCTGTGCGGCGACCCGCCGGATCGCCGAGGGTGAGCTGGTGCGGACCGCGGCGATGGACGCAGGCTTCGCCGACACCGCGCATCTCACCCGCACGTTCCGCGCGACCTTCGGGACCACGCCGACGCTGGCGACCGCCGATCGTCGATCGCTGCACGGAGCGCTCGAACCACGAACGGCACCCAGCCGCCGACCTCGAGGTCCACGAGCCCCTCTCTGACGCGGCTCGAGACGCCAGCCGGCGTGAGCCGAGGTACGCTCCGCGCGAACACATGACCCCCGAACTCGCCCGCGTGATGGCTCGTTACAACCGCTGGATGAACGACAAGCTCTACGCCGTCGCGGAGAAGCTCACGGACGAGGAGCGCAAAGCCGATCGCGGCGCGTTCTTCCGCTCCGTGCACGGAACGTTCAACCATCTCCTCCTCGCCGATCGCGTGTGGCTGGGGCGCTTCACCGGCGCCCAGCTGCAGCCGGGCGAGCTCGGACCGGGCGGCATCCGCGCACTCGATCAGGAGCTCTATGCGAGCTTCGACGAGCTCCGTCGCGAGCGGGCGAAGACCGATGACGAGCTCGAAGCGTTCGTCGCGACGCTGACCGAGGAGACGCTCGCCGGGCCGCTGCGGTACTCGCGCCGCGGCGTCGCGAACGAGTTTCCGCTCTGGCACGCGGTCGCCCACGTGTTCAATCACCAGACGCACCACCGCGGCCAGGTGACGACGCTCCTCATGCAGGCCGGCCACGATCCGGGCGTGACGGATCTCGTGGCGATGCTCCGGGCGTGATCGCGAGCGCTCGCGTCCGTCGCCCGGAGCGCTATCTTCGGCGCCCTGTTTTTCGAGGAGACCAGACGATGAGCACCGTGCGCGCGTTCATGGACCGCCACTTCCTGCACTTCAACAGCCGCGAGGTCGTGGACGCCGCGAAGGCGTACGAGGCGCACATCAAGAGCGGCGGCAAGATGATGGTCACCCTCGCGGGCGCGATGAGCACCGCGCGCATCGGGCGCATCCTCGGTCGCCTCATCCGCCAGGGCTACGTGCACGCGATCTGCTGCACCGGCGCGAACCTCGAGGAGGACGTGTTCAACCTCCTCGCCGCGAACGACTACAAGATCATCCAGGACTGGCGAGCGCTGCGCGCCGAGGACGAGAAGGCGCTCTACGACCAGGGCTACAACCGCGTCACCGACACCTGCATCCCCGAGACGATCATGCGCCACCTCGAGGAGCGCCTGATCGACGTGTGGAGCAAGGCCGCCAAGAGCGGTGAGCGCAAGTTCGAGAGCGAGTTCCTCTTCGAGGTGCTCGGCGATCCCTCGCTCGAGCAGCACTACCAGATCCCGAAGGACGACTCGTGGATGCTCGCCGCGAAGGAGATGGGCATCCCGGTCTACTCGCCCGGCTGGGAGGACTCGACCACCGGCAACATGTTCGCGGCCGCGTGCTGGCGCGGTGACGTGTCGACGCACACCGTCGTGAAGACCGGCACCGAGCAGATGGAGCACCTGATGCGTTGGTACCTCGACGCGTCGGGCTACAACGCGATGAAGAAGCAGGGCGCGTCGAAGCTCGACAAGCCGAGCGTCGGCTTCTTCCAGATCGGCGGCGGCATCGCGGGCGACTTCGCGATCTGCGCGGTGCCCGCGATGATCCAGGACCTCGAGATGGAAGACTGCCCGTTCTGGGGCTACTTCGCGCAGATCAGCGACGCGGTCACGAGCTACGGCGGCTACAGCGGCGCGGTGCCCAACGAGAAGATCACGTGGGGCAAGCTCGAGGTCGACACGCCGAAGTACATGATCCAGAGCGACGCGACCATCGTCGCGCCGCTGATCTTCGCGTACCTGCTCGGCGAGTGAGTGATCGCGAGGCGCTACGGATTCCGTAGCGCCTCGCTCACGCGCGACGACGGCGCACGCCGAGCGCGATCATCGCGGCCGCGAGCAGCGCGAACGCACCGCTGCTCGCGCGTGCGCCCGGCGACGACACGCTGCACACCGACACCACGGGAGACGCCGGCGGCACCTCCTCGTCGGGTTCTTCGACGTCGCCGCAGTCGAGCTCGATCTCGATCTCGTCGCTCGCGATCGGCTCGTCCGATCCCGGCAGGAACGCGCGGCGCTGCACGACGTGCGTGCCTTCTTCGAGGTCCGACACGAGCTGTCCGGGGGTCGGCGCTTCGCACGCGACGAACACCACCGCCGGCACGCTGCCGCCGAGCGTCGACGTCCCGTGCAAGAACACCTCGCCGTCGACCAGGGTCTCGTAGCGCAGGAGAGCGCCCCACGCGTCGGTGTGCTCGTCGAGCGTCACGTGCAGGTCGACCGCGATCGAGTCGATCGTGCTCGAGCACGGGCCCGATGCGTCCGCGACCGTGACCTCGCGCCGAACGGGCGCGTCCGCGTGCAGCGTGCCCAGCGTGGTCGGGGCGTCGGCGGGCGGGCCGATGCGCACGGTCGTCGTGCCTTCCTGCGACTGGAGCGAGTCGGTGCACGCGTGGGTCTCGCGCACCGTCCACACGTCACCCTCGAGCGCGCCGTCGAGGTGCACCACGGGGCCGTCCGCGGTGAGCTCGACCTCGGTCGACGCGCCGTCGCGCACGATCGTCGCGCGGACGGTGCTCGACCGGACCGCGCCGCTCCACCTCTCGATCGCCAGCGTCGCGCCGTTCTCGGGCACCACCGGGATCTCGTCGGCCGTCTCGACCGACTGCGGGACGAAGGACACCGCGGCGCACGCAGGCGCCGAGCAAGCCGACGCCGGTGACGAGACCGCCGCGACCGAGAGCAATGCGGCGACGACGAGCATCTTCCTGAGCAAGCGACCCCCTCTCGAGGCACGTTCGTGTGCCTCGATGTGTCGCGCTCGCTCAGAGCACGTCGCGGGCCATCAAGCGCCCTTCGGCTTCGGCTGCAGGCGCCCGTTCGCGGTCAGCTTCGCGATCCAGCGCATCGGCGGCTCGGGCGCTTCGCGTCGTCCCTCGAGGACGTCGTCGATCAGCTTCGCGCAGCTCTTCGCGATCTCGTCGGCGAACACCTTGCCGCTCTCGGGGCGCGCGAGGTGCGGCGCGCTCGTGTAGCCGGGGAAGGGCGAGAGCGCGTGCCATCCGAGCGCCATCGCGATGAGCTCGAGCTCGCCCGCGAGCTCGTCCTTGCCCATCCCGCGCGCGACGCGCGAGGCGTGGATCATCGCGCGATCGGGCACGATCGTCGGGCAGGGCGGCACGTCCTGCCAGCCGCGCACCGAGTGCGGCGCGTAGTGCAGCGCCATCGACGTCTCGAAGAAGCCGGCGTGGAAGTCGTGCCGCAGCGTCTCGATCATGCGCGCGCGCTCGCGCGTGTCCTTGATGTGATCGAACGCGCGCACGAAGCGCGTCCCGTCGAGCCGGCACAGCTCGCGGAGCGCCTCGTTGAACGGGTTGAGCGCCGCCACGCCGCGCTCGCGCAGCCACGCGAGGCCGGGCTCGATCGCGAGCGAGTGCAGCGGCGCGCCGTGCCACGTCATCGCGATCACGCGGTGCGCGCCGAGCGATCGCAGCGCGCGGCACGCCTCCATCACGGTGTCGCGCACGATCGGGAAGGGCAGCGTGCGGGTGCCCGGGCCGGGCGTGGGATCGCACCCGACCTCGAGATCCGCGGCGACGACGAAGGGCTCGTGCTCGCCGCACAGCAACGCGTGCACCTCGCGCGCGAGGCCGGTCGAGATGAGCCGGTCGTTGTGCAGCGAGAGATGTGGACCGTGGTACTCGACCGGGTTCACCGGGAGCCACACGCGCACGCCGCGCGCGCAGAGCGCACGGGCCTCGCGATGGGAGAGCTCGAAGAGCGGAATCGTCTCGTTCGCCATCGCGCGACCAACCTCTCTCTCGGGTTGGCGCAGCGTAGCGCCGACCCGTCGTCGCGGCCTTGACCTATCGAGCGATAGGCTCCAGCCTATCGATCGATAGGGAGGGCAGCGGACCATGCACCCGCACCACCACGGGACCCACTTCTGTCGACACTGCGATCACGCCGTCACTCCGGTGCGCCCGGGGCGGCCCTGGATCTTCCGGCTCGCGCTCGCGATCACCGCGCTCGGCGGCGTGCTCGCGGTGCTCGCGTCGAGCCTGATCGGCCCGTTCATCATGTTCGCGGTGCCGCTCATGGCGCTCTACGGCTTCGCGCTCGGGCCGCTGCACTGGCTCGCGACGATGCCCGCGGTGTGCCCGGGCTGCCGCCGTGAGACGCCCTACCGCAGCCGCGAAGAAGCGCGCGCCAGCGTGCCCACGCGCCGCCCGGTGCGCGCGTCGATGCGGGCCGCCGCTTGATCTCGCCGCGCGCGTGATAGAACGCGCGCATGCCGCGGACCGCGGACGAGCGCACGTGGGGCGGCCAGGAGCTGAGCGAGCGACATCGCGAGGTCCTGCGCGCCGCGCTGCATCTCTTCGCGGAGCGCGGCTACGCGGGCGCGAGCCTGCGCGAGCTCGCGCGTCGGCTCGGGATGCAGCAGCCCAGCCTCTACCACTACTTCCGCAGCAAGGAAGAGCTGGTCGATCAGATCCTCACGACGTTCGGGTTCGGCGGCGTGCAGAGCGTGCCCGCGGGCACGTCGATCCCCGATCGCGTCGAGGATCTGCCGCGCGCGCTCGGCGACATCGTCGAGGCGATGTACGAGCAGACCGACTGGCCGATCTTCGTGCGCTTCCTGTTCAACCTCTCGCTCGAGCAGCCGCTCTACGCGGAGCGCCTGCGCGTGATGTTCGTCGAGACGGTCGGCGGGCTCTTCACGACGATGCTCTCGCACTACGTCGACTCGGGGCAGGTCGACGCGCGCGAGATCGAGCTGCTCTCGCGCATGGTCGTGAACGCGATCGGGCTGCTCTACATCGAGCAGTACGTCGTGTTCCCCCAGGGCGCGGGGCGCGGCCACGCGATGCGCCCGTACATCGACTTCGTGGTGCGAGTGGCCGAGCTCGCGCTCGCGTCGCGAGGCCCCGACGGGCGCATCTTCCCGGCCACCACCGAGAAGCCGGTGGCTACTCCGCCTGCGCGCGGAGATCGAAGAACTCGCGGGCGTGGCCGCCCGGCGGGACGGTGATCGAGCGGACGTGCTCCTCGCCGTCGCGATCGACGAAGCGAAGGCGCACCGAGCCCGACTGCACCTCGACGTCGCCGATGGGCGTGGTGCCGAGCAGGCGGCCACCGACGTAGACCTTCGACCACGGCCGCGAGTTGATCGACACGCGTCCCGGCGGCGCCGCGGGCTCGCGCTCGCGCCGTGACGTGCGAGGCGTGCGAGGCTCTGCCGCCGCGGGCGGCTCGGCTTCGACTTCGTCTTCTTCGACGACGGGCGCGATCGCAGAGAGCACCGCGACCAGCTGCGCGCGATCGCCGGCGCGCAGATCGATCGCGCGCTCCCAGCCGTCGTGCCCCTCGGCGCGCAGCCGCACGAGGTAGTGGCCGGGCGGGAGCAGGCCGATCTCCATCGGCGTGGTGCCCACCTCGCCGCGATCCGCGAGCTCGATGCGCGCGCCGCTCGGCGTGCTGTCGACGTAGATCGCGCCGGTCGTCGGCGCGGCGTGGACCTCGCCGGGGCCCGCGCCGACGGTCGGGATCACCACCTCGCTGTGCGCGCCCTGCGCGCCCATCGTGTACGCGACCCACGCGCCGACGCCGCCGGTCACCGCGAAGAGCAGCAGGCCCGCCGCGACCATCAGCATGCCGAGCACGCGCCGGCGCGGCGGCACGATCGACGAGGGTCGCTCGTCGTCGTGAGGCGTCGCGAGCTCGATGCGCTGGGTCGCGTTCGCCGGCGGCGGCAGCGAGGACATCGCATCGTTCTCGCCGCTCGGCACCGCCGCGCGCGGCGGCGGCATGCTGAGGCGTCGATCGAGCTGCGGGCCCGCCTTGATCTCGCTCGCGAAGAGGTCGTGCATGAGCTCGCCGACCTTCGCCGCGAGCACCACGGTGCCGCTGCGCGCGAGCACCTGCTCGATCGCCATCTGCATCTCGGCGGCGGACTGGAAGCGCTGCTCGGGCTTCTTCGCGATCGCGCGTGCGATGAGCGACTCGAGCTCCCGCTGGATCTCGAGGCGCGGCTCGCGCGACGTGATCGCCTCGGCGAGCGGCGGCGCGTCCTCGTAGACGATCGCGCGCATCGTGTCGAACTCGGTCTGCCGCTTGAACGGGTTGCGACCGGTGAGGATCTCGTAAAGGCAGAGGCCCAGCGCGAACACGTCGGCGCGCGCGTCGATCGGCTCGCCGAGGCACTGCTGCGGCGACATGTACGCGAACTTGCCCTTCACCACGCCGGCCTCGGTGCGCGTCGAGTGGCTCGCGGCCTTCGCGATGCCGAAGTCGAGCAGCTTCACCGGCCCGTCGTAGCTGACCATGACGTTCTGCGGGCTGACGTCGCGGTGCACGATGCCGAGCGGCTCGCCCTGCGAGTCGCTCGCGCGATGGGCGTAGTCGAGCGCTTCCGCGACCATCGCGGTGATGCGCAGGGCGACCGGGATCGGCACGCCTCCGCGCTCGCGCGCGCGACGGATGAGCTTCGACAGCGGCATGCCGTCGACCCACTCCATCGCGATGTAGTAGCTGCCCGACTCCTCGCCGAACGCGTAGACGTGGCAGATGTTCGGGTGGTTGAGGTGCATCGCGAGGCGCGCCTCGTCGACGAACATCTCGACGAAGTGCTCGTCCTCCGCGACGTGCGGGAGCACGCGCTTGAGCACGACGTGGCGCCCCGCGCGCCCGGTCTCGCTGACCTCGCGCGCGAGGAAGATCTCCGCCATGCCGCCGAACGCGATGCGTCCCAGCAGGTCGTAACGACCGAAGCGCGCGAGCGAGGGCGCGCGCGAGAGCGAGGCGCGGCCCGAGTGCGTGACCGGCTCGATGTCTTCGAGGGAGACCTGCTCGGAGGGCAGCGCCTGCGCGTTCGCGAGCGAGATCTCCTGGGTCATCCAGTCGCGCGACGAGCCGTCGGGTGGCGTCGGGATCGCGAGGCCGGGCGTGGGCGTCGGCGCGGCACCGGCGGCCTGGACGCGCGCTTTGGGGACAGGTCGGGCTCGCGGGAGCTCCGGGAGCGGAGGCGCAGGAGGTGCGTCCTTGTTTGACCGGTCCATGACGGCGAACGAGCCAGTATACCCCGCACGCGACAATTGGCGCGTAAACGTGCGGTGTCGCGCACGTTACCGAGGACCGCGAACGATCTCGTACACGTGAACGGGCACGTGTGCTCATGTTGGGCCCTGTGACCAACAGGGTGCAGCTGATCGACGAGGCGCTCTTCGAGACGACGCTCGCGCGTGCGGCGAGCTCGGCGCGAGGGCGGACGAACCACAATTTCCATCCGTCGCTCGACGACAACCCGCACCGCTTCTTGAACGTGATGACGCGCGGCACGTACATCACGCCGCATCGACATCTCGACCCCGCGAAGAGCGAGACCTTCGTGATCCTGCGCGGCGAGGTCGCGTTCTTCGTGTTCGACGATCGCGGGGAGATCGAGCGCTGCGACATCCTCGGCGATCCGCTGCAGCGCGCGCACGCGTGCGGCATCGACATCGCGCCGGGCGTCTGGCACTCGCTCGTGGTCCGCAGCGAGAGCGCGATCTGCTTCGAGGTGAAGCCGGGGCCCTATCAGGTCGCGAACGACAAGGACTTCGCGTCGTGGGCCCCGCGCGAGGGCGAGCCCGGCTGCGCGGCGTACCTCGAGAAGCTCACGAAGCACGCCACGCGCTGACGCTCACCGGCGCCCGCTGCGATCGGCGGTGACCGTGGCGCCGAGGCCGATCAGGAACACGATCAGCGCGGGCCCGCGGGGCCCGTCGCTGCCGGTCGCGAGCACCGCTGCCGCGACGATCGCCATCGCCGGGCCGACCAGCAGCGCGACACCCGCCCAGGTGGCGCGTGCGCTCCGTCGCGCACGCGCCGCCGCGCTCGTGCTCTCCGCCGTCTCGTCTCGTTCGACCGTCGCCGTCGCGCTGCGATCCATCGCGTCCACCTCCACGAGCCTCACTCGGCTCCATCGAGCGCCAGCGCGTCGAGGCCGGATCGGGCCTCGCCCTCGCTCGGGCGCGGTAGATTGCTCTCGCGTCGCGCGCGGACCTGCGCGATGCCCGCGAGATCGCGCTCGAGCGCGTCGACCGGGACCGCGTCGCCGGGCACGACCTCGATGCGCGTGCCGCGCGCTGCCAGCGGGGAGAGCGCGGTGCGGAGCGCGGCGATGCCGCTCGCGTCCCAGTGGGTCACGCCCTCGAGCTCGATGACGAGCGCGCGCGTCTCGTCGCCGGGGATGCCGCGCACGAGCTGCTGCGCGCGGTGCTGCGACGCGAACACCAGCGGGCCTTCGAGGCGCGCGACGCGCGTGCGGCCGAGCACGTGCGTGTCGAGCCGGAGCGCAGCGCCCTGCGCGCTCACGTGCTCCACCACCGCGAGCGCGAAGCCGATCAGCAGGCCCTCGACGAAGCCGGTCGTGACGATCGCGATCGCGGTCGCGACGAACACGATGGCCTCGAAGCGGCGCACCTTCGCGAGCTTCGCGAGCTCGCTCAGATCGATCAGCTTCGCGCCGACGACGAGGAGGACGCCCGAGAGCGCCGCGAGCGGCACGACGTCGAGGTGCGGCCCGAGCACGAGCACCACCGCGAGCAGCACGATCGACTGCACGACGCCGCAGAGGCGCGTGCTGCCGCGCGCCTCGATCGCCGCGACGCTGCGCACGACCGCGGCCGCGACCGGCATGCCGCCGAACGCGGCGCACGCCAGGTTCGCGACGCCCTGCGCGACGAGCTCCTGATCGGGGCGGTGCGCGGGGCCGCCGGTGCGCGCGTCGATGCTCACCGCGCAGAGCAGCGAGTCCACCGAGGCCAGCGCCGCGAGCGCGAGCGCGCTCGGCACCAGCGCCGCGAGATCCACACGGTCGAGGCTCGGCACGTGGAGCGCGAGCGCGTTGCCGTGCAGCGGTGCGACGCGCTCGACGTCGAGGCCGAGCCACGCGACGACGCCCACCGCGAGCGAGAGCGCGACGAGCGGCGCGGGGACTCGCGGCGCGACGCGCGGGAGCACGATCAACACGAGCATCACCACGGCGCCGATCGCGATCGCGAGCACGTCGGGGGAGACGTCGGGCAGCGCGATCGCGAGCGCGGCGACGCGCCGCCCGTCGTGCACGCCGATCAAGTGCGGCAGCTGCGAGTCGAACACCATCACGCCCACCGCCGCGAGGAAGCCCCCGACGACCGGCCGTGGCAGCAGGCGCACCAGCCCGCCGACCCGCAGCACGCCGAGCGCGATCTGCACCGCGCCCGCGATCGCCGTCGCGATCAGCATTCCGTCGATGCCGTGGGTCGCGACGATCGCCGCGGTGAGCGGCGCGAGCGCGACCTCGGGACCGGTCACGTTGAGGCGCGAGCCGCCGAAGAGCGACGCGATCAGCCCACCGATCGCGCCGCTCACGAGGCCCGCGGCGGGCGGCAGATCGCATGCGACCGCGAGCGCGAGGTTGAGCGGGATCGCGACCATCGCGACCACCAGACCGGCGCCGACGTTCGCGCCGGCGGTGCGCCGGTCGAACATCTCTCGCCACGACGCGAGGGTGTCGGCGAAGGCGCTGGGGGACCGTTCGGGATGAGCCACGGGGCGCGCCCTGGTCCACGTCGCGTGCCACCTCGGGATCGCCGTGAAACGCGCGGCTCCGCGCGCCACCGTCGTGGATCACCGACAGGTCTCACCGACACCGTCGGCGAGGACCGACGGTCTTCGCGCGGATCTCGCGATATGTTCGGAGGAACCCGACGGAACGCCGAATGCTGAGGATTCCGACGCGCGCCCCGCAGCCCCGCCGCGCTCGCTGGCTCCAGCGATGGAACCGAATGCGTCTCTTCTCGCGCCTCGTCGTCTCCCACGCCGCTCCGCTCCTCGTCGTCACGGCAGCGCTCGCGATCGTGCTCGGCGCGCTCGGGCGCATGACGCAGCTCGTCGTGGAGCTCGGTGAGGACGAGCTCGGCACGCTCGCGCGCGAGGGTGCGCTGCACGAGGCGGACTGGAACCTCGATCTCTCGATGCGCCACGCGCTCGCGCGCTGCGCGCGCGGTGAAGAAGAGGCGGCGACCGAGCCGATCGAGCGCAATGCGGAGATCCTGCGCGAACGGCTGAGGGGCACCGCGCCGGTCTCGCAGCCGCTGCGTCGCGCGTCGGTCGGATACCTCGACCTCGCGGACCGGCTGCTCGGGTCGGGCGTGTGCTCGCCGTACAGCGCGACCGCGGAGCACGAGCGCAGCGAGCTCGACGCGCGGATCACGACGATCTGGGTCGAGCGCCTCGCGGAGCTCCACGCGGCAGCGCGCGCGCAGGAGGGCGACGTCGGGCGGCTCGGCACGAGCGCGCTGGTCGCGGGCGTGTTGCTCGCGGCGATCGCGCTGGTGTTCGCGATGTGGACCGCGCGGCGCATGGCGGCGGAGATCAGCCAGCCGCTCGCCGAGATCTCGCGCGTGGCGCAGCGCCTCTCGCGCGGCGACTTCGGCGAGTCGCTCGCAGCGGAAGGCCCGGTGGAGATCGTGGAGCTCGCGGAGGAGCTCGAGCGCATGCGCGTGCGGCTCGCCGAGCTCGAGAGCTTGAAGCAGGGGTTCCTCGCGTCCATTTCCCACGAGCTGCGAACTCCCCTCTCGAAGATCCGCGAGGCTCTCGCGCTGCTGATGGACGGCGCGTGCGGGCCGCTCCAGGAACGTCAGGCGCGCGTGGTCGGCATCGCCCGCACCGCGTGCGAGCGCGAGATCCGCATCGTGACCACGCTCCTCGATCTCTCGCGCCTGCGCGCGGGCACGCCGCTGCGGCGTCGCGGCGGGGTCTCGGTCGACGACGTGCTCGCGAACGCAGTGGCGGAAGAAGGCGCCGACGCGCGGGCGCGCCGGATCACGATCGAGGTGGAGCGCGAGGGCGACACGGTGCGCACCGCGCTCGACGAGGCGCTGCTCGAGCGCGCGTTCGCGAACCTGATGCGCAACGCAGTGTCGGTCTCGAAGGCGGGCCAGGTGGTGCGCGTCACGCGCACGATCGAGCGCGTCGACGGACGCAGCGTCGCGGTGGTGCGGGTGCGCGACGAAGGGCCGGGCGTGCCCGACGAGGTGCGCGACACGCTCTTCGAGCCCTTCGTCACCGTCGCGGTCGACGACTCGCCCAAGGCGCTGGGCATCGGGCTCGGGCTCGCGCTCGCGCGCGAGGTCGCGCGCGCCCACGGCGGCGAGCTCGAGCTCGAGGCGAACGTCGAGCGCGGCGCGTGCTTCGTGATGAAGCTGCCCCTCGACGGACGCGAGAGCGCGCCGCCGCGTGCGCTCGGAGGCGCGCCGCTCGGCGTGCTGGGAGCGTCCTCGTGAGCGCGCGAGGTCACGTGCTCGTCGTCGATGACGAGGAGGATCTCTGCGAGCTGCTCTCGATGCGCCTCGAGCACCACGGCTTCCGTGCGACGATCGAGACGACGGGCCGCGGCGCGCTCGAGGTGCTGGAGCGCGAGATCGTCGACGCGATGATCCTCGATCTGCGCCTCGACGGAGAGGACGGCCTCGACGTGCTCGAGGCGGTGCAGCGGCGCTCGCTCGATCTGCCGGTGATCGTGCTCACCGCGCACGGCACCGTGGAGACCGCGGTCGCGGCGCTGCATCGCGGCGCGTACGGGTTCCTCACCAAGCCGTTCCACGATCACGAGCTGCTCTCGAAGGTCGAGCACGCGGTCGAGCGGGTGCGGCTGCGGCGCGAGGTCGCGGGGCTCCGTCGTCTCGTCGGCGACGAGGGCGATGGCGCGCGACTGCTCGGCACCAGCGCGCGCATCGAGGAGGTGCGCGAGCGCATCGCGCGGGTCGCGCGCTCGGACGCGAGCGTGTTGCTCCTCGGCGAGTCGGGCACCGGCAAGGAGCTCGCGGCGCGCATGCTCCACTCGCTCTCGCCGCGCGCGCAGGGACGCTTCGTCGCGATCAACTGCGGCGCGTTGCCCGCGGATCTGCTGGAGAGCGAGCTCTTCGGGCACGTGCGCGGCGCGTTCACCGGCGCGGTGCGCGACAAGGAGGGCCTCTTCGCGGCCGCGAGCGGCGGGACGCTGCTGCTCGACGAGGTGGGCGACGCGCCGCCGCAGGTGCAGGTGAAGCTGCTGCGCGTGCTGCAGGAGCGCGAGGTCGTCGCGGTGGGCGCGACCCGCGCGACGCCGGTCGACGTGCGGGTGGTCGCGGCGACGCATCGTGATCTGCGCGCCGCGGTCGAGCGCGGTGCGTTCCGCGAAGATCTCTTCTACCGACTCCACGTGGTGCCGGTGGAGATGCCCGCGCTGCGCGATCGCCGCGAGGACATCCCGCTGCTCGCCGAGCTCTTCCTCGCGCGCGCGGCGTCGCGTCATCGCCTCGTCGATCCCCACCTCACGAGCGACGCGCTGCGCATCCTGCGCACCCACGACTGGCCGGGGAACGTGCGCGAGCTCGCGAACGTGATCGAGGGCGCGGCGCTGCTCGCGCCCGACGGAGTGCTGCGCCCGCAGCACGTGCTCGCGGTGCTGGCGCGCGGCGGCGACGAGCGCCGCACCCCCGACGTCGACGCGCCGGAGGGCGCACCGCCGCTCGATGCGCGCGACCTGGTGCGAGCCCGCGAGCTGCCCCCGCTGCGCGAGGCGCGCGAGGCCTTCGATCGCGCGTACCTCGAGGAAGCGCTGCGTCGCGCGGGCGGGAACGTGAGCGCGGCAGCACGGCTCGCCGGGCGCAATCGCACCGATTTCCACGCGCTCTTGAAGCGCCACGGGCTCTCCCCCGGCGATTTCCGCGAGAGCTGAGTCTCCCGGGGGCTGCGCGCATCGTTTTCTGGTCGCGCCAGGAGTGCTCGCGAAGCAGCCGGCGGACGGTAGTGCCCGCCTCGGGCACGGACGGTATCCGGCTGCGCCGCGAGCCGATCGTTTTCTGGTCGCGCCAGGAGTGCTCGCGAAGCAGCCGGCGGACGGTAGTGCCCGCCTGGGGCACGGACGGGAGCTGGCTGCGCAGCGAGCCGATCGTTTTCTGGTCGCGCCAGGAGTGCTCGCGAAGCAGCCGGCGGACGGTAGTGCCCGTCTCGGGCACGGACGGGAGCTGGCTGCGCAGCGAGCCGATCGTTTTCTGGACGCGCGCGCCGCGCGCATCGAGCATCGCCCGTCGGATGTCGCGGACCTCGACGTTCCTCGCGTGGCTCTTGCCGCTCTCGCTGCTGCTCGGATCGATCATCGCGGTGCCGCTGCTCGTGATGGGCGAGCAGGGCCTGCCGCGATATCGCGCGCTGCGCGACGAGCTCGCCGAGGTGCAGCGCACCAACGAGCGCATGCGCGAAGAGGTGCGTCAGCTCCAGCACGACGTGCGCTCGCTGCGCGCCGACGAGCGCGCGATCGAGCGCATCGCGCGCGACGAGCTCGGCATGGTCCGCGAGGGCGAGATCGTCTTCCAGTTCCCCGAGTGACCGATCACGCCAGCGTCGCGTAGGGCGCGATCCCCGCGCGCCCGACCGCGATCAGCGCGAACGCGCGCTCTCCGATCGCACGATGGGTGCCCGCCCGGACGCGCGCGACGCAGATCTCCCACTCGCCGACGCGCGCCGCGCGCACCAGCCCAGACGCGTCCTCGTCGATCACCGTCCACGTCGCGCGCGGTCGCACGATCACCAGCGCGTGGGCGTCGAGCGCGCCCTCGGGCAGGTGGATCGTGTAGTCGCGGCGATGTCGATCGACCGGCGCGACCACCCACGAGATCTCGGTCGCGCCGAGCGTCTGCACCACCAGGATCGGCTCGTTCGCGACGAGCCGGAACGCACCCTCCACCTCGAGCTCGACCGACTCGCCGGCGTCGAGCGTCGCGCCCGCGATCCCGCGCTGCGGTGGCTCGAGGTCCACGTCGGTTCCGTCGAACGCCGCGACGATCCGCACGAGCCCGGGCGCCGCCGTCCCCTCGAGCCCGACCGCGTACCCCACGTGCTCGCGCCCCCAGCTCTCGATGCCCGTGATCGCGTCGTGTCGAACCGCCTCGAGCTCCATGCGCGCTCCTCCCCCCCGAGAGGAAGAGCCGCGAGCACGCCGAACCGTCTCACCGAATCGTCGCGACGCGCGCCGCCGACCACCCGAGCGCGATCGCGATCACCGCGAAGCTGCCGATCACCGTCGGCACCATCGGCGCCATCACGGCGTGCCCCGACAACTCCGACGCGACCGCCGCGCTCGCGAGCACCAGCGCGATCGCGCCCGAGCACAACGACGCGAGGCCCTCCAGCGTCTCCGTCATCGCCTTCATGATCACACCGGCGCCAGACGCGTGGGGTTCGCGGGGTCGACCTTCACCTGCAGCACCGCGCCCGGCACCATCAACCCGAGCTGATGGAACGGCACCAGCTGCCGGAGGCTCGCCTCGTAGGGCGCGCGACCTTCCATCTCGACGCGCAGCGAGAGATCGAAGATCGGCTGATCGTTGATGCGGATGCCGGTCTGCTTCACCGCGATCAAGCGCGCCTGCGCGGGCGCACCGTGCTCCTCGAGCCACGCCGCGTCGCGCCCCGACTTGTACGAGCTCCACGCGATGCCGAACCAGATGCTCGAGCTCGCCGCGAACACGAAGCCGAAGATCAGCGACCCGAACGACGCGTGGCTGGTGAACGACGTCACCGCGGGCGCGAGCGGCCCGAACATCGCGGTCGGGAACATCGAGAGCACGAGCCCGATCGCCGCAGGCACGAACGACGCGAGCCCGACCAGCAGGAACACGATCCCGCCGAACGCCATCGGGCCCCAGAACGCGATCGCGCTCTTGCTGCGCGCGCTCGCGCGCGCCGCGTTCACCTGAGGCCAGCTCTGCGCGATCAGCGCGAAGCGCGGGAAGCGCGAGCGGATCTGCTCGACCAGCACCGCGTCGAGCCGTCCCTCGGCCATGTCGGCGCGCAGCGACGCGACCGCCTCCTCGATGCGCCCGCTGCGCTCCAGCGCGTTCGCGCGCAGCACCGCGCACGTCGCCTGGGTCGCGAGGTGCAGCGGGATCTCACGGCTGGTCGATCCGAGCACGGCGAGGACCTTCGCGAAGTCGTTCGTCGTCGTCGCGATCAGCGCGAGCGCGAAGCGTCGCCCGCTGTCGGTCTCGAGATCGTCGGTCTGGGGATCGACCAGCGCGAGCCACTCCTGCGCCGCATCGACCTCGTCCTCGCGCGCCGCGATGCGGGCGAGCGAGCACGCGAGGCCACCCTGATGGCGCGGCATCGGAAGGATCTCGCGCGCGGTCTCGAGCCGCGCCCGAGCGCGCGCCGGGTCCTCGTCGGGCAGCCCGACGAGCCCCAGCGTGAGCACGTAGAGCGCGTCCGCGCTCGACAGATCGTGGGGCGCGGCGACCACCGCGCGACGCAGGGCCTGCCAGCTCGCCTCGGCCTCGCTGCGACGGATCGCGCTGAGCCCACCGTTCGCGAAGAGCGGCGCGATCGCCGGCGGCGGCATCATCGGCGTGTGCTGCTGCGCCGCGAGGCGCGCGAGGCGATCGGGCTCGGTGACCGGCGTCGGCACGCGAGGCAGCTCCTCGGGGCGCGGCCCGACCGGGATCGCCGCGGCGCAGCGCACGCAGTGGGCGGTGCCTCCCTCGACCGGCACCGGTGTCGCGCCACCGCAGGTCGGGCAGAGGTGAGCGCGCTCGGTGCGCGAGAAGATGCGGGTACGCGACGCGATGGGCTGCACGGCGAGGTCCTCCTGCGAGCGGCGCGTCCCTCGGCGCCGCGTTCGTCGGAGGCCCTCCTCAGCAAGCGTGCGGCCAGTCGTCACTGCGCGAAACCACGTGGTGTTCGCCCGCACGCGATCCGTGCGCGCACGTGCGCACCGCGTTCGCCGCACGAAACGACACGAGCCGCGCCCCCTCGAGGAGAGCGCGGCTCGTCCGTCACGTCGCGGCTGCGCTCAGCTCTTCTTCGTGTAGCGCAGCACCGGCTTGCGCGCGGCGCGCGTCTCGTCGAGGCGGCGCAGGCGCGTCAGGTGCGGCGCCTTCTTCACGGTCTCGGGCTCCTCGTGCGCTTCCTTGCTGATCGCGCTCATCGCGTCGACGAAGCGATCGAGGGCCTGACGGGTCTCGGTCTCGGTCGGCTCGACCAACATCGCGCCCTTCACGACGAGCGGGAAGTACACGGTCGGCGCGTGGAAGCCGTAGTCGAGCAGGCGCTTCGCGACGTCCATCGTCGTCACGCCCGTCTTGCCGAGGTGCTTGTCGTTGATCACGACCTCGTGCATGCACGTCGTGTCGTACGCGACGTGCCACGTCTCGCCGAGGCGCGCGCGCAGGTAGTTCGCGTTGAGCACCGCGAGGTCGGTCGCGCCCTTGAGGCCCTCGGCGCCCATCTCGCGCAGGTACGCGTAGGCGCGGACCATCATCCCGAAGTTGCCGTAGAAGCTGCGCAGACGGCCCACGCTCTTCGGACGGTTGAACTCGAGGTGATAGGTCCCGTCGTGCGACTTCTCGACCGTCGGCACCGGGGCGTAGGGATCGAGGATCCGCTTGTAGCCGACCGGCCCGCACCCGGGGCCTCCGCCGCCGTGCGGCGTGGTGAACGTCTTGTGCAGGTTGAACTGCATGACGTCGACGCCGAGATCACCGGGGCGCGCGCGGCCCATGAGCGCGTTGAGGTTCGCGCCGTCGCCGTACACCAGCGCGCCCTTGTCGTGCACCATCCGCGCGATCGTCGGCAGGTGCTTCTCGAAGAGCCCGACGGTGTTCGGGTTCGTGATCATGATCGCCGCGACGTCGTCGTCGAGCACCGGCGCGATCGCCTCGGGGTGCACCACGCCGTCTTCGCCCGCGGGGAACGGCACGATCTGATAGCCGTTGAAGGCGCAGCTCGCGGCGTTCGTGCCGTGCGCCGTCACCGGCACCAGCACCTTCTTCGGCGCGCGTCCCTGCGCCTGGTGGAACGCGCGGATCATCATCAGGCCCGCGAGCTCGCCCTGCGCGCCCGCGGCGGGCTGAAGCGCGACGCGGTCCATGCCGCACACCTCGGCGAGGCCCTTCTCGAGCCGGTACATCAGCTCGAGCGCGCCCTGGATCAGGTGCTCCGGCGCGTAGGGATGAAGCTTCGCGAAGCCGGGCAGGCGCGCCGCCCACTCGTTGACCTTCGGGTTGTACTTCATCGTGCACGAGCCGAGCGGATACATCGCGTTGTCGATCGCGAAGTTCATCTCGCTCAGCCGCACGTAGTGGCGGAACGCCTCCGGCTCGCTCACCTCGGGCAGGCCCGCCTGCTCGCTCGGATCGCGCGCCTGATCACCGAAGAGCGCCTTCGGGTCGACGTCCGGCACGTCGAGCGCGGGGAGCGACGCGGCCGTACGGCCCGCGGCGCCACGCTCGAAGATCAGCGGCTCGGCCCACTGGATTCCCGACCTCGCAAGACCCGGCATGACGTGCTGCTCTCCTCCGTCCCGCGCGAAAAACGGCGGGGATCGTAAGCGCTCGGAGGTCCTCGGGGGCCTCCGCAGGCGCGGGATACTGGGGCGTTCGAGGGGCCTGCGCAAGACGCGTCTGCTGCGGCATCATGCGCGCGCGATGACGCTCTTCCGCACACTCTTCGTGCTCTCGATCCTCGCCTCGATCGCCGGCTGTGGTGGAGGCGGCGCCTACGGGTTCTCCCGCAACTACGAGCCGCTCGGTGAAGAGCGCACGTACATGGAGCGCGCGGCCGAGCTCTCCTACGAAGAGGTGCGCCGCACCCGCCCGGAAGAGCAGCGTCTCGTCGGCTGGTTCGGCGTGGTCCTCGAGCCCCCCGCCATGCAGGAGGACGGCCGCGCGCGCGTGCTGCTCTCGCTGCGCGCCCACCAGGATCGCCATCTCTGCGGCGACGAGGGCAGCGACTCGTGCCGCGTCACCGTGAGCGAGCGTGAGATCGGTCGCTTCGTCGCGCTGATCCCGATGCGCGAGGAGGATCGCGCCGGCGCGCACCGCCTCTGGACCGGCTCGCTGGTGAAGGTCTACGGCATCGCCACCGGCGAAGAGGACACCGAGCACGGGCCGGTCCTCGGCGCGGAGTGGTACCGACACTGGCCTCCCCACTACTACGTCACCACCGCGGCCGCGGGTCGGATGCGCCGGTGATCGACTGTTCGAGCGCGCCGCGGTCCGCCTATACTCGGTCCGGCTCATGAGCCCGAGCGAGACGCGAGACCCAGCCGCCGCGGCGACAGCCGACGCGAGGGGAAAGACGGTCGAGCGACTCTTGCGAACGGTCGCGGGGCTCGTCGATCTGCCGATCGCGGTGTGCTTCGCGCTCGAGGGCGATCACGCGCGCAAGCTCGCGAGCGCGAGCGAGCTGCCCCGCGACGGAGGCCTCGAGGAGGTCGTGCCGGCGCGGCGGCTGCGGCTCGAGCGGGCGCGCATCGTGACCCACGTCGGCCGCGGCCCGGCGGCGCCCGAGGTCGCGCTCTTCGCCCCCGGCACCACGCCGCTCTCGGTCGCGACCCTGCCGATCATGGCGGGCGAGACCCAGCTCGCGACGGTGCTGCTCGCCGACATCCGGCCGCGCCCCGATCTCGCCGAGCCCCGCCGCAGCGCGGCGCTCGACGATCTGCGCGCGCTCGTCGAGGGCGTGCTGCAGCCGCCCTCCGCGACCGAGCCGATCACCGCGTCGCACGCGATCGCTGCGACCCCGAGCCCGCCGATCGACCTGCGGGTGCGGCGTCGCGCCGGATCGTCGCAGCGCGCGCCGCGGCCCGATCCCGTGACCGGCCTGCCCGATCGCGCGTACGTGCACCTCGAGACCGAGCGCCGCATCGAGCGGGCGCAGGTGATGGGGCAGGGCCTCGCGCTCGCGATCGTCTCGCTCGATCGGTTCCGCCGGGTGAACGACTCGCTGGGGCACGCGCTCGGCGACGTGCTGCTGCGGCAGGTCGCGCAGCGCCTGCTCTCGAGCATCGACGACGGAGATCTCGTCGGGCGACGAAGCGGCGACGAGTTCATCGTGCTGCTCGACGACGTGCGCGCCGGGGTGTCGGCGCTGCAGCGATCGGATCGCATCCAGCAGGCGATCCGCGAGCCCTTCCACCTCGACGCCCACGAGATCGTGCTGACCGCGGGCATCGGCGTGGCGCGTCATCCCGACGACGCGCCCGACGCCGCGACGCTGCTGCGCTACGCCGACATCGCGCTGCACCAGGCGAAGAACGAGGGGCCAGGACGGCTCAAGCTCTTCGACGCGTCGATGCAGCAGACCGCGCGCGAGCGGCTCGACCTCGAGCACCAGCTGCGCGAGGCGATGCGCTCGGGGCAGCTCTCGCTGCACTACCAGCCCAAGTACTCGATCGAGACGCGCGAGCTCGTCGGTGCCGAGGCGCTGCTGCGCTGGAAGCACCCCCAGCGCGGCATGATCAGCCCGGGTCGCTTCATCCCGGTCGCCGAGGACAGCGGTCTGATCGTGCCGATCGGCACCTGGGCGCTCAACGAGGTCGCGCGGCAGTGCAAGCGCTGGAGCGACTCGGGGCTCGAGTACGGGCGCGTGTCGGTGAACGTGTCGGGCCTGCAGTTCGTGCGGCACGACTTCGTGGGCACGGTGAAGCGTGCGGTGCGCGCCGCGAGCATCCCGCCCGAGCGGCTCGAGCTCGAGCTGACCGAGACGATCGTCATGGGCGAGGTCGAGCAGGCGATCGAGCGACTGAGCGCGCTGCGCTCGCTGGGCGTGCGGGTGTCGGTCGACGACTTCGGCACCGGGTACTCGTCGCTCGCGTACCTGCAGAAGCTGCCGGTCGACGTGCTGAAGATCGATCGCTCGTTCGTGCAGGAGCTCGATCGCGAGGGCGTCGCGGCGGAGCAGGCGCGCTCGCTGGCGCAGGCGATCACGTTCCTCGGGCACCAGCTGGGGCTCGACGTCCTCGCGGAGGGCGTCGAGACGCCGACGCAGCTCGAGCAGCTGGCGAACGTCGGGTGCGACGAGGTGCAGGGCTACCTGTTCGGGAAGCCGATGCCGCCGGATGCCTTCGAGCGGCACGTTCGGGAAGGCTGATCGCGCGGGGTGAGGGTTCGGCGGGGGCGCGTGGCAGGGGGCCCTCGCTGGTCCTCGCGACCCTCGTGCGCGAGCGGTGAGGCGTCGGGAGGCGGGGTCGTTCTCGTCATCGCGGATGCGATGACGAGAACCGGGCAGTGCGGGGCTGCCTTCGGGTGGGTCGCTGCGGAAGCGCTCGGGCCCCCTGCCACGCGCCCTGCTGGTGAGGTCTCGGCCGCGCGCGGGGATGCACGCGCCGCTCTTCGGGTGATGGAGAGAGCGCGTGATGACGCGAGAGCGCTTCGCGCGCTCGCGTCATCACGCGCGGACCGACTCGCCCTTCGGGCATCGTGGAGTCGACTCGGGCGGTGGTGGACGCCCGGCGAGCCGTGGTCGTGAGGCCGCTGTCGCGCGGGGTCGTGAGCCGGTACGAGGGGAGTGGGTCGCCCGCGGTGCGGGGCGCGAGGCGGTATGGAGGAGTGGGTCGCCCGCGGTGCGGGGTCGCGAGGCGGTATGGAGGCGTCGCGAGGCGGCACCGAGGGGGTGCTTCGCCGCTGTGCCTGGGTCGCGAGGCCGGTGGATGGGGGTGCGATCCCCTTCCGCTGGGGATGACGAGGCCAGTGCGGGGGGGTTCGATCCCCAACCTCCGGGGGCTGGAAAAATCGCGCGAATATGCCGAGAATTCGACGAACTTTCGCGCGGCGCGTGATGGAAATGATCGCGAGTTGCGACGAATCGCGATCAAAATGATCGCGAGTTGCGTCGGATCGCGATCGAAATGATCGCATCTCGTGTCGTTCGCCGCGAGGGATGCTCGCGTGTCGTACGGATCGTGATCGGATCTTCGCGCTCCCTGGCGGGGCTCGACGCGTCGCGTACGATCTCGCGCATGGCGACCAAGAAGACATCCAAGAAGAGCTCGACCAAGAAGACCCGCGCGAAGAAGAGCGCCGCGAAGAAGAAGAGCGCGAAGAAGTCATCGTCGCGCACGCGCGTTGTGAGCGCTCCGCGACTGACCGACGAGCAGCGCGCGTCGCTGCTGCGCCCGCCCGCCGACTACGACGACGCGATCGGCACGAGCGTCAGCGCGTGGGAGGCGAACCGCGCGCACCTGCGGGTGCCCGGGCTCAGCCCGGCGAAGCTGCGCACGCTCGCGGGGCGCGCCCAGCGCGCGTGGGAGCGCGAGAACGAGCTGCGCCAGAAGTACGAAGCGAAGCTCGGCGCGCTGGTCGATGCGCGGATGCTCGCGGAGAACGAGGCGTGGCGCGCCGCGCTCGACGTCTACGACCTCTCGAAGAGCGTGGGCCGACGGCTGCCCGAGGTCGCACAGGCCTTCGAGTTCATGACCGACTACACGAGCAAGGGCCGCCGCCGCGACGCGCAGGAGGACGAGCCGCCCGCGAGCGAGTGAGCGTCAGCGCGCGAGGTCGGTCTCGAGCACGGCGAGATCGACCGCGCGCACCCGCGCCGGCTCGGCGATCACGTCGATCGCGGTGATGCGGTCTCCTTCGATCGCGAGGCGCAGCACGATCGCGAGGCGGCCGCGCGGCGCGACCACGACGCCGAGCTCGCCGTCGACCCAGATCACCCGCGCGTCGCGCGCGCGCGCCGCGTTGTGGCGCGTCTCGTCGGCGACCCGACGTGCGCCTCGCAGCTCGCGCTCCCCGTCGCTCGGCAGCGCGACGCGATCGGCGCGCCGCACCACGTCGGGCGCGAGGACCGCGAGCAGCGCGGCGACGTCGCCGGCGCGCGATGCCGCGAGGAATGCCTCGACCACGCGCCTCTTCTCCGCGGTGTCGGGCGCGTGGACGCGGCGCGCGCCGACGACACGATGGCGCGCGCGGCTCGCGACCTTCTTCGCCGCGACGGGGGAGCGCTCGAGGATCACCGCGATCTCCTCGAACGGAACGCCGAACAGATCGTGGAGCACGAACGCGATGCGCTCGTCGGGGCCGAGCCGCTCGAGGACGACCAGCAGCGCGAGCCCGACCGACTCGGCGTGCGCGAGCTCGTCGTCGGGGCTCGTGGGCACGTCGTGCTCCTCGAGATCGACCTCGCCGCGCCGGCGCCGCGCCCGCAGCATGTCGAGGCACACGCGACCGAGGATCGTGCGCAGCCACCCGCTCACGCTCTCGACGTCGCGCGCACCGGCGCGGCTCGCGCGGAGCCAGGTCTCCTGCACCGCGTCGTCGGCATCGTCGCCCGAGCCGAGCATGCGGAGCGCGACCGCGCGCAGCCGGGCGCGCGATCGCTCGAATTCGTCCGCGAGCTCGTCGGGGGCGGTCACCTCTGCGCCGCTCCGGTCGTCCTGAGGGTGAAGGCAGGAGGAACGTTCATGCGTGTGCTGATGATCCACTACCGGGTGGACGATCGAGACGTCGCGGAGGTGACCGCCGCGGTGGAGGCGGCGCTCGCCGCGCTGGCCACCGCGCCGCCCGCGGGTGTGCGCTTCGAGTACTACCGCGTGGCGGGGCAGGGCGAATTCGTCGGGCTGCTCCGGCTCGACGAGGGGGTCGAGAACCCGCTGCCGAACATCGCGGCGATGCGCGCGCTGCAGAGCACGGTCGCGGAGCGCGCGATCGGTGGTCCGCCCATGCCGCGGCCGCTCGAGCGCATCGGCTCGTGATCGTCAGTCCCAGTCGTCGTCGTCGTCGCTCGAGCTCGACTCGTTCGGGCCCTCGACCTCGAACTCGAAGTCGCCGTGGAGCACCTCGAGCTCTTCGCACTCGCGCGTCGCGAGCTGGGCGTTCGCCTCGGTGATGCAGTCGGCCGCGCCCGGGACGTCGAAGCTCGTGCGGCGGATCTCGAGGCGGAAGCGTTGCGCGAGCGGGAACGTGAGGCGCGCGCGCTCGAGCTGACCTGCGCACGCGCCGCTCTCGTCGAGCACGAGGCGGGAGTCGACGAACGCGTCCTCCGACTCCTGCTCCATGTGGAACGAGAGCTCGGCCGCGCTCGAGACGTCGTTGCCCTCGTTCTCGCAGTCGTTCGCGCCGCCCGAGGCGCGGATGCAGGTCGTCACGATCGCCTCGCGATCGTCGGTGCGGCCGAGCGGGTTCACGAGGAGGTGGGTGCTCGCGCGCATCGCGCGGACGTCGTCGCCCTCGGTCTCGCAGCTCGTCGTGCTCAGCGTCCAGTCGGTGATCGTGTAGGCCGAGCGGCGATCGGCGGGGAGATCGCACGACGCGACGAGGATCGCGAGCACGAGCGCGGCGTGCTTCATCGCTTCTCGGTGAGCGCGCGGATCGACGGGAGCTCGACGCCGAGCGCTTCGGCGCGCGCGAGGGTGCGCGCGAGGCGCTCGGGCGCGCTGCGTCCGGTGCTCGCGTGCTCGGGGTCCTTCGCGAAGTCGAGGAACGCACACTCGATCAGCGCCTCGCGCGGCAGGGTCGCGCCGAGGCGCGCTTCGTCGAGCGTGAGCACGTCCTCGAGGATCCCCGTGACGAACGTGCGATGGGTCGTGCACAGATCGGCGGTGGTGCCGCCGACCTTCAGGCCCGCGAGGTTCGAGCCGAGGATGTAGAGGTCCTTGCGCACCAGCTCGAACGTGAGGTCGCGCGCGTCGATGCGGCGCGCCGGGAGATCGACGCTCTCGAGCGCGCGCACCAGCAGATCCGCGCACGGACCACCGATGCGCGTGGTGCGCACGACCTTCGCGCCGCGCCCGCGCTTCTTCTCGAACCACACGACCGCGACCGTGGGATCGACGATCTCGTGGGCCTGCCAGTCGGGCGGGAGGAGCTCGTTCTGCACCAGCGCGATCCGCTTCCGCAGCGCGGGTGGGATCGCGTCGAACGTCGCGCTCTGATCCTTCTCCGCGACCGCGACGAGCACGAGCTCGGGATCGTGCGCGACGAGCGCGTCGATCGCGTCGCCGCGCAGCACCGGGAGCACGGGACGGCCGAGCCGGAGCAGGCCCATGCCGAACGTGGCGCCGAGCTGACCGAGCCCGACGATGGCGACGGGCCGTCGCGTCGAGGTCGGCATCAGACGTCGGCTCCGCGCATCTCGATCGTGTACGTGCGCTCGTCGCGCGTCGTGATGTCGACGTCGACGTCGAGGAAGCGGCGCAGCACCTCGGCCTGGGTGCGCGCATGCGAGCTGGGATCGGTCGTGGTGAAGAGGCCGCCCTTGCCGATCGCCATCGGGAGCAGGAGCTGATCGGCGAGGTGCTCCTCGACCGCCGCGTCGCTCTCGTGGAACGCGAGGGCGCGACCGATCGCGAGCTCCGCGACCTGCTCGGCGCGCAGGCCGCGCTCGCCGAACGAGACGAAGAGCGCGGTGCCGTGCTCGTACGCCATCTCGACCTGGAAGACGTTGCCGGGCCCGAGCGCCTCGTCGAGCACGCGACGCTCCATCTGATCGCGCGCGAGCCCGAGGCGCTCCTTCGCGACGCGCAGCTCGCGATCCGCGATCGGCTCGGAGAGCCCGGCGATGGTCGCGGTCGCGCGGCGCGACTTCTCGGCGCCGCGCTCCTCGCGCTCGAAGCGACCGAGGTCGCCCGGCGTGATGCGCGCGGTGAAGAGGCCGCCGCCCTTCGGATAGAAGCCGGGGCGCTCGAGCGAGACCTGCACCTTCACGCCCATCGTCGCGAGGGCGGGGGTCCAGCACTTCTCGAGGAACTCGAAGGGCGGTGCGGCCGGGTTGTGGGTGCCGCCCTCGAGCGTGACGACGCTGGGCTCGGGCGCGCGCAGGAGCGCGGGCGTGATCGTCTGGAGCACGAGCGTCGCGCTGCCTGCGGTGTCGATCGCGACGCGATGCTCGCCGCCCTTGATCGCGCGCGGTCGGAACGAGAGCGCGGTCGAGCCGAGCTGATCGCCCGAGACCTCCGCGTTGCACACCGAGGCCGCGGCGCGGACCGCGACGAGGTGTTGGTTCGCGAGACCGGGTTTGTCGCGACCGGCGCGGATGCGCTCGATCTTGAATGGCCTGCGCGTGACCATCGAGAGCGAGAGGGCGCTCCGAAGGACCTGCCCGCCTCCCTCACCGATCGATCCGTCGATCACCAGCATCGCCCGGGCTCTCCTCGGCGCACATCGTACGAGCATCGCGCGCGGCTTGGAACGACTCCGTCACGAGTTGTGAAAGCTCCTCGCCACGGGACGGCGGGCGTGTAATTTCGGCGCCATGAAACCAGCTCGTTCGGTCGTCACTCTGGTTGTGCTCGTCTTGGCAGTCGTCGCGAGCACACCCGGGTGCGGGGGAGGCGACGACGACGCGCCGACGCTGATGGACTCGGGGATGCCGGAGCGCGACGCGTCGGGCCCCGACGCGCAGCCGGACATCGATGCCGCGCCGGTGCCGGGCTGCGGCGACGGAACGCGCAGCGCGAGCGAGGCGTGCGACGACGGCGATCTCGTGGCCGGCGACGGATGCTCGCCGACGTGCGAGGTCGAGCACGGCTTCGACTGCACCGGGTCGCCGAGCAACTGCCGCTCGACGTGCGGCGACGGCGAGGTCGCGAGCGACGAGGAGTGCGACGACGACGACACCGCGCCGCTCGACGGCTGCAACGGATCGTGCGGCGTCGAGGCGGGCTGGGCGTGCACCGGCGAGCCGAGCGTGTGCGTCGAGAGCTGCGGCGACGGAGCCCTCGACCCCGGCGAGCAGTGCGACGACGCCGACGTCGACGATGCCGACGGCTGCTCGAGCGCGTGCCGCATCGAGAGCGGTTGGACGTGCAGCGGCGCGCCGAGCACGTGCGCCGAGATCTGCGGCGACGGGCTCGTGGTCGCGGGCGAGGGCTGCGACGACGGGAACACGCGCGGGAGCGATGGCTGCGGCGCGACCTGCGAGATCGAAGCGGGCTGGTCGTGCGAGGGCGCCCCGAGCGTGTGCGCGGCGGGCTGCGGCGACGGCGTCGCGGTGGGCATGGAGCAGTGCGACGACGGAGACGCGACCGCGGGCGACGGATGCTCGCCGTCGTGCCGCACCGAGACCGGCTGGGCCTGCAGCGGGATGCCGAGCGCGTGCACGCCGGTGTGCGGCGATGGGGTCGTCGCGGGCGGCGAGGCGTGCGACGACGACGACGCCGATCCGGGCGACGGCTGCAGCGCGACCTGCACCGTCGAGCGCGGCTTCGAGTGCGTGGGCGCGATGCCGAGCGTGTGCGCGTCGATCTGCGGCGACGGAATCGTCGCGAGCGTCGAGTCGTGCGACGACGGTGACCTCGAGTCGGGCGATGGCTGCGACGCGACGTGCGCGACCGAGTTCGCGTACGGATGCACCGGCGAGCCGAGCGCGTGCGTGCGCATCGATCACGCGATGGACGTCGCGCTCGGGGATCGCGGCGGGTGCACGCTGACGATGAACGGCGCGCTGCGGTGCTGGGGCCAGAACGCGCGCGGCGAGGCGGGCGACGGAACGACGCTGCCGCGCTTCCTGCCGGTCACGACGATGCCCGGCTCGTTCACGCAGGTGGACTTCGGCGGGCAGTTCGCGTGCGCGCTCCACGACGACGCGACGGTGTGGTGCTGGGGCAGCAACGCGGCGCGCCAGCAGGGTCCCGGTGCGGTCGGCGGAGCGCGTCCTGCGCCGGGGCGCATCGGGTTGATCGAGACGATGACGATGGTCGCGGTCGCGACCGGCCAGGAGCACGCGTGCGCGCTCGACGAAGCGGGTGACGCGTGGTGCTGGGGCGACAACGACAACGGCCAGCTCGGCCGCGGCGGCCCCGACCGGAACGACAGCGAGGCGCCGATGATGGTCGACCTCGTCCCCGCCGCGGTCGCGGTGAGCGCGGGCACCGATCACACCTGCGTGGTGCACGACGACGGTCACGCGTCGTGCTGGGGCGACGACGATCAGGGGCAGCTCGGCGACGGCGGGACGAACACCGATCAGAGCCTTCCGGTGCGCGTCCTGGGGCTCGCGGACGTCGTGGAGATCGCGGCGGGCGGCGATCACACCTGCGCTCGCCTGCGCGACGGCGCGGTGCGCTGCTGGGGCGACAACCAGCGCGGTCAGCTCGGCATCGGCATGATGCCCGACCAGCCGACGCCGGTCGCGGTGACGCTCCCGGGCGCGGCGACCGCGATCACCGCCGGGACCTGGCACACGTGCGCGCTGGTCGACGGCGACGCGTACTGCTGGGGCGATGGCGCGATCGGTCAGATCGGCGATGGCTCGCGGCTCTCGTGGCGCACGCCGCGCGCGGTCACCACGTCGGGCGCGACGCTGACCGCGATCGACGCGGGCGCGACGGGCACCTGCGCGATCACCAGCGCGGGGGCGCGCGTGTGCTGGGGCGAGGGCGATCTCGCGCAGCTCGGGCTGCTCGCGCCGTCGCAGCGCGAGCCGGCGGCGGTGTCGATCGATGCGTCGATGGTCGCGACGATCGCGGGGACGCGTCCGCGTCGTCACGCGGTGTGGTGCGCCGCGAGCAGCGCGGACGGTGCGCTCTCGTGCTGGGGCAACTCGGAGACCGGGCTGGTGCTCGACGCGCTCGCGTCCGACGCGCTGGTGCCGCGCGCCGCGGTGGCGATCGAGGACGTGGTCGAGCTCGGGATGGGCGAGAGCTTCGCGTGCGCGCGGCTCGACGGCGGCGCGGTGCGGTGCTGGGGCGACAACAGCCAGCGCCAGCTCGGGCAGGGCATGTCCGTGGTGGACTCCGCGTCGCCGGTGAGCGTGATGGCGCTGCCCGCCGGGCAGGCGCAGATCGCGGTCGGTGGCGAGTTCGCGTGCGCGCGCGACGCGGGCGGCGTGGTGCGGTGCTGGGGCGACTCGGCGCAGCGGCAGGTGGGGTTCGACGCCCTGACCGACTCGGGCGTGGCGACCCCGATTGCTGGCGCGGAGAGCGCGATCGCGATCGCGGCCGGCGAGCTCCACGCGTGCGCGATCGTGAACGCGAGCAGCGGTGCGGGCACGGTGCGGTGCTGGGGCGCCGACGATCAGGGCCAGCACGGCGATGGATCGCCCGGCGGCGCACGTCACACCGCGCTCGACGTGCCCGAGCTCGGCCCGGCGACGCAGCTCGCGCTCGGCCGCGCCCACACCTGCGCGCTCCTGCTGTCGGGTCGTGTGTCGTGCTGGGGCGACAACGCGCTCGGGCAGGTCGGCGACGGAGGCACCGCCGATCGGTTCGCGCCGCGCGAGGTGGTCGGGCTGACCGACGTCGCGCAGATCGCGGCGGGCTGGGATCACACGTGCGCGCGCCGGACCGACGGCAGCGTGTGGTGCTGGGGCGCGGCAGCCGACGGACAGCTCGGCGCGGCGGCGAGCACGCCGTTCGCGACGATGCCGGTGCAGCTCGAGGGCGTGAGCGGCGCGCTGGACGTCGCGGGGACGGCGACGTCGACGTGCGTGCGCGACGCGGGCGGCGTGCGCTGCGTGGGCTTCCACGGATTCGCGCAGCTCGGCGCGGGCCTCACGCTGCGTCCGCTGGTGCCCACCGGCGCACCGCTGTGAGCGCGGATCCCGCCGGCGACTGGGCGCGCGTGCGGCTCGCCCAGACGATGCTCGGCGCGAGCGCGATCTTCTGCGTGGCGTGCGCGCTCGGGATGCTCGCCGATCCCTACGCCGCGATCGCGCCGACGTTCGAGTGACGCTACGCCGCCGCGAGCGGATCGGCGTAGAGCTCGTCGACCGCGATCGTCACGTCGACCGAGCGCAGCGGGACGCGCTCGCCCGAGCCGAACGCCTCGTAGATCCAGCCGTGCTCGGCGCGACGGAACACCTCGACGCGCGGCGCGTGCTGCGAGACGAGCACGTACTCCTGCAGCGACTCGAGGTGCTGGTAGTGCGCCCACTTGTCGCCGCGATCCGAGGCCTCGGTCGTCTCGGAGAGCACCTCGACGATCACCCGCGGGTTCGTGATCGCGTCGGGGTCGTCCTTCGCGCGCTCGAGCTTGCCGCAGACGATCGAGAGGTCGGGATACGTCGAGCGCTTCGTGCGCTCGACGCGGACGCGCGCGTCAGAGGAGAAGGTCGCGCACGGACGGCCGCGGAGCGCCGCGCTGGCGAGGGCGCCGAACTGCATCGCGAGGCGCGCGTGCTCGGGCGTGCCGCCCGCCATCGCGTAGACCTCGCCGTTCACGTATTCGTGCTTCGTCTCGCTCTCACGCTCGAGCGCGAGGTACTCGGCGTAGCTCATGCGCGTCATGAGCATGAATCTAGCCGCCGCACGACCTGCGACGCTCGGATAAGCTCCGCGCGTGGCGGATAAGAAGGACAAGGCACGTCGCACCGTCGCGATCGGGCTCGTGGGCTCGACGCTCGATGCCGGGCTCGGCCCACGGCGCTGGGAGAAGTGGCGCCCCTCGGTCGCGCTCTGCGCGCAGCCCGAGCTCCCGATCGATCGCTTCGAGCTCCTCTTCCAGCCGAAGTTCGAGGCGCTCGCGTCGCAGGTCACGACCGACATCGAGGAGATCTCGCCGCGCACCGAGGTGCGCTCGCACGCGATCGAGATCGAGGACGCGTGGGACCTCGAGGAGATGTACGGCGCGCTCTACGACTTCGCGCGCGACACGCGCTTCGACGCCGAGCGCGAGGACTATCTGCTGCACATCACGACCGGCACGCACGTCGCGCAGATCTGTCTCTTCCTGCTCTGCGAGTCGCGGCACTTCCCCGCGCGGCTCGTGCAGACCTCGCCCCCGGCGCGCGGCGAGGAGAGCAAACACGGCACGCACCGCATCGTCGATCTCGACCTCTCGAAGTACGACCGCATCGCGCGTCGCTTCAGCGCCGAGCGCGTCGAGGCGCGCACGTTCCTCAAGAGCGGCATCGCGACCCGCAACGCGATCTTCGATCGCATGATCGAGCGCATCGAGGTCGTCGCCGCGCGCTCGCGCGAGCCGATGTTGCTCATGGGCCCGACCGGCGCCGGCAAGTCGATGCTCGCCAAGCGCGTGTACGAGCTGAAGAGAGCGCGCCAGTCGCTGCGCGGCGCGTTCGTCGAGGTGAACTGCGCGACGCTGCGCGGAGAGATGGCCCACTCGGCGCTCTTCGGGCACGTGAAGGGCGCGTTCACCGGCGCGGCGGACAAGCGCGAGGGCCTGCTGCGGCGCGCCGATCAGGGCCTCTTGTTCCTCGACGAAATCGGCGAGCTCGGGCTCGACGAGCAGGCGATGCTCCTGCGCGCGATCGAGGACAAGACGTTCCTGCCGCTCGGCAGCGATCGCGAGGTGAAGAGCGAGTTCCAGCTCATCTGCGGCACCAACCGCGATCTGCGCGCGCGCGTCGCGGAGGGGAAGTTCCGCGAGGATCTGCTGGCGCGCATCGACCTCTGGACGTTCCGCCTGCCCGCGCTGCGCGAGCGCCGCGAGGACATCGCGCCGAACCTCGACTACGAGCTCGACGCGGTGAGCACGCGGCTCGGCACGCGCATCTCGATGTCGAAGGAGGCGCGGGCGCGCTTCCTCGGTTTCGCGGAGAGCCCGCGCGCGACGTGGCCGGGCAACTTCCGCGATCTCGACGCCGCGGTGATGCGCATGGCGACGCTCGCCGAGGGCGGGCGCATCGACGTCGCGATCGTCGACGAGGAGATCGCGCGGCTCGAGGACGCGTGGACCGCGGTGACCACGAAGAGCACGCCCGGCGAGAGCGATCGTGTGGAGGAGACGCTGGGGCCCGAGCGCGCATCGGGGATCGATCGTTTCGATCGCGTGCAGCTCGAAGAGGTGCTGCGAGTCTGCGCGCGCAGCCGCTCACTCTCCGAGGCGGGGCGCGTGCTGTTCGCGGAGTCGCGCAAGACGCGCACGACGATCAACGACGCGGATCGGCTGCGGAAGTACCTGGCGCGCTTCGAGCTCGACTGGGACGCGCTCGTCAAGCGCTCGGTGTGATCGCCTTCGCGCGCAGCAGCTGGGTCGGGGTCATGCCGAACGTGCTGCGCATCGTGCGGCTGAGGTGCGCCGCGTCGGCGAACCCCGAGCGCGCAGCGATGCTCGCGATCGGATCGCCCGTCGACGCGAGCGCGGCGAGCGCGCGACGCACCCGCAGCCACAGCACGTAGCGACGAAGCGGCGTGCCCACGTCGCTCGTGAAGAGGTGCGTCAAGCGCGTGGGCGACACGCCCGCGCGTGCGGCGAGCGCGCCCAGCGCGACCTCGTCCTTGCCGAGCTCGCTCTCCTCGAGCCACCGCAGGAGGCGCGCGACGCGCGCGTCGATCTCGGCGCGTCCCTCGCGCACGCCGAGCGCCTCGAGCACCTGCGTCGCGGCGAGCGGCGAGCCCGCATCGCGCGCGCCGAGGCCGCTCACCGCGACGTCGCGCACGTCCTCCGCGATCGACGCTGGCTCCTCGCCGAGCACCGACGCCAGCCCCGCGCCGATCGGGCTCGTCGGCTCGACGTAGAGCACCACCGTCGGCGCCTCGGCGCGCTCGATCGCGTGCGCGACGTTCGAGGGCACCCAGATCCCCGCGCCCTCGACCCGCGCGCGCCCGACCTTCGCGCCGACGTGCCCGCGCGTGGCGAGCACGACGTGCGCCGCGTGATGCGCGTGCGCCGCGGTCGCGCCCACGGCGTTCCACACGAGGAGCTGCTCGGGCCAGCGGTGCATGCGCCGAGCGTATCAGCCGATCGCGACGTTCTCCCCCGCGCGACGCCATGCCCGCGCGAACCCGCCGCTCAGCACGAAGCGCGGGAACGTCACGAGCTGCTCGACGAAGAGCCGCGCGACCACGTCGAAGGGGCCACGGAACGGCAGCGGCCCGACCTGCTCGCGCTTGTGCCCGCGCCCCTGCGCCGCGACGGCGATCACGATCAGCACGAGCCCTCCGAGCGCGCCCAGCGGCGCGCCCGAGATCGGCGCGAGGACCAGCGTCGCGAGGCCGCTCCAGAAGAGCGGCGCCGTGATCGCGTGGATGAGCAGGTTGGTCCGGTCCGCGTGGCCGCTCGGATAGTGCGTCCACTGCCACGACAGGAGGCTTCCACGTTCTTCGTCCATGACGCGATCGTGCCGTCGCCGCCCCGCCGGGGCTTGAACGGAGCGGTCGCAATCAGTCCAGCAGGAGCGTGCGAACGGAAGGATCACTCGAACGTGATCGTCCCGGTCGCGTCGGTGCGCTTGATCCACAGCGCGCTCTCGGTCGCGTCGTACCACCAGCCCGAGGCGCTCGCGTCGAGCGCCGCGCGATCCGCGCGCACCTCGAGCGCCGTGCCGTCCGCGCTCACCGCGCTCGGCGCGTCGTCGGCGCGCACCCGCACGATCACCGATGCCCGCGCCGGCGCGAACGTGACCGAGCCCGCGCTCGCGGTGATCGTCGTGATCGCGTCGTCCGCCTCTTCGCGCAACCGGAACGACGAGGTCTCGCTCGACGGCCACACCAGCACGGTCAGCGAGCCCGCGCTCGCCGCGTTGCCGAGCCCGTTCACGTCGTTCTCGACGTGCATCGGCACGATCGCGCCCTCGCGCACGAACACCGGGATGCGCACCCGCGAGCTGCCGACGTCGTAGCCCTCGAGCGTCGTGCCACCCTCGATCGCCGCCGCGCCCGGCGCCCACCAGTCGTACCAGCGCGCGCCCGCGGGCAGCGCCACGTCGCGCGTGCTGCCGCTCGCGATCAGCGGTGCGACCAGGAAC
The DNA here is from genome assembly GCF_021631985.1 of Sandaracinus amylolyticus. Classification (GTDB taxonomy): domain Bacteria; phylum Myxococcota_A; class Polyangia; order Polyangiales; family Sandaracinaceae; genus Sandaracinus; species Sandaracinus amylolyticus_A. Next base: position 8,085,420 of record NZ_CP070225.1, on the reverse strand, counting down.
GCGTCGCCCACGACGTAGCGCCAGTCGCCCGCCCATGCGCTCTCGTCGTCGCCGACCGGATGCACGATCACGCCGTCGGTCGCGTAGGCCTCCTCGGTGATCGAGTACCAGTACGGGACCATCGCGTGGTGCAGCGTCGCCCAGTAGCGCCACACCTCGATCGTCGCCGCGCGATCCTCGTCGCTGCCCGGCACGCTCCACGGCGCGAGGTTGCCGCGCCCGTGCAGCTGCAGGAACGGCATCATCCCGCTCCATGCGGTCCAGCGCTGGAAGTTCTCGACGTCGAACGGGATGAACGTCGTGAGCATCTGGTCGTCGCGATCGAGGTACCCACCGACGTCGGTGCCGAGCACGACGTAGCCCGCGCGCGCCGAGCGGAACGTGTGATCGAGCGCGTCGATCAGCCCGACCCAGTCACGACGGTTGTCGCCCATCCACACGACCGGCGCGTGCTCGGGCCGCGCGTGGAAACGACCACGGCGGTCGTAGCTCTCGTCCCACGCGCGCACCATCGTCGTGAACTCGGGCCCGCGTCGCGACACGCCGTACGCGAGGAAGTCGCGGTAGTACTCCTCGGCGTAGCGCTGGTGCGGCACGTCGCCCTCGTCGGTCGCGAGCGTCGCATCGGCCTCGAGGTAGCTGTCGCCGAAGTCGAGCTTCCATCCGTCGAGCCCGAGATCGAGCAGGAGGTCCTGCTGCGCGTGCCACCACGCGCGCGCTCGCGCATCGAAGAAGTCGACGCTCGCGCCGGCGCCCTTCCACCACTCGTAGATCTCGCCGTCGTTCACGAAGAAGTCGCAGGCGAGGCCCTCCGCGTAGTTCGGCGCGGGCCCGCGGTACGAGTCGCCGCCCATCTCGAGGTCGTACGAGCGGAGGTTCACGAAGGCCGTGGTCCACAGCACGACGCGCACGTCGTCGTCGTGCAGCGTCTGCACGAGCGAGCCGAAGTCCCCGTAGCGCTCGGGATTCGGGCGGAACGTCGTGTACTGCGAGTCCCACGGCGAATCGAGCACCACGACGCCCACCGGGATGTCGTGCTCGCGGAACCCGGCGACGAACGCGAGCGTGTCGTCGCGATCCGAGATGTCCTTCGAGATCCACGGCTCGAACGCCCAGCGCGGCGTGTGGCGCGCGGGATCGGGCAGCGGATCTTCGGGCTGCACGTCGACCTCGCACTCGGGCGGCGCGACGTACGCATCGGTGCCTGCGTCGGCCGGGCTCTCTCCTGGATCACACGCGAGCGCGAGCAGGCACGACGCGACCAGCGAACACTTCTTCACTCGGGCTCCTCGATCAGCCCCTCAGCGCGCCCTCTGCGAGCAGCGCCTCGCGAACCGGCGCGTAGTCCTCCGCCGTGCCGGGCGCGAGCCGATCGGCGCCGAGCATCGCACGAAGCAGGCGCGAGACGCGCGGCAGGGCGTGCGCGGCGCGCAGCTTCTCGATCCAGCGCGTGCGCACTTCGTCGGGCACCGACGCGCCGATGCACACGGCGTCGCTCGGGATCGACGCGCTCACCACGACCGCGCGCATCGAACGGGTCGCGGCGAACGCGGTCCACCCGGCGATCGCGAGGCCTCGCGAGGGACGCTCGGGATCGCTGAGCTGCACGTAGGTCGCGCCCGCCTCGACCGCGCCCGCCGCGACCGCTGCGACCACCCGCGCGTGGCTGTCGGTGAAGGTCTCGCTGCCGAAGCAGGCGTCGGGATCGAGCCCGCAGTCGCGCAGCGCGAGCCGCGGGAAGAGATATCCGGCGCACGAGTCGCGATCGACCCACGCGACCCGCATGCCCCGGAGGTCCTCGGCGCGCGTCGCGTTCGACTCCTCGCGCACGAAGATCGCGCCCTGGTAGCGCGCCCCCGCGAAGCGCTCGGCGCGCATCACCGCGCCCACTGCGCCGGCCTCGTTGGCCCGCACGAAGAGGGCAGGGGGCAGCCACGCGAGCGCGGCATCGCGCGCGATCACCCGATCGCGCAGCGCGGTGTAGCTGCGCTCGCTCTCGACGACGATGGACGCGCCCAGCGCCTCGCTCAGCGCAGCCCCGAGGTCGGCGCGGAGATCGTCGCCCTCCTCGTCGAGGTGCACCGGCCCCGTGACGAACGCGAGCGATCCCATCCCCGACCTCCCCCGTCGATCCACGGTACCGTGTTACGCCGTGTCAGTGAAACCACTGCCCAGGTGAAATCGCCGGGGCGGCATGCGGCGTGCTCGACGGTGCCCCTCCGGCGGGATGGTAGGCAGGCGAGGCACGCTCTGGCGCGCGTTGGCGTTCGTGGTGGCGCTCGTCGCGACCGCGCCGGCGCGGGCCCAGGACACGCCCCGCCTGCGCTGGATCGGGCCTCCTGGGTGCGCCGACGATCGTGCGCTGCGAACCGCGATCGAGGCCCTGCTGGGCCGACCGCTCACCGCCGCGGATCCGATCGCGGTGGACGCCGAGGTGCGCCAGGAAGGCGCGGATCGCTGGGTGGTGGAGCTGCGCAGCGCGGACGACGGAGCCGTCGAGCGCACCCTCGCGGCCGACCGCTGCGAGGCGCTCGTCGACGCGACCGCGCTGGTGCTCGCATGGCGCATCGATCCCGAGGTCGCGATGGCCGAGCCCGAGCCGGTCCCGCGTGTCGTCCGCGATCCCGCGTCTGCCCTCGCCGCCCCCGATGCGCCGCTGCCGATCCCGGCGCGGCCGACGCCGTTCTCGGTGGGGGTCGGCGCCGCGTTCGTGCTCGACGTCGGGACGCTTCCCGCGATCGCGCCCGGCGTGATCGGCGAGGTCGTGGTGCGCATCGACCGGCTCGATCTCCGGGCGCGCGGGGGCTGGCTCGCGACCCAGGGCATGCGTCTCGCGAACGATTCCATCAGCGCGCCGCCAGGCGCGGGGGTCGACGTCGAGTGGGCGGGCGGAGCGGTGAGCGCGTGCGGGCGGCCGCTCGACGGGGACGCCGGTCGTCCCGGGCTCGCGATCTGCGGCGGCGTGCAGGTGGGCGCGTTGATCGCCCGGGGCGTCGGCGTGAGCGATCCCGGCCGCGCCGAGGCGCCGGTCGGCGCGCTCGTGGTCGGCGCCGCGATGCCGTGGTCGCCGATCGACGCGCTCGATCTCGAGGTCGGCCTCGATCTGCTGGTGGCGCTCGGCGTGCCGGGGTTCGAGCTCGCGCCGTTCGGCGTGGTGTGGGAGCCGTCGCCCGTCGCAGGGCGACTCACGATCGGAGGGCACGTCGATGTCCGTTGACGAACGCCCGAAGGATCGCGGGCGCGCCGGCCACGGAGGGGCGGTGACTGCGCTGGCGCTCGCGATCGATCCTCCGTCCGCCGCGGCGGCTCGCGAGGTGCCGTCGTTCGAGGCGATCTACGAGCAGCTCTTCGACTTCGTATGGCGGAGCGCCCGTCGCCTCGGGGTCGCGGAGGCGGCGGTCGACGACGTCGTCCAGGAGGTCTTCCTGGTCGTGCATCGTCGCCTCGCGGACTTCGAGGGTCGCTCGTCGCCGAAGACGTGGGTGTTCGCGATCCTGCTCCGCGTCGTGTCGGACTGGCGGAGGACCCAGCGCCGCAAGGGCGGCCACGCGAGCTACGACGCGATGGCGTCGACCCAGGGCGAGATGGTCGACGAGCGCGCGGAGTGCCCGGCGGGCGCGCTCGAGCAGGCGGAGGCGGTGCGGCTGCTCCATCGGCTGCTCGACGAGCTCGACGACGACAAGCGCACGGTGTTCGTGCTCGCGGAGCTCGAGCAGACGACGGCGCCGGAGATCGCGGAGATGCTCGGCATCCCGCTGAACACGGTGTACTCGCGGCTGCGCGCGGCGCGCATCGAGTTCGAGAAGGCACTGGCGCGGCATCGCGCGCGCGAATCGCATCGGAGGGCGCCGTGAGCGGCGGAGCGCGACGACCGAATCGCTCGGGCCCGCATCGCATCGTCCCGCGCCTCGGCCCGGACGCGCGGGCGCTGATCGAAGCAGCGCGCGCGGCAGACGACCCGAGCGCGGCGGATCGCGCGCGGGTGCGGCGCGCGATGATGGCGTCGATCGCGGCCGGCGCCGCAGCCGGCGCGGCGGGCACCGCCGCGAGCGCGAGCGCAGCGAGCGGCGGAGCGATCGCGGGAGGAAGCGGAGCGATCGCGAACGCCGCCGGCGCGACCGCGGCGGCCACCGGGGCCGCGGCAGCGGGCGCCACCACGACCGCGCTCGGCGTCCTCGGCATGTCGACGCTCGCGAAGGTCGCGGCGATCGCCCTCGTGGTGAGCGCGGGCGGCGCGGTCGTCGCCGGCATCACGACGGAGCGCCCCCAGATCACCGAGCCCGCCACGGAGGCACCGGCAGCCCACCAGACTCCCGCGAGCCCCGAGCCCCCGGCCGTCGTCACCGCGCCGCCTCCGGTCGCCGCTCCGGAGCTCACCCCCGAGCCGCTCCCGATCCCGGTCGCAGCCCCGTCGGCCGCTCCGGCGCGCCCCCGTCGCACCACCCCGACCCGCGCCGCCCCGCCCCCCGTGGTCGTTGCTGCGGACCCGTCCCCCGCCCAGCCCCCCGCGGCCGTGCCCGACCCGGCCCCGATCCCGGTCGCCTCTCTCCACGACGAGCTCCCGGTGCTCCGCCGCGCCTGGTCGGCCCTCCGCGACGCCCGTCCCGACGACGCGCTCCGCGCCCTCGACGAGCACCGCGCCCGCTTCCCGAGCGGCGAGCTCACCGAAGAGCGCGACGCCGCGCGTGCCCTCGCGCTCTGCGCCGCCGGTCGCGCCGACGAAGGCCGCGCCGCGCTCTCCGAGCTCCTCGCCGCGCACCCCCGCTCTCCGCTCGCCGCCCGGGTGCGCACCGCCTGCGAGTGACGGATCACCCGCGGCGCGGCCACGCACGATCCTGCATGCGCGCCCCTGCGTTCCTCCTGATCGCCCTCACCGCGCTCGGCTGTGGCTACCGGGTCCGCGTCGGCGCCCACGACGGCGGCGCCGGGAGCTGCGCCTCCGACGGCGACTGCGCGCTCGGCAACCAGTGCGCGTGCGGCCGCTGCATCAGTCTCGACGTCCTCCCGCCGGCGTGCGATCCGCCCTGCGACGTCGCCCAGGTCGGCGATGCTTGCAGCGCTGGTCGCGTCTGCTCGCGCGGCCCGTGCGAGCGCCTCGAGTGCCGCTCCGGCTCGTTCGTCCGCGTCGTCCCGCCCGAGTGCACGCCCGACGCCGGCTGGTGCGAGTGCCCCCCGCCTCCGCCCGGCTGTCACTACGACGGCATGCCCTGCGTGTGCGACCACCTCACGTGCGAGGGCGAGCGCTGCGGCCGGAACGTCTGCCCGGTCGGCACCGTCTGCTGCAACGCGAGCTGCGGCGCGTGCGTCGCGCCCGACCTCTCGTGCACCGACGTGGAGTGCCCGCCCGACTGCTCGCCGATGGAGGCCACGGGCGACGGCGTGTGCGGTCGCGCCCTCGGCCTCTGGATCTGGAACGGCAGCGCGTGCATCGAGCTCCACGGCTGCTCGACGTGCCAGGGCCCCGACTGCGCGAATGCGTTCACCACGCGCGCCGAGTGCGTCGCGGTGTTCTCCGCGTGCGCGCGCAGCTGCGGCGGCTTCGTCGGCGCCACGTGCACCACCACCGAGTACTGCGACTTCCCCGATCCCCACGCCTGCGGCGGCGCCGACGAGACGGGCACCTGCCGCGAGCGCCCCACCGTGTGCCCGCCCGTGATCCACGAGGTCTGCGGCTGCGACCGCCTGCTCTACCAGAGCGAGTGCGACGCGTACGGCGCGGGCACCGACGTCGACTACGAAGGCCCCTGCGAGGCGAGCTGCGAAGCCCAGAACGCCCGCGGGACCGGCGACTGCGACGCGCTGCTCGGCTGGGCGTGGACCGGCGTCGACTGCCGCTCGGTGAGCGGCTGCGAGTGCACCGGGACGGATTGCGCCGACCTCTGGTCCGACGTGTCGGACTGCCAGCGCGCCCACGGCCACTGCGTCGTGCCGCTCACGCCCTGAGCGGCACGCCTGCGCTCACCAGCGCTTGAGCAGCTCGATCAGCGTCTCGTCGTCGATGAACAGCTCGTCGACGTCGTCGCTGTCCACGATCACGTCCGACAGACGCGACGCGCGAGCCTTCACGGCCGCCGGGCTCTCGAGCACGCGCGCGACCTTCTCGATCAGCTCGTTGCCCGGCTTCTTGGCGAGGAGCGCGAGGGCCTTCTTCTCGACGAGGAGCTCGAGCAACCGCGCCGCGCTCGCACGGCCCGCAGCGCTGGCGGGGACGCCTTCTTCGGCCTCCTCGCCTTCCTCTTCCTCTTCGGCCGCGGCGTCGAGCGCCGGCTCGGCGAGCTCGTCGCCTTCGCCCGCCTCGAGCGCCTCGTTCTCGACCTCGTCGTCGCCCTTGCGCGATCGCGGCACCGCAGGACCTCCCGCGCTCCCCAGCACGCGGGAGCGCGGCGCACGTACCACCCGCTCCCAGGCGCCGCCAGTTTTTTTCGACGCCCGCGCGCGAAAAACGCGAGCTGGGCTCACACGACGGTGTCGATCCGCCGAATCCCCTTGCGCGTGACCACGATGCGCACGCGATGCCAGGGCGCGTCGACCTCGTCCGCGCGCCGCAGCCGGTACACCACGCCGAGGTTGTAGACGCGCGGCGCGAGCGCCGAGCCGATCTGACCGCGCTCGGGATCGGCGAACACGATCTCGCGCTTCGGGTCGTCGGTGTGCGCGAGCCAGCGCCGCAGATCGAGCCGGAAGATCTCGGTCAGCGTGCTGAACCGCGGGTCCGCGATGCGGTCGGCGCGGACCTCGATCTCCTTGCGGTGGAAGAGCACGGTCTCGGGGCGCGCCTGCTCCTCGAGCGGGTGCAGGCGCGTCAGCCGCCGCACCGCGAGCACGTCCTGGGGCAGCTCGCTCCACGAGATGAACCCGGACTGCTCCTCCATCTCGCCGAGCTCCACGCCGCGCTCGCGATCGCGGATCACCCATCGTCGATCGGGGAAGTGCCGCGAGATGACGTCGTGGAACTGCGTCTGGAGCAGCGCCTTGATGCGGTCCTTCGCGGCGTACGCGAGGATCACGACGATCGCCCAGGGCACGATGCCGCGCGTGCCCGCGTCGGTGCCGTTCCAGAGCGCGGCGACCACCGCGAAGCCCATCGCGACCGACGCCGCGATCGCGTAGAGGAAGTGGAGGATCCAGGTGCTCGCGGGCCTGATCTGGGGGCTCAGCCAGAGCACCGACGACGTGAACCGCTTGAGCACGTGTCGCCGGAACTCGAGCTGCTCGACGCGCCGGCTCTTCATGCCGACGCTGCCCACGCCGCCCAGGCCCCGATCGAGCCGGTAGCGCGCCTCCGCCACCGCGGCCTGCTCCGCCGCGTTGATCAGCGACTCCGGCGCTTCCTTCTCGCGCAGCCGCTGCACCAGGTTCCCGAGCAGCGTCTCGACCAGGCGCGAGACGTCCTCGTCGACCCACGACGCCGCGGTGCGCATCGGGTCGGGCGCGTTCTGCGCGAGCGCGAGCACCTCGCGGAGGCGGGGACCGATCCGCGCGCTGTCGGCGACCATCCGCGCCGCGCACGCGAGCGCGCGGTTGCGGTCGTGCTCGTCGCCGTCGAGCCCGTCGGCGATCGCGTCGCGGGCCTCGACGCCCGACGCGCGCACCATGCACGAGAAGAGGCGCATCTCGCGCGTCGCGGCGGCCTCGTCGCCCGACACGATCGCCTGGCGCACCCGCTGGAGCGGCTCGCCCGTGAGCTTGCCGTACGCGACGTCGGGCACCTCGAAGCGCACGTACGACTGGAGGTCCGAGTAGAGGTCGCTCTTGTCGTAGGTGCGCGAGTGCAGCCGCAGCGACTCGGGCGCGAAGTAGAACGACTCCCAGACGAACGCCTCTTCTTTGCGCCCTGGGCGAAGGCGGTAGTCGACGGCGAGCTCGACGTGGGTGCGGTCGTGGACCCGGAACGTCGGGTGCTGCCGGCCGCGCGAGAGATCGGCGACGAGCGAGCCCCAGTCGCTCGGACGATCGGGGACCGGAGTCGTCGCAGGCCGCTCCGCGGGCGCCTCCTGTTCGGGCGCGTCGAGCGGATCTTCCTGCGCGTGCTCCGTCACCTCGTCGTCACACCCCCGACTCGCAATCGTAGCTGCTGCCGCGTCGAAGTCGAATATCGCCACATGGTTCCGCCCGTGCGGTGGCGACCGCCGTCAACTCGAAAGAAACATCCGGTCGAGCGCGCTCGACCGATTCCATCGCTCGAGTCGATCGGCGCCGAGCGCGCTCGCCCGAGTGCATCGTTGAGGTCGATTGGGGTCGAGCGGGCTCGCCCGATTCCATCGTTCGAGTCGATCGGGGGCGAGCGCGCTCGCCCGACTGCATCGTTGAGGTCGATTGGGGTCGAGCGGGCTCGCCCGACTGCATCGTTCGGATCGATCCTCGCCGTCGAATGCTCCACGCGCGCGTCGTTGACGCGTCGATCCGTCGCCCAGATCATCGCCACATGAGGTTGCAGGGTCGGTGCGCCTGGGGGCTCGCTGCGATCTTCGTGCTCGCCGCGTGTGGTGGTGGGGACGGGGGCGAGCCGGATGCAGCCGCTCCAGACGATGCGGCGGGCTTCGACGCCACACGGCCCGAGGACGCTTCGGGCATCGATGCTTCGAGCGGTGGTCGGCCCTGGGACGGGCGAGACTACGAGCCCCCCACGCCAACCACGCCGTGTGGCGAAGCGGGTTGGTGCTACGCGCCCGAGGTCTGCATCGACGGCGAGTGCCAGCCCTGCGTTCGCTCGGGCTCGGCGCGTCGCGCCGCCGAGTGCTGCAGCGGGAGCCTCGACCCGCTCACCGGAGAATGCACCGGCGACACCCTGAGCTGCCGCGACGATGCGGACTGCGGGTGGCGGCCCGGCTCGTCCTGTCGAGGCGGGGTGTGCCGCTTCCCCCCTCCTGGCGAGCCGTGCCCCGATGGGGTCTGCGCGCTCGGTGAATGCATCGACGGCATGTGCCCGGAGTGCGCGCTGGGCGGCAGCATCGTCTCGTTCGCGCACGAGTGTTGCTCGGGATCGGGCAACCCGACGCCGGCGGGGACGGTGCGGTGCGACGACTACTCGCCCGTCGGCCGGGGCTGTGTCGTCGGCGTCCAATGCGCGAACGGCGCCTGCGGGTACCAGGGCGGCGGGAGCTTGGAGTGCCTGCGCTCGCGGCCCGGCGACACGTGCCGTGCGGCGGCAGGGGAGCGAGCCCTCTCCTGTGACGACTACGAGCACCCCGGTTGCTGCGCCTCGAGCGGCGCGTGCTTCGAGACGTTTGCTTGTGTCAGTGGCGCGTGCGCCGGCGGGACCTGCGGGTGCATTCGAACCTACCCCCGCAGCATGGCCGCTTGCCTCTCGGACGACGAATGCTGCTCCGGCCGCTGCGAGCGAGGGATCTGCGCCTGCACGCCCGCGGGCGAGCCGGCGGTGGCGCCCGAGTACTTCGAGGACGAGGAGGAGAACCCGCTCGACATCGGCGAGTCCATCGTCTGCTGCTCGGGCCGCGTCGATGGGGCGCTCTGTGCTCCGGGCAACGGCAGATGTGTCAGCGATGCCGAATGTCTCAGCGGCTCGTGCGATCCCGGCGATGAGGATGGCCGCATCTGTGACTGCAGCACCGAAGGCGCCGCGTGCGCGCACCGAGACGACTGCTGCGCGGTTCCGGGCGTACGGCTGACGTGTGAAGGCGGCGTGTGCTCGTGCCTCCGGCGCTGCGACGGGCGATCGTGCGGTCCGGATGGGTGCGGCGGCACGTGCGGAACCTGTGCGACGGGCACGATGTGCGACGAGACGACGGGCGCGTGCCGCGCGATCTGCACGCCGAGCTGCGCCGGACGTGAATGCGGGAGCAACGGGTGCGGCGGCACCTGCGGGCGCTGTATCGGTGGCGGTTCGGACTGCTCCGATGGCAGCTGCGTCGAAGTCTGCCGCGTCACGGGCTCGAGCTGCGATGGCGACCCGCCGTGCTGCGATCCCGGGGCGCGCTGTCAGGCATCGGCGCTCGCGAGCTGTTCGAATCGCTGCTGCCGGAGCGCGGGTCGCGCCTGCGCGTCCGATGATCAGTGCTGCTCGAACGACTGCGCGGGCGGCGTGTGCAGCGGATACTGGTGCGGCACGTGACTCGGGGACCCTTCGGAGCGCCCCGGTGGCGCGGAGATCAGCGGGACCAGCGGAGGGTCTCGGCGACGCCGGGGACCACGAGCTGCTGGTTCAGGCCCTCGGGGCTCGCGATGAAGATGCCGCCGCGCGTCGAGTAGAACGCGACCATCCGGCAGTCGGGCGAGAACGCCGGGTCCTTGTTCACGCCCTGGCCCTGGGTCAGGCGCGTGTACTGCTGGGTCTCGATGTTCACCGTGAACACGTCGAGGCCCGCCGCGCGACCGGTGAACGCGAGCAGGCGCTCTTCGCCGATCGGACACCACGCGGGCGTCTGGTTGTACGAGCCGCGGAACGTCAGGCGACGCACCCCGCCGCCGTTCGAGTCCATCGCGAAGACCTGCGGGCTGCCGTGGCGGTTCGAGACGAACGCGATGAGCCCACCGGGGCCGCCGCAGGCGGGCGAGACGTCGATGCCGGGGTGATCGGTCAGCCGGCGCACGTCGGTGCCGTCGAGCGCGGAGCTGTAGATCTCGGCGTTGCCGTCGCGCGTGCTCGTGAAGTACGCGCGGCTGCCGCAGACCGAGACGCCCATGTTGATCGACTCGGGCGCGTCGATCAGCGCGCGCTCCTCCATGCCGGTGCGCGTGATGAACATGCCGTTGTCGGTGAGGACCGAGTACCAGATGCCGCCGGGGCCGAACGCGGGGAGCATCGCGACGCCGCGACCGCTCGAGACGCGCGAGACGCTGTTCCCGTCGAAGCTCGCGACGTAGACGTCCTTGCGGCCCTCGCGCACGCGGCGCGCGAACGTGATGCGGGTGCCGAACGCGCCGCGACGACCCGTGAGCTGCTCCATCACGAGGTTCGCGAAGTCGTGCATGAAGTTGCGGAGCTCGCCGGGCGCGCCGTTGTAGGTGCGCGAGAGCGTCGCGGTGGTGCCGCGCGCGAGCTCGTAGAGGCGCATCTCGACGCGGATCTGCCCGCCGGTGCGGGTGATCTGGCCCTTGATGACGCCCTGGGCGCCGACGCTGCTCCACGGCGCGGCGGTGATGCCGAGGCCCTCGGCCGCGGGATCGGCGAGGAAGCTACGCGCGTCGAGCACCTCGAAGAGCGAGACGAGGCGGAAGTCGGTGCGCATCACCTCGGCGCCGCTGTTGCCCATCTCGGCGTCGCCGAGGAGGTTCGGCACCGCGATGCGATAGAGCGCGCGCTCGGGCGCGGTGACGTCGATGACCACCTGGTTCGGCAGCATCTCGTCGGGCGGGACCGGCGCACCCTCGGGCGGCGGAGCCTCGCTGCCGCGCTGCGGGGCCTCCTGCGCGGTCGACGTCGTGCCGAGCGGTGGAAGCACGACGGCGACGCTCGCGGCGAGCGCGAGGACGAAGGCGAGCGCGGAGGTGATGCGAGTCTTCATCGTGTGTGGCCTTCGTGAGTGACGACGCGCGAGGCGCGCGATTCAGCGCAGGTCGCGGCCGTGGAAACGAACGGTGATCCCTCGACCGACGTACTGAGCCGCGACCTCTTCGGGCGGCGGCGGGATCACCGCCTGGCCGTCGACGAGGCGCTGGAGCTGCTGTTCCACCGACAGGTCGAACTCCGGGTTCCCGCTCGGCCGAGTCATGCGGAAGCTCGTGATCTTGAGGTCCTCGCCGATGTCCACGGTCGCGACCGCGACGAGCGAGCGGACGAGGTCGCGGTCCATCGTGGTGGGGACGTTCCAGCCGCGCGTGAAGAAATTCCGAAGGATGCCGGCGTAGCGATCACCCTCGCTCGCTTCGCGATCGCCGCCCTCGATGCCGTCGGGATCGCCTTCCTGGACCCGGCGCTCTTCGGCTTCGGCGAAGATCTGCGCGTCGTCGCTCAGGCGCTGGAGCGCGTCGGCGACCGAGTCGCGCTGGCGCTCGTGCTCCTGGGGCTGGACCGGCTCGGTCGGCGCGCGCTTGCTGGGGCCAGGCTCGGGGACGTCGGTGCGGAGGATCGGCACCCGACGGTTCGGGAGCTGATTCGCATCGAGGATCTCGCCGCGCTGGAGGAAACGCGCCTGGATCACCTGCTCGACCGGCGGGAGCTCGGTCGGCTCTTCCTCGAGCGCGCCCACTGCGGCGAGCACACCGACGAACGCGACGACGATCAGCGGGAGCCCGACGTGCACCGCGAGCGCGGTCACCGCGCCTGCCGCGATCTGCGCGGGCGAGGGCGTGGCGCGATCGAAGAGCGAGCGCGGCCGGAAGTCCGCGTCATCGAGATGCAGGGGCGTGCTCGCGACGTGATTCATCAGGGCGTCGGGGCAGCGGGCTGATCGGGCGCGCTCAGCGGATCGGTGACCAGGCCGACGCTCTCCACGCCGGCGGCGCGGATCGCGGTGAACACGCGCACCACGAAGCCGTAGGGCACGGTGTGGTCGGCCTGCACGAAGATCTCGTCCTCTTCCTGCAACCGCGCGTTGGTGCGCAGCGCTTCCTCGAGGCGCTCCATCGGCACCTCGGCCTCGCCCAGGAAGACGCGCTGCTGCGCGTCGATGCTGAGCATCATCTGCTCGGGCTCGATGTCCATCGGCGGTGCGTCGGCGTTCGGCAGATCGACCTGCACACCCGACGTCATCATGGGTGCCGCCACCATGAAGATGATGAGGAGCACCAGCATGACGTCGACCAGCGGCGTCACGTTGATCTCGCTCAGCGGCGCGCGTCCGCCGCCTCCTCCGGTCGACATGGCCATCGTTCAGACGCCTCTCAGGTCAGAAAGTGTCGGCGCACGATGTTGAGGTAGTCGATCGCGAACGCTTCGGTCTCGGCCTCGATCACGCGGATGCGGCGGATGAAGTAGTTGTAGGCCATGACCGCGGGGATCGCGGCGAGGAGGCCGATCGCCGTCGCGATGAGCGCCTCCGCGATGCCGGGCGCCACGACGTCGAGCGTCGCGCCGCGCTCGGCGCCGATCGAGAGGAACGAGTTCATGATGCCCCACACGGTCCCGAAGAGACCGATGAAGGGGCCGACCGAGCCCGTCGTCGCGAGGAACGGGAGCTGGTTCTCGAGGCGCGTCATCTCGCCCGCCTGCGCGCGACGCAGCGAGCGCTCGACGTTCTCGATGTCGCCCGCATTGGCGCCCGCCTGCGAGACCTTCGCGAGCTCGACGTACCCGGCGTGGAAGACCCGCGCGAGGGGCGAGCCTTCGAGGCCACCGAGGCGCGCGTAGATCGCCTCGAGGCGCTCGGGGCCCCACACGTTGCCTTCTTCCTTGCTCCAGAAGACGTCGAGGAAGCGCGCGCTGGTGCGCTGCGCGGCCGTCATGCGGACGAGCTTCGTCCCGATGATGAACCAGCAGAAGAGCGACATGCCGGCGAGGACCAGCATGACCAGCTTCACGACGAGCGACGCGTGCAGGATGAGCTGCATCGGGTCGAGCCGGTGAGGCGCCGTCGCGGCGGCCTGGAGGAAGAGAGATCCCATGCTTCTCCGCGGGTTGAGACCCGGCGGCGGTTGAAGCACGCGTGATCGGAAAGGTCAACGTTTGCGCAGTGGGCGCGCGCGTTCAGGAGGTCGTGCGCCGGCGCAGGGCGATCAGCGTGCCGCAGCCCCCGTTGGCCTCGATGCGCGCCTGGGAGGACATGCGGACCACGAGGCCTGCCGCGCACAGCCGCGCATAGGCTTCTTCGTAGCGAGCACGACCGGGGCCGCGCATGGCGCTCGTCGGGACCTCGTTGAGCGCGTAGAGGTGCACCGGCAGATCGAGCGGGGCCGCGCGCGCCGAGAACGCGTCGAGCTCGTCGTCGCCGTCGTTCTCGCCGGCGATCAGCAGGTAGGCGAGGGCGGTCTTCTTGCGACGTCGTCGCGAGAGGTGGGGCAGGGCCTCGGTGATCGTGGTGAAGAGGGCGTCGAGCGTCGGGGCGTGAGGGACGAGCCGCGCGCGCGTGGGCTCGGTGCCGGCGTGCACCGAGATGGTGAGGCCGTGGTGGGGCACGTCCTTCAAGAACGTCGCGAGCTTGGTGGTCGGACCGCCCGAGGTCGTGAGGCTGGCGGGCGTGCCGCGCTCCTTGCACCACGTGACGAACTCGGTGACCCGCGCTGCGTTGTGGAGCGGCTCGCCCACGCCCGAGACGGTCACCCCGCGCAGCGCGACCCCGAGCGCCTCGACCTGCTCGACCTGCGCGCGCAGCTCCTCGAGCTCGAGCCCGCGCGCCAGCCCGTTCGCGCCCGACGCGCAGAACGGACAGCGCACCGCGCACCCGACCTGCGAGGACACGCAGAGCGTGTCGCCCCGGTAGAGCACGGCCTCGACCTCGGCCCCGTCGTGCAGCCGGATCGCGAAGCGCCGGTTCCACTGCGAGCGCGCTTCGCCCGCGATCTCGATCATCGCTCGAGGGGTCTACGCCGGCCGCGCGCCCAGCGCACGAGGTCGCGCGTCGTCGAGAGCCCGATCTTGTCGGCGGCGCGGCGCAGGTGGGTGGCGACGCTCGAGGTGGAGATCCCGAGGTCGTAGGCGATCAGCTTGTTGGAGTGGCCGAGCGCGAGCAGGTCGATGACCTGCTGCTCGCGCCGCGAGAGCGAGGGCGCGGGGTCGCTCGCCGGCTCGTTCTCCCGCGCGACGAGGAAGCGGCGGCCGTCGTGATCGAAGGTGTCGGTGATCGACCAGCGGCCGTCGTGCAGCGCGCGCCAGAGCTCGAACGCCTCGTCGGTGGCGCGAACGCGGGTGGTGCGCGCGCGATCGATCGCGATGGCGGCGTGGCGCAGCATCTCGAGGCGCTCGGGCTGTGCGGCCTCGCCCTCGGCGTGCACCACGCGCCCGCCCGGCGCCATCACCACGTCGGCGCGCTCGAGCGGAGACCCGGTGCCGAGCCGTCGCCGCAGCCGGTGGGCCGCCGCGACGTGCGCGGCGACGCGGGACCAGGTGCGGCGCAGGACGCGCCCCGCCGGACGGACCACGTTGGCGCTGCGGTTGGCGAAGATCCCGACGCTGTGGCCCGCGGGATCGCTCGCGATGACGCCGAGCGCCTCGGGGTACGAGACGTAGCGGCTCTCGGGCGCGGGGGTGAAGGTGCGGCCGAACAGGTGGGCGAACCCCTTGCTCCCGAGGGTCGTGAGCATCTCCTCGAACGTGGCGATGCGCTGGGCGACGCCCTCGGCGGCGTGCGACGCGTAGGCGACCGGGCCGAACGAGAGCGCATCGATCCAGACCTGGCGCGGCAGCCCGTGCACCACGTGCTGCCACCAGCCGGCGCGCCAGCCGGTCGTCCACTCCTCGGGCCCCGCGACCGCGGCCGCGGAGCGCGCGTGTGGAGCGCCCTCGGGCCCGGTGAAGTCGAACACGCACCCCATCAGCCCGTGACCCGCGTCGAGCAGTGGTGCGGCGGAGGCGAGCAGACCCTCGACCCAGAGCTCTTCCGGCGCCTCGAGATCGTAGGCGCGCTCGACGACGCTCATCGGATCTTGCGGTCGACCCATCCGTTCCCCCTCCACGCGACGCTCCCGGGCGTCTACTCTCACTCGCCGTGCAATCTCACGACGACGAGGCGCCGGAGGACCTGAGGGTCTCGCGGCTCGCCCACGATTCCGGGAGATACGTGGTGTTCAGCTGGCCCGAACGGAAGCCGCCCGCCGAGGACGGAACCGCCGCGCCGCCGCTGACTGCTGCGGAGCGCGCGGTGCACGCGCTCCTGTTGGTCGGGCTCTCCGACGCCGAGATCGCGGAGCTCCGCGGGACGACGCGGAGCACCGTGACCAAGCAGGTCGACGCGGTGTTCCGCAAGATCGGCGTGCGGTCGCGGCGCGAGCTGATCGCGCGCGGCCGGGTCTGATCGCACGACGCGGTGCGTGACCGTGAACGGTGCTCCATCGCGTCGACCGTCGTAACGCAGGCCGCGCGGGCTGTCAGCCCATGTCCGCCCTGGGCGAAGCACCCAAGGGTTTTCCCTAGTTGGGGAGAACCCTTCGGGATCTAGTGACCGCCCAGGTCACGATCGAACTGGTCGAGGGACAGCAGCTTGCTCCCGCGGGGGCGCTCGGGGGTCGTCGCCGCGGGCTCGCTCGGGGCGCGGGCGGGCTCGGGCGCCGGCTCGGGCGCGCGGGCGGTCGTCGGGGTCGGATCGGCGCGGCGACGGTCGCGCGAGGCGCGGCGCGGGGCGACCGGGGCCTCGACGGTGGGCGCGGGCGGGGCGCTCGTCGCGGGCACCTCGGGCGTCGGTGCCGCGACCTCGGGGGGCGGCTCGGGCGCGGACGCGACCGGGCTCGGGGGCGGCGTCGTGATCGGGGTGGCGACCATCGCCGGATCGCGCTGGGCGACCGCGAGCCACACCCCGATGCCCGCCGCGGTGACGATCGCCAGGGCCCACAGCGCGATCGCGGTGGTGCGCCGGCGCGGCGGCAGCGGGAGGTCCACCGGCGGCGGCGTGACGACGGTGTGCTGCTCGTGCAGCGCGACGTCCTCGGGCTCCACCGGCCGCGCGGCGCGCGCGACCATGCCGCTGTGCGAGGGCGGCGTCTCGCCCGGGGGCGCGGAGACGCGTCCGGCCTCGCTCGTCGCGTGGGACGCGCGGATGCGCGCCTCCATCCTCGCGAGCGGATCGCCGCCGTGGGCCCGCACGAAGCGCGACACCGCGCCCGGGGGCGCGACCACCTCGCACACCCGCGCCGCGTCGCGCAGCGCACGCTCGAAGTCGCCCGCGGTCGCGAAGCGGGTCTCGCGATCGCGCGCCAGGCCGCGGGTGATCACCGCCGAGATCGCCGCGGGCAGCTCGGGGCGCAGCGTGGTCGCGTCGGGGATCGCCATCTTCGTGACGCGATCGAAGATCGCCATCGGGTTGTCGGCGAAGAAGAGCCGATCCCCGGTGAGGGTCTCCCACGCGACGGTCGCGAGCGAGAACACGTCGCTGCGGCGATCGAGCGTCGCGTTCGCGCACTGCTCGGGCGAGAAGTACGCGAGCTTGCCCTTGATCTCGCCGGTCGTGGTCTGGGTCGAGCGCTGGGTCGCGCGCGCGACGCCGAAGTCGGTGATGCGCACCCGGCCGTCGGCGCCGACCAGGATGTTCTGCGGCGAGACGTCGCGATGCACGATGTGCAGCGGCTCGCCGTACGGCGTGGTCGCCTCGTGCGCATCGTGGAGACCGTGCGCGGTCTGGGCGATCAGCTCGACCGCGACGTCGATCGGGATCTTCTCGCCGGCCCGCAGCGCGTTGCGCACGAGCGTGGTCAGCGTGACGCCGACGACGAGCTCCATCACGAGGTAGAGCGAGCCGTCCGACGCGCGACCGAGATCGAGCGTCGAGACCACGTGCGGGCTCGAGATGTTCGCGGCGAGGCGTCCCTCGTCCATGAACATCGCGACGAAGCGCTCGTCGCTCGAGAGGTGCGGGAGCATGCGCTTGAGCGCGACGAGCTTCTCGAAGCCCGCCTCGCCCCTCGCGCGCGCCGCGTACACCTCCGCCATGCCGCCCGCGGCGATGCGGAAGAGGGTCTCGTAGCGGCCGTAGCTCGGCTCGCCGGGCAGCTCGCTGGCGGGCGTCATCGCGCGATCGAGCGTACCGCCGGGCATCAGTAGTCCGCCACGCCGTCGACGCAGCGCAGGTCGCGCGGGGGCTCGTCGATCGTCTCGATCTCGCAGAAATGTGCGCCCGCGCCGTCGCAGTAGGTCGCCGCGGCGCCGCTGGTGCAGCCGTGCACGTCGCAGCGATCGACGACGGTCGAGGTGGTCGGCTGCGCGCTCGGCACCGACTCGATGCAGGTCGCCCACGCGGTGCGGCGCCCGACGTGGAAGGGGCGCTCGATCTCGAACCAGAGCTCGGGCGCGATCCCGTCGTCGAGCGCGTCGCACGAAGGCGCGCGGCAGAAGCGCACCTTCACGTGCAGATCGAGCTCGGGGTCGCGGCCGACCACGCTGATCTGCGAGCGCACCGGCTCGGCGCCGAGCTCGACCGCCGCGACGTCGGCGCCCTCCCACGCGACGTCGAACGGGTGATCCGACGCGCGACGGATCTGCACCTGCGCGAAGAGCGGCTCGGTGTCGGTCGCGGGCTTGGACGGGAGCATGAGCTGCAGCTCGAGCACGCCGGTCTCGGCGCACCCCGCGAGCAGCAGCGCGAGCATCGCGACGCGCGTCACGGCTCCACCCGCTGGTCGTAGAGCGGGCGCACCTGCGCGTCCTCGTAGAGCACGTACCCGAGGACCGCGCCGCCCGCCGCGACCGCGGCGATCGCGGAGACCACGAGCACCACGTGCAGCGCGGTGTCGTCGCTCGCGCCCGCAGTCGCGACCGGCTCGAACATCGCGCGCACCGAGCGTCGCTCTCCGTCGGCGAGCTGGCCTTCCCACACGAACGGGCGGAACCCCTCGCGCTCGGCGATCAGCGTGTGGCTGCCCGCGTCGGTCTCGACGTCGAGCGGGCGCGCGCCGTCGTCGGCGAGGTCGCGACCGTCGAACCGGATCGCGTGGCGCGCATCGGGATCGAGCCCGACGAGCTCGAGCACCGCGACGCGCGCCGCTTCTTCGCCGCGCATCTGCGAGACCTCGCGGCGCAGATCTTCGTCGTCGAGGGTGTGGGCGGTGAGCAGGCGATCGAACGCGTCGCGCGCCTCGCGATGACGGCCGAGGGCGCGCAGCGCGAGCCCGAGGTTGTAGAGCGCCGAGGGCGCGCCGGTGAGCTCGTAGGCGCGCTCGAAGCTGCTCACCGCGTCCGCCCAGCGTCCGCTCTCGACCGCGGCCGAGCCCGCGACGAAGAGCGCGCGCGCCTCTTCGACCTCGGCGGGCGAGAGCTCGCGCGCCTGCGCTCGTGTGAGCGAGGGTGCGAGCAGCGCGACGACGAAGAGCCACGAAGCGAAGGCGCGAAGCATCACGGGTAGTAGCAGTAGTTCGAGCCCGAGCCGGTGAAGCAGCGCTCACCCGACGCGCAGCCCGAGTCGGTCAAGCACTGGCAGTATCCGTATCCGCCGGTCGCGACCGACCAACAGTTGCGGCTCGTTCCGTTGCCGCACTGCGACGTCGCGGTGCACTCGAAGCAGGCCGCGCCGTCACCCGACGTCGCGCCGCTCGAGATCGTGCGGCACGTCAGGCCGCTCGCGCAGCGCAGACCGCAGCCGCCGCAGTTCGCCTCGTCGGACCAGATGTCGCGACACGCGCCAGCGCAGCAGCGATCGCGGGTGCGGCGCGAGCCGCAGAGATCGCCGTCGGTGTCGCGCCCGCCGCACGCTTGCGAGGTCGAGCTCGCGGTGCAGGTGCCGGCGACGCAGCGTCGGGTGGTCACGGTCTGCGATCCCGACTCGTCGCAGGCGTCGGAGTAACCGCAGGTGCCGGTCGTCGTCGTGCCGCAGGTCGTGCCGTCGGTGTCGCGGGTGCACGAGCCGGTCTCGGTCGTCGTCACCACCGTGCACATGCCGGTCATGCAGCGCGGCGTGAGCACCGAGCGCGTGCGGGTGCCGCTCTCGTCGCAGCTGTTGGCGAAGCTGCCGCACGCGCTCCACGCACCGAACGTCACCGCGCCGCAGTCGGCGTCGGCCGCGCACTGATCGCAGCGCTCGGTGGTCTCGTTGCAGAACTGCGCGCAGGGCGCCGACGTGTGCATCGAGCAGGTGCTGCCCGCGCAGCGGTCGGTGCCGTTGCAGAAGAACGTGTCGTCGCAGGGCGCGGTGTTCGCGGTCTGGGTGCAGCCGGTCGCGGGATCGCACGCGTCGTCGGTGCAGACGTTGCCGTCGTCGCACGTGATCGCGGTGCCGACGCACGCGCCCTCGACGCAGGTGTCGCTCTCGGTGCACGCGCTGCCGTCGTCGCAGCCGCCCTCGACCGGATCGTGCGCGCAGCCGGTCGACGGATCGCACGAGTCGGCGGTGCACACCTCGCCGTCGTCGCACTCGATCGACGTGCCATCGCACGTGCCGTCGCTGGTGCACGCGTCGTCGCTGGTGCACGCGCTGCCGTCGTCGCAGGTGACCGCGAGGCAGTCGGGATCGGCGCAGTCGACGAGGTCGTCGCAGTCCTCGTCCTCACCGTCGTCGCAGGCGGTCTCGTTCGTCGCGCAGGCGCGCGCGTCGGGCATGCCTCCGTCGCTCTCGAGGCCGGGGCGCACCAGGCATCCGACGTCGGGACCGCACCACTGGTCGGTCGCGCAGCGCTCGTCGACACCGACGTAGAAGCACTCGCGATCGAGGCAGAGCCCGACCGCGCACTCGGCGTCGGGGCGGCACTCCTCGTCGGTCGTGCACGAGGGCTCGCCGCACGCGCCCGGGTTCTCCGGCGAGCAGTCGGGCGGCACGCAGCGCCCCGCGATGCACGTCGTGGCCTCGGGCCCGTCGCTCGGCCCCGGGCACACCACGCCGCGGCACGCGCGCGTGATCACGACCACCATCGAGACGCGCCGTCGCACGTCGACCGTCGTGATGCGATCGACGACCACGCGTCCCTGCGCGTCGATCAGGCTGACCCGCACGTACGACGCGCCGGGCCGCAATCCGTCAAGCTCGGCGACGCGCCCGCCGCGGTGCACGTAGTCGGTGCTCGACGATGCGAGCTGCTCGACGCTGCGCACCCCGTCGCCGTCGTCGTCGAAGGGGTGCGTCGAGTGCTCGGCGCGCACCCGCACGAACTCGATGCCTGGAGCGAGATCGGTGCGCAGATCGATCGTGAGCGCCGCGCTCTCTTCGCAGCCCGCGACGATCGAGGCGAGCACGACGAGCCAGCGACACCACCGCCGAGACACGATGCCCAGCGTACGGCGCTCGGCGCGACCGCCGCAATCTCGTTCCAGCCTCACCGGGATCTCCTACCCGCGCTTGCTCACGTGCGTGAGACACACGCGTTCGTGCGCGATCCACGCGCTGCCCCGACCGCGCACGCGCCGCGCCGCTCAGCACTCGGCGTGCCGCGAGATGGGCGCGCGCGACCCGCTGGTAGCACGCGCGGCGCTGCCTGCACGCCGCACTCTCGTGACAGCGCGGCGCAGCGCGTGTCCAGCTGGAGTGCTCGCCAGCGCCTTCAGCGCGTCCTGAGGATCGCCCGCACCGTCGCGTAGTCGCGCTCCGCGACCGCGCCCGCGCGCACGCAGCGCACGTGGCCGGTCGGATCGACCAGCGCGTGGATCGGGATCGACGTCGCCGCGTCGAGCCCGAGCGATGCGAAGAACGGCGAGAGCCCGGCCGGGTCGGTCATCCGCGCCGACTCCGGCGCGTCGGGGTGCGCCCCGCGCCACGTCGCGACGTCCTCGGCGCTCCCGTCGACCGACACGAAGTACGGCTCGATCGGCGTGCCTTCCTCCGCGAGCCGCGCGCGCCACGCGACGATGCGCGGCAGCTCCTCGACACACGGCGCGCACCACGTCGCCCACACGTTGATCCACCGCCATCCGCTCGTCGGCGCGCTCGGGCCCTCGAGCGGCGGGAGCGCGAGCTCGCGTCCTTCGCCCACTGCCGCCGACACGTCGCAGAAGCGACGCGCCGGATCGTCGTCGCGCGCCGCCACCGCCTCCACGCGCGATGGAGCGACGGGCGCCGCTCCCTCCGGCGTGATCGTCGCTTCTTCTCCCCCACACCCCGCGGCCGCGAGGGCGGCCGAGATCATCACAGCACGCAATCGATCCATGCGACGAACGCGCTCCGGTTGAGATCCTCGGGGCGGCACTCCTCCGCGCCGCCGCTGCGCTGCCACTCGCAGAAGTTCGTCTCGAGCTGCGCGTACTCCTCGCCGAGCCAGAGCAGGCCGACCTGGCGATCGAGCTCGGGGTCGTTGAACGTCGTGCGGAGGTGCGACATCACGGCCTCGGCGCGCTCGCGCGAGAGCTCGCGGTTGCGCTCGACCGAGCCCTCGGGCGACGCGCGCGCGACGACGAAGAAGTACGACGCGCCGCGACGATCCGCGAAGACGCGATCGATCAGCGCGGTGTCGCTCGCGTCGAGCATCGCTTCCGCGCGCTCGAACTGGAGGATCCCTCCACGCTCCTGCATCGGGAGGAAGAGCGCGTTGAAGTCGTCGCCGCGCATCGTCGCGACGCTGCGCGCCTCGACCGGCTGGCAGCCACGACCGCTGCCGCCGATCAGGCCGCAGCTCGTGAGCACGCGGCGCAGGATCTGACGCAGCTCGGGCGTGCAGTACGACTCGTCGGCCTCGGACGCGGTCGCGACCGCGGGGGCCTCGCGGCCCGCCTCGGCGGCCTCGCTCTCCTCGAGACGCGCGCTCGCGCTGCCCTGCCACGACGTCGCGAGCAGCACCGGCGTGAGCAGGAGGATGAGCGCGAGCGCGCCCGCGAAGGACCATCGCATCGTGTTCGTCATCGCGACGCGCTCCTCTCGAGAAGGCGGGCCAGCGTCCAGTCGAGCCCGAGGTCGGTGTCGGCGTCGCAGATGCGCGTGTCGCCCACGTAGACCTGCGGCGTGAGCACCGGCAGCTGGTTCGCGACGGCCCAGCGCAGCGCGCGGTTGAGGCGCGCGCGGACCTCGGGCGAGCCGATGCACCGCGCGAGCGCGGGGAAGCGTGCGCTCGCCATGCGCGCGGCCGCGCCGGGATCGCTGGTGGTCGCGGTGCGGATCGCCTCCTGCTCCTCGAACGACCAGGCGAGCACCTCGTCGGCGCCTTCACCGGCGCAGAGGATCGCCTCGGAGATCGCGCAGGCGCCGGGGTGGATCGGACGATCGACCATCCAGTTGCACTCGCTGTCGAGCGGGAAGAGCAGCGCGCGACGCGACACCTGCGACGCGCTCTCGAGCCCGCTGAAGCGCTGCTCGAAGCCGCGGCACGCGGGGCACAGCGGATCGAGCACCTCGGTGACCGCGAGCGGGCGGGTCTGGGGGCCCAGCGGCACGAGCACGCGATGGGGATCGGCGGGCGAGGGCAGCGTGCCGCACGCGCCGAGGTAGTGATCGAAGTCGGGCGCGTTCGCCGCGTACGCGACGACCGGGAGCACGACGAAGAGCACGCCGAGCCCGAACGCCGCGCCGAGCACGCCCCAGCCGACCGGCGCGTCGTTGGACGCGCGCGACGGCGTGTTGCCGAACCGGCGATCGGGCGCGCCGCGGCGATCCATCTCGCTCGCGGTCGCGAGACGGCGCGGCTGGCCCGCGACCTCCTCGGCGGACGCGACGTCGATCGTGGGCGCGTGACCGAGCGCGACCGGATCGCGCACCGTCTCGTCGGCCGGGATCGTCTGCTCGGGCGCGTACCCACCGCCGTCGAGGCGCTTGCCGCGCGCGGCGATGCGCGGGGCCGGGCCCAGCCGCTCGAAGTCGCCGCCGCGCGTCGAGGTCGCGCTCGCCGACGCCGGGCTGCGCACCGCGACGACGAAGAGCGCGAGCGCCGCGAAGAACGCGATGGTGCTCGTGGTGTAGATGCCGATGCAGAGCTTGCACGCCGCGTCGAGCTCGGTGAGCGAGATCCAGCCCATCACGATCGACGCGAGCAGCGGCAGGGTCGTCGCCGCGAGCAGGAAGCCCGTCGCGCGTCGATCCCCGGTGCGCCGCAGCGCGATCAGCGCGAGCGGGAAGAACACCAGGTACGCGAACACCGCCATCGCGGGCAGCGAGATCGGGATGCCGCCCCACACGCTCTCGCGCATGACCGACGAGTACGGGCTCATCAGCGTCACGTGGCATCCCGTCGTCCCGCTCACGTCGGCCGCGCCGACGCCGGGCAGGAACGAGCAGTGGATGCCGTGGACCTGACGATCGAGGTGCGCGACGAAGTCGGATGTCGAGACCGCGGCGAAGGCGAACCCCAGCGCGGCCGCGACCGCGACGATCGCGGCGAGAACCCTTTGCGTCATGGGGCCGCGTTCTACCGCGAAGCTGGAGCAGCGCACGTCAGGGGTATCCCGCGTAAGCGCCCAGGCGCGCGAGACCGACGTCGGTGCGCGCCGAGCACGATCGACGACTCCGCCCTCGTGGTGGCCCGCGTGATGATTGGGTTCTCGCGCCGCGATCACCCGTCGGGGCGCGTGCGCGATCGTGGGCGCGGGCGGGACGCAGGACGACGTCGGCTCAGCGACGGAACACGACGCGATCGCGGCGGGCGCCGTCGTGCTCGGCGCCCGCGTTCGCCTCTGGCGCGCCTCCGCGATGTCGCGTGCACGACGGTGCACGGATGCCGATCAGTCTGACGCGCGCCGGAGGGCTGCGGTGGGAGACGGGCAGCACAGCGCGACGACGGAGCGCGTTCGGGCCGCGATGTCGTCGAAGCGGGCGACCAGGGTCGGGCCGTCGAGCTCGTAGATGCGGCGGCGGCCTTCCTTGCGCACCGTGATCATCCCGGAATCGAGGAGAATCTTGAGGTGACGCGACACCACCGAGCGATCGACCGGCAGTGGCGCGGCGATCGCGGTGGCGTCGGCGGGGCCGCGCAGCAGCAGGGACTTCACGATCTCGAGGCGCACCGGCTCGGCGAGCGCGGTGAGCAGGCGCGGGTCGAGGGCGTCGGTCAGGGCGAGGGCGGCGCGCTCGCGCTCGGTGAGCGCCGGAGGTCGTTTCACGTTACACGTGTATGTCCGTGCACGTGTCGTCGGTCAACCAAGCTCGCGCAGGAAGGGCCGGTCGGATGACGATGCGCGCTCGGACCGCGGTGGTGCTCGCGACGTGGCTCGTCGTCGCCGTGGCAGCGGCGCAGTCGCGCGATCACGCGGGGCAGGTCGAGCTGACGTTCACGATCCACGATCGCGGCGTCGCGCAGGTCGCGGTGCTGCGTTACGAGCTCGACGCGGTGCTCTCGCTCGCGCGCGACGGTCGGGCGCGACTGCGGGTGCGCGGGACGCTCGATCGCACCCACACGACGATGATCCCTCCGGGCGGGCCGAGTGACGAGACGTCGCGGCACCTCGCCGTCGATCGCGTGCACGAAGGACGCGTGCGGGCGCGCGATGCGGACGGGATCACGATCGCGTTCGACGACGGGCTCGACTGGCGCTGCGACCGGACGACCGAGCGCATCGCGGAGCGGTCGCGCGCCGTCCTGCGATGCGCGGTCGCGACCCCGCACGCCGGTCTTCCGTGGAGGGATCCGGCGCCCGCGTACCTGCGCGCGCCGATGGTGCTCGCACCGGACGGCGACGTGCGCGCCGTGGTCGACGCCAGCGCCGAGCGCTCGCCCTACGTGCGGCTCGCGCCGCGCCGCTAAGATGTGCGCATGTGCATGTTCTCGGCGCGCCGCTCGACGGGCCTCTTCGCGTCGCTCCTCGCGCCGCCGGTGAAGGTCTCGGGGACGCGCATCTTCGCGCGCTGCGACGGCGAGGTGCAGACGCTCGCGTACTCGATGCACCTCCGCACCAAGCAAGAGCTCGCGATGGTGCTGCCGCTCCCGGTGGTGCCCGGCGCGCCCGAGGACGCGATCGCGTTCGTCGATCTCAGCGGGGCACCCGTGATCTTCGATCAGCTCGCGATGCTGTTCATGCCCTTCGAGCCGCAGGCGAAGGGACGCCCGATCGCGCGCTTCGCGGCGCCGATGCCCACGCTGAAGGTGCACTCGGTGGGCGCGTTCGACGCGTCGTTCGTCCCGAGCATCCGCGACTTCGTGCGCCTCGATGCACGCTTCCGGATGCCCGACGAGGTGTGGCGCGCCCTGCCGCGCTACCACGACTGGGGCTTCGCGGTGTTCACGCTGAAGAAGGGCGACCAGCGGGTGCACCCGATGGCGTTCCGCTTTCCCACGCGGGAGCCGGCGCGCGTCTTCTTCCCGACGGTGCACGTGCACGACGGCGAGGTGCACGAGCAGGCGGAGTTCGACCACGAGCTCTACTGGCAAGGCGAGCGCGGAGCGGGCGACGAGCGAGCATACGTGCAGCCGAGCGCACAGATGGAGGAGAGCTCGCGCGGCGTGGTGCGCGCCGGTGAGGTGCGCAGGCGCGTGATGCGCGGGATGTTCGCGAACGACGACGTGTGGATCGCGTGAGCCCAGCGAAGCGGAGATGGGTCGTCGTGGCGGCGACGATCGCGACGTTGGGCGCGCTCTCGACCAGCTTGTGCATCGTCGCGCAACGGGTGCCGAGGTCCGTTCGCGAAGTCCGGACATTGCGCGTCGTTCGGGATCGCGGGATCGAGCTGCGACTCGTCGAGCGCGCGTTCTGGCCTCGAGGTCTGTCCCATTCGGTGCGCGCGGTGGACACGAGCGCGCAGGTCGTCCGGTGGGAGACGCCACTGCCGGAAGGGAGCGAGCCGACCCCGAGGCTCGTGCGCGACCACGTGCTCGCGCTCGACCTGACGTGGTTCGGGCCGTCGAGTGGCTACGGGACGATCGTGCTCGACCTACGAACGGGCGCCGTGCTCGCGTCCAATCGGTACGCCACGCCACCGTGGGCGAAGATCACGACCGACGATCTCCTGCTGGAGGTCGTCGATCCGCCGGCGCGCCTGGTCGCGACGCGACTGGGCGACGGGCACCTCGCGTGGACCCGATCGGTGCGTGCGCCGCGGTCGGCCTCGTTCGTGCGCCAATCCGACGGTGCGATCGGGCTCGAGACGAGCGACGCCTACCAGCTCGTCGCGGCCGACGGCTCGCTCACACGGGTCACTCCGGAGGACGCCACGAGCGCGTGCGAAGTCGGCGGGCTCCTCATCGCCCACGCGGGCGACGAGCTCCGGGTGCGAGAGACGGTCGGCGGGACGTGGCGAACGGTCGCGACCCCAGGCCCATCCGCGCGCGTGCGGTCGTGCACCTACGACGAGAACGTCACGGCCGTGTTGGTCGCTGCGTCCGGCGTTCCGCAGCTCGAGGGAGCGCCGCCGCTGCGCACGATATCCGCGCAGGAGGTCGCGCGCCGATCGGTCGTGTATTTCCTCGGCGCGAGCCGCGACGTCGTGTGGGCCATCGAGTCGGGACCGATCGCGTTCACGTCGATCCACACGCGCGCCGATCGTCGATACAGCGCGTTCCTCCACGAGGCCGAGGTGATCCTCGACCACACCACGCGCACCGCGACGATCGTTCGCGATTGAACGCGGGGACGCGCTTCCACGCGCCCCCGTCGTCACCGCTCACCGCGCCGACGAGAAGAACTGCTGGGCGCTCTGGCGCTGCACGTCCGCGCGCGCCGCGCACAGTGAGATCGACTCCACGGCGCTCTCGAGGTTGCGCGGCCCGCCCTGCGTCGCTTCCATGCGCGGCGCGAAGAACGAGCGCACCTCGTTCGCGCGCTCCGCGCTGCAGAAGCCGCTCGTCGCGTACGGCAGATAGCCCGCGTACGCCGGGCCCATCCGCTGCGCCATCGCGTCGTAGTTCGCCTGGATCCACGCCCAGCCCGGCTCGCGCCCGTCGCGATCACCCATCTGGCCCATCAGCGGGCGGAACACCTCGTTGATGCGCAGCCGCGGATCGAGCACCAGCGCGATCGCGCGTCCCCGCAGCTCCGCGTCGTCGACGCTCGCCATCGCGCCGAGCAGCTGCGAGCGCGTCATCGCGTCCTGCGAGCCCACGAAGATCTGCTCGAGCCGCGCGAAGAGCTCCTCGCCGCCCTCCTGGGCCGCGACCACGAGCGCGACGCTCACGAGATCGCTCGGCACCGCGTCCTGGTGCACCGTGCCGCCCTCGACGAACGCGAGCCCGCGCGTCTGCGCGTCACGACGCACCGCGGGATCCTTCGCGGTGATCGCGAGGAACGAGAGGATCGCCGCGCGCAGCAGCCGGACCTCACCGTCCTCCGCGGCGCGACCGCGCGGGCCCCACCCGAGGCGGCGCAGCTGGTTGCGATAGAGGCGCGTCGCGTACGCGCGGAACGCGTCGCGCTGCGCGTCGGTCTCGAGCAGGTGATCGTACGCGTACTGCAAGAGCTCGATCGGCGCGGTGGCGATGTGGCGATCCGTGCTGTCCGCGAAGGGCTCGAGCGCGCGCGCCGCGCTCTCGAACGACACGCGGCCCGACGCGAAGCCGGCGCGCACGCTGTCGGCGACCGAGAGCAGATCACGCGTGTCCATCGCGCGCTGTGCCTGCGGCGTGCGGAGCCGCGCGAGCTGATCGTCGGGCAGCGTCCAGCGGTAGTAGCCGGTGCCTCCCGCGTTCGGGTGCAGCCACTCGGGGCACGCGCCGCCCTCGAGCGCCATCGTGCCCTGCGCCTCGGTGAGCAGCGTGCACGTCTCGCGCACCTGCCCGCCCGCGCGGTACTTCGCGCAGACCGGGACCTGCCACGTCGCGTCCGCGCTCGCGCTCGATCCCACCGGCAGATAACGACGCTGCGTGAGCGCGAGACGCGGCTCGCCCTCACACTCGACGCGCGCCTCGATCAGCGGCACGCCCGGCTGCGCGAGGAACGTCGTGAGCGGCGCCGCGACGTCGCGCTGCGCCTCTTCGCTCAGCGCGCGCAGCAGGTCCTCGCCGCGCGCGTTGCCGCGCGCGTGCTCGCTCAGATAACGGCGCACGCCGCGCTGGAACGTCTCGCGCCCGAGCCAGTGCTCGAACATCGCGAGCACGCTCGCGCCCTTGCTGTAGGTGATCGAGTCGAACGCGTTGTGGATGTCGTGGCTCGTCTCGATCGGATTGCGGATCTGACGCGCGCTCGCGAGCGAGTCCGCGTCGAACGCCTCGAGCGCGGTCGTGAGCTCGCCGACCTCGGCGCGCATCTCGGGGAAGACCTCGCGCACGATCGCGGTCTCCATCCACGTCGCGAACGCCTCGTTCAGCCAGAGGTCGTCCCACCACGCCATCGTGACGAGGTTGCCGAACCACTGGTGCGCGAGCTCGTGCGCCATCACGAACGCGAACCCACGACGCTGCGCGATCGGCGCATCCGCGCTCAGCAGCAGCAGGTTGTCGCGGAACGTGACGAGCCCCGCGTTCTCCATCGCGCCCGCGGAGAAGTCGGGCACCGCGACGATGTCGAGCTTGTCGAACGGATACGGAGTCCCGAAGTAGCCCTCGAGCGCCGCGAGGATGCGCGGCGTGTGCTGCATCGCGAACGCGAGATCACCGCCGCGACCGCGCACCGCGAGGCCTCGCAGCGCGAGCGGCTGCGCGCGCACCGCGTTCGCCGGGATCGTCGCCTCGACCACGTCGATCGGTCCGACCGCCCACGCGACGAGATAGGTCGGCAGCGGCTCGGTCGTCGCGAAGCGCACCCGGCGCGCGCCGTTCTCCTCGCTGCTCTCGAGCTCGCGGCTGTTCGCGAACGCGCCCTGGCCCGCGGGCACGACGAGCGTCACGTCGTAGGGCGTCTTGAAGCGCGGCTCGTCGAAGCTCGGGAACGCCTTGCGCGCCGCGAGCGCCTCGAACTGCGTGAACGCGTACGCGTCCTCGCCGACGCGCACGCGATAGAGCCCCTCGAGCGTCTGATCGAAGGGCGCGGTCCACGCGAAGTGCAGGCGCGCCTCGCCGGGCGCGATCGCGCGCTCGAGCACGATGCGCGCGACGCCTTCCTCGGCGTCGACCTGCTCCCAGCGCGCGCCGATCGTCTCGCCGCCCGCGATCGCGCGCACCTCGGTGACGTCGAGGTTCTGCCCGTGGATCCAGATCGCGCTGGTGGGCTCGGTGACGCGCACGTCGACGTCGGCCTCGCCCGAGAAGCGATCCCGCGCCGGGGTGATCGAGAGCGTGAGTGTGTAGCGCGTGGGCGCGACGCTCTCGGGCAGTCGCGAGGGTGCGCGCTCGATGGTGACGGCCTCGCCGATCTCACCACCGCTCGCGGTGGGCTCTTCGGTGGTCGTCGGTGTCGTGCTCGGCGACGAACCGCATGCCGCGAGCGAGAGAACGAGGGAAAAGAGAGCGAATCGCCGCATCGCGGCCATATAGCAGAGCGGCTCGATCGACTACCATCGCCGGTCATGCATCGCTCCGTGCTCGCTGTGATCGTCCTCGCGGCTTCGCTGGTCGTCGTCTCGCGCGTCGAGGCGCAGGCTCCACCCGCGTCCAGCGAGTACCTCGCGCACGTGGGGCGCGGCATCGTCGCGATGAGCGCGGGGGATCGCGGCTCGGCGATCACCGCGTTCCGACAGGCGGCGCAGCTCCAGCCCGCGCGGCCCGAAGCGGTGTGTCACATCGCCGAGGTCGAGCGCATCGACGGCGATCTCGCCGCGGCGCTCCAGGGTTATCAGTCGTGCCTCCAGGTCGCGCGCGCGGCGAACGATCCGCGATGGACCGCGCGAGCCCTCCACGGCGTCGCGTCGACGCTCGAGCGCATGCCCGATCGTCGCGCCGACGCCCGCGCTGCATGGCAGGAATATGTCAGGTTCGCCGACGGCGCGGCCGCGATCGCCTCGCCCGCGATCGGCCGCGCGCGCATGGCGTCGATCGACGCGATCACCGAGCTCGATCGCACGAGCGCCGAGGTCGCACAGCGCATCCGCGAGCGCGCTGCCGCGCCGGCGACGCCGCGGTGAGCACCGGGTGTGGCGCGCGAGACATCGCGCCACGCTCGACCATCGGGCAGCTACCGATCGTTCGTTCCGCGCGCTAGGCCGACGAGCTCGCGATGCCGTACCGCACGTTCGCCCGCAGCGCTCTGCGCACCGTCCTCGCGTCGCCCGAGCCGCTGCTGCGCTCGATGGTCGGCGAGCTCCCGCGCAACGATCGCGGTCACGAGCTCGACGTCGGCGTCGGCGCGTTCCTCCGCGGCATCGCCGCGCAGCGCCCGAAGACGAGCTCGCGCCCGCTCGCGCACCTGCGCCACGAGATGGATCATCGCGCGCCGCTCGCCGACTTCGCGCGCTGCGCGCTGCATCGCGTGCACGAGCGCGACATCGAGATCCCCGGCGCCGGCCACTCGATCCCGGTGCGCGTGTACGAGCCCGGCCCGCCCACCGCGACGCCGCGCCCGATCGTCGTCTACTTCCACGGCGGCGGCTTCTGCATCGGCAGCCTGCGCTCGCACGACGGGCTCTGCAGCCGCATCGCGCGCCGCGCCGACTGCATCGTGGTCGCGGTCGAGTACCGGCTCGCGCCCGAGCACCGCTTCCCCGCGGCGGTCGAGGACGCGCTCGCGGCGTTCCGCTGGACCGCGGCCCACGCGCGCGCGCTCGGCGGCGATCCCCAGCGCGTCGCGGTCGCGGGCGACAGCGCGGGCGGCAACCTCGCGGCGGTGGTCGCGTGGCACGAGCGGGCGCGCGATCCGCGGCCCTGCTTCCAGCTCCTCGTGTACCCGGTGACCGACTGGTCCCACGACACCGAGTCGTATCGCCTCTTCTCCGAGGGCTTCCTCCACGAGGCCGACGCGATGATGTTCTTCCGCGAGAACTACCTCGGCGGATGCGCGGTCTCGGCGGCGGACCCGATGGCCTCGGTGCTCCACGCGCCCTGCGTGCGCGGCGCGCCGCGCGCCCACGTCGTCACCGCGGGCTTCGATCCGCTGCGCGACGAGGGCGAGCGCTACGCGCGCAAGCTCGAGGCGGCGGGTGTGCACGTCGATCTGCAGTGCGAGGAGTCGCTGGTGCACGGCTTCTTCTCGCTGGGCGGGATCCTCCACACGTCGCGCCGCGCGATCGATCGCGCCATCGACGCGCTCGCGCGCGGGATGCGCGCCTGAAAGCACGTCGAGGATCGCCTCGACGGGCTTTCGGAGCGAAGCGACCGCGAAGCGGCTCGGGAGGCGGGGGAGGGGCTGGCTCAGCCCCTCCGGCAAACTGAGTCACAGCTCGGATCGCGGCGCAACGCCTCGCATCGCGGCGCGTGATCCCGTGAGATCCGCGTCCAGACGCTCTCATGCGGTGGGCACGTGCGCTGCACCCACACCGCGTGAATGAAGGTCCTCGTCACGAGCTCACGCTTCCCGCACGCGCTCTGCGAGATCCGTCACTTCGGCGAGCAGGGCCACACCGTGTACGCGGCGGACACGTTCGGCTCCGCGCCCGGCAGCCACTCGCGCTACGTCGCCGAGAGCTTCGTCACCGCATCACCGACCTTCGAGACGGTGCAATACGTCGACGACGTCGCGGAGATCGTGCGCTCGCGCGGCATCGATCTCGTGGTGCCCGCCTTCGAAGAGGCGCTCTATCTCGCCGAGCACCGCGCGCGCGTGCCCGCGCCGATCTTCTGCCCGTCGCTCGAGACCCTCGCGCGCCTCCACGACAAACATCGCTTCGTCGAGCTCTCGCGCTCGCTCGGCCTGCCGGTCCCGCGCACGATCGTGGTGCGCAGCCCGCGTGAGCTGCGGCGCGCGATCGCCGAGCTGCCCGAGTACATCGCGCGCGCGGCGTACTCGCGCGGCGGCGTGACGCTGCTGACGAACGCCGGTCCGCTCGCGGGCCGGGTGCCGATCGACGCGTGCCACCCCACACCGCTGCAGCCCTGGATCGTGCAGGAATTCGTGCACGGCACCGACGTCTGCAGCTTCAGCGTCGCGCAGCACGGCCGCATCGTCGCGCACTGCACGTACGAGCATCCGAAGACGATCGAGCACGCGGGCGGGATCCTCTTCGAGTCGATCGACGAGCCCGAGTCGCTCGTGCTCGCGCGTCGCTACGCCGAGGCGCTGAAGTACCACGGGCAGATCTCGTTCGACTTCATGCGCACGGCGCGCGGGCTCGTGCTGCTCGAGTGCAATCCGCGACCGACCGCCGGTGTCTTCATGATGACGTCCGAGGATCTCTGCGACGCGGTGCTCGCGCGCGTGAATGGCAAGGGACCGCGCATCGTCCCTGCCGGGGTGAGGCGTCAGATCGCGGTCGCGATCATGCGCGACATGGTGCGCAACTGGCGCGAGATCCCGAGCGACCTCGCCGTGCTGCTCTCGGGCATCGAGGATGTCTACGCGGCGCCCGGGGACGCGATGCCGGCCCTCTATTCGCTTCTCTCGTACGGACAGGTGCGCGCGTACCGGAAGCACCTCGCGCGGCGTGGCCGCGACGTGAGCGACCTGGTCGCGGCGCAGTTCTTCGACGTGCTCTGGGACGGAACGCGGAGGAGCTAGATGAGCGGGAACGAGATGACGTTCGAGCTGCCGGGGGTGCGCTTCGACGACCTCGGGCCGCGGCGTGTGGTGTTCTTCCACGATCCGAAGGCGCGCATGCACGCGGTCGTCGTGGTCGACACGCTCACCAGCGGCCCTTCGGGCGGCGGCGTGCGCATGACGACCGACGTCACGGTCGCCGAGATCGCGCGCCTCGCGCGCGCGATGACGTTCAAGTACGCGCTGCTCTCGATGCCGGTCGGCGGCGCGAAGGCGGGCATCCGCTTCGACCCGAGCGATCCGGCGCGCGCCGACGTGGTGCGCGCGTTCCTCGAGGCGGCGAAGCCGCTGATCGACGCCGGTGTGTTCGTGCCCGGGGCCGACATGGGCACGACCGCGAGCGACTTCGCGAGCAGCGGCGACCCGCACCTCGACGAGCAGCTGACCGGCTACGGCGTGGTGGCCGCGGCGAAGAGCGCGGCCGAGCTCGCCGGGCGATCGCTCGAGGGCGCGCGCGTCGCGATCGAGGGCTTCGGCAAGGTCGGCACCGCGGCCGCGCGCTTCTTCGTGCGCGAGGGCGCGGAGATCGTCGCGGTCTCCACGGTGCGCGCTGCGATCACCGCGAAGGACGGGCTCGACGTGGAGCGCCTCGCCGCGCTGCGCGAGGAGCACGGCGATGCGGGCCTCGAGCGCGCGCCCGGCGTGCAGGTCCTGCCGCGCGAGGCGCTCTTCACGGTGCCCTGCGACGTGCTCGTCCCGGGCGCGCGTCCCGACGCGATCCACGCGGGCAACGTCGACGACGTCGAAGCGTCGATCATCGTGCCGGGATCGAACGCGCCCTACGCGCCGGGCACGCTCGAGTCGCTCGATGCGCGCGGCGTGATCGCGATCCCCGACTTCGTCGCCAACGCCGGCGGCGTGCTCGCGACGATCTGCGCGCTGCAGGGCTTCGGAGAGGACGCGGCGCACGGCCTCGTGCGCGACCTCATCGGTCGCAACGTGAAGCGCGTGATCGAGCGCGCGCGCGAGCGACGCCTCCTCCCCTACGCCGCCGCGATCGAGATCGCGCGCGAGCAGATCGCGAACCGTTGACCTTCGCACGAGAGACGACCATCGCATGAAGCTCCGAGCCCACGTCTTCTTCACCGCCCTCGGCGCGAGCTCGCTCGCGATCGCGCTCTTCGCGAGCGCGCAGGCCCAGCCGACCACCGCGCCCTCGACCCGGCCGACGATCGACGGCGAGTGGCAGCTCGCGATCTCCGACGACCAGGCGCGCCAGCGCATCGAGCGCGCGATCGAGACCGCGACCGACGGCATGCCGCCGATCGCCGACGGAATGGCGGCGTCGCGGCTGCGCGAGCGCACGCCGATCATCGAGCGCGTCGTGATCACCTCGACGCCGCAGCGCATCCGGGTGCACCTCGACGAGCGTCGCTACGAGACCGCGCCGGGTCATCCCGAGGCCGCGCCCACCGCGAGCACCAGCGAGGACACGGTGCGCGTGGTGCACCACTTCCGCGAGGGCGCCCTCGAGCAGGTCTTCACCACCGACCGCGGCCGCCGCTGGAACACGTTCACGCTCGGCGAGGACGGTCGCACGATGACGCTGAACGTCGTGGTGCAGTCGAGCAGCCTGCCCGCGCAGCTGCGCTTCACGCTGCCCTATCGTCGGGTGTCGTGACGACGACGGCGTGAGCGCGGTCGCTCGAGCTGGCGCTCCACGCCGGCGAGCATCAGCTCGAGCGACGTCGCGAACATCTCGTCGAGGTCCATCGCGCGCAGGTGAGGGAGCGCGCGGCGCAGCGCAGGGAGCTCGCGCGGCGAGAGCGTCTCCGCGAGCGCGACGAAGCGCGGCGGCTCGCTCGCGTGCTGGGTGCGCCATCTGCCTTCGCGACGGATCGCGCCCGCGAGCCACGAGAAGAACGTGTTGTGCACGTCGGTCGCGTCGGCCCAGCCGAGCCCGGCGTCGTGCAGCACCGCGACCGTCGCGTCGAGGATGCGCAGCGCGCTCGGCACCGCGGGGCCTTCGTCGAGCAGCACGTCCATGACGCCCGGATAGCGGAGCCCGAGGTGTCGCGTCCGGTGCGCGACCTCGCGCAGCCACGCGACCGGCGCGAGCGCCCGGTCCGGCATCTCGATGCGCGCGATCACCCGGTCGACCACGAGGTGCACCAGCTCGTCGCGGCCCTTCACGTGGTGGTAGATCGCCATCGGCGTCGCCTCGAGGGCCTCGGCGATCGCGCGCATCGTGAGCGCGTCGAGCCCGCGCTCGTGCACCAGCTCGCACGCGCGATCGACGATCGCGTCGATCGACAGACGGGCCGGTCGTCCCGGCGCTCGGGACTCCTCGCGCATCGCTCCCGAGAATACCGGGAACTTCCGCGCCGCGCCGTTTTCTTACGCAGTACGAAAACTAGCGGAAGGAGCGTCTCGTGGGCGGAATCAGCGTGGGTGGGGGAGGGCACGGCAACCGGAAGAGCGTCGACGCGGAGGTCTCGCTGATGCCGACGATCGACCTCCTGTTGTGCTGCATCATGTTCCTGCTCGTGACCGCGGTGTGGAGCCGGCTCGGGCAGCTCGAGGTCGATCAACACGCAGCCGCGGGGGGCACCGCCGACGCGCCGGCGGTGGAGCGCATCGTCGTGTACCTCCAGATCCAGGCGAGCGGCTTCACGCTCGGCTCGACCGCGGGTGAGCACGTCGAGATCCCGAGCGGCAGCGGCGGATACGATCTCGAGACGCTGCACGCGCGGCTCGCCGAGCGACAGCGCGCCGCGCCCGACAGCGACGACCTCGTGGTCGCGCCCGACGACGGCGTCGCGTACGAGCACGTGATCGCAGCGGTCGACACCGCGGTGACCGCGGGGTTCAGCGGCGTGACGCTCTCGGATCAGCCGCCGCGATGACGTAGCCTCGCGCGTCGTGGGCTCCCTCGAAGACTCCGAGCGCCTCGCGCCCTTCGTCGCGATGGCGCTCGGCTGCGTGCACCGGTCGTATCCGAACCAGATCGCGCACCTGCTCCGCGACGACTCCGACGCGCGCCCGCCGCGCGCGCTCACGCCGGTCTTCTACGGCTGTTACGACTGGCACTCCGCGGTGCACGGGCACTGGCTCCTCGCGCGCGCATCACGCGTCTTTCCCGACGCACCGTTCGCCGCGCCGGCGCGCGCCGCGCTCGAGACGAGCCTCACCGCCGCGGGCATCGCGGGCGAGGTCGCGTACCTGCGCGATCGACCCACGTTCGAGCGCCCCTACGGCCTCGGGTGGCTCTTCGCGCTGCAGGCCGAGCTCGAAGACGGGCTCGCCGAGGCGCTCGCGCCGCTCACCGCGATCGCGCGCGGGCACCTCGTGAATTGGCTGCCGAAGCTCTCGTCGCCCACCCGCGTGGGCACCCACGCCCAGACCGCGTTCGCGCTCGGCCTCGTGCTCGATGCGGCGCGCACGATGGGCGATCACGATCTCGCCGCGATCGTCAGCGCGCGCGCCCACGACTTCTTCGCGGGCGATCACGACTACCCGCTGCACCTCGAGCCGGGCGGCGAGGACTTCCTCAGCCCGAGCCTCGGCAGCGCCGATCTCATGGCGCGCGTGCTCGCGCCCGATGCGTTCGCCACGTGGCTCACTCGCGTGCTCCCCGACGACGCGCCGACGCGCCTCGCGCCGGTGCAATCTCACGCGACACGAAGAAGGATCGTATCGCGGCGATCCGCGCGAAGGCCTGGATGACAGAGCTCGACGACGTGGTGGCTTGCGCGCTCGATACCTGGCGCTGAGGCGACGCTCAACGACGGGTCGGACCGATGCGGACCGGCAGGACGGGCGTGGGTGCCTGCTGCGGCTGGGGGCGCGGCCTGCTCGAGCGACGGCGCACCACCGGCGGCGCCTCGACCTCGAAGCGCTGGTCGAACACGAAGAGCTCGTCGCCGTCGGGGAAGACGAAGCTCTGGCGCGGCGACTGGGGCCGCAGGTTCGGGAACTCGTTGGTCGCGAGCAGCACCCCGAAGCTCTGGCCGGGCTGCATGTCGAGCGCGACGTGGGCGACGCCGCTCGCGTCGGTCCGCGCGACCTCGCGCCCGTCGATCATCACCGGCACCCCGGCGTGCGCCTGGTCGCCGCCGGCGCGCACCACCACGACGCCGTGGCGCTGGGCGGGCGGGCACGACACCGAGACCTGGAGGCCGAGCGCCGCGGTCGCGGGGTCGAGGCTGACCACGCGGCGCAGCGTGATCATCGGGAGCGCCGCCGGCGCGCGGTGCCCTTCGGGGCAGGTCGCGCCGATCTGCACCGGCGAGCCCTCGGGGCCGGTGAGATCGACGTGGAGGGTGCCGTCGGCGCCGGTCTGGCCGATCGGCGCGCCGTTCGCGGTCACGCTCACGGCGGCGAGGCGCTCGCCGGGGTCGGCCTCGGCGGTGAAGGTCACCGGGAAGCGCGGCGGAGGCGCCTCCTCGCCGCATCCGAGCAGCGCGAGGGCGACGAAGAGGGCGGGGATGGCGCGTCGTGACATGGCTCGGCTCATGACGAGAAGGCGAGGTGCCGTCAGGGGGTCGTGCAGGGTCGACCGTCGGGACCGACTCCACCTTGGCAGCGCTGCGCGAGGCGCCGCTGGAGGATGCGCACCATCTGCGCGTACTCGGGCCGCTCGGGATGCGCCTGGGCGAGCTGCTGGTAGTGCGGCAGCGCCTCGGCGTAGTGCCCGGTGATCACCAGGTCGGCGGCGAGACGGTCGGGCGTGGGCCCGGTGGGGGCCTCGGGCGTCGCGCCGGGCTCGGGGGTCGTCGCCGGCGGGGTCGGCTCGACCGCCTGGGCCGTCGGCTGGGTCGGCGCGGTCGGCTGCGTCGGTGCAGTCGGCTGCGTCGGTGCAGTCGGCTGCGCCACCTCGGGCTGGGTCGGTGCGGTCGGCTGCGCCACCGCGGGCTGGGTCGGTGCCGTCGGCTGCGCGACCGCCGGTTGGGTCGGCGGCGTCGGCTGCGCCTGCTGAGGCGGCAGCGGAGCGGGGACCGTCTGGGCCTGCGGGTGCGGCTGGGGAGGCCGCGGCGCGGGCGCCGGCTCGGCGCTCGGGCCCATCATCATCAGGCCCACCGCCGCGAGCACCGTCAGGCCCAGCAGGGCCCAGGTGCGCATCGGGAGCGACTGCTTCCCCTTGGCCTTCGCGTCCTTCTGGCCCTGCGACTGTGCGCCGGGCGCCGCGTCGAACGAGGGCGGCGCCATGAACCCGCTCTGCGGGCCCTGCGCCCCCGGTGCCTGCTGCGGCGCGCCGAACGGCGACGGAGCCCCCGCCCCGTAGCTCGCCGGCTGCGGCGCCCCGAACCCACCGGGCTGCTGCTGCCCGTAGCCCGGCGCCTGGGCGCCCCCCGAGGTCACCCCGGGATAACCCGCCTGCACCACGACCGAGGGCCCGCTCGACTTCGAGTCCGCCGGCGTCGCCGCCATCTGGGCCGCGACCGCGAGGTGCTGCGACATCTCTTCGGCGGTGATCGTCCGCGCCATCGGCGGCGCGCCCCCGCCGCTCCCACCGAGCCGCGGCCGCATCGGCGGCGGCGCCTGGGAGGCCGGCTTCGCCTGCGCGACCGGTGCGCCCGGCATCAGCGCGCCTTCGGTCGCGATCCGGGTGCGCTCGGGATCGAGCTCGCCCCACCCGCCCCCTTCGCTGGGCGGCGGCTGGATGCGCGTCGCCTCGCCGGGAAGCGAGCTGTCGTCCCAGGCCCCCGCCGCCGGCGGGAACTCCGAGCGCGCCACCAGCGCGCCCGCCATCATCCCTTCGCCCGGCGCGAGCGTCACCCGCTTCGCCTCGCCGGGGTTGCTCGCCATCGCGACCGCCTGCGCGACCGACGTCTCGATGTGCATCGCGCCGCCGCCGAACACGACCTCGGCGCGCCCCTTCACCTGCACCCAGTCCGTGACCGGCATGCCGTTGAGCGTCACGCCGCCGACCCGCCGCGTGTCCGAGAGCCACAGCGTGTTGCCGTCCCAGAAGATCTCGAAGTGGTACGGGTGCACCGCCGGCGCCTGCAGCGGCCATCCCGCGTCCGGCGCGTTGCCGACCGTCAGGCGCGCCTGCGGCGTGGTCGCGTCGATCGACCAGTACTGCCCGCCCGACTGCCCGCGGACGAGCTGGATGCGCGCCCACGCCGCCCCGGGGGCCTGCATCGGCTGTCCGTACGATGCCGCCACCACCTACCTCTTCCCTCAGTGAACAGAGCCTCGAAGGCAGAGCCCTCAGTGACCGTGACCGCCGCCGCCGTGGCCGCCGCCGTCGTGCCCAGCATACGCCGCTTGGCCGCCGGTGCGCTGCGCCATCTCGTACATGACGTTGGGCAGACGCAGGCCGTAGCCGTGGATGTGCTCGACGCACTTCGGCATGAACCCGGTGAGCTCGAAGGTCGACACCACTTTTCCCTGCGCGTCGTCGCCGTGATAGCGACGCACGAATACGTCCTTCACGTCGTAACCCTTCTCCGGGTCGTAACCTTGGACCTCGCTGATGTGCGTGACGCAGCGCGAGCCGTCGCGGAGGCGCGAGGTCTGCACGATGATGTCGACGCCGCTCGCGATCTGCGCGCGGAGCGCGTGCAGCGGCAGCGCGATGTCGCTCATCAGGCACATGGTCTCGAGGCGGTTCAGCGTGTCGAGCGGGTACGTCGCGTGGACCGTCGCCATGCAGCCGCCGTGACCGGAGGTCATCGCCTGCACGAGATCGAGCGCCTCGCCGCTGCGGATCTCGCCGACGACGATGCGGTCGGGGCGCATGCGCAGCGTGGCCTTGAAGAGGTCGCGGATGCTCACCTGACCGCGGCCTCGCGCGTCGGGCGGGCGCGCCTCGAGCTGCACGATGTGCGGCTGCTGCGGCTGCACCTCCTGCGAGTCCTCGATGACGACGATGCGGTCGTCGTTGGGGATGAACCCGGTGAGCGCGTTGAGCAGCGACGTCTTTCCCGAGCCCGTGCCGCCCGCGACGATCGTGTTCTCCTTCACCGTGACGACCGCCTTGAGGAACTCGGCGGCCTCGGGGGTGAACGAGCCGAACCCGACCAGGCGCTCGACGGTCAGCGTCTCGCGGAAGAAGCGGCGGATCGCGACGTGCGGCCCATCGGGCGCGGCGGGCGGCAGCACCGCCTCGACGCGCGATCCGTCGGGCAGGCGCGCCTCGAGGATCGGCCGGTGCTCGTCGACGTGGCGACCGACGAACTGCGCGAGGTTGCGCAGCGCCGCGGTGAGCGCGTCGCGCGAGCTGAACTTCGCGCCGGTGAGCGTGAGCTTGCCCTTGCGCTCGACGTAGATCTGGTCGGGCCCGTTGATCATCACCTCGCTGACCGAGGGGTCGTCGAGGAAGGGCCGGATCGGCGCGAAGAAGTTGAGGATCGTCTGCTCGAAGACGTCCTTCGGGATCGTGTTGTTGCCGCTCACTGCGTGGCTCCCGAGGAAGGTTGGGCGGCCGGCGCGTCGTCCTGGTGGTGCGAGGGCATGCGCACCGGGAGCGCCGCGCCCTCGGCGCTCGGCGGCGGCGCCGACGACGCGCGGACGATCGACGCGCGCGCCTCGGGGGCGTGCTCGCCCTCGGGCGCGAGCTCGAGATAGCGCTGGAACGACGCGATCGCGGCCGCGGGGTTCGCGAGATCGTCGCGCGAGAGCACGCCGAGCATGTAGTGCGCGACCGCCTCGTCCGGGTGCTCCTCGACCACGCGCAGCAGGTGCGTGTGCGCGTTCTCGGCCTCGCCGAGGCCCATGTGGATCGTCGCGACGAGGAGCCGCAGCGACCACGCGTCGGGATGCCGCTCGAGGTACGGCTCGGCGTACCCGAGCGCCGCCGAGAGGCGCGAGCTCCGCACGCACGCCGCGAGCAGCGCCGGCATCACCACGTGCTCGTCGTGTCCGCGCTGCATCGCCGCGACGAGGTACTGCTCCGCGCGGATGTAGTCCTCGTGCTGCGCGAGGTACACGCCGCGCTCGTAGAGCTCGCCGGCCTGCACCGTCGAGAGCGGATCGGTGACCGGCGTCTCGTCGGGCTGGGTCTGCGCGCCGCCGCATCCGATCGCGGCGAGCGCGACCACGATCAGGAGGACGCGCGTCACGAGCGCGCCTGGTCCACGAGGAGCTGCAGGCGCCGCTCGTTGCGGATGAGCCACTGCACGTACGCGTGCTCGCGGTGTCGCGTCAGCGAGAGCAGGGCGCGCGTCTCGAGCAGCGCGTCGGGCCAGCGCTGCTGCTCCATCGCGCGCTCGAGGCGCAGGCGATGGGTCGTGTAGTCCTCCTCGATGCGGTGCTGCATCCAGTCGCCCTCGTGCTGCATGCGCGCCGACGCCTCGGCCTGACCGACCAGCGCGTAACACGCCTGCGAGCGGCGATAGAGCTGCACCGACTCGACTCCGTCGCTCGCGTCGAACGGATATCGCTCGCTCTTCGCGAGCGCGCCCTCGGCGTCCTCGTCCGCCATGTAGAGCGCCTGCGCGCCCGTCTGCGGGCACTGCACCGCGGCGTCGAAGATCTGGAGCTGCTCGGTCGGCGCCTGGGTCTCGATGCCGTGGCCGCCGGGATCGCTGAGCATCGTCCACGCGAGGATGCCGACGATCCCCACGCCGCCGATCAGCACGACGGGCGAGGTCTTCTGATCGCCGTCCTTCTTCTCTTTGGGCAGAGAGTCGGTGACCTTGATCTTCAGGCTGCCGATCTCGATCTCGGTGCCCCACGCGACCATGCCGTGCTGGAAGGCCTCGCCGCGGACCTTCGCCTGCACCTTCGAGCCCTGCGCGATCGCGACCCAGCATCCCTCGCCGCGCGGCGCGATCAGCAGGTGCTCGGGCTCGAGATCACGCCCGTCGGGGATCGGCACACCGGCGGTCGGCGACTTGCCGACCGTGATCTGATCGCCCTCGATGCGGTGCCGCTCGAGGCTGCCGTCTTCCCGGATGACTTCGACGTACGCTTCCATTTTCTGTTTCTCCGGAAGATCGGATCAGAACGCGTCCGTCTGCATGCCCTGGATGATGAAGGGGCCCATCAGA
Organism: Sandaracinus amylolyticus; assembly: GCF_021631985.1. GTDB lineage: Bacteria > Myxococcota_A > Polyangia > Polyangiales > Sandaracinaceae > Sandaracinus > Sandaracinus amylolyticus_A. Next base: position 8,043,606 of record NZ_CP070225.1, on the reverse strand, counting down.
CAGAGGATGATGCAGCCGAAGATCAGCATGAGCGGGCCCATCATGAGGATGGCAGCGCGCGCGGCAGCTTCTTCGGCCATGACGCTGCGGCGCATGCGCATCATCGTCGCCTGGATGCGCAGCACTTCCGCGAGCGGGTTGCCCTTCTCCTCGCTCTGCACGACCGCGCTCACGAAGTCGCGCACCGCCTCGGTGGGCACACGATCCGCGAAGTTCTCGAGCGCCTGACGGCGCGTGCGGCCGAGCTCGAGCTCCTGCAGCACGGTCTCCCACTGCTCGTGGAGCGCGTCTTCTCGGTTGCCGCTCTTGTCGACGATCTGGCGGATCGCACCGGGGAAATCGAGGCCCGCGCCCATGCAGAGCGAGGCGAGATCGATCGAGCCCGGGAGCGCGCGGTTGCACTCCTTGAAGCGACGATCGCGCTCGCCCGTGACCTGCAGGTACGGCATCAGCGCGCCGAGCGCGGCGAAGGGCGCGAAGAGGATCCCCGGGTATCCGCCGAGGTTCGCGAGCAGGAGCCCCATGAGCCCCATGCCGACCGCACCGAGCGCGCAGAGCGCGTAGAACTCGTTCGCGGTGAGGCCGAGCCAGTCACCCGCGTGCTTGAGCAGCTCGTCGACGCGCCGCCGCTGATCGGTCAGCGGGAAGTACGCGATCCATCCCGCGACCATGCGGATCGCGGGCTCGCTGCTCGCGAAGAGCCCGCCCGCCTCGAGCGCCTGCTGGCGCTTGCGGCCGCGCATGCCGAGCCGAGGGCTGTCCTCGGGACGATTGCGCCCGAGGGTCCACACGCCGATCACCAGGCCCGCGGCGATCAGCGCCATCGCGACGTATGCGTAGATGCGCGCCATCTTCGTCCTGCCTCAGATGTCGACCGCGAGGATCTTCCGGGCGAGGAACAGCGCCGCCACCCAGAGGATCGTCGCGACGAGGATGACCATCGAGCCGAGGAAGCCCCCGTCGAAGAGCGGGGTGAGCCAGTTGTTGTCGACCTGATGGATCGCGAAGAGGAGCACGAAGGGGATCGCCGCGAGGACGATCGCCTGCATCTTGCCCTCGGCCGTCTTGGTGCGGACCACGCCCTCGAGGCGCGCCATCTCGCGCAGCGTGGCCGCGCTCTGCTCGAGGATGTTCGGCAGATCACCGCCGGTCTGACGGCCGACGAGGATCGTCGCGAGCGAGCTCGAGATGATGCGGCTCTTGATGCGCGACGACATGTTGAGCACCGCCTGATCGAGCGGCGTGCCGAGCTTCATCTCCTTGATGACGAGATCGAGCTCTTCGCTGAACGGGGCGCGCATCAGCTTCGCGCTCGACTGGATCGCCTCGCCGAGCGAGGGCGACGCCTTGAGCGCGTTCGCGAGCATCAGCAGCCACGAGTCGAGGTTCTCCTCGAGCAGGCGCACACGCTCGGCGTGCTGGCGCTGCAGCCAGAAGATCGGCCCCGCGCTCACCGGGATGATCAGGAACACGAGCACGACGTCGTCGAGCAGCAGCGCGACGAAGGGGATCGCGAGGATGACCGCGAGCTGGATCAGCGCGATGCGCTCGCCCGTCGTCTTGAGCAGCAGGAAGCGGACTTCCTTGTCGAGCACGCGCACGTAGTCCGACCAGCGACGGCGGATCGCCGAGGTCGGATCGGTGAGCGTGATGAAGCCCGCGGCGACGATGCCGAGCACCGTCATCGCCATGCCGCCGTACCCCAGCAGCATCGTCGTCTGGGACACGTTCACAGGTAGTCTCCGTCGGCGATGAGGCCCTGCGTGATGAAGTCCTGCAGGAACGAAGGCAGGTACCCCGACGCGCGGAACTCGCCGATGACCTTGCCCGCGGGGCCGGTTCCGGTGCGGTAGAACCCGAAGATCTCGTGGGTCTCGACCTCGCCGTGCTCGTCGATGCCGACGATCTCGGTGATGCTCGTGACCTTGCGCGAGCCGTCGCTGAGGCGGCTCTGCTGGATGACGACGTGCACCGCGCTCGCGATCTGCTCGCGGATGGCGCGCGCCGGGAGATCGAGGCCGCTCATCAGCGCGAGGGTCTCGAGGCGCGCGACCGCTTCCTTCGGCGTGTTCGCGTGCGTCGTGGTCATCGAGCCCTCGTGGCCCGTGTTCATCGCCTGCAGCATGTCGAGCGCCTCGCCGCTCCGGCACTCGCCGACGATGATGCGGTCGGGGCGCATGCGGAGCGCGTTCTTCACGAGATCGCGGATCGAGTACTCGCCGCGTCCTTCCATGTTCGCCGGGCGCGTCTCGAGGCTCACGACGTGCGGCTGCTTCATCTGCAGCTCGGCCGCGTCCTCGATCGTCACGATGCGCTCGTCCTCGGGGATCGCGGCGCTGAGCACGTTGAGCAGCGTGGTCTTGCCGGAGCCGGTGCCGCCCGAGATGACGATGTTCTTGCGCGCCTTCACGCAGCGCGTGAGGAAGCGACCCATCTGATCGGTCATCGCGCCGAACTTGATGAGGTCCTTCAGCAGCAGCGGCGTCTTCGCGAACTTCCGGATCGTGATGCACGACCCCTTGATCGCGAGCGGGCGGATGACCGCGTTGACGCGCGAGCCGTCCTTCAGGCGCGCGTCGACGAGCGGCGTCGACTCGTCGATGCGTCGCCCGAGCGGCGTGACGATGCGCTCGATGACCGCGCGCACCGCTTCGTCGTCGGTGAAGCGAAGCGCGGTGAGCGAGATCTTGCCCTTGCGCTCGACGTAGATCGTCGTCGGATCGACGACCATGATCTCGCTGACCGCCTCGTCCGCGATCAATCGCTCGAGCGGTCCGAGGCCGAGCGCCTCGTCGGTGATCTCGTCGATCAGCGCGGCGGTGTCGGTCTGCTGCGGGAGATCCTTCGCGAGGTCGCCGATGATGCGGCGCAGCGCGGTGCGCACCTTCGGGCGCATCACGCGGTCGTCCATCTTGTTGCGGTCGAGCGACGCGAGATCGAGGTTCTCGAGGAGCAGCTTGTGGATGCGCTTGCGCAGCTCCACCGAGACCATCGAGGTCCCGCTCTGATCGTAGGGGCTCGCCTCGGTCTTCTTCTCCGGCGCGGCCTGCGGCGGGGGCGGCGGAGGCGGAGCCTGCGGAGGCACGTACTGCTGCGGCGGCTGCGGCGCGGCGTAGGGCTGCGGCTGCGCGTAGGCCTGCTGCGGCGCCTGCGCGGGCTGCGGCATCTGCATCGCCGGCATCGCGGCCTGCGAAGGCGGCGGATACGCCGGGGCCGCGGGCTGCTGTCCGTACGCGCCCGGCTGCGCCGGCATCCCGCGCGGCTGCTGATAGCCGGGCGAGTACGGATCGATGACGCGGATCACGTAGGGCCCGACCCGCATCGGCAGGTTGCCCGGCACCTGCACCGTCGTGCCGCGCACCCGCTGATCACCGACCATCGTGCCGTTGGCCGAGTTGTCGGTGATCAGGAACGCGCCCTGGTGCGAGGGCTGGATCATCAGGTGCCGTCGCGACACGTCGGGCGACGGCAGCACGACGTGGCAGGAGGGGTCGCGTCCGATGGACACCGGCCCGTGCACGTCGACGGTCAGCGTCTCGACCGTTCCGTCCGCGAGCTCGATTCCGAGATTCACCGGCACGAACGAACCCTCCTACCAGCGCGCTTCACGCAGCGCGCACGACGAACGTCATTCGTAGCCCGGCGGCGAGGGCTCGATCAGCTCGATGTCCCCGAGGCCCGGACCACCGATCGAACCGAAGCGCTCGTAGATGCGGAGCGCCTCCGCGATGCGATCCGACTGCGCGCGCGGCACCGCCTGCACGACCGTCGGCACGATGAAGAGCAGGTTCTCGACGTTCTCGTCGGCGCGCTGGTTGGTGCCGAAGAGGACGCCGACGATCGGGATCTGGCTGAGGCCCGGCAGACCGCCCTGCGACTCGCGGCTGGTGCGCGACACCAGGCCACCGAGCACGATCGACTGACCGAGCTCGAGGTTCACGACCGTCGCGAGCTGCGTGCGCGTGCGGCCCGGGACGCCCGACGTGCCCGCCTCGGTGAGGTCCGAGACGTCCGCCTGGATCGCGACCTCGATGCGGCGCGTCTCGGGATCGTAGCGAGGCGTGACCTCGATGTTGCTCCCGAACTCGATGCGCTGGATCTGCCCGCCGAAGCCACCGCTGACGACGATGTTCACCTCGCCGCCGCTGTTGATCTCGGCTTCCTGACCGTTCGCCGTGACCAGCATCGCCTGGCGCAGCAGGCGCGCCCAGCCGCTCGCCTGCGCGAGGTCGAGGCGCGGCAGCGCCTGGTTCGTCAGGGTCAGCGTCGCGCTCTGCAGCGAGGGCACCGTCAGGTCGAGCGAGCCCTGGATGCGCGCGACGCCCGCGCCGCCGATCGATCCCGGGAACGCGAGACCGAGCTGGTGGCTGTACGACTGCTGCAGCTGCACGAAGTACAGGTCGAGCCGGATGTTCTCGCGCGCGGGCACGCCGCCCGTCGCGGTCACCGACTGCTCGGGATCGAGCACCGTGATCGCGTAGCGGACCTGACGACCGTCGGCGTAGATGAGCAGCAGCGAGGTGACGCCGGGCTGGAGCGCGACGATGACGAACTGCGCGCCGTCGCGCGGCAGACGCACGTCGACGATGCCCGGACGACCCTCCGAGTAGCTCGCCACGCCCGTCGCCGGGATCGTCACCTGCTCGCCCACTTGAAGCTCGAGCCGCTCCGTTTCTGGACGCGCCTGTGCGAGCGCGACCGAGGGCGACACGATCTGCGGCGCGGCCAGGGCCGCGCACGCGAGGAACGAGACAATCGAGATCGAGAGCCGCGCGCTCCGCGAGCGCGAGTGATGCTGCTTAGCGTCCACGTCCACCTTCGATGCGAATGGGAACCGGGGCCGTATCCGTGGCCGGCGCTTCGGGCGTGCGCGGACGGCTGCGCTGCACGCGCTCGCGACGAGCCGGCTCGATGATGTCGGCCGTCGACGTCTCGGGGAGGTTCTCGAGGACCTCGATGTCGTCGGGGTTGCGCAGCACGAGCGTGAGCCGCCCGCGCTCCGACGAGAACGCGAGGAGCTGCGACTGCTCGATACTCGCGCTGAGAGTGACCTGGTTGATCGTCTGCGGGCGACGCGTGGTCTGCCCGGGGCGCTGCATCGCGCCGGTGTCCTGGCCCGCCGCGAGCACCAGCAGGTTCTGCAGCAGCGGCACGGTCACGGGATCCTGGGTCGCGCGCTCGAGCGTGAGCAGCACGTCGACGCGATCACCGGGGCGCACGAGACCACCGAACGACGTCGACGCGTCCGCGCGGATCGTGATCGCGCGCTGACCGCTGCGCACCAGGCTCGACAGATCGCGGCTCTGATCGCTGGTCGTCGCGAGGTCGCTCCACAGCAGCGACTCGCCGGCGCGCACGCCGCTCGTGACGCGCACGCCGATGATGCGCTGCGCGTCCTCGCGCGGGATGTGCCGTCCTTCGACGTACGACTGCGGGAGATCGCGATAGCCGAGCATCGCTTCGGTCACCGCCGTCCCGAGAGGGATGTCCTGCGTCGCGATGATCACCCGCACCGGCGCACCGCCCGAGGCCTCGTCCTCGAAGCGCTGCATGTACAGGAAGAGCATCACGATCCCGGCGGCCGCGACTCCGATTGCGGCGAGGAGTGCCTTGGCATTCATCAGGTGGGGTCCTCGGGTTCCTCGTTCTGCTCGGAGGCACGGTGCGCGGAAGCACCGTGCTCGGAGGCACGCGGGCAGGGGCGGGGCCCCTCCGGAGGAGTGAGACTAGCGGATCCCGGACCTTGGGTGGAAGCCCCGAGTGGACCGCCGCACCTGCCCGCAACCACGCGAGATTCTTCGATGGCGTGACGGAGCGTCAGCGCGCGGTCAGGACGGTGACGACCGCTTGACCGCTCGGCTCGTCGTCCGTGAAGACGACCATCACCTGGCGATCGCCCTGCTCCGCGTGCAGCGCGCGCCCCTGCTCGAGCACCTCGCGATCGTGCTGCGACCAGTGACGGGTGAATCGATCCCGCTGCGCGGCGGAGGGCTCGACCAGGCTCCAGCCGGCGTCGGGCAGCTCGCCGCGATACCAGCGCTGGAGCTCCTCGGCGCTGCGCGTCGTCGACGTGTACATCGAGAGCGAGTGGGGATCGCCCTCCTCCCACGCGCTCATCAGACGGCGCGTGTTCGCGGGCCGCGGAAGGCCCTCGGCGTCGGCGCCCGGCGCGTCGCCGGCGGCGGGGAACATCTCGTAGACGTTCAGCTCCTCGTCGGTGTGGAACACGAGGAAGTGCGTGCCGCCGTCGTCGGTGCGGCGCGCGTAGACGTAACGAAGGCCGCCCATCCGCGCGAGGTTGCCGCTGTCCGCGAACGACTGCAGGCGCGCGAGCAGACCCTCGACGCCCTCGCGCTCCTCGCCCACGTCGAAGCACGCGACGTAGCCGCTGCGCTCGGTGGAATCGCGCAGCGTGCCGTCGAGCATCGAGGTGTCGGGCACCGGCATCTGCCGCGCCTCGTAGAGCTCGTGCACGCGCTCGACGAGACGACCGTCGCGCGACGTGCAGCGCGCCTCGAAGAAGTCGAGCACGTCCTCCACCGAGTGGTTCGCGGTGTGGCCCGATCCGAAGAGGAGGCGCTGACCGTTCACGTGCAGCGTGCGCGGCGAGTCCTGCGCGTCGGCCTCGGCGTACGTCATCATCTGCGAGCCGACGCCGAGCATGATCTCGTTGGTCTCGGCGCGGACCTGACGCGCGACGATCACCATCGCCACCGCGTAGACGACGAGCAGGAACGCGAAGAGGCGCGCGAGGTTCGGGAGGATCGCGCGCAGCCGGCCCCAGACCGATCCGCGCTCCGACTTGCCTTGCCGCCTTTGGGTCATGACGCCGTCATCCGCAGAAGAAGGGCGCGATCGCGCACACCATGTCGAGCGCCATCTCGCCCACGGTGGTCGGGCGCTCGTTGCACATGATCGCAAAGGCGCCGCGCGTGTGGACCGTGGTCGCGCCGAGCACCTGCGGGCGATTGACGTCCTCGTTGTGCCGCGCGACGCGCAGCTCGCCGAAGAGCTCGTCGATGATGCCGTTGAGCACGTCGCCGATGATCGGGATGTCGAGCGGCAGCTCGTCCATGCTCGACTCGAGCTCGCCCGCTCCCTCGCCACCGTCGACCGCGACCGGATCGCCGGGCTCGTCCTGACACTGCGGAGGCAGCGTCTCGCAGCCCGTCTGCGCGAACGACCAACCGCAGTCGCGCGCCTGCATGCCCGCGTCGATCTTGTGCTTGTAGACGTCGACCGCGAAGAGCAGCAGCCCCCACACGATGATGAAGAACGGGATCATGATCACCGCCTCGATGCTCGCGGTGCCCTCGTCGTTCGCGAGGAAACGGCGCAGGAAGCCGGGCCGGCGCGACCCTTCGATCGCTCCTCCCACGACTCCGCGATGGCGCTGTTTCTCTCTCACGTACCGACTCCCGTGCTCGTCAGTGGACGATGATGTTGCTGACTGCGTCGCTCAGGAAGCTGCCGATTCCACCGCCGGTGTCGCAGCTGCCACCGCCGCCATCCGACGCCGCGCCGTCGCACGCCGCATCGGGCGTGTCCGCGCTGTCACCGCCGGCGCTGCCGCCGCCCGCACACGCGTCCTCGCCGCCGACGCGGAATCGCCGCATGCGCGCGGTCCAGAACATGTGCCACATCCACTCCTGGCGCTGCGTCGTGTCCTCTCCGTCGATCTCGCCGCGGTGCCAGAACATGTACTCGGCCTGCGCGAACGAGAGACGGCCGGCGACGTTCATGATGCTCGAGTAGGTGCCGCCACCTTCCTGGCCCCACGCCGCGAGGCGAACGCCCGCATCGGCGCGCTGCGACTGGCTCACGTCGCCGAGCACGAACGTGCGGAGCTGGAAGCGCTCTTCACCGAGCTGCGCGCAGTCCTCGAGCTTCTTCGGGCACATGTCGCAGTTGCTCGAGTCGGGCGCGGTCGCGCCGTCCTCGAAGAGCTGATCGTCGACCGGCAGCTCCTCTTCGCGCGTCTGCGCGCACGAGAGCACGGCGGTGACCGCGGTGAACTCGATCGTGCGGGTGTACGTCGCGGGCAGCGAGGCCGGGCGATTGTCGGTGCAGTCCTCGTAGAAGCCGGTCGGCATCATGCCGCCGCCGCCCTCGCGCGAGTTGCTGCAGCCGTCGAACGCGCCGGGCGCGTCGGTGCCCGGGCAGTCGCAGCCGCGGGTCGTGATCTCCTCCGCGCACACGAACGGGCCGCTGCCCTGGAAGTCCTCGAAGTCGCCGCTGTCGCAGGGCAGCTCGTCCTCGTCGCTGCCGATCGCGCGCGAGTCGCTCCCGGTCATCACGCCGGGCAGCGTGCAGTTGTTCGTGCACGCGATGCAGGTCGCGCCGCACGCGCAGCCCGTCGAGCAGCACGAGCCCGACGACGAGCGACCGCCCGCACAGCCCGAATCGTTGGGACCGTTGTCGATGATCGTCGGCGCGGAGAGCGAATAGTCCCAGTGACCGGTCTCGAGATCACCGACCCAGATCCAGCGCTCGGTGCGCGAGTATCGAGTCGTCTCCCAGACGAAGTTCTCCTTGTCGTCGCCAGGGCGGCAGTCACCGCGGCCGGCCGCGACGCGCTGGTTGTACGCAGTCGCGTCACCCGCGCTGCACGACTCGGGCGGATTGTCGGTGCGCGCGCAGCGCTCGCCCGCTTCGTACCAGGCCTGGTAGCGATCACACGACGCACGATCCGCGGTGTCGTCGGTGCGCGAGCGCGCGCACTCTGCAGAGTCGCCGTCGGGATTGTCGGGCAGGAGCGTGGTCACGTCGTAGGTGACCGAGGGCGGCTCCCCACCATCCCCCGAGCCGCTACCGCCGCAGAACCACGACGAGAACGTCGCCGCGAGCCCACCGAGCGCGTCGCTGATCGCGTCGGTGATGGCGTCCGGGAGGAAGAAGAACGGCAGCATCGCGATGTCGCCGGCAGTCTGACCAGCGCGACGGCAGAGCTCCTCGAAGCTGTCATCGACGACCGGCAGCGGCCGATAGAGCGGCCACGCGAATCCGACCTGGGTCGTCGGCGCGTACACGTCCGCTGCGAGCTGCACGACTCTCGCCTGGGCGACGACCGGGACCACTCTCGCGATCACCGTCTGGGTCGTGTCGCAGACGCGCAGTGCGGTGAAGATGGGCTCTTTGAGCGTGTTGTAGAGATTCGAGGTGGTCTGTTGGATCGTCTGCAGCGGCGGGACGAGCGCGAGAATGCCGCTCGCAGTTCCGAAGCTGAGTGCGGCAATCGCATAACAAGCGAAGATGCCGATCCAGGCGAGCGTCTCGACCAACTTCAGGGCGACGAGGATCGCGAGCAGCGCCGCCATGATGATGTTGATCAGGACGATGTAATTCATCCCTCGGGCGTGGAGCACCGCGCTCGCGAACGCGGCACTGTCCGAGGCGTCCTGCATCCGCTCGCGATAGACGATCGCGTCGCCGACGCCGCAGACGTAATAGACCATCCCGACGAGCATCATCGCCATGAAGATGCCCATCACCATCATCGCGCCCGACTGATCCCCGCCGAGCTCGCGGAGCGAGCGCGGGCGCCAGACGTCGCGGATCGCGACCGGCAGCGCGGGGCCGTGCACGGGACCGAGCGAATCGAGCGCGTCGCCGGCGCCCGACGATCGCTCGTCTCGGAGCAGGCGTCGGAGAAGCGCGATCATCGTCAGCCCCTCACTCGCTCTGGTACTGATAATTCGCGTACTGGATCGGGAGCTGCGCCTCGGCCGTCATCACCTTCACGCGCATCGACATGCCGAGGAGCGATGCACCGATGCCGAGCGCACCGACGCCCTGTCGCGCGTTGTCGCCGAGATCGGACCACGGGATCTCGTCGCGCGACTCGCGGGCGAGCTCGAGCTCACGCTGGCGCGAGATCGCCTGGAGGCGCTCGAGGCTCGGCGTGCCGCCCGTCACGACGCGCGCGAGCGCGGCGCCGTCTGCGCCGAAGAGCAGCGCGAGCGGGTCGTTGCACATGAGGCGGTTCGCGAGCGGAACGCCGCAGTGGAAGAGGTACGTGACGCGCACGCGCGCCGGCGTCGGCACCGCGTCGTCCTCGTGGAGCGGCGCGGCGTCGAAGCTGCGCTGATCGGTGCGCGACGCGGGCCCGTCGACGAGGCGCACGGCGAGCGCGCCGGTGTTGTTCCACACGAGGCCCGAGAGCAGACGGCTCGGCGGCATCCCGAGAGGATCACGATTGTTGCCGATCGCCGCCATCACCGACTCGGGGCGAACGATCGCCGAAGGAGGCGGCGCGATCGCGAAGAGCGGGATCGACGCGGCGCTGTGGATCGCGGAGAGGCGCGCGCTGTCGCCGGTGTCGGCTGCGTCGCCGCCCGCGCCACCCATGCCGCCGGTGTCGCCACCGCCGACGCCGCTCGATCCGAGGAAGTCGATCAGCCCTTCGCCGGCGTTGGGCCCACTGCCGCTTCCGCCGCCGATCTGCATGCGGCCTTCGCCGCCGTAGTACTGGGGATCGTCGTCGAGCACGACGATCGCGGCGCGCGCCGCCGCCGACGCCGCGCGTTGCACCGCGAGACCGCCGACGAACATCAGGCCCATCTGGACCATCCCCAAGAACATCAGGAAGACGGGGATGAACGAGATCAGGAATTCGACGTAGGCAGCGCCTCTCGTGTCTCGAGCGAGCTTGCCGACCATACGGATCCCGCCTCTCTCGTGTGGGTCCACGACGGGTCTCTCAAGTACCGAGCATCAAGAAGGTCTGGAGTCGGCTGAACACCGCGATCAGCGTTCCCGCGAAGATCGCACCACCGAGCCGCAGCGTGTGCAGGAGCTCGGGGCTGATCGGTTTGCGGAGCCGCTGCGGGAGCAGCGGGTTCATGCCCATGTACAAGCTGTTGCCCAGCGTGCGGAGGAGCTTCCCCTGCCAGGCGAGACGGCCGAGCGCGTAGATCCCCGCGACGACGAACGCGAGGAACTCGGCCTCGAGGCCGACCTCGATCCCACACACCGCGGCGATCGCCGCGAAGAGCTTCACGTCGCCTCCGGCCATGCCGCCCCGCCAGAACATCAGGAGCGGGACGGCGCCGCAGATCGCGACGGCGAGGATCGATCCGAAGAATCCCTCGGCTCCGTTCGTCAGTCCGTGGACGAGCGGGCCAACGAGGAGCGGCGGCAGCGTGAGCCAGTTGGGGATGTGACCGGTCCGCCAGTCGGTGAACGCCGCGATGGCGGTCATGACGACGGCGAGGCCGTACAGGTACGGTAACAGCTCGGGATCCGGGCCGAGACCGAACACCTTAGCTCCACCAGCTCACGCTGCTGCTCCTCTCAGGAGATCGCCGAGATGGCGATCAAGTCACGGCGAGCTGTCGGTCGGGAGCGTGCCGACCATGCCGTCCGCGCCCTGGACCTTCGCCTTCACGGTCTCACCGAACTGGCGCCAGATGGCGAAGCACACGACCGCGATGAGGCAGAGGATGATGATGTACTCGACGGTCGACAGACCGCGGGTATCCGCGAGGAGCTCACGAACGCGGCGCGACTTGTTCATGCTCAGCTTGTCCATTCTCGGGTTCTCCTGGGTTGGCTCGAACGAGGTGGGCCCGTCACTCCGTCAGGGAATCGGGAGCGACAGAATCAGCTGCTGATAGCGAAAGAGATTCACGAGGGGGATGCCCAGGCTGACCACGGCACCGGCCCCGATGATCGTCACCAGCAACAGCAGCGCGACGTACTCCACGAAGACGACGCCACGCGTGCCCGCCAGCGCCGCGACTTCCGCATCGGCAGGACGGCGGAAGCCTCCTTCGGCCGACTCGGCGATCTCGATCGCGTGTTGAGCACGGGTTTTCTGCATGGCGTTCGACCTCGTCGTCGCGTTGCGTGATGGGGCCTAGTGCGACGCGCATGCCAGGATGCCACGAACGTCGGTGCGGGGTCGATGGTCCTGATTTCACAGGAGATCCCGGCGAGGGCGACCATCTGGGGAGGTGTGGGAGATGGTGGGGCGGAGACTGGAGTCCCCAGAGCTCCTCGGATCAGCCGTGACAGGCTGACTCGGTCACGCGGGATTTGCGCGGTTTTTCGCGGAGAGGACGAAATACCCCAGCAGACCGAGCCCAATCGTGGCGACACCGAACAGGGCAATCTCGCGGGCGTAGAGGATCGACTCGTAGACCGTCCAAATCATGATGATCACGAAGAAAAGCGGCGTGATCGGGTAGAGCGGGACGCGGTACGGGCGCGGTCGCTCGGGGTGGCGGAGACGGACGATTGCGACGCCGATGACGGTCAGGCCGGATGCGATCGAGAGGGTGAAGCCGACGGCCGCGAGCAGGGTCTCGAAGCTGGCGGTCGCGACCATCAGGAGGGCGAGGCCGGCCTGGACGAGGAGCGCGATCACCGGAGCGCCGCCCGCGTTGCGCCGCGCGAGGACGGCGAGCGCGGGATGGTCGCGGCCGATCGCGTCGTACACGCGGACGCCGGTGACGACGAACGCGCCGATCGTGGAGACGAGGCCGAGCGCGATGACGGCGGCGAGGACGCGGCCCGCGGTGGCGCCGAAGAGATGGGTCGCGGCGACCGCGCCGATCTCGACGACGCCCTCGAGCTCGGCGCGCGGAGCGCTCGCGAGGAGCACCGCGTTGATGGCGACGTAGAGCGCGGTGACGCCGCCGGTGCCGAGCAGGAGCGCGAGCGGGAGGGTGCGCGCCGGGCGATCGATCTCGCCCGCGACGTACGCGGCCGCGTTCCAGCCGGTGTACGCGAAGTAGACGAGCACGAGGCCGATCGCGAAGGGCGGCGAGACGAGCGTCGCGGGATCGAAGGGCTCGGCGAGGCGCGAGAGATCGCCCTTGGTGGCGCCGCCGAACACGAAGATCGCGACGAGGACGATCTTCGCGATGGTGAGCGCGTCCTGGAAGCGCGCGCCGCTGCGGAGGTGCGCGAAGTGGACGGCGGTCGTGAGCACGACGATCACGATCGCGGCCGGGAGCTCGGGGACGAGGCCGGGGAACGCGGCGTCGAGGTAACGCGCGAAGGCGATCGCGCACGCGGCGATCGGGGCTGCGAAGCCGGCGACGATGGAGACGACGCCCGCGGTGAAGCCGATCGCGGGGTGGAACGCGCGGGCGAGGAGCGCGTACTCGCCGCCGCTCTCGGGGAGCTGCGCGGCGAGCTCGGCATACGAGAGGGCGCCCGCGAGCGCGACCAGGCCACCGACGATCCACACGGCGAGCACCGCGGAGACGGAGTGGAGCTCGGCGAGGAGGACACCGCTCGTCGTGAAGACGCCCGTGCCGACCATGCTCGCGACGACGAGGAGGGCCGCGGTGCGCAGGCCGTAGCGGTGCGGGGTCGAGGAGGACATCGCGCGGAGGCGCGAGCATCGCAGCCGCGAGCGCGCGCGGCCACGTGGACTACGGGCTCGCGAGCTCGTTCATGACGTCGGCGAGGCCGCCTTCGGGGTAGCGCGCGAGGTAGGCGCGGGCGGCGTCGCGCGCGGCGGTGCGATCGCCGGCCGCGGCGAGGGCGCGGGCACGGAGGCCGAGGGCGCGCTCTTCGAGGGCGCTCTGCGCGAAGTCGACGGTGTCGAGCGAGGTGACCGCGCCCCGTGCGTCGTCGAGCTCGCGCCAGCGGAGGGTCGCGGCGCGGAACGCGGCCTCGGCGCGCTGGGCCGCGGGTGCGGTGCGCGCGAGGACGTCGTAGGCGTCGGCGGACTCCGTGGCGCGACCGAGGCCCTGGAGCGCTTGGGCCTCGAGCATTCCGAAGCGCCATTCGGTGGGCTCGTGCGCGCGCGCGGCGCGGGCCGCGTCGAGCGCTTCGGCGAACCGGCGGGTCGCGACGAGCGACTGGATCTCGGCGAGCGACGGCGCGGGCGGAGGGGGCGCGGGATCGATGATCGGAGCGGGCTCGACGATCGGCGCGGGCTCGGGCTCGGGGGACGGCGCGCGAGCGACGATGGGCGCGGGCTCGGCGATCGGCGCGGGCTCGGCGATCGGTGTCGGCTCGACGATCGGCGCGGGCTCGGCGATCGGTGTCGGCTGCGCGACCGGCGCGGGCTCGCGCGCGCGGGCTGCGGCTGCCGCGCGGCCGAGCGCGGCGAGCGCGCCGTCCTCGGGGTCGCGGGCGCGTCCTTCGCCCGAGCGGTAGGTCTCGCCGGGCGTGATCGACGTAGTCTCGCCGCGCTCGCGCACGTCGACGCGACCTTCGTACACGCGCACCACGGTGCGAGAGCCGACTCGCTCGACCGCGAACACGGTGCCGCGCACCGCGGCCTCGAGCTCGGGCGTGCGCACCACGAACGACTCGCCGGGATCGAGCGGCCTCACGTCGAAGAGCGCCTCGCCGGCGTGCACCGAGATCAGGCGCGCGTCGGGCGACACCTCGTCGAGCGCGAGCGCGGCGTGCGGCGCGGTCGTGACGCGATCGCCGGTCGCGAGGACGAGCACGCCCTCGCCGAGATCGTCGGGCGCGGCGGGCGCGTCACGCATCGTGAGGAACGCGAGCGCGATCACTGCGGCGGCGGCGATCGACCACGCGACGTAGGGCACGCGGGCGCGCGGCGGCTCGGTCGCCGCGCGTTCCTCGGCCTCGGCGAGCGCGCGCGCGATCTGCGCATCGCGGCGCGCGTCGGAGATCCGCGGCACCGGGGCCTGACGCGCGATCGTGGCGAGCGCGTCGACGGTGCGGTCGGCGAGTCGGTCGCGGCTCACGCTCCACCTTCCTCGTCGTCGTCGTGCGCGCCCGCGCTCCGACGTCCTGCCTGCGCCAGCGCCTCGGCGAAGGGATCGCCCTTCATCAAGCGCGCGATCTCGTTGCGCGCCTGGAGCAGGCGTGCCCGCATCACGAGCGAGGGCACGCCCTCGATCTCCGCCGCCTCGCTGGGGGTCATGCCCTCGACGCAGCACAGCACGAAGGCGACGCGGCGCTTGGGCGACATCTTGTCGAGACAGCGGTAGAGGCGTCGCAACGTCTCGCGGCTGGCGACGCGCGACTCGGGATCGTCGGGATCGTGCGGGTCCACCACCTCGAGCGGGACGGTGCGCGGGCGGCCGAAATAGCGGAACGCGGTGCGCACCGTGATGCGGCTCGCGAGCGTGGAGAGCGAGGCGCGCCCCTCGAAGCGCGGCAGGGCGCGTGTGATCTCGATGAGCGCGTCCTGGGTCGCGTCGTCGAGATCGTCACGCGGGCCGAGCAGGCGGTGCATGCGGGTGCGGACCTCGGGGAACAGTGCGCGCAGCGCGGCCTGCACGGTGCGGCGATCCCCGCGCTGCAGCGCGGCGAGCGTGGGCTCGTCGAGGCGCGCGTGCGGGTCGATCGCGGCACGGAGATCGACTTCTTCTTCGCCCGATGGCGTGGAGCCCCGACGCGCGCGCACGAGCTGAAGCATAGGTCTTGTCTCCAGTGCGCGGCGCCGGGGAGGTCGTTAGATCTTTTTTCTCGGTCCAGCTGGGAGTGCTCGCTCGCGCAGGGCCCGCACGGGAGCGTGCGGAGCACGTGGACGGGAGGCCCTGAGCGGGCGAGCCGATTTTGGACACTCTCTCACTGCCCGCACTGGAACGACGCGAGCGGGGCGATCTCGGGGGTGCATGCGGCGAAGAACGCGTCTGCAGTGCACGCGTCGGCGCCACCGCACGACTCGAGCGCGGTCGCTGCGCTCGCCGGCAGATAGGGGAAGATCTCGATCTGCGACGCCGGGCAGGTCTGTCCGCACGCCGCGCAGTGGGCCTCGATCGCGTCGCGCAGCGCGGACGCCGGCTGCGCGGCGTGGAGCGCGTCGAGGCAGGCGCCGCCCTCGTTCGCGTCGGAGAACGAGCGGCACTGGGTGTCGTCGAGGCACTCCATCGCGGCGATCAACAGCGCGGTGTCGCCGGTGCGGCAGAGCTCGACGTAGCCCTCCCAGAGGCACACCCGCGCATCGTCCTCGCCGTTCGCGTCGGCGCAGTGGTCGCGGAAGTGGGTGGCGAGCTCGACGCAGCGCGCGACGTCGCTGGTGGAGGCGTCGGGCGCGCCGCCGTCGGGGCTCTGCGGCGGCGGATCTTCGTCCCTGCACGCGGCGAGGAGGAGGCCCGCGAGCGCGAGCCGGGCGGGGAGCGATCGAAGCATGGAAGCCATTGATTTTCCTGTGGTTTTCGTTGGATACACGAGGGCGCCTGCCGCGCCCGGCGTGGGCGCGGTGACGCGTGGCTCGGAGCGGGGCGGCGATCACCAGAACGCGATGCCGAGCACCACGTTCGTGAACGGTGCCGCGCGCCCGGGATACTCGAAGCGCGCGAAGAGCCCCATCTCGATGCGCGCTCGGAACGGGAAGATCGCGCGGCTGTCGCGCATGTTCAGGCCGATTGCGCCGCCGACGCGCATCGCGGTCATCATCCCGAAGTCGCTGAGGGTGTGGGCGTCGATGAACTCGTGGCCGACGCCACCGATGATCCCGCCGAGATCGAGCGCGGCGAACCCGAGCGGCAGCGACGTCCCGACGAACGCCTGACCGTCGATGGTGAACGCGGCGAGGTAGCCGCCGTCCATCGCCTTGTCGGCGCCCATCCCCAGCGTGATCTCGACGCGGAGCTGGTCCACGAGCAGGCCCGCGCCCGCGCGCTGCACGAAGTGCGCGATGTTGGCCTGCTCGCCGAGCGACCACACTGCGCCGACCGAGAAGTCGACGATCGCGTAGGGATGCACGTCACCGTCGCGCGTGTCGTGGCCGGGATCGGGTGCATCGAGCTCTTCGGGAACGATGACGACGGTCGAGCTCGGCTGGTACGCGCCCTGAGGCTCGGCGGGAGGAGGAGCGGTCGAGGGCGCGACGGGAAGCACCGGTGCGGCCTCCTCGGGTCCCGGCATCGCGAGCGCCTCGTCGAGCAGGCTCCCGAGCAGCACCGCGAGCACCCGCGGATCGATCGTGCCTGCGGTACGCGGCAGCGACGCGCGGCGCATCGGACCCGCGGGCGTGACCGCGCGCGCTTCGTTGCGCGCGTCGTCGATCCACAACGTCGCGTAGGCGGCGCGATGCTGCGCGAGGAGACGCGCTTGCTGCTCGCGCGCGGCGTCGCTCTCCCCCGCGAGCGCTGGGACCAGCTCGAGGTGCAGCGCGCGCAGGCCGAGCTCCGCGCGCAGCGCGATCGCGCGATCGTCGTCGACGCCCTGATCGATCGCGAAGAGCACGCTGCCGGCGCTCGGCACGTCCTGCGCGCGCGCGACGCACGGCGCCAGCGCGAGGAGCGCGAGCGCGACGACGACGGGACCCATCTTCTCTCTGCGCACGACGACGACCTCCGGCCTCGCGCTCGATCGCGCTCGGTCGGCTCGCTAGTGGGGGGCGGCCCCGGGAGCGTTACGGAAAAAGATCGTCAGTCGATGCGATGCACGGTCGCGCGCACGCCGTGCTTGGGGCGCAGCGTGATCAGCGGCTCGGGGACGATGGCGTGGCCGGGCAGGAGATCGACGCGGTAGCGGCGCGCGATCGTCGCGAGCACGAGCTGGCCTTCCATCATCGCGAAGCCCGCGCCGATGCACATGCGCGGGCCCGCCGCGAACGGGAAGAACTGGTGGCGGTGCATCGCCTTGGCGCGCTCGGGCAGCCAGCGATCGGGATCGAACCCTTCGGGATCGTCCCAGAAGCGCGGGTGTCGATGGGTGACCCACTGCGACGCGAAGACGATCGTCTTCGCCGGGATGTCGTAGCCGCCGATCTCGACGGGCTCCGCGGGCGAGCGCCCGATGATCCACACCGGCGGATAGAGCCGCATCGACTCGTTCAGCACGCGCCGCGCGAGGTCGAGCTTCGGAAGATCGGCCTCGCTCGCGGGGCGATCGCCGAGCACGTCGCACGCTTCCTCGTGGAGCGCGCGCGCGACCGCGGGGTAGCGCGAGAGCAGCACGAAGGTCCACGCGAGCGCGTTCGCGGTGGTCTCGTGCCCCGCGAGGAACATCGTCATGACCTCGTCGCGCAGCTGCTTGTCGTCCATCGCGGCGCCGGTCTCGGGGTCGCGCGCCTCGAGCAGCATCTGCAGGAGATCGTCGCGGTGCTCGCGCCCGCGGCGTCGCTTCTCGATGATGTCGAGCACGATGCGATCGAGCTCGCGCGTCGCGGCGTGATAGGCGCGGTTGCGCGGGGTGGGCCAGCTCGGCGGCGGCGACCACACGCTGTTGATGCGCTTGTTCGCCTCGTGCAGCACCGTGGTGAGCGCCGTGCTGACCGCGCTCGCGCGATCGCTGGGATCGGTCGAGAGCAGCGTCTCTCCCGCGATGCGCAGCGTGAGGCGCATCATCTCCGCGGCGACGTCGATCGGCGTGCCGTCGCGCGCGGGCGCGGTCCAGCGCTGCACGGTGTCCTCGGCGGCGCGCACCATCGAGTCGGCGAACCCCGCGATGCGCTTCTTGTGGAACGCGGGCTGCGCGATGCGGCGCTGCCGCAGCCAGAACTCGCCGTCCGACGTGACCAGGCCGTTGCCGAGGAACGCTCGGAGCTTCGCGTAGCCGCGCGTCTGCTTGGTGAAGATGCGGTGCTGATCGACGAGCACCTGCTGCACGTGATCGGGATGCGCGACGAGGTGCGCCGTGACGTGCGGGAACTCGAAGCGCACGACGTCGCCCGTCTCGAGCGCGGCGCGCATCAGGTAGTCGAGGCGATCGTCGCGCACCAGCGGCAGGTGCCCGAGGAGCGGCACGTTGTGCTTGGGGCTCGGCGCGAGGCGCGCGTTCGCGGGATGCCGCGATTGCAGGCCCGGGAGCGAGTAGAGGAGCGTTCGGGGCGCGTTCACGTCGAGGACGAGGGTACCAGAGGGCGCATCGTGATCAGGACGCACGCGAAGGTCCCGAGCCAGTGGCTGCCCGCGTAGTGCGCGCCGTCGATCGCGGCGAGCGCGGTGGTCTCGTGATCGCGCGACGAGGCGAGATACGCGGCGCGGCGCGGATCGCTCGATGGGAGCGCGGCGGCGATGCGCGCGAGCATCCACGCCCGGCTGAGGTTGAGGCCGTCGAGGTGAGCGAGGCGGCCATCGAGGTCCGCGGGCCGGACGCCCATGGCGACGCGGAACACGAGCTCCGCCTCGGCGGGCGTGAGGCCGACGAGACGAGCGTAGCTGTCGACCTGGTGGTGGATCTGCGCCGCACGATCGGCGCAATCCGCAATGAACTCGCGGACGGTACTCTCCATGACCGTCGAATCCACGGCGTTGTCCAAGAACGCCACGCCGCGCACTCCGCGCAGCACGCGCCGCATCCGGTGGTCCGATGGTCCCACCACCAGGATCGGCACGCGCCTGGAGCCTGCGCGGAGCTCTGTGAACGCCGACTCGAGCTCCCCTGGGCAGCGCGCGTTCACGATGGCCCCGCAAGCGCTGCGGCGGTTCGCGATCATCGCACGTGCTCCCGCCAGCGTGCCCGCAGGCTCCGTTTGGGTCGTGAGCAGCAGATTCCTGAGAATCGGCTCGTTCGCGTGCCAGACGACCTTCGGTGACAAACGCTCCAGCAGCGCCGACGCGTGCAAAGCCCGGAATACGCCCGAGCGTTCGTTCGGGTCGCATGGCTTCATCCGCTCCCTGGTAGAGGACGCGGAGGCTGCCACGGCTCCTGCGCGGATGACACCCCCCACGTGGGGGTACTTCGTCGTTCGGCGACGAGCTCGATCTTCCCCCCGCCCGGGGGGTGCGCCGCGCCCTCGGCGTCGCCCACCATCCGCCAGCCGCGCGCGAGACCCCTCGTCGAGCGCTCTGGCGCTTTCCCGAGAACGACAGTGCGCCGTACCTGCGATCCGCGCCTCGCGAACCGAACCGCCGCGCGCGCGCCACTGCCAGTCCGAACCGCTGCGTTCGGACTCGCGCTGGTGTTGTCGGCGTGCTCCAACACCCTCGAGCGCGGGATCGAGCTCGAGAGGCTCGGGCTCGATGGCGGCGCCGACGACGTCGTCGGCTGTTCCGCAGACGGCGGCTGCGTGCCCCTCGGCGGGACGACCCCCGGCTGCGATGGCTGCGTCGACGACCCGTGTCAGGTCGCCACCTGTGACGGGCTCTCGTGCACGCGTCGGGATCGCGCGGACGGGACGACCTGTCCGGCAGGGATCTGTGTCGCGGGCACCTGCGTGACCCGGCGGTGCGGGGACGGATATCCGGAGCCCGGTCCGACACCCCCGCGTGAGCCATGCGACGACGGCAATGCCGTCTCGGGCGACGGATGCTCCGTCACGTGCGAGCCCGAGACCCTGACGATCGAGGACGGGGCCGCAGCGCGCGTGCCGCCGGCCGTCGCGATCGATGCGCGTGGCGAGGCACTCGTCGTGTGGGTAGCGGAGATCCCCGGCGATGACGCCCGCGAGATCCGAGCACAGCGCCTCGGCGCGCGGGGCAATCCTGCGGGCTTGGAGGTCGCGATCACGCGCGTCGCGGGGCTCGGGAGCGACATCGAGGTCGAGGCTGCAGGGCGCGAGGCGGGCTGGGCGGTCGCATGGTCGGCCCCCGGCGCCGATCGCGACGGGCTTGGAGTCCGCTTCGCGTACGTGAGCGAGAGCGGCGCAGTCAGCCCTCGTCGGAATGTGCGATCGCCTGCGCTCCCGGTCGCGGGGACTGCGACGCGAACTGGCGCAACGGTTGTGAGGTCGATCTTCGCGTGACCGACATGTATTGCGGGACGTGCGATGTCTCGTGCGGGGCGAACGCGACGTGCGTCGACGGATTCTGCGCCTGCAAGGACGGATTCGAGGTGTGCAACAGCGAATACGCGTGCTTCGATGTTCAGACCGACGAGTATCACTGCGGAGCTGATTGCATTGCTTGCCACACGCTCGCTGGCGCGAGCGGCAGTTGCACGGACGGCGCGTGCGACCTCGTGTGCGGCGGCGGCCTCGAAGACTGCGACGGTGACTGGCGCAATGGATGCGAAGCATCGGCCTGGGCCAACCCCCAGCACTGCGGAGCTTGCAACAACTCGTGCCTGAATCGCGCGAATGCAGTCTCCGGATACTGTCTATCCGAGGCCTGCGTGCTCGAGTGCGCATCCACGCACGGCAATTGCGACAACACCCATACGAACGGGTGCGAGGTCGACCTCCGAAACAACGCGCAGCACTGCGGTGCCTGCAACTTCGCATGCGCGGTTCAACCGCACGTGGTGACCGGAACGTGCTCCGCCGCGTCCTGCACGTACACGTGCGCGAGCGGCTGGGGCAACTGCACGAGCGCGCCCGGGTGCGAGACGCAGCTGGGGACCGACAACCATTGCGCCGCGTGCGGCAATCAGTGCGACTGGGGCTGCGAGGGCTCCGCCTGCGACGACGGCGTCGCCGTTGCTCCGGGAATGTCGCACGCCTGTGCGATTCGCGAGTCCGGTCGTCTGGTCTGCTGGGGAGCCAACACCGCGGGTCAGATCGGGGACGGCACGATGACCCAGAGACCGACGCCAGTGCCTGTGAGCAGCATGGCGAGCGGCGTGACGTCGGTGGGCAACAATCACACGTGCGCCGTCCAGAATGGCGCGGCGCGATGCTGGGGCGACAACACCTACGGTCAGCTCGGAGTCGGCAGCACGACCGACCAGGACATGCCGGTGACCGTTTCGAACCTGTCCAGCGGAGTGGCGGCCATCGCTGTCGGCGCGGAGCACTCGTGCGCGCTGCTCACGAGCGGCTACGTGAGATGCTGGGGTTACAACGAATTCGGTCAGCTCGGCGATGGCACGGCGACACAGCGCAACACGCCGAACCCCCCCGTGCCAGGGCTCGTCGATACGACGACGGGCAGGCGAGCGATCGCGATCGCTGCCGGGGGCCTTCACACGTGTGCCTTGCTCTCCGACGCCACGATCCGGTGTTGGGGCCAGGGCTCGTACGCACAAATCGGAAACGGTCAGACGAGCACCGTTCGCAGTCCAGTTCAGGTGTTGTCCGGAGTCGCCGTCAGCAGCATCGCGACCGGCGGCCACCACACCTGCGCGCGCACGACCGCGGGCGCTGTGTATTGCTGGGGCGACAACACGTATGGTCAGCTCGGCGATGGCACGTACTCGCGCCGGTCGAGTCCGACGCTGATCTCGAGTCTGTCGAGCCCCGATGGTCCCACGGCTGGCGCCTTCCACACGTGCGCGAGGACCTCGGGGAACGTGCGCTGCTGGGGAAACAACCAGTACGGCTCGATCGGCGACGGCACCGTCACAAACCGACCGATTCCGACGCTCGTGCCGAGCTTCTCCGGCGTCACCGCCCTCAGCGCCGGCGGATACAACACCTGCGCGGTGCTGTCGGGCGGTGCGGTGCGCTGCTGGGGCTGGAACGCGGTCTACCAAGTCGGCGACGGGACCAGAACGAATCGCCCGGCACCCACCCCGGTCGCGGCGCCCTGAGGAACACTGGAGATGCGCACTCACTCGCTTCTGCGCCGAGCGCTCGCCGCCACCGTCGCGTCGCTCCTCTTCTGGACTCCGCTCGCTCCACGCGTCGCGTACGCGCAGGAGATCGAGATCTCCGAGGAGCAACAGCGCGAGCTCCGCGAGGCCGTGTACGACCGTCAGCCAGAGCTCGACGAGGTGCAGCTCGATGACGTCCAGCTCGACCGCGAGGCGGAGTACGAGGGCCCGCCCCCGAGCGAGACGTCGAGCGGTGCGCCGCTCGCGCTCCCGGGGGGTGACACGCGCACCGCGGTCAACCCTCAGGCGATCTCGCTGCCAACGGCCGAGGGCTCGATCCACGGCATGGGCGAGTCGTTCACGCCCAACCTGAGCTCCGGCACCGGCAGCTTCGGTGTGCCGATCGCGGTCGCGCCGGGCCGCGCGGGCGTGCAGCCGAGCTTCTCCCTCGCATACGCGACGAGCGCCGGAAACGGACCAGTCGGATTCGGTTGGTCGCTCTCGGCGCCGTTCATCTCACGTCAGGTCGATCGTGGTGTGCCGCAATACGACGATCGTGAGATGGGATGGCACCGAGGCGAGGACCGCTTCATCTACAACGGCGGTCAGGAGCTCGTGCCGGTCGACTCCGACGACATGGCTCGAGTCGACTTCGGCTCGGCGACCGCGGATGCGTCGATCCCCGACGGCGTGAGCCCGGACTGGCAGGAATACCGCGCTCGCGTCGAGGGCGGTTTCATGCGCTTTTTCCGCGCGCCCAATTTCACCCGCTGGGTCGTGCTCGCGAAGGACGGGAGTCGCTTCGACTTCGGTCTGATCCCGAGCGGCGAAGGCCCGCCGGAGATGGTCAGCGCATCCGACCTCGCGCTCGAGCGAGATCCCGCCTCCGCGCCGCGGTCGGGCAATCGCGTCTACCGGTGGATGCTGACGCGGATGGTGGACTCGCACGGCTCGCCGGTTTGGTATCGCTACCGACAGGACGAGGGGCAGGCGTACCTGCAGGACGTCACCTACGTCTCGCCGCAGACGACGTGTCCGCCGAGCACGCCGTACGCGAACGCGCGCTGCGCGGCTCCACTCGACCAGTACGCGTCGCGCGTCGCATTCCAATATACCGACACGCGCGCCGACGTCTTCGACACGTGGGTGAGCGGCTGGCGCGTCGCCACGCGCCTGCGTCTGTCGCGGGTGGTTGTGACTGCGTGGGACGACGCGACCAACGGTCGCGCGCTGGTGCGCCGATACCATGTCTCGTACGCGCCTGGGTCGTTCCACTCGATGCTCGCGTCGATCCAGCTCGAGGGGCGGCCCGAGGTCGAGACCACGCTCGGCGGGTACCCGGCGCGCGTCCTCGGGGAGCCCGTGGCGGAGACTCGACTCGGTCTGACGAGCGCGCTTTTCGGTCCGACGCTCCCTGCGATGCGCTTCGACTACACGTCCGTGCCGGCTGCGCTCGACGGCACGGTGCGCGACGTGATCGGCAGTCCGCCGCACTCCGTGGACGAGGCGCGGAGTGACCTCTTCGACGTCAACTCCGATGGTCTGCCCGACCTCGTCGTGACCGACCCCGCGCGCTATCGCACCAGCGAAGGCCGCCCGGCGGCAGGCGTGTTCTTCAATGGATTCCGCGGCCCGAACGCCGCGCCTGCCGAGACCGCCGCGCAGTTCAGCGCTGCAGTTCCAGTCGCCGTCCCGTCCGGCATGGACTCCGTGATGGCGCTCTCGAACCCGAACGTCGCGCCGATGGATATCGATGGCGACGGGCGCAGCGACCTGCTGCACATGCCTCGACAGCGCACCTACGGCTGGTTCGCGCCGACGCGCACGCCGAGCCGTGAAGGCGAGTTCTCCCCGGCCGCGCAGGGATGGCAGTGGAGCTACGAGCAGATCACGCTGCCGCAGACCGACGCGGACCCCCGCATCGATCTCGGGCGCGACGGTCAGCACATCCAGGTGCTCGACGTCAACAACGACCACCTGATCGACGTCGTCCGCACGACGGGCACCGAGATCCAGACGTGGCTCAACCTCGGCTGGCTCGACCGCGGAGAAGGCCGATTCGGCTCGTACGCGTGGAGCGGTGACACTGCCACGCTGAGCACTGCGCCGGTGCGTACGTGTCTGCCCGTCGCAGGCACCGTGTTCGACTTCGAAGATCCCGAGGCGCGCCTCGGCGACATGAACGGCGACGGCCTGCAGGATCTCGTGCGAGTGCGTCGCGGCCGCGTGATCTACTGGCCTGGTCGCGGGGACGGCAGCTTCGGTGTCGGCGACATCGGCTGTGCGCCGGGGCTCACGAGCGATCGTCACATCGAGATGGCGACGCCGCCGGCCGAGATCAACACCGAGCTCGCGGGCGTGTACCTCGCGGACATCGACTCCGATGGCGCCGACGACGTCGTGCAGGTCCGCTTCGACGCGATCGACGTGTGGTTCAATCGCGCGGGCCGCGCGTTCGCGTCGCGCGTGATGGTGCGTGGCGTTCCGGCGAACCCCGGATTCGCCAACCGTATCCGCCTCGTCGACCTCGACGGCTCGGGCACGGTGGACGTCGTCTACGGCACCGCGCACGGCTGGAAGTACGTCGACCTCGTTGGCGGGCAGCGCCCGCGTCTTTTGGTCGGAGTCGAGAACGGCCTCGGCGCCCGCACGGAGCTGGAGTACCGCACCAGCGCGGTGGACTACCTCCGCGATCTGCGTGCTTGTGCCGAGCAACGCGTACGTGACTGCTTCCGGTGGAACCAACCTCTCGAGCACAGCGACGAGGGTGGCCCCGAGGATTCACCGCTATCCACGCACCGCTCCGGCGGATCGCCGGTCGTCTCGACGGTCGTCGGCGCGATCACGACGACCGATCGAATGAGCGCCTACGGTCTCGACCCGCAGCTCGCGCGCCAGGAGTTGGCCTACCACGACGGCTACTACGAAGGCATCGAGCAGGAGTTCCGCGGATTCGGCGTCACGGACTCCCTGGGCCATCGGTGACTGGAACAACCCGACGACGATCACCCGCACCTGGTTCCACCAGGGCCGTCGCGCGCAGGACATCGCAGCCAGTCGACTTGCCCACAACCCCGACGAAGCGCTCAAGGGCCGCGAGTACCTGACCGAGACGCTCGACGCGGAAGGCCGCTATCTCGCCTCCGCGCACGCCACACTCGCAGTCCGTCACCTCGCAGTCGGTCTCGATGGCCGCCCGATCGACTACGCCTACGTCACCGAGGCGAACGAGCTCCGCTACGACACCACACCGTTCGAAGCATCGAGCGACACGATCATCCTCAACGACGTCGTGCGTCAGCACGTCGATCCTGCGACCGGCGCGACGAGCCCCGTCGCCACTGCGCGCGAGCGAACCGTGCCGGTGCGCGGCATGCGCGCGGCGCGCATCCGCACGACCTACGACGACGTCGACAATCTCGGGCACGTCCTTCGACAGACCGCGCATGGTCAGGTCGAGCTCGCCACCGGCGCCGCGCAAGACGACGCGATCGTCTCGCACACGGAGATCACGCCAGTCGGAACGTGGACCTGGCGAACGCGCGAGACCTGGATCGACGGGCCGCTCGCGACGCAGCCGCTCGGTCACACCGAGGTCATGGAGTTCACGGATGCCGGAGATCCGGAGTGGACTCGGACGCACGTGTACGGGATTCCAGCGCTCGAGTTCGGCGCAGACCCGCCCGGTGAAGGCGGCGCGATGGGATACGGTACGACGACGCCCACGCAGACTATCGAAGCGTCGATCGCCCACGACGCGTGGGGCCAGCCGGTGGCGCAGTGCGCCGGTGGAAATCTCGGCGACGCGGCTGATCTCACGACGGCGCCGGCGCAGTGTCTGCGCTTCGGCACGGTCACTCGTGACCCTGCGTTCGGCCAGCTCGCGCTGACCGAGACCGCATGGATCGCGCGCGTCGACGACCAGCTCGAGGGCGCCGAGCTCGCCAGTGCGATCGACGGCGCGACCCTGGAGACGCACGGCGCGTGGGACCGCGGCCTCGCGCTGCTCCTGAGCGCGACCGCGCCCAACGACGAGACCTCGTCGATGCGCTACGACGGCTTCGGTCGTCCGGTCGCAGCTCTGCCCCCACCGATTGCTGGCTGCCCCGACGGCCCGAACCGGCTGCCCACGACCACCATCCGCTACGAGCTCACGCCGGACCCGATCAATCAGCCGCTGTCGCGAGTCCGCACCACCACGCACATTCGTGACGCGAGTTGCGCGCCCGCAGCGCCCATCGAGGGCATTGGCTACGTCGATGGTCTCGGTCGTGCCCGCGCTGCCCTCGCGACCGGCGACGACGAGCACGCGTGGGTGCGCAGCGGCATCACGACGTTCGATCAGAAGGGCTCGGTCCGTCGCACCTACCAGCCCGACTTCTACTCGGGCTCCGATGGCGACTTCGCGGCCGTCGTCGCGCTTCCGACCGACATCCCGTACGCGGTCACCCGCTACGACGCGTTCGGACGGGCGCGAGGCGTCATCGCCGAGGACGGCTCGACCGTCTGGACGAGCCATCACGCGATGTCCACGGACGTTTGCGATCCACTCGACAACGATCACTCGTCTCCGCACTACCGCACGTGCACCACCGCGCGAGTCGATGGACACGGTCGCGTGGTCGACCAGATCTTACGCAACCGCGACCCCGACACCGGCGGCGACGAGCACTATCACCTATGGAGCTGGTACCGCCAGGACGGCGCCGTGCTCGCGCTCGCGCGCACGCAGCGGAACGCGTCCGAGACCAGGCCCGTCGCGGTGCCGACCCGTGACGCGACCACCGTCATTCGAACGTTCACCTACGACTCCGTCGGCCGACGCTGGACCTCCGCAGACCCCGACACCGACTCTCCGACTGGGCAGCGCTGGCTCTACCTCTTCAACCGCCTCGGCGAACTCGCAGCAGTGCGAGACCCACGCGGCTGCGGCCAGAACTTCTTCTACGATCTCGCAGGCCGACTCGTCGGCGAGCAATACGTCGGATGCGCCGAAGTGACGTCGACGGGTGACGAGCAGCCCATCGCCGAGCTCCCTGCAGGCGTGATCTCGCTCCACCCTGTCGCGGTCAATGATGCGCCCATCCGCGTGGATGTTCGATATCACTACGACGGACACGAAGCACTCACCTGGGTCACCGCCCCCGGCACTGCCGCGTCGCCGCGCGGAATGCCCACTGGCGTCGAAGATCGCGGCCAGCGCTCTGCGATTGCCTACGACCGGCGCGGACACGCGATCTGGTCGGCGCGCCAGATGGCGTTCATCTCGAACGCCGCCGCGCTCGTCGCGCAGAGCTCCCCGACCGGAACGCCCCGCCGCACCGAGGTGCCGCTTCCCGGGTATGTCACGTACGACGAAGAGCACACGTATGTCCGCACGGCGACGTTCGACCACGCAGCGCGGCCGCTCTCTGTGACGCTGCCGATCGATCCCGATTGGCATCCGGATCCCGCCAACGGCGTAGACCCCGCGCCCGTCGTCAGCGGCTCACTGACGTACAACCTGCGCGGTTTGCCCGCGTCGGCGACCGCCCACGTGGGCACCGCGTCACAGCCCATTACCGCCGGCATCCGCTACGACCGGGACGGAGCCGTGCTCAGCACGACCTGGGGCGACGAACGCCCTGATCACCTCGCGACGGTCAGCGAGATTCGCTACGACCGACGTCGCCGCCCGATTCGATTCACCACCACGCGTCAGCCCACTGGCCCCGAGCCGCTCAGCGGTGAAGACCCCAGTCTCGCGGCGGTGAACACGGTCGTCGACCAGGAGCTCGCCTGGGACGCCGCCTCGAACGTCACCGACGTCGTCGATCATCGCGATGGCAACGAGTGGCCCACGGGCTTCCGCCCGCGCACGACGCACGTCGATCACGACTCACTCTATCGCGTGGTCGGCGGGTTCTTCGAATACACGCAAGAAGACAATCGCCGCACCAACGACGACGTCGCGACCGACTATCGCGACACCATCGACGCGATCCGCGCCGTTGGCGCCGACCCGATGGCGACGCGCCCGGCCGAGATGCTACCTGCGCCGGCCTCCTCGCGCGCGGTGAGCCTCGCGTGGGACTACGACTTCCTCGGCAACAGCACGGAGTGGAGTGACGACCAGGACAGCTTTTACGAGCGGAGCCTGGGCGACATCACGAACGGGCTCGACATCGACGCTCGTCCGAGCGCGCTCTACTTCGCGACCAACATCGCCGCTCCGCTGGCGAGCCCACAGGGCAACGCCGGCTGGCTCGAGCTCGACTACGGCGCAGGCGGCAACGTCACCGCGATGACGGTGCGCGCGCAGTGCGGCCCGCGCGAGACCCAGGCGGTCTGCACGCCCGGCGCGGGCACCGACGACCTCGCTCGCCGTGACTCGCTCCGCGCCACCTGTGCCTGCGCGCAAGAGCAGCACTACGAGTATCGCTGGGACGAGCTCAACCGCATCACCGAAGCGCGGCACTGGGACCGCGAGAGCGGCACCTGGACGCTTCGAGTGCGCCAGCGCTACCGTTACGACGGCGCCAATCAACGGACCGTCAAGCAGACTCTCTTCCAGACCGACCAGGGCGCCATCGAAGAGCGCATCGCCCTCTACGTCCTGCCGGGCGACTTCGAGCGACGCGGCCTCGTCCGAGGGCAAGACCTGGCCTACCAGCCCAGCTCCGAGGGCGCCGAGACGCAATACCTCGTTGCCGGCGCGAGGCTCGTGTGGCGTCACGAGAGCGGCAGCCACAAAGCCCGGCGACTCACAGTCCCGCTCGCCGACCTCATCCAGACCACCGCCGCCACGCTCGATGTCATGAGTGGCGACCTGCTCGAGGCGAGCACCTATCACCCCAACGGCGCGAGAGAAACCGTCTGGGCTGACACCCACGACCCCAGTGCCCTCGAGCCCGCCGGCTTCACCGCAAAGGAGGCCGACGAGGAAGTCGGACTGACCTACTTCGGCGAGCGATATCTGATCGCGAGAATCGGCAGGTGGGCCAGCCCCGACCCGCTGCACGTTCACGCCAACGGCGGCGGCGAGGCGCTCAACAGTTTCCACTATGTGACTGGCAATCTGCTCCAGTCCCGCGATCCGCTCGGACTCGATCCTCCTGTGATGCGCGGTGACAATGGCTCGGACGATCAGGTGTTCACCGCTGGCGCCGCCGCCGAGTGGCAATATCGCGGCGTCGAAGAGACTCAGCCTGGCAATCTAGCACTCGCATCCGAGACTCCCGATGGTGGACGCATCGAAGTTCGCGAGAATGTGGAATACTCCCACGACGGCCATTCGTACGAAGGTATCGCGATCGCGTATCGTGGCGCTAGCGGCGAGTCTGCGCGGTTCGTGCAATTTGCGAGTCACTATACTCAGATCCATGATCCTCTGATGGGATGGCGTCATCATGACGAAGTCGATGCGCGATTCAGAGATGCCGCGTTCGATCGTTCTGGCGTGACCATCACCCAGACGTCTCCGCGTGACGGTGCTCTGTTTATCGACAACGGGCATGCTGACGAAGCGTTCGTTCCCGAGAATTCCCCACACCTACGCGTCGCCGGTGGAGGCGGCATGATTCACTACGACGCGCCCAGTCACGTCGGGCCCCTCGCGCGCACCCTCGACCGAGAGATTCCAGAGGCGGCCGACGCTATTCGCTCACTAGCGATTTACCGAACGTATGTCTATGCCGAGGGGGCGGATCCCGCCTCCGACAACCCCATGGCGCAAGTCGTGTGGGCGGTGAGGACCGCCTACCATCGTGATGGCCGTACGGAACGAAGTGTCGAGGCGTTGTGGATTGCTCCCTCGACCGACGAGAATTCGATTGGGCTCAGTCCGCGGGAGAGGGCCCTGGTCGAGCGCTTGAGCGAGGCGCAGCCGTCGCAGGCGGAACCGGAAGCGCGTGGGGTTGTCGTTGCAGACGATTGAGCTAGCTCTTCTGACGATCTACGTCGGTGGTTTCCTCGTAGGATGCGGCGGCGGAGTTGCCGAGCGGCCGCTCGGCACGCGCGGCTCGGTCGCCGCGCGGGGCTCGGTCGTTACACCGAACGCGTGCGAGCACGACCCGTCCGAGGTGGCAGAGGCGTTCTGTGGCTCGCCCGCGGGCATCCCCTTCGTGGGCGTCTGGCGAGCAGTCGATCTACCCCCGCTTTACGAGCCGAGCCCACTGGTCGGGCTAGCGCCAACCGACGTGCTGTTCATCACGGAGTGCAGCGTCCGTATTCGGCTGGAGGTCGACCGGTCCTACGTTGGCGCGAGAGGTTGTGCCGAGCATCTGGACAATGCCGTTGTGCGCGAGTGGGTGGCGATTCCGGATGGCGATGTGTTGCGGTTTGGCGGCTGCGACGCGTCGCACACGGGGTGGCTCGTTGCGCCTGACGCGATGGACGTGCGGAACGCGAGCGGCCGCATAAGGCGCTATCAGCGCGTGCCCGAGGCCGAGTGGGGCAGCGAAGAGCTCTACGTCCAAGAACCTGATCGCGTCACGCGGATCGTCGGTCTTCCCCAGTGGGCAGCCGAGCGAGGGGACTGTCTGCTTCGCCGGCGTGTCAGGCAGGATCTCGGGGCTGCCGCCGAAGCGGAGCTGGCGCGTCTCCCCGACGATTTGCGCCATACGTGGATCGCACTTGCCACCCGCTCGGGCCTCGGCGCGCCCTATCAGGTGGAGGTCAGACCCACGAGCTTTGGTGTGCGCACGGCCCTCCAGCGCGTTTCGGCGACCGGCGCCGGTCTCGGCTCGATCGCTTCGGACGAATGGATGCAATCGTTCGACGAGGTGCGGGCGGCGCAGCTCGCGGCTCTCCAGTTCACGGCCCTCATGACACGGCGATGACGGGCTAGCAGCGCCCGGTGCTCGCCTGGTACCGGTGCGGCGCATCCGCCGCTCGAGACCGTTCTGGCGTGAGCGATCCTGCACGGCAGGGAGAGTTCGGAGATCTGGGCGAAGCGGGTCGCGAATTGGCGCGCGAGCGGGCAGATGGCGGACACGTTCGCTGCGGGCGCAAGATTGCCGCGGCAAACGCGAGGCACTTGAGGACGAAGAAGGCGGTCGCCGTCAGGCAGCTCCGCAAGTCGTACGCGATCTTCCAGCGGGAGCACGCGCTGCTGGGCCGTCGAGGCGAAGGCCGAGCGCGTCGACCCGACCCTGCTGGAGCTCCAGTTCCAGAGGCCCAAGGCCGCGCTCGACGAGATCTAGAAGAAGCTCGAGTGGGCGGCGGAGGCTTCGTCGCGCTTACGGGGCCGCGCGGCTTCGGCCTCGATGATGTGGACGACGCTGGGGCGGGCCTTCCGATCGAAAACGTCGTGCTTCCCGACCCCGGGTTGCAGGCTCCCGACTCCTCTCGTCCACCGGCGTCCGACGCTATTACGACTTCGGCACGGGCCGAGTGGCCTCTGCTCGTGCTCTCGCCGCCGAACGCCTGCCATATCGACGCGTCGAGCTCCGGGGTCGGCCTCTCGAAGCAGCGTACATCCTGACGATCGAGGGCGTCCCGAGATTCGCTGGGACCGCCTCGAGGGTGCCCAGCTGGTCGTCACGTACCGACACTGGTCAGCCCCGGAGGAGAGCCGATGAGAGGAACCATCTACCTGCTCTTCGCCGCGACTCTCGTCGCGTGTGGCGGAGCGACGAGCACGACTGTCGAGGACGCGGCGGTGGCAGACGCCGGCGACCATGATGGCGGCGCCCCCGATGGCGGAGCCGATCCGTTCGCTCCGATCGACCCAGGCGCACCCCCCGTCGCGGGCGAGGGCGACGCGTGCGAGCTCTCCGTCCAATGCGATCCGCTGCAGATCTGCGTCGATGACGAGTGCATCCGTCACGAGCGGGTCGACGCAGGGCAGCTGACCTGGGGCCCGGTTCGCCATCGCGACCTCGCCGACGTGCTCGCCGAGGTCGGCGACCCGTTCGCGCGGCCCTGGACGACGCTTCTCGACGGCGAGGACCACGACCTGCGGAGCTGGACGCTGCCGAGCGAGGGCGGCACCACGCTCCTCGTCACGGTCGACGCTCCCTCCGAGTGTCCGATCCTCGTCGCCGGCGCGACGCTCCGAACGGCCTGGATCACCCAGCTGCGCTGCACCGCGCTCGCACCCGCGAGCGGCGGTCGCCTCTGGGCGGCTGGCATCGACGCGACGACGAACCATCCCGTGTTGGTCCAGATCGGACCGGATGACTCGGAGCTCGCTCGTTACGACTTCGCGGAGCTCTTCGACGACGCGATCCTGGACGCCACGAGCGGGCGGGTGGTCGGTTCGATCACGTCGGTCCTCGCTGCGGGCGACGATCTCTACGTGTCGATGCGGCTCGGCGAGATCGAGACCCGCAGCCTTTCGGTCACCGCGTCCGAGCTCGTCTTCGCGCGAGTCCGCGACGGGCGCGCCGAGCTGCTCACGTTCGAGGCTGGCCAGGCCGTGCACCCGGACTCGGAGGCTGGTTGGCTCGTGCCGAGCGAGACCGGAGATCCGCGTGCGCTGGTGATCGGCGGCAATCCCGCGGACCGCGACGATCCGATCATGCTCGACCTCTTCGATCTTCGAAGCGGCGTGTCGGAGCGGCTTCTGGACGACTGGGCGATCGACGTTCGCCGTGCTCGACTGCACCCGCGCGGTGCGGCCGGCGGAGTGCTACGGCGATGGCAACATCCCCTTCGACCTCACGCACGAGGGCGAGGTTCTGCTCGAGAACATCGACGGTGAGCTGCACACGTTCGTGGTCGAGCCCGCGACGATCCGTGGCGGGCGTGCGATCGCGGCGGAACGCATGCTGACCAACCCCGTGCTTCCGGCGGATCGCGCGCTCGTGGAAGACTTCGCGCGCACGGAGCTTCGTGGTCGGCCCGTCGACGGACGATACGTGCTGCGGATCTACGGCCGACCCGAGATCGTGTGGGCGAACGTCGACGGGATTCAGCTGGCGCTGCAGTACCGCTACTGGACGCGGCAGTGAGCAGAAGCCGCGGCACGATCGGGATGGACACAGGTGGAGCGCGCCTCCGGCGGGCTCCACCTGTGTCCTCGCTTGCCTTTTCGCGGGCCGCGGAGGTACACGAGTACATCCGTGTCCGACGCCCCCAAGACCCGCATCCAGCGCGGACGGCGCGTCGACACGATCGGCCCGTACCGGCTCGTGTCGGTGCTGGGATCGGGCGGGTTCGGGACGGTCTACGCGGGCGAGGCGCCCGACGGGACGAAGGTCGCGCTGAAGGTGCTCTCCGAGCACATGCGGACCGACGAGCTGCTGCGGCGCTTCGAGCGCGAGGGCGACATCCGCATCGAGCACCCGAACGTGGTGCGGGTGATCGACGCCGGACGCGCCGACGACGGGACGCCGTGGATCGCGTTCGAGCTGCTCGAGGGCGAGCCGCTCAACGATCGACTGCGCAAGGCGCCGCTCCCGGTCGCCGAGGTGATCGACCTCGGGCTCCAGATCTGCGCCGGGCTGTCGGCGGCCCACGCGCGCGGCGTGGTCCACCGCGATCTCAAGCCGGGCAACGTGTTCCTGCGCAACGACGGGCGCGTCACGGTGCTCGACTTCGGCATCGCGCGCGGCGGCGAGCTCGCGCGCGATCAACAGCTGACGATGGTGGGCTCGGTGGTGGGCACGCCCGGCTTCCTCGCGCCCGAGCAGGCGCGCGGCGAGACCGACGTCGACACCCGCGCCGACCTCTGGGCCCTCGGCGTGATCCTCTACGAGGCGCTCTCGGGCATCTCGCCGTTCCGGCGCGAGACCGCGGTCGCGACGATCCTCGCGGTCGTGCTCGAAGAGGCCGCGCCGCTCGCGGGCAAGGCGCCGCCGCTGCCGCCGGGGCTCGCCGAGGTGGTGCATCGCTGCCTCGAGAAGCGCCTCGATCAGCGCTGGCCGAGCGCCGATGCGATCGCCCGCGCGCTGCGCGGGATCGACGTGCACGCGCGGCCCTCGCTGGTGCCCGCCGCGGCCGACACCGCCTCGCCGCAGGACGAGCAGCGCGTGATGGCGCTGGTGCTCGCCGAGGGCATCGTCGATCAGGGTGCGCTCGAGCGCGCGATCGCGCACTGGGGCGGCGAGCTCATCCCGATGCTCGGCGGGCGCGCGATCGGCGTGTTCGGCCGCACGACGTGGGAGGGCGACGAGACGCTGCGCGCGGTGAGCGCGGCGCTCGAGGCGCGCGATGCGGTGCGGTGGATCGCGGTGGCGTCGGGGCGCGCGACCGGTGCGGGCACGACGATCTCGGGCGACGCGGTGCGCGCGGTGGAGCGCGCGTGCGCGGCGCAGCTGCCGGGCGTCGCGCTCGATCTCACCGCGTCGCGCACCGTGGGCTCGCTCTTCGAGCTGCGCCGCGCCCAGGGCGAGCTGCTCGAGGTGCCGCGCGGGGCGCGACGTCGCGAGACCTTCGTGGTGTCGGCGCGCGAGGTGCCGCTGCTCGGTCGCGAGGCCGAGCTCGCGCAGCTCGAGGGTGCGCTCGCGAGCGCGCTCGAGGAGCCCCACGCGACCGTCGCGTGGATCGTGGGGCCGCCCGGGATCGGCAAGACCCGGCTGCGCCAGGAGCTCGAGCGTCGCCTCCGGGCGCGCGTCCCCCGCCCGGTCGTGCTGGTGGGGCGCGCCGAGTCGCATCGCCGCGACGCCGCGTACCACGTGATCGGTCACGCGCTCCGCAGCGCGCCTGGGCTCGCCGATGCGCTCTCGCGCGCCGAGGTCGGCGTGGCGCTGCGGCGCGAGGCGATCGAGCGCTTCTGCGCGGTGTGGCTCGACGCGGATCCGAACGTCGTGAGCGAGCACGCCGAGGTGGTGTGCGAGCTCCTCGGCGTGCCGTGGGAAGCACCCTCCGAGGGGCGCCGCAGCGATCCCCAGGTGCGCGCCGATCGGCTGCGCATCGCGCTCGGCGAGCTGCTCCTCGCGATCGCGGAGCGCGAGCCCCTCGCGATCGTGCTCGACGACGTGCAGTGGTCCGACGACGCGTCGCTCGCGCTGCTCGCGGATCTCTGCGCGCGCGCCGCGGATCGTCCGCTGCTCGTGGCGATGGCGGCGCGCTCGGAGCGCGTCGAGCGCGAGCGTGATCGGTTCGCGGGCGCCGACGTGGTGCGGGTCGAGCCGCGCGGGCTGCGCGCGGCCCACGTCGGGCACGTCGCGCGGGCGATCGCGGGGCGCGAGGTCGACGAGCGCGTGGTGCGCGCGATCGCCGATCGCACCGGCGGCAATCCGTTCTTCGTCGAGCAGATCGTCGGCGAGCTGGTCGAGACCGAGATGCTCGACTCGCCGCCGGCGAGCCTGCCGATCCCGCTGCACGTCGAGGGCGCGGTGCAGTCGCGTCTCGATCACCTGCCGCCCGCCGAGAAGAACCTGTGCAAGGTCGCGTCGGTCCTCGCCGCGCGCGCGTTCGGCGCGGGCGCGCTCGAGGCGCTCGGGGTGACCGATGCCGCGCCGCTCCTGGTGTCGCTGGTGCGCCGCGGTCTGCTCGCGACGCGCGCCGGCGAGCGCGAGCCGAGCGGCATCACGCGCGACGAGGCGATCAGCGGCGTGCGCCGCGCGATCGCGGAGAGCGGACCGCGCACCGAGCGCGAGCACCAGTTCAAGAGCGCGCTCGTCGCCGACGTCGCGTACCGCATGAACAGCGAGCGCGCGCGGCGCGATCTGCATCGCCGCGCCGCGTCGTACCTCGCGTCGGATCCCGGCGTCGAGCGCGAGGAGATCGCGCGCCACCACGAGCTCGGCGGCGCGCCCGAGGAGGCCGCGCTCGCCTACGTGCAGGCGGTGCGGGTGGCCCAGCGTCGGGGCGACAGCCAGAGCGTGCTGCGGCTCTCGGAGCGCGCGCTCGCGCTGGGCGGCGACGAGACGCTCGCGTTCGAGATGCACCTCGCGCGCGCCGAGGCGCTCTCGTTCCTCGGTCGTCGCGACGAGCAGGGCAAGGAGCTCGAGGCCGTGCTCGAGCGCGCGCGCACGCCCGCCGAGCGAGCCCGCGCGCTCACCGAGCGCACCGGGCTGCTCGCGACGCTCGGCCGCAACGACGAGGGCGCGTTCGTCGGCGAGGACGCGGTGCGCACCGCGCGCGAGGTGGGCGATCCCGACCTGCTCGCGACCGCGCTGGTTCGCCTCGGATGGGTCCTGCTCTACGCGGGGCGTATCCACGAGGCGATGAGCGCGATCGGCGAGGCCGCGCGCATGATCGATCAGGTCGGGCCCGAGACCGCGGCGCTGATCGCGGCGTGGAAGGCGCAGCTCGCGACCGCTCGCGGCGATCTCGGTCAGCGCAAGATCGCGTACGAGCAGGCGATCGCCCGCTACAAGCAGATCGGCGATCTGCGGCGCGCTGCGAGCGCCGAGACGAACCTCGCCGACACGCTGAACCGCATCGGCTCCTACGAGGCCGCGGAGACCGCGCTGCGCGCCGCGCTCGAGACCTGTCGTCGCGTCGGCAATCGCGTGGTCGAGGGCTTCGCGCTCGCGAACCTCGGCTACGCGCTCGGCAAGCTCGAGCGCACCGACGAGGCGCTCGCGGCGCTCGACGACGCCGAGCGCATCGGCGCGCAGGCGCAGCAGAGCCGGCTCGTGCTCGCGGTGCGGCTCTACCGCGCGCGCACGCTGCTCGGGCATCGCGATCCCGACGAGGTCGTCGCGCTCGCCGAGCAGGTCGCCGATCAGGCGCGGCGCGCCGGCACGCTGCCCTGGTCGGTCACCGCGCTCGCGCTCGCGTCGCAGGCGCGCCTGCTCGCGGGGGACGTGAAGGACGCGCTCGCGCTCTCGACCCGCGCGATGAGCCTGCGCGACGAGATCGGCGCGATGGAGGAGGACGAGTCCGAGGTCTTCCTCGCCCATGCCCGCGCGCTGATCGCGAACGGGCGCGACGCCGACGCGCGCGAGATCCTCACGATCGGGATCACGCGGCTCGAGTTCCTCGCGGGCCGGATCGCGGACGCGGACTGGAGGGCGCGCTTCCTGACGGACGTGCCGGCGAACCGAGCGCTCATCGAATTGGTCAGCAGCGGATGACGTGAACGGCAAGGCCGCGATCCGGCGCGGCCGGTCGGGGGGAGGGGTCTCCGAGACCCTCCCGAGAACACAGGGGGACATCATGGGGATCAGCGATGCGCAGCAGGCGATGGCGAGCTGGCTGGGGGCGCTCGCGCGCGGCGGCGTGCTCGAGGGCGCGCACGAGAAGGCGGGCGAGGCGGTCGCGGCCTACGTCGTCGGCGAGAGCGAGATCGATCGACTGCGCACATGGTTCGCGGAGCAGCCGGTCGACGTCGCGACCCGCGAGCGACGCGCCGCGATCGAGGTGTGCATCTGGATGGTGCACGCCGATCGCGAGGTCGACCCCGAGGAGGTGCACCTCCTGCGTCGCATCATCGCGGCGAGCCTGCTCGACGAGGACACCCAGGACGAGCTGGTGCGCGAGAGCCACGAGCCGCCCTCGCTGCGCGGCCTCGAGACGCGGCTGACCCATCCCGTGCTGCGCGAGCTGCTCCTCGCGCTGTGCTGGGAGCTCGCGTGCGCCGACGGACGCGTCGCGAAGAGCGAGCGCGACTTCTACGCGGGCCTCGCCAAGCGGCTCGGCATCGGCGACGTGCGAGCCTCGGAGATCCAGCGCGCGATCGGCGAGCGCATCGGATGAGCGAGCACTGGCCTGCGCCGCCCGACGGAGTCTCCGAGGCGGTCCTCCATGCCGCGCACAACGCGGGCATCGGCGTCGCGCTGACGATCACCGACGACGAGCGCGTCCGCCCGGTGTGGTTCAACGAGCGTGCGGTCGAGATCCTCGGTCGCCCCTACGAGGAGCTGCTGCGCAGCAACATCTTCGAGCTGATCGCCCCCGAGAACCGCGAGATGGCGTACGACCTGAAGACGGCGCGCGATCGCGGCGACGTCCACCACGGGTCGTTCGAGCTCGCCGCGATCCGGCCCGACGGCTCGCGGGTCCCGGTGTCGATCTCGATGGGCGTCGCGTACATCGGCGAGCGCCGCGTCGGGGTCACGTTCTTTCGCGACATCGGCGCGCGTCGCGCGTCGGAGGACGCGCTGCGCGCATCGGAGGCGCGGTTCCGCACGCTGATCGAGTCGGCGCCCGACGGCATCGCGATCACGCGCCTCGACGGCACGATGGTCTACGCGAACCGCTCGGCCGCCGCGGCGCTCGGATACGCCGCGCCCTCGCAGCTCGTCGGCCTCAACCTCACGCAGCTCTACGAGCCCGAGGATCTCGAGATCCTCAACGACCGCATGCGCCGCATGATCGCCGAGGGCGAGCGCTTCCCGCCGCGCGAGTACCGCCTGCTGCGCGCCGACGGAACGCCGACCGTGATGGAGATGACCGGGCACGTCATCGAGTACGACGGCTCGCCCGCGGTGCTCGGGTTCGGACGCGACGTCAGCGAGCGCAAGCAGATGCAGCAGCAGCTCGCGCGCGCCGATCGCCTCGCTGCGCTCGGCCTGCTCGCGGCAGGCGTCGCCCACGAGATCAACAACCCGCTCACGTTCGTGTCGCTCGGCGTGCAGGCCCTCGAGCGCAAGATCGAGCTGCTCGTCGCCGATCCGCTGGTGCGCGAGGAGCTCGTCGCGATGCTCGGCCCGATGCGCGACGGCACCGCGCGCGTCGCGGAGATCGTCCGCGATCTGCGGGCGTTCGCGCGCTCCGAGGACACCCCGCCGCCCGGCGAGATCGACGTCGTGAAGGTGATCGCGACCGCGGAGCGGATGGCGGCCCACGAGCTGCGTCATCGCGCGCGCCTGGTGCGGCGCATCACCGGTCAGCCGCGCGCCCACGGCCACGCGGGGCGGCTCGAGCAGGTGATGCTGAACCTGCTGGTGAACGCGATGCAGGCGTTCGCGGAGGACGCGTTCGATCCGACGGTGATCGTGACCTGCGCGGAGCGCGAGGGCTCGGTCGAGATCACGGTCGAGGACAACGCGGGCGGCATCCCCGAGGAGACCCGGGCGCGGGTCTTCGATCCGTTCTTCTCGACGAAGCCCGCGAACATCGGGACCGGGCTCGGCCTGTGGATCTGCCACGGGCTCGTGACCTCGATGGGCGGCACCATCGCGCTCGAGTCGGTGCTCGGTCGCGGCACCGCGGTGCGGGTGCGCATCCCGACCGCGAGCCCGGCGAACGGGCGCACCTCGCCGCCCAGCGTCGTCCCCGCGAGCGCCGACGAGGGGCTGCGTCCGATGCGCGTGCTGGTCGTGGACGACGAGCCGACGCTCGGTCGCCTGATCCAGCTCCTCCTGAGCGGCGAGCACCAGGTGCACGCGGTGACGAGCGCCGAGGACGCGCTCGCGTGCTTCGACGCGGGCGAGCGCTACGACGCGGTGCTCTGCGACGTGATGATGCCGCGCACCAGCGGGCCCGAGCTGCACGAGCGGGTGCGCGCCGCGTGGCCCGAGCTCGCGGGGCGCTTCGTGTTCATGACCGGCGGCGCGCTCACCGAGCGCTCGCGCCACTACCTCGACACCTCGCCGCAGCCACTGCTCGACAAGCCGTTCTCGCCCGACGTGCTGCGTCACGCGCTGCGGCGGGTCGTGCCCGCGACCTGATCGGGGGGCTGGCACGGGCGCGCGCCGGGTGTATCTGCCCACGAGCATGATTCCGCTGCGCTCGCGCCGCGATCCCGCGCCCACCACGCATCTGCCCGACGACGTCGTCGGGCGGCTCGCCGCTTGTCACGCGCACATCCGGCGCTTCCTGGTGGACGCGCGCGGGCTCGCGACCGGCGCCGGCGATCCGTCTCGCCGTCGCGAGAGCGCGCGCGCCGTGCTGCGCTACTTCCGGGTCGCGCTGCCGCTGCACGAGGCCGACGAGGACGCGTCGATCGCGCCGCGTCTCGAGCGTCGCTCGGTCGGTCTCGCGCGCGCGCTGCTCGCGCGCATGGACGAGCACGGCGCGATCGACGTCGCGATCGATCTGCTCTGCGCCGACTGGGCGCTCTGGGCGGGCGAGGGCGATCCCGGGCACGTCGTCGACTTCGCGTCGCACCGCCGCTTGCTCGAGACCCTCGACGTCGCGATGGAGACCCACCTCGGGCTCGAGGAGCGCGAGATCTTCCCGGCGATCCACACGCTGCCCGAGAGCGAGCGCCGCGCGATCGTGGTCGAGATGACGGAGCGCCGCCGGTAGCGGCTGCGGCGCGCCCCGTCACACGGCTCCCGGGGCGGTCACACGGCGCCGGAGGGCGCTCACACGGCTCCCGGGAGCGCTCACACGGCTCCCGGGAGCGCTCACACGGCGGCGGGCAGCGCCGCCGATCACGCCTCGGACGGTGCGGGCTCGCTCGGGGCGGCACGCTCGGTTCGGCTCGGCGCGAGGGTGGCCCGGGTCGCGGGCCCCGGCACCAGCCGCGGCACCAGCGCGGTGCGGCGGTGCGCGCTCTCGAACACGCCCATCGCCAGCCGCATCTCGAAGAGCATCCGACCCTCGGCGCGGTTCGTCGCCGGCTCGTCCTGACCGCTCGCCGTGCCCTCGACGAACCGGGTGCTGCGCGCCGCGCCGAGCGCGGCGTGGGCCTCGCGCGCGAGGCGGACGTCGTCCGGCGTCAGGTCCACCGACTCGACCAGCGCCCGCGTCGACGCATCGCTCGCGCGCAGCTGCGCGTCGGCGAGCTCGGCGAGCGCCGCGAGCGAGTCGCGCAGCGACTCGAGGGTCTCGGCCGAGCCGAACGCTGCCCCGTACGCGGCCTCCGCCTTGGGGTCGCCCGCCGCGAGGAGCTCGAGCGCCTCGGCGAGCAGGGCGCGCACCGCCTTGCCCTCGTCGAGCGCACGCTCGAGCGCCGAGCGCGCGCTCGTCGCCTTCGACTGCCGGCCCTTCTGCGCGGCGACGCCCTCGCCGAGCTCGCGCAGGCAGAGGAGGAACCAGGCAAACCGCGCCCGCCCGTAGCGCCGCAGCGCCACTGGGTGCTGCTGGAGCGCGGCGTGGATGACCGGCGCCCACTTCTGGGCCTCGCGATAGACACCCTCGGCCTTGGTGCGCGCGCCGAGCTCGGCGCACTTGGCGGTCGACGCCTGGCCGAGGAACGCGCGCTGCTGCGCCTCGCCGAGGGTCGGGTAGCTCGCCGCGAGCGAGACCTCGATCGCGATCGCCGCCGGGGGCGCGGCCTTCTTCTTGGTGGGGCTCTTCTTCTTGGTCGCCATGGGC
Organism: Sandaracinus amylolyticus; assembly: GCF_021631985.1. Taxonomy (GTDB): domain Bacteria; phylum Myxococcota_A; class Polyangia; order Polyangiales; family Sandaracinaceae; genus Sandaracinus; species Sandaracinus amylolyticus_A. Next base: position 8,002,221 of record NZ_CP070225.1, on the reverse strand, counting down.
GCGACGGTAGCCCGGTGCAGCGGGCGAGGAGCAGTCCGTGATAGGGGTCATGGGCATGCATCACCGCCTCCTGCTCGCGTTCGCGCTCTTCACAGTCGCCTGCGACGGCAACGACCCACCCGCCGACGAGCCCTGTCCCGCCGGCCATTTCCGCCCGGGGCCCGGGCTCGATTGCGAAGCCCACACGGCGTGCGGCGACGGCGAGCACGAAGCCGCGCCGCCGACCGCCTACAGCGATCGCGTCTGTCGCGCCCACACGACCTGCGCCGCGACCGAGTACGAGATCGCGGCGCCGACCGCGACCGACGATCGCCGCTGCCGCGCGATCACCGCGTGCAGCGCGGCCGAGTACGAGCTCGCGCCCCCGAGCGCGTCGCGCGATCGACTCTGCGCGCCGCTCTCGACCTGCGAGGCCGGCGAGTGGGAGGCCGCCGCATCGAGCGCCACCCGTGATCGGCTGTGTCTGCCCCACCGCGTCTGCGACGTCGGCGAGGTGCTGCGCACCGCCGGCACCGCGACCTCCGACGCGAGCTGCCGCGCCTGCATCCCCGGCGAGTTCTGCGCCGGCGGCGACACCCCGCCGATGCGCTGCGACTGGCGCGACCGCGATCGCGATCCCGGCACGCCGTGCCCGTCGCTGGTGCAGATCGCGGTCGGCGCCGGGCACCTCTGCGCGCTCGACGACACCGGCGCCGTGCGGTGCTGGGGCGCGAGCCGCGACGGGCAGACGAACGTGCCCTCGTCGCTGACCGACGTCGTGCAGCTCGCGGCCAGCAGCACTCACACCTGCGCGCTGGACGCCGCGGGGGACGTGACGTGCTGGGGCGCCGGGCCGGTCGCCCCCGCGGATCTCGGGACGATCGTGCAGCTCGCGGGCGGGCCCGACGGGTCGAACACCTGCGCGCGCGACGACGCGGGCGGTGTCCGGTGCTGGGCTCCGGCCTTCCAGGACCCGCTCACGCCGCCGGCCGGGCTCGCGCCGACCGTCGACGTCGCGGTCGGCATGACCAGCGCCTGCGCGGTCGACGAGCTCGGCGACGTCACGTGCTGGGGCGGGCGCTACGCCGACGGCACCGACGTGGTCCCGAGCGACCTCGGCGCGATCGTGCAGGTCTCGGTCGGCACCACGCACGCCTGCGCGCGCGACGACGCGGGCGGCGTGCGGTGCTGGGGCTCGGACGGCGACGGACAGCTCGAGGTGCCGGAGGGCATGCCTCCCGCGACCCGGATCACGACCGGTGGTCCGCGCACCTGCGCGGTGCACGCCGACGGCACCGCGACCTGCTGGGGCGCGGCGCTCGGCGTGCGTCCCGCCGCGCTCGAGGGGATCGTGCAGATCGCGCCGTTCTACCCGGTCGACTGCGCGCTGCGCACCGACGACGCGATCGAGTGCTGGGGCGCGGGCGCCGGGGCGCTCGTCACGCCCGGGCCCTGACGTCGAAATATCGGCTCGCCCGCCGGTCCCTGCCGTCCGCGCGCGTCGCGCGCTCCCGTCCGGGACCGGCGGGACGAGCACTCCGGTGCGTGACGTCAGCCTTCGCCCGACGGCGGAGGCTCGATGGGCGGGCTCGGCACGGCCGGTGCGGGCGCGGCCGGTGCGGGCGCGGGCGGCGGAGCGGCGGGCTTCTTCGGGGGCCAGGTCCTCCACATGCCGCCCGCGACGAACGCCGCGAACGCCCAGCGCGACCACGCGATGAGGCGCGCGGCCAGCCAGAGCGACCAGAGCAGCATCACGACGTGATAGGTCCAGGTCGGCACCGAGATCATCGTCGCGATCGGCAGTGACGCCTCGGGCCCGTCGACACGATCGACGTACCACTCGAGCCCGCTGTAGACGTCGGGCGCGATCGAGGTGTCGGGATCGACCAGCAGCCCGACGTGGATCGCCGCGTAGAGCACGATCGCGGTGATCAGCGTCCAGCCGAGGATCACGAGCTGGCGGAGATCCGACCAACCCGCGCTGAGGTTCGGGGTGCGGCGCCGCCACTCGATCAGCGCGACCCAGCTCGGGACGATCCACACGATCTGCCACGGCAGCTGCGAGAGCCCGAGGCCGAGCAGCGCCCAGTCGAGCGCGCTGACGCCCGCCCGCGTTCCATCACGCGGCGCGAGCACGCGCGCCAGCGCGATCGACACCACGAGCAGCACCAGCAGGTACGGCCAGAAGAGGACCACCGGGCCCCACGCCGGACCGCTCAGCCAGAGCGTCCACCGGCTCGGCCGCTCGATCACGACGGTCGTGTTCACCGCGCCGCCCGAGAGCGTCACCGGCGACGTGCGGTACACGACGTCGAGCGCGCGCGGCTCCTGCCACTCGAGCTGCACGCTCGTCGAGCCCGGCGCGATGGTCAAGCTCACCTGACGATCGCGCTGCTCCACCGAGCGGCGCTCGCCGCCGACCATCACCGACTGCAGCACCGCGCCCTCGGGCAGCGTGATCGTCTGGGTCGAGCCCACGCTGCTGCGGGCGTCGAGCGAGAGCGTCGCGATCGTCAGCCGCTCGCCGGGGCGCAGCGTGAGGCGCGCTCCGTCGATCGTCATCGACTGGCCCTGCGCCGCGGGAAGGCGCGCGACGTCGACGTGCAGCGTGTCGCCGGGGAAGGGGCGGAACTGGGGCTGCCACATCCCGTCCTGCTCGATGCTCACCGGGTCGAGCTCGCGCGTCTCGCAGCGCCACACGGTGCCGCACGACACCCGCCAGGTCTCGCTGCGGCGCTCGTTCTCCGGCGCGGTGAGCACGAGCGACTCGCGCGGCGTGAGCACGCTCGACCACGAGCGCTCGGTCTCGGTGCCGCCGAGCGTCACCACGACCACGCCGTTCTCGACCGTGAGATCCGACGAGAGCACCGACTCGCCGGGCAGGAGCGGGATGCGCGCGACGATCGGCGCGCCGATCGCCGAAGTACGACGCACCGTGGTGGTCGCCTCCCAGCGGATGCCGAGCGCGAACGAGCGCTCGAGCGCGAGCCACGGCACGACGCGGATCGACGCGCCGCCACCGCTCTCGCCTTCGCCCTCACCGGGCTCGCTGCCGACCGAGCGTCGCAGCTGGATCGAGCTGCCGATGCGATCGCCGCCCGAGAGCCCGTCGACCTCCCAGCCCGCCGCGCTCACCTGCGCGTGATGGGGCGCCGCGGCGAACGCGAGCGTGAACGCGTCGCTCGAGGGCAGCGCACCCTCGAGCCGCACCCGGTGCGCGCCCGAGGGCACGCGCGCGTAGAGATAGCCGTCGTCGGCCCGCGCCGCGGCAGTGGTCGCGCCGCCGTCGATCGTGATGGTCGCGGGCGACCACGCGTCGAGCGGTCCGGGCAGCGGCACTGCGGACAGCGCGCTCGCCTGCACGTCGAGATCGATCACCAGCCGAGCGCCCGCGATCGAGATCGTCGCGGCCGCGAGATCCGCGCAATTCGGGGCGCAGCGCGGCGCGCGGGTGAGGCGGGTGCGCAGCTGCTCGATCATCTGCGGCGAGGGCTCGTATGCGTCCTGGGCGCGCACGATCGTCGGGGGCGCGATCACGATCGCGAGCAGCACCGCGGCCGCGGCGATCGGCGCCGGCGCGCTCGCCTCGGCGCTCGGCGGAGGCGGCTGAGGACGGGCGCGATAGAGGAAGTAGAGGAAGAGCCCGAAGAGCGCGACCTCGAGGATCGCGAGCACCCCGTTCTCGAGCGGCGTGACGAGCCAGAGCCGCACCTCGGTGTCGTGGGTCACCGGGCCATCCCACGAGAGCGTGATCGTCTGACCACCGCGGGACTGCCACGAGGGCACGCCGGGCCCGGTCTGCAGCACCGCGTTGGGCTCGTACGACCAGAGGTTCGGGCTGCGCGACACGTCGCCGCTGCTGCCGAAGAGCCCGCCGATCTCGTCGGACTCACCGCCGCGGTAGCTCCGCCGTCCGCCCCCGCCCTCGGCGTCGTCGGCCATCATCGGCTCGGCGGCGGGTGCCGAGGGCGCGACGGTGCTCGTCGGGTAGTCGAACGAGCTGACCTCCTCCTCCTCGCGCAGCTCGTACGCCGGCGCGCCGGGATCGGCGTAGGGCCAGATCCCACGGCGCAGCTCGTAGCCCGCGAAGTACACGACGAGCAGGCAGAGCAGCGCGAAGCAGACGTGGAACGCGTAGCGCATCGACTCGCGCATCCATCCGCGCGGCAGCGCCTTCGCGAGCGCGAGCGTGATCACCAGCGGGATCCACACCAGGAACGGCGCATCGGGCGCGTGGTACGAGAGCACGAGCACCGCGAGCGACGTCGCGCCCGCGACCGGCCCGGCGAGCCTTCCGATCGCGAGCGAGATCACCAGCACGAAGAAGAGCCCCCACAGGTTCCAGCGATCGAGCCAGGTCGCGGCGTGATCGACGCCGCTCGCCGCGATCAGTCGGAACCCCGGCGCGAGGTGCAGCGTCGCGACGAGGCTCTGCACGTCCTCGTCCCAGCCCACTGCGGAGAACACGTTGCTGGTCCCGTCGTCGCGCCACTCGGCGCGCACGTCGATCGTCGGACGGCGGAGCTCCACGCCGGCGCGACCGTCGTCGGAGAGCGTCGAGATCAGGTGCGGCGATCCGTCGACCGTCGCGCGTCCGAGCTCGCCGTGCGCGAGCTCGAGGCGCCACCGCTGGTGCATCTGACCGCTGAGCACGTCGATGCCGGTGAGGCCCTCGCCGTCGGGATCGAGCCAGAGCTCGCGCGAGAGCGAGACCTGGTTCGGCGGCGGCGCGGGGTTGCCCCGGCGGGTGGTGGTCAGCGTGAGCTCGGCCGAGCCCGAGGGCGCGAGATAGGTCGGCAGCCCGCGCCACTCGCCGGGCAGGTTGGTGCGATCGGGATCGATGCGATCCGCGCCCGCGAGCTCGACCTGGCGCAGCGCCTCGTCGGCGCTCCACACCCAGATCTCCTCGGCGGGCCAGATCTCGGCGCGCGCGATCGCGCGCAGCGGCGCGTCGAGCGAGGCGCGCACCCCGACCACTTCGACGTCGAACGAGCCCGCCTGCACCTGCACCGTGAGCTCGCCGTCCTCGCTCATGCGCACCGGCGCGCTCGACGTGACCGCGATCGGATCGACGCCCTCGAGCAGCGCGCGACCCAGCGCGATCTCGCGGGGACGACCGCCGACCCGGAGCGCGATGCGCGTGGTGATGCGCATCGGCGAGCCGTCGTCGATCCGCCGGAACACCTCGATCGAGAGCGTGTCCTCCTGCGCGGCCTCGCGGGTCGCGGTCTGCAGCCAGAGCGTGCTCGCATCGCGACGCGGGCGGGTGACGACACCCTCGGGCGTGCGCAGCGCGATGCGCCCGACCTCCGACGGGATCGCGATCGTCTCGGGCTGCTCGCTCCACGTGAACCGGCCCTCGATGCGGAACGATCCCGCGGGCAGATCGACCAGCGGCGCGCCGCCGCGACGCACCGGCACCGCGCGTCCGTCGACCCGCACGTCGAGCGGCCAGCGTCGCTCGTCGCCGGGGAGCGTCACCGCGCTCGCGTGATCGAGCGAGACGCTGAGCACGAAGGTCGCGCCGCCCGGCTCGACCACGAGCGCGAGCTCGCCCGGCCAGATGCAGCGCGGCGAGCCATCGGGCATGAACGTGCAGCCGTAGGTCTCCATCCCGTCGAGCGCCCACGGGATCCACGGCTGGAGCGGTGCCGGCACGTCGCTCGGCGCGAGCGGCGCTTGCGCGTGCGCAGCCGACGGGAGCACGAGCGCGAGGACGAGCAGCGACCACGAGAGGCGCGTCATGCGCGCCAGCGTCACACGACGAACGAGCCCGCAACAAGCGCGCGGATCGGGACGCCCCGGTGAGGCGCGCCGCCCCGCGGATCAGTGCACGTCGTGACGGTGATGATCGGGCAGTCCGAGCTTCGCGCGCAGCGCGTCGATGCGCTTGCTCGCCTCGGCCTTCGTGAGGTGCGGCTCGAACTCCTCGTGGGCCTGCTCGCAGAGCGTCGCGAGATACGACGACTGGGCGTCGGTCATCGGATCGTCGCCGCTGACCCAGTCGTCGGGATCCTTCTCGAGGTTGCTCCGACGAGGATCGAAGTCGCGGCCCGCCACCGGCTTCTTCGGATGCTCCATGCGCCGATCACCGCAGCAGCGTTCGTGCCGCGCGTGCTCGCGCGCACCACGACGCGAGCGCAGGACGCACTGCGTCGACGAGACGCTCGTCGCCGATCGCCAGCGCCACGAAGTACAGCGCGCCCGACCCGCTGTGGCAGCCGCTCCCCGCCGCGCACGAGCTCGCGAGCTCCGCGATCGCGAAGCAGCCCTCGCCCGAGCCGAACGGATAGCTCGCGGTCGCCGCGTCCTCGTACACCGCCCACGACGCGTCCCCCGGTGCCTCGAGGTAGCGCTCCGCGGCGTCGATCGTCGCGCGCACGTTCGTGTCGAGCTCGAGCACTCCGGCTTCGAGCAGCGCGCGTCCCGCGGCGACCATCGCGGTGGTGAGCGCGATGCGCGCCTCGGGCTCGCGCGCCACCGCGAGATCGAACGTCCGCACCCACGCCAGCACGCGCTCGCGCGGCGCGATCCCGTCGACCAGCGTGGCCTCGAGCTCCGCGATCACGGCGCCGACTCTTCGTTCATCCGCTCCACGCGCCCGAGGAGACGACCTGCGCCCCGGCGTCGTCAACGCGACGATCGACCCGCGAAACGTGCGGTGGTGCGCGACTTCCCGCACCGGCGCTGCACGGATTGTTTCCGGCGTGTGAAAAGAGACGCCCGCGTCACGCGGCCGAGACCCGCTCGGGCGCGAAGCGCCCCCTCCCGCGCCACCGAGCGCCGATCGTTTGCGGCCGCAACGAGCGCGCCGGGTCGTGGAGGTACGCGTGGGGAAGCTTCGGAGCTGCTTGGCGATCGTGGTGATCGGGACATGGGGCGCGGCGTGCACCGCGGACGACGACGACGGGGGCGGGCGGCGCGTGGACGCAGGGCGCCTCGACGCCGGCGCGAGCGTCGACGCGCAGGTGCCCGCGATCGACGCCGCGCCGGTGGATGCGGCGCCTCCGCTCGACTCGGGTCGTGACGCGAGCGCGATCGACGCCGGCCTCCCCGACTCCGGCGCGCCCGACGCGGGCAGCGACGCGGGCTCGCCGTGCACCGGCGTCGACTGCTCGGCGATGGACGGTCCGTGCGTCGTCGGCGTGTGCGATCCCGGCGACGGAACCTGCGGGACGATGCCGCGCCCCGACGACACCGACTGCGACGACGGCGACGCCTGCACCGAGGACGACGTGTGCACCGCCGGCACCTGCGGCGGGACCGCGGTCGACTGCTCGTCGATGGACGACGCCTGCAACGTCGGCACCTGCGACGCGACCGGCGCGTGCGCCCCGACGCCGCGCCCCGACGACACCGGATGCGACGACGGCGATCGCTGCACCACCGACGACGTGTGCACCGCGGGCGTGTGCGAGGGCGTGGCCACGACCTGCGACGATCCGATCCTCGCGTTCCCGCCGGGCGTCGAGTCGCCGATGCGCGGCAACACGACGGGCGGCACGCGCTACGACGACGCGTGCCCCGAGGGCCAGGTGTTGATCGGCTTCGACGGGCTCCTCAGCTCGGCGAACGGCTACTTCCAGCGCCTCGCCGCGGTGTGCGGCACGCCCGCGCTCACGCCCGATGGCAGCGGCGGCTACACGGTGTCGATCGGCGCCGGCGCCACCCTGCCGCTGCGCGGCGGGCACGTCGGACCCGTCATGACCAGCACCCGCTGCGCGCCCGGCGAGATCGTCACCGCGTTCGCCGGACGCCGCGGCGCGCTCGTCGACAGCATCACGATCTCGTGCGCGAGCCTCACGGTCACGGGCAGCGGCGCGTCGCTCGCGATCGCGATCGGCACGCCCGCGGCGCGACCGTCGATCGGCGGCAGCGGCGGAACGGCGTTCGCCGAGTCGGCGTGCCCCGCGGGATCGATCGCGCGCGGCGCGGTGATCCGCGCCGGTGACTCGCTCGACGCGATCGCGCTCATGTGCAGCGTGCCCGAGCTCCAGTGATCACGACGCGCGGCCCCGGCGCTCCGGGGCCGCGCTGCGATCTCACCCGAGCCGCATGTGCGACGCGCGGCGCAGCACGATGCGTCGCGCCGTCGCCTCGCCCGCGAGCACGTCGGCGCTCTTCACGTTCGCCGCGAACGTGATGCCCGCGATGCGCGCGATCTCGCCGAGCGAGGTCTGGTACGTCGAGAACCGGAACGGGTTGAACTCGATGTCGCCGAGGAACTCGTCCTGGTCGAGCACGAAGCCCGCGATCTTCAGCGCCTCGTCCTTGCGCCACCCCACGATCTTCCAGAACCGACGCGGGATCAGCGCGTCGCGATACGGCGGATCGTCGCTCGCGAGCACCGGCCCGGTGAGCACCAGCAGCTTCCCGTCCTGGCTCGCCGAGTCGAGGATGTAGTCCTCGAGATCGCCCCACACCTCGTCGTTGAACACGTGCTGCTGGGGCACCGAGTTCGTGTAGAAGAACGTGTCGGTGTTCGCCTGCGTCGCGAGCTCGCCCCAGACCGGATCGAGACGACGCACGACGTGGCCGCGATCGAGATCGTTGTTCGCGTAGAGCGTCGCGCCGCGCTGCGAGGCCGCGGGCACGCGGGGATCGAGCCGCCAGTCGCGCGCACGCGGGACGCGCCGCAGCTTGGTGCCGTCGATGTGCACGCCGGAGATCATCGGGAAGCCGCGATCGGCGTTCTGGTAGATCGAGAAGTTCGCGTACTTCAGCTCGCGCAGCGATCCGTCGTCGCGCTGCAGCATCTCGCGCATGCGCTCGGCGACCGGCTGGGGGAGCGGCACTCTGCGCGCCGCGCCGAGGAACGCGGGGTCGTAGCCGTTGCGCGCGTCGAGCTCGGTCGCCAGCGCGGCTTCGCGACGTCGCGCTTCTTCGCCATCGGGAGCGGGAGGCGCCGCGGCGACGCCGTTGGTCGGGATCACCCGCGTCGGGCGGGTCATCGGCGCCGGCACCTCGATCTCGAGCTCCTCGAGCAGATCGAGGAGCGTCCGCGCGCGCACTGCGTAGTTCGCGACCCGCGAGACCCCCGAGAAGTGCAGGCCCATCGCGGCACCGGTGTCGAGATCGAGCGAGCACGATCCCGAATTGCCGCCGAGCGTCGTCGCGTCGTGCGCGAAGATCGCCGGCTGCGCCGCGCTCGTGCCGATCACCTGTCCGGGCGACACGCGCTTCACCTCGTAGTCGAGGCCGAAGAGGCGGTTCATCGCCTCCTGATCGACCTCCTCGGAGTCGCGCGCGGGATAGCCGATCACCGCGATCGACTGCCCCACCAGCGGCTCGTCCTGGTGCAGCGGGATCGGCGCCGGAAGCGCGCGATCGGCGCGCGGGGCGACCTCGAGCAGCGCGACGTCGGGCGCGCTGTCGTCGTCGGGCGCGATGTAGATCACGCGCGTCACCGGGAACTCCCTCTGGCTGCGCGTGACGTCCTCGCGGAAGTCGAGCACGACCTCCTGGGTGCGCCCCTCGACGGTCTTGCGGAACGGGAACGTGCCGTCGCTCGCGCGGCGCGCGAACCACAGCGCGACGTGGCGGTTCGTCACCGCGACCCGCGGCGCGATCATCCACGCGGTGCCGACCATCCCGCGGTCCGGCCCTTCGAGCATCTCCACGCGGCCCACCGAGAGCAGCGCAGTCTCGATCGCGGTGCGCGCGCCCTCGATCAACGCGAGCAGCCCGGCGAGGACCGGCGTCTCGAACGCGTCCTCGCGCACCAGCAGCGCGGGACGCTCGGTGGCGCGGACGATCTTCTCGAGCTTCGTGCTCTTCGCGATCGCATCCTCGACGTCGCGATCGGTCTTGGCCCGCGCGAGCTCCTCGAGCTCCTCGTCGAACCCGCGGAAGCGCAGCGATCCGGCGAGCGCTCGGGCGCGATGACGCAGCTCGCTGCGGAGCCCGTGATGCGGGAACGTCGTCGTCGCGGACGACTCTCGTTCGTCTCCCATCCTTCCCCCCTTTTCGGCCCGCGCGATCGCGGGCACCCCGCGAGATGCTCGATGAGCTGCGAACGCACGCGAAACTCCCGCGGTCGGACGCTCCTGGGGGCGATTGGCCGAGCCGCGCGCCGCGTGCCCCGCGCGCGCGGAAGATGTGTGCCGTCCGCGATGTAGACTGCGCGGTCCGGACGAGCATCGCGATGAGCAAGAACGAGAGCCCCGACACCCACCGCATGCGCATCGAGCTCGAGGAGCTCGCGACGCAGATTCGCTATCACGAGAAGATCTATCGCGAGGGTCGTCCCGAGATCCCCGACTCGGCGTTCGACGAGATGATCGATCGCTACTCCGAGCTCGCCGATGCGCTGAAGGTGCCGGCCGCGGAGCGGCTCGACTCGGCGCCGGGCGCGGAGCAGCACACCGAGGGCTTCCAGGAGGTCGAGCATCGCGTGCCGATGCTCTCGCTCGAGAAGCTCACGCCGAACCGCAAGGACAGCAAGGGCGAGGCGATGCCGATCGCCGAGCAGCTCGGGCAGTGGGTCGATCGGCGCCGCAAGGATCTCGAGCTCGCAGCGAGCGCCACGCTGCCGCTCTTCGTCGAGCCGAAGATCGACGGCATCAGCGTCTCGTTGCTCTACGAGCACGGCAAGCTCGTGCGCGCGGTGACGCGCGGTGATGGTCGCAAGGGCGACGACATCACGAAGCAGGTGAAGCAGGCGCGCGCGGTGCCCGCGAAGATCGACGGCCCGAAGGGCTCGCTCGAGGTGCGCGGCGAGCTCTACTGGCCGCGCGCGCGCTTCGACGCCTACAACGCGAAGCTGAAGGAAGCGGGCGAGGAGACGATCGCGAACCCGCGCAACGGCTGCGCCGGGATGATCAAGCGCAAGGAGGTCGACGGGCTCGAGCACGTCGGCATCACGTCGTTCCTCTACCAGGTGCCGTGGGCCGAGGGCATCACGCTGCCGAGCACCCAGAGCGGCGTGCTGAAGTGGCTCTCGGAGATGGGCGCGCCGGTCTACCTCGAGCTGGTGCGCGTGCTCGGCGACGCCGAGAGCGTGCTCGCGTACTGCGGTGAGTTCGGAGCGCGGCGCGGCACGCTCGAGTTCGACATCGACGGGATGGTCATCAAGATCGAGGAGCTGCGGCACTACGCGCAGCTCGGTGCGACGGGGCACCACCCGCACTGGGGCATCGCCTACAAGTTCCCGCCCGAGCGCAAGGCGACCAAGCTGCTCGGGGTCGAGCTCAGCGTGGGCAAGACCGGCAAGATCACGCCGGTCGCGCAGCTCGATCCGGTGCAGCTCGCGGGCACGACGGTGGGGCGCGCGTCGCTCCACAACTTCGTGGAGATCGAGCGCAAGGACATCCGCCTCGGCGACTTCGTGTTCGTCGAGAAGGCGGGCGACATCATCCCCCAGGTCGTCGACGTCGATCGCGCGCGGCGCACCGCGGACGCGCGACCGATCGTGCGCCCGACGCACTGCCCGGACTGCGAGACGCCGGTCGTCGTCGAAGAGATCTTCGTGAGCTGCCCGAACGAGCTCTGCCCCTCGAAGGTGCGCGAGAAGCTCAAGCACTTCGCGGGTCGCCGCCAGATGGCGATCGACGGGCTCGGTGAGTCGCTGATCGATCAGGTGGTCGACAAGCTCGGCGTGCGCACGCCCGATCAGCTCTTCGGGCTCACGGTGGAGCAGCTCTCGTCGCTCGAGCGCATGGGCAAGAAGAGCGCGGAGAACGTGGTGCGCTCGCTCGAGGCCGCGAAGGGTCGTGGCTTGTCGAAGGTGCTCGCCGGGCTCGCGATCCGTCACGTCGGCGAGACGATGAGCGAGGATCTCGCGTCGTACTTCGGCAGCTACGAGAAGCTGCGCGACTTCGCGCATCGCTACGCGAGCGGCGACGACAGCGCGATCGCGGTGGTCGCGCCCGAGGGGGGCAACGGCGCGATCGAGGGGCTCGCGCGGAAGACGGCGGACAGCATCTTCACCGAGCTCGACTCGCCCACGCTGCGCGAGATCTTCGCGGGGCTCGCGAGCGCGGGCGTGAAGCTCGAGGCGTCGAGCGCGGCGCGCGCCGACGTCGAGGGCGTCGCGGGCAAGACGTTCGTGCTCACCGGCACGCTGCCGACGCTCAAGCGCGATCAGGCGGGCGACATGATCAAGGCCGCGGGCGGCAAGGTCTCGGGCTCGGTGAGCAAGAAGACCGACTTCGTCCTCGCGGGCGAGGACGCGGGCAGCAAGCTCGAGAGGGCGAAGGAGCTCGGCGTCGCGGTGATCGACGAGGCGGAGCTCCTCAGGATGCTCGGCGGATGACGGGCTCGTTGCGCCGGGGGCTGCGGCACGGCGTCGAGCGGTGGTTCTTGAACGATCGCTCATTATCCGGCGGCGACATCGTCGAGCTCTGCTGCTCGGGCGGATGGATCACCGGGCGCTTCGAGCACGATGCGGGGATGGGCGGGGCGCCGACGTTCTTCTTCTCGATCGAGCTCGGTGAAGGGCGCGTGTCCCAGCAGTCGATCGAGCTGCCCGAAGGCGCGCTGATGCGATTGGCTTGAGAGGCTTCGGCGAGAGGCGCGGGGTGAGGGTGCCGGCGCCCGGTACTCGCGGCTGCCGGACTGTGGCGGTGGGAGGTTCGGGTCGCGGAGCTTCGCTCGCTGCGTGCGCTGCTCGCGCACTCCGCTCGCTCGCCGACGATCTCGCGTTGCCGTCTACCCGACCCGCTGCGTGAGGGCGCCGGCACCCTCACCCCGCGCCCGGTACCGCGGTTCTGCCGTCTCGTTGGGGAGGCTGGGGAGGCTCGCGACCGATCCGCGCTGTTCGCGCGGCTCGGACGCTCGCGAGTAGCACCGCGCTTCGCGCGTGTGCGCGCGTTGCGCGGGAATTGGTGCGAGCGCGTTGGGGCTGCGTGGGTAGGTGGTGAGGATGGCGGATCGTGCGCTCGAGGAGCTCTGGGACGACACGGTCGCGCGCGGTGCGCCGTTCGATGCGCGCTCGGTCGCGCACCTGCCTGCGCCTGCGCAGCGGTATCTGCGTCATGCGATCGCCGAGGGGACGCCGCTCGCGCATGCGGTGCGGCTCGTGATGCACGGCGAGATCAAGCTCGGTGGCGCGTGGAGCCCCTTCGACGCGGAGCAGGTGATCCACGCGGCGCGCGGGTTCGTGTGGCGCGCCCGGGTGCGGATGAAGGGCCTGCCGGTGCGGGGATCGGATCGCTGGGTCGACGGGGCGGGCGCGCTCGACTGGCGACTGCTCGGTGTGATCCCGGTGGCGCGCGCGTCGGGCGCCGACGTGTCGCGCTCGGCGGCGGGACGCGCGCAGGCGGAGACGATCTGGTTGCCGTCGATCCTCACCGGCGTCGAGTGGCGCGCGCGCGACGATGCGCACGCCGATGTGAAGGTCTCGATCCACGGCGAGAGCGGGCACGTCGAGCTCGGCGTCGACGAGCGCGGCGCGCTGCGCGAGATCGTGTTCGATCGATGGGGTGATCCCGAGCAGAAGGGAACCTCGTCGACGTTCCCGTTCGGCGGGGTGATCGAGGACGAGCGCACGTTCGAGGGCTTCACGATCCCGTCGCGCGTGCGCGTCGGATGGTTCTTCGGGACGTCGCGGTGGGACGAAGGTGAGTTCTTCCGCGCGACGATCGATCACGCGACGTATCGCTGAAGCACGCCCAAGGTCGCTCGAGTCGCTCGGGTCGTAGGCCACACCCGACCGGAGAGAGCGAATGTTGAACGATCGTTCGTGCAGCGGCGTGCGGCACCGCGCGTCGTCGAGGTGGATCGCGCTCGTCGCGATGATGCTGACGGCGGCGTGCGGGCGCGCCGACGAGCCGGTCGCTGCTGCGCTGCCAGTCGAGGCTGCTGCCGACGAAGAAGGTCTCGCCGCGCCGGTGAGGATGGAGACGGCGGAAGCGCCCGCGCCCCCGCCGGTCGCGGATCCGTTCTCGTCTCCGACCGCCGCCGCGCCCCCGCCGCGCGAGGCCATGCAGCGCCCGCCCGCATCGCCCGGCTTCGCGGGGCTCGCCGATGCCGAAGAGGGCGAGGGGTCGTCGCCGGCGCGGCGCGCGCGTCCTGCGCGTCCCGCCGATCGGGGCGGCGACATCGACAGCCTGCTGCAGGGCGCGCTCGGCGGGGGCGGCCGCTCCGCCGGCGCACCGAGCCCGACCGTGCCGGCCGCCCAGCGCGCAGCCTCGGCGCCGCTGCCCCAGAGCGGCGTGCTCGCGTCGACGTTCGTGGGCGGAAGCGGCGCCCAGGCGCGCCTCGAAGATCTGCTCGAGCGCGGCGTGATGGTCGGCGGTCAGCACGTGCGGCTCGAGGCGTTCGACGAGCTCGGACGCCTTCCCTACGCGGTGCCGGCGCGCGACGCGGTCGCGCTCCACGCCGAGCTCGAGCGCGCCACGCTGCGCACCGACGGCGAGCGCGTGCACCTGCAGATCGCGCTCATGGCGCGGCAGGGCGAGATGCCGGCGCGCCCGCGCATGGACGTGCGCCTCGTGATCGATCGCTCGGGCTCGATGCACGGCGACAAGTGGGCCCACGCCATCCAGGCCGCGCACGCGCTCGTCGATCGTTTGAGCTCCAACGATACGTTCGGGCTCATCAGCTACAGCGACGACGCGAGCATCGATCTCGAGCCGGCGCGCGTCGGCAATCGCCAGCGCGCGCACCACGCGATCGATCAGCTCGTGATCGGCGGCGGCACCAACATCGACGGCGCGCTCTCCGCGGTCTCGCGGGTCCGCCCCGAGCGCCGGCGTCCGAACGACGTGCTGCTCGTCGTGCTGCTCTCGGACGGAGTGGCGAACGTCGGTCAGACCAACGCGGACATGATCGCGGCGCGCGCCCGCGCGCTCTTCGACGAGGGCGGCGTGCTCACCACGACGCTCGGCGTGGGCACCGACTTCGACGAGCAGACCATGCTCTCGATCGCGCGCGAGGGCAGCGGCAGCTACCACTTCGTGCGCCGCAGCGAGGACATCGCGAGCATCCTCACCGACGAGCTGGAGGAGCGCGCCCAGGCGGTCGCGCAGAACCTGCGGCTCCGCATCGAGCTCGCGCCCGGCGTGACCGCGACGCGGGTGTACGGCTCGCGCCTGCTCGATCAGCAGGAGGCCCAGGCGGTGCGCCGGACCGAGGTCGCGACCGACGTGCGCCTGGCGCGCGAGCTCGGCATCGCGCGGGATCGCCAGGAGGACGATCAGCGCGGTCTGCGCATGCACTTCCCGACGTTCCGCCGCGGCGATCAGCACGTCGTGCTGATGGAGCTCGAGGTGCCGGCGGGCGTCGACCGCACGTCGATCGCGCGGGTCTCGCTCGACTGGAAGGACCTGGTCGACGAGCACAACGCGCACGCCGCGGTCGACGTCGCCGCCGAGCGCACGAGCGATGCCGAGGCCGCGGTCGCGTCGACGGTGCGTCAGGTGAAGCGCACGGTGCTCGCGTTCCAGGCGGGCGATGCGCTGCAGTCGACCGCGGACGCGCTCGATCGCGGTGACTACGCGGGCGCGCAGCTCGCGATCTCGGAGCGCATCGAGCTGCTGCGCGCGGCGCGTGACCTGTGGCGCGATCGCGGGCTCGACGACGACCTGCGCATCCTCGAGGGCTACCAGCGCGTGCTCGCGTCGGCGTGGGGCGGATGGGGCGAGGACTCGCGCCGCACGCTGGTGATGGCGATGAACTACTACGGCGATCGGAGGATGCGATGAGGCGCACGATCGCGTGGGCGCTCTCGCTCCTCGTGGTCGCGATCGCAGCGCGTGCCGGGGCGCAGGATCGGGTGGTCGCGACGTATCGCATCGATGCGTGAGATCGCGCCGACGTGTCGTGGGCGCCGGGCCCGACGGTGCGGGTGGTGCTGCGCGGGACGCTGAGCAACGCGATCGACGGATCGGAGATCGACGCGATGCACGTGACGACGACGTCGCGCTCGATGGAGGACGCATCGCCGTTGGTGTTCCCCGCGGGGGCGCGGATGATCGAGCAGCGCGGGCCGCACGCGTACCTCGTCGAGATGCCGACCGGCGCGGGCGCGACCATCGGGCTCAACGTCGCCTCGCTCGCGGCGCGTCACCTGGTGACGGTCTCGGAGCTGCGCGCGAGCTTGAGCGGCGTGATCGTCGCGGAGGTGCTCGGCGATGAGGTCGCGCCGATCGTGCACGACGTGCCGAGCGCCGCGGTCGTCGAGCCGAGCGTGTCGCCGGCCGCGCTGGCAGGCGCGGTGACGCTGAGCGTGCCGCTCTTCGCGCTCGGGATCGTGCTCGCGCGGCGGCGCCGTCGTGATCACGAGGCGGCGCTGATGGCGCGGGTCACGAAGGCGCGCGCCGCGATCGCCCGCGAGGCGAAGGCGCTGGGACCGGCGTTCGAGGGCGCGCTGGAGTCGGCGAACGCGCTCGCCGGAGCGGCCACTCGCCAGAAGGCGCACCTGGTCGAGCTCGATCGCGCGATCACCCGCAGCGCGTGGGTGCGATCGGAAGCGGCGAGCGCGACGCTCAGCACGATGCACGCGCGTCGCGCCGAGGCGCGCGCGAAGCTCGAGTCGATCGTCGCCCAGCTCGAGGAGACGGTGGTGCGCATGGCGGCGTGCGTCGCGGATCGCAGCGCGATCGCCGGGCTCGAGCGCGATCTCGCGCGGGTGCGGAGCGAGGTCGAGGTCGGCGAGAGCGTCGAGGCCGAGATCGCGAAGATCTGAGTCCTTGCCGGAGTGCTCGTCTCGCAGGTCCCGGACGGGAGCGCGCGAAGCGCGCGTACGGTAGGGACCGGCGGGCGAGCCGATGTATCGACTGAGTCAGTCACACGCGGGCGGGCACTCGTCCTCGACCTGCACGCGACCGCCGACGCACTCGACGCTGTGCGAGCAGCACAGGCGATCGTCGAATTGCGAGCAGAAGAACGCGCCCTCGCAGGGATCGCCGTGCTCGGCCGACTCGAGCGCGTCGTCGCACTCGCTGTAACAACCGGGCAGCCCGCAGCGCGCCGCGCTCACCAACGCGCGTGACTCGCAGGTCCAGGTGGTCGCGCAGCAGCCGTCGTCGATCACGCACGGCTCGTCGAAGTCGCAGGCATCTCCGTCGCGGAAGGTCGCCACCCGCGCGCAGTGCGCGGGGCCGGAGTCCACGAGGCCGCCCTCGGGCACACGCTCGCGCGCGCTGCTGCAGCCGCCGAGCAGTACCAGCGAGGAGATCAGGAGCGCGAACGTCGGGCGCATCGTCATCGGAGCCTAACCGCCGCGCGGCCTCGCCGCCCGTGCCAGACTCGCGCGCCGACGATGCCCGCCTTCACCATCCCCGCCTTCGATGCGCCGCGTGGTCCGAGCCCGGCCGCGCGACGCCGCGCGCTCCTCCGCGCCACCGACGACGTGCTCGCCTCGCACCTCGTGGAGCTCGCGCTCGCGCTGCGCGATCCATCGACCCACGAGGCGCTCGCGCGCGCGGTCTCGCTTCCGATCGCCGAGGTCGTGGCCTCGCCCTTCGCGACCCGCATGGTCGCGCTCGCGGCGATGCGCGGCGCAGGCACGGTGCACGGCGATCTGCGCCGGGTGATGACGTGGCCGCGCGCCCTCGCGGGCGAAGAGGGCACGCGCGATCCGGTGCACGGACAGTGGGATCGCGGGGTGCTGCGCCTCGGGAAATACCAGCAATTCCTGCAGGACGAGCCGCTCGCGACGTTCCATCCCGACCACGTCAGCAAGTGGGGCCCGCACGAGCTGATGCATCGCGCGGTGGGCTTTTTCCACCGGCCCGGATGCTCGCGCTGGGAGCTCTATCTCGGAGCGCGCCTCAACGAGCTGCTCCCGGTCGTGACGTGGTACGGGCCCGAGCAGGCGATGCGTCTCGACGAGGGCGCGTTCGATCGAGAGCTCGCGGGGCGTGATCCCGCCGCGCGCCTTGCCGATGCGCGCTGGCTCGACGAGGACGATGCGTCGCTGCGCGTGCGCGCGAGCCGCACGGCCGTGCTGATCAAGGAAGGCATCACCCACTTCGAGCGCGAGCTCGCGGCGATCGACGAGGAGATCGCGACCGGGCGCCGGGTGCGCGCGCCGCATCCGTTCCTCGACGCATCGAGCGATGCGCTCGCGTACGTCGCGGGACATCGCGCGCGGCTCGAGAAGACCGGCGACGTGCTCGCGCGACTGGTGCCTGCGGGGCCCGATCGTTTCGAGGACGTGCGCGCCTATCGCAGCGCGATCGAGGAGGCGTTCGACGCGCTGCTCTTCGCGACGCTCTCGTTCGATCCGAAGAAGGCGGCGATCCAGCGCAGCGGGCGCGCGCTCTGGGATCGCGTGCAGCGCGCCGCGCACAGCGGAGGCAGCGCGTCGAAGTGGGCGGCGGAGATCGCCGACGACGCGGGCGCCGAGATCGCGCGCGCGCTCGATGGCAAGAAGGCGGTCGACGTCGTCGCGTGGGATCGCCGCATCGCCAAGTCGTTGCGCGGTGCGGCGGCGGCGATCGTCGAGACCGGCGATCTCCAGCACGGCGCGCTCTCGGCCGATCAGCTCGCGGACGGAGTCGCGTCGTGCGCGCCGCGCACCCTCGCGCTGCTGGGTCGCCGCGCCGGCTCCACGCTCACCGCGCTCGCGACCAGCGATGCACTCCTCGCGCGCGCGCCGCTCGCCGATCGTCTCGCGGCGTACCTCGCGTCGAGCGGGGCCGATCCCAAGATCGCCGAGCTCGCGCGCTTCGAGGCGACGATCGCGTCGGCACGTCGCGGCGACGATCGGGTCGAGCGCCTCTCCGAGCCGGCGCGCGCGCTGCCGCGCGATCTCGACGAGGTGCAGCTGGTGCGCAGCCAGGCGTTCCGGGTGGTGCCCTTCGATCGCGACGTGTTCGCGCTGCACTCCGGACAGAAGCCGGGCAAGGGACCGCGCACCTACTTGATCGGCGCGTACCACGACGAGGTGGTCGTGGTCGCGATCGCCGAGATCGTCGCCGACGCGCTCGACGTGCTCGCGCGCGCGCCGATGCGCGCTACGGAATTCGTAGCGCTGCTCGAGGAGGCGCCCGATCCCCGGGCCTGGCTGCGCGAGCTGATCGACGCCGGCGTGATCGCGTGGTCGCCTATGTTGTGATCAGCGCTCGCTCGCCTTCTTCCGCCAGGAGCGGGCCCTCCACGCGCACCACGAACGACGACGCGCCGAGCACGTCGCGCACGCCGATCGAGAACGTCGGGCCGGGGCGGCCCGAGAGGATCGCGGAGATGCGCGCGGCGGGCACCGAGAACACGACGCGCGGGATCCCGGCCCACGCGATCGCGCCCGCGCACATCGGGCAGGGCTCGCCGCTCGCGTAGAGCGTCGCGCCCTCGAGCTGCTCGGGGCGCACGCGGGTGAAGAGCCCACGCACCAGGTTCAGCTCGGCGTGCCCGGTGGGATCACCCTCGCGCGATGCGGTGTTCTCGCCCTCCGCGAGGAGCGCGCCGTCGCGCGACACCAACACCGCGCCGAAGGGCGCGTTCCCGGCGCGCCCCGCCGCGATCGCGAGCTCGAAGCTCCGTCGCATCCACCGCTCGTCGTCGTCTCGCATGTCCGAGATCTCGTGCCCCGCAGCGCGCGATCAACGTCCCGCGCGCAGCGCGACCACCGCGAGCTGGTACACGTTCTTCGGCGCGTCCTCCCAGGGTCCGTCCTCGAGCGTCACCCAGCGCCAGTCGGTGAACTCGTCGCAGGGCGTGATCTCGTCGGTCGTCACGTCGGCGACGAACACGAAGTTCATGTGCACGCCCTTCTTGCCCGCGACGTGCTCCTCGTACCCGATGAGCCCCGGCGGCGTGCCTTCGATCTCCGAGACGATCGGGAACTCGCCGACGAGCCCCGTCTCCTCGCGCAGCTCGCGGATCGCGGCCTCGAGCGGGGTCTCGCCCTCTTCGAGCTCGCCGCCCGGCGGGAGCCACACCCCGAGGCGCGTGTGCTTGATCAAGAGCACGCGATCACCGCGCCGCGGGTACACCGCGATCGAGAACGCCTTCCTCATCGTGAACCAGCCTCCCACTCGGCGCGCGTGATCGTGAATTGCGTGAGCGTGCGCGCGTACCAGCGATCCGTGATGCGGATCTGGCGCATGCCGAGGCGCGACGCGACACGCTCGCTGCGCACGTTGCCGGGATCGACCACCGCGTGCACGACCTCGGTCGACGTCGTGCTGAACGCGCGATCGCGCATCGCGCGTCCGAATTCCGACGCGTATCCCTTGCCCCACGCGGCGCGCGCGAGGTGCCATCCGACCTCGAGATCCTCGCTGTCGACGCGCTCTTCCGAGCCCGGCGTCATGAAGGGCAGGGGCTTGAAGAGCGCGGTGCCGACGAGCGCGCCGGTCTCGCGCTCGAACGCGCCCATCGCGCAGTAGGGCAGGCCGCGCGCGACGTAGCCGTCGAACTTCGCGCAGACCTTCTCGAGGAAGGCGCGCTGCTCGGCGACGGTGCGGCGCTGCACGCCGCCGAGGAAGTGCATCACCTCGGGATCGCCGTCGATGACGAGCATCGCCTCGGCGTCGTCGGGGGTGTAGTCGCGCAGGAAGAGGCGCTCGGTCTCGATCGTACGCATGGGCCGCGCATGCTAACGCACGCGCGGTCGACGGCGAGGAGTGAGCCTGGGATGCGGTCCAGCGAGCGCGCCGACCTTCCACGCTGGAAGGGCGAGCCGGGGTTCTTCGAGATCTGGTTCCTGGTGGTGCTCGACCCGAGCGGCGATTGCGCGTGGTGGCTGCGCTACACGCTGTTCACGCCTGCGCCCGGAGGCCGCGGCGAGCCGCGCGCGACGGTGTGGGCCGCGGCGTTCGATCGTCGATCGAGCGAGCCGGCGATCGCGATCAAGTCGCTGCACCCGATCTCGGAATTCGATGCGGGCACCCGCGATCGATTCGGCATCCGCATCGGCGACTCCGAGCTCGCGCGCGGGGTGTGCCGTGGCCGCGTCGGATCGGGCGGTCACGCGATCGAGTGGGACCTGCGCTTCACGCCCTCGTCGGACGTCGCGCGTCGCGGCCCGCGTGGACTCGATCGGCTTCCGCTGCCGACCCACGTGAGCCACTCGCACGACGACGTGACGTTCCGCGGCGTCGTGTCGGTCGACGGGGTGCAGCACGAGGTGCGCGGCGCCCCCGGGCTCCAGAAGCACATCTGGGGCACGCGCCGGGTCGAGGCGCTGACGTGGCTCCACTGCCCGCGGTTCCGCGAAGATCCCGGGGCGCGCCTCGAAGCGCTCACCGTGCAGCCGCGACGCAGCGTGCCCGGCGTGCGCTTCACGCCGATCTACCTGCGCACGTCGGAGCGCGAGCACGCGTTCCACGAGGTGCCCGGCATCCTCCTCACGAAGCTGGAGCCGCGAGGCCACGAGGTGCGCTTCGAAGCGCGCTCCGCGACGCGATCGCTGCGCGGACGTGCGTGGTGCGATCCCCGCACGCTCGCCGGCTACGTCTATCGCGACCCGCAGGGATGGGACGTGCACGTCGCCCAGAGCGACGTCGCGGAGTGCGAGGTCGAGCTCTTCTCGCGCGCGCATCCGCTCGATGCCTGGAGGCCCGATCGGCGCCTCACCTCCACGGTCGCCGCGCTCGAGTTCCACGCGCCCGAGCCGCTCGAAAACGTGCGTTATCTCGGCTGGGACGCGACGCACCTGGAGGAACGCTGATGCGCGCGACGCCCGCGACCATGCGCCCGCTCGATGCACGAGGAGGCACGACGCGCCCGCTCGAGCTCGCCCCGAAGCGCGTGCACGCGCTCGGCCTCACCTACGCCGCGCACATCAACGAGACCGGCGGCGACGGCGAGGCCCGCGTCGTGTTCGACAAGGACGCGGCGTCGCTGCTGCGCGGCGACGACGCGGTGGAGAGCCCGTCGCGCGACGCGCTGATCGCGGCGATCGCGCGCCTCGATGCAGCGCTCGCCGAGCGTGTCGCGCGTCGGTTCGTGGTGCTGCCTCCGCTCTTCGACTACGAGGTCGAGCTCGGCTTCGTGCTGCTCGACGAGGTGCGCGTCGTGCAGCTCGAGCAGCCCGACTTCGCGCCGCCGATCGGCTACTTCGTCGCGAACGATCTCTCGGCGCGCACGGTGCAGGTGCTCGGTGAAGGCCGCGCCGATCGCATGCGGTTCTGGGGCGCCGCGAAGAGCTTCCCCGGGTTCTTGGTCGCCGGGCCGACGCTCTGGGTCCCCGAGACGCCGCAGGCCGACGCGATTCTCGACGTCACGCTCACGCTGACGGTGAACGGCGAGCTGCGTCAGCGCGGCCGCACGATGGACCTCGTCGCGACCCCGCGCGAGCTGCTCCTCGCAGCGGCGCGCGCAGTGCCTTCGGGCGTGCTCGAGAAGGGCGATGCGGTGCTCACCGGCACGCCGTCCGGGGTCGCGTTCACCGTGGCGGCGTGGAAGCGCGCGCTCGCGTCGCTCCTGCCGGGGCGCACCACACGTCTCGCCGCCGCGCTGCGTGCGCACGCGAGCAATCCGCGCATGCTCGAGCCGGGCGATGTCGTCGAGATCGACGGCGGCGTGCTCGGCCGTCGCCGCATCACGATCGTCTGATGGCCACGCAGCTCAAGGACTTCTTCGACGCGGCGCTGGTGCAGCGCCTCGGTGCGTCGCTGCGCGCGGCGCATCCGACGTTCGACGAGCGCGCGTTCCGACGTCGCGCGAACGAAGGGCTCGACGCGCTCGAGCTGCTCGATCGCGGGCGGCACCTGATGCGCGCGATGCACGCCGGGCTGCCCGCGCGCTTCGAGGATGCGATCGAGGTGATCGAGCGCTCGCTCGGTCCGGTCGGAGAAGTCGACGCGGTGTCCGGCATGGCGCCGTTCTTCTACCTGCCGCACACGATGTTCGTCGCCGAGCACGGCCTCGAGCGCCCCGCGCGATCGCTCGACGCGATGCATGCAATTACGCAACGCTTCTCTTGCGAATTCGCAATACGTCCGTTCCTCGAGCAGCACCGCGAGCGCACGCTGGAGCGGCTCGACGAGTGGGTGAGCGATCCGAGCCCCCACGTGCGTCGCCTCGTGAGCGAGGGCATGCGGCCGCGCCTGCCGTGGGCGGCGCGGGTGCGCTGGTTGATCGACGATCCCGAGCCCGGGCTCGCGCGGATCGCGCGGCTGGTCGACGACGAGACCGAGGTGGTGCGTCGCTCGGTCGCGAACCACCTCAACGACGTCGCGAAGGATCACCCGGCGCGCGCGGTCGAGATCGCAGGTGCGTGGATGCGCGTCCCGTCGCGCGCCAAGACGGTGCGCCACGCGCTGCGCACCCTGATCAAACGCGGCGATCCCGGCGCGCTCGAGGTGCTCGGCGTCTCGAGCGAGCGCCCCGACTGCGAGGTGCACGGCGCGATCACACCCGCCCGCGTGAAGCGCGGCGGTGAGGTGCGCATCGACGCGACGATCACCAGCGCGATCTCGCTCGACGCGGTGATCGATCTCGTCGTCCACTACGTGAAGGCCCGCGGCCAGACCAGCGCGAAGGTGTTCAAGTGGACGCGCGCGACGCTCGAGCCGCACACGCCGCTCGCGCTGACCCGCCGCCTCTCGCTCGAGGAGCGCACCACCCGCAAGCACCACCCGGGCGAGCACCGCGTCGAGCTGCAGATCAACGGCACCCGCTTCCCGCTCGGCGCGTTCCTGCTTCGTTGAATCGGCTCACTGCGCAGCCGGCTCCCGTGCGTGCCCGAGGCGGGCACTTCCGTCCGCCGTCTACTCCGCGAGCACTCCTGCTTTCGTTGAATCGGCTCACTGCGCAGCCGGCTCCCGTGCGTGCCCGAGGCGGGCACTTCCGTCCGCCGTCTGCTCCGCGAGCACTCCTGCTTTCGTTGAATCGGCTCACTGCGCAGCCGGCTCCCGTGCGTGCCCGAGGCGGGCACTTCCGTCCGCCGTCTGCTCCGCGAGCACTCCTGTCTCGGTTGAGCGCGCGGGTGCGGTGAGGTGCGCCCGCGTGAATCGTTTGCCGGTTCGCGGACTGATCGCCGCGAATTCTGGTCACGACCAGAACGCACGCAGGCACTCGTACGTCGCAGAGGTTTATGCTCGAAGACGTGCGCAGGACGGGGGCTCGGCTCGCGGCGCTGACGATGGTCGCGGTGATCGCGGCGTCGTGTGGGAGCGCGCCGGCGCGTCGGAACGCCGGACCGATCGCGCCATTGCCCGACGACCACGCGCTGCGCGGCGACGCGCAGGGCGGTGAGTCGAGCGGCGGCGCGCAGAGCACGTCCGAGGGGCGCCTCGAGTTCGCGCACCGCATCGACGATGCGGCGACGTGGGCCCGGCTCGCGGCGCGGCCCGCATCGAGCGCGGTCGCGCGCACCGAGGTCGTGAAGTTCCTCGTCGACGTCGCCGAGGGCCGGACCATCTGGTTCATCGACACGCAGCGCTGGGACATCCATTACGAGTTCGCGCGCGATCATCTCTCGACCGATCGCCATCCGGTCGGCGCCACACACGCCGACCACCGGACGTTCAACGTCCGCGAGTACCGCCGTCCCGAGCGCCGCTTCGAGCTCGGCACGATCGTGCACTACCTCGACAGTGATCTCTGGACGCTCGAGCTCATCGGCGGCGACACGCTCCCCGGCGATCGCATCGTGACGCTCTTCCAGCAGCTGCGCGGCGCGTTGTGGATCGGCGATCGGCTCCGGTTCCGTCCGATGTCGCCGCTGCACGATCGATCGATCGCGAGCGTGCGCGCGCAGCTGCCGATCGCGACCGCCGACGAGGTGTTCGCGGGCGTGCGCTACCAGCCGCTCACCGAAGGTCCGGCGTTCGGCACGCTGCGCGTGGTGCGCGGCGCGCTCGATCCCAGCACCGTGCGCCCCGATCAGATCCTCGTGCTCGAGCAGCTGCCCGACGAGATTCCCGTGGTGAGCGGGGTGATCAGCGCGCAGCTCCAGGCGCCGCTCGGACACGTCGCGATCCTCTGCGCGAATCGGGGCACGCCGAACATGGGGCTGCGCGCGGCGCTCGATCATCCCGACGTGCAGCGGCTCGACGGGCGCCTCGTGCAGCTCGTGATCGGCCCGCAGGAGTTCGCGATCCGCGAGGCCACGCTGGCCCAGGCCGAGGCCGCGTGGGCCGCGCGACGTCCCGCCCAGCCGCAGGTTCCGCGGCTCGATCCCCGCGAGCGACGCCTGGTCGCGGTGTGCGATCTGCGCCTGCCCGACGCGGCGTTCGCGGGCGCGAAGGCATCGCAGCTCGGCGAGGTCTGCTCGCTCGGCAACATCGACACGCCCGGTGGGTTCGTGGTGCCGGTCGCGCACTACCTCGAGCACCTCGGCGACAGCGGGATCGTGCACGGCCTGCCGCAGATGCTCGCGGACCCGACGTTCCGCAGCGACGCGACGGTGCGGGCGCGACAGCTCGCGCAGGTGCGCACGATGATCCAGAGCGCGGGCGTCGAGCCCCGCCTGGTGCACGAAGTGCGTCGTCGCATCGCGCACGTCGCGCCCCACGCGCGGTGGATCCTGCGATCGAGCACCAACGCCGAGGACCTCGCGGGCTTCACCGGCGCGGGGCTCTATCGCAGCATCGTGGTGAGCGCGGGCGCGAGCGATCAGGAGATCGCGAACGCGCTGCGCGAGGTGTGGGCCAGCGTGTGGCTGCTCGGCGCGTACGAAGAGCGCGAGTGGTACCGCGTCGATCACCGCAGCGTCGGGATGGCGATCCTCGCGCAGCCCTTCGTCGACGGCGCGAGCGCGAACGGCGTCGCGATCACCGCGAACCCGTATTACGAGGCGCGCCCCGCGTATTTCGTGAACGCGCAGGTGCTCGGCGGAAGCGTGACCGGCGCGGCGGGCGAGGAGATCCCCGAGCAGCACCTCATCTACCACTACATGCAGCCGTTCGAGACCGAGCTCCTCGCGCGCAGCTCGCGCAGCCCGGGCGCGCTCTTGCTCGACGATGCGGCGATCACCGCGCTGCACGAGCGTCTCGCGCGCATCCACGCTCATTTCGTCGGAGGGGAACGCCCCCGCTGGCCGCAGCCGGTGAACGCGGTCGACGTGGAGTTCCTGCTCGCCGGAGGGCGCATCGTGATCGTGCAGGCGCGCCCTTACGTCGTCCGGTGGGGCCCCGGACAGACCTTCTAGTCCATCGCGCGCACGCGCAGCTCGACGCGACCGCACCCGAACGAGCCGCGGTTCTGGCTGTCGAGCAGCACGTAGTACGTGCCGGGGTCGAGCTCGACGTCGAGGCGCGACTGTCGCGGCTGCCGTCCCGACTCGCACGGCGTGCCCTTCAGATCCTCGTCGGCGTCGGCGCACGCGATGTCGTTCGAGCACTCGATCTCGCTCTCCATCTCGCCGCAGCGACGCAAGAGCGAGAGCACCGTGTCCACGCCTCCCGGGCCGTCGACGTCGCGCAGATCGAGCCTCAGCCGCCGTCGCTGCGAGACGAAGAGCCGCACGTGGGCGTCCTCGCCGTCGCTGGTCGCGCCCTCGCACCGATCGGCGCGCACCTGGTGATCGTCGGTGCGCCCGCAGAGATCGATCGCGAACGAGCCCTCGTCGACGATCTCCGAGCTCCAGAGGCACGAGCCCGACTCGGTCGTGCACGCGCCCTCGCTGCAACCGTGCTCGCACGTCGTGGGCTGCTCGGCCGCGCCCTCGGCGTCGCAGGTGTAGAGCACGTCGCCGTCGCAGCGCGTCCGCCGTGGCTCGCACGTGCGCGCGACGCACGTCGCGTCGCCGTCGGTCATCGCGCAGCGGGCGCCGCGCGGCGCGCAGTCCTCCTCGACGGTGCTCGTCCCCGCGCATCGGATCGCGACCGCGCCCGCGCATCGCGGCACGCACGCGCCGACCGGGCTCGCATCACCGCGACCCACGCCCGCGTCGCTCGTGCTCGCATCGCGCGAGACGCCCGCGAAGCTCACGCGCTCGAGCGAGCAACCCCACCAGAGGATGCTCGCGCCCGAGAGCACCACCGCTGCGGCGATGCCCCCCCGTACTGCTCGCCCGCCCACAGCGCCACGTTCGCGCAGCGGCTATCCGGTGTCGCCCCCGCGTATCGCGGATTAACCCTCGATTAACCCGTGCCGCTCAGCACCGCGGCCATCGCCCGCGCATCGGGCCAGCGCTGCGCGACGTCGGGCTCGAGCGCGCCGTCGATCGCGCGCGCCAGCGCATCGGGCACGTCGTCGCGGATCTCGCGGATGCGCGGCGGACGGCTGGTCACGATGCGCATCAGCAGCATCGGCAGGCTCGGCTCCTGGTAGTGGGTGCGCCCGGTCGCGGCGTGGAACAGCGTCGCGCCCGCGCCCCAGAGATCGGTGCGCGCATCGACCGGCTGCGCGCGTGCCTGCTCCGGCGCCATGTACGTCGGCGTCCCGATCGCGGTGCCCGGCTTGGTGAGGATGCCGCTGCGATCGACGCTCTGCAGGTTCTTCGCGACGCCGAAGTCGAGCAGGCGCACGCCGAGCGTGCCCTTCTCGCGCACGAGGAACACGTTCTCGGGCTTCACGTCGCGATGCACGATGTGCACGTCGTGCGCGGCCGCGAGCACGTCGCAGAGCTGCACGCCGATCGTCGTGACGTCGTCGAGCGAGAGATCCTTCGCGCGGATCGCCTCGTCGAGCGAGCGCCCCTCGAGCAGCTCGTTGACGATGTAGGGGCGACCGTCCTCGAGCGTGCCCGCGTCGAGCACCTGCGGGATGCCGGGGTGTCCGACCGCTGCCGCCGCGCGGGCCTCGCGCAGGAATCGTCGCACCGCCTCGGGCGCCGCGGTGAGGTGCGGGTGCATCGCCTTCAGCGCGACGCTGCGATCGGTGTAGCGATGGACGGCCTCGTACACGGCGCCGCTCGCGCCGACGCCGAGCAACCGCTGGAGCTCGTAGCGATCGGCGACGACCTGGCCGACGCGGCCCTGCGCGACCTCGTCGATCGTCTTCGACGTCGTCATGGACGGGGAGAGCATAGCGGCGCGCCTCGTAGCATGGGAGTCGCCTCGACCGCCGCGGTCGTGAGAGAATCCGCGGGGGGCCGGGCGCGTCCCTACGGGACGCCCGGGCGAGAACGAGAGAGCCGGGCAGGCTTTCCATAGGAGTCGTGCCGCGCATGTCCGACAAGAAGACGGATCCCGGGGTCGAGAAGAAGACGCTCACGCTCGACGATGCCGACATCGTCTCGGAGCGGAGCGGAGCCGAAGAGCCGGCGCCGGTGTCGCGCCGCTCGATGCTGGGCGTGATCGGTGTGCTCGCGGGAGGCGCGGCGGCCGCGGTGCTCCCGGGCTGCGTGGTGCGCCGGCGTCCGGTCGTGTACGCGCAGCCGCCGCAGCCCGTCGTGTACGCGCAGGCGCCGCAGCCCGCGACGGTGGTCGTGCAGGCCCCCCAGGGCCGCTACCGCACCGGCGTGACCGACAGCGACGGTGGTGCGTACGCCGATCCCGCGGGTTACGGCCGCGGAACGCGCCGTCAGGCGTACACCGGGCTGACCGACAGCGACGGCGGTGCGTACGCCGATCCCGCGGGCTACGGCCGCGGCGTGTACGGGCGGACCAGCGGCATCACCGACAGCGACGGTGGGCCCTACGCCGATCCCGCGGGCAACGGCCGGGGCACGGGTCGCGTGGGGACCACGGGGATCACCGACAGCGATGGTGGGCCCTACGCCGATCCGGCGGGGCAGGGACGCGGTCGCTGGCGCTGAGATCGCGGGTACGGCCGAGCACGCGCAGGCGGCACGTGGACGAGCACGCGGGACGCGCACGTGCACGAGCACGCTGCGGATCACCGTGACGAGCGGCGCGTGAGCGCACGATGCGGCGGGTGCGGTGGGCTTCGGCTCGCTGCGCTCGCCGTTTTCATTCTCCGAGCTCCAGGCCCGATCGCCGGAGAGGCCCGAACCGTGCTCGTGCACGTGCTCGTGGACCGTGCTCGTCCACGTGCCACCTGCGCCTGCTCGGTGGTGGACCGAGAAGCCGGCTCTCCGGACCCCTGGTTCCTTCCTTCGCGCCCCGCGCCTCGTTCAGATCACTCGATGGCGCTGCCCAAGGTCGACCTCTCTTCGTGGCCCGTGCTCCTCGTCGAGATGCCAGCCGAGCTCTCGTTGAGCGATGTCGACACCCACTTCGACGAGCTCCTCGCGATCGCGCGCACCCGTCGCGCGCACGTGCACCTCGTCGACGGCTCGCAGCTCGGGCCGACCGCGCTGAGCCCCACCCACCGAAAGCGCATGGGTGAGCGCCTGCAGAGCCTCACGCGCGAGCTCGACGGACGGCGGGTCGCCGAGGCGATCGTGCTGCCGAACCCGCTGCTGCGCGGGGTGATGACCGCCGTGCATTGGATCGCTCCGCCGAAGTGGCCGGTGCAGACGTTCGCGACGCGCGCCGACGCGCTCACCTGGTGTCAGGAGCAGCTCGCCGCGAACGGAATCCCGAGCCGCGAGCCCGCGCCCGCGATCGAGAAGCGTGCCCGCACCTGACGCGCTTCACGCCGATCCCGAGGACGCCGCGCGGGCATCCGCGGGTGAGCGCCGGTTGGGCGAGCAGACAGTCGCTCCGAGAGGCCCCGGTGCGACGCTCGCGCACCGCCGCTCGCTCGTCGCCGTTGCCGTGCTCGCTCTGGCGGCATGCGGGAGCGAGGGTGCTCCGGACGAGACACCGCCCGACTTCGAGACCATGACGCCCGCCGAGCTGTGCGAGATCTACGAAGGCTTCGGCGACGCCCCGGCCTGCGAGGCCACGGTGGAGCTCGAGCACCTGCAGTACCCGCTCTGCCGCGCCCTCTACACCGAAATGCTCTACTGGGACGCCATGCGCGACCGGGCGATCGCGACGGGCGAGCCCGAGGCGCGCTACGGGACGAGCTATCGCGACGCGTATACCGCGCGACTCGAGTGTCTGGATCGACACTACCCGCTCGACTGAGCTCGCGAGGCGCCGCTCCGCGCGCGCCTCGCGAGCTGAGCACCGATCACCCGAGCGCGCGCTGCAGCGCCGCGACGATCTTCGGGTCGTCGGGCGCGGTCTTGGGCGAGAAGCGCTCGACCACGCGGCCGTCCTTGCCCACCACGAACTTCTCGAAGTTCCACTGGATGTCGCCGCCGCCGGTCTCGCCCTTGAGCCACTGGTAGAGCGGGTCCGCGCCGGCGCCGTTGACCTCGATCTTCGAGAAGAGCGGGAACGTCACGCCGTAGCTCGTCTCGCAGAACGTCTTGATCTCGTTCTCGGTCCCGGGCTCCTGGCCCATGAACTGGTTGCACGGGAAGCCGAGCACCTCGGCGCCCTGCGCCCCGTACTGCTCGTAGAGCGACTGCAGCTTCGAGTACTGCGGCGTGAGCCCGCACTGGCTCGCGACGTTCACGACGAGCAGCGCCTTTCCGCGGTAGTCGCCGAGGCTCTTGGCCGCGCCGTCGATCGTCTTGACTTGGAAATCGTGGAGCGTGGTCATGGCGGCGACCATCGTGGCGCGCGCGTGGTACGTCAAGCGCCTTCGATGACGGTGACGGACGAGGAGATCGGCGAGCTCAGCGACGACGCGATCGCGGGCGACTGGCGCTTGTGGCAGCGGGTGCGCGGGCACCGTTACTCGCTCGACGACGTCGCGACCGCGCGCGAAGGCGTGCTCGCGCGGCCCGACGCGCAGCGGGTGATCGACCTCGGGTGCGGGATCGGATCGGTCACGCTGATGCTCGCGTACAAGCTCCGCGACGCGCGCGTGATCGCGATCGAGGCGCAGGCGATCTCGCACGAGCTCGCGCGGCGCAACCTCGCGCGCAACGGGCTCTCGGAGCGGGTGCGGCTGATCCACGGCGATCTGCGCACGGTCGCGCTCGAGGAGCGCGGGGATCTGATCACCGGCACGCCGCCCTACTTCGATCCCAAGAAGAGCTCGCCCTCGACCGACTCGCAGCGGACCTATGCACGGATCGAGATGCGCGGCGGGATCGAAGACTACGTCGCGGCGGGGGCGCGGCTGCTCGCGCCCGGAGGTCGCCTCGTGGTGTGCGGCGATGCGCGTCGTCCCGATCGCGCGATGGCGGGCGCGGCCGCGGCGGGGCTCGACGTGATCGCGACGCGCGACGTCGTGCCGCGCGCGGACAAGGACGCGCTCTTCACGATCTGGACGTTCGCGCTGCGGGGCGAAGGGACGGGGACGATCACGGCGCATGCGCCGATCGTCGCGCGCACTGCGGACGGTGCGCGCACCGAGGACGCGCACGCGATGCGTCGCTTCTTCGATCAACAGGTGAACGAGGACGAGGCGCCGAGCCCGCGGGCTCGCGCGCGGAGGGCGCGATGAGCGAGGAGCGGAAGAGAGTCCGTCGTCCCAGTGCCAACGTTGGCACTCGCAGTGCCAGCGCTGGCACTGGACGACCCACGCGCGAGCACGACGAGGAGGAGTCGATCGGTCGCAAGGCGCTGGTGAACGTCGGTGGGCCCACTCGCTCGCAGGGCGATCCCAAGATCGCGGCGACGCTCGTCGAGGCGATGGAGGCCGCGGCGCACGAAGATCCCGACGCGCTCACCCACGGGTTCCACGCGTGGCCGGCGCGCATGCACCGCGCGATCGCGCGCATCGTGATCGCGCGCGCGACCCGCGAGGGCGAGCGTGTGCTCGATCCCTTCTGCGGCAGCGGCACCGTGCTGCTCGAGGCGATGCTCGCGGGGCGGCGCAGCGCGGGCGTCGATCTGAACCCGCTCGCGGGCTCGCTCGTCGCGGTGAAGTGCGAGCGCCGCGACGCCGACTCGCGCGACGCGTTCGAGCAGCTCGCGGAGCTGGTGGGCGAGGCGTCGATCGAGCGCGTGCAGGCGCGCGAGCGTGCGATCGCGAAGCTGCCGCCCTCGATGATCGGCTGGTACGGCCCGCACGTGCTCAAGGAGCTCGCGGGGCTGCTCGAGGAGATCCGGAGCGTCGAGGACGACGCCGATCGCCGCGCGCTCGAGATGGTGTTCTCGTCGCTCGTCGTGAAGCTCTCGAAGAAGCGCGCCGAGACCTCGCAGCAGGAGGCCGAGAAGCGCATCCGCAAGGGGCTCAGCACCGAGATGTTCGTGCGCAAGTGCCACGAGCTCGCGCAGCGCTGGGGCACGCTCGACGAGGCGCTGCCCGCGGACGTGATCGCGCCGCGCTTCTTCGAGGGCGACTCGCGAGAGCTCGAGCACCTGCTCGGCGCGCGCACCAAGGCGCGGTTGATCCTGACGTCGCCGCCCTACGGCGGGACCTACGACTACCACGCGCAGCACGCGCTGCGCCTCGCGTGGCTGGGCCTCGACGCGCGCGCCTTCGCGCGCCGCGAGATGGGCGCGCGCCGTAGCGCCGCGGTCGATCCCGACGAGGCTGCGGAGCAGTGGTGGGACGACGTCGCGGCGATGCTGCGCGGGATGGAGCGCGTGCTCGATCGCGACGGCTTCATCGTGCTGTTGATGGGCGACGGACGTTTCGGCCAGCTCGACGTGCCGCTGATCCCGCAGCTGCTCGAGATCGCACCGCACGTGGGCCTCGAGCTGGTCGCGAGCGCGTCGCAGCCCCGGCCCGCGTGGGGTGGAGGCGCGACGCGCGAGGAGCACCTCGTCGCGCTGAAGCGAGCCGAGCGGCGCCGCTGAGGAGAGCAGGAATCCGAGGAGAGAGATTTCCGAGGAGAGCAGGAGTGGAAGGAGTGACCACGTCGAGTGGTCAGCTCGGGGCCCGATGCTCGCGGAATGCTCATCACGGGCTTTCCGCGGAGAGCAGAACACCGAAGCGCACGAAGCGGGACTCCTGACCCTTCCTCGTGGCGCCCGTTGCGCTCGGGTGTTCCCAACCCTCCTGCTCTCCTCAGAAATTCTCCCGGGTTCCGCCACGATTTCGCCATGCGTGTCGCGCATTGCGAGCGGATGCGCTCTCGATCGTCGCTCCTGCTCTCCGCGCTCGCGATCGTGATGCTCGTCGCGCGCGTCTCGCGCACCGGCTCGCTCGATCTCGCGTTCCTCGGGTGGAACCTCGTGCTCGCGTGGGCACCCGTCGCGCCCGAGCTCCTCACGCGTGGTGCGCTCGCGCGCGATCGCCTCGAGCTCGCGGTCCCGGCTGCGCTCGCGTGGTGGCTCTTCTTCCCGAACGCGATCTACCTGGTGACCGATCTCGTGTACGCGGGGCACGGGCCGGGTGCGCTGCGCTGGTACGACGCGGTGATGTGCGCGTCGTTCGCGTTCGCCGGCGCCACGATCGCGATCGGCTCGCTCGAGCGCATGCGCTGCGCGCTCGCGGAGCGCACCGGTGAGCGCGCGAGCTGGATGCTCGCCGCGATCGTGTGGCTCTCGAGCGGCGTCGGCGTGTGGCTCGGCCGCGTGCAGCGCTGGAATTCGTGGGACGTAATCACCGATCCGCTCGCGATCGCACGCGACGCCGCGCACCTCGTGCTCGCGCCGCGTGCGCACCTCGGCGCGTGGGTCGTCGCGCTCACGTTCGCGGCCCTGCTCGCCGTGCTGCAGCTCGGCGCACGCGAGGCGCGGACCCTCGAGACGCGATGATAGAGTCGCGTGCGTGAGCAGCGCAGTCGAAGCGCTCGTCGTCGAAGAAGAAGACGTGAGGACCCCCGCGCCGCGCGGACGCGTCGCGGAATTCCTGCTCACGGGCGGGATCACGCTGCTGCTCTTCCCGCTCTCGTGGTGGCTGCGCGCGAGCGTCGGGCTCGACGCGTCGGAGCTCGCGTTCGGGTTCCTGTTCTTCCACGCGGCGCACGTGATCAACGATCCGCACTTCTCGGTCACGTACCTGCTCTTCTACGAGAACGTGCGCGAGCGCGCGCTCGGCGCGTCGATCCCACGCACCCAGCGGATTCGGTACGTGATCGCGGGGCTCGTGGTGCCGCTGGTGCTCGTGACGTGGGCGGGCGCGGCGATCGCGCTGCGCTCGCCGCAGGCGCTCGGGTGGATGGTGCAGCTGATGTTCGTGCTCGTCGGCTGGCACTACGTGAAGCAGGGCTTCGGTGTGCTCACCGTGCTCTCGATGCGGCGCGGCGTGCGGTTCGCGGATCACGAGCGGCGGGTGATCCTCGCGCACTGCTACGCAGCGTGGGCCTACGCCTGGGCGAGCCCCGCGACGCCGGCGGGCGAGTTCGTCGAGAAGGGCGTGGTGTACTGGGCGACGGCGCGGCCCGCGTGGCTCGAGCTCGGCAGCGGCGTCGTCTTCGCGCTCACGACGATCGCGCTGGTGATCGTGCTCGCGCGGCGGTGGCGATCGCTCCCGCTCGCGCCGCTCTCGGGGTTCCTGATCACCGTGTGGGCGTGGACGGTGTGGTCGAACGCCGATCCGCTGGTGCGCTACGCGATCCCCGCGCTGCACGCGGTGCAGTACTTCTACTTCGTCGCGCTGATGCGCGGGAACCGCGCCCGCGCCGAGGAAGCACCGCCGACCTTCGGGCGTCCGGTCGCGCTGCGGCTCGGCCTGCTCGCGCTCTCCGCGCTCGGGCTCGGATGGCTGCTCTTCCGCGGTGGCCCGGCGCTGCTCGACGACGGAATGCCGAGCGATGGACCGCTCGGTCCGACGCCGTTCTTCGCGGCCTTCTTCGTCGTGGTGAACGTCCACCACTACTTCATGGATCACGTGATCTGGCGCCGGGAGAACCCCGAGACCCGCTGGCTTCGTTGATCTCCGAACACGGATCGTCCGCGTCGCTTTTTTGACCGGGATCTCCGTTCCTCCGAAGGTCGCCGCTGGAGGCTCGGCGATGGAAGCAGCGGAGCGTTCGGAGCTGCGGGGAACGATCCTGGACGGCCGCTATCTCGTCGGCGAGGTCCTCGGCATCGGTGGGACCGCAGTGGTCTTCGAGGCGGAGCGCATCGACGACGGCGCAGACGTCGTGATCAAGACGCTGCGCCCGATCTTCGTCGACAACCCCGACCTCGTGCGCCGCCTGCGCCGCGAGGGCGAGGTCGCGCGCACCGTCGCGCATCCCGGCATCGTGCCGGTGATCGACGAGGGCACGCTGCCCGACGGCTCGCCCTACCTCGTGCTCGAGCGCGTGCGCGGCGAGTGCATGGCGCGCCTGCTCCGTCGGGTCGGCACGCTCGCGCCCGAGATCGTCGGCGCGATCATGATGCGCGTCGCGACGATCCTCCACGCCGCGCACGCCCACGGCTACGTGCACCGCGACGTGAAGCCCGAGCACATCGTGATGGATCGCGAGGTCGACGGATCGCTGCGGGTGCGGCTGCTCGACTTCGGCGTGTGCGCGTCGGATCGTGCCCCCGCGGACGAGCGTCAGCGCGAGGTCGGTCGGGTGTTCGGCACGCCGAGCTACGTCTCGCCCGAGCAGGCGTCGGGGGATCCCGACGTCGACGCGCGCGCCGACGTGTTCGGCATGGGCGTGGTGATGTTCGAGGCGCTCACCGGGCGTCTTCCGTTCACCGGATCGAACGTCGCGAACCTCCTGCGCCGCATCATCCGCGAGGACGCGCCGCGCGCCGGGCTCATCCGCCACGATCTCGACTTCGCGTGGGACGAGTTCGTCGCGCGCTCGATGGCGCGGGTGCAGGACGATCGATTCCCGACGATGCGCGCGCTCGCGCGCGGCGTCGCGCCGCTGGTCGGAGATCGACGCATCGCCGAGAGCCGGCTCCTCGCGCTGCTCGAGTCGCGCGGCATCCCCGCCGACGGCGAGCGCACCCGGCCCGACACCGCGGCGATCCGCGCGGCCTGATCATGCCCATCCTCGTGGTGCGGCACGGCGAGGCGATGCCCTCGCACGGAAACGACGAGGAGCGTGTGCTCTCGCTGCGGGGACGCGACGAGGTGCGCGCGATCGCGAGCGCGCTCTCGCTGCGGGGGATGGTCCCGACGACGATCCTCGCGAGCCCGCTGGTGCGCGCGGTGCAGACCGCGGAGCTGCTCGCACAAGGGCTCGGCTACGCGGGGCTCGTCACCGTCGATCGTGCGATCGAGCCCCACGGCGACGCGCTGCGCGCCGAGCACCTGCTCACGAGCGCGCCCGGGCTCGTCGTCGCGGTGACGCACGAGCCCTTCGTCCGCGTGATCACCGCGCGCCTGACCGGACAGGCGTCGGTGAAGTCGTTCCGCACCGCGGAGTGCGCGCTGATCGACGGCGGGCGCGTGGTGCTGCGGCTCGACCCCGACACCGCGTGACCACCGGCCGCGTTCGCCCGCATCACGCCACGCCGGCGGCGATCGCGTCCTGGAGGCGCGGGTACTCCGGGCGGAAGCCGAGGTCGTCGCGGAGCCGGTGGCCGTCGAGCAGCATGTCGAACGCGCGCGCCATCTCGGCGGCCGAGCCGTCGGGCGGCGGGGCGCCGACCGACGCGAAGAGCGTGGCCAGGTCGGGCGCTTCGTCGTCGACGACGTTGTAGATGCGGTGCGACGGCGACCGCGTGTCGAGGACGCGCGCGACCGCCTGCGCGACGTCGGCGTGGTGCCCGAGCGACATGCGCTGCGCCGGCAGGAAGCCGCGCATCATCGGGACCGCTTCCTCGATGTGGGGATCGCCGTCGCCGTATACGAAGGGCAGCCGGAGCACGCGCACGTCGAGGCCCTCGACCGCGAAGAGGGCGCGCTCGGCGGCGAGCTTGCTCGCCGGGTATCCCGGTGCCGGCGTGCACGGATCGTCCTCGCGCGCGGCGCGCCCGCCGTTCGCGCCGTACACGAGCCCGGTGCTCGTGAAGACGAAGCGCCCCACCGACGCGCGGCGTGCCGCCGCCGCGAGGTGCTGGGTGCCGAGGTCGTTGGTCGCGTGCGCCTCCTCCGCCGTGGCGCCGCGGAAGAACGCGGCGCAGTGCACGACTGCGTCGACGCCGCGCACCGCGGCCTCGAGCGATGCGACGTCGAGCAGGTCGCCCCGCACGATCTCGACGCCGAGCGCGCGCAGCGCCTCGGCGCGGCTGGGATCGCGCACGAGCGCGCGAACGTGATCGCCGCGCAGGGCGAGGCGGCGAGCGAGACGACTTCCGACTTTTCCGGTCGCTCCGGTGACGAGCAGCTTCATGCGCCGGAACCTAGCGAGCAGGCCGGCGCACGGATTGGAGAAAGCGGACCACGACGCGCGCCCCTTGTGCAGCGAGCGCGCGACTCCATGCTCTCTGCCATGCACGTCGATCGCCGTTCTCTCGTCCCGAGCAGCGCGCCGACGGCATCGGTCGTCGAGGCGTTGCTCGTGCACGAGCCCGAGGCCGACACGCCGCACGTGCTGATCCCTCACGCCGAGGTCGAGATCATGGTCCGCTTCGGGCCCGCGGCGCAGAGAGGGCTCGACGCACACGCGCTCGGCGCGCGGGAGCGCGTCCGTCGCAAGGTCCTGCGCGGGACGCAGCGCAGCGTGAGCGCGCGGCTCCGTCTGGGCGCGACCGAGGCCGTGCTCGGCGTGCCCGCGTCGGCGATCGCCGGCCGCGTCGTCGCGCTCGAGGATCTCTGGGGCGAGGCCGCGGCGCGTCGTGTCTTCGAGCGGCTCGCCGCGGCGCGCGACGTGCTCGAGGCCGCGGCGGTCCTCGATGCCTCGATCGCCGAGCGCGTGGCGAGCGAGGTACGGCCGTGCTCGCGCCTCGCCCTCGACGCCGCCGAGAAGCTGCGCGACCCGTCCTTCGCGAGCGCGAACGTGCAGGCCGTGGCGGACGAGCTCGGCGTGAGCGCGCGCCACCTCCGCCGCGTGTTCCGCGATGCGTTCGGCATCGGGCCCAAGGGGTTCGCCAAGCTCGCGCGATTCCATCGCGCGCTCGGTGCTGCGCGCTCCGGCGATCGCGCCGCCTGGGCAGCGATCGCCGCCGACGCCGGCTACTACGATCAGGCGCACCTGATCACCGAGTTCCGCGCGATCGCGGGCGCGCCGCCGCGCGCGCTGCTCGGAGAGCTCTGGGCGTCGTCGTCGATCGGCTGAGCGCCGCGATCACGTCAGGCGGCGCTTGTAGCGCTCGCCCCACTCGCGCATGCCGAGGAGGATCGGCTCGAGGCTGCGCCCGAATGTCGTGAGCTCGTACTCGACGCGCGGCGGGACCTCGGCGTAGACGGTGCGCGAGACGAGCCCGTCCTCCTCGAGCTCGCGGAGCTGCAGCGTGAGCATGCGCTCCGAGCAGTTCGGGACCCTGCGGCGCAGCTCGCCGAACCGGAGCTTGCCCGTGAGCAGCCAGAAGAGGACGACGCCCTTCCAGCGTCCGCCGATCACGCCGAGCGTGGCCTCGACCGCGCAGTTCGAGCGCTGATCGTCGCCGCGCTTACGGGCCCGGTCGGAAACAGCGGGGCCTGCGGCCGCCGCTGCGTCCGCGATGGCTGCGTTGCTCGTCGTCGGAATGCTTCGAGCATTCCTCCTCCTCGCGCCTTGCCCTCGCGGCGCATCGGCGCCCTCGGCGATCCCGCTGTTTCCGACCGGGCCCTTACTTCCCTTCTTGATAGTACCGGCGGTCTTTGTCCGTACTTGCGACATCGGAAGCAGGGTACGAGAGAGCGCTTCGTCCTACGAGGAGAAGACGATCATGAAGGCCTACGAGCTCCGTCCCGCCCCCGAGAACGACGCGCTGGTGCTCACCGAACGACCCTCGCCCGCGCTCGGTGCGCGCGACGTGCGGGTGCGGGTGCGCGCGACCTCGCTCAACTATCGCGACCTGGTCCTCCGTCGCCTCGCGACGAACCGGAAAGCGCCGGTCGTGCCGCTCTCGGACGGAGCGGGCGAGGTGATCGAGGTGGGCGCGCAGGTGACGCGATGGAAGGTCGGCGATCGTGTCGCGGCGTCGTTCTTCCCGACGTGGCAGAGCGGGCTGCTCTCCGACTTCCATCACGCGAACGCGCTCGGCGGCGGGCGCGACGGCATGCTCGCCGAGGAGGTCGTGCTCGACGAGTCGTCGTGGGTCGCGATCCCGGCGCGCCTCTCGTTCGTGCAGGCTGCGTCGTTGCCGTGCGCAGCGGTGACGGCGTGGCACGCGCTCTTCGAGACGACGCACGTGGTCGCGCCGGGTGACGTGGTGCTGGTGCAGGGCACCGGCGGTGTGTCGATGTTCGCGCTGCAGCTCGCGAAGGCAGCGGGCGCGAAGGTGATCGTGACCTCGAAGAGCGAGGAGAAGCGCGAGCGCGCGCGGGCGCTCGGCGCCGACCACGTGATCGACTACGTCGCCGAGCCGAAGTGGGGCGAGCGCGCGAAGGCGCTCACCGGCGGGCGCGGCGTCGACGTCGCGGTCGAGGTCGGTGGGCCGGGCACGTTCGATCAGTCGGTGGTGTCGCTGCGCTACGGCGGCACGATGAGCCTGATCGGCGTGCTCACGGGGACGCGCGGCGAGATCGACACCCACGCGGTGTTCCACAAGGCGCTGCGCGTCGCGGGCGTGTACGTGGGATCGGTCGCGATGTTCGAGGCGCTGAATCGCGCGCTCGAGGCAGCGAAGATCGAGCCGGTGATCGATCGGGTGTTCCCGTGGCGCGAGGCGCGCGATGCGTACGCGCGCCTCGCGAGCGGCGAGCACTTCGGCAAGGTGGTGATCGCGGTCGAGTGAGCCGAGCACTTGTGGCGATGAGGCGCGCGAGCATGTCCACGCACGATGACGCGTGTGTGGACGTGCTTCGTCGCCGCCCTGGCGATCGGCTGCGGCTCGTCGTCGGAGAGCGCCGAGCAACCGGCGCCTGCGCCCCAGGCCGCGACCACCGCGATCCCCGAGCCGGCGCCGCCCCAGGCGCTCGGTGGGATCCAGGCGCTGCCCGAGGCGCGCTTCGAGCGTCGCGAGGCGCTGCTCGGTCGCGCGCTCTTCCACGATCCGCGGCTCTCGGGCGATGGCTCGGTCGCGTGCGTCACCTGTCATCAGCTCGAGCACGGCGGCGCCGAGCCGCGTCGCACGTCGATCGGGATCGGCGGTCAGGTCGGTCCGATCAACTCGCCGCCGGTGCTCAACGCGGCGCTCAACTTCGTGCAGTTCTGGGACGGGCGCGCGCCCGATCTCGAGACGCAGTGCGCGGGGCCGATCACGAACCCGCTCGAGATGGGCTCGAGCTGGGATCGCGTGCTCTCGGTGCTCCAGAACGATCCGACGTACGCCGCGGAGTTCGCCGCGGTGTTCGGCGGCGAGCGCCCGATCTCGCAGGAGAACGTGCAGAGCGCGATCGCCGAGTACGAGCGCATGCTGATCACGCCGGGGCGCTTCGATCGTTTCGTGCGCGGCGACGCGGGCGCGCTCACCGAGGACGAGCGCCGGGGCTACGCGCTCTTCGTGAGCGTGGGCTGCACCGCGTGCCACACCGGCGCGAACCTCGGGGGCACGATGTACCAGCGCATGGGCCTGGTGCGCGACTACTTCCAGGACGTCGGACGCCCGCTCACCGACGCCGACATGGGCTGTTACAACGTCACGCACGACGAAGCGGATCGTCATCGCTTCAAGGTGCCGACGCTGCGCAACGTCGCGCTGACCGCGCCGTACCTGCACGACGGATCGCAGGCGACGTTGCCCGAGGTGGTGCGCGTGATGGGCCGCTACCAGCTCGGTCGCGAGCTGAGCGACGAGCAGGTGCGATTGATCGTCGCGTTCCTGGGCTCGCTGAGCGGCGAGGTCCCGCGCGACGCGTTCCCGCCGAGCCCGACCGCGACCCCGAGCGCACCGCCCCCGCCCACGAGCGAGACCCCGCCCGCAGAGCGCCCGAGCAGCGAGGCGCCCGCGCAGTGATCGACGAATGCGTGCTCCGAGCACGCATCTCCATCGCCGATACGGCGTCGACACGCTGATCTCCCTCGCTCTCGCGTCAGAACTTCCCGACTTCCAAGGCGTCTAGGGCGCCCGAGGTCAGTGATAGTCTGGCGAACGAGGGAGGCTCGGGGATGAGGCGACACCACGTCGTGATCGTGGGGGTGGTCGCGCTCGCGCTGGTCGCGTGTGGGCACCGCACCGAAGCGGTGGACGCGACGGTCGCGACGTTGCGCACGGTGCGCGGCGACGTGCGGGCAGGGGACGACGTCGCAGGGCCTCGCGCACGGGTGGCGCCCGGCGCGATCGTGACGACCGGCGAGGCCTCGCGCGCCCGCCTCGAGCTCGACGGAGGTGGCGCGCTCCTGCTCGACCAGGGCGCGCGCCTCACGATCGGTGCGGAGGACGCGATCACGATCGACGCGGGGCGCGTCTACGTCCAGTCGCACCCCGGTGACGCGGTCGCGATCACGATCGGCGAAGCCACGCTGCGCGCTGCCGATGCGGCGCTCTCGGTCGAGCGCGACCGCATCTACGTGGTGCGCGGCGAGATCAGCTATCGCGTCGGCGCCCATCGCGGGGTGATCCGGGCCGGCGAAGAAATGGCACTGGGTGCCACTTCTTCCGACGCTCCGACCATCACCCCCGCGACGTTGTGGAGCGACTGGACCGGTGGTCTGGTGCGGCCCGGGCCCGAGGGCGGCGAGGTCGCGCCCGGGCTCGGCATGCTCGAGGCGCGTGTGCCCGACGAGATCGGCGTCGCACGCTGGGCGCTCACGATCCGCCGGCTCGACGTGCGCGTGCGCGTCGACGGAGACCTCGCGATCACCGAGGTCGAGCAGGAGTTCTTCAACCCCGCGAGCGAGACCGTGGAGGGCCTCTATCGCGTGTCGGTGCCCGAGGGCGCGGTGCTGCAGCGCTTCGCGGTCGATCGCGACGGCACGATGGTCGAGGGCTACGTGCGCGAGCAGCAGCAGGCGCGCGCGGCGTACGAAGCGCAGGTCTATCGCGGCTCGACCGATGATCCCGCGCTGCTCGAGTGGGACGCGGCAGGACGCTACCGCGCGCGCATCTATCCGATCGCGCCCGGCGAGGTGCGACGCATCGCGATCCGCTACGCGGAGTGGCTCGGCCCCGCGCGCGAAGGCGGGCCGCGGCTCTATCGCTACCCGATGGGCGCGGGCGAGCGCGCGCCGCACGTGCAGGAGATGTCGTTCGTCGCCGATCTCGCGCGCGCCGGTGCATCGCACGTGCGCGCGGGCATGGGCGCGGTGGTCGAGGGCGACTCGGTGGTGCTGCGGCGCAGCGACTTCCGTCCGCGCAGCGATCTCTGGCTCGAGCTGACGAGCCAGGACGAAGCGCGCGCCCAGCGCGCGTACCGCGCGCGCCACGAGCCCCCGCCGCGCGCTCCGGGATCGCGTGCGATCGTCCACGAGGCCGACGAGCGCGACTACTGGTTCCTGCCGCTGCGGCTTCCGGCGCGGCTCACCGAGCGCGCGGGCGAAGGCGGGATCGATCTCGTGGTGGTCGCCGACGTGAGCGCGGCGACGGATCGATCGCACCTCGAGCTCGGCCGCAGCGTGGTCGAGTCGATCGCGGCGCACCTCGGGCCGCGTGATCGACTGAGCATCGTGGGCGCCGATCTCGCGATCCGTCCGCTGATCGAAGGCGAGGGCGCGACCGCGCTGGGGCCTGCGAGCGGAGAGCGCGTCGAGGCGCTCCTCGAAGGGCTCTCGCGCGTGCCCGCGGGTGGTGCGACCGACCTCGGCGCGGCGATCGCCGAGGCCTCCACGCTGCTCGATCCCGCGCGGCCCGGCGCGGTGGTGTACGTCGGCGATGGTGCGCCGACGGTCGGCGAGCTCGGCGCGGAGCAGCTCCTCGAGCACCTCGCGCGACTGCCCCACCCGGTGCGCCTCTACGCGATCGGCGTGGGCTCGAGCGCGAACGTCGATCTGCTCGACGCGCTCACCCAGGGCGGCGGTCTCGCGCTGCGCGTGGAAGAGCGCGGGCAGTCGGCGGAGGCTGCGCTCGACGTGCTCGCGCACGCGCAGCGGCCGCTGCTCTCGCGCGTGACGGTCGAGCTGGGCAGCGGGATCGACAACGTGTTCCCGCGTCGTCCGGTCGACCTCACCTCGGGTGACGTGCTCGCGATCGTCGGGCGCGTGCGCGACGATCTGCCCACCGAGATCGTGGTGCGCGGCGAGGTCGCGGGCGCGCCGTTCGAAGAGCGCATCGCGGTGAGCACCGAGACGCGCGCCGAGACGGTGGATCTGCGGCTGCGATGGGCGGGCGAGCGGCTGCGGCAGCTCCTGCTCGGAGGCGCGAGCCGCGAGGAGATCGCGGAGCTCGGCACGCGCTACGGGCTGATCACGCCGTTCACCAGCTACTACGTGCCGAGCGCGCGCGAGCTGCGCGAGATGGGTCGGCTCTCGCGCCTGCTGCACCACGAGCCGCTGGTCGATCCCGCGGCGCGCGAAGAGGAGTCGACGATCGCGCAGATCGCGCTGGGCATCGCGCTCGGTCCGCTCGCGCTCACCGGATGCTCGGGCGGCGCGGAGCCGCCGACCGGATCGGGCGCGACGAGCGAGCCCGGCGAGCCGGTCGCCGAAGAGGTCGAAGAAGCGCCTCCCTTGCAGGCGGGAGGCACCGACACCACGACGAGCACCCAGACCGAGTCGCGATCGCGCTACGGCATCGAGGGCAACGCCGACGATCAGCGCATGGCGCGCGAGCAGGCGCGCACGGACGCGCCGCAGCCCGCGCCCGCACCGCCGCCCGCGACCACCGCGACGACCGCGCCGGTCCTGCCTGCCGAGCCCGAGCCCGAGGCCGCGGCGGCAGCGGTGGGCGGCGCGATCGCGGACCGCTCCCCGGCGCGCGAGGCCGAGCGCAGCGAGCCGATGGACGCGCTCGGCTCGCTGTTGGGCGACGAGATCGGCACGAATTCCGGGTACGGCGGCCTCGGTCTGCGCGGCACCGGGCGCGGCGGCGGTGGAAGCGGCGAGGGCACGATCGGGCTGGGCAACCTCGGCGCGATCGGACACGGCGCGGGCGACGGAACCGGCCAG
Source organism: Sandaracinus amylolyticus (assembly GCF_021631985.1). Lineage (GTDB taxonomy): Bacteria > Myxococcota_A > Polyangia > Polyangiales > Sandaracinaceae > Sandaracinus > Sandaracinus amylolyticus_A. The sequence continues at coordinate 7,958,702 of NZ_CP070225.1, read as the reverse complement.
GGCTACGGCTCGGCGGCCGGTGGGTTCAGCGGTCGACGCGCCGCGGTGCCTCAGGTGCGCTTCGGTCAGGCCGAGGTGCGCGGCGCGCTCTCGTCGGAGGTGATCCGTCGCGTGGTGCGGCGTCACCTCAACGAGGTGCGCTACTGCTACGAGCAGGAGCTCGCGCAGCGCCCCGACCTGATGGGCCGCGTCACCATCGGCTTCGTCATCGGCTCGAGCGGTGCGGTGCAGGGCTCGGGCGTCACCAGCAGCTCGCTCGGCAATCCGCGCGTCGAGGGCTGCATCGCACAGGCGGTGCGTCGCTGGACGTTCCCGTCGCCCACCGGCGGCGGCGTGGTCACCGTGACCTATCCGATCACGCTCGAGGCGTCGGGCGGATCGAGCGCGCCGATCCAGCACACGTCGAGCACGACTCGCACCACGATCATCGTCACCACGACGACCGCCGACGATCATGCGCGCCGTCGCTGCAGCGATGCGGCGTCGCGCTCGCTCGACGATCGCCGCGCGCTGTGGCGCGAGCGCCTCGAGCAGACGAGCGGCACCTGGGAATGGGTCGAGGTCTATCGCACCGCGATCCGCGACTGCGAGGCGCCGGGCTGGCGTGATCGCCGCGCGCTGCTCTCGCTGATGCTCGCGCGCGCGGGCTCGCTCGCGACGATGATCGAGCTCTACCAGCAGATGACCGAGGGCTCGGCGCGCGGCTACCTGCGCGGCGAGATCCTGCGGCGCGTGCGCTCGCCCGAGGATCTGCGCCTGGTGCGCAACGCGTTCGGGCTCAGCGGCGGCGTGGACTGGACGCTCGTCGAGCAGGTGCTCGCGCGCGCGACCACGCCCGCGGCGCGACTGCGCGCGCTGCGCGAGCTCGTGGCGCAGCGACCGGATTCGTTGGACCTCAAACTACGTCTGCTCGAGGAGCTCGAGCACCAGCAGCGCATGCCCGAGGCGTTCCGTCTCGCGAGCGCGATGCGTCTCGATCCCCTGGCCGACGCCGGGGTGCGCACCGCGATCGGCGAGATGTACCTGCGCCACGATCGCGAGCCCGAGGCGCGACGCGCGTTCAGCGAGATCGTGGAGTTCGCGCCGCTCGACGAGCTCGCGCGGCGCCGCCTCGGCGACCTCTATCGCGCCCACGGCTGGTACGACGACGCCTACCGCCAGTACGCGACGCTCTCCGCGATCCGTCCCGACGATCCCGGCGTGCTGCTCCTGCTGGCGCAGGCGGCGGCGGGCGCGGGGCGCGTCGACGAAGCACTGCGCCTCGAGCAGCGCCTGATGGAGACCGCGGAGCCCGGCGCGCGCGAGGGCCTGGCTCGCATCGCGCAGCTCTGGTCGAGCGTGCGCTTCGCGAAGCTGCGCGAGGACGCGCGCCGCAATTCCGACGAGGCGCGCCTCGCGTCGCTGGTCGCGCGCATGCGCCGCAGCGGCGTGCTGCGCGGCGCGGGCGACATGCGGGTCTCGCTCACGTGGTCGCATCCCGACGCGCAGCTCGCGCTCTGGGCCGCGCACCCCGGGCTCTCGCCCACGCGCCCCGAGGATCTCGCGCCCGAGCTCGGCATCGAGGCGTTCGACGTCGCCGAGCAGGAGAGCGCGCCCTATCGCATCGAGGTGCGTCGCTCGAGCCGCGATCGTCTCGGCGCGATCGAGGGCGAGCTCGTCGTGGTGTGGCACGAGGGCCGGCCCGACGAGCGCATCCAGGTGATCCCGCTGCGTTTCGACGCCGAGCGACGCGCGATGGCGTGGACGATCACCGGCACCACCATCGCCGAGACCACGCCGCTCGAGATCACCACCGCCGCGCGAGGGAACCGCTGATGCGCACGCTTCGTCTCTCGCTCGCGCTGATCCTGCTCGTCGGCTGCGGCGGCGAGCACCACGATCCCGCGCCGACCGTCGCGTTGGTCTCGGTGGTGCGCGGCACGACGACCCTCGAGCGCGGCGACGCGCGCGAGACCGTCGATCATCCGGCGCGCGTCGAGCAGGGCGCGACGGTGCGCACCGCGGACGACGGTCGCGCCGCGCTCACGCTCGACTCCGGCGCGTGGGTGCTCTTCGATCGCGCCACCGCCGGCGCGGCGCAGCTCGCGTCGCTGACGCTCGCGCAGGGCCGGGTGTGGGTCGACGCATCGAGCGCCGACGAGACGACGATCGAGACCGCGCACGGTCGCTTCGCGAGCAGCGGCGCCGCGTTCGCGGTGGAGATCGCCGGGGGCGAGACCCGCGTCTACTGCGGCTCGGGCGAGGTCACGTACACGACGCCGCACGGCGAAGGGCGCATCGCGCAGGGCGAGACCCTGCGCGCGGGCGCGAGCGCGGCGGACCTCGCGCCCGAGGCGATGTGGGACGACTGGACCGGCGGGCTCGCCGACCCCGCGCACGGCCGGCTGCGGGTGGTGGAGCGCGTCGGTGTGCTCGCGGGGCGCATGCCGCACGAGCTCGGTCGCGCGCGCACGCCGCTGCCGATCCGCGGCCACGAGGTGAGCGCCGAGATCCGCGGCGACCTCGCGGTGACCGAGGTGGTGCAGACGTTCTTCAACGCGCGCTCCGAGGCGCTCGAGGGCGAGTGGCGCATGCGCCTGCCCGCGGGCGCGATCGTGCAGGGCTTCGCGGTCGACACCGGCGGCGGCTTCGTCGACGCGGTGGTCGGCACGATCCCGGTGAGCCCCGGCTATCAGCTCGGATGGCAGAGCCGCGAGACCGCGGGCAGCAAGCTCTCGTGGGACGGCCCCGAGCGCCTTCGCGCGCGCATCTATCCGGTCCCGCCGGGCGGCACGGTGCGGGTGCGCGTTCGTTATACCGAATGGCTCGACCGTTCTGGCGAACGACGCACCTACGTCTATCCGATGCGCGCCGAGGGCGAGGCGCCGCTGCTCGGCGAGTTCGTGCTGAACGTCGACACCCGCCACGCGAACGCCGGCGCGCTGCGCGCCGGGATGGGCGCGGCGGACGAGAGCGGTCGCGTCACGCTGCGTCGCAGCGACTTCCGACCGCGCGCCGACTTCCATCTCGATCTCTACGACGCCGAGCGCGCGGAGCGCGGCAGCGGTGTGGTCGCCTATCGCGTGGGCGGGCTGCAGACCCAGCCGGCCGCCGAGGGCGAGGACGACTACGTGCTCTTCGACGTGCCGACCGCGGCGCTCGCCTCGGAGCGCGAGGAGACGCCGCCGGGCCCGTCGATCGTGCTGCTGCTCGACGTCTCGGGCGCGACCGATCCCGAGGACCTCGAGATCGCGCGCGGCGTGGTCGAGGCGGTGCTGAGGCAGCTCGCGCCGGGGGATCGTGTCGCGATCCGCATCGCCGACGTGCGCGCGAGGGCCCCCGCGGGCGCGCCCGAAGGGCTCGTCACCGCGAGCGACGAGACGCGCGAGCAGATCCTCGAGTCGCTGGCGCGCGTCGAGCTCGGCGGCGCGACCGATCTCGGCGCGAGCCTGCGTGATGCAGCGGCGCTGGTGGCCGGAGAAGGGCGCGGCGCGGTGATCTATCTCGGCGATGCGATGCCCACGACGGGCGCGCTCGACGCGACGGCGATCCGCGCGCAGCTCGCGACGCTCGACGCGCCGCCGCGCTTCTTCGGTCTCGCGATCGGCGACGGCGCGAACGTCGATCTGCTGCGCGCGCTCTTCGGCGAGCAGGCGAGCGCGGTGCGCGATCGCGAGAGCGCGGCGCGCGCGGTGATGACGGTGCTCGCCGACGCGTCGCGCGCGACGCTGCGCGGCATCAGCGTGGAGCTCGGCGAGGGCGTGGAGCGTGTGTATCCGCGCGGCCCGATCTCGATCCGTCGCGGCGAGCACCTGCGTCTGGTCGGTCGTCTCGTCGACACGCTTCCGACGTCGATCACGATCCGCGGCCAGGTCGACGGCTTCGAGCTCGAGCGCACGCTGCCGGTGACCAGCGGCAGCGTCGAGGACGAGGGCGACGTGCGGCGTCGCTGGGCGAGCGCGCGGCTGCGCGAGCTGCTCGATGCCGACGCGGGACGCGAGGCGCTGGTCGATCTCGGGGTGCGCTTCGGGCTCGTCACGCCGTGGACCTCGATGGGCGTGGGCATCACCGAGAACCAGATCCTCGCGCTGATCGACGGCTTCGATCACGACCCGCTCGGGGTCGCGTGGGGCCTCGGTGGCGGCGGCGCGAACGTGCCGGTCACCGGGCTCACGTCGGACGAGCTCGGATGGCGCCGTCGGATGCGGCGCGACGATCCGAGCCGCGACGCGTCGTCGCCCGAGGCGACGTGGTCGTCGCGCGTGAGCAGCACGCCGCCCGAGCCGGTGCGCGGCGAGTCGGGCGACGGCGGGCTCGGTCGCGCGTCGGCGGCGCGCGCGCTGGTCGTGGGCGAGCGCGGTCCCCGGCAGTGTTACGAGCGACGCTCGCTGGTGCGCCCCGATCTCACCGGTGACGTCACGGTGCGGGTCGCGATCGAGGGCGACGGCAGCGTGCGCAGCGCGGAGATCGCGAGCACGGGCCTGGGCGATCCCGACGTCGAGCAGTGCGTGATCACCGAGGTGCGCGGCATCCGGTTCCCGGCGCACGGCGGCGCGCAGGTCTCGGTCGATCACACGTTCGTGTTCCGGGTGCCGGAGCGCGAGCTGGGCACGCGCCGGCAGTGCAGCGATGCGTCGCAGCAGGCGCTCGAGATGCGGCGTGCGTTGTGGCGCGAGCGCCTCTCGGGCTCGTACGGCGTGAGCGGCGCGCTCTCGGTGTGGCGCGATGCGCGCGCGCAGTGCGAGCTCGGCAACTGGCGCGCGCGGCGCACGCTGCTCGACATGATGCTCGAGCACGTCGGCGGTGTGGCCGCCGAGGTCGAGCTCTATCGCGCGCTCGCGGGCGACGGCGCGGCGGCGAGCTATCTGCGGCGCGCGATCCTCCGTCACGTGCGCACGGTGCAGGACGTCTACGACGTGCGCTGGGGCCTCGGGCTCGACGCGGGCGTCGAGTGGGAGATCTTCTCGCGCCTGTGGTGGACGAACGACGATCCCGCGGCGCGCCTCGCGCTGGTGCGGCGCTGGCTCGAGGTCGCGCCCGACGAGATGGATCTGCGGCTGCGCCTGCTCTCGCTGCTCGAGCAGACCGGCGCGGTCCCCGAGGCACGTCGCGTCGCGCGTGAGCTGCGCGCCGATCCGCTCGCCGACGCGCGGGTGCGCACCGCGGTGGGCGAGTTCTGGCTGCGCCAGGAGAACGAGGTCGAGGCGCGCCGCGTGTTCAGCGAGATCGTGGAGCACGCGCCGCTCGATCCCTGGGCGCGACGCCGGCTCGGCGATCTCTATCGCGCGCACGGCTGGGCGGACGACGCCTACCGCGAGTACGGCACGCTCGCGCGGCTGCGTCCCGGCGAGGGCGAGGTGCTCCTGTTGCTCGCGCGCGCCGCGGCGGACGCGCATCGCACCGACGAAGCGCTGCGGCTCGAGCAGCGGCTCGGGGAGGCGACCGAGCCCGGCGTCGACGAGGGCGCGGCGTCGCACGCACGCCTGTGGACGATGGTGCGGCTCGCGCGGCTCGAGCTCGCGGCGGGCGACGACGAGGCGATGCGCGCCGCGATCCGCCGAAGGTGGCGCGAGGCGGGCGTGATGCGCGATCCGCCCGACGTGTTCGTCGCGCTGACGTGGGCACATCCCGACGACGCGCCGCAGCTCGCGGTGCACTGGCCGGGCACCGAGGACGCGAGCGTGTTCGAGGCGGCGACGCTCGGGAGCACCGAGCACGGCGTGCGCGCGATCCGCATCGGCGAGCGCGAAGCGGGCGATCACGTGTTCGAGGTGCGACGCGAGGATCGCGACGCGATCCGCGACACCACCGCGGAGCTGACGATCATCGTCCGCCCCGGCACGAGCGAGCAGCGCATCGTGGTGCAGCCGATCACGCTGACGAGAGAGCGCCGCGTGGTGCGCTACCGACTGAACGAAGCGAACCAGCTCGAGCAAGTCGCGATGCCCGCCGAGAGCTGACGACGGGGTCGGGGTCCCGGTCCGGGTCGGCGCGGGGTACCGGACCCGGCCCGGGGTCGGCGCCGGCTCGGTGACGGGTTTGCGCGGATGCAACGGCGCACCCTGCCGCTTTGCACCAGCGCAAAACGAGAAAACGCGCGACTCGCGTCGCGCGTCCTCGCTCATCCCATCCCGCGCTCCGCGCGCACACGCGCCTCTCGCCGGAGCCTCACCTGCAGGTCGGAGCGACCTGCCCGTCGGAGCCCGTCGAGATGTACGCGTCCGCGACGTAACCCGTGCCGATGTAGTCCCACAGCGTCGAGGTGCCGTACGTGCCGGTGATCGACTGGCCGCGCACCTGACACTGGATGCGCACCGTCGACCCGTCGGCGACCGAGCCCACCGCGCGCGTCGTCGAGCTCGCGCCCGCGCGCACCGTGAGCGCCGCGCCGCTCGTGTTCACGCGGCCGACCACGCCGGTCGACCCACCACCGCCGCCGCCACCACCACCGCACGCGTTCTGGCTGGTGTAGTTGCGCGTCCCGTAGAAGAGCGCGGTGCGTCCGTCGAACACCGGGCGGATCGCGACGCCGTTGCGGCGCACCTCGTAGTGCAGGTGCGGGCCCGACGAGCCGCCGGTGTCGCCCACCGTGCCGATGCGCTGGCCCTGGGTCACGCGCTGGCCGACCGACACGCCCTGCGAGTTGAGGTGCGCGTAGCGGGTGCGGTAGCCGTTGCCGTGATCGATCTCGATCCAGCGCCCGTAGCTGCGATTGCCTTCGTTCGCGACGCGCGTGACCGTGCCCGCAGCGGCGGCGACGACCGCGTCGCCGATGTCGTTGGCGCGGTTGAAGTCGACCGAGTTGAGCGGGCTGTGGTTGGTGCGCGTCTGGCCCGCCCAGACCTGGCCGCACGGGAACGGCAGCTGGAAGCGCGGCGCGCCGGTGAGCGCCTCCGAGATCGTCCCGAGGTCGCCGTCGTCCTCGGGCACCTCGGACTCCGCTTCTTCACCGGGCGGCGGTCCCTCGTCGCTCCACTCTTCCTCACCGAGGCTCGTTGCGGGGTCGAGGTCTTCGTCCATCGACGCGACACAGCCCGAGAGCGCCACGACACACACGATCGCGAGAGCACGTTGCATGAGCGGCTCTCATTGCACCCGCCGTGCTCACGCGATCGGCCGCGCCGAGCCCGGAATTGCGCGCTCGACCTCGCGCATCCCGGGCGGCGCGCGCTCGGTGCAGCCTGCACGCCGTCCACGCTCTGGACGGCCTGCTGCGCCGAGGCCGCAGCTGCGACCGCGCCGTCGCAGGCTCAGCGCCTCGACACCGAGCGAACCCGCGCGATCTCGCGCTGGGCGCGCTGCGCGATCTCGTCGCGGCCCACCGCCTGCGCGACCTGCAGCATCGTCGACCACGCGGTCGCGACGTCGGGATGATCGGGCCCGACCGCCTCGATCGTCAGCAGCACGCCGCGCTCGGCGACCTGCACCGCCTCGTCCATGCGACCCAGCGCGACGAGCACCGGCGCGAGCGCGCGATGGCTGCGCCCGCGGTCGGGATGTCCGGGCGGCAGCGAGCGCTCGCGGATCGTGATCGCACGACGCAGCAGCGCCTCCGCCTCGGCGTGATGCCCGGCCGTGCGCTCGATGAACGCGATCGCGTCGAGCGTCACCGCGACGCTCGGATCGTTCGCGCCGAGCACGCGCGTGCGCGTGTCGAGGATCTGCTGGTGCATCGCGAGCGCGCCCGCGAGATCACCGCGCCGCTGGAGCATCATCGCGATGTTCGATCGCGAGATCAGCGCATCGGGATGGCCGGGGCCGAGCGCACGCTCGCGGATCGCGAGGGCGCTCTGGTTCGCGATGATCGCGTCGTCGACGCGCTCGAGCTCGCCGAGCGCCACCGCGCGGCGGTTCACCAGATCCGCGACCCAGGGATCGCTCGCGCCGAGCCGCGCCTGCACGACCGAGAGCGCGCGATCGTAGGCGGCGAGCGCCTCGGCGAACCGGCGTCCCCGCGCGTGCGCGCTGCCGAGCGCGACCTGCGCGTCGACCAGCGCGCGCCATCCCACCTCGGCCGCGCTGCTCGCGCGCGACGTCGCGTCCTCGATCGCGCGGAGCCCATCGGCCTCGTGCATCGCGCCGAGCTGCGCCTCGCCCACGCCGCGTGCGAGGTCCGCGGAGAGCACCGGATCGCGATCACCGACCACCGCGCGCCCGGCCTCGAAGCGCGCGCGCGCGAGCTCCCACTGCGACGACGCGAGCAGCGCCGTGCCGCGCACGAAGAGCGCGCGCGGCCCCGGGTCCTGCACCATCACCTCGGCGCTCGCGCCGTTCGACACCACGCCGAGCCACACCGCGACCTCGAGCGCGACCAGCGCCTCGCTGGGCGCTTCGTCGTCGGGGCGGCACTCACCCGCCGACGCGACCGCGCGCCGCGCGGCCTCCCACGCGCGGCTCGCCGCACGATCCGGGCTCTCGGTCACCGCGGACGCGATCGCCTCGATGCGCCGGCGCGCGATCGCCTTGCATCCGTCGCTCGCGCTCGCCGCGTCGATGGCGCGCATCGCCGCGCTCAGCTCCGCCGCGATCCGATCGCGCTCCACGCCCGCATAACCGGCCGCGTTGCGCAATCCCCGCACCATCGCTGGGATCGGCGCTCGATCCCGTCGCTGTGCACTGGCGGCGATCGGGGGAGCGAGCGAGAGCACCATCACGACCAGCGCCCACGAGCGGATTGTCACGGCTGCAATGGTAGCGGCGCGCAAGCGATCGATCCCGCGGTTTGTTTCGCCGCGCGCGTGATCGTGCGCCGATTCGACCAGGTTTTCCTACTCCTGCGGTCCCGGGTGACGGCGCAACATGGTGAGCATCGCTGCGGCGGCGGGCCCGAGGTCCACCGAGACCCGCAGCTCCATCAGCGTCTGCGCGCCGACGACGGCCGCGAGCAGGATCGCGGCGGCGTCCTCGGGGCGCACGTCGTCGCGCAGCGTCTTCTCGTCCTGGCCGCGCGCGACGATCGCCGCGAGCCGCGCGATCGACGAGTCGATCAGCGCGACGTAGCGCGCGCGCACCGGCTCGCTGCGCGCACACGCGTCGAGGAGCTGGTGCGGGCGCACGCCTTCCTTCGCGGTGAGCGGGTACTCGCCGCTCGCGACCGCGACGAGGAAGCGCTGCACCACCGTCATCAGCGCGGGCGGGGTGTCGTCGCTCCCGAGCACGACGTCGAGGAAGGGAAGGCCCACCCGCTCCATCACCGCGGCGAGGAACGCGTCGCGATCGGCGAAGTGCACGTAGAACGCGCCGCGCGTCTTGCCGGCGCGCGCGCAGATCGCGTCGAGGCTCGGCGCGTCGAGCCCCTCCGCCGCGAAGAGCTCGATCCCCGCGCGGATCAGCGCCTCGCGCGTCTCGGCGCTGGTCTCGGCGCGCGATCGCGGCTCGCTCTTGGTGGGCTTCTTCTTCGCTCGTCCGCTTGACATACGAACCCGTACGTGAAATCCGTCTCACATACGCGTTCGTATGTGAGCGCGCCAGCGCCTCAGGAGGACCGAACATGGAGACCATCGCCGCCCGTCCGCTCGACGTCCACTCTCCGGCGCGCGCGCCCGCGTCGATCCGCAGGCTCGATCAGCTGCTGCACCTCGACCACGACGCGCTCACCGCGCTCTACGAGCACGCGACGCTGCCGCGCCTCGAGGCGATCTCGGGCGACCTGCGCGGGCGCATGCTCGCGGTGCCCGCGGTGCCCTCGCTCGTGAGCGCGCTGCCGGTGGCGTGGGCGCGGACCGGCTCGTTCCCGTGGCGCGGCAAGAGCTTCGCGCCGCACGGCGAGGGACGCGGCGAGGGCAACAACCGCGTGGTCTTCGACGCGGTGCGCCTGTTCCGGTTCGAGACGTTCGCGGGCCCCTCGCGCCACGACGGACAGCCGGCGATCCAGCTCGACTACGACCACGCGGAGAACCCGTTCTTCATCCGCAAGATCGAGGACGAGATCCGCGAGCTCGCGCCCGGCGTGTACCTCGGTCAGGCGTGGCTGCGGGTCGGCGACGAGCCGCACTTCGTGCTGTGGTTCGGCCTCGAGGATCGACGCCGCGTCGAAGGAACGTTCTGATGCGCGCGCTGGTCACCGGCGCGGCGGGCCTCATCGGCCACCACGTCGTGCGCCAGCTCTGCGAGCGCGGCGACGACGTGCGCGCGCTGGTGCTGGCGCGTGACGATCTGCGCAACCTGCGAGGCCTCGACGTCGAGGTGCGGATCGGCGACGTGACCGATCGCGAGTCGGTCGCCCGGGCGATGCGCGACGTCGAGGTCGTGTTCCACCTCGCGGCGATCTACGCGCTGTGGACGCCCGATCGTGGCGCGCGGATGCGCCGGGTGAACGTCGAGGGCACGCGCATCGTGCTCGAGGAGGCGCGGCGCGCCGGCGTGCGGCGGGTGGTGCACACCAGCTCGATCGCGCGCTTCGGCGGACAAGGGCCGGGACGGCGCGCGACCGAATCGTCGCCGTTCGCGCTCGGCATCACCAAGAGCGCGTACGCGATCAGCAAGCGCGATGCGCACGAGGTCGCGCTCGATGCGGCGCGAGATCAGGACGTGGTGATCGTCGCGCCGTGCGGCCCGATCGGGCCGGGCGACGTGGGCCCGACCCCGACGGGGCGATTGCTGATCGAGTGTCTGCGCCTGCCGGTGATCGCGGTGACGCCGACCGTCACGAACTTCGTCGACGTGCGCGACGTCGCGCGCGGTCATCTGCTCGCGGCGGAGCGCGGGGTGCGCGGTGAGAGCTACCTGCTCGGGCATCGCGACCTCTCGCTCGCGCAGCTCGCCGCGATCGCGCTCGAGGCGACCGGACGTCGCGCGCCGATCGTCGAGATCCCGTGGCGCGCAGCGCGGGTCGCCGGGCATGCGATGAGCGCGCTCGCCGACCGCGTGACCCATCGCGCGCCGCCGATCACGACCGAGGCGATCGCGATCGCGGAGCTCGGGCTCGCCGCCGATGCGTCGAAAGCAGTGCGCGAGCTCGGGCTGCCGCAGACGCCGATCGAGCGCGCGCTCGGCGACGCGCTCGCGTGGTTCGATCGCGAGGGGTACCTCGCCGCCGCGGCGTGATCACTCGGCGGGCGACGGGAGCAGCGCGCCGCCCATCTCCGGCTCTTCCTCGCGTCGCTTCTCCTCGGCGTGCGCGCGGTGCTCGCGCGCGATCAGCACGTAGACCGCAGGCACCACGAAGAGCGTGAAGATCGTCCCGATCGCCATGCCGCCGACCAGCACGAGGCCGATCGAATTGCGGGCCTCGGCGCCGGGGCCGGTGACGAGCGTCAGCGGGAAGTGACCGGCGATCGTCGCCGCGGTCGTCATCAGGACCGGCCGGAGGCGCACGCTCGCCGCGTGCTTCACCGCCTCGATCTTCGAGAGCCCTTCGCGCTGGCTCTCGTTCGCGAACTCGACGATCAGGATGCCGTGCTTCGCGATCAGGCCGACCAGCGTGACGAGCCCGACCTGCGAGTAGATGTTGAGCGTCGTCGTCCACCCCGAGGTCAGGCCGTACTCGAGGCCCGGCGGTCCCTCGAAGTGCAGGAACGTGAACACGAGCGCGCCGAAGAGCGCGAGCGGCACCGAGCCCGCGAGGATGACGAAGGGATCGCGGAACGAGTCGAACTGCGCGGCGAGCACCAGGAAGATCACGAGCAGCGCGAGCCCGAGCACCGGCAGGAACTTCCCCGCCTCTTGTCGCAGCTGTCGCGACTCGCCGGTGTAGTCGACGCGGTATCCCGGCGGCAGCGTCTCCGCCGCCGCTTGCTCGAGCACGCGCAGCGCCGCGTCGACCGAGCGCGCGGGCACGCCCGAGAGCTTCACCGAGTTGAGCTGCTGGAAGCGGTTCAGCGTGCGCGGCTCGACCGTCTCGTGCAGCGTCGCGACCGCGCCGAGCGGGATCAACGTTCCGTCGGGGCCGGTCACGTGGATGTCCTGCAGCTGGCGCGGCACGAGGCGCGACGTGCGCACGATCTGCGGGATCACGCGGTAGCTGCGGCCCGCCATGTTGAAGCGGTTCACGTAGTTGCCCGAGAGCATCCACGACAGATCCGAGCCGATCTGGCCCATGTTGACGCCCATCGTCGCGATCTGATCGCGGTCGAGCACGATGTCGGCGCGCGCCTCGTCGAAGCGCACGTCGGCGATCGGCGGGAACGCGAACTCGCCGCTCTGCGCGGCGATCTGGGTGAGGCGCTCGGTGTAGCGGACGATCTCCTCGTGGTCGGCGCTCGCGCTGACGACGAACTCGATCGGCAGCGTGCCCGGGCTCGGGAGCGCGGCAGGCAGGAAGAGCGGCGCACGCACCCCCGCGATCGCGCCGACCCGCGGCGTGAGCGCGCTCTGGATCTCGAAGATGTTCCGTTCGCGCTGCTGCCACGGCGCCGCGATCATCCCGCCGAACGCGGTGCCCGGCGTCGTGAGCTGGAAGCTCTGGTGGTAGTCGGGGTCCTGCTCGAACGCGTGCTGGAGCTGCTCCGCATACGCCGAGACCTGCTCGACGCTCGCGTTCGCCGGGACCTCGAGCGAGCTGAACACGACGCCCTGATCTTCCTCGGGCGCGAGCTCCGACGCCGAGAGCATGAACATCGGGATCGTCGCCGCCGCGATCACGATCCACACGACGTACACCAGCGGGCGCATCGCGAGCGTGGCCCCGAGCGCGTGCCCGTAGCCGCGCTGCACCGCCGAGAACCCGCGCGCGACGGTGCGCGCCACGCGCCCCTGCTTCTCGGGCACCAGGCGCGACGACATCACCGGCGAGAGCGTGAGCGCGACGATGCCCGAGATGAACACCGCGCCCGCGAGCGTGAACGCGAACTCGCGGAACAGCTCGCCGGTCATCCCGCCCTGGAACCCGACCGGCACGTACACCGCGAGCAGCGTGATCGTCATCGCGATGATCGGACCGACGAGCTCGCGCGCACCGGTGATCGCGGCCTGCACGCGGGTCTGGCCCGATCGGATGTGCCGCTCGACGTTCTCGACCACGACGATCGCGTCGTCGACGACGAGACCGACCGAGAGCACGATCGCGAGGAGCGTCAGCAGGTTCAGCGTGAAGCCGAGCACCTGCATGAGGAACACCGCGCCAATCAGCGAGAGCGGGATCGCGACGATCGGCACGATCGAGCCGCGCAGCGATCCGAGGAACGCGGTGATCACGAGCACGACGATCAGGACCGTCTCGAGGAGCGTGCGCGTGACCTCTTGGATCGCGTCCTCGATGTACTCGGTCGAGTCGTACGCGATCGTCGCCTCCATGCCGACCGGGAGATCGGCCTGCAGCGTGTCGATCTCGGCGCGGACCCGCTCGATCACCTCGAGCGCGTTCGCGTTGGGCCGCACCCACACGCCCATGAACACCGCGCGCTCGCCCGCGAAGCGCACGTCCTGGTCGTAGCTCTCCGAGCCGAGCTGCACGTCGGCGACGTCGGCGAGGCGGATGAGCGTGTCGCCGTCGCGCCGCACCACGAGCCGGCGGAATTCGTCGACGGTCTGGAGATCGGTCGTGGCGGTGAGATCGACCCGGACCAGCGCGCCGTCGGTGTTGCCGACCGCTGCGAGGTAGTTCTCGTCGGCGAGCGCGCGCGACACGTCGGAGGGCGAGACCCCGAGCGACGCCATGCGCTGGGGATCGAGCCACGCGCGCAGCGCGAACGCGCGACCACCGAGGAGGTCGGCGCGCTGCACTCCGTCGATCGCGGACAGGCGCGGCTGCACCTCGCGCACGAGGTAGTCGGTGACCTGGTTCGGCTCGAGGATCGGCGAGCGGAAGCTCAGGTACATCGACGCGATCTGCGCGTCCGAGGGCTCGATGAGGATCGTCGGGAGCTCGGCCTCGGGCGGGAGCTCGTTGCGCACCTGGTTCACCCGCGCGCTGATGTCGGCGAGCGCGTCGGTCGCGCGGAAATTCAGGCGCAAGCGCGCGCGGATCGTCGAGAGGCCCTGCGTGCTCTCGGACTCGATGTACTCGATGCCGTCGGCCGCCGAGATCGCGCGCTCGATCGGCGTGGTGATGAAGCCGCGCACGAGGTCCGCGCTCGCGCCGACGTAGATCGTCGAGATCGTCACGGTCGCGAGCTCGAGCCGCGGGTACTGCCGCACGCTGAGCGATCGGATCGCCTGCACGCCCGCGACGAGGATCAGCAGGTTCACCACGATCGCGAGGACCGGGCGGCGCACGAAGACGTCGGTGAGTCTGATCATCGGCTCACCGGACGGGGCGCGAGCTCGGGCTGCGGCCCCGCGTCCTCGGTGACGATCACCGTCGCGTTGTTGCGCAGCTTGAACGCCCCCGCGCTCACCACCCGACGCCCCGGCTCGACGCCCTGCGTGACCGCGACGAAGTCGCCGCGCTGCTCACCGGTGCGCACGAAGGTCTGCCGCGCGATCTGGATCGGCTGCCCGTCCGCCGTGCGACGGCCCGAGTCCTCGAGCACGTAGAGCGAGTCGCCGTAGGGCGCGTGCACGATCGCGGTCGACGGCACCGCGACCACGGCGTCGCGCTGCGGCAGCACGACGTCGACGTCGACGAACATGCCGGGGCGCAGGAGGTCCTCGCCGCTGCGCACGATCGCGCGCAGCCCGACCGCGCGCGTGGTGGGATCGATCGAGGGCTCGAGCGCCGCGACCTCACCGGCGAGCACGTCGCGCTCACCGCCCGGGTGCACCTCGACCGGCATTCCGACCCGCAGCACCGGCAGCAGCTCCTGCGGCAGCGTGAAGTCGACGTACGTCGCGTCCTCGCCGGCGATCGTCGTGACGGTGGTGCCGGGCTGAAGGTACTGCCCGAGCCGCACCGCGCGGATGCCCACGCGCCCGTCGAACGGCGCGCGGACCGTCTTGCGCTCGATCGTCGCGCGCAGCGACGCGACCTGCGCGGCCGCGCTCGCCGCGCTCGCCTCGGCGTTGTCGCCCTCCTGCTCCGATGCGACCCCGCGTGCGACCAGCTGCTGCGCGCGGCCAGCGGTCACGCGCGCGAGGCGCTCGTTCGCGATCGCGGCCTCGAGGTTCGCGGCCTCGACGCTCACGTCGAGCTGCACGAGCAGGTCGCCCGCGCGCACCGACGCACCGGAGTCGAACGCGATGCGCGCGACCACGCCGGGGAGCTCGTTCGCGATCGCGACGTCGCGATTCGACGCGACCGTGCCCACCGCGTGCGCCATCTGTGGCCACACCTGCTGCTCGGCGACCGTGGCGCCGACGACCTCGGGCGGCGGGCCCCGTCGCTCCATGTCCTGTGCGTGCGCGATGAGCGTGGTGATCTGCGACCACTTGATGCCCGCGATCCCGCCGAGGACGGCGAGCACGACCAGCACGACGAGCGCGACGATCCCGCGGCGCATGACGCGCGACTCTGGTGCAACGGAGAGGCCGGATGTCGTCCTTGGTGGAACCGGCGACGCGCGCGCTACCATCGCGGCACCCATGCCGCTGGAGTCGACGGTCTACGGACACGACGCGCACTTGCTCTACGCGCGCATCGGCCCGGTGGTCGTCGCGCAGGTGCTGCCCGAGCACACCGACGCGAGCTTCGAGATCTATCTCTCGGCGCTCGAGCGCGAGCTCGGCGCGCGGCGCGAGGACGATCGGGTCGCGGTGCTCTTCTACGTGCCGGGCGGCGGCACCTGGGACGCGGGACGACGCAAGCGGGTGAACGACGTGCTCGCGCGCTACGTGGCGAAGCGCCGCCGCACCACCAGCGTGTGGATCCTGTGCACGCCCTCGGCCGCGACCCGCGGGGTCGCGACCGCGCTCTTCTGGGTGGTCCCGCCGCCCTACGAATATCGCATCCGCGGCGACCTCGACGCGGCGCTCGAGGACGTGCGCGAGAAGCACCCCGAGCTCTCACCGAGCGCGTTCAAGAGCGAGCTCGCGAGGATCACGCGCCGCGGCGCGCGGTGATCGATCAGTCGATCGCGCGCGCGAAGCGGACCTCGCGCACGATCAGCGCGCCGTCCTCGACGTACGCGAGCGTGCCCGCGCCGCCCTCGATGCGCGAGAGCGAGGGCATGCGCTCCAGGCGATCGTCGCTCTGCACCAGCGGCGCGATCGCGTAGCCGGGATCGGCGAGATCGACGACGAAGAGATCGGAGCGCGTGATGTCGTGCCCGTCGTCCTCGGTGCGCTCGAACACCAGCCAGCGCCCCGAGGGATCGACGCGCGGATGACCGCCCGGCCCCGCGTGCACGATCGCGCCGTCGCGCACCCGATGGATCAGCACGCCCTCGGTCAGGCCCCACATCACGACGTGGCGGCGATCGCTGGTGAGCGCCGGCATCATCACGCGCTCGCCCTCGGGGCCGATCTCGCGCACCCGCCCGTCGATGCGCAGCCACGCGCGATCGTCCTCGTCGGTCCACGCGTGCACGCCGCGCTCGCCGACGCGGACCGCGAGACCGCGCCCGTCCTCCAGCGACACCGCCTCCGCGGGCACCGCGGTGCCCGACTGGCCCTCGGTGCGGAACGCGACCGCCGCGCCCTCGTCCTGCCACTGCGGCTCCCACCCGCAGCGACCGACGCGACAGAGCTCGCGCACCGTGCTCGTCCCATCGAGCTCGAGCACGAAGAGCGCGGTGTGATCGGGCGAGGCGAGCAGCGCGCGCGTTCCGTCGGGCGAGAGCACGGGCGTGACGAGATCCTCCGCGAGCCACTCGCGACGTGCACCGAGCGTCGCGAACGATGCGACCGGGCGCGCGCCGATTCTGGCACTGGGTGCCACATTCTGGTCGTCGACGATCCCGCGCAGATCGCTCTCGTGCGCGGCGGGCGCGGCCTCGCGCGCGCATCCCACCATCGCGATCGCCGCGAGCAGCGCGACGGGAGCGCGACGGCGCCGCATCGCCACCACGAGCCCGGCGAGGATCATCGCGAGCCACGCGCTCGATCCGCTGCCGTGCCCCACGCTGCATCCGCCGTCGACCATCTCGCGCCCCGTGGTGCCACCGTCGCGCCGCGCGCCGGCATCGCCGCCGATCGTCGCCGCGTCGCGCTCCTCGCCACCCGCATCGACCTCTTCGATCACGCCCGCGTCCTCCTCGCCCACCGAGCCCGCATCGGGCGGCGGCGGCGTCGACTCGGGGAGAAGACCGATCGAGCACCACGTCGTCATCCCGCTCACGACCGCGCAGCGCCGCGACGCGGTCACGTGCCCCGCATGCGAGGCCTCCACCGTGTACTCGCCGGGCGGCACCGTGAACGACCACGCGCCGTCGGCGGCCGCCGAGGTCGCGCTCGCACCGGTCTCGGTGACGCGAACGCTCGCGCCGCCGATGCGCACGGTGATGTCCTCGGTCCCCACTCCCTGGTCCTCGAAGACCACGCCGCGCAGGGTGCCGGTGGTCGGCATCGGCGAGACCCCGAGCCAGCTCAGGATCGCGGTGCGCAGGTGCTCGGCCATGCGCTGGCGCTGCGCGGGATCGCTGAGGAAGCGCGCGTCGGTGGTGCAGTTGTTGGTGAACGCGAGCTCGCCGAGCGCGGCGGGCATCGTGGTCTCGCGAACGACCGCGAAGTTGCCCTCCTTGAGGCCACGATCGCGCAGGCCCCACGCCGCGATCATCGCGGACTGCACGCCCTGACCGAGCGCGCGGGTGCGCGCGTTCGAGCCCGGATAGACGAAGGTCTCGGTGCCGGTCGCAGGGGTGCCGCCGTTCGAGTTCGAGTGGATGCTCACGAAGCCGGTCGCACCCCGCGAGTTCGCGAAGGTGGCGCGCGCCGAGAGGCCGACCGTCGTGTCGGCGTCGCGCGTCATCGCGATGCGGATCCCGTCGCGCTCGAGCAGCACCTGCAGCCGCTGCGAGACGTCGAGCACGACGTCTTCTTCCTCGATCGAGCAGCCGACCGCGCCTGGGTCCGAGCCGCCGTGGCCGGGATCGATGACGACCAACGGCTGCGCCGCGGCGGGCGCGGTGATGGCGAGGACGGCGGCGAGTGCGAGGAAAGCGCGCATGTGTGCACCCCGATACAGCAATTCGCGTGCGCGCGTGTGCACGGAGATCGGACGCGCGAGGTGCGGACTCGAGGCAGCAGTCGCGCGACGCGTCGTCACGGTCCTCCCCGGCCAGGCAGTGATCGATCTTCCCCGCGTTCTTGCTTCGCGGAGAAAGAGGCGCGTACCCTCGCGGCGGCCGGGAACGAATGGTGGAAAGAATCTTCCAGAGCAAGAACGCGCCGTGGGCGCTGATGTTGGTGCTCGGTGGCGCCTTCCTCGGTTATCTCACCGCATCGCAGGGCCCGGGACCGCTCTACGCCGGTGGCGCGGTGACGATCGTGGCGGCCGCCGCGCTCGGCGCGCTGTACGTGTGGGTGACCGGGTTCTCGGCTCCCGCCGGAGGCAGCACCCACGCGTTCAACGCGCTTCGCGAGGTCCTCGACGGTCGCAAGCCGCGTCGTCCCGCCGATCTCCCGATCGCCGAGTACGACGCGTTCGACACGATCGAGAAGATCGCCGACAAGCTGAGCGACGAGCGCCGCGAGGAAGAGGCGCTCCGCGAGCAGAACGGCCGCGCGCAGAAGGAGATCGACGGGCTCAAGTCGCGCCTCGCCGAGCTCGAGGCGCTGCGCGGTCGCTCGAGCGAGCTCGAGTCGCGGGCCCGCGACGCCGAGGCCCAGCTCGCGCCGCTGCGCAGCCGCCTCTCGGAGCTCGAGCAGCGTGCGCGTGACGCCGAGTCGAAGGCCGAGCCCCTGCGCGGTCGGGTGAGCGAGCTCGAGCAGCGTGCGCGCGACGCCGAGTCGCAGGCGACGCCGCTCCGTACCCGCAGCAGCGAGCTCGAGCAGCGGGTGCGCGATCTCGAGACCCAGGTCGCGACCCAGCGCCGCGAGGTCGACGAGGCAGAGCGTGCGCGCCGCGCCGGCGAGGAAGAGGCCAAGGGCCTGCGTCGTCAGGTGCGCGAGGCCGAGGAGAAGCTCTCGCAGTACCTCGACCTGCTCTCGAACGGCTTCGGCGAGCAGATGGCCGCGGTCGAGCAGACGACGCGCTCGATGCAGGAGATGACGCAGCAGCTGCACCAGATCGCGCAGCACGTGGAAGCGCTGGCGTCGAACGCGGAAGAGAGCTCGAGCTCGATCCTCGAGATGACCGCGACGAACGACGAGGTCGCGGAGAATACCGGCAACCTCGCGGCGAGCGTGCGCGAGACCGTCAGCTCGATCGAGGAGATGACCTACTCGATCAAGGAAGTCGCCCGGAACGTCGACGCCCTCTCGCTGACCGCCGAAGAGACGTCGTCGTCGATGAACGAGATGGACGTCTCGATCGACCAGGTGCAGTCGAACGCGAACGAGACCGCGCGCCTCTCCGAGCAGGTCGCGTCGGACGCGGAGATCGGCGCCGAGGCGATCCTGAAGACGATCCAGGAGATCAACCGCATCAAGGAGACCTCGAGCGAGGCGGTGCAGGTCATCTCGAACCTCGGCACGCGCATCGAGGCGATCGGCGACATCCTCGACGTCATCGACGACGTCGCGGAGCAGACCAACCTGCTCGCGCTGAACGCCGCGATCATCGCGGCGCAGGCGGGCGAGCACGGCAAGGGCTTCGCGGTCGTCGCCGACGAGATCAAGGATCTCGCGGAGCGCGCGGGCGCGAGCACGCGCGAGATCGCGGATCTCATCAAGACCATCCAGGCGGAGTCGAAGAAGGGCATCACCGCCGTCGAGCGCGGCGCGGCGACGGTCGATCGCGGCGTCGAGGTCAGCGCGAGCGCGGAGACCGCGCTCAAGAAGATCCTCGAGAGCTCGCAGAAGAGCACCGCGATGGTGCGCGCGATCGCGCGCGCGACGGTCGAGCAGGCCAAGGGCAGCAAGCAGGTGACCGACGCGATCGGGCGCATCGCGGAGACGGTGCAGCAGATCGCGGCGGCGACCGCGGAGCAGGCGCGCGGCTCGGAGCTCATCATGAAGAGCGCCGAGAAGATGCGGCTCATCACGCAGCACGTGGAGCGCTCGTCGCAGGAGCAGGCCCGCGGCGGACGTCAGATCAGCCAGGCGATCGAGAACATCTCGAGCATGGTGAACCAGCTGCACCAGTCGCATCGCGCCCAGGCGCGCGGCAGCGAGCAGACGCTCACCGCGGCCAAGCGCATCAGCGAGCTCACGCGCGCATACGAGGCGCAGCTGCGCGATCTGTCGCGCATCGCCGAGCGACTGCGCGCCGTCGGCAGCTGAGCGCGAACGAAAGTGCGAGACGACGAGCCGGCCCGAGAGGGCCGGCTCGTTTTCTTTTGGTCGGCTGGAGTGCTCGCCTGCGCAGGGCCCGGACGGGAGCGGGCGGAGCACGCGGACGGGAGGGCCCTGAGCGGGCGAGCCGATTTTTCTTTTGGCCCATCCCGCGCGCGAACCGTGTCCCTCCCGATCTCGCATCGCGAGCACCACACGCTGCGCCATGACGATCGCGATCCGTCGCCTCGGCGCGCACGATGCGCGCGCCTATCGCGCGCTGCGCGCGTTCGGGCTGCGCCAGGCGCCCGATGCGTTCCGGGTCGCGCCCGAGGACGAGCAGCACGAGACCGAAGCGAGCGTCGCGCAGCGCCTCGGGGGTCACGCCGTGTTCGGCGGAGAGCGAGACGCAACGCTCCTCGGTGTCGCGGGCGTGACCGGCTACGAAGGCGCGAAGCTGCGCCATCGCGCGCTGCTCTGGGGGATGTACGTGCACCCCGATGCGCGCGGGAGAGGGCTCGCGGACGCGCTCGTCGCGCGCGCGATCGAGCACGCATCGTTGGACCACCAACGATTGCTCCTGACGCTCGCCGCCGACAACGTGCGGGCGCTGCGGCTCTACGAGCGCCACGGGTTCGTGGTGTACGGCCGAGAGCTCGGGGCGATCCGACGCGGTCCCGATGTGTACGTGGACGAGCTCCTGATGTCGCGCGTGCTTCGCTGAACGGTCGGCACGGGGCGCGCAATAGCGACGGAGATGGCCGAGCTCCTCGCCCGCATCGCGCTCTTGTCCGCGATGATCGGTGCGGTGCTCACCGCGTGGTGGGCGTGGCGCGCGCGCGACCGCTGGGGGCGCGTGTCGCGTCCTGCCGCGCTCGTCGGTGTGGGCCCCTATCGCCGCGCGCTCGTGCGCAGCCACGCGCCTCGTCCCGTCCCGCTCTCGGTCGTGCTCGTCGCGGGCACCGGCTGCGTGTGGGGCTTCCTCACGACGCTCGTCTTCGCGCCGAGCGGCCTCGTCTTCCTGCTCGCGCCCGCGCGTCACGATCCGGTGCGGCAGATCCTCCTCACGCTCTCGGGCCTCGGCGTCTTCGCCACCGCGGTCGCCGCGTTCGCGCTCGGTCCTTCGCTGGTGCGTGCCTCGCGCGCGCTTCTCGAGCGCGAGCCCGACGCCGACGAGCGCGCGCTCTCCGTCGCGACGTGGTCCTCGCTGCACCACGCGATGGTGCTCCTCTCGTTCGTGCTCTTCGCGGTGCACGAGGACGATGCGCGCATCGTCGCCATCGTCGCGGTGCCCTGCGCGATCGGCCTCGTGCACGCGTGGTCGCTGGGGCGCGTCTCGCGGATCGTGGCGCGCGTGCAGCGTTGCGAGCGCGACGACGAAGATGCCTCGTCCGAGAGCGCGGCGATCCTCGCGATCGGAGATCGATCGCCCCTCTGACGCGCGCGTGCCGCGCGCTCATGGAGAGCGAGCATGGGACTCGTGCTGTACGCCCTTTTCGTGCTCGGCATCGCGATGGTCGCCGTCGTCGCGACCGCGTACTGGTCCGTCCGGTTCGCCGCGCGATGGGGCAGCGTCCCGGGCCCTGCGTTGCGGCTCGGCCGCGGCGCGTATCGCGAGTCGCGCGTGAGCCGCGAGGTGCCGCGAGGCACTCCGTCGCCGATCACGTGGACCGCGGGGATCGGGATGGTGTGGTCGGTGCTCACGAGCCTCGTGTTCGCGCCGATGATGCTCTGCGTCGGCGCGATGACCGACGGAGTCGGGCTCATCGGGGTGGTCACCGGGGTCGGCCTGGTGGTCACCGGATCGAGCGGCTTCTTCCTCGGGCTCGCGCTCGCGTGCATCGCGTACTTCGTGCTGCGTCGCGATCGCGAGGTCGTCGATCTCGCCGAGGGCGCGGTCGTGTGGTCGGTGCTGCACCACCTCTCGGGCCTGCTCTTCGTCGTGCTGCACGCGATCGTGACCCCCGGCCCGGGCCTCCTCATCCTCACCGCGCCGATCTGGGTCTTCGGCCTCGCCCACGCCTACGCGCTGCAGGACGCGGCGCAGCTGACGCTCGAGGGCCCGCCGCCCGACGATGAGATCATCGCGGCGTGATCCTCGAAGAAGCGTGTGCCTCAGCGCGTCACGGTAGCCGCCGTGGCAGTGACTCTCGCGTGCGCCGCCGCGATCTTGAACAGCGGAGCGCAACGGACTGCGCTCAACGCGCTGCGCACGTCGGGTGTGTCGAAGTCGCGTGGGTTCTTCGTCACGAAGATGGCTTCCCCGCCCGCTGCTCGTGCGTGGAGCAGCACGCTCGCGAGCATGATGGCGTCCGGCGTACCGAGCCCGTGAGCGATCTCGAGCCTACACGCCTCATCGAAGACCGCGTGGTCCAGCGGAATCCAGTCGACGATTGCGAGCAGGCGCTGCCGGACGTCCTCGAAACGCTGGGTCACCAGCGCATCGGCGCGCACGAGCGTGCCGCGCAGCTGAGACGCTTCGCTCGCCATCGACAAGGATCGACCGACCTGCAGCAGTTCGTCCTCGATCCTCTTCACGAGAGCGCGTCGCTCGGTTCGGCGCCGGTGCACGGTGTCGTAGGTCTCGAACAGCGCGGCGGAGGGAAGTACGAGCGCAATCGATCGTCGCTCGGCGAGCTCGACCAGCGCGGTCGCCTCGAGCACCTCGCCCTGCTCGAGCACCATCTCGAGCACAAAGTTCGTCTCGGCGTAGACCCTCACGCCGCGCGCTCGGCGATGACACGGGTGCCACGAACTGCTTTCGCAATCGGCTCGATCTCGGCGCCATGCGACGGCTCGGCGACGCCGGTCGCGAGGTCCTGTAGCCACCATCCGACGATGTCTTCGAACACGCGCGGATCGATTCGACGGTCCCCGCGGACTCCCGCACGCGACAGGTAGCTACCGAGCACCGCGCCGGCGTCCACCGTCGTCGGCGCGGTGTCGTTCGACGCGCCTGCGGGCCACACGTAGAGTCGATCCGGGGTCACCAGCAGGAAGGCGCTCGACTCGAGCACGCTCGAACGGGTCGCGATCATGTCTCGCAGCTCGCGTGCCCACCTGTCACTCGTTCCCGTCAGAGCCTTCGCTTCGACGGCGAGCGCGATGCGGCCGAGCTCGTTCTGCGCAGCGAAGTCGAACGGGAACGCCATGATCGAAGGATAATACCCGACGAGCTCCGCTTCGACGTGCCGGCCAGTGCGAACCCGCGTGCTCGGCCCGCCCTCCGACCGTCCAGATTCCGACCACCACTTCCCCCGCGAATTCCGCGCATCCCGGCCAAACCCGCACGCTCGCGCGATCCCCACGCCGCACTCTTCGCGCTCCGCGGGGCCCACCGCGCAGGCACGTGGCTTGTAAACGCAGCGGGGCATGATGCGCCGCGCTGCGTTCGTCTGCCTCACTGCGCTCTCGCTGCTGCTGCCAGCCTGCATGCAGAACGAGCCTGCCGCGCCGATGGGCATGCTCATGGACGAGCCGGGCGAGGTCGGGGTCGTCTCCGCCGATCTCACCGCCGCCGAGCGTCGGGTGCGCGCCGGGCAGATCCGCGACGCCGCGTTCGGCGCGGGCATGGAGCAGGGATGGCTGCTCGCGGGCATCGCCGATGCCGAGACCCGCATGAGCCACTGCTGGCGCGAGCTCACCTGGGCCTGCCAGGGCCCGAACAGCAGCGACTGCGGCGGCGGCCCGGTCGTCGCGGGCGCGGGCGACGGACCGTGCGCCGACCGTCAGGGCGGGCTCGGCATGTTCCAGTTCGACGCCGGCACGTTCGAGCAGACCCTCGCGCGCGAGGGCAATCGCATCCTCTCGATCGCCGGCAACACCCAGGCGGCGGTCGACTTCGTCGCGAACATGGTGGTCCGCTCGGCGTACGTGCCCGGCGTCGAGAACCGCGCGCAGGCGATCGCGTGGATGAACGGCGTGCGCATCGGCAACGATCGCTGGGATCCCTGGATCCGCACCGTCACCCACTACTACAACGGCTGCGCCCCCAGCTACTCGTGCTTCTCGCAGCGCTACGCGCACTACCGGGACAACACGACCGGCGTCTACAACGAGATGGGCGCCGACTTCTGGGTGACGACGCGCGACTGGGGCGCCGCGTACGTCTCGCAGAGCTTCCCGCTCGCGCGCGATCCGTTCCCGCTCGAGGCCGGCACCGCGCAGATGGGCTACCTCGAGATGCGCAACACCGGCGCGCAGACGTGGCGTCCGGGCGAGGTCTTCCTCGGCACCACCGAGCCGCGCGACGTCGCCAGCCCGATCGCCGCCGACGACTGGATCGCGCCGAACCGCGCCGCGACGATCGATCGCGAGGTCCCGCCCGGCGGCACCGGTCGCTTCGTGTTCAGCGTGCGCGCGCCCGAAGCGGCGGGTGACTACCCGCAGTTCTTCAACCTCGTGCGCGAGGGCGTCGCGTGGTTCAGCGAGAGCGGCGGTCCCGTCGATGCGCAGCTCCAGATCCGCGTGACCTCGACCGCGCCTCCGCCGTGCCCCGAGGGGATCGGCGATGCGTGGAGCTGCGAGGGCAGCGATCGTGTGCGCTGCGAGCGCGGCATGGTGTTCCGCGAGACCTGCGAGCTCGGCTGCGCCGCGGGCGCCTGCAGCGCGCCGCCGACCGACGACGACGGCGACGGCTACGCGTCCGACGACTGCGCGCCCGACGATGCCGACGTGCACCCCGGCGCCGACGAGATCTGCGACGACGGAGTCGATCAGGACTGCGACGGCGAGGACGCGATCGACTGCGAAGGTCCCGGCGACGACGGCGGCCCCGGCGACGACGGCGGCCCCGGCGATGACGGCCCGCGCATGATCTCCGGCGGCTGCAGCGTCGGGCACGGCGCGTCGCGCTCGCACTTCGCGCTCGCGTTCGCGGTCGTGGCGCTCGGCCTCGCGATCCGCCGGCGTCGCGCCTGACGCACGTTCGAGCCCGGCGTGCCGTGCTCGAACGTCTCGTCCGCGCGACGGTGAGACCGTTGCGCGCGTCACGACGCCTCACGCCAAGGCGCTCCTGGACGCGATTGCCTGCACCTCGGCGCGACATCCGAGCGCTGGCGACACGCACGACGAGACGATCTCCGCGCCGTGGGCTCGGATCGACGGTGTCGGCATCGCGGTTGCTCCTCCCGGGACCGTACGGAGAGGAGAGAACCAAGAATGCGGAAGCACCTCATGATCGGAATCCTCGCGGGCCTCGCGCTCGGCGCGCTGCCGGCGTGCGAGACGCCGCGCGAGAACGCGATGGACGAGCAAGAGGAGGCGCTCGACCAGCGCATGGAGGCCCAGGAGCAGCAGCTCGAGCAGGAGCGCGAGCAGCGCGAGCAGCAGCTCGACACCCAGCAGCAGCAGCTCGACCGCGAGCTCCAGCAGCGTGAAGAGGCGCTCGAGCAGCAGCACGAGATGGAAGAGCAGCGCCTCGAGCAGGCGGAAGAGGGCGTCGAGGAGCGCGAGCGCAACCTGCAGCGCTACGAGGAAGACCGCCCGATCGCCGAGTGAGCACCGGCTCCGTTCGCGCGAGCAGTCGCCGCCCCCCCCCGACGCTCGTGACTCCACGGAGCCGCGCGCGGAGATCACGCCAGCCCCCCTGGGCGTGATCTCCCTCGCCGCCGCCTCGCCCACGTGCCGCGGAGGGATGGTGCGTGGGCGGGGCGGGCCGCGCGGGATCGACGAATCAGTCAGTCGCCGCGGCGCATGCGATTGCGCTCGACGACCTGGCGGCGCAGCGCGTCGCACGCATCGCGCAGCGCGACGTAAGGATCCTCGTGCGAGTGATCCTCGCCGCTCTCGCGGCTCACGACGAGCTCGTCACCCGGCACGGCGAGCCGCACCGTGATGCGGTGGATCGTGCCGTGACGGTGCCGCTTGTCGGTGGGCTCGATCACCACGTGGCACGACGTCGCACGCGGCTCGAGCTGCGTGACCGCCTCGAGCTTCTCGCGGAGCACCGACTCCATCGCCTCCGATGCATCCATGTCGCGGAAGTGGATCTGCACAGGCATTCGCATACCCGGGAGGTATGCGCGCGTGGACGGGTCGCAACCGCGCGGCTCGGACGCGTGATCCTCGTCAGGTCGCGCGACGTGCTCCGGCGGTGCGCGCCTGCTCGGCCTCGTCGTCCCGCTCGGTGGCGTCGACGCGCACCCTCGGTCCGTCCTGCGCGACGCGGTGCCGCACCACGCGCTCGAGCTCCTTCGTGAGCCCGTCGAGCTCTCTCGCCCGCGCGTTCGCGGAGCTCTCGTAGCCGGCGCGCACCAACGTGTGCACCGCGGCGATCCACAGCGGCACCGACACGAACGCGAGCACCGGATCGACCAGCGCGAGCAGCGGCGCGATCACCGCCGCACCGCCCGCGCCCGCGCCTCC
This sequence comes from Sandaracinus amylolyticus, assembly GCF_021631985.1. Classification (GTDB taxonomy): domain Bacteria; phylum Myxococcota_A; class Polyangia; order Polyangiales; family Sandaracinaceae; genus Sandaracinus; species Sandaracinus amylolyticus_A. The sequence continues at coordinate 7,932,230 of NZ_CP070225.1, read as the reverse complement.
GACGATCCCGCCGAAGAGCCCGCCCGCGAGGCCGCCCAGTCGCTCGAGCACGCGCACCCGAGTGCGTCCCTCGCGCGAGGTCACGATCACCTCGACGATGCGCTGTCCGGCCGGTGGACCGAGACGCCACGTCAGGGTCTGCCCGACCGACTGCGCGTCTCCGATCGCGCCGAACGCGGCGCGCAGCGTCTCGAGGACCTCCTCGTGCGCGCTCGCCGGGAGCGCGCCCTCGATCTCGCGCTCTTCGATCAGCACCAGCGGCGCACCGAGCAATCGCTCGCCGGTCGTGGTCGTCCGCAGCGGCGCGCGGAGCTGCGCGCGCTCGCGACGCAGCTCGTCGTTCTCGCGCTCGAGCTGCTCGATGCGCGCCCGCAACGCCTCGTTCTCGTCGCGGTACGCCACGCGCGATCGATGATGCCACGCGCCCGCGGATCTACCATCACCGCCTGCGATGCCGAGCCACGACGACGCCGCCGTTCCCTCGGCCGACGTGCCTCAGGCCGCGACGAAGCTCGGCCGCATCCGCGCGACGATCGAGGTGCTCGCGCGCGGACCGTCGACCGGCGACGACGTCGCGACCCACGCGGGCATGGCGCGACGGCACGCCCACTACCAGCTCGCGGCTGCACGCGCGCTCGGATGGGCGACGCGCGAGGGCGCGCGACGTCACGCGATCACCCGCGAGGGCCGCGCGCTGCTCGACACCACGCCGGGCTCGGCCGCGGAGCGCACGCGCGTCGTCCGCGCGGTGCGCGCGAGCCCGCTGGTGCAGGCCCTCGCCCGAGGTCTCGATCCCCGCTCCGCGGATCTCGAGCTCGCGATCGCCGAGCGCATCGAGCGCCGCACTCGACCTCCGCTCGCGCCCGAGACCGCGCGCGAACGAGCCCGCACGATCGCGGCCTGGGTCCGCCTCGCGGCGAGCCCCCAGGAAGCGCTCGCGTTCACCCGCGGTGTCGCCGCCGGGGACACCACGTAGGTCTGCGCATCTGGGCAGGGCAGGGCCGGAAAGCTCCGCGAGAGAGCCGAATTCTGCTACACCGTGGCCTCCGCCATGTTCGGAATCGGGTTCGGCGAGATGGTCGTGATCGCGGTGTTGATCCTCATCGCGGTCGGGCCCGACAAGCTCCCCACGATGGTCAAGACCGTGGCGAAGACGTATCGGCAGTTCCGGCGCGCCGCGAACGAGATCCGTGCGAGCACCGGCATCGACGATCTGCTGCGCGACGAGGAGCTGCGAGAGCTCGCGGAGCTGCGGAAGCAGAAGCTGCTCGCGATGAGCCAGAAGCCCGCGCCGCCCAAGCCGGTCGCCCCCGCGGCCTCGGCGGTCGCGGCGCCGGTCTCGTCGGGCACCGTCCCGTCGTCGAGCACCGTGCCCGCCAAGCCGATGGTCTCGGCGCACGCGCCGCCGCCTCCGCTCGACGAGGAGCCGGTCGCGCCGGTGCCCGCCGTCGCGTCGTCGCCCGGTGCGCGCGGGCTCACGTACAAGCAGCGCACGATGGAGATGCCGCTCGACGGCGTCGATCTCTCGGAGATCCAGCACGGGCTCACGTCGAAGCCGGCGATCCCCGAGACCCGCGCCGAGAAGCCGATCGACACCGATGCCGCGACGCTCGCGGCGATCAAGGCGAAGGCGTGATGGGCAAGCCCGCGAAGACGGCGCAGCTCGAGGAGAACGCGAAGAAGGCCGCCGACGGGTCGGACCCCGAGGACGACGTCGAGATGACGTTCTTCGAGCACCTCGGCGAGCTCCGCAACCGGCTCGTCAAGGCGCTCTGGGGCCTGATCCCGGGTGTCGCCGTCGCGTGGGCGTTCAAGGAGAAGATCCTCGATCTGCTCACGCGCCCGCTGGTGCAGGCGTGGCGTCAGCTCGGGCTCGGCGATCCCCAGCTGCACTTCGCGAACCCGATCGATCCCTTCGTCGCGTACATGAAGATCGCCTTCGTGTGCGGGCTGATCTTCGGCAGTCCGTGGCTGTTCTGGCAGCTCTGGCAGTTCATCGCGCCGGGGCTCTATCGCAGCGAGAAGCGCCTCGCGCTGCCCTTCGTGCTCGCCTCGACGGTCTTCTTCGTGGGCGGCTCGTTCTTCGGGTACCTCGTCGTCTTCCCCGCCGCGTTCGAGACGTTCCTCGGCTTCGCGGGGATGCTCCCGGACTCCGAGCTGCGCATCCAGCCCACGCTGATGATGTCGGAGTACCTCGACTTCTCGGTGCGGATGCTCCTCGCGTTCGGCATCACGTTCGAGGTCCCGGTGGTGATCACGTTCCTCGCGTTCGCGGGGATCGTGAACTGGAAGCAGCTGCTCGGCTTCGCGCGGTGGTGGATCGTGATCTCCGCGGTGATCGCCGCGCTGCTCACGCCTCCGGACGTCGGCTCGCAGCTGATGATGCTGGTGCCGTTGGTCCTGCTCTACTTCGTGTCCATCTTCCTCGCCTGGCTGTTCGGCCCGAAGCCGCCGCCGCCGGCCGTGGAGTCGGCCGCGGCCGCGGACGACGACGAGGTGGAGTGAACCGAGTACCTCCCGCGGAGCGCTGTCCGATTCTCGTCGTCGACGACGACGCAGACGTGGTCACGCTCGCCCGGAAGGTGCTCGAGCACGCAGGATGGCTCGTCGAGGCGACGACCGATCCCCGACAGGCGCTGGAGATCGCGAAGCGCGTGAGGCCGTGCCTCGTGCTCGTCGATCTGATGATGCCCCACATGGACGGCGAAGAGCTGCTCTTCGCGCTGCGCGCGGCGTTCAAGGGCGACGCAATGCCGAAGATCGCGCTGATCAGCGCGGCGTACTCGCGCACCGAGGTCGCGAAGCGGCTCGAGGTCGACGCGTCGTTGTCGAAGCCGTTCGACCTGAACGATCTGCGCGACGTCGCGGCCCGCTTCGCGAGCGCCCATCGCGATCGAGCCAGCAGCCGTCCGCCTCCTCCGACCCGCTGAAGAGCGCGGGAACACCACGGCGCCTTGCGTGCTCGAACCGAGGTGCGCCGATCACTGGATCGCGCGCAGGTCGGCGCGGTCGCGGCCCAGCGAGAAGACCGGGGGCACGCCCAGCGGGGCGTCGATCTCGATGGTGCGACCACCCTCGTGGGCCTCTCCGCTCCACACGTGGAACCACTGGCCCGGCGGCAGGTACACGCTGCGCGAAGTCGCGCCTTCTTCGAGCACCGGCGCGACGAGCAGCTCCGGGCCGAGCATGTACTCGTCGTGCACGTCGCGGCTCGCGACGTCGCCTTCGAACTCGAGCGCGAGGTGGCGGATGATCGGCAGCGAGCTCGTCGCCGCTTCGTCCGCGAGCGCGCGGATCTCCGGCCCCAGCGCCTCGTGCACCCGCGCGAAGCGGCGGAAGTGCGCGATCGTCTCGTCGTCGCGATCCCACGACCAATTCGCCGCCGGCATCAGGCCCTCGTGGGTGCGCAGGATCGGGCCGAACGCGGCGAGCTCGGTCCACCGCATGTAGAGCTCCTTCGTGCTCGGTCCGCCGCTGTAGCCCGCGACGTCGTGGGTCACGAAGGGCACGCCCGAGAGACCGAGGTTGATCAGCGCGGGCACCACGGTGGGCAGTCCGTCGGTGGGCTCCCAGTCCGCTTCCTGATCGCCGATCCACACGATCTGCTGCTGCGCGTGATCGCGCGTCCATCCGCTGCGCGTGAAGAGCACCCAGTCGCCGTCGGGGCGCACCGTGTCCATCACCTCGCGCGACGCGCGGTGCCACATCGCGGGATAGAGGTTGTGCACGAGACGCGCGTCGCTTCCGTCGTGCAGCACCGCGTCGGTCGGCAGCCACTCGCCGAAGTCGCTCATCCATCCGTCGAAGCCCTGCGTCTCGACCATCGCGCGCAGGTGCTCTTCGACGTACGCGTAGGCTTCGGGTCGCGTGAAGTCGGGCATCGTGCCGCGGCTCAGCACGAACGGGAACACGTAGGGCGCGCCGGTCTCGTCGCGGATCAGCAGATCGTCTCCCGCCATCGGCGCGAAGTGCTCGAGGTCCATGCGCACGAACGGGTTCGCGTACGCGAGGAAGCGGACGCCGTGATCGTCGCGCAGCGTGCGCACCAGCCCCGGCAGATCGGGATAACGCTCGGTGTCCGCGACCCAGCGATAGTTGAGATCGAAGATGCGCTCGGTCAGCCACTCGCCGCCGACCCAGTCCTGCACCCACACCGCGGAGAACGGGACCTCGGCGGCCTCGAGCGCCGCGACCTCGGCCAGCACCGCGTCGGGCCCGCCCTGCACGCCGATCCACGGCGAGAACGCCCAGTCGGGCGGCCGCACCGCGCGCCCGATCTCGTCGCCGAGCTGGCGGATCACGTCGCGCGGTCGCGGTCCGTGGAGCACGAGCACGTCGAGCGGCGCGAGGTCCTCGACCTCGACCCACGCGACGCGCGCATCGCGCTGACAGAGATCGACGAGCGTGCGCGCCGGCGTGTCGACCAGCACACCGAAGCCGCGCCAGTCGATCCACCACGGCATCGGGAAGTACGTCGAGTGCGCGTCGCCCGAGATCGGCCCGATGCCGCTGCGCCCGATGCCCTGCTCCTGCACCCAGAGCGGGAACGCATCGCCGCGCTGGTTCGTGTCGTCGTACTGCGCGCCGAACCCCGCGAAGCTCGCGTCGTCGTCGCACGCGAAGGGCAGGGCGAGCGCGCTCGCGCGCGCATCGGTCGTCGTCGCGGTCCAGCGCAGGCGCGTCGCGACGTCGCTCTCGTGCACGGCGATCTCGAGCGTCACGTCCACGCCCGCATCGCCCTCCCAATGCAGCACGATCGTTCCGTCCTCGCGCTGCTCGCTGCCGGTGAAGCGACGCGCTTCGGTGCGCTCCTCGCCGACCCGCACGAACCGGAAGAACCCGACGATCATGGTGATGCGCGACTCGAAGCTCGCGACGGTCGGGAACGCGCCCGCCGCGGTGCCGCCGAGGGCGCGTCCTGCGGCGTCGTGGAGCGTGATCGCGCCGCGTCCGTCGACGTCGACGTGGGTGCCGTCGGGCAGGTCGTACGCGGCGGGAGGGAGCGCTGGGTCGGCGTCGTCGCCGCAGGCGGCGAGGGCGATCGAGGACAGGACGAAGAGCAGCGGAACGGCGCGCATCGCGGTCGATCGTACCGGAGCCGGCCGTTTTCTTGGTGTTCTCCGCGCGCTCCGCGAGAGTCGCGCCCACGGAGGACCTCATGGATCGCAACAATTCACGCGTCCTGGCGGCCGCCGCGCTCTGCGTCGCCGCGCTCTCGTTCGCGCCCCGCACCGCGCACGCCTACGACGTCAACGGGCTCGGCGTCGGCGCCGACGTCTCGCTCGGGGGCCCGAGCGGCTTCGCGCTCTCGCTCGGCCTGGGACGCCTCGAGCTCGACTTCATCCTCGGCCTCTCGCTGAACCTGCCCGAGGGTGGCGTGCTCACGCCGACGTTCGGCGGTGCGGCGGGCGTGTTCTACACGCTCACCGACGCGACCCAGACGAACCTGCAGATCGGCGGGCGCATCGGCGTGCTCGTCGACAGCCAGAGCGTCGGTGGCGAGCTCGACACGAACGCCGCGTTCACCATCGAAGCGGATCTGCGCGTCGAGCACCGCCTCGATGATCACTGTGTGATCAACTTCCAGGTCGGCATCGGCACCCAGATCTGGCCGGACGATCCCGACATCGGCACCGCGCAGTCCGACTTCGTCATGGGCTTCGGCAACACCGGCCTCGTGGGTGGCGCGGGGTTCCGCTACTACTTCGAGCCGCTCGGCACCGCGCCCGCGTACACGCCCGCGCCCGCCGCGTCGGCGCCGCCGCCGCCGGCGACGCAGTCGTCGGTCGAGCCCGCCGCGACGCCGACCACCGGCGAAGATCGTCCCGACTGGGAGTGAGCCTCCGAGGAGCGCAGGAGATCACTGCTAGGGGAGCAGGAGATCTTCCGCTCAGGAGAGCAGGAAAGGCAGGAGCCTCAGACGTCTGGAGTCGGAGCCTCAGACGTCTGAGGTTCGAGGCGCAGACGTCTGCGGGCGGTCAGCCCTGCGAGCTTCCGGCGCAACCGCGAAGAACGAGGCGCGCGTCAGAGCCATAGCCGCCGGTGACCTCGAAGGGTTGCCCGCTGACCCACCTGGTGTCGGGCGACGGCGTGCCGATGCAGCGGGCACACGGAGCCGGCCCGCATCTTCGCGATGCGCCGCTCGATCGGCTTCAGGGTCGGCGGAACCGCTGCTTCGCCGCGTCGGTGACCGGAGCGAAGAGGTTGATGAGGTTCCCTTCGGGATCGCGGAAGAGCAGTGAGCGATTGCCCCATGGCATGGTCTTCGGCGACTGAACGAGATCGGTGACGAGTCCGCCGAGCCTGGCGAAGGCCGCGTCGACGTCCTCGACGAGGAACTCGATGATCGCCGTATGGTTGTCGGCCGGCCTCGCGGCGCCTTCGGCGAACAGCTTCACGGTGCGTTCGCTCCCGATGGCGAGGGTGCACGCGGGAGTAGGGATCTCGGCGAAGTCGTCGTTGAGCCACCTCGCGGGCAACGCCGTGACGGCCTCGTAGAAGGCCACGAGCTTCTTGATGTCGCGAACGATGAGTCGAACGGAGTAGAGGTTCATGCCGCGCGTCGTACACGGCCCTGCTGACAGCATGATGTCAGCATGCGACGCGCCGACCGACTGTTCCGGATCTGTTCGCGTGAGCACGCAGCGTGCGCGCTACGTGAACGAGCTGCTCGCGCGCCGCACCTTCGATGTGGGCGCGGCAGGCTCGTCGTGCCGCGAGCTCGTTTCGATCGAGCCCACCGGCGAGCCGGCTTCATCTTTCTTCACCGCCCCCCGAGCCCTCGCGAAAACATCGGACCGCATCTTCGATCTCCGAAGGCGATGCCCGCATCGTGCGTGGCCGCCCACGGAGGACGCGACGATGTTGGGATTCCTGGTCGGAACTGCGTGTCTGATCGGTCTGGTGAAGGTGGCCCGCGGTGGCGGCGGGTGTGGGCGCGGCTTCGGCCATCACCATCGCGGCTGGCACCACCACGGCCATCACGGCTGGGGCGGTGGTTGGCAGCGCGGCGGCTGGGGCGGCGGCTGGATGCGCGGCCTCTTCGAGCGCCTCGACACCTCGCCCGGTCAGGAGAAGGTGATCAAGCAGGCGGTCGAAGAGATCTTCGGCGCGACGCGCTCGCTGCGCACCGAGCTCGACGACACCCGCCGAGACATCGCGGCCGCGCTGCGCGCCGGGATCGTCGACGAGGTGCAGATGGGCGAGCTCTTCGCGCGCCACGACGAGAAGCTGCGCGAGGTGCGCAAGGCGATGGTCGGCGCGTTCGCCCGCGTGAGCGACGCGCTCGACGAGACGCAGCGCAAGCAGCTCGCCGACCTGATCGAGCGCGGCCTCGCGGGCGGCGGCGGTGGCTGGGGTCGCTTCGGCGGCGGGCCCTACCGCGGCCGCAGCGACTGGGCGTGAGCGAGAGACCTTCGAGACGAGGAGAGATCACGATGTTCTTCGGACGAAAGCTGCTGATCGGTCTGCTCGCGTTCGGCACCGTCGCGGGGTACGCGAGCGGGTTCGCGAGCCTCGCCCACTGCGCCCGCGGTCACGAGGCGCGTCGCGCCGCGTTCGAGGCGCACGTCGCCGAGGTGTGCACGCGCGCCGCGCATCGCGTGCACGAAGGTGAGCGTCACGACGCACGCTGGGCGCCCAGCGAGTAAGATCGACCGCGTGACCGACACGGGCCTCCACCGATGATCCGGGTGCTCCTGATCGACGACGATCGACGGCTCTTCGAGCTGCTCGAGACGTATCTCGCGCAGAACGGAGTGACGCTCGCGTACGCGCCCGACGGGCCCAAGGGGCTCGCTGCGCTCGGTGGAGGTCAGAGCGGCGCGTACGACGCCGTGCTGCTCGACGTGATGATGCCGCAGATGGACGGGCTCGAGGTGCTGCGCCGCATCCGCGTCGAGAAGGGCGCGCTGCCGGTGATCATGCTGACGGCGCGCGGAGACGAGACCGATCGTGTGGTCGGTCTCGAGCTCGGCGCCGACGACTACGTGCCCAAGCCGTTCTCGCCCCGCGAGCTGCTCGCGCGACTGCGCGCGGTGATGCGGCGCGGTCGCCCCGAGACCGGCGATCAGCGCATCTCGGCCGCGGGCATCAGCGCGGATCTCGGCACCCGCGAGGTGAGCGTCGACGGGCGCGTCGTCGAGCTCACCGGGCTCGAGTTCGACATCCTCGTCGCGCTGATCAAGCGCGCGGGGCGCGTCATCCCGCGCAACGCGCTGCTCGCCGAGGCGGGGCGCGACGACGTCGTGGTCGGCGAGCGCACGGTGGACGTGCACATCTCGCGGCTGCGCAAGAAGCTCGGCGACGATCCGCCGCAGCGCATCAAGACGGTGCGCGGCGTCGGCTACGTGCTCTCGCGCGAAGGCGTGAACGGTGCGTGAGGAACGCTGCAGGCCCACGCCGCCGCCCTTCGGTCGCGGGCTGACGTACTGGGTTCGCGCGAAGCTGCATCGCCGCATCTTCGCGTGGTTCGGCGCGTCGATCGTGATGACCGGTGCGAGCGTGTGGCTCGTGCTCTCGCTCGCGGCGGCGCCCTATCGCGGCTGGCACGAGGACTGGGAGCGGCTGCGCCACTTCGTCGGCCACCAGTACGCGGTGGTCTGGGACGATCCCGCGGCGCGCGACGAGCTCGCGCGGACCACGTCGGATCAGCTCGACGTGCAGGTCGTGCTCGAGGACGCGCGCGGGCACGAGCTCTCGCGCTTCGGCGCGCGCGAGTGTCGTCATCCCCGCTTCGAGGCGCCGGTAGTGCGCGGCGGGCGCGAGGTCGGGCACGTCGAGGTGTGCGCGGAGCGCGCGCAGCCGCGGCCCGGTTGGTTGCTGATCCTCGGGGTCGTCGTCGCGTGTCTCACGCTCTGGGCGGCGTCGGGCGTGATCGCGCGACGCCTCGTGCGCCCGCTCTCGCACGTGGTGCAGGTCGCGCGCGACGTGGGCACCGGCAAGCTCGGATCGCGGGTGCGCATCGGGCATCACCGCACCGGCGAGCTCGGCGTGCTCGCCGACGCGATCGACGACATGGCGACGCGCATCGAGAAGCAGCTTCGCGATCAGCGCGAGCTGCTCGCCGCGGTGAGCCACGAGATCCGCACCCCGCTCGGGCACATCCGCATCCTGCTCGAGACCGCGCGCGACGGAGCGGAGCGCGGCGAGCCGCTCGGGACCAAGACGTGCGACGAGCTCGAGCGCGAGGTGCTCGAGATCGACGATCTGGTGGGCGAGCTGCTCGCGAGCTCGCGCCTCAGCTTCGACGCGATCGAGCGACGTCCGCTCGAGGCGCTCGATCTCGGGGCGCGCGCGCTCGAGCGCGCCGGGCTCTCGATCGATCTGCTCGAGAGCGACGAGGAGAGCGTTCCCTTCGACGGCGATGCGACGCTGCTCGGTCGCGCGCTCGCGAACCTGCTCGAGAACGCGAAGCGGCACGCGGGCGGCGTGGTGCGCCTCGTGATCGAGCGCGACGCACGCGGCGAGCTCGGAGAACAGGGCGGCCTGGTGTTCGCGGTCGACGACGAGGGGCCGGGGTTCGCGGGCGACGAGATCGAGAAGGTGTTCGATCCGTTCTATCGCGGCGAGCGGCGTGCGGGCGCGAGCGCGGGATCGCTCGGGCTCGGGCTCTCGCTGGTGCGGCGCATCGCGCAGGCCCACGGTGGTCGCGCGTGGGCGGAGAATCGTCAGGGCGGCGGCGCGCGCGTCGCGTTCCGGGTCGCGCCGCGCCAATCCTGACAGAAGGCTGACAGAGGCCCGCTCCACGATGCTCGCATGAGCAATCCGAAGAGTGTCCTCACCTGGTTCGAGATCCCCTGCGCCGACATCGATCGTGCGGCTCGCTTCTACGAGGCGATGACCGGCACGACGCTGCGACGCGAGGTGTTCATGGGCGTCCCGCACGCGATCTTCGCGTCGTCGAAGGACGTCGACGTCGGAGGCACGTTGGTCGCCGATCCCAACAACGCGCCCTCGGGCAGAGGCACGGTGGTCTATCTCGATGCGCGCGGTGAGCTCGATGCGTGGCTCACGCGCGCCGAGCAGGCGGGCGGGACGATCGCGCTGGGCGCGACGTCGATCGGCGCGCTGGGCACCATCGCGTTCGTGATCGACACCGAGGGCAACCGCGTCGGGCTGCACACGCGCTGATCGATCAGAGGCGGAGGTCGTGCACGAAGCGCGCGACCTCCGCCGGTGAGCGCAGCCGGTGCAGCGTGAGGTGCGGGGGCGCTTCGTCGAAGAGCGCGGCGTAACGCGCGCGGACGCCGGCGAAGCGCGTCCACGACCAGAGCACGACGTTCTCTTCGGGATCGGCGCTGGTGAGCCCGCGCCACGACTCGCGGTTGCCGTTCCACAGCTCTTCGCGCGTGATCACGCGGCGAAGGCTGCGTGCGATCAGCCGTCGCATCACCAGCGCGCGCGGCAGGTCGAGCCACACGATCGTGTCGGCGCGCCGCTGCACCAGATCGCCGAGCTTCGAGACGTACTGGCCGCAGATGACCCAACGATCCGAGGCATCGAGCCGTGCCTCGACCTGCGCGCGGAATTCGGGCGTCGCGAGCGGGCGCCAGTCCGCCTGGTGATGGATCGCGTCGAGCTCGACGTGCGGGAGCTCGAGGCGCGACGCGACGGTTCGCGCGAGCGTCGTCTTGCCCGCGCCGGACGAGCCGACGATCCACACCCTGCGCACGCGGCGCAGTGTGCACGATCAGCGCGGCAGCGGGACGCGCCAGGTGCGCTGGGTATCGGCGAGCACGAGATCGCCGCGCGCGAGATCGAACGTCGCGTGGTGCGAGTGCTCGAGCGGGTGCTCGGCGCGCGTGTGCAGATCGAGCAGCGCGCGATCGAGCACGGCCCAGCGCCCGCACGGCGACGTCGTGCGGAGGCCGCGCCCGGCAGTGACGAAGCGCAGCGATCCGTCGCGGGCATCGCGCACCTCGACGCGACTGCGCACCGGCGCGACCACGAGGAGCCCGTCCTTCGTCCACGCGATGTCGTCGATGTCACCGATCTCGTTCGGGATCGCGAGCACCTCGACCCCATCGCGATCGCGGATCGAGACCCGCTCCCAGCCCCCGAACGCGAACCGATCGAGCTCGGGCGAGGGCGCCCCGCACAGCGCGTCGACCACCATCGGCGCGACGAGCTCGATCTGCCGATCGACGTCGAGGAGCACCGCGCCATCACCGACGTGCGCGAGGAGCAGCGACGTGCCCTGCGCGCTCCAGTACAGCGCCGGTCCGTCGACGTCCGGATGGGTATGCTCGACCGTGCAGCGACCGGTCGACACGTCCCAGAGCTGCATCCCGACGCACGAGATGTCGGTCCCGATCGCGCACGCGAGCGAGCGCCCGACGAACCGCATCTCGCGGAGCAGCCATCCCGGTCGTGCGATCTCGTGGGCGAAGCGCAGCGCACCGTGCTCGTCGCGCACCTCGAGACGATCCCAATTCGCGCGCGCGACGAGGATCTCGCCCTCGACGAGCTCGATCGCCTGGACCCCGAGCGGGTGGTCGCGTGGATCGACGGCCACGCACGCGATCGTGTCACGTCGGCGGCGTCGCGCGCAGTGTGTCGTCGACGTGCACGCGCGGCGTCGGCTCGGTCGTCTCGTCGGCGGGCGCGGTCCACCGCACCCGATGCTGCGGCTGGTACCCCAGCTCGCGCTTCGCGCGCGCGCCGTCGAGCACACCGCTCCACCGGAAGCGCCGGCGGTTGAGCGACCACTCGAACTCGGTGCCGCGCACCCGCGCGCGCGCCGTGTACAGCGGGCCGATCAGCGATGCCCCGATCGGGATCGCGATGCGCTTCGCGTACGCGATCGCCGCGCTCAGCGGGAGCACGTCGGCGCCGGGCACGTTGAACACGCCCTGGGCGCGCGATGCGAGCGCGAGCTCGGTGGCGCGCGTCGCGTCCTCGATCGAGATCACGTCGAGCATCGGGTCGTGCCCGATCGGCCGGTAACACACGCGCGACGAGAGATAGTCGAAGAGCTGGCTCCCACACTCGGGCGCGAAGGTCTCCGCGAGACGCAGCACCGCGATCGAGAGCGGTGAGAGCCCCATGCGCACGCACACCGTGAGGTCCGCCTCGACGCGGTCGCGCACTCGCTGCGGCATCTCGGGGCTCATCTCGATCGGATGATCCTCGCCGATCAGCGCGGGGAGCGCGGCGTCGACCCGATAGATCTCCGCGGAGCCGACGTACACGAAGCGGCGGATCGTCGGATGACGCTCGGCGAGCTGCAGCATCTCGCGCGTCGCGTCGACGTTCAGCGCGTGCACGCGACGGCCCTTGGCGCGCACGCTGCGGTGGTGCGCCGAGTGGACGACGACGTCGATCGCGAGATCGCGCGCCGGCCCGAAGAGGAGCTCGCGCACGTCGCGCGAGCGCGTGAGATCGAGCGGCAGGTAGTGGAGCCGGCGATCCTGCACGCCGGGCCACGTCCGCTCCGCGGCGACCGCGAGCACCGTGGTGCCGTCGCGCCGCGCGAGCAGGCGCTCGACCAGCGCGCGACCGAAGAGAGTCGTCGCGCCCGTCACCAGCACGCCGGTCATCGGAAGAGCCCCTTTCGCTCGCGGAGGCCCTGATCGATCAGCGCCTGCACCGCGGCCTGCACCTCGCGCGCGAGCGCTCGCGCGGCGCCGGGATCGTCGGCTTGTCGCGCCGAGAAGCGCGCGCGGGGATCGATCGGCGTGCCGTAGCGGATGCGGTAGCGCACCGGCAGCGGCAACGGCGTCGCGGGGATCGGCAGGTAGGGCGCGCCCCAGAGGTGGAACGACTCGATGCGCGCGAGCTCGGGCCACTGCTCTTCCGATCCGACGATGCCGACCGGCACGATCGGCGCGCCGTGCTGGATCGCGAGCTCGGCGTGGCCCACGCGGAACGGGCGCAGCTGGTAGCGCTCCGAGGACGGCTTCGCGATCCCGGGCACGCCCTCGGGGAACACGCCGAGCAGCTCTCCGTCGTCGAGCAGACGATCGACGGTCGCGCGGTTGCCCCCGACCACACCGGTGCGGCTGAACGCGGTGCCCACGAAGGGCAGTCGCGGCACGAAGGTGTCGGCGACCATGCGCACCACGCGCGGCGGGCTCGTGTGACGCAGCACGTCGGCCCACAGCATCACGCCGTCGAGCGGGAGGAGCCCCGCGTGGTTCGCGGCGAGGATCACCGGACCCGTGCTCGGGATGCCCTCGGCGCCGCGCGAGTCGACGCGGAACCAGACCTCGTAGAGGAAGCGTGTGGTCGCGGCCGAGAGCTTCACCGAGTCGGGGTGCATGCCCAGCCGATCCCAGCCGTGCCCCGCGTCGTGGAGCTGCAGGCCCGCGAGACGCTCCTGCTCCGCGGCGGGCAGGAGCGCGCGTGTCACCGCGCGCGTGACGTGGCCGGCGAGACCCATGTCCCCCGCACGTGCGCACCGACCCGTGATCGCGCAATCAGCGGGCCGCGCGGCGCATCATCCAGGCACGCAGATCGCCGAGCGCGGGGATCGTGACCTCCTGCGCGACCTCGAAGCCGTGTCGCTGATAGAGCAGCACGCTCTCCCACCGATCGGTCTCGAGGTACGCCAGCATCCGCGCCGCGTCGGCGCGCGCGCAGAACGCTCGCAGCAGCGCGCTGCCCACGCCGCGTCCCTGGAGCGCCGGCTCCACGCCGAGCACCCAGAGATAGAAGTGCGGCTCGCGCGGATGGAACGGATGCACCTCGTGGTCGTAGCGCGCGTAGCGCCACGCACCGCGCACGCCGGTCCCGAGCGCGCCCCCGGCCATCCACGGGTACACGCTCGCACGCAGCGGCCACGTGCCGGGCGCGAACGAGAGCTGCGCGCCCACGACCTGATCACCCTCGCGCACGACCTCGATCGTCCCCGCGCGCCGCGCCGCCTCGACGAGCCCGCGGTTGAGCCACGCCACCCGCGACCGCCGCGTCTCGCGATCGCAGAACGAGAGGCACGCCTTCGCGACCGGGTTCTCGGCGAACGCACGTCCGAGCATCTCGCCCGCCGCGCGACCCTCGCCGTCGCGCATCGCGCCGACGCCCCAGCTCATGCCTTCTTCCCGATCGTGAACGGCGTCTTGCCGCGCACCACGAGATCCCACCACTTGAACGTCATCGCGAGCGCCGCATCGAGCTCGCGCGTCTGATCGCTGGGGGCGAGCGACTCCCCGTCGGGCTCGCAGTACGCTGCGAGCGGCGAGGCGCGCAGCATGTGCAGGATCCCGCCGCTCCAGCCCTTGCCCGCGTAGACGAGGCACACCGGCATGTCGAGCTGCTCCAGGTCGGCGAGCGCGTAGGGGATCTTCTCGTCGGCGGTGCCCGCGGTGTCCTGGTACTTGCACTCGAGGCCCATCGCGACGCGCGTCTGCTCCTCGAGGATCAAGATGTCGAGCCGTCGGTTCTTCCCGATGATCGTCTTGCCGAGATAGACCTCGCGATAGACCGTGATCCCGCGGTGCCCGAAGTTGTGCACCACGTACGACGCGATCAGGTTCGCGTACTGCGTCCCGGTGAGCGGCATGGCGCGCCGCGATTACCACCCAATGCTCAGAACGCCAAGAGCGTGCGGGGGAAGGGCGGCGTCGCGAGCCGGGCCGCACCGCTCGCGCCGAGCCGTTCCTCGGCGATCGCGATCGCCTTCTCGCTGATGTCGTTGCCCCAGAACGAACGGCCGACCTCGATCGCCGCGAGCCCCGCCGAGCCGGTGCCCATGAACGGATCGATCACGATCTCGCCGGGCGCCGTGCTCTGCTCGATCAGCACGCGGTTCACGCGCACCGGCTTCTCGGTGGGATAACCCCGGTGGATCCGCTTCTCGACGATCACGTCGGAGATCCCGAGATCGTTGAGCCGCCGTTTTCCCTTCTCGAAGAAGAGGATCATCTCGTAGGTCGAGCGGTAGTGGTACCCCATGCCCATCGTCACCTTCGACCAGATGAGCGGCTTCCAGAACTTGAAGCCGACCTTCTCTCCGACGGGCTTGGCGTGGAACGCGGTCTCCTGATCGCAGAAGAGATAGAAGTGCGTGTTCTTCCGCATCACGCGGTGCACCTCGCGGAAGAGCTCCTCGAAGCGCGCGTTGGGGAAGACCGTGAACCAGTCGTTGCTCGACGACTTGCTGTGCTTGAGGCGCGTGGTGGTGCCCACCGCGCGGTGCTTCTCCAGCGACTCGTAGGGCGGATCGGTCACCACCAGATCGACCGACGCGTCCGGCAGGCCGCGCAGCCACGCGACGGCGTCGAGCCGGCTGAGCCAATACGAAGCGGAAGGAACGGCGGCCTCGGGCACGGGGTCAGGCATTAGCACGGGGGCCACGACGTGCCCTCGGGTCTCGGACTGACGTGTTGCGAGCCGCGCCGCGGGTCCCCAGGATCGCAGGGCGTGACCCCCGATCATCCGATCGTGCTCTTCGACGGCGTGTGCAACCTCTGCCACGGCGCGGTGCAGTTCATCGTCGATCGCGATCCCCGCGCGACGTTCCACTTCGCGTCGCTGCAGTCGGATCGCGCCGCGGCGCTCCTGCGCGAGCACGGCCGCACGCCGCCCG
This sequence comes from Sandaracinus amylolyticus, assembly GCF_021631985.1. Taxonomy (GTDB): domain Bacteria; phylum Myxococcota_A; class Polyangia; order Polyangiales; family Sandaracinaceae; genus Sandaracinus; species Sandaracinus amylolyticus_A. The sequence goes on along the minus strand of NZ_CP070225.1, from coordinate 7,916,704 downwards.
CGGGCGACCCCGAGAGCGTCGTGCTGGTCGAGGACGGGCGCATCTACGAGCACTCGACCGCGGCGCTGCGCATCGCGCGTCGGCTCGGTGGGCTCTGGCCCGCGCTCTACGCGTTCGTGATCGTCCCGCGCTTCGTGCGCGATGCCGTGTACCGATTGATCGCGCGCAATCGATATCGCTGGTTCGGCCGCACCGAGCAGTGCCGCGTCCCGACGCCCGAGCTGCGCGCGCGTTTCCTGTCCTAGCTCCCGCAGGCGCTCTCGGGCGCGATCGACTCGCGGCAGCGGTCGGAGGACACGCACCCATCGCCGCACGTCCCGGTGACCGTGAAGCAGTCGGCGTCGGTCGCGATCACACACTCGAGATCCTCGCCCGTGCCGGCGCACGCGGCGCTCGAGTCGCGCGCGTGCGCGGGGCACGTCGAGACCGTGGCGCAATCGGCCGACGGCCGGCACTCGAGCGAGCCCGAGTCACGCACCCAGCGCCTCTCCTGCCCGGCGGCGCAGACGCGGTCGAGAAAACAGGCGCCGGAGCGACGCGCGGGATCGGGGCTCACGTCGCCCTCGCGGACCCGCAGCTCGTCGATCGTGCCCCGGAAGGGCTGGTGCACGCCGGACTCGCCCGCGCCGATCCGCAGCGCGCCCCGGCCACGCGCCGGCATCGCGCACGCGGGCGTGACGTCACACCCGATGCGCACGCCTTCGCGCGCGAGACAGAGCCGCGGCGTCGCGTGGTCGACGAGCACCTCGATCTCCTGCGGACGCGCTTCGAAGTCGACGATCGGATGCGCATCGTCGATCACCTCGAGCGCGGGCGCCGAGGGATCGCCTCCGCACGCGCCGGCGGTGACGCGCAGGCGGCGCCCTTCGATCGTCACCCCGAGGTCTCCGTCGACCTGCCACAGCAGCGCGTGCGGCAGCGTTCCTCCGTAGCTCTCGTCGGCGCTCCACCACAGCTCGACGGTCGTCGCGCGTCCGTCTTCGGGCAGCGCCGCGCTCCGCTCGAGCCAGCGCGAGCCCTCGAACGAGACCGCGCTGCCGCACGCCGCTCGCGGCGAGAGGTGCACCGGCGCGCCGAGATCGCCGGCCCACACGAGGTGCGGATCGAGCCGCGAGCCCGGGCGATCGAAGAACGCGCGCGCGAGCACGGGCTCGGTGCGCCACCACGAGATCGGGCACGGCGTCGTGTCGGCGACGAAGCCCGTCGAGAGCAGCCGCGCCTGCGATCCATCGCCCGCCACGAGCTCGATGGTCCGGCGGACCCGCACGACGCGCGAGACGTCGGTCCCCATGTCTCCGAGCCACACGCCGGTCGCGAGCAGGTAGTCGTTGTAGCGCGCGACGTGCTCGCAGCGCGTCGTGGTCCGTCCGGTCGCGTCGCACGCGTCGTCGTCGCCGGGCGTGGCGCCATGCACGTAGGCGCGTCGCGCGAGCACCGCGCCGCTCGCGTCGAGCGCCTCGAGCGCGAAGATCGCCGCGCCTCCCTGGACCTCGAGCTCCGGGACCAGCGCGGTGTGCGAGACGCTCTCGTCGAGCGCGATCTCCTGGTACGCCCGCACCCAGCTCCCCCCGGGCGCGCCGCGCAGATCGATCTCGAGCGCGTGACGATCGCCCGCGAACACGACCTCCGCGCGCTCGTCGGGATCGTCGAGCCCGCTGCTCTCGATGCACCAGCCGCCGAGCCCCGGGCGGATCACCCCGTCGGCGGGATCGATGCATCCCGACGTGCCGCCGTCCCAGCCCGCATCGGTGCCGGCGTCGGAGGGCGCGCCGGCGTCGGGCGGCGCGACCTCGGCGGCGACGCAGACGTTGCGCCCGCCGCGCACCTCGCACGACGCGCCGCGCACGCAGTCGTCGCCCTCCACGCACCCCGCGCGGCAGCGCCCGTCGCCGCACACCAGCGGCTGCGCGCACTGCGCGTCGAACTCGCACGCGTCCTGCGGCAGCGTGCAGACCCCCGCACCGTCGACGAGCACGCAGTCGGCCTCGAGCGGGCAGTCGCGCTGCTCGACGCACTCCGAGCGACACCGTCCGAGCACGCACGCGTAGGGCTCGGGGCACTGCGAGGTGCGCTCGCAGCGCTCACCGAACTCCACCTCTCCAGGGCAACCGACCAGCGTGACGAAGAGCGCGCAGAGCAGCCAGGGACGGAGCGACATCGCCCGCTAGGGTGAGGGCACCGCGCGCCCCGGCAAGCGGACGGTCCACGTCGCGATCGCGCGAGGGCTCGTCTACCCTCGTGTCGTGCGCTCGCCTCCGTTCTCCGCGTGGCTCGCGACGTCGCTCGGGCTGGTGTTCTCGCCGTTCCTCGTCGGCCTGCCGATCCTCGCGACGGGGGTGGGCGAGCTGCTCGCGTGGGGCCACGAGCTGCCGCGCGGCGACGCGCAGGAGCGCCGGATCCGCGCCGGATGGACGGCGATCCTCGTGCTCGCGCCGGCGGTCGTGATCGGCGTCGCGCTCGGCGTCGCGATCGTCGATCCGATCGAGCGGCTCGCCGGTGACGACGATCTCGCGATCGAGATCGTCACGCTGCTCGCGCCGATGACCTCGGCGCTGCTCTGCGCACCGTTCGTGCTCGCGCCCTCGCTCGTGCTGCGCACCAAAGGGCCTGCGGTCGTGCTCCGCGCGGTCCGCGCCGCCGCGCACCTCGGGGTGGGCCGCACCCTCGGTCTCGGCGCGATGCTGGGCGCGCTCGGTGCGCTTCCGTTCGCGCTCGCGATCCTCGGCGCGCTCGTCGACGACGTCTTCGTGGTGCTCGCGCTGCCGGTGGGCGTCGCGATCGACATCTTGATCGCGCCCTGGGCCCTCCGCGTGATCGCGCGCGCGGCCGACGACGCGCTCGTCTCGTTCGACGATCCCGCGCGCATGGCGAGCGCGCTCTCGAGGCTCGGCGGCTTCGTGCTCGTGCCGCTGGGGATGGTGATCGCGACGATCGCGCTCGCGCTGAGCACGCCGCTCCCGCTGCGCACGCGCGGCGCGATGGAGGGCGGCGAGCCCACGTACGGCGAGCCGTGGATGGTCCCCGGCACCGACGTGCGCATCTCGTACGACTGGCGGTGGATCGACGTCGGGCGCGTGGGCGGCCCGACCGAGCGTTACTACGCCGGCCCCTACGTCTCGATCGATCGCGCCTCGGCCTACCGGGTGCGGCGCGGCGGGCGCGAGGAGATCGTGGTCGTGCTCGGCAACGACGACTTCTACGAGTCGTGCGAGCTCGTGATCGACACCCAGGGGCACCGCGTCGACGACACGATGGGGGCTCGCTTCGAGCAGCGGATGCCCGTCTCGGTCGTCGCGCTGCTCGTGCTCGCGTGCGCGCTCGGCCTCGCGTTCGCGGGGCGCAACGGGGGCGCCCAGGCACGGATGCGCGAGGTGCTCGCGGTCGTGCAGCCGGGCCGCGAGGGCGAGCTCGTCCACGGCGTGCTGCGGGTGCGGAGCGCGCCCGTTCGCGTCGACGGCGACAGCGTGCACGCGGCCGGCGGCGCGTGGATCGAGGCCGACGGAGGTGCGCTGCGCATCGCGCTCCCCGACACGCCCGTCCGCGCGGTCGCGCTCGATCCCGAGCTGCCCGCCGCGCTGCCCGAGGGCACGCCGGTCGTGCTGCGGACGAACGGGGCGCGCCTCGGCGGCGTGACGCTGCGCGACGCCCACACGCCGTGGCCCCCGGGTGCGCTCGCGGTGTGGGGCGATCCCCAGCGCGCCGCGACCGATCGCGTGCGCGCGGTGTTTCCGTCGATCGCGTGGCTCGGCCTCGCGATCGGCGCGCTGCTCGTGATCACGTCGTTCGCGATCGCGGTGTCGATCGTTTGAGCTCCAACGATCTCGACGACGTGGACGAGCTCGTCGGCGCGTTCGTCGCGGGCTTCTCGCGCTACGACTCGAGCGCGCATCGAGATCGGCTGCGCGCGCTCTTCGACCAGGGAGGCCCGGCCGCGCTGCTCGCGGTGGGCGATCGCCTCGAGACGCGATCGCTGCGGTGGCGCACCGAAGCCCGCCAGCATCTCCTCGACGACGTCACGCAGCTCCTCGCGACGCGCCCGGGGATCGAGCATGTGCGTGCCTGCCTCGCGCTGCTCTCGCGCCCGCTCGGCGCGCGTCGCGGCCCCGAGCGCGCCGTCGACCTCGCGATGTTCCAGCCGCTCGAGGTGCTCCTCGCGGCGATCACCGGAGGATGCGCCGCGGACGTGCTCGCGTGCTGGATCCAGGAGCTCGTCGTCGGCGGCATCCGGCTCGATCGCCATCCCGTGATCGCCGCCTACTGGCGCGCGCTCGCGCACCCGCTCGCGAGGCTCCCGCTCTTCCTCTACGACTGGGAGCGCGGGCTCGGTGATCACGTCCTCCGGCCTCACGACGTCGTGCACGGATGGCCGGGCGGATGGACCTGGTCGGCGCCCGAGTCGCTCGCGGGCGCGAGCCCACCGACCACCATCGAGACGGTCGCGCTCCCCGCGACGATGCGCGAGCCGACCGCGGTGGTGCTCGGCAGTCCGCTCGAGCCGCGCGAGGTGCCACCGTCCTGGCGCGAGCCGATCCTCTCCGACGTCGCGGGCGCGTGGTCGATCGCGGACGGCGCGCTCGCTCCGACGCGCGAGGTGATCGCGCTCGCATGGGCCGACCTCGTGCGACGAGCGCCGCGGTCACGGCAGCCGGTGCGCGACCTCGTCGAGCTCTCCGCATCGGGCGCGCTGCGCGCCCTCTTCGGGGCGATCGCGCGCGGAGGTCCCTACGATCGCGGCGGTCTCGGTGCGGGCTCGCGGCTGCGAGCGTGGCGGCTGCTCGCCGAAGGCTGCGGCGCACCGCCCGACGCGGGCCTCGAGCAGATCGCACACGCTGCGGTCGACTGCCGGTGGGCCTCGTTCCGCGTGACCGGGCTCCACGCGGACGAAGGCTGGGACTTCGGCATCGCGTGCGTCCGCGCCGACGCGCGCACGCTGCTGCTGAAGGTCGGGACCGCCGCCGACTAACGCGCCTCGCGGCGCAGTCGATCGCAGAGCTGCGCTTCGTAGAGCGAGCCCGGCAGCAGCGTGCCCTCGCCGGTCTCGAAGAACCCCGCGGGGCCGTCGAACGGCCCGTCGCCGGTCACCGTGCCGATCGTGCCGATCGCGTAGTTCTGTCCGAGCGGCGGGCGCTGCACGACCGCGCGCCGCCCGCCCACGTCGTAGCGCCACAGCACCGAGTTCACCGACGACCAGCCGTGCAGCGTCCCGTAGTCGCCGCGGTTGTAGAGCCCGACGATGATCTGGGTCGCGGGCGAGGTCTCCACGATCGAGTCGAAGAGCAGCCCCTGCGACCAGCGGCGATGGCCCTCGCTCGATGCGCGCGCGCCGCTCGAGCGACCGCGCAGGAACACCACGCCCGAGACCTCGGCGATCCCGTTCGACACGAAGTTGTGGCGACCGCCCTGCGCCTCGACGTCTTCGAAGAGCACCTGCTGCGCGCCGCGCTCCACCGCGAAGTTGTACATGCGCGATCCGGTCACGATCGCGACCGGCTCGATCGCGCGCACGTCGCGCACCGTCACCCGGGTCGCCGCGGTGACGCGCACGCCCGCGAACCCGAAGTGCAGCGCGGTCACGTCGCGCACCCACGCGTCCTCGGCGCCGACGATGCCGATCGCGCTCCACGCGTGGTTCTCGTCCTCGCCGCCCGCGGTCTGGATGTCGATGCGCAGCGACTCCACGCCGACCTCGCGCGCGACGTCGGGCCCCTCCACCACCGAGAGCGTCGAGACGCCGTGGGCGCGATCGAGCGTGTCGAACACCGGCACGTCGAGCGTCACGTTGCGCCCGTCGATCGCTCGCACGTAGCGCTGGTGCACGAGATCGATCTCGCCCGGCGTCCACGCGCTCGATCCACCGCCGCCCCCGAGCGCGCCGATCCACGCCGACGTCGAAGGACGGCGGAGCACCACGGGATCGCCCACCGAGAAGCCCGACGCGTCCTCGACCTCGATCGTCCGAGCGCCGACCAGCACGCGCTGCGTCGTCACGTCGATGGTGGTCCCGCTGCGCAGTCGCGACCACGCGCTCGATGCGTTGCTGCCCACGACGATCACGGTGCGCTGGTGCGGGTTGTCGCCGGTCGCGCGGAGGATCGTGTTGCTCCCGGCGTCGCTCCCGTCGCCCGCGCCGCGCAGCACGATGCCGCTCTCCTCGATCCGCAGCGTGCCCGCGATCTCGTAGGTGCCCGCCTCGAGCACCACCGCGCCGCGCTCCGCGAGCGGTCGATCCGCGACCTCGTCGATCGCGGCCTGGATGCGCGCGGTGTCGTCGCCGTCGCCCGGCCCGACGCGCTCCACCTCGGGCAGCTCGGGCAGCGCGACGCCGCCGTAGTGATAGCCGGCGTAGCCGAAGTCCGGCACGCGGTTGCCCTGCGCATCGCTGGCGTACTGCAGCATCCCCTCGTCGTCGTAGGAGACGCGCGACGACTCCCAGGTGCCGCTGCGATCGGCGGGCGGCAGCGCGTCGCAGAAGGGCGGCAACGTCGGTCCGGGGACGATCCCTCCACCGTCGTCGTCGCCGGGCACTGCGCCGTCGAGCGCGATCGACGCGTCGGGCTCGAGGGGCCTCGACGCGTCGACCTGTGTGCTCGCATCGCGGGGGGCGCTCGCGTCGGGCTCGCTCGTCGTGCCGTCGTCGTCGCCACAGGCGAGCAGGGTGACGACGATGGCGAGCCAACCCAGGACCGGACGGATTCGGAGGGCCACGTGGGACAGTGGGCCCTCCGTCTCCGATCGGGTCAATCACCGACGCTGCGCCTTCACTCGCTCGGCAACACCTCGAGCCGCGCCTCGGCGCGCGCGGTGCGCGCTCCGTCGTCGACCACGAGCTCCACCGTCGTCGCGCCCGGGCTCGGCATCCACACCTCGACGTCGCGTCCGATCGCGCCGGTCGTGCTCTCGCCGATGCGCACCGCGCGCACCACCGGCAGCGACGCGCCCTCGACGTCGATCGTGAAGCGCGCGGGCGCGCCGGTGCGCACCACCTCGGGCGCGCTCGCACGAAGCGTCAGCTCGCCGCCCGGATGCACGATCGGCGCGACCTCGCCGTCGCACCCGAAGCGCGCGACCCCGCTCGACGCGGCGACCACCAGCCCGTCGTCGACGAAGCGCAGCGCCATCGCGACCGGCGGGCCGAGCGCCGCGACGTCCTCGCGCGCCTCGAAGGGCAGCGCGAGCCGCGTCGCGACCTCGCCGCTCGCCGCGTCGCGCACCACGATCGCGCCCTCCGCGTCGACGTGGGCGAGCCACGCGCCGGTCGGCGAGAGCGCGACCGGCGACTCGATGCTCGGCAGGTACGTGATCGGGTTCGCGATGTCCATCCCGACCTCGATCGGCTCGCCGATCATCCCGAGCGTCGTGGTGTCGAAGCGGCGCAGCAGGCCATCGCGCCCGGTGACCGCGAGCACGCGCTCGTCGTCCGAGATCGCGGTGCCGAGCACGTCGAATGCGAGCTCGAGGTCGAGCGAGGGCCGCGCGTCGCCCACCGCGATCACGGTGCTCACTCCGCCCCGCGTCAGATCCACCCGCGCGATCGCGTTCCCGGGCGTTCGCACCTCGCCGACCCACGACGGACCGTGCGCGCGCATCCCGATCACGAGCGCCGCCGTGCCCCCCGCGATCACGCGGAGCTCGGTGTGTCGCGGCCAGGGCTCGCTGCACGCGAACGGCAGCGTCACGTCGACGATCGCGCCGGTCGCGAGCTCGATGCCGCGCAGGTGCGCGCGCGTGCGATCGCCGGACTGATCGCAGTCGAGCACCACGGCGCGCGCGCCGTCGTCGCTCAGCCGCGCGGTCGTCTCGCCCCACCAGGCCTCGCGCGGGGCGGCGCCGCTCGGGATGGTGTGCACGACCGCGCCGGTCGCGAGCTCGCGCACGATCACCTCGCGCGTCGTCGGATCGACCTCGATCGCGCGCGCCCACGCCGCGTCGGTGGGCGGCGCGTTGGTGAGCGCGATCGCCGATCCATCGCGCATGCGCAGCACGTCGTGACCGAAGTCGCTGCGCCGCATCAGCAGCGCATCACCCGGCGCGACGTCGAGCGAGACGGGATGGAAGCTGCCGTGCAGCGGGGGATCGTCGCTCACCCACGCGACGTCGAGCGCGCCCGGGGCGCACGCGAGATCGAGCGAGACCGAGGGCGCGGGGGCGGGCGCTGGGTCGCGATCGCCGCTCGCGTAACAGCCACTCAGCGAGAGCACGAGAGAAGCGAAGAGCAGGGGTCGGTGCATCGAAATCGGACCTCCTTCGTCGCTGGTCAGACTGTCGATCGCCGTCCCATAGCGCTCATACCGATTTGCCATCGGAGCCATAGCTAGAAGCTATGTACGGCAGTGCGACACCCATCGATGCGTGACGTCTTGATCTCCCGCGTGAACGACGGGAGGATTCCGCCATGCCGCGCCGCAGTTTCACCGCAGTAACCGCTTCACTTCTGCTCGTCGCGACGGCCTGCGCGTCCGACCCCGGGACGCTCGACGTGGACGCTGGCCCAGGCTACCGGCGCGATGGGTCCCCAGGGCCGTCGTTCCGGCCATCCTGCGCGGGCGACGGCGGGCAGAGCGGTGACGCGTCGTGCGGCGACGGCGAGGTCCCGATGCCCGAGGAGGACGCCGGCCCGCCGCCTCCTCCTTGCAACGAGATCACGTTCACGCTCGATCGTCCCGGCGCGACGAGCGTGTGGCTCAGCGGCAGCTTCCTCGCCGACGCGAGCGGCACGTGGCCGAGCACGCCCGAGGCCGGCGCGCTCGAGCTGGTGAACGACGGCAGCGGGCACTGGAGCGTGACCCACCTGGTCGAGCCGGTCGGGCGTCACCTCTACAAGTTCATCGTCGACGAGACGACGTGGATCTTCGATCCCGCGAACGACGTGCGCGAGCCCGATCCGTTCGGCTCGTTCAACAGCGTCGTCTCGGTGTGCGACGTGGTGCCGACCGGACCGGTCGAAGGTCGGGTCGGTGATCTCGAGTACCGCGTCGAGACCTCGGCGGATGGCTACGACGTCGTGATCACCTACGTCGGCACGCAGACGCTCGACCTCGCAGGAAGCACGATCCGACTCAACGGCGCGGACGTGGAGCTGCCCTACGACGCCGAGACGAAGACCTTCACGATCTCGCGCAGCGATCTCGCACCCAACAAGTACAGCTACCTGCTGCGCCTGCGCACGACGACCGGCGCGAACCTCACGCCGCTCTTCCTCCCGATCTGGATCGGCGAGGACTATCGCTACGCCGGCTTCTCGTGGACCGACGGCATCGTCTACCAGATCTTCACCGACCGCTTCGCCAACGGCGATCCCGGCAACGACATCGACAACAGCGCGGGCACGCTCGCGCAGGTCACCGATCGTCGCAGCCAGTGGCAGGGCGGAGACTTCGCGGGGATCACCCAGCGCATCGAAGACGGCTACTTCGACGACATGGGCATCAACGCGCTGTGGATCAGCTCGCCCATCCTCAACTCGCACGGCTCGCAGCCCGCGGTCGATCCCGCGGATACCCGCAAGTTCTCGAGCTACCACTCGTACCACCCCATCGCGACGGGCCACACGCACCTCGACGACTACGGGTATCCGAACCCGATCGAGCCTGCGTTCGGCACGCCCGAGGAGCTGCACGAGCTGGTGAACGCGGCCCACGCCCGAGGCATCCGCGTGATTCCCGACTTCGTCGCGAACCACGTGCAATTCGAGGCGAACATCTACGAGCGGCACCCCGAGTGGTTCTTCGACTACGAGATGTGCCACGACAACTGGGACCGTCTTCGCGTCGAGTGCTGGTTCACGTCGCTGATGCCCGACGTCGACTACGGCGGGAATCCCGCGGCCGTCGACGCGGTGGTCGCGCACGCGATCTGGATGGTCCAGGAGTTCGACTTCGACGGCTTCCGCGCCGACGCGCTGAAGCACATGGACGACGTCTTCACGCGCGAGCTGCGCGCCGCGATCGTCGAGCAGGTCGAGACGACGGTGCACGATCACGCGCGCCCGTTCGAGCCCGCGTCGTTCTACATGGTCGGCGAGTCGCTCGGCGGATGGGCGCGCTACCACGTCCGCGAGGACATGGTGCAGGGCCAGGTCGACGAGGGGTATTACAACCGCGCGAAGGCGTCGCTGCTGACGTTCGGCGACAACCTGCAGAGCCTCGCGGGCTTCGCGATCGGGAACGACAGCGCATATCGCTCGCCCCAGCCCACGATGGGCGGCGTCGGCGGCTATCCCGGCGCGGTCATGGGCAACTTCTTCGGCAACCACGACCAGTGGCGCGCGCTGACCGAAGCGGGCGGCGCGACGGCGCAGGGATATGCGCGACTGCGGCTCGCACAGACGTTCCTCTTCACGTCGCCGTACAACGTCCCGATGCTCTACCAGGGCGACGACATCGGCACGCTCGGCGGGCAGGACCCCGACAACCGCGCGTTCATGCGCTTCACCGGGCTGAGCGCGGAGGAGCAGCGCTCGCTGCAGAACGCGCAGCGCGCGGGACGTGCGCGCGCCGAGCACCAGGCGCTGCGTCGCGGCCGTCGCGAGACCGTGCTCGTCGACGCGAATTTCTGGGCGTACCGCGTGACCCATCCGGGCGCGGAGGACGTGTACGTGGTGCTCAACCGCGGCGACGCGCGCTCGTGGTCCCCGCCGGCGAGCGGCTACGTCGATGCGCTCGGCAACTGCACCGGTGGCAGCGTGCCGGCGCTCTCGAGCTGCATCTACGTGCCCTCCCCCTAGGAGCTCCTTCTCAGGAGAGCAGGAGTGATCGGGAAGACCACGTCGACGTGGTCTTCCTGATATGCGCTGTGCGCATCTTGGCTATGGAGCAGGGGATTTTTCTAAGGAGAGCAGGAGGGTTAGGAAGACCACGTCGGAGTGTCTTCCTGATATCTGCTGCTGACGACTCGGCTGCATCGAGTCGAGGCCATCGAACGAGTCGGGGCGATTCGAAGGATCGGGCCAGTCATCCTGGCTGTCGTTCGATTCGTGCTCTCTTCAGAAAAACCTCGATCGAGCGCATCGGGCCCAGTCGAGTCGAGCGTCGGGCCGATCGCCGTGGCCTTCCTAACCCTCCTGCTCTCCTCAAAAAATCTTCGGATCGGCGCGCATCGGACCGATTCGAGTCGAGCATCTCCTGAGAGGGGCTCAACCGTACGGGAAGCCGAGCGCGTCGCGCGCGAGCTGCGCCACCCGCGCCCGTGATGCGCGCGTCTCGGCGCACGAGTACGCGCCTCGCGACGCGTCGCTCACGAGCCGTACGAAGAGGCCCAGCTCGTCGCCCTTGCGCCGCTCGAGCGCCACGTAGAGCGTCCCGTCGCCGGTCAGGAAGCTCACCGCCGCGCGCTCTCCTCGCAGCAGCTCGTCGATGCGCGTCCCCAGCTCCGCGATCTCGCGCTCACCCAGCGAGCCGCGCACGATCACGCGCGTTCCGTCGGCGAGCAGCGCGAAGAGCGCGCGCCACGTCGAGGTGCCGTCGTCGTGGAGCTCGAGATCCTCCGCGCCGACCGCGAGCAGGTAGTGCGCGCAGCGAAGCTCGATCGCGCCGATCATCGTGCCTGGTCTCCCTCGTCGATCCATCCACGCATCGCGTACAGCGTCCAAGCCGCGCGCTCCGTGATCCATTCCTCGAACGCGCGCACGCGATCGTCGGGATCGCGCGGTGGGATCGAGAAGTCGCGCTCCGGCGCCGGCACCGCGATCACGTCGAGGCCCATCGCGCGGAACGTCGCGGCGGCGCGGCGCTCGTGCATCGCGTCGGTCACCACGATCACGCGACGCAGGTGACGCGCGGCCGCGAGCTCGTCGACGCGCAGCGCCTCGTCGCGGGTGCTCGCGACCGGCCCCACGCGCACGATCTCCACGCTCGTGCCCTCCGCGAGCTCGCGCGCGTCGCCGGTGTCGTCGGCGTGGCCGGGCCCGAGGTCGGTGCGCACCAAGAGCGGCGCGTGCCCGTCGCGCGCGAGCGCGAGCCCGGCGACCAGGCGCGACAGACCGTTGCTGCTCAAACGACCTGCGCGGGTCACGTCCGACGAGAGCACGACGATCGCGTCGGCCGGACCCGGCGTTTCTTCCAGCAGCCACGCGCGGTACTGCGCGTCGAAGAGCGGCGTGAACGCGACCAGCACGTAGAGCGCGAGCACCGCCCAGGCGCCGATCCACGGCAGCACGCGGGCGCGGGTCATCGCGATCGCGCCGCTCACGATCGCGGCCGCGAAGAGCAGCCACGCGTCCTCGAGGTCGAGGAGCCGCCGCACCCCGAGCAACGTCACGAGCCCGAGCCGATCGCCGACGACGAACGCCAGGGCGCCCGCGCTCGCGGCGGGCAACCCGCGCTGCACGAACACGACGCGGAGCGAAGGCTCGGGCGACACGGACACGGCCGCGACATGACACGGAGCAGGGCAGGGCGCACGAACGCTCCCTGCGCCGACGGCACGTTCCCGCCCGCCGGCCGTTCCCCCGGTCCTCTACTCTTCCTTCCGGTGGATCGCCGCGGTCCACGCCGCGACGTCGACCGCGTGCATGCGACCGGTCGGCGGCAATCGTCCGTCACGGCGGCCCGCTTCGATGTCGACCAGGTACTGCTCGCGCGACAGCAACGTTCCGAGGCACAAGCGCTCGCGCGTGACGATCTGCCTCTCCACCCGCAGCCGCTCGAGCAGCTCGTCCATCACGTCGTCCGGGACGTTTCGCGCCAGGTCGGGGTAGATGAAGCCGAAGAGCACCAGGTGCGAGAGCAGGACGCGCCAGAAGCGTCCGTAGCGCCACACCAGCCGCTTCCAGTCGAGATCCTTCGCGCGTGCCGCGAGCAGGTGCGCGACGTCTGCTCCGTCGTAGCGCTCGCGCTCCTGCACGAACGACTTCGACCAGATGGTCTCCTCGACCGGGCAGAACGAGACCGGCTCGCCCAGCAGCGTTCCCGGCGACGCGTGCTCGAACCAGAGGTCGTCGACCGGCGTCGCGCCGTTCCCGGAGTTGTAGATGAGATCGACGAACTTCCCGTGCTCGTGCGCCTTCGCGAGCCAGTGCGGGAACGCGACCTCGGTCTCGAGCCCGTTCGCCTCGAGCGTGCTCAGCGCGCGCTCGAGATCGCGCTCGTGGATGAAGAGATCGAGATCCTTGGTGTCGCGACAGAGCCCGGTGTGGTGCTGCAGAACGGCCGCGCCTGCGACGAGGAAGGGCACGTGCGCGCGGTTCAGGGTGCGGATCACCTTCGCGTAGAACGCGAGCTCGGGATCCTCGGGCGGACGCTCGGGCGAGGCGCGGGACGCGAGGCGCATCGGGTTCCTCCTCCGTGGGGAACGTTGGAACAGCAATCGATGCGCCAGCCCGTCGAGGGCAGCTCGGCGCATCCATTGCACCGGTCCGCGGCGCACGGAGCACGTCGACCATGACGGAACGCCCCATTCGCATCGCCGCGGTCGGCGATCTGCACTGCCGCAAGACCTCCGCGGGCACGATCGCGCCGCTGCTCTCGCGCGTGAACGAGCACGCCGACGTGTTGCTGCTCTGCGGCGACCTCACGGACTACGGCACGCCCGAGGAGGCCCACATCCTCGCGAAGGAGCTCGCGGTCGCGCGCGTGCCGATGGCGGGCGTGCTCGGCAATCACGACTACGAGGGCGGCGCGCAGCAGGAGATCACGAAGATCCTCACCGACGCGGGCGTGCAGATCCTCGACGGCGACGCGATCGAGGTGCACGGCATCGGCATCGCGGGCGTGAAGGGCTTCGTCGGTGGCTTCGGCCGCGGCACGCTCGGCCCGTGGGGCGAGCGCATGATCAAGGCGTTCGTCCAGGAGGCGATCGACGAAGCGCTGAAGCTCGAGGCGGCGCTGCAGCGCCTGCGCACCGAGCGTCGCATCGCGATCATGCACTACGCGCCGGTGCGCGGAACGGTCGAGGGCGAGCCCCCGGAGATCTTCGCGTACTGCGGCTGCGGCCGCCTCGAGGAGCCGCTGCATCGGTACCCGGTCGACGTCGTGTTCCACGGCCATGCGCACCACGGCTCGCCGATGTCGCGCACCGAGAACGGCATCCCGGTCCACAACGTCGCGCTCCCGTTGATGCGCCGCCTCCACGCCGAGCACCCCGGCTTCCACGTCGTCGAGCTCGAGCCCCTGCACCAGCCCATCGACGAGATGCCCACCGTGCGCTGAGCCCGCACCCCCACAGCCTCTGAGGAGAGCAGGAGTTTTTGCCTCTGAGGAGAGCAGGAGCTTCGCAGAGGAGAGCAGGAGTTCTTGCCGCTAAGGAGAGCAGGAGGGGCAGGAGGGAGTGAGACGATTGGAGTCGGAGCTTCCGACGCAATCGGCTCCAGTCGCGGCGCGTGGGCGCGCGCTGCCGTTCCCACCAATCGGCTCCAGTCGCGCGGCTTTGCCGCGCGCTGCGACTCGCGAGCGTCCGAGCCGCGCGAACAGCGCGGATCGGTCGCGAGCTCTCCGAGCCCTCACCTTTCGAGACGGCAGACCCAGCGTACCGGGGCGGGGGTGAGGGGGTCCGGCGCTCTCGTGAGCGCGGGCCCCACGACGCCGACCCCATGCTGATCAGGTCGAGCGCGGCAGAGCGCAACGCGCGCGCCGCGATCGACCCTCCGCCACCCGACGCTCACACCGGCCATCGAAAGGCAGCCGCGATCACCCGAGCGCCGGACCCCCTCACCCCCGCCCCCCGCCGACGCCGATCCGTCTATGATCCCCGGCCATGCGCGTCCTGGTCGTCAACGTCGGATCGACCTCCGTCAAATACAACCTCTACGAGATGGACACCGAGGCGCGCCTCGCCGCCGGGCGCGTCGAGCGCGTCGGCACCGCGGACGCCACGCACATCCACGAGGGCGGCAGCGATCGCATCGACGGACGCGACGTCACCGGCGCGCTGCGCGCGATCCTCGCGCACCTCACGCGCGACGCCGGACCGCTGCCCGATCCGAGCGCGCTCGCCGCGGTCGGTCATCGCGTCGTGCACGGCGGCGAGCAGCTGGTCACCCCGACGCCGGTCGACGAGCGCGCCGAGCGCATCATCGAGGAGTGCGCCGCCTACGCGCCGCTCCACAACCCGGTGAACCTCGCCGGCATCCGCGCCGCGCGCGCCGTCTTCTCCCAGGTCCCGCACGTCGCGGTGTTCGACACCGCGTTCCACGCGCAGCTCCCACCGCACGCCTACAGCTACGCGATCCCCCACGAGCTCTATCTCGAGAAGGGCATCCGCCGTTACGGCTTCCACGGCCCGAGCCACCAGTACATGGCGCTCTCGGCCGCCGAGCACCTCCGGACCGATCTCTCGCGCCTCAAGCTCATCACCTGTCACCTCGGCGGCGGCGCGAGCGTCAGCGCGATCGAGCACGGCGTGTCGGTCGAGACCTCGATGGGCATGACGCCCCTCGAGGGCCTGGTGATGGGCACCCGCGCCGGCGATCTCGATCCCGCGATCCCGATGCTCCTCGCGAAGCAGGGCATGGCCGCGGGCGACATCGACGAGCTGCTCAACCGTCGCTCCGGGCTCGCCGGTCTCTCGGGCATCGGCGCGGACTTCCGCGACATCCAGAACGCCGCGGAAGCCGGCGATCCCCGGGCGCGCCTCGCGATCGAGGTGTTCGTGCACCGCCTCCGCAAGTACGTCGGCGCGTACGCCGCGACGCTCGGCGGCGCCGACGCGATCGTGTTCACCGGCGGCATCGGCGAGAACTCCGCGCTCGTGCGCAGCAAGGTCTGCGAGGGCCTGATCTTCATGGGCGTCGCCCTCGACGAGCGCGCCAACGAGGCGAAGCGCGCCGCCGATCACGGCGGCATCGTCGAGATCTCCGCGCCCCGCGCCCCCACCAAGGTGCTCGTGGTGCGCACCGACGAAGAGCGCATTATCGCGCGCGAGGTGATGCGCTGCGTGGTCGGTCCGACCGCGACCATCCGCAGCGTGCGCGCCCGTCCGATCCCGGTCGGCGTCAGCGTGCGCCACGTGCACCTCTCGCGCGCCGACTGCGACGCGCTCTTCGGTCCGGGCTACGAGCTCACGAAGAAGCGCGACGTGACCCAGCCCGGCCAGTACGTCACCCGGGAGACCGTCGATCTCGTCGGCCCCAAGGGCGAGGTCCGCCGCGTCGCGATCATCAACCCGCTGCGCAAGCAGACCCAGGTCGAGGTGGCGCGCACCGACGCCATCACGCTCGGCGTGAGCCCGCCGCTGCGCGAGTCGGGCAAGCTCGAGGGCACGCCCGGCCTCACGCTGCGCGGCCCCGTGGGCTCGGTGGAGATCCCCAGCGGCGTGATCCTCGCGCACCGTCACGTGCACATGTCGCCCGACGAAGCGCGCGACTTCGGCGTGCAGGATCGCGACGTCATCAAGGTGCGCGTCGACGGTGATCGCGAGATGACGATGGGCGACGTGATCGTGCGGGTGCACCCGGAGTTCACGCTCGACATGCACGTCGACACCGACGAGGCCAACGCTGCGGGGCTCACCAGCGACAGCGTCGTCGCGTTCGAGGGCGTGCAGGAGCCGCGCGAGGGTTGATCCAGCGATCTGCCGTCGCGCTGCTCGCGCTCTGCGCCGCCGCGTGTGATCCCGATCCGACTCCGCGCGTCTCGACCCACGTCGACGACTGGCGTGATCGCGTCATCTACCAGGTGCTCGTCGATCGCTTCGAGAACGGCGATCCGAGCAACGACGACGCCGACGGGATCGAACCGGTGCCCGGCGATCTCGCGCGGGTGCAGGGCGGCGACTGGCGCGGCGTCGAGGAGCGCCTCGACTACGTCGCTCGCCTCGGCATGAGCGCGATCTGGATCTCTCCGATCGTCGCCAACGTGCCGCGCATCGAGAGCGAGGACGGCTATCACGGCTACTGGGCGAGCGACTTCACCGCGCACAACCCGCGCTTCGGCACGCTCGAAGAGCTGCAGTCGCTGGTCGCCGCCGCCCACGCCCGCGACATCGTGGTGATCGTCGACATCGTCACGAACCACGCGGGCCGGGTGTTCGGGTACGACCTCGATCACGACGGCACGATCGATCCCGACGAGGACCTGCCGCCCTATCGCCGCGAGGGATACGACGCGCCGATCCTCTGGCACGACGGGCCCCTGCGCGTCTTCGCCGCGGACGGCGCGATCGTCGAGCTCGGCCGCGAGCACTTCCATCGGCGCGGCATCGGCGACCTCGGCGACTACGAAGAGCGCCGCTACGGTGACTTCCCCACCGGCCTGCGCGATCTCGACACCGCGCGCGAAGACGTCGTCGAGGCGATGATCGAGACGTTCGTGCACTGGGTGCTCGTCACCGACGTCGACGGCTTCCGCATCGACGCGGTGCCCCACGTCGAGCTCCCGTTCTGGCAGGCGTTCTGCGACGGAGTGCGACGTCGCCTCGACGCCCACGGCAAGCGGCGCTTCTTCCTGCTCGGCGAGATCTACGAGGCCGACGGCGCGGAGATCGCGCGCCACACCGCGGAAGGCGCGCTCGACGCGGGCTTCGACTTCCCCGCGAAGATGACGCTGATCGACGGAGTGATCCTCGGGGGCGCCCCGCCCTCCACCGCGCGCGCCGCGCTCGAGACGAACCGCGCGCTCTTCCGCGACGTGCCGCAGCCCTTCGGCATCGGGCTCTCGCCGTGGCAGGCGCGGGTGACCATCGCCGACAACCACGATCTGCCGCGCGTGCGCGCCGAGGTGCCCGACGCGTTCGCCGTCGATCAAGCGCTGGTCGCGATGTTCGTGCTCGATTCGATCCCCGGCATCTACTACGGGACCGAGCAGGAGTTCTCCGGCCGCTCGCACCACGAGGCGCGCGAGGTGATGTGGGAGTCGGGGTTCCGCGAAGATCTCCCGAGCTTCGCGCTGATCCAGCGGCTCGCCGCGCTGCGCCGTGGCTCGATCGCGCTGCGTCGCGGCGCGCTGGTGGTGCGCTACGCGAGCGAGGTCGGAGGCATGGAGCTCGAGTCGCCGCCCGCCGACGCCGGGATGCTCGCGTGGGAGCGCGCCCACGACGACGAGCGCGTGCTCGTCGCGCTCAACACCCATCCCGTGCAGACGTCGAGCGCGCGCGTCGCGACGAGCTTCTCGCCCGGCACCGTGCTCGAGGATCGCCTCGGCGGCGCGCTCAGGTTCGAGGTCGCGCCCGACGGAACGGTGGAGATCGCGATCCCGCCTCGCGAATCGGTGGTTCTCTTCGCACCTTGAGAGTGCCAATCAGACTGGCACTCTCCGGTGCGGCGATTGGCATTCTTGTTCGCGAAAACAATCGTCGCTCCCAGCCCCCAGCGCACATCGACGATCCAATCGGGCTGCAAAGACGCCCCTCGTTTCCCAACGTGATGTGCACGTTTCGTACTGGGAAACTCGCCGTTCGGTCTGGAAAACACTGCGTTCGGACGTTGACACGGCAACGTCGGCGATCCGAGACTCGTCACTCGGGGAGGAATGACGAGCCCTGGAGCCAGTTCGAACCGCGCCTCGGGCACCCTCAGCGGGGAAGAGACGCGAGCCTACACGCTGCAGGCGATCCCTCCTCAGCCGTTCGGCAAGTACACGCTGATCGGCAAGCTCGGGCACGGCGGCATGGCGGAGGTCCTGCTCGCCGTGATGGCGGGCAAGGGCGGCTTCCGGAAGCTCGTGGTGCTCAAGCGGCTGCACCAGCAGCTCGAGGCCGAGCCCGGCTTCATCGACATGTTCCTCGACGAGGCGCGCCTCGCGGCGCAGCTCGATCACCCGCACTGCGTGCAGACCCTCGAGGTGGGCGAGGCCTCGGGCCACCACTTCCTCGCGATGGAGTACCTCGACGGCCAGGGCCTCGAGCGGCTGCTCCGATCGAGCGCCCAGATGGGCACGCTGCTGCCGGTGCCGCTCGCGGCGCGCATGATCGCCGACGCGCTCGACGGGCTCGGCTACGCGCACGACCTCACGAGCTACGAAGGCCGCGCGCTCGGCGTGGTGCACCGCGACGTCAGCCCGCAGAACATCTACGTCACCTACAACGGCGTGGTGAAGCTGCTCGACTTCGGCATCGCGAAGGCGGAGTCGAACGTCGTCGAGACGCGCACCGGCGTGGTGAAGGGCAAATACGCGTACATCGCGCCCGAGCAGGCCCTCACGAACAACGTCGATCAGCGCGCCGATCTCTGGAGCATGGGCGTCGTGCTCTGGGAGGCGCTGACCTCGCGGCGTCTGTTCAAGAGCGTCAACGAGCTCGCGACGCTGCAGGAGACGCTGCAGGGCGAGATTCGACTGCCCAGCATCCACAATCCTGCGGTGCCGCCCGAGATCGACGGCATCGTGATGCGCGCGCTGCAGCGCGACGTGTCGGCGCGTTATCAGAGCGCGAAGGAGTTCCGCGGCGATCTGGAGCGCTGGCTCGCGACGCAGCCCAACGCGCCGACGCGCGCGACGATCGCGCAGCTGATGCACACGCGCTTCGAGGAAGTGCAGAAGGCGCACAAGGAGAAGCTCGCGGCCTGTCTCGCCTCGATCGAGGTCGGGGCGAGCTCGATCCAGCGCCTCGTCGATCCGAGCTCGCCCGGCACGAACATGCCCGACGCCGGCATCTCGGGGCAGTTCGCCCACATGACGCCCTCGACCGCCTCGCGCCTTCCGCCCGGGGTCACGAGCGTCACGCCGACGCCCGCGCCCTTCGGTGGCTCGGGTCAGTACACCCCCTCGGGTCAGTACACGCCCTCGGGCCAGTACACGCCCTCGGCGCCTTCGCAGCAGGGCGCGTTCGCGCAGCCCGCGGAGGCGCCGCGCGAGCAGAAGCGGCGCGCGCTCGGCTGGCAGCTCGTGGTCGTCGGCGCGGTCGCGCTGCTCGCGGTCGCGGTGGCGGTCGTGCTGCCGCGCGGTGGCGACGACGAGACCGCGCCGGGCGATTCGACCGGTGCGGTCGTGGTGCCTCCGATCGCGACGCCGACGCCGCCCGATCCGATCGTCCCGGTCGCGGCGGATCCGATCGCGCCGGTCGTCGCCGACACGCCGCCTCCCGCCGACGATCCGCCGGTCGAGGCCGAGACCGCCGACGAGCCCGCGCGCACCGCCACGTCGCGCGGCGGCGGCGGATCGCGCCGCACCCGCGGGGGACGCGGCGGCGAGACCGCGGCGACCACGACGACCAGCACCACCGCGACGCCGCCGACCACCACGCCGCCGCCGAGCGTGGGCGAGGAGGGCCACCTCTCGCTCGTGACCTCGCCGTGGACGAACGTCTCGTTGAACGGCCGCGACCTCGGCACCACGCCGCTGGTGCGCGTGCGACTTCCTGCGGGTCGCCACGTGCTGCGCCTCGTGAACGACGAAGCCGGGATCAGCGAGACCTACGAGGTCGAGATCCGGGCCGGTGAGACCACGACGCGGAGGTTGGGCCTGCGATGAACGCGAGATCGCTGGTGGTGTTCGCCACGCTGTTGCTCGCGCTCCTCGGGTGTGCCCCCGAACGAACTCTCTCCACCGACGACACGGCGACCGTGCGCATCGGCATGATCGCGCCGCTCTCCGGCGAGCTCGGCGCCGACGGGCCCGACTGGCGCGACTCGGCGCGGCTCGCGGTGCGCGAGGTGAACTCCGCGGGCGGCGTGCTCCCGGGGCGTCGTGTCGATCTGATGATCCAGGACGGCGAGAGCCGCGCCGACATCGGCGTCGCGGTCGCGCAACGCATGATCGACGACGGCGTGATCGCGATCATCGGCGACTCCGCGTCGAGCGCGACGGTGCGCGTCTATCAAGAAGCCACCGGCCCCGCGCAGGTGCTGCTCGCGAGCGGTCTGTCGACCTCGCCGATCCTCACCGAGATCAACCGCGAGCTCGAGCCCGCGAATCGCTTCTTCTTCCGCACCGTGCCGCCCGACGATCGCCAGGCGCCCGCGCTCGCCGAGGCGATGTACACGCAGGGCTGCCGCAACGTCAGCGTGCTCTTCGCGGACAACGACTACGGTCGTCCGTTCCAGGAGCAGGCGTCGGCGCGCTTCACGGCGCTCGGCGGCACCGTCACGCCCGCGGCGGGCGTGCCGTACATGGAAGAGCTCAGCTCGTACCGGACCCAGGTGATGGCGATCGCCTCCGCGCAGCCGCCGCCCGACTGCATCGCGCTGATCGGATACCCCGCGTCGGCCGGCATCATCATGCGTGACTGGGACTCGCTCTCGTCGAAGCCCGACGTGACGTGGTTCGGCACCGACGGCGTGCGCCAGCCCGGCTTCGCGACCGAGGTCGGCAACCCCGCGCTGATCGACGACTTCTACGGCACCGCGCCGGTCACCGACCCCGAGACGCCCGCGTACAACCGGTTCCGCGACCAGTTCTTCGCGACGTTCGGCAACGATCCGGTCGCATTCTCGTCGACCATCTACGACGCGGCCGCGCTCGTGCTACTCGCGATCGCGAAGGCGGGCACCGCCGAAGATCCGATCGCGATCCGCGACGCCGTGTTCCAGCTCAACGATCCCTCGGGCGTGGTGGTGCAGGCGGGCCGCCTCGCCGAAGGCCTGCGCCTCATCCGCGAGGGACGTCCCATCAACTACGAAGGCGCGGCCGGTCCCTCCGACATCGACGCCGAGGGCAACGCGACGCTCGCATACGAGCTCTGGCGTTTCGAAGCGACGAGCGAGACCTTCGAGCGCGTGCGCATCCTCGAATGAGCAGTAAGACCACGGCTTCCCCGATGACACGACGATCTCTCCTCATCGCGTCGCTCCTGCTCGGTGCGTGCGCGCCTTCGCCGGTGACGGTCGACGTGAACTTCCCGACCACCGACGCGTTCATGCGCAGCGAGCAGGCGCGGGTGCTGGTGTTCCCGCTGACGCAGGATCAGCTGGGCGCGTGCCCGCAGCTGCTCGACGAGCTGCCGACGCAGTCGTTCTCGATCGAGCCGGTGTTCGACTCCGATCTGACGAGCGTGTGCGCGATCCGCGGCGGGATGTCGCTGCCCGAGTTCGAGCAGGGCCCGCACGCGTACGTCGTCGAGATCTTCAGCGCGGGCAATCGACGCATCCTGCAGGGCTGCAGCATCGGCGAGGTGTACGTGGACGGGCCCGACGTGCAGGTGCAGCTGCATCCCACGATGGACTTCGAGGCGGCGACCGCCGCACCGGGCACGCCCGAGTCGTTCTGCGCGGCGGGAGGATCGTGATGCGCGCGAGCCAGCGTACGTTCGTCGCCCTCGCGCTGATGATCGGTGTGGTGATCTCGGCGAGCAGCGCCGACGCACAGCGTCGCCGTCGGGGCGGCGGTGAGGCGGTCGATCCGCTCACGGCCGCGGAGCAGGCGTACACCGAGGTCGACTTCGAGCAGACGCTCGAGCACGCGGGCGCGGCGCTCCAGGCGGGCGGTCACGCGCCCGATCGTCTGGTGCGCATCTACATGCTGCTCGGCGTGAGCGCGGCCGCGCTCGGCGATGCCGAGGGCGCGCGCGACTTCTTCCAGCGGATGCTCGCGGTCGATCCCGAGGCGCAGCTCGACGACACCGTCCCGCCGCGTCTTCGCGCGCCGTACCTCGAGGCGCGCGGCATCGTGAGCGCGCGTCCCGAGCAGCTGGGTGTCGAGGTCGGCATCGCGCGCGCGCAGAGCGCGGTCCGCGTGGCGCTGATCGATCCGTTCCAGATGGCGCGTACGGTTCGCGTGCACGGGCGCATCGAGGGGCAGGTCCAGTTCACCGACGTCGAGGCCGAGGCGCAGTCCGAGGTGCTCGCCCCGCTCGCGGGCGCGGACACGGCGGATCGCATCGAGTACTGGGTCGAGGTGCTCGATCCGTACGGCAACCAGGTCGTGCTGGTGGGCAGCGAGTTCGAGCCGCGCACGGTGGGCCGCGTCGCCGCGGTGGCGGTGCCGGGCGGCGGTGGCGCCGGGGGCGGTGGCACGCAGCAGAGCGGGGGGGGCTCGGTGCTCGAGGACCCGCTCTTCTGGGTGATCGCGGTCGGCGTGGTGTTGGTGACCGGCGGTGTGGTCGCGGGCGTGTTGATCGATCAGTCGAGCCACGTCCCGGTGCAGACCGGAGTGTCCTTCGGCGTTCCCTGAGCGCTACGGTTTCTGTAGCGGCCGCGGATCGCCTCACCCTGCCCAACGCGCGCTGGTGGACCCTTCTGGACCACCCGACTATGCTCCGCGCCTTGGTTTTTCCAGCATGAGCGAGCGCGACGACGAAGCGGGCAGCAGCTCGACGGGCGAGGGCCCGAAGGGCCGCAAGTCGAGCAAGACGACCACCTCGAAGCCCGAGCCTGCGAAGCCGAGCGGCGGCGCGTCGCATCGCGTGCGAGGCGGCGTGATCTTCGGCGTGGGCATCATCGCGACGTTCGCGCTGATGGCGTTCCACGAGCAGGTGTCGCACGGCGCGCTCGTCGGGATGATCACGACGCTGGTCGCGACGCTCGGGCTGCTCGATCTGCTCGGGCTCTTCGCGCCGCGGAGCGAGCCCGGCGCGGTGTCGTGGCGCGAGACCGCGCTCTGGGCGCGCGACGGCGAGCCGATCTTCCTCGCGCCGGTGATCACGGTGCCGCTCGCGATCGTGATCGTCGTGCTCGGCGCGATGGTCGGCGGCGTCGACGCGCTGCCGATCGCGATCGTCGCTGCGCTGGTGCCGCTCGCGCTCTCGGCGCTGCGTCGCCCCGCGATGTTGGTGCTCGTGCTCGGCGCCGCGATCGTGCTGCCGTTCCTCGGCGCCTACGGGCTCTGGGATCCCTGGGAGACCCACTACGGCGAGGTCGCCCGCGAGATCCTCGCGCGCGACGACTGGATCAGCCTGTGGTGGGCCCAGGAAGACTGGTTCTGGTCGAAGCCGATCTTCATCTTCTGGATCGAGGCGCTCTCGATGAGCGCGCTCGGGGTCGACTTCCATCCCGACGCGAACCCCGCGCATCCCGAGTGGGCGCTGCGCCTGCCGCACTTCTTCCTGACGATGGGCGCGCTGCTCGCGATCTACGCCGTCGTGGCGCGCGGGTTCGGTCGTCGCGCCGGTGTCGTCGCCGCGTTCGTGCTCGCGACGATGCCGTACTTCTTCTTCCTCGCGCACCAGGCGATCACCGACATGCCCTTCGTCAGCACGATGACGATGGCGATGGGCATGCTCGGCCTCGCGATCGCGACGCCCGCCGATCGCGAGGTCACGCGCTATCGCCTCGGGCCGATCGAGGTCTCGGGACAGCACGCGCTGATCGGCGCGCTCGCGATGACGTGCATCCCGCAGATCATGCTGCTGATCACGCGCAACGTGACGCTCGTGACCGGCGGGTTCGCGTGGCACCGCGACCGCTTCATGTTCGGCTCGGCGGGCAACGCGGGGAACCCCGGCAACGCCGAGGCGCGCGAGGTCGCGCCCGCGTTCGACGGCATCCTCGCGCAGCCCTTCGTGCAGGGCTTGCTCTGGCTCGCGGGGCTCGCGGCGATCGTGTGGCTCTTGCGGAACGAGCGCCGCGCGCGCTCGCTCCTGATGGTCGCGTTCTACTTCTTCTGCGCGCTCTCGTTCATGGCGAAGGGCATCCCCGGCTTCGCGCTGCCGGGCATGGTCGCGCTCTTCTGGCTCATCGCGACGCGGCGCTGGGATCTGCTGCTCGAAGGGCAGCTGCGCGTCGCAGTGGGCATCCTCATCGTCGCGACGGTGGGGCTGCCCTGGTACGTCGCGATGTACATCCGGCACGGGCAGGGCTTCACCGATCGCCTGCTGGTGCACGATCACATCAACCGCCTGACCGCGGGCGTGCACGGCGACACCGGGAGCGCGGAGTACTTCCTCGAGCAGCTGGGCTACGGCCTCTTCCCGTGGGTCGCGCTCGCGCCGCTGGCGATCGCGGGGTGGGTCGTGATCGCGACGCGCACCCGCGAGAGCGAGCGAGCGCGCGCGGCGGTGTCGGCGTCCACGCAGCGCGTCGCGGACGAGCTCGAGCTGCCGCTGCAGCCGCCGGCTCCTGCGCCTGCACCGGCGCCCGAGAGCAAGCCCGCGGATCCCGCGCAGGTCGCGGCGGGCCAGCGCGACATCTTGATCGGCGCGGTGATCGCGGTGGTCGGGATCGGCCTCACGATCGCCGGTGCGAGCGCGGCGGAGGGCGGCGGTCGGTTCGTCGTGTTCTACGGCGCGATCGTCGCCGGCATCGTGCAGATGATCCGCGGCGCGATGAAGCTCGCGCCGGCGACCCCGGTGGCCGTGAGCGCAGAGGCGTTGCCCGCGCCTTCGGTCGCGTCGGCGCAGGTCGATCCCGACGCCGAAGCGCGCGACCGGCGCGCCGAGCTGCTCGCGTTCATCGGGCTCTGGGGCACCGGCGCGTTCGTGCTCTTCAGCGGGATGACCACGAAGTTCCACCACTACATCTTCCCGGCGGTGCCCGCGGCGGGCGCGCTGGTGGGGATCGCGGTGGACGCGCTCTTCGGACCGCGCAGCGATCTCGAGCGCTTCGACCTCGAGAAGGTCGCGGGCACGGTGGTCGCGGCGATCGCGCCGCTGCCGATCGTGATCGGCGTCGCGGGGATGTGGGGCGACGTTCGGGGCGTGGTGCCCGAGGACGTGCCCGCGAACCGGATGCGCGACTGGGTGCTGCGCCATCCGTGGTTCGGCGAGCACACGATCCCGCTGGTCGTGCTCGGCATCGCGCTCGCGGCAGCGGCGTGGTGGCTGCTGCGCGACGAGCCGCGTGATCGGGTCGCGGAGGACGGCGAGACGCCGCGCTGGGCGCCGGCGGCGGCGACCGCGGGGCTCTTCGCGGCGCCGGCGATCCTCGCGATGGTGGGTCGTGATCTGTCGTGGGTGACGTCGGCGCGCCCGCACGGCTACGAGCGACTGATCCATCTGTTCGTCTACAACTATCAGCGCGCGTGGCCGGAGCACTTCGACTACCGGCCGATCCTCACCGGGTTTGCGATCACCGCGGGCGTGGTGATCGGGATCGCGGCGCTGCCGATCGTGCGCCAGGTCGCGCTGCGTGCGTTCTTCGGCGTCGCGTTCTTCTTCGCGGTGTGGTGCCTCGACGTGTACCTCGTCGATCTCTCGCCGCACTGGGGTCAGCGCGAGCTCGTGCGTCGCTACTACGAGGAACGACGCAGCGCGGACGAGCCGCTGATCGCCTGGCAGATGAACTGGAAGGGCGAGAACTTCTACACCGGCAACGCGGTGTACGCGTTCGTCGATCTCGACAACCGTCGGCTCAACGAGTGGGTGCGCGCGCATCCCGGACAGCGCGTGTACTTCCTGCTCGAGCACCAGCGGCTCGCGAACCTGCGCAGCGTGCTGCGCGGAGCGACGGTCGAGGAAGTGACCGACGAGCGGCTCGACAACAAGTTCGTGTTGGTGAGCGCCGATCTGCCGGGTGCGGCGGGGCCGGTGCGCGAGCGAGCGCGGGACTGAGCGCGCGGGGAGAGGCTTCGGTGAGGGGCGCGGGGAGGGGTCTCGTGCTCGGACATCCTCGGAGCGGCGTCCTGCTGCGGGTGTGACGGCTGGATAGGTGGGTTCTCGATGACGCGGCGCTTCGCGCGGCGTCATCGAGCATGCGCAGCTCTCGCGGAGGCTGGTTGGCTCCTGCGGAACTGCGCGCGAGACCCCTCCCCGCGCCCCGGCTGGTAGGGCTTCGGCCGCGCGGGGTGGAGAGCGGATCGGCGGGGGTGGTTGCTGAGAGCGCGCGAAGCCGAGAGCACGCGTCGCGTGCTCTCGACTTCACGCGCGGACCGGCTCGCCCTTCGGGCATCGCGGCCAATGGGACGGCTCCGCGAGCTGGTCGCTGCGGTTGCGGGTGTCGCGTTCACGTTTGCGGTGAGCGCGGTGGAGCGCCCGGGCTTTCCAATTCCCACGATCGATGCCCGCGACGCGGTCGAGTCGCTGTTGCGATCACGGGTCGAGGCTTGGTGGTGCCCAGCGTGGCCCCTGGCGCGCGTGTTGGAGCGCCGCTGGACCCACGAGGGCGACGAGCACGTCGCGTTTCATCCGTTCGTCGCCGCGGTGCACGCTGCGTTCGATCAGCATCGGCCGCTCGAGCTCTCACTCGACGCGGTGTGGCTCTGCATCGCGCAGGGTTTCGCGACCCACGTGCAGGCGAACGCGCGCGAGCTTCGCGCGCAGCTGGTCTCGCACGAAGGGCGCGAGACGATCATCGTGCGGCGCGACGACTTCGTGCTCGGCTCGCCGCGGAATCCGTGGCCCGAGGTGTTCGCAGCGATGTCGGCCCAGGTCGCGGCGCGCACCGGCGAGCTCCACGCCCTCGTCGTGAGCGACTTCTCCACGACCGATCCCGTGTCGCGCGCGGCGAGCGAGATCGCGCTGCTCGCCGCGATGCAGCCGTACTTCGGCTACCAGGTGCACACGCGGTGCGGCATCCCCGCCATCACGCTGACCGGGACGCCCGACGATTGGCGCGCCATCGAGCGTTGCGCCGCCGCGCTCGCGCGCTTCGACCTCGCGTGGTGGACCGATGCGCTCGCGCCCGTTCTCGCACAATTCACGCGCGCGTCGCAGGGCGACGTCGACGTCGCGTTCTGGCAGTCGCTCTACAAGCTGATGAACGAGTCGGGCGGCCCGCGCGTCACCGGATGGATCAACGTGCTGCTCCCCTACCTCGTCGGTCGCGACGGCAGACCGGAGCGCAACGATGCGCTCTGCGCGTGGCGTGACGGTTACGGTCCCACGACCGAGCGACTGCCCTCGGGGATCTGCCGCGTCCCCTTCCTCTGGAAGTACCTGGGCACCGAGCACCGGATGGAGTTCATCGGTGGGCTCGCGGGCGTCGGTCAGGACCCCACGACCGGCCGGGTGCGACCGGAGCTCGGGTGGGCGGTCGGTCGCGCGCCGTGAGCCTCGCGTACCATCGAACGTCATGAGCACGACGTTCGCGGTGAGCCGCGTGGAGCGCGCGCGCGATC
Source organism: Sandaracinus amylolyticus (assembly GCF_021631985.1). Lineage (GTDB taxonomy): Bacteria > Myxococcota_A > Polyangia > Polyangiales > Sandaracinaceae > Sandaracinus > Sandaracinus amylolyticus_A. The sequence goes on along the minus strand of NZ_CP070225.1, from coordinate 7,888,913 downwards.
CACTGCCGACGATCGACGCGCGCGATGCGATCGAGTCGTTGCTGCGATCGCGCGTCGAGGCGTGGTGGACGCCTTCGTGGCCCCTCGCGCGGGCGTTCGAGAATCGACCCGACTTCGTCGACGAGAAGTGGGTCCAGAATCCCGTCGCGATCCATCCGTTCGTCGCGGCGGTGCACGCGGCGTTCGACGAGCATCGACCGCTCGAGCTCTCGCCGGACTCGGTGTGGCTCTGCATCGCGCAGGGCTTCGCGATGCACGTGCAGGCCAACGCGGATCGACTGCGCGCGCAGCTGGTGTCGCACCAAGGGCGCGAGACGCTCGCGGTGCGGCGCGACGACTTCGTGCTCGGCGCGACGGACAATCCGTGGCCCGAGGTGTTCTCCGCGCTCTCGGCGCAGGTCGCGGAGCGCACCGGGGATCTCCACGCGCTCGTGGTGAGCGACTTCTCGACCACCGACGCGACCTCGCGCGCGGTGAGCGAGATCGCGCTGCTCGCGGCCGCGCAGCCGTACTTCGCGTACCAGCTGATCTCGCTGTGCGGCATCCCCGAGATCACGCTGACCGGGACGCCCGACGACTGGCGCGCGATCGAACGTCGTGCCGCCGCGCTCGCGCGCTTCGATCTCTCGTGGTGGACGAGCGCGCTCGCGCCCGTCCTCGCGCAATTCACCCGCGCATCGCAGGGCGAGGTCGACCTCGCGTTCTGGCAGTCGCTCTACAAGCTGAAGGACGCGTCCGGCGGTCCTTACGTCACCGGCTGGATCAACGTGCTGCTGCCCTACCTCGTGGGAGACAGCCGCGTCGTGATCCGCAATCCGTCGCTCGAGTCGTGGCAGCAGGGATTGTCGTCGTCGTTCGGCGGAGGGCCGACCACCGACGCGCTGCCGTCCGGGGTCTCGTGTGTGCCCTTCCTGTGGAAATACCTCGCCACCGAGCACCGCATGGAATTCGTCGGCGGCTTCGCGGGCGTGGGGCAGGATCCCGCGACCGGTCGCGTGCGCCCCGAGCTCGGCTGGGCAGTGCGATCCGCGCCGCGCTGACGTTCACGCCGCCGCCGCGAGATGGATCTCGCGACCCTGCGCCGCCGACGATGCGAGCGCGAGACCGACCAGCGTGAGCCGGCAGCGCAGCGCGTCCGCGAGCCCGCGCGCCTCGAGGCCGCGCAGCGCGGCGCGCGTCTCGTCCGCGCCGAGCTCGAGCTGACGCGCGATGCGCTCGACGTTCGCCGGGCGGTTCGTGCGCGCGAGGTCGAAGAGAGCCACCAGCACCGAGACCATCGTGTTCTTGTCCATGCGTCGGACCCTACCCGCGCACCTGAACACGAGTCCAGTTTTGTGCGTTCAGTGATCGCGTCTACTGAACATCGACGGTAAATGGCTGAATTAACACGTGATTTCGACTCCCTAGCGAAACGTGCGTGTTCAGTGCTCGTCGTCGTCGCGACGATTTCCTCGCCCCGGGTCGAGCAGGATCGCGCGACCGGTGACTTCTGCGATGATCTCCATCCCTGTTCGTGGATGGAGTCGTTGCCGCCGTGATCACCGTCGAGAACAACGTGGGACGCCTCATCGAGGTCCGTCAGACCGGCCGGATCACGATGGAGGACATCCGGCAGAGCGGGCCGATCTTCGGCCGGATCCTCGCTGGAATTCGGGGCAAGGTGGTGATGTGCACCGACTGGCGCGGCATGCGCGTGCTCGCGCCCGACGTCGCGTCGTCGCTGCGGGCGATCATCCGGGCCGACAACGACCGGGTCGAGCGCCAGGCCGTGCTCCTCGACCCCAGCGCGATCATCGGCATCCAGCTCGAGCGGCTCCTGCGCGAGGGCGGCAACATGGACCGTGCGGCGTTCGAGAGCGTCGGCACGATGGAGCAGTGGCTCGCCCCGTCGCTGACCCCGGCGGAGCAGGCGCAGGCGCGGAAGTTCCTCGGAGGCTGACGCGCGGCATGGCCGCGTGACGCGGCGTCTCGTAGCCTGCGCGCCGAATGAGCGATCGGATCACGGGGCGGGTGCTGCGCGCGACCGCGGGGTTCTTCCGCGTGCGCACCGCCGAGGGCGACATCGAGTGCCGCATGCGCGGTCGCCTCAAGAAGGAGCGCGCCGACACCGATCTCGCGGTGATCGGTGATCTCGTCTCCATCGAGAAGAGCGGCGACACCGGCGTGATCGTCGAGGTCGAGCCGCGCGGCACCAAGTTCTCGCGGCTGCATCCCACGTCGCGCGGGCGCGCCATCGAGGACGTGCTCGTCGCGAACCTCGACCAGGTGCTGCTCGTGTTCTCCGCGAGCCTGCCGCGCATGAACCCGCGCCTCGTCGATCGTTTCCTCGTGGTCGCCGAGCACAACGACGTCGCGGCCGCGATCGTCGCGACGAAGATGGACGAGCCCGAGGCGCACGATGCGCGCGAGCGCTTCGGGCTCTACGAGCGCATCGGCTATCCGGTGCTCTACACCAGCGCGAAGGAAGGCGTCGGCGTCGACGCGGTGCGCGCGCGCCTCGCGGGTCGCATCTCCGCGCTCACCGGGCCCTCGGGCGCGGGCAAGAGCAGCATGCTCAACGCGGTGCAGCCCGGGCTCGCGCTCGCGGTCGGCGAGATCGGCGACATGGTCCGCAAGGGTCGCCACACCACGCGCGTCGCCGAGCTGCATCCGCTCGAGGGCGAGAGCGACGGATTCGTCGCGGACACGCCGGGCATCCGCGAGCTCGCGTCGTTCGAGATCCCGCCGCGCGATCTCGCGCGATGCTTCGTCGATCTGCGCCCGTTCCTCGGCGACTGCGCGTTCGGCGACTGCGTGCACGATCGCGAGCCCGACTGCGCGGTGCGCGCCGCGGTCGAGCGCGGCGAGATCGCGGCCGAGCGATACGACAGCTATCTGCGCCAGCTGCGCGGCGAAGATCTGCGCGCCTGACGTCCCCGAGATATGGTGGTCCCCCGGAGGTGGGCCATGCTCGGACGTCCCTGGATCGGCGCGATGATCACGACGACGCTCTCACTGGCGCTCGTCTCGGGATGCGACTGCTCCGGCGATACCGGCGGCGATCCATGCACCAGCGCCACCGAGTGCGAGACCGGTGAGGTGTGCGTCGAGGGCCGGTGCGCGCCTCGCGACGACGGCGGCGCGAGCGACGCCGAGATCACCGGCGACGCGATGCGCCCGAACGGCACCGACGCCGGGCCGTGCCGCGCGATCAACGCCGAGTCGACGGTCGAGGCGATCCCGGTCGACATCATCATCGTGATCGACAACTCGGGCAGCATGGACGACGAAGCGGCGGAGGTGCGCCGCAACATCAACCGCTTCGCCGAGATCATCGCGGCGAGCGGGCTCGACTATCGCGTCGTGCTCATCAGCCGCGAGGACGGCGACACCGGTGTGTGCGTGCCCGAGCCGCTCGGCTCCGGCGAGCCCGACTGCGCGAGCGGGCCCGAGGGACGTCTGCTCGCGATCCACGAGTCGGTCGGCTCGCACGACGCGCCCGACCTCGTGCTCGAGCACTACCCCGACTACCGCGACTTCCTGCGCGTCGAGGCCGCGAAGGTGTTCCTGTGGATCACCGACGACGAGGCCGACGAGTACACGGCCGACGAATTCCGCGCCGCGCTCGCCGACCTCGAGCCCGCGGGGATGTTCGAGCGGACGATCCACGACGCGATCGTCGGGTTCTACGGCGACGCGCCCGCCGACTGGTCGGACGAGGACACCGGGACCTGCGACACGCTCGCGAACGTCGGCACGACCTACCTGCGCCTCGCGGCCTGCCTCACCGACGACGACGCACCGATCGCCGGGTGCACCAGCGGCAGTCGGGGGCGCGTGTGCGAGACCGACTGGACGGTGATCTTCGAGGACATCGCGCGCGGCGTCGTCGCGGGCGTGCCGGTCGTGTGCGAGTTCGAGGTGCCGGATCCGCCGGAGGGCCTGACCCTCGATCTCGACGCGATCGGCGTGACCTATCGCTCGGGCGACGCCGTGCGCGCCGAGCTGACCCGCGTCGACGGCGCGGGCGCGTGCACCGCGAGCGGCTGGTACTTCGACGATCCCGTCGCGCCCACCACGATGTCGCTCTGCCCCGACGTGTGCCGCACGGTGCAGGCCGATCCCGACGCGCGGCTCGACGTCGCGCTGGGCTGCGATCCGCGCCTCGACTGATCGAGTGTCCAGAATCGGCTCGCGGGCGCAGAGCCCTCCCGTCCGCGTGCGCACGCTCCCGTGCGGGCCCTCCGCCAGCGAGCACTCCAGCTGGACCGATCGGCACGCGGCGTGCGGAGAAGGCTCCGCATGCACTTCGGAATCGAAGGAAAATCGCGGGGATCGCGCGTCGAGAGCGCGCGCCCCGCGATCGAGACCTGGTCGGCGATCGCGCGACGAAGGCACGGCGCTGCGGTGTGGTGGTCGCAGCGCGCGTCGCTCGCGAGCTCGTTCGTCGCGCTCGCGCTCGGCTGCGGCACCGCGCCGAGCACCGAGGTCGACGCCACCGTCCCAGTCGTGCAGGACGCGGCCCGCGACGACGACGCGGGCGCGTCCGATCCGATCGACGCGAGCGCGCCGCCCAGCGCGTGCGCGTGCTTCGACGGCGAGGGCTCGTACTGCGAGGCCTCGGTCGCGGCGCGCGCCGCCGCCGAGGGCTGCGTGGTCGACGGCGCGCGTGCCGACGGAGCGCGGGTCTTCGCGTGCGACGCATCGGGTTGGCGCGCCGGCGAAGCGTGCGCGCACGGCTGCGAGATCGGCGAGACCGGCGCGAGCGCGGCGTGCGCGCTGCCGGAGTGCGAGTGCTTCGTGGTGCGGCGCGAGCGCGGCGCGCCACGGCCTCACGCTCGACCCGCCGTGCCGCGTCCCGCTCGCGGCCGATCACGACGACGACATCCTCGGCTGCGACGGCGCGACGTGGATCGTGCAGAGCGATTGTGAGGAGGGCTGCCACGAAGCGCCCACCGGCACCGCCGACGCGTGCAACGAAGATCGCGGCACGCCCACCGATCCCGGCTGGCCCGACTGCCCGCACCGCGCGCTGCTGCACTACGGCATCCATCCCGAGGCCTCGGATCGCCTGCGCTGCGCCGGCATCACCGCGGATCGCATCACCCAGACGATCGGCGACGCCGCGGCGTCGGCGGGCTTCCACGCGTCCGACGGAACCGTCGACGGCATGGCGTACACCGCGGCGATCGATCTGCGCACCCGCGACATGAGCGAGAGCGAGATCCGCGCGCTGCTCGAGCGCCTCGGCACCCACGGGTTCGCGGCGTGGTACCGCAAGCCCGGCAGCGACGACTGGCCGTCGAACCAGGCGCCGCACATCCACGCGGTGTTCGCGGGCGTGCCGATGAAGTCGGTGCTGCGCAGCCAGGTGCGCGACTTCCTGCTGGGCCGCAACGGGCTCTCGACCCACGATCCGTACGGATTCTGGCGACCGAGCGCCGCGATCCTCGAGACGGTGCGGCTGCTCTACTCGCGCAACTACACGCCGCCGTAGTACCGTTCTCGGGCTGTGGCATCGATTCGCTTCGACGACTCGCAGTTCCCACTCGTGGTGACCGAGTGGCCCGAGGGCGACATCACCGACGCCGAGCTCGAGCAGTGGATCGCGAAGTGCGAAGCGGGCTGGCCACGCGGACGTCAGGTCGCGCTGCATCTCGGGATGCGCGCGACCGGGCTCTCCTCGCTGCAGCGCAAGCGCATGAGCGAGTTCGCGAAGACCAACGAGCGCAAGCTCGCGAAGGTGGTGATCGCGACCGCGATCGTCGCGGACTCGCCGGTGGTGCGCGGGATCATCACCGCGATCAACTGGCTCGCCCCGCCGCCGTACCCGCAGCGCGTGTTCGCGCGCCGCGTCGAAGCGGAGGCGTGGCTGCGCGAGCAGATCGCGGCCGATCGCGCGGCGTGAGAGGCGCTCGGCGTCGCGAGCACGAGCAAGCGGGGCTGGGGCCCCGCGCGCAGCGTTTGGGGTGGGGGACCCCGATCCGGCTCCGCCGGTCGGGGGGAGGGTCTTCCAAGACCCCTCCCGCAAGCTCAACGCTCGTCGAGGTGGACCAGCGAGCTCCACGTCTCGAGCGCCCACTCGCGATCCTCGTCCTTCGTGATCACGACCGTGCCGAACGCCGCGTGTGCGCCGAGCGCGGCGTGCGCGTGGAGCTGCACGAGACGCTGCCCGTCTTCTTCGCCCTCGGCGAAGCGCGCGACCGCGCGCAGCGCACCGCGCTGGAAGCCCATGAGGTCGCCTTCGCCCTCGATCTCGGGGAGCGCGGCGAGCGTCTCGTCGGTGCCCGCCGTTCCCTCGACCTCGAGCGAGTTGAACCACACCGAGCGCGACGCGTCCCACGCGACCCAGGTGCCGCGCTCTTCCCAGCGCTCCGCGAGCTCGCCGGGCACGCGCATCGACCAGCCGCCCGAGAGGGTCACGCGCACCGGGTTGCGGCGATAGCCGATCGCCGCCGCAGGCGGCAGCGCGCTCGCGCGGAGGTGCACGCGCGTCGCGCGCAGCGAGTCCTCGCCGAGCCGCTCGAGCAGCTCGCTCTGCTCGCGCCACGGCCACTCGAGATCGGGCGCGAGCGTCTGCCCGCGATCGAGCCACGAGAGGATGCGCTCGAAGAGCGCGCGCTCGGCATCGAGGAGCGGCGGGCGCCACCGCACGTCGATCCACATCGCCGCGATCGCCGCGTCGCGCAGCGTCTGCGCGCCTTCGCCGGGGTGCCACCACGGGAACACGTCGATGCCGTCGCCGGGCGATCGCGCGACGCGCTCGATCCACGCGAGATCGCGCGGCCCCATCGGCGTCGCGAGCACGCCCGCGTGCTCGAAGAGCGTGCCCTCCGGCAGCGAGAGCTGCAGGCCGCGCACGCCGCGCGTGTGCAGCGCGAGGATCTCCATCGCGGTGGTCGCGAGCCAGATCTTCGTCGCGTCCTCGAGCGCCCGGCGATCGCGCGACTCGAAGTAGCCGCTCTCGTCCTCGACGTGATCCCACACGATGCCGAGCGCGTCGCTCGCAGCGTGGAGGAGCTCGGCGACGTGCGCGTGGTAGCCCGGTCCCGCGGTGCCGGTCGTCGCCTCGACGACGATCCGATCGCGCCCGAGATCGACGACGCGCACCGGCTCGGCAGCGGGATGGATCGCGAGCGCGAGAAGAGGCCTTCCGTCCTCGTCCTCCGCGCGGCTCGCGAGCGGTGCGAACGCACCTCCGCGCGAGGTCGCGAAGGCCTCGATCGCATCGAGCGCGCCGCCCTCGCGACGCGCTCCACGAAGCAGGATCGCGGTGCCCATGGCGGCGCGAGCCTGACGCGCGCGCGTGCGCGGGTCGAGCCCGCCGCGTCACGCATTCCGTGGTAGGGTCCCCCCTTCGCACGTCACGTGCGGTGGGACATGTCATCGAACACGACGATCTCGCGAATCGAGCGACGCTGCATCGACAAGGGGCTCCGGATGACCGAGCAGCGCCGCACCATCGCGCGTGTGCTCTCGGAGTCGGATGATCATCCGGACGTCGAGACCGTCTACGCGCGTGCGAGCGCGGTCGACAAGCGCATCGGGCTCGCGACGGTGTACCGCACGCTGCGGCTCTTCGAGGAGGCGAGCATCCTCGAGCGCCACGACTTCGGCGACGGTCGCGCGCGCTACGAAGAGGCGCCCGAGGAGCACCACGATCACCTGATCGACGTGCAGAGCGGGCGCGTGATCGAGTTCACGAGCCCGGAGATCGAGGCGCTGCAGAAGAAGGTCGCCGAGCAGCTCGGGTTCCGGCTGATCGATCATCGGCTCGAGCTCTACGGCGTGCCGATCGGCAGCGAGAGCGAAGTCGACCCGCGCAAGAAGAGCTGAGAGAGCGTCCGAGCATCGGCTCGCCGGTGGGCCCTCCACCAGCGAGCGCTCCAGTTGGCGCCAAACTCGGCTCGCCGGCGGAGGGCCCTCCCGTCCGCGTGCGTCGCACGCTCCCGTGCGGGCCCTCCACCAGCGAGCACTCCCGCTGGCGCCAAACTCGGCTCGCCGGCGGAGGGCCCTCCCGTCCGCGTGCGTCGCACGCTCCCGTGCGGGCCCTCCACCAGCGAGCGCTCCAGCTGGCGCCAAACTCGGCTCGCAGGCGGAGGGCCCTCCCGTCCGCGTGCGTCGCACGCTCCCGTGCGGGCCCTCCACCAGCGAGCACTCCCGCTGGGCTGATCACTCGAGCTCGCTCGCGCGCTGCCACATCCGCTTCGCGTCCTCGATGCGATCGACGAGGTCGTAGGCGTCGCCGAGGAGCCGGGGGAACGTCGCGTCCTCGGGGAAGCGCACCATCGCCGCTTCGCAGAGCGCGACCTGCTCGTCGAAGAACGAGGCGGTGCGCAGCGGCCCGCGCTCGAGCTCGAAGGCCAGCGTTCCGTCGGGGCGAACGCGCGCGATGGAGAACGACACGTTCACGTGCATCGCGCGCGCGAGCACGCGCGCCTCGAGCCGGAGCGGGCGCGGATCGTCGGGCGCGAGCTCGCGGGCCGCGCGTGCGGCCTCGATCGCGCGCCAGGTGCGGCCTCGCGGCGTGATGTCGAGCTCGTTGCTCGGCGGCAGCGCGGCGAGGCAGTCGGCGAGGTCGAGCGCGGCGCCGAGATCGCGCGGGCGCAGCGTGGTGATGCGCCGGAAGAGCGCCTCGCTCGCGTCCATGCGGCCGAGGTGTCGCTCGAGGATCGCGGTGCAGCGCAGCGCCGGGACGAAGTCGCGATCGATCGCGAGCGCGGCGCCGAACGCGGCGCGTGCCTCGTCGTGGCGGCGGCTCTGGAAGAGCGCGATCCCTCGGTTCGTGTGGGCCTCGGGATGGCGGGCGTGGAGCGCGAGGCTCGCGTCGTACTGCGCGATCGCGTCGTCGGGTCGACCGAGCGCGAGCAGCGCGTTGCCTGCGTTGTAGTGATCGGGGTACGAGGGCGCGATCGCGATCGAGCGGCGGAACGCGGCGAGCGCGGCTTCGTGCCGGCCCGACGCGGCGAGCCACGCGCCGCGCTGGTGCAGCCGCGCGACGCTCTCTCCGTGCCTCGCGATCAGCGCGTCGAGCGCGGCGAGCGCACCGTCGTGATCTCCGCGGTCCCACTGCGCCGTGATCGCCTCGAGCTCCTGCTCCGCCACTGGTCTTCCTCCCAATTCAACGGCTCGCTGCGCAGCCAGCTGCCGTCCGTGCCCGAGACGGGCACTCCCGTCCGCCGGCTGCTTCGCGAGCACTCCTGTCGTGTCCTGAATTCAACGGCTCGCTGCGCAGCCAGCTGCCGTCCGTGCCCGAGACGGGCACTCCCGTCCGCCGGCTGCTTCGCGAGCACTCCTGTCGTGTCCTGAATTCAACGGCTCGCTGCGCAGCCAGCTGCCGTCCGTGCCCGAGACGGGCACTCCCGTCCGCCGGCTGCTTCGCGAGCACTCCTGTCGTGTCCTGAATTCAACGGCTCGCTGCGCAGCCAGCTGCCGTCCGTGCCCGAGACGGGCACTCCCGTCCGCCGGCTGCTTCGCGAGCACTCCTGTCGTGTCCCGATTTCGCTTGCAGACGTGGGCGCCAGAGAATAGTAAGCCGTATGGCTAACCAACGTCCGATCCTCTACTACCACCCGCTCGCCGCGTTCTGTCACAAGGTGCTGATCGCGCTCTACGAGAGTGGCGTGGACTTCGAGCCGCGCTACGTCGACCTCGCCGATCCCGAATCGAGCGCCGAGATGATCACGCTCTGGCCGGTGGGAAAGTTCCCGGTGCTTCGTGATGGCGAGCGCGTCGTGCCCGAGACGACGATCATCATCGAGCACCTCGCGCTGCATCACCGCGCTGCGCGATCGCTGGTGCCGAGCGATCCCGACGTCGCGCTCGACGCGCGCCTGTGGGATCGGTTCTTCGATCTCTACGTGAGCGCGCCGATGCAGAAGATCGTGCTCGATCGACTCCGCCCGAGCGACGGACGCGATCCGATCGGGGTCGAGGACGCGAAGGCGATGCTGCGCACCGCGTACGATCTGCTCGAGCGGCGCATGGCCTCGCGCACCTGGGCCGCGGGCGACACGTTCGGCATCGCCGACTGCGCCGCCGCGCCCGCGCTCTTCTACGCGGAGATCGCGGTGCCGTTCACCGGCACGCACCCGCGCGCGGCCGCGTACCTCGAGCGCTTGCTGGAGCGTCCCTCGTTCGCGCGCGTGCTGCGCGAGGCCAAGCCCTATCTCGTGCATTTCCCGCTGCGCGATCAGATCCCGGCGCGCCTGATGGCGGCGTGCGGATGAGGCAGGAGACCATCGCGCTCGAGCGCACCTTCCACGCGCTCGGAGATCCCACTCGGCTCGGCATGGTCGAGCGACTGAGCCGCGGCCCGGCCTCGGTCACCGAGCTCGCCGCGCCGCTCACGATGGCGCTGCCCTCGGTGCTCAAGCACCTCAAGGTCCTCGAGGACGGTGGCGTGGTGCGCTCGGAGAAGACCGGGCGCGTGCGTACCTATCGGCTGCAGCCCGATGCGCTCGCGGCGATCGATCGTTGGGTCGCGCAGCGTCGCGATGCCTGGAACGCGTGCTTCGATCGCCTCGATCGGATGCTCGCGGAGGAAGACGAGGAGTCATGAGATCGGCGGATCATTCGACGTTCGTGATCGAGCGCGTGCTCGCCGCGTCGCCGGCACGTGCGTTCGCGGCGTGGTCGGACCCCGAGAAGAAGCGACGCTGGATGTCGTGCCACGACGACTGGAAGCTGATCGAGGATCGCCTCGACTTCCGGATCGACGGCGCGGAGATCCGCGACGTGCAGCGGCCCGACGGAGTCGTGCACGCGTTCCGCGCGCGCTATCTCGACATCGTGCCGCTCGAGCGGATCGTCTACGCGTACGAGATGCGGGTGGGCGATGCGCGCATCTCGGCGTCGCTGGTCACGGTGGAGCTCTCGCCCTCGGGCACGAAGACGACGATGCGCTTCACCGAGCAGGTCGTGTTCTTCGACGGACACGGTGATCTCGAAGAGCGCCGCCGCGGCACCGAGATCGGGCTCGATCACCTGGTCGCGATGCTCGACGGTGCGTGACGATCAGGTCGGCGCGCGGTCGAGCACCTGCAGCATCACGCCGACCAGCACGACGCGCTCGGGATCGCGGGTGCCGGCGAGCGTCGCGTCGAGCCGCTCGTAGAGCTCGGCGAGCCCGCGCCGCAGCGTCTCGAGATCGGACTCCGCGACCGACACGAGGTGGAAGCGCGTGACGTCACCGGGCACCCGCGCGGTGCGATCCGCGGCGACTTGCGCCCAGTGTTGCTGCAGGCGCGCGACCGTCGCGCGATCGTGCCGCACGTCGACGCGCCGATCGTGCAGCACCTCCCACTTGCCGCGATGCCGGCGGATCGCGCCCGCCGCCTCGAGCAGCTCGAGCGCGCGTCGCTCCTGCGCGACGTCGATGCCGACGCGCTTCGCGATCCATCCCTCGCGATGGCGCGCGAGCCTTCGGTAGTCGCGCAGCGTGAGCACCGGGAGCACCACCGCGAACGCGGGATCTTCGCGGAGCAGCGCGCGCTGGGCCTCGATGCGGGCGTGCTCGTGCGCGACCGCGGGGATCGCCGCGGGATCGGCGAAGCACGCGATGAAGTCGACGAGCCGATGGGTCGTGAGATCGACGATGCGCAGGAGATCGCCGAAGCGCGGCGCGGTGCGGCCGAGGGCCCAGCGCGCGACGGTGGTGCGCGTCTCGCCGAGCGCGCGTGCGATCTCGGTGTGGGTGCGCTCGTCGATCAGCGTGCGGAGGATCGACGCGACGAGCTCGGGCCCTGCGGGCTCGCGCGCACCGATCACGGCGTCGAGGCGCGCGTCGAACGCGACGAGCGCCACGCGCAGATCACGACCCACGCGGCGCGCGAGACGAAGCACCTCGTGCGCGGGCGGAGCGCGCTTCCCCGACTCCCACCCGGTCAGCACGTTGACGCGATAGCCGAGCCGCGCCGAGAGCGCGCGCTGAGAACGTGCGCCTCGAAGGGCGCGCACGATCTCCGCGCTCGCGGTGCGTGCATCGAAGGGCGTCGAGGTGCGCTCGGCGGTCATCGACTGTCGCAGAATCGGCTCGCCGACCGGGACTCATCCCTCCGGGAGCTCGCAGGCGCGCTCGGGCGGGTAGCGATAGAGCTCGGAGCGCGCGCTGAACGTCGCGGTGAACGGGCGCGTCTGGTCGGGGCCGTAGTGCAGCGTCGCGTCGACGGTGCCCTCGATCGCGCCCGCCTCGTCGCGGGTGATCGTCACCGCGAGATCGTCCGGCCACGCGAACACGTCCGCGCTCCAGATCTCGCCGACGCTGCCGTCGTAGTGCTGGATCTGCGCCGGCGTCACCTCGCCCTCGGGCGAGATCGTGAAGCGCAGATCGACCTGCACGAGGCTCTCGGCGCTGCGCCGGAAGAGCAGCGTGAGCGTGCGGCCCTCGCCGGGATCTTCGTCGATCGCGTGGCCCTCGGGGTCGACGTCGATCTCGTCGTCGATGCCGCCGAACGTGAAGTCGATGCGGCCCTCGCCGAGGCCGGTGAGGCGCTCGGGGTAGGGCGTGGGATCGTGCAGCGCGACGAACGTGCCGAGCGCGCGGAAGCTCTGCGAGATGGTGGTCTCGGTGACCTCGCACGACTCGAAGAAGATCCACTCCTCCTCGCCCTGCACCGCCATCTCCATGCGCTGGCCGCCGTCGTGGGGGAGCACGACGTCGACCGAGTCGGAGAAGAGCACGCCGGGCGCGTCGAAGGTGAACGCGGGGCCCGCGAGCACGTAGGGCGAGACGGGAGCGAGCGGGCTCGCCACGCGCTCGATCGAGAGCTCGGCCGCGCTCGACATCGCGCCGGGGGGGACCACGAGCGACGCTCCGTCGCAGTGCGCGAGGGTGCCGCCCTCGGGCCCGATCGTCGCGGTCACGCGCACGCCGCATCCTCCGGCGTCGCTGCCCGCGTCGGATGCGCCGGCATCGGGGGCCCCGCCATCGTGGCCGGCGTCGATCGCGACCGATGCGTCGGGGAGCGTGGCGCCGTCGTCGTCGCCGCACGCCGAGAGGAGGAGCACGCAGCACAGCAGTGAAAGCACGCGCGTCATGAGCCTTGGCGTGAACCACACGCGCGCGCGGGTCAACGACGCAGATGCACGTTTCGGGCGCGCAGACGCGCTCCAGCGTGCACGTCCGTCGCCATCGTGGATCACCGAAGCGCCGATGCATCGCGCTCCGCATGGCGTACGCTCGCGCCGTGCTCGGCCTCGTGCTGTCCGCGATCGTCCTCTCGCTCGTCGGCGCGCTCGCGCAGCGTGGCGCTGCCGCGGTGCTCGGGGTGAAGGCGCGCCTCGTGCTGGGCACCGGGCCGCGCATCGGGCCGCGCGATCGCGAGCCCGGCGCGATCGAGATCAGGCCGCTGCCGGTGTGGGTCTCGGCCCGCATCGTCGAGGTGCGGGGCGGGCTCGGCCGCGCGATCGCCGCGCTCGCGGCGGGACCGATCGCGATGTTGCTCCTGCCCGCCGCGATCCTCGTGATCGCGGTGGTCGCGCGCGGCGCGGAAGAAGTCGACCCCGGGCCGCCGCTGGTCGTGGGGTTCGTCGAGGAGGGATCGCCGGCGCACGCCGCGGGGATCGCGCCCGGTGACGTGATCGAGTCGGTCGACGGGCGAGCGATCGACAATCTCGCGTCGCTCATCGACGCGGTGCGCACGCGCGGTGGGATCGAGACGCCGATCGTGGTGACCCGTGGTGGCTCGCCGCACGAGCTCTCGCTGGTGCCCCTCTCGATCGGCGATCGTGCGGTGATCGGGGTGCGCGCGCGATCGGAGCGTCGCGCCGTCGGCGTGGGCGAGGCGATCGCGGTGTCGGCGCGCGCGGTGATCGGGCTGTGGCGCAACCTGATCTCGTCGGTCGCGCCCGACGATCACGACGGCACCGAGCCCATCGTGGGCCCGGTCGGCCTGCGCGGCGCGCGCGACGGTGGGCTCGACGGAGCCACGCGGGTCGCGCTGATCGCGCTCGCGTGGACCGCGGTCGCGCCGCTCTGGGCGATCGTCGCGAGCATCGGATCGACGATCGCGTTCGTGGGCGCGCGGCGCCGCTGAGCGCTCGCGCGATCAGCGCTGGACGCAGCCCGGGCCTTCGACCGGCGGCAGCTCGTGCTCGCCGCGCGCGAGCGCCTCGAAGCGCGCGAGCACGGGGCCCCAGCCACCCTCGAAGAGACCGCGCACGAACGATGCGCGCGCGCCGAGCCGCTCCCACTGGCGGTGCTCGAGCTCGACGCGCGTCGACGTGTCGCCGATCGGCGTGAAGCGGACCTCGACCTCGGTCGCGGCGGTCTCGGGCGCACCGGGATGCCACGAGAACACCGCACGCGACGGCACTTCGAGCACGCGGAACCGCCCCCAGTCGGACTCGTCGCCGGTGTCGGAGCGCTCGTAGAGACGACCGCCGACGTGTGCCTCGACGTGGCACGAGCGCGCGCGCTCGAGGCCCACCGAGCGCGTGCGGAGCGGCCACCACTCGGGCAGCCGTCGCACGAAGAGATCGAACGCCGCGTCGAGGGCGAGCGGCACGTCCACGGATCGACGGAGCGGGGGCAACGACATGCGTGACGGATCCTCCAGCGAGATCAGCGCCGCTTCGGCGCGCGTGTGCGCGGCGCGGGCGCGCGCGAAGCGGACTCGGACTCGGCGATCGCGGCGTTCTGGAACGCGGTGAGCACGTCGTCCCAGTAGCCCTCGATGTAGCTGCGCAGCAGCGTCAGCCCACGCAGATCGAGCCCGTAGAAGTTGTGTCGGCCGCTGCGCTGCGGCCTGACGAGCTGCGCGTCGACGAGCACGCGCAGGTGCTGCGAGACCGCGGGGCGGCTGACGTCGAAGTCGGTCGCGATGTCGCCGACCGAGCGCGGCCCGTGGCGCACCGACTCGAGGATCGCGCGGCGCGTCGGATCGGCGATCGCGGCGATCACGGTTCCCACGTCCATGTCGCCAGGGTGGAGGAGCGCCGAGGGCCTCGCAACCACTTGACCCGGCCGTGCGTAACGCGTAAGTCGTCGCTAACCAGTTACGAGGAGGACGAGATGGGCCAACCGGTGATGCACTTCGAGCTGATCGCCAGCGCACCCGAGCGCCTGAAGCGCTTCTACACGACGCTCTTCGGGTGGCGTGCCGAGGACCAGGAAGGCATGGATTACGCGATGCTGCGCGCCGGCGAAGGGCGCGGCATCGAGGGAGGGCTCGGCGGTACGAGCACCGGGCTGACGCCGGGCCTCGCGATCTACGTGCAGGTCGAGGACGTCGACGCGCACCTCGCGCGTGCGCGCGAGCTCGGGGCGAGCGAGGTGCTCCAGGAGGCCTACGACGTGCCGGGCGTGGGCCGGTTCGCGGTGCTCCGCGACCCCGAGGGCAATCGCGTCGGGCTCTGGGCGCAGCCCCGCGCGTGAAGGAGATCGGTGCGATGCGAGCTCGCCTCACGACCACGCTCTTCTTGCGTATCGCCGCGGTGCTGACCGTGCTCTACGCGCTCGGTCACTCCTCGGGCTATCCGTGGACGCCTGCGCTCGGGCCCGACGAGGCCGCGATGATCCAGCAGATGCAGACGCTCCGCTTCGAGGCCGAGGGCGCGAGCCGCACGTACTGGGACTTCTACGTGGGCTTCGGCGTGATCATCAGCGCGATGATGATCACGCTCGGGGTCGTGCTCTGGCAGCTCGGCGCGCTCGCGCGGCAGGACACGACGCGGGTGCGCCCGATCGCGGCGACGATCGCGCTCTCGTTCGTGATCAACGCGGTGCTCTCGCAGCTCTACTTCTTCGCGCTGCCCACGATGTTCGCGGTCGCGATCGTGGTGACCACCGTCGCGGCGATCGCGCTCGCGGGGCGCACCGCGAGCTGAGAGCGCGCTATCTTCGCGCGCGATGACGAAGCCCAACACGCACCTCGGGATCGATCGCCGGCTCTGCGGAGAGCCGGTCTCCCTCGGCGAAGGCACCGCGAGCGTTCGCTTCGTGGCGAGCGCGGACATGGGGGCCGACGATCGTGGCCTCGTGCACGGCGGGTTCGTGTTCGGGCTCGCCGATCACGCGGCGATGCTCGCGGTGAACGATCCCTTCGTGGTGCTCGGCAGCGCGGACACGCGCTTCCTCGCGCCGGTGCGGGTGGGCGAAGAGGTGATCGCGACCGCGACGCGCACCGAGCAGAAGGGCAAGAAGCACGTGCTCGCGGTGAGCGCGAAGGTGGGCGATCGCGAGGTGCTCTCGGGCACGATGACCGCGTTCGCGCTCGACTCGCACGTGCTCGATCGATGACGCGCCACACGCCGCGCCGTCCGCCCCAGGACCACACGAGCGCGTTCTCGCCGGGCGAGAGCGCGCGCTTCGCGATGGAGCCGATCGCGATCGCGCACACGCCCTACAAGGAGCGCTTCGGCACGCCGCACCAGGCGACGACGGTGCGCGGCACGCGCGAGGGCGAGCCGCTCGAGGCGACGATCGAGCTGCTGCCGCACGTGCCGGTGGAGGCGCTGCGCTCGCTCGAGGGCTTCGAGCGGGTGTGGCTGATCTACGTGTTCCACATGAACGAGGGCTGGAGCGCGATGGTCCGGCCGCCGCGCGGGCCGCGCATCAAGCGCGGGGTGCTCGCGACGCGCTCGCCGCATCGTCCGAACCCGATCGGCCTGTCGGCAGTGCGCCTGCTCGGCATCGAGGGACGCACGCTGCGGGTGCATGGTCTCGATCTGCTCGACGGCACGCCGGTGCTCGACATCAAGCCCTACGTTCCCTACGCCGACGCGTTCCCCGAGGCGCGCGCCGGATGGGTCGACGAGGTCGACGCGATGGAGCGCGCGGAGACCGAGGACGAGTAGTCAGCGGCCGCGCGGACGCGCAGCGGGCACCAGCGCGGGGCCGAGCTCCTCGACGACGAGATCGACGAACGCGCGCACCTTCGCCGGCGCGGCGCGGCCGCTCGCGTGCACCACGTGCACGGTGCGGCGCGGCAGGCTCGCGCGCGGGAGCACCCGCTCGAGCGCGCCTCGCTCGAGGTCGCGTGCGACGAGGTACACCGGGAGCGCGGCGACGCCGGCACCGGCGAGCGCGGCGCGATGCAGCGCGCCGAGCTGCGTCGAGAGCAGCGCGATCCGGGGACGCACCACCTGCGCGCGGCCGCCGACGGTCAGCGTCCAGCGACCACGATCGAGGGAGTGCGCGAGATCGAGGCAGCGCCGGGCCTCGAGATCGCGGGGCTCGCGGATCGGCTCGACCGACGCGAGCCAGCGCGGGCTCGCGACCAGCACCGGCTCGTACACCCCGAGCTTGCGCGCGACGAGGCCGCTCGAGCGGAGCGAGGGCGCGATCCGGATCGCGACGTCGACGCGCTCCGCGACGAGGTCGACGTAACGATCGACGAGCACGAGATCGATCGAGAGCGCGGGGTGGCGCTCGAGCAGCGTGGGCAGCGCCGGCGCGAGCAGCTCCTGACCGAGCAACGTCGGCGCGCTCACGCGCAGCACGCCGCGGATCTCGCGGTGCTCACCGCGCGCCTCGCGCGCCGCGCGGTCGACGTCGGCGAGGATGCGCTCCGCGTGCTCGGCGTAGCGCGCGCCCGCCGGGGTCGGAGCGAGCGAGCGCGTCGTGCGGCGCAAGAGCGGCACGCCGAGCTGCTGCTCGAGGCGCGCGAGACGCTTGCTCACCGCGGACGGCGTGAGATGGAGCGAGCGCGCCGCGGCGGCGAGCGAGCCCTCGGCGAGGGCGCGCACCAGGATGCTCATCGCGAAGAGCGTGTCGTCGTCGTGCGGCTCCGCCGGTCGTTCCATCGCGGAACGACTGTACGTCCGATTCGTTCCTGGCGCGCGCGACGAACCACGCGCCAATGTGAAGGCTCAGAAGGAGGCGAGAATGGAGCTCGAGCTGTCGGGGAAGCGTGCGCTGGTCACGGGGTCCACCGCGGGCATCGGCCGCGCGATCGCGGCGCGTCTCGCGGAGGAGGGCGCGGAGGTGATCGTGCACGGACGGACCACGGCGCGCGTCGAGGAGGCGATCGCCGCGATCGCGCCGCGCGCGAAGATCGTGCGTCCGCGCGGGCTCGTCGCCGATCTCGCGACCGCCGAGGGCGTCGCGCGGGCGATCGCGGAGGTGCCCGAGGTCGACGTGCTGGTGAACAACGTCGGCGCCTACGAGGCGGTGCCGCTCGAGTCGCTCGAGCGCGCGAATTGGGAGCGGCTCTTCGCGATCAACGTGATCTCGGGCGCCGAGCTCGCGCGTCATCACCTGCCGCGCATGCTCGCGCGGGACGCCGGTCGCATCGTGTTCATCTCGAGCGAGTCGGCGCTGCAGGTGCCGTCGGAGATGATCCACTACGGCGCGACGAAGGCCGCGCAGTCGGCGCTGGCGCGTGGCCTCGCGGAGCTGACGCGCGGCACGCGGGTGACGGTGAACAGCGTGCTCGCGGGCCCCACGCGATCCGAGGGCGTCGAGCGCTTCGTGGGCGAGCTCGCGCAGGCGCGCGGGACCAGCGAGCAGGACGTCGAGGCGGAGTTCTTCCGCACGGTGCGGCCGACCTCGCTGATCCAGCGCTTCCTCCAGCCCGAGGAGATCGCGGACGTGGTCGCGTTCCTCGCGAGCGCGCGCGGCGCGGCGATCTCGGGCGCAGCGGTGCGCGCCGAGGGCGGGCTCTTGAAGGGAGCGTTCTGAGATGGGCGCGAGCCCGTGGAGCGACGCCGCGCTCGCGCACCTCGCGCTGCGGGGCGTGGTCGGCGTGAACCTGCTCGGGCACGGGCTCGCGCGGGCGGGGAGCGCGAGCACGTTCGCCGACGCGTTGGTGCGCGACTTCGCGGAGACGTGGCTGCCCTCGGCGCTGGTGTGGCCCTTCGCGCTGGTGCTGCCCTTCGTCGAGCTCGGGCTCGGCGCGGCGATCCTGATCGGGCTGCGGCTGCGGGCGTCGTTGCTGGTCGCGTCGGCGCTGATGGCGTCGCTGACGTTCGGGATGTGCCTGCGCCAGCAGTGGGAGGCGGTGGGCCTGCAGCTGATCTACGCGATCGCCTACGCGCTGCTGCTCGCGGGCGCGCAGCACGCGCGCGGGACGATCGACGAGGTGCGCGCTCAGCGGGTGTGATCGATCCCGAGGGCGCGCACGACGAGCCGACCGTCGACGTCGAGCGGCTCGAACCGGGCGGCCTCGGTGCGGAACCCGTCGCGATGGGTGTCGCGACCGGGGCAGAGCGCGAGGCACGGGCCGAGCTCGATCTCGGCCCAGAGGCGCTGCTCGCCGTCGAGCATCGCGGGCGCGTCGAGCGCGAGCGAGAGCGTGCCGGAGCCCTCTGCGCGCACCTCGCGATCGAGCACGACGAGGGCGCTCGCGTCGAGCGCTTCGCCCTCGCTCACGAGGACGCGCACGCGGTGGGCGCGCGACGCATCGCACCCTTCGCCGTCTGCGAGCTCGTACTCGAGGTGCGTCACCTCGAAGGGCACGCGCACCGGGTAGAGCGCGACCACGGCGGTGCTCGACGTCGCGCCCTCGGGCGCGCTCACGATCGACGGCGACTCGCAGCGCGCGCGGCCGATCGTCGCGAGCGCGTCGCCCGCGGCGTGCACGCGCGTGTCGCACGCCGCGAGCGCGAGCGTGGACGCGAGGAGACCGAGACCGCGGAGCCGATCGGAGCGCATGGGCGCGGTCGCGCTCTGCAGGTCGTGGGCCATCGCGAAACCTGCGCATTTCGCGATGGGCGAGGTCGGTTGTGCACAGCGTGGCGCACGTGTGCTGGGGGCGGCGTGACGACCGCTCACGCTCGTCGCGATCGGGGCCCATGGGCCGCCCAGTGGGCGTGTGATCAGCGCGCGGCGAGCGCGCGCTCGAGGGCTGCGCGCATGATCGCGACCGGGGCCTCGCGGCCGGTCCAGCGCTCGAGCGCGAGCGCGCCCTGGTGCACCAGCATGCCGAGCCCATCGACGGTGCGCAGGCCGTGGGACTCGGCGGCTGCGAGCACCGCGGTGACGCGCGGCCGGTACACGAGATCGATCACCGCCGCGCCGCGCGGCATCGTCGCGAGCGGCAGCGCGCCGGCGAGCTCGCGCCCCGCGTCGGCGTGGAGCGTCGCGCTCGAGGCCTGCACCAGCAGGTCGCAGCCCTCGAGCAAGCGCGGTGCATCGAGCGCGCAGGCGTCGATCACACCGCCGAGATCCCGGGCGATCGCCTCGGCTTGCGAAGGTCGGCGCGCCGCGATCGTGATCGAGCGCGCGCCCGCCTGGGCGATGCCGTAGGCCGCGGCGCGCGCCGCGCCGCCCGCGCCGGCGATGACCACACGCGTGCCCGCGAGCGCCACGCCCGCCTCCTCGAGCGAGCGCACCAGGCCGCGAGCATCGGTGTTGGTGCCGACCACTCGCGCGCCCTCGCGCACCACGGTGTTCACTGCGCCGATCGCGCGCGCCGCGTCGTCGATCGCGTCGAGGTGCGCGACGATCGTCTCCTTGTGCGGCAGCGTGACGTTGAAGCCGATCGCGCCGATCGCGCGCAGCCCGCGCACTGCGTCCCCGAGGGCCTCGGGCGCGACGTCGAACGCGAGGTACGCCGCGTCGAGCCCGAGCGCCTCGATCGCCGCGCCGTGCATCGCGGGCGAGAGCGAGTGGTGGATCGGATGCCCGATCACCGCGAGCAGCTGCTTCACGAACCCTCCTCGTCGCGAACACGCTCGACGACGGTCTCGATCGTCCCCTCGTGCACGCGGATCGACACACGATCACCGGGCGCCGCGTCGCGGGCGCGCACCAGCGCGGCACCGGTGGGCTGATGCAGCGCGATCGCGTAGCCGCGCGCCAGGATGCCGAGCGGCGAGAGCGCGTCGAGGGTGCCCACGAGGCGCGCGAGGCGCTCGCGCGGCGTGCGCACCATCGCGGGGCCGAGCGCGCGCACGCGCCGATCGTGATCGACGATCTGCCGGCGCGTGTCGTCGAGCCGGGCGCGCATCGCGCGCACCAGGCGATCCTCGAGCGCGATCAGGCGATCGCGATCGCGCGACAGGCGAGCTCGCGGCTCGTGCACCGCGAGCCGCGCCCGCAGTCGATCGATCGCACGGTGCGCATCCCCGAGGCGCCGCGCGATCGATCGCTCGAGCGAGGCGTGCAGCGCGGCGAGCGCCTGCCTCGGGGCCGCGATGCGACGCCGCGGATCGTGGATGCGCCGCAAGAGGCGCTCGATGCGCAGCCGCTCGCGCTGCACGCGCTGATCGAGCGCCCGGGCGAGCGCACGCTCGAGCCCCTCGAGCTCGGCGCGCAGCTGCACCGCGTCGGGCACCACGATCTCCGCGGCGTTCGACGGAGTCGCGGCGCGCACGTCGGCGACGAGATCGACGATCGTGACGTCGACCTCGTGGCCCACGCCGCTCACGGTGGGCACCCGGCACGCCGCGACCGCGCGGGCGACGCGCTCGTCGTCGTAGGCCGAGAGATCTTCGGCCGCACCGCCGCCGCGCGCGACGATCACCACGTCGAGCTCGGGCACCTGCTGGATGCCGCGGAGCGCGCGCACGATCGAGAGCGGCGCGTCCGGGCCCTGCACCTGACAGTGCGCGAGCACGAGCCGCACGCCCATGCGCGCGCTCGCGACGCGCACCACGTCGTGGATCGCGGCGCCGTCGCGGCTGGTCACGATGCCGACCACACGCGGCACGCGCGGCAGCTTTCGTTTGCGCGTGGGATCGAAGAGCCCTTCGCTCGCGAGCTTCTGCTTGAGCCGCGCGACCTCGGCGGCGCGATCGCCTTCGCCCGCAGGCAGTGCGACGCGCGCCACGAGCTGGAACGTGCCGCGCGCCTCGTAGATCGTGAGCCCGCAGCGCAGCCGCACGCGCGCGCCGTTCTCGAGGCGCGCCCGCGCCCGCGTCGCGTCGTTGCGGTACATGACGCCGCGCACCTGCGCGGGCATCTCCGCGTCGCAGAGCGTGAAGTACACGTGACCGCTCGCGGGGCGCGACACGTCGGCGAGCTCGCCCTCGACCCACACGTCGCGGAACTGATCCTCCATGACGAAGCGGGCGACGCGGTTGAGCTCGGCGACGCGCAGCACGCGCGGCGCGTGCTCCGCCGATCGAGGCCATCCGGGGATCGGATCCTGCGCCATCGCTCGCGGCTTCGTACCACGGCGTGGGGATCGTGACCCGATCGACGTCGGCGAGGCCTCTCTCGTCTCCATGGCGACGATCTCACGAGTGATGATCGCGGCGCTGGCGCTCGGCATCGGGTGCGCGGAGCCCACGACGGACGACGACGCAGGCGCGACGATGCGCGGCCCCGATGCGCGCACCACGACGCCGCGCGCCGATGGCGGCGAGTCACGCTGCGATCGTCTGGTCGCGACGGTGCGCGACTTCCGCGAGGACCACGTCGACTTCGAGAACCACGCCTATCAGGTCGGCGACTCGCGCGTCGCGCGCACCGGGCTCGTCGCCGATCGCCTCGACGACGAAGGAAAGCCGGTGCACGCAGCGTCCGGCGCGACGGTGATGACCGCGGGACCGGATGCGTTCCGCGAGTGGTATCGCGACATCGAGGGCACGAACCAGCGCTTCACCGTGGAGCTGCCGCTGAGCGCGACCGGCGACGGGCGCTGGGTGTTCGACAGCAACGCGTTCTTCCCGATCGACGGGCGCGGCTTCGGCGACGGCACGTACTACGAGGGCGGCGTCGCGGTGACCCACAACTTCCACTTCACGACCGAGCTCCACACGCGCTTCCGCTATCGCGGCGGCGAGCGCCTCACGTTCCGCGGCGACGACGATCTCTGGATCTTCGTCGAGGGCCAGCTGGTGCTCGATGTGGGCGGGCTGCACGAGCCGGTCGAGGGCACGATCGACTTCGACGCGATCGCGCCGCGACTCGGTCTGGTGCCCGGCGGCGACTACCGCCTCGAGCTGTTCCACGCCGAGCGCCACTCGACGGGATCGAACTTCCGCATCGAGACGTCGATCGAGTGCTTCGAACTGATCTGAGTCGAAAGAATCGGCTCGCCCGCCGGGCCCTGCCGTCCGACGAGCGCTCCGGCGAGGGCTCAGCCGGACAGCCAGTACGTCGCGGCGGCCGCGATGCTGCTCGCGAGGGCGAGCCACGGTGAGGCGCGCAGCACGACGAGCGCGGTGGAGTCGAGCGCGCGCGGCGGGCTGATCTGCGGGGGCTCGCCCCACGCGTGGATCGTGCGACCGTCCTCGAGCCGCAACACCAGCACCGGGACGCGGCGCACCTCGAGCACCTGGGACACGATGCGCGCGCGATCGGGCACCCCCGGGTGATCGCAGAGCGCGCGTGCGGTGCGCGCGATCGCGTCGTGAGCACGCGCTGCATCGCGATAGCCGCCCTCGCTGCGCATCTCGAGCACGCGCGATCCTTCTTGTCGGTGGACGACCTCGCCGTCGTCGTTCGCGCCGGTGAGATCGACCGCGACGTCGAGCGGCAGATCGTCGGTGCCGATCGTGCGGACCTCGTGGTGCGCCTCGATGCGCGACCAGATCGTCGGATGACCGATCAGCCCGCCCGAGCCGTGGCACATCGCGCAGCGCACGAACCCGCGCGCACCGCACGTCGCGCACGCGTGGCTGCGGTTGCCGCTCTGCACGCGGCCGGTGCCCTCGCACGCCACGCACGAGGTCTCGCCGGTCGCGGAGCACACGCCGCAGTCCATCGGGACGTGGTGGCCGTGCATCACGAACGTGAGCTCGTGACCGACCGCCGCGCCCTCCGGCTGCCGGAGCGGCGCGGACCACGGGTCCGGCCCCGGCACGTCCTCGAGGGTGCGTTGCAGCGCGGGCTGGAGCTGGTAGCGCACGCCGCGCGCTTCGTAGATCGATCGCAGCAGCACCTGCGTCGGTCCGCTGATCTCGACGTCGCGCATCCGCAGCGACGAGGGCGCGCGCCGAGCCCACGATCGCGCCGCGGCGTAGCGACCGAGCATCTCGAGCGCGCATGCGCGGGCGTCCACGCGGCGATCGTACTCGACCCGCGTTCGCGTCGCGTCACCGCTTCGTGCGATGCTCGATCGCGTGTCCGACGACGCGTTCGAGCGCGAGCATCTCGGCGGCGCGCAGGCCCTCTATCGCGAGCGCATCGCGTCGCGGCCCACGTTCGCCGCGCTCGCCGGGATCTCGGGGACGCTCGGGGTGTTCGCGACGATCGGCCTGGCCGCGGGCGTGTCGGGCGACTGGCAAGGGCTCGTCGGTGGCGGCGCGATGGGCGCGCTCGCGGCGTTCCTCGGCCTCATGAGCATCACGCACTCGGTGCTGCGCGTGATCGTCACCGCGCGCGAGGTCGTGATGCACGTCGGCTTCCAGGAGCGACGGATCCCGCTCGCGTCGATCACGCGCGCGATGCCCGCGACCTACGACGACGAGCACCGCACGCGCATGGTGCGCGAGGGCAGCGGCGACTTCGCGACGATCACGCCGGGGCGCAAGCTGGTGCGCATCGAGTACACCGACCCGACCGGCGCTGCGAAGGCCGCGTACGTGGGCTCGCTGCAGCCCGAGGTGCTGGTCGAGGCGATCGATCGCGCGCGCGGGCTCACCAAGGGACCGCGGGTGCGGGTCGCGGCGGACGCGCCGGAGCACGAGCTCGAAGAAGAGGCGTCGCGCGCCTCGCGTTCGCGCCAGCAGCGTCGCTGATCGCACGCCGAGGACGAGAGGCCCCACCTCGCACGCTCGGAGCGGAGCCTGCGCCGCGCGGCGCGGTGCACGCGGAGACTACGCGAAAATTGGGGAAATTCGCCCGGCACGCGCCGTGCGGAGTGCGCTCCGTCGTGGGCACGATGCGAACGTTCGTCGGTGCCGCTGCGGCCATGACCGCAGCGTTCCTGGTCGTCGTCGCGATCGACGCGATGCCATCGACCGCGCACGCGCAGCGCCGTCCGGCGCGCGTCGAGCGCGCGCGCGCACGACGTCGTCCGGCGCGACATCGCACGTCGGTGGGCGCGCGGACGCATGCACGCCGCACCATCCACGCGCCGCCGCCCGATCCGCTGCCGCCCGCCCCGCGCGCGACCGACACCACCGAGCACGAGGTCGTCGCGCGCGTGGAGGCCGCGCCGCCCGAGGTCGAGCGCGACGAGGAGGACGAGGACGAGGCCGCTCATCACGAGGAGGATCGCGGCGCGTTCGAGATCTCGGCCGCGACCCACGCGCCGATCTCGATCGGTGCGTCGATCTACGTGCGCCCACCGACCATGCCGGTCTTCGCGCGCGCCTACGTCGGCTGGGTCCCCGAGCCCTACGTCGCCGCGATCGACGAGGTGCTCGTCGATGCACGCGCCTACGACGCCGGCTTCTCTCCGCACGTGCGCGCGATCGCGACGAGCACGACGATGGCGTCGTTCTCGCTCGGCGTCGCGCACCAGGTGCTCGACGTCGCAGCGGGCTACACGCTGCTGCACCGCGCGCCGCACATCTCGCGCGACCTCGTCGCGCGGGTGATGGGCCAGGACGGAGTCGCCGCGCCCGGCCTCGAGCGACGACTGCCGGAGTCGTTCCCCGCCGAGGTGATGGTCCACATGGTCCACCTCGAGCTCGGCGCGCGGATGGTCGCGTTCGAGCACCTCGTCGTGCGCCTCGGCGTGCGGTGGGACCACGCGATCGCGGCCAACGCGGACGTGTCGATCGACGCGGGAGGCGAGGTCGAGCTGCAGCGCGCGATCGAGGACGCGGAGGCGGAGGTCGGCGAGCGCCTCGCGACGTTCACCTTCTTCCCGAGCCTGGTGGTGGCGCTCGGCTATCAGTTCTGAGCTTTCGGAACGAGCACACGCGCCCCGGGCTCCACTGCGATCGCGCGCGCGACGTCGTGCGCGTGCCCGGCGCGCGCGAGCGCGACGATCGCGCCGCCGAACCCTCCGCCGGTGAGCCGCGCGCCGAGCACCGCCGGATGCGCCTTCGCGCGCGCGACCAGGCGATCGACCTCGGGCACCGACACCTCGTAGTCGTCGCGCATCGACGCGTGCGATGCATCGAAGAGCGCACCGAGCGCGTGCACGTCACCGCGACGGAGCGCGTCGACGGCCCGCAGCACACGCGCGTTCTCGGTCACGACGTGCCGCGCGCGTCGATCGAGGGGCGCGCGCAGTGACGCGAGGTCGTCCTCGCCCACGTCGCGCAACGCGCGCACGCCGAGCGCTCGGGCCGCTTCTTCGCACTGCGCGCGCCGCTCGCGATATCCGCCCTGCGCGTGATCGTGGGCGACCCCCGAGTCGACCACCACGAGCTCGATCGTGTCCGGGATCGCGATGCGCTCGCACGCGAGCGTGCGGGTGTCGACGAAGAGCGCGACCCCGTCCTCGCCGAGCGAGCACGCGAGCGGATCGAGGATCCCGACCGGCGCGCCGACGAGCTCGTTCTCTCCACGCTGCGCGAGCCGCGCGATCTCGAGGTCGTCGAGCGCGAGCCCGAACGCGTCGCGCAGCGCGCGCATCGTCGCGACCTCGAGCGCCGCGCTCGAAGAGAGCCCGCTCCCCACCGGCACCTCCGACGTGATCACCGCGTCGAACCCGCGCACCACGTGTCCGCGGCGCACGAGCGCGCGGGTGACGCCCTGCACGTAGTCGATCCATCGCCCGGTGCGCGCCTCGCGCCCGAGCTCGTAGCCGTCCTCGGCGCCGAGCGTCTCGCTGCGGGCTCTCACCCGGGTGTCGTCACGCCGTGCGATCGCCACGAACGTGCGCTGCGGGATCACCGTCGGCAGGACGAAGCCGTCGTTGTAGTCGGTGTGCTCGCCGATCAGGTTCACGCGACCGGGCGCGCTCGCCACCACGTCGTCCATCGCGGGTCGTGGTACCAGAGCGCCGCGCGCGTGGCAGCAGCGACCGCGCGCCCCGACGAGGCGCGTCGCCTCGTCGTGCGCCTGGGACGCCCGCGCACGCCGCGCAGCGTGGCGAGGCGTGCTGGCCGTCGACGCGCGTTGGCGCGCAGCGCCGGGGAGCTACTTCGCCATCGTGACGTCGAGCTCGACGACGATCGGGATCGCGACGCTGATGGCGCTCTCGATCGCGGTGTGTGGCTGCGGCGACGCACCGCGCATCGAGGAGCCCGGCGCCGATGGGTCGCTGCCATCCCCGGTCGACGGTGGCGCACCGAGCGACGCGGGCACGCCCGACGGTGGCGGTCGGGATCGCACGCCGGCCGCGCTCGAGGAGCCCGACGTCGCGGCGGTCCTCCTCGCGCTCGACGCCACCGAGATCGAGCTCGCACGCCTCGCCCTCGAGCGTGCGGTGACACCGGGCGCGCTCGCCTACGCGCACGAGGCGATCGACGATCACCTCGAAGCCCAGGCGATGCTCGCGACGCTCCTGCGCAGCGAAGGGCTCGTGCCGAGCGATGCGTCGCTCGCCTACGCGCTGCGCACCACGGGCCGCGCGGTCACGTTCGAGCTGTGGATGCACGGCGGCGTCGAATTCGACGTCGTCTACCTGGAGTCGCAGGTCGCGATGCACCGCGACGCGCTCGTCTTGATCGACGAGCAGCTCCTGCCCGTCGTGCACGATCCTCGGTTCCGGGAGCTCCTGACGACGGTGCGCGCCGGTGTCGCGGTGCATCTCGACCACGCTCGGCAGAGACGGGACGAGATCGCCTCGATGTGAGCCCGGGTCCGAGTCGGGCCCACCTCGTGCAGCACCGAGAGCCCGTGGAGTCCTCGCTACTGGTGGTCGATCTCGACACCGTGTTCGACGATCGCGTCTGCGATCGCGATCGGATGGCGCTGGAGCGCCTTCGTTCCACGGGATGCGAGATCGGGTTCACGTCGTCGGGCCGAGCCGCTGCGGCTCGAGCGCGCATGCGCGCGCTCGGGCTCGAGGGCTGGATCATCGGCTGTGACGGCGCGCAGCTGGCGCGTGCGCGGGACGGGCATCTGCTCTGTCGCCACTCGCTGCCTGCGTCGATCGCCGCGCGTGCCCAGGAGATCCTGAGCGCGATGCAGCTCGAGGTGTTCGCGGTCACCGCGGACGGCGCGCACGGTCCGCCGGGCGCGCACGAGCTCGCGCAGACCGCGCTCGGCTTCGCCTCCGAGGGCTACACCTCGGCGCCGGCGCTGCGCGCGGAGATCTGCGCGCTCGTGGCAGCAGGTGACACCGCGCGTGTGCACGCGGGCGCGAACGCGCTCACCGAGCTCGCGCCGACGCGCATCGCGCGCGCGACGTACTCGCTGCCGTCGGGAGGATCGGCGCTGCGGGTGTCGTCGCGTCGTGGCTCGCGCGCACGGGCGATCGGCGATCTCGCCGCACGGCTGGGCACGCGTCGCACGCGCGCCGCATACGTGACCGGCGTGCGCGGACCCTACGTCGACGCGAGCGCGATCCTCGAGCTCCCGCGCGTGTTCTGTCTGCCCGACGTGCCCGTCGAGCGGCTCGGTGCACGCTGCGAGCGCTTGGTTGCGCGCGCCGGCGAAGGTGCGCTCGCCGAGGCGATCGATCGCTGGCGCCGCACCGCCGCCGAGCTCGTCCACGCGAGCGCGTAGTTCGCGGGAGGGGTCTTGGAAGACCCCTCCCCCCGACCGGCAAAGCCGGATCGGGGCCCCCCACCCCGAACGCTGCGCGCGGGGCCCCAGCCCCGCTTGCTCTCGTTCGCTGGCACCGGGCTAGCGAGGCAGGCGCGGGATCACCGCGCCGACGGGGAGCGCGGCTCGCACGAGGCCGCGCTCGATGCCCGCCATGCTGCGCACCATGCGGCGGCGCACGTAGGGGATCGCGAGCCCGAGCGGCATCAGCGCGTCGCGCATCCATCCGAGCGCGGCCGCGTCGCTCTGGAAGAACGGCGTGAGCCAGCGCGTCGCGAGCTGATAGAAGCCGAGGTGCGGGCGGCGCACGCGCGAGTACGCGCGCAGTCCGCCATCGAGCGTCGGGTGCGCCTCGATCGCGTCGGCGAGCGACATCGCGTCCCAGAGCGCGAGGTTCGCGCCCTGTCCGAGCTGCGGGCTCATCGCGTGTGCGGCGTCGCCGAGCCACACCATCCGCGCGCCGTGCCAGCGCGGCATCACGACGTCGCGGTACGCCGCGAAGAGCACGCGCTCGGGCGAGTCGATCGCGTCGAGCACCCGCGCCGCGCGCGGCTCGAGACGTACGATCTCGTCCTTCCACGCGGCGAGACCCTCTTCGCGCCAGCGCTCGACCGCGTCGGCGCGCACGCTCCAGTAGAGGCTCACCACGTTCTCGGCGCGCTCGCCCGGGCCGCGCCCGGTCGGGAGCAGACCGAGCATGCGCTGCGCGCCGCGCACCACCTGGTAGAGCTCGCCGCGATAGACCTGCTCGGGATCGGGCAGCACGCACCACAGCGCGCCCCACGCGTAGTGCGCGACCCGCCGCTCGACGTCGCTCGACGTGATGCGCGAGCCCGCGCCGTCGGCGACGACGATCAGATCGAAGGGCCCGTGCCGCTCGCCGCGCGTGTCGACGAGCACGCGTCGATCGTGCTCGAGCTCGCACCCCGTGATCTCGATGCCGAGCTCGACCCGCACGCCCTCCTGGGCGCGCGCCGCGTCGAAGAGCGCCTCGAAGAGCACGCCGCGATGCAGCCCGATCCCGAAGAGCCGCGCGTCGACGTCGGCGTACGAGATGTCGACCACCACGCGCCTGCGATCGGTCTCGCAGCGCAGCCGATCGATGCGCGCCCCGCGCTCGAGGATCGGCCCCAGCAGCCCGAGACGCGCGAGCACCGACTGTCCGGTCGGCTGCAGCACGATCCCCGCGCCCACCGCGCTCGGCGCGGGCACGCGCTCGTAGACCGTCACGCGATGCCCGGCGCGCGCGAGCAGGAGCGCCGCCGCGCTGCCCGCGGTGCCCGCGCCGACGATCCCGATGTCGAGCGCGTCTCTCACGGCGCGCGGATGTACCACGCGTCGTCGTCGCCGGTTCCCTGGCGTCCGAAAAGAACGCGCCCGAAAAGAAAACGCGGACCGATCTTCCGATCGGCCCGCGTCGTCGTCTCGCGTTCTTCAGGTCGCGATGCGCTCAGCGCCCGCGGCCGCCGCCACGGCCGCCGCCGCCGAAGCCGCCGCCGCCACGACCACCACGGTCGCCGCCGCCGCCGCCCCAGCCGCCGCCACCGCCGCCGCCCCCACGGCCGCCACCGCCGCCGCCGAAGCCGCCGCGGCCGCCGCCGCCACCACCGCCGCCGAAGCCGCCACCGCCGCCGCCACCGGCGCGGGGCGCGCGCTCCTGCGCCTCGTCGACGCGCAGCGAGCGGCCGTCGAGGTTCATGCCGTTGAGCTGCTCGATCGCCGCGCGCGCGCCCTCGGGCGTGCCCATCGTGACGAACGCGAAGCCGCGCGAGTTGCCCGTGATGCGGTCGAGCACGAGGTGGACGTCGGTCACCTCTCCGACCTGCGCGAACGCGTCGCGCAGCGAGTCCTCGGTGGTGTGGAACGCGAGATTGCCCACGTAGAGACGAGACATGTCGATCGATCCTCGGACGGAGCCCAGAGTCACAGTGGAGGTGCTACCCGACCCGTGGGCTCGAACAGGGCGGCGCGTCTCGGACCGCAGAGGCGCGGTCCCTTCGTATCCACGCTCAGCCCGTTTCCCGGATCGACGTGAACGCCGAACACATAGGACGATGCCACCAACGCCGCAATCTCCGTGGTGCTATCGGTGAGCGCATGTGGGTCGTCGGGATCGGGCTCGGTGCGAACCTCGGAGAGCGCGAAAAGACGCTGCAGAGCGCGGTCGACATGCTCGCGCGCACGCCCTCGATCACCGTCCGCGCGGCCTCGCCGATCTACGAGACCGAGCCCGTCGGGCCTCCGCAGCCGGCCTACCTGAACGCCGCGGTGCGCGTCGAGACCACGCTCGAGCCCGAGGCGCTGCTCGACGTGCTGCTCGCCGTCGAGGCCGCGCACGGTCGGGTGCGCCGCGAGCGATGGGGCGCGCGCACCCTCGATCTCGACGTGCTCGTCGTCTGTGATCCGCGCTCGTTCGCGCCCCGCGCGATCACCACGCCGCGCCTCACGGTGCCGCACCCGCACCTGCTGGAGCGCACGTTCGCGCTCGCGCCGCTGCTCGACGTCGTCCCCGAGCTGGAGGGGCGCTGGGGCACGACGCTACGCGCGCTCGGGGGTCCTCCTGCGCGCGCGCAAGGATCCCAAAGCATTGTGGTTCCGGAGCGTCATTAGGTACCATCCGGGCGGCTTCCGCCGCTCGTGTGGAAGCTCTGCCCGCTCTCTCCACCCGCTCCACCCGCTTCCGGAGGACGCCCCAGATGGCCGACACGCGCAAGGACAAGCGCGCCGACGTGTCGCTGAAGGTCCGCTACAAGAGCGCGACCATCGACGAGTTCATCGAGCAGTACGCGAAGGACATCAGCCGAGGCGGCGTCTTCATCAAGAGCAAGAGCCCGATGCCGGTCGGGACGCTGCTCAAGTTCGAGATCCAGCTCAAGGACGAGAGCCCGCTGATCCACGGCGTCGGTCGCGTGGTGTGGAAGCGCGAGGCGAGCGACTCGAGCGACTCGCCGAGCGGCATGGGCATCAAGTTCATCCGCATGGATCCCGAGTGCCGCGTGATGGTCGACAAGATCGTCGTGCAGCGCGGCGAGGCCCCCGGGCAGTTCGAGGTCGGTGCGGAGGCGAGCGCGGTCGGCGGCGCGGCCCACGTCGGTGCCGACGAGAAGAAGACGAGCGCGCTCCCCGCGGCGAAGTCGTCGAGCGCGCCGTTCTTCCCGACGGCGGGCCCCACCGAGGCCGAGCTGCCGCGCCCCGAGGACCGCACGCAGGTGCGTCACGCCAGCGAATTCCTGGCGTCCGCGCTGGCCGAGGCGGGCGGGGACAGCGAGTCGGCGCGCGAGGCGGAGCGCAAGGCCGAGGAGGCGCGCAAGCGCACCGCGGAGATCGAGCGCGAGCGCGCGGCCCAGCGCGCGAAGGACGCGGAGCGCGAGCGGCTCGAGGCCGAGGCGCGCGACAAGGCCGAGGCCGAGAAGGCGGCGAAGGAGAAGGCCGAGCGCGAGAAGGCCGAGGCCGCGGAGAAGGCGGCGAAGGAGAAGGCCGAGCGCGAGAAGGCCGAGAAGGCGGCGAAGGAGAAGGAAGCCGCGGCGGCGAAGGCGAAGGCCGAGCTCGGCACCGCGAAGACCGAGATCGCGCCGTCGACGAAGAAGTCGGATCCCGCGCCCGCGAAGAAGAGCCCGGCGTCGGGCGAGGTGAAGCCCGCGGCGAAGAAGAGCGAGAGCGTGCGTCCGGTCGCGGCCGCGGCGATCTCGACCGATCGTCCGCCGCCGGTGGAAGAGCCGAAGTCGTACGTGCTGCCGGCGATCATCGGTGTGGTCGCGGTGGTGGCGGTCGGCGCGTTCTTCATGACCCAGGGCGGGTCGAACGAGACGCCCGAGACCCCGCCCGAGACCGCGGCCGCGCCGACCCCGGCGCCCGAGGAGCCGACGCCGACCGAGCCGGTCGCCGAGGCGCCGAGCGCCGAGGAAGGCGCGCCGGAAGAAGAAGGTACGGAAGCGGAAGCGGCGGCGGGCACCGAGCTCGCGGCGGTCGAGGGCACCCCGGAGCCGACGACCGGCAGCGGTCCCGGCGTGCAGGCGGCGAGCGCGGGTGAGCCCGCGGCGCCGGCGGTCGCACCCGCGCGCTTCCGGGTCGAGACCACGCCGCCGGGCGCGACCGTGCGCGTCGACGGCGCGGAGCGCGGCGTCTCGCCGGTCGAGGTCGAGGCGCCGGTGGGCACCGCGGTGACGATCACCGCGACGCTCGCGGGGTTCCGCGAGGGCACCCAGCAGGTCACGCCGAGCGCGTCGCAGCGCCCGGTGCGCATCACGCTCGCGGCGATGCCCTACGTGATCGAGGTGACGACGACGCCGCCGGGCGCGCGGGTCCGCGCGGGCGCGCGCACCGCGACGACGGGCGCGGGCGCGCCGAGCCGGATGACGGTCGGTCGCGCGACTGCCCCGATCGCGGTGAGCGCGACGCGCAGCGGCTACGAGGACGCGTCGACGACGGTCGCGCCGGGCGCGTTCACCGAGCGCGACGGCGAGATGGTCGCGACGGTCTCGCTCACGCTGACCGAGCGCCCCGAGGCACCGCCGCCGACCACGACCCCGCGCACCCCGCGCGCGCCCCGCGAGCCGGCGGCGACCGGCGGTGAAGGTGGCGATGAGGCGGCGGCCGGTGGCGGCGAGTCGAGCGGTGGTGGTGCGGCTCCGGAGCCGGCGCCCGAGCCGGCCCCGTCGCGCCCCGAGCCCGCGCCCGAGCCGCCGCCGGCGGCGGAGCCGCCCGCCGAAGCGCCGCCCGAGAATCCGTTCGGGTGATCTGCTAGGCCTCGCGCCCGTCGCGAGGCCCACGTGATCCGCTCTCTCCGCATCGTCCTCGGCGCGCTCTCGCTCGTGACCCTCGTCGCGTGCGGCAGCGCGCCGAGCCGTTCCGTCGCGCCGCGCCCACGCCGCGCGACTGCGGTTGCGAGTGGCGCGATCCAGCCGGGCGCGGTCTACACGATCGACCACGACGTCGAGGAGCGCCTCGACGGTGCGCTCCAGCGGGTGCGGCACACCCGCGTCGTGTTGTGGATCGGCGCTCGTCGCGCCGACGGTGCCTACGACGCGACCGCGACCCTCACCCGGCAGCAAGAAGGCGCGGAAGAGATCGCGCGTGCGGTGGTCGCGCTGCAGCTCGCGCCCGACGGAACGTTGCGCCGCGATCCCGATCTCCTCTGCGATCGCGCCGACGACGATCTCTTCGCCGCGCGCTTCATCCGCCACGTGATCGCGCCCTATCCCCGGGCGAACCACAGCGAGCTCTTCGTCGAGCAGCGCGAGCAGCCGCTCGTCGCGCGCACCCGCGCCGTGGCCGAGGGCATGCGCGCCGAGGCGACGCTCGCGCTCGATCAGGATCCCCTCGCGCTCGTGCACGCGACCGGCGATGCCCGAGTGCGGGTGATCGCGGATCTCGACGCGGTCGACCCCATGGCGTTCGACGTGCGCACCCGGATCGAGGGCACCCCGACGGTGCGCGACGAGAGCGCATCGGTGCGGCCGCGCGAAGTGCGCATCGACGAGCGCACGCGCAGCGCACGCGCGCAGATTCGCCGCGCACCCCCGACGTCATGCGAGGACCTCGACCGCGAAGAGGTCGCGGAGGGCGACGGCGACTTCGACGTGCGGGTCGTCATCCGTATGATCCAGACGCGGCAGGCCCAGATCCGTGCGTGCTACGAGCGCGAGCTGCGCGAGCGCCTCGACCTCGAAGGTCGCGTGAAGATCTCGATGACGATCGAGGAGAGCGGCGACGTGACCAACGTGCGGGTGGTCGAGCGCACGATCCCGGGCCCGCCCGGAGAGGCGATCGGCGAGTGCATCGTGCGCGTGGTCCGAGGCTTCCGCTTTCGCCCGGGGCCCGAGGGCGGCAGGGTGACCTACCAGTTCCCGTTCGTGTTCGAGCCGCAGTAGCGCGCCCGCTCACCCACCGGCGCCGACGAGATCCGGCGCACCCGGAAGGCGATCCGCCGCCACCGACGGCCACCCAGACCGTGCTCGTGCTCGTGCACGTGCACGTCCCTCGTGCCGCCTGCTCGGCAGTGCTCCTCTCACCGCCGCTTCACGATTCGCACGCACGTCCCCGCGCCGATCACGCTCTCCACCACCATCACGTCGGCGAGCCGCTTCACCGAGCCCAGCCCGATCCCCAGCCCCGCGCCCATCGGCTTCGCCTCGCCGGGCTCGCGCTGCCGTCCTCGCGACCAGCCGTCGCGCATCGCGTCCTCCACGCACGCGATCCCCGGGCCCTCGTCGCGCACCACGACCTCGACGCCTTCGTCGATCACCTGCATCTCGAGCCGCCCGGCCCCGCCGCCGTGGCGCACCGCGTTCGAGAGCAGCTCGGTCACGCACAGCACCAGCTCGCCCGACGCGCGCGTGCTCAGCCCGTGCCGCCGCGCGAAGGCGCCCGCCTCCGCGCCGCACGCGAGCCGGTCCGCCTGGCTCGTGCACCGCATCGTGAACGCGGCCCTGTTCGGCGACGCCGCGCTCATGCAGTCTGGTGCCCGTGCTCCGCGGACTCGCGCAACTCGTTCGTCCCTTCCCCGGTGAGACCGCCTGCGGCGACGACGTCGTCGTCGTGCGCAGCGAGAGCGCGATCCTGATCGCCGTGATCGACGCGCTCGGTCACGGCGAGCGCGCCGCGGAGGTCGCTCGCGCCCTGCGCGCCTCGCTCGAGGGCGCGGATCTCTCGCTCGGGCTCCGCGCGCTCTTCGATCGCGCGCACACCGCGCTCCGCGGCACCCGTGGCGCGGCGATGACCGCCGTGCTGCTGCGCGCGAGCGAGCTCGAGGCGTGCGGGGTCGGCAACGTCGCGCTCCGCAGCGAGGGCCTCGCGCTCTCGTTCGTCCCGACGCCCGGGGTCGTCGGCGTGCGGATGCCGCGCCTGCGTCCCGTGGTGAGCGCACGCGCCCCGGGCGCTCGCATCGTGCTCGCCAGCGACGGCATCTCGACCCGCATGTCGCTCTCGGACGCGCGCAGCCGCGACGCGGCCCAGGCGTGCCGCGAGCTCTTCGATCTCCACGCCAAGGATCACGACGACGTCTCGCTCGCGGTGATCGACCTCTGACCTTCGCTCACCGCGCCATCCCTCCGCTCGTCGGGTCGAGCACGACCGTCGCCTCGACGCGCGTGCCGCGCGGGCCGGTCTTCACGTCGAATTCGTCGACCAGGCGCTTCACGCCGAGCAGCCCCTTGCCCATCCCGGTCCTGCTCACGTACGTCCCGTCGAGCACCGACTTCAGGTCCGCGATCCCCGGTCCCTCGTCCTCGACCACGATGCGCAGCGCCGCACCGCCACGCAGGGGCGTCATCGTCACCACCCCGCGTCCTGCGTAGAGGCTCACGTTGCGCGCGAGCTCGCTGACCGCGGTCGCCACGCGCTGGATCACCAGCGCGCGGGTGCCCAGCGTCTGACAGAGCTGGCGCGCCGCGAGCCGCGCCTCGATCACGTCGCGCTCCTCGGCGATCTCGATGCGCACCTCGCTCGCCTCGCTGGGCGCGAGGGCGAGGATCTGCCTCTTGATCGTGTCCTCGAGACGCGCGCCTCCGAAGAGACGAACGCCGCGCTCGAGGGCCTCCACCAGCTCGGGCAGCCGACCGATCTCGATCGCGCCATCGCTCCCGACCGCACGCGCGAGCATCGCGCGCGCGTGCAGCGGCGAGATGTGCTGCTCGAGGATCGCGAGCACCGCGCTCTGCGCGACCGCGCTCATCGCTTCTCTCCTTCGGACGGCAAGCGAGGCACCTGGCTCGTGCCCCGCCCGAAGAGCCAACCCTGCAGGAGATCGCACCCGAGGCCGGCCAGCGCGTCGCGCTCGGCCTCGGTCTCCACGCCCTCGGCGACGACGATCTGCCCGCGCTGGTGCGCGAACTCGATCAGCGCCTGGACCAGCGTGCGGCGCGCCGCCGAGCCGTCGAGGTCGGCGATCAGCGTGCGATCGAGCTTCACGTAGTCGAGGTCGAGCTCCGACATCCAGCGCAGCGTCGCGTAGCCGGCGCCGAGATCGTCGAGCGCGACCCGGAAGCCGAGCGTGTGGAGGCGATCGATCGTCGCGCGCGCTGCGTCGAGGCTGGACAGGCGCGCGCACTCGCCGATCTCCAGCACCACGCGGGGCGCGAGCGCGCGCAGCTCGCCCTCGGGATCGACGAGGGTGGGATCCGCGAGCTCGTGCGGGTGCAGGTTGAGGAAGAGCGGCACGAGGCTGGGATCGCGGCGCAACGGCTCGGTCGCGACGCTGCGCACCAGGCGCCCGATCTCCCAGACGACGTCGGACGCCGCGGCCGCCGCGAAGAGCGCGGCGGGCGACGCGTAGCGCTCGAGGCGCGGCCGGCACAGCGCCTCGCACGCGACGATCTCGTGATCGCTCGCGCGCACGATCGGCTGGTGCACGAACGCCAGCGCGCGCGCCCCGCGGCGCTCGAGCAGCGCGTGCACCACGCGCTCGGCGATGCCGCACGCGCCGTCGTGCGCGGGCTGGTACGCGAGCGTGCAGTTCCGTCCCTCGCGCTTGCCGACGCGCAGCGCGGCGCGCGCGCTCACCACGAGCTCGCGTGCATCGGGCGCGTCCACCGGGTACGTCGCGACGCCGGCCGACGCGGAGCAGGTGTGACCGGCGAGGAAGCGCAGCGATGCGATCGCCGCGCGCTTGCGATCGGCCCACGCGACGGCCTCCTCGCGCGACCACCCGGCGAGCAACGCCGCGAACTCGTCGCCGCTCGAGCGCACGATGATCGGCGCTCCGGCATCGGCGGGCAGATCGCCGTCGGCGTGCTCGAGCGCGCGCGCGATCTCGCGCATCACGTCGTCGCCCGAGGTGTGGCCGACGATCCGGTTCACCTCGCCGAAGCGGTCGAGGTCGAGCACGACGACCGACACCGGCCGATCGCGCACCTCGCAGCGCGCGATCGCGCGCTCCAGCCACGCGTGCAGCGCGTGGTGCCCGGGAAGACCGGTGAGCGGGTCGACCCCGACGCGGGCGAGCGCGGGCGGGATCGAGCGGAGGGCCGACCCTTCCGGCACCTCGGGCTGTCCCTTCGGAACGTGCACTGTCATCGTGGGCGCGGCCCCCTTCGCAAACGAGACGCCAGCCGTCGTTGGCGAGGAATTCCGAGAAACGCCACGCGTCCGCGCACGGACGAAGCTGTCCACCGTGGACACTCCTGTCCCGACGCGGACGGAGCAGAGCTGGCGAGCTCAGTCCTCGGTCGAGATCCCGAGCTGCTTGAGCCGCCGGTACAACGTCGTCCGCGACATGCCGAGCGTGCGCGCGACCTTCGCGACGTTGCCGTCGAAGCGCCGCATCAGCTCGCGGATCTGCGCGTCCTCGCGCTCCGCCGGGCTCGGCGGCACCGGTGCCGGCGCGCCGACGAACACCGGACGATCGCTCGTGATCGCAGCCGGCGGCATCGGCGGCGGGGCGACCGAGCGCGGCGTGGCGCGCACCGCCGCGCGCTCCCCGAAGTCCGGGAAGTGACGGGGCAGCAGCGGCCCGCCGCGCGCGAGGAGCAGCGCGCGGATGAGCGCGTTGCGCAGCTCGCGCACGTTGCCCGGCCAGTCGTAGCGCTCGAGCAGCTCGACGGTCGCGCGCGGCAGCTCGGTGGTCGGGCTGCCGAGGCTCGCGAGCAGTCGCCGGGCGAGGGGCGCGAGATCCCCGGTGCGCTCGCGCAGCGCGGGGAGCCGGATCGCGAGCACGTTGATGCGGAAGAAGAGGTCGGAACGGAAGCGTCCGCGCGCGACCTCGTCCGCGAGATCGCGGTTCGTGGCGCACACGAGCCGGAAGTCGCTGCGCCGCATGGCGCTCTCGCCGAGCCTCCGGAACGACTTGTCCTCGAGCACCTTGAGCAGGCGCGCCTGCGTCTCGAGGTTCATCTCTCCGATCTCGTCGAGGAAGAGCGTGCCGCCCGACGCTTCTTCGAGCAGCCCGCGACGATCGCGCACCGCCGACGTGAACGCGCCGCGCGCGTGCCCGAAGAGCTCGCTGTCGAGCAGCTCCCCGCGCAGCGCCGAGCAGTTGAGCGCGACGAAGGGCGCGTGGTGCCGCGCGCCGTGGGCGTGGATCCACTCCGCGAGCACGCCCTTGCCGGTGCCGGTCTCGCCGGTGATCAGGACCGTCTCGTCGTGCTCCGCCGCGAGCCGCGCTTCGTCGGCCACCCGCAGCATCCCCGGCGAGCGCCCGAAGTCCGCCGCGAGCGCGTCGTCGACGCTCTCGTCGATGCGCACCGCGCGCGGCCCCACGCCGAGATCGAGCTGCTCGATCAGCGCCCGCTCGAGGCTCGCCTTCGCCTCCGCGAGCTCGCGCTCGAGGCGTCGCCGATCCTCCTCGATCAGCTTCTGCTCGGTCACGTCGACGATCACGCCCGAGATGCGCAGCGGCTCGCGCTGCACCTCGTTCGCGAGCACGCGCACCCAGTGCACCTGCCCGTCGCGCCCGAGGATCCGCACCTCGTCGGGAGAGCGCGTGCGCTCGCCGTGGATCACCTCGGCGAGGTACTCGCTCACCCGCAGTCGATCCTCTTCGTGGACCGCCTCGATCCAGGCCGCGTCGTTGCGCGCCACGTCGCCGATCTGATCGAGCAGGCGACCGCCGACGTAGGTCAGGCGCATCGTCGCGCAGTCGAGCTCGTAGACCGCGAGCGGCAGCCCTTCGATCAGCTGCTGGTAGCGCTCGTGCGAGACCCGGAGCTCGTGGGCCCGCTGCTCGACCGCTTGCTCGAACGCCTCGAGGCGCGCCCGCTCGCGATCGAGATCCTTGCCCGCGCGATCGCGCGAGCGCTTGCGCGCCAGCGCCTCGGAGACCGTGCGCCGCACCACGCGCCCGCTGACCGGCTTCACGAGGTAGTCGAACGCGCCGTGCCGCACCGCCTCCTGCGCGGTCTCCACCGAGGGCTCGCCCGAGATCAGGATCACCTCGACGTCGCGCTCCGCGCCGCGCAGGCGCGAGAGCAGCTCGAGCCCGGTCGGCCCGCGCAGGTAGATGTCGCTGACGACGACCTCGATCCCCTGCTCGTCGACCCACTGCGCGCCGGTCATCGCGTCGTGCGCGACGAACACCTCGTGCGCGTCCTGCTGGAGGAGGAGCCGCAACGTCTCGGCGACCTGGGTGTCGTCGTCGACGATCAGCACTCGCCCCGGCGCGCCGTCGGCGCTCACCGCGGTGTGGGAGCCGGATCGCGGCCGGCTCGCGGACTCCTCCATCGCGGGCATCCTACCAGCGGCGCGGTGCACCGGATGTCGCGGGATCGACATGGAGCGCGTGGTCAGCGGCGGGGGGCGGGCGCGCTCTCGAGGCCGCGCGTCTGCTCGCGGCGCGAGCGCTGGTGCTGCAGCGCGTGCACCAGGCCCTGCTTCAGGTTGCGCAGCGTCTCGAGCTCGCCGAAGTCCGCGCCGAGATCGACCAGGGTCTGCGCGACCAGCGGCTGCAGGCCGGTCAGCACGCAGCGCGCACCGAGCAGCTCCACCGCGCGCGCCAGCTTCACCAGGCGATCCGCGGTCCCGGTGTCCACCACGTCGACGCCGGTCAGGTCGATCAGCACGAAGCGCGCGTTGCGGTGCGCGACGTCGGCGAGCACGCGCTCGACCAGCATCGCGGCGCGCTCCGAGTCGACCACGCCGATCACCGGGACCGCGAGCACGTCCTCCCACAGCTCGAGCACCGGGCTCGAGAGCTGCTCGACCGCGGTGCGCAGCCGGCGGATGAGCTCCTGGTTCTCGGCGTTGCGCTCGGCGAGAGCGCGGGTGCGCTCCGCGACCTCCTGCTCGAGCCGCGCCTTGTGCTCCTCGAGCTCGCGGTTCGCCTCGCGCATCGCGTGCTCGGCCGCGAGGCGGTCACGATCGTCCAGGGTGCGCGCGACGAGATCGGCGATGCTCGCCGCGAGCTGCTCCTCCTCGCGCGAGAACGTGCGCTGCTCGCCGACGTGCTCGTGGCAGAGGACGCCGACGACCTTGCCGCGACGGCGGATCGGCGCCTCGAGCATCGAGTGGATGTCGAGCGGCTCGAGGTAGCCGGTCTTGAACTCGCGCGTCGCGACGTGGCTGCGCGCGTCGCTCGCCGCGATGGTGCGATCCTCGGCGAGCGCCGCGAAGTACGCGGGGTAGTCCGCCGACTTCAGCACGAACCCCGCGGAGTGCGCGCTCTTCGAGGCCTCGTGGAGGTCGACGAGCTCGATCCGGGTGCGGCCCTCGTCGAAGAACCAGATCGACGCGCGCTCGGTCCCGATGCCGTGCGCCGCGGCCTCGGTCAGCAGCCGCCACGCGCGCTGGAGATCGGAGCCGTCGAGCTCGGTGCTCTTCGCCAGCGAGAGCAGGATCTGGTTGTGGCGGCGAAGGACGGCGTCGCGCGGGTCGTCGGGCGGGAGCGACGAGGGCCGGGGGATCGCGTTCGGCGGGGACATCGGGACGACCTCCTTGGAGCGCGTCGCCTCCGAGCACGTCGTATGCCGTCGTGAAATCGTTCCGTTGTGGCGGTGGACAACCGGACGTTTGTGTTCACTGGACAGAGTCGTCCGTCGGCTCGCCCGCGCAGGGCCCTCCTGTGCGCGTGCTCCGCACGCTTCCGTGCGGGCCCCGCGCAGGCGAGCACTCCCGCCGTGGACAGAGTTGTTCGGGTGGGGACGGGGGACGTATCGTCGATACACATGGGGAGCGACGACATCGCCACGCCGGGCAGCGAGCTCCCCCGCCTCCGCGCGATGTTGGAGGCGCTGGGGCGCCTGTCGCGCAGCTCGCGCGGCCAGGGCGCCGACGTGCGCGCGTCGTTCCGGGAGATCACCGCGGTCGCGGCGAGCACGCTCGACGTCGCGCGGGTGGGGATCTGGCTCTTCGACGACGCCGAGCGCAGCACGCTGCGGTGCGTGTGCCTCTTCGATCGAAGCAGCGGCACGCACACCGACGATCTCGTGATCACGCGCGACGATCACCGCGTGTACTTCGAGGCGCTCGACTCGGATCGCATCATCGACGCCCACGACGCGCGCAGCGATCCTCGCACCGCCGCGCTGCGCGAGAGCTACCTCGACGCCCTCGGCGTGGGCGCGCTGCTCGACGCGCCGGTGGTCGGCGGCGTGGGCTCGGTCGGCGTGGTCTGTCACGAGCACGTCGGGCCGGCGCGCACCTGGACCGCGGAGGAGCAGTTCTTCGCCGGCTCGATCGGCGACATGGTCGGGCTCGCGATCGAGAGCGCGCGACGGCGCGAGGCGGAGACGATGCTGCGGGAGCGCGAGACCGAGCTGCGGCTCGCGCTGGGCGCGGCGCGGATCGCGATCTGGCGGTGGTGGCCGGCGCGCGACGCGCTCGACGTGTCGGACTCGTTCGGTGCGCTGATCGCGCGGCCGCGCGGGTGGGCGCCGGCGAGCCTCGACGAGCTGCTGCGCGCGATCGATCCCGGCGAGCGCGACGCGGTGCGCGCGGCGTTCGACGCGTCGCGCACCAAGGGCGTCGACCTGCGCGTCGAGTGCCGGGCCCGCACGCCGCACGGCGGGACGGTGTGGCTCGAGCTGCGCGGCGATCACGATCTGACGGGCACCGGGCGCGATCACAGCATGCGCGGCGTCGCGCTCGCGGTGACCGATCGGAAGCAGCTCGAGCAGCGCCTCGCGCACGGCCAGCGCATGGAGGCGGTGGGGCGCCTCGCGGGCGGCATCGCGCACGACTTCAACAACGCGCTGATGACGATCGCCGGGCAGATCGAATTGCTCGACGGCTCGTTCACGAGCGAGTGGCAGCGGGCGCGCGCCGCCGACATCGAGCGCGCGGTCTTCCAGGCCGGGCACATGACGCGGCAGCTCCTCGCGTTCG
The DNA here is from genome assembly GCF_021631985.1 of Sandaracinus amylolyticus. Classification (GTDB taxonomy): domain Bacteria; phylum Myxococcota_A; class Polyangia; order Polyangiales; family Sandaracinaceae; genus Sandaracinus; species Sandaracinus amylolyticus_A. The sequence continues at coordinate 7,846,741 of NZ_CP070225.1, read as the reverse complement.
CGCGACGCGAGCCCACCGAGGCGCGGGTGATCGACGCGTCGGCGCGGGTCCGCGAGCTGGCGCCGATGCTCGAGCTGCTGGTGGGCGCGCGGGTGCGCATCCGGCTCGAGGCGCGTCGCGCGCTGCCGGTGTCGATCGTGCCGGTGCACTTCGATCAGCTCGTCGTGAACCTCGTCGCGAACGCGCGCGACGCGCTCGGCGACGGAGGCACGCTCGAGGTCGCGACGTCGAACGACACCCTCGACCAGTCGCGCGCCGCGGCGCTCGGCCTGCCGCCGGGACGCTACGCGCGCGTGACGGTCGAGGGGGTGGCAGGCACCGCGATCGCGCCGGGGGTGCTCGAGGCGATGCTCGGCAGCGAGGGCGCGGTGGCGACGATCGCCGAGGACGGTCGGCTCAGCGCGTACTTCGCGATCGACGAGAGCGGCGGCGACGCAGCTCACTCCGGGTAGTCGACCTCGCAGACGTCCTGCTCCGCGGCGGCGTGGCGCGCGCGGCAGATCGCGGCGCGCCGTGCGCACGGCTCGACGTTCTCGCGCATCGCACCGGTCGCCTCGGCGGCGAGGCGCACGCAGCGCTCGGCGTGCTCGCGGCAGTCGTCGAGGAGATCGCCGAGCGTGCCCCAGGGCCCGTTGCCGCAGCCGCCGACGACGGGCTCGAAGCCGGCCTCGTCGAGCGCGCGGATCTCGTGCTCGGTCGCGACGAGCGAGGTGAGCGTCTCGAAGAGGCCGTAGGCCGGGAGCTCCGCGAACGCGCGCTCGCGCGTCGCGACCAGCGCGTGCCCGCGCGGCTCGATGCGCGCTCGGACCTCGGCCCAGTAGGGCAGGTAGACGTCGGTGAGCCACGCGCCCTCGGGCGTCGCGGCGCGCGGCGCGTCGTCGCTCGCAGCGATCACCGCGTCGATGAACGACCACATCTCGCGCACCGCGTCGGGCGCGCGATCGATCGGCTCGTTCCACAACACGAGCCCGTCGACGACGAAGGGCTCGCTCCGTGCGACGGGCGGCGCGGCATCGTCGCGGGTCGCCGGACCGCCCCCACATCCGACCAGCACCACGATCCCCCAGCACGCGATCCGCATCCGCGCGTGGGACGCGTGATGGCACCGATCGATCTCAATCGGGATCGAGCCAGCGACGACGCTCACGATGCTCCTGCACCCGCCGCGCGCGCGACTCGGCGAGCCGATGACGACGCTCTTGCTGCTCGCGGATCAGCGCCTCGCGGCTCGGCGCGAGCAGACGCTCGAGGGCGATGCCCGCGACGAACCCGCCCGCGTGCGCGGCGAACGCGACGCCGCCCTGCTCCATCGAGCCCAGCGATCCCCACGTCATCAGCAGCTGGTACCCGAACCACACGAAGAGGAACACGAACGCCGGCACCTCGACGACGCCGATCACGAACCATGCGAGGATCGGCGCGCGCGGGAAGCGCAGCATGTACGCGCCGAGCACGCCCGCGATCGCGCCCGACGCGCCGACCAGCGGCAGCGTGCCGAAGGGCGAGAGCACGACGTGCGTGAGCGCCGCGCAGAGCCCCGCGAGCACGTAGAAGATCGCGTAGCGCGCGTGGCCGAGGTGCTCCTCGACGTTGTCGCCGAAGACGTGGAGGAACCAGCAGTTGCCGAGCAGGTGCATCCACCCGCCGTGCATGAACATCGACGTGATCGGCGTCGCCAGCGTCCACAGGCCCGCCGCGGTCGAGAGATCGAGCGAGACGAGGCGCCGCGGCACGAGCCCGAGCAGCGACACGAACACGTCGATGCCCTGGGGCCCGAGCGCCCACGCGAAGATCCACACCACGACGTTCAGCGCGATCACCGTCCACGTGACGAACGGGAAGATCCGGGTGGGGTTGAGATCGCGGACGGGGAACACGTCGGTTCATTCCTGGGTGCGAGGGTCCACGAGCGCCAGCAGATCCGCGATCGCGTCGCGGCTGGCGCGGGCTTCGAGGCGCACCGCGCCGTCCTCGCGCACCGCGCGGACCACGAAGGCCGCACCGCGCGCGCTCGTCGCGACACGATCGCGCAGCGAGGGGGCGAGCCGCCCGATCAGCGTCGGGATCGCGGAGGGCACCAGATACCCGACGAAGAACGTGCCCTCGGGATCGCGCGCGCCCATCACGCGCTCGACGTCGGGGCTCGCGCCGATCGCGGCACGCTCGGTCGCGATGCGCTCGGCGAGGGACCGCGCGCGCTCGCGCGCCTGATCGAGCGTGCCCTGGGCGATCACCAGCGACGACGCGCCGTCGTGCGCGCCGCGCGCGAGGTGCGCTCCGTCGCAGAGCGTGATCGCGTCGTCGAAGTCGGTGTCGCGGGGGTCGATGCGCTCGCATCCCAGCGGCGTCGCGAGCGCGGCGTCGGCCCAGTCGATCGCGAGCGCGTCGCGGAACGGGACGATCGGCGGCACGTGCGGCGAGCGGGTCGCGATCGCGGCCCACGCGCCCTCGGCGTCGAGACCGATCGCCGCGACCGTCGCGTCCCCGCGCACGTCGGCCCACGCCGCGAGCGCGGTGTCCACGGTCGTGCGCGCCCGCGCGTCGAGCCGCTCGCCACCGATCGCCGCGAGGCGCTCGGAGATCGCGCCGCTCGCGCCCTCGCGCGAGGCCTCGTCCTCGACCGACGCCCACGCGAGCACGGTGCCCTCGGGGAGCTCGCGCAGCCCGCGCACCGGGCTGGTGCCCGCGCCCTCGATGCGGCGCGCGAGCGGCGTCTCCGGGCGCACCTCGGCACGCGCGTCGATCACCAGCCCGCTCGCGTCGACGTCGAGCTCGACGGTGATCCCGCCGAGGTCGGGCAGCAGCGCGAGGCGCTCGGCGAGCGCGGCCTCGAGCCACGAGATCACCGCCTCGGGCTCTCCCAGCGCGGGTGCCTCGGCGTGTGCGCTGCGCTCGGCGGCCACGGTCTCGCGCGCCTCGCGCGCGTGCTCCGCGACGAACCGGTCGAGGTCCGCCCGCAGCGTGCCGGCGACGTGCTCGGCCGCCCGGAGCCGGGCGACGCGCGGCGGGTCCTCGGGCATCGCGGTGAACGCGAGCCAGGGCAGGGCCTGCTCCAGGGTCGAGCGGTCGCCGGCGATCACCAGCACGTCGCCCGCGATCGCGGCCGCGCGCTCGCCTGCCTCGACCCACGAGGCCCCGCGCGGCGCGCCCGGCGTGCCCTCGAGCCCGGCGTCGGCGCGAACCCGCAGCGCGCACGCGCCCACCGGGCCGGAGCGCCCGCCCAGCGCGATGCATCGCAGCGGAGAATCCTCGGTGATTGCGGCACGTTGTGCGGTGGTCGTGCCGACCATCTGGTCGGCGAGGTCGACGACCCGCGACGGAAAGAGCGCGCGCGCCTGGCCCTCGGGCAGCACCTCGCGGATCCGGGCGAGCGCCGCGTCCCCGTCGATCGCGACCTCGTAGAGCCACCCCTCGGGCAGGGGCGCGGGGCTGCGATCGAGCTCGGCCTCGGGCGGGACCGCGGGCTCGGCGCGCCCGCAGGTGCACCCCGCGATCACGAGCGCGACCGCGACGAAGCGAAGGACACCCATCATCGGGGCGCAGTGTACGCGCTGGCACGCGCCCCACGTCGCGAAGGGTTCCCGTCGGCGGAGGCATGGACGACCCGCGGGGCCCGTGGGATCGTGGAGATCACGAGGCCGAGCCGGGGGCGCGCGGCGCCCGGGACCCGCATGGACCGCGACAGCTCGCTGGGCGCAGAAGCACGAGGACCGATCGACTGGCTCCGCTCGCCGGTCGCGATCCGCACGCGCTGCCGCGACGTGCTCGCCGCCGGGCTCGACGCGCGCCTCGAGCACTTCGCGGTGCGGCTCGAGCGACTGCCCGCGGTCGTCACCCGGGTGGTGCGCATCACGCGCGCGACCCACCCCGATCTGCGGGTCCCGTATCACAGCCGCTGGAACCAGTTCCGCAGCGGTGGCGTGGATCGCGTGGCCGCGCTCGACGCGCGGATCGCGGCGCTGCCCGAGGACGAGCAGGCGCGGGTGCGCTTCGACCTCGCGATCACGAGCGTGCTGCTCGACACCGCGGCGGGGCCGCGCTGGTCGTACCTCGAGCGGGAGACCGGGCTTCGCTTCGAGCGCAGCGAGGGGCTGGCGATCGCGAGCCTGCGGATGTTCGAGGACGGCCTGTTCAGCGGCGAGCAGGGCGCGCTGCGGGCCGACGCCGACGGGCTCGACGCGCTCGAGCCCCGCGACGTCGCCGGCGGGTTCCAGGCGGGCCAGCGCAACCCGCTGCTCGGCCTCGATGGGCGCCTCGAGCTGCTCACGCGGCTCGGCTCGGCGCTGCGGGCGGCGCCCCATCTGTTCGGCGCGGACCGCCCCCGGCTCGGCGCGCTCTTCGATCACGTCTGCGCGAAGACGCAGGGCGGCATGGTGCCCGCGCGCCGCGTGCTCGCGGCGGTGCTCGAGGGGCTCGGCCCGATCTGGCCGGGACGCATCGAGCTCTTCGGCGTGAACCTCGGGGACGTGTGGCGGCACCCCGCGGCGGGCGGAGGCGCGCCCACCCACGGCCTCGTGCCGTTCCACGCGCTCTCGCAGCAGGTCGTGTACTCGCTCATCGAGCCGCTCGAGCGCGCGGGGCTGCGGGTCGAAGGGCTCGACGAGCTCACCGGCCTCGGCGAGTCGCGCAACGGCGGGCTCCTCGTCGACGAGGGCGTGCTGGTGCCGCGCCACGACGAGGTGCTCCAGCGCACGCACGCGCCGAGCAGCGAGGTGGTGGTCGAGTGGCGCGCGCTCACCGTCGCGCTGCTCGACCACGTCGCGGAGGACGTGCGCAGCGCGCTGCAGCTCGGCCCCGAGCAGCTCCCGATGTGCAAGGTGCTCGAGGGCGGCACCTGGTACGCGGGCCGCGAGGTCGCGCGCGAGCTGCGCGCGGACGGCGCGCCGCCGATCCGGGTCGAGACCGACGGGACCGTGATCTAACGAACGATCAACGCGCACGCGCAGCTCGCGCCGCGCAGGTCGACGTCGTTCGACATCAGGCACACCGCGCGTGCGCCCTCGATGCTGTGGGCGTTCACGAGGTGCACCTCGCCGGTCTCGAGGCGGCATGCGTACACGTCGCCCTCTTCCGGCACCGTCGCGACGAGCACCTCGTCGTCGTCGCTCGGCGTGCCGGTCGCGGCGTCGACGATCGCGCCGAGCAGCGCGCCGTCGAGCTCGCCCGCCGCGCGCACCGTCGATGGATGACCGCCCAGCGCCGCCGCCGCGATGCTGAAGCACCCGGACAGCGACGTCGCCAGCACCACCACGAGCGTCGACCGAACGAGAGCGCGCCCCACGGGCGAATCGTACGCGGGGCCCGCGCCCCCGCATTCCCGCGCTCAGCTCCGCGCGCGCGTCATCGTGCCGCCGCGCTCGCCGTCGAGCTCGAGCGAGCAGACGCGGCACACCGGCTTCTCCTTCGCGAGGCGGTGCAGCGGACTGCCCGCGAGGATGATCGCCATCATCGTCGGGATCATCACGCAGTAGTCCGACGCCATGAACGGGAAGAGCACCACGAGCAGCGCCATCATCCCGTACCAGGCGTAGAGCGCGGGCTTCCACCCCCGCCACGGAACGATCACGTCGACCACGTGGTCACATCGCCTGCAGTACATCGAGCACGCGTGAGAGGTCATGGAGGCGCTCCGTGGTTGGGCTCAGCGTCGCTCCACGCCAAGCCCTCACCACCGGAGATTCTGCACCAACCCATCACCGCGCCGCTCCCGGAAGCACGGCCCTCACTGCTCTTCCGCGATCGGCGAACGTACCGTCGCCCACCTGTCCTCGATCGTTCCCGCCCCAGCACCACACCTCGGCGTCGGTCCGCACGCACGCGTGGCTCGCGCCGACCGCGAGCTCTCGCAGCCCGACCGGCAGCCCGACGACCGCCGCGGGGGTCGCGTGATCGTTGCCCATGATCGTCCCGCGACCGAGCTGCCCGCGCGAGTCGTCGCCCCAACAGCGCACCCAGTCGGGCCCGCGCGCGCATCCGTGCTGGCGCCCGCCCGCGATCTGCACCGCGCCGTCGACGCCGTCGATCGTGATCGGCCGCGCGCTCTCGCTGATCCCGGTGCGCGCGAGCTGCAGGTCGTCGTTGTCGCCCCAGGCCCAGACATCGCCGTCGTCGGCGATCGCGTACCAGCCGTACGCGTAGCGATCGATCGACTCCGCCGCGAACGACTCCGCGATCGGGCCCGGTGCACCGTGATCGTCGTAGGGCCAGCCGTCGCCGAGCCGCCCCTCGATGTCCTCGCCCCAGCACACGACGCGACCCGTGCCCTCGATCGCGCACGTCGAGTCGTTGCCTCCGGCGATCGCTCGGGGCGCGCTCACGCCCCCGATGCGCACCGGCGACGAGCGGCTCAGCAGCTCGCCGGTCCCGCGATCGAAGTCGACCAGCGCGCCCCAGCACCAGATCTCGCCGCTGCTCGTGCGCGCGCACGAGTGCTCGTACCCGATGCCGAGCTCCACCACGCCGTCGAGCGGCACCTCGACCGGCGCATCGCGGTTCGTCGTCGTTCCGTCGCCGAGCTCGCCGCGCGCGTTCCAGCCCCAGCACCGCACGCGACCATCACGACCGAGCACGCACGCGTGGCGCTCGCCCACGCCGATCTCGATCGCGTCCTCGATGCCCGCGACCTCCGTCGGACGCGGCTGATCGGTGCGCGAGGAGTCGCCGAGCTGACCGGTCTCGTTCGCGCCCCAGCACGCGACGCGACCGCTCCTCCGCAGCGCGCACGAGTGCCACTCGCCGAGCGCGAGCTGCACCGCGGGATCGCCGCAGCTGCCGCGCAAGCACGCGACTCCGTCGCCGCACGCGTTGCCGCAGACGCCGCAGTGGTCGGGGTTCGCGTCGAGATCGAGCCCCTCGTCGATCACCCCGTCGCAGTCCTGGTCGACGCCGTCGCAGGTCTCGGCGGCGCCGGGATCTCCCACGCACGCGTCGCCCGCCATGCCCGCATCCGAGCCGCTCTGGGGAAGGCCGACGAACGGCGGCAGCCACGAGGGGTCGACGAAGACGTCGACGCAGCGTCCGTCGTCGCACGTCACGCCTTCGCCGCACGTGACCGCGGCGCACGCGCGCTCGAGCCGCACCACCAGCTCGAGCGAGCGATCGTGCTCGAACTCGGTGCGGATCACCCGCTCGACGACGGTGTTGCCGCCACGCGATGCGACCACGCGGATGTGCACCGGCGACAAGCGCGTCGTCGCCGGCGTGATCCCGAGCGTGAACGGAGGCCGGGGCGACTCCGGCGTGCCCAACGTCGCGCCCGCCCTCACGCGCTCGCCGCTCGGACCGAGCACGTGCACGTCGACGCGATCGATCTCGCTCGGTGCGCGCAGATCGGACTCGACGATCAGCACGATCTGCGTGACTGGGCGTGTGCACGCGCCGAGCGCGGTCGCGAACAGCGCGAGCGACACGAACGCAGCCGAGCGCAACGGGGCACGCGCCGACACGGCCTTCGAGCGTACCACCGTGCGAGGTCCGCCGGGTCACGCGGCGGGCTCACGGACGATCCGAGGTGCTCCTCCCGGCGCGCCGGTGAGACTCCGTAGTTCCGCGGGATACTTCAAAAAAGGGGTCTCACGATAGAGACAGATCCGAGTTTGGCTCCCGTCCTAGTGAGGTGACTCACTCTGCTCGTGATCGATTTCGGCGCGTGCTGCCAAGACGCCAAGACGTCCTTCGTGCACGTGCCTTTGGCCACTTTGGCAAGGCAAATGGCCCAATTGGTCCGCTCCGATCGTCTACGAAAATTTCGTATCGGGACGTTTCTGGAGCGTTACACAAGGAATAATTCGGCGACAGCGTCGTACCGTTCGTTTTCTTTCGGTGCTACCCCGGCGCTTCCCTCGCGGTGAGGGTCGGCCGTCGCAGCGTCCCACGTTGTATGTCCGGGACGACTCTGTAACCGACCTCCCACCGCGGCGCAGACGGTGAGGTGATCGGTGTACCGTTTCGTCTGGACCTCCGCGATCGTGGTCTCCGTGCTCGGAGCGCCAACCGCAGCGTTCGCGCAACCAGAGCTGATCGACGACCTGGGCGGGCCGACCGGCTTCGGCACGGACTGCCTGGCCCCGAACGACGACCAGTCGTCGCCTTCGATCGACATCACCAGTGCGTTCCCGGGCGGCCTGGAGTTCTTCGGCCGCCGCCACTCGCGCGTGTTCGTCAACACGAACGGGAACATCACGTTCAACGCGGCGCTGAGCACGTTCACGCCCGAGCCGATTCCGCTGCCCGCGACCTTCACGGGTCGCCAGCCGATGATCGCGCCGTATTGGGCCGACGTCGACATCCGCGGCGTGAGCGGCACGTGCGCGACGCGCACGACCAACGGCGTGTGGTGGCACCTCAGCGAGGGCCAGCTCGTCGTGACCTGGGATCGTGTCGGTTACTACAACCAGCACAACGATCTCCAGATGACGTTCCAGCTGATCATCCGCGAGGCCCGCTACTGCGGCATCCCGGGTGACTTCGACGTCGAGTTCCGCTTCACGCAGTGCGAGTGGGAGACCGGCGACGCGAGCAGCGGCTCGGGCGGCTTCGGCGGCACGCCGGCGCAGGTCGGCTTCGACGCCGCGAACGGCCTCGACTTCGTGACGATCCCCGGCTCGCGCGTGAACGGCATCAGCCGCGTGATGTGCGACCAGTCGAACGTCGGTGAGCCCGGAGTGTGGCGCTTCGCGATCCGCCGCGGCGAGGTCGAGTGCCCCGACGCCGGCGACATCTGCACGGTGCCCGGCCAGATCGGTCAGTGCGCCGACGGCCGCACGCAGTGCGAGGGCTCGGGCGTCGTCTGCGAGGCGCTCGTCGGCCCGACCGAGGAGACCTGCGACTCGTACGACAACGACTGCGACGGCACGACGGACGAGGGCGAGAACACCGTGCTCTGCCCCGGCCTGCAGGTGTGCGATCGCGGCCGCTGCATCGACCCGTGCTTCGAGGGCGGATGCTCCGAGGGCTACACGTGCAGCGAGTCGGGCGTGTGCCTCGAGAACGCGTGCGAAGGCGTGACCTGCGAGGCGGGTCAGCGCTGCATCGGCGGCACCTGCGGTGACGTCTGCGCGGGCGTGGTGTGCCCCGACGGCCAGAGCTGCGTCGGCGGTCGCTGCGAGGATCTCTGCGCGAACATCGAGTGCGGCCAGTGCCAGATCTGCGACGCGGGCTCGTGCATCACGCGCTGCGAGGTCGCGGGATGCCGTAGCGGCGAGGCGTGTGACGAGACCGGTCGCTGCGTCGAGGAAGCGTGCCTCGGCGTCATCTGCGGACCGAATCGTTCGTGCCGCGGCGGTCGCTGCGTGAGCTCGTGCGAGGACGTCGTCTGCCCGATGGGCCAGATGTGCGTCGACGGCGTCTGCGAGCGCGAGGTGCCGGTGATGCCGGACGCGGGCGAGCGCCCCGACGCGTACGTGCCGCAGCCGTTCGACGCGGGCATGCCCGACTCGGGCTCGCACGCGCCGCCGCCTCCGGGCGATGGCTGTGGCTGCTCGGTCCCCGGCGGGACGCAGAGCTCGGTGCCCACGACGTGGATGCTCGTGCTGGCGATCGGTGTCGTGCTCGCGGTGCGGCGGCGGGGCGCGCAGCTGCTCCCTTTCGTCGTGGCCGGCGCGCTGGCGGCGAGCGCGGCGGCGTGCACGACGCGTCCCGAGGGCAACGACCCGATGGACGATCCCTGCGGCGACGGGACCGTCACGTTCCCCGAGCTCTGTGACGACGGCGGCGACGCCGACGGCGACGGCTGCTCGGCCCTCTGCTTCGTCGAGAGCGGTTTCACGTGCACCGGCTCGCCGAGCGTGTGCACCGAGATCGGCGAGGAGCCCGTTTGCGGCAACCGCGCGATCGAGGCCGGCGAGGAGTGCGACGACGGCACCGAGAGCGTCGAGTGCGACCTCGACTGCACGCGCGCGGTGTGCGGCGACGGCGAGCTGAACCGCCGCGCCGGCGAAGAGTGCGACGACGAGAACGACGTCGACGGCGACGGCTGCAGCGCGGTGTGCTCGATCGAGCCGCGCACCTGCGGCGACGGAACCTGCGACGCGGGCGAGACGTGCACGAACTGCGTGCCCGACTGCGCGGAGACCGCCGCATGCGTCGACTGCTCGGTCGACTACGACGGTGACGGCGCGTTCGACTCGGCGTGCGGCGGCACCGACTGCAACGACAGCGATCCGAACGTGCACCCCGGCGCGACCGAGGTGCCGTGCAACCGGATCGACGAGGACTGCTCGACGACCACGCTCGACGCGGTCGATGCCGACGGCGATCGCTCGTCGTGCAACTTCGACTGCGACGACAACGACCCGATGCGCTCGCCGCTCTTCCTCGAGCTCTGCTCGGACGGCATCGACAACGACTGCGCCGAGCGCACGACCGACGTGTTCGACGCCGACGGCGACGGCGCGACGTGCGACGTGGACTGCGACGACTACCGCGCGACCACGTGCCCCGACTGCGACGAGCTCTGCAACAACACGCTCGACGACGACTGCGATCCGTCGACGCCCGATCGCTTCGACGGCGACGGCGACACGTCGAGCTGCGAGGTCGACTGCGACGACGACGATCCGCGCCGCCGTCCCGGCGGGAGCGAGATCTGCGACGGGCTCGACAACGACTGCGACGGGCTGCTCGACGGCACGAACGAGGACGACGATCGCGACGGCCACGCGGACGTCGCGTGCGGCGCGGCGTGCGTCGGTCGCTGCGGCGACTGCCTCGACACGAACGCGGCGGTTCACCCCGACTCGCACGAGGTCTGCGGCAACGTCATCGACGACGACTGCGACGCGGCGACGCTCGACGATGTCGTGGACCTCGACTCCGATGGCGCGTTCTGCGACATCGACTGCGACGACGGCGACGCGACGCTCGTGCCGAACGCGGCGGGTGTCTGCGGGACGCCCTTCGCGTACGTGCAGGGCTTCGAGACCGACGCGGGCGGCTGGGCCGGCACGGGGAGCTGGGCGCGAGGCCGTCCGACGAAGGACTTCATCACGCGCGCCGGCGAGGGCGAGAACGCCTGGGTCACGAACCTCACGGCGGACTACCCGGACAACGAGACCTCGTACCTCACGTCGCCGGTGATCGACATGAGCACCGCGACGACCGACGTCGTGCTCTCGTTCGCGCACATCTTCGAGACGGAGTCGTGCTGCGACCGCAGCTGGCTCGAGCTCTCGCTCAACGGCGGCTCGACCTGGACGAAGGTCGGCATGGTCGGCCAGGGCACCAACTGGTACGGCGACACCAGCAACCAGGCGTGGGCGGGAACGAGCGGCGAGGCGGGCGTCTGGCGCCGCGCGTCGATCACGCTGCCCGGCACGGCGAGGCAGGCGAACGTGCGGCTGCGGTTCTACTTCCGCACCGACACCAGCAGCGTCCGTGACGGCTTCGGCGTGGACGACATCCGCATGGGCGATCAGCTGCCGGATCTCGCCGTCACCGCGGTCGCGGTGAGCTCGGCGAACGCGTGCGCGGGCGTCGCCACGCCGGTGACGGCGTCGGTGCAGAACACGGGCACCACGACGATCGGCGCGTACGACCTCTCGTACGCGATCGATGCCGGCGCGCCGATCACCGAGCGCGTCACGCGCACGCTGCGTCCCGGTCAGATCTACGAGCACACGTTCGCGACGCCGGCCGTCCTGCCGGCGGGCACGCCGATGGTGCGCGTGACGGTCGCGCTCGCGGGCGATCTCGCGCCCTCGAACGACTCGCGCTCGGCGGCGACCGCCATCTCCCCGGTGATCGCGGTCTCCGCCGGCGCGACGTACCTCGAGGGCTTCGAGGGCGGCGCCGGGGGCTGGCTCGCGGGCGGGACCAACAGCTCGTGGGCGCGCGGCGTGCCGATGAACACGTTCATCGACATGGCGGGCGCGGGCACGAACGCGTGGGTCACCAACCTGACCGGCCCCTACAACAGCAACGAGCGCAGCTTCGTGACGTCGCCCTGCTTCGACTTCAGCGCGCTCGCGACCGATCCGACGCTCTCCATGCTGCTCGTGCACAAGACGCGCAGCTCGGGTGACAGCGGCTGGATCGAGGTGTCGCTCGACGGCACGTGGACGAAGCTCGGCGCCGCCGGCGAGGGCACGAACTGGTACGGCGACGCCGCCAACAGCGTCTGGCGCGGCACCAGTGAGCCGATGGGCAACTGGGTGACCGCCTCGCACGTCGTGACCGGCTCCGCCGGGCTCCCCGTCGTCCGCTTCCGCTTCGTGTTCCAGTCCGACGGAAGCGGCACCGACGAAGGCTTCGGCTTCGACGCAGTGGGCATCACGCCCTGAGCCCGCAGCGCGTCCATCGGCGCGTGAGGACCGCGACGGTCCGCTCCAACCGGAGCGGACCGGTCGCGTTGTGTTTTCCTTTTTCGTTCGGCGCGCCGCGCCGGAGCGGAGGTGGTGGGATGGGAAGGATGAGACGGTGGCTCGCCGTCTGCTGTTATGCCGGCTGCATCGCAGCGCTCACGGCTTGCGGCGACGACGACGGGACGGGAACGGACGCAGGTGAGATCGGGCAGGACGCGGGGCCGGACGGCTCGACGACCGACCCGTGCGCGGGGCGTGCGCTCTGCGACGAAGCCGGCACGAGCTGCGACGGCGACACGCTCGTCACGTGCGCGGAGGACGCGGACGGATGCCTCGTCGCGACGCGCAACGGGTGCGGCGCCGAGGGGGACGTCTGCGACGACACCAGCGGCACCGCCGCTTGCGTCGACCCATGCTCGCTGATCCCGGCCGAGCAGCGCTGCGAGACCGACGGCGCGCGCAGCTGCGACGGCGACTCGCTCGAGATCTGCGGCGCGAACGCCGATGGCTGCTTCGTGCTGACGGCGACCGACTGCAGCGAAGCTCCCGGCGGCACCTGCAACCCCAACGGGGGAACCGCGGGTGACATGCCCGTGTGCGCGATGCCGGCCGATCCTTGCGCCGACGTGCCCGCGGCCGACCGCTGCGACACGGCGGGCACGAGCTGCGACGGCGACGCGCTCGTCGCGTGCGCGCCGAACGCGTTCGGCTGTCTCGTCACGACGCGCACGACGTGCACCGACCGCGCGGGCGGCGCGTGCGACGCGAGCGGCGCGACCGCGATCTGCACCGCGACGGATGCATGCGCGGGCCTGGAGCTCTGCGACACGGCGGGCACGAGCTGCGACGGCCCCGAGCTCGTCTCCTGCGCTCCCGACGCGTTCGGGTGCCTCGTCGAGACGCGCGCGGACTGCACCGACGCGACGTTCGGCTTCTGCGACGCCGACGCGACCCCGGCCGCGCAGTGCAGCACCGCTGCGGTCGATCCCTGCATGGGCACGACCGCGTGCGGCACCGAGCCCTCGCGCGTCTGCACCGACGCCGCGACGCTCACGGTGTGCGCGCCGAACGCGTTCGGCTGCTTCGTCGAGACCACGACCGCGTGCGCGCCCGAGATCTGCGACGCGTCGAGCGGAACGGCCGCGTGTCTGGATCCCTGCTCGCTCGTCGAGACGTGCCCCGCGGCGCTCTCGTGCGACGGCGACGACCTCGTGACCTGCGAGGCGAACCCGCAGGGCTGCCTCGTCGAGACCTCGCGCGCGACGTGCGTCGAGAGCTGCGGCGTGAGCGGCGGAAATCCGGCCTGCGTGGACACGCTCTGCCCCTCGGCCGAGCCGATCCTGCTCGACTGCACGAGCGGCACCATCACCGGCAACACCGAGGGCGGACCGACGGTGTTCGGCGGCTCGACCAACGCGTGCACCAGCACGACGTTCGCGGGCGCCGAGCGCGCGTACCGCTTCCGCAACACCGGGCCGAATCGCGCGATCGTCGAGATCACGACGACGCGCGGAGCGGGCACCGGCGACTTCGACCTCTTCGTCATCGGCGCGGGCGCCGAGACGCTCGTGTGCACCGACGAGTCGCTCGCGTGTCTCGACACGAGCACCGGCACCGGCGCGACCGAGACCGTCGAGTTCCTCGCGGCACCGGGCGAGACCGCGTACGTGGTCTACGACCTCTACACGACGACCCTGTCGACCACCGACTTCACGCTCGCCGTGACCTGCACGGAGATCGTGTGCGGTGACGGTGCGCTCGGCGACGGCGAGCTCTGCGACGACGGCAACACGGCCGCCGGCGATGGCTGCAGCCCGAGCTGCGCGCCCGAGTCGGGCTACGGCTGCGGCGGCGAGCCCTCCGTGTGTGCACCGCTCGCGCCGAACGCGGCGTGCGTCGGCGCGACCGCGGTCACCGCCACCGGGACGCTCACGGGCCAGAACATCGCGATCGGCGGCGCGCGCCCCCAGGGCACGGGCTGCGGCACCGTCGAGGGCAATCAGGCGCTCTACTACGCGGTTTCGATCCCGCCGACGAGCACCGTGTCGATCGCGGTGACGCCCGACGCGACGACCGCTCCCGACCTCGTCCTGCTCGCGCAGGACGCGTGCGACGCGACCGCGTGCACGCAGCGCGACGACAGCGACCCCGAGCGCATGGTGCTCTCGAACCTCACGACCTCGGCGGTGACCCGCTTCGTCACGGTCCACGCGGCCGAGCTGGGGACGGCGGGGACCTTCGACATCGCGTTCACGTACGCGTCGTTCGCGGACAACTCGATCTGCGCGGGCGGTGAGGTCGTCAGCGGCACCCGCACCATCACCGGCGAAGACGTGTCGATCGGCGGGCCGCGCCCCCAGGGCACCGGCTGCGGCACCACCGCGGGCAACAGCGCGCTCTACTACCAGGTGCAGATCCCGCCGCTGCAGGCGGTCGCGATCGCGGTGACGCCGGATCCCACGGCCGATCCCGACCTCGTGCTGCTCGCGCAGAACGCGTGCGGCGACACGTCGTGCACGCTGCGCGACGACAGCGATCCCGAGCGGGCGCGCATCGCGAACGCGACCGGGTCCACCGTGACGCACATCGTCGCGGTCCACAGCCGTCTCGCGGCCGACGTCGGCCCGTTCGACATCGCGTTCACGTACGCGGACCTCGCGGACAATGCCGGGTGCAGCACGGCGGAGCCGGTCACCGGCACCCGCACGATCACGGGTGAGGACCTCTCGGTCGGCGGCCCGCGCCCGCAGGGTGACGTCTGCGGCACCGGCGGCGGCAACACCGCGCTCTACTACGCGGTGACGATCCCGCCCCGCAACGCCGTCGACGTCGTCACGACGCCTGCGAGCGGCAGCAACATCACGCTGCTGACGCAGGAGGCGTGCGGCGCCGTCGCGTGCACCTCGCGCACCGACAGCTCGCCGGAGCGCACGCGCCTGGTGAACGGTGGGGACGCGCCGATCACCCGGATCGTCGCGGTTCACAGCGCGGTGACGGCCGGCACCGGCACCTTCGACATCGCGTTCAACTACTCGACCCTGTCGGACTACGCGGTGTGCTCGGGCGCGGAGCCGGTCTCCGGCACGCGCACGCTCACGGGTGAGAGCGTCGCGCTCGGCGGGCCCCGCCCGGTGGGCACGGGCTGCAGCACCGACGGCGGCGAGAACACCCTGTACTACTCGGTCACGGTCCCGCCGCTCTCGGCGGTCGACGTGACCACGACGGTCGCCGGCGGCGCCGACATCGTGCTGCTGACGCAGGACGCGTGCGGCGCGGGGGCGTGCACGTCGCGCGACGCGAGCGCGCCGGAGACCGGGACCCTGGTCAACGGCACCGGCTCGAACATCACGCGCATCGTCGCGGTCCACGGCGCGGCGATCACGACCGGCGGCACGTTCGACATCACGTTCACCGAGCGCGCGATCCAGTGCGGCGACGGTCGCCGCGAGGGTCCCGAGGTGTGCGACGACGGCGATCTCGACAACGGTGACGGTTGCTCGAGCACCTGCACCGCCGAGACCGGCTTCCTCTGCGACACCGCGTCGCCGTCGGTCTGCCGCGCGGTCGCCGCGCACGCGTTCTGCTCCGGCGCGCTCGCCGTGACGGCCAACGCGTCGTTCACCGGTGAGAACGCAGCGGCCGCCGGGCCCCGCCCGCAGGGCGACGGCTGCGGCACGAACAGCGGCAATCGCTCGCTCTACTACGCCGTCACCGTCCCGCCCGCGACCCGCGTGACGGTGACGACCGCCGGTACGACCGACCGCGTGCTGCTCCTGCAGGACGCGTGCGGCGCTGCCGAATGCACGTACCGCACGGACTCCTCGCCGGAGACCGCGGTGCTGCGCAACGACACTGCGGCCCCGATCACCCAGATCGTCTCGGTCCACCTGTACTCGGCGACCTCGGGCACCTGGGACATCGCGTTCAACTACTCGACGTACTCCTGCGGCGACGGGCGCACCGACGGCACCGAGACGTGTGACGACGGGAACACGGTCGCGGGCGACGGGTGCTCGAGCACCTGTCAGTACGAGAGCGGCTACGCGTGCGCGGGCGAGCCGTCGGCGTGCGTGCTGGGCGCGGGCAACGCGTACTGCGCGACCGCCGAGGTGATCACCACGAACACCACGTTCACGGGTGAGAGCACGGCAGCGGGCGGGACCCGTCCGACCGGCTCGCTCTGCGGGTTCGGTGCGGGCGCTCGCGCGCTGTACTACTCGGTGCAGATCCCGGCCGGCCAGCAGGTCGTCGTCCAGACGACGCCGAGCGCCGACGTCGTCCTGTTCACGCAGGACTCGTGCAGCAACCAGTGCACGTACAGCACCGACGCGTCGCCGGAGCGCGTGGTGCTCTCGAACACGGGCACGTCGACGATCACGCGGATCGTGGGTGTGCGTCCGTACGGGACGCCTACGACGCTGCCGACGTTCGACATCTCGTTCACGTACTCGCCCGGGTTCGTCGCGATCAGCGGCGCGTGCGTGGACACCGCGAGCGGGACCGCGCTGTCGATCACCGGTGACGACGCGGTCTCCTCGAGCGCGGCGCTGCCGTTCGCGTTCACCTTCTTCGGCGCGGCGGTGACGCACTTCACCGCGAGCACGAACGGTCTGCTCCAGCTGACCGTCGGCTCGAGCAGCGGCTCGACCTCGTCGAGCAACCAGCTGCTGCCGAACACCAGCACGCCGAACGGTCTCGTCGCGGCGTTCTGGGACGACGTCGCGATCCCGGGCGGAAGCTCGGTGCGCACGCTGGTCAGCGGCGCGGCGGGCAGCCGTCGCTTCGTGGTCGCGTGGAACGCCGCCGAGGTGGAGAGCGTCCCGGGGAGCCGGATGTCGTTCCAGGCACACCTGGTCGAGGGCACGAACCAGGTCGAGCTGCACTACTGCTCGGCGTCCGGCACGACCGGGTCGCTGCGCGGCTCGGGCGCGACGATCGGCCTGGAGAACGGCGCTGGCACCGCGGGTGTGGTGATCTCGCAGGACATGGTCGGACCGATCGCGCCGGGCGCGGGCTTCCGCTACACGCCGACGCCGTGATCGTGAGACGAGGCGCGCGGATGCGCGCCGGATGAGCCGTCGTGAGGCCCCCGTCGCGTGAGCGGCGGGGGCCTCCGCGTTCGGGGGGGATGAGGGGCGGCGGGCCGCGCAGGGGCGTAAGCTCCTCGTGGTGCCGCCGTTGCGCCGTCACGGAACCCGCTCTCGTCGCCACGTGGACGCGGGGGGCTCTCGCTCCGGAAGTGAAATCGACGCCCGGCCGTCTCGTCGGACGCGGGGTCGATCGATCCAAGGGACGGAGGGCCGGGAACGATCGGATGGATCGATCGTCTGAGCCGGACGGAGGCGCGGTGGGCGACGAGCGGCGAGAGCTAGAGGAGGCGTCGGGCGAGCGGGACACCACGCCCGAGCGCGTCGCCGACGACGCGGTCTCCACGCCGGACCCGGGGGAGGGCGCGGCGCTGCCCGCCTCGATCGAGCGCGAGGTGCAGCGCATCCGGGCGCGGGTGCTGCGCTTCCTGGTGCTCGACGGTGCGCTCTCCGGTGTGGGCGCGGGTGTCGCGATCGGCGTGCCTGCGGCGATGGTGCTCGACGTCGCGGGATGGCCGGTCGCGCCCGCGCTGGGCCTCGCGGGCGCGGCGGCGCTGGTGGTGAGCGTGGTCGAGGTGCGACGGCGCCTGCTCGATCGGGTGCGCGCCGCGATGGTGCTCGATCGACTGCTCGACGCGAAGGATCGCTTCGCGAGCGCGGTGTCGTTCGCGGGCGCCGACGATCCGCCGGCGCTGCATCGGCTGCAGATCAAAGAAGCCGCGGAGTTCCTCGCCGAGCGCGTGCCGGTGCCCGATGCGCCGCGGCCGCGCTTCCGCTCCGCGCGCTGGATGGTCGCGGCGGTGACCGCGGTGGCGATCGCGGTGCCGCTGCGCGTCGCGTGGCCCGCGTTCGTCGCGTGGGCGCGCGAGGCGATGGGCGAGGACGAGACGCCGCGCAGCGCGGAGGAGATCGCCGACGCGGCCGAGGCGCTGCGTCGCGAGCTCGAGCGCGACCCCGCGCGCCGCGTGGACCAGGAGATCAACGAGCTCGAGCACGCGCTGGAGCGTGAGCGCGAGCGCGTGCAGCGCAGCCGCACCGAGGCGCTGGAGCGCGCGGCCGAGGCGATCGAGCGCGCGATGGGGATCGCGCCGCAACCGGACGCGCAGAGCGCCGAGAGCGCGGGCGAGACGAGCGACGGCGAGAGCGCGCCGACGGTGGAGTCGGTCGAGGGCGCGCCGCCGGAGCTCGCGTCGGAGCGACTGCGCGAGGCGTGGGAAGAGGCGCAGCGCGCGCGCGAGGCCTGGCGCGAGGCCGCGATGCGTCCCGGCACGACGCCCGAGGAGGTCGCGCGGCTGCAGACCGAGGCGCAGCGCGCGCAGATGGACGCGCTGCGCATGGCCGAGCAGGAGCGCGGCTGGCGCGAGGCGCAGGCGCAGCACGAGCCGGGCGATCCGGAAGATGGCGACGGCGACGGCGAGGTCGATCCCGACGCGGCTGAGGCTGCGGAGCGGGGCGACGAGGGCGAGCAGCTCGCGCAAGCCGTCGATCGGCTCGATCGCGCGATCGGCTCGATGGATCGCACCGATCAGGACACCGGCGTGCCGGGCCCGGAGGTCGGTCAGGGGCTCGAGCGGGCGTCGGGCGAGATCGGCGAGCACACGCCGGAGACCGCACAGGCGCTCGCGGATGCGGCGGCGGCGCGCGAGCGCGGCGACGCAGATGCGATGGATCGCGCGCTCGAGCGCGCGAGAGAGTCACTGCGCCGCGAGGCCGGTCGCGAGACGCGCGAGCTCGCGGAAGCGCGCGAGCGGCTGTCGCGGTTGCACGACCAGATGGCGGAGCGGGCGGGCCAGGACGCGCGCGAGCAGCTCGCCCAGGCGGGGCAAGAGGGGCAGTCGGGGCAAGAGGGGCAGTCGGGGCAAGAGGGCCAGTCGGGCTCGGAGGGCCAGTCGGGCTCGGAGGGCCAATCGGGGCAAGAGGGGCAATCGGGCTCGGAGGGGCAGTCGGGGCAAGAGGGGCAGTCGGGCTCGGAGGGCCAGTCGGGCTCGGAGGGGCAATCGGGCTCGGAGGGTCAATCGGGCTCGGAGGGCCAGTCGGGCGAGTCCGGGGAATCCGGGCAATCCGGGGAATCCGGGCAAGCGGGTCAGTCGGGGCAATCGAGCGAGTCCGGGCAGTCGGGTCAAGCGAACCAATCGGGCCAATCGGGTCAAGCGGGCCAGTCGGGTCAAGCGGGCCAGTCGGGTCAAGCGGGCCAATCGGGTCAAGCGGGCCAATCGGGTCAAGCGGGCCAATCGGGTCAAGCGGGCCAGTCGGGTCAAGCGGGCCAGTCGGGTCAAGCTGGGCAGTCGGGCCAGGCGGGGCAGTCGGGTCAAGCGGGCCAGTCGGGTCAAGCTGGGCAGTCGGGCCAAGCGGGGCAGTCCGGTCAAGGTCAGGGCCAAGGCGAAGGTCAGGGACAAGGCCAAGGCGAAGGTCAGGGACAAGGCCAGGGCCAGGGCGAAGGTCAGGGACAAGGCCAGGGCCAGGGCGAAGGCCAGGGACAAGGCCAAGGCGAAGGTCAGGGACAAGGCCAGGGCCAGGGCGGCGACGGCCAGGGCGGCGGTCAGCCCACGCACGGCTGGGGCAGTGGCGCCGCCGGCGATCCCGGTCTCGCCGCGGCACAGGCCGCCGGCGCTTCGTCCGAGGGCGTCCAGGTCGACCCCGGCACCGACCCCGCGCAGTCCGCCGAGCTCGGCGCGCAGCCCGATCCGATGGGCCTGCTCCCCGGCGCATCGCGTCTCCCCGGCCGCGGTGGGATGCGCATGGACGCGGTGACCGGCGGCGCCGCGGGCGAGGGCTCGGGCGTGGTCGGTGGCTCGAGCGGTGATGCACCGCGCGTCGGCGGAGGCACTCGCGTGCCCGGCTCGCTGCGCGCGTACGTCCAACGATATCTCCGCGCGCTCCAGGGGCGTGGCGGCGAGCAGGAGAGCAGTCCGCGCTGAGCGCGCGCGACCTGCGGAGGAAATCGATGTCCGAGGCGACCAAGCAGATCCACGTCCTCAACCCGTTCGAGCACGTTCGCGCGCTCTGTCAGCGCATCACGCGACAGGTCGCGGAGCGCGTGGTCGGACAGGAAGAGGCGGTCGAGTGCGTGACCGCCGGTCTCCTTCTCGGCGGACACGTGCTGATGGAAGGCGTGCCCGGCGTCGGCAAGACGCTCCTCGCGCGCACGCTCGCCGACGTCGTGCACCTCAAGTTCCATCGCGTGCAGTTCACGCCGGACCTGATGCCCGCGGACGTGCTCGGCACGTACATGGTGCAGACCGGTCCCGATGGTCGCCCCGTGATGGCGCTCCAGCCGGGACCGCTCTTCTCGAACATCGTGCTCGCCGACGAGATCAACCGCGCCTCGCCGAAGACGCAGAGCGCGCTGCTCGAGGCGATGCAGGAGCGCCAGGTCTCGCTCGGCTCGAGCACCCACGCGCTGCCCTCGCCGTTCTTCGTCGTGGCCACCCAGAACCCGATCGACAACGAGGGCACGTATCCGCTCCCCGAGGCGCAGCTCGACCGCTTCCTGATGAAGGTGATGGTCCGCTTCCCCACCGAGGACGAGGTGATGAACATCGTCGCGCGCACCGCGGGCGGCGCCGAAGCGTCGGTGCAGCGCGTGGCCGACGCCGAGGCGATCATCGCCGCGGGCAAGACGATCCGCACGATGCCGGTCGCCGATCACGTCGCGCGCTACGCGGTGCGGCTCGTCTTCGCCACGCACCCCGATCACAAGAGCGCGCCCGCGTGCAATCGACGCTACGTGAAGGCGGGCGCGTCGCCGCGCGCCGCGCAGAGCGTGCTCGCGGTCGCGAAGTTCTTCGCGCTGCTCGACGGTCGTCTCAACGTCGCGATCGACGACGTGAAGCGCGCGGCATACCCGTGCCTGCGCCACCGCATCCTCCTCAACTTCGATGCGATCGCCGACGAGGCGACCACCGACTCGCTGATCCACCAGACGCTGATCGAGCTCGATCGCACCAAGGACGACGGCGGCGCGAAGGCGCCCGCGAAGAAGAAGTGAATTGAAGCTCCTCGATCACGCTGCGCGACGTCTGCTCGATCGCCTCCAGCTCGCGGTCCGCCCGGGATCCACCGCGACGCGGCAGGGCGGGCACAAGTCGCCCGTGCTCGCGAGCGGCGTCGAGTTCGCCGATCACCGCCAGTACGTGCCCGGCGACGACGTGCGGCACATCGACTGGAAGGCGTTCGCGCGCCACGGGCAGCTCACGATCCGGCAGTTCGAGGAAGAGCGCGACGCGCGCGTCTACGTGATGCTCGATCTCTCGGGCTCGATGTCGCGCGGTGCGCCGGTCGCGAAGCTCGAGATGGCCAAGCGTCTCGCGGCGTCGTTCGCGTACGTCGGGATGAGGCAGTTCGATCGCGCGCTGGTCATGCCCTTCGGTGACGACCTCGAGCGCGAGACGCGCCCGCTGCGCACCGCCGCCGATCTGCCCGAGGTCGATCGGTTCCTCACCGAGTGCGGCGCGGGTGGGCCCACGTCGTTCGCCCAGGCGGTGCGCTCGCTCGCCGAGCGCTTCCCGCAGCGCGGCCTCGTCGTCGTGATCACCGACCTGATGAAGCCGGAGGGATGGGACGCGGGGTTCCGCACCATCGGCGCGCTCGGTCACGAGCTGCGCGTGGTGCACGTGCGCTGCCCCGAGGATCTCGCGCCCGACTTCCAGGGCGAGCTCGAGCTCTTCGACGTCGAAGATCAGCGCACCGTGCGGCTGCGCGTCTCGCGCGATCTGCTCGACGCGTATCGCAAGGAGATCGAGAAGCACGTCGGGTCGTGTCGTGACTCGGCGCGCCGCGCGGGCGGGCGCTTCGTCGACGTGCCGATCGAGATGCCGCTCGAGATGGCGCTGCGCCGCGCGTTCGCGGGCGGCGATTCGGCGGGAGCGCGCCGGTGAGCTTCGCGGCGTTCCCCCTCTGGGCGGTGCTCGCGATGGCCGGTGCGGCCGCGGTCGCGATCGTCGCGGTGTATCTGCTGCGCCGCACGCCGCGCCCCCAGGTCGTCTCGAACGTCGAGTTCTGGATGCGCGCGATGCAGAGCGCGAAGCCGAAGCTCCTCGCGAGCTGGCGCATCCCGCTGATCGCGATGTTGATCTCGCTGCTCGCCGCGCTGGCGATGATCGCGCTGATCGGCGATCCGCGCTTCGGCTCGGGTGTGCGCGGTACGACCGTCGTGGTGCTCGACGCGGGGCGCACGATGGACGCGGTCGGCGTCGACGGAGAGCGCCGCCTCGATCGCGCGCTCCTCGAGCTCCGGCGCTGGGTCGAACGCACGACGATCACCGGCGAGGTCGCGGTGGTGCGCGCCGGCATGCGGCCCAGCGTGCTCTTGCCGATCACCGACGACGCCGCCGATCTGCAGCGCGCGCTGACCGGGCTCGCGCTCGACGACGGGCCGAGCGATCTCCCCGCGGCGATCGCGCTCGCCGACACGATCCTCGCCGAGCACGGCGCGCTCGAGGCAGGCGTCGGGCAGATCCTCGTGGTCGCCGACGAAGGCGTGGAGGTCGCGACCCGCGCGCCCATCGTCGTGCTGCCGGTCGGCACCGCTGCGCACACCGTCGCGATCACGTCGTTCTCCGCGCGCCGGGTGCCCGAGGCAGTCGGCGAATACGCGGTGCGATGCGAGGTGAGCGCGTTCACCGCGGGTCGCGCGCGAGCGCGCGTGGTGATCCGCGATGGCGACGTGACGATCCTCGACGAGCGCGTCGAGATCGCGCCGCACACCTCCGAGGTGCTCGAGGCGGGCGGGTTCTCGAGCGCGCGCGCCGAGCTGGTCGCGGAGCTGCACGACATCGAGCTCGCGAGCGGCGAGGACGGCTTCGAGGGCGACGATCGCGCCTACGCGGTGGTCGATGCGCTCGAGGCCACCCGCGTGCTCCTGGTGAGCGACGGAGATCGTTACCTCGAGGCCGCGCTCGCCGCGCATCCCGGCCTCGACGTCGACGTGATGGCCCCCGCCGCGATCACGGGGACCAGCACCGCCGATCTCGCGCGCTACCACGCGCTGGTGCTCGATGGGGTCACGCTCCCGTCGGGCGTCGCCCACGGCGCGCAGCTGATCTTCGCGCCTCCCGCGCGCGGCGCGCTGCGCGTCGGCAATTCGATCTCGCGCCCGCGCATCACCGCGACCCTCGCGACCCATCCTGCGCTCGACGGGCTGCGCCTCGACGCGACCCGCGTGACCCGCGCCACCGCGCTGATCGCCGAGCCCAGCGATCAGGTGCTGCTGCGCAGCGGCGGCCACGCGCTCGGGATCGCGCGACAGCTCCCGCGCGGTCGGCTCGTCGCGTTCGGCTTCGGCACCGAGGACACCGATCTCGTGCGCGGCGAGGCGTTCCCGCTGCTCGTGCACTCGTCGCTGCGCTGGGTCGCCGATCGCGCCGAGCCCACGCCGCTCGCGCGTCGGGTCGGCGGACCGCTCGTCGCGGACAGCGGACACGCGGTGCGCGATCCCGATGGCGAGACGATCACGAGTGGCGTGGTGCCCGAGGTCGCGCGCGCCGGGATCTGGCACGTCGGCGATCGCGCGGTCGCGTTCTCGTCGGTCGATCACGCATCGCCGCTCGCCGCGGGCGCGACCGGTGGACGCTTCGCCGCGCGCAGCACCTGGCCTCCGCTCGCGCTGATGATCGCGGGCGCGCTCGTCGCGCTCCTGCTGCTCGAGTGGGCGCTCTTGCATCGCGGGAGGCTCGAGTGAGCATCACCGTCGGCTGGCCGATCGCGCTGTGGGGTCTCCTCGCGGTCCCGCTGCTGCTCGTGCTCACGCTGCGCAGCAAGTTCGCGCTCTCGCGCGGACGTCGCTGGGCCGCGGCGATCCTCCGCGCGCTGGTGGTCGCGCTGGTCGTGCTCTCGGTCGCCGACGTGCGCATCGCGTGGCCCACCGACGACCTCGCGCTCGCGACCGTGATCGACGGCTCGCCCGCGATCGCGCCCGAAGAGCGCGCCGCGCTCGAGAGCGAGCTCGGCCGCATGCACGCCGCGCATCCCGAGGTGAGCGCGCGCATCGTCGGCGCCGCACAACAAGGCGCGCGCGAGGACGTCGCCACGCGCCTGTCGGCCGCGGTCGCGACGATGCCGCGCGATCGGGTGCGTCGCGTGCTCCTCGCGACCGACGGACGTGATCCCGCGGGCGATCTCCCCGCCGCGATCGACGCGGCGCGCCGCGCCGGGGTCGAGGTCTCGGTGCTCCCGATGGGCATCTCGCCGCCGATCGACGGAGTCGCGATCGCGTCGGTCGAGACCCCGCGCCTGGTGCGCGCCGCCGAGACGCTCGACGTGGGCGCGACCATCGTCGCGTCGATGTCGCGCCACGTGCGCTTCGAAGCGCTGCTCGACGGACGCAGCGTCGCGACCACCGAGCTCGACGTGCCCGAAGGCACCTCGGAGCGCCGCATCGCGGTCGAATTCCCCGATCAGCCGGGCATGCACGAGCTCGAGCTCGTGCTGCACGCGGGCGACGGAATCGCGCTCAACGATCGCTGGCGCTCGCTGGTCGAGGTGCTGCCCAAGCCGCGCGTCCGCATCCATCACGACCTCGATCGTCCCGAGCCCGCGCTGGCGCGGGTGCTGCGCGAGTCGGGCATGGACGTCGACGTGGTCGGCCCGCAGGCCGCGTTCACGCGCCTCGCCGACTACGACCGCTACTCGCTCGTGATCGCCGACGAGATGGAGCTCGGCGACTTCA
Source organism: Sandaracinus amylolyticus (assembly GCF_021631985.1). GTDB lineage: Bacteria > Myxococcota_A > Polyangia > Polyangiales > Sandaracinaceae > Sandaracinus > Sandaracinus amylolyticus_A. The sequence continues at coordinate 7,821,689 of NZ_CP070225.1, read as the reverse complement.
CCGAGGAGCAGCAGCGCACGCTGCGGCGCTGGGTGGAAGAGCAGGGCGGTGGGCTCATCACCGTCACCGGCTCGAACGCGGTGCGTCGCACCCCGCGCGTGCTCCGCGAGATCGAGCCCATCGAGCCGCCGCCCGCGCTGCCCGAGCCGCGCCCGCTCGAGCTCGTGATCGTGATCGACCGCAGCTCGAGCATGAGCGGCCACGCGATGGAGTCGGCGCGCCGCGCCGGGGTCGCCGCGGTGCGCGCGCTGCGCGCCGATGCGATGGTCGGTGCGGTCGCGTTCTCGGGCGCCGCCGATCGCGTGCAGGCGCCCGTGCCGATGTCGCAGGCCGACACCGTGGTCGGCTTCATCCAGGGCCTGAACGCCGAGGGCGGCACCAACATCGCCGCCGCGGTCCAGGCTGCGAACCGGATCATGTCGAACGATCCGCGGTACATCCATCACGTGATCCTGGTGAGCGACGGCGAGAGCGAGCCGCAGTCGGCGATCGCGGCCGCGATCGCGCTCGCGGGTCGCGGGGTGTCGATCTCGACGATCACGATCGGCCCCTACTCGCAGCTGCTCTCCGAGATCGCGCGCATCGGGCGCGGTCGCTACCACACGACGAGCGCCGCGGGCCTCACCTCGCTCGTGGTGAGCGAGGCGATGTACCGCCAGCCGCCCGCGCATCGACAGAGCTCGTTCCGGGTGCGCGAGCAGACGCACCTCGCGATGCTCGACGGCGTGTCGTTCGAGAGCGCGCCCGCGCTCAACGGTCACGCGCTCTCCGCGCCGAAGACCGGCGCCACGGTCGCGCTCACCGCGACCGAGGGCATGCCGCTGCTCGCGCACTGGCACCGCGGGCTCGGTCAGGTCGCGACCTTCACCAGCGCGACGAGCGGCAGCTGGGCCGATCACTTCCGCGCGTGGCCGGGGTTCCGCACGTTCTGGTCGTCGCTCGCGCGCGGCATGTTGCGCACCCGCACCGTCGAGCCGCCGCGCGTCATCGTCGAGCGCGATCCGCTCCGCGCCGACGTGCGGCATGTCACCGTCGTGTCCCCGTTCCCCGTGCTCGAGCCGGCGCCGATCGTGCGGATGTTCCGGGCGCGTGGTCCGGGCGCAGCGCTCGAGCTCGAGCCGCGCGGTCCCGGCGTGTGGCAGAGCGAAGTGCCCCTCGCGATCGGCGAGCAGTTCCTCGTCGATGCGCGCCTCCCGATCGATCCCGAGCCCACTGCGGCGGCCGGTGACGAAGCACCGTACCCCGAGTCGCTGCGCGCGTTCGGGCCCGATCGCGCCGCGCTCGATCGTCTCGCGACGATCGGCGGAGGACGCGTGGTCGACGCGCCGCTCGCGGTGCTCGAGGCGCCCGGCGAGGCCGAGGTCATGCGCCCGCTGCGCACCGCGATCCTCGCGCTCGCGCTCGTTCTCTACGTGCTCTCGCTCCTCCTCCTGCGCCTGCCCGATCGCCGCCTCGCGAGCGGGCTCTCGGTGGAGCGTCCCTCGCGCATCCCGGTGCCCGCGCGTGGTCGTCCCTCGCTGACCGACTCGCCCGCGCCCCGCCAGAAGAACGACAAGGAGGCCGCGTGACGCGCCTGCGATCTCTCCTCTGTATCGCCGCGCTGCTGGTCGCGTGCGGCGGTCCCGGTGAGCCCCGCTTCGCCGAGGTCACGATCTCGAGCGCGGCGCCGAGCGCCACGCTCTCGGGCAGCACGCGCGCCGTCGCCCCCGCGATCGAGCTCAGCCCCGGGTGCCCTGGGTATCTCGATCCCGCAGCGCCCGAGCACGTCGTGCACCTCGACGACGCGACCGCGGTCACGATCACCGCGCGCTCGAGCCGCGGCCCGCTCGCGCTCGCGATCTCCGGCGGCGGCGAGGTGCGCTGCGACAGCGACGGCGGCGCGGGCCACGCGCCGCACGTCACCGTCGATCGAGCGGGCGACTACGCGGTGCACGTCGCGTCGCTGCACCAGGCCGAGGATCTGCAGTACGAGCTGGTGATCGCGCCCGCGGGCAGCGATCCCGCGAGCGCGCCGCCGGCGCCGGGCAGCGATCGTCAGGCGGTGAGCGTGACGGTCACCAGCGATCCGCCGGGCGCGTCGGTGCGCACGCCCGAGGGCCAGGTGCTCGGCACCACGCCCGCGATGTTCGTCATCCACGTGAGCGCGAGCGAGATCGGCACCGAGCGCCGCTTCGTGCTCGACATGCCGGGCCGCCCGAGCACCGAGGTGAGCGGGCGTCTGATCGGCGGTGCGGTGGTGATGCACGCGACGCTGCCCGGCGGGCCGGCGCCGCAGATCGCGAGCCTCGGCGGCGTCGCGTCCATCGGCGCGACGATGCAGGGCGCCGAGCTCGTCGCGACCGCGTCGAGCGCGCAGCCGATCCGCGACTACCAGGTCGCGCGCCAGGCGGTCGACGTGAACGCGGAGTGCACGGTTGCGCGCGCAACCGTGGACGTCGACATCCGTCACTCGTTCATCGGCGATCTGCGCGTCGTGCTCCGCGCGCCGAGCGGCACCGAGGTCACGCTGCACGACCACGGTGGCGCGGGCCGCGCGAACCTGGTCACGAGCTACGACTGGAACGCGCGACGCGGCGCGCTGCAGCGCCTCGCAGGACAGAGCGCGCGCGGTCAGTGGACGATGGCGGTGCACGACGATGCGGGCGCCGACACCGGCACGTTCCGCTCGTTCACGCTGCGCCTCGCGTGCGTCGAGTCGGGCGCGCCGATCGCGACGCAGAGCGATGGCCTCGGCCTCACCGGCACCGGTGGATCGGGCGGCCGCGGCGATCCCACGATCGGCTTCGGCACCCAGTCGCCTCCGCCCCCGACGCGCCCGCAGGTGCGGCGATCGCGGCCGCGCACGACCACGATGCCGCCCCAGCAAGCACCGGTGCTCGATCCCTGGGGCCGGCGTCCGCTGCCTCCTCAGCCTCCGCCTCCGCCCCAGCCCTGGCAGCAGTCGCCGACGCCGGGATCGCGCAGCAACGGCGGTGGCGGTGGCGGCCGCGTGATCGTCGCGCCGATGGGATGAGGCTCACGGATGTGTCGCCGTTGAGTCTCCTCCGCGATCGCGGGTCTGATAACGTCCGCGCTGGATGACTCGCGTAACACTGTTCGTCGCCACGCTCGTGTTCCTCTCGGCGTGTGACGGAGAGGCCCCTCCGGGCGACGCGGGCCACGATCTCCCGGATGCCGCGCACGTCGTCGATGCTGCCGCGCCCGACGCGGGATCGGACGCGGGCGGCGAGGCACCGATCGACGCGGGCTCCGACGGCGGGTCCGACGCGTACGTTCCGCCGATCGACTCCGACTGCGACGGACTGATCGACGGTCCGACCCGCGAGGGATGGCTCGGCGAAGACCTCGACGGCGACGGCGAGCTCGACGAGGGCGAGACCGATCCGAGCGTGTTCGACAGCGACGGCGACGGGCTCTCGGACGGCATCGAGCGCGGGCTCGCGACGCCCTTCGACGCCACGGCGTGCGCCGATCGTTTCGTGCCCGACCTCGACGCGTCGACCACCACCGATCCGACGCGCGCCGACACCGACGGCGACGGCATCGAGGACGGCGTCGAGGACGCGGGCCGCGACGGAGCGCTCGACGAAGGCGAGACCGATCCGAACGACCCCACCTCGCCGCCCGCTTCGATCGGCGCGGCGTGCACCGCGAGCGGCCGTCGCGAGGTCGCGATCACCAACGTCGCGCCGGCGGATCTCGCGCTCGTGCTGCCGCAGGGATCGACGACGGTCGAGGTCGTGTCGTCGGGCGCGCCGATCGGCGTGCTCGGCCGCGACGCCCCGACCTCGGTCGCGTTCGTCGCGCTCCGCGTGATGCCCGGTGACGGCGTCGTCGGGCCGCTCGGCCTCGAGGAGGCGCTGCGCCCCGCGCTCGCGACCGCCGGCGCGCTGAGCGAGCGCGAGGCGATCTCCACGACCACGTGGGACGGCGCGCCCGCGCTCGTCGTCTCGTACACCCAGGCGAGCACGCTCGACGCCGACGACCACGCGAACGCGCTCGTCGATGTGCTCGCGCCGGGCAGCACCGGGCGCCTCGACGCCGCGACCGGCGCGACCGGCGCGATGCAGCTCCGCGCGCTCTACGTGCTCCGCAGCGCCACCGAGGCCGTCGTGCTGGTCTCGGTCGCCCAGCGCGCGAGCGTCACCGGCGCCGCGGCCGAGAGCGCCGCGGCGTTCGTGGCGCACGACTTCGTCGCGGGCGCGGCGCTCGGCACCGCGGGCGACGCGCTCGCGCCGACGTGCCGTCTCCTCTCGCCGCTCTCCACGCCGCAGCTCGACGTGCTCTTCGTCGTCGACGACAGCGGCTCGATGCGTTCCTCGCAGACCGCGCTCGGCGAAGCAGCGCGTGCGATGGCGCGCGCGCTCGAGAACGCGCAGCTCGACTGGCGCATGGGCCTCGTGACGTCGAGCTACATCGCCGCGGCGGCGGGGAACTCGCTGCGGCTGCGCCAGTTCACGCGCAACGCGAACCTCGTCGGCGCATGGCTCTCCGAGAACAGCGTCTGTGTCGCGGGCACGTGCTCTCAGGTGCCGACCACGCCCGAGCCCGCGAGCTGCCCGGGCGACGGCTCGCAGGGCACCCACGGCGGGTGCTGGGTCAGCATCGCGGGCGCGGGCGCCGAGGCGATCCTGGGCTCGGCGCGCGCCGCGGTGAACGCCATCGCGCCCGGCACCGCACCCGGCGAGGACGAGTCCCCGATGCGCATCCGCGCGGCCGCGCGGCTCGTGATCGTCCTCGTCGGCGATGCCGACGACCAGACGACCGGCGATGCCACCACGAGCACGAACTGCGGGCCCGGCGGCACCCCCGAGCGCGCGGGCACCGCGTGCGTGCCCGTCGCCGACTTCGTGAGCTTCTTCGGCGCGGCGCCGAACAACCCGACGGGCGCGCCGATCACGGTGCACGGCGTCGTCTGTCCCTCGGGCGCGGCGTGCGGGTGCACCGCCGGTGTCTGCGATCTCACGAACGGCAGTCGCGAGTTCAACCCCCAGCCGATCGACGGCGTGTCGCAGCAGCGCCACGCGGCGGTCGTCACCGCGACCGGCGGCGTGCTCGGCTCGATCGTCGGCGCGCCCGCGGTGCTGCGCGCGATGGACGCCATCACCCGGGACACGATCGCGCGCACCGGCCATCGCGTCGACGTGCCGCTCGCCGCGGCCTCGCTCCGTGTCGCGCTGAGCGCGGTGCGCGATCCGCTCGCGTGCGACGCCGACGACATGCCGCGCAGCACGGTCGACGGCTATCGCTACGATCCGCAGCGCCGCACGCTCGCGTTCCACGGCGCGTGCCGCCCCGCGACCGAGAGCGAGACCGCCGCGATCTCGTTCCAGCGCTGGGCGCGCTGAACGATCAGCTCTCCTCGTCGCCCTCGCCCGCCTGCGTCGGATGCAGGCCGTGCTTCTTCGCGAGGCGATACAGGTACTTGCGATCCATGTCCGCCGCGCGCGCCGCCGCCGAGATGTTGAACGAGTGGCGATCGAGCAACCAACCCACGTACGCGCGCTCGAACTTCGCTTCCCAGTCCGAGCGCGTGTCGCGATAGCTCTTGCTCGGATCGAAGCGCGCCGGCTCGAGCGCGCTGCCACCGCCCACGCTCACCGCGCTCGGCGGGCTCGACCCCGAGATCGAGAGCGGCACGCCCGTCAGACGGATCTCGCGATCGCCGGTCGCCCGCGCGAGGTACGCCGCGCGCTCGAGCACGTTGCGCAGCTCGCGCACGTTGCCCGGCCAGTCGTGGGCGCGCAGCGCGTCCATCGCTTCCTTGCTCACCGCGCGCGGCGCACCGGTGCCGGCCTCGCCCATCTGCCCGAGCAGACGCTCGACGAGCACCGGGATGTCCTCGCGCCGATCGCGCAGCGAAGGCAATTCGACCGGCACGACCGCGAGTCGGAAGAAGAGATCCTCGCGGAACTTCCCGCGCTCGACCTCCATCCGCAGGTTGCGCTTGCTCGCGGCGATCACCCGGATGTCGACCCGGATCTCCTTGTTGCCGCCGACGCGCCGGAACGCGCGCTGCTCGAGCGCGCGCAGCAGCTTCGGCTGCAGATCGAGCGGCAGCTCGCCGATCTCGTCGAGGAAGAGCGTGCCTCCGTGCGCGAGCTCGAACGCGCCCTGACGCGACGCGCTCGCGCCGGTGAACGCGCCCTTCTCGTGCCCGAAGAGCTCGCTCTCGATCAGCGTCGAGACCACCGCGCCGCAGTCGACCACCACGAACGGCTTCGCCTTGCGCGGCGAGCTCTGGTGGATCGATCGCGCGAGCACGTCCTTGCCGGTGCCGGTCTCGCCGCCGATCAGCACCGTCGCGTCGGTCGGCCCGAGCCGCTCGAGCAGACCGAAGATCTGCCGCATCCCGATCGACGTGCCGTAGACCTCGCCGAAGCGATCCTTCTCGCTCGGCAAGAGCTCGATGCGCTCCTGGAACGGACGCACCTTGAGCTCGACCTTGCCGACCGTGATCACGGCGCCCGGCTTGAGCCACGCTTCCTTGATCTCGGCGCCGTCGAGCAGCGTGCCGTTGGTCGATCCGAGATCGCGCAGCAGGTAGCCCTTGCGCTCGCGCGCGATCTCGCAGTGGACGCGCGAGACCGTCTCGTCGGCGAGCACGAGGTCGTTGCCCTCGCTCTTGCCGATGCGGAAGACGTCGCCTTCGACCACGCGCTCTTCCCCGCGCTGCCCGCCGCTCAGGATGACGAGCGAGCATCGCGGCAGATCGAGGTAACGCGCGCCGGCCGAGGCCAGCGTGCCCGGGGACACGGTGCTCACGCTAGGAACCCTCCCGCAGGCTCACGCGCACCCGCCCCTCCGCGGGTGCATCGAGCCTGCCCTCGCGCGACTCCGTCGCGCCGTCTTCGTGCACCAGATCGACCGCCACGACGTAGCGGCCCGGCGCGAGCTCGACCGTGTGCCGCACCGACTCCGGCGCGCCGCTCGGATACCGCAGCGACACGTGATGGACGAGCGCGTCGGACTCCAGGTACGTCACGTCCACGCGCCGGATGTCGGCGTGCTCCGCGCCGATCGGCAGCTCGACGTCGACCTCGCGGGGCGTGCTGCCCAGGACCTCGCGCCCCACGACCAGCGCCGCGACGATCGCGAGCGCGGGCGCCCACCGTCGCCGATGGGTGCGCATCCACTCCCAGCCCTGGTGGAGCCGCTCCAGCACGGACGGCAGGGTACCACGCGATGGGGGCGGGAGACCCCGAAAACTGTGCGCCGCCGGAGTTTTCGACACCCGACCGCCCCGAACGTGCTCGAAGAGTGTCCAAATCGGCTCGCCCCGCTCCAGGTCCTCCCGTCCGCGTGCTCCGCACGCTCCCGTGCGGGCCCGGCGCAGGCGAGCACTCCAGCTGGAGCTCACGCGTCGGGTCGCAGCACCTCGTTGTCGAACGCGCCGTCGGACACGATCTCGCGCTGCTTCGCGCTCGCCTTGAGGAGGCGCTCCGCCTCTTCGTTCGCGCGTCGCACTGCCGCGAAATACACGTCCTCGTCGCCGTCCCACAGCTCGGCGAGCTCCTCGAGCGCGCGTGCATCCTGCGCGCGATACGCCTGCGACGCGCGGTGCGCCTGGTGGGCCCGCAGCCCCAGCGCGCGCAGCGTCGCGGTGCCGGCCTCCATCGCGCTGCCGAACGTCTCGCGGAACACGTGGGTGATGCCGAGCTTGCGCAGCTCGTAGTAGTGCAGGCGGTCCCAGGCGCGCGCGATCACCTGCAGGTTCGGGAAGTGCTGGCGCACCGCCCGCGCGATCTGCAGCGAGCGCTCGCGGTCGTCGATCGCGAGCACGAAGACCTTCGCGCGCGCGCATCCCGCGGCGTGCAGCAGCTCGATGCGCGACGCGTCGCCGTAGTAGACCTTCAGCCCGGCGCGCTGGACGCCCTCGACCGTCTCGGCGTCGTGATCGAGCACGGTCGTCTCGTAGCCGGTCGCGCGCAGCAGACGTCCGACGATCTGCCCGAAGCGACCGAAGCCCGCGATCACCACCGGGTTGTCGTGGTGCGGGATCTCGTCGTCGGCGCGCTCGGGCGTGGCGTCGGTCACGCGGGGCAGCACGAAGCGCTCGACGACGATCAGCAGCAGCGGCGTCGCGAGCATCGAGAGCGCGACCACCGCGACGATCGGGCCCGCCTGCTCGCGCGTGAGCACGCCGTTCTGCAGCGCGAACGACGCGAGCACGAACGCGAACTCACCGCCCTGCGCGAGCGCGAACGCGAAGAGCCATCGCGCCGGGCGCACCAGGCCGAACACGCGCGCCACGACGTAGAGCACGCCGAGCTTCACCACGACGAGCCCGAGCACCAGCGCCGCGATGAGCAGCGGCTGCTCCATCAGGAGCGCGAAGTCGATGCTCGCGCCGACCGAGATGAAGAAGAGCCCGAGCAGGAGCCCCTTGAACGGCTCGAGGTCGCCCTCGAGCTCGTGGCGGTACTCGCTCTCCGCGAGCACGAGCCCCGCGAGGAACGTCCCGAGTGCCGCCGAGAGCCCCACGCGCTGCATCAGGAGCGTGATCGCGATGACGAGGAAGAGCGCGGCCGCGGTGAACACCTCGCGCTGACGCGTCGACGCGAGATAGCGGAACATCGGCCGCACGAGGAAGCGCCCCGCGACGATGATCCCGCCGATCGCCGCGAGCACGAGCAGCGCCTGCAGCCATGCGGGACGATCGGCGTGACCCGCGCCGTGCGCGGCATCGGCCGCGACCTCGGGCGCTCGCGACGCGAGCAGCGGGATCACCGCGATCATCGGGATGACCGCGATGTCCTGGAAGAGCAGGACCGAGAAGCTCGCCTGACCTCCCGCGGTGCGCAGCAGGTTCTTCTCGCTGAGGCTCTGCAGCACGATCGCGGTCGAGCTCAGCGAGAGGATCATCCCGGTGGTGATCGCCGGGCCCGGTGCGAGCCCGAGCGCCCACGCGATCCCCGCGACCACGATCGCCGTCACCACGACCTGCAGGCCACCGAGCCCGAGGATCGTGCGGCGCATCTCCCAGAGCAGCGAAGGCCGCAGCTCGAGGCCGATCAGGAAGAGCATCATCACCACGCCGAACTCGGCGAAGTGCATGACGTCCTGTCCCTCGCGCCCGACGAGCCCGAGCGCGAAGGGCCCGATCACCACGCCCGCGAAGAGATAACCGAGCACCGAGCCGAGCCCGAGCCGGTTCGCGATCGGCACCGCGATCAGCGCCGCGGTGAGATAGACGAACGCCTGCGTGAAGAGATCCCCGCTCATCGCGCCGCCTCCGTCTCGTCGATCAGGACGTTCATCGTCTCCGCGTGTGCGGCGCGCCCGAGATCGAGCCGATCGTCGCGCAGCATCGCGAGCATCTGCGCGTAGCGCCGCGACCACGGCGCGACCTCGTCGTCCTTCGAGAGCCGGAGCGCGCCGTGCACCACGAAGGGCGCGAGATAGCGCATCCCGCAGAGGTGCGCGCTCTGATCGAAGGGCGAGAGGAGGTGCCGCATCGTGAAGCGATTGCGCCCCTCGGGGTGGTACGCCGCCTCGGCGCCGCCGGTGGTGGTCGCGTTCATCAAGAGCTTGCCGCGCAGTGCATCGCCGCCGACGCCGTAGGCCCAGCCGTGCTCGAGCACGACGTCGAGCCACTCCTTCACGATCGCCGGCGCGCTGTACCAGTAGAACGGGTGCTGCAGCACGATCACGTCGTGCTCGAGCAGCAACGCCTGCTCGCGGTGCACGTCGATCGCGAAGCTCGGATAGGTCTCGTAGAGATCGTGGGTGGTGATGCCCTCGACCTGACGTGCAGCATCGAAGAGGCGTCGGTTCACGCGCGAGCGCTCGAGCGCCGGATGCGCGAAGACCACGAGGACACGACGCGGGGCCATGGGGCCCGGAGTCTAGGGCGAGTTCGTCGGTGTGCCTGCGCCGTTCGGCGGAAATCGGCTCCTCACGTCCTCGAAACCTCGGTCGCGACGTGAGAGCGAGCGTCCAAAATCGGCTCGCGCGCTCCGGGCCCTCCCGTCCGCGCGCTCCGCACGCTCCCGTGCGGGCCCGGCGCGTGCGAGCACTCCCGCTGGGGTCCCAAATCGGCTCGCGCGCTCCGGGCCTCCCGTCCGCGCGCTCCGACGCTCCCGTGCGGGCCCGGCGCGTGCGAGCACTCCCGCTGGGGTCCCAAATCGGCTCGCGCGCTCCGGGCCCTCCCGTCCGCGCGCTCCGCACGCTCCCGTGCGGGCCCGGCGCGTGCGAGCACTCCCGCTGGGGTGAGGTCGCAGGGTGCAAGCGCGACTCGATTTCACTAGGATGCGCGCCTCGTCCAGCTCCGGGGGAAGGCGCGATTCCGATGAAGCTCTTCGCGAAGAAGGATCTCGACACCGTGGTGCGCGAGGCGCACGACCCGAACCTCGCGGAGGGCCACGGCGGCCTCAAGAGAACACTGACCGCGTCGCAGCTCACCGCGCTCGGCATCGGCGCGATCATCGGCGCCGGCATCTTCTCGCTCACCGGCGGCGCGGCGGCGCACCACGCGGGCCCGGGCGTCGCGTTCAGCTTCGTGCTCGGCGGCATCCTCTGCGCGTTCGCGGGGCTCTGCTACGCGGAGCTCGCGTCGATGATCCCGGTCGCGGGCTCGGCGTACGCGTACTCGTACACGACGATGGGCGAGCTCATCGCGTGGATCATCGGGTGGGATCTGATCCTCGAGTACCTCTTCGGCGCGATCGCCGTGTCGAACTCGTGGTCGGGCTACATCTACTCGGTCATCAACAACACGCTGGGGATCGAGCTCGCCGACGGCGTCGCGATGTTCTTCCGCGGGCCCTTCGAGACCGTGACGATCGGAACCGGCGATGCGGCGCGCACGATCCACGGCGTGTGGAACATGCCGGCGAGCATCATCGCGCTGATCTGCGCGGCGATCCTCTATCGCGGCATCAAGGAGAGCGCGTGGGTCAACACGCTCATCGTGCTCCTCAAGGTCGCGATCCTCGTGATCTTCGTCGCGCTCGGCATCGGCGTCGTCTCGAGCGAGAACCTCTTCGTGAACCCCGACGCGAGCGGCCTCGCGGCGCTCGTGCCGCCGGCGACGGTCAACGAGCACGGCGTCTCGCAGTTCGGCTGGGGCCTCGGCGGCGTGCTCACCGCGGCGGGCGTCGTCTTCTTCGCGTACATCGGCTTCGACGCGGTCAGCACCACCGCGCAGGAGGCGAAGAACCCGAAGCGCGATCTGCCGATCGGCATCCTCTCGTCGCTCGTGATCTGCACGATCCTCTACATCCTGATCGCGATCACGCTGACCGGCGTCGTGCACTACAGCGAGCTCGGCGTGCCCGATCCGATCGCGGTCGGAATCGACGCGATCGTGCGGCTGCGCGGCTGGGCGGAAGGGCCGCGCGCGTGGTTCACCGGCGCGATCAAGCTGGGCGCGCTCGCGGGCCTCACCAGCGTGATCCTGGTGATGATGCTCGGGCAGACGCGCGTGTTCTACGCGATGGCGGGCGACGGCCTGCTGCCCTGGTTCCACAAGACGCACCCGACGTACAAGACGCCGCACGTCGCGACGGCGCTCACCGGTGTCGCGGTCGCGATCTGCGGCGGCTTCATGCCGATGTACGTCGTCGGCGAGCTCGTCTCGATCGGGACGCTGCTCGCGTTCGTGCTGGTGTGCCTGGGCGTTCCGATCCTGCGCCGCACCAACCCGAACACGCCGCGCCCGTTCAAGGTCCCGGCGCCGTGGGTCATCGGCGTGCTCGGCGCCGGCGCGTGCATCTTCGTGATGGTCGGCCTGCCCTACGACACGTGGCTGCGCCTGATCGTGTGGCTCGCGATCGGCTTCGCGATCTACTTCACCTACGGCCGCAAGAACTCGCACCTGCAGAAGCGCTTGGCGGCGGGCGCGGAGGGCGCGAAGGACGCGGCCTGAAACGCTCGACGTCGCGCGCGCGGGCCGGCATGCTCGCGCGCCATGCGCTCGCCGTTCCCAGCGCGCTCTCGTCTTGTCGTCGCCTTGCTCGCGGTGCTGGCCGCAGCCGCGTGTCCGTCCTCGCGCGGAGCGGCACAGTCGCCGGCAATCACCGTCGGCGCGCCCGCGCCGTCGTGGGCGGAGATGATCGAACCGCCGCCACCGCGTGCGGAGCACGAGAGCGCGCTCGAGCAGCTCCTCTTCGATCAGCAGTCGCAGCTCTCGCCCGAGGCGCAGATCGACTTCCATCGCGTGGCGTACCGCGTCTCGACGACCGCGGGGCTCGCCTCGGGCTCGCAGATCTCGATCGAGGTGAGCTCGCGCGAGGAGCTCGTCTGGCACTGGGTGCGCCGGATCCGTGACGGAGTGGCGACCGACGTGCTCGCGCGGGAGCGCGTCCGGGTGATCCAGCCCGAGTCGCGCCTCGACGACGGGCTCTACGACGAGCGTCGCTCCGCGCTGCTCTTCGTCGAGGACGTGCGGGTCGGAGACATCATCGACCACGCGTACTCGCTGCGAGAGGACACGTCGCTCTTCGGCGGGCTCCACGCATCGCGCATCCCGATCGGATGGCCGGGGGCGCGGCGCGTGCACTTCGCGGCGCACTGGCCGAGCGACCGCGCGGTCCTCACGCAAGTGCACGAGATGCCGCGCGGCTACCGCGTCGTGAAGACCGACGGCGCGCTGCGGGTCGATGCGCTCGACGTGCCGTTGGCGGACCTCGCCGACGATGCGCCGTCGTGGATCGTCGGCGCGCCGTGGGTCGAGATCTCGGAGTTCGCCGCGTGGTCCGACGTCGAGCGCTGGGCGCGGCCCCTCTACGCGATCGACGATCTCGACGCGGTGCTCGCGAACGTCCCGATGGATCGGATCCGCGCCGCCGGTGATCGCGACGCGCAGGTCGAGGCCGCGCTGCAGTTCGTCCAGGACGAGGTGCGTTATCTCGGCGTCGAGGTCGCGCACAACGCGGTCGTGCCGCACGCGCCGGCCGAGGTCGCGCGCCGTCGCTACGGCGACTGCAAGGACAAGGCGCTGCTGCTCGTCGCGATCCTCGCGGGGCTCGGGGTCGTGGCGGAGCCCGCGCTCGCCAGCACGACCGCGGGCGTGTCGATCGACGGCGCGCTGCCCTCGCCCGCCACGTTCGATCACGTGGTCGTGCGCATCCACCTCGGTGGCCAGTCGGTGTGGGTCGACGCGACCCGCACGCTGGAGCGAGGTCCGGCGCAGAGTCGGCCCGCGCTCACGGTGCGTCGAGCGCTTCCGATCGGCGGGCCGGAGCGGACGCTCGTCGAGGTGCCGCTCCCGATCGCGGCGGAGCCCACGCAATTCGTCGACGAGCGATACGTCGTAGCCGGCGCCCAGAGCACGCTCCGCGCGATGACCGTCTATCGCGGGCCGCACGCCGCGCGACTTCGTTCGTACGCCGACGCAGGCCGGACCGAGTCGATCGGCGAGGGCGCGCTCGAGTTCTATCGTGAGCTGGGGCTCGACGTGCGCGCGCTCGAGCCGCTCCGCATCGAAGACGACGCGCGAGACGGCACGGTGACGGTGCACGAGCGCTATGCGCTCGACGAGTTCTGGGCCGTCGAGGAGCGCCGGCTCGACGCGTGGGCGGTGATCGACCACCTCCCGGTCCCGAGCGAGTCGCGCCCGCCCGGCCCGCTCGTGCTGCCGTACCCCATCCACGTGGTCCATCGCGTCTCGGTCGCGAACGATCGGGGCTGGGACATCGAGAACGAGCACGAGGTCGTCGAGACCGAGGAGCTGCGGGTGTCCCGCCGCGTGAGCGTTCGGGGGCGCGAGCTCGAGATCGAGGTGAGCCTGCAGACGCTCGCCGATCACGTCCCCGCCGAGCGCCTCGAGGCCTATCGAGAGCGCGCTCTGGCTGCGGACGCGCTCGCGCGGTACTCGGTGATCGAGCACGCGGAGCCGAGCCCGTGGCGCCGCGTGATCCCCTGGATCGTGCTCGGGATTCCGGTGCTCGTGGTCGTCGGCGTGCTCGCGGTCGGCGCGTTGCGACGGCGGCTGGGCACCCGACGGAGCCGCGCGTTCCGACGCATGCAGAGCTTCGCGGGCGGCGAGTCGGCGCAGGCGGCGATCGAGGTGGGCGATCGCGACGAAGCCGAGCGAGAGCACCGAGTCGCGCGGTGCTGCGGCGCGCACGTCGAGGGTGGGCAGTGGTCGCAGGCGCAGCTCGGGGGTGCCCGCCTGTTCGTGCACTCGGCGACGTGCCCGAGCTGTGGCCGCGCCCATCGGCGGTACTACCGACAGCGCGACGCGGCGTGAGCACGGCAACGCGGCGCGGCTCGCTCCGATGAGCCGCCCCGTCATGCGAACGACCCTCGCTCTCGCCGCCGCGCTGCTCGTCCTTCCGTCCACTGCTGCTCACGCGCAGGAGCTCGAGCGCGCGCGCGACGCGCACCGCGAGGCGACCGCGATGGCATCGGGACCGTGCTCCGATCGCGCGCTCGTCGTCGTGCGCATCGCCGAGCGCATGAAGCGCGAGCACGATCGCGCCGTGCTGCATGCGCTCGATGCCGAGCTCGCCACCGCACGCCGCACGATGCGCGCGTGCGGGCAGAACGCTCCGCCGGCGCCAGCGGCCGTGCGCGGTCGTCTGGTGCTCCCGGCCCAGGTGCTCGAGACGCGCGGATCCTCATCGTTCGACGTGCGGCTGCTCCACCGGATGATCGAGACCCGCCAGGCCGCGCTGCGCGCCTGCTACGAGCGCGAGCTCCGCGACGATCCGGCGCTGCAGGGAACGGTGGACGTCGAGGTGAGGGTGCTCGGCTCGGGGAGCCTGGAGGTCCGCGAGCTCCACAGCTCGATCGCCGATCCCGACGTCGGCGCGTGCGTCGAGCGCGTGCTGAGCGGCTTCCGCTTCAACCCCGGCCCGCGCACGCCCGCGTCCTACGCGCTGCGCTTCGCGTTCGAGCGTCAGCCGTAGCGATAGGTCCGACCGCGCGAGATCAGCGACACCACCGCGAGCAGCAGGATCGATCCGAGGATCGCCCACGCGATCGGGAAGCGCATCCCACCGACGTTCACCGCGAGCAGCTCGGGCAGCCCCGTCGCGTGCGCGAGCATGATGCCGATGAGACCGCCGACGAAGCCCGTGCCCGTCGCCGCGAGCAGCCCGCCCGGGTAGCGCACGATCGCCTGCGCGATCAGCCCGACCACCAGCGAGAGCACGAGCAGGATCAGTAGACCGACGAGACTGATGTTCATCGCCTTTCTCCTCGTCGGGCGCTCACCGCATCGGGCGTGCCACCACGCCGCGACGCAGGTCCGTCCGAGGTCTCGATGCGCGACCTGCGGCGATGCGCCCCGCCGTGACGCGAACGTCGTCGCGTGGTGGTAAAGGGAACCGATGACGGCGAGCGAGCGAACGAGCGACGACGAGAAGCAGCGTGCGATCTACCGCGATGCGGCGGACGCCTACGATCGTCTGGTCCGCGCGGAGGACGCGGACGGAGCGCTCCCACGCGCGCTCGCGGAGCTCGCGGTGGTGCGCGGCGCGCGCGCGCTCGACGTGGGCTCGGGCACGGGGCGCGTGGCGCGCGTGCTGCTCGAGCTCGGTGCGCGCGAGGTCGTCGGCGTCGATCGCGCGCCGGCGATGCTCGAGGTGGCGGCGCGCTCGCTCCCTGCCGATCGCGTCCGGCTGATCGAGGCCGATGCGCGCGCGCTCGATCTCGCGTCGATCGGCGGTGAAGGATCGTTCGATCTCGCGACGGCCGGCTGGTGCTTCGGTCACTTCCGGCACTGGATGCCGGACGGATGGCGCGACGAGGTCGGCCGCGCGCTCGACGCGATGGAGCGCGCGGTCGCGCCCGGCGGCGCGCTCGTCGTGATCGAGACGCTGGGGACCGGGCACACCGAGCCGCGCCATCACGACGCGCTCGAGGAGTACTTCGCGCTGCTCGAGGCGCGGGGCTACGCGCGGCGCTGGATCCGAACCGACTACGCGTTCGCAACGAGCGACGAGGCCGCCGAGGTGCTCGGCGCGTTCTTCTCCGAGGCGCTCGTCGCGCAGATCCGCGACCAGCGTCTCGCGCGCGTCCCCGAGTGCACGGGGATCTGGCACCGCACGGGTCGATAGTCAGCGCTCGAGCCCGACTGCCTGCGCGACGTCGTCGCGATAGGCGAGCCAGCGCTCGACCGCCTCGTCCATCGCGCTCACGACGCGCGGGCGATCACTCTCCGCGACGTGATCGAGCATCATCCGCCACGCCGCGAGGCGATGATCGCCCTCGACCCCGCGATGCGCCTTGGTGAGCGCGAGCGACGCGAGCGGCAGGCCGTAGTGCACGACCAGCGGATGCTGCTCGAGCGGCGGCTCGGGCCGCGCGGGCGCGCTCGTGTCGAAGAGCGCGCGCTCGTGCGGCGTGCCCTCGACGAAGAGCGTCACGATCGCGGTGGCGACCGCCCATCCCCGCTGGTTCGTCGCGTCGTCGAGGAACGCGCGATACCGCGCCGCGCCGGGCAGCAGCTCGACGCGATCGAAGCGCGAGAGATCGAACCCGAGCCCGCGCGGGTACTCGAGGAAGAGCTCGGGGTGCGGCTTGCCCGCGTGGAGGCCGCCGGTCTCCTCCTCGTAGAGGTTCTCGGCGAGCTCGCGCCGCACCGCCGCGATCGGGCACTGCACGTAGGCGCGCCCGACCATCACCGGGAAGTCGCGTACGTAGACCTCCCACTCCTGCTCGAGGTGCACGTGCAGGCGCGACTTCGCGACGCGCCCCGACGTGAACGAAGGCCAAGCCCAGTGGACCTTGCGCTCCATCACACGGAGGAGCGCCTCACGGAACCCGTCGCGATCCATCGCGAGAGATCCTAGGCGCCGAGCGCGTCGCCGCCCAATTCGTGTGCGATGCTGCGCGCCGATGACGACCTCGCGCGCTGCGATCCTCACGTTCGCCCTGCTCACGTCGTGCTCGTTCGGCGTCGAGCAGTATCGCGAGCGCCCCCCGGCTCCGTCGCTCGCGATCCGGATGGTCGCGATCGAGGGCGCGGAGGGCGAGGTGTTGCCGCGATGGTCGGGCGCGACCGACGAGCTCCTCGCGGTGGAGCACGGCGTCGTGGTCGAGTCGCACAACATCGTCCACGTGCGGCTGCTCGTGTCGCCGGACGGCTCGCGGATCTTGGTCCTCGATCTCGACGACACCGGAAGGTCGCGCCTCGCCGAGGCATCGACGCTGCACGTCGGCCGCCGCCTCGCGATCGTCGTCGACGGCCGGATCGTCGCAGCGCCGACCATCCTCACCCCGCTGACCGAAGGCGAAGCCTACGTCGCGGTCCCCGACCCCGAGCTCGAGCGCGCATTCGACGCGCTGAGCGCAGAGAACTGAGTCCGTCAGCGCAGCGACCAGCGCGGCACGTCGGTGTCGAGCCCTTCGACCATCACGCTGACCGCGCGCTGCTCGTCGACCGCTCCCAGCAGTGGCAGCGACGCATCGACGTCGAGCGTCGCGTCCATCGTCGCCGACGATCGTGTCGCCGAGCTCCGCACCCCGTCGAGCGCGACCTGGGCCCGCACGCCCATCGGTCCTGCGATCACCGGGAGCTCCGCGCGCGTCACCGTCACACCGAGCGGCTGCGCGCCGTCGGTGCGCAGCTCGCTCATCGTGATCATCGGCGCGCCCGCGCGCATGATCTCCACGGTGCGCATCGTGATCGGCGGTGCGCCCGCCGCGGCGAGCTGACCGAACCCCGCGACCATCGTCCCGATGCGCTCGGGGATCGAGAGCGCATCGAGCATCGCGCCCCATCCGCTGCCTCGCAGCCCCGCGCCCACGTCACCGCGCAGATCGATCCGCGCGACACCGCCCTCGACCCGCGTCGGCGCGCCGTTCGCGATCCCGACCGTCACCGGCTCCACCACCTCGACCGCGGTCACGACGCCGCTCGCGATGGTGCAGCGCGTCGGCGCGACCACGAGCTGATCGAGCGACATCGCGATCTCCACCGCGAACCGATCGTCGCACTCGACGCCACGCTGCGAGAGCTGCCCGCGCGCGATCATCGTGGCGATCGCGTGACGCCCCAGCACCAACCCCATGCCGCCCACGCACGCCAGCGCGACCGCGAACAGCGCGAAGCACCCGATCACGCGCCCCGCTCCGCCGCTCGACTTGCTCATCCTTCGTCTCCCCGCCTATCCGACGCGCACCACACCCGCGTATCCTCGCCGCATGCGCCGAGTGTCGTGGTCGACGTACGTCCTGCTCTCGCTCGCGCTCGTCGGATGCCCCGGTGGTAACTCGCCCGCCGACGCAGGCCCACCCGACGCGACGACCTCGGGCGACGACGACGCCGCGACGCCGATCGACGCTGCCCAGACCCCGATCGATGCATCGACGCCGATCGACGCAGCGATGCCCGACGGCGGCACCACACCCACCGGCTCCACCGCCGCGCCGCCCGCCGAGATCGTGCGCACCGGCACCGGCGGCTTCCTGCTGCGCGGCACCGTGCTCGCGCCGGACGGACCGATCGTCGATGGCGAGGTGCTGATCGTCGGCGACTCGATCACGTGCGTCGCCGACGACTGCAGCGCGTCGCCCTCGGCCGACACCGTCACGATCATCGACACCCACGCGACGATCTCCGCGGGCCTCATCGACGCGCACAACCACGCGACCTACGACTTCCTGCCCGAGTGGGTGCCCGCGGACATGGCGCTCTTCGGCAATCGCTACGAGTGGCGCGCCGACGACGACTATCGCGCCCACGTCGAGCCCGAGGCCCGCCTCGAGTCGTGGGGCAGCGGCGATCCTCGCAACCGCCAGCACATGTGCGCCGCGCTCCGCTACGCCGAGCTGCGCTCGGTGATCCACGGCACCACGACGATGATGGGCCAGGCGCCGGATCGACAGTGCGCGCAGGGCCTGGTGCGCAGCGCCGAGCACGCGCACGGTCTCGGCACCAACACGATGCGCACCACGATCTCCGGTGCGTGCGAGAGCGCGATGAACGACGCCGCGCGCGTCTCGATCGTGAGCGCGTTCCGCGCCGGCGATGCCACGCGCCACGCGGTCCACATGGGCGAGGGCTACACCGGAGGCGGCGCCGCGACCGATCCCACGCGCGAGCTCGACTGCTACGCGGGCCGCCATCGCTACACCACCTCGCTGCTCTTCGACACCGACGGCACGCCGTTCGGCGCCGCGCTCTTCATCCACGCGGTGCCGTTCGACGACGACGATCTGATCGAGTCGATGGGCGCCGGCGCGCACTTCGTGTGGTCGCCCTCGAGCAACATCCTGCTCTACGGCCGCACCGCGCCGATCGGTCGCATGCTCGAGCTCGGCCTGCCCGTCGCGCTGGGGCCCGACTGGACGGTGTCGGGCTCCGACGAAGTGCTGAGCGAGATGCGCTTCGCGCTCGAGTGGGCCGCGGCCGAGGGCGTCGCGCAGGTCACGCCCGAAGCGCTCGTCGAGATGGCGACCCTCGGCGGTGCCGACGCGGTCGATCTCGGCGCGCACATCGGACGCCTCGCGCCGGGCCTGCGCGCCGACGTCGTGGTGTTCGGTCGCGTCGCGAGCAGCGATCCCTACCTCGCGGTCACCGACAGCCGCGCCGCCGACGTGCGCCTCGTGATGATCGACGGCCGCGCCTACTACGGCGATCTCGCGCTCGAGGACGCGACCGCCTTCAACGGCTCGTGCGACACGATCGATGCGTGCGGCGCGTCGAAGTTCCTCTGCGCCGCGGGCACCACCGAGGCCGCGACCGCAGGCGCCGAGACCGTCGACGAGATCGAGTCGCTGCTGCGCAACTACCTCGAGACCGGCTGGCTCCAGGACCCCGACGGCACCGGCCCGCTCGCGCCCGAGCCCCGTGCGTTCGTGCTCGACGGCGACGACCTCGCGCCGCTGATCGACTGCTCGCTCTGAGCGCGCTCTCGCTCGAAACAACCGAGGGAGACGACTTAGCTGATCTCGCCGGGGCGTTTGCCCTGTGTGGTCGGCGCTCGCTGTGTGAAGCCGCTCTCGCGCCGTTGTCGCCCGTCGGATGCGGGCGGCACGTCGCTCTGGTACTTCGCGAGCGCCTCCGCGATGCGACGGATCTCCGCGCGCTGCGCCGGACCGAGCGCGTTCACGGCGTCGAGCAGAGGCCTCAGCTCTTCGTCCGCGAGCGGTTGCTCGAACCCGAGCAAGTCGTTCGGTGTGGTCCGCAACACGTTGGCGAACGTCACGAGGGTCGGTAGCGATGGCAGACAGCGCCCGCGCTCGATGCGGCTCACGAGCTCGGGCGAGACACCCGCGAGCTCGGCCAGGCCGCTCTGCGAGAGCCCGAGGGCGTGGCGGCGCTCGCGGATGCGATGCGACACGCTCTTGGCGACGGGAGTCACTAGGGTCTCGTGAGTACTAGGGAAATCGGCGCTCGCCAAGGGACACCGCGTCATGGCGGGCGTATTCGGGATACGGTACCGCAATCCACGGGCGGTACTGTGTGACGGCTGGTTCCTTCGGCCGTTCGGTCGTGATCGCCATACTCGCCTCGTGAGAATCCTCGTGTCGACCCCCCGCGTCGTGATCGCCGACAAGCCCTCGGGCGTGTCGGTGCATCGGGGCTGGGACGACTCGCGCGACACGATGATGCACCGCCTGCGCGATGCGCTCGGCACGTGGGTGTACCCGGTGCACCGCCTCGATCGCGCGACCAGCGGCGCGCTCGTGGTCGCGCTCGATCCCGACACCGCGCGCGTGCTCTCGGCGTCGTTCCAGGAGGGACGCGTCGAGAAGGAGTACGTCGCGCTGGTGCGCGGCGCGCTCGACGCGCCGGGCACCGTCGATCACGCGATCCCGGCGCGCGAGGGCGGCGAGCGTGTCCCCGCGATCACCGAGTACACGCCGATCGCGATCGCGCGCGATCGCTACACGCTGGTGCGCTGTCGTCCCCGCACCGGACGGCAGCACCAGATCCGTCGCCACATGAAGCACCTGAGCCGCCCGCTGCTCGGCGACACGACCTACGGCGACGGCAAGGAGAACCGGAAGATGCGCGAGGAGATCGCGCTGCACCGGCTCGCGCTGCACGCCGAGCGCATCGTGATTCCCGATCCCGACGACGAGACGCGCACGCTCGAAGGGCGCGCCCCGCTCCCCGACGATCTGCGCGCGCCGCTGGAGCGCCTGGGCTTCCCGCCCGACGTGCTCGACACGATCGGCCGCTGACTCCGGAGGAAACTACCGCGCGAAGATCCGAGCGGGATCCTTGAAGCTCTTGAGCTCGATCGCGTTCCCCGACGGGTCCTCGAAGAACATCGTCGCCTGCTCGCCCACCTGGCCCGCGAAGCGGATGCGCGGCTCGATCACGAACCGCACGCCCTTGTCGCGCAGGGCGTCGCGGGTCGTGTGCCACTGCTCCCACGGCAGGATCGCCCCGAAGTGCCGCACCGGGACGTCGTCGCCGTCGACCTCGTTCGCGCTCGCGCTCCCGCTCTTCGCGCTGACGAGGTGCGCCGTGATCTGGTGTCCGAAGAAGTCGAAGTCGATCCAGCGCGCGTCCTCGCGCCCCACGCGACAGCCGAGCAGCCCGGCGTAGAAGGCGCGCGCTGCTTCGAGATCGTTCACCGGGAACGCGAGGTGGAAGGGGATCGTCATCGCGCGAGTGATCGCGCGCGCGCCCATCGCGATCAAGACGGCTCGAGCCCCCACGCGACGAAGCGCTCCACCGCGCGCACGACCTCGCGCTCGCGCAGGATGCGGCGATGGCCGAGGCCCTCGGTGCGCATCAGCGTCGCGCCCGGCCACGCGTCGGCGAGGCGACGGCCCTTGTCGAAGGGCACCTCCTGATCGCCGAGGTCGTGCACCACGAGCAGCGGCGCGTACTGCGTCGCCGCGGTCTTCTCGGTGACGACGTCCTCGAGCGACACGTCGTAGCGCTCCTCGATGCGCTGCTCCATGCGCGCGCGGAGGTCGTCGGAGAGCCCCATCATCCGCGCGAAGCCGCGCGAGAAGTCGCGCAGATCCGCGGGCGGCGCGATCACGACGTAGCGCTTCGCGAGACCGTGGCTGCGCACCGCCCACGTCAGCGCGGCGCCGCCCATCGAGTGGGCGACGATCGCGTGCAGCGGACCGAGGGCGCGCGCCGCGTGCTGGATCGCGTTCGCGACGTCGAAGAACGTGCAGGTCGCGCCCGGGGTGTCGCCGTGGGCCGGCGCATCGAACGCGACCGCGCGGAAGCCGAGCGCGGCGAGGCGCTCGCCGATCGGCGCGAGCTGCGACCCGCGTCCTTCCCATCCGTGCACCAGCAGCACACGCGGGCCGGCCTCGCCCCACTCCCACGCCGCGAGGGGCGCGCCTTCGCTCGGGATGAGGAAGTGACGAGCGCGCGCGAGCGCCTCGAGCTCGCGCGCCGGGCGGGGCGCACGACGCACGGTCGTGAAGATCCGCTCGGCGAGACGGGCCGCGACATCGGGCGACGCAGCGGCCGCGACCTGCAGCGCGGCGCGTGCGGCCTTCAGCGCCGCGGGGATCGCGTCCCCGCGATCTCTAGGCCGAACGTTCGTGCTATTTTCCGAGGACACATCGAGGGAACCGTCGATCTCGGACATGACGAGCCTCCTTGGGCGACGAGGAAGTCCTCGGAGCTCAGTCCGAGGATCCCCGCGCGTGGCGGATCATTCGATCGAAGCCGCGGCGCACCCGCGCGTCGGCCTCGGTGTCGCGCAGCATGCGCGAGATGAGGTGGTGCCCGTGGGCGAGCGCCGCGATCTCGTACGCGAGCTGCTCGGGCGCGATGCGGGCCTCGAAGTGCCCTTCTTCCTTGGCGATGCGGACCGCGGTCGCGAGGGTGTCGAGCCAGTCGCGCTGCGCGGCCTCGAGGCGATCGCGCACCGGGCCCGGGCGATCGTCGAGCTCCGCCATCGCCTGGACCACGATGCACCCGCCCGGCATCGCGCACGCGAAGTCGAGCCAGCGCTCGAAGAGCGCGCGCACCCGGGGCTCGCCGCGCGGCTTCTTCAAGGAGGGCAACACCACGCTCTGCACGAAGCGCGAGAGCGTCTCCTCGAGGATCGCGAGCTGCAGCGACTCCTTCGACTTGAAGTGCGCGAAGAGCCCGCTCTTGCTCATGCCCGCGCGGTCCGCGAGCAGGCCGATGGTCACGCCCTCGAGCCCGAGCTCGCTCGCCAGCGCGATCGCGTGGTCGAGCACGGCAGCTCGCGTCTCTTCACCCTTGGTGACCATGACCACCCATGAATAGCACGACCGTTCGTCTCTGCAAGTCAGCCCACCGGATCGGGCGGACCGCCCTCGACGTTCCCGAACGGCTGCCCGAGCGCGCGACCTCGCGACGCCTCGAAGTGCCCGAGCGCCCAGTGCACGGTGGGGAACGCGAGCTCGCTCCACGGGATCTCGTCCCACGCGAAGAGCCGCACCTCGAGCGACTCCATCCCCGGCGCGCACTCCTCGCGCACCATCCGCGCGCGATAGAAGAGCTGCACCTGCGAGATGTGCGTGATCGAGTAGACCGCGAGCAGCCCGTCGAGCGCGATCTCGGCGCACGCTTCCTCGCGCGCCTCGCGCATCGCGCCGTGCTCGGGCGACTCGCCGAGCTCGAGATAGCCCGCGGGCAACGTCCAGAACCCACGCCGCGGCTCGATCGCGCGACGACAGAGCAGCACGCGTCCGTCCTCCGAGGTCACCACCGAGCCCACGACGATCTTCGGGTTCTCGTACGCGACGTAGGCGCACTCGGGACAGACGAGGCGCGGCTTGTCGTCGCCCTCGGGCACCCGTCGCTCGCGCGGGCCACGCGTGATCGGGAGCTTCATCGCGTCGAGGCTCCGGCTCGGACGCGCGTGGACAGGGCCAGCGGCATACGCACAGGATAGTCGAGCGCCGGAGGTGGTGGTGTCGAGCGGAGGGGAGCCCGTCGAGCGCTTCGTGATGCCGCCCCGCGACGAGGGCGAGGGCGCGATCGAGCTGAGCCCTTCGTTCTACACGGAGCTCTGGTGGCTCGCGCAGGCGGGCATCGTGGCGGCGACCGCGACGATGGTGCTCCTCGCGCTCGCGGTCACGCGCGGCTTCGCGCCGACGTCGGCGCACGGCGTGTGGATCGCGGGCACCGCGCTCGGATGGCTGCTCCTGGTGCGGGCGCGCGGGCCGCGGCGGGCGCGGATCACCTGGGATCGATGGGGCGTGACGCTCGAAGAGGGCGGCGTGCGCACCGCGATCGCGTGGGCGGCGGCGCGGTGGCGCGCGGGGACGGCGGTGGTGCGGCTGCGCGACGCCGAGGGCCGCGAGATCGTCTGCGCGAGCGCGGAGAGCGCCGACGCGCCGCTCGGTCGGCCCCGCTGCGCCGACGAGCTGCGTCCGCTGGTCGCCGCGGTGCGCGGGCTGCCGCAGGATCCCGATCCGATCGACATCGGGGCGAGCACGCGCGCTCGCGCCGGGCTCTTCGTCGGTGCGGTGCTCGTGCTCGCGATCGCGCTGATCGCGGCCCTGCAGCTCGGGCATCGCGCGCTGGTGGTCGTCACGATCGCGCTGACGGTGCTGGGCGCGATGTCGTGGCGCGCGCTGCGCGACGTGGTGGTCGTGCTGCGACGAGCGCGCGCGATGCGCGGAGCGCGCGTGGCGCAGGTCGAGAGCGAGGGCGAAGGGCTGCGGGTACGGATGCCCGACGGGACGTGGACGCCGCTGCGGGTGGAGGGGTACGTCGCCGACGCACGCCTCGGATCGCGCGGCGAGGACGTGCATCTCGTGCTCGAGACGAGCGCGGCCGCGAGTGGCTATCGCGACGCCGGGCACGTGGTGGCGCGCGCGCTCGAGACCCCCGGCGAGCGCAGCGCGCGCCGGCGATGCCTCGCGCTCGCGGTGCTGCAGCTGATCGGCACCGCGGCCTCGATCGCGACGCTCGCGGTGATCGTCCCTGCGCCGCGGCCGCCTCCGGAGCCGCTGCCGGCATCGACGCTCGGGCCTCCGCCTCCGCCGCCCCGCGCCTGGCCGATCGCGCCGCGCCCCGACGAGAGCGCGTACGAGCGCGAGCAGCGCGTCGAGGCGTGGCGCACGTCGGGCCCGCACCTCGCGTGGACGTACGAGTGCGAGACCGGGATCGGGTGCTATCGAGTGCCGGTGCTCGTGGATCGCGCGAGCGGGCTCCACCTCGTGTGCGACGCCGAGCATCGCGCCGAGTGCGAGGCCCGCATGCGCGCGCTCGGGATGACCCAGCCGCTCCCCTAGCGCGGGCGCGCGAACGCGGCGCGCGCGGCCTCGACCTCGTCGCGCAGCGCGCAGCCCTCGAAGTGATCGTTCACCAAGCCCACCGCCTGCATCATCGCGTACGCGGTCGTCGGCCCGAAGAAGCGGAAGCCGCGCGCCTTGAGCGCCTTCGCGAGCCGCTCGCTCGCGGGCGTCGTCGGCATCGCCTTCACCGTCGCGAGATCGATGCGCGCCGGGCGCTCCTTCGCGGGCGGCTCGAAGCACCAGATCACGCGCGCGAGCGAGCCTTCCTGCTCGATCAGCGTCACCGCGGCACGTGCGTTCGCGATCGCGGCCTCGATCTTCCCGCGGTGCCGGATGATCCCGGGATCGGCGAGCAGACGCGCCACGTCGCGCTCGCCGAAGCGCGCGACCCGCGCGGGATCGAAGTCGTGGAACACCTCGCGGAAGCGCGCGCGCTTGTGGAGGATCGTCCGCCACGAGAGCCCGGACTGGAACCCCTCGAGCACGATCTTCTCGAAGAGCCGACGATCGTCGGCGATCGGACGACCCCACTCGCGATCGTGATAGTCGAGGTAGAGCGCGTCGTCGCCCGGCCACGCGCAGCGCGCGCGCCCGTCGGTCCCTCGGATCAGCCCGTCCACCCGGCGGATCTTGTCCCACCGGGTGGCACCGCGCCGCGCCGAGCGTCGGGCCGTGGCTCTGCGCCGCGCTGACCCCGAGTGGCTCGCGCCTAGGTGCCCACTCATGAGCTCGGAGACTGCGATCCGCATCGTGGTGCTCTCGCTGGGCGCGTTGCTCGCGCTCGCGGCGCTCGCGCGGGTGCGGCGGCTCGAGGCCGCGTACGAGTCGCGCTGGAGCGCGCGCGCAGACGTGCTCCGGCCGCGCATCGGCGACGGATACCGGGCGTCGCGCGCGACGATGTGGATCGCGCGCGGGGTGCCGCAGCTGCTCCGCCGCGGGGCCGCGTTCGGGACGATCGCGGCGGTGCTCGACGTGCTCGCGATCGCCCTCGCGCCGGTGGTCGCCATCGAGGCGCTCGCGCCCCGGGGTCCTCGCGCGCTGAGCGCGCTCCTGGTGCTGGTGCCGGCGACGATCGCGGGCACCATCGGGGCGCGCTCGCTCTTCCGCGACGGAGAGCGGCTCGCGCGCTGTGATCCCGAGGAGCTCGAGCCGCGCGCCGGGCTCGAGGGCCGGTGGCTCCACTTCGGAACGATGCTGCTGCTCGCGCTGCTCGGGCTCGCGTACGACGGACTGCTCGCGTTGCTCGCGACGAGCGCGATCGTGCTCGCGGCGCTCGAGCGTCACGTCACCCGCGAGTCGTGGCGCCGAGTGCGCGACGCCGAGCGCGCGTCCCACGCGCCGAGCCGCGCGCTCCGCGCCTGAGGACCGCGGGGAGGACTCGGAGTCGGGCTCCGCTGCGCTGTGGTACGGTCGATCGCATGAGCGAGCTGGTCTTCGGGAGCGGCATCGCCTTCACCGACGCGGCTCGACAGGCGCGCGGGGGAACGGAGTCGACGCTCGAGCCGGTGCTCGGCGCCGCCCAGCTGATCGGGACGCCGCCCGAGGGCGCCGAGGACGAGGACTGGTCCTTCCAGACCCGCGCGATGACCCACGGCGCCGCGAGCATGCGGCTCGGGATCGATCTCTGGCGCGCGGTCGTGTTCCCGGTGCGGAAGGTCACGAAGACGTTCCCCGGGACGATCCTCGTCGGGCGCGCGAGCTCGAGCGACGTGCTCGTCGATCATCCGAGCATCTCGAAGCTCCACGCGCGCATCCGCCGCGCCCCCGACGGGACGTACACGCTGCAGGACGCGGGATCGCGCAACGGCACGGCGATCGGCGGCAAACCGGTGGGCTCCACCGAGGTCGCGCTCCCCCCCGGCGCGACGGTCCGGCTCGGTGACTGGACCCTCCGTTTCGAGCGGCTCGCCGAGACGCTCGTCCTCCTCCGCTCGTCGTGATCCGCTCCATGCCAGTGATCCTGTAAGGGTTGACTTTTCCCGTCTGACCAGGCGACATCGTCGTTTGGGAAGCGGGGAGGGGGGCGCGGATCGTGGTCGGAGAGAAGGCACCCAGCGGTACCGAGAGCCCGGACGACACGGGCGCGGGTGTCGAGCAGAGCGGTGAGGCGCGCGCGGAGCGGCCCCCCGCGTCGATGCCGCCAGCCGGAGAGCTGCTGCCCCGGGAGCTCACCTCGAAGTACCGGCTCGACTCGCTGATCGCGATCGGCGGCATGGGCCGCGTCTATCGGGCGACCCAGCTGCCCCTCGATCGCAAGGTCGCGATCAAGCTGCTCGCGATCCAGAAGGGCAACGACGACTTCCGGAAGCGCTTCTTCCTCGAGGCGTCGATCAGCTCGAGGCTGAAGCACCCGAACATCGTCACGGTCCACGACTACGGCGAGACGTCCGACGGCGGGCTCTTCATGGTCATGGAGCTGCTCGACGGCGAGCCGCTCACCGACGTGCTCGCGCGCGAGGTGCGCGTCGAGCCGGGCCGCGCGAGCCGCATCGCGCTGGAGATCTGCCGGGCGCTGCGCGCCGCGCATCGCGAGTCGCTCGCGCATCGTGATCTCAAGCCGGGCAACGTGATGCTCACGCGCGGCGAGGACGACGAGTCGGAGCACGTGAAGGTGCTCGACTTCGGCCTCGTGAAGGTCTTCCAGGAGAACCAGGAGATCGCGCCGCTCGAGCGCGACCTCACGCGCGGCGAGACGATGCTGGGCTCGCCTCGCTACATGGCGCCCGAGCAGATCGTCTGCGATCCGGTCGACAACCGGACCGACATCTACGCGCTCGGCGTGGTGCTCTTCTCGCTCGTCGCGGGGCAGGTGCCGTTCGGCGGCAAGAGCGCGGTGTCGATCCTCCAGCAGCACCTGAACGCGCCGGTGCCGAACGTGCGCGATCGGATCGTGCTGCGAGCCGGCGAGACGCGCGCGCCCGAGATGCCCGCGGGGCTCGAGGCGGTGATCAAGCGCTGCATGGAGAAGCGCCCGAGCGATCGCTTCCAGAGCGTCGCCGAGGTCATGCAGGCGCTCGCGAAGATCGACGGCTCGTCGCTGAGCAGCATGCGCAGCTCGCACGATCAGAGCGTCGAGATCAGTGCGTCGGGGCCGGTGATGCTGCGCTCGCCGAGCGAGGTGCCGGGGACCACGCCGACGCCGCAGCCGATGCCCGCGGAGCTGCGACCCTCGCGCGCGCGCACCGGCGCGGTGGTCGCGGTGGTCGCGGGCGCGGCGACGGTCGCGGGGCTGCTCGCGTGGGGCGGCGGGGCGAGCTCCGATCCCACGCCCGCTCCCGCGCCCACGGTCGCGGCGACGCCGGTGGAAGCGCCGGCTGCGCGGCCGACGCGCGTGATCGTGACGTCGGATCCCGCGGGCGCCGAGGTGCGCGCGCGCGGCGACGTGATCGGGACGACCCCGCTCGAGCAGGAGATCGCGGGCGAGCGCGGCGAGCGCGTCGAGCTCGAGGTGACGCTCGAGGGACACCGCCCCGCGCGCGTGCCGGCCGTGCTCCAGGGCGACTCGGTCGCGGTGCACGTGGAGCTGCACGAGCTCGCGCCGGTCGCGCCGCCGCCGGTCGAGGTCGCGGCGCCGATCGCTGCGCCTCCCCCGGTCGCGACCACGTCTTCCTCGTCTTCGCGCTCGCGACGCGCGCGCACCGAGACCGCGCCCGCCGCGGTCGCGACTCCTTCGCCTTCGACTTCTCCGCCTCCGCCCGCGACGACGACGAGCCCCGCCGTCTCGCCGGAGAGCCCGCGCCGCGGCGTCGTCGACGACACGCGCGCTCGATCGGTGCCCGTCGTCGACTGATGCCAGGCACACACCTCGAACCGAATCGCCGCGCCGCACCGGGCCTCGAGCCCTCGGGAGGCAGGATGAACCGACCGTTTTCCCACACGCTCGTCACGGGCGCGCTCCTCGCGCTCGCGACGCCCGGATGCTCGTTGATCCTCGATCCCCAGATCGACGAGGGCGGTGGCCCGCCGCCGATCGAAGGCACGATCGACGTCGGCTTCCTCTACGTCGGCCCGGTCGGTGATCACGGCTGGACGAAGACCCACGACGACGCGCGGCTCTATCTCGAGGAGAACGTCGACGACGTGGCGACGCACTACTCGCCGACCGTCGCGGTCTCCGACGCGGCGCGCGTGATCGACGAGTTCGTCGCGCGCGGCGACGACGTGATCGTCGGCACCAGCTACGACTTCCTCGTCCCGATCCAGGCCGCGGCGCTGCGTCATCCCGATCGCCGCTTCCTCATCTGCTCGGGCTTCCAGACCGGGCCGAACCTCGGCTCGTACTTCGGCCGCATGGAGCTCGCGCTCTACCAGGCCGGCGTGCTCGCGGGACGCATGACGCGCGGCGATCGCATCGGGCTCGTGGGGCCGGTCGTGATCCCGGAGTCGGTGCGTCACATGAACGCGTTCACGCGCGGCGTGCGCTCGGTGAACCCCGACGCGCGCGTGCTCGTGCGCTGGACCTATGCGTGGTTCGATCCCGAGGAGGAGACCGCGGCGACCGAGGAGCTCGTCGCGGCGGGCGCCGACGTGATCTTCGGGCAGACCGACACGCCCGTGCCGATCCAGGTCTCGGCCGAGCTGAACGCGCTGGACGAAGGGCCGGTCTACTCGATCGGCTACGACAACCCCGACAGCTGCCAGTTCGCTCCGTCGCGCTGCCTGACGAGCGCGTACTGGAACTGGGGCCCGATGATCACGCGCATCGTGAGCGAGATGCGCGACGGCACGTGGGAGCCCGCGGAGCCGATCTACGAGCAGATGAAGCCCGATCCCTCGGAGAGCGTGGTGTACCTCGCGCCCTTCGACCCGACCGGGCCGGTGCCCACCGCGGTGCGCCTCGAGATCGAGGGGCTCGTCAGCGAGCTCACCGCCGACAGCGAGGAGAGCCGCCACTATCCGTTCCGCGGGCCGGTCGAGGACAACCGCGGCACGACGCGCGTGCAGTCGGGCGCGGTGCCGACCGACGCCGATCTGCTGAACATGTGCTGGTTCGTCGAGGGCATCTACGAGCTCGACGGAACGACGCCCGCGGTGGTGCCCGCGGTCTGCCCGGGGGTGCGGTGATGCGTGGGATCGTCTCGATGGCGCTCGCGCTCGCAGTGGTGCTCGGGAGCGCTGCGTCGGGGTCGGCGCAGGAGGAGCCGCCGGAGTTCCAGGGGCTCGTCGATCGCGGCATGGAGCACTACGCCGCGCGCGAGTACGAGCAGGCGATCGAGCTCTTCCAGCAGGCGTTCTCGATGCGCGCCGAGCCGGAGCTCGTCTACAACATCGCGCGCTCGTACGAGCGCCTCGCGCGGCGTGACGATGCGATCCGCGAGTACGAGCGCTTCGTCGCGCTGCCGGGCACGACGGCGGAGCTGCGCTCGCGCGCGCACCAGTCGATCGCGGCGCTGCGCGAGGAAGCGCGGCTCGAGGCCGCGTCGCGCGCACCGGCGACCACGCAGCCCGCGAGCACGACGCCGAGCGCGGCCACCCCGCCGCCGAGCGAGACGCGCACGACGCAGCAGCGTGGATCGAGCGGCGTCGGGACCGCGGGCTGGGTGCTCACCGGCATCGGTGGCGCGGCGGTGGTCGCGGGCGTCATCACGGGCGTGCTCGCGGTCGATCGCAACGCGGCGTTCGAGGACGCGACGCTGCGCAGCGAGCAGATCCAGCTGCGCGACGAGGTCCGCACCTACGCGCTCGTGACCGACGTGCTGCTGATCGGCGGCGGCGTGATCGCGGTGACCGGGATCGTGCTCGCGATCGTCGGCGCGAGCGAGTCGGGCGAGCGCGAGGACGCGGCGACGGCGATGCAGGTGATCCCGCTGGTGAGCCCCGAGGTCGCGGGCGTCGGCGTGTCGGGTCGGTTCTGATCGCTCGCGCGAGGGGTGGGGGATGGTTCCGAAGAAGTCGCTCTACACGAAGACCTACGGGAAGCTGCGCGCGGACGTCTACCTGCTGCCGCGCCATCGCACGATCCTCTACGAGATGGACGGGTACGTCGCGACCGATCAGGTCGACGCGTTCATCGACGATCTGCTCGAGGCCGCGAAGGTGCACGCGCCGGTCGGCATGGTCGCGGATCCACGCAACATGAAGGTGCTCAACGCCGACTTCCAACGCGCGATCCAGACACGCTTCTGGCCCGCGATCGCGAAGCTCGGCGTGAAGCGCAACCCCGCGATCACCCCCGCGGCCACGGTCACCCAGACGAGCGTGAAGCGCATGGTCTCGGGCATCGGCGAGACCGTCACGGTGGGCGCCGGGCAGACGCTCGAGATCGCGGTGCTCGAGAGCCTCGAGCAGTGCCTCGACTGGATCGGCAGCGCCTGACTCGAGGGCTGTCGAAAACTCGGCTCGCCCGCCGGTCCCTACCGTCCGCGCGCGTCGCGCGCTCCCGTCCGGGACCTGCGGGACGAGCACTCCTGCAAGGGCTGTCGAAAACTCGGCTCGCCCGCCGGTCCCTACCGTCCGCGCGCGTCGCGCGCTCCCGTCCGGGACCGGCGGGACGAGCACTCCTGCAAGGGCTCAGAGCGCCTTCTTGAGCACGACGAACACGAGATCGTCGCGCCGCGGCAGGCCGAAGCGCGGATCGCCGTAGGGGAACGGCTCGGTGTCGCCGGTCGGCGTGTAGCCGAGCCGCGCGTACCACGCGATCAGCTCGTCGCGCTGGGTGATCACCGTCATGCGCATCGTGCGGTGACCGAGCTCGTCGCGCGCGACGCGCTCCGCCTCCGCGACCAGCGCGCGCCCGACCCCTCCGCCCTGCAGCATCGGCCGCACCGAGAGCATGCCGAGGTACGCGCTCTCGTCCTCGTCCTTCACCACCACGCAGCCCACCAGCGATCCCTCGCGCTCCGCGAGCACGAGGCGCGTGTGCGCGCTCCCGAGCAGCTCCGCGATCTCTCTCGCGTCGGTGCGCTGACCGTCGAGTAGATCGGCCTCGGTGGTCCATCCGGCGCGGCTCGCGTCGCCGCGATAGGCGCTCTCCACGAGCGCGACGATCGCAGGCACGTCGTCGTGATGCGCGGCTCGGAATCGAAGGGTCGTCGTCACGGAGCGCGCATCGTGGTCTGCGCGCGTCACCCGCGCATCCGCGCTCTTTACTCGGCCGGGGCGGGCGACGAGAATCACGCGCCGCGTGCCCACCTCGTTGATGTTCGCGGTCTACGGCGCCCTCGCGGCCGCCGCCCTGTGCTGGGTCCTCTCGCTCTTCACGCGCGAGTGCTCGTGGGTCGATCGCATCTGGTCGATCGTCCCGCCGCTCTACGTCGCGTGGTTCGCGTGGTGCGCGGGCTTCGGCGACGCGCGGCTCGTGCTGATGACGGTGCTCGTCGCGGCGTGGGGCGCGCGGCTCACGTTCAACTTCGCGCGCAAGGGCGGCTATGCCGCGGGCGGCGAGGACTATCGGTGGGCCGTGCTGCGCGAGCGGATGAGCCCGGCGGCGTTCCAGGCGTTCAACTTCGGGTTCATCGCGCTCTACCAGAACGTGCTCTTGTTGCTCATCACGCTGCCCGCGTGGGCCGCGCTCGAGCACGGCGTGGGCACGCCGCTGAACGCGATCGACGTGATCGCGGCGCTGCTCTTCGTCGCGTTCCTCGCCGGCGAGACGATCGCGGACGAGCAGCAGTGGCGCTTCCACCAGGACAAGCACGCGCGGAAGGCACGCGGTGAGCGTGTGGAGCGCGAGTTCCTCACGACGGGCCTCTTCCGCTACTCGCGCCATCCGAACTTCTTCTGCGAGCAGGGGATGTGGTGGGCGCTCTACCTGTTCTCGGTGGCCGCGGGCGCGGGATGGGCCAACTGGACCATCGTGGGCGCGGTGCTGCTCTCGTTGCTCTTCCAGGGATCGACCACGTTCACCGAGCAGATCACGATCTCGAAGTACCCCGCCTACCGCGAGTACCAGAAGACGACGTCGCGCCTGCTCCCGATGCCTCCGCGCGGCTGAGACGTGGACACGCTCGATCACGTCTTCCTGGCGCTCAACTACTCGGTGGTGCCCGCGTGGCTGCTGCTCGTCTTCGCGCCGCGATGGCGGGGCACCGAGCGGCTCGTGTTCTCGGGGCTCGTGCCGCTGTTGCTCGGCATCGCGTACACGATCCTGCTCTTCGGTGATCACCCCGGCCCGCAGGGCTCGCACTTCTTCACGCTCGACGGCGTGATGCGGATCTTCACCACGCGACAGACCGTGATCGCGTGCTGGGTGCACTACCTGATCTTCGATCTCTTCGTCGGTGCGTGGGAGGTGCGCGACGCGCGGCGCCTCGGGATCCCGCACCTCGCGGTCGTGCCCTCGCTCGTGCTCACGCTGATGTTCGGGCCGGTGGGCTTGCTGTCGTGGATCGCGGTGCGCGGCGTGATGCGACGGCGCTTCTCGTTCGTCGAGACCTGAGAACGCCCTCCCGTCCGAGCGAGCACTCCAGCTGGCCCGAGCGCGCGCGTGGCGCATCGCTTGCTGCGCGCTCCGCGCAGGAGGAAGCACGGATGCGCACGATGGCCGACGGTCGGCTCGCGCTCGCGCTGGTCGCCGCGCTCGCGGTGCCTGCGTGCGTGAGCACGGTGTCCACCCAGCGCGAGGTCGCGATGGGGATGCAGGCCTCGGAGGAGATCGAGCAGGAGATGCCGATCCTCGACGACCCCGCGATCACGACCTACGTGACCGACCTCGGCCGCCGACTGCTCGTCGGTGCCGGCGGCGCGCGCGACGTGCCCTGGCAGTTCCGGGTCGTCGACACCGATCAGATCAACGCGTTCGCGCTGCCCGGTGGGTTCATCTACGTGACCCGCGGGCTCGTCGAGGAGGCCGAGACGATGTCGGAGCTCGCGGGCCCGCTGGCGCACGAGATCGCGCATGTGGAGCACCGCCACGGCGTCCAGCAGATGACGCGCATGCAGAGCACCGCGCTCGGCGCGACGCTCGCGTACGTGCTGCTCGGTCGTGAGCCCGGTCAGCTCGAGCAGGCCGCGCTCGGCGCGGGCGCGGGCGCGATCTTCGCGAGCTACAGCCGCGACGACGAGCGCGAGGCCGATGCCTCGGCGGTGGAGTACACGACGAACGCAGGGATCGATCCCTCGGGGCTGACGCGCTTCTTCGCGACGCTCGCCGCCGAAGAAGAGGAGCGTGGCGTGCTCGAGCGATGGTTCGCGACGCACCCGATGACCGAGGATCGGCTGGAGGCGACGCAGGCCGCGATCGCTGCGAAGCCGAGCGCCGACCTCGAGATCGACGAGCCGGCGTTCCAGCGGATCAAGGCGCGGCTGCGATCGCTCCCGCCGCCCGTCGATCACGAGGGATCGCGATAAGGTCCTTCGGTGGTCGCCTGCGACTTCGTGCCGCGCAGTGCGTACGAGAGCAGCGCCGGCAGCACGAAGAGCCCGAGCAGCGTGCTCGACACCACACCGCCCATCACCGCGGTCGCGAGCGGGCGCTGCACCTCGCTGCCCGCCGACCCCGAGATCGCCATCGGCAGGAACCCGATCGCCGCGACCGTCGCGGTCAGCAGCACCGCGCGCAGCACCGCGATCGCGCCGCTGCGGATCGCGTCCTCCACGCCCGCGCCGCCCTCGATGCGTCGCTTCACCTCGCTCGCCATCACCACGCCGTTGAGCACGGCGATGCCGCAGAGCGCGATGAACCCGACCGCCGCCGGGATGCTGAACGGCATGCCGCGCGCTGCGAGCGCCGCGACGCCGCCGATCAGCGCGAAGGGCACGCCCGGGAACACCGCGAGCGCGTAGCGCACGTCGCCGAACGCGAAGAAGAGCATCACGAAGATGATTGCGAGCGCGATCGGCACGACGATCCCGAGGCGCGCGCTCGCGCGCTGGAAGTTCTCGAACTGTCCGCCCCACTCGAGATCGTAGCCGTCGGGCAGCTCGATCTCGCGCGACACCGCGGCGCGCGCGTCGTCGACGAAGCTGATCAGATCGCGCCCGCGGATGTTCACCTCGATGCGCAGCCTCCGCCGCAGGCTCTGCCGGCTGATCTGCGAGGGACCATCGCCCTCGACCACGCTCGCGACCTGACCGATCGGCACCAGCGTTCCGTCCGACGTGCCGACCGGCAGCGCGCGGAAGCCCTCGAGCGACTGCTCGATCGGCGGCAGCAGCACGCGCAGCGCCATGCGGCGCTGGCCCTCGAACACGTGCCCGACGAGCCGGCCCTGGCGCGATGCCTCGACCGCTGCGAGCACCTCTTCGCTGTGCATCCCGTAGCGCGCGAGGCGCGTGCGATCGGGGCGCACCAGCAGCATCGGCATCCCGAGCGCGCGCTCGACCCGCACGTCGCCCGCGCCCGGCACGCTGCGCAGCACCGATCCGATGCGCCGCCCGATCGAGCTCATGCGCTCGAGGTCGTCGCCGAAGAGCAGGATCGCGACGTCGGCGCGCGAGCCCGAGATCATCTCGTTGGTGCGATCCTCGATCGGCTGCGAGATCGAGACGAACGTCGAGGGCACCTCGGACTCGATCGCGGTCTTCATCGCCTCGCCGAGCGCGTCGAGATCGTGCGCGGTGGTCCACTCCTCCTTCGGGCGCAGCCGCACGAGGATGTCGGTGTTGTCCATGCCGACGGGATCGGTCGCGACCTCGGAGCGGCCGGTCATGCCGATCTGGCTGACCACCTCGGGGAAGCGCGCGAGCACCCGCTCGACCTCGAGATCGAGCCGTCGCGCCTCGCTCAGGCCGAGGCTCGGGATGCGACGGATCGCGACCACGATGTCGCCCTCGTCGATGCGGGGGACGAAGTCGGCGCCCAGCGAGCCGCCGATCGGAATGGTACAGACCAAGAGGGCCACTGCGAGACCGACGAGCGGTCCACGCGCCCGCACCGCGCGCTCGACCAGCGTCGTGTAGCGACGCTCGAGCCAGCCGAGGAAGCCGCCGTGGTGGTGCCCGCCGCCCTTCAGGAAGAGCGCTGCGCCCGCGGGGAACACGAGCAGCGCGAACACGACCGAGCCGCCGAGCGCGAGCGCCATCGTGGTCGCCATCGGCCGGAACATCTTGCCCTCGGTGCCCTCGAGGCTGAGCAGCGGCACGTAGACGAGCAGGATGATCAGCACCGAGAACGCGACGGGCCGCGCGACCTGGCGGATCGCGTCGCGGATCGTCTCGACGCGGGAGCGCTTCGAGAGATCTTCGATCGCGAGGCGCGCCATCACCGCCTCGACCATCACGATCGGTCCGTCGACCAGCAGTCCGAAGTCGATCGCGCCGAGCGACATGAGGCTGCCGTCGACGCCGAGCGCGATCATGCCCCACACCGCGAGGATCATCGCGAACGGGATGCCGAGCGTGACGAGGAGCGCGGCGCGCCACGAGCGCAGGAAGACGAGGATGACGATCGCGACGAGGACCAGGCCCTCGATCAGGTTCGTCGCGACGGTCTTCAGCGTGCGCTCGATGAAGCTCGCGCGGTCGTAGACGACGTCGACCTCGACGTCGTCGGGGAGCTCGGCGCGGATGCGCGCCATCTCCTCGTGCACGCGCGACACGACCTCGCGCGAGTTCTGGCCGATCAGCATCAGCACGATGCCGGTGACGGCCTCGCCTTCGCCGTTCTGGGTGACGACGCCGTAGGGCAGGGCGGCGCCCTCGCGCACCTCGCTGAGCTGTTGCACCAGGATCGGCGTGCCGTCGTCGTCGGCGGAGACCACGACCGAGCCGATCTCCGCGACGTCGCGCAGCAGGCCCTCGCCGCGGATCACGTACTGCTCGGGGCCGCGCTCGATCCATCCACCGCCGACGCTCGCGTTGCCGCGCTCGAGCGACTCGAGCACCTGGCCGAGCGTGAGCCCGTACGCCGCGAGGCGACGGGGATCGATCACGACCTGGAACTCCTTGGCCGCGCCGCCCATCGCGTTGACCTCGATCACGCCGGGCACGCTGCGCAGGCGCGGAGAGATCTCCCACTGCAGCATCGAGCGCAGCTCCATCGAGCTCCGCTGATCGCTGCGCAGCACGAACTGGTAGATCTCGCCGAGCCCGGTCGAGACCGGCGCGAGCTGAGGACGCCCGAATTCCGGGGGAATATCCGCCTCGACCTCGCGCACTCGCTCGGTGACGAGCTGCCGTGCGAACCAGACGTCGACGCCTTCGTCGAAGACGATCGTGACCGCGGAGAGCCCGCCGCGCGTGACCGAGCGGAGCTCGGTCAGGCCGGGCAGGCCGGTCATCGCCATCTCGACCGGGAACGTGACGAAGCGCTCCATCTCCTCGGCGGACAGACCGCTCGCCTCGGTGAGCACGACGACCTGCACGTTCGTCACGTCGGGCACCGCGTCGACGGGGAGACGCGGCACCGCCCAGAACCCGCTGATCAGCACGGCGAGGCCGAGCACGACCATCAGCACGCGCTGCGCGACCGAGAGATCCGTGATGCGCTCGAGCATCGTCGGGCCTCAGCGCTGGAGCTCGCTCTTGAGCGCGAACGCGCCGTCGACGACGAGTCGATCGCCGCGCGCGAGCCCGGCCTCGACCTCGACGAGGTCGCCGAGGGATGCGCCGAGCCGCAGCGGGCGCACCTCGTACTCCTCGTCGCCGACCGCGACGAACGACGCGGGCTCGCCGCCGAGCTGGAGGATCGCGCTGCGCGGCGCGAGCACGCCGCGTCGTGCCCCGGCGTCGCGCGAGAGCCGCGCGTAGACGTATTGCCCGGGGCGCAGGACGCGATCGGCGTTGTCGATCGACACGCGCACGCGACCGGTGCGGGTCTCGGGATCGACGATCGCGTCGACGTGCTCGACGTGACCACGGATCGACGTGCCCTGCGCGGTCTCGGTGCGCACCTCGACGTCGTCGCCCTCGCGCACCCGCGCGAGGTCGCGCTCGTACACGTCGAGCAGGACCCACACCGTGTCGAGCGCCGCGATGCGCAGGATCGGATCGGTGGGCTCGACCACCTCGCCGAGCATCGCGGTGCGCTCGATGATCTCGCCGGCGATCGGCGCGCGCAGCGTGATGCCGTCGATGCGCCCGCCGCGCGCGACGCGCTCGAGCTCGCCGCGGCCGAGGCCCATCGCGAGCAGGCGGTGCTCGGCGCCCCGGGCGCGCGCGGTGAGCGCGCCTTCCTCGGCCTCCGCGCGCTCCACCGTGCCCGCGGTCGCGAGCTGTCGTGTCGCGAGCCCACGCTCGCGCTCGAGCCGCGCGCTCGCGGCCTCGAGCTCGGCGAGCGCAGCGAGCCACTCGGCGATCGCATCACCGAGCTCCGCGGTCTCGATGCGCACCAGCGGCGCGCCCGCTTCGACGCGATCGCCGTGCTCGACGAAGTACTCGGCGACGCGGCCCACCACGCGCCCGCCGACGTCGGACACCCGCGCGGGGTCGAGCGCGATCGCGCCGACGACCTCGATGCCCGGCGCGATCGACGACTCCTCGACCGCCGCGACACGAATGCCGGCGCGCTGCGCGAGCTGTTGGCCGAGGTGCACGCGCTCCCGCGCCGGTGCGCTCGCGACCGTCGTGGTCGGCGGCGACTGCCCGCTCGCCTCGGCGCGCAGCGATGCGCTCGCGAGCGCGCCCGCGCCGCCTCCGAGCACCGCACCGATCACGAGCAGCGTCGCGCGCTCGCGCCATCGCGAAAGCCTGATCATTCCCACGTTCCTCCGATGGCGCGCTCCAGCGCGATCCGTGCGTTCCAGGCGTCGCGCAGCGCATCGAGGCGCTGCGCGCGCAGCGCGTAGACCTCGCGTCGCGCGTTGAGCACGCGGAAGAGATCGACCGCGCCCGCGGCGAGCAGCTCCTCGCTCATCGCGAGCGCGCGCTCCGCCGCGGCGAGCGCCTCCTCGTCGATCACGCGCAGGTGATCGAGCGACGTCTGCAGCGCGCCCCACGCGGCTGCGGCCTCGCGCTCCACCCGTCGATCGGCGAGCACGCTCAGCTCGAGCTCGAGGTCGGACTGCCCGCGCGCGACCGCGCGCTCTCCTTGCGCGGTGCGGATCAGCGGCAGTCCCATCGACGCGCTCACTCCCCACGAGTGCGCGGTGCGCTGGTTCCCTTGCGACTCCCACTCGAGCCCGACGAGGAGGAGATCGATCGACTCTGCGAACAAGCGATCTTCGCTGAGGCGGTAGCGACGCGCGGCGGCCTGGTGGGCTCGGGGCTCGGCGCGGCGTTCGCTCGCGAGCGTGATCGCAGTGGCGAGATCCACGCCGTCTGGGGGGCCGGCGCCCGCGAGCGGCTCGACCTCGGGGCTGACCTCGGGATCGAGATCGAGCGCGGCGCGGAACGTTGCTTGTGCAGCGAGCAGCACGCGGCGGCGATCGGCGACCTCGGCGCGCGCGATGCCGAGCTCGGACGCGGCGAGCGACACGTCGAGCACCGTCGCGTCGCTGACCTCGGCGCGGGCGCGCACGCTCGCGTGGGACGCGTCGGCCACGCGCAGTCGATCCTCGGCGACCGCGAGGCGCTCCTGCGAGATCGCGAGATCGACGTACGCGCTCGCGACCTCGGCGCGCGCTTCGTTCGCGGCGGCGTCGGCGATCTCTTCGGATTCCTCGATCAGCTGATCGATCTCGGCCGACCACGCGCTCCGACGGCCCGAGAGATCGAAGGGCAGCCCGACCACGACGCCGTACGTCGCGGCCGACTGATCGGGCATGCCGAAGAGCGCGCGCACGCCGACGTAGGGATTGCCGACGACCGGCACGCTTCGATGTGCGAGGTGGGCGCGCGCCGCGCCGACCTGCGCGCGTGCAGCCTGCACGCGCGGCGCGCCCTCCACCGCGCGAGCGGCGGCGGCGCGCAGCGACCAGCGCGTGCGCCGGCGATCGGTGCTCTCGTCCTCGGCCTCGGCGACGCGCGGCTGCGCCGCGACGTCGATCGGTGCGGCGATCGCCGCGACGCTCACGCCGAACGCGAGCACCGTGGCGCGCAGCGATCGAGCGCCGGGCGGAGGCGAGGAGGGCACGGGCACCACGTCGCCCGCGTCATGGCTCGTCATCGAGGCGGATTGATAACCGAGAAGTCCGAGCGCGCAATATCGAGAAAACCGATGGGTGCCTATCGTCGATCCGCTACTTGCGCTCCATCGCCTCGACGCCGCTCCACCCCTCGGGCACGCCGCGCGTGCCGTACTCCTTCGCGCGCTCGAGATATCGATGCGCGGTCGCGTCGTCCTCGTACGCCGCGAGCAGCTTCTCGAACGCGCCGCTGGCGTCTGCGAACTCGGCGCGCTGGAACGCGGCGAGCGCGGCCTCGAACTCCGCGACGTGATCGCGCTTGGCGCGCGCCCCTGCGTCGACGTCGCCGTCGAAGCACTCGTAGACGCGCACGACCTGCGACTTGCCCTTGGGCCGGATGTCGCCGACGCGGCGGAGACCGAAGCGCTCGAACGCGCGATCGACGCGCGCGATCGTGCTCTCGCTCGCCGCGATCGAGACGCGGAGCTCCTTGGTGAGCCCCTCCATGCGCGCCGCGGTGTTCACCGTGTCCGAGACCAGCGCCGCGTCCATGCGATCGCGATCGCCGATCACGCCGATCATCAGCGGCCCGGTGTGCATGCCGATGCCCATCGTGATCGGCATGCGCTTCTTCGCGCGACGCTCCTCGTTGTAGGCGCGCAGCGCGCGCTGCATCGCGATCGCGGCGCGCAGCGCGTCCTCGGGCTCGCGCGGGAAGAACGCCATCACTCCGTCGCCGAGGAAGTCGCTGACCACGCCCGCGTGCTCGCCGATCACCGGGGTCATCCGCGAGAGGAACCCGTTGATGAAGCGGAAGTTGTCGTCGGGCGACATCGACTCGGAGAGCGTCGTGTACGAGCGGATGTCGGCGAAGAGCACGGTCATGTCGCCGTGGCGCTGATCGCCGAGCCGCACGTCGAGGATCGACTCCGCGCCGAGGAAGTCGAGGAACGCCTTGGGCGTGAAGCGCGAGTACGCCTGCGTGAGCTGCGTCTGCTTGTCGAGCGCGGTCTCGAGGTTCCGGTAGAGCTTCGCGTTGTCGAGCGAGATCGCGATCTGTCCGCCGAGCACGCCGAGCAGCGTCAATCGCTCGGGCGTGAACGCGTCGGGCGCGAGGTTGTTCTCGAGGTAGACGATCGCGCGCAGTGCGCCCTGGTGCACGATCGGCATGCACAACATCGAGCGCACGCCGTGCTGCACCACGTGCGGATCGTGCGCGAAGCGCGTCTCGGTGAGCGCGTCGCCGACGACCAGCGCGCGCTTGCTGCGCGCGACGTACGCGATCGCCGTCTCGGGCAGCTCGCCCGACGCGATCGGGAGATCGAGGCCGGTCGAGACCGCGCCCGTCGCGTCCTTGCGCGCGATCACGCGGCCTTCGCTCTCGTCCCAGAGCACCAGCGCACCGCGCTGCGCGCCCGCGTTCTCCACCGCGATCTCGAGCAGCGTCGCGGCGAGTCGATCGAGCACGATCTCACCGCTGATCGCGGTGGTCGCCTTCACGACCGACGCGAGATCGATGTCGGCCGCGACGTTCCGCGGCTCGTCGCTCGTGGTCTCGTGCGCGCGCGCCGCGAGCTCGGGGAACGCGGCCTCGAGCGCGTCGGCCTTCGCGATCGCGCCCCAGCGCAGGTAGCCCTCGTGGGCGCGCCGCAGGTACCACGACGCGAGCTCGCGCCGCGCCCTCCCGCGATGGAAGCGCGCGGCGAGCTCGCAAGCGAGCGCCGCCTCCTGCGCGTAGCCGTGCGCGGTCGCGCCCTCGATCGCGAGGTCGTAGAGCTCTCTCGCGCGCGTCGCGTCGCCCTCGATGCGCGCGATCTCCGCGGCGACGAGGTCGTGCTTGTGCTGGTAGTTCATCGGCGCGAAGCGGCCCCACTTCGCGAGCTTCGCGGCGTGCGCGCGCGCCTCGCCGAGCAGCGCCTTGCTGCGCTTGCCGCGCGCGCTCTCGCTCGCGCGGGCGCGCGCCAGCGCGTCCCAGAACGTCCAGTACGGCAGGTCGGGCAGGCCGGTGACCGACTCGAGCAGCGTCTTGGCCCGATCGCCGTGGTGCACTGCCTGATCGGCGCGATCGAACAGGTAGCCGAGCATCACCTTGTTCGAGTGGAAGAAGAAGCGCGACGTCGCGTCGTCGCCCTTCGCGGTGAGCGTCTCGATCTCGCTGTCGTCGTAGGTCTCGCCGCGGAACTCGATCGGATGCGCGCTGCGGCCCATCAGGTTGAGCAGCGTCTGACGCAGCATGTCGCAGCGGCGGAACGCGGCGTTCTGCTCGAGCTGCGCGAAGATCGTGCTGTAGGTCGCGGCCTCGCGCTCGAGCTCGGCGAGCGGATGACCGCAGTAGTGCATCCAGAGCAGGCGGTAGTACGCGGACCACGTCGCGCCGACGAGATTGCCGGCCTTCATGCCCGAGTGATAGGCGTCGAGCAGCGGGTCGACACACGTCGACAGGTGCTGCGTCCAGTGCGTGATGAACACGTAGAGGACGAAATAGACCTTCGCGAGATAGGTCTGCGCGCCGAGCTCGTGCATCGTCGCGAGCGCGGTGCGACCGAACACCTCGCCCGAGCGGATGTCGCCGAGCACGCCCGAGAGCGTGATCGCGAACGAGCCGTATCCGAAGGGCGAGAGCGGCGAATTGCCGTACTTCACGCTCAGATCGACCATCGCGAACACGAGCAGCGGGAAGAGCGGACTGCCGCTCATGTACGCGGGCGGCACCATGCGCTCGAGCAGCAGCATCGCTTCGAGCTTGTGGGGGTCGGTCATGCGACGTTGCGTCGCGAGCTTCGGCACGTCCTTGCCGACCAGCGTGATCTTCGTGCGCGCGAGCCCCGCCAGCACGTGCGGCAGCTTGGGCTCGCGCGGAAAGCGCACGCCGAGCTGGGCGAGCGCCTCGAGCCCGACCTTCATCGCGTCGTTCAGACGGTTCTGCGACGTGTACGCGTCGACGCGCAGGTTGTAGACGCGGATCGTCTCGAGGATCGACGTGCCACCGGCCTGCGTGAGCACCGCGTCGATGTGCTGCTCCATGCGATCGATCGCGCTCGAGAGATACGCGCACTCCGCGGCCTCGGTGTGCAGCTGGAGCGCGAGCGCGCGATC
Source organism: Sandaracinus amylolyticus (assembly GCF_021631985.1). Classification (GTDB taxonomy): domain Bacteria; phylum Myxococcota_A; class Polyangia; order Polyangiales; family Sandaracinaceae; genus Sandaracinus; species Sandaracinus amylolyticus_A. Next base: position 7,778,613 of record NZ_CP070225.1, on the reverse strand, counting down.
GGTCGACCACGCGAGCTCGCCTCCCGCGACGCCCCCGAGGAGCTCGATGCCGATCGTCAGGTACTCGAGCGCTGCGGCGTACGCGGCGCTGCGCTTCGCGACGAGCCCCGCCTGCAGATCGAGGCGCGCGAGATCGCGACGCTCCGCGCGATCGAGCAGGCGCGCGCGGCCGCGGTTGAGCTGATGGACGACGTCGAAGATCCGATCGTCGGCGCCGCGGGTGTCGAGCGCGCTCGCGAGGCGACGGCCGAGCCCGAGGTGCAGCGTCTCGCGCTCGTCCTCGGCGACCAGCGAGTACACCGCCTGCTGCACGCGATCGTGGGGGAACACGTAGCCGGCCTCGAGGTCGCCTGCGATCTCCAGGCCGGCCTCGAGGAAGCGGTGGCCCGCGCCGGTCGCGAGCAGCACGCCCTCGCGCAGCGCGGGCTCGAGCTCCGTCGCGACCGCGATCGTGGTGCGATCGGTGAGGTGCGCGAGCACGTGCGCGTCGACGCGGGTGCCGAGGCACGCGCTGGTGACCAGCAGCTCGCGCGTCGCGTCGGGAAGGCGCCGCACCTTCGCGACGATGAGGTCGAGCACGTCGCGCCGTGCGCCCTCGTGGCCGTCGAGGCTCCACTCCCAGCGCGCCGCTGCGTGGCTCCATGCGAGCGTGCCCTCGTCGACCATCGCGCGCAGCAGCTGCCCCACGAAGAGCGCGTTGCCCGCGGTCTCGCCGGCGACGTGCGCGGCGAGCGGGCGCACCCGCGCCGGGGTCTCGGAGAGCGTGTCGGCGACGAGCTGCTCGACCGCGTCGTGCGCGAGCGGCCCGATCGCGATGCGGGTGACCGGCGCGCTCGAGCGACCGAGCGAGTCGAGCAGGAGCGTGAGCGGGTGTCCGGTGGGCACTTCGTCGTCGCGATAGGCACCCACGATGAGCAGGTGTCGCGCGTCGCCGCTCGTCGCGAGCGTGCCCAGCAATTCGAGCGACGCCGAGTCGGCCCACTGCAGATCGTCGACGAAGAGCACGAGCGGACGCGTGCTGTCGGCGACCGACGCGAGGAATCGACGGAGCACGTACTGGAATCGATGGAGCGCCTCGCTCGGGCCGACCTCGGGCACCGCGGGCTGGGGGCCGATGACGAGCTCGAGATCGGGCACCAGGCGCGTGAGCAGCCCACCGAGATCCGACGCCGCCTCGAGGATGCGCGCGCGCTGTCGCGCGAGCTCCGCGTCGTCCTCCGCGAGCACGAGGTTCACCCACTGCTCGAACGCACGCGAGAGCGCGGAGAAGGGCACTTCGCGCTGGTACTGATCGAACTTGCCCTCGATGAAGCGGCCGTGTCGCGTGGTGAGCGGGCGCTCGATCTCGCGCACCAACATCGACTTGCCGGTGCCGGCGCGGCCCGCGAGCAGCACCAGCTCGACCCCGCCCTCCGGCGCCGCGATGCGATCGATCGCGTCGCGCAGCGCAGCGAGCTCGGCGTCGCGCCCGTAGAGCCGGCGCGTGAGTCGGAATCGCGCGGAGACGTCGCGCTCGGCGAGCGCGAAGGTGGGAATCGCCTCTCCGCGTCTCACGTGATCGAGACAGCGTGCGAGATCGACGCGCAGTCCTTCCGCCGACTGATATCGATCCTCGGCGTTCTTCGCGAGCAGCTTGAGGACGAGCGCCGAGACCTGCGCAGGGATCTGCGGATCGCGCTCGTGCGGTGGAGTCGGCGCGGTCGCGATCAGTCGGTGCACCAGCTCGAGCGCGCTCGGCGCGGAGAGCGCCGGTGCGCCGGTGAGCATCTCGTAGAGGATCGCGCCGAGCGAATAGAGATCGGCGCGCCAGTCGACCGGGCGATTCATGCGCCCGGTCTCTTCGGGCGCGACGTACGCCGCGCGATCGCTCGCCGCGACCGCGAGGCCTTCGGGCTCGGCGGCGACGTCGAGCCGGTGCGCGAGCCCGAGCCGCGAGAGCTCGATGTCGCGGAACGTCGCGTCGACGCGGATCGCGCGGGGCGAGAGATGACCGTGCACGATGCGCGCGGCGTGCAGCGCACCGAGCACGTCCGCGAGGCGCACGCCGACCTCGAGCACGCGCTCGAGCGGCTGTCGCGCGTCCGAGAACGCGCGCTCGAGGGTGTCGCCCGCGAAGAACGTGGTCCACAGCGCGGGCCGCCCGTCGACGTCGCCGCGACGGAGCGCACGCCGAACGCCGGGGATCGCGAGCTCGCGGGTGAGGCGCAGCTCGTTCTCGAGCTCGAGCAGCGCCTGCGTGGTCGCAGGCGCGTCGAGCACCTTCACGAGGAGAGGGCCGCTCTCGGCGCTCGAGTCGTCGAGGTAATACGTCGCGCCCCGCGCCGCGTGCAGCCTTCTCATGGTGGACTACGAAGCTCCGGGAATCCCGACGTCGGGATAGATCTCGCGCAGATCGTTCTGGTTCATCCGCAGGCGCAGGAACGCCTGTGCGGCGACGAGCCCCGACGTGACCGCGCCTTCGACGTGGCCGATGTTGAGCCCGAAATTCGTCCAGTCGCCGCAGAGGAAGAGATTGCGGAACCCCGACTGATCGGCGGCGAGGCGATATTTGTCGCTGCCCGGCCACGCGAGCGTGTACTGCTCGCTCGGCGCGGCATTGACGGTGAACCACTGTCGCGCGAGCCGCGTCTCGCCGGCGAGCTTCTCGGTGCAGCTCGGATCGCTGGGATCGACGATCAGCGAGAGATCGAATCTCCCGTTCTTCACCGCGTTCGGGAAGAACCAGCCCATGTTCTGATCGAGCCAGCCGCGCGTGTACTCGACGAGGCGCGCGCGCTCGCGCTCGGGGAACCCGTGATCGCTCCGCGGGGGGAGAGGACCGGTGTCCCAGGTGCCGCAGTAATAGCTGAGCTCACCGGGCATCTCGTCGGGACGCCAGCCCTCGAACGTCAGCACACTGCCCATGTCGGTCCACGAATAGAGCAGATCGGCGTAGATGACCGAATTGGGCTCGTCGCCCTCGTCCATGCCCCACTCGCTCATCTTCATGCCGAGCTCGGCGAGCGTCGGACGGAGCCAGAGCTGGACTCCGAGCGTCGGAGTCGTGCGCACGTGGCGGACCATCTTCTTCCACGCGTCGGAGTGCTTCACGATCTCCGCACAGATCGACTCGGTCGCGCGCACCGGGATGCCGTGGATCACGTCGTCGAAGTCGACGCCGCGGCGCAGCACCTCGGTGCGCACCGGGGTCCAGTCGGCCCAGGGCGACTCGAGATCGACGTTCTTCTCGCGCATCCGCCGGACCTGCTCGGGATCGAGCTGGTCGTAGTGCGGGTGCGAGGGCCAGCCGTCGACGTCCTTCACCTTCTTGAGCGGTGAATAACGCTGCACGCCGGGCGCGAGATCGACCTGGACTCCGACGGTGATCGACTCGATCTCGTCGGTCGGCGACCAGTGCACTTCCTCGACGTCGCGGAAGAACGCGAACTCGACGCCGCGATGCGCGAGCATCTTGTAGAGCGGCGCGGTGAGCGAGCCGCCGGTGCCCGCGACGAGCTTCCACACCAGCGAGCCGCGATAGGTCACCGACGCGAGCAGGCTGCGCAGGCCGAGGTCCGCTGCGAGCCGTCCCGGCTCGCCCTGGTACATGTTGTGGAAACAGCCGCAGTAGATGAAGCGCACCGGCGCGCAGTCGCGCAGATCCGTGGGCAGCCCGTGCGAGAGCAGCCACTCGCGATAGTCGCGATCGTTGATGCGCCCGAAGTCGAGCTGGTGAGTCCGCTCGTCGTAGACGTCCTCGATGAACCCCCGGAGGTTCGCGAGCCCGTACTCGGCGAGCACGTAGATGTGCTCGAGTCGATCGTCGGTCGTGCGATCGGAAGGCGCGAGGTGGCGCAGCAGCGTGACGAACCCGCCGAGCAGCGCGGCGATCACCCGCAGCACCGACACCTCGAGCCCGTTGATCTCCACGGTGGGCTTCTTCGCGAAGCCCTCGGCGAGATCACGCGCGTACGCGACCCACTGCAGCTCCGGCTTCTCGTGGCTCGAGATCCCGAGCGCGGACTTCGCGACGTCCTTCCACCAGTGCGGCTCGCTCTTCTCCCACGGCGGCGTGAACCACGTGTGGATCACGATCGGAGAGAGCAGCTTCTGGATCCACGACTGGTTCTCGGCGTACGGCGAGCCGAGCACGAGCTCGGCGAGCAGTCCGAGCGCCTCGCCGATCACTTCGTAGATCGGCGGAGGTCCGCCTTCGCCGGGGAGCTCGTCGTTGTACGGGAAGAGGATGGGCCAGTTGGTCCACTCGCCCGTCTTCGGATCCTGCTGGGTGAACAGCGTCGCGTCGTCGGGCACGAACGCATCGGTCCACTTCGGCAGCGGAGAGCCCGGCGCGAGATGGTATTTCGCCATCTCGTCGTAGGCGTCTCGCACCATGCGGAATGCGTTGTTGTACCAGCCCTGGAAGATGTGGATTCCGCGCTCTTCGATGCGATCGGCGGGGCCGAATCCATTGGCCGTCTTGCCGCCGACGCGCCAACCGATCTGATAGAGCGTGACCTCGTAGTGATCGCGCCAATTCGGATAGCTCGTGAGCTCGTACGCCGCCGAGAGCGACGCGAGACCGCCGCCGAGAATGGCCACCTTCCGCTTGGCGCCGGGGCGCGGCGGGGGCAGCGGCACCGGCTGCTCGTCGGCGGGCGCGCCGCCGGGATAGTCCGGCAGTCCCATGTTGATCAGGCGCTTGAGCCCGGGCTGTCCGATCCAGCCCGATGCGTGCTCGTAGAGCGCAGTCAGCTCGGGGATGACGAAGAGATCGTCGAACGTCTTCTCGAGATCGTCGCCGAGCGAGTGGCCCTTCTGCAGGATGTTGCGGACGTCGCGCCGCGTGAGCGGGTAATGACGCGGATAGAACGCCGGGATCTCGACCATGATCTCGACGCTCGGGAGCGCGGGATTGGCGAGGATCTTCCCGAGATCTCCGAACACCGCGCCTTCGACCATGCTCTGCGCGTAGAGCAATCGATAGAGCACGATGTTCATGAACACGCGCTCGGACCACGGCTCGGCGTGCGCGAGCGCGGTCGACTCGAGATATCCGGCGACGATGCTGCTGTTGTGCGCGCGGTACCAGCTCTGAGGAGTCTTGTCGCGCTGGAACGCGAGCCAGAATCGAACTGGCGCCGATCCCGGCTCGAGCTCGGGCAGATTCTCGGCGATCAGCGACGCGAGCTCGGCGTGATAGAGGAGCGCGGCATTGACCGCGCGCCACCACGGAGAGCCGCCCTTCGCGATCGGATCGAGGACACCGCGCTCGATCTCCCAGCCCATGAAGTCGAGCTCGGAGCGACCGAGGCCGTACGGCGACGGCTCGCCGCCCCATCGCTCGTAGTAGCGCTGTCGCAGTGCGAGACGCGCCTGCGGATCGTCGGCCACGGAGTCGACGGTCGCGCGAGCACGCTTGCAGAGCTCGTCGTAGGTGATCTGCCCCGGCATCGTCTGGGCAGCGTACTCAGGGTGACGCGCCGTTCTCAACGACGATGCGGTGTCGGTCCGCAGTTACAGCGCGACGAGATCTCCGGATCGTGTCAGCGCTTCGATTCGCGCTCTCGGAACCGCGCGGCCAGGGTGCGGACGAACGCGCCCATCCACGGCTTGAGCGACTCGACCTCTCGCTCCAGCGTCTCCGCCGTCACCACCCGCAGCGTGCTCGACTCGAGCGCGACCACGCTCGCAGTGCGCGGGCCCGGCGCGAGGATCGCCATCTCGCCGAACACCTCGCCGGGGCCCATCACGCGCAGCACGCGGCGGTGCGCGGAGCCGCCCTGGAACACCTCGAGCCGGCCGCTCTCGATGATGTACGCGGTCTCGCCCGCCTCGCCCTCGCGCACCACGTGCTCGCCCGGTGCGACGGTGATCACCGGGAAGAGCCCGCCGCCGCGCACGAACTGCACGAGGTCGTGTCGCAGCGCGGCGACCGACGGATAGCGATCACCGGGCTCGACCGACATCGCTCGGGTCACGATGCGCGCGAGCACGCGCGGGGTGTGCGGCGCGATCTGCTCGAGGGGATCGCACTGCCCGGTCTGCGCGCGCACGACGATCGCCCAGAACGTCTCGGCCGCGTACGGCGCGCGACGCGCGAGCACGTGATAGAGCAGCGCGCCCACCGCGAACACGTCGGTGCGCTCGTCGAGCGCGTCGTTCATCCCGCGCGCCTGCTCGGGCGCCATGTGCGTCGCGGTGCCGATCAGACGCGCGCTCGAGCTGCGCTCGTCGCCCTCGCCCGGCACGACCGGGGTCGCGATCGGGCCGAGCCGCCGCGCGATGCCCCAGTCCATCAGGTAGACCTGGCCGAAGTCGCCGACCATCACGTTCGCCGGCTTCACGTCGCAGTGGATGACCCCGCGGCTGTGCGCGAACGCGAGCGCGTCGCAGCACTTGATCACCACGTCGAGCAGATCGAGCAGCGTGTCGTGCGCGATCGGTCCCTCTGGCAGCGCGCGCACGATCTCCGCGAGCGTGCGGCCCTCGACGAGCTTCATCGTGAAGAACAGCGAGCGCTCGCCCTCCACGCCGAGCTCGTGCACCGGGACGATGTTGGGGTGCTCGAGCTGCCCGGTGATCTGCGCCTCGCGCACGAACATCCGCAGCGTCGCGGGATCTCTCGCGAGGTGATCGTGGATGCGCTTGAGCACGGTGCGGCGCTCGAGCGCCTTGTCGAGCACGACCTCGACGCTCGCCATGCCGCCCGCGCCGATGTCGCCCGCGGGCACGAGGCGCGAGTCGAGCGCATCGCGCAGCGCCGCGACGATCGACGGCACGTCGCCCTCGAGCGTCTCCATGCTCGCGCGCGTCGCCGGCACGTCGTGCCCGCGCGGCGTGCGAGGCCTGCCGTTCCGCGTCTCCACGCGTGCATCGTACGCCGGTCGCGCCGGAGCGCGCCACGTTCGGCGGGGTCCCGTGGTAGTACGCGCCGCATGGCCGACGAGCCCCGCCGCCCCGCCGCGACGAAGAAGCCCTCGAAGCGAGATCGCACGCCCGCGCCGGCGAGCGAGACGAGCGAGCGCGCCGAGGCCGGGACGAGCCAGCCGACCGAGACCAAGCCCGCGGCACCGGCGCGTCAGGCGCCGAGCCTGGTGTGGCTGCTGGGGGCGATCGCGGCGGTCGTCGCGATCGTGCTGGTGGCGCGCGCGCGACGGCAGCACGAGGCGCCGGGCGAAGAGCTCGTGATCACCGGGCGCGACGACGATCGCAGCGCCGAGCCGCCGGAGCCCGAGCGCCTGCGCGTGAACGTGATCCGCTCGTTCCCGCACGCGTCGGACGCGTTCACCCAGGGCCTCTTGTGGCACGAGGGGCACCTCTACGAGAGCACCGGGCAATATCGTCGCTCGTCGCTGCGACGCGTCGCGTTGGAGAGCGGCGAGGTGCTCGAGCGGCGCGACCTCGAGCCGCGCATCTTCGCCGAGGGCCTCGCGCGCGTGGGCGATCGCCTCTACCAGCTGAGCTGGCAGGAGGGCCAGGCGTTCGTGTGGTCGCTGCCCGCGTTCGAGCCGGTGCGCACGTTCGAGTACGAAGGCGAGGGCTGGGGCCTCTGCCACGACGGCACGCACCTCGTGATGAGCGACGGCAGCGACGAGCTCTTCTTCCGCGACCCCGAGACGTTCGAGATCGAGCGGCGCGTGCGGGTGCGCGAGCGCGGTCGCCCGCTCGATCAGCTCAACGAGCTCGAGTGCGTCGACGGCGTGGTGTGGGCGAACGTCTGGCAGACCGATCGCATCGTGCGGATCGATCCGCGCACCGGGAACGTGACCGCGATCGTCGACGCGCGCGGGCTGCTCGATGACGAGGAGCGCGAGGACGCCGACGTGCTGAACGGGATCGCGTGGATCCCGGAGCGCGGCCACTTCGTGATCACCGGGAAGTACTGGCCCCGCATGTTCGAGGTGGAGATGGTCCCGCGCTGAGTCAGCGGGTGGGCTCGTACTCCGCGTACTGCGGGAGCCCGTCGGTGATCTCGAACCACGGGGCCTTCGATGCGACGAAGATGTGCGCGACGGGCCTCGCGTCGATCGCGGTGTCGAGCGTGCCGAGGCGAAGTCGCGCCACGTCGGGCCGTGCGGCGCGACGGCTGATGATCGGCGAGCCGCAGCGCCTGCAGAACACGCGCTCCTTGCCGGGCGACGAGGGATACGCCTCGAGCGCGTCCTCGCCCGAGACGAAGCGCAGCTCCGACGTGCGCACCGGCGCCGTGACCGCGAACGCGCCGCCCTGCGCCTTGCGGCAGTCGCCGCAGTGACAGAAGACGATCGGACCGAGCTCTCCCGCGATCTCGTAGCGGACCGCACGACACGCGCAGCTTCCCGTGAGCATGCGCGCGGTGTAGCACCACCTGCTCGCCGGGCCGCGATCGCTTGCCCGGCGGCGCTGCGGACCGACATCCACGACGAGGTCTCCGTGCCCGTGGCGGTGAGCATCGAGCTGGACGGTGATCGCGCGTGTGCGACGCCGCGCCTCAGGAGCGCTCGGCGTGCTCGGTGACGAGCTGCGACGCCGGCGCGCCTGGGCGGCGCTGCGCACCGCGTCCGCGCTCAACGTCGTCGGCATCGCGCTCGAGCTGATGACCGGTCGCGAGCTGCCCGGGATCCCCGCGTGGCCGGCGCTCGTCTCGGGCGCGGTCGGCCTGGTGCTCTTCGCGCTCGCGATGCTGCGCCCGCCGCACTGGAGCGGACGGCTCGCGTCGTGGCTCTTCGTGGTGAACAGCGCCGCGATCGCGCTCGCGCTCTTCGTACGCGATCCCTACTACGCCGCGTTCGCCGAGCACTGGATCCCGTTCCAGGGGAGCAAGCTGTGCTGCGTGATCGTCGCGGTGCTCGCGCCGCGGCTCTGGGCGGGCGTGCTCGCGACGATCCTCCACGCGGGCAGCTCGGTGCTCGCGTTCGCGCTGCTCCCGCCCGACGTCCGCGAGCAGATCGCGTTCGGTGAGCCCTCGGTCACGATCGGCGTCGGCGTGCTCACCGCGGCCGTGCTCGCGCACCGGCTGCGGCGCGAGTCGCTCGAGCGGGAGCTCCTGCGCGCGCAGACGGAGGCGGCCGCGGCGCAGCACCTCGCGCGCACCGTGCTCGCGATCCGTCACCTCGCGAACACACCGGTGCAGACGATCGCGCTCACCTCCGCGCTGCTCTCCCAGCGTCATCCCGGGGAGCGCTCGCTGATCGCGCGTCAGGAGCGCGCGGTGGAGAAGCTGCGCCGCATCGACGAGCTGCTGGTGCGCTACGACCGCGAGCTCGAGTGGCACTCCGACGATGCGTCGATCGACGCGATCGCGCTGCTCGAGGGCGCGCTCACGCCCAAGCCCGAGAAGCCGCGCGACGACGAGCCTCCGCGTCGCTGAGCTTTCGGAGGGGTCTTGGAAGACCCCTCCCCCCGACCGGCAAAGCCGGATCGGGTCCCCCCACCCCGAACGCTGCGCGCGGGGCCCAGCCCCGCTTGCTCGTGCTCACGAGGGCGGCGTCGACTCGCGACGGACTCTCATCCGACCCGGTGCTCGTCGTGCATCGACGGGGAGCTACGTGCCCGGCCGAGGCGGAGGTTCGAGAGCATGCGAGTCGAAGAGATCATGACGCGCGAGCCGCGCTGCTGCGCGCCCCAGGACGACGTCTCCACCGCGGCACGGATCATGTGGGAGCAGGACTGCGGCGTCGTGCCCGTGGTCGACGACGCGGGCGCGCCGGTCGGGATGGTCACCGATCGCGACATCTGCATGGCGGCGTACACCCGCGGCGCGAAGCTGAGCGACATGTCGATCGAGTCGGTGATGTCGCGCGACGTGCGGACGTGCCGCGCGAGCGACTCGATCGCGACCGCGGAGCGCACGATGTCGAGCGCTCAGGTGCGACGCCTCGCGGTGGTCGACGATCGTGGGCGCGTCATCGGCGTCGTCTCGCTCGGCGACCTCGCGCGTGGCCGCGGCAAGAACCCGGTCCGCCGCACCCTCGAGCACCTCTTCGCAGACGTGGCGCGCACGCTCGCCGCGATCTCGCAGCCGCGCGTCGAGCGTCCCGCGCCCTGAGCGACGTCACGCCGCCGGCGCGTCCCACGCGACTCGATACGCGTACTGCTCGTGCTGCGCCGACGCGCCCAGCTTCAGGAAGAACGGGAGCATCCGGTCGCGCGCCCAGCGCGCGATCGGGCTCGCCACCGCCTTGCCCGAGCCGTTGCGGCGCGCCTGCTTCACGATCGTCTCGACCCGCGCACGTCGTCGCGCCTCGAGCATCGCGAACGCCTTCGTCGGCTCGCCCGCGTCGCGCAGACAGCGCGCGAGCTCCATCGCGTCCTCCAGCGCGAGCGAGGCGCCTTGCCCCGCGCTGGGCGAGGTCGCGTGCGCGGCATCGCCGATCACGCACACCCGCCCGCGGTGCCACGAGGGCAGGCTCTCGATGTCGTGGAACGTCCAGGGCCCGGCGATCTGCGGCGTCGCGCGGATCACGTCGCGCACCCACTCCGGATCTTCTTCGTGCAGCGCGAGGATGCGCTCGCGCGTCGTGCCCTGGCCCTCGGCGTCGCTCGCGCCGTTGTGGAACCACCAGATCTCGCCGTCGGGACGCTTGAACGCGCCGAAGAACGCGCGATGCCCGAAGAGCATCACGTTCCAGCCGACCTCGAGCGGCGCGTGATCGCAGCGAGCGTAGCCGCCGAAGTCGACCAGCCCGAGCGCGGCGGGCGCGGGCGAGTCGGGCAGCGCGATCGAGCGCACGCGCGAGCGCAGGCCGTCGCAGCCGATCACGAAGTCCGCGGTCTCCTCGGTGCCGTCCTCGAAGCGCGCGACCACGAAGCGCGCATCGCTGCGGTCGAGGTTGGCGAGGCGCGCGCCGAAGCGCACGTCGGTGCCGGCGCGGAGCGCGCGGTCGAGGAGCACCTCGTGGAGGTCGCCGCGCTTCGCGATGACGAGCCGCGCGCCGTACCGATCCTCGTGGTCGCGACCGTCGATCGTCGCGATCCGGTCGCCCTCGGCGCCGAGGAACTGGAAGCCCTCGCACACCGCGCCGCGCGCGTGCACCTCGTGGTCGACGCCGATCTCCTTCAGGACGTTCATGCCGTTGGGCGCGACGCCGAGGAAGCTCCCCTCGGACGATGCGGCACCGCGGCGCGCCTCGCGCAGCGAGACCTCGACGCCGATGCGACGCAGGAACGTCGCGAGCACGGGGCCAGCGATACCACCACCGATGATCAGCGCCTTCATCTCGACTCTCCTTGGTGCGGACGAGTCGATGGTGGGTGGAGCGATCGTTTCCCACCAGTGAATGGTCGTGATATCGATGTTCACCGCCATGAATCTGTCGGCGATCGATCTGAACCTGCTCCTGATGCTGCACGTGGTGCTCGAGGAGCGCTCGGTCACGCGCGCCGCGCGCCGTCTCCACGTCACGCCGCCGGCGATCAGCAACGCGCTCGCGCGGTTGCGGGCCCAGCTCGACGACCCGCTGCTGGTGCGGAGCGGGCGCGGCCTCGTCGCCACCCCCCGCGCGCTCGAGCTCGCGCCGCGGCTCGCGCGCGCCGTGGGCGACCTGACGCTGGTGGTGCAGGGCGGCGAGAGCGATCCCGCGGAGAGCGCGCGGGAGCTGACGCTGGCGCTCGCGGATCCCGATCAGATCGCGACGCTGCCGCGCATCGTGCCGACGTTCGCGGAGCGCCTGCCGCGGGCGCGCCTGCGCGTCGTCAGCATCGACACGTTGATCTCGACCGGAGGCCTCGCGGGCGGCGAGATCGACGCGGCGATCGGGCCCGCGGAGGCCGCGAACGGGCTGCACACCGCGCCGCTCTACGAAGAGGCCGGAGTGCTCGTCGCGCGATGCGGGCACCCGATCCTGCGCGGGAAGATGACGTCCGAGCGGTTCCGCGCGCTGCGCCACGTCGACGTGCACCTCGCGCTCGGTCGAGGAGGAGTCGGCCATCGTGTCGCCGAGGACGCGCTGAGCCGCGGAGGGCTCGCGCGCGACATCGTGGTCACGGTGCCGACCTTCACCGCGGCCGCGATGGTGGTCGCGCAGAGCGATCTCGTGGCCGGCATCCCGCGGCGGATCGCGGAGGCCCTGGCGCCCCGCCTCGAGCTCGTGATCATGCCGATCCCGATCCCCGCGATGCGCTTCGAGATGCAGCTCCTCTGGCACGATCGCACCCACCACGACGCGGTCGCGGCGCGATTCCGCGCCGCGGTGATCGACGCGGCGCGACCGAAGAAGAAGCGACGAGGCGCGTGATCAGGGCGAGGTCGTCTGCTCGCGCCCGCCGCGCGCCGCGCGCAGGGCCGCGACCACCTCGCCGTCGTCGACCTGCGAGAAGTCGCGGTACCAGAGCCCGATCGCGTGCAGATCGTGGCGCGGCTCCACGCACACGACCTCGTCGGCGAGGTGCTCGAGCGCCTCGAGCGTCGACACCGCCGCGACCGGCACCGCGAGCACGATCGAGCGCGGCTTCTCGTTGCGGATCGACTGCAGCGCCGCGCGCACGGTGCCGCCCGTCGCGATGCCGTCGTCGACCAGGATCACCGTGCGATCGCGCAGCGGCACGCGCGGCTTCGCGGCGCGGTACTGCGTGATGCGTCGCTGCATCAGCGCGCGCTCGCGCGTCTCGACGTCGACCAGCTCGTCCTCGGTGGTGCCGGTGATCGCGACGATCGACGGATCGACCCACCGGCCTCCGCCCTCGGCGATCGCGCCCATGCCGAGCTCGGGCTGGATCGGCGCGCCGAGCTTGCGCACCACGAGCGCGTCGAGCTCCGCGCCCAGCGCCCGCGCGACCTCGGCCGCGACCGGCACGCCGCCGCGGGTGAGCCCGACCACCACCGGCCCGCTCGCGCGATGGTGCTGGAGCCGTCGCGCGAGCTGCCGCCCTGCATCGATCCGATCCTCGAATCGCACGTCGCACCTCCCTCGCTCGGATCTACGCCCCGGATCGCGACGCTCACGTCGTGCTCGCGCCGCGCGTACACTGCGCCGGGGAGGACGCGACGATGCGACGCTGGCGGGGTCTGAAGGCGCTGGTCCACGACGCGGTGGACGCGACGACCGAGCTGGTCGAGGAAGGGCACGAGTCCACCTCGCGATCGGTCATGCGCGTGCTCGGCGCGATCGAGCCGCTCGCGGAGCCGGCGCGCGCGGTCGACGAGGTGAGGCGCGTGACCACGCACGGCGTGCTCGCGACGATCCGCGCGGTGAACCGCGCGGTCGAGGTGGTGACCGACGTCGGCCTCGACGCGGCCGAGCACGCGGTGCGGATGAAGGGCCTGCCGGTCGAGGATCCCGCGGTGCCGATGCGCTCCGACGCGCTGCGCACGATGCGTGGGATCGGCGACGCGGCGATGGGCATCGTGAACGGCGCGATCGGCGATCGGCTCTATGCGCGCTCGAACGGGCTCGACCTCGGCATGCAGCTCCGTCACGCCGACACCTACCTGCCGCTCGAGGCGGAGGTCGATCGCGCGGCGGTCGCGCGGGTGCTCGAGGGCGCGACCTCGAAGATCGTCGTGCTGGTGCACGGGCTCATGGCGACCGAGTGGTCGTGGTGCCTCGAGTCCGAGGCGTATTGGGGCGATCCCGCCGCGAGCTTCGGGACGATGCTCGCGCGCGACCTCGGGTACACGCCGATCTTCGCTCGCTACAACACCGGTCGGCACGTGTCGGAGAACGGCCGGCGCCTGGCGCGCGAGATCGCGCTGCTAGTCGACGCGTACCCGGTGCCGATCGACGAGATCGTGCTCGTCGGGCACAGCATGGGCGGGCTGGTGGTGCGCAGCGCGTGTCACTACGCGAGCGAAGAAGGGCTCGTGTGGACCGCGAAGGTGAAGCGGGTGATCAGCCTCGGATCGCCGCACCACGGCGCGCCGCTCGAGCGCGTGGGGCTGGTCGCGGCGCGCGTGCTCGGCGCGATCGACACGCCGGGCACCCGCATCCCGGCACGGCTCATCGAGGCACGGAGCGCGGGCATCAAGGATCTCGGGCGCGGAAAGCTGGTCGACGAGGACTGGCTCGGTCGCGATCCCGACGCGCTGCGCGAGGACGCGTGCCGCGAGATCCCGCTGCTCGATCACGCGACCTATCACTTCCTCTCCGCGACGGTCACCGAGGATCGTGATCACCTCGTGGCCAAGGTGATCGGCGACCTGCTCGTGCTCTCGCCGAGCGCGTGTGGAGAGCGCCTCGCGCACCGCACGTTCCCGATCGACGTGCAGCACTTCGGCGGCGTGATGCACCACCAGCTGCAGAACCATCCCGCGGTCTACGAGCAGGTGCGGCGCGCCTGCGCGAGCGAGGCGTGATGCGCGCGATCGCGATCGGGATCGCGCTCGTCGCGATCGCGTGCGGGCCGAGCGCGTCGACGCCGCCCGAGCCGCATCCGTCGGCGGTGCACGTCGAGCCGGTGCCTCCGCCCGCCGAGCCCGAGGAGGCGCCCGCCGAGCCCGCGCCGCCGCCGACGTTCAGCGATGCCGAGCTCGACGCGATGGATCGTGCCGGGCTCGAGAGCGCGTGCTTCGCGGGGTCGACCGGGGCGTGTGATCGCCTCGGTCATTGATGTGGCGCGCCAGCGCGCACCCCGAGGCGAGGACGCGTCACCTCGCGAAGGACAACGAATCGGGAGGCGCGCGGCTACGTAGCCGCTCGTGGGCTGGTCACGTCGCCTCGCCGTCGCGCTCGTCCTCGCGGTGTCGTCGCTCGCGTCGAGCACCGCGCACGCTCAGGACCGCGAGCCACGCGAGCACTGGCGCTGGCAGCGCTTCATGCCGGAGGAGGTGATCGCGCTGGTGCTCGGCCAGGCGACCGGGCACATCGTGACGTTCGCGCAGCCCGACGTGGGCACGCGTTGGACGAGCACGCTCCCGCTCGACGAGGAGCTGCGCGACGTCCTGCGGCTGCGCACGCCCGAGGGGCGCCGGCTCGCGGCGAGCATCAGCGACACCGTGTTCTTCGTCATGACCGCGTGGCCGATCACGATCGACGCGTTCGTGCTCGCGGGGCTCGTCCACCAGGACTGGGATGCGATGGCCCAGATGGCGCTGATCGACGCGGAGGTGCTCTCGATCGCGTACGGCATCTCGGCGCTGACGACGCGGTTCGCGGGACGGCAGCGCCCGAGCGCGCGCGAGTGCAACGGCGATCCGAACGGCGAACGCGACTGCGGCGACGAGGGCGTCGGCCCGCACGCGAGCTTCGTCAGCGGGCACACGCTCGTCGTGCTCGCGAGCGCGGGTCTCGTGTGCTCGCACCACCTGAACAACCCGTGGCTCACCGGGTCGAGCGCGGGCGCGACGCTCATGTGCGGCGGCAGCCTCGGGCTCGCCGGCGTCGTCGCCGCGTATCGCATGATGACGGACCTGCACTGGGCGACCGACATCCTCGCGGGCGCGGCGATCGGCGGCGTGCTCGGGTTCCTGCTGCCGTGGGCCTTGCACTATGCCCATCCGGTGCGCCGTGGCGCGCGGAGCGAAGCGCCGAGCTTCACGTTCCGCGTGACGCCGCAGCTCGACCCGAGCCAGCAGAGCCTCTTCGTGAGCGGCTCGTTCTGAAGCGCTGAACCAGCGCGCGATGCGGCTAGATCGCTCTCGGAAGAAGGAGAGCGACACGATGCAGAGCCCGTTGCGCATCAGCTTCCACGAGCTCGACCCGTCTCCGGCGGTCGAGGATCGGATCCGGCGCGAGGTCGAGAAGCTCGAGCGCTTCCATCCGAACGTCATCGGGTGCCACGTCACGGTGAGCGAGACGCATCACCACCACCACAAGGGCAACATCTACGGCATCCGCATCGAGCTCTCGGTGCCCGGCGAGGACATCGTCATCTCGCGCGCGCCCGAGCTGAACCACGCGCTCGAAGATCCCTACGTCTCCATCCGCGATGCGTTCGACGCGGCGCGCCGCCAGCTCGAGGACCGCATGCGCAGGATCCGCGGCGACGTGAAGACGCACGAGGAGCCTCCGCGCGGGCGCGTCATCCGCCTCGTGCCCGAGGAGCAGTACGGCTTCCTCGAGACCGACGACGCGCTGCAGGTCTACTTCCACGAGCACGCCGTCGCGCGGGGCCGCTTCCAGGAGCTGCGGCTCGGCGACGAGGTGCGCTTCGTGCTCGCGGAAGGCGAGGGCGACGAGGGCCCGCAGGCGAGCACCGTGGTGCTCGAGCGGCATCCCCACGGACCGCGCGAGGTCTCGCCGGCGCGCTGATGAACGATCACCCGCGCGACTTGATCGCGTGACCTCCGAACTGCTTGCGCAGCGTCGCGAGCACGCGATCGGCGAAGCTCTGCTCCGCGCGCGATCGGAAGCGCGCGAAGAGCGCCGCGGCGATCGCGGGAGTGGGCACCGCGTGCTCCACCGCGGCCTGCACCGTCCATCGACCGGCGCCGGTGTCGTCGACCCACGCCGAGACCTTCTCGAGACGCGGATCGTCCTCGAGCGCGCGCTGTGCGAGCTCGAGCAGCCACGAGCGCACCACGCTGCCCTGGTTCCACAACGTCGCGACCTTCGCGAGATCGAAGCCGAACTGCGACGCCTCCATCAGCGCGAAGCCCTCGGCGTAGGCCTGCATGAGGCCGTACTCGATGCCGTTGTGCACCATCTTGCAGAAGTGCCCGGCGCCGCTGGCGCCGACGTGCGCGAAGCCGTTCGGCGGGGCGAGCGTCTCGAGCGCCGGTCGCGCGCGGGCGAACGCCTCGGGCGCACCGCCGACCATCAGGCAGTAGCCGTGCTCGCGGCCCCACACACCGCCGCTCGTGCCCACGTCGAGCAGGTGCTGGCCGCGCGCGGCGAGCGCCTCGGCGCGGCGCATCGAGTCCTTGTAGAAAGAGTTGCCGCCGTCGACGAACACGTCCCCGCGGGTCGTGGTCCCCACGAGCGCGTCGAGCGCGACGTCGACCGGCGCGCCGGCGGGGACCATCAGCCAGACGAGGCGCGGCGGCGCGAGCATCTGCGCGAGATCCTCGGGGCTCTCCGCGCCGCGCGCGCCGGCGCGCGCGAGCTCCGCGATCGCCCGGGGATCGCGATCCCACACCACGACCTCGTGGCCTCCGCGCTCGATCAGCCGGCGCACCATGTTCGCGCCCATCTTCCCGAGCCCGACGAATCCGATCTGCATCACGATCCTCCCCTCTCGTCGCGATCGACGAGCGCGCGGTAGAGCGCGCGCTGTCGTTCCCCGAGCACACGGTACCGCGCGTGGCGCTCGGGATCGGGCGCGATCACCGGACCGCTCGGCGCGATCCCGTCGATCACGCCGGGCGCGATGCCGAGCCGATCGAGCGCGACGAGCGCGGCGCCTCGGCTCGATGCTTCTCGTTCGTCCGACACGACGAGCGGACGACCGAGCGCGCTCGCGACGATGCGCTGCCACGCCGGCGATGCGAGCAGCGCGGCACCGGTCGCGACGACCTCGCGCACCTCGGGCACCGCGTCGCGCAGGCGCGTGTCGAGCTCGGCGCAGCGCAGCGCGATCCCCTCCAGCGCGGCGCGGTAGAGATCGATCGCGCTCGCGTGCAGGGCGAGCCCGACGATCGCGCCGTGGGCGCGTCCCGCCCATCCCGGGCTGCGCTCCCCGGCCCAGAGCGGCAGCACGAGCAGTCGCTCGTCGGGCGATGACGAGGCGGCGAGCTGGGCCTCGAGCGCATCGTGATCGGGCAATCGCAGCGTGCGGTCGAGCCAGGCGACCAGGCTCCCGCCGTCGTTGAGCGCGCCGCCGAGCAGCATGCGCGTCTCGTCGGCGCGATAGCCCCACACGCCCTCGGG
Organism: Sandaracinus amylolyticus; assembly: GCF_021631985.1. GTDB lineage: Bacteria > Myxococcota_A > Polyangia > Polyangiales > Sandaracinaceae > Sandaracinus > Sandaracinus amylolyticus_A. Next base: position 7,760,908 of record NZ_CP070225.1, on the reverse strand, counting down.
GATCACGACGTCGCGGGCCCGGAAGAGCACCCGCAGCGCGACCGAGGTGCCGACCATCAGCGCCGCACGCTCGCGCGTCGCGCAGCCCGCGCCGATGCTGCTGAGCGCGGCGTCGCCCTGGGCCACGAGCCACGGCACCTGCGCGAGCGCCGGCCACCGTCGCGCGACCGCGTCGCGCGCGGGCATCAGGCGTCGATCGTCGCGCGCGACCTCGAGCAGCTGCGCGCGGGTGATGCCCGTGGCGCGCAGCATCTCGTCGTCCCAGTCGAGCCGATGCTGATCGAAGAGCCCACTCGCCGCGGCGAGCGAGATGCTGGTCGGGCTCGCGCCGAGCAGCTGCGCGACGAGGTGATCGGGGAACGAGACGAAGCGCGCGATCCGCGCGAAGCGCGCGGGATCGGTGCGCCGCATCCACCGCAGCTTCGCGGGCAGGTAGCTCCAGTGCAGCATGCACCCGGTGCGCGCGTGCACCTCGCGCTCGTCGAGCTCGCGGCGGAGCTGGGCCGCGTCCTGGTCGCTCCGCGCGTCCATCCAGAGGTGCACCGGCGTGATCGCCCGGCCCTCGTCATCGAGGCCCACCAGCGTGTGCAGGAACCCTCCCGGCGCGACGCACACGACGTCACGCGCGAGCTCGCCGGCGCGCGACATCGTCTCGTCGACCAGCGCGATCACGCTCGCGATCAGCGCCTCGGGACCGAGCTCCGCGCCGCCGTCCGGGCTCGTCGCGACCTGGTGCGCGCGCCGCGCGGCGATGCCCGGCACCGGTCGCGCGCTCGCGTCGTAGAGCGAGCAGCGCGCGGACGACGTGCCCACGTCGATCGTGAGCACGAAGGGTGCGCGAGGTGCGGGCCCGTTCGTGGCCACGTCGGGATCGTAGGCACGCGTGAGGACGACCGTGTGGCTGTGATCGATCGCCCCTCTGGTCGGCGACGCGCCGGGCACGAGATCCCTGCTGGAGGATGATCGCGATCGTCGACCGCGAATTGCGGATCTCGCGCGCGAGCGAGTCGCTCACGTGGGCGCTCGCCGGCCCTCGGGAGTCACTCGTGGGGACGTCGATCGAGCGCTTCCTCCCCGGCGCCGGGCCCGCGCTGCGCGAGGCGGTGCGCGCGGCCTCACCCTCGCGGGTCCCGGTGTCGCTCGTCGTCTCGCAGGGAGCGACGCTCGCGACCACCATCGAGATCGTGCCGCTCGGCGAGGGGCGCGGCGCCGTGCTCGCGGTCGAGCCGGTCACCGGGCTCGCGGCGGAAGAGCGGCTCGCCGTGGTGCTCGATCACGTGAGCGACGGGTTCGCGGTGTTCGATCGCGAGTGGCGCTACGTGTTCCTCAATCGCGCGGCCGAGCGCTTCTACGGGCGCCCCCGCGGCGAGATGCTCGGGCGCGTGCTGTGGGAGCTCTTCCCGCGCGCGCTGGGCACCGAGCTCGAGCGGAGCATGCGCGAGGTCGAGCGCACCCGCACCGCCGCCGAGCTCGAGATCGTGTCGCCGCAGTTCGGCCGGTGGATGCAGTACCGCCTCGTGCCCTACGAGGACGGCCTCGCGTTCTTCTTCCGCGACGTCGACGAAGAGCACCGCGTGCGCGAGGCGCTGCGCGAGAGCGAGGAGCGACACCGCGGGATGTTCCAGCACAGCCTCACGGGCTGGCTGCTCACCACGCCCGACGGGCCCGTCCTCGCCGCGAACCCCGCCGCGTGTCGGATGCTCGGCCGCACCGAGGAGGAGATCGTGCGCATCGGGCGCGCGGGCATCGTCGACACGAACGATCCGCGCCTCGCCCCCGCGCTCGAGCACCGCCGCCGCCACGGCTGGGTGATCGCGGAGATCACGATGGTGCGCGGCGACGGGACGCGCTTTCCGGCGTTGGTCTCGTCGACGCTCTACCGCGACGCGAAGGGTCAGGAGCGCACGACGCTGACGTTCTACGACGTGACCGAGCGACGCCACGCCGAGGAAGCGCTGGCGTGCCTCGCGGACATCGGCCCGGTGCTCGGCGCGTCCCTCGATCTGAAGACCACGCTCGATCGTTTCGTGCACTTCCTCGTCCCGCGGATCGCGGATCTCTGCGCGATCGAGCTCGGCGACGAGCTGCACGGCGCGGCGGCGGCGCACCGCGATCCGAGCCGTGATCTCACGCGTTCGCGTGCCCGCCCTTTCGGCGCGGCGATCGACGAGGTGATGCGCGAGCGCCGTGCGCGCCTCGTCGAGCGAGTGGACGACGCGTGGCTGTTCGCGGCCTCGGGCGGACGCCCTGCGGCGCTCGCCGAGGCGCGCGCGCTCGGGCCGACCTCGCTCGCCCTCGTCCCGCTCGTCGCGCGTGATCGCGCGATGGGCGTGCTGCTCATGGCGTACGTGGACGACGCGCGCCGTTTCGATGCGAGCTCGCTGGTGCTCGCGCGCGCGCTCGCCGAGCGTGCGGCCCTCGCGATCGACGCCGCGCGCCAGCACCGCGCCGCGCTCGACGCCAAGCGGCTGCGCGACGACGTGCTCGTCTTCGTCGCCCACGATCTGCGCACGCCGCTCCAGGCGATCGCGATGAGCGCGGGCATGCTCTCGACCCAACAGGGCTCGAGCCTCGCCGCCGACGTGATCCGTCGATCGATCCAGCACGCGAACCAGCTCGTCGAAGATCTGCTCACCGTCGCGATCGTGGAGAGCGGGACGATCCCGCTCGAGCGACGCAGCACGTCGCTCGCGGCGCTCATCGGCGAGCTCGTCGAGCTGCACCGGCCGCTCGCCGACGCGCGCGGTCTGGCGCTCGAGGCGCACGTGCCCGAGCCCCTCGAGCCGCTGTGGATCGATCCCCATCGCGTCAAGCAGCTGCTCTCGAACCTCGTCGCGAACGCGGTGAAATTCACCGGCGAAGGCGGCCGCATCGACATCCACGTGCGCGTGCTGCCGGGCACCGTGGAGGTGCAGGTGCACGACACCGGGTGCGGCATCGCGCCCGAGGAGCTGCCGCACGTGTTCGATCGCTTCTGGCAGAGCGCGCGCGCCCGGCGCGGCGGGGCCGGGCTCGGGCTCGCGATCGCGCACGGCATCGCCGAGGCGCACGGAGGCTCGCTCGAGGTGCACAGCGTCGTCGGCCAGGGCACCACGTTCCGCCTGGTGCTGCCGCGGGCCGCGCAGGCCGAGGCGAGCGCGGCCGCGCGATGAGCGTGCGTCAGCTCGCGAAGCCCGCGGCGCGCAGCGCCGCGGTGTCGTGGATCTGACGGATCCGGGTGATCGTTCCGCCGCGGATCGTGAAGTGCTCGGCGACCCGCAGCCGACCGAGCCCCACGACCTCCATGTCGTAGAGCAGCATCGCCTGATCGTCGCCCGCGAGCTCCGCCAGCAGCTCGACCCGAGTCGTCATCCCGCCGAACGCGACGAGCGCCTTCGCGAACGACTCGGCGTCGGGATACGCGTTGATCGGCACCTCGACGATCAGGTCGCGCGCGAGCAGGCGCACCGCGTCGTCGAACCGCTTCGTCGACCAGCCTCGATGGTAGGCCCGCGCGATCGCGAGCGTGTCGTCCGGAGCGTTCACTTCGTCCTCCTCTTCGTCGTCGGCGCGGTCGCGAGCGCGTGCGCCTCGAGCGCGAGCTCGATCCAGCTCGGCGGGGCATCGCGCGGTGGCACCGCGATCCACGCCTTCATCTTCCGGCCGTGCCCGGGGTCGAACGGTGCGCCGACCCGCGCGGCGACGAGCTCCGCCGCCCGCGCCTCGGTCAGCTTCACCACGAGCGCGCCGTCGAACGGCATCGCGAACATGCGTCCGTCGACCTTCAGGGTGCGCGCGCCGAAGCGCGCGCGACCTCCGCGCGCATCGCGATGCTCGGCGACGCACGCCGCCGTGCGCGGGATCGCCGCGAGCGCGTCGAGCAGCGCCTCGAACCCGTCGCTCATGCGTCCACCAGCCAGGCGCGCAGCCGCGCGAGCGTGCCGTCCCATCCGCGGGCGTGCGCGCGACCGACCGCCGAGCTCGGATCGAGATCGTGCGTGAGGGTCAGGCGCGTGTGCGCGCCCAGCGGCTCGAGCTCGACGGTCACGACGCTGCCCTGCACCGGCGCGTTGCCCTCCGAGCTCCACGTGAACACGAGCCGTCGCGGCGGATCGACCTCGAGGTACTCGCCGTACGCGACGCCCGCGACGCGCGCCCCCTCGCGCATCACGACGCGATAACGACCGCCGACGCGCAGATCGCTCTCGGCGGTCGCGTCCCACGCCGGCGTGCACGTGAACCAGCGCGCGAGCGTCTCGCTGCGGGTCCACGCGTCGAACACGCGCGCGATCGGCGCAGGCAGCACCCGCGTGACGACGAGACGAGAAGGCTCGCTCATCGGCGTCCCTTCGCTCGCTTGGTCGTGCGGCGGCGCGGCGCCCGCGGCTCCGGCGCGAGCTCCGCGATCAGCAGCGCCTCGAGGCGGTCGAGCTTGCCGTTCCAGTGCGCGCGCAGCTCCTCGATCGACGCGCGGGCGGGCTCGAGCGCCGCGGGGTCGAGCTCGCACCAGTGCAGCCGGCCCTCGCGCGTCGCGCGCAGCAGCGCGGCCTCCTCGAGCACCTTCACGTGCTTCGCGACCGCGGCGAGCGACATGTCGAAGTGCGCGGCGAGCTGGCCCACCGTGCACCGCTCGCGCGCGGCGCGACGGAGGATCTCGCGGCGAGGCGCGCTCGCGAGCGCATGGAACACACGATCGAGCTGGGCGACATTCTCAACCATCTGGTTGAGCAATAGCGCGCCGCACACGCGTTCGTCAACCAGGTGGTTGAGGAACGATCAGCTCGCCTTCGGCACCCACTCCGCGAGCGATGCGTCCACGTCCTCCAGCACCGCTTCGGGCACCGATGCGCCCGCGGCGATCAGCTTCTTCGCGGCCGCGAGCTCCTGCAGGCGGTTCACGCCGATCGCGAAGCGCAGCGCGCCGCCCTCGAGGTGGAACGCGACGAACGCGCGCTCCTCGATCGAGCCGCGCACGACGAGGCGATCGAAGGTGCCCACGTGCCCCATGCTCTGCAGCTTGAGGTCGTACTGATCCGACCAGAAGAACGGCACCGTCGCGTGCACCGCGTCCTTGCCCACCGCGTGCGTCGCCGCGACCACCGCCTGGGTCTGCGCGTTGTCGATCGACTCGACGCACACCCGGCGCCCGAGCCTGCGATCCCACGCGCGCGCCACGTCGCCCACCGCGTACACGCCCGCGATCGACGTCTGCATGTGCTCGTCGACCACGATGCCGCCCTCGAGCGCGAGCCCCGCGCCCGCGAGCCACTCCACTGCCGGCTCCACACCGATGCCGACCACCACGAAGTCGCACTCGACGCGCTCCCCCGCGGTCGTGATCACCGCCTCGACCCGGCGCTCGCCGACCAGGCGCTCGACGCCCACGCCGCACCGCAGATCGACCCCGTGCCCGCGGTGCACGTCGGCGTAGACCCGCGCGACCTCGGGCCCGAACGCGCGCAGCAGCGGCAGCGGCGCCGGCTCGATCAGCGTCACCGCGACGCCCTCCTCGCGGCACGACGCCGCGACCTCGCAGCCGATCACGCCCGCGCCGATCACCACCGCGCGACGGCCGGCGCGCAGCTCTTCGCGCACCGCGCGCGCATCCTCGATCGTGCGCACGTAGTGCACGCCCTCGAGCGTCGCGCCCGGGCACGCCAGCCGCCGCACGCGCGCCCCGGTCGCGATGATCAGCTTGTCCCAGCCGATGTGCCGCCCGCCCTCGAGCTCGATCGTGCGGCTCGCCGCGTCGAGCGAGGTCGCGCGCGCGCCGAGCTCCACCTCGATCTTCAGCCGCTCGTAGTGCGCGAGCGGGCGCAGCGCGAGCTTCTCCTCCGCGACCTGCCCGCGCAGGAACTTCTTCGAGAGCGGCGGGCGATCGTAGGGCCGGTGCGGCTCGTCACCGACGAGCACGATCTCGCCTTCCCAGCCCTGGCGACGCAGCGTCTCCGCCGCCCTGCCGCCCGCGAGACTGCCGCCCACCACGACGATCCGATTCGTGCTCATCGATGTGCCCCCGACGAAGCCGCGATGTGTACCGAGTTCGCGCGATGCATTCCAGCGGGTGGCGCGTATGTAGGTCGCTCGTGACGCCCCGGGCCGAGCGCGCTGACGACGTGGAGGATGCGTGGTGGGCCCGTCCCGCGAGCGCGCTGCTCGAGGCGCTCGGCTCGAGCGCGCAGGGTCTCCGCTCGTCGGTCGCGGAGGAGCGCTTCGCCCAGGTCGGACCGAACGTGCTCGGCGCCGCGCACCGCGCGAGCCTGCTCGGCACGCTCGTCTCCCAGCTGCGCAGCCCGCTCGTGCTGCTGCTCGTCGTCGCGGCGCTGATCTCCGCGCTGGTGCGCGAGTGGACCGACGCCGGCGTGGTGCTCGCGATCGTGCTCGGCAGCGTCGCGCTCGCGACCTACCACGAAGCGCGCGCCGATCACGCGGTCGAGCGCCTGCGCGCGCGCGTCCGGGTGCGCGTCACGGTGGTGCGCGACGGCCGCGAGATCGCGATCCCGTCCGATCAGATCGTGCCCGGCGACGTGGTGCGCCTCGCGGCGGGCACGCTGATCCCCGGCGACGGAGTCCTTCTCGAGGCGAACAGCCTCTTCCTCTCGGAGGCGGTGCTCACCGGCGAGTCGTTCCCGGTCGAGAAGCGCCCCGGCACGTGCGGCGAGGACGCACCGATCTCGGCGCGCCTCAACGCGGTGTTCCTCGGCGGCACCGTGCGCAACGGCAGCGGCACCGCGCTGATCGTCCGCACCGGATCGCGCACCGAGCTCGGCCGCATCGCGCACACCATCTCGCTGCGCCCTCCCGAGACCGGCTTCGAGGCGGGCCTGCGTGGCTTCGGTGCGCTGCTGATGCGCGTGATGATCGTGCTCACGCTCGTCGTGCTCGCGACGAACATCCTGCACGCGCGGCCGGCGGTCGACGCGCTGCTCTTCGCGCTCGCGCTCGCGGTCGGCATCTCGCCCGAGCTGCTGCCCGCGATCCTCAGCGTCACCCTCGCCCGCGGCGCGACCAAGATGGCGGAGCGCGACGTCATCGTGAAGCGCCTCGCGGCGATCGAGGACTTCGGCGCGATGGACGTGCTTTGCACCGACAAGACCGGCACGCTCACCGAGGGCGTGATCCGGCTCGACGGAGCGCTCACGCCGGACGGCGCGCCGAGCGACGAGGTGCTCGCCCTCGCGCTCGTGAACGCATCGCTCCAGAGCGGCCTGCCGAGCCCGCTCGACGAGGCGATCCGCAACGCGGCGGCGAGCGCAGGGATCACGCTGCCGAGCGGCACCCGCAAGGTGCACGAGATCCCCTACGACTTCGCGCGCAAGCGCCTCGGCGTGATCGTCGATCGCGACGAGACGCGCACGCTGATCGTGAAGGGCGCGGTGTCGAACGTGCTCGACGTGTGCGACGCCGCGCGCCGCGCCGCGATCGAGGCCGAGGTCGCGCGGTGGAACGACGAAGGATGGCGCGTGCTCGCCGTCGCCACCCGCACGCTCGAGCGCTCGCACGACGACGCGCGCTACGGCGAAGGCGACGAGCGCGGCCTCGTGCTGCGCGGCTTCCTGCGCTTCCTCGATCCCCCCAAGCAGGGCGCGGCCGACGCGGTGCGCGGCCTCCGCGCGCTGGGCGTGCAGATCAAGATCCTCAGCGGCGACGCGCGTGGTGTCGCGGTCCACGTCGCGGGCGCGCTCGGCATCCCGATCACCGGCGTCATCACCGGCAGCGAGCTGCGCGCGATGCACGACGACGCGCTCTGGCACCGCGCGCCCACGACGACGATCTTCGCGGAGCTCGATCCCAGCCAGAAGGAGCGGGTGATCGCGGCGCTGCGCAAGCGCGATCACGTCGTGGGCTACCTCGGCGACGGCATCAACGACGCGCCGGCCATGCACGCCGCCGACGTCGCGATCTCGGTCGAGGGCGCGGTCGACGTCGCCAAGGACGCCGCCGACATCGTGCTCGGCCAGCGCGACCTCGACGTGCTGCGCGTCGGCGTCGAAGCGGGCCGCACCACGTTCGCGAACACGCTGAAGTACGTGCGCACCACGACCAGCGCGAACTTCGGGAACATGGTCACGATGGCGCTCGCGTCGGTGTGGCTCCCGTTCCTGCCGCTGACCGCGACCCAGATCCTGCTCAACAACTTCCTCTCCGACGTGCCGCAGTCGGCGGTCGCGGGAGACGCGGTCGATCGCGACGTCGTCGAGCGCCCCGCAGGCTGGGATCTCCGGGAGATCCGCGAGTTCATGATCGTGTTCGGCCTCGTGAGCACGGTCTTCGATCTGCTGCTCTTCGCCGCGCTGCGCGGGCTCGGCGCGACGGTCGACGAGTTCCGCACCGTGTGGTTCGTCGAGTCGCTGGTGACCGAGCTCGGCATCGCGTTCGTGGTGCGCACCTGGCGTCCCGCCTGGCGCAGCCGCCCCTCGCGCGCGCTCACGATCTCGACGCTGGTCGTGCTCGTGATCTCCTTCGCGCTGCCTTACGCGCCGTTCGCGCCGGCGCTCGGCATGGTGCCCCTCGCGCCGCGCTGGATCGTGCTCGCGGCGATCGTCACGGTCGCGTACCTCGTGACCTCGGAGATCGTGAAGCAGCTGTGGCGACGCCGCCGCACGCGCATGCGATCACGCGACGCGTGACATCGCGCCGCGCGATCGATCTCGCCACCACCCGTGGTGCGATTGCACGCGCTCCGGCGGTACGTACGTAGCGAGTGACGACGAGGTGACGCGATGTCGAAACGAGCGCGACACGCCCCTGCACGTCCGCTCACCGCGACCGATGCGGCGTGGTACCGCCTCGAGCACCGGGGCAACCCGGTCGACGTCACCAGCGTGCTCTCGTTCGACGGAACGCTCGACGAAGAGGCGCTGCGCACGCGGCTCGAGGATCGACTGCTCGCCCATCCCCGCTTCCGCCAGCGCGTGGTCGCGCCGCACGACGGCGCGCCGCGCTGGGAGGACGAGCCCGACTTCTCGATCGCGCGCCACATCTCGCGCACTCGCTTGCAAGCGCCTGCCGGCCGCGCCGAGCTCGAGGCGCTGGTGGGCGGACTGATGAGCGATCCCTTCGACTGGTCGCGCTCGCCGTGGCGCGTCGTGATCGTCGAAGGGCTCGCCGCGGGCACCGCGCTCGTCGTGCAGGTGCACCACTGCATGGGCGACGGCTTCGCGCTGATGGAGATCCTCCTCTCGCTCGCCGACGATCCCATCGCGCGCCCGCGCGCCACCGCATGGCCGTTCCCCACCACACCCCGCGCCCGCGACGTCCCGCGTCTCGTGCTCGGCGGCGCGGGCTCGCTCTCGCGGCTCTCGCGGCTCTCGTTCGATCCGCCGAGCGCGCTGCGACGTCACGCGACCGGGCACCGCGTCGCGAGCTGGTCCCGCGGGCTCTCGCTCGAGCGCATCCGCGAGATCGCGCACCGCCGGGGCGGCACCGTGAACGACGTGCTCCTCGGCGCGATCACCGGCGCGATCCGGCTCTACCTGCAGGAGCGCGGCGAGCGCTGCCCGCCGGTGCGCGCGTTCGTGCCGGTGAACCTGCGCCCGCCCGACGCGCCGATCGATCTCGAGCACGGCAATTGGTTCGGCCTGGTGTACGTCGACCTGCCGATCGACGTGATGGACCACGACCAGCGCGACCGCGCGCTGCGCGTCACCATCGCCCGCGCCAAGCGCAGCCTCGACGCCCTGGTCTCGCTCGGCGTGCTCGAGGTGATGGGGCGTGTGCCGCTCCGCGTCGCGCGCCTGCTCGAGGAGATCTTCGTGCGCAAGGCGTCGCTCGTGGTCACGAACGTGCCCGGCCCGCGCGAGCGCATCTCGATCGCGGGCGCACCCCTGCGCGAGATCGTGTTCTGGGTGCCGCACCCGAGGCTCTCGCTCGGCGTGAGCCTCGTGAGCTACGCGGGACAGGTGCACGTCGGCGTGCGCGCCGACTCGGCGGTGGTGCCGCAGCCGGAGCGCCTGGTGGCGCTCTTCGAGGGTGAGCTCGATCGCATGGCGCGGGAGCGCGGAGTGGCTCGGGAGCGCGCGGTCGCGCCCCCGAGCTTGGACGCTCACGGCTGACGCGCATGCAGATTTTGTCGGAAATCCGACACATTGCGCGGAAGAAATTCTGTGCTTGGTGAATCGCTCTCCTAAGACTGTATTCTCGTCGCCGACGGAGGGCCTCGGTGACGAAGACACGCAGACGGTTCCTGAGCGCGCCACGCGTCGCGCTGCTGATGCTCGCGATGCTCGCCCCAACCCAGGTCGCGCTGGCGGACCTGGGCTCGGTGTCGGACTCCTACGACGACGCGACCCGCGTCGATGCGGGATCGTCGTTCGCGTACGACCTGAGCGGCGGTCGCGTGCGGCTCGCCTTGGCGGCGGTCTCGTTCGGCGATGGCGCCGACGGCGCGTGCAACGTCGCGTCGGGCACCATCGATCTCTCCGTCCAGTCGTGCTCGGGCCGCGCGACGGCCGACGCGATCTCGACGACGCTGAACGCGACGGCGAGCGCGGGCGCGACGACGATCACGGTGGGCTCGGCGGCCGGGCTCGCGGTGGGCGACGACGTCGTCGTGATCGCGCTGCAGGAGGCCGGCGGCGCCGGCACCGAGACCGGGCGCTACCAGGCCTTCACGATCACCGCGATCTCGGGCACGTCGCTGACGCTCTCCGCGCCGGTCGCGACCGGGTTCACGGTGGGCGGGACGCGCCGCGTCGTGGTGCAGCGGATCCCGAGCTACACGACGGTCACCGTCGCAGCGGGCGCGACGCTCACCGCGGCCGCGTGGAACGGAACGCGCGGCGGCGTGCTCGCGCTGCGCGCGACCGGCGCGGTGACGGTGAACGGCACGATCTCGATGGCCGGTCGCGGCTTCCGCGGCGGCGGATCGCCGGTCGCGGCGTTCAACATCGGCATCGCGGGCGAGAGCCCGACCCGCAACGACGCGACGCGCACGACGGCGCAGCTCTTCGGCGGCGGTGGTGGTGGCGACGCGGAGCAGTGCCACTCGGGCCAGGGCGGCGGTGGTGGCGGCTACGGCACCGCCGGCGCGAACGGGCTCGGCGCGTTCCACCAATGCGGCAGCGGATGGCTCGGCGGGCGCACGCTCGGGCAGGGCGGCGCCGCGTTCGGCGCGGCGAACCTGTCGACGTTGTTCATGGGCCCCGGCGGCGGCGCGGGCGGTCAGGACGGCGACAACCCCGACGGCGGCGGCGCGGGCGGCAATGGCGGCGGCATCGTGTGGATCGCGGGACGCACGATCAGCGTCGCGGGCGCGATCACGGCGAACGGTGCGGCGGGCAGCGATGGGCCCAGCGAGACCGGCGGTGGCGCGGGCGGCGCGGGCGGATCGATCCTCCTCCAGAGCGAGAGCGCGAACGTCGGCGCGACGCGGGTCACCGCGACCGGCGGTGCGGCGGGCACCTGCCTGCTGCGCCCCGAGAACAGCGGCGGCGCGGGCGGCAACGGCCGCATCCACGTGGACTCGACGAGCGCGCTGGTCGGCACGACCGCGCCGGGCGCCGACGCGTCGACGGCGGCGTACGCGGCGAGCGGTCGCGTGCAGTCGGTCAATCTCCTCGGGAGCGCGACGTTCGTCGGCTCGATCGATCAGTTCGGGTACGACCTCTCGGCGCTGCCCGCGGGGACGACGGCGCGGGTGCAGTTCAGCCGCGACGGCGCGGCGTGGTTCAGCAGCGCGGGCACCTCGGGCGGGCACGACGTGCTGAGCGCGAGCACGGGCACGCTCTCGCTGGCGGCGCTCTCGTGGCGTGGATCGACGTTCTTCTACCGCTTCGACATGGGCTCGTCGGGCGCGGGCACGCCCGCGATGAGCGCGGTGCGCGTCGACTACTGCTTCGATCCCTCGGGGAACGACGGCGACGGCGACGGAGTGTTCGACGCGTGCGACGCCGACGACGACGGCGATGCGATCGCCGATGCGAGCGACAACTGCCCGCTCCTCGCGAACGCCGACCAGGTGAACACGGACGGCGACCCGATGGGCGACGCGTGCGATCCCGACGACGACGACGACGCGGTCGTCGACGTGCTCGACAACTGCGTGCTGCTCGCGAACTCGACGCAGGACGACAACGACGGGGACTCGCAGGGCGACGTCTGCGACGGGGACGACGACGACGACCTGGTCGCCGACGTGGACGACAACTGCGCGTTCGTCGCGAACACCGATCAGCTGAACACCGACCTCGACCCGATGGGCGACGCGTGCGACCTCGACGATGACGGCGACGCGGTGGTCGACGTGCTCGACAACTGCGCGCTGGTCGCGAACTCGGCGCAGGAGAACAACGACGGGGACGCCGCGGGCGACGCGTGCGACCTCGACGACGACGACGACGCGGTCGACGACACGACCGACAACTGCGCGCTGATCGCGAACGCGGGCCAGGAGAACAACGACGGCGACGCGGACGGCGACGCGTGCGACCTGGACGACGACGACGACACCGTCGCCGACACGAGCGACAACTGCGCGCTCGTCGCGAACACGTCGCAGGCGAACAACGACGGCGACGCCGAGGGCGACGCGTGCGACCTGGACGACGACGACGACACGGTCGCCGACACGAGCGACAACTGCGCGCTGATCGCGAACACGTCGCAGACCAACACCGACGGCGACATGGAAGGCGACGCCTGCGACGCCGACGACGACAACGACACGGTCGCCGACGCGACCGACAACTGCGCGCTGATCGCCAACGCTGGTCAGCAGAACAACGACGGCGACGCGGAAGGCGACGCCTGCGACACCGATGACGACGACGACACGGTCGCCGACACGAGCGACAACTGCGCGCGGATCGCGAACACGTCGCAGGCGAACAACGACGGCGACGCGGAGGGCGACGCCTGCGACCTGGACGACGACAACGACACCATCGCCGACACGGGCGACAACTGCGCGCTGATCGCGAACACGTCGCAGGCGAACAACGACGGCGACGCGGAGGGCGACGCGTGCGACGCCGACGACGACAACGACGGCGTCGCCGATACCAGCGACAACTGCGCGCTGATCGCGAACGCGTCGCAGGCGAACAACGACGGTGACGCCGAAGGTGACGCGTGCGACGCCGACGACGACAACGACGGCGTCGCCGACACCAGCGACAACTGCGTGCTGATCGCGAACACGTCGCAGGCCAACAACGACGGCGACGCCGAAGGCGACGCGTGTGACGCCGACGACGACAACGACGGCGTCGCCGACACGACCGACAATTGCGTGCTGATCGCGAACACGTCGCAGGCCAACAACGACGGCGACGCCGAAGGCGACGCGTGCGACAGCGACGACGACGACGACACGGTCGCCGACACGAGCGACAACTGCGTGCTGATCGCGAACACGTCGCAGTCGAACAACGACGGCGACGCGGAAGGCGACGCGTGCGACGCGGACGACGACGGCGACAGCGTCGACGACGCGAGCGACAATTGCCCGCTGACCGCGAACGCCGATCAGGCCAACGCCGACGGCGCGTCCGACGGCGGCAACGCGTGCGACACCGACGACGACGACGACGGCCTGCTCGATGGGGCCGACAACTGCGCGCTGGTCGCGAACGCCGACCAGGCCGACGCCGACGGCGACACGATCGGCGACGCGTGCGACGGCGACCTCGACGGCGACTCGGTCGCCGACGACGCCGACAACTGCCCGGCGATCGCGAACACCGATCAGCTCGACACCGACGGCGACGACGCGGGCGACGCGTGCGACACCGACGACGACGGCGACTCGGTGCTCGACGGCGTGGACAACTGCGCGCTCGTCGCGAACGCCGACCAGCTCGACACCGACGGCGACGACGCGGGCGACGCGTGCGACGCCGACGACGACGACGACGGCCTCTCGGACGAGGACGAGGAGACGATCGGCACCGACCCGCTCGACGTCGACAGCGACGGCGACTCCATCGGCGACGCGATCGAGGTCGGCGACGATCCGAGCGCGCCGCTCGACACCGACGGCGACGAGATCATCGACGCGCTCGACGACGACAGCGACGGCGACGGAATCGACGACGCGGTCGAGGTCGGCGACGACGATCCCGCGACCGAGCCGGTCGACACCGACGAGGACGAGACGCCGGACTACCTCGACGAGGACTCCGACGCCGACGGCGTGGACGACGGTGAGGACAACTGCCGTCTCGTCGACAACGCCGCGCAGACCGACACCGACTCGGACGGCCAGGGCGACGCGTGCGACGGCGACCAGGACGGCGACGGAGTCGACGACGGCGACGACAACTGCCCGATGATCGCCAACGCCGATCAGCTCGACACCGACTCGGACGACGTCGGAGACGTGTGCGACGGTGACGACGACGCGGACGGAGTCGACGACGGCGACGACAACTGCGCGCTCGTCGCGAACCCGGACCAGCTCGACGCCGACGGCGACGGCATCGGCGCTGCTTGCGACGACGACGACGAGCCGAGCACGCCCGACGGCGGCATGCCGATGGGCGACGCGGGCACGGGCAACGGCGATGCGGGCGTGGGCACCGACGCAGGCACGATGGTCGAGGCCTCGGGCTCGGGCTGTGGCTGCGTCGTGCTCGGCCGCAGCGCGAGCGGCTCGAGCACGGGCGCGCTCGCGGCGCTCGCGGCGCTCGCGATGGTGATCGTGATGCGCCGCCGCCGCGCCTGAGCGGATCGCGCAACGACCGACGACGGGCCGCGTTCCTCACCGGAGCGCGGCCCGTCGCGTTGGTGATGCTGCGGGCTCGCGCGGCTCGGCAGATGCTTCCACCGCGGGCGAGAGGAGCCACGCCATGTATCTGGCCATCCGCAAGTACCGGAAGGTGGAAGGTGACGAGAAGGAGCTGATGGCGCGCATCCAGCGCGGCTTCGTTCCGCTGATCTCCCAGATCGACGGCTTCGTCGCCTACTACTGCTTCTTCGCCGAGGATGGCTCGCTGATGTCGGTCAACGTCTATCGCGATGCCGAGGGTGCCGAGGCGTCGGTTCGCGCCGCCGCCAGGTTCGTCGAGCAGCAGCTGACCGCGTTCCTCCCGGAGAAGCCGGAGGTGATCGAAGGCGACGTGCTCGCGCACGCGCAGCTCCCGAGCCGCGCCGAGCTCAGGACCAGCGCAGCGCGAGACGAGCGTCGTCCCTGAGCACGATGCGGGTGCCGAACCGCTCGCACACACGATCGAGACGATCGGCGAGCCACTCCGCGTCGTCGTGGCTCGCGCGCTCGAGCCGCAGCTTGTGGATGCGGAGCGGCTGCATGACGAGCGACACCAGCGCGCCGCTCGCGCGATCGAGCTCGGCGAAGTACGCGAGCGCGAGATCGGGCCGGTACGCCTCGTGGCCGCGGATCCCTTCGTAGTCGTTCAGCAGGTCGCCGCAGCCGTAGAAGATCGGCCGCCCGCCGTGCACCTCGATCGCGCGCGGATGGTGCGACGAGTGCCCGTGCACCACGTCGCACCCCGCGTCGATCACCCGATGCGCGAGCTCCACGTGGGAGCTCGGCACGTGGTCGCCCCAGTTCCCGCCCCAGTGGATCGAGACCACGACGAGATCGCCCGCACGATCGATCGCGCGCACCCGATCGCAGAGCTGCGCGATCGATCGCGACGTGAGATCGGGGAGCAGATCGACGCCCCCGCGCTCCGCGCGTGCCGCCCACTCGGTCGGGATCCCCGAGTCCTCGCAGCCGATCGCGAGCACGACGACGTCGCCGCCGCCCGCGCGGGGAATGCGCGCCGGCCTCTGCGCGCCCAGCTCGTCGGTGCCCGCGCCGGCGAGCGCGATGCCGGCGCGCGCGAGCGTCTCGAGCGTGTCCTCGAGCCCCACCGCGCCGTAGTCGAGCACGTGGTTGTTCGCGAGGGTGCACACGTCGAGGCGCGCCGCGGTCAGACAGCCCACGTTCGACGGGCTCATGCGGTAGCAGACGGGCTTGCCGGGCCAGGGCTCGCCGCGCGCGGTGATGCTCGTCTCGAGGTTCACGATGCGCGCCGCCGGTGCGATGCGCCCGAGCTCGTCCGCGAGCTCTCCCCACACGTATCCGTCGTCGGCGGGGCGCGGGATCGCTCCGCTCGCGTTCTCGGCGAGGAGCACGTAGTCGCGCGCGTCGCGCACCCACTCCTCGTGGAGCTCGGGTGACGCGGGCGAGCGCAGGATCTGATCGACGCCACGCCCCGTCATCACGTCGCCGCCGAGGAAGATCGTCGTGGTGTCGCTCGGCATCGGGCCTCGGAGTCGTGCACGATCGAGTCCCGCTCGTCCGTGCTACTGGGATCGTATGTCGAGCGATCACGCCGGTCCCAAGCCCCCCGCGAGCACGACACCACGCACGGGCGGCGCACCCGCGCCGAGCCACGCCGAGCGCTGCCGCACCCTCGCCGCGCAGGTGCGCTCGGGCACGCTCGGCACGATCGCGCGCGACCCCGAGGGCTACCCGTACGGATCGCTGGTCGCGGTCGCGATCGACGGACTCGGGCGACCGCTCCTGCTGCTCTCGAGGCTCGCCGAGCACACGCAGAACCTCGAGGCGCGCGCCGACGCGTCGATCCTCTTGAGCGAGCCGGCGGATCGTCATGCCCAGCGGCTCGCGCTCGGTCGCGTGACGTTGCTCGGACCGTGCCGCGTGGTGCCCGAGGCGGAGCGCGCCGAGGCGCGCGCGGTGTTCCTCGCGACCCAGCCCGAGGCGTCGTCGTACGTCGACTTCGGCGACTTCGCGTTCTACCGGCTCGAGCCGATCGCGCTGCGCTACGTCGGCGGGTTCGGCCGCATGTCGTGGGTCGGCGCGGAGGACTACGCCGCGGCCCAGCCCGATCCGCTCGCCGACGCAGCCGCGGGCATCCTCGAGCACATGAACGACGATCACGCCGACGCGGTGCTCGCCTACGCGCGCGCCCTCGCGGGGATCGCCGAGGCGAGCGCGGCGACGATGACCGCGGTCGATCGCTACGGCTTCGAGCTCGCCGCGATCACGCCCGCGGGCCCGAAGGCGGCGCGCATCGGGTTCGACGCGCCGGTCACCACGTCGAACGACGTGCGCAAGGCGATGGTCGCCCTGGTCGCCCGCGCGCGCAGCGCGGGTGGCTGACGCGCTCGGTCGAAACCGACTAACGTCGCGCTCCGAGATGTCCGACGAGTCGATCTCCTGGGCGCGCACGCTCGCCGACAAAGCGGAGACGATCGCCGCGATCGATCGACGGCTCCCCGAGACGCGGGTGCAGGCGCGCGCCGAGCGCTCGCTCGACGGCGATCTGCGCGAGCTGCTCGGCCCGCCCGCGCACGTCGATCTCGGCCGTGTGCTCGGCGAGGGCGGCATGGGCGTGGTGCGGCTCGGCACCCAGCGCTCGCTCTCGCGTCAGGTCGCGGTGAAGTCGGTGAAGGCGACGGGGCCGGAGCACGCCGCGCGCTTGCTGCGCGAGGCGTGGGTCACCGGCTACCTCGAGCACCCGAACGTCGTCCCGGTCTACGACATCGTGCTCGAGCAGGGCGCGCCGCTGATCGTGCTCAAGCGCATCGACGGCACCGAGTGGAGCACGCTGCTGCGCGATCCCGCCGAGGTGACGCGACGCTTCGGCGTCGCCGACGTGCTCGCGTGGCACGTCGGCATCCTCGCCCAGGTCTGCAACGCGGTTCACTACGCGCACACGAAGGGGATCATCCACCGCGATCTCAAGCCCGAGAACGTGATGATCGGCGAGTTCGGCGAGGTGTACGTGCTCGACTGGGGCATCGCGCTCTCGCTCACCCACGATCACGGCGGGCGCATCCTGCGCGCGGCCGACGCGACCGAGATGGCGGGCACGCCGGTGTACATGGCGCCCGAGATGGTGCTCGCGCCGCCGACCGGGCTGGACGAGCGCACCGACGTCTATCTGCTCGGCGCGATCCTGTTCGAGATCGTCGCGGGATCGGCGCCGCACCTCGCCGAGACGCCGCTCGCGGTGTTGCTCCAGGCCGCGCGCTCCGAGCCCGCGATCCCCGCGGACGTCGACGACGAGCTCGCGTCGATCGTGCGGCACGCGATGGCGCGCGATCGCGCGGCGCGATGTGCCTCCGCCGAGGCGCTCAAGAAGGCGCTCACCGCCTACCTCGAGCACCGCGGATCGTTGCTGCTCGCGCGCGATGCCGAGGCCCGCCTGAGCGCGCTCCGGGCGGCGATCGCCGGCGCATCGGATCCCGAGCATCGCGTGCGGGTGGCCGCGCTCTTCAGCGAGTGCCGGTTCGCGCTCGAGCACGCGCTCGCGCGGTGGCCCGACAACCCGGTCGCGTCGCGCGCGCTGCGCGAGGCCCAGCTCGCGATGGTCGAGCACGAGCTCGCGTCGCGCGCCCCCGAGCGCGCCCACGAGATCCTCGCGGCGATTGACGCGCCCCCCGCCGAGCTCGCGCAGCGGGTCGACGAGGCGCTCTCCCGCGCGTCGCGGGCGCGCGAGGAGATGGAGGCGCTCGCGGCGCGAGGACGTCAGGCCGATCCGACGATCCACCATCGCGCGCGAGCACGCATCAACCTGGCGTTCGGCAGCGTGTGGGTCGCGATCCCGCTCCTCGGGCTCGTCGGCGAGCGCATCGGCGCGGGCACCTGGCGCGGGCTCGCCGGGCTGCAGATCGTCCTCGCGGTGAGCGCGATCGTCGCGGTGGTGCTGGGCCGCGACTGGATCGTGGCGACGGTGTTCAACCGCGTCGCGCACCTCTCGTTCTTCGTCGCGGTGCTCGCGACCAGCGCGTTCCACGCCGCGGCGTATCTCGTGGGCCTCGACCCGGGCACGTCCGAGGTGCTCTCGATCGGGGTGTGGCTCGCCATCTCGGGGATGGCAGTGGTCGCGCTCGACGCGCGGCTCGGGCTCATCCCGCTGGCGAACCTCGTCGCGCTGCTCGTCTCGGCGCGCTGGCCCGACGCGCGTTACGTCGCGATGTCGGCCGCGCTCTTCGTGCTGCTCGTCAACGCGCAGTGGCTCTATCGCGAACAAGGCCGCGCGGCGGCAGCGGAGTGAGTCCCTGCCGGAGTGCTCGTCCCGCAGGTCCCGGACGGGAGCGCGCGAAGCGCGCGGACGGTAGGGACGGGCGGGCGAGCCGATTTTTCGACAGTCTTCGAATCGTGACGACCAAGAAGAACCCGAGCGCGCTCGACGAGCTGGAGCGCCTGCAGCCCGAGGATCGTGCGGCGTGGCGCGCGTGGCTCGCGAAGCACCACCGGAGCTCGCGCGGCGTGTGGCTCGTCACCTTCAAGAAGTCGAGCGGCAAGCGCACGTTCGACTACGAGCAGGCGATCGAAGAGGCGCTCTGCTTCGGATGGATCGACAGCAAGGCGTCGAAGCTCGACGACGAGCGCACGATGCTGCTCTACACGCCACGCAAGCCGAAGAGCGTGTGGTCCAAGCCGAACAAGGAGCGCGTCGCGCGGCTCCTCGCGGCAGGCCTGATCGAGGCGCGCGGGCTCGAGATGATCGAGCTCGCGAAGAGGACCGGCACCTGGGACGCGCTGAACGACAGCGACGCGCTCAAGGTCCCCGACGATCTCGCGGCGCGCCTCGACGCACTGCCCGACGCACGCGCGAATTTCGAGGCGTTCCCCAAGTCGACCAAGCGCATGATCCTCGAGTGGGTCCGCACCGCGAAGAAGCCCGAGACCCGCGCCGCACGCATCGAGGAGACCGCGACCTCGGCCGCGAAGAACGTGCGCGCGCGCTGACGGATGACGCCCGCCGCCGCGGGGACCATCTGGATCTCGGATGTCTGCGGGCGCGCCTCACGGAGCGACTCGGATCCGCGATCTCGGGCTGACGATCGAGGGCACGCCTCTCGAGCCGGTGTGCGCGCGTTTCCTCGCGGAGTGCGACGCGCTGGGGCTCCCCTTCCGGCCACGGCTCTATCTGTCGACGGAGTGGGGCGTCCCGTTCGGCACGATCGCGATCGCGATCCCGTTCTACCTCGCGCATCCCGAGCTCGCGCGCCTGCAGCTCGAGCGTTTCGGTCACGTCGAGGGCTACGCCGAGTACGACGTGCTCCGCTATCTGCGCCACGAGATGGGGCACGTCGTGAGCTACGCGTACCGGCTCTACGAGCGCGAGGACTTCGTCGAGCGCTTCGGATCGATCACGCGTCCCTACGTCGACGACTACCGCCCCGAGCCGTTCAGCCGCGCGTTCGTGCGTCACCTGCCGGGTTGGTACGCGCAGAAACATCCCGACGAGGACTGGTCCGAGACGTTCGCGGTGTGGATGACGCCGGGCCTCGACTGGCGTCGCGAGTACGCGGGATGGCCCACCGCGCTCGCGAAGCTCGAGCACTGCGATCGCACGATGCGCGGGCTGCGCGGGCGCCCGCCGGCGGTGCTCGAGGACGCGCTCGATCTGCCGGTGAGCGAGGTCGAGGCGACGATCGACGAGGTCTATCGGCCGCTCGATCACGAGTCGCTCCCGCCCGGCATCGAGGGCGCGCTCCGGACCGTGTTCGACGAGCTCGGCAACGACTCCCAAGCGCCGCCCGGCGGACAGAGCGCGGCGATGTTCATCCGGGCGCTCGAGCGGCACCTGCCCGCGGAGGTGTACCGGTGGACCGGGCACTTCCCGGAGCGCACGCACGCGCTGCTCCTCGCGATGGAGCGCATCGCGCAGCACCTCGATCTGCGGGTCCGGTCGGGCGACGAGGCGCGCTGCACCATCGCGCTCACCGCGCTCGTCACCGCGCTCGCCGAGAGCTGGGTGCGCAACGGCAGCTACCTGCCCTGATCGCGCGCGCGCGGCGCACCGCATGCGAGATCGACACGCGATCGGGATGCTCGTCGGGCTCGTCGTCGGCGCGGGCCTCGGCGTGGTCGCGCACGCGTGGCTCGGCGGTCATCCCTGGCTCGACGCGTTCGTCCACTACGTGACCGAGCCGCTGGGCGACGTCTTCCTGCGGCTGCTCTTCATGCTGGTGGTCCCGGTGGTGATGTCGTCGCTCGCGATCGGCATCGCGGGCCTCCGCGATCTGCGCGCGCTGGGGCGCATCGGGCTGCGCACGCTGGCCTTCACGGTCGTGGTCTCGGCGATCGCGGTGCTGCTCGGCATCGTGATGGTCAACACGATCCGTCCCGGCGAGGGGCTCGCGATCGATCTCGCGGGCGCGACGGCGATCCCGCCGGTCGCGGCGCCGGCCGAACGATCGGCGATCGAGCTCTTCGTCGAGCTGGTGCCGTCGAACGTGTTCGCGGCGATGGCGGCGGGCGACATGCTGCCGCTCATCGTGTTCGCGGCGCTGCTCGGCGTGGGCCTGGTGCTCACCCGCACGCCCGACGCGCGGCGCTTCGAGGAGGTGCTGCGCGGCCTCAACGACGTGCTGCTCCGGCTCCTGCAGCTCGTCATCCGCGTCGCGCCGCTCGGGGTCGCGTGTCTGCTCTTCACGAAGACCGCGCAGCTCGGCTGGTCACTGCTCGGACAGCTCGCGAGCTACGTCGGCGTCGTGCTCGGCGCGCTCGCGATCCAGCAGCTCGTCGTCTATCCGCTGGTGCTCCGAGGGATCGGGGGGATGAGCCCGCTCCGCTTCTTCCGCGGGGCGCGCGACGCGATGCTCACCGCGTTCGCCACCGCGTCGAGCAGCGCGACGCTGCCCACCTCGCTGCTGGTCGCGGAGCGCGAGCTCGCGCTGCCGCCGCACGTGAGCCGCTTCGTGCTCACCGTGGGCGCCACCGCGAACCAGAACGGGACCGCGCTCTTCGAGGGCATCACGGTGCTCTTCCTGGCGCAGCTCTACGACGTCGAGCTGAGCCTCGGGCAGCAGGTGATCGTGGTGCTGGTGTGCATCCTCGGCGGCATCGGCACCGCGGGCGTGCCCGCGGGCTCGCTCCCCGTGATCGTGATGCTCGCCGGCATGATCGGCGTGCCCGCCGAGGGCGTCGGGATCGTGCTCGGCGTCGATCGATTGCTCGACATGTGCCGGACCACGCTGAACGTCACCGGCGACCTCGTCGCCGCGGTCGTGGTCGCGCGAGGAGAGCCGGCGACCGACGACGGATGACCGAGCGTCCGCTCGCGTGGCGGCTACACTCGCGCCGCCATGCGACGCGATCACGAGCGCCGACTCCCACGCTTTCGCGCCTCGCTCCTGTTGATCGTCGTCGCCGCGATCACCGGCGCCGCGACCTACATGCTCGTGACCGGCCGCCCGTGGCTGCGCGATCTCGAGTTCTGGTTCTGGTTCGAGACCGACAAGCCGAGCGGCGCGCCGCTCGTCCTCGCGGCGATCGTCGCGGTGACGCTGGCGATCGTCGCGCTCACGACGACGCGCGCCCGCGAGCGCTTCTGGCCTGCGGTCGTGGCCCTCGGCAGCGCCGGCTACGCGCTGCAGCTCTTGCTCGCGGCGACCGAGGGGCGCGGCATGGAGGCGCTCCGCCATCACCTGCTCCGCAGCGGGCACGTGCACTTCCTGCGTGCTGCGATCGCGCACGGCGATCGTCCCGATCTGATCGAGCGCTACGTGTCGCTCGCGAGGGCCGGCGAGCTCGGCGCCTACGCGCCGACGAAGCCACCGGGGCAGCTCTTGCTCTACGTGTGGACCGAGCGCCTCACCCGCGGGCTCGCACACGGCGACGGCACCGGCGCGCGCATCGAGGCCTTCGCGGACGTCGTGGTCTGGGTGTGGCCCGCGATCGCGATGCTCACGGTGATCCCGCTCGCCGCGACGGCGCGGCGGCTGACCCGCGATCCCGCGCTCGCGCTCGGCGCCGTCGCGCTCTACGTGACCGCGCCCTCGGTGCTGCTGGTGCAGATGCACACCGACCAGGTGTTCTTCCCGCTCTTCGTCACGACCGCGCTCTGGCTCGCGACGATCGCGGCGCAGCGCGACGACGTGCGCCTCGCGGTCGTCGCGGGGCTCGCGTTCTCGCTCGCGGTGCTCTGCTCGTTCGGCCTCGCCGCGGCGGGGCCTCTGCTCGTCGCGACCGCGGCGGCACCCTCGATCTCGACGCGCCCGGCGTGGGCGCGCGCGCTCCGCCTCGCGCTCGGGATCGCCGTCGCGCTGGTGAGCGTGTACGCGATCCTCGATCTCGGCTTGGGGTTCGACGCGATGGAGGACTACGTCCTCGCGGCCGAGCGTCACGCGCGCTGGAAGCAGTGGGACGATCTCACCGACTCGGTGCTCTACTTCGCGTTCCTCGACACGACGGAGCTCGCGTACTGGATCGGCGCGCCGGCGTTCGTGCTCGTCCTGGCGGCGACGCCGCGGCACGTCGCGTCGCTCTGGGCCGCGGTGCCCAAGCCGATCGGCGCGATGACGATCGCGATGGTGATCGTGCTGGTCGCGCTGGCGCGCTTCGGGAAGACGAAGGCCGAGGTCGCGCGCCTCTGGCTCTTCCTGTTCCCGCCGCTCTGCATGATCGCCGCCGACGCGCTCGTGCGTGGCGCGCGCGTGCTCGGGACCCGCACGCGTCCCGCGCTCCTCGTGCCGGCAGTGGTGATCGGCGCCCAGGTGCTGCTCGCCTGGTTGACCAAGCAGCACATGGATTTTCATTGAGCGCGTGCGCGCGTCGCGCCGATCACCTCGTCGAGCGCGGCACGGAGCGCGACGTCGCGGGGATCGCCCGCGAGCGAGGTGCCCATCTTGTTCGTGACGTAGCCGTAGCCGATGCCGGTCGCGGGGTCGGCGTAGCCCATCGCGCCGCCCGCGCCCGGCGCGCCGAACGCGCTCTCGCTGCCGAACGGGAAGCTCTCGTTCGACTTCATGAACCCGAGCGAGAACTTCACCGGGCCTCCGAAGCACTCGTCGTGGAACCCGTGGCGCGCGGGGCGCGCCGGGGCCCTCAGCGCCTCGAGCGTCTCGGCGCGCAGGCCGAGCTCGCGCCCGCCGTTCGCGAAGACGCCGTACGCCTTCGCCATCGCGCGCGCGGTGCCCACGCCGAGCCCCGAGGGCACCTCGAGCTCGCGCACCACGACGCGCTGCGGATCGAGATAGAAGCTGGTCCCGGGGTTCGCGATCAGCGAGCGATGGAGCACCGAGCGCGGGCGCATCCCCGCGAGCAGGAACGAGAGCGGCATGCCGGTCCACACCCGCCAGGCGGCCGGTGGCTCGAGCGGTGCGATGCGCGAGTCGGGGAGCGACTCGGGCACGCGCAGGTGGAAGTCGAGGCCGAGCGGGGTCGCGATCTCCTCGGCGAAGAACCGACCGAGCGTGCGGCGCGCGGGATCGATCCGGCGCAGCAGCTCGCCCTCGTAGAAGCCGAGGCTGATCGCGTGATAGGCCTGCCGCTCCCCCGGCGGCCACGCGGCACGCTGGCGCGCCATCACCGCGGCGAGCCGATCGAGGTCCGCGACGACCTCGCGATCGACCGGCTCGTCGAACCCGAAGAGACCGGCTTGGTGCGCGAGGAGCTGGCGCACCGTGATCGACTCCTTTCCTGCGCTCGCGAACTCGGGCCAGTACGCGCAGACGCGCTCGTCGTAGTCGAGCCAGCCGCGCGAGTGGGCGAGCGCCATCACCATCGCCGCCATTCCCTTGGTGGCGGAGTAGACGATGACCATCGTGTCTTCGCGCCACGGCTCGCCGCTCTCGCGATCGCGCACGCCGCCCCAGAGATCCACGACCTTCTCGCCGTGCTGGTACACGCAGCACCCGGCGCCGATCTCCCCGCGTCGCGCGAAGCTCTCGACGAACGCCGCGTGAACGGGCTCGAAGCCCGCGCTCACCCCGCCCTGGATCGCGAATCGTTCCATGCCCGCGTCAGGTGCACACCGATACGCGGCGGGCCACTCGTGCCGGATGAACGACGCGTCGTCGTTCACGGCGCCGTCGCCGACCACGACCACGACCACGTCAACGACCACGATCAGGTCGACGATCACGACGGCCCCGGCGTCGTCGGCACACGTCGTCGTCGACGTCGACGTGATCGTGAACGGCGACGGCGACGGC
Organism: Sandaracinus amylolyticus; assembly: GCF_021631985.1. Lineage (GTDB taxonomy): Bacteria > Myxococcota_A > Polyangia > Polyangiales > Sandaracinaceae > Sandaracinus > Sandaracinus amylolyticus_A. The sequence continues at coordinate 7,736,065 of NZ_CP070225.1, read as the reverse complement.
GACGGCTGTTCCCTACGACTCCCGCTCGTTCTTCAGCACGTCGCCGAGGAACGCGAACTGATCGAGCAGCGCGGGATCCTGACGTGCGTGGTACTTCACCGCCGCGTGCAGCTCGAGCATCGCGCTCCACGCCTCGCCCTGCTTGACGAGGCGCGCATCGGAGAGCGGACGCAGCGCGCGCGACTGCTTCGCGACGAGCTCGCGCTCGCGCTCCGCCGCCTTCTCGGCCTGGGCACCGAGCCGCGTGAGCTTGGCGAGCGTGAGCCCCGGCACCTTGAGCTTCGGTGTCGCCTCCCAGGTGTCGAGCGCGCGATCGAGCACGTCCTGCCAGCCCTCGCGCGGCTTCGGGACCCGCTGTCGCTCGTCCGCCGAGAGCACCATCGGCTCGCGCTTCTTCGCGGCGGTCTTCTTCGCCGGCTTCTTCGCGGTCTTCTTGTTCGACTTCGAGGCCTTCTTGCGGGTCGCCATGACGGAATTGCCCTCCCGAGGCGCGATCCTAGTCGCGCGATCCCGCATTTCTCAAGGAGATCTGGCCCGTTTTCGCGAACGGTCACCAGTGACCGTTCGAGCGGCCGACCCCGACCGCTCGAACGGTCGCCCCTTCGAGCCCCGCCGGTCCGCGGTCGCGATCGAGCGGCATCGCGCCCTCGCTCCGGCGGTCGCGATCACTTCCCGGTGCGGCGCCTGGCCTTGGCGCGGGGATGGAAGCGCTCGATCGCGAGGTCCACGATCTTCTGCACGAGGTCCTCGTACTCGATCCCCGCGGCGCCCGCGGCCATCGCGAGCTCGCTCGAGCGCTCGAGGTAGCAGCTCGGGTTCACCTCGATCACGTAGATCTCGCCGGTCGGCGCGAGCCGCAGATCGACGCGCCCGTAGTCGCGCACCCGCAGCGCGCGGTACGCGTCCACCGCGACCTTCTTCACGCGCGCCTCGAGCTCGGGCTCGAGCTTCGCGATCACCGACTTCGTGCCCTTGTAGACCGCGCTCTCGGTCTCCCACTTCGCCGCGCGATCGAGCACGTGCAGCGCGCCCGCCGGCATGCCCGAGAAGTCCACCTCGATCGGCGGCAGCGCGATCGGCTCGGCGTTGCCGAGCACACCGACGTAGAGCTCGCGCCCCTCGATGTACTCCTCGGCGAGCGCGGCGTCGTTCACCTCGTCGTGGATCTTCAGCACCCGCCGCATCAGCTCGTTCGCGTCGTGCACCAGCGCGTGCGCGTCGATGCCGATCGACGCGTCGGCGCAGAGCGGCTTCACGAAGAGCGGCATGCGCAGGTTGCCGCCGGTCTCGAGCCCCGCTTCCTTCGGGAACACCGCGAAGCGCGGGTAGAGGATCTGCTCGTACGCGAGCAGCTTCTTCGCCAGCGCCTTGTCCTGGGCGAGATAGAACTCGCCGGGGCCTCCGCCGGTGTGCGGCACCCGCAGCAGATCGTAGACGCCCGCCGCGGGCACCTCGAGCAAGAGGTCGTCGGCGAACATCTCGAGCAGGTTAAAGACGAGGTCTGGGCGGTGATCGCGCAGCTCGCCGATGAAGCGCTCGAGCTCGTCGTGCACCGGCAGCACCGAGACCTCGTGGCCCTTCGCGCGCAGCGCGGCTTCGACCTGCGGCACGACGACGTCGGGCGCGTCGCCCGTGGTCTCGACGTAGGTGAGGATCGTGACGCGCATGTCGCCGGGCGCGGCTGCAACGCCGATGCCCGTGTCGCATCTCGCCGGAACGACGGCTTCGTGCGCCGCGAGTCGTGCGTGATGGCCACGGCTGTGGCGGCGCGCGGCGATCGTGAGGCGCGCGCGTGGTGACCACCACGTGGCACGTCGATCGCTATTTCCCCGGCGGAGGCCTAGGAAATCATGAAGATCTCTCTCCCTGCGATCGTGATCGCGCTCGGTGGTGTGGTGAGCGTCGTCGCGCTCGTGAGCGGCGTCGCGGCGGGATGCGGCGCGCGTGCGTCGACGAGCTCGTCGGCGCCCTACGTCGCGGCGTCGACCGGCGACGACGACTCCGCGCAGGAAGGCGCGAAGCAGCCGTTCAGCCTCGACGCCGGCGTCGTGATCCCGATGCCCGACGCGGGCGTCGGCGCGTTCCCGCTCGATCCCAGTCCCTGATGTACTAGGCGACGCGATCGAGCTCGGGGTAGTGGCGGAAGATGCCCATCTCCGAGAACGCGATCCGTCGCGGCGACGCGAGGTACTCCGCGATGCGCGGTCTCGCCCAGGCGCGATCGCGCAGCGCGAGCAGCCCGGGGATCGACGCGCGCCACGACACGAACGCGCGCGGGAACGCGTAGGCGAGGCCGTCGAGCACGTGCGCGAGCGAGAGCTCGACGTAGCTGAAGCGATCACCGACGAGGTGCTCGCCGCCCCCGCGCGCGAGCACGTCCTCGAAGTACCCGAGGAACTTCGGCGCGCGCTGCCGCACGAACGACGCGGTCCGGCGCGCCGCTTCCGCCTTCTGCTCTTCGTAGTGGCGCTCGACCGCGATCGGATGATGGGTGTCGTGGGTCTCGGTCACGAGGTCCGCGATCGTCAGCTGGAGCTGCAGCGCGGCGACCCGCCGCGGGTGATCGCCGCCGCCGGCGAGCGCGCGATGGCGCGACGCGAGGTGATCGAGGATGCACGCGGTCTGCGCGATCACGAGCTCGCCCTCGGGATCGATCAGCACCGGCGGCGCGAAGGGCAGCAGGCCGCCGAGCTCGCCCTCGAGCACGCGCAGGATCGCGGGGACGCCGCCGCCCTTCTTCGCCGGGGTGCGCGCGACGTCGACGTACTCCGCGCCCGCCTCTTCGAGCGCGAGCCGCACGAATTCACCGCGCCCCGGGATCTCGGGCCAGTAGTAGAGCCGGTAGGTCATCGCTCGCGCTCGTCCTGGTCGTCGCCGGGCAGACCCACGATGCGCGCGACGTCGCGCGCGGGCATGCCGGGCACCAGGAGGAGCGAACGCAAGGCCTCGGCCCACGCGACGTGGCCGTGATCGGGCTGCGACTCGAGCAGCCGCTCGCACCACCCGCGCGCGTCCTCGAGCGCGTCGGGCTCGTCGAGCAGCACCTCGCGCAGCGCGACCAGCGCGGCCGCGCGCGTCCAGTCCGCGGGGCCGAGCACGAGCGCGCGAAGGCTCTCGCGGCGTCGTGATGCGAGCCAGGGGCGATGGCGATCCTGCGCGCCGAGCATCAGCGCGGCGACGACCTGGCGATCGAAGACCCAGGGCACCACGTCGGACCACGAGGCCGGCGCGGTCGGGTGGATCATCGCGGCGATCAGCTCGCTCGGCTCGATGCCATCGAGGTCGGGGGTGCCCAGCGCGACGCGCCACGCCTCGCCGATCCCGAGCAGCGGAGGCGCGTCGTCTCGCATCCGCGCCCAGAGCGCGCGCACCGCGCCGTCGATCATCGCGGAGATCGCGGCGCTCGGCGCGCCGAGCGCCTGGATCGGTCGAACGCCCTCGGCGCTCCAGAGCGACGCACCGAGCGTGCGATCGAGCGGCTCGAAGGGATGCGGCGTGGGCACGCGGCTCGCGGAGTACGCGAGCCCGCGCGCGTCGGCGGTGCCGAGGGCGCGCAGCGCGAGCGTCAGGATCGCGCTCGGCGCCTCGACACACGTCGTCGTCGTCTTGAGCGTCATCGGTGGGGCCTCGCGCAGGCTCGCGAGCACGTTCGTCGACGCATCGCCCATCGGCGCGGCGAGCGCGTGACCGAGCGCGAGCCGGCGCACCGCGTCGTAGCTCGTGCGCTCGCCGAGGACCTTCGACCATCGACGCGGCGCCGAGGGATCGATCCGCTCGGCGAGCACCTCGAGCGCGATCGCCTCTTCGCGCGTCGGGCTCGCCGCGCGCTCGAACCACGCACGCGCATCGTCGGGGCGCCCCGCGTCCCACCACGTGCGTCCGACCTCGTACGCGTTCTCGACGCGTCCGCCCGGCGCGCGCATCGACGCCTCGAACACGCGCGCCGCCTCGTCCCAGCGCCCGAGCGCGCGCAGCGCGAACCCGCGCGCGGTGAGCAGGTGCGCGCTCGTCTCCGCGCTCACCGGCGCCATCACCGCGAGCGCGCGCTCGTACTCACCGGCGCGGCGCAGCAGCGCGCTCGTCGCCATGCGCAGCAGCGCGGTGCGGTCGTCGTCCGGCGACTGGCACGCGATCAGGATCTCGCCGAGCTCGCCCCACGGCGCGAAGAAGCGCCGCTCGGTCGGGCGCAGATGGAGCAGGCCCATCGTGCTCGCGCCGAGATCGGCGTACGCGCTGAAGTACGGCGCGACGTCGAGCGCGATGCGTCGCTGCGCGGCGGCGCGCGCGATCTCGATCGCCCACGCGACGAAGGGTCGATCGGGCACCTGCGCCGCGAGATCGACCGCGCGCGGGAACGCGCCCGCGAGATCGCCGCTCACCCACGACGCGCGGGCGCGCGCCGCGACGTCACCGGCGAATCCGTCCTTCGCGAAGAGCGGCGCGGGATCGCCGTCGCGCTTGCCGAAGAAGCGCGCGATCGCCGCGCCGAGCCCGGGCGCCGGCAGCGCGTTGAGGTGATCGACGAGCGCGAGCGCGCCGGGATCGAGCGGGTCGAGCGCGATCGCGGCTGCGGCATGATGCGCCGCGTGCTGGGGGTCGCCCTGCTCCAGCGCGCGCCGAGCGAGGGCGATCTCGTGCCTGACCGAGGCCACGTGTCGACTCTACACGCGCCGGCGCGCGGCGCGTTCTGCCGCGTGGGATCCGGGCCCGCGTGACGATTCGCCTTCGGTGGGCACACGCCGTGGACCTCGGAAACGCGCGCGTCACGACGGGGGATCCCTCGCGAGATCGCTCGCAGATCCGGACCCGCACAGGTCCCTCGCGACGCGCTGCGTCGAAACGCGCAGCTCCGGCGCGGCACTCTGGATGCACCGCGTGCCCTCCATGCAGACGAGACAGCGGTGGATGGTGGGTTGGCTCGCATGCGTCTTCGCGCTCTCGGGCGCGGCGAGCGCGAGCGCGCAGGAGGTCGTCGTGGACGAGGACACCGACGTCGTCGTCACCGGCGACGAGGACGTCGTGGTGCGGACCGGCGCCGAGGAGGCCGACGTGACCGTCACCGAGACCGGTGCCGGCGAGGACGTGATGGTCACGCGCACCGAGGTCGCGGAGCCGATCGACGTGGACGAGCAGCCGGTCGATCCGGCTGCCGACGCGCGGCCGAGCATCGGCTTCGTCGAGGCCACCGGCGGGTACGGCCTCAACTTCGGCAGGACCGACTACCTGCCTGCGGGCGCGCCCGGTGATTGGATGCACCCGATGGTGTTCGGCTACGCCTTCGGCGGCACCGCCGGCATCACGCTGGTGCCCGGCATCGCGCTGGTCGCGAGCTACGAGTTCTCACGCGCCGAGTCGCGCCACGGCGAGATCGACGGCGCGGTGGAGTCGGTCCAGGGCAGCGTCGAGGCCCACACCCTCACCGGCGGCGTGCGGTTCTACTTTCCGCTGCCCTACGGCGCGTTCCAGGCCGAGGTCACCGCGGGCGCGCTCCTGCCCTACGAGACCGTCGTCGAGGTGCAGTACACCGGCCCGCTCGCGCAGCTGATCGGCGAGCGAGGCTCGCGCATCGACCACTACAGCGTGGGCGTCGGCGGTACCGCGCTCTTCGGCTACGTGCTGCCCATCGGCGACGTGTTCTACTCGTCGTTCAACATCAAGGCGCGCCTGTTCGAGACCGAGAACTCGGGCGAGACCCGGGTCTTCAACAACTACGTCACCGACTTCACGACCACGCCGCCCACGGTGACGACGGCCGAGATCCGGTTCGGCGACGGAGGCGCGCAGCCCACCACGAACTCGCTGCAGGACGTGCGGCTCCAGCTCGCGCTCGGCGCGCGGTTCTGATCGATCGCGAGCGAGGCGAGCACGCGGGTGCTCGCCTCGCCTCATCCGCTGCGTCGCGGGACCGCGATCGACGTCGGCTGCTCGTTGACGCTCGACGGCAGGTCGAGCGCGTCCTGCGTCGTCGCGAGCTGCGCGATCGAAGGGCTGCTCGGCGGCGGCGGCGCGATCGAAGGAGGTGCGGGCGCCGGCACCCAGACGCCGGCGACGCTGCACTTCGCGAGCGCCTCGGCGAGCGCGCGACCGTCGGGGAATCGATCGGAGGGCTTCTTCTCGAGGCAGCGCAGGACGATCGTCTCGACGTCGCCCGGCACCTCGTGCGGAGAGCGCGTGCTCGGCGGCACGACGGGCTCGTGCAGGTGCGCGATCAACGTGCTCGCCGCGACCTCGCCCACGAACGGCGGACGACCGGTGAGCGCGTAGTAGAGCACCGCGCCGAGCCCGTAGACGTCGCTCGCCGACGTGGCGCGATCGCCGGTGATCACCTCGGGGCTCATCGTCGACGGAGTGCCCGCGACGGCGCCGGTGCGCGTGAGCTGTCCTCCGTCGGCCTCGATCCGCGCGATGCCGAAGTCGAGCACCTTCACGAAGTCGTTCTCGCCGCCCGCGGCGGTGACGAAGAGGTTCTCGGGCTTCACGTCGCGATGGACGATCCCGCGATCGTGCGCCTCCGCGAGCGCGCGCGCGGCCTGCGTCACGAGGTGCACCGCGCGCGGCGCGGGCAGCGCGCCGTCGCGCTTCACGAGCTCGGCGAGGCTCACGCCGCTCAGCAGCTCCATCGCGTAGTAGAGGAGCCCGTCCTCGGTCGTGCCGTAGTCGAACACGCGCACGGTGTGCGGGTGCGTGAGCCCGGACGAGAGGCGCACCTCGCGCTCGAAGCGCAGCATCGCGCCCTCTTCGTCCTCCTCGACCATCTTGAGGATCTTCAGCGCGACCTCGCGCTCGAGCCCGCGGTGCCACGCGGCCCACACCTCGCCCATGCCGCCCTTGCCGATGCGCCGGCGCAGCTCGTACTTGCCGATGCTGCGCGCCTCGTAGACCTCTTTGCGCAGCGACCACAGGCGATGCGACGCGATGACGACGATCAGCGCGGTCGTCCACAGCATCACGACGTGCACGCCGAGCGAGTTCACGGCCTGCGGGTCCGCGATCTGACCCTGCATGCGCGGGAAGAACATCTCGCCGACGAGCATGCCGATCGGATAGACGAGCGCCGCGCCCGACATCGGCGCGGCGTGCTCGCGCCACGGACGTGGGACGACGGTGGTCGCGGCGAGCACCGCGAGGCCGGCCTCCGCGTAGAGGCTGCGGAAGCCGCCGGTCATCGCGGACTGCAGCGTGATCGCGCCCATCATCACGTAGATGGCGCCGTAGACGAGGAAGTAGAACTCGCGGCGCGTGATCGGCGGGCGACGCGAGACCCGCATCGTCGTGATCGCGAACCACGGCAGCGGGAGCGCGCGGAGCGCGACCAGCGTCGCGACGTCGCCGTCGCCGCCGGTCGCGATGAACGCGACGTCCATCAGCGCGAAGAGCGGCCACACGAAGAGCCCGAAGAGGAGCGGCGCCTTCGCGCGACGGAGATTGCCGAGGTGCTCCCACGTCGTGACCGCACCATGCACGTCGCCGGTGCTGGAGCCGCCGGTGCTGGTGCTCCCGTGGGTGCCCCGTGACGTCACGACAGTCGGAGCATGCTCCATCCGGCTCGCGCGATCGATCCGTCCGTGCAGATGGGCTCCGAGTACGATGGCGGTGATGCGAGGTGCGACGACGGCGCTGGCGCTGCTCCTCACGCTCGGCGGATGTGCGAGCGCGCCTCCGATCGCGCCCTCGCGACGCGCGCTCGCGATCTCGTGCGAGGACGACCCACACGCGCCGTCGACGCCCGGGACGATCGTGCGGTGCGCGCGCGACGTGCACGGGCTGAGGATCGCGTACCGCACCACACGCGCGGGTGACGCTGCGGCGATCGCGACCGCGCGCGTGGTGATGCCTGCGAGCGCGCTCGAGGGCGCGCCGCACGTGGTGGTGGCGCACGGCACGGTGGGTCTCGCGGATGCGTGCGCACCTTCGCTCGCGCCGCCCGACGAGCTGGTGCGCGCGTTCGTCGCGCGAGGATGGCCGGTGATCGCGCCGGACTACGCCGGTCTCGGCAGCGCGGGCGTGCAGGGCTACGGCGACAACGACGACACCGCGCGCTCGGTGCTCGACGCGGCGCGCGCGCTCGCGACGTTGGTGGGCTCTTCCTCCAGCGCACAGCGCGCACCGATCGTGCTCGTGGGGCACAGCCAGGGCGGCGGCGCGGTGCTCTCGGCGCAGTCGATCGCGCGGCGTTACGTCGGCGACGACGCGACGATCGCGGCGGTGATCGCGATCGCGCCCGGATGGCCGGTGCGCGATCGGCTGGAGACGCTGCGCGATCCCGCGCGCCGACTGCGCGGAGGCGACGAGCTGAGCGCGGTCGTCGGCGCGATGTTCCTCTATTCGTGGCATGCACGCGCCTACGGTGAAGCGCGTGCCGGCGAGGGCTTTCCGAGCGCGCGCCGCGACGACCTGGTGCACGCGCTCGAGCGCGGCTGCGTCGGCTCGCTCCTCACGACGATCCCGCGCCTCGCGCCGACGCTCGGCGAGCTGGTCGACGACGAGCTGCGCCGCGCGCTGATCGCGTGCACCGACGCGGGTGAGTGCGACGAGCGCGCGCGAGCGATCCTCGAGTGGTCGCGCGCCAACGTGATGCGCGGCGATCCCGAGGGCGCGCCGATCCACGTGCTGCAGGGCGATCACGACGGCATCACCACGCCGTCGCGCACCCGCTGCATCGTCGACCACCTGCGCGCGAGCGCGATCGAGCCGCGGGTGTGCGTGATGGACGCGGATCACCTGTCGATCGTCCCGCGCGGCGTGGGCCACGCGATCGCGATCGCCGAAGCCGCGCTGCGCGGCGACGCCGCGCCGGCATGCGCGAACGAAGCGCTCCCCGAGTGCGTCCCGGAGTGATCAGCGCGCGAGCTTCGACACGATCGCGTGCACGCCGAGCGCGACGAGGCCGCCCGTCACGAAGCTCGCGATCGCGCCCACCGCGTCGAGCGTCGCGCCCACCACGACGAAGAACGCGACGAAGCTGACGAGACCGCGGACCAGCGCGCGCAGGAGCACCGACGCCGACGCGCCGCCCGCGTCGCGGTGGGCGAACACCGCGAGCACCGCGGTCGCGATCGGGAACGGTGTGAAGAGCCCGCTGCGCTCGGGGCCGATCACGCTCGCGAGCGTCGTGATCAGCAGCACGAGCGTCATCGTCGCGACGATGCGCACCGGGAGATCCCAGCGCGACGGGGCGCGCGGGAATGCCTCGGCGCTCGCACGCGGGAACACCCGGAGCACGAGCCACCACGTCGCGAGCGGCACGATCGTCGCGGTCGTGAGCGACGGCGGTACGGCGAGCAGCACCGCGGCCGCGACGAAGTACGTGGCGTAGCCGAGCGTGATCGCCCGTCCCCAGCGCACGCGCGGCGCGACGAGCGAGTACGCGAGCGCGAAGATCATCGTGGGCGCGGCGCCGATCGCGCAGGCGAACGCAGCGCGGGCGCCGAACTCGAGGCCCTGCTCGGCGATCAGCAGCGCGAGGATCGGACCGCCGACCACCGGCAGCGCCGCGAGGAACCCCGCGACCGCCGGGCCGAAACGCCGCCCGATCAAGCTCACCGCGGCGACGAACGCGGGCGCGATCGTGAGCTTCGCGAGGAGCAGCATCGACACCGCGCAGCCATGTAGCACGCGAATACCGCGGTATACGGAAAGACCATCGCGCTCGTGACGGGCGGACCTGCGTTCGGCCAATACCGATCTCGTGACCACGAGCCCGTCTCGCGACCGCGTCGCGATCCTCCTCGCGCTCCTCGCCCCGGCCATGGGGCTCGTCACCGCGTGCACCGAGCGCTCTCCAGGCGACGGTGCCGACTCGGGCCCGAGCATCTTCGACATCGACGCGAACACCGTCGTCGTCGACGCCGGCTCGGACGCCGCGCTCGATGCGCCGGTGCCACGCGAGCCCGTGGTCTTCATCGCCTCGGGCGCGCCGAGCGACGCGCCCGATCGGTTCGGAGGAGACGGGCGCACCGCGCAGCTCCCGGTGGTGCGTTATCCGGTCGACGGCACGATGCTGCCGCCGAACCTCAGCGGCCTCGAGATCCACTGGGAGCCCAACGGGCACACGCTCTTCGAGCTGCGCTTCGATCAGGGCGAGGACACCGTCCTCCAGGTCTACGCGCCGTGCACCGTGCGCGGTGAAGGATGCGCGCTCGAGCTCGGCGATCTGATGTGGGAGGTGCTCGCCGACGATCGCGCGCGCGGCACCTACGAGGTGCAGGTGCGCGGCATCGGCGCGGAGGGCACGAACATCGGCGAGTCCGAGCCGATCACGATCGAGCTCGCGACCGAGCCGGTGACCGGCGGGCTCTACTTCTGGTCGACCGATCCTGCGGCGATCCATCGATACGACTTCGATCGCGGCCACCGCACGTCGGAGCTCTTCTTCGACTCGGGCGACTCGGGCGGTCACTGCGTCGGCTGCCACGCGCTCTCGCGCGACGGCGAGACGATCGCGATCGGCTACGGCACAACCGGGCCGATCGCGCTGATCGACGTCGCGACGCGTGCCGAGTCGCGGCAGCTCGCCGCGGAGATGTCGTCGTTCTCGCCCGACGGCACCGAGCTCGTCACCGGTGGCATCCCGGGCTCCGACGTGCGCCCGCTGCAGATCGTGCGCGTCGATGGCACCGGTGAGCCGCTGGTGCTCGGTGAAGGCGCAGCGCCCGACTGGTCGCCCGACGGGCGCGCGATCGTGTTCACCGATCCTGCCGAGGCGCTGCGGATCACCGAGCGCGACGACGCGGGCGTGTGGACGACGCGCACCGCGCCGCTCGCACGCACCGGTGCGCGCGACGAGTTCGGATCGTTCGCGCCGGACTCGGAGTGGATCGCGTTCTCGCGCGTGACCCCGAGCCACCTGCCGGGCGGGATCGAGTCGCACGTGTACGTCGTGCGCCGCGACGGCGATGCGATCGAGCAGCAGCTCGTGCGCGTCTCGAGCGGGTCGCTCGACTCGATGCCGCGGTGGAACCCGTCGATCTTCCTGCATCACGGCCGCCGGCTCTTCTGGGTCACGTTCACCAGCAACATGCCGTTCGGCGTCGAGCCCGGCGATCGTCGCCGCACGATCTGGATGGCGGCGTTCGATCCCGGCGCGGAGGACGGCGATCCCTCGTTCCCCGCGTTCCGCCTGCCGTTCCAGCCGACGACCGGCTCGAACTTCATCCCGCAGTGGACGACCCGCGTGGAGCGCATGCCCTGCGACGACGACGGCGACTGCCGGCGGGGCGAGATGTGCACGGGGGGGATCTGCGTGCCGGAGATCATCTAGCGCCTCGGCGAGCGGCGCGTGGCGGAGGGTCCGGCGGGCCGGTACTCGCGATTGCCGTTCACGAGGCAGTGAGCGTCGGGAGGCGGAGGGTCGTTCGCGGCGCGCACTTCGTGCTGTGCCGCGAAGCGACCTGGACAGTCTCGACGAGGTGTCTGCGAGCGTCGCTGCGTGGGCCCGCCGGACCCTCCACCACGCGCCCGGTACCGCGGTTCTGCCGTCTCGCTTGGATGGGGTGAGGTGGCTCGCGACCGAGTCGCGCTGTTCGCGCGCCTCGGACGCTCGCGCGTAGCACCGCGCTGCGCGCGTGTGCGCGCTTCGCGCGAGGACTCGCGTCTTCGTGGAGCAGCGCGATCGTCGCAAGAGGGTGGGGCTCGCGTCGAGCTCGGAGCTCGTGATGCTCGCGCCGATCTCGTCGTCCTCGACGACGGGGCGACCGGTGTTGATCGAGCTCGTCTCGTGACGCGCGCACGGTTGCGTACGCAACCGTGACGGTTGCGTCTGCAACCATGTCTCGATCGGCCGGGGCGCCGTCCGGATCGGCCGCGTGTGAAGGACCGCACGGTGTGCGCCGAGCGCGCCTCGATGCGTTTGATAGCGTCGCCGAAGGATTGGGGTCGCTCGCGCGTCGGGAGCTCGCGCGGGCTGGGTCGTGCTTTCTCGCGTTCGAGGTGTCCATGCAGTCTCGTGCGACTTCCTTCTGCGTCGCGGCGCTCGCGATGGCGTTCGGCTTCTCGGGGTGCACCGAGGGCGGCACACGCCCGCCGGGCGGAGGCGGAGACGGCGGCCCTCGCGACGCCGCGGTGACGAACAGCCCGCTGCGCATCGAGCCCGCGGATCATCGGGTCGCGATCACCAGCGGCGCGTCGGCGAACGTCGACTACCGTGCGTTCCTCCGGGAGACCGACGGCACCGAGCGCGAGGTCACGAGCGAGGTCACGTGGCTCGCGACGGTGCCCACGCTCGGCAGCTTCTCGGGCGCGCGATTCACGTCGATGCGCGACCGCGGCGGGCGCACCGACATCCGCGCGACGATGGGCTCGATCGAGGCGCTCACGTCGCTGACGATCTCGCTCGAGCGCATCGTGATCACCGAGGGCACGCCCGCCGACGCGCCCACGCGCTTCGGCGGCACCGCCGATCCCTCGCGCGCGCCCGAGCTCGTCTATCCCGACGACGCGACGATGGTTCCGTCGAACCTCGGCGAGCTCGAGTTCCACTACCGCACCGCGGGCTCGACGCTCTTCGAGCTGCACGTGCAGGCGGGCGTGCTCGATCTGCGCGTCTACTTCGGGTGCCCGGAGAGCGTCGGTGATGGATGCATCTACACGCCCGATCGCGACGTGTGGGAGTCGATCGCGACCGCGGCCGCAGGGCAGGGCCCGATCACCTATCGCCTGCGCGGCGTGGACGACGCGGGTCGGCTCGGCGAGACCGCGGAGCGCACGATCACCGTCTCCGAAGAGCCGATCACCGGCGGCATCTACTACTGGAACGCGGGCGCGGGGCGCGTCGATCGTTTCGAGTTCGGCGTGCGCGGCGCGCAGGCGGAGCCCTTCATCGATCGCCAGCGCACCGAGGCGACGTTCTGCGTGGGCTGCCACACCGTGTCGCGCGACGGTCAGCGCATCGCGGTGGGCACCGACATGCCGACCACGACGCTCCAGGTGTTCGACGTCGCGACCCGCAATCGCATCTTCTCGCGCGGCGCGGGCGGCGGCCTGGGCGTGATGCCGTCGCAGCCCAACTTCGCGTCGTTCTCCCCCGATCACCTCCAGATCGCCACGAGCGCGATCGCGGGCCTCGGCATCCTCGACGGCACCACCGGCGACGTGATCGCGGAGGAGCTCGGCGGCGGCGCAGCATCGATGCCCGACTGGTCGCCCGACGGGAACCACATCGCGTTCGTGCGCTATCCCGCGCCGCCGTCGATCCCGGGGTTCGCGCTGGTCGACGTGAACGGCGTGACCAGCGGCGAGATCGTGCGGCTCGATCGCAGCGGCAGCGGCTGGACGGTGGGACCGACGCTCGTCGCGGGCGGCGGGAACAACTACTACCCTGCCTATTCGCCCGACGGCGAGTGGATCGTCTTCAATCGCTCGGAGTCGAACAGCAACTCTGCGGGCATGGGAGACGCGATGAATCCCTCGCCGACGCTCGACGCGACGTTGTGGATCGTGCCCAGCAGCGGCACCGGCACGGCGATGCGTCTGTCGCGCTTGGCCGGTCTCGCGGACTCGTGGGCGAAGTGGGATCCGATCCGCTATCGCGATCGTGGTCGGCCGCTCTTCTGGCTCACGTGGACGAGCCGCCGCGCGTTCGGGCTGCGTCTCGAGGAGAACGCGCGCTCGCAGCTGTGGATGGCGGCGTTCGATCCCGAGGCCCAGGCGGAAGGGCGCGACGGCTCGTATCCCGCGTTCCGACTGCCCTTCCAGGACCTCGAGAGTGCCAATCACATCGGTCAATGGGTCACGACCGTCGAGCGATTGACGTGTGACGACGACACCGACTGTGGTGGTGAGTTCTGCGTCGACGGGCGCTGTTATTCGGTCCCCCCGCTGATCTGAGGGGGAGAATCTCTTAGGAGAGCAGGAGGACCAGGAACACCACGGAGCTGGGTCCGTGGTGCCGCGTGACTCCGCGTGCAGTGCTCGACCGAAGAATTTTCGTTCGAGGAAATCGGCGCGCGGTGAGTCGGCAGGAAGACGCCGTGACGTGGTCTTCCTATCCCTCCTGCTCTCCTCAGAGGCTCCGACTTCTCAGAACGCGAGCGCGAGACCGGCGCGGATCGTGATCTGACCGAAGTCGAGCGCGAGCTCGCGCTCGCCGATGACCGGGAACGACAAGCGGTGCCACGCGAAGTGGTGCACGTAGCCGCCCTCGACGATCACGCCGAAGCTGTGGGTGAAGAAGAACTGCGCGCCGACGAGTCCGCCGGCGTGCGCGCCGACGCCGATGTCGAGATCACCGCCGAGCGCGCCGACCGCGTCCGACCACTCTTCGTTCGGGAAGTTGAGCGTCAGGCCGAAGACCCCGCCGAGCGTGAACGCGCCGTGGGCGCCCCCGCGGCTCGAGCTCGCCCACGGAATGCGGAAGCGGGGCACCACCGAGAGCTCACCGAGCACGTTCGGTCCGATCTCCTGATCCGCCGCGTCGTCGTTGTTCCACACCAGCGCCGAGATCTCGCCGCCGATCGAGAAGAGCTCGACCACCGGCAGCTCGAAGCCGAGCGCGCCGCCGCCCGAGACCTGCATGCCGTCGGTGGCCTCGTCGCCGTCTTCGACCTGGACGTGGAGGTCGCCGATGAACGCGACCTGGCCCAGCGCGTAGATGCGCGGCGCCATCGTGTCGTACTCCTCGTACTGCGCCGCGGCGCGCTCTGGCATCGCGGCGAAAATCATCGCGAACAGCGCGGCCGACTTCGAGATCCGGGATCCGTCCATCTGCGTTCCTCCGTCCGTAAGATTTGCTCAAGATGAGCCCATTACGCTCGTCTGCCCATGAACGTCACCACCCGCGCGCTCTTCGTGCTCCTCGCCGCAGCATGCTCGACCGAGAGTCATGAGGCCGATGCTGCTCCATCCGTCGACGCGACGACGACCGCATGCGGCACGGGGCTCTATCCATCGAACGCGACGACCGAGGGCTCGCTGATGCACGACGGCATCACGCGCGCCTTCCGCGTGCACGTGCCCGCTGCGCACGACGGCACGGCACCGCTCCCGCTCGTGCTGGTGCTGCATGGCGGCGGGGGCAGCGGGCGCCAGATCGAGAACGGCTCGGGCATGAGCGCGATCGCCGATCGCGAGGGCTTCATCGCGGTGTATCCCGACGGCACCGGTCGCATCCGCACCTGGAACGGCGGCGGCTGCTGCGGCAGCGCGGTGAGCGAGAGCGTCGACGACGTGGGCTTCTTCGCGGCGCTGCTCGATCACCTCGAGGGCTCGCTCTGCGTGGACCCGGCGCGCGTCTACGCGACGGGCATGTCGAACGGCGGGATCATGTCGCATCGCCTCGCGTGCGAGCTCGCGGATCGCCTCGCCGCGATCGCGCCGGTCGCCGGCACCGACATGACGACCGCGTGCACGCCCTCGCGACCGGTCGCGGTGATGCAGGTGCACGGCAGCGCCGACGGGCACGTGCCGTGGGACGGCGGCATGGGCTGCGGGCCCGCGGGCGTGCCCTTCACCTCGGTGCCCGAGACGATCGCGCGCTGGCAGTCGCGCGACGGATGCGGCGCGTCGCTCACTCGCTTCTTCGAGGAGGGCGACGGCCACTGCGAGCGCAGCGCCGACTGCACCGGCGCCGAGGTCGCGCTGTGTACCATCGAAGGCGGCGGCCACAGCTGGCCCGGCGGCGCGCCGGCCCCCGACGTCGTCGAGTGCCCGGGCGACGGCGCGCAGAGCACGACGTTCCATGCGAGCGAGGCGATCTGGCGCTTCTTCGCCGATCACCCCATGCGTTAGCGCGCACGCGTACCGCAACGTCATCCAACGCGCGCGGGGTCTCGCTTCGCAAGATCTCCGGACGCGCGTCGATCGGGTCGAGCGCACGCCCTCTCGGGCGACTCGGTCAGGCGAATGACGCGCGCGAAGGAGATCTCGAAATGTCGGAATCGCGTCCTCCCGTGCCTCCCTTCACCCGGGCGAGCGCCATCCAGAAGATCCGCGCTGCGGAAGACGGGTGGAACAGCTGTGACCCCGAGCGCGTGTCGCGCGCCTACACGGTCGACAGCCACTGGCGCAATCGTGCGGAGTTCATCGAGGGTCGAGAGGCGATCGTCGCGTTCTTGACGCGCAAGTGGACGAGGGAGCTGGAGTACCGCCTGATCAAGGAGCTCTGGGCCCACGACGAGACCCGGATCGCCGTACGCTTCGCCTACGAGTACCGCGACGACTCGGGCAACTGGTTCCGGGCGCACGGGAACGAGAACTGGGAGTTCGACGAGCACGGCCTGATGCGCAAGCGCTACGCGTGCATCAACGAGCAGCCGATCCAGGAAGGCGAGCGGAAGTTCTTCTGGGATCGCTCTGGCCCGCGCCCCGCCGAGCACCCCGGCCTCTCGGAGCTCGGGCTCTAGACGCGGATGCGACTGGAGATCGCCCTCCAGTCCGCATCGCCGCGGCCGCCTCACTCGAAGATCGCGCGGGGCTCGGCGCAGCCCCAGCTCTCGACGACGAGGCGCAGATCCGACGCGCCCGAGAGCGAGAGGTTGCCGATCTGCTGGCGGATCTCCCAGGTGCGCCCGTTCGTCATCTCGAGCAGCGCGCCCGCGTCGATCGTCTGCTGCACGTCGAGGATCTGATCGTCCGAGACCGCGCCCAGCGAGCTGCCGATGATCGTGCCGAGCACCGCGACCGCGCCGAACACGTAGCCGTACTCGCCCGCGTGCTCGCTCGCCTCGGCCGCGCGATCCGCGATCGCATCGAGGATGCCCTGCGCGCTCTCGGTGTCCGAGGTGAGGAAGCACGCGTACGTGATCGTGAGGTTCGAGATCGAGCGATAGAGATCGCCCTGGCCCCAGAGCGTGCCCTCGCCCGGACGCAGGTTGAGCGTCGTGACGTTGCGATTGCCCGCGACCGGGCGCGGGGTCGTGAGCAGGAGCTCGGAGTGCGCGCCGTCCTCCGCGCTGATCACGCAGAAGAGGTTGCGCTGCACGTCGAAGAAGCCGCGCTCGATCACGATCTCGCGGATGCGGATGCGCAGCTGGGGATCGGCGCAGGTGGTCTCGTTGGGCGCGACGCCGAGCTCTTCGCCGCACGCGTAGTTGGTGCGCGCGGTGCCCTCGAGCGTGTTGTCGCAGACCGCGAGTGGCTCGGTCGAGGTCGGCACCGCGAGCGCGCCGGTGCACGTCGGCGCCATGTCGCAGGTGGGGCACTCGTTGCAGTCGAGCGGGCACGTCTCGCAGGTCTCGGCGGGGCGATCGCAGAAGAGATCGCCGCACCGCACCGTGCGCGCGGCGTCGACCTCCTCGGTCGTGCCCGCGTCGACCTCGTCGTTCGCGCCGCCGTCGCTCCGCGATCCGTCTCGCGACGAGCCGCCATTCGAAGCTGCGCACCCTGGAAGCGCCACTGCGAGGAGGAGCGCGACCGACCCGATCGTTGCACTGACAAGCTTCACGCGCGCAAGTATCTTCGACGCGGTGCGTCGGATCCAGATGGGTGCGACGATTCTCGCGAAGAGTTAACCCGCCGATTAACGTCGTCTCCGTGCGGGAAGCCTCGTCGAGCGACGACGGGCACGGTCTCGATGCGTGCGTCACACGACCGGCACGTCCGCCTCGTGGCACCCTCGCGCGCATGCGGACCGGATCGATCGCCGCGCTGGTCGTCGCGTCGCTGGTGCTGAGCGCGAGCCCGACGCGCGCCGACGTGGTGTGGACCGAGCGCTGTCCATGGGGCGCGCGCGAGCGCACGTCGCACTCGGGGCCGCGCTGTCAGCCGTGGTCGTGCGAGAGCGACGCGCAGTGCGAGCAGGGCCTGGTGTGCCGGCCCTGGCGGGTGTGCACGCAGACCTACGAAGTGCCGCCCGGCGGGCGCGGTGCGTTCCGCGATCCGCCGCCGCCGCCGTCGCGCGAGGAGCAGGTCGTGGGGTCGTGCGATCCGTCGCAGTCGTGCACCGGAGACGAGCTGCCGCGCCCGCCGACCGCGGGGCGTGCGATCGACGAGGTGCACTGCCGCGTGATGCACGCGTGCGTGAGGCCGCCGCTGCCGTCGTTGCCGAGCGACGTGTCGACGATCGATCCGACGCCCGCCGCGGTGCCGCCTCCTCCGCCCGCGACGAGCCCGCCGCCGCCTCCGCCGACTGCGCCTGCGACCGCGCCGAGCGCGCCGCCGGCGCGGGGATGCGCGTGCCGGGTGCAGGATCGATCGGAGGCCGGGCCCGCGGTGCTCGCGATGCTGATCGCGGTGATCGTGGTGCGGCGGAGGTCGCGATGAAGCGCCTCGTCGGGATCGCGCTCGCCGGCGCCGCGATGGTCGCGCCCGCGAGCGCGCAGGACGCGCCGCTGCCCGAGGGCTTCACGCGCGTGATGATCCGTCCCGCGCCGCTCTTCCAGACCACCGCGCTCGTGTGCAGCGCGGAGCGCGCGTACGTGCGCGACTGGCAGGGGCACGTGATGCAGTGGGACGGCGCGACGTGGAGCGCGCTGCCCGATCCTCCGAGCGAGGCGCGAGGCCAGGCGATCTGGGTCGGGGCCGACGGCGCGGTGGTGATCGACGCGAACGAGTCGCTCGCGCGGTGGGACGGCCGCGCGTGGGAGACGATCGCGGTGGACCCGTGGTTCCGCGGGCAGCGCGGCGGGCTCGACCTCGACGCGATCGGTGGGCGCAGCGTGCCCTGGGTGCTGGGGCGCGGCGCGATCGGCGTGCCGGTCGAGGGCACGGTGCGTCCCTTCGACGTGGCGGGCGCGTGGTACCCGCTCTCCGACGTCGTGGTCCTCGCGAGCGATCGTGTGCTCGTCGCGAGCGCGGCGGGCGTGCTGCGCTGGGACGGGCGCGCGTGGAGCACCGAGGCGACGCAGCTCGAGGGCGAGGTCTTCGATCTGCTCGCGAGCGCGCCGAATGACGTGTGGGCCCTCGGGGTCGCGGGCGCCGCGCACTTCGACGGCGCGACCTGGACCCGCGCCGCCGAAGGGCTCGATCCGTCGATGCTCCCGCGGCGGGTGCGGGGGCGCACCGCGCATCTCGGCGGCGCATCGCCGGATCACGTCTACGTGTCGACGATCGATCGTGTGCTGCGCTGGTCGGGCGAGCGCTGGGTCCCGGTGCTCGACGACTCGCATCGCAGCGGGTTCGGTCACGGGTACGGCAGCATCTGCGCGACGTCGCGCCACGTGCTGATCGAAGAGGGCGGTCACGTGCTCGTGCGCGCGCGGTGACGATCTCGCGCGGGCGATGCACGATGCGCGTCATGGGGATGCCACGCGCTCTCGTGATGCTCGCCGTCTCCCTCGCCGGGTGTGCCTCGAGCGCGCCGCGCCCCGAGGTGCCGACGCGCCCCGAGCGGCTCGTCATGGTGGTCGGCGAGAAGTCCGACGCGATCGGGATCGAGCAGGCGCGCGATCCGTCGCGCACGGTGGTCGAGGTCGCGTTCCACGATGGTGCGCGGGCGTGGGTCGAGGAGTGGCGGGTGCGCGATCTCGACCTGCCGGCGGGCGCGCGCGTGGTGGTGCGGCGCGAGGGCGCGCTCGCGGTGACGACGCTCGTCGAGCGCGTCGATCGCATGGCGTGGATCGCGGGCGGGGAGACGCCGACGCTGGTGTCGATCGGGGATCTGATCGCGGTGCTGCGGCGCAGCGACGTGGTCGATGCGCCGGCCGAGGACGACGACGACACCGACGAGGTCGCGACCGAGCCGCCGCCGCCGATCGATCCCGCGCGGGTGGTCGCCTACGACGGGCCCGAGGTGTGGCTCGTCGCGCGCCTCGCCGCGTGCAGCGCGAGCGACGCCACGCTGATCACCGCCGATCGCGCCGAGCCCCTCGTCGTCTCGTTCGATCGCATCGCGCCGCTCGTGATCGATGCCGGCGATCGGGTGTGGGCGCCGTGGCAGGGCACGTCGTACCGCGCGATCGTGATCGAGACGCGCGGCGAGGTGGTTCACCTGCGCTGGGAGGACGGCAGCGACGCGTGGATGCCCGCGAGCGACGTGCGCCGCGTGCTTCGCGAGGCATCGCCCTCGAGCGGACGCGCGCGTCGTCCCGCGGTGTGCAGCGCGCGCGCCGCGCCGGTCCTGGTGCACGTCGGGCGCACCCGCGTCGCGGGGGTGATCGAGTCGTGCGACGAGACGCACGCGACGCTCGCGTTGCCCGAGGGAGCGCACGAGCGCCGCGCGCGCACCGAGCTGACGACGCTCGCGCTCGCGCCGGGCGACACGATCGACGCGACGTGGCGGGGATCGGGCGACTACGTCGCGACGGTCGTCGCGCTCGAGGGCGGCTCGCTGCAGGTGCGCTGGGAGGACGGCAGCGAGGAGACGATCCCGCTCGCGACCGTGATCTCCGCGCTCGAGCCCGCGGGCGAGACGCGTCCGCGCGGCGCGCTCGTGTGCCCGTGAGCGCGCAGGAGGCCGAAGAAATTCCGCAGCTGGCGTCGCGTACCCGCATGCTCCACGTCGGCGGCTCGTTCGGGCGCGACGTGGACGTGGGCGGCGGCGCGCTGCCCGCGTACGACGCCGCGAGCGGTGACGCGCGGAGAAGGCGAGCCGGCGCACCCGAGGGCGCGCACGCGGCGGGGAGTTGCTCGACTCGCCGGGCTCGCTCCGATGCCTCAGCAGGATGCGTTCCCGCGATGCCGGCGCGGGCTCGCATGGCGGTCGGTCGTCGCGGCTCGCCACGAACGTGTGCGCGGCGCCGCGATGATCGGGCCGGCCTGATGCCGGTCGGGGACGCGAGCCGCGCGCGACCCCGCGGAGGCGCGCCGCGATCGTGACGACGCAGAGGCGACGCCTCTGCCCGAGGGCGCGACAGCCCGGCGCGATCGAGGCGACGATGCGCGTGGGCGTGGCGCCGCGCACCGAGGATGTCGCGGAACGTCACGCTCGTTCGTCTCCGGTGCCGCAAGAACCGGCGAAAATCCGCGTGGCGCGACGCCTGCTATGCGGTCTCGCCGACATGGAACGACGTCCAGACCTCCGTGCTGCCCGGCCGACTGCTGCGCCCGAAGGCGACTCGCTGATCCATCGCCTGCTCGCGCCCTCGAGCGCGCCGCCGTCGCGTACCACCCAGACCCGCCTGAAGCCTGCGACGCGCGCCAAGAGCGACGCGCTCCCGCGCTTCCCGTTCTCGATCCGCCGCGCGCGGTGAGGGTTTGAGCAAGGGTTGCGCGGGCGTGCGTCGATGCCCGCCGGCGATCTTGCGAATTCCCTCGTGAACTCTGCGTTTCCGGCCCGGTCACGCAGCTTGCAGCACCGGCCCCGCCTCGAAGGAGCGATCGAGATGCGGGACGAGCTGGACGCGATCGACTGGGCCGCGCTGGAGCATGCGTACGGACGCGCCGACGACGTCCCGAAGCTGCTCCTCGACCTCCGCAGCGACGATCCAGCCACCCGCGACCGCGCCCGCTACTGGCTCGGCGGCACGATCGTCCACCAGGGCACGCTCTACTCCGCGACCGCGCCGGCCGTGCCCTTCGTCGCGCGGCTGGCGCGCGATCGCTCGACCCCCGATCGCGCGTGGATCGTCACCTATCTCCCGCGCCTCGCGGTGAGCGATCCCGACTCCTGGATCGCGACCGGCTTCGACGTGACCTCGCCGCGATGGGCGAGCTACTTCGACGGCGACGAGGGCGCGATCTTCCGCGCGGCCTACGACGCGGTGGAGCGCGAGGTGCCGGCGCTGCTCGCGCTGCTCGACGACGACGATCCCGCGGTGCGCGCCGCGGTGCCCTATGCGATCGCGTGGTTCGCGCCGCGCGCGCGGGCGGTGCGCGAGATGTGCCTCGCCGCGCTCACCCGCGAGCAGGACGCGGCGGTGCGCGCCAGCGTGCTCGAGTGCGCCGCGCTCCAGGATCGGTATGTCGGCGAGCGCGCGTGCCTGCCCCACCTCGATGCCGCGATCGCGTCGAGCGACGATCGGCTCGCGCTGATCGCGGCGCACGCACGGCTCGCTCACTACGACGACGGCGCGAGCGCGATCGCGGCGATCGAGCGCGTCGCCGCGATCGTCGCGCGTGGCCTCGACATGCGCCCGTGGCAGGGCCTGCCGTGGCGCAGCGGGGACCTCGGCGTGCTCGCGATCGACGCGCTCGACGCCGCGAAGGGCGGGCGCGATCGCCGAGTGGAAGAGGCGCTCTTCGCGATCGTCGAGCGACCGAAGGACGAGCTCTCGGACGAGACCGCGACGTCGCTCGCGCGTCGCGCGCTGCGGCCGCTCTACTGGATGGTCACCGATCACGCGCCGCCGGAGGGCGGATGGACCACGAGCACGATCCCGCCGCGCCTGCGCCGCTTCGCGACCGCGATCGTGAGGCGTCCGTTCCTCGCCGAGCCCGCGCTCTTCGATGCGCTGCCGGGTGACGGGCTCCCCGGCGAGCTCGACGCGCTGCGCGAGCGGCTCGGCATCCCGCGCTCGAGCGGAGCGCTCGACGTGGAGGTGACGGTCGGCGGCGTCGTGACGCCGGCGCGCGCGCTCGCGAAGGTGCTGACGGGCGGCGGTGGCGCGACCACGTTGCTCGGCGGGTTCGGCGCGATGAAGGTCTCGATGACGCCCGGGCCCGGCGCGGCGTCGTCGGCCGAGGACGCTCGGGCGCGCGATGCGGCGATCGACGCGCTCGCCGCGCTGGGGGCGCGCGCCATCCCGATCGCGTTCGCGCTCGCCGCCGAGGAGGGCGTTCCCTTCGCGCCGCTGCGCGCGCTCGTCGATCGCGCGGTGCCCCACGATCCCGCGGGCGCGCTCGAAGAGGCGAGAGTGCTCGCGGAGCGTCACGCCGAGCTCGGCCCGCCGCGACGCACGACCCGACAGGGCACGCAGATCGGGTTCCCCGCGCTCGTGGTGGTGCTCGCGACCGCGCGCCACGCCGCGACGATCCTCGCGCAGGAGCCGCCCCTCGAGCTCGACGTGATCGCGCGCGCCGCGATCCCCAGCGACGCGTTCTGGCCCGAGCTGATCGCGTACCTCGACGTCGTGCCCGCCGAGCGGCGGCAGCGCTTCCTGCTCGCGCACGCGGAGCGCGGATGGCGCCTCGGCTGGCGCGGCTACGACTTTCCCCACGCGCCGCGCGATCTGCTGCTCGCGCGCGCGCTGGGGTGGCTCGAGCCCGCGCAGCTCGCGGCGTACGTCGCGTCGATCGCGCCGCTCGACGTGATGCCGCACCTGCGCGGTCCGCGGGCGGCCTCGCTGCTCGCGGCGGTCGTCCCGCGCATCGCGGCGTCGATCGACGAGCAGAGCAGGTGGCGGAAGGACGATCTCGACGCGGAGATCGATCGTCACGCCGAGGGGCTCGCGGCGCTCGGGCACGCGATCGCGCCGGTGCTCTCGCGCGCGATCGGCGATCGATCACTGCCGCGGCGCGACGTGTTCGAGCGCGCGCTCGTGCTGCTTCCCTCGCGCTCGCAGGTCGCGTGCGCGCTGCGCGACGCAGCGGTCTCGTCGCTCGACGAGCGCGGGCTGATGCCGCTCGGCGAGGCGCGGGCGCTGCTCGAGGGCGCCAGCGTCTACGAGCGCGGCGACGGCGAGATGATCGACGGCAAGTCGGTGCTGCGCAGCGATCGGCTCTGGGCCGCGCTGCTCTCGCTGGAGAGCGCCGAGGAATTCGTGCGCACCGCGAAGCGCATCGAGTTCCGGTTCCACGTGCGCGGCCGCGGCAACACCGCGCTGGTCGAGCGCTACGGCGACGGCATCCTGCCCTGGCTCGAGAGCCGCCTCGAGGGTGGGGTGATGCGCGACGTGCCGTGGTGCGTGGTGCCGTGTCTGCTCGCGATCGCACGGCCCCGCGCCCTCGAGATCGCGCTGCGTGCCGAGGTGGTCGATCAGCGGCTCTCGGAGCGAGAAGGGCGCGCGCCGCGTCCGGCTCCGTTCGCGCTCGCGCGGGCGTGGATCGCGGCGCAGCGCGAGGGCTACGCGACGCTCGCGTTCCTCGCGGCCTCGGGCAACCGCCGCGCCGAGGCGCTGCTGCGCGAGGAGTGGTCGCGCATCGGACCGGCGGTGCGCGAGGCGGTCGAGTCCGCGCTCGGCGCGACCGATGCGCTCGCGCTGGTGCGCCGGCTCGGGCTGCCCGACACGCGCCTGCCCGCGCCGGTCGAGGCGGTGCTCGCCGAGGTCGCGCCCGAGCCGATCGCGCGCGGCCCGGTGTTCAGCATCGCGACGCTCGACGAGGCGGCGGCGCGCTTCGATCTGCCGCTCTGGGACAACGCGAACTACACGACCGGTGCGATGCGCGTGACCGGCTACGCCTCGCCCGAAGGCGACGCGCTGGTGATCGAGAGCATCGTGTGCTGGCCCGGTGCGGGCGAGTGGGTCGCGCGATCGACCAGCGCGTTCGGCGCGGGCGCGCGCGGCGCGCGGCTGGTGAGCCACGTGCTCGTGCCGACGGCGGACCTCTACCCGATCGAGCTCGATCGCGGGACCAGCGTCGACGGCGCGTCGAACATGCTGGTGCTCGGGGGCGAGCGCGACGAGTCGGGCGCGCCGGTCGAGGGCGCGCAGTGGGTGCGGCGCGTGGTCCCGATCCCGATGCCGCCCGAGCACTACGTGGTCGCGGTCGACGGCACCGACGTGCACGTCACGAATCGCCTGCCGCGAGGGTTCGCCACCGCGATCACCGATCCCGAGGAGCGCGCGGCGCTGACCCGGGTCACGCCGCACGAGGGCATCCTGCTGCAGCTCTGCGAGCACCATCGCCCGCTGCTCTTCGCGAGCGACGCGAAGCTGCGCGAGACCGCGGGGGTGCCGCGCGGCGCGCGGCGTCTCTTCGCGTTCGACGACGTGCGCTGGCCCGCGGCGGGAGAGCCCGCGAGCACCTCGCTCGACCTCGTCGCGATCTGCGAGGCGCTGCGCACGCGGCGCGCGATCCGCCGCCTCCCCGGGCCGCCGACCGGAGGCGCGGCGACGTGGATCGCGGCCGCCGCGGACCTCCGCGCGTTCGCGGGGAGCGACGCCTGGCCGGCCGGTGAGGACCCGATCGATCGCGCTCCGATCGAGCGCGGCCCCGGGGTCACGCCGCACGCGAGCCTGCTGCTCGAGCGCGGGTGGCCGCACGGCGTGCAGCTGCTGCACGACCCCGCGCACCACGCGCCGGGCGGACCGCGCGCGACCGCGGCCCACGTGATCGACGCCGCGGGCCCGGTGCTGCGCGTGCACTGGCCGCGGGGCGCGGCGACGATGCTGGTGCGCGCGGCGGGCGCGGTGGAAGATCGTTGGAGCTCCAACGATCTCGGGATCGTCCGTGCGCTGGAGGACGAGCGTCCGATCCATCCTGCGGAGGCGCGCGCGTGCATGCGCGGGTTCGTCGCGCGCAGCGAGCGCGTCGCGGTGCACGCAGCGGCGGAGGTCGTGCTGCTCGCGGAGGCGCTGGTCGGTCCGGCCGCGGTGATCGACGGCATCGTCGAGGGGCTCGCCGCGCTCGGCGAGTGGGAGCGCGATCGCCCGGCGCTCGCTGCCGCCGTGCGCGAGCTCGGCTTCGTGCTCCGCCGCATGCCGCGATCGGGCGCGGAGCACGACGTCGCGTGGGCGCGCGCGCGGCTCGCGTCGATCGGTCGGGTCGGTGGGCCGAACGACGTGGGGCGGGCCCTCGATCTCGTGCTGCACGGCGCGAGCGGCGCGGCGCGCAGCGCCCGCAGCCAGGCCGACTGGGCCCACGCGATCGACGACGTCGCGCGGGCGCGCGCCGCGATCCTCGATCCCGGCACGCCGCGCTCGGCGCCCGACGCGCAGCTCCTCGTGCTCGCGGGCGACGCGCTGATCGACCTGTGGATGGCCGAGCTCGACGCCGTCGGCGACGCGTCGTTCCTCGCGACCACGCTCGCGCTGTTCGGCGGTGCGCGTGCGACCGCCGCGCTCCGTGCCCTCGCGATCGCGCGGCCCGAGACCGAGGCCGTGGTCGCGCAGGCCCTCACCGAACGATCGTGAGCGGCCGTGCTGGTGCTCCGTGCGCCGCGCGTGCAGCATCGGCGGCGCATGTGGTCCTGGCTCCGCGGGAAGAGCGCGTCATCGATCGCCGAGCCGCCGCGCGACGTGATCGTCCCACGCATCTGCAACGCGCGCGTCGTCGACGAGCTGGTGGGCGTGCTGGAGCACGAGCGCGACGTGGTGATCTTCGAGCCGCTCGTGGGCGAGCTCGTCATCGGCTACGGGTTCGACCTTCCTGGCCGCTACCAAGGCGTCGCGCTGCGCGATCTCGAGCGGCTCCGCATCGCGAAGCCGGAGCTGCGCGACGTCGCGACGGAGAACCTCCTCCGCATGCTCGGCGGCGGCGTGTACTGCGTGCAGGCGGGACCGCTCTTCGAGGTGCGCGTCGGCCATCACCTGGAGGCGAGCACGCTCGTGGTCGACGAATTCTGGGATCACCTCCGCGACGAGCTCGAGGCGGACGTCGTCGTGGCGCTCATCGATCGCGATCACGTCCTCGCGTGCTCGGTCGAGAGCACGGACACGGTCGAGGCGCTCGCGGCGATCGTCGCCGATGAGATCGAGCAGCGCTCCGGCCCCGTCCTCTCGGAAGATCTGCTGCTCTGGACGGGCGATTGGGAGCTGCTCGACGACTCGGACGCGTGAGCACGTGAGCGCTCACGGCGCGCTGGCGCGGCAGCACCGGAACCCGACGCCTGGAGTCGCGTACGCGTCGCCCGCGACCACGAAGTCGAACTGGCACGTGGTGCCGCCGCTGGGCTCGTGCTCGAGTCACCGCGCAGCGGGTTCACGCCGTCGGCGCGACGTTCGGTCCACTCCGCGACGTGGCCGCTGAGATCGTAGACCCGCGCGCCAGCCGCATCGCGCGGTGCGCGAGGCGTGATCTCGCGCCTCGACTCCGCGCCGCGCCGGAGCTCGGCAAGTCCGGTCACCGTGCACCCCGCATCGTCGTCGCGCGCCGGGGAAACACCGAGGAGAACGCCGTGTCCGGGTATGCTCGCGCGATGGCGCGCGCCTCGGCTCTCCTCGGTCTGCTGCTCGCTCTCTCGGCGTGTGACGACGGCGCGCCGAGCGATCCGATCGACGCCGCGACGCCGATGCCCGATGCGCCGATCGCGCGTGCGTGGTCGTTCGAGACGATCGAGACGCGCACCATCACCGCGGCCGAGGTGACGCGCGAGGTCGAGCTCGTGCGCGCGACGCGGCCCGACGGCGCAGCGAGCTACCTGCTCTACGTGCCCGCTGCGATGCCCGGTGCGCCGCTCGTCGTGATGACCGAGCCCTACGCCGGGATCCGCTGGACCGGTGAGGACGTCGACGCGCGCTGGGCCGCGCTCGGCGAGGGTCTGCATCCCGATGTCGACGCGCCCGGCTACGACGGCGACGACGTCACCGCGTACCAGGAGCAGACCGTCCAGCAGGCGGTCGACGGATCGATCGCGTGGCTCGCGAACGGCTTCGCGGTCGTGCACGCGTACGCGCGCTTCTACGCGGGCGGCTCGCTCGAGGACGACGTGCTCGACTCGGCCGCGCCCTACCACTTCGCGCTCGCGCGCGCCGGCGACGGTGACTTCGACGTCGCGCGCATCGGCGCGTTCGGCGGATCGTGGGGTGGGATGATGGCGCTCTACGGCGCGTCGCGCGCGCCCGAGGGCGCGGCGCCGATCGCGGTGGTCGCGCTCGCGCCGCCGAGCGACTTCGCCGATCTCTGGGCGTACACCGACACGCTGCCGAGCGTGTTCCCGCAGCCCGACGCGGCGCGCGCGTTCTTCTCGCCCTATCGCCGCCGCATCGCCGCCGCGACCGAGGGCGCGCCGAACGAGGGCGACTTCACGCCCTATCGCGCCGCCGCGCTGTGCGCCGGGCTGCGCGGCCGCGCGCTGGCGCCGCACGACGAGTGGGACGTGCTCGTGCCGTTCGCGCAGACCGAGACGCTCGAGGCCACGTGTGGTGATCGCATCGAGCCGCTCGTGTGGCACCGGCAGGGCGCGACGATCGATTACGCGAGCGTGGGCCTCGATCACGGCCCGCTGACGCGTGAGCCCGGGTTCGCGAGCTGGTCGACGTTCTCGATCACGTGGCTCGCGACCGAGCTCGCGGGCGAGAGCGCGCCGCTGGTGTTGACGATCGGCGCGAGCGCAGGGCTCCAGGCGTTCCTCGGCACGCTGCGCGACGAGCAGCTCGCGGGCGGTGATCCCGTCGAGGCGCTACCGCGGTTGCGCGAGCTCGCCGCGCCGCGGGTGCAGGCGTTCGACCTCGATCGCGGAGCGTTCGTCCCGGGCGCAGAGCTCCTCGCAGGCGCGGTGAACGCGGTCTACGGGACGACCCACGACGCGACCTCGCTGCGGGCCGCGCTGGAGGACGGACTGCCGACCCCGTGATCGCTCGCCTGGCCCCCGGCGCGTCCGCGCCTACGCTGTCGGGCGCGTGCTGCTCGATGCGCGCGCGGAGGACGGCGATGAAGCGACTGCGGTGGGTGGCGTGTGTGATCGCGATCGGTGCGCTCGTGGGCGCGTGCGGCAGCGGCACGAGCCAGTCGCCGAGCGAGCGCGGCGCGTCGACGACGACGTCGTCGCACACCACCGAGCCGCTGGTGGCCCCCGATGACGAGCCCGTCGCGGTCGCGCCCGATCCCGAGCCGGTCGCGACTCCCGAGCCCGAGCCGACGCCCGAGCCCACGCCGGTGCAGACGACCACGCCGCCGCCCTCGCGTGATCGCCTCGCGTTCTTCGTCAGCGGCCACAGCCTCACCGACGACCCGCTCGCCGATCGCATCGTCGACATCGCGCGCGGCCTCGGCGTGAGCGCGCAGTACAACGAGCAGATCGGCATCGGCTCGCCGATCCGCCTGCGCACCCGCGGCATGGACGATCGCCCCGGGCTCTGGGCGGGCTATCGCACCGGCAAGAACCGCGGCGGCAGCGAGGGGCTCGACGTCATCGCGGAGCTGCGCGCGCCGCGCACGATCGACGGGCGCTACGACGCGCTGATCATCACCGAGCGCCACGACCTCGTGGACGTGGTGATGTGGGAGAACACGGTGCGTCACCTGCGCCACTTCCACGATCGACTGACCGCGGGGAACCCCCAGGCGACGACCTATTTCTACGAGTCGTGGCTCGGGGTGCACGACCTCTCCGATCCGCGCGACTGGATCGCGTACGAGCGCGCCGCGCAGCCGATCTGGGATTGCGTCGCGGATCGCGTCGAGCTCTCGCTGCGCGACGAGCGACGCCCTTCGCACGTGCGCTCGATCCCGACCAACGCCGCGCTCGCGCTGCTCGTCGAGCGTGCGGTCGCGGGGCGCGTCGAGGGCCTGCGCGGCGCGAACGCGCGCGCGGTCACCCAGCGTATCTTCCACGACGACGTGCACATGACCCCGGTGGGCGTGTACTTCGTCGCGCTCGTCACGTCGGCGGTGGTGCTCGAGCGCTCGCCGGTCGGCGCGCCGGCGCATCCGGGCATCGAGCCCGCGCTCGCCGCGTCGCTGCAGCAGGTCGCCTGGGAGGCGGCTCGCGCCCACGCCGCGCGCACGCCGCGCTCGCCCGCGCAGTGTCGCGCGCTGATGCGCGACTCGTTCTGCGCGCAGTACGGCGCGTACACGCGCCGCACCGACGGCGTCGAGAACTGCCGCCGCACCTTCGCCGACGGCAACGTGGAAGGTCCGTTCCACCACGATCCCGCCACCGACGCATCGCGCTGGTTCGCGGCGCCCTGAGGCGGGCTTCATCGTCCACGACCACGTGGTCGTGGTCGGCGACGGCGACGTGAACGGCGTTCGGCCGCAGCAAGATCCTCCTGGTGCCGGCCCGGGGCGCGCGATAGCTCGAACGGATGGCATCCATCCGACGAGAGATCTCGATCGACGCGCCCGCCGACCGCGTGTGGAGCGCGTACCGTGACGTGGGCGCGGTGCACACGAAGCTCGCCAAGGGCTTCGTCACCGATTGCCGGCTCGAGGACGGCGCGCGCGTGGTCACGTTCGCGAACGGCTTCGTGGCGCGCGAGCTTCTCGTCGACGTCGACGACGCGCACCGCCGCCTCGCGTACTCGGCGCGCGCCGATCGCATCGTGCACCACCACGCCTCGTTCGAAGTGATCGCCGAGGGCGAGGCCCGCACCCGCGTGATCTGGGTCGCCGACGTCCTGCCGAACGAGATGGCCGCCCCGATCGCCGCGATGATGGATCAGGGCAGCGCCGCGATGAAGCGCACGCTCGAGAGCGCGTGACGCCTCATCGCGGCGCCGTGCGCTCACCTCGTGCAGACGGCCTCGACGTTGTGGCCGTCGGGGTCGAGCAGGAACGCCGCGTAGTAGTTCGGCGCGTAGTCGGCGCGCACGCCGGGCGCGCCGTGATCGCGCGCGCCCGACTCGAGCCCGCCTGCGTGGAAGCGATCGACTGCGCGGCGATCGTTCGCGCGCAGCGCGAGGTGCGACGCCGTCTTCACCGCTTCGTCGCTCGCGTAGAGCCAGAGCGCGGGCGCGTCCTTCGGCCCGAAGCCCGCGCTGCTCGCATCGCGTGCGCAGAGCACGTATCCGAGCGGCGCGAGCGCCGCTTCGTAGAAGCGCACGCTGCGATCCAGATCCTTCACCTTGAGTCCGACGTGATCGATCACGAGAGCCCTCCGTCGTTCGAGAGAGGGCTCGTGTGTCAGATCGCGGTGCGCGCCTCTTGGGAGATCTTGCGGCGCCCGCGCGCGACGTCGCGATAGTCGCGCGGCGTGAGCCCGGCGGCGCGCCGGAACGTGCGCACGAAGTTGCTGAGATCGCCGAAGCCCACGTCGAACGCGATCTCCGCGATCGCACGATCGCTCTCCGAGAGCGCGAGCGCGGCGCGACGGATGCGCGCGCGCACGAGGTACTGGTGCGGCGTGATCCCCACCACGCTCGAGAACACGCGCAGGAAGTGGAACGGGCTCAGATCGACCTCGCGCGCCGTGCGCTCGAGATCGATCGGCTCGTGCGAGCACGCGTCGAGGAAGAGCGCCGCGTCGATCGCGCGCCGTCGATCGCGCGCGCCTGCCCGGGTCGGCTCGGCCGCACGACCGAGCGCCAGCGCGAAGAACCGATGCGCGAGCGCGAGCCCGATCTCGTCGAGCCCGACGTCGCTCGCGCCCGACGCCGCCGCCTGCGCGAGCTCGCCGAGCACGACGATCTCGGGCAGGGGCGGCAGCGCCGCGACGCGCGCGAAGGGATCGCCGATCGACGCGGCGAGCTCGGGCGAGAGCTGGAACGAGAGGCACTCGTCCCCGCACGCGTGCTCGTGGCTGCACACGTACTCGTCGCCCGGTCGCCCGACGAGCACCGATCCCGCGACCAGCTCGTGGCGCACCCCGCGCGTGCGATATCCGAACGTGCCCTTCCGGACGTACGCGAGCGTGTGCACGCGATGCTGCTCGGGGAACGGCACGCTGCCGAGCCCGACGGTGCATCGGTAGTCGATCACCGAGAGCATCGCGCACTCGATCAGCTTCCGCGCCGCCATCGCGCGATCCTAGCTGCTCCTGCGGGTGCGTCGCGTCTTGGCGAAAGTTGCGATCGTCAGCGCGTCTTCTTGCGGCGCACGAGGCGCAGCCGTCCCTCCTCGCCCGCGCACCAGAAGCTCCCGTCGCGCGTCCCTTCGATGCCGGCGATCCGCGGCACCGGCACACGCAGCGTCTCCTCCACCGTGCCGTCCTCGCCGAGCCGCCGCAGCTCGCACGGCTCTCCGTCCTTCACCGCGCCGTGCCACAGCGCTCCGTCGATCACCGACACGCCGGTCACGAAGCGATCGGACGTCAGCGTGCGCACCACCTCGCCGGTCTTCGCGTCCACCTTGTGGATGCGCGCGCCGCGGCCCTGTCCGATCCACAGGTGCCCGTCGGCCCACGCCATGCCGGTGTCCTCGCCCTTGCCCGGCGCGGGCATGGTGCGCAGCACCCGACCATCACGCGGATCGACCACGACGATCGTGCCCTTCGCGAGCTGGTACAGGTGCTCTCCGTCGAACGCGGTGCCCGCGTCGGCCGAGGCCACCGCGTGACGACGCACCACCTCGTCGCGCTCGGGATCGAACCCGACCAGCTCGCCGTCGCGCGCGAACCACACGAGCCCGCCGCCGATCGTCAGGCCGTGCAGGCGCCCTTCGTCGAGCGGCACCACCTCGCGCACCACCTCTGCTTCGCTCTGCATCATCTCGTCACCTCCTGATGAGAGCGATCTACGACGCGGGCAGCAGACCGAGGAGTAACATCCGCGACGCGATGGGCGTCCCGGGCCGCGTGTAGCGAACGCGCGCGCCGCGCCCGCTGCGCACCGCGCGCCCGCTCTCGACGAGCGACGCGAGCGCGCGCTGCACGGTGCGGATCGAGAGCCCCGTGTGCGTCGCGAGCTCGCGCGCCGACCACGACGCGCCGTCGCCGAGCACCAGCGCGATGCGCGCGCCCTCGTCGTCGTCGCCCGGCGGCGAGAGCACCACGACCTCGCGCTGCGACGAGAGCACGTAACCCTCCTTCGTCGCGATCGGCTCGGCCGCGAGCCCGTGCATCGCCTTGCGCAGCCTTCCGATCTCGACGCGCAGCCGCGCGCGATGCGACGGGTTCACGCGCCGCACCTCGAACGCGCTCGATGCGAGCTCGTCGCGCGCGATCGGATCGGGCCACGCGCGCGCCAGCGCGGCGAGGAGCGCGAAGAGCACCGGCCGTCGTCCGAGCCGCACGATCAATCGCGCGCCGATCACCACGCGACGGCACGCGTCGACGAGCAGCACCTCGCCGCCCGAGAGCGCCTCGATCGCGAAGAGGTCGGCGTCCGACCCGACCCCGCCGCGCACCACGCGCGCGACCGGCGCCGAGAGCTCGCGCTCGAGCGACACCAGCGCACGCGAGAGCAGCTCGTGCGGCGCGATCTCGAGCGCGCTGCGGGCGTGCTCCAGCGCATCGCGCGACTCCGACGCTGCGAGCGCGCGCATCGCGATCTCCGCCCGCGCGAGCCACGCGACGGCGCGCAGATCCGCGGGCTGCTCTCGCGAGAGCACGTCCTCGACGACGCCGCGCGCTTCGTTCAGTCGACCGCGCAGCACCTCGGCGCGCGCGAGCACGAGCCGCTGCATCGCCGCGTTGCGCCGATCGCCGAGCTGCTCGAGCGCGCTCGCGCACGCGATCGCTTCGTCCGCGGCCCGCTTCGGATCGCCGGCGGCGAGCGCGACCTCGACCATCGCCGCGCGAGCCCGCGCGAGGGTGTGGGGATCGGGCGCGCGCTCCGTCGCTCGCGCCAGCGCTTCACGCGCGAGCGCGAGATCGCCGAGCTGCGCATACGCGATGCCGCGCAGCGTGAGCCCGAGCGCGCTCTCGTCGCGCCCCGCGACCCCGAGGGCACGCAGCGCATCGCCGCGGGCGAGCGCGCGTGCACCCTCGAGCAGCGCGTCCGAGACCTCGCTCATCGCGGCGAGCATCCGCTCGCGGGGATTGTTTGTCACTCGCAAGGGCCACCTGGTCTGCGATCGACTACGCTCCCCGACATGCCCACCGCACGTCGCACGGCTCTCCTGGTCGCGATCACCGCGCTCGCGCTCGCTCAATTCGCGTGCTCCGAGCGCACCGGCGATCCCTTCGTCCCAGGCACGCTCACCGACGGCGGCGGTGGCACCGACGGCGGCGGCACGGTCCCGCCGCCGCGCCCCGACGGCAGCACCTCGTCGTCGTGCGTCGCGCAGGCGCGGTGGATCTACCTGGTCGACAGCAACAACGCGCTGCTGCGCTACGAGCCCGACAGCGGCGCGCTCACGTCGATCGGCACGCTCGCGTGCCCCTCGACCGGCACGCCGTTCTCGATGGCGGTCGATCGCAACGCGACGGCGTACGTGCTCCACAACGATCACCGCATCTACCGCGTCAGCACCACCGACGCGTCGTGCACCGCGACGACGTTCGCGCCCGATCAGATGGGCTTCGAGCTCTTCGGCATGGGCTTCGTCGCCGACGCGTCGGGCAGCACCAACGAGACGCTGTTCATCTCGGGCGGCCCCGAGGAGGGCATCGGCAGCGGCCGCTCGGTGCTCGGCCGCATCGACGTCGGCTCGTGGACCGTCTCGCGCATCGGCAACGTCGACGGGTCGCCCGAGCTCACCGGCACCGGCACTGCAGAGCTCTGGGGCTTCTTCCCCGACGGCGACCCGATGGCGGTGCGCCAGCTCGACAAGACCACCGCCTCGACCATCACCGAGATCGACGTCTCGACGATCGACCCCTCGATCATCCCGACGCCGGCGGCGTGGGCGTTCGCGTTCTGGGGTGGCCGTTATTACATCTTCTATCAGGGCGCATTCGACGACTCGACTGGCATCTATCGAGTCACGCCGGGCAGCACGAACGTCGAGACGGTGCGCACCGACATCGGCTATCGCATCGTCGGCGCCGGTGTCTCGACCTGCGCTCCCACCGATCTGATCTGAGTTTGCGGGAGGGGTCTTGGAAGACCCCTCCCCCCGACCGGCAAAGCCGGATCGGGGCCCCCTCCCCGAACGCTGCGCGCGGGCCCCAGCCCGCTTGCGCGTGCTCGATGCGCAAAGAGCGTCCGATCCTGTGCGGATCGGACGCTCTTTTTCATTCCGTCACCAATCGGCTCGCCCGCCGGTCCCTCCCGTCCGCGCGCTTCGCGTGCTCCCGTGCGGGACCTGCGGGACGAGCACTCCGGTGGTCACTTCGCGGGCGGCGCGCGATAGGGGAACATCTGATTCCCCTGATCGACCCAGCCCGACGGGGCCTCGCGGCACAAGAAGCAGGTCCACACGTCGCTGTAGATCGTATTGCGACGCAGGGTGACGCTCGGCGACTCGTCGAGGTGGATCTCGATGAGGCTCGGCATGCGGTGATAGAACGTGTTGTTCTCGAACCACTGCTTGCCGATCGAGTCGTCCGCCATCGTCCCGAGCATGATGCCGGAGTTGATCAGCACGTTGCCCGACGCCCAGTTCAGGTCGGCGCGCCCGTGCGTGCGATAGTTGTGCTTCGCACCATTCTCGAGCCGATTGTCGACCGTCGCGCTGCGCACCACGTGCACCAGACGCACCGTCGCTTCGGGGCCCTCCGAGCTGAACTCGTTGCCCGCGAGGATCACGTCCTCGCTCTCGAAATCACCGGAGTCGCCGAACCACACCGAATATCGCCCGGCGGTCCCGTGGCTGTTGGTGATCGCGATGCGCTTGCCCGCGCGCATGAGGAACGCAGTGTCCTCGGCGTTCGCCTCGACCGCGTCGAGCAGCACGTCGGTGGTCATCAGCTCTTCGCTGTACTTCAGCTCACCGTCGTAGACCGCGGGCAGCTCCATCTCGACGTGATCGACGTCGCCGCCGCGCACCGCGATGCGCTCGAGGCCCTTGCCGATCTGCACCGAGCCCGCGCTCGCGTTCGGCGCGAACTCGATCTCGACGTCCGACGCGGTGACCTTCAGGTCACCTTCGAGCGCGCCGGTGACGTGCACCCGCGTGCCGGCCGTCGCGGCTCCCGCGTTCGCCTCCGCGATCGTGCGCGCGGTCACCTCGCGCTCGATCTCGGGCGGCGCGGGCCACTCGATCTCCAGCTCGCTCGGCGGGGTGCCGAGGTCGTAAGGGGCGTCGTCGGGATCCTCGTAGGTCAGCGCGCTCGCGCTCGCCGTGCTCCCCAGCACGGCGAGCGAGAGAAGAAGAGATCCCGCCCGGTGGGCTCGTTCACGAGAAAACATCGGGCGCCGATTTAGAGCATCTCTCGTGATACGCAAGTACGAATTCCGCGAAGAAATCGGGCCTACATCGCGGCACCCGGCGCGATCAGACCAGGTGGAGTGCTCGGCCGCCGAGGGCCCGCACGGGAGCGTGCGGAGCACGCGGACGGAAGGATTCGCGGTGGCCGAGCCGATTTGTACAGTCGATCAACGGAGGCCCATCGTGCGCAGCACGAGCTCGAAGTTCGCGCGCCGATCGGCCGCTCCGTCGAGCGGTCCGGTGCCGCACGGCGGGTTGTGGCAGCCGCGGTTCACGATGCCCGAGACGCCGTCGATGAACGCGCCGTCGGTCATCCCGCCGTCGACGAACGCGCGCAGCCGCTCCTTGTAGACCCATCCGTCTCGCGAGTACGGCTCGACCGAGCTCATCCAATAGAACAGGCCCGCGATCCACTTCAGCTCGGGGTGCTCCGTGCTCGCGCAGATCGCCTCGGGGTCGCGACAGAAGTTCACGTCGGGATAGAGCGCGCCCGCGGGCCGCGGGAAGCGCGTGGGGTCGAGATGGCCCGCGCCGAGGTAGTGGTTGAGCATCCCGAAGTTGCAGCGACCGGTCGTCTGGATGACGCCGCGGCCCCACCAGCAACAGCCCTCCACCGAGCCGCCCGAGCCGTCCCACTCGTACCGCCCGGCGCGCTGACCCTCGTAGACCTCGCACTGCGGGCGCGTCCACGCGTCACCGCCCGGCGCGACGAAGCCCGGCTGCGACGCGGGGTACGGATAACAGTCGAACCCGTAGTTCCAGCGCCCGGTGCGTCCGTCGCTGCGCCCGCTGACCGACGCGATCGTCGCGTTCGGCGCGCAGAAGAGCGGGCCCGGCGCGCCGTACCACGACGCGTGCGTGACTGCCGTCATCCGCATCGACGGATCGCGCGGACAGGCCATCTCGCAGTCGTATCCCGGTCCCGCGTAGTCCTGTCCCAACTGACCACATGCGTTCGAGATCGCATATCCGTTGGTCATGTCCCAGTTGTTCTCGTCGCACGCGTCGTAGCGAATCGTCTCCTTCATGCTCTGCGCGAGGAACGCCGCGAGATTGACCAGCGCATAGCGAGTGCGCGCGGTCTCGGGATCGCCGGGCTCGCCGAGCCAGAGCCGCATGTCGCCGATGCCGCGCGTGTGCATCGTCGTCACCGCCTGCACGAAGTCGCGCCACTTGTAGATGCGCGACGGGCGCCAGCTGAGGTCGGGGTTCTGCGAGATCAGCACTTCGTTGTCGAAGCGCGTCGGATCGCCGAGCAGCACCGAGTCGATCCCCGGCACGCCGCTCACGCGCTCGACGCACGAACCGTCGATGCAGACCCTCCCGCTCCCGCACGCGGGCTCGCAGCTCGCGGGCGGGGCGCCTCCGTCGCTCGTGATCGGAGGGCCTCCGTCGCTCCCGGGCACGACGCCTCCGCCGTCGCCGCCGATCGGCCCGCCTCCACCGTCGATCTCGTCGATCGGAGTCGATCCGTCGCGTCGTGCGCTGCCTCCGTCTCCGCTCGGATCGTCGGGCGACACCGCAGAGCAGGCTTGGAGCGCGAGCAGCAGCGCCGGAACGATCATCACGAGTCGGGACACGCTCATCCGAGACCTCCGCGCATTCGAGTGCCGCGGCGTGCCGGAATCGGGTCACGGGTCTACATCGGGTGCAGTGCGCGTCCTCGTGCTCGACGACGATGACGACCTGCGCGAGCTGCTCTGTGCGTTCGCGGAGAGCGTGGGCGCGGAGCGCTGCGCGACCGCGGCCTCGCTCGAGCAGCTGCGCGCGATCGCGCGCGACGCGCTCTCGTGCGACATCGCGATCCTCGACGTGAACCTCGGGCCCGCGGCGCCGAGCGGTGTCGACGCGTACGAGTGGCTGAGGCAGCAGCACTTCGCGGGCGAGATCGTGTTCCTCACGGGCCACGCGCGATCGCATCCGCTGGTGCGCCGCGCGCTCGCGCTGCCCGGGGTGCGCGTGCTCGAGAAGCCAATCGACGTCGAGGTGCTGCGCGCGCTCGTGCAAGGGCGCTCGACGTGAGCCGGAGACACCTGCGCCCGCGGTGGCACCTCCACGCACGTCACGCGGAGCGCGGAGCGCTCCGAGCGCCGCGAGGCGCGCTCGATGCTCCGTGCTTCGCGCGAGATCGTTGAGCTTTCGGGAGCGGTACGCGCCGTGCGACGGCGGGTCTCGTGACCTCACGCGCCGCGATCGCGATCACACTCTGCGTGTCGTGGCTCGCGACCGGCTGCGTCGGCGTGCTCGACGAGCGAGGCACACCGGCGGCGTCCCATCACGATGGAGGGCGCGAGCTGCCACCCGATCCGAGCGACGGTGGCGCGCCGATGCCGCCTCCTTCCGCGACCGACGCGAGCACGCCGATGCCTCCGCCCGCGATCGACGCGAGCACGCCGATGCCTCCGCCCGAGACCGACGCGGGCCCGAGCGATCCCTGCGAGGGGCTCACGCTCGAGGGCCGCTGCGACGGCGAGACCGCACGGTGGTGCGAGGGCGGCGCAATCCGCGAGCAGGCGTGCAGCGATGGCTGCGGCGTCGTCGAAGGACGCAATCGATGTCTGCCTCCTCCTCCGCCTCCGCCCACCGGATGCGCGAGCGCGATCGAGGCGGAAGAGCTCGCGCTCACCAACGCCGCGCGACGCGAGGCGGGGCTCTCCGATCTGACGTGCGACGAAGGGCTCGCACGCGCCGCACGCCTGCACTCGCAGGACATGTGCAATCAGAACTACTTCATGCACGACTCGCTCGACGGTCGCTCGTTCGTGGATCGCATCAACGAACAGAGCGTCTCGTGGAGGACCGTCGGCGAGAACATCGCGCATGGCTACACCACGCCGGAGGCGGTGCACACGGGATGGATGAACAGCGACGGGCATCGACGGAACATCCTGAACGGCGCGTTCGGGCGCATCGGGATCGGGTACGTGGAGTGCGGCGGCAGGCCGTACTGGACGCAGGACTTCGCGAACTGACACGCGTGTTGGGGCCGCTGCTCGTCGCGCTCATGTGCGCGGCGTGCGGCGGAGACGACGACACGAGCGATCCAGGCGACGCGAGCACACCGGGCATCGACGCGAGCGATCCGACGATCGACGCGGCCGTGCGCGAGGACGGTGCGTCACCGAGCGACTCGGGCATGCCCGACGCGGGAGGCCCGATGCGTGAGATCTTCGTCTACGTCGGGCTCACCAGCGGTGATCTCGTCGTGTACACGCTCGATGCATCGAGCGGCGTGCTCACCGAGCTCAGCCGCACCCGCACCGGCGACTTCCCGTCGTTCCTCGCGCCCTCGCCCGACGGACGCTTCCTCTACGTGGTGCACGAAGGCGCGGCCGAGCTCGCCGCGCTCGCGGTCACCCCCGGCACCGGCGCGGTGGCGGTGATCGATCGCGCGGCCACCGAGGGCGGCGGGCCGACGCACGTCGCGGTGAGCCCCGACGGACGCTTCGTCGCGACCGCGAACTACGGCGGCGGCTCGGTGCCGATCTTCCCGATCGAGGCCGGAGGGATGATCGGTGATCGTCTCGATCTCGAGCGCCCCGGTGGTCAGGCGCACCAGGTCGTGTTCGATGCCAGCAGCACGCATCTATATGCTGTGAGCAAAGAAGACGCGTTGGTCGCGCAGTACGCGGTCTCGGCGAGCGGGCTCGCGCCGCTCACGCCGCCGAGCCGCGCGATGCGACCGGGCGCGGGCTCGCGTCATCTCGCGCTCTCGCCCGACGAGCGCTTCGCCTACGTCATCCACGAGCTCGACTCGACGATCACGGTGCACGCGCGCGCCGCCGACGCGACGCTCGGCCCCGAGCTGCAGCGCGTCTCGACGCGCGCGGAGGGCGCGAGCGGCGGCAACACGACCGCCGAGATCCTCGTGCACCCGAGCGGGCGCTTCCTCTACGGATCGAACCGTGGCGACGACGACGTGGTGCGCTTCCGCATCGAGAGCGACGGGCGGCTCACGCTCGAGGGCCACGAGAGCACCCGCGGTCGCACGCCGCGCAGCGTGACGCTCACGCCCGACGCGCAGCTCCTGATCGTCGCGAACCAGGACTCGCGCGACGTGCAGGTGTTCGCGGTGGACGCGACGAGCGGCGAGCTCACCCACCGGGACGGGATCACGACCGACGCGAACGCTTGGTACGTGGGCGCCTTCGCGATTCCGACCGAGTGACGATCGATCGACAGGCGCCAGCCGCTCGCTACCATCCGCGCTCTTCGGAGGAGAATCGCACCGTGAGCATCGTGGACGACGGCAAGGTGGTGAGCATCGACTACGTCCTTCGCGACGAGACCGGCAAGGAGCTCGATCGCTCGAGCGAAGGCGCGCCGCTCGTGTACCTGCACGGTGCGCGCGGCATCGTGCTCGGGCTCGAGGAGGCGCTCGCAGGCAAGTCGGTGGGTGATCGCGTCGAGGCGCGTGTCCCGCCGGACAAGGGCTACGGCCCGAAGCGCAACGTGAAGCCGCAGGAGGTCCTGCGCTCGCGTTTCCCCGCCGAGGCGAACGTCGTGAAGGGCGCGCAGTTCGTCGCGGAGGGGCCCAACGGTCGCCCGACGCCGATCTGGGTGACGAAGGTGCAGGGCCGCACGATCTACGTGACCTCGGAGCATCCGCTCGCCGGCGTCACGCTCGTGTTCGACGTGACGATCCGCGAGGTGCGCGACGCGACCGAGGAAGAGAAGGCGCACGGTCACGCCCACGGACCGGGCGGACATCACGAGCACTGAGTCGCTGCCGGAGTGCTCGTCCCGCCGGTCCCGGAAGGGAGCGCGCGAAAGGCGCGCGGACGGTAGGGCCCGGCGGGCGAGCCGATTTCGACATGAGGACGAGAAGGACGCGCCGCGGCTCCCTTCGCGGCGCGTCCCTCCACGTCAGATCAGATCGCCCGCATCGATCTCGTCGACCGGCGCGCCTGCATCGGGCGTCGGATCGGGATCCGGATCCGGATCCGGATCGGGATCCGGATCTTCGCAGCAGCCCTCGGCGTCGCAGCCCGGCCGCGGGAAGCAGCCGTCGCGATCGTTGCCCTGACCGCTGTTGCCGTCGTACAGGCAGTCGACCTTTCCGCTGTGCGGATCGTCGATGTTGTCGCCCGGAATGCCGGTCGGACTGTTGTGACCGCCACGTCCGTGCCCCGAGCCGCGCTCCGGCGGCATCATCGTGCCGGGGTCGGGCACGCACTCCTCTCCCGTCAGCGCACTGCGGTATACCGGCGGCGAAGGCTCGGCCGAGCACGCGAGAAGCGTGACGACCGGCGCGAGCACCAGCATCGCCCCGAAGACCGTCTCGATTCGAATCCTCACGAGTCCACCTCCCACCCGAAAGGGCGTGGCTCGCAGTGCACGCGGTGCGCCGCCCGCATAACGCTGTGCTTTTGCTCCATAGCGGGAGTCGGAGCGGCGCACGCTCCGCGCGCGGAGCACGGAGCGCTCTCTGGGGAGAATCGACCTCGGCGAGAACGTGAGAATCGTCGGAGTCGTAGGTGCCAGTCGTGATTGGCACGCTGCGAGGAGGTCAATCGCTACAGACGACCTCGCTCTCACCCGACGTGAACGTGAGAATGGGCTCTCCGTCGACGAAGACGCGGTTCACGTCGCCCGGCGGCAGCGACGGGAGCGGGCAGGTGCGGGTGTTCTCGATGCACACCGGCGGACAGACACCGTCACACGCGCCGAGGTAGCGATTCGCGGTGACGTGGAGGTCGCTGCCGGGCGGCAGATCGTCGGTGAGCCGAGGCACGACGCGCACCTCGCACGTGCTCTCGCGATCGCAGGTGCCGCACTCCTCGACGAGATCGAGCTCGTCGTGCGACTCGCCGCCGAAGCCACGCCTCACGCAGGCGCGCGAGGGGCGCATCGGGCGTCCTTCGAGCACCTCGCGGCCGCGCGTGCATTCGTCGTCCTCCGCGAAGTCGACGCACGTCCGCCCGTTCGTGTGGTGTGGCGAAGCGACCGGCAGGACCATCGCGGGCGCGCCGTTCACCTCGACGAGCCACTCACCGGCCGGCAGGCCGGGGATCTCGCACTGCGCGATCGGCGTGTTGCACGCGTCGCAGTCGCAGGGGTCGGGACAGAGCGTCGTGACGAGCCGCACCGTGCGGCTGTCGCGCGTGACGTCGACCACCGCGCACTCGGTCTGCGCGCAGCACCCGCAGGTGTCGAACGCGAGCGGCAGCGTGAAGGGCGTCGCCGCGGGCACGACGATCGACTCGAGGCACACGAAGTCGGCGCGCGTCGGCGCGCACGTCAGGCCGGCGTCGGGCGCGGAGCCCGCGTCCCACAGCAACGACGCGTCGGGCCCGATCGGCGTGGTCCGCGCGTCGACCGTCCCGGCGTCTCGCGGGGTCGGTCCGTCGGCTCCGTGGTCGAGATAACAGCCCGAGACGAGCGCGCTCGTGATCGCGAGCAGTGGCACGGATTGCGACAGTCGGAGCATCGGCCGGTGACGGAGCAGATCGCGTGCCCGGGGCGGCGCGGACGATCCCGATGTCGCGGTAGGCTCTCTGCTCATGACCTCGCTTCGTGCCGTCTTCGCTTCGCTCGTCCTCCTCCTCCCACTCGTGTCGATGCGCTCGCTCGCGAGCGCGCAGGAGTGCTCGCACGCGTGCCCGCGGCGCGAGCGCGATGCGCGCGGTTGTTGTCTCTCCGCCGAGGATCGAATGGCCGCGCGTTGCGTGCCCGCGCAGCCCGCGCAGTGCGTCGTCGCGGGGCTCGCGTTCGAGCGCGGCGAGGGCGTGACCGCCGACGTGACGCGCGCCGCCGGGCTCTATCACCGCGCGTGCGCGACGCGACA
Source organism: Sandaracinus amylolyticus (assembly GCF_021631985.1). Lineage (GTDB taxonomy): Bacteria > Myxococcota_A > Polyangia > Polyangiales > Sandaracinaceae > Sandaracinus > Sandaracinus amylolyticus_A. Next base: position 7,693,737 of record NZ_CP070225.1, on the reverse strand, counting down.
TGCCGAGGGATGTCGCCGCCTCGGTGGGCTCACCCGCAACGGCGTCGGCGTGACGCGCGACTCCGATCAAGCGCTGATCCTCTTCCGCACCGCGTGCGATCAGGGCGATGCCGAGGCGTGCTTCCAGCACGCCGAGATGCACGAGCAGGGCGAGGGCACGCCGGTCGACACGACGCGCGCGAGAGAGCGCTACGACCGCTCGTGCCAGCTCGGCTTCGCGCAGGCGTGCTGGCGCGTCGCGACGCTGATCAACGACAGCGCGGCGCCCGAGGACGCGGCGCTCGCGACGTCGCTGCTCGATCGCAGCTGTCGCGCCGGCATCGCCGAGGCGTGCCGCACGCTCGCGGAGCGCTACGTGAGCGGGCGCGGGGTCGCGGCCGACACGACGCAGGCACTGCGGCTCTTCGAGTCGGGCTGCGCGGCCGACGACGTGCTCTCGTGCGAGCGCCTGAGCGTGATCCTGCGCGATGGCGGCATCGCTGCGGCGGAGCAGCGTCGCACCGAGCGCCTGCTCGAGCGCGCGTGTCGCGACGGGCGCGGCCCGGCGTGCAACGAGCTCGGCCTCATCTTCGAGGAGCAGGGCGGCCGCGTCGCGGCGCGCGCCGCGGAATTCTATCGGCGCGCGTGCGAGGACGGAGAGCCGATCGGGTGCGGGAACCTGGGCCGCGCGTACCAGGAGGGCATCGGCGTCGCGGTCGATCTCGAGGCCGGCGTGCGCTTGTTCCGGCAGGGCTGCGAGGGCGGCGAGCCCGGCTCGTGCGTGTCGCTCGGCCTCGCGACCGAGGACGGACGCGGCATCGCGCGCGACGTCGCGGCAGCGGCGCGGCTCTACCGACAGTCGTGCGACCAGGCGGACTCGCTCGGGTGCATCCACCTCGCGCGGCTGCTCGACGAAGGGCGCGGCGTCACCCGCGATCTCGCGGAGTCGCTGCGCCTGTTCCGTCGCGCCTGCGAGCAGCAGGAGGATCTCTACGGCTGCGCGAACCTCGGGCTGATGTACGAGCGCGGCCGCGGCGTGCCGCCGGACCCGACGCGCGCGGCGCAGCTCTACTCGCGCGCGTGCGAGGGCGGTGAGCTGCTCGGGTGCGCGAGCCTCGGCGCGCTGGTCGAGCAGGGCATCGGCGCGAGCGCCGACCCCGCGCGCGCGGTCGGGCTCTACACCCAGGCGTGCGAGGGCGGTGAGCTCTACGGGTGCACCCGCCTCGGCCTCGCGTTCCGCGCCGGCGCCGGCGTCGCGCAGGACGACGCGCGCGCCCTCGAGCTCGTCACGCGCGCCTGTGAGGGCGGCGAGCTTCGCGGATGCAACGCGCTCGGCTACTTCCTCGAGCGCGGCCTCGGGATCGCGGCGGACGTCGCGCGCGCCGGCGAGCTCTACTCGCGCGCATGCGAGGGCGGCATCCCGAACGGATGCACCAGCCTCGGCACGCTCGCGATGAGCAGCGATCCCGCGGCCGCCGCCGCGCTCTTCCAGCGCGCCTGCGACGCCGGCCACATGCTCGCGTGCAGCAACCTCGGCTCGCTGCACGAGCTCGGCAGCGGCGTCGCGCGCGACGTGCGGCGCGCGGTCGAGCTCTGGGGTCGTGCCTGCGAAGGACGCGAGCCGCGTGGCTGCTTCAACCTCGGGCGTGCCTACGAGAGCGGGCTGATCGGCGGCACCGCGTCGGCGTCGCGTGCGCGACCGCACTATCAGCGCGCGTGCACCGCGGGCTACGCCGAGGCCTGCGAGCGCATCGGGGTTCGCTGATCGCGCTCCGTACCGACGCTGCGTGGCGCGAACGCTACGTCCTCGATGTGTCTTCGAGCTGGGCTCCTCCCGACACCGGACGCTTGACACCGCTGTATCCTCCGCGCGTGCGATCGCTTGCGCGCGAAAGCATTCTTTTCTTCTCCTTCGTGTCGGCGGTGCTCGGCTGCGGCCGTCTCGGCTACGACCCGCAGGCGCTCGACGAGCTCGACGCATCGATCGTCGACGCGGCTCGGCGTGGCGACTCGTCGTCGAGCGGTCTCGACGCGGCGCTTCCGATCGACGCGGCGTCCGATCCGCCCGATCCCGATGCGATGCCGCCGATCGATGCGTCCGCGTCGGTCGAGCGCGATGCGGGGGTCGATGCCGGTGTCGATGCCGGTGGCCGTCGCGATGCCGGCCCGCGTCCCGATGGCGGCCCGGCACCGCCGGGGTGCCTCGCGGGCGGGTACCTCGGGCGCCGGTATCTCTACTGCGAGGACCTGCGCACCCGGAACGACGCCGCGATGCGCTGCGCCGATCTCGGCATGCGGCTGGTGCGCGTCGACGACTCGGCGGAGCAGGACTTCGTCGACGTCCTGCGGGTCGCGGACCGCGTGTGGATCGGCGCGACCGACGAGGTGCGCGAGGGCGACTGGACGTGGAACGACGGGACGCTCTTCTTCCGCGACGCCACGGGCGGCGGCCAGCCGATCGGCGGCGCCTACGTGCACTGGGGCGCAGCCGAGCCCAACGGCGCGCGGCGCGAGAACTGCGCGATGATCGTCTCGAGCTCGGTGTGGATCGACGAGGACTGCACGATGGCAGTCCCCTACGTCTGCGAGCCGCTCTGATCGCGTCTAGAAGAGCGCCGCGTCGAGCGAGTACGAGCCCGGTCCGATCAGCGCGAACATCACGCAGATCACCGCGAGGTTGATCGTGTACTCGGCGCCCGGCGGATCGTTGGTGATCAGGTAGCCCGCGCCGCGATGGCCGAGCACGCCGGCGACGACCATCGTGAAGAACAGCACGACGCACGCGCCGCGCGTCAAGAAGCCGGCTGCGAGCAGTGCGCCGCCGATCAGCTCCGAGAGCATCGCGATGCGCGCCTGCAGCGGTGCGAAGGGCACCCCCAGGCTCGCGAGCCAGCTCGCGAACTGCTCCATGTTGCCCTTGCCGACGACGCCGAGCTTCCCGAGCGCGTGGACGACGAAGCACACGCCGATGAACACGCGCCCGACGAGGAGCGCGGTGTCGACCATCCAAGGCGAGGTTTCGGTGAACAGATCGCCGATCTGCATAGAGCCTCCAGCGCGGCACGAGCTCGCTCCGCCAGCGGCATCGTGCCGTGTGAGCGGCTTGAGCAACGCTCGTGCCCCGTGTGATCCCGCGCGGATCGCGAGAAATGCCCGAGAAACACGCATGGGGAGCCCGAGCCCCCAGGGCGCGCGCGGAGCGACACGCGCTCCGCGCGGCGCCTTCGGAGTGCCGCGCGAGCTACTCCGTCGGCGGCTCGCCGCGCGGCGCGACCAGGTCTCTCCACTGCTCGGAGTCGCCTTCGACCATCGCGCCGACCCAGTCCGCGAGCACCACGTCCTCCACCGACACGTCGTGCATGCTCATGATCTCGATGCGCCCGAGCTGGCTCACGCCGCCCGCCGGGAGCTCGACCGATCCGAGGTCGCGCCCGACGATGCCGGTCACATCACCGAGCAGCGCGGTGTGCGCCCGACCGTCGTAGAGGAAGCGTCGATATCGATCGGGGTGCGCCTCGTGGAGCGCGCCCGTCTCCGCTTCGACTGCCGCGCTGAATTCGACGGGCGTCGACATCAGGAAGACCTCGCTGATCACGAAGTCGTACCAGGACGAGATCGCCGCGACGTGCAGGTTCGGATCGCGATCGAGCAGATACCGGACGAGCCCGATGATGTGCCCGTCGCTCGTGCAGTCGGTGCAATCGGGAGGGAGGAAATCGCGCGCACCGAACTCGTCGATCAGCGTGTCGAGGAACTCGGTGTCTCCGGCCCGCGCGACCCCGAGGCCCGCGTCGTCGATCACGAAGATCGGCACGTCGGGATACACGTAGCGCACGAGGAACGCGGCGAGGATCGTCCCGTATCCGCCCCCCGAGCTGCCCGCGAGCACCACGCGACGCGGCGAGGGGAAGCGCTGGTGTCCCATCGTCAGCGCCGCCGAGAGATTGGCGAGACCGTGGTGGAAGCGATCGGCCGCGCCGTCTCCGTCCTCGTCGATCTCGTTGTCGCCGGCGAACAGCGATCCATCGCAGTACGGCACGTAGAGCACGTCCCATCCGGCCAGCGGATTGCGCTCCTCGTCGCGCAGCAGATCGGTCGGCGGGATGCCCGCGGGCGCGGTGGTGACCGCCAGGCAGAACGCGCTCCAGCACGCGCCGCCGCCCTGGAGGAAGACCAGCAGATCCTCGCTCTCGGTCTCGCGCACCGAGGCGCGGAATTCGCGGCCGCGCATGCACATCGGGCCGCTCTCGGGATCGAAGGTGAAGGTCGTCGAGTCTCCGTCGCTCGTCGTCTCGACCGGGCGCGCCGCGCCGAGGTAGCGCGTGAGCCCGCGGTCGTACGCGATGCGCTCGGGCGTGCCTTCGTCGGGCACGTACGCGACGAAGAGCGGTGGCTGCTCGGCCTCGCACCCACCCAGCGCGAGCCCGGCGAGCACGAGGATCATCGGAAGCGAAGTCGTACGCACGATCGATCTCCTGCGTGAAGGAAGACCGCGCGACGATACACGCGTTCGTGCGCTCCGACGTTCTCACCAATCGCGGGGGCGCCGTCCGACGCCGCCCCACTCGAGCCCGGTGCGGAACGAGCTGAGGCGCGAGGGGTGCGCGGGCTCGGTCATCACCGGCTCGCGCAGCGGCTCGTCGTGGGCGCGCGGCGGTGCCGGAGGACGACCGGGCACGAGCCCGCGCACCCGCACGCGCGTGAGCACGTCCTCCACGCCGAGCACCGACCACGCGAGGTCCTCGGCGTGCCAGCGCTGCTCGCGCGTGTCGACCTCGCCCTCGAGGAGCACTTCGCCGCCGTTCACGCGCACTTCGAGCTCCGACGCGTCGATCCACGGGTCCAGCGTGAGGCGCGTGCAGACCTCCTCGTGGATGCGCTCGTCGGAGCGGCGGAACCCGCGCGGTCCCGGGGGATGTCGTCGTCCGAGCCCGAACCTCATGGCGAAGGCCTCCTCTCGCGATCGGTGCGAGCAATCGCGAGGCCGGCGAGGTGCGTGGTCCATCGCGACGGTCGGCTACGCTCGCGCGATGTTGCGCTGCGCGTTCTGCGGGACCGAGATGATCTACGTGCACGGCCACGCGGCGTGCGGGCGCGGCGAGTGCCCGATGCGCGGCGTGAACCAGGCGGAGTGCTGCAGCGGCGAGCAAGGCTGTGTCCCCACCAGCGCGATCGCGCGCGCCCCGCAGCCCGATCGCCGCGACGAGCCGCGCGACCGCTGAGCTGGCGCGCGGGGTGCACTCGAGCGCGCGCATGCACGAGGGCCCTGTCTTCGAGGTCGTGAGCCGCGCGATCGAGGTCGCGGGCGTCGCGATCATCGTGGTCGGGATCGTGATCGCGTGGGCGCAGTTCGCGCAGCACGTCGTGGCGCATCGCCGCGATTCGTACGGGCAGCTGCGGCGCGCGCTCGGCCGCTCGCTCCTGCTCGGCCTCGAGCTGCTGGTCGCCGCCGACATCGTCGCGACGGTCGCGCTGGAGCCGACGTTCCAGAGCCTCGGCGTGCTCGCGATCCTCGTCGTGATCCGGACGTTCTTGAGCTGGGCGCTGGAGCTCGAGACCGAAGGGCGATGGCCGTGGCAGAAGCACGCGGAGCGGAGCGGACCGGGCGAGTGGATCAGCGCCGGCGACGCCGCAGCGCGATCGTCGTGATCGCGAGCGAGGCGAGCGCGAGCGGCGCGGAGCCGTCGGCGCGTCGCGTGACGCGGCAGCCGCATCCGCTGCTCGACGGTGCCTCGGTGGTGGACGCGTCGCTGCCGACGCCGGCGTCGATCTCGGCCGCGTCCTCGCTGTGCTCGTAGGCGCCGGCCGAGGGCGGCATCGCGCGGGCGCGTCCGTCGAGATCGATCGCGAACCCCATCTCGCGCAGGTCGCGCCCGGCACCGCGCGCCGGCGAGTCCGCGCCGAGATGGAAGTCGTCCTGGCCGATCACGCCGGCCTCGGCGATCGAGGACGCGACCACGTTGTGGTCGATCTCGATGCCGACGTCTCCGCCCGCCGCGATCGCCGACGCGTCGCCGCCGATCACGAAGTTGTTCCACGCGACGGAATCCTGGATGCCCGCGCCGAACACCTGGATCGCGTCCTCGCCGAAGCCGCTGATCGTGTTGTGCACGAAGCGATGGCTCGCGCGCTCCACGAGACCGCGCAGGTTCACGTAGACGCCGTTCTCGCCGAAGCGCGCGATCACGTTGTCCGCGATCGTCGTGTCGCCGGTGTCGAGCACGATGATCCCCTGCGCGGGCCCGTCGCTCAGCACGTTGCGCCGCACGTCGCACGTCGAGTACGCGCCGAGCTGCAGGCCCTGCTGCTGGTACATCTCGCCCGCCGATCCGACGCGGCGGATCACGCTGTCGTGCACGCTGCATCCGCTGCGCGCGAAGCCGACCTGCGCGCCGTCCCACTCGGTGTCCTCGACGAGCACGTGGTCGATCTCGATGCCCTCGAGGAAGTGCGCGGGGATCGTCACCGTGGTGCCGTCGCACTCGCGCATGTAGCCCGCGGTCTGGGTGCTGCCGACGTAGAATCCCTCGCCGCCGGTGTCGTGCACCCAGAGGTGGTGCAGATGCACGTCGCGCATGACGAAGTCGTCCCAGAAGGGCCGGTCGTCGCAGCCGGGATCGGTCTTCGCCATCACCCCGGCGAAGCCGGTGTCGTGCACCTCCATGTGATCGATCTCGACGTCGCTGGCGCGGCCCTGGATCCACACGCCCACGCCCGCGTAGGGATCACGATCGGGCGCGCTCACGTCGAAGCCGTGCTCGATCTCGGGATCGCCGGTGCCGGTCACGCGCACGAAGCGCGACGCGCCCTCGACCACCAGCGCATACGCGCGATCGGTGTTGCGGATCACGACGCGACCGCCGCAGTTGATCACGGTGATCGGCGCGTCGGCGGCGCCGACGAAGCGCGAGAGACGAAGGAACGGGCGCTCGCCCGCCGCGACGCACACGCGATCGCCGGCCTCGATCCCGAGCGCCTCGCCGTCGGCGGTGGTCACGTCGAGCGCGAGCGTGTGATCACAATCGCAGTCCTGGGCGCGAGCGGATGGAGCGAGCAGCGAGAGCAGGACGACGAGGAGCGCGACACGACACGTCATCGCTCGAGAGTACGACAGCTCTTCAGACTCGAAGACTGTCGAAACTCGGCTCGCCCGCCGGTCCCTACCGTCCGCGCGCTGCGCGCGCTCCCGTCCGGGACCTGCGGGACGAGCACTCCCGCAAGGACTCAATCTTCGGCCGGCACCCACAGCGCGACGCGCGCGCCGCCGGCCGCGCCTCGTCCCGCCTCGATGCGCCCGCCGCTCGCGTCGAGGATGCGCCGCACCACCGCGAGGCCCATCCCGGTGCCGGTCGCGCGAGTCGTCAGGAAGGGCTCGCAGAGCCGCTTCATCACCTCGTCGGTGAAGCCCGGCCCCTCGTCCTCCACCACCACCGCGCGCTCGCGCGTCCCGATCTCGAACGACACGCGCACCCGGCCGCGCGCCGGAGACGACTGCGCCGCGTTGCGGAGCACGTTGTTCACCGCGAGCTGCAGCAGATCTTCGTCGACGAGCGCGAGCATCGGGCGATCGGGCGTGCTCACCTCGATCGTCACCGCGTCGAGCTCGCTGCGCCTCGAGAGCAGCCCGACCGCCGCATCGACGAGCGACTCGAGCGCGACCGCGCGCGGGCGCGGCACGAGGGGGCGACCGAGCGTGAGCAGATCTTCGACCATCCGCTCGAGGCGCGACGCCTCTTCGCTCACCACGCGCATCATCGCCTGGCGCGACGGCGCGTCGAGATCCGCGCGCTGCAGCAGCGACACCGCGTTGCGCAGCGCGGCGACCGGGTTCCTCACCTCGTGCGCCATCACCGCGGCGGCCTCGCCGAGCGCCGCGAGCCGCTCGCGGTCGACGCGCTCCTGGCGCAGCCGGACGTTCTCGATCGCACGCGCCACGAGCTCCGCGAAGAGCTCGATCGACACCGCGAGGAGCGGCGTGAGGAGATCGCCGGTGACGACCAGCGCGCCGTAGGGCCGGCCGTCGACGAAGAGCGGCGCCTGCACCATGCGCTCCGACGGAAGGCGCGCTGCGAGATCGCTCGCGACCGGCTCGGGGTACGCGTCGCGCACGAGGCGCACGCCGTTCTGGAAGAACGCGGCGCGTCGATCGGAGAACGCAGGATTGAACGTCTCGAGGATCGCGCGCGGCGGGCGCGCCCGCTCGAACGCGCGCCGTCCGGGACCGCTGCCCGGCGAGCGCGTCGGGCCGTAGCGCAGCAGCGGATCGCCCTCGTCGATCAAGAGCACCGTCGAGGTGAGGCCGCGCTCCGAGAGCGCCTCCGCGGCGCGCTCGAGCACGTCGTCCTCGGTCGCGCACGAGCCGAGCGATCCCGCGACACGCGCGAGCACGTCGGTCGACTCGCGGCCGAACGCCTCGGGCTCCGCGTCGAAGAACACGACGAGCCGCGCGCCGGGCACACAGAGCCGTCGCCACACCACGCGCACCGCGTGCTCGCGTCCTCCGGCGTCGCGCAGCCGGCACCAGAGGTGACCCGCGGGCTGCGGCGTGCGCGACTGCTCGTGCGCGCGCTCGACCACGTCGCGATCGGGCGGCGCGACCCGCTCGAGGATCAACGACTCGATCGAGCGGCCGACCACCTCGCCGGCATCGACGCCCAGCATCGTCAGGTACGCCGCGTTGACCGCGGCGCAGTCCGCGCCGCACGTGACGAGCGCAGGCATCGGCAGGACGTCGACCACGTCCTGCGCGCGCCACGCTCGCTCTTGCTGCTCCGTCAAGCGTTCGATCGGACGTCGCGCGAAGGCCCGGTGGGCACTTCGAGCGGTCGGCTCCCGATCACGAGAATGCCACGGATCACGCCTTCTTCGCGATGAATCCCTCGGGCAGGCTCTTCACGTGCAGGTCGCGCTGGGGGAACGGGATCTCGATCCCGGCCTCGGTGAGCGCGTCGTGCACCCGCAGCCCGACCTCGCTGCGGATGCGGCCCGCCTCGCCGAAATCGCTCGTCCAGAACTGCAGCGCGAAGTCGAGCGAGCTCTCGCCGAACGCAGCGAACGACGCGCTCGGCGGGACCCCGTCCTTCGTGACCTCGGCGTGCTCCTGCGCGACGCGCCGGAGGATCTCGAGCACGCGATGGGGATCGGTGCCGTACGCGACGCCGACCTTCACCTCGACGCGGCGCTTCCGATCCGAGAGCGTCCAGTTCACGACCTCGCGGCTGATCAGCTTCTCGTTCGGCACGATCACCTCGGCGCCGTCGGGCGCGCGCACCGTGCTCGAGCGCAGCCCGATCCGCGAGACCGTGCCGACGAGCGGGCTGATCTCGATGAAGTCGCCGATGCGCACCGGGCGCTCGAGCATGAGGATCACGCCCGCGAAGAAGTTCGCGACGATGTTCTGCAGACCGAAGCCGATGCCGACGCCGAGCGCACCGGCGACGAGCGCGATCTGGCTCGCGTCGATGCCGAGCGCGGCGAGCGCGAGGAGCAGGCCGCCGCCGTAGATCACGTAGCGCGAGATGCCGGAGATCGCTCCGTCGACGCCGGGCTCGAGCTTCATGCGCGGGAGCACGTCGATCTCGAGCAGGAAGCGGATGCAGCGTGCGCTGTAGTGGGTGACCACGACGATCGTGATCGCCGCGACGATCGCGCCGAGCGAGAGGTGCAGGTTGCCGACGTCCCACTGGGTCTCGAGCGTCTCGGCCGCCCACTTCCACAGCGATGCGCCGACGCCGTACCCGTCGAGCGTCGCGAACGCCCAGAGCACGAACGCGGCGAGCGAGAGCGCGCCGAGCATGCGCCGGTGGATGAGCCCGCCGTGCTCGCGGAACGCGTGGGAGAGACGTCCCGCTTCGCTGCGGATCGCGAGGTCGAGCAGCGCCTGCGCGACCACCACCGCGGCGACCAGCGTGAGCCCGGTGTAGACGCTGAACCCGGTGCCGACGCCGATCATCTCGGCGAGGAAGAAGTACCCGAGGCCGTTCGCGACGAGGCCGAGCACGAGCATGATCGCGGCGGTCACCGCGACGCCGCGCAGCACCGCGGTGAGGCGATCGCTCTGGCTCGTGCGCTGCGCCCACCAGCCCAGCGCGGCGATCGCGATCAGGCACTCGAGGAGCAGCAGCAGGCGCCGCAGCTCGGTGCCCTCGGGCATCGTCGACTCGATGCGGTTCACGAAGAGGAAGCCGACGAGGAAGTAGAGGATCGGCCGCACGTGGGGCGGCGCGAGCGGCGGGAGCACGCGCGCGAGCGGCACGAGCAGCAGGAAGAACACGACGTCGTAGAGCGCGATCGGCGCGTTGCGCACCAGCGCGGGCGTCGCGAGCAGCGTGACGAGGAGCGCGGTGGAGAACGGCCGCGCCACGATCGCGCGCGCGATCGCGAGCGTCTCGTCGCCCTCGGGCCAGCTGCGGCTGCGTCGCTGGATGATCAGCACGATCCCCGCGAGCAGCGCGAAGACGAAGAGCTGGCGCATCACGCCCGGCGCGAGCGAGGCCGCGAGCTCCGCGGGGGTCTCGGAGCTCGACGTGAAGCTCTCGCGCGCCTGGGTCGCGAGCGAGCGCTCGTCGGTCGACGAGGTCGCGCCGCGCAGGCCCTGCCAGAACGGCGGCGCGTCGCGCACGAAGAGGCGATCGCGGTACGCGGCGCTCGCCGCGCGCAGCTGCTCGGTCACGTCCTCGACGACGAGCGCGAGCTCCGAGACGCGATCCTGCAGGCCGAGCACGAGCTCGCGCTGCTGATCGAGCTCGGTCGCCGCGTTGCGCGACTGCTCGAGCGACGTGACGATGCGCTCGTGGCGACCTTCGGGACGCCCCGCGGTCTCCGACGCGCGCCGCAGCGCGGCCCACTGTCGGCGCAGCTCCACCAGCTCGCTGCGCGCCTGCTCGAGCTCGCCCGCGCGCTCGACGAGCGTCGTCTGCCACTCCTCGAGCATCGTGCCGTAGCGCCGCCACTCCTGGCGCAGATCGGCGAGCTCGCGCTGCGAGAGCTGCGAGATGCGCGCGAGCCGCGAGGGATGTCCGAGCCGCTCGAGATCGGCCTCGGTGCGCGGCAGTCGACGCTGGATGTCGGTGATCGAGTCGCTCGCGCGCAGCAGCGGGCGCGCCGCCTGGAGCGCGGTGCGGGTGCGCGTCGCGAGCTCGCCGAGGTGCGCGCCGCGCAGGGCCTCGCGCGCTTCTTCGGCGGGGTCGGGGCGATCGGCCTCGGGCTCCTCGGCGGCGGGCTCGGGCGCCGCGGGCTCGCTCGGCGGCGCCTCTTCGACCGTGCCGGCGTCGGGCGCGAGGGTGCCGGCGTCCTGCGCGGAGGCGCGCATCGCGAGCAGCGAGAGGGCGAGCGCGATCAGCGCGACGCCACGGATTTCCGAATGTGCTCCCATGCGGACGGGCGCGAGCATAGCGCGCGTGAGACGTCCGCCGCCGGAACGTGGGCCCGCATGCGTCGGTGTGGTCAGCGAGCGCCGGGACGACGCTCGATGCCGCGCCACGTCGCGCGGGTCGCGACCATGCCCGCCCAGAGCAGCCCGATCGCGAGCGGCGCGAGCATGATCGCGACGCAGGGTCCGCCGTAGTACGCGCGGGTCGCGAGGATCGCGACCGCGCCGGTGACGACGCCCGCGACGAGCAGCAGGTGCGCGCCGACGCGCGGGAGGAAGCGCCCGGGCGGCGCCTTCGACGCCGAGACGATCGCGATGCCGAGCCCGATGCCGAGCGGCCCGAGGTACGCGAACGGCGCGTACATCGGGGGCACGCCGAAGCCCGGCTCACCGGCGTCGAGCCCGAGGATCGTCAGCGGCACCGAGCCGACGAGGAGGACGAGCCCGACGATCACGCGTGCGATCACGAGCGCGAGTCTACGCCGCGGAGACGCGCGCAACGAGCGTAAGCGACGCGCTCTCGCGCGCTCGGTACATCGGCCTCATGGGCCTCGTCCGCACCTGTGCCTGCATCGTCGTGTTGCTCCTCGCCGCGACGAGCGTGCAGGCCCAGGACCGGCCGCGCGTGCTGCTCTCGCGCGACGAGCTGCCGCGGGTACGCGAGGCGCTCGACCGAGATCTCGCGCCGGTCGCGACCGCGCTCACCCGCGGCATCGATGCCGCGTACGAGGGCTCGTTCCCGCGCACGCCCGATCCGAGCTGGGAGTACTTCGACGATCCGCGCGCGATCGGCGACTCGCTCTTCGCGTTCGCGTTCGCCGCGCTGGTGTGGGGCGACGCCGGCGACGAGCGGGCACGCCGCGCGGTGGAGCTCGCGCGCGCGTACCTCGTCGGCATCTGCGGCTACGGCGACTGGGTGTTCGCGTCGCGCCAGGACGGGCCCGCGCCGGACCTCTACTCCGCGCACTTCCTGATGGACGTCGCGGTCGCGTACGACTGGCTCCACGCGCGCTTGTCGGAGGGCGAGCGCGCGACGTGCCGCACCACGATCGCGCGCGAGGGTCGCAAGATGTACGACGCCGCGATCGGCGGCGCGTGGTGGGTCGAGGACCGCATCCAGAACCACCACTGGATCAACCACGCGGGGCTCGGCATCGCGGCGATCGCGGTGCACGGCGAGATCGAGGCGGACACCGCGGCGTGGCGTCGCGCGGCCGAGTCGGCGCTCACCGATGCGCGCGGCGCGATGAACCTCGTCGAGGGCGGCGCGTGGCACGAAGGATGTGGCTACGCGAACTACGGGCTCGAGGCGCTGCTGATCCACGGCCTCGCATCGCGCCGCGCCGAAGGGATCGACTTCGCCGACGCCGCGCTGCTGCGCGATCTGCCGTCGATGCGCGCGATGACGATGCCGCCCGCGCTCGCGCATCGCCGCGAGTACCCGGTGTGGGGCGACTTCTCGAGCTTCACCAACGACTCGACGATCGCGCTCGCCGCGCATCGCATGCGCTTCGGCGGCGCTCGCCTCGCGGCGTGGTACGCGCGGCAGTTCCTCGAGGGCGGCGGCGGCGGGCGCACCGGGATCACGACGTGGCCGCCCTCGCAGCGCGGGCCGATCATGGCGGCGATCCTCTGGGACTCGTCGATCACGCCCGAGGCGCCGCGCACGCTCGATCACTTCGCGGCCGACCTCTCGCTCTTCACGACGCGCAGCGGATGGGACGAGGACGACGCGGTCGTGGTGCTCAAGAACGGGCCCTTCGGCGGTCACGGCAACTTCGCGCGGGTGCGCGACGGCGGTGAGGCCGAGGGCACGATCAACTACGGGCACGACCACGCCGACGATCTCGGCGTGCAGATGTTCGCCGACGGCGAGTGGCTCACGGTGCCGGTGCCCGGCTACTGGATCGGTCGCGCCAACGGCGACCCCGAGGCGAACCGCACGCGCTTCGCGAACTCGATCCTGATCGATGGGCTCGGTCAGCTCGGCGAGGGCGTGCGCCGGGGGAGCTCCGCCGCCGACGATGCGCGCGCGTGGTTCTGGGATCGCATCGGCACGATCCCGTCCTACGGCAGCACCGCGCACCACGCGTTCGCGCGCGCCGACGGCACCGCGCTCTATCCGGCATCGCGCGGCATGGAGCTCGTCGAGCGCGTGATGGTGCACGCGGATCGCGAGGTCGTGCTGGTGCGCGATCGTGTGCGATCGAGCGCGTCGCATCGCTACGAGGTCGTGTGGCACGCGGTCGACGCCGCGGTGCGCGACGGATCGTGGCTGCGCCTCGAGGCGAAGAACGGGCGCGCGCTCGGCGTGCGCGTGCTCGCCCCGGCGTCGTTCGAGATCACGACCGAGCCGCAGACCGCGCGCCACGTGCAGCGCTTCGACGCGGACGGGCAGCTCACCGCGGCGATGGTGCGACCGTCGAGCGACGCGAGCGCGCACACGTTCCTGCACGCGCTGGTGCCGGTGCGCACCGCGTCGTGGGCGTCGCGCCGCGCGATCGATCCGATCGACGGCGATCGTGGCGCGCGCTTCGGCGAGACCCGCGTCGTCTTCGAGGGCGCCGACGGGATCGAGCACGACGGAGCCGCGGCGATCGTGGGCGCCGCGCGCGCGGCGATCCTCGCGGGCAGCTCGCTCGTCGTCGATGGCACGTCGCGGATCGAGGTGCTCGAGGGCGCGCCCGCGAGCGTCGAGGTCGAGACGAGCGAGGGCGCGATCGAGCTCAGCGGCGATCGCGTGAGCGTGCGGGTCCACGCGCCCGAGGTGACGCGGGTCACGCGCGGAGGCGTCGAGGTCGCGTACCAGCGCGACGGAGATCACGTGGTGGTCGGCGCTGGCGCCGAGCCCGAGGAGGACGGTGGCATGCAGGTCGACGGCGGGGTCTCGAACGTGCGGGAGGACGGCGGTGTCGTGGATGCGAGCACCCCGTCGACGACGCCGGGCCGCAGCACGGTCGAAGGCACGTGCTCGTGCGGGGTCGTGGGCGCGCCGGCATCGCGCGGCAGCGCGGCGCTCGCGGCGCTCGGGATGCTGGGCATGCTGATCGCGGCGCGGCGCCGGTGGGCCCTCGCGGCGGTCACCGCGCTCGCGCTCGGCTGTGCGGGCGGCGAGGGCGACGAGCCCGGCGGCGTCGACGCCGGCGCGACGCCGCGCGATGCGAGCGGCATCGACGCGCAGGTCGACGACGACCTCGACGCCGCGGTCGTCGGCCCCGACGCGACGACCGGCGAGGACGCCGCGGTCGATCGGACCGACGCCGCGACGCCGCCCGGCGACGACGTCGACTGCTTCGGCACCCGCAACATCCATCCGACGATCGCCGGCGGCCGCGAGTGGTGTCTGCCCGCCGATCCGACGCGCGGGAGCGGCGCCTGGGATCCCCACGACGACGCGGTGGGCGCGGGCAGCGAGCCGGGCACGCTGCTGAGCGACGGATCGCCGCGCCACAGCGTGACGTCGCTCGAGGGCGACGCGTGGTGGCGCAACGTCGAGATGACGGTCTACCTGCGCTGGCTCGAGGGCGACGAGGGCGAGGAGTTCACGTTCTACGCGCGCGGCGAGCGCCACAGCGACGGCATGGTCTCGACGTCGGAGATCAACGACGGAGTCGTGGCACCGCCCGGCACCGTGACCTGGCCCGGCTATCCGTTCTCGCGACCGGTGCCCCAGCCCTGCCTCGGCAGCGCGTACAAGGGCAGCCTCGCGGTCGACGGCAGTGCGTTCTTCAAGAAGGAGATCAGCCACACCGCGGGCTACACGAACGCGGCGGCCGAAGAGACGGTGTTCGCCGAGGGGCTGCCCCGCGGCGAGTGGGTCGGCTTCAAGTTCGTGCTGCAGAACGACGGCGACGGCGTGCACATGGAGATCTGGGTCGACCGCGAGGCCGACGGACACTGGGATCGTGTGACCCAGCACGACGATCGCGGCGGCTGGAACGGCGACCCCCAGGACGACGGCTGCGACGCGGCGCCGCTCTCGTACGAGCGCGATCAGATCGTCGACTGGGCGGGCCCGATCGCGGTGCTGCGCGCCGACCTGCAGCGCTTCGAGCTGCGCGCGTTCACGGTGCGCGAGATCGCCCCGCTGCGCTGAGCGTCACCACACGCAGCCGCGGGTGAGCATCGTGTCGGTGCCGTTCCAGGCGGCGATCGACCAGCACCATGCGTGCTCGGAGCGTGGCTCGATCGGTTCGAAGTAGATCTCGTCGTCTTCGTCGATGTGGAACCACGAGGGCGCGAACGAGTCGTCGGACGCGCGCTCGGGCACGCCGGGCACGAGACCGCGCTCGCGCACCAGCGCGTCGAATGTGGCGCGATCGATCGGCGCGGATGCGTACCGGACATCGCAGCCCATGAAGTGGGAGTAGTGGTACTGGCGCACCGGATACGAGGTCATCGGGAGCGCCCAGGCGAGCTCGTTGGTGAAGATGCGCATCGCCTGATGGCCGCCGAAGATCGAGAGCGCGATCACGAAGATCGCGGCGGCCACGCCCGCGCGCATCGAGACGCGATCGCGGAGCGCGCACGCACCGAGCGCGACCGAGGTGCCGACCGTGAGCGCGAAGAACGAGAACGCGATCGCTTCGTGCGGCCCGCGGCTCGGATAACGACCGAAGAGCACGAGGGCGACCAGGCACCACGCGAACGCCGAGCCCCATCCGATCGCGAGCACGCGCCAGAGCGCGCGACCGCGGGTGATCGCGTCGAGCACCAGCGCGGCGATCGGGACCACCCACACGTACCAACCGGCGAGCGCGGCCAGAGTCGGGGTTGGCTCCACCGTCATCCGGAACCAGGTGACGAACGCGGTCGGAATCGACAGGAGCACGCCGAGCACGATCGTGATGATCGCGAGCACGTGGAGTCCGCCGACGGACGACGGCGCAGCAGGGCTGTCGCGCATGCGCGCCGGGACGCTCGGCGCCGGTCGATGATTCCTCGTTCGTGTCGGCCCACGGAACGGAACCACGGGTCGTCACGCGAGCGATCGACCACCGTGGTCGAGCTGGAAGCGACGATCTCGATGCCTGGTGCGCGCGCGGCGCATCGAAATTTCGTCGCGCGCGCGCAGATCGTGATCGTTTTTTCGCGCCGGAGGGCCGTTTCTCGCCTTCTCGCTCACCGATTGCGCAACGAAATCGCGCACTTCGCGAATGTCCGCGATTGGGGTACAGGATCGAGCCTCGTCGAGGCTCGCACCGAGGGTCGCGGAGGCTCGAGCCGAGGGTCGTGGAGGCTCGATCGGAGGGTCGTCGAGGCTCGACCGAAGGGTCGTGGAGGCTCGGAGCTCAGCTGATCACCACACCGAGCGCTGCGTGAGATCCGTGCACGTGCACGGTGAGGAGAACCTCAGACGTCGGTGGGCTCGGTGTACGTCGTGTCCTCCACGACGTACTCCACCGTTCTCCCCTGCGGCTCCTCGCGACACGCTCCGTCCTCGACCAGCTCGCGGATCGCCTGCTGCACACTGCGCAGCGGGACCTCGAGCTCGGCCGCCACGTCGCGCGCCGTCGAGCGCCCTCGTCGTGCCAGCGCGTGCAGCACGCGATCCTCGATCGACAGCGCACAGCGCGGATCGGGCACCACGACCGCGTCGCTCACCACCAGCGCGACACGCCCCGCGCTCGCGTGCACGCGCCCCGCGCTGCCCAGCCGCGCACCGATCCGATGCGCGAGCACCCGCAGCGTCGCGTCGTGGCTCTCCGGCTCGTAGGGCGTGCGGTACACCCGGCGGTGCAGGCGCTCGAGCTCGACCCCTTCGTCGCCCGCGAGCGCGATCATCGCGAGCGCGACGTCCTCGCGTCCGGTGCGTCGCTGCGTCGCCGAGATCGCCGATGCGCCCGCGAGCGCGAGCCCGGCGCGCGCGATGCGCCGTCCGGCGCGGCCCGGCGTGCGCAGGATCCACGCGGTCGCGTCGTCGTGCACGCCGCTCGCGCCGAGCCCGCCGAGGCCGAGCGGGAGCCGCGCCCCCTCGCCGCGCACGAACTCGGCGACGTCCTCGTCGAGCGTGTCGGCGTCGATCGCGGCATCGAGCAGACCGATCGCGGCGCGCGCCCGCCGCGCGATCGGGCCGAGGGTCGCGCTCGTCGCGCGGAGATGCGCCGCGCTCGCGTCGAACGTCGCGCGATCCCCACGCAGCGCGGCCTCGAGCGTCGCCGCGATCGCGCTCGCAGCGCGCGCCGCGGGGCTCGCGTCGTCCTCGGCGATCGCCGTCTCGATCCCCGACGCGAGCAGGCGCTCGGACGCCAGCCATCCCGACCACGCGGGCGGCAGCCATCCACCGAGCGACTCGAGGATGCGCGTCGCGTGCACCGACTGCCCGGCCACCGCGCGCACCCGCGCCAGGATCACGCCCGCGAGGGCGCGCGGCCCGCGCAGCCCCTCGGTGCTCGCCATGCGCGATGCACGACGCGCGACCCCGATCGCCTCCTCGACCCGATCGTGATCGAGCAGCGCGAGCGCGCGCGTGCTCGCTCCGTCGATCACCAGGTCCGCGGCGCGCATCCGCCCCGCGTCGGCCTCGATCGCGGCGGCGTCTTCTTCGCGGCACGGCTCACCGCGCAGCCACGCGACCCAGAGCGCCGCGAGGCGCGTCTCGATCGCACCGCGCGAGCCCTCCGCGAGACGCGCTGCACGCGCGAGCGCGACGTCGTCCCAGCGCGCGAGCGCGAGGCGCATCACCTCGATCGCGCTCACCGAGCTCCCTCGCGCGCCTTCGTGCTCACCGAGCTCGCATCTTGCCACGGGCGCGCGCGCGACCTCGCAACGTTCGTCGCGCAGATCGCGCCGCGCGCCGACATCAGGCGCGGATCTGCAGCGCGAGCGGACACCGCCCCTGGCCCAGCGCGTCGGCGCTGTCGCGCACCGCGCTGCGCAGCGCGGGGATGTCGCCCGCGTAGTTCGTCTCCACCTCGAGCCGCGCGCCGCCCTCGATGTCCACCACCCGCACCGACGTCGCCTCGAGCAGCTCCGAGTCCTCGTCGCGGAACCGCACGGTGCCCGGGCGCTCGTCGTCGTCGCGCACCTCGGCGGCCCGCGCCTGCTGCTGCGCGTGGGCGAAGCGCGAGACGCGCGCGCGCAGATCGTCGACCTCGCCGGCGTCGGCGGTGAGCACCATCGCGCCGCCGCGGGGCAGCGCCTCGAAGCTCGCGACGAGACCCTCGAGGTCGGCGGGGCAGATCTCGCGCGTCGAGACGCGGATCGAGCGCTCGGGCTCGTCGAGGGGATCGGCGGTCGCGGGCAGCGGCGTCTCCCACGTCGCGTCGTCTTCGTCCTGGACGATCGCGGTGCCGGTGCGCGAGAGACCACCGAGCGTCTCGTCGTCCGCGGCCTCGCGATACGGGATCTGCGCTTCCTCTTCGGTCGCCTCGATGCGCGCGATCGGCTCGCCGGTCCGGGCGTCGATCAGCACCGCGCGCTCGCTCCCGGTCGTCGTCTGTGACGTCGCGCCTTCTTCTCCGCCGTGACCTCCGCACGCCGTGGCGAGCAGACACACGACGCCCAGCACGCTGCTCCTCGTCGACATCGCTTCCTCCGTCCGCGCGGAGGACAGCAGTCGACGTGCCACGATCACTCGAAGCGCACGGAGCGATCGGTGCGCTCACCCGGTCGGATCTCGACGCGCACCCGCTCTCGCCGCGTGCCGCCGACCTCGCGCAGCTCGAGCGAGTGCGCGCCTGCGGGGAGCTCGCGCTCGACGAGCGGGGTGCGGCCCAGCGAGCGGCCGCGCAGGAACACCTCGGCCTGCGGGATCGCGAGCAGGTTGATGCGTCCCGACGCGCGCGGCGCGGTGTCCCGCGCGCGCTCTCGCGGGGCGCGTCGCGCCGGCGTCTCGCTCGGCGCCTCGTCGATCGGCGCGCTCGGGAGCGCTTCTCCGGATGCCGGCGGCGGGGCGCTGGGCATCGGCGGCGGGACGCTCGTGGGACGCGGCTCCGCGGCGAGCGCGCGCGCCGGCGCCGGGCTCTCGCGCGGCGGGAGGATCAGCGCGATCGACACGCCCATGAGCGCGCCGATCGCGATCAGCGCGAGCGCGACGCGCCATCGCGATCGACGCCACCACGTCGTCACGAACCCGGTGGGCCGCACCTCGCTCGCATCTTGCGCGAGGGTCGCTTCGATCACCGGGGGCGCATCGTGGGGCGTGGTCTTCGCCTCCTCGAGCGACTCCGAGGAGAGGCGATCGAGCGGCATCGTCGATCGCCGTCCCTGCAGCGCGCCGGCGCGCTTGCGGATGCGATCCTCGAAGTGGGCCTCCATCCACGACGCGATCTCGGGCGCACCGAGCGGCCTGCCGCGCGCGTAGAGGTACTCCTCGAGCTCGTCGGCGAGCTGGGCCGCGGTCGCGGTGCGTCGCGACACGTCGCGCTCGAGCGCGCGCAGGACGATCGCGTCGAGCGCCTCGGGCACGTCGGGCGCGATGCTGCTCGGCCTCGCGATCTCCGACGCGATCACGTTGAGCGCGGTCGCGCCCTCGCTGTCGGCGCGGAAGAGCCGCCGCCCGCAGAGCGCTTCCCACGCGACCACGCCGAGCGCCCAGACGTCGGTGCGCCGATCGATCGGCGCGCTCTGCAGCTGCTCCGGGGACATGAACGAGATCTTCCCCTTGAGCTCGCCGGTCGTGGTGTCGGTGAGGCGGCCGCGCGCCCGCGCGATGCCGAAGTCGGTGAGCTTGGTGTGCCCGTCGTAGAGCACGATCAGGTTCTGGGGCGAGACGTCGCGATGCACGATCTCGAGCGGATGTCCCTCGGCGTCGCGCAGCTCGTGCGCCGCGTGCAGGCCGCGCGCGGCGTCGGCGAGGATGCGCGCGACGATCGCGGGCGGGAGCATTCCTCCAGCACGTGCGCCGCGGCGGATCACCGACGCGAAGGTCTCGCCGTGGAGGTACTCCATCGCGAGGTAGAGCTGCGTGCCGTCCTCGCCGAAGTCGACGACCGCGCAGACGTTCGGATGGTGCAGGCGACCGGTGAGGCGCGCCTCGTCGAGGAACATCGTCGCGAAGCGCGGCTCGCGCGCGAGGTGCGCGTGCACGACCTTGATCGCGACCGGGCGCTCGAATCCGCCGGGGCCTTCCTGGCGCGCGAGATAGACGGTCGCCATGCCGCCCTGTGCGAGGCGCTGCACGAGGCGATAACGACCGAGCGTCCGACCCTCGAGCGGGTCGAGCGCGGCCTGTGGCTGCGGCGCTACCACCCGGGCACCGAGACCGTGCCGCCGAAGCGCGCGTCCTGCGAGCCCGCATCGGTCGCGAGCACGATCGCGACGATCACCGCCGCGACCGCGAGCGCCGCGCCGCCGCCGACGAGACCGGCGATCAGCGCGTCGTCGTTCCCTTCTCGTTCGTCGGGCTCGGGCTCGTGCTCGGCGGACGCGATGCCGGGCACCAGCAGCTCGCTCGCGATCCACGCGTCGCCGCCCGCCGCGGGCGCGAGCTCGGCGCGGCACTGCACGTCGTCGCGCAGCGCGGGCAGCTCGAGATCGACGCGCGGCGGTCGCGCGCGGGTGCGCCACGTGCCTTCGCGGGTCGTGGCCGAGCACGCGAGCGAGAGCGTCGCCGAGAGCGCCGAGGGCCAGGGCGCGAGCGTCGCGTCGACGGTGCGCGTGCCGTCCTCGTGCTCCGACTGCTCGAGGCGAAGCGCGTCGCGCCCTCCGAGCTCGGCGCGCGCGGCGTCGAAGAGCGTCGAGATCTCGATCGGGCTCCCCTCGACCGGCAGCGCGTCGGGCGCGAGCGCGATCGCGGCGCGGGCGTGCCCCTCGGCCGCGGCCGCGTCGCCCAGCACGAAGCGCAGCGTGGCGAGGTGGCGGTGGGCCTCGAGCGCGTCCTGCCGCGTGGTGCCCGCGGTCGCGAGCACTCCTTCGAAGGCCTGCGCGGCGCCGGGGAAGTCGGCGGCGAGATAGGCGTCGCGCCCCGCGCTCGCGCGCTGTGCCGCGGCGGTCGACGCGAAGAGCAGCACCAGCAGCGCCGCGATCGCTCCGGCGAGCACGGGGCGTCGATGCGTTCCCCGATCTGCGCGGCGGCGCGACACGACGCGCCAGGATACCAGGGCCTGCACGAGACGCGCACGCTGCGCGCGAATCAGGGACAACCGAGGCGCGTGCGCGAGAGCGCGACGTCGTCGAGGCGGACCGTGATCGCGCCCTGCGAGCTGCCGGAGCGCGCATTGCCCACCTGCATCTCGTCGAGGCCTCCGGCGGGATGGGTGTCGTAGCCGGTGTGTGCACCGATGGGCCTGCCGTCGGCCCAGACCTCGACGCTGCCCGAGGCGTCGTGGACGACGATGCGCGCCTCGATGCACACCCAGTCGTCGAGCGGGATCGTCGCGCCTTCGATCGGCTCGTACCGATCGGACCCGGTCTGGAACGCGACGACCACGCGGCCTCCGGCCTGCACCTGCAGCGCGGTGCCCTCGTCCGAGACGCCGTCGAGATAGAGCAGCGCGATCGCCGAGAGGTCTCCGCCTTCGACGATGAAGTGGCCGCGGAACCAGAGCTCGCCGTCGTCGATCACCGGCGAGAGCCGGTACGTGTAGGCGGCCTGCGCGCTCGCCTCGGTGGTCACGCCGCGCGCCGAGCGTGCGCCGAGGTGCGCGAGGTCGCCGACGATCGTCATCGCGCTGCCGGTGCCGTCCACGCGCGTGCCCGTCCACGCCATGCGATCGGACGTCTCGAAGCCATGGCAGAAGATCACGCCGTCGAGCTCGTTGCAGACCGTGTCGGGCGGGCCGGCGTCGCTCCCCGCGTCGACCGGTCCGCCGTCGATCGGGCCGGCGTCGTCGGTGCCCGCGTCGATCGTGCCCGCGTCGTCGGTGCCCGCGTCGATCGTGCCCGCGTCGGGCATGCCCGCGTCGACGTCGCCGAGGCACGCGCCGTCGTCGCACGCGGTGCACGCCATCGCCGACACGTCCTCGAGGCGCACCACGATCGTGCCGCGCCCGCCCGCTTCGAGCTCGGCCTCGGTGCACCCTGCGGCGAGGGGCACGCACTGCGGGTCGCGCGCGACCGCGTACACGCCGTAGCGCCCGCCGCGGGTCGGGGCGAACGACGAGCGATCGCCGTCGCGACGCAGCACGCGCGTCTGGGCCTGGCCCTCGGCGGGCGCACCGCGCAGCACGTCGTCGCACCCGCCCTCGATCAGCGCGAGCTCGATCGCGTGCGTCGCCTCGCGCGTCGAGTCCTCCACGATGTCGAGCTCGATCGTGTACGAGCCGCCGGCGCAGGCGCTGACGAGGATGCAGAGCAGCGAGAGCACGAGCACACGGCGCACGGTGGCCCATCACAACGACAGCCTCGCGCCCTTGTCAACGACACTCGTTGCGCGGGTCGCGCGCCCGCTCGCTCACTCGACCGGCAGCGTCCCGACGAGCTGCGCGTCGAGCACCAGCACGCCGCCGCGCGGCCGGAGCCGCCCGTCCATCTCGAGCTCGAGCGTGAGCGCGGCGAGATCGGGCGCGAGCCCACCGAGATCGCCCACCGCGGGCAGCGGCAGCTCGAGCGCGAGGCCCGACGTCAGCGATGCGCGCAGATCGGGCCAGAGATCGAGCAGCAGCGTGCGCACCGTCTCCGGCGTGAGCAGGCGCGGGTTCGAGGGCGGCACCAGCGTCCACACCGTGATCTCCGGCGTCTCCGCGACGTCGATCGAGATCCGATTGTCGACCACGTCGACGCGCACCCCGGCGTCGATGCGCACCGCGAAGCGCGCGGGCTGGCCCTGGAAGATCAGCGCGAGCTCGAGCTGACCGACGCCGAGCACGAGATCGTCGCCCTCGTCGGCGGCGGGCGGGCGCAGCACCGGCGGCAGTCGCCCCTCGAGCCGAGCCTCGCTCACCAGCGTCGTGACCGCCTCGGGCAGCAGCGGCGTCACGTCGAGGTCGAGCAGGCCCGAGCTCCAGAGCCCGTGGAGCAGGCCGTTGAGCAGCTCGAGCCGCACGCCGAGCGCGATCGATCCGTCGCGGAAGAACGCGGGTGTCATCGCGCTCGCGTCGAGCTGCGCGACGCCGCGGGTCTCGGGGTGGATGCTCGCGACGTCGGTGCCGATCGACGTGCGCAGCATCGCGAGCATCTCGCGCTCGTAGGTGGTGTCGAGCGCGCGCATGCCGCCGTCGATCGAGATCGTGATCGGCGGGAAGGGCGCGCTGTCGAGCGAGAAGCTCTGTCCCGCGAGCGCGCCGTCGATCGCGGAGAGCGCGTCGCGCAGCACCGCGGGCACGCTCGACGCGACGGTCTCCTGCACCGCGTCGCCCAGCGTGTCCTCGAGGGTGCGCCGCAGGACGCCCTCGGCGAGCAGGAACACCGCGTCGGTCTCGTCGCTCGTGAAGTCGCCGGTCGCGCTCTCGATCGCGACCTCCAGCTCGCCCATCTCGACGACGATCTCCGCGTCCTCGCCGTCCTTGCGCACCGTGAGCCGCGCGTGCGCGACCGCGCTCGCGCGCAGCACGCCCTCGAGCGAGAGCGACTCGCCTTCGACGGTGAGCGCGCCGCTGGTCGCGGCCTCGATCGCGCCGATGCGCAGGAAGAGATCGACGCCCTCGTCGGTGAGCGCGAGCTCGGCGCGGGGATCGCCGAGCGTGACGTCGGTGACCCGCAGCGTGAAGGTCGGCGGCGAGTCGATCACGGGATCGGGCACCAGCGAGGACACGTCGAGCCGCGTGACCACGAGCTCGAGCAGGTCCGCGAGATCGCGGGTGAGGATCGGCGAGGTGGTCGCGTCGAGCGCGAGCCCGTCGTCGAAGAACGCGCTCCCGAGGCGCAGCACGAGGCCGTCGCTCAGCGTGAGCGCGGGGAGGCCGTCCTCGCCCGTCGCGGGCAGGAACCCGGGCGCCCAGAGCACGTCCATCTCGACGTGCGAGACCTCGGTGAGCCCGTCCGATGCGTCGACCGCGAGGTGGGTCACGCCGAACGTCGCGGGCACCGTCGTCTCGAACGCGCCCACGTCGTCGGGCGTCACGCCGACGCCGTTCACGTAGACGCGCACCACGCTGCGATCGGCGACCGAGCCGCGCACCACGATGCCGCTCGGATCGTCGAGCTCGGCGCCCGGCGTCGGGGTCTCGAGCTCGAGCGCGGGCATGCCGTCGTCGACGCGCAGCACGATCGACCCGCAGAGCGTCGGCTCGTCACCCTCGCGCGCCGGCGCGACGCACCCGGTGAACGTCGTCGCGCCCGCCGTGGTCAGCGTGAAGCGCGCACGACGGGGATCGGTCTCGGGCGCGCCCGCGCTCACCGAGCTCGCGGGCGACGCGGTCCACACCAGCGTGGGGTCCTCGATCTCCGTGCCCGTCGCGTCGCTCACGGTCGCGGCCAGCACGACCTCCTGATCGCTGTGGAACCAGAGGCGCGCCGGCTCGGCGCGCACCGTGATCGTCGCGGGCACCCGCGGCGGCGGCCCGTCGTCGCACGCGCCGAGCGCCAGCGCGAGGAGCGCGATCGCGATCGATTTCGATCTCGTATCAATCGACGTCATCGATATCACCGGACCGCGAAGCCGCCGCGCAGCACGAAGTGCGGGGGCTGGGTTGCGAGGGTGGGCGAGGTGATGCCGAGCTGCGCGCCCGCGGGGAGCCCGTAGGTCGCGAGCGACGCCGGCAGCGTGAAGCTCGGGATCGGGATCGCGGGCAGCGCATCGGTGAGCGCCGAGCTCACGACGCGCTGGAGCAGGCGACCGAGGAAGCGCTCGATCGTGTCGCGGGTGCGCGCATCGAGGCTCGTCAGCTCGGTGCTGAAGAAGAGCTCGTCGATGCGGAAGTCGGAGAACGAGAGGTCCTGGCCCGCGAGCGCGACCGCCATGGACGCGCGCGCGCCGAGCGTGACCATCACCGGCTCGGAGAAGAGCTCGGGATAGGTCAGCTCCATCGTGATCGCGCCGAGCTGCAGCTCCGCGCGTCCGTCGCCGCGCAGCACGAGCACCGGCGGCAGCGCGGTCGACATCGTCGCGCTCACGCCCTCGGGCAGGCCTCCCAGCGTGCCGGCGCCGAGCGTCGCGTCGAAGAACCCGCCGCGCCACAGCGCGTGGAGCGCCTGGGTGAGCACCGCCTCGTGCACCGCGACCGTGGCTGCGCTCGAGCCCGATGCGTCGAGCAGGCGCGCGCCCTGCTGCACCGGCGCACCGAGCGTCGGGCGCGCGTGCGCGGCCGGCGCGGTGAAGCGAGTGCCGATCCCGAAGAGCATGCGCGACGAGTTGCTCCCGAGGCTCGAGAACCCGACGCCGAACGAGAGCGGGATCGCACCGCTGCCATCGAGGCGCGGCACCGAGAACGACGAGCCGAGCGACGAGATGTCGAGCCCGCCGATCACTCCGTCGAGGATCCCGTCGAAGTTGTTGGTCACCCAGTCGCGCAGCACGCCCGCGATCAGGTTGCGCACCGTGCCGTTGAAGAGGCTCGCGACGATGTCGACGATCGCGCCCGAGAGACCGCTGAAGTCGGTCGAGATCGAGCCCATCGTGACGTTCACCGATCCCGGCCGCACCGTGACGCGAGGGCGCCCGCCCGAGAGCGTGGTGTCGAAGATCACCGAGATGTCGGCGGATCGGAAGGTGACCCAGCCGGTCGTGTCGAGGGTGCCCGAGATGCGCACGCGCGCGCGCAGGTTCTCGATGCGCACGTTCGCGCGCAGGCCACCGTCGACCACCGTGAGCGACGCGCTGTTCGGCCCGTTGATCTCGCTGTCGAGATAGTTGACCTCGGTGGTCAGCACGCAGAAGCCCGCCACGCGCTGATCGCACGACCGCGGCTTGAGCGGGTTCGCCGCGAGCAACGAGCTGTGCAGCGTGTCGCGCAGGCCGCGGCTGTTGAGCACCGTGTGCAGGATGTCGGCGAGCGAGTCGAGCCCGTCGCTGCGCGACCCATCGTCGAACGCCTCCTGCGCGAGGCGCAGCGCGAGCGTGTCGGAGAGCGTGTCGGTGTCGGGCGCCCACACGTTCGCGACGAGGAACGCGCAGGTGCGGCTCGCCTCGCGACCGCTGCCGTCGACCGCGGAGAGGTCGACGAAGTTGATGCCGTAGCGCGACGTGAGCTGCGTGGTGAACGTGCCGTCGGCCTCGACCGGGACCACGGTGCCGCCCACGCGCAGCTCGTTCACGCCGGTGAGATCGCTGACCGAGCCGCGGAACGTGATCGGCGAGCCCGGGGCGATGTCGAGGATCGCGCCGTCGAGCGGCGCATCGCAGCCGATCGCGGGGCCGTTGCCGTCGACGACGATCTCGGTCTGCGCGGTGAGCACGACGTCGTCCTGGGTCGGCGGATCGACGGTCGCGGTGACGGTGTAGCGGCCATCGGCGAGGTAGCGGAAGCGCGCGTCGCCGAGCGTCTGTCCCTCGGGCGCGCTCACCGTCGGCACGCGCGCGTCGGTGATCGTGTTGCCGAAACGATCGGCGACGAGGCGCTCGATCGCGATCACCTGGCCGATCGCGTACACGGCCTGCTCGGGCACCCGCGAGACCAGCAGCGACGCGGGCAGCGCGGGCACGACCTCGAGCTCCGCGCCGCGGCTCGTCGCGCCGTCGAGTTCGCAGTGCACGTCGAAGCGACCGGCGCGCTGGAACGTGCCGGTCGTGCCCTCGAACGTGTTGGTCTCGCTCGCGGGATCGGCGCGCAGCGCCGGCGTCGCGTCGAGCACGACGTTGCCGTACGCGTCGAACACCTCGCAGGTCGTCTCGAACGACTCGCCCGCGGTGATCGAGTCGGGCGTCACGCGCGCCACGACGCTCGCGGGCGCGCCGGGCACGACCTCGACGATCGCGGGCACGTCGTCGATCACGCCGAGCGAGGGCACGCTGCACGCGACCTCGAGCGAGCCCGCGCGGGTCGCGATCCACGAGCCGTCGTCCTGCCGCGCGACCGAGCTCTCGGGCACGAAGCGCAGCGCCGGCGTCGTGTCCGCCGGGAGCGAGAACGTCTCGCCCGCCGCGTCGACGAGCACGCAGGTGATCGCGAGCATCTGCCCTGCGATCACCTGCGCGGGCGCGACCGTCTCCACGCCCGCTGCGACGAGTGGGACCGACGCATCGTCGCTCCCTCCGCGTGGACCCTCACCACAGCCGGGCGCGGCGATCGCGAGGACGACGAAGAGCGTCCCCGTGCACACCGCTGACCACGACGACGGAACGAACGGCCTCCGTGCTCGCATCGACTCCTCTGTGCTGCAGCGAGTGTATCGAAGAACGGAATGGAATTGTCCGACGCCACGGCTCGTGGGGGTGGACGCGACGCGCTGGGACACCGAACATCGCGCTCGTGCGCTCCGACCTGCCCGACCTCACGCCCCCACCGATCGTCCTCGTCGATCGTCCCGAGGCGAGCCTCGTCCAGCTCGGCGGCGCGCTGGTGTCGATCCGGCGCTCGCCACTGCGTGGCGCGCGGCTCGTCGAGGCGGGGCGCGCGATCGAGCGTGCTGCGAGCGCGAGCCCCCGAGGTCTCGTGCTGCTGACCGCGTTCCGGCTCTCGCGCGGTCATCCGATCGAGCCCGGCTTCGACGCGAATGCGCGCGAGCTCGCGGAGACGCTGCGCGCGGTCGAGCGGTTGCTGGTCGCGAACGCGGTGCTGATCGAGTTCGACGGGATGCTCGCGACCGCGACGCGCGCCCTCGTCCGCACGGTGTGGACGCTCGTGCGCCCGCGGGCCGCGATGGGGCAGTTCGTCCGACTGAGCGACGCGATCACGTGGCTGCTCCCGCACGCGCGATCGATCGGCGCGACCGACGATCCCGCGGCGTACGTGCGGCTCTATCGCGACGCCGAGCGGAGGCTCGAAGATCACGACGCTGCCCAGTGGGCGCGCTCGGGATGAGGCTCCGTGATCGATTTGACCGAGCCGCGCCTCGCGCGCAGGCTCGCGACTTCATGCAGGGCGACTGCTCGCTGGCCGATCCCGCGGCGCGCGCGATGCGCGCGTGGTGGCGCTCGACCTGAGCGGCGCCCGATCACGCAGAGACTTCACGTGACAAGGAGGCGCCCTCGGTGGGCCTCCTCGCGTGATGGACACGTGTCGGGCCCGGGCTCGAGGGCCGACGACATGAGACAGCACGAATCGAGAGACCGCTACACCTTCGGCGACACCGACGTCGCCGCGCACCGACTGCGACTGCTCGCCGCCGTGTACGAGCCGAGCTCGCGCGCGTGGATCACGGCGCGCGCAGGGCACCTGCGCGACGCACGGGTGATCGATCTCGGATGTGGCCCCGGGCACACGACGCGGATGCTCCGAGACGTGCTCGCGCCCGCATCGTTGCTCGGGCTCGACGCGTCGGCGCGCTACGTGCGCACCGCGCGCGACGCGATGCTCGAGGGCGCGCGCTTCGAGGTGCACGACGTGACCACGACGCTGCCCGAGCGCGACGCGGACCTGCTCTACTGCCGCTTCTTGCTCACCCATCTCGGCGATCCGCGGGGCGCGCTCGACGTGTGGTACGACGCGGCGCGCGAGGGCGGCGTGCTGCTGGTCGAAGAGGTCGAGGAGCTGCGCGCGACCGACCCGACGCTGCGCCGCTACTACGAGATCGTCGCGGCGATGCAGGCGCACCATCACCAGGCGCTGCAGGTCGGACGGCTGCTCGACGCAGCCGCGGGCGCGACGCGGTGGACGATCGCGCGCTCCGAGACCGCGACGATCGCGCTGCCCGCGTCGCGCATGGCGATGCTGCACCACCTCAACCTCGCGACCTGGGGCGAGGCCGAGATCGCGCGGGGCGCGTGTGACGCGCGCGAGGTCGCGGAGATCGGCGCGCGCCTGCGCGCGATCGCCGAGGACGATCGCGGCCTGATCGTCGAGTGCGAGATGCGGCGGATGGAGCTTCGTCGCGGCGCGCGATAACGTCTCGCGCTCATGGCGCGCATCCTCCTCGTCGACGACGACCGCGAGCTGCTCGACGTGCTCGCGCTGGCGCTCTCCGACGCGGGCCACACGATCGACACCGCGCGCGAAGGGCGCGAGGCCGATCGCCGGCTCGCCGAGGGGAGCGCGGAGCTCGTCGTGTGCGACGTGAACCTGCCGGGCATCGACGGGTTCACGCTGGTGAAGCGGTGGCGCGATCGCGGGGTCACCACGCCGATCCTGCTGCTCACGTCGCGCGACTCCGAGATCGACGAGGCGCTCGGGCTCGAGCTCGGCGCCGACGACTACATGACCAAGCCGATGCGCGTGCGCGTCCTGCTCGCGCGCATCGCCGCGCTGCTGCGGCGCGAGCAGCGCCGCGCCGAGAGCGAGCCCGGCGCGACCCCGGTGCTGGCGCACGGGCACGTCTCGCTCGATCGCGAGCGCCTCGAGCTGCGCTATCGCGGCACGCTCGTCACCACGACGCTGAGCGAGCTGCGTTTGATCGAGGCGATGGTCGAGCGGCCCGGCATCGTGCTCTCCCGCGCGCGCCTGCTCGAGCACGTGCGGGGCGACGACTCGGTGGTCGACGATCGGCTGATCGATACCTACGTGCGCCGGATGCGCCGCAAGCTCGAGGCGATCGAGCCCGCGTTCGATCGCATCGAGACCGTGACCGGCGCCGGCTACCGATGGCGCGTCTGACCGGCGCGCGCGGGCGCCGCTCGCTGAGCGAGCGCGTGCTCACCGCGGGCGTGCTGCTCTTCCTCGCGCCGCTCGCATTCGTCGTGGCGAGCGCGTCGGTCGAGGACGCGCTCGCGCGCAGCACCGAGCAGCGCGTGGAGGCGTGCGCGCGGGTGGTCGCGCAGGCGTGGCGCGAGGGCACGCCGCTCGGGAGTGCCGCGGAGTCGTCGTGCCGGCGTCATCACCTCCGGGTGCGCGTCGTCGAAGGGCACTCGGTGCACGAGGTCGCGGATCATCTCGTGTCGACGAGCTTCGACGATCTCGTCGGTGACGTCTTCTACGGGCCGGAGCGCAGCGACGCGCTGCGCACGCTGGAGCGCACGTGGGCCCCGCTCCCCGAGCGCGCCGAGACCCGCGGCGCGCTGGAGGTGGGCGACGGCATGGTGTGCACGCTGCGAGCCGACGCGAACCTGCGCGTCTGCAGCGGGGCGCTCCGTGCGACGCGCACCTCCGACGGCGCGAGCGCGGTGGTGCACGTGATGGGCAGCTCGCGCAGCGCGCGCGTCTCGCGGTACGCGCAGCGGCGCGAGCTCGCGGGCATGCTCGCGTTCGGCGCGGTGCTCGCGGTCGCGCTGGTCGCGTGGCTGCTGCGCCGGGTGACCGGCACCGTGCGCGACCTGGCGCGCGACGTGGAGTCGCTCGCGGGATTGCGCGACGGACGGCTCGACGAAGAGCGCCCCCGCGAGCTCGCCGAGGTCGCCGCCGCGTTCAATCACCTCCGCGACACGCTCGCGCGCGCCGATGCGCAGAACGAAGCATTCCTCGCCGATCTCGCCCACGAGATGAAGAACCCGGTCGCCGCGATCGCCGCGGCGGCGGAGTCGCTCGAGAGCCCGTCGAGCGCCGATCCCGAGCGGCGCGCGCGCCTCGCGCGATCGATCACCAGCAGCGCGGGTCGCCTCGATCGATTGATCGGACAGTTCCTCGAGCTCGCGCGCGCCGAGGCGGGCCTTCCGCGCGACGAGCGGGAGCGCGTCGATCTCGTCGCGCTCGCGCACGGCGTCGCGAGCACCACGAGCGTGCCCGACGATCGCCGCCTCGTGGTCGACGCCGAGGGCGTGCTCGAGGTCGACGGAGTCCCGGCGCGCCTCGAGTCCGCGCTGCGGAACCTCGTCGACAACGCGATCGCGTTCGCGCGCCACGAGGTGCGCGTGCGGGTCGCGCCGCTCGTGGTGGAGGTGCACGACGACGGCGCCGGCATCGCCGAGGACGATCTCCCGCGCGTCTTCGATCGCTTCTACACCGCGCGCCAGGACGGTCGCGGCACCGGGCTCGGGCTCGCGATCGTGCGCGCGATCGTCGAGGCCCACGGGGGCACCGTGGAGGTGCGCTCGCGCGCCGAGGAAGGCACGACCTTCACGATCCGCTTCGCGGCGCGCTGATTCACACGCGTTTCACATCGCGCTCCGCCGCGCGTCCGCATCGCTCCGCCAGGTTGGGTGGCGATGACGACGACCGAGCTCGCCCCGCCCGCGCCCGACGTGCTGCGCGCGATGACGCTCGACATCGTGCACGGCCTCCACACGCTCGATCACGACACGCCGACCTACACCGACCTCGGCCTGCGACTCCGCCTCGACTGTCTCTTCGGCGGGGTCTTGGAAGACCCCGCCCCCGCCCGGCAAAGCCGGATCGGGACCCCCCTCCCCAAGCGCTGCGCGCGGGGCCCCAGCCCCGCTTGCGACTGCTCGCCTCGCCCGAGCTCGAGATCGCGCTGCACCGCGTGATGCCGCCGGGTCTCTCCGATCACCGCGCGATCGTCGCCGACGTCCGCGTGCGCACCACCGAAGGAAGGAGCCTCGATCGATGAAGCCGCTGATCCATCTCTTCCACCTCTCGACCGGCGGCGTGCTCGCGGAGGAGGACCAGACTCCCGCACGGCGCGCGCAGCTCGCGATCCTCGCGATCGCGACGTCGCTCGCGATGGCGGCGATCTGGGGCATCGCGGCGGGCAGCAGCGTACCGTCGCTCGCCGCGCACAACGCCTACAAGCTGCCGCTGATGCTGGTGCTCGCCGCGATCGGCGCGGTGCCGGTCGGCATGCTCGCGTGGAAGATCGTGGGGGTGCGCCAGAAGGCGCGCGAGCTCCTCCACGGCTACGCGCTCAGCGTGTTCCTCGGGTGCGCGGTCCTGCTCGTGCTCGCACCGCTCGTCGCGCTCTATTACCTGTCGAGCACCGCGGCGGGCCCGCTCTTCGCGATGGGCACGGTGCTGCTCGGGCTGCTCGTGGGATGCGCGACGTTCGTGCGCGTGGTGCGCTCGCGGCTGCGCGAGGACGCGCGCGACGACGAGCCCTCGGACTGGCGTCCCGTCGTGCCGGGCGTGGTGTTGATGCTCGCGTTCGTCGCCACGCTCTGGCAGGTCGTCGCGCTCTTCGCGCCGATCTTCCCCGAGAGCACGCCCTTCCGCGGAGGCATCGACGATGCGCTCGTGCTTCCCTGAGCTCTCCGGAGCTCCACGGCTCGCTGCGCAGCCAGCTCCCGTCCGTGCCCGAGGCGGGCACTCCCGTCCGCCGTCTGCTTCGCGAGCACTCCTGGTCGTGACCGGAGCTCCACGGCTCGCTGCGCAGCCCGCTCCCGTCCGTGCCCGAGGCGGGCACTCCCGTCCGCCGTCTGCTTCGCGAGCACTCCTGGTCGTGACCGGAGCTCAACGGCTCGCTGCGCAGCCTGCTCCCGTCCGTGCCCGAGGCGGGCACTCCCGTCCGCCGTCTGCTTCGCGAGCACTCCTGGTCGTGACCGGAATTCTGGCACTCGGTGCCATGTTCCGTGCGAGCCCGGCGAGCGCGCAGGTCTGTCATCGCGGCGACGTCGACGCCGACGCGATCACCTGGCGCACCACGATGGTCGGCAGCGCGCCGCTGGTGGGCCCGCTGCCGCCCGATCTGAGCGTGGTGTCGATCGAGGGCGGCGCGCTCTCGCGGGGACGTGATCGCATCGACGCGACCGCGGGCGCGCCCGAGGTCGTGTTGGTCACGCGCCAGTCGATCGACACCCACGACCCGACGGTGGTGCTGCGACCTCCGCTCGTGACGTCGGCGCAGCGCATCGTCCTCGCGTCGCACGAAGGAGGACGCATCTCGTTCGCGCCCACGCTCGAGGGACCGATCGAGCGGCACGTCGGGCATCACCGCTCGAGCGGCATCGACGACCCGACTCGCGCGCACCTCGATGCGTGGTGCGGCCCGCGCGATCGCGACGTGCCGACGTACCTGCGCGCGCTCTCGTGGGACGACGTGCGCGGTGAGCTCGTGCGCGCCGAGGCGCGACGCGGATCGCTGCTCTGGATCGGGTGGCTCGTGCTCGCGGTCGGCGCGATCGCGGGCGCGATCGGATACCGCAGGCTCGCGGCGCGCGCGCAGGTCGAGCGCGCGGACGCGGTGATCGAGAGCCGTTTTCGGACGCTCGCGCAGGAGGAGGGCCACGATCGCGGCTCACCGCCCGGCGCTTCGCACGATGCTCGGCGTGTCTAGGAGTCGCTCGGTCGTCTCGGTGAGCGAGACGGGGGGGGACTTCGATGGAGATGACGAGGACGATCACGCTCGCGCTGGCGCTGTGCGGCGCGCTCCTGGTGGGCTGCGGTGACGACGACGGCGACGACGGCGATCGCGATTCGGGCGTTCGTACGGACTCGGGTGCCGGGATGATGGACGCGGGCGGCGGCACCGACGCCGGCGGCGGGACCGACGGTGGCGGCGGTGCCGATGCGGGAGGTGACGCGGGCGAAGGGGACGCGGGCGAGGAAGCCCCGACGTTCACGATGATCTTCGACACCGTGATCGACGACACCTGCGCGACCACCGCGGCGTGCCACCAGGGCGCTGCGGCCGCGTCGGGGCTCGACATGAGCACGCGCGACACCGCGTACGCGAACCTCGTCGACGTCGACGCGGCCGGACCGGCGTGCGGCGCGACCGACCTGGTGCGCGTGGTGCCCGGCAACGCCGAGGAGAGCCTGCTCTACATCAAGATCTCCGAGGCGACCCCGGACTGCGGCTCGCGCATGCCGCTCGGAGGAACCCCGCTCGACGCCGAGGTGATCGAGGCGGTCGAGGCGTGGATCGAAGCGGGCGCGATGGACAACTGACGCGCGCCGGACGGCGGCCTCTCGCGCGCGCGAGGCCGCCGTTCGTTCGTCTCACCGCACCACGATCGCGTCCCACGCCTCGACGTGGCCGGGACCGGCGTTGCCCTGATCGCAGCTCGGCACGACGAGGCGCGTGCCGATCGCGAGCGGCACTGCGTAGCGCTGTCCGGGCCCGTCGAGCGCGACGCTCTCGGCGAGCGCGCCGTCGCGCGCCCGCACGAGGTGGAGCACGCCGGGCTCGCTGCCGAGCCGTCCTTGCTCGACGATCGCGACGTGATCTTCGCCCTCGATCGTCACGAGGCGCAGCCCCGAGGGATGACGGCGGAAGCGCTCGCGCGCCTCCTGGGTCTCGAGGCTCGGCCACGACCATGCGGGCTCGAGGTGCGCGCCGGCTTCGTCCTCGATCACCCGCAGCGCGACGAGCCCGGCGGGATGCACCGCATCGGGCATGAAGGTCGCGATGACGGCGAGCGGCGTTCCGTCGACCTCGGCGATCAGCGGCTGGGTCACCATCATGCCTGCCCAGTTCGCGTCGCAGGGCACGCCGCCGGCGCCGCATGCCTCGACGATCTGCACGCGATCGTGGAGCGTGCCGAGGTGCTCGTCGTCGAGCAGGTACACGCCGCCGTCCTTCGCGGGCAGCACGTGCACCACGCGCCCCGACGCGAGCTCGACGGGCGCCGGCGTGTTCGCGCCGAGGTCCCAGTCGAGCGCGGCGTAGCACTCGAAGAACGTGAGCCCCTCGCAGCCCGGCGCATCGAACGGTGGATCGTCGGGCAAGAGGCGCGGCACGAAGAGGTCCTCGCACGACGCGATGCACGCGGGCGCGGGATCGAGCACGTCGAAGGCCTCGCACACGCTCGCGTCGCACTGCGGATCGAACGCGAGGCCCGGTCCGCGCACCCGCATCAACGTGTGCGCGTAGGAGCGCGTCGCGAGGTCGAGCGCACCGTTTCCGGTCGGCACGATCAGCGCGAACCCGCGCTCGTCGTCGGGCACCAGGAGCGGGCCCGCGGGCGACCACACACCGCCGCCGCAGATCATGTCGTCGGAGCCGCTCTCGCCCTCGACACCGCACTCGTTGCTCGGGCTCGTGAGCAGCACCGACGCGATCGCGCGCTCCGCGCCCTCGGCGCGCCACGCGTCGAGATCGAGCTCGAAGATCCATCCGTGCCAGGGCTGGATGTCGCGCGCGTTGCCGAACGAGACGTAGACGAGCCCGAGCTCGCGATCGGGCGTCGTCGCGTGCACGAGGCGCGAGCGCGAGAGCGCGTTGCTCGCACGGAAGAGCACGTCGCCCGAGCCGTCCGCGGCGGGCTGCGAGCCGGCGAGCGTCACGATCGGGAACGCGGGATCGAGCTCGCCGCGCACCAGATCGATCACCGCGACGTGGTGCGCGCTGCGCGGCCCCGCCGCGGGATCGCGCGCCGCGGCGTCGACCACCTGCCAGGTGAGCACCAGGCGATCGCCGACGATCACCGGCGTCGCGATCACGTGCGCGAGCTGTCCTTCGGGCTCGGGCAGCGCGAGGTCCCACACGATCGTTCCGTCGTCGGGATCGAGCGCGACCACGCGACCATCGCCCGTGCTCACGATCACGTGATCGCCGTGCGCGAGCGGCGAGGCGAGCACGCACCCCGCGAAAGTCTCGCTCTGCCAGGCGCGCGCGAGCGTGACGTCGCCGGGCACCGGCGGTGCTGGCTCGGGCTCGCAGCCGAGCGAGAGGAAGAGAGAGAGCGGGAGCAGCAGACGGCGCATGCGCGCGCGATTGTGCGCTATCGCTGCGAGCGCGCGATCAGATATCCGTGCCACGACGCGCGCGCGGGCTCGCGCGCGCTCGTGCGCAGCGCGCCCTTCGCGTCCTCGATCACCAGCGCGACGCGATCGAAGCCCGCCGCCGCGAGCAGCGCTCGGAGCGTCGCGAGGGGCCATAGACGAAACGAATAACGGAAGGCACTTTCCATCACCGTTCCGTCGTCGAGCTCGAAGTGGATGCGCGCGTCGAGGACCTCGCGCGCCGCGTCGTACCCGCGGTGCTCCCAGACGTAGGTGAAGCCCTCGTGGCGATGACGGTGCGTCAGCGTGCGCCGCAGATCGGCGCCGCCGAAGAGCTCGAGCGCGAGCATCCCGTCGTCCTCGAGCGCGGCCCGCGCGCCCTCCAGGTAGCGCGCGAGATCGTCCTGCGCGTGGAAGATCGCCCACGAGAAGTTCGGCGCGATCACCAGATCGAACGTGCGATCGCTCGGCGCGCGCACGTCGCCGTGCATCAGGGCCAGGCGCTCGCGCTCGTCCTCGTCGAGCACCTCGCGCGCGATGCGCGCCGCCCGCGCCAGCGCGCCGCGATCGAGATCGATCGCGACCGCCTCGCGCTCGTCGTCCGAGCCCACCCACGCGATCGCGAGCCGCGCCGTGCCCGCGAAGTCCTCGCGCAGCGTGATCGCGTCGCGCCCCGCCCGCGCGCGGAACAGCGCGGAGAGCAGGTCGACGTCGCGCTCCGGGCTCTGCACCGCGCGCTCGTAGAGCGCGTGTCGATCGCGCCGCGCGCGGCTCATCCGTCGGTGCGCTCGCGCATCTCCTGCTGCTCGCCCTCGAGCCGCACCGTCGCGGTGCCGGCCTCGGTCGGGATCGAGAGCTCGATGTGCATCCGGAGGTCGGTGCGCTCGCGCCGGACCGCACGCGCGAGGTCGATCGGGAGCGCGGCCTCCATCGTCGCGCGCACCTCGGCTCGGGTGATCTGCGCGTTCGGCGGCAGGCTCGGCACCGCGAGCTGTCGCGCCGAGAGCTCGGCGCGCACCACCAGGCAGTCGACGTCGCCGACGCGCGTGCGCTCGACCAGGCGCGTCTGTCCGCCGATGTGATCGTGGCGCACCTCGATCCCCATCGCGCCGAGGCTGCGCGCCGCGAGCGCGGTGTCGATCCCCCACGACGCGCCGATCGCCTGGGGCTCGCGCGAGCCGAAGATCTCGTCGTCACCGGTGTCGCGCGGCGCCTCGATGTGCACCACCTCGCCGAGCCACTCGATGGTCTGGGGATCGAGCGCGCCGGCCACCGACTCGATCGAGCCCTCTCCGACGCGCGTGACGATCAGCTCACCGGGGATCGCGGGCGTGACCGGGCCCTGTCCGGCGTCGACCACGAAGCGCTGCACCGCGATCGCCAGGCGGATCGCACGGCCGCGCGCGTCGACCTCGCGCGCGGTGAAGCGCGCCTCGAAGTCGATCGCGAGCGTCGTGAGCTCGTCCGCGACGTTCTGCGCGCCGATGCGCGTCGACTCGCGCTGCGAGCTGCGCATCTGCACGTGCTCGGTCCACGACGCGCCGGTCGCCACCGGCCGCGCGAATCGGATCGGATGGGTCGCATCCGACTCCGCGGAGTCGGCGCGCGTGGACGCCGCGGTGCTCCCGCACGCAGCGAGGAGACAAGCGAAGACGAGTGTGAGCAGACGTCGCATGGCGCGCGCGACGCTCGCACGGCGATCCTCGGTGCGCAACGCAGCGCGCAGCTCTTGAGGCCAGGCGTGTCGGGGCGAGATGTCGGTGCGTGGCCCTTCACCTCACCGAGCACCGCGCGGGGCTCTCCCTCGGAACGACCGAGATCGTGAAGGTCGACGACGAGGACGGCACCGGCATCGGCTTCGCCGTCGTGAGGCTCACGGCGGGCGAGCGACTCTCCACCACCACCACGCGCGAGACGGCGTGGCTGCTGATGGAAGGCGACGTCGACGTGCACGTCGGTCCACGCCGCGCGCGCTGGTCGCGTCGATCGCTGTGGGACGATGCACCGAGCTGCGTGCACGTCGCGGCGGGCGCGGAGCTGACGTTCGAGGCGCGTCGCGCGGTCGAGCTCACGCGCTACGAGACCGCGAGCACGCGACGGTTCGCGGCGACGCTCTACGGGCCCGACGACGTGCGCGAAGAACATCGCGGCTGGGGCCAGGTGCGCGGCGCGTGTCATCGGGTGGTGCGCACGATCTTCGATCGCGAGAACGCCGACGCGGCCGCGGAGCTCGTGCTCGGCGAGGTGATCACGCTGCCCGGGCGCTGGTCGAGCTATCCGCCGCACCACCACGCGCAGCCCGAGATCTACCACTACCGGTTCACGCATCCGCAGGGCTACGGGCACGCGGAGCTCGGCGACGCGGTGGTGAAGGTGCGCGGCTTCGACACCGTGAAGATCCCCGCGGGGCACGTGCACGCGCAGGTCGCCGCGCCGGGCTACGGCATGTACTACGCGTGGGTGATCCGGCACTTGCCGGACGCGCCGTACATCCGCCCGACGTTCGACGTCGAGCACGCGTGGGTGATGGAGCCCGGCGCGCGCACGTGGTGGCCGGAGGGCGTCGAATGAACGCGATCTCGATGCATGGGTCGCTCTTGCGACGGATGACGCGCGAGACCGTCACCGAGCTCTGGGTGGACTCGTGCGAGCCACGCGCGCTCGAGCGTGCGCTCGCGCGCGGCGCGACCGGCGCGACGACGAACCCGGTGATCGTGATGCAGGCGATCGAGGCCGATCGCCCGCGCTGGGACGAGATCACGCGCGCGCTGGTGCGCGACCATCCGAACGACGACGAGGAGTCGATCGCGTGGCGCCTCGTCGCGCTCGCCGCGAGCGAAGGCGCGATGTTGCTCTGGCCCACGTTCGAGCGCTACGGCGGCACCCGAGGGCGGCTCTGCGTGCAAGCGAGCCCGCGCGTCTACCGCGACGCGGCGCGCATGATCGGTCAGGCGATCGAGCTCGCGGGGATCGCGCCCAACATCGCGGTGAAGCTGCCGACCACCGCGGCCGGCCTCGTCGCGATCGAGGAGCTGACCGCGCACGGCGTCGTGATCAACGCGACGGTGTCGTTCTCGGTCGCGCAGGCGCTCGCCGCCGCGGAGGCGGTGGACCGCGGGCTCGCGCGGCTCGATCCGCGCGTCGATCGCGAGCTGGTCACCCCGTGGATCACGATCATGGCGGGCCGGATCGACGATCACCTGCGCGACCTCGTGGCGAAGGGCAGCGCGGGCAAGACCCCCGAGATCGAGCTCGACGTCGAGATGGTGCGGCACGCGTCGACGGCGATCGTGCGCCGCGCGTACCGACTGTTCTGCGAGCGCGGACACCGCGCGAAGCTGCTCGTGGCCGCGATGCGCAGCCACCACCACTGGTCGGAGTTCATCGGTGGCGAGCTGGTGATCACGATCCCGCCCGAGTGGCAGGACGCGTTCGACGACTCCGGCGTCGAGGTGCGATCGCGGATCGACGAGCCGGTCGATCCCGCGATCGTCGAGGAGCTCGCGCGGCAGCTGCCCGACTTCGTGCGCGCGTACGAGCCCGACGGGATGGAGCCCGCGGAGTTCGAGTCGTTCGGCGCGAGCGTCAAGACGCTGCGCCAGTTCCTGGGCGCGCTCGATCGCCTCGTGCACTACGTGCGCGAGGTGATGCTCCCACCGCCGTGAGAGAGGGCCCAGAAATCGCACGCTCTCCTGCGGGCCCTGCGCGAGCGAGCACTCCAGCTGAGCGAGGAGGAGGCAAATGTCGACCGTGCGGCTGACGATGGCGCAGGCGCTCGTGCGCTGGCTCGCGGCGCAGCGCGTCGTGATCGCGGGCGCGGAGATGCCGATGTTCGCGGGCGTGTTCGCGATCTTCGGGCACGGCAACGTCGCGGGCCTCGGCGAGGCGCTCGAGGCGAGCAAGGACGTGCTGCCGACGTACCGCTCGCACAACGAGCAGTCGATGGCGCACACCGCGATCGCGTTCGCGAAGGCGTCGCGACGGCGGCGCATGATGGCGTGCACCACGTCGATCGGGCCGGGCGCGACGAACCTCGTGACCGCGGCCGCGACCGCGCACGTCGATCGACTGCCGGTGCTGCTCCTGCCGGGCGACGTGTTCGCGAGCCGCGCGCCCGATCCCGTGCTGCAGCAGCTCGAGGACGAGCGCGATCCCAGCGCCACGGTGAACGACTGCCTGCGCCCGGTGTCGCGTTACTTCGATCGCATCACGCGCCCCGAGCAGCTCGTCATCGCGCTGCCCGCGGCGCTCGAGGTGCTCACCGATCCCGCGCGCTGCGGGCCCGCGACGCTCTGTCTGCCCCAGGACGTGCAGACGATCGCGCACGACTATCCGTGCGACTTCTTCGAGCGGCGGTTGCACGTCCCGCGACGTCTCGCGCCCGATCCGAGCGAGCTCGCGCGTGCCCTCGAGATCCTCGCGTCGAGCGAGCGTCCGCTGATCGTCGCGGGCGGCGGCGTGCACTACGCCGAGACCACGGCCGAGCTCGCGGCGTTCGCGTCGCGCCACGCCGTCCCGGTCGCGGAGACCCAGGCGGGCAAGGGCGCGCTCGCATGCGACGATCCCTCGAGCGTCGGCGCGATCGGCGTGACCGGCACCTCGGCGGCGAACGCGCTCGCGGCCGAGGCGGACGTGGTCTTCGCGATCGGCACGCGCCTCTCGGACTTCACGACCGCGTCGCGCACGCTGTTCCCGCGCGCGCGCCTGGTGCACCTCAACGCGAGCGGCTTCGATGCGCGCAAGCACGGCGGGGTCCCGCTGGTGTGCGACGCGAAGCTCGGCCTCGCTGAGCTCGACGGCGCGCTCGGATCGTGGCGCGCCGCGAGCGCATGGACCGAGCGGGCGCGCGCGCTGATGGATCGCTGGCACGCCGACGCCGAGCGCGCGCAAGCACATCGCGCGGGCGCGCTCCCGCTCGACGCGCAGGTGATCGGCGTGGTCAACGAGCAGGCGCGCGCGAGCGACGTCGTGGTGTGCGCGGCGGGCGGGCTCCCCGGCGAGCTCCATCGCCTGTGGCGCTCGCGCGCGCCCGGCGACTACCACGTCGAGTACGGGTTCTCGTGCATGGGCTACGAGATCGCGGGTGGGCTCGGCGTGAAGATGGCGCGCCCCGACGCGCAGGTCGTCGTGATGGTCGGCGACGGCAGCTATCTCATGCTCAACACCGCGATCGCCGAGTCGATCGCGCTCGATCGGAAGCTCGTGATCGTCGTGCTCGACAACGGCGGGTTCGGCTGCATCCACCGGCTGCAGCGAGCGTGCGGCGGCGCGCCCTTCGCGAACCTGGTGGGAGAGAACGCGCGCATCGTCGACTTCGCGGCGCACGCGGCGTCGCTCGGAGCGCGCGCCGAGAAGGTCGCCGATCTCGAGGGGCTGCGCGGTGCGCTCGCGCGTGCGCGCGTCGCATCGCGGACCTACGTGGTCGTCATCGACACCGATCCCGACGCGAGCGCGGGCATCGGCGGTGCGTGGTGGGACGTCGCGATCCCCGAGGTCTCGGAGCGCGACACCGTGCGCGCGGCGCGGCGCGCGTACGAGGACGCACTGCGTCGCCGCGCGTGATCGCTCACGATCGAGGGAGAGGGAGGCCCAGGCTGTGCGGATCGGCGTCAATCCCCTCATCTGGATCAACGACGACAAGCCCGAGCTCGGCGCGGACGTGCCGCTCGAGCGCTGTCTCTCCGAGGCGCGCGCCGCGGGCTATGCGGGCATCGAGCTCGGACATCGATTCCCGCGCACGGCGCTCGAGCTGCGCCCACTCCTGGCGCGACATCGGCTCTCGCTGATCTCGGGGTGGTACTCCGCGCAGCTCGTCGAGCGGGGCGCGGAGCGCGAGCTCGAGCGCCTCGGGCCGCACCTCGAGCTCCTGCGCGCGATGCGCTGCGACACGCTGGTGCTCGCGGAGACCACCGGCGCGGTGCATCGCGAGATGCGCCCGCTGTCGCGCCGTCCGGTGCTCGATCGCGCCACCTGGCAGGGCTTCGTGCGCGAGCTCGAGCGACTCGCCGTGCGGGCGCGCGCGCAGGGGATCCGCGTCGCGTACCACCCGCACGTGGGCACCGTCGTGCAGACCGCCGACGAGGTCGAGCGCCTGATGCAGGACACCTCGGACGACGTGGGCCTGCTGCTCGACACCGGGCACTTCGCGTACGCAGCGGCGAGCCCGCGCGACGGCGACGCCGCGATCCGCGCCTGCATCGCGCGCCACGGCGAGCGCGTGGTGCACGTGCACCTCAAGGACGTGCGCGCCGAGGTGCTCGCGCGCGCGATCGAGCGCGACGTGCCCTTCCTCGACGCAGTGTGCGAGGGCGTGTTCACGGTGCCGGGCGACGGCGCGCTCGCGCTCGAGCCGGCGATCGCGGAGCTCGCGCGGCGGCGTTATCGCGGGTGGTGGGTGGTCGAGGCCGAGCAGGATCCCGCGATCGCGCACCCGCTCACCTATGCCAAGCTCGGCTTCGCGAACGCGGCGCGCTGGGTCGCGTCGTGGGCGCGCCGCGCGCGGCGGCTGCGCGCGCCGATCGTGCGCGCCACCACGCGTCGCGATCGATCGGGGCTCGCGGCGCGCACCGGTCACGCGCGAGCGCGCCGCTCCCGCGTCTAGCTCTGCAAGGCCTCCACCGTGCGGCGGTGCTCCTCGGGATCGTCGATCGAGAAGTACGCCTCGCCGATCGCCAGCACCGGGCTCGCGGGGAGCTTCATGTCGCCGATGCGCGGGCTCTCGTCGGCGTGGGTGGGACGGCCGAGGCTGCGCCCCTCGAGCAGCGCGGTGGACTCGACGATCGGGAACATGCGCTCCGGCATCAGGAACGCGCGCTGACCGTTCGGCGCGCGGCCCGAGAGCGTCACGTCACCGACGCCGAACGCCGCGTCGCCTACTCGCGTGATGAGCCGCTGCACCAGGCGCGAGCGCCACATCATCCGCGGCAGCTTCGTGCCCATCGCGCCGAGCACGCGCGAGCGCAGCGGCGCGCCGACGTCGATCGTCCAGTCGAGCCGCGGTGCGTCCATCGTGACGTGGAGCTCCATCGGGCCGGTCCAGCGCAGCACGATGTTCGCCGGCGCGACCCGCTCGGCGGCCGCGCCGTAGTAGCGCGGGCACGCGATGTCGGCGCGCGCGGCGTCGTAGTAGATGCGCCAGTGGCCCTCGGGCGTGCGGTGCCAGACGGTCACGTAGGGCGCGAAGTCGTTGTCGGGGAACACGCGCATCGCGAGCACGTGCCCCGAGTCGAACGGGAGCGCGAAGACGCCGAACCCCTTCATGTGCTCGTAGCCCGCGAGCGGGCTCGGCCCGATGTGGGGGCGCAGCGCCCCGAGCTCCTCGCCGATCCCGTGCGCGGGCATCTCGGGCTTGCGCGACTCTCCGACCATCGTGGGCTGCATCTCGCTCTCCTCCGCGCGGCGGTCTGCAAGACGCGTTCGTGACGCCGAAGCCTCCACGACGACGCACGTCGCGAGCACGACGCGGCGACGCCCGGCCGCGCACCGCGATGACCGCGAGGCGCGTCGCCCCGAAAACCTTCCGTTTCGTCGCTGCGGGTCGTGCCATCGCGGGGAAGACACGAAATGCGAGGTCCGGAATCGAATCCGACGTTACGTAACGATTCGGCGCGAGATTGCGAATCAGAGTGCCAGTCGCGATTCGCGTTCTCAGCGGGTTTTTGCGTTGACATCACCGCTCGGTCGTCGCTAGCGTCGGAGTCGACGGGGGCTCGTGCGCGGTTTTCTGCACGCCGACCCGGACCGATCTCGCGATGTCGCGCCCGCGGCACGACGCGGGCGATCGGTCGTGTGTTGAACGGGAATCGCGTGCGCAAGGGAGCGCGCGCGTCGACGACCAGGAGCGACCACGAGATGAAGGCGTCCGATTTCGATCTTCGCTCTGCGCTGAAGTTCCATCCAGAGAGCGGCAGTGTTCTCTTCGGCGAGAATCGAATGCTGCTCTTCCGTGTCGAGGCGCTCGCGACGTTGCGAAAGCTGCTCGGGGAGCAGCTCGGAGACAGGCTCTCTCGCGGAATTCTCTCGCAGTTCGGATATCGCTGCGGCACCGAGGACCACAGGACGCTCTCGAAGCTCTACCGGTGGGATACCGAGGTCGACGAGCTCGCGTCGGGCCCGGTGATCCACACGTGGGAGGGCATCGTCCGCGCCGAGCCGACGAAGATCGAATTCGATCGCGCGACCGGCCACTTCCACATGCAGGGCACGTGGACGAACTCCTACGAGGCCGCGATCCACGGCGCCGAGCTGGGCCGCAGCGACGAGCCCGTCTGTCACACGCTCACCGGCTATGCGAGCGGTTGGTGCTCGTCGTTCTTCGGTCGCCCGCTGCTCGCGATCGAGCCGACGTGCCGCGGGCGCGGCGACGACGTGTGTCGATTCGAGATCAAGCCGATCGACGTGTGGGGCGCCGAGGCGGATCCCTGGAGACAGACGCTCTCCGAGACGAGCTACTCGCTGACGCGCGAGCTCGAGGCGAAGCTGCTCACGATCGAGCGCCAGGCCGCGGCGATCCGCGAGCTCTCCACGCCGGTCATGGAGATCTGGGACGACGTGCTCGTGCTGCCGATCGTCGGTGTCGTCGACACCAAGCGCAGCATGGAGATCATGAACAACCTCCTCGAGCGCATCGTGGAGACGCAGTCGCGCTGCGTGATCATCGACATCACCGGGGTCGAGGTCGTCGACACCCAGACCGCCGACTACCTGCTCAAGGTGGTGCGCGCCGCGAACCTGCTCGGCACGCGCTGCGTGCTGACCGGGCTGAGCCCGGCGATCGCGCAGACGCTCGTCGAGATCGGCGCGGACCTCAGCGAGGTGCGCACGCTCCGCAACCTCAAGGCGGGCCTCAAGGACTGCCTGCGCCACCTGCGCCAGGCGCGCTCG
Source organism: Sandaracinus amylolyticus (assembly GCF_021631985.1). GTDB lineage: Bacteria > Myxococcota_A > Polyangia > Polyangiales > Sandaracinaceae > Sandaracinus > Sandaracinus amylolyticus_A. The sequence goes on along the minus strand of NZ_CP070225.1, from coordinate 7,649,097 downwards.
CCCGCCGCGGCGGAGTGATCGATGGCGGGGACGATTCCGATCATCCGCCTCCAGGGCGTGCTCCTGGTCGCGATCCAGGTCGAGCTCGGGGACCGCCTGGTCCGGGAGCTGCGGAGCGATCTCGGGCGCGAGATCCAGCGCGGCGACGTGCGCGGCGTGATCCTCGAGCTCTCCGGCGTCGACACCTTCGACACCTACATCGCCCGGAGCATCCGCGACATGGCGCAGATGGCGAGCCTGATGGGCGCCAGGACCGTCATCACCGGGCTCGATCCCGGGATCGCGGTGACGCTCGTCGAGATGGGGATGCTCCTCGAGGGAGTGCCCACCACGCTCTCGCTGGAGGACGCGCTCGCGATGCTCTCGCCGCGCCGCCGCGGCGACGACGCGTGGATCGACGATCGGGATCTCGCGCCCTCGCCCGACGACGAGGTGCTCTTCGACGCCCACGAGCTGGACGGCTGAATGAGCGCGGACACACGCGGGACGAGCGAGCAGGTGCGCGGCGTGCTGTCCGCGTACGTCAGCTCGATCACCGCCGAGAGCGTGCTCAAGACCGCGCTCCGCCGCGCGGGGCGCACACCTTCCGATCTCGATCGCGTCGGGCTCGACGACGTGGTGATCACCGAGCTCGGCCGGGGGCTCGCGTTCTTCCTCACGACCGACGCCGAGCGGCGCGAGTCGATGGCGAGGCTCACCGCGCTCGCGCAGCGCCGCCCTCGTGCCCGTGGCTTCGCGCCGATCGAGATCCCGATCGTCGAGGAGTCGGGCGTCGTGGACGCGCGCACGAGGGCGCGCGCGTTCGCGCGCGAGCTCGGGTTCGATCGCGCCGATCAGGCGAAGATCGCGACCAGCGTGTCCGAGCTCGCGCGCAACATCTGGTCGTACGCGCGCGCCGGCAAGGTCACGCTCACCGCGCTCGAGTCGCCGCGCGTCGGGATGAAGATCGTCGCGGAGGATCAGGGTCCCGGCATCGCGAACCTCGCCGAGATCCTCGCCGGCGACTACCGCTCGCGCACCGGGATGGGGCTCGGGATCCTCGCGTGCAAGCGTCTGATGGACGAGTTCTCGATCACCAGCACGCCGGGCCGCGGCACCACGATCGTGCTCGCGAAGCGCGTCCCGTGAGCGAGACGATCGAGCTCGTGCGCGAGGTGGACGCGGCGTACGTGACGCCGCGCGCGAAGGCGTTCGCGCGCGACGCCGGGCTCGACGTGCGGGGGCAGTGGGCGGTGGCGATCGCGGCGAGCGAGCTCGCGACGAACGCCTTGAAATTCGGGCCTCCGGGCGCGCTCACGCTGCGCGTGCGGCGAGGGCCGCCGCGGGTGCTCGAGGTCGAGGCGATCGATCGCGGGCCGGGCTTCGTGGATCTCGACGAAGCGCTGCGCGACGGAGTGTCGGAGGGCGTCGATCGCGCCACCGCGGAGGTGCTGCCGGTGTCGCGGCGCGGGCTCGGGCTCGGCCTCGGCGCGGTGCGACGGCTCATGCACGAGCTCGTCGTCACCGCGCGCGAGGGCGGTGGGTCGGTCGTGATCGCGCGCTTGTTCCTCGATGGCGATCAGCGCGCCGCGCGGTAGCGTCTCGTCACGCGCGGACTGCTTCGTAGGTCTTCCAGAATCCAGCCTCGCCCACCCGCGCGACGCGCAGCTCGGCGCGCTCGAGCAGCGCGACGTACTCGCGGTGGGTGCGCTCGCGGCCGCCGGTGTTCACCAGCATGTTCAGGTCGCTGAACGCGAGGATCCACGCGAGCGGCGAGCTGGTGCTCGGCGCATCGGGGGAGGGCGGCTCGATCAGCACGAGGCGCGTCCGGGCGTCCATCGCCTCGCGACAGCGCGCGAGGATGCGCAGCGAGCGCTCGTCGTCCCAGTCGTGGATGACGCTCTTCATCACCAGCACGTCGGCGGGCGGCGGCGGGTCGGTGAAGAAGTCGCCGGTGACGAACGACGCGCGATCGGCGACCCCGCGTCCGGCGAAGAGCGAGAGCGCGCTCTCGCGGGCGTGCGCGAGGTCGACCACGCTGCCGCGCAGCGCGGGATGCGCCTCGAGCAGCGCGGCGAGCAACATGCCCGATCCTCCGCCGACGTCGACGATCGTGCGCGCGCCCGCGAGATCGATCGCGCGCACGATCTCGGGCGCCGAGGTGCGCGTCATCTCGACCATCGCGCGATGGAAGATCGCGGCCGACGCGGGATCCATCGCCATCGCCTCGAAGTGCTCGGTGGGCGAGATGCCCTCGTCGTCGACGCGCGCCGCCATGCGCCCGGTGCGCACGCAGTCGGTGAGCCGGCCCCAGCGCTGCCACACCTCGCGACCGCCCATCAGGCGCGACCACGCGCGGCGCGACGTCGGCGAGTCGGTCTCGAGACAGCGCCCGATCTCGGTGAGCGCGTAGCGCTCGCCCTGCAGCTCGAGCACGCCGAGCACCGCGAGCGCGCGCAGCAGGCGCTCGGTCGCGTCGTGATCGGCGCCGATCCGCGACGCGAGCTCGGACGCGCGCTGCGGCGCGGCGGAGAGCGCGTCGGCGATGCCGAGCTCGGCCGCGGCGTGGATCGCCTGCGGCGCCCAGAGCCCGAGGATCATCTGCGAGAGGCGCATGTGCGCCGGCGTGGTGTCGGTCATCTCGTCTCGCTCCTGTTCGGAAGTTCGACGTGTTCATGCCGAGCGGTGGCCGAGGGGTCTTGGAAAGAATCGACACGGAACGGCCAGCGCAGCTGTCCCCAGAAGTCGCGCGGCAGGTCCTGGTCGAGGCCGACGTCGAGCGGCGCGTCGCCCTGCTTCGGGAGCGCGGTGCCGAAGAGGTGATCCCAGAGCGCGAGGACCGCGGCGTAGTTGCCCTGCACGTCCTCGTAGCGGCGCTGGTGGTGCCACCGATGCACCTCGCCGACCGCGAAGACGTGGCGCAGCGGACCGAGTCGGTACTCGACGTTCGCGTGCTGGAAGAAGAGGTGCAGCGTGACGATCGCGATCGCCGCCGCGATGATCGACACCGGCGCGCCGAGCGCGAAGAGGGCGAGGAGCCCGGGCGCGCCCTCGAGCAGCTCGTGCACCAGGTGACGGCGCTGGCCGTTGATCCAGTAGATCCGCTCGGCGCTGTGGTGGATCGAGTGCAGTCGCCACAGCGCGGGCACGACGTGGCTCGCGCGATGGATCGCGTAGAGCCCGAGATCGATCACCAGCGTGGCGATCAGCACCTGCACCGCGAGGGGCAGCGCGCTGGGCCACGCGCTCGGCAGGCTCGCCCGCACGGGGGCCAACGCGGCGAAGAGCGCGAGCGAGCCCTGGCTCACCGCGACGTTCGCGACGAAGTGCGCGACGTCGGTGCGCAGATCGCTGCGATCGTGCAGCCACTCGCGCGCGTGCGGCTGGATGCGCTCGAGCATCGCGACCGCGAGCCCGACCGCGAGCAGCAGCGGCGGGCCGATCCACGGGTACGGGATCCCGGCGCTCATCGCGACGACGAGCGTGATGACGCTTCCACCCCAGAGCACCGGATAGACCGAGTAGGCGAGCCACGTGCGCATGGCACGACGATGGCGATCGCGAACGAGCGCGGCTTGAACGAATCGGCGTTCGAGTACGATCGCGACGACGATGCGACCTCGGCTGATCCTCGACCTCGGCTCGGTGCTCATCCTCGGGCCGGGCTTCGAGGCGCAGACCCACGCGCACCACGCGGTGCAGCTGGTCCTGTCGTTCGACGGCGAGGTCGTGGTCGAGATCGCGGGGCGCGAGCACGCCGCGCGCGCGACCCTCGTTCCCTCCGAGGTGCCCCATCGTTTCTCGGCGAGCGGACGACGGATCGCGCTCTTGCTCGTCGATCGCGAGGCGCAGCCCGGCGCGCAGCTCGATCGCCTCGCGCGGGAATGGCTGGGCCGCGACATCGCGGCGGAGCTCGTCATCACCGAGCCGCGCAGCGACGCGACGCCGAGCGAGCTCGTGGACTGGACGCGCGCGCTGATCGCGCCGCTGCTCGAGCGCGCGCCCGCGGAGGACGAGCTCTCCGACGCGGTGCGTGCGTCGCTCGACTACGTCGCGCGCGAGCTCGGTGGTCGTCCTCGCCTCGCCGGCGCCGCGCGCGCGGCCGGCGTGTCGCCCTCGCACCTCACGCACACCTTCAGCGCGGAGATGGGCATTCCGTTCCGCCGCTTCGTGCTCTGGGCGCGGGCCAAGCGCGCGGTCGACGAGGTGCGTCGCGGCGCGAGCCTCACCGAAGCGGCGATCGCCGCGGGCTTCAGCGACTCGGCCCACCTGTCGCGCACGTTCCGTCGGATGTTCGGCCTGCCGCCCTCGTTCCTCCTGCAGGCCGCGGAGATCTCGGACGTCGCCGCAACGTTCAAGCGAGCGCCGCGCTGAGCTCCCACGATGCTCGCGATGCCGAGCACCCGCGAGCTCTCTCCTCACGTCGACGCGCTCCTCGCGCGCAGCCGCGCGCACGTCGCGGAGCGCGACTGGCCCGCTGCGTGGTCCGCGCTCGAGCTGGCCCACGTCCTCTCGCAGCCCTCGGCGCGGCTGCACACCAAGGTGCACGTCCGGATGTTGGTGCTCGGCGCGCGGCTCGGAGATCTGCGCGAGGTCGTCGGACAGATCGTGCGCGTCGCGGGCGCGGGCCTGGGCTCGGCGCTCGGGCGATTCCCCGCCGGCAACACCGGGCGCGCGCGGGTGTCGATCATCGCGCCGATGCCGGTGCCCGACGAGGCACGACGCATCTTCGCGTCGCTCGGGATCGACATCGAAGGCGTGACGATCGCCGGGCGCGCACGGCGCTGAGGATCAGCGGCCCTTCTCGCGGAGCACCGACACGCCGCGCGGGCCTGCGACGCACACCCGGAGGCCCTCGAAGCGCGGCAGATACGCGAGCGGCGGCGGCTCGCGGCGGCTGCCCTTCACCATCTGCAGCAGCACCTGCCCGCGCTCGAGATCGTACTCGGCGCGGTACACGGCGTCGCCGACGCTGACCGTCGCGGGCAGCTCGCGATCGAGCGCGACCCGCGCCTCGTAGTCGAGCTCCGGCGCGAGGAAGTCCTCGGCCGAGAGCAGCGCGAGATCGTCGCCGCTCTCGACGCCGAGCGCGTCGAGGCGTGCCCGCAGCCACACGTCGATCGAGCTCACCGGCGTCGTGCTGGGCACGCCCGCGGGATGACCGCGCGCGGCGAGCTGCGCTGCGAGCGCGAGCCGGGTGAGCCGCTCGCGCGAGGTCGCGACGGCATCGCGGAACAAGCTGCCGCGCCCGAGCAACGTCGCGATCGCATCGCGCGCGAGCGCGCCCTGCGGCACGTCCTCGCGCGTGGCGATCACCTTGCCGGCGTGGACGCGCTCGATCACCGCGATCACGCGGCCCGCCTCGACGCGCACCTCGCCGGCGCGCTCGACGCCGAGGCCGGCGCGCGCGATCGCGGCGAGCGGGATCGCCATGCCGCAGGTGATCAGCACCCGCGCGTCGCGTCCGGTGCCGAGCGCGCGCGTGCCCAGCACCACGAGCGCCTCGACGCTCTTCGAGTGCCGCACCGCGCTCTCGCGCGAGAGCTCGAGCTCGGTGCCCCCGTTGCCGAAGAAGACATCACGGCCGCGGGTGCGCGCGACGTGGGCAGACCGCGCGTCGGCGGCGAGCGCCGCGCGCACCAACGCGTCGCGATCGATCGCGCGATCGGAGCTCGGTGCGCCCCCGGAGAAGCCGAACGCGCGGCGGAGCCGGGCGCGCGCCTGCCGCGCTTCGTGCACGACGAACGGCGACGCACCGACGTCGTCGGCGCGCTCGGCGCGCAGCGCACGCACGAACGCGATCGCGTCGCATCCGTCGGTGCGGGGATCGTCCACGTCGGCGCGCTCGCCCGCCGCGCTCGTGAAGAGCGGGCGGCCGACCGAGAGCACCGCGACGAGATCGATCGCATCCTCGAGGCACGCGTGATCACGCGCCGCGACGAGCAGGCGCGCGTGCGGAGGATCGACGGGCAGCCCGTGCAGCCCGCGCCCCGCCTCGCTCAGCGACGAGTCTCCGTCGAGCGCGCCCCACGCCTCGAGATCGCGGCGCGCCGCATCGAGCGCGTGCGGCTTCGGTGCGTCGAGCAGCGGCAGATCTTCGGGGCGCGTGCCCCACGCCGCGGCGCCCATCACCAGCGGCACCAGCGACTCGCGATGGATCTCGGGCAGCGTCGTCGCCGCGAGCTTCGCGGCAGGGCTCCACAGCCGATGACAGACGCCCGCCGCGGTGCGACCGGCGCGTCCCGCGCGCTGCGCCGCGCTGTCCTCCGCGATCGGCACGAGCGCGAGGAACCCACGCCCCTCGTGATAACGGGTCTGCCGCACCAGCCCGCTGTCGATCACCACGCCGACGCCGGGGATCGTCAGCGACGTCTCGGCGACGTTCGTCGCGAGGATCACCTTGCGCTGCGGCGTGCGCTCGAAGGCGAGACGTTGCTCGTCGAGCGAGAGCCCGCCGTGCAGCGGGACGATCGAGAGCCCTCGATTCGCAGAGAGCGCACGCGCGCACGCGTCGATCTCCGCCTTGCCGGGGAGGAACACCAGGAGGTCTCCGGGATCGCTCGCCGCGACCTCGATCGCATGGCGGACGCGCGCCGCGAGGTCGGCCGCGTCGGGGAGCACCGAAGGGCCCGGGAGGTAGCGGACGTCGACCGGGAACGCGCGCCCTTCCGCGGCGACGTGCGCGCCGCCCACGTGCGCGGCCACGCGCTCCGCGTCGAGCGTCGCCGACATCACGACGAGCGATCGATCGGGGCGCGCCTCGCGGAGCACGAGCGCGAGGAGCAGATCGACCTCGAGGCTCCGCTCGTGCATCTCGTCGATCACGATCGTGCGGGCGCGCTCGACCATCGCGCGATCGCGCAGCGCGATCCCCGGCGTCGCGAACACCACGCGCGTGTCCTCGCGCGCGGCGCGATCGTCGCGGACCACGTATCCGACCGCGTCGCCGAGCCGCGTCCCCTCGAGCTGCGCCACGCGCGCGGCGAGGCTGCGGCACGCGACGCGCCGCGGCTCGATCACGAGCACCGGGCCCGCGCACCATCGCGGCACCTCGGTCGACTTGCCCGATCCGGTCGGCGCCGAGAGCACGACCGGGCCCTGCGCGATCGCGCGGTCGAACGCGGCGCGCGCCGCGTGGATCGGCAGCGCATCGCTCATCGACGCAGCGCCCGCGCCAGCGCATCCGGAGAGCGCGAGACCAGCTTCACCATGATCTCGCCGATGCCGCGCCATCCGCGGGCCCGCACCGTGACGCGTCCCTTCTCGACCGCGATGCTCGTCACCTCGAGCGCGATCCCCGGCGCGTCCTTCGCGTGATCGTCCTCGTCGCGCACCAGGCGATACACCGGTCGCGGCACGATGCCGAGGAGCGGCCGCGCAAAGAGGAACGCATCGCGCTTGCCGACCACCACGTCGACGTGCTGCCAGCCCAGCGCGACGCGCCACCACGCGAGCGACGTGGTCCGGAGCGGCACCCGATCCTCGCGATACACGATCGACTGCTGACCGACGCGCACCCGCGCGCGCAGCGCGTCGCGCACGTTGCGCACCAGCGCGACGATCTGCGGGCCGAGCAGGAACGCGATCACCGCGATCGTGAAGAGGACCTTGAGCGTCAACGGGCTTTCTCTCGGGCCCGGACCGTGTCACGTCGAGACGAGCGCCGCGAGGTCCACGATCTCCCCGCGCGCCTCGGTGGGCGTGAGGCCGGTGAACTGCTTCACGTCGCGCACCAGGTGCGACTGATCGTAGTAGCCGAGATCCTGCGCGAGCGCGGGCCAGCGCACGTCGCCGCCCGCCTTGATGCGCTTGACCAGTCGATCGAAGCGCACGATCCGCGCGAAGAGCTTGGGCGGGATCCCGACGTGATCGCGGAACGTGCGGATCACGTGCTCGTGGCTGTAGCCGAGCTCGCGCGCCAGCGCGCGGATGTCGATCGCACCGCCGCGCTCCTCGATGCGGCGCAGCGCCCACGTGGTGACGCGCAGATCGATCGACGACGATTCGATCCGCGTCGCCAGCAGGCCCTCGACGAGATCGAGCCGCGCGTCCCAGGTCCTCAGCGTCGCGAGCCGCTCGCAGAGGCTCGCGTGCTCGCGCGGCAGCAGATCGCGCAGCGAGACGACGCGCGAGGTGAGCTCGGACATCGGGCGCCCGAAGAGCCGTCGCGCGCCGAGCGGCGTGAGGTCGACCTGGATCCCGCGCTGGTGTCCGTCGTGATCGCAGACCGTGTGCGCGTCGTGGAGGCCCGCGGCGAAGCCGCCGGCGAAGCGCTCGTCGCCGGTGCTCGAGATCACCCGGATCGGCGGGCCGATCTCGAAGATCAACACGACACGCGGGCCCGGCAGCTCGCGCCGCCGCAGCGGCGCGGCGGTGCGCTCGTCGTAGCCCATCAGCGAGCCGGTGTAGGGCAGGAGCCGCGGCGAGGGCGCGCGCACCGCGAGCTCCCAGCGGCTGCCGCCGAGCTCCCCCCGCATGATGTGCGCTGCGCGACGCATCGCGCCCATTGTCAGCGCGAGCGGACCGACATTCCAAGCAGCACCAGCACGGTGAGCAGTCCGACCGCGACGATCGCGAACTTCGGGGCCGCGCACCACGCCGCGATCGCGGGCCACGGATCGCGCGCGCCGCCGGCGAGCATGCGCCACAGCGCGTAGTTCTCGATCGCGTCGAGCCCCGCCGCGATCCACTGCGCCGAGGCGATCGCCGCGAGCGCTCGGGGCGCGCGGGGCAGGCGGGCCGCGAGGAACACGATCACCGCGGCGATCGCGGTCGAGTACGCGAGCAGGAACGCGTAGTCGACGCCGAGGCTCATCGCGAGCGTGGTGCTCGCGCCGCGCGCCTCCATCGCGTCGAGCTGGGCCTGGCAGCGCGCGACCTCTCCGCAGAATTCGTAGCCGACGATGCCGCCCTCGGTGCCCGGCCCGCGCAGCACCTCGTCCATCGAGCCGAGCCACACCGAGAGCGCGATCGCGAAGAGCACGAGCGCGAGCGCGACACGCAGGCGCGCTCCGGGTGGCACGACGAGCAGCGGGTGATCCACGACGCACGAGCGTAGCGTCGACCCACGCATGGTGCGTCGTGCCGCGGCGCGCGTTCGTGCCGCGCCCTGCATTTCTCCACGTCATTTCGCAGTGCGCGTGGGCTGCGGGACCGGCGTCCCGCACCCGCTCGGGCCGCATCCGTACGTGCCGTACGCGGCGCGCGAGCACTCGAGGTCCCACTCGTCGCAGGTGTCGTGCGGATCGGACGCGAGATACCGGCGGGGCTCCATGGCGCCCGCGCAACCCGCGAGCACGATCCCGAGCGCGATCACCACGCGACGCATGATGTCCTCCTCGCGCCGCGACGTAGCGCGAATCGCGCCAACGCTTCGACGCAGCGTGCGTAACTGCCCCGCTCCGGCGCGCCGAGCACGTTCCTCGGGAGCACGAGGAGGTTCCCATGCGAGCCGCGCTCTCCGCGCTCGTCGCCGTGCTGGCGATCGGGTGCACCGGGTACGTGGAGAACGGTCCGAGCGGGCCGCTCGGAGGTCCACGCACGCCCACCACACCGACCGAGCCGCTCACGACACCGAGCGAGCTCGGCCCGATCGCGCTCCGCCGTCTCACCCGCGACGAGCTCGGGCACGTCGTCCGCGACCTCACCGGCGTCGACGTGCGCGTCGAGCTCGAGCTGCTCCCCGAAGATCCCGAGACGCCGTTCGACAACGACGCGTCGCTGCAGATCGCGTCGGGCCCGCTGGTGCTCGGCATCGAGCGCATCGCGGAGACCGTCGCGGCGCGGGTGCTCGACGATCCCGCGCTGCGCGCGCGAGTCGTCGGGTGCGAGCCGAGCGCGATCGACGATGCGTGCATGCGCACCTTCGTCGCCCGCTTCGGTCGCCGCGCGCTGCGCCGTCCGCTCGCGCCCGACGAGGTCGAGACGTTCGCCGCGCTGCCGCGCACCGCGGGCGCGCAGAACGTCGATCAGGCGCTCTCGATCGTGCTGCGCGCACTGCTGCAGGACCCCGAGCTCGTCTATCGCGTCGAGATCGGCGAGGAGGTCTCGCCCGGCGTGGTTCGTTTGAGCTCCAACGAATTGGCGGCGCGCCTCTCGTTCCTGCTCTGGGGCACGACCCCCGACGACGACCTGCTCGACCGCGTCGATCGCGGCGAGCTCGATCGTCCCGAGGGTGTGCGCGCCGTCGCCGAGGACATGCTGCGCGACCCCCGCGCCGCCCAGCAGGTCGCGCGCTTCCACGCGATGTGGCTCGGGTATCGACGCCTGCCGCACCCCGCCGCGCTCGCGTCGTCGCTCTCGCGCGAGACCGAGGCGCTGCTCACGCGCGTGGTGCTCGACGAGCGGCGCCCCTGGCTCGACGTGTTCACGTCGGACGAGACCTACGTCGATCGTGCGCTCGCCGAGCACTACGAGATCGATCCGCCCGACGGCGACGGGCCCGCGTGGGTGCGTTATCCCGAGGGCTCGGAGCGCGCGGGCATCCTCTCGCACGGCACGTTCCTCTCCGCGGCGTCGAAGTGGGGCGACACCAGCCCGACCCAGCGCGGCGTGCTCGTGCAGGAGCGCCTCTTCTGCACGCACATCCCGCCGCCTTCGCCCGAGCTCCTGCGCATGGCGGGCGCGAGCGTCGACGAGCCGCCGCCCGATCGCGGCAGCCCCTGCAAGAGCGCGCGCTACGCGGCGCACGCCAGCGGCGCCTGCGCGCACTGCCACCTCCAGGTCGATCCGATCGGCTTCGGGCTCGAGCGCTACGACGTCGCGGGTCGCTTCCGCGAGCACGACGAGGGCCTCACCGAGTGCACCCTCGACGGCCGCGGCGAGCTCGCCGGAGTGGGCGAATTCTCGGGCCCCGGAGAGCTCGGTGCGCTGGTCGCGTCGAGCGATCGCGCGGAGCGCTGCGCGGTGCAGCAGGTGCTGCGCTTCGCGCTCGGCGAGGCCGATCCCGAGCTCGGCGCGCGCACGCTCGACGGCCTGGTCTCGCGCTTCGATCGCGAGGGCGGTCACCTGCACACGCTGCTGATCGAGCTCGTGGCGAGCCACGCGTTCCGCCACCGGATGGTTCCCGCCGACGAGGAGGGCTGAGTCATGACGAAGAAGCTGTTGCTCTCGCGCCGAACCGCGCTGATCGGGACCTTCGGCACCACGATCGCGCTGCCCTTCCTCGAGGCGATGGCGCCGGCTCGCGCGCGCGCCCAGACGACCTCGCCATCGCGCTACGTCGTGTGCTTCGCGGGCAGCTCGATCGGGACCAGCCGCAACCTCTTCGTGCCCGGCGCGACCGGCGCCGGATATCCGCTCACGATGGCGCTCGCGCCGATCGGCGCCCACGGCGTGAACGACGACGTCGGTGTGGTCACGGGGCTTCGCATCCCGTGGCAGACCGGCAGCGAGGTGCCGCCCGGAGGTCGTCCCGTCGAGTTCCACTCGAGCACGGTGGGCCCGCTGCTCTCGGGCGTGCGCGCGACCGGACGCGACGCGGGCGCGCGCGGTCCGACGTCGGAGCAGATCGTCGCGCAGGCGATCGGCGCCGAGACGCGCTTCCGCTCGCTCGAGCTGCGCGTGCAGGCGAGCACCTATCGTGGCGGCGACTCCAACAAGGCGCGCATGTCGTATCGCCGCGACGGCTCGGGCCGCATCGTCGCGGTGCCGCCGGTGATCTCGCCGCGGTTGGCGTTCGACACGCTGTTCAGCGGCGGCGCGCCCACCGACGACGAGGACGCCGCAGCGCGCGCGCTGCGCCTCCAGCAGCGACGCAGCGTGCTCGACTCGGTGGGCGATCGCATCTCGCGGCTGATGGGCCGGGTGGGCACCGCCGATCGCCGTCGTCTCGAGCGTCACTTCGACGAGCTGCGCGCGATCGAGCGCGCGATCGACGAGATCCCCACGACCGGCGTGTGCGAGGTCCCGCCCGATCCCGGCCGCGACGCGCCGATCGACGTGACCACCGAGGAGGGCGGCTCGCGCGAGATCGGCTACGCGCACGAGAAGGAGCGCGCGCGTGTGATGTGCGATCTCGTGCGGATGTCGCTCGCGTGCGATCTCACGCGCTCGGTGAGCCTGATGATCACCTGCGCGCAGTCGTTCATGAACGTGGTCGCGCTGCCGGGGCTCGAGGGCCGCAACATCGACGTGCACGAGCTCGGTCACGGCGCGGGATCGATCGAGGAGATGTCGCGCGCGATCGCGTGGCACGTCGACTCGTTCTCGTACCTGGTGAAGACGCTGCGCGAGACGCCCGACGACGACGCGTCGCTGCTCGATCGCACCGCGCTCGTGCTGCTCTTCGAGGGCGGGCACGGGCACGATCCCGAGAGCGGCGAGGCGGGCAAGTCGCACTCGTCGGAGAACATGGCGGCGCTGTTCGCGGGCCGCGTCGGTGGGCTGCGTCCGGGGCGTCACATCGCGGCGGCGGGCGCGCACCCGGCGCGGGTCGCGGTGTCGGCGATGAACGCGGTCGGCGTCGAGGGCGGGCTCGGCGAGGTGAGCTCGAGGCTCGACGCGATGTTCGAGGCGTGACGCGCGCGTGTGTCGATCCGCACGGAAAGCCTGGATTCGTCGTCTACGCTCGCTGGCATGAAGCCGGGGCACTTCTTCCTTCTCGTCCTCTCACTGACTGCGGCCTGCACCGAGCGCGGCGACGACTCGTTCCGCCCACCGCTCGGCGACGCGGGCTCGTTCGACGCCGGCACCACGAATCCACCCCACGACGGGGGCGGGTTCCCCGACGTGCAGCGCATCGACGCGGGCGTGTGCACCGACAGCGTCGACGTCGTGTTCGTGATCGACGTGTCGAGCTCGATGAACTTCGTGCTCGAGGAGCTCGAGGACGACGTCGGCATGGTGGTCGATGCCGCGACCGAGCTCGCGCCCGATCCCCACTTCGGCTTCATCGGCTACGTCGACAACCACGCGTTCGCGACGAACGGCGCGCTCGAGGGCGGGCGCGTGCACACCCAGGCGTCGACGCTGCAGAGCGCGTTCCGCCAGTTCCTCACGACGTACACGAACCCGAACCGCAATCCCGGTGACGGCCCGGGCGGCCCGACGACGCAGAACCCGATCTGCGAGGAGAACGCGCTCGACGCGCTCCACGCCGCGGCGACCGAGTTCCCGTGGCGGCCCAACGCGACGCGCGTGATCATCATCGCGACCGACGACACGTTCATCGAGCCGACCGACAACTACGGCGATCGCGATCACGACGGCGACTGGACCAGCACCGATTATCCGCGTGAGGGCAATTACCCCGCGCTGCACTCGATGGCGCAGACGATCGCCGCGGTCCGGAGCGCGCGAGCGCGTGTGTTCTCGTTCACCCGCCTGTCGCCGCCCGGGTTCTTGAGCCGCTGCGGCACCGATCGCCGGCTCGAGTGGTCGCAGATCACCAACGGCTGGAGCGCACCGTACAACGGTGCAGCGCCGATCCCCGACTCGACCGACGGGCGCAATTTCGATCTCGCGATGGTGCAGTCGGGCTCGCTGAGCCTCGCCACGACGATCAACGACGTCGTGATCGAGTCGTATTGTCAGCCGCCGCTCTTCTGACGAGGAATTGGGGAATTTCCAAGGAGAGCAGGAGGGTTGGGAAGACCACGGAGATGGGCGAATTCGGGGCCACACTCGCGCTCTGGGATCCATCGACGTGAGGAGTGGATTTCCCTCCTGCAACTCCTGCTCTCCTTAGCGGCACAAGAAATTCCTGCTCTCCTCCGCGAAAGCGCTCCTGCTCTCCTCGGCGGGTCCCTTCCTCGTTCGGAGCGGTGTCCATCTCGGTGATGCTTCGGTAGGCTGCGCGGCATGAAGACACGTGCTGCGGTCGCGTACGAGGCGGGCAAGCCTCTCGTCGTCGAAGAAGTCGATCTCGAAGGGCCGAAGGCGGGCGAGGTGCTCGTCGAGCTCAAGGCCACCGGCGTCTGCCACACCGACGAGTTCACTCGCTCGGGCGCGGATCCCGAGGGCCTCTTCCCCGTCATCTTCGGGCACGAAGGCGCGGGCATCGTGCGCGAGGTCGGCGCGGGCGTGACCAGCGTGTCGCCCGGCGATCACGTCGTGCTGCTCTACACACCCGAGTGCCGGCAGTGCAAGTCGTGCCTCAGCCGCAAGACCAACCTCTGCACCGCGATCCGCGCCACGCAGGGCAAGGGTCTGATGCCCGACGGCACCAGCCGCTTCTCGAAGAACGGGAAGCTCATCCACCACTACATGGGCTGCTCGACGTTCTCGCAGTACACGGTGCTGCCCGACATCGCCGTCGCGAAGGTCCGCAACGACGCGCCGTTCGACACCATCTGCTACGTCGGCTGCGGCGTCACGACCGGCATCGGCGCCGTGCTCTTCACGGCGAAGGTCGAGCCCGGCGCGAACGTCGTGGTGTTCGGCCTCGGCGGCATCGGGCTCAACGTGATCCAGGGCGCGAAGATGGTCGGCGCGGACAAGATCGTCGGCGTCGACATCAACCCGGCGCGCGAGGCGCTCGGGCGCTCGCTCGGAATGACCCACTTCGTCAATCCCAAGGACGTGAAGGGCGATCTCGTCGCGCACCTCGTCGAGCTCACGGGCGGCGGCGCGGACTACAGCTTCGAGTGCGTCGGCAACGTGCAGCTGATGCGTCAGGCGCTCGAGTGCTGCCATCGCGGCTGGGGCACGAGCGTGATCATCGGCGTCGCGGGCGCGGGGCAGGAGATCTCGACGCGCCCGTTCCAGCTCGTCACCGGGCGCGTGTGGAAGGGCAGCGCGTTCGGCGGCGCGCGCGGACGCACCGACGTCCCGAAGATCGTCGACTGGTACATGGACAAGAAGATCGTGATCGACCCGCTGATCACGCATCGCCTCCCGCTCGAGCGCATCAACGAGGCGTTCGACCTGATGCACGCCGGCACCTCGATCCGCACCGTCATCGAGTACTCGTGATCGTATGAGCTCCAACGATCTCGTCATCCGCTCCGAGCATGCGTGCTTCGGCGGGCGGCAGGGCTTCTACGAGCACCCGAGCGCCGCGTGCGCGTCGCCGATGCGGTTCTCGGTGTACCTGCCGCCCGCGGCGCTGCGCGGCGAGCGCGTGCCCGCCGTCTACTACCTCGCGGGGCTCACCTGCAGCGAAGAGCACCTGCCCACCAAGGGGCAGGCCCACGCGGTCGCGGCGGAGCTCGGCCTCGCGCTGGTCGCGTGCGACACGAGCCCGCGCGCGACGCGCTACCCCGGCGACGACGCGAGCTGGGACTTCGGCGTCGCGGCGGGCTTCTACCTCGATGCGACGCAGTCGCCGTGGTCCGCGAGCTATCGCATGGAGACCCACGTCCTGTCGGAGCTGCCGGCGTGGGTCGAGCGTCACTTCCCGGTGCGCAGCGATGCGCGCGGGATCTTCGGACACTCGATGGGCGGGCACGGCGCGCTCACGCTCGCGCTGCGCCATCCCGATCGGTATCGCAGCGTGTCGGCGCTCGCGCCGATCGTCGCGCCGGGCGAGGTGCCGTGGGGCGTGAAGGCGTTCACCGGCTATCTCGGCCCCGATCGCGCGGCGTGGCGCGAGCACGACGCGACCGAGCTGGTGAAGAGGACGCAGCTCGCGAGCGAGATCCTGGTGGACCAGGGGATGGCCGACAAATTCCTCGAGCGCGAGCTCCAGCCCGAGCGCTTCGAGGCGGCGTGCGCGGCGTCGGGGCAGAAGCTCCGGCTGCGGCGTCACGAGGGCTACGACCACAGCTACTACTTCATCGCGACGTTCATGGCGGATCACCTCCGCCATCACGCCGCGCTGCTGGCGGGCTGATCATCGCGTGGCGGGCCGCCCGTCGGCCGCGAAGCGTCGTGCGCGAGCGTCGATGATCGCGAGCTGCGAGCCATCGAAGAAGTGCGCGCCGAAGCCGCGGCCGACGTAGGGCCACATCACGTTGCCCGGCGTCGACGAGTGCGCGTTGCCGAAGTAGTGCCCGAGCTCGTGCGCGAGGGTCTCTTCGCCGGCGTGCTCGGTGATCAGCACGAAGGGATCGAGCGGACCGACCCGCGGCACGCAGAAGCCGACCGCGTCGTCGCCGACGTGGAGGTCGCGCACCACGAGCACGTCGATGCGCGAGCCGTCGACGATCTCCGCGAGCTGCACGACGTCGAGCGCGCTGCGGACGCTCGCACGCGCGGGGTGCAGCGCGACGCGCTCGTCGACCACGAAGCGCACGCTCGCGGGCGCGAAGAGCGCGTTCGCGAATTCCACGCGCGCATCGACGAACCCGTCGTCGACGGTGGAGGGCGGGACGTGCACCCGCAGCAGGAAGGTGCGTGGTGGAGGCGCGGCGTGCAGCGGCACCGCGATCACCGAGGTGCCGCACGCGAGCGCGACCATCGACACGAGCTCCGCGATCCAGCGCCGTCGAACCACGTCCGGCCTCCTCGCGAGTCCCATCACCACGGAGCGGAGCACGCGCCGCTCCGACGGGCGCGCCGCGCACCTCGCTGGCACGAGGCGCACGGCGCGCTCGACGTTCTTTCACTCGGGCCCGATCGCGCCCTCCTCGATCCACGCGCGCACGGTCTCGAGCGCGGCCGCGGAGACGGGACCACCCGAGGGCGGCATCACGCCGCAGCCGCTGCCCACGAGACGCTGGTAGAGCGCGGACTGCCCGGGCTGGCCGGGCACGACGCGATAGTCGGCCGGCGAGCACTCGCTGCTGGCGCGCGCGTCGCCGGTGAGCTCGCGATGCATCTGCGCGGCGTTGGTCGAGATTCGCAGGCCACCCGCCTCGTTCGACGTGTGGCAGGGCCCGCAGCGGCCGCCGTTGAGGATCGAGACGATCTCGGAGAACGCGACCGCGCCGGGGTCGGGCTCGGGGCCTGCGTCGCCGCCGGGATCGGGCGTGCCCGCGTCGGGATCGAGCGGGATCGTCACGCCGGAGTCGGGCTCGGGATCGTCGGCGCCCGCATCGACCTCGTCGATCGGCGGTGCGCCCGCGTCGTCGTCGGGCGGCGGCTGCGCGCCGGCGTCCCACGGCGCGCGACCGGCATCGCCGTTCCCCGTCGGCGGTGGCTGGTTCTCGCCCAGCGGCCCGCTGATCACGCCGACACATCCCGTGAGCGCGAGCCCGAGCGCGCATGCGATCGCGAGATCGCTCCTCGTCCTGCCCGACACCATCGCGCGATCCTCCCGCGGCGCGCGCGACGCGCGCCGATGTCGAAACCGCGCATCGAACAGCAAGCGCCGCGCCGCGCGACCGCTGGAGACGCCAGACCACGGCAGCGATCCGCGCTACGCCTCGCGCGATGGATCTGCAGCTCACCGGCAAGGTCGCGATCGTCACCGGCGCGAGCCGCGGCATCGGCCGCGCGATCGCGCAGACCCTCTCGCGAGAGGGCGTGAAGCTCGTGCTCGTCGCGCGCTCGCAGGAGCTCCTCGATGCGCTGTCGCGCGAGCTCGGCACCGAGAGCCTCGTGATGGCGATCGATCTGCGCCTGCCCGATGCGCCGCAGCGCGTGGTCGACGCCACGATCGCGCGCTTCGGCGCCATCGACGTGGTGGTGAACAACGCGGGCGCGACCAAGCGCGGCGACTTCCTCGCGCTCACCGACGACGAGTGGGCCGACGGCTTCGCGCTCAAGCTCTTCGGCGCGATGCGCCTGTGCCGCGCGGCGTGGGCGCACCTCGAGGCGAGCCGCGGCGCGATCGTGAACGTGATCGGCATCGGCGGGCGCACCGGCACCGCGGAGTTCGCGATCGGCGGCGCGGTGAACGCGGCCCTGTCGAACCTGACCAAGGTGCTCGCCGATCGCGGCGCGACGCGCGGCGTGCGCGTCAACGCGATCAACCCCGGCGCGATCGCGACCGAGCGGCTCCGCACCCGCATCCGCAACGCCGCGGCGCACGAGGGAGTCTCGGAGGACGAGGCCGCGCGGCGCATGGTCGCGGCGATGGGGATCCCGCGCTTCGGCGAGCCCGAGGACATCGCGCGCGTGGTCGCGTTCCTCGCCTCGCCGATCGCGAGCTACCTGCAGGGCGCGATCGTCGACGTCGACGGCGGCGCGACCAAGACGCTGTGATCGATCAGGCGCCGGCTCGAACGCGCGTCGCGGCGCGCAGCGCCGACTCGATCTGGGTCGGGAGGTACGGCTTCGTCAGCACGACCGCGCGCGCGAGCTCGGCGTCGTCGTCCTCGCGCGCCTGCTCGCCGTAGCCCGACGCGAGCACCACACCGAGCTCGGCCTGATCGCGCATCGCGCCGCGCGCGAGCTCGACCCCCGAGACGTCGGGGAGCCCGACGTCGGTGAAGAGCACGTCGAAGCGTGCGCTCCGCAGCGCTTCGCGCGCCTGCTCGCCGGTCGCCGCGCTCTGCACCTCGTGGCCGAGCGCCGCGAGCATCTCGCCCGCGAGCTCGCGCGAGTCGTCGTCGTCCTCCACGACCAGCACGCGCATCGCGCCGCCCGATCGCGAGCGTGCCTCGAGCGTCTCGCGCACCCGACGCGCGAGCTCGGCGCGCGGGTAGGGCTTCCGCACCAGGTGCGCGCGGCGCCGGAGCAGCGCTTCGTTCGCCCCGGTGTCGTCGCGATAGCCCGACGTGAAGAGCACCGCGAGCCCCGGGCGCATCGCCTCCGCGCGCTCGGCGATCTCGTGGCTGCGCAGCGCGCCCGGCACGACGACGTCGACGAAGAGCAGATCGATCGGGGTGCGGCCCTGCAGGATCTCCAGCGCGCGCGGACCGCTCTCCGCCTCGATCACGCGGTAGCCGAGATCGCGCAGCAGATCGCTCACCGTCGCGCGCACCGCGGGATCGTCCTCGAGCACGAGGATCGTCTCGGTGCCCCCGCGCACGACGCTGCTCGCCGTCTCCGCCGCGCGCACGCTCTCGGCGATGCGATCGGTGCGCGGCAGGTACACCTCGATCGTGGTGCCGCGGCTGGGCTCGCTCTCGATCGCGACGTGGCCGCCGGTCTGGCGCACGAACCCGTAGACCATGCTCAGGCCGAGCCCGGTGCCGCGCCCCTCGGCCTTCGTCGTGAAGAACGGCTCGAACGCGCGCTCGATCACCTCGCGCGTCATGCCGCACCCGGTGTCGGTGATCGCGAGCAGCACGTGATCGCCGGCGCTCGCCTCGGGGTGCGTCGAGGCGTCGAGCGTCACGTTGCGCGCCGAGATCTCGAGCCGCCCGGTGCCGTCCATCGCGTCGCGCGCGTTGATCGCGAGGTTGAGGATCACGTTGTCGAGCTGGTTGCGATCGACGAACGTCCGCCAGAGATCGGGCTGCACGTCGCGGACGATCTCGATGCGCTCGCCGACCGCGCGCCGCAGCAGCGGCTCGACGTCGTGCATGAGCCGATCGAGATCGACCACCTCGGGCTCGAGCTCCTGACGCCGCGCGAACGCGAGGAGCTGCGACGAGAGCCTCGCGCCGCGCTCCACCGCGCTCATCGCCTCGCGCAGGCGGCGGGTCGCGCGCGGATCGCCCGCGACGTCCGGCGCGAGCAGCGCGAGGTTGCCCGCGATCACCTGCAGCAGGTTGTTGAAGTCGTGCGCGACGCCGCCGGTGAGGCTCCCCACCGCTTCCATCTTCTGCGCCTGGCGGAGCGCGGCCTCGCTCTGCTCGAGCGCGCGCGTGCGCTCGGCGACGAGCTCCTCGAGGTGATCGCGATAGCGCGCGACCTCGTCCTGGGCGCGCCGCTCCTCGGTCACGTCGTGGCCCTGCACGAAGATGCCGGAGACCGTTCCGTCGGCTTCGATCACCGGCTGGTACACGAAGTCGAGGTAGCGCGTCTCGACCTGGCCTCCGCGCGCGAGCGCGACCGGCACGCTGTCCCCGACGAACGGCTCGCCGCTGCTGCGCACGCGATCGAGGAGCTCGATGAAGCCCTGCTCCGCGACCTCGGGGAGCGCATCGCGCACCGTCTTGCCGACGACGTCGCGCGCCCCGACGAGCTCGAGGTACGCCGCGTTCGCGAGCTCGAACACGTGCTCGGGGCCGCCGAGCACGCACATGAAACCCGGCGCCTGGCGGAAGAGCTGACGCAGTCGGCGTCGCTCCGCTTCCAGCACCACGTTGGTGTCCTGCACCGCGCTGGCGCGCGCGAGCACGTCTGCCTCGAGCTGCTCCCGCGTGCCGCTGATCGCCTGGCCCGCGGCGGCGCGCAGGCGCTCGAGCTCGGTCACGTCGCTGGTGTGCTGCAGCACGTACGCGACCTCGCCCTGCGCATCGAGGATCGGCGTGTGGGTCGCGCTCCAGCAGCGCTCCTCGAGGACGACGCCTTCCGGTGTCTCGCGCGGCACGCGATAGCGGATCAGCGCGAGGTGATCGCGTCGTTTGGTGCGCAGCGTGCGGTCGAGGGACGCGCGCAGGAGGCGCGCGCTGTCGTTGTCGGGCTGCTCGGGATCGTGGGGGAAGACCTCGAAGATCCCGCGCCCGATCAGATCCTCGAGCCGGCTCGCGGTGATCCGCAGGTACGCCTCGTTCGCGGCGACGTATCGGAGCTCGCGATCGAGCACCATGTACGCGTTGGGAGAGGCGTCGAAGATCGCGTGATGATGCATGTGGGGCTCGCCCCACCGCGGCGGCGCGCAGCTCCGATATAGGGCGGATGGTTCGAGGTGGCACCCTGGCGCGATGGCGGGGCTCAGGAGGCGTGGTCGCTCGCCACACCATCGCGACGCGCACGCAGCGCGAGGGCCATCGCGATCGTGAGCGCATCGCGCGGCGCGAACGCGATCGGGATCGCCGCGTCGAACCCGAGCTCGGTGCTGCGCTCGGCCGCCACGTCCGCGTGGGGCGCGAGGAGCGCGACGAAGAGCGGGCACGGCCGACCACCCGCGGCCTCGCGCGCGTCGAGCGCGATGCATGCGATCGGATCGTCGGCGCTCGCGAGGAAGCAGAGCACCGCGTCGACGTGGAACCAGCGCAGGAGCGACTCCGCGCTGGCGCGCGAGCTCGCGAGCACCGTCGTCGCGCCCGCGCGCTCGAGCATCTGGGTCAGCCGCGCGAGGGTCGCGAGCGAGCTCGCGCCGACGAGCACGACGCGTCCCTCGAGCGGCCTTCCGCGCACCTCGTTCTCGTGCTCGTCGAGCACTGCGCGCAGCACGCCGCGCGCGGCGTCCACCCAGCGTGCGCGCTCCGCGTCGAGGCGCTCCGCGTCGTCGGAGCGCACGGCACGCTCGGCGAGGATGCGCAGCTCGAGCATCGATGCGAGCTGCGTCGCGAGGACGAGCAACGTGCTCTGCACCGCGCCGGCCGAGGGTGCGCCCTCGCTCAGGAGCTCGTGCAGTCGATCGCGCGTCGCTGCGGCGCGCATGCGCTCCGAGCGCAGCACGCTCGCGATCGTCGGCAGCTCGTCGAGCACCTCGCGCAGCGCCTCGAGCCGGACGCGCAGCACGATCTCGATGCGCGCGGCGTCGTGTCCGCTCCGATCGACCGGCGTCGAGTCGACCCACGATGGCGTCACGCGCGCGGCGAGCGCGCGAGCATGGAAGGCCTCGCGCTCGGTCACGATCGAGAGCAGGACGTCGGCGCGCTCGAGCCACTCGCCCAGCGTGATGCGGTCGATGCGCACGCGTCTCCCCCCGTATCTCGGCCGCATAGCCGCCGGGTCGGGCGCGGCAACGCGGCCTCGTGGAGTCGATGCGTGCGTCCGCGTCGGGGGCGATCCGACGCGCATCGCATCGAGCGTCCGTCGACCGATCGTCGCGGACTCCGCGTGATGGTGGGTCCTCGCGCGTCGACCCCGCGCGCGCGGATCGCCGCGCGGGGCTCGCCGTTCGGATCAGCGCACGTCGAGGGCTCCGTACCCGGGCAGCGCGACGCGCGTCGCGGCGCCGCTCGGCATGGGCACGTAGACGATGCCTCCGTCGATGTGATCGACCTGCGCGAACACCGCGTCGACGCTCTCGCTCGCGCCGCTCGCATCGCTCCAGGTCGCGCGCACCGGCTCGCCCTGGGGCGGCAGCTGGAGCTCGACCTCGCTGCCCCACGAGAGGCTGCCGTCGACGTCGACGACGATCGTCGCGTAGGTCTGGGGCTGCGCCGCGATCAGCGCGCGGGTGCCGCGCACCGCGCGGATCCGATCGAAGATGAGCCCGTAGTTGTAGTCGCTGATCCACGTGGGATCGCAGTAGCCGAGGATGTCGGCGTGCTGCGCGGGATCCTTCAGCTCCCCGGTGAGGATGTCGTAGCCCCAGCTGCCGATGCTGCCGCCGGCGTAGGGGAACGAGGGATCGGGGCCCGCGACGCCGCCGCACGGCGCGTGCGGTCGACCGAGCGTGTGCCCGACCTCGTGCACGAACGTGCCCTGGGTGCCCGAGTAGCCGAGGCCGATGCTGACGCGCGCGCGATCGTCCTGCGCCCCCGGTACGAACCCGAGCCCCGCGACGCAGCCGCGCCCGCAGAAGTCGCCGAACGACTGGGACGGCGAGAAGAGGCAGTAGTAGTAGGTGTCGGGCGGCGCGCCGTCCTGCGCGCGCTGGTTCCCGCACTCGTTGAGCAGCGCGGACCATCCGCTGCCGTCGGCGCCGATCGTGTTGGGCCAGTCGAGCGGTCGCGCGCGCACCGTCACGTCGACGCCTTCCACCGGGAAGAGCCGCATCGCCTCGTCGGCGAAGCGCTGCACGTTCGCGCCGCTGGTGTCGGGCAGGCGGCCCGAGCCGTCCGCGGTGTAGCGCACCGGCACGAGCACGATGCGGAACGTGCCGCCCATCGAGCGCGCGGGCAGGAGCGCGGTACCGGCCGCGGGGAAGCGCGCGGGCGCGACGTCGGGAGAGCCACCGCCGCAGCGCGCCGCGGGATCGTAGATGCCGACCGAGATCGGCACGTCGGGCGTGAGCGCCGCGGGCGGGATCGAGAGGTTGAACGTCGACCCGAGCGCGTCGTCGCGCGAGACGTCGATGAGCGTCGCGCGCGCCTCGATCGGCGCCGCATCCCCGAGCTGCACGCGCGCCACGAGCTCGCGCGGGACGTAGCCCGAGCGCGGCGCGACGAAGAGACGCAGCAGGGCGCCGCGGTTCGCGACGATCGGCGCGTTCGGCGCGACCGCCTCTCCGTCGCGCGCGATCGTCACCTTCACGCCCTGGTAGAGCGCGACCTCGCGCAGCGTGAGGTCGCCGACCGGCGTGTCGTCGCCCTGCGGGAGGAACGCGTCGTAGTCGCAGCGCATCGCGTTGATCGTGCCGCCGCGCTGGCGACCTCCGACGACCGCGATCCAGTCGCCGGCCGCGCCGGTCTCGCTCGTCGTCACGTTCACGCTCAGCGTGGTCGGCGCGCACGCGCCGTCGGCGCAGAGCGTCGCATTCGCCTGGAAGCTCGGCGTGCCGGGCAGCGCGATGCGCGCGAAGCGCGCGGCATCGTCGGTGGTGAACGCCGCTGCGTGCGCGGCGCAGTCGGGCGGCTGCGACGAGAGCACGAGGTACTCGCGCGTCGCGCCGCCCTCGCACCGCGAGCCGACGGTCGCGAAGGGATAGATCGCGCCGGGTGGTGCCCACGCGTCGGGCGTCTCGGTCCACACCCCGCCGTCGGTCCCGGGAGGGACCACCGGAGGTCCGTCGCCGGGCGAGACGGAGGAGTCGCCTCCGATGATTCCCACGCAGCCCGTGAGGGCGAGTGCGACGAGCGCGGCGCGAGCCGCGTGCAGCGCGATCGAGTGCGGCACGTTCCTCCGGTGCGATCGCGCGCGGCGCGATCGATCTCGGGGTGAGGAAGGAGTGGAGCGGGAGGACTGCGGGGGCCGCGTCGCGTCTCGAGCTAGCCCGTGGAGACGCGTGTCACCACTGCCCGAACGAGCGTGCGAAGAGGTGCGCCGCGGTCGCATCGCACTCCGTTGAGCAACGTGCGTACCGCGTGTGATCGCCAGGAAAACGGCGCGTTTCGGGTGGTGCGCGGAGCGCTCCGCGCTCCATCAGCGGGGGTCGCGCGCCGACCCCGGCTCGATCCCCCAGCGCTTCATCTTCCGATAGAGCGTGGTGCGCGGGATGCCGAGGGTGCGGCACACCTCCGACACGTTGAAGCCGCTCGCTTCGAGCGCCGAGGCCACCCGCGCGGCTTCGCGCTCGTCGGCGTCGCGCCGCGAGAGGCTCCGTCTCGCCGGTGGCGTGCGTCCGCCGTCGAGCGCGAGATCACGCGCGTCGATGCGCGCGTCTTCGCTCTGCACCATCGCGCTCGCGAGCACGTTCTCGAGCTCGCGCACGTTGCCTGGCCAGGCGTGACGCGCGAGCGTGCGCAGCGCGGCGGGCGTGAGGCGCGGTGCGGGCTCGCGCTTCGTCTCGCGCGCCAGTCGCGCGATCACGTGCGCCGCGAGCAGCGGGAGATCTTCGAGGCGCTCGCGCAGCGGAGGCACCGCGACCTCGACCACCGCGAGCCGGTAGAAGAGATCCTCGCGGAAGCGCTGCCCCGCGACGTCGGCGCGCAGGTCGCGATGGGTCGCGGCGATCACCCGCGCCGAGAACGCGACGCTGCGCGATCCACCGAGTGGTCGCACCTCGCGCTCCTGCAGCGCGCGCAGCAGCTTCGCCTGGAGCGCGAGCGGGAGCTCGCCGATCTCGTCGAGGAAGAGCGTGCCGCCGCTCGCTCGCACGAAGAGCCCGACGCGATCGCGATCGGCCCCGGTGAACGCGCCGCGCGCGTGCCCGAAGAGCTCGCTCTCCAGCAGCGTCGCGGGCAGCGCCGCACAGTTGATCGAGATCATCGGTCCCTCGGGAGTCGGCCCGAAGCGATGCAGCGCCCGCGCGACGAGCTCCTTGCCGGTCCCGCTCTCGCCGGTGATCAACACCGGCAGTCCCGCGGGCGCGACGCGATCGACGCGCGCGAGGAGCGCGCGGATCGCCTCGCCGCGCCCGATCAGGCCGAGCTCCTCGTAGCGTGCGTCGGGACCGGCGCCCCGCATCGCGCGGATGGTGTCCTCGAGCCGCTCGATCTCGCGGCCCTTCTCGTCGAGCGAGCTCGCGATGCGACGACGCTCGCGCTCGAGCTCGCGGGTGCGCGTCGCGAGCTCTTCGTGGAGCCGCGCGTTCTCGAGCGCGATCGCGACCTGATCGGCGAACGCGACGAGGATGCCGACCCCGCCCTCGGCGAAGCTGCCGCGCGCGAACCGATGGTCGAGGTAGAGCGCGCCGAGCGTGCCGCCGCGCCCGCGGATCGGCACCGCGAGCACCGAGCGCAGCCCGAGCGCGCGCACCGAGCGCTGCTCCGCGAAGCGCGCGTCCTCGGTCGCCTCGGCGCTGAGGATCGGCTCGCCGCTCGCGATCACGCGCTCCGCGATCGAGCGGCTCCACTCGAGCCACGCACGATCGACGCGCCGTCGATCGACGTGGCGCGCCGCCGCGACCCGGAGCTCGCCGCCCTCGCGATCCGCGAGCAGCACGAAGCCGCGCTCGCCGCCGGTGAGCTCGATCGCGGCGTCCATCGCGACCTCGAGCACGTCGGTCGCGCGGAGGCTCGACGTGAGCCGCGCGTTCACCGCGAGCAAGCGCTCGAGCCATCGCTCGCGCGCGCTCGCCCCGGGCGCAGCGCGCTCGCCTCCCCCGAGATCGCGTCGCTTGGGGACGGCCCAGAACGCGGCGCGCTCGGACGCCGGCAGCGTGAGCGCGGCGCGCTCCCAGATCGCACGCGCACGATCGCGGAACGGCCGTGCCGTCGCGGGCGCACCGGCGTGATCGGCGGCCTGTGCGGCGAGCGCGGCGAGCTCGGCCTCGACGTCGCGCGCACCGCCCGGGCCGAGCGCGGCGAGCCCTTCTTCCGCGGCGGCGAGCGCGCGCTCGGGGCGCTCGTGCGCGAGCTCGATGCGGGCCCGGGTGGCGCACGACTTCGCGATCAGGTCGCGCGCATCCGCGGCGCCCGCGTCGTCGCGCGCGCGATCGACGTGCGACGTGGCGCCATCGAGCGCGCCGCGCGCGAGCGCGATCTGGCCCTCCAGGATCGCGAGCTCCGCGCGCTCGCGGGTCGCGCCGATGCGATCGGCGATCGCGATCGCTTCGTTCGCGAGGCCGGTCGCGCCATCGGGATCGCCGCGCCCCAGCGCGAGCGCGCCGCGCAGCTCGAGACAACACGCGATCATCGCGTCGAGACCACCGGCGCGCGCGGCATCGAGCGCGGCCACCGCCTCGATCTCGGCGCGCGCGCTCGCGCCCGCATCGGCGAGGAGCTGCGCGCGATCGAAGAGCGCGACCGCGTGGGTGCGCACCCGGCCGAGCGCGTGAGCGAGCCGCAGCGCGCGCTCGTACGCGTCACGCGCCGCACCGAGCTCACCCCGCAGGTGCTCGGTGGTGCCGAGGTTGAGCGCCGCGCTCGCGAGCTGATCGTCGAGCGCGTGCTCCTCGGCGATCGCGAGCGCCTCCCGATAACGCGCCGCCGCGGCCTCGAGCTCGCCCGCCCGGTACGCGTGGATCGCGCGGTAGCTCGCGATGCGCACCCGGGCCCGCGGGTCGTCGCGCCCGCTCGCACGCCGCAGCCGCTCCGCCTCGGCGAGCGCCCGATCGGACGCGCTGCGATCCCCGAGGTAGCCCGCGGCGACGCCGACGTCCTCGAGCAGATCGGCGCGCATCGCGTCGTCGATCGCGTCGCCGCGCAGCGCGTCCTCGGCGGCCCGCCGGGCCTCGTCGTAGCGTCCGAGCTGGATCGAGGCGCGCGCGACGAGATCGGCGTGACGAACACCGGTGGTGCGCGCCAGCACGCGCAGTGCGCGCGCGCCATCGCCGCGTCGCAGGTACGCCGACGCCGCGGCTTCCCGCGCCTCGGCGCGCATCGAGTGATCAGGCCTCGTGCGCAGCGCGCGCGCGATCGTCGCGAGCGCGAGATCGGCGCGCCCGGTCCGCTCTTCGATCCCTGCGAGCGCGAGCAGCACGTCGGCGCGGCCGCTCGCCCGCGCGACGATTGCCGCGCGCTCGCGATCCCACGGCGCATCGGGATGGCCGAGCAAGAGCGCGCTCGCCTCGTCGGTCTCGCCCGCCTCGGCGAGCCGTCGCGCCCGCTCCACGATCGCGCGCTGCGGCGAGGGATCACGCGCCGCGGTCGCGGCGAGCGCGAGGAACGCCGCGCGACGCTCGGCGGGACGCGCCGACGCGAGCACGTCCTCGACCGCCACGACCAGCCGCAACGACGCCCGCTCTCGACGCGCCCACCCGCGCGAGACCAGCGCCGCGATGCGCGCCGCGTCGAGCCCGAGCGCATCGGCCTCGCCGTCGTCGAGCGTGCCTCCCGCCGCCGCGATCGACATCGCGCTCGCGCGCTCGGTCGTGCTCGCGTCCATCGGCGCACCGCGCCGCGCGAGCTTGCGCACCGTCTCCGCGATCGCCGCGCGATCCACGTGCGCTCCGCGCAGCGCGTCGAGGATCGCGACGATGCGCCCGGGCAGGCCCTCGCTCGCATGCGTGAGCGCCTCGATCGCGTCGGGCTCGATCCGCGCGCCCAGCCACGTCGTGACGTCGCGCGTCTCGAGCGGCGCGAGCCGAAGTCCCTCGCCCTCGCTCGTCGCGATCACGACCGCGATCGGCCCTCGGGGATCGATCGCGCGCGTGATCGCGTCGAGCAACGCCCGCGCATCGGTCGCGAGCCGGTCCGCGTCGTCGATCACGATCACACACGCTCGACCACGCCCGCTCGCGCGATCGATCGCGGCGAGCGCGTCGGCGACTCCGCGCACCGTTCCCTCGCGCCCCGCGGCCCGCGCGATCGCATCTCCGAGCGCGCCCGCGATCGGCTCGACGATCTCCGCGCGCAGCCCGCAGCGCCATCGGAACCGCGACAGGAGCGCGGTGCGGCCGCTTCCGCTCGGGCCCACGACGCGCACCACCCGCGCGCCGACCGCGCCCTCGCTCACCCGCGCCACCAGCGCATCGAGCGCCTCGAGCGCCCCGTCGCGACCGACGAGCGCGGCGGGGATCGCTTCCACCGCGCGCGCCCGCACCCCCAGCGTCGCGAGGGCCTCCGCCGCGCTGGGCCGGCGCGCGGGATCGTCATGGGCGAGCGCGTCGATCACCGCGCGCGCGGCGTACGGCACCGGCTCACCGATCGTCGGGAGCAGCGCGCGCATCGCGATCCCGAGCGCGTAGAGATCGCCGCGACCATCGACGTCACGCGCGCCCCGCACCAGCTCGGGCGCGACGAGCCCCGGCGTCGCGCCCCGCAGCGCGCTCCCGAGCGCGCCCGCGAGCCCGAGATCGACCAGCACCGCGCGCCCATCCGCGGCGACCAGCACGTTCTCGGCGCGCACGTCGCCGTGCCGCAGCCCCGCGCCGTGCAGCGCCGCGAGCCCCTCGAGCGCCGACACGATCGCGCGCTCCATCGCGGCCCACCGCGCGCCGCTCGCGAAGCGCGCGAGCGACACGCCCTCGATCAGCTCGCTCGCGATCCACGCGATCTCGCGATCGCCCACCCGCACGCGACCGACATCGGCGATCCTCGCGAGCGATGGGTGCACGAGCCGCGTCGCGACCTCGAGCTCCGCGACCACCGCGTCGAGCGCGTGCGCCGCCACCATCTTGAGCGCGACCTCGCGACCGCGCGCGAGATCGAGCGCGCGCACCACGCGCCCCTGTCCGCCCTCGCCGAGCGGCGCGACGACGCGGAACCGAGACGCGATCACGACCCCCGGCGAGACCACGACGCGAGTGTACCAACATGTTCCAGTGGCACGGACGAAGGCACGAGTGGAACAACATGGAACAGTCGGATCCCGCGTTTTCGCGGGAAATCCCGACGGCACACACGCTGCTCAGGATCGGCGCGTGACCGCGCTCTTCCGCGCTCTCGGGCTCCTCGCGCTGCTGGCGTTCGCCGGCTGCGTGGGCACCCCGCAGCCCGACCCGCCGAACCTCGCGCCCGAGCGCTTGCGGGTGATGGGCGGCGAGCGCGGAGGCTCGTTCCTGTTGATCGGTGATCGCGGCGCGGCGATCGCGACTCCGCCCGCCGAGGTCCTCGTCGCGAACCTCGACGTGCCCTCGACGGTGGTGCGCATCGCGCCGGTCGCCGACGACGGCAGCTTCTCGCTCGACCTCACCACGGCCGCGGTCGACGAGCTGCGCATCTGGGTGCGCGGCGCCGACGGCGAGCGCTCGGCGCCGGTCGACGTGCTCGCCGACGCGATCAGCATCGCGCCCGCGGTGCGCGCGCTGACCTGCTTGCGCGTCGAGCCTCGCGATCTCGTGGTGCTCGGCAGCGGGGTGGGCAGCGAGGCACGCGACACGATCACCCTCCTCAACGACTGCACCGAGGACGTGACGATCGAGTCGGTGGTGCTGCGCGCGCCGATCGCCGGCGTCGCGATCGAGCCCGCGCCCACCCGCGTCGCGGCCGGCGCGAGCGCCACGATCGAGCTGCGCTTCACGCCCGACGAGAGCGTGCCCGCGGGCCCGGTCGAGGACGTCCTGCTCGTCACCGTGGCGGGCGCGACCGAGCGCGATCGCCGCGCCGTGATCGTCGCCGCCGAGGTCCGGTGACGCGCCCTCGCTTCGCTCGTTCCGAAAGGAGACTGCTCATGCCTTCGTCCGCTCGTTCGCTCTCGATGCTCGCGCTCGCCGCCGCGCTCTCCGGCTGCAGCGCCGATCCCGCGCCGATCACACCGCCTCCCGATCCCCCGGGCGACGTCGCGCGCTCGGCGCTCGTCCGGGAGAGCGCGCCCTCGGTCTCCGCGGAGGAGGCCGCGTCGCTGCGCGCCGGCGCGACCGACTTCGCGCTCGATCTCCACCGCCGCGTCGCAGGCCCGGGCAACTCGGTGATCTCGCCGCACTCGATCCAGGTCGCGTTCGGCATGCTGCGCCCCGGCGCGCTCGGCGAGACGGCCGCGCAGATCGACGCGGTGATGGGCTGGGCCCATCCCGGCGAGCCCACCTATCGCGCGATGAACGCGCTCGACCTCGCGCTCGCGTCGCGCCCTCGCGAGGGTGTGCGGCTCGCGATCGCGAACCAGTCGTTCGGACAGATCGGCTTCCCGTTCGAGGCTGCGTACCTCGACGCGATCGCGACGCACTTCGGCGCCGGCATCTCGCTGCTCGACTTCGTGGGCGACACCGAGGGAAGCCGGGTCGTGATCAACGGCTGGGTCGACGAGCGCACCGACGGCAACATCCCCGAGCTGATCCCCTCGGGCGTGATCGACGGCACGACCCGGCTCGTGCTGGTGAACGCGGTGCACTTCGACGCCGCGTGGGAGACCGAGTTCGATCCCGACGACACCCGCGACGGCGCGTTCCATCGCGCGACCGGCGGCGACGTGACGGTGCCGCTGATGCACCTCGCGCTCGACGCGCCGCACGCGACGGGCGAGGGCTGGGCCGCGGCCGAGCTCGCCTACGCGGGCGAGGAGCTCGCGATGCTCGTCGTGGTGCCGACCACCGGCACGCTCGACGCGCTCGAGGGCTCGCTCGACGCGACCGGGCTCGACGCGATCGTCGCGTCGCTCGCGACCGAGACCATCGACGTCACGATGCCGCGCTTCGCGTTCGGCAGCGACGTCGATCTCGTCGAGCCGCTGCGCGAGGCGGGCATGCCCAACGTGTTCGACGGCGGGCTCGCCGAGCTCGACGGCATCTCGGCGGGCCGCGATCTCTACGTGTCCGCCGCGCTGCACTCCGCGACGATCGACGTGAGCGAGGCGGGCACCGAGGCCTCGGCCGCGACCGCGGTGATCGTCGGCGAGCGCGCCGCGCCGCCGCGTCCTCGGGTGTCGCTCGATCGTCCGTTCCTCTTCTTCATCCGCGACCGCGCGACCGGCGCGCTGCTCTTCGTGGGCCGCGTCGCCGATCCCAGCGCCTGACGAGAATCGGCTCGCCCGCCGGTCCCTACCGTCCGCGCGCTTCGCGCGCTCCCGTCCGGGACATGCGGGACGAGCACTCCGGCAGACGAATCGGCTCGCCCGCCGGTCCCTAGCGTCGCCGGTTCTTCTTGCGAGCCGCTCTTCCTCCGGGAGGAGCGGCTCGTTCGCCGAGGCGCTCCACCAGGAAGTCGACGAACACCCGCACCCGCGCCGGGGTGTTCGGGCCGCCGACGAACACCGCGTGCACCGCCTCGCGATCGCCGGGGTTGAACGACTCGAGCAGCGCGACGAGCCTTCCGGTCGCGAGGTCCTCGGCGACGTTGAAGTCGCCGACGCGCGTGATGCCGACGCCTTCGCGCGCGAGCTGCACCAGCGTGTCGCCGTTGTTCGCCTCGACGTTGCCCTTCACCGTGAGCGCGAAGTCGCGCCCGTCGCGGCGGAACGGCCACACCGGCTCGGCGCGACGGAAGTCGAAGTTGAGGCAGTTGTGGCGATGCAGGTCCTCGGGGACCTTCGGCTTGCCGCGACGCGCCAGATACGCGGGCGACGCGACGATCACGCGCCCGTTCTCGCTCAGCCGCCGCGCCATCAGCGGGCTGTCGGCGAGCGGGCCGAAGCGGATCGCGACGTCGGCCTGGCCCGCGGCGACGTCGACGATCGCGTCGCTGAGGCTCAGGTCGACGACGATGTGCGGATGGCGCGCGACGAACTCGCCGAGCAGCGGCGTCACGCAGAGCCGCCCGTGCGCGAGCGCCGCGCTCACCCGCAGCCGTCCGCGCGGCGCGCCCTGATCGGCGAGCGTGCGCTCCACGTCGTCGAGGTCGGCGAGGATGCGGCGCGCGCCGAGCAGGTACGCCTGACCCTCGGCCGTCAGCGTGAGCGCGCGCGTCGTGCGGATGACCAGCCGCACCCCGAGCCGCGACTCGATGCGCGCCACCGTCCGGCTCACCGCCGAGGGCGTGAGGCCCAGCGCGCGACCCGCCGCCGAGAAGCTCCCCATCTTTGCGATGGTGGCGAAGGTCTCCAATTCCGCCCCGCGATTGACGCTCTCCCGGCTCATCTGTGCGCCCCGATCAAAGATGCTTCGCTCTGCCGAGGGCTACACCGGGTCGCCGCGAGACGCCATGCAGAGCGCGTGAAGATCCATCCTCCTCTCCTGGCGCTCGCAGTGGGCGCCTTCGGCATCGGCGTCACCGAGTTCGCCCCGATGGGCCTCTTGAGCGTGATGGCCGACGACCTCGACGTGTCGATCCCCGCGGCGGGCATGCTCGTCAGCGCGTACGCGCTCGGCGTGATGCTCGGCGCGCCGCTGATGACGCTGACCACCGGACGCGTGCCGCGGCGCACGCTGCTCATCGGGCTCATGGCGATCTTCACCGCGGGCAACGTGCTCTCGGCGATCGCGGGCAGCTACGAGACGCTGATGGTCGCGCGCATCGTGACCGCGCTCTGCCACGGCGCGTTCTTCGGCGTCGGATCGATCGTCGCCGCGAGCCTGGTGCCCGCGAACGAGCGCGCCGGCGCGGTCGCGAGCATGTTCATGGGCCTCACGATCGCGAACGTCGTCGGCGTGCCCCTCGCGACGTGGGCCGGCGAGCAGATCGGCTGGCGCGCGTCGTTCTGGGGGATCGCGGCGCTCGGTCTCGTCGCGATGATCGCGATCCGGATCACGCTCCCGGCGATCGCGGGCCCGTCCTCGACCGACGTGAGCGCCGAGCTGCGCGTGCTGACGCGCGGGCGCGTGCTCGCCGCGCTCGCGCTCACGGTGATCGGGTCGAGCGCGATGTTCACCGTCTTCACCTACATCGCGCCGCTGCTCGAGCACCAGACCGGCGCGTCCGCGGGCTTCGTGACCGCGATGCTCGTGACCTACGGCGCCGGCCTCACGGTGGGCAATTGGATCGGTGGTCGGTTCGCCGATCGCTCGGTCGACAAGACGTTGGTCACGACGCTCGGCGTGCTCGTCGCGCTGCTGATCGCGCTCGCGCTCGCGATGCCCTACGCCGCGCCCACCGCGGTGGTGATCTTCCTGTGGGGCGTGGCGAGCTTCGCGCTCGTGCCCCCGCTCCAGATGCGCGTGATGTCGGCGGCGGCCGACGCGCCCAACCTCGCGTCGGCCACCAACATCGGCGCGTTCAACCTCGGCAACGCGCTGGGCGCGGCGCTCGGCGGCGCGGTGATCGGTGCCGGGCTCGGCTATCCCGCGGTCGCGCTCGCCGGCGCAGGTGCTGCGCTCGCAGGGCTCGCGATGGTGCTCTACCTGTCGCGCGAAGCGGCCACGCCGGTGAGCGAGCGCGTCTGACCTCGCAGCACCGCGCTCACACGATCGGGGATCGCGGCCGCGATCCCCGCCGCGAGGAACACGATCTCCTCGAGCGTGCGGAAGAGCAGCGGCGTCGGCGGCTGCCCGTCGAACGGGATCCCGCTCAGCGCGGCGTGGACGTTCGCGGGGAACATCGCGAGCATCAGCACCACGAGGCAGCCCGCGGCCCACGGCGCGGTGCGCGGGATCAGCAGACCGAGCGCGCCCGCGAGCTCCGCGATCCCGGTGAGCGTCACCATCAGATCGGGGCGCGGGAAGATCGGCGGGACCATCCGGATCATGTCGTCGCGCAAGAACGCGAAGTGAGCCGATCCGGTCAGGACGAACATCGCGGCGAGCGCGATGCGCAGCGAGACGTGCCAAGGCCAACGACCACGCCCCACCAAGCCGAGGATCGTGAACGTGCCGATCAGAACGATGAGCGGTGCCATGCGCGGACCGTGATCCGCGCGCCCTCACTCGGATTGAACGGACTGGCTGCGTCGCGCGATCTCCGACGGCGTGACCCCGAACATCTCGCGGAAGGTTCGCGTCATGTGCGCCGCGTCCGCGAACCCCGCGCCCAGCGCGGCCTGCGCCGCGGACGTGCCGCCGAGCAGCATGCCCGCGGCGCGTCGCACGCGGAGCCAACGCACGTAGGGCCGCAGCGGCAGGCCCACGTGCTCGGTGAACGCGTGCAGGAAGCGGCTCGGCGAGAGCGCGGCGATCGCCGCGAGCGCATCGAGCGACACGTCGGCGTCGGGCGGCGCCTGCTCGAGGTGGCGCAGCACCTTCGCGACCGCGGGATGGACGCGGATCGGCGCGGGCTCCGGCGCGCCCAGCACCTCGAGCAGGAGATCCACGATCGCCTCGGTCGGCTCGTGATCGAGCACGTCGACGAGCGGCGCGGCCTCGTCGTCCGAGAGCATGCGGATCTCGCGCGCCGGGCACGCCGCGACGAGGCTCGCCGCGATGCGGCCTTCGGGCTCGACGTAGAGCAGCGCGATCTCGCCGCTCGCCGCGATCGCGTGCTCGACGTCGGGCGGCGTGAGGATCGCGCGGACCTCGTGCTCGATCGCATCGGGCCCCGACGCGCGGAGCGGCGCGTCGAGGCCGATCACCAGATGCCACCAGTGATGCGCGTGCGGCGTCGAGGTCCCGCCGGGGCCGCGCACCAGCAGCGCCTGATCCCACGCTCGCGCGAGCGGCGCGCGGGTCGTGCTCGTGCGCGGCAAGAGCATGCGCGGTCCATGCGTCGCGCGGCGTGCTCGGTCAACGTACGATCCCTGGATCGCGACGTCCGCGCGCTGTGATTGTGGCCCGCACCGGCTCGTCTATGGTTGCGCGCATGGCTGCTCCCAAGACCCAGACGATCTCCGGATCCAACGCGAACATCCGCGTCGTGCAGTCCTTCCTCGACGCGCTCTCCGCATTCGACATCGATCGAGTGCTCTCGATGCTGAGCGACGACATCGTCTATCAGAACGTGCCGTTCCCGCCCGATCGCGGTCGCGCGCAGGTCGAGCGCACCCTGCGCCTCTTCGGGCGCGTCGCGAGCGAGCTCGAGATCCGCGTCCACCACATCGCCGAGAACGACGGCATCGTGCTCACCGAGCGCACCGATCTCATCCGTGGGCCCGCGCTCGATCTCGCGTTCTGGTGCTGCGGCACCTTCGAGGTGCGCGACGGGAAGATCGTGCTGTGGCGTGATCGCTTCGACACCGCCGAGCTCACGCTGCAGCTGCTGACCAGCCCGATCCGCCGCGCCGCGCGCCAGCTCGGCGTGCTCGGCCGTCCCGGCGAGGGCGCCAGCGCGACCAGCCCGCGCGACGCGCACGTGCCTGCGCCGCACCGCGCGAGCGCCTGAGCCGTGGCTCATCGGGCGGCGTTCTCTCGTGATCGGCGCCGCCCGGTTGCCCTATCCTGAACGCCTCGTGGCTCACGAGGAACCGCCGACGAGCGCGATCGACGTGACCGTTCCCGACGTACCGTCGCTCGGGGTCGTCCTCGTCGATCTGCGCTCGTGCTGCGTGGTGAGGGCGAACGCGGCGTTCCTCGAGCTGATCGCGTTCTCGCGCGACGACCTCTCGCGCGAGCCGCTCGAGCTCGCGACGCTGCTCGCACCGGAGCGCCGCGCGGTGCTCGAGAGCGTGCTCGAAGAGGTGGCGAGCTCGGGGCGCTTCACGCCCTTCGAGATCACGCTGTGGCGCCGCGACGGAACCGGACGTCACGTGTGGCTCACCGGCGCGGTCCATCCCGCGCATCGCGATCTCGCGCACGTCTACGTCGTCGACATCACGCAGAACTGCGCGCTGGTCGAGGCGCTGCGGGAGAGCGAGGAGCGCGCGCGCCGCTTCGCCGAGGCGAGCTTCGAAGGGCTCTTCGTGCACGACCAGGGGCGCGTCCTCGACGTGAACGAGGTGCTGCCCGCGATGTTCCGCACGACGCGCGAGGAGCTCCTCGGGCGCAGCGCGCTCGACTTCGCCGCCGAGGCGTCGCGCGCGATGCTGCGCGACAACGTCCTCCGGCAGTACGAGCTGCCCTACGAGGCGATGGGCAAGCGCGCCGACGGCACCACGTTCCCGATGGAGGTGCTCGGCAAGCCGATCCCGTTCGAGGGCCGCACCGTGCGCGTCACCGCGGTCCGCGACCTGACCGAGCGCAAGCGCACCGAGGCCGCGCTGCGCGAAGCGGA
Source organism: Sandaracinus amylolyticus (assembly GCF_021631985.1). Lineage (GTDB taxonomy): Bacteria > Myxococcota_A > Polyangia > Polyangiales > Sandaracinaceae > Sandaracinus > Sandaracinus amylolyticus_A. The sequence goes on along the minus strand of NZ_CP070225.1, from coordinate 7,613,419 downwards.
GAGCGCGCTGCTGCACGCCCAGAAGCTCGAGAGCCTCGGCGTGCTCGCGGGCGGCATCGCGCACGACTTCAACAACCTGCTCGCGATCGTCCTCGCGTTCACCGGGGTCGCGCAGCGCCACATCGAGCCCGGCTCGCCTGCGTACAACGCGCTGCGCGAGGTCGAGCACGCGTCGCGTCGCGCCGCCGATCTCACGCGCCAGATGCTCGTCTACTCGGGGCGCAGCGCGCGCACGATCGCGCCGCTCTCGCTCGACGAGGTGGTGCGGGGGATCGCGCAGCTCGCGTCGAGCTCGTTCTCGAAGAAGATCGATCTCGAGCTCTCGCTCGCCGGAGGGCTCCCGCCGCTCGCCGCGGATCGCTCGCAGATCGAGCAGCTCGTGCTGAACCTGCTGACCAACGCGGGCGAGGCGATCGGCGACGAGCCGGGCACGATCGCGGTGCGGACCCACGCGGTCGATCTCGAGGCCGGTGAGATCGAGGGCGCGACGACCCACACGACGCTGCCCGCCGGCCGCTACCTCGAGCTCGAGGTGCGCGACACCGGCTGCGGCATGGACGAGAGCACCCGCGCGCGCATGTTCGATCCGTTCTTCTCGACCAAGGCGCACGGACGCGGGCTCGGTCTCTCGGCGATGCTCGGCATCCTGCGCAGCCACGGCGCGGGCCTCGCGATCACCACCGCGCCCGGCGCGGGCACCACGTTCCGCATCTACTTCCCGATCGCCGAGCGGATCGACGACCCGGCGCGGCCTCCTTCGGTCGTGCCCGCGCCGCGTCGCCGCGAAGGTGCGGTGGTGCTGATCGCCGACGACGAGCCCGCGCTCCGCCGCGCGACGCGCGCGGTGCTGGTGTCGGCGGGCTACCAGGTGCTCGAGGCGGCCGACGGCGCGGAGGCGGTCGATCTCTTCCAGCGCCACGCCGACGTCGTCGCGCTCGTGCTGCTCGATCTGCACATGCCGAAGCTCGACGGCCGCGAGGCGTTCAACGCGATCCGCGCGATCGATCCCCGGGTGGGCGTGCTGCTCACGAGCGGGTTCGACGTGCGCGAGGTGCTCGAGGGGCTGCGCGGGCAGAAGGTGTCGTTCCTGCCCAAGCCCTCGACCTCGAGCCAGCTGCTCGCCGCCGTCGACGCCGCGCTCGCCGCGCCGACGACGTGAGCTCTCACGCGGCTGCGGACGACGGCACGATCGTCGCGACGAACGACTCGAGCGCGGGCCGCTGCTCGGGCGGGACCCATCGGAAGTCCACCTGACGATCGGTGACCTCGTGGAACGTCCGCGGCGCGCGCAGCAGACCATCGCGCGCGCTGCGGATCTCCTCGGGGCTGCAGTCGGCGATCGCATCGCGGACCAGCGACGCTTCCTCGGTGCCCTCGGCCGCGAGCGCCGCGCCGAGCTTGAGCTTCGCTTCGAGCACCATCATCTCGATCGCGCCGCTTCGACGATGCGGCAGCGAGAGCACGCGCTGCACGATCTCGCGCGCCCCAGGATCCTTCGCGCGCCCCGCCTCGAGCGCGATCGACGCGAGGTCGAACGCCGCGAAGCACGGCACGAACGCGAGCCCCGCCGCGCGCGCGGCCTCGGCGTAGCCGAGCAGGTATCCGATCACGTCGCGCACCACGTCGGAGCGACCGGTGAGCGCGGTCGCGAGCAGTCGGTACTGATGGAACACGTCGTAGATGCTGTGGACGTGCTTCGACTTCACCGACTCGCGGAGGAAGTTGTTGAAGTAGCGGATCGAGAGCTGGAGCGCGGCCTCGTCGCCGCGTTGTGCCGCGGCGATCGCGACGACGCGGTTCGCGTCGCTGATGCTCGACACCACGTCCGACGCCTTGCTCACCGCGTGCTGGTACGAGAGGTAGAGCTGGTGCAGCACCTTCCGCTCGAAGAAGAGCTTCTCGTCCTGCACCAGCGCGATCGCCTCCGCGCTGAGCCCCACGAAGTCCGCGCGATCGACCACGAACCAGCGCGCCGGCATGTCCTTCTTGCGCTGCCCGTGGAAGTCGAGGAGGCGCTTCAGGAACCAGATGCCCTCGAGCGCGACGCCGCGATCGGTGCGGTCGAGCGACTTGATCACGATCGTGCCGATCTGGTGCAGCCGCTCGTGCACGATCGTCTGGCCCGCGTCGGGATCGAGCGCGCCGGTGCGCACCCGCTCGATCGCGTCCTCCACGTCCTTCTCGAGGCGCGCGAGGATGTTCGAGGGATCGAGGAAGCGCACCACGTAGAAGAAGTACGGCACTAGGATCGCCCACCCGAGCAGGGCACCGAACACCGCGAAGCGCACCGCCCACATCGGCGCGAACTCGGGCCCGACCATGTACGCGACCCAGAGCGTGTTCGCCGCGGAGAACGCCATCAGGAAGAGCACCGCCTGGTTCAGCCGATCGCGCAGGAACATGTCGATCAGCTTCGGCGTGTGCATGTTCGCCGTGAGCGGGATCGCGAGGCCGATCGTCGCGATCAGCATCGCGAGGATGTTGTTGTAGGCGCGCGCGAGCGGGCTCATCAGGTCGACGAGCTTCGCGTTGTTCACGCCCTCCCAGCTCGTCGCGTCGTGGCCCGGCATCCCGAGCCTCCACCATTCGAACGCGAGCTCTGCGGCGAAGAAGATCGCGGATCCGACGACGACGAGCGCGAGGGTGCGGAAGAACGTCCGGTGCACGCCGCGATCCTAGTACGCACGACACGCGCGCGTCGCCGGTTCGTCACGTCTATGATCCACGTCGCATGAGCACCCTCGCGCCCGGTCATCGCGTCGTCGTCTCCGAGCTCGGCGAGTCGCCGACCGACGCGATCGAGAAGCACGTCTCGGTCGTGCCGATGGATCCCCCCGACGTCGCGTCGCTCTCGCCGCGCGAGGTGGTGATCGCGGTGAAGAGCACCTCGGTGGGCTGGGTCGATCTGCTGATGACGAGCGGGCAGTACCAGCACATGCCGAAGCCGCCGTACACGCCCGGCCTCGAGTACGCGGGGGTCGTCGCGTGGAAGGGCAGCGAGGTCGGCGATCACGTGGCGCTCGGTGACGCGGTGCTGGTCGATCCGTTCCTCGCGGGCCCGCGATCGCTCGGCGCCCATCAGCGCTGGGGTGGTTGGGCGAGCTACGCGGTCGCGCCCGCCGACGCGGTGATCCCCATCCCCGGCGGGCTCTCGTTCGACGAGGCGTGCAACCTCCTCGGCAACTACGAGACCGCGTACCACTGCCTCGTCGCGCGCGGTCGACTGCGCGAGGGCGAGACCGTGCTGATCCACGGCGCATCGGGCTCGACCGGGCTCGCCGCGGTGCACCTCGCGAAGCTGCTCGGCGCGACGGTGATCGCGACCGGGCGCTCGCGCGCGAAGCTCGACGCGGTGAAGGCGCAGGGCGCCGATCACGTGATCGCGATCGAGCCCGGCACGCTGCGCGATCGCGTGAAGGAGCTGACGAACGGGCAGGGCGTGGACGTCGTGTACGACGGAGTCGGCGGCGAGATCTCGATCGAGAGCCTGCGCTGCGTGAAGTTCGGCGCGCGCTTCCTGATCGTCGGTTGGGCCTCGACCCCCGACGTCGCGAAGGGCAAGGGCGGTCGCGGCGCGCCCAACGCGAACGTGCTGCCGACGAACCTGATCATGATGAAGGGCCTCGACGTGCTCGGGTGCCCCACCGCGATCACGACCGCGCACGATCCCTCGATCCGTCCTCCGCGGCTCGCGCAGATCCTCGCGTGGGCGCGCGAGGGGAAGATCCGCCCCCACGTCTCGCACGGCTTCGCGCTCGCGGAGGTGAAGACCGCGATGCGCACCAAGTGGAGCGGTGAGGTGATCGGCGGCTGCGTGCTGCGTCCCTGAGGCACATCGGCTCGCCCGCTCAGGGCCCTCGCGTCCGCGTGCTCCGCACGCTCCCGTGCGGGCCCTGCGCGAGCGAGCACTCCCGCTGACCATCGACGCCACGCACGCGAAGCCCCACGATCGCGCGCGTGAGCCAGACCGTCGTCCAAGTCGCGCCGCTCGGATTCCCGTGGGTCACCGCGGATCCGTTCCTCTTCTGCGTCCACCACCTCGACGCGTACCCCGAGGGCAACGAGAAGCTCGGCCCCGCGGCATCGCTCGCGGGTCGCGACATCGGTCAGGACTTCGCCGGCAAGGACGGGTGGCGCATGTACCACGGCGACGTGGTGCCGGGGTTCCCCGGCCATCCGCACCGCGGCTTCGAGACGGTCACGATCGTGCGCCGCGGGCTCATCGATCACTCGGACTCGCTCGGCGCGGCCGCGCGCTTCGGCGGCGGCGACGTGCAGTGGCTCACCGCGGGCGCGGGCATCGTGCACTCCGAGATGTTCCCGCTGCTGAAGCGCGAGGAGCCCAACCCGGTCGAGCTCTTCCAGATCTGGCTCAACCTCCCGAGCACCGACAAGATGGCGCCCCCGCACTTCTCGATGTCGTGGAGCGAGCAGATCCCGCGGGTGCGCGAGGTCGACGCCCAGGGACGCGCCGCGGAGATCACGATCGTCGCGGGCGCGCTCGGAAATCACCGCGCGCTCTCGCCGCCGCCGCGCTCGTGGGCGTCGCGCCCCGACTCCGACGTCGCGATCTGGACGATCGATCTCGAGCCCGGCGCGTCGTGCACCCTGCCGCGCGCGGAGAGCCCGCGCGCCGGCCGCGTCCTCTACTTCTTCCGCGGCGACGTGCTGCGCGTGGACGATCACGTGCAGCGCGGCGCGGCGGCGATGGTGGTGCGCAGCGATCGCGACGTGCGCCTCGAGGCGGGCGCGGAGCGCTGCGAGGTGCTGATGCTGCAAGGGCGCCCGATCGGCGAGCCGGTCGCGCAGCACGGGCCCTTCGTGATGAATCGTCGCGACGAGCTGGTGAAGGCGTTCGAGGACTACCAGCGCACGCGCTTCGGCGGGTGGCCGTGGCCGAGCGACGCGCCGGTGCATCCGCGCGAGGAAGGACGCTTCGCGCGACACGCCGACGGACGGATCGAGCGGCCGAACACCTGATCGCGCGGTCAGTGAAAATCACTGGAATTCCGAACTCGCAGAATCCAGGATTGACAGATTCATTCGCCGAGGGCGGAATCCCTGACCACCGGAGGTCTGGGGATGGCGAAACCAAGTCGGCGATGGGGGCGAGCGACAGTCTGCGTGGCTGTGCTCGCGATGATCAGCGCGTGCGGCGACGACGAGATGCCCATGGGCTCGGACGCGGGCGAGATGCGCGATGCATCGATGGGCGTCTCGTGCAGCACCGGCAACGGCGGTTGTGATCCGCTCACGACCTGCAGCGTGAGCGCGGGCCAGATCGCGTGCGGCGCGTGCCCGAGCGGCTACGAGGGCACGGGCGCGAGCGGCTGCACCGACGTCGACGAGTGCGCGACCGAGAACGGCGGCTGCAGCGAGCTCGTCGAGTGCACGAACACACCCGGCGGCTTCACCTGCGGCGACTGCCCCGAGGGCCACGTCGACGACGGCGCGGGTGGCTGCACCGACATCGACGAGTGCGCGACCGAGAACGGCGGCTGCGACCAGACGTGCACGAACTCGGAGGGCGTTTTCGCGTGCTCGTGCGAGGAGGGCTTCACGCTGAACGCCGACGGGCACACCTGCGACGACGTCGACGAGTGCGCGGTCGATCACGGCGGCTGCGACGCGCTCGTGACCTGCACCAACAACACCGGCGGTCGTGACTGCGGCCTCTGTCCGCTCGGCTACGACGACGAGAACGACGACGGCACGTCGTGCGTCGACATCGACGAGTGCGAGACCGACAACGGCGGGTGCAGCGAGCTCGTCGCGTGCACCAACACCGAGGGCGGCTTCACCTGCGGCGACTGTCCCGAGGGCTACCTCGACGACGGCGCCGGCGGCTGCACCGACATCGACGAGTGCGAGACCGACAACGGCGGCTGCGATCCGCTGGCGAGCTGCACGAACACCGCCGGCGACCGCACCTGCGGCGCGTGCCCCGACGGCTACACCGGCACCGGCGAGACCGGCTGCACGAACGTCGACGAGTGCCAGACCGACAACGGCGGCTGCGAGCAGACGTGCACCGACGACGAAGGTGACTTCGCGTGCTCGTGCCGCAGCGGGTTCGTGCTGAACGCCGATGGCGCGCAGTGCGACGACGTGAACGAGTGCGACACGGCGAACGGCGGCTGCGAGCAGACGTGCACCAACGACGAAGGTGACTTCGCGTGCTCGTGCCGCAGCGGGTTCGTGCTGAACGCGGATGGCGCGCAGTGCGACGACGTGAACGAGTGCGACGCGGGCAACGGCGGCTGCGAGCAGACGTGCACCAACGGCGAAGGTGACTTCGCGTGCTCGTGCGGCAGCGGGTTCGTGCTGAACGCGGATGGCGCGAGCTGCGACGACGTGAACGAGTGCGACGCGGGCAACGGCGGCTGCGAGCAGACGTGCACGAATGGCGAAGGCGACTTCGCGTGCTCGTGCGGCAGCGGTTTCGTGCTGAACGCGGATGGCGCGCAGTGCGACGACGTGAACGAGTGCGACGCGGGCAACGGCGGCTGCGAGCAGACGTGCACGAACGGCGAAGGCGACTTCACGTGCTCGTGCCGCAGCGGGTTCGCGCTGAACGCCGATGGCGCGAGCTGCGACGACGTGAACGAGTGCGACGCGTCGAACGGCGGGTGCGAGCAGACGTGCACGAACGGCGAAGGCGACTTCACGTGCTCGTGCCGCAGCGGGTTCGTGCTGAACGCGGATGGCGCGAGCTGCGACGACGTGAACGAGTGTGACGCGGGCAACGGCGGCTGCGAGCAGACGTGCACGAACGGCGAAGGTGACTTCGCGTGCTCGTGCGGCAGCGGGTTCGTGCTGAGCGCGGATGGCGCGAGCTGCGACGACGTGAACGAGTGCGACGTCGACAACGGTGGCTGCGACGAGAACGCGACCTGCACGAACACCGAGGGCGGCCGCACCTGCGCGTGCAACACCGGCGAGCCCGGTGACGGCCTCGACTGCACCGTCCTCCGCGACTGCGCGGCGATCCACACCGCGCACCCGAGCGCGCCGAGCGGCGTCTACACGATCGCGCCGAACGGCACGACCGTGGTCTCGACGTACTGCGACATGACCACCGCCGGCGGCGGCTGGACCCAGATCTACGATCAGGACTTCGCCGAATTCGGCAACGTGCGCGCCGCGTCGGCGTGGATCTCGGTGAGCCCGACCGCGCCGAACGGCGGTGACTACTCGATCCTCGATCAGCTCCCGAACCTCGGCAGCGCGACGTACTACGAGCTGCGCTACGAGTGGCTCGAGGGCCCGATGCCCGCGGGCTACGTGCAGTGGACGCAGGACCGCAGCCCGCTCGTCGTCGGCGACGCGACGGGACGCGCGGCGATCTACGGCTCCACCACCAGCCTCGGGTCGACCCCTGCGGGCTGCCAGCCGTTCTCCGGTCTCGGCGTGAGCCAGCAGACCAACAACACGCTGCTCGACGGCGATCACGGCAGCTGCTGGTGGTGGGGCGTCGGCGTGAGCAATCCGCACGGCGACGGCATCAACGGCATCCCGACCTACAACACGCCCGAGGAGCCCGCGGGCAACAGCGCGCGCCACGTGCGCCTGTGGGTGCGCCCGGGACGCGCGCTCCCGGTGAGCTGCGCGGCGATCCGCACGGCGAGTCCGAGCGCGCCGAGCGGGACGTACACCATCGATCCCGACGGCTCGGCCGGGAACGCGCCGTTCGCGGTCACGTGCGACATGACCACCGCGGGCGGCGGCTGGACCGTGATCAGCGTCGAGGACTTCACCGGCGGCGCGAGCGGCTGGACGAACAACACGACCAGCACGGCGTGCCCGTACACGACGCAGACGCTGGGCGGGTACAACGTCTTCGCGGGCGGCTCGGTCTCCAAGACCTACTCGCTCCGCGGTGTGCCGCACGGCGAGGCGCGCGTGACCGCGCGCTACTACTCGATCGACAGCTGGGATGGCGAGGCCGGGTTCGTGCAGGTCGATGGCGCCGACATCTTCCGGCAGACCTTCACGCTCGACCAGGGAAGTCTGCGCTGCGGCGGTGGCTGGAACGATCGTGACGCGGCGATCGTCGCGGGCACGCGCGCGCACAGCGGCGCGTCGCTCGTGGTCACCGCGGGATCGACGCTCGATCAGGCGCCGAACGACGAGTCGTGGGCGCTCGACGACGTGGTCGTGATGATCCGCTGACGAACGCTCGAGCACGGAGAGGACGCCGCGGGAGCTCCGGCTCTCGCGGCGTCTTCGTCTTCGCAGCGAGTACCATGCGCGCGTGGACGAACTGTTCTCGCGCGCCGCGCTCGGCCCGCTGCGCCTCCGCAACCGCGTCATCAAGGCCGCGACCTACGAGGGCATGAGCCGCGGCGGCATCGCGTCGCGCGCGCTCGTCGACTTCCATCGACGGCTCGCGGCGGGCGGCGTGGGGCTCACGACGGTCGCGTACTGCGCGGTCGCGGACGAGGGGCGCACCTTCGAGCACCAGCTCCGTCTCGTGCCCGAGTCGTGCACGATGCTGCGCGAGCTGACGCGCGCGGTGCACGACGAGGGTGGCGCGGTGTCGCTCCAGCTCGGGCACGCGGGCACGTTCAGCAAGGTGCGCGGGCCGAACGGTCGCGCGCCCCGCGGCCCTTCGTTCGGGTGGAACGCCTACGGCGTCGCGGCCGGGCTGCCCTTCGCGCGCGCGATGGACGAGCAGGACGTCGATCGTGTGATCGCATCGTTCGGCGACGCGGCCTCGCGCGCCGCCGAGCTCGGCTTCGACGCGGTCGAGGTCCACCTCGGGCACGGGTATCTGCTGAGTCAGTTCCTCTCGCCCGCGACCAATCGACGCGACGATCGCTGGGGCGGCTCGCTCGAGAACCGGATGCGCCTGCCGCTCGCGGTGCTCGAGCGGGTGCGGGCGTCGGTGGGGCGCGACCTCGCAGTCCTCGTGAAGACCAACCTCCGCGATGGCTTCCCCGGCGGGCTCGAGCTCGACGAGTCGATCGCGATCGCACGCGCGATCGAGGCGAGCGGGCACGCCGACGTGATCATCCCGAGCGGCGGGTTCACCAGCCGCACCCCGTTCTTCCTGCTGCGCGGCGGCCTGCCGCTCGATCGCATGGCCGATGCGCAGCCCGAGTGGATCTCGGGCGCCGCGATGCGCGTCCTCGGTCGCGCGATCATCGATCGCTACGAGTTCGAGGAGTCGTTCTTCCTGCCGCTCGCGCGCGAGCTGCGCCGCGCGGTGCGCATGCCGATCGCGCTGCTCGGCGGGCTCGTCTCGCGCGAGGGTCTCGTGAAGGCGCGCGACGAAGGGTTCGACTTCGTGGTGCTCGGGCGCGCGCTGATCGCGGATCCCGAGCTGGTGCTGCGCATGCAGCGCGGCGAGCTCGAGCGCACGCGCTGCAACGCGTGCAACCTCTGCGTCGCGGAGACGGACATCGCAGGCGTGCGATGTGTGCTCTGAGCACGGATCGTCAGGGCGCGCAGCTGCGCTGGAACGCGTGGCGGACGTCGTTCGCGGTCCATGCGCGATAGGCGATGTGCACACCGTCGCCGCGATCGACCGTGATCGACGGGCTCTCGCCGGTGTCGTCGCGGGTGTCGAGCGCCGCGCCCGACCACGTGCCGTCGATCGCCCGGTGTGCGTAGCGCAGATCGCGCGCTGCGGTCGCGGCGGCGTAGTGGGCGACGTGGACGCGCCCGGCGCGATCGACGGCGATCGCGGCGTGGCGCCCCCCGGCGTCGACGGGCTCGTGGGCCCACGTGCCTCCGGGGGCCCGGAACGCGTAGCGCAGCATGCCGAGGTGCTCGTACGCGACGTGCGCTCCACCCGTCGCGTCGGCTGCGATCGCGGAGCTGCCGTCCGAGTCGGCATCGATCGTCTCGAGCGTCCAGGCACCGCCGGTGCGCGGCCGATGGGCGTAGCGCAGCCCACCCGAGCGACCGTGGAACGCGACGTGGAGCCCGCCGGTGCCGTCGATCGCGAGCGAGACCGGTGGCTCGCTCGCGGCGCCCGAGGGATCGATGTCGATCGTTCCCCACGTCCCGTCGGCGCGTCGCTGTCCGTACACCAGCGCGCCGGTCCCGTAGCGCGAGAACACGACGTGCAGCACGCCGCGCGCGTCGATCGCGAGCGCGCTCCGATAGCCGTCGTGGTCGATCTGCTCGACCTGCCACGCGCTCCCGTCGTCGAACGCGTGGTGCAGGCCGGTCGTGGTGATCGACGAGCCGTAGAACACCACGTGGGCTCGGCCCGCCGCGTCGATCGCGATCGAGGTCTGGTCCGCGATCGAGCAGAGCGGGCTGAACGAGCAGCTCGCGCCGCCGCCGATCGGCGTGACGTCCCACGAGGTCGCGCCCGGTGCGCGGTGCGCGTAGGCGAGATCGTCGCGTGCGTCGGCGTAGCTCACATGCACGCCGCCGCTCGGGTCGACGGCAATCGCGGTCCGCGTCCGATTCTCGGGCGCGCTGTCGATGGTCGAGATCGTCCAGTCGACCGCGGTGCACGCGACGCAGCGATCGACCTCGCACGTGCACGGCGTGTCTTCGTGCGCGTACACGCACCGGCCCGACACGCAGTCGCCGGCGGCGAGGTACGTGCGGAGCGTGCCGATGTCGGCGCACGTCGTGGCGGGCGGCGCCGTGCACTCCTCCGCACCTTCGCACTCGGCGCGGCAACGATCGCCGACGCACGTCTCGCCCTCCGTGCACTCGCTCGGAGCGAGCCAGTCGAGGCACGTGTCGGAGTCGGCCTGGCCGCACGTCGCGACGCTCGTCTCGCCGTCGCAGCGCGTCTCTCCCGTCGCGCACTCGTCGGCGCACGTGTCGCTGCACTCGCCGAGCGAGCACGTCCGACCGCTCTCGCACGGGACTGCGGCGCTCCACGCGAGGCATCCGTCTTCGCCCCGCTCGCAGCGCTCGACCGCGTCGCCCTCGCATCGCGCTTCGTCGGGCGCGCACGCGTCCTCGCAGCCCGTGCTCGCCAGCGCGAGCACGACTACCGCGTCGATCTCTGCGCCGAGGATCGGGATGACCGACGTCTCGCCTCGCGCGATCGCATCGCTGCCTCGCTGGCCGATCACGTCGATGCGCGTGGCCGTGCCCGCTGCCGCGTCGTCGAGGACGAGCGTCACTTCGGAGGCGGGCGCGACCCGGATGACCTCATCCGCGACGTCGATCGCGAGCTCGGTGAGAGCCCAGCGCTCGTCGAGCACGATCGCCAGGCGCACCGTGGTCGCGGGTGGCGCCGCGCCGTCGCAGCCGATCGACGACGCGGCGATGAGCAGGATCGGGACCCAAGTGCCGCGCATCGTCATCCCCCGGCCGCGCTCGCGGCCCTCGAGGATGCACTTGGATCTCCGGCCGCGATACCGTCACGGACGCGGCGGCGGCGGGGCCTCTCGCTTCGCCGCGCTCTTCGCGGGCGCGATGTTCACGTTCACCCGGAACAGGTTCTCGGGGTCGTACTTCTCCTTGATCTGCGCGAGCCGCGGAAGGTGCTCGCCGTAGGCCGCGGCGACGCGACCCTGGTCGTCCTCGGGCATGAAGTTCAGGTATCCGCCGCCCGTCGCGAACGGCGCTGCGGCATCGAACAGGCTGCGCGCCCACGCGATGCACCGCGCGTCGTCCTCGGCGCGCTCCCACCGCGTGTGCACGTTCATCGCGTACGAAGTCGCGCGATACGCGTACGCCGTCGCGTCCTCGGGGATGCGCGCGACCGCGCCCCCGAGCTGACCGACGAACACCTCGCAGAGCGGCGAGGGCATGCGCTTCACGTGATCGACGAGCACGTCCCAGAGGCCCTTCGGGAGCGCCTCGAAGTAGTGCGTCTTCCAGTAGTTCCTCGCGCCCGGCGTGAGCAGCGGATCGAACGCCTGCTGCCATCCGACGTAGGGCGTGGGCCCGACGTGGACGCCGTACGGCTTGCCGTGCTCGCGCAGCGGAGCGAGCACCGCCTCGCCGTCCTTCGGGTCGCCGACCCAGCACACCGCGAGCACGATCGCGGGCTTGCCGTGCACCTCGGGGGGCAGGAACGGCAGCGGCGGCGCGCCCCGCAGCACCGCCCAGACCGTGAGCTCGTCGGGCGCGTTCTTGGTGAGCCGCGCGTAGAAGTCGAGCACGTCGTCGGCGTGCTCCAGCGGATGCACGATCAAGCCCGCGATCACCTCGGGCCCGAGCGGCACCGCATCGAACTCGAACGACGTGACCACGCCGAAGTTCCCGCCGCCGCCGCGCAGCGCCCAGAACAGATCCGCGTTCTCGCGCTCGCTCGCGATCACCCGATCGCCGCTCGCGAGCACGACCTCGGCCGACAGGAGGCGATCGACGGTCAGCCCGTACTTCCGCGAGATCCAGCCGAACCCCGCGCCGAGCGTCAGGCCCGCGACGCCGGTCGTCGAGTTGATCCCGACGGGCACTGCGAGCGCGCGCTTCTGCGTCATCGCGTCGAGATCGGCGAGCCGCGCGCCACCCTCGACCACCACGCGCGTGCTCCCGCTCGTCATGCGCACGCCGCGCATCCCGCTCAGATCGATGGTGAGCCCGCCCTCGCACAGTGCGTTGCCCGCGATGTGGTGCCCGCCGCCACGGATCGACGTGAGCGCGCGGTTGCGTCGCGCGAACTGCACGCACCGGACGACGTCGTCGGGCGTGGCGCAGCGCGCGATCAGCGCCGGATGGCGATCGACCATCGCGTTCCACACCTCACGCGCGCCGTCGTATCCCGGTGCGCCCTTCTCGAGGATCGAGCCCTGCATCGAGCTCGCGAGCGCCTCGATCGCGGAGCGATCCACGCGCATCGGTCGCCCTTCGAGCCTCACCAGCGTGAGTCCGTCGTTCTTCATCGCGCGTTCCCTCTCACAGCGCACGACGTAGTCGCCTCGCGAGCACGCACGAAGCGCGGTACACGGGCCCTCGCATGCGGCTCCTCGATCGGCTCTTCGGCGCGAACAAGAAGGTGATGCCCGAGCGGGTGCGCGATCTCGACGCGTACGAGCGGCTCGTGGTGCGCTCGGATCGCCCGGTGATCGTCGACGTGTGGAGCGCGACCTGCGCGCCGTGCAAGAAGCTCGAGCCGGTGCTGATCGAGGTGGCGACGCGCTACGAGGGTCGGGTTCGCGTGGTGGAGATCGGCACCGCGGACTGCGACCCGCGCCTGCTCGCGAAGCTCGACGTGCGCGCGACGCCGACGCTGATCGTCGTGAAGGACGGCGAGGAGCTCGGCAGGCAGACCGGGTGGCGCCCCGTCGAGTGGTTCGCGCAGATGATCGACGCCGAGCTCTCGGGTTAGACGAACACCGAAAGGGAGAACCGCTCGCGTATGCTCGTACCCCGGCTGCCGCCGAGGTCCGAAACGCATGCGTCGCGCGCTCTCCCTCTTCACGTTGCTCTTCTTCGCACCGCTCACCCTCGCGTGCGGCGGGTCGTCGCCCGATCCCGCGGATGGAGGCGACGGCTTCGATGCGAGCGGCTCGGTCGACGCGAGCCAGCCACCCGACGACGCACCGAGCTCGACCGACGCGAGCACGCCCGACGCGTACGTGGCCGAGCCCTGCGAGAGCCCGGGGGCGATCGAGGCGGTCGCGTGTGGACGCTGCGGCGCCCGCGATCGCTTCTGCACCGCCGAGCTCGTGTGGGCCTACGGTCCCTGCGAGGACGAGGGCGAGTGCACGGCCGGCACCTCGCGCGACACGACGTGCGGCAACTGCGGGATGCGCGTCGAGCGATGCAGCGCGACGTGCGAGTGGACGACCGAGGCGGCGTGCGAAGGGCAGGGCGAGTGCGCGCCCGGCACGACCCTGCGCGCGACGAGCGACTGCCCGAGCGGTCAGACGCGCGAGCTCGCATGCACCGACGCGTGCGCCTACGAGCCCGCCGGTGAGTGCGAGGCGGACCCGTGCCCCACACCCGGTGAGCGCGAGGACGTGCCCTGCGGCGCGTGCGGCACCCGCGAGCGGTTCTGCACCGCCGAGCACGTGTGGGCGTACGGGCCGTGCGGCGACGAAGGCGAGTGCATGCCGGGCACGACCGGGCGCGTCGCATGTGGACGCTGCGGCACGCGCCCGGCGCAGTGCACGACGTCGTGCGAGTGGTCGCCGAGCGGCACCTGCGAAGGCGAAGGCACGTGCACCCCGGGCACCAGCGGATCGTGCACGACGTCGTGCGGCACCACCGGCACCGCGATCTGCGAGGCCACCTGCGCGCCGGGCACGTGCATGCCGCCCGCCGAGTCGTGCAACGGCGCCGACGACGACTGCGACGGCGCGCGCGACGAGACGTTCACGTGCGTGCGCGGTGCGACGCGGCCGTGCGCGAGCGCGTGCGGCAGTGGGGTCGAGACCTGCGGCGCCTCGTGCGGATGGGGCGCGTGCAGCGCGCCGACGAGCTGCTGCACCGACGCCGACGGAGACGGCGCGGGCGTGGGCGCGACCTGCACGATCGTCGACTGCGACGACACCCGCGCCGACGTGCGTCCGGGGGCGCCCGAGCTCTGCGACTTCGTCGACAACGACTGCGCCGCGGGCGCGCTCGACGAAGGCTGTCGCGTGCGTGCCGCGCGCTACGTCGAGTGCACCGAGCACCACTGGACGAGCCACCTCGAGGACGTGGGACCGTACTGCTCGCCGCTGCCTGCTTCGCGCGCGGCAGGCTGCTCCGCGAACGGCTGCGCGCTCACGACGTGCGGCGGCACGAGCTGCTGGGCCGCCGAGTGCGCGACCACTGGTGCGTGCTTCACGACGTATCGCCGCCAGGAAGGCGCGCTCTCGTCGCTGGTGCGCCTCTATCACTGGAACGAGGCGGGCAGCGCGCGCAATCGATACACCACCACGCCGACTCCGCCGCTCGGCTACACCGCGGGCGCACCGGTCGATCTCGGCTTCGTCGCGACCACCGCGATCGCACCGCCGGGCCTCACGCCGCTCGCGCTCGTCGAGTGCGAGTGGACGCCCGCGACCGGCGGGCTCGACTACTTCCTCACGACGCGCGAGAGCGAGTGCAGCGCGCGCGGCGGCACGATCGCCGCGCGGCTCGGCTACGTCTGGGCGCCGTGACGACGAACGGCGCGCCCTCGTGACGAGGACGCGCCGCTCGTGCTCACGCCGCGATCATTCGGGCGTGTACGTGATCGTCAGGTCGAACTCGCTCGCGGTGTAGCCGTTGACCGCGACGTACGCCTCGCTCGCGCCGGCGGGCACGGTCAGCTCGCAGAGCTCGTTCGAGTCACCGTTGTACGGGCGGCACGCGTAGGTGCTGCTCGTGGGGCGCGCGTCGAAGCGCACGTAGAGATCGGCGTCGCCGGTGCCGCTCAGCGCTGCGCGGAACGGCGAGCCCGCTGCGACCGGGATCGCGTCGAAGAACTGCGCGCGGCCCTGCGCGAGCGAGCCCGACTGGCGGATCGTCTCGGGCTCCCCGCCACCATCACCACCACCGTCGTCCGGCGGATCGACGGGCCCGCCGCCGCTCACGCCGAGGAAGTCGAGGTACGCGTCGACGCGCGTGTCCACGCCGTACTGCGTGCAGTACGCATCGCCGTACGACGTCACGCCGGCGACGAGGTACGCACCGCTCGCGTCCTGGTGCAGCGCGGGGCCGCCCGAGTCGCCGTTGCACGTGTTGCGGCCCGTCGCTCCGTAGCGGAACTGCGTGCTCGACACCTGCGTGATCGGGATGTTCACCGCGCGCTTGATGCCCGCGCCGCTCTGACTGCGTCCGTCGCTCACGCCGTAGCCGACGTGCAGCAGGTTCCGACCGACCCACGACGACGTCATGCTGTTCGCGGGCAGCACGCCGATCGGCGTCACTCCCGCGGGCTGCGACGCGAGATCGAGATACGCGATGTCGTTCGTCAGCGCGCGCGAGTTGTAGCCGGGGTGCGCGACCGCGCGGACCACGCGCGTGCGCGTCTGGACCTGCGAGGCCGAGGGCCCGGTGATGAACGTGATCTGCGACGCGCTCGTGCCCGCGACGCAGTGCGCCGCGGTGACCACGCGCGTCGGCGTGATCAGCGTGCCGGTGCAGAACGGCGAACCGCCGGACGCCAGCGCGCCGACCGCGGGCACGCCGCTGAACGCAGTGCCACCGACGATCGCATCGGTCTTCGTGTCGAGATCGGAGTCGAGGCCAGGTTCGTCGGCGGGCGCACAACCTGCGAGCGCCGTGATCACCGCGACCATCGAGAGCATCTTCCGGATCAACGCATCCACCTCCATCAGCACGCGCGCTCGTCCTCGCTCGTGCCGCGGACAAGAGGGCGCGTCGTGCTCGGAGCGATCACTCTCGCGAGACGAATTCGTGTCGCGTCCCCACAATCGCTCGCACGATGGGCGCGCGAGTGCCGCGAGGTGAGATGCACGGCGATCGACGCGCACCTCGCCCTCGCGAGCGCGTGGGATCACGGTCGATCGCGCGCCACATCGAGGTACCCTGACCGCGATGGGCGAGGACGTACCCCCGACCAGCGCGCCCGATCCCACGCGTGCGATCCACGATCTGAGCGAGGTGGAGATCCGGGATGCCGAGACGAAGCCCGACGAGTGGATCGGTCGCGTGCTCGATGCGCGCTATCGACTCTCCGGCGCGATCGGCGAAGGCGGCTTCGGCTTCGTCTTCCGCGCGAAGCACCTGATCCTCGGGCGCGACGTCGCGGTGAAGATCCTGCAGAGCGCCGGCCACGCCGACCCGGTCGAGCGCGCGCGCTTCGATCGCGAGTCGTCGATGCTCGCGGCGCTCTCGCACCCACACATCGTCGGAGTCACCGACTTCGGCGTGAGCGACGGCGTGCCCTACCTCGTGATGGAGCTCGTCGAGGGTCGCAGCCTCCGCGCGCTGCTCGACGCACGCGAGCTCACCGCGGAGCGCGCGCTCTCGCTGGTGGTGCAGATCCTCAAGGCGCTCACGTACGCGCACGAGCACGGCATCGTCCACCGCGACCTCAAGCCGGCGAACGTGCTGGTGCAGCGGCTCGGCGACGAGGACCACGCGAAGCTGCTCGACTTCGGGTTCGCGAAGTTCTTCGGCGCGCAGGAGAACAAGGCGGGCAACGAGCTGACCGCGCAGGGCACCGCGTTCGGCACGGCGGGCTACATCGCGCCCGAGCAGCTCGGCTCGGCGACGATCGACGGCCGCGTCGACGTCTACGCCGCGAGCGTGCTGCTCTTCGAGATGCTCGCGGGGCGCCGTCCTTTCCAGGAGCCCGGCGGCGACACCGTGTACGAGCTCCGCGGGACGCTGATCGAGCCGACGCCTTCGCTCGCGGCGCTGCGTCCCGATCCGCCGCTCGCGGCCGCGCTCGATCCGATCCTCGCGCGCGGGCTCGCCAAGGATCCCGCGCAGCGCTTCGACTCGGCGCTCGAGATGATGCGCGCGCTCGAGCCCTTCCTCCCCGCGCCGCGCCTCAGCGCGGTGCCGCCCGCGAGCGCCCCGAGCGCGCCGCGCGCGAAGGCGACACCGGCGCTCCCGATCCTCGCCGTGGTGATCGCGATCGCCGCGCTCGGCATGATCACGATCGTCGGCGTCATCGCCGGCTTCGTGTGGTCGCGATCGCAGGACGAGCCGGAGGTCGCGCCGGTCGCGATGGCGCCCGCGCCCTCGTTCCAGATCGAGCACGACACGCCGCTCCTCGGTCCGCCGACCGGCGAGCGCCCGGCGCCCGGCGACGTGTGGGCACCGCCGCTCCCGCCCGAGCTCGCGGTGATCCGCGCGCAGCTCGCCGACGGCGATCCGCTGCGCGCGACCGAGCGCCGCACGCTGGCGCGCATGATCCGCGAGCAGCCGTGGGACGCGCGACCGCACCTCCTGCTCGCGTACTCGCAGCGTCAGGAGCGCTCGCTCACCGCGGCGATCCAGAGCTACGAGCGCGCCTATCGCGCATCACCCGCGAGCCGCGGCGACGAGCAGATGCTCACCGATCTCGTGGTGATGGCCGCGCATCCCACGGCGGGCTCGCGCGCCGCCGAGGCGATCGCGACGATCTACGGCAGCGAGGCGATCCCCGCGGTCGATCGTGCGATCGCGGTGTCGATCGTCGACGCGCGCGCACACGGACGACTGCAGGCGCTGCGCGATCGTCTCGCTGCGAACTGAGGGAGTGTCCAACATCGGCTCGCCCGCCGGTCCCTCCCGTCCGCGCGCTTCGCGCGCTCCCGTCCGGGACCCGCGGGACGAGCACTCCGGCAGGGATTCAGCTCGCGCGCTCGATGCGGCGAAGCGTCTCGCCGAGCTGCTTCTCGAAGAACTTCCCGCCGATCCGATCGAGCAGCGCGCTCGCGACGCGGCCTCTGAAATTGCGCGGGCGCCGGTCGAACTCCATGCGCACGTGACTGCCGCCGTTCGCCGTCGGCGTCACGTCGTACTTCCAATAGCTGCCCGGCTCGAAGGCGTTCGAGTCCTTCACGTCGATTCGCACGGTGCCGGGACGCGACCAGTCATATCGGGCCCGCTCCCAGATTCCGCCGAACGGGCCCGTGCCCTCGGTCACCTCCGCCGACGTCGGCTCGGTGGACTCGACCTTGTAGTACCTGCGATCGATGTTGGGCCAGAGCTCGAGGCGCCGCGGGGAGAAGTCCGTGAGCGCGCCGATCACGCGCTCGGGGCTGGCGGTCGTGTCGAGCTCGGTGATGACGTGTGCCATGTCGCGCTCCGTTGCTCGGAGACCGTCTCGACCCGGCGCCGAGGCTTTCAACGCTGGCGTTCGCTCGCCTGCGGGGACGCGACCTCGGCTGGGTCTTAGCGACGCGCCCCTCGCGTGCCTACCTGCGTTCCTGGAGCCCCTCGCGGAGTCGTTGCGAGCATGTCGGCCGCGTTCGAGATCGATCACTGGCAGGGGCGTTTCGCCGCGGTCGTGGTCGGGATCGGGCTCGCCGTGGGGTGCAGTGACGCGGCGCCGCAGGCGCTCGGCACGCTCGAGTACGATCGCATCACGCTGCCCTCCCCGGCGGCCGAGCGCATCGTCGCGATCGAGGTGCGCGAGGGCGAGCGGGTCGCGCCCGGGCAGTTGCTCGTGCAGCTCGATGCGGCGCGAACCGGCAGCGCGGTGCAGGCGGCGGCCGGCGAAGCCCATCAGCGGCGCGAAGTCCTGGCCGAGCTCGAGGCCGGACCGCGGCGCGAGGACGTGGCGCGGGCGCGCGCAGAGCTCGCCGCAGCCGAAGCCGAGGCGCGCGACGCGCGCTCGTATCTCGAGCGGGTGGAGTCGCTCGAGCAGCGCGGCGTCGTCGCGCGGGTGGAGCTCGATCGTGCGCGCGGTGCGGCGGGGTCTTCCGCGGGGCGCGTGCGCGCGGCGAGCGCGGCGCTGCTCGAGCTCGAGCGAGGAACCCGTCCCGAGCAGATCGCCCAGGCCGAGGCCGCGGTGATTGCCGCGAGCGCGCGGATGGCGGAGCAGGTCGTCCTGCTCGACAAGCTGAGCGTCGTCGCGCCGCGCGCCGCCGAGGTCGACAGCTTGCCCTATCGACTCGGTGACCAGGCCCCGGTCGGCGCACCGCTCGCGATCCTGCTCGTCGGAGACGCGCCCTACGCGCGCGTGTACGTACCCGAGCCGATTCGTGCTCGCGTGCACGTGGGGCAGTCGGCGCGCGTGTTCGTCGACGGCCGTGATCGCCCCCTCGCAGGGCGAGTGCGGATGATCCGGAGCGAGCCGAGCTTCACTCCGTACTACGCGCTCACGGGGGACGACGCCGCCCGGCTCAGCTACCTCGCGGAGGTCGAGCTGACCGGCGAGGACGCGCGCGGCCTTCCTGCCGGCATGCCGGTCCGGGTCGAGCTCGCGCACGAGGTCGATGGAGGCCACTGATGGCCGAGGCGATCGCGATCCGCGCGCGCGGCCTGACCAAGCGCTTCGGCGATGCGACGGCGGTCGATCGTGTCGATCTCACGGTGCCGCGCGCCGCCGTGTACGGCTTCCTCGGGCCGAACGGCTCGGGCAAGTCCACGACGATCCGCATGCTCTGCGGGCTGCTGCTGCCCTCGGCCGGCGAGATCGAGGTCATCGGGCTGCGCATCCCCGAGCAGTCGGAGCCGCTCCGCCGGCGCATCGGATACATGACGCAGCGCTTCTCGCTCTTCGCCGATCTCACGGTGCGCGAGAACCTCGACTTCCTCGCGGCGGTGCACGACATCCCGAGAGCTCGTGCGAAGCAGCGGGTGGCATCGCTCATCGCGCAGTTCCGCTTCGAGGGCCGCGAAGATCAGCTCGCGGACACGCTGAGCGGCGGCGAGAAGCAACGTCTCGCGCTGGCGGGTGCCGTCGTGCACGAGCCGGAGCTGCTCTTCCTCGACGAGCCCACGAGCGCGGTCGACCCCGAGTCGCGGCGCGACTTCTGGGAGAAGCTGTTCGATCTCGCCGACGGCGGCTCGACGATCCTCGTCTCGACGCACTACATGGACGAGGCCGAGCGCTGCCATCGCCTCGCGATCCTGGATCGCGGCAAGCTGGTGGCGGACGGATCACCCGCCGAGCTCACCGGCGCGCTCCGGGGTCGCACCCTCGAGGTGCGCGCGGCCGAGCCGCGTCGTGCCCAGCGCGCATTGGCCGGCGCGCCCGGTGTGATCAGCGCGGCGCAGATCGGGACCAACCTTCGCGTGCTCGCCGCGGAGGGCGTCGAGGCCGAGCCGCGCGTCGCCGAGGCGCTCGCGCGTGCAGGCGTCGACGCTCGCGTCGCGCTCGGGGAGCCGACGCTCGAGGACGTCTTCGTCGCCGTGACGCACGGGCGCCGCGCATGAAGTGGCGTCGTCTGTTCGCCGTGGTCTTCAAGGAGCTGCTGCAGCTCCGGCGCGACCGCGTGACGCTCGCGATGATCGTCGGTATCCCGGTGATCCAGCTCGTCGTGTTCGGCTACGCGATCAACCTGACGTTGCGCGGGCTGCCGGCGGCGATCGTCGATCAGGCGAGCACCGCCGGCTCGCGCGCGCTCGTGATGGACGTTCTGGCGACCGGTGTCGTCGAGCCGGTCGCGCACGTCCACGCGCCCGAGGAGCTGATGGACCTCCTGCGGCGCGGCCGGATCAGCGTGGGGATCGTCGTGCCGCCCGACTTCGAGCGGCGGCGCGCCGAGGGCCGCGAGGTTGCACAGGTGCTCGTCGACGCGAGCGACACCACGGTCCAGAGCGCGGCGGCGCAGCTCGCGCAGGTCCCGCTGCCCGAGGCCGCGGCGCGCGGGACGCTCTCGAGGGCGCCTGGAGAAGCGATCTCCGGCGTGCCCCCGACCACGCGACCGATCAGCGTCGTGAGCTTCTACAACCCCGAGCGGCGCAGTCAGCTGAACATCGTGCCCGGGCTGATCGGCGTGATCCTGACGATGACGATGGTGCTCTTCACGGCCGTCGCGGTCGTGCGCGAGCGCGAGCGCGGCAACATGGAGCTCCTGATCGCGACCCCGATCACGCGGAGCGAGCTGATGCTCGGCAAGGTGCTTCCCTACGTCGGCATCGGTCTCGTGCAGACGACGTTGGTGATCGCGCTCGGCACGTGGCTCTTCGCGGTGCCGATCCGCGGCCTTCTCGCCGACGCGTACCTGGCCGCCGGGCTGCTGATCTTCGCGAACCTGAGCCTCGGCCTCCTGATCTCCACGCGCGCGCGCTCGCAGTTCCAGGCGATGCAGATGACGTTCTTCGTGTTCCTGCCGTCGATCCTGCTCTCGGGCTTCATGTTCCCGTTCGCCGGATTGCCGCCGGCCGCGCAGTGGCTCGCCGAGGTGATCCCGATGACGCACTTCGTGCGCCTGATCCGGGGCGTCATGCTGCGCGGCGCGCGTCTCTCCGAGATGTGGCCCGACGTGCTCGCCCTGCTCGCGTTCACCGGCGCGATGATGACGCTCGCGATCCTGCGCTTCCGGAAGCGGCTCGACTGAGTTTTCGGAAGGGGTCATGGATGACCCCTTCCCCCCGCCCGGCGAAGCCGGATCGGGTCCCCCCATCCCTGAACGCTGCGCGCGGGTCCCCAACCCCGCTTGCTCTCGCGCGGCGGCCGACTCGATTCATCGACAGCCTCGAGTCGAAGATCTCAGCTCGCCTGCGTCGCGTCCTCGCGCGCGCTGCCGCCGCGATCGATCGGCAGTCGCTGCGCGTTCCAGGCGGTCATGCCGCCGCGCATCGACGCGACGCGCTCGAAGCCCATGGCGCGCAGCTGCAGCGCGGCCTTTCCCGAGCGCCCGCCCGATCGACAGATCGCGACGATCGGCGCGCTGCGATCCCAGTCCAGCGCGGCGCGCTCGACCGTCGCGAGCGGCACCAGCTCGCTGCCCGGCACGTGCCCGAGCTCGCCCACGAACTCGCTCGGCTCGCGCACGTCGACGAGGCGCCCCGCGCCGGGGTGCGTCGCGATCCACTCGGGCGCGAGCTCGGGGATCCCACCCGCGCTCGTCTCGATCGGCGCCCAGCGCGCGGCCTCGATCGGCTCGGGCGTCGCGGGCACGCCGCGCGGCACCCCACACGCGAGGTTCGCGGGGAGCGCGACGTCGATCTTCTTCGGATACGCGAGCTGGAGCTTCGCCATGATCTCGACGAACTCGGCCTCGCTGCGCCCTCCGCCGAGCCGCGGGTTGAGGCGCTTCTCTTCGCCGACCGAGGTGACGGTGCGTCCCTTGTAATCGTGGCCGGGGAACACGAGCGTCGAGTCGGGCAGCGTGAAGAGCTTCTCGTGCACCGAGCGATAGAGCGTGGGCGCGTCGCCCTGCTGGAAGTCGGTGCGGCCCGAGCCGCGGATCAGCAGCGCGTCGCCGGTGAACGCCATGCGGCGATCGCCGGTCACGTAGCTGAGGCAACCGCTCGTGTGGCCCGGCGTCTCGCGCACCTCGAGCTCGTGCGCGCCGAAGCGGATGCGATCGCCGTCCTTCACCAGCACGTCGGCGCACCCGACACCCGCGCGCTCCGAGAGCACGGTCTGGCATCCGAGGCGGTCGCGCAGCGTGCCGAGCGCCGTGACGTGATCGGCGTGGACGTGGGTGTCGATCGCGTAGCGCAGCGCGAGCCCGAGGTCGTGCACCAGGCCGACGTCGCGCTCCACCTGCTCGAGCACGGGATCGATGATCACCGCCTCGCGCGTCTCCTCGTCGGCGAGGAGATACGTATAGGTCGAGGACTCCAGATCGAAGAGCTGTCGGAACAGCATGAGCGCTCCCTCTCCCGCCGGATCGAGGATGCCAGAACCGGCCGCGAGACGATGTTTCAGGGTGTTGCAACGTCGGTGAAACGACGTTTCAGCTACGCGCGCCCGCGCAACATTCCGTTCCAGTACATCTCGGGCAGCGCGTAGGCCTTGAGCGCCCAGAGGCTGTAGCGCTCCTGCGACTGGTCGAACGGGAAGCTCTCCTGCGGCACCCCGTCGTAGTCGAACTCCGCGAGGATCAGCTTTCCGTAGCCGGTCACCAGCGGGCACGACGCGTAGCCGTCGTAGCTCGCCGGCAGCGGCTCGCCTCGGCGGTACGCCATCAGGTTCTCGACCAGCACCGGCGCCTGCTTGCGGATCGCGGCGCCGGTGCGCGAGGTCGGCAAGCTGCTCGCGTCGCCGAGCGCCCAGACGTCCGGCCACTTCACGTGCTGGAGCGTGTGCTTGTGCACGTCGACCCAGCCCGCGCTGCTCGCGAGCGGGCCCTTCTTCACGAAGTCGGGCGCGCTCTGCGGCGGCACCACGTGGAGCAGCGAGTAGGAGACGATCCGCTCGCTGCCGTCGTCGAGATGGCGGAAGACCGCCTCCTTCGAGCTCGGTCGCACCGCGACGAGGTCGTGGCGGAAGAGCGTCTCGATCTCCTTGCGCTCCACGACCTTCGCGAGCGCGGCCGCGTACTTCTTCACGCCGAAGATCCCCGCGGTCGCCGAGGCGTAGATCACCCGCGTCCGCGAGCGGACGCCGCGTCGCCGCAGGTGATCGTCGGCGAGGTACATGATCTTCTGGGGCGCGCCCGCGCACTTGATCGGCGTGGACGGGAACGTGAACACGGCGTTGCCGCCCTCGAGCGTGCTCAGCGCCTTCCACGTGCTGTCGACGGTCGCGTACGAGTAGTTCGAGCAGATGCCGTCCTTCCCGAGGTGGCCCTCGAGGCCCTCGATCGCGTGCCAGTCGAGCTGCATGCCCGGCGCGACGACGAGCTGCTGGTACGAGAGCGTCCGCCCGTCGCGCGTCCTCACGATCCTTCGCTCGGGATCGATCTCCGTCGCTGCGTCGCGGATCCAGGTGGCCCCGCGCGGGATGTAGTCCGCCTCGCGCCGCTGGGTGCTCTCCTTCGCGAAGATCCCGCCGCCCACGAGCGTCCAGAGCGGCTGGTAGTAGTGGTGCTCCGAGGGCTCGACGATCGTCACCGCGGGCGCGTCGGGCCGCGCGCAGAGGCGGGCCGCGACGCTCAGGCCGGCGGTGCCGCCGCCGATGATCACGATGTCGTGCGTGCTGGGCTCGTTCATCGTCGTGCTCCGTTCGCGTGGGTGGGCAGCGCGGGCGCGTCGTCCGCGAGCGCGCGCCCGAGGTGTCGTGCGAAGCGCACGAGGAAGCCGTTCGCGGCGCGGATCTCGGCGTCGCTCATCGCGCGCAGCAGCCCGAGCGCGCCGAGCGACGCTCCGGGCTCGGACGCCGCCTCGGCGAGCGCGCGCCCGGCCTTCGAGACCACCGCGACCGCCGCGGGGTCGAGGGCACCGGACTCGATGACGCTCCGGATCGCGTCGGCGCGCTCGAGCGATGCCTCGATCAGCGCGACCGCGCGGTCCGAGCTCAGCCGCTCCGCCGCGCGCAGCACGTTGTCGGCGCGCGCGTCGAGGTCGATGCCCGCCTGCTGAACGCGCGCCGCGAGGCTGTCGAGCGTGTCGGCAGCCATCGCGATCGCCGCGGGCGACTGCTCCGCGAGCTCGAGCACGCGCTCGAGCGCCCGCATCGTGTCGGGCTGGGTGATGCGCTCGAGCAGGCGCAGCGCGATGCGCGCCCGCTCGTCGACGTCGATGCCGCGCGCGGCGGCGGCGCGCATCGCGTGGTCGAAGGTGTCGGTCGCCCCGGCGAGCGCGCTCGCTGCGTCCGCGCGCGCCGCGGAGGCGATCGCCTCGACGCGATCGAGCCGCTGCTCGATGCGCGAGAGCGCGTCGAGGATCGCGCGGGTGTCGCCCGCCGGCTGCCGCGTGGCCGGGCTCGTCCGAGGATCTCCAGGATGCTCCATCGACGTCTTCCTCTCGGCTCGATGTTTCACGTGCATGAAACAGCTCGGGTCAGCGGTGAAACGTGTGTTTCACGCGATGGAGCGCCGCAGCGTCTCCTCCGCGACGCCCTCGGCCGCGCGGCGCATCCGCGCGAGGTCGATCGCCGCGAGCGCCATCGGGATCGCAGTGAGCCCGAGCACGCACGGCCAGTCGCGACCGAGCACCACCTCGACGCCCGCGGCGCGAGGGATCTCCTGCGAGAGCAGGAACACCGCCATCGTCACGACGAGCCACGCGAAGGCGCGCCGCAGCAGGTCCTGACGCACGCGGCCCGCGACCACCGCGCCGGCGGCGCTGCCGATCACCGCGGCGGCGGTGATCATCGCGGCGAGCCCGACGTCGATCGAGGTCGAGCCCAGGTGTCCGGCGAGCGCCGCCGCCGAGTTCATCGCGATCACGAGCAGCGAGGTGCCGATCGCCTCGCGCATCGAGAGCGCGCCCAGCAGCACCAGCGCCGGCACCACGACGAAGCCGCCGCCCGCGCCCACGAGCCCGGTGATCGCGCCGACGATCGCGCCCTGCACCACGATCCGCAGCGGGTGCTCCGTCGTGGCCGCGGTCGCGAGGCGTGCGCGCATCATCGCGCCCGCGGTCACCAGCATCATCGCGCCGAACGCGAGCAGCAGCACCACGCCCGGCACGACGTGCGCGACGCGCCCCGCGGCGTACGCGCCGAGCATGCTGGTCGCGCCGAAGAGCAGGCCCGTCCTCCAGCGCACCCGACCGGCGCGCGCGTGCGGGATCAGCGCCGCGAGGCTGGTCGTGCCGACCACGACGAGCGAGGTCGCGATCGCCTCGTGGGTGCCGCGTCCCAGCACGTACACGAGGACCGGGACCATGAGGATCGAGCCGCCTCCGCCCAGCAGACCGAGCGAGACGCCGACGAGGATCGCGAGCGCGAGACCGACGACGAGCGACATGACGTGAAGGGCTCGATAGCGACGACCGTGCCGTGCCCGGCGCGGGGTCGAGCCCGTGAAGAATCGCGGGATCGCGGAACCGATCGAAACGTGATGTTTCACCGGTTCGCGGCCGGTGAAACGCTCGCGAAACGTCCGTGTGCGTTCCCTCCGCCGCGATCGCGGGCATGGTCGCTGGCACGCGGGCTGCGATGCAGGCTTCGAGAGGAGGACGTCTCGGATGGATCTGGTCTCGTTCGGATGGGCGCTCGCGGGAGGCGTGATGATCGGCACCGCGTCGGCGTTGCTGCTCGCGCTGAACGGCAAGATCGCCGGCATCAGCGGCATCCTCGGCGGGCTGGTCGCGCCGGTGCGGGGCGACGTCGCGTGGCGCGCGCTCTTCGTCGCCGGGCTCGTCGCGGGAGGGCTCGTCGGGCTCGTGCTGATGCCCGACCGCTTCGACGCGAGCGGCGCGCCCGCGCTGCCGCTGGTGGCGCTCGCCGGCGTGCTCGTCGGCGTGGGCACGCGGATCGGGAACGGGTGCACCAGCGGCCACGGCGTGTGCGGCATCAGCCGTCTCGCGCCGCGCTCCATCGTCGCGACGCTCACGTTCATGCTCACCGGCGGGCTCACCGTGCTCGCGATGCGCCTGCTCGGAGGTCTCTGATGGACGCGCGCACCAAGCAGGGCCTCGCCGCGTTCGCCGCGGGCGCGCTCTTCGCGATCGGTCTGGTCGTCGGCGGGATGACCGAGCCCGCGAACGTGATCGGGTTCCTCGACGTCACCGGCGACTGGCGGCCTGCGCTGATGTTCGTGATGGTCGGCGCGATCGCGGTGAACGCCTCGGTGTACCGGTGGGTGCGCCGCCGGCGCGCACCGCTCCTCGCCGAGACGTTCGCGCTGCCGACGCGTCGCGATCTCGATCGCAGGCTGCTCGCCGGGGCCGCGCTCTTCGGCGTGGGCTGGGGGCTCGGCGGGTACTGCCCCGGGCCGGGCGTGACCGCGCTGGCGAGCGGATCGATCTCGGCGGTGGTGTTCGTGCTCGCGATGGTCGGATCGATGTGGGTCGTGGGATGGGTGGAGCGGTCGCACGCGACGCCCGACGCCTGACCGCGAGCGGTCGTCCTCCGTGGAAGCGCGCGAGCTGCCGAGAGGTGGCTCGCGCGCTCGCGTTCCGTCGTGTTGCATCGTCGTGAAACGACGTTTCAGCGACGCGTGGTCGCGATGAAACGCGCGATGAAACGTCGCGCGTGAGCGCGCACACCGATCGGCAGGGCGACGGTGCGTAGAGGGCGACGCCCTCGGGGCACGACCTCGCGGCGGCACGGCCGCTGCTCCGGGCGACCAGCACAACCCACTCGACGCGAGGTCTCGTCATGCAGGTCCAGGCGTTCTTCGATCCGCGCACGTTCACGCTCTCGTACGTCGTGTACGACCCGGCCACGCGCGATGCGGTCGCGATCGATCCGGTGCTCGACTACGAGCCGATCGGCTCGTCCACGTCCACCGAGTCGATCGATCGGCTCGGCGACTTCGTGCGCGAGCACGGGCTGCGGCTGTGGTGGTCGCTCGAGACGCACGCCCACGCCGACCACCTCTCGGGCTCCGCGCTGCTGCGCCGGCGCTTCGACGCGCGCGTGGCGATCGGCGCGGCGATCACCGAGGTGCAGCGCACGTTCAAGAGCGTCCTCGCGCTCGATCACCTCGCGACCGACGGGCGCCAGTTCGATCGGCTCGTCGCCGAGGGCGACGTGATCGAGGCGGGCAGCCTGCGCGTGCAGGTGATCGCGACGCCGGGCCACACGCCCGCGTGCGTCACCTACCGGATCGACGACGCGTTGTTCACCGGCGATCTGCTCTTCATGGACGACTACGGCACCGGTCGCTGCGACTTCCCGAGCGGGAGCGCCGAGCGGATGTTCGACTCGGTCCAGAAGCTCTATGCGCTGCCCGACGCCACGCGGGTGTTCCCCGGGCACGACTACCTTCCCGGCCGCGAGGTGCGCTGGGAGACGACGATCGGCGCCGAGAAGGACCACAACCCGCAGCTCTCCGCGCGCACGACGCGCGAGGAATTCGTCCGGGCGCGCAACGCGCGGGATGCGACGCTGCCCGCGCCGAAGCTGCTGTTCCAGAGCGTGCAGATCAACGTCGACGGCGGCCGGATGCCGCCCGCCGACGCCGCGGGGCGGCGCTACCTGAGCGTGCCGATCAACCTGTTCCGCGCTGCCGACGAGCTCGGCGAGCCGCGGTGATCGATCACTGCGCGCGCAGCAGGTACACGCGCTCGATCGACCACGGCATCCAGGCGTCGACCTCGAGCTCGTCGATCACCTCGTGCGCGTCCATCGGCGACATCGCGAGCCGGTAGGGCGCGTCCTCGTTCTCGATCGGCGGGCCCTCGGGGGCGGGGTGGTTGTTCACCTCGAACCCACCGTCGATCGAGGTGCGCGCGATCGAGCGCTCGGCGGCGCGCTCGACCAGCGCCCAGCGCGCGCGGTGCCACGCGAGGTAGTCGTGGGTCGCGGCGACCGAGAACAGCGCGGACGCGGCGACGAAGGCGCTGCCCAGCGCGACGACGCGGCGATCGGTCGGGGCCGGGAGGATCTCGAGCGCGAGCAGCGCGAGAACGAACGGGAGCTGACCGAGCAGATAACGATCGAAGAAGGGCCCGTAGACGATCGCGGTGGGCGCGTAGCCGATCAGCGCGGTCAGGAAGAGCGCGATCCAGATCGGCATCTCGCCCTCACGCAGCGCGCTCCACGCGCGCTTCGCGCGCGCTCGCATCGTGGGCTCCGCGTCGTCCCAAGCGAGCCGCGCGCGCAGCGCCCGACCGAGCACCACGAGCATCAGCCACGCGGCGGCGACGCCGACGCCGGTGATCACGATCCACACGATGCGCGGCGCGTGCGGCGCGTCTCCGTCGAGCGTGTAGGGCCCGATGCCGGTCTCGATCCACACGTTGCCGGTGAGCGGCATCCCGCGCCCGATCACCCCGAGCGCGAGCCCGACGACGAGCGCAGCGAGCGTGCTCGCGATCACCCAGCGGCGGCGCGCGATCGCGACCGCGGCGCCGAGCGTGAGCGGGAGCGACCAGAGCCCGAGATAGACCAGCGAGAGCGAGGTGCGCTCGAGCGGATAACGGAGCCCGCGCAGCCGCACCAGGCCGCCGAGCGCCTGCATCAGCTCGACCGACTTCGTGTGATAGAAGGCCGGCAGTCCGATGGTCGCGCCGACGATCTTCTGGAACGCGACCAGCGCGCCCACGACGATCACCAGCGGCACGAGCGCGCTCGCGACCCAGCGCCGTCCCAGCCCGAGCCGCAGCGCATCGGCGACCGCCCACGCGAGCGGCAGTGCGATGCCGATCTGGCGATCGAGGGTCGCGAGCACCGCGAGGAGCGTCGCGATCACGCGCCAGCTCGCGCGCTCGGTGCGCACCGCGTGCACCCACGCCGCGCTCGCCGCGATCATCAGCGCGACGAAGGGCACGTCGGTCATGAACGAGAACGCGAGCGCGAAGTAGACGGGCGAGAGCGCGAGCGCGCACGCGCCGAGCGCGGCCCATCGCACCGGCGCACGCAGCGTGCGCAGCAGCGCGTAGGTCGCGAGCAGCCCGAGCCAGCCGAGCACGAGCGTCGAGACCCGCATCGCGGTGAACGACACGCCGAGGGGCGCGGAGAACGCCGCGCCCCAGAGCGCCTGGGTGAGCAGCGGCATGCTCTGCCAGTCGGCGAAGCGCAGCGTGCCCTCGTCGACGAGCGCGCGCACCGGCACCGCGTAGCCCCAGTCGTCGTTGAGCGGGAAGTCGCCGCGTGGATCGACGAGCACGGCCGCGCTCCACCACGCCGCGCTGAGCGCGGCGAGCGCGATCAGATCGGCCAGCGATCTCCCCGATGCAGACGTGCCCCGCGTCTCGTCGGTCATCGCGCGCGTCGTACCGCGCGCGTGCGGACGCATCAAGCACGGCGCGAGGATGGTCGCGAACGGCGACGGCGACGCCTCAGAAGTACTGCCGGAAGAAGTCCCACGCCGCCTGGGTCCCGAACGCGGGCCACACGTGGCCGCCCTCGTGCTGGCAGTAGTGGACCGGGCGCGCGCTCTCGCAGCCGTCGTACGCGGTGCAGGGCGCGGGATCGGTCGCCATCGAGCTCGCCTCGCATCCGCTGCGATCGCGCCAGAAGTCGCGGAATTGCGCGCGCCCGTCGATCAGCTCCTCCGCGCCGATGGTGATCCACGCCGCGGGCTCCCCGACGCAGGCCTCGCGATCGAAGTAGATCACCGCGCCGCCGCTCGCGATCGCGCGGATGTCGTCGCGCATGCAGCCGAGCACGCCGCTGAACGAGCCGCCGCCGCTGAAGCCCATCGAGAAGATGCGCGAGGTGTCGACGCAGAGCGCGCCCTCGAGCTCGTCGATCACGTGATCGAAGTAGGCGAGCTCGACGGGGAGATCGCCGCGCCAGTCGCCCTCGCGCGCCTGTGCGACGAGCACGATCGCCTCTTCGCGCGCGAGGTTGCGGATCGCACGATCGCCCGAGGTGCCGTCCCAGTAGCCCGCGTTCCCGCCGTTCGGGTGGAGCGCGAGGATCAGCGGCCACGCGCGATCGCGGGTGTAGCCCTCGGGCAGGCGCAGGCGATAGAGCCGATCGAGCCCGTCGAGCGTGAAGGTGTGCTCGCCCTCGGCGAGGCCTCCACCGCTCGTGCATCCGACGCTGCGCGCGACGTCGGGCCCGGCATCGGGATCGCTCGAGGCGTCGGGCGCGCTCGCGTCGGGCTCGTCGCTCGCGGCGTCGCTCGCGGGGTTGCTCGCGTCGACCGCAGTGCGCGCATCGACGGCGGCGTCACGTGGGGCGTCGCTCGTGATCTCCGGTGAGCATCCGATCAGCAGCGCGAGCGAGAGGAGCGAAGCGGCACGCATGGGGCTCGCCCGAGAGTGCATCACGCGTGCCTCGGGCTCGCGGCGATCAGTCCGCGAATCAGCAAGCATTTCCACTCGCGGTTGCGCGCTCGACTGCGACCGTGCGGTCGCAGTCGAGAGCATCCCGTGCTCCGATCACGGCGTGTTCGCGTCGCCCCAACCGACCTCGAGCCCGCTCGCGTCGACGCCTGCCGCGGTGAGGATCGCGACCGGATCGTGCACGAACGCCGAGGTCCCGAAGTTGATCGTCCAGTCGAGCGCGGGCGCGACGCTGCCGGTCGGGTTCGCGTAGAGCATCGGGTAGAGCGGGACCCACACGTCGTCGAGCACCAGCGTCTCCTGCACGACGCCGTTGATGATCACGTAGACGATCGGGTTCGGACCGCGGTAGTCGACCGCGAGACCGTAGGTGCTCTCCGAGCTGTCCCACGCGCTCTGCCACACCAGGTTGCGCCACGTGCCGCCGAGCGTGTTCACCGACATCGAGTAGGGCACGCGACCGAACTCGTAGGGATCGAGATCGCCATCGCGGATCACGAGACCCATGCCCATGTTCGACGCGGGCACCTGGCGGGTGGCCTCGAAGTACCAGAACTGCCCGTAGATCGGCTGGTTCGCGCGGACGCCGTACTTGTCGAAGCCGTCGAAGCGCGCCGCGAGCCCGCCCGGCGCGACGGTGATGCCCGTGCCCGTGAGCGAGTCCGGCGTGAGCACGACCGGATCGAACTGGGGGAGCGTGCCGGTGACCGTGACCATGATCGTGCGGGTCGTGCTGACCTCGTACGAGTCGGTCGCGGTCACGACGATCGGATGACGTCCCACCGCGGTCGGCGTGAACGAGAACGACGCGCCGGTGCCGGTCGTGCGCGCGTGGCGCTGCGTCGCGACGTCCTCCCAGGTGATCGACGACGTGAGCGTGCCGTCCTCGGCATCCGTCGCGCTCGCCGTGAGCATCACCGGCGTGCCCACCGCGACGGTGAGATCGGGCGACGTCGTGAGCACGGGCGCGGTGCTCACGTCGCGCGCGCGGGTCTGGCCCCAGCCCATCACCAGCGCGCTCGCCGCGGAGCTCGCGCCGGCCGTGGTGAGCGCGTCGCGCACGCCGTTCGCGGTGAAGTGGAACGGATGGTTCGTGGTGTCGTTGCCGGGATTGACGCGCATCTGCGAGCGGAGCTCGTAGCGCTCACCGCTGTAGAAGATGTAGAGCGGCGCGGTGATCGTCATCGCGCACGACTGCTTCACGTACGGAAGGCCTGCGCCGTCGTCGAGCAGCACGTGCACGGTCGGCGAGGTGCCGCGGTAGTCGACGACGAAGCCGAAGAAGCGCTCGCTGCGCGAGAACCACGGCGTGCCGCCGGTGCAGGTGCTGCCGTTGCTCTCGATGCCGCCGCCGGTGATCGCGCCGAGCGACTGCGCGGTCGCGCCCGCGACGTTGCCGAGATCCTCGAGCGCGGTCGCCACGCCCGCGCCGTACACCGAGCCGCGCTCGATCAGGCGCTCCGACTCGAAGTAGAAGACGCCCGAGCCCGGCGTCACCGCGCGGTTCGAGCGCACGCCGCCGCGCGTGGGCCAGCTCTCGACCGCGAGCCGATCCACCGAGAGGCTCACGCCCGGCGAGATGTCGGTCGTGCTGAAGCGCACCGGCTGGAAGTCGTCGACCGTGATCGTCTGCGTCGCGGTCGCGGTGAGGTTGTTCGCGTCGCGGACCTGCTGCGTGACCGTGTACGTGCCCGAGGCCGCGTAGGTGTGGGTCGACGCGGAGACGAAGCCGCCGCCGTCGCCCCAGTCGTAGCGAGTCAGCGTGATCGCGGCGCTGCCCGGCGTCGCGCTGCTCGTCGCGCTCACGGTGAGCGGCGCAGCGGTGGTGGGCGGCGTGATGGTGAAGGCCGCGGTCGGCGCGACGACGCACACGTTGCTCACGCAGTGCGTGCTCGCGCAGTCGCCGTTCGCCGTGCACGAGTCGCCCTCGGCGCAGTCGGGGCACGACGCGCCGCCGCAGTCGGTGTCGGTCTCGGTGCCGTTCTGCACTCCGTCGGTGCAGCTCGGCGCGCTGCAGACGTTGGCGGTGCAGACGCCGCTGGTGCAGTCGCTCGCGCTCGCGCATCCGCCGCCGGTGCCGCAGTCGGGGCAGGTGCCGCCGCCGCAGTCGGTGCCGGTCTCGGTGCCGTTGCGGACCGCGTCGGTGCAGCTCGGCGCGCTGCAGACGTTGGCGGTGCAGACGCCGCTGGTGCAGTCGCTCGCGCTCAGGCACGCGAGGCCGGGCGCACAGTCGGGGCAGGTGCCACCGCCGCAGTCGGCGGCGGTCTCGGCGCCGTTGCGCACGGCGTCGGTGCAGGTCGGCGCGGCGCAGCTCATCGCGTTGCACACGCCGCTCACGCAGTCGGTGGGGCCCGCGCATCCACCGCCGGTGCCGCAGTCGTTGCAGGTTCCGCCGCCGCAGTCGGTGCCGGTCTCGCTGCCGTTGCGCACTCCGTCGGTGCAGGCGGGCGCGATGCAGACGTTGCCGGTGCACACGCCGCTCGTGCAGTCGCTCGAGCCCGCGCATCCGCCGCCGGTGCCGCAGTCGTTGCAGGTTCCGCCGCCGCAGTCGGTGCCGGTCTCGCTGCCGTTCTCGACTCCGTCGTTGCACGAGGGCGCGGCGCACGCGTTCGCGCTGCACACGCCGCTCTCGCAGTCGTCGCCGTCGGTGCAGCCCTCGCCCTGACCGCACGCCGGGCAGCTGCCGCCGCAGTCCACGTCGGTCTCGGTGCCGTTGTCGACTCCGTCGGTGCACGAGGGCACGGCGCACACGTTCGACGCGTTGCACACGCCGCTCGCGCAGTCGCCCGCGCCCGCGCAGCCCTCGCCGTCGTCGCAGTCGCCGCACGAGGGCCCGCCGCAGTCGACGTCGGTCTCGCCGTCGTTGCGCACTCCGTCGAGGCACGTCGGCTCGACGCAGGTGCCCGCGCTGCACACGCCGCTGGTGCAGTCGCTCGGGTCGCCGCAGCTCGCGCCGTCGGCGCACGACGCGCAGTCACCGCCGCAGTCGACGTCGGTCTCGGTGCCGTTGTCGACTCCGTCGTCGCACGCGGGCGCGGCGCACACGTTCGACGCATCGCACACGCCGCTCGCGCAGTCGCCCGCGGTGGCGCAGGCGTCGCCGGCCTCGCAGTGCGGGCACGCACCGCCGCAGTCGACGTCGGTCTCGGTGCCGTTCTCGATCTCGTCGTCGCACGCCGTCGCGAGGCACTGCCCCGCGTCGCCGCACGAGAGGCTCACGCAGTCGTCGCCGTCGTCGCACGCCGCGCCGACCGCGCAGCCGGAGCAGCTTCCGCCGCAGTCGACGTCGGTCTCGTCGCCGTTCGTGACTCCGTCGTCGCACGCGGGCGCGACGCACACGTCGTCCGCGCAGACGCCGCTCGCGCAGTCGGTCGCGACGGTGCAGGCATCGCCGATCGCGCAGCCGGCGCAGCTGCCGCCGCAGTCGACGTCGGTCTCGCTGCCGTTCTGCACGGTGTCGGCGCAGCCCGCGGCGAGACAGGTGTCGTCTCCGCACACGCCGCTGGTGCAGTCGCTCGCGCCCTCGCAGGCGCGACCGTCGTCGCAGGGATCGCACTCCGGTCCGCCGCAGTCGACGTCGGTCTCGTCGCCGTCGGTGCGCGCGTCGTCGCAGCTCGGATCGGCGCAGGTGCCGGACACGCAGAGCGCGCTCGCGCAGTCGCGATCCGCGGTGCACGTCGTGCCGTTCGGACACCCGCTGCACGTGCCGCCGCAGTCGACGGCGATCTCGCTGCCGTTGCGCACTCCGTCGCTGCACGTCGCGGCCATCTGGGCGTCGGTGCAGCTGCCGCCGTCGCATCCTGGGCGTGCGGCGTCGGGGTCGATTCCGACTCGGTCCATCTCGCAGGCGCCCAGCGCGAGCGCCAGGAGCAGCCACGGCGACAGCGCGGTGGAAGAAGAGGAGAACGACCAACGCCGCGAGGAATCTGACGTGCGATGCACGTCGCGAGTCTACACGCGCACTGTGTAGATTGCCCCCTGACGGATTTGCCGCGTGTGGTCCGACGTGAGGTGAAGTCGATGGTGATTGTACACTTCGTGACCGCGCGCCGACGTGCGACGATGCCGTGATGCGCCTCGTCTCGTGTGAACGGTGCGCGCGCCACGTGCGCGTCGCGGAGCGGAGCTGTCCCTTCTGTGGTGTCGCTCGCGTGGCGCTCGGCGCGATCGCGATCGGCGCGGTCGTCGCGGGCTGCGGCGGTGCACCGGCGGCGGGCGAGACCACGCCGCCGCCGAACGAAGCGCCCGCCGAGCAGACGACGAACGATCAGGGCGGCGACGAGACGAACGACGACGACGACGACACGCCGCGCGAGCGCGACGCGACCCCGGTCGCGGCGTACGGCGGGCCCTCGCCGCAGTGACGTCGACTCACGTGGCGCCCGGGCTCATGTTCGCGTGCATGAGCGCCACGCCGATCCGTGATCGCCTCGTCGAGCTCGTCCGCGCCTGCGAGACGGGCCACACGCTCGACGCGATCGAGCGCTTCTACGCCGAGGACGTCGTCGTGTTCGAGAACTACGAGCGCGCGCGGGCAGGGCGGGCGGCGTGCGTCGAGTACGAGCGGGCCGCGCTGGCCGAGCAGCCGCGTCCGCCGAAGCTCGTCGCGCGCGCGATGGCGGCGGACGAAGCGCGCGGCGTGTCGTTCGTCGAGTGGGTGATCCGCTTCGAGGGCCGCGACGGACGTCCGATGCGCCTCGAGGAGGTCGCGGTGCAGCGCTGGTCCGGCGGCGCGATCGTGGAGGAGCGCTTCTATTACGAGGGCGCGATCGACGAAGGCGAGTCGTGAGCGCCAGTCGCGACTGGCACGCTCAGCGACCGGTGGCGAGCCGACTGGGCCCCTCGCCACGCAGCGCTCGTCTCGCGAACCGCACGATCGCGCGGAGCAGACTGGCACCCTCGGTCCAATCGCCGCCGGTCGCGTGATGGTCGGAGAGCGGCATGAAGATGTTGCCGTCGCTCACCGGTGCTTCGTCGTCGCGGATCGTGACGCGCTCCATCGCCGCGCCGACGAAGCGCGCGCCGAGGCCCGGCGCGAGCCGCTGCTGCCACGTCAGCACGCGCCCTGCGTTGCCCGCGTAGGCCATGCGTCGCGGTCGCTCGGCGAGCGAGACGATCGTGCGCGCGACGCGCTCCGGCCGGTACACCGGCGGCGGCGGCTCGACGACGTGCCCGGTGTAGTTCGCGGATCGCTGCCACAGCGGCGTGTCGATCGCCGCGGGCAGCACGGTGCACACCTCGATCCCCGAGCCGACGAGCTCCTGTCGCAGGCAGTCCGAGAGCGCCTCGATCGCGTGCTTCGACATCACGTACGCGCTCATGTACGGCTGGGTCAGGCGCGCGAGGATCGACGCGATGTTGATCAGCACGCCGCGTCCTGCGTCCCGGAAGCGCGGCAACGCGGCGCGCGCGCCGTGCACGTAGCCGAGCAGGTTCACGTCGATCACGCGCCGGAACGCGTCGTAGGGCGTGTCCTCGAAGCGCCCGAACACCGCGACCGCCGCGTTGTTGACCCACACGTCGATGCGACCGAACGCGTCGACCGCGCGCGCTGCGAGGTGCTCGACGGCCTCGAGCTCGGTCACGTCGGTGGGCACCACGAGCGCGCGACCGCCCGCCTGCTCGCACTCGCGCGCCACCTCGTCGAGCGCGGCCTCGCGTCGCGCGGCGAGCACGACTCGAGCGCGTCGGGCCGCGAACGCGCGCGCGGTGGCGCGACCGATGCCGCTCGATGCGCCGGTGATCACGACGACCGCGTCCTGCAGCTTCTTCATGGCGGCGTGCGAGGTCGCAGAACGCGCGCCAAGCGCGGCGCGCACCGGGACCACGGTGCACGTGGCGGCGCGCCTCGCGCGCTGCGTGCATCGAGGGGGTGGTGCGCGGTATGAAGGCGCGCGGTGACCGAGCTCTTCGCCCCCGTCGTCTCGATCGCGAAGACGCAGCGCGGCCGCTTCTTCTGGGCTGCGTGGTGGAGCGCGCCGCCCGCGCTGCACCCGTTCCGCAAGCCCGACGCGTCGAACGGCGGCGCGAGCACCTACGAGGAGGCGAAGCAGGAGGCCGAGCGGGTCGCGGAGCGCGCGCTCATCGAGGTCGACGCGCGCTGGGCGCGTGCGTGCGTGCGCGTGATGCGCGGCATGCCGCCGTTCACGCCGTCGGAGCTGCGCGCGGCGCGGGAGGGCGCGAGCGAGAGCGTGCGCGCGCGCCGGGTCCCCGATGCGGCGCCGCAGAGCCTGTGGACGGTGCTCGGCGTCGATCCGAAGGCGAGCGTCGCCGAGATCAAACGCGCGTACCGGGCGCGCGCGCTCGAGACGCATCCCGATCAGGGCGGCGATGCCGATGCGTTCCGCGCGCTGCACGCGGCCTACGAGCGCGCGATCGCGCGCCGCGAGAAGCAGGCGAAGCGACCGAAGAAGCGCGCGCCGGAGTGAGTTCTTGCCGGAGTGCTCGTCCCGCGGGTCCGGACCGGAGCGCGCGAAGCGCGCGGACGGTAGGGACCGGCGGGCGAGCCGAATTTCGAGGCGCTCTGCGACGGCGCCTCGCCTCCGGGGTGATTCGCCACGCCTCAGGTGGCGCGCGCGGTGCGGCGGGCGATCAGCGAGCGCGTCGTCTGCACCGCGTTCTCCGCGATGCGGCTCACGCCCGTCGTCTCGATCGCGCGCTCCGCGGCGCGCGCCGCGCGGGCCACTCGCTCGCGCAGCGGCCACGCGGCGTCGAGCGCGAGCTTCATCGCCGTGATCTCGAGCCGACGCGAGCCGTGGACCTCGGGGCGCTCGCGGGGCCAGGTGCCGGTGCGCATCATCCAGACCAGGAGCGCGAGGCGGTGCCCGTGGCTCGCGTCGAGCCGGTCACCGAGCGAGATCGTGTCGACGCCGGACTCGAGCAGCGAGCGCGCCGCGTCGACGTTGGTGACCGTGGTCCAGCCTTCGGGCGCGGGGACCTGGTCGTCCAGCCAGAGTCGAACGTGCGATGCCATCAAGACCTCCGTGCCCGAGGTCGAGCAACGCTCGTGCCGCACTGCATCAGGAAAGTAGACGGCTCGCGAGGTCGAACCAGATCTCGCGGACCGCGCCACACGCGCGACAGCGTGCGCGCACGCGCCGCAGCCCGCCGACCGCGTCGTGCGACTCGATGCGCAGCTCGCCCTCGCAGCGTGCGCAGCCGAGCGAGAGCGCGCGTGTCTCGATCACCGACGCGCTCGGCACGACGATCGGTCGCTCGGGCGCGCCTCCTTCCGAGAGGAGCGCGAGCTTCTCGCGCGCATCGTGGAGCGAGGTGAGCTCGCGCTCGAGCTTCCGGCGTACGGTGCGCGCTCGCTTCTTGGCGGCCATCACCGCGGGCTAGCGCGCATCGGGCGCTCCGGCGAGCGCCCGCCCGAGCAAGCGCGGCGAGGACGAGCAAGCGGGGTTGGGCCCCGCGCGCAGTGTTTGGGGAGGGGTCTTCCAAGACCCCTCCCAAGAGCTACGGCGCGGTGCCGCGACAGCAGCGGAAGCCGACGGTCGGGGTGTTGTAGGTGTCGCCCGCGACGACGAAGTCGAAGCCGCACTCCATGCCGCCCGCGGTGTCGTTCGTCGCGCCGCCGCGGATCGGGTTCACGCCCATGCTGCGGCGCTCCGCCCACTCCTCGACGTTGCCGGACATGTCGAAGACGCGCAGCGCCTCGGTCGCGCCCCAGCTCGCGTAACACATCGGCAGCGAGCCCGTCGCGAGCACCACGTCGGTGTCGGGCGCGCCCGCGACCGGGTCGTAGTCGTTGCCGTTGCACGTCGCCGACGAGTACGTCGAGCACGACGACCCGTACGACCAGCGACAGCTCCCGCCCGACGAGCGACACGCGTCGCGCCACTCCGTCTCCGTGCACAGCCGCGCGCCGACCGTCGCGCACGCGGCCTGGGCCTGCGCGTAGGTCACCTGCGTCCACGGCATGCGCGACGCCTGCGAGCACACGCGGTGGCTCAGCACGCCGGTCGTCGCGGACGTCGAGTCGGGGCGCGACGCCTCGTACTGCATGATCCACCGCGAGCTCGTGCCCGACGTGAAGCGCACCCACGACACCGGCGCTCCGTCGTCCAGCGTGCCGTCGCAGTCGTTGTCGAGGCCGTCGCAGATCTCGGTGGTGCCGCCGCCGCTCGCCGGCGCATTGCACGTCACGCCGGTGCCCGCGCCGTTGCACACGTAGGTGCCGGCGCGCCGGCACGCGCCGAGCTCGCCGTTGTTGCAGGCGGTGCCGCGCAGCGGGAAGGGCTCGTCGATGCTGCCGTCGCAGTCGTTGTCGAGCCCGTCGCAGCGCGTCTCGGTCGTCTGGTACGACGCAGCGGGGTAGTTGCAGACCCAACCGCCGCTGGTGCACACCGCGGTCGTCCCGGCGCACACGCCGTTCGGATTGCAGAACGTCGCGGGCGGCGTGAGCGACTCGTCGATGCGACCATCGCAGTCGTCGTCGCGCCCGTTGCACGCCTCGGCGCCCGCGACGTCACAGGCGTACTCGCAGCCGTTCCCGGGCAGACCGTCGAGGTCGTAGCGGCCGGTCTGGCACGCCTGGATCCCGCAGGTCGACATCGTGCAGCGCGGGATCGCGCCGGGGATCGTGCACACGTTCCCGCATGCACCGCAGTGGTTCACGTCGCTCGAGAGATTGAAGCCCTCGTCGACCATTCCATCGCAGTCGTCGTCCTGGGTGTCGCAGACTTCGATGCTCGGTCCGAGGCCGCCCGAGCACACCAGCGCGCCTCCCGTGCAGACCCGCGAGCCGAAGCTGCACTCGCCGGTGTCGATGCCGCAGCTCGCGCCGCCGCCGGGATTGCCCTCGTCGACGCGGGTGTCGCAGTCGTTGTCGAGCGCGTCACAGGTCTCGGTCGTCGCGCCGGTCGCGCCGGTGCACACGAGCGATCCGCCGGTGCACACGCGGGTGCCCGGGCGACAGGTGCCGACGTCACTGCCGCACAGGCCGCCGCCGCCGGGATTGCCCTCGTCGGTGTTCCCGTCGCAGTCGTCGTCCTGTCCGTCGCAGGTCTCGGTGCTCGGCCCGACTCCGCCGCTGCACACCAGCGCTCCGCCGGTGCACACCCGCGAGCCGAAGCTGCACTCACCGGTGTCGACACCGCAGCTCGCGCCGCCGCCGGGATTGCCCTCGTCGGTGTTCCCGTCGCAGTCGTTGTCGAGACCGTCGCAGCTCTCCGTGCCCGGCCCGACGGCGCCGGTGCACACCAGCGTTCCGCTCGTGCACACGCGGGTGCCGGGCGCGCACGCGCCCACGTCGGTGCCGCACTGCGCGCCGCCGCCGGGATTGCCCTCGTCGGTGTTGCCGTCGCAGTCGTCGTCCTGTCCGTCGCAGACTTCGGTCGTCGGGCCGGTGCTACCCGCGCACACCAGCGCTCCGCCGACGCACTGCAGCGCTCCTTGATTGCACTCGCCGGTGCCGTTTCCACACGCGGCGCCACCGCCGGGATTGCCCTCGTCGACCGATCCGTCGCAGTCGTCGTCGATCGAATTGCACGTCTCGACGCCGGGCCCGACCGAGCCGGTGCACACCAGCGCTCCGCCGGTGCACACCCGCGTTCCCGCGACGCACGCACCGGTCTCGACACCGCAGCTGCCGCCGCCGCCGGGATTGCCCTCGTCGGTGTTGCCGTCGCAGTCGTCGTCCTGCCCGTCGCACGACTCGGTGGTCGGACCGACCGCGCCGGTGCACACGAATCCGCCCGCCTGACAGACCTGCACGCCCGCGGTGCACTCGCCGGTGTCGCTGCCGCAGCTCGCGCCGCCGCCGGGATTGCCCTCGTCGACGCGAGAGTCGCAGTCGTTGTCGAGCGCGTCGCAGGTCTCGGTGCCCGCTCCGACTCCGCCGGTGCACACCAGCGCTCCGCCGGTGCACACGCGGGTGCCCGCGGTGCAGGTGCCGACGTCGGTGCCGCAGCGCGCGCCGCCGCCGGGATTGCCCTCGTCGGTGTTGCCGTCGCAGTCGTCGTCCTGCCCGTCGCAGGTCTCGATCGTCGGGCCGACCGCGCCCTCGCACGCGATCACGCCGCCGCGACAGTGCTGTGCGCCCGCGGTGCACTCGCCGGCGTCGCTCGCGCAGCTCGCGCCGCCGCCGGGATCGCCCTCGTCGATGCGCTCGTCGCAGTCGTCGTCGAGGCCGTTGCAGATCTCGTCGATCGAGGTGATCGCCCCGGTGCACACCAGAGTGCCGCCGGTGCAGACCTGGCGTCCCGGCTCGCACGCACCGACGCCGGTGCCGCAGAGGCGACCGCCCTGGGGATTGCCGTCGTCGGTCGTTCCGTCGCAGTCGTCGTCACGCCCGTTGCAGAGCTCGACCGAGGGCGACACGCCGCCGGTGCAGGTGATCGCGCCGCCGACGCAGTGCTCGATGCCGGTGCGGCACTCGCCCGACGAGCTGCCGCAGGTCGCGCCGCCGCCGGGGTCACCCTCGTCGATGTGACCATTGCAGTCGTCGTCGCGCAGATTGCACGTCTCGACACCGGTCTCGCTCGGCGTGCAGCTGTACTCGCAGCCGTTCGCCGGATTGCCGTCGACGTCGACGAACCCCGGCTCGCACGCGCCGAGCTCGCAGCTCCCGCCGCTGCAGGTGCCGCTCGCGTGCGCGAACCGACACGCGAAGCCGCAGGTGCCGCAATTGCTGGGGTCGCTGCTCAGATCGAAGTTCTCGTCGACGCGACCGTCGCAGTCGTTGTCCGCGCGATCACATCGGGTGTCTTCGTCGTCGGTGTACGGACAGCGGTACTCGCAGCCGTCGCGCGTGGGGTCGAGATCGTAGAACCCCACGTCACACGCGCTGAACGTGCAGACTCCGTCCACGCACTCGCCGAACGCGTGATCGGGCGCGCAGCGCTGGTTGCACCCACCGCAGTGAGCGAGATCGGTCGAGGTGTCGATCCCCTCGTCGATCCGCATGTCGCAGTCGTCGTCGGCGAGATTGCAGCGCTCGACCGCGCCCGGCGTGCAGCCGTCGGGCAGATCGGGCCCCGCGTCGCTCCCGGTGTCCTCCCGGTACGCGTCGATCGGCGCGGCGTCCTGCCCCGCGTCCTGGCCGACCTGCGCGTCCATCCCGCCGGCGTCCTCGACGCAGTCGAAGCAATAAGGGTCCACGGTACAGCCCGCGAGCATCAGCATCGCGAGCGCGGCACTGCGCAGCCCAGGAACCATGCGCAGCCCAGGAACCATGCGCAGCCCCTTCATCGCGCACCTCGACGACGACGCGCGACGATCGCGATCCCCAGCGCGGCGAGCACGCTCCACGCGAGCCCACCGGGCGCGCGCTGCTCGTGCACCGCGCAGATGCAGCCGCCACCGCCCGCGGCGAGCACGCGCGTGCGCCCGTCGCCGCTG
Organism: Sandaracinus amylolyticus; assembly: GCF_021631985.1. GTDB lineage: Bacteria > Myxococcota_A > Polyangia > Polyangiales > Sandaracinaceae > Sandaracinus > Sandaracinus amylolyticus_A. The sequence goes on along the minus strand of NZ_CP070225.1, from coordinate 7,571,089 downwards.
CCTCCGTCGCCCGCGTCGGGCGATCCGTTTCCGCCGTCCATCGGTCCGATCACACCAGCGTCGGTGCCCGGCCTGGGCTCGAGCGCGCACTCGCCGTCCACGCAGATCTCTCCGTCGGGGCAGTGCAGTCGCTCGCAGGGATCGGCGACGCAGTCACCGCTCGTCGGGTCGCACTCGTCGCTGCCGCGACAAGTGACTCCCTCGCACGCGTCGGGCACGCACCCGCCGGTCTCGGGGTCGCAGACCTCGTCTCCGCACTCGATCTCTTCGCACTGGTCGGGCACGCAGGCGCCGTGTACGCAGTGATCGCCGGCATCGCACTCGACGTGCGCACAGCTCGTCTCGCACGTTCCGTCGCGACACGCCTGATCGGCGGCGCACTCCGCGCTCAGGCAGGGATCGGGCACGCACTCGTCGCTCTCGCGATCGCAGACCTCGCCCTCGTCGCAGGGCAGCACGACGCACGAGTCCTCGACGCAGGTGCCGGTCCGGTCGTCGCAGACGAGCGGGAGCTCGCAGCTCGAGAGCGCGCACAGGTTCGTGCACGCGTTCGCGCGGCACACGCAGGGCGCGACGGTCGGATCGTCGGGCGCGCACAGCACGTCACCCGCGCCGTCGCGGATCGTCTCCGCGCCGCACGTCGTGTCGTTGCAGCGCTCGGCCACGCAGAAGCAGGTCTCGCCGCTCACCTGCGGGAAGCGACCGCTCGGACAGCGGAACCCGAACTCGCTCTCCACGCAGGGCAGGGCGCACTGACAGTCGGTGCACGTGCTGCCCGCGGGGCAGAGGCTGCCGCCGGCCGGCGGGTCATCCGTCGAGCCGTTGCAGTCGTTGTCCAGGCAGTCGCAGACCTCGGGACTGCCGGGCATCTCGCCCACGCAGATCTCCTCGCCGTCGACGCACTCCATCCGACCGGCCATGCACACACCTTCGTCGGTGCCGCACGCCGGGCCGATGCCCAGGCCCTCGTCGATGCTTCCGTTGCAGTCGTCGTCGAGCAGGTTGCAGATCTCGGCGACGGGACCGATCTCGCCCTCGCACTGCAGCGCTCCGTCGCGGCAGATGTTGACGCCGGGCGAGCACTCGCCGACGTCGGAGCCGCAGGGCGCGCCGACCGGGATTCCCTCGTCCTCGACTCCGTCGCAGTCGTCGTCGAGGCCGTTGCAGACTTCCGCGGTCGGGCCCCGACCGCCGTCGCACACCAGCGCGCCCGACACGCAGTGCGTCGTGCCCGGATTGCACTCGCCGGTGTCGACGCCGCACGCCGCGCCGCCTTCGGGATCATCCTCGTCGACGTGCGTGTCGCAGTCGTTGTCGCGACCGTCGCAGATCTCGCCCGTGCCCGTCGTCTCGCCGACGCACACCAGCGTGCCCCCCGTGCAGGCGAGCGCGCCGAAATCGCACTCTCCGACGTCGCTCGCGCCGCAGCGCGCACCGCCGCCGGGATTGCCCTCGTCGACGAGACCATCGCAGTCGTCGTCGCGCGTGTTGCAGGTCTCCGCGGCTCCGGTGGTCCCGCCGGAGCAGGTCAGCACGCCGCCGACACACGCGCTGGTGCCGGGCGTGCACTCGCCGACGTCGGTGCCGCAGCTCGCGCCGCCGCCGGGATTGCCCTCGTCGGTGCGAGTGTCGCAGTCGTCGTCGAGCCCGTTGCAGAGCTCGTCCGCGGGGCCGCGATCACCGACGCAGGTGAACGTGCCGCCGACGCACTGCAGCGCGCCGGTGTCGCACTCGCCGACCGCCGATCCGCACGAGCCCGAGCTCGGGATCGACTCGTCGGTCGCACCGTCGCAGTCGTCGTCCTCACCATCGCAGGTCTCGCCCATCGGCGTGACACCGCCGGTGCAGGTCAGCGTGCCGGCGCTGCAGGTGAGCGTGCCGGGGCGACACTCACCGAGCGTCGATCCGCAGCTCGCGCCGCCGCCCGGATTGCCCTCGTCGGTGCGACCATCGCAGTCGTCGTCGAGCGCATTGCACACCTCGGTCGTCGCGCCGCGCGCGCCGATGCACTGGAACGATCCTCCGGTGCACGCGAGCACGCCGGGATCGCACTCGCCGGTCGACTCGCCACACGCGCCCATCGTCGGGATCGACTCGTCGGTCGCACCGTCGCAGTCGTCGTCCTGACCGTCGCAGGTCTCCGCCGCGGGCCCGATGTTGCCGGTGCAGGTCAGCACACCCGCGGTGCACGCGAGCGTGCCGGTGCTGCACTCGCCGGTGTCGATGCCGCAGCTCGCGCCGCCGCCGGGATTGTTCTCGTCGGTGCTGCTGTCGCAGTCGTCGTCGCGGCCGTTGCAGACCTCGCTCGTCGGTCCGCGCGAGCCCACGCAGCTGTAGGTGCCCGAGACGCAGCTCAGCACGCCGGGGCCGCACTCACCGACGTTCGATCCGCAGCTGCCCGCGGTGGGCACGCCCTCGTCGGTCGCCCCGTCGCAGTCGTCGTCTTCTCCGTCGCAGATCTCCGAAGTCGGTCCGGTGGATCCCGAGCACGTGAGCGCGCCGCCGGTGCACACGAGCGTTCCGGGGCCGCACTCACCGACGCTCGATCCGCAGCTCGCGCCGCCGCCGGGATTGCTCTCGTCGGTCGATCCGTCGCAGTCGTCGTCGAGCCCGTTGCAGACCTCGGCGGTCGATCCGATCGCGCCGACGCACGCGTACGCGCCGGAGACACAGCGCATCACCCCGGGATCGCACTCACCGGTCGACGTGCCGCACGCGCCCATCGAGGGCACGCCCTCGTCGATCGATCCGTCGCAGTCGTCGTCCTGTCCGTCGCAGGTCTCGGCGCCGGGCTGCACGCCGCCGGTGCACGTCAGCGATCCGCCGACGCAGCCGAGCGTGCCGGGCCTGCACTCGCCGATGCTCGATCCACACGTGCTGCCGCCGCCGGGATTGCCCTCGTCGGTGCGGGTGTCGCAGTCGTCGTCGATCGCGTTGCAGGTCTCGAGCGAGGGCCCGATCGCGCCCACGCACGAGCCCCAGGTGCCGGTGGTGCAGAGCTCGGTGCCGGCCTGGCAGGCTCCGACGTCGGTGCCGCAGGCGCGCGAGATGCCGTCGATCACGCCGTTGCAGTCGTCGTCCTGGTTGTCGCAGGTCTCCGGGGTGCCGCGCACGTCGTTGCACGCGCCCCACACGCCCGCGGCGCACGTCTGCGTGCCCGCGGTGCACTCGCCGACGTCGGTGCCGCAGGCGCGCGAGATGCCCTCGTCGATGCGGGTGTCGCAGTCGTTGTCGACGTTGTCGCAGATCTCGGCGCTCGGGATGCACCCGCCGCAGACCCCTTCGTCGATGACCATGTCGCAGTCGTCGTCGACGAGGTTGCACACCTCGGTCGGGACCGCGCCGCACACGCCGCACGCGTTCAGCCGGCCTTCGTCGACCACACCATTGCAGTTGTCGTCGACTCCGTTGCAGAGGCTCTCGCCGGGATCGACACACAGATTGGCGATCGGCTGGGTCGGTCGATTGCAATAGAGGGGGAATCCCTCGTCGACCCGAGTGTCGCAGTCGTCGTCGCTGCCATTGCAGGTCTCGAAGCGAATCGAGCTCTCGATGATCTGCGAGAACGCGAGCGCGAGGCTGGTCTCGTCGGTGGCGTAGAAGCCGCGCCGCGTCCCGGGCGCATCGGTGCCGCCCGCGGTCGCGATGCCCTCGATGTCGGCGTTGCCGGGAGAGACACCGAAGCCGATCACGTAGGTGCGGATGTCGTAGGTGCGCCCGTCGACGGTCGTCGAGCGCAGCGCGGTCGCGGCGGACACGGCGTTGCCTTCGCACGTCTCTTCACCGTCGGTGAGCAGGATGACGTTGATGGGGCGACAGGTGCCCGGGGCATCGCCGATCAGCGGGCTCGTGCCACCGGCGTAGTAGGCGCGGGCGCGGCGGAGCGCACCGCCGAGCGGAGTGCCGCCCTGGGCGACGAGCTCGGGGTTCTCGCCGACCGCCGTCTCGTCGCAGGTGGAGCACGAGAAGTCGACCCACTCGAGGATCGCAGACTGGTTGTCGGCCGCGATCGGGACGAGCACTTCGCCACTTGCCGATGATGACCCGCACTCGGCAGTACAAAAGCAGCCGCAGGTCCCACCGTTGCAGCCACCACAGCTATCGCCACTGCAGTACTGCGTGAAGCGCTCGAGACCGAACGTCACTTCGCCATAGCCGTTGATGACGCGCTGGAGGACGCATTTCGCGTCGTTCATCCGGCGTCGCGGGCGGCCGCACGAGTTGTTGCCCCCACCCGTCGACTCGTCCATCGAGCCCGAAGTATCGAAGATCACCAGGAAATACGGGGTGATCGACGACTGTGCCGAGGCTGGCGACGGGTCGCTCGCGACGAGCACGCCAGTCACCAGGCACAAGGGCACCCAGAGCGAAGCGTGGCGCATCGCGTTCTTCTCCCTCAGAGCGCGGAAGCTACACCCGCGTCTGTCTGCGGCACCAGAGGGGATCGCCCGTTGTGATCGCTTTCGATCGTGTTCGAGTCGCAGCGTGATTATCGAGGACGTATATCGGCATTCACCGATGGAGCGCGACCGCGAGGGTCGGATACGCTGCGCGCTCGGCTGACACGAAAGGAGCGCTGGTCATGGCGGTGAAGAGAGTCGCGAACGTGCGCTGGACGGGGGACCTCGCGAAGGGAAGCGGTCTCGTCACCGCGGCCACGAGCGGAGCGTTCCGGGATCAACCCGTGAGCTGGCCGGCGCGCAGCGGCGAGGCGGGTGGCAAGACGAGCCCGGAGGAGCTGATCGCGGCGGCGCACGCGAGCTGCTTCGCGATGGCGCTCTCCGCGCAGCTCGCGAAGAACGGCACGCCGGGCACGAGCCTCGACGTCAGTGCGACCGTGACGTTCGACAAGGTCGGCGACGGGTTCGCGATCGTGTCGAGCGACCTCGAGGTGAGCGGGAACGTGAGCGGGATCGACGGCGCGAAGTTCGAGGAGCTCGCGACGGCGGCGAAGGGCGGCTGCCCGGTGTCGCAGGCGCTCAAGAACAACGTGCGGATCGGACTGATCGCGAAGCTCGGGTCGGCCTGAGCGAGGGGCGCGCGGCTGCCCCACTGCTGGCTCGCGTGCGCGGCACGAGGTCTCACGACGTCGCGCGGCGGCTCGCGCCGATGCATCACGCCCCTCACCGGGCGCTCCCCGGTCGCCAGCCGCGCCGCGGCATGTTTCTCGCTGCGTACCGCGCGCGGGAGCAGACGGGAGGATGACCGGCCGCGAGTACTCGATCATCGAGACGCTCTCCGAGGCGAGCGAGGCGACGCTGCTCCGCGCGGTGCGCAGCGCCGATGGCCGCGCGGTGCTGCTCAAGGTCCCCTCGGGTGAGCGTCCCGGTGAGATCGAGCGCCTCCGGAACGAGCACGCGCTCCGGGCCGTGCTGCAGGGCTTGCCCGCCGTCGAGCCCCTCGCGCTCCGGACCTACGGCGGACGGCTCGCGCTCGAGGCGGCGGACTTCGGCGGCAGGACGCTCGAGGAGCTGGCGCGCGGGCCGATGGAGCTCGGCCGCTTCCTCGAGATCGCGGTGCGCGTTGCCGCGTCGCTCGCCGCGATCCACGGGCGCGGCCTGGTCCACAAGGACGTCAAGCCCGCGAACGTCCTGGTCGAGCCCAGCACTTGCGAGGTCCGGCTGACCGGGTTCGGGATCGCGTCGCGCGTGGGCCGAGAGGCGATGACCGCGCGCCCCGCGCGCCTCATCGAGGGCTCGCTGCCGTACGTCTCTCCCGAGCAGACCGGGCGGATGAACCGAGCGCTCGACAGCCGCTCCGATCTCTACTCGCTCGGGGTCATGTTCTTCCAGCTGCTCACGGCCCACCTCCCGTTCGAGGCTGGCGATGCGGTGGGCTGGGTGCATGCCCACGTCGCGCGGAGGCCGCCCTCACCCGACGAGCTGCGCCCCTCGGTGCCGCGCGCGCTCGCCGAGATCGTCCTCAAGCTGCTCGCGAAGTCCCCCGACGAGCGCTACCAGAGCGCGTCCGGGCTCGAGCACGATCTGAGGCGCTGCCTCGAGCAGTGGCAGCGAGACGGAAGGATCGTCCCGTTCCCGCTCGGCGAGCGCGACCTCTCGGAGCGATTCCTGATCCCTCAGAGGCTCTACGGGCGCGAGCGCGAGACCCGCGCGCTCCGAGACACGCTCGACTCCGTCGCGTCGACCGGCGAGCCCGAGCTCGTGGTGGTCACCGGGTACTCCGGCATCGGGAAGTCGGCGGTCGTCCACGAGCTGCATCGCTGGCTCGTCGCGCGCCGCGGGCTCTTCGTGTCGGGGAAGTTCGAGCGACTGCGGCGCGAAGTGCCGTACTCCACGATCGTCCAGGGGTTCCGCGAGCTCGTCCTCGACATCCTTGCCGAGAGCCCGGAGCGGGTGTCGGAGTGGCGCGACCGACTCCTCGCCGCGCTCGGCGCGAATGCGGCGCTGGTCGTGGATCTGATCCCGCAGCTCGGGCTGATCCTCGGCCCGCAGCCGCAGGTCCCGCCGCTCGGTGCGCGCGAGTCGGAGATGCGGCTGCAGGCCGTGATGGGGCAGTTCTTCGGCGCGTTCACGCGCCGCGAGCAGCCGCTGACCGTGTTCCTCGACGACCTCCAGTGGGCCGACGACGCGAGCCTGCGGCTCGTCGGTCACCTGATGACGAGCCCCGAGACTCACGATCTGCTGCTCGTCGTCGCCTATCGCGACAACGAGGTCGACTCGCACCATCCGCTCGTCGCGACGCTCGAGCAGGTGCGCGCGAGCACGACGCCGGTGCGGAGCATCGTGCTCGCGCCGCTCGGCGCCGAGCACGTCACGGAGCTGGTCGCCGACACGCTGCACTGCTCGAGGGCGGAGGCGGCGCCGCTCGCGCGATTGGTGCGCTCGAAGACCGGCGGAAATCCGTTCTTCACGATCCAGTTCCTCACCGCGCTGCATCGCGAGGGCGCGGTCGCGTTCGATCCTGGGTCGCGACGCTGGCGCTGGGACGTGTCGCAGATCGCGGCGAAGGAGCACTCCGACAACGTCGTCGAGCTGATGGTGGGGAAGCTGCGCAAGCTCCCCGGAGAGACTCAGGACGTGCTCCGGGTGGCGGCGTGCATGGGAGTCTCGGAGCGGGCGAGCACGCTCGCCGTGGTCGTCGAACGCGACCCCGAGGTCGCCCTGCTCCCTGCGCTCGAGGAGGACCTCCTCCTGCGCTTCGATCACACGTATCGCTTCCCTCACGATCGTGTCCAGGAGGCCGCCTATTCGTTGGTGCCCGAGGCCGAGCGTCCCGCGCTGCACCTGCGGATCGGGCGCTTGTTGCTCGCGCGCACGCCGCCCGACGCGCTCGACGCGAGGCTCTTCGACATCGTCGGTCAGCTGGGCCGGGGCGCCGCGCTGATCTCGTCGCCCGAGGAGCGAGCGCGGGTCGCCGAGCTCCACCTCGCCGCGGGCGCTCGCGCCAAGTGCTCGGCGGCCTTCGCCTCCGCGCTCGAGTACTTCGCGCGCGGCGTCGCGCTGCTGCCCGAGCGCGCCTGGGAGGATCGCTACGAGCTCACCTTCGCGCTCGAGCTGGGGCGAGCACACTGCGAGTATCTGACCGGAGCGCTGGAGTCTTCGGTCGAGCACCTCGCGGCGCTCGCGGCGCGGGCGCGCGGCCCCACCGACCTCGCGGCCGTGGCGTGCATCCAGATCGTCGCCTACACGCAGCAGGATCGGATCGACAACGCCGTCGACGCCGGGCTCGCATGCCTGCGGGAGTTCGGGATCGACTGGAGCCCTCACCCCGGGCCCGAGCTCGCGAGAGAGGAGGTCGCCGCCGTCCGGCGGGCCCTCGGCGCGCGCGAGGTCGAGGCGCTGCTCGATCTGCCGCCGATGACCGACCCGACCCTGCGTGCGCTCATCGACGTGCTGATGATGCTCCACTCGCCCGCGCTCTTCAGCGACGACGACCTCAATTGCCTGCTCATCGGGCGGACGGTGAACCTCAGCCTCGCGCACGGCAACTCCGACGCTTCGTGCTTCGCCTACGTCTGGGTGGGCATGCTCTTCGGCGCGAAGTTCGACGAGCACGAGCTCGGGTTCCGATTCGGTCGCGTCGGGCTCGACCTCGTCGACGAGCACGGCCTGCTGCGGTTCAAGGCGCGCGTGTACATGTGCTTCGGCGCGCTGGTGAACCCCTGGACGCGGCACGTGCGGACGGGGGTCGACACCGTGCGCCGGGCGTTCGAGTTCGGGGTGGAGAGCGGTGACATCGCGTTCGCGTCCTACGCCTGCAACAACCTGATCACGCTCCTGCTCGTCGAGGGTGCACCGCTCGCCGAGGTCCAGCGCGAGATCGATCGAGCGCTCGAGTTCGTGCGGAAGGCGCGCTTCGGTCTGGTGATCGACATCGTCACCACGCAGGCCCAGCTCGTGCGCTCGCTGCGCGGCCTCACCCGCGCGCTGGCCACTCTCGACGACGCGCACTTCACCGAGGCTGCGTTCGAGCAACACGTCGAGGGCGACCCGCGCCTGGCGATCGTCGCATGCTGGTACTGGATCCGGAAGACGCAGGTCCGCTTCCACGCGGGCGAGCACGCCGAGGCCGTCGCCGCCGCCGAGCGCGCCGAGCCGCTGCTCTGGACGTCGCCCTCGTTCCTCGAGCTCGCCGAGCACCACTTCTTCGCGGCGCTCGCGCGGGCCGCGATGCACGACGCCGCGCCCGACGCCGAGCGGCCGCGCCTCCGTGCCGCGCTCGAGGCCCACGACGCGCGCCTGCGGCGATGGGCGGAGAGCTGTCCCGAGAACTTCCGGCACCGCGCCGCGCTCGTGGCCGCCGAGCGCGCGCGGATCGACGGCGATCCCGAGCGCGCGGCCCGCTGCTACGAAGAGGCGATCCTCGCCGCGCGCGCCGGCGCGTTCGTGCATCACGAGGCGATCGCGTGCGAGGTCGCGTCGGGCTTCTATCGCGCGAGGGGGTTCAAGCTCGTCGCCGACGCGTACGTCCGCGAGGCGCGCGCGAGCTACGCGCGCTGGGGCGCCGACGCGAAGGTGCGGCAGCTCGATCGCGCGCATCCGCAGCTCGCCCAGCGAACGGCGCCGGGGCCGACGGCGACCTTGGCGGTGAGCGCGGAGCAGCTCGATCTGCTCTCCGTCATCAAGGCCTCCCAGACCATCTCCGGCGCGATCGTGCGCGAAGCGCTCTTCGAGACGCTGCTGCGGGTCGTGCTCGAGGAGGGCGGCGCGCGGCGCGCGCGGCTCGCGCTCTTGCGCGGCGGCGTGCTCGACGCGCCGCACGAGATCGCGTTGGAGGAGCTGCCCGCGCCGACCGGCGAGTCACCGGCGTTCGCCCAGATGGTGGAGCGCTACGTCGCGCGCACTCACGAGCGCGTGCTGCTCGACGACGCCGCGCGGGACCCCGGGCGCTTCGCCGGGGCCGCGACGGTCGCGGCGTCGCGCCCGCGCTCGGTGCTCTGCCTCCCGGTCCGCCGCCAGTCCGACGTGGTCGCGGTGCTCTACCTCGAGAACGACATCGTGGCGGGCGCGTTCACGCCGGAGCGCGTGGCGGTCCTCGAGCTGCTCGCCGCGCAGGCCGCGATCTCGCTCGAGAACGCGCTCCTACTCGAGCGAGAGCACGCCGGGCGCGTGGCAGCCGAGGCCGCGAGCCGCCGCGCGACGCTGCTCGGCGAGGCCACCGCGCTGGTGTCGTCGAGCCTCGACACCGACCGCACGCTCGAGTCGCTCGCGCGCCTCTGCACCCGATCGCTCTGCGACTGGGCGGTGATCGATCTGGTGGAGTCGGGGCGGGTCGTGCGGAGAGCGGGCGCGCACCGCGACCCTTCGCTCCACGCAACGATCCGCGAGCTCTGCGAGCGCTATCCGGCGCGGATCGGCACCCCGACCCCGGTCACCGCGGTGCTGCAGGGCGGCGCCTCGATCCACGTTCCCGAGCTGGCCGACGAGCAGATCCGAGCGTTCTGCGTCGACGAGCACCACGTCGATCTCGTTCGTGCGCTCGGCGCCGGCAGCTCGCTCATCGTCCCGCTGACGGTGCGCGAGCAGCCGCTCGGCGCGCTCACGCTGGGCTCCCGCGCTCCGCGGCGCTTCGCCCCCGAGGACGTCGAGCTCGCCGAGGAGCTGGGGCGCCGCGTGGCGCTCGCGATGGACAACGCGCGACTGCTCCGCGAGACCCAGCACGCGCTCCGCCAGCGCGAGGAGTTCCTCACCGTCGCCTCTCACGAGCTCCGCACTCCGCTGACCTCGCTGAAGCTCGCGGTCGACGCGCTGAGCCGCGTCGCGCGCGGTGACGCGAGGGCGCTCTCGGGCTTCGCGCTCGAGCGACCGCTCGAGCTCATCGCGCGCCAGTCGCGCAAGCTCCAGCGTCTGATCGACGAGCTGCTCGACGTCGCGCGCATCGATCAGTCGGGGCTCCCGCTCCAGCGGAGCGCGGTGGTCCTCGGCGACCTGGCGCGCGAGGTGGTCCAGCAGATGGAGATCGAGCTCCGGAGCAAGGGATCCCCGGTCACCATCGAGAGCCCGGCGCGCGTCGTCGGCTCGTGGGACGCGCTCCGCGTCGAGCAGGTGCTCACGAACCTCGTCTCCAACGCGGTGAAGTTCGGTGAGGGCCGCCCGATCGAGATCCGGATCCGGCAGGTCGGCGACACGGCCGAGCTGATCGTGGAGGACCACGGGATCGGCATCGACCCCGCGCGCCTCCCCTACGTGTTCAATCGGTTCGAGCGCGCGGTCCCCTGGGCGCACTACGGCGGTCTGGGGATCGGGCTCTACATCGCGCGCTCGATCGTGATCGCCCACGGCGGGACGATCCGCGCGGAGAGTCGGCTCGGCGTCGGCACGAAGCTCGTCGTCGAGCTGCCGTGCCGGCCCCCGCCGAGCGCGGGCGTCGAAGGCAGCGCCGCTCGCCCGCTCTCGCGCGCCGAGGGTGCGCGCTGACGCCGCACCATGTCGGCTCACCGAGCGGGGTGGAGCTCGGCGTGGCCTGAGCTACAACGCGCGCGCTCGATGCGGCGCCCGACGCTCCACGCGGACACCATCGTCGTCGGTGCCGGCTCGGCGGGCTGCGTGATCGCATCGCGCGTCAGCGAGCGCAGCGATCACGACGTGCTGCTCCTCGAGGCCGGGCCCGACTACCCGAGCGCGCGCCCCGACGACCTGCGCGACGGCACGCGCAACAGCTACCAGCGGCACGACTGGGGGTTCCGCCACCGCCCGAGCGATCGCAGCCTCGCGCCGGTGCCGATGCCGCGCGGTCGTGTCGTCGGAGGCTCGTCGGCGGTGAACACCTGCATCGCGCTGCGCGGCGTGCCCGCCGACTACGACGAGTGGGCCGATCGTGGCCTCCGCGCGTGGTCGTGGTCGCGCTGTCTGCCCGCGTTCCGGCGGCTCGAGCGCGACCTCGACTTCGGCGCGCGCGACCCCGAGATCCATGGCGATCGCGGCCCGCTCCCGATCCGTCGCGCCCGCGAGGACGAGCTCGTGCCGTGGCAGCGCGCCTATCGCGATGCGTGCCTGTCGATGGGCTTTGCGCCGGTCGAGGATCACAACCGACCGGGCGCGCTGGGCGTGGGCGCCCACGCGATGAACGTGATCGACGGAGTCAGGCAGGACGCCGCGTCGTGCTGGCTCGGGCCCGAGGTGCGCGCGCGCCGCAACCTGACGATCCGCGATCACACGCTGGTGCATCGCGTGCTGATCGAAGGCTCGCGGGTGTGCGGGGTCGAGGTCGAGCGACACGGTGTCGTGCACACGCTCTCGGCGCGCCGCGTGGTGCTCTCCGCGGGCGCGCTCGCGACGCCGGGGATCCTGCTGCGCTCGGGCGTCGGTCCGCGCGAGGAGCTCGCGAGGCTCGGCGTGCGCCGGGTGCGCGACGTGCCCGCGGTGGGCGCGCAGCTGCTCGATCATCCGGGCACTGCGGTCTTCTGCTGGCCGCGCGCGCCGATGCGCTCGGACGTGCACGGACCGCTGATCCAGGTCGCGCTGCGGCTGCGCTCGAAGCACTCGCGCTTCGACGGCGACCTGCAGCTGCAGGCGGGATCGTTCTGGTTCTTCCCGATCGGGCGGGGCGTCGCGCTGCCCGGCGTCGGCGTGATGATGCACGTCGGAAAGCCGGTGGGGACGGGCTCGCTGCGCCATCCGAGCGCCGATCCGCGCGACGCCCCGATCGTCTCGTCGCGCTTCTTCGCCGATGCGCGCGATCGCGAGGTCGCGATCGAAGGGCTGATGCTCGCGCGAGAGCTCTGCGAGACCGCGCCGCTGCGTGGGGCGCATCGCTTCGTGTGGCCGCGCGAGCAGACGCTGCGCGATCGCGCCCGGCTCGACGCGATGCTCCCGACCCACTGCGACTCCGGCTACCACCCGTGCGGAACGGTCCCGATGGGCGAGGCGGTCGACGAGCACGGGCGCGTCGATGGCATCGAGGGGCTGCACGTCGCCGACGCGTCGATCATGCCGACGGTCCCGACTGCCAACATCCACCTCGCGGTGTTGATGATCGGAGAGCGATTCGGCGCGTGGCTGAGAGACGGATTCGACTCCGACGCTTGATTCTCTCTCAGCGATCGACGGACACCCACTCTCCGCGGCGCTCGTCCCAGCGCTTCACCACCCGCGCCGGCGCGCCGACCGCCACGCACAGCGGCGGGATGTCGGTGTTCACCACGCTCCCCGCGCCGATGATCGACCGCGCGCCGATGGTCACGCCGCGGAGGATGCAGGCGCGCTCTCCCACGAACACCTGCTCGCCGATGTCGATCGGCGCCGCGATGACGCGGGTGTTCCGATAGTCGGTCGGGTCACGCAGGTCGTGCTCGTGGTCGATGATCAGCACGTGCGCCGCGAGCCCCGAGCCGGCACGCAGGATCACGCTCGCCGCGGCCCCGATGTGCACGAACTCCGAGATCATGCAGTGATCGCCGATCTGCAGGACCGGACGCTGCGCGTCGGGCGCGACGACCTCGAGGCGCGCGAACCGGCGGACCGTGACCTCGCGTCCGATCGACATCGCCTCGGGCCGGTGGAGCGCGACGTGTCGCTCGAGCGACGAGTCGTGACCGAAGAAGTGGAACCGGCGACGCTGGACGTGCCAGCGCGCACGTCGTGCGACGCGTCCGGCGACCTCTCGCGGATCGAATCGCGACGGCGGCGGCGTCCCCGTGTCGAGCACCACTGCGGGGCGGGCCCGCGGTACGGCGATGGCGTTCATGCCGTCCGATTTCGCCGCGCACACGCATTGCTCAAGCGCCCCGGGCGCGGGTCTCCGGACGCGCTACCCTCGCGCGCGATGCGATCGATTGCGACGCTGGATCTGCTGGACGCGACGGTGGCGGTCGACGCCGTGCGCGATGCCCTCGTCCTCGCGGGGAAGTCCGCGGTGATCGCGGTGGCCGACGCGCACGGCGATCTCGTGCTCCTCGCGCGGCTCGACGGCGCGCCCGCGACGTCGGTGGCGATCGCGACGAACAAGGCGTGGACCGCCGCGACCCAGGGCGGCACGACGCGCGCGATCGGTGCGCGGCTGCGCAACCCCGACGAAGCGTTCGACATCGCGTACTACGGCGATCGGCGCGCGTGTGGGTGGGGCGGCGGCGTGGCAGTGGTGGATCGCCAGGGTGTGGTGATCGGCGCGGTCGCCGTGAGCGGGCTGCCGGAGCTCGAGGACGAGCGGCTCGCGATGATCGGCAAGGACGCGATCGAGTCGCGACTCCCGCGTTAGCCAGCCGCGATCGCCCGCGATCCTCGACACCGACCGGCGCGAGCCTCACGGATCGCTCGTGCTCACGCGCTACTCGATCGTGCGAGGCGCGCGCTCGTCGTCGCTGCCGCGCGGGATCCGACAGGACACGCGCAAGCACACGTCGCACGTGCTGCGGCCCACGAAGGAGATCGTCGACGAGGTGTTCGGCAGCGCTCGCGACGAGGCCGCGTGGGAGACCTACGCGGCGCGGTACCGCGCGCTGCTCGAAGAGCGCTTCGCCGCGAACCGCAAGCCCTTCGATCGGCTCGCCTCGTTCGCGCGGTGGCACGACGTCTATCTCGGCTGCAGCTGCCCTTCGACGAAGAACCCCGACGTGATGCGCTGCCACACCATCGTCGCGCTGCGCTTCATGAAGGAGCGTTATCCCGATCTCGACGTGCGACTGCCCGCGACCTGATCACGTCTCTCGACCGAGCTTGCGACGGGCGACTCGCACCGCGCGCGCCAGCGTGACCACGCACGGATCGCACGAGCTGCCGCAGCACGTCGTGACGTCGGGCGGCGCATCGAGGTGTGCCCGCACCATCTCGCGCTGGGTCTCGCGCATGCCGGTCGCGCGCAGCCCCTCCGTGATCGCACCGTCGACGTCTTCCACGGCCGCGAGGCTCGCACGTGTGCGGGCGCGAGCAAGCGCTCGTGTCGCGCCGTGCCTCGCGCGAGCGTCGTGCTGCGGCGTCGCGCGTCGGTCGCGCTCACGCGTGGAGCGGCTCCGGAGCCGGCGGCGGAGCGGGCGCGAGCAGTCGTGCGAACGCCGGCTGATCGGGCCCGACGAAGGGCGGCACCGAGCGCGCCGCGCGCACGTTGTCGAGCAGCGTGTCGAGGATGCCGAACGCCGGCGGCAGGTGCGTGCTCAGCACGCGCTCGGGCGCGAGCGCGCGCACCGACGAAAGCGTTCGCTCGAACGGGGGCGTCTCGAGCGCGCCGAGCCACGGCGAGTCGATCGTCGCCCACGTCACCTCGCCGTCGCGCAGCGCGTTGCTGCCGAGCTCGTTCGCGCTCTCCACCGGCTTCGAGAGCACCGCGCCGAAGCTGTCCGACGAGAACAGCGTGCGCGTGCTCGGGTCGAAGAACGCGGTCGTCTCCGGCGCATCGTAGGTCGGCGGCCGCAGCGCGAGCAGCTTGCGATCGCCGACGTCGAGGCTCTGTCCGGGGTTCAGCAAGAACACGCGCTCGGGCGCGATCGGCCCGTAGAGCCCGAGCTTGCCGAGCCCGAGGAACGTGGTGACGAGCCGTGCGCTCGGCGCCTCCGCGAGCACGTCGCGCAGCGCGCCGATGTGATCGGGATCGGCGTGGGTGAGCCAGATCCACCGCAGATCGCGAGGATCGATCGCGGTGCGCACCGCATCGAGGTACGCGGCCGAGCCCGCGACGTACCCGGTGTCCACGAGCACCGGCTCCTTCGCGCGCAGCACGAACGCGTTGATCGGCAAGAGCCCGAGGCCGGGCACCGGATAGAACGACGAGAGGATGTCGACGTCCGCGCCGATCGCGCGCGGCGTGATCTTCTGAATCGGCTCGAGCACGCAAGACCTCCGTTCCCGTGATCGGCGGAGGCGTCGCGCAACAACCGCGCCTATCCGATCGAGCGCGCGATGCGCTCGACGATCTCGGTCGCGACGCGCGCGCTCGGCAGGCCCGCAGCGCGCGCGAGCTCGGGATCGGGATCGATCGCGACCTCGGCGCGGAGCGCGACGAGCGCACGCGCGCGAGCACGATCCACCTCGGCACGCGCCGCGTCGTCGAGGCGAGGCTCGAGCCACGCCGCGAGCTGCCACGAGAGATCGGCGTGGCGCAGCTCGTCCTCCGCGATCACGCGCATCGCGTCGCGGAGCGCCGGGTCCTGCGCGCAGGTCGCTTGGTGCAGCCCGACGATCGCCCCGAACGTCTCGCGCACGCAGCCCTCGACCGCGTTCTCGAGCGCGATCGCGAGCGCATCGCGCAGCGGCCGTGACGGAACGACCGGCGCCTCCACGCGGGCACCGCGTGCACGAGCGAGCGCGCCCATCACCTCGGCGTGCCGGACCTCGTCGGCGCGCGCCTCGCGCACCGCACGCAGCAGCGCCTCGGGCGCTCCGAGCGCGAGGAGCTCGCGCTCCATCACCTCGAACGCGATCACCGCGCTCGCCTCGAGCCGCGCGATCTCCGCGAGGTAGCGGCCCACCGCGCTCGGGCCTCGAACGCCGCGTGCCGGCTCGAGCCCTTCGGGGCGACGTCCCGCGCACGCGCCGTCCATGCGCTCGACCTCCTCGCTCGCGATCTCCTCGATCTCACCCGCGCTGCTCACGAAGAGCACGAAGCGACGGGTCACGATCGGGTTGCAGTCGCGCACCGTCTTCCGCGCGATGACCTCGAAGCCGCCCTCGACCTCGCGCACCGCGGATCGCGACACCGACCCGCACTCCACCGTGAAGCCCTCGCTCCACACCATCATCAGCGCCTCGTCCGGTGTGTCGATCGTGCCGAGCAGCTCCGCGAATCGCGCGCGCCCGGTCCACGCCTCGACGCGATCTCCGTCCGTCGAGACCACGTGGTGCGCCCCTTCGCTGGTCGGGATCGTCGCCGCGTCGAACGCCTCGGTGCAGGTCGTGGCGTCGGTCGCGTCGCCGCACCGCGTGCCCGTCTCGTCGACCACGGTCACGACGGTGAGGACCTGGGTGTTGGCCACGAGCGCGAGGTGCGTACGCGGCGCGGGCAGGTCGAGCGCGTCGAGCGGCTGCCACGCGTGGCTCTCGGTGCACGAGGGCGACTCGACGAAATCGGGATGCGAGAAATGCGAGTCCGCGCAGCCCGCACCGAGCGTCGCCGCGATCGACGCGCCCGCGATCACCCGCAGCATCCGAACGACGGGGGCGCGTTGCGCGGCGATCAGATCGATCAGCGAGGGCGATGAGCGGCTCATGCGCGCGCCGATCTGCACGCGACGCGCCATCAGGAATTGCCCGATTTCAGCGGAAATCACGCGGTCGCGCGCTGGCACTACTCGGCACGCGACCGCGCACGCCCGCTCGATCAGGCCGCGCGCACCCAGTCGCGCAGCTGCGGCATCACCTGGCCATCCCAGGTCTCCGAGGTGCGCAGCTGGATGAACTGCCCGAGCAGGTCGTCGAGGATCGTCTCGAGCGTCTCGACGAGCTCCATGCGCTCGTAGAACTTCTCGTCGTTCTCTTCCTTGAGCAGCGCCGGGATCTGCACGCTCGCGATGCTCAGCGTGTCCGCGTTGAGCAGGAATCCCCAGGTCTGCGTGCCGCGCGCGATGCGCAGCTTCGCCTTGATCGGCAGCTTGCCCTGGCGGAGCGCTTCCTTCGCCTCGGGGCTCGCGCTCGGCATCGCCGACTTGAGCTTGCTCTCGCTCTTCTCGTCCTCGGCGCCGACGAGCGTCAGCTGCGCCTCGAGCCACACCTCGCACGCTTCGCCGTTCGAGAGCGTGAGCACGCCCTCCTTGGCCTCGCTCTCGTGCCAGAGCCACACCAGGAATTCGCGCCCGAGGAAACGAGCGCGCTCGATGCGATCGACGTAGTCCACGACTCCGCTCCTTCCTCAGACGTTGGCAGTGCTCGCGAGCGTGAACGGCTCGAGCAGCGGCAGCTTCTCCATGAGGCGCTCCGCGAGCCCACGCTTCTCCGCCGCGACGTACGCGCCGTCGGGCACCAGCTCGAGCTCGAAGCTCTTCTCGAAGAGCTCGATCATCGTCTCGTGCTGCTTCGGCGAATTCGCGAAGAAGCGCACGACTCCCTCGCCTATCCCCCACGAGAGGTCGACCACGTTCATCGCGGGCACGACCTTGTGGCGCAGCTTCGCCATCACCAGCGCCTCGAGGTTCTTCTTCTGGGTGCGAGAGAGCTTCTCGCAGCCGTGCTCCGCGCAATAAGCACGCTCCGCCTCGCGGAACGACGCCTTGAAGAGCGATCCCGGGATGCGCCAGGTGTCGGTGCGCAGACCGAGATTGAGATAGTCGTTGAAGAACACCTTCTCGTAGCTGAGGTCGAGATCGAACGGATGCTCGACCGAGCACCAGCCGGTCCGCGAGTCGACCTCTTCCGAGGGATCGAGATCGCGGAACGCGCGAAGGCGGATGGACTCGACGAACCGGTCGCGGAAATCGGCCGGGAGCTCGCCGCGGACGTGGAACTTGGTGAAGCTGATCGAACCTCGGAACGCGCCCAAGAGGACCTCCGTCGAGCGTCGATAACACCCGCTCCGAGACGGGGTCCAGAATCCGGACGCGCTGGGTTCGCGCATACAGAGTTCCGCCCGGATTCCAACGACATCGCCGCGAAAATCGGGTTGGAACCGCGCACTCCTCGGAGCGTCTCAGCGGGCGGTCGGATCGAGCGCGGCGCGCGTGCGCGTCGCGGAGGCAGCGGTGCGACCGACGGCCGCGGTGCGCGGCCAGGGGGACGACGACATGGAATCTCGTCAGCGCAGGACATGGTCTCTCGGTGGGCTCGTGATCGCGACTTCGATGCTAGGTGCGTGCGCGCCGGACGCGATCGAGCCCGAGGCGAGCGCGGCCGAGAGCGCGCTCATCGGCGGTGAGCCCGCGGACGTCGGGGAATTCCCGAGCACCGTCGTGGTCGCCTACGAGTATCCGTTCCCCGATGGAACGACGATGCGATTCCCGCTGTGCACCGCGGCGAAGGTGGGCCCGCGACACCTGCTGATCGCTGCGCACTGCATGCTCTCGGCCGACGAATTCTCGAGCACGATCGGCCTCAGCTGGGTGGTGCAGCCCGGCGCGCGCATCCTGATCACGAACCAGCCCGAGGTGGACTTCGCGACCACCGAGCTGACGCCGGTCACGATCGCCGAAGCCCACGTCTTCCCGGAGTTCCTCGCCGCGTGCGAGCAAGATCCCCTGACCTGCAATCGAGTCGGCGGCGTCTCCGACGGAATGCCCGACGTCGGCGTGATCGTCGTCGAGGAAGACCTCGTCGGGATCCCCACTGCGCGCGTCGATCTCCGCCCGGTGCTCGTCGGCGAGCCGCTGGCGATCCAGGGCTACGGCTGCCGCGACTCGGTGGACACCCACGAGAGCTACGCGCAGGTCGAGCTCAAGCACGCGCGCACCTTCGCGATGCCTGCCGACGGCGCGGCCTATCGCGACGTGTTCCGCAATCTCACGCCGGCGCAGTATCGCGAGCAGATCGCGCCGAGCATCGTGATGACGCCGGGCCCGGTCGTCGCCGAGGACCAGGGCGGTCTGTGCCCCGGTGACTCGGGCGGTCCGCTCTACCGCCGTCAGGGCCGCAACGACGTCGTGGTGGGCGTCAATGCGAGCTACGGATTCATCATCGACGAGACCGGTCAGGACATCGTCCCGATTCCGCTCACCAACTGGCACACTCGACTCGACGCGCTGTCGCGATATCGAGTGTCGAATTGGCTCCTCGAGCACGGCGCGCAAGTGACGTTCTCGCCGATCCTCGGCCTGTATCTCGATCTCGCGCAGTGCGCCGACGGATTCGAGCCGCGCTACGTCGGGCTCGGTGGGCTCTATTGCGTCGAGCCGCAGTCGGGTCGCGTCGATGCGCGGATGATCACGCTCGACATGCTCGCCGGGTGCTGGGAGCGCGCCGCCGCGGCGGGCGAGGACGGACAGCGCTGCTACGAGCCGCTCTGGGACGAGGCCGAGTACCTCGAGCTGCGCGGCGACGGATTCTGCGCGATCGGCGCGACGTTCGACGTGCGTCTCGGCGCGTGCGTCAACGGGCTCTTCACCGGCGCCGGCGTGTCCGACGACGTGCGCGCGGCGTGCGCGGAGCTCGGCGCGCCGTGCGAGAGCCCCGACGAGCTGATGACGACCATCCACCGCGCGCTCACGACCGCGCCGGTGCACCCGATCGTCGAGTGCGTGCGCCGCCAGCGCGACGGCTCGTACGTCGCGTCGTTCGGCTACGAGAGCGAGGCGCGCCGTCCGGTGCACGTCGTGCCGGGCGCGGACAACACCTTCGGCGCGACCGCGGATCGCGGTCAGGTCGCGGACTTCCTCCCGGGGCGCGTGGGCAATGCGTTCTCGGTGCGCTTCGGCGCGAACGAGAGCGCGTCGTGGACGCTGACGAGCCCGGACGGGGCGGTCGAGTCCGTCACCGCGACGTCGAGCTCGCCGCGCTGCCGTTGAGGCGCATCGGCGCGGCGCGTCCTCCGGGGCGCGCCGCGCGCCCGCGTCAATCGGGGTGACGGCGGAGGACGCGGCCGTCCTCGCTGATGTCGAGCTCGTAGCGCCGGCCGTTCTCGATCAGCTCGACCTCGTAGATCGTCGTTCCGCCCTCGCGATCACGCTCGATCTCGCCGACCTGCGCCTGCCCGACCTCGCGGTCGAGCGTGCGGCGCACCGCCTCGGGCAGCTGCTCCCGAGGAACGTCCTGCGCGATCGCGAGCGGCGCGATGACGAGCGCCGCACCGAGGGCGGCGGAGTGGATCCAGAGCTTCATCGGTACCTCCTCGGGCGGCTCGACCAGCAAGGCCGAGTCCGTCGAGCCCGGCTTCGTGCACGACGTGGGGCGGTGATCCTCACGCCCGGCGGGTCAGCCGCGCGCGCATGCCCCACGGGCACGCGAAATCGCCGGGTTTCGTGAGCATCCAGAGCACCGGCACGTGGGGCTCGCGCTCGGGGTGCGGGCCCTGGCCGTCGGTGAAGTACACGACTCCGTCGGCGCCGTGCTTGCGCAAGAAGCTCGGCTCGAGCGCAGGGCGCAGATCGGTCCCGCCGCGTCCCTTCACGCGATCGATCGCGCCACGGAACGGATAGACGCGCGCGACCTCGACGTCGCACTCCGCGACGACGATGCGCGCGAGCTCGCTCATCGGTCGCAGCTGTCGCGCGATCTCCGCGAGCTCGCCCTCGCTCATGCTCATGCTGGTGTCGATCGCGACGAGGATCGTCGGTCGCAGCGCGGGGCGCAGGCGATGGGTGCGTCCGGGCACCACGCCGATGCGCGTCGGGAACCGGCGGCTGGGGCGCGACCACGTCGGGAGCGGGGCGCGCGCGTGGGCGACGAAGTTGCGCAGCGCATCGCGCCAGTCGACGTAGATCTCGGGCGTGTCGCTGGTGCCTGCGAGCTCGAGCAGCAGCTCGTCCGGCGTGCGTCCCGCGATCCGCCGCGCCTTCTCGGGCGCGCGCTCCGCGTCCTCGTGACCGGCGTCACGCGCCTTCGTGATCACGGCGCGCGTCTCGCCCACGCCTCCGGCGGGCGGCGCGTCGCGGTCGCGCCAGTCGTGATCGTCGACGAGCTTCGTGCCGGGCTTGGGCGCGATCACCGCGCCCTCCGCGCGGGCCTTGCACAGTCGGTCGTAACGCTCGAGCGTGCTCTGTCCCGCGCGCAGCCCGAAGCGCTCGAAGTGCTGCCACACGACGGGATCGGGCAGCGGCTCGTCGATGTGCTCGTTCGCGCTCGTCTCCTGCGCGATCTGCATGAGATCGCGCTGCTCGTGCACGAAGTACTTCGGGTGCGCGAGGTGCCCGAGCACGACGTGATGCACCTCGTGGAGCAGGATCCCGCGCAGGAACTGCGGCGCGCGCAGCAGCGCGTCGACGTTCACGTGCAGGTAATAGCGACCCCCGTGCCCCGGCACGCCGTGGAGCGACACGCCCATCGCGGGCACGCTCGGATCGATCACCGGCTCGAGGCTCGCGATCACGTGCGCGTAGTAGGGATAACGCGCGAGGAACCCGGTCTCGCGCACGAACCCTTCGAGCCAGCCGCGCAGATCGGTGGTCACGTCGGGCGGATCGGCGTGACGCCGATCTTCTGCAGCGCCTCGGCGAGCGGAAGGCCCCAGCGCTCACCGACCTGCAGCAGGAAATGACCGAGCGAGAGCCGCTGCGCGTTCGAGCGGCGCAGCTCCGCACCGACCTCGGGCGCGAGCACCTTCGCGCGCACCGCGGTGACGAGCAGCGCGATGCGGTGGTGCTTCGCGGGCGAGGCCTTCCACTCCTCGACCCGCGCGCGCGCCGGGCTCGCCTGGTAGTTCGTGAGCACGTCCTCGGGGCGCACGTCGAGCAGCACGCACGCAGTGGGATTGCCGCCGAGCGCGTCCTGCACCGCTTCGCGCTGATCGCCGGGAAGATCCGCGAGCAGCGCCTCGAGCGCGCCGAGCGTGAGCGTCTTGTTCGCGGCGAGCACGCCCGCTTCGGGCCCACCGAGCACGACCTTGAGCCGCGCGACGAGCTCGTCGAGACGATCGGTCTCGCCGCGCTCCTTCCATCCGCGCAGCGTGTCCGCGTGCGCGCTCTTCGGGCCGTACTCGCGCAGCATCGTGTGCACGTCGAGCTCGATCGCCCGCGCCGAGAGCGATCCACTGGAGAGCAGCGCGTCGACCCACACCGGCGGCAGGTATCCCGCGAGCACGTCACGCACCAGCGCGACGTCGGCGAGCTCGTGGGGCCGCATCGTCTTGAGCACGTCGGACGCATAGGTCCACGAGCGCGGCGGCACGTCGACGAACACACGCTCGTGGGTGCGCGCCACCGCCATCACCGCGGGATGCACGCCGTTCGCGTCGGCCCACGCGAGCCACGACGCACGATCGGCGCGGACCGGCACGTGGAGGAAGCGCGCGCGCAGCGCCTGATCGAGCGGCGTGACGTGGTAGTCGCCGGTCTCGGGATTGATCGCGGCGAAGCACGCCCATCCCTCGGGCAGCACGTACTCGTGGAGCGCACGCGCGGTGAGCAGCTGCAGCGCGGGCTGCTGGATGTAGCGCTCCGCGCGGTTGAGCTCCTCGAGCATCAGGATCCCCGCGCCCTCGCGGGGCAGGAAGCGCGGCAGCGCGTAGCGGGTGATGCCCTCCTCGATCACCGGCAGGCCGACGAGATCGGGCGGCTCGAGCAGCGAGAGATCGAGCACGCGATGCGCGATGCCGAGCGAGCGCGCGACCTGCGCGACGAGCTCCGACTTGCCGATCCCGGTGGGCCCTTCGAGCAGCACCGGGCGGCGCGCCCGATACGCGACCTCGAGGATCGACGCGACGCGCGGACCGAGCGGCAGCGCCGAAGGGCCCGACGCGTCGACGGGAGCGAGCTTGGGATCACGGGCACGCGAGCGCTGCTGCATCGAGCCACAGCGTATAAGGCCCGCGCGCCGGCTCGTCGATCGATCAGAACGGGATGACCCGCAGGTCGAGCCCCGCGGGATACGCGTACGACGTGTACTCGCCGAGCCCGTACGCGACGAGCCCGAACGTCGAGCCCGCGCTCGCGCGGTGCGCGCCGCCCGAGACCGGCACGATCGCGAGCTCGCGATCGCCCACCCGCGTCCACGTCGCCGCGATCGCCGCGCCGTCGAGCATGATCTCCGCGCCCGGCTCGCGCGACACCAGCACCCACGACTGACCGTGCACCGTCGGCGCGTACGAGGTCGGCGTCACGAACACGTAGGAGTCGCGGAACTGCTGCTGCGGCACCAGGATCGTGAGCCCGGGATCGCCGCGCTCGAGCGGCGGCGTGCGCACTTGCTGCCCGAGCAGGAGCTGTCCGATCTGCACCGGACGGCTCGAGACGATCGAGACCGCCTCCGAGAGCAGGAAGTCGACGTGCTCGCCGGCATCGAGCACCAGCGACTCGTCGATCCCGCGCTGCGGCGGATCGATCGCCAGCGTCGTCCCGTCGTGCCCCGCGACGACGCGCACCAGGTTCTCGACGTCGGTCGTGGGATCGCGCAGCGGCATCGTCTCGAAGCGCGAGCCCCAGGTGTCGAGCGGCGCGAGCGTGGTCTCGAGGTGATCACACGCCCGGGTGTCGAACGGCACGTACGCACACACGTGCGCGCCGAACGCTTCGATCGGTCGATCGCTCACGATGCGCGTGCCCGTGAGATCGTGCGCGGCCTCGTAGCAGACGCCGGTGTCGGAGTGCTCGGGTCGCTCCTCGCTGCAGAGGGGCGGCACCGCGGGCGTGATCGTCGCGACCTCGCCGCGCGCGAGCGTGAATCGGATCGTCGTCCCCGCGCTGGTCGCGGGCCAGCGCCCGCCTTCGTCGGCTGCGACGTCGACGCGCGGCGTGAGCTCGACGTTCGCGGGCTCGGGCGTGGTCCCGACCAGCGCGAGATAACCCGGCCACGCATCGGCGGTGCTCGAGATCGGCGGGTACGAGAGCCCGACGTACTCGGTGCCCAGCGCGT
The DNA here is from genome assembly GCF_021631985.1 of Sandaracinus amylolyticus. GTDB lineage: Bacteria > Myxococcota_A > Polyangia > Polyangiales > Sandaracinaceae > Sandaracinus > Sandaracinus amylolyticus_A. The sequence goes on along the minus strand of NZ_CP070225.1, from coordinate 7,547,273 downwards.
GCACCGGAAGGAGCAGCGACGCGTCGTTGCTGTACGAGTGCTCGACGCCCGCGACGTAGTGGAACGGATTGAACTGCGCGACGATCACCGGGCGCGTCGAGACGATCCGATACGCGCCGTCGGGCACGACGTCGCTCTGCCACGGCGTCCCGTCGAACGGGAACGAGAGCTCCTGGATCCACGGCAGCGCGATGTCGGCGAACCCACCCGGCACGATCGACTCGCGCGCGACGATCCGCGTCCCGCGATAGATCGTGACCTGCGCGGGGCGCGGCTCGGGGTTCGTCACCACGACGCGGAAGTCGAACCCGTGCTGCTCGAGATCGGGCCAGTTCGGCAGCGGCGTCGCGAAGTACTCGCAGCCCACGTACGAACGACGCGCCTCGGCGGCCGCGCACGCGTCGTCGCACCAGCCGCCGGTGCCGCACGCGACGCCCCAGTCCGCGCAGTCGCGACCGAAGGTCCAGCCGGTGCCCTCGTCGTCGCACGCCATCGACACCGTGCCGTCGCAGCGCCGGGATCCCGGCACGCACGTCACGCAGCCGCGCTCGGCGTCGCACGCCTCGGGGCACGTCGTCTCGTCGACGCGCGAGGCACCGTCCTCGCCGCAGCGATAGTGCGTGTCGCCCGCGCACGCGACGACGCCGGGCCGACACGAGAACCCCGCGTCGAACGGCGCGTCGGGGAGCTGCGCGTCGCGCGACGCATCGCTCTCTCCGGCATCGCGATCGGTGAGCGCGGGATCGTCGCGCAGCGTGCACGCAGAGAGCGCCACGAGCGCGACGATCACGACGACGAGACGACCCACGATCACTCGGCGTACGCCCAGCGCGCGATCCCGACCGCGCTCGCGCCGCCCGCGCGATCGAACACGCCCCCGACGAGCACGCCGCCCTCGATCGCGGCGAGCGCCTCCGCCGAGTCGCTCGTGCCCTCGCCGAGCGGGCTCCACGCGCTTCCGTCGAACACCGCGACGAAGCGCTTCTCGGCATCGAAGTCGAGGTTGCCCGCGGTGAAGAGCACGTCGCCGACGGACTCCAGCGCGGCCGGCGTCCCCGCCGGTGCGCCGGTGCCGATCGGCTCCCAGTCGGTCCCGGTCCACACCGCGAAGCGCAGCACCTCGTCGCGCCCCGAGCTCAGGAACTCGCCGGCCGCGACGAGCCGTCCATCCCACCACGCGAGCGCGGTGACCGGTCCGTTCACGTCGCCGAGCCCGTCGCCGAGCGCCGTCCATCGCGTGCCGTCCCAGCGCGCGACGTTGTTCGTCTGGACATGCGCCTCGTCGACGCCGATCTCGCTGAAGCTGCCCCCGACGATCAGATCGCCGGTCGCGGGATCGATCACGATCGCGCTCACTCGCGTGGGCGTGTGCTCCGCCGGATTGAAGTCGTAGGGATATCCGAGCATCCCGCGCCCGAGATCGGACCACGCGGTGCCGTCCCAGCGCGCGAGATTGCGCGCGCGTGCCCCACCGGCCTCGTCGAATTCACCGCCCACGTACACCACGTCGGGCGTGCCTTCCTCGACGACGATCACCCGCGGCGCGCCCGCGACTCCGTCGCCGAGCCCGCTCCAGTCGACTCCGTCCCACACCGCGACGTTGCGGATCACGATCCCGCTCTCGTCGGTGAAGTCGCCGACCGCATAGACGCGACCCGCGCTCGTGACCGCGAGGTCGTGCACCGCGCCGAGCACGCCGTCGCCGATCGACTCGTATCCTCCGTCGACCGTGTAGCGCGCGACGCCGTTCGCGAGGACGCCGCCCGCATAGCGGAAGTCGCCGCCGACGTAGACCTCGCACGTGCCGAGGCTCGCGAGCGCGAGCACGTCGCCGCTCACGCCGTGATAGGTCTCGCCGGGCGTGCGCAGGCCCTGCCAGTACGACCCGTCCCAGCGCACCACGCGGCCCACGCCGATCGTGCCCGCGCGCGTGAGCATCCCGCCGAAGTACACGCTGCCGTCGGGGCCCGCGGCGACCACACCGACCGGTCCGCCGAACCCGATGCCGCTCTCGCGGTGCAGGCCGCCGCCCATGTCGTGCCACACGGTTCCGTCCCAGCGCGCCGCGTTGAACACCTCGGTCGGCGTCGAGAGCGTCGCGTTCACCGCGCCGATCGAGCCGCCCACGTAGAGCGAAGTCCCCGCGAACGCGAGGTTGATCACCGAGCCGCTGTCGCCGGGGCCGAAGCGCATCACGCCATCGCCGATCAGCGCCCACGCGCTGCCGGTCCAGCGCGCGATGCCGCCGCCCGTCGTCTCGCTCTCGTCGAGCCGGAAGGTGCCGCCCGCGACCAGCGATCCGTCGGCAGGATCGCGCTGCAGATCGTTCACGCTGGGCAGTCCGACCTCGGGCAGGCTGCGCGCCGACCACGCGGTCCCGTTCCAGCACGCGATCTTGTTCGCGGCGACCGCGCCGAGCGTGGTGAACCCGCCGCCGATGCACACGTCGTTCGCGGCGACCGCGGAGATCGTCGCGACGTACGCATCCGGCGCGAGCTCTGCGTAGCCGCGCCACGCGGTGCCGTCGTGGTACGCGACGCGCGAGATCGTCTCGCCGCCGATCGTCGTGAAGTCACCGACGACGTAGAGCGAGCCACCGAGCGCCTGGATCTCGAAGATCCCACCGTCGGTCTCGGCGAACGTCGTCCACGACGTCCCGTCCCAGCGCGAGATGCGCGACGCGCTGCCGCTCGTGCCCGCGCGATGCACCGCGTAGAGCGCGCCGCCCGCGCCCACCGCGAGGCCCGACACCGGCGTCGGCAGTCCGTCGCCGAGCGCGCGCCAGCCGTTCGTTCCGTCCCACGTCGCCACGTTCGACACCGCGCGGAGCCCCGCGCTGGTGAAGTTGCCGCCGACGTAGACCACGCCGCTCGCGCCGAACGCGAACGCGCTCACGTACGCGTTGCCGCCACCGACGCCGGGGTTCGCATATCCCTCGGCCCACGCGCCGGTCGCGGGATCGCTCGGCGTGGTGGGCTCGATCTCGGAGCACGGCGGGCCCGCGTCGCTGCCCGCATCGGGCGCGCCCGCGTCGTGCCCGCCCGCGTCGCTGCGTCCCGCATCGTTCGCGCCGCCGCCGGCATCGCCGGCATCGGTCGCGACGCTGCCGTCGACGTCGGTGAGCAGTGGATCGCCCTCGCTGCACGCAGCGAGCGAGAGGAGGCAGGACGTGAACGCGAGCACCCGCGCGAGCCGGCGCGGAGGGATGGACATCATCAGGTGTTGCTCCGGGCTGTGTTTCTACCGTGCCCACCAGGCGCCCGGACCGGCTCAACTTTTTTCGCGACCTTCTCGTGAACGCGTCGCGCGGGTGCGGGCACGGAGCGCGAGGCCCCATGCTCCGCTCGCACGTCCGCACCCGCTCGTACCGTCCCGCGCTGCGCTGGCTGCTCCTCGCGCTCACCGCGTGGATCGTCGTCGCGTGCGGCGCATCGCGCGCTGCGTCGGCGAGCGAGCGCACTCCGATGGGCTCGCCCTTCGAGCTCGTGTGATCAGCGCGGTCCGACGCGCACCACGCGCGGCATCGCGTCGTAGCGCATGCGCTCTTCGCGCGTCGTGCCGTCGGGGCGCGTGACCGTCACGATCGCGACCGCACCATCGCGCCCGCGCTCGTCGACCACCCGCGCGCCCGGCGCGAGCCGCGCGTCCTCGCTCACCTGCTCGCCGCGTCGGATGCGCCGCGCGATCATCACCTGCACGTCGGACGATCGCACCTCGTGTGCGCCCTCGATCCACACCCGCAGCGCGCCGCCCGCCGCGCTCGCGCGCACCCGCACCGGGAACGCGTGCGGGTTGCGCACCCGGTAGTCGATGCGACCGAACGACACCGTCGCGTCGAGCCCGGGCGACGCGTACGTCGACACGAAGCTGTGAGTGCGATGCTCGAGCACGTCGAGGTCGGCGCGCAGCGCCGCCACGTGCAGCGTCGACGCGACCTGACACACGCCGCCGCCGTAGCCCGAGGTCACGTGGCCATCGGCGATCTCCGGCGCCTCGCGGAACCCCGCGCGCCGCGTGCGCTCGCCGACGCGATCGTTGAACGAGAGCTCCTCGCCCGGCGCGAGGACGGCTCCGTCGAGCCGCGACGCCGCGAGCTCCACGTTGTGCGCGCGCCCGGCGTGCGCGCGATCGATCGCGTACTGCGTGGTGTGCTCGCCGACCGTCGTGGCGAACCCGTCGCCCCCCAGCTCGAGCGCCTGGGGATCGCTCGCACGCGCCGTCGACGCGATCCCGATCATCACCACCACCACCACGAACGCACCCGAGCGCATCTCTTCTCTCCGCCTATCGCGGGGCGCTCCGGTGCAATCGGCGCGGGCCAGTGGCACCGCGGAATCATTCACGAATTCGTCGCGCTCTCCACGCAAGGCTCGCGTACCGAGCAGCTCTTGCGCGACCGACCGCGCGCGGTCCTCGCTTTGCTCCGCCGCTCCGCAGGAGGAACCCATGCAGCTGATCGACGGCCTCGCGCGCCTCGCAGGTCGGGCTCTGCGCGGCGTGCGCGCGGGCGAGCGCAACCTCGCGAAGAACGTGTTGCGCGCGCCCGAGACGATGCGGGTGCACAGCGAGTCCTTCCGTCACGAGGCGCTCATCCCCGCGGTGCACACCGACTCGGAGGGCCGCAACGTCTCTCCCGCGCTCGCGTGGACGCCCGCGCCCGCCGGCACGAAGGAGCTCGTGCTGCTCTGCGAAGATCCCGACATCCCGAAGCGCAAGCCGTTCGCGCACTGGGTCGTCTATCGCATCTCGCCCGACGTCACGTCGGTCGACGCGGGGATCGCGATCGGCGACTCGCCGCGCGGTGCGATCCAGGGTCGGAGCTCGGTGCGCGAGGAGGGCTGGCTCGGCCCGCACCCGCCGCAGGGCCACGGCCCGCACCGCTATCACTTCCAGCTCTTCGCGCTCGACGCGCCCACCGGCCTCGGCCCCGGCGCGACGCGCGATCAGGTCGTCCACGCGATGCGCGGAAAGGTGCTCGCGTGCGGCGATCTCGTCGGGATCTACACGCGCTGAGCGTGCTTGCTCTGCACGTGCTCCGCTCGCACCATCCGCGTCGCCCGCGCTGCTCTCCAGCGCGGCGCGCGGCGGCCGATGACGTTCGACTCGATTCCGTTCCTGATCTTCCTGCCAATCGTCTACGCGGTGTATTGGGCGCTGCCTCACCGCGGACAGAACGCGTTCATCGTCGCTGCGAGCTACTTCTTCTACGCGTGGTGGGACTGGCGCTTTCTCGGTCTCCTCGTCGCGACGAGCCTGCTCGACTACGCCGCTGCGCTCGCGATCGAGCGAGGCCATCGCCGTCGCTTCTGGCTCGGCGTGAGCCTCTTCGCGAACCTCGGGATGCTCGGGACGTTCAAGTATCTCGACTTCGGCATCGAGTCGTTCGCGACGCTCCTGCGCAGCGCGGGGCTCGAGGCGCACCCAGCGACGCTCGGCATCGTGTTGCCGGTCGGGATCAGCTTCTACACGTTCCAGACGCTGAGCTACACGATCGACGTCTATCGCGGTGAGCTGCGCGCGACCCGCGATCTCCCGGCGTTCCTCGCGTTCGTGTCGTTCTTCCCGCAGCTCGTCGCCGGCCCGATCGAGCGCGCGTCGCACCTCTTGCCGCAGGCGCTCGCGCCGCGGGTGTTCCGCACCGATGCCGCGATCGACGGCGTGATGCAGATGCTCTACGGGCTGGTGCTCAAGGTCTGCATCGCGGATCGGCTCGCGGGCACCGTCGAGCAGGCGTATCGCGATCCCTCGCAGGTGAGCGGCTGGCAGCTGCTCGTCGCGACGTACGCGTTCGCGTTCCAGATCTACGGAGACTTCGCGGGCTATTCGCACATCGCGATCGGGTGCGCGCGGCTCTTCGGGTTCGACCTCTCGCGCAACTTCGCGCTCCCGTACTTCGCCACGAGCCCCGCGGACTTCTGGCGCCGGTGGCACATCTCGCTCTCGACGTGGTTCCGCGACTACGTCTATCTGCCGCTGGGAGGCAATCGCGTCTCGCCGTTCCGGCGCGCGTGCAACGTGCTGATCACGTTCACGCTGAGCGGTCTCTGGCACGGCGCGGCGTGGACCTTCGTGCTGTGGGGCTTGTTCCACGGCCTCTTGGTGGCGCTGCCGCACTGGCGCACGAGCGAGCGCCTCGAGTGGCCGCTCGGTCGGCGGCCGACCCCGCGGGTGCGCGACGTTCTCGCGGTGATCGCGACGTTCCACGCGGTGTGCCTCGGCTGGGTCTTCTTCCGCGCGAGCTCGGTGCGAAGTGCGCTCACCGTGATCGAGCGCGCGGCGACGGCGGTGGTGCGCGAGCAGATGCCCGAGGGCGTGCTCGAGCCGCTGCTGTGGGGCGTGCCGCTGCTGCTGGTCGTCGAGTGGCTGCAGCGCGGGCGACAGCACGGCTTCGAGCTGCCCCACGCGACGTGGGGCGTCCGTCTCGCGATCGTCGTCGCGTGTGTGATCGCGATCGCGACGCTCGGCCCGATCGAGACCGTGCCCTTCATCTACTTCCAGTTCTGACCGCCATGCGCGCCATCCCGCAGCACCGCATCGCCGCCTACCGCTTCGCCCTCGGCGTCGCGCTCACCACGCTGGTCGCGCTCGGTGCGGTGACGTTCCTCGAGCGCGAGATCCAGCGTCACCCGGCGCGCTGGGCCTCGTACCTGCCGGAGCTTCCCGTCCAGGGCATGGAGCGGCTCGGCCGGAGCACCGCGAGCGTGGTGATGCTCGGTGACTCGGTCGTCGCGACGGTGGCGCGCGACGACGACGACACCCGCGACCTCGCGACCATGCTCGACGACCAGCTCGAGCACGAGAGCGTGACCGCGGTGGTCCGCGGCGCGACCGCGTCCGATCTCCACGGCGCGCAGCTCCGCTTCCTCGCGCACCGCGAGCGCGCACCGCGCGCGGTGGTGGTCCCGATCAACCCGCGCAGCTTCGGGCGCACCTGGGATCACGAGCCGGGATGGCAGTTCTCGCGCGAGGGCGCGATGTACGAGCACCCGATCCTCGCGCGCGCCGCCGCGGTGCTCGACTTCACGTGGGGCGCGCCGAGCGCCGAGGCGTCGGAGCGTGTGCACGTGATCTGCGGCGAGCACGACTTCGGCAGCATGCGCGAGCTGCAGCGCAGCGACCTCGGCTGGGACGCGCCGCGCGAGGTGGGGCGCGCACGCTACGTCGCGCGTTATGCAGGCGACGTCCGCGTCAGCCCGCGCATGCGCGATCTCGAGCGCCTCGTGCGCGCCGCGGAGTCGCTGCCCTTCGTCGTGCTGGTGTACGTGACTCCGGTGGACGTCGGTGGTGCGCGCGCGCTCGTGGGCTCGCGCGAGCTCGCGTGCATCGAGGAGAACCTCGGCGCGATCGCCGCGGTGCTCGACGGCTACGAGGGCCCGCACCTCGACCTCTCGAGGCACTTCGAGCGCACGGAGTGGTTCGATCACCCGCCGAACGAGCCGCACGAGCACCTGCGCGACAGCGCGCGCGCCGAGGTCGCGCGCATCCTCGCCGCGACGCTCGAGGACGCGCTCGCGCGTCCATCGCGTTGACGCCGGGGGTACGCTCTCGCTCGTGACAGTGAGCGATCGGCGCCCCACCGAGTTCCGCTACGCGGAGAACCTCGATCGACGTTTCCCGCGCCTCGTGCGCGCGCTCGGCCAGCGCGTGCTCGGGTTCGATCCCGCGCCGAGCGACGAGGTCGTGCGGGCGCTCGCGTCGATGTACTACGACGCCGATCCCCTCGCCGAGGCGTACGTCGACGAGGTCTATCTCCGCCGCGGCACCGCCGTCGGTCGCGAGATGCTCGAGCGCGCGCTCGCCCACGGCGTCGCGAGCGTCGAGGGCGCGCCCGCGTCGCTGGTGCGTCTGCTCGACGACGTGGAGCACGACCCCGAGTGGGTCGACTGGGACCTCGTCGAGCAGGGCGCGCGCGTGTTCCGGCGGTGGAGCACCGACGTCTTCCGCTTCGCGGGCGCGATCACGCTCGCCGCGTACTCCGAGAGCTCGGTCGCGAAGCCGCTCGCGCTGACCGGCGCGTACGCAGGCGCGTCGACGAAGCATCGGTTCCTCGAGACCGCCGCGTTCTGGATCGCGGTGTCGGACCCCGGAGGGTTGCGGCCCGGCGCACCGGGACGCCTGTCCGCGATGCGCGTGCGCATGATGCACGTGTTCGTGCGGCAGCGACTGCTCGCGCATCCGGAGTGGGATCTCCACGCGTGGGGCGTCCCGATCAGCCAGGCCGACGCGCTGCTCACGCTGATGGGCGGGAGCTTCGGCCCCGGCCTCGCGATGCACGCGATGGGTTATCGGACCAGCGTGCGCGAGATCGAGGCGACGATGCACTTCTGGCGCTACGTCGGGCACCTCATGGGCGTGCGACCGCGCTGGTATCCGTCGTCGATGCGCGAGGCGGCGCAGCTCTCGTTCGTGACCTTCGTGAAGTCGGCGCGCCGCGCGGGCGAGGACGGCAAGATGCTGTGTCGCTCGTACGCCAGCGCGTTCGCGCCCGAGGGCGACGGATCGTTCTTCGCGCGCATGCGCGGCGAGCTCGAGCACCGCGTGCACCTCGGCTACACGCGCTTCTTCCTCCCCGCGCCGATCTATCGACACAACGGTCTGCCCCCGGCCGGGGTGTTCGCGCTCGCGCCGCTCGCGCTCGCGCCCTTCGTGCTCGCGCTCGAGACCGCGCGGCGGAACGTGCCGGGCGCCGAGGCGATCAGCGATCGGGTCGCGCGCGCACGGCGCGAGCGCTGGCTCGCGCGTCACCTCGGGGGGCGCAAGACCGAGTACCGGCCCGTCGAGTCGTTCACGCGGTAGTCGATCGCCGCTCGGCGATCGGTGAATTCCTTCTCTTCCCTTGCGCACAAAAGCGAACGGTCGTACTGTTTTGTCGACACATCGATCGCGTGTGGCCTCGCGATGAGGTCACTCGGTCGTTTCCCCGGAACACCACCTTCGATCGTTGCTCACGCCGGACCGGCGATGCGTCGCATTCCGTCGCAGGTCCTCGTGCGGCCAAATAATAGAACGAACGTTCGCATCAGGAGAGAGGCCATGACCAACAGCTGGATCATCGACGCCGTCCGCACGCCGCGCGGTCGGGGCAAGGCAGGCAAGGGCGCGCTCTCGGGCATCCACCCGCAAGAGCTCTTCGCGCAGGTGCTGCGCGCCCTCGAAGCGAGGGGGCTCTCCGCGAAGGAGGTCGACGACGTCCTCGTCGGCGCGGTCTCGCAGGTCGGCGAGCAGGGCGCGAACGTCGCGCGCAACGCGGTGCTCGCGGCCGGCTGGCCGATCGAGGTCACGGGCGCTTCGGTGAATCGGTTCTGCGCGTCGGGCCTGCAGACGGTTCACTTCGGCGCGATGGCGGTCGCGTCGGGCGCCCAGGATCTCGTGGTCGCAGGCGGCGTCGAGAGCATGTCGCGGGTGCCGATGGGCTCCGACGGCGGAGGTCAGGACGGCGGCAACCAGACGCTGCGCGAGCGCGTGTTCCAGGTGCCCCAGGGCATCAGCGCGGATCTGATCGCGACGCTCGAGGGCTTCTCGCGCGAGGACGTCGACGGGCTCGCGCTGCGCTCCCAGATCAACGCGTCGCGCGCGATCGAGGAGCACCGCTTCGCGCGCTCGATCGTGCCGGTGATCGATCCCGCGCGCGGCGTCGTCGTGCTCGAGCGCGACGAGAGCCCGCGCCCCGACACCACGCTCGCGGGGCTGGGCGCGCTGCCGCCCTCGTTCGTGCATCTCGGCGCCGCGGTGGTGGGCCCGAAGGGCGAGACCCTCGACCAGATCGCGCTCGCGACCCAGCCCCGCATCGACGCGATCCGTCACCTGCACACCGCGGGCAACTCGAGCGGTCTCGCCGACGGCGCGGCCGCGGTGGTGCTCGCGTCCGATCGCTACGTGAAGGAGCACGCGATCAAGCCGCGCGCCCGCATCCGCGCGATGGCGACGATCGGCAGCGACCCGGTGCTGATGCTCACCGCGCCCGCGCCTGCGAGCCAGAAGGCGCTGCGCCGCGCCGGCATGACCACGCGCGACATCGATCTCTGGGAGATCAACGAGGCCTTCGCCGCGGTGGTGCTCGAGACCACGCGCACGCTCGACATTCCTCCCGATCGCGTGAACGTGAACGGCGGTGCGATCGCGCTCGGTCACCCGCTCGGCGCGACCGGCGCGATGCTGCTCGGCACCGCGATCGACGAGCTCGAGCGACGCGATCTGCAGACCGCGCTCGTGACGATGTGCATCGGCGGCGGTCAGGGCATCGCGACGATCGTCGAGCGCGTTTGAGATGAGCCGTACCAAGGTCGTCATCACCGGGATCGGCGCGGTCACGCCGCTCGCGCACGACGCGCACGCCACCTGGCGCGCGATGCTCGAGGGAGCGAGCGGCGCCGCGCCGATCACGCGCTTCGACGCCAGCGCGTTCGAGACGCGCTTCGCGTGCGAGGTGAAGGACTGGGACGCGACGCGCCACATGTCGCGCAAGCTCGTCAAAGAGCTCGATCGCTTCTCGGAGCTCGCGATCGTCGCCGCGGGCCAGGCGATCGCGGACGCGGAGCTCGCGCTGAGCGAGCACGAGCAGACGCGCGCGGGCTGCATCGTCGGCGTCGGCATGGGCGGGCTCGAGACGATCGAGCGCACCACCCACAAGATCCGCGACAAGGGCCCGTCGCGCGTGAGCCCGTACACGATCCCCGCGGTCTGCGCGAACCTCGCGGCGGGACAGATCTCGATCGCGCACGGGCTGCGCGGGCCGAGCTACTCGACGACGAGCGCCTGCGCGACCGGTGCGCACGCGATCGGCGAGGCCGCGGAGTGGATCCGTCGTGGTCGCGCCGACGTGATGATCGCCGGGGGCGCCGAGGCGGTGATCACGCCGGTCGGGATCGGCGGGTTCGAGGCGATGCGCGCGCTCTCTCGCCACGCCGGCGATCCTCGGCGCGCGAGCCGGCCCTTCGATCGTGCGCGCGATGGCTTCGTGTGCGGCGAGGGCGCGGGCGTCGTGGTGCTGGAGTCCGAAGCGCGCGCTCGCGGGCGCGGCGCGCGCATCTACGCGGAGCTCTCGGGCTACGGCGCGTCGAGCGACGCGTTCCACGTGGCGCAGCCGAGCCCCGACGGAGACGGCTGTGCGCGCTCGATGCGCATGGCGCTCGAGGACGCATCGCTCTCCGAGGGCGCGATCGACTACGTCAACGCCCACGCGACCTCGACGCCCGCGGGCGATCTCGCGGAGGCGCGCGGCATCGTGCGCGCGCTCGGAGATCGGCGTGTCGCGGTCAGCAGCACGAAGAGCATGACGGGCCACATGCTCGGCGCGGCCGGCGCGGTGGAGCTGATCGTCGCTGCGCTCGCGGTCGCGCGCGGTGTCGTGCCTCCGTCGATCAACGTCGAAGAGCTCGATCCCGAGATCGCGCTCGACGTGGTGTCGAACGTCGCGCGCGAGATGCGCGTGGAGCACGCGCTGTCCAACGCGTTCGGGTTCGGCGGGACCAACGCGACGCTGATCGTGTCGCGCTACGCCCGAGCCGCGTGACGCTCGCGCCGGGCTCCCCGAGCGCGTGATCGCGAAGATCGTCGAGGTGAAGCCCACACGGACGAGGCGTCCGTGTGGGCGCACGTCGTCGTGGCTCTCATGGACCCTAGATACCGTGGGTGCGCGCGATCTCGTGCTCGCTTCCGTACCGGACCTGGCGTTAGGCTGACCCCTCTCGCGTCCGCTCCGGGCGCAGTCCTCGTCTTCGCACCTCCGAGCCCCACGCATCTCCGTTGTCCGCCGCCGTTCCGAAAGGCTCTCGATGCGCTCGCGGATGAAAGACACCGCACCCTCGATCGTGCGTGGCGTCGACGAATCACCTCGCTCGAGCGCTCCTCGCGTCTTGATCGTGGACGACGAGCCCGCCGTCGCAGCAGCGCTCGCGCGCGTGGTCTCGGGCACCGGCGCCGACGTCTCGGTGCTGCACGACGCGACGACCGCGCTGCGCGCGCTCGAGACCAACGAGTACGACGTCGTCGTCTCCGACCTCGCGATGGCGGGGATGAGCGGCACCGAGCTCCTCCGCGCGGTGCGCGCGCGCGATCTCGATCTGCCGGTGATCCAGATCACCGGCGCGCCCTCGGTCGAGACCGCGGCGAAGGCGGTCGAGCTCGGCGCGTTCCGCTATCTCACGAAGCCGCTCTCGCCCGACGTGCTGCGCAAGGCGGTGCTCGAGGCCGCGCACCTGCGCTCGCTCGCGCGCGCCCGGCGCGGCGACGATCGCGCGCGGCTCGACCAGGCGCTGCGTCGCGCCCTCAAGACGCTGCGCGTCGCGTACCAGCCCATCGTCTCGTGCACGACCCGCGAGACCGTCGGGTACGAGGCGCTGATGCGCTCGACCGAGCCCACGCTGACGACGCCGATGTCGGTGATCGATGCGGCCGAGAAGCTCGGCATGCTGCACACGCTCGGGCGCCGCGTGCGCAACATCGTCGCCGCGCAGCTCGAGGACGCACCGCGCGCGACCGCGATCTTCGTGAACCTCCATCCGTCCGATCTCGCCGATCCCGATCTCTTCGATCCCGCCTCGCCGCTCTCGCGGGTCGCGCGGCAGGTGGTGCTCGAGCTCACGGAGCGCGCGTCGCTCGAGGCGGTGCCCGATCTCGAGCTGCGCTTCGAGTCGCTGCGCGCGCTCGGATATCGCCTCGCGGTGGACGATCTCGGCGCCGGCTACGCGGGCCTCAGCTACTTCGCGCGCGTGCAGCCGGAGATCGTGAAGGTCGACATGTCGCTGGTGCGCGGCGTCGATGCCGACGTCGTGCGACAGCGCGTCGTGCACTCGCTGGTGTCGCTCGCGACCGGGCTCGGCATGGAGGTCGTCGCCGAGGGGATCGAGACCGCCGCGGAGCGCGACTGCGTCGTGCGCCTCGGATGCACGTACGTGCAGGGATACGCGCTCGCGCATCCCGGTCCCGCGTTCCCGTCGATCACGTGGCCCTGATGGCCGTCACGCGCGAACCGCTCGCCGAGCTCGCGGCGCGCTCGTCGACGCCTTCTTCCGTGATCGAAGCCGAGCCCGACGGAACGCTGCGCATCGTCGCGGCGAACGACGCGGCGGGCGAGCTCGCCGGCGCGGGCAGCGGCGCAGCGCTCGAGGGGCGCACCATCGCCGAGGTCTCGCCGCGCTCGGTCGTGCCGCTGCGCGAAGCGCTCGCGAGGGCCACGCGCACGACGGTGCCGGGCGTGGTGCTCGAGGGCGGGCGCGTGTTCGACATCGAGCTCATCCCGCTCTCGCCGACGCGCATCGGCATCTCGATGCACGAGACCACGCGCGAGGAGCGCGCGCGTCACGCGCTCGAGCTCACCACGCGCGAGCTGCAGGATCTCTACGATCGCGCGCCGATCGGCTATCACTCGCTCGATCGCCACGGCGTGTTCCGGCGCATCAACGACACCGAGCTGCGCTGGCTCGGCTACACGCGCGACGAGATCGTGGGCGTGCGGCGCTTCGTCGATCTGCTCACGCCCGAGAGCCGCGAGGCGTTCGAGGGCACGTTCGATCGCTTCGTCGAGCGCGGCGAGACCTCGTACCTGCAGTTCGACATGGTGCGCAAGGACGGCTCGATCCTGCCGGTGCAGCTCCACGCGACCGCGGTGTACGACGACACGGGCGCCTTCGTCGCGAGCCGCTCGACGGTGCTCGACGTGACCGAGCGACGTCGCGCGGAGGAGCGCGAGCGCGAGGTGTGGACGCAGATCGAGCACCACATCGAGCTCGGCACCGAGGAGCTGCGCGCCGCGAACGAAGGGCTGCGCGCGGAGATCGGGGCGCGCGAGCAGGCGCAGGCCGCGCTCGCGCAGACCGAGGTGCAGCTGCGCCAGGCGCTCAAGATGGAAGCGGTGGGTCGCCTCGCCGGCGGCGTGGCCCACGACTTCAACAACATGTTGAGCGTCATCTTGATCTTCACCGAGCTCGCGCTCGGCGAGATGGCGGTGGACGATTCGCGGCGCGGCGATCTCGAGCAAGTGCGCGGCGCCGCGGTGCGCGCGACCGAGCTCACGCGGCAGCTGCTCGCGTTCAGCCGGCAGCAGGTGCTCGACGCGCGGCCGATCCTCGTCGACGACGTGATCGCGGGGCTCGAGCGCCTCCTGCAGCGTCTGATCGGCGAGCAGGTCGGGCTCTCGACGCGCCTCGGTGCGCGTGGCGTCCGCATCCTCGCGGACGTCGGGCAGATCGAGCAGGTGATCGTCAACCTCGCGGTGAACGCGCGCGACGCGATGCCGCGCGGCGGGCGGCTCCGCATCGAGACGAGCGTCGTCGATCTCGACGAGGAGTACGCCGCGTCGCACCACGGCGTGCGCGCCGGCACCTACGTCGTGATCGCGGTGAGCGACACCGGCGTCGGCATGAGCAAGGAGACGCTCGATCGCGCGTTCGAGCCCTTCTTCACGACGAAGGAGCCGGGCAAGGGCACCGGCCTCGGGCTCTCGACCGTCTACGGCATCGTCGCGCAGAGCGGCGGGCACGTGTGGGCCTACAGCGAGGTCGGCCTCGGCACGACGATCAAGGTCTACCTGCCGGTCGTCGAGCACGACGCCAGCGCGGCCGATGCGCGCTCCGGGCTCGCGCACGCGCGCGGTGGCAGCGAGACGATCCTGCTGGTCGAGGACGATCCCCTGGTGCGCGCCGCGGCGCGGCGGATCCTCGCGCGCAGCGGGTACCTCGTGGTCGAGGCGTCGGCGCCGAGCGAGGCGCTCTCGCTCGCGAGCGGGCTCGGCCGCGTCGATGCGCTGCTGACCGACGTCGTGATGCCCGAGCTCACCGGTCCCGAGCTCGCCGATCGACTGCGGGTGAGCCGGCCCGATCTGCCCGTCGTCTACATGTCGGGTTACCTCGACGTCGACGTCGTCGGGCCGCGTGTGCTCGAGGAGCGCGCGCGCTTCGTGCAGAAGCCGCTGACCAACGAAGCGCTCCTCCGTGCGGTGCGCGACGCGATCGACCGCGGCTGACCCTCGGGGGTGTTGCGTTCGCTGTCACTGTTAAGGGACAAGCGGAGTGATGCACCGTCGCTTCGCTTTCGTCCTCGCGCTCTCTGCACTCACGATCGCCTGCGATCCCGATCCCGGCCCACGACCCGACGACGACGTCGACGCCGGTCGCATGGAGCCGCGCGACGCGTCGCCGGGGATCGACGCCCCGCCGCCGCCGCGGCCCGATGCCGGCAGTCCGATCTGCGGCGACGGAATCAATGCGCCGACCGAGGCGTGCGACGACGGCGACGTGGATCCCGAGGATGGTTGTTCCGCGACTTGCACCGTCGAAGACGGATATGCGTGTCCGACTCCCGGCGAAGACTGCGTTCCTCTCGCGACGTGCGGTGACGGAGTCCGCGCGGCGAGCGAGGAGTGCGATGATCGCAATACCGACGCTGGCGACGGCTGCAGCGCGGCTTGTGTCATCGAAGCAGGATGGGTCTGTCCGATCGACGGAGTCGCGTGTCGCGCGGCGGCGTGCGGCGACGGAATCATCGCGGGATTCGAAGAGTGCGAGGACGGCGACGCGCCGCCCGAAGGCAACGACGGCTGCAGCGCCGATTGTCTCTTCGAGAACGGATATGCGTGCGAGACCGTCGGCGCGCCGTGTGTCCCGACGCAATGTGGCGACCGCGTCGTCGAAGGCACGGAGCCCTGCGACGACGGGAACAACGACACCGGCGATGGCTGCAGTCCGCTGTGCGAGGTCGAGCCGGTGTGCAGCGACGGAGTCTGCACCACTGCGTGCGGCGACGGAGTCGTGCTCCCCGGCGAGCCCTGCGACGACGGCAACACGCGCGCGGGCGACGGATGCTCGCCGACGTGCACCATCGAAGAAGGCTTCACCTGCGAGCTCACCGAGATCGAGGCGCCTGACGAGCTCGCGCTCGCGGTCGTGTACCGCGACTTCCGTGGTCGCGATCTGTCGGGCGGTCACATCGACTTCGAGAACGCCAACGGCAACGAGACCGGGATCGTCGCGGCGACGCTCGGCGCCGATCGACTCCCGGTCTACGCGAAGGAAGGAGTCAGCTCGGCCACGACCCACGGGCGCGTCGCGTTCGACCAGTGGTACCGCGACACCGCCGGGGTGAACCGAACGGTCGTCGAGCGGCTCGTGCTGACGCGCCAGCCCGATGGCCGCTACGTGTACGACAACAGCGTGTTCTTCCCGCTCGACGGTCGAGGCTGGATCGCGGCTGGGACGGAGCAGCCGCGGACCGGAGGCCACAACTTCTCGTTCACCAGCGTCGTTCGTTATTGGTTCGAGTACCACGGCGACGAGGTCCTCACGTTCCGCGGAGACGACGACGTCTGGGTGTTCATCAACGGCCGCCTCGCGCTCGATCTCGGCGGTGTGCACGGCGCACTGAGCGGCACCGTGACGCTGAGCGCGCGCGCCCCGGACCTCGGCCTCGCCGTCGGCGGCATCTACGAAGTCGTGGTGTTCCAGGCGGAGCGCCACACCACGCAGTCGTCGTATCGACTGACGCTCTCGAACTTCACCTCTTCGCGCACCGAGTGCGCGCCGATCTGCGGCGACGGGATCGTCACCCGCTTCGAGGCGTGCGACGACGGAGTCAACGACGGCTCGTACGGCGGCTGCGCGCCGGGCTGCATGGCGCTCGGTCCGCGCTGCGGTGATGGCGTCACCCAGAGCGAAGAGGGCGAGCAGTGCGACGATCCGCCGAACGTCGGCGGCTACGACGGATGCTCGCCCGCGTGCCAGCTCACCGAGCGCTGCGGCGACGGCGTGCGCCAGGCCGAGCACGGCGAGCAGTGCGACGACGGCAACGACGTCGACACCGACACCTGCAGCAACGCCTGTCTCACGAACCTCGGGTGAGCGAGTCGTCGAAGAATCGGCTTGCGCGGCACGCTCCCGTGCGGGCCCGCGGCCAGCGAGCACTCCGGCTGGGCTGAGTGACCCGATCGCGCCGCGGGGCGACACCGTGCTCGCATGAGCACGCGTAGCTCGCTCGCGGTCGCGCTCGCCGTGGTGGCGTCGGGGTGTGTCGGATCGATCGGGGGCGAGCCCGATGCGGGCGCGTCGACGCTCGATCCGAGCGACGCGAGCGTCTCGATCGATGCGGGCGCGATCGACGCGAGCACGCCGATCATCGATGCGGCGGTGGTCGTCGATTCGGGATCGAGCGAGCCCGACTCCGGTGCGCCGCCCGAGCCCGATGCGGGCCCTCCGTCGGGCGACGCCGGAGGGTTTCCCGGGCCGCTCGACGAGTGCCCGGGCGGCGCGTCGGTCGATCGTTTCCAGTCGTGGCTCGCGAGCGGTGAGGGCACCACGAACCCGCGCACCGGCACGCTCCTCGTGAACGAAGGCGGCGAGCAGGTCGCGCGCGTCGAGCTCGTGAACCGCGAGTGGCACGTGCTCACCGTGTTCACCGCGAACCAGTTCGAGGGCGAGGCGGACTTCTCGGGCTCGAGCGGCTTCTGGCTCACCTACCGCGCGACCGACGACTTCTACGTGCAGATCCGTCCTTCGTTCGCGTGGAGCGGCGGAGACAAGTACCTCACGCGCATCCCTTCGACCGGCGGCGTGGACCAGACGCGCTTCTTCTCGTTCGCGCGCGATCAATGGACGACCTTGCCCTCGCTGGGCACGCCCTCGTACTCCTACGAGTCGGCGCTCGCCGCGGTGCGCGGCTTCGTGTTCGTCGGCGAGACCCCGAACGCGATCACGTTTCGAGGGCTGCGCGTCGACGGCTACGTGCCTCCGTGTCGGTAGCGCTCTACGCTCTCGAAGTGTTCCTGCCGTTCCTGATCGGCTTCCTCGTGGTCGCGTGCTGCTCGGCAGGCGGCGTGCTCGCGCTCTCGTGGTACCTGCGCCGCGAAGAGCCGGCGCCGCGACGTCCGGAGAGCGGCCGGGTTCGCGTGCAGTCGATGCTGGTGCGCGAGCCCGGCGAGACGCACGCGCCGCGCGACCTGGACTGAGAGGTGTCGAAGATCGGCTCGCCGGCGCAGGGCCCTCCCGTCCGTGTGCGGCGCACGCTCCCGTACGGGCCCTGCACCAGCGAGCACTCCTGCTGAAAAATCGGCTCGCCGGCGCAGGGCCCTCCCGTCCGCGTGCGCCGCACGCTCCCGTACGGGCCCTGCACCAGCGAGCACCCCTGCTGAAAAATCGGCTCGCCGGCGCAGGGCCCTCCCGTCCGCGTGCGCCGCACGCTCCCGTACGGGCCCTGCACCAGCGAGCACTCCTGCTGAAGAATCGGCTCGCCGGCGTAGAGCCGCGTGCGCCGCACGCTCCCGTACGGGCCTGCACCAGCGAGCACTCCTGCTGGACTTCAGAACCAGTCGCAGAGCCAGGGCTCACCGCCGATGAAGAGCCGCGCGAGCGCGACCACGTCGTCGATCGCGCCCTCGATCAGGCCCATCGCGACGAGCGTCGAGACGTTCGCGAACCCGCTGTAGAGCGCGGCGAGCGCGCGAACGTCGAGCGCCGGGAGATCGCTCCGGGGCGCGATCATCTCCACCTCCGCGCGTCCGTCGCGCACCCGTACGCGCAGCGCGCGATCGCCGAAGAGCGCGTCACGCACGACGAACGACGCCTCACCGTCGCTGGCGTATCCGCGCATCGTCAGCGCGCGCTCGGGGTCGAGGATGCGCAGCATCCATCGATGCGGCTCGACGATGCGCGCGCTCTCCTCGGGCAGCAGCGACAACAGCGGATCGCTCGCGCAACCCAGCCAGCGCAGCTCGCGCCCGAGCGAGCGCAGATCCGAGAGCAGCGCGGCGCAGCGTCGCGCGGCGGCCGGCGTCGCGAGCACGAGATCGCGCAGCGTGATCCCGAACTCGAGCCCCGCGCTCGGCTGGTGCGCGTACACGACGTATCCCTCGGGCGCGCTCGCAGGGCCGAATCGATAAGCGCGCACGGTGCTCTGATAGGGCTGCATGATGCGCGCCCAGATCGCCTCGCTCCGCACCAGGTGTCCATTCCAGCGGCGCGCGCGCGCATCGTAGAGCGGCCGCACGTGCGCGCTCTCCGCCGGATCGAACGCCTCGCACGCGAGCGCGTGATCACCGCGGGGCAGGCTCGCGACCGGTGCCTCGAGGCGCAGCGTGACGCCGGCCTGCTCGAAGCCGATCGAGCGATACACCGCGACCGACGACGCGTAGAGCGCAGCGAGCGGCACGCCCTCGGCGCGCGCCTGGGCGAGCGTGTCGACGAGGAACGTCCGCGCGAGCCCGCGGCCGCGCCACGACGGCTCCACCCCGACACCCGCGAGCCCGACCATCGGCACGCGCTCGCCGCCCCAGTGCTGACCGAAGCGATAGAACCCGAGCCCGCCGCGGATCGCGCCGCCCGCGATCACCACGCGCAGGTTCTCGTGCCCGATGCGCTCCATCCACGAGGTCCAGGGCAGCCCGTCGTTGCCGAAGCTCTCCTGGAGGACGCGCTCGAGCGTCGCGCGCTCGTGCTCGTCGCGTGGGGCCCTCACGATGCGATCGCTCATGGCGAGCACCGTGCCCGTCGCGCGCGAGGTGCGCAATGCGGTATGGAGTCGCGGTGACGCGCGCGTTCGATCGACGGCTCGGCGACGACTTCCTCGCGACGGTGCCGCGCTCGCCGGGCGTCTATCGAGTGCTCGACGCCGCGGGCGCGGTCGTCTACGTCGGCAAGGCGATCAACCTGCGACGCCGCCTCTCGCAGTATCGCAACGCGACGCGCCGCAAGAGGCACCGCAAGATGCGCGCGATCGTCGAGAGCGCGGCCCGCGTCGAATTCGAGGCGTGCGAGACCGAGCTCGAGGCGGAGCTGCGCGAGGCCGCGCTCATCCAGGCGCTCACGCCGAAGTGGAACGTGGTCGGCGCGTTCTCGTTCCTCTATCCGTCGATCGGTCTCGGCACGACCGAGCCGAGACATGCGCTGTTCGCATTCTCGACGACACCGGGAGAGCGCCCCGAGCTCGACTGGCACGGTGCCTATCGCTCTCGCGACATCACCGGCGGTGCGTTCTTCTCGTTGATGCGATTGCTCTCGCTGATCGGTCATCGCGAGAAGACGCCACGACGGGCTGCGGGCGTGCGCACCTGGACGTTCGAAGTCCGCCGACTGTCCTCCTCGTGGCGCGGCGACTGGAGCGCTTTTCTGCGCGGTGAGTCGCGCGCTGCGCTCTCGTCGCTCGCGGTCGCGCTCCTCGACAAGCCGCGCGCCCGGCGCGACGCGAGCTCGGTGCAGGAAGATCTCGCTGCGCTCGATCGCTTCTATCGCTTCGAGGCCCTGAAGTTGGCGAGCGCGCGTCACCTCGTGGGCGACGCGCGCTGGCCGATCCCTCAGACCGATCGCGACGCGCTCTTCATCCGGGCGCGCGCGCTCAGGTCAGTGTTGCCGCCCGGAGCTTCGCTCCGGGTTTCTCCCTAGCGCCGCAGCGCGGCTGTTCGCTCCGGGCTGAACATCGATCCCGGAACGAACATCCACGCAGCGGTACTAGGTCACTCCCACGGGTAGAACGCGTTCGCGACGTTCGCCAGGCCCGTGTTGCGCAGCTCCGGGAAGTGGCGGAGCAGCACCGAGCGCATCGAGCTCAGCTCGATCCACATCAGGCCCTCCGACGTGTAGACGTCGGAGTTGTAGAGCGTCGTGTAGAAGCGGTCCGCCTGGAGGCGGCGCGTCGCCATCAGCGTGAACACCTGGAAGAGCGTCTCGCCGAATCCGTAGCAGCTCGGGCGCTGACCCTCGGCGAACGTGCCGACCATGAGGTCGACCTGATCGATGTTGCCGTAGATCGACTCGAGCCGGCTCGCGAGCGCGCGATCACCGCCGGTGAGCGTGATGAAGTCGGGCACGCGCGGCAGGCGGAGCAACTGACGCGCTTCGTTGTAGCGGGGAATGCCGCGCTCGCGGTCACGCACGATGTCGATCGTGCCCATGTCGATCACCCCGCGCCCCGGGACCAAGAGGTCCTGGAGGAACTGCGGATAATTGTCGAGCACGAGCGCGCCGGGGTTCGTGGTGCCGAACGAGTAGAGCAGGTTCTCCATGCCGTACGCCGCGACCATCGCGCGACCACCGGCTTCGCGGGCGAGCGCGGTGGGGACGACGGCGCGGACCGCGCCGGTGCGCGCGGAGCGCACGGTGAGGTGCTCGGGGAGCAGCGGGTGCATGCGGTACACCGAGACGAACTCCTCGGTCATCGCGTACGCCGCGTCGTAGAGGTTGCGCGCGCCGGGATTGCCGACGACGCCGTACACGACCGGGTTCGGATAGAGCCCGGGGATCTGCGGCAGCGGCGGGCACGTCGCGGCGTTGAGGCCCGACCAGTTGGTGCGCATCGCGATCTCGAGGCTCGAGTTCGGCAGGATCGCGGGCGTCCACTCGATCGTGTGGATCTTCGCGATCAGCGCAGCGTTGATCAGGCGCGCAGTGTCGAAGAGGCGCTGATCGTCCCAGTCGGGATGATTGCTCGCGAGCATGTCGGCGATCGCGTTGTGCTCGAGCGCGAAGAGCGTGTGCATCAGCTCGAGGCCGACCCAGAAGTTCTCGCGCATGCCGGTGTCGGAATAGCCGCGCTCGCCGAGCGGCAGCAGGCCGCTCCGGGACACGCGCAGCCTTCCGCCCTGGTGCGAGCGCAGGCGATCCGCGGTCTCCGCGTCACTGCCGTAGATCTGCGACGCGTCCCACCAGTGCGTGACTTCGTTCGTATAGGTCGGCGGCAGTGCGTCGTCGCGGCCCGCCACGCGCGTCGTGTCGGCCGCGGTGCGCGGGATCGACATCGTGCGCATGCCGAGGCGACGAAGCGGATCGGTGCGCGAGAGCGGGACTTCGATCGTCCCCGCGCCGTGGCCGCGCTGCACCCCGTGATTGAACCAGTCGTGGACCTGGAACTGGATCCACGCAGTCGCGAGGTTGTTGAGGAACGGGACCGCGTGGAACTCCGATCCTCCGGGCCCGCGGCGGCGGAGCAGCTCGAGGCTGATCTCGCGCGGGTTCGGGACCAGCATCTGCGACTCCTCGGGGAACGCCGCAGTCAGGAGGATGTTGCGGCCGAAGCGCGTGCCCGCCGCGCCCATCAGCGGGTTCGTCGGGTCGTTGCAGGTGCCGTCGAGGTTGCGCGTGACGTAGGGCCCGGCGGGGCACTGCGGATTCGGTCGCGCCGGATCGGTCACCATCGGCACGCCGGTGCCGACGTAGGTATCCGTCAGATTGAAGCGCTCGAGGAGGCCGCGCATGAGCGCGAGCTTCGCGAGGCCGCGCTCACGACCGTCGCGATACCAGTTCGTCCAAGGACCGGTGTAGAGGTCGGCCGCGAGCGCGGGATCCTGAGCCATCCGGAGCAGACCGAGCACGTCCGACGCGAGCACCGTCGCAGGCTCGGGCCCGTCCGGTCCGATGCAGTAGGGCAGTGCGCCGGTGTTCGGATCGTCGGGGCAGCAGAGCCCGGCAGTGGTCGAGATCGGCTCGCACACCGTGCCTGGCTCGCACGAAGGTGTACCGCCGAGGCCGCAGTAGCCTTGTGCCTCCACGGTGCTCGGAGCACCGAAGAGCGCGCCGGCGAGCGCGAGAGTTCCTACTGCCCTCCATCGTTGATCCATCGACTCCCTCCGCGATGTCAGAGAAGCGCACACGACACGACGCGACGAAGCGGCTCGATGCCGTGCGGCATCGAGCGCGATGCTTCGTCGCGAGCGAGCTCTCGGATCCGGAACGCGCGAATCGAGCGCGCGGCATCGGCGCGAGCCGGCGCTCCATCCGAGCGCACGCTCTTCGTCCTTGCCCCTCGAGCGACCTCCGCAATGGATGTGCCCGGACGGAGTGAGGCAAAAAGCGCTGGAGTCTCGTGTGGCCTCCAGAACGCAGAGCGCTCCGTGCTCCGACGTGGAGCGCTCTTTGTTCCACATCGCGTGAGTGGGAATCGGCGCGACTCCCACCCTGCCAGAGAGGCACTCTGATCCTACGAATCGACGTACGTTTTGACGCGCTCCGGGCCCGACGCGTCGCGTCACGAACGTCGCGCCGCACACACGATCACAGGTGCGCGGCTGTCGGAACTACCACGCTGGTCGTGGTGCGCAGACACCATGTCTCGTGTGGGTGCGTCGGGGCGCGCGGCGAAGCGACCGTGGGCGGCGCACCCCAAACGTCTCGACCACCTCGCGCGCGTCGAGCTGTTGGGCCGGGCCCCACAAGGGCCGTGGGGGATCCCACCACGACGTCGCGAAATTGGCGTGAAATCCGCGGAAATTCGCGCGGCGTACCCGTTGCTGTGGCCTCACCACGCGCGCGTCCAGCGTGCGTGATGGAGGGACGGGATGAACAAGGCTTCTCTTTCGCTCTGGCTCCTGGTGGCGCTGTTGGGCGCCGGCTCGGTCGGGTGTGGGGACGACGACGGCGGCGGCACGGACGCCGGTGTGGAAGACGCGGCGCAGGGTCAGGACGGATCCGTGCCCGCGTGCAGCGAGGACTCGGAGTGCGACGACGGCGATCCCTGCAACGGCGCCGAGACCTGCGGCGCGAGCGGATGCACCGAGGGCACGGCGGGCGAGGACGGGACCGCGTGCGACGCCGACGGTGACGAGGCGACCGCCGATCTCTGCGTCGCGGGCGAGTGCGGTGCGACGCGCTGCGGTGATGGATACGCCGACGAGTCGACCGCCGAGGAGTGCGACGACGGCAACGACGTGAGCGGCGACGGGTGCGACGACTGTCGCTTCTCGTGCGACGAGGACGCGGACTGCGACGACGACATCGAGTGCAATGGCACCGAGACCTGCTCGGACGCGCACGTGTGCGAGCTCGGTGAGCCGCTCGCCGATGAGACCGCGTGCGCGGCGGGCACCGGCACCTGCACCGAGGGCGTGTGCCTCGCGCGCACGTGCACCGACGACGAGAACTGCAGCGACGGCAACGCCTGCAACGGCGAGGAGACCTGCGGCGGCGCGAGCGGCTGTGCGATCGGCACCGCGCTCGACTGCGACGACGAGAACGCGTGCACTGCGGACTCGTGCGATGGCGCGAGCGGATGCCGCCACGCGCTGATCGACGCCGATCGCGACGGCGCCCCGCCGACGAGCGCAGGCGAGTGCGGCACCGACTGCGACGACACCCGCGCCGACGTGCACCCCGATGCCGACGACGTCTGCGACGGAGTCGACAACGACTGCGACGGCGAGACGGACGAGGGTGGCGTCACGACGTGGTACGTCGACTGCGATCGCGACGGATACGCGCGCAGCGGGGCGGCGATGGTCGAGTCGTGCGCGCGTCCTGCCGCGGGCACCGCGGGCTGTGCGAGCGGCGGTGGATGGACCACGCGCGAGCCGAGCGCAGCGGCCGAGTCGGACTGCAATGACGGCATCGCGTCGGTGAACCCGGGACAGACGACGTTCCAGACGACGGCGATCGCCGGCGCGCCCGCTGCGAGCGACTACGACTACGACTGCAATGCGACCGAAGAGGTGCGCAGTGACGACGAGGGTGCGTGCACGCGCGCAGGTCTCGTGTGCGCGGTGCGCGAGGGCTGGAGTGGCGACGCCGTGCCCGCGTGCGGCGCGACGGCGGACTGGATCGTGCGCTGCACGCCGAGCGGTCTGGTCGGGTGCTCTGCGGTGACCGAGGAGCGCCAGCAGGCCTGTCGCTGATCGTGTGTGTGTGAGACGAAGGCCCTCGACGTCGACGACGTCGAGGGCGTTCGCGTTTCGAGCGCGTGATACCATCACGATCGGTGTCGATGACGGTGACGCGCCGCTTCGGCGGCGGAGGGCCCACGCTGGCAGTGACCACGCTGCGCGCGGACGTGCTCGAAGGCCCCGATCAGGGCCGCACGACGCGCACGCACGACGAGCGCTTCACGTTGGGCACGGCGCAGGGGAACGATCTCGTCCTCGGCGACGACACGGTGAGCCGGTTCCATGCGCTCGTGCGGCGCACCGACGAGGGGATCCTCGTCGTCGATCAGCGCTCGACGAACGGCACGTGGGTCGGCGGCGCGCGGCTCGGTCAGGCGATCGTGAAGCCGGGCACGGTGCTGCAGCTCGGTCGCACCCACGTGCGCATCACCGAGGGCGCCGAGCTCGACGTCGAGATCCACGCGGGCGACACGCTCGGCCCGCTGCGCGGTCGATCGCCGCAGATGCGCCGCGTGATGGCGTGGACCCGGCGCGCCTCCGCGAGCGAAGCGCCGGTGTTGCTCGTCGGCGAGTCGGGCACCGGCAAGGAAGCGGTGGCGCGTGCGATCCACGAGGGCGGTCCGCGCGCGGACAAGCCCTTCGTCGTGGTCGACTGCGGCGCGCTCACGCCGACGCTCGTCGCGAGCGAGCTCTTCGGGCACGAGCGTGGCGCGTTCACCGGCGCGGATCGCCAGCACGTGGGCGCGCTCGAGCAAGCGCACGGAGGCACGCTCTTCCTCGACGAGGTCGGCGAGCTCCCGCGCGAGCTGCAGCCGGTGCTCCTGGGCGCGCTCGAGCGCAGCGTGTTCCGCCGGGTCGGTGGGCGCAGCGACGTGCACGTCGACGTGCGGGTGATCGCGGCGACGAACCGCGATCTACGCGCGGAGATCAACGCGGGCGCGTTCCGTCTCGATCTCTTCTATCGCCTCGCGGTGCTGCAGCTCGAGCTGCCTCCGCTGCGCGATCGGAAGGACGACATCCCGCTCTTGCTCGAGCACTTCCTGGGCGAGCTCGGGTATCGCGGGGAGATCGCGCGGCTCTTCCCCGACGACGCGATGCGCGCGCTCCTCGATCATCGCTGGCCGGGCAATGCGCGCGAGCTGCGCAACGTCGCGCAGGCGACGCTCGCGCTCGGGCTCGAGTCGTTCCTCGACGGCGCGCCGCGCGCGCTCGATCGCGACGGGCCGGCGCGTGATCAGGCGGCGAGCGATCCCACGACGATGCCGATCGCGCCGCTGCTCGCGATGCCCTACAAGGAAGCGCGACAGCAGGCGCTCGGCGCGTTCGAGGAGCGCTATCTCGCGCATTTGCTCGAGCGCAGCGGCGGCAACGTGTCGCAGGCGGCGCGCGACGCCGGGCTCGATCGCTCGTACTTGTTCTCGCTGCTGCGACGCTCGGGCCTGCGTTGATCTCGCGGCACGGATCGCGCCGCGGTGTCGCGCCGCGCGCCGGTCACGCAGCGGACCGTCGCGCTCGCGCTGCTCGTCGACGGCATGCACGGCGCTCGCGACCGAGGTCGAGCTCGCCGCGGATGTCCTCGCGCTGATGGAGGCGGGCGCGCCGCAGGGCACGCTCTACGGGTACTGAAGCGACACGGGCTCGATCGGTCGCGCGGCGACGCTCGGCCGGGTCGCGATGCGATCGAGCCCGCGCCACGACGCGAGCGCGTCGCGGGTGTGCGTGTATCCGATCTCGACGAGACGCTCGCGCGCCGCGAAGTCGAGCAGCTTGATGTGCTTCACCGGCGGCTCGAGGAAGAGCTCGGCGTGGCCCTCGGCGACGAGGTGAGCGAGCAGGCCCTTGCTCCCGAGCATCGCCGTCGCGGTGAGGAGCTGCATGATCGTCACGCCGGTGCGCCGCTCTTCGCCGCGCATGCGCTCGCCGAGCTGCGTCCATCCGGTGGGCAGCGGCTCGGTGGGCACGTCGCGGGGATCGATGCCCATCGCGCCCACGTCGATCGCGAGGATCCTCGCGCCCGGGCACTCGCGCTCCATCACCCCGATCGGCACGTTGTCGATGACCCCGCCGTCGACCAGCAGTCGCCCGTCGATCTGCGCGGGCGGGAACACCCCCGGCAGCGAGCAGCTCGCGCGCACCGATCGCCACACCGGCCCGCGATCGTGCACGACCGCCTGTGCGTTGCTGATGTCGGTCGCGACGCAGAAGCACGGCAGCCAGAGATCGGGGATCTCGACGTCGCCGAAGCCGCGCTGCAGCACGCGATCGAGCTTGCGCCCCGCGAGCAGCGAGATCACCGGGAAGTCGGGATCGCGCAGCGCGCGTGCGTCGGGCACCTGCTCCGCGAAGAGCTGATCGATCTCGCGCGGAGACACGCCGAGCGCGTATCCCGCGGCGACCACCGCGCCCATGCTGGTGCCCGCGATCGCATCGATCGGGACGTTCGCTTCGTCGAGCGCGCGGAGCACGCCGATGTGCGCGAGCGCGCGCGCGCCGCCGCCTCCCAGCACGACGGTGATCGGCTGCTCCGCGAGGTGCCGGGCGACGCGCGCGAGATCCGACGCGCGATCGCGACGCGCGTGATGACGCCGCCGGCACGGCAGCGCGTGCCACGTCGTGGTGCCGCGCGGCACCTCGACGCCCGGCTCGTGCACGAGGAGGAGATCGGTGCGCACCGACGCGCGCCGCTCGAGCAGCGCGCGCACCCGATCGATCTGCTCGATCGCTCTCGGGCTCGCCGCGACGAGGACACGATCGGTCTGCTCGAGGCACCACGTGGTCCACGGCGTCTCGTCGCGATCGCACACCAGCAGGAGGAACCCGCGCGCCTCCTGCTCGCTGCACCACGACGCGATCGCGCGCCTCGTGCGCTCGAACCCGCCGCGCTCCAGCGCGCTCGCGCCGAACCTCTCCGCGACCTGCGACGAGCGCACGACGCAGCCGGGCCCCGCGAGCTCGGTGAGCGCGCGAGCGAGGCCTCGCACGACCTCGTCGATCGCGAGCCCGGGGTCCGCCGGAAGCACCGTGAGCACGCGCGGGCGCTCGGCCTCCGAGGGCCTCGTGTGGGTGCGCAGCGCGTTCTCGTACGACGTGCGCGCTTGCGCGGTGACGAGCTCCGGGTGCGCGATCATGCAGGCGAGGAGCGCGTCGCGATCGACGCGCAGCACGGTGGTGTCGCGCACCGCGACGACGCTCCCCTCGGCCGGCACCTGCGCGACCACGAAGCTCAGCGCGCAGAACGCACCGCGGCCCATCTCCAGCGCGATCTCGCGCCCTGCGCGCTGGCTCGCGCGATCGATGGTGGCGCGCAGTCGGCCGTGCACGACGAGGAACGCTGAGTCGGGCGGCCGCCCGGGCTCCATCAAGCGGTGCCCGGCGGGCACGAACACGCGCTCCGCGACGCTCGCCAGTGCGGCGATCGCGCCCTCGGGGAGCGCGGAGAACGCCGGATCGATCGCGAGGAGCTCGCGCAGCTCGGCGACGGTCGTCGCGCTCTCGTTCGACATCGCTGCTCACCAGCCACGTGGGTGCAGCGTGTGCTGGCGCAAGCGGCACCGATCAGCGTCGCGTCACCGCATAACGCAGGTGGGTCACCCGCGGCGAGTGGACGGCTTCGGTGATCGCGAGAGTGAGCGTCTGGGGATCGATCCGATCGAAGAGTCGGATTCCCTCGCCGAGCAGCACCGGCGCGAGCGCGATGTGGGCCTCGTCGACGAGCCCGGCCTGCAGATACTGGCGGATCGTGTGCGCGCCGCCCGCGATGCGGATGTCCTTGCCGCGCGCCACCGAGCGTGCCTGTCGCAATGCGCTCTCGATACCGTCGTTGACGAAGTGGAACACCGTGCCTCCCGGGCGCTCCCACGGCGCGCGCGGCTGGTGCGTGAGCACGAAGACGGGACTGTGGAACGGCGCTTCCTCGGGCCAACGATGCTCGCCGGCGTCGAACATGCGCTTTCCCATGATGCTCACGCCGGTGCGCCGGAACGTGCTCTCGAGGATCGTGTTGTCGACGCCGGTCTCACCGCCTTCGCCGATCTTCAGGTTCTCGCGGAGGAACTTCTGATGGAGCGCGTAGTCCTGCAGGCCCATCCACTGCTGGATCCACTGCTCGTCGGAGCGCCACTCGGGCGCGATGAATCCGTCGAGCGACATCGTCACGCTGAAGAACACCTTGCTCATCGACTTCTCCTTGGGATGAAGAGGACGCAACTCACCGTCGCGCGCGGCGTCGCACGCTGACGCGAACATCGTCGTCGGGGCGGGCTACTCGCCGAGCGCGGCGGCGAGCCTTCCGAGGAGCTCGGCGCACCCGAGGCGGCGCTGCTCGACCGCGTCACGACCCTGTCCGAACAGGACGATCTGCTCGGTGTAACGAGCTCGGGTCCCGCTCCCCGCCCGCTCGAGCACCAGCGTCGCGAGCGACACCGAGAAGCGCTGTCCGCTCCTCGTCATGTCGTAGCTGCACACGATGCGTCGATTCGCGACGATGTCGTGGAACACGGTGTCGTTGGTCATCGGCGGTCCGTCGCCGAATCGAAACCGAGTGCGCTCGAATCCGCCTTCGCGGAAGTCGAGATCGTAGGAGTCGATGTTCCAGCCCTCGCCCTCGGCGAACCACCGGCGCTTCTTGACGGGATCGGCCCACGCGTCGAACACGCGCTCCGGCGCGGCGCGATAGGTGCGCTCGACGGTGAACACGTCGTGGTGCATGGCCTCGTCGCTCATCGTTTCTTCCTCTTCTTGGGCGTGGGAGTCGGGGCTTCTTCTTCTTCGTCGAGCAACGCGCCGAGCCGATCGAAGCGCCGCTCCCACAGCGAGCGTCGCTCGGAGATCCAGCGCTCGGCCGCGGCGAGGCCTTCGGGCGCGAGCTGACACGTGCGCACGCGCCCGACCTTCTGCGTCGTGATCACGCCGCTCGCCTCGAGCACCTGCACGTGCTGCACGACCGCCGCGAGCGTCATCGAGAACGGCGCAGCGAGCTCGCTGACCGACGCCGGCCCACGGCTGAGCCGATCGATCATCGCGCGGCGCGCGGGATCTCCGAGGGCGTGGAAGACCCGATCGACCGCTGCCTGTTGCTCAAGCACGAACTTGAGTATCGGGACGCCGCCGCGATTGTCAAGCGCGCGCTTGAGCATCGCGGATCGTCTCGTTGCGCGTAGTTCGATGATCGTCTAAATAGATGATCGTCGAATATGAAGGACACGTTCTCCGCGCTCTCGGACCCGACGCGCCGCGCGATCCTGCGGCTCCTGCGGCGCGGCTCACGCACCGCCGGAGAGATCGCCGAGGAGTTCGAGCTCTCGAAGCCGACGCTGTCGCATCACTTCCGCGTGCTCGAGGCCGCCGGGCTCGTGCGCTCGGAGAAGCGCGGCACGAGCGTGGTGTTCACGCTCCAGACCAACGTGCTCGAGGACGCGGCCGCGGAGCTGCTCGAGCTCGCCGGCAAGGCTCCCGCGGCGTCCTCCTCGAAGAAGAAGGTGAGGTCCTGATGTCGTCGATGCGCTCGGCTTGGATCCTCGGCACGGTCGCGCTCCTCGGCAGCGCGGCGGTGTATCCGTGGCTGCCGCCCGAGGTGCCGATCCACTTCGACGTCACCGGGCACGTCGACGGGACCGCCCCGAAGATCGTCGGCGCGTTCCTGCTGCCGCTCGTCACGCTGCTGACGATCGCGGTCGTCGCGTGGGTGCATCGCCGCCGCTCCGAGCACGAGCGCGCGCCGATCGCCGCGACCACCTTGCTCTCGACCGCGCTGCTGACCGGGCTGCAGGTGATCGTGCTGCGCGCCGCGCTGCTCGGAGCGACCGACGTCGGCGTGGCGCTGGGCACGCTGCTCGCGCTCGCGTCGCTCGGGCTCGCGCTGCTCCTGCCGCGCGTGCGTCGCAACGCCGTCGTCGGCATCCGCACGCCGTGGACGCTCGCGTCCGACGAGGTGTGGGCGCGCTCGCATCGGCTGGGCGGCTACTTCTTCGCGGCGGCCGGCGTGATCGGCCTCGTGGCGGTGCTGCTCGGGTGCCCGGCGGTCGCGGTGATCGCGCTCGTCGCGGCGGCGGTCGCCGCGGGCCTCGGCTCGTGGTGGATCGCGCGCGAGGCGTGAGCGCTCAGCGTCGCGGGCACACGGCGAGCGCCGCAACGCGATCGTGGCCGCTCTACGCCGGCACCACGTTCAGCTCGTCGCGCAGTGCGTCGAGCGGCTTCGCGAAGTGCTCCCACGGGCGGAAGTCGCTCCACATGTCGCGCTTCACGAGGCAGCCACGCGCGAAGGCGTGCATCATCCGCTCGGGATCGGCGTTCATCGACTCCGCGGGCGCGACCGGCGCGACCTGCACGCCGAGGTGGTACTGCGCGATCCCGAAGAGCAGGCCGTAGAGCGGATCACCGCCGTGGCATCCCGCTTGGAACGACGCGACCTCGATCTCCTGCTCGGGGCTCGTCCCGTAGTCGCCGAGCACGTGCAGGCAGTCGTGCACCACGATGATCTCCGGCCCCGCGCCCGGCTCGCCGGGGAACGAGAAGCCGTTCGACTCGACGAAGTCGAAGTACCCGCGTCCGAGCGTGCCCGCAGGGCTCGATGCGAGCGCGCGATATCGCGCGGCCAGCGCACGATCCGCGACGCCCATCATCGGCATGAGCTGCGCGATCATCGCGAGCGCGCCTTCTTCGCGCACCGTCTGACGGACCTTGTGCCCCGCGAGCGCGCGGCGCGCGATGTCGATGCGCGCGAGGAAGAGCTGCTGCTTCGCGAGCCGGCGCGCGGTGCGCACCGGTGCCGGGTCGAGCTCGAGCGCGGTCGCGAGCTGCTCGATCACGTCGACCTCGTCGTCGGTCGCGCGACCGTCGATGCACGCCGCGATCACCGCGCCGGTGAGGACGCGCGCGCGATGCTCGCCCGGCGCGATCGCACGGGCGAGCTCGTCGAGCGTGATCGGCGAGAGCGTCGCGAGGTCGACGTGGCTGTGGAGCACGTGTTCCTGCACACCGCGGAGGAACGACTGCTCGAGCGGGCTGAGCTCGCCGTCCGCGATGCAGACGGTGTAGAGCGCGCGCAGACCGGCGTGGGCGACGTGATCGGGGACTCGGGAGAGGTGCATGATCGTGCCTCGATCATGCCGTGGGTCCGTCGCCGTGTGCACGCCAGCATCATGATCGTACGCGCTGCACGAACGCCGCGACCGCGGCGCCGATCTCGTGCGGCGAGTCCTCCTGCAGGAAGTGCTTCCCCGGGACGCGCACCTCGGTCTGGCTCGGCCACGCCCGGCACTCCTCGAGCACACGACCGGTCACCACCGCGCCGGGCTCGGCGACGATCAGGAGCTTCGGCACCGTGCTCGACGCGAGCCACCGCGAGTAGGCCTCGACGATCTCGGTCACGTCGCGCGGCTCACCGTCGATCGAGAGCTCGCGCGGCCAGGTGAGCGTCTGTCTGCGCGCCTCGCGATCCACGAAGGGCGCGCGGTACGCGTTCATCTCCTCGTCGCGCAGCGGGCGCAGCACGCCGCGCGGGAGCACCGCCTCCACGAAGACGTTCTCGTCGAGCACCATGCTCTCGCCGCGCTCCGAGCGCAGCGCTCGGAACATCGCGGCGCGCGGGCCCTCGAAGTCGCTCCACGCGAGCGGCACCGCGAGCGCCTCCATGTGGGCGATGCCCGCGATCTGCTCGGGATGGCGGCGGGCGCGATGGAAGCCGAGCGCCGAGCCCCAGTCGTGCAGCACGAGCACCACGTCGCGGGTGAGCCCGAGCGCCTCGAAGAACGCGTCGAGATAACGCGCGTGATCGACGAATCGCCCGGAGAATCCGGACGGGCGCGCCGACGCGCCCATGCCCGTGAGATCGGGCGCGATGCAGCGTCCGAACCGGTGCACGTGAGGGATCACGTTGCGCCAGAGGTACGAGGACGTCGGGTTGCCGTGGAGGAACACGACGGGCGCGCCCTCGCCCACGTCGACGTAGGAGAGCTCGGTGTCGAGCACGCGGATGCGGCGGCGGGGCAGGGCGTCGGCGGAGTCGATCGTCGTCGGGGCCATGTGATTCACCTCGTGGTTGGCGCTCGGGGAGCGCACGAGATATCTGGGACGGCAATGGACTGGCGTTCGGGCCACTTCGTGCGTCGTCGACCAGTCCAATCCGGAGCGTCTCGTGGACTTCCTCGCCAAGCTCGACGGGCGCCGTGACCTGACCGGGCAGCTCTATCGCCAGCTGCGCGCCGCGATCCTCGACGGACGGATGCGGCCCGGTGATCAGCTCCCGCCGACGCGCGATCTCGCGCAGCGGCTCGAGGTCTCGCGGCACACCGTCACCACCGCGTATCAGCGCTTGATCGCGGAGTCGTTCCTCGAGGCGCGGGTGGGCGCGGGGACGTTCGTGGCGAGCGCGGCCGCGGTCGCGGCGGAGGGACGGCGCGCGCCGTCGGTCGTCGCGATCCGACCGCGCGCGGTGTGGGCGAAGATCCCGTTGCCCGCGCCGGCACCGCCCGATGCGCCCTACGACTTCCGTCTCGGCGTGCCCGACGCGCGGCTCTTTCCGTACGCGACGTGGCGTCGTCTCCTCGGCCGCGAGCTGCGCCCGTCGCGGGTGCGGAGCGCGCATTACGGTGATGCGGCGGGTGACGCGCGGCTGCGCGAGGCGATCGCGCGGCACGTCGGTGCATCGCGCTCGCTGCAGGCGGGAGCCGACGACGTGGTCGTGACGAACGGCGCGCAGCAGGCGTTCGATCTCGTCGGTCGCGTGCTGCTCGATCCCGGGGCGATCGTCGCGATCGAAGATCCCGGATATCCGCTGGCGCGACGGCTCTTCGAGTCACAGGGCGCGCGCGTGGTCCCGGTGCCGATCGACGACGAGGGCATCGTGGTGAGCGCGATCCCGCATGCGGCGAAGCTCGTGTACGTGACTCCGTCGCATCAGTTCCCGCTCGGCATGCCGATGTCGCTCGCGCGGCGCATGGAGCTGCTCGCGTGGGCGAGGCGGCGTCGCTGCGTGATCGTCGAGGACGACTACGACGCGGAGCTGCGCTTCGTCGGTCGTCCGGTCGAGCCGCTGCAGGCGCTCGATCGGCACGGGCTCGTGGTCTACGTCGGATCGTTCTCGAAGGTGCTGCTGCCCGCGCTGCGGCTCGGGTATCTGGTCGCGCCGCGATCGCTGCACGGCGCGCTGGTGTCGGCGCGCCGTCTGAGCGACTGGCACGCACCGCTCGTCCCCCAGCGTGCGCTCGCGCGCTTCATCGACGAGGGCGCGCTCGCGCGTCACCTGCGCATCGCGACGCGCGAGTACCGTGCACGGCGCGAGCGGCTCGAGCGCGCGCTCGCGAAGCACCTCGGCGAGCAAGTCGAGCCGATCCACGGCGTCGCGGGGCTGCACGTCTCGGCGTGGCTCGTCGATCGACGCGCCGATGCGCGAGAGATCGCCCGGCGTGCCGCCGACGAAGGGGTCGCGGTCCACGCGCTCTCCGACTTCGCCATGGAGCGACGGCGCACCGGGCTCGCGCTGGGCTACGGCGCGATCGACGTCGAGCGGATCGACGCGGGCATCCGCAAGCTCGCGCGGTGCATCGAGCGCGTCACTGGATGATCGGCGTCGTCGTGATCTCGATGTGCTGTCGCGCGGGGATCACGGCCTCGGGCTGATCGCCGATCCGCATCGTGGTGCGGGTGTCGCTGTCCATCGTGATGCGTCCGGCGAGCCCGTCGGCGAGCGCGACGTGGCTCTCGCCGGTCACGTGCGTGGCGATCGAGAACGTCAGCTCGCCCGCGGGACCGGCGATGTGCACCGGCTCGCTCGCGCAGTCGCTGACGAATTCGATCACCGCGAGCTGCTCGGCCGCGCTTCCGTCGAGGCGCGCGAGGCGCGAGTCGGTCGTGCAGGCGAACGGCATGATCGCGCCCTGCACCGGGACACGCATCTGCACGGTGTCGCGCCAGCTCTCGCCGACGCGCACCGGGCGCTCGGGAAGCCGGATCGTCGACTGCTCGAACATCGAGCGCATCGACTCGGCCATCGCCGCGTTCTGGGCGTTCGTGCCCTCGACCGTGACGGGACCGACGGTCGCGGCGCGCGAGTCGATCGCGCGATGGAACGTGGCGCCCGAGAGATCGAGCGCCTCGGTGCCCGCGGCCTGGACCGGACGTCCGGCGGCGTCGCGGAGCTCGATCGAGTGGACGCGGGTGGTGACGCGCGTGACGTCGGTCTGCGTATCGACGCCGTCGATCTGCATCGAGCCGCGCGCGTCGGTGAGCACCAGACCGTCGGTGCTCTCGGTGCGCGCGTGGGTGTGCGTCTCGTAGCGCGCCCCGGGCGTCGCGCGGACGCGGAGCTCGACCGGCGCCGAGTTCTCGCCGCCGCCGGTCGGTGTGGTGGTCGCGACAGCGGGCTCGGCGGGAGCGGAGGACGCGCCGCACGCCGAGAGCGCGAGCGCGAGCAAGAGCGTGGAGAGCAGTCGTGTGGTGGTCATGGCATCCGACCTTACTCGGAGATCGACGACGCGCACTCGGTCGGTGCTTGGATGCGCGCGCCGTCGCGCGATAGAAGTCGCGCATGGCGAAGCATCGCGCTGAGGAGACTCCGCCCTTCGAGCGGGTGCAGGCGCTGGTGAAGCGCATCCCGCGAGGGCGCGTCGCGACCTATGGCCAGCTCTCGCGGATGATCGACGGACGGCTCACGCCGGTCGGCGTGGGCTGGGCGATCCGTGCTGCGGCCGAGGGCTCGATCCCGTGGCAGCGCGTGGTCGGCGCGAAGGGACGCATCTCGACCGAGCGCGAGCATCCGGGGCTGCAGCGCGAGATGCTCGAGTCGGAAGGCGTGTCGTTCGACGAGGAGGGGCGCGTCGATCTCGAGCGACACGGGTGGGATCCGTCTGCGCGGCGCTGAGGGGAGAATTTCTAAGGAGAGCAGGAGGAGAAGGAAGACCACGTCGCGGGGTCTTCCTGTCGACTCGCCGCGCGACGAAGGTCCCGAACGCGATCGTTCGGTCGTGCGCTGCGCGCGAAGTCGAGTCGCGCCACGGGCTCGGCGCCGTGGTCTTCCTAACCCTCCTGCTCTCCTCAGAAATTCTGCCCCGCTCGTCTCATGAGCGCTTGGAGCGACCCTCCGCGAGCGTCTCGTGCTGCTGTTCCTGGCGCGTGCCGTGCGCGGTCGAGAGTCGCTCGTCCTCGTGCGCGACGCCGGAGACCGAGTCGACGTGCGCGCTCGAGTGGTGGGCCTGCGCGAGTTGGTCGGTGCCGCCGGGGTGTCCTTCGGAGAGCGTCGTCCTCGGGTGCGCGTCGTGGTGCGCGATGGTCGGAGGCGCGAAGCGTCGCGGCTGCAGCAGCCGGACCACGCTCGGGTCGAGCTCGGCTTCGGCGAGGCGCATCGTCTCGTCGTCGAGGTGCTCACCGATCACCGACGCGATCGCGCCGAGGTGCTCGACCCCGAGCGCGGTGCGAACACCCTCGCGACGTGCGGTGCGCGCGACGATCGCGCTCGCGTCGCCGCCGAGCTCGTGGCCGATCACCTCGCGCATGATCTTCGCGGCGCCCGGCGGGAGGGCCTCCGCGATGTGATCGGCGAGGCAGCGCGAGCACGCCTCCGCGAGCACGCGCAGCGTGACGTCGATCGCGCGATCGCTCTCCTCGGGCCCGAGCGGGCCGAGGCGCTCTCGCGCGAGCTCGCGAAAGCTCGTGTCGTCCACGATCGATCGACCTACGCCCCGATCGAGCGCGCACACTCCCAGCTGGAGTGCTCGCCTGCGCAGGGCCCGCACGGAAGCGTGCGGAGCACGCGGACAGGAGGGCCCGGAGCGGGCGAGCCGATTTGGACACCTGCTCAGCGCGCGAGCTCGAGCCCGATGCGCACGGTGCTCGTGCACTCGGGCGCTCCGGTCTCGCAGGTGCGCACCCGGAAGTGTCCGAGGAACGCGAACCGCACCGCGCGACCCGCGGCGTCGCGCTCGGGCTGTCCGCGGATCCAACCCAGGTCGAGCTCGAAGGCGTCGGTCGGTGGGAGATGGGGCTCGACGTCGAGCGCGTCTTCCAGCGGGTGCGCGCGCGGATCGCCGAGGAGGAGCACCTGCGAGAGGTCGGGGCGCACCGAGTTGCGCTCGTGCCAGGGACGCTCGACGGCGGTCAGGCGCGTGCAGGTCTCGCCCGACCCGGCAACTCTGTCCTCGACGTCGAGGTGATCGGTCCACATCCGCGCCAGCGCGGCGCCATCTTCGGCGACGAAGCGGAGGTGCTGCTCGTCGATGCGCACCGTGACCGGCGCGAGCTCGGTCGCGACGTCGGTCGCCACGAGCTCGCCGTCCTCTTCGCGCAGGAGCGACGCACGATAGGTCCACTCGCCCTCGAGGTCCGCCTTCGCGACGTGGGAGAGCGTGAGCCCGGTGCACGGCGGTGGCTCGAGGCCCTCGCCGCCGCACCCCACCACGAGCGCCACGACCGAGAGCAGCGAGGCCGTCGTCCGATGCATGCGGCGCGTCTCAGCAAGCCGCGGACCGCGCGGATGCCCTGCGAAACGACGTGCGCGAGCGCGCGATCGTGCGCTCGCTGACGCTCGCGGTCAGCAGCGCAACGCCTCCGCCGATCGTCGAGCTCGGGCTCCAGCAACGACGACGGGGGATCGTCGATCCCGGGTTTCGTCCACCGAGGCGCGGTCACGATCGAGATCCGCTACCATCGCACCTCGACCCGAAGTGCCGCCCTCGACCTCTCCTCCGCCGCCCGTCCTCGGTCGTTACCGCATCCTCCGGCGCCTCGGCGCGGGCGGGATGGCCGAGGTGTTCCTCGCGAAGTCGTCGGGCGCCGAGGGCATCGAGAAGGTGCTCGTGGTCAAGCGCGTGCTGCCGACGTTCGCGCGCTCGCCGAAGTTCGTCTCGATGTTCGTGGACGAGGCGAAGGTCGCGATGCGCCTCAATCACCCGAACATCGTGCAGGTCTACAACTTCGAGCAGGTGCGCGACGAGTTCCTGCTCGCGATGGAGTACGTCGACGGGCTCGATCTCGGGCGCTTGCTCGCAGCGGCGCGACGCAAGGGACGTCGCCTGCCCTACGCGCTCTGCGCGCTGGTCGCGATGGAGGTCGCGAAGGGGCTCGACTACGCGCACAACCGCAAGGACGAGTCGGGCGTGCCGATGGACATCGTGCATCGCGACGTCTCGCCGCAGAACGTGCTCGTCTCGTACGACGGCGCGGTGAAGGTCGCGGACTTCGGCATCGCCCGCGCGCGCATGGTCTCGGAGGAGACCGGCGTCATCAAAGGCAAGTTCAGCTACATGTCGCCGGAGCAGGCGCGCGGTCAGCGCGTCGATCGACGCAGCGACGTGTACTCGCTCGGCGTGCTGTTCTCCGAGCTGCTGATGAACCGCGCGATGTACCCCGGCCTGCAGGGCATGGAGGTGCTCGAGCAGGTGCGCGACGGACGCATCTCCGCGCCGCGCAACGTCGACTCGAACGTTCCCGCCGAGCTCGACGCGATCGCGCGCCGCGCGATGAGCTTCGATCGCGAGGAGCGATATCAGACCGGGCGCTCGCTCGCGGGCGCGCTCTCGCGCTGGCTCCACGAGCAGGACGAGCTGCACGATGGAGGCGAGCTCGAGCGCTTCCTCCTCGAGGTCGCGCCGCGCGAGGTGACGAGCCCCGAGGGACAGCGCCGCGCGAGCGAGTCGCCGCCCGCCGGCACCCACGCGACCCAGATGCAGATGCAGCCGGGTCGCGAGATCCGCGAGCGTCGCAACGTGGTCGTGGTCGCGGGGCGCCTCCGCGATGCGCGCGAGCGCGAGGCGGTGACCGGCGTCGAGAAGACCGGCGAGGCGGCGAGCGACCTCGCGGCGCGCGTGCTCGACGACATCGCGTTCAAGTACGACGCGATCCTCGAGTGGCCCGACGGCGCGGCGCGCCGCTCGTTCCGGTTCGCGCTCGGGCTCGGTCGCGTCAGCGTCGACGATCCGCTGCACGCGACGCGTCTCGCGCTCGACGTGCTCGAGGCGCTCGAGGGCATCAGCGCGGATGCGCTCGTCCCGTTCACCGCGTCGATCGGTCTTTCGCGCGGCCTCGTGACGACGGTGCGCACCGGGCCGCGGCTGCGGCACGAGCCGATCGGCAACGTGTTCGACGTCGCGCGTGGTCTCGCCGATGCGGGCGCGCGCGAAGAGATCCTCGCGACCGGCGAGGTGTACCGGCTCGCGCGTCGCGCGTTCGCGTTCGACGCGCAGGACGTGCGCGACGTGACGGTCACGACGCACGGCGGTGGCGCGACGATGCGGCACATCCGCGCGTACAAGCTGCGCGGCGCGCGAACGCGCGAGGAGCGCGCGGCCGAGGCGCGCACGCTCGCGACGCAGGTCGGCCTCTTCGGTCGCGCCAACGAGATCCAGGCGCTGGTCGAGACGTGGGTCGAGGTCTGCGCGAGCAAGCGCAGCTCGAGCCTCGCGATCGTCGGCGAGCTCGGGGTCGGCAAGAGCGCGCTCGTCGCGGCGGCGCTCGGTCGCTTCCAGCCCGATCCGCGATTGCTGCGCGTCGAGTGCGCGTTCGGCGCGAGCGAGGTGCCGTACGCCGCGGTCGCGGAGATGGTGCGCGAGGCGTGCAGCATCCCCGAGGACGCGACGCCGGATCGCACGCTCGAGGTGATGCGCGAGTCGGTGTCGCGCCTCATCAAGGTCAGCGACAAGCGCAAGAGCGTGATCGACGCGCTCGCGCCGCTGCTCGTGCCGAGCTTCTCGAAGGACGGCGACGCGGAGAGCGGCGATCCCTCGCAGCTCGTCGCGATGGCGGTGCGCGATCTGCTCGGTGCGCTGGCGCGACAGGGGCCCACCGTTCTCTGGATCGACGCCGCGCAATTCGCCGACGCGGCGTCGCTCCAGCTCGTCGCGCGCCTCCTCGCGCAGACCTACGACAACCCGCTGCTGGTGATCCTCTGCACGCGCGGCGGCGATCGCGTCGAGCCGCTGCTGCGCGGCATCCCGCGCCTCGAGCTCGGCGAGCTCGCGGACGAGGATCGCAAGGCGCTGATCGTCGCGCAGCTCGGCGGCGCGCACGTGCCGGTCGATCTGCACCAGGCGATCGTGCATCGCGCGGGCGGCAATCCGTTCTTCCTGCTCGAGCTCGTCGAGGCGCTCCTCGATCGCGGCGTGATCCGCGTGGAAGGCGAGGGCGAGGGCAAGCGCGTGGTGCGGCGCCAGGGCGCGCCGCTCGCGCTGCCGACGAGCCTCGAGGACGTGATCGCGGCGCGCATCACCGAGCTGCCCGATCGCGAGCGCATCGCGCTGCGCTGGCTCTCGGTGGTGGGCCCGGGGCTGCGCGAGGGCGAGATCTCGCGCGTCGCGGGGATGCCGATCGACGACGCGATCGCGTCGCTCGAGGCGCGCGGCCTGGTGCTCCGCAAGGCGGGCGGTGTGCTCGCGTTCTCGAGCGCGGTGGTGCGCCACGTCGCGTACGAGAGCATCGAGCCCGGCGATCGCGCGCGCATGCATCGACGCGTCGGCGCGTGGCTCGAGGGGCTCGACGTGCCGGTCGCGCCCTCGCGCGTCGCGCGCCACCACGAGCTCGCGGGCGATCACGCGGGCGCGGCCGCGGCGTGGAAGGAAGCGGGACGCGCGGCGCTCGCGGTGTACTCGAACCGCGACGCGCTACGCTTCTTCGCGCGCGCGCTGCAGCTCTTGCCCGACGACGCGCCCGATCGCTTCGAGCTGCACGAGGCGCGTGAGCAGATCCTGCGCGTGCTCGGCCTGCGCGCGGAGCAGCGCTTCGAGCTCGAGGCGATGCGCGCGATCG
Organism: Sandaracinus amylolyticus; assembly: GCF_021631985.1. Taxonomy (GTDB): domain Bacteria; phylum Myxococcota_A; class Polyangia; order Polyangiales; family Sandaracinaceae; genus Sandaracinus; species Sandaracinus amylolyticus_A. The sequence goes on along the minus strand of NZ_CP070225.1, from coordinate 7,506,973 downwards.
CGGAGCGCACGCGCGAGCCGCGCCTGCTCGCGATCGCGATGTGCCGGCTCGCGCGCCACGATCTCGACGCGTCGCGCCCGGTCGGTGTCGAGGCGATGCTGCGGCGCGCGCTCGATGCCGCGATCGAGGCCGGCGACAAGTCCGCCGAGGTCGAGGCGATGCGGCTCTTCGGGCACCTGCGCCGCGACACCGGTGACGTGCACGGCGCGCTCGAGGCGTTCGATCGTGCGCTCGCGCGCGCGGGGCTCGATCCCGATCAGCTCGGCGCGCGCGGCCTGACCCTGGTGCAGAAGGGCATCCTGCTCTGGCGCGTCGGCAACCTGCAGTCGTCCCTCGACGCGAGCGCGGAGTCGGTCGCGATCTTCCGCCGGCTCGGGCACAAGGGGCACGAGGCGTACGCGCTCAACGCGCTCGGGGTGTGCCTCTACTCGAGCGGTGCGTTCGAGGACGCGATCGCGGTGATCCGCGCGTCGATCCTGCTCGATCGCGAGGTCGGCGATCGCCTGCACCTCGGGCGCAAGGCCGGCAACATCGGGCAGATGTACGCGGACCTCGGCGACGTCTCGCGCGCGATGGAGTTCCTGCGGCGCGCGCTCGACGTGTTCGAGTCGCTCGACGATCAGTCGGGCCGCGTCGACACGCTGACCACGATGGCCGAGCTGCTCGTCGAGCAGGTCGGTGATCTCGATGCCGCGCAGGCTGCGCTCGACGATGCGCGCGGGATCGCGGAGCGGCTCGGCGATCCCTACGACCTCGCGCACGAGCGCATCGTGCGCGCGTCGCTCTTCGCGGCGCGCGGTGATCATCCGAGCGCGGAGCAAGCGGCACGCGCCGCGGTCGCGCACGCCCGCACCGCGGCGGCAGCGGGCTACGAGCTGCTCGCGGCGGCGCTGCGCGCGCGCCTCCTCGCGAAGCTCGGCCGCGCGCAGGAGGCGCGAGATCTCGCGCGCGAGGTGCAGGGCGGCGTGCGCACGCGCGGCGTCGTCGAGCGCGCGCAGCGTCTCTACTTCGAGGTCGCGAGCGCGCTGGCCGATGCCGGGGATCCCGAGGGCTCGGCGCGCGCGCTCGCGGACGCGCGCGCGGTGGTGGACGCGCACCTCGCGCAGATCCGCGACGACGCGCTCCGCGATCGTTATCTCGCGACGCCGGTGGTGCGCGCGATCGTGGGGGCCTGAGCGCGAGGACGTGGCGCGCGGCGTCGCGGTCGCGGCATGCCGCGTGCGACTCGGCTCGCGCGCGCGTCGTGCCGCGTCCATGCCCAGGGCGGACCGCGCGAAGGAGGTGCCGATGTCTCGCATCCTCGTGGTCGTGCTCGCGGTCGCGATGCTGGTCTGTGCTCCATCGCTCGCCGCGGGACAGACCGCGGAGCCCGCCGGAAGTCCTCGGGTGATCCCGCGCCCTGCGCCCGAGCCGGAGGCCGAGCCCGCGCCCGCCGAGGAGGCCCCGCCTCCGCGTCGCGTGCGCGCCGATCGTCGCGCGTCGTCCGCGAGCGCGGTGGTGCGCCGATCCCCGGTCGCCACGCACACTGCGCGCAGGGCCCACACTGCTCCGAGCGGAGGTCGTCGCCCGCGCTGACGGAACGAACGAGCGCGCGTCGCGGGCCCGACATCGCCCGCGCGCGCGCTCCACGTGACTGCGATCGAGCGAGCGCTCAGCGCGGGGGCGGCGCGGCCTGGGGCCGCGCGCCGGGCACCGCCTTGACCTCGAGGCCGTACTTCTTCCCGATCTGCGTGATCTTCGCGATGTCCGGCGCGCTCTTGGGGATCGCGGAGACGTCGCGCGACGTCGCGCGCTGCCCGGCCTCGCGGAAGAACTGATCGATGTTCGACGCGGCGCCGGAGTACGTCACGAGGACGCGCGCCGGCTTGCTCGAGACGTTCTCGTAGTACTCCCAGGTGTCGCGCGGGATGTGGATCTGCGAGCCCGCGGACAGGTCGATCACGTCGTCGCCGACGTGCACGCGGATCGTGCCCTCGAGCACGTAGATCGTCTCGTCGCCCGGGTGCGTGTGCAGCGGCGCCGCGGGCCCGAGGTTGGCCGGCGTGGTCATCTCGACGACCGCCATCTGACCGTCGCTGTCGCGGCCGGTGAGCTTGATCTCCATGAGGACACCGGCGAACCAGTACGCATCGCCCTCGCCCTTCTTGATCACCACGTTCTTGCTCGGCACGGACACTTCCTCCCGGGCGCACCGACGAGCGCGCCTCGGAGTTGGCGTAGGTCCGCCGCGACACGCGCGAAGCCTCGGGATCCAGGGCCGTCGGCGCGTGGGCTCTACGTCCGGAGCATCGCCGATCAGCGCGCGTCCAGGCTCTGCCACGCGAGCTTGGGGAGCGTGCGGCGCATCCACGCGGGATCGAGCGGCGCGCCCGCGAGCCACCGGCGACACGCCTCGTGGCTCGTGCCGAGCAGCACCACGTCGAGCACCGGCAGCGGCCACTCCGGGAGCACGCCGCGCTCGACGAAGGGCGCGACGTGCGCCGCGATCGCCGTGAGCTGCGCGGCCTTGTGCTCGGCGAGCGCGCTCGCGTGCGCGGCGGGCAGCGCCATCGACGTGCCCTCGTACATCACGCGCGCCTCTCCGGGATGCTCGATCACCCACGCGAGGTGGGCGTCGACGAGCGCAATCACCGCGGTGCGCGCGGTGCGGGTCGCGCACACGCGCTCGGTGAGCGACGCGAAGAGCTCGTCGAAGATCCGCGCGAGCACCGCGGCGACGACCCCCGGGAGCCCGTCGAACTGGTGATAGATGCTGCTCGGGCTCGCCGACGCGCGACGCCGCACGTCCTCGATGCCGGTGCCCGCGATGCCGCGCTCCACGAAGAGCGCGAGCGCAGCCTCGACGATCGCGTCGCGGCGGCGCTGCCCGTCCCTGCGCATCGGTTCCTGCACCGGCGCGAGCTTAGCCGCTCTCGAAGTGGAAGGGTCCTCCATTTAGAACTGGAAGATTCTTCCAATTCGACGGGCGCGCGGGCAGGCTCGCCGAGATGAAGCAGCTCGTGATCACCGGCGCGTCGCGCGGCATCGGCGCCGCGCTCGCCCGTGCCCTCGCGCCCACCGGATGCACGCTGGTGCTCGTCGCGCGCGACGAGCGCGCGCTCGCGACGACCCGCGACGACGTGATCGCGCGGGGAGGGCGCGCCGAGATCGTTCCCGGCGACGTGGGCTCGCTCGAGGGCGCGCGACGTCTCGTGGCGGCGCTCGGCGAGCGCCTCTCGCCCGGCGCGACGCTGGTGCAGAACGCGGGCATCTGGCCGGCATCGCGCGCGCTCGGCCCCGACGGGCTCGAGCAGGCGTTCGTCACGAACCACCTCGGGCCGCTGGTGGTGCAGCGCGCCTTGCTCGAGCGTGCGCTGCTCGCGCGCGTGCTCGTGGTGAGCGCGGGCCTGCTGATCAAGGGACGCTTCGATGCGGCGCGCACCCCGAGCGGCGACGACTTCTCTGCGATCACGACCTACGCGACCACCAAGCTCTGCTTCGCGCTCGCGACGCGCGACGACGCGGCCGCGCATCCGAGCGTCGACTTCCTCGTGCTCCACCCCGGCGTGGTGCGCACCGATCTCGGCGCGCGGAGCGGGCTCGTCGGCGCGTTGCTCTCGATGGTGAAGCGCACCTGGGAGCGGCCCGAGACCTGCGCCGCGCGGCTCGCGCGCATCGTCGCGCGCGAGGGCTGGTCGCGCGCCGGTGAGGCGTCGTGGTGGGTGCTCGAGGAGCCCACGCCGTGGCCCGCGCTGTGCGACGACGAGGCCCTCCGCGCGTCGGTCCGCGAGACCACGACACGCGCGCTCGAGCGCGGGTCGCGACCCGCTCCGTGAGCCTGCGAATCGGTGTCCCCGCGCGCGGAGCGTCACCCGTCGGAGCGATGCCACGCGCACATCGCGCTGATAGGCTCGCCGGTCCATGCAGCGCGTTCGCGAAGGCGAGGACGACGGCGCCGGCGCCGCGACCGACATCGATGCGCGCGCCGAGCAGCGCTATCGCGAGCTCGCGTCGTACCTGCCGGACTACGTCTGCATCGTCGATCGCGAGCGCCGCTTCCGCTGGGTGAACCGCACACCGCCCGGCGTCCCGCGCGACGCGATGATCGGAGGCGCGCGGGTCGAGGACTACGTCGAGCCCTCGGCGCGCGCGCGCACCATCGAGGCGATCGAGCGCGTGCTCGAGACGGGCGCGCCCGACGAGCTCGAGCTCCTCGCGAGCGGCGACGGCGTGGAGCCGCGCTGGCATCGCGTGCGCGTGGTGATCGCGCCGCCCGAGAACGGCGAGCCGCGCGTCATGTTGCTCACCACCGACGTGACCGCGCAGAAGCGCGCCGAGCTCGAGCTGCGCGCGAGCGAGCGGCGCGTGCACGAGATCCTGGAGCGACTGCCGGACTACGTGCTCGAGCTCGATCGCGACCACCGCATCCGCTTCGTGAACCGCACCCGGCACGACACCACCGAGGACGCGGTGATCGGCAAGCGCATCGACGATCTCGCGCAGCCCGACATGCGCGAAGAGGTCTCGCAGAAGCTCGAGCGTCTCTTCGCGACCGGACAGGACGTGCGCTGGACCGCGCAGAGCACGGTCGATGGTGGCGCGTACGTCGTGCACGCGATCCGCATGCCGGGCGAGATCGCGCGCGCGCTCCTCGTCGCGAAGGACGTCTCGCGCGAGCAGCAGGCGCTCTCGGCGCTGCACGACAGCGAGTCGCGCCTCGAGCGCGCGCTGCGCGCGGGCAACGTCGCGCTGTGGGAGCTCGACGTCGCGAGCGGCGAGGTGCAGCACGTCGGGTGGGTCGGGCGCGTGCTCGGCGATCAGAACGAACGGCTCACGCGCGCACGCTGGCTCGGGCTGGTGCATCCCGACGACGTCGAGCGCATGCGGACCGCGATGGACGCGCTGATCGCCGGGCGCTCCGACAGCTACGAGCACGAGTACCGCGTGCAGGACACGCGCAGCGGCGCGTGGCTGCACGTGCTCAGCTGCGCGCGGCTCGAGGAGCGCGCCACCGGCGCGACCGTGGTGGGCACGATCATCGACGTGACCGCGATCCGTCTCGCGGAGCTCGAGCGGCGCGAGCTCGAGCGCAAGCTCGAGCAGGTGCAGCGGCTCGAGAGCATCGGGCTGCTCGCGGGCGGCATCGCGCACGACTTCAACAACCTGCTCACCGTGATCTCGGCGGGCGCGGAGTGCGCGCGACGACGCGCCGCGAACGGCCAGTCGCCGGACGACGAGCTGCAGGAGATCGTGGAGGCGTCGCAGCGCGCGGCCTCGCTGACCCAGCAGCTGCTCGCGTTCGGGCGGCGGAGCGCGCTGCAGCTCGAGGACGTCGACGTGCCGGCGCTGGTGAGCGCGATCGCGTCGATGATGCAGCGCGTGCTGCCGCGCTCGATCGAGGTGGTGCTCGGGCGCGTCGAGGGCGACGCGGTGGTGCGCGGCGATCTGCACCGGCTCGAGCAGGTGCTGCTCAACCTCTGCGTGAACGCGCGCGACGCGATGGCGTCGGGAGGGCGCCTGACGCTCTCGACGAACGTGGTCGATCACGACGTGCTGATCGAGGTCACCGACACCGGCGTCGGCATCCCGGAGAGCGAGCGACTGCGCATCTTCGAGCCCTTCTACACGACGAAGCCGGTGGGCACGGCGACCGGGCTCGGGCTCGCGGTCGCGCACGGCATCGTGCGACAGCACGGCGGGGCGATCGACGTGGTGAGCGCGCCGGGCCTCGGCACGCGCATGATCGTGCGGCTGCCGCGCCAGCAGGGAGCGCGCGCGATGGTGCCCGCGGCGCAGCCCGCGCCGCGCGGTGGGCACGAGACGATCCTGGTCGCCGACGACGAGCCGCTCGTGCTGCGGATGGCGAAGCGCACGCTGGAGGCCGCGGGCTATCGCGTCGTCGAGGCGACCGACGGCGCGGAAGCGGTCGAGGTCTTCCGGGCGCGCGGGCACGAGATCGATCTCGTGATGCTCGACGTGATCATGCCGCGGCTCGACGGGTGGCGCGCGCACCAGCAGATCCGCGCGATCGCGCCCGACGTGAGGGTGATCCTGACCAGCGGGTACTCGGCGTCGGCGATCCCCGAGCACGCGCTCGAGGAGCGCGACGAGCGCACCTCCGCGGTCCGGACGCGGACCCCTCCGATGCTCGCGAAGCCGTACGGGCCCGATGGGCTCTTGCGCACCGTACGCGAGACGCTCGATCGTGATCGCGACGGAGCCGCGCGCGCTCGGAGGGAACGCGACGTCGCGCCCGGAGGTAGACAGAGCCCGTGACCGACTCGCCCGTTCGTCGCCTCGTCGCGCAGACGCTGAAGCCCTTCCACCGCAAGCCGGGGATGATCGACACCTCGGAGCTCTCGATGGCGCTCTTCGCCGATGCGCGGGACGCGGGCGTCGAGGCGATCACGGGCTCGGGGGTCGGGCTCGAGCTCCACGCGGGCGAGCGCATCCTCGCGTCGGCGCTGCTCGTCGATCGACCGAAGGGCTACGAGCACCGGCTCGCGATGGCGATCACGGATCGCCGCACCGCGGTGTCGGGGTGGTCGTCGATCAGCGGGCCCGGGTCGTTCAACAGCCGGCGGTTCTCGGTGACGCACGCGGAGCTGACGCGCGCCGAGACGAAGACGGGGATGCTCACGAACCACGCGGCGCTCTTCGCGGGCAGCACCAAGCACGAGCTGATCTTCGGCGAGCTCGTGCAGCCGCTCGGTGCGTTCTATCAGGCGCTCACGACGCAGATCGCGCCCGGCGAGCGCATCGAGCCGCCCACTGCGTGGCCCTCGCCGAGCGAGACGGACCCCGCGGGCGCACACGCCGCGGCACAGGGGCTGTGGAACGACGATCCGCTCGCACGACAGGCGCTCGAGACGATCGATCGCAACGTGCGGCACGCGGGCATGCCGGCGGAGCTCGGTCGTGATCTCGTCGCGCGGGTGGTGCTCGCGCACCGCACCGGGGCGAGCGCGCCGGCGATGCGCGAGGGGCGCTGGCTCACGCCGATGTCGGCGCAGGATCTCGGCGGCACGCTGGTGCGCTTCTTCGGCACGCCGATGACGCACGCGCAGCCGCAGCCCGGCGTGGAGCAGCTCGACTTCCGGATCGATCCCAAGCGCGACGTGCTCTACGACGCGGTGACCGCGCTCGGCGTCGCGTCGTACATCGGGCTCGGCGTGGGGTTCCGGCCGGGGGCGGCGATCGCCGACGCGTTGATGCGCAAGCAGCAGGTGACGCAGCTGCGCGTGATGTTCGCCGATCAGCCGGGCGGCGCGGCGTATCGGCTCTTCGCGCCGCCGCAGCCCCTCGAGCCGTGCGACTCGCGGCTCGCGCAGCGACTCCACGTCGCGCTCGGTGCGGCGAGCTACTCGGTGCTGTTGCGCCGCGCGGAGCGCGGATGGGGCCCGAGCTACGCCGAGCTCTTCCCGCCGAAGGCGTGATCACGAGCGGGAACCCGGCGCGCCGCGCGCGGTCGGAGCGCTTCGTATGAAGCGGCGATCGCGGCGCGTGCGGGTCGATCCGAGCATCTCGGGCTGTGCGTGGACGCTCCTCGTCGTGTGCCTGTGCGTGATCGTGTGGGAGCTGCCGTTCTTCCGCGCGACCGGTGAGGTGTGCGGGTGCGGGCGGATCGCGATCGATCTCCCGCGCGCCGAGCACGGGCTGGATCTCGAGCTCGCACCGACGTTGGTGGTGCCGCGCTCCGGGGTGCCGACCCTCGACGGACGGCGCGCCGACGAGACGACGATCGCGGGCGAGCTCGCAGCGCAACGACGCAACTGGTCGGTCCTGCATCCCTGCGAGCGATTCCCGGGCACCCTGATGATCCAGGCCGATCGACGAACCGAGTGGGGCGCGCTGCGGCCCCTGCTCGCGATCGCGGCGCGCGAGGGATATCCGCGGCCCCAGCTCGTGGTGGACGCCGAGCCGATCGACGGGAGCGACTTCGATTGGTCGCGCTTCCGGTGATCACCACGCGCCGGGGCACATCATCGCGACGAGCCGCTCGGGCGCGCGGATGCCCTGCGCGGTGAAGCGCTCGCGCGCGATCGCGACGGTGCGCGCGTCCTCTTCGATCGCGGCACGACGCCAGGCCGCCGCTGCCGCGAGCAGCGTGCAGTGCGACTCGCTCAGCGCGCGCTCGGCCGTGCGCAGCGCGTGGATCGCGGCGCGCTCGTCGCGCACCGTGATCTCGCACGCGGCCTCGATCAACGCGCCGAGCCCGCGGGCCCACGGGATGCCCTCGCGCGAGAGCGAGCGCGCGCACGAGCGCGCCTCGCGCAGCAACGCCGCACGCCCGAGGCCCGCTTCGCGCGACGCCGCCGCGGCGACGAGCACACGACCGAGCCCGTAGTCCGACTCCACGCGGATGACCTGCACGAAGCGGAGGAGCGAGCCGCGCAGCGCGCTCCAGCTCGCGCGCACGCGATGCAGCGCGTCCTCGCCGCGACCGAGGGACTCGTAGAGATCGACGTCGGTCTGCGAGATGAGCACGTCGTAGTGCTGGATGAAGAAGCCCGCGCGAGGCCAGCGACCGATGCCGTCCTCGAGCGTCGCGCGCGCGGCGCGCGGATCGTCCGCGGCGAGCGCGGTGTAGTGGCCGACCGCGGTCGCGATCGTGGTCTCCGCGTAGAGATCGCCGGCGTCGCGCGCGCGGAGCAGCACGTCGGGCAGACGACGCGTGAGCTCGCGCCACTCGCCGAGCCACCCGAGCGCGGCGAGCGTGAAGTGCTCGGCGGTGACGATCTCGTGGAAGAGACCGCGCTCCGCGGCCCGCAGCTCGATCGCGGCGAGCTCGAGCATGCGCGCGGCCTCGGCCCACTCGGCGTGGAGGAACGACGCAGAGCCTTCGCAGAAGCGGAGGCGCGCGGTGGTCTCGGCGTCCTCGGTGCGCGCCGCGAGCGAGCGCGCGAGCTCGAGGACGCGGCGCTCGCGCGGCGAGCGACCCGCGCCTCCGATCCCCGCGAGGTACGGGACCTCGAGCGAGAGAGCACGCGCGACGCGCGAGAGCTCACCGGCGCGCAGCGCGCGCTCGACGTGCAGCGTGGAGAAGTACGCGCCCGCCGCGGTGTCGATCAGCGAGAGCCCCGACGCCGCGGAGTACGCCGCGTCGACCGCGAGCAGCTCTTCCTCGGGCACCAGCGCCGCGGGGCGCTCGACGAAGTCGAAGCCGCGCAGCTCGAGCACGCCGCGCGCCGCGAGCGCGCGCGCGAGGATCGCGGCGCGCGAGCTGGGGATCGTGAGCCCGACCGCGGCGAGCACCTCGCGCAGATCGTGGAGGCCTTCTTCGACGTGACCTGCGGTGAGCAGGAGCGCGGCGGCGCGGCGTCGCAGATCGAGCGCGTGGGCACGGCCGGGCGCGAGCGCGGCGGCCTGCGTGAACGCGCGCGCGGCATCGGCGGCGCGACCGGCGTGGGCGTGTGCGTCGCCGACGCGCTCGAGCAGGCGTGCGCGCGTGGGCCCGTCGTGATCGCGCAGCGCGAGCGCGCGGCGATAGGACTCCGCGGCGCGCTGGAACGCGAGGGCGCGCACCGCGAGATCGCCGGCGCGCTCGGCCTCGCGGGCCGCGGCGCCGAGATCACCGGCGCGCTCGTGATGGAAGGAGAGCGTCTCGGGATCGACGTGCCCGCTCTCGCCGAGTGCGACCGCGAGCGCGCCGTGCAGCGCGCGACGGCGCATCGGATCGAGCGCGGCGTAGGTCAGCTCGCGCACCCGATCGTGCGAGGCCTCGATGCGCTCCACGCCCGGCGCGACGTGCACCGTGACGAAGCGCGCGGCGCGCAGCGCGGCGAGCGCGGCGAGCTCGTCGTCACCCCGCACACCCGCGATCCGACCGGCGATCCGGCGTGCGATCGGCTTGCCCGCGGTGACGACCGTCTCGAGCATCGCGCGCGCATGCGGCTCGAGGCGATCCACGCGGTGGAGCAGCACCGTCTCCGCGCCCGTCGTCTCCTCGAGCACCGCGCGATCGACGCGCGCTTGCTCCGCGAGCTCGACGAGCAGGAACGGATTGCCGTCGGCGACGTCGACCAGGCGGCGCAGCGGCGTGGTGTCGCCCGCCGACGCAGCGAGGTGCTGCACGAGGGTGCGCGCGTCGTCGCGCGAGAGCGGCGCGACCTCGACGCCCCGTCGCTCGAGGCCGGGCGCGTCGCGCGCGAGCACTTCCTCGAACGCGCTCGCGATCTCGGTGCCACGGCGCGAGACGATCACCAGCACCGGCAGCGCGGGCCCCTCGAGCGCATCGGCGAGCAGCCGCGCGCTGTCGGCATCGGCCCACTGGGCGTCGTCGATCCACAAGACGAGCCGTCGCGCGCGCGCGATGCGGCCGATGACCGCGCGCAGCGCGCCTGCGAGCGCGCGGCGTCGCTCGCTCGGGCTCACCGCGGGCGGTGCGGAGCTGCGCCCCGCGAGCAGCTCGCGATACGACGGGAACACCTGCGAGAGCGCGGCGACCTCGTCGTCGCCGATCGCGGCGCTGCGCTCCGCCTGCGGCAGCTCGAGCAACCACTCGAGCAGCGTGTCCATCGCGGGATCGATCGCCTTGTACGGCAGCCAGTCCTGCTCGCGACAGCGCGCCGCGAGCACCAGCGTGCGCGCCTCGCGCCGCACGAGATCGCTGGTGAAGCGCTCGACGAGGCGCGTCTTGCCGATGCCGCTCGGCCCGCGCACCGAGACCACCACGGCGCGTCCCGAGCGCGCCGACGACGCGGCCGCGCCGAGCGCCTCGAGCTCGCGCGTGCGCCCGACGAACGCGGCACGCGCCGGACGCGCCACCACGTGGTCGTCGCCCAGCGCGCGCAGCACTGCCGCGGCGTCGGGACGCTCGCTCGCATCGCGCGCGAGCAGCGCCTCGGTGAGCGCGACGAGATCCTCGGGCAGGCCCTCGGTGTCGACGATGCGCGGTGCCGGGCCGAACACCTTCGCCGCGAGCACCTGCGCGGCCGGGCCGACGAAGGGCGTCGCGCCCGTGAGCAGCTCGTGCGCGATCACCCCGACTTGATAGAGGTCGCTCGCCGGGCCGAGCGGCTCGCCGGCGATCATCTCGGGCGACATGTAGCGCGGCGTTCCCGCCGCAGCGCGTGCGCGCTGGGTGCGATCCGCGTCGCTCACGAGCCCGAAGTCGACGAGCACCACGCGCGCGTGCTCGGTGTCGACCAGCACGTTCGAGGGCTTCACGTCGCAGTGCAGCATCCCCTGCGCGTGGAGGTGCGCGAGGCCGCGCACGATCTGCACGAGCGCCTGGCGCAGCCGATCGAGATCGGGCGCGACGCGCGTGCGCGGCGGCTCTTCCGGATCGTCGATCTCCTCGGTCGCGTCGCCGCGCGTCCCGCGCACCGCGACGCGCGTCGTCTGCTCGCTGCGATCCGAGAGCCCGAGCACCCAGCGCCGCACGTCGACGCCCTCGACCCGCTCCATCGTGAAGAAGTAGCGATCTCCGGCGACGTGGAGCTCGTCGAGCCGCACCAGGTTCGGGTGCGCGAGGTCGGCGAGCTCGCGGAACTCGCGCTTCAGCTGGGCGAGCGCGGTAGGCGATGCGCGATCGAGCACCTTCAGCGCGACGACCGCCTCGCGCGCGCGATCGCGCGCCTCGTACACGGTGCCGAACCCACCCGCGCCCAGCTTGCGCAGCAGCTCGAAGCGCCCGCTCGCCAGCGTCTCGCCCGTCGCGTCGTCGGCGCTCGCGGTCATCCCATCCGGCGCGTCGACTCTACTCGATCGCCGCGCGTGGGGCCTGCACGTCGTGATAGCGTCACGCGTCGATGACGCAGGCGACCTCCGCGCCCCCGCGAGATCCGCGACGCGCACGCCGCCGCATCTCGCTCGTCGTCGCCGCGACCTGCTTCGCCTCGGCGTGGCTCGTGCCGAGCCTCGGCCACGGCACGATCGAAGAGCAACGCGCGCGTCTTCCTCCCGCCGCCGAGTGCGACGACGAGTACGTCGCGGGCGTCTGGCGATCGCACACGTACAGCGAGGTCTATCGCGACTGGACCGTGTTCACGCTCACGATGCGTCGCGTGCCCGGGCAGCCGGGACAGCTCGTCGGCACGATCCAGAACCACCAGTGGAGCGGCACGCCGCAGGACGAGGAGCCGCCTCCCTGCTCGCGCGGCGGCTACGACTGGATCGTGTCGATGGACGCGCGCGGCTCGGTCGGTCCCGACAACCGCGTGTTCTTCGGGGGCGTCGGCATGTGGCGCCTCGACGAGGTGCGCTGTCAGGGCGGCCCCGGCGGCTACAACCTCGACAACTTCACCGGCGTGATCGACCCGTCGATCCTCGAGTTCCAATCCGTCAACAACGACGGAGGACGCGCCGTCGACGAGCCCGCGGTGTTCCGCCGCATCCGCTGTCCTCCCGTCGAGAGCGCGCAGTCGCCCTCGGTGAACCCGCGCCCGCCCGCGTTCTATCCGGAGATGCGCGGCTGCGGCTGGCTCTGACGATGAATGCGCGCCTCGCACGATTCGCTCGCCGCGCGCGCGACGTGTTCCCGCTCACGCGGCTTGGCGTCGTCGTGGTCGCGCTGGTGTCGCTCGCGCTCTGGATCGGCGTGCGCCAGGTCGACCTCGTGCTCCTCGGCGCGAGCGCGATCGTCGGCGTCGCGCTGGCGCTCGGAATCCTGACCGTGGTCATCGCGCGATGGCGCGTCGCGATCGCGCTGCGCCGCATCGATGCGGGCAACGCGCTCTCGATCGAGTGCGGCTTCCCGGCGCGCACCGGCTTTCGGCTCCCGCGCCTGCGCTGGCTCCCCGGCGCGCGCGTGACGTGGCGCTGGATCGCGCCGCACGCCGACTTGCGGATGCTCGAAGCGGGCGCGTGGATCGACGAAGAGGTCACGCCGCGTGCGCGCCGGTGGAGCGACTCGCTCACTCGACGCATCGAGGTCGGCGACGCGTTCGGCCTCTGCGCGATCGCGATGGAGCACGTCGAGACGCGCCCGGTGCACATCCTGCCGTCGGTCGGCGGGCTCAAGCAGATGCACGTCGTGCACACGCTCTCGGGCGGCAGCGACATCACGCATCCCGCGGGATCGCCCGACGGCGAGCGCCTCGATCTGCGCCAGTACGCGCCCGGCGATCCGATCCGCTTCGTGCTGTGGAGCGTGTTCGCGCGCACCCGCGAGCTCGTGATCCGCACCCCCGAGAAGGCGCTCTCCGCGGCGCGCCGCACGCTCGCGTATCTCGTGACCGGTCCCGCCGACGAGCCCGCGGCGGGCGCGGCGCGCGTCGCGGTCGACGTCGGTGCGCTCGGCGGCGACTGGGCGTTCGGTGCCGACGGAGTCGATGCGCCCGCGACCACGCGCGACGCCGCGCTCGAGGCGCTCGCGAAGAGCGCGTCCGCACCGCACGAGCGCGCGGGCAGCGGGCTCGGCGCGTTCCTCCGCAAGGCGAGCAAGGACGGGGCAGGGCGCGCGGTGGTGTTCGTGCCCGGCAGGCCCGGTCCGTGGCTCGCCGGTGTGGTGCACGCCGCGAAGGAGCTCCCGCTCGACGTCGCCGGCCGCGCGCCGATCGAGTTCGTCGTGTGCACCGACGGAGTCGATCGCGCGAAGCCGCGCTCCGGCCTCGCGAAGCTCGCGCTCCAGGATCGCGAGGAGCGCGAGATCGCGGTCGCGCAGAGCGAGCTCCAGCAGGTCGTCGCCGAGCTCGGCAAGCTGCGCGCGAAGATCGTGATCGTCGATCGCCGCGGCGGTCACGTGCATCCGGCGGCGGGCGCGTGATGCAGAAGGTCGACCGCGCGCGCGAGGCCGATCGCGACACGCTCTTCACGCGCTTCGTGCGCAGCGCGCGGCATCCGCTGCGCGTCGTCACGATGGGCATCGCGACGTTCTGCCTGGTCGCCGACGTCGCGATGGGCACCGGCATCACCGCGGCGGTGCTCGGCGCGATGGCGGGCGTGCTCGCGGGCGAGCTGCTCGCGCGCACCCCGCTGCGCCTCTCGTGGGTGCTCGGCGGGCTCGCCGCGGTCGCGGGCATCGGCCTCGCGATCGGCGGGACGATCGTGCGCGTCGAGGGCATCGTCGCCGCGCTCGGCACCGGCCTCTCGCTGCACCTCACGAGCTTCGTCTCCTACGGCAGCGTCGCGTTCTTCGCGACCGCGGCGATGCGCGCGACGGCGAAGCGACATCCCTCGTGGATCGCGCTCGAGCTCGCGTTCCTCGTGCTCTCGGTCGCGGCTGCGCTCGCTGCGCATCGCGGCGGCATCGTGGTGCGCCCGCTCTGGCTCAGCGACTTCGCGTGGCGCCGCGGGATCGATCCGGCCGACGTCATCCTCGCGATCGGCGTCGGCTCCGCGCTCGTCGCGATCTCGCTCCTGCTCTTCGAGCGCAAGGGACGCCTCAGCCTCGCCGCGCTCCCGCTGGTGCCGCTCGTCGCGATGCTCGCGGTGTCGTGCTTCGAGATCACGCGCGAGCAGGCCGAGCTCGGCGAGAGCTCGCCCGACTCGATCGACAGCGATCAGCAGGGCAACGACACCGGCGAAGAAGGCGACGACCAAGGCGGCACCAGCAGCGGCCTCGACGGCGGCGTGCCGCGCGACGGTGGAGGCAGCGGCGACGCGGGACGGGTCGACGGCGGCGGAGGCGGCAGCAGCGACGGTGGCCTCGACGGCGGCGCGGGCGGCCGCGCCGATGCGTCGATCGACGGCGGCGCGAGCGGCGGCGGTGGCGACGCGTCGATCGACGGCGGTGCGAGCAGCGGCGGTGGTGGTGACGCGTCGATCTCCGATGGCGGAGGCGGCGCGGGCGCTGGTGGCGACGCGTCGACCAGCGGCGGAGGCGGAGGCTCGCAGCGCGACGGCGGCGGCGGCGGCCAGCCGAGCGCGTGGGACGCCGGCGTCGGCGATCACGAGCTCCCGCCGCCGCGCGAGACCGGCGATCAGGGCGAGCAGGGCGGCCCGGTCGATCCCAGCGATCTCCAGGATCGACCTCCGCCCAGCGGCGGCGGCGGATCCTCACCGGTCGCCGTGGTGCTCTTCGAGCGCGACTACTCGCCGCCCTCGGGCAACTACTACTTCCGCCAAGAGGCGTGGACCGAGCTCGAGGGCGCGCGCCTCGTGCCCACCACGCGCGACGGAGCCGACGGCGATCTCGCGCGCGCGATGCCGACCTCCCGCGCTCCGGTGAGCGCGCCGCCGCCCGAGCTCGGTCGTGATCGGGTGCCCGCGACCGTCGCGCTGCTGATCAACCACCCGCTGCCCTTCGCGCTCGAGTCACCGGTGTGGTTCGCCGAGGCACGCAACCCGAATCCCGGCCAATTCCGCCGCGCATATCGGTTCTTCTCCCTGGCACAGACCATCGGGTACCAAGATCTGCTCGGACGAGGTACCGGCGATCCCGCGTGGCCCGCCGAGGTGCGCGCGCTCTACCTCACGACGCATCCCGATCCGCGCTTCCAGCAGTTCGCCGACGAGACGATCGCGTCGATGCCCGAGGCGCGCCGCGACGATCCCTTCGCGCGCGCGGTCGCGATCAAGCTGCGCCTCGACGGCATGCTCACGTACTCCACGCGCGAGCGCCACGCCGACGCGGCCGATCCCGTGGTCGACTTCTTCTTCGGCAACCGCATCGGCTACTGCGTGCACTTCGCGCACGCGGCGGTGTTCCTGTTCCGCGCCGCGGGCGTGCCCTCGCGCATCGGCATCGGGTACATGAGCGAAGAGGCGAACCGTCGCGGCGGCTCGTCGCTGGTGATCCAAGCGGGCGACGCGCACGCGTGGCCCGAGGTCTACGTCGAGGGTGTGGGCTGGATCGTCCTCGACATCGCCGCGCACGAGAACCTCGACCCGCCGCGCCCGCCGCAGGACGAAGAGCTCCAGCAGCGCCTCGGCGAGATGGCGCGCGAGCAGCCGCCGGATCCCGAGGACGAGATCGAGCCGCAGCAGACGCGAAGGCAGCAGGGCTCGCTCGCGACCGCGATGTGGATCCTCTTCGCGCTCGCCCTCGCGCTGGTGCTCGCTGCGCTCTACACGATCAAGCTCTGGCGCCGCGTCGCGCCCACCTTCGCATCGAATCGCACGCGCCCGCGCCTCGCGTACCGCGCCGCGCTCGATCGCCTCGCCGAGGTGGGCCTGGTGCGCGAGCACGGCGAGACGCGCGAGCAGTTCGCGGCCCGGGCCGCGCGCCTCGCGCCCGCGTTCGAGCGCGCGACCGCATTGTTGCTCGCATCGCGCCTCGGCCATCCCGGCGCACCGCCCTCCGATGCCTCGGCATGGCGCGACGCGACCGCATCGATGAAGCGCGAGCTGCGCACCTCGACCAAGACGTGGCGACGCCTGCTCGGCCTCGCGCATCCGCTCTCGTTCCTCGACTCGCGATGAGGTGATCCCAATGGGCAGAGAGACCGATCACGGCGGCATCCAGAGCGAGCACATCACCTACACGCCCGCGCCCCGCATCGAGACGCTCGACGGCGCCTACGGCGTCGTGCAGCGCATGCGCGGCCGGCTCGCGCGCGCGGTGCGCGGACGCGACGACGTGATCGACACGATCATCATCGCGATGCTGGCCGACGGGCACGTGCTGCTCGAGGACTTCCCCGGCTCGGGCAAGACGACGCTCGCGAAGGCGCTCGGCGACTGCATCATCGACGATCGTCCCGACGACGACATCGTCGCGATCCGCCGCATCCAGTTCACGCCCGATCTGCTCCCGAGCGACGTCACCGGCACGACGATCTTCGATCCCAACACCAACAAGTTCTTCTTCCGCCCGGGCCCGGTGTTCGCGCACGTCGTGCTCGCCGACGAGATCAACCGCACGTCGCCGAAGGTGCAGAGCGCGCTGCTCGAGGCGATGGGCGAGAAGCAGGTCACGGTCGACAACCGCACGCGCAAGCTCGACCCGCTCTTCTTCGTGATCGCGACCCAGAACCCGCTCGACTTCAGCGGCACGTTCCCGCTGCCGAGCGCGCAGCTCGATCGCTTCCTCTTCAAGATCAAGATGAAGCACATCCCGCGCGACGCCGAGCTCGAGGTGCTCGCGTCGATCCGCGCGCGGCGCCACGCGGGCGGCGCGGAGGACGACATCCCGCGCATCACGCGCACCGAGATCCTCGACGCGCGCGAGGTCGTCGAGTCGCAGATCCACATGGCGCCCGAGATCCGCGAGTGCCTGGTCGACATCGCGGAGACGACACGCCGCGATCCGCGGGTGCTGCAGGGTCTCTCGACGCGCGCGCTGGTGCTGATGATCCCGGCGCTCCAGGCCCGCGCGCTCACGCGTCGCCGCAACTACGTGACCGACGAGGACGTGCGCGCGCTCGCGCACTTCATCTTCTGCCATCGCCTCGAGCTCGCGCCCGGCGCGGGCGAGGTCTACGCGCTCACCGACGAGCTCGTCGCAGGCCCGCTCGAGAAGCTGGTGCGGCGTGTCGCGCGGTAGATCGATCGCGGTGATCGCGATCGTCACCGCGCTGGTGTCGATCGGCGAAGCGCAGGACGCGTCCCTTCCCGACGCGCACGCGCCCGACGAGGACGAAGCGCTGCAGCTCTTGTCCGACGGAATGGCGGTGGGCGCGCGCACCCAGGCCGAGCGCGTGCTGCGCCGCGACCCCGACTCGATCGTGGGTCACTACGTGCTCGGCCGCGTGCTCTTCGAGGCCGAGGGCTCGCTCGGTCGCGCGATGTTCCACCTCGGTCGCGCGCGCGAGCTGCACGAGCACGGCACGCTCGATCCGCACTCGCCGTTCCACCAGGAGCTGCTCTACACGACGTCGCGGCTCGCCGGTCAGATGGAGCTCTACGACTACCAGCTCGAGCTCCTCGGCTACTACGACCACCTCTACGATCCCGACCTCGTCGCGGAGCGCTGCTGGCCGCTGATGAAGCTCGGGCGACAGGACGAAGCGCGCCAGTTCGCATCGGTCGCGGAGAATTCGCCGAACCCGTGGCAGCGCTCGGCGGGCCTCAACGCGATGTGCGCGCTCGAGGGCGAAGCGCGCACGCGTGAGCCCTACTTCAACGCGTGCCTCGCCGCGCTCGAGGACGCGCGCCGCGGGGTCGAGCGCGCCGCCGCGGACGAAGAGCAGCCCGGCATCGCGGTCGACGCGTACAACGCCGCGCTCGCCGCGACGGTCGCGCTGCGCTTCGAAGAGGCGGAGCGTTACGCGCTCGAAGGTGTGCAGCGCTTCGAGCCCACCGGCGCCGATCCCTGGCAGCTCCTGGTCGAGCTCTACCTGAGCGAGGGGCGCATGGACGACGCCCTCGGCGCGTTCGCGTCGATGGTGCGGTGGAACGATCGACAGCCCGCGTCGATGCGCGATCAAGGTCGCGCCGAGACCGAGGCGGTCGCCGCGATCGTGATGTTGCTCGCGGGCGAGACCGCGCGCGCCGAGGAGCGCATCGATCGCGCCCTCGCGCGCCCCGATCGCCGCGGCCTCACCACCGACGGCGCCGAGCAGGCGCGCGGACGCCACGCGCTGCTGCGTCGCATCGTCCGCCGCACGCTCGAGGAGGAGCGCGCGGAGCGCGCGTCGTGGACCGGTCTCGGCGCGCGCGTCTCGAGGTTCGCCGAGTCGATCCCGCGACGCGTCGCGCGCTGGCCCGACGACGAGCGCATCCTCGGCGTGCTCGCCGACGACGAGCGATTGATCGACACGCTGCGCCCGTACATGGCGGGCGGCGTCACCGGGCTCTCGCCGTGGCTCACCGGCGAGCTCGTGTCGGTGCTCGGCCCTGCGATCGTCGCGGTCGCGCTCGCGGATGCGCGTGCGCGCGACGGACAGGAGGCGCGCGCGATCGCGTTCTACGACGCGCTCGACGTCGAGATCGCCGCCGCGCGCGGTGATGGCGAGACCGCGGTCGCGCTCGCGCAGCGGGTTCTTCCGCAGCTCGAGTCGGCGCGCGGCTTCGCGCTGGTGCGCGCGCGGGTCGCCGCGATCGCCGCGGCGGCTGCCGACGACGCGGGGATGGAGTCGCAGGCGTACGAGCTCTACGCGACCGCGATGGAGCTCGATCCCGGCGTGCTGCGTCGCCTCGGCATCGCGCTGCCGGTCGCGATCTCGCATCGCGGCGGTGACTCCGAGCTCGCCGCGTCGCTCCTCGCGTCGTCACCGCGCATCACCGAGCGCGACGGAGCGCTGGCGCTCGACGTCGAGCCCACTGCGCGCGGCCTCCGCGCGTGCCTGCGCACCGCGAGCGGCAACGAGCTCCGCTGCGTCGAAGCGAGCGCGCCGCCCGAGTCCGACGAAGCGCGCGCCGCCGAGGTCGAGCGCGACCCCGAGCTCGCCACGCTCACGCTCCCGCAGCGCCTCGCGCGCGAGGTGCATCGCGAGGTGTGGAGCGCGCGCGTCGAGCTCTCGCGCGTCGATCTCTCGAGCCTCGACGGCCGTCCGATCGGCGGCTCCACGCTCGCCAACGAGCGCCTGCGCCAGCTCGTCGACGAGCCCTGACGATCATCCCCGATGCCTCCGTGTTCTCGGCTAGGATGACGGCCACGTGCCGATCCCGATCCACGCGAGCATCCCGCCTCCGTCCACCCACCGCGGTCACTCCGCGATCGTCCTCGCCGGTGGTGGAGCGCGTGGCGCGTACGAAGCGGGCGTCCTCTCGTACGTCTTCGGTGAGCTCGCGCGGCGCTGCGGCGCACCACGCATCGACATCGTCTGCGGCACCAGCGTCGGCGCGATCAACGGCGGCTATCTCGCGTCGGTGCTCGACGATCCGATCCCGGGCGTCGAGCGTCTCGGGCAGCTCTGGAGCGCGCTCGAGCTCGATCAGGTGATCGGCTTCGGCGTGATGCAGGCGACCAAGCTCGGGCGCGTCGTGATGGGCGGCCGCAGCGGCGCCGGGCTCTTCGACGCGACGCCGCTCACGCGGATCGTCGACGAGAACATGCGCTGGCAGCGCCTCGTGCGGAACCTGCGGCGCGGCGTGCTCAAGGCGCTGACGATCAGCGCGACGCACGTGGCGACCGGACGCCCGTGGATCTTCGTCGATCGCGCGCCCGACGTGGAGCTCCCGGTCGGTCTGCCGCCGAACGTCGTGCTGCGCCCCGATCGCATCGGCCCGCAGCACGTGCTCGCGTCCGCCGCGATCCCGATGCTCTTCCCGCCGGTCGCGGTGCGCGGCGAGCTCTTCGTCGACGGCGGCCTGCGCCTCAACACGCCGATGTCGCCGGCGATCCACCTCGGCGCGCGGCGCCTGCTCGTCGTCTCGCTCGCGAGCCAGCCGCTCACGCCGACGCCCGCGTTCGCGCCCGGCGTGTACCCCGGCGTCGCGTTCCTCCTCGGGAAGATCCTCAATGCGTTCCTGCTCGATCACGTGAACGCCGACTTCCTCGAGCTCGAGCGACAGAACCGCTTCCTCGACGACGGCGTCGCGCTCTTCGGCCCGCAGTTCGTCGACATGATGAACGCGCGCGCGGTCGCGATGGGACGCCCCGCGCGCCACCGCATCCACTCGCTCGCGATCTATCCGCGCGAAGACATCGGGCGCGTCGCGAACGATCACCTGCGCAAGAACCACGTGCGCTTCGGGCGCCTGCTCGGCCGCGGCCTGCTCAAGCTGCTCGACATCGGCGAGGGCAGCGACGCCGACCTCGTGAGCTACCTGCTCTTCGACGGCCACTACGCGCGCGACCTGATGCGCATGGGCCTCGAGGACGCGCGCGCCCGCGAGGAAGAGCTCGCACGCTTCTTCTTCGACCCCGACGCGCCGCCGCCGCCGCCCCACGACGACATCGTCGACCCGCCGCTCGATTGAGCGCGGGAAGACGCACGCGCGTGGCCTGCTCGGCCTGCGCAGATCACGTACGGTACGTCGTCTGATCCACATCCTGTGGGCCCCCGTGGACACGCTGTGGATAGATCTCTGGAAGTACGCGGATCCACCCATGATTCGACAGTGGATCCCCCTGTGCTATCACTGAGGAATCCGCTTGCGACGTTTGCTCCAGGAGCGTGCGACGTGACGCGGCCCAAGGAGGCCGAGGCACCGGAGTCGGCGGAAGATTTCCTCCGGCTGGCGCTCTCGGCATCCGACGCGAAGGCGCGAGCGCGATGGGCGCGCGCGGGGCTCGCCCTCGATTCCTCCGACCTCGACCCCGATACGCAGGTGTTGCTCCTGCGACAGCTCTACCTGTCGCACGTCGAAGCACGACGCTTGCGCAAGGCGGTCGAAGTGGCCGAGCAGATGGCCTCGATCGGCCCTCTGCGCGACATCGCTCACCACGACGCCGCGCGCGTCCTCGCCGCGCTGGGCGAGCTGTCGGAGGCGATCGCGCAGCAACGCCTCGCGGCGCGTCATGCGCCGGCGGAGCGACGCAGCTTCCACCACTGGAGCCTAGGTACCTTCCAGCACTGGGCCGGCGACGTCGACGACGCGCTGCGCTCGTTGCGGAGGGCCGAGCGATGGGCGACGCGAGACCGCGCGATGGTCCGCGCGCACTCCGCGTACGTGAGGCTCACGGCGGACATCGCGGTCCCCGAGCTCGACGCGATCGTGATGGCGCTGCAGAAGAGCCCGGCGCGCGAAGGCTACGGCCAGTGGCTGCTCGGGATGATCGCGTACGAGCTCGGCGATCGCCGCAAGGCCGCGGTGCACCTGCGCGCGTGGCTGCGCAGGCACGCGGCCCCCGACGAGACGAAGACGATCACGCTGCGCGAAGAGCTGCGGCGAGCCCGCACCGCGCTGGCGTCGATCGAGAGCGACTGATCGCGCTGACGCGCAAGAGTGCGGGTGCTACCGCTCGCGCGGGGCAACGGCGCGCGACGTGGGTCGATGGCGCGCCCGTTCACCGGGGAGGCTCTCTCGTGCGTCGATTTCTCGCGCTCGCTCTGTTGCTCGCAGCCTGTGAAGACCCGCTCTGCAGTGCGGGCACCGAGTACGACCGCAGCGAAAAGCGGTGCGTCTGCCGCGAGCCACGCGTCTGGACGGGGGAGGTATGCGTGTACGAGCCAGCGGGCGGCGACGCCGGGGTCGCGGCAGACGCGTCGCTCGATGCGGCGATCTCGTCGGTTCCCGTGCTGACTACTGTTGGGCTCTCGTCGTATCAGCCGATCGCGGGCGAGCTCCTGCGGGCCCATCCTGGTGCGATCGCCGGTGCCGGGCTGTCCGGCATCGACGTCGAATACGAGTGGTTCATCGACGATGTCTCGAGTGGAACTGAGTCTCGCCTCGATACGGCAGCGCTGGACGCCGGGCAGCAGGTCCATCTCGAAGCGTGGGCAAGAGCAGGCGAGATCGATGGCCCGCGCGTCAGGGTAGGGCCCGTGACGGTACAGGCGGCGCCTGCATGGCGACCGCTGCTGCCGCACCTTTCGTTCTCCTCGGTGGCGGTCTCGTACGACGAGCGGCATTCGCGTTGGATCGTCGTGTCGCTCGGCGTTGCGTGGGAGACGCGGGTCGAAGCTGGTGTCCTGCGATTCACTCCACTCGCGACGACCGGAGCCGGGCCTGTGGCGATGCACGTCGTTCTCGGCGCGACCATCGATCCGATTCACGATCGCATGTACGTCGTCGCGATTCAGCCTGGGATCTCCGCGGCAGTCGACGTGTTCGCGCTCGACCTGGCCGACCGCGGGCACGAGCGCTGGACGAAGCTCGATGCCTCGGGGTCGGTTTCCGAGCACTCGCGCTTCATCTCGGTTCTCTTCGATCCGGCGACAGAGGTGCTCTGGCTCCTCCCGGGCTTCGACGACGGCGGAGAACTCGCGACCGTGCATGCGCTCGACGTGCGCCGGGAGATACCCGAGTGGCGCTCGTTCCCGACGCCACCCGGAATCGAGGCGCGCGGAGGCGCCGCCGTCGCGCTCGCGCCGAGTGAGCCGTCGGTGGCCTATGCGTTCGGCGGTCTGATGCCTGACGGGACGATCTCCGACCAGGTGGTGCGGCTGTCGCTCGATCCCGCCGATCCCCGCGGCGAGTTGGTCGAGGGCGTGACGCTCCCCAGCGGCCTCGTCGGCGCGTCGGCGGCTGTCGCCGACGGCGCGATCTTCGTCGCGGGCGGTGTGGGTGCGCTGTCGTCGGAGGGTGCGCAGCGGGGTCTCGTTCGGTTCGATCCCTCTGCGTCCATGCTGAACACACAGCTCGAGAGCTTCGAGAGCGCGGATTTCCTCGGCGTCGTCGCTCGCGACCCCGCGGGCCCCGGGCAAGCCCTCCAGTACTTTCGCGTCGCGCCCGATCCGAGGTCGAGCACGGTGAGCCTCGCGCGGCTCGAAGGCAGCGCTGCGGCGGTGTTGCTGGCGTCGCTCGACGTTCCGGTCGGGCTGTCCGAGACGTCGTACCACCTCGGCCCCGATCGAACGCTCGCGGTCAGAGACGGGGCGTCCAGCGAACGGTATTGGCAGCTCGATCCCGAGCGCGCCCGCTGGACGTCGATTCCGATAGCTGCCGACCCACTGAGCGGCCGCCCCCTCGTACGTGAGGGAATCCGCAGCGTCGGGAGCGCAAGGAGCGACCTCGTCTATCTCGGCACCGATGCCGAAGGCATGCCGGTGGACGACGGTGCTTGGACCGTCGTCGAGGCTCCGGGGCTCACGTGGCGTCGGTTGGCGTTCGCCACGGAGCCCGGGGGGCCGACGAGCATGCTCTCGCTGCCGCAGCGCACCGGCAGCTCGGCGGTCCGCGCGAGCTGCCGAGCTACCACCTGGCTCTTCGGGGGCACCCGGACGGGCACCGGAGCGCTGTTGGACGAGCTCTGGGAAGTTGCGTGTCGCGAGCCCAACGAACGACAATGTGAGATCCGCGCCGCATCCACGTCCGCTATTTGGCCGAGCGCGCGTGCGCGCACCGCGATCGTCGCAACGACCCAGCCGGTGGTCGGTGCGTGGATGTTCGGTGGGAGCACCGGAGCGCAGAGCTCCGCGAGCGACGTGTGGTTCCTCGACACGTGCGGTGGAACGTTCTCCGCAGTCATGCCAGACGGGGACGCACCGCCGCCGCGATCGGGGCACTCGGCGGCTGCCGTCGAGCGCGATGGGCTCGCGGAGATCGTGTACTTCGGCGGGATCGATCGCGACGCCGATCTCGACACGAGCAGCTACTACGACGACGCGTGGCGGCTCACGATCCGCAGCCCGGACGTGCTCGAGTGGGCTCGGATCGAACCGACGACGACGTCCCGACCGAGCGGCCGCACCGGACACACGTCGATCCTCCACCGCTCGCTTTCATCGACCACGGAGCGACTCGTCGTCGCGGGTGGTCGCAATCGCGTCAGCGGCTCGTCGTCGCTGACCGACGCGTGGGAGCTCGTGCTGCGGCCGTGACGAGCGATCGTTCCGCGGGCGGATCCGGTTCGTACGGTGCTCGTCACGCAGTGCGGTACGGAGCCGCCCGCGCTTACGCGTTGCGGCGAATTCGACGCCACGTTGCGGGTGGCGACAACCGCACAGCACTCGAGCGCGTCGAGGCCCGGCGGGCACCCCGCCGGGCCTCGAATGTCACTCGATCAGAGCACCAGCTCGTCCATGCTCGCGCCGCGCTGGCCGCGGTTGCCCGCGCTGTCTCCGCCGATGCCCGAGCTGCCGCGGGTGTAGCTGATCAGCGAGACGGAGATCGAGGAGCCCGCGTCGCGTGCGATGCCGGCGGTCGGGCCGCCGCCACCGCCACCGCCATGACCGCCGCGGCCACCGTTGCCGCCGTCACCGCCTCCACCGCCGCGTCCCTGCGAGTCGTCGTCGCGCGATCCGGTCCAGCCGGCCTCGGCGCTGCCGAGCCCGCCGTCCCCCCCGTCACCGCCGTTGCCGCCGGTGCCGCCGGTGCCGCCGTCGCCGCCCACGCTGGTGCGAATCTCGAGCAGCTCGAGCGTGAGATCGGAGCGCACGATCAAGAAGCCGAACGACGCTCCGCCGCCACCACCGCCATTGCCGCCGGTGCCGCCGCACCCGCCCGCGCCGCCGCCCGCACCGGTGTCGCCGCTCGAGTTGCACTCGCACGCGCCGGGCGTGTCACCGCCACCGCCACCGCCACCGCCGCCGCCGTTGCCGTGCGTGCCGGTGCCGCCGTTGCCGCCGTTGCCGGGCTGCCATCCGTCGCCGACGATCGAGCCCGCCGCGCTTCCTGCCCCGCCCTCGGTGCCTGCGCCGCCGCCCGTTCCGTTGGCGCCCGAGCCGCCGTTCTGCTCGGCGCTGCCCGCGCCCGGGCCCGCCATCGTGCCGCCCGCGCCGGTCGTGCCGTTGCTGCCGCCGCCGTTCGCGCCGCCGCCGGTGCCTCCGTTGCCGCCGGTACGACCACAGCTGCTCGTCCCGCCGGGCTGCTGGCCCGGTCGCGTGTTCGTCGAGCAGCCGATCCCGAGGCAGCCGCCGCCGTACTCCACGCCGCCGACGCTCGGGTTTCCGTCGCCGCCCGGGTCGCCGCGCGTGCCGCCGGTGCCTCCGGTGCCCGCGCCGCCCTGGCCCGCCTCGACGACGCCCACGCGCCAGATCAGCCCCGGCGCGTCGATCGCGTGCACCGCGATGCTCGCCCCGCCCGGCGCCACGTTGCTCGCCGCGGTCACGTCGATGCGATCGACGACGGTCGGCGTCGAGATGCCCTGTGCGCGGACGGCCGTGGCAGGGCCCGAGATGTGCGCGATCGTCGAGTCGGAGCGCGCCCAGCTCGCCGCGGCGTCGTAGCCGCCGTAGATGCTCACGCCGTTCGCGAGCTGGAGCGTCGACGTGATCGTGTAGTCACCGACGCCGACGTAGACATCGAAGCCCATCGCCGTCGCGGCGGTGATCGCCGCCGCGAGCGTGCGCTTGGGCTGCGTGCGCGTGCCCGGCTGCGTGTCGCGACCGCTCGGCGCGACGAAGATCGCGTGCGCGGCGTCGCCGTCGATGCCGTCGCAGTTCGTGTCGGTGAACGAGTCGTCGGGATCGTCGACCGATCCGGGATCCGAGCCGCACTCGCAGCCGTTCGCGAGGTTCGAGTCGGTGTCGAACCAACCCTCCTCGCACAAGAACCCGCACCCGCCTTCGGTGCAGGCCGTCACGACGTGCATCGCGCCCGTGGCAGGAGCCGGGCACACCACGCAGTCGTCGGAGCCCGTGCCGCAGTGCGCGGGATTCGTCAGCACGTCGGGGTAGACCGTGTTCACGCAGGCGGCCAACGCGTCGTTGCACTCGTCCGCGCTGCAGCTGTTCGCGTCGGCGCAGTCGCGCGTGCCCGAGCTGCGGCACTGACGTCGGCCTTCCATCTCGACGCAGGTCTCGACGCCGTTGCAGAAGACGCCGTCGTCCGCGCAGTCGCTGTCGAACTCGCACGCGGGCGCGTCGCTGCAGCCCACGCGCAAGAAGCACGTCAGCTCGTCGGGACACGCCGAGTCGTCGGGCACGTTCTGACAGGCGTCCGCGGTCGGGTCGCAGCTGTCGACGGTGCACGCGACCGCGTCGTCGCAGGTCGGGATCCCGCTCGCGATGCAGCGGGACTCCCGGCAGATGACCGTGCCGTTGCAGAAGATCCCGTCGTCCTCGCACTCGTCGTCGCGCGTGCACTCGCCGGTGCTGCCCGAGTCTCGTGTGCCTCCGTCGGTCTGCCCGCTCGATGCGTCGCGTCGACCTCCGCCTCCTCCGTCTCCTCCGTCGGCGCAGCCCGCGATGCTTGCGCCTGCACAAGTCAAGAGAACGAGCCAACCCAATGCTCGCAAAGACATCCCCGATCCACCTCTCGGCTAGGGCAGCGAGAGTACACGAATGCACCTCGCCCCCACCACGGGGGGGAGCGCGCTCGCAGAGAGAGGTGCGCACATTGACTGCGCCCGCGAATCCCCTTATGAACGCGCCGCCCGGAGCCCGGGCCGCCACGCACGTTCGACGCGCGAAGAAGAAAGGGTCGAAGCTCAGATGTCCGGATATCTCTTCACCTCGGAGTCGGTCACCGAAGGCCATCCCGACAAGCTCTGCGACGCGATCTCCGACTCCGTCCTCGACGCGATCCTCGAGAAGGACGCGCGCGCGCGCGTTGCGTGCGAGACGATGGTGAAGACCGGCTACGCGATCGTCGCGGGCGAGATCACGACGAAGGCCGTGATCGACTTCCCGAAGATCATCCGCGCCGCGATCAAGGAGATCGGCTACACGGCGGAGTGCGGCTTCGACTGGGAGCACTGCGCGATCCTGACCGCGATCGAGCAGCAGTCGCCGGACATCGCGCAGGGCGTGAACATCGAGACCTCGCTCTCGAAGGACCAGGGCGCGGGCGACCAGGGCCTCATGTTCGGCTACGCGTGCGACGAGACGCCCGAGCTGATGCCGATGCCGATCCAGCTGGCGCACCGCCTCGCGCAGCGCCTCGCGAAGGTTCGCAAGAACGGCACGCTCCCGTGGCTCCGCCCCGACGGCAAGACCCAGGTCACCGTCGAGTACGGCCCCGACGGCAAGCCCGCGCGCCTCGACGCGATCGTCGTCAGCACGCAGCACTCGCCCGACATCAAGACGAAGAAGATCGTCGAGGCGATGACCGAGGAAGTGATCCTCAAGGTCTGCCCGGCGAACATGATCGACAAGAAGACGAAGATCTTCGTCAACCCGACGGGTCGCTTCGTCATCGGTGGCCCGGTCGGCGACGCCGGCCTCACCGGGCGCAAGATCATCGTGGACACCTACGGCGGCATGGGCCGTCACGGTGGCGGCGCGTTCAGCGGCAAGGATCCGAGCAAGGTCGATCGCTCGGCCGCGTACTTCGCGCGCTACGTCGCGAAGAACATCGTCGCGAGCGGCGTCGCATCGCGCGCCGAGGTGCAGGTCGCGTACGCGATCGGCGTGGCGAAGCCGATGGGCGTGTACGTGTCGACGTTCGGCACCGGCAAGGTCGAGGACGCGAAGATCGCCGCGGCGGTCAGCGACATGTTCGACTTCCGCCCGCGCGCGCTGATCGAGACGCTCGATCTGCTGAAGCCGATGTACCGCCCGACGGCGGCGTACGGTCACTTCGGCCGCACCGAGAAGGGCTCGTTCACCTGGGAGAAGACCGATCGCGCGGCGGAGCTCGCGGATCGCCTCCTCGGCGGCAAGAAGGCGGCGAAGGCGACGTCGATCTCGAACGGCGCGCACGGCGACAAGGCCGCGAAGCCCGCGAAGAAGAAGGCGTCGGGCAAGGCCGCGGAGGCCTGATCGCGACGCGCTCGCTCGAGCGAGCGAGAGCACCACGAAGGCCGCGCACCGGGCGATCCGGGCGCGGCCTTCGCGCGTCTGGGGCCCTGTTGCGCGTCGTCCGCGGGGTCGTCGACCATCTCCGCTCGGCCCACGCCGAGGAGGGGACCTTGACGACCAAGTATTTGTTGCCCGAGACCGAGATCCCGCGCCACTGGTACAACATCCTCGCGGATCTCGGATCGCCGCCCGCGCCGGTGCTGCACCCCGCGACGAAGCAGCCGGTCGGTCCGAGCGATCTCGCGCCGCTCTTCCCGATGGCGATCATCGAGCAGGAGATGAGCGGCCAGCGCGAGATCGCGATCCCCGACGAGGTGCGCGACGTGCTCGGGCTCTGGCGCCCGACTCCGCTCTTCCGCGCGCATGCGCTGGAGCGCGCGATCGGGACTCGCTCGCACATCTATTACAAATACGAGGGTGTCAGTCCGTCGGGCAGTCACAAGCCCAACACCGCAGTCGCGCAGGCCTATTACAACGCGCGAGAGGGCGTGAAGCGGCTCGCGACCGAGACGGGTGCGGGACAGTGGGGCTCGTCGCTCTCGTTCGCAGCGTCGCGATTCGGGCTGCAGGTCACCGTCTACATGGTGAAGGTGAGCCATCAGCAGAAGCCCTATCGACGCTCGATGATGCAGGTGTGGGGCGCGGAGGTGTTCGCGTCGCCGAGCTCGCGCACCCACGCCGGGCGGAAGATCCTCGAGGTCACGCCAGACAGCCAGGGATCGCTGGGCATCGCGATCTCCGAGGCGGTCGAGGACGCGGCGACGCACGACGACACGAAGTACGCGCTGGGCTCGGTGCTCAATCACGTGTGTCTGCATCAGACCGTGATCGGGCTCGAGGCGCAGCTGCAGATGAAGCTGGCGGGTGAGTATCCCGACGTCGTCATCGGATGCCACGGCGGTGGCAGCAATTTCGCGGGCATCGCGATCCCGTTCGTGCGCGACAAGATGAACGGCAAGAACGTGCGGCTGGTCGCGTCGGAGCCGACGAGCTGCCCTTCGCTGACGAAGGGTGTCTATGCGTTCGACTACGGCGACACGGTCGGAATGACGCCGATCGTGAAGATGCACACGCTCGGTCACGACTTCATGCCGCCGGGCATCCACGCCGGCGGCCTGCGTTATCACGGCGCGGCGCCGCTGGTGTCGAAGCTGCTCGACATGGGCTTGATCGAGGCGGTCGCGCACCCGCAGCGCGCGTGCTTCGAGGCCGCGCTCACGTTCGCGCGGTCGGAGGGCATCGTGCCCGCGCCCGAGTCGTCACATGCGGTGCGCGCCGCGATCGAAGAGGCGAAGAAGGCCGACGCCGAGGGCACGACGCGCGTCGTGCTCTTCAACCTGAGCGGCCACGGTCATTTCGATCTCGGCGCGTACGACGCCTATCTCGCAGGCCAGCTCGAGGACTACGACTATCCGAGCGAGGCAGTCGCAAAGGCGATGGAGCACCTCCCGAAGATCGATCTCTGACGAGCAGAGAAGAGGAATTCCGCCGAGGAGAGCAGGAGGACGAACGATCTCGGGAACACACGAGCACGGCTCGAATCCGAATGTGCTCGAGTCGGTGGTCTTTCTGAGACTCCTGCTCTCCTCCTCCTCACGAGTCGTCATCCGCGCGCGCCGGCGACCGACTGCAGCGCGGTGACGACGCGCGCGACGATGCCGTGCGGGCGCTCGAGGATCTCTTCGAAGAGGCCCTCGTCGAACGCCGCGGTCTCGGGGTCGCCGATGCTCGCGAAGAGATCGTCCATCGGGCCCTGATCGGCCAGCGCCAGATCGGGATCGAGGGGCGCGGGGCGTATCCGCGGCCGCTCGCCCGCGGTGAGCGCGTCGACGCGCGCGACGAGCCCCTCGATGGGCCCGAGATCGCGCACCGCTTCGTCCGGCGTGACCCCGGCGTGCTCGGCCATGAGCGAGACGCGCAGCGTGCGGATGCCGCGCGCGATCTCGTCGTGCTCGTCGTCGGTGGCCCACGCGAGGTTGAGCTCGGTGTCGAGCCCCATGCTGCGATTCGTCGCGTTCGCCGAGCCGATCGTGAGGAATCGATCGTCGACGATCATCAGCTTGCTGTGGATGTAGGTCGGGCAGGGCCCGCGCTCGCCCTCCTCCTTGCGCGGAACGCACGGCGAGTAGACGCCCATCGCGTGGCCGTTCTCCTTCGCGATGCGCCCCAGCACCGAGAGCGCGATGCGCTGCGGGCCCTCGATCGCCGCCTTCTCCATGCGCCCCTCGAGGCACCACGGGACCACCACGACGACCTCGAGCGGGCCGCGGCTGCGATCGCGCATGCGATCGGCGAGCGCCTCGACGATCACGCGCGCGGTGACGTACTGCGACTCGATGTAGACGAGTCGCTGCGCGCCACGCAGCACGCGATCGTAGAGCGCGCGGATCTCGCGCACCGGCTCGCGCATCGGCACCACCGTCGCGCCGCGCGTGCGGGTGAGCGCCACGGCTCCCTGTCCGAGCGGAACGTGCGCGAACGGAGGGGACTCCGGGATCGGCTCGGGCACGAGCACCATCGGATCGCCGCCCGCCGCGACCCAGCGGTCGACGAAGTGCTCGACGAGGTGCCGGACGATCGGCCCGCGCGTGACCGCCTGCACGTCGTGGTAGGGCAGGTAGAGCGCGCCCTTGCCGTCGAAGCGCATCGGGTTCTGATCGAAGTGGCTGCGCTGATCCCAGCGGTGCTCGCTGACGTCGATGCCCCCGACCCACGCGGTGTGGCCGTCGACGATCGCGAGCTTCTCGTGGTGGCTCGCGCCGGGCGCGTGGTTCGCGTCGTAGAGGAAGCGGAGGCGCCCTCGGCCCGCCGAGCGCAGCTTGTCCGACGTCGCCCACTCGCGATCGAGCGCGTAGACGCTCGACCAGTCCCACGCGAGCACGTACACGCGCAGCTCGGGGTTGCGCGTCACCGCGGCGCGCACGATCTCGCGGAACGTGCGCGGGCGCTCCTCGTCCTCGTCGCGCCGTCGCATCCACACGCTGCTCTCGAGCTGCCAGCCCGCGATCAGCACGTACGCGCGCGCCGACTCGATCGCGTCGGCGAGCGCTCGGTAGTAGTCGTCGGCATCGACGATCACGCCGCTCCACGAGGGAGCGAGCGCGCTGCACGTCTCGCCGACCTTCACGATGTCACGCACGAATCTCCGATTCCTCTCCACGCCGGGTCTCCTCCTGGAGATCGCGGATGGTCTGCACGACCTCGTGGCACCGCTCGAAGTGCGGCAGTCCACGCGTGCCGGGAACGCGGTGCGCGCGCACCGCGCGGTTGCGCCGCTCGAGCCCGTCGAGCTGCGCGAAGTCGCTGTGGGGGTCGCGGTCGTAGAGCACGAGCGTGGGCACGCGGAGGCGCTCGTAGAGCGTCTCGCGCGCGTTGCTCGTGAAGAGCTGCCCCGCGACGAACGCGAAGGGCGCGTGATGCGCCCCGTGCACGCGCGCCGTGCGCACCGCGTGATCGACGTACGCCTTGGGCGCGCGGCCGTGGAAGCTCTTGTCGAGGAAGTACTTCACGCTCCGGCGCGACGTGAGCACGCGATAGAGCGGTGAGGCCCAGAGCGGGAGATCGAGCATCCGCTCGATGCGCGCCGCGCGCCGGGGATCGATGCGCGGCGTGCGCGAGCCGAGCCCGGTCGGCGAGATCATCGTCAGCGTGCGGAAGAGGTGCGGGGAGTCGATCGCGACGCGCGCCGCGATCTCGCTGGACAGCGACAGCGCGACCACGTCGACCGGCTCCTCGCGCGGCGTCACGACGTCGACGAGGAAGCGCTTGAGCGCCTTCGCGTAGAGCATCGGGCAGTACTGGTTCGGGCCGCGCTCGGACGTGCCGAAGCCCGGCAGATCGGGCGCGTACACCGGGCGCTCGCCGCGGAACGCATCGAAGAGCGGCTTCACGTCGTACGCCGACGCGGCCGCGTGGATGCCGTGGAGCAGCACGATCGGCCGCCCCTTCGCGTGCGCGTCGACGTAGTAGCCGAGCCGTCCGATCAGCGCGATGTCGAGGTCGTGGTGCGCGGCATCGAGCGCGCGCG
The DNA here is from genome assembly GCF_021631985.1 of Sandaracinus amylolyticus. Classification (GTDB taxonomy): domain Bacteria; phylum Myxococcota_A; class Polyangia; order Polyangiales; family Sandaracinaceae; genus Sandaracinus; species Sandaracinus amylolyticus_A. The sequence continues at coordinate 7,474,912 of NZ_CP070225.1, read as the reverse complement.
GCGCCTCGCGCGTGCCGAGCACGCGATGCCAGACCTGCTCGACGCGAGCGAGCGCCTCGTCGAGCTCGGCCGCCCGCGAGAGCGTCGCGCGCGGAATGGTCGTGCGCGGGAGCTCGGTGTGCTGTGCTCCAGCCATCTCGGTCCTCCGTCTCGCGCGTGCTCAGCCGGCGCGCAGCGCCTGTGCGCCGTCGCCTTCGCTCGCGCGCACCGCCTCCACGAGGGGCACTCGCGCGGTCAGCGTGAGCCCGCAGTCGTCCTCTTCGAGCGTGCCGCCGTGGAGCCGCGCGAGGCCGCGTGCCACCGCGACGCCGAGGCCGCGACCGTCGCCGACCAGCGCGCTCCGCTGCGCCGCGTGGGTGCGCGCGTCTCCGTCGAGCACGCGATCCTCGCGCACCGTGAGCATCGCCTCGCCGGCGCGCGCCGCGAGGCGCACTCGCACCGTGCCGCCGGGCGCAGTGCGTCGGACCGCGCACGCGATCATCCCGCGCGCGATCTGCGCGAGGCGCGCCGAGTCGCCCATCACGCGGATCTCGGGATCGGCGTCGACGTCGATCGCCACGCCGCGCGCGCGTGCCGCACCTTCGCTCGCGGCGACCGCGGCGCGCAGGCCCTCGGCCCACCGCGTCTCGCGGCGCGTGATCGCCAGCTGTCCGCTCGCGATGCGCGCCAGATCGATCGCCTCGTCGACGGCCTTCGCCTCGGTGCGCGCATTGCGCTCGATGATCTCGAGCGCCCGCTCGATCTCCGGTCCGCACACGCCGCCCGCGCGGAGCAGCTGCACCCAGCCGAGGATCGCGTTGAGCGGCGTGCGCAGCTCGTGGCTCATCGTCGTCAGGAGGTCTTCGTCGTTCCCGTCTCGCACCGTTGCCTCCCGTACGTGCGCGCACACCGCCGCGCGCTCAGGGGACCTCGTGGTCGTGATCGACCTCTGCGCCGTCCGCCGCCGCGGCGGAGCGCACGCGCTCGTCCATTCGTTCGTGTCGGGGCTCGTCGTGCTGCGAGCGCGAGAAGCCGAGCCCCGGTGGAGCGAACGCGAGGAACGTGAGGAGCACGAAGAGTCGAGTCATTGGTGGCCTCTCTGTCCGGTACGTTCGCGCGTCGTTCGCGACGAAGCGTCCGCGTGGACACCGAGCAATCGCGGTGCCGCAGCGCGTCGCGCCGTCGAGTGCGCGCCACGCGCTCGAAAGGCGGCGGGGGCTTGCGCCCCACGTGTGTCGCGCTGGTCTCCGCACGCTCGCGCGAGCCCGCGATCATGCGTCTCCGCGCGGCACGTGCGCTGCAACTCCACGCTCCGTGATGACGCCCGACGCCTCGATCTCTCCGGTTCGTCCCGAGCCCGAGAAGGAGCGCGAGCGCGCGACGATGATCGTGAACCCGAGCTCCGGGAAGGGGCTCGGCGCGACGATGCACGCGCTGCTCGTCGAGCGGCTGCGCGCGCGCTGGCCCTCGCTCGACGCGGAGATCTGCACGCTCGAGCACGACGCCGAGGCGATCGCCCGCGAGGCCGCGCTCCGCGACGTGCGCACGTTCGTGGTGCTCGGCGGGGACGGGACGCTCAACAACGTGATCAACGGCGTCGCGTCGGTGCCGGGCGCGCTCGCGCGCAGCGTGTTCGGTGTGCTCCCGGCCGGCACCGGCAACGATCTCGCGGGCACGCTCGGGCTCGGCACCTCGCTCGAGGAGGCCGCGGATCGGCTCGCGCGCAGCGAGGCACGGATCATCGATCTCGGGCTGCTCGACGATCGCCTGTTCGCGAACGTCTCGGCCGGTGGCCTCTTCGCCGAGGCGTCCGAGGCGACGTCCCAGGAGGCGAAGTCGCTCGCGGGCCGGCTCGCGTACTTGGTCGCGGGCTCGCGTGCGCTGCTCGATCACGCGGGCGTCGGCGTCGAGCTCACCGCGAAGACACCCGAGGGGATGCTCACGTGGCGCGGCACGATCGCGATGTTCGCGGTGTGCAACGCGCAGACGTTCGGCGGCGGCAAGCCGCTCGCGCCCTTCGCGCAGTGCGACGACGGATGGCTCGATGCGTTCGTGGTGCAGGACGCGAACACGCTCGGGCTCGCGCGCGTGCTGCTCGAGATCTCGGGAGGCACGCACCTCGAGGACGACCGTGTCGTGGGCTTCCGCGCGTCGGAGATCGATCTGCGGTTCGACCGGCCGACGCACGTGAACGTCGACGGCGAGGTGGCCGTGATCGAGCGCGCGCGCTATCGCGTGCTGCCGGGGGCGACGCGGGTGCTGGTGGCACCCGAGGCGGATGCCGACGCTGCGCCCTCATCCGACGCGAAGGTCACCGGGGCAGGGGAGCCCGAGTGAGGCGCGATCGAGGACGCCGGGTCGCGGACGCCACGTTGCGCACGACCGCGTTGTGACGTGACGCCCCGGTCGGCGCGCGGTCATGTGGCAGGATGCCTCGCGCGGCGCTGGGGCAACGCGAAAAACCCCTGTGATCTGGCGCACCGAGACCTGGCATCCCGGGTGCTCAGCAGGGTCGCGGCTGGACGGGCGGGTCCGGCGTGTGGAGACACAATGAGCGGCAAGGTCCTGGTCCTGGACGACGACCCCGATGCCTGCGGCCTGATGGAGGCTGCGCTCTCGGGTCGTGGGTACACGGTGCGCGCGGAGACGCGAGCACGCGATGCGCTGGACAAGGTGGGCGCCGAAGACTTCGACGTCGTCCTCACCGATCTCCAGCTCGACGACATGGACGGGCTGGCGGTCTGCGAGCGCATCCTCGGCGTTCGCCCCGACCTCCCGGTCATCGTCGTCACCGGTCATGCCAGCCTCGAGGCGGCGATCGCGGCGATGCGCGCAGGGGCGCACGACTTCGTCACGAAGCCGATCGATCTCGAGCTGCTCGGCATCACCGTCGACCGCGCGGTGCAGCACCACAAGCTGCGCGCGGAGGTGAAGCGCCTGCGCGACGAGGTCGACGAGGCGCGCGGCTTCGAGAAGCTGCTCGGTCAGTCGACCGCGATGAAGCGCGTGTTCGACGTGATCACGCGCGTCGCGCTCACCGATGCGACCGTGCTGGTGACCGGCGAGAGCGGCACCGGCAAGGAGCTCGTGGCGAGAGCGATCCACGAGCGCAGCAATCGCCGCGAAGGTCCCTTCGTCGCGATCAACTGTGCCGCGGTCCCCGCGACGCTATTGGAGAGCGAGCTCTTCGGTCACGCGCGCGGCGCGTTCACCGACGCAAAGGCTGCTCGCAAGGGTCTCTTCCTCGAGGCCGACAACGGCACGCTCTTCCTCGACGAGATCGGCGAGATGCCGCTCGAGATGCAGGTGAAGCTGCTGCGCGCCCTGCAGGAGCGCACCGTGCGCGCGGTCGGCGGCAACACCGAGTCGCCGTTCAACGCGCGCGTCATCGCGGCGACCAACCGCGACCTCGAGACCGAGGTGCACGAGAAGCGGTTCCGCGAGGACCTCTACTACCGCATCAACGTCGTGACCGTGCACGTTCCGCCGCTGCGCGAGCGCGAGGGTGACGTGCCGCTCCTGGCGCAGCGCTTCCTCGAGCGCTTCGCGGCGCGACACGGCAAGCACGTCGTCGGCATCAGCGCGCCCGCGGCCGCGAAGCTCGTCGCCTATCACTGGCCGGGCAACGTGCGCGAGCTCGAGAACTCGGTGGAGCGCGCGGTCGCGCTGACCCAGTTCGATCACATCAACGTGGAGGACCTGCCCGAGCGCATCCGCGCGCACCGGCCCGACACGATGGTGATGATGCCGGAGACCGCGGAGGAGCTGGTCACGGTCGAGGAGCTCGAGCGGCGTTACCTGCTGCACGTGCTCAAGGTCGTGAACGGCAACAAGTCGCGCGCGGCGCGCATCCTCGGCTACGACCGGCGCACGCTCTACCGCAAGCTCGAGCGCATGGAGGCCGAGGGCCAGACGACGGGCGTGCGTCGTCAGAGCTCGCCGCCCGACGATCGCGGCGGCGGCATCACGCCTCCGGGTCGCGATCGCGACTACGAGGATCGCGATCTCGGCATGCCGGAGCGCGAGCCTCCGAGCCAGCCCGCGTGGGCGCGTCCGCCTTCGTCGCCCGGCACCTACGTGCCGCCGTCGAGCGCGAGCGGCTACGGCGGTGCGCCGAGCGGCGGCATGCCGAGCGGCGGCATGCCGAGCGGCAATGGCCACGGCGGCAACGGGCACTCGCACGTCGACGACGCGGCGCGTGCGAGCGTGCTCCTGGTCGACGACGACGCCGATGCGCGCGATCTCCTCGAGATGCTGCTGGCGCGCGAGGGCTTCTCGGTGCGCACCGCGGGCTCGGTCAAGGAGGCGCTCGCAGTGGGCGACGTGGACGTGGTCGTGACCGACCTCGCGCTGCCCGACGGGTCGGGCGAGGACGTCGCGCAGGGCCTCGCGGGCACGCCGGCGATCGCGCTCACGAGCCGCGATCAGCGCGCGAACGACGAGGTGTTCAACGCGAGCCTCGCGCGTCCGGTGCCGCCCGATCGTCTCGCCGCGGAGATCCGGAAGCTGCTCGACGTCTCGCCGGGCTGAGCTTGCGGGAGGGGTCTTGGAAGACCCCTCCTTCCGGGCCCAGCCCCACTTGCCCTCGTCAGCACTGCTGTGGCGAGGGACGTGACATCGACGAACGGAGGCCGCGCTGCCGAGAGGGAGCGCGGCCTTCGTGCGTTCGGCGCGCGGAGCGCCCTCGGCTCCGATGTGGGCGCGAGAATCGGCCGAAAATGCGGGCATGGCGCGTGCTGAGGTGGGCCCATGCACGCAGTTCGTGCTCCTCGCTTCGCGCGGTTCTTCTCGTTCGCGCTCGCAGCGCTGCTCGTGATGAACGTCGCCGACGCGATCCTCACGCTGGTGTGGATCGAGACCGGGCTCGCGCTCGAGGCGAACCCGCTCGTCGAGCTCGCGCTGCGTGGCGGCCCGGTGAGCTTCATGGCCGCGAAGCTCGCGATGGTCTCGGGCGCGGCGCTCGTGCTCATCCGACTTCGCGCGCGCTTCACGCAGCGCGCGCGACGGCTCGTCGGCGCAGGGCTGAGTGCGGCGCTCGTGCTCTACGCGTCGGTGATGACGTTCCACGTCGCGCACCTGCCGTTGCTGGAGCTTGCGTTCATATAATCGATCGCTTATACGTCGCGGACATCGACGGAGGAGACAGAACGATGTCCGCAGCGAGCCACACGCCGCCCCCGCTCTCGCCCTATCTGACGGTCCACGACGCGAAGGCCGCGATCGACTTCTACGTGCGCGCGTTCGGCGCGAAGGAGCTCGCGCGCCAGGCGACGCCCGACGGAAGCAAGCTGATCCACGCCGCGCTCGCGCTGCCGAACGGCGGGACCTTCATGCTCGCCGACGCTCTGCTTCCCGAGGGACAGAGCCCGGAGATGAAGGGCGGCGTGTCGAGCACGCCGAAGTCGCTCGGTGGATCGCCGGTCACGCTGCACCTCGATCTCCCCGACGTGAAGGCGACGTGGGCACGCGCGGTGGAGGCCGGCGCGCAGGTGAAGATGCCGCTCGCGCTGCAGTTCTGGGGCGACGAGTACGGCATCCTCGAGGACCCGTTCGGGCACCGCTGGTCGCTCGCGACGCGCGCGAAGGTCGCGACCAAGGACGAGCTCGACGCCGGCGCGCAGAAGCACTTCGGCGGCGAGACGAAGTGAGCGATCCGTTCCGCGCCATCGCCGACCCGACGCGCCGCGCGATCCTCGACGTGCTCGCCGAGGGCGAGCGCTCGGTGAGCGAGCTCTGCGCGCGCTTCGACGTGAGCCAGCCCGCGATCTCGCAGCACCTCGCAGTGCTGCGGGACGCGGGGCTCGTGGTGGTGCGCGCCGAAGGGCGACAGCGGATCTACGCGCTCCACGCCGATCCGCTGCGCGAGGTGCACGACTGGTCGGCGCACTACGAGCGCTTCTGGAGCACGAAGCTCGACGCGCTCGGTGCGGTGCTCGCGCGCGAGGCCGCGAAGACCAAGCCGAAGAAGAAGAAGGACGATCGATGAAGCGAGACATCCACATCGAGCGCACGTACCCGCACCCGCCCGAGATCGTCTGGCGTGCGCTCACCGATCCCGCGCTGATCGCGGAGTGGCTGATGCCGAACGACTTCCGCGCCGAGCTCGGTCATCGGTTCACGATGCGCACCGATCCTGCGCCGGGGTTCGACGGGATCGTGAAGTGCGAGGTGCTCGAGCTCGACGCGCCGCGACGGATGCGCTGGTCGTGGAAGGGCGGGCCGATCGACACCGTGGTCACGTTCGAGCTCGAGCCCGCGATCGTCTTCGCGCGTCCGGCGACGACGCTGAAGGTCGCGCAGACCGGGTTCGAAGGGCTCGACGCGGTGCTCGTGTCGTTCGTGCTCGGCGCAGGCAACCGCGCGGTCTACGGGCGTCACCTGCCCTACGTGCTCGATCGGCTCGCGGCGGGAGAGACGATCGAGAACGTGCGCGAGACGTGCGCGAAGGAGCGCGGGCGGTGGTGGTGGATCTCGCGTGCGATCGGGCCGATCGTGGGGCGGCGGAAGACGAGCGCCTGAGCGTGCACGCGATCGCGCGACTCGGGACGTCCAAGCGCGTCGTTATGTACTGGCGATGCAGCGCCGCGAGCGCGGGAGTGGCTCGCCGTGACCGACCTCGCGCGTCGTGCACCGAGCGACATCGGATCTCACGACGATCCCGCGGATGTGGCGAAGGATCGGCCGGTGGGGCGCGAAGCACCGCGGGCGCGCCTCCTGATCACGCTCGCTGCGGTCGTCATCGCCTTCGTGGTCGGCGAGATCGTCCTCGCCGATCACAGGTACGCACTCCACGTCTGGGCGGACGCGCTCTGGACGCTCGTCTCTCTCGTCGCGGCGCTCCGGTGCTGGCGCACGGCCGCGACGCGCGAGCGACGGCACCAGCGCGACGCGTGGCGCTGCTTCGCGTTGGGCTCGGCGTTCTGGTTCGCAGGCATGCTCGCGTGGGACTGGTACGAGCTCGTCGACCACACGTTCACGCCATTTCCCACGATCGCGGAGATCGGGTTCCTCGCACTGCCGTGCTGGTTCGCCGCGGGCTTCTTCAACCTGCGAGTCGACGCGCCGAGCCGTGCGCTCTCGCTCAAGCAGCTCGGCGATCTCATCGTCGTCGTCGCGTGTCTCGCGACCGCGAGCACCGTGATGCTCCATCCCGCCGCGTCGCGGATCACGTCGGACCCCGTCTATCTGGTCACGGCGCTCGGATATCCGGTGCTCGGTCTCGGCGCGCTCGCGTTCGCGCTGATCACGCTCTGGCACCAGCCGCCGGGGAGTCGTCGTCGCATCACCGCGATCCTGCTCGCCGCGGTGGCCGTGCTCGCCGGCGTCACGACGTACTACGCCGGCTCGCTCCTCACGCACTCGTACGAGGCAGGCGACACGCTCGACGTGTTCTGGATCATCACCTTCGCGCTGGTGATCTGGGCTGCTGCCGAGGAGGAGTGGGGGACCGAGGCGCATCCGCACCGCGCGCTCGATCACGTGCTCGCGCCCGATCTCCTCGTCGCGCCGATCGCGGTCGGCGCGGTGTCGATCGCGATCGCGCGTCACCTCGAGCACCTTCGCAGCGAGCTCGCGGTCACGATCGCGCTCGGCGGCGTGGTGCTCGCGTTCGGTCTGACGCTGCTGCTCTGGGGCATGCACCGGATCGAGATGGCGTTGCGCGAGGACATACGCAGGCGCGAGGCGCGGAACGCGTTCCTCGCCGACGCGGGGCTCTTGCTCTCGGGCTCGCTCGAGCACGAGGAGATCCTCGGGCACCTCGCGCGCCTCGTGGTGAGCACGGTCGCCGACTGGTGCGAGTTCGATCTCGTGGCCGACGACGGAGTCCGGCGGGTCGCGGGCGCGCACGCCGATCCGGCGAAGAGCCAGCGGCTCGAGGAGCTCGCGCGACGCTATCCACCCGCGCTCGACTCGCCGCACCCGGCCGCTGGCGCGCTGCGCACCGGGCGATCGCTGCTGCTCACCGACGTGGACGACGCCGTCATCCGCGACACCACGATCGACGCCGAGCACGCGCGCATCCTGCGCGACCTCGGCACGCGCTCCGCGATGGTCGTCCCGCTGCGGGCGCGCGAGCGGCTGATCGGCGTGCTGACGATGGCGTCGGCGGAGCGGCGCTACGGCGCCGCGGATCTGCAGCTCGCGGAGGAGCTCGCGCGTCGCGGCGCGCTCGCGATCGACAACGCGCGCTCCTATCGCGACGCGTGCGCGGCGATCCGCCTGCGCGACGAGTTCCTCGCGATCGCGTCGCACGAGCTCTACACGCCGATGACGTCCCTCTTGCTGACGGTGCAGGTGCTCAAGGCGAGCAGCGCGCGCGGCGCGGTGGACCCCGCGTCCCTCACGCGCGCGCTCGATCTCGTGGAGCGTCAGGGGCGCAGGATGATCCGGCAGATCCAGCAGCTCCTCGACGTGACGCGCATCGAGGCGGGCAAGCTGCGGATCGAGCCGAGCGAGGTGGATCTCGGGGCCGTGGTGCGAGAGGTGGTCGCCGCGTTCCAGCACGACGCGCAGGCCGCGGGGTGCGAGCTGATCGTCGACGCGCACGAGGGGCCGGCGCAGGGCCTCTGGGATCGCGCGCGCATCGAGCAGGTGGTGTCCAACCTACTGTCGAACGCGCTCAAGTTCGGCGCGGGTCGCACGGTCGAGATCGCGGTGTCGACCACCGTCGAGGCCGTCGAGCTCCGGGTGCGCGATCACGGCATGGGGATCGATCCTTCGGAGCACGCGCGCATCTTCGAGCGCTTCGGTCGCGCGGTGTCGGCGCGGCACTTCGGCGGTCTCGGCCTCGGTCTCCACATCTCGCGGCAGATCGTGGCGGCGCACGGCGGGACGATCTCGGTCGAGAGCCAGCGCGGCGAGGGCGCGACGTTCATCGTTCGATTGCCGCGCTCCGCGCCCGTCGAGCCTCCGTGAGGTCCAGCGCGATCACACCGCGGTGATCTCGATGCTGCCTTCGCCGCGAAGGATCGCGATCGCGCGCGCGGCGCGCTCGCGGGAGCACTCGACGGTCACGACGATGCGGCCCTCGCGGATGCGATCGCGGATGTCGGTCGCCTCGCTCTCCGACACGCCGAGGCCGACGAGCGCGCCGATCAGCCCGCCCGCGGCGCCGCCCGCGCCCGCGCCCGCGAATGCCGCGACGATCGGGCCCGCGGCGACCAAGCCGACGCCCGGGATCGCGATCGAGCCGACCGCAGCGAGGCCCCCGACCACCGCGCCGAGGGTGCCGCCGATCGTGCCGCCCGCGGTCGCGCCTTCGGCCGCGCGGTTCGCGGCAGGCGTGACGACCGGAGGCGCGCCCTCGATCTCGCGTGCGCGCGTCAGGTCGGACATCAGCACGCTGACGTCCTCGCGGCGGAAGCCTGCGTCGACGAGGCGATCGACCGCGTGCTGCGCTTCGCGCCGCGTCGAGAACACTCCGCTGACCACCTTCGTCCTCATCGCTCGTCCTCCCTCGCACGCTCCGTCACACGAACGGCGTCGCGTGCGCCTCGCGCACGCGCTTCGGTGTCTCGGGGGCGAGCGCGTCGCCGCGACGCTCGATCCAGCGATCGCCGATCACCAGCGCGTCGAGGTCGCTCGCGAGGAAGGCGCGGAGCGCGTCGTCGGGGAGGTTCACGAGCGGCTCGCGCCCCACGCGGAAGCTCGTGTTGAGCAGCACCGGCACGCCGGTGATCGCGCCGAACGCGTGGAGGAGCGCGTGGAGGCGCGGGCTCTGCTCCCACGAGACCGTCTGCACGCGCGCGGTGCCGTCGACGTGGGTGACCGCGGGCAGGCGCGCGACGCGCTCGGCGCGCACCGGCACGCTGAAGAGCTTGTGCGGGCTCTCGTCGACGCCGGTCATGTCGAACCACACGTGCGCGAGCTCGAGCGGCACCGTGGGCGAGAACGATCGATCGTGCTCGCGCCGCTGGAGGATCGCGCTCACCCGCGCGCGGCTCTCGGCCCTTCGCGGATCGGCGAGCACGCTGCGTGCGCCGAGCGCCTTCGCGCCCCACTCCGCGCGGCCCTGGAGCCAACCCACGACGCGCCCCGCGGCGAGCGCCTCGGCGACGGTGCCCTCGAGATCACGGGGCATGGTCGCGCGCACGTGATCGGCGAAGTCGAGGAGCGCACGATCGACGAGCACGTCGTCGGCGGCCGCGCCGAGGAACGGCGTGGGCATCGCGCTCCCCTCGCGACCGATCCCGAGCATGTGGTGCAGCGCGTAGAGCGCGGCGCCGAGCGCGGTGCCCGCGTCGTGCGCCGCCGGCTGCACGTGGATGCGATCGAAGAGCCCGCTGCGCGCGATGCGCGCGTTCGCCGCCGCGTTGAGCGCGAGGTCACCCGCGAGGCAGAGATCGCGCTCGCCGGTGCGGGCGCGCAGCGTCGCGAGCGACGCGAGCAGCGCGAGCTCGAGCGCCTCCTGCAGCGCCGCGGCGATGTGGGCGTGACGTCCGGTGAGGGGCTCGCCGGGGAGCCGCGCCGGGCCGAGCGCGCGGATCATCGCGCGGGGATAGAGCGCGGCGCCGCCCCCGAGGAGACGCGCTGCGATCGCATCGCGGAGCGCGAGGCGCACGACGAGCGCGGGATCGACCGACGCGATCCCGTCGCGCCGGATCTGCACCACGCGCCGGAAGAAGCGCCGGTGGTGCGAGGGATCGCCGTGCGCGGCGAGCAACATCACCTCGTGCTCCTCGCCCGGCTCGAACCCGAGATAACGCGCGAAGAGCGAGTAGAGCGCGCCGAGGCTGTCGGGCGCGTAGATGCGATCGACCACCTCGATGCGCGTGCCGCGACCGATCGCCGCGCTCGTCGCCGCGCTCTCGCCGTGCGCGTCCGCGACCAAGCAGAGCGCGCGATCGAACGGTGACGTGAAGAACGCGCTCGCGGCGTGAGCGACGTCGTGGGGCACCGCGACGAAGCGCTCGGGCGGGATCGATGCGCCGAGCCGCTGCTCGAGGAGGCGCCGCTCGTGCTCGTCTCCGCCGAGCGCGCGCTCCGCGCCGCGGAGCGCCGCGAGCGCCGCGCCCATCGCGGCGCGGGTCAACACGGGGAGTCGCTCGCGGCTCTGCGTCACCATCTCCGATCGCCACCGCTGATCGCTCGCGTGCGAGCACGCGACGAGGTCGACGCCGTCGAGCGTGGCGAGGCCCACTGCGTCGAGGCAGTGACGGATCGCGCGCTCGGGCACGGTGGCGCCGCGCGCCGCGCGGGCCAGGCGCGCTTCTTCGCACGCTGCGACCACGCGCCCCTCGTCGACGATCGCGGCCGCGGCGTCGCGTCCCGCGCGACCGCTCGCGAACGGGCCTTCGATGCCTCCGTGGTAACCGAGGACGATCATCGGGGTGCTCCTGGGTTCTTGAACGATCGTTCAAGCGCGCGAGAGCGCTCGTCGCGTCGCGGCGCGACCACGAGCGGTGCGACGCAGGGGCGCCGGCGCGATGCGCGCCGCCTCGCGTCGTCGCTCCTCGCGTGTCGCCTCGTGATCGGCTGGACGGGGCTCGGGCTCGGACATCGGCGTGCCGCGCCGCGGCGGCGCGAGCCACGCGGCGATGGAGCACGTCCTGCGGTTCGGAGCGATCATCGTGCGCCTCCCTCGTCGCGCGATGCGGACGACTCGCGCGCAGTGGCCCCGAGTGCAGCGCGCGTACCACCGTGGCGCGTCGCGCACGCTGCGGTCCCGCCACGCAGGGCGTGGCAGCGCGTCTCGATCCTGCGCGACGAGCGTGGCGCTCCCGCACATCCGAGCGCGAGTGACGGGCACGGTCGCTGCTCGAGGAGCCAGCGAAGAGCGAGGGACGAACATGGGATTCCGGACGCAGAAGCCGATCGAGGAGCAGGTCGTCGTGATCACCGGCGCATCGAGCGGCATCGGCCTCAGCACGGCGCGGCTCGCGGCCTCGCGCGGTGCGCGGGTGGTGATGGCCGCACGCAGCCCCGAGATCGAGCAGCTCGCGGAGCAGCTCCGCGGTGAAGGAGGACGCGCCGAGGCGGTCGTCGCCGACGTGTCGAGCGAGCACGACGTGAGGCACGTCGCCGACGTCGCCGAGGCTCGCTTCGGGCGCATCGACACGTGGATCAACAACGCGGGCACGTCGGTGTACGGACGCGCGCTCGAGGTGCCGGTCGACGACATGCGCGAGCTCTTCGACACGGACTTCTGGGGCACCGTCTACGGCTCGCGGGTCGCGGTGGAGCGCATGCGCGATCTCGGGGGCACGCTGATCAACGTCGGTGGTGTGGTCTCGGATCACGCGATGCCGCTGCAGGGCGCGAACTCGGCGGCGAAGCACGCGGTGAAGGGGTTCACCGACGCGCTGCGCGTGGAGCTCGAGCACGACGGAGTGCCGGTGCAGATCACGCTGCTGAAGCCGGCGTCGATCGACACGCCGTTCTTCGCGCACGCGAGGAACCGTCTCGACGACGGAGTGCCGGCCGCGCCGCCGCCGGTGTACGCGCCCGAGATCGTCGCGCGTGCGCTGCTCGACTGCGCGGTGCGCCCGAAGCGCGAGGTCGCGGTCGGCACGAGCGGGCGCGCGCAGCTCCTGCTCGCGAGGTGGATGCCGGCGCTCTCCGACAAGATCGTCGAGCGTCGGATGTTCGAGCCGCAGATGCGGCGCGAGCCGCACGAGCCGCGGGTGCTCGGTCCCGGCTCGGAGCGCGGCGATCACCGCGGGATGGTGCGACGGCGCAGCGCGGACGTGACCGCACGCAGGGCGCCGGCGATGGGCGCGGTGGTGGCCGGGGTCGGCGCGGTGCTCGTCGCGATCGGGCTGATGCGCGTCGCCTCGCGGGTCGCCGAGTCGCGCGCGGTGTGATCCGCGCGCGCGCGGACCGCCGCTTGCACGAATGGACGAGAGGAGGAACCCACGATGTCTGCAGCGAAGGTGCTGACCGACCACGACGAGATCTGGGCCTGGGCCGAGAAGCGCGGCGCGATTCCGTCGGACGTCGCGAGCACGGCGACCGACGACGACGTCGGGATCATCCGGCTCGATTTCCCGGGGTACAGCGGCGAGGGAACGCTCTCGCCGATCGAGTGGGACGAGTGGTTCGAGAAGTTCGACGCGAACGGGCTCGCGCTGCTCGTGCAGGAGAAGACGGCGGACGGGCAGATCAGCAACTTCAACAAGCTGGTCAAGCGCGAGACCGTCGAGCCGTCGAAGAAGAAGGGTGCCGCGAAGTCGAAGGGCACCTCCGCGCATCGCTGATCAGCGCGCGAGAGAATGGATCGAGCGCACTTCGACCCCGACTGCTCTGACGAGCTGCGCTGAGCGCGGCTACCGCGACGCGTGCGACCACCGCATCAGCGCTCTGCGCTTCGGCGCTTCTTCGTCGGGCTGACCGAGGTACTCCGACGCGCCCCAGTACCCGTATCGTCCGCCGCCCGCGCAGTCGACGTGGTGCATCAACAGCCCACCACCCGCGTCGCGCCAGGCGTCGAGATAGCGCAGATAGAACCCTTCCATCCGCGCGTCGCGATTGACCGCCGCGAAGAGCTGCTCGATGCGCTGGTCGGTCTGCGCCGCGTCGTATCCGACGTAGTGCTGTCCACCTTCGTATCCGACGAGCGGGAGTCCGTACTGCTGCGCGACGTCCAGATTGCCTCTCACGTGCTCGCGCACCACCTCGATCGCCGACTCCTGCTCTCGCGCGAAGAAGTCGTCCGGGGTCAGGCTCGCCCACTGCGACAGCGTCTCGCCCGTCACCGTCGTGCCGAAGTACGGCGCGATCGCCCACGCATCCGCGCGCGATCCCGCGCTCTCGAACCCGAGGATCGTCTCCGCGACCCACGCGCTCGCGCTCTGTCCCGCGTAGACGCGCACCATCCGTCCCGCATCGCCGAACCCTGCGCCGAACGCGCGATGCAATTCGCCGGTGCGCCGCGAGTAATAACGGAGCACCGCCTCGTAGCGATCCGACGAGAGCCCGAGCTGCAGCCCGTGCTCCGCCGCGTACTCGTGCTGCGGGAACATCGAGTTCCACACTTCGTTCGAGTACTCGACCCAGACGCGCAAGCCGGGGTCGAGCCGCGCGCGGAAGAGCTCACCCGCCCGTCGCGCGTAGTCGTCGTCGGCGCGCGAAGGGAGGTTGATCCACGGCTCCGCGTGCACTCGATTGGCGAGATCGATCATCACCTCGAGCGGCGCGCGCGGCGCCCACCGCGCGTCCTCGAGCTCGGTGCGATCACTCCACCGCACTTCGAACTCGGGCGTCATCGTCGAGTTCGCGTCCGCCCAGTTCATGAATCGGATCGCCGAATATCCGCGCATCGAGCGCAGGAAATCGGGATGGAACACCTGCTCTCGATGGATCTGCTCGAACGGGCGGCACTCGCCCGCATCGCCACACGCACGACGCTCGTCGCAATACCGCGCCTCGTCCCCGCTGCACGCACCGCCGGGCACCAGCACGCGGATGTTGCGCACCGGGTTCCGCGGGTTCGTGCGAACGATGTTGAGCTCGATGCCCGGGCCGAAGCGCCGAGGATCGATGTCGAGCACGTCACGGCCGGGGCGCGACTCGCTCTCCACGAGCCGCTGGTGCGCGCCTGCGCCGTACTCGATCTCGCCCTCGCCCTCCCAGAGCACGACGTAGCGGCCCGCGGGGTGCGTGGTGATGTCCCAGACCATCAGCGTCCGCGCGACCTGTCCTTCGCGCAGCGACCGGACCCAGCCGCGCTCGTCGACGTCGAGCGGACCTCCACCATCGAACGACGAGGTCGTCCCCGAGATCCACGACCGCGACGTCTTCATGAGATCCACGAAGGGCATCGCGGTCGACCAGTCGTTGAGGAAGTCGAGGTTGGTCCCGATCGGTGTCCTCAACGACGCGCTCGGATCACGCGTCGGACGCGCGCGAGACGCGCACTGACATCCTGCGAGGACGCCCATCAGCGTCGCGCAGAGCCCCACCAGCACAGCCCGCATACGACGCCGACACATAGTCACCCGCCACGATCCCCGCACGAGTCCGCATCATGACAGCCGCGCGCGACGAGCGCCGACCGCGGGCGCTCATCGCGATCAGACCTTCGGCGCGATCGGCTCGGAGTGCCGGAACATCAGCGCGATGCGCGGAAGCGCGTGCTTGGTCTTGGGCACGCAGTGCTCGACCGTGCGCTGGCACGCGCCGCCCATCACCACGAGATCGCCGCCGCGGATCACGATCACGCGCGACGGACCGGACTTGCGATACGGGCGCACCAAGAACTTCCGCGTCGCACCGAGCGTCGCGACCGCGACCACGCTGCGTGCACGATCACGATGCCCGTGATCGCGATGCCACGCGACGCTGTCGGCGCCGTCCCGGTAGAGCGCGAGCGTCGTGGAGTCGAGCGGCGCCTCGTATCGCGCCGTCAGCACCTCGCGCATGCGATCGAGCAGCGGTGATGCTTCGCCGTCGTCGGGCACGCGCGCGAAGAGGCGCGGCACGTCGACCATGCGCTCGTACATCATGCGGCGCTCGGCGCGCCAACGGATCGTCCGCTCGAGCTCGGCGAAGAGCGCTGCGTGTCCGCGCACCCAGCCCGGCACGATCTCGATCCACGAAGGTGCTTCGCCGTTCGCGTGCGCGCCGACGTCGATGCGGGTGGCGCGCGCGAACGTCGCGTCGATGTCCGGCGTCTCGACGTCGTCCGTGCGAGGCGCTTCGAGCGCGTCCAGCCACGACAGCTGCTGAGCCGACACCCGGCTCACTCTACTGATGTTCCGTTCAGTGTCGAGGGTGCGGAGACGACGACGCCCGCGACGCACGAGGCGCCGCGGGCGTCGAGATCACGAGCGGGACGCTCAGCGCGAGATGGCGATCGAGTAGGTCGCGCTCGAGCACTGCGTCGTCGCCGCGACGCGACGCACTCGGAACACCACCGTCGCGGGCCAGTCGGTGGTGTGCCCGCCGCTGTACTGGTTGTTGCCGCTCGACTGGTCGTCGACGAATCGGAGCTCCGAGACGCCGGTCGGCGCGCCCGAGCCGCAGACCATCACCGTCGAGCACCCGCGGTAGAAGTCGAGCTCGAAGTTGCTCGCGTTCGCGCCGGTGAGGCGGATCCACGGCGAGCCTCCGCCGGGACCGCGCGAGCTCAGCGGGAAGTTCACCGAGTACCAGTCTTCGTCGGTCGTGGACGTGATCAGCCCGCCGACCATCGTGTTGCCGCCCGCGTTGATGTTGCCGACCGCCGTCGCCGCGGCGCACGCGCCGGCCGAGGGGTCGTCGATGCACTCGCAGCCGTCGTTGTACGAGCCGTTGAGATCGACGCGGCCCGCCGCGCACGTGAACGAGCACGTGCCGGAGTTGCACGCGTAGCTCTCGGCGCCCGCCGCCGCGGGGCAGAGCGCGGCGGGAGAGCCGTTGTCGGGCGTGCCGTTGCAGTCGTCGTCGAGCCCGTTGCAGGTCTCGAGCACCATCGGTCCGGGCATGCAGGTCTGCGGCATGCCGTTGATGCAGCGCTGCACGTCACGGCGACACTCGCCGGTGCCGCACTCGGTGCGGATCGCCGGGTTGTCGAGGTTGCCGCAGCTGCCCGCGATCGTGCCGGTGCACGTGCCCGCGGTCGGCGCCTGACACTGATCCTGGCAGTTGATCTGCAGCGGGCCGCGCGGCTGCGTCGGGCACATCACGTCGGGGCTCACGCACGCACGCGCGCCGTTGCACACCGCGGCCGCGTCACTGACGTCCTGGCGGCGATAACACTCGTCGCCTCCGCTGAATCCGTCGTAGTAGCCGCTGCACGCGAAGCCCGCGCACTCGCCGTCGAGATCCGCGCCCGCGGGGACAGCGGTGCACGTCCCTGCGAACCCGGGCACGTCGCACGCCTCGCAGCTGCCGTTGCACACGCTGTTGCAGCACACGCCGTCGGTGCACGTGAGCCCGTCCTGGCAGTCCTGGTTGCGGCTGCAGTTGCGGCCGGGCGGCAGGTCGGGGACGCAGAAGCCGACGTCGCAGTGCGCCTGCGCGATGCACTCGCTGTCGACCGTGCAGCTGATCGGGCACATGCGAGGGGTCTGCACCTCGGTCCCGTCGCAGTAGATCGGATTGTAGAGACCGCAGTCCTGCGCGCGCGTGGTGCTCGTGCAGCCGCGATCGTCGGCGATGCCGTCGACCGTCACGCACTGGAACTGCGCGTTGCACTCCGTCATGCCGCGCGAGCCCTGGCAGTCTTCGGTGTCGGTGCAGATGCGCGTCACCGCGCCGCCGCCCGGGCACGTCGCGACGTCGCCGTTGCAGCAGGTGCCGCTCGAGCAGCAGTAGCCGTTGTCGCAGTGGCCCGCGCTGCAGTCGGTGTCCTCGTTGCACGCGCCGCCGTCGGGCACGTCCGCGGCGCAGGTGCCGTCCTCGCAGTGCGCGCTCGCGATGCAGAACGTGTCGTCGTTGGTGCCCGCGGGCGCGCACGCCGTCGCGCAGGTCGTGCCTTCGTCGCCGCCCTCGCTGCAGGTGTAGAGCTCGCAGTTCGTGATCGTTCCGTCGCCGCACGTCGCCGACGCGCAGGTGCCGCCCGCGATCGCCGTGTACGTGCCGTCGCCGTCGTCGGTGCAGCGGCCGGTGTCGCAGTCGTTCGGGTTCTCGTCGACGGTGCGATTGCAGTTCGTGTCGATGCCGTCGCAGATCTCGGTGCGGTCCGGGTGCACCTCGGGATCCGCGTCGTTGCAGTCCTCGCCGAGACAGCCGATGCCGACGCCGTATCCGTCGCCGTCCTCGTCGACGCAGCACACGCCGCCGACCGGCGCGCAGATGTTCGCGTCGACGCCGGTGCCCGTCGCGTCGTAGATGCAGTTGAACGAGCACGGCGGCGTTCCGCCCGGCGGGCAGGTCGTCCGGGGGCACTCCGGCAGATCCGGGACGCAGCCGGGCAGACACGCGCGGCCCGCGCCGTTCGAGAGCGTCGCGCAGTAGCTGCCGATCTCGCAGTCCTCGTTGCCGTCGCACGCCTCGCAGGTGCCGACGGGATCGGGCACCTCGGCGTCGACGCCGGTGTCCGGCCCGCCGCTGTCGACCGGCGGCACGAACGCATCGGTCCCGCCTTGACCCGAGTCACCGGCCGAACCGTCCATGCGTCCACCCGCGTCACGGCGGGGTGGATCTCCGCCGTCCGCGCATCCGGCGATGCTCGCCAGGAGGAGTGGACCCAGCACCACCAGCAGGCGAGCGAAAGAGCGCACTGGCCCCATGAAAACCCCTCCGGAGCGACGACTCGACAGGCATCGTATCGAAGGGCCCGTTCGATTTCGAGTGGGTGACCGCGTGTTTTCCGCACGCTGGTCGTGCCGTTGACGGCGCCGAGAAAAATCTCTTACCTTCTTTTCATGCTTCAGCGGCGCCGTTTTCTCTCCGCGGTCGCGATCACTCCCGTCGTGCTGTCGATCGTGCCGGAAGAGACCGCGCACGCCGAAGACCGAGCTGCAGTGCCCGAGCGACGCACGCCTTCGGGCTACGTCGCAGGACCGCACGCGGATCAACTCATGCCGCCGGGCGCGATCGCACGCGATCTCGAGCTCGCCGGCGGCTTCACCGTGGTGCGCGCCTTCGGGCCGTACTACGGCGCGCTGCCCTTCGTGCTCGAAGGCGAGGGCCAGCGCTTCCAGATCGACGTGCTGCGTCGCGACGCGTCGGTTGCGAGCGGTGCGCTGTCCGAGGGCGAGCACTTCAGCCTCTTCGTGCACGGCCGCATCGCGCCCGAGCACGCGGCGACCTGCGAGCGCGGTGCGCGCGCGCTCGGCGCCGTGCTCGAGCGGCGTGTCGAGACCGGCGTCGAGCTGCCGGCGCTCGCGACGTTCGCCGAGCGTCGTGCCCATCACGCGGGCGCGTGCTTCGACGTCGACTTCGAGCCCGATCACACGGCCTCGATCTGAACGGAGCGGCGCGGCCGTCCCGCGGTATGCGACGCGCGACGCTCTCGCTCGGATCGACCTGCTCGAACGCGTGCATCTTCTGCGGGCTGCGCGACGATGCGCCGCGCGCCGAGCTCGCGGTGCCCTCGCTCGATCGGCTGCGCGCGCTGCGCGAGGCCTCGAGCGCGATCACGCTCGGCGGTGGTGAGCCGACGCTCGCGCCCGACGTGCTCGAGGCCGCGGTGCGCGCCGCGCGCGACGTGGGCTTCACCGCGATCGGCGTGCAGACCAACGGGCACGGTCTCGCGGCGATCGCGGGCTCGCTCGCGAGCGCCGGGCTCACCGACGTGCACGTCTCGCTGCACGGCGCCGACGCGCGCGTGCACGACTACCACACCGGCCGCGAGGGCAGCTTCGACGTGCTGTGGAACGCGGTCGCCGCGGCGCGCGCCGCAGGGCTTCGCGTGGTCGCGACGACGGTGCTCACGCGCAGCGACTTCCGCGTGCTCTCCGAGATCCCGATGCTGCTCCAGGCGCGCGGCGTCGAGGCGTGGCAGGTCGCGGTCCCGCTCGCCCGCGGTGTCGCGTCGGAGCACTTCGATCGTGTCTATCCGCGCCTCGCGCTCGCGCTGCCGTTCGCGCTGCACGCGCTCGAGATCGCGCGTCGTGTCGGGCTGCGCGCGTACGTGAGCGGTGCGCCGCTCTGTCTGCTCGGGCCGCTCGCGTCGCGCTCGATCGCGCATCCCGAGCGCGATGGAGCGCGCACCTTCCACGCGCGCTGCGACGGGTGCGCAGCGCGCGAGGTGTGCCCGGGGATCGATCCGATCTATCTCGCGCGCTTCGACGGCGACGAGCTGCGCGCGCGCGAGGATCGCCCGAGCGGCGCCGATCACGAGCCGGTCGCGTCGCTCTTCGTCGGCGCCGGCGAGCTCCTGCCGATCCGCGCGCGCAGCGTGCACGAGCCGGTGCAGACCGCGCGCAAGGCGCTGCCGATGTACGGGCGCGCGCGCCGCGGGGTGAACGAGGCGGCGACTCGCAGCGCGAAGAGCGGCGAGGCGCTGCGCGAGATCCTCCCCGCGCTGTTCGAACGCGAAGAGGACGGCTGATGGCGAACATCGGATATCTGCAGGTCGTCCGCGGGTGCAACCAGTACTGCCGCTTCTGCTCGAACCCGGCGAGCGGCTACATGCTGGACCTCGACACCGCGCTGCGCGCGGTCGACGACTTCGCGGAGCGCGGCTACTTCGGGATCATCCTCACCGGCGGCGAGCCCTCGCTCTCCGATCTGATCCCCGACATCACGAAGCACGCGGTCGCGCGCGGGCTCCACGTCCGGATGATCACCAACGGATCACGGCTCGCGAAGCCCGGCCTCGCCGAGTCGTACTACGAGGCCGGGCTCCGCCACTTCCACGTCAGCATCCACTCGTGCGACGAGCAGCTCGAGGACTTCCTCACCGGCGTGAAGGGCAGCCACGCGCTCGCGATGGACGCGCTCGAGAACCTCGGGCGCGTGGGCGCGACGGTGAACATCAATACGGTGATCAATCGCTTCAACGCGGATCACCTCGACAAGAACGTCCGCTATTTCGTCGGGCGCTTCCCGTTCCTGCGCCACTTCGTGTGGAACAACCTCGACCCCTCGATGGGCCGCGCCGAGACGAACCGCGACACCGCCCATCGCCTCGCGGACTTCGAGCTCTCGCTCGCGCGCGCGCTGCGGTTCCTGCACTCGACCGGTCGCACCTTCCGCGTCGAGCGCGTGCCGCTCTGTTACATGACCGAGTTCGCGCACTGCTCGACGGAGACCCGGAAGATCATCAAGGGCGAGGAGCGCATCGTGCACTTCCTCGACGAGAAGGGAACGGTGCGACAGACCGACTTCCGCCATCCCAAGAGCGAAGTCTGTCGCTCGTGCACGCTCGACTCGATCTGCGGCGGGCTCTTCGAGCTGGGCGATCACTACGACCTCGGCGAGCTGCACCCGGTGTTCGTCGATCGCGACGCCATCATCGCGAAGGTCAGAGCCGAGCCGGACTGAAAGCACTCCAGCGAGGCGATCACGCCGAGAAGCTGAAGCGATCGGCGCGCCGCGCGACGATGATCGTCGGGCGCTCGTCGAACGTGTGGTTCGCGGCGGCGAGCTCCTGCGCGAGCGCGTCGATGCGTGTCTTGCGCTGCTCGAGCCGCACGACGTGCTCGCCCAGGCAGTGCTCGATCGAGGCGAAGAACGCCTCGCGCTCGGGCGCGGTGAACGAGCGCCCGAGCCGCGCGACGAACGCGGCGAGGGCGCGCCGCGCCCCCTGGATGTCCCCACACAGGCGACGGTCGACCCAGTGGCGGGCGAGGGCGCGAAACGCAGGGATCTGGGGCGAAATCTCGGTCTTGCTGGTCATGCCCGTCAGTCGTTCGGGACCCTTCCCGACTGACGCGCGCGCGCGCGTGCGCGCGAAAAAAATCGCCCCTCGGATCCCCGTGCTCATGCGCTCGCGGCGGCGCGCTTCTTCCCCTCCAGCACCTCGAGGTAGTGCGGGTTGAACATCACCCCGAGGATGTTCCCGAAGGGGTCGATCACCGACGCGCCGATGAACCCCGCGCCGAAGTCGCGCGGCGGGTGATGCAGCTTCGCGCCCATCGACACGAGCCGCTCGATCATCTTCGGCACGTCGTCGACGTACCAGTACGTCACGACACCGGTCGGGCCGGTCGCGGTGCCCTCGGTGCCGCCCAGCGCGTGACGGAAGCGCGCGTCGAGCAGGCCGAGCTCGTGCTGGTAGTCGCCGATGCGGAACTCGGCGTAGCCCGGGCGATCGAAGTAGGGCTCGACGCCGAGCAGCTCGCTGTACCAGCGCTTCGCCGCAGCGTGATCGTCGGCGTGGAGGACGACGGTGCAGACGCCGCGCAACGTGATCGGATCCATGTGCATCTCCTTCGTGACGAACCGAGAGTGGATCGGCGCAATGTCAGCCTTGTGTCAGGATATGGATCCGGGCGCGATCGTCACGGAGATGCGGCCTCGATGCAGCACGTTCCGGGCACGAGACCGCAGTGAGCGCGGCATGCGACGTGCGATGATCGCGCGCGAATGACTGGGACAGCTCGCGGGTGGTGCGCGGCCGTGCTGGCGCTGGGATCGACGGCGTGCAGTGGGCAGCTGGGCGACGACGACCGCAGGATCGACGCCGCCGCGCCAGCGGTCGATGCCGCGATCGACGCGGGCACGCCGGACTCCGGCACACCCGATGCGGGACCGCCTCGCGGGCTGCTGCTCGCGCGCTTCGACGACTACCACGCTCCCGCGCACGTCGGTGTCGTGCCGGCGATCGACTTCGTGTGGGGCGACGCGCCGCTCGGCGAGGGCGCGCCCTCGGACTTCGTCTCGGCGCGCTTCACCGCGCTGCTCACGCCGCCCGCGACCGGCACGTACACCATCGCCACCGAGAACGACGACGGCGTGCGGGTGTGGATCGACGATGCGCTCGTGATCGACGACTGGCGCGGTCATCTCGTCGAGCGACACGAGGGGACGATCGAGCTCGTCGCGGGCACGCCGGTGAGGCTGCGCGTCGACTACTTCGAGATCGATCTCGCGGCGCAGCTGCGCGTGCTGTGGACGCCGCCGGGAGGCACCGAGTCGCCGATCGACGAGACCCACGCGCTCGCAGTGCCGCTCTCGGCCGAGCTCCCGCCGCCCGCGCCGCACTACACGAACCCGGTGGTGCCCTTCGACTGCCCCGATCCCGGCGTGCTCGCGGACGAGAGCGCGTATTACATGGTCTGCACCGGAGGCCGTTTTCCCATTCGTCGCTCGCGCGATCTGGTGCGCTGGAGCGACACCGGCGCGGCGGTGATCCCGAGCGGCGCGCCACCCTGGGCGGCGAACGGACACCGCAACTGGGCGCCCGAGCTGCATCGCGTGGGCGACCGCTACGTCGCGTACTTCACGTCGGTGAACGGCGCGAACGTGCTCTCGATCGGCGCGGCGTGGGCGGACGATCCGCTCGGTCCGTACACCGTCACCGACGCGCCGCTGGTCGAGCATCCCGACGGAGTGATCGACGGCAATTACTTCCGCGACGACGACGGGCGTCACTATCTCTTCTACAAGATCGACGGCAATGCCCACGGCCGCCCGACTCCGATCTTCGTGCGTGAATTGGCGGCTGACGGACTCTCGTTCACGCCGGGGAGCGTGGCAGTCGAGGTGCTGCGGAACGACCCGGGAACGTGGGAAGGCGGAGTCGTCGAGGCGTCGTGGACGGTGCGCCGCGGTGATTTCTATTACTTGTTCTACAGCGGCAACGTCTACGACGGTCGATATCGCACCGGCGTCGCGCGGTCGCGCAGCGTGACCGGCCCCTACGAGAAGCACGGCGCGCCGATCCTCACGAACGACGCGCGCTGGGTCGGCCCCGGCCACGGCACGGTGCTGCGCGTCGGCGACCAGGACTGGTTCTTCTATCACGCATGGAACGCGACCGCGGGCGGCGGCCACGACGGATCGCGCGGGCGCTTCGGGCTCCTCGATCCGATCACGTGGGAAGGCGACTGGCCGAGGATCGGAGATGGAACCCCGGGTCAGTCGCCGCGCGCATGGCCGGGGCGCGACTAGACTCGGATCCTGATTTGACGATCGGGATTCAACCGCAGAGGGCCACAGAGGGCCGCAGAGGAGTCGGAAGCACGCGAGAACAATCTCTCTGCGGCCCTCTGCGATCTCCGTGGTTCGATTCGCTCGCCGAGGCGCTGCCGATCACACAACCGGAACGAATTCGTCCCAGCCGTAGCGCTTGAGGTAGTTGCCCCAGACGCCTTCGCAGCTCTTCTCGTGCTTGCAGGTCGCGCACTCCGCGCGCTTCTGGCGCTCGGAGTCGTCGAGGTCGGCGCGGCGGATCGCCACGAGCTCGCGCGTCTCGCTCTGATCGGCGAGCGCCTCTTTTCGTCCGAGCAGCGCCTCTGCGGGCACCAGCTTCTCGGCGTTCGCCGCGGGCTCGTAGTGCACGTAGCTCTCGACGTAGCCGCGGTTGAAGTCCGGCAGCTTCGTCGTCGTGCACAGCGGGATGTCGACCAGGAACGCCATCACCCGCGGCTCGGTCTTCGCCTGCTCTTCGAGGAAGACCCGCGCGGTCTCGGCGATCTCGGTGTAGGTCGGGAAGATGTGCTCGAAGTACGTGTTCGCGCGGCCATTGGCCTGCATCACGTTGAACACGACCTGATCGACGCCGTGCGCGCGCAGGAATCGATAGATCTCTCCCATGTGCGGGAGATTGCGCTTCGTGATCACGGTGCTGGTGTGGAGCTCGACTCCATACCGCTTGTACTTCGTGATCACGTCGAGCCCCGCGACCGTCTGGTCGAAGCTCTCGGGCGTGCGCGTCAGTCCGTCGTGCAGCTTCTGCGTGTGGCCGTGGATGCTGACGTAGAAGCGGTTCATCCCCGCCGAGATCAGCATGCGCGCGTACTTCTCGTACGAGAGCGAGCGCCCGTTCGTCATCACGCTGACGCGGCGGATCCCCGCTTCCTTCGCCCACCGCACCCAGTGCGGCAGTCGAGGGTTCGTCGTGGGCTCGCCCGACGTGAAGCAGATCTCCTCGGCGCCCTTCTTCTGCTCGAGGATGAACCGCACGAGCGCGTCGTCGGTCTGGCTGTTCGTGACGTAGCGAGCGTCACGATCCTCTTCCATGCAGAAGACGCAGTTGTTGTTGCACACCGCGCCGGTGAGCACGTGCACGCGCTCGTCCTTGCGCGCGATGCGCTCGTCGATCGAGGAGTGCTCGGCCTCCGCTCTGCTCGACGGAGAGCTGAGCACCGCCCTCGTCATCACCAGCTCCCGTGGGACCCGTGCGAGCCGTGCGAGCCGTGCGAGCCGTGCGACCCGTGCGAGCCGTGGGACCCGTGCGAGCCGTGCGAGCCGTGGGACCCGTGCGAGCCATGCGAGCCGTGCGAGCAGTGCTGCGCCAGCAGGATGTCGTCTCGCGTGTTGGGTTTGGCGAGATCGGCCTCTTCCAGCGCACGATCGGCGATCGCGCGTTCGGTCGGATCCATCAGACCGCCCGCGTTGCGCCGGAAGCTCGGAAGAACGTCGTCGTCGTCGGCCATGCCCCGCCTCCTACCGCTCCCAGGGAAAGCACCCGCTCACGGCGTCCGTGAAGCGTCCGCGGCGAGTGTACTACTAGACGTCCCCTGGATGAAATGGGCCCTCGGTCGGTTCGTGGTCCAGCGGCGGAAGACCTCCATCGTGCCGGGGTCGGCATCGGCGATCTTCTCGAACAGATAGTCCTGGATTCCCTTGTGGACCGCGCAGACGCTGCTCTCGCGCATCCGCCCGAAGATCGTCCCCTGGGTCTTGTGGCTGTGGCTGGGGGCGACGCCGCAGTAGGGCTGGTAGGCGCAATTCACGCAGTCGGGGCGGGCGTCGAGGTTCCCGGCGAGCACCACCGCGCGCACCGTCTCGTGGCCGACGAGGCCGCGGTAGGTCGCGTCGTTCACGTGGCCGAGCAGGAACGTGTCGTCGCCCGTCTCGTGCAGCATGCGACCTTCGTCGCACGTGAAGATCGAGCCGTCGTAGTTGTAGGCGAGCGCGCCGATCCCCGCGCCCGACGGGCTGCGGATGTCGAGGAAGTTCGGGTCCTCGCCGCTGAGGATCTTCGTCAGGAAGATCGCCGCGTAGCGCTCGAGCACCTGAACGCCCTTCAGGTTCAGCTCGATCATGTAGTCGACGCACTTGCGGTAGTAGTCGAGGTACTCGGCGCGCGGGTACTCGAGGCGCGGGCCGGTCTTCTCGGCGAACCCGAAGGGATCGAGCGGGCGCAGGAAGAGCGCGCGACAGCCGAGGTCGACGTACTGATCGACCACGTCCTTCCAGAGCGGCAGCGTCTCGCGCGTCGTCGTGAGCAGCGCCTCGACGCGGTAGAGCGTCGTGTCGAGACCGAGCTTCGCGTACTCCTCGTTGATGCGCCGGATCCACTTCACCGACGCTTCCCACGACGAGCCGCCGGTCTTGGTTCCATCGGCGAGCTTGAGCGCGGGGAGCTTGCGCTGCTTGTCGTGCAGGCCCTGGGGGCCGTCGATGCTGGTGCAGATCTGGACGCGGTTCTCGAGCAGGAAGGCGAGCTTCTCCTCGTCCATCAACGAGAGATTGCTGACCATCGTGAACTCGAGCGCCTTGCCGATGCTCTCGTTCTTCTTCCGCGCGTACTCGATGACGTGCTTCACGACCGGGAAGTTCACGAGCGGCTCGCCGCCCTGGAACTCGATCGTGATGCCCGGGCTCGTCGACGAGAGCGCGATGTCGACGCACTTCTCGGCGATCTCCGGGGTCATGTCGGTGTGCACCGCGTCCATCGCGGCGCGCGACGCGTGGCAGTAGACGCAGGTCTCGTTGCAGCGGAGCGTGACCACCAGCATGTGGAGGTTCGGCCCGTAGCCGACGAACGACTTGCGACGTCGCAGGGCGTCCGCGGCGCGCTTGGTGTCGTAGTGCGCGCGGAGGAAATTGCCGTCGCGCAGGCGCGCGTGGAGCTCGCTCTCGGGCGCGACGTTGCCTTCGACGAACGCGCGGAATTCGGCGTCCGCGAGCACGAGGAAATTGCCCTCGAGGTTCGTCAGCAGCACGCGCTGCTTCGGGAGCGCGCGATAGCGGAAGAACGCGGGGAACGTGGCCGAGGGGCGGAGGCCGTGCAGCGGGAACGCGCCGGGCGGGAGCTGCGAGTCGATGGTGTCCGTCACTGCGCGGCTCCCGTCTTCCGAGCCTGGATGGTCAGACCGAGCGCGTAGTTGCCGAGCTCGCGCGCGACGCGCGCGGCGCGACCGGGGCGCGCGCTCGCGATGCGCAGCACCACGTGATCGGCTTCGTCGCCCCGCGTGATCTCGGCGTGCGCGGCGTAGAGCCCGATCGCCTGATCGATCGCGCTCGCGAGGTAGAGCTCGCGGTGGAGGCGCAGCTCGCTCACGTCGCGCTCCCCTCGTCGCTCGGCTTCGCTGCAGCCTCCGAAGAACCGAGCGCGGGCGCGGCGGGCTCGTCCTTCTTCTTCTTGTACTTCTCCTCCCACGAGAGCCCGATGCCGAGCGGGTCCTCGAAGGGCTCCTCGGAGAAGTCGAAGTCCTTGAGATCGTCGAGCGTCGGCGGGCCCATCGCGCCGGTCACGGCCTGCAGCGTCACCGCCTCGATCACCGCGCGGTTGTCGCGGACGATCTGGGCGCGCCACGCGCAGCTGAGGAGCTCGTTCTGCAGCTCGCCGACCCAATTGCGCAGCTCGCTCTCGGCGGGCGTCGTGCCCTTCGGCGTGAGCGTGATGCGCACGCGATTCGACGCCGCGCGATCGAGCAGCACGTAGCAGCGATCGAGGAACGTGTAGGCCGCGCCGTACACCGCATCGAGCGGGTAGAGGGACTCGTCGACGGTCACCGTCACTGCGTGCGCCGACACGTCGGCGTCGATCTGATCCGAAGGCATCCCTACGAGCGCGGCCATGAGACCTCCGACCTTGGACGGTACCCGAAACGCAGGCTGGTCGACTACACGGGAACGCGCCGAGCGCGCTCCCGTGCATTCCTTTCTTGCCGGAGGGTCGGATGCGGACCCGGCTCGGGGAGCCCCTCGACGCCGCTTCGCGGGGTCTTCGTCTACAGCGGATCGACGCAGAGCTCGGGCGGGAGCTCGCCGCGCCACAGGACCACACCGCGCGCGGTCAGGGCCTCGGAGACCGCTTCGGCGCGCTCGACCTGCCATCGCGGGTCGCGCGCGACCGTGTAGCGGGGATCCGCGAAGTCGCGCTCGGCCCCTTCGAGCGACGTGAGGACGTCGAGGCTCGCCGAGGTCGCGTGCGCGGCGATCGCGTCGGCGAGCGCGTCGATCGAGCCGGGCAGCATCGGCTGCACCACCGCGAACGTGCGGACGCCGTGGGCGCGCAGGGTCGCGAGCGTGGCGAGGCGATCGTCGATCGAGGCACCGCGGGGCTCGAAGTGGCGGCGCACTTCGTCGTCGATCGTCGGGAACGAGACGCCCGCGTAGGCGACGGGGAGGGCGGCGAGGCGCGCGGCGTCGCGCTCGATCAGGCGCGAGCGCGTGAGCACCATCGTCGGGAAGACGCGCGTCGCGTCGTGGATCGCGTCGAGGCAGCGGCGGGTGAGCGAGAGACGCGCTTCGATCGCGTGATAGGGATCGCTCACCACCGGGCAGAACTTGATCGGTCCGGGAGGCAGCGACGCGAGCTCGCGCGCGAGCACCTCGGGCGCGTTCACCCGCGCGTCGACGTACGAGCCCCACGGCACCTCGGGGAGGCCCTCGAGCCGCCGCACCATGCCGACGCGGGTCTGCGCGTAGCAGAAGCGGCAGCCGATCAGACAGCCGACGTAGGGGCTCACGGTGTAGTACCGCGTGCCATGCCACTCGGCGGACTCGAGCAGCGACGAGACGTGCACCTCGCGCACTCTCGTCGAGCCGTCGCGGCTCTCGCGCGCGGCTGCCGCATCGCGGGCGATCGACGCGATCACCTCGCGCTCGTTGCGCGCGATCACGCTCGCGATCGCGTCGCAGAGCGCCTTGCCCTCGTGCGGCGCGACGTGGTCGCCGCCGCTGCCGGTGCCGGTGCGGTAGCCCAGCACGAAGCGCTCGGTGCGCGCGGCGTAGCGCGCCTCTTCGTCGCGGGGCGCGACCTCGACGTGGACGATGCGCGGTGCTGCGTTCGGGGTCGCGAGCTCGAACGTGAGGCGCAGCCCGAGCTCGGTGGACGCGTTCACGAAGCGCGCGCCGCGCACGACCTCGTCGCCGAGCGAGTGCGGCGCGAGCAGTGCGACGAGCTGGGCGCGCAGGTCGCTCACGCGCGCGCTCCGATCGTGATCACGCGACCCATCGGGAGTGCGATGATGCGTCGTGGTGACGGAGCGCGTCGAGAGCGTCGTGGAGCTGGTGCGCGCGCTGCCCGACGCGCCCGAGCGCGCGCGGAGCGCGGTGCGAGCGCGGCCGATCGTGTACGCGCTGGGCAGCGGTGAGGCCGACGAGGTCGCGCTCTGCGCGGGGATCAAGCCGCTGCTGCGCCAGGTGGTGCGCGATGCCGACGTCGCCGCGACGCGCGCGCGCTTCGAGGCGCTGGGGCTCGTGGTGCGCGACGCGGTGCACCGGGTCGAGACGGCGTCGACGCGCGGGCGCGTGCTCTTCGTCGGGCGCGACGCACGACGGGTCGAGGAGGCGGTGCGCGTCGAGGCGGCGCCCGAGCACGATCACGAGCTCGGGCGATTGCTCGGATATCCGCGGTGCTGTGTCGAGGCGTACCTCGCGGTCCCTCCGCCGCGCGACAACCTCGACGCGATCGCGCGGGGCGGCGTCGGTCGAGCGCGGCTGAACGTGCTCGATCTCGCGGTGTTCCACTACGTCTCGTGGATCCCGTGCTCGCTGTCGTGTGCGCTCTCGAGCGCCTACGCCGATGCGGTCGCGTCGCACATCGCGGAGCGACACGCTCAGTTCCTGGCGGGGCGCGGGGCGCGCCCGGTGTCGCGGTGTCCGCCGGGGTGCCGACACGAGACGTTCGTGCGCGCGATCGACGACGCGCTCGGAGCGCATCGGCTCGTGCTCTTCGAAGACGTGCAGCTCTCGCTGCGAGGCACGATCGATCGCGACGTGTTGCGCGTCGCCGAGGTGTGGCCCACCGCGCGTGATCGTCATCCCGACGCGCGGCTCGACGACCTCGCGCTCGAGGCGGTCGCGCGGCTCCTCGTGCTCGTCGAGCGCGCGGAGCGCGTCGCGGTGATCGATGGTGTCCTGTCGCTCGACGATCGCGCGATCGTGAGCGCGCCGCACGCTGCGCTCCATCGCTTCTCGTAGGCCGGGACGCGGACGGGCGAGCAGATTGTGCAATCAGCCGTCGACCTCTCGACCACTCACGGCATCGGAGGACGACGAATGCGACGCCTTCGGCTCGTGGTGCTGGCGCTGGGGTTGTGGACGAGCGCGTGCTTCGGCGATCTCCGAGGCGATCCGCCCGGCGACGCTCGCACCGACGGCGGTGTGCCCGCCGACGCGCGAGCCGGCGGCGACGCCGGCGTCGAGTCGCCCGACGCCACGGTCGACGAGGGCCCCGACGCGAGCGCGCCGACGCCGCGCGGCCCCACGGGCCCGAGCGCAGGATGCGGCGCGCTCGCAGCCGACGACTCCAGCGATCGCTGGACGCTGCACGAGCTGACGGTGACCGGCGTCGCGGCGCGCTTCCTCGCAGGCGGCGAGGACTACGGCACCCAGGGCGGGTACGACTTCGAGCACCGCAACTACTTCGTGCGCCTACCGCGCAACTACGATCCTTCGCGGCAGTACTCGCTCGTGATCTCGGGCGGAGGCTGCGGCGCCAGCAACGGGCTGAGCGGCAGTGGTGGCGGCAGCAATCCACTAGCGGATGATCAGGACTACGCC
Organism: Sandaracinus amylolyticus; assembly: GCF_021631985.1. Lineage (GTDB taxonomy): Bacteria > Myxococcota_A > Polyangia > Polyangiales > Sandaracinaceae > Sandaracinus > Sandaracinus amylolyticus_A. The sequence goes on along the minus strand of NZ_CP070225.1, from coordinate 7,444,717 downwards.
GTCCAAGTGGGGCTCAGCTACGTGTACCCCGACGGAGCCGGTGCATGCTTCCAGGACGGCTCGGCGGACACTCCCGATCTGCCCTACTTCGACGCGGTGATGGCGGAGCTCGACGCACGCTATTGCTTCGATCGAGGGCAGGTCTTCGCGAGCGGTTTCAGCAGCGGAGCATGGGAGTCGTACATGCTGGCTTGTGCGCGGGGTGGCGTGCTCCGCGCCATCGGAACACAGGCGGGCGGGCTCCGATCCGAGCGTCCGCCGTGCTCCGGCGTGCCGGTCGCCGCGTTCCTCACCGCGGGCGTGAACGACGGCGCGAACCCCATCGAGAACGTCGACGATCGCACCGGGTTCGACAGCGGATCGCGGGCCGCGCGCGACGCGATCCTCGAGGCGAACGGTTGCGTGGGGACGGAGACCGAGCCCTACGTCACCGCCGATGCGCCGGCCGATTGGAACTGTGTCTCGTACACCGGCTGCCCCACCGCCTATCCCGTCGTCTGGTGTCCGATCACCGCCGACGACGGGCGCCACGGCGCCGGCAATCCCCGTGCGTTCTGGCCGTTCTGGAGCACTCTCGGCGCGCCCTGAGCCGAACCGGCGGACCTCCCGCGAGCGAGAGCGCGTCGTGGGGGCTAGGGAACCGGGGGATGATCGTCTCGCATCGCGTTCGCTTGCGGCACGTCCTGCATCAGAGCGGGGCGAGCCTCGCGTACTTCGCGATCCTCTCGGTCGGCGTCTACGTCTTGCATTATCACGCCGGACTGCACATCTCGCTGCCCTTCAACGGCGTGGCGATGATGAGCACGGCGCTCGCGATCTACCTCGGCTTCAAGGCCAACCAGGCTTATGACCGCTGGTGGGAGGGTCGAAAGATCTGGGGCCTCCTCGTGAACTACAGCCGCGCCTTCGGCCGTGAGGTGCTCACCTTCGTCGTCCCCGACGAGACCGAGAGCCCCGAGGAGGTGCGCGCGTGGCAGCAGCGGCTGCTCCGGAGACACATGGCCTTCGTGCACGGCCTGCGCGTCTTCCTCCGCGAGCCGAACGGCTACGTCAGGCAGCGCGAGCCGCTCCTGCCGCAGCCGAACACCTACGAGGACATGAAGGACTTCCTCGACCCGACGGAGTATTCGGAGGTCCTCGCGGCGAAGAACCCGCCCAACCAGCTGATCCTCCATCAGGGCCAGGAGCTCAAGGACGCGAGCATCAGGGGGTGGCTGAGCGACTACCGCTTCGTCCAGATGAGCCAGACGCTCACCGAGCTCAACAACCACCAGGGGATGGCCGAGCGCATCAAGAACACGCCGCTGCCGCGGCCATACACCTTCTACTCGCGCGTCTTCGTCTTCATCCACGGAACGTTCGTGCCCTTCGCGTTCATCGAAGAGCTGACCTGGCTGAACATCCCGCTCGCGCTGGCGATCAACTTCCTCTTCTTGTCGCTCGACCTCGTCGCCCACTACACCGAAGACCCCTTCGAGAATCGCATCGCCGACGTGCCCCTGACGGCGATCTCGCTGACCATCGAGGAGAACCTGAAGGAGATGGCGCGCTTCGAGATCCCCGTGGCACCGCTGCCCCGGAAGCCGCCGCCGGTCGAGGGCGTGGTCTTCTGACGGCGCGCTCTATCGCTTCTCGTAACGCAGCAGCCACTGGTTCGCGGTGCCAGGCCCGACGTCGTGGCGCTCGCGCAGCGCGATCGAATCGGTCGCGCTCTCGATGGTGCGCGCCGCGCGATCCGCGTCGTCGTTGCGATAGTGCTCGAAGCGCGCGGGACCGCGGTGCGCGACGCTCGTCTGGGCGCGGGTACGAGCCAGGCCGAACGCGACGTTGTCGACGACCAGCAGCGACCCTCCGACGCGCAGCGCGTCGACCACCCGCCGGACGACGCCCGTGGGATCGGCGAGGTGGTTCCAGCTCCGCAAGATCAGCGCGTGATCGAAGGTGCGATCGACGACGAACGTCTCGCCCTCGCCGCGCACCAACGTCGCCCACGGCCAGCGCGCGCGCAGCGCGTCGAGATCGGCGTGGGGATCGACGCCGACGTAGCGCACGTGGCCGCACAGGGCGCGCGGTGCCCACACGTCCTCGTAGGGGCCCTCGCCGCACCCGAGATCGAGCACGTCGCCCTCGAGCGCGCGCAGCACGTCGCGCACCCGCGCGTCGTCGCGGGTGAACGGATCGTCGTCGAGCGCGGGCTCGAACATCCCGGTGCAGGTCTCGCGGTGGGTGCATCCGTCGCACAACGTCGAGCGACGCAGCGGGCGCAGATCACGCGCGAAGTCGTCGGGCGCGGGCTTGCGCGAGACGTCGAGATAGAGCTGTCCGAGCGCGTGTTTGGTGCGCGCGATCTCGACGTCCGCGAAGTCGCGGGTGTCGCTGCGAAAGCGCGCGATGCGATAGCCGCTCTCCGCGCGGTTCCGCACGAAGAGCTCGCGCCCGCGATCCCACGGGATGATGCCGTGCTCTCCGTCGCGCAGCGGACAGTGGGCCTCGCCCGCGTCGGTCGCGATCTGCGCCTCGAACGTGTAGGTGAACGAGTTCGAGCGCGGCGCGGGCTCGGGCGCGCGGATCTCGCTCGTGCCGAATTGCTCGGCGTATCCGCGGAAGAGACCGGGGCAGGGGCCGCGCTTCGGGCACCCGCCGCACACGTCCTCGGGCTGCACGTTGAGCGCTTCGTCGACCGGGAAGAAGTCGGGCTCGCCGATGTCGCACATCGTGGCGAAGCGGTGGGTCTTGAGGTCGTCGTAGAGCGGCTCGAGCCCGGGGAGCAGGCAGTGCGGGATGCCGTCGTGCCCGAACGTCGGGCCTGCTGCGCTGCGCTTCGCGACCTGCTCCTGGCCGTGGCGGATCGCGCGCGCCGCACGATCGGCGACGTCGGACACCCGTGGCGTGATCGCGTCGAAGAGGCGTTTCCCGCCACCCTTCGGCTGCACCATCGAGAACTTGAGGCGCAGGTCGGGGAAGGGCAGCAGCGCGTCGACGAGCGGGATCAGGTGCTCGACGTTCTGCTGGGTGACGACGCAGTTGATCGTGAGATCGAGGCCGCGCCCCGAGAGGTTCTGCACCGCGCGATACGCGGCCTCCCACGCCTCGCTGCGCACCAGTCGATCGTGGATGCGGCCCACGCCGTGGAGCGACATGTACACGTAGCGCAGGCGTCGCTCGATCAGCGCCTCGACCTTGTCGGGATAGGCGAGCACGAGCCCGTTGGTGACGAGCCCCACGTCCATGCCGAGGCGCGCGGTGAGCGACGCCCACTCCATCAGCTCGGCGCGGATCGTCGGCTCGCCACCGGAGAACACGACCATGCCGTGGCCGAGCTGCTTCGCGCGATGGATCTTCGCGACGACCTCGGTGCTCGCGCCGTCGATGTGGCGCACCTCGGCGGTGTGGCAGAAGGTGCAGTTCTCGTTGCACCCGTAGCCGACCTTCACCAGCGCCTTGCGGCCTCGCCAGCCGCTCGCGATCACGCTTCCCACGACACACCCGCGGGCTTCGCGAGGTCGAGCGCGAGGTGGGTCGCGTGCAGCGCCTCGAGCTCTTCGATCAGCGCGGCACCGATGCGCGTCGGCTCCGCGTGCTCGCGCACGGTGCGCAGCCCTTCGTCGTTGCGCGCGATCACGTCGGCGAGCCGCGATTGGATGCGAACGTCGCCCGCGGCGAGCATGCGCCGATAGAGCTCGGCGACCGGCACGAACGCGTGCACCGCGAGCAGGACGCCCCAGATCGGCCGGAGATCGGGGCGCACCGGAGAGCGCACCATCGTGCCCAGCGCGTTCTCGAGCAGCGCGTCGTGGTACGAGGCGAGGTTCGCCTTGTTGTGCTGGAACTCGTGCACGATCGCCTCGGCCATCGTGCGCACGTCGGGGTGCAGCGTCAGGTAACACGCGCCGACGTACTCGCGGTACGACGCGGAGAGGTGCTTCTCGGGCTCGTAGCCGACCGGCACGAGCACCATCGAGAGGGCACGCATCTCGTCGATGATCGTCGGGAGGTGCCGCTCGACGATCGCGAGCGCTTCGTTCAGCGCCGCGATCCACTCGCGCGCGTCGCGACCGCCGAGCGAGAGCGCGTTGCCTCGTTTGTCGGGGTGGGCCTCGACCAGCGCGAGCGGGTTCGGGTCGTAGGTCGCGAATCGGATGCCGGGGCGCAGCTCGACGAACTGCTCCGGCGCGACCGAGCCGAGCGCGACGGTGCGTCCGTCGATCACGATCTTGCCCGACGCGAGCGTCATCCGCGCGCCGGAAAAGATGGCACCCAGTGCCAGATTCGCGACGTGCTTCCCGTGCAGATCGTGGCGCCCGGGCAGCGCACCGCGACGCGCGAGCTCGAGCGCCCACGCGTCGGCGGCGTCGTCGTGACGGCCGCATCGTGCGAGCACGCTCGCGATCGGATCGGCGAGCACGTCCACCGCGTCGTCGGGCGCGCTGCGCGCGAGGTCGGCGAGCGGGCGCGCGATGCGGAGATCGCCGGTCGCGGCGTGGGCCTTGAGCAGTCGCCACGCTTCGGCCCGACGCAGCTGGAGCAGCCGGCGCGGCGCCTCGTGCTCGGGCGGGAGCACGAGCCCGGTGCTCGGCGCGTGGGCTTCGGCGGCGCTCATTCGGCCGCGATGCTGGTCTCGACGATCGGGCGCATCAGGCCGTAGCCGTGGGCGCGCACGTAGTTCACGTGCATCCCGCGGCACGTCGCGTCGTGCACGCAGGTCCGACAGCGCAGCGCCTTCGTCATGTAGCCCGACTCGATGTGGCGCCGGGTGAACCGGAAGATCTCGAGCGCGCCCTCGGGCGAGAGCATCGTCGCATCGAGGGTCGCGGGCTGGGCGCGCGGCGGACGGCCCATCACGCACGCGGGCACGTCGATCACCGGCACGTCGTGGCGGAACGTGGCGAAGAACGCGGGCAGATCGACGTCTTCGCTCGCCGACTCGGTGAGCCGCTCGTGGGTGCGCTGGCGCAGCACGAGGCGCGCGGGCACGGCGCTCATCGCGAGCAGCCACGGCTGGGTGTGGGTCGTGAGCGCGACGACGATCTCGAAGGTGCCCGGCGACGCGAGCAGCAGCTCGGCCTCGGCGACGTCCTTCACGTGCACCGCGATCACCCGGCGTCCATCGAGACGATCGTCCTCGATCGCCTCGAGCAGGCCCGCGATCGACTCGAGCTCGAGCTCGACGTCGGTCAGCGCGGGGTGCGACACGATCGCCTCGCGAGCCCGCGAGACCTCGGGCGCGACGATCCAGCCGCGGGTGATCGACGCTGCGCCGATGCGCTCGTCGAGCGTGCGCGGCTTCACCGCGTTCGTCTTCGCGGCGAGCGCTCCGACGATCGGCAATGCGCGCTTCGGCTTCTCGGCCGCGACCTCCGTCGTGGCCTCGCCCTCGGCGGGACCGCCGAAGTGGATCGCACGCTTCGCGCTCGCGGGATCGCCGCCGAACACCACCGGTCGATTGCGCTCGGCCTCGGTGTCGATGCGCACCCGCGACACTGCGTCCGCCGCCAGGCGATCACGCTCGTCGTAGAGGTGATTGCAGAGCTGCTCGAGATAGCAGTAGCGACAGCGACCTTCCTTGTCGCGACAGTCGAGGTCCTCGCCGGTCACGAGCAGGCGCGCGAACTCTTCCTTTCGTCCGCGCACCTCGTCGTTGAGCTTGTAGGGGTCCTGGATGAGGTGCTCGAAGCCCTCGAGGTGCGGCGGCGGGAAGCGATTGAGCCAGATGTGCATCCCGGGGCGCTTCGTGTACTCGAAGGCCTCGCGCAGGTAGGGCTGCATCTCCTCGAGGTCGTAGAAGAGCGTGGTGCGCCCCTCGGTGAACGCGCGACCGAAGGGCACGACTTGCAGCAGATCGAACTCGTGCACGCCCCACGAGATGAAGAGGTCGAGCATCTCCTTGAGGTGCTTCACGTTCGCGCGGTTGATCACGATGTCGACGTTGACGATCGGCCGACCGGTGCGATCCCGCGTCGCGATGGCGCGGCGCAGCCCCGCGCTCTCCTGCTCGAACGCGCCCTTCACGCCGACGAGCGCGTCGTGGATGCGCGCGTTGGGGCCGTGGAGCGAGAACGTGATCTCGTCGAGCCCCGCGGCGATGCAGCGATCGAGGAAGTCCTGGTACTGGAAGAGCCGACCGTTCGTGACGGTCTGGATCTTCGTGTAGCCCGCGAGCTTGCCGAGCTTGATGAAGTCGACGTAGCTCGGATGGATCGTGGGCTCGCCGCCCGAGAGGATGAGGCGCGTCGCGCCTGCCTTGCGGCCCTCGAGGATCTGCTGCTTCACCTCGTCGCGATCGCGCATGCGACCGTCGTGGGTGTCGGAGTCGAGGCAGAAGACGCAGCGGTTGTTGCACTCGAAGGTGAGCCGCACCCAGTTGCGCTTCTCGTGGGCCGCTTCTTCGTGCGAGACGACCTTCTCGGCCGAGTCCGCCGTCACTGCAAGAGCCGAGGTCATGCGGACGCGATGATACGCCGATCGTGTCGCTCACCGCGAGCGCCGGGTCGGACCGTGGCGAGCGAGCCGTGATATCCGTCGCGGGGATGGGCTCTCGCCGTCCGAACCCGTGCGCGACGCGAGCGCTCCTCGCGGCGCTGATGGGCGCGGTGATGGCGAACGGCGCCGCGCGGGCGCACGCGCAGCCCCTGGTGCTCGGGCCGGGCCTCGAGCAGCAGGTCGCGGCGATGGTGTTCCCCGGCGACGACCCACCGGAGCTCGCGGGTGACGTGCGCGTCGACGGCGCGCGCATCGAGAGCACGTGGATCGACGTGCCGCTCGCGGGAGAAGGCCGCCGCGGCCTGGTGAGGCTGCTCGGGCGCGGAGAGGAGACGAGCGGATGGGACGCCGGCGAGACCCCGAGCTTCTCGGTGTGGCTCGTCGACGGCGCCGACGATCCCGTGCTGCGCGAGGCGGCGCGCGCGCTGAGCGCGAGGATCCGCGCGCGAGACCCGGGGGACTTCATGCGCGAGCACGGCACGCTCGTGACCGGCGAGGCCGCGCCCTCGAGCACGCTCGACCTGCGAGCCCTGCGCGGCGGCTCGTGGGTCGCCCTGCTCGGAGGCCTCGTGCTGCTCGCGGGGTGGGCGCATCGCGAGCGAGCGTGGGCTTCGCGCGCGGATCTCGGGATCGCGCTCGCGCTCTTCGTGGCTTCGCTCGCCCTGCGATGGCTGCTGCCGCCGTGGGCCCCGATGCACGCGAACGATCACGGCATCGCCGAGATGCGCGGGCTCACCGGCGATCCCGCGGGGTACGAGGCGTCGCTCTACGGCCCGGCGTACCTGCAATTGGTGCGCGCGGTGCTCGCGCCCTTCGGGCGCGCGCCCGATGGACCGTTCTACGTCGCGTCGCTGCTCGGCGCGCTCGCGCCCGTCGCGCTCTTCGCGTTGGGGCGCGCGCTGGGCCCGGATCGGCGCGCGGGCGCGGCGCTCGCGGCGCTCGCGCTCGTGGTGCATCCGGGGCACGTGCGGCTCTCGCTGTCGGAGTCGCCCAAGCCGCTGGCGGCGGTGCTCTGGCTCCTCGGCGCGGCGCTCGCGGTGTGGGCGTTCCGTGCCGAGGTCGCGCGGCGCACGCGCGATCTCGCGTTCTCGCTCACCGCGATCGCGTGGGCGCTCGCGCTCGAGCTCCACGTCCTCACGGTGCTCCTCCCGATCGCCGGCGCGGCGCTGGTGCTGGTCGCGGTGGGAGATCGCGCTCGCGCACCGCGGTGGCCGGTCGTGCTCGGGGGGGTGATCGTCGTGGGCGTCTTCGCGTGCTCTCACCTCGTGGCGCTCGCCGCCGCGCGCACGGCCGCGGAGGAGCGAGACTTCGAGGTCGCGACGACGATCGCGAGATCGCTCGGGCGCGACAACGTGCTCTTCGATCCTTCGATCACGCCGTGGCTCACGCTGCCGCTGGTGGTGGTGTCGGCGATCGCGCTCGCGCGCGCCGGCCGGCTGCGCTGGGTCGCGGGCGCAGCGATCGCGATCGCGATCCTGATGCCTCCCTCGATCCTGATCGCGGCGTGTCGCACCGACCTCCTCCGCTATCAATCGGAGGCGCACCTGCCGCTCTTCTTGCTGCTCGTCGGGATGCCCGGCGCGAGCGTGCGCGGCGTGCCGATCGCGGCGGTCGCGGCGCTCGGGCTCGTCGCGACCGCCATCCCCGGCTTGCGCGACGTCGCCGTCCCCGACGCGCATGCGCAGGCCCACACGATCGCGCGCGAGATGGCGCCGGCGCCGCCGACGGTCATCGTCGTGGCACCGGAGCGCATGCGCGACGCGCCCCACGCGCTCACGCAGTTTCCCGACTACGCGATCGTCGCGCCCACCCGCGTGGCCCGGGCCGCGCCCGCGCTCCAGGCGTGTCGCGTGTGGGTCGGCGTCTCGTGCTGGTCGTACACCCACGACGAGATCGAGGCCGGAGCGCGCGGCGTCGAGGTCGAGCCGGGCGCGCCGATGCGGCGCGAGTGCGTGGAGCTGCTCGGTGGGCCCGACGCGGCGCGCGCGGCGCTCTCGGACCTCGTCGCGATCGACGTCCCCCACCGCGACGGCGAGTTCCACGTGATCCCCGCGGCCTCGCCGCGGGTCGGGTACGCGCCCTGTCCGGCGCCGCGCTGACGCGGCGCTCGCGCCGTTCGGCGTTCTCGGCGACAATCCCCGGCGGGATGTCGCGCCCCCGCACCCTGATCGTCCATCCGCCCACCACGATCGCGCGGGACTTCATCGACTATCCGTACTTCTCGGACCTCGGCGCGTTGCAGCTCGCGGCGGTCCTCCAGGCAGCAGGGCTCGACGCGGAGATCGTCGACGCGTTCGCGCTGCCGGGGAGCACGCTCTCGTGGCGCGCCGATGGTCGAGCCCACCTCGGCGCGAGCGTCGACGAGGTGCTCGCGGCGGTGCGCGCGAAGGGCGCGTTCGACACGATCGTCGTCGCCTACACGCCGTTCCACCGTCCGCCTCATCGCTGCGACGTGCTGGGCGCGTTGCTCGCGGGGCTCGACTGCGGGCGCATCGTGCTCGCGGACTGCTTCCAGTCGGGGCAGCACTACGTCGAGGTGCCGGGCGAGTCGGTGCTCGCGTCGTACCCCGAGGTCGCGGCCTACGTGAAGTACGAGGCCGAGCTCACGGTGCCGCGCCTCCTCGAGTCGTTCGCGACGGGCGTTCATCGCGGTGAGTCGCCGCGGCTCGACGAGCTGCCGCTGCCGGCCTGGGATCGCATCGATCTCGCGAGCTACGTCCGCTTCCACCAGCGCGTCGTCGCGAGCCTCGGGCGCGCGTCGTGGGCGTTCCCGCTCGAGGGGCGCACGATCCCCGTGGTCACGTCGCGCGGCTGTCCGTTCTCGTGCGCGCACTGCAGCTCGAACCCCGAGCGACTGCCCGGCGAGCCCAAGAAGCAGCGGCGTCCCTCGCCCGAGCGACTCACCGCGATGCTGCGCGAGCTCGCCGCGAAGACCGGCGCCACTCGGCTCTTCGTGCTCGACGAGCTGGTGAACGTGAACGAGCGTCACTTCGACGCGTTCCTCGCGTCGATGCGCGAGCTCGATCTGCGCTTCGAGCTGCCGAACGGGATGCGCGCCGACTACCTCGAGCGACGCCACCTCGAGCTCATCAAGGGACGCGTCACCACGGTGAGCGTCAGCGCGGAGAGCGGCTCGTCGCGGGTCGTCGCGGACGTGGTGGGCAAGCAGCTCGATCTGCACGACATCGCGCGGGTCGCCGAGGATGCGCACGCGGTCGGGGTCGATCTGCTGATCCACTACATGATCGGCCTGCCCGGCGAGACGCGCGAGGAGATCAACGAGACGCTCGCCTTCGCGATGGACCTCTGGGATCGCTTCCGCGCGTTCCCCGCGGTGCAGTTCGCGACGCCGCTGCCGGGCACCAAGCTCGCGGACGAAGTGAGCAAGCGCGGGCGCACCCTGCCGATCGTCGAGGACTGGGGCCCGGTGTTCCAGCACGGTCCGCGCAGCGAGGACGAGCGCGCCGGTGACGTCTCGCTCGCGGTGCTGCGCGAGTTCAAGGAGACCTTCGATCGCCGGCTCCGCGCGTCCAGCGGGCCCGAGAAGCTGATCGTCAACCTCACCTACGCCTGCAACAACCGCTGCACGTTCTGCGCGGTGGGCACGCGCACCCAGCTCCACGGCCACACCGAGAGCCAGCACGAGCACCTGCGCGAGTACCGCGCGCGCGGCGTGACGATGGTCGACTTCGACGGCGGCGAGCCCACGCTGCACCCCGATCTGATCACCACGGTCCGCTACGCACGATCGATCGGCTACGAGCGGGTCAACGTCACGACCAACGGGCGCATGGCGTTCTACGAGGGCTTCGCGAAGAAGCTGGTGCGCTCGGGGCTCACCACGCTGCTCTTCAGCGTGCACGGGCCCGATGCCCAGTCGCACGCGCAGCAGGTCGGCGTCGCCGAGGCGTTCGAGCAGACGACCGGTGGGATCCGCAACTGCGTCGCGCACGCGCCGCCGGGTGTCGAGCTCGGGATGAACGTGACGCTGACGAAGTCGAACACCGAGAAGCTGGAGCAGCTCGCGCAGCTCGCGTGGGACCTCGGGCTGCGGTGGATCAACATCCAGTTCCTCACGCCCTTCGGCCGCGCGACCCGGATGATCGCGCCCGACACCCAGCACGCGGCGGACGTGACGCGGGGCGTGATCGAGCGGTGGCGCGATCGCATGAAGGTGCAGGTCATCAACCTGCCGTTCTGCTTCCTGCCCGGGCTCGAGGCGCACCTCGAGGGCGACCTGCTCAAGCTCTCGCGCCACATGATCTTCGTGAACAACGAGGACGTGAACCTCGCGCAGTACCTCGCGGAGCGGCGCGTGCGGAAGCCGGTGTGCGAGGGCTGCACGCGCGCGGTCTTCTGCGGCGGGTTCTACGAGCTCGACAAGGTGCCCGAGCCGCCCTGGCTCGTGAGCGTCGACGACCTGGTGAAGAAGAAGTCGGTCGCGAACGACGCGGCGTAGAAGCTATCGCGATCCACGCGGGCGCGGCATGCTCTGCGCGTGGACGTGCTGGTGACCGGTGGCGCGGGGTTCGTGGGATCGCGGCTCGCGCTCGCGCTCGCCGCGGAAGGCCATCGTGTGGTCGTCGCAGACAACCTCTCGGGCTGCGGCGGCTGGCAGCTGCTCGGTGCGGGCGCCGTCGAGCGCGTGCACGCCGACATCCGCATCGCCGACGACCTCGAGCGGCTGCCCGGCGGCGCGTGGGATCGCGTCTATCACCTCGCGGCGTCGTTCGCGAACGCGCGCTCGGTCGCGTACCCCCAGCTCGACGAGACGACGAACGTGGGCGGCACCGCGAACGTCATCGCGCACGCGAAGGCGCGCGGCTGCGGGCTCTTCGTCTACGCGGGGAGCTCGTCGTCCTACGGCGACGTCGCGCCGCCGTTCCGCGAGGACGGGCCGATGGAGCCGGGCACGCCGTACGCGCGCACCAAGCTCGCGGGCGAGCAGCTGGTGCGGCGCTCCGGCCTCGCCCACGCGGTGCTGCGGCTCTTCAACGTGTACGGGCCGGGCGACGTGCCCGACCCCTGGCGCAACGCGATCCCCAACATGATCGACGCGCTGCATCGCCCGGATGGGCGCATCACGCTCTTCGGCGAGGGCGCGACGCGCGACTTCACGTACGTCGACGACGTGGTGCGCGTGCTCCTCGATGCGCCGCGCGCGGCGGGCACGACGACGAACGTCGCGACCGGGGTCGAGACCTCGGTGCGGGTGGTCGCCGAGACGATCGCGAGGCTCGTCGACGCGAGCCGCGAGCGCATCGTGCTCGGCGAGCGACGGAGCTGGGATCGGGTGGTGCGCCGCGCCGCCGACGTGACCCGGCTGCGCGAGACGTTCGGGTGGGTGCCGTCGACGCCGATGGAAGAAGGTCTGCGCGCGACCGTCGCGTGGCTGCGCGCCGAAGGGCTCGTATGACGCTGCCGCGGCGTGTGCTCTTCGTGGGCGCGCACTGCGACGACGTGGAGCTCTTCGCAGGGGGCCTGCTCGCGCGGGCGTGCGAGGAGCGGTGCGAGGTCGGCGTGCTCGTCTTCAGCGATCATCGCGGGGTGCTGGAGGGCGCGCTCGCGGCGCAGTCGCGCGAGGAGATGCGCTCGAACCTCGCGTGGCTGAGCGAGCAGACCGGGACCCGCATCGTCGATCACTCGGGCGCGATGCTCGCGGCGTGTGATGGCTCGTTCGTCGCGCGGCGTGCCGAGATCTACGGCGCGATGGAGCGGCTGCGCGATGGGTACGACCTCGTGGTCACGCACGCGCCGAGCGACACGAACCAGGATCACCAGCAGGTCGCGGCCGAGGCGCAGCGCGCGCTCAAGGCGCACGCGACGGTGCTCGGCGGCGAGTTCCCGAACAACGATCTCGGCACGTTCCGCGCGACGTACTACGTGGCGCTCTCGCCGTTCGCGATCGACGCGAAGGCGCGGATGATCGAGGCGTACGCCTCGCAGCGCCGCGATGGGCGCCCCTACGTCGACGGCGCCGTCGCGCGCGCGCTGGCGAAGGTGCGCGGATCGCAGATCCGCAGCGAGGCCGCGGAGGCGTTCGAGATCGTCGGGCGCGTGATCGCTCGCTGAGAGTGATAGAAACGTCGAGTGGCGGCGCCGGTGTTCGGGCAGTGGGGCGTGGTCGGCCTCGCGGCAGACGTCGCGGGCGCGGTGCGGGTCACGCTGCAGCAGGTGAGGCGCGGCGATCGCGCGGTGCTGCGGCTCGCGAGGGACGCGGACGATCCTCGTGCGCGCGGTGGTGCGCGGACCCGCGCCGGAATCCTGCACGCGGAGGAGGACACGGCCGGGGCGCGTGAGGCGCTCGAGGCGGTGCTCGCCGAGGAAGCGCGATGGAGCGCGATCATCACCCGCAACTTCCCGCACACGTTGCTCTTCGACGAGAGCATGGACACGCGGCGACTGGAAGCTGCGCTGCACGGCTGGTCGCCCGAGCCTGGGCGCGAGGCGATCAGCGCCTCCGATCTCGCTGCGTCGCTCGCGGCGCTCCTCGTCGATCGACGGGTCGTGTCGGGCGAGACGGTGCATCGCGTCGAGTCGGTCGTGGGGAGCGAGCAGGGATCCGGGCTCTTGCCGGGCGCTGCGCGGATCGTCCTCGTCGGCGACGGTGGCGCCCGGCTCTCGTTGGTCGCGGCACCTCCGTGGTCGAGCCCGCACGCGTTCGTGGTGGCCGGCCCGCTCGCGCTCTCGCTGGAGACGCACTCCGGAACGGTGCCGCTCCCGGCCGCGCGGACGATCGGCACGCTCGCGCTCGTCCTCTCGCTGGCGGCTCGCTCGGGCCTCGTGCCTCCGGCCGGTGCGCCGCAGGACCAGGTCGATCGGGCTCCGCGCGTGATCGACGGCCCGCTCGTGCTCGACGTGCGCTCGGAGTGTCACCAGCAGTGCTCGTTCTGCACGGTGAAGCTGCAGCGCGCGCCGTCCGACGGCGGCGCCGTGGAGGTCGCGCGGTGGCGCGAGACGATGCGCCTCGCGCGCGAGCAGGGCATCCGGTCGGTGCAGCTCGACGGGATCGATCCGATGAGCCACTCGGGCATCCTCGATCTCGTTCGAGCCGCGCGCGAGCTCGGCTTCGAGCACCTCGTGATCGCGGGGCCGGGGCGTGTGTTCGCCGATCGACGGGTGCGAGACGACGTGTTCGAGCTCGGACCGCCGAGCACGACGGTGCTCGTGGCCATCTACGGCACGCGCGCCGAGACCCACGACGCGGTCACGGGGGCGCCGGGATCGTTCGAGGAAGCACGCGCCGCGGTGGACGCGGTCGCGCGCGAGCGCGGGCGACGAAGCGTCTTCGTGGGCACGGTCGCCACTGCGAGGAACGTCGACGAGATCGGCGCCGTCGTGCTGTTCGCGCTCGAGCGAACCGACACCGTGTGGATGCGGATGCCGTACCCGCGCGACGACCGCGAGCGACACGCGCGCGATGGATTCGCGCGCAGCGCGGTGCGCGAGACCGACGTGGTGGAGCACTTCGCGCGTGCGATCGTCGCGGCACCGCCCGACCTCCGGCGTCGCGCCCTCGCCGTGCTCGCGAGCGCGATCTCGCATCCGTGTGTGCTCCGGCGCGCGGCTCCGATCGCCGGCGAGGCGCTCGTCGAGGACGTCGTCTCCTCGAGCCGGCCGCAGCTCCACGGCGCGTCGTCGAAGATGGTGCGCGGCGGGACGCACCTCCACCTCGCCGAAGGCCCGGCGATCGTGCCGTGCCGCCACGCGAGCGTGTGCGCGCTGTCCGAACGCTGCAGCCAGGCCCAGCTCGCGGCCTACGTCGATCGATTCGGCGACGCCGAGCTGCTCCCGGCGTGAGCGAGGGCCAGCGAGCACTCGAGCTCGTCAGGAGTCGATCAGAACGCGCGCGATTCGCTGCGCAGCGCGGCCATCCCAGAGCGGCGGCGCGGCGCCGGTGCGCATCGGCCCTGCGAGCGCGCGCGTGATCGCGGCGCGCACCGCGTCGATCGTGGTGCCCGCGACGTGGTTCGAGCCGCACGCGACGGTGAGCGGTCGCTCGGTCGTGGTTCGCACCGTCACGCAGGGAACGCCGAGCACTGCGCTCTCGTCCTGGAGGCCGCCGGAGTCGGTGATCACGACGCGGGCGCGATCGAGGAGGCGCGCCATCTCGACGTATCGCAACGGCTCGCGGAGCGTCACACCGGCGCGCTCCAGCACGACGTCGAGCCCGGCCTCGCGCAGCCGCGCGCGGGTGCGGGGATGCGCCGGGAAGATCGCCCGCGGGCCGAGCTCGACGATCGCGCTCACCAGCGCGGTGAGGACCTCGCGCGACTCGACGTTCTCCGGGCGATGCAGCGTGACGATCGCGTGCTCGCCGATCTCGCGCGCTCGCTCCCCGAGCGCCGCGAGCAGCGCGTCCGCCATCACGTTGCCGACGACGTGCACGCGCGACGCGGGGAGGCCCTCGTCGCGCAGGTTCTTCGCGGCGATCTCGTCGGTCGCGAACAGCCACTCGCTGGTGTGATCGACCAGCGTGCGGTTGAGCTCCTCGGGCATCGAGCGATCGCGCGAGCGCAGCCCGGCTTCGACGTGCGCGACCGCGATGCCCGCCTTCGCGGCGCCGAGCGCGCCACCGAGCGTCGAATTCACGTCACCGTAGACGATGACGAGATCGGGCTCGAGGCGCGCGCACGCCTCCTCGACGCCGATCATCACCGCCGCGATCTGCTTCGCGTGCGAGCCCGCGCCGATGCCGAGGTGCACGTCGGGCGGCGGCAGGCCCACGTCGCGCGCGACGTCGCTCGAGAGGCTCGCGTCGTAGTGCTGCCCGGTGTGCAGCACGTGCTGCCGCGTCGCGCCGGCGCTCGCGAGCGCGCCCAAGACCGGCGCCGCTTTCACGAAGTTCGGACGCGCACCGACGACGTGCAGGAACGAGCGCACCTCCGCAGCATACAGACACCGTGGCATTCTCGGCAGCGATGACGCCGCGGCTCGTGCAGCTACGAACACCGGTGCGCGCGGGGCGCGTGACGCTGGTGCGCGGCCCGATGCAGATGGCGGCGGGCAACCACGTGACGCTCGCGTGCCCACCGCTCGGCGTCGCGTCGCTCGCGGGAGCGCTGCGCGCGCACGACGTGCCGGTCACGCTGGTCGACGCGGTCGGGCTCGATCCCTTCCGGGTGATCACGCGCGGCGGCTTCTTGCGGGTGGGGATCGACGACGACGCGATCGCCGCCGCCATCCCCGCGGACACCATGCTGATCGGCGTGAGCTGCATGTTCTCCGAGGAGTGGCCGCTGGTGCGCGCGACGATCGAGGCGATCGCGCGGCGCCATCCCGGCGTCCCGATCGTGCTCGGCGGCGAGCACGCGACCGCGCTGCCCGAGCACGCGCTCGCAGCGTGCCCTCACGTCGCGGCGTGCGCGCTCGGCGAGGGCGAGCAGACGATCATCGAGCTCGCGTACGCGATCGCCGAGGGCGCGTCGCTCGACACCGTCCCGGGCCTCGTGATCCGCGCCGAGGGCGGGCCGACGCGCACCACCGGTCGTCGCCGCATCGCGGATCTCACGTCGATCCCGCGGCCGGCGTGGGATCTCGTGCCGATGGAGGCGTACCTCGCGAACGGGCTCGGCTACGGCGTCGATCGCGGGCGCAGCGTGCCGCTGCTCGCGACGCGCGGCTGCCCGTATCGCTGCACGTTCTGCTCGAGCCCGACCATGTGGACCACGAAGTGGTCGGCGCGCTCTCCCGACGACGTGCTCGACGAGATGCTCGACGGCGTCGAGCGCTACCGCGCGCGCAACTTCGACTTCTACGATCTGACCGCGGTCATTCGGCGCGACTGGATCCTCGAGCTCTGTCGGAAGATCGTGGAGCGGGGGCTGCGCGTGACCTGGCAGATCCCCGCAGGCACCCGCAGCGAGGCGATCGATCACGAGGTCGCGACCTGGCTGCGCCGCGCCGGCTGCACGAACCTCGCGTACGCGCCCGAGAGCGGCTCGCCCGCGGTGCTCGAGCGGGTGCGCAAGAAGATCTCGCTCGACGTGATGAAGCGCTCGATGCGCGACGCGGTCGCCGCGGGACTGCACGTGAAGGCGAACCTGATCGTCGGGTTCCCCGACGAGACCGCCGCCGAGGCGATGCAGACGGTGCGCTTCTGTCGCGAGCTCGCGCGCATCGGGATCGACGACGTGAACGTCACGCCGTTCTGTCCGTACCCCGGCACCGAGGACTTCCGCGCGCTGGTCGCGAAGGGGCGCATCGGGCCGCTCGACGATGCGTACTTCGACGCGCTCGGCTGCTACTCCGATCTCTCGGCGAGCGCGTCGTGGTGCGAGCACATGGACGAGCGCGCGATCGCGCGCTTTCGCTGGCAGGCGATGGCCGAGTTCTACGGGCGCTCGTTCGTGCACCGGCCGCGGCGGGTGATCGACGTCGCGCGCAGCGTCGTGACCGGACGACAGGAGACGCGGCTCGACAAGGCGGTGAGCGACATCGTCACGCGTCATCCCGCGGGACGGCGCGTCGTGTCGGCGGTGCGCGCGGTCGCGCGGCGCACCAGGCTCGCGAGCGACATCTCGGCGCGCGACTCGTAGCGCCCCCGCGCCGATGCTCCGCGAAGGAGGCGCAGCGCGGTGCCGAGCGGTCGCGTCGGATGGAGCGCGAAGCTCGCGCCGTAGAACGTCGCGAGGCCGAGCAGGCGATAACGCTGCAGCGCGCGATCGCCGATCCGCGCGTCGTAGGAGCGCGCCTTCGCGAGATCCGAGTACGAGAGCAGCGACGCGTAGTAGTCGTCGTCGAGCGGGCCGAGCGTGCCCGCGGCGACGAGCTCGTCGAAGAGCGCGGAGCCGGGGTAGGGCACGAAGGTCCACACCGAGACGTCGTGCACCCCGACCTGCGCCATGCGCGCCGCGAACGAGAGCGTGTGCGCGACGTCCTCGCGCGTCTCCTCGGGGAAGCCGAGGATCAGGTTCGCCTTCACGTTGAGCCCGGCGCCGACCGCGGCGCGCATCGAGTCGAGCATGCGATCGAGGCGCACCTGCTTCTTGATGCGCTTCAGCGTGCGCGGCGATCCGCTCTCGGGCGCGTAGCTCACGTTGCGACATCCGGCGTCGTGCATCGCGCGCGCGACCTCGCCGTCGATCGCCTCGCTGCGGGTGCCGCTCGGGAGCTGCCAGGTGATGCGGAGGCCGCGTCGTCGCAGTCGATCGCAGAGCGCGAGGATCCAGCTCTTCTTGACGACCGCGGTGAGGTCGTAGAAGTCGAACGCGTCGGCGCCCACCCGATCGACGTGCGACTCCATCTCGTCGACGACGTCCTCTGGCGCACGCATCGCGTAGCGTGTGGTCCACATGCTCGGGCTCGAGCAGAACGTGCAGCGATACGGGCAGCCGCGGGTCGCGACCATCGGCACGGTGCGCCCGCGATCGACGCCGAACGAGAGGCCGCGCTCGAGGTAACGCTCGAGCGGCGTGAGGTGCCACGCAGGGCGCGCGATCGCGCCGATGTCGCGGATGCGCGCACGCGGTGCGGTGCGGCGCGGGCCGAGCGGCGATCGCACCACGAGCCCGGGGACGCTCGCGAGATCGCGACCTTCGTCGATCGCCCGCGCGAGCTCGACGACGGTCTCTTCGCCTTCGCCGAGCGCGCACGCCGCAAGTGCAGGCGCGTCGCGGAGGCATGCGTCGGGCAGCGCGGTCGCGTGCTCGCCGCCGAGCACGATCGTCGCGCTCGGTCGTGCCCGCGCGATCGCGGCGATGAGCGCGCGCACCACCGGCCACTCGTTGGAGAACATGCACGAGATGCCGACGAGCCGCGCGTCGTCGGGCACGCGCTGCACGATCGCGTCGAGCTCGAGGCCGTTGCACTGGATGTCGGGCCGATAGCCCTGCCACGTGTGATCGAGCGCCTCGCCGACCGCGTCGATCGCGCGCACGTCGTGGCCACCTTCGACCAGGCTGCCAGCGAGGTACGCGATCGAGATCGGCGGCGTCTGGCTCAGTGTCAGGGCGAACCGCGTGACCACGCTCGGCGGGCGGATCAGCGCGACGGTTGCCATGCGCGCGAACCGTAGCATGGTGGCCCGCTTTTCATGGAAGACCGCAAGACCACCGTCATCCTCCCGGCGCACGACGAAGCGGGCACGATCGCCGACGTCGTCGCGCGTTGTCGCGCCAGCGTGCCCGGGCTCGACGAGGTGATCGTCGTCGACGACGGATCGCGCGACGGCACCGGCGCGCTCGCCGCGGGCGCGGGCGCACGGGTGATCACGCTGACGCCGAACCGCGGCAAGGGCGTGGCGCTGCGCCGTGGGCTCGAGGAGGCGCGCGGCGACGTGATCGTGCTGCTCGACGCCGACGGACAGGACGCGCCGGAGGACATCCCGCTCCTGCTCGAGGCGCTGCGCGACGAGGTGGTGATGGTCGTGGGATCGCGCTTCCTCGGCACGTTCGGCGACGGCGCGATCACGCCGCTCAATCGCTTCGGCAACCGCGCGCTCACCGAGGTGCTCAACGCGCTCTATCGAGTGCGACTGACCGACACCCAGGCGGGCTTCCGCGCGTTCCACCGGCGCTTCCTCGATCGCATCTCGCTCTCCGCGACGCGCTACGACATCGAGGTCGATCTGCTGCTCTCGGCGGTCGAGACCGGAAGGCCGGTGATCGAGGTGCCGGTGCGCCGCATGGCGCGCTCGTACGGCACGAGCGATCTCGGCTCGTTCCGCGACGGCGCGCGCATCCTGCGCAAGATCGTGCGGCGACGGATCGCTCACGCGCTGGAGTGAGTGCTCGTCCCGGTGGTCCCGGACGGGAGCGCGCGGACGGTAGGGACCGGCGGGCGAGCCGATGTTCGACGCTCTTTCGAGCGTCAGCCGCTCGAGAGCACGCGGAGGCGGGCGCGAGGCCGCGTCGCGGTCTCGGTCTGCGGCGCGGGGCGCCCCGGCCACTCGCTCGGCGACTTCGGCGCGCTCGCGACCAGGCGCGCGCTCTGCATCATGCCGAGCAGCATCGTGGAGGTGCGCTCGCGCAGCGCGACGTCGCCCGCGAGCCCGGTCACGACCTGCGCGACGCTGCGCACGTTGTAGAGCCGTGGGACGAAGCGGTACGCGCGCGACTCGATCAGCCAGTCGACGGTGCGTCGCGGCAGGACCGGCAGCAGATCGAGCACCACCGAGAGCCGCGCCATGTCGTCGAGCTCGCCGCGTCGCGAGGGGTCGAGGACGCGCGGCGCCTCGAACCCGTCGGTCTGATCGCCGGTCAGGATGCGCTCGACCTGGGCCTCCGAGAGCGAGCCGTCGTCGCGCGCTCGCTCGAGCGCGGTCGTGCCCGGGAGGTACGTCATCCAGTGCGTGTACACGCGCTGGGGCCGCACCCGGTTGTAGAAGCGCAGCGCCGCGATCTGATCGTCGAGGCCCTCGCCGGGCAGCGCGAGGATGTGATCGAGCGCGTACGGGATCCCGGCGTCCCGGAGGTGGGCGATCGTCTGCTCGACGCGCTCGGGGCCACCACGGCGATCGACCTCGGCGAGCGTGTCGCCGTTCACCGTCTGCACGCCGACGCGCACCATCGCCGCGCCGGCACGGGCCAGCGCGCGCGCCATCTCGCGCGTCATCACCTGCGGGTGCGAGTAGCACTCGAAGGGCAGCGCGATCTCCCGCGCGTATGCGTCGGCGAACTCCTCGATCCACTTGAGATCGAGGGTGAAGATCGCGTCCCAGAAGAACACCTTCCGCATGACCCCGCGGCGCTTCCACGCCGCGAGCTCGGCGATCACGTCGCCCACCGACCGGCGGCGCACCGGCTTCTGTCCCGGGTACTGCCGAGGGAACACGCTGTACTCGCAGAAGCTGCAGCGGTACGGGCAGCCGCGCCGCGAGATCACGTAGAACTCGCGCTCGAACGCCGGCACCGCCTCGTAGAACCCGCGCTTGTCGGCCCACGGCAGCACGTCGAGGTCCTCGATCAACGGGCGCAGCGCGTTGCGGATCGGAGGCCCTCCGCTCGGATCGCGGAACCACACGTTCGCCACGTCGGCGCGCCCGAAGCGGCCCTTCTCGACGCACGCGAGCAGATCGGCGAGCGGGCCCTCGCCCTCGCCCTCGACGACCGCGTCGATCGAAGGCTCGCGCAGCACGTGCGCGGGCGAGCCCTGGACGTGCGGTCCGCCGAACACGATCGGCACGCGGAGCTGGCGCTTCACGTGACGCGCGACCTCGACGCTCCATCCGTGCGTGATCGTGTAGGACGAGAAGCCGACCACGTCGGGCGCGTGCGCGGCGATCTTCGCGGCGGTCTCCTCGGGCGTCGGCTCGAGCAGGCGCGCGAGCAGCGCGTTGTCGGGCCCCGAGTTCGACGAGAACGGCTTGGGCTCGTACACGATGCGCACGTCGTGCCCCAGCGCCCGCGCGTGGGCGGCGAGCGCCGCGATCCCGAGGTGCTCGAGCCCGCTCGTGACCAGGACGAGGCGCGCCATCGTCATCCTTCCCCGCGACCTCGCGCGCCGGCGGCGCGCGGAGCGCTGCGCCAGATCCGGTGATCGAGCCAGTAGTGGTGCACGTTCACCGCGAGCATCGCGGCGCCCCAGGGCGCCAGCGGCATCGCGCCGTCCGGCCTCAGCGCGAGCGCGCTCGCGGTCGCGCGGAGGGCGAGCACGATCAGCGTCGTCGCCGAGATGCCGAGGGCTCCGAGCGTCGCGAGGAACACGAGGTGACCGAGCCGCGAGCGCCCGGGGTGCACGTGGGCGCGCAGCCGCTCCGGGATCAGGCCGAGAGCGTGCGGCCGCGCCCGCTCGGCGCGCCCCACGGCCCACAGGTACTGCACGTAGTGGCCGCTCGCGAGCGCGAAGAACGGGATCGCGGGGTGCTCGACCGCGACCAGGAGCGCGACCCAGGTGCCGGTGAGGACGAGCACGACCGCGGTGCCGAGCGCGTCCACCGGTGCGCCGCGCACCAGGTCCGCCGCGTCGCGCGCGACGAACGCCGCGACCGCGAGCGCGGCCGCCGCCGTGAGCGCGACGACGAGCTCCGCGGGGGGCACGGCGATCGGCGCGGCGTCGTACTCGGCGCAGACCTCGCGTGCGCGGTACGTCAGCGCGGCGATGAGCGGGAGCAGGCACGCGGCCTGATCGAGGCGAGCGCCGAGCGCGCCGACCTCGATGCCCCGCGCACGCCGGCTCGCGCGCAGCATGCCGTAGTTCTGCATCGCACCGTGGTGGAGGCTCAGGTAGTACTGGACCCCGAAGAGCACGACGGCGCCGCCGAGCGCCTCGTAGGTGAGCGCGAACGCTCCGAGCGCGAAGGGCACGGCGACGCGCTCGATCGGGCGCTCCGCCGCGAAGCCCGGCGCGAGGTAGACGCGCGACCACGTGGCCGCCATGTGCATCGCGTTGAGGCCGACGAAGCTCGGCACGAAGAGCGCGAGCGCGACCTGCTCGTCGAGCCAGCCGCAGTGCGCGAGCAGCGCGACGAGCGCGCCCGGCAGCGTGCCGAGCACGACCGCGCTCCAGGTGCGAGTGTCTGCACGGCGTCCCGTCGCGAGCGCGAGCGGTGTGCCGGCGCTGGGTGCCGATGATGCTGCCGTCGTCACGTCCGCTCCGGACGCTAACAGCCTGTTGATCGATCGCTCAACAGGCTGCCCCTCTTTTCGAGGGGCTGCGCGCAGCCCCTCCCCCGCCCGGCAAAGCCGGCTCGGGGCCCCTCCCGCCGCACCAGCCCTTCTGCTCATCGGTGCTTCGCACCGATTGATCAACGGGCTGCTGACACGGTCGCTCGCTTGTCGCGTGCGCGCCCCTCGCACAGACTCGCGGCGCCGTGCGCTCCGATCCTCCGCCGTCGGGCCGCCATCGCGAGGAGCCGGCGCCGCGCGGCCTGCGGGCGCTGCTCTGTCCGCCGCTCCCGCGCTCGCTGCCGGCGCGGGTCTCGACGCTCGCCCTCTTCTTCGTCGGCGCCGCGCTCGCGCTGGTGTTCGTCCGCTCGATGTACGGCACGACGGAGCTCGTCGTCGTCGCGGCCGTGGTCACGGCGCTGCGCGTGGTGGCCGACCTCCAGCACCGCGCGCGCCCGGCGCTCCGCGTCGCCGGCCTCCTCGCTGGTGCCGCGCTCGCGCCGCTCGTCGCGCTGCTCGCGTACGCCGCGCTCGCGTGGGGCACGCTGCTCGCGTGGACGGTGCCGTGGTGGGCGAAGCTGCTGGTCTCGGCGCTCGCGGGGGCGGCGGTCGTGACGGGCCGGCCTTCCTGGCGGCACGCGCGCGTGCCCTTCCTCTTGCCGCTCGGCGCGTGGATCACGCTCTGCCTCGCGGGCTGGCGGATCCAGGAGCTCTACGCGCGCTGCGACGACTACCTCGAGGCGGTCGCGCATCCCGCGGTCGACGTCGTGCTCCCGACCACGCCGGCGCTGCGCGACTGCCGCCCCGGGGAGACCATCGAGATCGGGCGCTACCCGCGCGTCGTCTGGGAGCTGCCCGATCGCGAGCGGCTCGTGGTGACGACGCAGCCCGCGCTGCCGCTCGACGGAGAAGGTCACCCCGACGGACCGCTGAGCGGGGCGATCTGCGAGTGGCGGATCGGCTCTCCCGCCGCGCGCTGCTTCGGTGAGGGCAAGGCCCAGGGGATCGTGGAGGACGCCGCGCGCGATCGGCTCCTCGTCGCGAGCTGGGGCCGCTGGCCGCGCCCCGGCGGAGGCCAGCCGCATCGAGGCAAGCTCTACGAGCTGCCGCTCTCGGGGCCCTTCGAGCCGCGCGCGATCGCGATGCAGGACGGCAGCGTCGGCGAGCTGATCTACGACCCCGAGGACGAGCACGCGTACGGGATCACCGACGAGGGCGGCGAGCTCGTGCCGATCCACGTCGACACGCTGCGCGCCGAGCCCGAGGTGCGCGCGCCGATCTTCGGCGCGGGCGCGGTGCGCTACGACGCGGCGCGCCACGAGGGCCTGCTCTGCACTTCGGGCGGGCCGGTGAGCCGCATCGACGGGCGGCTCTTCATGCTCCCCGCGGTGCGCGGCGCGCCGCTGCGACTGCGGGCGCTCGGCGCCGACACGCCGCTCGCGTGGATCACGATGACGTGGGGCTGCGACTGGGATCCGGCGGGCCGCCGCGCGTACATGAACGTGCCGAACCTCGGGCTCACCGCGGTGCTCGACTACGACTCGGGCGCGCTGCTGCAGACCGCGTTCACCGGGTTCGGGATGCGCGCGATCACGTTCGATCCCGCGCGACGCCGGCTCTACCTCGCGAACTTCCTCGGCGGCTTCGTGGCGGCGATCGACGCGTCGTCGCTGCAGGAGCTCGAGCGCTGGCCGGTCGGGCGCTACCCGCGGATGGTCGCGCTCTCGCGCGACGGTCGCTCGCTCTTCGTCGGCACGAACATCGGCGTCGTCACGATCGCGCTCGAGCCCTGAGCCTCCCGTCCACGTGCTCCGCACGCTGAATCGATCAGTCGGGGAAGCGCACGCCCGGAGCGACCACGAGGAAGCGCTCCATCGCGAGGTAGGGCAGCCCCGCCGCGAGGAACGCCCGGCACGCGTCGTCCGGCGTACAGACGATCGGCTCCTCGTGCATGTTGAACGACGTGTTGATCAGCGAGGGGTTGCCGGTGCGCTCGTGGAAGAGCCGGAGCAGTCGGTAGTACGAGGGGTTGTCCTCCTCGTGCACGACCTGGGGGCGCGCGGTCCCGTCGACGTGCACCGCGCCCGGCGACTCGCGACGCATCGTGTCGGTGCAGGGAAGCGCGATGGTCATGAACCGCGTGCAGTCGGCGCAGCGCTCGAGCGAGCCGTAGCGAGCCTCGGCGTGCTCGGCGAGCGTGACCGGCGCGAAGGGCATGTACTCGGTGCGGCGCAGCTTCCGATTGAGCCAGTCGTTCGCGCCGGGCTCGTCGCTCCGGTAGAGCAGGCTCCGGTTGCCGAGGGCGCGCGGCCCGTACTCCATCCGGCCCGCGAAGCGCGCGACCACGTGCCCCGCCGTCAGGAGCTCCGCCGCGGTGCGTTCGATGTCGCGCTCTTCGCGGAAGCGCAGCCCGGCGCTCGTGAGCGCGCGCGCGCACTCGTCCTCGGAGAAGTCGGGCCCGAGGTAGACGTGGTCGAGGCGCGCCGGCCGAGCTCGCCCCGTGAGCGCGAGGTGCTCGAGCGCGGCGCCCACCGCGATGCCCTGATCGTTCATCGCGGGGTGCACGAACACGCGGCGCACGCCGGGCACGTCGAGGATCTTCTGGTTGAGGCGGACGTTGCCGAAGGTCCCGCCCGCGAGGACCACGTCGGAGGGCCCCACCTCCTCGAGCGCGCGCGCGACGAACCCGAGCAGGACGTCCTCGAGGCGCCGCTGCGCGGCCGCCGCGACGTCCGCCTTGTCCATCGTGGCGAGCTCGGCATAGGGCGAGCGATTGCGGCGCCGAGCTCGCAGCGGCGGCGCCTCGAAGCTGCGGCCGTCGGGCGCGAGCGCGAAGAGCTGCGAGACGAGGCCGTACGCCTTCCGCGCGTCGCCGTGTGCGGCGAGGCCGGTCACCTTGCCCGCCAGCGCGACGTTGATGCCGAGCAGCCGCGCGATCTCGCCGTAGAAGAGCCCCGGTGAGCGCGTCGCGCTCGAGCCGTAGAGCAGCTCGCAGCGCGCGCCGCGACAGCGGAAGACCTTCGCCGACGCGCCGTCTCCGAAGCCGTCGGCGGTGATCGCGACCGCCTCGTCGAAGCCCGACGTGAGATAGGCCGAGTACGCGTGTGCGGTGTGGTGATCGGCGACGTGGGCGAGGGCCGGATAGCGGCGGCGGAGCAGCGCGCGGTGCACGCCGGCCGCGAGCGAGCCGAGCTCGGGCGCGCGCCACAGCGCCTCGTGCAGCTCGAGATACGCCTTGTAGGTGGGGCTGAAGAAGTCGTACTCGCCGCGCGGCAGGAGGGCTGCGAGCGGGGTCTCGGGGAGGAAGTGATAGCGGTTGCCGGCGACGACCTCGTCGAAGTCGCCGGACCCGAGCGAGTAGCGCTCGGCGAGCGCGCGGATCGTCCGAGCGGGGCGCCCGCCCGCGAAGCGCACGCGCGTGAAGCGCTCCTCCGCCGCCGCGAAGATCAGCTTGCCGTCCTCGAAGAGCGCGGCGTTCGCGTTCGTGTCCTGGTGGACTGCCAGTAGGTGGGTGGCCATGCAGGTGCGCCGCCGATGCTCGGCGCCGCGAATCGAGCGCGAGAGTGGGGACGATCCGGGGAGACTCGCGTCGTGCCCCGCTGTTAGCATCCCGCCGTCGAGATGAGTGATGCAAGCCCGTGGGAGCCTCTCGTCGTCGATCGCCTGGGCCCCGCAGCGCTCGACGCGTTGATCGATCGCCGCGTGCCGTACGTGCACGTCCCGCGCTTTCTCGATCCGGCCTGGTGCGACGAGGTCGTCGCGCGGTTCTCGCGCGCGATCGAGGAGCTGCCGGAGCACCGCGAGCTGCGCATGGGGCCGATGTGCTTCGACGCGCTGGCGAAGCCGGTCGAGCTCTTCGTGGACTCGAGCGATCCCGCCGCGTACTTCGCGCACGCCGCCGCGGACGCGCCGCGCGTGCGGGCGCTCTTCGCGGGCGGCGACGATCCGCTCGAGAAGATGCGCGACGCCTGGCGCGCCCACGGCTTCCGCGAGGTCCCGTCGTCGGAGGGCGAGGACCGCACGTACAACCCCGACACGGTCTGGGCGATCCGCAGCGCCGTCGGCCCGCCGCACGTGGACTGGTACGAGCGCGAGCGCCCGAGCGCGCTCTCGCGCTTCCCGCGGCGGCTGAACTACAACGTCTATCTCCAGCGGCCCGACTCCGGCGGGCACTTCGTCGTCTACCGCCGCTTCGCGACCGACGTGGCGCGCAACGAGCAGCCCTGGCGCGACCCCGAGGCCGCGGCGGCGAGCCTCCGCGGCGTCGAGCGCGTCGAGCACCAGCCGGCGCCCGGCGATCTGGTGATCTTCGACGCGCACGGCTTCCACGAGGTCACGCGGGTGGACGGGTCGCGCCGCCGGCGCGTGCAGGTGCACGCCTGCGCGCTCGTCGACCCCGCGACCCGCGAGCTGAGCTTCTTCGTGTGACGGAGCGGGTGATCGAGGCGCGCCTCGCGACGGTCGTGCGCATGCTCGCCGGCAGCCCCGCGGCGTCGCGCGCGTTCGCGCTCGCGTACTTCGTGCTCGTCGCGTGGCTCGCGCTCACCCAGCGCTACCTGCACGACGAGGCGGTCTTCACCCTCGACGCGGCCCGCGCCGGTCAACACGCGCCGCTCGCGCTCTTCTTCTTCCAGAAGTCGAAGCCGGCGCTGATGGTCCTCTACGTCCTGCCCGCTGCGCTCGGCGTGCGCGCGTACGTGATGGTGCACGCGACGCTCGGCGCGCTCGCCGTGTACCTCGTGAGCGAGGCGGCGCGGAGGCTCGGCTTCTCCTCGCCGAACGTCGCGGGCTGGGCGCTCGCCGGGAGCCTGAGCTTCACGATCGCGGCCTCGAACGGCTACCCGAACTCCGACGGCGCGTTCTTCGCGGCGCTCTTCCTCTATCTCTACGCGTCCGAGCGGCGCACCGCGGCCGCCGTGGTGCTCGGCATGCTCTTCTTCGTGCGCAACGAGCTCGCGGCCCTGACGCTGGTGTTCGGCGCGTGGGATCTCTACGCGCGCCGCGACCTGCGCTTCCTCGCGGCGATCCTCGCGGTCCCCGCGCTCTACGGCCTCGCCGGCGCGCTCTACCACCGCGACGCGCTCTGGCTCTACAACGACTTCCCCAACCCCGCGGGGCTGCCGCCCGAGATCCGCACCTGGCGCGCCCCGACGCCGCTCGAGGCGCTCCACAACCTGCGCGACGGCCTGCTCTCGAACGCGCCGGTGCTCGCGGTCTTCGGGCTCGCCGCCGCCGGCGCTCGCGATCGCCGCCTCGTCCCGCTGCTGGCCTCGGTGGTCGCGGTCTACGGCGTGATGACCGCGCTCCAGGTGGCGGACCTGCTCGGGTTCGACAGCTCACCCCGCTACTACGTGGCCGCGCTCCCGGTGCTCGCGGTGCTCGCGTCGGCCGCGCTCTCGTCGGACGGACGCGCACCGTGGATCGCCGCGGGCGTGCTCTCGCTGCTCTGCGCCTCGGTCCTGCCGGCGGGCGCCGCGGTGGCGGCGGTCGTGGTCGCCGCGGTGGTGCTCGTGCTCCTCCGGCGGCGCGAGCTCGCGCTCGCGCTGCTCGGCTCCGCCTCCGTCGCGCTGCTCGGGTGGCAGCTCACCGACGACACGGTCCGCGAGCGCACGCAGCACCTCGGCTACCACGAGCTCGTCGCCGAGATGCGCGCCCGCGGCCTCTACCAGTCGGGGCGCCCGCTCTACGTCGACCTGCCGATCGCCCGCTACGACCTGCACGTGCCGATCGACGAGGTGTACATGCTCGCGAACGCCGCGATCGCGTGGGAGACCGAGCGCTATCTCGACCCGCGCAACGGGCAGCGCCAGCAGCTCATGGGCGCGGTGGCGCACGCCGGGCTGCTCTTCCACCCCGAGGAGCACGAGCCGCGTCGCGACGCGACGTACGCGCTGCGCGACGACGCGCGCACCCGCCAGTGGCGCGAGCACCTCGAGGCCGCGGGCGCGGTCGGCACGCGCGTCGGCCGCCACTGGGTCTACACGTTCCCCGCCTCCGATCAGCCCTGACCCGCGGCGCGGACCTGCGGCGCGGCGCCGCGCACGAGCTGCCGGTAGAGCGCGAGGAAGCGATCGGGCGCGCGCAGCGGGTGGCAGTAGACGTGCAGCACGTTCGCGAGGTCGAAGCGCAGCGCCGAGGGCGCGGCGTTCCACGCGGCGAGGCGGCCCATCGTGAGCGACGCCGCGGGCATCTCGACCTCGAGCACCGCGAGCAGATCGCTCGCCCAGCAGCGCGCCCCCGCGACGACCGAGCGCTCGGGGCTCGGGAGCGCTTCGCGCACGAAGCGGCAGCCCGGGGGATCCCAGATCCACACGGTGCTCCCGCCCTCCTCGAGCAGCTCGAGCGCGAAGGTCGGCCGCCGCCCCCCGGTCGCCGTCGCGTCGAGCAGGTAGAGCTCGCAGAAGAGCGGCGACGCGTAGAGGAACCGCGCGAGCTCGCCGAGCGCGCGCTCCAGCGCGCCGCGAGACGTGTCGTCGAGGCACGCCACGCCGGTGGCGGGGCCGAAGGGCGCGTGCGGCCGCGCGCCGCTCCCGCGCGCCGGCCACGCGCGCTCGGGCAGCGCCTCGATCCACGGCGAGCGTCGCGCGTCGCTCCGTCGCCGCCCGCTCAGCGTGATCGTCTCGCCGGGGAGCGGCGCCGCGAAGGGCGGTCCGAGCTGCCCGCACGCCGCTCGGGGATCGCGATGGAAGATCGACTCGTTCATCCACGCGAGCTCGCCGCGCGGGGCGAGGCCGTTCGCGCAGAGGAGGAGCGCCTCGGGCCGCAGGTCGCGCGGGACCACGCGCTCGAGCAGTGCCCGCAGCTCCGCGGCCAGCGCCGCCGTCCCGTCGCCGCTCGGCGCGGCCCACGGGAACATCACGGAGTGGTCGGACTCGTTGTCGGCGTAGGCGATCAGCGCGGGCCGCACGCCGTGGCGCCGCAGCAGCTCGAACGTCGCGGGCTGCGGGCGGTGATCGACCGTCGTGAAGAACGAGCCGTGCCCTCCGCGATCCTCGACGACGAGCGCGAGCGAGTCCCACTCGCCGGGGTGGCTCCCCCCGAGCGACGCCTGCGGCAGCGGCAGGATGCCGAGGTCGCCGAGCGCGAAGGGCTCGCCCGGCTCGAGCGAGCGCACCTCGAAGCCGAGCTCGCGCAGCAGGCGTGGCGCGGCCGACGACGAGCGCGCGGACAGGTAGATCGGGATCCGTCGATCGAGCAGCTCGATCGACGGAACGTGGAAGTGGTCCTCGTGCTCGTGGCTGAACAGCACCGCGTCGATCGGCGGGCACGCCGCGAGATCGACGCGCCGCGGCGGGAACACGTCGAACGCGTGGCCGCGCGGGTCGTGCCCGAAGCGATCGCAGAGCAGCGGATCGAGGAGCACGTTCGTGCGGCCGGTCGAGAACTGCCAGCCCTGGTGGCCGAGGAACGTGACTTCGAACATCGCGGGTCCCTGCGCGGGAGGAGCATAGTACTCTCACCGACGTGAGGTCGTTGCGACGCGACGTATGACGGCAGACCCGAGCACTGGCTCCGAGCTCACCATGCTCGAGATCGACGCCTCGGAGATCGAGCGTCATGGCGACTGCGTCGATCGCATCCTGCGCCGCGAGATCTTCGGCGTGCTGGTGCGCAACGTGTTCCCGCGGGAGCAGCTCGCGCGGGTGATCGCGCGGCTCCAGGGCGACGCTTCGGCGCCGGTGTTCGAGTCGCACACCTTCCGCGGCCGCACCTACGGCCGCGTGCTGCGCATGGCGGGCGAGACGCTCGACGAGTACTTCGACGCCGCGGCGTCGATGGGCCGCGCGCTCGCGGCGGCGTTCGGCGAGGAGCCGACGTACGAGACGCGCCTGCGCGAGCTCCTCACCGCGCTCGGCGGCGGCCGCGCGGTCAGCACGCCGAGCCACGAGGGCCGCGCCTACGCGCCGGCCACGGTGCGCGTCATCGAGCCCGGCGGCGTCGTCGACCTGCACTGCGGGAACGAGACGCACCGCTTCCCGGCGCTGCGCCACCTGACGCAGGTCATCGACCCCGCGGGCGAGATCAGCACGCTCGTGCCGCTCGCGATGCCCGAGGAGGGCGGCGCGCTCGACGTGTACGACGTGTGCTTCGGCGACCCGCTGATCGCCGAGCTCGATCACCGGCTCGGGCGCGAGCGCGCCCACGAGGAGCTGGGCGCGCGGCGCCGGCTCCGGCTGCGGCCGGCGGTGGGCGACGTCGCGCTCTTCGAGGAAGGCCGGCACTACCACCGCGTCGACGAGGTGCGCGGACCGCGCGCACGCTGGACGCTGGGCGGCTTCGTCGCGCCCTCGCGCGACGGCCTCACGCTGCACTACTGGAGCTGAGCGATCATGGCTGCGATCGATCACGCGGCGGCGAATTCCCTCGAGGTGCTGACGCTCGACGTGGACGAGCTCGAGCGCCACCCCGATCTCATCGCCGACATCTACCGGCGCCGGCTCATGGGCGTGGTCGTGCGCGGCGCGTTCGCGAGCGCGCACATGGCGGAGGTCGTCGCGAACGTCGGGCGCCTCGAGGGCGTGCCGCGCGCGGTCGCGCCGACGTTCAAGGGCGGTCTCTTCGGCAGCCCGCTCGTGATGGCCTCCGAGGACCTCCGCGACTACCTCGACGGCGCGCAGCGCTTCCGCGACTCGACGCGCGAGCTCTTCGCGCCCGCGGGCGGTCTCGAGGCGCGCATCGAGCACGTGATGGGCCGCATCGCCGGCGGGCTGCCGGTCGACGTCGCGCGCGACGACGCGGGGCGCGGCTATCTCCCGGCGTCGATCCGGGTGCTGGTCGAGGGCGACTCGCTGCCGCTCCACTACGAGAACGGCACGACCCGCTACGCGTCGATGAAGCAGCTCCTGCCGCGCCTCGACGTCGCGACGATCATGAGCTTCTACGTGGCCGTCGCGCTGCCCGAAGAGGGCGGCGTGCTCGAGGTGTTCAGCACCGACTGCACCGACGGCGGCGATCGCATCCTGCACGAGCTCGGCGGCCCCGAGCGGGCGCGTCCGATCCTCGCGGCCCGCGGCTGCGTCGAGGTGCGGCCCGGGGTGGGCGACATGCTCGTGTTCGACGCCGGTCGCTACTACCACCTCGTCTCCGAGGTGCGCTCGGGGACGCGCTGGACCCTCGGCGGGTTCTTCGCGTTCGATCGCGACCACACGCGCGTTCTCTACTGGAGCTGAGAGCCCGCGCCGTGGTGAGCAGCGCCGCCGCCGATCTCGCCGTTCGCGTCGCCGCGGAGCTGGGCGCGCAGGACGGGCTCGCGGCGGCGCTCGCGCTGCACGTGCGCGACGCGTCGGCGTACGAGACCTCGGTGCGCTGCCAGGACGGTGGCGCGCTGCGCGCGGGCCGAATGATGATCGAGCAGGCCGACCCCGCGCTCCTCGCGCCGATCGCGCGCGCGCTCGGGGTGGTCGTGCCCGAGGTCGCGAGCCGCTGGCTCGAGCTCGCGCGCGCCGAGCGCGTGCCGCTGATCGTCGGGTGGGACCTCCGCGGCGGCGGCCCCCAGCGCTGCCTCAAGCTCTACGTGAACGCGTCGGATGCCTCCGGCGACGCGCGGGCGCGCCTCGCCGCCGCGCTCGCGCCCGGCGCGCCGCCCGACGAGCCCGCCGCGGTCATCGGCCTCAACGCGCGCGCCGACGGCGGCGTCGAGACGAAGCTCTACCTGCAGTCGGCGGACGCGCTGGAGCTGGCGCGCGGGCTCGGCGCTCGCGCGTCGGCGCTCGCCGCGGCGGCGCGCGGCGAGGGTGCGGACGCCGGTGGTGTCGCCTCGTTCGACCTGGACGGCGCCGCGCTGCGGGCGCGCGCCTTCTTCGTCGCGCTGCGCGAGCCGCAGGCGGGCGCCTGGCGCTGCGTGCGAGCGCTCCCGGGCTACGACGAGCGCGCGATCGTGTCGGTCCTCCCGTTCGCCCCGGCGCCGCCGCGCTCGATGGGCGTCTCGCTGAGCGACGGATCCTGGACGCTCTACTGCAAGCCGCGCGGGAGCAGCCGCGCGCCCGAGGCCCTCGAGCCGGCGGCGGTCTTCCGCTACGAGGGCGTCGAGCTCGGCGTGTACGTCGAGCCGAGCGAGCACGCCGCGCGCGCGATCCGGCGGACCGAGCGCCACGCCGTCTCGGTGCGGGTCCGCCGCGGTGAGCCCGCGGCGCGTGCGCTCGACGCGTTGGTCGACTGGTTCACCGAGCGCCTGCGGGCCGCCGAGCGCGACGGCGCGCGCGAGGTCGACGAGAGCCCGCCGCCGCCCTGGACGCGCGTGCGATCCGAAGGAGCGCGCTCGTGAGCCGCGCTGCGCGCGCGCTGCCGCGCATCACCGACGAGGATCGTTTCTTCGACTACTGCCTCCAGCCCTACGACCCGCTGCGCGATCCCCGCGGGAAGCTGCGCAGCGAGGCGCTCCTCGCCAACAGCCTCGACGTCGCGGGCGCGCCGCCCTCGCTCGACGCCGCGCTCGCCGCGATCCAGCGCACCGCCGGGCGCGACGCCACCGTGTTCGGCGTGAAGCACCAGCACGGGCGCCTGTGGTGGGAGCTCTACTTCTACGATCAGCTCGCGCCCGACACCCGCGCGCGCGTCCCCGCGATCGCCGACGCGATCGCGCCGTGGATCCGGCTCGACCTGCGCCCGCCCCCGAGCGCTCCGCACTTCATGTTCTCGTTCGACCTCCACCCGCGGAGCGCCGAGGGCAGCACGGTCCACGTGCTCAACCTCTATCTCCGCTATCACGAGGTGCAGGGCGGCCGCTCGTACAAGCTGAGCGCCGCGGGCGCCGAGCTCGACAACGTCTATCGGTTCCTCCACCCGAAGACCGAGATCCGCGAGGTCCTCCACGAGATCCGGCAGAGCGTGCTCGTCGACCACGCGCGCGTGCCGCTCTCGCGCGTGCTCTGGCCCGAGCTCGTCGACTGCAACCGCGTGTGCGTCGCGAAGAAGCGCTTCGCCGACGCCGTGTACTACTCGGGGATCGACGTCGGACAGCTCCTCTTCTTCCTGCGCGCGATGGAGTACCCTGCGGAGATCGTGGAGTTCGTGGAGCGCCACCGCGGCGAGCTCGATCACCTGCGCTTCGACGTGGGCGTCGACTACACGATGCTCCCCGACGGCTCGCTGGTGATGACGAAGTCGAGCTACTACGGGACGCTGTGACGGCGGCCGCGCTGCGCGATCAGGTGCACCCCACGCGCTTCCGCGATCTCGCGGTCACCGTCGACTTCCACTGCAACAGCGCGTGCACCTTCTGCATCGTGCAGGAGGGCATGAACCACTACCGCGGCGTGCCGCTCGAGCGCTTCGCGAAGATCGCCGACGAGAACCTGCGGAGCCGCAAGTACGATCGTGTCGTCTTCACCGGCGGCGAGGTCACGCTCGAGCGCTCGCTCTTCGAGTTCGTCGACGTCGCGCGCCGCTCCGGCGCGTTCGAGCACGTGCGCCTCCAGACCAACGGGCGGAAGCTCGCCGATCCCGGGTTCACCGCGAGGCTGGTGGACGCGGGGATCGACGAGTTCTTCGTCTCGCTGCACGGCGACACCGCGGCGCTCCAGGACGCGATCTCGCAGCGGCGCGGGAGCTTCGACGAGGTGATCGCCGGCCTCGCGAACCTCGCCACGCACCCGGTCCGTCGGATCACCAACACCGTGCTGCACCGCGCCAACGCGGGCGCGCTGGTCGGGATCGTCGACCTCGCGCGGGCCCACGGCGTGTCGGAGATGGAGCTCTGGAACTACCTGCCGATGGAGGATCACGCCGACGAGCGCGGCCTCATCGCGCCGCTCGGCGAGCTCATGCCCCAGCTCCGCGCCGCGCTCGATCGTTGCGCCGCGTCGGGGATCCGCGCGGTGACCAAGTACGTGCCGCGCTGCCTGCTCGGCGCGCACGGCGACACGCTCGACAACTCGCAGCCCGACACGATCATCGTCGAGAGCTTCTGGAACGAGTTCCCGCGCTTCGCGTGCCTCTACGAGGCGCTCTGCGAGCACTCCGAGGAGTGCCTCGGCCTCGCACACGACTACGTGCGCAAGCACGGCTGGGAGGAGGACACGCTCGCGCCCGCGCCCCGCTCGCGCCCGTGGTCGCCGCGCGCCCGCGCGATCGACGCCCGTCCCGATGCGCCGCCCGGCGAGCCGCGCGGGCCCTCGGGGCATCCGGCGTGGGAGGCGCTCCTCCGCGGGCTGCCCGAGGCGCTGGGCCGCGTCGAGCGCGTGCAGCTCAACCGCAACCAGGCGCGCTACACGCTCGCGCTCGCGGGCGGAGGCGCGACGGTGGAGCTCGTGCTCGCGGCGCGCGACGAGGCCGCTCCTGCGCTCGCGCGCACCAGGACCTTCAACGTCTTCTACACGCAGCTCAGCGGGACTTACGAGCGCGGCGCGATGGAGCGCCTCCTGCGCGCCGCGTGCGAGCGCATCGCCGCGCACGACGACGGCTCGCTCTCGCTCGACGGCCGCAAGGGCCTCGTGCAGCTCGCTCGCAAGCGCAACGAGCGGCCGGACGTGATCTGAACGGGATCGGGAGAACATGGTGCAGAGCGAACAGCAGCAGGTCGGCGCGCCCACGAACGAGCGGATCCGCGAGCTCTTCTCGCGGTGGGGGCTGAACGCGGGGCGCGAGGTCGTCGGCTTCACGTTCCGCGCGGCGGAGCTCTCGCACGATCGCGTCGTCGGCGGGCCGCAGGTCCTCGCCACGTTCGTGCACGAATCGACGAGCGTCGGTGTGCGCCTCTGGCGTGCGGGAGAGGCGCCGCGCTTCAAGCGGGTCGGCGAGATCGATCTCGCCCACGACCCGGTCGACCCCGCGCTCGGCCGCGGCGTCGTCGCGCTGCTCGATCGGCTCGTCGCGTGGCTCAAGCACCACGACGACGGCGCCGCGCTCGCCACGCTCCTCGACGGAGCGCCCCGATCCGCGCCCGAGCCCGCTCCGAGCGAGGCCTTCACCTCGTCCCAGCCCTACGTCGTCGTGCACGAGGCGCCGCCGCTCGATCCCGCGAAGCAGGCGCCGCCCGATCGTCCGGTGATCCCCTTCGACTTCATCGACGTCGCGGACCTCCACCGCTATCCCGACGCGCTGCGCGAGATCTACGCGGGCAAGCGCGGCGGGCTCGTGATCCGCGGCGTGTACTCGAAGGAAGAGATGGCGCGCGTCGTGGGCCGCCTCGAGCGAAGCCAGGAGCGCTTCCCGCTGATGCACCTGCCGGCGAACCAGCGCTCGTACTTCCTCGGGCTCTGCCTCGAGGGCGGCGATCCCGAGCTCACCGAGTACCTCGACGCGGCGACGCGCTTCCGCGAGGAGACGCTCCCGGTGTTCGAGGGCATGGCGCCCTTCGAGCAGCGGGTGGAGACGCTCTTCCGCTCGATGTCGGGCGGGCGGCGCGTGCAGCTCGCGCACTACGGCGACGGGCGTCCCTACACGCCCGCGACGATCCGGATCCTCCCGCCGGGCGGGCAGCTCGCGCCGCACTGCGGTAACGAGATGTACCGGCGCCCTTCGTACCGGCACCTCAACTCGTTCGTCGACGACCACGACCAGCTGAGCTTCTTCCTCACGCTGCAGGAGCCCGAGGCGGGCGGCGGGCTGATCATCTACTCGCTCAAGTGGGCGAACGTCGGCTCCGAGCACATCCTGTCCGACGAGCGCTCGAACGTCGGCGCGATCCTCCACGAGTCGCAGTGGCAAGAGGTGCGGCCCGGCGCGGGCGACGTGCTCATCTTCGACGGCGGCCGCTACCTCCACCGCGTCGACTGGGTGCGTGGCCCGCGCACGCGCTGGACGATGGGCGGGTTCCTGATGTTCGACCGACCCGGCGACACCGTCCTCTACTTCGCCTGAGCGCGCTCGGCCTCGCCCTCGACGACGACGGCGGCGCGCGCCGTGCGGCGCTCGCGGTACACGTACCAGAGCATCCGCGCGACGTAGAAGAAGGGGGCGAGCCCGTGGTTCATCGAGCGGCCGCTGCGGCGCGGGCGCATCGTGACCGGCACCTCGCACACCACGAAGCTCGCGCGCTCGAGCGCGATCAGCACGTTCAGATCGGGGAAGTCGCGCGGCGTGTGCTCGATGAGGAAGGGCAGCGCGCGGCGGCGCACCGCGGTGAAGCCGCTGGTCGGATCGGTGATCGGCAGCTCGCTGATCGCGCGGCCGAGCGCGGCGAAGAGGTGGATCCCGACCCGCCGCGGGATCGAGAGCGGCGCGCTTCCGGGCCGCAGCATGCGCGAGCCGACGACGAAGTCGGCGCCGCGCGCGGCGCGGAGCAGCGAGACGATCTGCGACGCGTCGTGCTGTCCGTCGCCGTCCAGCGTGATGACGAGATCGTGCCCGCGCTCGAGCGCGTGGCGATAGCCCGACGAGAGCGCAGCGCCGTAGCCCCGGTTGACCGGGTGTCGGATCACGTGCGTGCCGTGGGCCTCGGCGACGCGCGCCGAGCCGTCGGTCGATCCGTCGTCGATCACCACGACGTCGAGCTCGCACCACTCGTCGCACGGCGCCGCCGCGACGGCGCGGAGCTCGCGCAGGACGCCGGGGAGCGCCGCCTCTTCGTCGTGCGCCGGGACGACGACCAGCACCCGCGGCCGGGCGCTCATGCGCGGGCCGCCTCGAGCCTCGCGCGCTGCGCTCGATCGCCGGTGCGCAGCGCGCCGAACGTCGTGAGCTCGAGGCGCGCGAGCGCGTCGCGCAGCGCCGGCGACCGGAGCGCCGTGTCTTCTCGGGCCGACTGGCCCGGGTGGACGATCACCTCGGTCGGCCCGGGGCCCAGCGCGTCGAGCACCCGCGACCACTCCGCGAGGCCGAGCCGGCCGGCATCGGCGATCGCCCTCGCCGGCACGAGCTCGACGTCGCGCGTCGCGCGCCTCCGGGCTCGGCGCGCGAGGACGTCGAGCACCGCGACCTTCGGCGCGGCCCGCAGCGCGCGCAGCGAGGGACGCTCGTCGGGCAGGCGCACCGCGCCGATCGCGTAGCGACGGGCGAGCGTGATCACGACCTCGAAGAGGCGCGGCAGGAGGTGCAGATGGAAGTGCGCGTCGAGGTGCGTCGGCGCGAGCCCGTCGTCGATCGCGCGCTCGATCTGTCGCGACCACTCGCGCTCGACCTCGTCGATCGAGAGCGCGCCGCCCAGCGCGCGCGTGAACACTGCGCGCCACGTCCCGGGGAACGCGCCGCCGGCACCGAGCAACGAGGGCACTTCGCTCGCCGGCGAGAGCGGCCTGCCCGCGATCAGATCGAGGTGCACCCCGACGTCGGTGGCCCCGCGCGCCCGCAGCCTCGCGCGCGCCTCGTCGTAGGTCGCGCCGGTCGTGACGATCGACACGCTCGTCACCACGCCGCGCTCGAGCGCCTCGAAGATCGCACCGTCCCACGCCGCGCAGAGCCCGAGATCGTCGGCGGTCACGATCACCCGGCGGCGCTCACGCATCCCACACCCACGACCGCACGAAGCTCGCCGCCTGCGGCCCGAGCTTCAGCACGTCGCGCACGCCCATCCGTCCGAGGACCCGTCGCGCCACCCGCGGCCGCCCGTAGAACGCGAGGTAGGCCCAGCGCCGCTGCCGCTCGAGCTCCGACGCGCTCATCGTGCTCGTCGACATGCTCGGCCGGTGGAGCTCGAGCTCGCTCCAGTCGCCGCCGACCAGCGCGCCCTCGCGCTCCGCCTCGGCGCGCAGCGCGGTCCCGGGCAGCGGGGTCGCGCAGTAGAACTGCGCCCAGTCGGGATCGACCTCGATCGCGTAGGAGACCGTGCGCCGCACCGTCTCGCGGGTCTCGCCGGGCAGGCCGAGGATGAAGTGCCCGAGCGTCGAGATCCCCGCGCTCTTCGTGGCCTCCACCGCGGCGCGCCCCTGCTCGACGGTCGTGCCCTTCTTCGCGCGATCGAGGATCTCCTGCACGCCCGACTCGAGCCCGAACGAGATCCCGACGCACCCCGCGCGCCGCATGATCCGCGCGAGCTCGGGGTCCATGCAGTCCGCGCGCGAGTTGCACATCCAGTGCACGTCGAGCCGGCGCCGCACGATCTCGTCGCACACCTCGATCACGTAGCGGCGATCGAGCGTGAACGTGTCGGACCACATCGTGATGTCCTTCACCACGCCGCGGCGGACGATCGCCTCCATCTCGTCGACGACCCGCTTCGGCGCGCGGCGCCGCAGCTTCTTGCCGTAGTACGAGGGCGCCGTGCAGTACGTGCACTTGTGCGGGCAGCCGCGCGTCGGCACCACGAGCGTGTACGGCTTGTTGAAGACGGGCAGGAAGTAGTCCTGCTCGGGCAGCAGATCGCGCGCCGGCTCGGGCAGCTCGTCGAGATCGCCGTCGAACGGGCGATCGCCGTTGTGCACGATCTCGTCGCCGCGCCGGAACGAGAGGCCGATCACGGTGGAGGGATCGCCGCCCCGCGCGAGGCACTCCGCGAGCTCCGTCACCGTCCACTCGGGCTCGCCGCGCACCACCGACGAGAGTCGCGACGCGCGCAGCGCCTCGTCGGGCAGCGCGGTGACGTGCACGCCGATCGCCGTGAGGTGCGCCTTCGGCACCCAGCGCGCGAGCGCGTCGATCGTCTCGAGGTCGGCGGAGTACGTCGGCGTCGACACGCTCACGACCACGAGATCGGGCCGGAACGCGCGCACCCGTCCCTCGAGCGACGACGCCGGCACGCGCGGCCCGCACGCGTCGAGGATCTCCACGACGTGCCCGTGCTCGCGCAGCGCGCCCGCCGTCGAGGGCAGGCTGATCGGCAGCATCCGGTACGCGTACGACGAGAGCCTCTGCTCGCAGCGGCCTTCGCGGATGTAGGGGACTCCGTCGGGGCCGGGTGGGTTGAGGAAGAGAGCGCGCATGCGGCTTCGATCGAGCCCACATTCTGCCCGTTCCAGGACGCGAGCACTACTGGGACGCGCGCGTGAAGATCGCGACTTCGAAGCCCGGGATCGTGCGGACCGGGCGGCGATCGTGGAGCCGAAGGCGCGGCAGCGACGCCAGCAGGTGCGCGGTCTCGGTGGGGCTGATCACGAGCAGGATGCGCCCGCCGGGGCGCAGGCGATCGAGCGCGCCCGACGCGATCTGCTCCAGGAATCCGAGCCGGCGTGGCTCGAGCAGCGGGCTCAAGGTGCGCATCAGGAAGGTCGAGATCGTGAGGCTGCGGAGGAGCGTGCTCGTGACGAGGCGCGAGAGCTCGGTCTCGCGCTCGCGCTGCGGCGGGTTCGACGCGATCACGTCGTAGGTGCCGGTGGCCGCGGAGAAGAGGCTCGACGACGACAAGCGCACCGCGACGCCGTTGCGCTCGGCGTTGGCGCGCGCCGCCGCGATCGCGCGCGGGCTCACGTCGACCGCGTCGACCTCGAACCCGCGGAGCGCGAGGTACACCGCGACGTAGCCGGTGCCGGTGCCGAGATCGAGCGCGCGCCCCGGAGCCTCCTCGGCGGCCGCGGCCGCGAGCATCTCGGTGTCCTCGCGGACCGGGCACACCCCCATCGCGTTCTCTACGTGCATCGGCTCGCGATGATATCGTCTCGCGCGTGAGCGCCGGTCCGACGAGCCCGAAGGCCGCGACGTACCTCGTCACCGCGTGTGTCTTCGGGTACTGGCTCGTCGCCCACGGCGTCGGCGAGATGTACCCGATCAGCCCGCTCGGCATGTTCCGCAGCGCGATGGAGTCGTCGAGCCGCGTCGTCGTGCGCCGCGCCGACGGCACGCTCGACGAGGCGTTCGACTACGTCGACTGGCGCTGCGAGGGCGACGTCGACACGAGCTCGAGCGCCCACCCCGAGTGCGACGATCCCGGGTACTCCGCGCAGGCGACGCGCGTCGAGGATCACATCGTCTCGCATCGCGGCGAGGGCGAGGATCCGGTCGTGCTGGTGCGCCTCGGCTTCTACGCGCGCGAGGGCGACACGCCGATCGAGGTGCGCGAGTGCGTGCTCGCGCAGTGCCGGGCGCGCCGGGAGCGCTGAGCGTGCCGCCGATCGCGCTGCTCGCGTGGCGCTCCACGCTCTGGCTGATCCTCTCGATCGAAGTGCTGATCCTCGCCGGCGTCGCGGGATGGATGCGGCGCTTCAAGGAGTGCCAGCCCGATCGTGAGCTCGGGTGCTTCGTGTCGAGCACGCCGATCGTGCTCGGCGCGATCGCGGTGATCGCCCTGGTCGCGCTCGCGCTCTTCTTCGGTCGCGCGCGACGGCTGCGCGCGGACGTGCAGCTCGCGTCGGGCTTCGTCGCGCTCGCCGCCATGCGTGTGCTCTTCGAGGCGTTCGCGTCGGTGCTCACCGTGCACCACCAGACGCTCTACCAGATGGGCGCGGTGCTCCTCGGCGTGGTGCTCGGCGAGGCCTACGCGTGGGCGATCGGCGCCACGCGCGACGACGAACCCCAGCGCGCGTGGTGGCGCCGCGCGAGCTACGGGCTCGAGGGCGGGCTCGCGATCTTCGCCGCGACGTACCTCTCCGCCGCGACGAGCAAGCTGCGCTTCGGCGGCATGGAGTGGCTCTCGTCGTCGACGATCCGGATGATGGCGATCTCGCACGTCGAGGTGGGCTCGGAGTCGCTCCCCGACGCGCTCGGTCGGTTCGTCGCGGAGAGCCCGCGCATCGCGAGCGCGCTCGAGGTCGCGACGATCGTGGTGCAGCTCGGCGCGGTGTTGCTGGTCGTGCCGCGGCTGCGCCGGCTCGCGGCGGCGGCGATCGCCGCGTTCCACATCGGGATCTGGGCGACCAGCCACATCCTCTTCGTGCAGCCGCTGGTGCTCGCGGTGGTGCTCGCCACGCCGTGGGATCGCATCGCGCGCGCGCTCGGGCGCGACGTGTCGCGCGACGAGGCGGCGCTCGCCGGCGCGCTCGCATGGGCGCCGGTCTCGGTGCGGCGCGGCGCGGCCGTGTGGACCGCGATCGCGCTCGCGACCGTGGCGACGCTCGGCGTGATCGCACCTCACGCGACGCTCGCTTCGGCGCGCGCGCTCGGCGGGTTCCTGGTGCCGGCGCAGGGGCACGACGATCCCGAGCCGCCGCCCGCGCCGCGCGACGTGATCGCGGTGCTCGACGGGCTCGCGGTCGGCAACGAGATCGAGGGCTGGACGGTGAGCGAGATCGGCGCGCCGCACGACCGACGGATCGCGATCGAGCTGACCCGCGACGAGCATCGCTTCCGCGCGGTGCTCGCGCCGCCCGACGCGGTGCCCTTCGAGCCTCCGTTCCGCACCGAGCGCTACGTGCTGCTCTACGAGCCGGCGCGGATGGCGAGCGACGAGCTCGCGGCGGAGCGTGATCGCGTGCTCGCGGCGCTCCGTGATCGCATCGCCCGCGCCGAGCGCAGCGTGCCGATCCTCCGCGGCCTCTGATCACCCGACCGGGCGCAGCTCGTGCTCGCCGTGCAGCTCGACGTAGCCGCGGCGGATCCCGAAGCAGCGCGACGCGAGCGCGCAGCGCGCGCAGGCATCGGTCTTCACGAACTCGCCGGCATCGAACCCCGGCGGCACCTCGGAGAGCTCGAAGTAGCGATCGAGCGAGCGCGGCACGAGGCAGAGCGGCACGCCGCACATCGACTCGAACCCGCCGATCTCGACACCACGCGCCTGCGCGAGCGCGACCGCCTCCGCGAGCACCGGCATCGCCTCGGCGTAGCGCGGCACCAGCGCGTGCTCGCGCGGCACCACGTCGGTCGAGGGCGCGACGAACGACACGTTCGCGAACGCGCGCGGCCAGCGATCCGCGATCAGCGCGACCCACGCCGGCAGCTCGTGCAGGTTCGCCTGACAGATGACGAAATTGATCTGCACCTTCACCCCGACCGCGACGAGCTGGTCGAGGCCGCGCACCGTCTTGTCGAAGGTGCCGGGCGCCTGGGTCACGCGATCGCACACCGCGGCGGTCGCGCCGTGGAGCGAGACGAACGCCTCGTCGAGCCCGGCCTCGCGCAGCGCGCGCGCCAGCGCGGGATCGGCGAGCCGGATCGCGTTGGTCTGG
Source organism: Sandaracinus amylolyticus (assembly GCF_021631985.1). Classification (GTDB taxonomy): domain Bacteria; phylum Myxococcota_A; class Polyangia; order Polyangiales; family Sandaracinaceae; genus Sandaracinus; species Sandaracinus amylolyticus_A. Next base: position 7,402,782 of record NZ_CP070225.1, on the reverse strand, counting down.
AGCAGCACCGGGAGCTTCGAGAGCGACTTCGCGAGGCGCACGTAGCGCACGAGCTCGGGGTGCAGCGTGGGCTCGCCGCCCGAGAGCGTGACCTTCTTGCCGTTCGCCGCGGCATCGCGGATCGCCTGCTCGATCGCGTCGTTCTCGGCCGCGGGCAGGTGCGTCGAGACGAAGCAGAAGCGGCACGCCTGGTTGCACTGGAAGACGACGCGCACGAGCGCCTCGTCGACGTCGCCGTGCACCGGATCGCGGTAGCGATTCGGGGTGACCAGCTCGCGCGCGATCTGCTCCTCGACGGTCGAGATCAGCGAGAGGCGACGGCGCGCCCGATCGGTGGTCACCGGCGTCATCGAGGGCGCGCCCGCGCGCTCGAGCACCGCGCGCGGGATGCCCGCGCAGCGATCACGCACGACGCACGACTCGCACGGCGCGAGGTGCACGTGATCGCGGCGCGCCGACGCGCCCGGCGTCAGCGAGTAGAGGTGCGCCACCCGAGGATCGCGGCCGTGCACGCAAGGCGGAGGACCGCTCCCCGGCGCGAGCTTGAGCGCCACGTCGGCGCGTCGCGCGCGCAGCTCGACGTCGCGCACCACCTGGCCCGCGGCGTCGTAGTCGAGGAGCTCGCTCGCGTCGGGCGCGCTCACCGGCACCGTGAGCAGCAACGTGCGCACCCGTCCCCCGAAGCGCTCGCGCACGAACGCGGGCAGCTCGGGCAGCCGCGCCGCGGTGCTGCGGATCACCGGCGCCTGCACGTCGACGCGCACCCCCGCCGCGAGCAGCGCGTCGATGCCGCGCAGCGTCGCCTCGAATCCGCCGGGGTCGCGGGTGATCGCGTCGACCCACGCACCGTCGCCCGCGAGGTTCACCAGCACGCGCTCGAGCCCTGCCTCGCGCAGCTCGATCGCGCGCGCCGCGTCGATCACCGTCGCGTTGGTCTCGAGCGCCACCCGCTCTGCGCCCGCGCTCCGCGCCGCGGTGATCAGCGACGCGAGATCACGACGCAGCGTCGGCTCGCCGCCGCTCAGCACGACCTCGCGCGCGCCGGTCGCGATCGCCGCGTCGATGCGCGAGACGACCGCGCTCGCCCGCACGAACGACGGGTCGTCGGTGGTCCGGCGCGCGTTGCAGTACGTGCAGTTCTGGTTGCACCGGAGGTGCGTCTGGACCTGCTCACTGCGCACGGCGGCTGACGATTCTACGAGATCGGCGCGACCGCGCGGGGCCCGAAGAGCGCGTACTCCTCGCGCTGCACGCCGTGACAGGAGCCGCGCACCGAGCAGCGCTGGCACTCGTCGACGTAGATCCGGAACGACACCGGGCCTTTCGGGGACAGATCGGTGACACGCCGATCGGCGCCGAACGCGCAGAGCGGTGGGCCACACGGGCCATCGAGCCCGAAGAGCAGCACGCCGTGCTTCTCCGCCTGCTCGATGGTCGCGGAGAGCGCGCTTCGCACCTGCTCCGGCGTCGCGACGACCTTGCGCGCGACCTCGTGATCGAACGCCGGCACCGGCACCGAGATCGACACGCCGCCGAAGCGCCCGCGGGTGCCGAAGGTGCGCGAGATGAACTCGGGCAGCTCGGGCAGCGTCTCGAAGGTGTCGGCGGTCACGACCGCGTTGAGGATCACGTGCACTTGCGCGTCGAGGAGCGCGCGGACGCCGGCGACGGTGCGCACGTGGGTGCCGGGCGCGCGGGTCGCGGCATCGGAGACCGCCGCATCGCCGCTGTGGAACGAGACGAACGCGCGGGTGAGCCCGGCGTCGCGCAGCTCGCTCGCCAGCGCGGGGCGCTTGCCGATCTGGATCGCGTTGGTCTCGATCACGATCGACTCGAACCCCAGCGTCTGCGCGTGCCGCACGTGATCGACCAGCGCGCGATCGAGCGTCGGCTCCCCGCCCGAGATCGTCAGATGGCGCGCCCCGAGCGCGCGGAGATCTTCGATCCACGTGCGCACCTGCGCCGCGTCGTACCCGGGCCAGTCCCGCGACTGCCAGCAGAAGCCGCAGTCCTGGTTGCACCCGAACCCGATCCGCACGAGCCCCGAGGGCTCTTCGATGCCCTCGATGAGCTGACGGAAATGACCGAGCGGGATCCCGGTCGGCAGCTTCTTCAGCGCGTCGGCGTGGGTGCGCGCCTCGCGCCACTTCGTGTCGTCGATCGCGCGCGCCAGGCGATCGCGGATCACCGTCGTCTGGGCGCGATATCGCGCGGCGATCGGCTGGGTCTCGCGGATCGTCACGTCGACCGCGAAGGGCTCGCGCGAGCGCGGCGCGAGCCGGGCGCGCGCGATCGGCGAGGGTGCGCCGAGCACCAGGTCGAACCCGTCGCCCTCGGGCTCGACCGCGACGAGCGTCAGCCCGAAGCGCGGCAGCGGCTGGGGCAGCGCGGGCGCGCCGACCAGGGCGCGCGCGATCGCGACCCGTCGCTCGCGCGCTGCGTCGTCGGCGTTCGGAGGATCGCGGAACGAGGCCATGCGCGAGGAGCACGTTCGCCCGGCGATCCGCGTCGCGTCAACACGGCTGACACGATGACCACCGATCCGCAGCGCGCTGACGCGTTGGCAGGACCGCGCCGGCGCCGAGCGCGTGATGCATCGGATCTCGCGCTGGCACCACGCGTGCTCGGGCCGCGTCGCACCCGAGGAGGTCATCGTGATCACGTTCGTCTCACCCCCCGAGCCCGAGCCCGAGCGCGACGAGGACGCGCTGCGCGCGCTGCTGCGTCGCTGGCTCTTCGAGCACAACCCCGTCTACCTGCTCAGCGCGATGCTGGTGCTCGGCGGGCTCTGGCTCGTGTCGCGCGACATGGCGCGCGTGAGCGCGCTCGGAGGTCTCGGCGTCGGCGCGATCGCCGAGCTCTACGCGCTCGCGCTGATCGGCGGTGCGGCGTTCCTGTGGCGCCGACACGAGCGTCGCGCCGCGGTGATGCTCGCGCTGCTCGCCGCGATCTACCAGTGCGATCCCACGCTCCAGGTCGAGATCTTCTCGTTCCTCGGCGGCACCGGGATCGCCGCGTCGAGCACGTGGCTCGTGCTCTTCGTCGTGAAGCTCGTCGCGCTCGCGCGGGCGCTCGAGCTGCGGGTGTCGCGCTCGGCGATGCTGGTGCCGGTGATCGGCGCGCTCGGGCTCGCGGTGCTGCCCCAGCTCTTCCGCGCCACCGCGCTCGAGGGCCGCACCTCGCTGACGATGCTCTGGGTCTTCGCGCTCGGTGCGACGGCGCTGTGGACGTCGCGACGCATCGAGAGCGCACACGGCTTCGACGTGCGCGGCCGTCGCGCGCTCACCGGCACCTGGGCGCTCTGGGGCGCGGGCGCGCTCGCCCACGTTCTCTACTGGGGCGCGGAGCTCGGCGTGTCGCTCTTCGCGCTGGTGCCGGTCGCGACGTTGCTCGCGACGCGATGGGCGATGCGCGAGCGCGCGGTGTGGGGTCTCTCCGCCGCCGCGCTCGCGGGCACGATGGTGATCGCACCGTGGCAGACGTGGTGCGTCGCGCTGATGGTCGCGTGCGTGCTGGTGCTCCGCGCGTGGCGCGCGCCCACCGAGCGCATGCAGGCCGTGCGCGCGCCGCGGCCGCCCTATCGCAGCGTCGACGAAGAGGCGGTGCACGAGGTCGCGCTCGGCTTCGGGCCCGCGTCCGAGATCGCGCGCCGTCGTCTGCTCGTCGGCGCGCTCGCGAGCACCTACGTCGCGCTCTGGACGTTCGGCCACCACGCGCACGGGCTGCCCGCGCACCAGCTGGTGCTCGACGTCTCGCTCGCGTGCCTGTGCGTGCTCGCGGCGCGGCGCTGGCGCACGTGGATCCCGCTCGCGCCGATCGCGCTGACCTCCGCGCACGCCGCGGCCCAGCGCGGCTGGCTCGTCGCGCCGCGCGGCTCGTTCGAGTGGGGCGCGACCTCGATCGTCCTCGGGTTCGTCCTGCTCGCGACCGGCCTCGCCCAGGCGGCGCGCCGTGCGCGTGTACTCGCAGCGCCCGGGTGAGAGCGGAGCGGCAGGGCGGGTGCTCCGAGAACGGATGGTGGTGCCGGCGGTTCTCGGCCTATCATCGCGGGCGTCGTGGCGTCGAAGATCGCAGTGCTGGATCTCCGTGCGCGATCCGATGTGTTCCTCGGAGATCGCGGCCTCTCGCGCATCGCGGAGCGGCTCGAGCGCGCGGGGCACGAGGTCGCGCGGCTCGATGCGACGTGGCCCGCCGATGCCGCGCAGCGCGGCTCGTTCCTCGAGTCGCTGGCGCGCGACGTGAGCGGGCGCGCGCTCGACGCGCTGGTGCTCGAGCGCGCGTGGGACGCCGAGATGATCGACGTCCTCCGCGCCGCGCTGCGAGGCGGGAAGCTGGTGCGCCTCGCCGGTGGGGTGCGCGCCGCGCTCGACGATCGTTTCGACGCGGTGGTCGACGAGCAGGGCCTGCGCGCCCTGCTCGCCGGTGACGTCGTGCCCGCGCCCGCGCCGGCGCCGGCGAGCGCGAAGGAGATCCGCGCGCTGCGCGTGCTCTCGAAGGACGAGATCGAGCCCGAGCACGCGGGCGCGCTCCCCGCGATCCGCGGCCCGGCGGTGGGCTGCCCGTACCTCGTGGACGCGGCGAAGCAGGCGCCGTTCGCGAAGCTCGCGCTCGATCGCACGACCGGCTCGGAGAACAAGGTGCAGACCCGCGGCTGCACGTTCTGCCTCGACAACACCGGCGCCTACGCCGCGGTGAACGGGGACGAAACGGTGACACGCTGGCTCGCGCAGCTCCGCACGCTGCGCGCGTCGCGACCCGAGGGACGCCTCGAGGTGCTGCTCGTCGACGAGCGCCCGCATCCGCACCTGCCGCGGGCGTTCCGCGAGATCGCCGAGGACCGCGGGCTCGGCGCGATCGAGCTCCTGATCAAGAGCCGCGTCGACTGGCTGCTCGAGCACGAGGCCGAGCTCGCGGAGGCGTGCACGATCGCCGAGACGAGCGGGAGCGTGGTGCACGTCTATCTCGTCGGCTTCGAGAGCTTCGATCCCGACACCCTCGTGCTCTTCAACAAGGGCACGAGCGCCGAGGACAACGTGCGCGCCATCGCGCTGCTGCGCGATCTCGCGACGCGCTTCCCGCGCAGCTTCGAGTTCCGGCGGCTGCGCGCCCACGGGTTCGTCGCGTTCACGCCGTGGACCACGCCCGAGGCGCTGCTCGCCAACGCGCGCATGATGCGCGAGGTGGGGTTCGACGAGCTACGCGCCGACGCGGCACGCACCCGCCTGCGGCTCTATCCGCGCACGCCGCTCCACGCGCTCGCCGAGGCCGATGGGCTGCTCACGCCCTCGTTCGACGCCACGCGCGGTGATCGCGCCGCGGAGCAGGGCTACGACGCGAGCTTCGCGTGGCGCTTCGCCGATCCGCGCGTCGAGGCGATCTTCGTGATCTGCGAGGCCCTGCGGGAGCGATGGCGAACGCTGCCCGACGCCGATCGCCTCGAGCTCGCCACGCGCTTCGTGCTGCGCTGGCCCGGCCTCGCGAGCGCGCCCGACGTCGCGCACCTGCCGCTGGTGAACGTGCTCGATGCGTGGGGCCTCGATCCGCGCACGCTGGGGTCGACCCTCGGCGCCGCGGCGATCGTCGACCTCGAGCTCGAGCGTCTGGTCGCGGGCGACAAGCGCGGGCTGCTGAAAGAAGGGGTCGCGGCGCGCGACGTCGACGGGCTGATCCGCGCCTATCGCGCGATGGGCCTCGCCGCCGTGGTGGTCGAGACCCACGACCTCGATGCGAGCGGCGGCAAGCACCTCGAGGGGCGCTCCCACGCGATCGTCGCGGTCGCGCGGACCGAGGACGATCTCGTGGAGATCGTCACGCTGCAGCGCGCGCGCGACACCCGCGCGATGGGCGCCCGCATGGGCTATCCGTCGTGCTGCGTCGAGGCGTTCCTCGCCCAGGCCGATCGCCGCGACAACGTCGAGAACGAGCGCGCGACGCTGCGGCGCACCGCTGAGCGCGCGATCGACGCGCGTGTGGTGAGGACGGGTGCGGTGCGGCTGCTCTCGCACCATCCGTGCAGCGCCGACTGCGCGGGGTCGATCGCGATCGCGGAGCAGGCGTTGGCGCACCTCGGCGCGATCGATGCGCGCGGCGCGCGGTGGGTCCGCGACACGCTCGCGCGTCCCTCGCTCTTCCTCGATCACGCGCGCGCCGCGATGCTCGACGGGACGTGGCGCGGCGATCGCTTCGAGGTGCGTGCGATCGAGGACCTGCCGCGACGTCCGCTCGGGGGCGCGCACGACGAGGTGGTCGCGATCGAGCTGGCGCGCGATCGGGTGGTGCTGGTCGGGGCGCGCGGGGATCGCACCGCGATCGCAGCGTCGTCGCCGCTCCTGATCGTGCCCGGCGAGCCGCTCGCGCCCTCGGCCCGCGCGGTGATCGCCGCTCCGGTCGCGACGACGCCGGCGCGCCCGCAGTGGCTCGAGCTCACGCCCGACTATCGCTGCAACCAGCGCTGCCTCGGGTGCGGCGTGATGAACGAAGGAGGCCCGTCGCTCTCGTCGCGCGATCTCGTCGCCGCGATGATCGACGGGCGACGGCAGGGCATCACCCAGCTGTGGATCGGCGGGGGCGAGCCCACGCTGCGCCGCGACCTCCTGCCTCTGATCCGCGAGGCGCGCGCCCGGGGCTACACGCGGGTGCGCCTCCAGACCAACGCCGCGATGCTCGCGTACCCCGAGGTCGCGCGTCGTCTCGCCGACGCCGGCGCCACCGAGATCGCGGTCTCGATCAAAGGTCCCGACGCGACCACCCACGATCGCTTCGCGCGCACCGAGGGCGCGTTCGATCTGCTGTGCCGCGGGATCGAGAACGCGCGCGCCGTCGGGCTCGACGTCGAGGGCGACGTGCTGGTCTATCGATCGACCACCACGATGATCCCCGAGATCGTGCGGGTCTTCTCGGCGCGCGGCGTGGCGCGATTCCGCCTCTGGATGATGGCCCCCGGGGACGACGACGCGCTCGCCGAGGAGCCGCGCATCGCCGAGGTCGCGCGTGCGGTGCGCGACACCCGCGGCGCCGACGTGACCTCGCTGCACACGCCGCCCTGCGCGATCGACGACGACGCGGCGGGCGCGCGCTTCTTCGCCCCCGAGCTCGGCCTCCTGGTGCACGACGCGAGCGGGCATCGGTTCCGCCTCGAGAGCTCGGAGATCGAGGGCGGCACGTTCACTCCGCGTTGCGACGGATGCACGCTGCGACCGCGGTGCAACGGTGTGCGCGCCTCGTACCTCGCGCGCCACGGCGACGCCGAGCTGCGACCTCGCGCCGACCCCGCGAGAGCGACGGAGCGCAGCTCGTGATCGACGACGTCGCGCTGCCGAAGGTCGAGATCCACGTCACCGACGTCTGCAACAACCGCTGCGCGTTCTGCACGACCGGTTGGGTGAACGCGGAGCAGGGCCCACGCCTCGCCCACGTGCCGCGCGAGCGCATCCGCACGCAGCTCGAGGATGCGTATGCGAAGGGCGCGCGACGCGCGCTGTTCCAGGGCGGCGAGCCCACGGTGCGTCGCGATCTCGGCGAGCTCCTCGGCGACGCGCACGCGATCGGGTACCAGGCGACGACGATCTTCACCAACGCGCGCATGGCCGCGTCGCGCGCCGGCGCGCGATGGCTCGCGGACATGAAGGCCACGTGGTTCCAGGTGTCGATCCAGGGCGGCACCGCCGAGGCCCACGACGCGTCGGTGGTCGCGCGCGGCGCGTTCGATCAGACGGTGCGCGGCACCCGGCGGCTGCTCGAGCTCGGACAGCGGGTGAAGGTCAACGTCGTGCTCACGGTGCACGCCGCCGAGTCGCTGCGCGAGCTCGCGCACCTGCTCGCCGAGCTGCGCCCCGAGGAGGTCGGGCTCGACACCGTGAAGCCGAGCGGCGCGTTCGAGTCGGCGACGCGCGCCGAGTACGCGTCGTTGGTGCCGCGCTTCGACGCGCTGGTGCCCGCGCTGCGTGACGCGGTGCGCACGATGCACGACGCCGGCGTGCTGGTGCGCCTCACGAGCTTTCCCGCGTGCGTCGCGCCCGATCTCGGGCCGTGGATCAGCGAGGAAGCGGGCACCACCCAGGTCGCGCAGACGAGCGGCCTCGTGGTGCTCAAGCGCGACTGGAAGTGGTCGCAACAAGTGAAGACCGACGCGTGCAAGTCGTGCGCGTACGACGCGTTCTGCGGCGGTCTGCAGGGCCCCTACGCCGAGGCGTACGGCACGTCCGAGCTGCGCCCCCTCGCGACCCGCGCCGAGCCCGCGCCGAGCGCCGGACGCGGCCACGCGATCGTGCGGGACGAGACCGAGCTGACGCGCGCGCTGCGCCGCGTGTTCGCGCATGCATCGCATCCGGCGTTCGGCGTGCGCGACGTCGCGCGTGCCCAGAGCGACGTGCACGTGCTGCGTGCGTTCGGGCCCGGGGGCGAGCTCTGCGTCGAGCTCCATCCGCGCGACGGCGCGCCCGCGTTCGCCCACACCAAGCGCTTCTCGGTGCGCTACGTGCGCGACGCAGCGTCGCCCGATGCACGCGTGCTCCGCGCGATCACCCGCGCGATCGAGCGCTGGGAGGAGCGCGTCGATCAGGACGACGAGCCGAGCCCGTCGTGACCGACCGCGCGCAGCGTGCTCTCCGCGATGCCGGGGCACGCCGCGCGGAGCGGGCACTCGCTGCACGTCGCGCTCGGGTACGAGGTGGTGCTCGCCTCCGATCGATCGAGCACCACGCGCGTCCCGCGGTGCGCGCCGGAGAGCACGCAGGGCGGTGCGCCCTCGATCGTCGCGTGCGCGCGATCGACGCGGGCGATCGCGGTGCGCAGCGCGCGCCAGGGTGGGACCATCGCGTCGAACGAATCGCCCACGCTGGGATCGGGCACGTAGAGCTGCGCGACCACCGGACGTGCGCTCCACGCCGCACCGAGCGCGACGATCTCCGCCAGCCCATCGATCGTCGGCCGCACCATCGGCGTGATCAGCTCGACCTCGATGCCCGCCTCGCGCAGCGCCGCGCACGCATCGCGCAGCGCGTCGAACGCGCCGATCTCGCCCGCGATCGCGTCGTGCGCCTCCGCGCTCGCGCCGAAGATCCCGCTCGACCACCGCACGAGCCCGGCGCTCGTGAGCCGCGCCGCGATCGCGCGCTCGCGCCCCGCGCGCGGCGGTCCGACCAACGACGGCGTTCGCGCCATCGCGATCCACCGCTCGATCGACGGATGCGAGAGCGCATCGTCGCCGGTGAACAGCACCGCGCCGGTCGCCGCCGCGATCGCACGCTCGACCGCGGCGTCGTCTCCGCGCGGCCGGCGCATCGCGTGCGGCACCTTCGAGATCCCGCAGAACGCGCACGCACGAGCGCACACCGAGGGCACGTCGATCAACGTCACCGCGGGTCGCGGCGCCTCGTCGACGTCCTCCACGACCCTCGCGATCTCCTCGGGCCGGAACTCGGTGCCCCGCCGCGCGTGCAGCGTGCGCGCGACACGATGCAGCAGCGCGACCACCGCGCGATCGCTGGTCTCGGCGCCCCACACCCGCACCGAGATCGGCCCGAGCTTCAGCGGCGCCGCGTCGTCGCGCGCGATCACCTCGAGCCGCACCGGTGCGCTCGGATCGCCGAACAACACGCCGCGCTCGGTGCGCACCGCGCCCGCGCCGAGCCCCAGCGCGCGCGCCTCGTCCTCGCGCAGCCACCACCACGGCTCGCCGGCCATCGTCGTCGATGGTACCCGGGGCGCAAAACGTCGCGCGGGTTTTGATACCATCGGCCCGTGGACGGCGACGCGCAGGAGCCCTCGGGCTCCCTGGCAGTACGCGGAGGCACGGGCCGCAGCCCGCTCGCGCTCCTCACCGGGGCTCCCACCGGGTGGGCCTACGACCGCGTGGATCTGCCGAGCGACGACGAGCTGCTCGTTCGCTTCTCGGCGACGCGCTCGCGCGACTGGGTCGAGGTGCGCGTCGTGCCCCTCGGTGCGCCGGGCCCGGTGTTCCGGCGCCTCGCACACTGCCAGGTGCGATATCGGGCGAGCGTCGCGCAGACCGGGCCCGAAGGACGCGAGGTGGTCGCGAACCTCGTGCTCGGCATCGCGCTCGCGGTCGACGCGCGCCTCTCCGCGTTCCCGCGCGCGACGATCGCCGAGGTGATGGGGCGCCGCGCCGATCGCCAGGGCATCGTCTTCACGCCCGAGGGCGTGCGCGAGCTGCTCGTGCCGTGGATCGTCGAGGGCATCCCGGTCGCGGGCGGATGGTCGCTCGCCGACGTGTACCCCGCGTCGCGCACCATGCTGCGCGGCGACATCGATCGCTCGCTGGTGCTCGACTTCACGCACGCCACGAGCGACGAGCGCGCGATCTTCTGCATCTCGCCGCACCTGCCGGATCCCCCCGGATTCGCGCGCAGCGCGCACCTGCAGCTCGATCACGTGACGATGGGGCGCCCCTCGTCGCCGAGCATCGAGACGCTGCGTGCGTTCGTCGCGTTCGTGGTGCAGCTCAACGACCACCCGCGCTTGTCGATCACGTTCCCCGAGGACGCGATCGTGATCGCGCCCGGCGACGGGATCGATCTCGCGCGCGAGGACGAGGTGCTCAACCTCGCGATCTCCTCGGAGTGCGGCCAGCAGTGCGCGTTCTGCAGCGTGAAGAGCACGGCGCCCGCGTTCGACGGAGGCGACGAGACGTTCGCCGCGGTGTCGAACGATCTCGCGCGCGAGGCGCGGCGCGGGGTGCGCACGTTCCGCCTCAACGGATACGACCCGCTCTCCTACAGCCGGGTGGTCGACGTCGCGAAGCTCGCGAGCGCGCTCGGCTACCAGCGCGTGCAGATCTTCTCGCCCGCGACGCGGCTCTCCGATCGTGCGTTCGCCGAGAAGCTCTTCGCCGCGCTGCCGCCGCACCGCGAGATCTTCGTGCCGATCTACGGCGTGACCGCGGCGGTGCACGACGCGGTGGTGGGCCGCCCCGGCGCGTTCGACGAGGTGCAGCGCGCGCTCGTGAACCTGCACGAGATGGGCGAGGTGCGGGTCTCGCTGCTCTCGGTGATCACGTCGAAGAACCACCACGAGCTGCACGCGCTCTGGGCGTTCGCGAACGAGCGACGGGTCACGCTCTCCGCGCATTTCCCCTATCCGAGCTTCGAGTCGCGCGCCGATCGCTACTTCGAGAGCGCGCCGCGCCAGCACGAGGTCGCGAGCGCGCTCTTCGCGGAGCGCGCGCGCACGACGGGCCCGAAGTGCTCGGCGCGCGAGGCGCAGCAGCTGCTCGAGGGCGTCGCGCCGTGCGTGATCCATCGCGCCGCGAGCGCGCACGGCGTGCGCCTCATCGAGTGGCTCCCCCACGACGAGATCGCCCCGCCGATCCCGGGCACCGAGTACCGCGACTCGCGTTATCGCCAGCGCGCGGGCGACGCGTTCTCCGCCGCGACGGTGCCCTGTCCACACGCCGAGCGCTGTGCGATGCGCACGATCTGCCCGGGCGTGCTGCTGCGCGCCTACGTCGAGCTCCACGGCGACGAGGAGTTCCAGCCCGTGACGCTCCGCGAGATCCTCGCGCCGAGCTGAGAGGAGGAGACATGGACGATCGTCTCGACGAGATCCTCGATCGGCTCCGCGAGCTCGATCATCGGCTCGCGCGGCTCGAGGACGAGCGCGGTCATCGCGAGCACCATCATCATCATCGCGACCATCGCTGCCACGCGTGCGGCGCGTCGCGCGATCGCGACGATCGCCGTCATCATCGCGGCGGCGATGGGGACTTCCAGGAGAAGCGCGTGATCGACACGATCGTGCGGCTCGTCACCGAGCACGTCGTGCGCGAGCTCGATCGACGCTTCCCGCGTCGCGAGCCCTGATCGACGATGTACGTCGAGCACTTCGAGATCCGCCGGAGGCCCTCCGACGTCGTGCTCGCCGAGCTGCGCGCGCGCATCGCGGGCGCGGTGTCGCGCGGTGCGCGCACCATCGTGATCTCGGGGGAGGGCGCGACCGAGAGCGTCACCCGGGTCGCCGATGCGGCGCGCGGCGCGTCCGACGTCGATCTCGTGATCGACGAGGGCGCAGCGATCGCACCGGCGTCGCTCGCCGCGCTCGCCGAGGCCGGAGTGACGCGGCTGGTGCTGCGGGTGCTGCGTCGTGATCCTCGTCCCGCGCTCGAGCTCGCGCGCGCGTGGCGCGCCCTCGATCGCAAGGTCGTCGTGCAGCTCCCGATCGAGCCCGGCGCGCCCTCGGCCCAGCAGCGCCTCGGGTGGCTGCGCCGCGTCGCCCCCGAGCTCGATCACGTCGAGCTCGCGCCGCGCGCGATCAGCGCCGCGATCGCCGACGACGTCGCGCGCACCGACGCCGACGCGCGCAAGGCGAAGATCGATCTCTCCCTCGCGAACGATCATCCGCTCCCGCCCTGTCTCGTCGAGCTCCCGCCGCACGCCCGGCGCCTGCTCGCGCCGCGCTTCCGCGACGTGCTCCCCGGCCGTCCCGGCGCCGAGGCCGCCCATCGCAACGCCGCCCACGACGCGTGCGAGACCTGCGCGCTCGCCGAGCTCTGCACGATCACGACCGCCGAGCTGGCGCGCCTCGCCGACACGATCACGCCGTGCCCGATCGCCGCCGCGACGCCCTACGCGCGCCCCGGGCGCAACGCGGGCAAGCGCCTCCGCGTGCTGGGCGCCGAGGACGTGAAGACGTTCTTCCACGTCGACTACGACTACGAGCCGATCGGCGACGGCACGCCGCACGAGCGGCCCACCAGCCGCATCGGGCTCGTCTATCGCTGCAACCAGACGTGCACGTTCTGCGAGCTCGCCGACATGGACGTCGATCTCTCGAAGGACGACGTGCGCGCCGCGCTCGAGGCCGCGCGCGGTCGCGGATCGACGCGCGTGATCCTCACCGGCGGCGAGCCCACGCTGAGCCGCGATCTCGTCGATCACGTGCGCTACGCGCGCTCGATCGGCTTCGAGGAGATCGAGCTGCAGACCAACGCGGTGCTCCTCGACAAGCCGGGCGCCGCGCGCGCGCTCGCCGACGCCGGCCTCACCAGCGCGCAGGTCTCGCTGCACGGGCCCGACTCCGCGATCAGCGATCGCCTCACCGCCGCGCCGGGCACCCACGCGCGCACGCTGCGCGGCATCGACGCGCTGCTCGAGGCGGGCGTGCGCGTGCTGCTCAATCACCTGATCTTCGTCGACAACGCGCCGCTGCTGCTCGACTTCGTCGATCTCGTGGTCACGCGCTGGGGCGCCCACCGCGATCGCCTCGTCGTGCAGTTCCACTCGCCGCGCAACGAGTTCGCGACGCGCGACGAGGGCCTGCGCCACGTGCCGCGGTACTCCGACTACGCGACCCGGCTGCGCGAGGCGATCGATCGCGCGCGCGCCGCGGGCCTGAACGTGCGCGATCTCCAGGATCCGACGGGCATTCCTTCGCTCTGCGTGCTCGGCGCCGACGCGAGCTACCTCGGGACCATCGCCGCCCAGCGCGCGCTGCCGCGCTATCACGCGTGGGAGTCGGACTGGCTCACGCGCGTCGCGGCGTGCGAGCCTTGCGCGATGCGCGACGCGTGCATGGGTGTGCCGAAGCACTACCTCGCGCTCCACGGTGACGCGGAGTTCCGCCCCTTCACGGAGGGCACGTAGTGCATCGGCTCGCCGTCATGCCGCGCTGCGCGACCCCGTGTGCTGCGTGCGATGCATGCGCGCCGACGGGTCGTCCCGCGACGCTCGTCGAGGCGCGACGTCTCTTCGACCACGAAGAGGTCCTCCTCGGCGGCGGCGACGCGACCGCGTGGCCCGCGCTCGATGCGTTCCTCGCCGAGGCACGCGATCACCGGGTGTGGCTCGAGGCGCCCGCGGCATCGCTCGGGCCCGATCGATTGCGCGCGCTGCGCGACGCGGGCGTCCACGGCGTGCTCGTGCAGATCGAAGGCGTGGGCGAGAAGCTCCTGCGCGCGATGCGCGCCGGCGACGGCGAGCGCGTGATCGCCGACGCCGAAGCGCTCGGGCTCGAGACCCAGGCGCGCGTGATCGCACGGCCCGCGACGTTCCCGATGGTCGCGCCGCTCGCGATGCGCCTCGCCCCCCGCGTGGTGTGGCTCGAGCTCGTGCGTCGCGACTGGGGCAAGCCCGAGATCGAAGCGTCGCCCTCGTCGATCGCGCGACTCCTCCTCGCGTGCCCGAACGTGAGCTTCTCGGGCCATCGTGCGCTCGATCGCGGCTATCTCCCGCCGTGCACGCTGCCGAGCGTGTGGGCCGCGCGACCGACCGCGTTCCGCACGACGCTGAAGGACGGTGCGAGCGACGCTCCGAACACCACGCTGCCAGCGTGCAGCGAGTGCGCGCTGCGCAGCTCGTGTCGCTTCACCGATCGCGGCGCGCTCTCCGAGGACGACGCGCGCGCCGCCGAGCCGATCCGCGATGCGGTGCTCCCGTGGACGCGCATGCGCACCACCCAGCAGCAGGTGCCCGCCGCGATCACGAGCAAGCGCCGCGGCCCCGACGTGATCTGCACCACGCCGTGGACGACGATGGAGGTCGTCGATCCCAACGGGCTCGTGCGGCAGTGCTGCTCCACCTGGACGATCGGCGATCGTGGCAACGTCCATCACGCGTCGCTCGGCGCGATCTGGAACGGCCCCGGATACCAGCTCGCACGGCGCCAGATGATCGGCAGCGATCACGGCGCGCTCTGCCATCCGATCTGCTCGCGCCTCCACGATCGCAAGTACGACGAGCAGTCGTTCCGCATCCAGACCGGCAGCGAAGCGTTCGTCGCGAACCAACTGCTGATCGCCGACGACATCGCGGAGCGCCGCGAGGTCGTGCGCAGCAAGCCGCTGCGCCTCGCGATCTGTCCCAGCACCTACTGCAACTACGACTGCATCATGTGCGACCTCGGTCGCACCCCGCGCCGCGAGCTCCCGGAGTCGATCTGGGAGGAGCTGCCCGCCCTCTTGCCGACGCTGCAGACCCTCACGATGCTCGGCGGCGAGCCCCTCGCGAACCCCTCGACCATGCGTTTTCTCCGCGAATTCGACGTCGCGAAGTATCCCGACTGCGCGATCGACTTCGTCACGAACGGCTCGCTCCTCACCGAGCCGGTGCTCGCGCGCATGCAGCGCTGCACGCTCGGCGACGTGACGATCAGCCTCAACGCGGGCACGCCCGAGGTCTACGAGCGGGTGCAGCGCGGTGTGGAGATGTCACGGGTGCTCGAGAACCTCGACGCGCTCATCCGATTCCGGGGTCGACACCACCGGTGGTTCGGCATCACGGTGAGCTTCGTGGTCCAGCCCGCGTCCGCCCACACACTCGTCCGGTTCGGCGAGCTCGCGCACGCGCGCAACCTCCGCATCCGCCTCATGGCGCTCAATCCCGAGAACCACGAGGGCCTCGACTTCTATCCCGACGGCGACGCGGTCGCGAAGGTGCTGCGCGAAGTGGACGTGTTCGAGCAGTGGGCGCGGCGCACGCGCCCCGAGTGGCTCTCCGAGATCCGCGCGACGCGCGCCGCAGTCGCGGCCGAAGCGGCGTCGCGCGGGCGTTCGAGCGTGCCGAGCGGCGCGCGCCGACTTCCCGTGGTGGCGTGAGCGATGGATCGTCCCCGTGAGCGACCGACCCTGCGCCCCGGTGAGGCGCCCGACGAGCACGAGTCGGGCGCGGAGGTGGTGCTCGTCGCGAAGATCGTGCGCGAGGCGCTCGACGCGTACGCGACGACGGAGACCGCGGACGCGATCCTCAAGCGCGCCCTCGCCGCGGCGGGGCGCGAAGGGATCCCGCGCGAGCCCCGCGAGCTCGATCGCTTCGTGCACGACCACTTGCTGGTCGAGGCGCGCGATCGCCTCGGTGAGGATGCGGGCGATGCGATCGCGGTGCGGCTCGTGCCGCTGATCGCCGCGCTCGAGCGCATGGAGCACCGCAGCGTCGAGACCTTGCCCGCGCCCCCGCCCGGCGCCGAGGTCGAGGAGCGACAGCGCTTCGCGGCGATCCTGCTCGCGGGCTCTCCGCAGGACGCGCGACGGCTCTCGCTGCGCGTGCAGACGTCGGTGCACCGGGTCGTCGACGCGCGCACGCTCGTGCAGACGATCGAGGCGTGCGGGGGTTCGCCGGTGATGATCGTGCTCGACTGCCGCGCGCCGAACATCGTGCTGCGGACGACGCTACGCGCGGCCGAGCCAGCGTTGCTCGACGGCTCGGTGGTGGCGCTGTGGGGCGCGACCCCAGCCGACGAGCGCGAGTGGCGCGCGACGTTCCCCGGTGCGCTGGTGCTGCGGACCGACGTGGCCTCGGACGTCGAGGACATCGCGGTCCTGATCCGGCTCGGGCCCGAATAGCCGGTTCGTCGACGACGCTGAAGGATGCCCGCGAGCGCGGTCATCCACGCGGCACATGATTCGTGCGTTCGCGCCCGGGCTCGCGCTCTTCGTTCTGGTGGTGGGATCGTCAGGGTGCACCGACGACACTCGCCCCGCAGGCCCGCGGGTGATCCCGCCGCCCGACGCCGGCGGCGCGCTCGATGGCTCCGCGTCGTGCACCGGAGGTGCGACCTCGTGCGGCGGCCAGTGCGTCGACCTCGCGAGCGACTTCTCCAATTGCGGCGCGTGCGGCAACGCGTGCAACGCGGACGAGGTCTGCAGCGGATCGCGCTGCCTCACCGGCGGATGTCCGAGCGGCACGACCTCGTGCGGCGGATCGTGCGTCGACACCGAGCGCAGCGCGACGCACTGCGGCGAGTGCGGCAACACGTGCGTCGGCGGCAGCAGCTGCATGGCCGGCGAGTGCACCTGCGGCGGCGGCCTCGAGCTCTGCGACGGATCGTGCGTCGACACCTCGACCGACACCGCGCACTGCGGCGGGTGTGGCAACGCGTGCGGCGCGGGCGAGCGCTGCGAGGGCGGGAGCTGCGTCGCGTGCGGCGGCGACGTGTCGTTCGCGCGCGACGTGCAGCCGATCTTCACCGCGTCGTGCGTCGACGGATGTCACGGCAGCAACCGTCCCTCCGCCGACCTCGAGCTCACCTCGGGCCGCGCGTACGGCGAGCTCGTCGACGTCGCCTCGACGTGCACCGACGCGCGCCCCCTCGTCGCGCCCGGGGATCCCGAGGGCAGCGCGCTCTACCAGAAGCTCGTCGGCACTGCGTGCTCGGGGCAGCGCATGCCGCTCGGTCGCGGCGATCTTCCCGCCGCCCAGATCGCGCTGGTGCGCGACTGGATCTGCGCCGGCGCCCAGAACGACTGACCCACGAACCGCGCGGCGCTCACCAGGGCGCACGCACGATCGCGGACCCGTCGTCGACGACCCACAGGACGAGCTCGGCGTTCGCGTCGAAAGGCACGTTCCACGTGCCGGCGCCGGCGAACTCGGGCGAGAGCCCATCGACGATCGTACGCAACGTCGCATCGCCCGGCGTTGCGGCGTGGACCGCGATCGGCAGCCCTCGTCCGGGCCGTCGCAGCGAGATCGCGATGCGCCGATCGGCCGTCACGATGCGCGCGATCCGCTCGCCGTTCGGCAGCGCCACCGCGCGGGCCCACGCGCCGCCGTCGATCGGCTTGCGCGAGAGGAACGTCTCGGTCCGGCCCGCGCCCTCTTCGATCCAGAGCTCGTCGTCCACGAGCGCCAGCGTGTCCTCGCCCCCCGTGAGCGGCAGCGTCGCGATCGGCATCGTCTCTCCGTCGTCGAGCGCGATGCGGAGCACCGAGCGCTCCTCGCCTCCGCGCACCGCGGTGAGCACGAGCGCGTCGTCGCCGTCGAGCGCGAGCGCCGTCACCGCGCGCCGCGCGCCTTCTCGGATCGATCTCGGCGTGGCATCCGCCGCGCCCTGCACGCGGATCGCGACGTCGTCGACCCACACCGCGAGGTCGCCGTCCGACGCGAAGCAGGTGCCGCACCGGCGCAACGGCTCGTTCGTGAGGTGCTCGAGCGAGCCGCCTTCGCGTGCCACGCGTGCAGTCACGGCTCCGCGGGTTCCGTCCTCTCGCGTGGCGCTGGCGAGCCCGATGAACACGTGCGTGCTCGTGAGGCGCACGTCGACCGGTCCAGCGAGGCCTTCGAGGATGGTGGTCGCGGGGCCGCCCTCGACCGGCGCGACGCGAAGCCGTCCGTCGCCCCGATGGTTCCCGAGCGCGTCGAACGTGCCGTGCTCGACCCAGTACACGCGCTCGTCGTCGACCGCGATCGCGCGGATGTCGCTACCGTCGGCGACGGTACAGCGCTCGGTCAAAGGGCACGTCGGCACCGGCCCCGCGGCGTCGGCGATGGTTGGCGGCAGGCTCGAGTCGAGCGCGCCACCGTCGCCGTCGGTCGAGCCGAGTGTGTGGTGCAGATAGCAGCCCCCGAGAAGCGGGAGCAGCGCGACGAAGACGTTCTTGTGCATCGGACCTCGCAAAAGGAAGAAAGTGCAGGCCCGAGTGTAGCGCGCGCCGAGACGCAGATCGCGCTGGCGCGCGACCGGATCTCCCAGAACGACTGACCCATGCACGGATGCATGGCGGGGCACCCGCGCCATGCATCCATGCATACCCTCGCTCAGGCCCCGCGCGGCTCCACCACGATCGTTCCGCGCACCATGTTCATGCCGCATCGGAACTCGTGCTCGCCGACCGCGAGCTGCGGCAGCTCGATCACGACCGGCTGGTGCGGCGGGAGCTCGCGACGGATGCCGAGCGCCGGGAACACCACCTCGCGCGTGCAGGACGCGTACTCGTGCCGCACGAAGCGCAGCCGCACCCGCTCGCCCTCGCGCACCACGATCCGATTCGGCTGATAGCTGCCCCGCACCACGATCTCGATCTCGCGCACCTCTTGTGCGCTCGCCATCGACTCGGTCCGAGGCACCGCGACCACGCCCGATCCGAGCGCCAGCGCCAACACGAGCACCACTCTCTTCGCGGTCTTCGTCATCTCCACGTCTCCTCTCGCCCACGCAGACGCCGGCGCCGCGCTCCCATTACGCCGCGAGGCCGCTCGAGGCGACCGAAACGACCGGTGTAATGCCCGGAGCACGTGCGCGTCTGCCCCGCAGAGCCACGACATGCGCACTCGAACGACCCTCTTCGCGATCGTGATCGCCGCCGCCCTCGCGGCGTGCACGCGATCCCTCCCCGCCGCGTTCCCCCCGTCCTCGCCGATCTCGTCCGACGCCGTCGAGGCGCCGGTCGCCGACGTCGGCCGCGCGCTGCGCGAGGACCCGCCATTGCCCGGTGAGTCGACGCAGGGCTGGCACGGTCTCGAGCCCGCGAGCATCCCCGCCTCGCACGGAGGTCACGATCATGCGCGCTAGCCTGATCGCGATCGTCCTCGCGCTGCTCGGCGCCGGCTGCGCGACCACGTCGATCCGCGGCGACCTCGATCGCATCGAGACGATCAGCGGCCAAGCGCTGCCGCCCGACGTGCTCGATCAGGTCGACCCGGTCGGCGACGCGCGGGTGCGCGAGATCCTGCGCGCGCCGCTCGACGCGGACGACGCGGTGCGCCTCGCGATCGCGAACCACCGCGAGCTCCGCGCCGCGCTGCGCGAGCTCGGCATCGAGCGCGGCCGCGTGCTCCAGGCGGGCCTCCTGCCGAACCCCGAGATCGAGATCGATCTGCGCTCGCAGGACGATCCCGAGCAGCCGCTGCAGGTCGAGCTCTACGCCGAGTTCGAGCTCACCCACGCGCTGCTCACCCCGATGCGCGTCGACGTCGCGAGCCGCGAGCTCGACGCCGCGCGCTTCCGCGCCGCCGGCCGGGTGATCGAGACCGCATACCTCGCGCGCGCCGCGTTCTACGACGCACAGGCCGCCGAGCAGCGGCTCGCGGTCGCGGTGCGCGCGCTCGATGCCCTCGCCGCCGCCCGCGACACCGCGACGATGCTGTTCGACGCGGGCAACGTGCCCGAGCTCGACGTCGCGACGCAGATCGCCGCCTACGAAGAGGCGCGCGCCGTCACCGCCGAGCTCGAGCTCGCGCGCGCCGGATCGCGCGAGCGCCTGCACCGGGTGCTCGGTCTGCACGGTGACGCCACCGAGTGGTCCATCGCCGCGCCGCTCGACGACGTGCCCGAGGAGAGCGCGATCCCCGAGGCGCTCGAGCGCGACGCGATCGAGTCGAGCACCGAGCTCGCGGAGACCCGGATGCGCCTCGAGGCGATCGCGGGCCGGGTCGGACTCTCGCGCACCGAGGGATGGCTGCCCGACGTCACGGTGGACGTGCACGCCGAGCAGGACGGACAGACCTGGGAGATGGGCGGCGGCGCGAGCATCGAGCTGCCGATCTTCGATCGCAACGAGGGCACGACCGCCGCGTACGAGGCCGAGTTCGACGCGCTGATGGAGCGCTACGAGGGCACGGCGATCGACATCCGATCGGCGGCCCGCGACGCGTGCAATCGCCTCGCCTCCGCGCACCTGCGCGCGAAGCAGTACGAGGGCGTGATCGTCCCGGCGCGCGCGCGCGTCTTCCGCCAGACGCTGCTGCAGTACAACGCGATGCAGGTCGGCGTCTTCGAGCTCGTCACCGCGCTGCGCGCACAGCTCTCGGCCGAGCTCTCCGCCATCGACGCGCTGCGCGAGTACTGGACCGCGCGAGCAGCGTTGGAGGCGCTGCTGCGCGGCCGTCGCGTGAGCGGCGCAGTCGTCTCTTCGAGCACCGGAATCGGCGCGGACCAGGGCTCCGCGGGAGGTCACTGATGGATCGTCGATCGTTTCTCCGCTGGAGCGGCGCGGCCGCCGGCGCAGCGGTGCTCACGCGCGCCGCGCAGGTGAGCGCGCAGGACGCGCACGCGCACGCCGAGGCGAGCGCCACGGCCGCGGCCGCCGTGCCGACCTTCGAGCGTCGTCCCGCCTCGCGCGTCGCGGCGCCGGGCGGACAGCCCGCGGTGATCACGCCCAATGGCGTCTCGCTGCCCTGGACCATCCGCGACGGCGTGAAGGTCGGTCACCTCGTCGCGCACGAGCTCGATCACGAATTCGCGCCCGGCATGCGAGCGCGGGTGTGGGGCTACAACGGGCACACCCCGGGCCCGACCCTCGAGGCCGTCGAGGGCGAGCGCATTCGCGTGTACGTCACGAATCGACTCCCCGAGCCCACCACCGTGCACTGGCACGGATTGATCCTCCCGAATGGCATGGACGGAGTCTCGGGCCTCAATCAGCGCCCGATTCCGCCCGGCGAGACGTGGGTCTACGAATTCGATCTCCGTCACCCCGGCACGTTCATGTACCACTCGCACTACGACGAGATGACCCAGATCGCGCTGGGCATGGCGGGCATGTTCATCGTGCATCCGCGCCGCCCCGTGGGTCCCCGCGTCGATCGCGACTTCGTGCTGATGACGCACGAATGGAAGCTCGAGGTCGGCGCGCGCCGTCCCGATCCCAACGCGATGAACGACTTCAACGTCCTCACGTTCAACGGCAAGTCGTATCCGGGCACCGAGCCGCTGCTCGTGGGAGTCGGAGAGAGAGTGCGAATCCGTCTCGGCAATCTCTCTCCGATGGATCACCACCCGATCCACCTCCACGGATTGAATTTCGTGATGACCGCGACCGACGGCGGATACGTGTCGCAGAGCGCGCAATATCCCGAGACCACCGTGATCGTCCCGGTCGGGAGCACGCGAGTCATCGAATTCACGCCCACCGAGCCCGGCGACTGGGCGATGCACTGCCACATGACCCATCACGTCATGACGCAGATGGGACACGGCCTGCCGCCGATGGTCGGAGTCGACACCAGCACCGTCGATCGACGCATGTCGCGCGTCGTCCCCGAGTACATGTCGATGGGCCAGACCGGCATGGGCGGCATGGGCGAGATGGAGATGGACATCCCGCCCAACTCGCTCCCGATGCGCGGCGCGCGGGGCCCGTTCAGCTACATCGACATGGGCGGCATGTTCACCGTGCTCAAGGTGCGCGAGCGCCCCGAGAGCGCCGATCCCAACGGCTGGTTCGAGCACCCCGCGGGCAGCGTCGCCGGCCCCGCCGATGCCGCGCGCCTGCGCGCCGACGGAATCGATCTCGAGTAATGCGCGCCCGGCGCGTGCGTCTTCACGGTCGAGAGGAGATTCCCACCATGACCGAGAGCACGAATCGAGAGACGCGCCTGCGCGTCGCCGGAATGACCTGCATGTCCTGCGTGCGTCACGTCGATCACGCGCTGCGCGATCTCGACGGAGTCGCCGCGGTGCAGGTCCGCTTCCGCGAGGGCGAGGCGCTCGTCCAGCACGACCCCGCACGCGCGACCATCGACGAGATGATCGGAGCGCTGCGCGACGCCGGCTACGACGCCGCGCTCGCGGCGTGACGGAACGGCGAGGCGCGCTCTCCTGGGTCGGAGAGCGCGCCTCGTCTCGTCTCGTTCAGCGTCGCGCCTGGGGCGGCGGCGGCGCCTTCGCGCCGCCTCCGTTCGGGCGCATCTGGATCGAGGCGGGCATCACACCGAGCTGCCGCATCAGCCCCATCGCGTCCCACTGCGCGTAGGACTCGACGACCTTGCCGTTCACGATGCGGTCGATCGACACGCCCTCGACCTGAGCTCTCTTGTTGGTCGCGGGGATGCCCATCAGCTCGGCCTGGTGCGTCCCGCTCGCGCGCCACTTCGTGATCACGCGATCCCCGGAGCAGATCTGCTCGACCACCTCCATCTTCGCGTCCGGGAACGCGCGACGGTACATCTTGACCTGCTCCTCGAACCCCTTGCGATCCATCCGGCCCATCAGCGGATCGTGGGCGACGAATTCGTCGGCGCAGAGCTGCGAGACGAGCTCGACCTTCCCCTTCGAGTAGGTGTCCTCGAGCAGCGCGCGAACGATGTCCTGCGGTTTCTGGCTCACGGCGAGACCCCCATGCGAGCGCGCTCGTGCACGTCGCATCGAGCACGTCGACGGGTGAGCTAGACGCTGCCCTCATCCCACCAACGTCCACGTCGCATCGTCGCGTCTCTCACGTCGCGCGATGCGCGTACGCCGCCGTCACGCCCGAGCACACGGTCTCGTGGTCCGACGCACCGCGCGCACATCTCGTTCGAGGCGCGCTGGTCACGCGCGCTCTCGCGAGGGGGGACGACGATGCATCCGAGAGGGGCGGTGCGGTTCGAGCACGCGCGCGATCGGCGCGGCGTGGAGCACGCGATCGTGCGGATGGAGGGAGAGAGCGTGTGGCTCCACATGCCGAGCGTCACGACGCTCGCGTGGGTGAGCGAAGGACGCGTGCAGGTCCATCGGCGTGGCACGCGCGGAGTCCTCTCCCGAGGCGCGGTGCGCCGCATCGGCGGCTTCGAGCTCGAGGTGATCCGCGCCGAGCCCGGAGGCGCGCGGCTCACGCTGATCTCGCTCCCCCGCAGCTTCCTCCGCGGCGCGCGCACGGTGCCCCACGAGCAGCTGACAGACGCGACCGAGAGCGCGCTCGCACGCATCCGCGAGCGCTGGCCGGACGGCCCCCCGGTGCTCGATCGCGACGTCGACTCGCTCGTCGACCTCGTGCGCCACGTCGATCACGACGACGATCACGACGAGCTCGAGCCCGCGCCGGTGCGCCGCGCGCGGCACCTGCTCGAGACGTGGCATCGCTCTCCACCGACCCTCGACGAGCTCGCGGGCGTCGCGCGCACGACGAAGCTGCAGCTCGTGCGCAGCTTCCACGCGCACCACGGCGTGGTGCCGCACACGTTCGTGCTCTGCCTGCGCCTCGCGATCGCGCGCACGATGCTCGCGTCGGGTCGCCGCGAGACCGAGGCGGCGCACGCGCTCGGCTTCCCCGACGCGGCCGCGCTCTCTCGCGAGTTCCGCCGCATCGTGGGCGTCTCGCCGACGGACTACGCGCGTCCTCGTCCTCTCGCGCTCGCGCGCGGCGCGTGATCTCGTCCAGCTCGCACGGTGCCCATGACGCTGCGAGCGAGCCTCGAGAAGGAGAGAACGATGTCGCTCGAGATCCACGGACCGACCATCCAGACGAACGCGCCGATCCCCGTCGAGCACACGTGCGACGGCGCGGACCGCCCGCCGGCGCTCGCGTGGTCGGGCGCGCCGCCGCGCACGCGCTCGTTCGCCCTCGTCGTGCACGATCCCGACGCGCCGCGCGGCGACTGGGTGCACTGGCTGCTCTTCGACGTCCCCGCCGAGACGTCGATGTTGCCCGAGGGCCTGCCGTCCACGCCGGTGCTGCGCGACGGATCTCGCCAGGGCACGAACGACTTCGGGCGCGTGGGGTGGGGCGGGCCGTGCCCTCCGCGCGGCGCGGCGCACCGGTACGTGTTCGATCTCTACGCGCTCGACTCGGTGCTGGGGCTCCCGCCCGGTGTGTCGCGCGATCGACTCGAGCACGCGATGCGCGGGCACGTGCTGGCGCACGCGAAGCTGGTCGCGACCTACGCGCGCGGCGGGAGCGCGTGACCGATCACGTCTCGCGCGCGGCCCACACCGGATAGTCGAGCCCGGCGAGGCGATTGATCACGATCGCCTGCAGCGTGAGCGCGGCGACCGCGAGCTCGATCACGACGAGGTTCAGCGGGCCGCTGACCAGCCCGAGCGAGACGATCAGCGCGGTCGCGCCCGCGGGCGGGTGCGACGCGCGGAGCAGCACCATCAGCGCGCCGGTCGCGGCGAGCGATGCCGCGACCGCGATCACACGCGCGTCGCTCACGCCGGCCGCGATCGCCGAGGGCGCGTCGTGGAGCCCGACGATCCACAGCGCGCCGAAGCCGCACGCGATGCCGATCGCGTGACCGACCAGCGTGTTGCGCGGGCTCGCGCTCGGCGCGAGCGGCGTCGTGAAGTGCAGGAACGCCGACGCCCCGAGCGACGGGAAGAGGAACGGAGAGCCCGTCGCGCGCGCGACCACGGCGAGCGATGCGATCGCTGCGAAGCCCGCCACGAACACGAATGCCGCCCACACCGGTCGCTCCGGGAAGCGCTCGAGCAGCGCGCGGAGACGCAGGCGCTCGGGCGCGGGCGGTCGAATCGAAGCAAGGCCGAGCGAGCGAAGACGTCGAGCCAAGGCGAAGGCCTCGAAAATCCTTCCGATCGCCAGGCTCGCAACACCGCGGCCCCGCGTCGGAAACGGCGGCGAAACCTATGTGAAAGCTCACGGACGTCAAGCGCGGACACGCGCGTTTCGTGATTCGGCGATTGGCCTCATGACGAGACCCCAGATGGTCCATCTCGGTCACGACGTCGTTTCGCCGGCGATTCGATCCGACTCGAACGCTCGATTGGCATCTTCACTGGTGTCCCGACTGACGATCACGACTGCCGATCGACTGGAATCGTCCGGTCGCAATTCCGACGCTCACGCGCAACCACGCGAACACAAGTCACTCGTCGTGAAGCGCATGCGTTCGCAATCGTTTTTCTGCATGCGGTCCCGAGGTGGCGATCTGGACGCACCCCACTTCCACATCGCACGCTGCGCGCGCCATGCCGCCGCACGCCCGATGCGCGCTCGCGTCGACGCTCGTGTGGCTCGCGGTGGGGTGCGCCGCGGGCGAAGGCGGCATCGCGTTGCGCGAGTGGACCGTGCGCGAGGGCGACGATCCCGCGGTGCCGGTCACGCTGCCGGCGCACCTCGTCGGTGACGCGTTCGCGCGCGACGGCACCCACGTGCTCGAGACCGACGTCGTGATCCCGCCCGAGATGCGCGAGCACGATCTCGAGCTCGTCGTCCCGAGCCTCGCTGCGCTGGTCACGCTGCGCGCCGACGACGTCTCGTTCGGGCGCGGCGAGCACGCGGCGTCGTATCGCGCGATCGCGCCGCAGCGATGGCGCATCCCGCGCGCGCTCGTGCGCGACGGGTCGCTGCACCTCGCGCTGCACGTCACGCGACGCTGGACCCAGGCCTCGTGGATCGACGTCGTGCCGCGACTGCGCACGATGAGCGGCACCGACTGGCCGGCGTCGATCGTCGACGCGACGAACCGCGCCGGCGCGGCGTGCGGCGCGGCTGCGACGCTGCAGGTCGGGCTCACGTGCCTGCTCGTCTACTTCCACGATCGACGGCGCAGGCCCTATCTGTGGTTCGGCATCCAGGCGTTCTCGGCGTCGACGTATCCCGCGTTCGTGCTCGGTGCGCTGCAGTGGCTCGGCCCGATCGACGTCGTCGTGATGGAGCTCGGGCTGCTCGCCGCGGTGTGGGCCTCGGTGCACTTCACGCACGCCGCGTTCTCGCTGGGGCGACCGCCGCGCGCGTTCGGGGTCGGCGTCGCCGTGAGCGCGATCGTCGTCGTGCTCTTCTCGGGCCCCTACGTCGCCACGCAGGTCGCGGTGCCCTTCGTCGTCGCGCTGGTCGCGACGGTCACGATCTACCAGCTCGCGCGCGGGATCGGCCTCCTCGTGTGCTCCCGTGATCGCGGCAGCGCGCTCCTGCTCTTCCTCGCGTGGATGGCGCTCGCGACCACGACCTGGAGCGATCTCTGGACGTGGTACGCGCTCGGCGAGCCGCTCGGCGGTGCACGTCCCGGCGTCGTCGGGCTCGCGTTCTTCGCGCTCTTCCTCTCGCTGCTGCTCTCGCGCAACCACGTGCTCGCGCTCGGCGACGCCGATCGCCTCAACGCCGAGCTCGCCGATCGGCTCGCGCTGCTCGAGGCGCGGCAGAAGGAAGTCGAGGCGCTCAACGCCGAGCTCCGTCATCAGGTCGCGTCGCGCTCCGAGCAGCTCTTCTCGGCGCTCTCGGTCGTCGCGAAGGTGCGACCCGCCGTGGTCGAGCCGGCGGCCGGCGACGTGCTCAGCGATCGCTACCGGCTCGAGCGCATCCTCGACGAGGGCGGCATGGGCGTGGTGTACGAGGCCACGCGCGTCTCCGATGGATCGCAGTTCGCGATCAAGATCGCCCTCGAGGCGAACGGCACCGCGGTGGCGCGGCTCGCGCGCGAGGCGCACCTCGCGTCGCGCGTGCGGCATCCGAACGTCGTCGAGATCGTCGACGTCGACGTGACGCGCGCGGGGCAGCTCTTCCTCGTGCTCGAGCTCGCGCGCGAAGGGACGCTCAAGCAGCACCGCGAGCGATATCGCACGCCGGCGCTCGCGATCGTGGTGCTCGCGCAGATCGCCGAGGGGCTCGCCGAGCTGCACCGCCTCGGGATCATCCATCGCGATCTGAAGCCCGCGAACGTGCTCTTCTTCCGGCACGGCGAGAGCCCGATCGCGAAGCTCACGGACTTCGGCATCTCGCGCCCTGCGCTGCGCCGCACCCAGAGCCACTCCGAGCGCATTCGATCGTCGCCGCTGCCGCCGCGTGCGAGCGACATCGTCGAGCTGAAGGAGCGCGTCGCCTCGGAGGCCCGGCTCGAGGAGACGCTCGACGAGCCGAGCGCGCCCGACGCGCTGACCGAGCTCGGCGCGGTCGCGGGCACCCCGCGCTACATGGCGCCCGAGCTGGGACGCGATGCGAGCTCGTTCGGCACGCGCTCCGACGTGTTCGGCTTCGGCGTGATGGCGTACGAGCTGTTGTCGGGCGCGGGGCCGTGGACCGAGCCGCCGGCTTCGCTGGTCGCGCGTGGGGTCGAGCCGCTGCCGCACATCGCGCTCGCGGCGCGCGTGCCTTCGCTCGATCCGAGGTTGCTCGCGCTCGTCGACGCGTGCCTCTCGCTCGAGCCGTCGTCGCGTCCCAGCGCCGCCGCGATCGGTGCCGAGCTGCGCGCGATCGAGCGCTCGCTCCGCACATCCGCCGCACCGCGCGCCCAGCGTCGCTGACGCACGTCTTCTTGACCGTCGCCGTCCTTCGCCCTATGCGAACGCCACTCGTGCGCGCCCTCGTCGCCATGCTCGCCGCGATCGCGCTCTTCATCGCGCTGCTGCCCCTCGGTGGCATCGCGATCGAGGCGTTCACGGCGGGCGAGCACGCGCATCTCGACATGAGCGAGCCCGCGAGCGAGGCGGATCCGACCCTCGCGCTCGCCGAGGCGGCCGACTCCGACGAGATCGACGAAGAGACCCACAGTCCTTCGCTCGACGACGACCTCCTGCACGATCAGCCGCTGGTGTGCCCGCCCGGGCACCGCATCGTGTGGTCGCCCGCCGCGACGCTCCACGATCGACGCGGCCGCGTCCCGCTCCGCGGCACACGCCCTCCGCGAGCCTGAACGAGCCCGGTCCGAGCCGCGCCGCGCGATCCCTCGCGCTGCGCCCATCCGTGCCCGTTTTCGCTCGAGGAACACGATGCCCGAGAGTCCGCGTCCGATCGACAGCAGCTCCACCAGTCCGTCCCCCACCATCTCGATCCTCCCGCCCGCGCCGGTCATGAAGCGCAACGCGATGCGCACGCTGCGCGGCGTGCGCTCCGATCTCGGCGTGCGCTCGCTCCTGCCCGAGTGGCGCGCGATGCTCTCGCGCCACGGCCTGCGCGAAGATCTGATCGCCGGCCTCACCGTCGCCTGCATCGCGCTGCCGCTCTCGCTCGCGATCGCGCTCGCGTCCGACGTGCCGCCCGCGGTGGGCCTCACCACCGCGATCATCGCGGGCATCGCGGTCGCGCTCTTCGGCGGCCAGCAGCTCGGCGTGAGCGGCCCGGCCGCTGCGATGGCGGTGCTGCTCGGGCAGATCGTCGACACCCACGGCCTCGGCGGTCTGCTCTTCGTCGGGCTCGGCTGCGGTCTCTTGCAGATCGCCACCGGTACGCTCGGCATCGGCCGGGTGATGCGGCTCGTCCCGCTCAGCGTCGTGCACGGCTTCACCGCGGGCATCGGCGTGCTGATCCTCGTGGGTCAGCTCCCGCGCGCGCTGGGCCTGCCCTCGCCCGACGAGTCGCACGTGCTCGACGTCGTCTCGCACATCGCCGAGTACCTCACGCACGCGAACCCGATCGCGGTCGCGATCTCGGGCTCGGTGGTGCTCGGAATGGTGCTCGTGCCCCGGCGATGGCCGAAGATCCCGACCGCGCTGATCGCCGTCGCGATCCCCACCGCGATCGTCACCGCGACCGGCGCCGACGTGCCGCTGCTCGGCGAGATCCCGCGCGGCCTGCCCGCGCCCTCGCTGCCCGACTGGCCGCGCCACGGCGTGCTCGCGCTGGTGGGCGACGTGTTCGTCGTGTACGCGCTCGCGTCGCTCGAGTCGCTGCTCTCGGCGAGCGCGGTCGACAAGCTGCGCGGCCCCGGCGCGCCCTCGCACGACGCGGATCAGGAGCTGGTCGGACAGGGCATCGGCAACGTCGCGGTCTCGCTCTTCGGCGGCATCCCGGTGACGAGCGTGATCGCGCGCTCCGCGCTCAACGTGCAGTCGGGCGCGCGCACCCGACGCGCCGCGATCATCCACGCGCTCGCGCTGATCGCGTGCGTGTACCTCGTGCCCGACCTCGTCGCGAGCATGCCGATCGCGGCGCTCGCGGGCGTGCTCCTCGCGACCGGCATCCGCATGCTCGACACGAAGTACCTTCGCGAGCTGTGGCACGCGGCGCGGGTCGAGGCGGTGGTCTTCCTCGTGACCGTCTTCACGATGGTCGCGTTCGATCTGCTCGTCGGCGTGCAGGCCGGCCTGATCGCGGCGCTCGTGGTCGCGGTGCTGCGCCTGAGCCGCGTGCGCGGCGAGCTGCACCCGGCGCACGACGGAACGCCGCACCACATGGGTTTCTCGGGCCCGCTCACGTTCCTCACGACGACGCGCATCGACGAGCTGCGCGGTGAGCTCGCCGGCCTCGACGCGCAGCACGGCCTCGTGCTCGACCTCCGTCACGTCGACTCGATCGACGCCAGCGCGGCGAGCTCGGTGATCGAGCTCGCGACCGCGTGGCGCGCGCGCGGTGGCCGCGTCGCGCTGCTCGGACCGAACGCCGAGGTCGAGCGTCGATTGCTCGCGATCGGCGAGGACGGCGGCGTGCGCGAGTCGATCGCCTACGTCGAAGAGGAGCTCGACAAGGTGATCGGCCGGCGCAGCCGCTCGCCCGAGAACGCGCACCAGCGGCTCACGCGCGGCGTCGAGCGCTTCCGCGATCAGGTGCGCGGACAGCTCTCGCCGCTGCTCGATCGCCTCGCGGTCGGACAGGCGCCGCACACGTTGTTCCTCACCTGCGCCGACTCGCGGGTGAATCCGTCGCTCATCACGGGATCGCAGCCCGGCGAGCTCTTCGTCGTGCGCAACATCGGCGCGCTGCTGCCGCCCGCGGGGAGCGAGACGCTGAACGACGAGGGCGCGGCGCTCGAGTACGCGGTGCGCGTGCTCGGTGTGCGCAACGTCGTCGTGTGCGGGCACAGCAAGTGCGGCGCGATGACCGCGCTGCGCGAGGGTGGAGGCAAGCTCGGTGATCTGCCGGCGCTCGCGCACTGGGCGAAGGGCGCGTCGGTGATCGCGGGAGATCTCGCCGCAGCGCCGACGCTCACGGATGCGACGCAGGCGTGCTCGGTGCGTCAGCTCGAGCACCTGCGCTCGTATCCCGTCGTCGCGCAGGCGCTCGCGACGGGCGAGCTGCGGATCCAGGCCTGGTATTACGACATGGACACTGCCGACGTGCTGGAGTGGGATCCCGACGTGAAGCGCTACGTGCCGGTCGGCGGCCGCGACGACACGCGCTGAACGCACGTAGAATCCCGCGCGTGATCGGCAGCACCCAGGCTTCTCTCGTTCTTCGACTGCACACGCTCTTCTTCGCTCTCGTCGCCGCCCTCGCGCTGCTCCCCGGGTGCGGCGACGACGACCCACCGCCCGACGACGACGGCGGGGTCGCCTCGCCCGACGCGACGGCCAGCGACTGCGTCGTCGATCGCGACTGCGCCGACGACACGTTCTGCAACGGCGTCGAGCGCTGCGTCGCATCGCGGTGCGTCGCCGGCGCGATGCCCTGCCTCGCGAGCCAGTCGTGCAGCGAGGAAGAGGCGCGCTGCATCAGCGACTGCAGCGTCGCGAGCGACGCCGACGGAGACGGAAGCGAATCGACGGACTGCGGCGGTGACGACTGCGACGACGCGAATGATCAACGTTTTCCCGGCAATTCCGAGCGATGCGACGCCGAAGGGCTCGACGAGGACTGCGACCCGACGACCCTCGCCGGCGACGAAGGGGATCTCGACGACGACGGCGAGGTCTCGTCGGCGTGCTGCCAGGATCGCGGTCTCGGCGCGCTCGTGTGCGGCGGCGACTGCGACGACACCCGCGCCGGCATCTCGCCGGGCGCGATCGAGGTCTGCAACGGAGTCGACGACGACTGCAACGGTCTGCTCGATCACCCCGCCGAGGACAACGACGGCGACGGACACGCCGACGTGCTCTGCGCCGGCACGCTCGCGAGCGACTGCGACGACACCGATCCGCGCGTGTACTTCGACGCGCCGGAGATCTGCGACGGACGCGACGACGACTGCCGCATCGACGGCGTCCGGATGCGTGTGCCCAGCGCGCAGCCCGGCGAGGACGACGACGGCGATGGTCACGCCGCGCTCACGTCGTCGTGCCTCGACGCGCCCGGCGCGCTCCCCAAGGACGACTGCGACGACAGCCGCGCTGCGACCTACCCCGGCGCGTTCGAGGCCTGCAACGGGATCGACGACGACTGCGACGGAGTGATCGACGATCTCGAAGGCAGCACCGTCGCGGGCACCGGCTGCGTGCCGCAGGCGATCGCGGCCGGCAACGCGCACACCTGCGCGATCCGCCCCGACACGCGCGTCGTGTGCTGGGGCGGCAACACGTCGGGTGAGCTCGGCGACACCGCGGCTGCAGCCGACGAAGCGGTGCTCGTCCCCGGGGTCGAAGGCGTGCGCGAGATCGAGGCCGGCATCGGCACCACGTGCGCGCGCGGCGCCGACGACGTGCTCACCTGCTGGGGCTGGGACGGCCTCCTCGGCCCTCGCACCTTCGGCGGATTTCCTGCGGTCGCGGGCGGCTTCGGTCGCCTCTCGGCGCTCGGCGCGGTGAGCGACTTCTCGCTCGGCGGACAACACGCGTGCGCGGTGCGCGGCGGTCGCGTCGTGTGCTGGGGCGCGAGCTGCCAGGGCGTGGTCGACGGCACGACGAGCGACTGCGCGCCCGGCACGTCGCAGCGGACCACGGAGATCACGGGCATCGACGACGCGGTGCAGGTCGACGCGGGCTACGTGATGAACTGCGCGGTGCGTTCGTCGGGTCGAGTGACGTGCTGGGGCCCGAACTACGGCGGCAACCTCGGTGGCGGCACGACGACGCCGGGCATCGTCGAGGTCACCGGCATCACCGACGCGGTCGAGGTCGCGGTCGGCTTCGACTTCGCGTGCGCGCGCCACGCGAGCGGCGCGGTGTCGTGCTGGGGCGGGAGCGCCGATGGGCGCCTCGGGTGCCAGGGCACCGCGGGCTGTCCTGCGCCCGGCACGACGGCCACCGCGCCGGTGCGCGTCGCCGGTCTCACCGACGCCGTGCGTATCGAGGCCGGTGGCGGGCGACACGCGTGCGCGCTCCGCGCGACTGGCACCCTCGTGTGCTGGGGCGACAACGCGAGCGGACAGATCGGCGACGACTCGTGGGCCGGCCCCGGCACGACCAGCGGCGCCGACGCGCTCGCGCCCGCGGCGGTCGTCGGGCTCGACGGCATCCTCGCCTTCGCCGTGGGCTCCGAGCACACCTGCGCCACGCGCAGCGACGGAACGTACTGCTGGGGCCTCGGCGACTCGCGTCAGCTCGGCGACGGTCGCACCGATCATCTCGCGAGCGCGCCGCTCCCCGGATACCTGCGCACCACGCGCCCGGTGCGCGTGTCGGCGATCGTCGCGCCGCTCGACGTCGAGGCCGGACACGACGAGAGCTGCTTCGTGCGCCACGACGGACGCGTGCTCTGCGCGGGCACCGACACGTGGGGCGAGATCGGGCCTGCGGGCCTCTCGAACCGCGGCGTTCCCCAGCAGTCCTACGGGCGCGACGACCTCGTCGCGGCGCACGTGACGTTCGGGTACGGCTGTCGCGTGACGCGCGCCGGTCAGCTCGTGTGCGACTCGCGCTATTTCTCCGACAGCACCAATGACATCGACGCGATCTCCACGACGGTGGGCGACGACTTCGCGTGCGCGCTCGAGCGCGACGGCACGGTGTCGTGCTTCGGGCGCAACGCGTCGGGCCAGCTCGGCGCGGATCACGCGGAGTCGGTGTCGACCACGCTGCTCTCGGTGGTCGGGCTCGACGATGTCCTCGAGATCGCGTCGGGCGCGTTCCACGCGTGCGCGCGCACCTCGGACGCGGTGTTCTGCTGGGGCCGCGGCAGCGATGGTCAGCTGGGGAGCGCGCGTGTCGCGCGCGCACCTGCGCCGCTGCGGGTCACCGGCCTCGACGCACGTCCCATCGACATCGACGCGCACGAGAACACGACGTGCGCGGTGCTCGTCGACGGACGCGCGGTCTGCTGGGGCGAGAGCCTGGGACCCTGGCCGGGCGCGTCCTCGCCCGAGCCGATCACGGGGTTCACCGGCGAGGCCGAGCAGATCGCGGTCGGCGGCGATCATGCGTGCCTGCGCACCCGCGACGGCCGCGCGTACTGCTTCGGCTCGGGCGCGAACGGGCGCCTCGGCACCGGCGGCAGCACCAGCAGCGCGGTGCCGGTCGCGATTCCCACGCTCCGCAACGCCGTCGCGATCGACTGTGGTCGTCAGCACTGCTGTGCGGTGCGTGCCAGTGGACAGCCGGTGTGTTGGGGCGCCGGTGGATATTGGCTCGCCAACGGTGCGACGGCCGAGCCCATCGGCGATCAGCTCACGCCGCGCATGGCCCTCGACGTCGGTCGCTGAAGAGACGAGAACGCCGCAGCAGAGACGAATCTCCGCTGCGGCGTCCTCCCGAGAACGAGCGATGTTCGTCAGTAACGGCCGAACAAGCTCACGACGAAGCGCGTCTCGTCACGATCGAAGCCGATGATCTGCTGCACGCCGCCGCGCACGATGTCGCTGTATCCGTGCTCGAGCGAGAGAGTGAGCGACACGTACTCGATCGGCGTGTACGTCGCGCCCAGCGACCAGTACCAGTCGCCCTCCCACGGATCGCGCGCGCCCGTGGTCGACTCGTCGGCGGCCATGTACCGCAGCAGCCCGCGGATGCCGGCCGAGCCCTGCACGATCAGCGATCCGAACGTGGGATCGTCGAAGATCCCCTGCTGCAGCAGCAGACCCGCCTCGAGCCGCAGACGCGTGTTGAGACCACCCGAGGTGTCCCACGCATCGACGATCACCGCGCCGTTCTGCTCCGCGTACTCGTGGAATCGATACTGCGCGCGCAGATCGACACCCACCATGAATCGATGGATCACCGGCAGACGCATCGCCGTGATCCAATCGAGCGCCGTGTAGTACAGGTTCGCGCGGCTCTCCCGGGACACCGGGAAATACGCGGCGAGCCGGTGCACGAAGTGGAGCGAGTGATCCGGGAGCCCGATGTCGCGCAGCGACTGCGAGTGCCGGAGACCCACGCCGACGAAGGGATCGGTGAAGTCGACGGCCGACTCCCCATCGACCGTCCAGAATCGCTGCGAGAGACCACCCCACGCCGTGGCGTAGAGCCCCTGCAGGACCGGAACGTCGAATTCGACCCCGAGATAGTAGAACATGAGGATGTCGTTCTCGGGATCGCGGTCGAGGACGATCGGCTGCTGGTAGTCGATTCGTCCCATCACGCGCCAGAACTTCTCCGCTGCGCTCGCCGCCGCCTGCTCTGCGGTGCAGAGACCGCGCAGCACGTCCTGCGCGGTGCACCCACGAGCCGGCGCCTGCGGCTCACCCGGGGCTTGTGCGGCCTGATCCGCCGGCTGCTGCGCGCTCACGCTCGCAGTCGTATCCGGCGTCGCCGGCTCGTCGGTCGTCGTGGGCGGCTGCGCCTCGGGCTCCTCGGCCGCCGCCTCGACCGCCACCTCGGTCTCGGCCTCGGCCGGGACCTCGGCCTCGGCCGGGGCGACAGCCTCGGCTTCGGTCGTGCCCTCGGCCTCGGCCTCGGCTTCGGCCTGCGCGTGCGCCGCGCGCGGCGCGACTGCGATGCTCGACATCATCACGATGCCGAACGTCGCGGCCGCCCACGGCGCGAATCGGGTCCTCTGGAGAGGGCCGGGGCCCTCTCGCGATTGGACACCTCGCACGTCAGAAACCCACGAAGTTGTTGTAATACTCGTAATACGCGAGGAGCGTCTTGAGGCCGTAGTTGTCGAGATCGCCTCGACGTCCGGCGTTCAAGTCCTCGTTGTACTCGCGCATCGCCTGGAAGCTGACCGGGCTGCGCGAGCGGCTCGTCACGAGGTGCCAGCCCTGGTCCTCGAGGAACGTGTAGATGTGCTCCTCGCCGTCGTGCACGAAGATCTGCGCGGGGTTGCCCTCGGCAGTCGCCTCGACGAGCGCCTCGGGGCCCATCTCGAGCTCGAGCTCCTCGATGTTCTCGTAGCGCCGGATCGCGATGCGCTCGCGCAGGCCGACGTCACCGATGAGGTTGGTGTTCGTCGCGCCCGCGAAGAGGTTCACCGCGAGGAAGCGGAACCACGGGAACGTGTCGTAGTTCGCGCCGAGCATGTCATCGAGCACGCGCTGCGAGAGCGCCGTCGTGCGCGAGCCGAACGGAGGCGCGTCGTACATCGCGGCGTACGTCTCGACGTTCGGGTCGTAGTTGTAGACGAGCTGCAGATCCATGAACGCGAACGTCGCGAACAGCTTGTCCGTGATGATGCCCAGTCGGAGGATGTCGCCGTAGTACGGGTCGAACTCCGTCTGGTAGTTCCGCAGCGACGCCGGCTGGTTGATGACGGCGTCGTAGAACGCCATCACGAGGTCGATCGACGCCTGGACGTCCGAGTAGAAGTCACGCGCGATGGCGTCGTACTCGGGGTCGCTCAGCACCTCGCGCTCGGGGTCGAGCTGGTCGAGGCGCTTCAGCACGTCCTGCACGCCGCCGCCCGACCAGTCGAACTGGCCGAGGTACCACATGCGCTGGAGATCGAAGATCGACGCGAAGATCTGACCCGTGTACGCGCTCGTGTCCCAGAAGCGGCGGTACGCGCGGCGATTGCGGATCGAATAGAGCCAGTCGTAGCGCTCGATCGCGTTGAGCGTGATCTG
The DNA here is from genome assembly GCF_021631985.1 of Sandaracinus amylolyticus. Classification (GTDB taxonomy): domain Bacteria; phylum Myxococcota_A; class Polyangia; order Polyangiales; family Sandaracinaceae; genus Sandaracinus; species Sandaracinus amylolyticus_A. The sequence goes on along the minus strand of NZ_CP070225.1, from coordinate 7,366,873 downwards.
GCTCGGCGTGACGCCGAGATCGTGCGCGCGGCAGAGCGGCGAACGATAGCGGTGCTCGTCGGTGCAATAGAGATAGTCGTCCGCCATCGCGCGCTCGCGCGCCTCGGCGTTGCCGTAGATCCACGAGAGCGCGGCGCGGTCGTACTGACCCCATCCGCGCGGCGAGCCCGCCTCTTCCTGCGACGTGACGTAGTCCATCACCGACGACGAGAGATCACCCTCGTCGAAGTGGTGCGCGTCGATGCTGCCGTAGAAGTTGTGGCGGAGGCTCAGCGTGTGGCCGAACTCGTGGATCGCGACGTGCGAGACCACGTCCTCGATGATCCGCTCGCGGTACTCCTCGTTCGACTCGAACACGCCCGCGTCGGTGCAACGGCGCGCGCCGTTCGAGATCGCGCCGATCGCGTCGGTCTCCTCGAACACGTGGATGTTGTGGCGCGCCAGCGCGAGCTCTTCGTCCGCCTGGAGCTCGTCGTGGTTGCGGCGCCAGTCGCGGAACTGATCCGCGAAGTCGTTCATCGCCTCGATGCCCTCGGTGCCCGTCATGTCGGTCGGACCGAACGGGCTCTCGTTCATCGAGATGTCGTCCATCGCCGAGCGGAACTCGCGATCCACCGCGCGACGCTCGCGGTAGCGCTGGATCGGCATCTCGGTGTTGCGATAGACGTAGCTGTTCCACTCCGGACGCACGTAGCGGAGCTCGCCCATCGTGCGGAGGTAGTCCGTGATGAACTCGTCGCGCGGGCGCACCGGGCTCGGGATCAGCTGATCCGTCGGGTTCGCGTCCTCCGCCGGCTCCGGCAGATCCATCACGCGGCGCATCTCCTGGAAGAGACCGCTGCGCAGGCGACCCGCGCGCTCGATCGGCGCGACGGTCTCACCGGCCGTACACGCCGTGGTCTCCCACGTCGCGCCCTCGGCGAGCTGACGACCGCCGTTCTCCTCCAGGTAGTCCTGGATGAGATAACGGTAGTAGTCCATTCCGACGTTGTAGAGATTCAGATAGCCGTTGATCAGCTCACCGGTGCGCGGGTGCGCGCCCGAGGGGCCGTATCCGAGCAGGCCCCGCGTCGTGTCGATGTCCTGGTGCCACGCGACGAAGCTGTAGCGGAGGTCACCGAAGTGGCGCTCCACGCCGTCCTCGTTCCACTCGGCGAAGCGGAACCGCAGCGTCGCGCCCGCCTCTTCGAGCACCGTGTTCGTGTGCTCCGCGATCGCCTCGTACATCGGCTTGAAGCGCTCGGGGAAGCCGGGGACGAAGTAGTAGGTGACCGGATCGTCGCTCGGACGGTTCGGATCCCAGCGGTGCAGATAGCTCGTCGCCTCGAGCAGACCGCTCTCCGGATCACGCAGGAACGAGAGGTGCTGGAAGGTGCCGAAGCGGCGATTGACCTCCGCCTTCTCCTCGATCGTCTCGGCCTGGTACGTCGACTCCGGACGACGCCAGAAGCTCATGCGGTAACGAACCGTCGTCGTGCCGACGCCGGTCGCGAGCGAGACCATGTCGTAGCACCCGCCGTCGGCGCGAACTGCGTAGTTCACCTCGACGACGAAGCTCATGTACTGCTCGTCCTCGTCCCACTCGAACGAGTCGGGCACGAGGTTCGTGCTCTGCTGGTTCGCGCACTCCGCGATGAAGTCCGCGTAGAACCAGGCGATCTGCGAGACCGGATCGAGTGTCGCGTCCTCGAAGTCGACGCGGAACTGCTGGCGGCGCTGCCAGGGGAGCTCCGTGTTCTCCTCGAGGAAGTTCGTGCGCTCGCCGTTCAGCGTCTCGCGCAGGCGCACGTCGACGTGCTGGCCGGGGAACTCGAGCAGCACGCGATCGGTGCGGCTCGTCGTGTCGTCGTTCGGGTTCGCCGGATCGTCAGCCTGCAGCGTCTGCGCGTCGATCAGCTGCAGCGCGTCCTCGCTGAAGCGGAAGTCGACGAGGCGCAGATCGCTCTGGAAGCCCGGGAACACGTAGTCGCCGAGCACGTTGGGCGAGCTCGTCTCGACCACGGTCACCTGGAAGAGCCAGTCGTCCTCCCGGCCGTCGACCGCCTCGACGAGATCGAGCTTGTCCAGATAGACGACCTCGTCGTCGAGGCCGTTGCGCACCGGCCGGTGCGACACACACGCAGCCAGTACCAGGCTGCACATCATCAGTCCGATAGAGCGCTTCATGACCGACCTCTTCAGCGCCAGAGGGCGACGGTGGTCGCGCGCCCAGCGATCGTGGTGAACTGGATGCGATTCGTCAGCGACGCGACGCTGTTCAGCACACTGCCGTCGTCGGAGTAGTTGAAGACGAGCTCGCAGGACTGATAGGTGTCGTCGCCCACGACGCGTCGCCATCGCTCGATCGAGCGGCGCACGTCGTCACCGAACGCGATCCGCAGCGGCGCGCGCCGCGTCGGATCGGTGCAGAGCGTCGGACGGCCCTTGAACACGCGCTGCTCGACGCGACCGATCGTCCCGTCCGCGAGCACGTGGAACACCTGCAGCGTCTCCTTGCCGAGCAGGAAGACCTCGTGCGCAGGCACGAACTCCCAGCGCTCGCCGCGGAGCTGACGAAGGAAGCCCGCGCGGTCCTCGATCGACGTGCCGGGCACGACGAGCGGGATGCGGTTCTCCTCGCCCTCGCCGAGCACGAGCGCGACCTCGAGCGTGTCGAGCGTGCGATCGGGATTGCCGACCTCGATGCCCGCGCCGCCGAGCGCGAACGGATTGACCTCCGCGAGCTGCTCGACCGCGACGCGAACGTCGTAGTACGCCGGCGCCGGCGCGCCGAGCGCGCTCCAGACGCCCTGGTTCACGGTGCCGAAGAGCTCGTCGACGCCGCTGCCACCGTGCTCGATCGTGATCGCGGTGACGGCGCCGAAGTTGAGGCTGTACTGCACGACGAGGCGATAGGGCTCCTCGGCCTGCACGAAGCTCGCGAACGCGATGACCCAGCGCTCGTCGTCGGTGGTGCGGAATCCGCGGAACGACGTCGGCGCATCGGTCTGACCGAAGCTGAACGACGACATGACCGTCGCGACGAAGGGCTCGATCAGCGCGGTGTCGGTGAGCGCGTCGGGATCGACCTGCGCGCGCTCCTCCTCGGAGAGCGCCGCGTACGCCGCACGCACGCGCGCGAGCACCGTCGGCACCCAGCTCGCCGGCGGAGCGCCCGTCGGCGTGAAGAGCAGCTCGCCGATGCGCTGCGGATCGTTCGAGAGCGTCGGCTCCGGCGGGATGACGAAGTTCGCGAACGGATGGCTCTCGCTCGCGTCCTCCGAGAGGCTCGCCGCGAGGTGCGCGCGCAGTCGCACGAGGTAGTCGTCGCCCAGCGCGCGCGGCACGAACTGCGGCACGACCGCCGGCAGCGAGCGCGTGAACGTGAACGAGTGGAGACGATCGGTGTCCGCCGGACGCTCGCCGTCGTGGAAGACGCCGTCCGCGCTCGGACGGAGGAAGTCGAGCGTGATTCCGTCGAACTGCACCGACACCGAGTCGCGCTGACCCGCGACGTCGTAATTGGCGCGCTGCAGAGTGCGCTCTGCGGTGACACAGCCCTCGCGGAACTGGGCCCACGTCATCGAGCCCGCGAGATCGACGTTGCATCCGTCGACCGACTCGCTCGCGAAGTGCGGCGCGACGACCGCCCCGCCCTGCGCGCCGAAGCTGAGCTCGCCGAAGAGCTCGAAGTCCGCTTTCCGGACCGGCTGCAGATAGACGAAGATCAGGTGTCCGTCCGGCGTGAAGCGCAGCTGGACGCCGGAGTCCGAGAGATCGATGAACGTGTCCTGCGGGACCGTCTCGTCGGTCGCGGTGTAGATCACGTCACAGCGCTGCTCGGCGATGCAGTCGTATCCCGCGGGCAGCGGGTCGTCGCCGAAGAAGGTCTGACGGACCATGCCGTAGATCCGCGTGACGTTCGCGCGGTTGAGCCACGAGCGCGGGCGGCTCGCCGCCTCGGCGCGCGAGCTGTACTCGTCGAGCTCGACGCCGCCGATCGTCACGCGCTCGCGCGGGCGCACCACGATCTCTTCGGTCGTGTCGCCGATGCGCACGCTGCCGCGCATCGAGCCGAGGTAGCTCTGATAGGCCATCACGCCTTCGATGAGCCGCGTCTCCTCGTTGAAGAAGACGATGAGCTCCTGGGTGGGGCCCCAGACGAACGCGTCGGAGTACGTCTCGGTGGGCTCGCAGAATCGCCCGTCCGCGGGACGTCCGAGCAGCGCGTCGGCGTGGAGCGGCTGACCCTCGGGCGACCAGAGGGGGATACGTCCCGCCGAGACGTCGGGGATGAGCGGCTCGTCCACCAGATCGGCGATCAGGCTCGTCGCTTCGGCTTCGTCACAGAAGCGCGCGCGACCGGCACTGTCACCACCGGTGTATCCGTCGAATCCGCGACTACCACCCTCGGTCCATCCCTCACCAGACCGCAGTGGAGGGTCCCGGTCGAGCGGGCGATAGATTTGAGTCGGGCCGTCTTCACAGCCTGCTGCGGCGAGCCCCGCAGTGATTATCAGCGCGAGTGATCTCTTGTGCATGGGACCTCGATCGCCGTTCGCGAAGGCGAACGGACTCATGGGCAAGTGGGTCGGCTAACACGCGCCCAGAGGGATCGACAAGGCCGGAAAACTCACGCTCTCATTCGTTTTTCTGCACTGAGCAATGACGCTCGAAAGCTGCAGCTCGCGCTCGGAAAACGTCCTTCGCGTGATCGAAAAAGCGCGGAGCGGTTGATCGATTTCGGCGTCCCGCTCCACCGTGCGCGAACTTCGTTTGCAGCGCGGCCATTGCGTCTGCGTTTCGAGTTCCGCTGCATTGGAATACGCGCGACGACGCGGTAGTGGCGACTCCGGACGCCATGAAATGGTCACTCCAGACGCCATCTCGTCACTGGGGCATGGGGTCGCGCGACCCGACCGAGCGCGCTCGCGGGAGGCGAGGCGCTGATCGAGCGTGTCTATCGACCGGAGCGCAGTGAAGTAGCTCCAGAGTCGTCGACTCCGGAGCATGGCAATCACGCGCAGCGATCAGTCGAACACGACGGTCTTGTTCTGATAGACGAGAATCCGATCCTGCAGGTGCAATCGCACTGCGCGCGCGAGCACGAGCTTCTCGAGATCGCGACCTTTGCGCACCAGCTCGTCGACGGTGTCGCGGTGCGAGCAGCGCGTGACGTCCTGTTCGATGATCGGACCCTCGTCGAGATCTGCAGTCACGTAGTGCGCGGTCGCGCCGATCAGCTTCACGCCACGCTCTCGCGCGCGGTGATAGGGACGCTGTCCGACGAACGCCGGGAGGAACGAGTGGTGGATGTTGATGATCGAGCCGCGGAACTTCGCGATCAGATCGGCGCTGAGGATCTGCATGTAGCGCGCGAGGACGACGAGCTCGACGCCGTGCTCCGCGAGCATCGCGAGCTCCTTCTCCTCTTCTTCGGCCTTCGTCTCCTTCGCGATCGGGAAGACGTGGAACGGGATGCCGAACTGGGCGGCGACGGGCCCGAGATCCGAGTGGTTGCTGACGACGAGCGCGACGTCGCACTCGAGCTCGCCCGCGCGATGTCGCCACAGCAGATCGAAGAGACAGTGGTCGTACTTCGACACGAAGATCGCGACCTTCTTGCGACGCGTGCTCGACTCCAGACGCCACGTCATCCCGAGCCGCTCGCTCACCTCGGCGATCGCGTGACGCAGGCTCGTGCTGTCGGTGCGCAGCTCGCGCTGGTCGAATCGGATGCGCTGGAAGAACCAGCCCGCCTCGGGATCGCTGTGCTGATCTGCATCGAGGATGTTCGCGCCGTGCCCGTAGAGCACCTGCGCGAGAGCTGCCACCAGCCCGGGACGATCCGGGCCGGACACGAGGAGCGTCGCGATGGTCATCGTCCAAATCGTATACCGCGCGACGCGCCGCACGAGAACGCCGATCGCGCCCTGTGTCCCTCGGGCCCCCGATCGGGGAGACCGAGGCGCGATCAGAGTGCCAATCGACCGATCGTCGATTTCACAACACCGCTCGCACGAGATCGCCGGTGTACGTCGCGTTCGGCAGCACTTCGCACTCGGCCCAGCAGCCGGGGCACTGGCCCACCCACGCGCGCTGCTCACTCACGCGCTCGCTCGTCCACACTCGATCGAGCGGCGTGTCGCGCAGATTGCCCACCACCTTCGTGTTGAACTGGCAGGTCGGCACGTCGCCGTTGGGCAGGAGCCGCAGGTGCGCGGAGAGCGCGACGCATCGCGGGCGCGGGCTCTCGCCTTCGCCGAGCAGACGGCTGCGAATGCCCGCGAGGTAGTAGCGCTTCGCGATCCGCTCGGGCAGCGGGAGATGCGCGAGGTCGTGCTCGACCTCGTCGAGCAGCTCGCGGATCGTCTCGCGCGGCAGCTCGCCGAACGTGTCGAATCCACCGGGCTCGCGCGGCGCGAGATCGACCTCGCGCAGCAGCGAGTACGTCGCGCTCGCCTGGTACGCGATCACGACCTGGTGTCGCACGCCCAGCGGTCGGAGCATCGCGCGCAGCTTTCGATATCCGTCGAGCCCGCCGGCATCGACGATCGTCTGGTTCACCGCGAGGCGCATGCGCAGCTCGCGCTGCCGCGGCGCGAGCGCGCGAATCGTGTCCACCACGCGCGACCAGGCGCTCTCCTTGCCGCGGATGCGCGAGTGCTCCTCGCCCCATCCGTCGACCGAGACGAGCATCGCGAGCGGCACGTCCTTCGCGCGCTCCTCGCAGAAGCGCACGATGCTGCGTGTGCCGAAGCCGTTGGTCGTGACGTGCAGCAGCGCGGGCGTCGTGCGTCGCTGCACGAGCTCCGCGATGTGGCCGAGATCGTCGCGCACGAAGGGCTCGCCGCCGGTCAGCCGCACCGCGTCGAGCGGGCCCAGCTGCGCGAGGATGCGATCGATCTCTCCGAGCTGGAGCTCGGAGGCATCGCGCGGCTTGCGCCACGAGTCGCACATCACGCAGCGCGCGTTGCACGCGAACGTGACGACGTAGGTCAGGAGGCGTGGTCGGACGGGCTCGCCAGCGCGGCAACGAGCGACGTCGCGAACGATCGAGAGCGCTCTCCGCACGGTTCCTCCACGGCATGTTCGAGGTGGTGCTCGATGCGCGCGACCGCCAGCGCGGTTCCGTCGCGGCGATGGGGCGCGATGCTCGCGGCGAGCTCGCCCTCGTCGTCGAGGAAGCGGCGCACCCACGACGCATCGAGCTGCTCGATCTCGATCCTCCGACCCGCGCCGGTGCGCTCGAGGAACCACGCGTTGATGCGCTGCTCGTGGTTGCCGGGCTCGGGGATCGCGAGCACCGGCTTGGTGAGCCAGAGCGCTTCTCCGACGAGCTGGTTGCCCGCGGTGGTGACGAGGCCGCGTGCCGTCGCGAGGTCGTCGACGAAGCGCGTGGGATGCACGGGAAGAAACGAGAGCCGCCCCTGCGAGCGCTGTGCGCCGAGCCCGTAGACGCGCACCGGCGCTCCGCATCGAGCGAGCGCGTCGAGCGCCCGAGATGCGGAGTCGCGTCGCAGATATGCGACCAGATGCGCTCCACGTGACGGACGCGCGTCGCGCACCTCGCGACGCAGCAGCACGCCCACCTGCGTCACCGCCCGCGCACCGGGCGCGAGGTCCGCTTCGAAGAACGACGACACGATCGACTCGCGCTGACCGCTGCAGAACCCACGCACGAAGGGCGCCATGAACGCGGCGTACGCACGCAGCGCGAGGGGCAGCGCCGAGAGATCGCAGTGCACGAGGAACTGCTGGTGATCGAGCGACACCAGGGGAATGCGTGCCTCGCGCGCGGCGCGCGCGAGCACCGGCTCGAAGTCGCTGATCACGAGATCGGCGCGGCTCGCCTCGAGCGCACGTGACGTGCGTCGCACCAACTCGCCCAGGCGCGCCATGTACGGGACGTTCTCGACGAACGTGCGCACGTAGTCGACGCGCCGCGCGCGGGTGTAGCGGAACTCGACCGGCGGCAGCGCCCGCACCCGCACCGCGGCTCCCGGCGGATGCGCCGCGGAGAGCAGCTCGAGCGCGTGCCCCGACGCCCAGACTTCGACGCGGTGGCGAGACCGAATGGCCTCGATCAGAGCGAGCGCACGCGCCGCGTGCCCTCGGCCTTCCCCTGCGACTCCGTATGCGACGTGCGCCACGGCCCCGAATCGAACGCCGCGCGTGCGAAGGATGGCGATCGAGCGCGAGTCCAACCCGTGACGATTGCAGCTCACGCGCGACGGGCACTGCGGCCACGCGGTTCACGCGAACGCCGCGCGAAGGACCCGACGAAGAAACGGCACGCTCCGCGCTCATGACCATCCCCGAGGTCGACGCGGTCCTCTCCCTCGCGCGCTATCTCGCGCGCGCGGACGGCGTGCGATCGAATTACCACCTCTTCACGCTGCTGCAGGGCGCGTTGATCGGAGATCCCGCCGCGGGTTGGCGTGCCCATCGGTGCCGGTCGCTCGACCCACGTCGGCGTCCTCGGCCCGCCGATCCTCGGTGATCTCAGCTGGGGCTCGAGCTTCTTCGCGTACTTCCACGATGCGCTCCGCTCTCGCGCGGTGGTGCTCGAGAAGCTCTCCGAGCGCGACGTCGCCGCTGCGGTCGCCGCGATCACCGGCGCTCGCTGAGCCCCGTCACTTCGCGAGCGAAGCACACACCGCCTTCATCGACTCCCTCAGCCATCGATGCGCGGGGTCGAGATCGAATCGCGGGTGCCAGGCCTGTGCGATCACCACGGGCCGGAGGTCGAACGGCAGCGTGAACACCCGGACGTCGAGCGTGCCCTTCATGTGCTTGGCGAGATATTCGGGCACCGTCGCGACGAAGTCCGACTGCGCGGCGATCGCGAGCGCAGCGTGGTGGCTCGAGAGGGCGACCGGCACGTCACGCCGAGCACCGCGCGCTCGCAGCGCTCGATCGATCGCGTTCGCGCCCTGATCGATGTCGACGTGCGGATAGCGGGCGAACCGCTCGATCGTGACCTTCCCGCGCGAGAGCGGGTGACCACGGCGCACCACGCCGACGAACCGATCACGAAAGAGGCGCTGCAGCCGTAGCTCGGGCGCGCGGAGGTCGAGGTCGCCGACCTCGAGATGAATCCGTCCGTCACGCAGCGCCTCCACGTCGTTCTCGCGCTCGGGCACGAAGCGGAGTCGGACGTGGGGTGCCTCGGCGTACGCGGCCGCGGTGAGGGGCACGGTCAGCGCCGCGACCACGTCGCTCGAGCGGATCGTGAACGTTCGCGCGAGCGTCGACGTCGCGGTCGGCTCCGTCCCGTGCAGCGTGGTCTCCGCTTGCTCGACGAGCGCCTGCACGCGCTCGCGCATCGCCTCGGCGCGCGCGGTGAGCACGAGCCGGCGACCCGCGCGGACCAGCAGCGGATCTCCCGTCACCTCGCGCAGCCGGCCGAGCGAACGGCTCACCGCGGAGGCGCTCAGGCCCATCCGCTGCGCCGCGCCGGTGACGCTTCCCTCGCGCAGCAGATGGTCGAGCGTGACCAGGAGGTTGAGATCCAAGGATTGCACCAGACGCAAAGATAACCGCGCGTCAGATGCGATGGTAGCAACGCTCGGGTACCGCTACCTCTCCTGCGTGCTCCGAACGGAAGGCCGAGACGACATGCGGGATCCTGCTGCTTCCATCGCCGAGACCTCTCGCCTCACCGCGATGTTCCGCGCGCTCGAGTCCGAGCGAAGCGACGCCCTGTTCCACGATCCGTGGGCGCGCCGACTCGCAGGCGGGCGCGGCGACGAGCTCGCGCGGCGCAACGCGGGGATCGCGTCGTGGCCGATGGTCACGCGAACCAAGCTGATCGACGACTACGTCGGCGCGGCGATCGCCGAGGGCGCCGATCGTGTGATCAACCTGGCCGCGGGGCTCGACATGCGCCCGCATCGGCTCTCGTTGCCGCGCTCGCTCGGCTGGTTCGAAGCGGACCTTCCCGATCTCGTCGCGGCGAAGGAGGCGCTCGTCGCGGGCGCCGAAGCGAAGTGCCGCGTGGTTCGACGCGGGATCGACCTCCGCGATCCGGGCGCGCGCGATGCGTTCTTGGACGAGGCGCTGGCCGGCAGCGAGCGCGCGCTGATCATCACCGAGGGCTTCATCGTCTATCTGTCCGACGAGCAGGTGCGCGAGCTCGCGGAGAGCCTGCACGCACGGGCGCAGATCGCGTGGTGGGTGACCGACGTCGCGTCGCCGAAGGTGAGGCGCATGCTCGAGCGACAGACGCGCCGCACGTTCGGTGACGAGGCTCGCTTCCGATTCGCGCCCGCGAACGGCGTGAGGTTCTTCGAGCCGCTCGGGTTCCGCGCGGAGGCGTCGTCGTCGCTCCTCCACGAGGCCGCGCGGCTCCGACGGCTTCCGTTCTTCCTGCGTCCGTTCGCCCGAGGCGGGGCACCGCAGACCGATCAGTCGGGGTGGCGCGAGTGGTCGGGCGTGGTGCGCCTCGCGCGCGCCGAGCGGGGAGGGAGCACGCGATGAGCACGCTCGTCTCGATGATGCCGCTGATCGTGCTCTTCGTCGTGCCGCTGATCGTGCGCTCGATCGCCGCACGTCGCGGGAGCCGCGGCGACTTCGGCACGTGGCCCGGCGCTCTGTGCGCGGGTGTCGCGACGACGTTCGTGCTCACGGGAGCAGGGCACTTCGTCGGCATGCGCGAAGAGCTGATCCGCATGGTCCCGCCGGCGCTCGGTGACGCGGGGTTCTGGGTCACGTTCACCGGCGTGGCCGAGCTCGCGGGCGCAGTGGGGATCCTCGTCCCCGCGACACGGAAGCTCGCGGCGCTGGGGCTCGTCGTCCTGCTGGTCGCGGTGTTCCCCGCCAACGTCCACGAGCTCTCGCTGCAGCACGCACCGCTGGCGTCGTTCCTGGGGCGTGCCGCAGAGCAGCTCGTGTATCTCGCGGCGGTCCTCGTGGCCGGCTTCGGCCCGAGGAGGCGCGCGTGATCCGACTCGCACGCCACGGCGACGTCGGCCGGCTGCAGGCGATCGAGGTCGCGGCGGGCGAGCCGTTCCGAGCGCTCGGCATGGATCGCATCGCCGACGACGATCCCCCCGATGCCGCAGCGCTCGAAGAGCGCATCGACGCCGGGCTGGTCTGGGTCGTCGCCGATGCGGGCGACGTCGCGTGTGCGTATCTCGTCGCGTCGTCGTTGCGCGAGAGCCTGCACATCCAGCAGCTCTCGGTGCATCCGACCTTCGCTCGGAAGCGGCTGGGCGCCTCGCTCGTCGAGCACCTCGAGCGATGGGCGATGGAGCACGGATTCGGCGCGCTCTCGCTCACGACGTTCCGCGACGTCCCGTGGAATGCGCCGTACTACGCGCGCCTCGGATTCGAGCTGCGCTCGGCCTCGGAGCTCCCGGCGGACCTCGCGGCCATCCGACGACGCGAGGCCGAGCTCGATCTCGACGCGTGGCCGCGCGTCGTGATGACCAAGCGACTCACATCCGATAGGCGACGGTGAGCATGAATCGCGCGGACAGCTCCTGACCGAACGGATGCTGTCGATGACGGTTGTCGGTGATGTTGTATCCGACGACGCCGATGTCGAGATGGTCGTCGAAGAGTCGATATCCGATCCGCGCGTTGATCATGTAGTACGCGGGGAGATCGAATTCACCGTACGCGACGCCACCACCATCCTCCGTCGTGAAGATCTGCTCGAGCCAGCGCTGCTCGCTCGCGAAGTGGAAGTCGACGCTGATGTCGAGGCCGAACTCCGAGCGATACTGGATGCCGGCGTTCACGTGGTGCGTGCTGGTGCGCGCCTCGTCGCTGCGGAACACGCCGGTCGCGGAGGGAGGCACGGTCGTGAACGTCTGGTTGATCGCGTAGTTCGCGTAGATGTCGAGGCCGGTGACCGGATAGATGCGCGTCATCGCCTCGCCGCCCACCACGTCGAAGATCGGCGGCTCGTTCTGGAACGTGATCGTGCCGACGGGATAGCTCCCGGTCCCACGCGAATAGCGCTCTCGTTGCTCGCCCGAATAGTCGCTGAGCCGGAACGGCTGGACCTGTGCGAGCGAGATCAGATTGCTCACACGGTTGTAATAGACGTTGATCTCGAAATCGAGGAACTCGAGATCTTCGTTTCGATATCCCAGCTCGGCGGAGAGGATGCTCTCCGGCTGGAGCGTGCTGCCTCGGCCGATCTCGGAGCCCTGCGCGATCACGTTCACGCCGGGGATCGGCGTCGGGCTGAGCAGGTCGAGATACGACTCGAGGAACGTCGGAGTGCGGAACGCAGTGCCGACCGATGCGCGGATCGTCGAGCGCTGCGACGGATGCAGGAGGATCGCGCCGCGCGGCGAGTACACCGGCTCGGGCAGGAGCGGGTGGAAGTCGGTGCGGAAGCTCCCGACGAGGCTCAGCCACTCGGTGATCCGCATCGCGTCCTGGATGAAGAGCGCGTAGTGGTTCTGCTCGTAGGGCTGGCCCAGGTAGTCCCACGCCACCGTCTTGCGGCGATAGCTGCCGCCGACATGCAGGTTGTGGTGCACGAGCAGGTCGAACTCCTGGGCGAATTCGGCCTCGACGTCGAAGGTGCCGGAGACGAAGTCGCCCCGCACCGGATCGCCACCTCGCGGCACCGAGCCGAGCTGCGCCTGCGCATCGATGTGCGTGTAGAACGCGCGGATCGAGCCGTACGGCGTCTCGATGCTGCCGAGCACGTGCCCGACCGGACCGCGAGAGATGAAGTCGCGGAAGGGGCCAGTTCCCTGGAAGTTCTGCTGTCGATCGAGGATGCCGCCCTGCAGACTGACCTGCAGCTCGGGGATGATTCGATATCGAAGGCTCGCGCTCGCATATCCACCCTGCGTCGCGGAGGCCGGATCGCTGTAGTCGTCGGGCGAGAAATAGTCGACGCGGTCCGCGCCGATCTCTCGCGTGAATCGCTGGGTGCTCAGATATCCCGCGGCCACGCGATAGGCGAGCCGCTCGATGCGTCCCGAGGTCTGCGCGTGGCCCCACAGCGTGTTGCCGTTGCCGCCACCCACCATCGCCTCGGTCGTGGGCTCTCCCGGCGGGCGAGTGAGGATGTTGACGATCCCGCTGAACGAGTTCGCGCCGTAGAGCGCCGATGCCGGACCGCGGATGATCTCGATGCGCTCGATGTCCGAGGGACCGATCGGCAGCGTCATCCACTGCGTCGCGCCGAGCGTGTCGATGTACGTCGACCGGCCGTCGACGAGCACCAGCACGCGATTCGACAGACGCTGGTTGAACCCACGGATCCCGATGTTCGAGTCGACCGGCGTCGTGGTCATGATGTCGACGCCCGCCGCGCGGCGGAGCAGCTCGGGAAGGCTCAGCAGACCACTGAGGCGGATGTCCTGTCGCGAGATGATCGTCGTCGAGGCCGGCGCATCGAGCGGTGACTGCGCGAAGCGCGCGGCGGACACGACCGACTCCTCGTACACGTCGGCCTCGGCCTCGCGGATCGCGAGCGCCGGATCGATCGCCACGGGCTCCGCGTCCGTGCTCGCGATCGCCTCGTCGCTCTCCTCGCTCTCGGCGGGCTCCGCGACGCTCGTGCTCGGTGCGCCGCGCAGATCGATCGCGAGCGCGCGCAGCTGTTCGGCGCGATGCCGCAGCGCTTCGCTCTGCGTCGCCTCGGCCAGCGCGGCGATGTCCGCGGCCGACTCCTCGAGCGCCTGGATCTCCTCCTCCGACGCGGCTGGGCTCGCGCGGGTCGGAGCCTCCGACTCGGACGGCGAGGTCGTGGGGGCGGTGGGCGCGACGGTCTGCCGCGCAGCGATCGCGGCTTCTCGATCTCCGATCGCGACGAGGAACTGCTGCACCTCGATGCGATCGGGAGGATCGGTCTCGAGATATCGCTCGAAGTACTCGCGCGCCTCCTCGTAGCGGCTGCTCTCCGCGTACGCGCGCGCGATGTTGTAGAGGACGTTCGGGTGCGGGAGGATCTCGTAGGCTTCCTGCAGCTCCGCGACGCCTTCGTCGACGCGACCTTCGGCGATCAGCGCCATGCCGCGACGAAAGTGCCCGCGCGCGTCGGTCCGCACGTCCGCATGCGCGACCGAGCTGATCGCGAGCACGGTCGCGACCACCGTGAAGGAGAAGACCCGAGCGCCGACGTCCCCCATCGACCACCTCGGCGCGGATGTACTCCTGCGCCGACAGGCTCGTCAATATGGTGGACCGAATAGTCAGAATATTTTTTCGAGACCCCGAAAAGCCGAATCCCGGGTGACCTTGCGGTCACCCGGGATTCATTCCGTCTGCGGAAGATAGGACTTGAACCTACACACCCTTGCGGGTACTGGAACCTGAATCCAGCGCGTCTGCCAATTCCGCCACTTCCGCGTGGGGTCGTGAGGGGTACGGCAATGGCGCCCAGCTGTCAAGCGCGCATCTCAGGGGTCCGCAATCGTTTCGTACCCCGCATCCGATGCGGGGTCCCCGTCGCCCTCGCGCCGCGTTTTCTGCCGTGATCTCCGCGCGTTCGCCCGCGGATCAGGCGAGGAACACAGCTTGCAGCCGCGACCGCCGCCGTGCGTCCGTCCACGACCCGCCGAAGGACCCCCACCCGCTCGCGCGCCGGGTTCACCCTGCTCGAGCTGATGGTGATCGTGGTCCTCATCCTGATCACGGCGGCGCTCGCGGCGCCCGGACTGATGCGCTCGATGGCGGTCAATCGCGCCCAGCGCGCGACCCACGACGCGGCCCGGCTCGCGCGACAGGCACGCTCCGACTCCATCTCCTACGGCCGCGCGTATCTGATGATCCACTCCGCGGGCACCAGCTCGCGCGGTCGCCTCGAGCTCTGGCGCGGCCTCACCGACACCTGCCGCAGCAACGACTGGAGCACGATCGTCGTGGCCAACGGATGCACCGCGAGCCCGCGCGCGGTGGACTGCGTCGACGCCGTCGACTTCTCCGACTACTCGACCGCCGGACACACCGTGCAGATCACGACGTCGGGCACGACGACGCACGTGTGCTTCGAGCCCGACGACGAGATCTGGGTCTCGACCGGCGGCGGCACGTTCTCGCGCCCAGCGCAGGCGCTGCGCTTCCCGATCAACCGTCTCGAAGGCTCGACCGCGCTCGAGCAGCGCGGCCTCTTCGTCCCGATCTCGGGCGCTCCGAGGGTGTTCTGATGGCCTCGATCCAGCACCGCTCGAAGCGCCGCGCGCGCCGCGCGGGCTACACGCTGATCGAAGTGATGATGGCGCTCGGCGTGCTCGCCGCGGGCGCCGTCGGCGTGCTCGGGCTCCAGCAGGCGGTGATGCGCGGCAACCTCGAGGCGCGTCAGATCGCGACCGCGACGCACATCGCGAGCACGTGGGTCGAGCGCCTCCAGCGCGACGCGATCGGATGGTCGCGCGGCGGGCCGAGCGTCGTGTTCTCGCCCGCGACCGATCTCGCGAACACGCGCTACCTGAGCCACGTCGGCGACGCGACCGACGCGCCGGAGTGGTTCGTGCCGGTGATGGTGCAGACCCCGGTGACCGAGCGCGCGACCTTCGATCACTTCGGGCGCGAGACCGACGTCGCGGCCGAGATGCGCTTCTGCACCAACGTGCGCCTGCAGTGGGTCTACGTCGGCCAGGCGATGCGCGCCGACGTGCGCGTCTGGTGGCCGCGCCGCACCGCGTCCGCGCAGACCGCGGCGCTCCAGGGCTGCAACGGCGGCAACCTCGAGATGCTCGGCACGCGCACCCGCGACGTGGGCTTCGTGCACGCGTCGACCGTCATCCGCTGGACGCCGGTCCCGGGAGCGTCGCGATGAAGCGTCGTCGTTCTTCGCGCCGCGCGGGCTTCACGCTCGTCGAGATGATGGTCGCGATGACCATCGGTGCGCTCGTGATCGCGAGCGTCTACACGATCGGCGGCTCGGCGGCGCGCGACTTCCAGGAGCAGCAGCGCGTCACCCAGCTCCAGCTGTCGACGCGCCTCGCGCTCGATCGGGTGCGCCGCGACGTCGAGCGCGCGGGCCTGCACGGCACGCCCGACTCGATGTCCGAGCGCACCTGCGTGACCCCGGCGCGTCGCGTGCTCGCGGTGCAGGTGACGAACGAGGACACCGGCTCGCGCGCCGCGCTCGACGCCCACGCCGCGGCCGCCGACAACACCACGACTCAGGCCGATCTCCTGCAGCTCGTCGGCAACTTCGCGACGAGCGACGCGTACCTCGTGCGCAGCTTCGACTCGAGCGGCGGCACCGCGTTCCTGCAGACGAGCTGGCAGGGCTTCCGCCGCAGCTTCTCGACGGACTCCACCGGCACCGCGATCGACACGACGATCTTCCAGGACGTGTTCCGCGCCGGCCGGATGCTCCACATCCAGACCGTCCAGGGGAACCACTTCTTCGTGCGCGTGCAGAGCGCGACGGTCTCGGGCAACAGCGCGAGCGTCTCGTTCACGCCGGCGCTCGGCGTGGGCGGCACCTGCGTGGTCGGGCTCGGCGAGGGCGCGCTCCTCGCGCCGCTCTCCGAGGTGCAGTACGCGCTCCAGGCGAACGCCCTCGATCTCCCCACGCCGACGAGCAGCGCCGGTGACGCGGTCACCGGGCCCAACGTCTCGCTGGTGCGCCGCGAGCTGAACATGGTCGGCGGTGCGGTCATCGAGACCCGCTCCGTGCTCGAGTGGGCGATGTACTTCGACGTCGACGCGATCTTCGACGACACGCCGGTCGGGACCGCGCCCGATGCGCGCCGCGCCCGGCTCTACGAGGACGAAGCCGCCGAGACCGAGATGGGCTCGCGCGCCTCGCGCGCCCGCGCGCTCGTCGTCACGATCGGTGCTCGCTCGCGCGATCAGGACCCGCAGTTCCCGTGGGCCGCGCCGACCGCGGGCATCCCGCCGGTTCGCTTCCGCGTGTTCTCGGATCGCGTCGGCGCCGCGCGTGTGCGCACCGCGACCGCGGAGATCGGCTTGCCCAACCTGATCCAGCGAGGGCTCTGAGCGATGACCACGCCGAACAAAAAGCGCGCTCTGTTTGCTGCTTCGCGGACGAAGCGCCGCGAAGGGGCCGCCATGCTCGTCGTGATGGCGCTGCTGCTCATCGTCACCGCGACCGCGACGCTCGCGATCCACTCGACCAGCGTCGAGCTCCGCGGCACCGGCAACGCGCGCCAGCGCATGCAGACGCGCTACGTCGCCGAGGGCGCGCTCGTCAGCGCGATGACGATGATCGAGCAGTCGGGCCCCGAGCCGCTCAGCCTCTCGCTCGAGCGCTCGCAGAGCCGCACCGGCAGCACGCGCCGCCTCGCGCCCGAGGAGCCGGTCATGGATCCGACGGTCGGCAACCATCGCATCGAGATGAGCGATCTCGCCACCGGCACAGCGGGCGTCGTCGGCTCGCCGCTCACGAGCGACTCGCTCGGTCAGGGCATCGGCTACGTGCCCAACTTCGTCGTCGACGTGAACGACAGCTATCGCTTCACCGGCATCATCGCGGGGCATCGCTCCGACGGGATGGGCACGCTCGAGTACGTCGCCGCGACGTACACCGCGCGCGGCCGCACCCAGCTCCCGGGGCGCGTCGACGCGTACTCGCCCGGCGCAGGCGTCGGCACGAGCGCGCCCGACGAAGAGAACTGGACCGTCCGCGGTCATCACGAGTCGGCCATGAATTCGCGCGCGATCGGGATCAGCGGCCCGACGCGTCGCCGGTGAGTGCCGCTGGTCGGATGTTCGCTCCGAGATCGATGTTCAGCTCGGAGCGGACAGCCGGGCGGCGGTACGAGTCGAAACCCGGAACGGAGTTCCGGAAGCAGTAACGCGCTGGAGGTGGGCATGCAGCACGTCAATCGCACCGCATGGACGACCGCGCTCGTGATCGCAGCGAGCCTGCTCGGAGCCTCGCGCGCATCGGCTCAAACGGCGCCCGACATCCGCAACATCCGTCCGACGGTGATGCTGCTCGTCGATACCTCGGGCTCGATGGAGTACGAGACGTACTCGCGCACCGACACGCTCCCCGTGTGCTCGGGATCCGCGACCGGCACCAGCGAGCGCAGCCGCTGGACGACGGTGCTCGAGGCGCTCACCGGCAGCTTCCAGGGCTTCTACTGCACGACCCAGCCGCGCAACGGCTACACCGGCGCGCCGGACCAGTACTACGCGCTCCCCTTCCACCAGCCTCGCTACGCGACGCAGATCCAGAACGGCGTGCTCGATGCGTACGTCGACCGCGCGAAGTTCGGGCTGATGACGTTCGACACGTACTTCGGCCTCACCACCGTGCACGAGGTGATGGTCGGTCAGTCGATCTTCAACGCGCGGATCGCCGAGAACGTGAGCGTGCCGGGTGACTTCTCGTACGGCGAGGCGCGCCCCCTGACGTTCCCGGGCTGCACCGATCGCTTCATGGTCGACGGCGGCGCGCGCAACCCGAGCGCGTCGTACGGCGCGCTCGTCTCGGTCGGCAGCGACGCCGACAGCGCGTCGGTGATCAACCAGACGATCCAGGCGCAGCTGCTGTCGATCCGCCCCTACGGCGGCACGCCGACCGCCGCGCTGCTCACCGACTTCCAGTACTACCTCGACCATCACCCCGACGCGGCGCCGATCGCCGGCACGAGCGGCGATCCCTACGCGGCGTGCCGCGACCGCTACGCGATCCTGCTCACCGACGGACGGCCGAGCGATCCCTATCGCGCGATGGGCTGCGACTCGGGCAGCTACGAGTGCCCGTACCCGCTCGCGCGCGACGTCGCCGCCGAGCTCTGCCAGTGGAACGGCACCACCTGCCTCGGCGACCTCGACGGCCTCTTCGTGATCGGGTTCAACGTCGACGACGCCGCCGCGCAGGCGGAGCTCCACGACATGGCCGACCGGGGCGGCACCCGCGAGGCGTTCATCATCCGCCCGCCGAGCTCGCCCACCGAGGAGACCGCCGAGCAGCGGCTGCGCGCCGCGCTCAGCAGGGCCCTCGATCTCGCGGCGCCGGGCACCACCACCCGCACCTCGCCGTCGTTCGGCACCAGCGCGAGCGGCACCACCTCGGGCAGCACCGGCCAGGAGGCGCAGTTCCAGTTCACGTCGGGCTTCCGCGTGCCCAGCGAGGCGGGCCAGCCGTGGAGCGGCGTCCTCGATCGCACGCGCATCGTGTGCGGCGACGACGACGTGCCGCGCCAGCAGACGCTCGATCCCTCGCAGGACAGCTTCCACACGATCCTCAACGAGCGGAACCTGACGACCTCACCGCGTCGCCTGCTCACCGTCGCGACCCCGACCGCCGCGCAGATGAACGGCGTCATCCTCGGCGAGGGTGACTCGCTCGCGCCGCTCGGCAGCGGTGGTGGTGGAGGCGGCGGCGGTGGTGGAGGTGGTGGAGGCGGCGGTGGTGGTGGCGGCGGCGGCGCGCCTCCGCGACCGACGTTCATCGACGGTCAGGCGCTCACGAGCTTCGACACCACGAACGCCGCGCTCACGCCCGGGCACTTCGGCCTGAGCGGCGGCAGCGCCTCGACGCTCACCGCGCAGCGCGACGCGATCATCAACTGGGTGCACGGCCGCGCCGGCACCGCGCGCGACGGCAACCGCTTCGGCGACATCTATCACTCGACGCCGGTCGTCGTGGGACCGCCGCGCTCCGATCTCGCCGACGAGTCGTACAACCTCTTCCGCCGCCGCGCCGACGTCGCGGCCCGCCCGACCGTCGTCTACGTCGGCACCAACGACGGCGTGCTCCACGCCTTCGCCGCCGAGCAGATCCGCGTCACCGGCGCGGGCGGCAGCACCCGCACCATCGCGGCCGGCGAGGAGATCTGGGGCTTCGTCCCGCCCGCCGTGGTGCCGCGCCTCTCGGCCGCGACCGCGTCGCACCAGGTGCTGCTCGACGGCCCCGCGGTGGTCCGCGACGTGTTCTACATGCGCACGCCGGGTCAGCTCCCGACCGACGACGCCTCGAGCCCCGCGGCCTACCGCACCGTGCTCGTCATGGGCCTGCGCGGCGGCGGCAACAGCTACTTCGCGCTCGACGTCACGAACCCGCTCGAGCCCACGTTCCTCTGGCAGTTCACCGACCAGTACATGGGCGGCACCTACGCGCGCCCCGCGATCGGCCAGGTGCTGATCGAGGTCGGCGGCGTGCTGCAGGAGCGCGCGGTCGCGCTGCTGCCCGGAGGCCGCGGCGATCTCGATCTCGAGGGCGTGCGCACCACCGGCCCGGTCGGCTGTCCCGCGCAGGGCATCGGCACCCCGCCGGTCACCGGCGGCACCACCAACGCGCGCTCGCGCCAGCGCTGCTGGGGCCGCATCGGACGCAACCTGCACTGGGTCGACATCGTGACGGGCGAGACGATCTTCTCGTTCGACTACCGCACCTTCAACGCGCCGATCACCGGCGGCATCTCGCTCTTCACCGGCGACACCGGCACCATCGCGACCCGCGCGTTCCTCACCGACGACGACGGCGTGATGTGGCGGATCGACTTCTCGAGCCGTCGCACCAGCGAGTGGAGGGCCACGCCCTTCCACGACATCTTCTGGGACAGCGCGGCGACCGTCGGTCAGCCCGCGTACGAGCCGCCGGTGCTCACGACCGACGCCCAGGGCAACGTCGTCGTGATCCAGGCGACCGGCGACATCGATCAGCTCGACACGAGCGCGCTCAACCGCGTCGTCTCGCTCACCGAGCACATCGACTACACGACGGCCTCGACGACGACCTCGCTCAACTGGGAGATCCGGCTGCGCCAGGGCGAGCAGGTGACGGGCCCGCTCGACCTCTACGACGGCACCGTCTACTTCGGCAGCTTCGAGTCGACCTCGGGCAGCGATGCGTGCAACTACGGACAGAGCCGCATCTGGGGCGTCGAGTACCTGCGCGGCGGCGGCACCCCGCCCAGCGGCTACACCGCGGTGGTGACCGATCGTTTCCCGCTCGAGCGCATCGCGGAGACCGAGGGCAGCAGCACGCTGGAGCACTTCATCGGCCCGTACCTGAACCAGATCGTGATGGGCGTGCAGGTGCAGCAGCAGATCACGTGCTCGACCGGCGAGGACGTGTTCGATCCCTACGTCGGCACGCGCTACCGCGTGAACAGCACGGGCGGCGGTGGGTTCCGACTGACCGCGCAGATCAGCGGCGGCAGCGGCTCGCCCGCCGCGGGCGCGTCGTCGGTGCGCACCTTCAGCCAGGGGCTGCCCGCGCCCGCCGCGTACACCCGCGTGTACTCGTGGGCAGCGCAGGCCGACCAGTGATCCGCTGAAGCGGGCCGCAGAGAAGAACACGATCCGATCTCCGTGGCTCTCTGCGATCTCGAGCGCGGCGTGCCGCTGCGTATACTCGCGGTCGTGCACGTGACGAGAGCGGCGATCGGGATCGTGATCGGGCTCGTGGTGATCGGGTGTGGTGACGAGCCCGATGCGCCGGTGGTCTCGGAAGAGGTCGCGCCCGCGCCGGTGGTGCCTCGCACCGAGACCCGCGCGACGCCCGACCCGCTCTACGGTGCCGATGGCGAGCTGCTCGAGTCCGACGAGGTCGTCGCGGGGCTGCGGCTGCCGCGCGGCCTCCGGCCGATCCTCTCGCAGGATCGACGGCACGTGTACGGCAGCGACGTGCCGCTCGTGAAGATGCAGCGCTACTTCGGGCCGCGGCTCGTCACCGGTCAGGTCGACACCCGACCGAGCGGGCGCGCCACCTTCGTCGACGCGGTGCCGCGCGACGTGCGGGGCGGCGAGGTGCGGCTCGACGTGACGATCGAGCCGGCGTCGGGGACCGCGACGCGGGTGGAGATCGTGGAGCGCATGCCGGCGCCGATCAGCGCGCCGCCGGAAGAAGAGACGCTGCGCGAGGCCCGCGAGGCCTGGCGCCAGGCGGACTGATCGAGGGCTCGCGCCGGTGGCGCGACGTGCTCGCGCCCGAGCGAGCACCACCGCGTGCCGATGGAGCGACCACCGCGCGCTCGTCGCGCGACCACCGTGCGGTGGTGGATCGACGAGCGGGTCGGTGGTCTGCAGACCACCGCGCGGTGGTCCGTCGACCACCGCCACGCCCCACGATGGTGAGGGCTTGTGCGATGCCGCGAATTGGCCGTGAAATCGCGCGATCTGGGGAGGCGATCATGGCCACGAAGAAGAGCTCCAAGAAGAAGTCGGCGAAGAAGACCGCGAAGTCGGCGAAGAAGTCGGTGAAGCGCACGCGATCTCGCACCGAGACGCCGCTGATGACCTCCGACGAGCGACGGAAGCTCGTGAAGGCGCACGACGGCTACGACGATCTCATCGAGGAGGTCGTGCGGAAATGGTCGAACGACACCGCGCTCAAGGTCCCGGGGCTCTCGCCGGCGAAGCTGACGAAGCTGTTGCGTGATGCCGAGCGCGCGAAGAAGAAGGAAGCCGAGCTGCGCGCGGCGCTCGAGCGCAAGCTCGGCGCGTCGTACGACGCGAGGCTGCGTGCCGAGCACGACGCGTGGCGCGCGGTGCTCGACGTGAACGCCGCGGTGAAGCTCTTCGCGCGACGCGACGGGGCGCTCGCCGAGCGCTTCGCGTTCCTCACCGACGCGCTGACGGCGAAGTCGGCGGGCGACGAGCGCAAGGAGGAGTGATCACCGGGCCTCGGGCGGGAGCGTGTCGCTCGCGTCGCGATCGATCGGCGCGGGCGCGCGCTCTCGCGCGAAGCGCGAGGCGAAGCGGGCGATGCGGCGCGACTGCGGGGCGTCGAAGAAGGGCGGAACGTCGCCGCGCTCGTAGCTCATGATGTTGCCGGGCGTGCTCGAGTGCGGGTTGCCGAAGTAGTGCCCGAGCTCGTGCGCGAGCACGGTCGGCCCCCAGATCGCGGAGACGATCACGAAGTGCGCGCCGGGGCGTCCCGCCGGGCGCCAGTGCACGCCGCGGCGCATCTGCGAGGGGTCGTCGACGTCGCGCAGCGAGCGCACCACGAACCAGTCGATGCGCGAAGGATCGAGACGCGCGCCGAGGGCATGACGATCGGCGCGCGTCTCGAGCCGCGCGTGGGCGTCGGGCAGCGGGGCGCGCGAGTCGACGACGAAGCCGACGCCGTGGGGCGCGAAGATCTCGTTCGCGCTCGCGACCTGCGCCGAGAGCCACGCATCGTCGGTGATCGGCGCGCTGCTTCCGTCGGCGTCGCGCGCGATCTGCACCCGCAGCGGGAACACGCGGAGCGCGGGCTGGGCGTGGGTGACGAGCGCGGAGAGCGAGAGCGCGACGAGGCTCGCAGCGAGCGCGGTACGGCCGAGCACGGGCGCACTCTGCCACGGCCGGCATACTCGCGGCATGCGTGCCTCGCTCGCGTGGGTGCTCGTGGTGGGCTGTGGCGGGGCGGCGGTGCCGAGCGCGAGCACGCCGGCGGTGTCGGCGCCGCCGGTCGCGGTCGAGGCGCCAGCGGCGACGATCGAGGAGCCGGCCGCGCCGGGCGCGCAGCTCGCGGGAGGGCGGCTCGGGCTGGTGCTCGAGGGCATCGCGCCCGGCGAGTGGACGCTCGCGGGGCGCTTCGGGGTGAGCCCGGGCGGGCCCGATGCGGCGAGCGATCACGTGCTCGCGCGCACGACCGATGCGGGCACGTACTCGCTGCACGTGATCGCGTGGGACTCGCTGCGTCCCTCGACGCTCGGCGTGGAGAGCGAGCTGCGAGGCGCGCGGTCGATCGTGTCGGGCGATCCCGAGCTCGCGATCGCGGCGGTGCTCGATCGCCGGCGGATGCGCGAGCGAGCGGAGGGCCCGGAGCGCTCGCTCTACGACGAGCACCGCGCCGAGGTGATGGCGCAGCTGGTGGTCGCGGTGCGCGAGGGCACGATGGTGAACGTCGCGCTGGTGTGCGAAGAGAGCGCGGCGTGCGCGGCCGACGATCACGCGCGGGTCGCGCAGGAGATCGCGAGCGCGCTGCGGCGGGGGCCGCGACTGGCGCGCGAGAGCACGTGGACGCTGCGGCTGCCCGATGGTGCGACCACCGATCGTGTGGTGCGGGTGACGCTGCCGCGATCGATCGTCGCGCTGCCGCCGCGCACGGTGCGGTACGAGCCGGAGATCGTGACGCCGCTGGTCTCACTCGACACCGGCGCGCTGGTGCTCGAGCTCGCGATGCGCATCGACGCGGGCGAGGACGCGGAGTGGACGCTCGATCCCGGATCGCGCGACGTGGGGGAGGGCGAGCCGCGCGTCGCGCGCGTGCCGTGCGAGCCCTTCGTGTGCACGGCGCGCTTCGTCGACGAGTCGGTGCGCGACGCGCTGATCAACACGATCGCGCGGGCGACCACCGAGCCCGCGCCGGCGATCGAGGAGCGACACGCGCTCGCGGGGGGACGGCTGGTGCTGCGGCTCGCGAGCGGGCGGATCGACGACGCGTGGCGCGACGCGCTGCACGAGTACGAGCCCGGTGATGGGCCGGACGACTACCACGATCACCACCTGCGCTTCGGTACTGCGGAGGGCGACGACGTGCTGCTGCACCTCGACGTCGCCGACTCGTTGCGGCCGGGCAGCGACGTGCTCGCCGCGCTCGCAGCGACGAGTCAGGGAGACGCGCAGCGCATCGTCCCGCTCGCGGCGAGCGACCCCTCGCTCGAGATCGTCGCTGCGCTCCCCAGGCGTCCTCGCGATGCCGAGGAAGCACGCTTCGTCGCTGCAGTGCTCGTGGTCGCCGAGCGCGAGGGCACGGCGCTGATGGTCGATCTCTACTGCATGCGCGACGAGCGCTGCGTCGCCGAGGACGACGCGGCGCTGCGCGAGCTCGCGCGGCGCTTCGAGCGCGGTGCGCCGATCGCGACTGCGCGCACGCTCGAGGTGTCGATGGCGGAGCGCGTGATCGCGATCGAGCTGCCCGAGGGCTACGTGCTCGATCGATGGGACGATCAGTTCCACGGCGGCTGGAGCGTGACCGCGACGCACGTGCGCGCGCCGTATGCGCAGCTGACGTTCGAGGACTCGGGCGCGTCGGAAGGCGCGTCGGTGGAGAACGTGGGGCGGAGACTGCGCGGGCGCGCGACGTTGCAGCTCGGCGAGGAACGGCTCGCGCTGATCGAGCGGCGGGGGAGAGACGGCACGGTGTGGACCGCGGACCTCGGGTGCCGCGAGGGCGCGTGCATGGTGATGATCACGACCGAGGATCGCGCCGAGCGGGAGCGGCTGATCGCGGCGATGGCGGGGGCGACGGTGACGCGGAGGCCGCCGTGTCTGCGCGGCTACGTCGACGACGAGAGCGCCCTCAACGTGCGCGCGTCGCCGGGCGCAGAGGCGCCGGTGACGGGTACGGTGGCGGTCGATGGCGAGGTGACGATCGCGGAGACGCGAGGGCGGTGGTCGCGGACCACTGCGCCGATCGCGGGATGGGTGTGGGATCGCGCGATCGTGCGGAGCTGCGAGTGATCGGCGAGCGGTGGAACAGCCGTGCACGTGGACGATTCACGACGCGGCGTCGTGAGGGGGCGGCGCCGCGCTCCGCATCACGCGCCGCCGCGCTCGATGGCCCGGCGCGCGCTCGATCAGAGCTCGACGACCTCGATGCGGCGGTTCTGGGCGCGGCCTTCCTCGGTGTCGTTCGGCGCGACGGGCTGGGCGTCGCCGACGCCGACGGCCTCGACGCGCGACGCGTCGATGCCGTGCTGCACGAGATAGTCGCGAACCGCCTGGGCGCGCTGCTCGGAGAGCCGGAGGTTGCGGCGCGGGTCGCCGAGGTTGTCGGTGTGCCCCGAGATCCGCAGCCGCGCGCTCGGCCGGTGCACCAGGTACTCGACGACACGATCGAGCCGCGCGAACGAGTCGGGGGTGATCGTCGCGCTGTTGCTCTCGAAGAGCACGTCCTCGAGGACCAGCCGCTCCTCCTCGGGCTGGGCCGCGGTCGCACCGGCGGCCGGGGCCGCGCGGCGGTGCCTGCGGTAGCGCAGGGTCAGCCGGATGTCCTGGCGCGGGCCGCTCGGCACCTCGACGTGCGCGCTCGTGGTCCGGCGGCCGAGGCTGAGGTACTCGATGTCGTAGCGCTGGCCGGTCGGGACGAGCACCTCGGCGTACCCGGCCGAGTCGGTCTCGCCGGTGTAGAACGCGCGCCCGTCGGCGCCGGTCAGCTTGATCACGATCCCCGGGATCGGTCCGGCATCGGGATCGACCACGAAGAGGCGCATCGCGGCCTCGCTGGCGGTCGCGGTGATCTGCGAGGGATGATCGCCGCGCGCCTGCCCCGCGTCGTCGGAGCTCGAGAGCTGGAACTCGTCGCTCGCGGGTTGCTCGGATCCCGAGCTGCTCGAGGACGATTCGGTGCTCGTCGACCCGCCCGATCCGCCGCAGCCGATCAGGAGGAGCACGACGAGCGGGAGCTGCACGCGAGGAAGCGCCATGACGCGCGAGGCTACCACGCGAGCAGTGCGCGGAGAGCTATCCGCCCCGAGCCCGGAGGACGCGCTCGAGATCGGCACGCGCCGGCCCGGTCTCGGCCGCGTGCGACTTCCGCAGCAGCGCGCCGACGTCCGGATGATCCGCGCGCACCAGCAGATCGCGCGCGATGTCCTTCTCGTGACGCTCGCCGTGGCGCACCACGTCGATCAGCAGCTCCGCCGCCTCGATGCTCGGGATCTTGCCGATCGATGCGAGCGCGGCGCGCCTCGTCTCCACGTCCTGGGCGTCGCGGTAGATGCGCGAGAGCGGATCGAACGCGTGGCCGAAGTGCAGGCTCTGCACCGCCGCGAGCGCTTCGCGCCGCACGCTCGCGTCGTCGTCGGCGAGGCCCTTGATGATCGAGACGAACGAGCGCTTGAAGAAGAGCTGACGCACCGCGCGCATCACCGCGGCGCGCACCCGCGCGTCCTCGTGGCCCAGCATCCGCTCGAGCGGCGCGAGCGCGGCGTAGATCTCGACGCGCCCGAGGTGGCTCGCGAGCACCGAGAGCGTCTGGGGGCGCAGCGATGCCGCGCCCGCGTCGGGCGATCCGAGCTGGGCGAGACGACACAGCAGCGCGCGGCGCCGCGTGAAGTCGGGCCATTTGTCGTCCTGCACCACCTCCGCCATCGTCTCGGCGGGATCCCCGGCCTGCTCCCACTCGATCACGTCGAGCCGCCAGATCTCGGGGTACGCGGTGTCCATCCGCAGGTAGTCGGGGAACGAGGGCATCGGCGTCTCGTCGTCCGCCATGCCCTTGAGGCGCTGGGCGAGGCGCGAGTAACGCGCGCGGCGCTTGTCGGAGAGCGGGAGCGCGGCGAGCTTCGAGTAGATCTCGCGGACGCGCGAGTAGAGGCCGAGCTCGTTGTACGCGTCGATCGCCGCGGCGTAGCTGTTCTCCGCGAGCTCCGCGGTGGCGCCGCTCTCGATCGCGCGCTCGGCCGCCATCACGTGGGTCTCGCCGCCCTTGGCGCGATAGAAGCGCGCGTAGGGCATGCTCTGGCGGCGCGCGAACTCCGCGGCCTCGCGATAGAGGGTCGCAGCGGCGTGGAGCTCGCGTCGCTGCAGCGCGAGCGACTGGAAGTCCTCGTAGTACTGCAGGACGTAGTACTTGAGGCCGTCCTCGCGCAGGATGCGCACGCAGTTGAGGTAGCCCTCGGCGAGGTTCTCGAAGCTGCCCTCGCGGCCGATCGTGAGCAGCACGCCGTAGCAGTCGAACGCGCGCTCGCGGAGGCCTTTCTGCTCGAAGCCGTCGGCGGCGGCGGTGAGCAGGTGCATCGCGGCGACCTGCTGGCGGCGCGCCGGCTCGGCGTCGCCGAGGCGCGCGCAGGCGCGACCGAGGTTGAAGCGCACGAGGCCCTGGGTGTACGGGTCGTCGCGCAGCCGCGTGTCGTCGGCGAGGCGCTCCCAGAGCACGCGCGCGCCGCGATCGTTCTTCGCGAGCTCGAGCTGGATCGCAGCGTGGCCGAGCCAGCCCGCGGCCTCGAACCAGCGCGCGGCCTGCGCGTGATCGCGCGCGGTGACCGCGCATCGCGCGAGGTCGAGCGGGACGCTCTGGGCGAGCGCGTTCGCGCGCGCGAGGTCGCCGAGGAAGAGCCACGCCGCGCCCGCGGCGCGCTTGCGGCCGAGCTGCTCGTAGCAGCCCGCCATCGTGCGGAGGTACGCGCGGAACTCGTCGTCGATCACGTGCGAGCGATCGACCAGGAGCCAGAGCTTGCCGAGCGCGTCCTCCCAGCGACCGGCGCGCACGAGCTCGTTCGCGTCGCGCTCGACCTGGCGCTTGTCGATACCGCCGACGCCCATCGATCAGGCGCCTCCCCCGCGCAGGTACGCGTCGAGCTCGGCCTCGGCCTTGGCGAGATCGTCCTTCGCCTGCTTGGCCTCCGAGGGCACGAGCGACTTGCGGCCCGGCGGCATGCTGGTGCGCGCCTCGCCCGCGGCGTCGTCGATGATCGCGAGCGCGCGATCGGCGCGCGCCTCGCGCTGGGTGAGCGCGGCCTCGTCGACGACCTGCACGGTGTGCAGGCGCGGCAGGTACTCGAGGTCGAGCTTGCCGGTCGAGGGGAGCATGAAGATGCCGTAGAGCATCGCGACGTCGCGCAGGCGCTCGATCGTCTCGATCGGCACGTGACACTCGGCGTGCGTGAGGAGGTAGAGGATCGGCGTCTTCTTCTCGCGCTTGGCGACGCGCGAGAGATCGTTGGCGAGCAGCGCGAAGACCTTCGCGTAGTTGCGGCCGTGCTCGCCCTTGAAGCTGAGGACGTAGGGCACGTCGACGCCTGCTTCGTTGCGCCGCTTCGCACGGGCGTGCTGCACCTCGTAGAGGCGCGAGTCGAAGAAGCGGAAGTAGACGTCCTCGCCGCGGAGGAGGAGCTTCTTCACGAGCGTGAGCGCGAGGCCGCGCGCGAACACGCTGCGCTGACCGCGCATCGACGCGGTGGCGTCGCACACGATGTAGTGGAGGCGGCGCTCCTCTTCGCGCTGCTTCTCGCGTGCGTAGTAGAAGACCTCGTTCTCGACGAAGCGCTGATCGAAGAGGTCCTCGTCGAACGCGAGCTCGCTGAGCATCAGCGAGTCGATGGTGCCGCGGCGCTCGAGCCCGGCGTAGCCGTCGACCGAGAAGGTCTGCACGCCGGTGGCGCGCCTCGTCTCGAGCACGCTCGGGAGGAGATCGAGCGAGAAGTTCACGACGTCGTTGGCCTCGGGGCTGCCGAGCACGTCGAGGAGATCGAGCATGCCGAACGCGCTCGCGGCGCTCGCCTCGGCGCCCATCATCCCGAGCAGACGAAGGGTGTCGAGGTCGATCTGCTCGAACGAGGTCACGAGGCGCAGTCGCTCGCGCGCGAGGTGCGAGAGGAACTGCACGTCGGGATTGCGATCGGCGTTGGAGAAGAGGCCGTTCAGGCGCGGTCCGAGGTTCGTGTAGACCTCGGGATCGAGCGGGAGCGGGACGCCGATGGGGCGACGGCCGGGCCCGAGGTGTCGCTCGTAGATCGGGCCGAGCACGCGCAGGAGGATCACGGAGACGAGATCGTCGCCGAGGCGCCAGGCGCGCGAGCGCTCGGCGACCTCGGTGTTGCCGAGCTCCTCGAGGGTCTCGATCCACGCCTCGTGGGCCTGTCGCACCGAGGGCGGGACCTGGATGGCAGTGAGCCCGGCGCGCGCGCCGATGGCATCGGGCGCGCCGATGAGGAGCGTGCCGAGGTCGTGCACGACCCAGAACGGAACGGGCAGGCCCACCTTCGCGAGCGCGTTCCTCCAGTGGGCGGCGCGAAGGATCTGCATCGGATTCTCCACCTGTGCTGCGGACAGGAGGAGACCGCCGATCTCGCGCGACTGCTCACTGGAGAGAGGAATGGTCACTGAATTTTCTCAGGAGAGCACGAGTGAGGAGGAGAGCAGGAGATTGCGGCTGAGGAGAGCAGGAGTTGCAGGAGGGATTCGCTCGAAAAACAAGATCTCCTGCCTTCCTAACTTCCTGCCTTCCTAAGAAATCTCTCCTCTCCTCCTCAGAGGATCACTGGCTGAACTTGCCGGACTGGTAGACGTGGCCGAGGAGCTGATCGACCCGGGCGAGCGCGTCTTGCGAGGGCTTGGTGCCGATCGCCTGGAGCGCGGCCTTGATCTCCTGGAGCGCCTTGAGCTGCGAGAAGAGCTGGATGTCGCTCAGCGGGCGATCGCCGGTGAGCAGGTCGCGGATGCGATTGATCTCCGCGATCAGCGCGTCGACGCCGACGTCGGTCGCGCTCACGCGGCGCGCCTCGGGGTGCTCGCGATACCACTGCTCGAGCACCGGGCCGACGATGCCGTCGAGGATCTCGCTCTGATCGAGGTTGTTCCAGATGTGCTTGAGCAGGAAGAAGTCGCTCGGGTCCGGCGTCGCGCGACCATCGAGCAGCGAGCTCGCGCAGAAGAGCTTGAGCATCTTCACCGCGCGGCGATCGCTGACGCTCACGCCCTCGGCGCGGATCTGGAAGATCAGGCCCTTGTACTGGGCGAGGAACTGCTCGGGGATGCGGCGCATGCGATCGCCGAACGAGAGGTGCAGCGTGCGCAGGTCGTTCGCCGAGAGCTGAGGCTGCAGCCGATCGTACTCGCCGGTGATCTTCGCCGCTTCGTGGGCGAGGCCGCGCACCAGGAGATCCTGGAAGTGATAGCTGTCGAGGTTGTCGCTCTTCAGGCGGATGAGGAAACGATCGAAGACCGCCATCAGGTCGTCGTCGTTGGGCACCTCGTTGCTCGCGCCGAACGCGCTCACGAGCGGGACCTTCACCACGCTGCCGCCGACCGTGTAGACGCGCTCGTTGAGCACGCTGAGCAGCGAGTTGAGGATCGCGCTGTTCGCCTTGAAGACCTCGTCGAGGAAGACGATCTCGCCGGTCGGCAGCATGCCCTCCATGCGCCGCTGGTAGCTGCCCGAGCGGAACGCCTGGATGTCGATCGGGCCGAAGATCTCGTTCGGCTCGGTGAAGCGCGTGAGCAGGTACTCGAAGTACCGCGCGTCGACGAGCTTCGCGAACATGCGCACGATCGCGCTCTTCGCGGTGCCGGGCGGGCCGACGAGCAGCATGTGCTCGCCCGCGACCGCAGCGACGAGCATCAGGCGCACCGTCTCGCTCTTGCCGAGGAACGTGGACTCGAGCGAGCGCGCGACGTTCGAGAGGCGCTGGACGACCTGGTTCTGGGGAAGGCTCACGTCGATCACCTCGATCCGGACGCCACGCGCGCGGCGCGCGCGGCGGCCATCGTTCCGCTCTGGGGTGCGTGGAGGACGGTGCGCGCGCGCGTGACGAGCGCGGCGACCTCGTCGATCTGGGCGCGCGGGATCGCGCGTCGGAGCTGCTCGGCGCGGCGCTGCAGCACGGCGCGATCCCCGTCGTCGAGCGCGCGGATCTCGTCGAGCGCGAGCGAGTCCTCGAGCCACGCGGGCAGCACCGCGGCGTAGCGCAGCGCGTGGGGATCGAGCGAGCCCGGGATGCGGGTCTCGACGCGCGCGTCGAGCGTCGACGTGACGTGGATCTCGAAGAGGAGCTGGAGCGCCGGCGCGAGGAAGGGCGGCGGCGCGGAGAGCATCTCGGGCGCGAAGAGCGCGGCACCGAGCGCGCTCGCGCTCTGCCACTCGCCGCTCGCCGCGATCGACCGCGCGATGCCGCCGCGCAGCGCGGGATCGGAGAGCACGCGCAGGCCGGCGACCCCGAAGCGCAGCGGGGCGAAGCGCGCGGGCATCGCGAGCTCGGTGACGGGTGAGCGCGCGACCGCGTCGCGGAGGCGCGCCGAGAGCCCGAGCCCCGCGATCTCGTCGAGCTTCGCGAAGAGCGGGAGCACCTCGATGATCGTGTGCTCCTCGCGCACGAAGCGGACGCGCGGGAGCGCGGTGACGTTGCCGGGCACCGGGCGCCCGAAGAAACGATAGGTGTAGGCCCAGTTGCGAACGACGGTGTCGCGCCGCTGGGTCGCGAAGAACGCGGTGAGCATCGCGTGCCGCGAGAGCGCCTCGCCGCGGGTGTCGGGCGGCTGGATCAGGTCGAGCAGGCGATCGATCCAGTCGAGCACGATGCCGCGCGCGCCGCGCGCGAAGAGGCGATCGAGCGAGGGATCGGTGAGGAAGAGGAGATCGTGCAGCACCATCGCGAGGCCGACGAGGTCGCGCGAGGGCCAGGGCACGGTCTCGAGCGGTGCGATCTCGGAGCCGAGGCGATGGAGCTGATCGAAGATGCGCGACTCGGCCTCGGCCGAGGTGGAGCGCGTCTGCGCGAAGTAGTCGAGCGCGCCGGGCGCGACCGGGCGAGAGAGCTCCGCCACGTCGCCGCTCATCAGCGGCGCGAGGAACTTCACGACGAGCGCGTCGTATGCGGCCTGGAGCTTGGCGACGTCGGTCACTCGCTCTTCTTCTCGCCGGCCTCGGTCTCGGCGCGCCCCGGCGCGCCCCACAGCGGGAAGCGCGTCTCGGGGCCGTATTGCAGCGTCGGGAGCGGGGGATCGACACGATCGGGCGCTTCGGCGTGCACGACCTGGCCCGAGAGCTCGCGCAGCACGCGGCGCGAGACCGCGCCGAACGCTTCGTTCGCGATCACGCGCGGCGTGGGCGAGTCGGGCTCGAAGAAGACGTGGCCGCCGCCGCGATCACGCACCAGCTCCTCGAGCACCGACGCGGCGATCGCGGGCACGAGCGTCATGCCCGCGGGCACGTAGATGCGGGTCGCGACCTCGCCGTAGAAGCGGCCCAGCGGGACACCCTCGATGCCTGCGGGATCGAGGAGGTAGTAGGCGCGCTCGGTGACCGCGATGCGCAGCGACTCGAGCGTGCGCTGCGGGAGCACGTAGAGCAGCTTCGCGAGCCACTCGCGCTGCGACGCGGGCACGACGGTCGCGACCACGTTGCGCCACGGCGCGTTCGTCGGCGCGAGCCGGAGATCGAGCGCCATCGGGCGCATGCCCTGATCGATCGCGGCGCCGCTCGCGACGTTCTGCGCGCTCTCCATCGTGAGCGTCGAGCGCACGAGCGAGCGCACCGGCACGAAGGGCGGCGTCGGATCGACGACCGTGACCTTGCCGTCGCCGCGGAAGAGCGTGAGCCCCGCGTTCGCGAAGAGGCTCTGGCAGCTCTCGAGCGCGATCGGGTGCTTGAAGCCGAGCTCCACACCGAACGTCGCGCCGAGCGGCTCGAAGACGTGCACGCCGGGCAGCGTGCGCAAGAGCGCGATCACGCGGTGCGGAGTCTCTTCGAGCTCGAGCACGTGCATGCGCACCGGCGCGTCGTCGAACGCGCTCTGGCTCGGCCACTCCGCGAGCGCGACGCGTGCCCGCACGCGCCACCGGAACAGATAGCCGATCAGCGCGTGCCCGACGCCGACCTCGGCGGTGCACCACAGGCGCGTGGGCGCGCTCTTTCCCTCGCCGGGCGGCGCGCGATGGGGCTCGAGCTTCAGCACGAGCTCACGGAACGGGATCTCGCGCTCGAACGTGTAGACCTGGCGGAAGCTGTCCGAGTAGACGATCGCGTCGGCGGGCTGATCGAAGAGCTCGGCGACGTCGTAGCCGAGAGGCGACGCGGCATCGCGGTACTTCACGAAGTGACGCGAGGTGCCGGTGAACACCATGCCGCCCGCGAGGCGCGCGATCGCGGCGACGCGATCCATGCGGTACGACGACTCCGCGGCGAGCATCACGAGCAGCTCGCGCGTGCGGAGCGGCGTGATCACGCGACGGATCGAGAGCGACGGGAGGATCTCGTCGATCGAGCCGTCGTCGCCGTACGCGCGGAAGAACGCGACGACACGATCGAGCGAGGGGAAGAGGAGGGCGCCCTTCTGACCCAGCACGACGCCGCGCGTGTCGGGCGCGACGCCGGGGGTGCGGAAGCGTGTCTGGTGGAGCGCGGCGCGCTCGAGGTAGGCAGACATTCTCGTTGGTTCGAGCCCGACGCGAAGGGGTGTCGGAGCGTAGCATCGCGGGGCGAGGAACGAGAGCCCGTCGATCGGAGCGCTCGCGATTGCACGGTGAGGTAGGATCGCGACCACGAGGAGAGGCGGATGGGCGCGATCGACGCGATCGGGATCGAAGCACGTCGAGTGCTTCTCGAAGTGATGATGTCGGTGGCGTGGGCCGACCGAGAGCTCGCGCCGGAAGAGCGTCAAGCGGCGCAAGCCGCGGCGATGTCGATGGGATTGGTGCTGCCCGGGGATGGCGATCTCACGTCGCCCGATCGGCGCCCGGTGCCGCCCGAGGAGCTCGAGGTGGGCCCGCTGCGCGAGCGCGATCGCGAGCTCGTGTACCTGTGCGCGTCGTGGATGGCGATGGCCGACACGGTCGAGGATCCCGAGGAGACGGAGCTGCTCGCGCGGCTGCGGGCGCGGCTCGGGGTGAGCGCGGAGCGCGCGAGCTGGCTGATGGCGCGGGCGTCGGAGCTGCGGCAGGCGCAGGTCGCGTCGAAGGCGACGTGGTGGCGCAGCTTCGACAGGCTCGTCGTCGATGCGGCGCGCGCGCTCGAGACCAAGCGTGCGTGAGCGTCTCGTGCTGGTGCTGCTGCTCGCGCTGTCGGCGACGACGGCGCGGGCGCAGGACGTGATCGTCGAGGGCGAGCAGGAGGAAGCGCGCGAGGAGGTGCCGGGCTCGGCAGCCGGCCTGCGCTCGCGCATCGCCGCGCTCGAGGAGCGCGCCGAGCGCGCGAACGCGACCGAGCTGCTCGATCAGGCGCGGCGCGCGCTGACCGAGGCGGATCGACGGCGCGCGGCGGCGGATCCGATCGCGGCGGCGCGCGCCGAGGCGATCGCGGACGCGGCGCTGCGCGTGGTGGAGCGAAGGATCGAATCGCAGCGAGCGCGCGCCGATCGGGACGCGGCGCGGACGCGGCTGGTCGAGGCCGAGGCGCGGGCGACGGCGGCGCGCGAGGCGCTGGAGCGCGCGCGCGCGGAGCAGGCGCGGATGCAGCGCGCGGCCGAGGCGCCGCCGCCCGCGGCGAGCGAAGCGGCGGGGGCGGAGGAAGAGTGATGGGAGCGTGGACGAGCACGCGCACGATCGTGGTCGTGGTGCTGCTCGCGATCGGGTGTGGCGGCGGCCAGCGGCGGGCCAGCGATGTGAGGCGCGAGCTCGAGGCGAGCGGGCTCGAGGATGCACGCGAGACCGCGCCCGATCTCGTCGCGGCGGCGCGCGATGCGCTCGAAGAGGTCGAGCGTGCCGAGGCTGCGGGCGAGCTCGAGGCCGCGGCCGATCACGCGACGCGCGCGCGGCTGCTCGCAGAAGCGGCGCTCACCGAGCGCGAGCGCGCGCAGGCGGACGCGGCGCGGCTCGAGATCGAGCAGCGCACGATCGAGCTCGAGGAACAGGCGCTGCGCGACGAGGCGGCAGCCCGCACGGTGGAGATGGAGAGCGCGAGGCTCGCGGCGTCGCGCGCGGCGCGCGAAGAGCTCGCGAGCGCGATGGAGCGCGCGCAGCAGGACGAGGCGCAGCCCTCGCGTCGCCGTCGCGTCTCGGTCGGGGACGACGCGCAGGTGCGTCGCGCTGCGCTCGCGATCCGGGAGCGCGCGCGCCTGCTCGCATCGGCGGCGGCGGCGATGGGCGGCGAGATGAGCGCGCTGGCGCGCGTCGAGGAGCTCGCACGGCGCTCGGCGAACGAGAGCGCGCCGATGGAGTCGCTCGAGCTCGCGGAGCAAGCGCACGAGCAGGCGCGTGCGCTGCTGGGCGCGGTGCGTCGATCGCGTCCGGCCCCGGCGCGCGAGGAGATCGGCGCGGCAATCGAGGCGATCGAGGCCGCACGGCTGCGCGCGCTGCAGCTCGAGCGCGGGCTCGCGATCGAGCTCGACGACGTGTTCCGCGCCGGCACCGCGACACCGAGCGCGAGCGCGAGCGGACGCATCGCGCGCGCGGCGGAGGTGCTGCGCGCGCTGCCCCACGGACCGGTCGCGATCGAGATCGACGTGAGCGGCACCGGAGACCCCGCGGCGCGCGTCGCGCGACAGCGCGGAGAGTGGGCCCGCGGTGCGCTGATCGCCGCAGGCGTGCCCGAGGAGCGCGTGGTGTGGCGCGAGCCGAGCGCGAGCGCGCCGCGGGCCGACGACGGAGAGCGCGTGCGCCTCGTGCTCGTCGCGTACGCCGAGGCCCCGGCCGCGCCCGCCGCTCCCTGAGCCGCGCGCTCACTCCTCGCGCGGCCGTGCGACCTCGGCGAGCGCGGCGAGACAACGTCGCAGCACGTCCTCGTCGATCGTGCCATCGGCGCGGCGCGCCTGCTCCATGCACATGCCCGGGCCGTCGCTGCGCGAGCTCCTGCGGCGCGCTTCGCTCCGCGCGACCGGCGGCGGGCTCGGCTCGGGCGCCGCGACCGGCGCGTCGTGCTCCTCGGCTCCCAGCGCGCCCATCGTCATCCTTCCGTAGCCGCCCCCGCCCATGCTCGCTCCCCCGCTCGCCGCGGGGCGCGGCGGCGGCGCGATGCTCACGGCACGACCGCGCATCGCGCGCTCGCTCGCGACCATCCCCGAGGGCAGGTCGCTCGGCTGCTCCACGCGCACGGCCTCGCCCTCGGCGCGCTGGCTCTCGTCGATCGCGACGAACGCGGTCCACGGCGTGAGCAGGTGATGCCGCAGCCCGAGCTGCGTGACCTCTTCCTGCAGCGTCGCGTTCGGCGCGAGCTCGAGCGCGGTCATCAGATCACCGACGCGCGTGCGCGCCCAGATCGATCCCAGCTCCTCGCGCGCATCGCCGCCGCTCGCGGGGAGCGACACCTGCACGCGCTGCTCGAACGGACGTCCCGCGACACGACCGCGGATCACGATCTCGCCCTCACCGCCGCGCGCATACCGCGCGTGCACGCGCAGCGGGCGATCCGCGAACAGATCGGGCAGTCGACGCGGGTAGGCATCGCTCACCGCGAGCCCGTTCCAGTCGATCGAGACGTCGGTCAGATAGGGCCGCGCGATGCGCGCGTGGAACGCCTCGGCCGCGCGCTCCGGCGACTCGCTCGGCAGCACCACCTGCACGTCGCCGCGCCCTTCTTCCGCGACGCGCGCCAGCAGGTAGCGGTTCACCGCGCTGCCCACGCCGAACGCGAACACGCGCGCATCGCCGAGCTCGTCGTGCACCACGCGGAAGACGTCGGTCTCGTTCCCGATGTACCCGTCGGTCAGCAGCACGACGACGCGCATGCGTCCCGCTTCGCCCGCGGGCTCGAGCGCGGCGCGCAGCCCCGAGATCATCTCGGTCGCGCCGAGCGCGCGCAGCTCGCCGACGAATCGCTCGGCGCGCGCGACGTTCTCGGGCGTCGCGGCCAGCGCGCCCGCATCGAGCGCCCGCACCGCATCCGAGAAGCCGAGCACGCGGAAGGTGTCGCTCGCACGCAGCCCACGCAGCGCGGTGATCGTCGCGGCGCGCGCGAGCTCGATCGGGCGTCCGTTCATCGAGCTCGAGGTGTCGACCACGAAGACGAGCTCGCGCGGCGTGGTCTCGCCCTCGGGCACGTCGAGCCGGGGATGGATCGAGAGCGCGAGATGCCCGGCGTCGCCCTCGATCGGCGCGCTCGCCATCGTCGACACGGTGGGCGCCTCACCGGCGACCCGGAACCGCACCTCGAGATCACGATCCGCGCGCGCCGCTTCGCGCAGCGAGACCCGCACCCGCCGATCGTTCGAGCGCGTCACGTCGATCGCGTGGGTGGGCGACTCCACCTCCGACACCGCGACCCCGAGGTCCGCATCGATCGCGACCTCGACGCGATCGGGGCGCGCTTCTCCCGGCGCGAGCACGATCTGGCGCGGGGTCGATGATTCACCAGATGAATAACGAGGTCCCGCCACCATCGGGTAGACGAATCGATGCGAGCCCTCCTCGTAGGGCATTGCCTGGGTGTACTGGAGCACCACCCGGACGCTCTGACCGGGCTGCACGTTCGCGACGCTCTGACGGAACAGGTTCGGTCGCTCCTGCTCGAGCAAGCTCGCGAGCACACCGCGACGTCGCGCGTCGTCGTACGCCTCGCGCGCCTCGTGACGACGGCGGATGTCGGCGTGCACCACACGATCTCCGGCGCGCAGCTCCATCGCGTCGACCGCGGCGCTCTCGGGCAGCGGGAACAGGTACACCGCCTCCACCGCGCGCGAGTAGGGGTTCGCGAACTCCTGCTCCACGCTCACCCGCGCGACGAACCCGCTGACGCGCGCCGACACGCGCGTCGACTGCAGCACGAACCCCGCGACCTCGCCCTCGCGCGCGTTGCCCGCGAGGCGCAGCGTGCCTTCGCTCGGTCGCTCCTCCGCTTCGCTCGGCGCGACGTCGCCGATCACCGGGCCGGTGTGCTGCGCGTTTCCGCCCCACATGTGCCAGCCGTCGAGCGTGTCGTCGCCCACCTCGAGCGCGACGAGCCCGCCGCGCGTCGTGCTCGCGTACACCCAGCCGTGCGCGACCGTCGGCTGCGCCGCGATCGGCTCGCCCACGTCGTACGCCCACGCAGTCATCCCGGTGTCGATGTCGAGCCCGAAGATCACTCCGTCTCGCGTGCCGAACACCATCTGCGCGCCCGCGATCGCCGGTGAGCTCGCAGGCCGCGTGCGCGCCGCGTCGGTGTACTGGCGACGCCACAGGAGCGCGCCGGTCTCGGCGTCGCGCGCCTGCACCTCGTTGCCGATCGTCTGGTACGCGCGGCCGTCGACGATCGTCGGGCGCGAGCCCTCGAACGCCCATCCCGCCTGCACGCCGCCGCTGTCGGGTCGCGAAGGCAGGAACGACGCGGGCGCGCCCTCGTGCTCGCGCATCGTCGCGCCATCGCTCTTCGCGAGCACCGTCGCGACCTCGATCGTCTCGCGCCCGCCCGACTCGTTCTGGCGGCGCGTCCGACGCGCGACGTGCACCGTCTCGCCGTGGAGCCAGGGCGCGCTCGTCGCATCGAGCCGCTCTCGCCACACCACGCGCCCGGTGCGCTGATCGAGGCGCCACACCGTGCCGTCCATCGTGGTGAAGAACACGTCGGTGCCGTCGAGCACCGGCGCGTTGAGCACGTCGGCGGGCACGTTGCGCGTCCACAGCACGCGGCCGGTGTCGAGGTCCATCGCGGTGAACCCGTAGCCACCTCCGTCGCGCACGTGCCCGCTGAAGACGCGACCGTTCGCGGCGGCGGGCTGGCTCATCAGCGGATCACCGAGCCACCGCGACCAGCGCTGCCTCCCGGTGCGCGCATCGACGACGAAGAGGGTGCAGCTCTCGGTGTTGAACAGCACCTTGCCGTCCTCGACGATCGCGGCGGTGGGCCCGCCGTCGGGCGCGGACGCGCGCCAGTCGAGCTCGCCGGTGCGCGCGTCGAACGCGTAGAACGTGTGGCTCGAGAAGCCTCCGCCGAGCATCACGCGGCCCTGCGCGTAGACCGGCGTGAGCGGGTTCTCGCGTGTCGCCTCGGGCAGCCGCGCGAACCATCCGCGTCGCTGTCCGTCGAACGTGAAGCGCGCGCTGCGACCGCTGCGCACCCGCGGCATCGCGAGCGGGCGCGGCGTGAAGCGCGCGGCGAGCGGCGTCGTGTCGGCGGGGATCGTCGGCTCGGGCGGGCGCGCGGCGGCGCCGTCGAGATCACGCGGCGCGGGTGGCGGCGCGATCGCGACCGGCGCCGCGGGCGCGGGCCTCGGCGCGCGTGGCGGAGACGCTGGCTGCGCGTCCTGCCCGGCGCCACATCCGCTCGCGATCAGCGCGATCGCGACGACACAGATCCCTCCGCGCGCGCGATATGCCCCGCGCGCGACGCCCGACGTTCCTCGGTCCATGACGGCCCCTCCGCCTGTCGAGTGCGTGCGACCGAGCGCGACGTGACCGCCTTGGGCGGTGGAGACGAAAGACTCGGAGTGGCAGCGACGTGCGCGGGACCCGGAGCGTCGCGTGTCCGAGGTGAAGCTCCGCGTGTACGGGGTGAAGCTCGTCGGCTCCGACCTCCAGCTTCGTGTGTCCGAGGTGGAGCTCGTTCGTTCCGACCTGGAGCTTCGGGTGTCCGAGTGGGAGCTTCGCGCGTGCGAGGTGGAGCTTCGCGCGTACGGTTCGAGCTTCGCGCGTACGACGTGAAGCTTCGTGTGTCCGAGGTGAAGCTTCGCGTGTCCGAGGTGAAGCTTCGCGTGTACGAGGTGAAGCTTCGCGTGTACGAGGTGAAGCTTCGCGTGTACGAGGTGAAGCTCGTGGTTCCGCGCGCGGAAGTACACGACAGTGCTGCGAATTCCACGCTTCCCGTGAAGCGGGTCACGCGTCGCCGACAGGGATTCCGCGCCTTCGCCGCTCCGCCGACGCCGTCGGTGGACACGCTGATACGCTCGTCCGTCGCATGCTGGTCTCGAGCTACAGCGCACGCACCATCGCGCCGTTCCAGCGAGGGCCGCAGGACGCGGCGCACCCGACGATCGAGATCGTGTGGGTGACGAGCGGCCGCATCGCCGCGACGGTCGACGGCGCGCCCCACTGCCTCGACGCCGATCACTTCTCGGTGATCGCGCCGGGTACACCGCACTCGAGCTGGACGCTCGACGACGAGGTCACGAGCCACGTGCTGCACCTCTTCGCGTCACCGCAGGTCAGTCTCGCCAGCGGGGTTCATCCGTGCGAAGGCGACGTGGCGCGCGTGCTGCGATCGTTCCCGCCGCCGACCGCGCCGCGCGGCGAGCTCGAGAGCGCGGCGCGCGCGCTCGTCGACGCGACCCGCGCCCTCGCGGCGCCGCTCGGCACCTCGATCGATCCGCGCGTGCTCCGGGTCGTGCGCTCGCTCGACCGCGATCCTGCCGCGCCGGTCACGCTGAGCGAGCTCGCGCGCCGCGCCCGCATGAGCCGCCACCACTTCGCGCGCTCGTTCCGGCGCGACGTGGGCCTCGCGCCGATGGCGTACCTGCGCCGGCTCCGCGCCGAGCGCGCTGCGATCCTGCTGCGCGCGACCGATCGCTCGATCGTCGAGATCGCGTTCGCGTGCGGGTTCAGCTCCGCGGGGCGGCTCAGCGAGGCGTTCCGCGCGTGCTTCGCGCAGAGCCCGGCCGCGTGGCGAGAAGAGCAACGCGCGGAACGAGCGCAGCAATCGCCGTGATGCGACGCGCAGCGCGGAGCGTCACGGCTTCGCGTCATGCGCACTTCATCGCTCGCCGTGCTCTTGCTGGTCGCGTGCAGCACGCCGTCCACGCCGATCGACGCGTCGTCCGACGCGAGCTCCCACGTCGAGCCCGACGCATCGCAGCCCGACGCATCGCAGCCCGACGACGGAGGCCCGCCGCTGCCCGCGCTGCGCGCGCCGTGGCGTCGCGAGCCCTCGTTCCCGACGGGCGTCGATCACCACGCGACCGCGATCGTCGAGAGCGCGGCGGGCGCGTACCTCTACGTGCTCGGCGGCATGACCGCGGACTCGAGCGGACGGCCGCTGGCAATCCACGACACGATCCACCGCGCGCGGATCGGCGACGACGGAGCGCTCGGCGCGTGGGAGCTCGAGCGCGCGCTCCCGGCGCCGCTCGCGTTCCACGTGATCGCGACGACCGAGAGCACGATCGTGCTCGCCGGAGGTGTCAGCACGCGCGACGACGGCTCGCTCGGGTGGATCCCGTTCGTGATGTGGTCGAGCGTCGACGACGAGGGCCACGTCGGGCCGTGGCAGGGCCTCGAGGCGATCGCGACGGCCACGCTGCACGGCGCGGCGGCGATCGTGGGCGAGCGCCTGTATCTGGTCGGCGGAGGCGCGGGCGCGGCGTCATCGCACACCGCGGTGCGCTCGCTGCGGGTCGCGGGCGGCGTGATCGACGACGCGCGCGACGAGACCGCGCTGCCCGCGGAGCGCAGCCATCACGTGCTCGTGGCGCACGACGGTCACCTCTACGTCGCGGCGGGGTTCGCGGGCCCGCCGGCGCCGGCGACGAGCGTGGTGCGCGCGGCGATCGGAGAAGGCGGCGTGCTCGGCGCGTGGGAGGACGTCGGTGCGCTCGCGGAGCCGGCGTGGACGGCGTCGGCGATCGAGCGCGAGGACGCAGTGATGATGGTCGGCGGCGGGATCGGCGGAGGTCCGACCGATCGGATCGTGCGTCTGCCGTTCGACGCGACCGGCCACGTGGGGGCGATCGAGGAGCTCGCGCCGCTGCCGTACCCGCGCGCCCACGTGCACCAGACGCCGGCGTTCGGCGGTCGCGTCTACAGCGTCGGTGGGCGCCGCGCGGAGGGGCTCGGCCAGGCGTCGTCGAGCGACGTGTACAGCGCCACGCTCGACGCGCTCGCGAGCCCGTGACGATCAGGGCTCGGTCATCAGCTTCGCGAGCGCGCGGGGCAGGGGCGGTGCGCCCTCGAGCAGCGGCGTCATCGGCGCGCTCGAGAGCGTGTGGACGTACATGAGCCGCTGGCCCCTGCGCGGACCGCGCGCGTGCGCGAGCAGCGCCGCGAGGGTCTTGCTGGTGTACGCCGCGTCGAGCGTGAGGCCCTCGGTCTCCGCCGCGACGCGTCCCGCCTCGCGTCCGGCGCCGGTCGCATATCCGTAGCCCTCGCCGAGGAAGCCCTCCTCGATCGTCAGGTTCCGCATCGCGATCTCGCCGACGCCCGGGAAACGATCGGTGTGCTCGCGCAGCCGCTGCACGAGGCCGCGGGTGAGCGTCGAGAGCACGGCCTTGTTGAGCAGGTGCCGCGGCGTCACGCGCACCGCGACGATCTCCGCCATCACGCCCGCTGCCGCGAGCCCGACCGCGAGCCCGGCCGCGGTGCCGCCGCTGCCGAGCGGGACGTAGATCGCGTCGGGCTCGCGCCCCGGCAGATCGAGGAGCTGCCGCGCGATCTCGAGCCCCGCTTCGACGTAGCCCAGCACGCCCGTCGCGTCGCTCCCGCCGGGGCCGATCACGAACACGCGCTTCTTCTGCACCTTGAGCTTCGCGGCGACGCCCGCCATCGCCGCGGGGAACATCGCGTAGCCCGAGAACGGGTGGAGGATCGCGCCGCCCTTCAGATCGGCGCGCAGGTTCTCCTCGACGTGCGGGTTGCGCACCTGCGGCATCACCACCGCGTGCACCTCGAAGCCGCGACGCCGGCCGTAGAGCGTGGTCGCGAGCACGTGGTGCGAGCCCGCCGCGCCGGTCGTGAGGATCGTGTCGGCGCCCTCGGCCTCGGCCTGCGCGAGCAGGAACTCGAGCTTGCGCACCTTGTTGCCGCCGTAGAGCGTGCCGGTGAGGTCGTCGCGCTTGCACCAGACCTCGGCGCCCGCGATCGACGAGAGCTTCGGGAGCCGCTCGAGCGGTGTGGGCGACCTGCCGAGGTCGACGTGGGGGATCGCGGAGAGGCGAGGCCACCGTTCGACGAGCAATGTCATCGGCGCGGCCATCGTACTCGACGCGTCGATCGACGCACGCGTGAAAACGCGAAAGGCCGGCCCCTTTCGGGACCGGCCTCTCTCGGTGTGTCGCGTCTCGCGCTCAGGTCACCCGGCGGCCCGGATCACTCGGTGGCGCGATCCGAGATGATGAACTGCACGCGGCGGTTGCGCGCGCGGTTCGGCGCCGTGATGTTCGGAACGAGCGGGCGCGTCTCGCCGTAGCCCTGCGCGGTCAGGCGATCCGCCTCGACGCCGAGCCCGATGAGCCAGGTGCGCACCGCCTCCGCGCGACGCTGCGAGAGGTCCATGTTGTGCGCGTCCTCGCCCTGGTTGTCGGTGTGGCCCTGGATCTCCACGCGGCGGATCTGCGGGTTGCGCAGCAGCGCGTCCGCGATCTCGCTGAGCAGCGGCGCGCTGTCGGGCAGGATCTCCGCGCTGTCGGTCGCGAAGTTCACCTGGCGGCGGATGATGATCTCACGCGCGCGCACGTCGACGAGCGCGCGGCGCGGGCGGGCGATCACGGTGATCTCGGGCGTCGCCGTCTCGCGCGGGCGGACCTCGAAGGTCTCCTGCGTGAT
Source organism: Sandaracinus amylolyticus (assembly GCF_021631985.1). Taxonomy (GTDB): domain Bacteria; phylum Myxococcota_A; class Polyangia; order Polyangiales; family Sandaracinaceae; genus Sandaracinus; species Sandaracinus amylolyticus_A. Next base: position 7,323,238 of record NZ_CP070225.1, on the reverse strand, counting down.
GAGGTAGCCCTCGGCGTCGATGCGCGCGGTGTACGTGCCGGGCGGCAGGCCCTGGCGCGCGAAGCCACCGCCCGCGTCGCTCGACACGCTGAACGCCTGCGGTCCGGTGACCTGCACGTTCGCGCCGACGACCGGCGTGCCGGTGTCGCTGCGCAGCGTGCCGCGCACGTCGCCGAGGCGCGGCAGCGGCTGCAGCTCGCAGCGGACCTCGACGTCACCGCCCTCGGCGACGATCGTCGCGCTGCAGCGACCCGCGTTGTACTCGGGGTGCGTGAGGTCGACGACGACCTCGCCGGGCTCGAGCTCGTAGCTCACGAAGCGCCCGTCCGCGGCGGTCGACTGCGGCGTGAGCTCGCGGCCGACGTACGTCACCGTCGCGTTCGCGATCGGCGTGGTGGTGCCCGCCTCGACGACGCTGCCGATCACGCGACCGCGCGGCGGCGGCGGCGTGGTGATCTCGATGCGGCGCTCGACCTCGCGCTCCACCGTCTGGATGCGCGGCATCGCGTCGAACGCATAGCCGAGCCCGAGGATCACGTCGTAGGGCGCGTTGCCCGCGAGCTCGCGCACGAACGTCGACATGCCCGTCGTGCCGATGTCGACCGCCGCGGTGATCGAGAGACCACGGAAGGGCGGCATCACGCGCACGCCGATCGTGAGCGTGCTCGGGAACGCCTCGAAGCCCTGGCGCTCGAGGCAGCCGTCGTCACCCGCGATCGGCTCGCCGGTGATCGGGTCGGGCACGTAGAGGCAGTTGTAGCCCTGACGGTTCACCGGGACGCGCAGCATCCACTCGAGGATCGGGCTGATGGTGAAGTCCTGCATCACCGTGAACGGCGCCTCGAGGCCGATCCCGACGTCGAAGAAGTCGGTGCGGTTGATGCCGAGCGAGTAGCGCTCGAAGCGCGTCAGCAGCTGGCGCGTCTCGTCCTCGAAGGGCAGGCGCGCGTCGGGGCCGGTCGTCGGGAGGCCGTTGTAACGCGCCTGCTCCGCGCCGCCGATCAGCGCCTCCGAGTTGTCGAAGTAGTACTGGAGGTTGAGGCGCGCGATCAGCGGGATCGGCGACTCGAGGCCGCGGAGATCCGCGGTGAGGTTCGCGCGGAGACCGACGCTCGTGCTGTCGCCGACGAGACCGATGTCGCCGACGGTGTTGAGCAGGTGGACCGAGACGTCGCCGCCGACGACGAGGAACGGAAGGATCTCGTAGTAGCCCTTCACGCCGAGGATCGAGTCGCCGAGCACCTGGAAGAGCTGCGGGCTCTCCGCGGGGTTGTCGGTCGAGTTCGCGTAGCTCGCGAGCGAGCCGTAGAGCTCGATGAAGTCGAAGGGCGTCCAGCTGATCGACAGCGACCCGCCGATGTGGCTGTGGTTCGTGCCGCTGTTGAGGAAGCCGTCGGCGAAGAAGAAGTCGGTGAGGAGCTGGACGCGGAACGTCTCGCTCGGACCCGAGCCGGCGTCGACGACGTGGATGCCGCCGACCGAGCCGCCCCACGTGTTGTGCAGGACGATGCGGCGATCACGCCACGCATCGCTCGGCCGATCGCGGATGAGGTCGCCACCGCGGCCGCGATATCCGGTGTCGGCCGCCGGCTGCTCGGCGGACGGCGGGGTCTCCGTCTCTTCCTCGCCGAACTCGTCGGACTCGAGATCGTCTTCCTCGAGCTCCGTCTCCTCCTCGGCGGGAGGCTCGGCCTGGCGGCGCTGCTCCTCGCGTTCCTCTTCCTCGAACTCCTCGTCGAACTCGTCGAACTCCTGCGCGAGCGCGACCGAGGGTGTGATGGACGAAGCTGGAGCGAGGAGGAGCAGGGAGAAAAGAGCGAGTGAAGTCGAAAGTCGCATCCGGTGCTCCTGTGACTGAGCGCGACCGCGTTCTACCACAGCTGACAAGGGCAGATCACGGTTTCGGCCCGCCGTCGCGGTCGTGGCCAAGCGCGCAGAAATCCATCGTTCCGACGCGCGCGTTGAACGATCGTTCAGACCGCTGCGCGAACGCACGAACGACGGACGCCCCAGCGCGCCCCGACGGCTCTCAGGGAACCGCGACGAAGAGCGAGACCTTGCCGTCGGGCGGGATCATCACCGGCCGCCCGGGCGTCTCGTTGCCCTGATCGTCGCGCGCGCTGACGGTGGCGCGTCCCGGGCGCACGCCGTGGATCTCGCAGGTGCCCGCGGTGGTGCGACAGCTGCCGATCACGCCGTCGGCGTCGCGCAGCACGACCTCCGCGTCGGCCACCTCGTTGCCGGACCGGCGCACATGGACGACCACGACCGGCTCGGCGAGCGCCGTCGCGGCGACACCGAGGATCGTCATCGACGCGAGGAGCGCGAAGAGGCGCGCGCGCATCTTGGAGAGATAGCGCGCGCGCCCCGGCATCACCACTCTTCGCGCTCGCCGTCGCCGTCGGGCAGCTCGACCTGCGCCGAGACTTCTTCTTCTTCGAAGCCGGAGTCGGCGGGCTCGCCCACCGACATCGCGACCGCCGCTGCCGCCGCCGCGACCGCTGCCTGCGCGCGCGGCCACGGCGCGCCCGGACGGGGCGCGGGGATCACGCGCAGCGACGCGTCGAGCTCGGGGCGCGGCGGATGCGCGGGGCGCGGCACGCCACCCTGGTAATCGAAATAGCCGCTCGACTGCGCGGCATCGGGGCGCTCGGCGGGCGTGGGCGTCCACACCGCATCGAGCGAGGGACGCGTGAGCGCGCGCCCTTCGAACGAGTGGGGCGAGGGCAGCTTGCCGGGCTCGCGCGCGCGGGTCGGGTAGGGCTGGGCCGGCGGGCGCTTGATCGCGGCGGGACGCTGCGAGGGCGGCGCGGGGCGCTGCGAGGGCGCCGCAGCCCGCGCGGGCGGCGGCGTGGGCTCGGCCGCGTGATCGCCGTACGACGCGACCTCCGCGAGCTCGCCGACGTCGACCTCACCGGTGCCCGAGTCCTGCGGCGGCTCCGGCTCGACCGGCTCCTCGGCAGCGGCCTGCGCCGGCCAGTCCTGCGCGTCGTCCTGCCACGCGGCCTCGGGCTCGCTCGCCTCGGCCGCGGGCTGCACCGCCGCGGCGCGCTCGAGCTCCTCGACCGACACCTCGCCGGTCACCGGCTCGCCGCCCGCGAGCGACGCGCGCGCCATCAGGAGGCGCTCGAACATGACCTCGTGCATGCCCTCGAACTGCAGCGAGTCGAGCACGACGTCGAAGCGGTACTCCGGCGGATGCTCCTCGCCGTTGTCGAACGAGCCCTGCACCCGCCCGACGCCGGCGATCGCGACGTTGCCGTCGCCCAGCAGCACCGTGAACTGCACCCACTCGCCCTCGGGCATCGGCTCGACGTGGGGCAGCATCAGCCGCTCCTCGTCGACGCGCTGCGCGAAGTTCTCGGTGAGCTCGCTGAGATCGGCGAACGGCGTGGGGATCTGGAGGACCTGGGTCATCGGGGCTCTCTCTGCTGCGGGCGCGACGCGTTGGGCGCGTCGGCCGTCGTCGTCCGGGGATCGATCGGGCGCGTGCGCACGCCGCCTTCGCCCGCGGCGAGCAGCTCCTCGACGCGCGCTTCCGCGTCGTCGAGGCGCGTCCCACCGAGGCGCGCGAGGCGCACGCCCTCTTCGAAGAGCGCGAGCGAGCGCTCGAGCGGCAGATCGCCACGCTCGAGCTCCCCGACCACCTCGGAGAGGCGCGCGAGGATCGCTTCGAACGCGGGCTCCGCCGGCTCGGTCACGGCGAACGACGATGCACGAGCCGCGGCCCCGGGGTCAACGACGATTCACTCGTCCTCAGGGAGCGAGCCGCACGTCGGCCTCGGCGTGGGCGAGGTCGCACACGACGAGCTCGCCGGTCGAGAGGGTGCGCTCGCGCAGCCAGGTGCCGTCGGCGAGCACGATGTCGACGTCGATCGCGGCCGCGCGATCGAGCCGGGCGTGGAGGCAGGTCTCGCCCTCGGCGCCCACCGCGACCCCCCGCAGGGCATCGAGCAGCGCGCGCCGGACCCGGGGCTCGGGCTCGATCGCGAGCCGCGATGCGATCGCGGGCATCACGTGGGTGTCGCGCCCCCCCTCGAGCCGTGCGAGCGTGCTCGCGGCGGCGAGGCGCACCTCGGGCGTGCCGTCCTCGAGCAACGCGGCGATCGCGATCCGCGCGCGATCGTCGCGCCGGTGCGCGAGCGACGTCGCGGCGAGAGCCCGCACCCGCGGCACCTCGGAGCGCAGCGCGGCGAGCATCGCGCGCCGTCGATCGCGCGCCTCCCGCGGGAGCTCGGCGTCGCGCGCGATCGCGAGCGCTCGCAGCGCGATCGCCGCGCGCTCGCGATCGTCGAGCCATGCGAGCGAGGGCGCGGGGAGCTGCATCCCGAGCGCGCTCGCCGCCGCGATCTCGATCTCGAGCGCGACCACGTCGTCTTCGCGCGCGATCGCCGCCGCGAGCGCGTCGTCGGGTGCACCCAGCATCGCCAATGCGCGCGCCGCGGTGGCGCGCACGCTCGCGTCGTCACTCGTCAGGCGCGCTCGGATCGCGTCTCTCGCGCGCTCGTCGCGCGCCACCGCGCGCAGCAGCAGCGCGCGATCCACGTCGCCTCCCCCGGCGATCACCCGCAGCGCGCCGTCGCGCGTCGATCCCTCGAGATCGCGCCATCGCCGCACTGCGATCGCGAGCGCGGCGTGCGCGTCCTCGTGTCGGCTCGCGACCGCGCGCAGCGCCTCGACGCCCGCGCCTTCGTCGATCCGCGCGAGCGCATCGCACGCCGCGCCACGCGTGCGCGCATCGTCCGCAGCGCGCGCCAGCAGCGCCACGAACGCGACGTCGGGCATCCCGACGATCACGCTCCACGCGGCCTCGCGCGCAGGCCCGGCGAGCGCCTCGTCGAGCATCGGCGCGGCGCGCGCGGGATCGATCACCGCGAGCGCTTCGATCGCCGCGATCGACACCTCTTCACGCGCGATCTGAGCCGCGATCGCATCGCTCGCGTCGCGCCCGCCGATCCGCGCGATCGCGTGCAGCGCCGCGATCGCGACCCGCGCGTCTCCGTCCGTGATCGCCGCGAGCACGACCGGGCTCGCGCGCTCGTCGCCGGCCACCCCGAGCGCGTCGATCACCGCGACGCGCGAGTCCACGTCCTCCGTCCCGACGTGCGCGATCAGCGCCTCGACACCGCGTCGATCCCCGATCCGCCCGAGCACCATCGCGGCGCGCGGCGCGATCGCCGGCACGTCGAGCAAGGGCGCGACCTCGTCGACCACCACACCTCCGAGCTCGATCAGCCGCGCCGACGCGAGCTCCGCCGCGGGCCCACCGAGCGCCGCCGCGAGGGCACGACGCGCGAGCGGCAGATCGATCGCCGCGAGCGCGCGCACCCGCGCTTCGCGCTCCTCGTCTCGCAGCCGCAGCACGTTGTCGCTCAGCGCCTCGATCGCCCGGGGGTCACGGCGCCGCGCGAGCGCGTCCACGATCTCCGCGCGCACCTCGGGATCGGTCTCGCGCTCGAGCGCGCCGAGCAGCGCGTCCACCGCGATCCCCTGCGCGCCCTCCCGACCGAGCCGACGCGCGGCTCCTCTGCGCGCCGCGCGATCGCTCGACACCAGCGCGCGCACGTCGCGCTCGATCGGCAGCCGCTCGATCCACCCGCGCGCGCTCGCCGCGACGCACGAGATCGCGAGCGCGACGATCGCGATCAAACGGGGATCGCGAGCCACCAGTGAAGCCAGAGCATCACGCCGCCGAACAGCAAGCTGGTCGCGATCATGAGGGCCCCTGCGCCGCGCAGGAACGTGCTGATCTCGTCGAGGCTCGCCCGCTCCATGCCTTCTTCGGTGCGGTACGAGATGCGCGGCGGGCCCACGTCGTCGGCGACCGCTTCCCACGCCGAAGCAGGCGCGCGATACGGGCCCTCGTCGAGGTCCGGCGTGCTCGCACGATCCGCCGCGCGGAAGCGCGCGACGAGCTCGATCTCCTCCCCCGCGCGCAGCCTGCGCTCCGCGACGAGCCCGCCGTCACCGGTCGCCGTCGAGCAGTCGATCAGCACCTCCGCGGGATCGACGAGCAGCCGCGCCGAGCCGTCGTCGAGGAAGAAACGATGCGCGGACCAGCCGTGATCCACCTCGCGCATCAGCGGTACGAGGCCCCCGCCCACCGAGGCGTAGCGCGCGCGCTCCACGTAGACGCACGCCGCGCCGTCGATCTCGCTGGGGGTCGTGCGGATCGCGATCACCCGCCCGATCACCCGGAAGCGCCCTGGCGTGAGCTCGGCGATCGAGGTGCGTGTGGCCGCCTCGCGCAGCATCGGCTGACGCGCGCGCTGGATCGACCAGATCACCATCGAGACACCCGCGATCGTCCCCGCGAGCACGACGTAAAGGGGCAACACTTCTCGCCACCTCCGTCGATCGAGACTGCAGTGCCCGCGCCCTCCTAGCAAGACCTCCAGGGCGCTGGAAAACACACCCTCGACGTCGCTCGCGTATCTCGGGTACCCTCTGAACCGGTCGCTCGAAGTCCGGCATTGACACGGATCGGAGAGCCAGGGATCAATGATCGCAGAGGGTGCAATCGTGCGATCCGTCTCGAAGCGGAGCTCGAGTCGGCGCACGCCCGGGAGGGCGTGTGGCGGCTGACGCTTCGGGCAGCGCGCCGGCAGCCGGCGGTCGATCGGCGTCGTCCCAGTCGGGGCCCGATCCGCTGATCGGACGTGTGATCAACGATCGCTTCCGCATCGTGTCGCTCATCGCGCGCGGCGGGATGGGCAAGGTCTATCGCGCCGAGCAGGCGCCGCTCGGGCGCGAGGTCGCGCTCAAGGTCCTGAACCCGAACTACTCGGGCGACAGCGACCCCGAGTTCCACAAGCGCTTCTTCCTCGAGGCGTCGACGACCGCGAAGCTCACGCACCCGAACACGGTGTCGATCTTCGACTACGGCCGCACCGACGACGACATCTATTACATCGCGATGGAGCTCCTCGAGGGGAAGACGCTCCATCGCGCGCTGCGCGAAGCCGGCCCGATGGACGCGGGCCGCGCGCTCCACATCGCGCGTCAGGTGTGCCGCTCGCTGCGCGAAGCGCACGGGCTCGGCGTCATCCACCGCGACCTCAAGCCGGCGAACGTCTACCTCGTCAAGCACGGCGACGAGAGCGACTTCGTGAAGGTGCTCGACTTCGGCCTCGTGAAGAACCTCGAGGACAAGGGCGAGGACCTCACGCAGACGGGCCTCTTCATGGGCTCGCCGAAGTACATGTCGCCCGAGCAGATCCGCGGCGAGCGGGTCGACGGGCGCGCCGACATCTACGCGCTCGGCGTGATCATGTACGAGATGCTCACCGGGAAGGTGCCGTTCGATCGGCCCAACTCGGTCAACATCCTGATGGCGCACGTGCACGAGGCGCCTCCCGCGATGCGGGAGATCAACCCGAACGTGCACGTCCCGCCGATCCTCGAGCAGATCGTCATGAAGACGATGGCGAAGAAGGCGGAAGACCGCTTCGCCTCGATGGACGAGCTGCTGGTCGCGCTCAAGCAGGTGAGCGTCGACGCGGGCCTCGGCGGGCTCTCGATCCACCAGTCGCTCAGCGGCGAGTTCTCGATCCCGAACGCGACGGGCGCGTTCCCCGCGGTCGCGATCAGCGGCGACCCGCTCTCGATGACGGCGACCGGCAGCGGGCCGACGCCCTCGCTCACGCCGACCGGCACGCCGCTGCCCCTCGGCAGCTCGCCGGGCGCGCTCGGCGCGCCGCCTTCGGTCGAGCAGCCCACGCGCAGCCGTCTGCCCTACGTGATCGCCGCGGTGTCGCTGCTCGTGCTGGCGGCCGTCGGCGTGGTCGCGATGAACAGCGGCGGCCAGCCGACCGACACGCCGGTCGCGACGACGACCGTCCCGCCGCCGCTGCCCACCGGCGAGCGGCCGGACCCGAGCACCGCCGGCACCGCCGGGGGCGGCACCTCGGTCTCCACCGGCACGGGCACCCCGACGCAGCCTCAGGTCGTGCACACCCTCGTGTCGCTGCGCTCCACGCCGGCCGGCGCGATGGTCAGCGTCGAGTCGGCCGACGGCATCACGCGCCAGTACGGTCCGACGCCCGCAGACGTCGAATGGACCGGCGTCGATGCCGAGCGCGGCCGTCAGGTGACGTTCCGCTTCGAGCTCCCGGGTCACCGCGATTTCTCGGTGACTCGTACGATCACCGGCGACGCGCTCGAGGTGAGCGCCGAGCTGGAGGCGGCGGCGGCCGGAAGGCCGTTCCGCCCGCGTCCGCCCCGTCGCCCCGAAGGTGGGGGGTCCGACGGTCCGGTGGGTCCGGTCAAGGGGTACAAACTGGATCCGTACTGACGGCTTGCGCGACCATCGCCCGGTCGGTGGTCGTGCCCGTCACGCTCGTACAACCCGGTTGGAAAACGGGATGGAGGGTCCCGGCCCGCGCTGCGTTCGCAGCGTGCGAGGCCAGGGGTCCGTCCGTCTACGCGTCCCGCCGGTAGGAAACCCAGCAGCCTGCAGCGAGGTCCTGCTTGAACGAAGTGAACGCGCGCGCGAACGGAGGTGCCCAGGTGAGCGAGCCTGCCGCCCGACTCATGGTCCCGACCCAGGCCGATCACAAGCGCCGTCGTGCCGGCGCACTGTTCCTCACCGGGCTGCTCGCGGGCGTTGCGCTCGCCACGCTGGATCCGAGCATCGCGTACGCCGACGTGCGCACCGAAGCGCGCACGATGTTCCGCCGCGGCATGGCGATGATCGCCGAGGGCAACATCGACGAGGGCGTCGCGCAGCTGCAGGAGGCGTACGACATCCTCCCGCACCCGAACGTCATCTACAACATCGCGCGCGCCTACGCCGAGGCCGGCCGCTATGCCGAGGCGGTCGAGTACTTCGAGCGCTATCTCGAGAGCGACCCCGCCGATCGCGACGAGGTCGTGAGCTTCCTGACCGCGTTGCGCCAGCGCATCGACTCGCAGCAGCAGCGCGCGGTCGCAGCGGCACAGCCAGCCCAGCCGACGCCGACCACCGAGCCTCAGCCGCAGGTCGAGGCGCCGCTCGCGACTGCCGAGGAGATCCAGGCGCTCGAGGACTCCGCGACGCAGATCGCCGCGCTCGCCGAGGCGACGCAGAGCGATGCGCTCCGCCAGCGCGCCGAGCGTCTCCGTTTGCTCGCCGAGACCCTGCGCTCGCGCCGCGACGCGGCCGACGCCGCGGGCATCAACGAGGTCCCCGGGACGTCGCCGGGTGAAGAGCCGGGCGAGAGCGGCGGCTCGAGCACCACGCAGGGCAGTGGTCAGCTCGCCGAGGGCGAGACGCAGCCCGACGGCGAGGACTCGCTGCAGCTCGGCGAGGGCCGTCAGGGCGACACGTACGAAGAGTCGGTCGTCAGCTCGTCGCGCGCCGCGCAGTCGCCGCTCGATGCGCCGAACTCGACCACGACGATCACCGCGCAGGACATCCGCCTGTCGGGCCTGCAGTCGCCTGCGCTCGTCCTCCGCCGCGCTGCCGGTGTGTCGATCCAGCAGAGCAACCCCGGCGACCCGCAGATCTCGATCCGCGGCCTCAACCAGCGCCTCTCGAACCGCACCATCGTGCTGATCGACGGTCGCTCGGTGTACCTCGACTTCCTGGGCGCGACGATCTTCGGGATGTTGCCGCTCAACATGGAGGACATCGAGCGCATCGAGGTCATCCGTGGTCCCGCCTCGGCCCTCTACGGCGCCGACGCGGTCACCGGCATCATCAACATCATCACGCGTCCGATCGGCGAAGGTCGCAGCTACGTCAGCGCGAACGTCGGCACGGGCGGACAGCTCATGGTGCGCAGCGGCGTGTACGCGCGCGCCGATCGATTCCGCTTCCGCGTCGCGGGCGGCTACCAGCGCGAGGATCAGTTCGCGCGCGAGGTGTCCGACCAGCGCGTCGACATCATTCCTTCGGGGCGCGATCCGAACCTCGGGTACGAGCGCCTCTCGTTCCAGGGTGACGTCAGCTATCGCTTCGACGGCGGCTACACCGCGCGCGCCGGCTCGGGCATCTCGACCGGTGAGTTCACCTTCCAGGGCGTCAGCCGCCTGCGTCAGCTGCGCCCGCAGAACGTCACGTTCGCGCAGACCTACGCGAGCTTCGAGACGCCGTGGGGCCTCTCGTCGCGCGTGTTCTGGAACCGCTTCAACACCGACGTGAACAACGTCGGTGTGATCCCCGGCGGTCTCGACCTCATCCAGGACCAGAGCGTGCGTCGCTCCGACGTCATCGACGCCGAGGTGGTGTTCTCGCAGACGTTCGATCTGCTCGGCGTCGAGAACCAGTTCATCGGCGGCCTCGCCTATCGCTTCAAGGAAGTCGACTGGGAGTGGCTGCGCGATCAGGTGCAGACCCAGCACCACGGCGCGCTCTTCCTCCAGGACACGCTGCGCTTCTCGGACGTGCTCCAGGTCGTCCTCTCGATCCGCGGCGACCTCCACCCGCTCGCCGGCCCGCAGGTCTCGCCGCGCGGCTCGGTGGTCGTGCACCCGACGCCGGGCCAGTCGATCCGCCTCACCGGCGGCGCCGCGTTCCGCTCGCCGACGTTCGCCGAGTCGTACCTGCAGGTGCCGAACAACACGCCGCTGCGCGGTGTGACGGCGTTCGGCATCGGCAACGAAGGGCTGAACCCGGAGCGTCTGATCTCGGTCGAGCTCGGTTACATGAACCAGATGACCGAGTACTTCGCGCTCGAGCTCAACGGTTATTACAACATCGTGCTCGATCAGATCCTGCTGACTCGCAATCAGCAGTTCCGACTGGCCGACTTCCAGGGTGGCAATCCGCTCGCGCGATATTTCCCCGAGCACCAGGCCTATCCGCTCTCGGCGCTCGAGTGGGCGAACGAGCCCGAGCAGTTCCAGCAGATCGGTGGCGAGATCGGTCTCCGCGTGTTCCCGGTGCAGGGTCTCGACATCTACGCGAACTACGCGATCCACGAGACCAGCCCGTTCGTCGGATACGACGGAGCCGCCGGCCCGCTCCACGACGACCAGCGGACCAGCGCGCACATGGTCAACGCGGGCATCCAGTACCGCTCGCCGTTCGGCCTCGATCTCTCGGTCGATTTCTCGTGGCAGAGCGACCAGTACTGGGTCGAGCAGGAGCTCGATCCCGAGCGCGGTGGCGTCGCGTTCCGCCGCTTCCACCTGCCTGCGTACGCGACGCTCAACGCGCGCGTCGGCTGGCGCTTCTTCGATGATCAGCTCGAGCTCGCGTTCGTCGGCACGAACCTGATCGACGATGGGCATCGCGAGCACCCGTTCGGTCAGCCCATCGATCGCCGCTTCCTCGGCTCGGTGACCGTTCGGTTCTGATCCGGCGCTTCGATCGCCCGCGCTCGGGGGGAAGCGAGCGCGGGCCTCACCTCGGGCCTCCACCTTGGCACTCGTACTCGGTCAACGAATCCGCTGCTCCATGCTCGTCGCGACGGTGCTCACCGGTGCGTTGGGGATCAGCTCGGTCGCACGTGCAGACGTTCGCACCGAGGCCCGCACGCATTTCCGTCGCGGCATGGCGCTCATCGCGGAGGGCCGTGTCGACGAGGGTGTCGCGGCGCTGCAGGAGGCCTACGAGATCCTTCCGCACCCGAACGTCCTCTACAACATCGCGCGCGCCTACGCGGAGAGCGGGCGCTACGACGAAGCGCGCGACTACTTCGAGCGGTACCTCGAGACCGACCCGCCCGATCGCAGCGAAGTGCAGCAGTTCCTCGTCGCGATCGGCGATCGCCAGGCCGCGGTCGCGGCGCGCGAACGTGCGCAGCGGGCCGGAGACTCGACGACCACGACGTCGTCGTCGTCGGAGCCTTCGAGCGGTGCGCGGCCACTCGCGTCGATCGAGGAGATCCAGGCGCTCGAGGACTCCGCCACGCAGATCGCGGCGCTCGCCGAGGCGACGGAGAGCGAAGCGCTGCGGCGTCGTGCCGAGCAGCTGCGCTCGCTCGCCGTCGATCTGCGGAGCCGTGGTCGCGTGGGGGGGGTGACCCGCGGGCGCACCGTCGATCCCGTGGGGAGCGCGGGCTCGGCGGGTGGCGCGGGCGAGGGTGGTGCCGGTGGGGGCCCGGATCCCGCGGTCGATCCGACGCTCGCGATCCGCGCGGCCGAGTCCGACGTGTACGAGGAGTCGGTCGTGTCCGCGGCGCGCTTCGCGCAGTCGCCGCTCGATGCGCCGGCCTCGACGACGGTCATCTCGCGGCAGGACCTGCGCCTCAGCGGTCTCTGGAGCCTGCCCGAGGCCTTGCGCCGCGCGGCGGGCGTCGACGTCATGACCACGACGCCGGTCGACTCGAACCTCGGCATCCGTGGGTTCAACCAGCGTCTGTCGAACCGCGTGCTCGTGCTCGTCGACGGACGATCGACGTACATCGACACGCTCGGCGCGACGCTCTGGGCGACGCTGCCGGTCGGCCCCTCGGACGTCGAGCGCATCGAGATCATCCGCGGTCCTGCGTCGGCGCTCTACGGCGCGAACTCGTTCAGCGGCATCGTCAACATCATCACGCGCGCTCCCGGCGAGCCCTCGACCGAGGCGATCCTCGGCGGCGGCAACGGCAACACGCTCTGGGGCCACGCGCAGACGTCGGGGCGCATCGAGCGGCTCGCGTATCGCATCGCCGCCGGATATCTGCGCGCCGATCGATTCACGCGCGAGGTCGGCCCCGATCGCGTCGACTACTTCACGCCCGACGAGTACGGCGATCCCGCTGCCGCGACGGCGGGTGGGTTCGCGAACGCGAGCCTTCGATATCGAATCATCCCCGAGCTGCAGGTCAGTCTGCAGGGCGGCATCGTCGATCGACTCCAGAACTTCCAGGGCACCGGCCCGCTGCGCGACTTCATCGCGCGCGGCCCGGTCGGGCACGTGCTCGGCAGCATCGAGACGCCCTACGGCTCGATCCGCGCGTTCTACACGCACTTCGACGCGCAGGCGCAGCTCGGCTCGGTGCCGCGCGGCGGCGATCCGGTGCGCGGCGACTTCGTCTCCGGCACCTTCGACGTCGAAGCGGAGTTCGCGCAGGAGTTCGATCTGCTGGTCCACCACAACCTGCACGTCGGCGCGAGCTATCGCCGCAAGACGGTCGCGTGGGACTACCTGGGCCAGGCGTACGAGCAGAACCACTACGCGCTGTTCATCCAGGACGCGATGCGGCTCACCGAGTGGCTGAGCGTCGTCGGCAGCTTCCGCACCGACTTCCATCCGCTCCTGCCCGACCCGGTGTTCTCGCCGCGCGGCGCGGTGCTCGTGCATCCGTCGCAGCGCTCGACGATCCGCGCATCGGTCGGCACTGCGTTCCGCACTCCGACGTTCCTCGAGTCGTATCTCGACCTCCGCAATCCGACTCCGATCCCGGGCGTGCACGTCATCGCACAAGGCTCGGAGATCGCGCGTGGTGAGCCGCTGCAGCCGGAGAACATCCTCTCGGCGGAGCTGGGCTACCGGAACGAGGAGTTCGAGTTCCTCGATTTCGAGATCAACGTCTATTACAACCGTGTGAGCAATCTGATCTCGCTCGCACAGGTCCAGCCGTTCCGGCTCGCCGATTACTCGGGTGGCGTCGACCAGGGCGATTTCCTGCAGAGCTACTCGCGCGGCACCGCGAGCTATCCGGTCGGCACGATCACGTTCCAGAACGAGCCGCCGATCTTCGACGTGGTGGGCGGCGAGGCGATGACGCGCATCTATCCCGTCACCGGCCTCGACATCTACGCGAACTACGCGATCAACCAGACGTTCACGACGGTCCCCGCGACCGCGAGCGGCGTGTTCCGCACCGAAGAGGCGCGCACGAGCACGCACCACGTGAACGCGGGCATCCAGTATCGCTCGGAGTTCGGTCTCGACATCAGCGTCGACTTCCACTTCGCGAGCGAGCAGCGCTGGCTCGAGCAGGTCTTCACCACCGAGGGCGGGGGTGGTGTGGCGTACGGCGAATTCGATCTCCCGGCCTATTACCTGATCAACGCGCGCATCGGATATCGGCTGTTCGACGATCATCTCGATATCGGGATCGTCGGATACAACATCACCGACAATCGACACAGACAGCATCCCTTTGGTCAGGAGCTGTCGGCGCGCTTCATGCTCACCGTCGCCTACCGGATGTGAGAAGCGGAGGACACCAGCACATGCGCTTGATTCCCCACCTCGGAACGCTCTGCGTCGGAGCCCTCACTGCCGGCGTCCTCGTCGGCGGTTGTGATGATCCGAACACCGACACGTTCCGGCGGAACGGCGGTGCCGCGCCGGATCCGACCGGCGTCATCGAGGGGACGGTCCTCTACGTCGGCTCGCGTCCCGACTGCGTGCGCGCAGGCGACGACGGCACCGGAGAGCCGACCGAGATCATCGGCAACGTGATCCTCACGCTCTTCGTGTTCGACAACCCGCCTCCGCCGAGCGGCAGCGCGTCCAGCGCGACGAGCCTCCTCACGATCCCGGGCGAGACGATGTTCTCGCTCAACGACTGCATGCCCCTCGAGCCGACGGCGGAGGATCGCCGGCCGATCATGCGCTCGGCGCCGTTCATCTGGCCCGAGCTCTCGCTCGGCCGCGGCGTGTGCGAGGACCCGGATCCCGAGAATCCGACCTGCCCCGGCACTGCCTATCAGATCCGCGGCTTCTTCGACTACGACGGCGACTTCAATCCGTTCTTCAGCGTGCGCAACCTGCCGACGGCGGGTGACGTCGCGGGCGGTGCGTTCATCAGCACGAGCGCGGTGCCCCCGCAGTTCCAGCGCATCGCGTTCGGGCACATCGACGAGAACCCGAACGGTCAGGTCGTCGAGGGCGTGGCAGTGACGCTCGGCGCGCCGGTCTCCACCGAGCGCCCGGTCTTCCAGGTCGCGGATCAGACGCGCGCGCTCGACTCGCGCGATACGCTGCCCACCACGCCCGATCCGATCATGCGCGAGGCGCAGCTCCTCGGGCTCACGAACATGCGCCTCGACTCGATCGTCGACGCGACCGCGGGCGCGCAGCCCTCGTCGGCGTGGCAGAACGCGTTCACCGCGGCCGGCATCGACTCGAGGAACTACTTCTTCGGCAGCCCCGCGTACGGCTTCTACGTCGCGCCCGTCGACGCGAACAACGACGGCATGCAGGACGCGCATCCGATCCTCGGCACCGCCAACATCAACTACTTCTTCCCGGTGCCGATCGTGCGCCGTGCGCGCACGCCCGCCGAGCAGCGCAGCGGTCTGCCCGACGTGCTGATCGTCGGCTCGATCCCGCCGACGACGCAGAACGAGCTCACGACCGGCGGCTTCCCGGTCGAGGTGTTCAATCAGGTGCGCGCGGGCATTCCGCCGATCGCGGTCATGATCACGAACCCTCAGCTCCCGAGCGAGTGCCGCGTGCCGATCATCGCGCCCGGCAACACCGCGGAGACCTACGAGCGCATCTGGGTCGACTGTCAGGAGCTGCCGAGCGGCAACTACGACGTCAACCTGCTCAGTGGTGTCGCGGGCGCGCAGATCGTGAACGCGATCGATCAGTGCCTCAGCACGTGCACGCGCGATCCCGCGACCTGCGAGACGATCTGCAACATGACGGCGCCGCGCCGAACCGAGACCGGCAACACGCACTGCCGCGACAACCCCGCGCGAATGACCGATCCGATGGCGCCGGCGCGCCTCTGCAGCGGCAGCGCGTCGGGTCAGGCGTGGTCGGTGCCGAACGAGCTCGGCTGCCCCGACTTCTCGTACCGCATCGGCGCGGTGAACCAGCTCGATCCGGTGCGCGGCGACGGCTCGCTCCCGCTCTGCGGTGAAGAGGGCTCGGCCATGCTCGCCGAGCAGGGCCGCGCCGGTGGCTGGTCGATCGTCGACGCCGCGGACGACACGACGCCCGAGCAGGTGGGCTCGTTCGACCCGGGCCACGGCATCCCCGCGTGCACGATGGCGCCGCGCGTCTCGGCCGGCGGGGCGTCGAGCCCGGTCGCGTACATGCCGGCGAACCCGGCGTGCTGCCCGGCGTCGCTCGACGTCTTCTGCGGTCTGCCGCTGTGCCCGTTGCGCAACGCGGCGACCGATGCCGACGGCAACGGTGAGCCCGACCTGATCGCGCCCGATCCCGCGCTCGGCATGACGGCCCCGGAGCCGTATTCGTACCCCGAGGCCGTCGTGCCCGGTCGCGATGGAACGACCCGCAGCACCCGCGAGATGCGCGTGCCGGGCACCGCCGCCGGCGACGGCGACTATCACATCGACGACGACGACCGCGTGGTCCCCCACTGCACGCCGTTCCTCATGCCCGCCGGGTGCTGTCAGATCGCGGAAGCGTGCCGCCAGGATCCCGAAGGCGAGGCCTGCCCGCGCTGATCTCGCCGCGCGTTGAGTGTCGTGAGCTGCGGCGGTACTCTCCTTTGCGCCATCCGTAGATGGTGCAAAGGAGAGAGCCAGTGTCACGCAACAACAAGATACGTTTCGCCATCGTCGTTGGGCTCGCGCTCGCACTCGCTGCGTGCGGCTACTTCACGGGTTCGGTCGCGACATACCTGCCGCACACGGGCGCCTACGACTTCTCCCGGGTCGCGCTCCTCAGGTCCCCAGACACGCAGCCTGATCAGGTCGTTCTCTTTGCCACTCCGTCGACCTGCACGGTCATGAACGTCGACGGGAGCATGGGAACGGGCCAGTGCCGCAGGCCGGGCACGACGGACACGAACCTCGGGTTCTCCCTCACTTCCGTCGCGCCCGGGACGAACCGGCAGGTGTGGGCGCTGACGGATGGCGGCACGCGCGTCCGGCGTCTCACGTTCAACTCGCTCGGAACGCTCACAGCGATCACCACAGTGATCTCCTCGACCGGTTGGGCCAACGAGGACATCGCGGTGTCGGGCGACGGAGCGACCATCTATCTCGTCGGCGGCTCGTCGCTGACCGGTTATTCGTCGACCGGCGCATGGCTCGGCAGCGTCCCGGTGCAGCGCGACGGCACGATCACGGCGGGCAGCCGACGTCGCGTCGCGGTCGATCGCACTCGGGACCGTGTGGTCGTCATCGAACGCGTCGTGCAGAGCGGGACGAACGCGCCGAAGATGCGCTTCAGCATGCACCACTCCGCGATCGCGGCGAACGGGTACTCCGTTCTCCAGCCTTTCGGCTTCTTGGACGTCGACGTGGCAGGTGAGATCGTCGACTTCGACATCGACGCCGACAACCTCGTCCTCGAGCACAGCGTCGGGCTCGATCCGACGACGCTCGAGGTCTTCTACTGGCCGGGCGGGGGTTTCGGCGCCACGCGCTACGGCACGAGGCAGACCTATTGGTCGTCGTTCGGCAGGGCCGGCACCCTGACCGGCCGCGGCGTGGTCGGCGACATCGCGGCGTGCGGCGGAAGCGGGGGCGCGTACCTGTGGCGCGCTCGGACGAACGCCGGCTCGGGCGGATACATGCTCGAGCGGCACACGATCTGCGCCGAGAATTGACCCCCGCGCTGGCGGCGCCCATCATCGGGCGCCGATGACGCGAGGGCGACGCACCGCGGTGATCCCCGGCAACCACGACGGTGTGCACGCCGGGCACCGCGCGCTGATCGACGAGGCCCGACGGCGTGCCGACGCCGCGGGCCTCGACGTCGTTCCGCTCACCTTCGATCCGCACCCGCTCGCGGTGCTCGCGCCCGAGCGCGCCCCCGTGCCGATCACCACGATCGCGCGTCGCATCGAGCTGCTTCGTGCGGCGGGCGCCGACGACGTCGCGGTCGCGCGCTTCGATGCCGCGTACGCGGCGCGCACTGCCGAGGACTTCGTCGACGACGTGCTCGTGCGCGAGCTCTCGGCGCGAGAGGTGATCGTCGGGCCCGACTTCCGCTTCGGCGCCGGGCGCACCGGCACGATCGAGCGCCTTCGCGAGCTCGGCGCATCGCGGGGGTTCGGCGTGACCGAGGTCGCGCCGGTCGAGCTGCCCGACGTCGGTCGCGTGAGCTCGACGCGGGTGCGCGAGGCGCTCCGCGAGGGCGCGATCGATCGCGCGACGCGCATGCTCGGTCGCGTGCACGACGTCGACGGAACGATCGTCGAGGGCTTCCGTCGCGGCCGCACCATCGGCTTCCCGACCGCGAACCTCGACTGCGATCCGATCCTCATGCCGGCCGACGGCGTCTACGCGGTGATCGCGCGCGTGATCGCGCCGCAGCGCGATCCGCAGCTCCTGCGCGGCGTCGCGAACCTCGGCACGCGCCCCACCTTCGCCGCGGGCCGCTCGGTCGAGGTGCATCTCTTCGACTTCACTGGTGATCTCTACGGCGCGCGGCTGCGCGTCGGGTTCGTCGCGCGGCTGCGCGCCGAGCAGAAATTCGACGGCATCGACGCACTTCGGGCACAGATCGCCAAGGACGCCCAGGCGGCGCGTGATCGGCTCGTCCAGGACGAGCCGACGTGGAGGCTCCTCTGAAGGACCTCGAGCGACGTTCCTGGGACGAGCTTCTGGACGAAGCGCGGAGGCGTGGCGTGCCGAATGCGGAGTCGATGGATCGAGAGTCGCTGATCGACGTGCTGCGCGGGCGCGATGCGAGCAGCCGGACCGGGGCGTTCTCGATCGCGCGGTCGCTGCTGGGGCGCGTCGCGAGCACGGTGCGCGCGGTGCTGCCGGTGCCGCCCGAGCGTCGGCTCGAGCGTCCGCCGCCGAGCCTCGCGCGTCGCGAGCGTGAGAGCGAGCCGGTGCTGCCCGTCGCGACGATGACGAAGCTCGCGGACGCGGCGTTCGCGGGCGTGAGGTTCGACGAGGGCGAGACCCTCGCCATCGTGTGGCGGGTGCACGAGAGCGCGATCGCGCGCGCGCAGCTGATCGCGCCGGCGGGCGCGGAGATCCACCTGCGCGTCGTGCGCGTCTCGTGGCCCGAGGGAGCGGACGCGCCGCGCGTCGAGCGCAGCGATCACGGCGTGGTGCGCAGCGAGGGCACCATCGTGCTCGCGCCGCGTGTGCCCGGCGAGAAGATCGTTGCTGCGATCGGCCTCGCGAAGGGCGAGTCCGAGATCGTCGCGATCGATCACGCAACGCTCGGCTGACGTCGCGCGATGTGTGTCCCGCACATACGAGGCGGGCATGCAATCGAGACGAGCGAGACCAGGGTCGCTCGTGATCGCGTTGACGGCGATCACGAGCATGGGATGCGCGGAGATCGCGCAGAGCGCACCGGCGCTGACGATCGAGGGCGCGGCGACCGAGCGCGCGCGAGCGTCGAGCGGCGCAGAGGGCGAGGACGCGCGGTGGTCGTGGGCGATCGGGGTGTCGCTCGGCGGTCGCTACGGGGAGGGCGTCACGAGCGTGGGCGCGGACGATCCGCCCGCGCCGCTCGTGATGCCGAGCGCGTCGCGGTGTCGCATCGCCGCGGCGTGCGCATGGGAGGCGAGGGCGCGCCGCGATGCGCTCGCGCGGGTGCGCGCGCAGATCGAGGTGTCGCGATGAGCGCGCGCAACGTCGGGCCCGTGCTCGTGGTGATCGCCGCGATCACGATGGCGCTCCTCGCGCGCGATCACGACGCGTCCGCGCAGTCGATCGATCGCACGCACATCACACCGGCGCGGGTGCGTGCTGCGCTCGCGCGATATCGCGACGAGCCGAGCGTGGACGCGCTGGTGCGCGCGGTGCTCGAGTCGCCCGCGCTCGATCCCGGGCGTGCGCGCGACGCCGCGGATCGCGCGCGTCTCGCGGGCCTGCTGCCCCAGACGCGCGCCGAGGTGCGGCGCGGTCAGACCCTCGATCTCTCGGCGCTACAGAGCACGACCGGAGAGCGCAACGTGTGGTCGAGCGACGACTCGCTGAGCTTCTCGGGGAGCCTCACGTTCCAGCTCGATCGACTGCTCTTCGCGCGCGAGGAGACCTCGCTGATGCGCGAGCTGCGCAACCTCGAGGAGCGTCGGCTCGAGATCGCGACACAGGTCGTGCACCTCTACTTCGAGCGCCGGCGATTGCAGCTCGAGCGCGATCTCGCGGGCACCACCGACGTCGCGATCGAGCTGCGGATCATCGAGGCCGAGGCGCTGCTCGACGTCTTTACGAGCGGGGCCTTTTCTCGGATGATGGCCGAGTCGATCACACGCGGCGCGACTCCTGCGGACGATGGTCTCGAGGAGGGGGACGACGCCGACGAGGACGTGATCACGGAGGGTGGATGAGCGCCGACAACCGCAAGCATCGCCGTTACGCCGTCGAGCTCGCCGCGGAGGTGGAGATCCGCGGCGAGACGATCGTCGCGTCGACCCAGAACGTCTCGGCCGGTGGCGTGGGTCTGATCGTCGATCGCGAGGTGAAGGAAGGCAGCGAGCTCGCGGTGACGCTCTTCCTCACGCAGGACGGGATCGAAGATCCCGACGAGAACCCGTTCGAGGCGAAGGCGATCGTCGCGTGGACCGCTGTGCAGGACGCGGGCACGTGGATCGCGGGTGTGCGCTTCGCGAAGGTGTCGCCTTCGCAGAGCAAGCAGCTCGAGCGCTTCCTCGGCAAGCTCGATCCCGGCTGAGTGGTTGCCGGAGTGCTCGTCCCGCCGGTCCCGGACGGGAGCGCGCGAAGCGCGCGGGACGGTAGGGACCGGCGGGCGAGCCGATTTTCTCGACGGTCTTCGAGATCAGCTCGGGACGAACACGCCGTGGAACGTGAGGGGCACGGTGTGATCGAAGTGCACGCGCGCGAGCGGCCCGTCTTCGAGGCGTGATGCGTCGAGGATCGCGAGGTGGCTCGTGCTCGTGCGGGCGCTCCAGATCATCGTGAGCGCCCAGCCCTCGTCGACCGGCGCGTTCTTCGCGCGCGGGGCGAAGACCATCTCGGACGCGCGCTCTCCCGGCTCGAGCTCGTAGCGCGACAGGCGATCGCGCTCGAGGTCGAGCCGCAGCAGCGCGTTGCGGGTGCCCGAGTCGCTCGCGAGGAGCATCGTGCGGTGCGACGTGCCTGCGATGCGCTGGTCGATCATCGGGAACTCGGCGTGCACGTCGGTGAGCGGATCGCGATGCATCGTGCGGCGCGCGGGATCGAGCACCACGCGCGTGGGCACGCCCTGCTCGAACGGTGCGCCCGACGCGCCGAGCTGATCCATCGTCGCGAAGTCCTCGTAGCGCACGAGGTCGATCACGATCTCGTCACGGCGCTCGAACGCGTTCGCGATGTGCCACGACCAGAACGCGTCCACCGAGAACCGCACCACGCGCGAGGGATCGGAGATCGGCACGACGATCACCTCGCTGCCGTGCTGGGGGCGCCACTCGAAGAGTGATCGGAAATCGCCCGCCGCGAAGAGCGCGCGCCAGATCACGAGCTCCGCGGGCCCGACGAAGAACACGAGGTGCCGCTCGGTCGCCGCGAAGTCGTGGATCATCACGTTGTGCGCGAGCGGGATGCGCGTGAGGCGTCGCGCCCGACCGGTCCACGGCAGCGCGTGCACGTCGAGCTTCGGCAGCGGCCCGAGCTCGACGCCGTACGAGTACGTCGTGCGGTGCGACGCGACCGCGTGCGGATGCGCGGTGAACGCGACGAGCTTCTCGATGCCGAGATCGCTCGGGCCGATCGTGTCGAGCGTCGCGGGGTCGAGCTCGGTCGGGCACGCCGCCTCGAGCAACGCGAAGAGGCGCCCTTGCCACGAGAGCAGCGCGGTGTTCGCGGTGTTCTTCGCGCGGAGGCGCAGCGCGTTCCACACCCGCGTGCGCCACGCAGCGTTCGAGCCGTAGAGCGGACGACCCGCGGCGCGCTCTTCGCGCAGACCGACGCTCTCGGTGACGCGATGCGCGCCGAGCGCGTTCGCGCCGTCGAGCCGCACCGCGGCGACCGCGCCATCACACTCGAACGAGTGCGAGTAAGGACGGCCGAAGAGGTCCCAGAGCCCCGGACCGTTGCGATAGAGCGTGCCGCGCAAGCCCTCGGGCAGACGACCTTCGATGCGCAGCGGCTCGAACCCGTGCTCGCGCGGGACGCTCGACGTGTACGCGAGGTGCGTCGCGCGATCGTCGTGGAGCGAAGGGCTCGGCTCGGAGATCGAAGGCGCGGTCGCGGTCGGGATCATGCGCGGAGGATGGCGCACGACGAAACGCGCGTCTGCCCTCGTTCGGAGCAGACGCGCGTTCGAAGATCGGCTCGCCCGCCGGCCTCTACCGTCCGCGCGCTTTGCGCGCTCCCGTCCGGGACCGGCGGGACGAGCACTCCGGCAGAGACTCAGTGGATCACGAGATCGTTCGCGGCGAGCCAGCGCTCGGCTTCGATCGCCGCCATGCAGCCGGTGCCCGCGGCGGTCACGGCCTGGCGGTAGACGTGATCCTGCACGTCGCCCGCGGCGAACACGCCTTCGATGTTGGTGCGCGTCGTGCCGGCCTTGGTCTTCAGGTACCCGTTCTCGTCCATGTCGAGCTGGCCCTGGAAGAACTGGGTGTTCGGCTGGTGACCGATCGCGACGAAGAGGCCCTGCGTGTCGTAGACCATCTCTTCGCCGGTCACGATGTTCTTCACGCGCACGCCGGTGACGGTGTTCTTCTCGACGTCGAGCACCTCGGTGACGACGGTGTCGAGGAGCCACTTGATCTTCGGGTTCTTCTGCGCGCGCTCGACCATGATGCGCGACGCGCGGAAGTCCTTGCGGCGATGGATGATCGTGACGCTCTTGCAGAGGCCCGCGAGGTAGAGCGCCTCTTCCATCGCGGTGTCGCCGCCGCCCACGACGCACACGTCCTGGTTGCGGAAGAAGTAGCCGTCGCAGGTCGCGCACGCGCTGACGCCGCGGTTCTCGAGCTTGTGCTCGCTCTCGATGCCGAGCCACTTCGCCTTCGCGCCGGTCGCGACGATGACCGACTGCGCGCGGTAGTGATCCTCGCCGCACCACATCTCGAACGGGCGCTTGGAGAAGTCGACGCGATCGACGTCGGCCGTGATGATCTCGGTGCCGAAGCGCGCCGCCTGGGCGCGCCATTTCGCCATGAGATCGGGGCCGGTGATGCCCTCGGGGAAGCCCGGATAGTTCTCGACGGTCGTGGTGATCATGAGCTGACCGCCGGGGATGCCGCCGATGATCGCGCCCTCGATGAGCAGGGGCTTGAGGTTCGCGCGCGCGGCGTAGATGGCGGCGGTGAGGCCCGCGGGGCCCGAGCCGATGATCACGACGTTGTGGGTCTTCATGTCCGTCTTCTTCTTTGGCCTGCGGCGCTTTTGAGGCGCGCGCCGCGGGGGTGCAAGTGTAGCCCGGGCTGGTGGCGCACACCGTGTCGTTGCTGCCCGCGAGCGTTGCGCGAAACTGGCACCTCGCGCCGGGCTGGTCGGATGATCCGCGCATGCGCTCGACGACGCCGGCGATCGCCGTCCTCTGTCTCGTCCTCGTTGCGACAGTGGCTCGCGCGCAGGACTTCCCGCGAGGCCGCGACGCCGGCGCGCTGATCCGCACCCCCGGTGTGCGAGCGCGTACGTGGACTGCGATCATCGTGCACCACAGCGCGTCGTCCGAGGGCAACGCCGCCTCGATGGACGCGTACCACCGCGGCGTGCGGCACATGCCGCGTGGCTTGGCCTATCACTTCGTGATCGGGAACGGCCACGGCCTCGGTGACGGCGAGATCGAAGTCGGACCGCGGTGGACGCAGCAGCAGCCCGGCGCGCACGTCGCGTCCCGGCTCCGCGACGCGAGCACGCGCGCGCTCTGGGACGAGGTCGCGATCGGGATCGTCCTCGTCGGCAACTTCGAGGAGACCGCTCCGACGCGGCGGCAGCTCGCGACGCTGAGCGAGCTCGTCTCGGCGCTGCAGCGGCGCTTCCGCATCGAGGGCGCGCGCGTCTTCGACCACGGTGAGATCGACGGGGCGCACACCGCGTGCCCCGGCCGATCGCTCCACCGCGTCGTGCGCGGCCTGAGGAGCCGGGCTGACGGCTGATCGGTCGCGCGCCGCCCGAGGGCACCCATCGCGCTCCGAGACGCCGAGCATCGTGCGCGGGCCGAGACCCGACGCATGCTCGAGGAACCGAGCACGGAGCAAGAGCGGCAGCACGTGCGGGCCGCCGGCCTCCGAGCACGATCACCGCGGCGGACGCCCCACCATCACTGCTCGACGAGAACCGTGCGGACGGGGACCCGCACACCCAGAAATGGAGTCGAGGGGGATCGAACCCGTTCAAAGTGGCGGGGAAACGCGGCTTTCCGAGGCGAAACAGGCGATCGCGGGCTCGTCGGCGTCGCGTGGTGCCGGCCGAAAACCGCGAGGTTCGGCGGGGGTTTCTCGAAACGTTACGCGCGTCACCTCGCCGAAGCTCCGCGAGGCGCTCGACGTGCTGCGCACGGTCGGTCGCGGCGACCTCGCAGACGCGCTCGAGCACGCGCTCGCGGCGCGGGCTCTCGGCGGATAAGCCGCGTCGCCTGCGGCGACGCGTTCCGCTGGCGAGCGCGACTCCTCGGGCGAAGTCGACTGATCGCGTCACCTCGAGGGAGGCGCGACGCGTTTGCGCTGCGTGTGGTTCGCCCTCGACGGAGTTCGTCGAGGGAGCTTCCGCGACGCGAGGTGATGCAGAAGGTCTACGAGCGCGAGTGAGCCTAGGCGCCCTCGCGGACTGGGACATCAATTCACCCCCACGGGTGAAATCCGCGCCGACCGCAGCGGACTTTCTTGACACAGCGACCGGGCCGCTGGTAGCCGCTGCTGAATGGGGCGGAAAGAGCGCAAAGAAATCATCGGGAAGATCGAGGCTCATCGTAAGAGCAAGCTGCTCTGCTACGTGACGGGTGATCGGTCGCCGATCACAGCGCAGATCGGCGACGACGCTGTCAGACCGATCTTCGATCACCTCAGGGCCTTCAAGAAGGTTTCGACGCTCGACCTCTTCATCTACAGTCGCGGAGGCGCGATCGATGTGCCGTGGAGGATCGTCAATGCGATCCGTGCCGCGAGCGACGAATGGCGGATCCTGATCCCGTTCCGCGCCAACAGCGCCGCGACACTCCTAGCGCTGGGTGCGGACGCGATCGTGATGGGAAAGCAGGGCGAACTCGGCCCGATCGACCCGACGCTGAACACAAAGCGGGTCGTACCCGGGCAGAACGCCATCGTGCAGGACGCTGTCAGCGTCGAAGATGTCATGGCGTTCGTGAAGTTCATCCAGGAGCGATGCGGCCTCAGCGAACAGGACGCGATCGCTACAGCCGCTGGGAAGTTGATCGACCGCGTCGACGCGGTCGTGCTCGGAAGCCTCTACCGAACGCACTCGCACATCCGTGACGTTGCTAGACGCACGCTGCTCTCCCGGAAGCAGCCCCCGAACGATCAAGTGTTGACCACGATTGTGCAGACCCTGGCTGAGCAGGTCTACGCACACGGTCACGCGATCGGGTACGAGGCAGCTACTGCCATCGGCCTCCCCGTCGAGCAGGCGGACGACGTGCTCGAACCCCTGATGTGGGCGCTCTTGGAGGACTACGAGTCGGAGCTCAAGATCCGCGAGCCGCTCGATCCCGTCGCGGCGGTGGGCACGAAGGACGCGTACGACGAGGACGCCTGCATCGCCGTCGTTGAGAGCGCCGCGAGCGTACACCGGCACGTCGGGCGCATTGAGATCCGGGCCAAGCGACAGATGCCCCCGCAGATGAACGTCAATGTGAACCTCTCACTGCAAGCGCCCACCCTGCCGCAAGGGATGGCCCCGCAGCAGGCGCAGCAGATGCTCCAGCAACTTCTGCAACAGGCCCAGCCCGCGCTGCTGCAAGGCGCCCAGCAGGCCGTGCAGGACGCGTTGGCGAAGCAGGCGCCCCTCATCGGTGTCGATGCGGCTTGGCGTGGAGGCCACTGGACGCATGAACCGTAGTGATCGCGCACGCGAAACTCTGGGCAGCTGGACGAAATCTCGGGCAGAATCGACCGACGAGGCAGGTATGACGGGCATGGATCAGGAAGCGGAAGTCGCGGGAATCTCCAATCACGACACGCCGACGCTCGTCGTGGCGACTCTCGCGTTCAGCCTGTTCCTAGCACCGAGTTACGACGTTCCCGAGGCCGACACGCATTCGCCGGAGCACCAGTTCCTTGTGGAGACGGGCTCTTCGTCGATCGCGCCGGGCCTTTCGGTCCCTCTGCCTGTCCGCTGAGCACGTGCGCGAGCGGGCGGCTGCGTCCGCCGCGCCTCGAAACGCCCACGGCACGGGCACCTGGCGCCGGGCCGCGGCGCAAGACATCGTCCTCGTCGAGGGCCGGAGTCGGCCCGCGGATCTGGCGCACGGTGCGACGCGGCGTGCAAGATGAGCTGTTCGGCCTTGTGACCGCGGAGCTCTCGGAGGGCACCCTGCATTCTGCGGTTCGCCCCCGAGGGCGCGTGCCGTTCATCGCCGAACACGTTCGCACGCCGCATCGCTGCGCGTCGTCGCCTCGTCGCCTCGTCGAGATGGCGCACGACTTCGCGCCGTTCTTCGATCGCACATGCCTCGAGCGCACGCTGCGCGAGCGCGCCCCAGGGCTCGTGAGGCTCGTTGGTGAGCGCGAGGTGCACGCGGTGATCGAGCTCGCAACGCGCCCGCTGCGCGCGTCGTGAGTGCATCCTCGCGGCATGGCACTCTCGAAGGCTGACCTAGACGCCATCCGAGCGATCGTTCGGGACGAGATCAAGCGAGCCCTTCCCCGCCGCGCGTCTCTGCCGAGGCCTCGCCCTGTGGAGCATGGGACAAGCCTGGGCACGGTCGACGAGGCTCGTCGCGCGCGCCTCGAGGCCGCTGACGAGTGGATCGGGTACCGCGAGGCAGCTGAGCTGCTCGGCTACGGCGTGTTGGTGATGAAGTCTGGGCGAGAGGTCAGTCTTACCCGACACGGCGATCACAAGACCAGGCACTACGCCAAGGCCGAACTGCTCGAGTACGTGCGTCGGCGCGACGAAGCTGGATGGATGACTCTCGAGGCGGCCGAGGAACGGCTCCTCGACGAGCCAGGCTTCTGGAAAGTCTCCGAGCGCGTTCCGGCGTCGCGCAGAGGCGGCGTGCTCATGCGGTCGCGGCTCGAGGTCGAAGCTACCTACGAGCGACACCGCGAGATGCTTGAGGAGCGCGCGAAGTTGACGCCCGGCGAGAAGCGCGAGCTCCTTGAGGCAGCTCGGCGGGAGGCGCGTGAAATCGCGAGGCGGATGGGGTTCATCGTCCGGCCCGAGCGGTAGGGCTGCACGCGGTCCAGTGGTCGACGCGCGCGTCGGCTACTTGGGCCACTGCCATCCGGCGGGGGGCGAGTACGGTTCGATCTGATCCGCGCGGCCGCGAATATGGGCAACCACGAGCGGCTTCAGCGCTTCGTTCGCGCGGCGACCGAGGTCAGATGCTCGCAGCGAAACGACCTCGAATGGCATCCCGATCAGCGGCTCCACGGCGGCTTTCGCCGCCGCATCGGCGAAGTAGAAGCGCGAACCCTCCATGTTGTCGCCGTCAGAGAAGGCAGGACGGCCTACTGCAACGTTCGGAGGAGGTTCGTCGCCGAAGGCCGAGAGGAAGCCGCGCCAGAGCTTGCCGCGCTTGTCGTCGTAGTGGAACGCAACGCTGTTCCGGCACCTCACAAGCGCGTCCCTGAGTGTCGGGTCGCCACCCTCGCGACCACGCGCGACCGCTTCGATCGCCTCCCACGCCGTGCGAGCTTCCGGGCCGACGGCATTCAGAAGGGACCGGAACTCCGCTGAGTCGACAACGGCGCCTCGTTCTCGAACGAGGTCGAGGAGCTCGTGGACGAGACCGACCATCCATCTCGCGTTCTGGAGCACCATCCCGGACAGCTGTCCGTTTTGCGCGTCGCCACGCGCGAGCTTCATCGCGTCACGAAGGAACCAGAGCGCCGTGACCAAGCCCTTCAAGTCGTTGAAGACCAGCGCAAGCGACACGATAAGCTTGCCGACCTCGTCGTGGTCATCGCGGACTATGTCCGACGAACGCACGGCGAGCGCAGGGGCGACCTCGAAGTGCGGGAGCTGGGCCGGTCGGTGCTTGTCGATAGGGCCAGGGCGCGCAGTTGGGCGAGGTCGCTTCTTCACGCTCGGAGTAAGCGTGCAGCACCGCCCGGGACGCAAGCACGCCGAGCAGCTTTCCGTCCTGGAAGCTCGTGCTTGCTAGCGCTCGTTGAAGAGAACGTCGCGGGCACTGACGGCGCCACCGGAGTCAGCCGCGGTTCGTCGCACGATCTGCGACCAGCGCGAGCAGTCGTTCCCCGAGCATCGTCGTGTCGGCCGTATCGGGTGAGCTCTCGGGCAGGTGCGGCTCGCCGAGTGGGTGCAGCCGCAGGATTAGTCCCAAGTCGACCAGACGGCTCGCGAGCGTCGAATCGAGCGCGCGCGCGTCATACCAAGGACGCAGGCGCATCCGATCGTCCTTCTCCCAACGACCACGGGCACTGACCGGACGCGCCTTTTCTTCGATCCTCCGCAGCAGATAGATCTCGGGATACTCCATCTGACTGAGGATCGCGAAGAGCCGGCGGGTTAGGCCCTCGCGGTATTGCTTCGCATCGAAGGCGTTCACGACCGCATTGGTAAGGATGCGTCGCTTCTCATCGTCCGCAGAGCTGCGCGCCGCGTCCAGGTACATCGCGAGTACGGCTGCGACGTCGCCGGCCTTCGCCGTCGGCTCAAGCGAGCGTAGTCGCTCGTCGATCTCTTCAATGCGTGCGGCGAGCGCGGCGATAGCCTCGCTGTCGCTCAGTGCATCGAGAGCCTTCCGGCCGACATCGTGCCTCTCGACTGCGGCGAAGAGTCCCTGCAAGAAGACCGTAGCAGCGGGTCCCGCGAGAAGCCCGAGCGGACCGCCCATCGCTGCCCCGCCCGCTGCTGCGACCGCGCCGAGAACCTGCAGTATGAACTCGCGCTTCATGTTGCCGACAACTTCGCCGGCAGCCTTCGTCTCGGCCGCATCTCGCACGATCGCGCGCCTAAGCTCGTCCGCGTCGCCCTTGCTGCTGTCGTCCATCGTTCGAGCTTACGGCTCCAACAAACGCACGTCCCGTTGGCAAGGCGCGTCGGCTATGACGAGAGTGCGGCATCGTCCGTAGCTGCAGTCCCTCCGCCGCCTACGCGAGTCACCGAAGGGACTCCAGCGGCGTCCGCGTGCGTTCGCCGCGCCCGGCGCCTGTAGCGCTTCCGGCCACGCCCCGGACTATCATCGGGCCGATGAGGCTATCCGACGACGCACTCTGGCTCTGGCGCGACCTCTGGGAGGACGGAGCAGAGATTCTCGATGGCGATCGTGATGAGCTCCTTGGACGCTTTGGCGACGAGGACGGCGAACCGTGGTCATTGGAGCGACTCGAGGCTGCGATCGCCGAGCTGCGCGCGCGGTCGATCCTCAAGCCGGGCGGCGAGGTCGAGTCACCCGTCGTCGAGATGTCATCCAGTCGCATCACCGACGACGGCCTGCTCGTGCAGATCGCCCTCGTTGTGATCGCGACGGAGGAGGTCGTCGAACGCAAAGCCTGGCGCGCGATCAGTGATGTCGTGGATGACATCGAGCCGATGCTGCACCGGACTGGCCGGCCGTCGCCTCGACGTACGACGTTCGCGCTCTACTGGTGCGAAACCCGCGATCACGACGAGGACTGGTTCGTCATCGCATCGAGCGGACTGCTCGCCGAGCACTTCTTCGAGCGCTACGAGGGCTACGACCCTGGCGATTGCACCGCCTCGTGGGTTGCCGACGTTCCGGATGGACTCCGAAGCGACCAGGAGGAGGGCTGGCCGAGCGACGACGAGATTCGCGCCTGCGGCGGGGAGTTCCTTCCGATGGTTCCCGGCGGCACCAAGGAGGATGCCGCTGCGCGTGAGGTGATGGGCGTCGTCAGCAAGGCGGTTCGCTTCGGCTCACGCACGTACGCCGCGGGCGACATCGTCGCGAACCAGGTCGCGCGCCAACGGCGTGGACCCCGCAACTGACGAGCGCGAGCCCCTCGGCGCACGACGAGGAAGACGAAAACGATGACGACGCGAAAGCCGCGTTCGAGGCTTTGTTGCCGAGGATGTGGGTGACTGAGCAGACCCGTAGACCGACATCGGCCGATCGATCGGAGCTCGTGCGGACGGCCGATCAGCGTCGCCATCCGAGTTCGCGCATCCTCGCGTCGAGGCGTTCGATCGCGCGCTGAGATGCTGCGAGGAGATCGAGCGCACCGTCCGGCCAGCGCCTCTCCGCGACGCGCAGCGCGCGCCCGACCTCGTCGATCGCGGCGATCGCGCGCGTGAGCCGGCGACGCAGCGAGCGCAGTCGTTGAAGCTCGTGCGCGAGCGGGAACGCGCGCGTCTCCCACGGCGCGCACCGCTCGTGGAATGGCTGCGTCTCGATGCACCACCACGGCCCGAGGCCGAGCGGCTCGCCGCAAGCGGCGCAGCGCTCGGCGCGGTTCGGGTTGAGCTGGCTTCCGTCGGGCACAGAGGCGCGACGTCGGCGCGAACGCGCGAGGTCTGACGCGGTCGTGTGCTACGGGAGGTCGCAGACCGGACGCGCTTGGGTCACGATCCGCTGAATCGCGTCCGTCGTCGACGCGGTCTCGAGCGCCTCAACATGTGGGAGCAGGATCCGGTAGCGCGCGCTCCCATCGGACGACATCACGCTGAGGCCCTGGATGACTGCACCAAGAAGCGCAGTGACCGCGGCGGAGGTTGCGGCCGTGTAGATCACGCCGTCTTCGCGCTCGTCAGGATCGATCGTCGCTTGCCAGGCTCCCGTTGCTGACGCGAGCGCACCCGCGCCGAGCACTCCCCAACCCAGGTTGAACGCCCATTGCCGGCCGTCGTTGGCCCGATTCCTAGCGCCTTCCAGCTCGTCGCTACAGCGTTCCAACACGGTCCGTCGGCTAGCTGCGAGTTCGGAACTGATGCACGTTCCGTTCACGCACTCGGACCCGGCACCACACGCTGGGGTGCATTGCGCGGCCATGGCGACGCGTTGTCCCCCTGTATAGACGGCCATTCGCTCCTGCATGGACGTTCGAGCCGTGGGCAAGGCGCTCAGGCATCCGCCAAGAAGGAACGACGTCGCGACGAGTGTCAGCAGTTGGTGGCGCATGCCGAAGATGGAACGCGCGCGCGAGACGCACGACAATCCCACAAACGGGTGAGCTGCGTCGGACCGGAACCTCCGGGCAAAGCGGCCTAACGCGCGCCAGACCGAGGTGCATGGAGCGTCGCTCCGGACCAGGACTGCGTGTGGCGTACCGTGATTCTCACGTGCAACCCGTGCAGCCCTGGCTGGTCATCGCGTGCATTCCCGACGCGACGGACCCGACGTCGCTGCAAGTGACTCACTCGTGGGTGTGGCACGTGGATTCAAGCGCGGCGGTGGACCGTGTGCGCGACGAGTTGCGCAACTGGAGGGTGCTTCCTGAGGAGGGCTCCGACTCACGACCGTTAGCAGTGCGCGCGTACTCCGCGGAGGACTTCGTAGCGGCGCAGCAGCGCGTTCCGCAGGGTGGTTCGCAACGAGCCGCACACCTGTGGCTCGTCGCGTGTGTTGCGGCCGCGCATGCCGGGATGCACATCGCGCCCTCTCGAGTCGTACTGGCGGCGGAGTGGATCTGGGCTCCGACGAAGTTCGTCGCGATGTCTCGCGTGCGAGCAGGGCTGAGGCGTCAGGACCTCGTGACGTACTGGAGTCAGGCGTTCAGGCGTGAAGACATTCCGCCTGCTCCCTGACCCTCGCAGCGAGCGACCTGCGCCCTCAGTAGGCACGCCCGTCGCGCGCCAGAGGCCCTCGCCCGGGATCGCTGTGTCGCGCCGTCGGCCGCGAGCGCCACGATGCGGGTGAGTAGCGCGCGCAGTCTTGATCACGGACTCGGTCCCGTCAGCGACGAGACGGAAAGAGCGCTGCGACTGGCACGCGTGGCACGCGGCACAGCACACGAGCTGGACGGCTCGTGTACACGTTCGCGAAGCGGAGAGCCTCGACGACGTGTCCAGTCACCTCAAGGGGTGATTGCTGACGCTCTGCTCGGGTGACGTCAATGCTGCATGAGCGACCACGGCGACGACATCACGGAAGTATCCCTCTCGTTTCCCCTCGACCCTGACGGCTACCTCCGCCGCGAGTGCCCGACCTGCGAGCGCGAACTCAAGCGGCTCCACGTCGAGGGCCGCGGTTCAGACGTCGCCGAGCTGCACTGCCCGTACTGCGGCGTCGCGGCGAACACCGAGACCTCGTGGTTCACCCCCGCGCAACTCGTGCACATGCGCCAAGCCGCGATCGACCAGACGGGAGTGGGCGCCGCACTCGATGACCTCGAGCGATCGATCGCGTCGCTCAACCGAACGGGCGGGATGCTCCGCGCCTCGTTCGAGAGGCCCGAGCGCCCGGAGCCGCTCGCCGAGACGAACGACATGCGAGCCGTATCGTTCGCCTGTCATCCCGACGAGCGCATCAAAGTCCTCGACGACTGGACGGGCCCCGTGCACTGCACGGTTTGCGGTGAAACCACGGCGCCGTAGCTCGGACATCGCCGACGCACCCGAGTGTCGACGCTCCAGGTTCTGTCGGTTTTGTCAGCGTCACTGAGATGTGATCCGGGATCTTCTCACTTCTTCATGCGCTTCCACGGCTACGCCTAGCGCGCTGCAGACAGAACCTGACAAAACACCGGGACCGCCCTCGATTGCCGCCATCACCCCCGCGGGTGATGTCCGGTCCTAGCGCCACGCGAGAGAGTCGGCGGCTACACCGTGCGCAAGAGACGAAACCTTGAACGCGTGCCTCGCGAGCGGGCCGGCGCGTTTTTGGTCGCGACGATGCTGGCGTTGTGCGCTCTCGTCTTGGGTGGTTGCTCAGCCCCGTATCGCACAGCGCGCATCGAGAGCCGGGCCCGCGACTCAGAGAGCGGCACGGTCTACTTCGTAGAGATCCGTCGCGGCCGCGATGTCCCAGGTCGGCTCGGTGACGAGCTCTCGACCGAAGACGAGGTGACGACTGTCATCGTCTGCAACGACCGCACGCCCGAGCTCTGCGTTCGCGTGCTTCCCGACACACTGCGCACGGTCGACGAGACTCGCGCATGGGCCCAGCGCCTGAACGTGACGCTCGACGCGCAAGCCAGCGAGTGATGCGCGAGCCCGTCACCCGCGTGTGCTGCGGTAGAATCGCGCAGGTGCGAACACCACTCGCGCTCGTAGTCATCGTCGGCGCCCTCGCGCTTGGTCCGGCCGTCCTCGCCGCCAGCGCGCAATCAGGCGAGCTTCCGGCGCTCCCAGCTGCACCCGGAGGGTTCCGTCTGGGCGGCTCGTTCGGCTCGGTGGGTCTGCGCTGTATGAATGAGCGCCTCGAGTGGCGAACGACGCCGGACGGCGGTCGATGCTCGCGCACGCCGAGGCCGGTTGGGTTCACCGCGTGGGCCCACGTGCGCCGATGCGGCTCGCACGCTTGCGCGATCACGCTGGGCACAGAAGCCGAGGGCGAGACCGCACTGCAGGAGGCGCTCAGCGATCTCGCGGGGCAGCTCACCGACCGCTACGGGACGCCGCGCGACGCCCATGACGGGGACGCGGACTGTCTACTGAACCTCGCCGCCGGTCGGTATGCGTGTCTGCTCGCTGGCAACGCCCGATATCAGCTCGATTGGCCCGCGCGGGAGGGCGGCGCGATCTCGCTGCGTGCAAGTGGCCGAGCCGGCTCCCGCGTTGCCACGATCACCATCACGTATGCGACGTCGGAGGCGATCGCGTCCACGCGAGATCGCCGACTGTAACGGCGTGCGAGCCCTGCAGCTGCGCTCGTATTGCACGAGTTGCGACGGTAGCGGCGACACCGACGGACACGCGAACTAGTCAGTAGCGAGCCGGTTCGCTCGCTCGCACTTTCATGTGCATGAGTGCGAGCGAACGGTCAGAGCGAGGCATTCGCGATCGTAAGCGCGGGCCCGCTGTCGCGTACGTCACGGCGTACGTCGCGCCCGAGCTTGCGCGCGAGCTGAAGATGCGAGCCGCGGCCGAGGGCCGAACGGGCTCCGAGCTCGTGGAGCGCGCGATCGCCGCGATGCTTCACGGAGAGGGCGCCGGGCAGTCGGCGTCGATGGTGCGCTGATGCCGCCGCGTCGCTTCCAGGACGACGACGGCGACGGCTTCGACGACCTTACAGGGGCAACGCCTGGCGAGTACGCGCGCGCGCAGTCGCAGGCCACGCCAAGCGGCCCATCGGGCGGCGCGGGCGGGAACGCCTACTACGACGAGTGGGCCTCGCAGCAGCGCCCGACGTACGACCCGAACGATCCCGACTACGAGCGCCAGCGCCGCGATGCGGACTCGGGGCGCATGGGCGGTCTGCGCAGCGGCAACCCGAACCAGGCGAGCGATTCGCAGCTTGGCGTTTCGGGGCTCTCGGACTTCGACGAGTCGAGCGCCGGCACGTTCCTGTGGGGCGACATCTCGGGCGCGACCGCTCGAGCGGCCGACTACCGCCGACGTCGCGAGCAGGCCGAGCGGCAAGGGTGGTGGGGCCAGGCCGAGACCTACGCACCGAGCGCTGATGACCTGTGGGTCCAGTACGAGGAGGAGACGCTCCCCGACCTCCCGCAGCGCTCGGAAGCGGGTCGGGCCGCGGGCAATGACGCCTACATCACCGACGCGCTGCGGGCGATGCAGAACGTCTATCAGTCGGGCGGGATGACCGATGCCGATCGCGCCGCTGCGCAGCTCCAGCGGCAACAGACCGGCATGGCCACGCGCGCGATGCGTGATGCCGACCTTGCTGCGCTCGAGGCGCGCGGGATGGGCGGCAGCGGCGCTGCTCTCGCGTCGCGGCTCGCGGCACAGCAGGCGAACGCGATGGGACTGTCGACCGCGGACGCGCAGCAGCGGATCGCAGCGCAGCAGCGTGCCTTGCAGGCGATGCAGGGCGTCGGCGCTCTCGGCTCGCAGTACTACGGGCAGAGCTACGCGCAGGATGCTGGTCGGCGCGACGCGATCGACAACTTCAACCGCTGGCGCACCGAGACGCAGATGGGCGTCAACCAGCGCAACACCGATCGCCGCAACATGACGCGGCAGTCGCGCGCGCAGTCGCGTCAGCAGGCGTATGACAACCGCGAGCGCCTCGCGGCGGGCCGCACGGGGCAGTACCCGGGTACGCGCGATCCCTCGCAGGTCAGCGACGAGAGCAACAGCCGTACGGGCGGGTTCCTCGGTGGGCTCATCTCCACTCTGGCGGGGTCGTGATGAATGAGGGTGAGACGCTCGAGCCGTTCGTGATCGGCGTCAGCGACGAGGAGCGCCGTCGGCGTGCCGAGCAGCAGCGACGCGACGACGCGGCTCGTCGGGCTCAGGTCGACGCTCTCCGCGCGATGCAGGCGCTCGAGGGGCCCGCTATCGAGCCGGCGCAGACTCCGACGCCGCGCGCCGATGCAGTCATCGCCGAAGCGCAGGGCCGCCCGCCCATCTCTCCGATGCTGCCGGAGACTGCGGAGCCGGCACGAGTCACGCGGACGCCCTATGCGCAGCTCCCCGGAGCGCAGCGCATGGAGAGCGGTGCGGTCGTGCTTCGTGGCGAGCCGCAGACTGCGGAGACGCTGCGCGAGCATCAGCAGGCGCGTGCCGCGATGGCGATGCAGGCGCGCCCCGAAGCGCCCACGCCGCGCATGGACGTCCCCGCGGTTGCGAGCGGCAGCGATCCTCAGATGCGCATGCAGGCGCCCGCAGCGCCGCCGCCCCCGCCGCGCGCTCCCATCGCACCGCCGCAGCAGCCGTCGTCGCCTACGTTCGCGATGCCTCGCGTGGACCCGCGGGTCATCGA
Source organism: Sandaracinus amylolyticus (assembly GCF_021631985.1). Taxonomy (GTDB): domain Bacteria; phylum Myxococcota_A; class Polyangia; order Polyangiales; family Sandaracinaceae; genus Sandaracinus; species Sandaracinus amylolyticus_A. The sequence goes on along the minus strand of NZ_CP070225.1, from coordinate 7,287,603 downwards.
GGACGCGCAGCGCACGCAACTCGCGCAGCGGGCCGGCGCGGAGATGCTCGAGCGCCGCGGCGTGATGGCTCGCAAGCCAGAGCGACCGGCGCCGGGCCGCATGGACGACGGTCTACCGACCGACGCCGTCACTGAGATGAGATCTACGGGTTCTTCTCCTTCTTCTCTGACCAGCCACACGAGCGGTCAGAACGCGCAGACGGAACCCGACAAAACCACCTCGGCGAACGGCGTCGCAACGCGGGCCAGGAGTGTCGCATGAGCAGGAGCGCAGATGATTTCGACGCGCGTCGGCGGGTGCGTGCGAGCATGCGACCGCATCACGTCACGGCCGTGCCGGAGGCTTCGTCATCGCCGACGCTGGTCGTGACCCTCACCGTCGATGACCTGCGCCGCGTGATCGCTGACGAGGTTCGCCGAGTGATCGAGGAACGGTCCGCGAACGAGCCGCGCGTGGACGTCGATTGGATCGACGGCGACGAGGCGGCGCGCATGCTCGGCGTCTCGCGCGACTACCTGCGGCGCGTGCAGGGCCTGCCGCGCTACGGGTCCTCTCGCGCGCGACGGTATCGTCGCTCCGAGGTCGACGCGTACCTCCGAGACCGTGCGGGCGCGCCGTTCAGCCGAGGGTGAGATGGGACGACCGAGGACGAAGCCGCTTCCGCGCGGCATCTACGAGCGGAAGCTCGCGCGCGGGCGCGTCGCGTACTGGATCGACTTCCGCGACGCGAACGGCGAGCGCGTGCAGGAGCACGGTGGCGCGACGATCGCCGAGGCCGCCCGGCTCCTCGATCAGCGCCGCGACGAGGTCGCACGCGGCACCTTCACGCGGGCGACGGGCTCGAGCGAGCAGACGATCACGGCATACGCCGAGCGGTGGATTGCGCTGCGTCGGCGCGAGGGCGTGCGGACCGCCGAGCGCGAGCAGGCGATGCTCCGCGATCACGTCCTGCCGACGCTCGGCGGCGTGCGTCTCGCCGAATTGCGCCCGCGCGACATCGCCGAGCTCGTGCGGCACCTCGTCGCGTCGAGCGGCCTCTCGCCGAAGTCGATCCGCAACGTGCATTCGGTGCTCTCGGCGATGCTCTCGCGCGCCCGGTTCGACGAGCTCATCGCCGACAACCCGGCCAAGGGGCTCCCGAAGGGCATCCTCCCGAAGAACGTGCGTCGCCGCGAGGTCGCGCCGTGGACGCGCGACGAGATCGAGCGGCTCATCACGCCGTGCGACGACGTGTCCGAAGACTTCACGGTCGCGTACACGATCGCGAGCTACACGGGCGCGCGCGTCGGCGAGATCGCCGGTCTCCGGTGGCGAGACCTCGACACCGCCGCTCGCCCACTCTGGCGATGGGCGCTGCGAACGCAGTACGACGGGCTCCCGCTCAAGACCGCGCGGAACACGTCGGAGTCGCCGCGCGACGTGCCGATCCACCCCGAGCTGCAGCGCTTGCTCGCCGCGTGGAAGATCGAAGGCTGGCCGCGCCTGATGCTGCGCGCGCCGCGGCCGGATGACTTCGTGCTCCCGCGCCCGCCGCACCGCGAGGGCCGGCGCCCGCACTTCCGCGACCTGCCGCACCACACCTCGAGCTCGCTCGGCGCGCGCGTGGTGCACCGTCACGCGAAGAAGCTCGGGATCGATCCTGCGAAGCGCGACTTCCACTCGTTCCGGCGGAGCATGATCACCCTCGCGCGAACCGACGGCGCGCGGCACGACGTGCTCGAGCGCGTCACCCACAACGCCGCGGGCGAGCAGATCGACGGCTACACGTACTTCGGGTGGGAGCCGCTCTGCGAGGCGGTCGCGTGCATGCGGATCGCTCCGCGCACGGGGCGCGTCATCGAACTCCGTCGCCCCCGAGCAGCCGGCGATTCAGGTGACGCGCTGGGTGACGCGTCGTTCGCCGGTGCTCGGAATGCCCACGAAACGGGCTTGTCCGGTATGGAGTCGAGGGGGATCGAACCCCTGACCTCCTCGATGCCATCGAGGCGCTCTCCCAGCTGAGCTACGACCCCAGGAAGGAGGCGCGATGTAGCAGGGTCGTTCCGCGGGGTCAAACGCTCGCGCGGGTTTGTTGACCCATTCCGGGCGACGCGACGAGAGTCGGGCCGTGCGGATGCGCGCTCTCGGCCTCGCGATCGTCGCGCTCTTCGTGCTCGCGTGCTCGCGACCGATCGAGGCCGAGCTGCTCCACGTGGGCAGCGTGTCGCCCGATCGTGTGCAGCCGGGGCATCGGCTCGTGCTGCGCGGCAGCGGGTTCCCCGCGGGACGCGATGCGCGCGTGACGTTCCGCGGCGTGCTGCATCGACCGGGACATCCGGCGCGCGCGGTCGACCTCGCGCTCGACGGCGAGGCGATCTCGAGCGATCGCGTCGAGCTGCCGATGCCCGCGTCGTCGCTGCGGCGCCTCGGAGGGCGCGGCACGTTCCGCGGTGCGATCCGCGTCGCGTTCGGTGCGGGCGCGCTCGATCGCGGGACCGTGATCGGCACGCTCGAGGACGCGGTGATCGATCTCGTTCCGCGCGAGGTCGGCGACGACGCGGATGCGAGCGTGCTCGCGCGCCTCGGGCTCGAGCTCGCACCGCGCGAGGACGATGCGATCGGGCTCGTCGTCGCGCGGGTGGCGCGAGGGAGCCGCGCCGACGACGCCGGTCTCGCCGAGGGTGATCGCTTGCTCTCGATCGACGGCCTGAACCTGCTCGCGCCGGAAGAGCTCGTGCCGGCGCCCGGTCTCGGCGCGATGGATCTGCGGGTCGCGCGCGAGGGCGAGGCCGCGCCGTTCCCGGTGCGTGTGTCGCTCGAAGGATGGGAAGAGCGCGTGCCGCGCGAGGCGATCCGGTGGTCGCAGCTCGCCGCGCTGATCGCGCTCTTCGCGATGGTGCTGCTCGGTCCCGGCGCGACGTGGATCGATCGTCTCGCACCGACGTCGCGGCGCATGCCGTGGGTGAGCGTCGCAATCGCGACCGGCATCGCGCTCGGTCTGCGCGCGGCGTTCGATGCGCTGCCTTCGCTCGGGCTCGATGCGGCGCTGCTCGCGATCGTCGCCGGGCGCGGCGCGTCGCTGGTGCTCGGCGCGTCGGGGCCGCGTGAGCGGATCGTCGCCGCGATGCGCGCGATGTGCGGCGCGATCGCGATCGTCGTCGCGCTCGGCGTCGCGACGCTCGCGATCGGCACCACCGATCCTGCCGCGATCGAAGCGGCGCAGGGCCCGTGGCCGTGGGACTGGCTCGCGCTCCGGAGCCCGACGGGCCCGCTCGCGATCGTGCTCGTCGCGCTGGCGGCGGCGTGTGGTCCGGTGCTCGAGGGAGATCGCGATCGCCGTCGTGTGCTCGACGACGTGTTCCTCGCCGCGCTCGCGGCGTGCGCGATGATCGCGCTCGCGGGTGGCGAAGCTGCGCATAGCGCGATCGGCGACGTGCGCCCGGGACTGGCATGGATCGGGAGCGTCGGATACGCGGCGACTGCCACGCTCGCAGCATCGATGTTGCGCAGAGCGCGAGATCGCGGAGCGCGCCTGTCGTGGATCGGTCTCGCGATTGCCACGCTCGTGATCGCGGCAATTGCGATCATCGGCGCGCTGGGATGGATGGAGATGGAAGTCCCGCGCGAGATCGAGCGCGCGATCGCAGAAGTGCTCGTGGTGGGAGCGGTGGTGATCGCGCTGAGGCTCGCGACCGCGCGCCCGGCGGAGCCGGCGAGGCCGGCGAACGCGCTGTTGTGAGCAATTCTAGAGCGAATCTCGCGCTCGAACAGTTTCGCGGAAAACTTCCACGTCCGATCACGAACGACGGAAGTGCTCCCGTTGACTGGGAGGTTTGTTCCAGGCTAACTGGCGAACGTGCGCATACGTCGTCTCCCAAGGGTTGCCCGACCAAGTCCAGGCCTACCATCCGGCCAGCGCGTTGAGCTTGTTTGTGCGCTTGTGGCCGTAGCAGTCTCGACAGCACTCGTCGGATTGTCGTGGCCAGGCGCAGCGCGGGCGTATCGGACCTACGAGCACGACTCGACCGTCGCGTACCCAGCACGCTGGGCGCGGCGCGAGATTGCGTGGGAGCTGTCGACCGCGGAGCTCGACGGTCGCCTCGATGCCTACACGCTGCAGCGGGCGGCCGTCTCTGCATTCGCGACGTGGGAATCGGCGGAGTGCATGCCGATCGACGCCGAGCTCGGCGGGGTCGCCGAGATGCCTGCCAGAGCTGGCGACGGTCGCAACACGATAGGTGTCGTCTCGTCCGGTTGGGTCGAACGCGGGTTTCCCGCGGGCCGCGGCGCCACGACCGATGTTCGCCTGAGTCGATCATCCGACGGTGTGGCGACCATCGTCGAAGCCGACATCTATCTGAACCTCGCGGACTACGAGTTCGCATTCGGCTCTGCGAGCGCCGAGGTCCTGGACGTCCAGGCCGTGCTCACCCACGAGATCGGCCACCTGCTCGGGCTGCTGCACCCATGCGAGCACGGCGGGACCTCGGGAGCCCCCGACTGCGCTGGCTCCGAAGCCTACGCGGAGAGCGCGGTCTACCCGACCTACGAAGGCGAGAGCGCGCGCACGCTCGGGGCCGACGACGTCGCCGGGCTCTGCGCGCTCTACGCGTCGAGCGCAGCATGCAGCCCTGCGTGCGCTCCGGACCACGAGTGCGTCGATGGCCGGTGCGTGCTCGCGAGCTGCGCCGACGGCGGCTGTTCGAGCGCCTGTGACGGCGGTGTCTGCGCGGTCGATCGCTGTGACGTGGGCACTCCGTGCGAGACGGGGACCTGCGCGATCGGCGGTGCAGCACGAGGCGGATGCGTGGAGCCCGGGAGCACCGGCGCGCCATGCGCCGTCGGCGAAGAGTGCGAGTCGGGGCGATGCGTTTCGTCGGAATCGCAGGCCGGCTACTGCACCGTCGATTGCGCGACCGACGACAACTGTGCGCCCAGCGAGCGCTGCGCTCTCGTCGCAGGGCGTCGTGTGTGCGCGCCCCGCGCGCCGGCCCAGACGTGTGCAGTCGGCGCTCCGAGAGCGCGAGCAGGTTGGGTGATCCCAATGCTCGCGATGCTCGCTCTGGTGTTGGTCGTTCGAGCTCGCGCGCTCCGCGCGACCCGCACGAATCGCGACGATCACGACCTCCGACCCAACCGCCGCTCGGTACGACGGGACCTCGATAGGAGCCATCGATGAGAACGCTGAGAGGAAGCCTAGGCAAGGCGCTCGTATTGATTGCCGTCGTCGTCGGCTGTACGTCAGAGGACTCGTTGAGCCTCGACGTTGCGGACGATGGCTCGGTGTTCGACGACATCAACTCACGTCTTCCGATCACAGTTCGCCAGGGGCCGGGCGGGTATCGCGGGGTCAACCAACCAGCTGCGGTCCGTTGCCACGTCGACTTCGGCTGCACCGCGGAAGATCTCGCAGAATCGATCCGGTACGGGTGCGTGACGAACGTCGGAGCGGGGCGCCGCGCGGGAACCTGTGGTGACGCAGTCGCGTCGGTCGAAGACTTCGTGTGTGCAGCGAACACGATGCTCGCGATCGTCGAGTACCCAGGTACGCGTGCAGTTGCGATCGCCGGAGCGTCCAACGCGAGCCCCGGCGTGCTCCTCATTCCGCCGCAGGACGCCGAGTCGAACGCACAGATCGCGACCTACGCGCTCGAGTACGCGTACACGGCGAGCCGTCTCGCGAGTCAGGCCTTCGAGGCCTCGGTCTGTCCGACGACCGAGCTCGTGAAGAACGCCGACGACGACGATTCGAGCACGCTCGGACCGCTGAACGACGTGACCCTCGGCGAGGAGCTCGCGCATTTCCTCCGCGAGTCCTTCGAGATCGGCCGCGACGCCGCGGCGTACATGGGCGAGCAGGGCGCAGCGGTGTCGGATGCGGCGTACTCGCGACGCGCCGATCGCGCAGATGCGGCGCAAGCACTGCTTGCGCCGTACGCGTCGCGGAGCTCCGCGGCGCACGCTCTGGTCGGCGGCGAGCAAGGCCTGCCGGCGATCACGGGCGTCGCGACCGAGGGCTTCTTCACTCGTCCTCCGCTGTCGGGCGAAGGCATGCGCGCGCTCGAGCTCCTGCGCGCCGCTGCGCTCGATCCGCGGCTCGTCGCCGACACGAGCTCGAACACGCGACTCGACTACCTCGTGACTGGCGGTGGCACCGTCACGGCCGAGAACTCGCTGCGGTACCGGCTCGGGTACATGCAGGATCGTGCGGCACTCCGGACCGCGACCGCCGATGGCTTCTACGAGCAGCTCGGCGTTGCTCGCGATGCGTTCAGCGAGGCGCGCGAGTACATGCGCGAGGAAATCCGTGCCTTCGACCGGTCTCCGGCGGCGATTCTCCCGGTCGAGCCGCTGCCCGAGCCCGGGCAGACGACGGCCACTCGCAGCATCGTGTTGTACGCGGCGACCCGCAATGCTCCCCAGCAGCTACTGCCTTCGTATTGGGCGGCTGTGCTCCGTCACGACACGACGCCTTCGCCACAGCCGTTCGGCGGCACATATACCTGGGAGAGCCCGCCGCCTTGGGAGTGGCGCGCGACGACCGGCAACAATCGCTGGGTCGGTCAGAACCAGGTGGTCTCAGGCGACTCCTGGGGCGCCGAGATGGGGATTTCCTCCGGGGCGATGCCGCGGGTGATCGGCCATCCCACGCTCGCGTCGCTCTACGATCAGGTCTATCGGCGAGTCCCCGAGATCATGGCGGCGATCTGTCCGTCGTCGTGCACCGGGACACTGGCCGCGGCCAACAACGTTCTCGCGGACACGCTCGCCGACTTTCACTATGCCCCGGCGTCTGGCAACGCTCCTCCGCGATACGACGCTGCGTCGTATCTCGGCCGCGCTCGAGCGTGTGTGTACAACAGGGCATCTGGCGTCCAGGACCTGATCATCGACGTCGGTGCTGCGGTCAATCCCGCGGAGCTCTCGGTCGTCGTGGGTCGCGACGGCCTCGAGTGCGCCGTTCGCGGGACGCTCGAAGGGACGCCGTGTACGCCGGCGATGCTCACCGAGCGCACCCGCGCTCCGACGGGAACCGGTTGGACGAACTCCTCGTGGGGCGCGACCTCCGAATTCTATCGAGCGGGGTTCCTCGACGTCGACGATACGATCGCCACTCGCCCGAGCCCGAGCACGATGACGCTGTTCGTGGTGCGTCGACGCGCGAACCTCACGGGAGACCCGCTGCCCGGCCAATTCGAAGAGCTGACAGGCTGGGTCCTGCGCCGTCCGACCTACGCGCCCTCTCCGTTGTTCCCGTACTGTCAGAACGCAGTCATCGCGCCGGAGCTCGATCGTCGCGCGGCAGCGCTCATCCAGCCGAGCCCGACCGATCCCACGCGTTCCGCGGAGTCCTGCGCGGGCATTCCCTCCGACTTCCGCCTTCCGCTCGAGAACGAGCTCACCGACGACGGAAACGGTATCGAATCGAGCTGGCGTCACTACCTCGAGCTCGCGCGTCGCTCCGCCGACGAGGCCGACGTGCTCGGCGAGGAGCTCCTGCGGTCCGGGCTCGAAATGGACCTGCGCGCCGAGGCCGCAGCAGACGAGCTGTCGAGACTCTGTGGCGTCACGATCAATCTGACTTCGGTGAGCGACCGGATCGCGCCGGTCGCCCACACGCTCAACACGACGAACTGTGTGTCTCCGTACGTGCGCGACGGCACGCAATGCGTCCTCGACCCCGTGCTGTTCGCCGCGGCGAATGCAGTCTCCGACGAGGATCTGCGACGCGTCGCATCGTGCATCGGCGCGGACATCGTCCCGTGGGCGACGCTCGGCGATCAGTCGCTCTGCATCTGGGACCAGGACGCGAGCAGTCCACGAATCTGCGAGAACGCTACGCCGGACATGCCCTGTCCCTTTGCCGCGACCAGCACGGGCGCATGCAGCGGGCCCACCCCGGGCGTGACCGCGACCGCGGTGACGGAGCGCGTCGGTCTCTTCCAGATGCCCTCGGATCCCGAGCCGGCTCCTCCCGATCCGCTCGACCTTCCGTGTGCCGCGCTCACGGCCGTGCGCGCCGGAACCGCCACACCCGCGCAGCGAACGGAGCTGTACTCGAGCGCCCTGCTCACGTACGACGGGTTCTCGTCGATCGCTCGACAGCTGACGTGGGAGGCGCAGCCCGGCGACTACAGTGCGGTGCGTTTCGCGGGATCGCGCGTCTTCCACACCGGCTCCGTCACGGGCCCGCCGACGTCGACCACACCTGGAACGTGGCCCATGGGTCCGCGCCCGACGGGCGCCGTGTGCGCGAGCACCTCGACCCCGTACCCGACGGGACTGACCGACAGTCGTACGCTCTTCTGCTTCGAGAACGCGCACACGACGAGCTCGGGCTCGGCGGGCACCGCCCGACGTTATCGCGCGCAGGTCAATGATCTGCTGGCACGTGCGGTTCTCGCCGCGCGCACGTACGCGGGTTTGGGACCGGGGCAGTCGGTGTTCCCGTACTATCCGGCGACTGGCGCCCATACGTTCCGAGCGAACGCGGACACGATTTCGTGGGATCACCTGGGGAGCTCGAGCCCGTCGGTGTTCTGCTCGGGCGCCGGCGAGTACCGCATCGACCACTTCACGGCTGGCGGCGTCATCGGTGGTGACTCCGCCGGCGAGTACTCGGTCCAGATCGCCGATCTCGGCTCCGAGGTCTGCAGCATCCAGCCGACGGGCACCAGCTCGTGCAATGCGACCGAGATTCCGGCAGGCGCCGAGTGGGCGCGGTGCAGTTACGAGAGCTCTTCTCCGACCTGCAGCATCTTCGACGACGCGCAGGACTGCGACGACCCGACGCCGCCGGCGCTGGGCAATGCGACGTGGGACCGCAATGCGCCGCTCCTTCTCCGAATGGCCGACGACGGACTGGGCCGGACGGACTCGGCGATGATCGCGGACCGACTCTGGCGCGACTACCTTCCAGACGTCGTTCGTCGCTTCTCGTCGCAGACCGCGGCCGAGCGGGCTGCATACATGAACGCGCTCGAGCTGCGCGACGGCACGACCGTGCAGGTCGGGCAGCTCACGAACTACTTCCGCTCGTGGGACGACGAGGGGCTGGGCCGCTGCCGGCGCGAAGAGTACGAGGACTGCATCGGTGATCGACCGGCGCGCCGTCTGCTCGAGGATGGAAATCTCGCGTTCATCGCGCCCGACGGGCTGACGCAGGTGGACTTCCTGAACGGGCTCGAGCTCGCCTGTTACGCGGCGCGCCAGCAGATTCCGGTCGATCCGCTCCAGGGCCCGAACTGCGTCGACCCCGGGCCCGTCAACAACATCTCGGACTCGTATCGTCTCGCCGCGTACTTCGAGTGCCGCGCGAACGCGGTCTCGACTGCGGGCGCGAACACCATCGTCCGCAATCTCCCGCGACGCGTGATCGAGGCGCTGCGCCAGGACGGCCCGGGCCTGTATGGCACCGGCAGCGGCGAGTTCGATGCGCAGGTGTCCGAGATCCGATCTGCGCTCGTCGAGCTGAGCAATACGCGGTACGCGATCGCCGCGGATCTCCGGGCATTCGCCTCGCGGCTCCGCGGACTCCGCGCCGCGGTCGCGACGAGCGAGCGTGCGCGGCAGATCGAACAGCTCCTCTCGTTCGGGCGATCGCTCGATCGCATGACGAGCTGCCTCGTCGCGACGACCCAGTCGGCGCAGATGGACCCGGTGGGTGCCGCCGGCGCCGCGGCGGGTGCCACTGCGACCTGTCAGAACTCCATCGCCCAGATCATCCTCGACGAACAAGTCCAGCGCCTGCGCGAGCAGGACATCGAGGATCGGATCGTCCAGGAGTTCTCGCAGTTCAACATCGAGGCGACGCAGTATCAGCGTAGTTTCTCGGAGCGTGCTGTCGCGATCCGCACGTCGTTCGAGCGGATCGACGCCGCTCTCTCTCGACTGCATGGTGCGCAGGCTCAGGCGCGCCGCGCGCTCGCGCGGGCGCTGCTCCTCGACAGCAACGGCTCGGACGAGCACTCGGCCGTGAACACGGTCATGCGCGCCCGGCAGAGCACGCTGCTCGCGCGATATCGCCGCGCACATCAGCGAGCCGTGCGCGCTGCGTACATCGCCCGTCTCGCGCTCGAGCAGCGCTTGGGAATGCAGCTCTCCGAGATGGAGGACGACATCTTCTCCGACGAGCCTCCGCGTGAATGGGTCGACACGATCTGCACGCTCCCGTCGATCGACTACGACACGATTCGCGCGGGTGGCGGGGCCGACGGAGACGCCGGCGTCCCGACCAGCACGAACAGTGATGCGCCCGACGACTACTCCGGCGCTTACGTCGGGGACTATGTCCGGCGCCTGGAGCAGGTGTTCGAGTCGTACAGCTTCGTGCACCCGTTCCGTGAAGGCACCGACACTGCGGTCGTCTCGCTACGCGACGACATCTTCCGAGTGCGTGCGCCGTGCGACGTCGAGACTCCGAATCTGCTCTACAACGGCAGTCGTCTGGACGTGCTCGAGAGTGGAGAGCGCCCGGGCTGGCGCATCGAAGGTTGTCCGGCCGGCGCTCCGGGGTCCGGCATCGTCCAGCGGGCCTGCGTGACGGTGCAGGAGATCCCGACGGACACGACGACTTTGCTGCCCACCGGTGGATTCGCGACAGCGGATTTCGGACGTGCAGTTCCGTATCGTGTCTCGATCGGCGAGACTGCAGACGCGACGACCGCGACGTCTGCTCTGACGCAGCGGATCATGTTGCCGGCCGGACGACATCGGTTGTCCTGGTACGCCCGCACCGGGCCGACCGGCGGAATCCCCGCCGACTACGCATTCGAAGCCATCACGGCTGCGGGGGCTTCGCTGGGGCCGGCGTCCGCGTCGCAGGTGTTCCGCGAGGACGTTCCGAACGTCACCCCGGCCGCACAGTGGCGTCGCTACTGGTACTTCATCGATCTTCGTGTCGATACCGAGGTTGTCATCCGACTCGAGCACGGCGGTCCGGCGCCGATCACGCTTCGTGACGTCGACGTCGCCGGCGTCATGCTCGAAGACGTGACGCGGCAGGTCGTCGGCAATCCCAGCTCCGGCGGCATCGGCCAGAACGCGCCTCCGTCGCCGTTCTTCGACACCGGGGACAGTGGGTACCGAACGGTCCGCGCGTGTCGTGACGATCGCGGAATCCACTTCCGGCGCGAGGCCTGGGAGCGCACCTGCGCACGGACGTGCGCCGACGGAACCGATGGCCGCTGCCCCCCGGAGTCCGAAGAGATCCGGTGCTATTGGCAGACCAGCTTCGATGCCTCCGCGGACCGGCTGCAGCGCATGCTGCGTGAGGGCGACGCGGGATTCGCAGCAGGAAACTACAACTATCGAATCGACGCGATCGCAGTGAACCTCGTGGGCACGGGTCTGCGTGATTGCGAGGGCCGAGGAACTGCGGGTTGTTTCGGCTCTGGAAACCTGTCGTTCTCGATGCTGCACGTCGGGCCCTATCCGGTGCGGAACGCGCTCGGCGCAACGTATGACGCGCCGCTCTTCCCCGGACGGCTCGAATCCGCGCGCGCCCTCGCGGCGGAGCGGTACATCACGAATCCGATCTCGAGCACCGACCTCGCGCTGATCCAGCCGTACACGCGAGTCGAGCTGCAGGGCCGTCCCCTCGCCGGAACGCTGGTACTGCGGATCTGGGAAGATCCGTCGTTCCGATTCGAGCGGCTCGAGGACGTTCAGCTCGTGCTCACGTATCGGTACTGGCAACACCAGCGCTGAGCGACGACGAGAGTTGGCGCGCTCGGAGTCGGGCGCGCCCTCCATCTCTCGCATCGCGAATCGGCGCTCTGCACCGCTCCGTGCGCGTGTGTTTTCGACCTCGGTGTGCTTCGAAGGAGACGAGGATGTCCAGGGGCTGCGCTCGCCGCGATCGCTCGTTGCTACCCGCGCTCGTCACAGCTGCGCTGCTTGGTTGCGAGAGCGTTCCTCACGTGTCGCCGGACGACGCGTCGACCGCGCGTCCTGATGGCGGCGCGCTGAGTGTATTCGTCCCGCCATCGGTGAGCTCCGATCCTGACGCGGTCAGGGTGCTCCCCGCGTCGCTCGCGGACGCCGGTGTGGATGCCGCGCGCGTGTCGCCGCCGGAATGCCCCGTCGCCGGCGATCCCGCGTTCTGCGAAGACTGTTATCGCTGGGAGGATGGCGGGCCCGACTCCCTCGGTCGCAACGTCGACGGCGAAGCGTTCGGTCAGCTGAGCTCGGGCGATCTCAACGAAGACGGGTACCCCGATTTCGCAGTCGGCGTGCCCCTCGCGCGGGAGCACGAGGAGCACGGCGGGCTCGGTGAGATCTTCGTGTATCTCGGGAGCGCGCACGGATTCATGCCCTTGCGCCGGGTCTGGACCGAGACGCCGATTCAAGGCCTCGGGCTCATGACGTCCGTCGCCGACGTCGATGGTGACGAGCACGATGACATCGTCGCGACCTATGCGTCGGACGGCGGCGGGATCGCCGTGTTCTTCGGCTCGGGGACCGGCGAGCTCTCGGAGCCGATGCTGGTCGCGGCGAGTGACATCAGCGACCCCGATGGGTCTCCGCTCGACGTGTCGATCGACGCGAGCGCGCTCGTCACGGCTGACTTCGATCGCGACGGATCAGCGGAGATCGTTCTGGGCGCTCCAGCCTGGCACGGCACCGGCGCGGTGTTGGTATTGCGTGGCGGCGGTACCTCGGTCGAATGGCTCACCCATGCCGACGTCGGTGGTACGGGGAGCTTCGAGCGATTCGGGACCAGTCTCGCCGCGTTCACCTCGGACGGGCTCGACCGACCGCTGCTGCTCGTCGGCGCGCCCGAGAGCGCGATGGTCCATGCGTTCTACGACGGATCCGGGGAGCTGAGCCCGCTCGGGACGCTCTCCTCGCTCGTGGGTGCGCAGCAGTTCGGTCGGTCGATGATCGCGGGACGTGGCCTCATCGCAGTCGGAACGAGCAGCGGTGTCGTAGAGCTGTTCGGAGGATCGAGCTCGGGCTACCTCGAGTACGGCGAGCTCGCCACGATTCGTCCTCTCGCGATCGCCGACACGAACGGGGACGACTTCGTCGAGCTGTTCGGCGTCGAAGATCGAGAGCTCTCTTCGACGACAGGAAAGCTCTTCGCGTGGTTCGGAGTCGAGGCGGATCTGACGACTCACGCGGCACGGCTCTCTCCGGACGCGGCACCGCCGCGGGTCCCCAACGATGCGCTGGGCTTCCAAACGGCCGTGGGTGACTGGGACGGCGACGGGCTCGACGACGTCGCGTTCGGCGCCCCTGCCATCTTCGGCGCCAGTCCCGGTCAGGTGTTCGGATACCACGGCGCCGCTGAGCCGCGGGCCGAGGAAGACAATACGTTCGATTTCGACGATTCGTACTTTCGACTCGATCAAGAGACTCCTGCATGTGATCGGTGCCGCGCGCTGTCATTGCCCGATGGCGCCGCGTGCGTGACGGGGCTCTGCGTCGACCTCGCGTGCACGCCGCTGACGGGGTGCGGAGACGGATGGCCCGAGGTCGGGCCCGATCCGGCGCGAGAGGGTTGCGACGACCGGAATCTCGAGAGCGGAGACTCGTGCTCCAGCACGTGCCAACCCACACCGTTCGTCGTTGCGGCGCGCGATGGAGAGATCGACGAGCCGACCGGAGATCGCGCGGTCGCGCTCGACGAGCGCGGCGCGGCGCTGGTCGTCTGGACCGCGCAGGTCGGGACTGCGACGGAGCTCCGGGCGCGACGCTACACGCGATACGGCAGCGAGTCGGCAGCGAGCGAGGACGAATCGCCGATCGTGATCGCGCGGATTCCGGGCCCCGGTTGGGATCTCCAGCCGGCGGTCGCGGGCCGCGGGGGCGAGTGGGTCGTCGTGTGGAGACAGCCGGTGGGCGCCGAGGTCTCTGCGATCGTCATGCGGACTGTCGCGCTCGATGGAGCGCTCGGCGTTGCAGTCCGAGTCTCGGGTGAGGACGAGGTCGCGAGCGGTTCGCCCTCGGTGGCAGCTCCGATCGACGGAAGCCGGGTCGTCGCGTGGACCGATGCGACGAATCCCGCGACGCCGCGCGTTCGCTATCGCTGGTCGAGCGCCGACGGGACGACGATGGATTCGATCGTGACGGTCGGTCCGGGGTCGGATCCGGCTGTCGCGGCGAGCGACTCTGGAATTGCGCTCGTCGCGTGGGCGGAGCCGGCGGCCCTCGGGGCTCGAAGCCGTCTCGTCGGACTGCGAGCTTCGAGAACGGGGCCGCGCGACGCAGCGCCGTTCGAGATCGCCGGCGACGGCGCGTCGCCCTCCGTGGCATGCGAGCACGACTTCATCGTGTCGTGGGTGGGTCGCGCGCTCGACCCCGAGGGCGACATCTACGTGCGACGGATCGGCCTGTGGCTCGATCCCGCGCTCTCGGCGGCGACTCGTGTCACCCAGCGCGACGAGCGTGGTCGCGCACACGCAGAGCTCCGACCTTCCGTTGCAGCGCGCGGCAACGGCTGGATCGTCGCATGGGACGAGCCCACTGAACGCCGCGCGCGCCTCGCGAGCGACGTCGCGCTCCCCCCCGAGTACGCCACGCTCGACGCTGCGCTGTCCGATGGACTGCAACGCTCCATTTCGCTCGCGGGAGGCGAGCGCGGCACATGGGTGATCTGGAGCGACGCACGTACGGATCTCACCCCGTCCTCGCCGCGCTCGACGCGCGGCTTCCTCCTGCGACCGAACTGAGGAGCCCGTGCAATCCACACCTGATAACGCGCGCTTCCCGGCTCGCTGCCTCGCCGCCTTCCTCGCGACGTCGATCGCGTGGGCGCCCTCGGTGCCGATCGCGCACGCCGACGATCCCGAGGACGTGCATCCAGAGGGCTCGAGCCGCGTCATCGAAGTGAGCCCCGAGGAGCGGCGGCAGATCCAAGAAGCCGCGCGCGGTGACGCGCTGCCGGTCGACCCGGATCGCGTCGTCGTCGATCAGGCGCCGACGACGGACCCGGGGCCGGAAGGCGACGAGGTGACGCCGGTCGCGCTGCCGGGGGCGGAAGCGCGGACAGCGGTGACGCCGCAGGCGATCTCGTTGCCGGGTGCCGAGGGCTCGATCGAGGGCATGGGCGAGTCGTTCGCGCCGGTGCTGTCGTCGGGGACCGCGACGTTCAGCGTGCCGCTCGCGGTCGCGCCGGGCCGTCGCGGTGTGCAGCCGTCATTGGCGCTCTCGTACTCGAGCACGAGCGGAAATGGTCCGCTGGGGTTCGGCTGGGGGCTCGGGGCGCCGTTCATCTCGCGACAGTCGGATCGGGGTCTGCCGCGGTACGTGGACGGTCCGGCATGGCATCCGGAGGAAGACCGATTCCTCTACAACGGCGGTCAGGAGCTCGTGCCCGTCGACACGGCGGCGATCGGACAGGTCGACCAGCGCGCTGCGCAGGCGGGAGTGGATGCCTCGGTCGTCCCTGACGACGTGCGTGGGTGGCAGCAGTACCGCGCGCGGATCGAAGGCTCGTTCATGCGCTTCTTCCGAGCTCCGGACTCGATGCGGTGGGTGGTGCAGGGGCGCGACGGGACACGATTCGATTTCGGCCTGCTGCCGGCAGGGAAGGGACCGAACGAAGTCGTCGAGGCGTCACGCAGCTCGCTGCAGGTCGACCCGGAGTCGAGCGGCGCGTCGCCGCGTGTGTACCGGTGGTCTCTCACGCGGATGAGCGACTCGCACGGCTCGGTGGTCTATTACCGATATCGATATGATCGTGGTCAGTCGTATCTGGAGGACATTCACTACGTCTCTCCGAACGACTGTGCCGCCGCAGACCCCGACATCGCGCGGACGTGCCCTGCATCGCTCGATTCGTACGGTGCGCGGGTGCGCCTGGTGTACGCCGAGGGCCGGCCCGACGTGTTCGCGTCGTACGCGACCGGCTGGAGGGTCGAGACCGCGCTTCGGGTGGTGCGAATCGAGGTCTCGGCGTGGAACGACGCGACGGGACTGCAGCGACGCACGCTCGTGCGGCGATACCACCTCCGTTACGATCCGAGCTCGTTCCACTCGCTGCTCGGCGAAGTGCAGGTCGAAGGACGGCCGGAGCACGAGGACGCGAGCCTCGGCGTCTGGGTCGGGCGCGCCGATCTCGGCGAGAACGAGCTCGGCGATCGCATCCTCGGCAGGACGTTGCCTCCGATGCGGTTCGGCTATTCGACGATGCCGCTCGACGGCGAGCAGATCCCAGGCTTCGGCGGCATCGATTCGATGTTGCGCGAGGTCACGGCGAGCCCGCCGCACTCGGTGGACGAAGCGCGCGCGGACCTCTTCGACGTGAACACCGACGGGCTGCCGGATCTGATCGTGACGGATCCGTCGCGGTACCAGACGAGCACGGGTGAGCCCGCGGTGGGCGTGTTCTTCAACGGGTTCTCGGGACGCGAAGGGCGCCCGGCGGGCGCGACGGCGACGTTCTCGGAAGCAGTGGCGATGCCGATGGACGCGTCGATGTCGTCGGTGCTGTCGCTGTCGAACCCGAACATCGTCCCGATGGACATCGACGGTGATGGTCGCAGCGACATGCTGCACATGCCGCGATTCCGTACGTACGGATGGTTCACGCCGACGCGCGATGCCGACGGCGCGACGCCGACGGTGGCGGCGGGCGCGCAGGGTTGGCGTTGGACCTATGCGCAGATCCAGCTGCCGACGCGCGACACCGATCCTCGGATCGACCTCGGGCGAGATGCGGAGCACCTCGAGATCGTCGACGTCAACAACGACCATCTGATCGACGTCGTGCGGACCACCGGCACGGTGATGCAGACGTGGGTGAATCTGGGCTGGCTGCCAGGGGGCGACGGTCGGTTCGGGAGCTATCGATACGGCGAGGACGGCTGGGAGCTGTCGACCGAGCCGATCGAGTCGTGTCTTCTGCTCTCGGGGACACCTCTCGATTTCGAGAACCCGCAGACGCGCCTGTCGGACATGAATGGCGACGGACTGCTCGACATCGTCGAGATCCAGCGCGGCCGGATCCGCTATTGGCCTGGTCGCGGTGAGGGCAGCTGGGGCGATGGCCCGCGTCGTTGTGCGGAAGGCGAGGGCGGCAATCGCTACGTCGAGATGGAGACGCCGCCGGCGGAGCTGAACATCGAGCTGGACGGGATCCATCTGACGGACGTGAACGCGGATGGCGCGTCGGACGTGGTGCAGATCCGCTTCGACGCGGTGGACGTATGGTTCAATCGCGCCGGGCGGGGCTTCACGCGTCGTCTGATCGCGCGCAGCACGCCGGCGGCGCCGGGGTACGTGACGCGCACGCGCTTCGCCGACATCGACGGCAGCGGAACGACGGATATCGTCTGGGCGACTGCGGACGACTGGCGATATGTCGATCTCGCCGGTGGCCGTCGGCCTCGGCTGCTGGTGCGGGTGGAGAACGGCCTCGGCGCGCAGACCGACGTCGGCTACGGCTCGAGCGCCGAGGACTACGTGCAGGACCTCGCCGATGCAGCGAGCTGCACGAGCTGTGAGCGCTTCACGTGGGGCCGCGCGGACGGCGAGCCGAGCGAGCGCCTGCTCGACCGCGCGGGTGTGCGAGCGTGGCACTCGGCCGGCAGTCCCGTGATCTCGACCGTCGTGCGCTCGGTGCGCACGAGCGACCGGCTCGACGTGCTGGGGCGCGAGGCGCAGGTGAGCGAGTCGCGATTCGCCTACCACGACGGGTATTACGAAGGCATCGAGCAGGAGTTCCGCGGCTTCGGCGCCGCCGACGCGGTGTCCGTCGGCGATTGGAACCATCCGACGTCGTACTCGCGCACGTATTTCCATCAGGGCCGACGTCCCGAATCGATCTCCGACGACCGGCTCGCCGACAATCCGTACGAGGCGCTCAAGGGCCGCGAGTATCTGACGGAGACGTTCGACGAGCGCGGTGTGTATCTGTCGAGCGCGCACGCGACGCTCACGAGCCGGAATCTGCACCAGGGTCTGGATGGTCGCTGGATCCAGTACGCATTCGTCTCGGAGGCGAACGAGATTCGCTACGACACGACGGTGTGGATCGCCGGGGGCGCCGAGCTGGATCTGACCGATGTGTCGTTCGAGGAGTGGGGGACCACCTCGTGGTTGCAGACGTCGACCGTGTCGCGGCGGGCCCAGGCCCGCGGCCAGCACTTCGTGCGCATCCAGACGACGTACGACGAAGTCGACTCGCTCGGGCAGGTGCGTCGTCAGTCGGCGCATGGGGCAATCCAGGGCGCGATCTCGGTCGACGATGTGATCGTGGCCCACACGACACCGGTGCTGCGGAACGCGGCGGAGTGGATCTGGCGGACGGGGTCCACGTGGATCACCGGGACGGCGGGCGGAGTGCCGCAGGGGCCGCTGCGGGAAACGATCAACCAGTACAACGGCGTCGGCGACGTGGTGCTGTCGCGTCAGGTCGTCGGTCCGCTGCGCGCGTACACGTTCGACGGCGATGACTCCACCGAAGGCCTTGCGATCCAACAGCTGCAAGTCAATCCGAGCTCGACGCCCGGCGTTCCGTTGGACGACGACCTGGTGGGCTCGACGGTGTACGACGCGTGGGGCAACGCGCTCGCGAGCTGCGTCGGAGCGAACATCTCGGAGCTCGACCCGAGCGCGATCGCGGTGTTGCCGTCCGGGTGCCTGCGTTACGCGCGCGTCTCATACGACGCTGACTACGCGCAGCTCGCGGAGACCGAGACGACTCACGTCTCCACGTCGGATGTGCCGACGCTCTCGACGTCGGGCACCTGGGACCGCGGCCTCGGCGCGGTGCTGACCGCGACCGATCCGAACGGTCTCGTCACGCGTGTCACGTACGACGGCCTCGGCCGCTTGGTCGCGGTCGTGCCGCCGCGCGCCGAAGGGTGCACGGCGGACCGGCCCACGACGCGCATCGCCTACGAGCTCACGGAGAACGGGGCAGCCGTGCCGCTCAGCCGCGTGATCACGACGACCGAGCTCGACTGCGACGCCGACTACGGTGCAGAGGGCAGCTCGCTGGTCGCGATCTCCTTCGTCGATGGCCTCGGCCGCGCGCGAGCCGGTCTCTCGACGGGCGATGCGCCGGGTGAGTGGATGCGAAGTGGTCTTTCGACGCTCGACGCGAAGGGAACCGTACGCCGCGAATACCAGCCCGACATCTACGTCGGCTCCGACACCTCGCTCGCGGGTGTGCTCGCGCTACCGCGGACGGGCGCATCGTCGGGCGGTTTTCCGACGTTCGGCGCAGACGACATCCCGTACGCCGTGACGCGCCACGATGCGTTCGGTCGCACGATCGGCCAGCACGCCGAGGACGGCAGCTACACCTCGCAGAGCTTCCACGCGCTATCGGTCGATGTCTGTGATGCGCTCGACAACGACTCGAGCTCGGGCTTCTACGGAACCTGCACGACTTCCCGCAGCGACGGCCACGGGCGTGTGATCGACCAGATCTTGCGCACGTTCGATCCGGACACGGGCGTTCCGGAACAACATCGACTCTGGTCGTACTACCGAATCGACGGCGTGGTGATCGACCTCGTGCGGGCTCGGTCGAGCATCGGATTCCGCCCTGCGACATCGGAGGTGGCGAGTCTGGCAGCACCGCACGTCCACCGCGTGTTCCACTACGACACGCTGGGACGGCGGATCGGAACGGAGGATCCGGACACCGACTCTCGCGCTTCCGGTGCGACGGACGAGACTCGCACGTGGCGTTATCTGTTCAATCGCGCCGGCGACCTCGCGGCGGTGCGTGACCCGCGCGGTTGTGGGCAGAACTTCTTCTACGATCTCGGCGGCCGCCTCGTCGGCGAGCAATACGTCGGGTGTGACGAAGCCGTCTCGAGCCGAGCGGAGCTCGGGCTGTACGAGCTGCCCCCCGGCTCCATCTCGACGATCGAACAGATGGCGCCGCGCCGCGTCGACGTCCGCTATTGGTACGACGCGGCGCCGCCCGCGTTCGCAGCGATTCCGAATCGCGGCGGCGGCGTGCAAGGGCGGATGACGGGGATCAGCGACCGTGCACATCGTTCGCTGCTCGCTTACGACGCGCGCGGGAACGTGGTGTGGACGGCACGTCAGGTCGCGGTACTGCCGGACGCACCACCGCTCGTACCGGGGCCGGTGCGGACTGCGCCTGGCGACGACAGGCCGAGCTGGACCGAGATGCCGATCAGCGCTGATCGTGACGTGGCGTACGCGCATGCGCGCACATACGAGCGCGAGGCGCGTTTCGATCACGCAAACCGGGGCACTGCGCTGGTGCTGCCGCGCGACTACACGTGGACCGGCGCCGGCACCGGCGCGGCGATCGGTGGAACGCTCGAGTTCAATCGCCGCGGCCTGCCGACGCGTGCACGCGTGACGATCGACTGCGACCCGACGACCGATGCGAGTGCTTGCCAGTCGCATCTGGGCACTCGTGACGTGATTTCGGAAGTGCGTTATGCGCGTGACGGGCTCGTGCTCGAGACGACGTGGGGCGACACGACCACCTCGAGCGGCGCGACGCGCACGCCGAGCGTCTCCACGACGCAGTACGACGTGCGTCGCCGCCCCGTCCGGATGATCACGACCCGCACCCCGACGGGCGCCGCGCCGCGCTCGCTCGCCGCGGTGAGCACGGTCGTCGACCAACAGCTCGTGTGGGACGCCGCGAGCAACCTGACGGAGATCGTCGACCACCGTGACCCGACGGAGTGGCCCGACGGTCATCGTCCCCAGAGCACGTACGTGATGCACGACGCGCTCTACCGCGTGATCGGCGCGTCCTTCAGCTACACGCAGGACAGCGGCACCCGCACGACCGCCGACGACGCGACGGACTGGCGAGACGCACAGGAGATCATCCGCGGCGAGCAGTTCGTCGAGGACCCGCAGCCGAGCGCGGACCCGATGCACGTCGAGCCCGCGCCGATGCTGCAGCAGCTCGAGCATCTGCCCGGTCGGGTGCAGGACCTCTCGTGGCGCTGGGACTGGCTGGGCAACACGACGAGCTGGCACGACGACGCGGAGGTCTTCTACGAGCGCTCGACCGGCGCGATCACGAACGGCGTCGATCAGGGCGGCACGACTCTGCGCCCGAGCGCGCTCTACGTCTCGAGCAACATCCCGACGCGCGCGATGACTCCGACCGAGCAGCAGCGCGCGGGCTGGGTCGAGCTCGAGTACGGCGCCGGCGGCAACGTCACGTCGATGACCGTACACGGCCAGTGTCGCAACGCGTCGGCGCAGGCGACGTGCTCGGATATCGCGACGAGCGACCCGACCGCGCGAGCGAATCACCTGCGCACGCAGTGCCGCTGCGAGAGCGAGCAGCACTACCAGTACCGCTGGGACGAGCTGAATCGCCTCGCCGAAGCACGCCGCTGGGACCGCATCGCGCCCGCGCCGCAGTGGTCGCTGAAGGTGCGTCAGCGCTACCGCTACGACGGCGCGAACGTGCGCGTCATCAAGGCGACCATCGAGCCCACGAGCGAGACCGACGCCGGCCCACCAGGCGCGCTCGACGAGCGTATCGCGCTCTACGTCTTCCCGGGTGACTACGAAGTGCGCGGACTACGCCGTGACGCGAGCCAGTACGTCGCGCGCACCGGCCCGTACGACCACGTCGAGACACAGTACGTCGTCGCCGGCGCGCGGATGGTCTGGAGGCACGCAGCGACACCCGAGCTGCTCGATGACGCGCGCAATCGGCGAATGACCGTCGGGCTCACCGACATCATCCAAACCACCGCTGCGACATTGGACCTGCTCAGCGGCGACCTCGTGGAGGCGAGCACCTACTATCCGAACGGTGCGAGACAGGCGCTCCTCATCGAGGAGGCTGACCCGAGCGCGACGGAGCCGAATGGCTTTACCGGCAAAGAAGCCGACGAGGAGGTCGGGCTCACGTACTTCGGCGAGCGGTACCTGATTGCTCGACTGGCGCGATGGTGCGTCGCAGACCCTCTTCACATCCACGGCGCTCAGGGCGGTGATTCGTTGAACGCCTACCACTATGTAGCGGCGAGCCTGTTCGCTGCGCGCGATCCGATCGGTCTGGACGTCGAGAGTACAACCATCGAGCTCAAGGGTGGAGACGGTCAATCACATACGGTCGACCGGGAGGACCAGGCACGTGCGCTCGAGTCCGTCATTCAAGCGTCGGTGACCGACGACGAGCAGGCCTACTTCGAGCGCGATGGCAACCGGCAGGTGCTCAACGAGGCTGGTCAAGCCGCGCGTGCCGCCGGTCGGCTTTCGCCCCAGGCGCAGATGTGGGCGGACATGATCGAAGATCATGGTTTTACTCACGATTTTCACATGATCGACGTGCAGACGCTGCCGCAGTGGGCGCGCGCGCGCCTCGAGGGAACGCCGGGCCAGCAGGCGCCGTTCACGATTCAGATGTCCGACGCGACGACACTCCGACCGGCTCTCGCCGCGCAACCGGCAACGGGTGATGGCCGCCAACGCTTCATCCAGGGAAACACACTGGTTGCTCCCGAGATCCAGGCGCGGACATACCCGCTGCGAGCAGGAGATCCGCGGCCCGGAACGAGCGGTCAGTCAGGGCGCAATCAGTCGTTCGTCCTGTTCAATCAAGTCGGGTTGAATCCCGCGATCATCGTCGCTACGGACGAGGCAGTGCATTCGCACCTCACGCGGCAGGAGTATCTGGAGGGTGGCAATCCTGCGACTGCCGATCATCCTCGCGTCGATCCGCACATGCGTGGAATCATCGGGCGATCCGTGCTTCAGGCGATGGACCGCGGCTACCTGTACTACACTCCTGAGCTGATGGAGTTCTATACCGGGCCGTACAGACGCGGTCAGGGAATCGCCCCGGCACCCGGATTCAACTGGTGCGGGCCCACTCATCGCTGCCAGATGCCCGCCTACACGCCGCGCCAGTCGGTCGGCGGTGGAGCGTCGAGCCCGTGAATGTGCCCGCAATCCTCTGGGTGTACGCGGCGGCGCTGCTCGCTGGCTGCGGCGCGAATGCAGGGCGGACCGAGGAACGACTGGACCAGAGCGGCTCGTGTCAGATCGACATCGAGAGAGAGCACTTCGATCGGTTCTGTCGGGGCGACGAGCAGTCATTGTCCGACGCGGACTACGACTCCGCACTGAACCAGCTGCTCTCGCTAGGGCACGGTTGTTTTCAATGGAATCTGCGTGAGAATGAGTGTGGAGTGAGCATCGAGGCGCTGGCGCGGGTCGCGGCGCGCGAGCCGGACTGCGCAACCCTCGCGGGAGAGGTCGCGTGCGTCTCGCTGTACCGCATGGGCCGTCCGTTCGTGCTGGCACGGATGACGAGCGATCCAGAGTACAGGCGCATCCAAGACCTCGCCGCGGGCTCCTGCGACTGCGAGCCCAGCGTTCGCGAGCTATCGGACACGAACCCGTGACACGTCGTGCGCGCGAGCGCGGTAGCCGCGCTCGCGTCGCGTCCTGACGGCCCACCTCGGGATGTGCGATCGACACAGGAGGGCGGTGCGAGATCCTTCCGGATCCCCGACGCGATCGCTTACGCTCCCTCCCCAGATGTCCGCCGATGTCGTGGAAGCTCTCGGCAAGATCCAGCTCTTCAACGGGATCCACCCGAAGGGTCTGGAGCGCATCGCGTCGATCTGCTCGGAGGAGACCTATCGCCTCGGCGACGTCGTGTTCCGCGAGGGCGACGTCGGCGACAAGCTCTACCTGATCCTCGACGGCAAGATCCGCATCTCGCGCGAGGTCTCGGGCATGGGCGAGGAAGCGCTCGCGGTGCTCGGCGCGGGCCAGGCGTTCGGCGAGATGTCGCTCATCGACGACTTCCCGCGCAGCGCCGATGCGCGCGTGCACGAGCGCTGTCGACTCCTCGTGCTCACCAAGGAAGCGCTCGAGGATCTGCTCTTCCTCGACAAGGATCTCGCCTACGAGATCCTGTGGAACTTCGTGCGCATCCTGAGCTCGCGCCTGCGCGAGACCAACGACAAGATGACGTTCTTGTCGGTCACCGGGAAGTTTTGAGCCACGAAGGCGCGCACTGCGGCGTGCACGAGGCGCGCGATGCGCGCTTCACCTGTGAGCGCTGCGGCACCTTCGGATGCGCGGAGTGTCGCTTCGGCGGCGAGCCTCCCGAGAACGCACCGCCTCGTTTCGCGATCTGCGTCGCGTGCGCGAAGGACGGCTTCGCCGAGCCGATTCCGTGGGAGCGCCGCAAGGAGCTCGGCATTCGTCACGCGTTCATCGAGACGACGAAGCTCGCCACGCGGGAGCCGACGCGCTTCTTCCGCACCCCAGCGATCGAGAAAGGCCCCACCGGCGCGCTCTTCTACGGGCTCGGCGCGTATGCGCTCGGGCAGATCACGCTGCTGCTCTCGATGGGTCTGCTCATGGCGGCGGGCGGCGCGGTCGCGGGCATCGCGACCGAAGAGCCGATGGTCGCCGGCGTCCTCGGCGCGTACGGCTGCGCGATCGCGGGGTTCAGCCCGTTCTTCGTCGCGCAGGGCATCGCGCAGACGCTGCTCGCGGTGATCATCGCGGCGGGCGCGTCGCACGGCACGCTCGTCGTGATGAAGCGCGCGAAGGGCAAGTTCGAGAGCACGCTGCGCGCGGTCGCATACAGCTACGCGCCGTACGTATGGCTCGGCCTCCCGGTATGCGGCGGGCTCATCGCTTACGTCTGGATGATCGCCATCGAGTTCCGCGCGATCCGCGAGACCCATCAGTGCGGCAGCGACGGCGCGGCGCTCGCAGTCTTCGGGTACCGCATGCTCCTCGTGCTGCTCTTCATCGGCCTCTACGCCGCGATCGGCGTGCTGATGTTCCTCTACATGCCGGGCCCGCGACCCGGGTTCGATCCCGTGACCAGCCCATGAGCGACTTCGACGTCATCGTCATCGGCGGCGGCGTCAACGGCACCGGCGTCGCCCGTGACTGCGCGCTGCGCGGCATGAAGGTGTTGCTCTTCGAGAAGCACGACTGGGGCTTCGGCGCGTCGGGCAATTCCTCAGGGATGATCCACGGCGGCGCGCGCTACCTGACCGACACGCCCGACGTCACGCGCCTCGCCTGCCAGGACAGCGGCTACATCCAGCGCATCGCGCCGCACCTCGTCTTCCGCATCCCGTTCCTCTTCCCGATCCCCGCGCGCGGCCTCGCATCACGCGTCGCGCTCGCCGCCGTCGACGCGTTCTTCGCGTTCTACGATCGTTATCAGCCGCTCAAGGGCGGCAAGCCCCACAACCTGCTCAGCGATCACGAAGCGCGCGCGCTCGAGCCCGGGCTCGCCGGCGATCTGCGCGGCGCGATCACCTTCGACGAGTGGGGCATCGACGGCGCGCGCCTCTGCCTCGCGAACGTGCTCGACGCCGAGGCCCACGGCGCGACCTGCCGCGCCCATCACGAGGTCATCTCGCTGCTCCGCGAGAACGACGCGGTCACCGGCGTCATCGCGCGCGATCGCGAGACCGGCGCGCGCTTCACCGCGACCGCGAAACGCGTCGTCAACGCGACCGGCGCGTGGGCGCCGATCACCGCCGCGCTCGCGAGCGCGCCTTCTTCCGAGCGCGCGAAGGTGCGTCCCGGCAAGGGCATCCACGTCGTCTTCGATCGCCGCATCGGGAACTACGCGATCGTCTGCAAGGCGATCGACGGTCGTCAGATCTTCTCGATGCCCTGGCAGAACGTGAGCTGTCTCGGCACCACCGACGACGACTACTACGGCGATCTCGATCACGTCCGCGCGACCACCGACGAGGTCCGCTATCTGGTCGAAGGTGTCGCCCGTGTCGTGCCCGCCGTCGCGAACGCGCGCGTCATCGGCACCACCGCGGGCGTGCGCCCCACGCTCTACGAGTACGGCCCGAGCGAGGACGACCTCTCGCGCGAGCACGCGATCGTCGATCACACCAAGGACGGCGCGCCCGGCCTCTACTCGATGATCGGCGGCAAGCTCGCGAGCTATCGCATCTTCGCCGAGGAGATGACGGACCAGCTCGCGCGGGATCTCGACGTGCGCGCGCGGGGCCGCACCCACGAGCTTCCGCTGCCGGGCGGCGAGGCACCGGTGGACGCGCTTGCGCTCGCGGAGTCGCTGAAGCTGCCCGAGCCCGCGGCGCGTCGGCTCGCCTATCGTCACGGCGCGCGCGTCAGCGCGATCGGCGCGCGCCTCGCGCGTGATCGCGACGAGCGCGCGGTGGTGTGCCCGTGCGAGCCGGTGATCGAGGCCGAGGTGCGGCACGCGGTGGTGGTCGAGGGCGCGCGCGACGTCGCCGATGTCGCGCGTCGCACCAGGCTCGGGCTCGGCACCTGTGGCGGCATGCGGTGCGCGCATCGCTGCGCGCAGATCGTCTCGGAGGAGCGCGCGCTCCCGCCCAGCGCGGCCCATCGCATGGCCGCGGAGTTCTTGATCGACCGCTACAGAACCCGGGTGGTCGCGCTCGACGGCGCACAGGTGCGCCAGGAAGAGCTCGCGATCGCGCGGCACGTCGCGGCGGGCATGAGCCCCGAGCTGCTCCTCGAAGAGGTTCGCGCGGCGCGCCACGAGGACGAGACGTGACCGACGTCATCGTCGTCGGCGCGGGGATCGCGGGCCTGTCCGCCGCGCTCGCGGCGTCGCGCGCCGGCGCGAAGGTCCTCGTGATCGACGGCGGTGCCGGCGCGACGTCGTTGAGTGGTGGCGCGTGGGATGTCGCGACGGTGAACGATCCGTTCGCCGCACCGCGCACGATCGATCGTGCGCTCGATGCGCACCGCGAGCCCGCGCATCCGTGGGCCCGCCTTCCGCGCACCCTCGCGCGCCAAGCGCTCGCCGCGTCGCACGATGCGCTCGCCGAAGCGCTCGCCATCTACCCGTCGCTCGGCGATCACGCCGACGCTGCGCTCGCCGCGACCGAGCTCGGCCTGGTGCGTCGCGCCGCGCTGGTGCAGCACGCGGTGCTCGATCTCGGACCGATCCCGAACGCGCGCATCGCGGTGGCGTGGATGCGCGCGCTGCGCTCGTTCGACGGTCCGTTCGTCGCCGCCTCGCTCAACGAGCGCGCGGTGCGCGCCGGCGATGCCCGCCGCTTCGTCGCGGTCGAGGTCGAGCTCTTCCGGCGCGCCGGCGACGTCACGCTGCTCCCCCACGAGATCGCCGCGCTCCTCGACGCGGGCGATGCGCGACGACGTCTCGTCACCACGCTCTCTCGCGCGCTCGGTGGCGCGTCGTTCGACGCGGTCCTCGTGCCGCCGCTCCTCGGGCTCGAGGACGATCGCGTGCGCGCGCTGGTCGAGACCGGGATCGAGCTGCCGATCGGCGAGGTCGTCGAGTCGCTCGCCGGCGCGCAGGCGCTGCGTCTGGCGCGTCGGATCGCGACCGCGCTCGAGCGCGCGTCGATCCCGCGGCGCGAGGCTCGCGTCGCGCGGGTGCGCGCACCCGAGGTGCACCTGGTCGACGGCACCGTCCTGCGCGCGGGCGCCGTGATCCTCGCGACCGGAAAGCACGTCGGAGGTGGCGTGCAGAGCGCGTCGCACGACGTGCGCGAGCCGCTCGCCGGGCTGCCGCTCTACTCGCGCGGCCGCGCGCTCCCGCTGAGCTCGAGCGCGCGCGGACGTGATCCTCGCGCGCTCTACGGAGACGATCCGTTCACGCCGGGCGCGGGGTTCTCGCTCGGCGTCGGATGGGACGCGTCGATGCGCGCGCTCGACGCCCACGGCACGCCGCTGTCACGCGACCTCTTCGTGTGCGGCGCGCTGCTCGAGGGCACGCATCCCTCCGACGGAACGGGCATGGGCGTCGCCGCGACCACCGGCTGGATCGCAGGCACGAGCGCGACGTCGTGACGATTTCCCGCTGGTGAAACGCTCGCGAAACCGAGGGCGAGCATGCTCGTTCTCGTATGCTCCGCCGAATCGCCGATGCACCCGTCGCGCTCGCGCACTACGCCGTGGGCAGCGTCTACGTCCTCGCGCACCTCGTGACGTACGAGCGGACGATCAAGCGCCTGCAGCCCGTGAACGGCTGAGTCTGCCGGAGTGCTCGTCCCGCACGTCCCGGACGGGAGCGCGCGAAGCGCGCGTACGGTAGGGGCGGGCGGGCGAGCCGATTTTTCGACAGTCGCTGAGCCCTCAGGCCCACGGTCCCGCGCGCCTCATCCGCACGATGCGCACGCCGCTGCGGCACGCGCGGGCGATGGACCGTGAACGTCGCTACGCGAAGAAGAGCGTCGCGACGTCGGCGACCACGACCTCGCGCGAGAGCATCGCGACGTCGAACCCATCGACGAGCTCGCGCGCCGCGATCGTGCTCGGTCCCTGCATCCCGAGCGAGCGCGCGAGCCAGCCCACGATCGACTCCGCGCGCACGCCGCGCGCACGCAGCTCGGCGATCGCCGTCGAGCCGTGGCGCTTGCCGAGCCGCTCTCCATCGGGGCCCACCACCAGCGGCACGTGCATCCACGCCGGCGGCTCGCCACCGAGCGCGCGATGGAGCGCGATCTGTCGCGGCGTGGACGAGAGCAGATCGTCGCCGCGCACCACCTCGGTGATCCGCATCGCACGGTCGTCGACGACCACCGCGAGCTGATACGAGAAGACGCCATCGGCGCGTCGCACCACGAAGTCCCCCGCGCCCATCCCGACGCGCGAGGCGCCGTGCATCACGTCGGCGAACGTCGGCGCGTCGTGCATCCGGAAGCGCCACGCCGATGCGCGCTCGGGGTGGGTCCGTCCTTCGCGACAGAGCCCGGGATAGATCGGCTCCTCCCCGTGCGGCGCGCTCGCGATGCTCGCGATCTCCTTGCGCGTGCAGGTGCACGGATAGAGGTGCCCGCGCGCGCGCAGCAGCTCGTAGGCGGCCTCGTAGCGCTCGAGCCGCAGCGACTGCACGTAGGGCCCGAGCGCGCCGCCGACGTCGGGCCCTTCGTCCCAGTCGAGCCCGAGCCAGCGCAGATCCTCGAGCATCGCTTCCATCGCGCCCGGCACCACGCGCGGCGCATCGATGTCCTCGACGCGCATCACGTACGCCCCGCGCTGCGATCGCGCGCGCAGCCACGCGACCAACGCCGTGCGCGCGGTGCCCAGATGAACGCGCCCCGTCGGCGAGGGCGCGAAGCGCCCTCGATAAGAGCTCATCGCGTGATCGTCTCCACTGCGTCGCGGACTACGCACCTTCCTGCGACGTCACAATGATTTGACACGAGTCGTCCGGTTCCCGTAAGGCTGCGACCGTGCGGGCTCGAGAGCTCTTCGTTTTCGCCATCTTCCTCGCGCTCGCGCTCTTCCCGGGCTGCGACACCGGCCGCTTCACCGCGAGCCAGAGCGTCGGCCTGATCACCCGCGGCGCAGCGGCGATCCAGGAGCACTGGGACCCCGAGCTCGTCGGCGATGCGATGCCGGGCAGCATCCTGCAGCTCGAAGGCCTCTACGCGACGTTGCCCGAGGACGATCGCGTCGGGCTCGAGATGCTGCGCGCGTACGTCTCGTACGCGTACGGCTGGCTCGAGCCGCAAGCCGAGGAGGCCGAGGCGCGCGGCGATCTCGACGCGCAGGACGAGACGATGCGTCGCGCGCGCCTCATGTACCTGCGCGCGCGCAACGTCGGCATGCATCACATCCGTCTGCGCGACAGCGGGTTCGACGCGGCGGTGAACGGCGATCACGACGCGTTCGTGCAGTACCTCGACACGCACTACCGCACCGCCGAGGACGTGCGCTTCCTGCTCTGGACCGGCTACGCGTGGGGCTCGGCGATCGCGGTCGCGACCGACGATCCCGAGCTCGTGCTCGATCTGCCGAAGGTGCGCGCGATGGTGGAGCGCGCGGTCGAGCTCGACCCGAGCTACTTCGAGTACGGCGGGCTGATGTTCCTCGGCGCGCTCGCATCGTCGGTGCCCGAGTCGCTGGGCGGAGATCCCGCGCAGGGCCGCATCCTCTTCGAGCGCGCGCTCACCGGCACGAACCGATCGTTCTTCCAGATCCAGCTGCAGTACGCGCGCACCTACGCGGTCACCACCGGCGATCGCGCGCTCTTCATCTCGCTGCTGCGCGAGATCATCGACGGTGGTGATCCCCGCGCCGACGTGCGCCTCGCGAACCGCCTCGCGCGGCGTCGCGCGATTCGCCTCCTGCAGCGCGTCGACGAGCTGTTCTAGAGCGGCACGAGGCTCGATCGAAACCTTCGAGCCGAGCCTGACTCCAAGATCGTGTGAAGACAGCTCACCACGCGATCCTCGTCGCCGTTGCGCTCTCGATCGTCGCGCCCGCGAGCGCGCATGCGCGGAGCCTCATCGTCACGAGCGGAGAGCATCGCTGCTCGCTGACCGAGGGCACGGTGCACTGCGAGGGATGGCGCGGGCGCGACACCTGCGAGCCCGAGATCCACGACTTCGACGTGGCGCTTCCCGAGCCCGCGGTGGCCATCGACGCGGGCGGGCCGCTCACCTGCGCGCTCACCCGGTCCGGCTCGGTGTTCTGCTGGGGATGGCCGGAGAGCAGCGATCTGGTGGACCGCGCGGATACGTGCCCCGCATCGGAGCTCACGCCGCGCGAAGTCGTCGGCGTGCGAGGTCGCGCGAGCGCGATTGCGATGGCGCAGGGACGTGTCTGCGCGTTGCTCACCGACACGACCGTGTCGTGCTGGGACGCCTCCTCGACGCCGATCGACGCGGCGGCCGCGGACGCGATGCGGGTCGTGCGCGACGATGCACGGCCGCTCGATCGCGTGCGCACGGTGACCGCGTTCCTCGGAGGCGCGTGCGCGATCGACGCCGACGCCGCGCTGTGGTGCTGGGGCGAGAACCAGGAGGTCCTCCCGGCTTGCGGCGACTCGTCGCCGTGCGCGGCGCGTCGCATGCCCCTCGAGCTCGTGCCCGACGCGCTGCGCTGCGGGCCGACCGGCTGTTGTGCGATCGCCGCCGATCGCGCGCTCGAGTGCTGGGGCCCGACGCAGGACGACGCACGCGTGCTGGTCCGCGACAACCCCGCGTGGATCGATCTCACGCTCGACGAGGAGGGCGCGTGTGTGGCGACGCGCGATGCCGTGGACTGCAATGGCGGGTTGCGGATCCGGAGGCGCGCGTCGATCTGGGACGGCTTTCGCCTGCGTCGCGGCGAGATCGTCGGGCTGCACGGGCAGGACGGCGCGGTGTGCGTGTCGACGACCGGCGCGCCGGTCTGTTGGAGCGCGTCGGTGCGTGATCGGGGGCTCGACGGAGTCACGCCGCGCGTCGCGCGCACTCATTGGCGCCTCGAGCCCGGCGAGCGCGCGCTCCGCACCCGCATCGATCCGGTGCGCTGCGTCGACCACTCGATGCTCGACGAGCCTCCGCCGACCCTCGACGCGCGGCTCACACGGCGCGGTCTGCGCATCCGCGTGTCGCAGCTCGTCTACAACTGCGGGCACGCACCGCCGATCGACGCGCGGCTTCGCGTCGATGGATCGATCGAGCTCGGCATCGGCGACCTTCCGCACCGCGCTCCGCTGACGCGCTGCGACTGCCTCTACGATTTCGTGGTGTGGATCCACGATCCGCCCGCGGGGGCGCGCGAGATCGTGTTCGGAGGAGACGACGGAGCGCCGCCGGTGCGTGCGACCATCCAGCGCTGACCGCGTAGCGCGTTTCGCACCCGATTCTCGCTTGAAGCGCATCGGGCGCCGATGAATCCTCGGGGCCCGCGGGTCGTCCGACACGCATCCTGCACCCTCGTCCCGGAGACGCATGGACCGACGATCGTTCCTCGCCGCGTTGCCCGCTCTCGCGACGGGTCTGCTCGCTCCCTCGCTGGTGGACATGAGCGTGGCAGCTCGCCTCGCCTCCGCGCAGGAAGCCCCGGTCACGCTGCGCATCGCGACGCTCGCGCCGCGCGGCTCCGCGTGGCACCGCGTGTTCACCGCGTGGGGCAACACGCTGCGCACGCAGACCAGCGGACGCCTCACGATCAACGTCATGCCCGCGGGCGCGGGGGACGAGCTCGATCTGGTGCGTCGACTGCGCGCGCGAGAGATCGACGGAGCGAGCTTCACCGCGATCGGGATCGGACAGATCGCGCGCCCCGCGCTCGTGCTGCAGGCGCCCGGCGTGTTCGAGACGTACGAGCACCTCGATCGCGCGCGCACGAGGATGGACGCGGAGCTGCGCGGCCTCTTCGAGCAGAACGGCGCGACGCTCATGGGCTGGAGCGACTACGGGCAGGGCCGCATCTTCTCGACGCGCCCGATCCGTCGCCCCGCGGACTTCCGCGAGGCACACCCGTGGATCCTCGAGAACGATCCGATCTTCCCCGAGCTGCTCCGTGTGATCGGCGCGACCGGCGGCGTGCCGCTGCCGATCGGACAGGTGATGGGCGCGCTCGAGCAGGGCCGCATCGACACCGTCGTCGCGTCGGCGACCGCGGCGAGCGCGCTGCAGTGGCACACGCGGCTCAACCACGTGATGCAGCAGTCGAACGCGGTGCTGCTCGGCGCGACGCTCTTCTCGAAGGAGAAGGTCGAGTCGCTGCCTGCCGATCTGCAGACCGCGCTGCGCGAGACCGGACGCCAGGCCCACGAGACGCTGCAGCGCACGGTGCGTCGCGACGACGATCGTTACTACCAGACGCTCTCGACGCGCCCCGGCATGACGATCGTCGACGCGTCGCAGTACGAGGCGGAGTGGCGGCAGATCGCGCAGCAGACGCGCGAGCGCCTCGTCGGTCGCGTCTACACGCGCGAGCTGCTCGATCGTGCGATCGCCGCCGCGCGTTGAGGCCCGGAGCACTGAACACACGGAGGCATCTCGTGTACCCTGCGGGACGTCGATGAACGCGACCGCGCCCAGCGCCTCCAAGCCCGATCCGATGGTCGGTCAGATCGTCGCGGGGAAGTATCGCCTCGACGCGAAGCTCGGCGCGGGCGCGATGGGCACGGTCTACCGCGCGACCGACGCGCGCGGCGCGCTCTGCGCGGTGAAGATCCTGCAGAACGAGATCGCCGACGACGAGACGCGCGAGCGCTTCCGGCGCGAGGCCGAGGCGCTCTTCGAGCTCAAGCACCCGAACATCCTCGAGGTGCGCGACTACGGCGTCGACACGGCGCGCAACACGCCGTACCTCGTGATGGAGCTGCTGCAGGGCCGCACGCTCGAGGAGATGGTCGTCGAGCACACGCCGGATCCCCAGACCGGTCTCGAGCTCGGCAAGCAAGTGCTCCGCGGCCTCGCGCACGCGCACAAGGCGGGCGTGCTGCATCGCGACCTGAAGACCGAGAACGTCTTCGTCACGTGGGACGGGCGCAACTGGGTCGCGAAGCTGCTCGACTTCGGTCTGGTGAAGTTCACCGACGACAAGAAGTGGGGCCCCGCGAAGAAGCTCACGATGCAGGGCGCGGTGTTCGGAAGCCCCGCGTACATGTCGCCCGAGCAAGCGACGGGCACGCCGGTCGACGCGCGCAGCGACGTCTACTCGTTCGGCGTGATGCTCTTCGAGATGCTCACCGGCTCGTGGCCGTTCGAGGTCGAGAGCCAGCACGAGATGCTCAAGGCGCACCTGCTCGAGCCGGTGCCGCCGCTCTCGACCAAGCGCGAGGGGCTCACGGTGCTGCCGGCGCTCGAGCAGATCGTGCAGCGCGCGCTCGCGAAGAAGCCGAGCGATCGTTTCGCGAACGCGCCCGAGATGCTCGCCGCGCTCGAAGCGCTCCCGACGCCCGCGGCATGGATCAGCGGGCTCACTCACGTGCCTCCGCAGCCGATCGCGCCGCCGCCCTCGATGCAGCACGCGCCCGAGGCCGACGCGTCGCCGGGCAAGTCGCTCGCGATGCTGGGCATCGCGGCAGGCGTCGGAGTGCTGGTGCTGCTGGTGCTGGCGGCCGCGTTCTTCGCGATGCGCTGACGAGTGACCTCGTCCTCCATCGACGTCATCGCGATCGCTGGCGTCTGACCGTCGCCCACTGAGGTCAGTGGTCGGATCGATAAATTGTGGCTCGTGACCTCATACGCATGGTCACGGATCGATAAATTGTGACTCGTGACCTCATACGCATGGTCACTTGCGCGAGAATTCTGACTCCCGACCACTGGGCGAAGTGGTCGAACGCGAGAATTCTGACTCCCGACCACTGGGCGAAGTGGTCGAAGGCGAGAATTCTGACTCGTGACCTCATACGCATGGTCACGTCGTGAGAATTCTGACTCGTGACCTCATGCGCATGGTCACGATCCGAGAGCTCTCGGGAAGCCAGGAATCCGAGGAGAGCGGGATTCGGAATTTCTAAGGAAAGCAGGAAGTTAGGAAGGCAGGAGGGGAGAGAGGTGGTTCTCCCTCGCTCCTGTCCCTCCTGCTCTCCTTAGCGGAACCCCTTCTCTCCGAAGCTCCTGAGAGCGTGTCAGGCGAGCAGCACACCCGGGTTGAGGATCCCCGCCGGGTCGAGCTCGCGCTTGGTTGCGCGCAGCACGTGCTCGAAGAGACTCGGGCGCTCCTGCTCGTACCACGGGCGATGGAGCCGGCCGACCGCGTGGTGGTGGGTGATCGTCGCGCCGTGGGCCATCAGCGCGTCGCTCGCGGCGCGCTTGATCTCGGTCCACTGCTCGAGCTCGCGACCGCGCGTCGCGGGCGCGACGAACGTGTAGTAGGGCGCGGGGCCGTCGGGATAGACGTGCGTGAAGCGGCAGCTCACGAGGGCTTTCGCGCCGCACACGCGCGCGCTCGCGTCGCGCACCGCGCGCACCACCGCGGCGTGCAGCGTCGCGAAGCGATCCCAGGTGCACGCGGTCTCGAACGTGTCCGCGATCATCCCCAGGCTCACCAGCGAGCTCTGCAGGTACGGCGCATCGAGGAACGCCTGACGCCATCGGCCTGCCGCGTCGTCGGCGCTGCCCGCGCCCGAGCGATAGCTCGCGCCCTCCGACTCACCGCCCTGCGCGCGCGCGATCGAGAGCGCGCGCTCCATCCACGCCTCGAGCGGATGATCCGCGGACTCGAAGCCCAGCACGAGCACCGACGCGCCCATCGCGACGCCGTTCATCATCGCCTCGCGCTGATCGAGGAGGCGACAGTTCGACGGGAAGAGCCCCGACTGCGCGATCGCGCGCGTCGCGTCGACGGCGCGCTCGTAGCTCGTGAACTTCACGCTCGCGCTCGCGCGGAACGTCGGACGCACCTGCACGCGCACCCACGCGTCGGTGATCACGCCGAAGATCCCTTCGCTCCCGAGCATCAGGCGATCGGGGCTCGGCCCCGCGCCCGACGCCGGCAGTCGGCGCGTCTCGATCAGACCGCGCGGCGTCACCACGCGCATCGACTCCACGAGATCGTCGACGTGGGTGTAGACCGTCGCGAAGTGCCCGCCGGCGCGCGTCGCGATCCATCCACCGAGCGTCGAGTGCTCGTACGACTGCGGATAGCAGCGCATCGACACGCCGTGCTGCGCGAGCTGCGACTCGAGCTGCGGTCCCGTCGCGCCCGCTTGGATGCGCGCCGCGCGCGACGTCGCGTCGACCTCGAGCACGCGCGTCATCGCGCCGAGATCGAGCGACACCACGCCCGCGTACGCATCGCGACGCTCCTCGAGCTCGACACCGCCGACCACGCTGGTGCCGCCGCCGAACGGGATCACCGCGACGCGCGCGTCCGACGCCCAGTCGAGCACGGCCTCGACCTCGCGCTCGTCGCGCGGGCGCATCACGAGATCGGGCGCGCTCGCGAAGTCGCCGTGGAACCCGCGCACCACGTCGCGATACGAGCGACCGCGCGTGTGCAGCGCACGGTCCTCGTGATCGATCGACGCGATCTCCGCGAGCGTGGGAGGCGCGTCGATGCGCGGTGTCGGCATCGTGATCGCATCGAGCGCGATGGGCTCGTGCACGTCCTTCACGTCGAACGACGTGATCGCGCGCACCTGCTCGCCGATCGCGCGCCTCGCATCGCGATCGGGGAATCGATCCGCCCAGCCCCAGGCCCAGTGAGAGCGTCTTCGCATCGCGCGAAGAGGCTACTCGATCATCGATACACGCGAGGCACCCGGGTGTTGATGCTGACCAGGATCTCGTGGGGGATCGTGCCCGCCCACGCCGCGAGCTCTTCCACCGTGATCTCGTGATCGCCGTCGCGCCCGAGCAGCACGACCTCGTCGCCGTTGTACGCGGTGCCCCAGCCGATGCTGACCATCAGCTGATCCATGCACACGCGTCCGACGACCGGGTGTCGCGCACCGCGCAGGATCACCTCGGCGCGGTTCGAGAGCGCGCGCGTGTAGCCGTCGCCGTAGCCCACCGGCAGCGTCACGACGCGCGTCATGTCCGAGGGCGTCCACGTCGAGCCGTAGCTCACCGAGTGCCCCGGCTTCACGACCTTGAAGTAGACGACGCGCGTGACCCATCGCAGCGCGCCCCGCACCGGGACGAGGTCGGGCACGAAGGGCGAAGGGCGCGCGCCGTAGAACAAGATCCCGGGGCGCACCATGTCGAAGTGGCTCTCGGGCAGCGCGAGGATCGCGCCCGAGTTCGCGGCATGGCGGATCGGCGGCGCGATCGATCGGCGCTCGTAGAAGCGCAACACCTCGTGGAAGCGCTCGAGCTGCAGGCGCGCGTGTCCGAGGTCGCCCTCGTCGGCGTTTGCGAAGTGCGTGAACACGCCCTCGACGTCGACGTGACGGCACCCGAGC
This sequence comes from Sandaracinus amylolyticus, assembly GCF_021631985.1. Taxonomy (GTDB): domain Bacteria; phylum Myxococcota_A; class Polyangia; order Polyangiales; family Sandaracinaceae; genus Sandaracinus; species Sandaracinus amylolyticus_A. Next base: position 7,251,106 of record NZ_CP070225.1, on the reverse strand, counting down.
GACGCATCGAGCAGGCCCTCGGCGCTGTACCAGTGCACGCCGATGCGCTCCATGCCGGTGTCGATCTTCAGGTGCACCTTGGCGCGCACCTTCTTCGACTCGGCGCACGACTCGATCGCGCGAAGCTTGTCGATCGACGACGCGCAGAGCGTGAGGTCGTGGTCGAGGAAGAGCGGGATCTGCTCGCCCACGATCCCGCCGAGCACGAGCACCGGCATCCGCACGCCCTCTTCGCGCAGGCGGATGCCCTCCTCGAGGTACGCGACGCCGATCATCGGCGCGCCGATCGACTCGAGCGTGCGCGCGACCTCCACGAGGCCGTGGCCGTACGCGTTGGCCTTGAGGATCGGCATCACGCGCGCGGCGCCGACGTGGGCCTGGATCGCGCGGTAGTTCGCGACGAGCTGCGCCAGATCCACCTCGAGGTGGGTGGGGCGCAGCTCGCTGCTCGCGATGGTGGGCTCGTGGAGACGCACGCGGTGAATGACGGCTCAGGGCGCGGGCGCGCTTCCCGGTGCGGGCTCGGCGGGCGCTCCTTCGGCGGGCGCTGCGCTGCCCTCGGCCGGCGCTGCGCTGCCCTCGGCGGGCGCGTCCTCGGCCTGCTGCTCCTCCATGCGGCGCTCGAGCACGTCGCCGCTCTCGACCGTCAGCGGGGCCTCGCCGGTGAGCGCCTTGATCTGCGCCGCGATCGAGCAGTCGTGCGCGCCGCCGCTGCGCATCTGGGGGTGGCCGTCGGCCGGCGGTGCGGGCGGCACTCCGTCGAAGCGCAGCCGCACCGGGAGCAGGATCCCGCGCGCCTGCACCCGCGCGCGCAGCAGCTGGCGCTCCTCGCGCAGGTCCCACAGGAACACGTCCACCGGCTCGTCGCGCCGGTTGTCGGCCTGCTGGACGACGAGCAGGAAGTACTGCGCGCCGAGCAGGCTCGCGACCACCGGCACGTCGACCTCGATGTTCCGCGCGAGCTGCTCGTCCATCACGCGCAGCCGCATGTAGTCGCTCGTCGCGCGCGCCTCGTCGCGCCACTCGGGCGACAGGAACGAGCCGGTCTCGTAGAGCCCGCGCGCCGACGCCGGAGCGATGCCGAGGCAGCGCGTCAGCGCGTCCTGCTCCATCGCCATCGCCGCCTGTGCGATGCCCTCACGGCTCGACGCCTGCTCCGAGGTGAGGCGCAGATAGATGCCGTCCCCCGAGTGCAGCCCCGAGATGCGCAGCCGCGGATCGACCCAGCGCTCGGGCTCGCCCGCCTGCGCGGCCTCCATCGTCCACTGCTCGATGCGCTGGCGGAACCCGACGTAGCGCTCCGAGAGCGAGCTCAGGTGCTGGTCGTAGGTGTCGAGCACCTGCGTGCGCATCGCGTCGGCGCGCTGTCGCTCGCGCACCTGATAGGCGCCCACTCCGAGCGCGATCATCCCGCCGAAGATCACGATCCACTTCCACGGGATCCGCGGCATGTACGAGGGCCGCCCGAGCAGCTCGTCGGGCTCGGGCCGCGCCGGCTTCAGTGCGGGCTCGTTCGGATCCTTCTCGTCGCTCATGTCGAGTGCGCCCTCTATAGCCGAAAATACTGCAGCCCAGAAAACAGCGCGGGCCCCGAGCACTAGTGTGCGCGGGGCCCGTCGGGTTCCGTCGGAGTGACTGTCTAGTCGGCCAGGGGGTCGACAGGGGGGCGCGTAGCCCCCCGGGGACAATCAGTCTCCACCGGCCTGGTTCACGGCGAAGCTGATGTTCGTGTAGCCGGCCTGGGCCGCCGAGAACATCACCTTCTTGATCACGCGGAAGTCGATCGAGCGGTCCGCCTGCACGATCACGGTGCCCGGGAAGGGCTCGCGAGCGTGGAGGATCGACCAGTTGCGGCGCAGCGTCTCGAGGTCCGAGACGAGCTGCTCGATGCGCTCGAGGCCCGCGTTCGCGGCGAGCGTCGGCGTGTCCGCCATGCGGCGGCCGTCGAGCGTCACGACGCGCGCGTCGATCGCGACGATCGGCGCGAGCTCGAGGTCGATCGCGTTGGTCGCGTTCGGCATCACGAGGTTCGGGCGCTGCGAGAGCAGCTCACCGCTCGCGCTGAACGACGAGAGCAGGAAGACGACCAGCGTGATGAGGAAGTCGATGAAGGGGACCAGCGGGATCTGCGAGTCCATCGACTTGCGCCCGCCGCCCGCCACCTTGCTGCGGACGAACTTGAGCGGGACGTGGTGGAGAAGGACTCGGTCGGGCTTGTGAATCGGCATGACTCGTTCCTCTTCAGCGCTCGCTCAGAGCGCCGCTCCATCCGAAAGGGACACGTCCTCGAAGCCCTGGCCCACCGCGAGATCCATCGCCGCGATGACGTCCTCGTAGAGAACGCCGTCCTCGGGCGCGACGATCAGGTCGCGACGGTTCGGCTCCGCGGTGCGACGCTCGGTGAGACGCGTGCGAAGCGTCTCGAGGTCGTACTCACCGCTCGCCTTCGGGATCTCGATGCGCTCACCCGCGGTCGACGCGATGGTGAAGCCCGCCTGCGTCACCTGCAGGTAGAGGCGGATCGTCTCCTCGGGAGGAGGCTGGTCGGGCTGCGCGGCCTGACCGGGGACCTGCTGGTTCGCGTCGAGGCGCGCCAGGCGGTTCCACACCGCCGTGACGAGCAGGAACATGACGCAGCAGAGGAGCAGATCGATGAACGGGACGAGCGGGATCTCGGAATCGACGCTCTTCTTCCCGCCGTGACCACCGCCGACGCTAATGCCACCCATCTTGGTCTCCGCGCTTCGGTTCTGGGGCGAGCGAAACTACTACGAACGATCTCGGAGCGTACGAGTCGGGACCTCGAGTCCCGGGAACGAAGAAGGGCCGCTGCCTCGCGTGAGATTTCGCGGCGTTAGTCCGCGAACTAGCGAGCGGAGCGGCCCTTCCGTGTTCCCGAGAGGCCCCGTGCTCGAGATCAGGCCGCCTGCTGGAGGCCCTGGAGGTTGATCTTGGAGCGGTTGTTCACGACCAGGTTCATCACCTGGACGGTCGCGCCGTTGATGTCGTCGAGGAGGCCCTGCGTCTTGCCGTTGAGCACGGCGAAGCCGATGAGCGCGATGATCGCGGCGAGCAGACCGAAGGCCGTGCAGTTCATGGCCTCCGAGATACCGCGGGCGAGCATCGTCGCGCGGCTCGCGGCGTCGGCGTTCGCGACCGCGCCGAAGGCGGCGATCAGACCGGTGACGGTGCCGAGAAGACCCGAGAGCATCGCGAGGTTCGCGAGCAGCGCGAGGTAGCCCGTGCGGCTCTCGATCTTCGGGAGCTCACGAAGCGCGGCCTCGTCCATCGCCGCCTGCACTTCCGAGTCGGGGCGATTGACCTTCATGAGACCCGCCTTGACGATGCGGGCGAGCGGCGCGTTCGCAGCCGAGCAGAGCTTGATCGCGCGTCCGATGTCGCCGGCGAGGATGCACTTCTGCATCGTGGCGAGGAAGACGTCGCGGTTGATCGAGCTGCGGTACAGGTAGATCGAGCGCTCGATGATGATGCCGATCGCGATGATCTGCCAGAAGAGGATGGGGTACATGCCCCAACCGCCCTCTTCGAAGTGGTGCGCCAGCGTTGCCATGGTGCCTTTCTTCCTCCTGGGGGCCTCTCGTGGATGCTGCGGTCTCGACTTCGCGAGCTCGCTAACACAAGCAATGTTTCGAAGCGAAAAGCGCAGCTTCCTACGGGAACGGCGAGCGATGATACAGGCCCGGGTATTGAGGTCAAGAGTGATCTCGATCCGCTTTCCCGGGCGTTTGTGGGGGTGTTCGACACGCGTGCGAGTCGGTCCTTAGAGGTCGATTTGCACGATTCGGTTCCGTCGAAGATCGATCGCCGTCGTGGTGTCCGCGATGACGGCGCGCACACGCCCCGGCCACCGAGGCGCGAGATGCGATCGCCCGCCGTCCGATCGGCCTGGACGCGTCATCGAGGCCTTGCGCGCGACGGCCCGATGCGTTGACAATCCGAGCCCAGCTACAGTAGCTTCGCGCGGCGTTCGTAGAGTCGCGCGTCGATCCTCTCCGACCACGCACCTCGCTGCACGCACGATCTGGGAAGTGGTGCACAGCGAGCGCTAGCCGCGCTGCCTGACGATAGGAAGAACAGCGCAAGGAAGCTCAAGGAGCCCCGCAAGATGGAAGCTATCTGGCATGCCCTCCGTGATGGCGCGCCGTTCTCGTTCATCAACGTCGCCGTCCTCGCCATCGTGCTGGCGATCATCGCGGAGCGCTTCGTCTACATCCTGACGAAGTACCGCGTGAACTCGCGTGAGTTCATGGCGCAGATCCGGAAGCTGGTGCAGGCCGGGAACATCGATCGCGCGATCAAGCTCTGCGAGGCAGCGCCGCTGCCCCTGCTGCAGGTCGTGAAGGCGGGCCTCACGCAGGTGAACCGCGGCGACGAGGCGGTCATCGCGTCGATGGAAGAGCGCTGGGCGGAGCTCCACCCCGAGCTCGAGAAGCGCATCGGCGCGCTGTGGACGCTCGCGAACATCGCGACGCTCGTCGGTCTGCTCGGCACCATCTCGGGCCTCATCCGCGCGTTCGGCGCGCTCGGCTCGGCGGCTCCGGCGCAGCGCGCGGCGCTCCTCGCGGCCGGTATCTCCGAGGCCATGTGGAACACGGCGCTCGGGCTCGGCATCGCCGTCATCTGCATGACGTTCCACCTGTTCCTCCACAGCCAGGCGAAGAAGATCAAGCAGGACATGGAGCTCTCGACGATGAAGCTCGAGAACCTGCTGATGCAGAAGGGCCGCTGAGGCGCGCCGCTCGCTCCACTGAGGAAAGCGCATGGAGCTGACGCCGCGCCAGCAGGCTTACGTCCGCAAGCGGACGAAGCACGACGAGCCCGATCCCAGCGAGGTCGCGGGCGAGCTCAACATCGTTCCGTTCCTCGACATCGTCGTGAACCTGATCCTCTTCCTGCTCGCCACGTCGGCGCAGGTGATGATCGTCGCCGAGCTCGACGCGCACCTGCCGTCGCTCTCGCGCGGTCGTCGTGCGTCGAGCTCGACGGAGCAGGGCAGCACGCTGAACCTCAGCGTCACGATCGCGGAGAGCGGCATCATCGTCTCGGGCTCGGGCGGCAAGCTCGCGCCGGGATGCACGCAGATGCAGTCGGGCCGCGTCATCACGGTCCCGCGCGGCGGGGACGGCACGTACAACTGGCGCGCGCTCACCGAGTGCGTCGCGCGGGTGCACTCGCAGTTCCCCGACGAGGATCAGGTGATCCTCAGCGCGGATCCGAGCATCGAGTACGAGCACATCATCCACGCGATGGACGCGGTGCGCGCGCAGGGAACGGACCCGCTGTTCCCGAACGTGATGCTCTCCGCGGGCGTCAGGTGACCTGAATGGCCTCCGAATCGAACACGCCCAGCGGCGGGCACGGCGAGAAGGCCACGATGGCCCAGGTGAAGGGCCTCGTGCGGCGCAAGCTGCGCAAGGTCCCGCCGCACGAAGAGCAGAGCCTGAACATCTATCCGATGATGGACATCATGACCATCATCCTGGTGTTCATGATCATGCAGGTCGCGAACGAGACGGCGAACATCTCGCAGAGCGACGAGCTGCAGCTCCCGTGGACGACGTCGACCGAGCAGCTCACGGAAGCGCTCGCGATCCAGATCTCGCGCACCGAGGTGATCGTCGATGGTCGTCCGGTGGTGCAGCTCCGCAACGGCACGGTGGACCCGAGCCAGAAGCAGGGCGGCGCGAACGGCTTCCTGATCACGCCGCTGCTCAACGAGATGCAGCAGCACCGCGATCGCCTGAAGCTGATCGCGCAGCGCAACCCGCGCCGTCCGTTCACGGGCGAGGTGCAGATCATCGCGGATCGTCGGACGCCGTTCCGGACGCTGAGCGAGATCATCTACACGATCGGTCAGGCCGAGTTCGCGCACATGCACTTCGTCGCCCTCGAGGAGACGCAGGGCGGCGGCGGCGGGCACTGAGAGCGCGCGACCGAACGAGCGAAGCGGAGGCCGGTGCGAGCGATCGCACCGGCCTTCTGCGTTTCAGCGCGCGTCGACACGCACGACGACGCTCATGACGACGCGCGCGTCGGTCGGATCGGGGTCGGGTCGTACGTCCGAGCCGATCACGTGCACGGGCAAGCGCGCGCTCGCGACGCACGCGTCGAGGGTCCCTGCCGTGTCGACGATCACGCCCCCGGCATCGGAGACGCCGAGCACGATGATCACAGTGCACGCACCCGCGTGTCGACCACGCCGGCACGCTCGGGCTCCTAGAGGCGCGCGAGCTGGGCGCGGGCGTCGGCGTTGCGGGGATCGATGCGCAGCGCCTGCTCGAACGACTGGCGGGCGCGGGCGCGATCCCCGGCGGCGGCGAGCGCGCGGCCGAGCGCGACGTGGTAGCGCGCGTTGCGCGGCTCGATCGAGATCGCCTGGCGATAGGCCTGCACCGCGCCCGCGGTGTTGCCGGACTGCATGCGCGCGGCGCCGAGCCCCGACCACACGCTGGCGTCGCGAGGACGAATGCGGCTGGCGCGCTCGTAGGCGCGGGCGGCGTCGGCGTAGCGACGCGCCTGGAAGGCGGCGCGCGCTTCGTTGCGGAGCTGGTCGAAGTCGCCGCCGCCGCTCGATGCGGTCGACGAGGAGCCGACCGACGATGCGATCACCGGGCGCGCGGCGGGCGCTTCGGCGTGCGAGGAGCCGCCCCGCGAGCGGCGGCGATCGCGACGGGACGAGCGCGCCTCGGGCTCCGACGTGCGGGCGGGGGGCGGCGTGGGCTCGGGCGCCGCCGCGGGGGCAGGCTCGGGCGCCGCGGCAGCGGGCTCGGGCTCCGGCTCGGGGGCGACCGCGACGGGCTCGCTCGGGGCCGCTTCGGCGGCCTCGGGAGGCGGCTCGGGGGCCGGAGCCTCGACGACTGCCGGCGGCGTCGGGGGCGGCGCTGCCGGGGCGCTGGGAGCCGCGCTGGTGGGGGTCGCCGCGGCGGGCGCGACGGCGACGGGCGTGGGAGGGGGCGCGGCCGGCGCCGACACCGTGGTGGGCTCGGTCTCGCTGCTCGAGAAGAGGTAGCTGCCGAGGAGCCCGGTCGCGCCGGCGATGACGCAGAACGCGACGATGACGAGGTAGGGGGTCGGGCGCTGGCGCAGCCCGGGCACCGCGGCCAGCTCGCCCGTGGTGAGCGCCGAGACGCTCGCGGAGCTGCTCGCGCTCGACGGCTCGGGGCTCGCGGCGATCGGGAGCTCGATCGTGGGGACCGGGGCGTCGTCCTCGGGCGCGTCGTCGTCGCCGCCGAGCGCTTCGTAGCTGTCCCTCGGCTCGGGCGCTTCGGGGACGGCGGGCTCCTCGGCTTGCGGCGCGGGCTCGATCGCGGCGGGGGCTTCGGGCGTCTCGGCGGGCGGAGGAGTGGCGTCGACGGCGGTCGGCGCTGCCTCGGCGGTGGGAAGGACTGCCGCGCCGTTCTTCGGCTCGGGCGCCTTCACTTCGGGCGTCTTGGGCTCGGGCGTCTTGGGCGGCGGTGCCTTCGCGACGATCGGAGCCGGGAGCGGCTCGGGCGCCGGCATGCCCACCGCGGTCCGCACCGCTGCGTTGCCCGGCGCGACCGGCCGGATCGCGTAGGGCAGCGGCGGGGTGCTCTTCGGGCGCGGCGACTTCGCGCCGGGCGCCGGCGGCGGCGCCGAGCGCGGGGTCGGACGCGCGATCCGCAGGTCCGCGGGCGTCAGCGGCGTCGTGGGATCGGCGTCGCGTCGGAACGGCGGCGGCGCGCCGCTGCGCGACGTCTCGGCGCGCGATGCACCGAGCACCTGCTCGGCGCGCGCCAGATCGAGCGGCGTGAGCTCCTGCGTGCGATCCGCGCTCTTCGCGAGCACGCGCTCCGCCTGCGCGAGATCGAGCGGCGTGAGCTCCTGCGTCGGCTCCGCGCGGTTCGCGAGCACGCGCTCGGCCTGCGCGAGATCGAGCGAGGTCAGCTCCTGCGTGCGATCCGCCGTCGGCTTCGGCAGCGCGATGCCCACGAGCGTCTGCTTGCGCGTCGGCGGGCGCAGCGTGCCGCTGCCCTTGGCGCTCGGCGTCGCCAGGTGCTCGCCGATCGCGAACTCCGCCGTCGCCTCGCGCTTCGTGCTCGTCGCGTCCTGCGGGAGGAAGGGCTCGAGCGTGCGCCGCACCTGCTGCGCCGAGAACGGGCGATCGCGCGGCTCCTTGAGCAGCAGCTGTCCGATCAGCGCGGCGACGCCCGAGGGCAACGAGACGCCGATCTGCGGCGCGCTCTGCGAGCGCTGCGCCTCGAGCACGTGCTCGGTCGTGCCGCGGAAGACGGGCGTGCCCGTCAGCATCTCGTGGATGACGCAGCCGAGCGAGTAGAGGTCGCTGCGGAAGCTGACGAGCTTGCCCGAGACGTGCTCGGGCGAGACGTAGCCCGGCTTGCCCGTGACCTCGCCGGCGCCCGGGATGCGCATCGCGATGCCCGCGTCGATCAGCGCGATCTTCGGCACGCCGCTCGGCTGCGCCTGCACGAGCACGTGCGAGGGCGAGAGATCGCGCATCAGCAGCCCGGCGCGATGCAGATCGTCGAGCGCGCCCGCGACCTGCGCCGCGACGGCGAGCGCTTCCGGCACCGTCAGCGCGCCCGAGCGCGCGAGGCGCACCGAGAGCGAGACTCCGTCGATCCACTCGCGGAAGAGCCAGATCAACGAGTCTGCTTCGCCCGTCGCGAGCGGCGGCACGAGCGCGGGATGCGTGAGCGTCGCCTGCTTCACGAGCTCGCGCTTGAGGCGGCTGCGCTCCGAGACCGTCCACGCGGTCGCGCCGCGCAGCAGCTTGAGGAGACCGCGTCGTCCGGTCTGCTTGTCGTCGGCGAGGTAGAGCGTGCCCGAGTCGCCGTCGGCGAAGGGCTCGACGATCGTGAAACGCGCCGCGACGGCGGGCGGGATGGGGTGCGGCTCGCGCGACAGAGGCGTCTGCCCATCGCGCGGGCAGACCGCCTCGCCCTTCGCGAGGACGATCCGGCAGAGCGGGCAGACGAGCATGGTAGCCAGGACGAGACTACGGGGCACACCACGGGAGATCAACGATTCGCGCGGGAACGCACGCGACGCGCGCACGGTGGGAGCACGCACGAAAATCGATCACACCCGCCCAGGCTGACGGCCGTCACCCCACCGCCCGCCGTTCCGCCACGTGAGCACGCGAAATCCGTTGTGATCGCGTGATGGAGCACCGGCATCGAGCGTGAAGAGAGGGCGCGACATGCTCTCGCGCGTCCACGCTGGTTGCCTCGTCGGCATCGAGGCCCGTCCCGTCGAGGTCGAGGTCCACCTCGGAAAAGGGCTACCGGGGTTCGATCTCGTCGGTCTCCCGGAAGCGGCGGTCCGCGAGAGCCGCGTGCGAGTGCGCGCCGCGCTCGCGACGAGCGGGTTCGAGCTGCCGCCGCGGCACGTGGTGCTGAACCTCGCGCCGGCCGATCTGCGCAAGCGCGGTGCGAGCTTCGATCTCGCGATCGCGATCGCGGTGCTGAGCGCGAGCGGGCTCTGCGCGCCGAACCTCCTCGACGAGACGCTGATGGTCGGCGAGCTCTCGCTCGCGGGCGAGCTGCGCATGGTGCGAGGGATCTTGCCGCTCCTGCAGCTCGCGCGTGCGCTCGGGCTCTCGCGCGCGATCATCCCTGCAGGGCACGCGGCCGATGCGCGGCTCGTGCCCGGGCTCGAGGTGCGTGCCGCGCGATCGCTCGGCGACGTCGTCGCGTTCCTCGGCGCGACCGGCGATCTGCCGCGCGTCGACGGCTCGCCCGCGCCGCGCGCGACGCGCGATCCCGACGAGCCCGATCTCGCCGAGGTGCGCGGTCAGGACGGTGCGCGCCGCGCGCTGGAGATCGCGGCGGCGGGTCATCACGACGTGCTGCTCATCGGTCCGCCCGGCGCGGGCAAGACGATGCTCGCGCGTCGCTTGCCCGGTCTGCTGCCGGCGCCGAGCGACGACGAGCGCGCGGAGATCGCGACGATCGCGAGCGCGGCGGGGCTCGATGGGTTCGACGGAGGTGCGCGCCGTCCGTTCCGCGCGCCGCACCACACCGCGAGCGCAGCGTCGTTGATCGGCGGCGGCGATCCGGTGCGTCCCGGCGAGGTCACGCTGGCGCACGGCGGCGTGCTGTTCCTCGACGAGCTCCCGGAGTTCGCGCGGCCCGCGATCGAGTCGCTGCGCACGACGATGGAGTCCGGCGTCGCGGTCGTGGCGCGCGCGAGAGAGCGCGTGAGCATGCCGGCGCGTCCGCTGGTCGTCGCGGCGATGAACCCGTGCCCGTGCGGCTTCTCGGGCGAGCCCACGCGCATCTGCTCGTGCACCCCGAGCCGCGTCGAGCAGTACCGCTCGCGCGTCAGTGGTCCGCTGCTCGATCGCTTCGATCTCCACGTCGCGCTGCCGCCGGTGCGGCTCTCCGAGCTCGGCGATGCGGCGCCCGGCGAGGCGAGCGCGGTGGTGCGAGCCCGGGTGATCGCCGCGCGCCAGCGTGCGATCGCGAGCGGGGACGTGCTCGGCGTGAAGCCCGCGAACCCGTCGCGCCTGCTCGACCGCGATCTCGCCACGCTGACGCCCGATGCGCGCACGCTGCTCGATCTCGCGGGCGAGCGCCTCGGGCTGAGCATGCGCGGCTTCTCGCGCGCGCTGCGCGTCGCGCGGACGATCGCGCACCTCGCGGCGGCCGCTCGCGTCGAGGCACCGCACGTCGCGGAAGCGCTCCAGTACCGGCTGCTCGATCGCCGCGTCGCAGGCGCGCCGGCAGTGCGAGCGAGCTGATTCTCGCGAGCGAATCGTCGCTCGCGCGTTCGTGAACGAAAGAAGAGGAGAAGAGAGATGACGTCGATGAAGGAGAAGCTGAAGGCGGTGCAGCAGGCGGTCAGCGCCATCGAGAAGCAGTTCGGCAAGGGCGCGATCATGGCGCTCGGCGAGCCGCGCAACATCGAGCCGGTCGCGGTGATCTCGACCGGTGCGCCATCGCTGGACGCGGCGCTCGGTTGTGGTGGGTATCCGCGCGGTCGTGTGATCGAGGTCTACGGTCCCGAGGCGAGCGGCAAGACCACGCTCACGCTGCACGCGATCGCCGAGTGCCAGCGCGCGGGCGGCATCGCGGCGTTCGTCGATGCCGAGCACGCGCTCGATCTGCGCTACGCGGCGCAGCTCGGCGTGCAGACCGAGAACCTGCTCGTGTCGCAGCCCGACAACGGCGAGCAGGCGCTCGAGATCGCCGAGACGCTGGTGCGCAGCGGCGCGGTCGATCTCGTGGTCGTCGACTCGGTCGCCGCGCTCGTGCCCAAGGCGGAGATCGAGGGCGAGATGGGCGATCAGCACGTCGGTCTGCAGGCGCGCCTGATGAGCCAGGCGCTCCGCAAGCTCACCGGCATCACGCACCGCACGGGCGCGACGATCATGTTCATCAACCAGCTGCGCATGAAGATCGGCGTGACCTTCGGCTCGCCCGAGACCACGACCGGCGGCAACGCGCTGAAGTACTACGCGAGCGTGCGCCTCGACGTGCGGCGCATCGGCCAGGTGAAGGTCGGCGAGGACATCACCGGCCACCGCACCAAGGTGAAGGTCGTGAAGAACAAGCTCGCGCCGCCGTTCCAGGTCGCCGAGTTCGACATCCGCTACGGCGTGGGCATCGACGCGACCGCGGACCTGCTCGACCTCGCGGTCACGCACGGCCTCGTCGAGAAGAACGGCGCGTACTTCTCGTTCGGCGGCCAGAGCCTCGGCCAGGGCCGCGAGAAGGCGCGCATCGCGCTCTGCGAGGACGCCGCGCTGCGCGCGACGATCGCGAACGCGGTGCACGCCGCGCTCGCGGGCGCGCCCAAGGGCGCGGGCACGCCCGACCTCGAAGAGGCCGTCGCGTGACGGCGCGAGTGCGCGCGCTGCCGAAGGTGCCGCGCCCGGCGCGGGATCAGGCGGGCGAAGCCCTGGCTCAGGTGGAGCGCGCGACCCACGCGCTCCACGTCGAGCTGAAGGACGAGCTCGCGAGGATGGCGGAGCGTCAGCCCGAGCTCTCGGTGTGGCTCACCACCGCGCTGTGGATGCTCGAGATGGCGGCGAAGGATCTGATCGCGGAGCCCGATCGTGATCGTCGTCGCGCCGGCGTCGCGGTCGCGCAGATGCACGCGATGCGGGTGTCCGCCGGGCTCGAGCTCGCGTCGGCGATGGGCGTGCTCGACGCCGATCCCGACACGTTCGACCTGCGCTTCGCGTCGATCCTCGCGAAGCTCGAGCGCGCGCGATCGTGAGCGCGATCCGGGACACGAACCGCGCGGTTCGTGTCCCGGACGGCTCAGAGCTCGAGCGCGATGTCTTCCTGGGGCGGCGGCGACTGGCCGTCGAAGAGCACCTGCACGCCGCCGGGATCCACCGCGCTGGGCGGCTCGCCCACTGCGTCGATCGTGGTCGCGTAGTCGCGGCCGTCGACGCCGATCGAGCTCGGCGGGTCGTAGATGCCGTTGCCGTTGGTGTCGATCCAGATCGCCACCTCGTAGCGCTCGCGGAGCTCGATCAGGTTCTCCTCGCGACGCACCAGCATGTCGTTGGTGTCGGGCACCGCGCCGAGCACGTAGACGAGCACGGTCTCGAAGCCGCCCTCTTCGAGCGGTCGCCTCACGTGCACTTCCATCCGCCGACCGGCGAACTGCGACATGTTCCCGAACGCCGCGCGCACCGGCAGCGCACCGCGCGGCAGCGGGGCGTCCTGCGCGAGGTCCACGAAGTCGACGTCGTGCTGGTAGGAGACCGTGCCGTCGGCCTGGAGCATCAGGCGCCACTGGTGGTCCTCGCAGCCCTCGGGCGCGCGCGGACACGGGTCGTACATGCGGTTGCCGTTGAGGTCGGCGACGAGATCGACCTCGTGGTTGCCGTCGAGCACCGTGCACGGCAGCGCGATCTGGAGGTTCGCCTCGCCGAGCGGATCGAGCACTGCGCGCGCGATGATGCGACGCACCCGCGCCGGTCCCGCGCCCTCGATGCGCACCAGGTTCGCGACCGTGAGGTTGTCGAGGTGCGCGTTCATGTCGGTGAGATCGAGCCGCATGTCGACACGCGACGCGGCGAGATCGTTGCCGCACACCAGCGGCTCGGCGCGCTCCTCGAAGTCGCCCGAGGTGATCGCGGTGCAGCCCGGCCCGACGCTCGCGATCGCGAGCACGATCGTCACGAAGCGAAGCAGACGCGTCATCGTCAGAAATCCCCTCGCACCGCGACGAAGCAGCCCTCGCCGGTGCACGCCGCGCTCACCGGCGGCGTCTCGATCGCCTCGGTGCGCGGCCCGAGCACCAGTCCGAGCACGAGCCCCGCGACCGCGGCCGCGGTGCCGGTCACCAGCAGCACGTCGGTGGTGATCGCGAGCGCCTCGATCGTGCTCTGTCGTCCCTCGACGTCGCTGCCCGCCGGGCAGAGCTGCAGCGGGCACTCGTCGTCGAGCGCGCTGCGCTCGCTCAGCGCGACCGCGCCGGTGACGATGCCCGCGACGACCAGCGCACCGCCGCTGCCCATCACGATCCACGGCCACGTCTCGCCGGGGACCTCGCGATAACGCGGCCGCCCCGCCTCTTCGGCCTGACGCCGCGCTTCTTCGGCCTGACGTCGCGCCTCTTCGGTCTCCGCCGCCGCGCGTGCGTCGGACTCGCGACGCTCCGCGAGCCCGCGCTCGAGCGCTGCGAGGCGTGCCTCGAGCAGCGCGCGATCGGGGATCTCCTCGACCTGCGCGAGGTATCCGCGCAGCGTGCGGATGGCGTTCTCGTCGTCGCGCGCGTCGCGGTACGCGAGGTACGCGTTGAAGAGCAGCTGCCCGCGCCCCGAGAGCCCGTACGCGCGCTCGAACTCGCTCGCCGCCTCCGCGAAGCGGCCCTGCTCGTAGTACTGGCGACCCAGCCGGAACGCGCCGCGCGCGCGCTCGTCGTTCATGTCGCCCTCGGTCGTCGTCGCCTGCGACATCGACTCGCCGCCCCCCGTGCCCTGCGGTGGTTGCGCCGACGCACGCGTCGGCGGCGCGAGCGCGCACGCCGCAGCGATCAGTGCGCTCGCCAGCAGGGTCCCGCGTCGTCGTCGATCCAAAGCTCCTCCGTGCTCCGCGATGGCTCGCGCGATGCTACCGCAGACCGACGCGAGCGACCGCATTCCCCGCCCGAACGTACGAGTGGCCGCGCGAGACGGATCACTCGGGCCCGGGGCAGGTCCACTCGACGCCGACGCGTGTGAGCAGCGGTGCGCCCAGGCTCGCGCTCACCGCGAGCGTCACGCGCACCTCGAGCACCCCGCCTTCGGGCAGCGTGAGCGGGAAGGGCGGGTCGTCCTCGGGGATCGCGCCCAGCGTCGTCCATTCCGCGCTCGCGAGGGACGCGACGTCGGCCGCGTGACGCACCTCGATCGTGATCGTCCCGTGCGTGCCGGGATCTCCCGCGACGTGCACGTTCGCCCAGCGCGTCGCCACCTCGGCGCCGCATCCGTCGAAGACCCGCCGTGCGCTCGCCTCGGGCACCGGCGCACCGAAGAGCTGCTGCCCTGCGAGATCGCCCTGGGTGTGCGGCGTCGCGCCGACCGGCACCTGCGCGTCGGCCATCGCGCGCTCGACGTCGACGCGCGTGACGACGCCGAGGCCCGCGCCTCCTCCGCCTCCGCTCACCGTCCACACGTGCCCGAGCCCGTCCGCGCCGACGCCGATCGAGTCGACCGGCGCGATGTCGTCGATCGCGAGGGTGCGCGTCGCGAGCACGCGAAGCGGATCGACCGAGAGCCGCGAGACGCGCCCGCCGGTGTGCGCGACCCAGAGATCCGCGCCGTCGAACCCCGCGCCGCGCGGCGACGGCTCGGTGTGGATCGTCGACCATCGCGACGTGCGCGGATCGTGGATCGTCACCGCGTCGCACGAGAATCCGGTCATCGCGATGCGACCCTCGCCGTCGATCGCCATGCCGTAGAGCAGCCAGCACGAGAGCGGCACCTCGAGGATCTCGACGGTCGGCGGATCGGCGCTCGGATCGATCCGCGCGAGCAATCCATCGCGCGCGATCGCCCAGAGCCGGCCCCAGGGATCGAACGCCGCGGAGTAGGGCGCGAACCCCGGCGTCTCCACGCGCTGCAGGACCACGCCGCGCAGCCCATCGATCTCGACGAACGCCTGTCCGTCGTGCAGCCCGACCCACGCGTCGCCACCCGACGCGCCATCGAGCCCGCGATCGCCGTCGATCGCGAGCGCACGCGCGACCTCGCGCGCATCGCCGACCGCCGCGCTCGCGAGCACGCACTCGTCGCCGCCCCACGCGCGCACGTCCTCGGGCGACGCCGAGCTGTCGATCATCCCGCTGTCGTCGCGATCGACGCACCGCGCGCGCTCACCCGCGACGCGCACGACGCTCGAGACTCCGTCGAACGCGCGGTTCGCGACCCACGCATCGCCGTTCCAGTCGACCGCGACGCGGCTCGGCTCGAGCGCGACCGACTCGCGATCCCCGGTCAGATAACGTGCGGTCTCGCGCGCCTCGAGCGCGTCGATGCGCGAGACCGTCGCCTCCGCGCTGTTCACCGCCCACACCGTCGCGCTCGATCGCTCCTCGCGCGCGAGCGTGAGCTCGCCGAGCCTCGTGATCGCGAGCCCCGCGCCCGCTTCGTCGAAGGGCTCGCCCCACAGCTCGCCGGTGCACGACGCCGTGCATCCACCACACGGGCTGCGCACACCTTCGTCGGTGAGCCCGTCGCAGTCCTGATCGCGCTCGTCGCAGCGCTCACGCGACGGGCCCTGCGAGCCCTCGCAGAGGCCCCAGTGCTGCGCGACGCAGCGGGTGCGCCCGGCGCGACACTCACCGACGCCGGCGCGATCGCTCGGACCGGGGAAGCAGTCGGTGACGCTGCCGATCAGGCACGGACAGCCGGTCGCGGTGGGATCGGCCGCGCAGTCGGGCGGAGGCACCGCGTCGCAGTCCTCGCCCCGCGCAGCGTTCGTGTCGTCGCAGTCGGGCCCGGCCTCGCAGTGGGCGCCGAGGCCGTCGAGGTCCTCGTCGACGCATGGTGGCGAGCCGTCGCACCCCACCGCGAGCACCAGCGCGAGCACGCGCGCGAGGTGTTGGCTGGCTCGCGGACCGACCGCCGCGATGTGACGCATCGCGGAGGAGCATAGCGCCCGGACGTCTTGTCCGCGCCGACCTCGGCCTGCTACGACGGCGCGGTGAAGGTCGTCCTCACCGGGGCCACCGGGTTCATCGGCGGCGCGATCGCGCGCCGGCTCCTCGATCGCGGTGACGAGCTGACCGTCCTCGTGCGCGACGCGTCGGCGGCATCGGCGCTCGCGGCACGCGGCGCGACCGTGACGGTCGGCTCGCTCCTCGATCCCAACGCGATCGCCCGCGCGTCGCGCGGCGCCGACGTGCTGGTGCACGCGGCGGGCATCCCTTCGCCGCGGGCCTCGGCGCGCGCGCTGCGATGGACGCTGGTCGCGGGGACCGAGAACGTGCTCTCGGCCGCGCGTCACGCCGGTCTCGAGCGTGTGGTCACCATCTCGAGCGCCGACGTGACGCTCGCGAACGTCGACCGCGTGCACTGGGACGAGAAGCGCGATCTCGCGCAGCTTCCGATCGGAGAGCGGGCGCGCGCGCTGCGCCTCGCGGAGGAGATCGCGCTGAGCACGAGCGACGCCGAGCTCGCCGTGACCGCGATCCGCCCCGGGTGGGTGTGGGGCCCCGGTGATCTCTCGACGCTCCCCGAGCTGGTGCGTGAAGCCCGCAGCGGCGGGATCCGCATGTTCGGTGATGGTCGCAACCTCGTGGCCACGACCTACGTCGAGACGCTCGCCGACGCGGTGATCGCCGCGGCGCGCGCGCCCGGTGCGCCCGGGCAGGTGTACTACGTGGGAGACCCGGAGTTCCTCGAGCTGCGCGAGTTCCTGCAGGTCCTGTCGCGCACGCTCACGTTGCCGGGGCCGCGCTCGGGGCCGCCCTTCGCGCTGGCGTATCCGCTCGCGGTGGTGCGTGCCGGGCGCGGCGGCGCGACGTTGCCCGAGGAGATCCTGCGACGTGCGCGCAGCACGCTCTTCGACGTGCAGAAGGCGATCGCGGAGCTCGACTTCCGCGCGACCATCACGGTGGACGAGGGGATGAAGCGCCTCGCGACGTGGGTGAGCGAGCTCGGCGGGCTCGAGGCGATGCTCGCGCAGGCGAGGCCGCTCCCCGACGACGCGACGCTCGAGCGCGAGGCGAGCGCGGCGGGCGCGTGATCGCTCTTGCCCCCGCGCGCGGGCCGTACTACGAAGGGCGCTCCGAATTCGTTCGGCCTGTGGCCTCGCCAACGCTGGCCCGTCAACCCTGCCAGGCCCGGAAGGGAGCAACAGTCGCGGTGACCAGCGTGTGGCGGGGCCCTCTGTTTTTCTGAGGAGGGGGCCCCCCGACGCTGCGGTGGTCGCGGCTGGTCGGGGTGGGGTGCCGCGGCGAGCCGATCTCGGCGGGTGAGGTCGTGCCCCTCGGCGCGTGGGGCCCCAGCCCCACGCGCGATCTCGGGCGGCGGCCTGGTCGGTGAGCGCTGGCCGGAGCCGCGTCGCTTCGCTCGCGGGGGCGCGTCGCTTCGCTCGCGGGGGCGCGTCGCTTCGCTCGCGGGAGCGCGTCGGTTCGCTCGCGGGAGCGCGTCGGTTCGCTCGCGGGAGCGCGTCGCTTCGCTCGCGGGAGCGCGTCGGTTCGCTCGCGGGAGCGCGTCGGTTCGCTCGCGGGAGCGCGTCGGTTCGCTCGCGAGTGAGCGCGTCGGTTCGCTCGCGAGTGAGCGCGTCGGTTCGCTCGCGAGTGAGCGCGTCGGTTCGCTCGCGAGTGAGCGCGTCGCTTCGCTCGCGGGAGCGCTCGTGCGCCTGAATCTGCTCGTCGTGCTCTTCGCGTGTCCGCGTGGCGCGACGTGCTGTTCCGGACCCCCCAAAGCGTTTCGGGGCTGAGCGATGTCTCGCTCAGCCCCGAGAACGGAGCCAGGAGGATTCGAACCTCCGACCCCCGGTTCCGTAGACCGGTGCTCTATCCAGCTGAGCTATGGCTCCAGAGAGGGCGCGAACTCTAGCGAGAGGGACAGGTTTGTCAAACTCGCTTTTTCGATTTCCACGGAGAGGGCGGGATTCGAACCCGCGGTACCCTTTTGGAGTACTCTCGCTTAGCAAGCGAGTGCCTTAGGCCACTCGGCCACCTCTCCGGCGGCGGGTCACCGCCGCTCCCGCGCTCGCGGGAATCGCGTTATTAGCCGCGCGGTGTGGTCGTGTCAAACGACGTGCGCGCTATGCTGCGCCGCGATGATTCGACTCTGGATCGCGGGGCTGATCGCCTCGACCTGCATCCTCGGAGCGGTGTCACGCGCCCACGCATGCTCGTGTGTGGAGACACCCTTCGAGCAGCTCGCCGCCGAGGCCGACGCCATCTTCGAAGGGCGCGTCGCGTCGATCGAGCCCGCGGGCGAGATGCACGTGCGCGTGCGGCTCGACGTCGTGCAGACCTGGCGCGAGGCGAACGCCGAGCACGTCGAGGTGCGCACCGCGTCGCAGTCCGCGGCGTGTGGCGTCCCGTTCGAGGTCGGCCGCTCGTACCTCGTGCTCGCAGAGCGTGTGAACGGTGAGTGGACCGCGTCTCTCTGCGGCGGCACCCGCGCGATGGAGGACGCCGACGACGAGCGTCTCTCTCTGGGATCGGGCGTCATCCCGGTCGACATCGAGGACGACGAGACCTCGGAGCAGCGTCCGCAGACGCTGCCGCCTCGGAGCGGAGGGTGCGCGGGATGCGCGATCGTCGCGCGCTCCGACGCGCCGATCGCGGCCGCAATTGCCCTCGTGATCACGATGTTGATTCGACGTCGTCGAATTCGTTGACAGCGTTCGACCTCGCGCTACAACCGCCGGCGGAGAGCTGGCCGAGTGGTCGAAGGCGCCTGATTCGAAATCAGGTGTGCCCGTGAGGGTACCGTGGGTTCGAATCCCACGCTCTCCGCTGTAACGCCGCACCGCACGTGAGTCGGTGCGGGAGCGAGCTCCGGGCGCGGCCCTCTGTCGAGAGATGAGGGGCCGCGCTTTGCGTATCTGGCGCTGATGCATTGCGCCGGTGCGGCGCGCGGTCTCCCTGGTGGTCGCGCGATGGCCTCGAGAGCTCGAGGTTCTTTGCAAGCGATTCCGGGAGAGGTGACCGAGTGGTCGAAGGTGCACGATTGGAAATCGTGTGTACTGGAGACAGTACCGCGGGTTCGAATCCCGCCCTCTCCGTTCTTCCTACCGCGCCGATGAGCGACTCCGGCGACGTGATTCCGTGCTCCGACGTCGATGCCTCGTTCATGCGCGAGGCGATCGCCGAGGCACGTCTCGCCGAAGCGAAGGGCGAGGTCCCGGTCGGCTGCGTGATCGTGATCGACGGCACGGTCGTCGGGCGCGGGCACAACCTGCGCGAGACCACGCAGGACCCGACTGCCCACGCCGAGATGATCGCGCTGCGCCAGGCCGCGACGACGATCGGGAGCTGGCGCCTCGAGCACGCGACCGCGTACGTGACGCTCGAGCCCTGCCCGATGTGCGCCGGCGCGCTCGTGAACGCGCGCGTGGCGCGCGTGGTCTATGGCGCCGACGATCCGAAGGCGGGCGCGACCACGACGCTCTACACGATCGGCAGCGATCCCCGGCTGAACCACCGCTTCGTGCTCGTGCCGCAGGTGCTCGGCGGCGAGTGCGGCGCGCTGCTCACCGACTTCTTCGGCCGCATCCGTGCGGCCCGCCGCGCCGCGCGCGCCGGGACGACGCCCGACGTGCCGCCCCCGCCTCCGAAGCCGCAGCGCGATCAGGAGCCCGAGGGCGGATAGAGCACGCAGACCTTGTCGGCCTCGCACCCCTCGAGCGAGACCGACGTCGCGTGATCACCGCTCTCGTCGAAGATCACGATCGCCTCGGGCGTCGGGAGATCGCGCCGCGTCCGCACCCGCACCACGCCGGGCACCGGGCCGAGCTCGTCGCCCTCGGGCAGGTGTGCGGTGCCCTGTCCGTCGTAGCGCACGTAGACCATCCAGTCGGGACGCTGCGAGGGCTCGAGATCGATCGTGTGCACACGACCGACGATGCGCGTGAGCTCGACCAACCGCTCGGCGCGGATGACCAGCGGCTGATGGCGCGGCGCGAGCGCGACGAGCGGTTCGCCCGTGAGCTGCTCGGGCGTGAGGCGCAGCGGCGGCGCACCGAGCTCGCGCGGTCCGAGGAACAGGCGCACGCCGGGCGTCGGGGACTCGATCGTGACGCCCGCGCCGAGCGGCTGCAGCGGAGGCGCGGTGCTCGCGGGCTCGGGCGGGAGCGATCGGCTCGCGTGACGCACCACGAGCCAGCCCACGCCGGCGATCGCGAGCAGGACGATCACCGCGGACGCGCCGACCATCGCCGAGAGCGCGAGCGCGGAGAGCGGTGCCTTCACGCGGGCGTGCGACGCGGAGCTCCCGCCGACGATCGGCAGCGAGCCGCTCGGCGCGGCGGGCGACGTCGGAGGAGGAGGCGCGACCTCGATGGGCATCGCCGCGGCATCGGCCTCGGCGCGCGCGACCGCGAGCGCGACCGGCGTAGGCGGCACGAAGCTCGCGCGCTCGTCGGCCGAGGGTTGTGCAGGAGGACGCTCGGGCTCGGGCAGCTCCCAGCCCTTCTCCGGGAAGAGCCACTGGAGGAAGCGCGCGAGCTGCTGTCGTCCGTAGCCCGCCGCGCGCTCGTGCAAGAGCTCGCGGAGATCCTGCGCGAGCTGCTGCGCCGACGGAGTGCGCACCGCGGGGTCGATCGCGAGGCACTGCATCACGATCTTCTCGAGACGCGGCGGGACCTCGGGGTTGAACCGCGAGGGCGGCGGGAAGTCGCCGCTGCGCAGCAGGTTCGCCGCGACCTGGGGATCGTCGGGGGGGATCAGCGAGCGGATCGTGAGCATCTCCCAGATCGTCACGCCCAGCGCGAACACGTCGGCGCGCGCGTCGACGTCGACCCCCTGCGCCTGCTCGGGCGCCATGTAGCTCATCTTCCCGATCGTCACGCCGCTCTGCGTCTTGAGCACGTTGTCGGCGGCCTTCACGAGCCCGAAGTCGCTGACCTTCACCGTGCCTTCGTTGCTGAGCAGCACGTTCTGCGGGCTCACGTCGCGATGCACGATGCCGAGCGGCGTGCCGTCGTCGCCCTTCTTGCGGTGCGCGTGATCGAGCCCGCTCGCGGCCTCCGCGCCGATGTACGCGACCGCCGCGATGTCGAGCATCTCGTTGCGCTCGGCGAGGCGCTGCATCACCGCGCCGAGGGTCACGCCCTCGACGAACTCGAGCACGAGGTAGGGCTCGGGATCGATCCCGAAGTCGAGCACCTGCACGAGGTTCGGATGATCGAGCCGCGCGTTGGTGCGCGCCTCCGCGGCGAAGCGCTCGAGCAGCGAGGGATCGCGCCGGTACTGCGGCAGCATCCGCTTGATCGCGACCTTCTTCTTGAAGCCGGCGTCGCCCGTTCGTTCGGCGCGGTACACGACGGCCATGCCGCCCTGCCCCAGTCGCTCGACGAGGCGATAGGGTCCGAGCCATTCGGGCGCGCCCGCCGCGTTCACGGGGCGAACATACCTTCCGGTCGCCGGGAATTCATCGCTCTCGAGCGTCACCCGGCGCGCATTGTAGCGGGCGCCGCGCGTAGGCTCGCGTCGATGGCGCGATCCCGTCCGACGTTGGACATCTCGCTCCCCCGCGACACCTGGCGCGCGCAGCCCACGCCTCGGCGCGACGTGCGGACGCTCTGTCGCTGGCTCGAAGGGGCGCTGCCCGGGGGATCGGCGGGGATCGAGACGTTGCTCGCGCGCCTCCACGGACCGCTCGCCGAGCGTCGTCACCTGGTCGCGGTGGCGCTGATCGTGGCGCACCTGCGCGGTCATCTCCGTGGCTCGCGATGGCAGCGCCTCACCGGGATCGAGAACGCCGATCCGCGCGACGTCGATCGCGAGATGGATCGCGTCTGGGATGCGCTCGCCGGCGCGAAGCTCGTCCGCCCGACGTTGCTCTACCACCCGGGCGTGAAGACCGTCGGGCCCGGCTCGCGCAGCTACGAGCGATTTCCTCCCTCGCTCGTCGCGCGATGGGTGCGTACGCGCCGGTGGTACCTGATGGAGCAGGACGAGGATCTCTTCCTCTTCGAGCCGGAGTACATCGAGCCGCTGCTGCGCGGCGCCGCCGAGCCGGACGCCGAGAAGCGCGACTACGCGCGCGCGATCGTCGCGCACGCCGCGCGCGACGCGGCGTGCGCGGTCGTGGTCGCGCCGCAGTACGCCGGGCCCGACGAGTCGCTGGCCGCGTTCGCGCCGCGCTACGTGCGATGGGCGAAGGTCGCCCGCGAGACCGGGGCGATCGAGACGGCCGAGTACCTGGAGCGGCTCGCGTCGTACGGCACGCCGCGCACGTTCGACGCCCGCGCCCAGGTGCGCGTGCGCGAGACCGAGCGCGGATGGACCGGGAGCGTGCCGCACTCCGGCTTCGCGCGCGCTCCCCGCGTGCACATCGATCGCGAGACCGGCGCGATCGCGCTCGTGAAGCGAACGCGGTGAGCGCGCGAGCCCGAGCTCAGAGCACCGTCGCGACGATGAGCGCAGGCGCGAGCGGCGGCTGACAGATCAGACCGCACGACATCGTCGTGAAGTCGCAATCACACGTCGAGTTCGCATACACGTAGTTCGGCGTGTTCGATGCGTCGTTCCACGCCCGGATCATCTCGGTCGGACTTCGATTCCAGACCTGGTTGTACGCAACGATGTTGTGGCGGGCGAACTGGCGATCATCGATCGAGCTGCCCCAGAGCGCGACACCCTCGTCTTCGTTGCAGTAGTTGTCCGTATCCCAGTCATCGTGGCGGCCACCGAGGTAGACGGCGGGATCATCGGTGTCGGAGTGCAGATAAGGAAAGATGTTCCACACGATGACGTTGTGGCTCGGCTCGGAGATCCGAACCATCCCGTCTTCCCCGCAGTTCCGATAGACGAAGATCCCACCCCGCTGCAGGTCACCGATCCAGTTGTCGTGGATGTGGTTGTACGAAGAGCCATCGATCGCGATCTGCTCACGGCCGTTGCCGGTCGCCGTGTCGATCACCGAGTCGCGGATCACGTTGTGCGACGACTCCGCGTCCAGATAGATCGCGACGTCCCCAGAGCTGCCGTAGAAATGCGAGCCGATCACCTGCGTGTACGTGACTCCGGGATTGACGTAGAGGGGAATCATGCCCTCGCCACGGAACGTGACGTTCTCGATGGTCGTGCGTGTCGGCGCTGCGGCGCGGATGCGATCGACGTGGCCCTGTCGGCGTGAGGACTCGAGCACGTCGCACTGAGTGCCACCTTCCTTCACGGCGTGAATCATGCCGCGGATCCGGATCCGACCGTAGAGCGTGCAGTTGCGGATCGTGACTCCCTCGGGGCGATCCCAGACCTGCGCTTCGACGCCATCCCAAGCCGCGCCACACGTCGGCGTGAGCGGGGTCCGCACCGTGTCGACGTTGATGATCACCTGATTTCCGAGCGCGCCGATGGGGTGCGTCGGATCGTCGCCGCAATCGAGCGTCAGATTCGAGTCCTGCGAGCCGGCGAACACGAACGACTTCAGCACGGGGCCGTCGAACGAGAGCCCGCGATGGGCCGCGAGCGCCTCGACGTACTCGAACTCGACGTCGCACATCATGTCCACGGTGTCGTCCGCCGTCGGAGCCAGGAACTCGCGCACGATCCAGGCGTCGTACCAAGGCTGACTGTCGCAGCACACCCGGCCGGTGTGGCACGCGCCGTCGATGAAGCATGCGTCCGGCGCACTGCACGACGCCTGCGCCGCGGCAGCTCCTGGATCGATCGCGGACACCATCAAAACGGCGAGCGCTGTGGACCACTTCGACGCTGTCATGTCCGACCTCCGTGCGACGTTGGGCGCCGCTGCGGCCCACTCTAGACGCCGGCGAGGCCTCGCGCCAAAGCGGATCAGCGCTCGGGATCGCCGCGCCTGAGCGCGCGCGCGAGCTCGGGGCCGCCCTCGGCGAGCAGCTTCGCGAGCATGCCCGCGAGCAGCTGCAGGCGATCGATGAAGCGATGGTCGTGCTCCACCGACGCGAGGTGCGCGAGCTCGTGCAGCACCACGCCGATCGTGCCGGGATCGAGCACGTCGTCGAAGCGCAGCGGGCCCTTCACGTTGAACGAGATCGCGCGCGCGTCGACGTCGGTCACCGCGTCCTCGAGCAAGCCCGCGTCGCTGGGATCGCGCGCGAAGAAGCGCACCCGGACCACGCTCCCCGCGACGCGCCGCGCGAGCCAGCGCACCGCCTCGGCGAAGCGACGTTGGGTCTCGTCGGGCTCGACCTCGTCGCCGCCGAACTCGCTCGATCGGCGGCGCACGTAGTCGTCGCTCGTCTCGAGCACGCGCGCGAGGGCGAGCCACGCGCCGTGCGAGATCGTGCGCGCGTCGACGATGTGCGCGCCGAGCTGCTTGGCGCGATCGTTCGCGCGCGAGGTGCCGCCGAGCACGCTGCCGCGCGGGAACACCTTGCTCACGTACGCGTCGAGCAGGCCCGCCTTCACCGGCCATCGCGCGATCACGTCCTGCACCCAGTCGGCGCGCAGATCGCGGCGATCGAGGTAGCTGTGCACCATCGCCTCGAGCAACGTCGCCTTGAGCGCGAGCACGAAGCGCTCGGGGGCCGCGTCGCGTCCTTCGCCGAGCGGGACGCGCTGCGCGACGTCGACGTGCCACGGCACGTTCCACGGCTGCACCGGCACGCCCATCTCGAAGAGGCTCGGGGCCTCGCCGCGCCTCGGGGTGTAGATCGCGACGCGCGTCGGGCGCATCGCCGCGCGCTCCACGCCCTCGTCGATCACCACCGTCTCGAGCTCGCAGTCGGCGAGCGCGAGCACGCTGCGCGGCCGCCGCACCAGGCGCCCCGCGACTCGCAGGCTGGTGCCGCGCGGCGGGATCGAGAGGCGCAGCAGATCGAGCGCGGCCTCGCGCTCCTCGTCGCCGATCACGCGGAAGAGCTCGAGCCGCGTGCCGCTCTCCCTCGTGTTCGTCTCGGTGCGACGCCCCTCGCCGTCGAAGACGATCGTCGTGCCGATCGTCTCGACCCGCGCGCGCTCCGCCGCCGCGAGCAGCTCCTTGAGGCCGCGTCCCATGCGCCCGCGGCGCGTCGGGTCCCGCGGCTTGTCGGAGAGGAACAGCGTGTAGACGAGGCGCTCGTCGGCGATCCCGGCGCGTGCGTCGTCCTCGATCACCACGCGGTCGCGCTCGACCTCGATCGCGACGTTCGCGGCGTCGGCGTCGAACGCGTTCTGCACCGCCTCGAGCAAGAGCCGCCCCAGCGGGCGCGCCGCGCTGAGCCGCGCCCATCCCTCCTCGGCGATCTCGAACCACGCGCTGCGCGCCATGCAGGCCCTCGGATGCTGGCGTGCGAGGGCTCGCTTGGGCAAGGCACCCCCCGCTTGACGTGGGAATCGAACGCGCCGATGCTCCGCGCCCATCTCGTGACCCGTGGGTGCGTTGCGCACGCGCGACGCCTGGGGAGACGAGGTGTTCGAGCCCGGGGCTGAAGGCCCCGATTCGTGGGAGCGTCGCACACGACGCCTCACCAATCTTTTGTGATCACCTATGGACCTCGTTGATCGCGGGGTCTGAAGCCGGCACCATCAGCCAGCTGGAGGTTCTCGCGCATGGGGAACGTAGGCCCCAACGGGGGTGGCAGTGGGGGTAACAGCCTACAGCGACCCAACGCCCCAGGCGGTCGCTCTGGCGATCGTGTGATCCCCTTCGGCAAGTACCTCTTGCTCGATCGGATCGCCGTCGGCGGCATGGCCGAGGTCTACACGGCGAAGTCGTTCGGCATCGAGGGCTTCGAGAAGATCATCGCGATCAAGCGGATTCTCCCGACGATGGCGGAGGATGAGGACTTCATCCAGATGTTCATCGACGAGGCGAAGATCGCGGGGCACCTGACGCACGCGAACATCGTCCCGATCTACGAGCTCGGGAAAATCGGGGAATCCCACTACATCGCGATGGAGTACGTCTGGGGCAAGGATCTGCTCCAGATCATGAATCGCTTCCGCCGCATGCGGAGGCACATGCCGCCGGTGATGGCTGCGTGGATCGCGAGCAAGATGTGCGAAGGCCTCGACTTCGCGCATCGCAAGAGGGACCGCCACGGGCGGCCGCTCAACATCATCCATCGCGACGTGTCGCCGCAGAACTGCCTGGTCTCGTACGAGGGCCAGGTGAAGATGATCGACTTCGGCATCGCGAAGGCGGCGGCGCGCAACACGAAGACGCAGGCCGGCGTGCTGAAGGGCAAGTTCGGCTACATGAGCCCGGAGCAGGTGAAGGGCGCGGGCGTCGATCACCGCAGCGACGTGTTCGCGGTCGGCACGTGCCTCCACGAGATGCTCACGGGCGAGCGTCTGTTCGTCGGCGAGAGCGACTTCTCGACGCTCGAGAAGGTGCGCAACGCGGACGTGATCCCGCCGTCGCAGACGGTGCCGGACATGCCCGCGGAGCTCGAGCAGATCCTGCTCAAGGCGCTCGCGCGCGAGCCCGAGCAGCGCTGGCAGAGCGCGGGCGAGATGCACGAGGCGCTGCAGATGTTCGTGGCGCGCGAGAAGCCGCCCTTCGGCACGAGCAAGCTCGCGGCGTGGATGCGCACCGCGTTCGCGCCCGAGATGACGAAGGAGAAGGGGCGCCTCGACGGGTTCGCGAAGATCGCGAAGCCGGCGAGCGTGCCGCCGCCGCCGCCGAACCGCCCGAGCGCGCCGGGCCAGGCTGCGGCGAAGGATGCGATGGCGAGCACGTCGCCGGACAACCCGGCGGTGCGTCGTCCGCCGGCGCCGCCGCCGCCTGCGCGTCCGCTGCCTCCGCCGGTCGCGATCGGTGCGCCGGTCGTGCCGCCGCCGGTGGCCGAGGACGACGATCCGGGCGAGCTGCAGTCGGAGTCGACGATGATCTCGTCGTCGCCGTTCGACGAGCTGAGCGACGGCGGCGGCGAGGAGCTGCAGGGCGCGCCGACGCAGATCTTCTTCAGCTCGGACGAGCTCGACGAGAGCGCGAAGCCCGCGACGCCGTCGATGGGCGCGCCGTCGGGCGTCGTGGTGTCGCCCTCGGTGCACGTGCACCAGCCGGCTGGGATGCCGATCGCGAGCCCGCCGCCTGCGATGCCCGCGCCGATGCAGCGCGGGCCGAGCGTGCCGCCCGAAGAGCGTCCGACGACCGCGCCGCTGATGGACTACGGCGCGCCGCCGATGGCGGTCGGAGGCCAGCAGGCGACGGTCGTGCACGCGTCGCCCTACGGCCAGCCGATGCCGATGGGGCAGCCGATGCCGATGGGGCAGCCGATGCCCATGCCGATGGCGCAGCCGATGCCGATGCCGCAGACCGGTCCGGCGCCGGGGTTCGCAGCGCCGCCGGCGTTCGGCGCGGCACCGCCGCCCGCCTTCGCGCAGCCTGGGCCGGATGCGCTCGATCCCGGGATGCGCCCGCGCTCGGCCGCGCAGGAGACGCTCGAGCTCCGCTCGCCGGTCGTCGCGCCGCGGAGGAGCCGCGTCGCGCTCTTCGTCGGGCTCGGCGCGTTCGTGTTCGTCGCGCTCGCGGCGTCGCTCGCGGTGTTCCTGGTGTTCGGCACCGGGCCGGCGGGCGGCACGATCGAGATCCGCACGAACCCGGCGGATGCGGGCGCGAGCGTGCTCGTCGACGGCACGCCGCGCGGCCGCGCGCCGCTGCGGCTCGATCACGTTCCGGCCGGCGATCACCTGATCGAGGTGCGCGCCGACGGGTTCCAGCCGGCGACCCAGGCCGTCCCGGTGAGCGACGGGACGACGGCGATGCTGCTCATCCCGCTGATGCCCGGCAGCGCGCCGCCGATCGCGGCGGTGCCGCCTCCGATCGCGCCCGCGGTCGTGCCTCCTGCTGCCCCGGTGCCGCCGCCGGCGGTGGTCGCGCCGCCTCCGATGCCCACCCCGCCGCCGACCGAAGTGGCGGTCGCGCCGACGCCTCCGCCGGTCGCGCCGACGCCTCCGCCGCCTGTGGTGGCGCCCACGCCGCCGCCGCCCACGCCGGTGGCGACCGCACCGACGACCTCGCCGCGCGAGACGACGAGGACGTCGTCGTCCAGTGGACGCACCGAGGGGTCGAGCTCGAGTGGGACGCGCCCCGTCGCGACCACGTCGAGCAGCAGCACATCGCGGTCGCGCTCGTCGAGCGAGGAGACGCCGCGCACGTCGTCGAGCTCGAGCGCCAGCGCGTCGTCGAGCGAGCGTCGCAGCTCGTCGCGCGAGCGTGGCTACCTGATGATCCAGACCCTGCCCTGGGCGCGCGTGTTCATCGACGGGCGCGACACCGGGCAGAACACGCCGGTGCGCCGCATGGAGGTGCCCGCGGGATCGCACCGCATCGGGCTGCGCACGAACGACGGGCGCATGCACGAGGTGACGGTCGACGTGCCCGCCGGTGAGACGGTGCGCATCGTCCGCCAGCTCTGATCGATCGACCGCGCGCGTGCCCGCGGGCGGCACGCGCGCGGGCACGCGTCGTCTCGCCGAACACCGCGGCGCCGCGCGCGGAACGCGCGTTGCCAAGGGCCGGCGCGCATGCGCAAGACCGCCGCGTCCGCTCTCTCGATCGCGCTCTGGCTCGCTCTCGGCCCGGCAGCGCGCGCGCAGGACGTCGAGCTCGAGAGCCGCGCCCTCGAGGTCGAGTCGCTCGATCCATCCGAGCTGCTCGACCGAGGCGACCTCGTCCCCGACGAAGCGCGCGAGGCGCTGCGGGACGAGCTCGAGGTCCACGGCGAGACCGAGATCGCCGAGGCCGAGCCGACCTCGCTGCCGACCGGGGGCGATCGCAGCGCGGTCGCGCCTTCGCGCATCTCGCTGCCCGACGGCGAGGGATCGATCGAGGGGCTCGGTGAGTCGTTCTCCGCGTCGCTGGTGACCGGCGCGCTGTCGTTCACCTTGCCGATCGCGCTGCCGCCCGGGCGCAACGGGACCGCGCCTCCGCTCGCGCTGGGCTACTCGTCGGGCGGCCGGAGCGGCGAGGCGGGGTACGGTTGGGCGCTCTCGGTCGCGGCGATCTCGCGACAGTCGGATCGCGGTCTGCCGCGCTACGACGATCGTCCGCGCTGGCATCCCGGTGAGGATCGGTTCGTCTACGCCGGGAGCCACGAGCTCGTCCCGGTCGACTCCGACGACGCGGCGCAGCTCGACGGCGGACGCATCCCTGCCGAGCTCGCGGGATGGCAGCAGTACCGCGCACAGGTCGAGGGCTCGTTCATGCGCTTCTTCCGCGCGCCCGACGCGACGCGCTGGGTCGTGCAGGCGCCCGACGGCACGCGATACGACCTCGGGCTCCTGCCTGCGGGCGAAGGACCGAGCGAAGCGATCGCGTCCTCCGAGCACGCGCTCCTGCGGAGCCCCGACGGACAGCGCATCGCGTCGTGGGGGCTCACTCGCACCACCGACGTGCACGGCTCGACCGTCTACTACGTGTACGAGGGCGAGGCGCGCGATCTGAGCGCGGTCTACTACGTCTCGCCCGCGAGCTGCGCGGCCTCGGGGAGCGACGCGGTGTCGCGCCGTCGCTGCAGCGCGCCGCTCTCGGACTACGGCGTGCGCGTCCGCATCGTGTACGAGGCGCGTCCCGACGCGACCGTCTCGTACCGCACCGGTTGGCGCATCGAGTCGGCGCGTCGCATTCGCCGGATCGAGGTGAGCGCGGCGAGCACCAGCGTCGGCTCGCGCTACCTGGTCCGGCGCGTCCACCTCGCGTACGACCCGCGCTCGTACCACTCGCAGCTCGCGTCGGTGACGATCGAGGGCCGCCCCGAGTCGACGCACCCGAGCTACGGCGTGCAGGTCGCTCAGCTGATCGCGGAGTCGTCGCTGGGCGACGCGATCGTCGGGCCGACGCTCCCTCCGATGCGGCTGCGCTACACCGGCGACGACGCGCTCGCGCGCGGCGTCGACGGCTTCCCCGCGCTCGATTCCACGCGCCGTCAGGGCGCGTCGAGCCCCGCGCACGGCGTCGGCGATCTGCGCTCCGATCTCTTCGACGTGAACAGCGACGGACTGCCCGACCTGATCGTCACCGAGCCCGGCCGCTTCCGCACCGCCGACGGCGCGCCCGCGGTGGGCGTCTACTTCAACGGCTTTGCGGGCGCGAGCGCACGACCGGCGTCGGCGGGCACGTTCTCGTCGGCGATCGCCGTCGCCGCGCCGAACGGTCTCGCCGGTGTGATGCAGCTGTCGAACCCGAACGTCGTCCCGATGGACGTCGACGGCGACGGGCGGAGCGACCTGCTCCACATGCCGCGCGTGCGCAGCTACGGCTACTTCGCGCCGGTGCGCGCGTCGGGCGCGCAGACGTCGCCCGCCGCGCAGGGCTGGCGCTTCGCGCACCTTCCGGTCGAGCTCCCGGACGACGCGCTCGATCCGCGCATCGACCTCGGGCGCGACGGTGAGCGCATCCGCGTGATGGACGTGAACGACGACTCGCTCGTCGACGTGGTGCGCACCAGCGGCGATGCGATCCAGACGTGGCTCAACCTCGGGTACGTGCTGGGCGGCGAAGGGCTCTTCGGATCCGCCAACCACGACGGCACGCGCTGGGTGCTCTCGCAGGATCCGATCGAGTCGTGCCTGCCCGTCGCGGCCGGTGCGCTCTCGTTCGACGATCCCGAGGTGCGCCTCGCCGACATGAACGGCGATGGCCTCGAGGACGTGGTGCGCCTGTCGCCCGGGGCCGTCGTGTGGCTGCCGAACCGCGGGTGGGGCCGGTTCGGCGAAGGGGAGGGCGACTGCCCCGCGGGCATCGCGGGCGCGCGCTGGATCGAGATGCGCGCGCCGCGCGATCTCGGCGCGGCGTTCGACGCGACGTATCTCGCCGACGTCGATGGGGACGGCGCGAGCGATCTCGTGCGCGTCGGGCAGGGCGTGCTCGACGTGTGGTTCAACATGGGCGGGCGCGCGTTCTCGCGCCCCGCGACGATCGAAGGGCTGCGCTGGAATCGCGATCTCGATCGCGTCGTGCGCCTCGTCGACGTCGACGGGAGCGGCACGGTGGACGTGCTCTTCGCGAGCGCGCGCCGCTGGGAGTGGGTCGACCCGATGGGCGGTCGACGTCATCGCCTGCTGCGCGAGGTCGAGGCCGGGCTCGGCGCGCTCACGCGCTTCGAGTACGGGACGACGGCCGAGGACTACCTGCGCGATCTCGCCGCCGCCGAGGGCTGCAGCGGGCCGGGATGCGAGCGCTTCCTGTGGCAGGGGCGCGACGACGGTGGATGCGACGCGCGCGTGCTCGGAGCGAGCGGCGAGTGCGTCGTGCGATCGACCGGGACGCCGGTGGTGACGACGGTCGTGCGCGCGACCACGACCAGCGATCGCCTCGACGTGCTCGGCGTGCCCGCGCAGGTCTCGCGCGCCGAGTACGCCTATCACGACGGGTACTACGAAGGCATCGAGCAGGAGCTCCGCGGCTTCGGCGCCACCGACCTGCGCACCGTCGGCGATGCGTCGCAGCCGACCTCGATCGCGCGCACGCGCATGCACCAGGGGCGTCGCCCCCGATCGATCGCGGGCGATCGACGCGCCGAGAACCCGTGGGAGGCGCTGAAGGGCGCGACCTACCTCGGCGAGACGTGGGAGGAGTCGAGCGGACGCTTCCTCTCGACCGTGCACACCAGCCATCGCGTGCGGCGCCTGCTGGTCGGGCTCGACGGTCGCGAGGTCACCTGGGCGTTCCCCGCGCGCACCGACACCATCCTCTACGACACGTCCACCACGTGGACGCCCGCCGCGCCCGGCACGCGCGCGCCCTTCGCCGGGGGAAGCGACGGAGACGACTACCCGGTGGTCGCGCGCGAGATCGTCGCGGACGGTGAGGTCGTCGCGGACGTCGACCACCCGGGCTGGAGCGAGCCGGTATGGCTGCGGAGCGCCGGCTTCTACGCGATCACCGCGAGCACGACCGACCGCGTCGATCACATCGGTCACGTGATCGAGCGGACCGCGTGGGGACGCGTGCGCAGCGAGTACGGCGAACCGCTCGGCGCGGAGGAGATCGTCACCCACACGATCCCGATGCTGCTCGAACCCGAGCGCTGGATCTGGCGCACCAGCGAGACCTGGACGAGCGGGCACGGCTCGAGCGAGCGGCTCGGGCACACCGCGCAGCTCTACGAGCGCGGCTCGGTGCTCCCGACGCGCACGTACTCGAGCGTGACCATCCCGCGCGCCTACGAATTCGCGGGCGACGCGGACGGCTCGCAGTCGTTCACCCAGAGCGCGCAGACGCTGCAGACGACGCTGCGCTACGACGCGTGGGGCAACGTCACGTACACCTGCGAGGGCGGGCAGATCGAGGTCAGCCAGAGCACGTGCCTGCGCTTCTCGCTCGCGGAGTACGACGACGCGTACGCGCACGTCCTCGCGAGCGAGCGCATCTACACGGATCGCGACGCGAGCGGGTTCACGGGGATGATGCTCTCGCGCGTGGCGATCGATCGCGGGCTCGGCGTCGCGACCCAGGTGATCGATCCCGCGGGGCGCATCGCCGACGCGGGCTACGACGGCTTCGGCCGCGTCACCTGGGTGCGCCCGCCCGACGTGCGCGGCTGCGAGGGCGATGCGCGCCCGCAGGTGCGCAATCACTATCGGCTCACCACCGATCCGCTGGGCAGCCCGATCAGCGTGCTCGAGAGCATCCAAGAGGTGGGCTGTCGCGCCGCGCTCGGGGCGGGCGCGTTGGTGTCGCGCTCGTACGTCGACGGGCTCGGCCGCGAGCGCGCGGTGCTCTCGCGCGCCGACGCGCCGCACGCGTGGGTTCGCACCGGGCTCGTCTCGCTCACGCCGCAGGGCCAGCCCGCGCGCTCGTGGGACGCGGCGTTCCTCGGCGTCGCGGAGCCGACGGTCGCGCAGGTGCTCGCGCGGACCGGCGAAGAGGGCGAGTCGCAGACGGGCTACGACGCGTTCGGTCGCGTGCGTTGGTCGCTCCCGCTCGGCGGCACGTGGGGCGAGCGCACCTGGACCACGTACGGCGCGCTCGTCGTGAACGTCTGCGATCCGAACCACGTCGACCCCGAGCACTTCGCGTACGGCGCGTGCACCACGATTCGCAGCGACGGACACGGCCGCACCGTCGACACGATCCTCCGGCAGCGGCGCAGCGAAGGCGCGCCCTTCGAGACGTACCGGCTCTGGTTGACGCGCCGCGCCGACGGCGCGGTGCTCGCGATCGAGCGCGCGCAGACCCCCGATCGCACCCCGCTGCCCCTCGCGCGCGCGCAGGTGCTCCCGGGGCGCCACGTGACGCGCACGTTCGCAGTCGACTCCGCGGGGCGGCGGATCGCGTCGACCGATCGCGACACCGACGCGCGCCGCGCGGGCACCACCGAGGCGAACCGCTCGTGGCGCTACCTCTACAACCGCGTCGGCGATCTCGTCGCGGTGCGCGACCCGCGCGGGTGCGGACAGAACTTCTACTACGACCGCGGCGGGCGCCTGCTGGGCGAGGACTACGTCTCGTGCGGCGAGGCCGAGCCCTGGCGCGATCGGAGCAACGAGACGGTGCCCGCGGGCGCGATCGCGCTCGATCCGATCGCGGCGCCGCAGCGCGTCGAGGTGCGGGCCCACTACGACGCGTACCCCGCGTGGGCGATCGGTGCGCTCGCTCCGCCGTCGTGGGCCGGCGCCGCGCGCGGCCTCGTCACCGCGACCGTCGATCGCGGTGCGCGCTCCGTCGTGGCCTACGACGCGCGAGGGCTCGCGACCTGGAGCGCACGTCAGATGGCGCTGCTGCCCGAGGCGGAGCCCGCGCCGAGCACGCTCGACGGCGCGCTCCCGAGCGTGATCGCGAGCGCGCCGCTCGCGACGCCTCCGCTGCGCGCCTTCGACGCGGCCCACACCTACGTCGCGGAGTCGCGCCACGATCACGGCGGGCGCCCGATGTCGCGCACGCTCCCCGACGATCCCGATCTCGACGACGCGCGCGGGCCGATCGGCGGGCGCATCGAGTACGACGTGCGCGGGCTGCCGAGCGCGGTCGCGCTCCGCATCGGCGCCACCGAGCGCGCCATCATCACGCAGGCGACCTACGACGCCGGTGGACGCCTGCTCGAGACGATCTGGGGAGACGACGCGGGCGGCACGCGCGCGCCGACGGTGAGCGAGACGATCTACGACCGCCGCCGGCGCCCGCGGCGCGTCTCGGTGGTGCGCGCGCCGACCAGAGCGCCCAGCGCCGCGCGCGCGCTCGCGGAGGTCTCGGTCGTGCACGACCAGACGTTCGACTGGGACGCGGTCGACAACCTGCTCGCGATCACCGACGGGCGCGTCGGGCGCGAGTGGCCCGACGGGTTCCGCCCCCAGAGCGTGCGCCTCCGTCACGACGCGCTCTATCGCGTGATCGACGCCGAGTACTCGTACCGAGCCGACGACGCGAGCGGCGCCGAGGACGCCGCGACCGACTACCGCGACGCGCTGCGCGCGCTCGAGGGCGCGGACCCGATGCGCGAGCTCCCCGCGCCGAGCGTCGCGGGCGCGCTCGACTCGCGCGTGGTGAGCCTGACCTGGGACCACGACTTCCTCGGCAACACCGTCGAGTGGAGCGACGACCAGCACGCGTTCCACGAGCGCTCGCTCGATCGAATCAGCAACGGCATCGACGAAGCGGGCGACCGGCCGAGCGCGATCCGTCTCGCGGCGAGCATCACGACGAGCCCGCACCCGTACGACGCGAGCGCCGATCGCGGCGGATGGCTCGAGGTCGACTACGGCGACTCGGGCAACGTCACTGCGGTCACGGTGCACGGGCAGTGTCGCGATGCGAGCGCGCTCGCGGTGTGCATCGACGCCGGAGGCTCGGTGCAGTCGCGCCGCGACGCGCTGCGCAGCGCGTGCTCCTGCGGAGTCGAGCAGCACTATCAGTATCGCCACGACGAGCTGAGCCAGATCGTCGACGCGCGTCGCTACGATCGCGCGGGCGCGGGATCGTGGTCGCTCGCGGCCCACCTCCGTTACGCGTTCGACGGCGCGCAGGAGCGCACCGTGAAGGAGGTGCGCGACACGCTCGGGCAGGCCCGCTACGCGATCTGGCCCTATCCCGGCGACTACGAGCGTCGTGGTCTCGCGCGCGGGCCCGACACGTACGCGGCGACCGAGGGCACCGAGACGCAGTACCTCGTCGGCGGCGCGCGCGTGGTCTGGCAGGACGGCGCCATCGCGTCCGGTCTCGACGCCGATCATCGCATCACGCTCGCGATCCCCGATCTGCTCGGCACGAGCAGCGCGGTGATCGATCTCGCCAGCGGCGAGCTCGTCGAGGCGAGCACGTACTACCCGAACGGCGCGCGCGAGACGGTGCGCACGAGCGATCGCGGGGACCTGCCGCTCGAGCCGATGGGCTTCACCGGCAAGGAGGCCGACGAGGAGGTCGGCCTCGTGTACTTCGGCATGCGCTTCCTCATGCCGAGGCTGGGCCGGTGGGCGACGCCGGACCCCCTGCAGATCCACGCCGAAGGCGGCGGCGAAGCGCTCAACAACTACCACTACGTGCGCGGCAGCCTGCTCCAGGCGCGCGATCCGGTCGGGCTCGACAGCGCCGACGAGGTCGACGAGATCGTGCAGGCCGTCGCGGACTGGGCGGAGATCGAGGGCGCCGCATACGACGGCACGTCGGCGACCGGAACGCGCCTGCACAAGATCCTGCAGACCGATCTCCCCGGGCGCGTCGCGAACAATCCGCGGCTGATCACCGAGGCGATCATCGACGCCAACGGCGTGGTCGTCGCGCACGGCGTCGGGCCCGAGCACGTGATGCGTCTGCCCGGCGGCAGCACGCGCGGCACCTACCGCACGGTCGACGTGCTGGTGGTCGACGACTTCGTCTCCGACGCAGACGTCCGGCGGATCCGCGCCGGCAAGATCAGCGCGCACGGGAAGGTCATCCCGATCGACTACAAGTTCGGTGGCGCGCACATGCGTCGCGCGACGCACGACGAGATCGTGCGGCGCCTCGGATCGAACACGCTCGCCGTCGGTGAAGGAGGCCTCTTCCGGCGCGCGACGCGGCGTGCCTCGTCGTCGGCGAGCAGCGCGAGCGGCGGCGGGAGCTCACTGCTGCCGCAGGCGCGCGTGATCCGCGGCGCCGGCGGCTCGAGATGGGCCCGGTGGGCACGACGCGGGCTGCGCGTCTCTCGCGCCGCGGGGCCGGTCCTGCAGGTCGTCAGCGGCGTCGACTACCTGCAGAGCCTCGATGCCTGCGAGGACGCCGACTGCGTGAAATATCGCGCGGCCGACTACTGGACGATGGGCGCGTCGTCGGTGGTGCTCGACGGCATGTGGGCCGCGCAGGAGCTCGGCAACTACTACGGCTCGCGCATGCTCGACGACATGGATCGCGCGATGTACGAGGGCATGACCGGGGACTCGTACGACGACGCCGTCGAGAACGGCGAGATGGAGTCGAACTGGCAGCCGAGCGAGAACCCGTTCGACAAGTGGAGGTGGTGAGCCGCTACTTGCGCTTGCGCTTCGGCGTCGGGGCCGCGCTGCTCGGCGGCCTCGACCCGCGCTCGCGCGCCGCGGCAGGTCGCTTCTCCGGCAGCTTCGCGGGCGCGGGCACCGGCACCGGCGCGACCATCGGCCGCACGTTGCCGAGCTTCAGCCGCCGCATGACCGCCGCCTTCTGACGATCCTTGTACGCGTCGTGCGACGCGTCGCCCATCTCGTTCGCGTGCTCGGTCTCGCGATCGATGACCTGGAACTCCGCCTGCGCGAACACCACGCGGCCGAGCGCCCATGCCGCGGGCGGCGCGAGGTCGAGGATCTCCTGCGGGAGCCTCACCGGCATGTCGACGACGAAGTGCACGACCCGGTACGACGAGCTCGTGAACTGGTTGTCGACCAGCAGCCCGTCGTCGTCGGGCTCGCCCACCAGCGGCTGCAGGTCGCGCGCGAGCCCCGCGAGGTGCGGGCTCGAGGCGCAGTACTTCCGCAGATCGAACATCGTGTTCGTGGTCTGCCCCGGCACCACGTAGTTGAACGGGAAGAGGTACCGCGTCAGGTGCGAGAGCACCGGGAAGATGTCGTCCGGCGATCGCGTGACGATGCGGAAGCGCAGCTTGTCGTAGATCTGCGCGGCGTGCGTCTCCTTCTTGGAGAGCAGCTTCGAGTAGAGCGAGTCGCGGTTCTTGCGCCCGCCGATGAACTCGAGGATCGGCAGGCCGGCCGCGAGCATCCCGCCGATCACGCGATAGACCTTCTGCTCGACCAGGTGGAACACGTCCTGGTCGGAGATCGGCAGCATGTAGAGCAGCTCGCGCGCCTCGAGGTGATGGATGATGTGCATCACCTTCAAGATCGTGCAGGCGCAGAGCTGGCGATGACCGCGCGCCGACGCGAGCAGGAGCAGCTCGGCCGCGTCCATCTGCGCGACCGGCTTCGGGATCGGGAAGTCGAAGTTGCGCCGCAGGTACGCGATCGCGGCGTTCTTCACTGCCTCGGTGCGCGCCCGGCTCGCAGGGTCGTCGAGATCGAACTCCTGCACCGCGAGGAACTCGCGCACCTGCGCTTCCGTCGCGAGCTCCAGGCGCTGCCAGTCGATGACCGACGCACCACGGAGGATCAGCCGGATGCTCTCGAGCTCTGCGAGACGCAGATCGGAGAGCCAGCGGAAGTCGGAGGGTGGCGCCGGCGGCGGGATGCTCATCCCGGGGGCGGATACTAGCAGCAGGAAGGGGTCAGGAACGCGGCTGCTGCGCGCTCGAGCGATCCGCGGTGCTCGAAGCAGCCGAGCGGGCGGCGTTCCCGGCGCGGCCGAGGCCCAGGGTCCCGAAGAAGATCCCGACGGTGACGGCGAGCACCACGAGGTTGCCGATCAGGGCGCCGTTGCAGCCACCGAGGAGTGGGGCGGCAGCGAGCGCGAGCGCAATCGGCAAGATCTTCGTGCTGCGGGTCGCGGTCATCGTCACCTCCAGGAGCGTCCGGTTCGTACGTTCATCGAAGCAAGCAGATGTAAGCGAATGTCCGACAGCCCCCCGAGGCGGTCCAGTTTCTAACAGAGGGCCTCCCGGCTGCCAAGACGGAACCGGCCGACCCCCCGGCCGGGAACACCAGGGCGCGCCACACCCGATCGGATGGCGCGCTTCGCACCGTGATCGTGGGCAGGAACGCACGGCGCGCGGCCTGCCCAGGGCTTGCAATCCCCAGCGGCGACGTGCAGGTAGTGAGGACCCTATGAGCGCGACGATCCCGCCCCCGGAAGGCCCCGAGATCCTTCCCATCCTGCCGCTGCGCAACTCGGTGCTGTTCCCGGCCTCGGTCGTCCCGGTCAACGTGGGGCGCGCGCGCTCGGTGAAGCTGATCGAGGAGAGCTTCGGGCGTGACCGGCCGACGATCGGCGTGGTCGCCCAGCTCGTCGCCGACGTCGAGGATCCCGAGTTCGAGCAAGTCTACGAGCTCGGCACCGTCGCGCGCGTGCTGAAGGTCATCCGGCTCAGCTCGGGCAACTACTCGGTCGTGCTCCAGGGCATCGCGCGCATGCGCATCCTCGAGCCCCAGGGTCGCGTGCCGTACATGCGGGCGCGGGTGCAGCGCATCCACGAGGCGCCGATCCGCGACACCGAGATCGACGCGCTCGGCGCCGCGCTGCGCGAGTCGGCGCGCAAGCTCGGAGAGCTGCTGCCGCACCAGTCGCGCGAGCACGCGCTCCAGCTCGACAACGTGAGCGACGCGGGCGCGCTCGCCGATCTCGTCGCGACGAACCTGCCGGTCTCGACCCAGCAGAAGCAGCAGATCCTGCAGATCCTCGACGTGCGCGAGCGCCTCCGGAAGGTCGCCGAGCTCGTCTCGCGGCAGTCCCAGGTCTACCGCGTCAAGAAGGAGATCTCGACGATGGTGCAGGAGGAGATGTCGCGCTCGCAGCGCGAGTTCCTCCTCCGCCAGCAGATGAAGACGATCCGCCGCGAGCTCGGCGAGGCCGAGGACGACGACGAGATCGAGACGCTCCGCGAGCGCATCGCGCGCGCGCACATGCCGAACGACGCGGAGAAGGCGGCGCGCAAGCAGCTCTCGCGCATGCGCTCGATGTCGCCGAACGGCGCGGAGTACCAGGTTTGCCGCAACTACGTGGAGTGGCTCGCCGATCTGCCGTGGAGCAAGACCACCGCGGATCGCCTCGACGTCGCGGAAGCGCGGCGCGTGCTCGACGAGGACCACCACGGGCTCGAGCGCATCAAGCGGCGCATCGTCGAGTACATCGCGGTGCGGCGCCTCAAGAGCGACATCCGCGGGCCGATCCTCTGCTTCGTCGGTCCGCCCGGCGTGGGCAAGACGTCGCTCGCGAAGTCGATCGCGCGCGCGACCGGGCGCAACTTCGTGCGCGTCGCGCTCGGCGGCGTGCAGGACGAGGCGGAGATCCGCGGGCATCGCCGGACCTACGTCGGCGCGTACCCCGGGCGCTTCGTCGCGGGCCTGAAGAACGCGGGCGCGCGCAACCCGGTGATGCTGCTCGACGAGATCGACAAGCTCGGCAGCGATGGGCGCGGCGATCCCGCGAGCGCGCTGCTCGAGGTGCTCGACCCCGAGCAGAACAACACGTTCACCGATCACTACCTCGAGGTGCCGGTCGATCTCTCGCCGGTGCTCTTCATCGCGACCGCGAACCGCAAGGACACGATCCCGCGGCCGCTGCTCGACCGCATGGAGCTCATCGAGCTCGCGGGCTACACGCGCGACGAGAAGCAGGCGATCGCGAAGAACTTCCTGATCCCGAAGCAGCTCGAGGAGCACGGCCTCTCGCCCGAGCGCCTCGACTTCAGCGACGAGGCGATCGATCGGCTCGTCGACGAGTACACGCGCGAAGCGGGCGTGCGTCGTCTCGAGCAGACGATCGCGTCGGTGTGCCGCCACGTCG
This sequence comes from Sandaracinus amylolyticus, assembly GCF_021631985.1. Taxonomy (GTDB): domain Bacteria; phylum Myxococcota_A; class Polyangia; order Polyangiales; family Sandaracinaceae; genus Sandaracinus; species Sandaracinus amylolyticus_A. The sequence goes on along the minus strand of NZ_CP070225.1, from coordinate 7,211,226 downwards.
CGGTGCGGCTCGCGGAGGGCGAGGACGTCGCGCAGCTCGCGGACGGCGCGTACGTCGAGAAGGTCCTCGGGCCGCCGCGCTACGACAAGCAGATTGCGGAGAAGCTCGGGCACGCGGGCGTCGCGACCGGGCTCGCGTGGACTCCGGCGGGCGGCGAGCTGATGATCGTCGAGGCCTCGCAGATGCCGGGCACCGGCAACATCCGCGTCACCGGCAAGGTCGGCGACGTGATGCAGGAGTCGATCGCCGCGGCGTTCACGTACATCCGCGCGCGCGCCGAGCAGCTCGGTCTGGCGCCCGACTTCCTCTCGAAGATCGACGTGCACCTGCACCTGCCGGGCGGCGGGATCCCGAAGGACGGGCCGAGCGGCGGCATCGCGATCTTCGTCGCGATCGCGTCGATGCTCACCCAGCTCAAGGTACGGCCCGACGTGGGCATGAGCGGCGAGATCACGCTGCGCGGACACGTGCTCCCGGTGACCGGGATCAAGGAGAAGTGCCTCGCGGCGCACCGCGCCGGGCTGAAGCACGTGCTGCTCCCGAAGCGCAACGAGGCGGATCTCGACGAGGTGCCGGAGACGATCCGGAAGGACCTCGTGGTGCACCTCGTGTCGAGGGTCGACGAGGTGCTCTCGCTGGTCCTCGAGCTGCCGCCGGGCGACGGGTCGCCGCGACCGCCTGCACCGCCGGCGTCGCAGGGTCCGCAGGAAGTCGCGACCGCGAGCTGACGAAGCCCGACGGTGAGCGAGCAAGAGCCGGCACCGCCGAGGCCGCGCCCGGTCGCGCGATTCCAGGGTCCGATCCTGGGGCGCAAGACGGTGCGGATGGCGCTCGTCGTGAGCGTCGCGCTCGCGATGCTCTTCGTGATGCTCTCTCCGCTCACCGGGGTGCCCGGTCCGGAGAGCGCGCTCGTCCTCGGGCTCATCCTGCCGCCCTTCGTCGCGGCGGCGGGCGCGCGGCTCGCGATCGAGGCGCGCACCAGCGGGCTGCACCGCACCGGCGAGCTGCTCGAGCGCGCGACCTGGCTCGCGGGCGGGTGCGTCGCGCTGCCCACCGCGATCCTCGCGATCAACGGTCTGCGGGTGCCGTGGTGCGCGCCCTGGGAAGGGCTCGCGTTCGTCGCGCTCGGCCCGGGGATCGGCGTGCTGCTCGCGGCGTTCGTGGGGGTCGCGATCGGGACGCTGTTCCAGCGACCGAGGCTCGCGACGACGATCGCGGTGCTGGTGCCGATCCTCGCGGCGCTGGGCTCGGCCAGCCTGCTCTACACGAGCCCGGCGATCTTCGGATACGGCCATTTCTTCGGGTATTTCCCGGGGACGCTCTACGATCCCGACATCGAGATCGGCACGCCGTACCTCACGTTCCGCGTGCTGAGCGGCGTGCAGATCGGCGGGTTCGTCGCGCTGATCCTCGCGAGCGTCGATCCCCGCACCGCGCGCATCTCGGGGCGCTACGCGCGCACCCGCATCGGCTCGTTGATCATCGCGACGTCGTTCTTCGGGGCCGCGCTCTACGGCGAGTACCGCGCGACCGATCTCGGGCACCGCAGCACCGCGGAGTCGATCGCGCAGCGGCTCGGCACCACGCTGCACGGGCGCATCTGCGACGTCGTGGTGCCGCGCGAGCTCGCGCGAGAGCGCGCGGAGCGGCTGCGCGACGACTGCGATCTGCGCGTCGAGCAGACCGCGCAGGGGCTCGGCGTAGAGCAGCGCGAGCGCGTGACCGCGTTCTTCTTCCGCAGCACGAGCGAGAAGCGCGAGCTCATGGGCGCGAGCGGCACGTACATCGCGAAGCCGTGGCGCAACGAGGTGTACCTGCAGCTCTCGGGATGGCCGCACCCCGTGCTCGCGCACGAGATCGTGCACGTCGTCGCGGGCAACGCGGGGGTCGGGCCGTTCCGCATCTCGGGCAAGGCCGGCGGGTGGCTGCCCTCGCCGGGGATCATCGAGGGCGTCGCGGTCGCGCTCTCGTGGGAGGAGCGCGACGGGCTCACGCCGCACCAGTGGGCGCGCGCGATGATGTCGCTCGAGATGATGCCGAGCGTCTCGCAGACCGAAGGGCTCGGGTTCCTGCTCCAGCCCGCGAGCCGCGCCTACGTGACCTCGGGCTCGTTCGTGCGGTGGGTGCTCGACACCCGCGGGCCCGACGTGGTGCGCGCGATCTACCAGCAGGGCGAGTACGAAGGCCCGCTCGGGATGCCGCTCGAAGAGGCGGAGGTCGCGTGGCGCGAGTACCTGCGCACCGAGGTCCCGCTCCCGCCCGAGGCGCTCGCGATGGCGGAGGCGCGCTTCGAGCGACCCGCGATCTTCGCGCAGGTGTGCCCGCATCGCGTCGCGGCGCTGATGGACGTGGTCGCCGACGATCTCGCGGCGGGCGACGATCGCCACGCCGCCGAGACGTGCGAAGAGGTGCTCGACATCGATCCGAACGACACGCGCGCGAGGGCGTGGATGGCGGTGGCGCTCGCGCGCGAAGGGCAGCTGGAGCGCGCGCGCCGCGAGCTCGATCGGCTGATCGGGCCGCCGAGCGCGTCGCGTCCCGTGATCCGCGCGGCACGTCAGGGCATCGCCGACGCGCTGTGGGCGCAGGGCAACGTGGAGGAAGCGGCGGTGATGTACCGCGCGATCCTGCACGAGCCGCTCGGTGACGAAGAGGCGCGTCAGATCGAGGTGCGCCTGCTCGCGGTGGAGAGCGGACTGCCGGGAGGCGAGCACCTGCGCGAGGTGTTCGCGCCCGATCCCGATGCGCCGCACGACGCGGTCACCGCGATGCAGGCGATCATGCGCCTGCGCGAGATCCGCCCCGACGGGCTCGGCTCGTACCTCGAGGCGCGACAGATGATCCAGCGCGAGCGCTTCGATCGCGCGGAGGACGCGCTGCGCGAGGCGCAGTCGCGCGGGCTGCCCAGCGAGCGGTTGTCGCGCGAGGCGCGGCGCATGCGCGCGATCGTGGAGTTCGCGATGGGCCGCAGGCGGCGATCGCGCGCGATCTGGGAGGACGTGCTCGAAGATCCGAGCGCGAGCGAGGCGTCGCGCGTGGAGGCGCTCGACTGGATCGATCGCATCGAGCGCGCGGGCGAGACCACCGAGCCGATCGACGGCGAGGAGACGCGCGTGGAGGACGCGGCCGCGCTGCCCGAGCCGACCGACGTGGAGGTGCCCGACGTGCACGCGCACCCGATGCCGCCCGCGGTGCAGCAGACCGAGCTGCCGGTGACGGAGGGCGTCGCACCGCCGTAGAATCGCCGCATGAAAGCGTGCTCGCGACGACGTGGCTCCGCGCGGCGTTGCTCTCGGGGTGTTGGCCGCCATCCGGTCGTTGCCCGAGCGCGATCGAGCGCTATCAGCCATCGGCCGAGCAGTTCGCGGCGCTCGCCGACGGAACACTCGCTTGCCACGACCTGTGCGACGCGGATCGCCTCGACGAGGTGCGCCGCGAGACGCTCGCAATGCTCGTCGACGACGCGCGCAGCGCGCCGGTGCTCGAAGCGACGCTCGGGATCCCGAACGTCGAGCGCACGATCGACCTCGCGCGCTCGCTCGCCTGACGTTCTGTCATTCGCGTCGGCGATTTGCGCGCGAATTTCGAGCAATTCGACGGAACGCGGGTTGCGAGGCGCGGTGTCGTGGGGAGCTGGATCGATCGAGGACGAGGGAGGGCGCTCGCGGTGCTCGCGCTCGTGCTGAGCGCGTCGTGCATCGGGGAGACCACCGCGGCGTGCTTCGCGCGTCTGCCCACGCTCGCATGGTGTAGCTCCGCGAGCATCACGATCGTGCTCGGCTCGGGGCTCGTCATCGCGCGGTGGCGCGAGGTGCCGGCGCTGGTGCTCGGTGCACCGCTCGTCACGCTCGAGCTGCTCGCGTACTGGCACCTGCCGCGTGGGATCGGGCTCGGCGTGATGGTGGTCGCGATCGACGTCGTGCTCTCGTACGAGCCGATTCGATGGCTGCTCGGGCCCTGCGCGATCGTGCTCGTGCTCGCGCGCGAAGCGAAGCGCGATCAGGGGGCGACGATCGAGCACTGGCTGCGGCGCCTCGCAGGCAAATCGCTCGGGCTGCGCGACGAGCTCGCGGTGTGGACACGCCTCGCGCTCTTCGTCGCGATCGTCGCGTGTGTCTCGCGCGCGAGTGGGCCGAGCGTCGTCGCCCGAGTGTGGATCGCGGCGTGCGGGCTCTTCGCGATCGTGCTCGGACTGTGGTGCGTGGGGCGCGTGGTCGCGATCGGGCGCGCGCGTGTCGTGGTCGGAGACGACGCGCGCGCGCCGCGGCTCCTGCCGGGCGCGCGCGGTGCGCTGGTGATCGCGGGCGAGGACGGCCCGTATCGCGATCGTGTGGTGCTCGGCGCGGTGCCGTTCGCGTCGCGCCGCATCGCGCTGCAGATCGCGATCGCCTCCGGTGCCGCGGCGTTGCTCGGCGCGCTCGCGATGCTCGTGTGATCAGCGACCGAGCGACACCGAGAACGAGAGCATCGAGGCGCCGAGCGCGCGGCGGTCGTGCCACGACGCGCTCGGCACCAGGCGCTCGAGCGCGGTCGCGAGCGTCTCGACGTGGGTCGCGCGCGCCTCGAGCGCGACGTCGGGCCGCGCGCGCACCTGCACCCGAGCCCGCACCGCGTGATCGCGCAGCGCCACGCTCGCCGCGTGCGCATCGCCGTTCGTGACCGCGTCGGCCGCGAGCTCCAGCGACGCCGAGAGATCCGCGTCGAGCGCCGCGAGGGCCCCGCCCGCGAGCACCGGCGTGCGCGACACCGCGACGGCGAGCGCCTTGTCCGCGTGCGACGCGACGCGCGCCCCGATCGGCGTCCACTGCGCGTCGACGCGCGCCACGGTGCGCGCATCGGCGCCGGGCGGCACCGTCACCGGGATCACGATCACCTGCTCTTCGCCCGCCGCGATCGACGGAGACGCGATCCGCACGCCGGTCTCGGTGCGCACGAGCCCCTCGGGCAGCGCGCCGTCGATCTGCACACCCTCGCCGAGCGCGATCGACACGCCGATGTCGTGCGCCGCGATGCGGCCGCGCGCCGTGAGCTCCGCCTCGAGGATCGTGCCGAGCTCGCCGGGCCGCGGCGCGATGCGGAACCGACCGTGCCCGCGCTCCGCGAGCGAGCGGAGGATGCCGGGGTGGAAGTCCCAGCCGATGCCGATCGCCGTCGTCACCGCGCCGCGCGCATTCGCTTCCGCGGAGAGCGCGCCGAGCTCGTCGGGCGTCGAGAGACCGCCGTTCGGCACGCCGTCCGAGAGCACGACGACGAGCGACGCGTGGGGGCGCACGTCGCGATACGCGATGCGGAGCCCGGCCTCGATGTTGGTGCGACCTTCGGGGCGCAGCGCGCGGATCACCCGTCGCGCGTTCGCTCCGTCGCCGACGCGCACCGGCGCGAGCGCCTCGCGCGCATCGGTGCCGTACACGACGATCTGCAGCTCGTCCTCGGGACGAAGCCGCGCGACGAGGTGCAGCGCGGCCTCCTGGAGCTGGCCCCACGTCGACTGCATCGACGTCGACGCGTCGATCACGAGGTGCACGCGCAGCGGCGGCACGCGCGAGGGCGCCGCGCCGCCCGCGACGCGCACGACCACGCTGGTCTGTCCACCGGCGCGCGGGAGCGCATCGTGCGCGAGCGACGCGTCGATCGTGATCGAGCCATCGCCGCCGACCCGCGTGGACGCATCGAACGACGAGCCCGCGAGCGGTCCGAGCAGACCGAGCGCCGCGATCGCCCCGTCGATGGTCACGCCTTCGTTCGCGATCGCGAGCAGCCCGCGGCCCTGCCCGGTGATCGCGATGCCCCCCGCGCTCGCCGAAGCGGTCGCGCTCGCATCACTGGCCGCGACGCTGCTCGCGCCCGCATCACTGCTCGCGACGAGCACACCACCCGAGCTCGCGCTCGCATCACTGCTCGCGACGAGCACACCACCGGAGCTCGCGCCCGCATCACTGGCCGCGACGAGCACACCACCGGAGCTCGCGCCGCTCTCGACGCCCCCGCTCGCGCCCGCGTACCCGCTCTCGACGATCACCACGCCGCTCGCGCCTCCGGCGCTCGCGATCGTCGTCGTGCTCCCGCTCGCGCTCGCCGTCGCGTCGCCCACGACCACCACCGGCGGCGCGCACGGCCCGACGCTCGCGCACGCCGCAGGCTGCTCCACGACGTACGTCGCGCCGGCCGATGCCGACCAGCCCGCGCCCGCCCGCAGCGGCACGCGCGCGTACATCACACAGCCTGGAGCGCTCGCCGCCACCGCGATCGCGAGCACGAACCGGAGCCCGTCGTCGATTCTCACGTCCGGGCCGACGTGCAACTCGCGCGCTCGATTCAGCGCGCCTCGCAATCCTGCACGTTCTCGCGCCCACCGCGTGAACGACGCTTCGCGATCCGAGAACGCGCGCTCACATCACTCGTCGTCACGGGGCCGGTCGCGCTCGATCAGCCGGCTGAGCGGCGGTACGCCCTTCGGGCGATCCACCACCACGTCCGGCCCGCCCTGCGGCTTCGCCAGGGGCGCCGCGCGCCGGCCCACGCCCGAGAGCGCCTCCGCGGCGCGCGCGAACGGCACCTCGAGCACCAGGCGGCCGCCGCGCAGCGACACCCGCGACTCCGGCGCGTGCTCGAGCAGCCCCGACTCCGCGCGCATCCACAGCGCGACCGTCTGCTCGTCCGCGATCTCGCACGGCACGTCGAGCGACGCCGCGCCCTGCTCCGCCAGCGCCCGCGCCCGATCGACGCCCAGCCCCAGCACCGCCTCGGCGAACACGTCGAAGTCGACGATCTTGTGCCCGCGCCAGACCCCGAGCCGCACCGCGTCCGCGATCTCCTCGGCGAGCACGTACTCGTCGCCCGCGTCGATCGCCGCGCGCAGCCGCTTGATGCGCGCGTCGCACACCAGCCGCGCGTCGCGGTTCGCCACACCCGGCACCAGGGTCGCCGAGACCGGCCGGGGATCGTTCACGCGACCGCGCGAGCGCTCGCGCCGCCACAGCGCGTCGTCGTCCCCGCGCGCGAACGCCTCGAGCTCCGAGGGGAGGCGCTTGCGCGGATCGTCGGGGCGACGCCGCACCACGCCCACCTCTCGCTCGCGCGAGCTCTGCGGCCGCGGCGGCTTCGGTGCCCTCGGATCGCCCTTGCTGTCGTCGTCCTTGCGCCTGGCCATGATGGGGCGCGTCGTGTAGGAGTCGGACGACTCCGGGTCAAGCGCGCGCCTGAAGCTTGCGCGAGGGCGGACCCCGCGTACACTACGCGCCCTCTCGAGCGGGGATCACCTTCGATCCCCCGCCTGCCGGGCGCGAAACGCCGCAGCCCGGAGCGCACAGAAAGAAGAGCTCATGTACGCAGTGATCAAGACCGGCGGGAAGCAGTACCGCGTCACGGAGGGCGACCGCCTCCGCATCGAGAAGCTCCCGGGCGACGTCGGCGCCTCCGTCACGTTCGACGAGGTGCTCATGGTCGGCGGCGACAAGGTCGCGGTCGGCACCCCGATCGTGAAGGGCGCGAAGGTCACCGCCGAGATCGTCGCGCAGGATCGCGCGAAGAAGGTCATCGTGTTCAAGTTCCGGCGCCGGAAGAACTACCGCCGCAAGCGCGGTCACCGGCAGCCGTTCACCGAGATCAAGATCACGGGCGTGAGCGCCTGATCGACGGGAGTAAACGAGAATGGCGCACAAGAAGGGTCAGGGCTCTTCGCGCAACGGGCGCGATAGCAACTCGCAGTACCGCGGCGTGAAGGTCTACGGCGGCCAGGAAGTCGTCGCGGGCAACATCCTCGTCCGTCAGGTCGGCTCGAGCATCCACGCGGGCAACAACGTCGGCGTCGGCAGCGACTTCACGCTCTGGGCGAAGATCGACGGCGTCGTGAAGTACGAGCGCCAGGGCAAGGATCGCCAGCGCGTGTCGGTGTACACGAAGGACGATCCCCGCCTCGCCGTGACGAAGGCGAGCTGAGCTCCCACCGAGCTCGAAGCGAGAGGCGACTTCCCGCGAGGGAGGTCGCCTCTTCGCGTTCCGTCGGTCTTTCATCGCGACCCGAGACGTGGTCCGATGGCGTGCATGGCGAGGCGCGTCTCGGGCGGGGTGATCGCGGCGATCGGCGTCGTGGGGGTGTTGCTCTTCTGCTGCGTCGGCGGCGGACTGCTCGCTGCGGGTGGGATGGCGCTGCAGTCGCGCGTGTCGGCGCTCGGGGGCGCGTGCGACGGACAGCCAGTGCCGACCGCGGCCGCGTACACGCCGGGCGCCCCGGCGCTCGCGACGGTCATGGAGCGCGGCAGCATGGGCGGCGGCTGGACCGCGCAGTTCGGTCGGCTGCGCTCCGAGTGGGCGAGCGACACCACCGAGACCAGCGCGATCGTCGTGTGCCTCGACCAAGAGGTCGAGCGTCTCGCCGAGCGCTGCGACTACGAGGGCGGCATGGTCGCCAACCGATACACCTACGATCAGCACGTGCGCATCGTCGTCGCGCAGACCGCGATGCCGCTGATCGACACGGTGATCGCGGGCGGTGACGCGCCGCTGTGCCCGGACATCCTCACCGGAGAGGCGGGCTCGAGCTACCGCTACGACGGGCCTCACGTCTCCGAAGCCACCGCGACGTTCGAGGCGCTCCTGCGCCCGATCCTCGGTGGGTGACGACGAATCCATCTCGCAGTCGCGACCGCGTCACGTGGTAGGATCCGGCACGTGACCTCGCAGCTCGCGCTGCCGCTGACCCGATCGCTCGCTCACGAGTCGCAAGCGCAGGTCCCGCGCGCCACGCGCATCCACGTCAACCGCAACCTGCGCCTCGACACGGTCGGGTGGGTCGGGTTCGACATGGACTACACGCTCGCGATCTACCGTCATCCCGAGATGGATCGCCTCAGCATCGAGGCGACCGTGCGGAAGATGGTGGAGCGCAAGGGACGCCCCGAGTCGCTCCTCGCGATGCCGTTCCGCAGCGACTTCCCGATCCGCGGCCTGCACGTCGACAAGAAGCTCGGCAACGTGCTGAAGATGGACCGCTATCGCTACGTGAAGCGCGCCTATCACGGCATGCGCGAGCTCAGCAAAGAGGAGCGGCGACAGCACTATCACTCGCGCCCGGTGCGCGCGGGCACGAAGCGTTATCACTGGGTCGACACGCTCTATGCGCTGCCCGAAGTGACCGTCTACGCCGCGGCGATCGAGCACCTCGAGCGTCAAGGCATCGAGGTCGACTACGCGCAGCTCTTCGACGAAGTGCGCGAGTGCATCGACATCGCCCACCAGGACGAGTCGATCCCCGGTCCGATCGCCGCCGATCCCGACAAGTACCTGGTGCGCGATCCGAACCTCGGTCCGACGCTCCACAAGCTGCGCAGCGCGGGCAAGAAGCTCTTCCTCCTGACGAACTCGCGCGCCGAGTACACCGAGCGCGTGATGTCGTGGATGCTCGACGGACAGGTCTCGGAGTACCCGCGCTGGCGCAGCTACTTCGACGTCGTGATCTGCGCCGCGAAGAAGCCGCGCTTCTTCCAGGAGACCGAGCTCAAGTTCGCGCCCGCCGAGGAAGGCGTGGTCGCGCCCGAGAGCGCGTTCGTCGACGGCGCGATCTACCAGGGCGGCTGTCTCACCGAGCTCGAGCGCCTCTTGAAGGTCGCGAGCGACGAGGTCCTCTACGTCGGCGATCACATCTACGGCGACGTGCTGCGCGCGAAGAAGGAAACCGCGTGGCGCACGATGATGATCGTGCAGGAGATGGGCGCCGAGCTCCGCGTGCACGACGAGGTGCAGACCGATCTCGCGCGCATCGACGAGCTGCACGCGCAGTGCGACACGCTCTTCGACGAGCTGCGCTTCCGCCAGGGTCAGATCAAGGCGATCGATCGCGAGCTCGAGCAGCGCGAGGCCGAGCTCGGCCGCGTCGCGCCGTCACCCGCGCACGCCGCCGCGCGCCTGACCCATCGCCGCGCGATCGACCGCATCCGCGCGCGCCTGCACGCCATCGAGGAAGAGCAAGAGGAGCTCGAGGCGAAGGTCGACCGGGCGTTCCATCCCTTCTGGGGATCGCTGTTCAAGGCCGGGCCCGAAGTGACGTCGTTCGGCGACCAGGTCGAGCAGTACGCTTGTCTCTATACCGAGCGCGTCTCGAACCTCTTGCATTACTCTCCGGTGCACTACTTCCGCGGCCCACGCGACCGCATGCCGCACGAGCTGTGATGCGACGGGAGGTGCGACCCACGATGACCACGTTCCACGGGCGGATGACGCGACGGTCGCGGTATGGACACGCACGACCGAGTGTCCTATACACGGGGTTCGGCTGACCTCGATGCGCCTTGCCATCTTCAGCGACGTGCACGCCAACATCGAGGCACTGAGCGCGGTGCTCGAGGCGTACCGTCGCGAGAGTGTCGACGAGTACTATTGTCTCGGCGACGTGGTGGGGTACGGCGCGAGCCCCAACGAGTGCGCGGACCTCGTCCGCAACCTCGCCAAGGTCACGATCCTCGGCAACCACGACGCCGCGGTCGCGGGCCGGATGGACTACTCGTACTACTACGAGGCCGCGCGCCAGGCGCTCGACACGCACGCGCGCCAGCTGACGCCGGACAACATGGCGTGGCTGCGGAGCCTCCCGTACAAGCACGACCTCGCGAACATCGGGCTCACGCTCTGCCACGGCTCGCCGCTGCGGCTCGAGGAGTTCGAGTACATCTTCGCCCCCGAGCAGGCGCGCGAGTGCTTGTCGATCTGGGACGAGCTCTCGGACCTCACGCTCATCGGTCACTCGCACCTGTGCAAGGTGTTCGCGCTGCGGCCCGGTGAGGTCGAGGAGCTTCCGGCGCGTCGCTTCACGCTGCGCAAGGGCTGGAAGTACATCGTGAGCGTCGGGTCGGTCGGGCAGCCGCGCGACTACGACAATCGCGCGAGCTACACGCTCTTCGACAGCGACACGCGCGAGTTCGACTTCAAGCGCGTCGAGTACGACATCGAGAGCGCGGCGACGAAGATCTTCGAGGGCAACCTCGAGCGGAACTTCGGACACCGGCTCTTCATCGGCGTCTGACGGCGCGAGCGCGCCCGTCGCTCGCGCGTGGCTCGGTCCTGCGCCAAGTAGGTGGGATGAGCACGCGCCTCCAGGGCTTCGGCGTCGTCGTCACGCCGCGCGAGCCGTATCGCATCGAGCGGGTGGACGACGCGCCCGAGACCTCGCTGCAGATGAACGGCGAGATCGTCGACGTGCTCGCGACCGAGCGCGCGGAGATCGGGCGCGCCGATCGTCGCGCGACCGAGTGGACGATCGAGACCGACGAGCTCACGTGCGCGTGGCCGCTCGGGCTCGCGGTGGTGAGCGATCCCGATCGGCGCTCGCCCTTCCTCTTGGTCGGTGCGAACGACGCGATGGTGTGGATCGACGGGCCGATCGCGCGAGAGCGCGCGTGGCCGATCGAGTCGCTCGCCGACGAAGGGCAGACCATCCGCGCGATCGCCGACACCCGCGAGGGGCGCGATGCGCGCATCGACCTCGACTACGTGGAGGACGGCGAGCTGTGGTGGCAGCGCCGCTACGTGCTCGGGTGGGGCGAGGGCGACGCGAAGGTGATCGTGATCAGCGCGCAGGCGCGCGCGGCGGACGAGGACGTCGTGTGCGCGGCGATCGATCGCATCGAGGCGACGATCACGAGAAGGGAGCGTCCGTCGTGATCCCGTTCGCGATCGGCGATCGAGTGTTCGTGATGCCCGATCTCAGCGCGGATCTCGCGTGGGTCGGCACGGTGCGCGACGTCGACGGATCGCGCGCGACGATCGAGATCCCGCCGGTGCCGTCGCCGCTCGCGGTGGGCACCACGACGCAGCTCGCGATGCGACGCGACGGAGGCATCGTGCTCGTCGCCGCCGAGGTGATCGCGAGCACGGTGCGCTCGATCCACGTGCGCGCGCTGTCGCAGGACGGTGGGCTCGGTCGCGCGCCGCGCGCGGTGAGCCGCAAGCACCTCCGCACCGAGCTGCGCAGCGCGTGCGAGGTCGAGCTCGAGGGCGCGCGCATCGACGCGGCGTGGGTCGCGGATCTCGGCGCGGGCGGTGCGCAGCTGGTCCTGCCGGGCGATGTCGTGACCGCCGCGGGCGCGCGCGGGACGTGCGTGATGGCGCTGCCCGGCGAGCCGCGATGGACGATCGCGTTCCGTGTGGTGCGGGTGACCAGCGAGGACGGCGACACGCGCGCGGGTGTGGTGTTCGAGGGGCTCGAGCCCGAGATCGAGTCGCGCATCGATGCGTTCGTGCACTTCGTGCGGCGCACGCGACTGACGCGGCGTCCGCCCGAGCCGCGTTAGAGCGCGCGACGGGTGAGCGCGGCGGCGAGCCCGAACGCGAGTGTGTGCGCGGCGAGCGCGGCGAGCTCGCGACGCGACCACGTGCGCAGCGGGCGCACCAATCCGACGCCGGGCATCACGACGAGCTCGAACGAGGCGATCGCGGTCGCGAGGGCGATGGCTTCGCGCATGGGATGTCGCGGCGCGAGGCCACGGGTCGCGGCCGTGTACAGCACGCCCCAGGTGGGGCCGTACGTCCAGCGCAGCAGCAGCATCGCGGGCTTCGCGATCGCGATCGGAATGCCGCGTCGATGCGCGGCGAGCGCGGGGAGCGAGTAGGGGGGCTCGTGCCCGAGCCAGCGTCGCTCGAGCGGCTCGAACGCGGTGAGCGCCGCGGTGCCGACCAGACCGATCACGAGCCCACGCGCGAGCGACATCGCGCGTGATCGATGCACGCGTCAGTCCACGTCGACGAGGCGCACGAACCCGGACCACGGCGGCTCGCCGTCGGTCGCCGCGAGCAAGCCGGGGGTCTGCATCGCGCCGGTCTCGCTGACGCGCGGCGCGAGCGGTGCGGGCAGCGCGCGCGCGACGTTCCATCGCACGTCGATCTCGCCCGCGACCCCCAGCGCCTTGAGGTGCACGCCGAACGGCGCGAGCCTCGCGCCGAGCTCGCGCACGTCCGCGACGTCGTGCACCGCGAGGTTGCGCCAGCCCGGCGACAGGCGCAGCGCGGCATCGGCCTCGTAGGTCACGGCCCAGCCATCGCCCTCGAAGAGCTCACCGCGCGTCGCGCCCACGCCGCGCCACTGCACCTGCATCGCGCCCATCGCGAGCGGCAGCGTGCCGCGCGGCATCTCGCGCGCCTGGCTCGCGAGCGCGCGCTCCGAGAGCACGCGCGCGAGCTCGATCGCGGGCACGTTCCCGCCGCGCTCCACCAGCACGAAGTGCGGCGACAGACACCCGCGCTGATCGTAGAGCGCGACGTCGAGCCCGATCTCGTCCGCGACGTGCTCCACCGCGCTCGCGCTCGTGAGCGCGCTCCTCGGCACGAACACCGCGCCGAGCCCGTGGCCGTGCGCGACGAACGAGGTCGTCGCGGAGAGCGACGCGCGGATCTCGGCGACCGAACGATCGCTGCCCCACGCGTGCACCACGTCGCAGCGGCTCGCCATCGCGGAGAGCATCGCCGCGTCGCTGCGCGCGAACCGCAAGAGCGCGATCGCGTCGGCGAGCTCGGCGTCGCTCTCGGCGAGCGCGACCGCGAAGAGCTCGGCGAGCCCTTCGTCGCCGCTCGACGGCTTCACCACGGCCGGCACCCGCAGCAGCAGCGACCACGCGAGCGGGCGCAGCGCGGCGCTGAACACGTTGCTGGCGAGCACCATGCCGGCGAGCCGCACCGGCGCGGTGGTGCGCCCGTGGTGCGCGCGCTCGAACGCGGTGAGCGCGGTGCGCAGTCGGTCCTCGCGCAGCGGCTCGAGCGAGGTCGAGAGCGCGTGCTCGACGTTCTGCTCGCTGAGCCCCGAGCGCATCGGGATCGACGCGCGCGCTTCGGATCCCACGCGCGAGTCGGGATCGCCGAGGCGCGCGGCAGCGCCCGCGATCGCGCGGATCACACGATCGTGCGAGGCCGCGCGCAGCACCTCGCCGGCCTCGTGCACGCGCGCGATCACTCGATCGATCGAGCCCGAAGGATTGATCGCGAGGACCTCGCCGGGACGCTCGTCGCTCATCGTCCGCTCCTTCCGAGGGCTTCTTCGATCGCCAGCGAGCAGCCGCGCGGCGTGGCGCCGGGCGCGCGCCCGATCAGCGCGAGTCGCCCGTCCGATCCGACGCGCGCGAGATCGGCGGTCTGGATCGACACCGCGGTGTCGAGGTTCGCGAGATCGTCGATGCGCAAGATCCCGATCTCTCCGCTCGGCACCGGGCGCAGCGTGTCGGGATCGACGGGCGTCGCGCGCACCCACGAAGGCACGTCGAGCGTGCCCTCGCGCTCGTACATCTGTGACGAGAGCTCGGTCATGCCGTACTCGCCGATCACGTCGCGCGCGGGATCGAGGCCGAAGCGCGACGCGATCAGCGCGCGCATCTCCGCGGGATCGATCTCGCGCGAGCGTCCCTTGAACCCACCGGTCGGCATCGCGAGACTGCCCGCGGGCAGACGCCATCGCTCGCCTTCCGAGAGCGCGTCGTCGGCGTGCACGATCGCGAACGAGGTGCCGAGGATCGCGAGCGGCGCTCGGTCGCGCACCGACGCGTCGAGCGCGTCGCGCAGCGATGCGAGATCGAGCGACCCATCGCGCCAGCACCACGTAACTTGGTCGGCGAACCAAGAAACGAAGCGCCCGAGCATGTACGAGAGCGACGAGTCCGGCGCTTCGTCGGGATGCGGCGCGAGCATCGCGAGGCGCATGCGACGCGGTCCGAAGAGGAAGTCGCGCGCCGCGCGCTCGGCGGCGAGATCGTAGAGCGAGAGATCGCGCGAAGGATGGGCGCCGCGCGAGCCGCTGGTGGTGCCCGAGGTGCGGAACGTGCGGACGTCGAGCGAAGGATCGTCCCAGGTCGCGACGCGCGCGTAGCGGAACGCGTCGGTCGGGATCGCGGGCCACGCATCGGGCACGAGCGGCAGCGCGAACGAGACCTTCCGGGCGCGGCACAGGCGCGCGAACACCGGGTTGTGCGCGGCCTGCCAGCGCGCGACGTCGAAGAGCAGCGCGTCGCGCTCGGCGGGCGAGATCGTGCCGTGGATCGCGGCGGCGATGCGCGCGTGCAGGGCGTCTCGCTCGGTCATGCGACCTCCGCGAGCGTCGCGTCGAGCGCGGTGACGAACGCGTCGAGCAGCGTGTCGTCGATGGTGATCGGCGGGAGGATCTGCAGCACCTCGGCGCGCGCCCCGGCGGGCAGCGTGATCCATCCTCGCGCGAGCAGCGCGGGGACCACGCGGAGCGTTCGTGCGCCGGAGTCGAGCTCCATGCCGATCAGCATCCCGCGGCCTCGAACCTCGCGCACGCACGGGTGCTTCGCCGCGAGCGCGCGCAGCGCATCGAGCCAGCGCGCGCCGCGATCACGAGAGAGGCGCGCGAGATCGTCGCCCTCGATCACGTCGAGCGCGGCGAGCGCGGCCGCGCAGGCGAGGGGGTGACCGAAGAACGTCGCGGTGTGGATCGCCTCGCCGCTGGGATCGCCCCAGCTCGCCATCACGTCGGCGCGCCCGAGGCACGCGCTGAGGGGCAAGCCGCCGCCGAGCGCCTTTCCGATGCACACGAGGTCGGCCGTGAGCCCTTCGTCGACCGACACGTAGCGCGCACCACAGCGCGAGAGGCCGACCAGGATCTCGTCGGCGATCACTCGCGCACCGCGCGCTCGTGCGAGCTCGCCCAGCGCGCGCAGGAACCCCGGCGGCGCGATGCGCACCCCGCCGCGCCCTTGGATCGGCTCCACGAAGAGCGCGCCGATCGACGTCGGTGATGCGTCCCACGCGCGCTCGACCGCGGTGATCGCGTCGTCGAGCGAGTCGCTCTCGCGCGGCCACCGCGCGAAGGTCACGTGCGGATTGAGCTGCGCCGCGAAGGGCGCGCGGAAATCGGCGCGATAGCCGCTGATCGCGAGCGGCCCGTGCGAGAGCCCGTGGTAGCCGCCTTCGAACGCGAGCACGCCCGCCCGCCGCGTGTCGAGCATCGCGGTCTTGAGCGCGGCCTCGATCGCGTCGGCGCCGTGCGCGCCCAGCATCACGCGCGCATCGGGGAAGGGCGCGAGCGTCGCGAGCCGCTCGAGCAGCGCGACCTTGGTGGTCGACGGATGCACGTCGCCGAAGCCGTGGATCAGCGTGCGCGTCTGTTCCTCGATCGCGCGCACCACGCTCGGGTGCGCGTGCCCGATCGCCGCGACGCCGAACCCCGACGCGAGATCGACGAACACGTTGTCGTCGGCATCGACCACGTTCGCTCCGCGCGCGGCGGACCACACGATCGGATCCCAGCTCGCGCCCGAGCTCTCGGCGCGGCGCGCACGACGTGCGGTGAGCGCGGGGGACTCGGTCAGCGCGAGACGCTCGACGAGCGCAGCCGAGCGCGCGCCGGGCAGCGGCGTGCGGATCGAGGGGAGCAGCGAGCCGAGATCGGGGCGCGTCACGAGGGCCGAGTGTGTAGAGCGTGCCCGCCGAGCAGGCCAGTCGCGCTCTTCAGCGCCGGCGCCAGGGATAGAACACGAGCGCGTCGGCGCGTGCCGCGCGCATGTCCTGGGGATCGTCGAGCAGCACGATCGGCAGCGTCGCCGGCGCGGCCGCGGTCGCGACGTGCGACGCGATCTCGTCGACGCGCTGGCGCACGCGGGAGTCGACGCGGACGCCGATCACCGGCTCGCGATCGTGCGTGCCGAGGCACGCCCACTCGACCTCGGGGTACGCGCGCAGCACCGGCTCGAGCGCCTCGAGCAGCGCCTCGTCGATCGGAGTGATCGGCGCGCCGAGCTTCGCCGAAGGGAGCACGGTGCCGGGCTCGGTCGGGGGCGCGACGAGCAACGAGCCCGAGGGCCGGCGCAGCGTTCCCGGTGACGATCCCGTCGCGGGCGTCGGTGGACGCGCGATCGTGCCGGGCGACGATCCGGTCGCGGTGCGCGCGGAGGGCAGCGATCCCGGAGGCGGCGTCTCGGCGCGGATCGGCGACTCGATCGAGCCGGGCGCCGGCGTCTGGGTGTGCGGCCGCACCTTGCTCATCAGCGAGGTCGAGATGCGACCCGCGCCCGCGAACGGGCCCGACGACTCGCGACGCGCCGCGGGCGAGAGCAGCGGCTCGAGCTCCTCGCGCGCGACCTCGAGCCCGTGCTCGGCCGCGATGTCGACGACGACGAACGCGAGCGACTGCGCGCGTGCGTAGTGGAACGCCTGGCGCGCGCCGATCTCGATGGCGGGCACCGAGCCATCGGCCGCGAGCCATCCGTAGCGTCGCGCGGCGGTCTCGAGCTGCTCGCGCTCGGTGAACACGGGCAGCGCGGCGATGCCCTGGCTGTTCACGAGCGTGCGATAGCCCTCGGTGCCGGCGGGCCAGGGCGCGACGAAGAGCGTGCGCTGCATCAGCGCGAGCAGCGCGTCGACCTTGGCCTGCCCTCCGTGCGCGGCCTCGGAGAGGAGCCGGTACAGCGCGGCGGTCTGCCGGTCGTGGGGTGCGTCGCGCAAAACGGAAGCCCTTCGATCACAGTGTATCGTGGCTCCGCCCGGACCCGGCAAGTTCCCGGAGGTCGCGCTTGACAGCCCAAGAGATTCGGCTAGTTTCGGCGTCCCTTCGCCCAGGTAGCTCAGTTGGTAGAGCAGGGGATTGAAAATCCCCGTGTCGGCAGTTCGATTCTGTCCCTGGGCACTTCAGAAGCCGCGGTTTTCTCGCGGCTTTTTGCTTTCCGTCGCGACGCGTTGATCACGCGTGGTGGCAGCAGAGGCTGCTCCGGGGGCTGCCTCGCGGTGATCGCTGGTCGAAACGCTCGCAGGCACGTACGGCTGGCACGCGACTGACGGTCGGCTTGGCGGCATCGCCGTGACCGCATCGGATCGCGTGTTCATCCACAACACGGTCGTGCGAACGCCTCACGGAGGTGCCGTGAACCGCGCGATCGATGCGGGTGGCGGCACTGAGATACCGTGACCTCGTGCAAGCTCGAAGTGCGGTCGTCAGGCCGCCGCGAGCCTCGGCACGAAGGGCGTGCGGGTGCGCGCGACGCTGATCATCGCGCCGAGGAGCTTGCGCATCGCAGCGATGATCGCGAGCTTCTTCGGCTTTCCGGCCGCGACCAGGCGCCCGTAGAACGCCTTGAGCCACGGGTTGTGGGTCACCGCTCGCAGCGTCGGCATCCAGAGCTTCGCGCGCAGGTCGGCGTCGCCCATCGTGCAGGCGGGGCCTCGCAGTGGCTGGCGCTTGCCTGAGTGGCTCACGATCGGGGCGACGCCGACGTACGCCGCGAGCGCGGCCGCGCTCTTGAACGCGTCGAAGTCGATCGAGGCGATCATCCGCGCCGCGGTGTTGTCGCCGACGCCGTCGATGGTGGTCAGCAGCTTGCCGACCTCGTGGCGCTCGAGGCTCTGGCCGATGTCGTCGTCGAGCTTCTTGATCCGCGCTCGGAGCGTCGCGATGTCCTCGCACGCGTAGCGGATCTGAAGCTCGTACGCCGTGCCCTGGTGGCGGCCCACGGAGGTCTTCGCAGCCGCGCAGAGCGCTTGCGCGAGCTCGACACCGATGACGTGGCGGCCGTCGTACTTCAGCTCCGCCAGCGCGTTCGGGTCGGCAGCACGGAAGGCCTCGGCGGTCGGACTCGCGATGAGCAGCGTGGTCGCTTTGGCCGAAGCCACGTCGCGCACGTGCTCGGTGAACTCCGGAAAACAGAGGTCGAGCGCGCGGTGCAGTTGCCGCGTGCGGTCGCCGAGGTCCTGCACGAGGCGGTCGCGAAGCCGGATCAGCTCACGCAGCTCGAGCGTGGCCTCATCGGGCATCGGGGTCGCCGCAGGTCTCTTCTGCTGCGCGAAGCGTGCGATGCCCAGAGCGTCGAGCGCGTCGGTCTTCGCGCGCCGCAGATCCTCGGCTGCAAACCGCGACGTGCGCGTCGGGTTCAACAGCGCGACCTGAAACCCTGCTGCATGCAGGAACGCGAAGAGGTTCTGCCAATAGTGCCCCGTCGCCTCCATCGCGATGAACGCGTCGGCGGGCTCACCGAGCATCGAGCGCAGTCGCTCGTAGCCCGACGCGTCTTCGGAGAACGGCGTCGGCTTCCGCAGTGCCTTGCCCGCCTCGTCCACGATCGCGACGACGTGCTTCTCCGAACCGATGTCGATCCCGACGAATCTCATGTGCCTCTCGAGCTCGTGTTCGCGTCCCCGGGAGCCTCGGAGCCGAGCTTCGTGCCCTTGCTTGTCCATGCGAGGACGGTGGACGAGCCACGCCTCTGGATACCGTTCGAGCAAAGAAACTCGGTCGAGGGCGCCAATCTCAGTCACGGGGACGATGCCCCAAGCCCTACGCGGCGACCCTCTCCCGAAACCGCTGGACCGGCAGCCCTACCACGGCGGGCAATCGGCCGGTGCACTAGATACAAGCCCCTCCGCACGCTTCAGCTCTATCACGTCACGGCAGTTGTCGGAGACGATTGGGGCGCTGCCGATCCCGTGACGCTTCCGTTCGACGGCGCCGTCGTCGCGCTCGCGGGCGAGATCGTCGATGTCGCCATGTTCAACAATCTGCTCTCGTACGCGGGCGGGGGCGTGGACGGCGTCGAGGGGACGGTGATCACCGGCATCGACCGCGCCCGCACGACGACGGACGCGCGCTCGCTGGTGTTCGTGGGCAACGTCGTGTCCGTGCCGTTCGTCTCCGGCTGGCACATCGCGTCGCTGATGGCGTGCCGTCCGTTGCGTGAGTTCGGTGGCCTCGTGCTCAGTGAGAGTGAGCTGAATACCGGTCGCGCTCATCGCTGCCACGGCACCTCGGCGAGCTTCACGTCGACGCGAAACGCAGCATTCACTCGCGCGCCGATGGAGGGCTCGCGTGCCGTGGTGGAGTTCGAGGCTCGCGGCTATCCGCTCGAAGACGAGCGGGTCTTCGTGGTCGGCGAGCCGCTCGACGCGTTGCCGCTCGCGGGCGACGTGAACGTCGACTTCGGCGGTACGATGCGCGCCGGGATCACCGGAGTGGGTGCATGGGTCGACGAGGACTGAGCGTCGCCAGTGTCGTGCTGGCTTTCACATGCGTCGCGTGTGACCGCTACCAGGCGTGCGGCTGGGACGAGTCGCTCGCGCTCGGGGCCACGTACGGCGTCGACATCGTCGAGGCGTACGCACTGGAGTCGTCGACCGTGCGGTATGAGGAAGAGTTCGACCTGACGACGAGTCACCCATCGTGCGCAATGCTCGACGACGTGACGCCAGGGTCGACGCTCGACCTCCGGCTCACGCAGGCACCGCACGCCGGCTCGCGGTGTTCCGAGTGGTTCGGGGAGATCCCCGGAGTCGACCTCGGGGCGCGTCACCCGGTGATCTTCGGCAGCACCGGGTACAACCTCATCACGGTCTCCGGTCGGCGCGACTTCGGCGATGGGTGCAGCGGCATATGGGAGTTCGACGTCCACATGCCGAGCACCGCGATGACCGATCCGTTTCGTGCGGCTGACCCGTTCGAGATCCCGGTCACACTCGTGTACCGGTACTTCATCGCGTCGGCGGGCGCCGAGGAGGCGTGCATGGCGCGGAGCGGCGTCTCGACCCTGAGCGACGAGGGCGTGTTCCGCTGCGAGGACGCGTTCGTCTCGCAGATGTCGCGACCGTAAGGGCGACTGGCCGAGATGGTTCCGCGAAAACCCGCGCGTATGTGGCCTGCGTGCCTGGGCGGTTGATCGAGCGCGAGGTTCTGTACCGCGAGGTCTGGGCCGAGCCGATGACGAAGGTGGGGGCGCGGTATGGAACCACCGCGACCAAGCTCGCGAAGGTCTGCGACCAGCTCGATGTCCCGTGCCCGTCGAGCGGCTACTGGGTCCAGCTCGCCCACGGAACGGCGCCCGAGCGTCCGCCGCTTCCGGCGCTTCGCCCCGGAGCGCCTGCCGGATGCGAGCTGGTTCCCACGCCTCCGAAGCCGAGATCTGTCGCGGCCGAGGCCGAGCGCGGCGCATCTCGTATCGTCGTGCCCGAGGTAATCAAGGCACTCCATCCGCTGCTGCGTGATGCCGACGCGCGGAAGCGTGGCCGCCGCGACGAGGACGCCGGCGCGCATGCCGCGATCCACGTCAGCGATGCCCTTCGCGACCGCGGAGTGCGGGTCATGCACGTGATCCTCACCGAGCTGGACCGACGGGCCCTCCATTACGCGCCCCTCGGCTCGCGTGAGCGATACGGTCGCAGGGAGCGCGAGTCGATCGCGGTCGAGATCGAGGGGGAGAGCGTCCGGTTCTACCTGTTCGAGTGGACGCGCTCCGCGCCGCTCGACCCCGAGGCCGCGAAGCGCGCGGGCGACGACCGTTGGAAGGTGCCTCACGCCTACCTCGGCGACGGGCGTTTGCGGATCCGCATCGAGGACGGGTACAGCCCACCGACCTGGCGCGACGAGGAAGGCCGGCCCGTCGAGCAGCGCCTGAACGCGTTCATCCGCGGGCTGTACGTCGCAGCAGAGTCTCAACGAGCGCGCCGGCTCGCGGCGGAGAAGCGAGAGCGCGCTGAACGCGAGGCCCAGGCTCGCCGCGAGCGGGAGGCGGCGCTTCAGCGTCATCACGAGGCGCTCGTGGCAGATGCCGAGCAACGCGTGAGGGCGCTCGACTTCGCGGTCGCGCTCCGTGCGCTCGCGGGGCGCATCGAGGCGCGTGGAGTTGGCGGCGAACGGGAGAGCGCATGGTCGGGGTGGGCTCGACGGCTTGCGGCTCAGCTCGACGACCAGGCGCTGTCTGACCTGCCGGACGTCGTCCCGAACGCGGCGTCGGACGCGGACTGTAGGTCACGTGACTCGTGAACTGACGACGGCCTCACCCGGCGGGGAAGTGTCCTGTGGGCCCGAAGCAAACGAACGCGGCGAGGAGGGCGCCGCGTCCGCGCTCGGACATTGGTGGCAGACTTGGTGGCAGCGGTCGTCGTTTCGGGTCTCTTCGCGTCCCTCCGAGTCCTTCCGCGGCCGACGCTAACCTCGCGGTTTCCTTCGTTTCCCCGCGTTCGTCAGTCGATCGAGGAAGTGCTCGGATCGCGTTGAAAATCCCCGTGTCGGCAGTTCGATTCTGTCCCTGGGCACGACACGCAGTGGAAACGAGGCCGGCCGCGAGGTCGGCCTTTCCATTTCCGTCCTCCTGGTCCGCTGAGTCGCGTGACGTCGCGCTCGCTTTCGTCGTCGTCGGGCGCGCTTCGAGGCGCTCGACGCGAGCGCAGTCATCGGTGTGAGCGCGATCGCGATCACGACTGCCGCGCTCGCGCGCGCTAGGGCTCTGTCCGCGAGCTTGGAAATCCTCCGACGCGACATCGACGCACTCACGCGAAGAGGAGACGCGGACGAATGACGTGGAACGCGTGCATCGCTGGGCTCGCGCTCGTCGTAGCGCTCACGACCGGATGTGCGGCGCGTGGCGTCGGCGACCCTTGCATCCCCGAGACGACGGAGGGCGAGCAGCTGGATCGACGAGAGCACTACATCGAGACCAGCTCGCTGCAGTGCCGGAGTCGGACCTGCGTGGTCTTCAAGCTCGCCGGCGATCCCACGAGGGTGCTCGAGGACGGAACCTGTCCCGACAACGTCGACTGCGTGAGCCGGGAATTGCCGGTCACCGCTCCCAACAGCCTCGAGCGCGTGTTCTGCTCCTGCCGGTGTCGCGCGAGCGGCGGGGACGCGAACACCCCTCTCTGCGATTGCGGAGAGGGCTTTCATTGCGTGGACCTCGTCGATCGAGGAGGCGTCGGCGTTCGCGGCGGCTACTGCGTTCCCGACGAGCTCTGCACGGCCGACGCGGACTGCGCGACCGGGCGCTGCAACTTCGACACGGGCGTCTGCGCGACGTCGACCTGATCGCGCACCGACGTTCCGACCGTCTCTGCGTGGTCGATCGCGTCCGCGGAGCTCGATGACCTCGGTGACGGCGCGGTCGTGGTTCCATCGCGAGCAACCTGATTCGAGCGGGCGACGTCCGCCCCGAATCGAACATCGTGTTGTCGACGGATACGGACTCCGGATAACGTCGTCCGTACGCGTGCTCGCGCGCGCCCGTCATGACAGCCAGCTCGCCTACGCGGACCTCACCGACCTCCTCGTCGATCCTCGCGGCGCTCCCGCTGCCGCGGATCCTCGATCTCGCGCGGCTCTTCGGTGTGCGGCTCCGCGCGGGCAATACACCCAAACCACGCCTCGCTGCGATGCTCGGCGCACACCTCGAAGCGCGCGCACCGCTCGTCCTTCGCGAGCTCGGACGTGACGAGCTGCAGGCCGTCTGTCGCGCGCACGGCATTCCCGACCACACGACCTCGCGACGCGATCTGCTGGAACGCGTGCTGCTCGCCGCGGGATTCGACCCGAAGCGCTCGACACCACCGTTGCCGTCGCACCACCGCGACGGTTTGCCCCGGGCCGGTCAGGTGGTGCGTGCCCGGCATCGACAATGGCTCGTCGAGGAAGTGCACCCGGGCGAGGCCGACGAGTCGGCGCTCGTGAAGCTCGTCTGCCTCGACGACGACGATCCCGGCCGTGCGCTCGACGTGCTCTGGGATCTCGAGCTCGGCGCCGAGATCATCGAGCCCGCATCGAAGGGCCTCGGGAGGATCGACCGGCTCGATCCTCCCGCGCACTTCGGCGCGTACCTCCACACGCTGCGCTGGAACGCCGTCAGCGCCGCGGATGCGACCCGCTTCCAGGCGCCGTTTCGCGCCGGCATCAAGCACATGGCGCATCAGCTCACGCCGCTCATGAAGGCGCTCGAGCTCCCCCGCGCGAACCTCTTCATCGCGGACGACGTCGGCCTCGGCAAGACCATCGAGGCCGGCCTCGTCCTGCAGGAGCTCATCCTGCGCCAGCAGGCCGACTTCGTCCTCATCGCGTGCCCGGCGTCCATCTGCCTGCAGTGGAAGGACGAGATGCGCCGCCGCTTCGGCCTCCACTTCGAGGTCATGACGCGGCAGCTCATCGCGCAGCGCAGGCAGCAGCGCGGCTTCGGCGTGAACCCCTGGGCGACGCACAACCGCTTCATCGTCTCGCACCAGCTCCTGCGCCGCGCCGAGTACCGCGAGCCGCTGCGACAGCACCTCGGCCCGCGCGCGCGGAAGAGCCTGCTCATCCTCGACGAGGCGCACGTCGCTGCGCCCGCGACCCGCAGCCGCTATGCCGTCGACAGCGAGATCACCCACACGATCCGCGACCTCGCGACGCGCTTCGACAACCGTCTCTTCCTCAGCGCCACGCCGCACAACGGCCACTCCAACAGCTTCAGCGCGCTCCTCGAGATCCTCGATCCCATCCGCTTCACGCGTGGCGTGCCCGTGCGCGGCAAGGACGACCTCGCACCGGTGATGGTGCGTCGCCTCAAGCGGGACCTGCGCAAGCTCGGCATCGAGAAGTTCCCCGAGCGCGTGCTCGTGAAGATCGAGCTCGAGCATCTCGATGGCTCGTGGAGCGCGCATGCGGTGCGCCAAGGCGGTGGCACCTCCCCGCTCGCGCTGACCTCTTCTTCCGACACCGAGCCGCTCGACCTCGAGCTCGCGCGCCTGCTCGCGCGCTACACCGAGCTCTGCGCGCCGAAGAAGGGCCCGGGTCGTCTCCCCTTCATTCGTCTCCAGCAGCGCTTGCTCTCGAGCCCGGAAGCCTTCGCGCGCAGCCTCGACGTGCACGCGCGCGCCGTCGACCAGCGTGGCGGACCCGTCGCCGTCCCTCAGCAGCTCGCGCTCACCGAGGCCGACCCCGAGACCCACGGCCCGACCGACGAGGCACTGCAGGCCGAAGAGGACGCGCGCCTCGCCGACGAGAGCGCGCGTCTGCCCACGCCCACTGAAGAGGCCCGAGCCGTCCTCTCGGATCTCCGCGCGCGCGCCGAGCGCGCTCGTCGCCAGCCCGACGCCAAGGTTCGCGCGCTCCTCGCGTGGCTGCGCGATCACTGCTGCGCCGCGACGGGTGATGCGTCCTCCACCGATCGCGCGTGGTCCGATCGCCGCGTCATCCTCTTCACCGAATGGGCCGACACCAAGCGCTACCTCGTCGAGCTCCTCGGCGAGGCCGTCGCCCACACCGATCGCGGCGAGGAGCGCATCGCCGTCTTCCAGGGCGGCATGGGTGACGACGCGCGCGAGGAGGTGCAGCGCCGCTTCAACGCCCCGCCCGACGAGGACGCGCTCCGCATCCTCGTGTGCACCGACGCCGCGCGCGAGGGCATCAACCTCCAGGCGTTCTGCGCGGATCTCTTCCACGTCGATCTCCCGTGGAACCCCGCGCGTCTCGAGCAGCGCAACGGACGCATCGACCGCACGCTCCAGCCCTCGCCCGAGGTGCGCTGCCACTACTTCGTCTATCCCGCGCGGCCCGAGGATCGCGTCCTCGAGACGCTCGTCCGCAAGGTCGACGTCGTGCAGCGCGAGCTCGGCTCGCTCGGCGCGGTCCTCCTCGACGATCTCCACGATGCGCTCGAGAACGGCATCGGCCCCGAGACCGAATCGCGCCTCGCGCGTGTCGGCACCGACGTCGCGACGCGCACCGTCGACGACGAGCTCGAGGACGCGCGCAAGGACGAGGACGCGCTCCGCGCCGACATCCAGCGCGCGCTCCGCCGCTACGAGTCGTCGCGACGCGCGCTCGAGGTCAGCCCCGACGTGCTGCGCGGCGTGTTCGACGTGGGCCTCCAGCTCGCCGGCGCCCCGCGCCTCGAGGACGCCGGCACCACACCCGAGGGCAAGCCCGCGTTCCGCATGCCTGCGCTCGATCGTTCGTGGGAGGTCACGCTCGACAGCCTCCGCCGCCCCCGCCGCCGCGACGAGTCGTTCTGGGACTGGCGTCAGGAGCCGCCGCGTCCCGTCAGCTTCGCGCCGATCGCGCGCCTCTCGAGCGAGGTCGAGCAGCTCCATCTCGCGCACCCGGTCGTGCGTCGGGTGCTCGATCGGTTCCTCGCCCAGGGCTTCAGCGCGCACGACCTCTCGCGCGTCGCGGCCGTGGTCGCGCCGGACGACAGCATCATCCGGGTCGTGGTCTACGCGCGCCTCAGCCTCTTCGGTCCCGGCGCGGCGCGCCTCCACGACGAGCTCGTCTCGCTCGCGGCGCCCTGGGACGGAGACCCGAAGACCGCGTCGCGCATCGAGCCCTACCGCGACGCGGCGACGACCGCGAAGAGCGTCGAGCTCGCCGAGCGCGTGCTCGCGACGCAGCCCGCATCGCCTGGTGAGATCGTGCGCGCCGCGATCGCGGAGAGCGCCGAGTCCCTCTTCACCGCGCTCTGGCGTCCCCTGCACGACGAAGCCGATGCCCGCGCCGCGCGCGCGAAGAGCGGGCTCGCCACTCGCGCCCGCAAGGAGGCCGACGATCTCCGCGTCCTCCTCGAGCGCCAACGCAAGGCGATACGCACCAGCATCCAGCGCCTCAGCCAGAGCGAGCTCCTCCTCGATCCCGCCGAGGCGACGCAGACCAAGGAGCAGCAGCGCCAGCTGCAGCTCGATCTCGATCACATGGCGCGTCGCGCGGACGAGCTCGAGCGCGATCTCGATGCCGAGCCCGGCGCCATCGCCGCGCTCTACGACGTCCGCATGACTCGCCTCACGCCGGTGGGGCTCGTCGTCAGCTGGCCGGAGGTGCTGACATGAGCCGCGCCCGATCGCGCGGCGGTCGACCGATCGACGCCGAGCGCCTCTTCCACCGTGAGTGGCTCGGCCTCGCGCAGCCGATCGAGGGCCTCGTCTTCTCGGTGCCGTCGCTCGCCGACGCGCAGATCGCGCCCGCACCGCGTCCCGAGATCACTGCGGCGATCCGCGCGCTGCTGGTCGAGACCACGCAGGGCCTCGCGCTGCGCAGCACACGCGCGCTCTTCGAGACGTTCCTCGGCTACTCGCGTGACGGAATGCTCGTCTCGCGCGACGCGCTACCTCCCGAGCTCTCCTTCTACGCGCCCGAGAGTCGCCAGCACATCCGCGCGAGCTTCGCGATCGCGCGCACGCCGCCCGCGCCCCCCGACGACGATCCCTTCGCCGCATTCGAGACCCCCGCGCCTCCCGACCAGGCGCCCCCCGCGACCGCGTCGCCTTACATCGCGCTGGTCTGGGATCTCTCGGACGACGTCCCGAGCGGCGTCGACACCACCGCGATCGACCTCGACGGCCCCGAGGACACCACCGGCCCCTGGCGCTACCCACCCACCGCGAAGCTCGAGCGCCTGCTCCGCCACACCGGCATCCCGATCGGCTTCGTCTCGAACCGCCGCCACCTCCGGCTCGTCTACGCGCCGCCGGGCGAGGCGACCTCGCACCTCACCTTCCGCTTCGACGACCTCGCCGATCCCGCGGGCCGCCCGCTCGCGCTCGCGCTCGAGCTCCTCTTCCACGCGCGCCGCACGTACACCGCCGATCCTCGCTACACGTTCGAGGGCCTCCTCGCCGACAGCCGCAAGCGTCAGGCCGAGGTCACCGAGGATCTCGCGCAGCAGGTCTTCGAAGCCGTCGAGCGACTGCTCGAGGGCTTCGAGGCCGCCGCGGCGCGCGACTGCGTCGGCGATCGTCCCGACTGGCTGCGCGCCGCGATGGAAGAGGGGCACGTCTACGACGGCGTCCTGAACGTCGTCCTGCGCCTCGTCTTCCTGCTCTACGCCGAGGACCGCAGCCTGCTCCCGGTCGATCACCCGACCTACGCGGCGCATCTCAGCGTCCTCGGCCTCTACGAGCGCCTCTCCGCCGATGCCGGCGCGCACCCCGAGTCGATGCACCAGCGCTACGGCGCGTACGGCGCGCTCGTCAGCCTGTTCCGCGCCGTCTACTTCGGCGTGCGCCATCAGGCGCTGCACCTGCCGCCGCGTCAGGGCCGCCTCTTCGATCCCAGCGCGTTCCCCTTCCTCGAGGGCGGCCTGCCCGACTGGACCGCCGCGGTCACGCTGCCCGAGGACCGCGCCGCGGTGCGCCTGCCCACCGTCGACGACGCCACCGTGCACGAGGTGCTGCATCGCCTCGTCGTCCTCGATGGCCAGCGCATCAGCTACCGCGACCTCAGCGTCGAGCAGATCGGCGCGGTCTACGAGTCGCTGATGGGCTTCCGCGTGGAGCGTTTGACCGGGCCCGCAGTGCGCCTCGGGAAGGGCGGCCACTGGCTCGAGGTCGCATCGCTCCGCGCGTCCACCAAGACCGAGCGCGACAAGCAGCTCGCCGATCGCTGCGAGCTGAGCAAGAACGCGATCACCAAGATCACCGAGCGCCTCGGGCGAGCCGCGAAGGACGAGGGCGACGACGCCCTCGCCGACGCGCTCCTCGAGCTCGCCGGCACCCGCGAAGCGCGCCAGCGCCACCGCGCGCGCACGGGCCAGCTCGTCCTCCAGCCCACTGCCTCACGGCGCAGCACCGGCAGCCACTACACGCCGCGCTCGCTGAGCGAGAAGGTCGTCCGCCGCACCCTCGGGCCGGTGCTCGCGTGCCTCGGCGAGGCGCCCACCGCCGCTCAGATCCTGCAGCTCAAGGTCTGCGATCCCGCGATGGGCTCGGGCGCGTTCCTGGTCGAGGCGTGCCGCTTCCTCGGCGAGGCCGTGATCGAGGCGTGGCGTCGCAGCGGCGAGCTCCCCGCGATCATCGAGCAGCACGGCGACGCGACCCTGCACGCCAAGCGCCTCGTCGCGCAGCGCTGTTTGTACGGCGTCGACAAGAACCCCGCCGCGGTCGAGCTCGCGAAGCTCTCGCTGTGGCTCGAGACGTTGAGCGGCGACAAGGCGTTCACGTTCCTCGACCACGTGCTCCGCCACGGCGACTCGCTGGTGGGCTTGGATCTCGATCAGATCCGCGCGTTCCACTGGTCGCCCGACGAGCAGCTCTCGACGATTCGTCCCCTGGTCGACGCTGCGCTCGCCGAGGTGCGCGAGCACCGCGAGGCGATCCAAGCGCTGGC
Source organism: Sandaracinus amylolyticus (assembly GCF_021631985.1). GTDB lineage: Bacteria > Myxococcota_A > Polyangia > Polyangiales > Sandaracinaceae > Sandaracinus > Sandaracinus amylolyticus_A. The sequence goes on along the minus strand of NZ_CP070225.1, from coordinate 7,182,419 downwards.
GGACGACGAGAGCGACCACGCCCAGCGCGAGAAGCGCCGCCTGCTCGAGCTCGCCGAGCACGCAATGACGCGCGTGAAGCTGGTCGCCGATGCGTGTGTCGGCGCGTTCTTCGCGGAGTCGAAGCCCAAGGCGCGCGAGCAGGAGCGACAGCGACGCCTCGCAGTGGTCCAGTCGTATTTGGCGGGCGACGAGAGCGTGCTCGGAGTGCTCGAGGAGTGGGCGAAGACGATTCGCGCGCAACACGCACCGTTCCACTGGCACCTCGAATTGCCCGAGGTGTTCTTCCTGGAGCGCCCGGACCCGCTCGCGAAAGGCGAGAAGAACGGCGCAGCGTTCGTGGACGCGTTCGTGGGGAATCCGCCGTTCGCTGGGAAGAACGCGATCAGCGACACCGCCGGTCCCGAGTACCTCGACTGGTTCATGGCTCGGTATCCGGAGGTGAAGGGCCGGCCCAACACCGATCTCTGTGCGTATTTCTTCCGCCGCGTCTCCGAGCTCCTCGGCGCTCACGGAACGATTGGACTCATCGCGACGAACACGATTGCTCAAGGTGATTCGCGCCTGATGTCACTCAAGACGCTCATCGAGAGCGGCGCGAAGATCTACGACGCGACTCCGAGCACGACTTGGCCCGGCGCGGCGGCCGTCATGATCTCGATCGTGAACATCGCGGTGGGGCGAGCCCGCGAGACCACCGGCTCCTGTCGCTTGAACGACGTACCCGTCGAGGCGCTCAACAGTCGACTCCGTGCCGGTCTCGAGCGTCCAGATCCGGTGCCGCTCGCGAGCAACACGAATCTCGCCTTCATGGGCGGCAAGCTCGTCGGCGTCGGTCTCGCAGTGAGCCGGGAGGAGTACGCGACGCTCGTCGCGTCCGACCCGCGAAACGCAGAAGTCCTGCGGCCCTATCTCGGCGGTGAAGAGGTCAACTCCAATCCCGACGCCTCACACGACCGCTTCATGATCGACTTCTCGACGAAGACGCTCGACGAAGCAGCGCAGTGGCCGGAGTTGCTCAAGATCGCCGAGGAGAAAGTCCGGCCCGCACGCGAGAAGGACAATCGCGGAACGTACAAGACGTACTGGTGGCGTCCCGGCGAGAGCGGAGGAGCTCTCTATGCTGCGCTGGGAGATTTGGACCGCTGTCTGGTTGCAGCGAACGTGAGCAAGCACCTCATGTTGACCTTCCAGCCGACGACGACGTTCTTCTCACAGACGCTCTACGCGTTCGCACTGGGCAGCTACTCGGCATTCGCGGTCCTCCAATCCCGCATCCACGAGCCCTGGGCACGTCTGCTCTCGTCGTCGATGAAGAACGACTTGCGCTACGCCGCATCCGACTGCTTCGAGACCTTCCCGTTTCCCCAGTCGGACCCGCGCACCGTGATTCCGGAGCTCGAGGACATCGGCCGGCGCCTCTACGAGGCCCGCGCCGCGTACATGGTCGAGACTCAACAGGGGCTCACGCAGACCTACAACAAGCTCAAGGACCCGTCCTGCCGGGACGAACCTATCCGGCACCTCCGCCGGCTTCACGAGCACTTGGACTGCGCCGTCCTCGCCGCCTACGGCTGGATTGATCTCCAGGTTCCGCGATTCTGCCCGAGCACGCCCGAAGAGCAGACCGTCCTCGGAACCTTCGTAGATCACATCATCGATCGCCTCTTCGTCCTGAACACCGAGCGGTCGCAACCGGAGATGCGACTTGCACCCGATCTGACACGCGGCGAAGCGAGGCGCCCGTCGCGCACGAAGAGGAACCCCAAAGGACAGGGCACCCTTTTCTGATCGGCACTGTGTTCCCGTGAATGGGAAATGCCACGAAGAGGCCACGACCACTAGAACGGAGGAGTTCGATGATTGGAGAGAACGATCGAGCGTACTTGGTCGATGCATTGGTTTCCAATCGGGCGGTGCTCTTTCTCGGCGCCGGGTTCTCTATGGGGGCCACGAACAAGGCTGGAGCAAATATCCCGAACGGTGGACGGCTCGCCGAGTCGCTTTGGGAGTTCTGTGAGTTCAAAGAGCCGTATAATGGTACGCCCTTGGCGCGGATGTACGACGCGGCGCTCGCGAGTGCGAAGGGCCACGACGCACTCTCACGCTTCCTTGACCAGCATCTCGCAGCCGCTGATGTGCCCAACTGGTATGACGAGATCGCCAAGTACTACTGGTATCGAATCTACACGACAAATTTCGACAATGTCGTCGAGGTGGCAATATCAGAGGAGCAGAGGCGCCCCCAAGCTCGACCGGCTGATTTGGCCCAATGACGACTACCGAGAGCGCGACGCGCTCATGGATACGCTGCAGTACGTGAAACTGCATGGCTCACTCCCGTGCAAGCCGACGGAAATGACGTTCTCGCCTCGACAGTACGGAAGTAGACAGTCGCAGCACGACCCGCTCTATTGGCACTTTGTTCAAGACTACTGCCAGTACCCCACGATATTCGTCGGAACCGAGCTCTCCGAACCGATCTTCTTCCAGTATCTGGATGCGCGCGAGCGTCGGCAGGGCCGCGACCCGGAGGGTAGAGCGCGAGCATTTCTGGTGTCGCCGAGCATTGGTGAAGCGGAGTCGGCTGTGTTCAGCGCGATGAACGTCGTTCCACTTCGAGCAACCGGCGAGCAGTTCTTCTCGTGGCTCTCTCAGGTAGTCGAGCGCGCTCCGGGGAGGATGGAAGTCCTACGGCGAAGCAATCCACGTGCGGCCGAACTTATCGAGACCATCGATGCGAACAGCCCTGCGCGACGTCGAAGGCTCGAGGAGTTCTACGAGAGTTTCCATTTTGTCAAGCCGATGAGGCAGAAGAAGGGGCACAACAAACGCTCGTTCTTCAACGGATACACCCCGACGTGGCAGGACCTGGCGTTCGACCTCGACGGTTCGCGCGACGTAAATGCCACGCTGGAGCACCAGATCCGGGCGGCTCTCGCGGCCGAAGGAACTCAGTGCGTAGCGCTCGTTGGCGCCGCAGGATCGGGGAAGACGACAACAATGATGCGAGTCGCGTGGGCGTTCGGCGCGAGTGGCGTTCCCACGTACTACGCCGTCGAAGATGACCTGCCGAGCGTAGAATCCGTCGCGGGCGCGCTCGACATGCTCGGCCAACGCTGTCTTCTGTTCTTCGATAACGCGGATCTGGTTTTCTCGTGGCTCGGCCGGCTTGTCGACGCCCTTTCGAATCTCGAAAAGCCTCCGGTGCTCGTGATCGCATCGCGGCTCAACAGATACGATGCTTCAAGCGGTCCGCTCACCTCTCGACTGCAGGTCGCGGAAGTGGATATCGGGAACCTGACGCGTCGAGACATCACCGGCATCCTGAAGGTGCTTGCACGGGAACACTTCCTGGGACACCTCGCGGGATTGTCGGCGCAGAAGCAAGTAGCCGAATTCGAGGTTCGCGCTGAGAAGCAGATCCTCGTCGCACTAAAGGAAGCGACTGAAGGTAAGGGCTTCGATGAAATCATCGGGAGCGAGTACTCCGATCTCGAGAGCCGCGAGGCACGCATCGTATGCCTCGCCGCCGCCTTGGTTACTGCGGAGCGCTACCCGATCAGAAGAACGCAGCTGATGAGTTGTTCAACAGAGGAGCCGGCGTCGGCGCTCGCAATCATCGATCGACAACTCAGGGGCGTTGTCGTGCCGCACCCTGACGATTCAGCTCTACTCAGGGTGCGACACGCAGTCATCGCTGATCACATCATCCGTGCATGTGCCAACGGGGACGAACTCAAGGAAGCCTACTGCCGAGTTCTTCGAGTCCTCTCGCAAGACGTCGCTCCCAACGTGACTCGTTCGTCGAAACGTTTCAGGGTATACAGGTCGCTTATCAATCACCAACGCATCCATGAGCGATTTTCGCCTCGCGTTGAGTACGCGCGGGAGATCTACGAGTCCATTCGCGACAGCTTTCGCAATGACGCGCAGTTCTGGCACCAGTTTGGCGCGCTTGAGCTTGAGTTCGGAGAGCTTGACTACGCCGCAACCTATATCGCGACTGCAGAAAGTCTCGCGCCTAACGATTCGTTGATTCAGAATACTCGAGCGCATCTCCAGATGAAGCGTGCGCTCGTTGCCTCGTCGGAGACGCAGGCGCTTGATCTGTGGCGTGACGGCACGCGGATCCTCGGCACCCAAATCGCTCTTCGCGGTGACTCGGTGTACCCGTTCCACATCTGGGGTGACCAGGCGGTCAGATTCTGGCGTCGGGTCAAGGGCGCAGCCGCAGAGCAGGTGCTCGTGGACGCGAAGGAGCGCGTGCAGCAGGGCCTTCGTCGGTTTCCCGGCAATAGGAAGCTGCTGGATGTGAACCAGCGCATCCGTCGAGCCGAGCTCGAGTTCGCAGCCGGACTCTAGCGCTGCGTCATCAGCCGCCGCCCCATCGGCAAGCGCGCCTGAGCCTCTCGGCTCAGGCGCGCTCCACTTCACTCCTCCTCGGGCGCCGGCGGGATCGGCTGGCTCGGATCCACCGGCTCCGCCGGCTCGCTCGGCGTCTCTCCGCCGCTCGCCTTCGGCGCGGTCGCGGCACGATGCGCATCCAGTGGCGCGACTGCCTTGCGGAACGCGGCGACGCTCTTCGGGTCGTCGGTCTCGACCTCTCCCGACAGCCGCCGCGTGTAGTCGGCGATCGCGCTCGCCAGCGCGCTCACGCGCTCCGCGAGGCCGCTCGTGCTCGCGACCTCCTCGGTGCCGCGCTTGCCGGTCAGTCCCAGCGCCGCGCCCAGCGCCGCCTGCTGCTCGCGCACGTTCGCGACGAACTCGGCGCCCGCGAGGCGCTCGATGTCGGCGAGCGCGCCCTCCTCGTCGAAGCGCTCGAGGAGCTGCTCGCCGTAGACCCACTCGGCCTCGTAGGCGAGGGTCACGAACTGCACACCGTCGGAGAAGTACGCCGCCAGGAGCTGCTCGGCGCGCTCGCGCGGGCGCTCGAACGACGCGCTCTGCACCTTCGACCACGCCGCGAGGCGATCGCGCAGCGCGGACCACGAGCCGTCGAACGCGGAGTCGAGCGGACGCAGGCTCTCGGGGCGCGTGCGACCGCGCGCCTTGACCTCGGTCTGCAGGTCGACCGCAGTGCTTCGCACCTTTCGCAAGGCGCGAGCGACCGGGCGGCTCGGCCTCGCTGGGGCGACGCGCAGGAGCTGGATCGCGAGCGCGATGCCGCGCAGCGCGTCGATGCGGGGAGGACGGGAGTAGGGCTGGAAATCGATCGTCATGGCGCGTCGCTACCGCGGCGGCGGCGTTGTTGGAAAGCCCCGGCGAGGGACTCTCGATCGCGGACGCGTAGAGCCGCGCGGTGACGGAAGGCCACGTCGATCGCGGCGCGCAGAGCGCCGAGGTGCCGGGAGCGCACGCTGATCGTCGCGAGCGGCGGTTGCGCCTGCCCGCTAGGCATCGCGATCGCCGTGAACAGGGCTCGCTCGTGCCGGGCAGGCAGCGCCATCGTCACGCGGCGCCCTCGTAGCGACCACTCGGCACTCGCAGCACCGCGCTTCGCGCTTGTACGTGCCGCGTAGGCACTTCAATTGGAGCGCGCTGCGTTCGTCCGTGCTCTTCGACCGCGTCAGGGCTGGCGGACGCAGTGGCTGCGGCCGGCGACGAGGGTAGGGCGCCGCGCGTGCGACACGACACCGGTGATCGCCGTCGTGGCGCGCTAGGCGCACCGGCCGACGCGCGCGCGTTGCTCGCGCCGGCCGACATCGGCGATTCCAGATCGAGCGTTGGTCAGCGGCGCGTGACAGCGACCAGTACGACGTCGTCGTCGTAGTTGGCGAAGAACCCGCTCTGGTTCATGTCGGGCGCGGTTCCGGGCAGGACGTACGCGTCTGCGAACCGCCGCCGACGGTTGAAGAGCGCGAGGCCGCCTTCTATCGCCGATGTAAGAGCCGATTTCGCGCCGTGCAAACCGGGCGCGATCTCGTCGTAGACCTTCTGCGAGAAAGGTCCGGCCTCGACCCAGACGTGCGACCACTTCGCGCGGCCGTGAAGAACGCCGTCGCGGGTGACGAAGAACAGGATGTCGTAGCGGACGTTCGCCGAATAGTCCGACCAACGGAACTGACCGAGATCGATTTCGACGTCGTCGCCGAACGGGTTGGGAATCGTGATCTTCAGCGGGATCCGGACCTTGACCGAGAGGTCCTGATGAATCGTCGCGAACACGAGCTGTTTGTCGTGGTCCGGGAAGAACGTCCCGTACACGCGGGGATCGCCCTTCCGGGAGAGCGGTGTACCCGCGGTTCTCGCGTCGAAGAGCGAAGTGAACTGCGGGGTCACGATGGAACGCAGGGCGACTTCCGTCTCGATATCTTGGGGCTCGCGCGCCACGACCAGCGAGCTCGACACTTTGTCGTTGAAGGCATCGCCGAAGTACGACCACCAGCTCGACGAGAACTGCCCACCCACGTTGAGTGCTGCGAAGCGGCCGCTGAAGTCGATGTGCTCGAACGCGTAGGCATTGCCGCGGTGACCGTTTGCCCAGGCGCGCATCGACGAGAAGAAGTCGTTGTGCTTGCCCCAGGTGTTCCAGAAGTACCGTCCGGACTGGGTGTTGGACGTGAACATCTGGCCGCCGAAGTTCTTGTGCTCCCAGAGTGTCGTCGTGACGGACATGTTAGTAACCTCCCCCCTGCGCTGCACCGTTCCGACTGAGCTCGACCTTCGCTTCACCGCCACCGAGCCGGCGCACGACGAGAGGCCAGAGCTCTCGTCTCTCGTCGTCGACGAGATTGGGCTCTGCGAGTGCCCAGAGCTCGACGAGCGATTCCACGGACAGGTTTCGACGATCGTCGGAGAGCTCGAGCTTCAGCTCCTCGACCAGCTGCACGATATCCGCCGCGGGCGCGAACTGTGCGCCACGCGCAGCAACGAACCTCCCGGCGGCGTTCAGCTGCGAGTCGGCGCCGATCTCGGACGCTTCGCTGCCTTGTGCAGCGCGCGTCGCCGCGACGATGAGCTCGGCGGAGATGGAGATGCCAGCCCGCCGGAGCTGCTCGATGTCATGCGACGGCGGTTTGGACCACGGCTTGGTCTCTTCGAGACCTTCGCTGATGTCTGTTTGTGTTGCCGTGTGTCCATTGCCACGCAAGGGTTGGGACCTCGTCGGGATCTCTCGCATCATCGACGCCTCTCTTGCGACTGCGTGCCGCCGACTGGAGCTTCGTGGGGTCTCGCTGTGAAAGGGAATCGCGACGACGGGTTGCCAATCGCGATTGGCGTTGTCGTGCTGTGCTGTCGGTTCCGCGCTCGCACTTCGCTCCACGTCGACGTGGTCCAATCGCCCGCAGGGGTAGAACTGTTTCTGAGCGACTCAGGTGGTGAGGCGTTGTAGACACCTCTGCTTCCCGAGCACAACAAGCCGACGCGCAACCTGGCGTCCGCGTTCGCCGGTGACCTCCGGGCAAACCCCATCGACGCGCAGAACACCACGCCGGAAGGTCCGAACACTCGGGCACGACGTTCACGGGGCGAATCGTCCAGCCCAGCGCGTCACCGCTCGTCTCGCATGTCTGCGCGGTTGAGGAAGAACGGGGAATCGCGCGACGCTCGGAGCGATGGCCTCGCAGCCACGCTCGATCGCTCGCACGTCGAGAGTCCTGCAGGTGCTTGGGGCAAGCGCTTGGTGCTGTGCACCGCGTACTGGTTCGCGCCCGCGCCCAGGGAGATCACGGGTACGCGGCTCCTCCTCGGTCTCGGCGTGCGGGAGGCGGATCGTCCCGCGATTTGGCCGGTAGTACCTGGCGCCGACCTCACCACTCGTACGCGGCGTCAATCGAATCGACCACCCACCGCATCGCGTCGGACCACGGTTGCGCAGTGTCTCCGTGGTTCTCGACCGACTGCTCGCGGAACACGTTCGTCATCGTGCCGTCGCGCCGCCAATTGGGCTGAGCATCGCGTAGACCGATACTCCCGATACCGTCAGAGCTCCAGACTTCGAGGTTCGCGAGCACCGAGTTCGGCACGATCTCCTCGACGTCCTGCAGCTCCGACACACCCGGCACGAAGAACGAGTCCGCGGCGTCCCACACCTCGAATGGCCACGACGTCCCAGTGCGCTCCGTGTACGCGATGAGCTCGCTCGCCCACGTGTCGCCGACGAACCCCGTTTCGAGATCGTCCTCCCAACCGATCGAGACTCCATCGAGGTCGACCAGCACGTCGACGGGTACCGGCGCCCCTTCCAGCTCGAGCACCATGAGAGCCAGGTGCGCCCAGACGGTGCCGTGGGAGTGGCCGAGCACGATCACACGCGTCGGATTGTCGAAGTCGGCGATCCACTCGGTGCGGACGAAATCGAGGAACGCGAGCATCGACAGCCATCCGTACGCGAGCACTTCGCCGGTGCTCGTGTTCTCCCAGTCGTGGAGCGAGTCGGAGAATGCTGCGTAGCCAGCCGACCGACCGCGGGCCTCGATCAGGTCGATGATGGCTTGCACGGTGCCGTCCGCCGCGAGGTACTCGCGGTTGTACTCGGGACAGCTGATGCCGAAGCAGTGCCCGGACGCCGCGACGATCACGAAGTCCGGTGCGTCCGACGGTCGTAGGTTCGGTACTGGCTCCGGACCGCTACAAGCGCCCTCGGCGAGGAGCACGTCGTCACCGGTGCAGACGAATCGAGTGCCCTCGACACACTGGCTCTCTCCGCACGCGATGTCGACGGATCCCGAGCCCACCGCGCCGTTACAACGGCACTCGGCGTCGCTCTGAGCACAACCGGATATCGAGGCGACGAGCGCGCCGAGACTGAGGAGCGATGGGAGCAGACCGCTTGTTCGCACGATTCGCCTCGCGGGTTTGGGACACGTCTCGCGTGAATCGAGGCTACACGTCGACACTGCGCTTCGTCTGCTCCTCCGAAACGAGCACGGCGCGCACCTGAGCCTGGGCTCAGGGCGCGCCGCGCTCGTCAGGACGACGTGGGGAGCGCGATTCCGAGCGTCATGAGCCCATGTGCTTCGGTTTCTGAGCCGTCCACCGTCGGAAAGAGGACGCGAATGCCGAACCCGACACGGATGAACGTCACGGTCAGGGTCAGCACGATGTCCAGCGGCACCGGCGCATTGTCCACCGTGTTGTCGACGGCGAGCCGGAAATACAGATCCGCGGCGAGGAACTGTGGCAGCCAGGTCTCCGTGGTGAACGGGTTCCATCGGAACCCCAGCCCCGCGCTTGGTGTGAACGAGAACTCAGCCACTCGTCCGAGTGCGAAGTCGTAGACGACACCGTCGAACCCGACGCTCGGCCCGAACCACCAGATGCGCTCGTCCTTCTCTTCGCTGGTTCCGTCGTCCCTCGCCTCGATGCGCGTCTCGGTCGCGAGATCGATCGTCAGATCCCAGCCGTCGGCTCGAGCGCGGTCGCTCGCACTACACCAGAACGCTGCAGCGAGCACCAATCCGACGACGACATGAGCGCGATCAGTTCTGATCATCACGGTCCTCCTTCTCGGCCTCGTCACTCGAGACATGCAGCCCCGGCCCACCCGACCGGAGCTGCGGCATCCCTGCTCCAGCGCACGACTTGCTGGGATCGGAGTCTCTCCAGCGCGGTCGACATCGTCGACCAGCGTCGCTGGAAACAACTCAGCGCTGACGGTGTGAGCACTGCGGGCGCCGCAGCGGCGGCGATTACCTCCGAGTACTCGTCGATCAGGCACTGCGCGAGAAGAGAGCCGAAGTAGCTCGCCTGTGTCTCCCTCGCGCGCGCCGGCAAGCTCCGGAGCTCGCCAGCGGCGTGCTGAATCGCGTGCCCCAGCTCGTGGCACATGACGAGCGTCATCCGGTGAACGACGCTGACGTCGAGCAGCGGCTCGCCATAAATGCGCGACGCGCCGCACGTCGAGCCATACAGCACGATCGCGTGATCGTCGTCGAGGTACTCGCCGTGCACCCGACCACCTCCGCGATACAGCGGTCCGGGGCACGCCGCCCAGCGGCGTACGCTCGCGAACACGGCGTTCATCGCGATCCGCTCGGGCGTGCACGGGGCCGCGCAATCCGCCGGTGCCGGCGCTGTTGGGATGCGCCCCAATATCGCGCGCATCTGCACGTCGGTGAGCAGGTGGTCGCATCGCCCCGAGAGGATGCGCTCGCGCAAGTCGTTCCACGGAATGCGATTCGCTTCGTCCGCGGGCCGAGCGCGGCGGCACGACTGCGGCGCATCCGGGCACAGCTCGACGGCACCCTCGGGATATTGCGGGCACCAGAACGTCGCGAGCTCGAGCGGATCGCCAACGGGACTGCCATCCGGCGTTGGCCCGAGAAGCGCCTCGCAGTTCTCCCACGCTGGCGGCGCGGCCGTCACGACGGGCGTCTCGGGACAGCGATAGTCGACTCTGCAGGCAGCGATCAAGCCTGACGCCGCAAGGGCTATCGCGACTGATCGCAACCAGCAGCAGACCGCTGCGTCGACGCCGATAATACCGGACGCACCGCCGCGCATTCCTGCCCCCATTCGCGCCGCGTCACAGCCACGGCGTCAGAATCGAAGACAACGGTATCGGACGTTTCACACTGCGTCTACGGGCCTGGAGCCATATTCCGGTATCTAGGGCTTTTGCTAGGTACGAGAATATCGTTCCGGTTCTCAGAGCGGACGACTCTGGTGCTCCTCTCAGCCCTTCTGTTTCGCGACAGCCCTCGCCGCGCGCTCGCCGCGCTCCCACAAGTCCTTTGCTGCACCCTCCACCGCTTCGCGCGGCCAGCCCGCCGCCTCGAGGGTCCGCGCGATTTCGGCGATCGTCGCGATCCGCTCCGAGACATCCACCCTCCGAAGAGACTTCTTCTTCGCGGCTCGGCCCGTCAGCCACTCTTTGACTCGGCCGACCAGTGATTTCGCCCCTTCCTCGAGCGACGTCTTCTGGAGTTGCTCGAGGAACGCGCCCAGGAGCGCGAGGAACCACTCGATGACGATGGGCGCGAGACCGGCGATTGCCGCGCCGGGCACGCCCGCAACCCGCACGTCGCCACCTTCGTCCATGTCGCCGTCGAGGACGAGCGCGACCACCTCGGCCTCGCTCTCCATCCCCGCGTCGTCGAAGAACCCCTCGAGCTCGGTCGTGAGCTCCGAACGAATCTCGGTGTCCAGCTCCATCATCGTCTCCCCCCTCGCCGTCTCCGCAGGACGACGCCTGCGGCCACGTGACCGATCATCGCGGCGAACGGCGCAGCGGTCGCGCCCCCCGTCGCGAACAACGCCGCGAACACGAGCGGCTGCTCGCTCTGCACGATCTGCTCGACGAACAGCCCGACGAATGTGCCCGCGCCGACGAGCCCGACGCACGCCACCATCGTCGCCGCGGCCGACGTGACCGTCGGGCTGGGTCGCGCTCGCAGCGCATCGAGCGCATGCCCCGCGACGCCGATCGCGACGAAGAAGCCCTCCAGGCCGCACACCACGATTCCGGCGATGATCGTCGCGACGAGCTGCGCGCCCAACCCGCTGCCCGGCGCCGCCAAGCTCCCGCCGGTCGTGAGCTGCAGCAGTCCCATCGACGCCGGCACCAGCACGACGGAGGGCGCGAGGAAGACGACGCACGATCTGATCGCCGCTCCGAGCGGCCGCACCCCGCTCGCATCGTGCGCCCTCCACCATCCGAACAGATATCCCGCAGCCGCGACCCCCACGACGATCGGCGCGTAGAGCCAAAGATCGTAGCCCTCGAGCGCCGCGTACCGCGCGAGGAACGTCGCCACCCACCAGCCCGTCACGATCGTCGCGGTCGTGGCGAGCCCGAGCTGCAGCTCGATCGAGCCCCCGATCTCGCCGCGGAGCGCGGGAAGCGTCGCGCGCCACGCGAGCGCCGGTTGGACGAGCGCGCGCCACGCGCGTTGCGACCACGGGAGCGCCTCTCGCTCGCGCGCTGCGAGGCGGTCGCGCAAGAACGCCTGCATCGACTCGGATGTGCCGAGCACGTCGGCGGCGAATGCGTCGGCCTGCAGCTCGCGCGCCTTCAGCAGCGCGCTCCAACACGCGAGCACTCCGAACGCACCGAGCGCGGTCTGAAGCACGAAGAACAGCAACGAGCCGATCGGGCGCGATGACGTGAGGAGTGGATACAGCGCGATGCGCAGCGAGAGCACCACCGCGCCGACCACTGCGAGCGCCCACTCGCACGCGAGCAGCCAGTGGAAGAGCTCGACGTCACGCGCCGCGACGTGGCCAGCCTCGTGGGCCATCGCCGCGCGCAGCTTGTCCTCGTCGCGCGCGAGCCCCGCCCAGAACGCGCTCGTCACGACGATGCACGGCTTGCCCGCGCCGAGCGTTCCCGAGCTCGCCGTCCACATGACCGATGCATCCGAAGGCCGCACGACGACGCGCGCGTTCTCGGCACCCGCGCGCTCCGCGACGAACGCCTCCCACTCCGCGAGCTTCTTGCGCAGCCGCTCGCTCGTTCGTGCGCGCGCGGCCTCGTCTCGCTCGCGCTCGCGCCGATGCTGCGCGCGCTGCCTCGCGAGCGCGACAGCGAGCACGGCGAAGAGCACGAGCAACGTCGTGGCGATCGGCAGCGGTGGCAGCCCTTCGATGATCGCCGTCCGCGGCCCGACCTCGGTCCTCTCCGCGAACGTATTTCCGACGAGCAGAGCGAGGAACGCGGTCGTGAGCGCCCAGTTCGTCCACGCGAGCGCGTAGAACGAAGTCAGCTCGCGGAAACGATTGACCTCGCCCGGCCCACGCGATCGCGAGCCACCCCCGTCCTCGTGCATCGCGCCCTCCGCGCCGTACGAAGTGCATGAAGACTACCTCGGCCGTGGAGCTCGACGCAGTCTCGGGAAACCCTCGGTCGCGCGGGGCGCGTCGGCCGCGCGAGCGCGACACCATCATCGACCGCCGCTGAGCGACGAGCCTCGCGCGCGGATGACGCCGACTCAGCTCACGTGAGACCGCGAGTCTCGCGCGGCCATTGAGATCCGACTCCAACCCGCGCCACGATGGCGGAGCGTGACCCTGAAACCAGTCGACGTGCGCGCTCGCCTCTTGGCCGCGCTCGAGGCCGATCTCGTCGGGCCCTTCGCGGCGGGCATTCCGGGCATCGATCCCGACGAAGCCTGGTCTTCCACCGAGACCCTCACGCTGCCGCCCTCGCGCTGGTACCTGACTGGCTTCCTCGCACCGCAGGGCGCGCGCGCGCCCGAGGTGGACGACCTCGAGTCGAACGGTGGTGAGCTCGGCGCCGGCAGCGAGAGCCAGGCGGAGGACGCGGGGAGCGAGGAGCCGGAGGCGAAGCGCCCGGTTCGCTTCCCGGCGTCGATGGGGCTCAGCGTGTACCTCCCGAAGGCTCCGTCGAGCGCACGGGACGCGCTCGAGGTCGAGGTCTGGTACGCGGACTACGACAAGATCGAGATCGCGACCGATCGCGAAGAGCGAAAGGACCGCGCGTGGACGCGCGTGCCGCATGGTCCAGTGCGCTTCCCGGTCCCGCTCGATCAGGCCGCGCTGACCGAGGGCGTTCCGGTGCCGGGCGCGGTGGGCCTCGAGATCCGCGGCGAGCTCCGCAGCACCGAGATGGACGGCCTCGGCGCGGGCGCGCGCGTGCTCAGTCTCTTCCTCGTCAACGGGCGCACGTGGACCGAGCAGGAGCGGGATCGCGCGTTCGTGTTCCAGGTGCGCCTCGCGCTGCGCTACGAGCCGGGGTTCCTGTGGCGCCCCAATCGCCGCGGTGAAGACGCGAAAGCCGACGACGATCAGCGCGTGCTCGCGCTGCTGTTCCGCGATCGCAAGGAGTGGGCGGTCGGGCACAACACGAGCGTCCTCGTCCCCGAGCCCGACGCCGACGGCCGCGTGCGTCGGCTCGTGACCACGCAGGTGCCTCGCTACGAGGTGCCGAACGTCGAGCACCGGAACCTGCCGGGCCTCGTCACCGCGATGGGCGAGCTCGGGAAGCTCGACGGCAAGGGCCTGGCGCGCGCGCTCGATCCGCTCGTCGAGAGCTACGGCCAGTGGCTCGACGAGCAGCGCTACGCGCGCCTCGACCGCGCCTCGCTCGAAGAGACGCGCGACGTGCTGGTGCGCCACGCGAAACGCGCGAGAGAGCGCATCGCCGAGGGCATCCAACTGCTGGTGCGCGACGACGTCGTGCGCGAGGCCTTCCAGCTCGCGAATCAGGCGATGCACATCGCGGCGGTGCAGGCCGATCGCGAGCGCGAGGACAAGCGCTACAAGGACGGCGCGTTGCCCGAGTGGAGGCCCTTCCAGCTCGCCTTCGTGCTGATGAACCTCCCGGCGATCGCGGACCCGGCGCACGACGATCGCAAGACTGCGGACCTGATCTACTTCCCGACCGGTGGCGGCAAGACCGAGGCGTACCTCGGCCTCATCGCGTTCACGCTGCTCCTGCGACGGCTGCGCGGGAAGTCGCGCCCCGACGAGGGCCGCGGCGTGTCGGTCATCCTGCGGTACACGCTGCGCCTCCTGACGCTCGATCAGCTCGGTCGCGCCGCGACGCTGATGTGCGCGCTCGAGGAGATGCGGTGGCGCGCGCCGAAGAAGCTCGGCAACGCGCGCTTCACGGTCGGGCTCTGGGTCGGTGCCTCGGCGACGGCGAATCGCCTCAAGGAAGTGCACGCCGCGCTGAACGACTTCAGCTCGGGCCGGCCGAGCTCGCCGTTCCCGCTGACACGCTGCCCCTGGTGCGAGACCGAGATCCGCATCGAGAACATCAAGCTCGTCGACGACGAGGGGAACGTCAGCAAGACGAAGTACACGCGCGCGGTCGTGTACTGCTCGGGCGAGCGCTGCCTGTTCACCGAGGCGAAGCGGCCCGGGCAAGGGCTGCCGGTCCTCTTCGTCGACGAGCAGATCTATCAGGAGCTGCCCGACTTCCTGATCGCGACGGTCGACAAGTTCGCGATGATGCCGTGGCTCGGCGAGGCGGGGATGCTCTTCGGACGCGCGACCCACCTCGACGCGCGGCGCGCGTACGGCGTGATGCACGACGCGCCGAAGGGGGCGACGGCGCTGCCGCTCGGCCTGCTGCCGCCCGAGCTGGTGGTGCAGGACGAGCTGCACCTCATCAGCGGTCCACTGGGCACGATGGTCGGGCTCTACGAGTCCGCGGTCGATTATCTCTCCGAGCGCAGCGTCGACGGGGCGCGCCGCGCGCCGAAGGTGGTGTGCTCGACCGCGACGGTGCGCCGCGCGAAGGAGCAGATCCAGGCGCTCTTCGGCCGCGAGATGGCGCTCTTCCCGCCGCGCGGGATCGACGAGGGCGACAACTTCTTCGCTCGCCTCGCACCGATCACGAAGGAGCGTCCGGGCCGCCTCTACGTGGGCGTGGGCGCGCCGGGGCGCGCGCTGCGCGCGGTGTCGGTGCGCACGTACGCCACGCTGCTCGCGGCGGCGCAGCGCAGCTTCGATCCCAAGGGGGCGCCCGAGCAGTCGGCCGACCCGTACATGACGCTCGTCGGCTACTTCAACAGCCTCCGCGAGCTCGGCGGCATGCGACGCCTCGTCGAGGACGAGGTGCGGAATCGCGTCCAGTACTTCGAGAACGACAAGCGACCGCACGACTTCGTGGGCGCGCATCCGTGGACTGGCTCGCGCAAGCTGCGCGAGCCCGCGGAGCTCACGTCGCGCGAAGACACCGAGCGGGTGAAGCAGACGAAGGCGCGCCTCGCGGTGCGCATCGCCGACGCGCGCCCCGGGCAGCAGGAGTCGCTCGATGTGGTGCTCGCGTCGAACATGATCTCGGTCGGCCTCGACGTGAACCGGCTCGGGCTGATGGTCGTGACCGGCCAACCCAAGACGACGAGCGAGTACATCCAGGCGACGAGCCGCGTCGGGCGCAGCTATCCGGGCCTCGTGGTCACCTGCCTCAACCTCGCGCGGCCGCGCGACCGCTCGCACTACGAGCGCTTCGTCGCCTACCACGAGAGCTTCTACCGCGAGGTCGAGGCGACGAGCGTGACGCCGTTCAGCCATCAGACGCTCGATCGCGGGCTCGTCGGCGCGATGATCGCGATGGTGAGGCACGGGGTCGACGGCATGGAGCCGCCGCTCGGCGCGATGAGCATCCACGACCAGCGCGCCGCCGCGGAGCAGGTGCTCGAGCGGCTCGTGCTGCGCGCCCGCAAGCACCGAGAGTGGTGGGACGACGACGCGGAGGAGCGCATCGCCGATCACGTGCGCAGGCGTGGCCGCAACTTCCTCGATGCGTGGGAGAACGTCGTGCGCGAAGCGCTGCGCGGCGGAGGCTCGCGGACCTACAGCCCGCTCGATCGGAAGACGCACCTCGGTCCGGCGCTGCTCTTCACCGCGACCGACGAGGCCCCACCCGATCCCGACGCGCAGCAGTTCGAGGCGGCGACGTCGATGCGCGACGTCGAGTCCACCGCGCACGTCTGGGTGCGCTTCAAGCAGCTCGACGAGCGCTGACCATGAGTCGACATCCCAAGGCATCGAAGCGCGATTCCCACGCTCCGCTCCGGCCCGACGGTCAGATCCGGCAGAGCCAGCTGGTGACCACGTTCGGCCCGGGCGCGATGGTCGATCTCGTCGATCGCGCGGTGGTGGTCGGAGGGCTCGAGCACTGGCACTGGGGCGACGTGAAGTGGACGCCGCTCGACGATCCTCGGCTGCGCCGCGCGTTGCTCCCGCGGCTCAAGGCGCTCGCTCCCGACCTCGATCTCGCGCCGACCGACTACTTCCGCACGCCACCCGAGTGCAGCCAGAAGTATCCGACGCTTTCGGCGGGCGTGCGCGCGCTCGAGTTCCCGCGGTGGCTCGTGTGTCAGCAGTGCCGGCGCCTCGGCCGCGCCGGTGACGTGTTCGAACCGACCAAGCGCGGCTATCGCCATCAGTGCGCGACGAACAAGCAGGGGCGCGCGATCCCGGTCCGCTTCGTCTCGGCGTGCCGCAAGGGGCACCTCTCGGACTTCCCGTGGCGAGCGTTCGCACATCACGAGCGCGAGGGTGGGATCTGCGATCGTCCCGAGCTCTATCTGCGCGAGGGCGCGACCGGTGATCTCGGGAAGATCAGAGTCGAGTGCGAGAGCTGCGGCTCGAAGATGGCGATGTCCGCCGCGCGCGGGTCGCTCTTCCGATGTGATGGCGACCGCCCGTGGCTCGGAGGCCGCGCGGTCAGCGAGAAGTGCGACCTGCACAGCGAGCTCCTCGTGCGCACCGCGTCGCACGCGTACTTCGCGCAGGTCGTGAGCGCGCTGCGCCTCCCTCCGGCGCAACCGAGCCTTGCGACGCGGCGGGTGCGCGAGCCCGAGGTGTGGAAGCTCGTGCAGAAGGTGAAGAACGTCGAGCAGCTGCAGATGCTCGCCGATCTCCAGGAGGTCGTCGCCGGCGCGCTCAAGGGGCTTGCGCTGCCCGAGGTGCTCGCAGCGATCGAGGCCGAGCGGAGCGACAAGGCGGAGGCGACCGAGCGTCCGCTCCGCTCGGTCGAGTTCGAGCGCATCGTGAGCGCGCCCGACGAGCAACCGGGCAACGAGCCCGAGGAGGGCGTCGAGTTCGCGGCGTACCGCGTGCCGCGCGCGCGTGTGGATCTTCCGCGGGTGGTGCGAGGCCTCATCGTGCTTCCGGAGCTGCGTGAGATCCGGGTGCAGGTGAGCTTCAGCCGCTTCGACTCGGTGAGCGCGAACCTGCAGGGCGAGTTCGACTTCGAGCGGGCGCGGCTCAAGCCCGCCGCGCTCACGCTGCCGGGCGGGAACCAGAAGTGGCTTCCCGCCGCGCAGGTGCGCGGGGAGGGGATCTTCGTGGAGCTCGACGAGGACGCGGTGCAGGCGTGGGAGAGGCGTCCTGCGGTCGTCGCGCGGGCCAATAAGCTGATGGACGCGCTCACGGCCGACGGCCGCGGCGATTTCGCCGGCGCGCGCTTCTACATGCTGCACTCGCTCGCGCATCTACTGCTGACGGCGATCAGCTTGGAGTGTGGCTACGCGGCGAGCGCGATCCGCGAGCGCATCTACTGCCAGGCGCCTGGCGTGCCCGGAGAGCCTGCGATGGCGGCGATCATGCTCAGCACCGGCACGACCGGGAGCGAAGGCACGCTCGGCGGGCTCGTGGAAGAGGGACGGCGTCTGAGGCACCACCTCCGCGAAGCGTGGGATCTCGGGCGCCTGTGCTCGAACGATCCGGTCTGCGCGGCGCACGATCCGTCGAGCCCCTCGAGCGATCGACGCACCGAGGGCGCCGCCTGTCATGGCTGCCTCTACATCGCCGAGTGCTCGTGCGAGCGGTTCAATCGGTTCCTCGATCGCGCGCTCGTCGTGCCGACGCTCGGGAACGATCCCGACCTCGCGTTCTTCAGGGACCGTCCGTGACCGATCACGAGCACGCGGATCTCTCGGAGGTCGCGACCTCGACGCTCGAGCGCCTCCGCGAGGCCATCACGTCGCGCAAGCTCGGGACGCCGATCACGCGATCGGCCCTGCTCGCCCACGGCATTCGTCATCAGCTCGACGCGCTCGAGGGCGCGCTCTCCGGGCACTCCGCGCTCGCGTGCCTCAGCGTGCTGGACGTCGCGCTCGCGGAGCGCCGGCGGGCGCGCCGTCCCGATGCCGAGCTCGTCTGGACCGGTCCCGAGCGCTCGAATGCAACGGCGCGCGACACCGCAGTCGTCCTGCGTGCGCTGTTCGAGAGCGCACGGCGTCAGGTGATCCTCGCGGGTTTCAGCTTCGAGAAGGGCGCGACCGTCCTCGAGCCGCTCCACCGTGTGATGCGCGAGCGTGCGATCGATGCACGCTTGTTCGTGCACGTCGAGCAGCTCCAGCACGCGGCCGATGACCCGGAAGCCCACGCTGCCGAGAGAATCGCGGCATTCCTTCACGCCGCTTGGCCGTTCGGGGCACCGCATCCCCGCGTCTACTACGACCGCCGCGCGCTCACGCCCGGTCCACCGTGGTCGAGCCTTCATGCGAAGTGCGTCGTCGTCGACGCCGAGCGTGCGTTCGTGACCAGCGCGAACTTCAGCCTGCGCGCTCAGGAGCACAACATCGAGGCAGGCGTCCTGCTCCACGACCCTGCATTCGCGAGACACCTCGCGCGCCAGTGGCTCGGTCTCGTCGAAGCGGGGCTCGTGGCGGAGGCGCAGTGATGCGCCGGGTCTGACGGCGCTGGTCCGATCTCGCGCCCGGGTGCGCGACGCGCGGACGCGTCGGCGCACTTTCCGCCGGACTTGACCCGCTCGGGGGATGGGCTCTCGTTCGCGCGTGGATTAGCCATTGCGTATGGCAATCCATCGACTGACGCGCGCAGTGCTCCTTGCAACGCTCGTCGCCTGTGACGGTCGGTCGGAATCCGCGCGGTCGGAGGGAACCGCCGGTGGCGAGGTCGAGGTGACGACTCGAACCGACACTGCATCTCGCGCGAGCGTGCCAGTTCTCGACTACGAAGGACCGACACCGGGCAGCAGCCCCCGGACGATCCCCGACGTCTCGGTCGTGACCGCGCGTGTGAGCCTTCCGATCCAGGCGATTCGCGACCACGCGAACGCGACTCCGACGCGTCTCGCGAGGGGATCGCGCGGTGGATTTCCGAGCTGGAGCTACGAAGTCGACCGTGGGCCGATCTCGGTCGCCGGTGCGTCCGGACCTCTCGTCTGGAGCCTTCCGGCGCATCTCCACGGTTCGGCAGACTTGGCGGGTGACTGTCACGCCGACGTCGTCGTCACGATCTCGACGGCGCTCTCGATCGCAGAGGACTGGCGTGTGGTCGGCAGCTCGACCCCCGGCGCGATCAGATGGAACCAACGCTGCCGCATCATCTTCGGCAGGATCGACATCACGCCTCGGATCGAGCCTCACGTGCGTGCGGCGCAGCAGCGCACCGCCGCCGCCATCGACAGCGCGATCGCGAGCCAGAGCATCGAGCCTGTCGTCGCGCAGCTGTGGACGACGCTGCATCAGCCGGTTGCGGTCGGCGGCTGGACGCTCCTCCTGCGCCCGGATGCCGTGGGCGTCTCCGACGTCTCGGCAGAAGGCGACTTCATTCACGCGAACGTATCGGTCACCGTCCGCCCCCTGCTCTCGCGGCACGCCTCGCCGACGACTCCCACCATCGCTGCATTGCCGCCGAACACTCCCATCGCGCCACGACCGTCGTTCGACGTGTTCGCAGATCTCGAGCTTCCCCTCGCGGACCTCGCGGAGCGCGCGACTCAGGTGGCCCGCCAGGCGCGTGCCGACTGGGACGTCTCGGGTGTCGACATGCGCGGTGGGGCGGACGCGATCTGGTTCGGCGTTCGTGTGTCGAGACCGTTCTCAGGCACTCTGTGGATCGGCGCGCAGCTCGAGTACGTCGAGGCGACTCGGCGAATCGAATGCACGCACGCCGAAGTGATGCCCGAGACGGAGGCTGTGCTCCGCACGATGGGCGTGGACGTGGCGCGGCTCGCCGATGCGCTCGTCGGCGTCGGAGTTCCAGTCGGCGACCAACTCGATCACTTCACCACCGAGTACGCGGCCGGGGTCGCTCAGGATCTCGCGCTCGGGCCGGCTCTGACGACTCGGATCGTGCCGGGTCCGATTCGCGCGGCGGACGTCTTCAACACGCCCGAGGCGCTCGGGCTGACGCTCGCCGTGCCGGGAACGATCACCGTCGTGACGCCCTGATCGCGGGCGGAGTCCCCGGACTCGGGATCCCCCGGGTGGGTGGCGACGGCGCAGCTCGCCGCCGCGTAGGGTCGCAGTCGCTACGGGAGCGGAACGTGATGCATGTCTGGACGAATCGCAGTGCCATCCTGGCCGTCGTCGTCGTGTGTTTCGCGCTGCTCTCCGCGCGACCGCGCACTGCCCGAGCCGTCGACGTGGAGGTCGAAGAGATCTCGGCGCGCGACGGGATCTACACAGCACGGCTCAGGAGCTCGACCGAGGTCCTCGAGGCCGCGATCCGCGCCGGTGTGGACGCCGAGCTCCGGAGAGCCGTTCCCGCGCTCTACCAGACGTACGATCTCGGCCTGCTGCGGTATCGAGACACGCAAACGAGCGTCTCGTCTCTCGTCCTGTCTCCGCGCCCGGATCCTCACGAGGTCCAGATCGCCATGGTCATCGAGCTCCACGCTCGACGAGATCGGCGCGATCTGCTGACCGGGCGGATCCGCGACGAAGGACCGGAGCGTGTCGCCTCGATCGCCACGGTGCTCGTCGCGCGCGCCGAGGTCGTCGATGGTTCGATCGTCGTGACGGTCCGCCACGAGCGCAGCGAGCCGACGATCCAACTACAGGCGCTCCGTGGCACGCGCGTTCCGATCGCCGTCTCGCGCGAGCTCGGTCGTCGGACCGTCGAGATCGCAACGCTCGCAGAGTACGGCGTGATGCCGAGCGACGTGCGGCTCGTCGCGCTCGACGGGCACGCCGCGACGTTCGACGTCGATGTCGTTCCACAGGTCGCACCGGAAGCCGAAGAGCGAGGAGAGTGATCGTGCGTGTGACTCGAAGCTCGATCGTCGCGGCAGTGCTGACGATCCTCGCGCTCCCGCAGAGCGCTCGAGCAGCGTGCTCGTTCGACGACGTCGCGCGCTTCGTGCCCGGCAACACGACGATGGTCGTGAGGGTCGACCTTCGCGCTCTCCCGGACATACCAGCGCCGCTCGAGCTCGCCGAAGTACTGCGAGAGCAGGGCGCGTCGCTCGACGGCATCGCCACCGAACGAGTGCGCCGGATCACGCACCTCGCAGACGTCGTGTACACCGTCCGCGTTCCTCGTGGTCAGCTCGTGGTCGTTCCGTTGCACGGCGATCCGACGGCCGAGGACTCCGACGCGCTCGCCGAGAATCCCCAGGCTGCGCTTCGCAGCGTCGGAGCGTGCCACGTGCTGCTCTACTCCGCGTCGTCGGAGCTGCTCGGCGACGCTGCAACCGCTCGCGCCACGCCTCCTGCCTGGCTATCGCAGGCGCGACGGTTCGAGTCCTCGCACCCGCACTGGGCGGCCGCCCTGTTGAACGACGCCGCGCGCGAGAGGATCGCGCGGCTCGTCAGCGACGTGCTCGCGCCCAGCGCGCTCGCCGACGTCGTCCAGGTCGAGGCGGCCTATTCGCACGCATCGCGGGTCGGCCGCGCCCGAATCGTATGCAGTCGACCGGGCGCCTCGCAGATGGCCGCAGCCGTGCTGCGCACCCTCCTTTCGGAGCGCTTCCGCCCCTCAATCCGCCCAACGCCGAACACCGTCGAGATCGAGGTGCAGGGTGTCGATGCCGCACAAATCCTGGATCTGCTGGAAACCTGGCGCTGAGGCGCTCTGCGCACTCCTGCTCAGCGCCGCCGGCTGCGCGCCGGCGGGCGAGCCGGAGGTGCTCGCGGGCAGCTTCCGCGCGACCGCCGTAGACACGTCGGGATCGGCTGCGGTCGCCGTGGGCAGCGTGGGCTCGGTGGCCACCTTCGACGGTGCTCGCTGGTCGGTCGAGACCGATCCCGCGTTGACCTTCGCGTCGAGCGGCGTGAGCACGTCGGCGTCGGGGCCCACGTGGGCGTTCGGTCCTTACGGGTCGGTCGTGGTGAGCGCCGGCGGCGCCTGGCGCCAGCACGTGCTGGAGGGCTCGCCTCGAGGGCACGAGATCCAAAGCGGCGACTTCGACGAGCACGGCCGCTTCGGCTGCTTGATCGGACGCGGGGCGCCGCGCGCGCTTTGGTGCGGCGACGGCGCGCTTCGCGAGCGTCGCGACTGCCTGTACGACTCGTTCTCTCCGAGAGCTGTGGTCTCGACGTCCGAGTCGGAGCTCCGCGTGTGGCTCGGCGACGATCGCGGGCGCACTCGCATCGTCACTGCGGAGGGTTGCGCGCGCGGGCCCGACCTGTCGCTCCCCGTTCAGGCGCTCGCGTGGACGGAGGGGACGCTGAGGGCGGTCGCCGGACATCGCATCCACCGCCTCCTAGGCGATCGCTGGGAGCGGCTCGAGGGCGTGGGAGACGTCGCGTGGTCGCGCGCGCGCGGCTCGCGCGGCGTGTTCCTCTACGCGAGCTCGACGTGTGAGCTCCTCGTCGAGCGCGACGACTCGCTCGCGCGCGCGCGGCTCGTCTTCCCTGCGGGCGCACCGACGGACCTCGCGTGCAGCGACGCCGCGCTCGCGGGGGCGGACCGAGCGTGGGTGATCGCGGACCGGCGAATCTGGTCGGCCCCGCTCCCGTCGTCGGCCCCGCGCGCGCCGGTGGTCTGGGGCGCGGCAGATCAGGCCGTGTCGCCTGTCGCGGCGAGCGTCGACGTCGAGCCTGCGCCCGGTCTCGATGGGACCGGCCCGCTCGGTGATCGATACTTCCTCGCCGAGCTCGACGGTCAGTGGTTCACGAGCTGCCTGCGCCCGGGCTGCGGCGTGCATCGAACGTCCGGCTCGACGTGGGAGCGACACGCGCAGGCGGGATGGCCGACCGGACGAGTCGCGGCGCTCGAGGGCACCGGGGACCTCCTCGTTGCGGTCGACACGCTCGGCAGTGTGTGGTCGTGCGACCGCGCCGACGCACCGTGTCGCGTTCTCGATCGTCCATTCGGGGAAACGCGCGCCGACGGCCCGGTCGTCGCGTTCGATCGCGTGCGCGCACAGCTCTGGCTCTACGCGCCCTCGGGAGGGCGATGGCGTGAGCTAGGCGTGGACGCGCGCACGCTCGCGGTGTTCGCGGACAATCCGCTCGAGGGCATCGACGACGTCATCGCCGCCGCCGCGCACGACGGCGACGTGAAGCTCGTCGACGGCGAGGATCGGCTCGTGTCACGCGCGTCACAGGGAACGCCGCACCAGGAGCTCGGCCTCGATGCCCGGACGCTCTGGGTCGGCGCGAACGGGCGATGGTGCGCCGGGGGCTCGACCGCGAGTCGCGGCGGCCTTCCGGCGGTGGTCTGCTGTGACGACGCCGGGTGCGGGCGGCCGCTCGAGATCAATGCCCCCACTGCGTCCGGAGTCTCCCAAGTGATCGGTGAGGATGGAACCGATCGGCTCCTGGTCCGTGTCGACGGCGCGAATCGACGGAGCTCGGTCTGGCAATCGCACGACTTCGCACGCGCCGGAACACGATGGGAGCGCGTCGAGCCCGCGGACCTGACCGCGTCCTGTCAGCGCCTCGCACGACTGCCGGGCCGCACCTCCTCGATCGCCAATCTCGCGCGCCCCGACCTCCTGTGCATCGGAGCGGACGCGGTGATGATCCGCATTCCGCTCGCGGCGAGCATCAGTGCGAGGCTGCAGCAGCGTCTGCAGCTCGCCGGCGTCGCGCTGCTTCTCGTCGTTGCGGTATTCGTGACGTGGGTGCTCACGCGGCGCTGGGTGCTGCTCCGGCGGCTGCGAGCAGAGCTGCGCGTCGCGCTGAACGACATCGAAGACGCGCCGCTGCGCGATATCGCGAAGAGCTATCTCGGAGCGCCCGTCGAGCCTGGTGAGGCGCGCTCCGACTTGATCGATCGGATCGTCGCGCACGCGAACAACATCGATCGCGCGCTCGAGCTCGTGGTCGCTGCGATCACGAAAGCGTCCGACGCGGTCGCGAAGAGGCTCGGTGAGCGCGCCAAGCGACTCTCCGGACTGGAGAAGATCGTCGGCGAAAATCAGGCGTTCCTCGACGTGGTGGCCTTTCGCCGCGGGATGTTCGAAGCGGAGCAGCGCGTCTGTCAGATCCGATTCAACGGGGGCGCGGTCGGCACGGGCTTCCTGGTCGGCCCCGATCTCGTGCTCACGAACTGGCACGTCATCGACGATCACCGAGCCTATTCCCGCTCGATCAAGCTGGTGTTCGACTACAAGCTCGACGAGCACGGAACACAGATCGTCGCCCCCGTCGTCGCGTCCCTCGCTCGCGAAGACTGGTGCGTCGACGAGTCTCCGAGCCATCCGAGCGACGAGCAGCCGGACGATGCGCCGGGACGCATCGAGCCGAGCACGGCCGAGCTGGACTTCGCGCTTCTCCGCATCGAACAGCGGCTGGGTGATACCCGCGGCTATTTCGCGCTGAGTGAGGACGAATATCCGTTCGAGCTCACGCCCGGTCTCGCGATCCTGCAACACCCGCGCGGCAAGACGATGAAGGTCGCATTCGGCGTCACGACGCGCGGTGTCGTGAACCCGCCGAAGACGCGCGTGCGACACGACATTCCCACCGAGCCGGGCGCGTCGGGCGCACCGATCACGAGCCTCTCGCACTGGACGCTCGTGGCGCTCCACCACGGTGCCGACACGGCCGATCCGGCCAAGTTCAACCGCGGAATCCCGATCTCGCGGATCGCGCAGCGCCCCAAGGTGCGCGCGGCGCTCTGTGGTCCCGCCAATCGACCTCCACAAGACGACGACGCCCTGCCGTCCGATTCCATAGGAGAGCTGAGCCCATGACCCATCCGCTCGTTCATCTCGACTCGAACGACGTCGTGCTCGACGATCTCCCCGACGACGTGCGCGCAGATTTCGCCAGCCGCGCGAAGTGGATGCAGTCGCTCACACCGGATTCCGGCGGGCTCGAGTCGCTCGTCGCCGACCTGCAGGGCTGGCAGCCCGGCCAGACCGTGCGTGTCGCGTTCCTCGGAGGATCCCTCGACCTGCACGAGAAGATCGAGCTCGTGACGCGCGATATCACCAGCGCGTGCAACATCGATCTCGACTTCGGGCGCGATCCCGCGACCGGTCGATATCGACGTTGGTCGGAGTCCGACATCGACCATGCTGCCGACATCCGAGTCTCCTTCGACCAAGGCGGATACTGGTCTCTGGTCGGCACGGACAGCGTGGACACCCGCATCGGGCGCGCCGGCGGTCCGGTGGGAGGTGGTCCGGGGCAGCGAAGCCTGAACCTCGGAGGCTTCGCCGAGGGCTTGCCGCCGGGATGGCGAGGGACCGTGCTCCACGAGTTCCTGCATGCGCTCGCGTTCCATCACGAGCACCAGAATCCCGAGGGGCCCTGCCAAGCGGAGTTCCGCTGGGAGGACGACCCGGGATACGCGGAGAAGAAAGACGCGCGAGGCGCCTACGTGACCGACGACGCCGGACGTCGCCCCGGGATCTATCGATATCTGTCCGGATATCCGAACCGCTGGTCGCAAGCGAAGGTGGATCACAACCTCCGCGCGCCATCGAACGCCAGCGAGCTCACGGGTTCGAGATTCGATCCCGAGTCCGTGATGCTCTATCGATTCGCCTCTCTGTTCTACAAGACCCACCCGAGCCCGTGCGCGCCCGCGGGAGACGGACAGCATCTGTCGCGTGGCGATGTCGAGGCGCTCCAGCGTCTCTATCCATACGAGGCCACGAACGGCCTGCAGGTGCTGACGACGCGCCGCGCGAAGCTGGCGGAGCGGCTCGAGCTGGACGCGCGCGCCTCGAGCGGTCTCGAGGGCTCGCACAACCACCCTGCACACGCGCTGGAGCGCATTCGAGCCCGTGATGCACGGTGACGCGCGGGGCGCCGCTCTCGCGTGCCTCGTCGGGTGGCTCTCGGGGTGTGGTGCCGCCCGCGACCCCACCCCGCTCGAGCCCGTCGACTCGGACACCGGGGACGAGCTACTCGACGACGACGTCGTCGTCACGACACCCACGTTCGCGTGCGAGCCCGCGCCGCTCGCGTACCAGGTCGCGATTCCCGCGCTCCCCACGGCGGCGTCGGGCACGCCGAGCGATCCACCCCCGACCGATTTCGCCATCTCGATCCCGGTCTCCATCCCGGCGTCGGCCGCCACCGAGGCTGCGGCGCGCACTCCGATCGCGTATGGCGGTGGAGGATGGGAGTCGACGGACGACGGGATTCAGTTCCAGTTCGGCGCTTCGCGTGGGCCGATTGGCATCCTCGCGCCCCGAGCCGGATACACGCTCGCGCTGCATTCGGAGATCACGTATTGGGCACGCGCGCGACACTCGGGCACCGCGCCCGGTGTGTTGATCCTGACGTGCGGATCGAATCGACGAGTCGATGTCGCGGCGGATGTGCGCGGGAGTTGGCAGCCGGACTGGTCTCTCCAGCTCTCGGCGAGTCTGCGCGACCCTGTGCACATCGTCGGTTGCGACCCGCACCTCGAGAACGAAGGCTGGCTCACCGCCGCGTGTGTCGCGGGCTCGATCTTGACCTTCGGCGCGGGGGCGGCGCCCTTCTGCGCCGCGATCCCGACCGTTCCGCGGCTTTTCACCCCCGCCGCGCGGCGGGGCCTGGATCGCGCGCTGGCCCGGGCGCTCGAGCAGGGTGTCGAGCGAGCCAACGACGCGGTTCGCGAGCGGGCTGCTGTGCGCGACCACGTCGAGCCGTTCTGGCAGAGCCTGGTGCGGCCGAGGCAGCTCGAGCTCGTGGACGGCGCTGCGTGGCTGCGCGTCGTGCCGACCTCAGTCGCGGCCGCCGATCCCTGGCTCGAGGATGGCGCGATCCGCAGTCGGATCGCGATCACGGGCCGGGCTCAATGGTCGAGCGCCGAGCCCAGCGCAACGCCCGAGCCGCCGATTCCACTGCTGCAGCGTCTCGAGCCTGGCGCAAGTGAAGCGCTGTCCATCGCGGCGGCTCAGCTGCTACCGTGGAATGTCCTCACACGCGAAGCGAATCGCGTGCTCGCTGGTCAGCGCTTTCCGCCCTCCGGAACGCCGTTCGCGTGTGCCGCGAGGGTCGTGGTCGCCAACGACGGCTCGGCCGTTGCGGTGCAGCTCGACCTCGGTGGGACGATCTCCGGACGCGTGATCGTGCTCGGGGATCTCGACTACGACCCCGCGGCGCGCGAGGTGCGACTCACGAACCTCCGCTTCCGCGACGACTCAGCCGCGCAGATCCGCCGCGCGGCTGGGCAGGTCGACCCCGACGCGCTCCTGGTGGGCCTCGTGCCCTCGCTGAGATGGCCCGTCGGCGCGCATCTCGATCGCATCACGCGATCGATCGAAGTCGCCTTCGAGAGCGCCTCGTCGGATGCCGTGCACGTCGACGTGTCGCTCGATCCCATTCGCGTCGACGACCTCGCAGTCTCCGACGCCGGCATCCACGTGCGTGCGTCCATCCTCGGGCACGCCGACGTCGCTGTGGTCTCGCTGTGAAGTTTCTGCGAACGACCGTCGTGCTCGTCTGCGCAGCCGTCGTGTGGCTCGTGGCGGCCGAGGCGCGGGCCCAGACCACGACGGTCGCGGTGGAGCGCTCGACGACAGAACGCGACGTGGCGAACGCTACTCGCGAAGCGGTGCTCGACGCCGCGAGCTGGCTGGACGATCCGATCACGATCGGCGACGTCCGGTACGACCAGCTCGTGCTCGAGGTGGCCTCGATCGACGCTGCTCCGAGTGGCGCGGGCGTGGCCCTCACGATCCACTTCGTGCTCGTCGGCCGGCGGCGAGTGGTTGTCGGGGACGCGACGACCGACGACGGGCGCGGTGCGGTCGCGCGGCTCGACGTCGCGGTGGCCCTCGCGTTCGTCCGCACCGAGGACGCGATCAGGGTGACGGCGCGCGCCGGCGAGGGGCGGCTCGTGTTCGAGCACTCCGAGCTGCGCGACATGCTCGGGAGCGCTCGCGCTCGATTCGATCGCGAGGTGCTCACGAGGGGCGTCCAGCCGCGCGGCGATCTCGCTGGTGTCGCCGTGGACCGAGCACCGATCTCGGCGCGCGTCGGAGCGGACTTCGTCGAGCTCGTGTTCTAGCGGTCGCCCGTTCGACGCAATCGTCACCGTGGATGCGCGAGCTGACCCGTTCGTGGGATGGATGCGATAAGGGTGGTCATCGATCATCCGATGCATGGCTCGTCATGGCGACGCTGCGTCCGGAGCGCTGCCGCGCGCGGACGCTGCGGCGGTGACGCGTGCGCCCGCTCGGCGCGCGTTGACACGCCGGAGAGCCCTCGGCGACGCTCGCGTCGTGAGCCGGCGATGGCGCCGCTCGCATGCGGTCGACGTGCACTCCACCCACGCGGCTCAGACACTCCCGGAGCTCGGCCAACGATTCGAGGTTCGTGGGCTGCTCGGCGCCGGCGCATCGGGGACGGTATGGGCGGCACGTGACCGCGACCTCGGCGCGGACGTCGCGCTGAAGCTCCTGGCACAACGCAGCGCCGACGAGGCGCGCGCATTGAAGCGAGAGTTCCGACTGCTGCGACACTTGCGGCATCGCGGGCTCGTCCAGTTCTACGAGCTGCTCGAGGTCGAAGGGCGCCTCGTCCTATCGATGGAGATCGTGGACGCGTCGTCGTCCGACGCCGTCGAGCTCGTCGGCGCCACCGACCTCGTTCGACAGGTGTTCGAGGCGCTCGCCGCGCTGCACACCGCCGGCGTCGTCCACGGCGACGTGAAGCCCTCGAACGTCCTCGTCGACCGCGCCGGACGAGCCGTGCTGCTCGACTTCGGGCTCGCGACGTCGACCGGCGCGGGCACGGTCGGGCGGCGCTTCGCGGGCACGCTGCACTACGCAGCTCCGGAGACGGTGTACAGGGCTCGGCGTGACGCCGCGTCGGACGTGTTCTCCGCCGCAGCGACTGCGATCGAGCTCTTGGCCGGGCGGCGGTTTGCGCGGCCGTGGGCCATGACGGCATCGGAGCGGCCCGCGCCTTCGTGGTCGAGGTATCTCCGCGCTCCGATCTCGGACGATCTCCAGAGGCTCCTGTCGCTCGCGCTCCTGCCCGATGCGACGCGGCGGCCCTCCGCGGACGAGCTCGCGCGAGCGCTCGGTGGGAGCACGCGCGAGCCTTCGACGGCACGTGTCGTCGGGCGCGATGCCGAGATCGACTCGCTCGCCGCACGCATCGCGACCGGGCAGCAGCGATTCGCAGTCGTGCACGTCTGCGGTCCCGCGGGGATCGGGAAGACAGCCGTCGTCCGCGCGGCTGTTTCGATGGCCCGTGACGCGCTCGGCGCCCGGCTCCTCGCGAGCCGCTGCGACCCGATCGAGTCGCTCCGCTTCCAGGCTCTCGACGGCGTGGTCGACGCGATGGCCGACGATCCCGCGTTCCCCGAGATCCTGGGCTCGCTCCCGCCGGCGCAGCGGACCGCGCTGCTGCACGCGTTCCCCGCACTGGTCGCCCACGTCGAGCCGCCTCCCGCAGTGCCGGTCGAGATCGGCGCGCTCGTCGGCGCCGTGCGCGGAGCCCTGCGTGGGCTCGGCGAGCGAGCGCCGACGATCTTGTGGATCGACGATGCGCACGCGATCGACGCGGACTCCGCGACGATCCTCGCGCAGTGCATCCGCGACGAGCCGGAGCGCACTGCGGTCGTGCTCACATACCGAGCGCACGAGGGCCCCTTGCTGAGCGCGCTCGATCGGAGCGCGCTGGGTGACGGCGTGCAGCTCGGGCCGCTGCCGCGAGCGATCACGTGCGAGCTCGCGAGCGCGCACGGAGCGGGCGCGCGCACCGAGTCGATCGCCGACCAGAGCGAAGGCAACGCGTACCTCACGATCGAGCTCGCTCGCGAGGTGCTGGCCGCGAGCGGCGGTGATGGGGCGCTCGATGCGACGGCGCGGGATGTGTTGCTGCAGATCGCGGTCTGCGGAGCACCCGTTCCCGCGCACGTGATCCTCGCGGCCAGCGGGCACGAGGACCGTGCGCGCGCTCTGTTCGGGCTCTGCCGCTCCGGAGCGCTCGACGCGGTTCGGCGCTCGGACGCTCCGGCGCTCTCGTTCTCACAAGAGAGCATGCGACAGCGGATCACCGCTGCAGCCACACAGAACGACGTGCGACGCGCGTCCGCCTCGGTCGCGAGGGCATGGGCGGATACCGGCCGCGCGGAGCCTGCGGTGCTCGCGCGCCTGTACGAGACTGCGCACGACTGGGCCGCAGCGCACGAGCGCGCGCTCGAGGCTGCGCTGCGCGCCGAGCGAGGCCTCGCATTCGGTCAGGCGGCGGACATGTACGAGCTCGCCGTGCGCGCCGACGACACTGCGTTCGCGCGCGTCGTGGACGCATGGGTGCGCTGCCTGTCGCTCGCGGGTCGCCCGACGCGCGCAGTGGAGCTGTGCTTGCGCGCGAGCGAGGAGCTCGGCGTCGAGGGCGCAGATCGCTTTCGCGCCGCGGCAGCGAACCTGCTCCTCTCGAGCGGAGACCTCGAGCGCGCGTTTCCACTGATCGACCGGGCGCTGTCGTCGCTGGGCATGCGCCGCCCGAGCGGCGCGGTCGGCGCTGCGTTGGGGTTCTTCCGTGAGCGCGCCTCGCTGGCCCTCTCGTCCGGACTGCCGCGGCGGGCGCCGATCGACGCGCATCGTCTCGAGCAGGGCTGTGACACGCTCGCGTCCCTCTCGAGCATCTACGGGATCGTCGACACGGTCACGGGCGCGACGTTCCAGTCGCGGATGCTGCGCTGGGCTCGTGAGCTCGGTCCGGGGCCGCAGCTCCTTCGCGCGACCGCCAACGAGCTCGTCTACACGGGCGTGATGCGGGGCACGCGGGCGCCGGCACGTCTGCGCGTCGACGCCGAGCTGCGAGCGCTCGAGGACGCCGTCGACGATCCCGAGGCGCGCGCGTATGTGCTCGCCGCGCGCGGCTACGAGGCGTTCATGACCGCGCGCTTCGCGGAGGCCCGCCCGCTCCTCTCGAGCGCGGCGCTCGCGTACGAACGACTCGGCGGCGCGCGTTGGCCCCTGTCGCTCGCCCGCGCGCACGTCTGTCTCGCCGATGCCTGGCTCGATCGCCTGGACGTGTTGGAGCGCGAGCTCCCCGACGTGCAGGAGACGCTGCACGTCGTCGGTGATCGTCTGATCGGTGCGCTGCTCGAGGTCGGCGCTGGATATCTGCTCGAGCTCGCGCGGAATCGTCCCGAGGCCGCTCTGGAGCGCCTGGAGCGGGCGATGTCGCCCTGGAATGGAGTGCGCCCTCCGGCGCTCGAGTACCTCTACCTTCGCGCTCGCGTGCAGATCGATCTCTGCGCGGGACGTCACGATCGCTTCGAGGAGTACTTCGCTCGTTTCGACCGCTCGCGTTGGGCCGTCGGTGCGCAGGCCAATCGGATCGAGCTGGCTTGGTTCCACGGTCTCATCGCGCATGCGCGACGCCGTGACCACATCGTCCGCACATCGATCGCGAAGCTCGATCGCGAGCGCACCGATTGGGCTTCTGCGCTGGGGCTGGTGCTGCGCGCGAACCTGGCTCGCGCAGCGCGCGACGAGCGAGCGTCGGCGCTCTCGGATCGAGCGGCGCACGCGCTCGAGCAGAGTGGGCTGCTCACGTACGCGAGGCTCTGGCGAGAAGCGGGATGCGACGGAGATGGGGCGATCGTGAATCCGTTCTGCAGATTGGTTTCGCCGACACGTTCGGCCTGAGAGGGGGAGAGTCGGATGAGCTCTGACCGAGTGCTGCAATTCCACATCGGCGATGACGCGTTCGATCTGAAGCTGCCGGACGCGAGCGGCGGTCTCGCGATGTTCAATGTACCGGAGCACCCAGACTGGGGCTTGCTCGACGCGCTCCTCCAAAAGGCCGGCGTGGCCACCTCGGACCCGTTCGAGCGGCGCGTGGCATTCGTCTCGCTGCTCGCGAATCTCGACGAGGGCTCCTGGGCGCTCGCGTCGGAGCTCATCGCGCTCTCCACCGGTCGGGTCGCCAATGCGCTGTTGAATCCGCCGCCCGGTGAGCGGGACTCGCGCTGGCACGAAGAATACGCGTCGCGCGTGATCGCGCGGCCGATCGCGATGCTCGCGCTGCATGCGTACGTCGGCTCGCACGCGGGCGTGTACCCCGACGATCGGACGGCGCTCCTCGCGTTCACGCGGTCGATGTGGTTCACCAATCGCGCGAATCCCCTGCCGTCGTTCGCCGACGCGGAGCAGCAGTCGAAGTCGTGGGCCCGCGCCGGGATGCACGAGGGCTACGCCGAGTGGGCGAAGCACGCGCGCCTGGTCGATCCAGCGTATCCCATCGAGGTGCCGGCACCGCGGCGCCCCGCGCTCGCCGAGCTCCTGTTCGACGGACTCTCGCCGCACGATCCCGATCAGGACGTGATCGACATCGACTGGCGAGCTCTTCAAGGGAGTTCGGCGGGCTACTTCGCCCCTTCGGTACGCATCGAGCTCACCGGAGACCCGTCGGCGCGCACGGTGAAGGCAATCTCGGTCGCGTTCCACGGCACCCAACATCAACGCTACGAGCCGAGCGCCGGAGCAGCGTGGCAGTACGCGGAGCATTGCGCGCGGACCGCGCTCCTGCTCGACGGGCAGCTCCGCGGGCACCTCGGCCGTGGTCACGTCGTGACCGAGGTCTATCGGCGCGCCGTCGACGCCATGTTCGAAGGGGACGCGCAGAGCCCCGTCTTCTCGCTCCTCAGACCCTTCCTTCGCTCCGTCGTCGAGATCGACGACCTCGGTGTCCCGCTCGTGTTCGGCGAAGGCAGCATCCTGGCGGTCACGAGCGGTCTCGCGGCCGAAGCGTTCGGCACTGTCTTGACCGAGGTGCTGGAACGGAACGCGTGGAGCACGTGGGTCCCTCCCACGCCGCATCCGTCGAGCCGGTATCGACGGGCCGGCGCCGCGTTCGCGCGCGGTGTCGACGCGTTCCTCGAGGCCTGGTTCGAGGCCAACGACGCCGCGATCCGCGCGCACTGGGGGGAGATCGAGCGGTTCCACGCTGCCATCGGGCACGCGCGGCGCGCGCCCGCCGGTAGACCCTGGAGCGCGGGCCCCGTCCCCCCGATTGCGAGGGTCGACGACCTGCGCAAGCTCGTTCACCACGCCATCTATCACGCGACGTTCTTCCATACCTGGGCGAACGATCAGCAGTGGGACGTCGGAGGCGACCCCGCGTTCGCGGCATTCGCGCTGCGCGCGAAGTCGCCGCCCGAGCCCGAGTACGCCGACTGGCTCGAGCGAGCAGCGCCGGAGCGTGGTGATGCGCTCATGCAGTGTCTGCTCGCCGACGTCCTGTCGAATACGAAGTACGGACGCTGGGTCGATATCGACGCCAATCCCGAGCGCTACGTCCGACGGAGCCCGGACGACCCTGCGGTGCTCGACGAGGCGGATCACGCGATCCTGGTCACGCTGATGACGCATCTCCAGGACGAGGAGGCCGCGCTCGGAGCGGCCGACTTCGAGCTGAAGCGGCTGCGGTTGTGGGTGGCGATCTGATGTGGCCCCCGAGCGTGAGCCCTGCGCTGCAGTGGCTCTGGGACCGTTGCGTCCCGTCGGACACGCCGATGCCGCAGCCCGGTGACGAGGCATATCAGGACCAGACGAACGCTCACCGCCTCGGAATCGTGTTCCGACACCGCGGCGATCTACGTCCGGAGGGATATCCGCGCGTCTTCCACTCGCAGGGCGCGTATGCGCTCGTGTCATGGACTCCGCGCGTCGCTCTGGGAGGCCCGCTCGCGCGCCCGCAGATCGCCCTCGCGCGCTTCTCGAACACGCCCGAGCCGCGGATGCTGCAGGTGGAGTGCGGGCGCACGCCACTCAACGACTACCTCATCGGCGTCGCGCTGAAGTTCTTCGACGACGGAGCGCCGGAGGGCGCGCGCAGCGTCGCGAATCTTCTCTTCGTCACCGATCCCGACGGCATGCAGGCGCCCGAGTTCTTCCAACCCGCCACGCGGCTCTCGACGCGCTCGGGGCGAGTGGACCCCGATACGAAATCGGTGCTGCGGCCGGTGCTCGAGCTCGCGTTCCAGGAGGCAGTCGATCTCCTTCGCAAGAACGGGTTCGAGCATCCGCCTGCGATCGACGAGCTGCCGGTTGCGCCTCTCGTCGGGCAGGACCTTCGCGCTCGCGCGCTCGAGCTCGTTCCGCGCGTGCAGGTCTCGCTGCCCGGAGGGTCCGACTTCCTGCGGACGCTCACCGATCATCCGACGCTCTGTCCGGGGGCCACGCTCTACGACGTCGCTGCGCTCGACGAATCGGGCGAGCGAACCTTGATCGCGGTGATCTCGCTGAGCACGCGGTTCCGGATCTCGATCGCGGGCGACGAGCTGTTGTTCTTCCCTCACGCGAGCTCGAGCGATCCGCCCGTCGCCGACGCCGATCTCGCTCCCGCCGGGTTCGTCGACGCGAAGCTCCGTGAGCGTGCCGAGGAGACCGACGACGAAGGCGAGCGGGCGCGCGCGCGGGCCCTGATCATGCTCGCGACCGGGCACTCGATCGATCTCGTGGCGCGCTCGACTGGAGAATCACGCGACTCGGTGCGAGCGCTCCGCGACGACTACGCCGCGCGGGGTCTGGATGCGCTCCGCAAGCCGCCGTGACTCCGCTCTCACGGTGACGCGGAGTATCCTCGTCGCCGATGACCCTCGACGTTCATCGCGAGCGCGACTTCTATCGGAAGCTCCTGGAGCTGGGCTCACACGATGCGCCCGAGCCGATGCTTCGGAGCGCGCTCGCCGTTCTCCTCGAGGTCACGGGCGCGCGCGAGGCCTACATCGAGCTCCGCGGCGAGGACGACGACAGGGCGCGTTGGTGGGTGTCGGAGGGCTGCGACACCGTGAGGATCGACGAGATCCGCGGCACGTTCTCACGTGGGATCGTCGCGGAGGCGATCGCGACGGGCGAGCTGATCCTCACGCCCTCGGCGATGCACGACGATCGGTTCTCGGCGCTCGGGAGCGTGCGTGAGCACGAGATCGAGGCCGTCCTCTGCGCGCCGATCGGTCGCGAGCGACCGGTCGGTGTGGTCTACCTCCAGGGGCAGCGCGAGGGCGCGTCGTCGGGGCTCGACGATTCGGCGACCGGCGAGCACGTGATGTTCTTCGCGCAGGCGCTCGCGCCGATCGCCGAGCTGCTCTTGCATCGCAACTCGAGCGAGCTTCCGGACGTGACGCACGAGAGCGCGTTCTCCGGGATCGTGTCCCGGAGTCCGCTCGTGCGGCGGATCGTGGAACAGCTCCGACTCGTGGCTCCGCTCGACGTGCACGTGCTGCTCACGGGCCAATCGGGTACCGGCAAGACGCTGTTCGCGAACGCGATCCACGCCGCGAGCAACCGCCGGCACCGACCTTTCGTCGAGATCAACTGCGCCGCGATCCCCGAGTCGTTGCTCGAGAACGAGCTCTTCGGCGCCGACCCGGGCGCGCATTCCGCCGTGCCTCGCGGAGGCGTTCGCGGGAAGGTGGAGGCGGCGGAGGGAGGAACGTTGTTCCTCGACGAGATCGGCGAGCTGGCGCTCTCGTCGCAGGCGAAGCTCCTGCAGCTGCTGCAGGACCGCACCTACTATCGATTGGGATCGACGAACGCGCGACGCGCCGACGTCAGGATCATCGCGGCGACGAACGTGGCATTGCCCACCGCCGTCGCACAGCGGCGATTTCGTGAGGACCTGTTCTATCGTCTCAAGGTCTTCGAGGCGCGCATACCGTCCCTTGCGGAGCGGATCGAGGATGTGATCCCACTGGCCGTTCACTTCTGTCGGTCCGCCGCGCGACGCCACGAGCTCGAGGTATCGCGGCTCTCACCCGAGGTCCTGCGCACGCTCGCCGCGCTCGAGTGGCCGGGAAACGTTCGTGAGCTCGCGAATCGCATCGAATCGGCGGTGCTTCACGCGCACATGCGAGGGGTCGGCCGCGTGGAGGTCCGTGACCTCTTCCCGACGAATGATGCCGTCCCGGGGCAGGACGAGACGCTCACGCTGCAGGAAGCGACGCGCCGGTTCCAGCGTGCTCACGTGCTAGCCATCCTGGAATCGACCGACTGGAACATCACCGAGACCGCTCGCCAGCTCGATGTCGCTCGCTCGTACGTCTACACGCTCATTCGAGTTCATGGCCTGCACCGCGAGACTTGAACGACACTCGGAGGTGTGACTCCGGCGCTCACACCGCGCGCGCGAGCTCCACTCGATTCGCGACACCGAGCTCGGCGTAGACGGCCTTGAGATGTTGCCGCACCGTGTTGGTGCTGATACCAAGCGCCGCTCCGATCTCGCGAACGGTCGCGCCCACCGCAGCGAGCTCCGCCACCTCGAGCTGGCGGCGAGACAGTGACGACACGCGGCGCGGGCGGACGATCACCAGGTACCCATCGCCCTCGCAACCGCTGATCGGTGTGAGCTGGAGGGCGAAGTCCTTCGGGCTCTCGTGCCGCACGCCTCTTGCGGTGGCACGCACGACCGCTCCGATCTCCGTCAGTTGAGCGGACTGCGCCCAGCGACGGAAGGCACGAGTCGCCAAGAGGAGCGTGCCACTGGTGTCGAGCACGGCATGCATGGGCTCGTCGAGCGGATCGAGCATGCGCGCTCGAAGTGCAAGCGCAACGCCGGGCGTTGGCCCTTTCGATCGCGAGGAGATACGACGTGCGCGCCCTCTGGAGAGGACACTCACGACGCGTCGCGCGTGCTCTGGAGAGGACGCGACAAGCGGACGCGCGGCGGAGCGCACGAGGTACGACCGTTGCTCCGTCGGTGGGGTATGGAGAGGACGAAGTCTCCCGTGCACGCGATCTCGCTCGTGGCGACCTGGCGAGGCGGTGCAGGGATCGCCGTGGTGTCCGTCGTTCACAACGGGCAACGGATCCCCGTCGACGATCGCACGGTGCATTCCGGTCGGTGCAGCGTGTCCGTCGACTATCGAGCAGATCGCACATCGCGGCACCGCGTCTCCGCCACATTCTCGTTCATCGGAGATCGCCGAAGTCATCTCACGCTGTACTGTCTCGTCGACGGCGTTCTCGTCGTTGGGCCCGTGCAGTCGGCGTTCGCCGAGCACCGATGGGAGATCGAGGTCGCCTGGCGGTCGAACGAGATTCGGGGCGGCCGATCGCGCTGAACGAAGCTGATGCCTGCGCAATGAACGCCAGCTGATGACCCGAGTGGGTCATTCGCAATCTCGCGCGCCGACATAGCTTCGACGCGAGATGCGGTTGTCGCATCGGGAGGTGCTCATGGCAGAGCTTCCGTTCGGAACGTCGATCAAGACCGACAAGAGCGTCAAGGTGAAGTACGTCGACTACGGCGGGCCCGCGATCGACATCTGCGACGCTCGGTGGGAGTCCTACTCGAAGACGCTGCAGGTGTTGCGCGGTGATGGTGTGTACCTTCGTCTCGAGCTCACGGCGGAGGGCCGAGTCCGGTTCGAAGGGCACATCAAGCGCAGCGTGCTCGGCCGCAGCATCGACAAGCAGTGGGCGAGCGCCGAGCACCCGCTCGAGCTCGTCGACCACTGTGACGAATGCAGCGGGAACCGCAGCAATCACGTCGAGGCTCGGTTCGCCGGTGTGCGCTATTGGCCGAAGAGCCGGGACCGCATGAAGCTTGCCGGCGACTGGCACGGGAACCTCGAGATCGACTATCCGGAGTGACGCGTGTGGATCGCCAGGCGAGCCGGCTCGCAGGAGACGGCTCGCCTGGCCTCTGCTCGCTCTCTCACGGGTTCAGATCAGTCGTGCTCTTCCACCACTTGTTCCCGAAGATGTCCCAGTGGACCTTGTGCATCTCGTAGAACGCGACACAGTTGCTGGTCGTCGCGCGATACGTCTCGCGAAGCACGACCGATGAATTGTTCTGCGAGACGAAGCCGAAGTCCGCGCCGATCTCGTAGAGCGCGTCGACCGTGCCCGCGCCCGCCGCAGTCAGCGCGACCTTCTCGCCGGCTTCCTGCGAAAGGACGCGAAGCATCGAGGGCACCTCGTAGATGCCGGTGACGACGCACCAGTCGTCCTCCCAGAATTGCGGATCGTGAGAGTCTCGCCGCGCGAGCTCCACGAGCTTCTCACCGATGCGCCACATGTCCTCGATGCCCACGAATCGCAGACCAGGGACGTGGAAGTAGAACTGGTCCTTCGCGGTGAACGTGATCTCGAGGCCGACCTTCGCATTCCCGAACGCGCCCGCTTGCGACGTTCCGGACAGGCTGAGGGTGGTCTCCCGCACTCCGATGGAAGCGAGCGTGCTCGCCTCGGTGATGTTCGACGGCTTGCGCTCGAGGGCCATCCCCTCGACTCCGACCGCGCGGAACCATCGATCGAGTCGGCCAGCGGGGTGCATCACTCCGTTGCTGACTCTTCCGAACGTTCCCACTTCCAGGGGCCTGGCCGGGTCCGGATTCATGTACCGACCACGCGTCTCTGCGACGAGCTTCCCGAGCTTCTCCACGAGTGTCGTCATTGTCCGCCTCCGTCTCCACATCGTCCGTTCGACGACGCACACCCGGTGATCGGACGAACCGGACGCTGGAGCCATAGCCCGAGCGGGTCTTGACGGTTGGCTCGGCCCGAGCGTCTGACGTGGGCCTTCGGGTTCGACGTCCGTCGGCTCTGGCTCGCGAGCGGTGGGGGGAGCACTGGGCGCTCTACTGCGCGATGCTTCGGCCGCCGGCGCGGTCACGCTCGATGGTCGCGGGATGCTCGTCCATCAAGCCGCCCAGAACATCTGGATCTGCAGTGCTTCGCTCGGCGCTGGCGAGCCGACTCTGATCGTCTCATCCGCGTGGGGCGAGCTGCGGGCCGTCGTCACCGAGGCGCAGATCGAGCGCCCTCCATCCCGCTGCATCACACGCACGTGCGAGCTCACTCGCGGCGCGCTCGTCGGGCACGAACGCGATCGCGACATCACCACCGCCTGCTCCCGACGGCTTCGCGGCTCCGTTCACGTCGCGCGCGAGCTTCGCGATCGCCGACAGCTCGTCCGTGACGATCGGCGCGCCTGCCGCCGCGCCGAGGGCGTGCATCGCAGCCCCGTGCTCTCCGGCGGCCTCGATCGCCTTTCCGACGTCGCCCCGCTCGATCGCGGAGAGCAGCGCGCGCGCAGCGTCCGCCAGCCGCTCTCCGATCCGCGCGTACGCCTTCGGCTCGGTCGCGGCGAGCTGCTTGACCCGATGGATCATGTCGCTCGTTCGCACGGGCATGCCGGTCCAGACGATCATCGTTCGCAGGCTCGACGGCCATTCGAGGGGGCGCGCGTCGACGTCCTCTCCTCGGCGCTCGAAGCGCACGAATCCACCGAGCATCGATGCTGCGATGTCGGCGCCGCTCCCTTCGGGCGCCACGGCGCGATGACCGGCCAGCGCGAGAGGCAACAACTCCCGCGCTCGATATTCGACTCCGTCGATATCGATGCCGTGCGCCGCGGCGACCGCCGCGACCGTCCCTGCCGCGCCCGCCGCCGATGATCCGAGGCCGAGCTTTCGAGCCCCGTCGCGAAGCGGACTGGCATCGACCGAGAGCGCCCCGGGAACCGCCCCGAATGCGGCCTCTGCGAGACGCCTCGCGTGAATCGCCTCGGGCGGTACGCATGCTGCGGAGTCCGCGCTGCCCGGCAGCAATCGAATCCGGGCGCGCGCCGAGACCGCGGCCACCACGGCCGGGGCACCCTCGAGCACCACGTACTCGCCGGACACCATCACTTTGCCCGGGGCCGTGACGGTGACGCCCTGTGTCATCTCTTCCATGCGTCCCTCCGTCAGCCCGGTGTGCGCGCCTGCAGCAGCTCGCGCGGACGACGAAGCAGTGCAAACAGCCGCGTCGCCAGCTTCATGTGCGAGAGGTCGTCCAGCCAGCTGTAGATGACGGGAGTGACCAGCAGCGTGAGCCCCAGAGAGAGTGTCTGACCGCCCATCACGCCGATTGCGATCGCGTGATTCGTCGCCGCGCCCGCGCCGCTCGAGATCACCAATGGCGCCATGCCTGCCACGAACGCGAGCGTGGTCATCAAGATCGGGCGAAGGCGCTCGCGGTTCCCGACCAAGATCGCCTCGGCGCGCGACATTCCTTTGCGTCGGAGCGCGCGCACGTGGTCCACCTGCAGAATCGAATTCTTCTTCACGATCCCGAACAGCACGAGGAGGCCGAGGCTCGTGAACACGTTGAGCGACTGCCCGGTGACCGCGATGGAGAAGAGCGCGAACGGAATCGTCAGGGGGAGAGATGCGAGGATCGTGATCGGATGGATCCAGCTCCCGAATTGTGCCGCGAGCACCAGATACATGAACACGATCGCCATGCCGAATGCGAACTGGAACGCTTCGTTCGCGCGCTCCTGCTCGCGCGCCCGACCACCGGTGTCGGCGCGGTAGCCGGGATCCATCTCCAGACCCGCGGCGATCGAATCCAGCGACTCCGTCACTGCGTCCTCCGATGCACCGGGCTCGAGCCCCATGAAGATCCGCACTTGTCGCTGGCGCTGACCGCGCGCGATCTCACCCGGCCCACGGGTCTCGACGAACCGCACGACCTGCGCGAGCGGGATCGGCTGGCCCGACTCGTTGGTCACCGTCGCGAGGCTCAGTCGTGCCGGGTCGGAGCGAGCGACCTCCGAGCTGCCGAGCACGATCGGAACCTGACGTCCATCGGCCTCGATCTGACCGACCTCGAGATCGGCAGTGACGATCTGCAGCACGTTCGCGACGTCGACGACGCGCACGCCCAGATCGACGGCGCGCGTGGTGTCGATCTCCAGCGAGAGCTCGGGGCTGCCGACCTCGAGCGTCAGACCGTGATCGACCGTGCCAGGAATCTGGCGAGCCTCGTCCAACATGCGATGGGCGTACTCCGCGAGATGCTCCACGTCGGGGCCGCGCAGCACGTACTGGATCGGCGCCGCGTCCGCGCCGCTGCTGCCGAATTCGTCGATCGCGCCGACCATCAGTCGGCTCGCCTGGGACGCGAACGTCGGA
The DNA here is from genome assembly GCF_021631985.1 of Sandaracinus amylolyticus. Lineage (GTDB taxonomy): Bacteria > Myxococcota_A > Polyangia > Polyangiales > Sandaracinaceae > Sandaracinus > Sandaracinus amylolyticus_A. Next base: position 7,141,039 of record NZ_CP070225.1, on the reverse strand, counting down.
AACACCTCGCGCCGAACGCGGCTCATCAGCTCCTGCTGGGTCATCGCGCGATCGTTCGGGCCCACCAGCTCGACGTAGATGCTCGCCTCGTGCGGCGCTCGTCCGGTGGGATCGCCCGGCGGGCTCCCGACCGTGGTGATCGTGTGCACGACCTCCGGCATCTCGCGCATCGCGCGCGCGACGCGCTCGGCGAGCAGTCCTGTCGCCTCGAGCGACTGGCCCTCTGGCGCCCGGACCGTCACCTCGAATCTCGACTCGTCCTCGGCGGGGATGAACTCGCCGGGCACGACTGCGAGCAGCGGAATCGTCGACAGCAGAGTCGTCGCGATCGCGATCGCTCCGGCCCAGCGATGCTCCATCACCCAGGCGAGCGTCCAGACGTACGCGCGCTCGAGGCGGCTCTCGATCTCGACGCTGCTCCGACGCACCGCGCGATACGTCGCGATCTCTTCGTCCCGCGGCTCGGGCGCCGGGTCGCTCTCCGCCGAGGCCCGCGCGAGGAGATGAGGCGGGACCTTCATCGCGAGCGTGGGATCGTCGAATCCGAGGTCCGGTCTCGACTCTCGCTCTGCTTCGGGCGCATGACGTTTGATGCGCAGCCATCGTGCACAGAGCATCGGAGTCAGGGTGAACGCGATTCCCATCGACACGAGGATCGCGAACGACATCGTCAGTCCGAAGCTCGCGAGGAAGCGTCCGACCAGACCGCCCATCAGCCCGACGGGGAGGAACACCGCGACCAACGAGAGCGTCGTCGCGAGCACCGCGAGACCGATCTCTCGCGTCGCCTCGATCGCGGCTTCCATCGGCGGCAGCGCCTTCTCCTCGATGAAGCGCGCGATGTTCTCGAGCACCACGATCGCGTCGTCGATCACGATGCCGACCGAGAGCGTCAGGCCGAGCAGCGTCATGGTGTCGAGCGCCAGACCGGCGGCGCGAATCAGCGCGAACGTCGCGACGATCGAGGTCGGGATCGCGAGCGCCGCGATCACCGTCGCACGCCAGCTCCGCAGGAACAGGAGGACGGTCAGCGCCGCGAGCAGTGCGCCGACGATCAAGTGCTCGCCCACCGCCGAGACCGCGTGCCGCACGTACTCGCTCTCGTCGCGCGCCACCTCGAGCTCGACGCCGTGGGGCAGCTCGCCGGCGAGCGCGCTCACCTCCTGGCGCACCGCATCGACCACCGCGACGGTGTTCGAGCCCGAGCGCTTCCGCACCGCGAGCACGACCGACTCTTCACCATCACGGAGCGCGAGTGACGTGAACGGCGCCTCGTCGTCGATCACGTCCGCGATGTCTCCGAGCCTCACCGCCGTGCCGCCGCGCGACGTGAGCGCGAGACTGCGCAGCGCTTCGAGCGTCTCCGCGCGCGCTCGCACCCGGACTCGCAGCGAGCGCTCACCCGCGCTCAACATCCCTCCCGGTGCCTCGACGTTCTGCGCGGCGATCGCTTGGGCGACGTCACTCGCCGAGAGCCCGAACGCCGATGCACGATCCAGATCGACGACGACTCGGAACTGCCGCTCTGCGCCGCCCACGACCGTCACCGACGCGACGCCCGGGACCGTTTCGAGGCGCCGGCGAACGTCGGTGCGCGCGATCTCTCCCAGCTCGCGACTCTCGAGCGGACCGCGCAGGGTGAGCAGCACGACCGGCGCGGCGGTCGGATCGAACGCCTCGATCTGAGGCGCCTCGGCGTTCGCGGGCAGCGTGCTGGTCATTCGGCCGACGCGGTCGCGGACTTGCTGCGTCGCGTCGCGCAGGTCGACCTCGAGCCGGAACTCCGCGACGACGATCGACGCGCCCTCCAGGCTCCGCGACTCGAGCAGCTCGAGCCCGCCGATTCCGTTGATCGCCTCTTCGATGCGGTCGGTGATCTCGCTCTCGACCTGTCGAGGTGAGCTCCCCGGCGCGATCGTCGTGACGACGACGTACGGGACCTGGACGTCGGGAAATCGGCTCACACCGAGGCCGCTCAGTCCGATCAGACCGACGACCGTCAGTGTCGCGACCAACACCCACGTGAAGACGGGCCTGCGTACGCAGACCTCGGCGAGCCACTGCATTGCCGTGCTCCTCTCTGTTCGCGCGTCAGTCGCCGACGACGCCGCGCCTCGCGATCGCGAGCTCGTCCGCGGGGACGCCCGTTGCGTGCTCCAGACGCGCATGGGCTGCGCGCTGCGCGAGCGTCGCCTCCGCGTGCTCGCGTCGCGCGCGGAGCAATGCGGCCTCGGCTTGTCGCGCCTCGGCCTCGAGGCTGACGCCGGCCCGTCGCTCGGCGCGCCTCACGACCGCCAGCTCTTCCGCGAGGCGCACGTTCTCTCGAGCGAGCTCGACGCGCTCGGCGGCGCGCCGACAGCTGATCAAGACACCGCGGACCGACTCGTCGATCTCGGCGACCCATCGATCGCGCTGCGCCTCGAGCTGCGCCTGCAGCGCATCGAGACGGCTCAGCTCCGCGGCAGCGTCGAATGCCGCACCGGTGGAGAACGACGCGACGGCGCCGAGCTCCCACGACAAGAGCGGAGTGAGATCGTCGCGGCCGAATGCGCGCGGATGGGGCGCCGCGTAGTCGAGCACACCCACCATCGCAATCGAGGGCAGGAGTGACGCCATCGCGGCATCGCGCCGGCGACCGATCGCCGCGAGATCGAGCGAGAGCGCGGTGAGCTCGGGGCGCATCGCTCGTGCGCTCGCGATCGCGTCGGAGATCGTCGTGTGCGCGATCGTCTGCGCCGTCTCTTCGGCGGGTGTCATCGCCTCGCACTCCGGCCATGCGAGGCGCACGCACAACGCGGACTGCGTCAGCTCGGCCTGCTCGAGCGCGTCGAGGTGCTGCTGCTGGAGCGACGCGAGCTGACTCTCGAGCGAGACCAGGTCGACCCGCGGAAGCGTGCCTGCCACGACCGCGCGTCGAACGTGCTCGAGCTGAGCCCTCAGCGCAGCGATCGACTCGTCGAACGCGGCGGCGACCGCGACGGCGCGGGCCCACTCGAAATACGCCATTCGTGCCTCGAGCACGACGCTCCGCACGACGGCGGTCTGCTCGACGCGGCGTGCTCGCTCCGCGGTGCTGGCAGCGTCGAGCATCGGCACGAACCGGAACGGGATGTCGGTGACTGGGAGGACGAGCGCCGCGCGGAGCGCGTATTGGTCGAGGAGCTGGGGGAGCTCGTATTGCGCGCCGGGCTCGCCCAGATCGATGCGTCGGAAATCGATCGGAACATCGGAGAGCCGCGTATAACGTGCGGAGATCTCCACGTCGGGGAGCACGTCGCCGACTGCAGAGAGCGTGTCCGCGCTCGCCTGTCGCGTGCGCGCGTCGGCCTCTCGGAGCTCGTGGGACACTTCGAGCGCGCGGCGGACGACCGTCGCCTCGTCCACCGTTCTCACGCTCGCAGGGTCTTGCGCGAGGGCTCGCGCGCCGGTCACGAGGAAGAGAGCGACGCTCAGCGCGAGCGTCCCACGGAGCGCCGGCATCACGTGCTCTCTCCGGCGATCACGACCGAGTCGCCGTCGCGAAGCGTGGCGGGCGGCATCACCACCACCACCTCGCCGTCGTGGAGACCGATGTCCACCCAGGCCTGACCGTCGCGGCGGTCGGACAGATGCACGAGCCTCTCTTCGACACGTCCGTCCTGCACGACGAAGACACGATGAATGCCGGCACGACTGCGCAGCGCGGTCTCGGTCACGCGGACTCGGCTCGTGGTCCTCCCCGTGCGAACTGCCGCGCTGACCCACATCCCGGGCCGCAATCGCGCGTCTCCGGACACATCGGCCTCGATCCAGACCTCGGCCTCCAGCGTTCGCGCCTCCGGGTCCAACACCGGTGCGAGGCGCCGCACGGTGCCAGTCCAGTGCTGCGAAGAAAACGACGGACTGCCGATCTCCACTGCCGCTCCTTCGCGCACGAGCCCGACCTGAGGTTGCGGAATCGCGAGCCGCACCCGGAGCGGCAGCGTCTCGACGATCCGCACCACGCTGCGCTCGGGACCGACGACCTCTCCGACTTCGACGCTCCGGGCCGCGACTTCACCATCGAATGGCGCGCGCAACTCCGTGTCTGCCAACTCTCGCTGTCGTTCGCGCAGTCCGGCGCCCGCGACCCTCGCCGCCGCACGCGCGGCGCGCTCGGAATTCAGCGCTTCCTCCAGCTCGGCCTCGGCCGAGCGCAAGCCCGCCTCGGCTTGGACCAAGTCGCGTTCGCTCGCGGATCCCGCGGCCGCGAGCGCGCGAACACGCTCCCAGCCGTCGTGGCTCGCGTCGCGCCGGGCGCGAGCCGAGCGCACCGTCGCGGTGTCACCGGCACCTTCGCGAACCGATGCTCGCGCCTGCCTCAGCATCGCCTCGGCGGCGGCCGTCGCGTCGCGCGCCGCGGTGTCGCGGAGCCGGAGGACGACATCGCCCTGGCGCACGAGCGTTCCGGTGTCGGCGACGATCTCCGAGACCTGGCCACTGACGAGCGGCGCCAGCTCTGCGGTGCGCCACGCCGCGACCTCGCCATTGAGCCGCAGCACGTCGGGTGTCTCGTCGGCGACCGCCGTCACGACCTGGATCTCGATCGGAGCGCGCCCGACTGCAGCGCTGGCTGCGCCCGCGCGCTCGCTGCATCCGAGCGCGAAGAGGGCAATCCACACGAACCAGGGCTCGGTACGCATTGGCATCCTCCGAACGACGATCGGAGGGTTGCTCGGAGCGCACGTGTGGACTGCCCAGTTCCGACGAGCGGCCCGAAGTCGCGGACGAGCCGGGCGCCGCGCGCCTACGAGCGCTTGAGACCGACCGCGCCCTCGAGCAGCGCGTCGCGCACCATCGTCGCGCGATCGCGGGCGACCGGGATGCGAAGCGGCGCGTCCGGAGAGCCGACGAGCAGAGATGTCTCGCCGCTGTCGCGCGCCATGCCGCGAACGGCGTCGCCGTTGACGAGCCAGTTGCGGTGAACCCGCAGGAACGGCGGACCGAGCGAGCCCTCGATGGCAGTCAGCGCGACATCGAGGTCCAGCCGGCCGCGCGCGCAGTGCACGTACGACAGACGAGCGTCGGCCTCGAACGCCCAGACCTCGTCGCGATCGAGGAACACGAGCGTGCGTTTCTCCCGCGCGACGACGCGGCGTGCGACGACGGACGTCACGGGACGCGGCGCGCGCAAGCGCACTAGTCGATCGACACATTGTGCGACGCGCTCTGCCGTATACGGCTTGAGGACGTAGTCGAGCACGCCCAGTCGATATGCCTCGAGCGCGTACTCGCGTGATGCGCTCGCGATCACCAGGCCGGGCGGCGAGGGATGGCCCTCCAGCGAGCGAATCCACGCCACGCCGGCGTCGGGGGCAGACTCGCTCGCGAGACGAATGTCGACGAACGCGACGTCGAGCCCCAGCGTCGCCTCTTCGGCCAGCGCTTCGGTCGCCTGCGCGAGGGTCGCGACGCCCGCGACGACCTGGACTCGCTTCGTCTCGTGGAGCAACTCGATCAGATAGCTGCGTGCAGACCACTCGTCCTCGAGCACCAGCGCACGTAGACGTTCCGTCATGTTCGCTCCGAAATGAATCAGCCAGCTCGAACGAGCGCAGGGACCGAGCCCCGCAGTGGCATGCTCACCGAGACCACGGTCCAGCCCTCGCGCCGCTCGACGTCGAGCTGACTCCCCGGTGCCTCGAGCATGGCGCGTCGCTCGGCGATCTCCAGTCCTCGCGCGCCGATGCGCCGGGACTCGGTCGAGAACCCTTTGCCGTTGTCCCAGACTTCCATGATCAGCGAATCGCCCGCGCAGTACGCGGTGATCTTCACGACTCCACCGCCGCCCCGGGGCAGCGCGCCGTGCGCGACGGCGTTCTCGACCAGCGGCTGCAACAAGAGGCGAGGCACTCCGATCGCGGCGGTCGTATCGCCGAGCTTCCACTCGAACGCGATCACGTCGCCGTAGCGGGCTTCGAGGATCTGCGAGTAGCGCTGGAGCCAGGCGAACTCCTCGCGCAGCGAGTGCTCGCGCGCGTCGTGCGTCGCATCGCGGAACAGGTCGCCGAGCACGCCGATCAGCCTGCGCGCCGCGTGCGGATCGCGCCCGACCAGGCCTGCGATCGTGTTGAGGGTGTTGAGGACGAAGTGCGGCTCCAGGTTCGACCGGAGCCGCAGGAGCTCGGCTTCGCGGCGAGCTCCCTCGACGCTGCGGAGCTGGTCCTCTGCGGAGCGCAGCGCGGCGGGATAGAGCAGCGCGGCAGCCCAGAGCATCACCACGGGAATGCCGTCCGCGAGCGCGGTGACGATCTGGAAGTCGAGGCTGTCGGGCGCGAACGCCTCGAGCTCGACGAGCGATGGGTACTGTCGGCGCAAGAGCCCGTATCCGACGTACACGACGGTCAGCACGCCGCACGAAACCATCGTCGCGAACGCCATCGCGCGCGACACCGAGTCACCTGCGCGAACGCGGGCGCGGAACGCGATCGAGATCGTGCCCATCGTCATCGTGAGGACCGCGACGGTGAGCACGACGTCGAGCAGACCGAGTCGATATCCAGGCACGCCGTACGCGGCACGGACTCCCACGGACAGGAAACTGACGAGCACGCCCAGAACGACCCCGTAGACCGTGTAGCGCCCGATCGGGAGGGTGCGGAGCGTGGGTTCGATCGCGCGATTCGGATCGTGCGTGGAAGCGACCGGCATGCGCGCGATGGTGCCACCGCCCGGCGCGCGGTGAGGTCGAAAGACGACGAGACGTTGCAAGTCGTCCACGGAGGGCCGCGCGCCGAGCACCGGCGCGATCGCCGCCACTTTCTGCTGACGAGCGGGGCGTTCCGCGTCGTCCGGACGTGCATGTCGGACTACGAGTCGCTACAACGCAGCGATGGAGCGTCCAATCGTGCAGCGCTCCTGTGATCGCAATAGTTCTTCATACACAGAGCTGCGATCACGGCTCGTCGTCGTAGACGCGCCCTCCGTCACGGAGCTGCGACCTTCGGTCGAGAGCTTCGGGTGACCGGCGCAGCGATCGAATAATGTGCCGCGGCGGCGTTCTGCTCTTCCCGACACTGAATCCAGTGATCGTGTGTCGTTGCCGAAAATAGGCGCTTCGAATCGCGCTCTCTGCATTGCGCGCCGATGGGCACCTCACTATAGACCTCCACGTCGGTGGGAGTTGGAAATCCCGTCCGTGTCAGTCGACCAGCTCGCGACTGCCACGAATGGTTCGAATCCAGCTCCGAGTCGGGGGAAGGGCATTGGCTGGGTAGACGTATGAGGTGGCCGCCACGGCGACGTACGCCGTGGCTCGCTGCCGTGTCCGCAGGAGTGCTCGACTCGTGTCGAGTCGTGCGTGACTGCGAGCTTCGCCTCGTTGCTTACGAATCGTCCTGGGACTGGGAGCGCGTCGCGCTCGCTCAGGGCTGGCGAGAGACTCGATCGCTCGGCGCCGCGCGGGCTCGCGGTGGATCGGTCGGTTCTCTCGCGCGCCCCGAGGCACTCGTCCGTCTTTCGAGGGGGGTCACGTGTCGATATTCGCCGGATCGCTCGTTGTCAGGCTCACGCTCTGGTTCGCGTGGGGCCTGCTCACGAAATTCATCGATCTCCACTACGACGATGGTCTCTTCAAGAGAAACGCTGCGATTCTCGCGGCAGTCGTATGCGGTGTGTCCGTCGGCTTCGGGATGGCATCGCACGACGAGACCTTCGTCGTCTATTCCGCGATCATCGCCGGATGTTTGTTGTGCGAGAAGATCGACAACGTCGGATTCGCCATGTCGACGGTGTTGGTCTTCGGGACGATCGCGACCATCCACGTCGCCGCCGGTGTGCCGTTCACGCTGACGCCCGACAACTTGATCGCCTGGGGGCTCCTCACGAGCGCGTACGTGCTCGACGAGAAGCTCAACGATGCGATGGACCAGCGCACGTGGATGGCGAGCTCGGACTCCCGGGTGGTGCGCTGGACCTACTTGTTCCTGAAGCACCGGTTCGCATCGGGCGTGCTCGAGATCACTGCGGTGCTGATCGGGTCGATCTCGTTCTTCGGCGTGCTGCACGGTGTCGTCTTCAACATCGGTTATTACGCCATGTACCTCCTCGGGAAGGCGCAGCTCGCGCGGCGCGTCACCGCCGTCAGCCCGGCCTGACCAGCGCTCGAGCACGGGAGGAGAGTCATGCACGCTGTCGCCGAGGCGCGCGCGAACATCGCGCTCGTCAAATATTGGGGGAAGGCGGATCCGGAGCTGAACCTGCCTGCCGTTCCCAGTCTCTCGATCACGCTGGCGGGGCTGACGACGCGAACGTCGGTGCGATTCGATCCGAGCCTGCGCCGTGACTGGGTTCGCCTCGACGGGAGAGAAGCGGACTCGCGGACCGTCGAGCGCGTGTCGAGACATCTCGATCGTGTCGTCTCGGAGAGCGGGGCACGTGCTCTGTTCGCAGAGGTCGAGGGTCACAATGATTTCCCGACGGCGGCGGGGCTCGCCTCGTCGGCTTCGGGGTTCGCCGCGCTCACGCTGGCGGCCGCAGCGGCTGCGGGACGTGAGCTCGATCGCTCCGCGCTCTCGGTGCTGGCCCGACGAGCTTCGGGATCGGCGGCTCGATCGCTGTTCGGCGGCCTGGTCGTGCTGGACCGTGGCGCTGCCGGAGACCCGTGGTCCTCGGTCGCGCGCCCTGCCGGAGAGCATGCGGACTGGAACGATCTCCGGCTCGTGATCGGAGTCGTCTCGGAGCAGGCCAAGAGCACGTCCTCCACGTCCGGAATGACGCGCTCGGAGGAGAGTCCGTACTACCCGGCGTGGGTCGCGAGCGCGACGCGCGACGTGAACGAGGCGCTCGATGCCATCGCGCACCGTCGCATCGACGCGCTCGGCGAGATCACCGAGCGGAGCGCGCTCCGCATGCACGCGTGCGCGATGAGCGCCGATCCTGGTGTCGTCTATCTCCGCGGCCCGACGATCGAGGGCCTGCACGCCATCCGCGAGCTGCGCAGGAGTGGTGTCGCTGCGTGGTTCACCTGCGACGCCGGCCCTCATCCCAAGGCACTCACGAACGATCGCGACGCCGGCGCAGTGGCTCGGGCGCTCGCGAGCGTTCCTGGTGTGCAGCGCGTCCTGACGCTCTCGCCCGGCGCGGGCGCCGAGCTCGTCGAGGCGCGCCAGTAGCGCCCGTCAGAAGATGAGTCGGTCGATTCGTGCGATCGACTGATCTTCTCGCGGGACGTCGAGCAGAGAAATCCAACAACCATACTCTCGAGGTCTCATGCGACGGACGTTCGGAATCGACGCTTATTCGCTGTACGTGCCGAGGCTGTACGTGGATCTGACGCAGGAATGGTGCGCGGTGCGCGCGCCGCAGCTCGGCATCGGCTCGCCCGACTTGCTGCGTGGGAAGCTCGTGGCGGGGATCGGGATCCGCAAGATGGCGGTCGCCGATGGCCACGAGGACGCCGCGACGATGGCGGCGATGGCCGCCAAGCAGCTGATCGACGCGACGGGAATCGATCCTTCCGACATCGAGCTGCTCTCGGTCGGGACGGAGACGACGGTCGACCAGTCGAAGTCGATCGCCGCGTACGTGCTCGGCATGTTGGAGCGACACTACGGGAAGTCGCTCCGTCACGTCGGCACGCCGCAGGTGCAGTTCGCATGCATCGGCGCGACCTATGCGCTCGAGTCGGCCGTCAATCATCTGAGGGCGGGCGAGAACACGCGTCCCTATGCGATCGTGATCGCGACCGACATCTCGAAGTACCGACTTCGCAGCCCCGGCGAGTACACCCAGGGCGCGGGCGCGGTCGCGATGCTGGTCAGCGAGAGCCCGCGGTTGCTCGCGCTGGATCCCGGCGTCGTCGGAACTGCCACCCGCGACGCGCGCGACTTCTTTCGTCCGAATTGGAGCCGCACGGCGACCGTCGACGGGAAGCACTCGATCGACGTCTATCTCTCGTGCTTGGAGGACGCGCTGCGCGAGCACCTGGACCGCGCTGGTGCGCGGCGCGGCCTCGAGCCGGGGATCGCCTCCGTGCGCCAGCTCCTCGCGGAATTCGATTCGTTCCTGTTCCACGTCCCGTTCCCGCGCATGGCGGAGTACGCCGCCGCGCGCGTGTTCCGCCTGATGTGGGAGGGCAGCGAGTCCCACGGCGAGCGGATGCGAGAGCTCGCGGCGGGGCTCGCGCCCGACGACACGCGGGAGCTCGAGAAGCGCCTGATGAAGACGGATTTCTTCCGTGCGCACTTCGAGCGGACGGTCGCGCCTTCGCTCGAGCTGCCCGGTGAGATCGGCAACGTGTACTCGGCGTCGCTCTATCTCGCGTTCGCCAGCATGACGGATGCCGCGCGCAGAGATGGAGTCGACCTGACGGGGCGACGAGTCCTCTTGTGCTCCTACGGGAGCGGCGCGAGCGCGAAGGTGTTCTCGGGCACCGTCGGTCCGGAGTGGAAGCGAGTCGCGGCGCGCCACTACGGCACCGAGCTCCGTCCCGTCTCCGAGGGTGGCCGGCGCATCGCGATCTCGGTCGCCGAGTACGAGCGCCTGCACGAGCACGAGGAGGTCGTCGCGAGCGCGGAAGCGGCGAACGGAGCCGGCGAGGAGATCGTGCTCGTCGGCCCGCCTCCGAGTGTGCATCCGCCGCGCGACGAGTTCGTGCTGCAGCGCCTCGGGCGGCTGTCGACGCCGGAGCTGACGGATCACGGATACCGGTACTACCAGTATCTGTCGAACGACGGCGCCGGCGAACAAGAGGTGGCGTGATGTCCCCGCCTCACGACGAACAAGCGCAGCTGATCGAAGGGCGCAAACAGGACCACATCCGACTCTGCGTCGATCGTCACTCGGAGTTCCGGCGAAAGAGCACGCTCCTCGAGGAGGTCGATCTCGTCCACCACGCGCTCTCGGAGCGGAGGGTGAGTGACGTCGATCTCCGCACCACCTTCCTCGGCAAGACGCTGCGGGCGCCGATCGTCATCAGCGCGATGACCGGTGGCACGGCGGACGCTCGCGCGATCAATCGTGATCTCGCGCGTGCCGCGGAGACGCTCGGCATCGCGTTCGGGCTCGGGTCACAGCGCGCGATGGCGCTGCGTCCGGAGAGCGCGGACACGTACGAGGTCCGCGACGTCGCGCCGAGCACGGTGATCCTCGGGAACCTCGGGATCGTCCAGGCGCGCGCGATGTCGACCGACGACGTGCGCCGCTTGGTCGAGCGTGCGCAGGTGGACGCGCTGTGCATCCACCTCAATCCCGCGATGGAGCTCATCCAGCCTCACGGCGATCGCGACTTCACGGACGGGCTGCGCACGCTCGAGCGCTTGGTGCGGGAGCTGCCCACGCCGGTCGTCGTCAAAGAGACGGGTTGTGGGATCTCGCTCGGTGTCGCTCGCGCGGTGCGTGAAGTCGGCGTGCGTGCAGTCGACGTCAGTGGTGCCGGCGGCACGTCGTGGGTGGCAGTCGAGGCCCGGCGCGTCAGCGGCGCGACGAAGCGTCTGGGCGAGGCCCTGTGGGATTGGGGCATTCCGACGGCGCCATCGGTCGTCTGGGCTGCCGAGGCCGGACTGGAGGTCGTCGCGACGGGGGGGCTCCGAACCGGCATCGACGTGGCGCACGCGCTGGCCCTCGGCGCGACGCTCGGCGGCCTCGCGGCGCCCGTCCTTCGCGCTCAGCAGGAAGGTGGATACGACGGAGCGGTCGAGTACCTGCGCGACGTCATCGACGCGGTGCGCGCGATCACGTTCCTCACCGGGAGCGAGTCACCGAGTCGGCTGCGGGACGTCCCGCGCGTGATGGGGCCGAGGCTGAATGCGTGGTTGTCGGCGGAAGGGAGAGCGCGATGACGGACTCACTGCGTTGGAGCGAGCGCGCACACGGAAAGATCATCCTCTTCGGCGAGCACGCCGTGTTGTACGGACGGCCCGGGCTCGTCGCGGCGATCGAGCGCGGCGTCTCGGTCTCGGTGGCTCCGGGCACCGGACGGCTCTCGGTGTCGACGCCCGGTCGTGATTCGAGCGACGGAGACCATGGCCGGATCGCGACGGCATTCGACGAGATCCTGCGTGTGGCCGGAGTCGCGCGCTCCGCGCTCCACTGGGATTTCCACGTCGAGTTCGAGCTGCCGCCGGGGACGGGATTGGGCAGCTCGGCCGCGTTCTCGACGGCGCTCGCGCGGGCCGTGTTGCGCGCGGCGACGGGAAGCCGGGATCCGCAGTCGATCGCCGCGAGCGCGAATGCGGCAGAGGCGGTGTTCCACGGCCAGGCGTCGGGCATCGATCAGGCGATCGCGCAGCACGGTGGCTTGGCGCTGTACACGACGGCCGACGGATTGAGGCGCTTCCCGGCGTCGAGCGCGCCGGCGCTCCGCTTGTGCGTCGGATTCACCGGACACACCCGGAGCAGCCGCAGCATGATCGCGCGCGTCCGCAGTCAGCTCGAGCGGGAGCCCCAGCGGGTCCTCGCGAGCTTCGATCGCATCGCGACGTGCGTGGCCGACGGCGCTCGCGCGATCACCGACGGCGACCTCGCCGCGCTCGGTGGAGCGATGACCCGCAATCACCAGGAGCTCGATTGGCTCGGGGTCTCGAGCGTCGAGATCGAAGCGCTCCGTGAGATCGCGCTCGAGCACGGTGCGCTCGGTGCGAAGCTGACGGGCGCGGGCGGCGGTGGATGCGTGATCGCGGTCGCGCCGGATCTCGAGCGCGTCCGAGAGGCCTGGGCGCGCGCCGGGCTCCACGCGTTCATCACCACGCTCGATCGTTCGAGCGACGCGAGCGTGGACGAGCCGGGGAGCTCGCAGCGCGCGCGGGGGGACCGAGCCTCGTCGCGCATCCCCGGCTTCTATGAGCTCACGCTGAGCGAGCGGCGGAACGAGCTGGTGCAGCGCGGCAAGCTCGACGAGGGCGATGCAGCGCTGCTCGATCGCGGATCGTTGTCATTCGAGATCGCCGATCAGATGGTCGAGAACGTCGTGGGCCTCTATGCGCTCCCGATCGGGCTCGGGCTCAACTTCCGCGTCGACGGGAAGGACCATCTCGTCCCGATGTGCGTCGAGGAGCCGTCGGTCGTCGCCGCTGCGTCGAACGCCGCGAAGCTGGTGCGCGCGGGGGGCGGGTTCTTCACCGAGACCGACCCGCCGGTGATGATCGGACAGCTCCAGGTGCTCGACGTCGCGGACACGGGCGCCGCGGAGCGACGCCTGGACGAGCATCGCGAGCGCCTCTTGCGACGCGCCGACGAGATCCTGGCCTCGCTGGTGCGCCGCGGGGGAGGCGCACGGGGGCTCGAGGCCCGCGTGCTCGCTCCGAGCCGACCCGGCGCGCCGGGCATGGTCGTGGTGCACCTCCACGTCGACTGCCGCGACGCGATGGGCGCGAACATGGTGAACACCCTCGCCGAGAGCCTCGCGGGCGACGTCGCGTCGATCCTCGGCGGGCGACCGGGCCTGCGCATCCTGTCGAATCTCGCCGATCGCCGGATGGTGCGAGCACGCTGCTCGATTCCCGCGCGGGCGCTGGACACGACGCGCTGGCAGGGCGAGGAGGTTCGCGACGGGATCGTGCGTGCGAGTCAGTTCGCCGAGCTCGATCCCTATCGCGCAGCAACTCACAACAAAGGTGTCATGAACGGCATCGACGCCGTGACCATCGCCACCGGCAACGACTGGCGTGCGGTCGAGGCGGGCGCGCACGCCTATGCGGCACGCCGCAATCGATACGAGCCGCTCGCGATCTGGCGTGTGGGCCGCGATGGGTCGCTCGACGGAAGTCTCGCGATGCCGATGGCGGTCGGGACGGTCGGCGGCACCTCGAGAGTGCATCCGGGGGCGCGCCTCGCCGTGAAGATCCTCGGTGTGACGAGCGCGCAGGAGCTCGCGGGAGTCATCGCGTCCGTCGGGCTCGCGTCGAACCTCGCCGCGCTGCGCGCCCTCGCGTGCGAGGGAATCCAGCGAGGACACATGTCCCTGCACAACCGCTCTCAAGTCATGGCGGCCGAGTGAGCCCTTCCGACACGGAGTCCGAGATGCCCTATTGGCTGGAGAAGCTCTTCGAGATCAAGTGGACGGAGATTCGCGACGAGCTGGTGGCAGTCGCCGACGAAGTCGGAGGCTGGCTCGTCGGAGCGCCGATCGACGAGAGTGCGGCGCAGCCCTTCGATCCCGGCAACTACGTCGTGTTCGTCGATCGCCGCGGGACCGTGCGAGCGCGCCTCCACGACCTCAATGGATTCCACCTGCTCGAGACCCTGATCCGCCGGGGGCTCTCGCTGGCGATCGATCGTGAGCTCGAGCAGCACTTGGCGGAGTTCGGAGACGGAACGCTCTGCGGGTGGTGGAAGGAGTCGCAGCTGACGAGTGGGCGGCCGTATTTCCGCGGGCGGCGGCCGACCAAGATCGTGCACGACGTCGACGACACGGCGTGGTGGCTCAAGTACCGCGGTCGGCCCGCCGGCGACGAGCAGCTGCGCCCGTTCCTCTCGAGAGACACGCTGCCGCGACGCTTTCACGATGCGGCGATCGAAGCGAAGGTCGACCGCCGATTCGTGCTGCGGACCTGGGAGCACGCGGACTGGCACAAGTGGGACTGCGACCTGCTCTGCATGGCGAACATGATCACGGCGCTCCCCGAAGACGGAAACGAGCTGCAGCGACGTGTCTTCGAAGAGAACCAGAAGCTGATCAACGCCTCGATCCCCGGTCGGTACCTCGACCTGATGATGTACTACGAGCCGAAGGTGGTCGGGGTCTTCCTGCTCTTGTTCTACGACCGCGCGCATCGGCCGTTCTTGACCGAGCGCTCGCGCGACGTGCTCCGGCGTCATCTCGAGCGTGAGCTGGATCAGCTCGAGTCGAACGAGATCCGCTCGCGCTGGGCGGGGGACGAACGACTGACCTACGTCCACGGCTACAACCTCCAGTGGATGAACGCGACGCTGCCGGGTCTGTGCGTCGACTATTCGAAGCGCTTCTTGCTCGGAGAGAGCTCGAGCGCGCGACATTCGCTGGTCGATGCGCTGCGGGCGACGTCATGAGCATCGATCGAGAGCGTGAGTCGTTCGAGGCGCTCCTCGACGCGACCCGCCGCGCGGTGGACGCGGAGCTCGAGGCGCGGTTCGATGTGCTCTGCGAACGTGCGGCGAGATATGGCCCGGCGACCTTCGCGACCGCGAGGTCGCTCCGGGCGATCACGCTGCGGGGCGGCAAACGATTTCGTCCTGCGATGCTCGCGGCGGCGTACGTCGCAGCCGGCGACGACGACGACGTGCGCGCGGTGACGAAGGCGGGCGTCGCGCTCGAGCTGCTCCAGTCGTATTTCCTGATCCACGACGACTGGATGGATCAGGACGAGACGCGACGAGGCGGACCGAGCGTGCACGCGGAGCTCGGCCGCACGTTCGAGTCGGAGCACGCAGGCGCGGTGTCCGCGATCCTCGCCGGTGATCTGGCGATTGCGTTGGCGCAGTCGGAGCTGCTCTCGCAGCAGGGCCCGTCCGATCGGATCGCGGAGTGCGCGCGCATCTTCGCTTCCACCCAGAGCGACGTGGTGTTCGGGCAGATCTTGGACGTGCACGCGGCCGCGCTCGGTCGCGAGGACGTCGAGCTGGTGCACTCGCTGAAGACTGCGAGCTACACGGCGCTGGGTCCGGTGCGGATGGGCGCAGCGCTCGCGTCGGCCACGTCGAGCGTGCGCGTCGCGCTCGATCGTTATGCCGGCCCGCTGGGGATCGCGTTCCAGCTGCGGGACGATCTGCTCGGCGTCTTCGGCGATCCCCGAGTGACCGGCAAGCCCGTCGGCGCCGACATCCGTCGTGGAAAACGCACTGCGCTCGTCCTCGATCTGTTCGAGGACGACGTGTCTCGCCCGCTCTTGTCCCGGGTGTTCGGGCGCGTCGACGCGAGCGATGGCGAGATCGAGCAGGTCGTCTCGCAGATGATCGAGCGCGGGGCGCGGGCGCGGCTCCAGTCACGTCTGGAAGAGCTCCTGACGCAGAGTCGAGACGCACTGCGCGACGCTCCGCTTCGCGAGCGCGGGCGGAGCGCATTGCTCGGTGCGCTGACCGCGCTGGGTCAGCGATCGCGATGAGCGAGTCGTCGGCGCGCCGCGCCTGCTCGTCGGCTCGTCGTCGTCATCGGTCGAGATCTCCGCGTCGAGCGTCCGCTCGTCACCCGATCCTTCCGGCGTGGGTGCTGCGCACCTCTCACCGAAAGGAAGGGCATGCGAGCGGAGGAACGCACGAACGCGATTCTCTACGAGGCGATGAACCGCCATCACGAGCACGCTTCGGAGGGTCATCTCAGCTTCGGGCTCTGGACGCAGAGCACGGACGACCATCGCGACGCGTGCGCGAACCTGGTGCTCTCGCTGGGCCGGCGCATCGGGCTGTCGAGGACGAGCCGCGTCCTCGACGTCGCGTGCGGCGTGGGAGCACCGGCAGTGCTGCTCCATCGGACGTTCGGATGTGTGATCGATGGAGTCGATCTCGCGCGCGAGTCGGTGCACCGAGCGAGAGCGCGAGTGCGAATGTCGGGCGCCTCCGGCGCGATCGCGATCCACCACGGCAGTGGCACCGCGCTTCCTTTCGCGAGCGCGCAATTCACCCACACGATCTGCATCGAAGGCGCCGACCACATGCGCCCGCGACGACGCTTCCTCGAAGAAGCGTTTCGCACGCTCGTGCCGGGAGGCACGCTCGGCCTGGTCGACTCCGTGATCTGCCGGCCGAGCCGGGACTTGATGGAGCAGGCCGCGATCGAGCTGCTCTGTCGCGCGACGTCGGTGCCGCGCGCCAACGTGTGGACCGCGGACACGTACCGGCTGATCCTCGAGGACGTCGGGTTCGTCGACGTCGCGATCGAGCACGTCGGTCACGAGACGATCGGCGCGTTCTACGAGTGGGCCGAGCGACGCGGAGTGCTCTCGACGCTGAGCTGGACCGACGGCGCGCTGCTCCGCGCGCTCGCCCGCCTCGTGCGCAGCGGCCTCGCGGGCTACGTGGTGATCCGCGCGCTCAAACCGACGTCGGCTCGCTCCTGAATCGAAGGGCGGCGCGCATGTCGGGCTGGCTCCTGCTGATCGCTGCGATCGTGTGCGAGGTCGGCGCGTTCACCTGCATGAAGCTGTCCGAGGGCTTCACCAGGGCCGTGCCAAGCGTGCTGATGATGTTGGGCTATCTCGGCTCGTTCGGCCTCGTGAGCCAGGCGATCCAGAGGCTCGATCTCAGCACGACCTATGCGGTGTGGTCGGGCCTGGGCACGGCGGCGGTGACGGTCATCGGGCTCGCGTTCTTCGGTGACGCGTTGACCGTGCCCAAGGTGGTCGCGATCGCGCTGATCATCGCCGGTGTCGTCGTGCTCCACGCGAGCGGCGGTCCGCACTGAGGGCGCGTTCGATCGTCACGTCGGCGACGATGCGCTCGGGCGCTCGATCCCCATCGCAGCGCGTCGCGCTGCGTCCTGGCGATCGGCCTCGTCGGCTTCTTCCTTGGTGTGATAGGGCACCTCGCGACGGCAGCGCGGGCATCGGAGCGGACGTCGCGCGAGCGCGATGAACGGGCCGAGCACCGCGATGAGGAGACCTGCGGCGATCAGCGCGAAGATGCCGAACGGGTCGACGAACACCACGAGGATCACCGCGACGAAGCCGAGGAGCGCGATCGCGGGGAGCACCCGGCCCCACCAGCGCGCCGGCCCCACGGCGAGCACGTAGTCCTTGTCGTGGCGGCAGTAGCGCTTCTCGCGCCGCACGAACGTCCCCTGCTCGTGCTGGATCCACAACAGCTCCTGCTTCCGGCGCGCGAGGTCTTCCGTCGTCACGATCCCTCACTTCCGAGTGATCGTCCTGTTCAAAACGGGTTCCAGCGGCGGAAGCTCGATTCCTGCGCACGACGTGCTCGAGCTCCGTCGCGCGGCGCTCCACGTGCAGCTCGCGGCGGGGCACGACGCCACGCGTGGCGCGAGTCAATTCGGAGCGTTGTCGGCTCGTAGGGGGCGCGTCGCGAGCTCGAGCACGGCCTCGATCTCGCGCTCACCAACGAGCTGCACGAGCCCTGGCGCGCGCTCCCGCAACAGACGCTCGAGGCGTGTGCGGTCGTAGAAAGGCGCGAAATCCTCGGCCATTTCGACGAGCCGACGACGCGCAGCGATGCGGCGTGCGAGCGTGACGCGCTTCATCACGACCACGACATCACGGCGGTGATTTCTTCGCAACGACCCCGACGTGAGACGACTCGCGCGCCGGGAGCGATCATGCACGCGGCTCCGCGCGCACGTCGTACGCCTCCGCGCACTCGATGCTGCAGAAGAGACCGAACGTGGTTCCGTCGACCTCGACGATGCGCCACGACGGCTGCGCGAGCGCGAGGCCACGCCGGCACCGCTGGCATCCGCGGAGCTGCATCGCGGCGGCGCGCGCCCTCGCGGCGGCGCGGTCGGCCATCGGGCTCGAGGGCCACCGCTGCTCGAAGGTCTCCGCGACGCGCGCACACGCATCCGCGAGCGCGCGCGAGAGCGGCATGTGAGGCACTTCGTCGCAGTCGATCATCGATCCACTCCGTCGTCGCTGCGCGGGATCGTTGCCCCGCAGCTCGGGAAACCGTGAGAGCCAATCCCGTGCCGGTGACCGTGCGCCAGAGACGGCGCGCATCGGCGCGCTCTGCGCGTGGCGACACGCCGCACGTGTGTCGATCGTCCGTGTCACACGCACCGCGGTTGCGCGCGCACCGCTGTCGGTCAGTCTTGCGGCCGGTGTTGCTGCTCGGTCGTGCTCTCGCAGCTCTGCTCGTGCTCGCCGCGTGCGTCGCGCACGACGCGCCGCGTGTGTCGCCGGCGGGACGAGCGCCCGCCTCGGTGCGGGTCGCGAGCGCGCCCGACGTCGACGTCGAGCAGGCCCCGCGCGCGATCCTCCTCGCGCCCGCGCGTGCAGTCGCGCCGCGGCCGATCTCGCTGCCCGTGCCTGCGCCTCGGTGGCTGCCGTCGCGCGGCTCGCTCGTCCGTGCGCGCAGCGCTCGCGCGCGGAGCCGAAGAGCGCTGATGCGACGACGCGAGCGTCGCGCGCATCGCGCCGATCCCGACGACTTCTAGCGACTCCCGTCGAACGATCCGCAGCACGCGCACCGCGCGTGCGCTCTCATCATCTTCGACAGGAGAACGTCATGTCCGAGCGTCCCGACGAGGGCGCCGAGGCGACGGGCTCCGAGCTGAAGAACGACGCGAACGACGTGCCCGACTCGAAGGGCCCGCTCGTCATGATCATCGCGTTCGTCCTCCTGCTCGGTGCCGTGATCGTGCTCGGCATCCTCACCAAGCCGTAGTCCGTTTCGCCAGCGCGACGGTGAGGCTCGCCCTCACCGTCGCGCGACGGCGGCAGCCCAGCGCGCGACGTCGAGGCTCGACACGATCCCGACCAACGCACCGTGCGCGTCGAGCACCACGACGTGATGCACGCGCTCGCGCGCCATCAGCTGCGCGGTGCGCGCCATCGTCGCGCCGGTCGTGACCGCGTGCACCACCGGCGTCATCGCGTCCCGCGCGGTGATGCCCGACAGCGCGAGCTCGCCGTGCGCTCGTGCCCGCGCGTGTCGCGGGGTCGCGTCGACCGTGCTGGTCGCGTCACCGAGCTCGCGCAGCGCGTCGGTCGTCGACAGGATGCCGATCAGCGCGCCGCCGTCGTCGATCACCGGGATCGCGCCGACGCCGCGATCGACGAGCCACCACCGCACGTTCTCGAGCGCGCTGTCGTGCGGCACCGTGATCACCGGCGACGCCATGAAGCGCGTCACCGGCGCGTCCACCTCCGATGCCCAACCGTCGACCGCGGGCTCGGGCTCCACCCGACAGCGCACCGAGACCGTGCCCGCGCTCGCGTCGAGCTCGAGCCCGTCGCAGAGCTCGCACTTCGCGCACACCGCGATCGGCACGGCGTCGATCTGTTGCGGGCACGCGACCACCAGCGTTCGCTCGCCGCGTCGTCCCGGTGCCTCGGCCTCGTCTGCGCGCAGCGCCATCGCGTCCTCCATGTCTGTCTGCATGATGTGGATCAGGGACCGCGCGCGGCGGTTGATCTGCGTCATGGGTGGATCGTCCCCGGCGCGTAGCTTCCATCGCGTGACCGCCACGATGCGCGGTCAGGAGGGAACGATGGACCACGACGACGCGCGCCGGCTGGGACGGCGCGAGATGATGCGTCGGAGCCTGGTGGTGCTCGCGGCTGCGCCTGCGGTCACCGCGATCGGCTGCGGCGGCGGAGCGCTCGAGTGCACCCCGGGCCCGGCTGGTGATCAGGCGATGCGCACCGCGCTGCACTACGTCGATCACGGGCCCGACGCGTCGCGCCACTGCGTGCGCTGTCAGCTCTACACCGGCGGCGAGAGCGCGTGTGGCACGTGCTCGGTCGTCGCGGGCGGGATCCACCCGCAGGGCACCTGCGACTCGTTCGTCGCGCGGAGCTGAGCGAGGCGGACTGCCATGCTCTCCAAATCCGCGGCGAAGACGTTCTTCCTGGTGGGCACCGGGCTCTGCTCGGTCGCGTTCCTGTTGCTCACCGCCGACACGCTCGCGCGCGTGCCCGAGCAGACGCACGAGGAGAACCTGACGCCCGAGGTGCGGCGCGGAAAGGACCTCTGGGAGGCCCACAACTGCATGGGATGTCACACGCTGCTCGGTGAGGGTGCCTATTACGCGCCCGAGCTGACTCGTGTGTACGAGCGTCGAGGACCGGAGTTCATCCGCTCGATGTTGCGCGATCCGGAGTCGATGTATCCGGGGCAGCGCCGCATGCAGCGATACGATCTGAGCGAGCAGGAGATCGACGATCTCGTCGCGTTCCTCCGCTGGATCGGCGAGATGGACCTCAACGGGTTCCCGCCCGCGCCGGTGCTCGCGGCGTCGTCCAGCGCGCCCGTCGCGCGCGACGAGCACCGGCCGCCGGTGTTCGATCAGATGTGCACGGCGTGTCACTCGCTGGGCGGACGCGGCGGCACCGTCGGCCCGGCGCTCGATGGAGTCGGTGACCGCTACGACGCGGAGTGGATCGATCGGTGGCTCCACGATCCGCCCGCGATCAAACAGGGGACCGCGATGCCACGACTGCCGCTGAGCGACGTGCAGATTCGTGAGCTGACCACCTATCTATCGACGCTGCGGGCCCGACAGGACGAGGAGGAGGCGCGATGAAGTACGAGTCGCAACGCGTCGCGTGGTGGTTCTTCGCGACGTGCATGCTGCTGTTCACCCTGCAGATCGTCTACGGGTTCATCATGGCGTTCGCGCACGCCGGGCACGACGTGCTGCACGACTGGATCCCGTTCCACGCCGCGCGCGCGACCCACACGAACCTGCTCGTGATGTGGCTGCTCTGCGGGTTCATGGGCGCCGCCTATTACATCGTGCCCGAGGAGTCGCAGCGAGAGCTCGAGTGGCCGAAGCTCGCGTATCTGCAGCTCGCCGCGCTCGTGACCGTCGGCGTGACCGCGATCATCGGATTCCACTTCGACTGGTGGGAGGGCCGGAAGTTCCTCGAGATCCCGCGCCCGCTCGACTACCTCGTCGTGGTCGACGTCCTGATGTTCATCGCGAACATCGGAGTCACGATCTGGAAGAGCGAGCGGAAGACCACCACGTCGATGGTGCTCTTCTTCGGCCTCCTGATGTCGGCGCTGCTCTATCTGCCCGGGATGATCCCGACTGCCAGCCAGACGATGGACTCGTACTGGCGATGGTGGGTGGTCCATCTCTGGGTCGAGGGCGTGTGGGAGCTCATCATGGGCGCGATCCTCAGCTATCTGCTGATCAAGCTGACGGGCGTGGATCGCGAGGTGATCGAGAAGTGGCTCTACGTGATCGTCGGGCTCACGTTCCTCTCGGGGATCCTCGGCACCGGACATCACTACTACTTCATCGGCACTCCACGTTACTGGCTGATGATCGGTGGTGTCTTCAGCGCGCTCGAGCCGCTGGCGTTCCTCGGGATGGCCGCCTACGCGATCACGATGGCGAAGCGCGGCGGACGCGCGCATCCGAACCGCACCGCGCTCGCGTGGACGATCGGCTGCTCGATCCTCTCGTTCGTCGGCGCGGGGTTCCTCGGGTTCGCGCACACGATCCCGCAGGTGAACCTCTACACGCACGGCACGCTGGTGACCGCGATGCACGGCCACATGGCGTTCTGGGGCGCGTACGCGATGATCGTGCTCGCGGTGATCGTCCACTCGCTGCCGATGCTCACCGGACGCCGGCTCTACGACGCACCCTCGGCGACGCTCGCGTTCTGGGCGTCGAACGTCGGGATGATCGCGATGACGCTCGCCTTCGCGGTCGCGGGCGTCACGCAGGTCGTGCTCGAGCGGCGCGTCGGCATGGAGTTCCTCGCGGTGCAGCGAGAGATCGAAGTGCACTTCTGGGGGCTCATCATGGCGGCGTCGCTGTTCACGCTCGGCATCGTCGCGTTCGTCTGGAACTTCATCCGTCACGGGCGCCCGGTCGGGCAGGTCGAGGGCGTGCGCTCCACGCTGCCGGTGCGCGGTCCCGCGGGTCGCGACATCGACGCTCTGCCCGCGCCCGCGATGCGTCTCTACGAGGGAGGCGAGTGATGGATGGTGGCAGTGGCGCGCTCGAGCGCGCGAGCGCGGCGCCGTACTACCGCGCGGTCGGGCGCGAGTGCGAGGTGTTCCGCGCCGCGTACGAGCACCGACTGCCACTCTTGCTCAAAGGGCCGACCGGGTGCGGCAAGTCTCGCCTCGTCGAGGCGATGGCCTCCGCGCTCGGTCGGCCGCTCGTCACGGTCGCGTGCAACGACGAGACGAGCGCGGCGGATCTGCTCGGGCGCTGGCTCGTCCGGGGCGGCGACACCGTGTGGCAGGACGGACCGGTCACGCGTGCGGTGCGCGAGGGCGCGATCCTCTATCTCGACGAGGTCGCCGAGGCGCGTGAGGACGTGATCGTCGTGCTGCATCCGCTCTCGGATCACCGCCGCGAGCTCTACGTGGATCGACACGACCAGACGCTGCGCGCGCCGCCCGCGTTCATGCTCGTCGCGAGCTTCAATCCCGGCTATCGGCGCGGGCCCAAGGACCTCAAGCCGTCGACGCGACAGCGCTTCGTCGCGATCGCGCTCGACTACCCGGAGCCGGCGATCGAGGCGGAGATCGTCGCGCGGGAGGCGGGCGTCGACGCGTCCCTGGCGCGCAAGCTCGTCGCGGTCGCGCGCAAGATCCGCAGCCTGGGCGAGCTCGGCCTGGCCGAGACGGTGAGCACCCGCCTCGTCGTCGCGGCGGCACGGCTCGCGCGCGCCGGAATGCCTCCCCGCGCGGCGTGCCAGCACGCGATCGTGCAGCCGCTCTCCGACGATCTCGCGACGCTCCAGGCGATGCAGGACGTCGTCGATCTGATGCTCTGATCATGGGCTGGGACGAGGCGCTCTTCGGGTGGATGTGGAGCGCGGCGCGCAAGCTCGCGCGCACCGAGCCGACCGCCGAGGAGCGCGCGCGCGAGGCGACCCTCGAGGCGATGCGCGAGCGACTGCGCGTGGTGGGCTCGGCGCTCGCCGAGGTGCCGATCGAGATCCGCGAGGCCGAGCGCGAGGGAGGCTTCGCCGGGCGCGCGATCCTGTTGCCGGCGCGGATCGATCTCGCCGCGACACGTGACGACAACGAGCACCTCTATCGCATGCGCGTGGCGTGGAGCGTCGCGGCGATGCGCGCCGGGCTCCATCACGGGGGGATCGATCCGATCGCGCGGGTGCTCGCGACCGCGCTCGCGGCGAGCGCCACCCGCGAGCGACTGCTGGCGCTGTGCCCCGGCGCGATCGAGCGCTTCGTGCTGCTCGAAGAGCGCGCGCTCGACGCGCGTGCCCGGCCGATCGACGTGCCTCCCGCGCAGCGAGCGCTCGAGCTCCTGGTGCGCGCGCGGCTCGGCGATCACGACGCGCGAGATCGGGCCTCGGAGACGGAGCGCGCGTGGCTGATCCACGCGATCGCCCGCGCACCGCGCGATGCGGACGAGCTCGCGCGCGACGTCGACGCGCTGCTCCCCGCGCTGCGTGCGCTCGGGGATCGTGGTGCGCGTGCTCCGAGCATCCCGGTGATCTGGGGCGCGATCGGCGCGCCGGGCGCCGACGAGCGCGCGAGCGAGCGCGATCCCGGTGCGATCGCGGGATCGCTCGCGTCGGGCAAGGAGCTGCGGGCGCGACCACGCGAGCAGGTGCGGCGGGTCGAGCTGCCCGACGATCCGGAGCAGGACAACCCGCTCGTGCACTCGTTCGAGAAGGTCCACACCGCCGAGGAGCATCGCGGCGGGAGCAAGAGCACCGATGGTCGCGACGAGCTCGACGATCACGCGGCCGCGCTCGACGAGCTCGATCTCCGCGAGGTGGTGCGCGGCGCCGAGCGCACCGAGTCGCTCTTGCGTTGCGACGCGATGCTCGAGGGCACGGCGGGCGATCTCGTCGACCAGGGCTCGCGGAACGAGCACGGCCTCGACTACGACGAGTGGCACGAGGCGGAGCACAGCTATCGGCCGGGGTGGTGCCGCGTGCGCCCCTCGATCGTGCGAGCGCGCGTCACGCCCGAAGAGGCCGGCGCGTACGTCGGTTCCCTGCGGGCGCGGAGCGCGCGTCGTGTCGACGCGATTCGCGCCGAGCTCGCGCGGCTCGAGCACACGCGTCGATGGCGGGCGCGCCAGCTCGACGGCACCGAGGTCGACGACGACGCGGTCGTCGATCGCCTCGCGTCGCTGCGCAGCGGGAGCTCGGGCCCCGACCGCCTCTATCGCTCGCGCCGCCGTCATGCGCCCGAGCTCGCGGTGCTGCTCCTGCTCGACGCGAGCCTCTCGACCGAGGGCTACGTCGCCGATCGCCGCGTGCTCGACGTCGAGCTCGAGAGCGCGCTCTCGATCGCCGAGGCGCTCGACGCATCCGACGTGGAGCTCGGCGTCGCGACCTTCCACAGCCACACGCGCCGCGACTGTCGCTTCACGATCGTGAAGGGCCTGCGCGAGCGCTGGGACGCGTCGCGTGATCGCCTCGCGTCGATCGAGCCCGCCGGATACACGCGCATCGGGCCCGCGCTGCGCCACGCGACACACCTGCTCGCGCGCACGTCCGCGCGCCGCAAGCTCCTGCTCCTGCTCACCGACGGCAAGCCCAACGACTACGATC
Source organism: Sandaracinus amylolyticus (assembly GCF_021631985.1). Classification (GTDB taxonomy): domain Bacteria; phylum Myxococcota_A; class Polyangia; order Polyangiales; family Sandaracinaceae; genus Sandaracinus; species Sandaracinus amylolyticus_A. Next base: position 7,115,936 of record NZ_CP070225.1, on the reverse strand, counting down.
GTTACGAAGGGCGCTACGGCGTCGCCGACGTGCGCCAGGCGGTGCGCGAGGCCGAGCGCGACGGGATCCACGTGCACGCGCTCGCGTTCGATCGCGAGGCGCGCTTCCACCTCCCGCGCATGTTCGGTCCCTCACGGCACACCGTCGTCGCTGATCCCGATCACCTCGCAGTGGCGCTGGGCCGGGTCTGTGCGGACATGGCCCGGTGAGATGGAACCGACCACACACGAGCCCTCGTCGCGCAGCGGACCCTTCGCGACTGCGCCGTTCCTCGTGTTCTGGGAGCTGACGCGCGCGTGCGATCTCGCGTGCCGTCACTGCCGCGCGTGTGCGATCCCCGATCGCGATCCGCGCGAGCTCTCGACCGACGAGGGCAAGGCGTTGCTGCGATCGATCCGCGACATGGGCACGCCGCTGGTCGTGCTCACGGGCGGAGATCCCGCGAAGCGCGAGGACCTCGTCGAGCTCGTGCGCTACGGCACCGACATCGGGCTGCGCGTGGCACTGACGCCGAGCGCGACGCCGTTGATCACGCGCGAGCTGCTCGTCGAGCTGCGCGACGCCGGGCTCGCGCGGCTCGCGGTCAGCCTCGATGCCGCGAGCCGTGGGATGCACGACGGCTTCCGCGGTGTGGACGGATCGCACGCCCGCACGTTCGAGATCCTGCGCGCCGCGCGCGCGCTCGGCATCACGACGCAGGTGAACACGTCGGTCACGCGCTTCAACAAGCACGAGCTGCCTCACATCGTCGCGCACCTCGTCGAGCTCGGCATCGAGCTGTGGAGCGTGTTCTTCGTGGTGCCGACCGGACGGGGCTCCGATCTCGCGTGCCTCGATCGCGACGAGGTCGAGCTGCTCCTCGAGTGGCTCGCGACGGTCGCGCAGCGGCGCGTGTTCGACGTGAAGACCACGGCGGCGCCGCACTTCCGGCGTGTGCTCCTGCAGCGCAAGTTCAAGCGCGACGACGTGGTGGGGCTGCGCGACGGAATCGGACGCGCGGTGCGCGGCGTGAACGACGGGCAGGGCGTCGCCTTCGTCTCGCACGTCGGCGAGGTCTATCCGAGCGGGTTCCTCCCGATCGCGTGCGGCGACGTGCGCAGTGAAGGGCTCGCCGCGATCTATCGCGATCACCCGCTCTTCCGCGCGCTGCGCGAGCCCGATGGGCTCGGCGGCAAGTGCGGCGTGTGCGAGTTCCGCAAGGTGTGCGGCGGCTCGCGTGCGCGTGCGTACGCGGTCACCGGCGATGCGCTCGCCGAAGATCCGGCGTGCTCGTACCAGCCGCGGCTGCTCGACCCCGCGCGCCTCGTGAGGGCGTCGTGACCCGCGTGCAGCACGTGGTCGTGATCGGAGGCGGCGTCGCCGGCCTCGCGGCCGCGTGGGCGCTGACGTCGAAGGGCATCGCGGTCGAGGTGCTCGAGGCGAGCGCGCGCCTCGGTGGTCTCGTCGAGACCGAGCGCACCGACGACGGCTTCGTGATCGAGCACGGGCCCGACGCGATCCTCGAGGCGCGCCCCGCCGCGCGCGAGGTGATCGACGCGCTCGGGATGAGTGATCAGCTGGTGCGCGAAGGGCCGGCGCCGCGCCGCGCGTACGTCGCGGACGAGGCGGGGCACCTGGTGCCGCTGCCCGAAGGGCTCGCGGGCCTCGTGCCGCGCGCGCCCTTCGCGCTGTTCGGCTCGCCGCTCCTGAGCGCGGCGGGCAAGGCGCGCCTGATGTTCGAGCCGCTCGTCTCGCGCAGCGCGCCGGAGAGCACGTCCGTCGCGCGTTTCGTCGAGCGCCGCATGGGGCACGAGCCCCGCGCGCGCCTCGTCGATCCCCTGCTCCGCGCGATCTACGGCGTGCGCGGCGACGAGCTCGATCTCGACGCGACGATGCCGCACCTGCGCGCGATGGTGCGCGATCACGGGAGCCTCGGGCTCGCGGTGCTCCGCGCGTCGCGACGTCCCCCGACGCCGGGCCTCGCGGCGCTGCGCGGGGGCATGGACACGCTGATCGGCAGGCTCGCCGGCGCCATCGGCACCCAGCGAATCGTGCGCCGCACGACGGTGCTCGACGTGGTACGCGCGTCTTGCGGTCGATTCCGGGTGCGCACCTCGAGCGGCGCGATCGACACCGACGCGGTGGTCGTCGCGGTGCCCGCGCCCACCGCGGCGCAGATGCTCGGCAGGCTCTCGAGCGATCTCGCGAGCGAGCTGTCCGCGGTGAAGCTCGTCGACGCCGACGTGGTCACGCTCGCCTACGATCGGCGCGCCGTCGATCACCCGCTCGACGGCACCGGGCACGTCGTCGCGACGCCGGGGGCGCGCACGCGCGCATGCACCTGGGCGAGCATGAAGTGGCACGCCCGCGCGCCCGAGGGCGCGGTGCTCTTCCGCTCGGTGATCGACGCGAGCGGCGCGACGGACGACGAGGTGATCGAGCTCGCACGGCTCGAGCTCGAGCCGCTGCTCGACATCCGCGCGCGCCCGCGGCTCACGCGGCTGCGCCGCCGTCGCAGCGCGCTGCCGGTGCCGACGGTCGGTCACCCCGCGCGTCGCGCGCGCATCGAGGCGCGTGCGCGGGAGATCGGGCGCGTGCACCTCGCGGGCGGTGCGAGCGGCGGGGTCGGCGTGCCCGACTGTCTCGCGACCGGGCTCGCCGCCGCGCGCGCGCTCACGACGTGATCGCCACCAGCGCGACCGTCATCACCACGACCGCACCGAGCGCCGCGAGCGCATGGAGTCGATGCGCGTGGCGCAGCTCCATGTACTCGGCGCCGACGACGGCGCACTTCACCGCGCCGACCGCGAGGCCGACGACGACGTCTCCCGAGAGCACCGCGAAGACCGCGAGCGCGACGAGCAGGGCCCAGGCTGCGATGCGCATCACGACCTCGCGAAGAAGAGCGGGAAGAGGAAGAACCACGCGACGTCGCACATGTGCCAGAAGAGCGCGGTGCCCGCGACGGCGGTCTCGGGATCCTCGAAGCGCGTGCGACCGACGCGCGCGCCGACCCACGCGAGCATGCCGAGCCCGACGATCACGTGCGCGAAGTGGAAGCCCGTGCCGAGCAGGTACGCGTCCCAGAAGTCGTCGACGCCGAGCCCGTGTCCCGCGCCGATCTTCGTGATCGTGTCGGCGCTCTTCAGCGCGACGAACACGAGCCCGGTGACGACCGCGCCGCCGTAGAGGCGTCGCGCGCGACCGAGCGCTCCTTCGCGGTGCGCGTGTACCGCTTCCGCGGTGAGCCAACCGCTCGTGACCAGCGCGAGCGTGAGCGCGAGGCCCGATGCGGGCGAGAGCGCGTCCTGTCCGGCGCGGAACACGTCGGGCTGCTGGATCCGCACGAGCGCGATCAACACGAGCACGATCGCGAACGCGACGAGCTCGACCGCGACGACGATCCACATGAGCACTCCGCCGGGCGGATCGTCGAGCGCTCTCGTTCTCGCGGCGGAGGATCGTTCGAGCACCAGATCGGTCATGCGTGCGACGTGCACGCGTGCGTCCGACGCGCACTGATCGCGATCAGCGCACGACCTGCAGGCGGCGCTTCGGGCGCGCGCCGGGGACGCGCAGGCGCACGAGGCGCAGCGCGCGCCGGCCACGCAGGATGGTGTCGATCCACTCGACGCCCTCGTGCTGATAGCGGATGCGCACGCCGTGCACGCTGCCGAGCACGAGGAGCAGGCGTGCCTTGTCGAGGGTGATCGGGGTCTCGTCGGCGTGGGCGTCGGGGCCGCTCTTGAGGTGCACGCTCTCGATGGTCGCGAAGCGCGCGAGGTCGTCGAACAGCGCCTCGAAGAGCGCACCATCGAGCTCGCCCTGGAACACGTCGGGAAGCTCTGCCGGCGCTGCGCTCATGATCGGGCTCCGTTCGCAGGAAGTCGGGGAAGGACGACGATCGCGCGCTGGGGTGCGGGGCAGACTCGCTCGCACGCGCCGCATCCGTCGCAGCGATCGGGATCGACGCGCGGCGCGCGCTCGGTGAGCTGGAGCGCGCCCTCGATCGGGCAGTGCTCGACGCACGCGCTGCAGAACGAAGGAGAGCCGCCGAGGCACGCGAACGGCAGGACCCGCGCGACCGACGCGGGATGCGGCGCCGAGCGCGCCGCGGCGCGTCGCGCCCACGGCGGAACGTCGGAGTCGACGGGCGTCGATTCCGGAGCATCGGAGTCAGCGTGGCAGTCCGACTCCGCGCCTCCGGCGAGCCGGCGCGCCATCGAGAACAGACCACGTCGCGTGGTGCGCTCCATCAGCGTCCTCCCGTCGTCGTCGGTGCCTGATCGAAGGCCGCGGACGGTGCGTGGCACTGCGTGCAGCTCTGTCGCCACGGATGCGTCGTGCGCAGTCCTTCCGCGAGCGTGCCGTGACAGCTCTCGCAGCGCTCTCGCATGCGCGTCGGGTGCGGGATCTGCGGCGGTGCGCCGTCCCACGCGCGCTCGCCGCGCTCCGCCGAGGCGAGCCCGACGAACGTCGTCGCGATCGGCGGCCCGGTCTCGAGCGCGCGCTCCGCGCCGGGCATCGGCGCCTCGTCGACCACGTGGCACTGCGTGCAGCTGGTGTAGGCCGCGTGGCTCATCGCCGGCGCGACCTGCGGTCCGACGCGCACGCCTTCGGCATGACAGCTCACGCAATTCCGCGTCTCCAGCTGCGTGATCGCGTGAGGGATTCGAGGCGGCGCTCCGTCGCACGCGCGCATCGCCGCGCGCCCCTCGAGCGCGGCGATGCGCTCGGCCTCGCTCGCCGGGCTCCGCTCCGCACCGAGCGCCGGACGATCGGCGAGCATCGCGGCGAACGCCGCGCGCTGCCGTGCGCCGATCGCACCGGGATCGTCGCTGCCGAGATCGGCGTACGAAGGCGCGAGCGCGAGGGCGTCGTCGTGCATCGCGATCGCGTTCGGCTCGGTGCGCACCGCGGGTGGGCTCGGCCGCGTGCCCGCCACGTAGCCGGCGACCGCGCCGCCCACGACGACGAACGCGAGCACGTACAGCGCGCGCGCCGTGAGCGCGTCGTTCACCGCGCGCCTCCTGCGAGCCGGCGCACGCGCACTGCGCACTTCTTGTAGTCGGGCTGCTTCGAGAACGGGTCGTGCGCGTCGAGCGTCACGTCGTTGATGCGCAGTCGCTCGTCGAAGAAGGGCACGAAGAGCGAGCCCTCGGGCGGGCGCCCGCGCCCCTCGATCCACACCGGCAGATCGACGTGCCCGCGTCGCGACTCGACACGCACGACCTCGCCGTCCTGCACTCCGAGCCGCCGCGCGTCGGCGCGGCCCATCTCGAGGTAGCTCTGCGGCATCGCGCGCCGCAGCGGCGGGATGCGCATCGTCATCGTCCCCGAGTGCCAGTGCTCGAGCACGCGACCGGTGCAGAGCCAGAACGGATATTCGTCGTCGGGCGACTCCGGCGGAGGCTCGTAGGGATGGAACCAGATCTGCGCGCGATCGTCGTGGGTCGTCGAGTGATAGAACTGCACGCCTGCGCCGGCGCGCACGTACGAGTCCTCGCCTTCGACGAATCGATATCGCGTCTCGTGCCAGACGCCATCGCGCTCGACGACCGGCCAGCGCAGGCCGCGCGCCCGCACGTACTCCTGGTAGGGCGCGAGATCCTTGTGCTTGACGCGGGTGAAGCGTCGGTATTCCTCGAACAGGCGCTCGTCGACGTTTACGTCGTAGTAGTGGCGGAAATCCCAGATCGGCACTTCGCGCCCCTGTGCGTCGGTCGTGTGGAACAGGAATCGACCCTCGGCGTCGCGCATTCCCGCGAATCCGCGCTCCATCAGTCGGTGGGCGACTGCGATCGTCTGCCATGCATCGTCGCGCGCCTCGCCCGGCGGATCGACCTGCTTGAACCACTGCTGGGTGCGTCGCTCGCTGTTGCCGAACATCCCGTTCTTCTCGACCCACATCGCCGAGGGCAGCACGAGATCGGCGGCGCGCGTCGTGAGCGTCGGATAGACGTCCGACACGATCAGGAACTTGTCGCGGAGCCCGCGCGCTCGATCGAAGAGCGCGTGGGTGTTCGGGAGGGTCTGACCGGGGTTCGTGACCTGCACCCAGATCGTGTCGATGTCGCCGCCCTCCGAGGTCTCGGTGTTGAAGCGGCGCCACATCTCGAGCGTGTGCGGGCCGATCTGCGGCGAGATGCGGCCGCGCGGCACGTTCCACAGATCCTCGGCGTCGTGGCGCTGCGCTTCGTTCGCGATCATCCGCCCGCCCGGGAGCAGGTGCGCGAGCGTGCCGACCTCGCGCACGGTGCCGCACGCAGAGGGCTGTCCGGTGAGGCTCGTGGGGGCATCACCCTCGCGGCCGAAATGTCCGGAGAGCAGGTGCAGCGAGTGCACGAGCGCGTTGATCGCGGTCCCGCGCGTGTGCTGGTTCATGCCCATGCACCAGAGGCTCGTGATGCGCAGCGAGCGATCGCCGAAGAGCCGCGCCAGCATGCGGATCTGATCCGCGGGCACGCCGCTGATCTCCTCCACGCGCTCCGGCGTGTACTCGTCGAGCCGGCGACGGAACGTCTCGAAGTCGATGGCGCGGCCCTGGAGCGTCGGATTCTCGTCCTCGAGCGCGCGGAACGCGGTGTGTCGCTCGACGAACGCGCGATCGTAGGTGCCCTCGCGCAAGAGGAGGTGCATCACGCCATTGGCGATCGCGAGATCGGTGTTCGGGCGGAACTGCAGGTGGTGCTGGGCGAAGGCGGTGGTGCGGGTGCGCCGCGTGCCGATGTCGATGATCGTCACCGACTCTCCGCGCGAGCGCCGATCGACGATGCGCGAGAAGAGCACCGGGTGCATCTCCGCGGGGTTGTTGCCCCACAGCACGATCACGTCGGCGCGATCGAGATCGTCGTAGCAGCCCGCGGGCTCGTCGACACCGTAGACCGAGAGGAAGCCAGTCACCGCCGACGACATGCAGAGTCGGGCATTGGCATCGATGTTGTTGGTGCCGAGCCCGGCTTTGACCATCTTCAGCGCGGCATATCCCTCCGGGATCGTCCACTGGCCGCTTCCGTAGAAGCCGAAGCCTCGGGGATTGCGCTCGATGCGCTCGGCGATGACGTCGATCGCCTGATCCCAGGTGATCGGCACGAAGTCGTCGCCGCGGCGCAGCATCGGGCGGGTCAGGCGATCGGGCCCGTAGAGCGCGAGCCCGACGTGATAGCCCTTCACGCAGAGCAGCCCGCGATTCACCGCGGCCTGGGCGTCGCCCTGGATCGCCACGACGCGCCCATCGCGCACGCCGACCTGCACGTGGCACCCGGTGCCGCAGAAGCGACAAGGCGCCTTGTCCCAGGCCACTCCATCTCGAGGAAGAGCGGCGGCGCCGTCGTCGCGCGAGCGACGCAGCTGCGCGAGCGCTGGCCCTTCGGCGAGCGCCGCCGTCGCCGCCGCCATCGCGGAGGCCTTCACGAACTCTCGTCGGTCCATGGTCCCTCGTGCGCCCGCGCTCAGCGCGCGGGCAGCTCGTCTTCGAACTCGTGGAACACGGGGGTGACGAGCTCGACGCCCGGCCACGTGCCGAGCTCCACGAGCCACGTGCTCACCTCGGCGGTCGATGCCTCGATCGTCAGCGCGATTCCCTCGCTCGTGCTCGGGCCGCAGGTGACGCGCGCATCGGAGAGGAGACGCGCGCGCACCTCGCGCTGCGCTCCTTCCTCGCGGCGCCACCGCGCGACCACACCGACGATCGCCATCGCTCCAGCCTCCGGGCCGCGAGGTACGCGCCGAGCGACGCCCGTCGACGGAGCCCCGGACTCGATATGACGAAGATCATGTGCCCCGTAGGCAGCCGCGATCTCGCGCGTACTCCCATTGCGTGCGAATGGAGCTCGCGATCTCGATCGGTGCGGTGGTGTTGGCCGCTTGTGGGCCCGACCCCGACATCATCGCTTGGCGCGCGGGCCTCGGCGCGAGCACCGAGCGCTCGCCCGAGGCCGAAGCGGCGCTGTTCCCAACCACGATCCACGAGCCACCGGAGCTGACGTCGATCACGACGAGCGACGGCGTGCCCGGCACCGCATGCGCGACGTGCCATTCGATCGCCGGGGTGACCCCGGAGTCACGCGCGACGAGCGCGGACGAGGTGGGCGGGCCACACGCCGGGCTGCGCTTCGCGCACGGGAGCAACACCTGCGGCGCCTGCCACGCGAGCGACGATCCGACCTCGCTCCGCCTCGCCGACGGACGCGCGCTGCCGATGCGCGAGGCGATGACGCTCTGCGCGCAGTGCCACGGGCCGCAGTACCGCGACTACCAGCACGGATCGCACGGCGGGATGCGCGGTCACTGGGATCGCAGCGTCGGTCCGCGCGAGCGCAATCACTGCGTCGACTGCCACGATCCCCACGCGCCGCGATATCCGAGCTTTCGCCCGATGCCGCCGCCGCGCGATCGCGTCGCGCCGGTGGTGCCGCGCCACGAAGGAGCGCCGCGCCATGAGTGAGAGTCAGGACTTCGTGTCCCGTCGCACGATGCTGAAGACGGCGGGCGCGACCCTGGGCGCCGCGGCGTTCGCGCGCGCGCTCGCGCCGGTGGCCGAGGTCGTCGAAGAGCTCGGCGCCGAGGAGTTCCTGCAGAAGCACTATCGCGAGATGACGCCCGCGGAGCTCGAGGTCGTCCTCCGCCGCATCGAGGCCGACGCCCTCGAGAATTACGGCGCCGAGGTGCACGTGCGCGACGTGCGGCCGCGCGAAGGCGTGCAGTTCGGATATGCGCTCAACCTCAGCGTGTGCATCGGATGCCGGCGCTGCGCGGACGCGTGTCACCGCGAGAACAACCACGATCGCCGCACGAACCAGAGCTACATCCGCGTGCTCGAGATGCAGCAGGGCTCCTTCGACATGGAGCACGGCGACGCGACCTACGACCACGCGGTGCCGCAGCCGGGCAAGTACTACATGCCGGTGCAGTGCCAGCAGTGCGACAACCCTCCTTGTGTCGACGTCTGTCCGGTCGAGGCGACGTGGAAGGAGCGCGACGGAATCGTCGTCGTCGACTACGACTGGTGCATCGGCTGTCGTTATTGCGAGGCGGCCTGTCCGTACCACGCGCGCCGGTTCAACTGGGAAGCACCGGAGATCCCCGCGGAGGAGGTCAATCCGGATCAGGCGTACCTCTCGAACCGCATCCGCCCTCAGGGCGTGATGGAGAAGTGCACGTTCTGCCTGCACCGCACCCGCGAGGGGCGCCTGCCGGCGTGCCTCGAGGCGTGCCCGACCGGCGCGCGCGTGTTCGGCAATCTGCTCGATCCGAGCTCCGAGATCCGCTGGGTGCTCGCGAACAAGCGTGTGTTCGTGCTGAAGGAAGAGCTCGGGACCCGCCCCCGCTTCTTCTATTTCTTCGACGAGTGAGGCAGTCGTGCAGACGAAAGCGGATTCGCACTGGGTGAGCTACCCGCGCTTCCTCGCTCGTGCGCTGTGGAGCGCGACCGACGGTGGCGTGACGTTCTATGCGTGGATGACCGGCCTCACCGCGATCGCGCTGGTCGGCGCGCACGCGTGGGCGACCCAGGTCGCGCAGGGAATGGCGCTCACCGGGATGAGCGATCACGTGTCGTGGGGCCTCTACATCGCGAACTTCACGTTCGTCGTGGGGCTGGCCGCGGGCGGCGTGATGATGGTGATCCCCGCGTACCTCTATCGCGATCACGACATGCACGACGTGGTGATCGTCGGCGAGCTCCTCGCGATCGCGGCGCTGATCATGGCGCTGCTCTTCGTGGTCGTGGATCTCGGCAGGCCCGATCGGTTCTGGCACCTGATCCCGCTGATCGGCCGCTTCCACTGGCCGATCTCGATGCTCACGTGGGACGTCGTGGTGCTCAATGGATATCTGCTGATCAACCTGCACATCTGCGGATATCTCGTGTACATGCGCTATCTCGGGCGCACGCCCGATCCGCGCTGGTACGTGCCCTTCGTGATGATCTCCATCGCGTGGGCGATCTCGGTGCACACGGTGACCGCGTTCCTCTACGGCGGGCTCGGCGGCCGGCCGTTCTGGAACACCGCGCTGCTCGCGCCGCGCTTCCTCGCGTCGGCGTTCGTGACGGGTCCCGCGTTCCTCGTGCTGCTGCTCCAGATCGTGCGGCGCGTGACGACGTTCCGCGTCCCCGAGAGCCCGATTCGCACGTTGATCGCGGTCATGCGGGTCACGGTGCTGGTCAATCTGTTCATGGTGTTCGCGGAGGTGTTCACCGCGTTCTACACCGGCGGCGCGCACGCGACGGCGGCGCGATATCTGTACTTCGGCATGCACGGCGCGACCGGGCTCGTGCCGTGGATCTGGAGCGCGGTCGCGCTGAACCTCTTCGGCGCGGTGGTGCTGCTCGTGCCGGCGCTCACGCGACGGACCGCGCTGCTCGACGTGGCGCTGGTCGGGATCTTCGTCGGTGTGTGGATCGAGAAGGGGATGGGTCTGATCATCCCCGGCTTCATCCCGAGCACGCTGCACGAGATCGTCGAGTACGTGCCGAGCCTGATCGAGTGGCGCGTGACCGCGGGCATCTGGGCCCTCGGGCTGATGGTGCTGACGATCGCGCTCAAGGTCGCGCTGCCGTGGATGCAGACCGCGCCCGCGCATTCGCACGACGGATGATCTGGATCACTCGGCTCGCTCCGAGAGCGGGTACCTCCATTCGCAGCAGAGGTGCCCAATGCGACGAGAACGTCTCTTCGCGTCGGCGAGCGCGCTCGCGCTCGTCCCGGCGCTCTTCGGCGGTGCCTGTGATCGAGAGTCGACGGCGGCCGAGCCGCCACACGTCGCGAGCGCGCCCGCGACGAGCGCGCGCGAGCCGCTCGCGCCGATCGATCCCGCGGCGCTGCCGCGCGTCGACGCCGAGCTCGGCGTGCCGCCGATGGCCGCTCCGCCGACGAATCGCGACGCGCCGGCGCACGTGACCGTGCGGCTCGAGGTGCGCGAAGAAGTGCGAGAGATCGCCGACGGCGCGCAATACACGTTCTGGACGTTCGGTGGGACCGTGCCCGGCCCGATGATCCGAGTGCGGCGCGGAGATCACGTGGAGCTCCACCTGATGAACCACCCCGACAACACGATGCCGCACAACATCGATCTCCACGCGGTCACGGGGCCCGGTGGTGGCGCGACGAGCACGTTCACGGCGCCCGGGCACCAGACGCGCTTCTCGTTCCGCGCGCTCAACGCGGGCGTGTACGTCTATCACTGCGCGACCGCGCCGGTCGGCATGCACGTCGCGAATGGCATGTACGGATTGATCGTGGTCGAGCCGGAGGGTGGATACCCGCCGGTCGATCGCGAGTACTACGTCGTCCAGGGTGATTTCTACACGACGGGTGATTATCGCGAGCCCGGACTGCAGCCCTTCGATCTCGAGCGCGCGATCGACGAGGACGCGTCGTACGTGCTGTTCAACGGGCGCGACGGTGCGCTCGCGGGCGACCGCGCGATCACCGCGCGCACCGGTGAGGACGTGCGCATCTTCTTCGGCAATGGCGGGCCGAACCTGACGAGCTCGTTCCACGTGATCGGCGAGATCTTCGATCGCGTGTGGGCCGAGGGCGGCAGCACCGTGACCAGCGACGTGCAGACGACCACGGTGCCCGCGGGCGGCGCGGCGATCGTGGACTTCGGGCTCGAGGTGCCGGGCACGTACATCCTCGTCGATCACGCGCTGCTGCGCGCGTTCAACAAGGGCGCGGTCGGCATGTTGCGCGTCGAGGGCGAGGAGCAGCGTGCGATCTACTCGGGCCAGGAGGTCGACGAGGTCTATCTCGGCGATCTCGGTCCCGCTGCGCTCGCCGCGGCGGCGCAGCCTCCGGGTGACGGCGGCAGTGATCGGATTGCGCAAGGACAAGCGACGTTCCTCGGGACCTGCGCGGCGTGCCACCAGCGCGACGCGACGGGCCTCGGCAACGTGTTCCCGCCGCTCGCGGGATCGGACTACCTGATGAGCGATCGCGAGCGCTCGATCCGCATCGTGCTCGCCGGCTTGTCGGGGCCGATCGACGTCAATGGCCGTCGCTTCGACGGTGTGATGCCGCCCTTCTCGAACCTCACGGATCACGAGATCGCGAACGTGCTGACGTACGTGCGATCGAGCTTCGGGAACGACGGAGGCGAGGCGATCCGCGACGACGAAGTCGCTGCGGTGCGCGCGTCGCTGCCGCGTCGTGATCCCTCGGTGCATCCCTGATGTGATCGGCATCACCGCGCGGACTGCGATCGCGAGCACTTCGATGGGCAGGGAGGAGCGGGCGGTGGACCGCGGCGTCGGGGAGATGATGGCGATCACCGCGATCGTGCTCGGCGTCGTGTGCGGCGCGAGCGCGGAGGTCGGTGACGCGGCCACGCCATTGCGCGTCGTCGGCGCGGGCTCGTACCGCGGGCTCCTCGCACGGGATGGCGAGCCTGCGATCGACGTCGTGTCGTTCGCGCTCGAGGAGCACCCGGTCACGCGCGCGCAGATGCGCGCGTTCGTGAGGGAGAGCCCGCGGTGGCGTCGAGACGCCGTGCCGCGCGTGCTCGCGGAGGAGCGATATCTCGCGAGCTGGCAGAGCGCGGAAGAACCGGGAGAGAGCTCGCTCGCGCGGCCGGTAACCGAGGTGTCGTGGCACGCCGCGCGCGCGTACTGCCGGTGGCGCGGGCGGCGCTTGCCGACCGAGGCGGAGTGGGAGTGGGCGGCGTGTGCCGATGCGACGCGTGCCGATGCGAGCGACGACACCGAGCACGCGCGTCGTGTGCTCGAGTGGTACGCGCGACCGCGGCGCGCGCCCGATCGCGCGGCGGGATCGGGCGCGCCGAACGTGTGGGGCGTGCGCCATCTGCACGGGCTCGTGTGGGAGTGGGTGGATGACTTCGGGGCGTCGATGGTGGCGTCCGACGATCGCGAGCGAGGCGGGCGAGACGCGCAGCGCGTGTGCGGTGCGGGCGCGCTCGGCGGCGGCGATCCGACCGAGTACGCGACGTTCATGCGGTTCGCGTTCCGCTCGAGCCTGCGCGCGGACTTCGCGCTGCCGCACCTCGGGCTGCGATGCGCAGCGGACCTGCGAGGAGACGGACAATGAGGAGAGCGACGACGATCGTCCTGGCGCTCGCGCTCGGTGCGTGCGGGCAGTCCCACGACGAACACGCGCACGATCACGCTGCGCACCAGGGCGCACCGATGGCGGCGGAGCGGCCGACGCTCGACGGCGCGTCGCTCTACCAGCTCGACCCCGATCTGACGTTGCGTGATGCGCAGGACGCGCCGTTCGCGCTCGCGTCGCTGCGCGGACGACCGGCGCTCGTCACGTTCTTCTATGGCGGATGCACGACGATGTGCCCGCTGATCGTCGCCGACGTGCATCGCATCGTCGCTGCGCTGCCCGAGCCGGCGCGCGCCGAGACGAACGTGGTGCTGGTGACGATCGACCCGGCGCGCGACACACCGGAGCGGCTGCGCGGCCTCGCGATCCAGCGCGGCATGCCCGACACGTGGCAGCTGATCGGCGGTGACGAGGGCTCGATCCGCGCGCTCGCGTCGACGCTCGGCATGACGTACCGGCGGCTGCCCGACGGGAGCTTCGCGCACGCCGCGCTCTACACGGTGCTCGATCGCGAGGGACGCGTCGTGCACCAGCTCGAAGGAACGGGCCGCGACATCGGAGAGACCACGGCGGCGCTCACGCGCGCGGCCGAGCCCGGTCCTTCCTGAGCCACGCGCCCCACGCACAGGAGAGACGACCGTGACGACGCTGCGCCATGCAGCGCTCGCGGCGATGGCGCTCGCGCTCGCGAGCCTGCCACCGTCCGCGCGCGCCCAGGACCAAGACACCACGACCGAGACCGAGCCGCCCGCTCCGGTGATCGCCGCGCCGCCGCCCGGCGTGATCCAGGTCGGCGAGCTCGAGCTCCGGCCGCAGCTCGAGTCGCGCGCGCGCGCCGAGCTGCGCATCGATCCGCTGATCGGTCGCGACGATCTCTACTTCGTCACGATGCGCAACCGGCTCGGCATGGATGCGCGGTTCCGGGACGTGCGCGTGCTCCTGCAATTCCAGGACGCGCGCGACTTCGGTGTGGTCGAGCCCACCGCGAGCACCGGCGCGACGACCGAAGTGCACCAGGGCTTCCTGCAGATCGGCGGCGAGCAGACCTTCGTGCGCGTCGGTCGTCAGGAGATCGACTGGGGCAGTCAGCGCTTCGTCGGCTCGCTCAACTGGACCAGCGCGGCGCGCTCGTTCGACGCAGTGCGCGGCCGATGGAGCGAGGGCATCGTGACGCTCGACGCGTTCGGCGCGTGGGTGCGCACGGTGCGCGCGATCTTCGACGCGCGCACCGGCGAGAGCGCGCAGAGCGAGGGCGACTGGCTCGCAGGCACCAGCGCGAGCTTCGTGCTCGCGCCGGTGGGACGGCTCGGTGTGTACGCGCTCTATCGCCACGACGGGCCGACCGAGGTGCCGAGCACGATCACGGACCCGATGCAGATGGGCGCGTACCTCGATCGACAGCGCGACATCGTCTCGCCCGGCGTGCGGCTCGAGAGCGAAGGGCGAGGCCCGCTGCGTTGCGAGCTCGAGCTCGTCGCGCAGGTCGGCCGCGTGATGGACCGCGATCACGTCGCGCTCGCGGCGGTGGGCGAGGTGCACTACCGCTTCGACGACGTCGCGCTCGCACCGTCGATCGGCGGCGGCGCGAGCTACGGCTCGGGCGCGGGCGCGGACCTCGCGGAGCTCGACAACTTCCATCCGACCAACCACGCGCGCTATGGCAGCGCCGATCTGATCGGGCTGCGCAACCAGGCGCACGGGTTCGTGCGCGCGGGGATCGCGCCGCGAGGGACGAGCCTCGAGGTGTGGGCCGACGTGCACCTGCTCGCGCTCGCGGAGCCGGGCGCGCGATGGAGCGACGCGACGGGCCGCACGATCGCGCAGGACGCGAGCAACGACGAGCGCTTCCTCGGCACCGAGCTCGACGTGGAGGTGCGGTGGAGACCCGATCCGCACGTCGCGCTGTGGGGCGGCTACGCGCTGTTCGCGCCGGGTGCGGGTGCGGCGCGCCTCGGGCGCGAGCAGGTGACGCACTGGGCGTACCTGATGCTCGGCGTGACGCTGCCCTGAGCACCTCGCGCATGACATCGGTCAGCTCGCCCGGCGCGAGGACTGGACGCCGAGCCGGGCGATCGCACTTGGAGGGCATGCTGCTGTCCATCGGCAAGAAGCGGAGCGCGACCGACCTGCACGATCTCGTGCTCGACTGTCACGAGCGCATCCGGCACTTCACCGCGCTCGCGGTGAAGCTCGCGACGCTCGACGCGAGCGCGGAAGAGCGCGCCGGGGTCGCGGCGTCGGTGGCGCGCTACTTCGAGAAGGCGCTCCCGCTCCACATCCGCGACGAGGACGAGAGCATCCTGCCGCGCCTCCGCGGACGCGCGCCCGACGTCGACGCGGCCCTCACGCGCATGCACGACGAGCACGAGGAGCACGATGCGATGCGCGCCGAGCTGGTCGAGCGCACCCTCGCGATCGCGATCGATCCCCAGGTGTACCCCGAGCACGTCGAGCGCCTGCGCACGCTCGCGCCCGCGCTCCGCGACGCGCTGCACCTGCACCTCGAGTCCGAGGAGCGCGTGATCGTGCCCGCGCTCCCGCGGCTGCTCTCGGTCGACGAGCGGCGCGCGGTGATCGCCGAGATGCGCGCCCGGCGTGACGAAGGTCACGTGCTCTCGCGAGCATGACGGAGGTCATGGATCTCGGGTGACGCGTGCGCAGCTCTCGATCACCTGAACGGGAGGATCGAGATGACGCCACCGCGCAACCTGCCGGAGACCGAGCCCGAGGCCCCGCGATCCGGCCACGGTGCGCCGTGCGTCGACTGTCCTGCGACCCGCATCGGGTGCTTCGAGTCGCTCGTGCCCGCGGTGAGCGAGCGCGACTCGTACGGTGCGCGCGGGTCGGTGGCGAGCGCCGCGTGCGCGTTCGTGCGCTCCACGCTCACCGCGCGCGCGCCGCTCCCGCCCGCGTGGGCCGAGCGCCACGCGTTCGTGCTCGTGCGGCGCGGCGTATTGGTGCGGGTGCGCGGCGACGCGAGCGGCGAGACCGCGGCGATCGACTGCGCGGGCCCCGGCGCCTACGTGGCGATGCCGAGCGGCGGCGAGCCGCGCGATCTCGGCTACGCCGCGACCGATCTCATGGTGTGCCTCTGCCCGCGAGACGTCGCGGAGCACTTCCTCGCGCACGATCCGGCGCACGCGCGCGACGTGATCACGGGGATGGGCCAGGCGCTCGAGCGGATGGAGCGGCTCGCGTTCGCGCGCGCGCAGAGCACCGCCGAGCGGCGCGTCGCGACGCTGCTCGCGGCGATCGCCGACACGATGGCACCGCCGCGCCGCAAGGAGCGCCTGCCCCACGGGCTGCAGCAGCGCGACCTCGCGCGGCTCGCGGGGGTGCGGCACGAGAGCTTCTGTCGCGTGCTCGGCGAGCTCGAGCGACGCGGGCTGGTGCGTCGCGATCGCGACGGTCTCGAGATCCTCGACCACGACGGGCTCGCGCTCGCGGCTTGATCGAGCGCAAGAGCACGCGGGGGAACGACTGGTAGTCGACCCGCGATGCACGCACGAATCGATCATCGCTCGCTGTACCGGCTCCCGTGGAGCCTCTCCGACAACCCGATCGCGTGGCTGGAGCCCACGCAACAATGCAACCTCGCGTGCGACGGCTGCTATCGCGAGAACGTGAAGTCGCACCGCACGATCGACGAAGTGCAGCGCGACCTCGACACGTTCGCCGCGCTCCGCAACTTCGACGGGGTCTCGATCGCCGGCGGTGACCCGCTGCTGCACCCGGACCTGCCCGCGATCATCCGGCGTGTGCGCGCGATGGGCCGCAAGGCGATCGTGAACACGAACGGCAAGGCGATCACGCGCGAGATGCTCGTCGAGCTCAAGCGCGCGGGCCTCGTCGGGATCACGTTCCACGTCGACTCGCGACAGGGCCGTCCCGGATGGCGCGGCAAGACCGAGAAGGAGACGAACGAGCTGCGTCAGGAGTACGTCGATCTCGTCGCGTCGGTCGGCGGGCTCGCCTGCGCGTTCAACTCCACGGTCTACGAGGAGACGCTGCACGAGGTGCCGGACGTGCTCGCATGGGCGGGCCGGAACATCGGCAAGGTGCACACCGTCGTGTTCATCCTGTTCCGCGCGGCGAAGCTCGACGACTTCGACTACTACGCTGGCGCGCGCAAGGTCGACATGGGCGAGATCGTCTATGCGGAGACCGAGCGCCCCGAGCGACGTACCGACATCGACGCGCGCGAAGTCGTCGGGGTGATCCGCGAGCGCGAGCCCGAGTTCACGCCGTGCGCGTACCTCAACGGCACCGAGAAGCCGGACTCGCTGAAATGGCTCGTCGCGCTGCGCGTGGGGTCGCCGGGGCGCGTGCACGGATACGTCGGGCCGAAATTCATGGAGCTCGCGCAAGCGGGATATCACGTCGTCAGTGGTCGATATCTGAGCTACGCGCCGGACTGGACGCTCTCGGTCGGACGCACGGTGATGGGGACTGCGCTGTTCGACGGTGGCGTGCGCAGCGCGGCGCGGAATTGGCTCGGGGCGGTCGCGGCGCGCCCGCGGTATGCGCTCGAGACGCAGCATCTGCAGTCGGTGCTCGTGATCCAGCCGATCGACGTGCTCGAGGACGGGCGCGCGAACATGTGCGACGGCTGTCCCGACATGACGGTGCACGACGGAAAGCTCGTGTGGTCGTGTCGTCTCGAGGAGCAGCGCAATTACGGGCAGTGGGTGAATGCGGTGCCGAAGAAGAGCGGCTGTCCGCACGTGACGCTCCCCGTCGTGCAGTGACACTCGAGGTCGGTCGAAATCCGCTCGCCCGCCGTCCCTACCGTCCGCGCGCTCCCATCCGGGGCCTGCGGGACGCGCACTCCGGCAACCCATCGGCTCGCCCGCCGGTCCCTACCGTCCGCGCGCTTCGCGCGCTCCCGTCCGGGACCTGCGGGACGAGCACTCCTGCAAGGACTCACCGCAGTCGGCGCACGATCGCAGCGAGCTCGTGCGCCGGCTGCTCCGCGCAGAGCGTCTCGCTCAGCTCGTCGCTCGTCGGGGCGCGCACGCTGCGGACGATCTCGATCTCGGCGCTGGGATCCTCGTCGTCGGGGATGCGCCAGGTCGCGCCCGGCGGCAGCCGCACGATCGACGCGCCGGTGACCACGTCGACGAGCGGGGTCGCCATCGCGCGGGTGCACGACGGTGCTTCGACGCGCGCGACGCACTCCGCGTAGCTCTGTCGGAACGTGACGTTCGCTGCGACTGCGTCGGTCGCGCCGCGATGAGAAATGACCGCGGTCAGGATTCTCCCGTCGTCCCCGGCGAGCACGATCCCGGGGCCGAGGCGCGCTTCGACCGCTGCTCCGATCGGCAGGACGCCGAGGCGCTCGCGCGGCAGCGCGATCTCGAGCTCGAGCTCGCCGTCCGCGGTGTCGAGGAGCAGGGTGGTGGTCGCGTTCGCTTCGTCGGCGCGCGCCAGCGTTCCTGCGATCGTGATCGTCTCGCCGGAGCCCGCCTGCCACGTGATCGCGCCGCGCGCGCGCATCGGGATCGCGAGCGGCGCGTCCGCCGGGATCCAGGTCTCGGTGTCGCACGCGCCGGCGGGAGGGTCGATCGCGCAGCCGAGCAGCACCGCGAGCGGCAGCGCGCGCCTCATGCGCCGAAGTCCTCGCGCACGATCGTGTCGACGTTGCGCTCGGCGAGCGCCGCGATCGTGAAGCACGGGTTCGCGCCCGGGGTCGATCCCGGGATCAGCGATCCATCGAGCACGTAGAGGCCGGGATAGCCGTGCACGCGCCCGAAGCGATCGGTCGCGCGTCCGATCACGCACCCGCCGAGCGGATGGAACGTGCTGCCGTCGGTCACGCCGAGGCGCTCTTCGACCACGGCTCCGCTCGCCTCGTTCAGCCTGCGGATCGTGTCCTGCGCGGCAGCGCGCGCGGTGCGCGCGTACTCGGGGTGCCAGTCGATCACGATGCGATCGCTCTGCGGATCCCAGCTCGCGCTCGCGAGCTCGTCGCACACGCCCGACGAGGGCTGGATCATGCAGTGGCACTCGCCGCCGAACGCCGCGGGCGCGTGCTCGATCGTCACCGGACCGATGGGGTTGTCGAGGTCGTGCACGAAGATGCAGGCGGGCCCGCCCTGCCATGCGCCGACGTCCTCCTCGAAGCGGCCGCGCACCGTGAGGCTCTGCCCGTTGTTGCCCCAGCCACGACCGACCTCGTCGGAGAGCATCGGCAGCGCACCCTCGGCGCGCGCACGCAGGAGCAGCCGCGTGGTGCCGGTCGATCCCGCGGCGAGCACCAGCGCCGGCGCGCGCACGCGGAGCTGCTCGAGCACGACGCCGTCCTCGTCGATGCGCTCGACCTCGGCGACGTAGCGACCATCGGGATCGCGCGCGATCCGCCGCACCTGGTGCAGCGCGCGCACCTGACAGAGGCCGGTCGCCTCGGCGCGCGCGAGGTAGGTGCGATCGAGGGAGATCTTCGCGCCGCTGTTGAGGCCGTAGATGTAGTCGCCGACCGTCGCCTCGGGCGGGATCTCGCCACGCAGCTCGGCGCGCACGAGATCCCAGTCCACCGCGTTGTCGACGCGGAACGGCGCGAGCCCGGCGCGCTCGGCGTGATCGAGGAACACGCGCATGCCGCGGTACGCGTCGCTCGCGAGCACGTCGTCGGGGATCGGCCGCGCCGGCATGACCGCGTGCACCTTCGGGTACCAGGTCGAGTCCATCTCGTCGTACGAGATCCACTCGGGCATCGCGCGATGGAAGATCGCGCGCGGCACCCGCATGAAGATGCCGCCGTAGACGAGCGAGCCTCCGCCGACGCCCGCTGCGGCCATCACCGCGAGCGCGTTCGCGTCGATGCGCTCGACGAGACCCGCGTAGGGGACGAGCCCGCCTCGCACGAGCCCGATGTGCGTGCGCTCGCTCATCCACGCGGCGCGTCGATCGGGACGGCGCAGCGAGCAGAACGTGTCGCCCGCCTCGGTGATCTCCCATCGTCGACCGCGCTCGAGCACGAGCGATGGGATGCCCGCTTCGGCGAGGCGGAGCGCGGCGATCGATCCGCCGAACCCCGAGCCGACGATCAGCGCGCCGGACTCTTCGATCACGGTGGGCGTGGGCGCGCCGCACGCGCCGGCGAAGAGCCCGGCGAGGGCGGCGCTCGAGGTCCCGACGAAGCGCCGGCGACCCATGTTGCGCAGGAGCGGATGTTCCACGGCGGCCCCACGTGCACGCGCGTGCGCGAGGCGACGCGACATCGCTCACGCGATCAGAACTGGATGGTGCGCTCGCGATGACCGAGCGACGCGAGCGACTGCCGCGGGCGATAGAAGTCGCGCCAGAGCTGGAGATAGCCCTCGAGGAGCCGCTCGGGGCTCATCTTCGCGGGGCGGAACACGACGTCGGCGTCGTTGTATCGAGACCAGTCGGTGTGCAGCAGGCGCCCCGCGCGGAAGAGCGCTTCGAAGTCGGGCGTGCCGGGGTAGGGCGTGCGGATCGCGAACTCCGCCTTCGCGAGCGCGACCTCGTCGGCGAGCTCGAGCATGCGATCGAAGGTGCCCTCGTCGTCGTCCTCGTTGCCGACGAGGAAGGACGTGTAGGGCTCGATGCCCTCGTCGTGACAGCGTCGCAGCGCGTCGACGGCACGACGCCGGTTCTTCGGATCGCGCCCGGTGAACGCGCCGCGCGTGATCGGATCGAAGCCGCCGACCAGATAGAACATGCGAACTCCACCGGCGCGGAGGCGCGCGAAGAATTGCGGCGACTGCGCGAGGATCATCGGCATCGAGATCCCCACGTAGCTCACGCCGACCTCGACGCCCCGAGCGATCGCGACGTCGAGCAGATCCGAGAACGCGCGCTGCTGCGGCGAGCCCGGGAAGAACGACGTGTCCTCGGTGAGCGAGGCGAGCTTGCCGTGCCGCTCGAGCTGGGCGATCTGGCCGCGCACGTGATCGCCGTCGTAGCAGCGGATGCGGCGCCCCATGCTCGCGGGGATCGCGCACGCGGAGCGGGTGAGCATGCACCCGCGCGAGAGCTGCACCGGATAGTCGTCGGGGCGGTAGCGATCGTTCTCCTTCGCGACGTAGAGATCGATGCGCGGCAGCGGCAGCGCGTCGAGCGCGGCGCTCGTGCTCGCGCGATAGCGAGGGCGCAGCGTGCCGGCGGCTGCGTCGCGCAGGACCTCGGGCCACACGGCCTCGCCCTCGCCGATCACCACCGCGTCGCAGTGCGCGCCTGCTTCGTCGGGACGCGTCGTCGGGAAGACGCCGCCCATCACGACCTGGGCGCCCGCGGCGCGGAACGCGTCGGCGAGCTGCATCCCGCGCACGCCTGCAGGCGTGAAGCACGAGATCGCGACGAGGTCGGGCGGATCGTCGAGGCCGACGTCCTCGACGCGATCGTCGCGGAACTCGATCTCCCACTCGCCCGGTGTGATCGCGGCGAGGCACGCGATGCCGAGCGAAGGCGGGCCGAAGTACTCGTTGCACGGCACCGCGTCGCGCAGCTCGGGGTGCACGTCGGCGTGCCTGCGGAAGCGCGGGTACACGAAGCGCAGGCGTCTCATGCGCACGCTCCCACCCGCGTCGGCTCGCGCGAGAGCGCCTCGACGATGTCGTCCTCGTACCCCTCGTAGAGCTCGCTCTGCTCGGCGCGATCGAGCGCGCGTCCGGCGCGATCGAGGGCGCGGCGGGCGCCGAGCGCGAGCACCGAGGCGCGCGTCGCATCGCCGCTCGATGCCGCGTCGAGGGTCGCGCTCGCGGCGTGCAACCAGAGATCGGCGCGCGCGAGCGCCTGCAGCATCGTCTGGTGTCGGATGGCGACGACGCCGTGGAGACGGCGCGCGGCGAACACCGCGTCGTCGAGCCGCGACGCGAGCGCGTCGAGCTGTCCGCCGAGCGCGCCATCGTGGTGCGCGCGCGGCAGGCGATGGCCGGCGAGCACCGCGGTGCCGTGGCGCACGAGCAGCACGTCGTTCGCGCCCTCGAAGATCCGGGTGACGCGACAGTCGCGCGAGAGCAGCGCGACCCCGGGATCTTCGAGGAAGCCGAGGGCGCCGTGGACCTGCACCGCGCGATCGCACGCTTCGCAGGCGAGCTCGCTCGCGAGCACCTTGAGCGCGCCGGCGTGCATCGGGAGATCGGCGTCGTGCGCGCAGGCGCGATCGAGCAGCGCCGAGATCGTGGCCTCGGCGGTCGCGATCGACGCGACGTGGTGCCGCACCGATCCGAGCTCGATCAGCGCGCGCCCGAACTGCCTGCGCTCCGACGCGTGCGCGAGCGTGCGCTCGAGCGCGATGCGCACCGTGCCCAGGCATCCCGCGGAGAGCAGCACGCGACCCCACGCGAGCGTGCGATGCGCGTCCTCGAGCCCACGCGCGCTGAGGCGATGATCGGCGGGCACGATCGCGCCGTCGAAGCGCACGGTGCACGTCGACGACGCGCGCAGGCCCATCTTGCGCTCCTCGCGCCCGATCTCGACGCCGTGGGTGTCGCGCGGGACCAGCACGAGCGCGCTCGGTCGGCCCGTCGCATCGGCGTCGCGCACGAGCACGGTGAGCACGCCCGCGAGCCCGGCGTTCGTGACGTACGCCTTCTCTCCGTCGACGCAGAGCCCGCTGCGCGTGCGACGCACGGTGGTGCGCACCGACGCGAGATCCGATCCTGCGCCGGGCTCGGTCGCGGCGAACGACGCGAGGCGTGTCCCGCGCGCGAGCATCGGGAGCCATCGCGCCTGCAGCGGCTCGGGGGCGAGATCGATCAGGGCGCGTGTGCCGAGCCCGGCGTGCAGGCCGACCGTCGTCGCGAGGGATCGATCGGCACGCGCGACCTCGGCGACGATCGCCGCGACCTCGCGCAGCGAGAGGCCGAGGCCGCCCCATCGTTCGGGGATCGAGAGGCCGAAGAGGCCCAGCGCACGCGCGCCCTCGAGCACGCGCTCGGGCATGCACCCCGCGCGATCGTGGGCACGCGCGTCGACCTCGGCGGCGAGGAAGCGCCGGGTCGTCGCGAGCATCGTGTCGAGCGACGTGTCACCCACGCGCACGCTCCGCGCTCTGCGTGCTCCACGTGGTCTCCACGAAGCAGCACGCGTCCTCGACGGTGCGGAGCGCGAGCGCGTCCTCCATCGGGAGATCGATGCGCAGCTCCTCGGCGAGGCGCGAGAGCAGCTCGAGGCTCTGCAGCGAGTCGAGCCCGAGGTCGTCGCGCAGTCGATCGTGCGGGCGCAGCGTGGCCGGATCCGCTTCGAGGATCTCGGCGAGCAGCGCGATCGTGAGCGTGCGTCGTTCCTTGGTGGTGAGAGCGTCGCCTCGGTGTGTCATGCGGCTCCTTCGGTGGTGCGCAGCGTGGGCAGGTAGCGATGACGCGCGAACCACGCCCACGCGCGATCGAGCGTCTCTTCGAGCGGGCGGAAGCGCGTGCCGAGCTCGTCCATCGCGCGCGCCGACGAGATCGGACGGCCCGCGACGACGAGATCGACGAGCTCGCGCGGGAACGGGACGCGCTTGCGCCAGCGCGCGGCGGCGGCTTCTTCGGCGTCGGCGCGACGTCGTGCGTCGTCGGCGCCGATCGACGGGCCGGGCACGCGTCCGCCGTAGCGCGCGGCGACGCGCGCGAGCAGCGCGCCGAGGCGGACGTTGTGGGCGACGAGGCAGTAGCGCCGCGACGGCGCGGGATGCAGCGCCGCTTGCACCGCGCTCTCGGCGACGTCGCCGACGTCGACCAAGCTCACGATTCCATCGGTCCACCACGGCAGCGTCCCCGCGACGATGCCGACGAGCAGGCCGCCGGTGCCGGCGCGCACGTCGTGCGGCCCGAGGCATCCTCCGGGCGCGAGCGTGATCGCGTCGAGCCCGCGCGCCTGCCATCGCTCGAGCTCGCGCTCCATCGACCACTTCACCGCGCGATAGACGCTCTCGCGCGGCGCTTCGTCGGGCACGTCGCGCTCGTCCGCCGCGCGACCGGGTGGTGCATCGCCGATCGCGCCGGTGCTCGACAGATACACGACGCGCGGTCCGCCGGCCTCGAGCGCGGCGCGGCCGAGCGCGGCGATCTGCGCGACGCCGGTCGCGACCTCGCGATCGCGATGGAGCGAGTAGCGCGGATAGTGCGCGCCCGCGACGAACACCGCGTCGCATCCGCGCATCGCGTCGACGAGCGCGGTGTGATCGTCGAGCGCCGCGGGGACGAGCTCGACCGGGCGCCGACGCACCAGCACCGTGAAGCTCCGCGCGCGGCGCGTCACCCGCACCGCTACGCCGCGCGCGAGCAGCGCGTCGACGAGGTTGAGCCCGACGAAGCCGGTTCCTCCGATCACGAGGGCGCGTCGCATCCACCGTCCTCCTGTTGAGCGTCGACGAGGAGGCGCGCGCACTCGCCGCGCCGAAGCTTGCCGCTCGAGGTGCGCGGGATCGTGCCGATCGGGCCGATCACCACACGATCGGCGCGCACGCCCGCGAGCGCGAGGAGCTCGCCGCGCACCCGCGCGGTGAGCGCCGTCTTGCCCGCCGCGTCGAGGCCGCGCGCCTCGAGCACCACGACCAGCGCGTCGGTGCCGGTCTCCTCGCTCGGGATCGCGAGCGCGGCCGCGGCGTGCACGCGTTCGTCGGCGTCGATCGCGATGCGCTCGACGTCCTCGGGATGCACGTTGCGCCCGCCCTGGATGATCAGCGCGCGCGAGCGGCCCGAGACGTAGAGCTCGCCGCCGAGCACGAAGCCGAGATCCCCGGTGCGCAGGCGACCTTCACCGAGCGCGCGCGCGGTCGCGTCGTCGTCGCGGTGATAGCCGCTCATCAGCGACGCGCCGTGCACCGCGATCTCGCCCACGTGACCCTCGGGCAGCGCGCGTCCGTCGTCGCCGACGATCTCGACCGACGTGCCGAGTACCGGCACGCCGACGCCCACGAGCTCGCGCGCGTCCTCGCGCTCGCTGCGCAGCGCGAGCCCTCCCGCGAGCGCATCGCGATCGACGCGCAGGACGTGCGCGCCATCTCCCGGCGCGACCGCGGTCACCGCGAGCGTGGCCTCGGCGAGGCCGTACACCGGACAGAACGCGCTCGCGCGGAACCCCGCGCCCGTGAAGCGATCCTCGAAGCGCCGCAGCGTGCGCGCGTGCACCGGCTCGGAGCCGTCGAGCGCCGCGCGCCAGCGCGAGAGGTCGAGCCCTTCCGCGTCGGCGCGCCGCGCGACCATCTCGTACGCGAAGTTCGGCGCGACCGAGATCGTCGCGCCGGTGTCGGACATCAGCTCGAGCCACCTCCGCGGCCGCATCACGAAGCCCTCGGTGGGCAGCAGGTGCAGCGCGTACGGGCAGACGATCGCGGTGAGCATCGCGCCGACGAGGCCCATGTCGTGATAGAGCGGCAGCCAGCTGACGCCGACGTCGTCGTGCGAGAGGCGCAGCGCGTGCACGATCGCGCGGGCGTTCGCGACCGCGGCACGATGCGAGACGACGACGCCCTTCGGGCGCCCGGTGGTGCCCGACGTGTACTGCAGGAGCGCGGGATGCGAAGGTTCGACGAGCGGCGAGCACGCGAAGTGGCGCGGCGTCGCGGGGATCTCGCTCGGGGTGAGCGACGCGCTGAGCATCGTCGCGAGAGACGTCTCCGCGGCGGCCTCGACGACCCGCGGTGAGCCCACGAGCACGCGCGCTCCGGCGTGCGCGAGGATGGTGCGTGCGTGCTCGAGGTAGCGCTCGGCGCCCCCGAACGTCATCGGCGTCGCGAGCGGGAGCGGCACCGCGCCGATCCAGGTCGCACCGAAGAACGCGCCGACGAAGTCCTCCGACGTCGGCAGCACGATCGCGACGGGCTCGCGCGCCTGCACGCCGACGTCGCGCAGCGCGGATGCCCATCGCAGCGCGCTCGCGAGCGCGGCGCGCGCGTCGAAGCGTCGCGGCGGGCCCGAGCCGTGGAACGTCGCGAACGGCGCGTCGATCCCCGCGGCCTCGACGAGGGCCTCGACGAGCGTGAGGTCGCGTGGTGCGCCCGAGTCGGAGAAGGCGTTCCGCATCGCCCCGAGCGAGCCACGCGCCGGCCGCGACCTGGTTGATGCGGCGCAAT
Source organism: Sandaracinus amylolyticus (assembly GCF_021631985.1). Taxonomy (GTDB): domain Bacteria; phylum Myxococcota_A; class Polyangia; order Polyangiales; family Sandaracinaceae; genus Sandaracinus; species Sandaracinus amylolyticus_A. The sequence goes on along the minus strand of NZ_CP070225.1, from coordinate 7,089,866 downwards.
CCGGGCCGCTTGATCTCGCGCAACCACGCGGCGCGCGCGGCGGGCATGACGGGGCGCGTGCCGAGCTCCGAACGTCTCCGCGTGCTCACCACGCTCGTCCTCGTCCTCTCGCTCGCGCTCGTCGCGCTGGGCGGGGTCGTGCACACCACGGGCTCGTCGCTCGCGTGCCCCGACTGGCCGCTCTGCCACGGCGAGGTGATGCCGCCGATGGAAGGCGGGATCCTGTACGAGCACTCGCACCGCCTGCTCGCGCTCGCGGTGATGATCGGCGTGCTCGCGCTCCCGTGGGTCGCGGCCCGCGCGTCGCGCTCGCAGCGACACCTCGCGATCGTCGCCGCAGGGCTCGTGGTCGTGCAGGCGTTGCTCGGCGCGATCACCGTGCTGCTTCGCCTGCCGCCCCTCGTGTCGGTGCTGCATCTCGCGGGCGCGACCACGCTGTGCGCGCTGCTCGCATGGATCGCGACGCGGGAGCGCGGCCCGAGAGCTCCGATCGCGCGGCGCACCCGGGATGCGATCCGCAGCGCGCTCGTGATCGTCGTCGCGCAGGTGCTGCTCGGCGCGGCGGTGCGTCACCTCGGCGCGAGCATGGCGTGCGGGCGCGACCTGCTCGCCTGCGACGGGACGCTCGCGCCCTCGCACGCGCTGGGGGTGATCCACCTCGCGCATCGCGCGCTGGGGATCGTCGCGCTCGTGCTGGTGATGCGGGTCGGCGTCCTGGTGTCGCGCGAGCGCGGGCCCGTGATCGGCCTCGCGCTCGCGCTCGCCGCGCCGGCGCAGGTCGCGCTCGGGCTGCTCACCGTCGCGCTCGGCCCGCGCCTCGCGATCGTGGCGAGCCATCTCGTGCTGGGCGAGCTCGTCGTGATCGGGCTCGTGCACCTGCTCGCGCGCACCCGCGACCTCGCCGGCGCCGCGCCCGGGCACGCGTTCGTCGCGCGCGCCCTCGTGAGCTCGTGATCACGACAGGTCGCGCTCCACGCACTCGGCCGCGCGCAGCGCCATCGCCACGATCGCGACCTGGGGGTTCACTCCGAGCGGTCCCGGGATCGCGCTCGCGTCGACCACGAAGAGATCCTCGAGGCCCCACACGTGATGATCGAGATCGATCACGCCGAGCGAGGGATCGCTCGCCATGCGGCACGTGCCCATCGGATGGAAGCTCACGAGCCGCAGCGGGTCGTCCCAGAGCGCGCCCTGCTCGTAGGCGCGCCACGCGCGCGCTCCGTCGAGCACCCGCGATCGTTCCACCAGTGGAACGATCCGCTTCGCACCGGCGGCGCGGAGGATCTCGCCCGCCCGCGCCACACCGCGCGCGAGCCGCACACGATCGTCGCGCGCGAGCACGTAGGACGCGATCGGATGACCACCCGGCGCGTCGAGCCGCAGGCGTCCTTCCGACTCGAGGTCCGCCGCGAGCACGCCGAGGAACGCGGTGTGATCGATCGCGTCCATCGCCTCGGTGAGCGCGCCGCCGGCGCTCCCGAGCACCGACGCGGCCAGGCTCGGATCGGGCTGCGCCGCGAGCACCATGATCCCTCGACCGATCAGGTCGTCGGAGGCCCAGCCCTGCGGGACGTGACGGAACGGCTCGATGCGCTCCGAGAGCACGCCCGCGATCCCCGCGCTCGGCTGGATGCGGAGGTGCGCGCCGAGCGCGCGCATGCGGCGCAGTCGATCGATGCGCGCGAGCAAGCGTGGCGTGCGCAGCGCGCCGGCGGCGAGCACCACTGCGCGCGCTCGGATCACGATCTCGCGCCCCGCGCGATCACGCACCACGAGCCCGCGCGCGTGGCGTCCTTCGAGGATCACCCGCTCCGCGCGCGCAGCGGTCAGCACCAGCGCGCCGCGCGCGAGCGCGCTCGGCAGGAACGAGACGTCGGTCGAGCGACGCGCGCCCCGGGCGCAGCCGAAGTCGCAGAACCCACCGGCCTCGCAGTCCGGCGCGTTGCGCGCGACCGGCCCGTGCGATGCGCTCAGTGCGTCGCATCCGCGCGCGATCACGTCGGCGATCGGGCCCGCGAGCGCGCGCGAGCACGGCGCGACACCGAGGGCGCGCTCCGCGTCGTCGTAGTAGGGCGCGAGCTGCTCGAGCTCGAGCTCGCTCGATCCTGCGAGCTCCGCCCATCGCGCATGGGCCCATCGCGGCGCGCGGAAGCACGAGCCGGTGTTGATCGCGGTCGAGCCGCCGAGCGTGCGCCCGCTGAAGATCGGCACGCGCACGTTGCCGATCGCCCATGCGGTCGGCGCGTAGAGGCGGCGATGCGCGTCGAGCGCGGGCCCGCCGAGCGCACGACGCGGCCGCCACGTTCCTTCTTCGACGAACACCACGGCGAGCCCGCGGCGCGCGAGCGTCGTGCCCAGCGCCGCGCCACCCGCGCCGGTCCCGACCACGACCACGTCGCAGTCGATCGGCTCGAGATCCGGCCACTCGCTGGCGTCCGAGATCCCGCGCGGCGGGCGCTCGTCGATCACCGGACGCTCGCGCGCCGGGCCGACACACGCGCGCACGCTCGAACGATCGAGGTGCGCGAGGCCGGTGACGCTCGCGAGCGCGCGCGCGATCACGCCGGCGGGCGATCGTGATCCGCTCCACGCGTCGACGAGCGATCGCTGCGACGCGCGATCGAGGTCGGCGAAGCCCCGCGCGTGGCGCGCGCGCGCGAGCACGTCGAGCGCCGCGACGGCGCCGCGCAGCGCGAGATCGCCGAGCGGACCTGCGTGCTCGCCGACCAACACGCGCACGTGCTCGAGCGTCGCCTCGTCGGCACCGGGCACCCTCCGCCCTCCCGGGAAGAGCGCCTCGAGCAACGCGAGCGTGGTGCGTGCGGTGGGATCGATCACGACCTCGTCATGCGGATCGTCGTGCGCCCACCGATTGATCTCGCGCAATCGCGGCGCGAGGTGATCCAGATCATGGCGCCGCGCGCGCGGTGTGTACCTGCCCGCCATGCGCAACACGGGAGGGAGCGAGCTCGAGCGGGTCCACGACGCGCTCCGGCCCGTGCTCGATCCCGAGCTCGGTCTCTCGATCGTCGACCTGGGCCTCGTCGGCGCGATCGCGCGCGATCACGGCATGCTCTCGGTCGAGCTCCTCGCGACCACGCCCGCGTGCCCGATGCGCGAGACGATCCACGAGGACGCGCTGCAGGCGCTCCGCGATGCGTTCCCGCGCGACGCGATCGAGGTGCGCGCCTCGGCGCTCGCGTGGAGCCCGGCGCGCATGAGCGATGGCGCGCGCCGCGCACTGGGTTGGTCGTGAGCGCGCGCGCGATCCCGCTCGCGCTGCGCGCTCCGATCGCCGCGTGCGCCGCGCTCGCGCTGGTGTCCGGCGTGCTCGCCGGGCTGGTGCGCGCAGGGTGGGGCGTGCCCCTGCCTGCGAGCGCGATCATGGCGCACGGGCCGCTGCTCGCGGTCGGGTTCTTCGGCACGTTGATCGGGCTCGAGCGCGCGGTCGCGGTCGGGCACCTCGCCGCGCTGGTCCCGCCGGTCCTCGCCGCGGCATCGGGCGTCGCGATGGTGCTCGGCGCGCCGATCGCGCCGGTGCTGGCGACCGCATCGGGCCTCGCCGCGCTCGTGCTCCACGGGTGGCTCCTCGCGCGCTCGCCCTCGCTCGATCTCGCGATGCTCACGCTCGGCGCGCTCGCGTGGGCGCTCGGCAACGTCGCGTGGCTCGCGGGCCGCACCATCGCCGACGCATCGCTCGGGTGGTCGGCGTTCCTCGTGCTCACGATCGTCGGCGAGCGGCTCGAGATGACGCGCCTGCTCCCGCCGCGGCGCGGGCGCACCGCGACGCTCGCCGCTGCGGTCGCGCTGCTCGTTGTCGGCTCCGCGAGCGCGGTGATCGAGCCCGGGCTCGGTGCGTGGGCGCGCGGCGCGGGGCTCGCGGCGATGGGCCTGTGGCTCCTCGCGCACGATGCGGTGCTGCGGGTGCGCGCTCCCGGCACGCCGCCCTACCTGAAGACCGCGCTCGCGCTCGGTCATCCCTGGCTCGTGATCGCGGCGCCGCTCGTGGTGCTCGCGGGCGGCGATCTCGCGGGGCTCCGCTACGACGCGGCGCTCCACGCGATCTACGCGGGGTTCGTGCTGGGCATGGTGCTCGCGCACGCGCCGATCGTGCTCGGCGCGGTCCTGAAGGTGCGGCTCGCGCCGCCGCCCTTCCTCTACGTGCCGCTCGTGCTGCTGCACGGAGCCACCGCGACCCGCGTCGCGGGAGACCTGCTCGGCGAGCCGAGCCTCCGCGGCCTCGGCGCGCTCGCGAGCGCGCTCGCGCTCGTCGTCTTCGCGTCGACGATCGTCGTGTCCCTCCTCGCGCACCGTCGTGCCCGCGCGGCCGATCGCGACGGGCTTTCTCTCGGTGCCGCGACGGAGCGATCTCCATGACGAGCTTCGAGGTGCACGTGCAGCGCGACGTCCTCCTGCGCACCCTCGCGACGTCGCGTCTCTTCCGCACGCTCGACGCGTCGCTGCTCGCGACGATCGTCCCGCACGCCAGCCTGCATCGCCTTCAGCAGGGCGAGTGTCTGTGGCGGCGCGGCACGCCGGCCGAGCACTTCCACGTCGTGCTGCGCGGCGTGCTCGAGCTCCAGCGCGCGGCGAACGGCCCGGATTCCACGCTGATCGCGCTCTTCGGACCGGGCGAGAGCCCTGCGATCCCGGCGACCCTCGAGCGCCGTTCCTTCGTCGCCGACGCGTTCGCGGCGACCGCGTCGCTCGAGATCCTCCGGGTCCGCGCCGCGCCGATCCTCGAGCTCGTGCAGAGCGAGGTGCACCTCGCGCTCGCGACGAACCGCGCGCTCCTCGATCACTGCGCGCTGCTCCACGCGAAGATCGACGTGCTCGCGGCGGGCGCCGTCCACCGTCGGGTCGCCGCGTTCATGCTCGACCTCGTCGAGCGCTTCGGCGACGAGGGGCTCGACGGCAAGACCTACGTGCCGCTCGCGCTCTCTCGCGCGCACGTCGCGACCTACGTCGGCGCGCGCGTCGAGACGGTGATCCGCACGTTCTCGCAGTGGCAGCGCGACGGGCTCGTCGCGACGACCAAGGACGGCTTCGTGATCCGCTCGACCGACGAGCTCCGCGCGCTGCTCGCGGGCACGACGCGCGACGCTGCGCACGCCGCGTCCTCCTGACGGTGGCGCGCCGCGCGGACGTGTCTACCTGGCTCGCGAGCGGACCCATGCGCGCGACGTCGACGAGCCCGCGGGAGTTGGTGCGGTTCTGGTGGGCCGCCCTCGTCTGCTTCGCGATCGCGGCGCTCACCGGCGTGCTCTTCCGCGGCACGACGTCGTGGGGCTGGGCGCACGGGATCTCGCTGGTGAACGTGCGGCACGCGCACTCGCACCTGATGTTCTTCGGCTGGGTGACGCCCGCGATCATGCTGCTCGTCGCGGCGCGGACCGCGGCGATGCGCGGCGCGCGCATGTCGCGCGCGATGGGCCACGTGATCGGCGCGACGCTCACGCTCGGCGTCGCGAGCCATCCGCTCTTCCTGCGCTTCGGCTACGCGCCCGCGGTGATCGGCGATGCACGGGTGCCGCTCTCGGTGATCGTCGCCGGGCTCAACATGATCGCGTGGTACGCGTTCGTCGCGCGCTACGTGCGCGAGACGCGCGGGATGACCCGCAACGCCGCGCTCGCGTCCTGGGATCTCGCGCTCGTCACGCTGGTCGTCTCGAGCGCCGGCGCGTGGAGCCTCGCGCTGCTGCGCCCGCTCGGCCTCGACGTCGAGCGCGGGACCGCGATCGGCATGCACCTCTTCCTCGATCCGTTCTCGGAGGGATGGCTCGTGCTCGCCGCGCTGGGGCTCGCCTACGACGCGCTGGGCATCGAGCGCGCGCGGCCGCGCGTGACGCTGGCGATCGCGCTCGCGAGCACGCTCGCGTTCGGTCTCGCGGTGCCGCGCGGCGTGGTGCCCGATGCGCTGCGCTGGGTCTCGGCGGGCGCAGGGCTCGTGTGGGGCGGCGCGTTGCTCTCGGAGATCGTGCGGCTGGCGCGCGCGCCGCGCGCGAAGGAGCTCGCGGTGCCGCTCGCGATGGGCGCGATCGCGGCGGTCGCGCGCGTGGTCGCGAGCGCGACGCCGTGGATCGCGTGGACCTCGATGGCCGGGCTGCGGCTGCTCTATCTCCACGCGCTGCTGCTCGGGCTCGTGACCCTGACGATCGTGCTCGTCGCGCGTCGTGTGATCGGCCCGCGCGCCGTGCCCGCCCGTGGCGTGCTGCAGGCCGCGGTGATCGTGCTGCTGGCGACCCTCGTGCCGCTCTCCGAGGTGTGGCCCGCCGCCTGGGGCGGTGCCTGGACGATCGGAGTCGCGACCGCGGGCGCGGTGGGCATGGCGATCGTCGCGACCAGCGCGCTCGTCGCGAGCGTCGCGAGGCCGCGCGCGATCTGAGGGGGTTGCACGGCTGCAACGCGCGAGGCGCGAGGTTTGCGCCGGTGCAAAGCCGTCGATCCCGCTCGCACCGAGCCGGTGCGCCGAGGCAGGATCGCGGGCATGGCGATGCCGCGAGATCTCCTGCACCCGATCGTGCTCGTGGGTGGACGCAGTGCCCGCTTCGGCCGCGACAAGCTGCGCGAGCCGCTCGATGCGGGGTGGCTCGTCGACCGCGCGATCGCGGCGCTCCGCGAGTCGACCGGGCGCGCGGTGACGCTCGTGGGCGCGTGCGATCCCGACGTCGCGACGCGCGGTGATGCGCAGATCGACGACGCGCACGAAGGGCACGGTCCGGCCGGCGGGGTCCTCACCGCGCTCGAGCGGCTCGGTGATGTGATCGTGCTGCCGGGAGATCTCCCGCGGGTGCGTGCGTCGACGATCGCGTCGGTGATCGCCGCGGCCGAGCGCGCGCCCGAGGCGCTCGTGGTGCGCGCGAAGGGAGAGCCGCTGGTCGCCGTGTACCGGCGTGCGCTGGTGGGGCGCATCGCCGCGCGCATCGCGGAGGGACGGCGCTCCCTGCACGATCTCGCGACGCCCGAGGAGACGATCGAGGTGGACGTGCGAGAGGAAGAGCTCGTGAACGCCAACACGCCCGAGGTGCTCGACGTGCCCGCGAACGTGTGGGGCTTCGAGGGCATCGACGTGCGGCTCGAGCTCGTCCCGCTCGCGGCGCGGCGCGCGCTCGATCGCGCCGGCCTTCATCTCTCGCTCGAGACGTGGCGCGCGCTCGAGCTCGATGCGCGTCGCGCGATGGTCACCGAGGGCGCGCGCGAGGTCGTCGACGTCGGCGCCGTGCGCACGATCCTCGCGGGCACCGCGACCCGCGAGATCGACGCGGTGCCCGAGCTCGATGCCGCAGCGCCGCCCGCGGCGTTGCGCGACGCGATCGGCGCCCGGCTCGGGGCACGATGGCCCACGCTGCGCGCGCTCGAGCGCTTCGCGCTGGTGCACGGGATGAAGAGCGCGTCGCGGCGTGGTGATCCGTCGCGCCTCGACGAGGTCGTGCGCGCCGTGCTCGGATGAGGCGCGTCCCGCGCTTTGCGTGCCCTGCGAGATGACCCATGGTTCCTCCGAGGTCCCTCGTGCAGCGTGAATCGCTCCTCCGCACGCTCTCCACGTCGCGTCTGTTCCGCTCGCTCGACCCCGAGCTGCTCGCGACGCTGGTCCCTCACGCCGACGTGCATCGCCTGCATCAGGGTGAGTGCTTGTGGCGGCGCGGCGCGCCCGCCGAGCACTTCCACGTCGTGTTGCGCGGCGTGCTCGAGCTGCAGCGTGCTCCGACGAGCCACGAGTCGACGCTGATCGCGCTCTTCGGCCCGGGCGAGAGCCCCGCGATCCCGGTGACGCTCGAGCGCCGCGCGTTCATCGCGGACGCGTACGCCGCGACTCCGTCGCTCGAGGTGCTGCGCGTCGCGTCTGCGCCGATCCTCGAGCTGGTGCAGACCGACGTGCGCCTCGCGCTCGCGATCAACCGCGCGCTGCTCGAGCACTGCGTGCTGCTGCACGCGAAGATCGACGTGCTCGCAGCGGGCACGGTCCAGCGTCGTGTCGCCGCGTTCATGCTCGACCTCGCCGAGCGCTTCGGGGACGAGGGGATCGACGGCAAGACCTACGTCCCGCTCGCGCTCTCTCGCGCGCACGTCGCGACCTACGTCGGCGCGCGCGTGGAGACCGTGATCCGCATCTTCTCGCAGTGGCACAAGGAAGGGCTGGTCGCGACGAGCAAGGAAGGGTTCGCGATCCGCTCCATCGACGAGCTGCGCGCGACGCTCGGCGGCGCGAGCCTCGACGACGAGGACTGAGATACCGTGACCTCGTGCAAGCTCGAAGTGCGGTCGTCAGGCCGCCGCGAGCCTCGGCACGAAGGGCGTGCGGGTGCGCGCGACGCTGATCATCGCGCCGAGGAGCTTGCGCATCGCAGCGATGATCGCGAGCTTCTTCGGCTTTCCGGCCGCGACCAGGCGCCCGTAGAACGCCTTGAGCCACGGGTTGTGGGTCACCGCTCGCAGCGTCGGCATCCAGAGCTTCGCGCGCAGGTCGGCGTCGCCCATCGTGCAGGCGGGGCCTCGCAGTGGCTGGCGCTTGCCTGAGTGGCTCACGATCGGGGCGACGCCGACGTACGCCGCGAGCGCGGCCGCGCTCTTGAACGCGTCGAAGTCGATCGAGGCGATCATCCGCGCCGCGGTGTTGTCGCCGACGCCGTCGATGGTGGTCAGCAGCTTGCCGACCTCGTGGCGCTCGAGGCTCTGGCCGATGTCGTCGTCGAGCTTCTTGATCCGCGCTCGGAGCGTCGCGATGTCCTCGCACGCGTAGCGGATCTGAAGCTCGTACGCCGTGCCCTGGTGGCGGCCCACGGAGGTCTTCGCAGCCGCGCAGAGCGCTTGCGCGAGCTCGACACCGATGACGTGGCGGCCGTCGTACTTCAGCTCCGCCAGCGCGTTCGGGTCGGCAGCACGGAAGGCCTCGGCGGTCGGACTCGCGATGAGCAGCGTGGTCGCTTTGGCCGAAGCCACGTCGCGCACGTGCTCGGTGAACTCCGGAAAACAGAGGTCGAGCGCGCGGTGCAGTTGCCGCGTGCGGTCGCCGAGGTCCTGCACGAGGCGGTCGCGAAGCCGGATCAGCTCACGCAGCTCGAGCGTGGCCTCATCGGGCATCGGGGTCGCCGCAGGTCTCTTCTGCTGCGCGAAGCGTGCGATGCCCAGAGCGTCGAGCGCGTCGGTCTTCGCGCGCCGCAGATCCTCGGCTGCAAACCGCGACGTGCGCGTCGGGTTCAACAGCGCGACCTGAAACCCTGCTGCATGCAGGAACGCGAAGAGGTTCTGCCAATAGTGCCCCGTCGCCTCCATCGCGATGAACGCGTCGGCGGGCTCACCGAGCATCGAGCGCAGTCGCTCGTAGCCCGACGCGTCTTCGGAGAACGGCGTCGGCTTCCGCAGTGCCTTGCCCGCCTCGTCCACGATCGCGACGACGTGCTTCTCCGAACCGATGTCGATCCCGACGAATCTCATGTGCCTCTCGAGCTCGTGTTCGCGTCCCCGGGAGCCTCGGAGCCGAGCTTCGTGCCCTTGCTTGTCCATGCGAGGACGGTGGACGAGCCACGCCTCTGGATACCGTTCGAGCAAAGAAACTCGGTCGAGGGCGCCAATCTCAGTCACGGGGACGATGCCCCAAGCCCTACGCGGCGACCCTCTCCCGAAACCGCTGGACCGGCAGCCCTACCACGGCGGGCAATCGGCCGGTGCACTAGATACAAGCCCCGGTCAAGTCGAAGGAGCACCAGGGTCCACGATGAGCGTTGCGCGTCGTGGGATGCGCGAGCGAGCATCGCGCGATGCGTTGGACGGCGTGGGCGATCCTCTCGGCGTGGCTCGTGGTGATCGGATGCGACGACGCGAGCCCACGAGGAGGCGACGCCGGCCGGTACGACGCGGCGCAGCCCAGCGTCGATGCGGCGCAGCCGCGTGACGACGCGCAGCCCGCGATCGACGCGGCGCCGAGCGGGGTGTCGGGGCGCGTGACGTACGATCGACGTCCGTTCGCGCGCGGCGGCCTCGGCGCCGCGATCGCATCGCCGGCGCCGGGCGTGGAGGTCGTGCTGCTCGATGGCGAGAGCGAGATCGCGCGCGCCACGACCGACGAGGACGGACGCTTCGCGTTCGACGCGGTCGGCGATGCGGTGCGCGTGCTCGCGTCCAGCTCCGATCCCGCGAGCGACGTGACCGACTTCGACGGCGCGACCTACGCGTTCCGCGGCTCGGTCTCGGCGGGGGTCGGGGACGTGCACGTCGCCGAGGTCGACTTCGGCGGTGCGCTCGCGATCGCGCACACGATGCGCGAGGGCCTCCAGTACGCGCGCGTCGCGTTCGAGCGCGATGCGCCGTTCCCGCCGCTCGAGACGCACTGGGAGCGAGGCCGCGTCACGCCGGGCGGCACGTCGTACGCGAGCGGCGACGAGCTGTGGATCCTCGGTGGCCCCGACGACACCGACGAGTTCGACGTGCCGGTGCTGCTGCACGAGCTCGGGCACTTCCTCCAGCACGTCGTGTCGTTCAGCCAGATCGTCGGCGGAAATCCGCACGCGGGCGCGGACACCGATCCTCGGCTCGCGTGGAACGAGGGCTGGCCCTCGTTCTTCGCGTCGGCGGTGCGCGGCGATCCGTTCTACGGCGACACCGTCAGCGGCGAGATCTCGCTCGCGCTCGATCTCGGCGCGCTGTCGCGAAGCGGCGAGTACGTCGCGAATCCCGGCGGTCCGATGTCGCAGCCGCTCTCGGAGTGGATCATCGCGAGCTCGCTGTGGCGGCTCTACGTCGCGTCGTCCGACGTCGATCAGCAGCGCGCGCGATCGTTCGGCGTGCTCACGGAATGGCTGGTCGACGGCGCGAGCGATCGCGGCGCGGACGGCCCCGAGCTCGTCGACTTCCTCGACGGATATCTGTGCACGAACGCGGGCGCGGATCGCGCGGTGATCGAGAGCTACGTGGTCGCCGATCGCAGCTTCCCGTACGACCTCGCGCCGCCCTGCGAGAAGCCGGGACGACCGCGCGCGATCGCGTTCCGCTCGCCTGCGCCGGTGTGGCTCCCCGGGCACCGAATCGTCGATGCGCGCGGCCGCGCGCTGCGCGAGATCGTGATCCGCTGAGTCGAACAATCCGCGCGCTGCGCGCGCTCCCGTCCGCTACCGGCGGGACGAGCACTCCGGCAAGGGCTCAGCTGCGCTCGCCGAGGACCGTGTAGAACGCGTGCTCGCCGCGCACGACGCGCAGCAGCGCGGTGCCGTCGGAGAGCGCGCGAGAGAGATCCTCGAGCGTGCGGACCGTCTCGCGATCCGCGTCGACGATGACGTCGCCGGGGCGCAGCCCCGCGTGGTACGCGGGGCCTGCCTCGCGCACACCGCCGACGATCGCGCCGTCGCTGCCGTCGTAGCCCACCTGCTCCGCGAGCTCGGGCGTCAGCGCGAGGAGCTCGATCCCGAGATCGCGGCTCTGGGGACGCGCTCTCGCGCGCGACACCGGAGGACGCTCTTCGTCCTCCTCGGCGCGCGCGATCGGACGGAGCTCGATACGTCGCTCGTGACCGCGTCGCAGCACCTCGAGCGTGAGATCGTGATCCACCGGATGGCGCAGGAGGTTGCGGGTGAGATCCACGCTGCGCGCGATCGGAGCGTCGTCCATCGCGATGATCACGTCGCCGAGCTGCACACCGGCGCGCGCCGCGGGGCTCTCCGCGTCGAGCGCGTTGACGATCGCGCCGCCGCGATCGGCGGGCGCGCCGAGCGCGGTCGCGAGCTCGGGCGTGAGGTCCTGGTGCTCGACGCCGATCCACGGCCGGCGCACGCGGCCGTGTCGGAGGAGCTGCTGCGCGACGTCGCGCGCGAGCTCGGCGGACACCGCGAAGCTCACGCCGGGCGCCGGCCGCAGCACGATCGTGGTGACGCCGACGACCGCTCCGTCGAGATCGACCAGCGGCCCGCCCGAGCTGCCGGGATGGATCACGGCGTCGGTCTGCACGTAGTCCTCGAGCTCGCTCATCCCGAGCCCGCTGCGACCGAGCGCGCTCACGACACCGGTCGTCACCGTCGCATCGAAGCCATAGGGTGAGCCCACCGCGACGACCCAGTCGCCGACGTGGTGCTCGCGCATGTCGGCGAAGCGCAGCGGCTCGAGGCCGCGCGCCGGCACGCGGATCACCGCGAGGTCGGTGGCGCGATCGGTGCCGACGACGCTCGCGGGCAGCACGCGTCCATCGGCGAGCCGCACCCGGATGCGCGCGGCGCGCGACACGACGTGACGGTTGGTCAGGATCGCGCCGTCCTCGGAGATCACGAACCCCGACGCGCCCGCGGCGATCACGGTCTCGGGCGGGAGATCCGGGAGCATCCAGCGCAGCAGCGGCGAGATGTCCTCTTCGCTCAGCACCGCGTCGACGCGGATCGACACGACCGAGGGCGCGACGCGCGCCGCGACCTGCGCGAACGCGCTGCCGACCCGCTGCGCATCGGCGATCGTCGCGCTGCGCTCGGAGGGCTGCGCCTCGGTGTGCGAGGAGCTCGGCGGCGCGAACGCCGACGCAGTGAGGCCGAGCGCCACGCCGCACACCGCGGTGATGACGCGCCGCGGTGCGCGCTCCCGATCGACGTTCATGTCGAGGAGGTCATCCCGGGCAGCGCCGGACCAACTCGCGCGCGAGCGCGCCGTCGCGATATCCGGTGAGAGCGGAGGTCGTGTGATGGAGAGCGTCGTGGCGGAGGACGGGACGCGGGTGTCCTACGAGCGCGCGGGCACCGGGCCGCCGCTCGTGCTGGTGCACGGGGGTTTCAGCGATCACGAGACGAACTGGATGTACGTGGCGCCGCGGCTGCGCGAGCGCTTCACGGTGATCGCGATCGCGCGGCGCGGTCGCGGCGAGACCCCGAGCGACGGCGGGCATCGCGTCGAGGACGAAGCGGCGGACGTCGTCGCGGTGGTGCGCGCGGTGGGCACGCCGGTGTTCCTGCTCGGCCACTCGTTCGGCGCGCTCTGCGCGCTCGAGGCGAGCATCCGCGTGCCGGAGCTCGTCGCGAAGCTGGTGCTCTACGAGCCTCCGTGGCCGAACGCGGTCGACGACGTGCTGCTCGCGCGGCTCGAGTCGTTCGCTGCCAGCAAGGCGTGGGACGAGGTCGCGGCGACGTTCTTGCGCGATGCGATCGGCATGAAGGAGGACGAGCTGCTCGCGCTGCGGGCCTCGCCCGACTGGACGACGTGGACGAGCGACGCGGAGGCGAGCTTGAGCGACCTGCGCGCGATCCATCGCTACACGTTCGTGCCGGAGCGAGCTCGCGTGCTCGCCATGCCGGCGCTGCTGCTCTTCGGGACCGAGAGTGTGCGCGCGCGCTACCTCACCGATGCGCTCGCGAGGACGATGCGCGATGCGCGCGTGGTCGCGCTCGGCGGGCAAGCGCACGAGGCGATGACGACCGCGCCTCATCTGTTCGCCGAGGTCGTCGAGCGCTTCTTGCTGGAGGATCGGCCGCGGCGCGCGCCGCACGTGGCGCGAGAGGCGGGCACGAGCCCGTGATCGCCGGAGCACGTCGCGTCTAGGTGCGCGTGCATGGAGCGATCGAAGCTGTGGACGCTCGATGGCCTGCTCGAGGCGCGCGCCGCGTCGGCCGCGCTCTTCGAGGAGCTCGGGCTCGAGGGGTTCCTGTTCGAGATCGAGCCGCGCGTCGACACCGACGACGTCGTGGTGCTGCTCGAGTGGGTGCGCGGCGGGCCCGAGGGCACGTGGACCTCGACCCGCGTCGTCGTCGACGGCGAGCAGCTGCTGCGGAGCCGAGCGGACGGGGCGACGCGCGAGCTCCTCCTGCAGCAGCTCCGCGCGCGAGTGAAGGGCGCCGAGCGAGAGGGCGCGCCGAGCCGCGACGTGCACGCGTGAGCGCGGACGACCGAATGGGCGCGTTGGGCGTTCACGTATGGCGCGTAGGTGCTCCGATGTGACCGTGCGGACCTGCTGGCGCGGCGTGCTCTTCGTGATCGCGGCCGTCGCGCTCGCGTTGCCGCTCGCGGTGCAGGCCCCCAGCGCGCCCGCGCAGGAGCGCGCCACCTCCCCGCCCTCGGCGCACCACTTCGAGCCATCCATTCGTGTGCGCGACGCGCTGGTGCGTGGAGATCTCGTCGTGGCGCGGCGTGCTGCGCGCGAGCTCGCGCGTGCCGGAGCGCCGATCTCGCTGCGCGGGCTGTGGCTCGACGTGATGCACAGCGCGGCGCGCGAGGTGGAGTCGGCGCGCGACGTCGGAGCGGCTGCGCACGGCTTGGGCACCGTCGCGCGGACGTGCGGTGAGTGTCATCGCGAGATGGGGGCGGACGTGCGGATGTCCGAGGCGCCGGTCCCTCCGCGCGACGACGTCGCTGCGCGGACGCGCCACCATGCCTGGGCGACCGATCGGCTCTGGGAAGGGCTCGTGCTCGAGGACGCCGAGCGCTACGCCGCAGGTGCTGCAGCGCTGCTCGACGCGCCGCTCGTCGACGATCGTGCGCGCGAGCGCGCGAGAGAGGCACAGCGTGCCCGCGACGGAGCGCAGCGGGCACGAGCCTACGGTGCGCTGCTCGGAACCTGCGCCGAGTGCCATCGCACGATCGGCGCGCTCTGACCTCAGCGCGCGATCGGGAGCTTCACGCGCACCCGCGTCTCGGCGCCGCGCTGGAAGCGGAAGTCGCAGCGCGAGCCGCCCTGCGCGATCGTCTCGGTGCGGGTCAGCCCCCAGCCGAACACCTCGCTCCCCGGCACGTCGGCGAGGCAGATGTACGGCGCGAATTCGGCGGCGCCGTTCGCGATCGCGAGCTCGCGGATCGCACAGCGCTTGTAGTCGACGCCGTACTCGAAGGTGCCGGGCTCGCCCTCGACGAAGTCGAAGACCCAGCCTCCGACCGGCGCTTCGTGCGAGCGCTTCGCGATCCAGCGCGAGAGGGCCTTCATCGGCCAGATGAAGAGACCGTTCGCCGCCATGCTGCGCTCCATCCCGCGCATCCCCGTGCGCGCGTCGCGGACTCGCAGATCTCCCACGCGCGCGCCGCGTCGTAGCCGCGCGGCGCGAGCGCGAGGTAGGTCGCGACGTAGATCGCGCCGCCGATCGTGAACGCACGCATGTGCGGCGCGGTCCAGCCCGGGTCCGGGATCGAGTCGAGCATCGCGTCGAGCCGGCTCGCGGCCTCGTCGCAGATCGCCTCCGCGGCCTCGCGCCCTTCGTGTGCCTCGAGCGCCTCGATCAACGAGGGACGCCAGCGCCCCAGCTCGCCCATCACCATCCCGCGGATCGCTCGCATCGTCGTGGTCACGGCCGAAGGCTGCGGTCGTCCGCGCGCCGCGTCGAGGCCCATTCGCCGCATCGTTCAAGTCGGGCGCCCGCGATGCGGTCATCCTCGTCGGATGGGCTCGATGATCGATCCGATCACGCTGCGCTCCGGGCTCGTGCTCGCGCACCGGCTGGCGAAGGCCGCGACCAGCGAGGGGCTCGCGCGGCGGGGCGACCCCACGCCCGAGCTCGAGCATCTCTACGAGACCTGGTCGCGCGGTGGCGCGTCGCTGATCATCACCGGCAACACGACGATCAGCCGCCGGCATCGCGAGCGCATGGGCAACGTGGTGCTCGACGAGCGCACCGATCGCGAGGCCCTCGCCCGGCTCGCGTCGGCAGCGAAGCGCGCGGGCAACGCGGCGCTGGTGCAGCTCTGTCATCCCGGCCGCCAGACGAGCCGCTTCATCGCGAACGATCCCGTCGCGCCGAGCGACGGACCGGCGGTCGCGATGCTCGGCGCGTTCGCGCGTCCTCGCGCGCTGCGTGACGACGAGATCGAGGCGATCCTCGATGCGTTCGTCGCGGGCGCGGTGATGGCGCGCGATGCGGGCTTCGACGGAGCGCAGCTCCACGCGGCCCACGGGTTCCTGCTGAGCCAGTTCCTCTCGCCGCGCATCAACCGCCGCGACGACGCGTGGGGCGGCTCGCTCGAGAACCGCGCGCGGATGCTGCTCGAGCTCGTCGCGCGCACCCGCGCCGCGTGCGGCGCGAGGTTCACGATCGCCGTGAAGCTCAACGCGCCCGATGCCGATCGCGGCCACTTCTCGCCCGACGACGCGCTCGCCGTGATCGCGATGCTCGATCGCGCGGGCATCGATCTCCTCGAGATCTCCGGAGGCGACATCGAGCGCGCCGCGATGCTCGGCCTCGATCGCGACGCGCCGCGCGAGGGGTACTTCGCCGAGCTCGCGCTCTCCGCGAAGCGCATCACCGGCGCCGCGGTGATGGCGACCGGTGGGTGGCGATCACGCGCCGCGATCGACGCGGCGATCGCGCGCGGTGCGATCGACCTCGCGGGCATGGCGCGCCCGATCTGCGTCGAGCCCGATCTGCCGCGGCGGATGTTGCGCGGCGAGGCCGAGCGCGCCGCGCTCCACGAGCGTCCCAAGGCCCCGGGCGATCTCGCGGCCGCCGGCGAGACCGGCTACTTCGCATGGCGCATCGGCGCGCTCGCGCGCGGTGAGCAGCCTCGGCGCGACATCTCGCCGATCCACGCCGCGCTCGACTACGTCGCGACCGATGCGGTGCTCGGCGCGCGCCGCGCGCTCTTCGGCGAGTGACGCGTCACGCGTCGTCGTCGTCGTCCTCGTCGTCGCGATCGCTGGGACGACGCAGGCCGTACTTGCGCATCTTGTCGATCAACGTCGCGCGGCTCGTGCGCAGCGCCTGCGCGGCGCGCACCTGGTTGCCGTGCGCTTCTTCGAGCGCGCGCACGATGAGCCCGCGCTCGAACGCTTGCACCTGCTCGCGCAGCGAGAGCCCTGCGCCCTCGGTCTCGCTCTCGCGGGGCTCGGGCGCGGGGCGCGCGTCGTCGAGCCGATCGAGGTCGATCTCGCCGCCGTCGCTGAGGCCCACGAGGCGCGCGATCGCGTTCTCGAGCTCGCGCACGTTGCCCGGCCAGTCACGACGCGCGAGCTCGGCGACCAGCCGATCCGAGAGGCGCACGTCGCCGATCCCGAAGCGCTCGCCGTAGCGCGCGCAGAGCTCGTTCGCGAGCGCGGGGATGTCCTCGCGACGCTCGCGCAGCGGAGGCACCCGCAGCACCACGACCGCGAGCCGGAAGTAGAGATCGGAGCGGAAGCGCCCACTGTTCGCGTCGGCCTCGAGATCGCGGTTCGTGCACGCGACCACGCGCGCGTCGACACGATCGGTGCGCCCCGCGCCCACCGGCTGGATCTCGCCGTTCTGCAGCGCGCGCAGCAGCTTCGCCTGGATCGCGAGGGGCAGCTCGCCGACCTCGTCGAGGACCAGCGTGCCGCCGTCGGCGCGCGCGAAGAACCCCGAGCGCTGGGCGTGCGCGCCGGTGAACGCGCCCTTCGCGTGGCCGAAGAGCTCCGCCTCCGCGAGCTCGCCCGGCAGCGCCGCGCAGTTGAAGCGCACCAGCGATCCTCCGTTGACGCGCGGGCTCTGCGCGTGGAGCAGCGATGCGATCACTTCCTTGCCGGTGCCGCTCTCGCCGGTGACCAGCACCGTGATGTCGCGGCGCGCGATCCGCTCCACGTCGGCGAGGAGACGCCGCATCGACGCGCTCTCCGCGATCACGCGCTTGCCGACGCTGCGCTCGATGCGCCCGCGCCGCTCCTCGCGCCGCAGCAGCGACGCCTCGACCGCACGATCGATCACCCGCGCGAGCTCGTCCGGCTCGAAGGGCTTGTGCAGATAGTCGTACGCGCCGCGCTGGATCGCGTGCACCGCGAGGCGCTCCGAGCCGTGCGCTGTGACCATCACCACCGGGATCGACGCGTCGCGCTGGCGGATGCGATCGAGCAGCTCGAGCCCGTCCATCTCGGGCATCGCGTAGTCGACGATCACGGTATCGACACGATCGAGCGCGGCGAGCGCGTCGTGGCCGCCCGGCGCGAGCACTGCTTCGTGGCCGTGCTCGCGAAGGAGCTCGGCGAGCGCGAAGCGCATCGCGGCTTCGTCGTCGACGACGAGGACTCGACCCATGCGAGGGCGGACTCTGGGGAGGGCGGACCGCTCAGTCAACGTTCCCCTCGATCGTGCTCGCGCTGCTGCTCACCGCGTGGCGCGGAAGCACGACGTGCACCGTGGTGCCGAGCCCCTCCTGGCTGTCGATCGAGAGCCGACCGCCGTGCTGCATCACGACCGTGCGCGCGAGCACCACGCCGAGCCCGGTGCCGCCCTCGCGCGTGGTGAAGAACGCGGTGCCCACGCGCGGCAGGAGATGCGCGGGGATGCCGCGCCCTTCGTCGCGCACCTCGACGCTCGCGTGATCGTCGTCGCACCCGAGATCGATCGAGACGGTGCCTCCGCGCTCGCTCGCCTGCACCGCGTTCGACACGAGGTTCGTCAGCGCCTCGCGGATGCGACGGCGATCGCCGCGCATCGTGGTCCCGGCGTCCGTGTTGGCGCGCAGCTCGACCCCCGCGCGCTCCGCGGTCTCGCGGAAGGAGCTCGCGACCTCGCCGATCACCGTCGAGAGATCGTAGGGCGCGATCTCGAGCGCCTCGACGGGCTTCGCGAGCACCAGGTAGTCGTTGACGATCTCCTGCATCCGGCGCGCTTCGCCGATCACGGTCGCGAGCCGCTCGCGCGACGCCTCGTCCTTCGCGTGGCGATGCTCGATGTCGGCGAGCACGCGGATCGCGGCGATCGGCGTCTTCAGCTCGTGGCCCACCTTCGCGGCGACGGCCTCGAAGGTGCGCGATCGCTCGAGCGCTTCGTGCAGCAGATCGCCACGCAGCTTCTGCATCTCGGAGTCGACGAAGCGATCGGCGATCTCGAGCCGCTCGACGAGCGTGCCGACGACCGAGAGCGCGACGACCATCGTGCCGCCCGTGAGCAGGAGATCGTAGGGCGCGGGGAGCGCGGGGCCGCGCACTTCCTCGGGAAGGAACGTCATCACCGCGATCACCGCGGCGCCGGCCCACATCCATCGCCCACGCCGCTCGCCGTACGCGACGAGCATCAGGAAGGGCGCGCACCCGAACACGAACGCCGGGAAGATCGGGCTTCGCACGCCGCCGGTGATCGCGACGACCACCACGGGCGGCAGGATCTTGAGGCTGTGGAACCCGGGGCTCAGGCAGTCCTCGAGCCTGCGCTCGAGCACCCACGCGAAGAGCCCGACGCCCGCGATCGCCGCGATGCGCGGCCACGGGTACCCCGCGGCGCAGAGCAGCCCGGCGAGCAGCACGTGGAACGCGAAGAGCGCGGCGACCTTCGAGACGCCCTGGTGCTTGCGCACCGCGCGCATCTTCGCGCGGACGAGCCGGTGCTCGGGATCGTCGATCCCCCAGCCCGGGAACGAACGGCGTCGCGGAAGAAGGAATCGCATCGGGTTCGATCGTGAGGCGAGCGCGTCAGCGGCGCACGTCGTCGGCGGCGTCGGCGAAGGTGCGGAGTCGGAGCGCGATCGCCGCGAGCTCACGGGGATCGGCGATCGCGTCGAGGGCGCGCTCGATGTCGCGCAGGCGATCACGGGCCCGAGCCAGCGCACGCGTGCCCTGCCCCGTGATCTCGACCTCGATCGGCACCGACGCGGTGCGCCGCACCGCGACGAGCCCACGCTCGACGAGATCGTCGACGATGCGCGCCTCCGCGTGGTGCGCGCCCAGCCGCGAGGGCCCGTCCGCCGCGAGCAGCGCGAGCAGTGCGAGCGTCTCGCTCGTGAGGTCGAGCTCCGCGAGCGCGCGCTCGACGCGGCTCGCGAAGCGCGTGACGGCGAGCGTGAGCGCCTCGAGCGAAGCACCCGGCGCAGGTGCGAGATAGCGGGACACCGGGACGGCGTCGGTGTGTGCGCGCTGCATGGCGGGGCCTGCAGTCGCGAGATCCGTGCCGCTCGGGATCGCGGAGGATCACGGGCGTGATCACGCGAAAACGTGCCGAGTTTCCGGCACGCTGACCGGGTTTCCAACACGCGCGGTGCGCAGATCGAAGCCGTGGTGTCCCGGGTGCTGCTCGCGAGCGGCGCGTTCGCGGTGTGGGTCGCGCACGTGCTGGTGATGTGGCTGGTGTACGACGGCTCGGCCTACGAGCTGCTCTGGGCGTGTCATCTCGCGCCGCTCCTGCTCGCGCTGGGCATCGCGCTCGGGAGCGTGTCGCTCACCAGCGTGGCCGCGATCTGGACGACGCTCGGCACGACGATGTGGCTCGGGAATCTCCTCGCGCTCGGCCGCGCGCCCGAGCCCACGCCGCTCCTGATCCACGCGGGCACGGTCGGGCTCGCCATCGCCGCGGTCCGTACGATCGGGTGGGATCCGCGGGCGTGGTGGCGCGCATCGCTCGCGCTCTTCGTGCTCGCGAGCCTGACCCGGCTGGTGCCCGGTGCCGCGCGCTACGACGTGAACCTGGTCTTTCGGGTGTGGCCGGGCTTCGAGCCGGTGTTCCCGCACGTCGTGCCGTTCCTGATGTTCGTCGCGGTGATGATCGTGATCGCGACGTACGTCATCGGTCGCGCCCTCGGTCAGCTCGCGCGCGGAGAGGTCTCGTCGCGCTCGTGGTCGCGCTCTCGTCCGAGCAGTCGCACGACCTGATCGAGGTGCTCGGTCACGTGCTCGAGGATGTCGTCGACCGCGAAGATCCCCTGGAGCACACCCGCGCGATCGACCACCGGAACGCGACGCACGCCGTGGGCGCGCATGCGCGAGAGCACGTCGAGCAGCGGCTCTTCCTCCCGCGCCATCACCGGATGCGCGCTCATCACGTCGCGCACCTCGAGCTGCTCGATCGATCCCGGCCGCGTCGCGAGCGCGCCCACGACGAGATCACGATCGGTCACCAGCCCCACCGGCACGCGCCCTCCGTCGCGATCCTCGACCACCACGAGACAACCGACGTGGTGATCGCGCATCCGCCGCGCCGCATCGATCACGCGCTCGCGCGGCTCGGCGATCGACACCGTGCGATTGCAGAGCTCACCCATCGTCGTCATCGGCTCATCCTTTCAGCACGCCGAGCGGCTCGAGACGCGCGACCTTGGTCGCGATGCCCGCGCGCTCGACGACGTCGACCACGCGATCGACGTCCTTGTAGGCGAGCGGTGCTTCCTCTGCGAGCTCGGGGCTCGACGGGCACTTCACGACGATGCCGCGCGCCTCGAGCTCGTGACGCAGCACGTGGCCCTGCACCGCGCGTCGCGCCGCGCCGCGGCTCATCAGGCGACCCGCGCCGTGGCACGCGCTGGAGAACGAGAGCTCCGCCGACGCATCACGACCGACCATCACGAACGACGCGGTGCCCATGCTCCCGGGGATCAGCACCGGCTGTCCGATGCCGCGCAGCGCCGGCGCGAGCTCGGCGCTCGAGGGGCCCAGCGCGCGCGTCGCGCCCTTGCGGTGCACGCAGAGCTCGCCCTCGGGATAGCGCTCGATCTTCGCGACGTTGTGCGCGACGTCGTAGACGAGGTGGAGCGTCGGATCGCCGAACGCGTGGAGCATGCGCGCGAAGATCGCGCGGACCGTGTGGGTGATCGTCTGTCGGTTCGCGAACGCGAAGTTCGCCGCGGCGGCCATCGCGGCGAGGTACTCGCGCCCCTCGGGCGACGAGAGCGGGGCGCACGCGAGCTGACGATCGGGGAGCACGATCCCGAGCGCGTCCGAGCGCTCGTCCATGCGCCGCACGAAGTCGGTGCACACCTGGTGACCGAGCCCGCGCGATCCGGTGTGCACCAGCACCGTGAGGTTGCCCTCGACGATGCCGAGCCGCGCCGCGAGCACCTCGTCGTGCACGCGCGCGACGCGCTGCACCTCGAGGAAGTGGTTGCCGCCGCCCAGCGTGCCGAGCTGATCGCGACCGCGGGTGCGCGCGCGCTCCGAGACCAGCGTGGGATCGGCGCCCGGGAGCATCCCGCCCGACTCGATGCGATCGAGATCGTCGTCCACGCCGGCGCGTCGCTCGCGCACCAGGTACTGCGCGCCGCCGGCGAGCACCCGATCGATCGCCGCGTCGTCCAGCGGCGCGCGCCCGCCATGCCCGTAGCCGGTCGGGATCGAGCGCGAGATCTCGTGCATCACCGCGGGCAGTGCGTGGGCGACGTCGGTCGCGCGAAGCGTCGACACGAGCAGCCGCACGCCGCAGTTCACGTCGAAGCCGATGCCGCCGGGCGAGATCACTCCGTCGGGCAGCGCGGTCGCCGCGACGCCGCCCACCGGGAACCCGTAGCCCTCGTGCACGTCGGGCATCGCGAGCACGTGACGCACCACGCCGGGCAGCGTCGCGACGTTCACGAGCTGCTCGAGACAACGATCGTGCAGCGCGGACTCGATCAGCGTCTCGTCCGCGAAGATGCGGACCGGCACGCGCATGTCGCGGCGATAGCAGGACGGCAGCTCCCACGTGACCGCGTCGATGCGCTCGAGCGGCGCGTGCATGTCGAAGTGGTGCGTCTGCATCTGCATGGGAGATCTCCGTGGGCTCACACGTCGAGCACCACCGTCGCGGACACGCCGCAGGGGGCTTCGATGATCGCCACGCCGTGCAGCGTCGCGGCCTTCACGTGGAGGCGCGGGCGCACGTCCTGGGGCGCCGCGTGCAGCGTCGCCTCGAGCTCGCGATCGGAGCGCACTCGCGCCTCGAGCGCGGGATACACGCGCCCCTCGACCTCGGCGCGGAACACGAGCTCGTCGAGCAGCGCGACGAGCAGCGCGTCGCGATCGCGCGCTCGCACCGCGATGCGCTCGGCGTGATCTCCGGCGCTCGGCAGCTCGCCGCACGCGAGCTCCGCGAACGCACGCCCCGCCTCCGCGAAGAGCTCGTCGAGGGTGCTCGCGTCGATGCGGACGCGCACTTCGCCGACGTGCTCCTCGAACGCATGGGTCGCGCCCACCAAGGCGAGCTAGCCGCGCCCTGCTCCGGCGCAATCACGGAACGAATCGGCTCGCCGCTCCGTCCGCGCGCTGCGCGCGCTCCCGTCCGGGCCCTCCGGGACGAGCACTCAGGCAATTCACTGGAGCAGCGAGACGCGACGCCGCTGCACGAAGCCGCGCGGCTTCGCGTCGAAGCGCCCGGCGAGCACCGCACCGCACGAGGGGCACGCGCCGCGCGCATCGAGCGTGTACTCGCGCACGTGGTAGCCGTCGCGCGTGATCAGGCGCGCGCCGCACGACGCGCAGAGCGTCATCGAGCCCTCTTCGTCGCGCACGTTCCCGGTGTACACGTGGTGCAGCCCGAGCGACTTCGCGCGTGCTCGCGCGCGGCGCAGCGTCTCGGGCGGCGTGGGCGGCACGTCCTCCATGCGGAAGTCGGGATGGAACGCGGTGAAGTGCAGCGGCACGTCGGGCCCGAGCCGATCGAGCACCCACGACGCGAGCTGCTCGATCTCGGCGTCCGAGTCGTTGTGCCCGGGGATGAGCAGCGTCGTGAGCTCGAGCCACACGTTCGTCTCGCGGTGCAGCCACTCGATGGTCTCGAGCACCGGCGCGAGACGCGCGGCGCACACGCGCTTGTAGAAGTCCTCGGTGAACGCTTTGAGGTCGACGTTCGCGGCGTCCATCGCGCCGAAGAACTGCTCGCGCGCGCTCGGATCGACGTAGCCCGCGGTCACCGCGACGGTCGCGACGCCGAGCTCGCGCGCGGCGTGCGCGCTGTCGATCGCGTACTCCGCCCAGGTGACGGGATCGTTGTACGTGAACGCGACGCTGCGGCAGCCGAGCTCGCGCGCGAGCGTCGCGACCTGCTCGGGCGTCGCATGCTCGTGCGCGCGCTCCATCTCGCGCGTCTTCGAGATGTCCCAGTTCTGGCAGAACTTGCATCCGAGGTTGCAGCCGATGGTGCCGAACGAGAGCACCGACGTGCCGGGATGGAAGTGCGAGAGCGGCTTCTTCTCGATCGGATCGACGCAGAGCCCCGAGCCCTGGCCGTAGCTCGTGAGCACGATCGCGCCCTCGCGCTCCTGACGCACGAAGCAGAAGCCGCGCTGTCCTGCGTGGAGCGTGCAGCGCCGGGGACAGAGATCGCAGCGCACGCGCCCGTCCTCGAGCTTCTCCCACCATCCGCCCGCGACCACCCCAGGCTCGATCCGCTCGCGCATCGGACTCGGCGATCTGGGGCTCGTGGCGCAGAGCGCCAGCCCCGCGCTTGACTTCGAGCGCGCTCGAAGTTGCATGCATCGCATCATGGACGACGAGCTCGCGCTCACGATCCGCGACGCCGCCGCGCGCACCGGTCTGTCGCCGCACACGCTCCGCTACTACGAGCGCATCGGGCTGCTCGGGCGCGTGCCGCGCGCGTCGAGCGGACATCGACGGTACGGCGAGCGCGAGCTCCGGATGATCGACTTCCTCCGGAAGCTCCAGGCCACCGGGATGCCCATCCGCGACATGCTCCGCTACGCCGCGCTGGTGCGGCGCGGCGACGACACGCGGCCTGCGCGACGCGCGCTGCTCGAGCAGCACGAAGCACGCGTGCAGGCGCGGCTCGACGAGCTCGCGGGGAACCTCG
Organism: Sandaracinus amylolyticus; assembly: GCF_021631985.1. GTDB lineage: Bacteria > Myxococcota_A > Polyangia > Polyangiales > Sandaracinaceae > Sandaracinus > Sandaracinus amylolyticus_A. The sequence continues at coordinate 7,065,483 of NZ_CP070225.1, read as the reverse complement.
CGATCATTCGCAAGAAGATCGCGATGTACGGCGAAGCGACGACGACGAAGAAGAAGGGAACGAAGACGCGATGACGACGACGATGAAGACGCGCACGCTCGGGCGCTCCGGTCTCTCGGTGTCCGCGCTCGGCCTCGGCTGCATGGGGATGAGCGACTTCTACGCAGGGCGCGACGACGACGAGTCGCGCGCGACGCTCGAGCACGCGCTCGCGCGCGGCGTGACGTTCTACGACACCGCGGACATGTACGGCACGGGCGAGAACGAGAAGCTGCTCGGGCCCTTCGTACAGAAGCATCGCGACCGCGTGGTGCTCGCGACGAAGTTCGGGATCGTGCGCGACGCGAGCGATGCGAGCGTGCGTGGGATCGACGGCTCGCCCGCGTACGTGAAGAAGGCGTGCGACGCGAGCCTGAAGCGGCTCGGCATCGAGACGATCGATCTCTACTACCTGCACCGGAAGGACCCGCGGGTGCCGATCGAGGAGACGGTCGGTGCGATGGCGGAGCTGGTGCGCGCGGGGAAGGTGCGTCACCTCGGGCTCTCGGAGGTCGGGCCGAAGACGCTGCGTGCTGCGTGCGCGGTGCATCCGATCGCGGCGCTGCAGAGCGAGTACTCGCTGTGGAGCCGTGAGCCCGAGGACGGAACGCTCGCGGCATGTCGTGAGCTCGGCGTGGGGTTCGTCGCGTACTCGCCGCTCGGTCGCGGGTTCCTCACCGGGCAGATCAAGCGGTTCGAGGATCTCGCGGAGGACGACTACCGGCGCCACTCGCCGCGGTTCCAGGGCGAAGCGTTTGCGAAGAACCTCGAGCTCGTCGCGCACGTGCAGGCGCTCGCGGTGAAGAAGGGATGCACCGCGGCGCAGCTCGCGCTCGCGTGGGTGCTCGCGCAGGGCGAGGACATCGTGCCGATCCCGGGGACGAAGCGGCGGAAGTACCTCGACGAGAACCTCGGGGCGCTCGACGTGGGGCTCACGAGGGAGGAGCTGGCGGAGATCGACCGGATCGCGCCGAAGGGGGCTGCGTCGGGGGAGCGGTATCCGGCGGCGGCGATGGCGATGCTGCCGGATTGAGGTCGCTTGGTGGGGGTGGGCGGAAATCGTGAGTGATTTCCGTCGGGAACCTCAACCACGGTCGGTTTTCGACCGTGGTTGGGGGTCCGCGGAGAGGGCCACGAAGCTCAACCACGGTCGGTTTCCGACCACGAACGGGCATCCCCAGATCAGGCCCAAAACCTCAACCACGGTCGGCCCTCGCCCCGCGCCTGTCCTCCCCACCAGACACTCCCGACCCCCTCTCGTCCGGTCCGCCGAACACCTCGTTCCCGCTCCGCCGCAGATCCGCGTTGGCGCAGGATCTGCTGCCGCGCCTCTCCATGCTGCCGCCGGCGACCGAATTCTTCGTGTGTGATCCCACGGGCTCCCCGGAGTACGGCTCGCTGCCGACCCTCGATCCAGAAGCGCAGCGCCGCCTCGCCAACGCCTACGCCGCAGGCGAAGACGCCATCTGGCTCGACGGTCGACGCGCGATGCTCCGCGACCTCTCGGGCCCGCGCCGCCGCTTCCTCGTCGTCGTCGTGCACGCGCGCGGCGGAAGCCTCAGCCAACGCCAGCGCGAAGTCGCCGAGTGCGCCGCCGCCGGCGCCACCGTCGAAGAGATCGCGCGTCATCTCGGCATCTCGCAGAACACCGTTCGGCATCACCTCAAGGCCGTCTATCGCGCCCTCGAGGTCGGCAGCCGTCTCGAGCTCTCTCGCGCGCTCGGCCACCTCGCCGCGTGATTCGCATTCAGTTCGTGTCCTGCGCTGGATACACTGCCTCGCAGGAGGCAGATGGGCGCTCGATCCGACGACGAGACCGTCCGGCGTGAACGCGACGTCTTCCTACGCATCCTCGAGCTCGGCGCCGAGCGCGATCCGCGGCTCTTCCTCGATCAAGCGCTCGAGCTCTTCCTCGAGCTGACCGGCGCACAGCTCGGCTACCTCGCGCTCTCCTCGTCCGGCGCGATCGACACGCCCGAGTTCGAGACCTCGCGCGGCATCGACACCCAGGCGACGAGCGACGTCCGACGTTCGATCTCGCAGGGCATCATCGCCGCCGCGCTCTCGCAGGGCGAGACGATCCAGACGCTCTCCGCGTTCGCCGACGGCCGCTTCAGCGATCGCCCGAGCGTGAAGCGCAGTCAGATCGGCGCGGTCCTCTGCGCGCCCATCGGCTCGCTCGGCGTCGTCTACGTCCAGGAGACGCGCGGCGGCCGTCCGTTCCCACCCGACGTCGAGCAATACGCCGCGCTCGTCGCGCGCTTGCTCGCGCCCGCAGCTCGCAGCGTGCTCGCCGATCGCGCCGCGGTCGTGACCAGCGATCCCACGCGCCCCTATCGCGAGCGCCTGCGCCTCGACGACATCGTCGGCCGCAGCGCCGCGCTCGCGAACGTGTTCCGCCACGTCGGTCTCGTCGCACCGCTCGACATCGATCTCCTGATCACCGGCCCCTCGGGCACCGGCAAATCACAGCTCGCGCGCGCGATCATCGCGAACAGCCGTCGCGCCGTCGGTCCGTTCGTCGAAGTGAATTGCGCGGCCGTGCCCGAGGCGCTCTTCGAGAGCGAGCTCTTCGGCGCCCGTCGCGGCGCGCACTCCACCGCGTTCCACGACACCGAAGGTCGTGTCGCCGCGGCCGAGGGAGGCACGCTCTTCCTCGACGAGATCGCCGAGCTCTCTCTCTCGAGCCAGGCGAAGCTGCTCACGCTCCTCCAGGCGCGCACCTATCAACCGCTCGGCGCGCCCGCGCCGCGACGCGCCGACATCCGCGTGATCGCGGCGACCAATTCCGATCTCGCGCACGCCGTCGAAGAGAAGCGCTTCCGCGAGGACCTCTATTACCGACTCTCGGTGATGCCCGTCGACGTGCCCGCGCTCGCCGCGCGCAGCGACGACATCGCGCCGCTCGCGCGACATTTCTGCGAGCGCGCCGCGGAGCGCCACGGGCTCGGCACCATCGTGCTCACGCGCGACGCGATCAGCGCGTGCGAGGCGCACGACTGGCCCGGCAACGTGCGGCAGCTCGCGCATGCGATCGAAGCGGGCGCCATCCGCGCGGCGGGCAGTGGGCGCCAGTCGGTGCACCCGTCCGACGTGTTCCCCGCGTCGCAGGATGCCGCAGTCGCCGAGACGCTCGGCGAGGCGACTCGCGCGTTCCAGGCGCGCTACATCCGCGACGTGCTCACCAGCGTCGACTGGAACGTCTCCGAGGCCGCGCGCCGGCTCGATGTCGCCCGCTCTCATCTCTACACGTTGATCCGCACTCACGACATCCGTCGGGAGCGATGATGTCGATCGATGATCTCGCGGCTTCGCTGCCTCCACGGTTTCGATCTCCGACGCTCGTCGGCGCCGGCACGCACGGCGCGGTGTTCCACGCGATCGACGATCAGCACGCGCTGCCCGTCGCGATCAAGTGCCTCGCCGCGCCCGATCTCGAGGATCTCCCGGCGTTCAAGCGCGAATTCCGCGCGCTCGTGCACGTCAGTGATCCTCACCTCGTTCAGCTCTACGAGCTCCACGGCGAGGGCTCGCAGGTCTTCTTCACGATGGAGTACGTCGAGGGCAGCACGCTCGCGGAGAGCGCTGCCCACGACCGACGTGCGGTGTTCCGCCAGATCGCCAATGGCCTCCGGACTCTGCACGACGCCGGACTGACACACTGCGATCTCAAACCGTCCAACGTGCTGATCGCGCGCGACGGACGCGCGATGTTGACCGACTACGGCTGTGTCTCGCACTACGGCGCTCCCGAGGACGGCGCAGCCGGCCTGGGCTCTCCGCACTACATGGCGCCCGAGCAGTGGTTCGAGTCGAGCACTGCGCCCGCGGTCGACTGGTATGCGCTCGGCGTGATGCTCTTCGAGGCGCTCACCGGCGCGCTCCCGTTCGATGGGGACATGGGCACCGTGCTGCTCGCCAAGCGCCGCGCCTCGCCCGATGCGCTGCGCGCCCGACTGCGAGACAAGGGCGACGACGCGCTCGCATCGCTCTGCGTCGAGCTCCTCTCGAGCGATCCCCATGCGCGTCCCGGCGCGGACGCGGTGCTCGCCGCGCTCGACGCCGCTCCGTCGCGCGCTCGTCTGTCGAGCATCCCGATCGCGAACGCGCCGATCGGACGCGAGGCTCCGCTCGCTGCGCTGCGCGCGTGGCTCGACGCGCCCGCACCGGGCGTCGCCGCGCTGCTCGGCCCGGGTGGGATCGGCAAGAGCTCGGTGCTGAGCGCGTTCGTGCGCGAGCTGGGCCCCCGCGCGCGCGTGCTGCGTGGTCGCTGCTATCCCGCCGATCGATCACCGCTGCGCGGCCTCGACGAGATCGCGTCGGCGCTCGGCGAGGGGCTGCGCGATCACGAGGTGCCCGAGCTCGACGTCCAGCAAGCGACCGCGCTCGCGCGCGCGTTCCCTTCGCTCGCGGAGCGTCACGGCGTCGAGGCCTCCACCGCGATCACGATGACCGAGGACGCATCGCGCCGCGCCCTCGCGAGCGCGCTCACGCGCTGGATCGCCGCGCTCGCCGGCGATCGCCCCGCGCTCGTCGTCGTCGACGATCTGCAGTGGGCGGACGAGACGAGCGTCGAGGTGCTCGAGCTCCTCGCGCGGGGCGCGCCGCCGATCGCGGTGCTCGTCGGATCGCGCAGCGCGGACGTCGCGGGGCTCGTGCCGGATCTGGCGCTCGAGCTCCAGCCGCTCGATCTCGCGGAGAGCGCGCGCCTCGCCGTGCGGCTCGCGCCAGAGCTCGGCGACCGTGCCGAGCGCATCGCGACGCTCGCGGCGGGCAATCCCTTTCTCGTCGAGGCGCTCGCGTCGTACGCGCTGCGCGGCGGCGCGCTCGAGGCGACCGCCGATCCGCTCGGCGACGTGATCGCCGCGTGGGATCCCGCGGTGTCGTCTCCGTCGCGGACCGACCACCGCGACGCCTTCGCGAAGCGCCTCGTCACCGTGCTCGCGATCGCCGACGCGCCGCTGCGATCGAGCGTCGCAGTCGCGGCGAGCGGCGGGCGTGATCGCGACTACCTGCCCGCGCTCACGCGCTTGCGAGCGCGGCGACTGCTCACCTCGCGCCTCGTGCGCGGCGACGATCTCGTCGAGCTCTATCACCGGCGCTGGGCCGAGGCGGTGCAGGCGTCGCTCGACGACGACGATCGCCGCGCCACGCACCGCGCGCTCGCCGACGCGATCGCGACGCACACGCCGGGCGACATCGGACGCGCCGCGGATCACTCGCGCTCGGCGGGCGATCTCGAGCTCGCGCTCACTCGCGATCTCGACGCGGCGCGCCTCGCGCACGAGCGCGGGCTGCCGCACCTCGAGGCGATGCGGCTCGAGCTCGCGCACGACTCGCCGGTCGCCGACGAGCGCGTGCGCGCGGGTGTGCGCATGCGGCTCGGTGATGCGCTCGCGCAGGTCGGTCGCGGCGCCGAGGCGGCGAAGTGGTACCGCCTCGCCGCGGAGCACGCGCGCTCGCTCGAGGAGGGCGTGCTCGCGGAGCGCCTCGCGGCCGAGCAGCTCCTCTTCAGCGGTCATCACGACGAGGGAATCGCGGTGCTGCGGCGCGTCCTCGATCGCATCGACCTGGACCTGCCGAGCTCTCCTCCCGAGGCCATCGCGCGCGTCCAGTCGTGGTACTCGCTCGCCGCGAACCATCACCTCGTCGCGCCATCCGAGGGCGCACCGATCACCGCGAGCGCCGACGACCTCGCGCGCATCGACGCGCTGCACGCCGCCACGCTCGGCCTCTCGATGTCGGACCCGCTCGCGACCGGTGTCGCGCAGACGTTCCACGTCGATCTCGCGCGCGCCGCCGGCGAGCCGTTCCGTCTCCTGCGCGCGGTGACGATCCACCTCGTGCAGACGGCGGGCACGCTGATCGATCTCGCGCGCACCGAGACGCTGACGCGGACCGCGCGCACCCTCACCGAGCGTGTGGGCACGCCCGAGGCGCGCGCGATCCTCGCGGTCGCCGAGGCCGGCGCCGCATGGATGGAGGCACGGCTCGACGACGCGCTCGCCGCGTCCCAGCGCGCGCGCACCGAGCTGGCGTCGATCCGCGGGCTGCAGTGGCAGGTGGACACCGCGGTGATCGTGCAGCTCGAGGCCCTCTGCGCGCGCGGTGACATCGCGGAGGCGAGCGCGCTCCTCGACGCGGCGATGCGCGACGCCGAGTCGCGCGACGATCGATATCTGCGCGCGCACCTCGGCGTGCGCGTCGCGCCGTGGGTGCGGCTATGGCGTGGGAGGCCCGACCAGGCGCGCGCCGAGGCCGACGCCGGCATCGCGGCGTTCCGCGTGGGCGGCTTCCAGCTCCTGCACCTGATGCACGCGGTCCACCTCGCGCGCTGCGATCTCTACGAGGGCGGCGCGAGCGCGGCGCTGGTGCGGCTCGACGACGCGTGGGCGACGATGGGCCGCTTCGGCATGCACGCGATCCAGCACTACGTCGGCGTGCTCGCCGACGTCGCGGTGGTCGCCGCCGAGCACGCCGCGCCGGAGCGGGTCGACGAGTGGCGCGCCCGCTGCGGCCTGATCGGCGATGCGTCGTGGTCGCGCCGGATGATCGAGGCCCCGCGCGAGGGAGCGCTGCAGTCGCTCGCCGAGCGCGGATGGGCCGAGCCCGAGCACGCCATTCGACTCTGGCGCTCCTGAGCGCGTCAATCGTCGGGATAGAGGAGCGGGAACACCTTGGTCTCGAGGAACTCGTAGACCTCGGGATCGGCGTCCTTCACGTGCGCGAAGTCGGATCCGTGATCCCACTTCACGCTCGGCACCTTCTGGATGTCGGGCGGCAACCAGCAGGTGTGCAGCGTGTACGGCCAGGGCAGAAGCTCGCCGCCCTTGCGGCGCAATTTGCAGAGCGGCTTCGACAGGCTCATCGCGTCGAAGACCCAGATCTCCTTGCTCGTGTCGGTGAACACGTTGCAGACGAGGAAATGACGGCCTTCCGTGCCGGGCACGAATTGCGGCGAGATGATCACCGCGCCCGGCGGCATCTTGCAGAAATCGACGACTCGATTCCGCACGGTGTCGAATCGGCACACCGTCGCTGCCGTGCCTCCGCTCTTCGCGAGCTCGAGCATCTTCTTCGGCGTGATCACCGGGCTCGGGCGCTTCGAATAGAGATCGAAGACGAGCTGTGAGAGCAGGCTCGGGATGAACCCGTGTGCGTAGAAGAACACGCACGCGTCGATCTCCTTCGCCGGTCGCGGCCCGTTGGGCTCGCCGGTGCCGCGAGTGATCGGAGTGCCGTCGCGCCACATCGGGAAGTCGGGCGCGGTGATGAGCCCGATCCCGAACGTGTGATCGAAGTTGTGCTCGGCCGTCTTCCTCCGAACGATGCCAGTCGCGGGATCGATCTGCAGACAGGCGAAGTCGTTCAGATCCATCGGCGCCGAGAGCCCACCGATCGCCTCGCGGGGGATCGCCTTGTTCGGGTCCACCTGCTGGAGGTCGCTGTCGGTCACGAACTCGGCCGCATCGCTCGACCGCTGATCGGCGACGTGCATCACGATGCGTCCGTCGTGGAGCTCGTAGTTCGTGAAGAAGTGGACGATCTCGCCATCGAGCTTGCCCGATACGACGCGCACCTCGGTGACGTCGTCCTGCAGATCCGCGCGCTTCACGATGTACACGGGGGTCGGCCGCGGCTGGGGCTTCGAGAGCCATCCTCGCAGCGCGCGCTCCACGCTCTTGTCGCCTCCGGCGAGGCGCGACCAGAGCTGATCGATCTCGAACTTGAAGCCGGTGTCGAGCACCAGGATGTGGTCCTCGGTGAGCCCGACCTGATGCGACGAGTGCATGATCTCGACGGGCTCGCCGTCCTCGTCGATCAGCTTCCACTTCTTGACGGCACCGGCGTCGTCGACGCGCATGACGTAGGTCGCGCGCTTCGGCGGATCCTTGACGATCATGCTGTAGAGGAGCTCGAGCGCGCGCTTCACGAGCTCCACGCGATGGCCGAGGTCCACCGGGCCGAGGAAGCCGAGGCCGGACATCTCGAGCCCTTCGAGGAGCGCGAGCGTGTCGAGCGGATCACCGGGCAGATCGAATGGCACGAAGCTCGGGAGCCACTGCATCAATCGGCGCACGAGCGTGTCCACGTCGCGCACGAAGTTCACCGTGAAGAGCTCGCGCGTCTTGGGATCGTACGCGGGATGAGCGCTCGAGTTCGTGAACGGGAAGGGCCGTTTCACCATCAACGTGCCCTGCCAATCGGTGTTGGTGCCGATGGGGCGCACGGTGCGCAGCGTGACCGGATCGATCTCGAACGGACGACCCGCGTCGTAGGTGGCGAGCAGGCGGTGGGGCGCACCGTCGTGCTTCGGCGGGATCGGCAGCAACGCGGTGTTCGCGAAATTGCGTCCGCCGAGATGGGTGATCGAGATGCGCGCGATTCCGTAATTCGAGAAACGCCAACTCTCGCGCTCCGGATCGTTCGACAAGAGCCGATCGGCGACGTGGCAGGGAGTCTCGATCGGCCGCGACGAGAGCGTCGCGTCTCCGCCCTTCGCGCCGGGAAAACTGACGCGGAAGATGAAGCCGTCGCCGTTGAGGAATGGAGTGTTGTCCGAGCGCTGACTCGGGCTCTCGTGCTCCATGTCGCCCACGGCGGCATTGGCGAACACGTGCCCTTCGAGGTCACTCGGCAGCTGGCCTTCGAACACCTCGAGCGCTTCGTTCGCCACCGGTGCGCGGCTCGAGATCAGTGCCGTCTTCGGGAACCAGTACTTCATGGCAGGCTCCTCGTGAATACGGCATCACTATCCGATTCCTTTCTACATGAATAGAATCACCCTTCTGGGTGAGGCGGCGATCACGCACCTCGACCCACCTCTCGGTCACGCTCACGTCGCCTCTTCGCGACCGACGCGAGGCTCGCGCTCTTCGACGCGAGCCCGATGCCGCGGTGATCGCTGATACGCTCGCGCGCGATGCGCGTGCGTGGGACCACCATCGCGATCGTGATGGTGCTCGTGCTGTTCGCAGCGATCGCGAGCGCGCAGGAGACCGGCGGGAGCTTCGGCGGCGGGGACTGGGGCGATCACGGCGGCGGCTCGCACGGTGGTGGTGGTGGCTCGTACGGCGGTGGGAGTCGCCGGAGCGGCGGCGGCGGGCCCGGGACGCTCGAGTGGATGGAGCGGGAGCGCGAGCGTCGCGAGCGCGAAGAGCGCGAGCGTCGTGAGCGCGACCGCGAGCTGTTCGGTCCCCACGACTCGCGCGCCGAGGAGGATGTGCCGCGATCGAGCAGCAGTCGTCGCACGACGATCTCGTCGCGCGGGTGCTTCGTCTGCTTCGCGCCCTTGCTCGTCGGCGGGCTGATCGTCTGGGTGCTCGTGCAGTCGCACCGGCACTCGCGATCGCTGCGCGACGACGACACGACGTTCGCGGGCTCGGGCCCGATCCCGCGCGCCCAGTCGCCCTTGTGGAACGGGGTCGATCTCACCCAGCTGCGGCTCGTGATCGACTGGCGTGCGCGTCGCTTCGTGCAGCACGAGCTCGCGACGATGGCGAAGAGCGGGCGCACCGGGACCAAGGAAGGTCGCGCCGCGCTGCTCCACGCGACGGTGCGCTTGCTGCGCAGCGTCGAGCTCGCGTGGCTCTACGCGGGGGAGATGAATTTCCGACCGATGTCGCCGCCCCAGGCGCAAGGCGTGTTCATGCGGCTCGCGCAGAGCGCGCGCGCGAAGTTCACCAAGGAGGTGGTGCGCGCCGAGGGCTCGACGTTGCGCACCGCCGATCCCGGCGCGCTGCGCGCGAAGGAGCACGAGGGACAGGGCGTGGTGCTGATCACGCTGATCGTCGCGGCGCGGCGCGAGATCCACGACTTCCGACCGCAGGACGTGGCCGACGTGAAGCGCCTGCTCGACTCGATCGATCGGATCGGCGCGAGCGAGCTCGTCGCGTTCGAGGTGGTGTGGACCCCGGCCGCCGAGGACGACCGGATGAGCACCGCCGAGCTCGAGGCGATCCATCCCGACGTGGTGCGCATCGGCGGGATCGGCGGGCGCATCTTCTGCGGGCACTGCGGCGGGCCGTACGCGATGGAGATCGCGCGCTGCCCGCACTGCGGTGCGCCGAACGAGGTGATGGTCAAGTCGACTTGACCATCACTCGCACCAGCCGGTCGCCGAGCGATCGACGCCCGCGGCGCAGAGGTCTTCGGGCGCCTGCGCGTAGTGCGCGTCGACGAACGCCTGGAGCGACTCGAGATCGAGGCACGTCGCGAGGTAGACGTGCTCCCACGCGACGGCGGCGATCGCGACGTCGAGCGTGGGATCGGGGACGATCACGAAGCGCGAGGGCGTGTCGCCGGTGCGGCAGAGAGGATCGACGCGTGCGTCGGCGATCGCCTGGAGCTCGGCGACGAGCGTGTCGCAGTCGTCGGGCTCGCAGCGGTAGGCGAGGACGATCGCGCCGTGCTCCAGCGAGTGGACGAGGAAGCCCCACGGCACCGGCGCGTCGTAGGTGCCGAAGTCGGCCCACTGCGAGTAGTGCCGTCCCGACGCGGGCGGATGGAACGGATAGTCGATCTCGGCGCACACGGTCTCGTGCGCGGCCGAGGTCGCGGGCTCGCGCGCGGTCGTCACCGTGCACTCGGTGAACGGCGCGAGCGGCGGGGCGTCGGGGCGGATCGTCTCTTCGTCGACGCGCACCGGCGTGCCCTCGTCGGGCGCGCAGGCGAGGGTGAGGAGAGCAGCGAGCGTGGTGAGGACGGCGAGACGCGACACGCCGCGAGGCTGACACGCCGCGCCGCGACCTGTCAGCGGTGGATCGTGAGCACGACTTTGCCGCGGGCGTGGCGCGTCTCGAGGTGCGCGTGGGCTTCGGCGATCGACTCGAGCGGGAGCACGCGATCGATCACCGGGCGGAGCGCGCCGGCGCGCACCATCGATGCGATCGTCTCGAGGTCGCGGGCGCGCGATCGCACCATGACGAGGCGCGCCTTCGGAGAGGTGAACGCGGTGCGCGCGACGTCGAGGAAGAGCGCGCGGGAAGGCACGGTGGTGACGTAGGTGCCGCGTGCGGTGAGGCCGCGGCGCGCCCACGCGAAGCGGCGATTGCCGTAGACGTCGACGATCGCGTCGTAACGTGCGCCGGCGGCGAACGGCGTCGCGGGATCGTCGTAGGTGAGCGTCACGTCGGCGCCCAGCGACGCGCAGCGCTCGAGGTTGTGTGCGCCCGACGTGGTGGTCACGTGCGCGCCGAGCGCCTTCGCGATCTGGATCGCGTGCACGCCGACGCCGCCCGATGCGCCGTGGAGCAGCACGCGATCGCCGGGGCCGACACGCGCGACGTCGCGCAGGGCCTGGAGCGCCGTGGACGCCGCGAGCGGCAGGGATGCGGCCTCGACGAACGAGAGGCCCTCGGGCGCGGGTGCGCAGTGGTCGGCGCGGATCGCGACGAGCTCGGCGCAGGTGCGGCCGCGGAAGCCGTCGAGCATGCCGAACACCCGATCACCGACTCTGCGATCGTGCACGCGCGAGCCGACGGACTCGACGACGCCGGCGAGGTCGAAGCCCGAGCCCATCGGGAAGCGCGCGCCGCTGAGCACGCGGTAGCGGCCCTTGCGGATCAGCACGTCCTTCGGGTTCAGCGCGGCGGCCTCGACGCGCACCAGGACCTCGTGGGGACGCGGTCGCGGAGGCGGGAGCTCCTCGATGGAGAGCACGTCGGGAGGGCCGAAGCGGTGGTGGATCGCGGCGCGCATCGAGAGGGAGCGTGCCCGACGGTGCATGTCGCTACGGGCATGGATGCTATGCATCGAGGGCATGGAGACGCTGCGGGACGCGGAGGTGCTGATCGCGATCGTCGATGCGGGAAGCATCTCGGCAGCGGCGCGTCGGCGCGGGATCACGCAGCCCGCGCTGAGCCGCGCAGTGGCGCGTGTGGAGGCGCGGCTCGGCGTGACGCTGCTCGATCGGAGCTCGCGCACGTTGCGGCTGACCGACGCCGGCGCGAGCTTCGTCGAGGGTGCGCGCAGGTTGCTGCGTGATGCGCGGGCGCTCGAGGCGACGACGTCGGCGCTCGGAGGGCGGCTCGGCGGTGTGCTGCGGGTGAGCGTTCCGCCCGCGCTGGGGCGGCGGCGACTGGTGGCGCCGATCCTGGCGTGGCATCGCGCGCATCCCGGCGTGAAGCTCGAGCTGATCCTCGAGCCGCGCCTGGTGGATCTCGCGGCGGAGCGGGTGGACCTGGCGGTGCGGCTCGGTGCGCTGCCGGACTCGAGCCTCGTGGCGCGGCGATTGGGCAGCTACGAGCACGTGTTGGTGGCGGCGCCCGCGTACCTCGCGGCGAGGGGGATGTTGCGGGCGCCCGAGGAGCTCGAGCAGCACGCGCTGCTCGCGATGAGCACGGTGGGCCCGAACACGACGTGGCCGTTCGCGCGAGGACGCCGGCGGCGTGCGGTCGTGGTGCGGCCGACGTTCACGACGAACGACGGTGAGGCGCTGGTGGCTGCGGCGGTGGCGGGGCTGGGCGTGACGGTGGTCTCGGACTTCCTGGTGGAGGACGCGCTCGCGAGCGGCGCGTTGGTGAGGCTGTTGCCGGAGTGGTCGCTGCCGAGCGCGCCGATCACGGCGCTGACGACGCGTGCGGCGTCGACGCAGCCGAACGTGCGGTCGCTGCTCGCGCATCTCGGGCGGCGGGCGCGGTGATCGGTGCGAGGGGCGTGCCGGGGTGAGGGCGCGAAGATCGTCGAGGAAACTCAACCACGGTCGGTTCTCGGGGTGGCGGGCGCCTGGCGGCCGTCCGACGGGCGCCAGGCCAGAGCTCAACCACGGTCGGTTCGTGGCGTGTCGCCCCCGGTGCGAATTGGGCCGTAATTCCGCGGAAGATCTCAACCCCGGTCGGTCTGCGGCATCCCGCCCCCGCCTCACGTCCAGTCGAACACCAGCGTCGTCACGTACGCCGCCGTCGTCGTCACCGCGAACGCCGCGTGCACCGTGCGCAGCACCTTCGAGAAGTCCTGCTGCGACTCTTCGTCGACCCCGACCACGCCCGGATACGCCGAGAGCAACCCCGCGAGCGGGAGCAGCACCATCCCACCCACGTGCACCGCCGTGATCAGATCGTAGAGCCACTGCGGCACGTCATCCTGCTCGGGCATCATCGCGCCGGTGACGATCGACGCGGTGTAGAGCGTCGTCGTCGTCACACCTGCGATCCCGTGCAGCGTGCTCAGGTGCTCGCAGCCGTACTCGAACCCGAAGATCGGATCGCCCTGCGCGTCGTTGCACTGGCCGTCGCTGAAGACCGTCTCCTGGTTGTACGCCGCGATCACACCGAGCGACGCCGTGAGCGCGAGCGAGGCGAGGGTGCCGATCTGCAGCGCGAGGTGCACGTCGCGCAGCGTCGGATCGACCGCCGGCACGACGGGCGCGCTCGCCTCGAAGCTCGCCTGTGCGATCGCGACGTCCCGCGGTGTCGCTACGCCTCGCTCGTCTTCGGTGGTGTCCTGAGCGCGCGCGGCGCACGGCGCCACGAGGACGAGCGCGAGCCCGATCGAGCAGAGTGCACGCATGAGGAACAGCGTGGTCGCGACGGTCGACGCCCACAGTCGCGCGACGGCGACGTGGGCTCCGCCGCGTGAGTCACGTCATCGCGTCGCCGACGCCGAGCCGCCCGCGCAAGAACGTCGCGAGCGCCGACCGCGGCGCGAGCACGACGCGCAGCGCGCGCTCGATCGCCGTTCGCGTCGCGACCTCGGCGAGCGGCGTCACCAGGTGATCGCGCGTCGGCGAGCCGAAGCTCGCGTCGAAGAGACCGACGTGCACCACCACCACGAGCCCAGGCAGCAGCAGCTCGTGCACGACGCGCGCATCCGCATCGCTGCCCACCGCGCGCGCCATCGCGACGAGCGCCGCGTACACGCCGCGCACGTGCGTGCCTCGCTGCGTCGCGCCGAAGTTCACGAACGAGCGCACCGTCGTCTCGTCACGATCCGTCCACCCGAGCGCGAGGTCGACCTGCACGTCGTCGACGTCGCGCGTCGTCGAGAGCAGCGTGCCTGCGAGGAGCGCGTCCCCCGCGATCTCGCGCACCCATCCCGCCGGTCCGCCGCGCCCGGGCAGCGTCGTGCCCTGCCAGCGGATCGCGAGCAGCGGGCAGAGCCACGCGAGCTCGCGCAGGCGCTCTTCCACGAGCGCGTGATCGACCCTCGCATTCGAGAAGATCTGCGCATCGGGCAGCATCCGGATGCGCGTGCCCGATCGCTCCGAGGGCCCGATGCTCCGCGCCGGCTCGACCATCACGCCGCGCTCGAACGCCGCCCTCCAGTGCTCGCCGCGATGTCGGCTCTCGACCTCGAGCCGCGCGCACACCGCGCTCACCGCCGCGAGCCCCACGCCGTGCATCGACGGCGCGACGTGCACGTGCGGGAAGTGATCGAACCGCGAGGGCCCGTGGTGCAAGCGCAGGAAGATGTCCTCGAGCACCCGCGGTCCGTCGCGGAGCGGCGCGGTGGGGATGCCTGGCCCGTCGCCCTCGATCGTGATCCAGCCCTCGTCGTCGACGTCGACGCGCAGGTGCGTCGCTTCTCGTGCGAGGTGTTGGTCGATCGAATTCGCGATGACCTCCCACACGAGATGGTGCAGGCCCATCGAGCCGGTGTCGCCGAAGTACATCGCAGGGCGCCTGCGGACGGCCTCGAGAGCGTCGAGCACTTGAATCGACGAAGGGCCGGGATCGGGGGTCATGGAACCTCCTCCGAGAGAGGCTCCATTCTACCCGATCCGCGGCCCTTCCGCGTTGTTCGCGACCGTCTGAAAGTCGAGTGAAGTCAGCGACTTACGAGCATCATCGAGGCGCGATGCATCGCCTCGAAATTCGCTTTGATCAGGCCTCGCCGACCTTGCCCTTCACGCCCTTCTTCTTCAGCGCCGACTGCGCTGCCGCGAGGCGCGCGACCGGTACGCGGAAGGGCGAGCAGCTCACGTAGTCGAGCCCGACGTCGGCGCAGAACGCGATCGAGCGCGGGTCGCCGCCGTGCTCGCCGCAGATGCCGATCTTCATGCCCGGACGCTGGGCGCGGCCCTTCTCGGTCGCGAGCTTCACGAGCTGGCCCACGCCGTCGACGTCGAGCGTCTGGAACGGATCGTCCTGCAGCACGCCCTGCGCGAGGTACTTCGGCAGGAAGCTCGCGATGTCGTCGCGCGAGAAGCCGAGCGTCATCTGCGTGAGGTCGTTGGTGCCGAAGCTGAAGAACTCGGCCTCCTCCGCGATCTCACCGGCGCGCAGCGCGGCGCGCGGCACCTCGATCATCGTGCCGACCTTGAACTCCACGCGCATGCCCTGCTCGCGGAAGACGTCCTCCGCGACGCGCAGCACGATCGCCTTCTGGTGCGCGAGCTCGGTCCGGTGCCCGACGAGCGGCACCATGATCTCGGGGAGCACCTTCTTGCCTTCCTTGGTCACCGAGCACGCGGCCTCGAGGATCGCGCGGGTCTGCATCTCGGTGATCTCGGGGTGCGTGATGCCGAGGCGGCAGCCGCGGTGGCCGAGCATCGGGTTCGCCTCGCCGAGCGACGAGACGCGCGAGCGCAGCCGCTCGACGTTGACGCCCATCACCTTCGCGAGCTCGTCCTGCTGCACGCGCTCGTGCGGCAGGAACTCGTGGAGCGGCGGATCGAGCAGGCGGATCGTGACCGGCAGCCCCTCCATCACCCGGAAGATCCCGACGAAGTCCTCGCGCTGATGCGGCAGCAGCTTCGCGAGCGCCTTCTTCCGCGCCTCGATCGTGTCCGCGAGGATCATCTCGCGCATCGCGAGGATGCGGCTCTCCTCGAAGAACATGTGCTCGGTGCGCACGAGGCCGATGCCCTCGGCGCCGAAGTCGCGCGCGACCTTCGCGTCCTTCGGCGTGTCGGCGTTGGTGCGGACCTTGAGCGTGCGCACCTCGTCGACCCACGCCATGAAGGTCGCGAGCTCACCGCTCACCAGCGCGTCGGCGAGAGCGGCCTTGCCCTCGATCACCTCGCCGGTCGTGCCGTTGAGGCTGATCCAGTCGCCTTCCTTCACCACGCGATCGCCGCTCTTCAGCGTCTTCGCGCGATAGTCGATCTGCAGCTCACCGACGCCCGCGACACACGGCTTGCCCCAGCCGCGCGCGACGACCGCCGCGTGGCTCGTCATGCCGCCGCGCGTCGTGAGCACGCCTTCCGCGGCGTGCATGCCCGCGACGTCCTCGGGGCTCGTCTCGATGCGCGCGAGGATCACCTTCTCGCCGCGCGACTTCCATTCCTCGGCGACGTCGGCGTCGAACACGATGCGACCGACCGCCGCGCCCGGCGACGCGTTGAGGCCCTTCGCGAGCACCTTGCCCGCCTTGCGGTAGCCGTTCTCGTCGGCGAAGTGCGGGTGCAGCAGCTGATCGACGTGCGTCGGCTCGACGAGGTTCGCGATCGCCTCGTCCTTCGTGACGAGCCCTTCGGCGACGAGATCGACGGCGACCTTCACCGCGGCTGCGCCGGTGCGCTTTCCGTGGCGGGTCTGGAGCAGGAAGAGCTTGCTCTCCTGCACCGTGAACTCGATGTCCTGCACGTTCTTGAAGTGGCGCTCGAGGCGCTGCGCCATCTCGACGAGCTGTCCGTGGATCTCCGGCATCTTGTCGCGCAGCGTGGAGATCGGGAGCGGCGTGCGGGTGCCCGCGACGACGTCCTCGCCCTGCGCGTCGATGAGGTACTCGCCGTAGAGCTCCTTCGCGCCGGTCGCGGGGTTGCGCGTGAAGCACACGCCGGTGCCGCTGGTCTGGCCCATGTTGCCGAAGACCATCGCCTGCACGTTCACCGCAGTCCCGAGCAAGCCGCGGATCTGCTGCACCTCGCGGTACTTCACCGCGCGCTCGCTCATCCACGAGCGGAACACCGCGAGGATCGCGCGCTCGAGCTGCACCCTCGGATCGTTCGGGAAGTCCTGGCCGAGCTGATCGCGATAGACCTGCTTGAAGCGCTTCACGAGCTCGTGGAGATCGTCGGCCGTGAGCTCCTGATCGGTCTTCGCGCCGCGCTCGTGCTTGAGCGCGTCCATCGCGTCCTCGAACGCGCTGCGCTTCGCGTCCATCACGACGTCGGCGAACATCTGGATGAAGCGCCGGTACGCGTCCCACGCGAAGCGTGGGTTGTTGGTGCGCTTGGCGAGGCCCTCGGCGACGGCGTCGTTCATGCCGAGGTTGAGCACCGTGTCCATCATGCCCGGCATCGAGACCGCGGCGCCGGAGCGCACCGAGACGAGCAGCGGGCGCGAGGGATCGCCGAACTTCAGCTCCATCTTCGCCTCGACCTCGGCGAGCGCGGCGTCGATCTCCGGCCACAGCTGCTTCGGGAGCTCGCCGTGATGCTCGCTCACGTCCTTGCAGACCGCGGTCGAGATGGTGAAACCGGGCGGCACCGGCAGCCCTGCGGCGGCCATCTCCGCGAGGTTCGCGCCTTTGCCGCCGAGGAGGTCCTTCATCTGCGCGCGGCCATCGGTCGCGCTCACACCGAAGCGATAGACGAGACGGGTCATGTCGGGCCGATAGATTAGTCGCCGCCGGGAAAAACCCCAGTCGATCTTCCGCTTGCCGCGACGATGCCGGCGATTCAGCAACTCCGGCGTGAGCGACGACGAGACACGGGTGGAGCGCGACGACGAGGGCGCGGGCATCGACGAGGACCTTCCGGCCGAGGTCGAGGTGCCGTGGGAGCGTCTCAGCCCTGCGGCGCTCCGCGGGGTGATCGAGGAATTCGTCACGCGCGAGGGCACCGAGTACGGCGAGCGCGACGTGCAGCTCGAGACGAAGGTCGCGCAGGTGCGCGAGCAGCTGAAGCGCGGCGAGGTGGTCGTGCTCTTCGACGCGAAGGCGCAGAGCGTGAACCTGGTGCGCGCGAGAGAGCTGCGCGGACGGAGATAGGATCGGTCGCATGCGCATCGTGCGATTGGTCGCGCTCCCAGCGCTCGTGGCGATCGGCGGTTGCGCCGCCGAGCCATACGAGCCGCGCGTGTGCGACGAAGCGCGCTCGGGCGAGGTGTGCGGCCCGCCGTTCTGACCGCATCTGGATCCGCCGCGCGGCGCGGACTACCGTCGCGCGCGAGATGAGCCAGCGCGCGAAGAAGAAGGACGTGGAGCGCGAAGTCGCGCCGGTGCCGGTGACGACGAGCCCACCTGCGCGACGGACCGCGATGGGCGTGATCGATCTGGTGCTCGGCGCGCTGTTCGTGATCGGCGTGTGGGCGTTCCTGCCGATCCGGTGGTGGCCGGTGGACGTCGGCGCATCGATGATCGGTGCGGGGTTCGTCGCGAGCGGCGTGCTCCTGCTGCGCGGGCATGCGATGGCCGAGCGCGTCGCGAAGATCGTCGCGGGCGTCACGCTCGCGATCGGGATCGTCGTGATCGCGGCGCTCGCCTACACGATCGGGAACCTCTACGGGCTCTACGGGCCGGTGGGGCAGGGCGGCGCGGTGCTCTTGCTCGTCGCGCTCGTGCTGTTGGTTCCGTACCTCGTCGTGTTTCCCGCGGCGCAGGTCTACTTCCTCCTGCCGCGCGCGCGATGACGCAGCGACGCTTCGTGCAGGGCGTGCTCGCGGCGCTGGTCGTCGCGCTGCTCGCGGGTGTGATCGGTGCGCTGCGCACGCGCATCGACGAGCGTGCCGCACCGGACGACGATGCGGCGCGATGGGCGCTCGCGTCGCTCGATGCGCGGCGGATCGGGACGCCGGTCGAGGCGGCGCCAGCGAGCGCGGGCGCGTGGCGCGGCGACGTGATCGTGACCGCGTGGCATCGCGGGGTGCCGGTGACGCGGCACGTCGAAGAGAACGTGTCGCTCGAGCGCGCGGTGACGCGCGCGGGCGAGCTCTTCGCGACGGATGATCGCGTGACGGGGCTCGATGGATGGACGCGCACCGACGACGGGCGCGTGCGCTTCACGATCGAGTGTGTGCTCGGCGAAGGGCCGATCCTCCCGCCGATCCTCGCGGTGCGCGAGCTGGGTTTGGTGCCGCTGCGCGAAGGGCTGGTGGCGCGACTGGGAGAGCGCGTCGCGTATCTGACGCCGGAGCAGCTGCGCGCGCAGCGCTCGTACGACCTCGGTGTGCGCACGCCGCTCGCCGACCTCTCGTTCGGTGTGCCGATGCACGCGCTGATCGAGCAGCTCGCGGCCGAGCTCGAGAGCGATGGCGACGAGGTGCAGGCGCGCGGTGAGGTGCTCCGGTTCCGATCGCACACCATCGCGGAGTCGACGTATCCCGATCCGCGCACGTCGCGCGAGCTGGTGGACGAGGAGACGCTGCGTCGCGCATCGGTCGAGGGCGCCGCGTTCTTGTTGCGACACCAGCGCTACGACGGCGCATGGACCTACGTCTACGACGCGACGACCGATGGGCCGCGACGCGAGCCGTACAACCTGCCGCGCCACGCGGGGACTGCGTACTTCGTCGCGCAGGTGGATCGACTGCACGGGATGCCCGAGGCGCGCGAGGGCGCGCTGCGCGCGCTGTCGTGGATCGAGCGGTATGCGATGCGGCGATGCGGAGGGAATCCGTGCGTCGAGTCGCACGGTCGCGTGGAGGTGGGATCGGCGGCGCTCACGGTGATCGCCGCGTCGGAGATCCACGCGAAGGAGCCGCACCCGATCACGCAGCGACTGCTGGAAGGGCTCACTGCGTTCTTGCGCGCGCAGCAGCGCGAGGACGGCGAGCTGATGCACGAGTACGACCTCGAGGCGCAGCGGCCGATCGACGTGCAGCACATGTACTACAGCGGCGAGGCGGCGTTCGCGCTGCTGCGCGCGCACGAGGTGCTGGGCGACGAGCGCGATCTCGAGGCGGCGCGGAGGTTGATGGCGCACCTGACGGGCGCGGGGTGGAGCTTCCTCGGGAGCCGCTACTACTACGGTGAAGAGCACTGGACGTGCATCGCGGCGGGCGAGGCGCGGGGGCGCGCGGACAGCGAGGAGGCGATCGACTTCTGTCGGCGGTGGCTCGAGTGGAACGAGCACCTGCAGTATCGCGAGGGCGAGACGCCGTGGAACGTCGAGGGCGGGTACGGCGTGGGGCCGCTCTTGTTGCCGAGGCTGACGCCGGTGGGGTCGCGGACCGAGGCGTTCATCAACACGTACTTGCTGCTGCGGCACCACGGGCGGGACACGACGCGGGCGCGGGCAGTGGTGGAGCGCGGGCTCGGGCAGCTGTTGCGGTGGCGATGGGCGCCGGGGCCGACGCATCTGTTCGCGAGGCCGGAGCGGGCGCTCGGGGGGATGCCGGGGTCGCAGGTGGACCTGACGTCGCGGAACGACTTCGTGCAGCACGCGGGGAGCGCGTGGATCCGGTGGGCGGAGGTGCTGCGCGAGGAGCGTGAGGGGCGCGGGCGGTAGGGGGAGAGCTCAACCACGGTCGGGTTGGCGGTGGCGGGCGTCAGGCGGGCGTCAGGCGGGCGTCAGCAGAACGCTCAACCACGGTCGGGTTTCGAGGTGACGGGCGCCAGGCGGGCGTCTGACGGGCGTCATCAAACCTCAACCACGGTCGGTTCCGAGGACGCGAAAACAAAAGGGAATTCGCGTTCCCTCCCTCAACCCCGGTCGGTCCTCACGCGTCGATGCGCCGCAACAGCGCGTCGTACGTCACCTCGCACCTTCGCGTCGCACCCCCGACCGTCGCGTCGTAGCTCCGCACGCCCTGCCCCGTGAACCGATCCCGATCGCGCCGCACCGTGAACCGCGACACCGGTCGATTCGGCCCCGACGACCCCGTCAGGAACGCCTCCCCGCTGATCGCGTCGTCACCCCCGATCGTGATCGTCCACGACGACCAGTACTGCGAGTCCGGGGTCCGCATGCGCATCGTGCGACTCCCCGGCACGCCATCGATCGGCGCCACGAACGACGTCACGTACCCCGTCCGCTCGTCGTCCCCGCAGGTCGCCGCCCGCGTGCGCGTCTGGAACACGTAGAGCCCCGGCCCGAGCACCGTCTGCTCCCCGCCGCCCTGCGCATCCGCGCGCGCCCACCCGAGCACGACCCCGAGCGCCACCGCGATCGCGATCCTCTTCACCGCCCACCTCCGAAAATCGCTGACCCACGCGTCACGATACTGTCGCGCAGTCGTCACCTCGACGTACCATCGCGAGCGATGCGCCGACTCGCTCTCTTCGCTTCCATCGTCCTCGCCGTTACCGCGTGCGGCGGCGACGACGACTCCGCACCGCTCGACGCGAGCGTTCCCGAAGACGGCGGCGACCCACACATGGGCCTGCGCTTTCCGCGCTGCGAGGACAGCGATCCCGCGCCCGCCACGCCGCTCCCCCACGTCGCGAGCACCCTCGTCAGCACGCTCGTCCCGCACGTCGATCGCCAAGAGCGCTCCGGTCCTCGCAACCCCGCGTTCGACATCGGCGAGACGATGTACCGCGGCCTCGACTACCACCTCGTCGACGTCGGCCCCGGACAGCCGCACCTCACGCGCACCGATCTCGGCGCCACCACCACCGCGACCACCGAGCGTCGCTCGCTCGCCTGGTTCGCGCACCTCTCCGATTTCCAGCTCGTCGACGACGAGTCGCCCACGCGCCTCGCGCGCATCGACAACGCTGCGATCCCCGGGGGCCTCCGCGCGCAAGAGGCCTATCTCCCGCGCGCCGTCTCCGCGATGAGCCGCACCCTCGCGCGCGTCGAGCGCGAAGAGCGTCCCTACGACTTCGGCGTCGTCACCGGCGACTGCGCCGATAGCGCGCAGCAGAACGAGATCCAGTGGGTCATCGATCTGATGAACGGCACGCCCGCGCTCCACACCGACTCGGGCGAAGACGACGATCCGGTGCCCGGCCAGGGCAACGATCCCAAGGATCCCTTCGATCCCACGCCGTTCCCCGCGCCCTGGCTCTTCGTGCCCGGCAACCACGACGTCGAGGTCGTCGGCGTGTCCGCGCCCACCGATCGTCTCCGCGAGACCGCGCTCGGCACCGACGCGCCGAGCGGCACGCGCGACTACCGCCTCTGGTACGCGCCCGTGACCACCGGTCCGATCCCCGCCGATCCCGATCGCGCGATCGTCGATCGCGACGACATCGTCGACATGCTCCGCGCCGCGCCCTCGAACGGCCCGCACGGCCCCGCGGGCCACGGCTATCCCGCGACGGGCGAGGTCGACACCTCGCTCGGTGCGAACTGGACCTACGACGCGATCCCCGGCCTGCTCCGCATCCTCTCGATCGACACCAGCGATCTCACCGGCGGCTCGAAGGGCATGATCCGTCGCCCCACCGTCGACGGCTGGCTGATCCCCGAGCTCGATCGCGCGGTCGCGGACGGCGTGCTCGTCATGCTGGCGTCGCATCACTCGACCACGTCGATCGATCGCATCGTCGGCGAGGTCGGCGGCGACGAGGTCGAGGACGCGCTCACGCCCGAGGAGATCGAGACGCTCGTCGCGTCGCGCGCCGAGGTCATCGCGTGGCTCGTCGGTCACACCCACGACAACCGCGTGCGCGCGGTGCCCGGCCCCGATGCGGCGCACCCCGGCTACTGGGAGATCATGACCAGCGCGATCGCCGACTATCCGTCGCAGGCGCGCATGATCGAGCTCGTCGACAACGCCGACGGGACGCTCTCGATCTTCGCGACGATCGTCGACTACGACACCGACGACTGCATGGAGCGTCGCTTCCGCGCGCTCACCCAGATGGAGTGGGTCGCCGCGTGGGTCGACGACATCAGCCGCGACGCGGAGGACGGCAACGTGCAGCTCGTGCGCGCCGTCCCCGCGAGCGCGCAAGCGTCGATCACCGCCGCGCGCGCCACCGCGCCCGCGCGCATCGAGAGCCTCACGACCCTCGCCGGCGAATAATCGCCACGCGTGCGTTCCGCGATGATCCGAGGGATGCACGCGCTGTTCTATCGCGCCGACGAGCTGCGCGCGTCCTCGCGCGGCGTCGTGCTCACCGACGAGGTGAGCCATCAGGGCTACGGCCTGACCATCCACTTCGTCATGCCCGGCGACGTGAAGGTCGAGCTCTACCAGCCGCGCTACGCGAAGAAAGGCGTGAGAGTATTCTGGCACTGAGTGCCAGAATATCTTGACACTCAGTGCCACTTTCGTCAGATCCTCGTGGTGACCGAGGAGACGACCGAGAGCGAGCCCCAGCGCGAGAAGAACCGCTCGTCGCGCCACGCGGCGCTCGTCTCCGCGGCGTACGCGCTGTTCGCCGAGCGCGGCTACGCCGCGACCACGATGGACGACGTCGCGCAGGCCGCCGGGCTCTCGCGGCGCACCGCGTTCCGCTACTTCGCGACCAAGGAAGCACTGGTCTTCCCCGAGCGCGACGAGCGGCTCGTGCTGCTCGCCTCGGCGCTCGTCCCACGCGAGCGCGAGACCGCGTTCGAGACGGTGCGCCGCGCCTGCCTCGCGCTCGCGCGCCGCTACCAGGACGAGCGAGAGCGCATGCTCGCGCAGTACCGCCTCGTGCAGTCCGAGCCTGCGCTGATCGGCCGCGAGCTCCAGCTCGATCGTGCGTTCGAGGAGCTGCTCGAGCAGGCGTTCGCGCGCGGGGAGCGCGACACCTCGCGCGGCAAGCGTCGCGCCCGGGTGCGCGCGTCGGCGGTGATCGGCGCGGTGCGCGCGAGCCTGCGCGAGTGGCTCGAGGGCGGCGCGAGCACGGATCTCGTGCGCCTCGGTCGCGAGACGTTCGCGGAGCTCGAGCAGGGCTTCGGGGGGGAGGGCGAGCAGTGAAGATCCCGGCACAGGGCCGCACCAGCGGCGAGATCATCGAGGCGCTCGAGCAGTACCGCGAGCGCGACGTGCCATGGCGCGGAGGACGCGCGTTCGGCTACGTGTTCGACGCGAAGCACGACGCGCTCGATCTCGGCAAGCGCGCGTATCTGATGTTCCTCTCCGAGAACGGCCTGGACCCCACGTCGTTCCCGAGCCTACTCCGTCTCGAGAACGAGGTCGTGCGCATGTGCGCGACCCACGTGCACGGCGACGAGCACGTCGTCGGCAACTTCACGAGCGGCGGCACCGAGTCGATCATGCTCGCGGTCAAAGCGGCGCGTGATCGTGCGCGCGCGCTGCGCCCCGAGATCACGCGCCCGCAGCTGCTGGTGCCGGTCACTGCCCACGCCGCGTTCCACAAGGCCGCGCACTACCTCGACGTCGAGCTCGTCGCGTTCCAGGTCGATCCCACGACGTTCCGCGCCGACGTCGCCGCCGCGCGCGCCGCGATCACCGACCGCACCATCATGCTCGTCGGCTCCGCGCCCTCGTACGCGCACGGCGTGATCGATCCGATCGAGGCGCTCGCCGCGCTCGCGATCGAGCACGACCTCTGGATGCACGTCGACGGATGCATGGGCGGGCTCCTCCTGCCGTACCTCGAGCGGCTCGGCGAGGCGGTGCCGCGCTTCGACTTCCGGGTGCCCGGGGTGTCGAGCCTCTCGATGGATCTGCACAAGTACGGCTACTGCCCGAAGGGCGCGAGCGTGGTGCTCTATCGCGATCGCTCGCTGCGCAAGCACCAGCTCTACGCGTGCAGCGAGTGGACCGGCTACACGATCGTCAACGCGACGATCCAGAGCAGCAAGAGCGGCGGGCCGCTCGCCGGCGCGTGGGCGACGATGATGCGCATGGGTGACGAGGGTTATCTGCGCATCGCGAAGGAGATGCGCGATGCCACGCGCCGCTACGCCGAGGGCATCGACGCGATCCCCGGGCTGCGGGTGATGGCCGAGCCCGACATGACGCTCGTCGCGTTCACGAGCGACGAGGTCCCGATCTTCGTGATCGCCGACCTCATGAAGAAGCGCGGCTGGTACGTGCAGCCGCAGCTCGGGTTCGCGGGACATCGCGAGAACCTGCACCTCTCGATCACCCACGCGAACGTGCCGCACGTGGACGCGTTCCTCGCCGATCTGCGCGCGTGCGTGGACGAGGCGCGCGCGATGCCGACGCGCGACGACGCGATGGTCGCGGGGATCGCCCAGGCCGCGGCGTCGATCGATCCCGCGACGCTCGACGAGGCGACGTTCGCGCAGCTGCTCGCGGCGGCGGGCACGTCGGTCGGAGTCCCCGAGGAGAGCGCGTCGATCAACACGATCCTCCAGGCGCTCCCGCGCCCGCTCACCAAGGCGATCCTCATCCACTACGTGAACCAGCTCTTCGCATGAGCACGCTGATCCGCGAATGGGCCGAGCTGCGCGGTCCCGACATCGCCGCGCTCGATCGCGCGCGCACCGTCGTCATCGTGTCGTGCTCGCCGCTCGAGGTGCATGGACCGCATCTGCCGGTCCAAGCGGATCTGCGCGAGGCCGAGGGGCTCGTCGCGCGCACTGCGGAGCTGCTGCACGCGCGGCATCCCGAGATGACGTTCGTGCGCTTGCCCTGGGTATGGATGGCGGCCGACGTGCTGCCGCACGTGGGCTCGATCAAGTTCCGCCCCGAGACCGTCGCGCAGGTGCTCGCGGAGATCGGCGAGAGCCTCGGGCGTCAGGGCTTCCGGCACGTGTGGGTCGGCAGCTTCCACGGCGGGCCGCGCCACATCCTCGCGCTCGAGAAGGGCGCGCACGACGCGCACCGTCGCACCGGCGTCGGGATGGTTTCCGTCTTTTCGTTGCTGGTCAAACGATTGACCGGAGGGAGCTCCGATCTCGCGACGTTGCTCGGCGGGATCGGCGGGATCTCGCGCGAGGAGCTGAAGGGCGACTCGCACGGCGGGCTCGTCGAGACCTCGCTCTTGCTGCACCTCGTCGGTCAGCACGTCGACCCCGCGTATCACTCGCTTCCGCCGCGCTCGATCGAGCTCGATCTCGTCGAGCGCGGTCTGCCCGCGATGCAGAAGGGCGAGAAGGCGACGTTCCTCGAGCTGCTGCGCAGCCTGCCGCTCAAGCAGCAGTACTACGAGCGCGAGACCTACGCGGGCGCACCCGCGAAGGCGAGCGCGGAGCTCGGCGCGAAGTATCTCGACGTGCTCGCGACCGAAGCGGCCGCTGCGCTCTCCGAGCTGTGGACCGGGAAGATCGGAGTCGCGGACTGCCACTCTCCGCTCTGGCCGCTGCGCCACCTGCTCATGAACGAGACGTTCGGGCGCGTGTTCGATCGCATGGTGCGCACCCGCGAGTCGCCGGTGTGATCAGCGCCCGCGCAGTCGATAGCCGAAGCCCGTGACCGTCTCGATCGCGTCGGCGTGGGGGCCGAGCTTCTTGCGCAGCGTGCGGATGACCGCGTCGACCACGTTGCTCCCGCTGTAGGCCTGGCCCCACACGCCTTCGATCAGCTCCTGACGCGACACTACCGCGCTGCCGCGATCCTCGAGGTATCGCAGCACGCCCAGCTCGAGCCGCGTGAGGCGAGCGCGCGATCCGTCGACGACGAGCTCGCACGCGTCGCGATCGATCACGAAGCGCGGCGCGGGCTGCTCGTACTGCGCGTCCACCAGGCGGGAGAGCCACGCGAGCACGCCCTCGCCGAAGTCGAGCGTGAACGTGTGCACGTGCGCGCGCTCGAGCGGAACCGTGAGCCCCGCGAGGTAGCGGAAGTCGAGCTTCGAGAGCACGGGCAGCACGTCGAGCGAGTGCGCAGCGACGTAGATGCGCGCGAGATCGAGCCGCTCGACGTAGGTGCGCTTCGCGTCGAGCCAGTACGCGGCGCGCGAGGAGGAGGGCGCTTCGCCGCGCTGCGCGTCGACCATCACGCGGTTGAAGAGCGCGGGGCGGCCCGCCGGGATCGGTGCTTCGCGCAGGTGTGCGAGCCAGCGCGCGAGCACCGGATCGAGCTGCGAGAGCGCGGGATCGACGCGCTCCGCGAACGCGAGCACGTAGAACCCGACGATCCGTCCTTCCTCGTCGCGCGCGACGTGGAAGGCGTCGGGCACGCGCGCCCACCACGCGTCGAGCATCGCCACCTCGTCATCGCGCAGGTGGGCGCGCGCGATCGCGACGATCGCGTCGTGATCCGAGAGGAGCGCGGCGTCCATCGTGAGCGCGTGCTCGTCCGTCGGGAAGAACGCCTCGCGGATCTCGGGGCGCTCGACGAGGTAGAGCGTGTCTGCGGTGAGGCGCCACGAGCGCGCGCGCGGCGCTGCGTGGATCTCGGCGCGCAGGTGGGCCCACGCGCGCTTGCGCAGCTCGAGGTGGCGCGCGGGATCGAGCGCGCGCATCGAGCGCTCGACCGCAGAGCGCACGGTCTGATGGAGCACCAGGCCATCGGGCCCGCTCTCGACGAAGGGCAGCGCGCGCAGCGCCGACACCGCCGTGTCGGCGTGCTCTTCGCCGAGCATCTGCGCGAGCAGCGGGCGCGTCACGCGGCGCAGGACCGACGCCGCCTCGACCGCGGCGCGCGCGATCGGATCGTCGACGTCGGCGAGGAAGCGGCGGGTGAGCTCGGCGACGACGTGCCGGCTCTCGATCTCGTCGAGCGGTAGATCGGGACGCGCGGCGATCGCGGCCGACGCGAGCTTCAGGGCGAGCGGGTGTCCGTTCGCGAGCGCGCCGAGGCGTGCGCGGGTGGCCGGTGCGAGCGAGTCGCGCGCGAGCAGCGCGTCGGCGTCGGCGCTGCCGAGCGGACCGACGTGGAGCGTGCGCACGATCGCGTCCCACCCCGGCGCGGCGGTCCACGCGCTCGAGGGCGCGCTGCGACCGGCGAGCACGAGCCGCACGCGCGCCGGCATCGCGGGGACGAAGCGGCGCCGCAGCCAGCCCTCGAGCAGCCGCAGCGCGTCGCGCTCGTCGACGAGCAGCACGACGATCGAGTCGCGCGCGTCGAGCGTGCGCATCACGCCATCGAGATCCGCGTCGATGGCGAGCGCGCCGAGGAACCCACGCTCGATCGGCTCGATCTCGCGACCGTCGAGCTCGATGATCTCGGCACCGCGCGCCGCGAGCCGCGCCGAGAGCGCGTGGAGCAGCGCGCTCTTCCCGATGCCGGCGATGCCGTGCACGAACACGACCGGCGTCTCGTCGTCGAGGAGCGCGCGCTCGAGCCACGCGAGCTCGTCGGCGCGACCGACGAACGCGGCCGCCGCAGCGTGCTTCATGCGCTCGGCGACGTTCGCTCCAGGCGCGCGAAAACCGTCGTCGTTTCGCGTGCTTCCGGAGGTTCCGCGCTTTCTCATCGCGTCTTCATCCCCGCTTCATGAGCGTCCGCGCGCCGCGCGCCATCGTGCTCCTCGTCGCGAACGAAACGAGAGGAGCAGAGCCATGCACGAGCAGGTCGAGCTGCGCAACGAGCACCCGTATCGCCACGTCCTCCAAGCGTCGCAGCGCGTCGCGTGGCGCATCGAGGACGTGCTGCCCGACGACGCGCGCTTCGACGTCACGCGACCGATGTTGCCCGTCGCGCTGAGCGGCGTCGACGCAGTGGACGCGCTCGACGCGAGCACGCGCCTCGCGCTCGACCACGTGCGCGCCAGCTCGTACCTGCGCCTCTTCGGGCTGGTCGAGGAATTCATCCTCCCCTTCGTCCTCGATCACGTGCGCGACCGGCTCGGCGCGGACGACGACGAGATCCGCGCGCTGCTGCAGTTCGCGGGCGAAGAGGCGAAGCACATCCAGCTCTTCGATCGGTTCGCCGATCGCTTCGCGCGCGACGTCGGCGTGACGTGCGACGTGATCGGTCCCGCGAGCGAGATCGCGGACGCGGTGCTCGCGCACGACGCGCTCGGGGTCGCGCTGGTGATCCTCCACGTCGAGTGGATGACCCAGCGCCACTACGTCGAGTCGGTCCAGGGCGAGACCCGCCTCGAGCCGCTCTTCGCGAGCCTGCTGCGCCAGCACTGGCTCGAGGAAGCGCAGCACGCGCGGCTCGATGCGATGATCGTCGACACCCTCGCGGCGCGCCTCTCACCGAGCGACGTTCGGCGCGGCATCGACGACTACCGGCGCATCTGCGCGGTGCTCGAGGACGGGCTCTGCGCGCAGGTCGAGCTCGACCTGGTGTCGCTCGAGCGCATGACCGGACGCGAGCTCTCGCGCGACGTGCGCACGCAGCTGCGCGACGCCCAGCGCGCGTCCTACCGCACGACCTTCCTCGAGAGCGGCGCGACGCACCCCGCGTTCCGCCGGAGCCTCGACGCGCTCTCGAAGCGCTGACCCCACCACGAAAGAGAGAACGAGACATGACGATCCAGACCGCCGTCCAGACCCACACCACCAGCTCGCCGCGCATCAACGGCTTCGACCTCGCGGCGCTGCAGCAGATCGTCGAGCACGTCGGCGGCGACCCCTCCGCCGCGCTCGCGGGGTTCCGCGTGACCTCGCGCTGGAAGGGACAGGCGCGCGTCGAGTCGAGCGTCGAGGGCTACGAGCTCGGCGGACAGAACATCGCGCGACGGCACGTGATCCGGAGCGACGAGCCGCGCGAGCTCTTCGGTGAGGACTCGGGCCCGAACCCGCAGGAGCTGCTCTTCGCCGCGCTGAACGCCTGTCTGATCTTCGGCTACGCGTGCAACGCCGCCGCGATGGGCATCGCGATCGACGAGCTCTCGATCGAGACCCGCGGGACGATCGATCTGCGCGGCCCGCTCGGGCTCACGCAGGAAGTCCCGCCGGGGTGCCCGGCGA
The DNA here is from genome assembly GCF_021631985.1 of Sandaracinus amylolyticus. GTDB lineage: Bacteria > Myxococcota_A > Polyangia > Polyangiales > Sandaracinaceae > Sandaracinus > Sandaracinus amylolyticus_A. The sequence goes on along the minus strand of NZ_CP070225.1, from coordinate 7,035,941 downwards.
TCCGCTACGTCGTGCGCATCCGCGCGGCAGGCGCGACCAAGGCGCAGCTCGAAGAGCTCCACGCGACGGTCATGCAGCGCTCACCGAACCACTACCACCTCGCGAGCGCGATCCCGCTCGTCTCGCAGCTGGTGATCGACTGAGCGCGAGCGAGGAGAGCAGGAGATCCGAGCCGCTGAGGAGAGCAGGAAGGATAGGAACACCACGTCGGATCGTCTGCAGTGATTCTGGTGCTCGCGAATTTACCCGAGTAGTGATTGGTGACTTTGCGATGCTCCGAGCGCGCCCAATCGACGTGGTATTCCTTCTCCTCCTGCTCTCCTAATCAATCTTCCGACTCTCCTCATTCGGTGCGGACGCAGTCGTACGTGACCGGTACGGGCGCGCCGTGGTCGATCTTCGAAGTCCTCCACGTCGCGTCTTCGGCGCGGCGATCGTGCAGCTCGCGGCCGGTCGTGCGCACACCTGCGCGGTGCGCGCAGGTGGTGCGGTGGCGTGCTGGGGCGCGAACGATCGCGGTCAGGCGGGCGGCGCGACCGACGGAGATCTCGGCGCTCCGCGCGACCTCAGGGGGTATGCACGAATGCATGGCGGAAGGGCGCAGCCATGCATCCATGCATCACCGGAACGGGCCCGATCCCTCGGGCGGCTTGGGCGGGCCCTCGGCGACGCGCACCGACGGATGATCGAGCGGGATCTCCTCGATCCGCGCCACGTACCATTCCGCGAGCCCGCACTGCCGGCAGACGTACACGACGAACTGACCGAGCCCTCGCTGCTCGAGGAAGCCCGACTCGATCAGCGGCGCCAGCGCCTCGATCGCGCCGTGCGAGCGATCCGCGACCCGCTCGATGCGCAGCACCGAGCGATGATCGCAGACCGGACAGCGCCGGTGGATGCGCAGCGACGTGCGCCCTGGCGCGCCCTGCTCCGCGAGCGCGTCGAGGCGCGCCCGCAGCGACTCGATCTCCCGCTCCAGCTCCGCGATGCGATCGTCCATCGCCTCAGTCTAGAGCACTGCGCAGATCTCTCCGCCGCAGCGCGCTGCGCTCGCGACCGGATCGCACACCATCGTGTCGCCGCAGTCGTCGTCGAAGAGGCACGTCTCGCCCGCGTCGGGACGATCGGCGCACACGAAGCCGCCGCTCGCGCTCGGGACGCACACCCCCGCGCACTCGTTGCCGGCGCTGCAGGTCGAGCCGCTCGGCTGGTCGGCGACACACGTGCCCTCGGGGCCGCAGTGGAACGCGTCGGCGCAGCTGCGATCGCTCTCGCACGCGCCGCCCGCGGTCCGCGGGACGATGCAGAAGCTGCCCTCGCGCGTGAAGTCGCATCCGAGGCCGTCTGCGCAGACGTTGCCGAACGCGCAGGGCTCGCCCTCGCCGGGGACTGCGGCGCACGCGTTGTCGATGCACGCGAGACCCGCCGCGCACACGAAGGGCGTGAGGCCGTCGGAGTACGCGCAGGGTTGCCCCGCGGTGGGCAGCGGACGGCAGGTGCCGCCTCCGTCCATGTCGCAGCCGAGGCCGAGCGCGCACACGTTGCCGGGCGCGCAGGGCTCGCCGTCGGTGGGGCGCGCGACACAGGTGCGGCTGTCGTCGGCGCAGTGCAGCGCGGGCTCGCAGTCGCGCGACTCGACGCAGGTCGCGCCGGCGCCGCCGCGCGGTGCGCAGGCACGCGGAGCGCGGCAGGTCTGGAGGTTGCCGCACGCGTCGTCGGGCGAGCACGTCTCGCGATCGCGCGCGACGCAGGTCGAGCCCTCGCCGCAGACCAGCGCTTCGTCGCACTGGCCCGTGCTCTCGCACGACGAGTCGAGCGCGCCGAGCGTGCCGCATCGACCGTCGGTGCAGCGAAGCCCGAGCGCGCACTGACCGTTCTGCTCGCACGCCTCACCGCTCACCGGCGGCGACGCGCACTGACCGCCGAGGCACACCAGGCCGACCGCGCACTGGAAGGGCTGCTCGGGTGAGCACGCGGTGCCCGCGCCGGCGCGCGCGCGGCAGGTGCCTTCCGCGCAGATCCCCGTGCCCTCGGCGCAGAGCGGGCTCGAGCACGCTTCGTCGATCGCGCCCGGCCCGTAGGCGAAGGGCGCGCAGTGCGCGATCACGATGCCCACCGCGGGCGGGAGCTGACAGCCGGTGGTGCTCGATCCGATCAGCTCGACGCACTCGGCGGCGCGCGCGGCGTCGACGCGCGCATCGCCGGTCGTGAGCGCGGCCCACGCGCTGGTGCACTGCTCGGCGAAGCGCGCGGTGCATCCCTCGACGTCGACCTCGCCTCCCGGCAGCGCGGCACCGCAGCCGCACTCGTCCGCGGCGGCGCGCGTGCACACGAGCTCGGCGAGGGGCTCGCAGAAGTCGCGCATCAGATCGCCTTCGCTGCCCGCGTCCGCGAGGCTCGCATCGGTGCCCGAGTCGGGCGCGCCCGCGTCCATCGGGCCGGCGTCCGGCATGCCCGTTCCATCGTCGTCGTCACCGCACCCGAGGAGAGATACGGCGAGCAGCGAGAGCACGACGAGCGGGCGGGTTGTCATGCGCGAGATGTCGTCCGGCGCGCGCACGCGCGCAAGCCGCGCCGGTCACACGAAGCGCGCGACCTCGTCGGCGATCGCGAGCGACGCGGTGAGCCCGGGCGACTCGATGCCGATCAGATCGACCCAGCCGGGCAGCCCACGCGAGGACTCCTCGGCGATCACGAAGTCGCGCACCTCGCCCTCGTGCGCGATCAGCTTCGGGCGGATGCCGGCGCGATCGGGCGTGACGTCGTCGCGCGCGATGCCGCGGAGGAATCGCGAGGCCGCAGCGTGGAAGCGCGGCGCGAGCTCGTCGCGCACGCCGTGATCGGCAACCCGCGTCGTGATCGGCTCGACGTCGGGGCCGAGGCGCAGCGCGCCATCGAGCTCGAGCGTGAGGTGCACGCCGAGCCCGACCAGGCTCGCGGGCGGCATCGGATACACGAGCGAGCGCACGCGCAGCGCGCCGCGACGCAGCGCGCAGTAGCTGCCCTTCACCCAGCGCTGGCGATACCGCGCGTCGTCGATGTCGATGCCGATGCGCGCGGCGATCGTGTCCGCTTCGAGGCCCGCCGCGTTCACCACGCGCGTCGCGTGCACCTCGCTCTCGCGCCCCGCATCGTCGCGCACCACGAGCCGGTATCCGCTGCCGATGCGCTCCGCGCGCACGAGCTCGTGACGGAACGCGACGTCGAACGCGCGATGTGCGCGCGCGGCCGCGAGCAGCGAGGCCATCACACCGTGGGCGTCGACGATGCCGCTCGACGGTGACCACAACGCGGCGCGCGCGATCACGTCGGGCTCGCGGCGGTGGATCTCCTCGGCGTCGAGGATCACGACGTCGTCGACGCCGTTCTCGAGCGCGCGATCCCGCAGCGCGTGCAGCGGCGCGATCTCGTCCTCGTCGACCGCGACCACGAGCTTGCCGATCGTGCGCAGCGCGACGCCGTGCTGCGCGCACCACGCGACGAGCGCGTGACGTCCCGCGACGCAGAGCCGCGCCTTGAGCGATCCCGGCGCGTAGTAGAGCCCGGCGTGTACGACCTGCGAATTGCGCGAGCTCGTCTCGTGACCGAACGTCGGGTGGCGCTCGATCATCAACACACTGCGACCGTCGCGCGCGAGGCGCTCCGCGCACGCGAGCCCGACCACGCCGGCACCGATGACGATCGCGTCGAAATGCAATCAGAGCTCCTCGTCGCTCGTCTCCACCGGCGCGGGATCGAACGCGTAGGTGCGACGCAGCGTGACGCCGGTGCGCGGCGGCGGGAACCGGATGCGGCGAACGCGCTCCGCGATGCAGCGGGTGAGCGATGCGGGCGCGTTCTCGGAGCGCACCACCGCGGCGAGATCGACCTGGCCGTCGCCGTCGATCCCGATGCGCACCTCGACGCGCGCGGGACGGTTCGGGCGCTGATCGATCGGCAGCTCGTCCCAGCAGCCGCGCACCCGAGGATCGGCGTCGCGCAGCGTGCGCTCGAAGTCCGCGGCGGGCGGGAGGGGGATCGTGTCGTCACTGCGCTCGATCCATGCGCGCGGCGGTGCGGGGCTCGCGGCGCGGCCGGGAAACGCGCAGCGATCGGGGCGCAGCGCGGCCGCGCTCCAGTCGATCGAGGTCGAGGGCGCGCTCGTCGAGATCAGCTCGCTCGCGATCCAGCCCTCGATCGATCCGCCGGGGACGAAGACGCGCACGTGCGCCCAGCCGCCTTCGCGATCGAGCTCTTCGAGCGAGACGCCCGAGGGGATCGGAAGCCCGTCGCTCTCGTCGATGGGATCGGGATCCGAGAACATGCACGCCTGATCGCCGGGATGGGTCGCGGCGACGTACGACGTCCCGCTCGCGCGCTCGTCGCGACATCCCTCGAGCGAGAGCGCGCTGCGATCGAGGACGCGCGAGAACGCGGTGCGCGGCACCGGACCGACGCGCGCGTGGGTCGCATCGGACGCGGCGACGTGCACCGGCGCGCCTGCGTCGAGCGCGATGCGCAGATCGCCCTCGGTGATCGCGAGCGGTGCGCGCAGACAGAACATCGGTCCTGCGGCCTGGCGCGAGACCCGTCGCGGCGCGCCGTCGATCGAGAGCTCGAGCTCGTCCCCGCTCACCCGCGCGAGCTGCGCGATGCGGCGCGAGGTGGTCGTGCGCTCGCCCTCGCCCTCTTCGAGCTCGAAGAGATAGTCGCCGAGCGCGAGCACGCCCTCGCGGGTGAGGTCGGTGCGCTCGCGCGTCGGGGTCGTCTCCTCTTCGCTGCCGCTCGTCGTGCTCCGTGCGCCATCACCGCGCGGCGTGGGACAGCCGGTCAGCAGCAGCATGATCGCGATCGTCGCTCGTCGTGTCCTCATCGCGCGCGGAGCATACTCGGCCGCGATGGACGATCTGCTCGCGACCTCGCGCTTCGCGTCGTGGCTCGGTCTGCGCATCGTCTCGCGCAGCGACGGCGCGTGCCGCATCGAGCTCGAGATCCGCGACGAGCACGCGAACACCCGGGGCATCGCCCACGGCGGGGTGATCGCGTCGCTGATCGACACCGCGGCGGGCGCGGCGATCGCGCTGCAGCCGTCGATCGACGGGCAGGGCGTGGTGACGGTGTCGCTCGCGACGAGCTATCTCGCGCCCGCGCAGGTCGGGGACGTGTTGGTCGCGGAGGCGCGACGACGCAGCGCCGGCAAGCGCATCGTGGTGTGCGAGGTCGAGGTCACGACCACGAAGGGCGCGTCGATCGCGAGCGCGCTGGTGACGCTCGCTTCGGCGAAGCTGCCGGTCTAGCGCGAGGCACGCCCGGCGTTCCGGGTGGCGCGAGAGCCGCGCCGGCTCTCCGACCTCGCCCGAGGTCACTCGTCCCCACGACCCCGATCGTTGTGGAAATCGCAACCGAGTGTCCTCCTCGCGCGGGCTGATCACCCGCGATCGCGAGCCGCATGGTCGTTGCAAAGGAGCACACCATGCCGAACTCACGACTCCAGCTCTCCCACGCTGCTCGTCCTCAGTTCGATCGTCGGCGCGACCGCGGCCTGCTCGGGGTCCTCGCGCTCACGCCCGGTCTCCTGCTCACGCTCGCGATCGCGACGTTCCTCGTCGCGGGCACGTCGAGCGGCGCGGGCCTGGTGCTGCTGGCGAGCCACGTCATCACCCAGTTCATCGTGCTGCTGATCTACGGCGCGCTGCTGGTGGAGGACGAAGGTCTCGACCCCCTGGGACGCGCGCTCTTCGCGATGACGTTCCTGTTCGGCGCGCCGGTCGCGCTGCCGGTGTACTACCTGCTCCGCGTGCTGATCCCCGCGGGCCCCGAGGCGCGCGGCTGGGCGCTCGCGATCTCGCCGAGGGTCGTCCCGGCCTGAGCGCGCCGTGACGAAACTCGCCGCGCGGGCTGCCCGGGTGCGCAGCTCGTTCGGTGACTCGATCCGGCGTCGCGGCCCCACTCACCTCGCGGCCGAGCAGGACGCTCGGCGCGGAGAGAGAGAGGGACTCGCGATGAAGCCCATCCACGTGCTCGCAGCGGTTGCGTGTCTGGTCGTCGGCGGCTGCGAAGCCAGGCTGCTTCCACCGCCCGACGACGAGCCCGGGCACGACGGCGGCGCGGTGCTCGACAGCGGCGTGCGCGCCGACGGCTCGTCGCCTCGCGCCGATGCATCGGAGCCCGGAGCCGATGCGTCGATCGCGACGCACGACGCCGGCACCGAGCCCACCGAGCTCGAGTGGCACCGCGCGAACCTGACCAACTTCGAGTCCTACCCGGACCCCGGGAGCGAGGAGTGCGTCCGCTACAACGGCTGCACCTGGGCCGGGATGTTCGCCGGGCTCGACGGCGTGCAGTCGGAAGAGTGGGTGATGTCGCACAACATCGCGGCCATCCACTCTCGCGACTTCGCGCAGTACGGGCTCAAGACGCTACGCATCCGGCAGGGCGATCGCGAGATCGACGTGACGGTCTACGACATGTGCTCGGACGACGACTGCGACGGCTGCTGCACCGAGAACGCGACGCAGAACGGGCTGGATTTCCTGATCGACATCGAGAAGTACACGATGCAGCGCTTCGGCTCGGGCGACGGCATCGTGGAGTGGGCCTGTCTCGACTGCTGAGCGCGAGCGATGGACTTCGCCGCGCGCATCCGCAAAGACCACGGGGTGCTGATCCGGTTCTTCGTGGCGAAGGCGATGGGCGCGGCGACCGCGCTCGCGCGCAGCGAGCTCGCCCGCAGCGATCTCGAGCGCCGGCTCGGCGCGACCGTGCGGTTCGAGCTCGCCGAGTCCTACGCGGACCTCGAGGCCGCGGTGGTCGGCAAGCAGGCGCACCTGGTCTGGGCTCCACCGCTGGTGTGCGCGCGCATCCAGCCGCACGCGTGGGCGACGTTCAAGCTCGCGCGGCGCGGCCGCTCGACGTACCGCACCGCGATCCTCGCGCTGCGCGGCAAGGTCGATCTCGAGCGCGCGCGCGGCCTGCGCGCAGCGTGGGTCGATCGCTCCTCGCTCGGCGGCTACTTGCTCGCGCGCGAGCACATCCGGAAGACGCGCGCCTCGTACGACGCGGTGGTGCGCGAAGAGGTCTTCCTCGGATCGCAGCCCGAGGCGATCGCGGCGGTGCTCGACGGCAAGGCCGACATCACCGCGGTCGCGGTGTCGGACGACTCGATCTCGGCGCTCCACGCCGGCATCTCGACGTACGTGTCCGAGAGTCGCGTGCCGATGCTCGAGTCGATCGCGGTCACGGGCGAGGTGCCGACCGACGCGCTCGTGGTGACGCACGCGCTCGAGCGCGAGAGCGCCGACGACATCGTGGAGCGACTCTTCGGTGCGACCGCGGGTCGCGGGCCTTCGGCGCTGCGGCTCGCGATGGAGGCCGAGGGCTTCGAGCGCGCGTCGCCTTCCGAGTACGCCGAGGTCCTGCGCCTCGTGCACGAGGCGTGACGTCAGAGCTTCGCGATCCGCGCGCGCATCCGCGGCAGCAGCGAGGGGTCGCGCTCCGCGAACACCGCGAGCCACGGGATCACCTGGAGGTTGCGCACCAGGCCGAGCTCGCGCGCGAGCTCGGGATCGTAGGGCCCGTCGTAGGCCGCGGTGATCGCGTCGATGGTCTCGCGCTCCTCGCCGAAGAGCTCGGCCTTGGAGCGCAGGCACGCGAGGTCCCACTCGATCGGTCCGACGAACGCGTCCTCCCAGTCGGTCCACACCGGGCCGCGCGACGTCGCGAGCACGTTGCCGAGGTGCGCGTCGCCGTGCACCGGCTGGAACGACGCGGTGCGCGCGCGCGCCGACTCGACGATGCGCTCGGCGCGCTCCCACGCCGACGCGACGCGATGTGCCTCCGACGCGCTCCACGCGCCGCTCTCGCGGGCGCGCTCGAGCACCGCGCGCGCTTCGTCCCACCCGCCCCACTCCGGCAGCGCGGGCGCATCGTGCGCAGCGAGCAGGCGATGCGCCTCGGCGAGCCGCGCGCCGGCGCGCTGCGGATCGATCGCGTTCGCCGTGATCGTCTCGAGATCCCACACGCTGATCACGAGGCCCGCGCGCTCGAAGGGACCGGCGTCGATCGTCGTGCTCGGGCGGGTCACGGACGCACCGCGCGCGTCGAGGAAGCGCGAGAGCTCGACCTCGCGACGCAGCCACTGCATCCCGACGCGCACCATCGAGGTCGCCATCGCGACGCGCGCGACGAGCGGATGCGGAGCGAGGTGCAGCACGAGGTTGCTGCGATCGGCGATCACGACGGGCTCGACGTGCTCGAGCCCGAGCTCGCGCACGAGCGCGCGCGTCTCGTGCATCACGGAGTCGATCGAGGGCGGAGAGGTCACGCACGCGAGCATGCCCGACCCACGGAGCGCGGTCTTGCGACGAGCGTGGGCTCGTGCGACGCACCGCGCGATGCGGATCTTCGTCGCGCTCTCGTTCGTCCTCGCGCTCGCCGGTTGCTGCACCGCGCCCTCGATCTCGGCGCCCGAGCTCGTCGCGCCCGACGATCCGCGATGGGCGCAGCTCGAGGCGTCGCAGCGCGAGCTGGCCGGGGGCGACTTCGAGCGCGCGCTGCAGGTCGTCGACGGAGTCGTCGCGCAGCTCGCGCCGGGCGGCGATCCCGCGCTCGAGGCCGCGGCGCGATCGCTGCGCGGCGAGGTGCTGACGGCGCTCGGCAGCTTCGAGGACGCGATCGCCGAGCTCGAGCGGGCGCGCGCGCTCCGGCTCGGGCTCGACGACGCGGAGGCGTTGCTCGCGACCACGCACGCCCTCGCGTCGGCGCTCGACTACGTGGGTCGATATCCCGAGGCCGAAGCGATGTTCCGCGACGTGCTGGAGCGGCGTCGCGCGCGCGAGGGTGCGCTCTCGGTGGAGGTCGCGCGCGCCGCGGTGAACCTCGGGATCTGCTTGGAATTCCAGGGCCGTGCTGCCGAGTCCGCGCAGCAGCTCGAGGAGGGCGTGCGCGTGCTCGAGGCGCTCGATGCGCGCAGCGACGCGGCGTACGACGCGGCGCTCAACAGCCTCGGCAACATCCGGCGCGCGCAGGGCGACGTCGAGGGCGCGCTCGCGTTCTTCCAGCGCGCGCTCGTCGCGCGAGAGCGCACGCTCGGACCCACCCATCCGAGCGTTGCGATCGTGCTGCACAACATCGCGATCGCGCAGATGGACCTCGGCCGTCCCGCCGACGCCCTCGCGCCGATCGAGCGCGCGCTGCAGTTGCGACGCGGGGCGCTCCCGCCCGATCATCCGTGGCTCGTCGAGTCCGAGGCGCTCCATCGCGACGTGCTGATCGCCTCGGGTCGCGCGCCCTGAAGGAGGAGAGCGTGGACGTCGAGACGCTGACGACGCTGGGACGGCTCGCCGAGATCGCGCCCAGCCCCGACGGCACCTGGCTCGCGGCGGCGATCGCGCGGCCCGACGAGCGCGCATCGAAGTACGTGCACGATCTCTGGCGCATCCCGCTCGACGGACGTCCTGCGACGCGCCTCACCCACGGTCCGTCGAACGATCGCGCGCCGCGCTTCCGGCACGACGGCGCGCTGCTCTTCCTGTCGAATCGTCCCGTCGGAAAGGCGCCGGAGCCCGGCGATGATCAGCGCGCGCAGGTGTGGATGCTGCCGCCGCACGGCGAGCCGCAGCGCGTGACCGACGAGCCGCTCGGCGTGGACGACTTCCTCGTCGCGCAGCACGCCGACGTGATGATCGTGCGCGCGCCGGTGTGGCCCGACGTGCCGCACGACGCGCAGCGCGCGCATGCGCGCGAGATCGAGGAAGTGGGCCCGCGTGGGCTGCGCTATCGCGCGCTGCCGGTGCGGCACTGGGACGCGTGGGTGCCGGCCGCGGCGCCGCACCTCGTCCGCTACGACACGAACGGAGGCGGGCGCGTCGACGTCACTCCGCGTGCCGATCGCGAGCACCGCGAGGTCGACTGGGATCTCTCGAGCGACGGTCGCACGCTCGTGATCGGCACGATGCGCGCCGACGTCGATCGCATCCGCAGCGCGGCGGTGCGGGTGATCGACGTCGAGAGCGGGAGTGCGCGCGATCTCGGCGTCCTCGACCGCACGTCGTACTCGCACCTGCGGCTCTCACCCGACGGCACACGCGTCGCGGCGCAGCGCGAGCGACGGCGCGAAGGACGCTGCGACGAGCGCGCGCTCGTGGTGATCGATCTCGCGAGCGGATCCGAGCGCGTACTCGCGTCGCGCTGGGATCGCTGGCCGATCCCGGAGCAGTGGGACGCGCAGGGCGAGTCGGTCGTCTGCACCGCGGACGACGAGGGCCGGGTGGTCGTCGCGCGCATCGACGTCGAGCGCGGCGAGCACGTCGTCCTCGCGGAGCGCGGCAGCTTCTCGTGTGTGCGTCGGAGCGGTGCACGCCTCGTCGCGATCCAGAGCACGCTCTTCGCGCCGCCGCGCGCCGTGATCGTCGGGGGCGCGGCGCTCGCCGATCCGAGCGGCTTCGATGCGTCGTGCATCGAAGGTGTGCGCGTCGAGACGTTCGAGGTGCAGGGCGCCGACGGCGCGCAGGTGCGCACGATGCTCGTGCTCCCGCGCGGCGAAGGACCGCACCCGACGCTGCTGTGGATCCACGGCGGTCCGATCAGCCAGTGGGCCGACGGATGGCACTGGCGATGGAACCCGCTCGTCGCGGCGTCGGCGGGCTATGCCGTCGCGCTGCCGAATCCGCGCGGATCGACCGGGCACGGGCACGCGTTCGTCGCGGGCGTGTGGGGCGACTGGGGCGGGCGCTGCTTCGACGATCTGATGCGAGTGACCGATGCGCTCGCCGCGCGCGACGACGTGGACGCGTCGCGCATCGCGGCGATGGGCGGCTCGTTCGGCGGGTACATGACGTCGTGGATCGCGGGTCGCACCGATCGCTTCCGCGCGCTGGTCACGCACGCCGGGCTCTTCGATCTGCGCGCGTTCTACGGCACGTGCGATCATCCGGCGACGTTCGGCGCGATGATGGGCGCGACGCCGTGGCAGGGCGACGTGGAGCGTCACTCGCCGCACGCGGGGATCGGCGAATGGCGCACGCCGACGTTGGTCGTGCACGGCGAGAAGGACTACCGCGTGCCGATCGGGGAAGCGCTCGCGCTCTTCGAGTCGCTGCAGGCGCATGGCGTCGAGAGCGAGCTGCTCGTCTTCCCCGACGAGGGCCACTGGATCCAGAAGCCGCGCAACGTGCGCCAGTGGTACGCGGTGATCCTCGAGTACCTCGCGCGCCATCTCCGCTGATATGCTCGCTCGCTCGTGGCCGCGTCGGGGAAGCGAGACGACGAGTGGATGGGCGAGGCACCGTCGCGCGACACGATGGTCGACGCGGTGCCCACCGGCGCGCTCGAGGCGCCGCCGAGCGGCGAGCGCATCGGCGCGATCGTCGCGGGTCGATATCGCGTCGAGCGCCTGCTCGGATCGGGCGCGCACGCGGCGGTGTTCGGCGGCGTCGATCAGCACACCGGCGACGCGGTCGCGGTGAAGGTGCTGCACGATCGGCTCGCGCACGATCGCGATCACGTCGCGCGCCTGCTGCACGAGGCCGAGATCATGCGGGAGATCGCGCACCCCGGGGTGGTGCGCGTGATGGGCGCGGGACAGGACGAGGGCGGGCGCTGGTACATCGCGATCGAGCTGCTCGAGGGTGAAGATCTCGCGACCGCGATCGAGCGCGGTCCGCTCGACGCCGCGCTGGTGGTGGAGATCGGGCATCAGCTCCTCGCGACGCTCGCCGCGGCGCACGCGCGCGGGATCATCCACCGCGACGTGAAGCCGGAGAACGTGTTCCTCGCGCGCGACGAGCTCGGCTCTCTGCGCGTGAAGCTGCTCGACTTCGGCGTCGCGAAGAGCACCGAGGCGCGTGCGTCGTCACCGGTGCATCGCACCCACGACGGCGTGAAGATCGGGACGCCGCACTACATGAGCCCGGAGCAGTGGGCGGGCCTGCCGCTCGACGCGCGCTCCGACGTGTGGGCTGCGGCGGCGGTGCTCTTCACCGCGACGGTGGGCGTGCCTCCGTTCGACGCCGACGACCTCGGCACGTTGATGACGCGCGTGACCGAGACCGATGCGCCCTCGCTCGCTGCGCTGCGCCCCGAGATCGGACCGGCGTTCGTCGACACGATCGATCGTGCGCTCGCGACCGACCCCGCGGATCGCTGGCCCGATGCGCGCGCGATGGCGGCGGCGCTGCACGTCGGCGGTGCGCGCGTCGACGCGCTCGACTGGGACGAGTGAGCGGCGCGCGAGGACCACGAGCGCGACGCGAGTGGTCGGAGGGTCGGCGCTACCGGACGGGGAGGGGTGTCCCGAGGAACGGCCGGTGCGGGACCGACCGTGGTTGAGGTTTTCCTCAATCATTTCGCGGTACGGCGCGACGCTGCACGCCAGTGCCGGACCGACCGTGGTTGAGCTTTTTCGGCGTCTGGCGACGCCCGCGCTCGAGCGCGTCGGGCTCAGCAGGGCCAGCGGAACGACATGCGCCCCGAGCCCACCGAGGTGCAGTCGATCGTCGCGCCCGCGGGGAGCGTGAGGCCTTCCCACAAGCAGTAGCCGGTGGCCGCGTTCGGCGCGTACCGCGCGCCCGACGGGCAGTTGTAGGGCACCGCGAGCATCCAATAGAAGCCGAGCACGCCTTCTTCGGAGTAGCGACAGTACTCGCGCACGCCGAAGGGCGGGGTGAACGACACCGAGCACGTGTGATCGCGCCCGTCGTTCGAGTACGTCCAGCCGCTCGGGCACGCGCCCGCGATCGGACGGCACCCGCCGCAGCCGTCGTCGGGTGCGCCGTCGCAGTCGTCGTCGATCGCGTTGCTGCAGACCTCGGTCGCGCCGGGGTGCACCGCGGCGCGCGCGTCGTCGCAGTCGGTCCCGTCGATGCACGACTCGCCGAGCACGCGCTGCGCGGTGAAGCCGTCACCGTCGGCGTCGACGACGGTGCGCACGCACATCGCCAGGACCTCGTCGCAGCGATCGGTCGTGCAGCGCGAGGTGTCGCTGCAGTCGCGCGCCGTGCCTCCGGTGCAGCCGCGCGCGGGGTCACACCGACCGCCGGAGCGACAGAAGCCATCGTCGCAGATCGCGTCGTCCGCGGCGTGCGTGCACCCGTTGTCGTCGCGCGACGGATCGCAGAGGTCGAGCGTGCAGTCGATGCCGTCGTCGCACGCGCCGTGGTCGGGCACGAAGCGGCAGGTGCCGCTCTCGGGATCGCACTCGTCGTCGGTGCACGGGACACCGTCGTCGCACTCGATGGGTGCGCCGAAGACGCAGCCGCTGTCGTTCGCGGAGCGCGGGGGATCGCACGTCCGGATGCCGACGCACGCGTCACCCGGGCCGCCGCATGCGCCGTCGTCGCGCTGGTGCACGCATGCGCCGTCGAGGCAGCGATCGACCGTGCACACGATGCCGTCGTCGCACTCCAGATCGCACGGCACGCCCGGGAACGCGTCGGGTGGCGGTCCTCCGTCGACGCCCGATTGCTGGCCCAGCCTGCCTTCGTCGGGGTCGACGAGGATGCTGCACGCGGTCGCGGTGATCAGCAGCGTGAGCGCGACGAGGACGGATGCGGCGCGGTCGAGGAATGGACGCATGCGGCTCTCCTCACCGGGGTTGCCCGTCGAGCATACGCGGCAGGCGTGCACGGAGCACGGCACGACACGTGCGAGTCGTGGTACGAGCGGCGCATGAGCCGCAGCGCCGTCGTGATCGGGGGCAGTGGATTCGTGGGGCGTCGCCTCGTCGAGATGCTCGCGGGCGAGCCAAGCGTGGAGCGCCCTTCGGCGTGGCCGCGCTTCGACTCGGTGCACGTCGTCGACCTCTCGCCGTGGCGCACCGAGCTCGCGCTCGGGACGAAGGTGACCTCGTCGATCGTCGACGTGCGATCGCGCGATGCGTTGCGCGAGGTGCTGCGTGGCGCGCACACGGTCTTCCACCTCGCGTCGCTGGTCGACGTCGGGCTGAAGAAGAACCCGAGGATCGACGCGGTGAACGTCGAGGGCGCGCGCAACGTCGTCGAGGTGTGCCGCGAGCTCGGCGTGCCGTTCCTCGTGTACACGAGCACCGAGGACGTCGTGCTGCGCGAGACGCCGATCGCGCACGGCGACGAGTCGTTGCCGTATCCCGAGACGCCGCTGCACGACTACGTGCGGACGAAGATCGAGGGCGAGCGCATCGTGCTCGGAGCGGATCGTCGAGACGGTCTGCGCACGTGCGCGGTGCGCCCGGTGCACGTGTACGGACCGAACGATCCCCACGCGATCGTGACGAGCCTGCGGGCGTTCGCGTCGGGCTCGGTGCCGGTGCTGCTCGGCGACGGGCGGGCGCGCTTCGACGTGGTCTACGTCGACAACGTGGTGCACGCGCATCTGCTCGCGGCGGCGAAGCTGCACGATCCTGCGACGCGCGATGCGGTGGGCGGGCGCGCGTACTTCGTCGGCGAGGGGAACGCGCCGAACTACTTCGAGTTCCTGCGGCCGTACGCGGAGGCGAAGGGCATCCGCATGCCGCGTCGCTGGCTCGGTCGGCGGCGCACCGCGCTCGCGGCGCGCCTGCTCGAGGGCGTGCACCGGCTCACCGGCGCAGACGTGCCGTTCCATCGCTTCCACGTGCACGTCATCTGCGAGGACTTCTTCTTCTCGACGGCGCGCGCCGAGCGCGAGCTCGGGTATCGGCCGCACGTCGCGCCGAGCGAGGGGCTGCGCCGCACGATCGAGTGGGTCCGCGACGTGCGCCTCGAGGCGTGATCAGCGGAGGAGCGCGGCGCGAACGAGCTCGACCGCGGCGATCAGCTCGGCGCGCGTCGGTGCCCCGCCGCAGCGTGCCGTGAGCCATGCGCTCGCCTCGCGGGTGTCGTGGCAGTACTTGCGGACGAGCACGTCGTGGTGGCGTCGATGCGCGGTGGACGCGACGTCGAGGGCGCTCATCGCCCACTCGCCGCCGCCCTCGATGACGAACGCGGAGCCCGCGAGCTCGGGCGCGCCGGCGAGGATGCGATCGGTCGCGAGCGCGACGACCTCGGGCGGCGGGATCGGCGCGCCGTGCTCGACGACGCTGAGGATGCCGACGGGGCCGCCGCGCGCGGCGTGCATGACGACGAGCTCGGCGGCGCGCTCGAGACGCTCGCGCGTCGCGATGCCGGTCCACACCATGACCACGATCGGGCCGCAGGTGCCGAACGAGACGCTCTCGTCGGACTCGATCAGCTCGGTGGCGCTGGGCACGGACGACGATGTAGGCGCGGCAGGGCGTCTTGCAGCGGGGTACCCTCCGCGCGATGTCGAATCTCCCGCTGCTCTCTCCCGTGGTGCTCCGTCCGGGTGTCGTCGCGCCGAACCGCGTGTGGCTCGCGCCGCTCACGAACATGCAGAGCCATCCGGACGGGACGCTCTCGGACGACGAGCTCGCGTTCCTGGCGCGTCGGGCCGAAGGTGGGTTCGGGCTGATCGAGACGTGCGCCGCGCACGTGTCGCAGGACGGCAAGGCGTGGCCGGGTGAGCTCGGCGTGCACGACGATGCGATGTTGCCGGGGCTGCGGCGGCTCGCGGCGCGCATCAAGAACGCGGGCGCGGTCGCGAGCGTGCAGCTGTTCCACGGAGGGCTGCGCGCGACTCCGTCGGTGAGTGGGCTTCCGACGTGGAGCGCGAGCGCGCACGAAGAGCCCGGGACGGTGACGCCGCGCGCGGGGACCGAGGAGGACATCGCGCGGGTGATCGAGGACTTCGCGAGCGCGGCGCGGCGATGTGCGGAGGCGGGCTTCGACGCGGTCGAGCTGCACGGCGCGCACGGATATCTGCTCTCTCAGTTCCTCAGCAGCGTCTACAACCGGCGTGAGGATCGCTGGGGCGGGCCGCTCGAGAATCGTGCGCGGTTGATCCGCGAGGTGCTGCGGGCGGTGCGCGCGGCGGCACCGGGGTTGGCGCTCGCGGTGCGTCTTTCGCCCGAGGATTTCGGGCAGGCGAAGGGCATCGACCTCGACGAGACGATCGAGGTCGCGCGGTGGCTCGCGGCGGACGGGATGGAGGTGCTGCACCTGTCCCTGTGGAGGTCGGCGCTGAGCACGAAGAAGCGTCCGGAGTCGCACCCGACGACGCTCTTCCGCGAGGCGCTCGGCGAGCGCGTGAAGATCGTCGTCGCGGGGCAGATCTGGACGCGCGAGGAGGGCGAGGCGCAGCTCGCGAAGGGTGCGGACGCGATCGCGCTCGGGCGATCGGCGATCGCGAACCCGGAGTGGCCGCGCATCGTGCACGGGCTCGAGCAGGGCGAGCTGAGGACGCCGCCGGTCACCGAGGACGAGCTGCGGGCGCGCGCGCTGAGCGAGGGATTCGTGCGCTACATGCGCAACTGGAAGGGATTCGTCGCGTGATCAGGCGGCGTGATCGAGGCCGCGATCGGTCTCGCTGAGCGCGCGATCGAGGAGCGCGAGGGCGAGCGCGATCGGAAGGCGCTCGGCGTCGGGATCTTCGGTCCAGCGCGCGTGCGCGATGCGGACGTGCTCCGCTGCGAGGCGCACGACGTGGTGCGCGGGAAGGAGCGCGGTGATGATCGCGAGGTCCTGCACGCGGTCGTCGAGCTCGTGCCACGCGCGCTCGAGCTCGCCGCGGCCGGAGCGCGCACAGCGATCGAACGCGTCGTACGCACTGCGCACCGCGGTGCCCATCCTGCGAGCGCGCGCTTCGATGCGTGCACGCTCGATCGTGTTGCTACGGTCGATGCCCCACCCGGTCATGTCGGGGGTCATGTGCATGCGACGTGCCCTGAGCGGCGTCGTGAGAAATTTGGATGCTACGTCCGCGCGCGGATGGCGCGCGCTCGCCTCGCGTGTGCGAGGCGGCGCGCGGGGGGTGTGGGCCGACCGTGGTTGACCCGGGAGTCGTGTGCCGAGCGTTGATGAGACCCGCGCACCGACCGTGGTTGACTCTGCGTGAGCCTGGGGCTGTCCCCGGCTAGGGTCGCGGCGATCCCGTCCCACGTTGAGCTGCCGCCCGGTGTCCACGGAACCCGCTCTCGTGCACGATGTCGGAGTACGACCGGTTTCCGTGGGAGGTGGCGGTGCATCGACGCTCCCTCGTGCTCGCGATCGTCGTGGTCGCCTTCGCGCCGAACGCGGCGCAGGCCCAATTCCGCCTCGCACCGCAGCCACCCCCGGAAGCGGCGTGGCCGCGCTTCGAGTGCGAGGACGGGACCTGTCCGCACGGGGTCGGTGCGCTCCTCTCGTACTCGGCGACGGGACACGTGGGGTTCTGCACCGCGACGCTGATCGCGCGCGATCGGATCGTCACCGCCGCGCATTGCGTCCCGAGCGGGGCGCCCGGAGCGGCTGCGTCGATGCACTTCTTCTTGCCCGACGAGCACGCGGTGACGCTCGACTGGCGCGCTGTGACCGCCGTCCTGCTTCACGAGGGACGCGAGGTCGGCGCCGACCACGCCGTGCTGCGGCTGCATGAGGTGATCGACGCCCCGTACCTCACCCTCTCGCGCGTGCCGCCGGTCGCGGACGGGCGACTCGAGGTCGTCCGGGCATCACCGCATTCGGATGGGACGGTGTTCGTGCGGCGCGAGCGCTGCCTGGTCATGCCGCAAGCGCTGAGTGCGGATCGAATCGTCCCGTCGGCGATCGCGCGGATCGCGGGGTGTACGATCCTGCCCGGAAACTCGGGGGCGCCGATGCTGGACGACGCGGGGCACGTGGTCGCGGTCGTGAGCACGGGGCTGGCGCCACCCGGCGTCGCGGTGCTGCTCGCACCGTGGTTGACGGGGCCGGCGCCGTTCGTGGGGACGCTCTCGTCGCTCGCATGCCTGCCGACCGACGTTGGGCCCGGCGAGGCGCCGACGGTGTGTGCGGCCTGGAGTCGCGCGCCGGATCACGGCCTGGTTTCGTCGGCGGAGGCCCGCGATGCTGCGATCGACGTCCAGCGCGAGGCCCTCGCCGAGCGACTCCTCGAGTGGGAGAGGACGGAGGTCGCAGGGCGCGAGTTGTTCGGTTGGGACCTCGATAGTCGAGTTCGCGGCGATCGAACGTGGGCGCTCCCCGTGCCCGGATGCCTCGACGTGGCGGAGCTCGAGCGCACTGGCCGCATCGACTCGCGCGGTCGGTTTCGCCTACGCGTGCAGGTACCCGCGTGGCAGGCGTCGGCCTTCGTGTTCGGGGTCGATCTGCGGATGGTGCCGATCACGGAACGGGTCGCGTGGGTGTGGATGGACGTCAGGGGGCGCCTCGATGAGGTGCGCGAGAGCGCCGTGATCCGGGTCCGTGTGCGGGGGCCGCGTGCGTTTCGCCCGCGTGGTCGGGCGTACGTGCCGGCGTGCCGGGCCGAGGAGTCCGAGCGATAGCCCGTCCGTGGTTGGGCCGGATGAGCGCAGCGGTGCTGGATGCCGGAGCGCCCGGAGAGCGAACCGACCGACGTTGAGCTTTCGACTCGACGACCTGACGGCCGTCAGACGCCCGCCGCCAGCCTCCGCCACTTCTCATCCATCACCCCGAGCCTTTCGCTCGCGCCCCGACCGGTCCGGCGATTGCTCGATGCGCGCGCATGACACAGCCACGCATCGTTCGCCCAGGATCCACCGTCTTGATCACCCGCCGCACGCTGCGTCGGCATCATCTCTTTCGGCCCGACGAGCAGATGCGGAACCTCTTCGTGTACGCGCTCGCGCTGTGCGCGCGCAAACACGGGGTTCTCGTCCACGTTGCGACTCTGATGAGCACGCACGAGCACCTCGTCGTGACCGACGTCGCCGGCGTTCTTCCCGATTTTCTCCGTGATCTGCATCGCTGGGTCGCGCTCGGGACCAAGGTGCTCCGGAGATGGGAAGGAGCAGTCTGGGATCACGAGCCTTCATCCATCGTCGAGCTTCGTACGCGCGATGCGGTCGTGCAGAAGAGCGCCTACGCGATTGCCAATCCAGTGCTCGCCGGGCTCGTGCGAGAGGCGAAGGATTGGCCCGGAGTGCAGACGCGCCCACGGGAGATCGGACGTGGCGTGTTGAAGGCGCGTCGTCCGCCGATGTTCTTCGATCCTCACAACGAACAGTGGCCCGACGCGGTCGAGCTCGAGCTCAGCCCGTTCCCGAGCATCTCGAGCGGCTGGAGCCCAGACGAAATGCGACGCGCGATCGCACAAGAGGTGGAGCGCCAGGAGCGCGACGCGAGGATCGAAGTCAGAGCCCGTGGCGTCGCGTTCCTCGGTGCGCGTCGTTGCCAGTCCGTCGCGCCGCACGTTCGTGCACGAGCCCACGAACCGGTCCGAAAGCGAAATCCGACGTTCGCGGTCGGCCGAGGAAGAGCGACGGAGCTCGTCGAGGCCATCCGCGAGCTCCGTGAATTCCGTCGCGCCTATCACGACGCGATGGCGCGATGGCGCGCCGGCGATCGTGCCGTGACGTTCCCAGCGGGAACGTGGTCGATGTTGCGAACGCACCGTGTTGCGGTCCACGCGCTCGCAGACGCCGCTTGAGCTCCTCGCGTGGCGTCCCTCGAACTCCGCGGCGCCGAGGCCCGAAACCACTCACCGTGGTTGAGCCCGGCGCCCGATCCTACTGCCCAACGCCCAACGCGTACGCCTCCGGCGTCTCCACCGGCGGCAGCGCCTGCGCGCGGATCAACAGCGTCCGCACCGCCCACACATCGTGGAAGATCCGATACCGCAGCGCCGTCTGGTCCAGATAGTCCACGCCGGCCGAGCCACCGGTCCCCGTACGACGTCCGATCACCCGCTCGACCATGCGTGCGTGCCGCTGTCGGAAGATCACGAACGCCTGCTCGATCGCGACGATCGCGTCGATCACCTCGCGAGGCCACGCCAACAGCGGCAGCTCGCGATAGCCCTCGATGAACACCAACGCCGCGCGCACCCGCGCGCGCCGCGCGCGCTCGTCTTCCGGCACATCGCTCGCCTCGAGGAACGCGCGCGCTCCCGCGACCTCCTTCTCGTAGCGGGCCCGTAGCCGCTCGACGTCGTGCGGCGTGAGCGCGTCGTGCATCGCGAGCTCTTGCGCGCGGCGCACCTCTCCCGCGTGCGCCTCGAGGTACTGCTCGACGAACCTCCGCACCGTCTCGGCATCGCCCGCGCGGTCCGGCGTGCTGCCCTGGATCGGTGTGCGGAACAGCCATTCATCCAGCGCTTCCCTCAACGTCGGTCGGTCCGTGAGGCGCGCGGCGACGCGGCGCGACGCCGCCGACTCCGTCCCATCCGGCGCCCGCAGCGCCTGCATGTACCCATGTTCGTGCCCCAGCGCGATCCGCTCCGAGTCCCGCAACCCCATCAGGATCTCGATCTCGCGCAGCTGCGCCGACTGGAACCCGCTCGCGGGCGAGAGCTTGTCGCGGAACGCGAGATAGTCGCGCGTCGTCATCGTCTCCATCAGCGCGAAGTGCTGCGCGATGTGATGGAACAGCAGCGCCATCCGACGAAGACCGCGCACCGCGCTCGCGAGCGACTGCTCCGGCACGCGCTCCTGCGCGAACAGCCCACGCACGGACACCAGCTCGCGCAGCGCGAGCTTCAGCCAGAGCTCGTCGATCTGGTGCACGGTGATGAAGAGCACCTCGTCGTTCGAGAGCCCCGCGTCGCTCTCCTCGAGCCCGCCCTGGAGCGACGTGATCTCCTCGACCTTGATGTAGTCCCAGTACGTCGTCGCCTTGCGCGTCATGCCGACCGACACCTGCCACGCGCGCCCGCGCACCACCAAGCGCACCGTGAGGCAACCCGCGCGGTGCTAGAGATCCCACGTGGCCGTTCGCGTTCCGTCCCAGGCGAGCACGAAGTGGTGGGTCCTCCTCGCCGCACTGCTCGCCGCGCTCTTCACGTACTGGCAGCACCGCGATTCGCTCGATCGCCCGGCGCGCGCGCCCGCTCCGCGCCCTACCCCGGAGAGCGATTTCGTCGAGGTCGAGATCGTCGCCGAATGACACGCGGCGCAGCGCGCGAGGCGCGACACACCGAGTCGCCCGCGCGCATCACGCGGCGCGGACCTTTCGCGAAATGCGAGGGGACGATGTGGGATATCGATGTCGACGATCGTCTCCCGCTCCGCGTTGCTCGTGCTCCTCGGCTCGCTCGTGCTCGCTCCATCGCGCACGAGCGCACAGGCGACCGCGCTGCGCTCCGTTCGCACGGTGCTCGCGCCGTGGGATCGCGAAGGCACCGAGACCCTCGGCGCACTGCGCGAGCTCACCCGCACCGCGCGCAGCGCACCGACGCCCGAGGCGCGCCTCGAAGCGCGCTACCTGCGCGCCTCGATCGCGATCGATCTCCTGATCGCGAGCCAGCTCGGCGCCGAGCGCGCGATCCCCGTGACGCGCGTGGCAGAGACGCTCGGCGTCGCCGAGCCCGAGCTCGACGCGCACCTCCGGAGCGAGCTCGGTGCCGTCGTCTCGAGCGTCGCCTATCGAGATCCCGCGCGCGAAGCGCTCTCCGCGCTCGACCTGCGCGCGGCGATCGCACGCGGCGATCACACCATCGACTGGTCGCGCTACCAGGGCTCGCGCCGCGATCTCCTGCTCGTCGCGGCTGCGACCGAGGCGCTCGGCATCTCGGGCGATCCCGCGCAGCTTCCGGCGTTCGCGCCCGATCCCTGTGCGAGCGCCACGCCGAGCGCGCCCTGCGCCGCGCCCTGGACCTCGCTCGCGCCCTCGTCGCGCCGAGAGCTCGCGTCGATGCTCGAGGTCAGCCGTGCACTGAAGCGCATCGGCGAGCGCGCGCGCGCCGGCGATCCCCTCTCTCGTGCGCTGCAGGATCGCGTCGCGCTCGCGACGGCGCGCCTCGAGACCACCACGCTCGCGCCGATCCCGCGCCTCGAGCGCGATCGTGATCTCGTCGCGGGAGAAGACGGCGAGCCGGTGCGCGCGTCGGTGATCGTGCTCGTGCGCCGTCGCGAGGTGCGCGTCGCGTCGATGCCGCCGGTCCGCGTGCGTGACGGCGAGATCGTGTTCCCGGCGGACGCAGGGACCGTGCTGCCGGAGAGCGACTCGGTGCGCCTGCCCTGGCACTTCGGCGGTCCGCCGGCCGCGATCGTCGAGGTGGCGCGCGCGGTCGGCGCGCACGCGCCCGAGCGACGAACCGTCGCCGTCGCGGTCGCGCCCCGGGTGCGCGCCGACGTGCTCGCGCGCGTGCTCGTCTCGGTCGCGGAGATCGCGCGCGGTCCGATCGCGCTCGTGCGACGCAGCGCCGATGGAACGTTGCGAGGCGCGCCCGTCACGATCGTGATGCACGACCGCGAGGTCTCGCGTCGCGATCTCCTGGTGAACATCGACTCCGGCACGTATGCGCTCACGCGTCGCGAGCGGCGGATCACCCTCCGCATGCCCGAGGTGCGCCGACCGGCCGGGATCAACCTCGCGCATCTCGACTCGCTGATCGCGCGCCTCCCGCACCAGCGCGTCGTGGTGCGCGCGCGTCCCGACGTGCCCGCGCGTGATCTCGTCGACGTGGCGTTCCGCGCGATCGCGGCACGCGACACGCTCGTGCTGCGGGTGCGCTGAAGGCACGCCACACCTGCGGTTGTCCCTGTACCATCCTGTTCAATCGAGCCTCTGCATCGAAGGCTCCTCTCGATGAGCGCTCCGAGCTCCGATCCTCCCGAGCGTGGAGCGCTCGGCCTCGTGCTCCTGCTCGGCGGGCTCACCGCGATCGGTCCGCTCTCGATCGACGCGTATCTCCCGGCGCTCCCCGAGATCGCGCGCGACCTCCACGCCTCCGCGGCCGCGACGCAGCTCACGCTCTCGACGTTCTTCCTCGGCCTCGCGAGCGCGCAGCTCGTGTGGGGACCGCTCGCCGATCGGCTGGGGCGCCGCCGCCCGCTCGCGATCGGCCTCGTCCTCTTCGTGATCGGTGCGGTGGCGTGCGCGCTCGCGCCGACGATCGAGCTGCTCGCGGCCGCGCGCTTCGTGCAGGCGGTCGGCGGATCCGCGGGCATGGTCGTGACGCGCGCGGTCGTGCGCGATCGTTGGTCGGGGCGCGACGCGGCGCGGATCATGTCGCTGCTCGTCCTGGTGATGGGCGCCGCGCCCGTGCTCGCGCCGTCGCTCGGCAGCGCGCTCCTCGCGGTCGCGGGATGGCGCGCCATCTTCGTCGCGCTCGCGGTCTTCGGAGTGCTCGCCCTCGTCGCGACGCAGATCGGTCTGCGAGACGTCCAAGCTCCCCGCGCGCCCGAGCCGATCGCTCACGCTGCGAAGCAGGTGCTGCGCGATCGTGTGTTCGTCACCGCGGCGCTCGGCGGCGGCTTCGCGCAGGCCGGGTTGTTCGCGTACATCGCCGGCTCGTCGTTCGTGTTCATCGAGCACCACGGCATGGCGCCCGCGACCTACGCGTGGATCTTCGGCGCGAACGCCGCCGGGTACGTGCTCAGCGCGCAGGTCAATCGTCGCGCGCTGATGCGTGCCGAGCCGGGCGAGATCGCACGCGCCGCGATCGTCGTGACGCTCGTGATCGGCGTCGTGCTGCGGCTGACCGCGATCGACGGGACCGCGCTCGTGCACGCGTCGTTGATCTGGATCTACGTCGCGACGCTCGGGCTCACGAACCCGAACGCGACGGCGGTCGCGCTCGAGCACCAGCATGCACGCGCCGGTCTCGCATCGGCGCTCCTCGGCACCATGCAGCTCGCGATTGCCGCGGCCTCGTCGGCGGCAGTGGGACTGCTCTCCGATGGAACGCCGCGCGCGATGACGACGGTGATGCTCGCGTGCGCCGCGGTGTCGCTCGTCTTCCTCTTCCGCGCGCACGCGCTGGCGCGCGTCACGCCGGCCGCGTGATCCACGGCAGTCGATCGAGATCGACGTTCCCGCCGCAGAGCACCACGCCGACGCGCTGCGCGCCTTCGACCTCACGCATCGCGTCGCTCAGCGCGACCGCGACCCCGACCGCGGCGCTCGGCTCGATGACGAGCTTCATGCGCTCGAACACGAGCCGCATCGCGCGCACGATCGCGTCCTCGTCGACCGTGATCACGCGATCGACGACGTCGCGCACGACCGGCCACGTCAGCGATCCCAGCGACGTCAGGAGCCCATCGGCGATCGTCTTCGGCCCGGTCTGAGGCACGAGCACGCCTCCCGCCTTGCTGCGCGCTGCGTCGTCGGCGCCCGCGGGCTCGGCGGCGATCACCTTCACGCGCGGTGCGAGCTCGCGCGCCGCGAGCGCGATGCCGCTGATCATCCCGCCTCCGCCGATCGGAACGACGATCGCGTCGAGATCGGGGATCTCCTCGAGCAGCTCGAGCGCGATCGTGCCCTGGCCCGCGATCACGTCGGGATGATCGTAGGGCGGGATCAGCGTCGCGCCGGTCTCCGCGACCACGCGCGCCGCCGTCTCCTCGCGCGCGGCGAGGGTGGGCGCGCACGGGATGACGTTCGCGCCGTAGCCGAGGACCGCTTCTTTCTTGATCGCGGGCGCGCTGGTCGGCATCACGACGTGCGCAGGGATGCCGCGCAGCTTCGCGGCGAGCGCGAGCGCCTGCGCGTGGTTGCCGCTCGAGTGGGTCGCGACGCCGCGCGCCGCGCTCGCGTCGTCGAGCTTCATCACCGCGTTGCACGCGCCGCGGAACTTGAACGCGCCGACGCGCTGGAACGTCTCGCACTTGAAGAAGAGCGTCCGCCCGGCGCGCGCGTCCATCGTGCTCGACGTCATCACCGGCGTGCGGATCGCCCAGGGCCTGATGCGCTCTGCTGCCTCGCGCACTGCCGCGAGATCGGCTGCGTATCGCTCGCTCATCGCTCCGCCTCCGGGCCGATCGCGAGCGCCTCGAGCACCCAGCGATCGCGACTCTCGTCTCGCTTCACGACGCGGATCGTGATCGCGTCGCCGACGATCGCGCGCACGCGCTTGGTCTTCTGCTCGCGGAGCACGACGCCGTGCTCGTCGGGCTCGAGCCACACGCCGCCCCAGCCCTGCGCGAGATCGTAGAGATAGACCTTCACGTCGATGCCGGGGTCGTCGAGCTGCACGTGCAGCTTGCTGCCTGCGACGCCCATCACGGTGCCGCGCCACACGCGCCGCGATGCGCGCGGGTGCGTGAGATCGGCCTCGAAGAGTCGATCGATCACCCGGCGATTCACGAGATCGGTGATCGCGCGCTGCACGTCCTTGCTGCGGTTCGCGGCGTCGACCACACGCTCGCGGAGCGCCTCCGCGTCCTCGCCGTCGACGCCGCGACCTTCGAGCATCTGCAGTGCTTCGGCGTGGAGGTACACACCGACGACCTCGCGCATCGGCGCCGAGAAGCGCGCGTAGGGCTCGAAGCCGGCGCCGTAGTGCGTGGCGGGCTCGGTCGCGTAGCGGGAGCGCACGTTGGTGAGGATCGCCTGGCGCTGGATGGCGCGCGCGACACGCGCGTGCGTGCCGTGCTCGGGGAGCGACGCGACGTAGACCGCGAGGCTCGCGCGGCCTTCGTCCCACTTCCACTCGTCGCCGAGGCGATGCGCGTCGACGATGCGCACGATCGCCTCGCGCAGGCTCTCGACGCGCTCGGGATCGGGAGGCGGATGGATGCGATAGATCGGCTGCACGAACGGGGCGTCGGTCTCGGCGAGGAGGCGCGCGCCCTCGGCGTTGCAGAGGAGCGAGATCTGCTCGTTCCAGAGCTCGACATCGGCACGCACGCCTTCGAGCACGACGAAGCGCTCGCCCGCGGCGCTCGAGAGGGCGACGTCGACGTCGCGGCGGCGGTAGCGCACGACGTCGCGCTCGGCGGCCTCGCGCAGGCGCGCCTCCCCGACCTCGGCCATCGCGCGGAGCGAGGGCTCCATCTCGGTGCCCTTGAGCTCGCTGCGATCGGGCGCGTCGAAGAGCTGCTGGACCGACTCGAAGCTCAGCTTCGCGCGGCTGCGGATGCGCGCGCGGACGAGGTGGGTGTCGAGCGAGTGGCCCTGCGCGTCGAGGTGCATCTCGAAGACGAGCGCGCGGCGCGGGCCGTCGGGGTTGAGCGAGACGATGCCCTCGGAGAGCGGGCGAGGGAGCATCGGGATCGAGAGGCCGGGCAGGTAGTAGCTGGCGCCGCGGCGGAGGGCTTCGGCGAAGAGCGCGCTGCCGCGCGGGACGTAGGAGCCGGCGTCGGCGATGGCGTAGCGGACGATCCAGCCGCCGTCGGGGCGGGGGGCGACGTGGATCGCTTGGTCGAGATCCTTCGCGTGGGCGGAGTCGATGGTGACGAAGGGGAGCGCTTCGAGATCGGTGAGCTCGGGCGCGTCGAGGCGCGGGTCGGCGACGGTGCGCTCGACCTCGGACATGACCTCGTCGGGGAAGGCGATGTCGACGCCGAAGCGCGCGGCGATGGCGTGGAGCTCGGCGAGGGCGGTGCCGGGCGCGGCGAGCTCGCGGAGGACGTGGGCGGCGTCGGCGTCGCGGCGGGCGAGGACGATCGCGCCGGGGGTGGCGGGGGTCGGGAGGGGGAGGGGCTCGTCCTCGACGAGGGCGCGGACGGCTCGGCCGTCGGGGGCGACCATCGCGACGAAGCGATTGCGGGACAGGGGGCGCGGAAGCACCGGGGAAGGATACGCGGCGCGGAGGCGAGGCGCGGGTGTCCGCGAAGAGGAAGGGTGGAACCGACCGTGGTTGAGGTTTTGTGTCTGTGGATGGTGGTACGGAAGCTGACCGTGGTTGAGTTTTGCGTCCTAAATCGTAGACGAAACCCGACCGTGGTTGAGGTTTGTGCCCCCAAATAGGGTCACCCCCCACCCCCCTTCAGACCCGAGCCACCGCCGACTCGGCCCCCACCCCGATCACGTGCTCGCCGCTCTCCAGCTCGTCGAGCTCCACTTCCCGCTCCCGCTCGTCCACCGGGGGCACGGTCGTCCACGCCAGCCGCTCCACTTCGCGCCCCGGCATCACGTGCGCCCGCACCGCGAGCTCCTCGATCGCATCACGCTGCTCGGGCGAGAGCCCCACCCAGTCCACCACCCGGTCCAGCGTCGACAGCTGCCGCGCCCGCTTGTCCACCGCGCGCTCTCGCGCGAGGCGCGTCAACGACGCCTGCATCGTGCCCACCACGCGTCGATGGCACCGCTCGACGTACTCCCGATCGTTCGCCGCCTCGGGCCCCGCCCGATCCAGCTCGATCGGCTCGAGCACCTCCATGAACATCCGCGTCGGCACCGGCACGTACGGCGGCGGGAACCCGATCGTCAGCCCCCACGGCACCGAGAGCACCACCGGGCACACCTTCACGCGCAGCAGCCGATCGATGCCCAGCCACCGCGCGATGCGCCCGCCGTCGTCGAGCACCATCAGCCCCGCGTGCGCGCCCGCGGTGACCACCGGGATCAGCGGCACACCTTCTTCGATCGCGAGCCGCAGATACCCGCGACGCTCGCCGAACACGATCTTGTCGCGATCCTTGAACGGCCGGAGCGCCTCGACGTCGCCGCCCGGATAGACGAGCACCTTGCGGCCCGCCTCGAACAGCTTGTGTGCGTTCGCGGGGCTCGCTCGCACACCGCCGAGCGGCACCAGGATCTGGTTCGCGATCGGCGTCCGCACCGCCATGTCGTGCGCCAGCGCGTAGGGCAGGTCCTCGAGCCCGCCGTGCCGATAGAGCGCCGCTCCGAGCACGTACGTGTCCGGGAAGAGCACGCCGCCGTTGTGGTTCGCGACGTACAGACCCGGCCCCGAGGGCACTCGGTCCAGACCGCGGATCACCGGCGAGAAGAAGCGCTCGAGGACCGGCTCGAGGACCTTGAGCGTCCGCTCGATCGCCTTGCGATCGCGGTTGTCGATGGAGTCGACGTCGTACCGGCGCATGCCGAACCTTGTTGCCGCAAGCATATCGCCTCTGTGTGCCCACTTGGCAACGCACCGTTCAGTCACGGAACCATCACGGCTCGACCGAGCGGCCCGCATCGGCGACGGGGACCTCGCCCGAGCGACGATGGGGCGTCACCCGCGAAATCGCCAGCCCTGCGAATGCCGCGCCGAGCGCGATTCCCCACCACCGCGGCGCGAACGGCGCCAGCAGCACGTGGTGCACCGCGAGCGCGGCGGCCGCGTAGACGAGCCGGTGCAGCGGCTTCCACGCGCGGATTCGCAGCGCCCGCGTCGCGATCGGGAACGACGTGATCAGCAGCGGCAGCAGCAGCGCGAGCGCCAGCGCACCCGATCGGAGCCACGCGACGCCGGCGACCTCGGACGGAAGTCCCTGCCAGTCGAGGTACGTACGTGTCGCGACCGTGGCGTGCGCGCACGCGACGAACGCGCTCGCGATGCCGAGCGGCCGGCGCACGGAGCGCGCCCGGGGCAGGACGCGCGCGAGCGGCGTCATCGAGAGGGTCGCGACGAGCAGCAGCGCGACCGCCCACCCGCTCGCCCGGAGCACGTCGAGCTCGCTCACATCGACTCCAGGAACCGAACGAGATCGGCGATCTCCACGGACGAGCGCCCTCGCGTGTGGCCGTGGCGATCCGCGCCGTTCTCGCGGATGAAGATCGCGCCGAGCGTCCGGGCGCGGCCGTCGAACAGCCATCGCTTGCGCCGCCCGGTCGCGCGCAGCGACGGCGTGTCGAGCGAGAGGTCGGCGGGCGCGTCGGCGTCCGGGAACACGCTCGCGATCGGATGACGTCCGAGCCCGCTCGCGGCGGGCAGTGCGTGGCAGTCGGGGCATCCCGAGCGCACGAACACGTCGAGCCCGTGCCGCTCGGCCTCGAGATCGCCGCGCGCGAGCGGCAGGGGCGGCGGCAGCGACGCGATCCACGCCTCGAGCGTCGCCGCGCGATCACCCGCCGGCTCGCGGAACCCGCGATAGAGCGTGTCAGCGACCTCGTGGAGATCGCCGATGCGCGGGTAGCTGCCGTCGCGCAGGTACGGTGCGGTGCCGCGCACGCCGTGTACGTCGAGCGTCGGCGCGAGCACCTGGCCACCGATGTTGTGGGCGAGCCCGTCGCTCGCGCCGTGCAGGTGACAGCTCTGACAGGAGATCCCGGCCCGCGTGCCCTCGTAGAACGCGCGCTCTCCGAACCGACGACGCAGCGCGTCGGGATCGTCGCGCAGCAGCGTCGCGTCGTCGGGCGCGAGCGCGATCGTGTCGCGCGCCCGTCCGGTGCGCGGATCGAGCAGCACGATGCGCCCCCCGGCCGCGGAGCTCGCGGCGATCGTCCCGCCCTCGAGCACGACCGCAGAGATCGGTGCGCCGAGCCCGAGCGACGTCACGTCGATCGTTCGCGGCGCGAGGCCCCGCGTCGGATCGAGGATCGCGATCTCGTCCGAGCCCGCGAACGCGACGATCCAACGCCCATCGGGCGTGACGTCGACGCCGATCGGCGAGATGCCTCGATCGAGCCCTCCCGCTGCATCCTGACGCGGGCTGCGGTGCGCCGTCGGCAGCACGCGACGTGTCTCGAACGTGCGGGCGTCGAGCTCGGCGATCTGATCCTGGACGTAGTGATTGCCGAGGTGCGCAGGCGGCGTGAACTCCTCGGTCCAGTCGGTCGTCGCGAGCACGATCGTGGGATCGACGCCGCGCGTCATCGTGACCGCGGGCGCCGCGAGCGTGCGGGTGCGCGCGACGCGACCGTTCACGATCCGGAAGAGCGCGGCGGGCGCACGCCGCGCGACGATCACCGCGTCCTCGTCGAAGACGATCCAGTCCGCGAGCCCGCGCACCTCGGCGCGGGTCACCGCGCGCGACGCGACGTCGACGATCGAGACGCGCCCGTCCTCGTGCGCGATCGCGATGCGCGCCGAATCGTCGCTCACCGCGACGCGATGTCCCCACGGCCCGATCTCCACGCGCTCGATCGCATCGCTCGACGGATCGACGATCGCGAGCGTGGGCGCGTGCCGGAACACCACGACGACACGCTCGCCGATCCACGCGCAGTCGCTCGGCGCATCGTCGATCACCCGCCGCGCGACCAGCCCGTGCGCACCGATCACGACGAGCTCGTCGGTCTCCTCGCTCGTCGTGCACGCCTTCGTGCGATCCGCGCTCGCGCGCAGCCAGCGCGGATGAGCGAGCGGCGCGATCACCTCCATCGCGCGCTCGTGCACGTCGCCGTCGACCTCGATGCGCGCCTGCACATCGCCGGTCGTGCTCGGCGCGCCCTCGGCGCGCGGGTCGTAGTCGACGCGGAAGACTCCATGCCCGAGCGAGACCGCATCGATCGGGCGCACCCCCGGCGCGAGGGTCACGCGCACCGCCGCCGCGTCCTCGGCGCGCACGAAGTAACGCTGTGGGTGATCGCCGCGCACGAGGTCGGGATGGATCGCCGGTGATTGCTCGAGCCGCAGCCGATCCGCGAGGTGCGCCTCGACCCCGAGCAGCCCCTCGTGCTCGGCGAGCGCCCGCATCCGTGACCCGATCGCGATCGCCGGTGCGATCACGATCAGCGCGACCGTCACCACCAACCGCTTCGAGTCGAGCGCGGGGAGCGCGATCCCCAGCGCGAGCGCGGCGTTCACCACGCCCCACGCGACGACGTACGACAGTGCGAGCCCTGCGAAGCTCGCGACCTCCGCCACCGCCGCGATCACCAGCGCGAGGACGACGATCGCGAGCTGCGGAGGGACCGGGCGGGGGCGCACGAGAGCGACGAGAGTACTCGACGCTGCGCACGCTTGACCGCGCTCCGCGCGGCGGCCGACGATGCGAGCGTCGTGAGCGCCCGCGTTCCTTTCATTCCGAGGCCCCTCGCTTGAGGCGCGAAGAAGCACGCCCGGGCACGGTGCTCGACGATCGTTTCGTGCTCGAGCAGCTCGCGGGCGCGGGCGGCATGGGCGAGGTGCATCGCGCGCGTGATCGGCGCACCGGCGAGCGCGTCGCGCTCAAGCTCCTCTACTGGAGCGGCGAAGAGCACGAGCGCCGCTTCCTCCGCGAGGGCCATCTCCTCTCGCGCCTCGAGCATCCCGGCATCGTCCGCTACGTCGCGCACGCCACCGCGCCGACCGCGTACCTCGCGATGGAGTGGCTCGAAGGCGAAGACGTCGGGCGTCGCCTCGCGCGCGCACCGCTCACGCTCCGCGAGTCGCTCGAGCTCGGTCGTCGCGTCGCCGAGGCGCTCGATGCCGCGCACCAGCGCGGGGTCGTCCATCGCGACGTGAAGCCGAGCAACGTGTTCCTCGTGGGCGGCGAGGTCGCGCGCGTGAAGGTGCTCGACTTCGGCATCGCGCGTCAGCTCCACGCGGCCACGCGCGCGGTCACGATGACGGGCCAGGTCGTCGGCACGATCGGCTACATGGCGCCCGAGCAAGCGGGCGAAGGACGCGACATCGACGCGAGCGCCGACGTGTTCTCGCTCGGTTGCGTGCTCTTCGAGTGCCTCACCGGTCGCGCGCCGTTCGCGGGCGATCGACTGATGGAGGTGCTCGCGAAGATCCTGCTCGCGGATCCGCCGCGCATCAGCGACGTGCGCGAGGACGTCCCGATCGCGCTCGACAACCTCGTGCATCGCATGATGCAGAAGGAGCCGAGCGAGCGACCCGCCATGCTCGAGATCGCGGCTGCGCTCGACTCGATCGCGTCGGATCCCGATCTCGGCGACGAGCTGCGCGCGAAGATCGTGCGTGCCGCGGAGGACGAAGGGCCCGCGGTGAGCGACGACGAGCAGAGGCTCATGTCGGTCGTGCTCGCGGACGAAGATCTGCGCGCGCGCGCGACGCGACCGACCGTGCTCGCCGATCCCGATCAGGGCGGCACGCGCGAGCTCGCGGCCGCGGCCGACACGTTCGGGGGGCGTCTCGACATCCTCGCGAACGGTTGTCCGATCGTCGTGCTCGCAGGCAGCGGGGTGGCGATCGATCTCGCGGCGCGCGCCGCGCGATGTGCGCTCGCGATGCGGCGCATCCTTCCCCGGGCACGCATCGCGATCGCGATGGGTCGCGGTGACGCGTCCGCCGCCGCGAAGCTCGGCGACGTGGTCACGCGCGCCGAGGCGCTGCTCGAGCTCGCGCCCGGAGAGCAGCGCGCGATCCGCATCGATCAGACCACCGCGGGCCTGCTCGACACGCGCTTCGAGCTCGGTGGCGACGCCGATGGGCTCGAGCTCGTCTCGGAGCGCACGCGCGCCGAGCCTGCGCGCAACCTCCTCGGCAAGCCGGCGCCGTTCGAGGGACGCGAGCGCGAGATGGCGATGCTCGAGGCGGCCATCGACGAGTGCTTCGGCGAGCCGCTCGCGAGCGCGATCCTCGTCACCGCGCCGGCGGGCGCGGGCAAGTCGCGGCTCGCGCACGAGCTGTTGCGGGCGATCGAGGCGCGCGGTGAGCCGGTCTCGGTGTGGATGGCGCGCGGCGAGCCGATCGCGGCGGGCTCGTCGTTCGGCATGCTCGGTCAGATCGTGCGCCACGTCGCGGGCCTTGTGGACGGCGAGCGGCCCGAGGTGTGGCGGCACAAGCTCGTCGCGCGCGTCGCGCGTCACGTGCCGGCGAGCGAGTCGCAGCGCGTCGCGGAGTTCCTCGGTGAGATGGTCGGCGCGCGCTTCCCCGACGAAGGAAGGCCGGCGCTGCGCGCGGCGCGCGACGACGGCGCGCTGCTCGGCGAGCAGATGCTCCGCGCGTGGGAGACGTTCGTCGCCGCCGAGTGCGCGGTGCAGCCGGTCGTCGTGGTGCTCGAGGATCTGCACTGGGGCGATCTGCCGACCGTGCGCTTCGTCGATGCGACGCTGCGCACGCTGCGCGATCGTCCGTTCCTCGCGCTCGCGCTGGCGCGCCCCGAGGTCGCGACGATCTTCCCCGACCTCTGGAGCGAGCGACGCATGCAGCACGTGCGTCTCTCCGATCTCACGCAGCGCGCGGCGCGCAAGCTGGTGCGCGAGGTGCTCGGTGATCGGGCCGACGACGCGACCACCGCCGCGCTGATCGAGCGCGCGGGCGGCAACGCGTTCTATCTCGAGGAGCTGATCCGCGCGGTCGCCGAGGGCCGCGGCAACGAGCTGCCCGACACCGTGCTCGCGATGGCGCAGGCGCGCCTCGAGCGGCTCGGTCAGGGCGAGCGACGCATCCTGCGCGCAGCGAGCGTGTTCGGTGGCGTCTTCTGGGTCGGCGGTGTCGCGGCGCTGCTCTCGGAGGAGCGACGCGAAGAGCTCGAGGCGACGCTCGACGATCTCGCGCAGCGCGAGCTCGTGACGCGCCATCCGGGATCGCGCTTCCGCGACGAGCGCGAGCTCTCGTTCCGACACGTGCTGGTGCGCGACGCGGCGTACGGGATGCTCACGACGCGCGACGCGAAGCTCGCGCATCGGCTCGCGGGCGCGTGGCTCGAGGCGGCAGGTGAGCGCGATGCGATCGTGCTCGCGCAGCACCTCGAGCGCGGAGGCGAGCCGCAGGGTGCGGTGGTCTGGTACCTGTGGGCCGCGGAGCAGGCGCTCGAGGGCGACGATCTCGCGTCGGTGATCGCGCGCGCCGAGCGTGGTGTGGAGTGCGGCGCGAGCGGCGCGATGCTCGGCGAGCTCCGGCTCCTGCAGGCGGAAGCGCTGGGATGGGGCGCCAAGAGCGAGGACCACTCGCGGCTCGCCGAGGAGGCGCTCTCGCTGTCGCCTCCGGGAAGTGGACCGCGCGCGCGTGCCGCGGCCGAGCTCGCGGTCGCGGGGTGTCGTCTCGGTGATCACGCGAAGCTCGAGCTCGCCGCGAAGAGCTTGCTCGAGGAGCTGCCGCGCGCGCGGGGGACGACCAGCGCGACGCATGCGCTGGCGGTGGCGCGCACGGTGATCGAGATGCTCGTCGCGGGGCGCGCGGATCTCGCGGAGCCGATGCTGCGCGCGATGGACGGTGCCGACGCGGCGCACGAGGAGGATCGTGCGCTGGTGATCGCGGTGCGCTCGTGGCTGCATGCGGTGCGCGCGCTCTTCACCGGGGATCCCGAGCCCTACGTGCGTGAGGGCGAGGCGATCGTGGATGCGCTCGAGGAGTGCGGGCAGCTGCGCTACGCGGTGATCGCGGGGGTGCACCTCGCGATCGCGCTGGCCGCGATCGGATGGAGCGATCGCGCGGTCGAGCAGGCGCGACGCATGAACGATCGGGCGCGGGCGATGGGGCTCGTGGCGTACGCGGAGCGAGCGCGCGCGCAGCTGGTGTTGCCGCTCGCGCGGCGTGGTGAGATCGCGGAGGCGGAGGCGATCGCGCGTGCGTGTCTCGCGGAGGCGATGGTCTCGGGAGATCCGGTGACCGAGGCGCGGGCGCGGGTGAGCGGTGCGACGATCTCGCTGATGCGCGGCGACGTCGAGGGCGCGACGCGCGAGGCGGAGAGCGTGGTCGCCGGGGAGCGGTTCCCGCCGGGGATTCGCGCCGAGGCGTGCGTGACGCTCGCGCGGGCGCGGCTGGCGCGAGGGGACGCCGAAGGCGCGCTGGAGATCTGCGAGCGAGGGCTCGCGCTCGCGGGCGCGGGATCGGTCGCGGGGGACGTCGCGCTGCGCTTGGTGCGCGCGGATGCGCTGATCGCGGCGGGGCGCGGGGAGGACGCGCAGCGCGCGATCGCGGAGGCGGCGGCGCGGGTGCGGTCGCGGGCGGCGGCGATGCGGGACGAGCGGGTGCGGGAGGCGTACCTCGGGATCGCGGAGCACGCGGAGGCAGTGGGGCGGCTGTCGCGGTGAGGGGACGTCGCCGTTTGGTGATGTGAGCGGGCCGAGAAACTCAACCACGGTCGGTTTCGGGGCCGTATCACTGCAGGTCTGCCGTCCGACGGAAACAAACCGCGACGGAAGCTCAACCACGGACGGTCCCTGGTACTCTGTTGCCGGAACTTCCCAAGCCGGACGGAACCGTCCGCGCGCCAGGAGCGGCATGGCACGCATCGATCTGAACAGCGCCCGCACGTCCGAGCGAGACCCCGAGCGCGCCGCGGAGGCGCTCCTCACCTCGCTCGGCTCGGCGACCCCGAAGCTCGTCACCGTCTTCGCGTCGAGCGATCGCGACCACCGCGCGCTCAACGCCGCGCTCCGCGCGCGCCTCCCTCGCGGCACGCGCATCATCGGCGCGAGCACCGCGGGCGAGATCGATCGCGACGGCATCCACGACGGCACCGTCGTCCTCTCCGCGCTCACCGGCGACTTCGACGTCGCGCTCGGCCTCGGCACCGATCTCTCCGCCGACGCGATCGGCGCCGGCGCCCGCGCCATGCAGCGCGCCTGCGACGAGCTCGGCGTCCGCCCTCAGGACGTCGACCCGCGCCGCCACGTCGGCCTCGTCATGGACGACGGCTTCCGCTTCAAGAAGGAAGAGCTCCTCCTCGGCGTGCTCGATCGCAACCCCGCGCTGACGCTCGTCGGCGGCGGCGCGAACTGCGCCGAGGCCGACCCCGCCAAGCAGACCGCGCTGCTCCACGTCGATGGCGAGGTCGTCACCGACGCCGTCGTCCTCGCGCTCTTCCGCACCAGCGCGCCCTGGGCCGCGCTGCGCTCGCACTGGTACCGCCCGACCGGCGAGACGCTGCGCGTCACCAAGATCGACGAGACCTGCACGCGCGCCCTCGAGATCGACGGCAAGCCCGCCGCCAAGCGCTACGCGGAGCTGCTCGGCGTGAGCGTCGACGACCTCGAGTTCGGCAAGCCCGACGGCTTCGCGCGCCGTCCCACCGCGCTCAAGGTCGGCCGCGAGCACTTCATCCGCGCGCCCTGGAAGCCCCTCGACGACGGCTCGATCCTCTTCGCGAACCTCATCGACGAAGGCGTCGAGCTCGAGCTCATGCAGCTCGACGATCTCGCCGCGTCCACCCAGCGCTTCTTCGAGGAAGAGCTCCCGCGCCGCGTCGGCGGCGATCCCACCGCCGCGCTGCTCTTCCACTGCACCGCGCGCGACTGGTACGCGAAGGGCAAGGGCGAGCACGCCGCGCTCTCGAAGGCGTTCACCAAGGCCCCGCCCGCCGCCGGCCTCAACGTCTTCTTCGAGATCTACTCGGGCTTCCAGATCAACACGACGCTCACCGCGCTCGCGTTCGGGAAGAACGATGACTGAGCGCGCCCTTCGCGTCCTGATCGTCGCCGCGCCCGACGTGGCGTCGCAGGTCGTCGCCGAGCTCGCGCGCGCCGAGCTCCGCGTCACCCCCGAGACCGTCTCGACCGAAGCGGCGTTCATCGCCGCGCTCGCCGATCCGCCCGATGCGATCGTGCTCTCGCTGCCCACGCTCGACGCGCCCACCGCGCGCCACGCGTGGAGCTCGCGCGGCCTCTCGCTGCCGATGATCGCGCTCGCGTCCGCCCACGACGATCGCGAGATGCGCGACGCGATGATCCGCGGCGGCGCGCTCGACTACGTGAGCCTCGATCAGCTCGCGCGCCTCGGGCCCGCGCTCCTTCGCGAGCTCTCGCGCATTGCGGGCCGCACCAACGACTGGCCCGCGCCCGACGCGACCTCGAGCTCGCTGGTCCAGGCGATCGTCGACAGCATGCCCTTCGTCCTCTTCGTGAAGGACGCGGACGAGCTGCGGCTCCGCGTCGTGAACCAGCTGATGGTCGACTTCATGGGCATGCCGCGCGAGCAGCTGCTCGGGAAGCTCGACCACGAGTACCTCCCGCCCGAGCAGGCCGACGCGTTCGCCGCCGACGATCGCGCGGTGCTCGCGAGCGGTCAGGTGACCATCAAGGACGAGGTCGCGCGCGCGAACGGCGTCGATCTCTGGTGGCGCACCCGCAAGGTCCCGATCACCGATCGCGACGGTCGTCGCTACGTGATGGGCGTGACCGAGGAGGTCACCGAGCGACGCCAGGCCGAGGAAGCGCTCCGCGAGGCGAACCGCCGACTCGAGGCGAGCCTCGACGAGCTCAAGAAGTCGCGCGCGGTCTCGGCGCGCACCCTCGCGAGCTATCAGCAGCGCGCGCTGCAGATGGAGATCATCCGCCAGCAGAACGAGGATCTCGATCGCCTCGCGCAGGACCTCGCGAAGGCCAAGCGCATCGAGGAAGAGCGCGCCCGCGAGATCGAGTCCGCCGCGCGCCTCAAGAGCGAATTCCTCGCGAATTTCTCGCACGAGATCCGCACGCCGCTGAACGGCATCCTCGGCTACTGCGATCTCCTGATGCGCGAGGAGGGCTCGCGCCTCACGCCCCACGGGCGGCGCGATCTCAACGTCGTCAAAGCGAACGCGAAGGCACTGCTCGGCCTGATCAACGACATCCTCGATCTCTCCAAGATCGAGTCGGGCCATGTCGACGTCGTGCGCGAGCAGGTCGAGCTGCGCCCGCTGATCGACGAGTGCATCGCGACCGTGCGCGAGTACGCGCAGGGCAAGCAGGTCGAGATCTACGCGTCCATCCCGCCCGAGGTCGACACGATCGACACCGACGGGCTCAAGCTCCGTCAGATCCTCCTCAACCTCCTCTCGAACGCGGCGAAGTTCACCGAGGCGGGCGAGGTCGTCGTCGACGTGAAGCGCGACGTCGACGCGCTCGTGCTCTCGGTCGAAGACACCGGCGCAGGCATCCCGCCCGATCAGCTGCCCTTCGTGTTCGAGAAGTTCCGCCAGGTCGACGGCTCGAGCACGCGCAAGGTGGGCGGCACCGGCCTCGGCCTCGCGATCGTGCGCGAGCTGTGTCGCGTGCTCGGCGGCAACGTCGACGCGACGAGCACGCTTGGTCGTGGCTCGGTGTTCCGGGTGAGGCTCCCCGGGGTGTTCGCGGCGGGCGAGTCGCGCACCACCGTGAAGACGGGACGCGGCTCCGATCGCTACGAGATCGTGCCCGGCACCACGGTGCTCGTCGTCGACGACGATCCGCTGATCCACCAGCTGCTCAAGGCGGAGCTCGAGCGCGAGGGCGTCACGGTGAAGCTCGCGACCGACGGAGTCGCCGCGCTCACCGCCGCGCGCGAGCATCGTCCCAGCGCGATCGTGCTCGACGTGCACCTGCCGAAGCTCGACGGGTGGTCGGTGCTCGCGGAGCTGAAGAGCGATCCCGCGTTTGCGACGACGCCGGTGATCATCATCTCGGTCGAGGAACAGCGCACGCGCGGGCTCTCGCTCGGCGCGTGCGAGTACCTCGTGAAGCCCTTCGAGGCGGCGCGGCTCGTCGACGTGGTGAGCCGCAGCGTCGGCGCCGATCGCGGCGAGGTGCTCGTGGTCGATGACGACCCGCCGACGCGCGAGCTGGTGTGCCGTCACCTCCGCGCCGCGGGCTTCTCGGCAGCAGAGGCACGCAGCGGGGAGGACGCGCTGCTGCGCGCGCGGGTGACTCGCCCCGGGCTCATCGTGCTCGACCTCGTGATGCCGGGCATGAGCGGCTTCGCGCTGCTCGATCAGCTGCGCCGCGAGGGCATCACCTCGCCGGTCGTCGTGCTGAGCGGCAAGGAGCTCTCCGACGACGAGCAGCGCGTGTTGCGCGACGGCATCGCCACCGTCGTGAAGAAGAACGGTGTCTCGATCGAGAAGGTCGTCGCCGAGGCGAAGCGCCTCCTGCTCGAGCAGAAGGGCCTCGGCGCGACGAAGCTCCCGCGCGTGCTCTACGTAGAGGACTCCGCACAGAACCGCGACGTCGTGCGGCGTTATCTCGCGGGCACGTTCGACATCATCGAGGCCGAGGACGGCGAGCACGGTCTCGACCGCGCGAACCGCGATCATCCCGACCTGATCCTCATGGATCTCTCGCTCCCGCGGCTCGACGGATGGGAAGCGACGCGGCGCCTCAAGGCGAGCGCGCTCGCATCGATCCCGGTGATCGCGCTCACGGCCCACGCGAGCCGCGAGGACCAGGCGCGCGCCCGCGCCGCGGGCTGCGACGGCTACCTGACCAAGCCGGTCGATCGAGAGCTCCTGATCTCGACGATCCGCAAGCACCTCGCCGCGGTCGCGGCGACGCGCGCCTGAAAGGCGTCGACAAAATCGGCTCGCCTGCGACGGGCCCTCCCGTCCGCGTGCGCAGCACGCTCCCGTGCGGGCCCGCCGCAAGCGAGCACTCCAGCTGAGCGCTTCCCGCGCGATCCGAAG
Organism: Sandaracinus amylolyticus; assembly: GCF_021631985.1. Lineage (GTDB taxonomy): Bacteria > Myxococcota_A > Polyangia > Polyangiales > Sandaracinaceae > Sandaracinus > Sandaracinus amylolyticus_A. Next base: position 6,997,153 of record NZ_CP070225.1, on the reverse strand, counting down.
AGCGCTATGCACAGCGCTCATGCGCGCGCGGGACGTGCTCGGTGAAGGAGGCCTGCTCGAGGCGGCGATCGAGGGATACGAGCGCCGCCCGTCGCAGCTCCGCATGGCCGAGCTGGTCGAGCGCGCGCTCGACCACGACGGCGTCGCGCTGATCGAGGCGGGCACCGGCACCGGCAAGACGCTCGCGTACCTGGTGCCGGCCGCGCTCTCGTCGCGGCGTCGCGTGATCATCTCGACCGGCACGCGCACGCTGCAGGATCAGCTCGTCGAGCACGACGTGCCGCGCCTCGAGCGCGCGCTCGGTCGGCCGCTCTCGATCACCGTCCTCAAGGGACTGCCGAACTACCTCTGCCTGCGCCGCTACGGCGAGCTCACGCGCTCCGCGGACTCGCTCACCAAGCCGGAGATCGCGCGCATGCTGCCGATCGTGCGCGAGTGGAAGGAGCGCACCGAGACCGGCGATCGCGCCGAGCTCGTCGATCTCCCCGAGGACGCCGCGATCTGGACCGCGATCCAGAGCGGCTCCGACACCCGCATCGGGCGCGCGTGCCGTCACTACGACGACTGCTTCGTGACCAAGGCGCGACGCCGCGCCGACGAAGCGCACCTCGTCGTCGTGAACCACCACCTCTTCTTCGCCGACCTCGCGCTGCGCGCGCACGGCGGCGGCGTGCTCCCCGATCACGACGCGGTGATCTTCGACGAGGCCCATCAGATCGAAGACGTCGCGACGGCGTTCTTCGGCGTGCAGCTCGGCTCGCAGCGCATCGATGTGCTGGTGCGCGACGCCGAGCGTGCGTTCGCGTCGGTGGGCGCGCTCGACGAGGAGTCGCAGCGCCTCCTCCGCGTGATCATCCTGCGCGCCGACGATCTCTGGGCTGCGATCCCGCGCAGCACCGGTCCCGAGGGAGGTCGCAATCCGCTCCCCGAGAGCGCGCTCACCTCGAAGGTGCGCGACGCGCTCTTCGCGCTCGACGTCGCGCTCGAGGCGCTCGCCGAGCACGCGCGCCTGCGCATCGTGATGGGCGAGGCGATGGCCCACACCGCGCGACGCGCCGAGCAGGTGCGCAGCGCGATCGGCACCATCGCCGAGCCGAGCCACTCCCACGTCACCTGGACGCAGCAGCGCGGGCGCACCGTGTCGATCGGCGCGAGCCCCGTCGACGTGAGCTCGCTCTTCCGCGACGAGGTGCTGCATCGCCTCAAGTCGATCGTGTTCGCGTCCGCGACCCTCGCGACCGGACGCGCCGCGACGAACGCGATGGAGCCCGTGCCGTCCACGATCGTCGTGCCCGACGGCGACGTGCCCGCGCCTGCGCCCACGCCGCCGAGCACGCCCTTCGCGTTCACCAAGCAGCGCCTCGGCATCGACTTCGAGGTCGACGAGGAAGTGCTCCCCTCGCCCTTCGACTACGCGAAGCAGGCCGCGCTCTATCTCCCCGATCTCCCCGACCCGCGCGATCCCGCGTTCCTCTCGCTCGCGGCGGCCGAGCTCGACGCGCTGATCGCGCTCACCGGCGGCGGCGCGTTCGTGCTGTGCACCAGCGTGCGCGTGATGAACGAGCTCGCGCGCCGGCTGCGCCCCTCGCTCGCGGCGCGACGCGTCACGACGATGACCCAGGGTGATGCGCCGAAGAACGTGCTGCTCGAGCGCTTTCGCGTCGCGGGCGACGCCGTGCTCTTCGCGACGCAGTCGTTCTGGGAGGGCGTCGACGTGCCGGGGCGCGCGCTGCGCCTCGTGGTGATCGACAAGCTGCCCTTCGAGGTGCCGAGCGATCCGCTCGTCGAGGCCCGCTGCACGCGCATCGAGGAGCAGGGCGGCAGCCCGTTCATGGAGTACCTCGTGCCCGCGGCCGCGCTCTCGCTGAAGCAGGGCTTCGGGCGCCTCATCCGCACCGCGCGTGATCGCGGCGTCGTCGCGCTGCTCGACTCGCGCGTGCGCAAGAAGGGCTACGGCAAGGTGCTCCTGCGCTCGCTCCCCGACGCACGTCGATGCCACACGTTCGCCGAGGTCGAGGACTTCTGGCGCGGACAGCAGGACCTGCTCGCGCTGCTACGGAGATCGTAGCGGTCAGTCGCACGTCGGCGTCGCCATCGCACGATCGACTTCGAAGAGCAGCGCGTCGAGCGCCGGCTGCACGTGGATCTCCGCCGGCGCGCCCTCGGCGCTGCACATCGTGCGCACGAACGTGCGTGCGCCGGAGTACGAGAGCCCCTGCGCGACCTGCACGATGCGCGCGGGCGGATGCGTCGCGCCGAGCGCCGCGTCCTCGCACGAGTGGCGGATGCGCCCGGTGGTCGCGTCGATCGCCGACTGCATGTCGGGGTGCGTGAGGATCCAGTCGTAGTCCTCGGGCTCGCCGGGCGCGCTCGGGATCACCTCGGCCGGGATGCCCGCGAGCACGCCGAGCACGACGCGCCCCGGATGACGGCGCAGCGATGCGAGCCCGCCCACGTAACGCGCGAACGGGTGCAGCGCGCTCTGGTGAGCGACGCAGCGGAACGAGAGCTCGCCCCCGTAGCGCGGGCTCGTCTGATCGAAGAGCTCGACGTCGCTCACCGAGCAGTCGTCTTCGTCGGTGAGCAGCAGGATCGCCAGCACCGCATCGCGCCGCGAGAAGCCGGCGTGCATCCCCGCGCCGTGCCCGAGCGTCCCGTCGAGGAACGTCGGCGGCTCGAACCCTTCGGCCGTCCACTCGGTCGGCACCGCGGGCGACAGCGCCTTGAGCACCGACTCGAGCGGTTGCTCGAAGCCGCACCCCTCGAGGTGCTCGGTCTGCGCGACGCAGCTCACGTCGTTCGCCAGCGCCGAGACGTCGTCGCCGGCGGCGAATTCGAAGAACGTGGGGTAGGTCGCGGGACATCCTCCGAGCGACGCGCTCGCGCTGCGGACGAAGCGCCCGTCGTCCCCGAATTCCGTGCCGCACGTCGGGATCGGAAAGCCCGCGCTGCCCATGTCGCTCGTCACCACGCCGACGTGCAGCGAGCGCACCGGCGTGTGCTCGGGCGTGCCGTCCTCGTCGTGATCGCCGCTCGTGAGCGCGCGGAAGAAGCGCGGCAGCGCGGCGACGAAGCGGGTCTGCTCGGCCTCCAGCGACCCCGACGAGTCCATCATCAGCACGAGGTCGAGCGCGTCGGTCGTGGTCGACTGCGCGGGATCGCAGCGGCACGCCCCGAGCTCGCAGACCTCGCGCTCGCGGCACACGACACCTTCGCACGATGGGCCCGCGTCGGGCGCGTCCCTCGACTCGGTGCACGCGATGCACACGAGCACGAGCAGTGCGCTACGAATTCTGTAGCAGTGGCTCGTCACGGTCCTCGCATCGTCGCATGGCGCGTGCTCCGAGCGTGCGTACCTGACGATCACGTGGAGGCAGTCGTGGCGCAGGTCGGCTCGGTCATGGTCCCTCATCCCTACACGATCGGTGGAGATCAGCCGATCTCCGTGGCGGCCGAGCGCATGCGGGCGCACGGGATCCGCCACCTCCCGGTGCTCGCAGGAGGGCGCCTCGTCGGGCTGATCAGCGATCGCGACGTGCGGCTCGTCGAGTCGGTCGCCGACGCCGAGCGCGTGCGCGTCGAGGACGCGATGAGCCCCGAGCCCTACTGCGCGCGGCCCGAGACGTCGCTGCGCGAGGTGGTCGCGCGCATGCACGAGCACAAGCTCGGCTCGGTGTTGATCACCGACGAGCACGATCGACTGCTCGGCATCTTCACGTCGACCGACGCGCTGCGACTGCTCGTCGAGCGGCTCTGAGCGTCACGGCGAGGGCTGCGCCTCGAGCTGCTGCGGCGCGCTCGGCGTCTCCCCCGACCGTCCACGCGCTCCTCGTCGGCGGGCTCGAGGCGCAGCGTCATCGCGCGCGCGTGCACGTCGCAGGAGTCGGTCTCGTCCTCCCACTCGGTGCCGCCGAGCGCGCCGGTCGTCGGATCGGCGCCGCAATCGACGTACGTGAGGTGCGCGGCGGCAGGTGCGCGACCGAGAGCACCTGCATGCGCAGCGTGCCGCCCTCGAAGACCGCACACCATGCGGCCACCGAGGGGGGTGGTGAGCGCGAGCGATCAGGCCGACATCGCGCGCGCAGCGCCGAGGCGGGCCTCGACGTCGCGCACCAGCTGGCGGTGCACGAATGCATCGAGCCCGCGCACGAGGCCGCGCAGGATCGGCTGTCCGCGCATCACGTCGCGCTGGAAGTCGAGCAACGCTTCACGATCCGCGGGGTCGTAGCCCAGGAGGCCGCGATAGAAGAGGAACCCCTCGAGCCCCACGCGGCTCTCGATGAGCTTCTCGTTGAGCCGCTTCACCTCGTGCGAGACCTCGGTGCACGACATGCCGGGATGACGCCAGTACGGAGCAGGGGAGGGCACCCCGCTCAGCGTGACCAGGCCGTGCTTCTTCTTGGTCTCGTCCTTCAGGATCGGAACGCCCTCGACCCACGTCGAGAACGCGACGACGTAGAACACGTCGGGCGGCGCGCTCGCGAGCAGCGCGTAGGTCTCGTCGACGGTCTCGCGGGTCTCGCCGGGGAACCCGACGATCACCGTCACCAGCGACGTGAGCCCGACCTTGCGACAGTTGATCAGCGCGCGCCGGTTCTCGTCGGCGGTGCACGCCTTGTTCATGTTCTTCAGGATCACGTCGCTGCCCGACTCGACCCCGATCTGGACCTGCACGCAGCCCGCGTCCTTCATGAGCTGCGCAGTCGGCAGATCACAGAGATCGTCGGCGCGCGCATAACAGATCCATTTGAGCCGACTGCCGCGCGCGATCAGGCGCCGACACAGCTCCTGCAATCGCTTGCGCGGCATCGTGAACAGACTGTCGAGACAGCTGACGTACTCGATGCCTTGCGCCTCGAGCGCGGCCCAGTCCGCGTCGATGCGCTCGGCGCTGCGATATCGGAACTTCGTGTCGTCGAAGAGATACGGATAATTGCAGAACGCACATCGATACGGACAGCCACGCACCGACTCGTAGTGCGCCATCCGGAATCGACGTCCGTGCACCCTTTCGGCAATGCGCCAGTCGGGCGCAGGCAGCGCATCGAGCACGCGCCCCTCGGGCACGCCGGAGAAGACGATCGGCGTGCCGCCCCGCTCCTCGAGCCGCCCGCGCTCCGGCGCGACGAGCTCACCGGTGCGCAGCCACTGCGCGATCGCGGGCACCAGCATCTCGCCGTAGCCCACCGCGAGCAGATCGATCGCGCTCGATCCGTCCCACGTCGCGTGGAGCATCGACGCGAGCGCGCCGCCGGCGACCACCTTGTTGTGCGGTCGCTTCAGCATCGCGAGCATCGGATCCATCTCGGCGCGATCGTGGAGCAGCGTCGTCGACGCGAACACCGCGTCGGTGCGCGCGAGCAGGCGCTCGCGAAGCGCTGCGTCGGCGTGGAGCTTCGAGTAGGTCGTGCACTCGACCTCGAAGCCCTCGCGCTCGAGCAGCGTCGCGAGCGCGACCTCGGTGAGCTCGGGGATCTCGCCGATCGGCGCATGCCCGTCGAAGCGCTCGACCGCCGCGCGATAGGGCGCGATCTGGAACGCGCGCGAGCGACGGTGTCGATCCGCGGCGAGCAATCGCTCCGCAGCGTGCAGCTTGATCTGCAGATCGAGCCAGACCGCCTCCGACCCCCGGAGCGCTGCGATCTGTTTTCGCAGCGCCTCCAGCAGATCGGTGTCCTCGGCCGAGACCAGCCCTCCCGTGACCACCAGCACGCGCGGCGACATCGGGGCCGAGAGGTAGCAGCGTGTGCTCGTGGGAGCACGGCGCGCCGGCTCAGCGCGCCCGCAGCCGTCGCGCCAGGTCGCGCGCGTCTCGCGCGAGATCGTCTCGCGACGCCGACGTGGCGACCGGGACGAGGTGCTCGAGCTCGCGCGCCAGGACCGTCTCGCGCACGCCGTACTCGCGCGCGAACGCCGACGCGGCGTCGAGCTGCGTGCGCGCATCGTCCCAACTGCCTCGCTGCGCCTCGACCACCGCGAGCGCGATCTGCAGTCGCGATGCGAAGCCGGGGCGATGACCGCGCACGAGGCTCGAGATCCCGTCGACGAGCACCGCGCGCGCGTCGTCGAGGCGACCGAGGCGACGCCACGCGACGCCGAGGTTGAACAGCGCGAAGTGCGACTCCTGCGCGCCGAACGACTCGGGGTAGAGCGCCAGCGCCTCCCGCGCGAGCTCCACGGCCTTCGTCGGATCGTCGCGCATCAGTGCGATCGACGCGCGGCCGCAGCACGCGTGCGCGAGCCCGAGCCGGTTCCGGAGCCGCCGCGCGCCTTCGTCTGCCCGCGCGAACGCGGCCTCGGCGAGCTCGGGCTCTTCGCGCGCGACGTGCGCGAACCCGATCGACCAGTCGACGTGGAGCGGGCCCGGCGGAGGCGCTTCGGGGCCCGAGAGGAGCGCGCGCAGCCGCGCGAACACCGCGAGCGAGCCGTCGAGATCTCCTGCGAAGAGGCCGGCCCACGCCCGCAGCGACGCGATCTGCGCGACGCCACCGAGCTCGCCGCGGCGCGCGAGCTCGGCTTCCGCGGCGGCGAGATCGGGATCTGCGACGTGCATGCGCCCTTGTCGCGCGACGACCTCGGCACGTCGCAAGCGCGCCCACGGGACGTGCTCGGTCCATGCGGGATCGCGCTGGTGCGCGAGGACGCGCTCGGCGGCGGCGATCGCCGCGGGGTAGTCGCCGAGCATGCGCAGCGCCGACGCGCGCCCCACCCATGCCGCGGCACGCGCGACGTCCTCGGGGCCGACTCCTGCCGCGTCGAGGGCCATCTCCGCTTCGTCGAGCAGTGCGAGGGCCGTCCCGTGCTCGCACGCCTCGCGCCGCGCGTCGGCGCTGCTCACGAGCAGTGGCGCGGCCTCGAGACCGCGGCCGTGCTCGGCGAGGAGCCTCCCGAGACGCTCGCCGGCATCGCGCGTTCCCAGCGCGATCCGCCCGCGCAGCAGCACCTCGATCGTGCGCGCCTGTCGGTCGCGTCGACCCGCGTCGCGCGACGCGCGGAGCACGCTCTCGCGCAGCATGCCGTGCACGAACGAGAGGCCGCCCTCGTGATCGCGCTCGAGCAACCTCGCTCGCGTGAGCGCCGCGCCGAGCTCGCGCGGAGATCCGAGCCCTGCGAACGCGCACGCGCGCGCCCACTCGTCCTCGTCGACACGATGTCCGAGCAGCGCCGCGAGCTCGAGCGCTTCGCGGTCGTGATCCGAGCGATCGTGGAGCAACCGCTCGACCCGCGCGATCCACACCGCGTGCAGATCGTCGGGCAGCTCGATCGCGACGCCCTCGCGCAGCGTGAGGCCCGCCGGGCGCACCTCGAGCACGCCGCGCCGCACCCAGTCGCCGACGAGCTGCTCGGCGAAGAGAGGATTCCCCGCAGTGCGGCGCGCGAGCTCCCGTGCGAGCGCGGGCTCCAGACGGAGCAGCTGCTCGATCAGCCGGAGATGATCCTCGGCACCGAGCGGCCCGAGCGCGATCGAGATCGCATCTCGCTCGAGGGCTTCGAGCGCCGCGCGCGTGTCGGGCGCGACGAGCGGCGCCTCGTCCTGCACCGTGGCGACGACGAGCATCGGCAGCGAATCACCCTCGCGCAGCGCTCGGAGGATGCGGACCGTGTCGTCGCCCCACTGGAGATCGTCGAGACCGATCACCAGCGCTCGCGCGCTCGCTTCACGGGCGATCGCGCGGCGGAGCGCATGGAGCGTGGTGTCGCGTGACGTGCCCTGCGGCGCGCCCTCGGGACACGCGAAGGGCGCGAGGAGCGCGAAGAGCGCGTCGATCTCCATCGGGTCCGGCGACGTGTCGAGCAAGCGCGCGATCCGCGCGCGCAGCGCGTCGGCCGGGAGCCCGACGCACCGCAGATGGCGCGCGAGGGCGGGCGCGAATCCGTCGCGCACGCTGCGCTCGGGCGCGTGGGTCGCGAGCAACGTCGTGCCCGCACCGAGCTCGTGGGCGCGATGCAGGACCCATCGGAGCAGTCGAGTTTTCCCGACGCCCGAGGGGCCCCGGAGCACGACCACGCGAGCGTGGCGCTGCGTCTGGACGTCGACGAGCGCGCGCCAGAGGCGATCGCGCTCCTCGTCGCGATCGGCGAGCGGCACTTCGCGCGCGCCGTAGAGCGAGAGGCCGGCGCCGAGGAGCTGCATGCGCGCGGGTGGCGTGCGCGCGGTGCGCCACGACGTGGGCGTGGTGGCGAGCGCCGGAGCCGCGGCCGCGACACGCGCGGGCGCCGCATCGCGCACCGACGTGATCTCGAGCGTCGGCAGGCTCGACGTCGATGCGACGCGCGTGCGCAACGAATCGAGGGTGGGCGCGGTCTGGGGATCGAGGAAGCGGCGCGGCAGCGCCGCGGGTGTGGTGCTCGCGATCGACTCGAGCGCCGAGGCCGCATCGGCCGCTCGCTGGAATCGCTCGCGCGGATCGCGACGTGTGAGCTGCTCGAGGAACGCGCGCGCCTCGTGGGGCACCGACACGTCGTCGGGCAAGCTCGGGAGATCGCGCTCGATCGCGGGGCGCCGAGCCTCGCCGGCGGGCGCGGCGCGGAACGGCGCGTGACCCGCGAGCAGCGCCCACGCCGAGCAGCCGAGCGCGAAGAGATCGGTCCACGGACCGAACTCACGAACGTCACCGCGCACCTGCTCCGGCGCCATGTATCCGTGGGTCCCCGCGAAATCGAAGCGCACCGGCTCGTCGTCCGCGTCGAGCGCGCACGCGATCCCGAAGTCGCTGAGCACGATGCCGGGCCGCGACGGATCCACCGAGCTCGACACGAGCACGTTCGCCGGCTTGATGTCGCGATGGAGCACGCCGCGCGCGTGCGCGTGGGCGAGTGCGTCGAGCAACACCCGGAGCACCCACGCGACCTCGGACCACGCGAGCCGACCGCGCGTGGCGAGCGCCCCGCCGTCGCAGAGCTCCATCGCGAGGTACGGGCTCCCGGGGACCAGCGCACCTCGGCTCGCCGCGGCGACCTCGTCGGGCAGCGTCCCGTAGTCGAAGATCGTCACGATCGCCGGGTGATCGAGCGCTGCGAGCCGCTCGGCCTCGCGACGGAACGCCCAGACGTAGGGCCGCGCCAGCGCGCGCTCGCCCCGCAACATCTTCATCGCGATCGGCACGCCCTGCGCGACGTGGGCGCCCGCCCAGACCTCGCCCATGCCGCCGCACCCGAGAGGCGTGTGGACCACGAAAGGACCAACCGCGATCGGAGCGCGCACCGATCCGACGATACCAGTGCCCGCGATCGCGAGCGACGCCGCCGAGCGCGTGGCTCACGCCGCGCTCATGCTCTCGTCATGCACGCCGACGTGGTCATCGCTCCGCGCTTCAATGGTCCGCCCGACTCCGGCAACGGCGGGTACTCGTGTGGCTGCGTCGCGCGCGCGATCGCCGGTGCCTCACGGGTGCGCCTGCACAAGCCGCCGCCGCTCGATCGCGCGATGCACGTGGAGGACGACGCGGCGACCCACGGCGTGCGTCTCCTCGACGGGGAGTCGCTCGTCGCGACCGGCGTGCCCGCGAGCGTCGACGTCGAGGTGCCCGCGATCCCGACGCTCGATCGCGCGCGCGAGGCGAGCGCTCGATACGTCGCGCGTGATCCGCGCGATCACGTGTTCCCGACCTGCTTCGTCTGCGGCCCTTCGCGCGCGGTGGGCGACGGACTGCGCATCTTCGCGGGCGCGATCGCCGACGGGATCGTCGCCGCGCCCTTCGAGCCGAGCGCGGATCTCTTCGCGGGATCGGCGCTGCGCTCCGAGATCGTGTGGGCCGCGCTCGACTGCCCCGGCTACTTCGCGATCGTCGGCGGCACGGTGCAGCCGATGTTGCTCGGCGAGCTCGCGGTCGACGTGCGCGCGCCGGTCGGGCCCGGACCGCACGTCATCGTCGGTTGGGCGCTCGGCACCGAAGGGCGCAAAGCGCGCTGCGGCACCGCGCTCGCGACGACGAACGGCGACGTGCTCGCCGTCGGCGTCGCGACGTGGATCCGCATCGCGTGATCACCGCGCGCGTCGTCGCGCGAACATCAGCAGCCACGCCGCGACGGCGGCGAGCCCGAGCGCGTCACCGCGCGCGTTTCGTCCCACGGCGCAGCTGCCACCGACGATCTCGTCCTCGCGCGACATCCGCCCCGCGTCGGCATCCGACGTCGACGCATCGGGCTCGCTCGCGTCCGTACGCCCCGCGTCGACTTCCGTGCCCGCATCGCTCGGCATCACGCCGGCATCGGGCATCTCGCCCGGCAGATCACCCGGCCGCACGTCGTCGAGCGAATTCCCCTCCACGACGTCGTCGATCACGATCACCGGCACGTCGGAGAACGAGATCGCGCCGCGCAGCAGTCCGATCTGCACGAAGTGCGGATTGTCGTCGTTCAGAGTCCGCGCGGGCGCGTCGGTCACCACCGGCTCGCCGTCGAGCCACACGCTCACGCGCCCGATCGCCGCGTCCTTCGACCAGCGCACGTGCATCGCGATGCGGTGCCACTCGCCCGGCGTGATCGCGCCCTCACCGCGCCACTGCTCGACGTTCGACGGCTGTCGCGTGGTGAACGTCAGTGTCGTCCCCGCGAGATCGAACGCCATCATCTGTCTGAAGCTGCTGCCGGACTCCCAATATCCGATCGTCTGCGCGGGATCGCTCGAGAGCGTCTCGGGGAAATAGAAGCTCCACGCGAAATACGTCTCTGCGCCTTCTGCAGTGCGCGCCGCTTGGGGCTCGTGGCTCAGCTCCACGCGCTTGAGCCCATTGGGCCACACCGCGTCGTCGTGCAGCTCGATGCGCGCTGCGCGCGTTCCCTCCACCACGGTCTCGCTCTGCACCGTGATGTAGCGACGCCCCTCCACCATCTCGTTGAGTCGGAAGCTGAATTGCGACGTGTCGCCGGTCTCGAAATCACCGCGCCACACGACCTGCGCGCTCGCGCGCTCCGCGATCGCCGTCACCGCCAGCACCGACACGAGCCCGAGCACGACGTGTCGTCGCATCGCTCTTTTCTCCTCCAATGCCGCGTTCTCGGGCACCATCTTGCACGTGTTCCCCTCGCGCATCGAGCACGTCGAGGCCGCGTTCGGATGCGGCGTCGTCGGCCCGGTCGGAGTGCTCCTCTGGCGAGGCGAGCCGACCGCCGAGCGCATCGATCGCTGCACGCTCGCGTTCGAGCGCGTGACGCGCGACATCCCGCAATACGCGATGTTCGCGGTGTGGGAGCCGGGCTCGCCCCCGCCGAACGTCGCCTATCTGCCCGACGTGGCGCGGCGCTTCGACGCGCTCGACCGACTCTGCGCGACCGTCGGAGTCGCCGAGGATCGTGGTCCGCTCGCGCGCCTCCTCGTCGACGCGGCGACCACGATCTTCGTGCTGCGCCGCCGTCGTGCTCAGCCGTTGAAGGTGTGCACCGATCTCGCCGAGGGCGCGTCGTGGCTCGCGCGGCGCCTCGAGGGAGGACCCGAGCTCGCCGATGCGGTGACCGCGTTCGTGCAGGAGCTCCGCGTGTCGCTGCCGACGACCTGAATCACATCGTGTCGTAGCCGAGCCCGCCGAGGATCGCGATGGTCTCGAAGCCATCGCCGAGCCACGTCGGATGCACCTCGACCGAGACCTGGATCGCATTGCGATCGCCGACCGCGTACGTCGGGATGTTCAGCGCGACGCGCCCGTGCACACCGAAGAACGGCTCGTCGGAGTCGCACCCCTGGCCCTCGCGGGCCTGTGTGTCCGGCAGCGCGCCCTCGTCGCACCCGGTCCACAGATCGACCGAAGGGCCGGCCGCGATCGACACCCAGCTCGCGAGCGTCGTCTCGATCATGAACGAGCTCCAGAACGTGAACGCGCCGTCCTGCCGATCGTTCGGCGTCTGCAGGTTCGCGTAGAGCGCCGTCGGTTGGTAGTAGACCGCGAACCAATCACCGATCTGCATTCCGATGCGCGCGCTGCCGCCCATCAGCCAGCCCTCGGGCTCGCCCAGCGTGTAGCCGCCCATCAGCGAGAAGCCGGCGCGCGGGCGTAGGAAATCGCGCGGCGGAATGTCGTACCCCTCGAGCTCGCGCGGCGTGAGCGGCGTGTAGGTCGGCGGCGGCTGCTCCGTCACGACGACGGGCTGCTCGAGCGGCTCCGCGACGTCGACCTGCGCCGATGCGCTCGACGTGATCGCGAGCGAGACGCTCCACGCCGCGCACCCGAGAGCGACGCGCCACCTGTTGCCTTCGTCGAGCATCGTGTCCTCCTGCGCACGTCCACGCGGCGCCGCGTGACGTGCTCCGCACTCCGCGTTCCAAGTCGTGCGCGCAGAGATCGTCGAGGCGCTCCGTCGCGCGGTGGCGACGCGGGTCGCACCGTGCGCCGCAGCGACGTACACGAGCGACGCGCTGCGCCTCGACCGTCGGTGGATTGATCGCGCCGGGCGGGAGATCGTGACGATCTCGGACGTGCTCTCGCGCCGCAGCGCCGCGACCTCCGCGCGACAAAGAGCCTCCCGATGCACGCGCACCGTTGACGCGAGCACGTCCGCTCGCCAACGTTCCCGGGTGGGGTGGGTCGAGCATTCCGAGGCGGCGTTCGTGGTGGGCTCTCGCGAGCGCATCGTGGCGGCGATCTGGCGCGGTGAGCCGACGTACGAGCGACTCCAGCGCTCGTTCGAGGTGACCGCGCGAGCGATGGAGCGCGCGGGGCCCGGCGTCGGGTTCGTCGTGATCGTCGAGCCCGGATCGCCGCCGCCCGACGCGGCGAGCCTGCCGTGGGTCGCGGGCGTGCTCGATCGGCTCGTGCCGCTCGCCGCGATCGCCGTGGTGCTCGAGGAGCGCACCGACGTGCTCGTCGACGCGGCGGCCGAGATCCACTCGATGACGCGACCGCGCCGCCAGCCGCTCAAGGTGCTCGCCGACGCCGACGAAGCCGTGGTCTGGCTGCTGCGGCGGCTCGAGCCGGAGAATCCGTCGTCGGGGCGCGCCGACGTGCGAGCGTGGATCGAGACGCTGCGCGCCGCGCTCCCCGAGCCGAGCTAGACCGCGACGCGCGGTGCGTCGACGCCGCGTGCCATCGCGAGCAGCTCGCGCATCGTCGGCCCCGAGCCGTCGTTCTCGACCTCGGGCAGACAGCGCAACATGTCGCGCGCGATGCGCGGGAGCGACTTCCGCAGACTGGCACGCTCACTCGAAGCGTCGTAGTCGAGGCGCGCGTCGTCGAACACGAGATCCCAGTCGACGAATCCCGTCCTCGCGACGAGCTCGCGCACCTGCTCCGGGCCGACCGCCTTGAGCGCGCGCAACGTCAGCTCCGCGACGACCTCCTTCGCGCCCTCGAGGTTCTTCTTCATCACCTCGTAGGTCTCGTCGGGCGTGCGGCGGTTCTGGAGATCGAGGTGCAGATCCGCGAGGAGCGAAGGGAACTGCGGCAGCGGGAGGAAATCACCCTTCGCGCGCCCGGGCGCGAGGTGCGCCCACGCCTTGAGCATCGACTGCGCCTTCACGTTCAGCGCGGCGAACTGCCGGTGCAGCTCGCGGAACTTGCGATGATCGGCCGGCGAGACGCGATAGACGCGGTTGAAGAAGTACTGACAGATGAACGACCAGTAGTGGAAGTTGTCCCAGTACAGCTTCGCGGGGAGCACGCCCGGCGATCCGTTGATGTGGCTGTGCCGCCGGAACGTCGTCGTCGTCACCTCGGTGAACCCGAGCATGAAGTCGTTCGAGTCGGTCACCCGCTGCGCGAAGTCCGCGTCACCGCGCATCTCCGAGCGCACCAATTCGGTCGCGAGCACATTCGCGATCGCGATCAGATCGCTGCCCGGCGAATAGAGCGGATCGACGAACACACCCGCTTCGCCGACACACGCCCAGCGGTCCTGACTGAAGACCTGCTCGCTCGTGTACGCATATCGGCGCAGCACCTTGAAGTCGTCGAGCGGCAGATCCTTGATCTTCTCGAAGAGCACCGGCTCGTGCTCCTCGAGCCACTTCATCGCGCGCTCGGGCCGCGCGTAGGTCTCGAAGGGATGGTGCTCCTCGCCCGCGACGATGCCGAGCGAGTGGTATCCGGTCGAGAGCGGGATGAGCCACACCCAATAGCCGACGCCGCACAGGTGGCAGGTCGAGAGCCATCGGTTGTGATCGACGTCGCGCGCATGCCACGCGCGCTCGCTCTCCGGCACCAGCGACGCGACGTCGAGCTTGCCGGTCACGCGGAACCACGCCGCGCTGTGCGGGTGATCGCTGTCGCGCGTCAGGCCGAGCTTCTTCTGGATGATGCGGCGGCGACCGCTCGCGTCGATCACCCAGCGCGCCTCGAGCACCTCGCGACGGCCGCCGTCCGCCGAGATCATCACCTGGTGTCGCATGCCGCCGTCGAGCAGCGCGTCCTCGGGCTGCACGCCCTCCTGCCGCGCCGCGAGCTCGACGCCGTACACGTGCCAGCCCTCGTAGAGCGCGGCGCCGTCCTGCTCGACGAACTCGCGCAGATCGTTCTCGAAGCGCCCGCGATCGAGCTGGAAGCTCGGCACCACCGGGTGCTCGCTCGGGCCGATCTCGCGACGCGCCGCGAGCGGCCCGCGGGTGTCGCCGGTGAAGTAGCGCAGGCCGTTCTTCACGAGCTGGCGCTCGTGCAGGTACGCGTTCAGGTCGAGCACGTGCTCGAAGAAGTGCGCCCCGATCTCGACGCTCGACTCGCCGACCTTGTGGCAGGCGTCGGGCAGCGGGCGCTTCGTCGGCTCGACCACCGCGACGCTCACCGCGGGCATCTCGCGCCGCAGGTGCCGGGCCAACGTCAGGCCCGCGAGCCCACCACCACAGATCACGACGTCGTAGCGCTTCATAGAGGCGCGCCGAGTCTACCCGTGGGCCCCCGCCCACGCACCCGCGGGAGAGTGCGAGATCCCCTAGCGAAACAGACGGCTGCGGCAGGTCCTTGCGCGTGCAAATGTCCGGCGTTCCAGCGTCCGCGGAAGGGGTGGCGTACGGAACATGGCGCCGATATCCTAGGCCCCCTCTCGGGGGAGAAGAGCACCCACGCCGCCGTAGCGCACCGAAGGGTCCGTCGCGGCGGCGAAGTCGATCCCAGAGCCATCCAATCGGAGCCCGGAGAAGTCGTGCACCCCGAGAAGAAGGTCGACGTCGCGATCCTCGGCGGCGGTCTCGCCGGCAACCTCGTCGCGCGTCAGCTGCGCCGGACCCTGCCCGACGTCTCGATCGCGCTCTTCGAGAAGGACGTCGAGCGCGGCTTCAAGGTGGGTGAGTCGAGCGTCGAGATCGCCTCGAATTTCTTCATCCGGAAGCTCGGGCTGTCGACGTATATGTACGACGAGCAGCTCCCGAAGAACGGCCTCCGCTTCTTCTTCGACACCCCCGAGAAGAACGCGCACCTCTTCGAGATGAGCGAGGTCGGCAGCAACAAGCTGCCGATGTTCCCGACCTTCCAGATCGATCGCGCGCGCTTCGAGGCCGATCTGCTCGAGATGAATCGCGCGGACGCCGTCGACGTCCAGGTCGGCGTCACCGTGCGCGATCTCGACCTGAAGAGCGGCACCGACGAGGCGCGCAGCCACCGGCATGCGTTCACGGTCGAGGCGCCCGACGGGACGCGCACACGCTACGCGGCGCGCTGGGTGATCGACGCGAGCGGTCGCCGCCAGCTGATCAGCAACCAGCGCGAGCTGCGCGTGCGCGAGCCCCACGGCTGCGGCGCGGTGTGGGGCCGCTTCACCGGCATCACCGACATGGACGGCCTCGGCGAGGGTGGCGGCGCGGGGGAGAAACAGTGGCCGGGCGCCGACGCGTGGAAGGCGCGGGCACGCCACACCGCGCGCGTGCTGAGCACGAACCACTTCTGTTATCGCGGCTACTGGATCTGGTTCATCCCGATCGCGCGCGGCGTCACGTCG
This sequence comes from Sandaracinus amylolyticus, assembly GCF_021631985.1. Lineage (GTDB taxonomy): Bacteria > Myxococcota_A > Polyangia > Polyangiales > Sandaracinaceae > Sandaracinus > Sandaracinus amylolyticus_A. Next base: position 6,981,295 of record NZ_CP070225.1, on the reverse strand, counting down.
CTCGGTGTCGTCGGCGAGGTGTTCGAGCCGTGGATGCGCACCGAGGAGGGCTTCTGGAAGTTCCTCCGCCAGCACCGCGCGGTCGCGTCGCTCATCGAGAAGGCCGAGATGGTCGACGTCGAGCACTACGCTCGATACACGTACGCGACCAAGCAGTTCTGGGACGGCGCCGAGCGCTGGGCGATGATCGGCGAGGCAGCCGCGTTCAGCGATCCGTTCTACTCGCCGGGCTCCGACTACATCTCGCTCGAGAGCGACATGATCACGGACATGGTCCGTCGCGACTTCGCGGGCGAGAGCGACGCCGAGCTCGCGGAGCGCAGCCGTCTCTACGACGAGTTCATGCGCTTCCGATACGAAGCCACGATGAAGCTGTATCGCGAGCAGTATCCGGTGCTCGGCAGCTTCGAGACGATGCGTCTCAAGTGGAACTTCGACATCAGCTGTTACTACAACCTCTGGCTCGACTTCTTCTTGCGCGATCATCACCTCGATCTGCGCAAGGTGCGTGAGCAGCTCCGCCGCAAGGAGTACGTGCTCAACGCGCTCGAGAATTTCCGGCAGCTCTTCGGGCGCCTGGTGCGCGAGCTCGAGGCGAGCGGGAATTATCACCGCTCGAACCTCGGCCAATACAACGACGGGACCGATCTCCTGCACTTCCAGGACGAGATCGGACGCGAGCGCAAGAAGGGCGGCGTCAATGCCCGCACCGAGGAGATCTTCAATTTCTGCCTGACCGAGGCGCGACGGATCCTCGGCGAGACCGGCGGCGCGCCGCTCGATCTCCACCAGTTCATGGAGCCCGTGCAGCTCGGCTGAGCTGCGCGGATTCGTGGTTCCGAGACTTCATCTGTAAGAGAGCACCGTGTCCGAGACTGCCACGCTCAGCCGCGACGAGATCTTCGGGAAGATCGTCGAGATCCTCAGTGACTCGTTCGAGCTCGATCCGAAGAAGATCACCAAGGAGTCGACGCTCTACGAAGAGCTCGATCTCGACAGCATCGACGCGATCGACATCTTCACGCAGCTGCGCGAGATGACGGGGCGACGCCCCGACCCGGCCGACGCGCGCAAGGTGCGCACCGTCGACGAGCTGATCGACTTCGTCCTCGCCGAGATCGAGAAGGCGAAGGCGGGTGTGCCGGAAGGACCGACCGAGCCTCCGACGAACCCGGGGGCGGCGGAAGGCGAGACCAAGCAGTGAGCGGCCGGCGCGTCGTCGTCACCGGGCTCGGCCTCGCTTCGCCGATCGGCAACAGCGACGCCGAAGCGACGGAGTCGCTCAAGCGAGGTCGACACGGCATCCGCAAGATGCCGGAGTGGGGGCACATCCCCGACCTCCAGACGCGCATCGGCGGCGCCGTGACCGGGCTCGATTTGCAAGCGCATTTCCCGCGGCGGAAGCGCCGCACGATGGGCCTCGTCGCGCTCTACGCGGCGTACGCGAGCGAGCAGGCGATCGCGCAGGCGAACGTCGGCGCCGAGGTGCTCGCCAGCGGGCGCTGCGGCATCGCGTACGGATCGACGACGGGCAGCTCGCAGGCGCTCGAGGAGTTCTGCGGTCCGCTCTTCACGCAGTTCACGATGCGCGGGCTCGACTCGAGCTCGTACCTGAAGTTCATGACGCACACGTGCGCCGCGAACCTCGCGTCGTTCTTCGGGATCCGCGGGCGCGTGCTGCCGATGATCAGCGCGTGCACGAGCGGCTCGCAGTCGGTCGGCGCGGCGTACGAGGCGATCAAGTACGGCATGCAGGACGTGATGATCGCGGGCGGCGCGGAAGAGCTGCACTACGCGACGGCGGTCACGTTCGATCTGCTGATGGCGACGAGCATCCGGTACAACGAGACGCCGGAGCGCTCGCCGCGTCCCTTCGACGTGAAGCGCGACGGGCTGGTGATCGGCGAGGGCGCGGCGACGCTGGTGCTCGAGGATCTCGAGCACGCGAAGAAGCGCGGCGCGAAGATCCTCGCGGAGATCATCGGCTACGGCACGAACTGCGACGGACTGCACATCACCGCGCCGAGCGAGGACGGGATGCGCGGCGCGATGGAGCTCGCGCTGAGCGACTCGAAGGCGCACCCGAACGACATCGACTACGTGAACGCGCACGGGACGGGCACGGAGATCGGCGACATCGCGGAGACCAACGCGACGTACTCGGTGTTCAAGCGCGATGTGCCGATCTCGACGATGAAGAGCTACACGGGCCACACGCTCGGCGCGTGCGGCGCGATGGAAGCGGTGTTCTGCCTGCAGATGATGCGCGACGGATTCCTCGCGCCGAATCGTAACCTCGACGAGATCGATCCCCGCTGCGCGAAGCTCGGCTATCTGCGCGAAGTGGTGCAGAAGCGTCCGAGGACGATCATGACGAACAACTTCGCGTTCGGCGGAGTGAACACGTCGCTCGTCCTGCGCGCCTGGGGCGAGTAGGCGTCAGCCGAAGCGCAGGAGGCGGGCGAGGAAGCCACGGCGATCGGCGACCGCGGCGGTCTTCCCGTAGCGTGCGACGAACGACGAGAACGCGCGCGCCGTGAGGGGCGGCAGGCGCGGGAGCATGGCGACCGAGCGCGCATCCCACGCCGCTGCGGCCGCGTCGATCTCGGCGTCGCTCCACTCGTGCTCGTGGAGATTCGTGAGGAACCCCTCACGGTCGCCGTGGAAGTGGAGGTCGACCTCCCACGGGCGTGCCTCGCCCTCGATGGTCGCCCAGCCTGCGCCCTCGCGCGCGTAGACGAGCCGTCGCAGCGGGCCGCTCGGGCCGTGCTCTTCGATCGAATACGCGTCGACCGAGGTCTGCATGAAGAGCGCGAGCACCTCCGAGCGGCTCTCACGCGCGACCTCGGCGGCGAGCGCGCTCGCGGCCTCGAGCCCACCTCGGATCGCGACGACCGCGAAGCCGTCGGCAGGGCTCAGCTCGATCTTCGTCTTCCACAGTGCGGCGCAGACCTCTTCGGTCGGCCGCACGACCATCCCGGACCACGTGCTCACGACGTGCGTGTAACACCGGTGCGAGTCGCGCTCGGCTTACCGATGCTTCGCGCTCGCGGCGCGGTCGCGGTGAGCCGCTACATTCGCGCGATGTCGAACACGACGACGCACGCGATGGTGATCGCGATGATCGCGCTCGGGTGCGCGCCCACGCGCGAGCAGGCGGCCGCGGAGACCAGCGCGGTCGAGGAGACCAGCGGGGCCGAGGTGGCCTCCACGGATCCGTGCCGGGGCTCGGCGCTCGAGCTCGATCGCGTGGCCGCGGAGTGCCGGGTCGAGACCACTCGGAACGGTGTCGATCGCGCTGCCGACGCGAACGTGCTCGTCGCGAGCGTGGAGCCGGTCTCGGTTCGCAGCGGTGAGCGAGCGCGCGTCCCGGTCACGTTCCGCAACGCGACGGCCGAGCCCCTCGAGGTCGTGCTCCCGCCCTCGGTGGGGATCGGGGGCACCGACATCGAGCGCGACGGCGAGCTCGTGGACTTCCGGAACGAGTACTCGGGTCCCGCGTTCGCGATGGGATGCGCGATCCCGTGCCGTTGGGTCCGGGTCGTGCTCGAGCCCGGAGGAGCGCTCCATGCAGTCGTCGACGTGTCGGCGCGCGTCCGCATCCGGCGTGGCACCACCGAGCCCGAGATGCACGACGGCGAGGCAATCCCACCGGGACGCTACGACCTCGTGATCTGGACGCCGTGGCTCGGCCCGGACGCCGACGGTCGGATCGTGCAGCGCAGGGTGCGCACGACCGTCGAGGTGACGCCCTGACGTTTCATCGTGTTTCACGCGCGTGAAACACGATGTGCTCAGTCGCAGTCGGGCACGTCGACGACCATCGAGTAGATCTCGGTCTGACCCCAGCGTCGATCGCTCCACACCGCGACGATCTGCTCGTCACCGGTGAAGACCGTCGCGACGGGCATGCCGGCGACCGCCGTCGTGACGTCGCCGAGCGGCGTCGCGGGCGCGCGAAGTGTGAGCGCGCCCGTCGCGCTCGCCGGAATCCCGGCGCGCAGGATTCGCAGTGATGCGGGGTCCGTGGTCCCGGGCGGCGGCGGCATCGTGAGCACGATGACGGCCTCGTCGCCGCGAGCTGCGATGCTCGACGTCTCGGCGCTGCCGGTGGTGGAGGCGCCGACCGCGAACAGGCTCGTCAGCGCGTCGCCTCGCGCCACCTGCGCGCGTGACGAGCAAGTCCCGCTGGTGCCGTACGTCGTGACCGGCATCATCCAGGTCCAGCCGTCCCAGAGCACCTGGTGGATCGTCTCGCGCGTCGTCGGTCGCACGATCCCGCTCGGGCTCGAGCCGTCGCTCTCGATCACCTGCAAGCCGGCCCGATCGCGGTTGGTCGCGAGCGCGCCGAAGCGACCGTCGGGACGCCCGACGATCTCGACCTCGCGAGTGTACGTCAGCACGTCGCGCACTCGTATCGCGGTACGTCGTCGCTCGTGATCGTCGACACGCCCGAGACGCGCGCGACGATGCTCGCGCGCGACGAGCACGAGCGCGTGCGGCAGGAGTCCGACGCGCGCCTCGAAGCGGCGCGCTGAGCCGGTGACCGAAACGTGTGTTTCACGACCGGTGAAACACGTGAAACACACGTTTCAGCGCGGCCGATCAGAGGTGGCGGGTGCGCGCCGGTGGACGATCCCACGCGTCGTGCGCGCCGTCCTCGTAGGTGATCGGCGCGCGCTCGAGCTCCTCCGGCGTCGCATCGTCGAAGCACGCGATGTTCACGGCGTAGAAGTCCCCGCCGAGCTGCTCCATCGACGCGCTCGCGTAGGTCGTGACGCCGCACGCCTTGCAGAAGCGGTGGTGGATCGCCCGCGTGCCGAAGAGATAGTCGCCGAGCACCTCGTCTCCCGCGATCGCGCGGAAGTCCTTCGCGCGCACGAAACCCTTCCACATGCGCGTCTTCAGGCAGTACGTGCAGTCGCATCGGAAGGTCGAAGTCCACCACACGCCGGGCAGCTCCGGCGCCGATCGCTCCCCCGCAGGCGCGAGATCGAGGTCGCACTCGAACCGGACCGCGCCGCAGTGACAGCTGCCCCGATACGTCTTCTTCATCCGATCCTCCAGCGTTCGTAGAGCCGCGGCGAGCACGCCGCGATGAGGCTTGGACGGATCTCGAGGCGCGAGATCATCGGTCGCATCGATCGGAGCACTGTGCGGCTCTGGCACCCGCGTTGCTCGAGGAAGCGCGGGAGGACACCGCCGCCATGCTCTTCCGACAGCTCTTCGACCTCGAGTCGTCGACGTACACGTACCTGCTCGCCGACGAGGACACTCGCGAGGCGGTGCTCATCGATCCGGTGCTGGAGCAGGTCGAGCGCGATCTCTCGTTGGTGCGCGAGCTCGATCTGCGCCTGGTCTACGTGCTCGACACCCACGTGCATGCGGATCACGTGACGGGCGCAGGCGCGGTCCGGGAGCGCACCGGCGCGAAGTCCGTGTTGTCCGAGCGCTCGGGCGCGGGCTGCGCGGATGTCTTCGTGAAGGAGGGCGACGTGATCCGGTTCGGTCGCCACGCCCTCGAGGTGCGCGAGACACCTGGCCACACCAACGGCTGCCTGACCTACGTGACCGCGGATCACGCGATGGCGTTCACCGGCGACGCGCTGCTGGTGCGCGGGTCGGGACGCACCGACTTCCAGCAGGGCAGCCCGCACACGCTCTATCACTCGGTGCACGAGAAGATCTTCTCGCTCCCCGACGCGTGCCTGCTCTATCCCGCCCACGACTACAAGGGTCGGACGGTGACCAGCGTCGCCGAGGAGAAGCGCTTCAATCCGCGGCTCGGTGGAGGCAAGAGCGAGCCCGAGTTCGTCGACATCATGGAGCACCTGCAGCTCGCGTATCCGAAGAAGATCGATGTCGCAGTGCCCGCGAACCTGCACTGCGGATTGCCCGAGCCGGCGCACGCCGAGCCCGCGTCGGGGCAGGCCTGGGCGCCCGTCGAGACGAGCGCGGGTGGGATCCCCGAGGTCACGCCGGAGTGGGTCGCGTCGAACCGCAGCGCGGCGCGGGTGGTCGACGTGCGCGAGCCGATCGAGCTCTCGAGCGAGCTCGGGCACATCCCGGGCGTCGAGCACGTGCCGCTCGCGGCGGTGCCCAGCGTCGCTCGGCGCTGGTCGCGTGATCGTCCGATCGTGCTGGTCTGTCGATCGGGCGGTCGCTCGGGGAAGGCGGCGCTGCAGCTGCGCGAGATGGGCTTCCGCGACGTGGCGTCGATCCGCGGCGGGATGACGGCATGGAACGCGGCGAAGCTGCCGATCGAGCGGCGCCCGATCGCGGCGTATCCCGCGTCCCCGCAGGGATGAAACGACGTTTCACCGGTGTGAAACGTCGTTTCATCGGCGTTTCACTCGTCGCTCTGCTCGACGTGTGCGGCGAGGCGATCGAGGGCGTCGTCCCACGCGGCCGAGATGCGATCGAGCGCGCGGCGTGCGGTCTCGAGCTCGCGCGGGTGGAGCTCGTAGACGCTCTCGCGGCCCTGGCGCGCGCTGCGCACGAGCCCTGCGCCCTCGAGCACCAGGAGGTGCTTCGAGATCGCCTGGCGCGTGACGCCCGAGCCCTCGGTGAGGCGCGCGATCGACGCGGGACCACCGGTGCCGAGACGGGCGACGATGCGCAGCCGCGTCTCGTCGCCCAGCGCGGCGAACACCGGCGCGGCGGCGCGCAGCTCGCGCGCGGTGGAACGCTCAGCCCTCGACATGTTTCGCGATGTTCTCCAGCTGGGCCTCCCAGCCACCGGTGTTCATGCGGTACGCCTCGGCGCGGCGCGCGATCGGGATGCGATCGAAGCCGGACTCGCTGGCGAGCAGCAGCGTACCGCCGGGTGCGTCCTCGAGGACGAATTCGACGAGCGTCGGCTCCTCCTTCGAGTAGTCGACCGCGGGATCGACGGCGTACGGGTGCCAGCGGTACGAGAACAGGCGCTGCGGCTCGAGCTTCGTGATCCACATGTCGACGACGACGTGCGCGTACTCGGGGATCGTGATGCGCCCCCGGACGTGCGCGCGGGGCTCGAACCTGGGCGCGTCGAGCCGCATGCCGAACCACGAGCCGAACTCGGCAGGGTCGGTGAGCGCGCGCCACACGCGGTCACGGGGGGCGCGGAGCAGGCGCTTCTTCTCGATGCGATCGGTGCTCGACATGATGTGCAACCTCCGGGTTGCATCAACAGATAGGCGAGGTCGCGCTGACACGCAACCGTTCAATTGCGCTTTGCGCGTGCCTCCGGTCAGGGCCGCGTCGCCGGGAGTCCTTCGATCCACGCGCGCACGAGCTCGGCGCCTGCTTCATCGACGAAGTCGCTGGCGTCCGTCGGGTCCGGCGGCATGTCCCACTCGTCGCCCCGATGCAGCATGCGGACGTAGAGCTGACTCGACAGCGGCTCGCCGGGAACGACGGCGATCGTCGTGCCGTCGGCAGCGTGGTGCATCTCGGCGCCGACGGTCGTCCGCACCGCGGGCGCATCCAGCGGATCCACGAGGCCCACCGGGATGCGCAACCGGAGCGCGCGGAAGTGCGAGAGCGGGTGAGCCGAGTCGTGGCAGTGGCCGCAGTTGGCGTGCAGGTAGCCGAGCGCCGACTGCTCGAGCTCGGTGCCGGGGATCGCAGGCCGCGGGATGATCGGTTGGGTGACGAGCGCCGCTGCCTCGAGGTGCACGAGGAAGTCGTCCGGCGCTCCGGTGGCGAGCTGAATGGCGCCGACGCCGTTCAGGCCATCGATCGCGCCTCGGTGGCAGGTGAAGCAGTCGTCGATCGCGGGCACATCGTGCGGCGTGCCCAGCACGTCGGTGGCGCCTTCGGGGCGAGCGTCGGCATCCGATCCGTCGGCGCGCCAGACGTAGGCGACGTTCTCCCAGCGATCGGCCTCGACCTTGTGGAGAAACCGCGTCTCGACGCGGACGCCATCGACACGGAACTCCTTCCACACGCGGGTGCCGATCGGGAACACCCAGACGTCGGGATCACGCGTGTCGATGCGCGTGCCGGGAGGCAAGTAGATCCACCGCTGCTTCTCGGCGCCGTCGGCCCACAGCTCGAAGCGCACGCGGTACGGCATCACGCCCGGCGCCAGCGCGGCCGAAGCCAGGTCTTCGTAGAGGCCGGTCTCGGAGAGCACGGACGGCCCGACGAACGCCTGTCCGGGCGTCGGCCGTGCATCGGCAGGAGCATCCGCGCCGGCGTCCTGGCTGATCTCGGCGTCGGCCCCAGCATCGATCGCATCGGGCGCAGGAGCGCACGCCCAGAGGGCACCCGCGGCAATCGCGACGGCAGCTCGGGAGCGCATGGGGCGACGGTAGCGACGGTCGTCGCTCCGGTCGAGCGCGAGCTCGGCGATGGGCCGCGGACGCGACGGGCGAGAGCCCTTCAATGCTTGGTGGGGCGCATCGACGCGCAGAACTCGTCCCAGTCGATCGCACCGCTGCCGTCGAGATCGGCGGCGTCCATCAGCGCATCGAGCTCGACCGCGCGCAGCGCGTCGGCGCCGTCCTGCAGCGCGCGCTGGAGCTCGTCGCGCGTGACCTGACCGTCGCCGTCGTCGTCGAGCGCGCGGAACGCGAGCGCGAGCGCGTGCTCGTCGTCGGGCTCGGGCGCGAACCACGTCGTGAGGAACGCGGCGAGCTCGCGCGGCTCGATGCGCCCGCTGCCATCGCGATCGAGCGCGCCCATGAGGCGATCGAGCTCGTGATCGCGCAGCTCGATGCCCTGCCGCGCGAGCAGCGCGCGCAGATCGTCGCGGCCGAGCTCGCCCGGGCGATCGAGCTCGAAGAAGCCTGCGATCCACCGCGCGTCGGGCGCGCTCACGTCGACGCGTCGGGGCTGGGGCGGGCGCGACAGGCGCAGCGTGCGCAGCGAGGCGACGACCGCGAGACCGAGCCGCGAGCGCACGACCTGCGCGCGCAGCGAGCGCTCCTTGGTCACGAGCCAGAGCAGGAATCCGAGGTCGATCGCCGCGAACACGAAGGGCGCGAGCGCGGGCGCGAAGCGCGAGCAGACGTTCGCGAGGCCGGTGTAGAGCGTCACCTGCACGCAGAACATCATGTTGCGCTGGTGCTCGGTGACCCATCCCTGCAGCCACGCGCGCGGCGTCGGGCGCAGCCAGTACGAGACGTTGCGCGCGACGAGATAGACGTACGCGGGGATCTGCACGAGGTAGACGATCGCGAACGGGTACGTGTTCGGCGTCTCCGCGGGCCCTCCGCGCACGAGGCGCATCACCGCCCAGATCGTGAGCCCGATGCCGAGCACGAGGCTCGAGAGCGGGAGGAAGAGCATCACCGCGCGCATCGGGCGCGGCGGCGGTCGGTTCTTGTAGCGGAGCGCGGCGAGGCCGTGCGCGAGGAAGTCGATGACGAGCGACGAGATGAACGCGAACTGGAGATAGAGATAGAGCGAGAAGCCCTGGTTCGTGACGTCGTAGTAGCGAGTCGGCTCGAACCCGCGTGCGATGAGGATGTGCCCGCTGTTGATCAGGCCGTCGGTCAGGTGGAGCAGCCACACGACGACGAAGACGCGCCCGGCGCGCACGTGCACCGCGCTGCCCGGCGTCGCGAAGAGCGGGATCAGGCACGTGGCGAAGAGCAGGATGCCGGTGAGGTCGTGCAGGCCGACGAAGAGCTGGAAGCCCCAGCTCCATCCGAACGGGTTCGGGTGATGGTGGAAGGGCGTGACGTGCTCGGTGACGACCTGCGCGCCGGTGGCCCACGTGGTCGGATCGGCGAGCCCGCCGTGCCACGCGATCAGCATGCAGACGATGCTGTGCACGCGCAGCGCGAGGAGGACCGCGAGCACGCCGAGGAACGCGGCGCGTGGCATCGCGCGATGGTGCTGGCGGAGGCGGAGGAACGCGTTGCGACGGATGCGGTCGCGCGCGATCTCGCGGAGCACGTGGCCGGGGTCGAGCACGACCGGTGCGTAGCGGTGCGGCACGCGCGGATCAAGACCGCGGGCGCGGTCGGGTACGCTCGCGCGATGAGGATCGCGAGGGTGGGCGCGGTGCTGGCGGCGTGTCTGGCGCTGCAGGCGTGCGAGTGCGGGGGCACGACGCGCACGACGGTGACGACCGGCGCGGCGCCGAGCCCGGATCCGACTCCGGCGCCGACGCCGACACCGCGCGAGGAGACACCCCCGCGGCCCACGATCGACGAGGCGCAGCGTGCGGAGGTGATCCGTCGGGTGCGCGCCGGGCGGCGTGCCGTGCGCGCCGAACGATGGGACGAGGCGCTCGACGAGTTCGAGCACGCGCTCGCGATCTCGCCGCGCGCGCCGAGGCTGCTGTGCGAGGCAGGATTCGTCGCGTTTCGCGCGGGAAAGCTCGCGATCGCGGCGCGCCGCATCGAGCTCGGGATCTCGTTCTTCCCGGGGATCGAGGCCGCGCCCGAGGCGCTGCACGCGCCGATCGCGATGTGCCTCTACAACCGCGGGCTCGTCGCGGAGGCGAGCGGCGCGGTGGAGCTCGCGCGCGACTCCTACGCGCGCTCCCTGCGAATGCGTCGGAACGCGACGGTGGAGCGACGGCTCGCGAGCCTCGAGGTGCGCGAGGCGCGGCCGCGCGAAGGGGCGACGATCGATGATGTGCCGCTCGACGTCGCGCGCTCCGTCGTCCTCGCGACCGACGAGGCGACGCTGGTGCGTGCGCTCGAGCGATCGCTCTCGGGGATCGACGAGTTCGAGCCCGACGAGTGGAATCGTGCGGGCGTCGAGGTGATCCAGCGCGCGCCGCTCGCGTGGGATGCAGCGAGCGCGAGCGAGGTCGTGCTGCTCACGGCCGACGACAACGGCAATCCGCTCGGGGCCGTGCGCCTGGTGCTCGCGTTCCGCGTACGCGACGGATACCTCGTGCTCCCGACGGATTTCGGCGAGTACGACAACACCGACCACGGCATCTCGAGCGCCGACTCGGGGACGATCACGAGCGTGCACGCGAGCGCGACGATGCTCCGCATCGAGCTCGACGTGTGCTGGGACTCGTCGTCGCAGGAGGTGACCACGGTCGACGAGCATCCCGATTGGGCGTGCTATCGGGACGACTCGTACGCTGCGGGGTGTACCAGCAGGACGATCCTCTGCGTGCCGACCGATGGCGACGTTCGGTGCGCGCAGATCACGCGTGCCCACCGCGCGACCGAGCCGGCGAGCTGGAGCGTGTGGTGCACCGACGAGAACGGTGAGCCGCAGGACCAGCGCGCGGAGACGTCACCGCTCGACACCTCGCACGACTTCGCGCTGGACGTCGCGGTCGACGGCGACCGAGTCGCGATCACGCGCGCGAGCGGGACCGCGCCCGACGACGTCGCGGAGCTGATCGGAGCACGCACCGTCGCGGAGCTCGCGGAACGCGCGCCGCTCGGCGCGTACCTGCGCACCGACGCGGAGCTCGATGCCGAGCTCGCGCGGTATCGCGCAGAGATGAGCGAGTAGACCTAGCGCGGGTTCCACGGCAGGAGGCTCGACGCCTCGCCGCGCACCGTCAGCGTGAACGGTCCCGCCGTCGCTTCGTCGGGCACGCCGATCCACACGCGGTGGGTGCCCGCGCTCCAGAGGTGTCGCTCGCGCGCGGTGCGCACGCACTCGAACGTGCGATCGGGATGCTCGACGACCGCGAACGGCGCGCTCTCTCCCGCGAGCGCGAACACGACGTCGCGCGTCTCCGCGAGCTGCAGCGCGACGTGAGGGCGCACGCCGACGAGCCCGCCGGCGCACTCCGCGCCGATCGCGCTCGCCGAGATCTCGTCGCGCGCGGTGCCCTCGATCGCGATCTCGCTCGCGCCGAGCTCGCGCGTGCCGTGCTCCGGCGCGGCGTCGCGATCGAGCGCGTGCGCGCTCACCTCGAGCGAGTAGGGCACGGCGCTCGCGGTCTCGGAGAAGCTGCCGACCCACACCGGGTGATCGCCCGCGCGCAGCAGCGTCGCGATCTGGGGCTCGTTGCCGTGGCCCGAGTCGTCGTCGCACTTCACGGTGCCGTCGGGCTCGCGCACCAGCATCACGAGATCGCTCTGGCCGCTCGCGTGGAGACGCACTGCCGCGTCGCGCGCGAGGCGCAGCGTGAGCTGGGGCTCGATCGGGAGGTAGCCGCGGCAGCTCGCGTCCTGGGTGCTCGCGGCCGTGACCGGCTGCACGGTGCCGGTGATCGCGTGGGTCACGTCGGGGCCGTCGATCACCGGCGTGCTCGGCGTGCCGTGCGACGCGAGGCCGCTCGCGTCGGGCATCGCGCTCGCCTCGCGTCCGCTGATCGCGAGCGTGAAGTCGATCGACTCGGCGTGATGATACGTGCCGACCCACACCCGCGTGTCGCCGGGCGGCACCACCGCGGAGATCAGCGGATTGAGCGATCCGCCGCCGTCGTCGTCGCAGAGCACGCGACCGTCGGGCGCGACCACGAGCATCACGAGATCACCCGAGACCGCCTGGGGCGCGATGCGCAGCGACATCGGGCGCGACGATCGCAGCACGAGCTGCGGCGCGTCGGGCACGTACCCGCGGCACTGATCGGGCGCGCTCGTGATGCCGCGGGTGGTGAGCGGAGGCAGCGCGGGCTCCGGCGTGACGTCGAGATCGACGAGCCCGAGCGAGGGCGCCGCGTCGTGCGAGGGGCCACATCCGAGCCCGGTCAGGCGCACGAACGCGAAGATCGCACCCCCGACGCCGAGCGCGATCACGAGGTACTTCGGGATCTGCGAGGGCGACTTCTTCGCGCGCCGCAGCATCTCGATGCGACGTCGCTGCGACTCGCGCGCGGCCTCGGCCTTGGCCTCGAGCTCCTTGCGCTTGCGCTGCTCCGCGACGCCGAGCTGCTCCTCGAGCTCGGCCACGCGGGCCTTCAGGCGATCGCGCTCCTCGGCGACGTCGCGCAGCGACTCGAGCTCGCGCTCGAGGACCTCGATGCGTGCGCGCAGCGCGTCGGTGTCGTCGCGGAAGGCCATCGGATCAGAAGCGCGCGTCGAGCACGAGACCGACGTGCTGCGGCCCGATCGCGGGAAGCACGCGCAGCGCGGTCGGCTGCGCCTCCATGAGCTCCGGCTCGGGCATCGAGCCCCAGTCGGTCACGAAGATCAGCACGACCGAGCTGACCGCGAAGAGGCCTGCGACGCCGTACATCACGTCGGCGGCGAGCGCGAAGTCGCGGATCTCCGCGCGGCGCGCCCCGGGATCGAGGCCGCATCCCGCGGTGTCGCGGCACTCCTCGGCGTCTTGGTTGAGCATCATCGCGTTGACGCCGAGGCCGATCGCGACGCCCAGCGACGCGACCGCGAGCGCGGTGCTGGTGACGAAGAGCGCGGGCGTGACGCCGCGGAAGTCGGAGAGCCGCGCGAGCTCGAGCTCGAGCTCGATGCGCTGCCGCGACGCGACCTGGATCTCGCGGCGCAGCACTTCGTACCCCTGCGCGCGCACTTCGATCGTGTGCTGGCCGCCGGGGATGTGGACCTCGCCGGGCGCGACGCCGACCTGCCACTCGCCGAGCCACACCTCGGCGGTGTCGGGGCCGCCCTCCGCGATCGTGATCGCGACGGTGCCCAGCAAGCGCTCGAGCGCGCGCAGGCTCGCCTCGACCTCGGCGCGATCCTCGGCGCCCTCACCGCCCTCGTCGAGGTAGCGGCGGTACATGTCGATCGCGAGGTCGTAGCGATGCAGCTCTTCGTACGCGCGACCGAGGTTGTAGAGGACGAAGAACTGGTTCGGGTGCCCCTCGAGCAGCTCGTAGATGCGCTGGAACTCGGCGAGCGCACCGCGGTAGTCACCTTGCTCGAAGAGGCGCTCCGCGCCCTCGTAGCGCTCCATCGCCTCCGCGAGCTCGGGCGAGGGCGGCGGCTCCTCGGGCGCGGCCTCGCTCGGAGCGACTGCGTCCTGCGCATGCCCGCGCGATGGCATCGCGAGCACGGGGACGAACGCGAGGACGAGAGCGAGCCGAGACAGGAGTCGCACGACGTGGTTCTCTCGCGTGCGCGCCGTCGCGTCAACAGCCCGGCCACGAGCGCGCACGCACGTCGCGCTTGGTGTACCGTCGCGTCGAGATGCGCCGAACCGTCCTGCTCGTCCTCGCGCTCTGCGTCTTCGTTCCAAGCTGCTCGCTGACCGGGCTCGACCGCTTCGACTGGCCCGACTGCGACGAGTGCGAGCTGCTGAACGAGCGCGATCGCATCGACGCGGAGGACTGCGAGCGCTGGCAGTGCGATCTGCAGACCGACGAGTGCCGCTTCGGGCCGCTCGATCAGGACGGCGACCAGCACGGACCGCTTCGCTGCGGCGGCGACGACTGCGACGACACCGTCGCGAGCGCGTACGTGGGCGCGAGCGAGATCTGCAACGGCGTCGACGACGACTGCAACGGCTGGGTCGACGACGCGAGCATCGATGCGGCGCAGCCGGTCGCGGTGCTCGATGCGGCATCGACGCCGCGATGGGTCTCGAGCGCGACGGTCGAGGGTGGGCTGATCGCGGCGTACCAGACGTCGGGCGGCGCGGGCGTCGAGGTGATCGACGATGTGTCGCCGATCACCGCGGGGTCGCCGCTCGTGCTCGCGACGACCGAGCCGCCGTACGAGACGTCGAACGCCGAAGTGGTCGACGGGTGCGCGAACGAGGTGCAGAGCGCGCAGCCGCTGCCGCGCTGCGGCGAGGGCGACACGTGTGGTGCGGGAGAGGACTGCGTCACGTCGCGCGCGGGAGACGAGCTCTGCGACGAGCCGCTCGCGAGCGCGCCGGTCGCGGGCAAGTGCCATCACGACGCGGAGTGCGACGACGGAGTGTTCTGCAACGGACACGAGAGCTGCGATCCGGCGAGCCCTGCGTCGGACTCGTTCGGGTGTCGTGCACCCGAGCGCTCGACGCCGTGCACCACCGGCGAGACCTGCGTCGAGACGGGTCGCCTGTGCACGCGCGTGTCGCCCGACGCGAGCGCGTGTGCGATCGCGGATGCGACGATCGCGAGCACGGGCGCCGGCGAGTGGATCACCGCAGCGATCACCGACAGCGGCTGCGCGACCGGCGCGCTGCGGCTCGGGTACTTCGTGGAGTCGCCCGTCGCGCCGGAGTCGCGGTATCCGGTGCGTCGCGTCGTGCAGCGCGGCGACGCGGCGGCGACCCGCTCGACGAGCTGGCTCGGGATCGACGTGACCGCGGCGGAGCGCTGTCCGGGGCCTGCGACCGGGCGTGCCGACGGGGCGCCGCTCGGCGCGAGCGGGCCTGCGATCGCGGCGCTTCCCGCGGATCGCGAGGCGGGACGGCTGCGCGCGCAGGGCGTGGTCGCGTACCTCGCGGGGCCGCTGTGTCGTGGGCTGGGCACGTGCAGCAGCGATCCCTCGCGGCGTCCTGCGGGCGCCGATGGGCCGCTCGACGTGGAGCTCGTCGGCGTGTGGCTCGAGGAAGGGAGCGCGGGCGGCGCGCAGGTCGGTTGGGTGAACGCGTCGGGGTCGGGCGAGCCGGTGCGGCTCGGGGTGTCGAGCGGCGCGGGCGCGACGCGCGCGTCGGTGAGCGCGTGGACGAGCGGGGCGCGCGCCGGGTACGTGGTGGCGTATCCGGTCGCGAGCGGTGGTGTCGCGATGCACGTCGTGCCGGCGATGAGCGACCCCGCGCCGACGTGCCCGTCACCCGAAGATCAGACGTGCACCGACGACGGAGACTGCGCGGACGGCGCGCGTTGTCGGATGGGGCGTTGTCAGCTGCGGCCGTGTGTCTCGGAGTTCGATCCGCGGGCGACGCAGCTCGACGATCGGGCGCGCGCGACTTCGGCGTTGGTGGTGCCCGCGGCGATCACCGGGTTCGCGAGCGCGACGATCTCGGGCGACGTGGCGGTCGCGATCGGGCGCACCGGCGAGGACGGGACGATCGAGCTCGCGCTCGCATGGGAGGAGACGAACGGCGTCGCGGTGGCGCTGGCGACGCTCGATCCCGCGAGCGGAGCGATCACCGAGGGCGCGGTGCGGCGCTTCGCGTCGGCGTCGCCCGATCAGATCGCGATCGCGCACGTGAGCTCGGGGCTGGTGCGGGAGAACGCGGAGATCGAGGGCGTGGAGGTCGACGCGGGCTCGCTCGGCGGGTTCGTCGCGACGTGGCGCTCGGGCGCGACGGGCGAGGCGGACACGCGCGCGGTGCGCATCGCGGATCTGGATGGAAGCGTGATCGCGCCGGGCGCGATCGTGGTGGCGAGCGAGAGCGCGCAGCCGCGGGCGTTCGTAGATGCGGGGCGGCGGGTCTCGGTGCTCGCGCACCAGGAGGCGAGCTTCGTGGTGGTGCCGGCGGTCTGCGGTCAGCGGGCGCGCTGACGGGCGCCTGGCGCCCGTCAGGCGGGCGCCATCTCCGGGCCGACCGTGGTTGAGGTTTTCCTCAATGGTTTCGCGCCGCGAAGACCGACCGTGGTTGAGATTTCGTCGCGCGTGTCGTGATCACGCGGTGCGGTCGGCGCGCGCGGAGGTGCGGCGCAGAGGTGACGGGCGCCAGGCGGCCGTCAGGCGGGCGCCATCTCCGGGCCGACCGTGGTTGAGGTTTTCCTCAATGATTTCGTACGCCGAAACCGACCGTGGTTGAGGTTTCGGGGGGACCAACCACTCGAGCCCGCATCCGCGGGCTCGAGCCTCTCCCCACGATCACTGCTCGCCGAACGCCGCCGCGCGCGCGACCAGCGCCGGATCCGCGATGCGCGACGCGACGCGATCGCGCACCTGCCGACCGATCGCACGCCACGCCGCGACATCGGCCGGCGTCGCGCGCGTGATCTGCATCCCGCGCCCGACCATCGCCTGGATCGACTCCTGCTCCGCGCGCGACGCGTTGCGCCGCGCGAGACCGTGGAACTGCGCGCCCGTCTCCGTCAGCACCTGCTGCTGCGCGGGCGTGAGCGACTGGAACGTGCGCTCCGAGATCACGCTGCCACCCACGAGGATCGCCACCGCGGTGTCGCCCATGTGCGTCGCGTGCGCGCTCCACTGCAGCGCGACCGCCACCGCCGGCGGCGCGAGGAACGTGTCGATGCGCCGCGTCTGCAGCCCACCGAGCACCTCCGGCACCGAGAGCGACACCGGATTGCTGCGCACGAAGTCGAAGAGCACCGGCAGGATCACGTCGTCCGAGCGCACCCAGAACCGGCTCGCCGACAGATCCGTCGGCGTGTGGATCTCGCGGTTCGAGAAGAGGTGCGCCGACCCGACGTCGGCCCAGCCGAGCATGCGGAAGCCCTGACCGACCATCCCCTGCTCGATCTCGGGCGCGAGCGCGGCGCGCGCGGCTTCGACCTGCTCGTACCGCAGGAACGTGCCCGGCAGCTGGAACACCAGCGCGGGCCGATGGATCTGCGCGAGCCCCGTCGACGTCACGCCGCCCGCATCGAGGCGACCCGATCGAATCTTGCGGATCACCTCGGGCTCGTCGCCCTGCACGCCGCCCGCGTAGAAGCGGAGCTGCAGCGATCCTTCGGTGCGGCGTCGGATCTCGCGATTCCACGCGTCGAGCCCGCGCATGATGAGCGAGCCGGGCGGCGCGAGCGTCGCGAAGGTGATGGTGCGTGTCTGCGTGTCCTGCGCGCCCGAGGGCGCGTGGGGCAGCAACACGAACGCGAAGGCGAGGAGAAGAGCGATCAGGGCGCGGATACGCATGCGCGCGACCGTAACACAAGATCGTGAGACGGTTGCTACAGCAACGATTCGTCCACGATCTCCGCGCGTTCAGCGTTCCCCGCCGATCGCGACGAGGCCTTCCTCGGTGCGATCGGTCGCGGGCGGCGGCGCCGGCGAGAGCAACGAGATCGACTCGCGCAGCTCGCAGGTCATCTCGATGTCGAGCGCGCCGAGCACCGCATCGAGCTGCGCCACGTTGCGCGCGCCGAGCAGCGGCGCGGTGACCGCGGGATGCGACGCGACCCACGCGACCGCGAGCGCCGCGGGATGCCAGCCGTGATCGCGCGCGAGCGCGACGAAGCGATCGGCCGTCTCGTACACGCTCGGGTTGCCGTAGCGCACGCGGTAGACCTCCCAGTCGACGAGGCGCCCCGCCGAGGGTCGATCGTGCACGCCGTACTTGCCCGAGAGCAGCCCTCCGCCGAGCGGCGAGTACGGGAACACCGCGAGCCCTTCGTCCTCGGCCATCGGCAGCAGCTCGACCTCGGCCTGGCGCTTCACGAGGCTGTACATCGGCTGGATCGCGCTGATCGGCGCCCATCCGCGCATGCGCTGGATGCCGAGCGCCTTGCTCACCTGCCACGCCGCGAAGTTGCTCACCGCGGGATGGAGGATCTTCCCGCTCTGCACGAGCTGCTCGAGGCCGCGCAGCGACTCCTCGAGATCGGTGCGCTCGTCGAAGCGATGCAGATAGAAGAGCTCGATGCGATCGGTGCCGAGGCGACGCAGCGAGCCCTCGACGCTCCGCACCAGATGCAGCCGCGAGCTGCCGCGATCGTTCGGGCCGCGCGCGCCGCTCGGGAAGTACGCCGTGCTCGCGAGCACGACGCGATCGCGCTCGCCGCGGATCAGCGCCCCGAGGATCTCCTCGCTCGCGCCCTTCTGGTAGATGTCGGCGGTGTCGAAGAGGTCGATGCCCGCGTCGCGCGCGCGTCGATAGATCGCCGCGGATGCCTCGCGATCGGCCTCGCCGCCGAACGTCATCGTCCCGAGCGCGAGGCGCGAGACCTTGATGCCGGTGCGCCCGACGAACGCGTGCTGCATCGCGATCAGCCCTGCGACTGTCGCTGCGACTGCGACTGCGCCATCGGCATCGCGACCGACTGCGACTGCGACGCCGCGCGCGACGCGGGCGGGAGCTGCGACTCTGCACGCGTGCTGACCGGGCGCGGCGCGAGGAACTCCTCGTAGATCGCCTGACCCACCGCGTTGAGCTTCGACTGCAGCCCGTCGATCCACGCGTGCAGCTCGGCCCCGCCCTCGCCCAGCACCGCGCTCGCATCGCCGTGCTCCAGCTCGGTGCGAAGCGCGGCGACGAGCGTCTCGGCCGGCAGCGCGAGCTCGTCGAGCGACATGCCGGTGATCGCGTGCAGCGAGCGCTCGGCCTTGGTCACGCAGTAGCGCACCGAGCGCGGGAACTTGTACTCGAAGAGCAGGAACTCGACGACGCGCTCGGGGACGATGCGCCCGTGGCGCTTGCGGTACATCTCGAGCGCGCTCGCGCTCTTGAGCAGCGCGGCCCACTGGATCTCGTCGATCGCGCCCGCCGGCGCGCTGCGCTGCGAGAGCAGGAGGAATGCCTTCACGTCGACGATGCGCGACGTCTTGTCGGCGCGCTCGAGCAGCCGTCCCAGGCGCCCGAAGTGCCACGCCTCGTTGTGCGTCATCGTGAGGTACGTGACGCCGACGAACGCGTGGCAGTCGTGCTTGATGCGGTCGTAGAGCTCGCCCGGCGACGCGAACGCGGCGACCGGATCGCGCGAGGCCTCCTTCACCGAGAGGTACATCTCGTTGAGCTGCTTCCACATCTCGCTCGAGATCACCTCGCGCACCGAGCGCGCGTTCTCGCGCGCGGCGCGCAGGCACGACGCGATCGAGTTCGGATAGCTGCGATCGAACGTGAGGAACTCCATCACGTTCTCGCGCGTCGGCGCGCCGTACTTCTCGGTGAAGAGCGCGTGGTCGCCGGTGGTCGCGACGAGCGAGGCCCAGGGGCTCGTGCCGTGATCGGTCGGCGCGTCGAGCGTCAGGTGGAGGTTCACGTCGACGAAGCGCGCGACGTTCTCCGCGCGCTCGACGTAGCGATTCATCCAGTGGACTGCGTCGGCGACGCGCGAAAGCAGAGGGGGCTCGGACGGCGACAGGCTCACGACGACGAGCGTAGAGGACGAGAGCACGACGGGGAAGCTTCGAGATCACGCGCAACACACTCGAAACAAGGGCCCGCATCGCGTGTAGGATCGCGGCGGGGTGCCGCTCTCGCTCGCTGCACCGCCGCGCCTCGCGAGCCGAATGCGATGACGACACGCCTGCTCCTCGTGCTCTCGTGGGTGCTCTTCGTCGTCGCGTGCGGCGGCGAGCAGCTGCGTCTCGGCGTGGGCGGCGACGTCACGCGGCAGCATCGCGCGCCCGAGCCCGATCCAGTCGCCGACGCGGCGCCGCGCGCGTGGCTCTGGGAGGTCAGCGGCGGAGGCTCGCTCGCGCCCTCGTACGTGCTCGGCACGATGCACCTCGGCGTCACGCGACGCCGCGCGCTGCCGCCGCCGCTCGACGAGTTCCTCCACCGGTCGCGCGTCGTCGTGATGGAGATCGATCCGCGCGAGCTCGATGGGATGTTCGCAGGAACGACGACCTCGAGCGCCGCGCCGCGTCGGGTCTCGCGCCGCGACTGGCTCGATCGCGCGCTGCCCCCCGCGACGTGGCAGCTCCTCGTCGACGAGCTCGGCGCGCGCGTGCCCTCCGACGTGCTGCGACGCATGCCGCCCGGGCTCCTCGTGCTCTATCTCTCCCAGGTGCGCATGGCCGAGGTCGAGGCGCGCGAGGAAGGACGCACGCCGGTGCGCGGCGCGGCGTCGACGGCGCGTCTCGATCAGTCGATCTTCGAGTGGGCGGTCGCGATGGGACGCCCCGTGATCCCGCTCGAGACCCCGCAGCAGGCGCTCGATGCGCTCGAGCGCGTGAGCCAGGGGAGCGCGCTCGACGGATTGCGCGAGGTGCTCGAGCAGGCGGAGGAAGCGCGCGCGGGACAGGCGCGGCTGCGCGAGGCGTACCTCTCGCTCGACGACGCGCAGACGCGAGCGCTGCTCGACTCGGAGATGGACGCGGAGACGCGCGAGATCCTGCTGCTCGCGCGCAACCGCGCGTGGATGGAGAACCTCGTGCCGCAGATCGAGGAAGGCCGCGCGTTCGTCGCGGTGGGGCTCGGCCATCTGCTCGGCGACGACAGCGTGCTCACGATGCTCCAGGCGCGCGGGTTCCAGGTGCGGCGACTCGGCGGCCAGGAGCGCCCGCCCGAGCGCCGCTGACCGAAACGATTCCGCGCGCTCGCGCGTGGAGGTATCGTCGATGTGTGGAGGGGACCACGGGGGCGTGGCTCGGGCGTTATCTCGAGCCCGAGACGATCCGCAGCGACGGCGCGTTCGCGCGCTTCGCGACGCGCCGGCTCGACGACGGCGCGGCGTGTGTGGTGATCACGGGCGCCGAGGCACCGCTCGCCGCGCTCGCGCGTGCGCATCGCGAGGTGCGCCATCCGTCGATCGCGCCGGTGTCGCACGCGGGCGAGCTCTTCGTGGAGCTCGCGTGCGACGCGCGCATCGACGGGATCGAGCTCGTCGCGCGATGCATCGCGCAGCGGCGGACCCTCGAGTACGCGCAGCTCGATGCGCTGGTGATCGCGGTGTCCGACGCGCTGCGTGCCGCCGCGTCGTGCGGGGTGTTCGCAGGAAGGCTCTCGCTCGCGAGCCTCTTGGTGTCGGCGCGCGGAGAGCTCGCGCTGATCGGGCTCGGCCATCGGGTCGCGGTCGACGACGAGCGCGGCACGATCGCGGTCGCGCACGCGGTGTTCCAGGCGCCCGAGGTCGCAGCGGGTGGTGCGGCGAGCGCGTCGGGTGATCTGATCGCGTGCTGGCAGATGTGGAAGGCGCTGCTCGCGCACGCCGAGCTGCCCGACGCGCTCGCCCGCGCGCTGCGTGGTGAGCCGCGCGAGGAGGACGCGTCGATCGCGTCGTCGCTGCGCGAGATGGAGCGCTGGGCGAGCGAGAGCGCGGATCGCCGCGCGGAGTGCGACGAAGGCGAGCGGCGGTGGGCCGCGCTGCGTGCTGCGATCGGCATCGAGCCCGACGCCGACGACCTCGCGCGTGTGCTCGGCGACGTCGCGCTCGGTCTCGATCCCGGATTCCAGCTCGACGAGTGGGGCGAGGCCACGGAGGAGAGCGTCGCGCTCGGCCCCGCGGGCGCGTGGATCGACACCGCTCGCGGCGAGCGGGTGAAGCTCGGCCCCGCGCTGCGCAACGTGCTCGCGCTCCTGTTGCGACGTCACGCCGAGGACCCGGGGCGCACCACGTCGACGTGGGAGCTGCTCGAGGTCGGCTGGCCCGGCGAGTCGATCCAGCCCGACGCCGGCGCGAACCGCGTGTACGCGACGATCCGCCGGCTGCGCAACATGGGCCTGCGCGGTGTGATCGAGCGGCACGACGACGGCTATCGCATCGTGCCGGGCGCGCAGATCACCTGGATCCAGGACTGATCGGAGATCCCGAACGGATCGTCCGATCGTTCAGGAGATCCGAATTCCCGGCAGGAGCATCGACGCGAGCCGCTCGGGCGCGCGGACCCGCTCTCGCTCGGCCCAAGCGCGCGCGGCATCGCGGTGACGCACGTCGTGCGGCGCGAGCGCGATGCGCACCGCCGCGGACCACAGGCCGAGCTCGGCGCGATCGAGCGCGTCGAGCGTGCGCTCCAACTGCGCGAGCGCGCGATCGGAGCCGTGTGCAGCGTCGGCGCACGCGCCGAGCATCGAGGCGAGCGCGCTGGTCCAGGGGCGCGACTCGCGCTCGAGCTGCGCGATCACCAGCCGCGCCCAGGCGAGACGCGGCGGTGAGCCCAGCGCGATCGAGGTCGTCGCATCCATCACGAGGATGTGCGCCCGCGTCCACTGCGTGCGCGCGAGCAGCGAGCGCGCGAGCCGACCGCGGGTGCGCGCATAGCGCGCGCGAGCCTCGCGCGTGCGTCGTTCGTAGAGCGCGACCGCGACGCGGCCCCAGAGATCGAACCAGTGCTGCACGACGAAGCCCCGCGCCCCGAAGCCGTCCATCGCGGCGTCGAGATCGGCGCGCGCCCGCGCCGGATCGTCGGCCGCGAGCCAGCGCAGGATCATCAGGCCCTGGCGATGGTTGGTCAGCGCGTAGCGCTCGCCGCGCTCCTCCGCGACGCGCTCGTGCTCGGCGAGTCGGCGCGCGAGCGCATCGAGCCGGCCTTCGACCGCCAGCGTCGCGTTCGCGAACGTCTGCGAGGTGACGAGCTCCTTCGTCGTCCCGATCGTCTCGCGCGCGAAGATCGCCTCGGCGCGCTCGCAGTGCGCGCGGGCCCGCGCGTTGTGCCCGAGGTGGAACTCGGTGAGCGCCGACGCGGCCTCGAGACAGCCGCGCGCATACGCGTCGCCGTGGGCCTCGGTGAGCGCGCGCGCCTGCGCGAGGACGGCGCGCGTGCTCGCCTCGGCCGGCCCCGCTTCGTTGGCGAGGAACGCGGTGTGCCACGAGAGCGTCGCGGCGAGCCTCCGTCGATCGCCGATCACGAGCGTGCGGTGCAGCGCTTCGGTCATCAGGTCCGCGGAGCGGATCGAGTCGACGACCGAGAGCCCGACCGCGCCCGAGACACACGCGTCGATGCGCCGCAGCTCCGCGGGATCGGGCGCGCGCTCGTCGCGCGGCGCGAGACCGAGGTGGCGGATGCGCACCCGGTTCGCGAGCAGCGTCGCGACCGCGTGCATCGGTGAGCGTCGGACCACGACGCCGGTGAGCGCGAGCACCTCGTCGAGGAGCGCGGTGCCCTCCTCGAAGAACCCCGAGCGCAGGAGCTGCTCGGCGGCGCGACGCCGCAGGTCGAGGCGGCGATCGGGATCGTGCTCACCGCGCTCGGCCTCGAGGTACCTCGCGGCGTCGCGCCCGCGGCCGGCGTGTGCGAGCGCGTCGCCGAGCGCGACCCGCAGCGCGCGGGTGTGAGCCTCGTCGTGCGCACGATGGGCGATCGCGAAGCGATAGAGCTCGGCGGCGCGCGCGAACGCGAGCGTCTGCGCCGCACGATGCGCACCCGACTCCGCGAAGGACGCGGCGCGCTCGAGCTCTCCGGCGCCCTCGAAATGCCGGCAGATCCACACGGGATCGACGCCCGCGCGTGTCTCGAGGACCTGCGCGAGCGCGCGGTGCACGTCGCGCCGTCGCGGCGTCTCGAGCTCGCCCGCGACGATCTCGCGCACGCGGTCGTGGTAGGGCTCGATCTCGCTCGACCCTCCCGCGCCCGGTCGCGAGCGCGCGAGGCGCGAGGTCGTGAGCGCGCGCAGCACGCCGACGTCGACGCGGGTGCCGGCTGCGCTCGCCGCGAGCTCGGGCGCGAGCGGATGACCCGCGACGCAGAGCGTCTCGATCATCGCGCGCGCCGGAGGATCGAGCGCCGCGATGCGCCGTCGCAGCGCGACGCGCGCGAGCTGATCGGGATCGGACGCATCGTCGTCGGCGCCGCCCAGCGCGAGCGCCTCGAGCAAGAACGGCGATCCTCCGCTGCGCGCGACCTCGCGCGCGTGGCGCGAAGGATCGATCCCGAGCGCGTCGGCGAGCGCAGCGGCCTCGATCGCATCGAGCGGCGGCACGTCGATCGTCGCGACGTCGCGCATCGCGATCGCGCCCAGCCGTGCGAGCGGTGCGAGCCCGCGCGGCTCGTCGCGATGCGCGGCGATCACGCAGACGCGCGCGGCACCGAGCGCCACGAGCGCGTCGTGCAGGAGGCGCGCGCCGTCCTCGTCGGCCCACTGCAGATCGTCGATCGCGACCACGATCGTCCGTCGCGACGCGAGCTGTCGCAGCAGCGACGCGAGCGCGGTGCCGATGCGGCGGCGTCGCTCGCTGGGATCGGCGGGCGCTCGTTGCGAGGTCGCGACGCCCGCGGCGTCGAGCACCGAGTGGAACACCGGGAACGCCTCGACGAGCGCGGCGACGTCCCCGAGATCGTGGAGCTCGTCGCGCAGCGCGTCGTCGCTCGCGAGGCGGCGCGCGAGCGCGTCGAGCACTGCGTCGAGCGTCGCGTAGGGAACCGTCTCGTGCTCCGAGCAGCGCCCTCGCAGCACCAGCGTGGTCGCGCCCTCGGCGCGCGCGAGCACGCGATCGAGCAGCGTGGTCTTGCCGATCCCCGCGGGCCCTCGGACGAAGCGCACCACGGGCGTGCCGCTCGATGCGCGGGCCAGCGCCGAGGCGAGCTCGTTCGCGAGCCCCGCGCGCCCCACGAACGTGCGCGCGATCGCGAGCGAGGGCGGCGCCGAACGACGGGCCAGCCGCGCGCTCACCTCGCGTGCGCTGGGCCGGGCATCGGGATCGGGATCGAGCAGCGCGTCGATCACGCTCGCGAGCTCCGCGTCGGCGTGCGGCGCGACGTCGCGCACCCGCGGCGCACGCCGCACGAGCTCGCTCGCGAGGACCGCGGGCGCGTGTCCGTCGAAGGGACGGCGCGCGGTGAGCATCGCGAACCCGAGCACGCCGAGCGCGTAGAGGTCGCTCGCCGGGCTCGGGGCGCGACCGCGCATCAGCTCGGGCGCGACGTACGCCGGCGTTCCCGCGGGCGCGGCGCGCTCGACGCGCGATGCATCGGCGAGCGCGAGCCCGAAGTCGAGCAGCACCGGTGTGCCGCGCGCGTCCACCCACGCGTTCGAGGGCTTGAGATCGCGATGCACGATCCCGCTCTCGTGCAGCGCCGCGAGCCCCGCGGTGAGCCCGGCGAGCACGTCGCGCGCGCTCTCCCGGCCGTGGCGCTCCACGTGGGTGCGCACGTCCACGCCGCGCACCAGCTGCATCGTGAAGAAGCAGACTCCGTCGCGCACGAAGAGCTCGTGGAACGCGACGACGTTGGGGTGGCTCACCGACGCGAGGGTGCGGAACTCGTCCTTCAGCGCGAGCAGCGCGCGCGCATCGAGCTCGTGCGGGACCTTCAGCGCGACGCGCGTGCGATGCGCGCGATCGAACGCGCGGAACACCGAGGCGTACGCGCCCGCGCCGAGCTTCTGCTCGATCTCGAAGCGTCCGTCCGCTCCTTCGACCGAGCGGAGGACCTGGGCGATCGACGCTCCGTCGCGCTGCATCTACTCCGCGTACATCGTGACGTCGGTCGCCGCGAGCGACGCCATGCGCACCGTCTCGTCCCAGTCGGGATGGCGCACGACCACGTGCCCGTCGGAGAGCAGCGTCTGCTTCCAATTGCGGCGCGGCGTGCCGGGGCGAAGCAGCGCGTCCTCGACGACGTAGGGCGCGCACGCGCGCTTCCACGCCTCGAGCCCCTCGATGCGCGTGATGCGACCCTGACCCTTCGCGCGCTTGAACACGATCGCGACGTTGAACTTGCGCTCGGTGCGCGCCTCGAAGGCGTTCCAGCACACGGCGCGCGCCCACTCGCGGAAGAGATCGACGTCGGACGTGTAGTTCATCTGATCGACGAGGTGCGCCCCGCCGGGGCGACACCCGATCTCGCCGAACACCGCCTCGCCCTTCGGCGTGAGGAACCACTCCATGTGGGTGAAGCCGTCGCCCATGCCGAGCGCGCGCAGCACGTCGCGACCGAGCGCGATCCCGGGCTGCAGCTTGCGCTGACCGAGATCACGCACGGTGACGATCACCGGGCTGATCCACTCGTGGGTGCGCGCCTCGAGCGGCTTCGGGAGGTAGCGCGCGACGTTCTCGTACACCGGCGCGCCGCCGATGCAGATCGTGTCGTAGGTGTGCTCCTCGCCCTCGACGTACTCCTCGACGCTCGCCTCGACGACGTGGCCCATCTTCGCGAGCGCGCTCTCGAGCTCCGCGCTCGACGCCACACGATAGGTGTCGGCGCTGCCCGCGCCCGAGATCGGCTTGATCACCACGGGGAACCCGATGCGCTCGGCGGCCTCGCGCGCCTCGGACGTGGTGCGGATCCGGAACGCACGCGGCACCCTCAATCCCGCGGCGGCGACGCGCTCCTTCATCAGCTGCTTGTCGCGGAACGCGCGCACCGTGTCGACGCTCATCCCGGGCACGCCCCAGCGCTCGCGCATCCGCGCCGCGAGCACGACCAGCGGCTCCCAGTTCGCCAGCACACGATCGATCTCGCGCCCGCGCAGCCACGCCGAGACGCGCTCGATCACGTCGTCCTCGTCCATGATGCGCGGCACCTGCAGGTAGTCGTGCAGGTGCGGTCGCACGTCGCGCGGCAGCGCTTCGCGCGGCGTGTCGCCCACCCCGAAGACCTGCGCGCCGACCTCGGCGAGGCCTCGCGTGTACTGCTGCATCTCGGGGGGATAGGACGGGGAGAGGAAGACGACGCGCATCGAGATCTCGACGCTAACACGACGTCGCGCGCGATTGACGTCCTGCGCGCCGACCGTCGATGCTGCGCTCAGATGCCGCGGAACCTGATCTTCGTCGCGCCGTTCCCGCTCGAGACCACGATGCGCTTCGCGCGCGCGCTGCCGCGGCTGCGGGACGTGCGGGTGCTCGCGATCATGCAGGAGCCGCCCAAGGGCGACGACGTGCAGGTGTTCGACGACGTGGTGCGCGTGACCGACGCGCTCTCCGCGCGCGATCTGATCGACGCGACGCAGGTGCTCGCGTCGCGGCACGGCGCGCCCCATCGCGTGCTCGGCATCCTCGAGGCGGTGCAGGTGCAGCTCGCCGCGGTGCGCGCGCACTTCGGCGTGCCCGGCACCGACGTGCGCACCGCCGATCTCTTCCGCGACAAGGCGCGCATGAAGGACGCGCTGCGCGCGGCGGGCCTGCCCTGCGCGCGTCATCGCCTGCTCGCGAGCATGCGCGACGCGGAGGACTTCGCGCGCGAGGTTGGCTTCCCGATGGTGCTCAAGCCGCCCGCCGGGATGGGCGCGAAGGCGACGTTCCGGGTGAGCGCGATCGATCAGCTGCGCGGCGCGATCGACGGAATGCGCGTCAGCGCGCAGAAGCCGATGCTCGCCGAGGAATTCCTGCGCGGCCGCGAGCACAGCTTCGAGACGATCACGACCGGCGGAGAGGTGCGCTTCCACTCGGTCTCCGAGTACTTCCCGACCCCGCTCGAGGTGCTCGAGAACCCGTGGATGCAGTGGTGCTGCGTGCTCCCGCGCGAGCTGACGCGCGAGCACGACGATGCGCGCGAGGTCGGCGTCGCGGCGATCCGCGCGCTCGGTCTCGACGACGGGTTCACGCACATGGAGTGGTTCCGCCGCGCCGACGGATCGATCGCGATCGGCGAGATCGCGCAGCGCCCGCCGGGCGCGAACATCACGCGCATGACCGGGCTCGCGCACGACTTCGATCCCTATCTCGCGTGGGCGCGCTCCGTGGTCGACGGCGCGTTCGACGGACCCTACGAGCGCCGCTGGTCGGTCGGCTGCGCGTTCTTGCGCGGCATGGGCCGCGGTCGGGTCGCGCGGCTCGAGGGCGTCGACGAGGCGAACGCGCGGGTGCGCCAGTACGTCGAAGAGGCGAAGCTCCCGACGATCGGCGCGCCCAAGAGCGACTCGTACGAGGGCGACGGCTACGCGATCGTCCGCGCCCGAGACACCGACACCGTGAAGAGCGCGCTCAAGACGATCATCGAGACGGTGCGTGTGCACTACGCGTGAAGGATCCTCACGCGTTGGCACACTGTGCCGCGCACGAATTGCGCGGGTTTCGCGGGCACGGAGCGTGCTGTGCCCGTGCGCATGAACCCCGATCGTCACGGCGTGCGCATCGTGATCGCGATCGCGCTCGCGGGGTCGCTCCACCCAGGTTGCTCGTGCTTCGGTGGATGCGGCCCCGTCATCGATTGCACGCCGATCTCCCTCGGGGTCCCGGACTTCCCCGACGGCTCGCTGGTGATCGACGCGAGCGACGAGCTCCTGTGCTCCGACTACGGCGCGCACTGCGACGACGTCGTGTGCACCAGCGGTCTGATCTGCCGCCGCGAGGTCGCGATCACCGCGCAGGCGGAGCAGCCCGACGGCACGCCGGCGCCGCCGCTCGAGGTCCTCGCGTTCCCCGGCGGTCTCTGCACGCAGGAGTGCGATCCCGACGACCCCTCCACGTGCCCCGGGTGCACGGTGTGCGTGCCCCACGTCGTCGCGGGGCGCGCGTTTCTCGCGGGCCCGGTCCGCGCGCCGGGCCTCTGTCGCCCGCGCTGCACGAGCAGCGACGAATGCGGCGAAGAGTACGCCTGCGATCCCGTGCTCGGCGCGTGCGTCGAGCGCTGCACCTCGGACTCGCAGTGCGCGTACGTCACGACCGACGACGGCGTGCTCGCCTACGCGCCCGACGAGCGCTGGATCTGTGGAAGCGCAGGGACCTGCGTCGTCCAGAGCACGATCGGAGCCGCGTGCACCGACTCCGAGGACTGCGAGATCGGCACCGAGTGCCAGATTTCGCTCGGCACCTGCACCCATCGCTGCGCGAACGATCACCAGTGCCCGCTCGACACGCGCTGCGCCGGCGTCGACGGCGAGGGCTGGTGCGTGGTCGAGTGCCTGGTCGGCGACGACGCGCCCGAGGATCGTGTCGGCTCCTCCGGCCACGGCAGCCGGTGCGACGCCGGGCTCGCGTGCGTGTCCGACGGCACGTGCCGGCGCGGCAACTACAACGACGTGCTCGAGCCGAACCTCGGTGCCGCGTGCACGATCGACGCGGAGTGCTGGTCGCCGTTCGGACGCGGTGAGTGCTTCCGCGCGACTCCGTCGCTCGAAACCGGCGTGTGCGTGCTCTCCGAGTGCGCGCCCGACGCCGATCTGTACCCCGACATCGATGTGTTGGACGTCGTGCTCTGCGACCCCGAGCGCGGCGATGCGTGCGTGCAGCTCACCGAGGGCCACGCGCGCTGCGTGCACACCTGCGAGTCCGCCGACGCGTGCGCGCCCGGCCACGCGTGCATCGAGCCGTGGCAGCTCGCGCCGCGCGTGTGCACGTCGCACTGCGTGCACGACGTCGACTGTCGCGGGAGCGAGGTCTGCCGCGCGCCCGACGGCCTCGCGTGCATCACGTCGGGCGACTGCACGTGTGTTCCGTCGTCGTCGACTGCTCCCTGACGGTGATAGTCTCGCGCCCTCGTGCGCATCCTGCTCGTCTCGTCCGAGGTCGCCCCGTTCGCGAAGACCGGCGGCCTCGGTGACGTCTCCGCGGCCCTCCCTCGCGCGCTCCGCGCGCTCGGTCACGAAGTGCGTGTCGTCGCGCCGTTCTATCAGCGCGTTCGCACCAGCGGCCGCACGTTCGAGCGCGTGCTCCCACCGAGCGAGCTCTCGCTCGGCACGCATCGCTACACGTTCTCGGTGCTCTCGTCGGAGCTGCCCGGCAGCGACGTGCCGGTGCTCTTCGTCGACTGTCCCGCGCTCTACGAGCGCGCGTCGATCTACACCGAGGACGCCGACGAGCACCGGCGCTTCGCGCTCCTCTGCTGGGCCGCGCTGAAGCTCTGCCAATACCAGCAGTGGGCGCCCGACGTCGTCCACGCGAACGACTGGCAGACCGCGCTCCTGCCGCTGATGCTCCAGACGGTGTTCGCGTGGGATCGTCTCTTCGAGCACACGCGCTCGGTGCTGACGATCCACAACATCGGCCACCAAGGCGCGTTCCCCGCGAGCATCCTGCCCGACACCGGCCTCGCCGACGCCGCGTCGTCGTTCCATCAGGATCAGCTGCGCGACGGCCGCCTCAACTACTTGCTCACCGGGCTGCTCTACGCGAACGCGATCACCACGGTGAGCCCGACCTACGCGCGCGAGATCACGACCGTCGAGCACGGCGTGGGGCTCGATCCGTTCCTCCGCGCGCGACGCGACGTGCTCTTCGGGATCCTCAACGGGATCGATCCGAGCGAGTGGAGCCCGGAGCGCGACATGCGCATTCCGTTTCGCTTCTCGCGCGACGACCTCACGAACAAGGAGCGCGACAAAGAAGCGCTCATGTCTGCGATGAAGCTGCCCTACGTGCGCGGCGTGCCGGTGATCGGCATCGTGTCGCGCCTCGTCTGGCAGAAGGGCTTCGAGCTCTGCGACGCGGTGCTCCCGACCTTGCTCGCGCGGCGCGACGTGCAGGTCGTCGTGCTCGGCAGCGGCGAGGGCCGCTACGAAGAGCTCTTCGCGCGCCTCGCGCGCCAGCACCCGCGCAAGCTCGCGTTCCATCGCGGCTTCAGCGAGCCGCTCGCGCACCTGATCGAAGCGGGCGCGGACATGTTCCTCATGCCCTCCCGCTACGAGCCCTGCGGGCTCAACCAGATGTACAGCCTCGCGTACGGCACCGTGCCGATCGTGCACGCGACGGGCGGCCTCGCCGACACGGTGCGCACCTGGGACGCGCGCACCGGCGAGGGCAACGGCTTCTCGTTCGAGCACTTCGACGCGAGCGGTCTCGCGTGGGCGCTCGGCTACGCGCTCGAGACGTGGAACCGCCGCGAGCAGTGGGCCCGCCTCCAGCAGAACGGCATGCGCGACGACTTCTCGTGGACGCGGCGGGTGCGCGCGTACGAAGAGCTCTATCGCGCGATCGCGCCCTGACGTGATCGAGCGCTTCCACATCGGCGCCATCGATCCGAGCGAGCACGCGCGCGTGCGCGACGAAGTGCTGGCGCAGCTCTCGCGCGCGCTCCCGAGCTGGGCGGAGGCCCTCGAGGTCGGGAGCACCGCGGTGCCGGGCGTGATCGGCAAGGGCGACATCGATCTGCTGGTGCGGGTCCCGCGAGAGCGCTTCGACGATGCGCGCGCGATCGTCGATCGCCTCTTCGAGCGCAATCCACGCCAGCTCTCGAACGAGCAGTACCAGGGCTACCTCGTTCCCTCGCACCTCGACGTCGCGATCCAGCTCACCGTCCGAGGCGGACCCTACGACGACTTCGTGGCGTTCCTCGACGCGCTGCGCGCGAGCCCCTCGCTCGTGGAGCGGTACAACGCGCTCAAGCGCGAGTGGGACGGCCGCGAGATGGACGCGTACCGCGAGGCGAAGAGCCGCTTCATCACCGAGGCCCTGTCCCGGCGGTGACGTCGGAGGCGCGCTTCTGCGTGGCCTCATGTCGCGATGAGCCGAGAGGCGCGCAGGGCCCCGACGCTCATGTCGAGATGCGCCGAGAGGTCGCTCGGGCCTCGAGCGCCCATCTCGAGATGAGCGGGAGGGCGCTCGGGCCCCGAGATCTCATCTCGAGATGAGCGGGAGGGCGCTCGGGGCCCCGAGATCTCATCTCGAGATGAGCGATGAGGGCGCGGGGCCTCGAGATCTCATCGCGAGATGAGCGCGATCCTCAGGTCTCGGTCTCTTCGTCGTCCTCGCGTTCCTCGGCGCCGCGCGATCCCACGGGGCGGATCGAGTAGATGGCGGGGAAGCGCCCCTCGCCGCCCTCGGGGAACAGCGCGATGCCGAAGCGGCGCACCGAGCCGTAGGCCTGCTCGAGCACGCGGAACGCGCGGTTCGCGTCGTCGCGCGCCGTGCTCACGTCGGGCGTCTCGCCGCTGCTCAGCTCGGCGAGGATCGCCGCCGCCGCGTCCTTCGCGGCGCGCGCGTCGGTGCGCCGGTAGTGCACGCCGCCTTCGGCCACCCGCGCCGCGTTCTTCCGGTACAGCGCGGCGAGGCGGGTGAGATCCTCCGCGAGATCGGCGTGGCCCGCGCCGGCGCGGATCGAGGCGAGCTCGATCGCGGCGCCCTCGTCGCCGTCGAGCACGTACTCGGCGACCTTCATCATGCGCGCCTTGATCGCGCTCGCGCGCTGCAGCGTCGCCTCACCGAGGCGCGCCGACGACTCGCCGGCAGTGGCGCTCGCGCGCCTCGCGACCGCGTACCAGAGCGCCCACGCCGCGGGGCCGATCGTGTTGCGCACGCTGGGGCTCAGCAGGTCGTCGGGCAGCCGATCGAAGCGCGCCTTCACCGCTGGCTCGGCGAGGTGTCGCGCGATCCGCAGGCCGAACAACGCTGCCTGCTGGAGATCGAGCCCGCGTGGTGCGCTCGGATCGCGCACCGCCGCGCGCAGCGCCGTGGTGTCCCTGAACCCTCGCTCCGCCGCCTCGGCGTCGTAGCGAACCTCTTCGTCTCTCGTGTCGGGCATGGCGCGATCGTAGCCGACGCTGCTGCGCGCGAGCACCCACGCGCGCGGCTGATCATCCGTCGGGCGATCCGCGGACGGATCGCGACACCGCGGCGCGATCGCTGCGGACCCGAGATCGCAACGTGCGCGCATCCGACCTCGATGCGCGTGGAACGTGTCGTGCTCACGACGCGCCCCGATGCGAGCTCTCTCGATCGCGTGCGCCATCGTCGCGCTCTTCGCAGTCCCGGCGCGCGCGCAGACGATCTCGTCGCGCTCGTGGTCCGATCCCCAGCCCGGCATCCGCCTGCTCACCGGTCGCACCACCTCGCCGACGACGCGCTTCTGGGCGCTCTACGTCGATCTCTGCGCGGACCGCGTGCACGTCGCCGCGACCTCGCGCCCGACGAGCCGTCGCACCGCAGCGTCGTGGGGCGCGTCGGTCGGCGTGCAGGCCGCGGTGAACGGCGACTTCTTCCGCACCGACACGTCGACGCCGATCGTCTACGGACAGGCCGCGGGCAGCGGCGCGGCGTGGCCGGTCGCGCAGACCGGCGAGGCCGCGGCCTATCGCGACGACTGGTACTACCGCGACTACGGCTGGATCGCGTTCGGCCCGAGCTGGGTCGAGTTCGGTCACTCGGGCGCGGTGAAGCGCGCGGGCGGCGCGACGCAGGGCTTCATGCCGGGCACCGTCACCGGCGCGATCCCCGAGGGCACGACCGCGCTCGTCAGCGGGTTCCCCGAGCTCGTCACCGAAGGTCGTCGCTACACCTGCTCGAGCCCGACCGCGACGTCGTGCTTCCCCGATCGCAGCGACATGCGCGCGCGTCATCCGCGCACCGCGATGGGGCTCAGCGAGGATCGCCGCACGTTCATCCTGCTCGTCGTCGACGGTCGATCGTCGGTCTCCGCCGGCATGTATGGCACCGAGCTCGCGTCGCTCATGGATCAGCTCGGCGCGTGGCAGGCGTTCAACCTCGACGGCGGCGGCTCGAGCCAGATGTGGCTCGAGGGGCGCGGCACGATCAACGCGCCCTCCGACGGCACGCCGCGCGTCGTCGCGAACCACTGGGGCATCTTCGCGGGCACCGCGGGCGGTCGGCCGGTCGCGCCCGGGAGCTGCATCCCGCGCGAGCTCGACGACTGCTTCCGCACCTCGCAGGACGGCGGCACCTGTGGCGAGCTCGAGGCGATCCTCGGCGCGAGCGATCTCGGGCGCACCAGCGACGTCGACGGCGACGGTCGCGCCGACGTGTGCGCGCGCGGCGTCGCGGGCTGGGCGTGCCGTGCGTCGACCGGCGATGGATTCGCCGACGCGGCGTTCGCGATCGACGCGCTCTCCGATGCGTCGGGGTTCGATCAGCCCTCGCGCTTCTCGACGATCCGCACCGGCGATCTGAACGCCGACGGTCGCGCCGACGTGTGCGCGCGGAGCAGCGCGGGCGTGCGCTGTTGGATCGCGAGCGGCGACGGATACGGCGCGGCGATCTCGGGCCCCGCGCTCGACGACGCGGGCGACTGGGATCGCGCGATGTACTTCTCCACGATCTGTCTCGCCGACGTCGACGGAGACGGACGCGACGATCTCTGCGCGCGCGGCTACTCGGGGCTCCGATGCTGGCGCAGCACCGGCGACGCGCTCGAGGCCGAGCCGCGCGAAGGTCCGGCGTGGGGCAACGCCGCGGGCTTCGATCAGCCCTCGCGCTACGGCACGATCCGCTTCGGCGACGTCGACGGCGATCGTCGCGCCGATGCGTGCGCGCGCACCGCGAGCGGCATCGAGTGCTTCCTCTCCGATGGCACCGCGCTCACCCGCCGCATCGAAGGTCCGGCATGGTCCGACGCGAGCGGCTGGGGCGCGACGAAGCACTGGAGCACGATCCGTCTCGCCGACGTCGACGGCGATGGACGCGACGATCTCTGCGGCCGCGGCGCGAGCGATCTGCGCTGTCATCTCTCGACCGGCGAAGGCTTCGCGGCGAGCGCGACGATCGTCGCGCCGCTCGCCGACGAGAGCGGCTGGAGCGATCACGACAACTACGCGACGCTGCGCGTCGCCGACGTGACCGGCGATGGCGCGGACGACCTCTGTGCGCGCGCGAACGCCGGGATCCGCTGCTACGCCCGCGAAGGTGACGCGTTCCGCACGATCGACGGTCCCGCGCTCGCCGACGCGCAGGGCTGGGACGACCCGCGTCGGTACTCGACGATCCGCCTCGCCGACGTGACCGGCGACGGGCTCGCCGACGTCTGCGCTCGCGGCGCCGACGAGTACGCGTGCTGGCCGTCGAC
This sequence comes from Sandaracinus amylolyticus, assembly GCF_021631985.1. GTDB lineage: Bacteria > Myxococcota_A > Polyangia > Polyangiales > Sandaracinaceae > Sandaracinus > Sandaracinus amylolyticus_A. The sequence continues at coordinate 6,946,352 of NZ_CP070225.1, read as the reverse complement.
CGGCGACGGATTCGGCGCGGCGATCACGCTCGCCGCGTTCCGCGACGCGCAGGGCTGGGGCGATGCGCGCTTCTACTCGACGATGCGCGTCGCCGGCCCGGCGTGCGTCGCGCGCGACGAGGAGTGCGACGGCGACGACGACGACTGCGACGGCGCGATCGACGAGGGCGCGTGCGAGAGCGACGGCGGCGTGAGCGACGACGCGGGGAGCGCGAGCGATGGCGGTGGCGAGCGCGACGCGGGCACGCGCTCCGACGCGTCGATCGAGGAGCCCGCGAGCGCCGGAGGCTGCGCGTGTGGCGTCGCAGGTCGCGGCACTGCGCGCGGCGGGTGGACGATCGCGCTGCTCGTGCTCGTCGTCTGCCTCGTGCGTCAGCGCGAGCGCTTGCGCTTGCCCCGCGCGATCTCGGTCGCGAGCGCATCGAGCCGCGGCTCCCAGAACGTGCGGAAGCGATCGAGCCACGCGTCGACCTCGGCGAGCGGGCGCGCGTCGACCGCGTAGACACGGCGCGTCCCTTCGACGCGCACGCTCGTGAACCCGCTCTCGCGCAGCACCTTCAAGTGCTGGGAGACCGCGGACTGCGTGATCCCGAACTCGCGCCCGACGACCGCGACGATCTCACCCGAGGTGTGCTCGCCTTCGGCGGCCAGGAGCTCGAGGATGCGCCGCCGCACCGGGTCTCCCAGGACGTCGAAGGCGTGCATCAGCCGCCAGTGTAGAACGCGATCGTGCGCTCCGCCTTCTCGCGGGCCGACTCGCGATCTTCACCCGACGCGGCGTGCGCGTCGCCCCACGCCTCGCCGCTCTCGCGCACGAATGCCTTCCCGTCGCTCGACGCCATCCACGCATCGACCGCCGCGCGATCGACCGGCGCGCCGCCGGCCGCGATGTGCAGCGCGAGACCGTAGAGCGCGAGATCCCAGCCGATGCCCACCGCGCCCGGGCCGTACTTCGCGAGGTGCTCCTCGCCGATCCCGTCGCGAGGCGCGATGTGCTCGAGCGTGAGCTTCGTGCGCGCGCCGTCGGGCGCGAGGCGCACGTTCACCCAGCTCGTGCCGCCGCCGAACTCCCAGGTCACGTCGAGCGCCTCGGGGCGATCGCAGCGCGTGATCGTCCCGCCGGCGTTGCCGACGAGCTGATAGCGCCCGCCGACCTTCAGCTCGCCTTCGATCGGCAGGAACCATCGCGGCAGGCGCTCGGGGCTCGTGAGCGCCTCCCAGAGATCCTCGATCGTCGTGTCGTAGGTGCGGATCGCGACCGCGACCATCGCGCGTGTGCCGAGGTGCTCCCGGTCCTCGATCCGACGGAACTCTGCGCCGAGCGCGTTTCGCATGGCTGACCTCCTCGCATCCGTCTAACAGGCGATGCTTATATTAGCAAGCGCTGTTGCTTGCGGCGGATCTTCGCGCTCGGATACGATCGCGCTCGCCGCATGCCCATCGACGTCGTCTTCCTCGAGCCGTGCTTTCCCGCCAACCAGCGCGAATTCGTCCGCGCCCTGCACGCCGTCGGAGCGCGGGTGACCGGCATCGGGGAGCGACCGAAAGAAGCGCTCGACGACTCGCTGCGACACTGGCTCTTCCACTACGAGCAGGTCGGCAACGTCACCGACGTCGCGCAGGTCGAGAAGGCCGTGCGCTGGATCCAGCAGAAGGTGCGCGTCGATCGGCTCGAAGCGGTCGTCGAGGCGCACGTGATGTGCGCCGCGCAGGTGCGCGAGGCGTGCGGCATCCCCGGCACCTCGGTGCGCACGACGTTCCTCTGCCGCGACAAGCCGTCGATGAAGGAGATCGCGCGCCAGCACGGCATCCCGACCGCGCAGTCGCTGGGCACGAACGATCCCGACGCGGCGCGCGCGTTCGCGGCGAAGGTCGGATACCCGCTGATCGTCAAGCCGCGCGACGGCGCGGGCGCGTCGGGGACGATGCGAGTCGACTCCGACGCCGAGCTCGAGAATGCCATTCGCGAATATCGACTCGGGCGCGGCGGGAGCGCGGCAGTCGAGGAGTTCATCGAGGGCCACGAGGGCTTCTACGACACGATCACGATCGGTGGTCGCGTCGTGCACGAATTCGTCTGTCACTACTATCCGAACGTCCTCGAGGCGATGAGGACGCGCTGGATCAGCCCGCAATTCGTCTGCACCAATCGCGTCGACTCCGCGCCGGCGTACGAAGAGCTCAAGGCGCTCGGGCGCAAGGTGATCGGGGCGCTCGAGATCGGCACGTCCGCCACCCACATGGAGTGGTTCTTCGGGCCCAAGGGGCTGAAGTTCAGCGAGATCGGCTGTCGTCCTCCCGGCGTGCGCGCCTGGGACCTCTACGCCGCAGCGAACGACTTCGACATCTATCGCGAGTGGGCGCACGCGGTGGTGCACGGTCGACCGTCGCAGTCGCTGTCGCGTCGATTCAGCGCGGGAATCATCGCGCTGCGCCCCGATCGCGACGGAGTGATCTCGCACTACGAAGGGGTCGAGGAGATCCAGCGTCGATATGGAGAGTGGGTGATCGACGCCCACCTGCCGCCCCCGGGCACGCCGACCCAGCCGGTGGAAGCGGGCTACATGGCGAACGCGTGGGTGCGCATGAAGCACCCCGACTACGACGAGCTGCGCCGCATGCTCGACGCGGTGGGCCAGACCGTGAAGGTCCGCGCTCGCTAGAAGAGCCAGCCGACACCGAGCATCAGGCGCCCCGCCGGAAAGTGCACGCTCTCCGCGTCGCTCGGCACGTCGGTGCGGACCCAGCGCCCCCGCGCGCGTGACTGCACCGCGACCTGCAGCAGGATCTCGAGCCGCTCCTCGTCGGTGAGCCGCAGCGCGGCCTCGAAGAGCCCGCCGGCGTACGAGGTCATGCGGCCCACGCTCGCGATGCCCTCGAACCCGAGCTCGGCGCCGACTCGCATCGCGACCAGCGGCACCAGCACGAGCCCGATCATCACGCGCACGCCGCCCGTCACGAAGCCGGTGCCGCTGCGCTCGACGATCTCGCCATCGGCGCGCGCGAGGCGCTGGTCGTCGTAGGTCTGCCCCGCGCCGACGAGCAGCGCGCGCAGGTGCGCTTCGGGCGCGAGCCGCACGTCGGCGCCGACCGCGAGCTCACCGCCCGCGAAGAACGACGTGTCCTCGGGCTCGGCGAGGAGCACCGCGATCGCGCCTCCCTGCACCACGAGGTGCACCGTGCCCGTGGGCTGCCAGCGCGGCGCGGGTGGACGCTCGTGCTCCTGCGCCGAGGCATGCGCGCACACGCCGAGCGCGACGAGAAAGGCAGCGAGGGTGCGAATAGGTGGGCGCACGCCCGCGATTCTGGTCGAAAACGCCGATCGGGGCGCGTGCGTTTTTTCTGTCGGTCGGGAGTGCTCGTCCCGGAGGGCCCGGACGGGAGCGCGCGGAGGCGCGAGCCGATCTTTTTTCGTGAACGGTCATCCGACGAGCGGGCACGCAGGGTCGAACCCCCCGCTGGAGCCCCCCGTGACGCCGCGACCGACCCTCTTCCTCTCGATTCTCGCGCTCGCGCTGGCCATCACGCCGCGCGCGCTCGCGCAGGACGTCGTCATCATCGTGCCCGCCGAGCCCGCGCCGCCGCCACCGAGCGAGCCGATCGCGCCCGCGCCCGTGGCCGAGGTCGCAGTCGAGCCCGCGCCCGAGCCCGAGCCCGAGCCGGACGTCTTCGCGCCGGGCTTCTTCTCGATCGGTCTCTCGGGGCTGGTCGGGCTGCGCGATGCGCCGCACCACGAGATCTCCCCCACGTGGACCTCGGGCATCGACGTCGGCTTCCGCGTCCTGCCGTGGCTCTCGGTCGGCGCGCGCCGCATCGGCTACGGGCACGCGACGACGCTGGTCGGTGATCGCCACGCGATCGGCGCCTCGCCCGCGCTCGAGCTCACGATGCCGCTCTGGGAGCGGGTGCAGCCCTACGCGCAGGTCGGTGCGGGCGTGCAGGTGCGCTTCGGCGGCGCGCAGGGTCGCACCACCGGCATCGCGCCGTTCATCGGCGGCGGCGTGCGCTTCTTCGTCGCCGAGATCTTCAGCATCGCGGTCGAGTCCGCGATGCACGTCCCGGTGACCGAGGACGGATTCCTCTTCGGTCACGAGGTGCTCCCGCAGGGCTCGGTGGTCCTGCAGGGCGGCCTCGCCTTCGCCTTCCACATCCAGTGATCCACGCTTCGCAGGAGCCACGCATGCGCGCCCTCATCCGTACGACCCTCGTCCTCGCGCTCGCCACCGGTTGCACCTTCAACGCGAACGCGTTCACGCGCGACGTGCAGGCCGAGAGCACCGAGGACATCACCAAGCTCCGCGTCGATCTCGAAGGGCTCGGCACCACGTTCGACGGAGGTGATCTCGTGGTGCGCGGCGCCGATCGTCTCGGCGCGTCGGCCGAGGTCACGATCTCGGGCCTCGCCGGCGTCGGCGACGATCCCGACCAGATCGCGAACGACGTGCAGGTCGATCTCCCGAGCGGCGGCGACTCGGTGATCGAGCTGCAGCTCGCCTACGACGGCTCGGCCGCGGAGAACGTGTGGGTCGACTCGGTCGTGATCGAGCAACAGATCGGCACCGAGCTCGACGTGACCGCGGGCGCCGCGAGCGTCGATGCCGCGGAGCTCGACGCGCCCTTCGTGAACATCCACACCGGCTCGGGCTCGATCCGCCTGCGCGACGCGGACGAGGTGATCCTGCAGGCCGGCTCGGGCTCGATCGACGTGGTCGCGGGCAGCGGTCGGCTCCAGGCGGACTCGGGCTCGATCACGATGGTGATGAGCGGCCCGGTGCTCGCCGACACCGACTCGGGCTCGATCGACGGATCGTTCGGCGGACACGGCGAGCTCTCCGCGGACTCCGGCTCGCTCGATCTCGAGCTCACCACGCAGCTCGACGGCAACGTCACCCTCGGCACCGGCTCGGGCTCGATCACGCTCGTGATCCCCCGAGGGGCGGGGATGAGCCTCGACCTCGACGCAGGGAGCGGCAGCGTGACGGTGCGTGCCGGCGAGGTGTCGCGGTCGGGCGAGAGCTTCAGCGGCGCCATCAACGGCGGCGGGGAATTCACGGTGCGCGCGCGCGCCGGCAGCGGTTCGATCACCGTGGTCGAAGCGGACTGAGCCGAGTCTTCGGAGGGGTCTTGGAAGACCCTTCCCCCCGACCGGCAGAGCCGGATCGGGTCCCCCCTTCCCAAACGCTGCGCGCGGGTCCCCAACCCGCTTGCTCTCCGTTCGGCCGGGTTCGATCGATCGACAGCCTCTGAAGCGAGCATAGGAGACGCGTCTTGCTGTTCTCGGCAGCCACCGCCATAACCGCCGCCGTGCTCGGCCGAACCGCGCACCAGGCCCCCGCGTCGAGCGAGCAGGCGCTCGTCGAGCGCCTGAAGCGCGGCGATGCTGCTGCGCTCGGTGAGGCCTACGACCGGCACCACGAGGCAGTGCGCGCGTTCGCGCGACGCCTGCTCGGCAACGAGGCCGCGGCCGAGGATCTCGTGCACGACGTGTTCGTCGCGCTGCCCGGTCTGGTGGGTCGCTTCGAGGGTCGCTCGAGCCTGCGCACGTACCTGGTGTCGATCGCGTGCAACCACGCGCGGCACGCGAAGCGCGCGACGGCACGCAGGCTGGGCGCGCTCGAGCGCCTCCACGCCGAGCCGCGCGACAGCACGCCCGATCTCGAGGCCGCGGAAGAGCGGCGGCAGCTCGCGGAGACGATGCGCCGGTTGCTCGATGCGCTCCCGATGGAGCAGCGCGTCGCGGTGGTGCTCTGCGTGGTCGAGGAGCGCACGTCGGTCGAGGCGTCGGAGATCATGGGTGTGCCCGAGGCGACGGTGCGTACGCGTCTCTTCCACGCGCGCCGCAAGATGCGCGAGATGCTCGAGGCGGAGGCCCGTGCCGAGGCACGCGCCATTGGGAGCGAGGTGCGCCGATGAGCGACGACGAATTCGACGCGATGCTGTCGCGCGCCGGACGCGCGCTGCGCGACGAGGTCGGCGGAGAGTCGGACCAGGCCGCGCGGACCCGCGCGAAGATCCTCGCGACCCAGCGCGCGAGCGCGCAGCGGACGATGTTCGCGATGGCCGCGGCGGCGGTGCTCGCGCTCGGGCTCGGCGTGCCGAGCGTGTGGGCGTGGTCGACCGGTCGCCTCGATGCGTGGCTCGGCGGCGACGAGCCCGCGCCGGTGCAGCACGAGGTCGCGCCCGCGCCGGTGCGCGAGGTCGCGCCGCGCGAGGAGGTCGAGGTCGAGCCGCCGGAGCCCGAGATCGTCGCGCCCGCGATCGAGCCGGCGCCCGAGCCCGTCGTGATCGAGCGCCGCGAGCGCGCGCCCGAGGTCGAAGAAGACGACGTCGACGATCGCCGCATGCAGGGCGTCGATCCCGCGGAGCGTCGCGCCTATCGCGAGGCGCACGCGCTGCACTTCGATGCGCGTGATCCCGCGGGCGCGCTCGGGGCGTGGGAGCGCTATCTCGACGCGTATCCCTCGGGGCGCTTCGCGCTCGAGGCCCGCTACAACCGCGCGCTGTGCCTCGTGCGCCTCGGTCGCGACGGCGAAGCGCGCGACGCGCTCACGCCCTTCGCTTCGGGCGAGCACGGGAGCTATCGACAGCGCGAGGCCGCGGAGCTCGTCGAGGCGCTGAGCGAATGAGCGCGGGGGGGATGCTGGTGCGCGCGGCGATCTCGATGGTCGTCGTCGTCGCGCTCGGATGGTGCGGGACCGCGAGCGCGCAGGAGGTCGGCGCGATCGAGCTCGTGACGCGTGGGCTCGATGCGCGCAGCGTCGACGTGGAGCAGCTGCGTCGTGCGCTCGCGGAGGAGCTGCGCACGGACGTGCGGGTGCGCGTGGTGGCGCGCCGTCGCCGCGAGGGCACGACGATCGTGGTGCTGCGATCGACGGGACGCGTCGAGATCGCGGTCGAGCACGAGCGCGCCGACGGAACGCGGCTGTCGCGCGCGATCGTGCTGCCCGACGAGGCCGACGAGCGCGTCGCGAGCGTCGTGATCGTGATCGCGAACCTGGTGCGCGACGAAGCGAGCGAGCTGCTCGCGATGCTGCGGGCGCGACGGGGCGCGGAGCCCGAGATCGAGCCCGAGACGGAGCCCGAAGTCGTCGCCGAGCCCGAAGTCGTCGCCGAGCCCGAAGTCGTCGAGACCGAGCCCGTGGTCGTGGCGGAGACCGAGGTCGCGCCCGAGGCTCCGGTGGTGGCGGAGACGACGGCCGCCGAGCCGACGCCCGAAGTGCGCATCCGCACCTCGACCGCGACCACCGAGGCCGACGCCTCGACCACGCCGGTCACGACGACGAGCAGCCTCCCGCGTGATCCCTTCATGCGGCTCGGGGTCGAGACGCTGATGGGCAGCGTGCCGCGCGGGACCGGGCACGAGTTCACGATGCTCGGCGGGTTCCACCTCGCGTTCATGCCCGAGCAATTCCTCGCGTTCGGGCTGCGCGACGTCGGTGGTGGCGCGGTCGGCGCGAACGGTCGCACCCACTACGAGCTCACGCCCTTCGTCGAGCTCGCGTGGCGCGCGATCCCCGAGCTCGCGCTCTACGGCCAGGTCGGCGCCGAGGTGCAGATGATGGTGCTCGGTGGGCGCGATCCCGCGGCGGGTGTCGCACCGATGATCGTGCTCGGCTCGCGCTTCCACGTCGTGCGCGAATTCTCGATCGGAATCGAGACCGGAATTCACGTGGTCGCGACCGAGTCGTTCCTCACGCACTTCCACGGGCTGCCGCTCGGCGCGGTGCTCTGGACCGGCGGGCTCTCGCTGCTCTTCCACATCTCCTGATCGCGCGCTCGGGCATGCCAGCAGCCCGTTGCTCGATCAGCCTGTTGAGCGGTCGATCGACAGGCTGCTAGAGTCGCGCCCCTCGTGAGCACTCCGAGACCGCCGCGGGCCATCGTGCTGCTGGGCGCGCAGCGATTCGATCCGACGCTCGGCGCCGCCGCCGCCGAGCTCGGGCTCGATGGACCCATCGCGACCATCACCGCAGGCTGGCAGGAGCGGGAGGGCGAGGACTCCGACCTCCACGAGCACCTCGGCAAACGCACGATCAATCTGCGCCTGCATCGTCGCGCCGACGAGATCTTCCGGGCCGACCCCGAGCTCCACGCCGCGCACCGCAAGAAGCAGGAGCGGCTGCGCCACAAGCAGGACTTCTATCGCATCCGGCTCGAGCACGAGCTCGACGCGAACCACGTCATCCGGCAGCGCAAGGCGCCCCCCGAGATCCTCGCCGAAGAAGAGGCCGCGGCGATCGGCGCGATCCGTCTGCTCGACGAGTACCACCTCGGACAGTGCGCCAAGGTGGAGTCGGAATTCGACGCGGCGTGGCGTCCTTTCGAGCGCGACTCCATCGCTCGTCATCGCCACGAGATCGCCGAGATCCTCCGCGACACCGTCGCGCTGGCGATCGCCGGCGGGCACGTCGCGACGCTGCTCAATCGACTGCGGCTCTTCGGGGTCGCCGAGCTGATCGACGGACAAGCCGTGCTCGCGTGGTCCGCCGGCGCCATGGCGATCTCGGATCGTGTGGTGCTCTTCCACGACTCGCCGCCTCAAGGGCCGGGCGCGTCGGAGGTGCTCGATCGCGGCCTCGGGCTCTGCTCCGGCGTGGTCCCGCTGCCCCACCCCGAGACGCGACTGCGACTCGACGACGCCGAGCGCGTCGCGCTCTTGGCGCGCCGCTTCGCGCCCGCGCGGTGCCTCGCGATGCCCGCGGGCGCGCGCATCACCTATCGAGAAGGCCGCTTCGGATCGCCTCACCGCGTGCTGCGGCTCTCGATCGACGGCACGCGCTCGCCGGTCCAGCCCACCGACGATCTGTTGCCCGAGGCCTCGTCATGACGCAGTCGCAGCACCTCGCGATCCACGAGCTCGAGGCGAGCCAGCCCGATCGCGCGAAGGTCGATGCGTGGATGGCGGGTCGTCGCTTCCCGATCGTCGAGGGCGGGCGCGTCACCTTCGTCTTCCGTGGCGACGCCGAGGGCGTGACGCTCCGTCACTGGGTCTACGGGCTCGAGTCCAACTCGGCGCTCCAGCGGATCCAGAACACCGACCTCTGGTATCTGGTGCTCGAGGTCCCGCCGGGATCGCGCGTCGAGTACAAGCTCGAGATCCACAAGCACGGTCACTCGCAGTGGATCGAAGATCCGCTCAATCCGCACCGCGCGCGCGACCCGTTCGGCGCGAATTCCGTGCTGCAGGGCGTGGGATACGAAGTGCCGGAGTGGACGCGCCCCGATCCGCTCGCGCGCCCCGGCGTGCTCGAGCCCTTCGCGTTCCACAGCAAGGCGCTCGGCGGCGTGCGACACGGGCACGTCTATCTTCCGGCGCGATTCCGGCGCACGCGGCTCTATCCGCTGATGATCGTGCACGACGGTAGTGACTATCTGAACTACGCGTCGATGAAGACGGTGCTCGACAACCTGATCCACCGTCTCGAGATCCCCGACATGATCGTGGTGTTCACGGACTCGCCGGATCGACTTCGCGAGTACGCGAACGACGAGCGCCACGCGAAGTTCCTCACCGAGGAGCTGGTGCCCGATCTCCAGAAGCGATTGCCACTGCAGGACCGCCCCCAGTCGCGCTGCCTCATGGGCGCGAGCTTCGGAGGTGTCGCGTCGCTCTCGACCGCGTGGCGCTATCCCGGGTTCTACGGACGATTGTTGCTCCAGTCGGGCTCGTTCGCGTTCACCGACATCGGTCGTCGCAACCGGCGCGGGCCGCTCTTCGATCGAGTGGTGGAGTTCGTCAATGCGTTCCGCGCCGAGCCGACGGCGATCAGCGAGCGCGTGTTCCTCTCGTGCGGTGTGTACGAGTCGCTGATCTACGAGAATCGCTCGCTGGTGCCGCTGCTCGACGGAACTGGCATGCAGGTGAAGCTCGTCGAGGCTCGGGACGGGCATAATTGGGAGAATTGGCGCGATCGATTGCGTGAGGGGTTGTCCTGGTTGTATCCGGGGCCTCTCATGATGATCTACGAGTGAGGCCTCTCGGTGGAAGGCGCGGGGTGGTGGGTCCGCCGCCTTGAGCGCTCGCGGGCTGCCTGACGATCGCGGAGTGAGTGTTGGGAGGCGGTGGGCGCGTCGTGGCGCGCGCTTCGCGCTCTGCCGCGACGCTGTCGTCAGTCTGTGGTCGGAGTCTGCGAGCCCCCGTCGCACGAGGGCGTCGGACCCGCCACCCCACGCCCGGTACCGCGGTTCTGCCGACTCGCTTGGGTAGGGTGGGGTGGCTCGCGACGGATCCGCGCTGTTCGCGCGGCTCGGACGCTCGCGTGTAGCACCGCGATTCGCGCGTGTGCGCGCTTTCGCGCGGGAATTCTCCTGCTCTCCTTCCCTCCTGCCCTCCTCAGAAATTGCCGAGTGCGGAGCGACGGCGCGGGAGCGACGGCGCGGAGCTCTGGGGGATGCGGTGGCGATCGGGCTCGTCGGGCGTGGCCGGGTTCGGATACGATTCCGCGCGCATGACGGAGATCACTCGGAACATCGGGCTCTCGCTCGGCGCCGACATCTGCTGGCCGCTCTGTTACGAGCACCTGATGAAGCGGCTCGATCTGCGCATCCCGACGCAGACCGGCGACACGATCCGCTTCCACGTGGAGCGGGTGACGATCGAGCCGTTCGATCTGCATCAGCCCGTCAAATACGACGTGGTGATCGATCGATTGACGCACTGGTATCACACGTCGCGCGAGTGGATCAAAAAGGGGGTCGTGATGAACGACCTCTACGTGTTCAACAATCCGTGGTCCGTGCAGAGCATGGAGAAGCACACGTCCTATGCGGCGATGATGCATCTCGGCATGCCGATCCCGGAGACGTGGATGGTCCCGCCGAAGTCGTACGAGCCGACCGCCGATCTCCGGCCCACGCTGAATCGCTACGCGAAGCTCTTCGATCTCTCGAAGATCGCCGAGAAGCTCGGATATCCGCTCTTCATGAAGCCCTACGACGGCGGAGGCTGGCGCGGGGTCACGAAGATCGACGACACCGCGAAGCTGCGCCAGGCCTACGAGGAGAGCGGCAAGTCCGTCATGCACCTCCAGGCGGGCGTGAACGGGTTCGATCGATTCGTGCGCTGCATCGGGTTCGGGCCGCAGACGAAGTGCGTGCTCTACGATCCGAATGCCCCGCTCCACGACCGCTACACGATGGCGAAGGACTTCATCACCACGGCGGAACAAGAGCACCTCGCGAAGGTCACGAAGACGATCAACGCGTTCTTCGGCTGGGAGTTCAACTCCTGCGAAGCGCTCCGCAAGGACGGAGTCTGGTACCCGATCGACTACGCCAATCCGTGCCCGGACTCGCAGGTGACGAGCCTGCACTACCACTTCCCGTGGCTCGTGAAGGCGTACATCCGCTGGAGCGTCTTCTGCGCGGCGACGAAGCGCCCGATGCGCCGCACGCTCGACTGGGATCCTTTCTATCGCATCGCGGCGGGCGATCTCTCGTACGAGGACAAGCTCGACCACTACGCGAAGGTCGCGGACGCGCGGTTCGAGCGCGATCAGTTCGAGGAGTTCTGCAGCAAGCACCTCGCGCACCTCGACGAGGTCGCGTGGGAGTTCTTCTCGACGGCGGAGGCGTACGACGCAGTCCGCCAGAAGGTCTCCGCGCTCTTCCCCGCGCACGAGATCGAGGCGTTCACCGAGCTCTTCTGGAAGCGCATCCAGGCCTGGCGCGCCGACGAGCGCGGGATGTGACGTCGCCCGACGAAGAGAAGCTGCGCGCGCGCTTCGCGGAGGCGGAGGACGACGAGCTCCGGCTCATCGCGCGCAGCACCTCGCAGTCGGCGCTCGCGCGCACGATCGCGAGAGAGACGCTGATCGCACGCGGGCTCGAGGCGCCGCCCGAGATCGACACCGACGCGCCCGTCACCACCACCACGCGCGCGCCGCTCGAGCCGACCGGCGGGCCCAGCACCGCCGCGCTCGTGCGGGCGCTGATCGCGGCGGTGATCGCGGTGATCGCGCTCGCGATCCGCTGTGGTAGCGGCGGATGAGCCAAGGCGCTCGCGAGCCCGCGTTTCTCATGCGGGTGAGGCGAGCGATCGTCGCGGGTTTGCTCCTGCTCTGCGTCGCGTCGAGCGCGCGTGCGCAGGACGGGCGGGTGGCCGATCGCGCGGCCGAGGCCGAGGTCGCCGGCACGGGTGCCGGAGCACCGGCACGCCGGGTGATGCCACCTGCCCACGACATGGATCTCCAGGCCGCGCTCGACGGCGCCGAGCCCGAGGTGCGGCGCTGCATCGAAGAGTCGATGCCCGGCATGCGCGTCTCGCTGCGCGCGCGAGTGCGCGTCTCGCTGCGTCGCGGTGTGACGATCAGCCAGACGATGCGCCCGCGCAGCGCGCAGGCCGAAGCGTGTGTCGATCTCGCGATCCGTCGCTGGGTCCAGCCGCTGCTCTCGCGCCCGATGCCGAGTCCGTTGAGCGGCACCCTGCGCGTCGCGATCGGTGGCGTCGTGATCCCGCCGCCTCCTCCTCCGCCTCCTCCGCTTCCCCCGCCGCCCGGGCGCTACGACGAAGGGCAGGTGCACGCTGCGCTCGACGCGATGCGCGCGTCGCTGATCGAGTGCGTGCCCGATCTCAGCCCCGGCATCGCGGGTCGCATGACGTTGCGCGTCTCGGTGCGTCCCGACGGCTCGCTCACGCTGATGGGCGTGCAGCTCCCGAGCGGCGTGCGCGGCGGAGGATCACTCTCGTGCCTCGCATCGCGCGTCACCTGGCTGCGCGTTCCGCCTCCGCCCGGCGAGCGTCTCGTGGTGCACCACGTCGATCTCGGTCGCCTGTAGCGCCCGAGAACGTCGAGTGATATTCCCCGGGTCCCCCGATGGCCCGCACTCGGACCAAGTCGCGCGACACCCGCGCTCCCGAGCCGCATCCCCCTGCGCCCGAGCCCGCGATCCCGAGCGACGAGGCGCAGGGCGGCGAGCCCACCGAGCTGGTGCGCGTCGTCGGCGCGAACCTCCGCCGCCTGCGCACCGATCGCGGGCTCTCGCTCGAGGGCCTCGCGAAGCTGAGCGGCGTGAGCCGCGCGATGCTCGGTCAGATCGAGCTCGCGCGCAGCGCGCCGACGATCAACGTCGTGTGGCGCATCGCCGACGCGCTCGGGGTCCCGTTCGGCGCGCTGCTCAGCGCGGAAGGGGCGTCCGACGTCGAGGTGCTGCCCGCGTCGAGCGCGAAGATCCTCACCAGCGCCGACGGCTCGTTCGCATCGCGCGCGCTCTTCCCGCACCGCCCCAAGCGCCGCACCGAGTTCTACGAGCTCCGCCTGCGGCCCGGATGCGTCGAGCGCGCCGGCGCACATCCGCCGGGCACGACCGAGAACCTGGTCGTCAGCCAGGGCACGCTCGTGCTGCATCACCTCGGAGAGCGGCATCGACTGTCGGCGGGCGACGCGATCATGTTCGTCGCCGACTCGCCCCACGAGTACGAGAACCCGGGGCCGGTCGATGCCGTCATCTACCTCGTGATGATGTACGCGCTCGACGTGGGCTGATCGTCAGCGCCGGCGCCGCCTCGCGAGGATGGCAATCGCGACTGCCACGCTCGAGAGCGTCAGTCCGTCCGAGCGCCGTCCGAATCCCACCGTGCACACCCAGGCGTATCCGCCCTCGTCGCGGAGCAGCGGATATTCGGGGCGCGATCCGTCGACGGGGCCGATGAACGCGTCGACCGCTGCGTCGTCGACCCCGGCATCGCTCGGCGCGCCTCCGTCCTCCACTGCGCCCGCGTCCTCGGTGCCCGCGTCGTCCTGCGCGAGCGCGGGCGCTGCGATCACGAAGACCATCGTCGCGATCACGAACGTCACGATTCGATTCCTCATCACGTCCTCGCTCAATAACGGCCGATGATCTGGAGACCGAACGTGCGCGGCGAGCCCAGCGACGTCGGATAGGCGCCGAGGTTCACGACTTGCGAGAGGACCCGCCACGACGTGCCGGTGATGTTGCGCATGTACGCGAGGATCGTGATCCGTCCCTCGAGCGTGGAGAAACGCACCTCCGCATTGCCGATCGCGTAGTCCGGCGTCTGCTGCTGCGGATCGTCCTGGACGACCGCGTTGTGATAGACGCGGCTGCGATAGGACCAGTCCGTCGCGATCGCGAACGCGTTCTCGCGATCGATCGGAATCCGCCACTCACCACCGAGCGTGAGAGACACGTTCGGCGCGCGGTAGAACGCATTGCCGCTCGCGTCGACCGTCTCCGCGCCCTGGAACGTCGTGAAGTCGGTGTACTCGGTGTGGAGCAGACCGAGGCCGCCGCGCAGCTGCAGATCGTCGATCGGCGTCGCCGAGACGTCGAGCTCGCCGCCGAACGCGCGTCCGCCCGCGGCGTTCGACACGATGCTCGTGTTCGCGCCGGGGATGCCCATCGGGTTCGGCTGCTGCACGTTGAGCTGCACGTTCTCGAGCAGGTAGACGAAGCCCGCGAGCTCCACGACCAGGCGATCGTCGAGGAAGCTCGTCTTCGCGCCGAGCTCGAAGTCCCAGAGGATCTCGGGATCGGTGCGCGGCAGGTACGCCTGGCGGTCGCCGGCGGGCGGGATGATCGTCGGATTGAACGTGCCCGCGCGGAAACCGCGCGCGAACCGGAAATAGACCATCGCGTCGTCGCTGAAGCGGTACTCCGGCGTGACGTCGAAGGTCACCTCCGACCAGTCGGCGCGGTTCGAGATCGAGAGCTCGCTGAGGCCGAATTGCGACTGCGGATCTTGCCAATTGGAGCGGTCCGCGAAATTCAGCATCGCGCCGCGCCCACTCAGACGCTGCGCGTCGACATACTTCACGTCGTACGTGTAGCGGACTCCGCCGCTCACCGAGAGCCCCTCGAACAGGCGCGCGCGGAGGTTGCCGAACGCGGCGAGCGCGGTGTTGTCCTCCTGGAAGCGATTGTCGATGTAGCTGCGGCGCGCCGGCGAAGGACCGAACGTCGCGAGCCCGCTGTCGCTGAAGAGGTGCCAGTTGAAGTACGACAGACCCGCGATCCAGCTGAGCTGATCTTCGGCGGGCGACGCGATGCGCAGCTCGGACGAGATCGTGCGCGAGCTGACGTCGCTGAACGTGCCCGTCTGGTCGAACGTGAGATCGGGCCAGTAGCTCAGCGTCGAGCTCTCGTGCTCGGCGCCGTCGATGGCGGTGATCGAGGTGAGCGTGTAGTCGCCGATGTGATAGGCGACGTTGAGCGTCGCGCCGATCGTCTCGAGATGGTTCGTGGTCGGACCGCGATAGAACGAGTCGCCGACCTGTGGGTCGCGACCGTAGCCAGGGCGGAACGTGTTCGGCGCCTCGGCGTACTGGCGGATCGTGCCGTCGGGCTGTGCCCCGACGGGATAGATCGGGTTCACGCCTCCGTTCAGCAAGCGGAAGCGACCGATCAACAAGACCTCAAGGTCGTCGGTGACGTTCGCGAGCACCGACACGCGCGCCGCGAAGTCGTTGAGCTCGGGATCGCGCGACTCGTCGCGAAGGTTCGTCGCCCAGCCGCCCTGCTCCTCGTAGTAGAAGGCCGCGCGCGCCGCGATGCGCTCCGCGAGGATCGGTCCGCCGAACGCGCCCTCGGCGAGGCGAGAGTCGTAGTTGCCGATGCCGAGGCGCAGATATCCCGAGGGGTCGAGCGTCGGCCGGCGCGAGACGAAGTGCACCGCGCCCCCGGTCGTGTTCTTTCCCCAGAGCGTGCCCTGCGGTCCGCGCAGGACCTCGATGCGCTCGAGATCGAAGATCGGAAAGCTCTGCCCCGGCACGTAGGCGATGAACGTCTCGTCCTGGTAGATGCCGACCGGGCTCTCGAGGTTGACCGACGGATCGTTGGTGCCGATTCCGCGCAGGAACCAACGCGGACGTGACGAACGACCTCCGCTCGACTGCGCGGAGAGATTCGGACTGAGGCGCTCGACTTCGTTCGTCGTGGTCACGTTCTCGTCGAGCGCGTCGTCGCCATCGACGACGTTCATCGCGATCGGGACGTCCTGCACGCGCTGCTCGCGGCGCAGCGCGGTGACGACGACCGACGAGAGCCCGGTGTCCGGCGGAGGCTCCTCGCTCGTCTCGGGATCGCTCTCGGGATCGGCCGCGGCTTCGGGATCGGCCTCGGGATCTGCCTCCACGGCCTCGCTGGGCGGGGCCTCCGCCGGAGGCGTGGGCGCCTCGGTCTCGGGCGGCGGCGGGCTCTCCTCGGGCGGGCTCTCCTCCACCGGAGCGACCTCCGGTGGCGCGCTCTCGTCGGGCGCGACGACCGGTGGCGTCTCACTCGGTGGTGCGGGCTCGGGCGGTGCGTCCTGAGCGCGCGCGGGCACGGCTCCGACTCCTGCCATCGTCATCCACGCGCTCACGAGGATGGGAGTCGCTCGACGGGCGGCACGAGAGGCCCGTTCGAGCGAGCTACGCAGTTGCTTCTCCACGACGTCTCTCCTCCGTCCCGCGAGCGTGCCTATCGCGCCCGCGGGCACTCTGGATCGCTTGTGGAGTCAGCCGTACCGCGCGTACTAAAGTGCGTCCACTAAAAAAGATGAACAGATGAAATAATGGACATGGTTTAACGCAGCACGGGTGTGTCGCGCCTCGACGCGACACACCCGTGTGCGGAATCGGAAACAGAGGCCGTCGTCAGGAGCGCGCGACGGCCACGCGCGCCGTGGCGGGATCGCGGCGTCCCGGCCGCGCGAGCGCTTCCTGCGCGAGCCGGAGCGGCAGCGGATCGATCCAGTCGCGCACGTCGAAGTCGTTCGGGATGACCTTCCACTCGTAGAGGAAGTCCTTGAAGTCGCTCAGCGCCTCGACCGAGCTCGGCGCGAGGTCGGTGCCGAGGTGGCGATGGACGTCCTCGCCGTACGCGAGCTCGACCGCCTGCTCGGTGGAGCCGGTCTCGCGCGCGACGATCGAGATCGCCTCGGGCTTGTGCTCGGCCGCCCAGCGCCCCGCCTGGATCACCCGCACGAGCAGGCGCGAGACGAGCTCGGGATCGCGCTCGACGAGACCGGCGTCGACGGTGAGCGGGCGCGGCGCGCCGTTGTTCACGCGCACCTTGGGATCGGGGTGCTTGCCGAGATCGACCACGACGTGCGCGCCGATCTCGCGTGCGATCTCGAGGCCGCGCGATCCCTTGTGGAAGATCGCGTCGACCTCCCCGTTCTCCAGGGCCGCGACCTCGGGCGCGGTCTCGCGCCAGCGATCGCGCGCCGGCGGCCAGGCACGCTCGAACGAGTTGCCGCCCCGCACGCGCTCGACGAGCTCCACGTCCTTCGTGGTGAGGCCTTCGAGCCCGAGCGCGACGACGTAGGCGCGGAGCGTGGTCGCGCGCCAGAAGTCGATCAGGTCGTCGGGGCGCGTCGCGACCGCGAGGCGACGGCCACGCAGGTCGCGCACCGAGCGGATCCCCGAGCGCGGCAGGGTGAGGATCACCTGCGCCTCGTCGGTCCAGGTGAGCCCGATCGTCTTGGTGCGACGGCCGGTGGAGCGCGCCCAGATCGCGGGGACGCTGCCGCCCTGGCGGAACGAATTGTCGAGCTTGTGATCGTAGTGCGACTCGCGGATCCCACGGTCCTTCGAGTCCTGCAGCCGACGCACCTCGATGCCGTCGTCGCGGAACTCCTCGGCCAGCCAGCCGAGGTGATCTGCGATCCCGATCGCGGTCGGGACGGGGCAACGCGTGTACCAGAGCGCTTCGTTCTGACTCATGTCGATCTCCTTCGCTGACTGGATCGCTCGCACCCTAGTCGCGGCCCGATACGATGTCCAATTAAACATCGGCACATCCAATAAAACTGATGCATGCCAGTCGGGCGCGCGATAGGCTCCGGGCATGCCGACTCTCGATTCCTCGTTTCGAGTCCCCGAAGCTGCCGTCGACGATCTCTTCGTCGCGCGGCGTTCCCATCGAGCGCTCTCGCCGGAGCCCCTCCCGCGCGAGACCATCGAGTCGCTGTTCGAGGCTGCGCGCTGGGCGCCGTCCGCGAACAACGGTCAGCCCTGGCTCTTCGTGTACGCCGACGACGAGCCCGGCCTCGCGCGCCTGCGCTCGGTGGTCATCGAACGGAACCGGCGCTGGGCCGATCGTGCGCCGGTGTTGGTGCTGCTCTTCGCGCGCCGCTTCAAGGACGGCACCCGCGAGCCGATTCGCACGCACGCGTTCGACGCCGGCGCTGCGTGGATGTCGCTCGCGCTGCAGGCGGAGCGGCTCGGGCTCTCGGCGCGCGCGATGGGCGGCATCCACCTCGATGCGACCTACGAGGTCGCCGGCGTGTCGCGCGACGAGCACGAGATCATGTGCGCGATCGCGATCGGCCGGCGCGGCAACGTCTCCGCGCTGCCCGCCGATCTCGCGCAGCGGGAGATCCCCTCGGCGCGCCGGCCGCTCCGCGAGATCGCGATTCGCATCGGCGGATGAGGCGCGCGGCGCGCGGGTGATCATGCGATCGCCCGCGCGCCTTCGGGCGCTGCTGCAGCACGTTCGGGATCGCTCGTGCCGAGCTCGCCGCGCTCGTACGCCGCGTGGATCTCCGCATAGGCGCCGCCCTCGCGCAGCAGCGCCTCGTGACTGCCCACCTCGACGAGCCGTCCGTGGCGCACCACCGCGATCACGTCCACGTCGCGGATCGTCGCCAGTCGGTGCGCGATGAGGATGGCAGTCCGTCCCGCGCACAACCGACGCAGCGCGTGCTGGATGCGGCGCTCGGTCTGCACGTCGACCGCGGAGGTCGCCTCGTCGAGCACCAACACCGTGGGATCGCCGAGATAGGCGCGCACCAGGCACACGAGCTGTCGCTGGCCGTGGCTGAGGTGTGCGCCGAGCGGGCCGACCTCGGTGTCGTATCCATCGGGCAGACGGCGCAGCACCTCGTCGACGCCGAGGCGCCGCGCGGCCTCGATCACCTCGGCATCGCTCGCGCCCGGCGCGCCGACGCGAAGGTTCTCGAGCACGCTGCCGCTGAACAGCACGTTGTCCTGCAGCACGACGCCGATGTGCTCGCGGAGGCTGCGCTGCGACACGCGGCGGATGTCCTCGCCGTCGATGCGGATCGCGCCGTGCCCGACGTCGTAGAAGCGCGTGAGGAGCTGCACCAGCGTGCTCTTCCCGTGGCCGGTCGGGCCGACGATCGCGACGCGCTGTCCCGGCTCGATGCGCAGCGAGAAGTCCCGGATCACCGGCCCGCGCGCGGCGTCGTACGCGAACGTCACGGAGTCGAGCTCCACCTCGCCCCGCACCGCATCGAGCGTGCGCGCGTCCTCGTCGTCGACGATCTCGGGACTCGTGTCGAGCAGGAGGAAGATGCGCTGTGCGACCGCGGTGCCCGCCGCGTATCGCTCGAAGAGGTCCCCGAGCTCCTGCAGCGGCGCGAGGAAGAGGTGGATGTAGAAGAGGCTCGCGGAGAGCTGCCCCAGCGTGAGCTCGCCGCGCGCCACGCCGTGGCCACCGACGAGGATCACGGTGCACATGCCGACCGTCGACAGGAACGCAGTCGTCGGCAGGAACCAGCTCGTGCGGATGTTGCCGCGCACCAACGTGCGATTGAAGTGCCGCACGAGATCGCGATAACGACGCCAGTTGTCCTCTTCGCGCCCCGTCTGCTGGATCACCCGCACGCCGTTGACGGACTCGACGAGGTGCGCCGTGAATCGGCTCCGTGCCTCCGCGACCCGACCGAAGTTGCGCGACGCGAGCCGGTGGAAGAGGAACGTCGCGGGGATCAGCACCGGCGCGAGCGCGGCGAGCCCCCAGAAGAGCGGCGGATACGTCGCGTAGAGCATCAGGCTCGCGCCGCCGCATCGCAGGATTGCGGACAGCAGCTCGGGCGGGCCCTGCACCAGGAGCGGCTCGAGCATGTCGACGTCGCGATCGGCGCGAGAGACGATGCGCCCGACCTTGGTGCGATCGAAATAACGAACACTGAGCGTCTGGATGTGCGCGAACACCCGCCGCCGCAGATCGCTCAGCACCCGCACCGCGCCCCGCGCCGCGACGTACTGCGACACTCCGGCGAGCCCGAAGCGCACGAGCCAGGCGAGCGCCATGCCCGCGGTCATCCACGCGACGACCGCGACGTCGACGCGGAGTCCCTCGCTCGAGCGCAGGAATCCGTCGTCGACGACCCGCCGGACGAAGTACGGTCGCGAGAAGATCGACGCGACGAGCAGCACCTCGATCGCGACCACGAGCGCGACGTGCCCGCGCACCGGGCCGAGGAGCGGCACCAGACGGCTCCACATGTTGCGCTCGAGCGAGGTGCGCGCGAGCTCCTGCTCGATCGCGAGATCACTCTGCGGACCGCCCGCGGTGGCGGCGGCCTCGCGCTTCGCGACGTTCGTGTCAGCGGCCATCGTCGATCCCGAGGAGCTCGCGATAGGTGCGGCTCGTGCGAAGGAGCTCGTGGTGCGTGCCTTGCGCGTCGATCGTGCCGTTCGCGAGCACGACCGCGCGGTCGGCGAAGCGCACGGTGGAGGGCTTGCTCGCGACGACGATCAGCGTGATCGCGCGGCCCCCCGAGCGCGCGCCGAGCTCGCGGATGTGCCGGAGGATCGTCTGCTCGGTGATCGCGTCGAGCGCGCTCGTCGAGTCGTCGAGCACGAGGATCGACGGGTCGGCGATCAGCGCACGGGCGAGCGCGAGCCGCTGGCGCTGTCCGCCCGAGAGCGTGACTCCGCGCTCGCCGAGGATCGTGCCGAGCCCCTCCGGCAAGCCGTCGACGATCTCGTCGGCGCACGCGAGCCGCAGCGCGCGCCGGACGTCCTCGTCGCTCGCGTCCGGCGCGCCGAGCCGCAGGTTGGCCTCCACGGTGTCGGAGAAGAGGAAGCTCTCCTGCGACGCCACTCGCACGCGACGACGCAGGTGCGCGAGATCGAGCTCCCGTGCTCGCGACCAGCCGCGCGCGTCGGATCCGATCTCGACCTCGCCCTGGTCGGCATCGAGCAAACGCGGGAGCAGCGAGACGAGCGTGGTCTTCCCGGCGCCGGTCGCACCGACGATCGCGACGATCTCGCCCGGCGCGATCTCGAGATCGCACTCCCGGAGGATCGGCGCGGCGTCGTCATCACGGCCCGCGATCGCGACGCCGCGGAGGCGCACGCCGAGCGGGCCCTCGGGCAGCACCTCGTCGCCCGACGCGATCTCGGTGTCCGCGTCGAGCAGCTCCATGATCCGCGCCGCGGACGAGCGCGCGTCGGCGAAGATCTGGATGATCCGTCCGATGCCCTCGAACCGGAAGACGAGCGTGTTCATCGCGAGCAAGGCCGCGACGAGCTCGCCGACGTGGAGGCGCCCCGACGCGACGAGGCTCGCGCCCACGCTCATCACCCAGAGCTGACCGGCGGCGACCAGCAGCTGCGGGATCGCGACCCGCGACGTCGCGTAGCGCACCGCGCGGATCGCGTGGTCCGCGAAGGTGCTCACCGCTCCGTCGAAGCGCTCGATGCGCGACCCCTCGAGGCCGAACGCCTTGATTACGCGGACCCCGCCGACGCCCTCGAGCAGGTCCTGGCTCACCGCGTCGTACGCGTCGCCGGTCGCGCGATCGAGCGCGACGAGCGTGTCCGCCTGGCGGAAGAAGATCCGCACGCCGGCGAAGAGCGTGAGCGCGGGGACGAGCGCGAGGAGCGGGTGATAGAACGCGAGCAGCGCGAGCGACGCGGCGATCACGAGGCCGGTCTCGATCACGTTGCGCCAGAAGCTGATCAGCGCGTCGCGGACCTTGTCGGCGTCGCGCGTGGTGCGCGCGACCATCTCGCCGACCCCGTGACGGAGGTGGTACTTCGCGTCGAGGCGCTGGACCTGCGCGAGGATCGACTCGCGGAGGCGCGACAGGAGCTCCTGCCCCGTGATCAGCGAGACGACGCCCGCGGCGTATTGCACGATCGAGCGCGCCGCCGCGAGGCCGAGGAGGATCAGTGTCCACTCGATCGCGACGCTCGCGTCGAGCGCGCCCGACTCGAGCCGCACCACCGCGCGGCCGGTCTCCACGTCCTGGATCGCGCGGCCGACGAGGTACTGATAGAGGGTCAGTGATCCGTCGAAGATCAGGAAGAGCGTGAGCGCCGATGCGAACCGCCACGGCATCGTGCGGTAGATCGCGAGGCAGCGCAGGAGTGGATGGGCAGCGCTGGCGCCCGAGCGTCGCACCGAATCGAGGACGCGGTGCGACTCCGGGAGCGCTTGAGCAGCGAGGCTCGTCATGGGCGCGCGATCACCGTCATTCGTTGGCGGTGAGGACCGAGAGGCGCACGATTCCGGCGCGATCGGCGGCCGACATCACGCGCGCGACGATCCCGTAATTGCATCCCTCGTCGGCATTGAGGTGCACCGAGACGTCGGGATCGCGATCGTGAATCTCGCGGAGCGCGGACTCGATGCGATCGAGCGGATGGAGCGCGCGATCGACGTAGACCTGCCCTGCCGCGTCGACGCTGACGACCACGGCCTCGGCGGGCTCCGGTGGGCGCGTCTCCGCGGTCTGCGGCAGGTGCACCGTGACCGCGTTCGTCAGCAGCGGCGCGGTGACGATGAAGACGACGAGCAGGACGAGCATCACGTCGACGAGCGGCGTCACGTTGATGTCGCTCATCACGGCTTCGTCGTCGTCGTGCGACTGCATCGCCATCAGGTCCTCGCTTCCTGGCCGACGAGGGCCCCGTGCGTCGCGACCGGGAGCGCGTCCTCTTCGATCGGCGCGCTCGCGCGCTTCGGCGTGCTGCGCGCGGAGAGCGTGCTGCGGAGCGCGGTGTTGACGAGCGAGCTCGCGTAGTCGTCGAGATCGGCGACGATGCTCTTCACGCGCCGACCGAAGTAGTTGTAGGCGAGCACGGCGGGCACCGCGACGGCGATGCCGACACCGGTCGCGATCAGCGCCTCGCCGATCGGGCCCGCGACCACGTCGAGGCTCGCCGAGCCGCTCGCCGCGATGCTGCCGAGCGCGTCGATGATGCCGAACACGGTGCCGAAGAGGCCGACGAACGGCGCCGTGGTGCCGATGCTCGCGAGCAGCGTGAGGCCGGTGTCGAGCGTGCGGCGCTCGTTGCGGATCTGCTGCGAGAGGCTGCGCTCGAGCACGTCCTTGTGGACGTCGAGCTCGTCGCGCGCGTGATCGGTGCCCCACGCGTCGAGGCCGACCAGCGCGAGCCGCGCGACGGGACCGCGCGCCGCCGCGACCTCCTCGCGCCGCGGCAGGCTCGTGCGCGCGGGGAACGCGGCGCGGAAGCGCTGGTCCTCGCGCGAGAAGCGCGCGAGCTGGATGCCTTTGACGATCACGATCGCCCAGGCCAGCGCCGAAGAGAAGACGAGCAGAGCGAGCGTGCCCTGCACGATCAGAGTGACGATGGATGCGGACATGGATGCTCTCGAGTGCGGGAGTGGGGTGTTCGGGAGTGTCGGAATCAGTGTGCCAATCGGAAGACGATCGGGACGGTGACCCAGCCCGCCGCCGGTCGGCCGTCGAGGGTCGCGGGCGAGAACCTCCATCCCGTCACGGCCTCGCGCGCCGCTTGGTCGAGGACGTCTCGGCCGCTCGTCTGCTGGATTCGAATCGTCGCGGGCCTCCCGTCGGGCTGGACGTGCACGCGGAGGACCACTGTTCCTTCCCAGCCCGCGCGCTGGGCGATGCGCGGATAAGGGGGGCGCGGGTTGTGCGCGTAATTGGCGCCCTCGCGGGCCTCGACGCGGCGTGGCGGCGCGGGCGCGGGCGGCGGGGAGGGCGGTGCGGGCGCGCTCGGACCGATCGGCGCGGTCGCATCGGTGATGGGCGGGCCGTCATGGGGCACGAGCGTTCCGTCGGGTGACACGGGCGCGTCGGTCCCCACGCTGCTCACGGGCGGTGCTTCGGGCGCGGGCTCGGGGGCGCTCGGAGGTGCAAGAGGACGCGGTCGCGCGCGCTGCGGACGCGGTGCCGCCGCGGGCTCCGGCGGGGGAGGAGGCGCGAGCTCGGGGGGAGGAGGCGCGAGCTCGGGCGGCGGCGGCTCGGGCTCCGGGGGAGGCGGCGCGGGGGGTGGCGCGCGCCGCATCTCGATGTCGATGCGCGACGGCACTCGAGATGCACTCGCGGGCCGCGGCGTGCCCAGGCTGAGCGACATCGCGAGCGCGACGTGCGCGACGAGCGAGAGAGAGACGACTCCGAGCGCCTGTCTGCGACTGACGTCCTCGCGGCGTGGAGTGCTCGAATCGACTTCGTGGCTCATGAGCCGCGAGCATAGCGCGCGACGTCTGTTATACAAGAGAGATCGTCAATTCAGCGTCCTGATGGCGCACGAGATTCAGGAGAATGCGCCATAATACGGCTGGTCGTCTGTTTTACTGGACACGTATCCGATCGCATGGTTGACTGCAAACATCGACGCTCCCGCCGGAGCGACACGAAGGAGCCATTCAATGAGCAAGCCCGCAGACGCCTCGTTCGATCTCGTCTCGTACGTCGACCAGGCCCGTGAGGAAGCGGTCCGCGCGTTCCGATTCCTGCGCGAGACCGGCACGCTCTCCGCGAGCTGGACCTTCTTCGTCTCTCATCGCGTGCCGAATCGCGACGAGCTCATCTCGGTGAAGTTCCCGCCGCCGTGGGCGAAGTCGCAGGAAGCGACGGTGTCGATCTCCAGCTTCGCGGATGCGAAGGACTCGGTCCTCCAGGAGGAACGGCTCGACGCGGACACCGTCATCCACGCGCACACGCCCTACCTCTCGGCGTGGTCGCTCGCGCACAAGACGTTCCCCATCCTCTACGTCGCGGCGCAGCGTCACCTGCTGGCGCGCGAGATCCCCAATCACCTCGAGCGCCGGCGCAGCGTGCTCGACATCGTGCGCGAGCGTCTCGACAAGCACCCCGATCTCGCGCCGCCTCCCGCGCTGCTCGAGTCGAACGGCGGGGCGAACTTCTGGGGCAAGGGGATCATCAAGACCGCGCAGCACATCCTCTTCATCGAAGAGGCGGCGCGCTTCCAGGCGATCGCCGAGACGATCGGCGGCGCGAAGCACTACACGCCGGGCGCGATCGAGCTGCAGTGGGCGCGCACCGGGCTGCTCGAGAAGGCGACGTCGTTCGCGCGCGCGTTCGCGGAGTGAAGCCGTGCCCCGCAGACACGGAAAGCTGGTCCTGAACGCGTTCTTCATGCGGTTCGGGCACCACCCCGCGGCGTGGCGACATCGGAGCGCGACCGGCAACGGCCGCCCCGACGTCGGCTACTGGACGCGCCTCGCGCAGCGCGCGGAGGACGCGAAGCTCGACACGTTCTTCCTCGCCGACTTCATCGGCCGCTCGGGAGACGATCTCGACACCATCAGTCGTCAGGGCGGGAGCTTCCAGTTCGAGCCGGTGACGCTCTTGTCGGCGATTGCCTCGCTGACTCGGAACATCGGTCTCGTCGCGACCATCAACACGAACTTCAGCGAGCCCTACAACGTCGCGCGACTGCTCTCGTCGCTCGATCACGTCAGCGGCGGGCGCGCGGGGTGGAACGTGGTGTCGTCGCTCAACCCCGCGACGGCGAAGAACTTCGGGCTCGACGCGCCGCCCTCGCACTCCGACCGCTACGAGCGCGCCGACGAGTTCCTCGACGTCGTGAAGAAGCTCTGGGACTCGTGGAGCGACGACGCGTTCGACGCGCCCGATCGCCCGGCGAATCGATTCTTCGATCCGAAGAACGCGTTCCCGGTGAAGCACCGCGGCGAGCACTTCTCGGTCGACGGATTGCTCGACGTCGCGCGCCCGCTGCAGGGACATCCGGTGATCGTCCAGGCGGGGAATTCCGACACCGGTCGTGAATTCGCCGCGAAGGTCGCGGAGATGACGTACTCGTCCGCGCAATCGCTCGACGTCGCGCGCGAGTACTACTCCGACGTGAAGTCCCGCGCGGCGAAGTACGGCCGGGACCCCGAGGACGTCATCATCACGCCCGGCCTCTCGGTGCTCGCGGCGCGCAGCGACGCCGAGGCGCAGGAGGCGTTCGCCGAGCTGCAGGAAGGCATCGACTTCCGGCACAGCCTCAACTTCTTCGGCGTCGATCTCTCCGGATATCCGCTCGACGGTCCGCTCCCCGAGCTGCCCGAGGTGGAGAACGGCAAAGGACGCGCGAGACAGCTCGTGGAGCTCGCGCGCCGCGAGAACCTCACGATCCGTCAGCTCGTGCTGCGCTTCGCGGTGTCGCGCGGCCACCTCCAGGCGGTCGGATCGCCGAAGACGATCGCGGACACGATCGAGGCCTGGTGGGAGCAGGGGGGCGCCGACGGATTCAACGTCGTCCCGCCGCTGCTGCCGCGTGGGTTCGACGACTTCGCGACGCTCGTCATCCCGGAGCTGCGGCGCCGCGGTCTGGCGCGGCGCGAGTACGGGCCGGGCACCTACCGCGATCGGCTCGGGCTGCGGCGGCCGGTGAACCGACACCTCGAGGAAGCGGGGCCGCTCGCCGCGGAGTGACGCGCAATCGGGTCGGGATTGGTGATCAGGAGTCGACAGAGATGGGCAATCCGAGACGTCAGCTCGTTCTGAATGCGTTCTTCCAGCGCTTCGGTCACCACCCGACCGCGTGGCGCCACCCGAGCCAGAAGGACGACGGAGTCCCGAGGCTCTCGTGGTGGGTCCAGGCCGCGCGGATGGCGGAAGAGGCGAAATTCGACGCCTTCTTCCTCGCCGATTTCGTCGGACGTGCGCCCGACCAGCTCGAGGAGGCCAGTCGCAACGGACAGAATTACCAGTTCGAGCCTCTCACGCTGATGTCCGCGATCGCCGCGTCGACTCGGCACGTCGGGCTGGTGGTCACGGTCAACACGAACTTCAGCGAGCCCTACGCGGTGGCGCGCGCGCTCTCGTCGCTCGACCACATCAGCGGGGGTCGCGTCGGGTGGAACGTGGTCTCGTCGCTCTCCGACGCTGCGTCGAAGAGCTTCGGACTGCCGCACACCCGGGGACACGGAGAGCGCTACGAGCGCGCTGCGGAGTTCGTGGAGGTCGCGAAGGCGCTGTGGGACAGCTGGGACGACGATGCGTTCCAGCGCCCGAATCGCGAGTCCGGGCGCTTCTTCGAGCCTGCGAGCGCACATCCGGTGCGGCATCGCGGCGAGCACTTCGCGATCGAGGCGGTGCTCGACGTGCCGCGGCCGATCCAGGGACACCCGGTGTTCGTGCAGGCGGGCAATTCCGACACCGGTCGTGACTTCGCCGCGAGCATCGCCGAGATGACCTATTGCTCGGCGCAGTCGCTCTCGGTCGCGCAGGAGTACTACGCGGACGTGAAGCGACGCGCTGCGCAGCGCGGGCGCGATCCCGATCACGTGAAGATCACGCCCGGGCTCTCGGTGGTGGTCGCGGAGTCCGATGGTGCGGCGCAGGATCGGTTCGACGATCTCCAGAACGCGATCGACTTCCGACACGGGGTGCGGGTCGCGGGCGTGGACCTGTCGGGATATCCGCTCGATGGTCCGCTCCCCGATCTGCCGGAGTCGGAGAACGGAAAAGGTCGATTCCGACAGATGGTCGAGCTCGCGCGACGCGAGAACCTGACGATTCGACAGCTGGTATTGCGATTCAGCGTCTCGCGCGGTCACCTGCAGGTGATCGGATCGCCGAAGACCGTCGCCGATCGCATCGAGGAGTGGTTCGTGGAGCGCGGCGCCGACGGGTTCAACGTCGTGCCGCCGCTCCTGCCGAGCGGGTTCGTCGACTTCGCGCGGCTCGTCGTGCCCGAGCTGCAGCGCCGCGGGCTCTTCCGCCGGGAGTACACAGGATCGACGCTGCGCGAGCACCTCGGTCTTCCCCGCCCGGCCACGCGGAGGGCGCGATGATCACGAGACCGACACCTGCGCTCGTCTCTCTCGCCGCGGCGCTGCTCTCGATGCTCGCGATCGTCACGCTCGAGCCGGGATGTGGAGAGTCCGCGCCGAGCACCGAGGGGACCGGTGTTCCCGGTGCCGAGCGATATGCGCCAGTCACCATCCGTCACTCCGATCCTGCGAATGCCGGGGTCCTCGCGTACGGAAAGCGAGAGCGCATCTACGAGCGCGAGCTCGCGAAGGTGAACGCACGAATCGAGTGGGTGCCCGCCGTCGGCGCGTTCAGCGCGAACTTCGACGCGATGAACTCGGGCGCGATCAATGCGGCGAGCGCCGCGATCAGCCCGATCGTCGGCGCGCTCTCGCGCAACCTGCAGTTCCAGATCTATTCGATCTCCGATCCCGGCAGCACCCAGCTCGCGGGGATCCTCTCGCCGCGCGGCAGTGACATCCGCACGGTGCGTGATCTCGTCGGACATCGCGTCGCGGTGAACCTCGGCGCGCACGGCGACTACATGCTGCTGCGCGCGCTGCAGAACGAAGGGATCCCCGCGGATCGGGTGACACGCGTGCCGATCCAACCTCCCGACGCGGCCGCCGCGTTCGCGACCGGGCAGATCGACGCGTGGTCGGTCTTCGGCGCGTACTACACGACCGCGGTCCGCAACGGCGCGAACGTGATCGTGCGCGAGGAGGACCTCCGCTCCGACGACGTCGGCGTGAGCGCGGCGAACGTCGAGCTGCTGCGCCGCAATCCCGCGGCGTTCCAGACCTTCCTCCGCGTCACGCAGGAGCTGGTCGAGCTGGCGCACCAGCACCCCGAGCGCTTCCAGAACGTGTTCACGTCGCGCGGCCCCACCGCGATCTCGGGGGAAGAGCTGCAGATCGCGATCGACGACACGCGGCGCCTCCCGCTCCCGCGGGTCCCGACCGCGAACGACCGGACGCGCATCGCGAACGTCGCGCAGCTCCTCTACGCGAACGACTCGCTCGATCGCGAGATCGCGGTGGACGAGATCGTGTTCGATCTCGATGCCGCGGCCGGCACGCTGGCGCTCGCGGAGGAGGCGGCGCGATGAGACCGGCGCGCGCAGAGAGCGATGTCACGCCGAGCGCGGTGCGGCTCGTCGATCTCTCGACCGTCGCGGCGAGCGCGCCCGTCGATCGCAGCGGGCTCGAGCGTCCCGCGTACCTCGGACCGCGCACCTATCCGCGACTGCTCTCGAACGGCACCCGCGCGATCGTGCCGATCACGCTGGTGGTGCTGTGGATCGTCGGGTCGGCGGTGGGCGCGATCGACGAGACGATCCTCCCGTCGCCGAGCGCCGTCGGAGCCGCGTTCGTCGAGCTCTACGAGACCGGCGATCTGCAGATCTACGTGGTCGCGTCCCTGCGCCGCGCCGCGCTCGGGCTGCTGATCGGCGTGAGCCTCGGGCTCCTGCTCGGCATCGGCGCGGGGCTCTCGGCGCTCGGCGAGTGGCTCCTCGATCCCACCGTGCAGATGCTGCGCTCGGTGCCCTTCCTCGCGCTCGCGCCGCTCTTCATCACGTGGTTCGGGATCGACGAGACCTTCAAGGTCGTGCTCATCGCGTTCGCGTGCACGTTCCCGATGTACGCGTACTCGTATCTCGGCGTGCGCAACGTCGATCGCAAGGTGGTCGAGGCCGCGAGGAGCTTCGGGCTGCGCGGCACGCGGCTCGTGGTGCAGGTGATCCTGCCCGGCGCGCTGCCGAACCTGCTGATGGCGCTGCGCATCTGCACGGCGCTCACGATCGTCGGTCTGATCGCGTCCGAGGGCGTCGGGACCACCGCGGGCATCGGCTATCTCGTGCTGCTCGCGAAGCAGTACTACCGACAGGACTACATGGTGCTCTGCATCGTGATGTACGCGGTGCTCGGGCTGCTGCTCGACGCGTTCATCCGTGCGCTCGAGCGCCACTCGATGCCGTGGCGGCGTCACACCGCGGTGCGGGCATGAGCGCCGTCGAGGCGACGGTCGATCGCGCGCCGCCCACCGCCGCGGTGCGCGTGCGCGGGCTCTCGAAGACGTACGGATCGAAGCGCGTGCTCGACGCGATCGATCTCGACCTCCAGCGCGGCGAGCTCGTCGTGCTGCTCGGGCCGAGCGGCACCGGCAAGACGACGCTGCTGCGTGTGCTCGCGGGGCTCGAGCAGGCCGACGCGGGCGAGGTGCTCGTCGCGCGTGCGCGCACGATCGTCTACCAGGAGCCGCGCCTCGTGCCCTCGATGCGCGTGCTCGCGAACGTGACGATCGGGCAGCCTTCGAACGAGTCGACGCGCAACGCGGCGCGCCGCGCGCTGCGCGAGGTCGGGCTCGAGTCGCACGTCGACGCGTGGCCCCCGACGCTCTCGGGTGGCGAGGCCCAGCGCGTCGCGCTCGCGCGGGCACTGGTGCGCGAGCCCGAGCTCCTCCTGCTCGACGAGCCCTTCGCCGCGCTCGACGCGCTGACGCGGCTCACGATGCAGGAGCTCGTGGGCGATCTCTTCGCGCGCCATCGCCCCGCGGTCGTGCTCGTCACCCACGACGTCGACGAGGCGCTGCGGCTCGCGGATCGGATCCTCGTGCTGCGCGAAGGACGCTTCGCGGTCGACGTGCGGATCGAGAGCAGTCGACCGCGAGCGCGCGAGGACCGCGAGCTCGTCGCGCAGCGACGCGCGCTCCTCGCCGAGCTCGGCGTGCACGAGTGATCGATCAGGTCCCGCAGCCGGTCGATCCGCTGGCCTCGGTGCAGAAGCAGGTGCCGCATCCGCCGCTCGAGCGCGCGCGCCACGTTCCGTCGCAGCACTGGTAGCTCGCCGAGCACGCGGTGTTCGCATAACGACCGCCGAACGAGTGCGTGCAGCTCGCGCCGGGCGGCGGGCCACCGCTGCATCCGGTCTCGCCGCTCGCCTCGACACAGGTGCATCCGCCGCACGCGCCGCGGGTGCGCCACGTTCCGTCGCAGCACTGGTAGCTCGCCGAGCACGCGTGGTTCGCGTAGTTGCCGCCGAAGGTGTGACGGCAGCTCGCGCCCGGCGTGGGCGTCGGAGTCGGCGTCGGCGCGGGCGTGCTGCCCGAGAGCGTCTGGGTGCGGCCCACCGAGACGATCTCGCTCAGACGACCGCGGAGGTGATCGCCCGGGCACGTCGTCGACTGCCCCGAGTGATCGCGATGCCCCCGCACCCGCGCGCTGTCGACGGTGATGCCGTAGAGGCGCGAGAGCGTGCCCACGAGACGACCCGCGATCTCGATCGAGCCGTCGGTCGGACGGCTCGCGCCGAGCCCACCGCAGCCGCTGGTGTGGAAGCACCCGATGAACGAGATGCCGATGTTGCCGGTGTTGTGGCCGCCGACGTGCGCGCCGAGCAGGTGCAGCGGGCGACCCTCGTAGATGCGCCCGTCCTGGCCGACGAGGAAGTGATATCCGACGTCGCACCAACCACGCGTGTCCTGGTGGAAGCGCTGGATGCCGCGCATCTGTCGCGCGGGATCGGTGCTCGACGTGACGGTGTGGTGCACCGCGAAGCGCGTCTTGCGCGAGTCGCCGTCGGTGCAGCGCGTCGCGCGCGCGCCCCACGACTCGCGGGTCACGATCCCGAGGCCCCGCAGCTCGGTGCGCAGCGCCTCGCGCGACGTGCCGAGCTCCTCCTCCTCGGGCGCCTCGACGGCCTCGTCGGGGATCGTCGCGGTCCACCGCAGGAGCTGGAGGATCTCGACCGCTCCGGCGCGGATGCGCAGCTGCGCGCCGTCACCGATCGCGCCGAGCTCGGCGACCGCGACGTGCTGGTCTTCCTCGCTCCAGGTCGCGCCGAGCGTGGTCCACTCGCCCGCCGGCTCGCCCGCGGAGAGGACTCGAGCCTCCATCGCCGGCATCTCGCCGGGGCTCGTGAGCCCCACGAGCGCACCGGCACGATTGGCCCCATCGGGCACATCGAGGACCGGTGAGACGAGCCACTCGCCCTCCCGCGTCCACCCCTCGAGCAGCTCTTCGCTCGAGGCCGTCATCTCGAACGAGTCGTGTCCTTGCTCGCGCTCTGGACTGCCGAGCTGGTTCGCGCATCCAGTCGCGAGGAGGAGCGTGATCGAGACGAGGAGGGCAGTCCGCAGGATCGTCATGCGGGGCGTGCTGAGCAGAATCCGTGCGCAGCACGTTCACGCCTCGGAGCGCAGAGATGCGGACTCGAGATCGCACTCCCGCACATCGGCTCGCGCGATGACCGCGCGCGGTCGTCCAAGGTCCGTACGGCGCCTCTCTCGCACATCGACGTACGTGGCAGTCGACGCGTTCTCCGGGCACTGTTGCGCTCGCAACCATGCTCTACGAGCTCGCCCAACGCGGGAATTTCTTCACGACCTGGCTCGCGCTGACCGTGATCGCCTTCGCGCTCACGATGCTGATGTCCGGCGTGCTCTTCCGCCGCTACTACTGGCGGCCGACGTTCGAGACCTGGCGGTACAAGACGAACCCGCAGTTCCCGAAGCCGGTGATGATCCGCCGCGAGGTGCTGCAGATGCTCAAGGGCATCTACACCGCGACGTTGTGCCCGGCGATCGCGCTGCACCTCGTCGACGCGGGCTGGTCGCAGGCCTACGGCGGGCTCGGTGGATACAGCGTCGGATATCTGATCTTCACGTTCTTCGTCGTGTGGATCGGATCCGATCTCTACGAGTTCGCCTATCACCGGCTCGGCCACACGCGCACGTTCTGGTGGAAGCAGCACAAGCCCCATCACGCGTTCGCGAACCCCACGCCGTTCGCGGTGATCGCCGACGATCACCTCGATCAGCTGATCCGCTCGGCACCGCTGCTCTTCATCCCGCTCTTGATGCCGATCAACATGGATCTGCTGTTCCTGACCTACGGCGCGTTCTTCTACGGATACGGCGTCTACCTGCACTGGGGCTACGAGCTGCGCTGGCCCGACGCGCACCACCCGTGGATCAACACGGCGTTCCAGCACTACATCCACCACGCGCGCTCGACGCTGATGCAGCCGATGCACACCGGCTTCTTCTTCAAGCTGTGGGACAAGCTCGCGGGCAGCGAGTACCGCGCGGGGCCCGAGGAGTGCGCGTGCGCGAAGTGCTCGATCGCGCGCGGTGAGCGCACGCCCGAGGAGTTCGCGCGCATCGTGAAGCCGGACTACTCGCCGCTGCTCTCGCCGTCGTTCTGGCTCACCGGCAAGGTGCGTCAGGTCGAAGAGCCGGCGCCGGCGGAGTGATGCGCACCGCTCAGGGCTCGGTCGCCGACGGCTTCGAGCCCGTCGCGCGCACGTTCACATCGCTGCTCGCGTCGGGCGCGGAGCGCGGCGCTGCGATCACCGTCTACCACCGCGGCCGTCGTGTGGTGCACCTCCATGGAGGCCAGGCGCGCGGCGCGACGCCGTTCGACGAGCGCACGCGCGTGGTGCTCTTCTCGGTGACGAAGGGCCTCGCGTCCATGGCGCTCGCGCTGCTCGCCGATCGCGGGAAGCTCGACTACGAGGCGCCGGTCGCGACCTATTGGCCCGGCTTCGCGAAGAACGGCAAGGACGCGATCACGGTCGCGGATCTGCTCGGGCATCGCGCGGGGCTGCCGGTGCTCGACACGCCGTTCACGCTCGCCGAGTGCGCGGATGCGAGCTGCCATCCGCGCCTCGTCGACGCGATGGAGCGCCAGCGTCCGCTGTGGGAGCCGGGCCGCGGGCAGGCCTATCACGCGATCACGTTCGGCATGTACGCGCGCGAGCTCTTCGAGCGCATCGCGGGCGAGCCGATCGGCGCGCTCCTGCAGCGCGAGCTCTTCGCGCCGCTCGGTGCCGACGTGTCGCTCGGCACGCCGGCGTCGGAGGATCATCGCGTCGCCGAGCTGCACCCGCCTTCGGCGGCGCAGCGGCTCGCGGGGATGACGCTCGCGCTCGGTCGTCGTGCGATCGGGCTCGAGGAGCCACTCACCGAGTGGCGCGTGCTGCGCGCGATCTTCGAGCGCGACTCGCTGCCGCGCCGCGCGTTCCTCAACCCGAGCGCGCCGCGCGGCATCGCGTCGTACGGCGAGCCCGCGACGTGGCGCGCGCCGCTCGCGTGGGCCTCGGCGACCGGCAGCGCGGATGGCGTCGCGCGCGCGTACCTGCCCTTCGCGCTCGGCGGCGAGGTCGATGGTCGCCGGTATCTGAGCGAGTCGACGATCGCGCGTTTCCACGAGCGGCGCGGATGGTCGGCGCGCGATCCGGTGCTGCAGAAGCCGCTCGGATGGACGCACGGCTTCGTGAAGGACGAGCCGCACGTGTTCTCGCCGGTGCGCGAGTCGTTCGGGCATCCCGGCATCGGCGGCGCGCTCGGTTGGTGCGATCCGGTGAACCAGCTGGCGATCGGCTACGTGCCGAACCGGCTCGACTGGCACGTTCGCTCGCCCCGCGCGATCGCGCTGTGTCGCGCGATCTACGCGAGCGAGCCGGTCCGCGACGCGCGCTGATCGCGGACCCTGCGCTGGAAGAGCGGCGCGGTCACCATCACGACGACGCAGCCGACGACGTTGTACCAGAGGAACGCGACGTCGCTGATCGCCACGAGCAGGAGCACCACGCTCTGCGCGACGAGCGCGCCGTAGAACACGGCGCGCGCTTGCACGCGCTTCAGCAAGAACGCGGTCAAGAAGATCCCGAGGATCGTCCCGTAGAAGATCGACCCGAGGATGTTCACCGCCTCGATCAGGTTGTCGAAGAGCGACGCCCAGCTCGCGAACGCCAGCGCGACGAGTCCCCAGAGCGCGGTGAAGATGCGCGACGCGCGCAGCTGCTCGGTGTCGGTCGCGTTCGGGCGGAAGATGCGCTTGTAGAAGTCGATGGTCGTCGTGGTGCCGAGCGCGCTGAGCTCGCTCGAGGTCGACGACATCGCCGCGCAGAGGAGCACCGCGAGCAAGAGCCCCACGAGCCCCGCGGGCAGCGCGTTCTGGATGAAGTGGAGGAACACGAAGTCGGTGTCCTCGCGCCCACCGTCGCGCACGGTGCGCGCGGCCAGCGCGCGCGCTTCGTCGCGGATCGTGTCGCTGCGCTCGACGGCTGCGAGGTAGGTCGCGCGCGCCTCGGGATCGCCCGCGGTCGCGAACGCTTCGGCGGCGTCGCGCCGCTCGGCCCACGCGGCGTCCCACTCTCCCTGCAGCTGCGCGAGCTCGGCCGCCGCGGGTGAGCCCTCGAGCCGCTCGACCAGCGGCGCGTCGAAGATCATCGGCGAGGGCGCGAAGAGGTAGTGGACGAAGAGCAGCACGCCGACGAACAAGATCCCGAACTGCATCGGGATCTTCAGCACGCCGTTGAAGAGCAGCCCCATGCGGCTCGCGCCGATCGATTGCGCGCCCAGATAACGCTGCACCTGCGATTGATCGGTGCCGAAGTACGAGAGCGCGAGGAAGAACCCGCCGAGCAGGCCCGACCACACGTTGTAGCGAGTCGAGAGGTCGAAGCTCAGATCGACGACGTTCATGCGCCCCGTCGCGCCGGCGAGCCTCGCCGCGTCGCCGACGCCGATCGACTCGGGCAGCTGCGCGATCAGGATCCCCGCGGCGATCGCCATGCCGACGAGGATCACCGCCATCTGCTGCTTCTGCGTCTGCGCGACGGCGCGCGCCCCGCCGGTGACCGTGTAGACGATCACGGTCAGCCCGATCAGCGCGTTGGTGACCCCGAGCGACCAGCCGAGCACCGACGAGAGCAGGATCGCGGGCGCGTAGATCGTGATGCCCGCCGAGAGCCCGCGCTGCACGAGGAAGAGCGCCGCCGTCAGCAGGCGCATGCGCAGATCGAAGCGACGCTCGAGGTACTCGTACGCGGTGTAGACCTGGAGGCGGAAGTACACCGGGACCATCAGCGCCGAGATCAGGATCATCGCGAGCGGGAGGCCCAGGTAGATCTGGACGAAGCCCATCCCGTCGGAGAACGCCTGACCGGGCCCCGAGATGAACGTGATCGCGCTCGCCTGGGTGGCCATCACCGAGAGGCCGACCGTGACCCAGTCGAGCTCGCGACCACCGCGCATGTGCTCGTCGGCAGTCTTCACGCTGCGCGCCTTGTAGACGCCGAAGACCGCGATGGCGCCGATCGTGCCGACGAGGACGAGCCAGTCCGCCGCGCTCACGAGAACTTCCGGCTGATCCAGTAGAAGACGGCGATCAGCACGACGAGCAGCGCGGCGACGCCCGCATAGATGCCGCGCCAGGTGCCGAACGGCGCGGGCTCTTCGTCCTCCGTCGCATCGAGCGCGGCGTGCGCGTCGGCCGCCGGACGACCGAGCGCGATCAGGTTCTCGAAGAGTCGATACGCGCCGGGCACGCCCGCGGGGAGCTGCCGGAAGAACGAGAGCCCGGTGTAGACGAAGTGGCCCTGGCCGTGCGACGTGACGAGCAGCGCGCCGTCCTGCGGCTCCTCGCCGGGATCGCGCATCCGGACGAGCGGCGCGTACGACGCGTCCCATCGCTCGGCGAAGTAGAGACCGCGCTCCTGCACCCAGCCCTCGAAGTCGGTGGCGCCGATGCGATGCGGCGTGGTCAGCGCGGGATGATCGGCGGCGAGGAGCTCCACCGTGGCCGTCTCGTCGGTCACGCGACCGCGCCCGAGCGTGAGCGGTGCGGGGCCGAGCTGCGCGCGCACCTGCTCGAGGCGGTTCTCGGTCTGGTACTGCACGACGAGCGTGCCGCCGCGCTCGACGTACGACATCAGCGCGGCGTGCTGCGCGTCGAGCTCGGGCACCGCGTTGAACGCGCGCACGCCGATCACGATCGCATCGAAGCGCGAGAGATCACCGGCGAGGCTCGCGGCGTCGAGCGGCACGACCTCCATGCCGGCCTCGCCGAGCGCGGCGGCGACTCCGTCGCCGGTGCCGTCGACGTAGCCCACGCGCCAGCGCTGTCCCGCGAGCGAGCGAAGCGCGACCGGCAGCACGCGCGTGCGCGTGCGGAGCAGCACCGATCGCTCGGGCACGTGCGGGTAGTCGAGCGTGCTGACCTCGAGCGCAGGCGCGAATTCGCCGCCTGGCGCGCGCCATCGCGGCCTCACCTCGCCGGGCTGGGCGTCGGACGCGGCGCGCGCTTCGACGCGCAGCTCACCGCGGCCGGACGCGTCGAGCTCGAGCGTCGTGGTCGCGGGCGAGAACGTCCATCCGGCCGGCGCATCGAGCTGCACCTCGTAGCGTCCGGGCGCGCCGCGCGCGGTGAAGCGCAGCGTCGTGCTCGCGCCGGGCGAGGCGAGGGCGACCGGACGCTCCGGCGTGAGCAAGAGCGCGGGGTGCACCTCGAGCTCGCGAACCCGCTCGCCGAGCACGGGGTCCGCCCGCACGTTGCGCACGCCGCGGCGCACCGCGATGCGCTCGCCGTCGATCGTGAAGGTCAGCGTCGCGGCGATCGCGGGATCGGTCCACGGCGCGATGCGCGCATCGCCCTCGGCGTGCTCGCGGCCGGGCTCGGGATCGGTGCGCAGCCAGTGCATCACGCTCGGCGCGGCGTCGGCGGGCACGGTGACCTCGAGCGATGGAGTCGCTGCGGTGCCGGGCTCGAGCACGACCGGCGCGGTCGGCGCGGTCGGGAGCGCACGCCGCGTTCCGCCCTCGACCTCGGCGTCGAGCGCGATCGACTCGAGCCGCACCGGGAGGGTCGTGCGCGCGAGGAGCTCGACCGAGAGCGGCAGCGTCTCGCTCGGATGCACGATCGCGCGCTCGGCGCGCACGTCGACGAAGAGCCCGGCGAGCGCGGGCACCAGCGCATCGATCCATGCGATCGACGCATCGCGATCGGGGCTCGCGGCGAGCGCCTCGAGCCCGCGTCGAACGCGCAGCAGCGGCGCGACGCTGCGCTCGGGATGCGCGGGATCGAAGGCGTCCAGCGCGCTCGCGACCTGACGTCCGAGCGGCGCCGCGCCTTCGAGCGTCTGCCACGTCGACGCGATGCCCTCGAGCACGTCGTGCTGCGCCTGCGTGCCCTCGAGGTGGACGAGCCGGATCACCGAAGGCCCGCGGCGTCCCATCGTGCCGAAGCCCTGGCTGCGGTGCTGGCTGCGGCTCGTGGCCGCGATCTCGCCGTACGAGCGACCGCGCCACGGATCGAACGCGCCGACGTCGAGCGTGACGTAGGGACCATCCGGCACCGTCGCGCCCATGAAGCGCGGCACGTCGTGCACGAGGCGCGTCGCGCTCCACGTGCCGAGCCGCGCGACCTGCTGCGGGTACGCGCTCGGATCCGCCGCGAGCGAGAACGCGCGGCGCGCGAGCCGCGCCGACGCGAGGTGGTGCCCGTGGGTCTCGCCGCGCTCGGGGAAGCGCGTGATGATCACGTGCGGGCGGAACGTGCGGATCGCCTGCACGACGTCCTCGAGGATCGCGTCCTCGCCCCACGTCGCCAGCGCTTCCTCGGCGGACTTCGTGTAGCCGAAGTCGAGCGCGCGCGTGAAGAGCTGCTGCGCTCCGTCGATGCGCCGCGCCGCGAGCAGCTCCTGGGTGCGCAGGATGCCGAGCGCCGCGCCCTGCTCGGCGCCGATGCGGTTCTGTCCGCCGCTGCCTCGCGTGAGCGAGAGATACGCGACCTGCGCGTGGCGCGCGCCCGCGAGGTACGCGAGCAGCTCGGTGTGCTCGTCGTCGGGATGCGCCGCGACGTACATCACGCGCACGCCGGTCGACAGGCGCGCGAGCTCGTCCTGGAGCTGCGCCGCGTCGGGGGTCGAGAGCACGCCTGCGAGGCCGAGGATCCAGAGGCTGGGCATCAGTCGCTCCGAGGGTTGCGGAAGGCGCCGAGCGCGCGGCGGTGGACCGCTTCGTACGCGTCGGTGGTGGCGCCGGGGGAGAAACGCTCGCGCGCGTCGCGCGCGGCAGCGATCGACATCGCGGTGCGTGCGCCCGCGGGCGCGCGCAGGACCGTTTCGGCGGCCGCGGGGAGCGCGTCGAGCGCGTCGACGAGCATGCCGGTGGCTCCGTCGCGGACGACCTCGGGCAGGCCACCGACGCGCGTCGCGAGCACCGGCACGCCGCACGCGAGCGCCTCGAGCGCGGCGAGCCCGAAGCTCTCGATCTCGCTCGGCAGCACGAAGAGATCGCAGGCCGCGATCCAGCTCGCGAGCGTCGCGGGATCGTCGGCCGGCGCGACGAAGCGCAGCGCGTCGCCGATCCCCGCGGCGCGCGCGTCCGCCTCCACCCGCTCGCGCTCGGGACCGTCGCCGACGAGCAGGAGGCGCGCGCCCCCGCGCAGCGAGCGCGTCAGGTGCTGCATCAGCGGGACGAGCGCGCGCGTCTGCTTCACCGGGCGGAAGTTCGAGACGTGGACCAGCGTCGCGCCCGCGCGCCGTCCGCCGAAGATCTCGTCGACGCGCGCGCGACCCGCAGCGTCCGGGCGGAAGATCGCGGGGTCGACCGAGTTGGGCACCACCACCGGTGCGACGTCGAACGCCTGCTGCGTCGCGCGCTGCAGGAACGCGGAGGGCGTGGTGATCGCGTCGACCGATCGCAGGCACGCGGCGATCACGCTCGCATACCGAGCGTCCGCGCCGAACGTCGTCACGTCGGTGCCGTGCAGCGTCAGCACGAGCGCGGGGCCCGACGCGCCGAGCGCCTCTCGCACGAGGTGCGCGGCGACCGCGTGCGGCACGCCGTAGTGCAGATGGACGAGGTCGAAGGGACGCTCGCGGTGCCGCGCGATCAGCGTCGCCGCGAGCGCGAGCGCGTCGGGCTGCGCGAAGAGCGGATGCTCCGGCGCGACCACCTGCGCGAAGTCGACGTTCGCGTCGCGGAGCCGGGGCGGGCGCGCCTCGGCGAGCACCGTGACCCGATGACCACGCGCGGCGAGCTCCTGCGCGAGCTCCACCGCGACCGTGCCGCTTCCCCCGAGCGACGCCAGACAGACGACGCCGATCTCGAGGCGGCTCACAGCGTGATCTCCTCCTCGGCTCCCTCCGCGGCGGGCGCGCGCTCGATCGCCGCGGCGATCACGCGCCGCACGTCGAGGTGCGCCAGCGAGGGCAGGGCGTGCACGCGCTCCTGCGGTGCTCCGCCCGGGCGCAGCGCCGCGATCACGCGACGCAACGTCGCGATGCGGGTGTTCTGGCGCGCGGCGTTCGCGCGCTCGGCGCGCGACTGGAGCTTCGCGAGCGCGTGCTCGATCGTCTCCTCGGTCTTCGTCGTGCTCTTGCCGAGCCCGGGATCGATCGCCTCGAGCCCGGCGCGCGCGCTCGCGAGGCCGTCGCGCACCGTCGCGCGGAGGCGCTCGAGCTCCTCGCTCAGCGGGCCGCGCCCGAGCCGCTGCACCAGCGCGGCCTCGTCGTCGCGACGCAGATCGTCGAGCGTGAGATCGAGCGTCGAGAGCGCGTCGCGATCCTCGGCGCTCGTCACCACGTAGCTCGCGCGCCGCACGTAGGGCGCCATCGTGAGCCCGAGCGCGTCGTAGATCGGCGGGAGCTGCGCCGCGTACGCGACCTCGCTCGGACCACCCACGTACGCCGCGGTCGGCAGCAGGTGATCCTGCAGCGCCGGGCGGAGCAGCGCGGACGTGCTGAGCGCGAGCGGCGTGTCCTCGAGCCGCGCGAAGAGCTCGTCGCGCGAGAGCGTGCGAGGCGCGCCCGAGAGCGCGAACGTGTCGCCCCGCGGCGCGAGCCGGTAGCGCGGACCTTCGGGGCCCTCGGGATGGAAGAACGAGAGCGCGCAGTCGCTCCGCACCGGGATCGGCACGCGCTTGCCCTCGGCTTCGAGGCGCGCCGCGTCCGCGACCAGACGCGCCGTGATCGTCTCGTGCGCCTCGAGCGCGCGGCGATGGATCGGCGCGGCGAGCGCCGCGAGCGCGGGATCACGCGGCTGCAGCGTGAGCAGACCGTAGGGCTCGAAGAGCGTCGTCAGCACCGCGCCGAACGCGTCGGGCAGCGACGCGCCGGGCCGGTGGTGCTCTGCGAGCAGCGCGTGCAGCCAGGCGCCGTGCTCGGTGCGTCGCAGATCGAGCGCCTCGAGCACCGCGTCGATCTCCGCGCCGAACCGCGCGTGCGCGATCGACGACCGCGCGCCCGACGCATCGCGCTCGGGCAGGCTCGCCTCGCGCATCCCTTCCGCGCCGAGCCAGCGCACGGTGCGGATCTCGTCCCAGTCGTGATCCTCGCTCTGCATCCAGAAGAGCGGCACGGCCGCGATCCCCCGAGCGCTCAGCTGGCGCGCGAGGCGAATCGTCGAGACGGTCTTCCAGAGCGTGTAGAGCGGTCCGAGGAAGAGCCCGAGCTGCTGCCCGGTCACCACCACCACCGCGCCCCGCGCGAGCGCGTCGAGCGAGGCCCGACGCGCCGCGCTGGCGCCCCACCGTGCGTTCTGCGCTTCGAGCGCCAAGAGCACGGCGGGCGCGATCGTCGCGCGAGCGCGCGCCACTTCCACGATGCGCTCGCGCGTCTCGCTCACCGGCGCCACTCCTCGAGCGCGGTGCGCACCTGCGGCGCGAAGAAGCCGTCGAACGTCTGGTCGCCCGCGCCGAGCTCGAGCGCACGCTCGGCGTGCGGGATCGCCTCGGGGCGACGACCGTTCGCGTCGAGCGCGCGCGCGAGGAACCACTCGTTCCACCACGTCGACTGGATCGCGACCGAGCGCTCCAGCATCTCGAGCGCGCGCGCCTGCTGGCCTTCCTGCTCGAGCAGATAGCGGCCCGCGTTGAAGTGCGGGCGCCACGCGTTGCCGACCGTCGCGTCGATGCGCGATCCGACGATCGCCGCCGTGTCGAACTCGATCGGGATCGCGACACGCTTGCCCGCCCAGTCGAGCACGAGGCTCGTGCTGGACTCGGTCGTGTCGTCGAACGAGTAGGTGAGCCGCTCGCGCGCCGGCACGTCGCCGGCGCTCACGCTCCCACGCGCCACGTCCTCGCTGGGATCGTGCGCCTGCGCGCCGCGGAGCTGGCTGTCGGTGTTGAGGATGATCGTCCACTCGCCGGTCTGCGCGGGGATCACGAAGAGGCTGTAGACGCCGGCGGGCACGCGGGTGCCGAGGATCGTCGCGTCCTCGCTGAGGTCGATGCGCGTCGGCTGGTTCGCGCCCGCGCGCCACACCTGACCGTAGGGGACGAGCTCGCCCCAGATCGTGCGGCCACGCGCGCCCGGGCTGCTGTAGTCGACGCGCACGTTCGCGACGCCGACCGTCTGCTCGACCGCGGCGCGAGGGCTCGGCTGCGGCAGCACCGGCTGCTGCTGGATCGGCGGCGTGTCGCTGGGTGCGCGCGCGAAGACGACGCGCGTCTCGGCGCCCGACGTCGCGGCGGTGGTCGAAGCGGTTGTGGTGGGACACGTCGCGCCGCATCCCACGAGCAGCGCGACGAGGGTGGAGATGAGAATGACTCTGCGCATCGCGCGCGGACCCTAGAGCGCTCACCCCGGGTGTCAACCGTGGCCGCTCACGGGAAATCACCGCGCCCGTCACGGGCGCGGTGAAGCGCGCGATGCGTTTTTATTCCGCGTACCAGACGACGTAGGCGCTGAGCGCGATGTCGCCGCCGCGCGGCTCGCCGGTGCGGAAGCGTCCGGCGTACGTGATCGTGTTCTCCGCGCCGAGCGTGACCTGCGACGTGATGTCGGTGCGCACCGCGTCGACCGGAAGACCGGGGCACCAATAGGCGCGCGACTGCGCCCAGTTTCCCCACTGCCCGGGGATCACGCCCTCCGACGCGCGGACCGCGCACCCGACGTCCTCGCCGATGCCGCCCTCGTGACGGATCTCGGGGAGCGCGGTGCCGTTCACCGTGAAGACGTGGCGGTGATCGCACCACTCCGCGCAGTTGTCGCCGTCGGTCTGGCCGTGCCCGCTGAGGATCGTGACGAGCTCGACGCGCGTCGCGCCCGCGGGAGGCGTGAACGTGAAGGGCTCGCGCGTGTTGTACGCGGCGTCGAACCCGCCGCCGACGAACGCACGCGCGCCACCGGTCGCGCGCGGCGTGCCGCCGACGTTGCGGAAGCGTAGCGAGACCTTCGCGAGCCACTCGGTCGCGCGCTCCCACTCGGGCCCGAGCTCGACGAAGAAGCGACGCGCGCCGCCTTCGCGCATCAGCGCGAGGAAGGGCGTCGCATCGATCGCATAACGCTGCCGGCCGCGGCGCCAGTACGGGGTGATCCAGCGCGCGATCTCGAGGCGCTGCTCGCACGCCTCGACCGGATCGGCCGACGCGCCGGTGCAGATCTGGATGTCGGCGATGCGATCCCACTCCGAGCACGCGAAGGGATTGCCCTCGTCGCACGTGATCTCGATGTCGATCTCGAGCTGATCGAAGCTCGCCATCGTCGCGGCGTCGGGCAGCGTGACCTCGGGGCGGAACACGCGGCCGGCGGTGCGCTCGTCGAGCAGCGTGACGATCGTCGCGTCGGTCTCGCTCGCGAGGCGCGCGTCGAGCGCGGCGCGGTACTCGTAGAAGTGGCCGAGGAACGCCGCCATGCCGAGCTCGGGCGGGCGACCCACCGAGGGCGCGAGGTTGTCCGCTTCGTCCCAGGTCTGCGCGCGATCGATGCCGAACGCGACGGGCGCGGGCACGCCGATGCGGCCGTGGTCGGGATG
Organism: Sandaracinus amylolyticus; assembly: GCF_021631985.1. Lineage (GTDB taxonomy): Bacteria > Myxococcota_A > Polyangia > Polyangiales > Sandaracinaceae > Sandaracinus > Sandaracinus amylolyticus_A. Next base: position 6,903,112 of record NZ_CP070225.1, on the reverse strand, counting down.
ATCGACCTCGTTGCCCGGCGTCGACGCGAACTCGATCAGCGAGCGCAGGTGCGCGCCCACGCTGCCCTGCACCTCGGTCGCGCGGTCGGTCACGAAGTGCATGCGCTCGCGCCAGAACGCGTGCTGCTCGGGCTGACCCTCGAGCCAGAACCCGAGGTCGTCCTCGAACGTCGTGCGCAGCGCGTCCATGCGCGCGCGGCGCGCGTCGGCGTTCTCGTCGTACGAGAGGAAGAAGTAGCGGGTGTTGCGCGGGCCTTCGCTGAAGAGACGCGCGATGCTGGTCGCGAAGAGCGCATCACCGCTCGCGCCCGGGAAGTGCACGAGGAACACGTAGCTCTCGCAGCCGCTCCAGCGCTCGGAGAGCGTCCACGTCGAGCCATCGAGCTGCGTGACCGTGAAGTCGCCCGCGAGCTCGCCGGGCGCGTCGCCGAAGCCGCTCGTGCGCATCGGCGTGCGCTGCAGATCGAGCTCGTCGCACAGCGCGGACGCGGGCGGTCCGCCGTCGCTCCCGGCGTCGCCGGTGCTCGCGTCGAGACCCGCGTCGAGCTGCGTCGAGGCGTCGTCATCACCGCAGCCGACGAGCGCGAGGAGCGTGGAGAGGAGCAGCGCGCGCGAAGTTGTCCGAGCAAGCATCGCCGCGGACGGTACCGAACCGGCCGCGGCGTGGCCAGATGGGAATGGTGAGAGTGTGCAAAACGGCTCGCCGGCGCAGGGCCCTCCCGTCCGCGTGCGCCGCACGCTCCCGTGCGGGCCCTCCGCCAGCGAGCACTCCAGCTGGACCGAGATTCCGCGGTGCGAAAACGGCGCGAAACGTGGGGCTAGAGGCTCGCGGCGAGCCGCGTGCCCTGGTCGATCGCGCGCTTCGCATCGAGCTCGAGCGCGACGTCGGCCCCGCCGATCAGATGGACCTTCACGCCCGCGGCGGTCAGCGGCTCGTGCAGCTCGCGCAGCGGCTCCTGCCCGGCGCACACGATCACGGTGTCGACCGCGAGCACCCGCGTCTCGCCATCGACGCGAACGTGGAGCCCTTCGTCGTCGATGCCGACGTACTCCACCGCGCTCAGCATCTCGACGCCCTTCGTCTTGAGCGTCGCGCGGTGGATCCAGCCGGTGGTCTTGCCGAGCCCCTCGCCGACCTTGGTCGTCTTGCGCTGCAGGAGCACGACGCGACGAGCGGGCGGATGAGGCGCCGCGTGGACGCCCTCGATGCCGCCGCGCGCCTCGAGCTTCGCGTCGATCCCCCAGCTCTTCCAGAACTCGTCGCGCGAGAGACTGGTGCTCTCGCCGGCGTGCGTGATCAGCTCCGCGACGTCGAAGCCGATGCCGCCGGCGCCGATGATCGCCACGCGCTCGCCGACCGGTCGGGTGCCGAGGATCGCATCGAGATAGCTGATGACCTTCGGGTGATCGATGCCGGGGATCGCGGGCTTCCGAGGGACCACGCCGGTCGCGACGACGACCTCGTCGTAGCCGCCCTGCATCAGCGCCTCGGACGTGGCGCGCGTGCCCAGACGAACGCGGACGCCCGTGCGCTCGAGATGCTTCTCGAAGTAGCGCAGCGTCTCCGCGAACTCTTCCTTGCCGGGGATGCGCTTCGCGAGGTTGAACTGCCCGCCGATCGCGTCCGACGCCTCGAACAACGTGACGTCGTGACCGCGCTCGCCCAGCGTGGTCGCGGCCGCGAGCCCAGCGGGGCCCGCGCCGACCACCGCGACCTTCTTCTTCGTCGCCGCCGGCTCGATGCGCAGCTCGGTCTCGTGGCACGCGCGCGGGTTGACGAGGCAGCTCGTGAGCTTCGCCTGGAACGTGTGGTCGAGGCAGGCCTGGTTGCAGCCGATGCAGGTGTTGATCTCGTCGGCGCGTCCTGCGGCGGCCTTGTTCACGAAGTCCGCGTCGGCGAGGAACGGCCGCGCCATCGAGACCATGTCGGCGTCGCCCTCGGCGAGCACGCGCTCCGCGACCTCGGGCGTGTTGATGCGGTTCGTGGCGACGAGCGGGATCGTCACTGCTCCGCGCAGCTTCGCGGTGACCTTGGTGAAGGCCGCGCGAGGCACCTTGGTCGCGATCGTCGGGATACGCGCCTCGTGCCAGCCGATGCCGGTGTTGATGATCGTCGCGCCGGCCGCTTCGATGGCCTTGGCGAGCGTGACGATCTCGTCCCAGGTGCTGCCGCCTTCGACGAGGTCGAGCATCGACAGGCGGTAGATGATGATGAAGCGCGGCCCGACGGCCTCGCGCACGCGCCGCACGATCTCGACGGCGAGGCGCATGCGGTTCTCGTACGGGCCTCCCCAGCGATCGGTGCGCTGGTTCACGCGCGCGACGAGGAACTGGTTGATGAAGTAGCCCTCGGACCCCATCACCTCGACGCCGTCGTATCCGGCGAGCTGCGCGAGCCGCGCGCACCGCACGAAGTCCGCGATCTGCTTCTCGATGCCGGCCTCGTCGAGCTCGCGCGGCCGGAACGGGTTGATCGGCGCCCTCACCGCGCTCGCCGAGACCGACTCGGGGTTGTACGCGTAGCGACCCGCGTGGAGGATCTGCATGCAGATCGTCCCGCCTGCGTCGTGCACGGCGCGCGGCACGACGGAGTGGCGCGCGGCGTCCTCCTCGGTGGTGAGCGTCGCCGCGCCCGCGTAGACCGCGCCCTCTGCGTTGGGTCCGACACCGCCGGTCACGATGAGGCCGACACCGCCGCGCGCCCGCTCGGCGAAGAACGCCGCCATGCGCTCGAAGCCGCCGGGCATCTCCTCGAGGCCCGTGTGCATCGAGCCCATGAGGGTGCGGTTCCTGATCGTCGTGAACCCCAGATCGAGCGGGGCGAGGAGATGGGGATACGAGCTCACTGCTGCCCTCCCTGGAGCTTCGCCATCACTGCGGCCTGGATCGCGGGGAATCGCTCTCCCATGCGCGCTGCGAGCGCCTGCGCCGCCTTGAGCGGGCGGACCATCACCATGAGCTCGGCGATCTTTCCCTGGTCGTCGAGCACGAGGAAGTCGCAGCCGGTGATGGCGAGCCCGTCGACCTGCGCCTCGAACACGAGGGCGTGGTTGCGGCCGTCGTGAAGCTCGCGGACGTAGTGGAAGCCCTCGAAGACCTCGATCACCGCGCGGAGGATCTCGCTCACCACCGGCTTGCCCACGTACGGCTTGAACGCGACGGGGCTGTGGAAGACGACGTCGTCGGCGAGCATCGCCTCGACCGCGTCGAGATCCCTGGCGTCGACTGCTTCTCGGAACTTGGCCATCCGCGCCCTCCGATAGTCAACTTGTTGACTAATCGATGAAGCACTACACGCGGGTTGCCGGGATGTCAAACGAGACTATTCGACGAGTTGAATAGTCCGCCTGCTCGGCCTAGAAGGCGTGCATGGCGCTCCAAGACGCGATCCTCGCGGCCCTCGCCGACGGCAGCGAGTCGTCGGGATACGACCTGGCCAAGGCGTTCGACTATGCCGTCGCGAACTTCTGGACGGCCACGCCGGCGCAGCTCTATCGAGAGCTCGAGAAGATGCAGGACGAAGGGCTCGTCGCCGCGCGAGTCGTCGCGCAGGAGAAGCGTCCGAACAAGCGCTTGCTCTCGCTGACCAAGGCGGGGCGGAAGGCGCTGCACGAGTTCACGACGCGCGACCCGAAGCCGACTGCCATTCGCGACGAGCTGCTCATCCAGGTCGACGCCATGGAGCACGGGGACCTCGCCTCGGTGAAGGCGCACATCGAGGCGAGGCTGGCGATCGCGGAGCAGAAGCTCGCGTACTACAAGAAGAGCCGCGAGCGTTCGCTCGATGGCTGCTCCGAGGAGGACTTCCTCGTCGAAGAGGAGCGGGTCGGCCCGTACCTCACGCTCTTGCGCGGGATCTCCTTCGAGCAGGAGAACATCCGCTGGGCGAAGCTGGCGCTCAAGGTGCTCGCGAAGCGCGAGGCCGCGCGGCGCTGATCGCGTGCGCTCGAGTGGAGGCGCCGATGCATCGACGGGCACCGACCTGGGTCGCCGGCACACGCGACGCTCTACAGGCACGCGATGGGAGCGAGCGCCGGTCGAGGCATCGGGCCTCCGGGGCCTCTTAGGCCACGGGCCCGATGCGCTCGCCGTTACGTACGCTGCGCGGATCGATCAGCGCGCGCGCGGCGCGGTCTGGAACACGCGGCGATAGCCGAGGTCGACCTGATGACGCCAGAGGACCGAGCCCTGTCGGCCCTCGAGCACCATCGTCACCCTGCCGACCACGTCGCGCCCGCGCATCGGGATCGTGGTGGTCGTGGTCGTCTCCACGCTGCCCGTGGTGCCGTTCGAGAACCCGCGCTCGCCGGTGACCTCGACGTCCGGCCCGCGACCCGTCTCGAACACGAGGGTGACCCCTCCGCCCCACGACGACTCCTTCGACGCCTCGGAGGTCCGCCTCGCCTCGCTCGCGACGGCGCCCGACTCCCAGTCGCTCAGCGCGTACGCGTTCGCGACCTCGAAGTGAACCGTGACCCCGCTGTCGGGCAGCACCAGGTCGCCGCCCGCCGCGATGTTGCCGAGCGCGCTGGTGAGGTTGCGGACGTCGCCATCGGTCAGCGTCGCTTCGGGCGTGACGAATTCCGCGGTCCCGCCGACGAGCTCGTTCCACCACGACGACGACGGAGGGTGCATCTCCACCGTCCACTGCGCGTTGTAGCCGCGCTGCGCGCTCGCCGCGATCTCGCCGGCCTGGCCCTCGAGGCCGTGGATGCGCGACTCCGGAGACAGCACGAAGTCGGGGATCGCGGAGCTCGGGCTCACGTCCTGGAATTCGCCCGTCTCGAGCCGCAGCGTGAGGTCGACGTCGAGCGTCGGCCCGCCCTCGAGCCCGCTCGGATCGACGTGTGCGATCGGATCGTTGCTCGCGTACGCGTAGAGCGTGCACTGCACCGGATCGCTCGCGCAGCGCTCGATCTCCGCGGAGTAGAGCGGATCGGGCGTGAGGAACTCGCCGAGCATCGGGTCGTAGTCGCGCGCGCCCATTCGCACGGTGCCGAGATCGGCGTCGTAGCCGTGCTCGACGTAGTCGAGCGCGACCGAGAGATCGGTGTGCTCACGACGCAGGCCATAGGGGCTCGCGTCGACGAACGTGCCTTCGCTGGTCGCGAGCGGAGTGCCGCGCGGATCGGTCGCGACCGAGCGATAGACGCCGTTCACCAGCACGCCCGCGAGGCGTCCTGCGACCTCGACCGGCTCGACGACCATCGCGTCCGAGAGGTACGCGCCGTCGACGAACGCGGCGACCACGCGCGCGCCGTCCAGCTTGAGCAGCCGCGCGCCGCTCTCGTCGTAGACGTAGGCGTACGAGCGGCCGTCGCGCGTGACGCGCTCGAGCTCGCCGTGCGCGCCGTACGTCATCGTCGTCCCGTCGCGCGCGATCACGCGCCCCGCCGCGTCGTAGCGATACGTCGAGGTGCCGATCGTCGCGGTGCGGCCGAGCCGCGTGTGGGTGCGCCGACCGACGAGATCGCTCGACGACGCGAGGCGGCTCGCCGCGTCGTAGGTGTACGCCGACGTACCGTCGGGGCCGCGACGCTCGGTGAGGAAGCGTCGCGCGTCGTAGCTGTACTCGCGATCGTGCACGACGGGCGCGTCGCCGCCGCTCGAGAGCTCGACGCGCTCCGCGGAGACGAGCCCGCGCGCGTCGCGCTCGACCTCGACGGCGAGGCTCCAGTCGTCGGTCACGTGGTCGTAGCCGACCGTGCCGTGGGTGACGGGATCGAAGCGCATCACGAGCATCTCGCCGTTCGCGAACGCCACGTGCGACACCCGTCCTTCGCCGTCGTACGCGAGCTCGTAGAGCGGCGCGCCGCCGAGCGTGCGCCCAGCGATGCGGCCCAGCGCGTCGTAGACCGTCGTCTGCTCGCTGCGCAGCAGCACGCGGCCCGAGGGATCGAGCACGGTGCGCGTAGCGCTCCGCTCGGTGCCGTCCTCCGCGTACGTCCGCTCGACCACGATGGTGCGGAAGCCCGTCAGCTCGAGCTCGCTGCGCGCGACGCGACCATCGCGGTGGTGACGCTCGCGCCGGACGAACCCCGGACCGTGCACCGACGTGAGCTGACCGAGCTCGCCCGTGCCCTCGTCGTAGCGACGCTCGTACGCGATCTCGGCGCCGTCGCTCGCGCGGCGATGGACCTCGCGCACGACGCGTCCGATCGCATCGTGCTCGAAGCGCGTCGAGCGCAGCTCCGCGCCCGCGGTGTCGACGACGCGCCGGCGCAGCATGCGGCCGACAGCGTCGTACTCGAGCTCGGTGCGGCCCACGTCGCTGCGGAGCACCGTTCCGACGCGGCCGAAGTGGTCGTAGCCCACCGACTGGGTCGCGTCGCCCGGGAGCGCGACGCGCACCAGGCGACCGAGCGCGTCGTAGCTGCGCGTCGTGATCGCGCCGGCCCCATCGGTCGTGGTGATCACACGATCGTCGCCGTCGGTCACGCTCGTGCCCGCGACGACGCCGTTCTCGATCGCCTCGTGGAGCACGCCATCGGCGCGCACCGCGACGCGCTCGCCGGTGGTGCGCCGCACGCCCTCGCGCACGGTCGTCACCTCTTCGATCGCATGGCCGAGCGCCGAGTCGACGCGATGACCGAGCGCAGTGCGGGACGCCGCGTCGACGAGCTGCGCGAGCGTGAGCGAGCGGGGATCCGCGCTCACCGGGGCGCGGTGGAAACGATCGACACGCGACGCCGAGGGATCGGCGAGCTCGAGCCCGTCGAATGCCCAGCCCTGCGTGGTGCGCACCGCGGTCGCGAGCACGTCGCCGGTCGCGGCCTGGAGCTCGATCGTCTCGGCGACCGAGCGTGACGACGCGTCGATCAGCTGGCGCGAGAGGATCGCGGCAGGACGGGTCGCGTCGGCGTAACGGTACTCGTACGCGAGGTCGGGGAGCGCGGCGTCGCCGGCGCCCACGTCGTCCCACGTCGCGTCGAGTCGCTCGAGCGCGTCGTAGTGGAACGTGCGGTTCCAGTCGCCGCCGGGGCCGCGCCCCATCAGCAGCTTCACGAGCGCGTCGGTGCGCGCGTCGCGCGTCACCGCGGTGACGACTCCGTCGGGTCCGGTGATCGAGGTGAGCAGGCCCGTGCTCGGGTCGTACTGCATCGCGGTGCGACCTTCGGACGGAGCCAGGATCGATGCGATCCGGTGCTGCGCGTCGTACGCGACCTCCTGCAGCACGAGCCGCCGATCACCCGCGATCGCCGTGATGCGCGTGAGCATCCCGATCGCGTCGCGCTCGATCTCGGCACGGTAGTCGAAGTCGAGCTCGGTGCGCCCGGGGTGGGTGCCGACGTTGCGGATCACACGCGGCGTGCAGTGCAGCGCGGCGCCGAGGCCGGGCACGGGATCGAGCTGGTTCTCGGTGACGAGCTCGCCGTGGCGCGACACGCTGCGCGCGCGGGTGACGCAGAGCTCGTTCGCGTAGGCCTCGTGGATCGTGCGGGTGCCGTCGACGACGGTGCCGGTGCGATCGGACCAGCCCGCGTGACGATCGCGCGGGCGCAGGAAGCGCACGCCGCGGAACCGCGCTTCGTCGTAGGTACGCGCCTCGAAGCGGAACACGTCGGTCTCGTCCGCCGCGATGCGCGTGCCCACGAGCAGGCCCGACACGTCGTCGTCGAAGTGGAACTCGGCGGTCTCGATCGCGTTCGGCGCGTCGCGGCGCACGGTGCCGAACCCGAGCAGGTGTCGCGCCGCGCCGTGGAACACCGCGTCCTCGTAGTCGTAGCTGAACGAGACCGGCGTCACGCCGGTCGCGCTCACCTCCATGCGCGTCAGCATCGGCGGACGGCGCACGATGCCGGGCGTCGGACGCGCGCGGCGGTACTCGAAGCGCGCGATGCCGCCGCGGCCGTCGTCGGCGCGCACCATGAGCCCCGACTCGGGCGCGGACAGCGTGATGCGATAAGTGCTCTGTCCGTTCACGAGCACCGCTTGCTCTTCGCCGCGACCATCGAGATCGGCCGCGACCGGCAGACCGACGGTCCAGGTGATCGCCGAGAACCCGGGCACCGCGATCTGCTGGAAATGCGTCCCGCGGTTCGTGAAGAGCATCAGATATCGACCCGACGAGAGCAGCGCATCCGCGAGGCCGTCGTGGTTCGCGTCGGTGAACGTGATCTGGAACGAGCCGAGGTTCGTGACCGGTCCGTTCGACGACAGGAATCCGAACGTCGTGCCGTTGGTCTCGAATCGATTGCCGCCGAGGCCGAACCACACGACCACGTTCGCGGTGCTGCGCGCGACGAGATCGGCGAGCCCGTCGCCGTTGACGTCCTGGACCCACGTGGCAGTCGGCGCGAACGAGGGTGTCAGTGTGCCGGGCGCGGAGCGCTCGAATCGATATCCACGCTCGTCACTGACGTTCCGCAGGATCTCGTATCCGCCGCGATAGACACGCACGAAGTCGGGGCGCAGATCGCGATCGAGATCGACGAGGCGCGTGTTCGCCCCGAGATCCCACGCGCCGGGCACGGCCTCGCGGTGCAGCTGATCACCTTCACGATCGCAGATCACGAGACCGGTGTTCGTGCCGCTGCGATACGCGACCACGACCTCGGGCTCGGCCGCATCGGGCGTCATGCGCACGAGCAGGCGAGGGCGGTTCTGGTGCGACGCCGCGGGACGGCAGAGCGCGTGCTCGTCCCCGTCGCGCCCCGGCGGTCCCTCCCACGTCCAGCCCGCGTCGGTGTGGTGCACGAGCGAGTGGTCGTAGCGGTGCTCCATGTCGATGCGGCCGTCGTCCTCGAGATCGAAGAACGACACGACCTCGGGCTGGATGCCGGTGCCGCCGACGCGCGCGAGGTACGCATCGAGCTCGGTCATCCGCTCGAGCGACGCGGTGGCGAGGCGATCCTCGCTCATCGCGTACTCGTAGGTGACGGCCGGCTCGGCGGCGCCGGTCGGGAAGCGACGGGTGACCGACGTCAGGTAGAACGCCGCGCCCGCGGGGCTCTCGCGATAGGCGAGCTCGTAGGTCCAGCGCCGCGCCCACGTGCTCGACGTGGGATCGCGCGTCTCCGCCGCGATCTCGCGCACGCGTCGATCGAGGAGCAGCCGGGCGCCGGACGCGTGATCCGCGAGCGCGACCGGGACCGTGTCGTAGCCGAGCACGGCGCGGTGCTCGCGCGTCGCGCCGCGGCCGCCCCATCGCACCTCGGACAGGAAGCGACGTCCCGATGCGTTCGACGTCCACACGAGCTCGGTGCGATCGCCGAGCGGCGAGACGACCTCGCTCGCGTTCCACTGGTACGTGCCGCGCGCGTTCGTGATCGCGTCCGCGGCGCGGAAGATCCAGCGCGTGCCGTCGGGCATCGTCGCGACGTAGCCGCCGCTCTCGGAGACCACGCGCACGCGCTCCTCGAGCGCCGCGGCGTAGAGCGCGCCGTCGTCGCCGCGCACGAGCCGCCCCCACGGCGAGACCAGCTCGTCGTTCGACGAGTAGTCGATGGTGCCGATGGTGCGGAATCGTCGGATCGAGAGATCCGCGGCCCATCCCATGCCCCACTCCGAGAGCCCGACGTCCGGCGAGTACGCAGGGAACGCGGGTGCGAGCAGCGGGCCGCGCTCGGTCGGAACGGTGAACGGGCTCGGTAGATGGAAGGTGCCGCGCGCGAGATCGCTCGGGGCATATCGCAGGCTCGCGAGCGTGCCTGCGACGGACCCGCGCGTCGGTGCGCCGAGCGTGGGAGCCTGCACCAGCGCGTCTCGATAGGTCTGTGCGGACGCGTTGGAGCTCAGGACGCCGAAGAGCGCCAATGAAGCGAGAGTCGTCGAATACGAACGTCGGACGGAAGACATCGCTGCTCCTTCTCGAAATGCGAGAGAGAGAAAAAGGGGAGATGGGGAATGGAGAACGAGGCTGCGACGCGCGCGCGTCGTGACGCGGAGCGCGTCGAAGCGTCGAGTGGCGAGAGCAAGCGGGGCTGGGGCCCCGCGCGCAGTGTTCGGGGTGGGGGGCCCCGATCCGGCTTTGCCGGTCGGGGGGAGGGGTCTTCCAAGACCCCTCCCGAAAACTCAGCTCAGGGCGCGCATTGGGGGATCCAGGCGAGCGGCGTCGCGGTGCTGCGCGAGTCGATCTGCATCACGAGCACGATCTCGGTCGCTTCGGTGCCCTGCGTGGTGATCCCGTCTCCGAGCGCGCCGTCGCGCAGCGACGTCAGGCCCTGGAAGTCGATCTCCATGCTGCCGAACGGCGAGAGCCCGACCGCGCCCTCGGGGAGCTCGGCGGCGCCCGACGTGATCGCGCGCTGCACGAACGTCGAGAGCGCGCCGGTGTACGAGCCGTAGAGCACCGGGACCTGGAACTGCTGCCAGATCGCGTTGCCCAGCGTGTACGTGACCGGCCCCGAGGTCTCGGCGAAGGGCTGCGTCACCGACGCACGTCCGGTCAGGAAGCGCCGCTCGTCGTTGAGATCGTCGGTGTCGGTCACGCCGCCGGGGCGCACCACGAAGAGCGCCATGCGCTGGATGACCGGCACCGCCTCGGTGCACGCGAGCAGACCGCCCGCGCCGCCGAACCGCGTGTAGATGTCCTCGGGACGGATCGTGATCGCGCCGGTCGAGAGCGACTGCACGTCGGACCACAGCGACGCGCTGCGCTGCTCGTCGGCCTTCGGCAGGCTCGAGATCGGCGTGAACGGATCGGCGACGACGTCGGGCCGCACGAAGCTCACCGCGATGAGCGGGCGCTGCGCCGTCTCCTTGTAGCCCGGGCTCGCGGCATCGAACCGCGAGAGCGTCGCGTCGAGCACCGCGCCCACGTCCGAGGCGAGATCGAGCGTGCTGGTGGAGGGGCCCGCCGAGAGCAGCGGCTCCGCGGCCTCGGCGATGTCGAGCTCGTCGAGCACCTCCGGGTACCAGAGGTCGAGCACGGGATAGAGATAGCGACGCGACTGCGATGCGAGCTCGCGCGCCGAGTCGCGCAGTTGCTCACCGCCGAGGTTGCGCAGCGTCCACGTGGGCACGAGCTGCGTCAGCCGGCCGTGGTGCTCGACCAGGACGCGCTCCTGTCGGAGATCCGCGACCTCGAGGGACATCGCGTCGATCTCGCGATCGAGCGCGGCGATCTGCACCGCGCGCTCGAGACGCACGATCTCGCGATCGAGGAACGCCTCGAAGAGGCCGGTGAGCGACGCCGGCAGCGTCGCGTACTCGCGACCGGAGCGCGTCTGGAGGTCGAGGATCGCCTCGCTCCGCACCGCACCGAGCTGCGACGGAAGGATCGAGCCCTGCGCGACGAGCAGCGGCTCGAGCGTGCGGATCTCGGCGAGCGTCTCGCTCATCTGCGTGATGACGGCGTTCGCGAGCGTCGTCTCGCTCTCGAACCGGCGCACGTCGACGGTGAGCGTGTGCGTCGTGTCCTCGCGGTTGCCGCAGTCGACGTCGTTCGCGATCACGTAGAGGTCGGCGGCCGACGAGACGAGGATCTGCGTGAAGGGCGCGCGCACGACGTGCACGTCACGGATCGCGGCTTCGTCGCGCGCGGTCTCGACCACGAGCAGGCTGCCCACCGGGAGCCGAGGGAACGGCGTGTTCGAGAGGCGCAGGCCCGACGCGAACTGCGACGACCACGTCGTGCTGCTCTCGGACGAGTGGCCGCGCGTCGTCTCGCGCCCCCAGCTCCAGCTCGCGTCGACGTACGCGCACGCCTGCGCGGACATCCCGAAGCCCTTCTCGACCGCGCTGCCGCCGTAGCAGACCTCACCGCGCACGCCGACCGTGACGTTCCCCGCCGACGAGGTCTGGAACGCCGCGCTGCGCGCCTCGGTGCGCCCGTTGTTGATCACGAGCGAGAAGCCCTCGGGCCCGGTGGTGATCCCCGTGACGTCGAGGTCCTGCGCGCCCCCTTCGTCGCCGCGCACCCGGGTGTCGCGCAGCGCGCAGGTCGGGGCCCACTGACCATTCGGAGCGAGCATCACGACCTCTCCCGCCTCCGCGGCGATCGTGCTCACCGAGTGAGCGTCGAGGTCGACCGCGCCCCAGGTCCAACGCGCCGCGGTGCCATCGAGCGCGAGGCGCGTCGTGTCGCCGACCTGCACGAGCTGCCCCGAGTCGAACGTGCCCGAGATCCCGGTGAGCGCGGCGCCGAGATCGCCGTAGCGCACGTCCTCCGCGGATGCGCTCGCCTGCAGGCCCGCGATGTCCTGGGTCGCGAGATCGATGTCGCGCGTCAGTCGATCGATGCGCGCGTCGATGCGCGCGAGCGACTGCTCGTTGCCCACCTGATCGGCGACGCCGCCCACGATCGTCGTGAGGTCCTGGCGGTAGTCGCGCCTGCTGTCCTCGAGGCGGCCCATCGCGGTCCGCATCGTCGTCATCACCGTGTCGCGCTGGCGATCGTTCACGCCGGCGTAGAGCGTCCGGCGATCGACCGGATCGAGGAGCCCGATCGACGCGAACGACGCACTACGACGCTCTGCGAGCAGCACGATGCGTGCGATCGACACCGCCTCGGGCGCGACGTCGCTCGTCGACTCGACATCGGCGAGCGGCAGCGCGAGCCCCGCGTCGCGCATCGCGGTCGCGAAGTCCGCGTGCTGTCCGCGCATCGCGGCGAACGCCGTGCGCCAGCCGTCGAGGGTCTCGGCCGTCGGGAGCGCGCCGAGCTCCGCGCCCAGCGTCGGCTCGTGATCGAGCGCTGCGATGACCGCGAAGAAGCGCGCGAGCCGGGTCGGGCTTTCGCGCTCTTCGCAGTGCGCGAACTGACACGCGAAGTCGTGGAACGTCGCGAGGTCCGACAGGCGCTCGTCGAGGCCGGTCAGCGCGTCCGCCGTGACCATCAGCAGCATCGCACCGCGGATCGGCGCGCGGTTCACGGTGATCGCGGGCGCGACGGTGACGCCCTCGACCACCACCGCGGGCAGCGACGCCACGCGCGTGTGCGCCGCGACCAGCACCTCGCGATCGAGCGCGAACGCGCGATCCGAGACGGTCACCAGCGCGGTCTCGAGGGGTCCACCGCCGGTCAGCGGGTCCAGCACGTCGCGTCGCGCCATGCCGATGCGCCAGAACCGACCGAGCATCTCGCTGCGGATGCCGCTCTGCTCGACGCGCAGCGCGTCGGTCGGACCGTCGGCGGCGTAGCTCGTGCGCATCGCCGTGTCCCAGCGATCCATCAGATAGAGCTGGCGCTCGAAGGTGCCGAGCCCGGCGATCGGGTGCTCGATCAGCGAGAGCGCGCGCGCAGCGATCGTCGTCGTGCTCTCGCGCAGCGAGGTGCGCGCCGCGGCCGCGCCGCAGTCTGCGGGCATCGTGCTCGCACGCTCGAGCGCGTCGGCGCAGCTCGCGAGCTCGAGCGCGTCGACGCTCGCGGGCACGTGGCCCATCGCGAGACGGCTGCAGCGGAGCAGCGCGCCGCGCACGTCGGCGGACGTCGTGTCGGTGCAGCGGGTCGGCACGATCGCCGGCGGCGCGGTGCCGCACGCGAGCGGAGCGCCCGCGTGATCGCGATAGAGCGTCCGCGCGAACGCGCGCTGCTCCTCGGTGAGCGCCTCACCGCGCAGCTCGTAGAGCTGCCGCAGGTTGCGCGCATAGGTCGAGCGCGCCGCGGTGCGGGTGTCCCACGAGGTCCGCAGCCGGGCGTACTTCGCGCGCACCTCGGTGGCGGTGCCCATCGGCAGCGTGTCCGCGCTCGTGCAGAACGATCCGTGCGCGCCCGTCGCGCTCCACGCGCCGTTGCGATCGCTCAGGAACAGCGAGGCGCGCGAGAGGCCCGAGGCCGACCACCGGCGCGTGCCGTCGGGCCCGCAGTCCTCGTGCTGGACGCGGCACACGGGGTACTCGAGATCGACCGCGCAGCCGCACGCGGCGTCCTTGCGGGAGCGCGCCCGCGGGTACTCGACGGTGCCCGTGCACTCGATCTCGGCGGTGCGATTCGCCTGCGTCGCCTGGCGCACCACGCGGTACTGCGACGTGGAGGTCACGAGCGCGCGCTTGTCCGCGGGCACGGCGTTGCGACGCGCGGTGACGCGCTCGCCGACGTGCGCGCGGCACGCCGAATTCGCCTCGGCGCTGTCGATCAGGCACATCCAGCGATCGAGCTCGGCCTCGCGCCAGCACTGCGCGCCGACCGTCCGACGCGCCGGGGCGACCGTCTCGGTCGTCATCGTGTGGCCGAACTCCCAGCGCGCGCACGTCGAGTACTGCGGCTCGCCGTCGCGACCATCCGGACAGATCTGGGCACCGCACGACGAGTGCGACATCGAGCAGAACGCCCAGCGCTCGTACTCCCACGGCCCGCGACAGACCGCAGAGGTCGACGAGGGCGTCGTGATGCTCGAGGGCCCGCACTCCGGCGCGGCCGGGGTGTCGGCGCCTTCGGTCGAGAGCGCGAACGTCGCGGGCTCGACCTCGCGATCGGATGGAAGCGCTTCTCCTGCGGCGCACGCGCCGAGGACGAAGAGCAGTGGAGTGAACAGCGGAGCGAACTGCGGGCGCATGGATCCTCGCGTGGTTGGCGGCTCGTCCGAGCCCACGCGATTCACGCGTCGGGCGTCGGCGGCGGCGCGCCTGAGCACTCGTGGTGCCAGCGGCCATCACGCGCGAAAACGCTGCGATTCGTCGCGAATTTCGCCCTTTGTCCGCGCAATCATCCGCGCCGCGCGCCCACCGTGCGCAGCGGACGGCGCCCGTGGGCCGCCCATCCGCGGGTGTGCGTCTTCGGTGTGCGCGCCTCGATCACTCCGCCGCGAGCGCGTCGGCCTGGCGCGCGGCGTCGGCGAAGCGGCGCACGACGTCGCCCGCCGGCTCGACGCGCTCGATGCCGTCGACGCTCTTGCCCGCCTGGAAGTACTGCTGGTAGCCGCTGCCCTCGAGCGACGCGCGCTTGAGCTGCCACACCGAGCGCATCGTGTAGAAGGTGCGCATCCAGTGCTTGCCCTTGGGATGACGCAGCAACCGCTTGCCGAGCCAGCCCGCCTTCGTGCCCACCGCCTTCACGTACGGCGTCTCGATCACCGCGACCGGCACGCCGCTGATCTTCTCGGTCAGCACGACCTGCTCCGCGTGGGCGCGAACGATCGCGTCCTTGTAGTCCGCGTGCGCGCGGCACTCCTCGGTCGCGATGAAGCGCGTGCCCATCTGCACGCCGGCGTAGCCGAGCCCGAGCATGCGCGTGAACGCGCGCTCGTCGCCGACGCCGCCCGCGCACACCACCGGCTTGCCGAGCGGCGCGAGCTCCTCGAGCAGCTTCTCCGGCGTCTGGTCGCCCGCGTGCCCGCCCGCGCGCGCGTTCACCGCGATGAACCCGTCGACGCCGCCCTCGAGCGCGCGCTCCGCCCACTTGCGGCTCGTCACGTCGTGATAGACGGTGCCGCCCACCGCGTGGACCTTCTCGACGACCCAGCGCGGATTGCCCAGCGCCGTCACGAAGAAGCGCACGCCTTCCTCGAGCGCGATGTCGATCCAGCGGCGCATCCGGTCCTCGTAGACCTTCGACGACTTCTCCACGATCGCGTTGAAGCCGATCGGTTTCTTGGTCATCCGACCAATCAACCGCAGGCCCTCGCGCAGCTCGTGCCCGTGCACGAACGACATCGAGATCGGCTGCACGATGCCCATGCCGCCGGCGTCGCTCACCGCGGCGATCAGCTCGGGGTTGGAGCACGGGTACATCGCTCCGCAGAGGAGCGGCACTTCGATTCCCACGGCACGGGTGAGCGGCGTCTCGAGCGATCGCGTCGTCGTCATGGACGCGCGGTGTAGCACCGAGACGCCGCCTTTGCCGCAGTGCGTCATCGCCGGTCGCGCGTCTTCCTCTCGCTCACCAGCTCGCCCGCCACGCCCCAGTTGTCGGTCGCGACCTCGTCGATCACGACGAACGTCAGCTTCGGGTCCTTGCCGAGCACGCGCTGCAGCAGCTCGGTCGAGCCGCGCACCAGCTCGGCCTTCTGCTCGCGCGTGACGCCCTCGTCGGTCACCTGGATCAGCACGTACGGCATCACGACCCCACGTGGGTGAAGAGCTTGTGCACGATCGACCAGCGACCCTCGTGCTTCGCGAGCGAGAGCACGTCGGCGTAGTCGAAGCCCAGCATCGCGACGCTCGCGCGCACCACCGCGACGTCGCCGATCACGTCGATCGCGATCACGCGCATCGCGCGCGCGTCGCCGAGCGACTCCGGCGATCGTCGATGCGCGACCGCCGCGAGGTACTCGTCGAGCCCGCGCTCCGAGCGCTCGCCGCGCACCACGCCGGTCAGGCGCGCGCGCTCGTGGAAGACGCGCCGCAGCCGATTCGTGTCACCGTGGAACAAACCCTCGAAGTACGTCTCGACCAGCGCACGGATGTCGTCGCGGTCGTCCATCACCAGCGCCCCGCGCTCATGCCGCCGTCGACCGGCAGGACCACGCCCGTGGTGAACGTCGCGCTCGCGAGGTGCAGCACCGCCTCCGCGATCTCGTCCGCGCTCGCGATGCGCCCGAGGGGCTGCAGCGTGCGCAGGAAGTCGTGCATCTCCGGCGCGTAGAGCGGCGTGTCGACGATCCCCGGCGCGACCGCCGAGACCAGGATCTTCTTCGGCGCGAGCTCGAGCGCGAGCGCCTTCGTCGCGGCGTGGAGCCCGCCCTTGATCAGGATCGGCAGCGCCGCGGGCACGTTCGCGAGCGGCTGCAGCGCGATGCTCGCGGTGACGTTCACGACGTGCCCGCCGCCGTGCGCCGTCATGTGCTGCGCCGCGCGCTTCGTCGCGTGCACGAATCCGCGCAGGTTGGTGTCGATCAGCGCGTCGAGATCGGCGTCGGTGTACTCGGTGATCGCCTTCGATCGGAAGATGCCCGCGTTGTTCACGAGCACCTCGACGCGACCGAAGCGCGACTCCGCGACGTCGAAGATCCGCGCCGACGTCGCGGGATCCGCGATGTCGCCCGCGACCGGCACGAAGCGCTCGCCGGCATCGAGGGTGCGCGCCGCGGCCTCGAGCCGCGCCTGATCGCGCCCGTTGCCCACGACGCGATCGCCGCGCCGCAGGAACGCGCGCGCGACCGCGAGACCGATGCCGCTCGATGCGCCGGTGACCACGGCGGTGATGGGAGTGTGTCTCGACATGATGTCCTCTCTCTGCAGCGATCCGTGCGCTGCACGAGAGCGAACCTGGTCGTCGCGGCGCGTCGACGGTATGGCTCGGGCCGTACATCATTCGTTCCACGACGTCATGAATCGCAAGCTCGACGACGTGATGCTGGGCACCATCGAGCTCTTCTGCCTCGCGGCGGAGCTCGGCTCGTTCACCGCCGCGGCGAACCGCGCGGGCGTGACGCCCGCCGCCGTGAGCCGCTCGATCTCGCGCCTCGAGGAGCGCCTCGGCGTGCGCCTCTTCGTGCGCACCACGCGACGGATCCGGCTCACCGACGCGGGCGTCACGTACGCGCAGAGCTCCCGTCGCGCGCTCTCGCAGCTCGCCGACGCCGAGCGCGACGTCAGCGGCCGGCAGAGCGCGCCCGCCGGGCTCGTGCGCGTCAGCGTGCCCACGACCTACGGCCATCATCGCCTGCTGCCGCGGCTGCCCGCGTTCCGCGCCCGGTATCCCGCCGTGCGCGTCGACATCCACCTCAGCAATCGCAACGTCGCGTTCGTGCACGAGGACTACGACGTCGCGATCCGCGTGCGCGCGCAGCGCGACTCGTCGCTCGTGTCGCGCAAGCTCGAGGACGCGGAGCTCGTGCTGGTCGCGTCTCCGGCGTACCTCGCGCGCGCCGGCACGCCGCGCACCGTCGACGACCTCCACCAGCACGAGTGCATCCAGTTCGAGCTCCCGAGCACCGGGCGCCACATCCCGTGGCCGGTGCGCATCGACGGCGCCGACGTCGAGGTCGAGACGCGCGGCAGCTACGCGTGCTCGGACGACGTGCTCGGCGGCGTCACGCTCGCGCTCGCGGGCGCCGGCATCTTCCAGACCTATCGCTTCGTCGTGGAGCAGCCGCTCGCCGAGGGACGTCTCGTCGAGGTGCTCCCCGCGCTCCGCGGGCCCTCACGACCGTTCAACCTGCTCTATCCGCACGGGCGTCGTCTGCCCACGCGGGTGCGCGCGTTCATCGACTTCCTGCTCGAGGATCGTCGCGACTCGTGACCGCGGACGCGGTGCGTACATACCCGCACCGTGATCCTCGACCCCGCTCCCGGAAGCGACGACGAGCGCCTGCGCTTCGCGCAGCTGCAGAGCCGCCTCGGACCGATGTTCCGCGACGTGTTCAGCCACCCCGCGGCGCCGCGCACGATCGTCGTCGTGCCGAGCATGAGCCTCGACCCCGACGTGCTCGCGAAGATCGCCGGCGCAGCGCACTACGAGGAGCGCCAGCTCGGGATGCTCATGTTCCTGCGCCTGCCGCGCACGCGCATCGTCTACGTGACGAGCCAGCCGATCGCGCCGGTGATCATCGACTACTACCTGAACCTCCTCGGCGGCGTGCCCGCGAGCCACGCGCGCAAGCGCCTCGTGATGCTCTCCGCGTACGACGGCTCGCTGCGCGCGCTCACCGACAAGATCCTCGAGCGGCCGCGCCTGCTCGCGCGCGTCCGCGAGGCGATCGGCGATCCGAAGCTCGCGCACCTCTCGTGCTTCAACACGACGCATCGCGAGCGCACGCTCGCGGTGCAGCTCGGCGTGCCGCTCTACGGGTGCGATCCCGCGCTCTCTCAGCTCGGCAGCAAGTCGGGCTCGCGCACGCTCTTCCGCGAGGCCGGTGTGCCGCACCCGAAGGGCTACGAGAGCCTGCGCGACGTGCACGACGTCGCGGCGGCGATCGCGGCGATGCGGCGCGACGAGCCCTTGCTCCGCCGCGTCGTGGTGAAGCTCGAGGAAGGATTCTCCGGCGAAGGGAACGCGATCCTCGATCTCGACGAGGCACCGAGCGAGCTCGGCACGATCGAGCACTGGCTGCGCGACGCGCTGATCCAGAAGCTGCGCTGCGAGGCCGCGGGCGAGACGCCCGAGACGTACTTCGCGAAGTTCGCCGCGATGGGCGGCATCGTCGAGGCGTGGATCGAGGGGGACGTGAAGCGCTCGCCCTCGGTGCAGCTGCGCGTGACGCCGACCGCCGAGCTCGAGCTGATCTCGACCCACGATCAAGTGCTCGGCGGACCGAGCGGCCAGGTGTTCCTCGGCAGCACGTTCCCCGCGGACGGCGCGTACCGCGCGGCGCTGCACGAGGCAGGTCGGCGCATCGGCGAGGTGCTTCGCGCGCGCGGCGTGCTCGGGCGCTTCGGCGTCGACTTCGTTGCTGTGTGGCGGGAAGGGTCTTGGGATCTCGCCGCGATCGAGATCAACCTGCGCAAGGGCGGCACGACGCTGCCGTTCCAGATGCTGCAGTTCCTGACCGACGGGCGATACGACCAGGCGAGCGGCGAGTTCGTCACGCCGCTCGGTCAGCCGCGCTGTTACTACGCGACCGACAACCTCGTGCGCCCCGAGTACCGTCGCTTCATCCCCGAGGATCTCGTCGACGTGCTCGTCGAGAACGGCCTCCACTTCGACGAGACCACCCAGGAAGGCGTGGTGTTCAACCTGATCGGCGCGCTCTCCGAGCACGGCAAGCTCGGCCTCGTGTGCATCGCGCGCGACCACGAGGGCGCGCTCGCGCTCTACGAGCGCACGATGCACATCCTCGACGCCGAAGCGTCGAGGAGCCCGTCCGAGATCCTCACGGCGTGACGGTCGCGTTCAGCGTGAACTCGCCGTACTCGCCGCTCCAGAACGAGTCGACGATCACGTAGTACGTGCCCGCGGTCGTCGCGGTGTGCGTGAGCGTCTCCGCCATCGCGCGCTCCCTCGCGTCCACACCCGCGATGCACGAGCTCGTCGCATCGCACACGCTCGCCGCGCCCGGTCCGCGCAGCGAGAGCGCGAGGTTGTGCTCGCTCGGGGTCGCGGTGACGGTCAGCGTCTGTCCCGCGGTGAGCGCGATCGAGTACACGACGTCGGGGCCCCGCTGCTCCGAGGTCACGCACGGCGTCGCGGCGGCGTACTGCGGGAGCGCGCCCAGCGTGTTGCCGGTGACCGGCGTGCCCGGCGTGAGCGGGATCGCGGCCGCGCAGGTGTCGTTCGCGGGGATCGGCTCGCACGCGCTGCCGTCGACGCAGGTCTCGTCGTCGCCGCAGCCGCGCACCGCGCGCGTCTCGTCGTAGCAGTCGGGATCGAACACGCCGCACGCGCAGTCGCAGTACGTGCCGTCCTCGTAGCGATCGCCGCTGCAGGTCCAGTCGAGCGGATATCGCGGCGAGCAGAAGCCCTCGGGCGGCCAGCCCGCGGTGATCGTGTAGCAGCGCTCGAACGCGGCCACGTCGCAGTCGGTGTCCTCGTCGCAGGTGGGCTTGCACTCGCGATCGTTGCGGTCGTGGATGTCGCACACGCCGCGCACGAACCCGCCCTCGTCGATCGCGCAGAAGCCCGCGCCCTCGGCGCAGGTCTCGCCGACGTCGGCCTCGGGATCCCAGTCCTCCAGCTCCGAGACGCACACGTCGACGTTGTTCGGGCCGAACGAGCACACGCCGACGTCGCACGCGTCGCCGGTCGCGCGATCGCAGGCCTCCTTGCACGCGCCGTCGATGCGCAGGATCTCCTGGTTCGGCACGCCGACGCAGACCTCGCCCGGGAAGCAGCCCTCGATCGGCAGGTCCTCGTAGCAGTCGGGATCGATCGGGCCGCACCCGCAGTCGCAGGTCTCGCCGTCGTGCCAGGACTCCGTCGCGCAGGTCCAGCCCTCGGGCGCGAAGGTGCGATCGAACTCCACGTCCTCGACGACCAGGCAGCGCCCGTCGGGCACCGGCACCGACATCAGCGTCGGACCCTCGATCGTCACCTCGATCAGCCGCGCGCCGGTGAGCGAGCCCGCGAGCCGCATCTCGAAGGGATCCGAGGTGAGCTCGAGCGTGCCCTCGGTGACGAAGAAGCCGCGCGATCGATCGGTGCCGTGCCACGCCTGCACGCAGTGCGCGCAGCTCTCGTGGTTCGAGTCGGGACCGGTGCTCACGTCGAACGTGCCGACGTACTCGGTCTCGTAGCGATAGAACTGGATCGACAGGTCGTACACGTCGCCGTCGACCTCGGGGACGAGCCGCGCGAGGTAGCCGATCGACACGTCGTCGAGCCCCTCGAGCGTCCACGTCGTCGCGCGCACCGCGATGCAGCCGTCGGGGTCACCGGCGTCGCCGTTGCCTCCAGCGTCGCTCCCGCCGCCGTCGATCGAGGCGTCGTTCGTGCCCGCGTCGGTGTCGGCCGTCGCGTCGTCGTCACCGCAGGCCGTCGAGAGGACGGCCAGCGCGCCCAGGAAGGAGAGTGTCGAGGCTCGCATGGTCCAGAACGCATTGGGGCCATGCCGGCGCATCCGTCACGACGATCTGCCGTTCCGAGGGCCTTTGTGTGATGATGGGGCCCGCTGCATGTTCCTGAAATCGCGCTGGCGCTCGGAGCGCTTGGGGTGCGAAGCCACGCTGGCTCGCTGGGGTCACTACGGACAACCGGTGCTCGTCTTCCCCACCGCGGGGGGCGACGCCGAGGAGATCGAGCGCTGGCAATTGGTCCGCGCGCTCGAGCCGCTGATCACCGCCGGCAAGATCAAGGTCTACTCGTGCGACTCGGTCGCCGGCCGCGTGTGGTTCGGGAAGGAGGGCACTCCCGAGCACCGCATGTGGATGATGAACCAGTACCACCAATACGTGAAACACGAGGTGGTCCCGGCGATCCGCATGGACTGCAAGAGCGACGACGTGCCGATCTGGGCGGCGGGCGCGTCGATCGGCGCGTTCCACTCGGTCGCCGCGGTGTGCCGGTTCCCCGACCTGTTCCACCGCGCGATCGCGATGAGCGGCACCTACAACCTGATGCGCTTCATCGAAGCGCAGCAATTCACCGAGCACTACTTCGTCAGCTCGCCGCTGCAATTCGTGCCGACGCTCGAGGGCCTGCACCTCGACGTGCTGAAGCAGCGATTCCTCCTGCTCGCGACGGGCGCGGGGCGCGCCGAGAACGTCGGAGAGAGCTGGGCGATGGCGAACGTGCTCGGCGCCAAGGGCATCCCGAATCGCGTCGAGGACTGGGGCCCCGACTGGCACCACGACTGGCCCACGTGGCGCGTGATGCTGCCGAAATATCTCCGTGAGTGGGTGGGGGAATGAACGAGACGCGCACGCACAAGAAGGTCGAGGGCGAGCTCGAGGGCGAGGCGCGGCGGCAGTTCACACGCGCGCTCCTCACCGATCTCCGCGCGCTCGAGCGCATGCTCGAGTCGAACGCGTTCGAGACCGGCGTGCCGCGCATCGGCGCGGAGCAGGAGCTCTTCCTCGTCGATCGCAGCTATCACCCCGCGGCCGGCGCGATGAAGGTGATGGAGCGCATCGACGATCCACACTTCACGACCGAGCTCGGCCTCTTCAACCTCGAGATGAACGCGGACCCCCAGCCCTTCGCGGGCGACGGGCTCGCGAAGATGGAAGCGCAGCTCGTGCACCTCTTCGAGAAGGTGCGCGGCGTGACCGATCAGCTCGACATGATGCCGGTGCTGATCGGCATCCTCCCGACGATCCGCAAGAACGATCTCGGCATCGAGAACATGGTGCCGAGCCCGCGTTATCTCGCGCTCAACCGCGCGATGACCGCGGCGCGCGGCGACGCGTACGACTTCGCGATCAAGGGCATCGACGAGCTCATCGTCAAGCACGACTCGGTCATGGTCGAGGCGTGCAACGCGAGCTTCCAGGTGCACCTGCAGGTGGACCCGAAGGACTTCGCGCGGCTCTACAACATCGCGCAGGTGCTCGCGGCGCCGGCGCTCTCGGTCGCGACGAATTCGCCGGTGCTCTTCGGTCGCCGGCTCTGGGCCGAGACGCGCATCGCGCTCTTCGAGCAGGCGGTCGACACGCGCCACAAGGGCCATCACCTGCGCGAGGCGCAGGCGCGCGTGAACTTCGGAAAGCGCTGGGTCCGCAGCAGCATCCTCGAGATCTACAAGGAGGACATCGCGCGCTTCCGGACGCTCGTCGGCACCGATCTCGACGAGAACGCGCTCGAGACGTTCGAGCGCGGCGAGGTCCCGCAGCTCAAGGCGCTGCGCCTGCACAACGGCACCGTCTATCGGTGGAACCGCGCGTGTTACGGCATCGGGCCGAACGGCAAGCCCCACCTGCGCATCGAGCTGCGCGTGCTGCCCTCGGGCCCGAGCATCCCCGACGAGATCGCGACGGCCGCGTTCTGGCTCGGCCTGATGAGCGAGCTCGGCGCGCAGGAGGAGGACATCACGCAGCGCATGGAGTTCGATCATGCGCACGCGAACCTCTACGCCGCGGCGCAGAACGGGCTCGGCGCGCGCTTCACCTGGCTCGACGGAGAAGAAGTGCTCGCGCAGCCGCTGGTGCTCGATCGACTGCTCCCGATGGCGAGCGACGGCCTGAAGCGCGCGGGCGTCAACGCGGAGGACGCGTCGCGTTATCTCGGCATCATCGAGCAGCGCGTGCGCACGATGCGCACCGGCGCGCGCTGGATCATGCAGTCGCTCGGCGAGATGAAGCAGCGCGGATCGAGCGGCGAGCGCTTCACCGCGATCGTCGCGGCGACGGTCGCGCGGCAGAAGACGGGGCGCACGGTCGCGGAGTGGGAGCGCGCGCGCCTCGACGAGATCGGCAGCGCGAAGACGAGCTACCACCGCGTCTCGCAGTACATGACGACCGACATCTTCACCGTGCAGGCCGACGACGCGGTGGAGCTGGTCGCGGACCTCATGGGCTGGGAGCGGATCCGCCACGTGCCGGTCGAGGACGGCAAGGGACGCCTCGTCGGGCTCGTCAGCTATCGCGCGGTGCTGCGCTACTTCAACGAGCGCGAGAAGGAAGGCGTGCGCGCCGACAGCGCATCCACGCCGGTGAGCGACATCATGCGTCGCGACGTGATCACGGTGACGCCCGACACGCCGACGCTCGAGGCGATCGCGCTGATGCGTCGTTATCGCATCGGGTGCCTGCCGGTGGTGCAGGACGGGCACCTGGTCGCGGTGCTGAGCGAAGAGGACTTCATGGGCATCGCCGCCCAGCTCCTCGAAGAGAAGCTGGGCGGGTAGGCCACCTCAGGGCTCGCAGGCGCCCGCGTAGCCCTGCGCGAGCACGCTCGCGGCGCCCGGCTCGCCGGCGCGCAGCCACGCGACCGCGTGACGCACGGTCGCGCCGGTGCCCGCGGTGACGAGCTGCGCGTCCAGGATGTCCTCGCCCTCCGGCGCGCTCTCGACGACCAGCGCGCGACCGCCGCCCGGCGCGTCCCACGGCGCGCGCGAGGGACGAAGCGCGCGCATCACGAGCTGATCGCCGCCCGCGCGCTCCTCGACCGAGAGCAGCAGCGGCATCGAGCCGCTGCTCAGCGCGACGCGCACCACGTCGACCGACTCGGCGTCGGTGCGCACGTCCGCGGAGTCGCCCATCGGCATGCAGTCGTAGCCCTCGCAGTGCACCGGCACGACGCGGATCAGCGCGCCCACGCCGTACGCCATCAGGTAGTCGTCGGCGTCGACCGCCGCGAAGTCGGCGTCGGTGGTGCGCCCCGGCGTGTCGATGAAGCTCGGCCACGTCATGTCGTGGATCCAGAAGATCTGCCGCGCGCGGTCGGCCGAGGAGAGCGACACCAGCGCGTTCGCGTGGGCGACGTGCGTGACGTCTTCGCGGGTGACCTGCTCGATCGTCTGGCGCTCCTGTTCGTTGCCGTAGCCCGACTCCACCGAGATGAGCCCGGCGGTCGTGTCCGAGATCCAGCGCGTGACGAAGATCCCACCGAAGGTGCCCGTGCTCGTGATGGGCACGATCGGACCGAGCATCGTGGTCGCCATCGTCGGCCGGCAGTCGTACACGGAGACATCGGGCTCGCCGCCGTCGTACCAGCGGAGGAACTGCCAGTAGGTGCGGTCGGCGCGCGGGCCGAGGTACGAGAGCGTCATCGTGCCGGCGCCGCCGTCGGCGAACGCGCCGCCGAGCACGCGATCGTAGGGCTCGGTCCCGCCGCAGAGCTGGCCGCCGGCGGCGGCGATCGTGTGGGTCTCGACGGTCGGGCTCCCGAGCTCGAAGCGGTGCCACGAGCTCGTGGCGCCCGCGGCGCCCTGGAACGCGGCGACGTGTACGTACGGCGGACCGGTGTCGCGGGTGCCGAACGCGAGCGCGACCTGCGGGCGCAGCGCGGCGTCGTCGCGCAGCGTGCGCGCGGCGGCGTCGGGCGTCGCGCAGAACTGGCAGCGCTGGCTCACGCACTGCACGAGCCCGGGCGCGCCGCACTCGGCCGACGTGGTGCACTCGGGCGGCGGCGGGGGCCCGGCGTCGCTGCCCGCATCCGCTTCGCCCGCATCGGTCGGCGGCTCGTCCGCCGCGTCGATCGCCGCGTCACGAGGACCACCATCGATCTCGCCACCGCCGACGTGATCGTCGGCGCTGAACAAGAGCCCGCACCCCGGCAGCGCCGCGAGCGCGATCATCATCACCACGCGCTTCACAGCGCACCTCCGATCTGCACGCCCGCGACGCTCGGTCCGATCATCGGCGCGATCGCGACCGGTGCCTGCTCGGTCGTCGCGAGGTCGATCGCGAGCAGCGTTCCTCCTGCGGCCGCGAGCACGAGGCCGATCGCGAGCGTGACGTCCGCGGTCGTCGTCAGCGTGCGCAGCGTGGACACGTCGTCCTCGGTGCAGGTGCGGCCCGCGTTCTCGCCGCACGAGTCGGCGAGCGACGAGTCCTCGGCCGCCGCGAGCCCGCCGGTGATCGCGAACGCGAGCAGCGACGCCCCACCGGCCGCGAGCCCGCCGATCCCGATCATGCCGAGCGTACCGATGCCTTCTTCCGGCGGTGCGACCGGCGTCGCCTCGCGCTCGCGCGCCGCGCGCGCTTCTTCCTCGCGTGCGAGCTCCGCCGCGCGCGCTCGCAGGTTGGCGATGCGCGTCTCGAAGTTCGCGCGGGCCTCGTCGTCGAGCTCGGGCGACGCAGCCACGAACGCCTCGAGGCGATCCGCGGCGTCACCGGGGCGTCCGAGCCGCTCGAGCGTGAGATAGATGTTGTAGAGCAGCTGCGTGCGATGGCTCAGCTCGTACGCGGCCTCGAACTCGCGCAGCGCGGCGTCGTACTCGCCGCGCTCGAAGTAGAGCCGACCGGACTCGAAGTGCGTGCGCGCTTGCTCGTCGGAGGGGGTCTGCGCGCGTGCAGACGTCGCGAACGTCGCGATCACCAGCGCGACGAGGCCCGAGATCACCAGGCGAAGCATCGCGGAGGTGTCTCACGAAGCCTCGCGACGTTCAAACTCGACGCACATCCCACGAATTCACGTCCTTCGCGCACCGCAACCTGCGGAATTCGTTGATGTTCGTCGACGTCACCGAACGGAGCAGTCGATGTCTCCTGGGTCAGGAGCCGATCGCTCCTGGGCCAGGAGCCGATGTCTCCTGGGTCAGGAGCCGGTGGCTCCTGGCCCGGTGGGCCACGTCACGTCGGTCACGTGACGATCGCGCCCGAGCCGGTAGGCTGCCTCGACCTCGATGGACACCCCGAGCCCCCACTCGTCCTCGGCTCCGCTCGCGGCGCGCGAGATCGGGCGCGTCCGGGGCGACCACCCAGGCCCCACGCTGATCTGCGTCGGCGGCATCCACGGCAACGAGCCCGCGGGGACGATCGCGAGCCATCGGGTGCTGGAGCGGCTCGACGCGCCCTCGCTGCGGGGCGAGCTCGTCGCGTTCGCCGGCAACCTCGCGTCGCTGCGCCTGCGGCGTCGGTTCCAGGCGAAGGATCTCAATCGCCTGTGGACGCCGGTGCGGGTGCGCGAGCTGCACGCGCGTCCCGATCGCATCGGTGACGACCCCGAGGACCTCGAGCAGCGCGAGCTCCTCGAGGTGATCGAGGATGCGATCCTGCGCGCGCGCGGCCCCGTCTACTTCATGGATCTGCACACGACGAGCGCGGCGGGCATCCCGTTCGTGCTCTTCGGCGACACGCTCCCCCAGCGCGCGTTCGCGCGCGCGTTCCCGCTGCCGATCATCCTCGGGCTCGAGGAGCAGGTCGACGGCGTGATGAGCGAGTACTTCACGCACCACGGCTGCATCACGCTGACGATCGAGGGCGGTCAGCACGACGACCCGGCGTCGATCGACAACCTCGAGGCGGCGATCTGGGTCGCGCTCGAGACCGCGCGGCTGATCGACGCACGTGACTTCGCGCGCGAGCGCGAGCGCAGCCACGCGCTGCTCCACTCGCGCCGCGGGCACCTGCCGCGCGTGATGGAGGTGATCGAGCGCCACGCGATCACGCCCGCCGACGAGTTCGTGATGACGCCCGGCTTCGCGAACCTCGAGCGCGTGCGGCGCGGACAGCTGCTCGCGCGCGATCGACGCGGCGAGATCCGGGCGCGCTCGGACGGGCTGGTGATCCTCCCGCTCTATCAAGGGCTCGGCGACGACGGGTTCTTCTGGGGACGCGAGGTGAGCGAGGCGCGGCTCGTCGCGAGCGAGCTGCTGCGTCGCGCGCATCTCGATCGCGCACTGCCGCTCCTGCCCGGCGTGCGGCGCGATCCCGCGCATCGCGACCGACTGATCGTCGACACCCGCGTGGCGCGCGCGTACCCGCTCGACGTGTTCCACGCGTTCGGATACCGGCGCATCCGACAGCGCGGAAGTCAGTTGACCGTGGGTCGACAGCCTGGCTGAAATCATCCGCGAGTTTCGCTTCCGGCGCGCATCCCGTCGTGCAACCCTGAGCGCGGGATGGCGCGACGGTTCGCGGAGCGGTTCGAGCTGATCGAGCGCGCCGGCGAGGGCGGCATGGGCGAGGTGTGGAAGGCCCTCGACCACGCGACCGGCGAGCTCGTCGCGCTGAAGCGCCTGCGCGGCACCGAGCGCGAGCACGCGCGCTTCGAGCGCGAGGCGCGGCTGCTGGAGCGCGTGCGGCATCCGGCGCTCGTCGCGCACGTCGCGCACGGTCTCGACGAGGGCCGGCCCTACCTCGCGATGACGTGGGTCGAGGGCGAGTCGCTCGCGGCACGGCTCGCGCGTGCGCCGCTCTCGCTCGGCGAGACGCTGCACGTCGCGCGTCGCATCGCGTCGGCGCTCGCGGCGCTGCACGCGGCGGGCGCGGTGCACCGCGACGTGAAGCCGGCGAACGTGATGCTGCCGCACGGCCGCGCCGAGGACGCGGTGCTGCTCGATCTCGGCATCGCGCGCGAGCGCGACGCGCCGCTCGTCACCGCGACGAACCTGATCCTCGGCACGATCGGCTATCTGTCGCCGGAGCAGGCGCGCTCCGAGTCGCGCGTCGACGCGCGCGCCGACGTGTTCTCGCTCGGCTGCGTGCTCTTCGAGTGCGCGAGCGGCGAGCCGCTCTACGCCGCGGAGAACGCGATCGCGATGCTCGCGCGCATGCTCGCGGAGACGCCGCGCCGGCTGCGCAGCGCGCGCCCCGAGGTGCCCGACGCGCTCGACGATCTCGTCGCGTCGATGCTGGCAGGTGCGCCCGAGGATCGTCCCGCCGACGGCACCGCGGTGCTGCGTGCCCTCGACGAGATCGGACCGCTCGACGCGCTGCTCGCGACGAGCCAGCCACGCGCGCGTCCTCCGCTGTCGCGCAACGAGCAGCGCTTCTCGCTCGCGGCGTGGGTCGAGCTCGCGTCGTCGTCGGTGCTGCGCGAGGGCGTGACGCTCGACGAGGTCGCGCTCGACGTGTCGCTGCGCGACACCGCGGCGCAGCTGCGCGAGCTGGGCGCGGACCTGGTGCCGATCGGACCGACGAGCGCGCTCGTGGTGGTCGAGACGCGCGGCACCGTCGCCGATCAGGCGGAGCTCGCGGCGTCGGTGCTCGCGGAGCTGATCGCGTCGCGGCCCTCGCTGCGCGCGGCGATGGCGGCCGGGCTCGCGGCGACCAGCGCGGGGGTTCCGGCGGGCGAGGTCCTGGCGCGCGCGACGCGGCTCGCGCGCGATGCGAAGCCCGGGACGATCGCGCTCGACGAGACGCTCGTCGAGCTGCTGGGCGCGCGCTTCGAGGTCGAGGGGCAGGTGCTCGGGCGCGCGAGGGCGCGCACCGAGGCGACGCCCTTCGTCGGTCGCGACAAGGAGCTCGCGGCGATCGAGGCGATGCTGGCCGAGGTGATCGAGGAGGGCGCGCCGCGCGGTGTGCTGGTCACCGCGGCGCCGGGGGTGGGCAAGTCGCGGCTCGGGCGCGAGCTCTCGGCGCGGATGCGCGCGCGGGGCGACGTGCGCGTGATCGAGGCGAGCGCCGAGGTGACGAGCGCGCGATCGGTGAACGCGACGACGCGCGCACTGGTGCGGGCCGCGGCGGGACTGCCTCCCCACGCGCCGGGCGCGCGTGTCGATCCGCGCGACGGCGAGCGGCTCCGCGTGTACCTGCGCTCGCTGCCGCTCGACGATCGCGAGCGCGTCGCGGATCTGCTGTGCGATCTGATCGGGGCGCCGCCGAGCGAGCCCGGCATCGTGCTCGCCGCGGCGCGCGGCGACGCGGAGCTCACGTCGCGATGGACGCGGAGGAGCGTGCGCGAGTGGCTCGCCGCGGAGTGCGCGCGCGCGCCGGTGGTGCTGGTGATCGAGGACCTGCACTGGGCGGACGAGGTCACGCTGGGGCACCTCGGGGACGCGCTGCGGGTGCGCGGGATGTGCCCGCTGCTCGTCGTCGCGCTCGCGCGGCCCGAGGTGCGCGACCACCTGCGCACGCCGTGGCCGCACACCACGCACCTCACGCTCGGCGAGCTCGGCGCGCGCGCGTCGGAGCGCCTCGTCCGCGCGGCGCTCGGGCTCGACACGTCGAGCGAGACCATCGCGCGCATCGTGGAGCGCGCGGGGGGCAATCCGCTCTTCCTCGAGGAGCTCGCGCGCTTCGTGCGCGAGCGTCGCGCCGCATCGGACGCGGTGTCGTCCAGGCGTAAGACGTTGCCGCCCACGATCGCCGCGGTGCTGCACGCGCGGCTCGACGACCTCTCGGCCGACCGACGGCGGGTGCTGCGCGCGGCGAGCGTGCTCGGGGATCGTTTCCTCGCCGAGGGCGTCGCGGCGATCGCGGGCGAGAGCGTGAGCGTGGTCGAGCGCACGCTGCAGGCGATCGCAGCGCGCGGGATGGTCGAGCGCACCGACGAGGGCTGGGCGTTCTCGCACGCGCTGGTGCGCGAGGCGGCATACGCGACCATCTCGCCGGACGACGCGCCGACCGCGCACGTGCGCGCCGCGGACTGGCTCGAGGGCCGGGGCGATCCCGATCCGCGCGAGATGCTCGCGCACGTCGAGCGCGCGAAGGACCCGGAGCGCGAGGCGCACTGGCTCCTGCGTGCGACGGCGCGCGCGTGGGACGCGGGCGCCGATCGCGAGACGTTCGAGCTCGCGGCGCGGGGCCTCGCGCGTGCGACGTCGGACGAGGAGCGCGGCGCGTACGAGGCGTGGACCGCGGTGTCGTGCCTGTGGCGTGCCGAGCTCGATCGCGGGCTCGAGCACGCGCGTCGTGCGGTGTCGATCCTTCCGCTCTCGCACCCGATCGCGTCGCTCGCGGTGGGCAGCGCGGTGTACCTCGCGGGCGTCGCCGGTGATCTGCAGACGGTCGCGATGATCACCCAGGCGTGGATCGCGCAGGGCGCGGTGCCGAGCGGGCGGCAGGGTGGGATCGCGCTCGTCGGGATCCTGATCGCGCTCGATCACGCGGGAGCGACCGACGTCGCGCGGGCGCTGCTCGAGCGCGCGACGAAGAGCGAGCACGCGCACCCGGTGTGGACCCTGCTGGCGCGCGCGGCGATGTCGCACAGCCTCGACGGACGGCTCGGTGAGTCGCGCGCGCTCGCGCTCGAGGCGATCGAGCTCGCGACGCGACAGGGCGACGACACCGCGGTGATCTTCGGGCACGGCTACGCGGTGCCGTTCGTCGGCGCGTGTCGCTCGCGCGAGGCGCTCGCGGCGCTCGACGCGCTCGTCGAGGCGCAGGCGCACACGGCGATGCCGATCGCGCTCGCGTGGCTCGATCTCTGGCGCGCGAGCGTGCGTCTCCTGCTCGACGGCCGTGCGCCCGAGCTCGAGCTGCACGCGCGACGAGACGATCTCTCGCGCGCCGAGGCCGCGCGTTACCTGCTGATCTTCGCGCACGTGCTCGCGGATCGGCTCGACGAGGCGGAGGCCGAGATCGCGCGCGCCCCGTTCGTGACCGCGCGCTTCCGGCCGAGCGTGATCGAGGCGCGCATCGCGCTGCGACGCGGGGCGCTCGAGACCGCGCTGGCGCGGCTCGAGGACGCGGCGCGCGAGGCGAGCGCGGTGACGGCGGTGTGGGGCTGGGAGTGGATCCACCTCACGCGCGCCGAGGTGCTGCTCGCGATGGGACGCGACGACGACGCGCGCGCCGCGGTGCGCACCGGGCTCGAGCGGCTCGCGATCACGATCGAGGGCGCCGATCCGTGGATGCGCGAGATCGTCGACGCATCGTGCATCCCGGTGATCGCGCTGCGCGAGCTCGCCGCGCGGCTCGGAGCGCCGTAGGTCGAAGACCGTCGAGATCGGCTCGCCCGCCGGTCCCTACCGTGCGCGCGCTTCGCGCGCTTCCGTCCGGGACCTGCGGGACGAGCACTCCCGGCGAGGACTCACCGCGGGAGCTGCAGCGACGCGCGCATCGCCTGCATCTGCGCATCGCCGCCCGCGACGAACGCCGGCGTGAAGGGGCCCACCCAGATGATCTCGATCACCGCGCCGCCCGCGAGGAGCACGTCGTGGATCTCGATCACGTTCGGGTCGGCCTCGCGCCGGCCGCGGACCTCGCAGTACGCGGCGCCCGAGCCGGGCAGCACGTCGTCGCGGCGCTCGGTCATCGTCAGCCCGCCACCGGTCTGCAGCACGTTGCAGTACTGCGCGAGCGGGAATGCCGCGGGGCGCGTGACGAGCACGAGCGTCCCGAGCCCGGCGATCGGCTCGGACACGTAGCGCGCCGTCGTGCCGTGCTCCTCCTGGAGCGTCTCGAGCGAGGGCTCGCCGGGCATCGAGAACGCGAGCCCGGGCACCAGCGCGACCTCGACGCGCGCATCGACCGGGAGGAACCACGAAGGCGCAGGGCCGAACACGATGCTGTCGACGACGCGCGCCGCGAGCCCCTCGACCTGCGCCTCGGGGAGCCCCGCGCCGACCACGACCAGGCTCACCACCGCGCGCCCGTGCAGGAACACCGCGGCGCCCATCGCGCCGTCGCCCAGCGCGTGGCAGTCGGCGCCCACGAAGAGCCGCCCGGCGTGGCCCTCGTGGCTGATCGTGCGCACCGGGCGCGGCGTGCACGCGCGCTGGGGATCGCGCGAGCGCTCGACCATCAGCGCGCCCACCCGGTCGAGCGACGTCGGCTCGAGCGCGGGCGTGACGACGCCGGCGAGCTGCTCGATCGACACCACCACGGCGAGCGGCTCGCGCGCGATCACGTACTGCACGGTCTCGCCGTCTTCGCGCGTCGACACCTGACGCGCCGGCGTCCCGGGCAGCTCGAGCGAGAAGCCGCCCTCCGGGATGTCGGCGCGCGCCCACGCGCTCTCGGGCAGGTTCAGCGCGGACGGCGTGGTGCCCGATGGAGCGCTCTGCGCACCACCGCAGCCGAGGGCCAGGAGAGCACAGAGAAGGACCGCGCCGACGTTGCGATGCATGCGGGCGAGCCGCTAACACGCGACTCCGACACGCGTCAAACGAGCGCGCCCCGGGCGCTTTGCGCACGCGCCATCTCGAGCGCGCACCACGAGCTCGGCGTCGGACGCGCCTTCACCCGGCTCACCCGCGGAATCTCCGGCGAAACACGAGCACGAAGTTGTTCGCCGGCATCGCGATCCGCTCCTCGAGCACCAGTTCGTGCTGGGCCGCGAGCTCCTCCACCTGCTCGAGGTCGCGCACGCCCCACCGCGGATCACGCGTCTTGAGCCACGCGTCGAACTCCTCGTTGCTCGGCGCGGTGTGCGCTCCTCCGATGCGATACGCGCCGTAGAGCACGAGCGGCGCGCCCTCGCGATCGAGCACGCGCGACGCACCGCGCATCAGCCCCGGCGTCGACGCCCACGGCGACGCGTGGATCATGTTGATGCACACGATCGCGTCGGCGCGCGCGATCGGCCACGCCTCGCCACACACGTCGAGCGCGATCGGCGCCCGCACGTGCGGCTGCGGTGCCGCTGCGAGGTGCGCCGCGATGCTCGCGAGCGCATCGGGATCACGATCGCTGGGCTGCCACGCCAGCTCCGGCAGCGCCGGCGCGAAGAACGTCACGTGCTCGCCCGTGCCCTCCGCGATCGTCAGCACCGTCCCGCGATCCGGCAGCACCCGCCGCAGCACCTCCAGGATCGGCGCGCGATTGCGCAGCGCGGCGGGCGACGTTCGCATGATGTCCGACATGCGCCGGATCCCACCATAGACTGCGCGGCATGGCCATCGACGCCGACATCGAGAGCGCTCTCGCGCGTGTGTCCTGGAGCTCGCTCCAGCACTGCCGTGGCAGCGCGGAGGACGTGCCCGCGCTGACCCGCGCGATGCTGAGCGCGCCCCGCGCATCGGAGCGCACCGAGGCGCGACGCGCCCTCGCCGAGCGCATCCAGCACCAAGGCAGCATCGTGGAGGCGACGCCGCAGGTCGCACCGATCCTCGCGCGTGCGCTGCGCGTCGCACCGCCCGACGATCGCGGACACCTCGTCGCGATGATCGCGCAGCTCGCGTACGCGACCACGATGACCGAGGGCTCGGGCGCGCTCCTCTGGGCGAGCGACGCCGAGCGCCCGAAGCTCGAGGCGCAGCATCGCCGCGAGCTCGCGTGGGTGCGCGCGACCCGACGCGCGACGTGGAGCGCGCGCGACGCGCTGCTCGAGCTGCTCGACGTCGAAGGCGACGAGGCGCTGCTCGTGAACGTTCCTTCCGCGCTCGTGGCGCTGATCGACGCGGCCGGCGACGACGCGCCCGAGGGCACCGATCTCGATGCGACCGCGCGAGACTTCGCGCTCGCGATCGCGGCGCGCGCACGAAAGCCCGCGACCGAGAAGGCCCACGCCGGCTTCGCGTCCGCGCTCGGCCATCTCGCCAAGCGGGTGCCCGAGCTCCTCCCCGCGCTGCGCGCTGCGCTCGACCGCGCGCCCTGGCCGGCCCGCGTCGCCTCGGCGATCGGCGTGCTGCGCGTCTCGCCCCACGACGAGCGCGCGACCGACGTGCTGATCGAGGCGCTGCGCCGCCGCGCCGAGCACGACGCGTGGTTCCCTCATCCGTTCCCCTGGCGATCCGGGCACTTCCGCTTCTTCCTGATCGCAGTGCTCGCGGGCGATCGCGTCTCGGACGCGGGGTTCGAGCGCGCGCTGCCGGTGCTCGTCGACGTCGCGCGCCGCGACACCTCGCAGTCGACGTTCGAGCAGGACGCGCTGCGCCCTCTCGAGCGCGCGCTCGAGGGCACCGTGATCACCCCGCGCACGAGGCGCGCCGATCTCCCGCGCGCCGCGCTCGCGCTGCTCGACGCGCTCTACGACAACCCCGAGATGTGGTCGCGGAAGCTCGGCGACGTCGACGTCGCGCTGCGCCCGCTCGGCCTCGCCAACGACGTCGCGTCGTGGCGCGTGCTCCTCGAGCGCGCGTGATCGGGCATCATCGCGCGCGATGATCGTCCTCGTCACCGGTTGCCGCAGCGGGTTCGGCAAGCTCATCGCGATCGGCGCCGCGCGCGCCGGTCACACCGTCTATGCTGGCGTGCGCGATCCATCCGCGTCGCCCGAGCTCACCGAGGCTGCGCGCGGTCTCTCGGTGATCCCGATTGCGCTCGACGTCACCGACGCCGCGCAGCGCGAGTCCGCGATCGCACGCATCGTGCGCGAGCAGGGCCGCCTCGACGCGCTGGTGAACAACGCGGGTGTCGGGCTCGCGGGGTTCCAGGAGCAGGTCGCGACCGACGAGCTCCAGCGCCTCTTCGAGGTGAACGTCGTCGCGCCGCACGCGCTCACGCGCCTCGCGCTGCCCCACCTCCGCGCGTCGAAGGGCATCGTGATCAACGTCTCCTCGATGGCGGGACGACAAGCGCTGCCCGGGCTCGGCGCGTACGCCGCGTCGAAGTTCGCGCTCGAGGGCATGACCGAAGCACTGCGCCACGAGATGCGCCCGTTCGGGGTGCGCGTCGTGCTCGTCGAGCCTGGTCCGTACCAAACGGACATCTTCGGGCGCAATCGATGGACCGCGCGCGCGGCGAGCGAGCCCGGCCCCTACGACGCGTTCTTGAAGCGCATGGAGTCGATGCTCGCGAGCGCCGAGCGCCGCATGGGCGATCCCCAGGAGGTCGCGGACCTCGTGGTGAGGATGCTCGTCGATCCCCGCCCGCGCCTTCGCTACGCGCTCGGCCCCGGGGTGCGCGCGCGATTGCTCGCGCGCAGCGCGCTCCCGTTCGAGATGACCGAGGCGATCCTCGCCCGCGTCATCAACGTGCGCGCTGAGTGAGGCCTACTCCGCGAGCACCCAGGTGTCCTTGCTGCCCCCGCCCTGCGAGCTGTTCACCACGAGCGATCCCCGCCGCAGCGCCACGCGCGTGAGCCCACCGGGCAGCACGTACACGTCCTCGCCGAACAGGATGTACGGCCGCAGATCGACGTGACGCCCTTCGATCCGCGTGCCGCCCTCGTCGTGCACCAACGTCGGCGCGCGCGAGAGCGCGAGCGTCGGCTGCGCGATGTAGTTGCGCGGCTCGGCGCGGATGCGCTCCGCGAACTTCGCGCGCTCCTCCGCGGTCGACGCGGGACCGATCAACATCCCGTACCCGCCCGACTCGTTCGCGGCCTTCACCACGAGCTCGTCGAGGTGCTCGAGCACGTACGCGCACTGATCGGGCTCGCGGCACACCCAGGTCGGCACGTTCGGCAGGATCGCGTCTTCGCCCAGGTAATAACGGATGATCTTCGGCACGTACGCGTAGACGACCTTGTCGTCCGCGATCCCCGTGCCCGGCGCGTTGCACAGCGCGACGTTGCCCTTCGCCCACGCGCCCACGATCCCCGGCACCCCGAGCAGCGAGTCGGGACGGAACGCCTGCGGGTCGAGGAACGTGTCGTCGATGCGTCGATACACCACGTCGACCCGCGAGAACCCGCGCGTGGTCCGCATGTACACGCGGTCGGCGTCGACCACGAGATCGCTCCCCTGCACCAGCGGCACGCCCATCTGCTGCGCGAGGAACGAGTGCTCGAAGTACGCGCTGTTGTGGATGCCCGGCGTCAGCAGCACGACGTTCCGATCGTCGTGGGGCGACATCGCCTCGAGCGTCGCGCGCAATCGGCCCGGGTACTCGTCGACCGGACGCACCCGCGAGGCCTCGAACACCTGGGGGAACACGCGCTTCATGAGCGCGCGGTTCTCGAGCACGTAGCTCACGCCGCTCGGACAGCGGAGGTTGTCCTCGAGCACGTGGAACGCACCGCTCGCGTCGCGCACGAGATCGGTCCCGGTCACGTGGATCCACGTCCCGCGCGGCGGCGTGATCCCGCGGCACGCGGGGAGATAGCCCTTGCCGCTCTCGATCAGATCGCGCGGCACGATCCCGTCGGCGAGGATCTTCTGCTCGCCGTAGAGATCGGCGACGAACATGTTGAGCGCGCGGATCCGCTGCGCGAGCCCGCGCTCCACGACGTCCCACTCGTCCGCGGTCACGATGCGCGGCACCACGTCGAACGGGAAGATCTTCTCCGTTCCTTCTTCGTGCCCGTAGACCTGGAACGTGATCCCGAGCGTGAGCATCGACTTCTCGGCCGCGCGCTCGCGCCGCGCGATGTCCTCGACGCTCAGCTGCCCGAGCCGCTGCACGAAGGGCTCGCATCCCGGCCGCGGCACCCCCGGCGCGGTGAACATCTCGTCGTGGAACCCGCCGAGATCGTAGTCCGTCACGTCCATGTCGAGCGCCAGGATAGACGCGCGACCGCGCGCTCGGAAAGCCCGAATTGCGCGCGTTTCGCGCGTGTTTCCGCGATCCTCAGAACGTCGACGGGGCCGGGCCCGCGCTTCCCAGCACGCGATCCGCGAGCTTGTTGATCTCGTCCTGCAGGATCATCGGCGCGATGAACGCGGTCACGCCGTTGAAGACCGCGACCGCGTAGAGGATGACGAGCAGCGTCGACTTGTCGTCGTGCTGCATCCCGCGTGATCCGTACATCTCGTGCACGACCTGGGCGTTCCGGTAGGCGACGTAGACGACCCACAGACCACACGTCAGCAGCGTGAGGATCAGATCCATCGTCGGATTCAGATCGTCGCGCCCCGAGACGCGCTTCAGCTCCTCGGTGGTCGAGTACTGCCACCACAGGTGATAGAGGCCGCACGTCACGAAGGTCAGGACGAGGACGATCCAGGGCTCGCGCTTGGTCATGTTCGTGCCGTTAGCTACGCACGAACGGGCCCGGGGCTGTCAGGCCGCCTTCGTTGACCCCACCCCCCCTGCATGCTAGACGCCGCGCGCTTCGCGCCGGAGGGCCCTTCGCTCCGCGCGCCGCGCCGCGAATTTCGCGAGATTACGGGCCTCTCCGGAGGCCGGGAGAACCAGAGGAGTCATGGCCGAAGCTGCTTCCCAGGGTCGGATCACCCAGGTCATCGGCCCGGTGGTCGACGTCGAGTTCCCGCCTGGCACGCTGCCCCAGGTCCTCACCGCGCTGCGCGTGACGAACAAGGGCATCAGTGACGAGGCGGACAACCTCGTCCTCGAGGTCGCGCAGCACCTCGGCGAAGGCACCGTCCGCGCGATCGCGATGGACACGACCGACGGTCTGGTCCGCGGTCAGCCCGTGAAGAACACCGGCAAGCCGATCCAGATGCCGGTCGGCCCCGAGTGCCTCGGCCGCATCCTCAACGTCGTCGGCGAGCCCGTCGACGGCGGCCCGAAGGTCACCGCGAAGCAGTACTCGTCGATCCACAAGCCCGCGCCGGCCTTCACCGAGCAGTCGACGAAGGTCGAGATCTTCGAGACGGGCATCAAGGTCATCGACCTGCTCGCTCCGTATCGTAAGGGCGGCAAGATCGGCCTCTTCGGCGGCGCCGGCGTCGGCAAGACCGTGCTGATCATGGAGCTCATCAACAACGTCGCGAAGGCGCACGGCGGTGTGTCGTGCTTCGCGGGCGTCGGTGAGCGCACCCGCGAGGGCACCGACCTCAAGATCGAGATGACCGAGTCGCTCCTCGGCGACGGCGTCACGCCGGTCATCAGCAAGGCCGCGCTGATCTACGGCCAGATGAACGAGCCCCCCGGCGCGCGCGCCCGCGTCGCGCTCTCGGCGCTGACGGTCGCGGAGTACTTCCGCGACGAGCAGGGCCAGGACGTGCTGCTCTTCGTCGACAACATCTTCCGCTTCACCCAGGCGGGCTCCGAGGTGTCGGCGCTCCTCGGCCGCATCCCGAGCGCCGTCGGTTACCAGCCGACGCTCGCCACCGAGATGGGCGCTCTGCAGGAGCGCATCACCTCGACGAACAAGGGCTCGATCACCTCGGTGCAGGCGATCTACGTGCCCGCCGACGACCTCACCGACCCGGCGCCCGCGACGGCCTTCGCCCACCTCGACGCGACGACCGTTCTCTCGCGCGACATCGCGGCGCTCGGCATCTACCCGGCCGTCGATCCGCTCGACTCGACGAGCACGATGCTCTCGCCCGGGGTCATCGGCGAGCGCCACTACAAGATCGCGCGCCAGGTCCAGCAGACGCTCCAGAAGTACAAGGACCTGCAGGACATCATCGCGATCCTCGGCATGGACGAGCTGAGCGAGGACGACCGCCTCGTCGTCGACCGCGCCCGCAAGATCCAGCGCTTCCTCTCGCAGCCCTTCTTCGTCGCGCAGCAGTTCACCGGCTTCGAGGGCAAGTACGTCCCGCTCGCCGACTCGATCGCGGCGTTCGAGGAGATCCTCAGCGGCTCGCTCGATCACATCCCGGAGCAGGCCTTCTACATGAAGGGCAACATCGACGAGGTGAAGGCCGCCGCCGAGAAGATGAAGGAGTGATTGGCGATGGCTGCCAATCCTGAGCTTCTGACTCTCGAGGTCGCGACTCCGCTCGGTCTCGTGCTCCGCACGGAGGCGGAGAGCGTGGCGGCGCCCAGCGTGCACGGCGAGTTCGGCGTGTTCGCGGGCCACCTCCCGCTGCTCGCCGCGCTCAAGCCGGGCGTCGTGAAGTATCGCGTCGCCGGCAAGGATCACGTGGCGGCGGTGGGCGCGGGCTTCGTCGAGGCGGGCCCCGACAAGGTGCTCCT
The DNA here is from genome assembly GCF_021631985.1 of Sandaracinus amylolyticus. Lineage (GTDB taxonomy): Bacteria > Myxococcota_A > Polyangia > Polyangiales > Sandaracinaceae > Sandaracinus > Sandaracinus amylolyticus_A. The sequence continues at coordinate 6,863,932 of NZ_CP070225.1, read as the reverse complement.
CCTGTGCGACGTGTTCGCGCAGCCGAAGGAGATCGACACCGCGAAGGTGCAGAGCGAGCTCGAGGCGGCCGAGAAGGAGCTCGCGGGCTACGGCGAGCTCTACGAGGGGCCGCGCTACGAGGAGCTGCAGCGCCAGATCGACTGGTGCCTCGCGCGCCTCCAGGCGAAGGCGGACAACGGCTCGCACCCCTGAGTCGATCTCGATCCGACGAACGGGCCCCGTCGCGCACCAGCGTGACGGGGCTCGTCGCATTCCGTCGCTCCGCGATCGCGGCCACCCGGAGGCACTCGCCTTGCGAGGCACCCGCGCATGCGAGCCCTCTCTCGCGCGCTCCTCCTCGCGGCGCTCCTCACGAGCGCGCCAGCTGCGGCGCAGGATCTCGGTCACCGACTGATCGGGACGCAGGGGCTCCACGCCGGCCGACGCCGGGACGCAGGGCTCTACGTCGCGGATCAGCTCGCCTACTACACCGCGGACGCGCTCTACGATCGCACCGGCGCCGAGGTGCCGATCGAAGATCTGCGCATCGACGCGATCGGGAACGCGCTCGGTCTCTCGCTGGTCGTCGAGCTGCCCGACGAAGCGACGTACGTCGCGGTCACCGCCGCGCTGCCGCTCGCGCACGCCTCGCTCTCCTCCGACCTCCCCCAGGTCAGCCTCGATCGCTCGGGCCTCGGCGACGTGTACGTGCAGCCACTCTCGCTCGGCTGGCGCCTGCCCCACGTCGACGTCGTCACGGGGTACGCGCTCTATCTGCCGACCGGGCTCTTCCGCCTCGGCGAGGGCAGCGTGAGCAGCGGGCACATCACGCACGAGCTCTCGCTCGGCACCGCGATCTACGTCGACGAGGAGCGCCGCTACTCCGCGAGCGCGATGGCGAGCTACGACCTCAACCAGACGAAGAACGGGATCGACATCCGCCGCGGCGACGCCCTGACGATCCAAGGCGGCATCGGCGCGACGCTCTTCGATCTCGTCGACGTCGGCGTCGTCGGCGCTGCGCTCTGGCAGACCACCGACGACGAAGGCAGCGATGTACCGCTCGTGCTGCAGGGCGCGCGTGATCGCGTCTTCGCGCTCGGCGCCGAGATCGGCGTGATGTTGCCGGCGCTCCCAGGTCGCATCGGGATGCGCTGGGTGCGCGAGCTCGACGTGAGGTCGCGCACCGAGGGCCAGGTGCTCGTGTTCCAGCTCTCGCTCGTCGCGTGGCGTCCCGAGCCGCGATCTCCGCGGTGATCCGTGCGTCGCGTCCGCGCTGCGTGCTCCCTCGCCGGCGAGCTTGGTACGCCCAATTCGCGTCCGTACGTGAGCCTTGCTCCGGCACCCGGGGCGACAGGGGGCACACGTGGAGCGACGAACCTACGAGCGAATGACGCAGGAGATCCGCGCGATCCACCGCGCGCTGACGGGCGAGGAGCTCCGCATCGACGGCGCTCCGCCCACCGATCCCGAGGCGCCCTCCGAGGGCGAGCTCACGGTGCGATTCGCGGAGCTCGCGATCGCAGCGCGATCGATCCCGAGCATCGCGTTCGAGCTGTGGGCGCTGGGCCTCGACGAAGAGCACGCGGATGCGACGTCGCGCGAAGGGGAACGCGCGATCTCGCATGTCGCTGCACGCGCCGACGCGGAGGAGTAGCGCGTCCGACGAACTCACTCGGCAGTGCACTCGATCAATCGATACAGGGGGAAGAAGAGATGACGACCGACAACGTGACCGAGCAGGAGCTGTCCCGCCTCAGCCAGATGATCGCGATGACGCAGCAGGCGATGGGACGTCGCCCGATGATGATGATGGGCGGGCTCGCTGGCGGTGGCGGCGGGCAGTGGTGGCAGCAGCAGCAGGAAGGGGGATTCCAGCTCGGCGATCGCATCGCCGAGCGTGTGCACGAGCGCATCCGCGAGGGCCTGCACGCGCGGCTCTCCGAGGCGATCCACGAGCGGCTGCGGGAGCGCCTCCGCGAGCGCATCCGCGAGGGCGTGCGCGCCGCGATCGCGTCGGGCGCGATCACGAGCGGGATGGCCGCGCAGCGCATCGTCGAGATGGTGCGTGATCGGATCGAGCAGTCGCTGCGCGACGACATCCGCGAGGAGCTGCGCGATCGCATGGTCGACGGGATCCGCGAGCGCGTCGTGTACGCGATCCAGAGCCAGCTCGGCGAGGGCAGCTATCCGATCGCCGAGCGCGTCGCGCAGGAGCTCCGCGAGCGGCTGCGCGAGCGCGTCGTGCAGGAGCGCATCGTGCCCGCGATCCGCGAGCGCGTGATGGAGGGCATCGAAGCGCGCATCGTCGACGGCATGCGCACTGCGCTCATGCAGAGCGAGGGCGCGTGGGCCGGGCCCGAGATGCTCCAGTCGCGCATCGCCGACGCGATCCACGAGCGCATCTCGCAGGGCATGCGCGAGCGCCTCGAGGACGCGCTGCGCGAGCGCCTCGCGTCCGCGCTGCGCGAGCGAGTGCAGGAGGCGGTGCGCAACTCGATGATGATGATGATGGGCAGCCAGTCGATGATGGGCTTCGGCCCGCAGCAGATGAGCTTGTCCGGGCTCGGGCCGCAGCAGATGGGCTTCGGCGCCGTCGGCGGCGGACAGATGGGCATGCCCCAGATGGGCGGCGGGTTCGCGGAGCGCATCGGCGATCGCCTCCGCGAGCGCTTCGGCGACGAGATCGCGGAGCGCCTCGCGGATCGCGCGCGCGAGCGCGTGATGGAGGGCCTGCGCGAGCGGCTCGCCGAGACGATCCGCAACTGCATGCAGCAGGGCAACATGGATCCCGAGCGGCTCGCGGACGCGGTGCGCGAGCGTGTCGGCGAGGTCGTGCGCGAGCGCGTCGCGCAGGCGATCCGCGAGCGACTCCGCGACGATCTCCGCGAGCGCGTGACCGAGACGGTCCGGAGCATGGCGCAGGAGCGGATGAGCTCGCAGCTCTCCTGATCGCGATCCACCGCGTCGACCGACGACGGCAGCCCACCCGGAGGACGAGGTAGGCTGCCGTCGTCGTCGTTCCGTGGATCACTCTGCTGCGGCCTCGATGCCGACGCCTCGCCGTACGTTCACCGCCGCGAGGACGCGGATCGCCTCCGCCACGCTCCATGCCTGCGCGCAGCAACCGCGCGGCGTGTAAGGGGGCTCGGCGTCGAAGATCTCGCTGATGCTCCCGATGCACGCGCTCGCGAGGTGCTGGCCGAGGCTGATCGCGGTCGGTCGGATCTCCTCGATGCGATCGGGGTGCACCTTGCTCCACGCGTCGAAGTACGGACCGATCAGCCACGGCCAGATCGTGCCCTGGTGGTACGCGAGATCGCGCGCGCGCAGGTCGCCGAAGTACTGCGGCTGGTAGTCGGGATCCGAGGGCGCGAGCGAGCGCAGCCCGTACGGCGTGAGCAGGTTCGCGCGCACGACCTCGATGACCTGCTCCCAGCGCGACGGATCGAGCACCGCGTGCGGGAGCGAGATCGAGAAGATCTGGTTGGGCCGGATCGCGTCGTCGTGTCCGTCCTCGCCGTCGATCACGTCGAAGAGGCAGCCGCGGCGCTCGTTCCAGAAGCGCGCGTTGAACGACTCGCGCACCCGATCCGCGAGCTGTCGATAGCGCTGCGCGGCCTCCTCGTCGTTCCGCTCGCTGATGGCCCACTCCTCCATCAGGCGCAGCGCGTTGTACCAGAGCGCGTTGATCTCGACGGCCTTGCCGCGGCGCGGCGTCACCACGAGATCGCCGACCTTCGCGTCCATCCACGTGAGCTGGTATCCCGCCGCGCCCTGCGCGAGCAGCCCGTCCTTCGGATCGACGTGGATGCCGAAGCGCGTGCCCTCGACGTGTCGCTCGACGATGTCCGCCATCAGCGGGAGCAGGCGGCGCAGCGTGTCGTGATCGCCGCTCGCGTCGACGTAGCGCCGCGTCGCGTGGAAGAACCAGAGCGTCGCGTCGGCCGTGTGATAGAGGCCCTCGCCCTTGCCCTCCGGGAACATGTTGGGGATGAGGCCGTCCTTCACGTACTTCGCGAAGGTGCGGAGGATGTAGCCCGCCTCCTCGACGCGACCGGTCGTGATCGTCAGCCCCTCGAGGCTGATCATCGTGTCGCGGCCCCAATCCGTGAACCAGTGGTAGCCCGCGACGATCGTGCGCTCCTCGTCGCCGAACGCGTGCGCGAGCGCGGCGTCCTCGAGGCGGCCTGCGGGGTGGATGATGAACTGATCGGCGGCGATCACGAGCTCCGAGGCCGTGCTCGTGTGGAGCCCCGGATGCGCGATCGAGACGAGCCGCTCGCGCCGCGCGCGCTCCGCGCGGATCGCGAGATCGGGCGTGAGCGCGCCGATGGTGCGCCAGTCCTCGACCGACGCCACGAGCGCGACCGACGCGCCCGGCACGAGCTCCGCGCGGAACCTCCCCGGGCTGTAGAGATCGCCCGACGCGTCGTAGCCGCGCGACTGCTCGACGAGGTAGCGCACGTTGCGGATCCGCCGCTCGTCGATCTCGAAGTGCGACGTCGCGCCCACGATCTTGAGGCGCAGCGGAGGTAGGCCGACGTCGAGCACGTCCTCCACCTCGTAGCGACCGCCGAGCGCCCGCAGCGCGTACTCGCCCTCGATCGGCCCGGCGAGCGTGCCCTCGTGAGGGCGGAAGTGGATCCAGGGATCGAGCTGCAGCTCGAGCGGGCCGGCGCCGTCCACTCGCGTGTAGACGACGTAGACCGTGTTCTGCCGGTGCGGCAGCACGATGCGCTTCTCGAGCACCTGTCCCGCGTGCTCGAACGTCCACACCGGCAGCCCGAGCTCGAGCCGGAACTCGCGCAGCGTGGCCAACGGTGCGTGGCTGACGTCGGGATCCGGCTGCTCCGAGAGCCGCGCCGGGCCCTGCTCACCGACGACGAGCTCGCGTAGGTTGTTGAGCATCATCGTGCGCCCGCGCGGGGCGGCCAGCGCGGCGACGAGATACCCGTGGAACCGGCGCGTGACGAGGCCGGTCATCGTGCCGCACGCGTATCCGCCGAGGCCGTTGGTGACGAGCCACTCGGGCGCACCCTCGGTCGCGGCGCGCACGTCGGGGTTCACGGTGGTCGACTGGATTCCTTCGGCCGGAGCCGGCGCGCCGATGCCGACCCATCGGAGCGTGGTAGCAGTGCCGGGCATGCTCGGTCTCCCTGAACGGGGTGCGGCGCCGTCCATCGCAAACCGCGTGCTGCCGCGCGCGCCGCGGCATGGCGCGCGATCGAGCGTCGCGCGCGGGGCACGGCGTGCCTCCCCCGATCGTGCGCGTGCGACACGTCGCCCCGGGTTTGAAATGCGCTGCCCAGGACGACCTGGGTAGCCGAATCGGCTGGGCGAGCGGCTCTCGATGGACGAATCGTCTACCCCGGCCGCGAGCGCCCGTCGGCCCCTCAGCGCGAGAACGGCGCGGCCCGGCGCGCGCGCTCGTCGAGCGCGGTGCGCTCCTGGAGCACGCGCACGGCGGCGCGGCAGCGCGAGAGCGGATGCGCGGGGTCCGCGACCTGCCTGCCACCGGCAAGCGCGGTAGCCGAATCGGCTACCAGAGCTGCCGTTGACGGACGAATCGTCTGCGCTAGAAGCATCTCGCATGAGAGATCCGCTGGACGACATCGATCGCGCGATCCTCGACGCGCTGCAGCGCGACGCGCGGACCAGCCTCGCCGCGCTCGCCGACGCGGTGGGGCTCACCACGACGCCACTCCGGGCGCGGCTCGACCGGCTCGAGCAGAGCGGGGTGCTGCGCGGGTACCACGCCGACGTCGATCCGGCGCAGGTCGGGCGCGGGGTGATGGCGTTCGTGCACGTCACGCTGAAGGACCACGCGCTCGAGAGCCATCGCCGCTTCGTGAAGGCGACCACCGCGATGCCCGAGGTGCTCGAGGTGCACCACATCGCGGGGGACGAGGACTTCCTCCTCAAGGTCGTCGTCGAGAGCGTGCGTGCGTTCGAGTCGTTCCTGCTCGACCGGCTCACGCCGATCGCGGTGATCGGCCGGGTCAAGACGACGTTCGTGCTCTCGTCGGCGAAGCACCGCGGCCCGGTGCCGCTCCGGGAAGACGCGCCGGTGCGCGCGAAGCGGAGCCCGCGATGAGCGCCGCGGCCTTCGGCGCGCTCTGCGTCTCGTCGCTGTTCACCGTGATCGATCCGATCGGGGTCGCGCCGGTGTTCGCGTCGATGACGGCGCGCAGCGACGCCCGGGCGCGCCGCCGGGTAGCCCTTCGTGCGTGCCTCGCCGCGCTCGCGGTGCTCGCGGTGTTCGCGACGAGCGGCTCCGCGCTGCTGCGCCTCTTCGGCGTGACGATCGAGGCGTTCCGCATCGGCGGCGGCATCCTCTTCGTGATGCTCGGGCTCTCGATGCTGCGCGGCGGCGACCACGCGACCACGGGCGCGAGCACGCCCGAGGATCCCTCGATCGTGCCGCTCGGGATCCCGCTGATCGGTGGGCCAGGCGCGATGACGACCGTGATGGTGCTGGTCGGGCAGGCGGAGAGCGTCACCCACGTCGCCGCGCTCGCGGGCGCCCTCGTCGTGGTGCTCGCCCTCACCTGGGTCGTGCTCGCGGCGGCACCGGCGCTGCTCGCGCGCTTCGGGGCGACCGGCACCGCGCTCACGACGCGCATCATGGGCCTCGTGGTGCTCGTGATCGGCGTGCAGTTCGTGATCGACCGAGTCGTCCCGATCGCGCGCGCGATCGTCTCGCCGGCCTGAGGCCGCCGGCCTCGCGGTGCGTCGCAGCGCGCCGTGCGCGCGGCAAGGACGTCCCGTGGCGCGTCGCGACGACGGGGCACGATCGCGCCTGTTTTTCAGGGGAACGAGCGATCCGGCAACTCACGAATGCTGGTTGGACCCGGCCCTCTCGCGTCCATTGAGCGGGGCATGGCCACCAACACCCAGGACCTACCCACCGGGCCGCGGATCTACGACCGCCCCGAGCGCGCGCACGACAAGGGCGCGCTCACGTTCCTCCTCCTGCTCGCCGTGATCGTCGTCGCGGCGATCATCGCAGCGCTGCTGCTCTGAGGGCGCCATGCCGACGCAGCGAACGGACGTGCCGCGGCGCGAGGGCGACGTCGTCATCCCGGTGGTCGACGAGCGCGCGGAGATCGAGCGCCAGCTCGTCGACACCGCGGAGGTGCGCGTGCACAAGCGCGTGACCGAGCGCGTCGAGCACGTGGTCCCGGAGGCGTACCGCGAGGAGGTCGCGGTCGAGCGCGTCCCCGTCGATCGTTACGTCGACGCCGCGCCGGGCAACCGCATGGAGGGCGACGTGCTCGTCGTGCCGGTGCTCGAAGAGGTCGTGGTCGTGCAGAAGAAGCTGCTGCTCCGCGAGGAGCTGCACATCCGGAGGCGACGCGTGCCGATCGAGAGCGCGCCGCAGGACGTCGTGCTCCGTCGCGAGGACGTCGAGATCGAGCGCGTGCCGCTCGAGAGCGAGAGGAGGTGAAGGGCGCGCGGAAGGCGGACTGAGCGAACGGACACGCCAGGAGGACATCATGAGGAAGACGGTGGTCGGGCTCTTCGATGGTGCGAGCAGCTCGCGCATCGAGAAGGAGCTCGAGGACGCTGGGTTCTCGCGCAGCGACGTACAGCTGCGGAAGAGCATGCTCGGCGGGTCGGTGCACGATCTCCAGCGGATCGGGATCCCGCGCGCCGATGCGGAGTACTACAAGGACGCGATCTCGCGCGGCTGGGTCCTGGTGACGGTCGACACGACCGACGCCGACGCGGTGCGCGCGGCCGCGATCATGCGGCGCTACGAGCCGGGGGCGACGAGGGCGCCCGAGCCGGACACCACGCTCGACGAGGGACGCCTCGAGAGCATCCGGAGCCAGAGCGAGCGCGGCATCGGCGAGCGCAGGACGACCGAGAGGGTGATCCCGGTCGTCGAGGAGGAGCTCGAGGTCGGCAAGCGCGAGATCGAGCGCGGCGGTGCACGCGTGCACACGCGGTTCGTCGAGCAGCCGATCGAGCAGGACGTGCAGCTCCGCGAGGAGCACGTGAGGGTCGAGCGCGTGCCGGTCGATCGTCCCGCGAGCGCGGGCGACGTCGCGGCGGTGCGGCAGGCGGGCGACATCTCGATCCGCGAGCGCGTGGAGAAGGCGGTCGTCGGCAAGAGCGCGCACGTCGTGGAGGAGGTGCGCGTCGGCAAGGACGTCGACACGCGCACCGAGCGCATCCGCGACACCGTGAGGAAGACCGAGGTCGCGGTGGACGACTTCGATCGCCCGGCGCTCGGCGGATGGGATCGCGTCTCGCGCGATCATCGCGCGCACTTCGATCGCAACTACGGGACGATCGTGGACGCGCGCTGGGAGTCGTACGAGCCGGCCTATCGCCTCGGGCACGAGCTCGGCGGCGATCGGCGCTACGCGGGGCGCGACTGGACCCTGATCGAGCGCGACGCGCGCACCCGCTGGGAGGACCGTCATCCCGGCACCTGGGAGCGCGTGAAGGCGGCGGTGCGGCATGCGTTCGATCGCGCGCGTGGCGCGACGAGCGAGGTCCGGCACGTGTGAGCAGGACGAGCGACGAGGGCCGCGTGCACGTGTGTCCCTCGTCGCATGTCCGCTGCGTGGCGCGCGGTGTGCGAACGGATGTCGGGCATGCAGCCTCGTCGATCGATCGCCGCGCTCGTGCTGATGATGTCGTTGGTCGGTTGTTACGAGTCGCGAGACGCGCCTCCGGAGGCCTATCGACGCGACGGGAGCGTCTCCCAGCAGGACGGATCGGTCTCGCAGCTCGACGGGGGAGGGCAGGGGTTCGATGGTGCGATCGCGGGGCCCGATGCCTCGGCGGTGGATGCAGGACCGCTGGCGTGCGGACAGGAGATCGCGCCGTTCGTCGGTCCCGGCTGCGCGGCCACGACGCGCGCGTGCGCCCGGGCCTGCGAGGAGGGCGACGGAGGGTGCGTGGACGGGTGCATCGCGCGCGACAGCCAGTGCGTGGCGTGTGTCGACAACACGCTCGTGCGCTGCGCGAACTCCGCCGGATGCCAGCCGGGGTGGGAGGCGTTCGCGTGCTGCGCGCACGAGCAACCGGCGTGCGCGCGGCGCAGCGGGCTCGATCTCTTCGTCTGCCGCGACGCGTGCATCCCGGAGCTCGCGGCGTACGACGACTGCCTGAGCGACGCGTCGTCGGGGTGTTTCCGCGAGATCGTCGAGCGCTGCTCGCTCGTCGAGTGATAATCACGCGCATGGCCTCGGGCATGTTGCGGGACTCGCGCGAGCTGATCTCCGCGGGCGATTGGAAGCGCCACTGCAAGTGGGACGCAGAGGGCGGATATCATCGGCTCGAGACCGGAGACGTCGGCGACGTGCCGGTGCGGCTCTTCCTCGGCGAGGCGCTGCTGCGCGAGTGCGAGCAGGACGTCTATCGACAGATCGTGAACGCGACGCGGTTTCCCGGCGTGAAGTGCGTGGTGATCACACCCGACGTGCACGTCGGGTACGGCGTGCCCGTGGGCTGCGTGATCCTCACCGACCGCGACGAAGGCGCGGTCGCGATGGGGCCGGTCGGGTTCGACATCGGCTGCGGCATGGTGAGCGCGCGCAGCGAGGTCCCCGCGGAAGCGGCGACGCCCGATCGACAGCTCGAGTTCAACCGCGAGGTGATGGAGCGAGTCGCGCTCGGCGCGGGTGGAAAGTCGCACCGCTTCGGCGAGCTCAGCAAGCGCGAGCTCGAGGACGTCGTGCGGGGCGGTGCCGAGCACTACGTCGAGGCCCACGGTGCGCGCGTCGAGCGCCATCGCGCCGAGCGGCAGCGCATTCCGGTCGACGACGGGTGGAAGATCCCGTGGGGCGGGAAGGGCAACCCGGAGCGCGGCCTCGCGCAGCTGGGCACGCTCGGCGGCGGAAATCACTTCATCGAGCTGCAGAAGAGCGAGCAGACGAGCACGCTCTTCGTGCAGGTGCACACCGGCAGTCGGGGATTCGGGCACGGGCTCGCGACGAACTACTTCGAGATGGCGCGCGAGGAGCACCCCGAGCAGCGCGACATCGATCTCGGCTTCTTCACGCCCGACAGCGAGCACTACCGCGAATATCTCAATGCGGTCGCCGCCGGCGGGAATTACGCGATCGTCAATCGACTGGTGCTCTTCGAGGCGGTCGCCGAGGCGTTCCGCCGGGTGTTCCGGAAGGACCTCGAGCTCATCTACGAGATCAGCCACAACCTCGTGCAGGCCGAGACACACCCGGAATTCGGCAAGGTCTGGGTGCATCGCAAGGGCGCGACCCGCGCGTTCCCGGGGGGCCATCCCGCGCTGCGAGGGACGGAGTGGGAGGCGAGCGGTCACCCGGTGTTGATCCCGGGGAGCAATCGCGACTGGAGCTACATCCTCCGTCCGAAGCCGGGCGCGGTGAAGAGCGCCTACAGCGTCAATCACGGCGCGGGACGACGCCTGTCGCGCGGAGAGGCGACTCGCACGCTCGATCAGAAGAAGATCGACGAGCAATATCGACGCGACGGCATCCTGGTCAATCTCGACGGTCGCGTCCCGCTCGACGAGGCCGCGCCTTGTTACAAGTCGAGCGACGAAGTGGTGAGCGCGGTGGTGGCGGCAGGGCTCGCGGAGATCGAGCACCGTCTGTGGCCGGTGTGCTCGCTGAAGGGCACCGAGGAAGCGCTCCGCTCGCCGAAGGCGAGGGCGCGCAAGGCCGACGCGAAGGCGCGTGAGAAGGCGCGCGACCAGGGTCGCCGGATGCGCGGGAAGTGACACTCACGGCATCGTGAGGACGACGAGCGATCGCGGCGGGAGCATCAGCGCGATCCGCCCTCCGACCACGCGCGCGCTCGCGCCCTCCGGGCCGTGCACGAGGGTCAGCGTGGTGCCGTCGGGTGTCTCGCGATCTCGCTCGGCGATCCCGGGGTTGGTGCGATAGGGCACCTGTAGGTCGGTGATCGTCGTCGCGCCTCCGTTCACCGCGACGACGACTCGACTCTCTCCGCTGCTCCGGAAGAACGCCCACGCGTTCGCGCCGCCCGGCGCGGGCCGCCAGAGCTCCTGATAGCCACCGGCGTGCAGCGCCGGCGTCGATGCGCGCAGTCGCGCGAGCGCGCGCACTTCGTCGTGGATGCGCGCGGCGTCGGGCAGCGCGCCCTCGTGCGCTCCCTCGCGATCCTCGGCGCGCCACGTCCACGCCGGCATGTCGCGGCGATTGAGGGGATACGCGCCGCCCATCCCGAGCTCGTCGCCCATGTAGAGCTGCGGAATGCCCGGCACCGTGAAGAGCACACCGAGCGCGAGCCGCAGCCGCGCGCTCTTCTCGGCCTCGCTCGCGCCGCTCATCTCCTCGACGAAGCGCGGCACGTCGTGGTTGTCGATCATCGTCGCGCGCAGCCGGGCCCGCTCGGCGCCCCAGCGCGTGACCGTCTCCTGGGCGCGCCCCGCGAGCGCTCCGAGCGATCCGCCGTGCGCGACCGAGTCGATCAGCGCGCGTCGCATCGGGAAGTCGAAGAGCCCGTCGAACCCTGCGTCGAGATACCGATCGAAGAGCGCATATCCGCCCTCGTCGAAGAGCTCGCCGACCAGATAGAGCCCGGGGCGCTCCTCGCGCACCGCGGGCACCCATCGATCGCGGAAGTACGCGACCTCGACGTGCTTCACGGTGTCCATGCGGATGCCGTCGAACGCGAAGCGCGACACGAACGACGTGCTCATCGCATCGAGGTAGTCGGCGACGTCGTCGCGCTCGTGCGCGAAGTCGGGCAGCCCCGAGAGCGCGCAGTAGACGTCGGGATCGCCGAGCGTCTCGCAGCCCGCGCTCGGATGGAACCACTCGGGTCGCTGCCCCACCACGCGCGCGCCGTACCCCGCGTGGTTGACGACGAGATCGACGATCAGGCGCATCCCGCGCTCGTGCAGCGCGTCGATCAGCGCATGCAGCGCGGCCTCGCCCCCGAGGCGCGGCTCGATCGCGCCGTCGTCGGGCACACCGAGATCCGCCCAGTAGCCGTGATAGCCGCACTGATCGCCGCGTCGTCCGACCTGTCGCTGCACCGGCGTGATCCACACCGCGGTGACGCCGAGCTCCTCGAGGTAGTCGAGCCGATCGACGATGCCCTGCAGATCGCCGCCGTGGAACAGGATCGGCGCGCTCGCATCGGTGCACGTCGCGTCGCCGTCGTTGGTGCGATCGCCGTTCGAGAAACGATCGACCATCACGAAGTAGATCACCGCGCGCTCCCACCACGCGCGATCGAACGTGGTGAACGGATCGCCGCCGTCGACGCGCGGGCCCACGTCGCGCTCCGTCGCTCCGTCGATCGGTGCCGACGCATCGCGACGACGCGAGCCCGCGTCGATGCCGTCGCCTGGAAGCGCACCCGGCGCGCTCGTGCACGCCGTCAGCGCCAGCATCATCGCGATCCGCGTACGCACGAATCGCCATGATACGCGGGCCAATCACGACGTGCACCCGACCTGAGTCACTAGACGATGCGATACTCGCTCGCCCACGCGCTGGCGACCTTCGGCTCGTCGCCCTCGATCAGCCACGGGAGCTTGCGCGCATGCGCGCGCGGCACGCGTACCTGCTCGCGCGGCGCGAGCGTGCCGAAGACGACGTCCCAGAGCGGCGTGCTGACACCGTGGTTGCAGTCGGCGCGCTGGAAGTGGTGGTGCAGGTGATGACGTCGCGCCCACCGACCGTACGCGCCGATCGGCGCCGCGACGTGGATGCGCCGGTGGATCCACTCGTAGACGAGCCAGCCCACGACGATGCCGACCGGGATGCTCGAGCCGAGCTGCCATCCGAGCGCGAGCGCGCAGACGATCACGATCGGCGTGAGCACGAACGCGGCCATCACGAGCTTGCCGCCCACCGGATAGAAGAAGTCGACCTTCGCGTGGTGCTCGAGGTGCCCGCGCGCGGCGCGACGACCGAGCACGCGACGGTGGAACACCCATCGATGCAGCACGTACTCGAGCAGCGTCCACGCCACCACGCCCAGCGCGAGCCCGATTCCCCACGTCGCCATCGTCGCCTCCCCTGATTCGTTTCAGCTCAAACGATCTCCGCCGCACGCGCGAGCGCCTCGCGCGCCCGCGCCGGCTCGGCGCCCCATCCCACCAGCAGCGTCACGACGAGCCGCTCGGTCAGCGCGTCGACGTCGAGCCCGGGCACGCCCCAGCGCTCGAGCTTCTTCGCCTGCGCGAGGCCGGTCAGGCTCGTCCACAGCAGGATCGCCCGCTCGAGATCGTCGCCCGCTCCGAGCGCACCGGCCTCGCGCGCCGACGCGAGCTCACGCACGCCGCTGCCCGCGAGCGTCATCGCGACCTGCGCGTTCGCCTCGCCGAAGCCCTCGGGGAGCACGTTGCGCGGCTCGCCCATCATCCGCGAGAGCAAGCGCGCGTGGGTGGGCCGGCGCTCGGGCAGCGTCGCGTAGACGCGCGCGACCACGCACACCCGCGAGAGCGCGCCGACGCGGGACGCGCGCGGATGCGCCGCCTCGTACTCCGCGATCGCGCGCTCGAGATCGGCTGCGAGCCCCTCGAACACGCGGCGCTGCAGGGCCGCGACGATCGCGTCCTTCGACGCGAAGTAGCGATACGCCGCGCCGACCGTGAGCTCGAGCTCGGCCGCGAGGCGCTGCATCGTCAGCGCTTCGTGCCCCTCGCGCTCGAGGATCCCCTCGGCTGCATCGAGGATGCGCTCCGCCTTCGCCTCGCGTCGCCGGACTCTCGCGGTTTCGTGAACCACGTTCACTTTGTGAATGACGTTTACGGAATCGTCAAGCGCGCCCCGCTGGTACGCTGCGGCGCGCATGAACGACGTGCTCCCCGCGCGCACGAGCCCGAGCTCGGAGCGCGAGACGCTCGCCGCGCTCGATCTCGGATCGAACAGCTTCCACCTCGTGATCGCGCGCGTGGACGCCGAGGGCGTGCACGTGCTCGACGAGCGGCGCGAGATGGTGCGCCTCGCCGAGGGTCTCGAGGCGCACGGCACGCTGCGCCGTCCGGTGGAGCGTCGCGCGCTCGCGTGCCTCGAGCGCTTCGGCGCCTCGCTGCGCCCACTGCCGCGCGGCGCGGTGCGCGTCGTGGGCACCAACGCGCTGCGCAAGGCGCGCAATGCGCGCGACTTCGTGCGGCGCGCCGAGGCGCTGCTCGGTCATCCGATCGAGATCGTGAGCGGCGCGGAGGAAGCGCGCCTCACGTACCTCGGCGTCGCATCGGGCGACGCGCCGCGACCGGGCGAGCGTCGCTTGTTGATCGACATCGGCGGAGGCAGCACCGAGTGCATCCTCGGCGTCGGCACCGACGTGCGCTCTGCGCACAGCCTGTTCATGGGCTGCGTGAGCTTCACCGAGCGCTTCTTCCCGCACGGTCGCATCAAGCGGAAGCACTTCGAGAGCGCGCGCAACGCCGCGCTCGCCGAGCTCGCGACGTTTGCGGAAGGGTGGCGCGGCCGCTTCGATCAGGCGTGGGGCAGCTCGGGCACGATGCGCGCGATCGACGCGATCCTCACCACGAACAAGTGGGGCGGCGCGGGGATCACGCCGGAAGGGGTCGCGCTCTTCGCCGACGCGATCCTCGAGCACCGCGACGTGGGCGAGCTGCGGATCGAAGGCCTCGCGCCGGAGCGCGCGCCGGTGATCCCGGGTGGCCTCGCGATCGTGAGCGCGGCGCTCGAGGCGCTCTCGATCCCGCGGCTGCGCGCGGCGCGCAGCGCGATGCGCGAAGGGATCCTCTACGACCTGATCGGTCGTCACGCCGATCACGACGTGCGCGAGGCCTCGATCCGCTCGTTCGCCGAGCGACACGGCGTCGATCGCGATCAGGCCGAGCGCGTGCAGGCCACCGCGCTCGCGCTGCTGCGCGACGTGTCGGTGCCGTGGCGGCTCGACCTGCGCGACTACGGCGCGCCGCTGCGCTGGGCCGCGATGCTGCACGAGATCGGGCAGTCGCTGACCTACGCGGGCTACCACAAGCACGGCGCGTATCTGGTCCGCAACGCGACGCTCGCCGGGCTCGCGCGCGAGGACGCGATCCGCGTCTCCGCGCTGATCGGGCTGCACCGGCGGCGGCCGAAGCTGGAGTACGTCGCGGGGCTCGAGCGCGGGGAGCAGCGCGAGCTGCTGCGGGTCGCGGCGCTCTTGCGCCTCGGCGCGGCGCTGCATCGCAGCCGCGCCGCGATCCGTCCGCCGGTGCGCGCGTTCGCGAGCGGCAAGCAGCTCGAGCTGCGACTGCCGCGCGCGTGGGCCGACTCCCACGCCCTTGCGATGGGCGAGGTGCACGCCGAGCGCGAGCACCTGCGCAGGATGGGCGTGAAGCTGCGGCTCGTCGTCCGTTAGAGGACGCAACCCCGCGGAAACACGCGACGACCACGGGCTCTGGACGGCCCTCGTGGCGTGGTAAGTTGCGGCCGTGGTGCACGCGGCCAGAGACGACGACGAGTGGGATCCGCCCCGCGAATTCGACGGGTTCGTGGTGGTCGGACCGCTCGGACGCGGCGGGATGGGCGCCGTGCATCGCGGCCACGACGTCGCGCTCGATCGACCCGTCGCGCTGAAGTTCGTGCGCGCGGCCGAGCCCGATCCACGCGAGCGCGAGCGCTTCCTCCGCGAGGCCCGCGCGCTCGCTCGTCTCACGCATCCGAACGTCGTGCAGGTGTTCCGCGTCGGCGAGGTCGAGGGCAACCCGTACATCGCGTACGAGTTCGTCGAGGGCTCGACGCTGCACGCGATGCGCACGCCGGTGCGCTGGGATCTCGCGCTCGATCTCGGCATCGGCATGGCGCGCGGGCTCGCGTCGATCCACGCGCGCGGCCTGCTCCATCGCGACATCAAGCCGGCGAACGTCGTGGTGACGAGCACCGGCGTGCCGAAG
Organism: Sandaracinus amylolyticus; assembly: GCF_021631985.1. Classification (GTDB taxonomy): domain Bacteria; phylum Myxococcota_A; class Polyangia; order Polyangiales; family Sandaracinaceae; genus Sandaracinus; species Sandaracinus amylolyticus_A. The sequence continues at coordinate 6,848,120 of NZ_CP070225.1, read as the reverse complement.
CTGATCGACTTCGGGCTCGCGCTGCGCATCCACGAGAGCGAGGCGGTCGACACCAGCGGTCCGCTGCCGAGCGGCGCGACCGGCCTCACGTCGATCGGGCGCATCGTCGGCACGCCGCAGTACATGGCGCCCGAGCTCTTCGAGGGGCTGCCCGCGACGCTGCGCTCCGACGTGTACGCGCTCGGGCTCGTGCTGCGCGAGCTGCTCACGGGTGAGCGACTGCGCTGGGGGTTGCCGCTCGATCTGCTCGCAGCGCGCGCGGTCGAGGACGAGGTGCGCATGCCGCGCGTGCCCGACGCGCCCCAGGGGATGATCGACGCGGTGGTGCGCTGCCTGCGTCGTGATCCCGCGGAGCGATGGCCGGGCGCCGACGCGCTGCGCGACGCGCTCGAGCTGCTGCGTCGCTACTACCGCCCCTTCGCGCAGCCGACCGAGGGGCGCGGGGTCGAGGACGAGTACGGCCGTCTCACCGCGTCGTTCGCGCGGATCGCGTCGTCGGGCGATGCGATGATCTCGCGCTTCTACACGCTGCTCTTCGAGCGTGCGCCCGATGCGCGGCCGCTCTTCCCGCACGACCTCGAGGGACAGCGCCACAAGCTGCTGCACGCGATCGAGAACGTCGTCGCGCAGATCCGCGCGCCCGAGCGTCTCGTCCCGCTGCTCGAAGATCTCGGGCGCCGGCACGTCGCGTACGGCGCGCGGCGCGAGCACTTCGAGCAGGCCGAGACCGCGCTGATCGCGGCGCTGCGCGAGCACGATCCGCGATGGGACGCGCCGACCGAGATGGCGTGGCGCACCGCGGTCTCGCGCTTGTCCGAGGCGATGCTGCGCGGGATGGCGATCGCCGACACCGACTTCGCGGAGACGCTCCCGCCGATCCCGCCCGCGCCCTCGCCGGGCCCGACGCGACGCTCGACGCCGGTGCGCGCGGAGGTCACGCAGGATCTGCCGCGCACGAGCTTCGTCGATCGCGATGGAGTGGCGATCGCGTACCAGGCGATGGGCGAGGGGCCGATCGATCTGGTGCTCGTGCCCGGGCTGGTCTCGCACCTCGAGCGCGCGTGGCAGCATCCGTCGAGCGCAGCGTGGCAGCGCGGGCTCTCGTCGATCGCGCGGCTGGTGTCGATCGATCGTCGCGGGTGCGGGCTCTCGGAGCGCGCGCCCGAGTCGTACGAGCTCGACGCGCAGGTGGACGACGTGCTCGCGGTGCTCGACGCGGTGTCGAGCCGCCGCGCGGTGATCGTGGGCACCGGCGATGCGGCCGCGATCGCGCTGCGCGCGGCGGCGAAGGCGGGCGAACGAGTCGCGGGTGCGGTGATCGTCGGAGGCGCGCTGCGGCTCGGCGACGCGCTCTCGAGCGAGGTGATCGAGGAGCGCGTGCAGACGGTGCGTGCAGGGTGGGGCGGCGCGGTGCTCGCGGAGCTGCTCGCGCCTTCGCTCGCGGAAGACGCGTCGTTCCTCGCGTTCTGGGCGTCGCTCGTGCGATCGTCGTCGAGCCCCGGCGCGCTCGCCGCGCAGCTGCGGCGAGGCGCGGAGATCGATCTGACGGCGCTCGCCGGAACGCTCACCGCGCCGACGCTCGTGGTGCATCGACGCGGCGATCGCTTCGTACCCGAGGCGCAGGGGCACGCGCTGGCGGAATCGCTCCCGCGCGCCGAGCTCCTCGTGCTCGAAGGCGAGGATCACCTGCCGTTCGCAGGGAACCGCGACGCGCTGCTCGACGCGATCGACGCCTTCGTCGCGAAGGTCACGCGGTAGTCACTCGGCGGCCTGCGCGCGGCTCGCGCCGGCGAGCATGAGATCGCGGATCGCGCCGTACGCGGCGGCCCACGCGGCCTCGAGCTGCGGCGTCCACGCATCGCCTGCGACCTCGGCGAGCGTGCGCAGCAGCGAGTCGCCGACCCAGCCGTACATCTCCTCGGTCACGCCGTAGTCGACGTGCTTGGCGCCCATCGCGCCGAGCGTCTCGACGAGCCAGGGCGCGTCCTCGAGGTGATCGACGACCGCGGCGAGCGCGCGCGCGAGCATCTCTTCCTGCTGGTTGCGCCCGTTGCGCGAGAAGAGCGGGCGCGCCTGCGGATAGCGCTCGAAGAGGATCTCGTAGAAGCGCGCGGTGAGCGCGGGCTCGCGCTCGAGGACGAGCTCGAAGGACGAGCGGAGCAGCGGGACGTCGAGTGACACGGGCAGCCTCCTGGTGAGCGCGAGCGGCGGGAGTGCACGGCGTGATCCACGCGCCGTGACCACGATTCGTAGGGAAAACCAGAGGGCGAACCGTGCGCGCACAGTTCGCGCACGGTTCGCGCACAACGGGAGCGCGCTCGGGCGGATGAGGGGCCCGCATGCGCCGCGCCTCCTGCCAGTTCCGCGACACGACGTACGGCTACGTGCTGGGTGATGCGTTCGAGGTGAGGCGCTCGACGCGCGCCGGTGGAGCGGCGCCCTATCGATGCGTCGAGGGCCACGAGGCGGTGCGGGTGATCGACGCGCACGCGCACCGGATCCTCCCCGAGCTCCGAGCGCTGCTCGCGGAGATCGCGGGCTACGCCGGTGCGAGCCAGTACGACGACGCCGACGTGAAGCGCCTGGTGCGCTCGGAGGTCGGCTCGCTCGCGGGGCGTCTGGCGCTCGCGCGACGCGTGCAGCCGCGCATCGTGATCGTGGCCGGGCCGCGGGGGCCTTCCGAGCCGGCGGCGGTGCCGGAGCCCGAGCTCACGTGGCTCGATCTCGAGCTGCTCGACGAGGAAGGCGAGCCGATCGCCGACGCGCGATACGAGGTGACGCTGCCGAGTGGCGAAGTCCGCTCGGGCACGCTGGGCTCGAACGGTCGCGCGCGCGTCGACACGGGCACCGAGCGCGGGACTGCGCACGTGGTGTTCCCCGACCTCGAGGCCGAGCGCACCGTCGAGCGCGCGCACTGAGGAGGCACCATGTCCCGAACGCATTCGGTCGCACAGGGCGAGACGATCCAGCGCATCGCGAAGCAGCACGGGATCGCAAATTGGCGCGCCGTCTGGCAGCACCCGCACAACGCGGAGCTGCGGGCGCGCCGGCGAGATCCCAACGTGCTCGCGGTCGGCGACGAAGTGTTCGTGCCGGACCCCGAGCCCACGTCGTTCACAGCGGCGATCGGCGGGGCGCACCGATTCGTCGCGAGACGGCCGTCGACGGCGTTACGAGTCCATCTCCACGACGAGGGTCCGCATCGCGATCCGCTCGCGAACCTGCGCTTCCGGGTCGAGATTGCCGGTCGAACCCTCGAGGGGCGCACGACATCCGAAGGGCTCGTCGAGGTCTTCCTTCCGCACGACGTCGAGCACGAGAGCGAGGGAACGCTCTCGGTCTGGATGAGCGAGGAAGACGAGTCGCCGTTCGAGTGGGACCTGCAGATTGGTCATCTCGACCCCGTCGACAGCACGAGCGGCCTGTGGGCGCGCCTCGAGAACCTCGCGTTCGATTGCGGCGAGGACGACGACAGCGGCGGCGAATCGACCGATCGAGCGTTGGCGGCCTTCCAGGCCGCGCACGGCATCGATCCCGACGACGAGCGCGCGAGCGAGCGAGTCCGCGAGGCCCTCGTGCGACGCCACCGTAGCTGATGGGAGCTCCACATGCCTGGTGATGGAGAAGAGACGCGAGTTGCGCGAATCGCGCCGGAGAGTCCGAACCAGCTCGCCGTTCGCGACACGGTGAATGTGCTCGTGCTCATCGGAGGCACCACGGAGCCAGGGAATCTCGGCGGAGGCCATCGATCGGCGGGATACAGCAGGCCCGGTGTGGAGCGTGGAGATCCATCGTATTGGAGCCGACCCGAGGACGAGCTTCGCCGCGACGGGCTGACGGACTCCGAGCGTTGGTATTGGCAGGACAATCCCGGACTGCGCGCGGCCATCATGAGCCTGCATGATTCGTATACGAATCTGCACGTGTTCACCGCGCACGGATGGAGCGGCGACAACTCTCCTTACAATCGAGAGGTCGCCGGCAAGTACATCGCGGACCGCCTGTGCGGTGCAGAGGGAGAGCGCCCCTATTACGCAGGGTTTCTGTCTCGCGAGGTGCACTTCCACCTGCTCGGCCACTCGCACGGTGGGAACGTCATCAACGAGCTCTGTCGTGAGGCGGCGCGCGTCTGGCCGAGCCGATGGAAGATTCGCACCGTCGTCTATCTGTCGACACCGTTCTTCCAGCGCCTGCACCAGGTGGACACCGGTGCGTTCGATCCCGACTGCAAGATCATCAGCGCAACCGACGAATTCGACCTCACGCAGCGCGTGCTCGCGGACTTCAACCTTCTCCAGCTCAACAAGGTCCTGGAGCTCACCGGGTTCGCCGCCGTCGGCCGAGCCGTCAGCGCGGCGGCGAGCTCGTGCACGACCTCGTTCGCCGGTCTCGACGCGGATCTCCTGCCGATGCTCTCCTCCGTCCACGTGGTCGACACGGATACGGGCTGGGGTGTTTCGCCCGAGATCCGCTTCGACCCCACGCGCAGCGCGCGTGTCTACGGCCATCTCTTGGGCATCTTCACGCCCATCCGCGAGGTGCTCCGCCAGGTTCGCGTCGTCATCGATCAGCTGCAGCAGGGGATCGAATACCCCGCCTCCATCGAGTTCGTCGGTCGGGTCAGCCAAGGCCGCTCACTCATCAGTGAGTCTCTGCGGCGACGGTGGGACCATTTCATCAACGAGCTCGACGGATCGATCGCGACCACCGAGAGCGCGCTCGAGGCCCGGCGTGCGTCCGGTGTATTCGAGATCTCCGGCGTGTTGACTGATTTCGAGAGCCCGGCGTTCATGACGGTGTCGCGCGATCTCCGAGTCGGAGTGGGCGGTGGCGGCGTGCCCGTGCCGGGCAGTCTGACGAGTCCGTTCACAGACCTCCTCGTCGCGACGCTGCTCGAGCAGATCGATGTGTACGACGACACTCGAACGTCTCCCGACCGCCAGCTCGCGGGGACGCCGTTCGCGAGCAACATCGTCGAGCTCGACATCACACCCCACGACTCGTACCCCGCCCGAACGCCGTTCTCGTCGCGCGCCCGCGACTTCTTCGAGCGAGTCACGGCGATCGAGGCGCGATATCAGAGCCGTCGGGCGCCGGACGATCTCGTCGATCTGTTGCTCACCATGCTCGCCCAGCACGGTCCCGTCCGCGAGATGGTCGAGGAGTGGTGGCCGCTCCTCGACGAGCTCCGACGAGGGATCGACTGGATCTACGCGAACCTCCCGCCGTTCTTCTCCCCGGGCGGTCCGGGCTTCGGGGCGACGACGAACCTGCTCTCCGTGCTGCGCTCGATCGTGAATCTCGTCGACGTCGCATGGTTCTGGTGCACGCACCTCAGGGAGCGCGACGTCGGCGGAATTGCCGTCGACCCGCCCGAGAAGTCACCGTGGCGCAATCGCGCGAGCGACCCGTACATGGGCGAGCTCGCGTATCTCGCGCTGGTCTGTCACTCCCAGAGTCGATTCGACCTGTATCCGGAGATCAAGGAAGAGCTCGAGTCCCAGCTCACGACACGGCGCCGACGCGCAGCGGCTTCATCGCGATGAGCGGATGCATCGGCCATCGGAGCCGGCCCCGCAGACCCGGCCATCGGTCCAGGTCGCGCCCGTCAGGAGAGCATCTCCCTCGGGCAAGCGACCACTGAAACGAGCTCGCGAGAGCTGCGCGTCCTGGAGGTTCGCGCCTCGCAGATCGGTTCCCAGCAGCGTCGCCCGGTCGAGGGTGGCGTCGCGAAGATCGGCGTCGCTCAGGTCGGCTCCCGAGAGATGAGCGCCGGTGAGGTCGGCGCCGCGCAGATCCGCGCCGCGCAGCGAGCATCGCTCGAGCGTCGCGCCCGCGAGTCGCGCGCCACGCAGGTTCGCGTGCGCCAGATCCGTGCCGCCGTTCGCGACACCCATCGGTTGTCCCGGAGTCGTCCGATCCACGGCGCCATGCGGCCCCGTGAAGCGAACGTTCTCGAGGTTCGCGCCCTCGAGAACGGCCTCGGCCCAATCCGCAGCCTCGGCGTGGCGAATCGCTCGGAGGTCCACGCCGTCGAGACGAGCGTTGCGGAACACCGCGCTGTGCACGCTCGCGTCGCGAAGATTCGCGCCGCGGAAATCAGCTCCGGTGAAGTCCCCGCCGAGTGCCGTTTCGCTGAGATCCGCATCCCTCAGGTTCACGTCGCGCCCGTCGGCGTGCACGAAGATGGTGTCGTGGAATCGCCCGCCCGAGAGGTCGCTTCCGCGCAGCGTCGCGTACGTGAGATCGCAGTCCTCGCAGCGTCGGTCTCTCACCGCGCGTGCTGCGATGGGCGCGACGCGCTCGAGCATCTCTCGGTGCTCGCGCGCTCGGCGCATGTCGAGCGTCTCGTAGTCTGGGGGAGCGGGAGGCGCGGAGCACCCGACCGCGACCAGACACGTCAACAACCGAGCGATCCGATACGCGAGACTCGGTTCGAGCGGATTTCGAGCGGAACGTTCCATCTCACTACACCCGTGGGCGCAGAATCGACCGGTCATCGCCAGGATTGCGCGCGAGAGGTAACAGTCCCAGGTGCCGCGCAACGGGCGGCGGCCAGGGCCGACGGTTCCGGCGTGGATCTTCGTCGTGCGCGCTTCGAGGGTGCCGATGTGACCGGGGCAGTGTTCGCCAGAGACGGAGCACCAGGCGCTCGGCTGGAAGGTGCGATCTGGATCGACGGGCGGACTTGTGCCGTCGGCTCGGTGGGCACCTGCATCCGCTGATCTCGTCGAGCTCCTCCTCACGATGCTCGCTCGGCACGTTCACTGCCGACCGTCGCGGCATGCTTCGTCGTTCGTGGTTCCATCTCGGAACGACGGCCCTTTCATGGGCGCGCTCGCGTCTCTGTCTTGTCTGTCAGTCCCGCTGACCACGCTCGCGTAGACGAACTGCAGCTTCCTCATCGCGTCGAGCGGATGCAGCGTCCCTCCGAGCCGGCCTCGCACACTCGGCCGTCGGTCCAGGTCGCGCCCGTCAGGTGCGCGTGGCCCCGCTCGCCGCGATACGACCATTCGGCGCGCGAAACGCTCGCGCCCTCCAGGTTCACACCACGCAAGATCGCGCCGAGCAGGACGGCTCGATCGAGGGTTGCGCCGCGAAGGTCCGCGCCGCTGAGATCGGCTCCCGACAGCTGAGCGCCGGTGAGGTCGGCGCCGCGCAGATCCGCGCCGCGCAGCGAGCATCGCTCGAGCGTCGCGCCCGCGAGTCGCGCGCCACGCAGGTTCGCGTGCCCGAGATCCGTGCCGCCGTTCGCGACACCCATCGGCTGTCCCGGGGTCGTCCGATCCACGGCGCCATGCGGGCCGGTGAAGCGAACGTGCTCGAGGTTCGCGCCCTCGAGAACGGCCTCGGCCCAATCCGCAGCCTCGGCGTGGCGAATCCTTCGGAGGTCGACGCCATCGAGCCGAGCGTTGCGGAACACCGCGCTGTGAACACTCGCGTCGCGAAGATTCGCGCCGCGGAAATCAGCTCCGGTGAAGTCCCCGCCGAGTGCCGTCTCGCTGAGATCTGCATCCCTCAGGTTCACCTCGCGCCCGTCGGCGTGCACGAAGATGGTGTCGTGGAATCGCCCGCCCGAGAGGTCGCTCCCGCGCAGCGTCGCGTACGTGAGATCGCAGTCCTCGCAGGCGCGGTCTCGCACCGCCTGCGCTGCGATGGGCGCGACCCGCTCGAGCATCTCGCGGTGCTCGCGCGCTCGGCGCTGGTCGAGCGTCTCGTAATCCGATGGAGCCGATGCGGCACGGCAGGAGGCGAGGAGCAGCATCGCTGCGAGCGCAGCTTTGGTCCGACGCATGGTCACGAGAGGGAATCGGCCGGTCCTCGATGTCATTGCGCGGATCGCACCGAACGCGCCTCTCGACCGTCCGCGCTCGAGCAACGCCCGTCCGCGTGCGATCGACATTCGTGCATGGATGACGATGCTCTCGCGCGCTCGCTGCGACGTCTCGCGACCCCGAGCACGATCCTCGGAAGCTTCGGAATCGTCGTGTCGATCGGGCTCTGGCATCACGCGCAGGCGCTCGGGCCGGAGCCGGAGCTCCACTGCCGAGCGATGGCAGCTGCGGTCCCGGGAGCCCGTTGCTGTTGATCTGCCCGGTGCTCTGGTTCTTGGATCTCGTGGTCGCGCCGTTCGTGTACGCCACGTACGTCTTCGAGCACGCGGTCTGGCAGATCGAGAGGACGGCGTGGCTGCTCGCCGGGGCGATCAGTTTCGGCGTGTTCATCCCGAACGCGATCCTCCTCGTGATCGAGCTCGTGCGGAACGTCCGGCGCGCGAAGCGCTAGAGTCCGTCGACTGCGATGCCGTGCTTTCGCAGCAGGCGATAGAGCACGTATCGGTTCCTCAATCCGAGCTCCCGCGCGGCCTTCGTCACGCTTCCGCCGGCGCGCGCGATCGCGGCCTCGATCGCTTCGCGATCGGGCTCCTTCTCGTCGCCCGCCGGCTCGTTCCCGCGCTCCGGGGTCGCGAGGCGATCGACGAGGCTCGCCACGAGCTCGAGCTTGCCGGCGCGGCTCTCCGCCATCGCTTGCCACAAGAGCTGCTCGAGCTCGCGCACGTTGAGCTCGTAACGATGACGCAGCAGCGCGTCGACCAGCTCGATGCTCGGCTCGGGCGCCGGCACGCGCGTCTTCGTCGCGGCGATCGACACGAGGTGCCGCACGAGCAGCGGGACGTCGTCGGGCCGCGCGTCGAGCTGCGGGATCTCGAGCACGATGCCGAAGCGCGCGCGCACGTCGTGCTTGAGCTCGTCGCGCGCGCGGTTCGTCGCGCCGACGACGCGGATCGACGCGCGGCGGGGGCGCGCATCGCCGAGCCGCTGGTACTCGCCGTCGCGGTCGAGCACGCGGAGCAGGTGCGCCTGCGCGGTGCTCGGCATCTCGCCGATCTCGTCGAGGAAGAGCGTGCCCTTGTCGGCCTCGCCGACGAGCCCGGGGCGCTCCGCCATGCCGGGGTTCGGGTAGTTGCGCACGTTGCCGAAGAGCTCCGCGTCGACGAGGCCCTCGGGCAACGTGGCGGCGTTGCGTGCGACCAGCGGGCCCGACGCGCGCGACGAGAGCGCGTGGATCGCACGCGCGACGAGCTCCTTGCCGGTGCCGCTCGCACCGAGCAGCAGCACGTGCGCATCGGCGCGCGCCGCGAACGCGACGCGATCACGCAGCGTCCACGCCGCGACGCTCTCACCGACGAGCCCGAAGCGATCGGGCGCGCCGAACGCGAACGGGGACTCGTCCTCGCCCCACGCGCGCTGGGCGTCCATGCGGGTCGGCCGGCGCACCGCGAGCAGGAGCAGCTCGTCCGCGATGCGCACCGTGTCTCCCGGCACGATCTCGCGCTCGGTCGCCGGCTCGCTCGAGATCCACATCGGCGCGCGACCGATCGACGTGATCCGCAGCCCCTTCGCGGTGGGCTCGATGCGCAGCTGCTCGCGCGAGAGGCGCGGAGATGCGAGTGGCTCGCTCGGGCCGTCGCCCCACGGCCGCTGTCGCACGAAGCGCGCGCGCGGAGCGCCGTCGGCGGCGGGCGCGCTGCCGCGACCGAGCACGCACGCGCGCTCGATGCGCGCGACCTCGCCGACTCGATCGGGCTCGGCGCGCGACCACGCGATCACCAGCGCGTTGACCTCGCGCGGACCGCGCGCGGCGCGCGCGCCATGCAGCGAGAGCTCGAAATCCTCGGTGGGTGCGTCGTCGATCGTCTTCGGCATGCTGCGCGAGGCCGCAGGATAAGGCTCTCCGCGATGTTTGACACTGCGTGATCGCGCGCGCGACAAGCGATGCATGCAGCGCCTCGAGCCGCCCGCGCTCCCTCCGTCCGTGCGACGACTGGGATCGACCTTCCTGCTCGCGTCGTGGTCCGGACCCTCGTTGCACGTGATGGGCGACGGATCGCTCGCGACCGCGAGCATCTACGACGTGCGGATGTGGGATCTCGCGACCGAGCGCGAGCGTGCGCGGCTCGTGCCGGACAAGGGCGGGATCGGCGCGGTCGCGACCCACGGTGATCACCTCGCGGTCGCGCTCGATGCGGTGGCGATCGTGACGACGAGCGGCGAGGAGCTGCTGCGCATCGAGCGCGCGCCGTTGCCGCGCGCGCTGGCCCTCTCGGCGCGTTGGCTCGCGATGGGCGGCGGTGGCTACGGCAAGGACGCCGATCGCACGGTGCGCCTCGTCGATCGCACGACGGGCGTGATCGCCCACGAGCTCACGGGCTCGCGCGCCGAGGTGGTCGCGCTCGCGTTCTCACCCTCGGGTGATCGCGTCGCGAGCGGCGGCGACAAGAGCGCGCGCGTGTGGTCGCTCGGTGGCGCGAAGGTCGGCAAGCCGCTCGCGCTCGCCCACGAGGAGCCGGTGACCGGGGTGCGCTTCTCGGACGACGGCGCGACGCTCTACACGCGCACGCAGCACCGCATCACGGCGTGGGATCTCGCGTCGGGCGCAGAGCGCTGGCACCTCGAGCGCGTCGGTCATCGCAGCGCGTGCTTCACCGGGATCGCGATGCTGCCCGAGGGGCTCGTGGTCGCGTTCGATCGCACGCTGATGATCGTGCGCGACGGCGAGGTGATCGCCGAGCGCACGACCGATCAGCCGCTCGGGTCGGTCGCAGTCGCCGGGGAGACGATCTACGTCAGCGAGGCGTTCGGGCACCGAACGCGACGCGTCGCGCGCGAGACGCTCGAGCCCGCGAGGGCCCTCGAGGGGCCGGACGGGACCGTCGAGGACCTCGTGGTCTCGCCCGATGCGCGCACCGCGCTGGTGTGCGGTCGAGGCCCGCGCGTCGAGCTCTGGGATCTCGATCGCGCGATGCGAATCCGCGAGATCGTCGAGCCCCGAGCGTCTCGCGCGAGCACCGGGTGCTTCGTGCCCGGCGGGCACGTCGTGATCGCGTTCGGCACCGAGCTCGTGCGGTTCGATCCCAGCTCGCCCGAGCCGATCTGGCGCGCGCGACACGAGCACGGCTGGGAGATCACGCTGCTCGTCTCGAGCCGCGACGGCGCGCTGCTCGTCGCGTGTGATGCCGCGTCGCGACGCACGTACGGGCACGCGACGGTGCGCGATGCCGCGACGGGCGAGGAGCTCGCGACGCTGCAGCTCTCGTGGACGATCACCCACGCGCACGTCGCGGACGATGCGATCGTGCTGGTCGGTGGCGCGGGCGCGCTCACGCTCGATCTGCGCACGCGATCGGTCGTGAAGGAGCGTCGATTCGCGGAGAGCTGGCGCGGGGAGCACGGCATCCTCGGCGCGCGCGGAACGCTGTGGGTCGCGCTCGCGTCGAGCACGCACAAGGAGACGCGGTGGTCGATCCTCGACGTGGTGCGCGACGAAGTGCGAAGCACGATCGATCTCGGGGAGGGCGGCGCGCCCGCGGCGTTCACCGACGACGACGCGGTGCTGGTGAGCGCGCATCCGGGTGTGCTGCGCTATTGGGACGTGGCGACCGGTGCGCTGCTGGGCGAGCACGCGCTCTCGGGGATCGCCCCCGCGCTGGTGCGCACCGCGGGATCGTGTGACGTCGTCGCCGCGCGCGAAGGCGCGCTGGTGGTCGTCGAGCGACCTGCGCTGACGCGCTCCGTCGCGGCTCCGCGCGTGCACGACGAAGGTGCGTTGTGGAGCGCGCTCGCCGAGGCTCCGAGCGTCGAGGCGTGGGCTCGCGTGTGCGCGGCGCTCGACGGGATCGAGGTCGACGATGCAATCCTGACGCGCGTCGAGGACGCGCTCGAGGCATGGCCCGACGTGTTGCGACGCGCGCCGCCGACCTGGGTCGACGATGCGGTGTCGGGTCGCGCGCAGCCGCGCCTTCGCGTCGTGCGAACGCTGCGCACCAAGCACCTCCGCGGCGCGGGTGCGCGCGCGCTCGCCGCGCTCGCCGACCTTCGTCTCGTCATCTTCGACGTGAGCCAGGGCGAGCTCGACGACGACGATGCGGTCGCGCTGTGCGCGCGCTGGCCCGATCTGATCGAGCTGCGTCTCTACGCCGTCGGGCTCGGGCCCAAGGTCGCGAAGGCGATCGGCTCGATGCAGTGGACGCGCCTCGAGCGGCTCGATCTCGGAGGCAACCGCCTCAGCGGCACGTCGGTCGCGGGGATGCTCGGCTCGAAGCACCTCGCGCGGCTCCGCCACCTCGCGCTCGATCGCAACAAGAAGCTGGGGTCGCCCAAGCTCCACGACGCGTTCGTCGCCGCGACCCAGCTCGCAGGGCTCGAGTCGATCGACCTCGCGTACTCCGACGTGCCCGGCCTCGAGATGATCCTCGCGGCGACGCACCTCTCGCGCCTGCGCTCGCTCGTCCTCGAGGCGAAGGACACGACCGACGACGACCTCGCACGGCTCGCGAGCGCGCCGCACCTCGCCGGCCTCGAGCACCTCGCGATCGGCAGCGCGCGAAAGGTCGGGCCCGCCGGGATCCATGCGCTCGCCGCGTCGCCCCTCGCGCGCTCGCTCAAGACGCTCGTGCTCTACGGCGACGACGCGTCGCGTGATGCGATCGCTGCATCGCCCGAGCTGCGCGCCGCGCGCGAGGCGTACTCGGCGCGCTTGCGCGAGAGCTTCGCGCGCTGGGGCGCGATCTCCGAGCACGAGAAGATCGTCTGATCGCTCAGCGCTGCGAGCGGCGGAACTCGTCGGGCGTCTGGCCCGTCCACCGCTTGAACGCGCGATGGAAGTTGCTCGACTCGGAGAACCCGAGCAGGAACGCGACCTCGCCGATCGCCATCTCGCTCTGCACGAGCCAGCCCTGCGCGAGCTCGCGCCGCACGTCGTCGAGCACCTGGCGGAACGTCGTGCCCTCTTCGCCGAGGCGGCGCCGCAGGGTGCGCTCGCTCCAGCCGAGCCGGCGCGACACGTTCGTCTCGCTCACCTCGCCCGCGTGCAGCGCTTCGCTCACCGCGCGCCGCACGCGCGCGGTCGCGTCGGCGCGTGCGCCCATGCGGCGCAGCATCTCCTCGGCGTGTCGCTCGAAGAACGCCGAGAGGCTCGGATCGGCCTTCGCGAGCGGCAGATCGAGCATCGCGCGCGGGATGATCAGCTCGGTGCGCGGCGCGCCGAAGCGCACGCTGCATCCGAAGAGCTGCTCGTGCGGTCGCGTGTCCGTGGGCGCGCCGTGGGTGAACGAGACCTGCGAGGGCGACCACGTGCGCCCGCCGTTCTCGTGCCCGATCAGCATGCGCACCGTGATGACGATCTTCGCCATCGTCGACTCGCCCGAGAGCTCGCGACCGAGCCGGCGCGGTGCGGTCTGGTGCAGCGTGAGACGTGCTTCTTCGGCCTGCTGCTCGAGCGTCAGCGTCTCGCCCTGGAGGAAGAGCGAGAGGAAGCGCGCGAGGCGATCGAGGGCCTCGCGCACCGTCGCTGCGGTCATGCACGTGTAGCCGAGGACGCTGAATTTCGCGGGATCGGAGTCCTCCGCGACGCGCAGCGGCAGCGCGCGGTCGCCGCACTCCTCGATCGCCGTCTCCCACAGCTGATGGTGCGTGGGCAGTGGAATGTGCGCTTCGGGGTCTTTCAGGCGATCGGGGGTGAGCCCGACTCGCTCGAGGATGCGCGCACGGTCTGCGCCCAACTTCTCCGCGCAATGGAGCACCATGAGGGCTCCCATCACCGAGACACTGCCGCCCCCGCCCTTGGTCACACGCTCACCTTCGAAAAGCTGAAACCGATATTTGATACCGATTTCGACGCAGGAAGGAAAGCCATTCGACACACGGTGTGAGCCCACGCGGGCGCGAGGGGCTCGACTGGCGTGGGCGCGGTGGCGAGACTCGCTGCATGGATCTGAGCGTCGTGTTCCACAGAGACGGTGCGCTCGACATGCGTCGGGGCTTCGACGTGGGCGCGGGCCCGAGCGCGGGCGTCGACGTGATCCTGCGCGAGCTCGACGATCGGGCGCGCGAGGGGGAGCTCGATCCCGAGCAGGTGCGCATCGCGTCGTGGCTCGCCGACTGGGAAGAGATCCTGCTGGGCGACGGAGAGCGCAGCGGATGGTCGCGCGAGGGGCTCGACGTGATCGTCGGGCTCTGCGAGCGCACCGAGCTGGAGCGCATCCTCGCCGCGATGGACGCGCTGCGGCCCGCAGTGGTCGAGAGCATGCCGTCGCGGATCGCGTCGTGGGACGCGCTCTCGTCGTTCCTGCGCGGGTGCTACGCGGAAGGGAGCATCGCGCTGTGGTGCGATCTCGAGGGCTGATCGCGGCGCTCGCGATGCTCGTGCTCGTCGCGTGCAGCGAGGAGCACGAGCGAGCGGACGCGAGCGTCGATGCGGCGCGCGGGTCCGACGCGAGCACGACCGAGTGCGACGAGATGCTCGGCGCGGCGTGCGAGGACCCGAGCGCGTGCGGGGGCGAGCTGCAGTGCGAGAGCGGGCGCTGCATGGTCGGCCGCGCGGGCTGCGGTGGGTTCGCGGGCGCGCTCTGCGAGGGCGCGCTCGAGTGCCTGTACTTCACGTCGGCCGACTACGGCGCGTGCGTCACGAGCGCGGAGCGCGAGTGCCTCTGCGCACGTGCGCGCGCGTCGTTCTCGGGATGCGAGTGACGCGGCGCGGGGAGATGTTGCCGGGCGTTCGCGCGCGCGGGGCGCGGCGCCACGCCTAGGCGTGCAGCGGCTCGCTCTTCGCAGGGGCCGACGCGCTCTGCGCCTCTTCGCGCTGCGCGACCCACGCGGTGTCGAATGCGGCCTTCGCCGCGCGGAACGCGTCGCGGACGCTCTCCGCATCCTTCGCGGTGAGCTCGCAGATCATCCGCGTTCCGTCCTCGGAGAGATAGCTGCGCTCGAAGCGACCTCCGCGCGCCGCGAGCTCGGCGTCGATCGCGCGCGAGAGCTGCTCGAATTCGTCGGCCGGGGGACGTGCGGAGAAATGATGCTCGACGATGATGGTGGCCATGACTGCCCTCCTCGCAGCGCGTCGTCGCATCGCGCGTGCCGAGTCGAGGATGCCAGTCGGGACTGGCACGCTCGCGATCAGCCGCGAAGGCGATCGAGCGCTTCGAGATCCGCGGCTGCGCTGCCCACCCGCGCGCCGAGCGGGAGCATCAGCACTGCGCGACCGTCCGCGACCACCACGTGCGCCGCGTCGACGTGCCCGTGGACGAGCCCCTGCGCGTGCAGGCCCTCGAGCGCGATTCGCAGCTCGTCGGCGCGCGCGCGCTCGAGCGGCGCGCGTGGGGCCTCGCCTCGCGGCAGCTCGAGGATCGCGCGCCCACCCTCCTCGTCGATCGACCAAACGGCCTGCAGGAACGGCGAGTCCGCCCGCGCCAGCGCACGCAGCGACCGCGCGCGATCGGCGTCGCACGGGACGATCACCACACGACGTCGAAGCAGCTCGTCGTCGGCGATCGTCGTTCCGTCGAGCTTCACGTCGACGATCGACCAGCGCTCGACCGAGGGCGCGGGCGGCGCGCTGCTGCTGCGTCGCGGCGCGGCCGGCGCCGCAGTGCGGGGCGCGGCGAGCTGCGCTTCCTGCTCGATGCGCGCCCAGGGCAGGTGCGTCCACGCCTCGAGCACCTCGCTCGCGGTGCGCGGTCGGGCCGCGGGATCCTTCTCGAGCATCGACGCGATCAGCGCGTCGAGCGCCTCGCCGATCCACGGCGCGTGGGTGATCGCGCGCGCCGGCGTGAGCTCGAGGTGCTGCGCGACGAAGTCGGGCCCGGGGAAGGGCAGCACGCCGGTGATCGCGCGATAGACGATCACGCCGAGCGAGTAGAGATCGGTCGACGCATCGGGCCGCGACGACCCCGTGATCTGCTCGGGCGACATGTACGCGAGCGTGCCCATCATCGCGCCGGTCAGGGTCGCGCCGAGATCCGCGAGGTGCGCGACGCCGAAGTCGCCGAGCTTCACCTCGCCGGTGCGCCCGAAGAACACGTTCGCGGGCTTGAGATCACGATGCACCACGCCGCGCCGGTGCACCGCCTCGAGCGCGCTCAGCACCGAGCGGCCGACGTGCTGCACGACGCTCGGCGCGAGCGCCGTCGCGACCTCGCCGTTCGACAGGCGATCCTCGAGCGTGCCCCCGGACATGTGCTCCATCACGAGGAAGGGCCCGTCCGGCTGGTACTCGTAGACCTGCACGACGTTCGGGTGATCGATGCCCGCCGCGACCTTCGCCTCGCGCGCGAAGCGACTCAGCGCGTCGCGGCCCGCGGCGCCCGAGCTCCCCGCGTGCAGCACCTTGATCGCGACCTCGCGCCCGTAGAACGCGTCCTCCGCGAGCAGCACGCGCCCGGTGCCGCCCGCGCCGAGCGCGCGCACCACGCGATATCGCCCCGCGATCAGCTGATCGCGGCTCGCGCTTCGCGGACCGCGCTCGTCGCCGAACGACGCGCGCAGCAGCTCGGGCACCGTCGCCGGCATCGAGGGCTCGAGCGCGCGCAGCACGTCGAGCCGGCTCTGCGCGGCGTCGGTCATGCCGAGTGCGTCGAAGCACGCGACGAGCAGCTTGCCCGCGGGGATCGCGAGCTCGTCGTCGTCGGCCGCGACCTGCAGCGCGCGCGCCGCGTGATCCCAGCGACCGAAGCGCGCGAGGATCTGTCCGAGCTCGAACGCGCTCTCCGCGTCGTCCGGGGTGTCGCGCAGGCGGCGCTCGTAGAGCATGCCCGCCTTGCGCATGTCGCCGAGCTCCTTCCAGCAGCGCGCGGCGTCGCCGAGCTCTCCCGCGCGCTCGTGCAGCATCGCCGCGGCCTCGAGCTCGCCTGCGGCCTCGCGCAGGCGCGCCGCGTCGCTGGTGCGTCCGCGCGCCTCGGCGTGGCTCGCTGCGCGCGACGCCTGCTCGGGACGCGCCGCGAGGCTCGAGAGCAGCGACGACGCGAGCTCCCGATCCTGCGCGCCCACCGCGTGCCGATACGCTTCGTCGTAGAGCCCGGCGTCGGTCGCGACGCGGATCGCCTCGGCGTGCTTCCACACCGCGGCGAGCAGCTCCGCGGCGCGCGCGGGCTGTCCGCCCTCCGCGCAGATGCGCGCAGCTTCTTCGTGGCGACCCTCGCGCACGAGGGCCTGCACCACCGCGTCGTCCACCGCCATGCCCCCGATTCTAACGTCAGCCCGCGCTCACACCGGCATCGGGCGGCGGCGTGGCTTCGTCGGCGACCTCGGGCGCGGCGCTCTCTTCTTCTTCGATCTCCTCCTCGTCGTGCCCGACCTCGAGGTCCGGCACGCTCTCTTCACCGCGCCGGCGCGCCGCCGCGTCGTAGCGCGAGGTCTGCGCCGCGAGGATCGCGCGCTCGCGCGTGGGCTCGCTCGGCCCCGAGCCATCGCTCCAGAAGTAGCTGCGCGCGCGCACGTCGAGGTGCACGAAGCCGCTCACCGGATAGATGCCGACCCCCACGAAGCCCTGCGGGCGCAGGTACGCCGCGAGCCTCCGATCGCTCACGCCCGGCAGCACGAAGTCGATCGCGCGACCCTGCGAATGACGGCTCGTCGCGCGCCCGTCGCGATAGCCGCTGACGACGTGCACGTAGGGCACCTCGAAGTGCCGGACCGCGCGGTACACGAGCCCGAGCAGGCGAGGATGGACGTCGTGCATCGAGCCCTCGCGCGACGCGAACGCCTGCTGCGCGAGGACGAGATCGTCGGTCTCGAAGCCGCCCTCGACGCCCGCCGGCACGAGCGCGATGTGCTCGCGCTGACGCAGCGGATGGAACACGAGCGGCGGCGGATCGAGGCGCGACCACGCGCGCACCTCGCTGCGGCTCGCGCGCTGGTGCCAGCGCTGGATCTGCCGGCGCTGTGCGGCGGTCAGTCGCGGCCGGCGGGCGCGCCGCCGATGGGTGCGACCGCCACGTCGTGCCGAGCGACCGCGATCGCGGCGCTGGCACGCACGCACTCCGTCGTCGGCATCGGCGCGCGGGACGAAGCCCGCGGCCGATCCGAGCGCGAGCACGATCGCGACGACGAGCGAGAGGATCGCGAGCGAGCGTGAAGAGACTCTCGACATCGCGATCAGCTCGACGACGCGACGCCCTCGCCGTAGCCGCCCGCCGCGCTCGGCGAGCGCACGCCCGCGCCCGACGACGCACCGGTGCGCGTGAGGATGCGGACGCGCCCTGCCGCGCCACCACCGCCGCCGCCGCCGTTGCCGTTCTCGCCGTTCTCGCCCGCGAGCTCGCCGCCTGCGCCGCCGCGGCCCCCATCGCCGCCGCCCGCACCGTCGCCGCCGTCGGCGCGCGCCGCGTCGTCGCGCCCGCGCTCGCCGTGATCGGCGTTGTTGATCAGATCGCTGTCGCCGCCGCCGCCGCCGCCGCCGTTCGCGACGACCGCACCGTCGATCACCACGCTCGGCGCCTCGAGGAAGATCGTCCCGCCCGCGCCACCACCGCCGCCGCCGTCGTCGCCTTCGCGGCCACCCGCGCCCGGCGCGCGCACCACGCCGCCGGTCGCGATCACGATGCCGACCGCGCTCGAGATCTGCAGCGCGCCGCCGCCTCCGCCGCCGTCTCCACCGTCGTCGGCGTTCGCGCCCGCACCGCCGCCTCCGCCGCCGATCAACACCGACACGCTCGCGTCGCCGAGCACGCCGCCGCTCGAGCCGCCCTGCGCGGTCCCCGAGATGCCGCCCTCGTCGCCGCCCTCGCCCCCGTTCGCCGCGTGACCGCCGCCACCGCCGCCGCCCATCAGCGCGCCGAACGTGCCGGTCACGTTGCCGGGGCCGCCCGCGCCGGGGCCGCTCCCTGCCATCCGTGCGTCGCCGCCGCCGCCCGCGCCCGGACCGCCGGCGCGACCGTTGCCGCCGACGTCGATCACGCCTGCGATCCGCACCTCGCCCGCAGCGAGCAGGATCAGCGCGCGCGGCCCGCTCGCGACGAGCTGGCCGCCCGCCTCGACGCGCAGCGCGCCGACCGAGACGATCGCGACCTCGGGATTTCCCATCCCCTGCGTCGCGGTCGCGAGCAGCATCCCGCTCGCGTCGCCCGCTGCGCCCGCTGCGCGCAGCTCGGTGCCCGACACCGTCTCGACGATGCGCCCGGTGTCGGTGTCGATCGAGACCACCTCGCCCGCGCGCACCACGAGATCGGTCGTGCCCGCGACGAGGCGCGCGGGATCGGCGACGTGCGAGGGCACGAGCCGCGCGCACCGCACCGGCACCTCCGCGCCGAGGCACCCCATCGGGCACGTCTCGACGATGTCGAAGCGCCCCGACGCGTTGCACTCCGCGATGACGTCGCCCTGGCACTCGACGAGCCCGACGGGGCAGCCGCGGAACGCGTCCACGCCGACGTCGATCATCTCGCCCGCGTCGATCGGCTCGCTCGCGTCGATGCCCGCGTCGATCATCTCGCTCGCGTCGATCATCTCGCCTGCGTCGACCATCTCGCCGGCGTCGGGCTCGCCGGCATCGGGCTCGTCGTCGCTCGCGTCCACGCCGGTGGTCGCGTCGCGCCCGCCTGCGTCGATGCCGCCTCCGCCCTGTCCTCCGAACCCGGTGCGATCGAGGCTGCACCCGACGACGACCACCGCGCACATGCACCACAACGCGCGTCGCGAGCACACCTTCATCCGTCGGTCTCCCGCGCCCGCTCGAGCTCGCTCAGCGCCGCGCGTGCCGCGGCCTGCTCCGCTTCGAGCTTCGTCCGACCCGAGCCTCGCGCCAGCACGCGCGCATCGGGCGCCGTCACGATCACGTGGAACACGCGCTCGTGCTCCGGCCCCTCGGTGCGCTCGAGCTCGTAGCGCGGCGTCTCGCCGCGCGCCTGCATGCGCTCCTGGAGGCGCGACTTGAAGTCCTTCGCGCCCGGCGCGAGCGCGTCGATGCGCGGCGCGAGGAGCGCGCGGGCGATCGCGATCGCCGGCTCGATGCCCGCGTCGAGGAAGATCGCCGCGATGCACGCCTCGAGCGCGCTCGCGAGGAGGCGCGGCTTCTGGCGGCCGCCCGAGCGCTCCTCGCCGCGACCGAGCCGCAGCGCCTCGCCGATCCCCAGCTCGGCCGCGATCGTCGCGAGCGCGCCCTCGTTGACGAGATCGGCACGGCGCCGCGTGAGCTCGCCCTCGCGCGCGGTCGGGAACCGTCGCTCCAGCACCATCGCCGCGGCGGCGCCGACGATCGCGTCGCCGAGGAATTCGAAGCGCTCGTTGTCGGCGGCGGCGAGCTCCGGATGCTCGTGCACGTACGACCGATGCGTGAGCGCCGTCATCAGGAGCCCGAGATCACCGAACGCGTGCCCCAGCCGGTGGGCCACGGTGCTCGCCGAATCGCGGGGATCGACCATTCGACCGGCCAGCGTAGACTCCCCCTGGATGGACGTCGAGAGACGACGGCGCAGCCGTGGCGCCGTGCTCGCCGCGATCGCCGCGTGCCTCGTCGTGATCGCCGCGGGCTCGGTGCCGGCGCGCGCTCAGCTCGAGGTGGGGATCTACGAGGGCGTGCCCTGGCCGATCATCGCGCCGCCGCTCGGGCTGCCGATCCCCGCGCCGCCGCGGCCCGCGCCCTCGGAGCCCGCGACGCCGGCGGCCGCGCGCGTGATGGAGGTGCTGCGCGGCGTGCAGACCTCGATGCGCCAGACGCGCTACCAGCATGCGACCGTGGTGCGCGAGCGCGAGGGCGTCTTCCTCTGGGACTGCTCGGGCATGGCGGCGTGGGTGCTGCGTCGCGCCGCGCCGCGCGCGATGGGCGCGATCACGCGCGAGCGGCCGGTCGCGCGGGACTTCGTGTCGGCGATCGAGCGCGCGCCGGTGCGTGGAGGTCGCAGCGGGTGGCAGCGCCTCGAGCACATCGACGCGGTGCGTCCCGGAGACGTGTTCGCGTGGCGGCGCCCGCGTGGCTTCCCGAGCCGCAACACCGGGCACGTCGGCTTCGTGATGGAGGCGCCGGTGTCGCTGCCGTCGATCCCGGGCGCCTACGCGGTGCGCATCGCGGACTCGACGTCGTGGGGGCACCAGGAGGACACGCGACGCGACGACGGAGTCGGCGGCTTCGGCTTCGGCACGCTCGTCTTCCTCACCGACGGTCAGGGCCACGCGACCCACTACGGCTGGGTCGGCACGCTGAGCGACGGCTACGTGATCACACCGGTCGTGTTCGGTCGACTGCTCCGGTGAGCGTCACCGCGTGATCGACACCACGCCCGCGATCAGCGCGCCGACCACGAAGGGCGCGATCGCGAGGCCCCATCGCATCGAGCGCGCATAGGCCTCCGCGCGCTCGGGTGCGCCGACTTCCGCGCGCAATGCACCGAGCGGCGCGAGCGCGCGCCCACCGAGCAGGCCGAACACCAGGAACGCCGCGAGGATCGTCAGCAGCGCCCACGTCGGAACGTGCTGCTCGAGCCTGCGCCGGATCGAGTCGTCGACGCGCATGCCCGCACCGTCGATGCGCGTGTGGAACACCCGATCGTTCGCTTCGATCGTGATCGCGTACACGTCGCGCGCTCGCACCACGCGCACCCGCTCGATCGCGCTCGGCCACGCGCGCGGCAGCCGCCCCGCGCCGTCGGCTTCGCCGTCCCCGGCGCGCACGATCAGCTCGCGGCCCTCGACCATCACCGTGATCGTCGTGTCGGGCACCACGATGCGCGCGCGTTCTTCGTGCACCTCGCGATCGATCAGCGTCGTGCCCGGAGGTGCGTCCGACTCCGCCGGCGTCGAGGGGCGCAGCGCGCTCAATCCGAGCATCGCCAGCGCGAGCACCGGCGCGAGCACGTCGAACGAGAGCAGCGCGACCAGCGTGCGCGGCACCGGCCCGCGCGCCTGCACCGCGCGCGGCACCGCGAGCAGCGCGCGCCGCTCGAGGTACGCCGCGGTCGTCCACGCCTGACCGAGCGGGATCGTGATCGTCATCAGCGGCAGCGCGCCGAGCAGCCCGAGCGGCGTCGCCGCGCGCTCGAACGTGCGCGCGACGATCATCGCGGTGATCAGCGCCGGCGAGAGCTGCAGGAAGAACACGACGAACGTGAGCGCGAGGTGCCGCAGCACGCCGCTTCGCCACGCGAGCCACGCGCTCTCCACCACCGCGCCGCCGATGCGCCCGCCGCGATCGATCAGCACCAGCGGCGCATAGAGGAACGGCGCGATGAACCCCACCGCGAGGATCACCGAGCCCGTGATCAGCCCGACGCGCCGCAGCGCCTCGGGCCAGGGAAGCGGCTCCTCGGCGGCATCCGCGGTCGCGACGTCGGGGCCGAACCCCAGCGCCGCGAGCCATCCCGTCAGCGCGACGATCACCACCGTCGCCAGCACGATCGCCGCCGCGCGGATCCACGCGCTGGTGCGCGGCCGCGCGATCCCCGTCGCCGCCGCGATCTGCACGCCGTAGAGCTCGCACACGAACCACGGCCCCACGATGGCGCCGAGCCCGGTGCACACCGCGCACAGCGAGAGCACGATCGCCGCGCCGAGCGCGATCGAGATCCCCGGGTGCATCCGCACGAGCGAGACACCGGTGCGCAGCTCGCTCGTCGCGCTCGAGGTCACGCTCGCCATCGTAGCGGCGTAGCCACCCGTGCAGGGCTGCGATATACCGGCCGCCGGGATTGGGGTTGGCTCCGGACGGAGGTCACGCAGTCTTGCAGCACATCTTCCGAGCGGCTCTCTTCGACGGCGAAGTCGCGATCGTCACCGGTGGTGGAACCGGCATCGGCTTCGCGGTCGCGCGAGAGCTCGGCACCCTGGGAGCGAAGATCGCGATCTGCGGTCGTCGCCCCGAGCCCCTGGCCGAGGCCGCCGATCGCCTGCGCGCCGACGGCATCGACGTGCACCACGCGGCCTGCGACATCCGCAAGCCCGAGGAGGTCGAGGCGTTCGTCGACGGCGTCGTCGCGAGCTTCGGTCGCGCGTCGATCCTCGTCAACAACGCGGGCGGCCAGTTCCCCACGCCCGCCGAGCACCTCGCGCCGAAGGGCTTCGAGGCGGTGGTCCGCAACAACCTGCTCGGCACCTGGACCATGACCCACGCGGTCGCGCGCCGCGCGTTCATCCCGAGCAAGCGCGGGCGCATCGTGAACGTCATCGCGAACGTCGCGCGCGGCTTCCCCGGCATGGCGCACACCGGCGCGGCGCGCGCCGGCGTCGAGAACCTCACGAAGACGCTCGCGGTCGAGTGGGCGGTGCACGGCATCCGCGTCAACGCGGTCGCGCCCGGCGTGATCAAGACGACGGGCACCGCGCAGTACCCGCCCGAGCTGCTCGAGATGTCGCGCGCGTCGACCCCGCTGAAGCGCCTCGGCAGCGCCGAGGAGACGTCGCACCTGATCGTCTACCTCGCGAGCACGCAGGCGGACTTCGTCACCGGTCAGACCTTCTACATCGACGGCGGCGCGAGCCTCTGGGGATCGCCGTGGCAGATCCCCGACGACGAGGTCCCGCAGTACCCGCCGTATCCCCTCCCCGAATGATCCCCCTCTCCCGCTCCAAGACGCCACAGACGTGCACGTGCTCGTGCCCGTGCACGTGCGCGTCGACGAACCGGAGCCCCGCGTGAGCGAAGATCCGATCAAGGCCGAGCCGGAGCCCGAGGACACCGGTCCGAAGGCGACCAAGGTCGCGAAGAAGAAGCGCCATCGCGGCGCGGCCGACGAGCCCACCGAGCCCACGCGCCTCCCCGGCGAGGGGACCGCGGAGGGCGAGAAGCTGCGCGAAGCGAACGCTGCGTTCGAGGCGGGCAACTACGCGCTGGTGCGGGCCCTGACCACCGAGCTCGAGCGCGCGATCGATCCGAAGATCGTCGACGCCGCGCGCGAGCTCGCCCGCCGCACCGCGATGGACCCCGTGCAGATCGTGTTCCTCGTGCTCTGCGCCGTCGCGCTCCTCGTCATCACCTACGTCTACGTGCTGGAATGATGAAGCGACCTCTCGTCTCCGCGTTCCTCGTCCTCGCGCTCGCCGGCTGCGGCGGTGCACAGACCCACACCGCGACGCGCACCGGCCCGCTCCGCGCGCGCGAGCTCTATCCGATGGGCGAGGGCTACATCTGGACGCACGACGTCGACACCCAGACCGGCATCTCGACGCTCTCGATCACGCGCGTCACCGAGGCGCTGCCGCCGCGCTTCGTGATCCAGGCCGACGGTGCGCGCGAGCGACACGTCTACGAGCTGCGCGAAGAGGGCATCTGGGACGTCGACGCGAACGCGTGGCACGTGCGCGATCCGCTGGTCGTCGGCGAGACCTGGGACGCGGGCAACGGTCGCACCGCGCGGATCACCCAGACGGACCAGGAGGTCACCGTGCCCGCGGGCACGTTCTCCGAGTGCGTCGAGGTCGTCGTCGAGAACGAGCAGACGCAGGGTCGCTCGCGCACCGTGTACTGCCCCGAGCAGGGCCCGGTGATCGTCGAGTACCACCAGGAGCTCATGACGACCGGCGGCATCACGATCCACGGCGAGCTCCGCGCGCCGCTGCAGCGCGGCATGGAAGACGTCGAGGAGCCCGAGGGCTACGAGGGCCCCGGCGAGTGATCTTCGCGCTCGATCCGCGCATCGAGGCCGACAGCGCGCCGGTCGGGCGTCTTCCGCTCTGCCACGTCCGATGGATGCGCGACGCGCGGTATCCGTGGGCGCTGCTCGTCCCGGCACGTCCCGGGGTGCGCGAGATCCACGAGCTCGACGAGCGCGATCGACACGCGCTGATCGACGAGTCCGCGCAGGTCGCGTCCGCGCTCTCGCGCATCGTGTCCGCGCACAAGATGAACGTTGCGGCGATCGGCAACGTCGTCGCGCAGCTCCACGTGCACGTCGTCGCGCGCTTCCCGACCGACGACGCGTGGCCGCGCCCGGTGTGGGGCCTCCATCCCGCGCTGCCGTACGAGCCCGACGTGCTCGAGGCGCGCATCGCCGCGCTGCGCGCCGAGCTCGCGATCTGACGGAACGAAAACGGCCGGGCGCGTGGCCCGGCCGTCTCCTCGATCGCTCAGTCGATCACATGCACTCGCTGCAGTTCGCCCATCCCGACGCGGTGCACGTGCAGTGCGCGTACGTGGTCGGGGTGCACTGCTGGAAGCCCATGCGTCCCTCGCACACGTTGTTGTCGAACATCTCGTCGAGGCACGAGCCCGGCCCGGTGCACTCGCCGCCGCCGACCTGACACGCATCGAGCGTCCCGCTCACCGACCCGAGGCTGCCCTCGGCGAGCGTGAAGGGATCGAACTCGTGGGTCCACGTCGGCCCGATGTCCTCGATCATCAGGCTCAGCTCGACGCTCGGCGTGAACTCGAGCGCCCACGGGAAGTCGCAGTTCCACTCGCAGCCGCCCGCGTCGCTCGTCAGCTCGACGCCCACGCTGCCCGTGAGCTCCGCGATCGCCGCCGCGCCGATGTTGATCGTGAAGCCGCTGCGCTTCCAGCGATAGCCGATCTGCAGGCGCACCGAGACGCCCGCCGCGATCTGACCGCTCGCCGTGACCGGGCCCGCGCGCTCGGTCGAGAGGCGCGCGATCGGATCGACGTCCACGTCGGGACCGACCTGGTGGTACTCGCCCTCCTTCAGGCCGAGCTCGAGGTTCGCGGTCATCTCGACGCCCGCAGTGAACCGGAACTGGCCCGCGTCGCTCATCGCGCTGAGCTCGCCGTTCAGCACCGGCGACGCGAGCAGCTCGATCGGGACGCCGTACACGATGACGCGCATCAGCCGGATCTCCGGCGCCTGACCGCCGCCCGCGAGCGCCATGAAGTCCGCCATGCACATCAGCTCGCCGCGTCCGTCGCCGGTCACGTGCACGCCCGCGCTGACGGTGCCGTCGAGGTCGAGGTACATCGTCGGGTTCGCGCTGATGCCGGTGAGCCCGACGTCGATGTCGATGTCGATCGGCACGTCCATGCTGCGGAAGTCGGTCTCGACGAAGGGCGTGAGACCGAAGCCCGACGCGCCGGTGCAGCCCAGCAGATCCATCGGGTTGCCCATGAACGACGGGGTGCCGCCGAGAAGACAGGGCTGCGCGTCCATGCAGTCGCCGAGCGACTCGATCGCGACGCCCTCCTCCCTCGCCTCGACCGGCTCGTCGACGCGGATCGGATCGTAGTGCGCGATCGCGCGCAGGGTCACGAAGTACTCCGCGAGCGTCGCGTCGCGCGTCGTCGCCACGATCGAGCCGTCCGCCTGCTCGTCGATCGTCAGCACCTTGCGCAGGTAGCCCGTGCCCGTGACGCCCGCGACCACGTGGCCCACGCGCAGCGGCGAGGTCCCGTCGAAGCGGAAGACGAGGCGATCGTCCTCCACGACCACCGACTGGAACGCGTCGTGGTTCTCCACGTCGAGCGCGTCGGCGGTGAGCTCCACCTCCTGGATCTCCACCCACGAGCCGCGATGCGCTGGCTCGTTCGTGTCGTTGGAACAGCCCGCCGCGATCGACGTCAGCGCGAGGGCGACAAGGAATCGGTATGCATGCGCACGCATCATGAGCCCGCCGTTCAGCAACGTATGTGCCTGGATCGACAGCGCATTCGTAGTACGGAACGCGACCTCGATGCAGCGATTCGTTCCTCGCCGAGCCGATCCGTACAGCGTCGTGCTCTCCGGCGTGCGATCTCGCCCCGTGCGCGCGAGCCCGAGTGACCAGTTCCTGGCAGGTGCCGTCGCCAGCCCGCATCGCACATCCACCTCGATGCGCGTGTGACGTGCTCGTTTCGCGAGCTTGATCGGATCGGTACGATCCCGCTCGCTCGGGAGGTCTTCGATGCGCGCTCTCGCTCCATTCGCGATCGTGCTCGTGCTGTGTGCTTGTGGCTCGTCTCGCACGAGCGAGGTCGACGGCGGCGGAGCTCCGAACGACTCCGGCACCGTGCTCCCGAACGACGCGGGCGCGATCGATCCCGATGCGCCGTCGGTCACCGTCTCGTTCGGCCCGCAAGCGCTCGCGCCGGGCGACGAGCGGACCGTCTGCGTGATCCTCGACGCGGGCAATCCCGTCGCGCGTCAGGTCCGCGCGATCCGCACGCACCTGCCGCAGGGCAGTCATCACATGATCGTCTATCGCACCGACATGCCGGTCCGCGAGACGCCGTATCCGTGCTTCCCGTTCGCCGACGGAGGCGAGGCGGTGTTCATCGCGGAGACGGTGGACGCCGAGCTCGTGTACCCCGAGGAGGCCGCGCTCGAGTTCGGCGCGAACCAGCACATCCGCCTCGAGATCCACGAGATCAACTACACGCGCGAGCCGATCGACGTGCGCTCGAGCGTGACCTTCGAGTTCCATCCGCTCGACGACACCACGGCGCGCGCGCCGGTCGAGTTCCTCTTCACCGGCGACATGTCGCTCACGCTCCCGCCGCGCCGCGAGACCACGGTCACGAGCTTCCACTACGTGCCCGACGGCGCGCGCCTCTTCGCGCTCACGTCGCACACGCACTCGCTGGGCACGTACGCGGCGATCCATCGCGCGCGCTCGGAGAGCGACTACGACACGCCGCCGCTGCACGAGTCGACCGAGTGGGCGGAGCCTCCGCTGGACACGTTCGCGCCGCCGCTCGTGCTCGGTTCCGACGAGGGTCTCCGACTGACCTGCACCTACTACAACGACCGCGCGGAGACCGTCTCGTTCGGGCTCGATTTCGCCGACGAGATGTGTTTTCTGTGGGCCTACTACTACTGAGCTCCGGAGCGCGTCCAAAACAGTAGTGATTCCAATATGTTGCGAGCGTCGCGCGGGGTTGCTGCGGCGCTCGTTCCGGGCTATTCTCAGGCCTCTTTTTCGGGGCCTCTTTTCTCTCCTTCGGAAGACACTTCGCGGCGATCAGTCCGCGAAGCAGCAAACACCGTCCCCCGGAGAAACACCGCATCGCATGTCCGTCACCGACTCGAACGAACCTCAGACCCCTGTCACCGAGGAGCGGAGCCAGCCTCCGAGCGCGTCGTCGTACGGCGAGCGATCCATCCAGGTCCTCGAGGGCCTCGAGGCCGTCCGAAAGCGGCCCGGCATGTACATCGGCGACGTGCACGACGGCACGGGCCTGCACCACCTCGTGTGGGAGGTCGTCGACAACGCGGTCGACGAGCACCTCGCCGGTCACTGCGATCGCATCGTGGTCACGCTGCACAGCGACGGATCGATCACCGTCGTCGACAACGGTCGCGGCATCCCCGTCGGCATGCACGAGAAGGGCGTGAGCGCGGCCGAGGTCGTGATGACCGTGCTGCACGCCGGCGGCAAGTTCGACAACGACTCGTACAAGGTCTCCGCCGGTCTGCACGGCGTCGGCGTCTCCGCGGTCAACGCGGTGAGCGAGTGGCTGCGCCTCGAGATCCGCCGCGAGGGCAAGGTGTGGCAGCAGGAGTATCGGCGCGGCGTTCCGCAGGCGCCGATCGCGCCGGTCGGCGTGACCGACAAGACCGGCACGAAGGTGAGCTTCAAGCCGGACCTCGAGATCTTCACCAATCCCGAGTGGAGCTGGGACGTCCTCAACAATCGCCTTCGCGAGATCTCGTTCCTCAATGCCGGTCTGATCATCGAGCTCGAGGAAGAGGGCGGCGAAGGGCGCAAGACGACGTATCAGTTCGCCGGCGGCATTCGTGAGTTCGTCCGTCTGCTCAACAAGAGCAAGACTCCGATCCACGACGAGGTCATCTACATCATCGACGAGCGCGACCGCGTGCAGGTCGAGCTCGCGCTGCAGTGGAACGAGTCGTTCCAGGAGCAGGTCTACTGCTACACGAACAACGTCCACAACAAGGACGGCGGCACGCACCTCACGGGCCTGCGCGGCGCGCTGACCAAGACGGTCAACGGCTACGGCGCCGAGCACAACCTGGTGAAGGAGCTCAAGGGCGCGTCGCTGTCGGGCGAGGACGTTCGTGAGGGCCTGACCGCGATCGTCTCGGTGAAGCACCCCGATCCGAGCTTCAGCTCGCAGACGAAGGACAAGCTCGTCTCGAGCGAGGTGAAGGGCATCGTCGAGAACATCGTGAACGAGAAGCTCGCGCTGTTCTTCGAGGAGCACCCGCAGGAGGCGCGCAAGGTCGTCGACAAGAGCGTCACCGCGGCGCGCGCGCGCGAGGCTGCGCGCAAGGCGCGCGAGCAGGTGCAGCGCAAGGGCATGCTCGACGCGAGCAACCTGCCCGGCAAGCTCGCCGACTGTCAGGCGAAGGACCCCGCGGAGAGCGAGCTCTACATCGTCGAGGGTGACTCGGCAGGTGGCTCGGCGAAGCAGGGTCGTGATCGACGCACCCAGGCGATCCTGCCGCTGCGCGGGAAGATCCTGAACGTCGAGCGTGCGCGCTTCGACAAGATGCTGAGCAACCAGGAGGTCGGGACGCTGATCACGGCGCTCGGCGCGGGTGTCGATGCGAGTGGCAACTTCGACATCGACAAGCTCCGCTATCACCACGTGATCATCATGACCGACGCAGACGTCGACGGATCGCACATCCGGACTCTGCTGCTCACGTTCTTCTATCGACAGATGCCCGAGGCGATCCGGCGCGGATACGTGTACATCGCGCAGCCTCCGCTCTATCGCGTGAAGAAGGGCAAGAAGGAGCAGTACCTCAAGGACGAGGACGCGTTCGCGCGCTTCGTGATCGACTCGGGCATCGACGGAGTCGTGGTGCGCACGACGGGCGGTCAGGTGCCGCTCGCGGGCGACTCGCTGAAGCGACTGCTCGACGACATGAACCGCTGGAAGAAGCTGCTGCGCGCGATGGAGCGGCGGCTCGAGCCGTCGATCGTCGAGGCGCTGGTGCGCGTGGCGCGCCTCGATGCGGACGGGCTGCGTGATCGCGCGACGGTGGACGCCGCGATCAAGTCGGTCGAGTCGTACGTCGGCGAGAAGCAGCCGGACCTGCTGCCGATCATCGCGCGCGTCGAGGAGGACCCGGAGCACAGCGCGTCGCGCGTCCGCTTCAGCACGCGCGCGGGCGTGAGCACGAAGACGACGACGATCGACGTCGACTTCGTGAACGGCGCGGACTTCGGGCAGCTGCGCGCGATCTGGGACGGAGTCGCGGCGCTCGGCGCGCCGCCCTTCGTCGCGGTGACCGGCGCGAGCGAGGAAGACGGTGAGAGTGGGCGCACCGAGGAGATCGGTGGCGTCGACGATCTCGTCGCGTGGGTCGAGGCGCGCGGTCGCAAGGGCCTGTCGATCCAGCGCTACAAGGGTCTCGGCGAGATGAACCCGGAGCAGCTCTGGGACACGACGATGAATCCCGACACGCGCGTGCTGCTGCAGGTGAAGGTGGACGACGCGCTGCAGACGGATCAGCTCTTCTCGCTGCTGATGGGCGACGAGGTCGAGCCGCGCCGCGAGTTCATCGAGCACCACGCGCTCGACGTGAAGGAGCTCGACATCTGAGCTGGTGATCTCGGCGTGACGGCAGCGCGGGCTGCGGGAACACGCGCGGCGGGTGGGTTGTCGGTGCGCTGCATGTACCGACATCCACGCGTCGCCGATCAGGCGCAGATCGCGGCGTTGCGCACCGAGATCGCGGAGCTGCGCGCCGCATTGGAGGCGTCGGAGCGCGCGCGCCGGGAGCTCGACGAAGCGCTCGTTCGTGCGCGCGAGGGCGTCTCGAGCGAGGGCATGGTCGAGCACGACGAGCCCCAGCTCCGCGCGCGCTCGGCGCTGCTCGGGCTCGGTGCGCTCGGCGCGATCCTCGTCGCGGGCACGATCGTCGTCGTGCTGATGCTCGCGGCGGAGACGCCGATGCTCTCGCTCCAAGGCATGCGGAACCTCGCGTGGATGCTGCGGGCCGGTGTGCTCGGGTCCACGCTCTCGGCGGTCGGCGGCGCATTCGTGCTCGCGCTCCCGTGGCTCGTGCTGCCGTGGGTCGCGGCGGTCGGGCTCCAGCGGGTGCGGCGCTGGGGCTGGTACGCGGGCGTCGTGGCGCTCGCGCTCTACGTGCCGACGCCTCTCTGCTTCATCGCGATCCCGGGGCTGATGGCGCTCTGCACCGCGCGGGTGCGCGCGGCGTACCTCGGTGCGTGATCGTGCGCTCGCGTGCCCGCAGGATCTTCGGCAGAGTGCTTCGTTCATGGAGCTGCTCGATCGCTCGGTCTCCACGATCGCGCGCGGGATCCGCGCGATCCGACTCCGCACGCCTTCGGTGCACGCGCTCGGTGAGATCCGCGCTCAGGCGGCGTCGCGCGCGCTCGACCGCGCGCGGCCCGAGGCTCGCGCGATCGCGTCGCGGCTACGCAGCGGCGATCCTTCGGCGCGCCGAGCGCTCGCGGACATCGCGCAGCGCGCGCTCGATCACATGCGATGCGAGGTCCGCGAGGAGGCCTCGCGCCGCGGTGTGCTGCACGCGCTCGCGATCGGTCTCGACGAGCGGTTCTCGCGCACCGACGAGCCCGAGTGGCTCGACGATCCTCACTTCGATCGCGCGGCGCGGGTGCGGGTGCTCGAGCACCTCGACGCGCTGAACGTGATGGTCGGCGGATACGCCGCGTTCTTCGACGCGCTGCGGCCCTACCTCGGGCGCGATCGATCGCGCCCCACGCGCGTGCTCGATCTCGCGGCGGGGCACGGAGGCTTCGCGCTCGCGGCGGCGCGCATGGCGCGCGACGAGGGGCTCGCGATCGAGCTCTGCGCGACCGATCTCAAGCCCGAGTACCTGGAGATCGGCGAGGCCGTCGCGCGGCGTGACGGCCTCGACGTGCGCTTCGCGGTGCAGGACGCGCTCGACCTCTCGGGCATCGAGCGCGGCGCGTACGACGTGATCGTGTGCACCCAGTCGCTGCACCACTTCCCGCCGGGGCTCGTCGCGGTGCTCGCGTCGGAGGCGAGCCGCGTCGCGGGGCGCGGCGTGGTGCTGATCGACGGATATCGCAGCCGCATGCACGCGCTGGTGGTCGGATCGATCGGGCTCCTGCGCTTCCGCGACGTCGCGTTCGCGCACGACGGATGGGTGTCGTTCCGCCGCTTCTTCGTGCCCGAGGAGCTCGAGGTGCTCGCGCGCCTCGGGCCCGAGGGGGATCGCGCCGATGCGCGGTGGATGCCGCCGACGCACTGCGTGGTGACGATCCCCACCGGCTGAGACGAGCCACCGCGCGATCAGCGCGGGAAGTCGGTCGAGATCGCGACCGCGCGCCAGGCGTCGAGCTCCTGCGCCACGAACGCGTTCTTCGCCTCGATCGCGGCCACCGTGTCGGAGCCGAGCGGGAGCCGGAGCGGGGGCGTCGTCGCGCGCGTGAGCTCGACGACCGCGCGCGCGAGGCGCAGCGGATCGCCGGGCTGCTGGAGGCTCACCGACCTCGCCATCGCGCGGACCTTGCCCGCCGTGTCGGCGTAGTCCGCGATGACCGGCGGCGTCTCGACCACCGAGCCCGCCTCGAGGAACTCGGTGCGGAAGTAGCCGGGCTCGACGATCGTCACCGCGATCCCGAGCGGCGCGAGCTCGGCGTGCAGGGCCTCCGAGAGCCCCTCGACCGCGAACTTGGTCGAGCAGTAGATGCCGAAGCCGGGGCCGGATCGATACCCGCCGACCGACGAGAGGTTGATGACGTGCCCCGCGCGCTGCTCGCGCATGACCGGGAGCACGGCGCGGGTGACCGTGAGCAGGCCGAAGACGTTCGTCTCGTAGACCCGTCGCACGTCTTCGGCCGACGTCTCCTCGACGGCGCCGATCACGCCGTAGCCGGCGTTGTTCACGAGCACGTCGATGCGCCCGAAGCGCGCGATCGCGGCGTCGACCGCGGCCTGGACCGAGCGCTCGTCGGTCACGTCGAGCGCGACGGGCAGCACGTTCTCCGAGCCGCCGAAGCGCTCGATCACGCGCCGCGGGTCGCGCGCGGTCGCGACGACGTGGTCGCCCGCGGCCAGCGCGGCGCTGGTGAGCTCCGCGCCGATGCCGCGCGAGGCGCCCGTGATCAGCCAGACACGATGGTTCTCGTTCGTTCCCATGACTCGCTCCGTTTCGATGACCTGAGCCTGGCTCCTCCGACCATGAAGATCATCGGCAAGATCGTGCATGCGTCATGAACCTGTCGTTCATAATCCAGGGATGGCCGACAGCTTCGACGGGCTCTCCGCGTTCCTCGCGGTCGCCGAGCACAAGAGCTTCACCGGCGCCGCCGCGGCGATGGGGATCTCGCCCACCGCGATGAGCCAGAAGATCAAGCTGCTCGAGCAGCGTCTCGGCGTGATGCTCTTCCAGCGCACGACGAGGCGCGTCGCGCTGACCGACGCGGGCGCGAGCCTCTTCGCGCGCCTCGCGCCGGCGTTCACGGAGGTCGAGGACGCGATCGCCGCGCTCGGCGACTATCGGGGCCGTCCCTCGGGGCGACTGCGCATCACCGCGCCGCGGGTCGGCGGCGCGCGACTGCTCCCGCCGATCGTGGCGCGGATGCAGGAGCGCTATCCGGAGCTCGCGCTCGAGGTGTCGCTGGACGACGCGTTCGTCGACATCGTCGGGGCGGGCTTCGACGCGGGCATCCGGCTCGGCGACGCGATCGAGAAGGACATGGTGCGGGTGCCGATCACGAAGCGCTCTGCATGGTCGATCGTCGCGGCGCCGAGCTACCTCGCGCGCGCCGGGCGGCCGCGGAAGCCCGAGGATCTCAGCCGCCATCAGGCGATCCGCCAGCGCATGATCGCGACGGGGGTGGTCTATCGCTGGGAGCTCGAGCGTCAGGGCAAGCCGATCACGGTCGACGCGCCGGGCTCGGTCGTCGTCGACGACGCGGCGCTGATCGTCGCGCTCGCGGTCGAGGGCGTGGGGCTCGCGTACGTGGCCGACGAGTCGATCGCCGATGCGATCGCGCAGGGTCGGCTCGAGCGCGTGCTCGAGCCGTTCGTGACGCCCGGCCCGCCGTTCTGCCTCTACTTCCCGGCGCGCACCCAGGAGCAACCGAAGCTGCGTGCGTTCGTCGAGACCGTGAAGAGCATGCGCGACGAGCTCGACGCACCGCCTCGATCGAAGCGCGGGAAGAAGCGCTGAGCGAGTGTCGACATCGGCTCGCCGGCGCGGGGCCCTCTGCCAGCGAGCACGCCAGCTGGACCGAGCGCTCAGCGGCTCGCGACCAGCGCGCGGTGCTCGGGCACTCGCTCGAGGAAGCTCCGTCGCCAACCCGCGTCGACGATGCGCGCGGCGAGCTCTTCGATGCGCGCGCGCCCGCGCTCTCTCACCGCGCGGGCCTCGTCGACGTAGCCCGTCGCCTCGAGCGCGCGCACCGCGGCGAGGAACACCTCGCCTTCGCCCTCTTCGACGCTGCCCACCGCGTCGCGGATCGAGAGCGCATCGCCCGCGAGCTGGAGCGCGGCGTCGGGCTCGCCGCGCTCGAGCCGCGCGCGCGACGCGAGCGCGCGTGCGTTCGCCTCGAGCGTCGCGTCGCCGTGGGTCTGATCCGCGAGCGACTCGAGCGCCTCCGCGACCCCGGTCTCGCCCGCGTGGAGCCGCGCGCGCAGCGCGTACAGGCGCGCGGCCTGCTCGAGGTGCAGATCGCCGATCGCCGTGGCGATCGCGATCGCATTGTCGAGCGCCGCGACCGCGTCGGCGCCGCGGCCCAGCGCGCCGAGCGCGTAGCCGAGGTTCGCGAGCGCGTAGCCCTCGGTGAGGCGATTGCCCACGCGCCGCGCGAGATCGAGCGCGCGCCGCAGCGCGGCCTCGGCCTCTTCGTGCGCACCGAGCCGGTTCGACGCGTCGGCGCCGTTGCTCTCCGCGCCCGATGCGCGGCGCAGATCGCCGGCCTCGGCATAGAGCGCGGCGGCGCGCGCGTACGCGAGCTTGCGCGCGCCGTGATCGCCCGACGTGCCCGCGACGTAGCCTCGCAGATCTTCGACGATCGCGCGGGTCGGCGGGGCGAGCCGGGGCTCGACCGATCCCAGCGCGGCGAGCGCGCGCGATGCCTCGGCGCCGCGTCCCAGCGTCACCCACGTCGAGGCACGACGGCAGGTCGCTCGCGCGAGCGTGTCCGCATCGCCCGAGCGCTCCGCGAGCACCACTGCGCGCTCGAGCTCCGAGAGCGCGTCGTCGTAGTGGCGCGTTCGGCGGTGGTGCTCGCCGCGCTCGCTCGCCGCGAGCGCGCGCTCGCGATCGTCGCTCGCGCTCGCCTCGGCGTCGTCGAGGGCGCGCGACTGCTCGGGCGCATCGCCGACGAAGCGCGCGGCCTCGGCGCGCGCGAAGTGCAGCGCGAACGCGTCCTCGTCCGGCACACCGCAGCGGATCGCGTGGGCCGCGCAGCGCAGCACGGCGCGCGCGTCTCCGCCCTGTGCAGCCGCGAGCGCGGCGCGCACGTACCACGGCGCCGCGCGGTCCGGATCGCCCGCCGCCTCGAGGTGACGACCGACGTCCTCGGGCTCGCGCCCCTGCGCCTCGCCGAGCGCGGCCGCGCGTCGATGCAGCTCGCGTCGATGATCGTCGTCGAGCATCGAGTACGCGACCGCGCCCACGAGCGGGCTGCGGAACCGATACGCGCGCGCGCCGCGCACCGTGACGCGCGCGAGGAGCTCGCGACGCACCAGGGTCCCGAGCAAGCGCTCCGCGTCGGGCGTGCCGATGCCCTCGAGCTCCGACGCCTCGGCAGGTCGCGCGAAGATCGCGAGGCGCCGCACGCACTCCTTCTCGTCGCTCGGCAGACGATCGAGGCGCGCCTGCACCGCGTGCTCGATCGTCGGGGGCAGCGGCCACGCGCTGGGCTCGAGCCCCGAGAGACCGTGGGCGCCGGCGTCGAGCAGCTGCTCGATGAAGAGCGGATTGCCTCCGGCGTGATCGGCGAGCGCCTGTGCCGCGGCCGGCGTGAGCTCGCCCGCGCGGATGCCGCGCGCCCGCGCCATCGCGAGCACGTCGCTCGCGCGCAGCGGTCCGGGGTCGATGCGCGCGCTCGCGCTCGCCGACGCG
The DNA here is from genome assembly GCF_021631985.1 of Sandaracinus amylolyticus. Lineage (GTDB taxonomy): Bacteria > Myxococcota_A > Polyangia > Polyangiales > Sandaracinaceae > Sandaracinus > Sandaracinus amylolyticus_A. The sequence continues at coordinate 6,812,437 of NZ_CP070225.1, read as the reverse complement.
AGCAGCTCGGGGTGCGCCTCGGCGATCTCGGGGCGCGCGGTCGCGACGATCCACAGCGGCGCATCGGCGAAGAGCGTCGGGGCTTCTTCGAGCAGCGCGAGCGACGCGGGATCGGCCCACTGCAGATCCTCGAGCACGATCACCAGCGGCCCTTCGCGCAGCAGCCCGCGCGCGCGACCGAGCACCTCGGCGCGCAGTCGATCCGCGACCGCTTGAGGATCCAGCTTGCCGCTCGCGCCGCGCGCCGGCTCCACGCCCAGCGCGCGCTGCCACACCGCGAGCACGTGCGCGGGCTCGTGGGGCTCGGCCTCGCTGCGCCGCCATGCGAGCGGCGGCGAGGACTCCGCGGCGAGGCCACGCACCGCCTCGGCGAGACGCGTCTTGCCGATGCCCGGCGGGCCGAGGATCCACGTGAGCGCAGCGCGATGCTCGTCGACGACCGCGTCGCGCGCGCGGCGGAGCCCGGCGAGCTCGGCGTCGCGCGCGAGCAGGGGCGATGCGGCCTGCGGCGTCGAGCGCGTCTCGCCGACGAGGAAGAGCTCGGGCGCGACCTCGATCAGATCGCAGCGGCTCGCAATCGCGCGGGCGGCCTTGGGGCCCGCGACGACGCCGCGCTCGGCGCGCGAGCACGCTTCCTCGGCTTCGCGCAGCGCCTCGCCGCCGATCACCGTGCCGCGCAGCACCGCGGGGCCCACCGCGATCGCGAGACGCGCCGCGAACGCACGCGCGACCCGCGCCGCCGCGAGCGCACGCTCGATCTCGTCGCCGTGCGAGATCTGTGCGCCGAAGATGCCCGCCGCGCGCCCCGCGATCAGCGGCACGTGCTCGCCGCCCACGCTCGTCATCGCGCTCGCGAAGCGCTCGGGATCGACGACCGACTCCGCGAGCACGATCGCGATCGATCGTCGCTCGCCGCCCACCGCGCGAGCGCGGACCGTCGGCGCGGTCGCGTCCTCTTCCGCGTCGACCATCGCGCGCGCGAGCGCGTCCGCGAAGTCGCTCGCCGACGCCCAGCGACCCGCGGGCTCCTTCTCGAGACAGCGCTCGACGACGCGCGCGATCGCGCGCGGCACCTCGGGCGCGACCCGCGCGAGCGGCGGCGCAGGATCGACCGCGACCGCGAGCAACGTGGCGAGCGTGCCCTCGCGGCGGAACGGCGAGATGCGGGTGAGCCCCTCGTAGAGCACCACGCCGAGCGCCCACACGTCGGCGCGCTCGTCGATGCGCACCTCGCCGCGCGCCTGCTCCGGCGCGAGGTACGCGGGCGTGCCCACGATCGCGCCGCTCGCGGTGATGCCGCTCGAGCCGTCGCTCGCGGTGGCGATGCCGAGGTCGAGCACCTTGATCGCGCCGTCGCGACAGCGGAAGAGGTTCGCGGGCTTCACGTCGCGGTGCACGAGGCCCGCGGCGTGGATCGCGGTGAGCCCGCGACACGCCTGCACGATCGCGTCGAGCAGCACGTCCATCGCGATGCCGCGCGCGAACGCGACGTCGAGCGTCTCGCCCTCGAGGAGCTCGAGCACGAGGTAGGGCCGGCCGGTCGCGTCCATGCCCGCGCCGAGCGTGCGCACGACGTTCGGATGATCGATGCGCGCCGACGCCTCGCGCAGGAAGCGATCGACCGCGCCCGGCCCGGGCACGGCCGCGTCGATGCGCTTCACCGCGACCTCGTTTCCCGAGGGATCGCGAGCGCGGAAGACGGTGCCCATCCCGCCCCGGCCGAGCTCCTCGACCAAGCGGTATGCGCCGAGGCGCCCGAAGCTCATCGCACCCCGATGGTATCAGGGCGTGTGTCGCTGCGTGCCGGAGAACGCCGGCGCGAAAGATCACCCGTCGCGGTAACGCTCGGCGTCCAGCCCGTGCTGCTGGAGCCAGCGATACACCTGCTTGCGCGAGCGCCCCGCGACCCGCGCGACGTCGGCGATCACACCGCGGTGCTCGCGGAGCAGCGCCTCGAGGGTCTCGCGATCGGGCACCGCCTCGAGGCCCGTGGGCTTCGGCGGGAGCGGCGTCGGCGCGTGGGTCCCCGGCGGCGCGGTCGGCATGCCCACCGGCGGCGGCGTCGTGCCCGGCGCGGCCGCTTCGCCCGCCGGTGCGGGCCCGCTCGCGCGCGCAGCGCGCGACACCCGCTGCAGTCGATCGCCGAGCATGCCGAGCTCGAGCCGCTCGGCGCCCTGACCGACCACCGAGAGCTGCGTCGCGATCTTGCGCAGCTCGCGCACGTTGAACGGCCACTCGTGGAGGAGCAGCGCGCGCACCAGATCGGGCGCGAGCGGCGGCGCGCTGTCGCCGAGATCGCGCATGAGGATCGTGAGCACGTCCTCGCGACGCGCCCGCAGCGGCGGCAGCTCGAGCGTGAAGTCGCTGAGGCGCGCGTAGAGATCGCCGCGGAAGCGCCCGGCCTCGACCTCCTCGAGCAGATCGCGGTTGGTCGCGGCCACGACGCGCACGTCGATCGGCGCGCCGCGGGTCGCGCCCACCGGCGTGACGATGCGCTCCTCGAGCACGCGCAGCAGCTTGGGCTGCACCTCGATCGGGAGATCGGCGATCTCGTCGAGGAAGATCGTGCCCGCGTCCGCCGCGCGGAAGAGGCCCTGTCCGCCGGTGCGCGCGCCGGTGTACGAGCCCGCGAGGTGCCCGAAGAGCTGGGCCTCGGCGAGCGACGCCGGGATCGCGCTGCAGTTCACCGCGACGAGCTCGCCCTTGCGCCCCGACGCCTGGTGCAGCGCGCCCGCGACGAGCTCCTTGCCGGTGCCGCTCTCGCCGTGCAGCAGGACCGACGCGACGCTCGGCCCGATGCGATGGATCGCGCGGCGCAGCGCGCGCATCGCGGGGGCGTCGCCGAGCAGGCCCCAGGTCGGCACCTCGTCGTCGCTCTCCTCGTCGGGCGCGCCGCGGCGGAAGAGCAGGGCGCTGTCGCCCACGAAGACCAGCGCGCCGTCCTCGAGCACGCAGTCGGTCACCCGCACTCCGTCGACCTCGGTGCCGGTGCTGCTGCGATCGACCAGTCGCGCCACGCCGGTGTGGGGCTCGAGCTCGATCAGCGCGTGGAGCCGGGAGACGCGGGGATCGTCGCGCAGCGCGAGCCCCGCGCCCGCGACGGCGCGCCCGATCGGAGTGCTCGCGGTCGTGAGCGGGAACGCCGACTCACGCTGCGGTGTGCCCGCGATCGAGAGCACCCGCAGGGACGCGACCACACGCGCGCCGCTGCCGCGCGGACGTTCCTTGAGGGTGGTATCCCAGCTGCGGCTCCCCATGACCTCACCCAGTGTAGTACGGGTGAGCGGGCGCAGGCGGAACCGGATCGGGGGGGAGGTCACGGGCAGCCCAGCCCCTGCACGATGGTCTCGCTGCTCCCGGGCACGACGACGCGCAGCGCGGTCCACCGGCCGCCCGGTGTGGCCACGAGATCCCCCGCGTTGACGAGCGCGAACCCGTTGATGCGCTCGGGGAAGAGCGTGCCGTCGGTGCGCATCCGCTGCGCGCCGACGGTCGACGCGACGAGGAAGACGCCGCCCGTCACGACGACGTGGACGTCGTTGGCGACACGGTCGAGCGCGTTGGTGCGTACCACCGCGCCGGTGCCGAGGTCGAACACGCCGGCCGCGCTGTCCACGCCGCCGTCCCGCCACCCGAGCGCGAGGCGATTGCCGATCACCGCGGCGCGCAGCGGGTACTCGAGATCCGGGTCGGTCAGGATCGAGCGCTCGGTCTGGAGCGAGGTCGGATCGAACACGCGGAAGCGCACCGAGCCGTCGTCGACGGTCGTGACCATCACGTGATCGTCGCCCCCCGCCGGCACGACGTCGTAGTCGTTGGTGAAGCGCATCGTGCCGGGGATCGACATCAGATCGAACGGGGTGCGCGTCCACGCGCCGCGCGCGTAGATCGCGCCGCGCATGAGGCTGCCTCCCGCCATCCACACGACGCCGAGCGCGCTGCCGTTGCCGTGCGCGCGCACCGTCTCGCAGCGCTGACCGAGCGACACCGGCGTGCTCGCGACGCCGGCGCTCGTGACGCGCACCACGTGGAGCTGCCAGTCGTTCGACGCGACGTCGATCGGATAGAAGACGGCCCACTGCTCGCCGTCCCAGCCGAGGCCCATGCGGAAGCTGATGTTCCCTTCGGCGATGCGCAGCGGCGCGCCCACCGGGACGCCCGACGAGTCGACGCGCTGGAAGTAGAGACGGCGCGGCGAGCCGTCGACGAAGTAGGCGATCGCGCCGCCCTGGCCCGCGGTCGGGTGCCACGCGATCTCGGAGATCGTGATCGCGCTGACGACGGGCTGCTGGGGACCGGTCGCGAGCGCGCCGTCGTCGACGAACCCGTCGCAGTCGGAGTCGACTCCGTCGCACGTCTCGGGCGGGAGCTCGCACGTCTCCCAGCTGCACGTGACCGCGTCGCAGCGACGCGTGCCGGTCGCGGTGCACCCGGCGTTGGTCACGGTGCAGGTGCTCGTCGTGTTCGCGACGCAGTCGAAGCCGTCGTCGTCGGTTCCGTCGCAGTCGTCGTCGCGGCCGTTGCAGGCCTCGGCGGGGAAGTCGCAGCTCGCCATCGTCGCGGTGGCGCACTCGACGACGCCGGTGCGCGCGCCGCTCTCGCACGCGCACGACGCGCCGAGCGGCGAGCCCATCCACGCGTAGCCCTCGTCGCTGGTGGGATCGCAGTCATCGTCGCGCCCGTTGCACGCCTCGGGCTGACCGGGGAAGCGCGCGGGATCGTCGTCGTCGCAGTCACCCGCCATCGCGGCCCAGCCGGTGGGCGCGGCGCCGGGGCAGTGGCGCGCGCCGCTGCCGGTGCCGAGGCCGTCGCCATCGGCGTCGGTGAAGTAGAGCGGCGGGATGCGCTCGCATCCGGTGCCGAGATCGCCGTCGCAGTCGGCGTAGCTGCCCTCGCACTCGTAGGTGCACTCGCCCGCGCTGCATGCGCGCGTGGTGTTCGCGCGCGTGGGGCACGCCATGCCGCAGCCACCGCAGTGCGAGACGTCGCGCATCGGATCGATGCACGAGCCGTCGCAGTCGACGGTGCCGGGCGGACAGCTCGTCGCGCAGCGCCACGCGCCGTCGACGTTCGCGCAGCGCTGACCGGCCGCGCACGCGTTGCCGCACGCGCCGCAGCTCGTCACCGCCGAGGCGCTCGACTCGCAGCCGGGCGTCTCGCTCGCGCAGTCGAGGAAGCCCTCCTCGCACGTCTGCTCGCACGTGCCCTCGGTGCACGCGCGCGTCGCGTTGGGCGCGCTCTCGCACGTCGCGTCGCAGGCGCCGCAGTGCACGAGCTCGCTCTCGGTGTCGACGCACTCGCCGCCGCAGCAGGTGAGCCCGTCGCCGCACGCGTCGCCGCAGCGGCACGCTCCGTCGACGCACTGCTCGCCCTCGCCGCACCCGGGATCGCAGCGCACGCCGCCATCGTCGGTGCCCGCGTCGCCACCGTCGGCGCGCGGGACGCTGCCGTCCTGCGATGGCTCGTCGCCCCCGTCGCGGCGGCCCGAGAAGCTCCCGAAGTCGGTCACGGCCACGCACCCGCCGAGCATCGCGGCGGCGACCGCGACGACCGCGATCGAGCTCGTCTTCGCGCTCATGTCAGAAGCTCCCCGTCGCCGAGATGCCGCAGCCCGTCACGTCGCACGCGAGGGCGACCTGGGGCGTGTCCTCGCGCTCGCTCGATCCCGACGTCGCGTCGACGATCGCGAGCACGACGCCGGTGACCGCCGTGGCCGCGCCCGCGATCCACAGCACGTCGGTGGTGATCGCGAGCGCCTCGCCGCGCGCGCGTCCATCCTCGAAGCCGTCCTCGCAGGTGTCGCGCGTCGGGCAGCGCGCCTCGAGCGCGGCGCGCTCGTCGAGCGCGAGCAGACCGGTGACGAGCGCGCCCGCGAGCACCGCACCACCGACGCCGACGACGACCCACGGCGCGACGCCGAGCCCGCCCGACGACGCCTCGGGGCGCGCCTCCGGCGTGCTCTCGACCGGCGCTTCCAGCAGCGCCTCGTGCGGCGTGTCGTCCTCGGGCGCGGCGCGGCCCTGCGCCTCGGCGGCGATGCGTGCCTCCATGACCTGCACCCGCGCCTCGAGCTGCACGCGGCGATCGCTCCCCTCGGGCAGTGCCGTGACGAAGCGACGGAGCGCCGCGAGCGCCTGGGCGTCCTCGCCCGCATCGCGGTACGCGAGATAGACGTTGAAGAGCAGCTCGTCGTGGGGCGAGAGACGGAACGCGGCCTCGAACTCGTGCGCGGCCTCGAGGAAGCGCCCGGTGTCGTAGTAGCGGCGCGCGAGCTCGAAGTGGATGCGCGCCTCGTCGTCGACGCCCTCCGCTTGCTGCGCGCGCGCTGGCATCGAGATCGCCAGCGCGAGGGCGCACCCCACCATCGCGAACGTCATTCGTCGCACGAACGTCTCCTCCTCGCGCGCCGCGATCGCCTCGCGGTGCGCGCCCCTTCTCTCGAGCCTCGCGTCCGATCAGAGCGAGCCGGGTCTCGCGAAGATCGCGGGGGGCATGATGATGCCCGCGATCTCCAGGCCTCCGCCGAACGCCGCGTCGTTCGCGAGCGCCGCGTCCTCTCGCACCACTGCCGAGTCCCACCCCGCCGGCAGCGTCGCGTCCTGCGCGACCACACCGAACGCGCTGCCCCGTGCCCGCGCGCTGACGCGATCGAGCACGATCGTCGCGTCGGTTCCTCCCGCGTCGACGAGCAGTCCGGCGCGCGCGTTGTCCTCGAAGCGCACGTCCTCGAGGACGATGTCGATCGCGCTGCCGGGGGCCATGACGTTGCTGCGCCACACGGTGAGCCCGTCGCCCATGCTCCGCGCGATCCCGAGGTCGTCGAAGATCAGCGCCTCGCGCTGGCGGCTCAGGGTCGTGCGCCGAAGCTCGATGCGCCCGCTGTCGACCGCGAGCACGCCCGCGCCGCCGACGCTCTCGATCGTCACGTCCTCGGCGTCGATCGTGCCGCGCTGCACGCGCACGCCCGCGAGGCCCATCTCCGAGATCGTCAGGCCGCGCATCGTGAGCGCGCTGCCCTCGCCGAACACGCCGAAGCCCTCGCCGTCCTCGACCCGCACGCGCTCGAGCGCGAGCTCCGGCGACGACACCGCCGCGATCGCGACCCCCGGCAGGCCCACCCCGGCGAGCATCGACGCGATCTCGACGCCCTGCAGCTCCGCGGGCGCGTCGAACACCGCGATCGCCGCGCCGCGCACGTCCCGCACGTCGACGTCGTCGACGCCGTCCTCGTCGAGGTCTGCGTCGAGGTCGTTCCAGGCGAGCCGACCTCCGTCGACCGCGACCGCGCCGAGCGCGAAGCCCTCGATGCGTGCCGCCTCGATGCGCAACCCGGAAGTTGCGTCTTCCGCGGAGCCCACGTCGATCGCGATCACGCCGTAGGTGCCGGTCTCGCTCGCCATCGTGGGCGCGAAGCCCGCGTTCGTTTCGTCGATCGGGCCCTCGAGCTTCACCTCGCGCAGCACCACGCGACTGCGGCCCTGCAGGCCGACGCCGACGCCCCTCGTCACGCTGATCGTCACGTTCTGCAGCGTCGCGTCTCCGTCGCCGACCGCGCGCACGCCGTAGCCCCCTGCGAGCACGTCGATCCGCAGGTCGCGCAGCACCGCGCCGGTTCCCTGCGCGACCTCGACGACCGTTCCGTCCCCCGCGCTCTCGAGCACACTCGCGTCGCCTTCGCCGGCGAGCGTCACGTCCGGCGGGATCACGACCTGCGCAGGGAAGCGGCAGCGCCCGACGTGCACCACGTCGCCCGGCTGCGCGGCCTCGAGCGCGCCGGTGAGCGACTCGGTATCGCAATACGTCTCGGGCCCACAGCACACGGATGCGAGACCGAGCGCGACGAGCGCGGCGGACGTGGATCGCTGCATGTCCGAGAAGATATGCGATGCGTCGCGCTGCATGCCGCCCGGCGCGAGCTGAGCAACGGTCGGGCCGACCCGGACGCCCGCCTTTTCGGTGCGGCCCGCGTGCGGCCTCCGGGCGCGCCCGCGTGCGGTCTCATGGGACGGCCCGCGCGGGCGTGCTATCCGGGCCGCGCCGGGGGCGTGCCGATGAGGCGGCGCGTACGACGTCGGGGGGGCCGAACGTGGACGGACGGAGCTTCGTGCTGCGAGATCTCGTGATCGCGGGAGCGATCGTGTGGACGGCTGCGTGCGGCGGTGAGGGCGCGGCGCCAGGGGATGCGGACGGGAGCGTCGGCGACGCGGGCGTCGCGACGCCGGTCGCGCCGATGCCGGTCACGATGGCGTGCCGTGAGGGCTGGCGCGCGCGCACGGTCGCGAGCGGCGCATCGGTCTGCGAGCCGTGGCCGAGCGACGGGCCGATCGCGTGCGCCGCGGCAGAGGCTGCGATCCCGGGGCGCGGCTGCGTGACGATCGGCGCGACGTGTCCCGCGGACGGATGGCCCGCGGAGCTTCCTCCGACCGGCGTGATCTACGTGCGCGCGGGCGCGATGGACGGAGACGGAACGCGCGAGCGTCCGTTCGGCACGCTCGCCGAGGGCGCCGCGGCGTCGGAGGGCCTCAACGGCGTGCTCGCGCTCGCGGTCGGCGAGTACGAGGGCTTCGTCGACATGAAGGTCCGCCGCATCTTCGGCGCGTGCGCGTCGGGCACGATCATCCGCGACCCGCGCACCGAGGGTGACGCGACGATCGTGGTGCGCCCGAACGACGGCGAGGTCCGCGACGTGACCGTCGTGAGCGCGGCGGTCACCGCGGCGATCTTCGTGCAGGACGTCCGGTTCGAGATGCGCCGCGTGGTGCTCGAGAGCCCGGTGATCGCGGCACGCCTCGAGAGCCGCGCCAGCGTGGTCATGGAGGACGTGATCCTGCGCACCCCCGAGGGCACGACGGTGCCGACGCTCGCGGCGCGGGTGTCGAGCGGCTCGTCGCTCACGCTGCGACGCGGGTTCGTGCGCGGCTCGATCGGGATGCGCAGCGGACCCGACGTCGAGGTGGGCTCGTCGACGGTGGTGCTCGAGGACGTCGCCATCCAGGACGCGAGCTTCGGGGTCTTCGGTGAATTCGGGACCGTCGAGGCACGCGGTGTGGTGATCGAGCGCGTCGAGCTGGGCTTCGGCGTGAGCCCGTGGACGCACGCGACGCTCGAGGACGTGGTCGTGCGCGAGCTCCACTCGGTGCCCGGCGTGGGCGGCGAGCCCGAGGCGATCTTCGCGAGCGGCACCGTCGACGCGGAGCGTCTGTGGATCGCCGACGTCGAGGGGCCCGCGATCGGGATCTCGAGCGCCGAGCGCATCCGGATGAGCGAGCCGCCCGCGCACCTCGATCTCACCGACGTCGTGGTGGAGGACGTGATCGCGCCCGAGGCGGTGCGCGCGCAGGGCGGCACGCTCGCGACGATCGAGCGCATCGACGTCGCGCGGGTGCAGGGGGATGCGATCGCGGCCGACGGCGCGGGCACCTCGCTCACGCTGCGCGATGCGACGATCTCCGACGTCACGACGGTGGGCAACGACGGCGACGCGATCGCGATCGCGCTCGGGGCGAGCGCGACGATCGAGCGCGTCGCGGCCCGCGGGACCGCACGAGGGGCGCTCGTGATCGCGGGCGCGGGAACGCACGTGGACGCGAGCGACATCGACGTCGACGTGCGTGGGCGCGGCGTGATGGCGCAGTGCGCGATCACGGCGGGTGAGCTCTGCGGGACCGTCGCCGCGCCGGTGGAGGTCACGCTGCGTCGGGCCCGCATCGTCGACTCGCAGGTGGTCGCGATCGGCGCGGACGAGGCGCACCTCACGCTGGAGGACGTGAGCATCGATCGCGTGAGCGCGGGCGGGCCGCTCGACGGGTTCGGCATCGCCGCGGCGAGCGGGCGCATCGACGGGACGCGCGTCGAGATCGCGCGCGCGACGCGTCACGCGGTGGTCGCGTACGGCGCGGGCGGCGCGATCGAGCTGAGCGCGCTGCGCGTGACCGACACCCAGCCTTCGCCGCCGTGCGAGGGCGAGGGATGCGCGCGCGAGCGGCTCGGCGACGCGATCACGTGCGCGGAGGGCGCGTCGATGATGCTGCGCGACTTCGTCGCGGAGCGCGCCGCGTCGGCGGGCGTGATGCTCGTCCAGGGATGCGCCGCGCAGTTCGAGCGCGGGCGCATCGTGGACAACGCGCTCGGCGTGCTCACCGACGCGACGGTGACACAGCCGCGTTTCGTGGATGTCTTCGTCGACGAGAACGGAACGAACTACGGAACGACGACGCTGTCTGTCGCGCGCCCGACATTCTGAGCGCGCGGTGGAATTACGTGAGCAGCGGCTTCCGTCGCCGCGCGCGATCGTGAGATTCTCGCGGCATGCGCTCTTCGGCCGTCCGCTTCTCTTCTTTCGCGCTCTGTCTTTCGCTGCTCGTCTCGCTCGCCTCGGTCGCGCGCGCCTTGATCACCCAGCCCAACGGCACGGTGATGCCGCGCGACTCGATGAACGGCGAGATCCAGCTCTACACGCTGTTCGCGAACCGCGGCGAGACCATCGACTACGCCGCCGACGGCGAGAGCGAGCCCGCGCTCTTCTCGCCGCTCTGCGACTTCCGCGCGACCTTCGTGCTGAAGCAGTCGGCGTCGAACCTCGCGGTCGGCTGGTACAACGCCGATCCCACGCGCACCACGCCGCCCGACCCGAGCGAGATCTACACGATCGTGCCCGCGGGCGCGCCGGTCGGGACGGTGATCACCGGCGCCGACATCCGTGGTGACGCGCGCTACCTCGGCGGGCTGATCGGCTTCGCGCTCACCGGCGGTCAGACCCACTACACCGAGGCTCGCTACAACCCGGTGTGTACCGGGTGCGCGACGCCGAACCCGTGGATCATGGCGGTGATCTATCGCTCCGTCGTCACGCCGAACGCGTACTACGTGGCGTTCGAGGACGGCAGCGTCGGAAGCGCGCCGAACACGTTCAACAACGACGGCGACTACAACGACTACGTCTACTTCTTCGAGGGCCTCGTGTGCAGCGGCGGCGGCGAGGTCTGCGACACCGGCATGCCGGGCATCTGCGGGCCGGGCGTCACCGAGTGCTCGGGCGAAGGGATCACGTGCCGGCAGACGGTCACGGGGCGCGACGAGGAGTGCAACGGCCTCGACGACGACTGCGACGGCGAGACCGACGACGGCGATCTCTGCGACGAGGGCGAGGTGTGTGATCGCGGCGTGTGCGTCGGTCGCTGCCTCGACGAGTTCGGGTGCGCGCGCGGGCTCGACTGCAACGCGGCGGGCTACTGCGTCGAGTCGTCGTGCGTCGACGTGGTGTGTGATGCGGGCGAGATCTGTCGCGCCGGTGACTGCAGCGCGCCGTGCGATGGCGTCGTGTGCCCGGGCGATCAGGTATGCCGCGCGGGACGCTGCGTCGATCCGTGCGCGGGCGTGACCTGCGAAGCGGGGCGTGTCTGTCAGGCGGGCGCGTGCGTGCAGTCGTGCGACTGCGCGCCGTGCAGCGGCGAGCTGATGTGTCATGCGTCGAGCGGGCTCTGCACGACGAGCGAGTGCGCGACGGTCGACTGCAGCGGCACGCCGGGGACGGTCTGTCGCGGCGGGACGTGCGTCGATGCGTGCGAGGGCGCGGTGTGCCCGCGCGGACAGATCTGCGAGAGCGGCGGGTGCGTGGTCGATCCCGACTTCGGTGTCGACGCGGGTGTCGCGCGTCCGGACTCGGGCGTGGTGGGCGTCGACGCGGGCGGCGGCGAGATGGACGCGGGCACCGGCGCTGAGGATGCCGGGGCCGACGCGGGGCGCGGTCCGCGCGGTCGTGGCGGCGACGACGGATGTGGATGTCGCGCCGCGGGCGCGGGGCGCGGCGGAGAGGGCGCGATCGCGATGATCGTGTTGCTCGCGCTCGCGATCGTGCGACGACGCCGCGCATGAGCGACGACGATCGGCCGGACGAGGAGCTGCTCACCGTTCGGCCGATCGGCGTGCTGCGCACGCCGTATCGAGAGCTCGCCGAGGCGCCGCGCCAGCCGCGCCTCGCGAAGGTGCGAGCGCGTATCGAGCTCGTGCCGGGGCTCGGGCTCGAGGATGCGATCGCGGATCTCGAGGGGTGGGACTACGTCTGGGTGCTGACGTGGATGCACCGCGCGCGCGGCTGGCGACCGAAGGTCCAGCCGCCGCGCAGCGAGCGGAAGCGCGGGGTGCTCGCGACGCGCGCGCCGCATCGGCCGAACCCGATCGGGCTGAGCGCGATGCGCATCGTGTCGATCGCGGGGCTGGTGATCGAGGTCGAGGAGTGCGACGCGATCGACGGCACGCCGGTGATCGATCTCAAGCCGTACGTGCCGTGGGCGGATGCGATCCCGGATGCGCGCACCGGATGGCTCGAGCCGCCGGAAGGCGCGCGGCCGGGTGGTGAGCGTCCGGCGGATCCGCGGCCGACGTGGAGCGTCGTGATCGAGGAGCGCGCGAGGGAGCAGCTCGCGTGGCTGCGCGAGCGGGGGATCGATCTGGAGGAGCGGCTCGTGTACGCGCTCTCGCTGGGGCCTCAGCCGCACGCGTATCGACGCATCACGGTGATGGGCGACGAGTCGCGCATCGCGGTGAAGGAGTGGTTCGCGTTCTTCCGGGCGCGGGGCGAGGGGACGATCGGGGTCGAGCGGATCACGAGCGGCGTGCGGCCGCGCGAGCTCGAGGGAGCGGCGCCGGTGCATCGGGAGTTCGTGGAGCGCTTCGGCGCGTGAGGGTGGGGCGGGCCGAGGAGAGCGAGCGGCGTGCCGGAGACGGTGCGGGGGCGTGGGTGCGGAATTATTGAGGAAAACCTCAACCACGGTCGGTTTCGGGGTGACGGGTGGCGGGCGGATGGCGGCGGTCCGCCACCCCGGGGAGCCGATGGGCTCAACCACGGTCGGTTCGGATCCTCGGAATTCGCGAGGAAAACTCAACCACGGTCGGTCTCCATCACCTCGACACGCCTCCGCGGCCCGTGTTAGCCGCGATCGCGATGCACGCCGTCGCCGTCACGCGCGCTCGCCTCGCGGCGTCCCCCCTCGCGGGCTATCGCGACGCGAGCCCGACCGACGTCACCCCGACGCGCGAGGAGCTCGCGCGCATCATCGCCGAGCTCACGAAGCGCGATCTCTACTCGGTGCGCCTCCGCCTCGGTCAACCGCTCCCGTGGCTCGTCGCCGTCGAGTCCGACGAGGCACGCGCGCACGCGCTGCTCGCCGAGCTCCGCCGTCGCGGTCTCGGCGCCGTGACCTGCCGCGACGACGCGCCCTGGGCCCAGCGCTACGGTGCGCTCGCGCTGCACGACGACGCGCTCTCGCTCGGCGACGTCCACATCCCCTATGCCGCGATCCGCGTCATCGTCCTCGCGACCATCGACGAAGAGACGAGTCGCGAGCACGTCGAGCTCGTCCGCGTCTCCAACGATCCCCGCAGCGCCGAGCCCTACATGCCGGTGAGCCGCTACCGCAACGAGACCTCGCGCTCGCGCGTCGCGTACCTCGAGCTCGACGGCTCGCAGCCCAGCGTTCGCCTCGGGCAGGGCGGCATCTCGCTCGCCGGCAGCGACCCCGGGCGCACCTCGTTCGAGCGCTTCGAGCGCGCGATCGAGGCGCTCCTCGCGCGCATCCCCGAGCACGTCCCGCGTGATGCGCGCCTCGTCGAAGCGCGCCGTGTGCGCCAGGGGTTCTCGCTGCGCGGCGACGGACGCGAGCGCATCACCTCGAACGTGCGCGAGACCGATCTCGCCGCGCGCCTCCTCGCGCGCGCGTGGCTCGAGGGTCAGATCGATCCTGCGTGATCGCGCAGCGCGCGCGCCGCATCCTCGGGCGCGACCACGCACACCGGCGTCCCACTCTGCAGCTCGAACCCCGCATCACCACCGGTGCGCGGCAGCACGTCGATCGTGAAGAACGTCGACACGCCGATCGCGGGATCGCGCAGCAGCACGTTGTAGTCGTGCGCGCCGAGCACCCCGCGCAGCCGCGACGTGATGTCGACCAGCACCCGCGCGAGCACCGCGAGCTCCGCGTCGTCCATCGCGGAGAAGCGCGCGCATTCGCTCGTCGGCGCGAGCTTCACCTCCCACGCGCGATGCGACGCGAACGGGCACCACGCGATCACGTCGCCCGCGTCGTGCACCACCCGCGTGCCCGCGGCGCGCTCCTCGTCGATCACGCGCGCGAGCAACCCGCGATCGTTCCTCGCGATCGCATCGCGCATCGCGATCGCCGGCGCGACGTACGGCAACGTCGCGATCTGCGCGTGTGGATGGGGCTGCGAGCTCCCCGCGCGCCGACCGCGGTTCCGGAACACCGAGATCGACGCCACGTCCTCGCGCGCCTCGAGCGCCCGCAGCCGTGCGCGGATCGCCGCGAGCACGTCGAGCGCCTGCGCCGGCGAGTACGTCGCGAGATCACCCTCGTGATCGCGCGACTCGATCACCACTTCGTGCGCCGCGAGCTCGCGCGCGAGCAGCGGATACCGATTCGCCACCACCCGCACGCGCCACGGCTCGCCGATCGCCAGCACCGTGTCCTCGGTCTCCGCCTCGTGCCCCGGGCAGAACGGACACGCCTCGCGCGCCACGTCGGGCAGCCCACCCGGTCGCGTCGCGCCGATGCTGCGCCGCGCCGGCGCGAGCACCGTGGGGATGCCCGTGAAGACGTCGACCCGCAGCTCGCTCATCGCGCGCGCAGCTCGTCGTGCATCGCGCGCAGCACGGTCTTCTGCACCTTGCCCATCGCGTTGCGCGGCAGCGCGTCGAGCGCATGCACCTCGCGCGGGCGCTTGTGGGGCGAGAGCAGACGCGCGACGTGATCTTCGAGCACCTTCACGTCGACGCTCGATCGCGTGACGACGAACGCGACGATGCGCTCGCCGAGATCGGGATCGCTCGCGCCGATCACCGCGGCCTCGGCGACCTCGGCGTGCTCGAGCAGCGCCGCCTCGACCTCGCCCGCGCCGACCTTGAACCCGCCGCACTTGATCAGATCGGTCGCGCGCCGGCCCACGATCCGGATCTGCCCGTCGGGCGCGCGCGTCGCGAGATCGCCGGTGTAGAACCAGCCCTCGCCGTCGAGCACCGCGCGCGTCGCGTCCTCGCGGTTCAGATAGCCCGCGAACACGTTGGGCCCGCGCACCGCGATCTCGCCGATCGTCGCGTCGTCGCTCGCGTCGATCGTCCTGCGCTCGTCGTCGACCAGGCGCAGCTCGACTTCGTCCAGCGGCGTCCCCACCGAGCCGGGGCGGCGATCGCCTTCGTGCCGCGCCGAGCAGTTGATCAGCGTCTCGGTGAGCCCGTAGCGCTCGATCACGCGATGTCCGGTGAGCCGCTCGAGCCGCTGGTGCTCGCGCACCGGCAGCGGTGCCGATCCGCTCACGAGCAGGCGCGCGCCGCGCAGCGCCTCGGCGATCGCGAGCTCGCCGTCCGCGGCCTCGCAGAGCCGGTGGTACATCGTGGGCACGCCGAAGAGCACGCTCGTTTCGTGCTCGCGGAGCGCGCTCGCGATCTCCTCGGGCGAGAAGCGCGGCACCCAGCGCAACCCGCCGCCGCGGCGGATCGCGCCGAACAATCCGAGCACCAGGCCGTGCACGTGGAAGAGCGGAAGCGCGTGCACGATCACGTCCTCCGCGCTCCACGCCCACGCGCGCGCGAGCATGTCGAGGTCGCTCGCCACGTTGCGCGCGGTGATCAGCGCGCCCTTCGGCGCGCCGGTGGTGCCCGACGTGTAGAGGACGAGCACCGGCACGTCGAGGATCGGCCGGGGCGCGATCGGCGTCGCACCGCGGTCCTCGCTGATCGTCGCGGCGAGCAGCTCGAGCCCCGGCGCACGCGCGCGCACGCTCGCAGGATCCGCGGCGACCGCGAGCTTCGGCGCCGCGTCGGCGAGCACGTGCCCGAGCTCGCGCTCACCGAGCTTCGGATCGATCGGCACCGTCACGTACCCCGCGGCCGCCTGCGCGATCAGCGCGACCAGCGTCTCGAGCGCGGGCTGGGTCCACACGCCGACGCGCTCGCCGGGCATCACCCCGCGCAGCTCGAGCGACTCGACGTGGTGCGCGCACGCGCTCGCGAGCTCGCTCCAGGTCAGCGTGCGATCGCCGACGCGCAGCGCGAGCCGATCCGAGGGCGCGTGGAGCGAAGGGAAGAGCGTGTCCATCGCGGCGAGCGGTGTAGCACGGGCGAGGTGCGACCCGCGCGCCGGGGCCTACGTCGCATCACGGGATGATCGAAGACCTCTGGTACAAGAACGCGATGATCTACAGCCTCGACCTCGAGACCTTCGTCGACGCCGACGGCGACGGATGTGGCGACTTCGAGGGGCTGATCCGCCGCCTCGACTACCTCGAGACGCTCGGCGTCGACGTGCTCTGGCTCGCGCCGTTCCAGCCTTCGCCCAACCGCGACAACGGCTACGACATCAGCGATCACTACGGCGTCGATCCGCGCCACGGCTCGCTCGGCGACTTCGTCGAGCTGGTGCACCAGGCGAAGAAGCGCGGGCTCAAGATCATCATCGACCTCGTCGTGAACCACACGTCGGACGAGCACCCGTGGTTCCGGCGTTCGCGCGCCGGCGATGCGCGCTTCCGCGACTGGTACGTGTGGTCGAAGAAGCGCCCGTCGACGTGGAACGAGGGCATGGTCTTCCCCGGCGTGCAGCGCGCGACGTGGACGCGCGACGCGGAGCGCAAGGAGTTCTTCTTCCACCGCTTCTTCGAGTTCCAGCCGGACCTCAACATCGTGCATCCCGAGGTGCGCGCCGAGATCCGTCGCATCATCGGGTTCTGGCTGCAGCTCGGGGTCGACGGATTCCGCGTGGATGCGGTGCCCTTCATCATCGAGCACCCGGATCCCTCGGACCTCGAAGCGCCTCCGCGCCTGCGCTTCGAGTACCTCGAGGAGATGCGCGACTTCCTGCAGTGGCGTGGCTCCGACTGCGTGCTGCTCGGCGAGGCGAACGTGCTGCCGGACGAGAGCCGCGCGTATTTCCGCGAGGGCCGCGGCATCCACATGATGTTCAACTTCTGGGTGAACCAGCACCTCTTCTATGCGCTCGCGTCCGCCGACGTCGCGCCGCTGCGAGAGGCGCTGATCGCCACGCGCGAGCTGCCCTGGTCCGCGCAGTGGGCGCAGTTCCTGCGCAACCACGACGAGCTCGATCTCGGCCGCCTCGACGACGAGCGGCGCGCGCTCGTCTTCGAGCGCTTCGGGCCCGATCCCTCGATGCAGCTCTACGATCGCGGCATCCGTCGGCGGCTCGCGCCGATGCTCGGCAGCCGGGCCCAGAACGAGCTCGCGTACAGCATGGCGTTCGCGCTCCCGGGCACGCCGGTGATCCGCTACGGCGACGAGATCGGGATGGGCGATCGGCTCGACCTGCCGGAGCGCGAGGCAGTGCGCACTCCGATGCAGTGGTCGAGCGATCCCCAGGGAGGATTCTCGAGAGCACGCACGGCGGTGCATCCGGTTGTCGAGTCCGGCGCGTACGGATATCGACACTGCAACGTCGCGGACCAGCGCCGCGATCCCGGATCGATGCTGCGCTGGATGATGCGGATGATCGCGATCCGCAAAGAGTGTCCGGAGATCGGATGGGGACGCTGGGAGATCCTCGAGAGCGGCTCTCCGCACGTGCTCGCGATGCGCTTCGAGTGGCGTGATCGTTCGGTGGTCACGCTCCACAACTTCGACGTCCGGCCGCACGAGGTCCGGATTCGCGTCGACGTCGAGGAGGGCAATCGGCTGGTGGATCTCTGGGCCGCTCGGGAGAGCCTGGCGGGCGAGGACGGACTCCATCGCATCCCGCTCGAGTCGTTCGGATATCGATGGTATCGAGTCGGCAGTCTCAACTACGCACTCCATCGCTCGCCCGAGACTCCGCTGCGCGATGTCGCGAAGAGCGCGTCGAGATCCGTGAAGAAGAAGGCGAAGCCGCGACGGCGGCGCTGACCCGGGGGCCCTGTCCGCAGGCCGGCGCCCTGCGTGCGATCGCTCTGCTCCATCGTCACCCTCGTCGTGGTGGCCGGCTGTGCTCAGCCGCGACACGAGCGCCGCTCCGTCGTTCATGCAGATCGAGGTGCTCGCGGGAGGCGACGTGTGGATCGCGGGGGCACGCGCGGACGACACCAACGCGCTGCCGAGCTGCACCGGCGCGCCCACGAGCGCCGACGGCGGCGGCTGGGAGGCGCGTCTGCGAGCCGCGGCGTGGGCGTCGCAGCCTCGCAGCCCGGCGTCGAGAACGGGATGACCGGAGACGTCGGCCCGGCGGCGTGGTGCTGACGCTCACGCTTCCGATGGAGTGACCTCGCTCGACGAGAGGGCTCGTCGTCGTCAGCGCGGCACCAGCACCACGCCGCGCTCGGTGCCGTCGGGCTCGACGCCGTTCGCGACGATCGCGCCGCGCGCGTCGATGTCGCGCGCCTCGCGCAACACGAGCTCGGTGTCGCCGGCGCGCGTGTCGAGGCGCACCAGCTCGCCTTCGCGCGGATCGTAGAGGAACGCGAACGGATGCCCGTCGGTGTCCGACGCGGTGCCGACCACCACGCCCTCGTCGCTCACTGCGAGCGGCATCACGCGTCCGATGGTCGCGGGATCGCCCGCGGCGTCGGGCAACCAGTCGTAGACCTCGTCCGTTCGATCGTAGACGAACGCGTGCCCGTACACGCCCGCGACGTAGCGCCCGTCGTCGCTGATCGCCGACGCGATCGCGCCCTCGCCGAGCCCGAGCGGCGTGAGCGCGCCGCCCGCGACGACCACCGCGTCGTCGGCGCGCGCGCCGGCCACCACGCCGTCCTCGCTCATCGCGAAGGGCTGGCCGACGAAGAGCGCGTGCCACGCGCCGTCGCTCGTGCGCACGCACGCCGAGGGCCCGGCGTCGCCCAGGCACTCGATCAGCACCTCACCCGCCGCGTCGACGTCGTAGCCGAAGGCGTGTGCGATGCCCTCGGCGAGCAGGTGCGGCGCGAGCGGCGCGCTGCCCTCGTGCGTGAACGGCATCCAGGTGCGCAAGTCGCTGAATTCGTCGCGCACCCACACGCTCCCCGCGATCGTTCCGCTGCGCGAGGTGCGCGACACCACCCACTCGCCGCTCGGATCGTCGAGGAACGAGAGCTCACCTTCACGCCACCACGCGCCGCGCATGCGGGACGCGCCCTCCTCGGTGAGGAACGCCGACGACAGCAGCACGTCGCCGGTCGCCGTGATGCCGAGCGCCATGCTCCCCGGCGCGCCTTCCTGACCGTCCTGCAGCTCGACCACGTCGTAGTCGTGGGAGCCCGCGGCGTGCGTCGCGGGCTGGCGATCGATCTCGGGCCAGGCGAGCGGCACCAGGAGCAGCGCGACCGCCTCGGCCGTCACGGGATCGATGCCCGTCGCGGCGATGTGCCCGGCGTCGCCGATCGCGCGCGCGTCTTGGATCCGCCAGCTCTCGCTCGGCAGCTCGGTGAGCGCGTCGAGGCGCATCACCTCGCCGCGTCGCGGATCGAAGAGCCACGCCGCGTCCTGGCCGCCCTCGTCGTGCCCCGAGCCCACGGCGAAGCCGTCGTCGTTCACGCCCCAGGGTTGCGAGTACAGATCGCGCAGCGGGCGGCCGTCGACGTCGCCGATCGCGATCGGGGGCTCGCCGCTCTCGCGATCGATCCAGAACGCGCTGCCGAAGGGCTCGGTCGCGGTCGGCCGGGTCTGCAGCGCGACCACGTAGCGGCCGTTGCCGCTGATCGCGCGCGGCATCGTCTCGAAGATCGAGCGAGGCCCGATCTCCACCAGGCCCTCGTCGTCGCGCACGAAGCCCGACGTCTCGAGCTCGTTCGCGAGCCCGACGAGCGTGCCGTCGTCGGCGACGGCGTATCCGCCGCCGGGCTCGAAGATCTCCCAGCCCGTGCCCGGCGTGTAGCGGCAGATGCGGTACCCGCTCTCGATCTCGCACTCCCCCGCGACCTGCCCCGCGGCGTTGATCCCGGTGCCCAGTGAGTACACGTTCGCGCCGAGCTCGAGCCCGACGTCCTCGAACGTCTCGCCATCCGACACGAACGCGCGGTCGGGCGCGTTGCTGTGCGACGCGCTCCCGGTCACGAGCCCGTCGTCGTTGATCGCGAGGCCGATGCTGGTGATCGCGCTGTCTCCGACGACGTCGACGATGCCGCTCTCCTCGTCGAACCGGAACGCGAAATTGCGGAAACCGCCGCCGCTCATCACGGCGCGCGCGGTGCCGGCGAGCTGTCCGTGGGCGTTCACCCCGTACGCCGTGCTCGCCTGGGACTCGGCGCCTTCGATGGGCGGCACACGCACCGCGCGGAAGCGAACCGGCGCGTACCCGGTGGCCGGGCGCGTCTCGCTCTCGTCGCAGAGGAAGGGAAGCCCCGCGTCGCAGGGCGGCGGAGGCGGCTCGTCTTCCACGCACGCGCCCGACTCGAGCACGTAGCCCGTCGCGCAGACGTCGCAGAGCGCGCCTGCATATCCGGTGTCACACGAGCACGTCAGTCGATCTCCGGTGCACGTACCGGTGCCGTGCGCGCCGCACACGCCGGGGTCGCACCGCTCCGAGGCGGGCCGACCCGAACCACATCCCGCGACGAGCGCGAGCAGAACGACGAGCGACGATGTCGCGAGCGATTGCAGCCAAGTCATCGGTCCGAGCTCCTCCTGCGTCGGGATGCAGTGGCCGGATCACGTGGCTCTCGTCGCAGAACATCGCAGTCGCGGACTGCGATGTTCGTATTCGACTCCGTCGCTCGACTGGCATGCTCACACCGCTCCATCCGCGCCGGGGTGGGCACGTCGGAGGAGCGAAGGTGGCGGGCGCGTGCGTTCTGAAGGGGGACGAAAGCGACACGCCCGCCGATCGCGATTGGGCGCTCGTTTCGCGATCCGTCACGACCCGCGATCAGCTGCCCGGCGGCTTGCTCTCTCTCGCGCGCTGTCGCTCGAGGAACGATTGCCACTCGCGGCGTCGCTGTTCGCTCCGCTCGCGCAGCGGCGCGACCACGTCCTCCTCGATCCGCGCCCAGATCACCACGACGTTGATGGTGAGCGAGAGGTTCGCGATCGCCTCGAGCAGGAACACGTGCTCGGGCCACACGTTCGCGAGCGCGAGACCCGCGACGTACACCGCGACCGTCGGCCACAACCTCGACTCGATCGTCGCGGCCGCCACCGCGGCGAGCACGGTGTAGAGGAACATCAGGAGGGGCCCGGTCTGCTCGGGTGTCACGCCGAGCCTCCACACCGACCCGAAGAGCAGGATCTGCGAGCCCAGCATGATCCCGACGAGCCGCGTGAGGCGACGGTTGATCGCGGTGCGCGAGAGCGAGTCGCGCGCCCAGTAGCCGAGCCCCATCGCCGCGACGAAGAGCGCGGAGGTCGCGAGCATCGCCTGAGCGTGCGAGCGCTCCGCGTGCCCGGTGCGCGTCCACACCCAGAGCGCGAACGGCGCGATCGTCCACAGCGTGCCGAGCACCACGCCGATGAACACGCGCGTGCGGCGCCCGATCGAGGGATCGTGATCGCGCGCGAGCTTGGCTCGCCGCTCCTCCTCGGCCTGCCACTTCGCGCGCTCGTCGCTCACCCGCGCGATCAGCTCGGCCGGTGCGTCCTCGACCTCGGCGAGCAAGAGCGCAGCCGCCTTGGGATCGCCCTGCTCGAGCTCGAGCTCGATCATCGTGATCAGCGCGCGGCGCAGCCCGGCGCGCGCCTCCTCGTTGTCGCGCCAGATCTCGAGCGCTTCGAGGAACCCGAAGCGGCACTCGCCGAACAAGTGATAGAGGCGCAGCCGTCGCTCGTCGGGATCGCCGCCGACGCGCTCCTTCTCTTCGAGCAGCTCGGCGAGGCGCGCCTCCGCCTCTCCCGCGAGCTTCAGCGATCCGCGGTGCTCGAGGAATCCGATCAGCGCGAGGCGCAGCTGCTCCGCGCTCTCGAAGCGCGCGTCGGGATCGGCATCGAGCGCGCGCAGCACGATGCGCGCGAGCTCGGCCGGCGTCCCCTCGGGCAGCGTCGGCTTGCTGCGCGCGATCGAGTGCAGGATCTCGCCGAGGTGCGCGCCCTCGTGCGGCGCGCGCCCCGCGATCACCTCGAAGAGCATGGCGCCGAGCAGGTACACGTCGGTGCGCTGCGAGAGGAGACCGGGCGCGCCGCCGAGCATCTCGGGCGCCATGTAGAGCGGCGTCCCCGCCATCTCGATCGCGTCCTTCGCGAGCGGAAGTCGGCCCGTGCCGTCGTCGTGCATCGCGACCGCGATGCCCCAGTCGAGCACATAGACCTCGCCGAACTCCCCGATCATCACGTTCTCGGGCTTGAGGTCGCGATGGAGGATCCCGCGGCTGTGCGCGAAGTGCACGGCGTTGCACACCGCGACGAGGATCCGGACGTTCCACTCGAACGCGTCGCGCGCCTGGAAGCGCTTCCGGATCGCCTTGTCGTCGCGCATGAGATCGGCCCATGCGGCACCGCCGATCTTCTTGAGGACGATCTGCGGCGAGCCCTGCGCGTCGAGCGAGATGTCGTAGACCGGCACGACGTTCGGGTGCTCGAGCGACCCGGTGACCCACGCCTCGCGCAGCAGCTTGAGCGTCGCCGCATCGCTCTTCTGATCGGCCTTGAGCGTCTTGACCGCGACCTCGCGACCGAGCGCGACCTGGGTCGCGAGGCGCACGACGCCCATGCCGCCCTCGCCGATCGTGCCGCGCACCTCGAGGCCCGCACCGGTCGGGCCCATCCGGCGCAGCAGCGCGATCGCGTGCTCACCCGCCGCATCCGGCCGCGAGCGCTCGGGCGTGATCGTCGAGCTCGGGGAACGATCGAGCGTGCGCGCGTCCTGGAGGAGCTCCTCCATGCGCGCTTCGAGGGTCTGGCTCAGCTCATCCGGCGACGGCATGCACGGGCTCCATCAACGTCGTACCGCGATCGACGCGCGCTCCTCGTCGTCGACCCGTCCCCAGATCACCAGCACGTTCACGGTGAGCACGAGATTCGCGAACGACTCGAACGGCCACGCGTAGGTCGGCCACACCGCGGCGAGCACGAACGCGGCGCACATCGCGAGCGCCGCGGGCCAGAAGCGTCGCTCGAGCGCCGACGCGGTGAGCGACGCGCACACCGCATAGAGCAGGAGCACGAGCGGCCGCGTCTGCTCGTAGGTGATCGCGAGCTTCCACGTGACCGCGTAGAGCGCGACCTGTCCGATCAACACCGCCGCCACCACGCGCACCAGGCTGCGGTTGAGCGCGGTGCGCGAGAGCGCCTCGCGCGCCCAGTACCCGATCACGCTCGCGAGCACGAGCATCGCGCACGACGAGAGCAGCGGCGCGCGCTGATCGATCGTGGGATCGTGCTGCTCGAGCGCGAAGCCGATCCACGGCAGTACCGTCCAGATCACGCCGAGGATCGTGCTGACCACCACCCGCGTGCGACGGCCGATCGAGGGATCGAATTGGCGCACCAACGCGGCGCGCTTGGCCTCCTCGCGCTCCTTCGCGCGCCGCGCGTCGTTCACGCGCACCACGAGCTCCTGCGGTGGGCTCGTCAGCTCCGCGAGCAGGACCGACGCGGCCTTGGGATCGCCCTGCTCGAGCTCGAGCTCGATCATCAACGTGAGCGCGCGGCGCAGCCCGGTGCGCGCCACCTCGTTCTCGTGCCAGATGCGCAGCGCCTCGAGGAAGCCGAAGCGGCACTCGCCGAACAAGTGATAGAGGCGCAGCCGTGCCTCGTCCGCATCGCCGATCGGCTCGCTGCGCTCGTCCTCGAGGTCGCGCAGCCGTCGCTGTGCGTCGGCCGCGAGCGCGAGCGATCCCCGCTGCTCGAGGAAGCGCCCGAGCGCGAGGCGCAGCTGCTCGGCGCTCTCGAAGCGCTGCGTCGGATCGCGGTGCATCGCGCGGCGCACGATGCGCGCGAGCTCGACCTCGATCGTCTCGGGGAGCTCGGGCTCGGAGCGCACGATGCTCGCGAGGATCTGCATCATCGGCGCGCCGCCTTCGGGCGCGTGCGGGGGACGTCCGGCGACGATCTCGTAGAGCAGCGCACCGAGCAGGTACACGTCGGTGCGCTCGTCGATGCGCGGCGGATCACCTCCGAGCATCTCGGGCGCCATGTACGCGGGCGTGCCCGCCATCTCGACCGCGTCCTTCGCGAGCGGCAGGCGCCCGCTGCCGTCGTCGCGCATCGCGACCGCGAGGCCCCAGTCGAGCACGTAGACCTCGCCGAACTCGCCGATCATGACGTTCTCGGGCTTGAGGTCGCGATGCAGGATCCCGCGGCTGTGCGCGAACCGCACCGCGTTGCACACCTGCATCAGGATCCGGAGGTTCCACTCGAGCGCGTCGTGCGCGCCGAAGCGATCGCGCAGCGTGGCGCGCGCGTGCATCAGGTCCGCCCACGGCTCGCCCGCGATGCGCTTGAGCACGATGCGCGGGCCGCCCGAGGCGTCGAGCGAGAGGTCGTACACCGGCACGACGTTGGGGTGCTCGAGCGCACCGGTGACCCACGCCTCGCGCAGCAGCTTGAGCGTCGCGCGCTCGCTGCGCGCGTCGTCCTTGAGCGTCTTGATCGCGACCTCGCGACCGAGCGAGAGCTGCGTGCCCGCGCGCACGACGCCCATTCCGCCTTCGCCGATCGTGCCGCGGATCGCGAGGCCGCTCGCTTCGGAGAGCGATCCGAGCGCGCGCGCGACGGTCTCCTCGGCCCACGCGTCGAGATCGTCGGGCACGACGGTCGCGCCGGGCAGGTGCTCCATCGTGCGCGCGGTCTCGAGCACACGCGCGTCGATCGTCGCGGCGAGCGGGTCTTCGTCCGCCATCCTCGCGGCGGATCGTACACGCGTCGCGCGCCGCATGCGCGGAGCAGCGCGTGCTCCGACGCGGCGCGCGGGACGCGCCGTGCTCCGATCTCACGCGCTGCGTCATGTGCAGTTTTCCATGTGTCCATTGCGGCACATCGATTGCGACCACGCGACGTCCGTGGGCTCCGATTCCAGGCGTGCTCCTCCGCCGCGCGACGGCTCGACCCCGCCTGCGGTGCCGCGCGTGCCGCCGCCCGCTGCCGTGATGCCCAGCGCGCCGAAGAAGAGCGAGCCTCCGCGGGCCGCGCCGCCGCCGCGATCGACGGCGCGTGCCGCGCTGCCTCCGCTCGCGCGACCTGCGACGCGACCGCCGACGGGCGGTCAGGACTTCGCGTTCCTCCACGCCGCGCCGGCGAAGCCGACGCCGACTCCGCCTGCGCCCGAGCCGCGGAGGTCGGCGTTCCCGGCGCTCGAGTCGGAGGTGGTGCGCAAGGCGGTGCCGACGGGGAAGTCGGGACCTCCGCCGGTGCCCGTCGAAGCACAACGTGCGCGCACCGTGCGCCTCGCGCCGAGCCCGCGCCCGCGGCTCGAGGCCACGACGGTCGCGAAGAAGCGGCCGCCGAAGCGCTGACTGGGCGCGCGTCTCGCGCACGTTCGCGGTCCAGCGCGCGAGCCGCCCGAGCCGACGATGCCGTGGGAGCCGGTGCTCTTCGGGCGCGCGCGCCTCGATGACCGCATGTCGGCGCTCACGCACGCGCGATGCCGACATCATGGTCACGCGCTTCGCGATCGATCTGCGCGACGTGCAGCGCGTCGCGTCGAGATCCTCAGCCCCGACGGCACGCTCGTGAAGACGACAGGGCGTGCTCGAATCCTGAAACGCAGAACGCGCTGCGCCTCTCGAGGAGACGCAGCGCGCTCGGTGTCGGATCAGGATCGGCTCAGCGCGCGGTGCAGGTGCTGTTCGCGGCGTTGTAGTCGCAGGACCACATCGGGCCGAAGGGCGCGACCGAGAAGCCGATGTCGTCCTCGGTTCCCTGCATGACCTGGCCGAGCGGATAGACCATGCAGTCGAGGCCGCACTCGCCCATGAAGAAGACGACGTCGGCGACGTACCAGTTGTCGTTCGCCTCGCCGAGGCTGTCGCCGTTGCGCAGGAACACGAACGGGTCGGAGCCGAACGATCCACGCAGCGCGCCGCCGCAGTAGATGTTGACGGTCGGCATCGTCTGCTCGCTGTGCCCGGAGTCGCTGAAGT
This sequence comes from Sandaracinus amylolyticus, assembly GCF_021631985.1. Classification (GTDB taxonomy): domain Bacteria; phylum Myxococcota_A; class Polyangia; order Polyangiales; family Sandaracinaceae; genus Sandaracinus; species Sandaracinus amylolyticus_A. The sequence continues at coordinate 6,786,460 of NZ_CP070225.1, read as the reverse complement.
AGTTGACCATCACGCGGTACGGCATGCCGATGACCGGCGAGTCCACGTTGATGTTCTCGGGCGCGCAGAACGCGTCGGAGTTGGGGTCGGTCACGCTCGCGCGGCACGCGCCGTCGGTGCCGTTGGTGTCGACGTCGAGGCGCGGGTTGCGGCAGCTGCCGCGGTCACGCCAAGTGGCGCCGCCGCCGTGCGGCGCGTCGTCGCAGTTCTCGAGCGCCGAGTCCGCGTGGCCCGCCCACGTCAGGTCGTCGTCGGGCTGGCAGTTGAGGTAGTAGCAGTCGTCGTCGTTGAAGAAGTCGGTGTCCACGCCGTTGCGCGTCCACCGGTGCAGGTGCAGGTCGACGTCGGTGCCGCCCGCGGTGTCGAGCATCGTGTCCCAGTTGAGCTCGACGCGGAGCCCGCCGCCGCGCACGTAGAGCGTCCACGCGCAGCTCGCGGTGGTGCCGTCGGCGAGCGTGACCGTGACGTTCACGCGGTACGCGCCCGACGCGGTGAGGTACACGTCGGTGTTCTCGGCGGTCGGCGTCGCGAGCGTCGGGCAGAGCTCGGCGGGCACCGAGTCCGGGCAGTCGAGGCTCCAGGTCCAGCTGCGCGCCTCGCCGGTGTAGACGCGATCACCGCGCAGCGTGAAGTTGGAGAGCGGCGGCGCGACGTCGTTGCCGGGGCACATGACCGCGGAGCTGCAGCCCGCGAGATCGTCGCTCGTGCCGTTGCAGTCGTCGTCGCTGCCGTTGCAGGTCTCGGCCGAGGGCGAGACGCCGCCGACGCACGCGCCCCAGATGCCGAACTCGGTGCACGCCTCGATGCCGTCGGCGCACGCGCCGATGTTGCGGCGATCGGGCGGGCCCGCGAAGCACGGGCGCGTCTCGCCGGGCATGCAGGTGCAGCCCTCGTCGACGCGCGTGTCGCAGTCGTCGTCGAGGCCGTTGCCGTCGTTCGTCGCGCCGCAGATCTCCTCCGGGCCGCAGCCCGGCGAGCACGCGTTCACCGGGCCGCCGCCGTCGGGATAGGTGAGCTGCCCACCGTCGGTGCCGGGGCCCACACCGCCACCGTCGCCGCCGGTGCCGGGTCGACCCGGGCCATCGTCGTTCACGGTGCAGCCAGGCGCCGCGAGCAGCGCGATCGAGAGGGCCAGCGACCCTGGGATGACGAGCTTTTGCGCGAAATTCATAGGGCGAGCTCCAGGTCGAAGCGGGACGTGCGACTGTCTCAAAGCGCACACACCCGTCGCAACGACACGGCTCACGAGAGAGTGCGATCTCTCACCGCAGCGAGGAGAGCGCGCGGCCGCCGTCGATCGAGCGCAGCTCGCCGGTGGGGCCTTCGAGCCGCTCGGTGTCGTGCATGCCGCGCGAGGCAGTCCAGACCGTCGCTCACGAGGACACGCGCGCCTTCGGCGCGGCGTCGCTCGCGATGGTCGCGGCGAGCGCGTCGTCGCTCTCGATCTCGACCTTCGCGCGCTCCTGCGCGCTCCACCACGCGTCGGCGTCCTTCTGCGTCCACGTGCCCGCGTCGCTCGCTGCGATCGCGCTCGCCAGCGCCGCTGCGCTCGCCGGGCGATCGCTCGGCGCCTTCGCGAGGCACGCCATCACCAGCGCCTCGAGCTTCGGCGGCACGATCACGCCGCGCGCGCTCGGCGTGACGGGTCGATCCGAGAGGTGCGACGCGCAGAGCTCGACCACGCTCGTCCCCGCGAACACCGGCGTGCCGGTGAGCAACCAGTACGCGACCGCGCCGAGCGCGTAGAGATCGCTCGCGGGCCCGACGTTCTCGGGCGCGCTGATCGCCTCGGGCGAGAGATAGAGCGGCGTGCCCACGATCACGCCGTGGGTCGACACCCGCTCGTCGCCCGCTTCGCCGCGCACGTCCTTCACGAGGCCGAAGTCGAGCACCTTGAGCACGTCGCCCTGACCGGCGCGCCGCGACACGACCAGGTTGCTCGGCTTGATGTCGCGATGGACCAGCCCCGCCTCGTGCGCCTCGGCGAGCGAGCCGCACGCCTGGCGCAGCAGATGGGCGACACGCGCGGCGGGCTGTGGCCCGTGGGCGCGCACCAGCGCCTCGAGGTCGAGCCCGTCGACGAGCTCCATCGCGTAGTAGAAGACGCCGTCGGGGGTGCGGCCGTAGTCGTAGATCGCGATCGTGTTCGGGTGCGTGAGCTGCGCGGTGAGCTGCACCTCGCGCTCGAAGCGCGCGAGCCCGCGCTCTCCGACCTCCGTCAGATCGAGCAGCTTCACCGCGGTGGGCCGTCGCAGCATCGCGTGCTCGGCGCGGTACACCACGCCCATCCCGCCTGCGCCCAGCGTCTCGACCAGCGTGTAGCGCCCGAGCCGCGTCGCCTCGCGCACCCGACGTCGCAGCCCGTAGATCACGCGCGACGCGAACGTCGACGTCATCACCGCGATCAAGAGCCAGGTGAACGCGTACGCCGCGCGCATCTGGGGCTCGCCCGGTCCGTCGGCCGCCGCCGCGAGCACGAGCGCGGGCAGCGCCGCCGCGCAGCCGATCGCCGCGGTCCATCCGGGCCGGCTCGGCACCAGCACCGCGCGCGCGATCGCCATGTTCGTCGTGACGAGCAGCATCACGAGGTGACGGCTGTGCAGATCGGGCCGCAGCTCGACCGAGAGCAGCAGCGCCATCACGTCGAGCAGCGTCGCGGGCACCACCATGCCGATCACATCGAGCGCGCGCAGCGCGCCCATCGGCAGCGGACCGCCGCGCGCGACGAGCCACACGACGAGCAGCGCGACGATCGCGCCGAGCATCGCGAGGCTCGAGCCCGACACCAGCTCTTCGACGCCGCCCTGTCCGCTCGCGAGCGTGACGAGGTTCGTCATCGCGTAGCCGAGCAACGTCAGCAGCACCATCACGCGCCCGAACAGCGCGAGGCGCGACTGCAGCAGCGCGCGGCCTCCGTCGGACGACGAGGTCTCGGCGACATCCGACGCGTCCTCGACGCGCCCCACCGCGCGCCTCGCCCCCTTCACGCTCACGCGCCGCGAGCGTAACGCCCGCGCGAAGTCGGCGTCGAGCACGTGCGCGCCGCGCGTACCTGTGCGGTCGCGCAGTGTGCGTTGTCAGACTCCAGGACGGTGCTCATGACGACCTGGTTCCGATGGAAGTCGCCGTGCCCCTCCCCACGTCGCTCGGCGCGAGCGATGCCGACGTGCTCCTCCGCATCGGGGCCGAGCTCGCGCGCGAGCCCGACGTCGCGCGCGTCGTGCAGCGCGTGACCGACGAGGCCACGAGCGCGGTGCGCGCGCAGTTCGGGGCGTTCTTCTACAACGTCGAGGGGCGTCGCGGAGAGAGCTACATGCTCTACGCGCTCTCGGGCGTGTCGCGCGACGCGTTCGAGCGCTTCCCGATGCCGCGCAAGACGGAGATCTTCGCGCCCACCTTCGATGGCGTCGGGCCGGTGCGCTACGACGACGTGCGGAAGAGCCCGCGCTTCGGCAGGAACGCGCCGTACCACGGCATGCCCGAGGGGCACCTGCCGGTCGTCAGCTACCTCGCGGTGCCGGTGATCGCACGCGGTGAGGGCAAGGTGCTCGGCGGGCTCTTCTTCGGGCACGCGGAGCCAGGCCGCTTCACCGAGCGCGACGAGCGCCTCTGTGTCGCGATCGCGGGGCACGCGTCGTTCGCGATCGAGAACGCGCGTCTCTTCGAGCGCCTTCGTCGCGACGAGGTGAAGCACCGGCTCGTCGCGGAGGCGTCGACCGATGGCATGTGGCTCTGGGATCTCCGCGACGACACGGTCGAGTGGAACGACCGCCTCTTCGACATCATGGGGGTCCGCCGCGACGAGTGGCGCGGCGACTTCCAGTCGTGGTTCGAGCGGGTGCACCCCGACGACCGCGCGATGATGAAGCACGCGCTCGACGAGCACCTCGCGCGGCGCGCGCCCTACGTCGTGCCGCGCTTCCGGCTGCGCCACGCGAGGGGCGAGTACCGCGTGTGCACGACGCGCGGCCAAGCGGAGTGGGACGCGAACGGCGAGCCGATCCGCATGGCGGGATCGTTCAGCGACGTGACCGAGGTCGTGCGCGCCCAGGAGGCGCTCGAGCAGAGCGAGCACCGGTACCGGCAGATCCTCGACTCGGTGCGCGACATGGTGTTCGCGAAGGGCCCGGGCTCGGAGCTCACCTACGCGAACCAGGCGACGCGCGCTCACCTCGTGGGCGAGGCCGACGCACCCTCCGACCAGCTCGTCTTCGAGGAGGGCGCGGTCGTCGAGGAGCTCGAGGAGGCACACGTCGGAAAGGACGGAGAGCGGCGTTACTTCCACGTCGTGAAGAGCCCGATCGTCGATCGCGGCGGGCGCGTCGTGGAGCTCGTCGCGGTCGCGCGCGACGTCACGGCGAAGAAGCGGGAGGACGACGATCAGCGCTTTCTCGCCGAGGCCAGCACGCTGCTCGCGTCGTCGATCGACGTCGACGCGACGCTCTCGCACGTGGTGCGCCTCGCGGTCCCGCGCTTCGCCGACTGGTGCGCCGTCGATCTGCTCGAGGAGGACGGCACGATCCGCCGCATCGCAGTCGCGCACGTCGATCCCGCGAAGGTCGAGCTCGCGCACGAGCTGCATCGACGGGTCCCTCACGATCCTCGTGCGACGAAGGGCGTGCCCCAGGTGATCCGCACCGGCGTCAGCGAGGTGCACGCCGAGATCTCCGACGCGCTCCTGGTCGCGATGGTGCCGGATCCCGAGCTCCTCCGGATCCTGCGCGAGCTCGGGCTGCGATCGGCGATGGTCGTGCCGCTGAGCGCGCACGGGCGCACCGTGGGCGCGCTCTCGATGGTGAGCGCGGAGTCGCAGCGTGTGTACGACGCGCGCGCGATCGCGCTCGTCGAGGAGCTCGGCCGTCGCGCCGCGGTCGCGGTGGAGAACGCGCGTCTCTACGAGTCGGCGCGCAGCGCGCTCGAGCAGCGCGACGCCGCGCTCTCGGCGCTCCAGGCGCTCAACGCCGATCTCGAGTCGCGCGTCGATCAGCGCACGGCCGCGCTGGCCGAGGCGAACCGCGAGCTCGAGTCGTTCTCGTACACGGTCTCGCACGATCTCCGCGCGCCGATCCGCCACATCAGCGGGTTCGCGGATCTGCTGCGCGCCCACGCCGGCGATCGCCTCGACGACAAGGGCCAGCGCTGGCTGCGCACCATCGGCGAGGCGAGCAAGCAGATGGGCACGCTGATCGACGCGCTGCTCGCGTTCTCGCGCATGGGACGCGCCGAGCTCGCGCGCGAGACGGTCGCGCTCGGACCGCTGGTGCGGGGCGTCGTCGACGAGCTCGCGCCGGACTACGAGGGGCGCCGCATCGAGTGGTCGATCGGTGCGCTGCCCGAGGTGCGCGCCGACGCGACGATGTTGCGCGTCGTGCTGACGAACCTGATCTCGAACGCGGTGAAGTACACGCGCACGTGCGATCCCGCGCACATCGAGATCGGCGCGCTCGAGCGCGCGGACGAGATCGAGCTCTTCGTGCGCGACGACGGCGTGGGCTTCGACATGGAGTACGCGCACAAGCTCTTCGGGGTCTTCCAGCGGCTCCACGGGGTCGAGGAGTACGAGGGCACCGGCATCGGCCTCGCGACGGTGCGACGCATCGTGGAGCGCCACGGAGGACGCGCCTGGGCCGAGGGCGCGCCCGGGCGCGGCGCCACCTTCCATCTGACCTTGCCGTCGGCGCCCGCGTCCGACGCGCGCACGACGCGGAGCCGTGGATGACGCTGAGCGCGAAGAAGATCCTGCTCGTCGAGGACAGCGAGAACGACGTCGAGCTCACGCTCACCGCGCTCGAGCACAGCCGCATCGCGAACGGTGTCGACGTGGTGCACGACGGCGCGCAGGCGATCGACTATCTGCACCGTCGCGGGCCGCACGCCGCGCGGCGCGAGGGCGATCCGGTCGTGGTGCTGCTCGACCTCAAGCTGCCCAAGGTCGACGGGCTCGAGGTGCTCGCGCACATGCGCAGCGATCCACGGCTCCGCATGATCCCGGTGGTGATGCTCACGTCGTCGCGCGAGGAGCGCGACATCGTGCGCAGCTACGGGCTCGGCGTGAACGCGTACGTGGTGAAGCCCGTCGACTTCCACGAGTTCAGCGACGCGATCCGCGAGCTCGGCCTCTTCTGGGCCGTGCTCAACCAGCCTCCGCCGCGGGGCGCTTGAGGCCGACATGCCGAGAGATCGCGGACGCTCGATGCGGATCCTCCACCTGGAGGACGATCCTCACGATGCCGAGCTCGTGCAGGAGCACCTCGCGCGCGAGGGCCTCGAGGCGCGCATCGTGCGGGTCGGCGATCGCGACGCGTTCGAGCGCGAGCTCGTCGCGGGCGGGTTCGATCTCGTGCTCTCCGACTACGAGCTGCCCTCGTACGACGGGCGCACCGCGCTCGATCGCGCGCGCGAGAGCGCGCCCGACGTGCCCTTCGTGTTCGTCTCGGGCGCGATCGGCGAGGAGATCGCGATCGAGTCGCTGAAGCGCGGAGCGACCGACTACGTGCTCAAGCACCGCCTCGATCGGCTCGGCCCAGCGGTGCGGCGCGCGCTGCGCGAGCGGGAGAACCTGCTGCTCCGGCGCGCGGTGGAGCGCGAGCGCGACGCGTTGCACGAGGCCGAGCGACGCGCGCGACGGGAAGCGGAGCGCGTCGCGGCCGAGAACCGACTGCTCGCCGATGCGAGCGAGGTGCTCGCGTCGTCGCTCGATCTCGCGCCGACGCTCGGTCGCGCGCTGCGCCTGCTCGTCCCGCAGCTCGCGGACTGGGCAGTGATCGATCTGCTCCGCGACGGAGACGACGTCGTGCATCGCGTCGCATGGGCGCACCGCGACGATGCGCGCGACGAGCTGCTCTCGTCGCGCGATGGCTGGGAGCAGGATCCGCTCGGCGCCGCCGAGGTGATGCGCACCGGCGAGGCGCGCGTCGTCGCGGGCGACGACACCTCGACGAGCCTGCGCGAGAGGCTCGGCCTGCACCTCGCGATCGTCGTGCCGATCTCGCTGCGCGCGTCGTGCCTCGGCACCCTCGTGCTCGCCACCGCCGACGAGCGGCGCGGCTTCGTGGAGCGCGACGTGGCGCTCGCGATGGAGCTCGCGCTGCGCATCGCCGTCGCGATCGACAACGCGCGGCTCTACGCCCAGGCGCGCGAGGATCGCAAGCGCGCGGAGGACGCGAACCGCGGCAAGGACGAGTTCCTCGCGACGGTCTCGCACGAGCTGCGCACGCCGCTCAACGCGATCCTCGGGTGGGCGCGCATGCTCCGCGAGGGCACGATCACGCCGGACAAGCAGCGTCGCGCGATCGAGATCATCGAGCGGAACGCGCGCGTGCAGACGCAGCTCATCGAGGACCTGCTCGACGTGAGCCGCATCGTGAGCGGCAAGCTGCGCCTCAGCCCCGCGCCGCTCGATCCCGCGGGTGTCGTCGAGATGGCGGTCGAGGCGATCCGACCCCAGGCCGAAGGGCGCGGCGTGCGGATCACCGCCGACGTGCCGGGCGAGATCGGCGAGGTGCTCGGCGACGCCGATCGCCTGCAGCAGGTCGTGTGGAACCTGCTGACGAACGCGGTGAAGTTCACGCCGGCGCAAGGGCACGTCGACGTGCGGCTGCGCGGGCTGCCGGGCGAGGTCGAGATCGTCGTGCGCGACACCGGTGCCGGCATCCCGCGCGAGTTCCTGCCGCACGTGTTCGATCGATTTCGTCAGGCCGACGCGGGCAAGGCGCGCGCGCACGGCGGGCTCGGCCTCGGGCTCACGATCGTGCGTCACATCGTCGAGCTCCACGGCGGCAGCATCGTCGCGGACAGCGACGGAGAGGGACGCGGCGCGACGTTCACGGTGCGGCTGCCCGCGTCGGTGAACGCAGGGGTGCGGCCGCGCGTCGTCGCGGTCGCGCGTCCTTCGCTCACGCCGACGCTCCGCGAAGGACCGCGGCTGCGCGGCATCCGGGTGCTCGTCGTCGACGACGAGGTCGACGCGCGCGAGCTCCTCGTGAGCGCGTTCCACGAGCTCGAGGCCTCGGTGACGATCGCGGCATCGGCCGACGAGGCGCTGCGCGTGGTGCGTGATGCGCGACCGCACGTGCTGGTCTCGGACATCGGCATGCCGGGCGAGGACGGCTACTCGCTGATCCGTCGGGTGCGCGCGATCGAGCACGAGCTCGGCGCGCGCGTCCCCGCGATCGCGCTCACCGCGTACGCAGCGATCGAGGATCGCGCGAAGGCGCTCGGCGAGGGGTTCGATCGTCACGTCGCGAAGCCGGTCGAGCCGAGCGAGCTCGCGCTGGTGATCGCCGAGCTCACCGAGCCGTTCCGCGCGGAGATCGACGGCGATCAGTCGGACACGAACGAGAGCACGACGTCGCGCTCGCTCTCGTCGGGCGGGAACGACTCGGGGCGCTCGCTCTCGTAGAGCGCGGACCAGCTGCCGCTGCGACGTCGGAGACGCAGCGTGCCGTCGGCGCGAAGCGTCGCGCTCGCCTCGGCGCGGGTGCTCGCGATCGCACGACGGGTCTCGCCGTCGCGCGTGAGCACGGTCGCGACGATCTCGAGCGGCACCGAGAGCGTGCACCGGATCGGCTCGGTCAGCGCGCGCTCGCGGAGGCACACCGTGAGGTGTCGCCGCTCCTCGCGCACCCCCGCGCGCTCGGTCCAGCGCGTCGTGCGGGTGCGGGTCTCGACCGCGAGGACCTCGACCCCGCGCGCCCTCGATCGCGTGAGGCGTGCGAAGTGGATCTCGGCGTCGTCGGCCGGGGTCGTGGTCTCGTCGTCGACCACGTCGAGCACGCGCAGTCGATCGCCGTCGCGCAGCGCGACGAACGCGCGCACGTCGTAGCGCGCGTGCACCACCACGATCGCGAGGGTGCGATCGGTGGTGGGCTCGACCACGCAGCGCACCGTGCCCTCGGTCGATCCGAGCCGCGCCCACGAGGTGCTGGCCGCGCGACGGCAGGTCTCGTCGAGCGTCGCGGGATCGTCGGTGATCGACGGCCACTCGCGCTCCTCGACGCCGATCGGAACGCGCGCCTCGTCCTGCGCGCTCGCGCGTGTCGTCGTCGCCAACAGCAGCAGCGTGATCCCGAGCCCTCGCATCACCGCGCGATCCCGCGCAAGAACGTCTCGAGCGCGCCGCTGAAGTCCTCGCGCTGCTCGATCAGCGCAAAGTGATCGCCGTCGACCTCGATCATCTGCGCGCCCGCGCGCTCCGCCCACGCGCGCGAGAGATCGATCGGGAAGCGCTCGTCGTGCGTGCCGTGCCACACCAGCGTCGGGATCGCGATCGGCATCGTGTGATCGTCGAGCCCCGAGATCAGCACGAGCCCGTCGATCTCGAGCTCGCGCGCGAGGCGCGACGCGCCGACTCCGCCGTTCGATAGCCCCGCGAGCACGATCGTGTCGCCGCCGCGCGCCCTCACGAAGTCCAGGGTACGACGTGCGATCGCCGGTCCGTGGCCGGACTCCCAGTGCTCCGAGAACGACGTCGCCGGGCACACCGTGCTCCATCCCGCGCGCTCCGCCGCGTGCGCCACGACCCAGCAATACGACGCGAAGCTGCCGCCGTAGCCGTGGAGGAACACGACCCAGCGCGCGCTCTCCTCGTGCACGAACGCGTCGAAGCGTGATGCGCGTTGCTCGCCGAGCACCGTCGACACGAACGGCGTGCTCGTCACCGTGCCATCGCTCGCCTCGATCGCGTCGTAGACGGACGCGACGTCGAAGGCCTCGAGCTCGCGCCCGCTCACGCCGCGCGTCACCCGCATGAGCCGCACGCCGACGAGGCTCACGTCGCGCTCCGAGAACAGCCGCGAGAGAGGCGATGGGCGCTCGCCCGAGGGCAGCACGATCGCATCGAGGTACCCATGCTCGCGAGTGGGCCACGCCAGCGTCGCGACGATGACACCGAGCCACACGAGCACGATCGCGCCCGCGATGCGCCGCGCGATCCGCGTCCCGATCGCGAGCGCGACGATCGCTCCGGCCGCGCACACGACCCACGCGAGCCCACGCGCGCTGATCGGCTGTCCCGCCGCCGCCAACGACACGGGCAGCGCGATCGTCCCGATCAGCGCTGCCCCGATGCGCGCGGCTTCGCGCGCGCCACGTTCCTCGCGGTGAATCTCACCGTGCGCGTCGTCCACGCGCACGCAGTCACTCGGCGGCCTGGAGCTCCGCGTCGGGCGCGAGACGCTTGAGCGCGGCGCGCGCCGCCTCGACCGTCACCGTGCCCGCCTCGTGGATCTCCGCGGCGACGATCTCGACGAGATCACCGCGCGCGCCGGCCGCGATCGCGACGCTGCGCGCGTGCAGCGCCATGTGCCCGCGCTGGATGCCGACCGTCGCGAGCGCACGCAGCGCCGAGAGGTTCGACGACACGCCGACACACGCCGCGACCATCGCGAGCTCCTGCGCCGAGTCCACACCCGCGATCCCGAGCGAGAAGCGCGCGGCCTGGTGCACGCGCAGCGTCCCGCCGACGATGCCGAGCGCGAGCGGCAGCTCCATCGTGCCCTCGAGCGCGCCGTCCTCGCCCACGCACCACGTGCAGAGCGGGCCGTATTTGCCGTCCTTCGCGGCCCACGCGTGCGCGCCCGCTTCCACGGCGCGCCAGTCGTTGCCGGTCGCGATCACGACGGGATCGATCCCGTTCATGATGCCCTTGTTGTGCGTCGCGGCGCGGTAGGGATCGCGCGACGCGAACTCGCTCGCGCGCACGATGCCGTCGCGCACTTCCTCGCCGGTGAAGCCCTCGCCCTCGAGCGCGCTCGCGGGCACGCGGCACTTCACGCGCACCATGCGGCGATCGGTGAGGTTCGAGAGGATGCGCAGGCCGATGCGCCCACCGGCGATCTCGGCGACGCGCGGTGCGAGCGACTCGGCGACGGTGTTCACCAGGTTCGCGCCCATCGCGTCGCGGCAGTCGACGAGGACGTGCACGACCATCCAGCCGTCGCCGAGATCGCGCACCTCGAGATCGCGCGCGCCACCACCGCGTGCGACGAGGTTGGGCACCGCTGCGTCGGCGAGCGCGAGCAGCTCGCGCTTCGTCGTCTCCTCGAGCAGCGCCTCGCGCGCGCCCGCGACGTCCGGCACTTCGTCGAGCTGGATCTGCGAGATCATGATCGGCGCGTCGGCCTCGGCCTCGAAGCCACCGCCCGCGCGGATCATCTTGGACGCGTTCGACGCCGCGGCGACGACGCTGGGCTCTTCGACGACCATCGGCGCGAGGTAGTCGCGTCCGTTGATCTGCACGTTGAGCGTGAGCGCGAGCGGCATCGCGTAGGTGCCGATCACGTTCTCGATGGTCTTGTCGGCGGTCTCGGGGTCGAGGCCACCCTGCTCGAGCGCGCGATCGAGCGCGCCGGGCGGCAGACCGAGCGATGCCTCGGCGAGGCGGCGACGCTCGATCAGCGTGAGCTTGTAGAAGCCGGGCAAGCGCGAGGTGACCATCGAGTGCTCCGATCGCTCAAAGCTCGCGGCGCTCGTCCGCGAGCGATCAAATCAGTCCAAGGGCTCGTCGACGCGGACACCGTCGTCTCCGAGCCGAAGGGGGAGTAGGGCCAAGCCGGCAATTCGACACGCGTCGCCGAGCTCGGCGATCGCGGACTCGGAGGGGAGGAACGCGATGGCGACGTCGCCACCGCCCGCGCCCGAAGGCTTCGCGGAGCCGCCGATCGAATGCGCGATCATCGCGGCCTTGGTGAGCTCGGGCGTGACGATCGGGGCACCGGCCGTCTCGCCGAGGAGCTGCATCGCGTCGTGGTGCGCGGCGGCGGCGTCGATCGCGCCGCGCGCGTCGCCGCGCTCGATCGCGGCGAGCAACGTGGCTGCCGCCTCGCGGAGCGGTGTGATCGCGCGCTGGTAGGCCGTGGCATCGCGGGCCGCGAGCGACTTCACCTTCGCGACGAGATCGCTGGTGCGCGCGGGGGTGCCGGTCCACACGAGCGCGAGGTGGAGCGAGGCGGGCCAGTCGATCCGCGCGGCATCGAGGTGCTCGCCGTCGCGACGGACGCGCACGAACCCGCCGAGCGTGGAGGCCGCGACGTCGGCGCCGCTGCCTTCGGGGGCGACCGCGCGGTGGCCGTCGAGCGCGATCGGGAGGAGGCGGGCGCGGACGGTGGGATTCGAGACGTCGAGACCGTTCGCCGCGGCGACTGCTGCGACGGTGCCGGCGGCAGCAGCGGCGGAGGAGCCGAGGCCGAGCTTGCGGCTCCCTTCGCCATTCCCCTGATGGCGCAGCGCGCTGGTGTCGATGGCGAGGTCCATGTCGCGGGTGAGCGGGCCGAAGACGGATTCGGCGCACGTGCGAGCTAGCAGAGCTTCCGGCGGGAGCGGCTGTGCGTCGGGCGAGCGGCCGGGATCCGGCGGTGAGCCGTCGCTCGTGCGGGTCGGGCGGGCCGCGAGCGTCACCCGGGCGCGGGCAGGCGCCGCCGCGACGAGCGCAGGCGCGCCCTCGAGGACGACGTACTCGCCCGAGATCATGACCTTTCCCGGCGCCGACACGCGCACCACGCAGACCCTCCCTAAAGGGGACAACTTGCCACGGTAGGTGACCGCGCCGCGTCGGGGAAAACCCCTCTGCCCCCGGCCCGGCTTTCGGGCGGCGCAATCCTAGCGCCCCTGTAAAGCCCCCCGACCGCCTGGAGGTCGAGGTGTCCGTCAGCAGCGCAGATCAGGTGAGCCAGCGGAATGACGGGGAGGCCGGGACCGACCGTGGTTGAGATCAGGTGGGCTCTGTCCGGAGCACGGGATGACCTCGTGTGTGGACAGGAACCGACCCAGGTTGAGCTCTAACGTCCACGAACGAGGGCAAAAACCGACCGTGGTTGAGCCCAAACACCCGCAAACAAGGACAAAAACCGACCGAGGTTGAGCCCCGAGCACCCCGACCCACGGCCACCGGGGCCCACCACCCCCAACCGGCGCCTCAGCCGACCTCGACCCCCGCGCCCGGCCGTGCGTGCAGCACCCGCAGCACCCCCGGCGTCCCCGCGAGCGCTTCCTCGACCTGCGCCGCGGCCTCGCCCGGGCACATCGCCTTCACGTGCGGCCCCGCGTCCATCGTCGGCCACACCGGCACCCCGCGATCGCGCAGCTGCTTCACCGTCTGCAGCGCCGCGATGCTCGCCGGCTGGAAGTACATCGTCGACGGCGAGCTCGTGAACGCGAGCGCGTGCATCGTCGTGAAGCTCTGCTCGACCACCGGCCCGAGCCGCTCGTAGTCGCGCGCCGCGATCGCCTCGCGGATCACCGCGCACATCTTCGGTGCGCTCTCGACCCACGCGCGCCAGTAGGGCGACGTCTCGCGCGAGTGGCCCATGCCCTCGCGCGACCCCACGTCCTTGCGCCCCTCGGTGATCACCGCGACCACCACGCGCAGATCCCAGTGCGACGCATCGTGCCGCGGGATCGCCGACAGAACGTCGTCGCCCGGCTCACCCGCCGGCAGCTCCACGAACCCGCCGTAGATCGATCGCGCCGCGCTCGCGCTCGCACGACGCGCCATCGCGCTCGCCTTCGCGTCGTCGCGCGCCAGCCCGTACGCCGCGCGGGACGCCGCCGCCAGCGCCGCGAACCCCGACGCGCTCGACGCGAGCCCCGACGCCGTCGGGAAGTGATTGCGGCTCGTCACCCGTGCCTTCGCCGCGATGCCGCTCTCCGCGCGCACCCGATCGAGCATCGCGGTGACGCGCGCCGTCTCCTTCGGCAGCGCGACCTTCCCGTCGAGCTCGAACACGTCCGCGTCCAGCCGCTCGTCGAGCTCGACGCGCGTCTCGGTCCGCATCGGATCGAGCGTGATCGACAGGCTCGGCACCGCGGGCAGGTTCAGCCGGTCGTCGCTCTTGCCCCAGTACTTCGCGAGCGCGATGTTCGCGCGCGCGATCGCGTCCGCCTTGCCCGGTGCGCTCATCGCTCTTGATCTCCGCCGACCAGCGCGACGAACGCGCGCTTGCCGCACTGCTCTTCGATCGCCGCGCGCACCTTCTCCGCGCCCGCGCGATCCTCGGTCACCGCGATCATGCAGCCGCCGCCGCCGCCGCCGGTGAGCTTCGCGCCGTATGCGCCCGCCGCGCGCGCCACGCCGATCATCTCTTCGAGGGTCGCGGTCGAGATCAACATCCCGGCGAGCAACGACTGGTTCATGTCGAAGAGCTGACCGAGCGCCTTCAGATCACCTTGCTCCGCCGCGAGGCGCCCGTTGCGCACGATCGCCGCGATCGCGTCGAACTGCTTCTCCATGCGCTCGGGGCTCTTCTCGTGCTGCCGCGCGACCTCGCCCACCGTGATCTTCGTCGAGCACGCCTCGCCCGAGTCGCCGATCACCAGCGGGATCGCGCGCCGCGCGCGCACGCGCTCGATCGCTCGGCCGCGCACGTACCAGGCGAGCCCACCCGCGATCGACATCGCGTTGTCGACGCCGCTCGGGTTGCCGTGGAACACGCGCTCCCACGCGAGGGAGACCTCGAGCGCCGACGCGTCGTCGCGCTCGACCCCGCGCAGCGCGTCGATCGCGCGCAGCACCGCGACCCCGAGCGCTGCGCTCGAGCCCAGCCCCGATCCGCCCGGCAGATCCACGCGCGCCTCGATGCGCACCGGACGCTCGACGCACGCGGCCTCGAGCAGCACGCCGAACGCCTTGCCGAGCGAGCGCTCGTCGCGCGGCGTGACGGTCACGTCCCAGGGCGTCACGTGCAGCGAGCTCTCGCCCTCGGCGTCCATCGCGCGCGCGCTCGCACCGCGCGGAAGACCTGCCGCGAGCGCGGGGCGCCCGTACACCACCGAGTGCTCGCCCAGCAGGATGACCTTGCCGTGCGCCTCGCCCACGCCGATGCCGCGCGCGTCGCTCATCGATCGCGGATCGCGAGCATGCCCGCGAGGTCACGCAGCATCGTGCGGCCGGGATCGAGCAGCGCTCCGCCCTCGAGCGCGGTGCACGCCTGATCGAGCAGCCGCGCGAGCCGATGCTCCACGTTCTTGCGCGCGCCGCTCTTCACGAAGAGCTCGGTCGCCGCCGCCACGTCCTCGTCGCTCGCGTCCTTCTTGCCGAGCACGCGCGTGAGCGCGCCTCGCTCGCTCGCGGGCACGAGGCGCTCGCACTCGAGCACCAGCGCCGTGCGCTTGCCCGCGCGCAGATCGTTGCCCGAGGGCTTCCCGGTCTGGCGCGGATCGCCGAACGTGCCGAGCAGATCGTCGCGCACCTGGAACGCCTCGCCGAGCGGCGTGCCGTACGCCTCGAGCGCCTCGAGCTGCGCGTCGCTCGCTCCGCCGATCAGCGCGCCCATGCGCAGCGGGCCGGCCACCGTGTAGCTGCCCGTCTTGAGCTGCTGCATGCGCGAGACGTCGGTGCTCGCGAGCAGGTCGAGGCTCTGGCCCATCACGACCTCGACCTGCATGCGCACGAACGCGTCGTGCAGCTCCACCGGTCGCGCCGCGTGCGGCACCGAGCCCAGGAAGAGACGCTGTGCGTACGCCGAGCCGAGATCACCCGCGAGGATCGCGAGGCTCGCGCCGAGGTGCGCGTCGCCGAGCTTCGCACCGAGCGCCGCGTGCACCGAGGGACCGCCGCGGCGCTGATCGTCGCCGTCCATCCAGTCGTCGTGGATGAGCAGATAGCTCTGCAGCACCTCGAGCGCAGCGCCCGCGTCGACGGTGAGGCGCCAGTCGCGCTCGGGCTCGACCGCGCGGAACGCCGCGACCAGCACCGCGGGGCGAAGGCGCTTGCCGCCGCGCATCGTGAGCGCCGCGATCGCCTCGACCAGCTCCAGGGCCTCCGACGCGAGCCCGCTCGCAGCCCGACGCTCGTCCTCGAAGAAGCGTGCGAGACGCGCGTCCACCTCTCGCCGGACTTCGTCCATGAACGCGCTGGACGATGCTCCGTTGGCCTCTTGCGGCATGGCGCGCGAGCGTGGGCTCGTGCGCGAGGTCCGTCAAGCGTGGGAGCAGGATCCTGCGTGTGCCTGCTCGCGCGAGAAAAGATGCGTTCTGCAAACAATCCGCGCGGCTCGATCGCGCGGGTTACGCTGCGGGCCGCATGAGCTCCGAGATCAGTCGCAGGAAGGACGAGCACATCGCGCTCGCATCGAGCGATGCGGTCGCGTTCCGACAGCGCACGACGCTGCTCGAGCAGGTCACGTTGATCCACGAGTCGCTCCCCGAGCTCGCGCTCGACGAGATCGACCTCGGGACCGAGCTGCTCGGCAAGACGTTGCGCGCGCCGATCGTGATCGCGTCGATGACGGGCGGCACCGAGCGCGCGGGATCGATCAATCGCGAGCTCGCGTCGATCGCCGAGGCGCGCGGCTACGCGATCGGCCTCGGGTCACAGCGCGCGATGATGCGCGATCCGAGCATGGCGTCGACGTACCGGGTGCGCGACGTCGCGCCCACCGCGCTCTTGCTCGGCAACCTCGGCGTGGTGCAGGCGCGCGACCTCGCGACCGCCGACATCCTGCGGTTGATCGACGACGTGGGCGCGGACGCGCTCTGCCTGCACATGAACCCCGCGCAGGAGGTCGTGCAGACAGGTGGCGATCGCGATTTCCGCGGAGGGCTCGAGACGTTCGCGAGGCTCGCCGGAGAGCTGAAGATCCCGGTGATTGCCAAGGAGACGGGCTGCGGCGTGAGCGCGCGCGTGGCCGCGAAGCTGCGCGACGTCGGCGTGAAGACGGTCGACGTGAGCGGCGCGGGCGGCACGTCGTGGGTCGCGGTCGAGACGCTGCGGGCGCAGGGCGCGGCGAAGGATCTCGGCGAGAGCTTCTGGGACTGGGGGATCCCGACGGCGGTGAGCGTCGCGTGGGTCGCGCGCGCCGGGCTCGCGCCGATCGCGACCGGCGGCATCAAGAGCGGGCTCGACGTGGCGCGGGCGATCGCGCTCGGGGCGCGGGCCGCGGGCATCGCACGGCCGGTGCTGCAAGCGCTGCAAGCGGGCGGACGCGCCGGCGCCGAGGCGTTCCTCGATCGTGTGGAGGCCGAGCTGCGGACCGCGATGCTGCTCTGCGGCGCGGGGACCCTCGACGAGCTGCGCAACGCGCCGCGGGTGCTGGGCCCCGAGCTCAGCGGGTGGATCGGCACGATGTAGCCCGGCACGCGGGTTGCGCGTAGGCCCGCATGCTCTTGGGAATCCCGACGGAAATCGCGTCTCGTGGTGCTCGCGAGCTGGACGCTCGCCGTGCCTCGCTCGCGCAGTGGTGCTGCCTCGTGATCGCACTCTCGGGATGCGCGGGCGATCCCGCGGCGGGCACCGACGATGCGGGCGCGACCACGATGCGCGACGCGTGGGTCGCGGACGACGTGGACGCGCAGGTCGCCGACGACGATGCCGGCGCGGTCGAGATCGACGCCGGCACGAGCGCGGTCGAAGACGCGTCGACCCCCGAGCCCGACGCCGGACCGCCGCCGCCGATCTGCCCTGCCGTCGACTGCGCGAGCGTGAGCGGCACGACGACGGCCGGCCGTCTCGTCGCGCTCGACGAGTGCGGCTTCGGGATGCGCCTCGAGCGTCCGCTCGCAGAGGGCGAGGCGCTCGCCGATGCGCTGCTCGCGCGGCTCGGCACCGCACGTCGTCGCGATCTCGCGCACGCGCTCGCGAACCTGAATCGCGAAGGGCGCGCCGGCCTCAGCAGCGCCACGTCGTCGCGCCTCAGCGGCCTCGGTGCGCGCGGTTTCCGCTGGGAGACCGGCGACGAGAACGTCGACTACTGGTACCCGCAGGGAATCACCGGCAGCCACGACGCAGGCATCGCGGGGCGCACGCTGCTGCTCGTGAGCTGGTACCACAAGACCGACGCGCGACCGACGAAGGGCGCGCGGCTCAGCCTCGTCGACATCAGCGATCTCTCGCGCCCGCGGTATCGACACCTCTTGCTCGTCGATCCGGTGATGACCTCGAGCGGCGCGAATTTCGAGCCCGCGGAGTACGACGGCGGAGGCGCGCTGCACGCCGGCGGCATCACGTGGATCGGCGATCGCATCTACGTCGCCGACACCTCGCGCGGCCTGCGCGTCTACGATCTCTCGCGGATGTTCGCGCCGACGAACACCGACGACAACGAGCGCATCGGCATCTCGGGCACCCGCAGCGACGCGCACGGATACGCGTACGCGGTGCCGCGCGTCGCCCGCTACGTGCGCGCGGGGAGCACGTGCAGCTCGCGCTTCTCGTTCGTCGCGCGCGGCGACGTCGGCGGCACGCCTGCGCTGATCACCGGCGAGTACGACGCGGACACCGTGAACGGTCGCGTGATCGCGTGGCCGCTCGATCGCGCGAGCGGGCTGCTCGACGACGAAGGCAGCGGCACGAGCTTCTCGCTCGCCGCGGCGATCAGCGGGCGCACGCGGGTGCAGGGCGCGCTGCGCACCGGCGACGCCTGGTACCTGTCGAGCTCGAGCCAGGACGGCTCGGACGGGCGCCTCTACATCGCGCGCGAAGGGCGCACCAGCACGAGCGTGAATTGGATCCGCGGGTGCGAGGACCTCTATCTCGATGCGAGCGATCGGCTGTGGACGGTCGGCGAGCACCCCGGGCAGCGCGACGTGGTGTCCATCCCGCGCCCGCGATGACGGCGCGTGAGGAAACTCGACGGCGCGCAGGCAGGTGCGCGCCAACATCGCCGCCCATGAAGCGTTCCATCCTCGCGCTCCTCGCCGCCGTCGCGCTCGCTGCGTGTGGCGGCTCGAGCAGCTCCTCCACCGAGACCGCGTCGGCCGAGCCTTCGCACCACGACGAGACGACCGCGGGCGCCGAGCAGACCGCGCTCGTCCCGATCGGCGAAGCGCAGATCGGCGATCGCAGCACCTGCCCGGTGAGCGGCGAAGAGTTCGTCGTCACCGAGAGCTCGCCGACGGTCACGCACGAGGGCCGCACCTACTACTTCTGCTGCCCCCACTGCGCCGAGCGCTTCCAGGCGAACCCCGCGCAGTTCCTCCAGCAGCAGGGCGCGACGACCGAGTCGACCGAGGGCTGATCCGCACGCGACGACGCGTGGCGTGGCCTCCAGCGACGCTGCGCGTCGCGCGCCTGCGGCGCGGCGATCGTGGTCCTCATCCCTCGTGGCGATCCAGCTCGTCGCGGAGGCGCTGATCGAGCGCAGGATCGTCCTCCTCGTCCACGCGCGCGACGGGCTCCGCGTGTCCTCCTCGTCGCGACCAGCGCGCGCCGATCCAGACGATGACGAGGAGCGAGCCGATCAGCAGCGCGAAGAGCGCCCCGGACGTCGTCTCGAGCGGCGCCGGCACCGCGAGGATCCGCTCGCCGTAACGCGCGACGAGGTCGCTCTCGATCGCGCCGGCGGAGTCACCGGCACCCACGCGTCGATCGATCTCGTCACGCAGCTCCCGTGCGAGCGGCGAGTCGTGGGTCGCGAGGCCCTCGACCCAGCAGCACGGTGCGACGAAGCGCAAGAACGTCGCGCGCGAGCTGGCGGCGTGCTGCGCGCTCGCGCTGCTCGCCGCGACGACGATCGCGATGACGATCGACCAAGCCGTGCGCCTTTCCATGAGGTGCTCGTCATGGTCCAAGTGCGCGCATCCCGCACTGCGGCCGATCGCCGCACCGCCCGAACGCGAACGCGGCGGACGCCTCTCGACGCCGCCGCGCTCCTCCTCGCTCTGTCGAGCGCGCTACTCGTCCTGCGTGAGGTACGTGTAGCTGCCGAGCGATTCCTCGTAGTGCTTCATGAGCATCTTCACCTGATCGAAGGTGATGAGCCCCTGACGCCGCGCGCGCTCGGCCTGGCGGCGCACTCGCTCCACCATCGCGCCGGGCTCGTACTCCACGTACTCGAGCACCTGCGTGATCGTGTCGCCCTTCACGAAGTGCGAGACCTCGTAGCCGCCTTCGCCGTCGAGCTGCACGTGCACCGCGTTCGTGTCGCCGAACAGGTTGTGCAGGTCGCCGAGGATCTCCTGGTACGCGCCGTTCAGGAAGATGCCCATGAAGTAGCGCTCGCCCTCGCGCCATCGGTGCACGGGCAGCACGCGCTTCACGTCCTCGACGTCGATGAAGTGGTCGACCTTGCCGTCGCTGTCGCACGTCAGGTCGGCGATCGTCGCCTTGATCGTCGGCTCCTCGTCGAGCCGGTGGATCGGCATGATCGGGAAGAGCTGATCGATCGCCCAGCTGTCGGGAATGCTCTGGAAGACCGAGAAATTCCCGTAGTACATCGCAGCCATGACCTGATCGAGCTGCTGCACTTCCTCGGGCACGCGCTTCATCGTCTTCGCGTAGTCCGAGATCTTCTCGCAGCACGACCAGAAGAGGCGCTCCGACTGCGCGCGCTCGCGCAGGCCGAGGTAGCCGAACTTGAAGAGCGACTCCGCCTCTTCCTTCGCCTGGCTCGCGTCGTGGAAGGCCTCCTGGAGGTTCTTCGGCGCGATGCCCTGATAGGTCTCGAAGAGCTGCTGCAGGATCTTGTGCGCCTTCGGGCCGGGGTCCTGCGGCTTGCCGAAGCGCACCTCGTTGCGACCGACGACCTCGTAGACCAGCACCGACTGGTGCGCGGCGATCGCGCGGCCCGACTCGGTCACGATCGTCGGCGGCGTGAGCTCGTACTTCTCGCACGACTCCTTCACCGCGGCGACGACGTCGTACGCGTACTCCTGGATGTTGTAGTTCTTCGACGCGTGGAAGTCGGTCTTGCTGCCGTCGTAGTCGACGGCGAGACCACCACCGACGTCGAGGTAGCGCATGCTCGCGCCCATCTTCGCGAGCTCCGCGAAGATGTTCGCCGCCTCGCGCACCGCCTGCTTGATCGGGATGATGCTCGAGATCTGGCTGCCCGCGTGGAAGTGCAGGAGCTGCAGGCAGTCGAGCATGCCCTTCTCCTGCAGGCGGTCGACGACCTCGACGATCTCCGACGCGGTGAGGCCGAACTTCGCGCGCTCACCGGTCGAGTCCGCCCAGCGGCCCATGCCGCGGCTGCCGAGCTTCGCGCGCACGCCGATCGTCGGACGGATGCCGGTCTTCGCGAACGCGCGGAACGTGAAGTCGAGCTCCTCGATGCGCTCGAGGACCACGATGACCGTCTTGTCGAAGCGCTGCGCGAGCAGCGCGGTCTCGATGTACGCCTGGTCCTTGTAGCCGTTGCAGATGACGAGACCGCCCGCCTCCTGCTCGGCGCTCAGCGCGATCAGCAGCTCGGGCTTGCTGCCCGCTTCGAGCCCGAGGCGCCACGGCGCGCCGAACTGCACCACTTCGTCGATGAAGTGCTTCTGCTGGTTGACCTTGACCGGGAAGACGCCGCGGTACGCGCCCTTGTACTGGTACTCGTCGATCGCCTTCGCGAAGCACTCGTTGATGCGCTTGATGCGATCACGCAGCACGTCGGAGAAGCGCAGCAGCAGCGGCAGCTCGAGGCCGCGCGCGTCGAGATCGTTGACGAGCTCGTAGAGATCGATCGTGAGGTTGGGGCGCTCGGGGTCGGGGACGACCTCGACGCGGCCCGCCTGGTTGATCGTGAAGTAGGGATGGCCCCAGCCGCGCACCTGGTACAGGTCCGCGCTGCGCTGGATGGTCCAGGTCTCCGCCTCGTGCTCGTCGTCCATCGAGCCCACCTCCGCTGCGTGTGCCCGCGGGTTCACCGCCAGAAACAGGAGCGCGTTTATGGGGCGTGGGGGGGCGGGGGTCCAGCGAAAATTGCGTGTTCTCCTCGGGGGCGCTGCGGTGTCGACGTCGACGCGTCGCGCACTCATCCTCGTCGTATGCGCAGGTCGAGCCCAGCGGCGGCGATGATCGCGATGACGTTGGCGATCGGCTGTGGCGGACGCGCGCCGGTGCCGCTCGAGCACCCAGCGCCGGCGGATGCGATTCGCGTCGAGCTCTCTCCGCTGCGCGTCACCCGTTTCCGCGAGCAGGAGTGGATGCTCGCCAACCGTGGTGCGACGCCGATCACGGTGGGCGCGTGGCGTGGCGCGCTCTCGGTGATCGACGCTGCGGGAGAGGCGCGCCGCCACTACCAGAGCATCTGCTCGGCGTACGACGATGCCGAGGTCACCGTCGCACCGGGCGAGTCGACGACGGTGCGCGAGCCGCCGTCGGTCGGATACGCGCCGCTCGGCGCCGGTCGCTATCGCTTCGCGGTCGAGGTGGGCGGCGCCAACAAGGCGCGCGCGCTCGCCGAGGTGGACTTCGATTTCGGGGCGCTCTCACCGCGTGAGATCGTCGAAGCGCACGAGCGCGTGCAAGACGCGTCGCTCGAGGCGTGTGGTTGGTACCCGCGGTACGTCGGGTGCGTCGTCGAAGCGACGCCGCCGATCGAGCGCGCTGCGATGGTGCGCGCGCTCGCGGCCCGAGGACCGGCCACGCTCGGCGCGGTCGCACAGGCGCTCGCGTACGTCGACGACGACAGGACGGTGGGAGCGCTGCTCGGCGACGAGCACGAGTCGCTGCGCCTCACCGGCGCAGTCGCGCTCCTCCAGCTCCGCTGGGCGGCTCGCTTCCCGGAGCTCGACGCGCGACACGACGACGCCCTCGCCCTCGTCACGCACATGATCGCCGCTCCGGGCGCGACGAGCGTCGCAGTGCTGCTCGCCGCGGACGGAACGGCCCCTCCGCCTCCATCGCTGCACGATGCGTGGATCGCACGTCTCGCTCACGAGGAAGATCCCGTGCACCTCGCGTGGATCGCGCTCCGGCTCTCGTCCGACGCATGGACGTCGGCGCTCCACGAGACGCGTCGGGTCGCGACCATCGAGGCGTTCGCCGCGGCGCGTGTGCGCGTTCCCGCTCTGCGCGAAGGCGCGCTCGGCGCGTTCTCGGATCAGGTCGCGAGCGTGCTCGCCGATCCGCGCCCCGAGTCAGCGCCACCACTCGACTCGCTGCTCAGCGAGCGCGACGACGCGCGCGGCGACACGACGTCCACGCAGTGCGTCGATCGCGATGCGATCGTGACGCGCACGCTCGAGGGCTGCCGCGCCCACCTCTGGATGCGCGCGACGATCACGACCACACGCATCACCGCCGCGCCGCCTTCGTGACACGCGCGCGTCGAGCCGTATTTTCGCAAACGGCTTCCCTGGCTGTATCTGGATGGGCGACACTCGGCGGTGATGTCACGCAGCCGGGCGACCTTCGCTCTCTTCTTCCTCTTCCTTTCATCGATCCCAGCCATCGCGAGCGCGCAGGACCTCGTCGTGAACAACACGACGGTCACGCTCGGCGGCGTGCACCGGTACCGCACGGTCCGCGTGACGAACAACGGGCGCATCCTCGTGCCCGCGTTCAACGGCACCAATCGCACGACCACCGGCAACCTCGTGCTGATCGCGGAGAGCATCGTCGTCGACGCGACGTCGTCGATCGAAGCGCGCGGGGCGGGTTATCAGCCTGTGATCTGCGGCAACGGCAGCGGGCCTGCGAGCGCACCGCTCTCGGGCGGTCGCGGCGGCTGCGCGGTGCTGGACTCGGGCGGCGGCGGCGCGCACTTCGGGCGCGGCGGTCGCGGCACGAAGGACTGCTTCGTCTTCGGCGCGACGACCTCCTGCCAGTTCCCGCAGGAGTTCGAGGAGTTGTGCGGCGCGCTCAACGGGACGAACAACGGCTGCGTCGCGACCGGCGGCAGCACTTGTTACGACAACGACGGCCTGCCCTCGGTCGCCGGCGATTCGTACCGGCACAGCATCTACGAGATCGAGTTCGGCGCGGCCGGCGGCGACAAGGGATGTCGCGACGGCTTCGACAACGTCTCGACCGGCGGCGCGGGCGGAGGTCGCATCGTGCTCGTCGGGCTCACCGCGGCGGGCACCGGCACCGTGCAGGTCGACGGTCGCATCAACGCCGCGGGGCGTCGCGGCTGCGGCAGCGGCAACGACTCGGGCGGTGGTGGCGCGGGCGGATCGATCCTGATCGTCGGCGATCAGGTGCAGGTGGGGGCGACCGGCTTCGTCACCGCGGCGGGCGGGCTCGGCGGCGACACGAACTCGGGCATGGGCGGACAGCCCGACGCCGCCGACTGCGTGGGCCGACAGGCCGGCGGCACCTGCGACGACTGCGGCGGCGGTGGAGGCGGCGGCATCATCAACGTGCTCTCGCGCAGCTCGTCGCTCCACTACGGCGCGACGTTCGACGTCGGCGGCGCGGAGGGCGGCGTCTGCGAGATCTGTCGCGGTGAGGCAGGCGGCGGCGCGGGCGAGCTGCTGCTCGACGGTGCGTACGTCGGCGAGTACTGCGACGGCTTCGACAACGACTTCGACGGCAACGTCGACGAGGGCCTCGGCTCGACGAGCTGTGGCCTCGGCGCGTGCGCGCGCGACATCGCGGCGTGCGCGTCGGGCGCGCCGGTCACCTGCGCACCGATGGTGACCAGCGATCCCTCGTGCACCGCGAGCGATGCGGGCGCGCGCCCGCGCATCGCGGTCGTGCTCGACACGTCGAGCTCGATGCTCCTCGATCTTCGCGGCTATCCGACGTTCGGCGACGGCAGCGTCGATCGTCCCGGCATCGACACCGACGGCAACGGGCGCCCCGACGACTCGCGCCTCTCGCTCGCGCGCGAATCGCTCGCGCAGGTCATCAGCGCGTATCCCGAGATCGACTTCGCGCTCGCCCGCTATCACCAGGATCAGGGCCTCCGTCGCTCCTGCCAGACCGCGCGATGGTTCGAGTGCGAAGGCCTGATCGGCACCTACGACAACCCCGGCGACAACACCGGGACCGTCGCGTGCAACGTCGCGACCGGCCCCGCGTCGAGCGTCGCGATCCGCCCGATCTCCACCGCGGGCGACGAGTGCATCAACTACGCGGGCACTTGCGGCCCGCCGCGCCGCGGCGCCGACGTGCTGAGCGGCTTCGGCACGCCGACCCGCGATCTCGTGCGCTGGCTCGACGGACGCGAGACCGCGTTCGACGCCGACGCGACGCCGGGTGACGTGTGCCGTCACGCACGCGCCGGACGCGACTGCGAGGTGCGCGCGAGCGGTGAGACGCCGCTCGCGGGATCGCTGCAGACGATCGAGGACTACGTCGTTCCGATCCGCGCCACCGATCCTTCGACCGGATGCCGCGGCTACTCGGTGATCCTCGTGACCGACGGCGCCGAGAGCTGCGGCGGCAATCCCGTCGCGCAGGCGCGCCGGCTCCACGACACGTTCGGCATCGAGACCTACGTCGTCGCGGTGAGCGTGCGCCCCGAGGAAGAAGTGTCGCTCAACCAGATCGCGTCGGCGGGCTCGGGCGGCGCGCGCGCCAGCGCGACCTTCGTGCGCAACCCCGCGGAGCTCGTGCCCGCGATCACCTCGATCCTCGAGGGCTCGCTGCGCACCGAGCGCTGCAACGCGATGGACGACGACTGCGACGGCCGCACCGACGAGGGCTTCGCGCTCGGCGACGCGTGCGACGACGGGCTCGTCGGCGCGTGCCGCGGCACCGGCGCGACGGTGTGCGCGGCGAGCGAGCTCGCGGTGGAGTGCGCGATCACGATGCCCGGTGGGTCGGCCGGCACCGAGTCGTGCAACGGGATGGACGACGACTGCGACGAGGCGATCGACGAGGGCCTCACCTGCAACATCGAGTGCACGCCGAGCGGCGCCGAGGTCTGCAACGGCGTCGACGACGACTGCAACGGGCTCGTCGACGAGGTCGATCCCGCGCTCGGCACGCCGTGCGGCGAGGACGAAGGAGAGTGCGAGCCCGGCGCGCTGCGCTGAGTCGGCGGCGAGCTCACGTGCATCGGTGGTCGCGGCCCGCGCGACGAGGTCTGCAACGGCCTCGACGACGACTGCAACGGGACGGCGGACGACTTCGCGGAGTGCCCGGTGGGCTCGCTCTGCCTCGAGGGCTCGTGCCGCCGCTCGTGCGACCCCGCGATGGAGTTCCCGTGCCCGGTGGACTTCGTGTGCACGATGCCCGAGGGCGCGACCGGCAACTACTGCGTGCCCACCGCGTGCGCGGAGTGCGAGGCGCACGAGCGCTGCGTCGACGACGTGTGCGTCGATCCCTGCGAGGGCGTGACCTGCGGCGAGGGCGAGGAGTGCCGCGGCGGCGACTGCGTGGGCTGCGAGGTGCTCGGCTGCGCGGGCGGCGAGCTCTGCTGGGACGGCGCGTGCCGCCCGAACCGCTGCGCCGACGCGACGTGCACCAGCGCGCAGATGTGCGTCGACGGTGAGTGCCGCAGCGCGTGCGGGCCCGGTGATTGCCCGGCGGGCCAGCGCTGCGCGGCGGACGGAACGTGCGAGAGCGACCCCTGCGCGGGCGTGACCTGCGACGGCGGTCGCGTCTGCGTCGCGGGCGAGTGCCGCATGGATCCCTGCCGCGGCGTGCGCTGCGATCGCGGCGAGGTGTGCGCGGGCGCGACGGGGTGCATCCCCGACCCGTGCGCGCTCGTGACGTGCCCCGCGGGCCGTTCGTGCGCGGTGAGCGCGAGCGGTGTCGCGGAGTGCGCGCGCGTCGGCGGCGGCGTCGATGCGGGCACGGGCGAGTGGGTGCTCGCGGCGGGCGGCGGTGGCGTGTGCAGCGTCGTCGCGCCGGGCGCGGCGCGCGGTGGTGGCGTGGTGCTGGTGATGATCGCGCTCGCGTTCGTGGTGGCTCGCCGCCGTCGTGGAGGTGCGCGATGAGCCGCGGGTGGAGCGTGATCGCGCTCGCCATGATCGTGGCGGGCTGCGAGGTGGATGCCTACTGCGTCGCGTGCCCCGATCCGATCGACGGAGGTGCGGTCGATGCGGCGCGTGACGCCCGTGCCTCGGGCGACGACGCCGAGATCGCCGACGACGCGGGCGAGTGCGTGCCGACCGACGGCGCGGTCGAGCTCTGCAACGAGCTCGACGACGACTGCGACGACCTCACCGACGAGGGCTTCGACCTCGAGAACGATCCGACGAACTGCGGAGAATGTGGCACTCAGTGCCGTTTTCCGAACGCCGAAGGCGAGTGTGCGAGCGGCGCGTGCGTCGTGACCGCGTGCTTCGACGGCTTCGTCGATCTCGATGACGTGCCGGGCTGCGAGTACGCGTGCCCGGTCTTCCCGACGCAGGGCGAGGAGTGCAACGGCTTCGACGACGACTGCGACGGAGTCGTCGACGAGACGCTGCCCGCGCCGCCGCCCGGCCTGTGTCGCACCACGCCGGGCACGCCGTGCGCGGGCGTCGTGCCGACGTGCACGACGCGCGAGGGACGCACGACCTGGTTCTGCGACTATCCCGCGAACGTCGAGTTCGATCCCGTGGTGCCCAACGGCATCGTGCTCGAGGAGACGCGCTGCGACGGCGAGGACGGCGACTGCGACGGCCTGCGCGACGAGAGCTTCGCGGCGCTCGGTGACGCGTGCGACAACGGCGGGCGCGGCGCGTGCCGCGACGCCGGCGAGATCGCGTGCGATCCTGCCGACGCGTCGCGCACGATCTGCGATCTCGGCGTGGCGCCCGATCCGGTTCCGGGCGCGCCGCTCGCCGAGATCTGCAACGGCGTCGACGACGACTGCGACGGGACGATCGACGACAGCGATCCGAGCGACGCCGGGCGCGTGCGCGACGACATGGTGCAGATCACCCGCGGGGCGACGACGTTCTGGATCTATCGCCACGAAGCGTCGCGCCCCGACTCGAGCGCGAGCGCGGGCGGCACGTCGAGCGCGCGCGCGTGTGGCCGCGCCGGCGTGCTGCCGTGGACGAGCATCGGGTACGACGAAGCGGCGGCGGCATGCGCGGCGGCGGGACATCGCCTGTGCACCGCGGCGGAGTGGCGGGCGGCGTGCGAAGGCGCGAGCGGTCGCGACTATCCCTACGGCGACACGTACGAGGCCGCGACGTGCAACGGCGCGGATCGCGACGCGGTCGCGGGCGGCGCGATCGACTCGCGGCTCGAGCCGACGGGCGCGCTTGCGATGTGCGTGAGCGAAGAAGGCGTGCTCGACATGTCGGGCAACGCGAAGGAGTGGACCGCGGATCAGCGCGGCAGCGCGAGCGGCGGCGGGCGCATCTTCGTGGTGCGCGGCGGATCGCACGAGTCGCCGCAGCTCGGCCTGACGTGCACGACCGAGCTCTCGCGCGCGACGGAGGACACGCTCCTCGGAACGCTCGGCTTCCGGTGTTGCGACTCCGACGGCCCGTAGCGCTTCGGCGTGAAGTGCGGCCGGGATCGGGCGGCGCGCGTCTTACAAATCTTGACGTGACCGAACGTACGCCGAACGTCGCGGGCGCTACGCCTCGATCTCATGGGGAACGTCTTCGTCGCGGGCGCGCTCGCGCTCGCCTTGCTCGTCCCATCGGTGGCCGGCGCGCAGCTCCTCGATCGTGCGTCGAGCACGGTGCGCGGTGACGACGGCGGCGGGAGCTCGAGCTCGTCGAGTGACGACGACGACGACGACGACGACGACGACGACGGCGGGCTGCTCGACGGTGCGTCGATCACGGTGCGCGGCGATGGCGACTCTCCGAGCTCGACCGACGCGGGCTGGAGCGCGGGCACCACGTGGCCCGACTACGCGCTCGCGCCGCAGCCCTACGCGAGCGACTGCGACGCCCAGCTGCGCCCTCTCGCGCCCGGCGTCGACGAAGGGTTCGAGCTCGCAGTGCGCGCCGACGCGGAGGTCGGATACGCGCTCGGCGGCGCGTGGCGCGGCGCGGTCGGCGTCCGTCTCCAGCTCCCGATGCAGCTCGATCTCGCCACGCGCTATTCGATGTTCGTCGAGCCGCACGGAGGCGACATCCGCTTCGTCGTGCTCGGTGGGTTCGGCATCGAGTACCGGCTGATCGACGTGCCGGGTGCGCAGCTGCGCATCGGTGCCGAGGCCCGCACGTTCTACGACTCCATCGACACGATCTGGGGCGGTGGGGCGACGTTCGGGCTCGATCTCTTCCCCGGCGAGCCGGTCGTGCTCTCCACCGAGCTCGCCGCCGCGTTCGTGGGACAGGCCTTCGAGCTGCGCGCGCGTGCGCAGATCGGGGTGCTCATCGAGTCCGTCGAGATCTTCGCCGGCTATCACTACGACGGGCTCTTCCGCGACGGCGTCCACGTCGATCTCGGAGGCCCGATGCTCGGCGTGCGGGCGTGGCTCTGACGGACTCCGCTATCCTCGCTCCACGTGAGCGACATCCTCGTCATCGACGACGACGTGGAGCTCTGCGAGGTGCTCACCGAGTACCTCACGCAGGAGGGCTTCCGCATCGAGTCGGTGCACGACGGCGCGACCGGGCTCGAGCGCGCGTGCTCCGGCGCGCATCGTCTGGTCGTCCTCGACGTGATGTTGCCCGGCGCGAACGGGTTCGATCTGCTGCGCCGCCTCCGCGAGACCTCGCGCGTGCCGGTGCTGATGCTCACCGCGCGCGGCCACGACGTCGATCGGATCGTCGGGCTCGAGATGGGCGCCGACGACTACCTCGCGAAGCCGTTCAACCCGCGTGAGCTCGTCGCGCGCATCCGCGCGATCCAGCGCCGCACCGAGGTGCCGCACGCCGCGCCGGTGCGCGACGAGATCCTCGTGGTCGGCGACGTGGAGCTCCACGTCGCGGCGCGCACGGTGCTGGTGCGTGGCGCGGAGCTCGCGCTCACGACCGCCGAGCTCGCGCTGCTCGAGCTCCTGCTGCGCCACGCGGGCCAGGTCGTCTCGCGCGACGCGCTGAGCGAGAAGGTGCTGGGGCGCCGGTTCTCGCCGTTCGATCGCAGCGTCGACGTGCACGTCAGCAACCTGCGCAAGAAGCTCGGGCCCGGCGCGAACGGACGCGAGCGCATCAAGACGGTGCGCGGCCTCGGCTACGCGTACGCGAGGGACGTGCGCGCGTGAACCGCGTCTTCGTGCGCGCGTTCGTGTCGACGTGGGTCGCGGCGATGTTGATCGGCGCCGCGTTCGTGGTGATCGAGACCGTCTCGTATCCCGACCCGTCGTCGGACTCGCGGCGCAACCTGGTGGAGGACGCGCTGCGCGAGGAGGCGATCGCGGTCGCGGCCGAGCCCGATCGCGACGCGGCGCTCGCGCGGCTGCGCGCGTTCGAGGAGCGCACCGACGTGCTCCTCTTCGTGTTCCCGGCGCACGGCGGCGAGGTGGTCGCGCTCCGCCCGCCCTCGGAGCGGGTGCGCGAGATGGCCCACGCGGTGCGCGCCGGGCAGGCGGGCGTGTCGCGCAAGCCGAGCGCGCGCTTCGTCGCGTTCGCGCTCGGCGACGAGGGTGCGATCGTCGTCGCGCGCATCCCGCGCAAGCCATCGTGGGCGCGCACGCTCGGGATCGAGACCGCGGCGAGCAAGCTCGTCGTGCTCTCGATCGTCTCGGCGCTCGCGGCGTGGCTGCTCGCGCGGTACCTGACGCGCCCGATCGAGAGCCTCCGCCGCGCGACGCAGCGCATCGCGTCGGGTGATTTCTCGGTGCGGGTCGCGCCCGAGCTGCGCTCCACCGATCGCGAGATCGCGGCGCTCGCGAGCGACTTCGATGCGATGGCCGCGCGCGTCGAGGCGCTGGTGGTCGCGCAGCGACGGCTGCTCTCCGACGTCTCGCACGAGCTCGGCTCGCCGCTCGCGCGGCTGCGCGTCGCGCTCGAGCTCGCGCGGAAGCGCGCGGGAGGCGACGCCCAGGGCGCCCTCGATCGCATCGAGCGCGACGCGCTCCGGCTCGAAGCGCTGGTCCGACAAATCCTCACGCTCTCGGCGCTCGAGCACGCGCGGCTCGAGGCGCGTGCGCCGCAGGATCTCACCGAGCTGGTGCGCGCGATCGTCGCCGACGCGGCGTTCGAGGCCGAGGCGCAGGGGCGCACGGTGCGCCTGGTCCGCGAGGGCGCGGCGCAGGTGCGCGGCGATGGCGAGCTGCTGCGACGTGCGGTCGAGAACGTGCTGCGCAACGCGGTGCGCTTCACCGCCGAGGGCAGCGCGGTCGAGGTCGAGGTCGAGGCGGAGGAGCACGACGTCGAGGTGCGCGTGCGCGATCACGGGCCCGGGGTGCCCGAGCACGCGCTGCGCGATCTCTTCGCGCCGTTCTTCCGCGTGCACGCCGATCGCGATCGTCGCACCGGCGGTGTGGGCCTCGGGCTCGCGATCACCGAGCGCGCGATCGCCGCGCACGGCGGCACCGTGCGCGCAGTGAACGCCGAGGGCGGCGGGCTCCGGATCACGCTGCGATTGCCGCGGGCGCGCGACGAGGCTGGCGGCGCTCACGTCGCGTGAGCCTTGCTCAGTCCATCTGGGTCGCGAGCTGCAGTCGCTGCATGCCGGTGGGCTGGGCGACTTCTCCGAAGTCGAACGACACCCGCTCGATCGTGCCGTTGAACGGGAACAGGCCGCGGTCTTCGTAGTCCGCGCACACCGGCGAGACGCAGTCCATCCCGACGTCCATCGTCTCGGTGCCGCAGCGCTGCGGGACCTGCTTCTCGACTCGACCCTTCGCGACCTCGCGGCCGTCGATCTCGAGCGTCACCGTGGCGGGCGCGCCCGGCGTCGGATGATCGGGCCGCAGGCGAACCCGGAGCTCGTGCCTGCCGGGCGCCACCTTCTCGCTCGTCACGTCGTAGCGATGGATACCGAAGAAGTTGTAGTGGAACCGGAGCCTGCCCTCCCAGAAGAACAGAGCCCAGCCCGCGCTCTCCCCGCCGAGCGCGAACACCACGCCCTCGGCGCCTCCCGCCGGCACCTCGACCGGTGCGGTGAGGTCGAAGGGTGCGCTCACCAGCTTCGGCCCGCTCCCCTCGGGCAGGCGCGTCATGCCGGGATAGAACGTCACCTGCGATCGCCCCGCGAAGTACCCGGGGCGCAGCGTCACGTCGAGCCGCTCGGCGAACCGATCGTCGAGCGGCAGCACGTCGTAGCGCGCCGCGTCGGCCATGAAGAGGTCCTGTAGCTCGCGGAGCTTCTCGGGGAATCGCTCGGCCAGGTCCTCGCCCTGGCTGAAGTCCTTTTCGAGATCGTAGAGCTCCCAGCGATCGTCGCGGAACGAGTAGCTCCCCTGCGTCTCCCAGGGCAGCCGTCCGTGCCGGCAGCACGCGATCCATCCGTCGCGGTACATCGCGCGGTTGCCGAGCATCTCGAAGTACTGCTGGCGGTGCCGGCTCGGCGCGCGCGCGTGCTCCGACAGGAACGTGTACGCGAAGCTGGTCCCCTCGATCGGCCGCTGCGCGTAGCCGTTCACCTCTTGCGGCTCGGCGATGCCGATCACCTCGAGCAGCGTCGGCACCACGTCGATCACGTGATGGAACTGCGAGCGGATCACGCCCTGCTCCGCGATCCGCGCCGGCCACGAGACGATCATCCCGTTGCGCGTCCCGCCGAAGTGCGACGCGATCTGCTTCGTCCACTGGAACGGCGTGTCTCCCGCCCACGCCCAGCCCACCGCGTAGTGCGGCGACGTGCCGGGCAGTCCCCAGCGATCCGCGTACGCGAGCGACTCCTCGATCGACGGCTGCCGTCCGTTCAGGCTCATCAGCTCGTTCGGCGTTCCGACCAGCGAACCCTCCGCGCTCGAGCCGTTGTCACCGAGGATGTAGATGACGAGCGTCTGCTCGAGCGCGCCCATCTGCTCGATCGCGTCGACGACACGGCCCACCTCGAGGTCGGTGTGCTCGAGGAAGTCCGCGTAGTTCTCGGCCTGGCGCGCGAAGAGCGCGCGGTGCTCCTCGGGCTGGCTCTCCCACGACGGGATCTGCTCGGGGCGCGGCGTGAGCGTGGTGCCGGGCGGGACGATGCCGCGCTCGATCTGATTCCGATGGACGATGCGCCGGTACTCGTCCCAGCCCATGTCGAAGCGGCCCTCGTTGCGACCGCGGAAGTCGAGCGGCGGCTGGTGCGGCGCGTGCGCGGCGCCGGGCGCGAAGTACGCGAAGAACGGGCGGTCCGGCGCGATCGCCTTCTGCTGCCGGATCCAGCCGACGCACTCGTCGGCGAGATCGCGCGTGAGCTGGTAGCCCTCTTCGGGCCTCCGCGGCGGCTCGACCGGCGTCGTGTTGCGGACGAGCGAGGGGCGGAACTGATCGGTCTCGCCCCCGATGAACCCGTAGAAGTAGTCGAAGCCCTGGTGGGTCGGCCACGACTCGAAGGGCCCGGCCGGGCTCGTGTGGTTGTCGGGAACGTTGTGGTTCTTGCCGAACCACCCGCACGCGTAGCCGGCGTGCTTCAGCAAGTCGGCGATCGTCGCGCAGCTCTTCGGGATGATCCCGCAGTAGCCGGGGTAGCCGGTGGCCATCTCCTGGATCACGCCGGTGGCGACCGAGTGGTGGTTGCGACCGGTCAGCAGCGCCGCGCGCGTCGGGGAGCAGAGCGCCGTGGTGTGGAGCTGGTTGTAGAGGAGCCCGCGCTGGGCGAGGCGCTCGGCGGTCGGCATCCGCACGAGCCCGCCGGTGACGCTCGGCCACCCGAACCCGACGTCGTCGAGCAACACGAGCAGCACGTTCGGCGCGCCCTCGGGCGCTCGCGTCATCGGCGGGAAGTCGGGCCGCGAGTCCACCGCGTACTGGGCGATCTCGGCGTTCGGAAAGCGCCACTCGGGAACGGGTAGGTGATGCCGATCGAGGTGCACCGGGAACGCCGCGCGCTCGGCTCGCTCGCCGTCGCCGTTCTTCCTCCGCTTCCCGTCTCGCTTCGCCATGGATCGTGCTCCTCCCGTCAGGGTCCGACGAGGGGCGGGCGTTGCATCGCGATTGCCAGTTCAGGACCCGCGATGCGCGCCCGGACGCGCCGAGCAGTGCCGCATCCAGCGTCGGCGAGCCGCAGTCCGGGCGCGCGCGCGAGGCGCACGACCGCAGCCCCGGCTCGCCCGCCTAGGTGCTGCTCTCGGCCGGCGGCGCGTCGGGCTCGTCGAGCGGCGGGAAGAGGCGCGACACGTCGAGCTCGATCACCTCGAAGGGCGGAATCGTCGTCGAAGGGCCCGCCGATGAAGCGTGCGATCGATCCCTGGACCTTCGAGTGCCTCGGGAAGCGCGACACGCCCACGACCGGGCCTCTCACTCCGGGCGCACGTCGAGCCGATCCAGCATCGCGTCGAAGTCGGCGCGGTGCAGCGCGTAGCTCTCGGAACGCGACTCGTAGAACAACACCACGAGCATCGGCGCGCCGTCTTCGCTCGCGCGCGCGTCGGGCTTCCAGCGCAGCGGAGGGCGCACCAGGACCATCGTCGTCGTCGTGCCACGGCCCCACGCGACGCCGCGTCCCGGCAGCGACTGCGCGAGCTCGAACGTCACGACGTGCGCGTCCACGCCGCCGACCTGGGCCTGCGACTCGTCGACGATGCGCAGCTCGTAGGCTCGCGCGCGATCGCCGCTCCAGTCGACGAAGCCCTCGCCGAACACTCCGTCGAGCAAGGCGTGCGCGAGCGTCGCGAGCGAGCGACGTCCGATGCGCGCGTCGACCGGCAGCGTGATCGCCGCGATCTCCGAGCCGTCCTCGTCGTGCTCGTAGAGCAGGTCGTAGCGCGGCGCCGTGCCCCGTAGATCGACCTCGCGATCGCCGTCGACGTCGAGCGCGATGCGGATGCGATCCTCGCGCGCGTCGAAGGGCCGCGTCGGACGACCCTCGCCGTCGACGCGATGATCACGCACCCGCCAGCCCTCGGGCAGGATGCGCCGCGCGTCGTGCTCGCCCTCCACATAACGTACGCGATAGTGCCGCGGCGCCGGGACGAACGCGCGGCCGCGATAGGTCTCCGACGCGACGCATCCGAGCGTCAGCGCGAGCGCGACGATCCACACGAAGCGCATCACAGCGTGAGCCCCAGGTAGCCGGAGACGCGCGGCGCGAGCTCCTGGATCGAGCGCGCCGCGTTCATCACGTGGAGTAGGTTCCCCTCGCGCAGCTCCGCCGCGGTCTCGATGCCGAGCTCGAGCATGCCGCCACCGAAGCGCAGCCCCGCCTGACCGACGAACGCGAAGCCGATCGTGGTGCCGCTCGCGACGCCGAACACGAACGAGTGCCCCTGCCCGACCTCCACGCCCGCGCGCAGCGCGACGAGCTGCGCGAGGTGCACACCGATCAGCGCGACGCCGCGCGCCGAGAGCACCGCGGAGCGCAGCTCGTCCTCGCCGACCGTGCGTCGCGTCTCGGTGCGCAGCGCGACGTTCGCGCCGAGCCGCAGGTGCAGCGACGCGCGCGGCTCGAGCAGCACGTCGATCGCGAGCGAGTATCCGCCGCCGAACGCCTCGTCGAACGACGCGGTCCCGCCGTACCAACCGGCGGTGAACCCCATCACGAGGTGCACGTACCCGCGCGGCTGCAGATCGAGCTCGGGGTCGTCCCACCCGAGCGTGTGGCCGCGGCCGTCGCCGAACACCCGTCGCTCCGGCACACCGGGCGTCGGCTGCGCGGTGAGCTCCTGTACCTCCGGTGCTTCGGTGCGCGGCAACGAGGGTGGGGGCCGCGCTGGTCCGGGGTGAGGTGGGGAGAGATCGCGCGCTCGATCCTGCGCGGCGGTGGACGACGCGATCATCAGGACCAGCACCACGATCGCGAGGGTACGAACTGCAGTCACCGAGCGCGCAGCATATCCGCGTCAGGGCTCGACGCGCACCAACGTTCCGTAGATCGCGCTGCTGCCGATCCAGCCGTTCGTGCCGCCGCGGTTGTTGCCGATGAGGAAGCGCGGGCCCTGCACGGCCTTCACGAGGTGCAGGTACTGCGTGCCGTTCACCTTGCAGAGCACGATGTCGCCGGTGGCAGGGACGCGATCACCGATCGGCTCGATGGTACAGAGCTGACCGCTCTCGATGCGCCCTTTCATGCTGTGCCCGCGCGGACGGAACGAGACCGTCTCGCCGCGCTTCAATCGCTCGATGTGCCCTGTGGCCCAACCCATCGCGCGAGCTTCGCACGACCTTCAGCGCGCGGTCTCGCCCGCGAGCCAGCGCGTCACTGCGCGCACCCGCGGCACGCGCTGCCGCGATCGGTGCACGACGATCCACACGTCGCGCGTGCGGATGCTCGCGCCGCGCTCCACGCCGATCTCGCGCGGCGAGACCTCCACCACGTCGACGAGCCGCGGCGCCAGCGCGCGCGGGAGGATCGCGACGCCGAGCCCTGCTGCGACGGCGAGCGCGAGCGCCTCCACGTCCTCGACGAGCAGGCGCGGTGCACGTCCCGCGAACGCGCGCACCGCGTGCCGTTGCTCGGGGATCGTGGCGAGCGATCCCGCGAGACCGAGCCACGGCGCGCGCGCG
Source organism: Sandaracinus amylolyticus (assembly GCF_021631985.1). GTDB lineage: Bacteria > Myxococcota_A > Polyangia > Polyangiales > Sandaracinaceae > Sandaracinus > Sandaracinus amylolyticus_A. The sequence goes on along the minus strand of NZ_CP070225.1, from coordinate 6,750,427 downwards.
TGCAGCTCGAGGCGGCGCGACGCGAAGTACCCGTACGTGATCGTCCGCCACCTTCGCGCGATGAGCTCTCCGCGCGAAGGGCGCACCATCCGCAGCGCGACGTCGGCATCGCCCGCGGCGAGGCTCGCGACGCGGTTGTCGGCGAGGAGCCTCAGGCGCAGGTGCGGATACGCGACGTGGAATTGCGCGAGGCGCGGCACGAGCTCCCAGCGCACGATCTCGCTCGTCGAGGTGACCGTCACTTCTCCGCGCAGCTCGGGCGTGTCCTCGAGCGCAGCCTCGGCGGCGCGCGCGGCGTCGAGCATCGGTCGCATCGCGGCGAGCACCGAGGCGCCGCGCTCGGTCAGCGCGAGCGGCGTGCTGCGCATGAGCAACGGCGAGCCCGCGCTCTCCTCGAGCCGCGCGAGATGACGGCTCGCGGTGGACTGGCTCACGCCGAGCGCCTTCGCCGCGGCGGTGACGCTCCCGAGGCGCGCGACCGCCTCGAACGTGCGCAGGTGATCCCACTCCATCGTGCTCGGGTCTCCGTGCATCCGGATTCGGATGGCAGCGTTCCGATCTCGGTCGGTGCCATCCGATCATGCATGGCGCAGGGTGGGACCGCATGGAGATCCGACAGATCCGCAACGCGACGCTCGTGCTCTCGATCGGCGCCCATCGCTTGCTCGTCGACCCGATGCTCGGCGCGGCGGGCTCGATGCCGGGGTTCCGGCTCTTCGGCAGCGGCGAGCGACGCAGGAACCCGCTGGTCGAGCTGCCGCGCGACACGCGCGCCTGGCTCGACGACGTCACCGCGGCGCTCGTCACCCACGAGCACCCCGATCACCTCGACGGCGCGGGACGTCGCTTCCTCGCGGAGCGGAAGCTCCCGGTGTGGGCGAGCCCGGTCGACGTCGCGAGCCTGCGCACGAAGGGGCTCGACGCGCGCGCGCTCGACGGGCTCGGCATGGACGTCGAGATCGTCCCGGCGCGGCACGGACGCGGCTTGCTCGGATGGATGATGGGCCCGGTCGCGGGCGTGTACCTCGCGCACGAGGGCGAGCCGAGCGTGCTGCTCACGTCGGACGCGGTGATGAGCGACGGGCTGCTCGACGCGATCGCGCGCCTGCGCCCCGACGTGATCGTCGCGCCCGCGGGCTCGGCGAACATGGGCGTCGGCGGCGACATCCTGTTCTCGATCGACGAGCTCGTGACGCTCGTGCGGCGCGCACCCGGCGTGGTGGTGCTGAACCACCTCGAGGCGCTCGATCACTGCCCGACGACCCGCGAGGCGCTGCGCGCGCGGATGCAGCACGAGGGCTTGATCGAGAAGGTGCGCATCCCCGACGACGGCGAGTCGATCGTGCTCGCGCGACGCCAGACGCCGGAGCGGCCGAGCGTGCGCCGCGTGTCGCCGGTCGGCGGGCTGCAGAAGTGGGTGGCCGCGCGCATCTCCGGGTGAGTCCCTGCCGGAGTGCTCGTCCCGCCGGTCCCGGACGGGAGCGTGCGAAGCGCGCGGACGGTAGGGACCGGCGGGCGAGCCGATTTGTTGAGGCGGAGTGCTCGTCCCGCCGGTCCCGGACGGGAGCGCGCGAAGCGCGCGGACGGTAGGGACGGGCGGGCGAGCCGATTTTTCGACCGTCCTTGAGACGCGCGCGCGGCCACCACACCGTGATCAGCGGATCGTCATCGTGTACGAGCCGGTCTGGCCGGGCGCGTACGTCGTGACCACGACGGTGTACGTGCCGGTCTCGGTCAGCGTCTCGATGATCTGCGCGTTCGTGCCGTTCGTGTCGTCGTTGTCGACCTGCGAGCCCGAGGGGCGGCGCAGGATCAGGTAGTTGTCGAAGTCACCCGTGCAGTCGATCTGCACGCGCTGGCCCGCGGTCCACGCGAACTCGTAGCTGTCGCGGTACTCGCCGCTCTGCAGCTGCGCGTCGCCGGGCCCGAGCGTGCCGCTGCGCACCTCGCCCGCGACCGGCGCGCCGCCGCCCGCCGCCGCGCCGAGCGACGCGGTGGTCACGGAGGCGAGCTCGGTGACGCCGAGCGTGTAGCTCGCGCCCGCGCCGGTCGGGCTCCAGGTGCCGACCCACACGCGATGCTGGCCGGGCCCGAACGCGCCCTGCACGACCGGGTTCAGTCCCTCGCTGTCGTCGTTGCAGAGGAACGTTCCGTCGGCGCGCTGCACGACGAGCGTCGTGTCGGCGCTCGAGCTCGCGAGGATGCGCAGGTTCGCGAACGCCGCGGTCGCGTTGATCACGAGGCTCGGCTGCGCGGGGATGTGACCGCGGCACTCGGGGCTCATCGTGTTCGCGGACACGGGGCCGCCCGCGGCACCGGCGGACACCTGCGGGTCGGGCATGAAGCCCGGCGCGAGCGAGATGGTGGCGCCCGGTGCGACCGGTGCGGCGACGGCGGTCGGCGCGGTCGCGACGGCCGGCGTGGGCGGAGGCGTGGGAGCGCTCCCCGGCAGGCCGCTGCCGCCGAAGCAGCAGCCGGATGCGATGGAGGCAGCGAGGCAGAGCAGGGTCCAGCGGCGCATCATGTCGTTCGGTCTTCCTTCCTCGGATCGATCGCGCGATGGTACGTCGGCAGCGCGTGCTTCGTCCTCTCGATCGAGCGCGAGCCGTTGACGCCCGTGCAGCGCGGCCCGAGGCTGCCGCACACCACGGAGGACGACATGACGCTGCGTTATCGACTGCTCGGGCGCTCGGGGCTGCGCGTCTCCGAGCTCTGCCTCGGTACGATGAGCTTCGGCGAGCAATGGGGCTTCGGCGCCGACGAGAAGACGAGCCATCGCGTGCTCGACGCGTACGCCGAGGCGGGCGGCAACTTCCTCGACACCGCGAACAAGTACCACGGGGGTCAGACCGAGGAGTTCGTCGGGAGCTGGCTCGAGGGAAAGCGCGATCGGAACGTCGTCGCGACGAAGTACACGCTCTCGATGGATCACTCGGATCCCAACGCGTCGGGCAACCACCGCAAGAACCTGGTGCGCTCGGTCGAGGCGAGCCTGGAGCGGCTGCGCACCGACTACGTGGATCTGCTCTGGGTCCACGCGTGGGACGACTGGACGCCGTGGCAGGAGACGATGCGCGCGCTCGACGACCTCGTGCGCAGCGGCAAGGTGCTCTACGTCGGCGTGAGCGACGCGCCCGCGTGGATCGTGTCGGCGGCGAACGTCGCCGCGGAGCTGCGCGACTGGACGCCGTTCGTCGGGCTGCAGATCGAGTACAGCCTGCTGCAGCGCACGCCCGAGCGTGATCTGCTGCCGATGGCGCGGCACTTCGGGCTCTCGGTGTGCGCGTGGGGGCCGCTCGCGGCGGGCGTGCTCACCGGCAAGTACACGCGCAGCGGGGTGCCGAACGACTCGCTGCGCACCCAGGGCAACGAGCAGCGCGGCCGCACGAACGAGCGCTCGCTCGCGATCGCGCGCGCGGTCGATGCGATCGCCGACGAGCTCGGCGTGACGTCGTCGCAGGTCGCGACCGCGTGGGTGCGCGCGCAGGGCTACGAGATGATCCCGATCCTCGGCGCGCGGAAGGTCGAGCAGATCGCCGACACGATGAAGAGCGTCGAGGTGACGCTGAGCCCGGCGCAGCTCTCGCGGCTCGACGAGCTCAGCCGCGTGGAGCTCGGCTTCCCCCACGACTTCCTCGCGTCGAACGGGGTGCGCGATCTCGTGCGCGGAGAGATCCGCACGCGCATCGACGGGCGCGTCGCGCGCTGACGCGGCACCCTCCGCGCGATGGACGAGCCGCGTCGAGAGGACTTCACGTTCTTCCATCCGCTGCGGGTGCGCTGGGCCGAGGTCGATCGTCAGGACGTCGTGTTCAACCCGAACTACTTCGTCTACTTCGACATCGCGGTCGGCGAGTACTGGCGCGCGATCGGGTTCCGATATCCGCAGGACCTCTCGGGCACCGACGTGTTCGCGATCGACGCGCGCGCGACGTTCCGCGCGCCGGCGCGCTACGACGACGAGATCGAGATCGGCTGTCGCGTGGCGCGGATCGGACGCTCGTCGAAGACGTGCGAGCTCGCGGTGTGGCGCGGTGACGAGCTCCTGACGACGGGGACGCTCGTCTACGTGCACGTCGAGCTCGCGACGCGGAAGAGCTGCGCCTGGCCCGACGCGGTGCGCGACGCGATCGTGCGCTTCGAGCGCGTCGCGCCGTGGAGCGTGTGATCACAAGAATGTGGGCGTTGTGTGCGCCTTCTCCGGCCCGATGCTGCCTCGTCGAGCCTTTCCGGGGAGGGCGAAATCGTGTTCGAGCCCATCATGCATCGCATCCGCGCTCGTCTCGCGGGTCCACCCGCGATCACCGCCGCGGCGACCGAGGTGATCGAGCTGCATCCCTTCGAGGAGCAACCCGTGTCGCCCGCGTTCGTGCTGCCGGGGCAGCTCCAGCGCGCGACCGCCACGCACGGGTTCACGACGCTTCCGTTCGAGCTCGCGCGCGTCGCGTCGGTGCGCACGTTCCACGCGCCGACGCTCGCGATGCGCTTCGAGAACGCGGTGCTGATCGACGGCGTGCTGTTCGCGAACGGCGCGCGCCACAACCTGGTGCTCGACCGAGAGCGGTTGATGCCGAGCTGGAGCAGGGTGCCCGAGCTCCACGGCGTGGCGTTCGCGTCGTCGGCGGTCGGAAGCCACTCGTTCGGGCACTTCATCGCCGAAGACTGCGCGACCGCGCACGCGGCGCGCGAGAAGGGCGTCGTGTACTTCGCGGCGACGCGCACGCCGAAGTCCGCGCACGCGCGCCGCTATCTCGAGATCTACGGGCTCGCACCGCTGCGCGAGATCGCGAACGCGCGACTCCACGACGTGTGGGTCTTCCAGGACTTCGCGATGAACGGCCACAAGCGCGCGCGTCTTCACGCGCTGCGCGAGCGCGTGAAGGCGATCCCCGCTGCTCGCACCGGGCACGGCGTGTTCTTCCGCCGGCGTAGCGGAGGTCAGGCGCGTCTGCTCGCGAACGAGGCCGCGCTCGAGGAGCGTCTCGCGAAGGAGGGCTTCGACGTCATCGACGTGATGCAGGAGGACCTCGACACGATCCTCCGGCGCGTGCGCGGTGCCAGCGTGGTGTGTGGCGTCGAGGGCAGCGCGCTGATGCACGGTCTCTTCGCGATGGCGGACGGCGGCGCGGTCGTCTCCATCCAGCCGCCGCATCGGTTCTGCATGGTGCTGAAGGACCACGCCGACGTGTTCGGGCACCACACCGGGATCGCGGTGGGGATCGGCACCGAGGAGAGCTTCGAGCTCCCCGAGCGAGATCTGCTGCGCACGCTCGACCTCGCGTGGGAGCGCGTCGCCACGAGCGAGCGCCACGTGAACGAGGCCCGGCGAGCTGCGTACGGGTGACGCCCACCGCGGGCGCGCGCTACGACTCGCGTCCATGTCGTCCGCACGCCCGCTCGCGATCGCCACGCTCTCGCTCGCGCTGATCGCGTGCGGCGCCGATGCGCCCGAGCCCGCTCCTCGCGCCCGAGAATCGAGCGCGCCGCGTCACGCCGAGCCCGCGGAGGTGCCGCCGCTCCCGCCTTCGACGTATCCGGCGCCGCCGCGCCTCGTCGCGATCGGAGACGTGCACGGCGACGTCGACGCGCTGCGCAGCGCGCTGCGTGCGGCCGGTGCGATCGACGAGCAGGGTCGCTGGAGCGGCGGTGCGCTCTGGATCGTGCAGGTCGGCGATCTGCTCGATCGCGGCGACACCGAGGACGAGGTGCTCGCGCTCGTGTCGCGCCTCGAGCGGGAGGCCGAGGCCGCGGGCGGACGCTTCGTCGCGCTGCACGGCAACCACGAGCTGATGAACGTGCAGGGCGACTTCCGCTACGTGACGCCCGACGGATTCGACGACTTCGGGACCTACGCGCGCGAGGCCCCGCCCGGTGCGGCGCGCTCGCGGATCCCGGCGCGCATGTTGGGGCGTGCGGTGGCGTTCGCGCCGGGAGGACCGATCGCCCGCGCGCTCGCGACGCGCAACACGGTCGCGGTCGTCGGGGACACGGTGTTCGTGCACGGCGGGCTCGCGCCTTCGCAGCTCGAGCGCGGCATCGATGCGATCAACCGCGACGTGCGCGCGTTCCTGCTCGGGGAGGCACCGCTGCCGCGCGCGCTCTCGGGCGAGGAGAGCCCGGTGTGGCACCGCGCGTTCGCGCTCGGGGAGGACGCGGAGACGTGCGCGACGCTCGCGCGCACGCTCGAGCGACTCGGCGTCACGCGCATGGTGATCGGGCACACCGTGCAGGACGAGGGCATCGGCTCGGCGTGCGAGGGGCGGGTGTGGCGCATCGACGTGGGCCTCTCGCGTCACTACGGCGGACCGATCGAGGTGCTCGAGATCGAAGGCGACGAGGTCGAGGTCCTGCGCGGGACGCGGTGATGGCGGTAGGCTCGGGCTCGATGGCGAAGGGCGAGACGTGGCTCGCGGTCGATCGCGAGGGTCGGGTCGGGCGATTTCGTCCGGGCCTCGAGGGCACGGTTCCGCGGCGCGCGCTCGCGCCAGCGCGTCGCGAGCGGCTTGCCGAGGCGATCGATCTCGCGTGTGTGGTGCGCCTCCTTCGCGAGCCGGCGCGCGAGCCGTTGCGGCCGGACGTGCTGTCCTCGGATCGTTTGCTCGTCGTGCTGCGCGACGACGCGCGCGAGCCTTCGCCCGCGGGCTATCGCGATCGCGCGGTCGGGACCGATCCGATCGAGCAGCAGCTCGCGCGTTTCTCGCCGCGGGTGCTGCGCGAGGAAGCGCCGCGCATCCTCGTGACGCGCGACGAGGTCGACGTGCCGGCGCTGATCGCGCTGCTGCGCGAGGAGCGCGTGCTCCACGCGCTCGCGATGCGCGACGTGCGCGCGATCGCGGCGAGCCTCGGCGCGTCGCACCCGTGCTTCACGTACGCGCACCTCGACGAGCGCCACGAGCGGGCGAGCACCTACGCGCGCGTGATGTCGGGCGCGGGGACGGCGCTGCACGAGTCGGAGATCCCGGAGCCCGAGCGCACGGCGCTGTGCGCGCTGCGCGTGCCGGTCTCGTTCAACGACGCGCGTGAGATCGAGGTCGAGGGGCTCGTCGCGGACGAGCTCCCGAAGGATCTGCTGGAGGCGCCGAGCGCCGATGCCGAGCCCGGCCCCGCGCCGGTCGCCGGACGTCCGGTGTGGGCCGCGTGGATCGGCATGGTGCTCGTGATGGCCGTGGTGCGCGCGCTCCTCCGCGCGCTCTTCGACTTCTGATCACGCGATCGCGGCGGCGAAGCGCGCGAGGCGCTCGGGCACCAGCGCGCCCTCGCTCGTGCGCAGCCCCGAGCACACGTCGAAGCCTGCGGGCCGCACCTGCGCGAGGGCGTCCGCGACGTTGTCGGGGCGCAGTCCGCCCGCGAGCAGCACCGGGGCGCGGCACGCGTGCACGATCGCCGCGGAGAGCGACCAGTCGTGCACGCGTCCGGTGCCGCCGAGCTCGGGGATCGCGGCGTTCGGTCGTCCCGAGTCGAGCAGGATCGCGTCGGCGGCGCCCGTCGCGTCGAGCCCACGCGCGACCTCGACGTCACGCGTGTCCTGCACGTGGATCACCGGCACGAGCACGAGCTCGGGGAGCATCGCGCGCAGCGCGCGGAGCGCATCGGGAGAAGGCGTGTCGACGATCTGCACGGCGCGCACGCCGGTGCGATCGACGTGCGCCGCGATCGCATCGGGCGTGCGCTCCGACGTGAGCAGGATCGCGATCGCGCGGTGCCCGACGTGCCGCGCGACGCGCGCGATCGTCGCGTCGTCGATGGGGCCGGGACCGCTGGGCATGCGTCCGACGAGCCCGAGGAGATCGGCACCGCCGGCGAGCGCGTGATCGGCGTCGAGCTCGTCGCGAACACAACAGACCTTGATCAGCGGGCGTCCATCGTCGCGCGGCGCGATACGCATGCGCGCAGGTCTAGCGCACCGGCGCCCTCTCGGGAGAGAGCAGGAGAGATTTCACCGCAGAGATCACAGAGGGCCGCAGAAATGCGACCCGAGGACCGTCCGAGCACGAGACCCCTCCCCGCGCCCCTCTCCGAAGCCTTCCCCGCGCGGAGATCTCATTCCCGGAAATTCACGAACTGCAGAGGCAGCCCAAAGTCCTGCGACTTCAGCAGCGCGATCGCCTCCTGCAGGTCGTCGCGCTTCTTCCCGGTCACGCGCACCAGATCGCCTTGGATCGCCGCCTGGACCTTCGACTTGCTGTCCTTGATCGCCTTCACGATCTGCTTCGCGCGATCCATGTCGACGCCTTCCTTGAGCTTGATCAGCTGGCGCCACGTCTGACCGGACTGCTGCGGCTTCTGGGGGTCGAGCGACTTCAGCGACACCTTTCGCTTCACCATCTTGTCCTCGAGCACCTTGAGCGCGCCCTCGACGCGCCCCTCGCTGCTCGAGCGGATCGCGATGCCGTCCTGGTTCTTCTCGATCTCGGTGCCGGTGTCCTTGAAGTCGAAGCGCGTCGCGATCTCGCGCTTGGCCTGGTCCACCGCGTTGTCGACTTCGTGGTGTTCGAGCTTGCTGACGACGTCGAAGCTGGGCATGCGCGGATCCAACCGCGCCGACCTGCCGCGCGCAAGCGCGTCCTGAGCTATAAGCATCGTCGAGCGTTCAACGCATGGCGCGCCGCGGAATCCGGTCGATCTCGGTGCCGATCACGTTCGGGGCGGTCACGGTCCCGCTCTCGGTGTTCCTGCTCGTGGGGTGGACCACCTTCACCGCGCGCAACATCGCGGAGAGCGGCGAGGTCGCGCAGAACGTCTGGCTCCTGATCCTCGGCGTGCTCTCGCTGATCGTCATCATGAGCGTGCTCGTGATGTTCTCGATCTTCCTGGTGCGCGAGATCCTCGAGGTGCGCCGCCAGGACTCGTTCATCGACTCGGTCACGCACGAGCTCAAGACGCCGCTCGCGTCGATCAAGCTCTGCCTGCAGACGCTCGAGCGCGCCGGGATCCCGCAGGACAAGCGCGCCGCGCTGCAGAAGATGATGCACGACGACGTCGATCGTCTCGCGACGTTCATCGACGACGTGCTCCAGGCCTCGCGCCTCGCCCACGACGACATGAGCATGGACGTCGACGAGGTGCGCCTCGCCGAGCTCGCGGCGTCGTGCGTGTCGGTGGTGTCGATGCGCCACAAGGTCCCCGACGGCCGCATCCGCGTGGAGGTCGATCCCGAGCTCGTGGTGTGGACCGATCACGCCGCGCTCGAGATCGTGCTGCGCAACCTGATCGACAACGCGGTGAAGTACTCGAAGGAAGGCGTCGACGTGCGCGTGGGCGCGCGCGTCGACGAGGTGCGCCGCGCGGTCTTCATCGAGGTGCACGACACCGGGATCGGCATCCCGCGCAAGGATCTCCAGCGCATCTTCCACCGCTTCTATCGCGTCGCGGAGGAAGGGGTGCGGGCGCGCAAGGGCACCGGGCTCGGGCTCTTCGTGGTCTCGGCGCTGGTGCGCAACCTCGGTGGCCACGTCGAGGCGGAGTCCGAGGGAGTGGGCAAGGGCGCCACGCTGCGCGTGCGGCTGCCCCTGCACGAGCACGAGCAGGGGTCGCGCGCGGTGGCGACGCCTGCGTGAAGGGAGCAGGAGGCTTGTCCGAAGAGCGCAAGGTCCCGCGGATCCTGATCGTCGAGGACGAGGATCACCTCGCGACGGGGCTCAAGCTCAATCTCGAGCTCGAGGGCTACGAGGCCGACGTCGCGTCGACCGCGCGTGAAGCAGCCGAGCTGCTGCTCGAGGCCGCGCGCTACGACGCGATCGTGCTCGACGTGATGCTGCCGGACTTCGACGGGTTCTCGCTCTGCGCGAAGCTGCGGCAGTCGGGCAACTACACGCCGGTGATCATGCTGACCGCGCGCGCCGCGGCGGAGGACCGGGTGCGCGGCCTCGAAGCGGGCGCCGACGACTATCTGGTGAAGCCGTTCGATCTGAACGAGCTGCTCGCGCGCGTGCGCTCGGTGCTGCGGCGCCGGCAGTGGGATCTCGGCAAGGAGAAGGAAGAGCGCGCGGGCTCGCGCACCGTCGCGATCGGCGAGGCGCGCGTCGACTTCGACTCGCACGAGGTCGTGGTGCGCGGCGCGCCGGTGAAGCTCACGCGGCTCGAGCTCGATCTGCTGCGCTACTTCGTCGACCACCCGGGCAAGGTGCTCTCGCGCGACACGCTGCTCGAGGAGGTCTGGAAGCTGCGCAACTACTCGACCGCGCGGACCGTCGACAACTTCATCTCTCGACTGCGGCGCCACTTCGAGAAGGACGCGCAGAACCCCGAGCACTTCGTCTCGGTGCGCGGCGCCGGCTACAAGTTCGTCCCCTGAGCGACCGCCCCGCGGGTGCTCCCGCCGCGGCCGAGCACTCCCGCTGCGGTGAAGGCCGCGCGACGTGCGGGACATGCAGGCTCCGACGACGGGCGAGTGCCCGTGGAGGGAGATGCATGCGGAGCTTCATCGCGCTCGCGCTCGGGGTGGTGCTCGCTCTTTCGGTCGTCGGCTGCGGCGACGACGATGACGGCGGCGGTACACCCGACGCCGGCGAGGGGCTCGACGCAGGCGGGATGGATGCGACGGTCGGCGCGGACTCCGGGGCGCCGCCCGACGGTGGGCCCCTCGCGTGCGCCGAGGGCGAGACCCAGTGCGGCTCGAGCTGCGTGCGCCTCGACGCCGATCCCGCGAGCTGCGGCGCGTGCGGCATGGCGTGCGCGAGCGGCGAGGTGTGCAGCCTCGGCGTGTGCAGCGACGCGTGCGAGACCGGCCTGACCGAGTGCAGCGGCGCGTGCGTCGACGTCGACGCCGACGCGGCGAACTGCGGTGCGTGCGATACCGCGTGCCGCGGCGATCAGCTCTGCGCCGACGGCGCGTGTGCGTGCGCGGCGGGACTGCGCGAGTGCGACGGGGCGTGCGTGGACGTCGCGGCCGACGCGGCGAACTGCGGCGCGTGCGGCACCGCATGCGCGTCGGGCGAGGTCTGCAGCGCAGGCGTGTGCAGCGCGGGCGGGTGCGCGACCGGATTGACCGACTGCAGCGGCGCGTGCGTCGACAGCACGAGCGACGACGCGAACTGCGGCGCGTGCGGCACCGCGTGCACCGGCGGGACGACCTGCACGATGGGCACGTGCGAGTGCTCGGGCACGCTCGAGCTCTGCGGCGGCACCTGCGTCGACACCACGGCCGACGCGGGGAATTGCGGCGGCTGCGGCATCGCGTGCGCCGCGGGCGAGGTGTGCACGGCCGGGGTCTGCGGCGCGACGTGCGGTGAAGGGACGACGCTCTGCGGACTGCGCTGCATCGACACCACCGCGCACGATCGGAACTGCGGCGCGTGCGGCAACGTCTGCGGCGGCGGCACGGTCTGCGAGGCGAGCGCGTGCGTCTGCCCGACCGGCACCGTCGCGTGCGACGGCGTGTGCGTCGACACCGCGATCGATCCGCTGCACTGCGGCGCGTGCACGAACGCGTGCGAGGCGATCGAGGTCTGCGCGGCGGGGGCGTGCACGTCGGAGTGCCCGGCGGGCACGACCAACTGCGCGGGCTCGTGCGTCGACGTGCAGACGTCGCTCGAGAACTGTGGCGGCTGCGGCATCACCTGCACCGGCGGCTCGCTCTGCGAAGCCGGCGTGTGCGTGTGCCCGGACACGTTCACGCAGTGCGGCAATCGCTGCACCGACGTGACGCGCGATCCGCGCAACTGCGGCGCATGCGAGAACGCCTGCGGCGTGGGCACGTGCGAGGAATCGGTGTGCGCGTGCGCGGGCGGCACGATGCTCTGCGACGGCGTGTGCGCGCCGGTGCAGCGCGATCCGATGAACTGCGGCACCTGCGGCAACGTCTGCGCGGCCGGCGAGCGCTGCCGCATGGGCGCCTGCGAGGCGCCGTAGCTCGAAGACTCTCGAAAGATCGGCTCGCCCGCCGGTCGAGCGCTCCGGCAAGGCCTCAGACGTCGAGCTTCGCGCTCTCTTCGGGGTTCGTGCCGAGCACGCCCTCCCAGCGCGCGATCACGACGCTCGCGAGGCCGTTGCCGATCACGTTGATGGTCGTGCGCGCCATGTCCATCACCTCGTCGACCGCGAGCAGCATCGCGACGCCCGCTTCGCCCGGAAGGCCGAAGCTCGCCGCGGTGCCCGCGATGATCACCAGCGTCGCGCGCGGCACGCCCGCGACGCCCTTCGACGTCAGCATGAACGCGAGGACCATCAAGAGCTGCTGCGAGATCGTCAGCTCGATGTGCGCGGCCTGCGCGATGGTCAGCGACGCGAGCACGAGATAGAGCGTCGAGCCGTCGAGGTTGAACGAATAGCCCGCGGGGATGACGAAGCTCGCGACGCGGCGCGGGACGCCGAACGCGATCACGTCCTCGAGCAGTCGCGGCAGCGCGGCCTCGCTCGATGCGGTGGTGAACGCGGTGAGCGCAGGCTCGCGGATCTGCCGCAGGAAGGGCAGCACGCGGATGCGCACGATCAGCATCACCGGCACCAGCACCAGCGTGAAGAAGAGGATCAGCGCGAGATAGAGACTGCCGACGAGGCGCGCGTAGCGGCCGAGCAGATAGAAGACGGCGGGCCATCCGTGCACGACGTGCCCGTCGACCTCGTGGCCCGCGGCCATGTGGCTCACGTTGTAGGCCATCGCGCCGAACACGCCGATCGGCGTCAGGCGCATCACGAGGTCGGTGTACTTGAACATCACCTGCGCGACGCTCTCGGAGAACGCCATCACCGGCGCGCCGCGCTCGCCCACGCGCGTGAGCGAGATGCCGAAGAGCACCGCGAACACGACGATCGGCAGGAGGTCCGCCTCGACCCAGTGCTTCGCGAGGTTCGACGGGAAGAGGTGCAGCGCGAGATCCCATCCGCTCTGCGCGGCCGCGGGCGCGACGCCCGACGTCGCCGAGAAGTCGATCGGCAGCCCGTCGCCGGGACGCAGCCAGTTCGCGACGAAGAGCCCGACGAAGAGCGCGATCGTCGTCACGACCTCGAAGTAGATCAGCGCCTTGGCGCCCATGCGCCCGACCGCCTTCAGATCGCCGGTCTGCGCGATGCCGACGATGATCGTCGACACGAGCAGCGGGACGATCAGCCCCTTGATCAGCGCGATGAACGCGCGCGAGCAGAAGCGGAAGATCTCGTACGCGATCGGGTGCTGGTCCTGTGGGTAGAACCCGCCGAGCACGACGCCCAGCACGAGCCCGACGACGATCCACAGCGTGCCGGAGCGGTACCACGGCTTCTTCGCGACGGGATGGATGGGCTCGGCGGGCGCGGTGCTCGACATCGCGCGGCACCTTAGCGCGTGCGTCGAAGCGGTGTCGCGATCGCGCTATATCGGCAGGTCGAGGGGGCTTCGTGCCACGACCATTCCGCTCCACGAACCGCTGGCTGGTCATCGCCGCGCTCGCGCTGTGCGGATGTGCCACCGACCTGGCCACGCCGGTGCAGATCGGGGACGACTTCGCCGAGCAGAGCCTCCAGGGGCCGCTGCGCACCGCAGGTCTCTACGCCGTCGGCACGCACATCCGGTTCCGCGTCGAGTCGTACGACTCGACGGGCCTGCCGCGCGAGCTCGTCGTGCGCAGCTCCGACCCTGCGGTGATCTCGATCGACGGAGCGCCCGATCCGTTCGTGGTCGTCGCGCGCGCGCGCGGCGTCGGTCGCTGCGAGCTCAACGTGTTCTCTCCCGAGAACGAGCTGCTCGCGAGCGCGCAGGCGGAGGTCCGCGAGGTCGCTTCGCTGTCGTTGCGACTCGGCTCGCTCGTGCACGTCGTGCCCGACGCTCGCGTCGCCGACGACGAGCCTCTGCTCGTGATGGAGCGGACCGCCGGGACGTTCGTCGTGGACTACCTCGACGCGTCGGGCGAACGACTCGCGGGCCGAGGGCTGCTCGAGGTCGGAGTCGACGAGGACGCGCCGGTCTCGGCGACGAGCGACACGAACGACGAGCGCCGCGACGAGCCGGCGATGGACGCGCTGATCGCGCTCGCGCCTGCCGCGATGGGCGCTGCCGAGGTCAGGCTCGGTGTGCAGGGTCGGGTCCTGGCGCGACGCACGGTCGAGATCGTCCCGAGGTCGTCGATCGTCGGGCTCGAGATCGTCGTCGACGAGGAGTCGCGCGCACCCGGTGACGACGTGCACCTCGTGACGCGCGTCGTCGACTCCGACGGGCGGTCCGTCGAGAGCAGCCTCGTCGCCGACTACGTCGTCGACAACGAGGACACCATCGCGAGCACCGAGAGCTTCGCGAGCCACCTGCGGTATCGGTTCGACGGCGAGCGAGAGCGACCGCTGCGCGCGAGCGCGCTCGGTCTCGAGGTGTTCGGCACGATCCGCGGGACGCCGCTGTATTGACCCCACGCTGCGCGCGGCGACGCGCCGTGATCAGCCGAGATCGCGCGCGAGGAACACGCGTCGCTCGACCGGATACCCACCCGCGAGCTCGCGCTGGAAGACGGTGCGCATCCCCGGCCCGATCTCGTGCTCGTCGAGCTCGCGGAACCCGAGTCGCAGGTACCACGGCCCGTTGAACGGCACGTCGCGCATCGTCGCGAGCGTCAGGCGCCCGAGGCCACGCGCGCGCGCCCACGCGATCGACGCGTCGACCAGCGCACGCCCGATCCCGCGCTGGCCGTGATCGGGATGCACGTCGAGCTCCTCGAGGTGCCCGTGCCAGTCGACGCGCGAGAGCAGCGCGAACCCGATGGGGAGATCGTCGTGATCGACCGCGAGCAGGAGGCGCTGCTCGCGTCGTGCCTCGTCCAGGATCGCCACGGGCGTGGTCGCGCTGCCGAAGAGCACGTCGAGGCCCCAGGGCGCGAAGAGGCGCGCTGCCTCGCGTTCGATGATCCCGAGCGTGGCGAGATCGTCATCCTCTCGCGCCGCGCGGATCGTGATGCGCGTCATGCCGACGAGCCTGTCACACCGAGCGGAACGCGCCGTGCCTATCTCCGCAGCGGAGGTGCGTTCATGGACGGCCGGACCGTGTACCACGTGGAGCCCGAGGACGATCTCTGGCGAGTGAAGCTCGCGGGCGACAGCCTGAACGAGTACGCCGACACCAAGGAGAGCGCGATCGCGCGCGCGAAGCAGCTCGCACGGCGCGCCCCGCGCGCCCAGGTCGTGATCTTCGACGAGGACGGCCGCGTCGAGCAGGAGATCTACTTCGACCCGACCACGGAGCGGAGCATCTAGATCTCCGCACGGGGTGAGGCTTCGGTGAGGGCGCGGGGCATGGGGCTCACCGAGGGCCTCGCGCTCTCCGGATCTCGCTCTGGGTCATCGGGCCGCGCAGGTACGACATGGCCCAGCGGGGCTGGAGCAAGCACAGCTCGGGCGCCTTCGCGTCGCGCACCACGAACCAGCGGTGCGAGAGCTTCTTCACCAGCGCGCCGAGCTCGCTCTTCTTCTTGTCCTCGCCGAGCCCTTCCATCACGCGGGCTCGATCGGCGTCGGTCTGGAGGCGTCCGAGCACCCACGTGCCTGCGTTGGAGAGCGCGCGATAGTCGAGGTCCATCGGGTTCTGGGTCGCGAGCACGCAGCCGACGCCATAGGCGCGCGCCTGCTTCATCAGGGCGACCAGCGGGCGTTTGGTCGGCGGGTTCGCGGGGTGCGGCGGGATGAAGCCGAACACCTCGTCGAACACGATCATCGCGCGCAGACGCGCGCTGCCCGGCAGGCTGCGCACCCAGGTGAGCACTTCCTCGAGCAGCACGCCCAGCACCAGCGCGCGCTCCTCGTCGTCGAGGTGCGCCACGCTCACGATCGTCGCCGGCGTCTTGCCGTCCACCTTCTCCATCCACGCGCCCACGTCGAGCTCGAGCCCGGTGCGCCACGACGCGAACGAGGGAGACGCGATCAGCGTGTTCAGATCCGCCGCGAGCTCGCCGCGCAGCCGCGCCGGCACGAACGCGTCGACGGCGAGCGCGCCGATGAACCCGATCGACGGCTCGAGGATCTCGGGGATCAGCGCGTCGAGCGTCGCGCTCTCGCCGGGTCGCAGCCGCGCCTCGGCGAGCACCGAGAGCAGCGCGTGCTCGCGGCTCTTTCCGGGATCGCCGTCGCGTCCGGTGAGCCGCAGCACCAGCGAGATCGCGGCGCTCAGCGCGGCGCGCGCGCCCGCGACGTCGTGATCCCAGCGCGACGATCGACGCTCGAGCGCGGAGAGCAGATGAAGCGGCTCGCCGGCGTCGGACCCCGGCGTCAGCACGCGCACCGTCGAGCGTGCCGCGAGCTCGGCGAGCTGATCCTCGCCGATCTCCCACGCACGAAGTCCCTCCTCGCGCTCGAGCGCCGCCTCGAGCACCACCGGCTCGTCGGCGACGCCGTCGTCGTCGCCCGCGGCGGGCTCGACCCAGGGCGCCATCAGCGCGGGATCGAACGACGGGAACGCGAGCGCGAGGTTCGGCAGATCGCCCTTCACGTCGATCACGAGCACCGGGATCTCGGCGCGCAGCGCCTCCTCGACCATCACGGTCACGAGCCCGGTCTTGCCGCTGCCGGTCATGCCCACGACCACCGCGTGCGTGAGCAGGTGGTGCGCCGGGAGCTCGAACGCGCCGAGCCCGTGTCGACCATCGATCGAGTGGCGCGCGCCGAGGCGAAGCCGAGGAGTCATCGTCGTCATCTCCCGAGGAGAAGAGGGCGTTCTCGAGGTCACTCGGTGAACGGACCGTCACCGATCGGACCGGGCGTCGGGATCGGCACGATGGGCGTCGCCGGCTGCGTGTCCTCGCCCGCCGGCGGCGTGTCGGTGCCGCGGCTGCCGGTGCTGCGACGGCGCCCCGACCAGAGCGAGGGCGCGATGGTGTCCGCGTCGCCCTCCCACCAGCGCACGTAGCTGAGCATCCGGCGGGCCTCGCCGTACGTCTTCACGAGCAGGCCAAGCGCGCGCGCGCGGATGTCGGCCGCGGGCAAGCGCGTCGAGCCCTGCTCGCGCGCGTTGAGGCGGTGCAGGAGCCCCGTCGCCCTGCGCTCCGCGCGGTCGATGTCCTCGACCGTCAGCGGCGTCTTGCCGCGCACCGTCGCCCAGCTCTCGCGCAGCAGCGCGACGAGCACGAGCGTGCTGGTGATGACGGTGCGATAGCCCTGGAGCGGACGACCGAGGTCGACGCGAGCGGGGTCGAGCAGCTTGCGGTTCGCGAGCGAGTCGCAGTCGGTCAGCAGCAGCTTGTGGTCCTGCGCGAGCTCGGCGAACGGCTCCGCCATGTCGCTCGCCGAGTCCGACGCGGTGAGCTCGACGTCCGCCTGCACCGCGGCGTGCGCGACGACGAGCAGATCGTCGATGATCGCGAGGCCGTCCTCGCCGAACTGCGCGCCGATCGCGGCGCGGTGCTTCGCGATGCGCGGAAGGCTGCCCATCACGATGCCGGCGGCCGCAGAGGGCTCGAGACCGAGGACGCTCGGCAGCTCCGAGGGCTGCACGCTCGCGAGCAGCTCGCGCTTGCGGTCGAGCGCTTCCTTCGGCGTCGGAGACGCGGGGCTGAAGATGATCTCGTCACGAGGACTCTCGGGCACGGTGTCGCTCCTTCGTTTCGTCGCGCTCGGGTGCGCGAGTGCCCGGATGTCGGCGTGAGGGGAGCGGCGTTGTGCGCGAGGAGCGAAAAAAGATCGGGAGCTGGTGAGTTGGGTGTCAGCGACCCCAGAGGACGATTTTGAAATCGAACTTTGGGTGTTGGTGACCACAGAGGACGATTTTGAAATCGAACTTTGGGTTTGGTGACCACAGAGGTCGATTTCGAAATCGAACTTTGGGTGTCAGTGACCCCAGAGGTCGATTTTGGAATCGGCGGGCGCGTGTCGGAGACGCCGCGATCGATTCCAGAATCGGCTCGCGGGTCTCGGAGACGGTGTGGTCGATTTCGAAAAAACGCGGAGCGCGTGTTCGGCACGCGAGGTGGCGTGGGTGTCGGCGACACGCGGAAGGAAATCGCCCTGCCACGATTCGCGGTCCTGTGGCGGTGAACGCGAGCGCCTCGACCGCGACGCGCGAGAACGGTGGCGCCCTTCGCGGTGGACGGTCGCGAAGAAGTACTCGTCGTGTTCGTCGACGACGATGCCGTGGATCAGCGTGCCATCCGCGTTGACCTACGCGATCGCCCGCCGGGCGCCCCCCCCGTTGGCATCGTTCTGTCAGTAGAGCTGGCTGAAGCGCGGTCGGGTCGGCGAGGACGGTTACGAGTGTGCTGGCGGGCCACAGGTCCGAGCCCGGATGGGCAACGCAGCGGAGCCCCCGATGGCGAGCAGCCATCTCGCGCCGGTGCGGTGGCCCTGTCTCAATCGATCGCGCTGACCTGCCGCGCGGGTGCGCCCCCTTCCAGGTCCGCCGTTTTTATGCAGGATATTCGGACATGTACCTGCGCCGCCTGAAGCTGACGAACTTTCGTTCGTGCGCGTCCACGGAGGTTCCGTTTGACGAGACGGTGACCGTTCTCGCCGGGGAGAACAACGCGGGTAAGAGCAACGTCATCGATGCCCTTCGTCTCCTGACGGCCCCATCCGACGCACGCCGCACGCGGTTCGTTGGCGCGGAGGATGTGCGCCTCGGAGCGACGGACCTCAAGCTTGCGATCGAGTTCGCCGGGCTCGACCCCGCGCAGTGCGGCATCTTCTTCAGCGCGCTGTCGTCGAACGGCGCCACCGATGCCTCGTGGCAATACGCCTGGGCTCCGCCTGCGGGCACAGCGCGCCGTCGATCGGCCACGTGGACGGTTGGGCCGCGCGAGCACCCGGAGACGGAGCCGGACATCCGAGACTTCGTTCGGCACGTCCACCTGCCTGCCCTGCGAGATGCCGACCGGGACCTCGCATCGAGCAGCCCTGGCCGAATCGAGTTTCTCCTCCGCCAACTGCTGCTCGGCGACGAACAGAAGCGAGAAGCGCTCCTTGGGAGCGCTCGGACTGCGTCCGCGGCGGTTCTCGGCCAACCGCCGCTGATTGAGGCGCAGAAGCGGGTGCGAGATGCGTTCGCACCTCTGACGGAGGGCTTTCACCCGCACGAGGCCCATCTGAGATTCGCAGACCCGACGCTCGTCGGGCTCGCCAGAGATCTCCGGTTTGCGATCGCCCAGGAAGGCATCGATCCCGCGAAGCTCGGACAGACTGGGCTCGGCTACTCAAACCTCCTCTATCTCGCGAGCGTGCTGGTGGAGTTGGAGGCGGCGAAGGATGCGGAGCTGACGTTGCTGCTTGTCGAGGAACCCGAGGCGCACCTCCACCCGCAGCTTCAGCGCGCGGTGCTTGGCTTGCTCGAGCAGCGCGCCAAAGACTCAGCACGACCCTCCACGCCCGGAACACACGCCGGGCGGATCCAGGTGATCGTCACGACGCATTCGCCGAACCTGACGGCGGCGACGTCCGTGCGACGAATCGTGGTGCTGCGCGCAGCGCACCCCACGAAGCCGCCCGCCGTTGCGCCGACTGGGTCGGTGGCTGCCGACGCTTCATCCCCGTCGGACTCGCCCGAAAGTTCCGGCACGAACGAGGGCGGTGAACCGGCCACGAAGCCGAACGTGTCAGCGCCGGGCGTCGTGCTTCCCGTATCTCCCGCGACCGCGCCGCCCTTGCAGCCGTCGGCCCCGGTGCTCCCGACTGCCGCGACATCGGGTGAGACAGTGGCGGTCGCCATCGCGGAACTCGGGCTGGATGTCGACGCCCAGCGGAAGATCGACCGCTATCTCGACGTGACGAAGGCGTCGCTCCTCTTCGGACAACGGGTCCTGTTGGTGGAGGGGATCGCGGAGGCGCTGCTCATGCCGGCGTTCGCCGCGTGCGTGCTCAGCAAAGCGGAGATTGCACGCTTCCGGTCGGCCGCGCTGCTTGCAATCGACGGGGTCGACTTCGAACCCTACGTCCGCCTCCTCCTGACGGGCGCGGGGCAGCCGGTGACGCGCCTCGCCGAGAAGGTCGTGGTCCTGACGGACGAGGATCCGAGCGAGCCGTCGACCGCGGAGCCGCCGGAGCCCGACGGTTCGGGTGGCGCCGCTGCGAGCGCCGTGGCCGCTCCTCCCGTCGCACCCATCGCGAAGCCGGCGGCGGGAAGAGCGCGCGCCGACGAGCTGTTGGCCTTGGCCAAGGAGCTCGGCGCGGCAGATAGGCTCCACGTCGCCATCACACCGCGCACGCTCGAGGCGTCGCTGGTGTCCGACGCTCAGACCGGTGCGGCGGCGTGCGACGTGCTGAAGGAAGCCTTCGCGGCGTGCGTCGGTGCGAGGGGACGCGATGGGCGGGAACGCGAGTGGAAGAGCCGGATCGCCGATCTCCCGCTCGCCACACGGGGCGAAGCGCTGATCGACTGGATGACGTCCACCAAGACGCGGAAAGGCGATTTCGCGCAGATTCTGGCCGGGCTCATAGACCGCGACGCCGAGGCGAACAAGCTGTTCGCGGTCCCTCCGCACATCGCGAGCGCCCTGCGTGCGCTCGTCGCGACGTCATGAGGCTCACGCCGGAACAATTCGCCGTCGTCGAGTCCGAAGGCGACGTGTACGTTCGCGCGTGCCCGGGGGCCGGTAAGACGCGCACGCTCGTCGAACTCGCTAAGAGGTTCACGACGCGTGCCCCGCGTCGCGGAGTCGCGTTCCTGTCGTTCACCAACGCCGCAGGCGCAGAGGTTCGTCAGCGGCTGACGAGCGATGCTCCCCACCTCCTCCGAGCACCGAGCTACGTCGGAACGTTCGACTCATTCCTGATTCGGTATGTACTGGGTCCCGACGGCCTGAGTACCGCACCGAACGCTCGCGTGCAGTTCTGCGAGACGTGGAACGATACGGTCGGGCTCAAAAGTGTTAGCGCGGGGTTTCCGCTCGATCTCTTCGTACCGGACGGAGTGGGGGGCCTGAAGCTCGACGACGCTCGTGCAGACCATGTCGAGCGGGCAGTTCTCAAGAAGCTCACGGATGACCAGCGGCGGCAGCTCATCTGGGTCGCGGAACGGAAGCTGAAACCCTTTCTTAGTCGGGGGGTCGTGACCTCGCCGTTTCTCCGAGCAGAGGCGGCAACCAGACTCTCCGTTGCGCCAGCCGGTCTTCGCGTCGCCCACCGCTTCCAGCTCGTACTCGTTGATGAAGCCCAGGATTGCGACTCTGTCGACCTTCAGATCGTGTCAGCACTCCGAGGTGCTGGATGCCGCTTGGTAGTCGTCGCGGATCCAGAGCAGGGCATCTTCCGGTTTCGGGGCGCCGACCCGCTCGCGATCGGGACTCTCGGGCTGGCCGAGCTCGCGCTGACGGGGAACTTCCGCTCCACCGCCTCGATCTGCGCGGCGAGTGCGAGCCTTCGGGCGCATGAACTGCCGCCCGACACGCCACAGGGCGAGCCGCGGCCCGAGCATCCCGTCCAGCTTCTCGTCTACGAAACGAGCGTCGGTGCCGAGGTTGGGGCGCAGTTTTCCGAGCTGCTCAAGCGACACAAAGTCGATCGCGCGAATGCGATCGTCGTCGCGCACCGGGATGAAGACGCGCGGCGCGCGGTGGGTGCCGAACGCGCGCATGATTCGACCGCACGCGGCGCCGTGCTGGCGCGCGCCGTCTCGCCGGCCGCTTCCGCGGACGACCGAGCGGCAGGTGTTCAGCGCATCGAGGAGGTCTTGCTGTCGTCGCTCGGTGAAGTTGCTCCGGGCGAGCCAGCCGCTCGGTGGTGCCGCGTCACCGCTCGCCAGATTCTGGGCACGGTAGCGGCTGGCGATGCGACGCGAGGGGTGTGCGCCCGTGCTCGCGACGCGCTCTCGTCGCTAAGCCCCCCGGAATCGACTGCCTTCGTCGAAAACCCGCGAAAGCTCTTCAATGCGAAAGAGCCGAAGGGCGATCTGTCGCGGGCCCGCATGTCGGTTGAACTTCGCTTCTCGACGGCCCACGGCGTCAAGGGCCGGGAGTTCGATGCTGTTCTCGTCGTGGTGCCGAACAGCACGCGTCTCGGCGAGCTCCTGAGTGCCTGGAGGGATCGCGAACACGGACACGACGGACGCGCGGTGCTGTACGTCGCCGCTACGCGCGCGCGTACCCTCCTCGCGTTCGCGGTTCCGCGGCACGCGGCATCCGATGTCGCGGGGTTGCTGACGCGGCGAGGCGCACGCGTGGAGCAGATCGTGTGCTCCGCCGTGTCAACCCGGGAGGACACGCGGCGGTAGCGGCGGGGCCCGCCGCTACCGCCGCGCGCTTGATCCACAGGACGAACTTTTGACGAACGATCAGACGACACTCGTAGTCACGCGCGATCGCGACGCACACGCCGTCGTCCGGGGCTTCGCGTACCAGATCGACGTGACGCTCGAGCGCTGGCTCGATCTTGACGACGGAGAGGAACTCCACCTCGAGGCTGGCGAAGACATTGACCATATCGCGGCCGACGTAGCTTCCGGCGCACCGCTGGGTCCTCGCACGCTCGAGCAGATCAAGGACCTCGCGAAGAACGTCACGCTCAAAAGTGCCGGTGCAGTCGAAGCCGTCGCGGCATTCATCGAACACCGTGCGAACAACCCGACGGCCGAGCTTCGTTTCCGATTCACCACGACGGCCGCTATCGGAACGGAAAAGAAGACGCCCCTTCCAGAGCCCGGGATCTCCGCGTGGGAGAGAATTCGGTCCGGCGTCTTGGCAGGCGACGAACTCGCCATGAGGCTGAGCGGGATTCGTGAACTCCTGAAGTCCACCTCGAAGCCAAGTGAACTGGCTCAGGAGACGTGGGATCGGTTCGTCGCGTTCGTAAGCGACGGCGAAAGCGACCTCCTGGAGCTCATCAAACGATTCGAGTGGGCCACGTCGGCGCCCGACGGAGCCGGTCGTGAGGAGAGCGTCCGCGGTCGCCTTCGAGCCACGCGAGGTGACGACGACGCCTATCCCTACCTGTTCCTCCACATCTGCCGACTCTTGAGCACTGAGGGACCGAAGAAGCTGATTCGATCGGACATCGAGCGAGTCGCGAGCGCACGGACCCGCCAAGACAGCGTGCTCGTCCAGCAGTATCTCACCCCCCTCCTTGACGGAGTGCGCGCCACAATCGAGGCCACGGTGCGCTCAGAGGTCGTGCCTCAACTCGAGAGAATCGAGTCGACTGCACGAGGAATCGACTCGAACGTCCGCGAGGCGTTGGCACGGATTGGCGGGCTCGACCGAGGCCTCACGCTGGCGATCGAAACCTCTGGCCGGCTCGAGATCGTCGATTCATCGCCGCCGCTTCCCTCGGGTGCCGCCCGTCGCGCAGGTCTAGTCGGGGACCTCAACGAGGCTCTCGGCTCGGCGCGCTGGCTGGCGCTTACAGGCGAGGCCGGGATCGGCAAGTCGTCGCTGGTCTCACTGCTGTGCGCCGCTCGCGCGTCTTCGTTCCCCGCTGTGTGGCTCCGCCTCCGCGATGCGAGCCCGAACGAGGCGGCCGCCCTGATGTACAGGGTCGTGAGCGTCGCCACGTCCGCGACAGGTCTGCGACCTCGTACGGTCGTGCTCGAAGACCTGCCGCGGGCGACGTCAGGTGATGTCCTCACATCGGCGATCGAGTCCCTCGCCGCGCGGCTGAGCTCGGCACGAGTGATCTCGACGAGCGCATACGCGCTGCCGCACGGACCGCGCGCCCTTCTTCGCGAAAGCCTCGTCGAGCGCAGCGTTCCTTTCATGACTGAGTCGGAGGTCGGCGAGGTCCTGGAGAACCGCGGTGCCACCCCCGGTTTCTGCAAGGCTGCAGCTCCCGTTGTCGCGCGCCGCACCGGTGGCCACCCGACCCTCGTCTCAGCAGCGACGGACGTGCTCGCGCGCGCCGGCTGGAATCTCGCGGAGCTACTTCGAACTCTCACCGACGACTCCTACGCGGATACGTTGGCAACCGAGATCTTCGAGAGGCTCCTGCGGACGGTTGAGGACGACCCCTCATGCCGAGAACTGCTCAGCCGCGCGGCACTCGCCATTGGCAGTCTTCGCCGCAAAGACCTCCACCGGCTCGCCGCCGTTGAGCCCGCCCTGAAGGTGCGCGACGACTGCGTGCACCGCGCGCTCGGAACGTGGATCCGTGACGAGGGCGACGGAAGCATTTCGATATCGCCCCTCCTAAAGCACCGCGCAAGTTCACGGCTGCCCATAGAGGTCGTGCAATCCACGCACGGCAGCCTCGCGCGCACGATTCTCGAGCGGGGAAGCGTCACGCCCATCGAGGTGGCTCGCGCCGTGGCACACTACGCCCGCGCAGACGAGTGGGGGGCCGTCGCGTTCTCGCTCGTTCATGCCCTCACCTCTATCCGGGGTGCGCCGAGCGAATGGGTCGAGTTCATGCTCGACCTCTCCGAGCCCTACATCCCTCGTCTCAGCGAGGACCAAGCCGTCCTCGTCAGCGCACAGCGCATCCGGCTGATGGAAGCGGGCGGCACGGACGCGGATCGCGGACGTGTCACCAGAGCACTCGGTTCAGCGAACACGCCCGGGTACGTTCTCGCGTACCTCGCCGCGACGCTTGGACTCGATGTATCGAGGCGCGACTTCGAGTTCGCTTTGGCGCTATGTCGTGCCGCAATTCGAGTTGCGGGAGGAGAAGTCCCGCTCGTGCCCGACGCTCTTCCAAGCGATGAAGACGTCGAGTTCCCCGACATCGTCTCCATCGCAGCGTTCCTTCCGTGGAGCACCGGAGCACTCGTCTCACGCCCGAACGACCTCCGCGAATGGACGCAGGTCGTGGCCGAGATGCCGCGACCGATACTGGACGCCTTCCTCAGTCAGCGGCACGCGCAGGTGCTCGCTCCGTTCGTCGCAAACCGCGTGTGGATGCGCGGCCCCCCGCCGGCGAGCGACGCTCGCTCCGCCGCAGACGCCCTTTCGGAGCTTCGAAACGTCGGTGAACGGCTTGGGTCCGAACTGCTCCAGGCGGCCGCGGCCCGCGCTCACACGGTCGTCCTCGCCGAGTACCTTGGACGACGAGACGAAGCCATCTCGGACGCTACTCAGTTCGGAAGCACGCTACACGACCCGTGGTGTCGGTTCCTGGTTCTCGAAGCGGCGGCAGCGCAGTCGCTTTACGGCGGGCGCCTCGACGATGCCAAGGCCCGCTACGACGCTCTTCTGAGCCTCGCGGCCGGCGTAGACGACATCGAAGTGATCGATGCGACAATCCGGGCGGCCCAATGCTCCGACGATGCGGCCGCGCCGCAGCTGACAGCAACCGCCAGCGCGATGGCGAAGCGGACGTATCCGAAGAACCCGCACGTGCTCGCTCGCTGCGAGCTGGAACACGCTGTCGCCCTGTTGCGCGCGGGGCGCCGAGACGGCGCGCTCGCCTCCACTCTGGACGCGCAGGAGCGTCTCTACGACGCGCTGTCGTCGGACGATAGCCGGGCGCTACGTGCGCAGCTGGCGCTGAGCGGACACCTGCTGGCGTACCTCCAGACGACCGGGCGGGATCGGCCCCTGGACAGCGGGCTCGAACCGCTCAAGCAGGGGACCTTCCTGTACGCACGGGACTCGTTAGCTGACCGGATGGACGAGGAGGCCCTCGTGCGAACGCGCGGGTTGATGGCGCTCGCGGCCGCCTCCATTGGAGATCGGCGCCGCGCTGTGCGTCTGGGAGAGCCGGTATGGTCGCAGCTCGTCGAGGCGCCTTCCCCGATCTCGGCACTGTTGCTCCCGATCCTCGCGGACCCGCTGGCCGCAGCGGCTCTGGTTGAGCGGCGTTACGAACGCGCGCTCTCGACGCTCAGTCGTGGGATCGCGGCTGCATTGGCGCAGCCGTCGCCACCGTCGTTGAACCCGGAGGAAGCCGTCGTGGGGTTCGGGCTCGCGGCATCTGTCGTCGCGCTGATGTGGGATGAAGCCGAGGGCACGACGGGACGCAGCGATTTCATCGCAGAGATCGGACGCGCACGAGACTCTCTCGAGGTGCCGTCGAGCCCGGATTCCGCCGCACGATGGTCGACCTGCGCGACCGTGCTCGATCTCGCGCGTCGCCGCCCCGGTTGGCGCGCGATCTACGATGAGCCCACGCATCCCGACCTCGGTTCCGCCAGGTATCTCCTCGCGTCAACAGAGGACGATGCTGACCCGGATGTGAGCGCCACTCTTCAGGTCCTCGGGTTGTATGCACTCGCGCCGGCCCTCCGAACGTTCTCCGCGTCGGTCGCAATGGTCATCGTCCCGGGCATCGTGGCGTACTGGCGGGCGCGCATCACGCGAGAGGGGATGCGCTTCAGAGCGCCTTCTCATGCCCTGCGTGTGTTGAATCGCATCGCGACCTACGACCTGCGTTCCCTTCGGAGTCTGCTGGAAGAGATCGTCTTCGCGGCGGGGGCACGGAACATCCCCTCGGAAGCGCTAACGTGGATTCGCACCGGATGAGCCCAGCCGATGGACCGGGGGCCGGCTGGTTACACGGCGAAGAGTGCGGGCGAAACGGGTTCACGTCGGCGCAGATCTCGGCGGGCAGCGCAACATCCGGGAACTTCGCGAAGGTGCTCGGCGTGGCGGCTCGACTCTTGGCTACGTCCCCAGAAGCACTCAGTACCCGGGCTGCCGGCGGTCCGGCGACCCGCCGCGGGATCGACAGGTGTGGCCCTAGGGCGCCGCTCGAGTCGCCGAGCAGACCTCCCAGCGATAGGCGTTGAACCCACCAGGGGTGAGCTTGGTGAGAAGATCCGCATCGAGGAAGTGAAGCGCCTCGGACGATCGATTCCGAACGCGCCTGCCGCCCGTCGGTGCTTGCTCGGCGCTCGGCTTCGTCCTCGCCCTCCCTCGTGATATCGCCATCCCCAATGGCGTTGCTCGAGCCCGATGATCGCGGCCTCTGGTGCGCTGCGGGCGGCTTCCACGTCGACCCGTGGGCGCCGGTGCCGCGCGCGGTGCTCACGCACGGTCACGGCGATCACGCGCGACCGGGATCGGGCTCGTACCTCAGCGTGATCGAGGGCGCACCGATCCTCCGGCGCAGGCTCGGCGACGACGCGACGATCCAGACGCTCGCCTACGGCGAGCGTCTGCGCATCGGCGACACGACGGTCTCGCTTCATCCCGCGGGTCACGTGCTCGGCTCCGCGCAGATCCGCATCGAGCACGCGGGCGAGATCTGGGTCGTCACCGGCGACTACAAGCGCGATCGCGATCCGACCTGCGCGCCCTTCGAGCCGGTGCGCTGCGACGTGCTGGTGACCGAGGCGACCTTCGCGCTGCCGATCTATCGCTGGCCCGATCCCGCGCAGGTGATCGACGACATCGTCGCGTTCTGGGACGAGGCGCGCGACGCCGGCGTGCCCGCGCTGCTCTTCTGCTACGCGCTCGGCAAGGCGCAGCGCATCCTCGCCGAGCTCGCGGCGCGCGGGATCGATCGCCCGGTCCACGCGCACGGCGCGATGATGGGCATCACCGACGTCTACCGCGCGAGCCCGGGCATGGCGCCGATGCTCGAGCTGCGCAGCGCGACCGACGCGAAGAAGAAGGACCTCGAGGGGGCGCTCGTGCTCTCGCCGCTCTCGGCGCGCGGCACCTCGTGGATCCGCCGGTTCTCCAAGGCGCGCAGCGGGTTCGCGTCGGGATGGATGCAGGTGCGCGGCGATCGACGTCGTCGCGCGATCGCTCGTGGCTTCGTGCTGAGCGATCACGCGGACTGGCCCGCGCTGCTGCGCACGATCGACGAGAGCGGCGCGTCGCGCGTGCTCGCGACGCACGGCTTCGCGGACGCGCTCGCGCGCTACGTGCGCGAGACCCGCGGCATCG
This sequence comes from Sandaracinus amylolyticus, assembly GCF_021631985.1. Taxonomy (GTDB): domain Bacteria; phylum Myxococcota_A; class Polyangia; order Polyangiales; family Sandaracinaceae; genus Sandaracinus; species Sandaracinus amylolyticus_A. The sequence continues at coordinate 6,722,795 of NZ_CP070225.1, read as the reverse complement.
ACGCCGGTGTGCTCGCGACGCGTTACGAAGGCGAGGCCGGCGCCGAGCCGGACGAGGCACCCTGATGCACGCGTTCGCGCGGCTCTACGAGCGGCTCGACGCGACGACCTCGACCCAGGCGAAGGTCGACGCGATGCGCGATTACTTCGCGGGCGCGCCGCCCGAGGATGCCGCGTGGGCGCTCTTCTTCCTCACCGGTCGTCGCTTCAAGCGCCTCGTCCCGGTGCGCGCGATGGCGGGCTGGGCGATGGAGGTCACCGGCGTGCCCGGCTGGCTCTTCGAGGAGTGCTACGGCGCGGTCGGCGATCTCGCGGAGATCATCGCGCTGCTCGTCGCCGGTGTGTCCTACGAGGTGCCGCCCGAGCCGCGCGCGGTGATCGCGCCGAAGGATCCTCGCGCGGCGCGCAGCCTCTTCGACGACGAGCCCGCGCCCGAGGTCCCTGCGGCGATCCGTCCGACGACGCTCGCGAGCTGGGCCCGCGCCATCCTCGCGCTGCGCGATCTCCCCGAGCCGGTGCAGCGCGCGCGTGTGCTCGCGCTGTGGCGCGACCTCGATCGCACCGAGCTGATGCTCGTGACCAAGATGATCACCGGCGAGATGCGCGTCGGCGCGTCCGCATTGCTCGTGCAGCGCGCGGTCTCGGCGGCGAGCGGCGTGCCCGCGCCGGTGATCGCGCATCGCATGATGGGCACGTGGGAGCCCGACGCCGCGTTCTTCGCGCGTCTCGTCGCGCCCGCGTCGATCGAAGAAGATCCTTCGCGCCCCTATCCGTTCGCGCTCGCGTCGCCGCTCGAGCAAGCGCCCGAGACGCTCGGTCCGCGCGAGGCGTGGCGCGCCGAATGGAAGTGGGACGGCATCCGCTGTCAGCTCGTGCGACGCGCCGGTGAGCTCTGGCTCTGGTCGCGCGGCGAGGATCTCGTCACCGAGCGATTCCCCGAGATCGTGCACGCCGCGCGCGGGCTGCCCGACGGTCTCGTGCTCGACGGCGAAGCGATCGCGTGGCGCGGCGATCGCCCGCTCCCGTTCGCGATCATGCAGCGACGCATCGGACGCAAGGCGCTCGGCCCGAAGGTGCTCGCCGAGGCGCCGGTCGTGTTCGTCGCGTACGACCTGCTCGAGGAGGATCGCGAAGATCTGCGCGAGCGCCGGTTCGACGAGCGACGCGCGCGGCTCGAGCGTGTGATCGCCGAGCGTGGCGATCCGAGCCTCCGCCTCTCGCCGATGATCGACGCGCCGAGCTGGGACGCGCTCGCCGAGATCCGCGCCCGCTCGCGCGAGGAGGGCACCGAGGGGCTGATGCTCAAGCATCGCGACGCGCCCTATCGCCCGGGCCGTCGTCGCGGCGAATTCTGGAAGTGGAAGATCGAGCCGTACTCGGTGGACGCGGTGCTCGTCTACGCGCAGCCCGGCTCGGGCAAGCGCTCGAACCTGTTCACCGACTACACGTTCGCCGTGTTCGACGAGAACCGCGAGCTCGTCCCGTTCGCGAAGGCGTACTCGGGCCTCGAGGACGAGGAGATCGCCGAGCTCGATCGCTGGATCCGACGCAACACCCTCGATCGCCACGGTCCGGTGCGCGTGGTCGAGCCGCTGCACGTGTTCGAGCTCGCCTTCGAGGGCATCGCGCCCTCGACGCGCCATCGCTCGGGCGTCGCGGTGCGCTTCCCGCGCATCGCGCGCTGGCGTCGCGACAAACCGGTCGAGGAAGCCGACACCATCGAGACGCTCCGCGCGCTCTTGCGCGCGCCCAAGGATCCTCCGCCGCGCGACGTATGAAGGGCATGCATCGACGCGCCGCGCTCCTCGGGCTCCTCGCGCTCTCGCTGTCCCCCTCGCTCGCGCACGCCGATCTCGTCCCGAGCCCGCCGCCGCTCCTCACGATCCGCGGCCAGGACTCGATGGTCACCACGACCGGCGCGCCCACCCACGCGTTCTTCACGCTCCACAACGGCGGCTCGATGCCGGTTCAGGTGCGCATCGAGGCGCTGGTGTGTCTGCTGCCGAACATGCGCCTGCCGCTGCCGATCCGCGCGGTGCTCGTGGGCTCGCGTGACGCGGGCCGGACGATCGCGGTCGCGCCCGGACAGGACGTCGCGATCGAGGTGCTCTTCGACGGCATGTCCGAGGAGGTCGCGCGCGCCTCGACCTGGTCGTTCGAGCTGCGCGCCGACGTGCGCGGCGAGCGCGACGGGCGCGTCCACGCCACGTCGACCGTGCGCAGGGGCATTCGGCACCCGATCCAGCACACGCGTTGACCGAACCGTGACACTGGCTGACCGAACCGTGACGGCGTGACGATGGGGCGATCCGCATCATGCGGGCATGCCTCCGAGCGCGGTGCCGACTGCGACCCTGACCCCCGACGCGGTGTTCGCGCCGTCCGAGACGGACGCGACGCCCCCGACCGCGATCCCGACCGAGCGGTCGCGTCATCGCTACGACTGGCTCGCGTCGGTGCCCTTCATCCTCTGCCACGTCGCGGTGCTCGGCGCGCTCTGGTCGGGCGTCACCTGGCAGGCGGTCGTCGTCTGCATCGCGCTCTACTGGATCCGCGTGTTCGGCGTGACCGCGGGCTACCACCGCTACTTCTCGCACCGCGCGTTCGAGACGAGCCGCCCGATGCAGTTCGTCCTCGCGTGGATCGCCCAGTCGACCTCGCAGAAGGGCGCGATCTGGTGGGCCTCGCACCACCGCGCGCACCACCTCTACTCCGACAGCGAGCGCGACCTCCACTCGCCGCGCCAGCACGGCTTCCTCCACGCGCACCTCGGCTGGCTCTTCTCGGGCAGCGACAAGACCGAGTGGAACCGCGTGAAGGACCTCGCGAAGTTCCCCGAGCTCGTGTGGCTCGAGAAGTACTACCTCGTGCCGCCGATCGTGACGGGCTTCCTCGTGTGGCTCTTCTTCGGCTGGAGCGGGCTCTTCATCGGGTTCTTCCTGAGCACCGTGTTCACGTGGCACGGCACGTTCTTCATCAACAGCCTCGCGCACGTCTGGGGCACGCGTCGCTTCGAGACGAAGGACGACAGCCGCAACAACCCGTTCCTCGCGATCCTCACGATGGGCGAGGGCTGGCACAACAACCACCACCACTACATGAGCTCGGCGCGCCAGGGCTTCTATTGGTGGGAGATCGACCTGACCTACTACCTGCTCGTCGCGATGGAGAAGGTCGGGCTCGTGTGGAACCTGAAGCAGCCGCCGGAGCGCGTGCTCGAGGCGGGTCGTCGCGCCGACGCCGAGCGTCGCGCGCTCGCCCGGGGTTGATCGCGCGGCCCGCGGCCGCCACGCTGCGCACGTGCGGTGCTTCGCGCGATCGAGCGGCGTGCTCGTCCTCTCCCTCGTCCTCGGGACAGCTGGGTGCTCGCTCGAGCGTGTGTCGGTGGCGGGCGAGCCCAACGGCGGTCCGAACGATGCCGACCCCAACGGCGACCTCGACGCCGCGCTCGCGCTCGACGGTGGTGAGCATCCCGCCGACGGAGGCTCGGTCGAGGACGCCGGGGCGCCCGAGGACGCGGGCCGCGACGAGCCGATCGACGCCGCGCTCGCCGACGCCGGTCCCGATCTCGACGGCGGCCCCGGCGATGCCGGCGTCGTCCCGTGCGCGCCGGGCATGCCCGAGCGCTGCGACGGACGCGACCAGGACTGCGACGATCTCGTCGACGAAGGCGCGGGCGACTGCGGCTGCGATCGTGTGCTCGGCGCGCGCGGTCGCTCCTACCTGTTCTGCACGACGCACCGCAATTACGTGGATGCGCGCGCGTTCTGCGCGGCGCGCGGGTACGACCTCGTGGTGATCGACGACGCGGACGAGAACGCGTTCGTGCGCACCGAGCAGCGCACGCGGGGCAACGACTTCCTCATCGGGCTCGACGACCGCGACACCGAGCGCACGTTCGTGTGGGTCGACCGACGCACCGCCTGGAGGAACGGCACGTCGGAGCTGTTCGCGACGTGGGCGAGCGGCCAGCCCGACGACTTCCTCGGCGAGGACTGCGTCCAGATGCGCGACAACGGGCGGTGGAACGACGTCGACTGCGGCGACGCGTTCCGTCACGTGTGCGAGTCAGCACTGCCCTGAGGCGCACCGCCTCGCGCCGGCTCACGCCGGGGCGGGCATGTTCCAGAGCGCGCGCAGGTCGGCGAGCATCTTCTGCTCGGCGGGGCTCTCGACCTCCGCGGCCGCGACCGACTCGAGCACGTCGACGATCAGCTCGCGCGCCTCGGGGCGCGTGACGGCACGCGTGACCGCCTCGAGCTTCTCGCCGTCGCTCACGTTCTGCTCGGCGCGCTCGATCTCGTCCCAGAACGCCTCGGGATCGCCGAGCTCCTCGGCGATCGCGTGGAGGCGCTGCGACTCTTCGCTCGAGTAGCTGCGGTCGAGGCGCACCATCGTGCGGACCAGCGCGGCGAGCGCGAGGCGCTCCTGCGGGTTGAGCTGTGTGAAGTCCACGTGGGCAATCTACCGCAACCGCCGCGCCATCGGCCGTGCGCGCTATCATCGCGGTGCGCATGGAGGACGAGGCGGAGGGCAGGCGGCTCGTCGCGTTCGCCGATCAGCTCTCGTCGGAGGGTCGCTACGAGGAGGCGATCGGGTGGTACGAGCGCGCGATCGTGTGTGCGCCGATCGCGCTCGGCGCGTACCGCTTCGTGATCGGGGAGCTCCTCTTCGAGCTGCAGCGTTATCCCGATGCGGCGCGCGCCTTCGAGATGGTGGTCACGGCGCTGCCCGCGCACGCGCAGGGATGGGAGGCGCTCGGGCGCACCTGCTCGATGCTCGGCGCGCACGATCGGGCCGCGATGGCGCTCGAGCACGCGATCGCGCTGGCACCCGGGTGGGCCGAGCCCTGTTATCACGCCGCCCTCGCGTACGCCGAGCTCGGTCAGCGCACGGCCGCCGAGGATCGCCTGCGCCGCGCGATCGCCCTCGATCCGCGGTTCGCCGAGGCAGCGCGCGACGACGGGCTGATGTGACGATCAGCGGGTGACGATCTCGAAGGGCTCGCCCTCGAGACGATGGGCGCCGCCGCAGCTCGTCGCGACGAAGCGATAGGTGCCGGGCTCCGCGGGCACGCAGCGCTCGCACGCGCACTGCGCGTCGCCGGTGGTGCCGAGCCACGCGGGCGGGTGCAGCGCCGCGCCCGGCGCGAGCTCCACACACGTCGGGGCCTCGCGCTCGCACGAAGGACGCAGCGCGAGCTCGGTCGCATCGACGCGCGCGAAGCGGCCCTCGCTCGACGCGCGCTCGAGCACCAGGCGCGGCGAGACGCGCGCGAGCTCGGTGCCGCGGTTCTCGATGACGATGGCGACCTCGCGACCGGCGCGCGCCGGGGTGCCGCGGATCGCGAGCACCGGCGCAGGCCCGGTCTCGACCGGTGCCTCGGTCGAGCCGTGATCAGACGCGGTGGTCGCGCTGGTGCTGCTCGCGGTGGGCGCCGACGTCTCGGGCGCGTCCTGCGCGGGCGTGCTCGTGCCGCGCGATCCGCTGCACGACGCGAGCATCGCGATCCACAGGAAGAACGTCCGCGTCATCGCGCGCACCCTATCGCGATCCGGTCGCTTCGTCCGCCGCGACGCTCGGAGGCGGCGGCGGGCGCAGCGACGTGACCGTCGACTCGATGTAGAAGCTCGCGACCTCCATCGAGGCGAACGCGACGATCACCACGACGAACGACGCGATCGGCCCGACGCCGCTCGCCATGCGCGCGGTCGATCGCAGCGACACGAAGAGGAGGGCGAGCGGCACCACGACGAGCAGCCCCTTGATCGTGAGGAACGTGTCGACGTGGGGGTCCGCGGGCGACATCCAGAAGAGCAGCGAGACCGCGACGGTGCCCAGCGGGAGCAGGAACGCGCGGTAGAGCACCACGCGCAGCGGCGCGTCGGGAGGCGCCGACGAGGGCGCGTACGAGCGGGCGAGGCTCACGTAGGGCAGGGCGAACGCCGCGAGCTGCACGCTCGACAGCACGAGCCCGAGGCCCATCGCGCGCGCCACGTCGATCGTGATCGCGCTCGCATCGGCGCCGCCGATCACCTCGACCTGCATCGCGCCGAAGAGCAGCGTGCTCGTCATCTCGACGATCTCGGACGCGAGCGCGAGCGGCACGAACGAGAGCGCGAAGAAGAGCCACGCCGCACCGACTCCGCTGCGCGCGAACGCGGGGGCGCTGCTCACCGGGCGCAGGGCGCTCGCGAGCGTCGCGACGAAGCGCGCGGGCGCCGAGCGCGACGTGTCCTCCCACGCGATCGGCGGCGCGGCCGACGCGGGATCGCGCATCAGGCACGCATGGCACCGGCGGATCGGGTGGTGCCAGCAAGCGAGGCACGCGTAGCCGCCGCAGCGCGGGCACAGGGCGAGCGCGGGACGCTCGGGATGCTCGCCGCACGTCGCGCCCTCGGGCGGCGTCTCGACGCGGTCGTCGTCGTCGCGGTCGCTCACGCGCGCGCTCTTTACCACGGGGGATCGACGAACGCCCTCGCCCGCACGGCGAGGGCGTTCATCGCGCGATCGAAGACTGTCGAAAAAGATCGGCTCGCCCGCCGGTCCCTACCGTCCGCGCGCTTCGCGCGCTCCCGTTCGGGACCTGCGGGACGAGCACTCCGGTGAGGACTCAAATCGGCTCGCCCGCCGGTCCCTACCGTCCGCGCGCTTCGCGCGCTCCCGTTCGGGACCTGCGGGACGAGCACTCCGGTGAGGACTCAAATCGGCTCGCCCGCCGGTCCCTACCGTCCGCGCGCTTCGCGCGCTCCCGTTCGGGACCTGCGGGACGAGCACTCCGGTGAGGACTCACTCCCGGTGCATCACCGTGAAGAACGAGCGCTCGCCGCGCGCCACGCGCAGCAGGGCGCGTCCGTCGCGCGCTGCGTTCTCGACCTCGCCGGGCCCGCGCACCGCGCCGCGATCGGCCTCGACGATGACGTCCCCGCGCTCCAGCCCGGCGCGCTCCGCGGGGCTGCCCTGGCGCACCCGCGCGACCACCGCGCCCTGCGGTCCGGCGTGGCCGACCTCGCGCGCGAGCTGCGGCGTGAGCGGGAGCAGCGAGAGCCCCCACGTCCCGTCGTCGCGCGTCGGGCGCGCGTCGCGACCGCCGAGCTCCTGCGGGGTCGTGTCGCGCGGATCGGGTCGCTCCGCGGTCGTCAGCGCGAGCTGCACCGCACGTCCCGCGCGCATCACGTCGATGCGCACCGACGCGCCGATCGGGCGGCGCAGCACGTGGCGCATCAGGTCGCGCGACTCGCGCACCGGCACGCCCTCGACCGCGACGATCACGTCGCCCGACTGCACGCCCGCGCGCGCCGCCGGACCGTTGGGCACGATCTCGTTCACCAGCGCGCCGCGCCGCGATCCGACGCCGAAGTCCGCCGCGAGCTCGGGCGTCAGCTCCTGGAACCCGACGCCGATCCACGCGCGCCGCACGCGGCCTTCGGCGAGCAGCTGCTGCGCGACGCGCTCCGCCATGTCGGCGGGGATCGCGAAGCCGATGCCCTGACCGCGGCCGATGATCATCGTGTTGATCCCGACGACCTCGCCGTCGAGGTTCACCAGCGGACCGCCCGAGTTGCCCGGGTTGATGCTCGCGTCGGTCTGGATGTAGTCCTCGATCTCGTTCATCCCGATGCCGCCGCGGCCGGTCGCGCTGAGCACGCCCGCGGTGACGGTGGTGTCGAGCCCGAAGGGCGAGCCGATCGCGACGACCCACTGGCCGACGCGCTGTCGCTCCATGTTCGCGAAGCGCAGCGGCACGAGGTCGCGCGCCTGCACGCGGAGCACCGCGAGATCGGTCGCGCGATCGACGCCGGCGACGGTGGCGGGCAGCTCGCGTCCGTCCTGGAAGCGCACGCGGATGCGCGTCGCGTTCTCGATGACGTGGCGGTTCGTGAGGATCGCGCCGTCCGCGGAGATCACGAGGCCCGAGCCGCCGCCCTGCACGATGCGCTCGTCGTCGCCTTCCTGCGGCATCCCGGGGAACATGCCGAACGGGAGCTGCTGCATCTGCTCGCGGGGATCGATGCGCGCCTCGACGCGGATCGAGACGACCGAGGGAGAGATGCGCTCGGCGACCGCGGCGAACGCGGTGCCCACGCGCTCGGCGTCGGCGATCGCGGCCTGCGCCTGGGGCTGCGGGATCGGCGGCGGCTCTGCGGCGGTCTGCGGCTGCGTCGCGCGCGGCGCTTCTTGTGCGGAGACCGACACGGCGGCGGCGCTGCCGCCGAGCGCGAGGGTGATGCCCAGCGCGGCGAGACGTGCGCGGCGCCGGCGGGAACGGCTGCGCCGGGTGACGGGAGCGTGGTCGTGGAGGGGAGACTGCGACATGGGCTCTTCGTTCCGGGTTCGAGTCACGAGGGGGTGAACCTCCGTCTCGCGCTTCGTATTCGCCACCTCGCCGCGAGGGTGGGCACGGCCCGTCGATCGAGTGGGCATCCACGGCACGTGCGCTGCTGAGCGTGGCGCCATGCGACGGAAGACTCCTCCATGGACACGAGCGCTCTCGGACACCCGAGGGCAGCTCGGCATCGAACAACTGCTGCTCGTCGGCGCGCTCGCGGTCGCGGGCGCGATCGGCGTCGCCGGGCTCGGCGCGGCGACGAGCTCGTCGTTCGTCGGCGATGCGAGCGCGCCGCTCGACGACAGCCGCGTCCCCGGTGTCGACGATGGGCTCGACGGACGACCTGGGGCGCCCGACTTCTCGCCCGATCTCGGCGATCCCGATCGACGGCGCGATCGCGATCGAGATCGAGATCGAGATCGCGACCGCACCGACTCGCCGCGATCCGGGCCCGACGATCGCGGAGACACGCCGCGCGCCGGGCCTGACGACGATCGCGATCGACCGCGGACGAACTCCGAGGTCCGCCGCTGGTACAACGATCGGATCGCGCAGATCGCGGAGCGCGATCGTGAGCTCGAGCGGCGGGGCGCGTCGCTCGAAGAACGTGCACGCGCGGCCTACGACGCGCGACACGATGCGCGCATGCGCGCGCGGCGCATGATGGGGAACTGCATGTCGGTCGCGTTCCTCCAGCTGCGCGACATCTGCACGTACGGCCGGACGGGCGGGCCCTCGTTCGACGATCTGGTGCGGCGCGGTCGAGGTCGCGGGCGCAGCGACGACGAGGTGTACCAAGGGATCATCGACAGCTCGCAGCGCACGAACGAGCGGTTCAACGAGCACTTCGACGGTCGCCCACCACGACCGCGCCCCGGCGAGGGCGACGAAGGAGAGGCACGATGACGAAGTCGGCGTTCGATCGTTGGACCTCCAACGAAATCACCTGGCGCACCACCGGCGACCTCGACTTCCCGTTCGCCGCCGAGCACGAGGGGCACGCCCTGCGACTGCGCCTGAACGACTTCCCCGACGAGCCGCTGCACACGCTCTTCGTCGACGGCCAGGAGCTCGGCGACTTCGACGACTGGCCCCCGCGCTGGCGCCAGCCGTGACGCCATCACGACGAGCGGGGCCCGTGCTCCGCTCGTCGCGTTTCGTGCGCATGGGCATCGGGTCGAGATCGCCGATGCCCACCCGATGCCCACCTCGATCGCGGCGATGCCCACCCCTCGATCCGCACGATCCGCGTGGCACGCCGGCTGCGAAAGGGCCTCGTCGAGGTGCGGTGATGCGACGAGACGTCGAACGATCGCTGCTGCGCGACACGCGCGGCGCGGCCTATGCCGAGGCGGTCCTGGTGATCCCCGTGTTCGTGCTGCTCGCGGGCGGCGTCGTGTACCTCCACGGCGTGCACGCGGCGCGCATGGACGCGTCGCTGCGGGCCCGCGAGTGCGCGTGGGCCTACGCGAACGGCGGCTGCGAGACGCTGCCACCCGAGTGCCGCGAGACCGGCGGCGGCGCGGCCGACGACGGTGGTGATCCCGCGCTCGCCGATGCGGTCGCGTCGGTGCAGGAGATGCAGAGCTCCTTCCCGATCCCCGGGCTGGGCTCGACCGGCGAGGCGATCTTCGGGCGTACCGTGCGCCTCTCCGCGACCGCGACCGCGCAGAGCACGCCGCTCTTCCCCGCGCCTCCGCGCGAGATGGAGGCGAGCGCGCTCGGCGTGTGCAACGAGCGCGAGCGCACCATCGAGACGGTCGCGCGCGACGTGTTCTGCAGCGCGGTGTCGAGCATCGGCCTCGGAGGGCCGCTCGGATGCTGAGCCTGGCTGCGCGCGTCGATCGCCGCGGGCTCGCGCGCCTCGCGATCTACCTCGTCGTGGTGTGGGCGGTCGGCATCGTGTGGTGCCTCGGGCGCGTGCGCGCCGACGTCGACGAGGCGCTGCTCGGGCTCGGCGCCGATCTCGCGCGGCTCGATCGCGGCGCGCTGCTCTCGTCGGAGGTGCTGCAGCTCAACGGCGCGCGCCTCCGCATCACGACCGCGATGCACGACGCGTCGCTCGAGGACGTGCTCGACGGCGCCGACGCGCGCTGCCGCGAGCGCGACGGACGGCTCGAGGAGCAGCTCCAGGAGACGCTCGGTCGCGACGGCGAGGCGCTCTCTCCGGTGGTGCGCGCGCAGGGCGAGACCCGCGGCTACGTCGCGTGCTTCGGCATGCGCATGGAGATGACGCCCGAGAGCGTCGCGCTGCTCGCCCAGCGCTTCCTCGACACCGGCGACCTCACGTCGATCGGCACGCTGCACTACGTGTACGCGCGCGCGTCGGAGACCGGCACCCACGTGGTCACGGTCGAGAGCGCGGGCCCGGTGCGGCCCCTCGAGATGTTCCCTGCGGAAGGCGATGCGCCGGGCGCGGATCCTGCGATCGTCGCCCGTCCTGCCGGGATGCGCCGGCTGCTCTCGGCGGACGTCGAGGCGCGTCCCTACGGCATCGCCGCGTACTCGGTGACGCGCGACGCCGGCGAGGTGCTGAACGAGTACCGCGCCGATCTCGCGCGGCGCGGATGGCACGAGCACACGCACGCGGCGTGGTCCGACGCCCGCGGTGAAGGATCGATCGTCGCCGAGCGCGACGGTGCGGTGGTCGCGGTGATCGCGAGCCGCGACGAGGGCGGCGAGATCGCGATCGCCGTCCTCACGACGCCCACGAACGAACAGGAGGTCTCCCCGTGAAGCTCCGAGCGCTGCTCCTCTCTCTCCTCGTCGCAGGCATCGGTGCCGCGCTCTGCTTCGCCGCGTTCGCGCGCGTGCGGCGCGAGGCCCAAGGCGGTGAGCCGGTCCGCGTGGTCGCGGTCACGCGCGACCTCGCGCCGGGCGCGGTGCTGACGCGCGACGTGCTCGCGGTGCGCACCATCCCGCGCGCCTACGTCGAAGAGCGCCACGTGCCCTTCGAGGACACCGAGACCGTGGTCGGACTGCGCGCGGTGAGCGCGCTCCGCGCCGGTGAGGCGCTGCTGTGGAACGACGTCGACGACGAGGCGGTCGCGGCCGCGCGGCTCGCCGCGGTGATCGGCGAAGGACGGCGCGCGGTGACGGTCCGCGTGCACGCGACCTCGGCCTTCACCGGTCTCTTGCGCCCGGGTGATCGCGTCGACGTGCTGCACTTCGCGCCGCGCCTCGGAAGCGAGGAGCGCGTCACCGCGCAGCTGCTCGAGAACGTCCTGGTGCTCGCGGTCGCGGGCACGCTCGACCCGAGCTCGCCCTCGCGCTGCGGCGCGACCTCGGCGCAGCAGGTCACGGTCGCGGCGACCGTCGACGAAGCGCAGCGCCTCGTGCACGCGCAGTCGACCGGTGATCTGCACCTCGTGCTGCGCAACCCCGACGACGTCGAGCCCATGCTCTCGATGGGCGATCCGGTGACCGACGCCGACGTGCTGGTCGCGGCCGAGCGCCGCCGCCGCCGCGCGCGCAGCGACGTGCCCTCGAGCATCCGCTGAAGGAGCGACGACGATGGACCGCAACTTCGTGCTCGGCGTCGCGCTGCTCGCGGTCGGGGTCGCGATCGCGACGTACTCGACGCTGGTCGATCCCGACGCGCTCCCCGCGCGGTGGTGGCGCGCGCGTGAGGCCGCGCTCTCGGTGGACCTGGCGTTCGTGCGCGCTCGGATGTCGGCGCGTGCGGTGCTGATCGCGCAGACGGTCGGCGTCGTGGGCGCGCTCTCGCTGGCGATGGCGAGCGGACAGCCGGTGTTCCTGCTGGTGGTACCGTTCCTCCTGATCGGTCCCGCGCTGCACCTCCAGAAGGCGCGCGCGGCGCGCGTCACCGCGGTCGAGAACGACGTCGAGGCATGGCTCACCGCGATGGCGAGCTCGCTGCGCACCGACGGATCGATCGGCGGCGCGCTCGCGTACGCGTCGCGCCTCTCGACCGGCGCGATGTCGGAAGAGCTCGAGGTCCTCCTCGTCGAGTGCGAGCTCGGTGCCTCGCTCGACGACGCGCTGCGACGTCTCTCGGAGCGCATCCGCAGCCCGATGATCACCGGCGTGGTCGCGCTGCTGCTCGTGGGCCGGCGCACCGGCGGCGAGCTCCCCGCGCTGCTCGAGAGCAACGCGCGACAGCTCCGCGAGATCGCGCGGCTCGAGGGGGTGATCCGCAGCAAGACCGCGGAGGGCAAGGGTCAGATCTGGGTGCTCGGCGCGCTCCCGCTCGCGATCGCCCTCGCGCTGCGCGCGCTCAGCCCGGGGTACTTCGATCCGCTCTTCGAGGGGCTCATCGGCGGGATCGTGCTCGCGCTCGCGATCGCGCTCTGGCTCGCCGCGATCTTCACCGCGCGCTCGGTGCTCTCGCTGGAGGTGTGACGTGATGACGACCTCGCTCGCCTGGCTGACCTACGGGCTCGCGCTCGCCGCGATCGGATTCGTGCTGGCGTCGATGCTCGTCGCGTCGGAGCCCCCGCTCGCCGATGCACGCGCGGGCCATCGCGGGATCATCCGCGCACGCAGCATCGCGGCGGGCGGGGTGATGCGGTGGATCGACCCGCTCGTGCGCCACGTCGCGGCATGGCTCCCGCCGTCGCGGCTGGGATCGCTCGGCGTGCGCGCCGAAGAGGCGCTGGCCCGCGCCGGCTCGCCGCACGGATGGATCGCGTCGGAGCTCGTCGCCACGGCGATCGTGATGTCCACCCTCGCGACCCTCGGCGCGCTGCTCGCGTGCGCGATGGTGCCGCGCGTGCCGATCGCGCTGGTGCCCCTCGCGACGATGGTCGGCGCCGCGCATCCGCTCTCGATCCTCCGTGAAGCGCGCACCCATCGCGAGCGCACGATCACCCGCGCGCTGCCGGGCTGCGTCGAGGTCATGGCGCTCTGCATGAGCGCGGGCATGGACTTCGTCGGCGCGGTGCGCACGACGCTCTCCGACGCGGTCGCCGCGGGCTCGCCGCTCCACGACGAGCTCACGCGCATGCTCGAGGAGCTGCAGCTCGGATCGACGCGCAGCGCGGCGCTCGCGCGCCTCGCCGAGCGCGTGCCGACCCGCCCGGTGCGTGATCTCGTGAACGCGGCGCTGCGCGCGGAAGAGAAGGGCAGCCCGCTCGCCGATGCGCTCGCGGTGCAGGCGTCGGTGCTCCGCCAGCGACGCGGTGTCGCGGTGGAAGAAGCGGCGGCGCGCGCGAGCCTCGCGCTCCTCGCGCCGCTCACGTTGGTGTTCGGCGCCATCATGTTGCTCGTTCTCGGGCCGATGGCGCTCTCGATCGCGGAGGGACTGTGATGCGCATCCGAGCTCGGGCTCACGTGGACTACGAGGACGGCACCCGCGACACGTTCGAGATCGCGCGCTCGCCGGTGACGATCGGCCGCGCGCCGACCTGCGACGTCGCGCTGATCGGGGCGCGCCGCGTCGAGTGGGAGCACGCGCGGATCGAGCTCGCGCGGGACGCGGTGAGCTTCACGCCGCTCGCGACGCCGGACGAGACGCCGGTCCGTGCGCCCTACGGGCGCGCGGTCGCGCTCGGCGATGCGCGCATCACGTTCGAGCGCATCGAAGGGCCCGGCATGCGCGCGTACTGGATGCGCGGGCTCTCGGCTGCGGTCGCGATGGTGATCGTGGCGTCGCTCGCGACGCTCGTGATCGGACGTCGTGGCGCGCGCGCGGCCGCGGCGGAGGATGCGCCGGGCTCGTCGCGCCCCGCGCTGTTCGACGAGGATCTCGCGGCATCGTGCGATCAGGAGGAGCGCGCGGGACGGCGCACGCTCGAGCTCTCGCTCGCCGCGCGCGCGCTTCGAGAGCAACGCGCGTTCGACGTGCAGGACGGAGTGCGCGCGGTCGAGACGTTCGCGCGCGCGGCGGCGTGCGCCGAGCACGTCGGCGACGAGCTCGGTGCCGACGCGCTGCGCGCCGAGGGCGACGAGCTCCGCACCGAGCTCGAGGAGCGCGCGGCGCGCCTGGTCGCGCGGGTGCGGCGGGCGCGACAGCGCGAGGACGCGGAGGCGGAGCTCACCGCGCTGCGCTCGCTGCTCGAGCTCCTCGCGCATCGCGACGACGAGCTCGCGCAGGAGTACGTCGCGCGAGCGCGCACGCTCGAGGCCGAGACGTCGCGTACCTCGCGCTTCCCGCGGCTGGGTCGCTGACGGCTGCCTAGCGGCTCAGCGCGATCACCATCGTGATCACGATCGCGATCGACACACCGATCGCGATCGTGATCACACGACGCGCGCGGAGCGTGTCCTCGGAGGCACGCACCAGCGCGCGTGCGTCCTCCGGCCACGCAGGCGGCGCGCCTCCGGCCGCGGCGAGCTCGTCGAGCTCGTGGCGCGTGAGGAGCAGCGCGCGCGCACGGCCACTGCGCGCCCAGCGCTCCGCCGCCGCGAGCACGGTGCGGTGCACGTCGGGCTGCGTCGCGATCCACTCGGCGAGCCGAGGCCAGGCGCGGACGAGCCCGGGGTGCGCGAGCGTGATCGTCTCGCCGTCGCGCGCGAGGATGCGCTCGTCGACCAGGCGCTCCACGAGCGCGCCCGCCGAATCCCCGAGCCCCGCGACGAGCCTGTCGCGTGCGATCACGCCGGCGTCCGCGGTCCGTCGCAGCACGGCGCGCGCGAGCCCGACATCGGCCTCGGAGAGCTGCGCGACCCACTCCTCGGCGTGCGCGGCGAGCGCGCCGACCGCGCCTCCGATCGCATCGTAGTCCGCGCGCGTGAGCCGCGCGCCTTCGCGGCGCTCCCACAATCGTTGGAGCACCAACGAAACGATCGGCAGGCTCGCGCCACCCGGCGCCGCGCTCGTCTCCTCGACCAGCACGTCCACGACGGTCGCGTCCTCCACGTCGGCGCGATCGAGCGAGCGCGTGATCGCCTCGTGCAGCGCCGCCCCCGCGAGCGGTCGGACGCGCGTCGTCGCGGTGCTCACGTCACCCGTGATCGTCTCGTCGCGCGCGACCACCACGATGCGCACCGGCTCCGCGGGATCGCCCACCGCGCGCGCCACCGCCGCGCCGAGCAGGCGCGTCTCGTCGCGCTCGCTCGTGGGATCGTCGAGCGGATCGATCACCAGCAGCACGCGCTTGCGCAGCGCCGTCGCGAGCCGCCCGAGCGCGAGGCCGAGCGCGCCCGGGGAGGTGCGCAGCCGCGCCTCGAGGTCGCGATCGTCGCGCGCCGCGGGCACGCCCTCGGACGCATCGACGATCGCGCGGGCGATGCTCGCGAACGGGCTCGGCCCCGGCTGGACCACGAGCACGTGCCATCGCTGGGTGCGCTCGAGCCGCGGCACGAGCCCGGCACGCACCAACGAGGTCTTGCCCACGCCCGCAGCACCGACGATGCGCACCAGCGGCTCGCGCTCGACGCGCGCGACGAGCTCGTCGATCTCACGCTCGCGCCCGCGGAAGACCTCGGCGTCGCGGCGCTCGTAGGGCGCGAGGCCGCGATAGGGCTCGCGGGTCGCGAGCATCGGTGCGAGGCGCGCCAGCTCGGTCGCGATCTCCGCCGCGCTCGGGCGCGCGTCGGGGTCGCGCGAGAGGCAGCCGAGCACCAGCGCCGAGAGCTCCGCGGGCACGCGCGACGGCAGCGGAGGGAAGGGCTGCTCGCCGTCGAGGCGCGCCATCAGCGCGATGGGATCGAGCCCCGCGAGCGGCTGCTTCCGCGCGAGCATCTCGTAGAGCACGAGCCCGATCGCCCAGGAGTCGGTGCCCCGCGCGTCGCGGCCTTCCCACTGCTCGGGCGCCATGTACGCCGGCGTGCCCGCGACCGACGCGTCCGCCGACCGCGCGATCGCCGAGGGACGCAGATCGAAGCGTGTGAGATCGTCGGGCGCGACCGGGCCGTCTTCCTCGACCAGTCGCGCGATGCCGAAGTCGAGCACGCGCACCCGATCGTCGTGTCCCACGACCACGTTGCTCGGCTTCAGATCGCGATGCAGCAGCCCGACCTCGTGCGCCGCCGCGATCGCGCGCGCGATGCCCTCCGCGAGCTGCGCCGCGCGCCCGATGCTCGGAGGATCGGCGCGCAGCAGCTGGTGCAGCGTCCGGCCGTGCACGTACTCGAGCGCGACGTAGGGACGCCCGCCGTGCTCGCCGACGTCGTAGACCGTGATGACGTTCGGGTGCGAGAGCGACGCGGTCGCGCGCGCCTCGAACGTGAACTGCGCACGCGCGCGCCCCGAGCCTGCGAGGGTGCGCGCGAGGAACTTCAGCGCGGCGAGGCGCCCGAGCTCGACGTGTCGCGCGAGGTAGACGCGGCCCATGCCGCCCGACGCGATCGGACGCAGCACGCGGTAGGGCCCGACGATCGCCCCGACCTCGGAGCCCTCCGCGACGCTCATGCGCCGCGAGGATGCCGCGCCGACGCACGCATGCCCAGGGGTCATGCGCATGCGCATCGCCGATGCCCGCCGCGATGCGCATGCGCATGGGCCCGCGGGACGCACCGATCGGGCGGCACGCCCGCTGCTCGGAGCGACGGCGATGGACACCCACGACACGAAGCCGCGCTCGCTCCGGCGTGACGCGCGCGGCGCGATGAGCGCGCAGCAGATGATCCTCACCGCGTTCGTCGCGATCGCAGGCGTGACCACGATGGGCTCGCTCGGCCTCGTGTCGCGCGAGACGTTCGTCGGCGACGCCGGCGATCTCGACGACTCGGCGGTCGCAGGGCTCGACGACGGCCTCGGCGACTTCGACGTCGACGGGGCGTTCGTCCCGCCCGGCGTTCCCGATCCCGATCGTCGTCGTGACCGAGATCGTGATCGCGATCGGGATCGGGATCGCGATCGCGGCGGCACCCGGGATCGCGGCCGCGACGCCGGGGTCGATCGTGGTGCGCCCGATGCCGGCGCGGAAGAGATGGTCTGCAGCGCGCGCGATCGCCGGAACCCGCGCAATCGACCGGCGAACGGCTCGCACGGCCAACCGGTGCCGACCGTGAGCGACTACTACAACCCCGCGGCGATCGGGCATCACCCGGGGCAGCCGAACTTCTACTCGGTGCCGACGCGCAACGGCGGTGGTCCGAGCGTCTGGGTCTCGACGATCCCGATCGATCAATCGGACTTCGAGGACATCGTCGACGGCTCTCCGGGCCGCACCTACGTGCTCAGCGGCACGCACGGCTCGGAGGACGGCGAGGGCCCGGGCGCGTGTCGCAGCAACGGCATGCCCGCGAGCGGTGCGAGCGGGATCCACGAGCGACAATTCCTCGACGAGGATCGAGCGCGGTGGTCGGGCACGCCGGGCGTCGTCGTCGAGGACGCGTCGCGGCTCTCGCAGCGCGCGATCGGGAACCGGATCCGCCAGCTCGTGCGCAACCTCGGGCCCAACGATCGGATCGTGCTCGCGTGGTGCTACAGCGAGCGCAACACCGGGCTCACGAGCATCTTGGAGAACGGTTGTCTGTAGAATCGTCGGGTGCACGATCGGCTCGATCCCGGCGCGACGCTCGGCGACTTCGTCGTCGAGCGTCATCTCGCGCGTGGTGGCATGGCCGACGTCTATCTCGCGCGCGAGCGATCGAGCGGCGCGCTCGTCGCGCTCAAGGTGATCGCCGCCGATCTCGCGGTGGTGCAGCGCGAGCTCGAGCACGAGGCACGCGCGGCGACGCGGGTGCGTCATCCCAACGTCGCGTCGGTGCTCGGTGCGGGCGTGGACGCAGGGCGTGCGTTCCTCGTGATGGAGCACGTCGATGGAGTCTCGGTGCGCGATCTGCTCGGCGCGCTCGCGCGCGTCGTGGTGCCGATCGCGGTGCGGCTCCACGTGATCGCAGGCGCGGCGCGCGGGCTCCATGCGGCGCACGAAGCGTGCGACGAGCGCGGCGTGCCGCTCGGTCTGGTGCACCGCGACGTGAGCCCGTCGAACGTGCTGCTCGCGCGCGACGGGCACGCGCGCGTGATCGACTTCGGCATCGCGAAGACGCGCGAGCGCGCGACCCAGACGCGCCTCGGGGTGCTCAAGGGCAAGCTCTCGTACATGTCGCCCGAGCAGGCCGCGGGCGCGCGGCTCGACGCGCGCAGCGATGTCTTCTCGCTCGGCGTGGTGCTGCACGAGCTGCTCTCGGAGCGGAAGCTCTTCGCCGCGCCGAGCCCGGCGGAGCTGCGCCGCCTCGTGGTGCGCGCCGAGATCCCGCCGCTGCCCGCGCACGTGCCCGCGTCGATCGCGGCGCTCGTGACCGCGATGCTGCAGCGCGATCCCGCGTCACGTCCCGGGAGCGCGCGCGAGGTCGCGGAGATCGTCGACACCGCACTGCGCGGCGACGAAGCAGCGCAGCTCGCGGCGATCGTCGAGCACGTCGCGCGCTCACGCGAGCAGGACGACGCGGTCTTCGAGGGGGCGACGATGATCGACGACTGATCGTGCCGAAGAGGAAGAATCAACCACAGAGGACGCAGAGGGCCGCGGAGGAGAGAGAGGAGAACGGTCTTTTCTCTTCTCCGATCTCTGCGGCCCTCCGTGGCCCTCTGCGGTTGAATGTTCTCCCGCGCGAGCGCGCGTCGGCGATCAGTCCACGTCGGGGTCGCTCTCGCTCATCCAGCCGCCGGTGATCAGGAATCGCCGGGTCTGACGTCGCGAGTATCCGAGCGCGCGCGCGATGCGCGACACGTTGGTGCCGTGCTCCTCGACGAGGCCTGCGAGCTCTTCACGATCGGGCGGCGGGCGCTGGGGACGCGACTTCTTCTTGCGCGGCGGCGGCGCCGCGATCGCGGGCGGGCTCGGCACGATCGTCGGGGTCGCGGGCTCGACGAGCACCACCACCTCGCTCTCCATCGTCGTCGCCGTGCTCACCGCGACGCGACGCGCGGAGAGCGAGGGCACGTCGAGGCGATCGGCGATCGTCGCGAGCGTGAGCGGGCCCTCGGCCGCGCGGATGCGCAGCTCGGTCGCGACGCGGAGCAGCTCGCGCACGTTGAACGGCCACGGGTGGAGCAGCAGCGCCTCCGCGAGGTCGGTGTCGAGCTCCGACGTCGTCCGGCCGAGCGTGCGCTCCACCAGCGCGAGCACGTCCTCGCGACGCTCGCGCAGCGGCGGCGTACGCAGCACCACGCCGGCGAGCCGCGAGTAGAGGTCGCCGCGGAAGCGCCCCTCGTCGACGGCCGCGCGCAGATCGCGATGCGTCGCCGCGACGATCGTCGCCTGCGCCGCGAACGTCTTGGTCGACCCGACCGGCGTCACCACGCGCTCTTCGAGCGCGCGCAGCAGCTTCGCCTGGATCGCGAGCGGCATCTCGCCGATCTCGTCGAGGAAGAGCGTGCCTCCGTGGGCCTGTCGCAGCACGCCCGGGAAGTCGCTGCGCGCGCCGGTGAACGCGCCCGCGACGTGCCCGAAGAGCTGGCTCTCCGCGAGCGCCTCGGGGATCGCGCCGCAGTTGAGCGCGACGAACGCGCCGCTGCGCCCACTCGCGTCGTGCAGCGCGCGCGCGACGAGCTCCTTGCCGGTGCCGCTCTCGCCGAGCACCAGGATCGGTACGTCGTGCGGCGCGACCGTGCGGATCGCGCCGCGCAGCCGCTGCATGCTCGGTGCGGTGCCGAGCAGCGCCGCGACGCTCGCGTCGATCGCGCCGCGCGCGCGGAGCCGCACCACGAAGAGCGAGTCGCCCGCGCGGATCACGTCGCCATCGCCCGCGATCGCGCGCTGCACGCGGGCGCCCATCACGAACGTGCCGTTGGTGCTCGTGTCCTCGACGCGGACCCGTTCACCCTCGGGCAGCAGCCGCACGTGCTTGCGCGAGATGCGCGCATCGGGGATCGCGTAGACACCCGGCTCGCGCGCGCGCCCGATCACCAGCGCATCGAGCAGCGGCATCGTGACCGCGCTCGAGAGCCCCGGCCCGTGCACGTGCACCAGCGAGAGCTCGGGGCCCGCCGTCGCGATCGCTTCCGTTCCCGCCTCGGCGGTGACTTCCTCGTCCCACGCCATCCGTTGCGTGCGGCCGCGTCGATCGCGGAGCCCACACTGCGGACAGAGTAGGCGGCGCACGCTCGCATCTGCAACCTCGAGATCCACAGCGTTGCATCTCCGGTGAAGCGCAAGTGGGTGGGGACCCACGCGCAGCTCGAGGGGTCGAGAGGGGAGGCGCGCAGCCTCCCCCGGGAGAATCAGTGAGCGATGATCGTGCCCCAGGCCTGCAGCGGACCGAGCACCGCGGTGCAGTCGAGCCCGGGCACCGCGGAGCACGCCGAGTCGAGCATGCCGATCGCGGGCACGTGCACCCGCCGCATCCGGGCGCGCCACCGCATGTTCCACATCCAGTCGGGGCGATCCGCGAGATCGGTCGACGGGTAGTACATCTCGGCCTGCGCGATCGACATGCGACCGAGATCCGCGAGCGGCAGATCGCCGCCCGCCTCGAGGCTCCCACCGCCCGCCACCGCGACGCCGCGCGCCGCACGATCCGAGGGCGTCTCGCCCATCACCAGGATGCGCGTCTGGAACGGCTCGCCGCCGAGCTCGACGTCGAACCCGCCGCTCTCGAACGCGACGCGCTGCGACGCCATCCCGGTGCGGTCCTCGAGCATCCCGGGGTCCTGCTCGATCAGCGTCTGCTCCTCTTCGACGAGGCAGGCGTGCACGTGCCGCACGACCTCGATCTCGATCACCCGCGCCGAGTCGCGCGAGCCCGGGAGCATGCCCGCGGTGAAGCGCGGCACCTCGGTGATCACACACGCCGGTCCGCGCGGATCTTCGCTCCATCGACCGTCGCAGAGGCGCTCGTCGCGTTCGCTGCGCTCGGACGAGAGCACCTCGTCGTGGTCGCGCGGATCGTCGGAGTCGAGCGCGAGATCGTCGTCGGTGTGGCGCACCCGTCCGTCCTCGGCCCAGTAGGCGCGGCGTCGTCGCTCGAGCTGATAGACGTACGACTGGATGCCCGGCGTGGTGCGGCACTCGTGGCGCGCGTCCTCCGCGCGCGTGAGGCAGTCGTCGTGGCCCGCTGCGCCCTCGGCCGGGCACGCGCCGGTGGTCTGATCGAAGAGCGCGTTCAGCTCCGCGTCGCCGGCGTCGAGACAGCCCGACGTGAGCTGCGATCCGAGGCACTCCGACGTGCTCTCGATCGACGGGATCCAGCGCTCCACCGAGTACGTGAGGTTCGGCGGCACGCCGCCCTCGCCCGCGCCGCAGAACCACGGCGAGAACGCCGCGACCAGCGCTTCGATCGCATCGCCGATCGCGTCCTGCACCGCGTCGGGCAGCACACCGATCTTGTCGAAGGGCAGCATCACGATCTCGCCCACCACGCGACCGGCGCGACCGCAGAGACGCTCGAAGTCGTCGTCCTCGGTGGGCAGCTCGATGCGCGGCGGGAGCGGCACCGCGGTCTCGGGGATGTCGTCGAACGCGTCGTCCTGGATCACCGCGTTCGCGCGCGCCCACGCGGCCGCGGGAACGGCGCGTCGGATCGCGGCGGCGGTGCGATTGCCGATGCGCAGCACCGCGAACACCGGCCCGCGCAGCGCGGCCTCGGCCTGGAAGAGCGCGGTCTGCACGGTGGTCAGCGGCGCGAGCGCGACCAGCGACGCGCCGAACGTCGGGATCGCGAGCGCGAGCACGATCGCGATCGCCACCGCCACGATGGTGATCAGCACCTTGAGCATGACGAGCACCGCGAGCGCGCCCGCCATCACGAGGTTCACCAGCACGAGCAGGTTCATCCCGCGCGCATGAAGCACCGCGGCAGCGAACGCGCTCGCATCGGCCGCGTCCTGCATCGTCTCGCGATGACGGATCGCCTCGCCGACCCCGACCACGTAGAAGACGAGCCCGGTCGCGACCAGCGCCGCGAAGAGCCCGAGCACCGTGATCGCGCCGCGAGTGTCCGAGAAACACGATTTCATCGCTGGCTCCTCAGGGATACGGGTAGGGCGCGCCTTGGTTCGTGAGCGTCGCCTCGGCCTGGATCAGTCGATATCGAACGTTCCCGTCGAGCACGCCGGAGAGCGCGCCGGGGCGCGCGGCGTACGAGAGATCGCTGGTGTCGAGCGCATCGAACTCGTCGCAGAGCAGCTCCGCGACGAGCGGCACGAGGCACGGATACGCCATCGTCACGCGCGCCGTGATCGGCTCGTCGGGCGCGAAGCTCGTGCGGAGCGACGACGAGCCCGGCGTCTCGGGGAACGTCACCGCCGCGGCGGCATCCAGATAGATCACCGCGAACGCGAGGCGGTCGTTCGAGGCCCCGCCGATCGCGTGGCGGATGCTGCGTGCCGCGCGGCCCGACGCGACCTGCGAGGGCCCGGGCGCGATGCCGAGCAGCGGCCGGAACGCAGCGGTGCGGATGGTGCCGAGGCGGCTCGCTGCGGGCAGTCCGCCCGGCGAGCCCGACATCGCGGTGACCACCGCGGTGAGCGCGCCCGGCGGCGCGTCGTCCTCGATCATCAAGCGCGGCGATCCGCCGTAGTACGACTCGTCGTCGTCGAGCACGACCACCGCGCTGCGCACCGCGCTCTGCGCCGCGTGGCGCACCACGAGCGACGCCTGCGCGATCAGCGCGAGCTGCGCGACGCCCATCACCAGCGTGAAGAGCGGCAGGATCGCGATCGCGATCTCGGCGTACACCGCGCCTCGCTCGTCGTGTCGGACTCGCATGCTCGAAGCCTCCGCGGAGAGCAGGAAAGAGAACGAGAGACCACGTGCTCAGAAAATGATTCGAGCGAATTTCTGAGGAGAGCAGGAGGAGAAGGAGGGACCACGTCGTGTGGTCTTCCTGATTCGTGCTGTGCTCAGAAAAGCGTTCGAACGGATCTTCGAGGAGAGCAGGAGAGAAGGAGGGACCACGTCGTGTGGTCTTCCTGGGATCTCAAGGCCCTCGGGGTGCGCTCGAGTCGAGGTTTCTGGGCCGTGCGAGAGCCAGTGCCCAGCTCTCGAGTCGAGCTCTTCTGGCGAAGGCGGGAAAACGGAGAGCCGATTCGACGTAGTATTCCTACCCCTCCTGCTCTCCTCAAAAATTCCCCCGGAGTCGGGCACGTCTGGCGAACACGGGAACGAGGAGAGCGGAGTCGACGTGGTGTTCCTCGTCTTTCCTGCTCTCCTCGGAGGGTCCGCTCAGGTCACGAGTGCGAGCACCAGCCCGCAGAGGATCGCGGGCCCGAGCCGCACGCTGGTGCGCGTCTCGTCCTCGCGCTCTTCGTCGCTGCGCACCACCGCGCGCACCGCGACGCGCGCCGTGCGCATCAGCATTCGTCCGAGCGTCCCTTCGTAGGCCTGACGCCCGAGCACGTAGAGCATGCCGACGACGAACGCCCACCACTGGGCCTCGACGCCCGCGCTCGGGCCGAGCATCGCGCCGAGCGCGGCGAAGAGCTTCACGTCGCCGCCGCCCATCGCGCCCTTGCGGAAGAGCAGGTAGGGCACGAGCCCCGCCGCGACCGTCCCGAGCGCCGCGGTGAGCAGCGCGTCCGCGCCGCCGGCGATGCCGTGGGCGATCAGCGCGAGGCCCAGCGCGGGCAGCGTGATCGCGTTCGGGATGCGCCCGGTGCGCGCGTCGGTCCACGCGCCGAGGGCCGCGACGAGGGTCGCCGCGATCGCGGCGACCGTGCCCGTCGTGATCATCACGCGCCTCCGCCGCCCGCCGCGCCGATCTGCTCGGTCTGCGACTCGAGCACCGCGACGATCTGATCGCCGAACGCGGTCCACGCCGCGATGCCGGCGATGACGACGAGGCCGACGATCAGGATGTACTCGGTGAACCCGGCGCCTTCGACGTCCTTGTGGAGCGAGCGGAACGAGCGCGAGCGCGAGGTGATGTTGCGGGTCTTCATGGGATCGTCCTCCATCGAGTTGAGAGCACACGACTACCGAGACGCGACGCTCGGGAGAGCGCGCGAGCGAGCCAGTCGGCGACTGCCACGCTGGCGTCAGGGGAAGGGCAACAGGAGCAGCGCGCGCGTGAAGCGATACGCGCGCAGCATCGGCTCGCCCAGGCTCACCGCGGCGAGCGCGGCGACCAGCGCGAAGGTGCCCACGGCGAAGAGGTACTCGACGAACACTCCACCGCGCGCGTCGTCCTTCAGTCGAGCGAGCGTGCGTGTCGTGCGCGTCGTCATCGTGACCTCCTGCGTCGTCCCTTGAGCAGCGCGCGTGCCATCTCCGATCGCCGCGATCGGAGCGCGCGGGGGGTGGGCATCGCGGGTCGCGACCTCGATGCGCAGTGGGCATCGCGAGGGCGCGCTCGATGCCCACGTGGGCGCCGTGGCTCGTGCTAACGTGCCCGCAGGCATGCCTTTCTTGGTCGCGCTCGCACTGCTGCTCCTGGTCGTTCCGACCGCCGAGGCACAGCGGGACCGTCGCGCGCGCTCACGCGCCGACACGCTCTTCCACGCCGCCGAGATCGCGTACGACGAAGGTCGCTACGAGGCCGCGGCGCAGCTGCTCGAAGAGGCGATCTCGGTGCGCCCGACCGCCGCGTTCCAGTTCAACCTCGGTCGCTGCTACGAGCGCCTCGAGCGCTGGGACGACGCGGAGCGCGCGTACCTCGTGTACCTCGCGTCGATCCGCGATCGCGCGCAGCGACAACGCGTCGAGGAGCGGCTCGCGGTGGTGCGCGAGGAGAGCGCACGCGCGCGGCAGAGAGAAGAAGAGGCGCGCGCCGCGGCCGCCGCGGTGCCCCTCGAGCCCGAGCCGGCGCCGGCGCCGATCGTCGCGGAGCCATCGGGCCCGAGCCTGACGCCGGTGCCCTTCGTCCTCGGCGGTGTGGGCATCGCGGGGCTCGCGGTGGGCGGTGCGCTCACGGCGCTCGCCTTCGATGCCGACGCGCAGTCGCAGGACGTGACGAGGTCGGGCCGCGATGCCGCCGATGCCCACGCACGCGCCAACGATCTCGGGCTCGGCGCGACGGTCGCATGGGCGGTGGGCGCCGGGCTCCTCGTCACGGGGACGATCTGGTTGATCGTGGAGCTCTCGAGTGGAGGATCGAGCGATGGCGATCGAGCGCGCATCTCGGAGCAGGGCGTCGAGCTTCGTTTCTGATCTGCGCGTCGCGTGCCTCCTCGCGCTCGGCACGACGGCGTCGTGCACCTTCGATGCACCTCGCATCGAAGGTCGCTCGTGCCCTTGTCCGAGCGGCTACGAGTGCATCGCGGACGTGTGCGCGCGAACGGGCGCGGACGGTGGGCAGAGCGACGACGCCGGCGTGACCGGCGACGCGCCGGCGCGCGCGCGCAGCTTCACCGAGATCACGACCCCGATCCTCAACCCCGAGCGCGGCTTCTTCGTGGGCGCCGATCTCACGACGCTCACCAACGCCGACTTCCTCGCGGTCGAGCGCGGCGTGACGCTCACCTACGATCTCGTCCTGCTCGAGCCCTATCGCGAGACCGATCTGCCGACGACGTTCCTCGATGCGCTCGAGCGCGGGCTCGGCGAGGTGCGCGAGTCGGGCGCGTCGGTCGTGCTGCGCTTCGCGTACAACGAGAGCGATGCCGGCGCCGACGCCACGCTCTCGCGGATCCTCTCGCACATCGAGCAGCTCCGCGGCGTGCTCTCGCGCAACGCCGACGTGATCGCGACGATCGAGGCGGGCTTCATCGGCGTCTACGGCGAGTGGCGCGAGTCGAGCAACGGCAACGAGGGCCCGCCGCAGCAGCGCGCGGTCGTCGAGGCGCTGCTCGACGCGCTCGAAGAGCGCACCGCGCTGGTGCGTCGCCCCGAGCTCAAGAGCGACATGTACGGAGATCCGATCGCGGTCGGGGCCGCGTGGTCCGACACGTACGCAGCGCGCGTGGGGCACCACAACGAGTGCTTCCTCGGCAGCGAGGACGATCTCGGCACGTTCGCCGGCGCGGTGGATCGCTGGCGCGACTACATGGAGTCGGAGTCGCCGTTCGTGCCGGTCGGCGGCTCGATGTGTCTGCTCTCGGCGCGCACCAACTGCACGACTGCGCTCTCCGAGCTCGGGCTCTTCCACTACACGTTCCTGAGCGACGACTACAACACCGCGGTCCTCGACGCGCTCGAGGCCGAAGGGTGCATGGGCGAGATCCAGTCGCGGCTCGGATATCGATTCGTGCTCGACGCGGCGGAGATCCCCGACGCGATCCGACCCGGCGGCTCGTTCCGACTTCGCGCGCAATTCCAGAACCGGGGGTTCGCGGCTCCGATCAATCGTCGCGAGGTGTGGCTCGTGATCGACGGGCCCGGCGTGCGCCACGAGGTCGAGCTGCCGGGCACCGACGTGCGGCGCTTCGTGCCGGGACAGACGCACATGCTCGACGCGCGCATCGGACTGCCCGCGTCGATCGCACCGGGCACGTATCGAGTCGCGCTCTGGGTGCCGTCGCGCTCCGAGACCGTGCGTGATCGTGCGGAGTACGCGATTCGATTCGCGAACGAAGAGACCTGGGATCTCGGTCTGAACGTGCTCGGCGAGATCGAGGTGCAGGAGAACGCGGAGGGCGAGAGCGACCCCGCGGCGACCGAGCTGCGAGTGCTCTTCTAGTCCCAGAGATCGTAGTCGTCGCGGGATTGGCCACGACGGGCGCGCGAGAGCGTGACCTCCACGGACTCCGGCGACGACGGCGAGAGCCGCACGCGCGCCGGCCGGAAGCGCGGCTCGTGGAGCGTGATCTCGCGCGGGGTCGCGACGTCGAGCGAGAGCGGAGTGCGTCCGAGCACGACGTCACCCTCGCGCACCTCGGCGCGCGGCGTGCTGCTGACTCGAATCGATCGCACCGGCGCCGGACTCTCGTGCTGTTCCGCGGGACTGGCACGCTCCGCCGGCGGACTGGCATGCACCGGACTGGCGCTCTGCGCGATCGGCGGCGGCACCACGACACTCGTCGCAATCGGTGCGATCGGCTCATCGACATCGCCGCCCGAGCGCGCTGCGATGACGCCGCCCACCGCCGCGAGCGCGACCACCGCGAGGCCCGCGACGACGCACGGGCGATTCGAGCGCCCGCGCATCGATCGCGTGACGCGCACCCGCGACTCGCCCTCGGCGAGCACCGGCGCGAACGAAGTGTCCGCGCCGCGCCGCAGCGCCGCCATCGCGTCGAGGCGCGCGTGGCAGCGCGCGCGCAGCAGCGTGGCCGCGTCGTCGGCGCTGCTCGACGTGACGAAGGGCAGCAGCTGCGCGCGCAGCTCCGCCATGCTCGTGGTGCGCGCCGCGGGATCACGCGCCAGCGCCGCGAGGCACGCGCGATCGAGCGCCGGTGCGATCCCCGGCGCGGGGATCTCGCCATCGAGCACCGCGCGGATCGTCGCCGCCTCCGACTCGCGCTTGAAGAGCCGCTCGCCGGTGAGCCCTTCCCACAGCACGCACCCGAGCGAGAACACGTCCCACCGCGGATCGGGCCGCCCGCCGTCGAGCGCCTCGGGCGCGGTGTATGCGAGCTTGCCCTTGAGCTCGCCGGTGCGGGTGCGCGCGAGCCGTCCTTCCGCCGCGGCGACCCCGAAGTCGAGCAGCTTCACGCTGCCGTCGATCGCGATCATCACGTTCGACGGCGAGACGTCGCGATGCACGAGGTTCATCGGCGCGCCCGCTGCGTCGACCAGTGTGTGCGCGGCGTGCAGGCCCGCGGCGATCTCCGCCACGATGTACGCGACCACGTGGACCGGCAGCCGCACGCCCGCGGCGGCGGTCGCGCGCAGGAGCCCCGCGAGCGACTCGCCCTCGACGAGCTCCATCACGATCGCGAGCTCCGGCGTCGAGACGAGCTCGATCACCTGCGCGACGCTGCGGTGCCGAACGTGCGCGGCGAGCCGTGCCTCGTCGGCGAGCATCGCGACGAAGCGCTCGTCTCCCGCGAGCTCCGGGAGAATCCGTTTGAGCACAAACGATTGCGCGAACCCGAGCTCACCGACGAGGCTGGCGAGGTACACCTCCGCCATCCCACCGCCGCCGATGCGCGCGACCGTGCGGTAGCGTCCGAAGCGCGTGCCCTCGGGCAGCGCCCCGATCGGCTCGCTCGTCGCCAGCGTCATCGACGATGACCGTACCACGCGTGATCGTGTCGCCGTCCCGGCGAACCGGGTCACGGCGATCGACGCTCACCGCGGATCGCCGTCGACGCTCGCGCGCGCGAGCTCGATCATGAGGCGCCAGTCGTCCGCCTCGGCGGCTTCCGGCGCGACGGCGAGCGCGCGCTCGAACCGCGCGATGGCCTCCGCCGTGCGGCCCTGCTCGACCGCTTCGTACCCGCACGCCGCCGCCGTGCTCGCGAGGCCGGCCCGGAAGCTCTCGTCGTTCGCGTCGAGCGCGTGCGCGCGCTCCATCGCGAGGAGCGCCTCGTCGCGGCGCCGCGCGAGGAAGAGCGCGACACCGCGGTTGTAGTGCCAGTTCGCGATCGAGCCGTCGCGCTCGATCGCCTCGTCGTAGAGCGCGATCGCGCGCGCCGGGTCGGACTCGACGAGCGCGTACGCGCGATCCGCGATCTCGTACCCGATCGCTCCGAGGTTCACGAGCGGACGCACGAGCGGGGATCCGAGCACCACGAACGCCGCCGTCGTCACGACCGTGCCCGCGATCCACACGCGCCGGCGCGCGTCGGTCACGCCCCACGCGGCCCCGGCGAGCGCGCCGAGGATCGCGCCGCCCGCGTGCGCCGCGTTGCCGACGCGCATCGTGCCGGTCGCGGTCATCACGACGCAGAGCACGAACCACAGCGCGAAGAGCCGCACCGTGCTCGGGTCCGCGGCCGCCGCGAGCGACGCGTCACGTCTCCTCGCGAACCATGCGAACGCGATGAGCCCGTAGACCACGCCCGAGAGCCCGACGCCTCCCGACGCGAGCGCCCACTCGAGCGCCGCCGATCCGATCGCTGCGGTGAGCACGAGCGGGCCCATCACCCGCGCGCCGCACGTGCCCTCGATGACGCTGCCCAGCGCGAGCAACCAGTAGACGTTGAAGATCAGGTGCAGCGCGCCGACGTGAGGCAACGCCGACGTGAGCAGGCGCCATGGCTCGCGGCCGATCGCGTCCGACGTCATCGCGAGGACGTCGATCGGCACCCCGACGTGCCACGCGATCGTGACGCCGATCGCCGCGATCGCGAGCCCGCTCGTGATCGGGCGCTTCGCGAGGACGGCGATCGGCAGGACGCGCGACGCGCTCACGCCATCTCGAGGAAGAGCCGATCGGGATCTTCGAGGTACCCGATGATGTCGTACGCGAACGCCGCGCCGACGTGGCCGTCGACGATGCGGTGATCGAACGAGAGCGAGAGCAGCATGATCTCGCCGATCACGATCTGACCGTCGCGCACGACCGGCTTCTGCTTGATCTGGTGCACGCCGAGGATGCCGACCTCGGGGAAGTTGAGCACCGGCGTCGCGAACAGACCGCCCTGCGTGCCGAGCGACGTGATGGTGAACGTCGAGCCCTGCAGATCCGCGCTCTGGATCGCGCCGCTCTTCGCGGCCGCGCCGAGCCGATCGATCTCCGCCGCGATCTCGAGGATCGACTTGCGATCCGCGTCCTTCACGACCGGCACCATCAGGCCCTGATCGGTCGAGGCCGCGATGCCGATGTGGAAGTACTTGCGATAGACGAGCTCGTTCGTGGTCTCGTCGAGCGCGCTGTTGAGCACGGGGTGCTTCTTCAGCGCGGCGACGACCGCCTTCACGATGAAGGGCAGGAACGTGAGCTTCACGCCCGCCTTCTCGGCCGCGGGCTTCAGGCGCGCGCGCAGCTCCTTGATCTTCGCGACGTCGCACTCCTCGACGAACGTGAAGTGCGCCGCGGTGTTCTTCGACGTCTGCATGCGCTCGGCGATCTTCCGGCGCATGCCCACGAACGGCTTGCGCTCCTCGAGCGCCTTCTCGGTGCCGGCGGGCGGCGTGATCGCGATCGGCGCGCGCGCCTTCGCGCTCGCAGCAGGGGCCGGCGCCGCGGGGGCCGGCGTCGAGATCGGCTCGACGGTGCGCGTGGGCGCGCCGCCCGCGAACCCGCGCACGTCTTCGTTGGTGATGCGACCACCCGGGCCGGTGCCGGTCACGAAGCGCAGATCGACCTCGAGCTCGCGCGCGAGCTGGCGCGTCGCCGGCGTCGCGAGCGGGCGCTCGCTGACCACCGAGTGCGCGTGTCCGTTCGCGCCGTTCGAGCTCTTCGCCGGCGTCGCGATCTTGTCGAAGAACCCGGCGCCGGGGAGCGTGTCCTTGATGTCGCCCACCGCCGTCGCCGCGGGCTCGTTCTTCGGCGCGGCGACGCTCTGCACCGGCGCCGCAGCAGGCGCGGGCGCGGCCTTCGGCGCCACCGGCGCAGGCTTCGCCGCGACGGGCGGCTGCGCGGGCGCGGCCTTCGCGGGCGCGGCCGCGACCGCACCTTCGGTCTCGATCACCACGAGCAGCGCGCCGACCGGCATCACCTGCCCGACGGTCGCGCACGTCTCGAGGATCGTGCCCTTCTTCGGCGCGCCGATGGTGACCGTCGCCTTGTCGGTCATCACCTCGACCATCGCCTGGTCTTCCTTGACCTGATCGCCGGTGTTGACGTGCCAGGCGACGATCTCGCCCTCCGCGACGCCTTCACCGATGTCGGGAAGCTTGAACTCGAAGCGAGCCATGTTGCCTCTCAGTAATTCGCAGTGGCGATGAGCTGGGGGACGATGCGGTGCGCGAGCGGCAGGTACTCGTTCTCGAGCGTGTACGGGAAGGGCGTGTCCCAGCCCGTCACGCGCGCCGGCGGCGCCTGGAAGTGCAGGAACGACTTCTCGCTCACGAGCTGCAGGATCTCCGCGCCGAACCCGCACGCCTTCGGCGCCTCGTGCACCACCACGATACGCCCGGTCTTCTCGACGCTGCGCACGATCGTGTCGAGGTCGAGCGGCCACAGCGTGCGCAGATCGATCACCTCGCACGAGATGCCCTGCTCCGCGACCTGCTCCGCCGCGCTCAGCGCCTCGTAGAGCATCGCGCCCCACGCGACGAGCGTCAGCGAGTCTCCTTCGCGCACCACCTTCGCCTCGCCGAGGGGCAGCGTGTACGCCTCGTCCGGCACGTCCATCTTCACCGCGCGATACACGCGCTTCGGCTCGAAGAAGAGCACCGGATCGTCGTCCTGGATCGCCGCCGCGAGCAGGCCCTTGGCGTCGTAGGGATTGCTCGGGCACACGACCTTCAGGCCCGCGGTGTGGATGAAGAGCGCCTCGGGCGACTGCGAGTGGTACGCGCCGCCCTTGATGCCGCCGCCGTACGGCGTGCGGATCACCATCGGGCACGGATACTCGCCGCCCGAGCGATAGCGGGACTTCGCGGCCTCGCTGACGATCTGATCGAACGCGGGATAGATGAAGTCCGCGAACTGGATCTCGGGCACCGGGCGCATGCCGTACGCCGCCATGCCGATCGCGGTGCCGATGATCCCGCCTTCGTTGAGCGGCGTGTCGATCACGCGCCCGTCGCCGAACTCGTCCCAGAGGCCCTGCGTCACGCGGAAGACGCCGCCGACCTTGCCGACGTCCTCGCCCATCACGACCACGCGCTCGTCGCGGCGCATCTCGAGGCGGAGCGCCTCGTTGATCGCCTGAACCATGTTCTTCTGCGTCATCGTCTCGTCGGCTCCGTCGATCAACGATCTTCGTGGTTGGCGGTCGCGAGCAGGATCGTGCGCTGGTCCTCGAGGTGGCGCGGCAGCGTCGCGTACACGTCCTCGAACACCGCCTCGCGGGGCGGCGCGCCGACCTGCTGCGCGTGCGCGACCGCCGACTCGATCTCCGTCATCAGCTCGCGGCGCAGCTCGAGCGCACGATGCGCGTCCCAGTGACCCTCCGACGAGAGCCGCGCCTCGAGCGCCTCGATCGGATCGCTCGCGCTCTCGCGGATCGCCTCGATCAGCGTGGGCCCTTCGCCCGCCATCGCGCGCTCGTGCGCCTGCGCCATCGCGCTCGCCACCGCGCCCGCGTCGTCGGCCGAGCACACGAGGCTCTCGACGCCGTACGCGATGCCCTTGTCGGCCACGCGCTCGATCGGCGTCGGCGGGTGCGCGCTGCGCGCGCGATCGGTGCGGCAGAAGAAGATCACCGGCGCCTTCGTCGCGCCCGCGAAGTTCACCGCGCTGTGGAAGTCGCCCGCGTCCGCCGCGGTGTCGGCGAACATCGTGAGCACCACGCAGGTCTCGCCCCGCAGCTTCGCCGCCCACGCGTAGCCCGCGGCGTGCGTCATGTGGTTCGACACCAACCCCGACGCCGACGCGATCCGCAGCTCGCGCGACGCGAGGTGCCCCGGCGCGGCGTGCCCGCGCATCGGATCCTCGACGCTGCCGAACGCGTGCGCGACGTAGCGCGCGATCGGGAGCCCGCGCACGAGGAACGCCGCGTGGTCACGCGCGCTCGGGAAGATCGCGTCTTCCGTGCGCATCGCGAGCGCGGCTGCGGCGATCGCGGGCTCGAAGCCACGCGCGTCGGGGTGGAAGCCGATGCGACCGGCGCGCGCGAGCTGGGTGAGACGCTCGTCGAGCAGCCGCGCGCGCACCGCGTGACGGTGGATCGCGAGCAGGTCCGCCATGATCGGCGGCTCCTATAACACGACGCGCAATCCCGATGCGCGCACGCTGTGACCGACCTCCGCACGCGCGGAGACGACGCGCTGCGTCAGCGGCCTCTCGCTCCCGTCCGCGCGCTTCGCGGGACCTGCGGGACGAGCACTCCGGCGAAGAGTCAACCGGCGTTGGCGCCGGGCGGGGCCGCGTCGGGCGCGGTGAGCCGCGCGAGCATCGACTCGAGCTCGTCGAGCCGGAACGGCTTGTCGATCACCGGAAGACCGGTCGCGCTCACGTAGCGGCGCAGACCTTCGGAGAGCCCTCCGCCGGTCATCCACACGAAACGCTGCGCGAGCGGGTGACGGCGCGCGACGAGCCCGCGGTGCAGCTCGACCCCGTGCACCCACGGCATGCGCACGTCGCTCAGCACGAGATCGATGTCGGTCTCGTTCGCCTCGATCACCCGCATCGCTTCGCCGCCGTGCTCCGCGACGCTCACGTCGAAGCGCGCGCGCAGCACCGTCCGCAGCACGTCGCGCAGCGCGGCTTCGTCGTCGACGATCAGCACGTGCGCGCGCGGCGCCTCGACCCGCGGCAACGAGGGCCGCGTGCGCGTGCGCGAACGGTCGGCGCGGTCGTGCGGATCCATGACAGTCGAGCATGCGGCACGGCCCCTCGCTCGAACATATCGGGGAAACCCTGGGTGCGAAGGGTGATTGACGTCAGGGCTTGGGAATGCGCAGCGAAGCGCTGATCATCGCGGAGCCGCTCACCGCGTAGATCAGGACCAACGGGTGCAGCACCCACGGTCCAATCGCGAGCTCGCCGAGCCAGAGCCGATCGTGCACCGCGTCCGCCCAGAACGCAGCGCCGAGGACCGCGACCAGGCCGAGGCTCGTCGGGATCGGCGTGCCCTCGTAGTACTTCACCTTGCCGTCGTCGCCGGAGAGCGCGCTCGCCGTGACGTTGTAGCGAGCGAGGCGGCTGATCCCGCACGCGACGAAGTAGACCAGCACCAGCGCGTCCCACCCGCCGTCCATCCCGAGCGCGAACGCGAGCACGGCGGGCGCGACGCCGAAGCTCACGACGTCGGCGAGCGAGTCGAGGTCCGCGCCGAGCGGCGACTGCTTGCGACGCCAGCGCGCGACCGCTCCGTCGAGCACGTCGGCGACGAGCGCGATCGGGAGCAGCGCGAACGCGCCGAGCGCGTAGGTGGGATCACGCTCCGCGACGTAGCGCAGACAGAGGAAGATCGCGCCGGTGCCGCTCGCCGCGTTCGCCATCGTGACGAGGTCGGCGAGCACGAACGTGCGCAGCATCGAGAAGTGCTTGGGCCGAGATTGACGATGCGAGTCGTTCATCGGTGCTCCTCGCGAGGATAGGCCCCGCGGGCCCGTCGTGCGCGCTCCGGGGCACGCGATCTCGTGTGGCAGCCCGCGTCGTGCGCTCGCCCCGTGGCGGCACGCGCCTTGAACCGTGCGCGTCCGGAGGACGAGCGAATGGAACGCGTGGAAGAGACGGTCTCCTATGTTCCGAGCGGCGCCGCGCCGCTCACCACCATCAACTGGCGCGCGATCCTCGGCGGGGTCGTGGTCGCGCTCGCCGTGCAGATCCTGCTGACGACGCTCGGGCTCGCGATCGGCGCGACGACGGTCGGCGCGAGCACCGACGCGGGCACCGCGCGCGACGCGGGGATCGGCGTCGGCATCTGGTACCTCGTGAGCAACCTGATCTCGGTGTTCTGCGGCGGCCTCGTCGCGGGCATCAGCGCGCGGGAGACGACGCGCACGCTCGGCGCGATCGAGGGCATGGTCGTGTGGGCCCTCTCGCTGCTGCTCTTCATCATGTTCGTGACCGGCGGCGTGCAGTCGCTGATCGGTCAGGCGAGCGGGATGATCATGTCGGAGCCGTCGGGCATGCAGATGCCGCAGGGCCTGGAGGACATGGGCGGCGGCCTCTCGCGGCGCGAGGCGCGCGACGTCGCCACGGCGTCGACGATCGCGGCGTGGATCGCGTTCGGGACGCTGCTGCTCGCGGCGGCATCGGGCACGATCGGCGGCATCGTGGGCGCGCGCTTCAACCGCCGGCGCCTGGTCGTGCCGCGCATCGGCTATCGCGACGAGGTCCCGCCGATCGTGGGGATCCATCCGCGCGAGGCGTGATCGCGGATCGGCGCGCGGGCCGGTCGCGACGACCGCGCCCCGCGCGCTCGACACCGCGTAGAATGCCGTCGGGCTCGCGGCGCACGAGCGCGAGGACGACGGTGCGGCACTTGAACGAAGAGATCGGCTCGCTGACACGCTCGGGGATCACGCTCCTGCTGCTCGCGCTCGCGAGCGCATGCAGCGACGGGAGCTCCGGAGCGCCTCACGTGATCGCGCCGGGGCAGGAGACGACCGTCGCGGCGATGCTCGGGGAGGGCGCTCCGCTTCCCGATGGGTGCACGTGGGACGGAGCTGCGATCGATCACGATCGTGTGGTCGCGCGGTTCGCCTGTGCGACGGGCGGCGTCGCGATCGAGCTGCGCCATCCCGAGCTCGGCTCGGGCGCGGCGCGCACCGAGCAGTTCGTCCTCGTGCCGACGAGCGGCGAGACGTCGCCGGCGTTGCTGCGCGCGATCACCGCTCGCGTGCGAGCGCGCGAGGCGCGGTTCCGATGGTCACGAGCGCAGAGCGCCGAGGGTGCTGCTCGGCCGTGACTGGCCATCGAGCGTTCCCGCGGCTGCCGACGAGCCGGCGCGGGGCGATCGCGCACGTCACGAGATGACGTTGAGGCGCGTCTTCTTGCCGTAGCGATCCTCGAACGCCGCGCTGGTCGGCACGCCCTTGAGGATCCCCTTGAGGAACGCCTCCGCCGCGCGATAGCTCGAGCGCACGAGCGGGCCGCTCGCGACGAAGCGGAAGCCCATCTCGAGCCCCGCGTCGCGATACCGATCGAACTCCGCGGGCTCGACGTAGCGCTTCAGCTCCGCGTGCTTCGGCGAGGGGCGCAGGTACTGGCCGATCGTGAGCACGTCGACCTGCGCGTCGCGCAGCGACCTCATCGCGTCGAGCACCTGCTGCTCGGTCTCGCCGCAGCCGACCATCAGTGACGTCTTCGTGACGTTCGCGCCCTCTTCCTTGGCCCAGCGCAGCACGTCGACCGAGCGCTGCCACGAGCACCGCGCGTCGCGCATCGCGCGCTGCAGCTCGGGCACCACCTCGACGTTGTGCGCGAACACGTCGGGACGTCCTTCGGTCACCACCGTCGCGACGTCGGCGCGCACGCCCTGGAAGTCGCCGACCAGCGTCTCGACGAGCATCTCGGGCGAGTGGTGCTTGATGCGCTGCACGGTGCGCGCGACGTGGTCCGCGCCGCCGTCGAGCAGATCGTCGCGATCGACCATCGTCAGCACGACGTACGCGAGGCCCATCTCACCGAGCGCACGCCCGGTGTTCTCGGGCTCGCGCGGATCGGTGACACCGCCCGGATCGCCGGTGTTCACCGCGCAGAAACGGCACCCGCGGGTGCACGTCTCGCCGAGGATCATGATCGTCGCGGTGCCTTCGCCCCAGCACTCACCGACGTTCGGACAGCGCGCCTCTTCGCAGACCGTGTGGAGATCGAGGCGCCGGAGGCGCTCCTTGATCTCCAGATAGCGCTCGCCGCCGGGGAGGCGCACGCGCAGCCAGTCGGGCTTCTTCTGCTGCTGCATCGGAGGCTTCATGGGGCTCTCGGGGTGGCGCGTCTATAACACGCGCTCCCGGGGGCGAGCCGTGCGTGGAGGCGCTCGACGATTGCACCGCGGGCTGTCACAAGCAGCCAGCCGTAGATGACCGTCTCCCCCTCGCGCTCGACGGACCTGTTGTTCCGCACGCCCCGCGAGGACGCGCCGGTCGACCTCGAGGCGCACCTGTCGCGGCTGCATCCCCGCGCGACGGTGAAGGGGCTCTTCTTCGCGGATCTGATCGCGACGGTGTCGGGGCGTGTGCCCGGGCTCGACGTGGCGGCGCACGCGGGGCTTCCGGCGCGGCGCTATCTGCCGTTCTTCGACTATCCGTGCGCGGACTGGCTGCGCCTGAAGATCGCGGCGGCGGAGGTGCTGCACCCGCGGATCTCGCGCGGACAGGCGCTGCGCAGGCTGGGGCGGATGGCGTTCCCCGCGTTCATGCAGTCGCGCGCCGGGCGCTTGATGTTCGAGCTCGCCGCGCCGCGCCTCGAGGACGCGCTCTCTCGCGCGCCCCAGGCCTACGCGGTGATCTCGAACGCCGGGACCGTCGAGTACATGCGCTCGGGCGCCCGCACCGCGGACATCGTGTTCATGGGCTTCCCGGGCTTCCTCGAGAGCTATCAGGTCGGGATCGTCGAGGGCGTGTGCGCGCACTACGGCGGCGGGGCGCGCATCGAGATCGCGCTGGAGTCGATCGGAGACGGATCGATTCGCGTTCGCTGGTAGGCCGCGCTCCGCCTCACGCCGCGCGTCTTGAACGATCGTTCAAGAACGACGTCACCGGCGGCAGGAATCGCTCCGGTGCATCGACGTGCGCGAAGTGCGACGCGTCCTCGACCCACTCGAAGCGCGCGTCGGGGACGAGCTTCGCGTACTCGGTGCCGATGCGCGCCGGGACCATCGGGTCGCGTCGCGCATAGAGGAACATCAGCGGAACCGGGAACGGCTCGCCGCGATCACGCCGCGCGCTCAGTCGATCGCGCAGCGCGCGCATCGGGCCGATCGACATCGTCTCCTGCAGGTACTTGCTCAGCGCGCGCCGTCCCTCGGGCGTGCGCAGCGGCTCCGCGTACTCGCGCGCCTCTTCGCGCGACTTCAGCGTCTCGTCGTAGTAGTGCACGTTGCGGTGGCACCAGCGCTCGGGGTCGCGCGCGATCACCGCACCGAGCACGTCGTGCGCGAACGGGAGCGAGAGCGCGATGCCGAGCGCGGCGAATCGCGCCTCGGGAAGACCGGGGCCATGCACCTGGATCAGCTTCTCGAAGCCCACACCCTCGAGCGCCGCGTGCATCGCGAGATAACCCGCCATCGAGTTCGCGATGCACGGCGCCGCGCCGATGCCGAGCGCGTCTTGCAGCGCGGCGATCCACTCGACGAACGACGCCGGCGAGTACGACCCGTCGAGGCAGGGCTCGCTCTTGCCGTTGCCCGGCAGATCGGGCGCGTAACACGTGAAGCGCTCGCCGAGCGGCGCGAGCACGTAGCGCCACGAGTAGCTCGACGTCATCAGGCCGTGCAGCAGGAGCAGCGGCGGTCCGCTGCCGTGCTTGCGCACGTGCACGCGCGCGCGGCGGCGCGGTCCCCACGCGACGTCGACGTCGATCGTCTCGCGCTCGAAGAAGCCGTGCGCGATGCGAGGCACGTCGGGGAGCTCTTCGAAGCGACCCTGCTTGAACGGAGTGAGCGAAGCCATGCGCGCATGTGTCGCTCATCTCGGTGCGAGAGCGCAACGAGCGAGGCCGAGGAGTCCCTCGGGCTTCACGCTTCTTCGCAGACGTTCGCCGAATGGTGCTACGGAATCCGTAGCGCTACGGATTCCGTAGCGTCGCTCATCCCGTGAGGAGCTGCGACAGCGCGCGGCGGGCGAAGCCTCCGGCCATCACCGCGGTCTCGACGACCTTCACGTAGCGAGGCAGGTCGACGATCGCGGCGCGCAGGTCGGGGCGCTCCCAGCCCTCGATCCCCTGGCGATCGATCCACGACCCGTGCAGCGGAAAGCCGGGACGCAGGCCGATCTCGTCGGGCGCGGGCGTGAGCTTCGCGATCGGTCCCGTGGCGAGCGACTGCTGTGCGTCGAAGATCCAGATCTCGGCGTGCGGGTGCGTCGGGGCCGTCACGCAGCCGACGAGCCATCCGTCCTTCGTGGTCGTCCCGCCCGCGCGCGGCACGTAGATCGGCGCGCTCATCAGCCATCCCGGCGGGAACGAGTGCGCGCTCTCGAGATTCAGATCCGCGTCGAGCCGGAAGAGCTGCGTCGTGTTCGCGGGATCGACGAGCTTCGAGAGGAACTGCGCCTCCGGGATCAACCGCTGGCTCGGCGTGCGCGCCGCGCGGAAGTCGTCGAACGTGCGCACCGCCATGATCTCGGGGAGGTACCCGCCGGCGATCCAGTACGTGTGCGTCTGCGTGCGGAGCTGCGTCGCGAGGCTGCTCGCTGCGCTCGTCCCGCCCGCGAGCTCGTAGGGCAGCGGCTGACACGGCGGGAGCAGGTTCACGCCGTACTTGAACGCGCTCGGGCTCGCAGGATCGGGGAACGACGTCGTCGAGAGCAACGTCGCGGTGCTCGAGGTCACGTGCACCACGTGCTTGCGCACCTGGTTCAGATCGGTCGCGTGCGTGAAGAGCCCGCGATAACGATCGTCGACGCGATCGCCGGTCGCGAGCTCGTCGTTCTCGTGGATCTGATCCGCGGGATCGGCGCCGATGTTGTGCTGCGCGTAGAACGTGATGTGCCCGCTCGAGTCGTCCCAGTCGGCGATCGCGTGGCTGAGCTCGCCGGGCAGGCGCACCCGCATCGCATCGACGCGGCGGCTCTCGTCGTCGTCGAGCGCGCGGCGCAGCGCTTCCTTCGGGATGATGTAGAGGTCGCACGCGGTGCCGGGCACGGGCGCGCGCAGGAACTTCTCGATCGGCCGCCACATCGCGTCGAGCGCGGGCCGCGCGAACGACGGGAGCTTGCGCCGCACCTCCTCGGTGAGCAGCCCGAGGATCGGCTCCGCGAGCGCCGACGTGTTGAGCACGAGGTTCGCGTTGAAGACGAGGAGATGATCCTTGGTGAGACAGATCTGGTGTGCCGAGGCCTGCTCCATCGTCACGGGATCGCCGTCGACGTAGACGCGGATCGGGCGCGCCGGGCCGCGCGAGCTGCCGTCCCACGAGGTCACGAAGAGCTCGCCGCGCACGATGCGCTGCGAGAACGGCGTGACGAAGTCGAGCACGCGCGGAACGACGTTGGTGAAGAGCAGCGCGGGACGGCCCGAGTCGAACGCGGGGTCGTACACGGGATGGCCGCTCGTCATGATCATCGGCGAGAACGAGCTGCCCACCGCGGACTCGTAGTCGCGCGCGCTGCCGATCGGGCTGACGTGACAGAGCCCGCGCGGATCGATCTCGGTGGGACGACCGGCGTCGTACGAGACGACGAGGCGACGTCCGCCGCTGCCGATCTCGAACGTGGGGACCGGCGTGGTGTTCGCGAGGTTCGCGAGGCCGAGCCAGCTCACCTCCGCGAAGTCGGTGCGCACGGTGGCCTGCGGCGCGATCGCACGCAGGTGCTGCGACTGCACGTCGAGCGCGCGCAGCGTGAGGCGATGCTCTCCGGCGCCGTCGGGATCGAGATCGATCGCGAGCACGCGACCCGGCGCAGTGAGCATGTGTGGATGCGCGAAGCGCGCGGTGTGCTCGTCGAACACGGCCTCGTACGGAAAGACCGTGAAGAGCACGCGGCCCGACAGCTCGGCCGGCAAGGGCGCGCTCGCGACGTAGCGCGCGACGCGGTCGTTGATCTCACCGTGATAGACGTGGGTGAGACCCTGCGCCTGGGCTTGGCGGAAGACTGGGTCCGGGTGCGGGCCGAGCGACATGTGGGGTGGGTAACACGGAAAGGCTTCGGCGTGCGGCGGCGGGTGGTAGGTACGGCGGTTCTGCCGTCTTCCTGGGTGAGGGTGAGGAGAGCTCACGGCGCAGCCGCGCTGTTCGCGCGTCTCCGACGTTCGCGGGTAGCAGCGCGCTTCGCGCGACTGGAGCCGAAGGTGAGGAGCAGCGCGGTTCGCGCGACCGTCACTCCGAGAGCGCGACGGCGAGGACGCGGAGGATCATGACCGCGACGAGCACGACGCCTGCGATCGCCGCGATGCGCTGCCGCTTGTTCTGGGCCTGTGCGGCGCGCTCGGAGGCCTCGCGCACGTCGGGCGCGGTGCCCGCGCTCTGCAGCGCGGCGTCGATCGCGTGCAGCACGTGCTCGAGGCTCACGCCGGGCTCGAGCCTCGGTGCGTGCACGAAGAGGCGCGCCTCCGAGGCGAGCGTGACGACGAGCACGTCGGGACGCGCGTCGCCGTACTGCAGGATCATCGCCTTGTGCACGTCGGTGATCGGCACGTCGATCGCCGCGCGTCGCCATGCGTCGAAGCGCAGGCGTCCTTCTTCGATGCGAAGCTGCCCCGCGGGCTGCGCCGCGTGATCGTTCCGCGCGATCACGACGAGCGCCGCGATCGCGATGCCCTCGGAGATCGCGATCGCGAGCCACGGCGCGAGCCCGACGAAGGCGATCAGTGGATACGCCGCGACGAACCCCGCGACGAGCAGCCCGAACCCCGCGGCGGCGAGGTTGCCGAGCTCGGGCGCGAGGGGACGACGAAAAGTCGCGAGCGTGAAGGTCATCGACATCGCGCGATGCTGGCCCATCTCGATGATCCGTGTGCCCCGCGGCGTGCTCCAACTCACCCACATGTAACCTTTGTCTCGCGAATGATACCGCGCTACCAGGGGGCCCACATGAAGCAGTTGGGCCTTTCGGCGGCGATCGTGATCGCCCTTTCTTCGACCCTCGTTCCTGCGCTCGCGAGCGCTCAGTCGAGCGCGCAGTGCCTCCGCGCGACGCAGCTGTGGAGCGACGACTTCGAGACCGGCGATCATCGCCGCTGGACCGGTCGCTCGTACTCGGAGGACTGGGGTGACCAGTGCCAGAGCACGGGGATCACCACCGCGCGCCGTCACTCCGGGCGCTACGCCCAGCGCAGCGAGATCGTCTGCGAGTCGAGCTCGCCCGAGGGCGTGCACCGCGGCTACGGCGGTCTGCAGGTCGACCCGCGCGGCCGCGTCCTCCCGGCGCACACCAACAGCGGCGCCGGCCTCGACGCTCCGCACGGCATCGTGACGACGTTCTGGACCTGGCTCGACGCCGGCTATGCGTTCGAGAACGGGCGCTGGATGTCGCTCTTCACGATCAATCCGTCGTGCGACTACACCGATCGCGTCGTCACGCTCGGCCTCGATCAGCGCGACGGCGTGATGCGCGCCGCGCACTACTGGCCCGAGGCGACGCAGACGATCGAGCCGGGCGCGCCCGCGATGCCGCTGCGCCAGTGGGTGCGCGTCACGGTCTACATGAACCTGTACACCGGCGACATGCACGTCTGGCAGAACGGCGAGAGCGTCCTGCACGTCGAGGGCCTCCACCGTCGCCTCACGACGATGTGCCAGTGGCACTGGGGCCTCTACGCGAGCGCCGACAACACCGACGTCGAGATGTACGAGGACGACAAGATCGTCTGGCGCCTCGACGCGCCCTACGAGGACTGGGCGCACGAGCCGTGGATGGGGCAGGCGGGCGCGACGCGCCGCGTGTGCCGCTGATCCGAAGGGCTCGGTAGCGAATGGAGCCGCGGTCGACCTCGGTCGGCCGCGGCTTCGTCGTCTCATGCGGTCTTGGAGGTGTTCTCGAGCCCCCTGAGCGAGCTCGGGACACGCACGCCGTTGCGGTCGAGCACCGATGCGAGCCACTGCCGCGCCGGAGCGCGGGAGTCGAAGACCTTCACCTCGGTCGGGAGCGGAGCGACGATGATCAGGCGCGAGAGCACGAATCGCGCGACTGCCGAGCTGACGACCACCGCATCACCGATCCATACGTCTTTCAGCGGCGGCATCCGCTTCAGCGCGTCCGCGAAGTCCGATGCGACCTGAGGCGACACCGAGCTCATCGCGAGCGTGTCGGTGAGCACGACGAAAGGCCCCATCCGACGGGCCCTCTCGATCGCATCCACCAGCGCAGCGAGATCCGCCGGCTCGAGCGCATTCGTGACCACGACGTCGATGAATGGCCCACTGGTCGAGACACTCAGGGTCATCCGAACCTCCTGCCGATGTCGGCGTCCTCCACGGTGACGAACGACGGCTCGACGACGAGCCCGTGCACGACGACCTTGTGCGCCGCGTAACGCGGAGCGCGCGCTTCCCAGAGGCTGAATCCGAGCGACGCATGGCGGATGTCCTCGAGCCACCGCGCGACCCACGGATCTTCCGCCGCGCCCCAGCTGCCGAGGGACGCTGCGAGCCGGTCGTATCTCTCGAGCGCGCGATCGTGCATCCGCACGATCTCCTCGAGCGCTTCGCCGCCCGAGAGATCGGCCTCGTGCATGAGCGTCGAGACGAGATTGAGCCGCCCGAGCGCGAAGTCCTTCCCGAAGCTGAAGATCTCGTTGCCGAGCC
The DNA here is from genome assembly GCF_021631985.1 of Sandaracinus amylolyticus. GTDB lineage: Bacteria > Myxococcota_A > Polyangia > Polyangiales > Sandaracinaceae > Sandaracinus > Sandaracinus amylolyticus_A. The sequence continues at coordinate 6,679,885 of NZ_CP070225.1, read as the reverse complement.
CGACGATCTCGCCGGACGTCCTCGCGAGCTGCGCCACCACCGGGTCTTCGTGGAGCTCGCGCGGGAGCTCGTGATCGAGCGCGTCCTCGAGCAGATGGAGCGTCGGGTACATGCCGATCGTGACGATGCGCGTCTCGAGCTGCTCTTCGAACGTCGGGAGCACGCCGGTCCGGTGCCACGCATCGATGGCGATCGCCTCCGCTCGTGCCGAGTCGCTCCACGCGATCATCGCGTCGCACAGGTCTCGCAGCCAACGCGCGCTCCGCCGCGCGGCGAGCTCCGAGAAGAGCTCCCACCAGCCTTCGTCGAAGCGCGTGAGCCCTTCGGGACGTCGGGACTCGAGCACGTGCGCGGGCTCGATCCGCCAACCGTGCTCCAGTGACTCGACGTGAACGTCGTCCCAGAGCAACCACAGCGAGAGATGTTTTGCGATTCGGATCGTCGTCTCGCACGAGACGCGCGGGAAGGGAATTCCGACGTAACCCGCGACGTCGAACTGGCGCGCTCGATGGATTTCGTCGTTCGTGCATCCGAGATGCTCGAGCCATCGAATCACGACTCGCTCCGCCTCTCGCGCATGCGGGTTGATGGCAATCGGTGATCGCCAATGCGCGGGAGCTCGTAGTCGAAATCGCGGCGATTCGTCGCGCCCGTAGAGCTCGGCCTCCGGCTCGGGAAGGACCACCAGATCGGATCCGATCGCGCGCATGTCTTCCCCTCCAACTCCTATCCAGCATCGTCCGGCGTCTCGCGGAGGCCGTAAAGATCGCGAGACGAGGATATTCATTCGGGCTCGGGATGATTCCCGTCCTGCGCTGGAGAGTGGATTCCAGTCCTCCACCAGAGTCGGGGATCTCCCCGCGTGACGCGCGGACGCTCACGGCACGCTCGTCGTGTTTTCGAGTAGTGGTCCGTCGTATGACTCGCCGCCGCCTCTGGTCGATCCTCGGCAACTCGCAGCGCCTCGATGGAGGCGCGATGTTCGGCAACGCACCGCGCCCGGTGTGGGAGCGCTGGATCGCGCCCGACGAGCGTCACCGCATTCCGCTCGCGTGCCGCGCGATGCTGGTCGAGGAGACGCACGACGACGGGCGCGTCCGGCGCGTGCTCTTCGAGACCGGGATCGGCGCGTTCTTCTCGCCCAAGCTCCGCGATCGCTACGGCGTGGTCGAGAGCGAGCACGTCCTGCTCGAGAGCCTCGCGCGCGCGGGCACCACGCACGACCAGTTCGACGTCGTCGTGCTCTCGCATCTGCACTTCGATCACGCGGGCGGCCTGCTCGCCGCGTACGAAGAAGGCCAGCCGCCGCGCCTGCTCTTCCCGAACGCGACGTTCGTGGTCGGCCGCGAGGCGTGGGAGCGCGCGAAGCATCCGCATCCGCGCGATCGCGCGTCGTTCGTGCCCGAGCTGATCGCGCTGCTCGAGGCGAGCGGGCGGCTCGAGATCGCCGACGGAGATCGCTCGCGCGCGCTCGGGCCGGACTACGTGCTGCACCGCTCCGAGGGCCACACGCCGGGCCTCGTGCTCGCCGAGGTGCCGAGCGATGCCGGCCCGATCGTGTTCGCCGCCGATCTCATCCCGGGCCGCCCCTGGGTGCACCTGCCGATCACGATGGGCTACGACCGCTGGCCCGAGAAGCTGATCGACGAGAAGGAGGCGCTCCTCCGCGACCTCGTCGCGCGCGGAGGGCGCCTCTTCTTCACCCACGACCCCGAGACCGCGATGGGCCGCGTCACGCGCGACGACGCGGGCCGCTACGGCGTCGGCGAGATCTGGAGCGCGCCGGCCGCGCTCCCGATCTGAGTCCTTGCCGGAGTGCTCGTCCCGCGGGTCCCGAACGGGAGCGCGCGAAGCGCGCGGACGGTAGGGACCTGCGGGCGAGCCGATTGAGCCCGCGCGCCAGCGATCACTGCCGCCGGCGACGCGCCGCGACCATCATCGCGACGATCGCGATCGCACCCATCGCGCCGGCCGCGCTCCCGCGTCCCGGCAGGCCGGGCACGCTGCAGCTGCAGCCCTCTTCGCGCTGGCAATTCAGTCCGAGCCCGCCGCGCGGCGTCGGGTCGCACTCCTCGGGGAGCGTGCCCGGCGGATAGATCGCGCAGAGCCCGGCGACGTCGTCGGGCTGCAGATCTCGCTTGAGCGTCTCCGCGGGCTCGGCCGACGCCCACATCGTCGCGAGCGCGTCGTCCGGCGTGTGCGCGAGGCCGAAGTAGTGACCCATCTCGTGCGTGATGACGTTCGGCAGATCGACCTCGCCGTCGTTGCAGCCCTCGGCCGGGCACACGACGAAGGGGCCGCGCTGCTCGTTGATCTCCATGTCGGCGTCCCAGATCTCACCGCTCTGCGGGTCGTGCCACACGAGCGTGACCGCGAACGCCCGCGCGTCGTGCATGCGCTCCTCGACCCAGCCGTCCTGGACGAAGATCACCGAGTGCACGTTGCGATCGCCGGTGAGGTGCGACGCCGTCTCGCACTCGTTCGGCTCGGCGAGCACCTCGACGTGCAGGCCGGTCGGCTGGCCGTCGCACCGCACGCCCTCCCACGTCGTGATCGCGCCGCGCAGCACGTCCGCCACTTCGCCGGGCGAGAGCGTCGAGCTGCCGAACGTGCTCAGCGACATCGAGGTGCAGCGGCGCCGCCACGCGAGCGGGAACGAGTCCGGTGGCGTCGCGATCACGCAGGTCTCGCCGGGCCCGGGGCGACGACCGCCGGTCGTCATCTGGCACCATGCGCGCGCCTCGGTCGGGCCGAGGGCGAACGTCACGAGCAGCGCCGCAGCGAACAGGACGTCAGTGCGCACCATGGATCTCCGCGACGAGATCCCGGACGCGCGCGAGCAGCGCGTCGACCGGCTCGGGCGTCATCAGCGCGCCCGGCGCCTCGCGCAGCCGGCCATCGCTGCCGCGCTGCACGAGCGCGAGCCCCTCGCCGCCCGGCATGACCAGCTCGACGCCGCCGTCACGCGCGATCGGGAGCACGCCCTGCGACATCCCGATCGGCCGCAACACGCGATCGGCCGCGACCATGCGCGCGAAGAGCACGACGCGCTCGCCCTCGACGAAGCTCGGCTCGCCCTCGATGCGCAGGCCGACGTCGCCGATCACACCGCCGAGGCGCCGCACCACGACCGTGGTGCCTTCGCCCGCCGCACCGTGCATGCGCTCGTCGACCCGGATCGTCACGTCGGTGACGATGCGATCGAGGTGATCGTAGTGCGCCTCCTGCGAGACCACGGTGCCGACCACCACGTGATCCGCGCCGCGCACGAGCGCGCGGAGGTCCATCGCTTCGGTCGAGGTCGCGTGCGCCACGCTCGCAGACAGGAGCGAGGCCACGAGCGCGATCACCATCGCGAGGGGGCGCTGGCGAAGAAAGGAGCGCACACGAGCTTTCATGTTCCCCGAGCATGCGGACCGCGAGGGCCCGCCGCAATCAGCACTCGGTCCCGCGGGAGTGCTCGCCAGCGCAGGGCTCGCACGGGAGCGCCCGGAGCGGGCGAGCCGATTTCGGGCACTCACTCACCACCGCGCGACGTCCGCCGCTCCGTTCGTCGCTCGGTGGCGCGCCGGATTCCGAGCGCATCAGGAAGACGCTTCGGGGGCGCGCGCCGGCTCACGAGCGAGCACGATCGGCAGGCACGCGAGCGCGAGGATCACGTTGCGCGCGACCGTCGCGCCACTGACGCGCGCCTCCATCGCGCTGCCGAAGCAGCCGCAGTCGAGATCGATCCCGCGCGCGATCGCCTGCGCCATGCCGAGCGCGAACACCACGAGCATGCCCATCGCGATCAGCGCCGCGCCCGCGGCGTGCACGCCGCTCACGAGCGCCGCCGCGACGACGAGCTCGATCATCGGCAGCGCCACCGCGACCGGGCCCACCAGCGCCGGGGGCAGCAGGTGGTAGTTGTCGACGTCGCGCGCGAACGACGTGGGGTCCATCAGCTTCGGGATCGCGGCGCCCACGAACACCGCGGCGATCGCGAGCCGCAGCACGACGACCGCGACCTTGCGGGTGCGAGGCGAGAGGCGCGCGATCACGGGCACACCCGGCACGGCCCGGCCTCCGCGGCATATCCGTTCTCGAGCCAGCCCGGCATGCCGCCGCGCAGCACGCGCACGTCGGGGAGGCCCGCCTCGGCGAGCAGCCCCGCGAGCCGCTTGCTGCTCGCGCAGTCACCGCTGGTGTCGCAGTACGTGATCACCACGCGCGATCCGCGCACGAGCGAGGTCGAGCGCTCGTCGATCGCGCCGGTCTCCATCGGGACGTTGAGCGCGCCGGCGACGTGGCCCGACTCGTAGGCCTCGCGCGGTCGCGCGTCGACGAAGGTCACCGCGGCGTCCTCGACCATGCGGTGCGCGTCGGCCTGCTCGATCCAGCGCACCTCGGGGCGCGCCTCGACCGGCGCCGCGCACGATGCGGGCGCCTCGGCGCGCATCGCTTCGACGTCGGGCACGCCGCGCACGACTGCGATCGCCGCGCCGAGCAGCGCGCCTACGAGGAGCACGCGAGCGGCCTCGAGCCCCACCCGCGTCGCACGTGCCGGCGATCGCGCGGCGCGACGCTCGAGGGGCGCCTCCTGGCCTGCGGCATCGTGGGCGGGAACGTCGGGCGAGGGCACTTCCGAAGGGGGCTCGCGTCGCACGAGCGAGCCCTCGACATGTAGCAGCGGCGGGCGGTCGGGGCGAGGCTTGCGACCGGGATCGCGTGCAGGCATGGTCGGGCCCTCCGATGCGCGCCTCGATCGACGTCTGCGGCTGCTTCCCCACCGGCAAACACTATCCAGGCATCGCCGAGCGCATGGCGCGCCTGACGACGCGCGTGCGCGGCATGGCCGAGGGGTTCGAGCCCGCGACCGTGTGGGCCGCGGCGCGCTTCGCGGTGCTCGACTTCGAGACCACCGGCCTCGATCCCGAGGCCGATCGCGTGATCGAGATCGGCGTGGCGTGCTTCGAGGGCGGCGAGCTCGTCGAGACGCGCAACTGGCTGGTGAACCCGGGCATGCCGATCGGCGAGGAGAGCAAGGCGATCACCGGCATCACCGACGAGATGGTCGCCGACGCGCCGGGCTTCGCGGGGGTCTGGGACGAGGTGCGCGACGTGCTGAGCGGGCGCATCCCGGTCGCGTACAACCACGCGTTCGACAGCAAGTTCCTGTGGGCGGAGTGCCGCCGGCTGGGGCTCCCGCCGCGCGGCGCGGAGCTGCCGCCCGCGTGCTGCGACGACGGCGTGTGGATCGACCCGCTGGTGTGGGCGCGCGAGATCCAGAAGGAAGAGAAGGGCCACAAGCTCGGCGACGTGTGCGCTCGGCTCGGCGTGTCGCTCGAGACCGCGCACCGCGCGAACCACGACGCGGAAGCGGCGGGCCGCGTGCTCCTCGCGCTCGCCGCGAAGATGCCCGAGCGCTACGGCGATCTGCTGCGCGTGCAGCAGCGCTACGCAGCGACGCAGGACGTCGAGATCACCTGGCGCCGTCGCTGAGCGGGTTCCCGAGACGCGTCCACACCGACTATCCTCGTCGCGCGCGAAGGCGTTCGCGCGAAGGGGGAAGTGGATGCGACTCGGGATCGCCGCGATCGTGATCATGGGCATCGTCCTCGCGGTCGCTCCACGAGCGGGCGCACAGGAGAGCGGAGGCGACGACGCCGCGCGCGCCCACTTCGAGGCGGGACGTCTGCACTTCGATCGCGGCGCGTACGAGGCGGCGCAGCAGGAGTTCGAGGCCGCGTACGAGCTCAGCGGGCGACCCGCGCTGCTCTACAACCTCTATCTCACGGCCGAGCGTCTCGGCGATTTCGACACCGCGATCGCGCACCTCGAGCGATTCCTCGCCGAAGGATCGCCCTCCGACGAGCAGCGCGCGCAGCTCGAGCCGCGGCTCGAGAACCTGCGCACTCGACGCGAGCGCATCCGCTCGGGCGCCGAGCCGGAGCCCGAGCCGGAGCCGACGCCGCCTCCCGCGCCGGCGCGTCGCGAGGGCGATCTCGTCCCCGCGCTCGTCGCGTTCGGCGTGGCCGGCGCGGCGCTCGTCTCGTTCGCCATCACCGGTGGGCTCGCGCTCGCCGAGGACGACGCGCTCTCGAACGGATGCGGCGCGACCGACCGCTGCACCGACGACGAGGTGTCGACACTGTCCGCGCTCGTCGTCGCGGCCGACGTCAGCTGGATCACGGCGGCAGTGGCGGCGAGCGCGGGCGTGGTGCTGCTCGTGACGCTCGGATTGCCCTCGAACGAGACGGAGACCGCGTCGATCGCGCCATTCGTCACGCCGGATGGAAGCGGCGGCGTCGTCGTGCAGGGGAGGTTCTGATGTTGCGCTCCGGATCGACGCTCCTCCTCGCCTCGATGCTCGCGACCGGCTGCACGATCGCGCTCGACCCCGGCCGCCATCAGGGCGCCGTCGACGACGATGCGGGCTCGGAGCCCGACGCGGCCACGAGCGATGGTGGTCCGCGCGACGCCGCGCAGGGCGACGAGGACTCGGGTGGCGGCGGTGAGTGCGCGGGCGGAGGCGTGTGCGAGCCTGCCGCGCCCCTGGGATGGAACGGACCGATCGTCCTCGTCACCGGTGCCGACGCCGAGCCGCCCGCGTGCCCTGCGAGCGCGCCCTCGACCGCGTTCATGGCGCGGAGCGAGCTGAGCGCGCCTGCCGCGACGTGCGACTGCGCGTGCACGCCGCCCGCCGCGGGCGCGCTGAGCTGCGGCGTCGGGACGATCACGACGACCGGCAACACGATGTGCATCACGATCCCGACGAACCACGCGACGATCTCGGACGGCCAGTGCCGCTCGATCCCGACGCTGCCGAGCACCGGCCGTTGGTCGGTCACCGCGCCGATGTTCTCGTCGAGCGCGGGATGCACGCCGGCGCCGTCGACCGACGTGCCGCCGATCGCGTGGGGCGCTTCGCATCGAGGCTGCGGGTTCGGCTCACCGGTGTCGTGCGGGGACGCGCGCGTGTGCGCGCCGTCGCGCGGGACCGGCGAGCGCCTGTGCGTGTGGGCCGACGGAGACGCGACGTGCCCGGCCGTCTTCTCCGAGCAGCTCACCACCGCGGCCGGCGCGGACGACGAGCGCGGATGCTCCGAGTGCACGTGCGGCGCGCTCACCGGCTCGTGCGGAGGTCACGTCGACATCATCAGCCAGTGCCCGGCGGGCGCGACCACGATCGCGTACGAGCGCATCGGCGTGAATTCGTGCACGCCTGCGAGCTCGATCACGAGCCCGTACGCGCTCGCGAGCTTCTCGCCGAGCGGGAGCTGTCCTCCGAGCGACCCGACCCCGACCGGCACGGCGACGCCGACCGGAGTGCGCACGGTGTGCTGCGTCCCCGAGTGAGCTTCGTCGCGCTCAGTGATCGGCGCTGGTCCCGTTGCCCTCGACCGCTTCGCCCGCGCGCGCGAGGGCGAAGCGGAAGAGCGCGGGCGCGATCAGCTCGTTGATCGACACGATGCCGAGCGTCAGCACGCCCGCGGCATCGCCGAACTCCGGGAACGTGCGCGCGAAGAGCATCGAGAGCGCGATCGCGAGGCCGGCCTGCGGGAGCAGCCCGAACCCGCCCCACTTCGCCACCGAGGGCGGCGCATCCGCGAGCCGCGCCGCCGCGTAGGTGCCCGCGTAGAGCCCACACGCGCGCACCACCACGAGCACCGTCGCCGGCACCGCGACCAGCGGGATCAGATCGAGGTGGATCGACGCGCCCGCGACCGTGAAGAAGAGGATGTAGACCGGCAGCGACGCGTCCTCGAACCCCGCGCGCAGCGCGTGCCCGGCGTGCGCGACGTTCTCCACGAACATCCCCGCTGCGAGCATCAACAAGAGCGGATCGAGGTGGAGCCGCCGTCCGATCTCCGCCGCGAGGAAGCACACCACGAGCACGAAGAGATCGACGCGCACCCGCACCACGCGGTGGTAGACCGCGAGCAGCACGCCGATCACCACGCCGAGGCCCAGCGATCCGAAGAGCTCCCACGCGAGCGCGCGCAGCGTGCCCTCGACGTCCATGCTCCCCGCGAGCGCCGCGTGCGTGACCGACGACGCGAGCGCGAAGAGCACGATCACCACGAGATCCGCGACCACGACCACGCCGAGCGCGGTGCGCGCGACCGCTCCGTCGGCCCCGGTCTCGGCGCGGATCGCGACCACCACCGCGGGCGACTGCGCGACGATCACGACGCCGAGCGTCGCCGCGATCGCGATCGCCTCGAGCAGCGGGCGATCCGCGAGGAACGAGAGCTGATCGCGCATCACGAACACGGTCACGCCGAGCACGATCGCGGTGCCGATCACCGCGATGACGCTGATCCACCCGATCGAGCGCATCAGCGGGCGCATCGCGCGGAAGTCCATCTCGCTGCCCGCGGTGAGCGCGATCAGCGCGGTCGCCATCCCGTTCACGATCGTCAGCGCGGAGACGACCTGGTGATCGAGGTACGCGAGCACGGCGGGCCCGGCGACGATCCCCGCCGCGAGGTACCCGGTGAGCTTGGGCAATTTGGCCGCCGCGAAGAGCTTCCCCATGTGCCACGAGGCCAGGAGGATCATCCCGATCGCGAGCAGCACCGCGGCGGGCAGGTGGCGCGGATCGAGCTCGCCGGTCGCGCGCGCAGCCTCCATCAGACCCGCGACGGCTGCGATCGTCGCGATGTGGCGCAGGACCTTCACTGCGTGACGAGCGCTGGGGCGCGACCTCGGGACCGACTCACCGCGCGATCATACCAGACGCGATCGTTGGGGCCCCAACGATCTCTCAGAACGCGTCCTTCGCCTGGCGGAGGCGCGCGAACACCTCGTCGTCGGTATCGGCCTCACCGCGCGACTTCGCGTAGGTGCGCACCGCGTTCGAGTCCCACCGCAAGAACGGGTTGGTCGCGAGCTCGTCCGCGATCGTCGCGGGCACCGTGACCCGCCCTTCCTCGCGCGTGGCGGTCACCGCCTCGAGCCGCGCCGCGATCGCCGCGTCGTTGGGCTCGATCACGCGCGCGAACTCGAGGTTGCGCTTGGTGTACTCGTGCCCGCAGTAGACGCGCGTCTCGGGCGGAAGGGCGCGCAGCCGCGCCAGCGATGCGCGCATCATCGGCATCGTCCCCTCGAAGACGCGCCCGCATCCGCCGAGGAAGAGCGTGTCTCCGGTGAAGACCATCCCGCCGCCGGCGTACGCGATCGCGCCCAGCGTGTGCCCGGGGATCGCGAGCACCTCGAAGCGCACCGCGCCGTGCTCGACGATCTCTCCGTCGGCGAGCCCGCGCGTCTGCTGTCCGATGTTCGCGTTCGTCGCGTCGTGGGCGCTGCCCAGCACCGCGGCATCGGGAAAGCGCGCGAGCAGGCCCGGGATGCCTCCGACGTGATCCCAGTGGTGGTGCGTGCACCAGATCGCATCGAGCGCGAGCCGCTCGCGATCGAGCAGCTCGAGCACCGCCTCGTGCGTCGAAGGATCGACCGCCACCGCGCGCCCCGCGTCGCGATCGACCAGCAGGTAGCCGTAGTTGTCGCGCAGCAGCGGGACCGTGAGCACCTCGAGCGTCATGACCCGTCTCCTCCGCTCTTCACCAGCACCACGCCCTGCGCGAGCACCGAGAGCGTTCCGATCGCCACCCCGACGAGGGTAGGCACCAGCGATGCGCCGAACATGAACGCGAACGTCGACGCGATCGTCGGCAGCTGCGGGATCGACGCGGTGATCAGGAAGACCTGGTTGCGGACCGCGTCGATCTGCACCGGCGCCGCGCTGGGCCCGAGCCGCGCGATGCGCCGCGCCGCCATCGCGCGCTGCGCGAAGGTCCCCGCGATCCCTGCGAGCGCCGAGATCCCCACCAGCAGCCAGGCGAGCGGGGTCAGGAAGGGCTCGAGGAACGCGCGCACCGTCTCGAAATCGGGTGGGAACAGCAGCCAGCGCAGGACGCTCTCGAACGCGAGCGCGATCGGCGCCGCGAGCACCGTCGCGGCGACCAGGACGATCGTGCTGCCCCGCTTCATGCGCGCGAGCGTACTCGATGCGCGATGTGGTATTCGCTCCGGAGCGTCGATGAGCGATCGAGCGAGCGTGCAGGTGATCGGCTGGCGCGAGTGGATCGCGCTGCCCTTGCTCGGCATCGAGTCGATCAAGGTCAAGACCGACACCGGTGCGCGCACTTCCGCGCTGCACGCCGACGACGTCGAGCGCTTCACCTCGCGCGGACGTCCGATGCTCACGTTCGTCGTGCACCCGCTGCAGCGCGATCGTGGGCTCGAGGTGCGCTGCGAGGCGGAGATGATCGACGAGCGCTTGATCCGCTCGAGCCACGGCGATCAGCAGCTCCGCCCGGTGATCCGCACGCCGATCGAGATCCGCGGGGTGCTCTGGGAGATCGAGGTCACGCTCACGCGGCGCGACGTGATGGGCTTCCGCATGCTGCTCGGGCGCGAGGCGATGCGCGGGCACCTTCTCGTGGACCCGGGCCGGAGCTATCTCGGCAATCCGTCGCCTTATCGGCGCAAGAAGAAGCGCAAAAAGAAGAAGGCGCACGACGTCACGGAGTGATGATCCGCATGCGAAGGTCCCTCGCCGTCTCGATCGCGCTCTCGCTCACCGGCTGCGGCGCGAGCCCGCCGCCTCCGACGCGTCCACCTCGGGAATCGACGATCGAGCTCGTCGCCGAGTCGCCGCGGCGCTGGACCGGCATCGCGATCCGCCCCGAGGGTCGCGTCTACGTGAGCTATCCGCGGTGGAGCGACGACGTGCCGATCTCGGTCGCGATGCTCGATCCGAGCGGCGCGCCGATCCCGTACCCCGACGAGCGCTGGAACGCGTGGCAGCCCGGTGAAGATCCGCGCACCCACTGGGTCGCGGTGCAGAGCGTGACCGTCGATCGCGAGCGGCGGCTCTGGGTGCTCGATCCCGGCAATCCGCGGTTCGCGGGCGTGATCGAGGGTGCGCCCAAGCTCGTCGTGTTCGACGACCCCGAGGACACCGACGAGGCACCGCGCACCTACTCGTTCGCGCCGCCGATCGTCAGCGCGAGCTCGTACCTCAACGACGTGCGCATCGACGTCTCGCACCACCACGCGTACCTCACGGACTCCGGCGACGGCGCGCTGGTGATCGTCGATCTCGAGAGCGGCCTGACGCGCCGCGTGCTCGACGGACATCCGAGCACGCACGCCGAGGACATCACGCTGCGCATCGGTGGTCGCCCGTTCTCGCGCGAGGTGAACGCGGACGGCATCGCGCTCGACGAGGACGGAGGCTGGCTCTACTTCCAGGCGCTGCGCGGGCGCACGCTCTATCGCGTGCCTACCGAGGTGCTGCGCGATCCCGACGCCGACGATGCGGCGATCGCGAGCCGCATCCAGGTGCTGGGCGAGACCGGCGCGTCCGACGGGCTCGAGTTCCACGACGGACGCGTGTGGCTGACGTCGCTCGAGCACGACGCGATCCGCACCTTCGTGCCGGGCCAGGGCTCGCCCGAGATCGTCGTGCAGGACCCGCGCATCGCGTGGCCCGACTCGTTCGCGATCGGCCCCCAGGGCCAGATGTACTTCACGACCGCGCAGATCCACCTCGGCGACGCGCCGCCCGATCCGTTCCGCATCTTCCGCGTGGTCACGCCCTCGCCGTGACGTCGGTGCGCGCGTCGTGGCGCACGGCGACGTCGCCTCACGCTCCCTCGCGCGACCCCTTCGCAGCGACGAGAGCGCACGCCGCTTGCTCCGTCGCGCTACGAGGGATGCGCCATGCAGACGAACCGCACGATCGACGCGTTCGAGACCACGATCCAGGCGACCCACCAGTGGATCAACGAGTACGCCGACTACCTCGGACAGCTGCACCCGCCGCTCGCGTATCGCTGCTTGCGCGCGGCCTTGCACGCGATTCGGGATCGCCTCCCGGTCGCCGAGGCGGTCGCGCTCGCGGCGCAGCTGCCGATGTTGCTGCGCGGCGCGTACTACGAGGGCTGGGTGCCGAGCCACACGCCCCACGCGATGCGCACGCCCGACGAGCTCTACGATCACGTGAGCAAGGAGCTGAGCAGCGGGCTCGCGGCCGCGCCCCGCGACGTGATGCTCGCCGCGTTCGAGCTCCTCAACGATCGCATCGACGAGGGCGAGGTCCGCAAGGTGCGGCACCTCTTGCCCGAAGAGCTGCGGCGCCTCTGGCCCGAGCCGATCCCGCACATCCCGAGGCCGTCCATCGAGCATCCCGGCAGCGCGTGATCGATCGCCTCGGTACGCGACGCGAGACGCGCGCACGTCCGTGGCTCCGGTCGCACGCATGCGCCTCAGTTGCGGATGGATCCGACGCGGCGATGACTCTGTTCATCGTGCGCTCCACGAATTGTACCGCGCTCGTCATGGCGCTCTCGATCGTCCTCGCGACGCCCGCTGCCGCCGCGCAGGATCCAGCGCCGGCCATCGAGGCCGTCGCGAGCGCCGATCAGGACGCGCAGCGGCTCCGTCATCTGCTCGGCGTGCGCGAGACGATGGCCGACTGGATGACCGGGCTCGGCATCGCCGCGTGGTTGTCGCTCACGACCACCGCCATCCTCGGCGCGATCAGCTTCCACGATCGCTACGGGTTCGCGGCGTCCTACGAGGACACGCCGTGCGCGCAGGGCACCGCGGTGTGGAACGGCTACTGCGAGGGCACGGTGTGGCCCCACGCGATCGCGGGCGGCATCACGACGACGCTCTACGTGACCACGTCGATGCTCGGGATGTTCATGCCCGACCCGCTGCACCTCGGCGATCAGGACGACGCACGCGGCCGGCGCATCCGCGTCCATCGCACGCTGCGCATCGCGACGACGTCGTTGATCATCGCGCAGGCGCTCCTCAGGCTCTTCATCTCGAACGCCGACGACTGGTTCGGCATCGAGCGGAGCCAGCATTTCGATGCGATGCAGGCGCTCAGCGCGACGCACCTCTTCCTCGGCGTCGCCGCGATCGTGTCGCTCTCCGCGCAGGGCGCGGTGATGGTGTTCTGACTACGAGCGCGCCAGTCGCGCGCGCAGCACGGCGCTGGTCTCGCCGCGTCCACCGGGCGCCCAACCCGGCGGGCCGAACACGTAGCCGAGCGCGTCCCGCAGCGAGCGTGCGCGGACCACGTCGCGCGCGATCGCGAGCCACTCGTGGAACGCGATCTTCACCGGGTGGAACGTCTCGAGGTTCTTGGTGAGCCCGTAGTCCGGCGTCTCGGCCTCGGGCTCGAACGTGCCGAACAGACGATCCCAGATGATCAGGATCCCGCCGTGGTTGCGGTCGAGGTACTTCACGTTGCGCCCGTGGTGCACGCGATGGTGCGAGGGCGAGTTGAAGATCCACTCGAAGGGCCCGAGCTTGGGCAGCCACTCGACGTGCAGCCAGTACTGGTAGAGCAGCGAGATCGCCTGCTGCACCAGGATCATCCCGGGGTGGAACCCGAGCAGCGGAAGCGGGAGCCAGAACACGATCCCGGTGAACGGCGTCGTCCACGACTGCCGCAGCGCGGTCGAGAGGTTGTAGTGCGTGCTCGAGTGATGATTGACGTGCGCCGCCCAGAAGAAGCGCGACTCGTGGCTCACTCGATGGAACCAGTAGTAACAGAAGTCCTCGCTCACGAAGAGCAGCAGCCAGACCCACCACGCGTCGATCGGCAGATCGAAGATCCGGTGCTCGTAGAGGAAGAGCCAGAGCGCGATCACGCCGATCTTCACGACGCCCGCGATGAGCACGTTGCCGACGCCCATCGTGAGGCTCGCGAACGTGTCCTTCGTCTCGTAGCCGCGGACGCTCGCGCCCTCGCGGACGAGCTTGCGCGCGTAGACCCACTCGAGCGCGACCGTGAGGATGAACGCGGGGATCGCGTAGTAGATGAGCGTCGACATCACCCCCTCCGCCGGGCTCGCGAGCCCGTCTTCGACTGCGCTTCCGGCTCGACCGCCGCCGCGAGCTCGTGCACCGCGAGGCGCTCGAAGAACGCGAGGTGCTCGCGCTCGCGCCGCTCGTCGTTCGAGAACACGCCGAGCGCGACGCCCTGCATCGCGTAGACGACCGCGTCGACACCGCTCGCGAGCCCCGGGTGCGACGCGAGCTCGGGCAGGAGCTCGCGCGCCTCGCGCTGGATGTTCGCGTTGTGCGCGGCGAGCAGCGGCTCGAGCGCGCGGCCGAGCTCGGGATCGGTGCGCGCCGCGAGATAGACCTCGAAGAGGCCCTGCATCGCGGGCAGGCGGAACACCTTCCAGAGCGCGGCGACGCCGACGCGGAGGCGCGCGTCGAGATCGGCGGGGGTGCGCCCGGGGAGCGCGTCGCGGAACGCGTCGACCAGCGAGGCGAGCACCGCTTCGACGCACGCCGCGAGCAGATCGAGCTTGGTGGGGAAGTGCTTGAAGAGCGCGCCCTGCGAGACCTGCGCGCGCGCCGCGACGGCAGACGTGGTGGTGCCGCGCAGACCTTCTTCGACGAGGAGCGTGCTCGCCGCCTCGATCAGGCGAGCACGGGTGGCGATCGCACGGGCCTGCTGCGGCGCTTGGAGCACGCCGTCAGGCTAGCAGAAGAAAGTGAGCGGTCACTTTCTTTCTGGAGGATGACCCTCGAGAGATCCGGGAATTTCTAAGGAGAGCAGGAAGTTAGGAAGGCAGGAGGCTTCTTCAGAAGCCGCCGACCGGGCGGCAGTTGTCGAGGAGGCCGAGCGCGATCACCGGGGCGCACAGCGCTTCGACCTGGACGTCGGTGAGCGCGCGCGAGCGCTGCAGCCGGCGGTAGCAGTCGACCGGCGCGGTCGACTCCGCGCAGCGACACAGGCCGATGCGCTGGGGATCGGTGATCGTCAGCCGGTCTCGCGCTTCGAGGTAGCACTCGATCGGCGCCGACGACCACGCGCCGCCGCAGAGCTGCGCGATCTGCTGGTCGGTGAGGCTCGTGCGGCTCGCCGCGACCTCGTAACAGTTGGCCGGCGCGTCCGGCTCGGGCGCAGGGCGCTCCTCCGGCGCCGGCACCGGGATCGGCACGATCACCGTGCGCTGCACGACGCCGCCGTCGAGCTCCGCGACCACCTCGTCCTGCGCCGCGGCCGACTGCGGCGGCCCACAAGCCGAGCAGCCGGACAGCGAGATCGCCCCGGGCACGACGACGAGCGCGAGCGCGATCGCGAGCGGTGCGCGAGAGGTCATGAGGTCACCAACAAGCAACGGGCCCGCCAGCCACGTACATCGCGAAACTCCGAGGATCGCTGGTGTTCGTGCGTGGCGCGGCGCCGCGATCGCCGCGTCGTGGCCTGCGCGCTCGAGACGCGCTGCTCCGGTACAATCGCGCGGCGAGGGAAGCGCGATGAAGATCTGCCCTGCCTGTCAGCTCAAGTACACCGACGCCGACTCGCGCTGCCTCGTCGACAACACCGTGCTCGAGACGCTCGCCGACGAGCGCATCGGGACGCTGCTCGGCGGCCGCTATCACATCGAGAAGGCGCTCGGCGAAGGCGGGATGGCGGTCGTCTATCGCGCGCGCAACGCGCTCGTCGATCGCCCGGTCGCGGTGAAGATCATGAACCCGCAGCTCTCGCGCGACGCGGCGCTCAAGGAGCGCTTCCGCCGCGAGGCGAAGAACGCGGCGGCGATCGCGCACCCGAACATCATCGAGATCCACGACTACGGCGAGACCGACGACGGCACGTCGTATCTCGTGATGGAGCTGCTCGACGGTGCGCCGCTCGATCGGATGATCGCGAACGGGCCGATGGCCGCGCCGCAGGTGTGCACGCTCGGCCTGCAGATCGCGCGCGGCCTCGCGCGTGCCCACGACTTCGGCGTGCTGCACCGCGACCTCAAGCCCGAGAACGTGTTCGTCTCGCGCGGCGCCGGTGGCAAGCCGGTCGCGAAGATCCTCGACTTCGGCATCGCGCGCTCGATGCACGATCAGCGGCTCACGAGCGCCGGTCAGATCTTCGGCACGCCGCAGTACATGGCGCCCGAGCGCGTGACCTCGATCGACTCCGGGCCCTCCGCCGATCTCTACGCGCTCGGCGTGATGCTCTTCGAGATGCTCACCGGTCGCCTGCCCTTCCAGGCCGACGACATCCCCGCGTTCCTGATCCTGCACCTCCAGGCCACGCCGCCGAAGCCGAGCGAGCTCGTGCCCAACGTGCCGCGACGTCTCGAGGAGCTGATCCTCCGGATGCTCGCGAAGCGTCCCGAGGATCGCCCGGTCGACGCGCACCAGGTCGAGAAGGAGCTCGCGGCGATGGCGCCCGCGGAGGCTGCGGAGCTCCCCACCGAGCACCAGTCCGTGCTGCCGCGTCCCGCGGCGCCGACGCTGCCGCCGACCACGCTCGAGCGCTGGGCCGCGCGCACCGCGCTCTTCGATCAGATGCTCGAGCGCGCCTATCCGCGCGGCGATGCGCCGCCCGATGTGCGCCAATCGTTGGGCGAGATCCGCGAGGTGATCCGGCGCATGCACGAGCTGCGATCGGCGGGCCTCAAGGAGCAGCGCAAGCTCGAGTCGATGGAGGCGATGGCGCGCGAAGGACGCCAGCGCCTCGGCCACGCGATGAACGTGCTCGGCACCGATCTCTCGTCGGCGCGCGAGGCCGCGCGGACCGCGCACCAGGAGGTCTCGCCGTACTTCGACGCGGAGCGCAGCGCCGAGCGCGTGTATCGCGACGCGCATCGCAAGCTCGCGGCGAGCTTCGGGCTGAACGAGGCGAGCGCGCCCTCGCAGGCGCTGGTCGTCGCGCACCGCGAGCTCGCCGACGCGCTCGATCGATGGCTGCTCGCGCATGGCACCGCGCAGCGAGCGCGAGAGTGGGTCGAGAGCAAGCAGCGCGAGGTGAAGGACCTCCAGTTCCAGACCGAGGCGATCCGCGGTCAGCTCGATCGTCTCGAGTCGAGCTTCGAGCAGGATCGCAAGTCGCTCGAGCAGGCGCTGGAGCACGCCGGGCGGGAGATCGACGCGCTCGACAAGCGACTCATGGAGCTCGCGACGCGCTTCCTGACGCCGCTGCGCGCGCGGCGCGAGCTCGGCGATCTGATGCAGCGCCTCGAGCAAGAAGGAACGCCGGCGAGCGGGCTGCAGCGTCCGGGCTCGATCGGCTGAAGGAGTGACGGCCGCGCTCCGCGAGGAGCACGGCCGATCACGATCGAGGGCGAGGCGCCGCCCTCACGCGCATCCGATCACAGGAAGCCGGGCGGCAGCGGGTGGATCTGGATGTTGCCGTGGAGGATCTCCTCCTCGTCGGGCGTCTCGTAGTCCGTCGTGGGGCAGTCGATCCGGATCGTGTACTCGTCACGAGCCGGCGCGTTCGCGCCCTCGCCGTGGTCCTCCGCCTCGACCTCGAACGTGCAGTCCTCCCCCTCGAACGTGCCTTCACCGCGGAAGACGATCTCGGCGAACCCGGCCTCCGGCGGCTCCTCGTCGTTCGCGTTCACGAAGCACGCGACGAAGTTGATCGTGTGCCCGTGGAAGTGCTGCCCCTCGTGGGTCACGTGGTTCCACTCTCCGGTGAAGTCGCCGCGCCGAGGCGCCGCGTTGCCACCGAACGAATCGGGGTCCTCGCCCACGTCGATCTGTCCGCCGCCGGTCATGCGGCAGAGACCCGGCGGGGGGCCTGCGTCCTCTCGCCGCCCTGCGTCCTCTTCTTTCTGCCCGGCGTCGACTTGCAGGTGGGCCGCGCCCACTCTTCCGGTGTCCGGGTCGCTGGTACAACCCACGAGAGCGATCACTCCGGCCATCACACCGATCATTCGCTTCATGTCGTCGCGCCTCCCGCGCTGACATGCAGGTAGGTGCTGGCGCGGTAGTGAAAACCTCCACTTCGAGCGAACCACACTCGAGGGCCGCGGCCCACATCGCGTGTCGCGTCCTACGGTGCTCCCTGCACATCGACGGCGATCGGGATCGACGCGCTGTCGAGGGGCGCTCCTCCACGGAGCGGCGTGAGCACGAGCTCGATCGATCCCGCGACGTCCTCGATCGAGCCGCAGTTGAACTCCACCGCGAACACCATCACGTCGCCGGGCTCGATGGTGATCGACCAGTCGTCGTTGATCGGCCAGAAGAGCTCGGGCTCGAGCACGTCGACCGCGATGATGTCCTCCGCGATCGACAGCGTGACCGGCCCGCTCGCGTCCGCGCCGAGCTCGACCTCGAGCTCTCCGAGATCCTGCGGGCACTCGGTCACGCCGTACTCGTGCACGTCCAGGAGCGCCTCGCGGTGCACGAGCGAGGCGCTCTCGCCCGCGCTCTCGCACGCTCCGCATGCACCGACCAGCGCCACCACCACCACGCCTCGTCCGATCGCGTTCGTCACTGCCCACCCCCGTGGTCACATGGATCGACCGCTGCGCGCGCCGCGCATCACCGCGCGGTGCCCACACGATCGTCGTCGCCACCCGGTTCGCGCCGCCTCGCCACACCTCGGCCCGGCGCTCCGGCATCCGGACAGCACGTGGGCTCGAGGCGCGGCGCCACAAGAGCGCCGCGATCCCGCGATGCGCGCCACGCATCGCCGGGCGGTGAGCGATGCGTTTCGCGCATCGCGTCAGGTGCGCGCGCGCCAGCTCTCGCCGTGCGCTTCGAGCGCGCGCTTCACGCGATCACATCGCTGCCGGAGGTCCTCGAGGCAGGTGACGATCACGTCGGCGAGCTCCTCGGGCGCGCCCAGCGCTCCGTCGCGCGGATCGAACGAGCGCGCGAGGCCGTCGGGATCGAGCGTCCAGCGCAGCGGATCGCCGACGCGCCGCAACACCACGACGCGCGCGATGCCGGTGCGCGCGGTGAGACGCTTGCGGACCTCTTCGACGTCGAGCTCGGGCGGTGCGTCGCCGGCGATGGCGTAGAGCTCGATGCCGCGGAAGTCGCTCCAGTGCGGGCTCGCGTCGTGCTCCTCGGGCTCCGGCCACACCTCGGGCCGCGCCTCGACGACGAAGGGGCCGAGGTTGCGCGCGAGCTCGCGGTAGATCGTCGGGAGCACGACGCCGAGCCGCGCCGCGAGCGCGTCGAGCGCGGCGTCGTCGGGCGGATGCTGCGAGCCCGCGACGACGAAGTCGGGGCGGAGCCGGCGCATCGCTTCGTACACGTGCTCGAGCGTCGTCGTCATGCGCCGCGCCATCGTACCCGAGCCGCGCTACCTTCGGCCGCGATGCGCAGGATCGTGGTCGGGATCGCGTGCGTGCTGCTCGCGTCGTGTGGCGGTGGAGGTCGCGCCGAGGAGCCGGTGCAGGCGAGCTCGAGCGGCGGCGTGGTCGTCGTCGAGGCGAGCGAGATGCCGCCGGCGGAGATCGCGACGAGCTCGGGAAGCTGCACCACGACGTTGCGCGTCTACGGCGTGACGGTGCGACAGGGCTGCGTGATCGACGAGCGAGTGACCAGCGCGCCGGGGTCGCTCTCGTATGCGTGCGAAGGCGGGGCGGCGAGCGCGACGTTCGGCCCGTCGGTGTTCCAGGGCACCGTGAGCGCGAGCGGCGAGGTCACGCTCGATCTCCAGACCGGCTTCGACTTCAGCGATCGATGTCATTGGACCACCAAACAATCGATCCGCGGCGCGCTCGGCAGCGGTGTGCTCGCGTACGAGTACCGCGAGGAGCCCGACCCCGGTCAGCACGGGTGCGCGGCGGCGTGCATCGGGACCGCCTCGGTCGCCGTGGCGAGATGACGTGATGGACGAGCGCACGCGCAGATCGCTCGTGATGGGCGCAGCCGTCGTCGCGATCGCCGCGATCGCGATCGCGGTCGCGACGAGCGGATCGCACGACGACGCGGAGCCCCGCTCCAGCGAGCCCCGCGAGGTCGAGGCGCGATCGAGCTCGTCGTCGTCGTCGTCGGGGCTGGGATCGCCGGCGGTCGCCGCGCCGCACGCGCCGGTGCTCGACGCGGGACGACCCGATGCCGGCACCGAAGCGATCGCGATCGTCGAGCAGGCCGCACCGACCCCGGCGGCGGCGCCGCCTCCGAGGGAGCCCGCGCCGCCGCCGCGCGAGCTGGTGCGCTTCGCGCGCCCGATGACGCTCGAGGACGATCTCGAGCACGCCTCGCGCTTGTACGACTACATCGTGGTCCGGCGCGCCGACCTGCGGCGGCGCATCGAGGAGCGCGAGCGCGACGGCGACGAGTCGGGGCTCGCCGCGATGCGTCGCGAGCTCGAGGGGCTCGATGCCGCCGAGGGTGACGCGCGTGCCCGCGTCGACCGGATCGCCGCCCAGCTGCGCGAAGCGCGCGGCTCCGAAGGAGAGGGCGAGCAGGCCCCGTGAGCGCGCGCTCTTGCCTCCCGTCGCGGCCTCGCGCTACGCCGCCGCGACCATGCAGAGCGATCGTCGCCACCACATCGACACCCTCGCCGTTCACGCAGGCCAGGAGCCCGATCCGGTCTCGGGCGCGGTGATGCAGCCCATCGTGCTCGCGAGCACGTTCGCGCAGCCGAGCCCCGGTCAGCACAAGGGCTTCGACTACTCGCGCAGCGGGAACCCGACGCGGCAGGCGCTCGAGCGTTGTCTCGCCGCGCTCGAGGGCGGCAAGCACGGCATGGCGTTCGGCTCGGGCTGCGCCGCGATGACGACGCTGCTGCACGTGCTGAAGCCCGGCGATCACATCGTCGCGGGCGACGACGTGTACGGCGGCTCGTTCCGCATCCTCGACAAGGTGATGAAGCCGCTCGGCATCACCCACACCCAGGTCGACCTCGGCGATCTCCGCGCGTTCGAGAGCGCGCTGCGCCCCGAGACGAAGATCGTCTGGCTCGAGACGCCGACGAACCCGATGCTCAAGCTCGTCGACATCGCGGCGGTGTCGGAGATCGCGCGCAAGCGCGGGTGTCTCGTGATCGTCGACAACACGTTCGCGACGCCGGTGCTCCAGCGCCCGCTCGAGCTCGGCGCGCACGCGGTCGTGCACTCGACGACGAAGTACCTCAACGGCCACAGCGACGTGGTCGGCGGCGTGGTCATCACGAGCGACGACGAGCTCGCGCAGCGCGTCGGCTTCCTGCAGAACGCGATGGGCGGCGTCCCCGGTCCCTTCGACTGCTACATGGTGCTGCGCGGCGTGAAGACGCTGCACCTGCGCATGCAGCGCCACGTCGAGAGCGCGCGCTCGATCGCGGCGTGGCTCGAGGCGCACCCGCAGGTCGAGAAGGTGCACTACCCGGGGCTCGCGTCGCACCCCCAGCACGCGCTCGCGAACCGCCAGATGAAGGGCCCCGGCGGGATGATCTCGTTCGTCGTGAAGGGCGGCATGCCCGCGGCGCGCGCGCTGCTCGAGACCGTCGAGATCTTCGTGTGCGCCGAGAGCCTCGGCGGCGTCGAGTCGCTGATCGAGCTGCCCGCGATCATGACGCACGGCTCGATCCCCGCGGCCCAGCGCGCCGCGCTCGGCATCCACGACGGGCTCATCCGCATCTCGTGCGGTGTCGAGGCGCACGACGATCTCCACGGCGACCTCGAGCGCGCGCTCGACGCGGCGCGCCGCGCGAGCTGAGAGGACGGGCGCGCGGAGCTCCGGGCCCGGGGCTCCGCGCTGCAAGTAGCGGTCGCGACGGGGCTTTTGCTAGCCTCTGCCCAGGAGAACCCATGCGCCACGCACGCTTCGTCTTCCTCGCGGCCACGATCGCGGCCTCGCTCACCAGCTGCACCGACTCCGGCCCGGCCGGTGTGTACGCCTACATCGAGTGGCGGCTGCGCTGCGACGAGATGCTCGGCTGCACGGCGTACCCCGATCGCTTCGTCGACGGATTCGACGGCGAGGGCGCGCGCATCTCGTGCAACGTCACCGAGACCTCCGACGCGCGCACGCTCAACTTCAGCGCGTTCGCCGACGACTTCGGCATCCAGGTGCAGAACGCGACGTTCCCGCTCGGCGGCGCGACGCCGGCGCCCGCGGGCTGCCAGGTGCGCGTGCTCGACGACAACCAGTACGTCGGCGGCTGCGGCGGCAACCCGCCGAGCGCCGCCCAGCCCTGTCAGGTCAGCGGCGTCTCGTTCGGCCGTGACGACGAAGGGCGCGCGCTGATCTCGGGTCAGATCTTCTGCGTCGGCATCTCGCCCGAGGCGGCGCCGAACATCGATCGCGAGCTCACCGCGCCGGGCCCGACCGCGCGCACGACGCCCCTCACGTTCAACATCTACGACTGCCCCGGCTACCAGCCCGATTGATCGCGCGTGCTCTCTTCGCGGCGTCGGCCGCGCTCGTGATCGCGGCGTGCGGGGGCGCGCCGGCGGCGACCGAGCGCACGACGCCGCGCTCGTCTCCGTCGACGCCGATCGTCGACGTGCGCACCGGCGCGCGGATGACGCTCGAGGAGCTCGCGATCGCGCTCGACGTCGCGCGCGTCGTCTACGTCGGCGAGCGACACGATGCGGCGGCCGATCACGAGGCCCAGCGCGCGGTGATCGCGGCGTTGCTCGCGCGCGGTGGCTCGCTCGCGATCGGGATGGAGATGTTCCAGCGTCCGTTCCAGGCGCCGCTCGACGCGTACGTCGCGCGCTCGATCGACGAGGCCGAGATGCTCCGCGCGACCGAGTGGCAGGAGCGCTGGAACATGGACTTCGCGCTCTATCGTCCGATCCTCGAGCTCGCGCGGGATGCGGGCGCGCCGGTGGTCGCGCTCAACGCGCGTCGCGAGCTGACGCGCACCATCGCGCGCCAGGGCGATGCCGCGCTCACGCCCGAGCTGCGCGCCGAGCTCCCCGCGGAGATGGTCACCGACGACGCGGCCCATCGCGCGATGATCATGGAGGCGTTCGGCGAGCACCCTGGCATGGAGCCGGCGGTGCTCGAGCGCTTCTATCTCGCGCAGCTCGTGTGGGACGAGACGATGGCCGAGCGCGTCGCGTCGACGCTCGCGAGCGAAGGCGCCCCGGCGCGCATGGTGGTGCTCGCGGGGCGCGTGCACGTGCAGGGCGGGCTCGGCATCCCGCAGCGTGCAGCGCGTCGGGGCGCGGAGCCGTACCGCGTGGTGATGCCGCTGCTCGAGGAAGAGCTCGAGGGCGCGGCCGAGCTCTGCGACTACGCGTTCGTCGTCGCCGAGTGATCGATCATTCGCCGAGGACTCAAATCGGCTCGCCCGCCGGTCCCTGGCGTCGGCGCGCTTCGCGCGCTCCCGTCCGGGATCTGCGGGACGAGCACTCCGGCAAGGACTCACTGCACGAGACGCGCGACGCCCTCGCTGATCGCCTGCTGCTCGGCGGGCGCGAAGCCTTCGCGCTCCCACACGATGCGCCCGTCGCGATCCACCCAGATGCTGAACGGCGCGCTGCGGCGCGGGTTGATCTGCGTGGTGATGCGGGTGTCGAGGTCGGTGACGACGTCGAAGGTCACGCCGAGCCGGCGTGCGGCGGGGCCCGCGCGCATCACGGTGCGCGCGTCGTCCATGCTGATGCCGACGACGCGCAGCCCGCGCTCGCGATAGCGCTCGTAGAGCGACTGGTAGAAGGGCAGCTCCTGCTGGCAGGGCACGCACCACGTCGCCCAGAAGAGGATCACGACGGGGTGCTGCCCGAGGTGATCGGCCATGCGGAACTCACCGCGCGACGGGCCACCGGTCGCCGCAGGGAGCGTGAACGGCGGGGGTCGGCCACCCACGCGCGCGAGCGCGCTCGACGCGCCGAGGACGGGCGTGCTGGCCGGGACCGCGGCCATCGACGCGGCGGTGATCGTCGCGCCGAGCGCGAGCACGAGCGAGAGTCGCGAGATTTCGCGGCGGTGAGTCCGCGAACCAACAAGCACTGCCATCGACATCCTCCGACGCAACCTTGGTCGCGAGACTTCATCGCCGTCACAGGCGACCGACGAACTGCAGCATGAATCCCTCGAACGCAGGGACCGTGCGGCACACGCCACCGGAGCAGATCTGCCCGCCCGGGGTCTGACCGACGAACGCCTTCAGGAACGTTCCCGGGTCGAAGCTCCAGCGCGCCTCGATCGACGGGTACCACGCGCCGCCGAGCACGTTGTAGTCGTACTCGGGCTGCTCGCGACGCATCAGCTCGTCGAGGCGGAAGTCGCTCCACCGCAGCGCGACCGTGAGCGCGAGCGGAACGCCCCACGAGTACGTGATCGACGCGCCGCCGACCTGGAAGTCGCGGTAGTCGTCGAACCCGAGGAACCACGTCTCGACGCGGTGGTCGACCGACACGTCGAACGAGTGCTCGCCGCTGCCGACCGTCACCTCGACCTGCCCGTGCACCATGCGGCGATCGAGCGAGCCGATGCCGGTCTGCGCGGAGCTCTCGTCGGGATCGTGGAGGAACTGCTCGTGGCGATAGCCGAGCACCACGTTCGTCGACCACACGAACTCTTCGCCGAACTCCTGGCGACGCGCGAGCGAGCCCCAGGTGTGGCTGACCAAGGTGCCGTCCCAGGGATCGCGCCCGTGCTCGCCGAAGCCGTAGAGCGCCTCGTTCACCGAGAAGCTCCACGGCCCGGGCAGGAACGCGTAGTCGATGCGCACCGCGCCACCGCGTCGATTGCCGACGCCGCGCAGGAGCTGTGGCCCTTCGTACTCGAGCGTCGGCGCGGCGCTGTAGATGCGCGACGCCTGGGCCTCGGTCGTGCTCGGCGCGACGAGGTAGTTCTCGTAGTCCGCCCACTCGACGAGCACGGTGAGCTCGTCGCCCTGCACCTGCGCGCTCGCGTACACCGCGCGACCGAATTCCTGCTCGTCGCGCCCGTCGAACGTGTACGTGCGGCGCAGCCCGTTCGCCTCGCCGTAGATGGCGAGACGCCCGTCGAAGAGCGCGGGCGCCTCGACGCTCCAGCCCGCGACGTCGACCGTGCGGTGCTCGAACGCGACGAGCGGGTCGTCCATGAACCACACGCGATCGCCGTGGAGGCCGATCGTCAGCGGGACGTCGCTCGGCACCGTCAGCTCGACCTCGCCCGCGATCACCAGATCCTCGGGCTCGGCGACGATGCCCAGCGTGATCGGATCCTGGTTCTGCGGGTTCGCGAGGCCGACGTGGAGGCGCGCGTCGACGTGCGATCCGTCGTAGCGCACGTGCCCGCCGCGGAGCGCGTTGTCGACCGCGAGCAGATCGACCTTCCGGAACGCGAGCGCGATGCCGCGCCCGAGCACGAGCTGCGAGTCGCCCGCCTCGACGAGCCACTCGTCGTGCTCCCAGCGCAGCGCGATGCGCTCGGGACGCACGTCCCACGTGACGTAGCAGAGCACCTCGTCGCCCGGCGGGCAGCGCGTCTGCTCGAAGATCGTCGTGGGCAGGAACGCGTCGAGGCGGACCTCGAGGCGCAGCTCGTCGCTCTGGAGCGCGAGATCGAAGCGCTGGTAGAGCGATCCGAAGTCGTCGTCGTAACGATTGAAGTCGTAGTTGTTGCCGCGGTAGCGCAGCGTCGTCGTGCTGGTCATCGAGAACGTCGTCGTCCCGATGAAAGGCAGCTCGAACGAGAGATCGTCGGCGTGTGCCGGCGCTGGCGAGACCAACGCGAAAGCTGCGAGCGCCAGGGCGAGGGCGCCCTGGATCGCACGCGTGGCGCGGAGGCGCGTCACTCGCCGAGCAGTCGATCGAGCGCGGCGGTGATCGTCTCGAGCTCGTTCGAGACGCCGACCTCGTGGTGCACGATCACGCCGTTCGAGTCGACGATCAGCGTGGCGGGCAGCGCGTTGTCGGGGAAGTAGATCTGGGTGAGCTGGTTGGGATCGGTCAGCTCGGGGAACGTGATCCCGTAGTTCTCGACCCACTGCTGGCAGTACGCGGGCGTCGGAGGCGCGGGCCCGGGATCCTGGATCAGGACCTGGACCACGCGGACACCGCGATCGGCGTACGCCTCCGCGATGTTCGACTGGATGAGCGCGGCTTCCATGTGACAGGGTTGGCACCAGCCGGCCGCGATCGTCAGGACCGTGAAGGTCGCGTCGCAATAACCCTCGGCGGCGCCATAGAACTCGAACGGCGTGCCGTCGCAGCGGTTCAGCGTGAACGGGCGCAGCGTGCGCCCTTCGCTCGTGCCGTACGGACCCTCGGGGGGCGCGCACTGCGCGGGGTCGCCGGAGTCCGCCGTGGTCGAGCCGGCGTCGGGATCTCCCGCGTCGTTCGAGCCGCAGCCCGCGAGCTGGACGACGAGGAGAGCGAACGAGATGACGAGACGAACGGTGCGCATCGGAGAATCTCCTGAGCTCATCGGCCGCAGACGTTGCTGACGCTGCCGTCACTGCGGGGGACTTGGCGACACTGGTAACCGGTCGGGCACGCGGTGCTCGCGCAGTCGATCGGCAGACACACGCCGTTCTCGAACGACGCGCTCGAGCTCGCCGTCTGGAACGTCTGGCGGCACGCGTAGCCGGGGCGGCAGTCGGCGGACGACGTGCAGCCGTCGAGGCACACGCCGAGGTCGCCCTCGGTGAGGCTGCCGTCGGGGAAGCACACGTCGGTCTCGCCCGCGCAGCCCGCGCGCGGCAGGACCGGGCCCGAGAAGAAGAAGTTGCTGTTGTAGCCGGCCGGCAGGATGCAGCGGCCGATGCACGAGCCACCGACGAAGCCGCTCGGCGTGCCGCCGTTCGCCTCGAGCAGGCAGGCCGCGCTGCGGCACTCGTCGTCACCGCCGCAGGGCTCGCCGACCGCGGCGCCGCTCGGCTCGCTGGTGCCCGCGGGCACGCACTGCGCGGAGTTGCGCTCGCACGTGTAGCCCGTGCTGCACTCGGCATCGCTCGAGCACACGCCGATGCACACGCCGCCCGACGGCGGGAGCTCGCCCGCGCACGTGTAGGCCACGCGCCCGCAGTCGAGCCCGTTGCGGCACCTCTGCTCGCAGTACGACTGGGTCTCGCCCTCGCGGCGCACGCAGTGGTGGTACGAGCCGAAGGCGTCGCAGGGCGTGCGATCGTCGCACGGGACCGAGCAGTGGCCGCCGGGGAACCCGTGGTCGTCACGGCGGCAGACCGCGCCCTCGCCGGGGCATTGCGAGTCCTCCACGCAGGGCCCGAAGAGCTCGCTGGCGACGAGCGCGTCGGTGCCGGCGTCGTCGGCTGGGGGCGAGCTCTCGTTGCACGCGGTGAGAACGAGCACGCAGTGAAGTGCGACGAAGAATCGAGATCGGCTCATCGAGGCGCCGAGCATTCGTGTCGGCGTCGTGCATGTCAAAGCCTGTGTCGCGTTCACCAGCGCTCTGCTATCCAGTCGCGCCATGCATCGCGGCATCGCTCGCTCGTCCCTCCTCGCCCTCTCGCTCGTCCTCGCTGCATGCGACGAGAACCCAAGGCCCGACGGGGGATCCGACGCGGACGCGGGGTCGACGCCGGACGCCGGTCCGCCGCTCTCGTGCGCGACCACGACCGTCGTCGAGCCGGTCATGGGCACCCCGAGCAGTGTGACTTTCGACACGGCGATGACGGAGGAGCGACCGCGCGATCTCGGGCTGAGCTGCGGCAACCCCGCGGCCGAGCTCCGCTGGGCGCCGCAGGAGGTCGTCGAGCTCCACGTGCCGGGCTCGGGCCTCGTCGCGATCGAGCTCGACACGCTCGCCGGGACCTCCGACACGTTCAACACGGTTCTGCAGGTCCGGCGCACGTGTGAGGACGTGCCGCAGGGGATCTTCCCGCCGACCTGCTTCGACGACGTCGATGCGGTCGAGTTCCGCAGCCGCGGCGCGTTCACCGCGACGGGCGGCGAGGTCCTGTACATCGTCGTGACCGGCTACAGCTCGCCGCCGGCCGAGCAGGGCACCGTCGATCGCGGCGTCGTGCGGCTCGACATCACGGCGCGCCCCGACACCGCGCCCACGCTGACGTCGGGCTTCGTGCGGCTCGCCAACCAGGACGTGCTGGTCGGCGCGGTGGGCGAGGACGCGGAGGCCGACGCGGTCGGTGTCGCGATGAACTTCCTCGGGCCGACGGGCGAGCTGCTCGACATCTACGGCGACGGCGCGGCGACGATGGACGGCGACGTGTTCACCGTGTTCTTCGACGAGCGGCCGACGACCGCGGCGTACGACGGGCGCGCGCTCGTGCTCGGCAGCGAGGTGACGCTCGCGGCGTTCATGCGCTCGGCGATGGTGAGCCGCGTCGTGCTGCGCGCGTTCGACTCGGCGTTCGCGACGAGCGCGCCGCTCGAGGTCGAGGTCGAGGAGGCCGAGCTCGTGGGCCTCGGCGAGGCGTGCGACGACGAGCACGTGTGCCGGCTCCCGATGACGTGCGGCGGCGACGGCACCTGCACCGTGACCGGCCCCGCGGCGGCGGTGTGCACGGGCGCGACGGTGATCGCGATCGAGGCGCCGACGACCACCGCGACGACCGCGACGGTCACGGGCACGACGGGCGCGGGCTACGGCCACTACGAGCAGGGCTGCGCGGTCGGCACCGGCAGCCGCGGCGCGGAGCGCGCGTACTCGGTCGTGGTGCCCGAGGGCACGTTCGATCTGATCGCGACGACCGACCTGCCGGGCACCGGCAGCACCGACACGATCCTCGCGTTGCGCGCGGTGTGCCCCGACTCGGGCACCGAGCTCGCGTGCAACGACGACGCGGCGATGTCGAACCTCCAGAGCACGATCGAAGAGCGCGACCTGGCGGGCGGGACGTACTTCCTGATGGTCGAGATGTTCGGCGGCATCGGCAGTGGGACCGCGCCCCACGCGCTCCAGGTCACGCTGCGCCCGGTGCTCGGCGCCGGCGCGGCGTGCGATCCCGCGGGCGTGCAGAACCGCTGCGCGACGGGCGCGTGCCCGGCGGCGGCCGTCTGCCCGGAGTGATCGACGCGGAGTGACAGCGGGTCGCGCGACCGCGCGCGGCCCTCGTCACGATGTCACGCGGAGTGCCGCGATCGCGCGAGGAACGCGCGAATTCGCGTGGCACCTCGCGTGCTCTGCGCCTCGTCGCGCTCGCGCGTCCGATGCGAGCCGAGGAGGAGTCCGATGAGCCCGACGAAGAGAGCAGCGCGGCGGAGGCGTCGCGCCGGCATGACGTTGGTCGAGGTGATGATCGTCGTGATCATCATGGCGATGATCGCGACCGCGGTCGGCATGGCCGTGCTGCCCGCGTTGATCGACTCGCGCGAGCGGCAGGCGCGCGCCGACGCCGCGACGATGCAGAGCGCGGCAGTCGCGTACCTCGCGAGCACGGGCTCGCGCGACTGCCCGACCACGAGCGAGCTGATGGAGTCGCGCATGCTCAACGGGCAAGGCCGCGCGCGCGATCCCTGGGACCACGAGTTCGTGATCGAGTGCGAGGGCGGCGACGTCTGGGTGCGCTCGATGGGCGCCGACGGTCAGCCGGGCACCGAGGACGACATCCTCTGACGGATCGACGAGCGCGCGCAGGTACACACGGGACCGGCGCGCGCTCGTGCGCCCCGCACGTGCGATCTCGGGGCTGGCGCATTCGAGCGCGCGACTTAGCTTGGCTCGCCGTCGCCGACGATCGCTCTCGCCAGCCGCGCGAGCGCGCGTATGTCGAATACGTTGGGAGGGCGCGTGAGGAGAAGGCTGGTCCTGGTCTCGCTCGCGGTCGTGGGCGTCGCGCTGTCGCATCGCGTCGCGTCCGCACAATCGGTCGACGCGCGACGCACGCCCGTCGTGCCGTACGCCGGCTCGGCGCTCACCGGGAGCCTCGTCACGCTCGGCTCGGGCGTGCGGCTCTTCCTCTTCACGCCGACCATCGAGCAGCGCATGGTCGCGGGCACGTGGCGCGGCGGCGTGCTCCTCGACGAGCCATTCCGCGGTGCGTTCCGGCTGCGCGGCGTCGACGCGCAGGAGATCGCGCGCGTGATCAGCGACGTCTCGCTGATGGTGACCGTGTTCCAGGCTGCGGCGATCGACGCCACGCTCGTGCCGCTGGTGCAGGGCGATCCCGATCTCGCGTGGCAGGCGAGCGCGGCGTACGCGCTCGCGCTCGGCCTCACGCTGAGCGTGGGACAGGTGATCAAGCTCGGCGCGGGGCGCGCCCGACCGTACTCGCGCGAGTGCACGGAGGACCCGTCGCGACCGGGGTGCACCGACGGTCAGGACACGTACCAGTCGTTCTACAGCCTGCACACCGGCGTCGCGTTCACGTCGGCGGGCTTCTCGTGCGCGATGCACGCGTCGCGCGGGCTCTACGGCGATGCCGCGGCGGACGGCGCGTCGTGCGCGGTCTCCGTCGCGATGGCGGCGACGACCGGCATGCTGCGCGTGCTGTCCGATCGACACTATCTGTCCGACGTGCTCGTCGGCGCGCTCACCGGATTCCTGGTCGGCTATCTCGTGCCGCTCGCGATCGTGCCCGAGCGCGGCGAGCAGCACGCCGGTCACCGCGAGGCGCCCGACGTGACGTGGGCCGTCGCGCCGCTGCTCTCGACGTCGACGTCGAGCACCAGCGGCCAGACCGTCGGCGCCAGTGTGTTCGGGACGTTCTAGCGGAGATGCCGCTCGAGGAACGCGGCGATCTGCCGATACATGTGCACGCGATTGCGGAGCTGACGCACCCCGTGACCTTCGTCGGGGAAGCGCAGGTACTCGACCTCGACCCCCTGCGCGCGCGCCGCGCGCACGAAGCGATCGGACTCGCTCACCGGATCGCGCGGATCGTTCGCGCCGTGCTCGACGAGGAGCGGCGCGCGCATCCGCTCGATGTGCGTGATCGGCGAGAGCTGCACGAAGAACTCGCGATCTCCCGGATCGTCGATGTCGCCGTACTCCAGTCGATCCGAGGCGCGCAGTTGCGGACTGGCACCCTCGAGCGCAGTGACCCAGTCGCTGACTCCGACGAACGAGACGCCGGCGCGGAATCGATCGGGGAAGTGCACCAGTGCGGCGAACGTCATGAATCCGCCGTAGCTGCCGCCCATCACCGCGGCGCGTGACGCGTCGACTCTCCCGCTTCCAGCGAGCCAGTCGAGCGCGTCCGCCATGTCGTTCACTGCGTTCGGTCGCGATCGCTGGTTGTCGAGGCGCGCATAGCGCTTTCCATATCCCGTCGATCCGCGGAAGTTGAGATCGAAGATCGCGATCCCACGCGCGAGCAGATATTGCTGCACCGCGGAGAACGCCGGGCGCGCCTGCGCGGTCGGCCCTCCGTGCACGTTGAGCAGCACCGGCGGCAACGACGTGCGCTCACCGGGCGGCAGATAGAGCAGGCCGTGGATCGTCTCGCCGTCGCGCGCCGGGAAGTCGACGTGCTCGGGCTCGACGAGCGCCGTCGCATCGATGCCCGCGAGCGTCGAGCGTGTCGCGCGACGCAGCGAGCGATCGCGCAGATCCCAGATCCACACGTCGCCGGGCACGCGCGGGCTCGACACGTCGATCGACATCACGTCGGCGTGCTCCGCGAACGCGATGCGATAGGTGCCGGGCGGCAGGTCCGCGGGGATCGGCATCGCACGGTTCGTGCGGCGATCGCGCACCTGCAGCGTGGAGCGACCGCCGGTGTTCTCGGTCCACGCGAGCACGCGCCCGTCGTGCGAGACCGCGACCTGCTCGACGTCGTGCGCGGGGGTCTCGACGAACGAGAGCGCGCGCGTCCGCGCGTCGACGAACGCGAGCGCGGCGAAGTCCCGACCTTGGTCGCTGACGAGATAGAACCCGCTCGAGTCGGGCAGCCACTCGATCGACGAGTACGTCGAGGGCTCCTCGCGCGGCGCGAAGAGCGTGGTGAGCTCGCCGCTCGCGAGATCGAGCAGGTGCAGATCGTTCGCGTCCTCCCCGCGGATCTCGCCGATCACCAGCGCGCCGCCGTCGGGACGCCACGCCGCGACGTAGTAGCCGACGCCGCCCGCGTGCACCTCGCGGTCCTGGCCGCTCGCGAGATCGACGACGTGGATCACGAAGCGATCGCTCGAGCCGTCGGTCGTCGCGTACGCGATCTTCGATCCGTCGCGCGAGAAGCCGCCGAACGCGCGGAACGACTCGCTCGGCGGGAGCAGCTCGCGCTCGTGTGTTCCGTCGGGGCGCACGAGGTAGAAGCCCTCGCGCTCGTTGCCGGCGCGATCGGTGCCGTACGCGATCCAATCACCCGCGGGCGAGACGTCGTGGAACGTGACCGACTGTCCGAACGTGCGCTGCTCGGGCCAGCCGCCTTCCGACGAGACGGTCCAGAGCTGCGGCTCGCCGGTGATCGAGCTGCGGAACGAGAGCCACGATCCGTCGGGCGCGAGGCGTCCCGCGTACGCAGTGCGGACCAGCAGATAACGAACGACGTCGGGCTCGGTCGCGCCCGCGAGGCCGACCTGCACCGAGCCGACCTGGGGCACGTCTTCGGGGCGCGGTGGGCCCGCGGCGATCTCGGTGGTCGGTGGAGTCGTGGTGGGCTCGGGAGGAGGTGTCGTCATCGTGGTGGTGCGAGCGCCGCAGCTCGTGAGGAGCGCGAGCAGCGCGAGAGAGAGGAGGGCGCGCATGCGCGCAGAGGATAGCCGGCCGAGCACGTCGCTCGTCAGCGAGCGCGCTTCTTCGCCTTCCTCATCGCCTCGCGCAGATAACCGCGCACGAGATCGACCATCGCGTCGCGGAACTCGCGCGACTTCAGGAGCCGTGGCGCGAAGTCGAGCGCCGACGACACCGCGCCCTCGACCGCGGTCGTGAGCACCGCCGCCGCGAGCTCGCGATCCACACCGGGCAGCTCGTCGGCGTGCGCGTCGAGCGCGGCACGCACCAGCGACTGCAGCTTCCGCATCGTGGTGCGCACCAGCGCCTCGCCCTCGACCTTCGGGAGCTGTCTGCGCAGCGCGGCCTTGAGCTCCGGCCGCGCCCGCTTCGCGGCGAGGAGCCCGTCGATCATCGCCTCGATCGTGTCGTCGAGCGTCGGCTCCTCGAGCGCCCCCATCGCGGCGCCGATCGCGCGCTCGAGGTCGCTCATGCTCCGCTCGAGCAGCGCGACGACCAGCGCCTCCTTCGACGGGAAGTACTGGTAGAGCGTGCCGATCCCCACGCCGGCCGCCGCCGCGACGCGCGTCGTGGTGAGCTCGGCGTAGCCGCCCGCGACCAGAACCCGAGCGCTCGCCTCGAGGATGGCCTCGACGGTCGCCTTCGACCTCGCCTGGACGGGCCGCTTTCTCGGCGCGATCGCGGTCATCTCGTGCTCCTCGCGGAATGCGAATGGTGAACCCGAAGGATCCTTCACATCTTCATATCCGAAGGATCGTTCGGATTCCAGGAGGCACACGCGATGAAGATCTTCGTCACGGGAGCGACCGGGCTCCTCGGGCACCACGTGGTGCACCAGCTGCGCGGGGCCGGGCACGAGGTGATCGGCCTCGTGCGCTCCGACGCCAAGGCACGCCGCATGATCGGCGCGACCGGCGCGCGCTGGGTCGTGGGCGACGTGCGCGACGTCGGCGCGTTCGCACACGAGCTCGAGGGCTGCGACGCGGTGGTGCACACCGCGGCGTACTTCCGCGAGTACTACCAGCCCGGCGATCACGCGATGCTGCTCGAGGACGTGAACGTGAAGGCGACGCTCGCGCTGATGCGCGAGGCCGACGCGCGCGGCGTCGCGCGCTTCGTGCACACGAGCTCGAGCGGCACGATCGGCGCGAAGCCCGATGGATCGCCGGGCGACGAGGACACGCCGCCGCCCGCGATCGCGCAGGAGAACCTCTACTTCCGCAGCAAGGTCGAGGGCGACGCGAAGATCCGCGCGTTCACGCCGGCGAGCGGGATGCGCGTGATCGAGATCCTGCCCGGCTGGATGTGGGGACCGGGCGACGAGGGCCCGACGAACGCGGGCCGCCTCGCGCTCGACTTCCTCGCGCGCCGGCTGCCCGGTGTGCCGCCGGGAGGCACCTCGGTGGTCGACGCGCGCGACGTGGCGAGCGCGACCGTCGCCGCGGCGCAGCGAGGCGCCCATGGCGCGCGCTACATCGTCGGCGGTCGGCCGCTCACGCTCGCGCAGATCGTCGGGTCGCTCGAGCGCGCGAGCGGGATCGCCGCGCCGCGGCTGCGCATCCCGTTCTGGTTCTTGATGATCTACGCGACGCTCGCCGAGCTCTGGTCGCGGGCCACCGGACGCTCGGTGACGATCACCCGCGTCGGCGTGAAGACCATGCGCGACGGGCACCTCGTGAGCTCGGCGCGCGCCGAGCGCGATCTCGGCGTGCGCTTCCGGAGCTTCGACGAGACCGCGCGCGACGTCGTGGCGTGGTACCGCGAGCACCCGCTCGCGGTGTGAGCGCTCGAAGAAACATCGGCTCGCCCGCGCGCTCCCGTGCGGGACGAGCACTCCGCCGGGGGCTGTCGAAACATCGGCTCGCCCGCCGGTCCCTCCCGTCCGCGCGCTTCGCGCGCTCCCGTCCGGGAGCTGCGGGACGAGCACTCCGCCGGGGGCTGTCGAAACATCGGCTCGCCCGCCGGTCCCTCCCGTCCGCGCGCTTCGCGCGCTCCCGTCCGGGACCTGCGGGACGAGCACTCCGCCGGGGGCTCAGCCGCTCGCGAGCCACTTCTCGGCGGAGGCCTCGTCGGCGAACGCGCGCACGCGCGCCTTCCCGCGCTTGGCGATCGCCGTCATGTTGACGCGCGACACGTCGAGCTCGCGCGGCAGGAGCACCGCCACGCGCTCGAGCTTCGTGCGCACGGTGAGGAACGCCCAGCGCTCGGCGTGCACGTCGGCGACGTAGGGGCCGTGGTTGCCGCGCGCGTCGAACATCACGCTCTTGGTGCCGGCGCGCTCGGCCGCGCGGTCCACCTCGTCGAGGTACTCGCGCAT
Organism: Sandaracinus amylolyticus; assembly: GCF_021631985.1. Lineage (GTDB taxonomy): Bacteria > Myxococcota_A > Polyangia > Polyangiales > Sandaracinaceae > Sandaracinus > Sandaracinus amylolyticus_A. Next base: position 6,645,327 of record NZ_CP070225.1, on the reverse strand, counting down.
CTGCTCGGCCGTGATGTCGTCGTCGCCCTCCACGACGAGCAGGTACGACGCGCGCTTCTCCACGCGCGCCACGAAGGATCCAGCCCGGATCGTCTGGCGCATCGCGGGTCTAGATCCCACGTCCGGGGACGCCGCGCACGCGCACCTCCGCCGACCATCGAGCGCGCCACCGGATTCGCACTTCACGCCATCGGTGGGAGCGCGGGGGCCGCGCGACGCACCATCGCGCCGTGCTCACCCGCGCGCTTCGAGCCCTCACGATCGTCTCCACGCTCCTCGCGCTCACCGCGTGTGACGCGAGCTCCGACACCGACCCGGACGCTGCGCAGGCGGTCGAGCCCGACGCCGGTGTGGCCGAGCCCGACGCTGCGAGCGATCCCGACGCGGGCGAGGCGATGGACGCTGCGCTCGTCGACCCCGGCGACGCCGCGGTCGACGCGGGGAGCGAGCTCGACGCCGCGTCTCCCGAGCCCGACGCCGCGCCTCCCGTGCCCGATGCCGGGCACGACGCGTCGACGCCCGACGCCGGCCCGCCGATGCCCACGTCGTGGGCGCGCGCGTACGGCCTCGGCGGCGCCCACAACTTCCGCGACGTCGTGCTGCTCGACGACGGCAGCTTCGTCGTCGTCGGCGAGTCGCCGGTCTACGGCGCGGGCAGCGACGAGGCGATCGCGGCGCGCATCGATCGTGATGGAACGGTCATCTGGGCGCGGACCCTCGGAGGCGCGAGCTACGATCGCTTCACCTCGGTCGCGCTCACCGACGACGGCGAGGTGATCGCCGCGGGTCAGACCGGCAGCTTCGGGCCGCGCCTGTGGGCGGCGTTCGTGGTGCGCTTCGCGCGCGACGGCACGGTGCGATGGCAGCGCGCGATCGCCTCGGCCTCGTACAACTACGACGCGGCGTCGATCCGCGCGCTCGGGGGCGATCGGTATCTGATCTCCGGGCTCGCCCTCGCGGACGATCAGCGCATCGTCGTGACCACGATCGACGGCAGCGGCGCGATCGTCGCGCAGCGCGGCGCGGGGGGCGGCGCGGTGCTCGACGCGCTGCGCCTCGGAGACGGAAGCGTCGTGGTGGCCGGGCAGACGCGCACCGACACGATCGGCGCGTACTACGCCGACCTCGCGCGTGTCGCGGCCGACGGTCGCGACGTGTGGCGCATCCACGAGAACCAGAACGCGACCGACGAGGCGAACGTGCTCCGCGCCCTCGTCCCCGCGCACGACGGAGGTGTGGTCGCGGTCGGCACCGCGAGCCTCCGGTTCGGCAACCAACGCCGCCGCATCTGGGCGATCTCGGTCGCGGAGGACGGGACCATCCGATGGCAGCGCACGTTCGGCGGTGCGGGCGCGAGCGAGGGATTCGACGTCGTCGCGATCGACGGCGGCTACGTCGTGCTCGGTCGCACCAGCGCGTTCGGCGACGCGTCGCGCTGGCGCGGGTGGATCCTCGGGCTGAACGCGTCGGGCAACGTGACGTGGCAGCGGACCTACTCGAGTGACGAGGGCTCGCAGTGGCTCACCGCGGGCGCGGTGTCAGCGAGCGGAGAGCTCGTCGCGGTCGGGGTCACGTACGCGCCGAGCGGAGGGGAGCACGCGAGCGGGCTCGTGGTGCGCCTCGAGGATCGCGCGCTCGACGGAGGACCGTGCAGCGCCGAGCCGGCGTACGTGACGACGAACACCGCCATCGGGCTCGACACGCCCTTTCCGGCGGCCTCCGCGCCGCGCCTCGCCGCGTCGGCGGGCGCGGCCACGATCGCCGACCTCACGCTCGCCGTGCCCGCGGTGTGCTCGATGTGATGCCCACACGCGCACTGCCCGATCGCGCGGGGGCCCGAGACGAACGAACGCGACACGAGGCCCTCCTGTCCGTACGATCGCGCCGCGATGAACGACGCGCGGCGCCACTCCGCACCTGCCGAGAGCCGCCCCGGCGAGCCCGAGCCGCTCGGGGCGACGTGGGACGGCACCGGCACGAACTTCTGCGTCTTCTCCGACGTGGCGGAGCGTGTCGAGCTCTGCCTCTTCGACGACGCGGGCCACGAGCGGCGCGTCGAGATGCTCGAGCGCACCGGCTATCGCTGGCACTGCTTCCTGCCCGACGTGGGGCCGGGCACGCGCTACGGCTATCGCGTCCACGGGCCCTGGGATCCTTCGCGCGGGCATCGCTGCAACCCGCAGAAGCTGCTGCTCGATCCCTACGCGAAGTCGATCGTCGGCGACGTCTCGGCCGCGCCCGAGACCCTCGGTCATCGCGAGAGCGACGAGAACGTGCGCGACGATCGCGACAGCGCGCCCTTCGTGCCGCGCTCGGTCGTGACCCATCCGTTCTTCGACTGGGGCCACGATCGTCCGCCGCGCGTGCCGTGGCACGACACCGTGCTCTACGAGCTGCACGTGAAGGGCTTCACCGCGCGGCACCCCGCGATCCCGCCCGCGCTGCGCGGCACCTACGCGGGCCTCGCGCACCCCGCGGCGATCGATCACCTCGTGCGCCTCGGCGTGACGAGCGTCGAGCTCATGCCGATCCACACGTTCGCGAGCGAGCCGCACCTCGTGCGACGCGGGCTCGTGAACTACTGGGGCTACAACACGATCGGCTACTTCGCGCCCCACGCGGGCTATGCACGTCGCGGCGCCGATCCGATCAGCGAGCTCAAGAGCGCGATCAAGGCGATGCACGAAGCGCGCATCGAGGTGCTGCTCGACGTCGTCTACAACCACACCGGCGAGGGCGATCACCGAGGCCCGACGCTGTGCTTCCGCGGGCTCGACAATGCGTCGTACTACCGCTTGGATCCGCAGAATCCGAGCCGCTATCAGGACTTCACGGGCTGCGGCAACACGCTCGACGCGACGCAGCCGCACGTGCTGCAGCTCATCATGGACTCGCTCCGCCACTGGGTGGAGGAGTTCCACGTCGACGGGTTCCGCTTCGATCTCGCGGCCGCGCTCGCGCGCGGAGAGCACGGCGCGGCGGGCCTCTCGTCGTTCCTCGACGTCGTGCAGCAGGACCCGATCGTCAGCCGCGTGAAGCTGATCGCGGAGCCCTGGGACATCGGGTGGGACGGCTATCACGTCGGGCGCTTCCCTCCGCACTGGAGCGAGTGGAACGGCAAGTACCGCGACGCGGTGCGTCGCTTCTGGCGCGCCGATCCCGGCAGCGTCGGTGAGCTCGCGACGCGCGTCGCGGGCAGTGCCGATCTCTACGCGAACAACGGCCGTCGACCCTTCGCGAGCGTGAACTTCGTGACCGCGCACGACGGCTTCACGCTGCGCGATCTCGTGAGCTACGAGCGCAAGCACAACGAGCGCAACGGCGAGGACAACCGCGACGGCACTAGCGACAACCGCAGCGACAACCACGGCGTCGAGGGCCCGACCGACGACCCGACGATCAACGCGCTGCGCGCACGACAGCAGCGCAACTTCCTCGCGACGATCTTCCTCTCGCAGGGCGTGCCGCTGCTGCTCGCGGGCGACGAGATGGGCCGCAGCCAGCTCGGCAACAACAACGCGTACTGCCTCGACGACGAGACGAGCTGGGTCGACTGGAACGGTCGCGATCGCGCGCTGCTCGAGCACACGCGCGCGCTGCTCGCGCTGCGGCGCGCGCATCCGGTGTTCCGCCGGCACACGTTCTTCCGTGGCGACGGAGACGTCGCTTGGTACCGTCACGACGGCGCGCCGATGTCCGAGCGCGAGTGGACGACGCCGCACGTGCGCAGCCTCGGGATGCACCTCGACGGCATGCGGATCGGAGCGCGCGACGCGAGCGGCGCGCCGCTCGTGGGCGACTCGTTCTACGTCTTCTTCTGCGCGCAGCGCGGTCCGATCGAGCTGCGGCTGCCGCGCGCGCTCGCGGGCGACGAGTGGTTCGTGGCGCTCGACTCGAGCGGGGCGCGCGAGGAGGGCGGCGCGGTGCACGGACCGCTCGCCCTCGAAGGGCCGCTCGTGCTGGTGCTGCAGCAGGTGCGGCCCCGCTCGTCGCTCGTGCCGTGATCACGCGCCCATCGCGGCGCGCACCCGCATCGCGAGCTCGCTCGCGAAACGCGTGACGCGCGGCGGCGGGGCAGGGCGGTGCAGCGCGCGCACGGGCGAGCGAGCGATGCATCGCTCGAGCGCGTGCTCGAGCGCGCGCGTCGCGTCGTCGTAGGTCCACGACGTCGCGGTGCGATGGGCCGCGTCCGACATCTCGCGCCACTGCTCGGGGCTCGCGCAGAGCACGCCGATCGTGCGCGCCGCGAGCGCTTCCGCGTCCTCGATCGCCACGAGGTATCCGTTCTCGCCGTCGATCACGTTGTCGTCGGGGCCGCCGACGCGCGTCGACACCACGGGCACCCGGCACGCCATCGCTTCGAGCGGCGGCAGGTGATAGCCCTCGCATCGGCTGCCGCACAGCCACACGTCGCACGACGCGTAGAGCGTGCGGATGAGGTGCTGCGGCGGTCGCTGCTCGAAGCGCGTGCCCGGAGGCAGCGGCAGCGCAGGCACCGGCGCGTGCACGCCGAACGCGACGATCTGCAGCTCGGGCACCGCGCGCTTCACGAGCTCGAGCGCGCGCAGGCTCACGTCGACGCCCTTCAGCGGGTTGTCCGAGTAGAGCAGACCGACGGTCGGTCGCGCTCGTTTGCCGCGCGGGCGCGCGTGGAAGACGTCGAGCTCGACCGCGTTCGGCACGACCGCCACGTCCTTCGCGCCGTGGGCCTCGCGCAGCATGCGATCGAGCGATCGCGAGATCGTGATCTTCGCGAGCGGAAGGCGCATCGCGGACACGGCGCGCGCGCGCTGCGAAGGCGCGAGCCACTCGGGGTGCGCCTCGTCGTTCTGGACGAAGTGCACCTTCACGCCTTTGCGCGGCGGGAGCGCCGCGACCCACTCCGCCGTCTCCCACCACGTCGCGACGACGACGTCGGCGTCGGGCAGATCGGATGCGCGCACCGGCCTCGCGCGGTCGAGCAGTCGATGCGGCACGTCGAGGCCGTCGAGGTGCGACGCTCCCTGCGTGGGATGCGGTCCCGCGCCGCGTCCACGAGCCCAGCTGCGGAGCCGCGTGCGCAGCCTGGGCGACACGGGCGGGCATCCGACGACGAGCACCTCGTGCCCTCGCTCGTGGAGCCGCTGCGCGTACTGCGCGACGACGCGTACGCCGCCCGAGAGATCGAACACCGGTAGGACGAACGTGATCTTCATGGCCGCACCCGCAGTGCAGCGCGCGGGCCACTCGCGTGTGTTCGTCACCGGGAAAACGCCGAGAAACCTTGCGACATCGCGCGCCGGGACACGCGCGGCACGACGCAGCGTGCGCTCAATCCGCGGACCACTGCACGTCGAAGCTGCCGCTGCCGAGATCGCGCAGGTCCACGCGCACCTCGCCCTCGACGCCACACGCGCTCATTGCTCCCTCGACCGCGCCGACCTGATAGGTCTCGAGGAACGCCGGCAGCTCGTGGAAGTGATATCGGATGTGTCGCTCGCCGACGTCTTCGAGCTCGACGCGACCGAAGCTCACCGACACCGCCCAGCCGCGCGCGCCGACGCGCGCGACCTGCGCGAAGCTCGATCCGAACACGCCGAAGAGCACCTTGCCGACCTGGCTCTCGAGCAGCGCCTGATAGCCCGCGCCACCGAGACGTCGCAGGCCCTCTCCGAGCGGCGCCGACGGATACACCGCGCGCGCGGTCGCGACGAGCAAGCGCATGAAGTCGGAGTACGGATAGTCGAAGAACGGCACGTAGCGGCGCCCCGCGATCTGGTTCGACGCGAGGATCGGATGGCGCGGATCGACGCGTCGCAGTCGCGCGATCGGATCGTTGAAGAAGAGCCCCTTGCACGACGCGCCGTGAGGGAGGAGACGGATGTGCTCCTCCACGTCGATGGGCCGATCGAAGCGCGGCGCGCGATGGGTCATGCGACCGCGAGATCGTAGATCGCGGCGGCGAGGGCGTGTGGATCTTCACGCGACGGATCGACGCGCGGCGATACGATGCGCGCCCCAAACAGGAGACCGAGATGGAGCTCAAGGACGTCAAGGCGATCGTCACCGGTGGCGCGCAGGGCATGGGCGCGCACTTCGCGAAGCGTCTCGCGGAGGCGGGCGCGCAGGTCGCGGCCGGCGACGTGAACGAGCAGGCGCTCGCGGAGCTGCCGCCGGGGATCCACCGCCGTCGCCTCGACGTGAGCGACACCAAGGACTGCGCCGCGTTCGTGAAGTGGGCGGCCGACGCGATGGGCGGCGTGAACGTGCTCGTGAACAACGCGGGCATCCTGCGCGACGGCCTCCTGGTGAAGAAGGACAAGGCGACCGGCGAGGTCGTCACGCTCTCCGACGATCAGTGGAACGCGGTCATCGCGGTGAACCTGACCGGCGCGACGGTGATGGTGCGCGAGACGGTCGCGGAGATGGTGCGTCGCGATCAGCGCCCGGGCGTCGTGATCTCGATGTCGTCGGTCGCGCGCCACGGCAACCGCGGGCAGAGCAACTACGTGAGCGCGAAGGCCGCGCTCGCCGCGAACGCGGTGACGTGGTGCCGCGAGTTCGCGGCGTTCGGCATCCGCGCGGTCGCGATCGCGCCGGGCATGGTCGAGACGCCGATGACGCGCGGCATGAACCCGAAGGCGCGCGAGGCGCTCGTCGCGTCGATCCCGGTCGGCCGCATCGGTGAGCCCGAGGACCTCTGGAAGGCCGTGAAATTCTCGATCGAGTGCGAGTACTTCAACGGCTACTGCATCGACGTCGACGGCGGCCTGTCGATGTGAGCGTGGGGGCCGAGGGTCCGGGTGCCCGGGCCTGGACCCTCGGTGCGATCTTGCGAAAAAGGCCGGGGGGCGGGATTGATCCAACGTCGGTTGGCGATGGTAGTCTCGCGACCATGTCGTACGCCGTTCGCCGTCTTCTCTTCAGCTCTCTGATCGCCCTCTCGCTCCTCTGCACGGTCAGCGCATGTGACGAGCCCACACCGGATCGTCGGCGCGACGGCAGCGTGGGAGGCGACGGTGACGTCGCGGTCGCCGACGAGGACGGCGACGGGATCTCCGACGCCGACGAAGGTCGCTCGAGCAATCGCGACACCGACTCGGACGGAACGCCCGACTACCGCGACGACGACAGCGACGGTGACGGCCTGTTCGATCGCGACGAGGCCGGCGACACCGACCCGCGCACGCCGCCGCGCGACACCGACAGCGACACGCGCCCCGATTTCGTCGACGACGACTCCGACAACAACGGCATCCCCGACGCGGAGGAAGCGCCCGGCGACGTCGACGGCGACGGTCGTCCCAACCACGCCGACATGGACGACGACGGCGACAACCTCGCCGACGCGCGCGAGCTGCGCGGCGCGCTGCCGCCGGTCGACAGCGACGGTGACGGCACCGCCGACTACCACGATCCCGACGCGGACGACGACACGATCCTCGATGGCCACGAGGGCGACGCCGACACCGACTCCGACGGCACGCCGGACTTCCTCGACACCGACTCCGACGAGGACTCGATCCCGGACAGCGGCGAAGCGGGCGATGCGGACATCACGTCGCCGCCGGTCGACACCGACGAGGACGGCATCGACGACTTCCGCGATCCCGACTCCGACTCCGACGGTCTCAGCGATCGCGACGAGGTGATGACGCACGGCACGCGCCCGAACGCGGCCGACAGCGACGGCGACGGCATCAGCGATCTGATCGAGGTCGCCGCGGGGACCGATCCGCTGCTGAACACCGACAACCCGCGCACGCGCGGCGACTTCGTATTCGTCGTCCCCTACATGATGCCGCCCGATCCGACGCGCGACACGCTCTCGTTCCGCACGAACGTGCAGTTCGCCGACGTGTACTTCAGCTTCGACACGACCGGCTCGATGCGCGCCGAGCTCGACGCGATGCGGAACGCGACGACCGGCGTGCCCGCGATCATCAACGCGCTCCGCTGCGCGCCGACCGGTGGCGCGTGCGCGAACGACAGCGACTGCGCTGCGGGCGTCTGCTTCGCCGGCGCGTGCATCACCGATCCCAACGCGGGCGACGGGTGCCTGCCGGACATGTGGACCGGCGTGGCGACGTGGGACGATCTCCACACGTTCCGCAACCGCGTCGGGCTGCAGGCGGATCCCGCGGCGACCGCGGCGGCGATCCCCGGCACCGGCGGCGGCGGCAGCGAGGCGCCGTACCATCCGCCGTATTGCGTCGCGGACCGCGCGACGACCGGCTGCGCGAACTGCGCGACGACCGGCATCGGCTGCGGTGGGTACCGCCCCGAGGCGATCCGCATCTACATCCAGATCACCGATGCCGACCAGCAGTGCAGCGGTAGCGCGTGCTCGACCTACAACGCGGCGGGCGCCGGCGCCGCGCTGCGCGGGCAGAACATCCGCTTCATCAGCCTCGTCGGCACCGACGACGACGACGGAACGGGCACGCCCGAGTCGGTCGCACGCGCGATCGGCACCGCGTCGGGCACGCTGGACGCGAGCGGTCAGCCCTTCGTCTACCGCGCGGTCGACTCGGCGGTCGTGACGTCCACGGTGCAGGCGGTCCGCGACATCGTCCGCGGCGTGCCGCTGCGCGTGACCATCGAGGCGAGCGACGAGCCCGAGGACGCGGGTGACGCGCTGCAGTTCATCCAGCACCTCGAGACGAACACGACGACCGCGGGCTGCTCCGCGATCACGACCGAGGACGCGTCGGCGTTCCCCTCGGGACCGCCCGATGGAGTCCACGAGACGTTCCCGTCGGTGACCGCGGGCAACCGCGTCTGCTGGGACGTCGTGCCGCGCCAGAACGACACCGTGATGCCCGCGCTCACGCCGCAGGTCTTCCGTGCGCGCCTCACGGTGCGTGGTGACGGCTCGCCGCTCGACTCGCGCATCGTCTACTTCCTCGTCCCGCCGCGCCCGCCGGAGATCGAGGGCCCGGGCTGAGCTCGCGCTCGCGACCTCGCACACCGAGAGAGCCGCTCGACGCACGTCGGGCGGCTCTCTTCGTTTCGTGCGCACGCGGGCCGCCCGTGGGCGCGCACGCGCGCGTTCGCCACCCCGACGCGCGAGCCCACGCGTTCTCGCCAGGCACACGCGTTGCCGAGGCGCCGCCCGCGGTCGAGGGGACCGCTGGGAGGGCGGAACGTGAGGCGGGCTTCATCTTGGTCCAGAGTCGTGCAGCTCGCGCTGAGCGCGCTCGTCGTCGCGGGGTGCGCACCGAGCAGCACCGACGACTCGCTCGAGACGACCTACGATCCGAGCGCCGTCGAGCGCGAGGTGCAACGCGTCTTCGACGATGCGGCCTGCTACTGCGAGTCGCACCTGCTCTGGCCGAACATCTCGGCCACCGCCGACGTGCGGACCGACATCCTGCGGCCCGCGACCGTCGGTCTCCTCGGCGACGGACGGCTCACGACGTTCGTCCAGCGCACCGCGGGCGCGCGCACCGGCGAGATCACCGCGCCTCCGTACTGCGCGCTCGGCGAGGACGCGGCGCGCGCGTCGCTCTCGCGACGCCAGTGGGCGCCCGGCGATGCCGCGGTGAACGCGTGCGCGGGCTGGCCGAGCGCGTCGATCTCGCACGTGTTCTGTCAGGCGGAATTCGATCACTGCCTCGGGCTCGAGCTGCGCCTCGCCGCGGAGTCGACGACGCATCGCCTCGAGGGTCCGGTGCGCGCCGCGGTGCTCGCCGAGGCATCGCAGCGATCGCGCGCGAGCGCGGCGCGCGGGCTCGCCGAGCTCACGCGGCTGCGCACCGCGGGCGTGTGCCCGACCGGCACCACCGACGCCGACTGCCTGCGCATCGCGAACGGCTACGAGCGCACGCTGCACCTGCGCGCCGACGACGCGGTGAGCACCGCGACCGAGCTCGACGAGACGATGGTGCTCGCGTCGCGCGCCGCGGCCGATGCGACGAGCCCTGCCGAGGTCGAAGGCGGCACGTTCTCCGAGGCGGTGTTCGGGCCGCGCTCGCGTCGCGCCGCGCTCGCATCGCAGCTCTACGGCGCGACGCCGTTCGCAGCGCAGCGCACCGTGCCGGGGCCGTCGATGCCGATGAGCGTCGGCGGCGCGCTCGAGGTCTACTACTTCGGGTTCCCGCCCGACCTCCGGCCGCTCGCGTTCCGCGGCACGCAGATCCGCGTGCTCCAGGAGCGCGCCGACTTCCCGCTGCCGAGCCCGCTCACGGTGAGCGGCAGCGCGTCGCCCATCCCCGCCGGGACGCGGGTGAACGTCTACCTCGTGCACTTCGAGTACCCGAACCAGCCGGCGCGCCGCGCGGGCAGTCTGTTCGTGTTCGATCGCCGCATCCTCGGCGTGATCTCGGACCACGCGGCGCTCCTCGCGAGCGATGCGATCGTCGGTCGCGCCGGCACGATGTACTCGACGTCGCCAGGGCGCGGCATCGATCTCGGCAGCGGCTCGACCGACGACCGCATGACGCTCCTGCGCCACGAGCTGACGCTCGATCTCGCGGTCACGCCCGGCCTGATCGACGAAGTGCGCATCGTGACCCTCGCGACGCCGGATCAGCCCGAGCAGGTGCTCTCCGTCCCGCGCGGCGGTGAGCTGCCCTACGCGACGCGCTCGTACTCCGACGTCCGCGTCGCCCGCGCGCTCGAGCTGCTCCGCCAGCACGCCGTCCCGCTGAGCCACACCGCCTGCGTCGACGCGACGACCGGCGAGATCACGCAGCCGCAATGGCTCGCGGCGGACGCGGCCGAGACCACGCGGATGTACGACGCGCTGGAGGCCGCGCTGCGCACCGCGCTCGGACGACCGGCGCGCGCGGCGGGCGAGCGCGCTCTCACCGACGAGGTGCACGGCGTGCGATCGAGCGACGTCGCGGCCGCGGTCGAGCTCCTGCGCGACGGCGAAGCGGTGCTCGAGGGCGTCGTGATCGCGCCGGCGCGCGGAAGCGCGTGTCCGTCGCGCTCGATCGTGCAGGGCACCCCCGCGCTGCGACAGCGCAGCCTGCTCGCGCTCCAGGCCTCGCTCGCGCGCGCCGGCGGCGGCGGCGAGGCGGGCTCGAAGGATCCGTCGTGGTACACGCCGTCGCGCTCGCAGCTCGCGGCGGTCGGCGCAGCGGGCGCGGCGCAGATCCTGCGGCTCCAGCTCGTGACCACGATGCCGGCCGATCCGTCGCTGCGCAGCACCGCCGAGGCGACGCTCGGGCTCCTCGACGCGCAGATCGGCAGCGCGTGGACCGAGTGGCGCGTGTGCGACGGGGGCCCGGGCTGCCCTGGAGACACGTCGTTCACCGGCACGTGGTCGGTGTTCGAGCGCAGCGGCGCGCACCTGCCGCGCGGCATCGCCGTGATGGTGCCGCGCGCGTCCGACGTGCGGTGTCTGGTCGCGGGCCGCGAGCCGCTCGCGCCGCCAGGCACGAGCGCGAGCTGCAGCCACGTGACCAACGACCCTGCGCGCTACACGCGCATGACCGAGGTCACGTCGGGCTTCGGCGGCGCGACGGGCTGCACGGTCGGCTTCGCGGTCGGCCCGTACTGCCGTCGCTCGTTCACCACGCCCGGGATGCGCGCCTTCGCGCCCGAGGTCCCGGTGCACGTGCTGTGGTGCGCGCGCGAGCCCGGCGATGCGGCGAACACCTGCCGCAGCCACGCGCTGCTCGACGTGATCTATCCCGGCGCCGGCACGCAGGTGCACGCGTTCGGCGGCACGCTCGCGGCGGAGCTCGCGGAGACGCTCGCGGTCGATCCCGCGGACCCCGCGATGCCGCTCTACAACTCGCTCGGCTTCACCAGCAGCTTCGTGCCGCCGCTCGAGGGCGAGCTCGTCGAGAACGGCGATGGTCGCGAGGACAGCTGGCGCAGCTATCTCGACTCGGCGGAGCGCGCGCAGAGCGAAGCGACCGATCTCCTGACGCGCGCGCGCGAGCACGAGCTGCAGCAGCTCGCGTACGAGCGCGAGGTCGAGGCCGAGCTCGCGAGCGCCGCGCTCGCCCAGCAGGCGACGGTCTCGGAGCTGTGCGGCGCCGAGAGCCCCGAGGCGACGTGCGTGCTCCCGCGCGCGTCCGCGCCGGTCTCGCTGCACGAGCTCGGGCTCGTCCGCGCGCCCGCCGAGAACGCGTTCTGCGCGACCTACGATCCGGCGACCCAGCCCGCGCCCACTTCGCGCGAGCAGTGGTTCGATCACCTGCTCCAGGTGCTGCGCTGCAGCCACCATCAGATTGCGGCGTCGGTGGCGTCGATCCGCTTGCACGAGCTGCCGCAGGTCGTGGTCGAGGAGATCCGCGCGGCGTCGGGCGGCGATCTCGAGGCCGGTCAGTTCGCGCCGTACGGCGGTGAGACGCGCCAGCAGCTCATCGCGCTCTTCCAGGATCTCCAGCAGATCCGCACCTCGTTCTCCGACTATCACGCGACGTTCAACGCGGCCGAGAGCGAGCTGCTCGTGCACCGCAGCCAGTTCCTCTCGATCAGCGACTCGTGGTGGGACTCGCTCTCGTGCGGCGTGCGCACGTTCCTCCGCGGCGCCGCGGTCACGGTCGCGATCGCCGCTGCGGTCGCCGCCGCGACGATCGTCACCGGCGGCACCGCGACGATCGGCCTCGCCGCGACGCTCGCCGCAGTGGGCGGGACCATCGGCGGAATCGGCGCGATCATGGGCGAATTCGACGCGTGCAGCGATCAGGAACGACGACGTCAGGAGATCCTGAGCGAGGCGTTCGGCGACTTCGCGCTGCGCCTCTCGCAGATGCAGCACCTCACGTGGAGCGGCGCGCAGATGGTCACGCGCGTCGCGGCGGCCGATGGTCGCTTCGACGACATCGAGCGCGAGGTGCGCCTCGCGCAGCAGCGCCGCGAGATCGCGGAGGCGCTGGCGCAGAGCGGCGTGGCCGGTGATCCGCTGTGGCGTGCGACGTTGGTGGTCGAGCGCCGCCGCGCCGAGGACGCGCTCGTGCGCGCGCAGCGGTACGCGTTCGTCGCGCGCCGCGCGATCGAAGTGCGGCTCGCGCTCGATCTGCCCTCGATGAGCGCGGAGGAGCCGTACGTCGATCCCCCCGCGTCGTGGGCGAACGACGTGTTCGACCTGCAGGACGCGGTGACGCAGGTCGAGGTCGACGGGACGACCCGTCGCGACCGACGTGCGCGGCGAGCTGCTGCAGGACTACGTGCGCTCGCTGCGCGGCTTCGTCGACGGTTATCCGATCTCGCATCGCTTCAGCGAGGGCAGCGACCTGCAGATCATCAACCTCGGCGACGCGATCCCGCTGGATCCTGCGATGTCGGCGACGCTCGAGAACGAGGTGCCGTTCGTGTCGCGCGTGCTCTTCGAGTGCCACGGTGCGAGCGGTCTCCTGCCGGGCGGCGTGCCGCCGGGCGTGGAGATCGATCCCGCGCAGCCGCCCGAGCCGTGTGGGGTGTTCGAGCAGGGCGGCACGACGATCGATCTCGGCGGTGTCTCGCGCGCGGTGCTCGCGTTCGCGATCCCCTCCGAGCTCGAGCACGGCTACTTCGCGGATCGCCTCGCGCGCGGGAACTTCAACTACCGCATCGAGCGCGTGGCCGTGAACCTCGTGGGGCGCGCGCTCTTCGACTGCGAGCGCGCGACGCGTCCCGTCGAGTGCTACGGCGACGGCAACATCCAGGTCTCGATCCGCCACGAGGGGCGCACGACGCTGGACGACTGGGACGGCGAGGAGCGCTTCTTCGCGTTCGAGCCCGGCGTGATCACCCGCGCGCGTGCGATCGCCGACGAGCGCTGGCTGACGAACCCGATGTCGGGCACCGACGCCGCGCTGATCGCGCCCTACGAGCGCTCCGAGTGGTGGGGTCGTCCGCTCGCGGGCTCGTACCTGCTCGAGATCCACGCGCGCCCCGAGATGGACTGGACGAACCTCGAGAACGTGCAGGTCCTCCTGCGCTACCACTACTGGACCCACCAGCGCTGAGTGAGCGGGAGGGGTCTTGGAAGACCCCTCCCCCCGACCGGCGAAGCCGGATCGGGTCCCCCACCTCAAACGCTGCGCGCGGGTCCCCAGCCCCGCTTGCCCCGGGAAGCGAGCCGCTCGATGCGTGACGTCGCGCGGCTCTTCTCGTCTCAGGGCGTCAGCTCGAGCGCATCGGCGAGGCTCTCCAGTCGCTCCGGCCACGCCCACAGCGCGGTGGGCTCGCTCGCTTCGCGTGGTGCCGCAGCGTACGCGTCGAAGTCCGCCATCATCGTGTCGCACGCGCTCACCGCCGCAGCGTCGATCGCGGCCGCGTCCTGACCGGGGATGGCGCTCAGCGCCGAGCCCATCAGCGCGGGACATCGCGCCCGCGCGCGCTCGGCAGCCGCGGTGATCTGCGCGAGCCGGTCCTGCGACATCGGCGGATCGTCCCACGTCCGACCCGCGTTCCACGCCCACGGCGACGCCAACGCCTCGCGCAGCCCCGCGCATGGCGTGTCGCCCATCGTCAGGAAGAGCCCGCGAACCAGCTCGACGTCGTCCTCGAAGAGCGAACGTGCCGGCTCCTCGAGCACGGCCCATCGTGTCGTCCGCGTCGACTCGATGCGCTCGCACGCGCCGTCGACGCGCGCTCGCGCGCTCACGTTGCGCGACACGTTCCACGCGTACGCGATCGCCGGCACCGAGAGCGCGATCGCGCCGGCGACCGCCCACTTCGCCGAGCTCACCGTAGCGGCCGCTGCACGTGCTCCTTGCCGTCGAAGCGCAGCAAGGTCGGCTTGTTCTCGACCTTCGTGTGGATCTCCACCGGTCGACGCCACACCCGCACGAGCGACTTCAGCACTTCGCGCGCCCAGTCGAGACGCAGATCGATCCCCTGGTGATCGTGCTCCATCAGGAGCTCACCGCGATTGCCGAGGTTCGAGTCCACCACGCGGATGAAGGGCTGTCCTGCGTTCGTCAGCTGGAAGAGGAGCTTCTCCTTCACTTCCTTGAACTTGCGGCTCTCGATCTCCCAGCGATCGTTGCGCGCGTTGTAGCCGAACGAATAGAGCTTCTGCTCCGCGACGAACTCCGGCGTGAGGAACTCGTCGATGAAGGTCACGTCGTTGTAGAGCGAGCGCACCTCGAAGATCTTCTTGCGCCCGAGCCCGGTGCGGCGGTTCCAGGAGCGACGCGCCTCGAGGTCGTCGCAGTCCTCCCACTCCTTGCCGAACTGGCCCTTGTTCCAGCGCTCCTCGACGTGGCGATAGAGCTCGACGCCGAGCTTGTACGGATTGAGACGGCCATTGCCGGTCTCCATCACGCTCGCATTGCGCTCTGCGTACTCGATGATCTCGCCGTCGTCGCAGATCTTCTCGGTCATCAATCGAGAGTGCCAATAGCTGGCCCAGCCCTCGTTCATGATCTTCGTCTGCATCTGCGGCCAGAAGTAATAGGCCTCGGCGCGGATGCCCCACAGCACGTCGCGCTCCCATCGCTCGAGCGGCGCGTGATCGAGGAGGAAGCCGAGCACGTCGCGGTCGGGCCGCTCGGGGACGCGCTTCGCCTTCTCCTTCTCGGCGTCCATCTTCTTCTGCTGCGACTCGACGAACTCACGAGGATTGATGAAGTCCTCCATGTAGTCCTTGTCGACGCGCAGCTTCGCGACCTCCTCGGGCTCCTCCTCGAGGAACTCGAAGTCCTTCTTCTTCGGCGCCTGCTTCGGCGGCTCGAAGGGCTTCGCGGGGTCGATCAGGTTCTCCAGCGACAAGCAGGTGTCGATGAACTCCTCGACCTTCTCGATGCCGACACGATCGGCCCAGCGGCGGATGGTCGCGCCGTGGTTCGCCATCGTGTCGATCCACTTCCGGATCGGCTGATCGGTCTGGCGATCGATGCCCTGGTTCGTCGCGCGGAAGTAGTAGTTGTTCTTGAAGAAGTCGACGTGCGCGAAGACGTGCGCCATCACGAGCTTCTGATCGACGAGCGAGTTGCCCTCGAGCAGGTAGGCGATCGACGGGTTGTTGTTGATCACCATCTCGTAGATCTTCGACAGCCCGTACTCGTAGCTCTTGCTGAGCTGCTCGTACTCCATGCCGAAGCGCCAGTGCGGGTAGCGCACCGGGAACCCGCCGTACGCGGCGAGCTCGTTCATCTGGTCGTACGAGACGACCTCGAACATCGTCGGGAAGAAGTCCAGCCCGTAGCCGCGCGCGTACTCTTCGACCTGCTTCTGGATGTCCCGGAGGTACGCAGGCGTCGACGTGTTGAGGGCGTACTTGGCCATGTATGCCGAGTGTACCTCAGCACCAGCGCTCCGCCCCGCAAGCTTGGGTAGTCCCGGGGTCGAGCCTCAGGCCGTGGTGACGTGGGGCGTGCTCTCGGCAGCGCTCGCCGCGTCGCGCGTCTCGAGCCGGCGCGCCACCGCGACCAGCAGCGCGTCCATCGT
Source organism: Sandaracinus amylolyticus (assembly GCF_021631985.1). Lineage (GTDB taxonomy): Bacteria > Myxococcota_A > Polyangia > Polyangiales > Sandaracinaceae > Sandaracinus > Sandaracinus amylolyticus_A. The sequence continues at coordinate 6,629,010 of NZ_CP070225.1, read as the reverse complement.
GAACGGCTTCGTGAGCAGCTCCGCGTGCTCCGAGAGCGCGTCGTCGATCGGCTCGGCGGCGTAGCCGGTCACGAAGATCACCGGACAGAGCGGGTCACGACGCCGCACCGTGCGCGCGAGATCCGGGCCCGAGAGCCCGGGCATCACCACGTCGGTCACGAGCAGATCGAAGGGCCACTCACCCCAGCGATCGAAGGCCTCCGCCGCGTTCATCGCGGCGCGCACCTCGTGCCCCGACTCGCGCAGCGCGACCTCGACCGAGCGTCGCAGCGCGGGCTCGTCCTCGACCAGCAGGATGCGCGCGACGCGCCGCGGGCCCTCCTCGGAGATCTCGACCGGCTCGATCGCACGCTGCGCCACCGCGAGCGGGAGCACGACCTCGATGCGCGTGCCCTCGCCCGGCGCGCTCTCCACGTCGATGCGCCCGCCGCTCTGCGTGACCGCGCCGTACACCATCGCGAGCCCGAGCCCGCTGCCCTGGCCGTGCCGCTTCGTCGTGAAGAAGGGATCGAACATGTGCCGGCGCGTCTCGTCGTCCATGCCGACGCCGGTGTCCTCGACGACCAGCCGCGCCCACGCCGAGCCCTCGATCTCGATCGACTCCGTCGCGATGTGCAGCCGCCCGCCCGAGGGCATCGCGTCGCGCGCGTTGAGCGCGAGGTTCATCAGCACCTGATCGATCTGCCCGCGATCCGCGAGCACCACGAGCGGCTCGTGCGCGAGCGAGACCTCGACCTCGATGCGCTCGCCGATGACGCGACCGAGCACGCGCACGCTCGCGCTCACCGCATCGCGCAGATCGAGGGGACGCCGGTGCAGCGGCTGGCGGCGCGCGAGCGCGAGGAGCTGCCGCGTGAGATCCGCGGCGCGCATCGCGGAGTCGCGCACGTCGTCGAGCTCGGCGGTCGGCTGCTGCCCGCGATCGACACGCAAGCGCGCGAGATCGGCGGCAGCGACGATCGCGCCGAGCACGTTGTTGAAGTCGTGCGCGATGCCGCCCGCCATGCGCCCCAGCGCTTCCATGCGCTGCGCCTGCGCGAGCTCCTCGCGGAGGCGCTGCTCCTCCGTGACGTCGCGCATCGAGCCCTCGAACCAGCGCACCTGGCCCTTCGCGTCGCGCACGCGGCGCCCGTGCACCGCGACCTCGATGGTGCTCCCGTCGCGTCGCTTGAGCCGCACGGTGTCGATGTCGCCGTCCTGATGGGCGAGGATGCGCGCGCGATCCGCAGCGTTCGCGTAGACGTCGCGCATCAGATCGAGCGCGAGCAGCTCGGACTCGTGCTCGTAGCCGAGCATGCGCACCAGCGCGGGGTTCGCCGCGACGAACCTTCCTTGCGGGCTCGTGCGGAAGAAGCCCTCGATCGCGCCGTCGAAGAGCTCTTGATAGCGCGCAGAGCTCGCGCGCTCTTCGCGGCGCGCTTGCTCGAGGTGCAGCATCAGCATGCCGATGCCGACGCACGTCGCGAGCAGCGTCGCGAGCGTGAAGCCCCACGGCGCGAACCACCGCACCTCGCGCAGGAACGGGTAGTTCCACGAGTGCAGGCCCCAGAGCAGCAGCGCGACGCACGTGATCGTGCGCGCGGTCCGCGTGCCCTCCGCGCGCAGCAGCACGAGCGCGCCGGTCACGCGCGCCAGGCCGAGGAACGTCGAGGTCGGCAGGTGCACGATCGCGAAGGGCAGCGCGAGCCATCGCGCGACCCCGCCCGACACGCCGACGAGCAACGCGGCTGCGATCCAGCCTCGATGCGAGCGGCGCCCCGCGAAGCGCATCGCGCCGTCCATCATCCACCACGCGCCGGCGGTCTGCAGGATCGTGCTCGCGAGCTCGAGCACCACCGCGCCGCCGATCGAGATGTCGACCGCGAGGATCAGATGTCGCGCGCCGTCGAGCGCGTGCGCCCAAGCCCAGGCTCGTAGGTGCTCGCGCCGCTCACGGAGGTACAGCACGGCGAACACCGAGAACAGCACGAGATCGGCTGCCCCCATGCCGAATGCGAACGGGATCAGATCCGCCATCGAACGCGGCGATGGTACCGAACTCGGGCCGTGCCCGTCGACGGACACCCCACGGAAGGATGGGGCTCAGCCGATCACTTCCCCTTGCCGAGGAACTCCTTGATCGACTCGATGATCGCGTCGCGGTCGCGGATCTCGCTGGTGATCACGCTGTCGTTCTTGCCGAGGTGCTCGCGCAGATCCTTGATGAACTGCCCGGAGCCATACGGCGACTCGACCTGCCCGTAGCAGAACACGTTGCTCACCGGCAGCAGCTTCGTCTTGAGCAGCTCGATGCAGAGCAGCGTGTCGTCGACCGACCAGTTGTCGCCGTCGGAGAAGTGGAACGGATAGATGTTCCACTCGCTCGCGGGATAGTCGGCGTCGATGATCTGCGCCGCGAGCTTGTACGCGCTCGAGATCATCGTGCCGCCCGACTCGCGCGTGCGGAAGAACGTGTCGCGATCGACCTCGCGCGCGACGGCGTCGTGGATGATGTAGCGGGTCTCGAGGCCCTTGTACTGCTTCTTGAGCCACGCATCGATCCAGAAGGACTCGATGCGCACGATCTCCTTCTGCTCGTCGCCCATCGAGCCGGAGACGTCCATCATGTAGAGGATCACCGCGTTCGCGACGGGCTCTTCCTCGGTCTTCCACGAGCGGAAGCGCAGGTCGTCGCGGGTCGGGATCACGATCGGTCGCGACGGGTTGTACGTGCCCATCGAGATCTGTCGCTTCAGCGCCTGCTTGTACGTGCGCTTGAAGTGGCGGAGCGAGTTCGGACCGACGCGGCGAACGCCGACGTAACGATCCTTCTGATCGACGAGCTTGCTCTTGCCGCGGTTCTCGATGTTCGGCAGCGCGAGCTCTTCGCCGAGGATGTCGGCGAGCTCGTCGAGCGTGACGTCGACCTCGAGAACGTGCTGGCCCGCGTCCTGGCCCGCCTTGCCCTGGCCGTCGCCTTCGCCCTCGCCGCCGCCCACGGCATCGCCGGGCTCACCATCGCCCTGACCGACGCCGCCCTGCTGGCGGTCCGAGTAACGGAAGCGCGGGATGTCGATCTGCGGGATGGGGATGGACACCACGTCCTTCCCCTGCTTCCCCATCAGCTCTCCCTGCGACACGTAGCGCCGCAGGTTCTGCCGGATCTTGCCGCGGACGATGTTCTTGAACCGCGAGTGGTCCTGGTCGATGCGGAGCGACACGAGCAAGAGCATAGCCCCCCTCGCGCGCGATTGCTCGCGTTCGAGGGCTGGGGCGATCCGCAACGCGCGCTCTCGTCGACTACGCTCCGCTGCGCTGGGCGCGAGTGCGGGACCGAGTCCGTGCCGACGGGGAGGTCGGCCGCGGGTGTGCCTGGGGGCACGCGGCGATCGGGCCGCAACCTTCTCCGATCGAGAACGACCGGACCCCGGCTCGCGGTCGAGCCGGGGCCCACTCGTGCGTCAGCGCATTGTCGTCGATCTCAGCGACAGCGCTGCCGGTAGAGCTGCGTGTTCGTCCCGCACGACGTCCGGCCGTTCACGCAATAGTCGTAGTTCTCCTGAGCTCCGCAGGCAGGCGCCGTGTTGTCGCTCCAGCCGAAGTCGCGGTAGCAGCGTCCGTTGATACACGGGATGATGACGAAACACGGCGGCGTCGTGCACGGGGGCGGGTCGGGACGCTCCTGCTGGTTCGTGCCGTCGCAATTGTAGTCGTAGGCACTCAGCGCCGGAGCTCCGGGGATCGCGCTCGCGAACCACGTCTCCTGCCCCGGGAACACGCTCGGATTCGCGTCGTTGCAGTCGTACGTCGTGCGATTGCCTGCGATGGGGCGAGTCGTCGTCCACCGCGCGATCGCCGGGTTCGGACAACCGGTGTTCGCCGGCGGCGTGCAGACCATCGGTGCGGTGGTCGGATTCAGAGCCGCGAAGCCGTCGCCGTCGCAATCCGCATAGTGCGTGGGCGCCGTCTCGTCCGCGCCGCCGACGCAGTTGTTGTCGCGCCCATCGCAGATCTCCTCGGCGCCCGGGTACACCGTCTCGTCGACGTCGTTGCAGTCGTTCGCGGCGGTCCCGAGGCACGAGTAGCTCGTGCCGTCGAGCACGTATGCGCTCGGCGGGTATCCATCGGCGTCGGCGTCACGCAAGGTGTGAACGCATCCCATCAGGGGATCGCACGTGTCGACCGTGCAGTCGGGGCCCCAGTCGCCGCGTCCGTTGGTGAAGTTCTCGGCGTCGGCGCAGTCGAGCGCATCACCGGCCGAGCAGGTGTGCGTCGCGACCTCGCAGGTCTCCGTCCCGTCGCAGACCGTTTCGTTCTGACACTCCGCGTCGTTCTCGCAGCTGTACGTGCAATCCGTGTCGCAACCGTCGCCGTCCTCGCTGTTGCCGTCGTCGCACTCTTCACCCTCGCCGAGCACGCCGTTGCCGCAGCCGCGGCTCACGCACACGCCGGCGCGACACTGACCGATCGTCGGATCGTCGGTCCCGCCGTCGAAGTCGACGCCGGCGTCCTCGATGCCGGCGTCCGGCATCCCGGCGTCCACGTCGGGCACGTCGGCGAGCGTGCACTCGGCTCCGTCGTCGAGGTCCGTGCCGGGCACGCAGCGGTGCTCCTCACACCTCGCCTCTCCGTCGCACTCTTCGTCGTCAGCGCAGTCGCTGTCGATCGAGCACGTGAAGATGCAGCTCGTCGGCTCGCAGCCGTCGCCGCGTTCGTCGTTGCCGTCGTCGCATTGCTCGTCGCGCGCGGTGTCGACGACTCCGTCGCCGCACGTGCTCACGGCGCACGCCTCGTCGACGCAGACGCGCCCGTTGCCGCACTCGGTTCCGTTCGTGACGCCGGTGCACGACTCCACGGCCCCCGCGTCGCGATCCTGGATCGCGTCGTCCACGATCACCGAGCAACCTGCACCGCTCACGCCTGCGCCGATCGCCAGCGCCGCGAGCAGGACACGCATCGTCGTCATCTTCATCTCACGCCCCCACGAAGCGAAGAACATCAGAACGACCCCGCGACCGCGACGCCGCCGCCGCTCGAGCCGCCCCACGGCGCGAGCGAGATGCGCTCGGGCTGGCGCTCCTCGCCGCCGCCCGAGTCGCTCACGAGCAGCACGATCAATCCCGCTGCCGCGAGCGCGACGCCGGCGCCCATCGTGATGTCCGCGCCGAGCGCGAGACCGCGCGCCGCGTCGGCCTCGGGCGAGTCGCGACCCGGCGCGTTCTCGGCGTCCGAGAGCGCGATGCCGCCCATGATCGCACCCGCGATCAGCGCCGCGCCGCCCGCCGAGAACAGGATGATCGGCACCACCGGCAGCTCGCCGCCGCCCTCCGCGACCTGCGCGCCACCACCGCTCGCAACCTGCATCTCGACCGTGACGTCGACCGACTGCCCGGCGGGCACGACCACCGTCGACGTGAACTCGCTGTATCCCTGCGCGCGCACCGCGATGCGATGCGAGCCCGGCGGGACCTGGATCGGATCGGGGCGCGGCGTGCGTCCGCGATCCTCGCCGTCGACCAGGATCGTCGCGCCCTCGGGCCCCCCGGTCACGCGCACGCTGGTGCGGCCCACGCGCTCGCGCAGCGCCGACACGCGCGCGCGCGCGTCCGACTGGTGCTCGTCGTTCGGATCGGCACGCTCGAGGTAGAGCTCGAGCGCGCGGATCGCGTCCTCGAGCCGACCGAGCCGCTCGTACGCCTGCGACAGGTTGAACTGCAGCAGCGGGCGCGGGTCGAGCTCGTACGCGCGCGTCCACTGCTCGATCGCCGCGTCGTAGTCGCCCTGCGAGTACGCCGTCTGGCCGCGCTGGAAGAGCGTGCGCGCGTCCTCCTGCGCGAGCCCCAGCGCAGGCACGAGCGCGATCGACAGCGCTGCGAGCAGCGCGATCCAGGTCCCCCGAGCGATCATCCGGTCCCTCCCTCGAAGCTCAGACTACCGAAACTCACTGCGACGACGCGAGCACGCTGGCATCACCACGGCCCGGCCGTGCGCGCGCGAGCAGCTCGCGGAAGAGCGGTCGCCACGTCGCCCAGCCGTGATTGCCGTCCTGCTGCAGCACGTGGCCCTCGGGCAGCACGCGCGCGAGCACTTCGTCCCCGGGCGCGAGCCGCTCGCCGTTCGCGAACCCGAGGTAGAGCGCGGGCATCGACTCCGGATCGTCGACGTAGCCGCGCAGCCACGACCACAGGAAGAGCGAGTAGTTGTCGCCGGTCATGCGCGCCGGCATCTCGCTCGGCGGCGTCCACTCCGCGAGCCCGCCGGCGTCGATCACCGTGCGCACGAACGACTCCTCGCCGAGGTAGGGCGAGAGCAGGATGATCCCGTCGACGTGGCGCGTGTAGGCGCTCGCCGTGAGCAGCGCGCCGAGCCCACCCATCGAGACGCCGACGATCCAGATCTCGTCGTACCCGCGCGCCAACGCCGGCGCGAGCACGTCCTCCCAGACCTTCTCGGCCACGTTGCCGTCGCCGTAGTAACGGACGTGGAGGTTCACCGCGACCGAGTCGCACGCGGCGCCCGATCGCAGCAGGTCCTGGGGGAACCCGTGATCGAGATACGTGTCGGGGCCGTCGAGCATGCCCGGCAGGAAGATCATGAGGCAGCCCTGCCGCTCGCCCTCCTCGCGCAGCACGGCGAGGGCTGGCACCGGGCGCGATGGGGACTGCACGAAGTAACAACCACCGAGGACGAGCGCGGCGAGCGCGGACGCGAGGAGCGAACGAAGCATGGCGCGCATCGTTCCACTCCACGGGCCCACTGCCAAACGTCGTGCAACACCGGCTCCGGAGGCGCTCTCCGCAACGCGCGGGCCAGCAGAAATGCGCGGAATTCGCGCGCCGCGCTGCGACCGATGGTCACGTCGCGCAACTCTCGCGCGATCGTTTGCCCGTCCACGCGCGTCGGGCGAGCATGACGCGATGCGGACGATCCTCGCGCTCGCCTTCGCGCTGTTGGTGCTCGCTCCATCGGCGCGCGCCGACGTGATCGAGACCTGTCCGGACGGACAGCACTTCGAGTCGAACCCGGTGCCCGAGGGCGCGATGCACCACGGCGGCGGGCGCTGCGTCGAAGATCAGGGCGCGGGCGGCTGCGCCGTCGGGCACGCGCGTGGATCGGCGGGGCTCGTCGTGGTGCTCGCCGCGCTCGCGCTGATCGCCGCGCGACGTCGTTGATCACGTGCTCTCGAGCGGCGCCGGCTCGGTCTCTCGCGGCGCGCGCAGCGCCCACGCGACGCCGACGACCAGCAGCACGATGCCCGCGACCGTCGTCGCGTCGGGCAGACGTCCGCGCAGCACGAACGCGTACGTCAGCGCGGACAGCGTCTCGAACACGATGAGCTGTCCCGCGATCTGCGTCGGCAGGCGCTGGCTCGCGCGGTTCCAGCACGTCGCGCCGAGCCACGACGCGAGGAGGCCGACCACCAGCATCGCGATCACGAAGCGCGACGGCGTCGGCCCGAGCGGCAGCGGGAACCGGTCCTCGCCGGTGATCGCGCTCCACGCGAGGAACCCCGCATAGCCGATCGCGGCGATCGGCAGCGTCACGACGCCCTGCGCGGTCGCCCAGGTCGAGGCCGATCGGGTGCGCGACGCGCGCAGCCACGCCGCGTTGCGGATCGGGTACCAGGTCCAGCACACGAGCGCGCCGATCGCGAGCACGCCGCCGATCGCGTAGCGCCGGGGATCGGCGCTCGGATCGGCGCGCAGCGCCTGCCACTCCGCGTGGTTCACCAGCGCGATGCCGATCGCGATCAGCGCGAGCGAGGGCGCGAGCCGCGCCCAGGGCACGCGCTCGCCGCGCGCGTTCGACACCAGCGCGATCACCACCGGGAGCGTGCCGATGATCATCGTCGGCAGCGGCGCGCCCGCGCGCTGGATCGCGGCGGCGAGGCACAGGTAGTAGAGGACGTTGCCGACCAGCGCGAGCTTCGTCGCCTCGATCCAGTCGGCGCGCGAGAGCGCGCGCAGCTGCGTGCGACCGATCCACGCGAGCGGGATCGCGATCACGCCGAACGCGACGTATCGCCCGAACGAGAGCGCCGCCGCCGGATACTCGGGGAGCAGCACCGGCACGACGAACACGAGCCCCCAGAGCAGCCCGGCGGCGAGCGCGTAGAGCGACCCGGAGACGTTGGCGTCACGATCGGACATCGCGGCACGGATTGGTGCGGATCAGCGGTGCGGTCTTGAACCAGCTTGCTGCTGGTAGCGCGCGGGCGTGGCCCCGTAGCGGCGCACGAACGCGCGCGTCAGGTGCGCTTGATCGGCGAGCCCGACCGCGGCGGCGATCGCGGCGGGACGCTCGCCGCGCGCGAGCCTTCGCTTCGCGTCGGCGAGCCGCAGCGCCATCAGCATCTCGTGCGGCGTCGCGTGGTGCGCGGCCTTGAACCGGCGCTGGAAGTGGAACGGGCTGAGCCCCGCGATCGCAGCGAGCTCGGCGAGCGTGTGGCGCGCGTCGAGGCGTGCGCGCATCGCGTCGATCACCCGCTCGAAGCGCGCCTCGGCTTCGGGCCGCGCGACGCGTGCGACGCGCGCATGCGGGCGCAGCGTGTCGAAGAGCGAGAGCAAGAGCCCGTCGAACGCGAGCGCGTCGTGCGCGCCCCAGAGCGCCGCGAGGATCCCCGAGACGTGCCGTGCGCGCGCCGCATCGCGCGCGAGCGCGTCGTCGAACCACCAACCGCGCTCGCCGGTGATCTCCGCCGCGACCTCGGGCTCGACGTAGATCATCCGATAGCGCCACCCCTCGCGCGTCTCGGCGCGCCCGGTGTGCACCTCGTCGGCGTTCATCATCACGAGCGAGCCCGCGGGCGCGACGTGCTCGCTGCCGCGATAGCGAATGCGCTGCACGCCTTCGTCGATCGCGCCGAGCCCGAGCGCGAGGTGCACGTGCGGCTCGAACGCGTGCCGCACGATGTGCGCGCGATAGAGCTCGATCCCGTCGCGATGGGCGGGACGCCGGAACGCCGCACGATCGCGCACGTCCTCGAACTGCTGCGGCACGCCGTCCACGCGCCGCAGCATGCGGCGCCGCGATCAGAACGGCACGCCGGCGTCCCGCGGAGGCGGCGGAGGCGGAGGCGGGGGAGGCGGCGGCGGAGGCTGATCCGCGCACAGCCCCGCGACGCGCGTCGACTTCGAGCAGCGGCAGCGCCATCCGGCTCCGGCGTGACAGCCGCTCGCGTGGCCAGACGCGTGCAGCATCACGAGCCGCACGGAGTCGCCCTCGTTTCCCGGATCCATGCGCTCCAGCTCGGTGTCGAGCGCGGGCGCCGGATCGAGCCACGTGGGCCTCTGGCGCGCGATCCAGAGCGCATGCTCGATCGGCGTCGCGATGTTGTCGGGCTCGATGTGCGCGCGCGTCCACAGCGTCCCGCCCGGGTGCTCGATGACGGCCGCACCCTCGGGAAACTCCTCGTGCGGCGCCCGGGACGGAGCGAGCCACGCCTCCTCGACCGCATCGAGCGTCGCCCAGCCGCTCGACGCGCCCTCGACGTCGATGCGCACGTGCACGCCGCGGAGATCGACGTTCGCGTGGCGGATCATCGCGAAGAGCGACCCGTCGTCGCCGGTCCACGTGATGGTCTGCTCGCCTTCGTGGTGGATGCGCACCACCGCGTTGGGCGGGTACGTCCCGGGCGGCGCGACGACACCCGCGACCGTCCCCCGCTCCAGCACCTCGCCCTCGGGGACCTCCGCACCCTGAGGGAGATCGCACGTGCAACCGACGTTCTCGATCAGCTCGTAGTCGGCGACTGAGCAGACCCAGACCGGTGCGGGGCCCTCGACGCACCCGATCCCGAGCGCCACCGCGGCGAGCGAAAGCCAAGCACCTGTTCGCATCGAGCACACCCCTCGGCGTTCGTCGGCGAGTCGAGCGCACTCTTCCAAGAAGCGCAACGGGGCGCCCTCGTCTCCGAGAGCGCCCCGCCGCAATCACCCTGGATGTCGACTACTTCTTCACGTCGCCGCGCGCGAAGATCGACGCGACGTACGAGAGCACGTCCTTCGCGCTCGCCTCGTTGTAGCCGTAGTACTTGATCAGACGATCCTTGATGACGTCGATCTTGTCCTGCGTGTCCTTGTCGATGACGTTCGACACGAACGACGAGAGCTTGATCGAGTCCTTCTGATCCTCGAAGAGCTTCATCTCGAGGGCGCGGCGCAGGCGATCGTTGGTGTCGTAGGAGAACTTCTTCCCCTCGATCGCGAGCGCACCGATGTAGTTCATGATCTCGCGCCGGAAGTCGTCCTTGCGCGACTCCGGGATGTCGATCTTCTCCTCGATGGAGCGCATGAGTCGCTCGTCCGGCTCCTCGTCACGGCCGGTGTAGCGATTCTTGACCTTCTCCTTGAGCGTGTACGCGCGGACGTTGTCGATGTAGTTCGCGCTGAGCCGCGAGATCGCCTCTTCGTCCGCCGAGATCGCGCGCTGGACCTCGTTCTTCACGATCTCTTCGTACTCGCCCTTCACGACGCCGATCATCTCCTGGTACTTCTTCTTCTGCTCGACGTCGGAGAGCAGCGAGTGGTGCGCGAGGCCCTTCTCGAGCTCGTTCAGGACCATGAACGGATTGATGTATCCCTCGACACCGTCTCTCACGAGCGCGTTCGAGATCTTGTCCTGCACGTAGCGCGGGGAGATGCCGTCGAGGCCCTCGCGATTGGCCTCCTTGCGCAGCTCCTTCACGTTGTCCTGGGTGAAGCCCGGCAGCGTCTTGCCGTCGTAGAGCTTCATCTTCTGGAGCAGCGAGAGCTGGTGCTTCTTCGGCTCCTCGAGCCTCGTGAGCACCGCCCACATCGCCGCGACCTCGAGCGTGTGCGGCGCGACGTGCTTTCCGCGCAGGCGCTCGGGGCCGAACTCCTTCTTGTAGATCTTGACCTCTTCCGAGATCTTCGTGATGTACGGGATGTCGATCTTGATCGTTCGATCCCGGAGCGCCTCCATGAACTCGTTGGAGAGCAGCTTCTTGTACTCGGCCTCGTTCGTGTGACCGATGATCACTTCGTCGATGTCGGTCTGCGCGAACTTCTTCGGCTTGATCTTCCGCTCCTGCGTCGCGCCCAGCAGGTCGTAGAGGAACGCGACGTCGAGCTTCAGGATCTCGACGAACTCGATGATGCCGCGGTTCGCGATGTTGAACTCACCATCGAAGTTGAACGCGCGAGGATCGGAGTCCGATCCGTACTCGGCGATCTTTCGATAGTTGATGTCGCCAGTCAGCTCGGTCGAGTCCTGGTTCTTCTCGTCCTTCGGCTGGAAGGTGCCGATGCCGATCCGGTCCTTCTCGCTCAGCACGAGTCGGCGCACGCGCACGTGCTTCGCGATGACCTGGCCCCAGTCACCGCCGTACTTCTCCATCAGGCAACGGAAGATGTAGCGGCTCGCGGGATTGAGCGTGCCCGGCGACACCACGCGCGCGCGATCGGTGCCGAGGTGCAGATCCTTGATCGCGCGCTCGCGCCACTCCTCGGGGATCAGCTTGAGCGGCTCCTCGTTCATCGGGCACGGAAGCTCGTCCGCGTCGCCTGCGAGGCCCGTCTCCTTGAGATTGACCCACTTGTACGTGTAGAGCGCGCCTTCCTGCGTGCGCGAATAACGCTCGATGCCCTTCTTGAGCAGCCGCGCGATCGTGCTCTTGCTCGAGCCGACCGGGCCGTGGAGCAAGATGATGCGCTTCTCGGGGCCGTACCCGAGCGCCGCTGCGTGCAGCACGTTGACGAGCCGCATGAGCGGGATGTCGAGACCGAAGACTCCGTCCTTCCCACCGTCGATGGGATCGCTGAAGAACGGATAGCGCACGAGGCGCTTCTTGTTGTCGATGTACTCTTCCTCGCCGTAGCTGACGATCATGTCGTACAGGCGCTGGAAGGCGTTCCGGGTGACCTGGGGACGCTCGCGCACGACGCGGAGGTACTCCTCGAAGGAGCCTTCCCAGTTGAGATCGCGATACGTCGCGTAGTCCTGCAGCGAAGCGATACGAGAGACGAGGCTGTCTTCCATCAGTGCCATTGAAGGTGTGTTCCTCTCGTGACCCGCGGTGATTCGATTCGGTGATGCAGCGTACCACGCGTTCCGAGCGCGATCCCCGCGCACGATCCCCGTACGATCGTCATAGACCCCTCGGTCTCGGGTGCTACCCTTTCCGGGCTCATGCGTTCGCCCCCCCGCCGCGTGATCGCGACGAACGAGTCGGGAGCGAAACCCGGGTCGGAGCGTGTGCGCGCGCTCCACGAAGTCGCCGCGATCGACGAGGTCCTGGCGGGGATCGCGCCGATCGATGCGCTGCTGCTGCGCATCTCGCGCGAGGCGCGCGTGCTGCCCGCGCTGACGCCCGCGAACGCCGCGTCGGAGAGGGCGCGCCTGGTCGAACAGGTGGGCAAGGGCGAAGCGCCGATGCCGCGCTGGGAGCTCGCGCGTCGTCGCATCGAGCCGGTGCTCTGGCGCGCGATCGACGAGGCGCGTGCGCTCGCGCGGGATCGTCTGCCGTCGGCGCTGCGCGCCATGTACTTCGCGCGGCTCGACGAGCTCGAGGTCGATCTCGCGATGATCGAGTGCGTCGGTGATCCGGTGCGCGTGCGCCCGCTCGCGGCGCGTCGCTTCGGCACCGGCATGCGCGAGGTGGTGCTCGAGGACGCGCAGCCGGTGCGGGTGAGCACGGTCGCGCGCGGTCTGCTCGAGCGCATCGCGCCGAGCGAGGAGGCGCGCGAGATCGAGGCCGAGACGCTCGCGCAGATGCTGCGTGACGCGGCGCGCGCGGCGGGGCTCGATCTCGAGGTGCGCATCGACGCGCGATTGGTCGCGGGCGCGGCGACCGGGGATCGCGCGGTGTTCATCGCGGCGCGTCGCTTCGGGCGCACCGAGGCGCGCCGGCTCGTCGCGCACGAGATCCTCGGGCACGCGGTCGCGGCGGCGAACGCGACGAAGCAGCCGCTCCGCATCTTCGAGGTCGGCACCGCGGGCTCGTTCGCGGATCAGGAAGGCCTCGCGATCTGCCTCGAGGAGCAGGCGGGCGCGCTCGATCCGCACCGCATGCGCGTTCTCGCGGCCCGCGTGATCGCGACCGATCGCCTGCACTCGGGCGCGTCGTTCGGCGAGACCGCGCGCTTCTTGTTCAAGCAGCACGGCTTCTCGCCGGAGAGCGCGGTGTTGATCACCGAGCGTGCGCACCGCGGCGGCGGAGTCGCGCGCGACGCGGGCTATCTCTACGGCTACCTGCGGGTGCGCGTCGCGCTGAAGAACGGCGACGCGTGCCTCGATCGACTGCGCGTGGGGCGCATCGGGATCGACGATCTGCCGGCGTTCGACGACGCGTGCCGCGAGGGCCTCGCGCACGCACCGACGTTCACGCCGACGCTCGCCGACGTGATGCCCGCGGCGATCGACGAAGCCGCGGAGTGAAGCCTCTCAGTCAGCGCCGACGGAGCGCGCGTCGCGAGAGCCCCTGGGCATCGTGCCAACGCGCGTACGCGTCGAGCCACAGGCGCGCCTTCGCGCTGAGCGCACCGCCGAGTGCCTCGTCGATGCCGAGCTCTTCGATCCCCGGTCCCTCGTCGAAGAGCAATACCGGACCGGTCTCGGACTGCACCGCGAGGCCGATGCAGTTGCGGTAGGTGCGCCCGCCGAAGTGCACCTCGGAGGGCACGTCGACGAGCTCGTCGAGCGCCCTCTGGAACCCCGCCGAGATTCCGTAGGGACCGCCGAGCGTCTTCGCGATCGCCTCGCACTCGTCGGCGTTCGTGGCGGACCCGGGACTCTTGCGCGCCCGAGCGCGCACCTCGCGCTCGAACGGCTCGCCGCGGCGGACGCCCACGAGCCATCGGTCCCCGGGCCGGTGCTCGTCGTCCCCGCAGAGCTCCAGCTCCACCTCGGCCGGCGCCGTGCGATCGAGCAGCGCGTCGAATGCGTCGAGCACCGGCGCGAGCTCCTCGAGCAGGTCCCAGCTCGCGCCGTACGCCGGCCCGCTCGCGCCCGAGTACGCGTGGAACGCGAGCCCGGTCGAGCGGTCGCGCACGGTGTACTCGAAGCCGCCATCGATCTGGCGTGGAGGCTGGCCGAAGAGCGCCCAGAGTCGGGCGAGGAAGTCGCCGGGATGCGAGCTCCGATCGCCCGGCTGGCCGCGGTTGCGCAGCTTCGACCCCATCACGAGCTCGTCGGTCAGCTCGAAGCGATCGTTCATGGCCACAGGATCGCTCGTCGGGCCGGGGCGCCGTCGCGGAGACTCCTCACCGCGCTCAGCCCTTCGACGCCGCCATCTTCTCGTTCAGTCGCTGCGCGACCGACTTCGGCACCAGGCGATTCACGTCGCCGCCGAGGCGCCAGGCTTCCTTCACGATGTTCGAGCTCACGTAGAAGTACGCGTCGTTCGCCATCAAGAAGACGGTCTCGACCTGCGTGTTCAGGTGGCGATTCATGTTCGCCATCTGCAGCTCGTACTCGAAGTCCGCGACCGCGCGCAGACCGCGCAGCACCACGCGCACGTTCTTCTTCTTGCAGTACTCGACGAGCAGCCCGTCGAACGAGTCGACCTCGACGTTCTTGCCCGCGCCGCCGAGCTCCTCGCGGATCATCTCGACGCGCTCCTCCACCGTGAAGAGCGCTTCCTTCCGCGGGTTGCGCAGCACGGCGACGATCAGCTTGTCGAATACGACGAGCCCGCTCTTGATGATGGAGACGTGCCCGTTGGTCATCGGGTCGAACGACCCGGGGTAGATCGCGACGCTCATTCGAGTCCCTCGGACGGAGCCAACAAGAGCACGGCGCTGTCGCCGTAGCGCGGATGCGAGAGCACGTCGTAGCCCTCGAGCGCGGAGGGAGCATGCCTGGTCGCGTGCTCCACGGCCAGTAAAGCACCCCCCGCCACCAGCCCTCGCGCGCGCAGCGCGTCGAGCAGCGGAGGCACCGCGTCGATGTCGGCATAGGGCGGGTCGACGAACACGCGATCGAACGCCTCGCCCGCGGCCGCGCGCTCGATGCGCATCAGCGCCTGCGCCTGACGCAGATCCGCGGTGATCACCTCGCAGCGCTCGCTCAAGCCGAGCTCGCCCGCGCTCTTCGTGATCGCGCGCGCGACCTTGGCGTCCCGCTCGACCAGCACCGCGCGCACCGCCCCGCGCGAGAGCGCCTCGAACGCCATCGCGCCGGTGCCCGCATAGAGATCGAGCACGCGCGTGCCCTCGAACCCACCGCGCGACGCGATCGCCGACGCGATCGCCTCGCGCACCCGCTCCGACGTCGGTCGCGTCAGCTCTCCGGGCGGGCCCGAGAAGCGACGACCCGAGAGCGACCCACCTACGATTCTCACCCGGTCCTCCGAGCGTTCTAGGACCTCGTCCCGGCTGCTCGCTCCGGGCTGAACGTCGATCCCAGAACGAGCATCCGCGCCGAGGTCCTAGAATCGCACGCGCGCCGTGATGCGCCCGCCCTCGGGCGAGAAGCTCGGCATCAGGGTCACGCTCGGCTCCTGCTCCGACGAGCCACCGCTCTCGCCGATGCCGGTCGCGAGGAAGATCGCGCCGGTGCCGACCGCCGCGACCGCGACGCCGAGGAACACGTACTGGAGCACCTCGAGCGTGTCGCCCTCGCTGCAGAGGTCCGCGACCGTGCTCGCCGCGCCCGCGTCGGCGCGGCCGCCCAGCGTGTCGCCGCGCGCCGCGGCGGTGCAGTTCGTGAGGTACGTCGGGGGCGGGTTGCCGCCGCGCATCGGGTCGTAGGTCATGCGGAACGAGTCGGTGTACGCGCGGTACTGCGCGTCCGAGTTGATCGCCTCGAGCCGGGCCCACGAGTAGATCGTCCCGCCGAACGCGAGCGCGCCCGCCGCGATCAGCGCGATGCCGGCCCAGTTGATCGAGGGCCCGTCGCCGCCGCCCTGGTGCTCGCCGCCGCCCGTGCTCTCCGCGAGCTCGGCGTCGAGCGTCATCTCGGTGTCGCGCGACACCGTCACCGTGCCGGTCCACGGGTCGCGCCCGCTCGCCGAGACCTCGATCGCGTGCTCGCCGACCGCGATCGCCGGCATCGCGAAGCCGCCCTCGGTGTCGGTGGTGCCGACCACCTCGCCGTCGACGCTGACCGTCGCGCCCGGCGCGTTCGACGCGATGCGCAGCGCGCCGGTGACCGGGCCCGAGAGCTGCGTCACCACGGTGCGCGCGGGCTCGCGCAGATCGTCGATGTCGGTGCGGCGGCTCGAGAGCGTCTGCTCGACGGTGCGGTCGATCTGACCGGTCTCGGCGTCGAAGAGCGAGAGCGTGAGGTGGAAGTCGCCCGCCTGGCGGCGGACCGTGCCGTAGAGGAGGCGCTGCGCGTTGAGCGTCGCGGCGATCTGGCGCAGGCAGTCGACGTCGGGCACGTCGCCGCATCCGTGGGCGAGCGACATCTGGGCCAGCGTCACCTCGCGATCGCTCACCTGCCAGCCGGGCACCCGCGACGCCTGGTTGCGGATCGCGCCGGTCAGGTTGCGCGCGTACTCGTCGTCGCCCTCGATCGACGTGAGCCCGAGGACGATCACCGAGGCATCGCCCTGCGCCGCGGCTGGGAACGATGTGACGAGCGCGGCGGCGAAGAGGAAGAACGAGAGGAAGCGAGGCCCGGACGCATGCCGCATGGGGGGCACGATACCGTCGCCGCTCGCGGATCGGCAAGCCGATGAGAGCGACGACGAGGGTACGCTCACTCGCCGGCCGGCTCGGCGTTCTTCCGCGGGCGCGGCGTGCGCTCCGCGCGCCGGAAGAAGCGCGCGGCCCAGCTGCCGTCGCGGCGCTGCGCGCTCGCGAGCCGCTGCAGATCGCCGAGCAGACCGAGGCGGGCCGCGTTCGCGTCGTCGATCAGCGAGAGGATCTCGCGGGCCCGGTGATCGCCGCGCGCCGCCGCGGCGCGGGTGCGGCCCTGGAGCGCGTCACGCCCCGCGCCGACGCGGGTCTCGACGGTGCGCCCCAGACCCTGGAGCGATGCCTCGGGCTCGCTCTGGAGCGATGCCGGCCAGCCCTCGATCTCGCGCAGCGTCGACTCCAGGCCGAGCTTGCGCAGGTCGCTCGGCGGCTTCTTGAAGTAGCGGCGGCGCCGCGGGGACTCGAGGTCGCGATCGAGGTGCTTCAGCTCGGCGTCGACGTCGTCGATCGACTCCTCGAGGTCCTCGTCCGCTACGTCCACCCGCGCCTGGGCCTCGATCTCGGCCTGCCACGCCGACTCCTGGCCGTCGCGCACCTCGCGTGCCCGCGCGAGCAGTGGGTCGAGCTGCGCCGCGAGCGCCGCGGTCTCGGGCCGCGCGAGCAGGCGGGCGCGGGTGAAGATCAGCTCGTCGCGGACGCTCTCGAGCGAGTCGTCGCCTTGGATGGTGCGGATGCCGGACATGGATGCCTCCCCTCGGTGGAGGTGGGACGGTATCACGCGGCCGGCGGGTCGCTCGACGCGCGTCGGAAGCTCCGCGAGCGGTCGCGCCGGCACCGCCGCAGCGTCGGAAGCTCCGCGAGCGGTCGCGCCGGCACCGCCGCGGCGTCGGAAGCTGCGCGAGCGGTCGCGCCGGCATCGCCGCGGCGTCGGAAGCTCCGCGGGCGGTCGCGCCGGGACCGCCGCGTCGTCGGAAGCTGCGCGAGCGGTCGCGCCGGCACCGCCGCGGCGTCGGAAGTTCCCACCCGGCGAGGGTTTGGGCATCCTGGCGCGATGTCGCTTCGTCTGGTCCTCGGCTCGATGGTGCTCGTCTGTGCGTGCTCGATGCCGCGCGAGACACCCGACGACGCCAGCACCGACGCGCCCCCATCGCTGCGCGCGGCCTTGGTGCGAGCGAGGCAAGCCGAGGGCGCGGAAGATCCGCGCTTCTTCGCGGTGCCCGAGGGCGATGGGTTGGCGCTGCGCAGCGGAGTCGTCGCGGCGCGGATCGAGGGGCGCGGGGTCGCGCTGCGGGGCGGGGAGGTCGACGCGCGGCTCGAGACGCGCGCGGTGCGCTGCGACGCGGAGCGGGTCGCGGCGACGGATGGGATCGCGCGGATCGGTGGGCGGCCGAACCGGGTCGAGCTCGAGCGCGCGCCGGGCGTGGTGGAGTGGTACGAGAGCGGGCCGCTGGGCATCGAGCAGGGCTTCGACGTGGATGCCGAGGGCTGCGACGAGCTGGCGATCGAGCTCGCGGTGCTGGGCGCGCGGGCGGAAGCGGACGGGGAGGGCGCGCGGCTGGTCGGCGAGGGCGGCGCGCTGCGATACGCGGAGCTGTTCGCGCTCGACGCCCGGGGCCGCGCGCTGCCGGCGCGGATGGACGTGACCGAGGGCGCGATCGAGCTGGTGGTCGACGCCCAGGGCGCGGCGTGGCCGGTCGTGGTGGATCCGCTGCTGTACGTCGAGGAGCAGATCTTCGGGCCGGAGGGGACCCCGGGTGATGTCGCGCCGGACGTGGGGAGCAGCGTGGCGATGGACGGCGACACCGTGGTCCTCGGAGCGCCGCTCGACTTCGTCGGGGGGATCAACGACGGGGGCTCGGCCTACGTGTTCGTGCGCTCGGGCGGGGGCTGGGCTCTGCAGGCGAAGCTGATCCCGAGCGACGGCGTGTTCGGCGGGTTCGGCAGCAGCGTCGCGATCTCGGGCGACACGATCGTCGTCGGCCGCGGCACCCCGTTCGGCGTGGCCTACGTGTTCGTTCGCTCGGGCGGCATGTGGACCGAGCAGGCGAAGCTGATGAGCGACTACTCCGGCATCGACCACTTCGGTAGCGCGGTCGCGATCTCGGGCGACACCATCGCTGTCGGCGCGCCGTACGACGCTTACGAGCTCGGCACCCGCGTGCACGTGTTCCGACGTACCGGGACGACGTGGGCGCGCGAGGCGATCCTCGCGGCCGGGTCGCTAGAGCGACTGGGATGGAGCCTGTCGCTCTCGGGCGACACGCTGGTCGTGGCCTTTCGCTCGCGGAGCGACGGAGTCGCGGAGGTGTACGTGCGCTCGGGGACGACGTGGGCGCGAGTCTCCGTCCTGCCGGGCGCCTCGTCGGCCCTACGGGGTGGGCCGGTCGCGTGGTCGGGGGACACCATGGTCGTCGCCGATTCCGGCGCGGACGCGTTGCGGGGCGCGGTGCACGTGTTCGTTCGCTCCGGCGAGACGTGGGTGCGGCAAGCGCGGCTGATCGCGAGCGAGCCGCGGCCCCAAGAGCAGTTCGGCACGGAGCTCGCGCTGTCGGGCGACGAGCTGGTCGTCACGAGCTCGGCCTTGGGGACGCAACAAAGGCTGTACGTGTTCCGGCGATCCGGCGAGACGTGGACCGAGCGGCAGCGGCTGGATCTGGTACGCGAGCGCACGTCGGCGGTCGCTCTTTCGGGCGACACCCTGCTGGTCGGGCCGGAGGTGTTCGTTCGTGCCGGCGACACCTGGACGCTCGAGACCACGCTCCCCGCAGAGCCCCGCACGTCGCACTCGCTCGGAATGAGCGTAGCGGTCTCGGGTGACGTCGCGATCGCCGGCGCCGCGAGCGATCAGGGGCGCGACGACGCGGGGGGCGCGGCGTACCTGTTCGCGCGGAGCGGAGGCGTGTGGGCGCGCCAGGCGAAGCTGACGGCGCCCGCGGGCGAGTACGGGTTCGGACGCAGCGTGGCGGTCTCGGGCGAGACGGCGCTCGTAGGCGCGTCCGGCGAGGCGTACGTGTTCGTCCGCTCGGGCGACGCTTGGGTCGAGCAGGCCACGCTATCGGTGAGCGACCCATTCGAGTCCTTCGGCGGCAGCGTGGCGCTCTCGGGCGATGTCGCCCTCGTCGGCGCGCCCTATGCGGCGAGCCCGTACGGCGGTGCCGCGCACGTGTTCGTGCGAGCCAGGCGCGCCTGGCCGCGAGCGATGCCGCATCCGGCCGCTTCGGCGCCAGCGTGTCGCTCTCGGGGGAGATCGCGCTCGTCGGCGCGCCGGGGAACCAAGGCGCCGCGTACGTGTTCCTGAGGTCCGGCGACGTGTGGGTGGAGCAGGCGCGGCTGACTTCGAGCCACGGCGAGCATGCGGGATTTTTCGGGGCGAGCGTGTCGGTCTCGGGCGACGTCGCGGTGGTCGGCGCGTGGGGCGAGCGCGTCACGGGCGCGGTGTACGTGTTCCGCCGTCGCGGCGGTTCGTGGGTCGAGGAGGATCTCGCTCTGCCGGACGGCGTGTCCAGGCGGGAGCTCGGATACTCGGTGTCGGTCTCCGGTGGAACGATCCTCGTCGGGTCCCTGTACTACGACGGCGTGGACGTGTTCGCGCGTGCTGGGGCGGAGTGGCGGTGGCAGGAGCCCATCGCGCTGCGCGCCGACAGGACCGGCGGCGAGCGCGGCAAGAGCCTGGCGGTCGAGGGCAACACGGTCGTGGTCGGCGCGCCCGGCGATGACGGCGTCGGGCCGCTCGGCGACGCTGGCGAGGGCGCGGTGTACTTCGGGCGGCTCGATCGGCTGCCCGATGCGAACGGCGTCGCGTGCACGACGAGCAGCGACTGCGTGAGCGGGCACTGCGTCGACGGGGTGTGCTGCGAGAGCGCGTGCGGGGGCGAGTGCGAGGGGTGCGCGAGCGCGCAGACCGGGGTCGCCGATGGGACGTGCGCGGCGCTCGCGGCGAGCGTGGCGCCGACCGTCGTGTGTCGTGCGGTGGCGGGGGTGTGCGACGTCGCGGAGACGTGCTCGGCGTCGAGCACCGAGTGCCCGGGCGATGGGTTCATCGCCGGGATCGCGTGCGGCGCCGCGGGCTGCGTCGCCGGGGTGGAGACGCCGGCGTCGGTGTGCAGCGGCGCGAGCGCGGCGTGCCCTCCGGCGAGCTCGCGCGCCTGCGCGCCGTACGTATGCGGCGCGTCGGCGTGCCTCGATGCGTGCACCGGGGACGCGAGCTGCGCGGCGGGGTTCTACTGCGATGCCGGCGTGTGCGTCGCGCATCGCGCCGAGGGCGAGACGTGCGACGAGGCGCGGCAGTGCGCGAGCGGGCACTGCGTCGACGGGGCGTGCTGCGAGCGCGGGTGCGTGCGCTGCGCGAGCGACGCCGAGTGCGGCGCGGGTCGCGCCTGCGAGGACGGCGAGTGCGTGGATGTCGCGCCGCACGACGCGGGCGTCGACGGCGGGATGGTGGATGCCGGCCCGGACGCCGGCGACGACGAGGCCGACGCCGGCGCGTCGGGCGCGACCGCCGGCGGCTGCGGCTGTGCCGTCCCGGGCCGCGACCGTCCGACGCCGGTCGGCGCGGTCGTGGCGCTCGCCTTCCTGCTCGCGGTCGGGGCGCGTCGTCGCAGGGCCACGATCGTGAGCAGGCCGTGAAACTTCGGGGGCGGACGCCCGTCGATCCGCCTCGCAATCTGCGATTCGGACGGCGTCGTCGGCTGCAACGGGATCTGTGCCGAGGTCGGCACGACCTGCCCCATCGCCGACCAGCTCGGTCTCATCGGTCGGCCTATCTCGGGAGGGGCGCCATGCACCGGCGGGATCTGTCTCTGACGCTCGTGTCGCTCGCGGTCCTGGTGGGCTGCGCGATCTCGCACCGCGGCGGCGAGCTCGACGACGGCGGCGGCAGCGCCAGCTCTTGCGATCGCATCGCGGGCTACCGCGTGTGCCCGTACGACGTGTGCCCCGACCCGTGTCTCGACGAAGGCCAGTGCATTCTCAGCCTCGGCGTGTGTGTGCCTCCGAGCGTTCCGCCGGGCGATCCCCGCATCGGCAGCAGCTGCCATCTCAACTCCCGCGAGGATCCTCGCGACACAGAGATGAACTGGTTCTGCCTCTCCGGTGACTACTGCGCGGTGGATCGGGAGGGTGGCGATCCGCGCTCCCTCAGCGGCCCCTGCGTGTCCGCCGAGATGTGCGACGTCGCTGACGAAGACGGGCTCGACGCGCGCTGCATGTACTCGGACCGCACGCCGTTCGTGAACGGCCCGCCCTCGGTCGACGAGTGCCCGCCGCCGCCCGATCCCGAGGGCACGTTCTGCGGCGGTCCGTGCGAGCCCTGCCCGTGGGTGTCGGGCATCCCGTTCCTTCCCGGCAACCCGACCTCGTATGGCGCGCCGCGGGTCTCTTGCGTCGGCGTCTCCGAGACGCGCGGGCTCGGGATCTGCGCGTTCGATCGCTTCGGCGAGTGCACCGAGGGCGACACGCTGACGGCGCGGCTCTGCCTCGAGCAGCTCGGGCGCCCCTGCGCGTGCATGCGGCTCCTGACCGACGTCACGCCCGACGTTCCCATCGTTCGGTTCGTCACCTTCGCGGACTCGTGTCGCGCCTATCGCGCGATGTTCCCCGAGGACGTCGAGTGCATGGACCCGATGACCTGGGAGCCGCTGCCGTGACGATCGCGTCAGCGGATCACGTGTCGGAACGTGAAGCGCGCAGGGATCGTGAGCAGGCCGTGAAACTTCGGGGGCGGACGCCCGTCGATCCGCCTGTGCGCGGCGTCTACGTAGGAACGCAGGTGCGTTCCGTGCTAGAGGACAACCCTTGGGGCGGGATCCCGGGGACCCGCGCCGATCGCGTCGGCCCCGTCAGCGCCGACGTACCGTCCCCCCGGGCCGAGGCGATGGAGTCGTTCGCGAAGGTCTGTCCGCGCTGCGGGATGCGCTTCGATGCCGCGGCCTCCTTCTGCCAGAAGGACGGCGCCGCGCTGAGGCTCGCCGAGGAGGACACGGACCCGCTCATCGGGCAGGTGCTGCTCGATCAGTTCCGCCTCGAGGAGCGCATCGGCGTCGGCGGGATGGGCACCGTCTATCGCGCCCGACAGGCGTCGCTGGGGCGCGACGTCGCGATCAAGATCCTGCATCCCGACCTCGCGCGGAACCCCGACGCGGTGCGGCGCTTCCAGCGCGAGGCGCGCATCTCGACCGCGCTCGATCACCCGAACGTGGTGCGGGTGTTCCTGTTCGGACAGCTGCCCGACGGCTCGCTCTACCTCGTGATGGAGCTGCTGCGCGGGCGCACGCTCGCGGAGCTCGTCCGCGTCGAGTCGCCGCTGCCGGTGCACCGCGCGCTGCACATCGCGACGCAGGTCTGCGACGGAGTCGGCGAGGCGCACGGGCAGGGCATCGTGCACCGCGACGTGAAGCCCGAGAACGTGTTCCTCGTGACGAAGGGACGCGATCCCGACTTCGTGAAGGTGCTCGACTTCGGCATCGCGCGGGTGCTGCGCGGCGACGACGCGACCGCGGCGACCCAGTCGGGGCTGGTGTTCGGGACGGCGCGCTACATCTCGCCCGAGGGCGCGGCGGGCGAGCGCACCGATGCGCGCAGCGACGTCTACTCGCTCGGGGTGATGACCTATCAGCTGCTCTCCGGGGAGACGCCGTTCGACGCGGGCTCGCCGGTGACGCTGCTGATGAAGCACATCCACGACGCGCCGCCGCATCTGAAGTCGAAGCCGGGCGGCAAGCACGTGCCCGACGCGGTCGCCGACGTGGTGATGCGCGCGCTCACGAAGAACCCCGAGGGTCGCTACGACGACGCGATGGAGCTCGCGGAGGTGCTGCGCATGGCGGCGCAGCGCGCGGGGCTCGACGTGGTGCGGATGCGCAGCGGCGCGTCGTCGGTCTCGTCGCTGGTGGGCGAGCGTCGCGATCCCAGCGGGCCGATGATCCGCGAGCGCGCGCCGATCGCGGTGCCTTCGCAGTCGACGCTCGACGGCGCGCCCGATCCCTTCGGCACGACCGGGGGCACCAAGGCGATGCCGATCCCCGGGCTGCGCGCCGGGCGTCCTTCGTCGGGCGCGCGCGGGACGATCACGACGGTCGCGATCGCGTTCTTCGTGGGTGCGCTCGCGGTGGGCGGCGGCGCGTGGGCGGTGCGCGCGCTGACCGCGCCCGATCCGATCGTGCTCGAGGCGGAGGAGCTCGTGCGGCGCGCCGATGCGGCGCTCGCGGCGGGTCGCTTCGACGCGCAGTCGAGCGCGGACGCGGGCGAGGAGCACGTGCGCGCGCTGACCGATCGACTGCTCGCGGTGAGGCCCGGGGATCCCGACGCGACGAGGCTCCGACGCGCGGCGGCCGATCGACTGATGGCCGAGGCCGGGCAGGCCGAGCGCGACGAGCGCCTCGAGGACGCGCTCGATCGCGCGCGCCGTGCGCTCGCGCTCCTCGGCACCGACGCCGCCGCGAGCGAGGTGATCGCGAGGCTCGAGTCGGTGCTCGCGCAGCCGGCGCGCGAGGCCGCGCTCGTGGTCACGCCGGAGACGCCGTTCGCCGGCGATCCGGTGCTGCTCTCGGCGCAGCTCGCGCGCGGGCAGCGCATCGACGAAGAAGACCGGCCGCGCTTCGTGGTGCGCCGCGGGACGCAGCGCCTCGGCGCGAGCATCGACGCGACGCCGGGGCGCGACACGAACACGTGGATCGCGCCCTACACGTTCGCGACGACCGGGAGCTATCGCGTGAAGTTCGTCGCGGGCGACGACGACGACGAGGATCGCGTCGAGCTGACCGCGGAGGTCGACGTGGTGCGCTCGCCGCGCGCCCCGACGAGCCGCCAGTCCGATCCCCCGCCGGTCACGACGCAGGGCGCGTACACGCCGCTGCACGCGCCGCAGGTGATCGACGCGCCGGCGCCGCCGCGCACCCAGCAGCTCGCCGCGGCGCAGCCGCCGCAGGTGATCGCGCCGCCGACCCCGCCGGTCGCGAGCCCGCCGCCGATCTTCCCGCTCGCGCCGAGCCCGCCGCCCCCGCAGCAGGTCGAGCCTCCGCCGCCGCCTCCGCCGCCCACGCCCTGGACCAGCGGCGGACAGTAGCGAGCGGCCTTCGCGAAATCTCCCGTCGCACCGCTGCCGATCCGGCCCACCCGCGGCGTTGCCGCTCCTCGCCGTGCGTTCGCACGACTCCTCACGGCGCCTTGCGGCTGGACCCGTCTCGATTGCGGTGCTCGGTCCGATTTCACGGCGGACGCTCGTGTCGTGATAGCGTCGAGCGCGATCGATGTCCGATCGCGATCCCGCGCTGGCAGAGACGGTCGCGCCTGATCTCGGGCTCGCGCCGACGATCACGCCGGCCGAGGCGAGCGGGCTCGATGCGGCGGCGGCTCCGTCCGCGGCGCCGCTGCTGCTCGAGCATCCGGGGCGCTATCGCCGCGAGAGCGAGATCGGTCGCGGCGGCATGGGCCGCGTGGTGCTGGTGAGCGATGCGCACCTCGGGCGCGAGGTCGCGATGAAGGAGCTGCTCGCGCACGGGCACGGCGCGGACGCGGCCCACTCGGTCGGCGCGGTCGCGCGCTTCCTGCGCGAGGCGCGTGTCACCGGGCAGCTCGAGCATCCCGGCATCGTCCCGGTGCACGAGCTGGGACGGCGCTCCGACGGGACGCTCTACTACACGATGAAGCGCATCCGCGGGCGCTCGCTCGCGAGCGTGCTGCGCGACGCGAAGACGCGCGACGAGCGGCTCTCGCTGGTCAGCAGCTTCCGCGACGTGTGTCAGGCGATCGCGTACGCGCACTCGCGCGGCGTGGTGCATCGCGATCTGAAGCCCGACAACGTGATGGTCGGCGAGTTCGGCGAGACGCTGGTCGTCGACTGGGGGCTCGCGAAGGTGCGCGGGGAGGGCGATCCACGCGCATCGGAGATCGAGCGTCGGGTGCAGCTGATGCGGGTGCAGGGCGATCCCGACGCCGCGCGCACGATCGACGGTCATGCGATCGGAACGCCCGCGTACATGGCGCCCGAGCAGGCGCGGGGTGACGTCGTCGCGATCGACGAGCGCACCGACGTGTGGGGCCTCGGCGCGATCCTCTTCGAGATCCTCACCGGGCGTCCGCCCTACACCGGATCGAGCGCGCTCGACGTGCTCTCGCGCGTGCTCGAGCAGCCGGTGCCGCGGGTGCGCGAGCTCGAGCCCGATGCGCCGCCCGAGCTCGCGGCGATCGCGGATCGTGCGCTGATGAAGGATCCCTCGTCGCGTTATCCCGGCGCGGGCGAGATCGCGGCGGAGATCGCGGCGTACCAGGACGGCCGCACGGTGCGCGCGTACGAGTACTCGGCGCTCGAGCTGGTGCGGCGCTTCGTGAAGCGACATCGCGCGGCGACGATCGCGACGCTCTCGATCGCGCTCTCGATCGTCGGCGCGTCGATGCTGGTCTATCGCAGCTACCTCTCGGAGCAGCACGCGCGTCGTGCCGCGGAGACGCGGCGCGACGAGGCGATCACCGAGCGCGAGCACGCGGTGCAGAGCGCGCTCGCCGCGGAGATCGCGCTCGCGGAGGCGCTGCTCGAGCGCGCGGAGCGTGCGCTCGCGGACGGAGATCCCGCGGCCGCGGCGATCTACGCGGCCGGTGCGCTCGCCCGCGATCCCACGTCGCGCCAGCACGCGCTGCCGGAGCACGACGTCGCGCGGGCGAGGGAGCGCGTGGTGCGGGCGTTCACGCTCTACCTCGAGGCCGATGCGAGCCGGCAGTACGCGTTCGAGCGGCGGGTCGCGGGCGCGCACGCGCGCGGCGTGCTGTCGACGGATGGGCGCACGATCGCGGTGCCCACCGAGAGCGGCCTGCGCCTCGTCGACGTGGCGAGCGCGACCGAGCGGAGGCTCGAGCTGCGCGCCGAGAGAGTGCGCGCGCTCGACGAGCACGGCATCGCGGTGATCGCGGGCAGCGCGCCCGGCATCTACGACCTGACGAGCGGCACGCGCCTCCGGGAGACGCCGCCGCCGAGCGGTGCGTCGATCGCGGGCGGGCACATCGCGGTCTCGTGCTCGGAGGGCGAGGTGCTGCTCTTCGACGTGGAGGGCGCGCGCGAGATCGATCGCTTCCGCACCACACAGGGCGCGCATGCGCACGCGATCTGGTCGCCGCTCGGCGATCGTCTCGCGATCACCAGGACCGACGCGATGGACGTCGAGCTCTGGCCCTGGCCCCGACAGGGTGAGCCGCTGCGCATCGCGGTGCCCGCCCCGCCGTACCACGCCGCGTTCTCGCCGCGCGGCGATCGTCTCGCGATCCAGATCACCGACGCCGCGCTCGTGGTCGCGACGCTCTCGCCCGCGCTGCAGGTCGCGCAGATCCCGATGCGCGGCTGGGCGACCTCGATCACGTGGGACGCCGCGGGTCTGATCGCGACGGTCGAGGACGGAGATCGCATCGCGCTGCGCGACGCGGAGAGCGGCGCTGCGGTGGACACGCTGCACGTGCCGGCCTCGAGCGGCGGGCGCATCGACGCGGGCGGAGGTCGTCTCGTCTACCTGCCGAGCACGACGAGCAGCACCGAGGGCGCGACGGTGTTCCGTCGCGTGCCGAGCGTGGGGCGCGACGTCGCGCGCCTGCCCAACGCGTCGCGCGATCTCGTCGTCGACGCGCCGCGACGAAGGCTGGTCACGGCGTCGCTGCGCGCGGTGTACACGATCGATCTCGCGCGCTCGCGGCTCGGCGCGATGACGCCCATCGGTCCGGTGCCCGGCGACGTCGGGCTGGTGTCGCGCATCGCGGTCGCGCCCGACGGAGCGATCGGCCTCGTCACGAGCCGCGGCGCGGTGCTGCTCTTCGAGCCCGGCGCGAGCGAGGCGCGGGTGGTGATCGCGCCGCACGCGTCGCGCACCCAGGTCGTGCTCGGCATCGCGTTCGACGCGACCGGCGATCAGCTGCTCGCGGGCACGCCCGAAGGCGGCACGATCCGTCGCTGGATCCGCTCGCGCGAGGCCGAAGGAGAGCCGCTCGAAGGAGGGCACGACGAGCCGGTGGTCGCGATCGCGCTCTCGCCCGACGGAGAGACGATCGCGTCGGGCTCGCTCGACGACACCGTGCGCCTCTGGGACGCGCGCACCGGGCGCGCGGGGCGCGTGCTCGAAGGGCACGAGGACCTCGCGGCCTCGATCGACTTCTCGCCCGACGGATCGCGCGTCGCGACCGCGGACGGGCAGGGCTGGGTGCGCGTCTTCCGCGTGACGAGCGGCGCGCGCGAGTCGGCGTTCCGCGCGCACGAGCGCTGGGTGAACCGGGTGTCGTGGGCGAGCGACGGACGTCACCTCGTCACCGCCGCCGACGACCGCACGGTGCGCGTGAGCACGACCGGCGAGGACGCGCGCGTGCTGCGCGTCGTGCGCACCAGCGCGACGCCGATCTCCGCGGAGCTCGAGCCGAGCGGCACGCACCTCGTCTTCCACGACGGGCGCGACGTGATCCGTCTCGAGGCGCGGCTCGAGGTCGAGCCCGACGATCCCGCGCGCCTGCTCGAAGAGGCCCAGCGTCGCGCGGGCGTGCGCCTCGAAGGGCTCGCGCTGGTCGCCGCCGACTGAATAACGAAAACGCCCCGCGACGGGTGTCGCGGGGCGTCTTCCAAAAATCGGCTCGCCCGCTCCAGGCCCTCCCGTCCGCGTGCTCCGCACGCTCCCGTGCGGGCCCGGCGCAGGCGAGCACTCCAGCTGGGCTCAGCCCTTGAAGATCGCCATCACGTCCTGGAGGAGCTTCACCGCTTCCGGCTCCGGACGCTGGAACGCGTTGCGGCCCATGATCGAGCCGAACGCGCCGCCCGCGTTGAGCTGACGGATCTCCTCGAGCAGGTCCGCCGTCGTCTTCGGCTCACCGCCCGAGAAGATGACGATGCGCTTGCCGTCGAAGCACGACTTCACGACGTGGCGCACGCGATCCGCGAGCGTGTCCTTCGGGATCTTCTCGTAGTACTTGCGGCGATCGTCGCCCTCGATGTGCGCCGTCGGCGGCTTGACCTTCACGACGTGCGCGCCGAGCTGGCAGGCGATGTGCGCGGCGTACGCGATCACGTCGAGGCCGGTCTCGCCCTCCTTGCTCATGTTGCCGCGCGCGTACGACCACATGATCGTCGGCAGGCCCGCCTTGCGCGCCTCGCGCGACATGTCGCGGATCTGCTCGTAGATCTCGTTGCGGCCCGCCGAGCCCGGGTAGATCGTGAAGCCGATCGCCGAGCAGCCGAGGCGCAGCGCGTCCTCCACCGAGCTCGTGAGCGCCGACTGCGGCGACGCGGTCTTCGCGAGCAGGTCGCTGTTGTTGACCTTGAGGATCAGCGGCAGGCGACCGCTGTACTTGTTCGCGACGGCCTCGATGAAGCCGAGCGGCGCCGCGTAGCCGTTGCAGCCCGACTTCACCGCGAGGTGCGCGTGGTACTCGGGGTCGTAGCCCTGCGGGTTCGGCTCGAACGAGCGGCCGGGGCCGTGCTCGAAGCCCTGATCGACCGGCAGGATCACCATCTTGCCGGTGCCCGCGAGCGTGCCGGTGTGCATCAGGCGACGGAGGTTGCCGATCACGCCCGGGTTCTCACCCGCGTAGTTCGAAAGAATCCGCTCGACGACCTCGCTCATCGCTGTGCCTCCCTGTGGTCCCGTTGGAGCGTCGCCCACATAGCACCCGCATCGGGAGCCCACAAACGACGCACCTGGACCGTAGTGTCTCTCGGATGAGTGACGCAATACCCCATTCGGATCGGCTGCTCGGGCTCGCGCCGAGCTCGTCACAAGCTGAGCGCCTCGATCGTGAGGTCTCGCGTGTCCTCGAGCAGCTCGTCGCACATCGACTCGAGCCGCGCGATCAGCTCGGTGCAGCTCTCGACGTCTTCTCGCATCGCCGCGTCCTCGAGCGTCGATGCGAGCGCGCCGGCGACGGTCGAGAACGCCGCGAGGGTGCCGTAGAGCAGGTGCGCAGCTTCTCGGAGCCGCGGCAGGTCGCGATCGGCGAGCGCGGCGCGCGCCTTCGCCACGTGCTCGGGCACGCTCCGCCGGAAGACCTCGCCGAGCTTCTCGAGGATCGCTGCGTCGCCTCCGCACGTGCGCAGGATCGCTCTCGCGTCCAGGAGGCGCGACGGCCGGTGCTTCCGTGGCGTCAGGCTCGCGGTCGCACGATCGATCGCGGTCCACAGCGCCTCGACCTCGATCGGCTTCGAGAGGAAGTCGTCCATGCCCGCGGCGAGCGCCTTCTCGCGATCGCGGTTCGACGAGCGCGCGGTGAGGGCGATGATCGGAAGGTGCTTCTTCGTCCCCTGCTCGTGCTCGCGGATCGCGCGCACCACCCCGAAGCCGTCGAGCTCGGGCATGTGCAGATCGAGGAGCATCACGTCGTACGAGGTGTCGTCTCGGGTGGCGAGCTCGAGGGCAGTGCGACCATCGCCTGCGACCTCGACGAGGTGGCCTCGGCGGCCGAGCAGCTCCTGGAGGAGCGCCACGTTCAGCTCGTTGTCCTCGGCGACGAGGACGCGAGGTGCGCGCGCGCCCGCGACGGTCGACGTCGACGCCGACTCCTTGCCGCGCGTTGCGATCGCGTCTTCGTCGGCCGGCGCGCTCATCACGGCCCAGATCGTCTCGAGCAGCTCCGACTGCTGGAGCGGCTTGAGCAGACACGCGTGGATGCCTGCATCGCGCGAGCGCGACGCGAGGATCGTGCTGTCGTCGGAGCTCAACAGGATGAGGCGGTGGACCGCCGGTCCGAAGCGCTCGCGGATCCGTCCCGCGAGCGTGATGCCGTCGACGTCGGGCATGCGTCCGTCGAGCAGCACGAGTGAGAAGGGCGCTCCGGACTCCTGCGCTCGCTCGAGCGCTTCGAAGGTGGATGCGGCGTCGGCGGTCGCCATCGCGCGCATCCGCCAGGTGGTGAGCCACTCCATCAAGATCTGTCGATTGGTCTCGTTGTCGTCGACGACGAGCACGTCGACGTCCTCGAGCGGGCCCGAGGACAAGAGACCTGCCCAATCGCCTCTCGACGAGCGCGCGAATCGAGCGGTGAATGCGAACGTGCTGCCTCGTCCAGGTGTGCTGTCGACCGTGATCTGACCGCCCATCAGCGCTGCGAGCTGCGCGGAGATGGTCAGTCCGAGCCCCGTGCCGCCGAACCTGCGCGTCGTCGACGCGTCCTCCTGCTCGAAGGCGCGGAAGATGGCGGCGTGCTTCTCGGGCGCGATCCCGATCCCGGTGTCGCGCACCGTGAAGAGCAGCGCGACCGACTCGTCGGTCGGCGCCACGTTCGGGTCGATCGCGACCTCCACGACGACCTCGCCGCGCGCGGTGAATTTCACCGCGTTGCCGATGAGGTTCATCAGCACCTGGCGGAGGCGACCGGCATCGCCGAAGTACGCGTCCGGCACGTCGCGGTGCACGTGCGAGATGAGCTCGAGGCCCTTGCGGTGGGCGCGCACGGCGAGCGCGCGCACGGCGTCTCCGATGGCGGCGCGCAGCGAGAAGTCGGCGTAGTCGAGCGTGAGCTTCCCCGCGGTGATCTTCGAGACGTCGAGCAGGTCGTTGATGACGTGCAGCATGTTTCTCGCGGCCACTTTGACCGTCGAGAGGAGCTGTTTCTGATGGGCCGTCTCCGACGCATCGAGCGCCAGCTCGGTCATTCCGAGAATGGCATTCATCGGAGTACGGATCTCGTGGCTCACGTTCGCGACGAACTCGTCCTTTGCGCGGTTCGCCGACTCCGCCGCTTGCCGCGCATGCTGCAGCTCCTCTTCGATCCGCTTCATCTCGGTGATGTCGAACTGGGTGCCGAGGAGCCGAGTCGGTTTCCCGTGAGCGTCGCGGACGACCCGTGCGCGCGTGAGGAGCCATCCGATCGAGCCGTCTTCGCGACGGGTGCGGAACTCGGACTCCAGATGCCCCGATCCGCTGCTGAGATAGGCCACGGTCTCGGCATACGTGCGCTCGAGGTCGTCGGGGTGAATCGAGTACGCGGTCGCGCTCGCGTAGTCGATGGGGGCCGTCATCGGATCGAATCCGGCCATCTCCCAGGCATTCGCCACCCGGATGGTCGCGCCCTCGAGCGTGCCGTTGGGCAGATCGATCTCGTAGATGCCGGTGTTCGAGCCGACGATCGCGAGCGCGAGGCGCTCGTTCGTCTTGTGCAGATCCTGCTCGAGGTTCTTTCGCTCGGTGATGTCCTGGAGGATCGCGAGGACGCGGGCCGGCGTCCCGGTGTCGCGGAGCATGATCGAGTAGGTGAGGTGGCTCCATCCCAGGGAGCCGTCTCTCCTCAGATATTGCCTCTCGAACGAGTGTTTCTCGACCTCGCCTGCGAGGAGCTGGCGCATGCGCTCGCGGGCGCCTTCGATGTCGCTCGGTAGGAACTCGAGGTAGCTCTGTCCCGCCAGCTCTTCGCGGGAGTACGCCGTCAGCTTGCAGAGCGTGTCGTTGGTCTCGAGGATGCGGCCCTCTGCGTCGAGGAGGAGCATCCCGACCGCGGCGTTCTCGAAGGTCGCGCGGAACCGCTGCTCGCTCTCGCGGAGCGCGTGCTCCATCCGCACGAGATCCGTGATGTCGATGCTGCTGCCCGTGAGCCGGAGGGCCCGCCCGGTCGTCGGGTCACGTCGAGTGACTCCGCGCGCGAGGTGCCAGAGCCGCGAGCCGTCCTTCGCGCGGACCGGGTGCACGTGCTCCCACTCGCGTGCCGTTCCATCCAGGTGTTGCTGCACGTCGCCGATGAACCGGGCCTGATCTTCGGGCGCGATGAGCGCGGCGAGCGCGTCGGCGTACTGACTCGTGTCGTCGTCGGCCGTGTAGCCGAGGATCTCGAAGACGTTCGCGTAGGTCGCACGGGAATTCATGATCGAGCCGTCGGTGAGCTCGAAGTCCCAGGTGCACGCCTTCGAGCCGACGATCGCGAGCTCCAGCCGCTCTCGGTTTCGCCGTGCGTCTTCTTCGGCGACCTTGAGGGCCGTGACGTCGACGCTCGTCCCGATGAAGCGCAGCGGAGTGCCGTCTGCGTCGCGGTGGATGATCCCCCGTCCGAGATTCCAGTGGATCGATCCGTCGTGGTGGCGGACGCGGTACTCGGCCTCGAAGAGCGGCGTCTCGCCGCGGATGCACGCCTCGATGGCGCCCATCACCGGGCCTGCGTCCTCGGGGAGGACGACCATTCCCATGCTCGCCGCGAAATCGATCGGCGCGGGCGGAGCCTCGTAGCCGAGGGACTCCCACACGTTCATGAACGTCGCGCGCGCGTTCTCGAGCCCTCCTCCGTCGAAATCGAACTGCCACACATAGACTCTCGAGAGCCTCGTCGCGACCTCGAGCAACAACGTCGCTCGCTGCTTCTCCTCCTCGGCCTGCTTCAGCGAGGTGACGTCGACGGTGGTCCCGACGAAGCGGACCGGCTTTCCTCCGGGGCCGCGGATGGCGCGACCGCGCGCGAAGCGCCATCGAGGTGGCTCGCCGGGGGCGCCGATCGCTCGATATTCGAACTGCAGCTCGTCGCGCTCTCCTCGCAAGCACTGGTCGACTGCATCGGTCAGCGGCTGCTGGTGCTCCGGAGCGACCGCGGCCTGGACCGCGGACCAATAATCGCGCTCGGGAATCGAGTCGCCGCGACGCCGCGCGTCGGCGACACGACTCTGCATGATCGATTGGCCGTGGAGCTCGAGGTCCCATATCGCCGTGTCGGAGCCGCGGAGCGTGCTCTCGACGCCGACCGTCAGCCTGCGGATCTCCTGCTCGACGAGCTTCCGCGTGGTGATGTCGATCGAGATGGCGCTCAACGTCGACGGCTCGCCCTTCGCGCCGCGACAGATGCTCCCGCGCGCGAGCCGCCAGCGCACGGAGCCATCGGCGAGCGTGAGCTGGTACTCGATCTCGAGCTCCGAGGTCTTCCCGTCGGCGCACGCCTGGATGGCGCGCATGCACTCGGCTTGGTGGGCGGGATCGAGCCCCGGGCACGGCGCCGACAAGAGCGAGCCCGCGCGGGAGTCGACCGCGTGGGTCCAGAGCCCGTGCTCCGACACCTGACGGCAGCTCGCGACCGACTGATCGTGGAAGACGTACTCGCAGAACGAGAGGCCGGCGGCCTGCTTCGCGAGCTGGAGCCGATGCTCGAGCCGCGCCAGGCGCCGTCGGGTGGTGTGAAGGGCTCGGAGGCCGACGAGCGCGACGGTGACGAGCCCGACGAAAACAGCGGGAAGTAAGGCAGACATGGTTGGTGAACGCGCGCGAGCGGAACGCAAACGAGGCGCCAACGGGTCAGTGCTCGCGTCGCGTCCTCCTCGTGGTCGGGGTTCGTCCCCGGTGGCCACACTTTGAGCCAAGGGGCCAGGCTTTGGCCATCGAAGCGATCGGCTGCGCGGCGCCCGCTCGACCGCGGGGGGCGGCACCGTCGTTGCTCTGCGCGGGCGTCATGGCGAGGAACGAGTCGAGGCGAGTGTGGCTCGTCACGGGCGCATCACGCGGCTTCGGCGCGGAGATCGTGAAGGCGGCGCTCGCCGCGGGGGATGCGGTGGTCGCGACGGCGCGCGATGCCAGCGGGATCGAGGAGCGCCTCGGGCCCTCGGAGTCGCTCTGCGCGCTCGCGCTCGACGTGACGAACGAGACCTCGATCGCCCGCGCCGTCGAGGCCGCGATCGCGCGGTTCGGCCGGATCGACGTGCTGGTCAACAATGCGGGCTACGGCCTGATCGGCGCGATCGAGGAGACGCCCGGCGACGACGTCCGCCGCATCTACGAGACGAACGTCTTCGGGCTGCTCGCCGTGACGCGCGCCGTGCTCCCGCACCTGCGCCGACAGCGCGCAGGGCACATCGTCAACTTCTCTTCGCTCGGTGGATATCGGTCGGGCCCTGGCTTCGGCATCTACTGTTCGACGAAGTTCGCGGTCGAGGGGATCTCGGAGGCACTGCACGCCGAGCTCGCGCCGCTCGGCATCGCGGTGACGGTCATCGAGCCCGGCTATTTCCGCACCGAGTTCCTCGAGTCGAAGTCCGTCGTCGAGACGAGCGCGAGCATCGCCGACTACGCAGAGACGGCCGGCAAGGTCCGGAGCGTCGCGAAGTCGGTGAGCCTCAAGCAGCCGGGGGACCCCAGGCGGCTCGCGAGCGCGGTGATCGAGCTGGTCGGCGCAGAGCACCCGCCGCTGCGCCTCCCGCTCGGCAGCGATGCAGTCGCGAGGATCGAGGCGAAGCACGCGTTCGTGGAGAAAGAGCTGGCCGAGTGGCGCGCTCTCGCGACCTCGACCGACTTCCCGAAGTGACGCGCTGCGCCCGAGCGCATCGGGATACCACGAGATAGGCGAGCTCGGCCGAGCGGTCGTCGGATGCGCACGTCGTGAGTGTCAGTCCCGACTGGCGCTCTGGCTCCGTCGTATTCGCGTGATCGCGCGATATCCGATCTCGATGTCGCAATGGCGTTCAACGGACGTCGCGTGTCGGCGCGCATTCTCTCTCTCGCGTCGTCCAGCGCGGATGTCGGGAACGCCGCGGCCGAGACGACTCCCGTCGAACGGAAAGGAACCGTTGCCATGCTCACCATCGCTCAGGCCCGCGCGGTCATCGCCGCGGGCGAGGCCCGCGCCCAGAAGATCGGCGTCCCCGTCAACATCGCGGTCCTCGACGCGGGCGCGCACCTGAAGGCCTTCGGCCGCATGGACGGTGCCGTGCTGGGCGCGATCGAGATCGCGGCCAACAAGGCGCGGACTGCGGTGCTCTTCCAGGCGCCGACCGAAGCGCTGTGGGACTACGCCAAGCCGGGCGGGACCTCTCCGGGCCTCGAGCACAGCAATGGTGGACTGACGATCTTCGCCGGCGGCATTCCGCTGACCGGCGCCGATGGCGCCGTAATCGGCGCAGTGGGCGTCTCCGGTGGATCGGTCGCCCAGGACCTCGACATCGCGAAGGCGGCAGTCGCCGCCCTCTCTCTCTGACCATCTTCAAGACGCTCTCTCGAGAAAAGGAATCGAACATGCCCAAGACGATCCTCATCACCGGCGCCGGCTCGGGGTTCGGCGAAGCCGCGGCGATCGGCATGGCCAAGAACGGCCACGACGTGATCGCGACCGCGCAGATCTCCCCGCAGGTCACGCCTCTGCGCGAGAAGGCGAAGGCGCTCGGTCTCTCGAACCTGCGTGTCGAGAAGCTCGATCTCGCGGATCCCTACGACGTGGCGCACGCGCAGAGCTGGGACGTCGACGTGCTCTGGAACAACGCGGGCATCGGTGAGAGTGGTCCCGTGTTCGAGATCCCGCTCGACCTCGTGCGTCGCAACTACGAGGTCAACGTGTTCCTGCCGCTGGCGCTCACGCAGGGCTTCGTGAGCAAGTGGATCACTGCGAAGAAGCGCGCGAAGGTCGTGTTCACGTCGTCGATGGGCGGGCTCTTCACGCCGGCCAACTGGGGCACCTACGTCTCCACCAAGCACGCGCTGGAGTCGATCGCGGAGGCGATGCAGCAGGAGCTCGCGCCCTACGGGATCAAGGTGCAGACGATCAATCCGGGCGCCTTCTACACCGGCTACAACGAGACGATGGCGGACACGCCGTTCCGCTGGCTCGACGACTCGAAGAACTTCACGAAGCGCGCGAGCCTGCGCGCGGAATTCGACGCGTTCCTCTCGGCGCCCGATGGACACCTCGACGCGCGGGAGATGGTCGAGCGCATGATCGAGATCGTCCCGGCCGACGAGGGCAAGTTCCGGAACGTCGTGCCCCGCGCCGTCGAGGACATGCTCAAGGCGCATCAGATCGCCGCCTGGGAGAACAAGATCTGACGTGCTCGGGGCGGCGGCTCGCGCGCCGTCGCCCCGACCCGTGTCTCTCACTTGTGCCGACTCGAAAGGACGATCGAATGAGACTCTTGCGTCAGATCGTGACCGTCGCGCTCTCGTTGATCGCGCCGACCGCGTCGGCACAGGTCGACGGCCAGTCGCTGCAGCGAGATCGGGCGGCGGTCGAGCGGAGCTTCGCCGCGTGGGCCGCGGGGACGGGAAGTCCTTTCGAGCTGCTCCACGACGACGCGCGCTGGACCATCGTCGGTCGCTCGGCGATCGCGGGGACGTATCCGAGCCGCGAGGCGTTCCTCCGCGACGTGATCGGCCCGTTCAACGCCCGGATGCGCGAGCCGTTGCGGCCCGTCGTTCGTGAGATCTTCGCGGACCGCGACACGATCATCGTGCTCTTCGACGCGAGCGGTGTCGCGCGGGACGGTCGGCCTTATCGCAACACCTACACTTGGTATCTGCGGATGTGGGCCGGGCGGATCGTCGACGTGGTCGCGTTCTTCGACAGCATCGAGCTCGACGAGCTGTGGCACCGCGTGTCGCCGGATCCTGCGTCGTCCTCGCGCCCCCGCAGGCACTGACCGCGTCGCGGAAGAGGTCGCGAGGAGGGGGTCAGTCGTCGTCGGCGGACTCGATGCTGTGACCGACCTGGATGCCCAGCGCGCGGAGCCTCGTGCGCAACGTCTGGCGCGAGATGCCCAGCAGGTGCGCGGCCTCGCGCTGGTTTCCGCGCGTGCGCTCGAGCGCGAGCGTGAGCAGGACGCGGTCGACGCGGCGGTGGATCTCGCCGTACACGTCGTCTCCGCGCGCGTCGAGCGCCGTGATCACGAGCGCGTGGAGGTCGTCGCCCGGGCCGGGCGACGCGCTGGGACTGCGCGGGCTCGCGGCGCGATCCTCGGAGAGCTGAGGAAGGAACGCGGGGAGTAGCACCGATCCCCGGGCCGCGAGGAGCGCCTGTTTGAGCACGCTCTGGAGCTCGCGGATGTTGCCCGGCCACGCGTGGTCGCGCAGGCGAGCGAGCGTGTCGGGCGCGATCTCCGTCACCTCGCGCCCGAGCTCGCGGCCGAAGTGACGGATGTAGTGACGTGCGAGGAGCGGCAGGTCGTCGATTCGCTCGCGCAGCGGTGGCACGTGCACCGTGAACACGCCGAGTCGGTAATAGAGATCGGGGCGGAACAGGCCCTCTGCGGCACGCGCGCGGAGGTCGCGATGGGTCGATGCGATGATCCGCACGTCGGTGCGGATCGTCTCGTTTCCACCGACTCGCTCGAACGACTGCTCTTGCAGGACTCGGAGCAGCTTGGCCTGCAGCGCGAAGGGCATGTCGCCGATCTCGTCGAGCAGGATGGTCCCACCGCTGCATTGCTCGAACTTGCCGATGCGCCGCCGATCCGCGCCGGTGAATGCGCCGCGCTCGTGGCCGAAGAGCTCGCTCTCGAGGAGCGCCTCGGGGATCGCTGCGCAATTGAGCGCCATGAAAGGCGCCTTGGCGCGCGCGCTGTGCTGGTAGATCGCGCGCGCGACGAGCTCTTTTCCCGTGCCGCTCTCGCCGGTGACGAGCACCGTCACGTCCTGCGCGGCGACGCGCCCGATCGCCTTGTAGATGTCGACCATCTCGGGAACGCCGCCGATCATCGCGCCCTCGATCTCCGGCGCCTCGGCGGGATCGCCGAGCACGACCTGTGATCGCATGCGGCGAGCGACGTCGAGCGCCTCGCTCACGGCGCGGCGGAGCCGCGCGAGATCGAGCGGCTTGGTGAGGTAGTCGAAGGCGCCGTGCTTCATCGCTTCGATCGCCGCGTCCGAGCTCTTCGCGGTGGTCACGAAGATCACCGGGATGCGCGCGTCGATCGCCCGGATCCGCTTGTACAC
Organism: Sandaracinus amylolyticus; assembly: GCF_021631985.1. GTDB lineage: Bacteria > Myxococcota_A > Polyangia > Polyangiales > Sandaracinaceae > Sandaracinus > Sandaracinus amylolyticus_A. The sequence continues at coordinate 6,590,819 of NZ_CP070225.1, read as the reverse complement.
GTCGAGCCCCGATCGATCGGGGAGACGCAGATCGAGCAGGACGACGTCCGGGACGCGCGCCTGGACGCGCTCCACTCCTGTCTCGCCGTCCGCAGCGATCTCGACCTCGCAGTCGGGCTCCGGGAAGGTCTGCCGCACCTGCGCCGGAATCAGCGCCGGATCGTCGTCGATGAGGAGAATACGAGGCACGTTGCTCGTGCCCGCGAACGGAGCGCCAATCACTGTTTGACGGGCATCATATCCGCGTGCGCGGACGCCCCGCCAGCCGATGGCGCTCCATGCGGCCGCGTGTTTGCCACCGTGGCCAACTCCTGCTCCGGCTGAGAGCGCGCCGATCTCGCGGTTTCGATGGGAATGCGCGCGATCTGCGCGCGGCACGGAGCGTGAGATGGCGGGCGCATGCTCGAGACCGTCTCGACTCCGAGGAGCCCACTCGACATCGCGCCCGAGGGTCGATGGACGCGCGTCGACACCGGCGCTGCGCTCGTCGATCACCTGGCGCTCGTGACCGCATCGGAGCGGTGCTTCCGGTTCGTGTGGCCGGGCCGCATCGTCGTGCAGGCGCTCTCCGCCGGCGTGACCTGGACCACGCGATCGACCAGCGTCGCGCTCGCCGCCGGCGACGCGGTGCTCGCGGGACCGCTCGCGTCGCACGTACGGATCGACGCGCGCGCGGGCGCGTCCCTCCGGGTCGCGTTCGAGCATGCAGCGAGCGACGCGCCGCTGCGCGGTGGATCGAGCGCGCCGCGGCTGGTGCGCGGGGTGGACGCGGCGATCGAGCCCGAGGACCTGCTCGAGCTCGTGACGCGCGCCGCGGGCTCGGAGGACGAGCCGCGGTCGCTCGTGCCCGAGGTCGTGGCGCATGCGTGCGAGTACATCGAGCACAACCTCGACGAGGACTTCGATCTCGCGCAGCTGGCGGGGGCGGTCGGCGTCGCGCGCTGTCAGCTCTGCCGCGTCTTCCAGCGCGCGCTCGGGCTCTCACCGCTCCGGTTCCGCACGCACCTCCGGATCGCGCGGGTGCGCGCGCTGCTCGCTGCGGGGCGCGACTGCACGAGCGCGGCGCACGCCGCGGGCTTCTGCGATCAGAGCCACCTCACGCGCTGCTTCAAGGACATCACCGGCACCACGCCCAGCGCGTACGCGCGCGCGTGCCGGCGTGCAGCGGCGTGATGCAACGTGCTCAGATCGAGACCCGGCGGAGCCGCAGCGCGTTCGCGATCACCGACACGCTGGAGAGCGACATCGCGGCGCTCGCGATCATCGGGTCGAGCAGCCAACCGGAGAGCGGGTAGAGCACGCCGGCGGCGAGCGGCACGCCGAGCGCGTTGTAGACGAACGCGAAGAACAGATTCCCGCGGATGTTGCGCATCGTCGCGCGCGAGAGAGCGCGCGCTCGCGCGATGCCGCGGAGGTCGCCCTTCACCAGCGTGACGCCGGCGCTCTCCATCGCGACGTCGGTGCCGGTGCCCATCGCGATGCCGACCTCGGCCTTCGCGAGCGCGGGCGCGTCGTTCACGCCGTCACCGGCCATCGCGACGACATGACCCTCGCGCTGCCACTTCGCGACGATCGCGCTCTTGTCCTGCGGCAGCACTTCGGCCTCGACGTCGGCGATGTGCAGCGTGCGCGCGACGGCGTCGGCGGTGCCGCGCGCGTCGCCGGTGACCATCACGACGCGGAGCCCTTCGTGGCGCAGCATCTCGAGCGCCTCGGGCGTCGAGGCCTTGATCGGATCGGCCACCGCGACGAGGCCGACGGCGCGGCCGTCGATCGCCACGAACATCACCGTCTGGCCCTCGGCGCGCAGAGCGCTCGCGCGCTCGCGCAGCGCGCCGCCGTTCGCGCCCACGTCGTCGAGCATCGCGGCGTTGCCGACCGCGACCTCAGCGTCGCCGACGCGGCCGCGCGCGCCCTTGCCCGAGATCGACTGGAACGTCTCCGACGCGCGCACGTCGATGCCGCGCTCGCGCGCGCCCGCGACGATCGCCGCAGCCAACGGGTGCTCACTGTGCACCTCGATCGCGGCCACGCGCGCGAGCATCTCGCGCTCGTCGACGTCGACGGCCTCGACGGTCACGAGCTTCGGCTTGCCCTCGGTCAGGGTGCCCGTCTTGTCGACGAGGAGCACGTCGACCTTGGAGAGCACCTCGAGCGCCTCGGCGTTCTTGATCAGCACGCCCGCGGTCGCGCCGCGCCCGGTGCCGACCATGATCGACATCGGTGTCGCCAGTCCGAGCGCGCACGGGCACGCGATGATCAGCACCGCCACCGCGTTCACCAGCGCGTACGTGAAGCGCGGCTCCGGCCCGACGAGCAGCCACACCACGAACGTCGCGATCGCGATCACGATCACGAGCGGCACGAACCACGCAGAGACCTGATCGGCGAGCCGATGGATCGGCGCGCGGCTGCGCTGCGCCTCGCCGACCATCCGGACGATCTGGGCGAGCAGCGTCTCGGCGCCCACGCGCTCCGCTTCGATCACCAGCGCGCCGGTGCCGTTGATCGTTCCGCCGGTCACCTTCGCACCGGCCTGCTTCTCGACCGGCAGCGGCTCGCCGCTGATCATCGACTCGTCGACCGCGGAGCGACCCTCCACGACGTGACCGTCGCAGGGCACGCGCTCGCCCGGGCGCACCCGCAGGCGATCACCGACGATCACCGACTCGAGCGGCACGTCGTGCTCGGTCCCGTCGGGCTCGATGCGCCGCGCGGTCTTCGGCGCGAGGCCGAGCAGCGCCTTGATCGCGCCGCTCGTGCGACTGCGCGCGCGGAGCTCGAGCACCTGACCGAGCAGCACCAGCGTGGTGATCACGCCCGCCGCCTCGAAGTACACGGCCGGCATCCCGCCGTGGCTCACGTACTCCGGCGGGAAGACATCGGGGGCGACGAACGCGAGCACCAGCGCGATCGTCGAGTAGAGCCACGCGACGCCGATCCCCAACGCGATCAGCGTGAACATGTTGAGGCTGCGGTTCACCACCGAGAGCCAGCCGCGATGGAAGAACGGCGCGCCGCCCCAGAGCACGACCGGCGTCGCGAGCACGAGCTGCACGATCGCGAGCAGTCGCGGCGACACCGCGTGCTGCAGCGGCTGCCCCGGGATCAGGTCCGACATCGCGATGAGCAGCAGCGGCACCGAGAGCGCCGTCGAGACCCAGAAGCGCCGCGACATGTCGGCGAGCTCGGGGTTCTCGTCGCTCGTCTCCGCGGAGATCGTGCGCAGCTCGAGCGCCATGCCGCAGATCGGACACGAGCCCGGCGCGTCGCGGACGATCTCGGGGTGCATCGGGCACGTCCAGGTCTCGCTCGCAGTCTTCGCCACCGGCGGCTTCGCGGCGTGCCCGTGATCGTGCGCCGCGTGGGCCGGAGCGGACGCGGTCAGGTATCGATTCGGTGCGGCGACGAACTTCTCGCGGCAGCTCGCGCTGCAGAAGACGTGCTCGCGACCTTCGTGCGATGCGCGATGTTTCGCGGTCTTCGGGTCGACCTCCATCCCGCACACGGGATCGCGCTCCTTCGACGCGACCGGATGGCCATGCGTGTGCTCCTGCATCGTTCTCCTCCACCGGTGCCGACGCACAGTCCGCGCCGTCATTACACGCTTCGTACACACGGCCGGCGTTTTGGCGACGGTGGTGACGGTCGAGCATCAGCGGGTCGCGCGCCGTCTACTCGCCGCGTTCGCCGATGGAAACGCCGCGGACACTTCAATCGGTGCGGCGGGTGTCGCGGTCGGGATCGATGCCGTTGTCGCGCAGCTCGGCGGCCGTCGCGCGCTCCGAGACCGCGCCTCGCGGGTGCTGGTACCAAGCGGCCGGGTCCGCCGTCCGCGCGTTCTCGCGGACCTTCACGATGGTCATCATGCCGCCCATGTCGATGTACGAGAACGGCCCCGGGCCGCCGCGCATCGGGATGCTGTTCGGCGGCAGCGGCATGTCCATCGTGCCCATCTCGCCCATGCCGGTCGTGCCCATCGACATGTACTCGGGGATCACGCGACGAACGCGGGGATCGACCTCGCCCGCGTCCACGCCGACCATGTTCGAGATGTCGTGGCCCATCTGCATCATGACGTGATGGGTCATGTGACAGTGGATGGCCCAGTCGCCCGGCTCGGTGCTGACGAACTCGATCACGCGCACCGCGCCGACCGGCACGATCGTCGTGGTCTCCGGCCACTGCGCGCCCTCGGGGATGAATCCGCCGTCCGTCCCCGTGATGCGGAAGTGATGGCCGTGCAGGTGGATCGGATGGCTCGTCATCGGTGAGAGATTTCCGATGCGGATCCGCGTCCGCTCGCCGACCCCCACGAGCATCGGCTCGGTGGACGGGAACGCCTTGCCGTTGAACGTGAAGACGTTGAAGTCGAGCATCTCGTTGGGATCGGGGCGCCCGGTGCCCGGGTCGATGCGCCACTCGTGCGTCATCAGCACGAAGTCGTTGTCGACGCGCGGACCGATCGGACGCCGCGGATGCACGACGAACATGCCGACGCAGCCGAGCGCGATCTGCGTCATCTCGTCGTGATGCGAGTGGTACATGAACGTGCCCGCATCACGCAGTGGGAGCTCGTACTTGTACGTCTCGCCCGGCGGGATCGGGCGCTGGTTGAGCCCCGAGACTCCGTCCATGCCGTTCGGGAGCACGAGCCCGTGCCAGTGGATCGTCGTCGGCTCGGGCAGACGATTGGTCACGAAGACGCGCACGCGATCGCCCACCACGCCTTCGATCAGCGGACCGGGCGTGCTGCGGTTGTAGCCCCAGCATCGCGCGCGCAGACCCGGCGCGAATTCGTGATCGAAGGGCTCGACGACGAGGTGCCCGACCTTCACGCCGCCCACGATGCGCCACGGGAGCTTCCCGACGTTCGGCATGTGCGCAGGGATCGGCCCGCCGGGCACGACCGGGGTGCGATCGGGGCGCTGCGCGGGCACCCACGAGCGGTCGCTCTGCTCGATGCGCGTCGCGTCGGGCGCACGCTCGCGCGGCGCTGCCGCGTCGCCCGGCTGCGCGCCATGTCCGGCGTGCTGCGCCTGCGCGCGCTCGGCGACGAGCGCGGCGCCCGCGAGCGCGCCGGTCACGAGGAAGTCTCGTCGGTTCACCATCGCTCGTCCTTCCTCAGTGCGGGCTGCTCGCCGTGGGCCCACCCGATTCGCGCGTCCGCGCGCCGATCTCGATCTCCACGTCGGGCCCGATCGTCCCCGCGACGCGTCCCGCGAGCACCTGATCGAGCGTCGCGCGCGCTTGCCAGTACTCCCGCAGCGCCTCGATGTATCCGCGTGCTGCGTCGATCTGCTCGCGCTTCGCTTGCAGCAGTCGGAAGACGTCGATCTGCATCGCGTTGTACTGGCGCAGCGTCTGCTCGAACACACGGGTGCGCGCCGGAATGAGCACCTCGCGATAACGATGCGCGAGCAGCTCGGTCGTGAGCGCCCGGTTGCGCGCGGCGCGCACCGATGCGCGCACCGCCACCGCGAGCGCGACGTAGCGCTCGCGCAGTGACTCGAGCTCGGCCTCGCGCGAGAGAACCGTGCCCTGGCCCTGCGAGAAGAACGGGAACGTGATCGCCATCTCGGGCCCGTACTCCCACCGCTCCTCGTCGTACTCCGCGTGGAAGCCGACCGCGATGTCGGGCACGAGGCCTTCCGCTCGGGCGAGCCCGAGGCTGCGCCCGATGGCCTCGAGCTCGGCACGTGTCCACGCGAGCTCCAGGCTCGTCTCGATCGCGCGCGGCTCGAGCTCGTCGAGCACCAGCGGCTCGGAGGGCGGGTCCGCCAGACGGCCGGCGATCTCCCAGCTCACCTCGTGCCCGTAGAGACCCATCAGCACGTTGAGGCGCTCGCGGTCGTCGTAGAGCTCGAGCTCTGCGCGCGCGGTGTCGATGCGCGCCTGCTCGAGCGCGGCCTCTTCGATCGACACGTCGAGATCCCGCACGTTCCCGGCCTCGTGCAGCGCGCGCGCCGCGGTGACGCTCGCGGCGTACGACTCCTGCGCGGTCTGCATGAGCTCGAGGTGCTGCACGCTCGCCTGGTAGCGAAAGAACGCGAGCCGCACGCGGTACGCCAGATCGAGCACCGCGCCCGCGGTGCGGTACCGGACGACGTCGATGCGCGCAGCGGCGGCCTCGGCGCGGATCGGCGCGAGGATGAGCGCGGTGATGTCGATCGCGATCCCGACGTCGTACTGCGGTGGCTCGACCTGATCCTCGGGGAACCGAACCTCGGCCTCGAGCGTCGGGTTCGGCAGGAGCCCCGCTTGTACGAGCGCGCCACGCGCGATCCCGAGCTCGTACATCGCGGCGCGCAGGTCGCGATTGTTCGCGAGCGCGATGCGCACCGCGCGCTCGGCGTCGAGGGGCTGCGCGAGGAGCTCTCGCACGTGCGGCTCCTCTTGCTGCCAGGTGTCGGGATCGCGGTCGACGAGGTCGAGCTCGGTGCGCGTCGCGAGCACCGCGCGCACGGCGTCGACGTCCTCGCGGCGCGAATGGCTGACGCAGCCCACGGCGAGCGCGAGCGCGAGCACGACGGGGATGCGCGTCGTGCGCTCAGTGCGCATGGCCGTGGCTTCCGTGGTGGTGTGTGCCGCCGTCGGGAGCGCCCGCGTCGTGCGCTTCCGTCACCGGTGGCTCTTCTTCGCCGCCCGCGTGACCTTCGTGCTCGTCGTGATCGAGCGTCGAAAGGTCTTCGTCGTCCTCGAAGCTCGCGCCGATCGGAGGGAGCGGCGCGCTCTCGGCGCGCGGTGAGAGCACCGATGTCGGGGCGGGCTCGCGAGGGACCGATGGACCGCCGCACGACGTGACCGCGAACGTCACGACGAGCCACGCCGCGGGTCGGGATCCCTTGGTGAAACGGGCACGCATCGCGCTCGGGCTCATCTCCGGGCTCCGTGATCGGCCGCGCGTGTCGGCGCGCGTGCCCCGTGGATCGCACGACATAGGCGCGCGGTCACCCCATCACGAAGTCCTCGTTTCGCGATCGCGAGCACGACGTGCACGACGGGGTCGTTGGCTCGTGACGCCGACCTCGTGCGGCGCGCGCGCCACACCGACCGAGAGTGTGGCGCAGTCCCCCCGGTCGGCCTCGAAGCGCGCGAGCGCTTCGAGGATGGGCGTGCCCCTTGCACCACATCGACGCGACCGACGTGCGTCGGAGCCATCGTGTCGAGCTCAGGTGAGCGTGCTGGTCCAGGTCATCAGCGACAACGCAGGCCGAGAGACGCTCGCGCACGCGATCGAGCGCCGCCGCGACGAGATCCGACGGGCGTGGCTGGAGCGCGTGCGAGCGGACCTGAGCGGGCGCGACGTGGACGCGGCCGAGCTCGTCGATCACGCGGACGGGTACATCGATCGACTGACGCAGCTGCTCCGCGGCGGCTCGCCGGTCGAGCGCATCGGCGCGCGCGCGTGGACCGACATCGCGCGCAAATACGCGCTGACCGGCATTCGGCTGGGCTTCGACATCGAGCAGCTCGTGCGCGAGATGTCGCAGCTGCGATCGGTCGTGGCCGCGGTCCTCGCCTCGGAGGGACTGAGCTCCGAGCTGCTCCACACCGTGCTCGACGAGGCGATCGCGGCGTCGGCCGCGGAGTTCGCGCACGTCGCGCACGCTCGTCTCCGCGCGGCCGAGGAGCGCTATCAGCTGCTCGTCGAGGGCGCGCGCGAGTACGCGATCTTCCTGCTCGATGCGCACGGTCGCGTCGCGAGCTGGAACTCGGGGGCCAAGCGCATCAAGGGCTACGACGAGTCGGAGATCCTCGGCCAGCCCTACGACGTGTTCTTCCTCCCCGAAGACCGCGCGTCCGGTGAGCCTTCGCGCCTGCTCGCAGAAGCCAGGGTGAAGGGCGAGCACAAAGGGCGACACCGCCGTCTGCGCAAGGACGGCTCCGAGTTCTGGGCGGACGTCACGCTCACTGCGCTCTTCGACGACTCGGGCGTGCTGCGCGGATTCTCGAAGATCACGCGCGACGCGACTGCGCAGGTCGAGGCCGAGGCCGCAGCAATGCAGCGTGAGCGACTGTCGGCGATTCTCGAGTCGGCCGTCGACGCGATCATCGCGACGGATTCGAGCGGTCGAGTCGCGCTCTTCAATCGCGCCGCGGAGCGCGCGTTCGGATGCACTGCGGCGGACGCAGTGGGCCGGTCGATCGAGGTGTTCCTGCCCGACGCACGTTTTCCGAGCATCTCCCAGGAATGCAGCGCGTCTCGTCCGTTGCCCGGTCTGGTGTCGGAAGGCGGGATGTTCTGCACGCTCGGAGCTCGCCGCGCCGGCGGCGAGGTGTTCCCGGTCGAAGTCACGTTCGCTCCGACGGAGATCGGCGGCGCTCCGTACTACGCCGCGATCGTGCGCGACATCAGCGCGCGCGTGCGTGCCGAGCGCGCGAGACGCGAGGCGGAGGCGCGCCTCGAGGAGATCGCCGACAACACGAGCGCGTTCATCTACATCAAGGATCGCGAGGGCCGATTCCTGCTGGTCAATCGCGCGATCGAGACGCTCTTCGGCCTCACGCGTGCCCAGATGCTGGGCAAGACCGACGCGGAGATGTTCCCGTCGGATCAAGCCACGAAGTTCCGGGAGAACGATCTCGAGGTCCTCGCACGCGGCACCGCGATCACCGTGGAGGAGATGGTGCCCGTCGATGGCGGGCTCCGAACGTATCTGTCGGTGAAGTTCCCGCTGCGCGACGAAGACGGAGAGATCTACGCGACCGGTGGGGTCTCGACCGACGTCACCGAGCAAGTGGAGGCGCGAGACGCGCTGACGCGCGAGGTCCAGATACGCGAGCTGTTCGTCGGCGTGCTCGCGCACGATCTCCGGAATCCGCTCAACGCGATCATCATGACCTCCGCAGCGCTGCTCGCGGCTCGAGGGCTCGATCCTCCGGCGGCGAAGAACGTCGAGCGCATCGCGAACGGGGCGCGGCGTATCGCGGGGCTCGTCGACGTCCTGCTCGACTTCACGCGGGTGCGCTCCGGCGCCGGCATCGAGCTCCAGCTCCGCGCCGCCGACTTCCACGAGATCTGCCGTCACGTCGTGGAGGAAGCGGTCGCGGCGCATCCGAGCCGGAGAATCGATTGCGCTCTCGAAGGCGATCCCGCGGGTGAGTGGGACGCAGTCCGGATCGCGCAGGTGGCCAGCAACCTGATCAGCAACGCGCTCGCGCACGGTCGCGTCGACGCTCCGGTGAGCGTGCACGTCCGCGGGACGCCGAGCGAGATCACGCTCGAGGTACGCAACGCCAACGCGGGAGCCCCACTCGCGCCGGAGCAGATCGAGCGGATCTTCGATCCGTTCACCCGTGGGCCGCGTGCCGACGGAGGCGGGCTCGGGCTCGGCCTCTTCATCGTCGATCAGGCGGTGCGAGCGCACGGCGGCTCGGTGCGCGTCGAGAGCGACGTGGAGCGCGGGACCGCGTTCGTCGTGACGCTCCCCCGACATCCGCGCGTGTAGCCCACGGCGTTCTCGATCTCGCGCGCCGGCGGCGCGTCCATCCCCGCGCGACGTCACGCGCGCGACGACGCGTCGAACGAGCGCAGGCGCAGCGCGTTCAGCAGCACCGACACGCTCGAGAGCGACATCGCAGCGCTCGCGAGGACCGGCGAGAGCAGCCATCCGGTGAACGGATAGAGCAGGCCCGCCGCGATCGGGATGCCGATCAGGTTGTAGATGAACGCCCAGAACAGGTTCTGCCGGATGTTGCGGAGCGTCTGCCGCGAGAGCCGCAGCGCGGTCGGCAGCTTCGCGATGCCGCCCTGCAGCAGCGCGACGTCCGCGGCCGCGATCGCGATGTCGGTGCCGCTCCCGATCGCGACGCCCACGTCGGCGCCGGCGAGCGCAGGCGCGTCGTTCACTCCGTCACCCACCATCGCGACCACGCGTCCGCGTGCACGCTCGGACGCGACGACCGACGCCTTGTCCTCGGGCCTCACCTCCGCGATCACACGCTCGATCCCGAGGTCCGCCGCGACGGCGCGCGCCGTGCGCTCGCGATCGCCGGTCACCATCGCGACGTCGATGCCGAGCCGCTTCAGCACGGCGACGGTGATCCTGGCTTCGTCGGTCGCGCGGTCGGCGACCGCGATCATCCCCGCGAGCATGCCGTCGACTGCGACGAACGACGGAGTGCGACCACGCGCCGCGAGATCGTCGGCGGCGCGCTCGAGCGACTCGGTGTCGATGCCCGCCTGCGCGAGCCACGCGCTCGTACCGACCCGCACGGCGCGACCCCCCACGCGCGCCTCGATGCCGTAGCCGGCCATGCTCGCGAATCCGTCGGCGGTGATCGTGAGCGCGCCGCGCGCGAGCGCGCCGTCGACGATGGCGCGCGCGATCGGGTGCTCGCTCTCCTTCTCGACCGACGCGACGAGCGAGAGCAGCGCGCGCTCGTCTCCGTCGATCGCGATCACGTCGGTGAGCTCGGGCTTGCCCGCGGTCAGCGTTCCCGTCTTGTCGAGCAGCACGGTGTCGATGCGGCTCGCCGACTCGAGCGCAGCGCCGCCCTTCACGAGAACACCGAGCTCCGCGCCTCGTCCGGTGCCGACCGCGACGGCCGCGGGCGTGGCGAGACCGAGCGCGCACGGGCACGCGATGACGAGCACTGCGACGAAGCGCTCGATCGCGGTGGCGATTCCGTCCTGCGTCGGATCGATCAGCGCCCACGCGATGAAGGTGATCGTCGCGATGACGAGCACGACGGGAACGAACCAGCTGCTGATCACGTCGGCGAGCCGCGCGATCGGCGCCTTGCTGCCTTGCGCCTGCTCGACCGCCTCGACGATGCGCGCGAGCGCGGTGTCCTTGCCGGTTCGACCGACGCGGAACGTCAGCGAACCGCTCTGGTTCATCGTGCCGCCGAACACGCGCGCGCCGACCGTCTTGTCGACCGGCATGCTCTCGCCGGTGAGCATCGACTCGTCGACCGCCGAGGTCCCGCGCACGACCTCTCCGTCGGTCGGGATGCGCTCGCCGGGACGCACCAGCACGAGATCGCCACGGCCCAGTCGTTCGACCGCGACGTCCTCTTCCCGATCACCCATCACCCGACGCGCCGTCTTGGGCTGCAGCGCGACGAGCCCGCGCACCGCGTCCGCGAGGCGCTTCTTCGCGCGGCTCTCGAGCACCTTGCCGAGCAGCACGAACGTGATGATCGCGCCCGCCGCCTCGAAGTAGACGTGCGGGATCATCCCGTGCTCGGCGTGCGGGAAGAGCTGCGGCGCGATCACCGCGATGGCCGAGTACACGAACGCCGCGCCGGTCCCCAGCGCGACGAGGGTGTTCATGTCGCTCGTGCGGTGCTTGGCCGCGATCCACGCGAGCCGGAAGAACCGTCGTCCCGGGCCGAGCACGACGATGCTCGCGAGCGCGAGCTGGATCGCACGTCCGATGGGCCCGTCCGCACCGGGGATCGCGCCGTGCGACATGCCGAGCACGAGCAGCGGGAGCGTGATCACCGCTGCGATCACGAGGTCGCGCACGAGCGCACGACGCTCCTCTTCGTCGACCTTCTCGCGCTGCTCGGCGCGCGTGGCGCTCGGCGTCTCGGACGTCGGCGGGCTGGCGACGCCGTAGCCCGCGCGCGACACGGCCTGCACCAGCGCGTCGGGCGTGGTGACATCGGGATCGATCGTCACGGTCGCGCGGTGGAATGGCAGGTTCACGCTGGCGTCTCTGACGCCCTCGACCTTCTTCAGCGCGTTCTCGACGCGGCGCACGCATGCCGCGCACGTCATCCCGACGATCTCCAGCTGCACGACGGCGTCGTCGCTCGGCGCTGCAGGGCGGATCACCTCGTAGCCGGCGTCGGCGACCGCGCGTGCGAGCGAGGTCTCGTTGGTGCGAGCCGGATCGAAGGTCACGGTGGCGCGCTCCGTCGCGAAGCTCACGGTCGCGCTCGTCACGCCGTCGACCCGTGTGAGGGCGCGCTCGACGCGGCGCACGCACGCGGCGCAGGTCATCCCGCGAATCGGAAGATCGGCGGTCTGCGACCTCGCGCTGTCGATGTGGGGGCGCGGCTTCGCCGTCCCGGTGCTGGAAGTGCTCGTGTCCATGTCGTCCTCCGGCGGCTGTTCCGCCTCGCCAAGGAGGACGCCGGCGACCTCGATGCATTACGCGGTGTGAACGCCCCGGACCGATACGGGGCGCGTCCGGCATGGGGAGCGGGCGCTGGCCGCCCCCCACCCGGTCGTGCAATGGTTCCGCGCCTTCGGAGGAGTGGCCGAGTGGTCGAAGGCAGCGGTTTTGAAATCGCCCGACCCGGTTTCTCGAAACCCGAGTGCCGACGCGTGTTTCCGTCGGGATGACAAGAACTTACGCACCTTCGACGACAGGCCTGATCGACCCTGAACGAAGCGGAACGGCACGGCTCGCTGGGCAACCGTGGACAACGGACGCCCTGAAGCGGTGCTCCGTTCGCCCACTGGCGGTGGCTTCAACGCAGGCGCGTCCCGCCCACAGCCCGCGCGTATCTGCCTTCGATACTAGTGTCCCGACCGCGACGCGGTGATCACGTCGGCCCTTGCGCCGCGATCGGGAGTCTGATCTACAGCGGTCTGTGAAGCCGACTGCGAGGTTCACAGGGCTGGAGCTGTCCGAGGCAGACCGCGAGCTCCTTCGCGCGAGGGGGCGCGGTAGCCATCGGGAGCGACTCACGGCCCGCCAGTGGCGTCGGATCCGCACGCTGCTTCTCCTCGACGAGGGCATGTCGGTCCGAGCCACGGCGATCGCAGTCGGGGGTTACCCGCGAGAGGTTTCGCGTGTCGCCAAGCGCTATGCGGAGCGAGGTCTGGACGCGGCGTTGTCTGATGACCCGCGTCCGTACCCGGAGCGGAAGCTCGACAGCGCGCAGGAGGCCGCGATCGTCGCGATGGTCTGCGGCCCACCGCCCGAAGGGCACGCGCGATGGACCGTGCGGCTCATCGCCGAACAAGTCGTGAAGCGAGGTGTCGTCGACGAGATCGGTCGCGAGACGGTCCGGGTCACGCTCGCGAGCCACGGCCTCAAGCCGTGGCGGGAAAAAAATGTGGTGCGTCCCCGCCGTCGATGACGAGTTCATCGATCGGATGGAGGACGTGCTCGAGCTGTACGCACGCAAGCACGACGAACGAGAGCCCGTCGTGTGCCTGGACGAGCGCCCTGTGCCGCTGCGCGATGCGGCGCGAGACGGGACGGCCATGTCGCCGGGCAAGATCGCGCGCGTCGACTACGAGTACGTGCGGCGGGGAACAGCGCACATCTTCTGCATCATCGAAGCTCTGACCGGGCGACGGCTGACGCACGCCACGCGCGATCGCGCCGGCCCATCGTTCGCGAAAGCGCTGAAGCGGATCGCGCGCCGCTACAAACGCGCTCGCACGATTCATCTGGTCGTCGACAACCTGAGCACGCACTCGGAGAAGTGCCTGATCGATGCGCTGGGGCCTCAGCAGGGCCGTGCGCTATTGCGGCGCTTCACGGTGCACTTCACGCCGAAGCACGCGAGCTGGCTCAACGCCGCCGAGATGGAGGTGAGCCTCGTCGTCCGCGAGTGCCTCGGCCGACGCCGTATCGGCGATCTCGCGACTCTGCGGCACGAAGTCAGCGCGTGGAATCGCCGCGCAGATCGTAAGCGTCGCGGCATCAACTGGACGTTTCGCGTCGCCGACGCCCGGCGCGTCTTCCGATACGCCGGGCTCGTTACGTCACGGTCGAGACACTAGCCGCGACGGGGAGCGCGTGATGAGAGGTGAACGGTCCGGCATCCACGCGCGCGCGAATCCGTTTGGGCGATGTTGTGGCCCCGGAGAAACGCCGCTTGATCCCGCCGGGTCATCGCACGCCAAGCTGAGCGGGAGAACCGCGTTCGCCGCAGGGCGCGCCAACCGGTCCGTTGCTGGTTCGAGTCCAGCTCGTCGAGCTGAACTGGCCAGTCAAACTGGTCGGTAAACAGAAAGCCCCGCGAGAAATCGCGGGGCTTTCGCCTTTGTGCGCCCAGCATGGGCGCTGACTTGGAGGTGCAAGTCCTCCCGAGAGTTGGTCACAGCGATCGAAGGGAACCGCAGAGCGTCGGACCGCGAGGCCGGTGTGAAGGAAGCGGGAAACGAAGCTGCGGGCCGATGGACAAGAACCGCGTGCGAGGCGGCGCCGAGCAGGGCGAGCGGGCAGAGCACCGCGAAGCTCTCGTGACCAAAGGCGAGGCGGCGTAGACGTGGCGGCCGTGCAGTGAAGGTCAGCGTTCTTACCTGAGGAGATCTCGCCTCACGCCTGAAAGGGCGACGCCCCGCCAGGCGCGGAGCGAGAAGTCAACAGAGGTCGTAGTGGTCGACGGCGACGCCGACGAAGGACCGAACGGTGAGGAGGGCGAGACGCCCGTGGGTCTCGACGACGCAGAGCCGCAGAAGACCAGGCAGCAGGTGCTCCCGCTGGAGGGCCGAGGTGAAGCCTCGGAAGTACATCGGAGCGCGGAAGCGTCGTCGGCGACGAACGGAAACGCGCGCCCAGGAGCGAGCGGTCTGATGGAGCTGGTGTGCGAACGCCAGAACCTGAAGGCCGCGCTGAAGCGAGTTCGGCAGAACAAGGGCAGTCCCGGCATCGACGGGATGACGGTCGAGGAGCTCGAAGCGCATCTGCGCGTGCACTGGCCGGCGATCCGCGAAGCTCTGCTCGCGGGTCGCTACCAGCCGCAGCGCGTGAAGCGCGTCGTGATTCCCAAGCCCGGCGGAGGCGAGCGCGAGCTCGGCCACGCGTTCGTGCGCTATGCGGATGATCTCAACGTCTACGTGAGATCGAAGCGGGCGGGCGAGCGTGTGATGCGGGCGATGCGTCGCCTCTACGCGCGACTCCGACTTCGCGTCAACGAGACCAAGAGCGCGGTGGGACGCGCCACGGAACGCAAGTTCCTCGGCTTCTCGTTCTGGATCGCACCAGGACGCGAAGTGAAGCGGCGCGTCGCACCGCAAGCCCTCGAGCGTATGAAGGATCGCGTCCGCGAGCTGACCCGACGAGTCGTCGGTCGCAGTCTCGCGCAGACGTGCGAGCGGCTACGGGAGTATCTGAACGGCTGGAAGGGCTACTTCCACGTCGCGCAGACCCCGAGGGCTCTCGCGCAGCTCGACGAGTGGATCCGCCATCGTCTCCGCGCGCTGCAGCTCAAACACTGGAAGCGTGGGCCGACCATCTAGCGTCAGCGCTCCGCCACGGACTCCGGGATGACGCTGGCGTCGACCATCAACCCGAACTGGTCCGAGAGCCACGTCGGACCTCGGGGCGACTCGATCGGCTCGGTGCCGATCATCTCGATGCGTTCCGCGCGGACTGAGGCGCCACGAAGGGCGACCCGGTCGTAACGAGCCCTGCTTCGTGCGAGAGCTTGCCCATGCTCCGGCGTTGCAAGTGAACGGCGCTCGGAATGCCGACGAGACGAGCGCCGCGGAGAGCTTATGGCCCGCTACTGCGGGCAGGTGGGGGAGTCGCGCAGGCCGCGCACGAGACGGCACGGTTCGCGGCGACGCGCGCTCGTCGGGCGTCAGCGTGTGCGGAGGCGAGGCGTGCTCGAACGTCGAGCTCGCGCCCTGCATACGCCTCGTCTGGCGTTCGGCCACCGAGCTCGATGTGGGGAATGACCGCGTTGTGCTCATGGATGTACTCGGAGACGAGACGGCGGAGTGTGCCGATGGAATCGAGCGAGTGCAGGTAGAGCCACTGGTGCCGGAGTACTCGCCAGAACGCTTCTATCATCGAGTTGGAGAAATGGATCCCGACCTGCGCGACGACATGTTCGGCCACCGCGGAGAGGTCGGAGTCGGTGCCGATGATCACGTTCTCCGATCCGCCGTCAGTCATGACGCGAACTCTGAGGCCGGTCGCGACGCGCTCCCGCGCCATCGCGAGAATGGCACGCGTCGTGGCCGCGCGGAGCTCGGGCTCGACAGCCCAGGCAAGCACCTTGCGGGAGTAGTTGTCGGGGACTGCGTGCACGTACGCGCGCGTGCCGTCGAGCAGGCGAACGATCGTAACATCGACATGCCACCACTCGCTCGGTGCACTCGCGCGGACTCCGATCTTCGCTGTTGGGGGGATAGACGCGCTGGCGTGGTCGCGCCCAGCCGTAGCGCCGGATAAGCGCACCATGTGCCGTAGCTCGCGAACACCCGCGCGGTACGCTGAGCAAGAAGGGCGAGAGAGCGGATCGAGAAATGGCGGTAGCTCTCATCCTCGACGAGGTCGTGGATGGCGCCGCGCTCCTCGCGTGTCAGCCGCGCTGGCGACGTGCGCGGGCACGGAGGAGCATCGTCGAGACGACAGAGCAGTTCACGGCGTTTCCACGCACGAAAGCGATCCTCGCTCAGGCCCACGAGCGCAGAGCGACCCGCCTGCCCCGCACGTTCTCCGCACGAGTCACGGCGGCAAGCAACCTCGCCTTCGCCTCTCCTTGCGGCAGACGCCTTGTGTCGAGCTGCGCACCCATCACATTCATGAGCGCGAACAGCAGGCGGAGAATCGCGCGCAGTCGAGCGATCTGGTGCTCGAGATGCGCGACCCTGGTCGCGAGACTGCTTGCGTCGAGCGCCGCGGGAGCGATCGCGATCACCGGCGGCGCGCCTCGACGGATCCACGACCGCCGTGTCGACGCGGGGATGTCGAGGTGGCGGACGAGGAGCGGCTCGCGCCCTTCGACGACCGCTGCGCGGATGCAATGATCGTAGCGGCGGCGGGCACCGGCTTGCGTCGTCACGCCTCGATCGGGCACCCACCTCAGCGCCGAGGGGAACCCAGCTGCCGCGCGCGCCCCGTTGCACTTGCAACGCGTCGGCGCGGTCAGGTCCGCGCACGGAGCACAGCTATGGCCCGAAGAACGGTGCGTGGCCGACAGCGATCTCGTACACGCGGCGGCGGGTCGCGATACGACGTTCGCGTGTGCGGCGCTTCACGGTTGCGAACAACTGAGGGCGGCGCTCCGTACTCCACGAAGCGTCCGCAGGTTGTGGAGTTCAGGAGACGGCATCTTGGTTGGGCGTAACCACCAGTCGACGTCACGATGGCCGATTCCAGAAGCCCCTTCGCGCTTGTCCACGCTCCACGAGAAGAGAATCTCGAGATCGGGCGAGATACCTATCGCAACCGAGTTGTGCGGCCCGAACAAGGTTCGCCGGACGCGGGATCGAACACTCCACACTGTTCGCGCCCCTGGTCAGCGCCTCTGGGTGAGCGGAGGGATTGACCGAGCGTCCGCGCTTCGGGTACTTTGTCGAATGTGCCGCGCGCGAGGATTCCAGTTTGGGCGTACGGCTCACTGTTGTGGGCTTGTCATAGCTCGCACGTCGGTGATGGATCGTTCGTCGACGCGGCGGTCTTCGACGGAGAGATTGGCGATTCGGCGGTGAGCGGGCTTGACGCGGCGCTTCCGGAACGCGATGCGGCCGTTTCTCATGACGCCCTCGTCCCGCTCGATGTGGGGTGCGACATCGAGCGCTGCAACGGCCTAGACGATGATTGCGACGGCGCGATCGACGAGAGCGCAAACGCCGAATGTGCGCGACGAGGAGGCGTGGGCACCTGCGTCGAAGGAGTATGTCAGCTCGTCTGCGATGCACAGTCGGCGGACTGCAACGGAGACGCGGCGGACGGATGCGAAAC
Organism: Sandaracinus amylolyticus; assembly: GCF_021631985.1. Taxonomy (GTDB): domain Bacteria; phylum Myxococcota_A; class Polyangia; order Polyangiales; family Sandaracinaceae; genus Sandaracinus; species Sandaracinus amylolyticus_A. The sequence continues at coordinate 6,573,207 of NZ_CP070225.1, read as the reverse complement.
ACTGCTCGCGACGGATCGTCATCACTGCGGCGCCTGCGGCAACTCGTGTGCGTTGCGAGAGCGCTGCGCAGCGGCTGTCTGCACAGCCGATTCCATTATCGGTCTAGCACCGGCAGATCGTACGCACTCCTGCGTCCTGACCGAATCTGGTCGGGTCATCTGTTGGGGCACAAACGAGCACGGCGTGATCCATCGCGATCACCTGAACGAGCGCCTGCTCCCGACCCAAGTGGTCGGTCTTCCGCCGATGGCGCAGGTCGCGATCTCGGGTTCTCACGTCTGCGGCGTCGATCGCGGCGGGTCGGTGTGGTGCTGGGGCGATCCGAGTGGAGGCAGGTTGGGGGTCCCCGAGGAGAGCGCGCCCGCTGTTGTCGGCACACCGGTGCATGTGCCGCTGCCGCGGACGGCGCGACAGGTCGAGCCGGCGGACGCTCACGTCTGCGCAATCCTCGACGACAGATCGGTATGGTGCTGGGGTCCGAGCGTCCTTGGAGAGGGTCCTGCCCGGCCGCCGGAGCCCGTCGCCGGGCTAAGCGACATCGGAGCGCTGTCCGGTCGGCCAGGCACGATGTGCGCGCTCTCCGGGTCCGGCACGGCCCTGGCGTGGGGTAGAGCGCGCTTCTTCGACATGGACGACTACCAGGAGGTCCCGGCGCCTCGGCCGATCTTTCCTGATCAAACGGCGCGCGCGGTGAGTTGCACACAAGATGACGCCACCGCCCTCGTCAGCGACGTCGTCCTCCTCCGCTGGGAACATCGGCAGGCCTTCATCGCGAGCGCCCCCGTCGTCGCGATGGCAGGCGGGTGTGTGATCGAATCGCCCGCAGCGCTTCGCTGCTGGCCCGGGCGGATGTCACTCGTCGATCTCGATGGGCCGGCGCGGCTGATTGGCACCGGCGACGTGAGCCGCTGCGTCGTGATCGACGCCAACCGGCTCCGCTGCTGGGGCGACAACGAGTATGGGCAGCTCGGCGGTGGAACTGCCGAGGCCGCGGAAACGCCGACGCCTGTCGTCGGGTTCGAGTGATCATCAATTTAGAGAGGAGAACCTCGATGAGACGCACAGCGAGTCGCCTCTGGGTCGTTTGCTGGTTCCTCGCACTCGCCGTGAGCTGCGAGGGAAGCTCCCACGGCTCGGATGGTGACGCCTCGGTCCTATCGGAGAGCATTCTCGATTCGACTGAGATCGTAATGACAGGCGGGCCGAGCTACGCAGACACGTCGGTTCGCTCGGCGGTTCCTGATGCGAACGAAGGCAGCTCATCGAACCTCGATGTGGGCCCAAGTGCGATCGGGCTCGTCCGGTTCGACGCCAATGAGATCGCAGCTCTGCTCGACGGCCGAGTTCTGCGCGAAGCTTCGCTGGTCCTCGCGACGAACAACTGCTCACTCCAGACCTACTCCGTCCACCGGATGCTCGAGCCGTTCGACGAGGCGACCTCCACGTGGGCGTGCCGTGTCGAGAGCAACCCAGGCGATGGCTCCATCAGTTGCACGACACCGTGGGGCACCGGATGGGGAAGCGCGTCGGGTCCGCACGCAACCGCGGCAACGTCCGAGGACACGCTCGAGCAACTCGGCGATCCGCTCGTGTTCGACGTGACCAACGACGTGTTTCGACTGCTCGCCGATCCGTCCACGGCGCACGGCTGGGCGGTCCGCGGTCCGTCGGGTGGGAATGCGTGCAAGCCTCGCTCGCGCGAAGCTGGCACCGCACTCGCGCCGCGCTTGGTCCTCAAGTACGAAAGCGATCCCGAGTTCGCGCCGACGGAGCCGACCGCGCCCGCGCTCGACCGCGGCACGCCAACGCACGTGTACGCCGCGATGTCCTGGTTAGTGGACCCCGACTACGGCCTCCAGTGGGGCGTGACCGATCCGCTGGACCCCGACCGCGCATCACTAATCCGCGGACGAGTCCTCGGTCGAGACGCGATGCCCGTCTCCGGTGTCCGAGTTTCGATCGCAGGGCGTCCGGAGCGCGGCGCGACGAGAACCAGACTCAACAAGGATGGGGTGGAAGCGACGGGTACCTTCGAACTCCTGGTCAATGGCGGCGGGCCGATGACCATTGAGTTTCGCCACCCAGACTACCTCCCGGTCCAGCGCACCGTCGATGTCCCGTGGAACGACTGGATCAGCGTTCCCGAAATCGTGCTCACGCCTCGCGATGCGATGGTCTGCGCAAGTGTCGGGGCCTCGGGGGGATTTGCATTCGGCGCAGAGCTCAGTAACCCCGACGGACGCGGGAAACGCTGGACCGGCGCGTACGTGCCCGCCGGGACGGAGATCGATGTCGATCGCGACGGCGTGGGCGACTACGACGAGTTCGATATCTGCATGGTCGAGATGACGGTCGGAACTGCGAGTGGCGATCCGTGCACGAACGATGCGGAGTGCGAGACTGGCATCTGCCGTAGTGGTGCATGTCGGCCGCCGCTCGACGCGGACATGCCGGGCGAACTCCCTGCCACGACGAGCTACACGTTCGCCGCGGATTACGAGGTGCGGGTCGGCGGCATTCCGGTACCCGAAGGGTACGAGTTCGTTGGGCCCAGCGCCGGCCATCGCGTCTTCGCGTACGTGCGCGGCGACGAGCTCGCCAGCTTCAAACAAGGCCAGGTGCCGGTTGGTACGTACGACGCTACTCGGGGTGCGTGGCTCGCGGGCGACGACGGCGTGATTATTACCGTCAACCGGGCTGGCGGCTGCTCGATTACGCCGTCGCTCCCCGTTGATGAGGAAACTGCGATCTGCGGACAACCTGATCGGTTTGGAGACGGAGAGCGATTCTGGCGAGCTCCAGTCCGGCACTTCTCCCCGCTGGACCTCAATTATCTCCTGCGCCTACTGGGATTGCTCCCGCGTCCCAGCGATACTGAAGGTGCCAAGTCTCCGGATTGCCTCACGGAGAACCCAGGCTCGGTCATCCACTGCGAGAATCAAGCGCTCGGAGAGCGTGTCCCGCTCGTCGGCACTGGTGGCAACTTGAGCTACGTTTCGACGCACCAGACGGGGCGCGCCGACGCATTCACGGCAAGGTTCACCCCGATCACGGACGCTACGTTGGCCGTCGATCCGGACCGCGTCCGGGTCGAGTTGCTGGTCGCAGGACGTCGGATCCCCGCGAGTGGGAGTCCGTTCACCGCGACGGAGGCGCGGAACGAGCAGTACGCGATGTGGGACGGCCTCGATGCCTACGGGCGGCGAATGATCGGTGTCCAGCTCGCGTACCTGCGGATCGGCTACGAGTACGACTCCGGCTATGTCCGACCTGCAGCGGGCAGCGAGCGGAGTTTTGGCCGCGCTTATTCAGTCACTGCCGGCGATGTCTCGGACACCGGTTCCGCGACGTTCTGGGTGACGACGCGCGTGCCACTCGGCGTTCTGGATGACCGCGAGTCGGGGCTGGGCGGCTGGAGACTCGAAGGGCACCACGCGTACGATCCCGCGACCGGAACGCTCTTCTACAGTAACGGAACCCAGCGGACCGCCCAGAGCACGTCAGGCGTCACCGACACGCTCGCGCCCGTGCTGCCCAGCACCATCCAGGGTCTCGCCGTCGGTCCCGACGGCACCGCGTACTTCTACTGGAACGGTCGACTGCACCGCAGGAGGCGCGCTGCGACGGCGAACGAGGCGTTCGGTCCAGCAACGGGCACCATCTCCTCGGCGCCGGGGCTCGCGTTGTCGCGCGATGGGCGTGTGCTGTACGCCGCGGATCCCAACAACGACCGTGTGTACCGCGTCGACGTCGAAACCGGAGCGTTCGACGAACTCGTGGGTGACGGGACGGACGCGTTGCCCACCGCGGACGTTCCGACGGTGGGGCCTGCGAGCGTCCAGCTCTCGAATCCGCGCGGAGTCGCGGTCGGCCTCGACGGCTCGATCTACATCGCGGCGAGCGGAAACAACCGCGTCCTGCGCTACGTCCCGGGGCCCCGGGACGTGATCGGAGGTGCGCGCGACGATAGCGAGTCCCTCCTAGAGATCTTCGCGGGCGCGACGTGCACCGCCGGCGACACCCGCGCGCTGTGCACTCCTGCCCCTGGTGTCTACGCCGTCGCTGTCGGTCCTGACGGTTCCGTCTACTTCAATCGTGGGAGCGGATCTGGCTACCAGCCTGCGATCGTCCGCGTCACGCCTGACGGACTCGCTCGCGTGCACGTCGGCGGCGGCGCAGCGAACGCGGACGTCGCAGACGGCGCCATTGCGGCGTGCACGACCACGAATGACAGCAACTGCGCTCGAATCTCGGCGAGTCCCAACATCTATGCGCTCGCCCTCGATCGCAGCGGGGACCTGTGTTTCGCGCAACGCCCCCTGGACGTCGGGCTCCCGACTCAGACTGGGCATCGCGTGCGGTGCGTTCGGAGCGATGGACGCGTGTACACGATCGCGGGGCTCAACGACGCGGCATGCTCGCTGTCGACCGGCGATTGCTGGACAGCCAACGAATCGGGATATGCTTCCACACGTACTACGATCGCCGAGATCGGATCGGTCGCGTGGTCGCCCGATGGCCGGCTGTTCTACGCGGACCAAGGCCGGCTCAGGGTCGTGCGGCCGCTGCTCGATGCGAGCCTCATCGCGCCACATCTGATCGCGTCGGAGGACGGCAGCATCCTCTACGAGTTCTCCGAGGGCGGGCGCCATCTCCGTACGCTCGACGGGGTGACTCACACCGAACTCGTCGAGTTCGACTACCGAACCGACGGGCGGCTCGCTGGATTCTGGGATCGCGAGGGCGCTTACACCTCAATCGCGTACCTCACCAGCCCAAACCGCATCGTGATCACCGCTCCAGGCTCGCTCGCGACGACGCTGACGCTCGGGACCGGCGCATCGAGCGGCTACGTCACCTCGATCGCGAATCCCGCAGGCGACGTACGCGGCGGAGGCGCCAGCCCGTTCCTGTATCACGCGTCGCTCACGGGCCTGCTCACGCGCTTCACCGACGCCCTGGGACGCGAGCACTTGTTCACCTACCAGGCGGACGGTCGTCTGCGCATCGATCGCGACGCGCCCGACGACCCGGGTGGTCCGACGACCGAGCAGGAGCTGCTGTACACGCGCATGACGGACCATCAGCGGGTCGAGCGTGACGACGCGGCCGAGCACACGACCACGTACCGCTTCGGCTATGCGGGAGACCCCCGACGCCAGCGGATCGAGACAGCGACCGGTGCATTCCGCGATTCGACGCGGAGTTCCGACGGGCGTGCTTCGACATCGACGGACTGGACGGGAACGACCGTCACTACCACGACCGCGCCGGACCCGGTGCTCGCGGGCGCGAGCCGACTGGCGCGGCTGACGATCTCGCGCCCCGAGGCCGGCGCGAGCGAGACTACGTTCGCGCGCACCCGCACGAACTCGGCCTCGTGGACTCAGACCGACTCCATGACGAACGGCGACCGGACGTTTGCGCAGACGACCGCGTTCGACGACGCCATCGACGAGTACACAGTGGTCTCAAACAGCGAGAGCGCGGACCCGAGCCGTCGGGTCACCACGGTCCTCGATTCGAGAGGCCGCGTGACGCAGATCTCGATACCGGGCCAGCATCCGATCTGCGTCAGCTACGCGAGCGCGACCTCCGACCGCCCGTCAGACGTCATTCAGGCCCCGCTGAGCGGCGGGACGTGCAACGCGAGCGCGACGCCGCGGCGTCACACGCATTTCGACTATCATCCGACGCGTCGCTGGCTAGTTGGCGTGACCCAGCAAGGAGAGACGACGACCCTGACGCCCGACGATCGCGGGTGGACGACCTCCGCGCTGCTGCCGGGCAGAAGCGACGTTGTCGATATCGAGCGCGACGCCGAGGCAAACCTCAGGTGGATCGAGACGCCGGGCCATTCATCGTCCCAGCGGCATGAGTTCGCGTACACCGGACGCGATCTTCCAGACACCTACACGCCACCTGCCGCGACCTACTCGGGCGCGCAGATCGTGAGCACGACCTACATGCTCGATGGCCAGCCGGATCAAATCACGTTGCGGGACGGCCGCGTGGTCGACTACGGCTACGAACCCGATGGCCGCGTCTCGTCGGTCGGAGGAACCAGCACCTTCCCGGACGATGCGATTGCCGTGCAGCTCGACGCAGGCGGGCGCCTGGCCTCGGTAGCCCGCGGCACTCAGGCGCTGAACCGCGAATACGACGGCGATCTCCTGCAGTCGGAGACCTGGAGCGGTCTGATCAATGGTGTCGTAGAGCACTGGTCTGCGCCGAACTGGACCGGATCCGTCTTGGCCACGGAAACCGTCTCGTTCGACGCGTCGCCCGAGCAGGTCGTGTCCCACGAGCTCGACGACGATATGTGGCCGAGCGGCGTCTCGATCTCTCCCGCGCTGCCGAGCGTAGTGCTGTCATACTCGACGAACGCGCGCGCGGTGGTGACGGGCGACATCGAATCGGACGAGAGCGTCAGTGCATTCGGTGAGATCGCACTACTCGACTACACGGACGCCTCCACGGGCACGACGCTGATGCGCCGCGAGGTCTGCCGTCGCGACGCGAACGGAAGGATCGAGGCTGTACTCGAGACGACCTCCAGTGGCACGCGGCGCGAGGAGTACGACTACGACGCCGCCGGTCGGCTGGAGGGTTGGCGTCAGATCCCGGGGTGCTCGACCTGCGGTGCGACCTGCAGTGGACCTTGGACGACCTACGCGTACGACGACGCGGGAAATCGCCTGACGCACGCACCCAACGCAGAAGACCAACCTACGGTTGGAGGTCGTACTTACAATGCCATCGGGCAACTCTCGTCTCGCTCCTACGGCGCGTCGGGCACTGGGACCTTCGCCCACGACCGCTTCGGTCACCTGCGGCGATTCACCCTCGGAAGCACGGCCCACACGTACGTGTATGATGGGGCAGGACGTCTGGTGGGGGTCGAGGAGCCGAGCGGGGCGTTCGAGGAGTTCCTTTATCGAGACGCGCTCGAACCGATCGGCTGGCGCCGTCACTGGCTGAGCGGGAGCACGTGGATCGACGACTACGCGTACTTCGGGTACGCAAGCCGCCCGCACGCGCCCGATGCGATGTGGATCGATCGCGGAGGCGACGGTACCATCGACTTCACGTATCGAATCGTACTCGACGAGCGAGGCAGCGTTCGGCGCATCGTCGATCTCGCGACTGGAAGTGTCGTGCAGTCGATCGACTACGATCCTTGGGGCGTGCCGACGTTCGGCGGCGCCGTGCGGGCACAGCCCTTCGGATTCGCAGGCGGCATCTACCTCCCGGCGCCACAGCTGTGGCATTTCGGAGCGAGGGACTATGATTCCGCGCTAGGTCGCTGGACTACGAAGGACCCAATCCTATTCCGGGGCGGACTGAACCTTTACGAGTACGCTGGTAGCGATCCCGTGAATCGCGCCGATCCGTCGGGGCTGTTCGTTGTGGCAGTCGGTGGAACCTTCGGAGCCGCCCTCGGCCACGGCGTTGCAGGAGGCACCGGCGTGTACGTCGACATCTACAGGGAAAACAACAGTTGGCACATGGAATACGGTGTATACTTCAGCGGGAGCTATTCCAACGGAGTCTCCATCGGTGCTGGAGCCGGGGTCGCCGTGTCGATCAATCCCGGGCGACGCAGTGACTTCGAGGGTGTGGCGCAAGGATTCGGCGTCGGGTTCGCTGCTCGTCAGGCGGGGTTTACCGTAGACGTGAGCTGGCCGATCGGCTCGGGCGGATATGGAGACATTCAGTTCGATCGTCCTCCGACTATCTCGGTGGGATGGCAGGGGGGCGGTGAGATCGACTTTCACGGGGCCATTGGAAAGACGTGGGCGTTTCCCCACGGACATATCGACTTCGACGGAGGTCCCGTGCCCGTTCGGGGCCGGGCGACTTCCGCGGCACACTCTAGGCCGTGTCCGTGAGCTGGAAACGGCTCCTGGCGTTCTGTCGTTGTGCGCATCCCGTCTCGTGGGAGCGGCCGAAGCAGTGGCGGGCCGACTCTCGCGAACTCGGGATCGCGCTCGAGCGTGATGGGTTCCGCGACAACTACTGGTTGTGCGGCCCGATCCCTCCGTGGCGCAAGATCGCGGGCCTCCTCCCCATTGCACTCTTCGGCTACGTGTTCGGGAGCCTCGCGTCCGCGCTCACCGTCCCGGTGATCGCGCTCGTGCTGCTCGTGCTCGTCGGCGTGCCGACGCTCGTTGCCAGCGCATTCTATGTTCGCGCCGCGTGTGGTCCGGTTGTCATTCGCCGGCCCGATGGCTTCGAGCTCGGCTCGCGCTCGGAGGGGCTTCATCGCGTCGCGTGGACTGACGTCGCGCGCTGGGCGCGTGCCGAGAGCTTCGGGACCGTCGTGTACTGGCTGGATCTGGGTGACGCGTCTCCGCTTGTGACGCGCGTGCTAGTCCTGCCGCTGCCCACGCTGGGCCGGCGCGCGGCCCCGACAATAGGCTTATGAAACCACGCCCGTAGTGGTTTGAGTCATGGCGCTGCTTCCTGCGAGAGCTTGCCCATGCTTCGGCGTTGCAAGTGAACGGCGCTCGGAATGCCGACGAGACGAGCGCCGCGGAGAGCTTGTGGCCCGCTACTGCGGGCAGTGGGGGAGTCGCGCAGGCCGCGCACGAGACGGCACGGTTCGCGGCGACGCGCGCTCGTCGGGCGTCAGCGTGTGCGGAGGCGAGGCGTGCTCGAACGTCGAGCTCGCGCCCTGCATACGCCTCGTCTGGCGTTCGGCCACCGATCCAAGAGAATGCGCACATCGGGTTTGCGGCCGAGCTCGACATGTACGACGGTCCTGGCGCCGCCGAGGCCTGGTTCAATGTGCTATCTCAGGCCTGTGAGCGATCGTCGGCGGTGACCCGCCCCTCTCGCGTCCAACGTGGAGCCACGGGGCGTGAACACCACCACTCTCTTCGATGAGCGTTGCCGTGAGTTGGAGACCCTCGTGCGGTCCAACAACTTCCTTCGTGGAGACGTCCGCGCGCTGGCAGCACTGCCCGGGGTCACGCCGCGCGTCATGACGCTGGACAGCGCGCGAGCCGAAATGACGGAGTACTCGGACGATCGCCATGCATCTCTGTTTGGGCCGGAGATGTCGTTTTCCGACAACAAGTCGCGGCTGCTGAGTAAATGCAAGCGGGCGCAGTACTCCGCGGAGGATTCAGCTGCATGGCGCGAGTGCATTTTTCGGAGCTTAACCCCAGAGTGCGTCTCGGTTGATCCGTTGCTCCACGTAGATCGAGGTGATCTGCTTCGCGGATGGCTGAGGCTTATCCGATCGAACTCCGAGAGCGGGTCGTTCGCGCGTACGAGGCTGGCGAGGGCAGCGCGGCGGTGATCGCGCGGCGGTTTCAAATCGGAGAAGCCACGGTCAAACGGTGGCTGTGGCGGAAGCGCGACGAAGGGCACGTCCGACCGACACGGAAAGCGGGCGGTACGCGATCGGCGATCGAGCGCGAGGAGATCCGACGCGATCGTGGAAGAGCTGAAGGACGCAAATGCGGTGGAGATCGCGGCGGCGTACAACCGAGGTCGCCGCGGCTCCGCGCGCGTCCATGTCTCCACGATCAAGCGCGCGCTGCACCGGTTCGGCTACGTGGTGAAAAAAAGCGCAGACGGCCGCTCGAGGTTCGTCGCCCCGACGTCGTCGAGAAGCGCGCCGCGTTCCTAAAGCGCGTGCGACGCATCCCGACCGAGCGGCTCGTCTTCCTCGACGAGTCGGGATGAATCTGTCGATGAGTCGCAGCCACGCTTGGGTGAAGCGAGGCATGGAGGCGATCGACCGATTGCCGATGAACTGGGGGAAGAATCTCACTCTGCTCGGTGCGATTCGATGGGACGGGTGGGTCGTGCTGACCACGATGTTCGCATCGACGAAGGCGGACCGGTTCGTGGACTGGGTCGCAAAGAAGCTGCTGCCGAAGCTCCGACGCGGTGACGTGATCGTGATGGACAACCTCAGCGCGCATCACGATCCGCGCGTCGTGCCGCTGTGCCGCGAACGCGGCGTTCGCGTGCTGTATCAGCCGCCTTACTCTCTTGACCTCAATCCAATCGAGCCCGCGTGGGCGCTTCAGAAGCAGCACGTCCGACGTCACGCGCCACGTACCGCTGATCACCTCCGGCGAGTCGCGCGCCGCGCCAGATATCGCGTAACGCCGCGCCACTGCCGAAGCTGGTTCACCCACGCCGGATACTCGGCTCCACTCAGGTGATCGGTGGGGTTAGAAAGCTCGATACGTTCGTGCATCGGCGTGTGGAGGAAGAAGGCGGCGAGCCGGGCATTGCCGGAGAGGTGTACTGCGATTTTCAAATGCTGTTGCTCCACGCGCTTTCCGCGGACAGAGCGGTCGCGGACGTTGAGGGCGGTGCCGCCTACCTTGCCCGTATTGCGCAAGTGTATCGCGCCGGCGGCTTGCCGGTCGGATGGCTCGGGCTGTTCCCGGCGAAAGGCGAAATGCTCGTCCGGAGTGGTTCCTGAGCGATTCAGTCTCGGAGCGACGGCAAAGCAATCAAGCGGTGCTCCGTGCGAGAGCTTGCCCGTGCTCCGGCGTTGCAGTTGAACGGCGCTCGAAATGCCGACGAGGACGAGCGCCGCGAGGATGTCATGGAGCGCTATCGACGGCCGATGGTGGCAGCGCGCAGGTCGCGCACGAGACGGCGCGGTTCGCGGAGAGACGCGCTCGTCGCGCGTCAGCATGTGCGGAGGCGAGGCGAGATCGAAGGTCGAGCTCGCGCCCGACGTACGCCTCGTCAGGCGCAGCTAACCGGTCCCTGATGCGCGATGGCGCAGCTCCCATCGCCGCCACGGCCCAGCAGTTGGGCGGGGCAGCGCACGTATGTTCTTCATCATCTCGGATCCGATCCAGCATGGCGATGGCGTCTACGATCGCGACAACATCCTGGTTGTGACGCCGCGATACCATCGCGAAGTGCTCGATCCCACGTGTCACTACTGACGTGCCCTTCTCCCGGTTTGACGTAATGACGGTGTACTGAATGCCCCAGCAAGGCTGAGATCGCTGATGTCGTACGCCGGCTTCAGGAGGCTCGTGGGACCGAGGAAGAACTGCAGTCGCTCCAGGATTGGCTGACGCGCGCTGTTGCTCATCCGGCTATATTCGATCTCATCTATTGGCCCGAACGCGAGATGTCCGTAGAGGAGATCGTGGAACGAGCGATCTCATACGCTCCCCTTATCACGCCGTCGACGGCGCCAGGCGATGGTGGCTCTGGCGCCGGCGAGCCCTAACCCCACCGATCACCTGATGGGAGCCGGATATCCGGCGTGAGTGAACCAGCTTCGGCAGTGGCGCGGCGTTACGCGGTATCTGGCGCGGCGCGCGACTCGCCGGAGGTGATCAGCGGTACGGGGTGCGTGGCGTCGGACGTGCTGCTTCTGAAGCGCCCAGGCCGGTTCGATCGGATTGAGGTCAGGAGAGTAAGGCGGCTGATAGAGCACCCGAACGCCGCGCTCACGGCACAGAGGCACGACGCGCGGATCGTGATGCGCGCTGAGGTTATCCATCACCATCACGTCGCCGCGTCGGAGCTTCGGAAGAAGTTTCTTCGCGACCCACTCCACGAACCGGTCCGCGTTCGTCGACGCGAACATCGTGGTCAGCACGACCCAGCCGTCCCAACGAATCGCTCCGAGCAGCGTGAGATTCTTCCCCCAATTCATCGGCACGCGGTCGATTGCTTCCTCGCCTCGCTTCACCCACGCGTGGCTGCGACTCATCGACAGGTTCATCCCGGATTCGTCGAGGAAGACGAGCCGCTCGGTGGGGATGCGTCGAACGCGCTTCAGGAACGCGGCGCGCTTCTCGACGACGTCGGGGCGACGAACCTCGAGCGGCCGTCTGCGCTTTTTTTCACCACGTAGCCGAACCGGTGCAGCGCGCGCTTGATCGTCGAGACATGGACGCGCGCGGAGCCGCGGCGACCTCGGTTGTATGCCGCCGCGATCTCCACCGCATTCGCGTCCTTCAGCTCTTCCACGATCGCGTCGATCTCCTCGCGCGCAATCGCCGATCGCGTGCCGCCCGCTTTCTTCGTCGGTCGGACGTGGCCTTCGTCGCGCTTTCGCCACAGCCACCGTTTGACGGTGGCTTCTCCCACTTGAAACCACTGCGCGATCGCCGCCGCGCTGCCCTCGCCCGCCTCGTACGCGCGAACGACCCGTTCTCGGAGCTCGATCGGATAAGCCTCAGCCATCGGCCAAGCAGATCACCGCGATCGATGTCGCGCAACGGATCAACCGAGACGCACTCTGGGGTTAACGTGCGCGGCTCCGTGAGCACGGCGAGCGCGAGCTCGCTGACGAGTCACCGATCGTGATCGCGTAGATCACCCGCGGACGCGGTTCGTCAACGACCTGAGGAATCTCCGCAGGAACTGATCACCGCACGGGCGGTAGTTCCCCAGCCCGGGGCTGCGGAAAAGCGCGCTCAGCTCGTGCTTCGAGACCGGGAGCTGCGCGTCCTGCATGATCGCGAGCATGTCGCTGTCCTTGAGCTCGAAGGCGACGCGCGGCTTCTTCAGCACGTGTTGTTTGGTGACCGGGGTCTCGATCGGCTTGGCTGCGATCATCTCGTTCCTGCCGCGTCGATAGATGATCAGCCCATCGAGGAAGTGCGCCATGACGGCGTCGGGACACGCGCGATAGCCGACCTCGTCCTCCTTGAGAGGTAACCGGCGACCTCGCTGAGCGGGACCTCGAGCCCGCCGAGCTCGATGATCGTGGCGATGGTTAACTCGCTGACGTTCAGCATGTGCCGAACGCTGCGTAGGACGTCGTTGTGGATCATCGTGATCTCGAGCGCGGAGCGTAGCGCCCCGCGCGCGAGAGAAGGGCTCAATAGGTCAGGCCCGGGAAAGCGTCGGCGCGCCTGCGCCAGCTGCGCATCGCGCTCGGGAAGGACCGAACGCGGTGAGTGCCATCGCCGAGAGATCGGTGCCCGCCACGCCGCGCGAGGATCGATGGCTCGATCTCGCCGACGCGCACCTGCTGGCGGTACGGCGACACGACGACATCGCCGAGGTGGTGACGACGACTTGGCGCGAGGAGCACGTAGTACTCCGCTTCGGCGGGGTGATCGGCGTAGTCGACCGATCGCCGGCGGAGGTCGCGGGGCTCCTGCAGATCGGCGAGGGCGACGCGCCCGCCGGGGTCGATCGCGACGCTCCGCGCTCCGACGGTGCGCGTGTCGCGTTCGCGTTCACCAGCGCGTGGGAGTACTAACCCGTCGTCGAGATCACGTGCGACGCGGCGTCGTTCGAGCTGACGAAAGATCTCGCGCCGAGCTGAGGATCAGAGCTTCGCGTCCGTGGCTCGCTCTAGCGTCGCACGCACCGCAGCGGTCGCGGCCCGGCGGGCATGACGCAGCAACAACGCCGCGAAGACCGGCGCATCGATCATGTCGAACGAGATCCGGACGACCGTGCCTCGGGCGAGCTCGAGGACCCAGCAGCGAACCGTCGGGCTCGCGCGCACCGCGCGAACGTCGGTCCACTCGAAGGAGAACGCGCGGAACATGGAGTCGACTCCGCGTGCGCCCTTCTCATCGACGTCGATTCGGATCCGCGCCCAGCCGACGACCAGGACGAGCGACAGCGCGACGAACGCCGCGAGCCCAGCCACGACCGGAACGGGGTTATGGAGTGGGGCAATCCACGCCGGTCTCCACGGGGTGGAGGCGAGCACTGCGGCAGCGCCGCAGAACCCGGAGAAGGTCATCCCAACAACCCCCAGCACGGCGTAGGCTCCCGGGAGCGCGAGACGAGCCGTTTGCCGCGGACCTGTTCGCACAGCGCGCCCGTTGCGTCGGCGCAGCGCAGCGAGCATTCACGCGACGGCGATCCCGCCGCGCGCGAGGAGTTCGCCGCCGCGATTGCGCACGAGCTCGGCGAGTCCGGCGTGCCGATCCTCGAGCTCGCAGGTGCGGCACCAGCGTGAGCGAACCGTCGAACGACGGCCATCCCTGTGTGCTGGGTTACAGTCAATCATGGCGCCCTATGTCTCGAAGGCCGCCATCCTCGTCGGTTGCTGCTCTTTCTGTTTCCGGGTTGGGCGCGCCGCGGCGATCAACGAAGATGGAGACACCCCGGAGGTTCCGTGGCTCGCCCCCTTCGAAAATGTACGACGGACGGCAGCGCCTATACGAGGCCGCCCGAGATCGAGGCCGCGATCGACGAGGCGCTCGCGCTCGACGCCACAACGCGGCTCGCACGCGCCGAGATCCTCGACCGGAAGGCCCCGGGGTTCCTCCCGAAGGAGGCGCTCGTGTACCTGATCCGCGACGCCAAGCGCGTCGACGACCAGACGACTCTCTCGAAGCTGTTCACGATCCTCGCGCGCCGTTGCGAAGAGGTTCTCGCGCATCAGGTCCCGGATACCTATCCGAATGCCGTCGATATCCGCGCCGATGCGCTTTCGGAGCTCGGCAACCTCGTCGCGGAGGACGAGACCGGCACCGATGGCTACCGGCTCGACTTCTTCGAGAGCCGCTTCGAGAGCGCGTTCCTGCGGCTCTGGACGACGATCGCTCGCAAGTGCCTGCGTCGCCGAGAGCGAGAGGTCGTCGCCGCCGATCCCGACAACCCGGTGCGCAAGCCGGTCGAAGGCGCGCTCGAGGTCGATGGGGAGCAGGAACCGACCGTGCTGCGGAAGGAGCAGATGGTGCTGTTCAACCGGCTGGCACCCGACGACCGCAAGCTGCTCTTCCTCCGCTTCGGCAACGAGGTCAAGGTCGAGTCCAACGACCCAGCAGAGGTCACGCTCGCGAAGATCTACAGAGTCGAGGGCCGCACCATCCGCAACCGCATCAATGCCGCGCTCGCGCGGCTCGCCACGCTGGAGACGAAGCCATGACGAAAACGAAGCACGATGTTTCGCTGGATGACGTGCTGCACGAGATGGCGTTGACCAGCGAGAAACCCGACGCCAAGGTCGTCGGCGAGTACCTTCGCCGGTACCCGCAGTACGCGGAGGAGATCACTGACTTCGCCGCCGAGCTCGCCGCCATGGCAATCGCCGCGGATGTCGACGACGGAATCGAACCTTCTACGACCGGAACGAGCCCCGCGATTTCGAGGGCGCTGAGCCAGCTGCACAACCGGCTGTACGAGGTGAAGCAGGAGCAGCCGGCGCGCGACGGGTCGGGCCCGGATCTGTTCGCGCCATTCAGCCCAGGTCAGTTCCGCGCGCTCGCCTCCGAGCTCGGCGTGAACGCCTTCTTTCTGAGCAAGGTCCGCGACCGGACTATCGAGCCCGAGACGATCCCGCATGCGTTCCGCGTGAAGATGGCCGACGCGATGAAGGTCTCCGAGCCGGTGATCGCGGCGTACCTGGCAGGCCAGGCCACGATCCCCGATCAGATGCGCTTCCTGTCGGAGCAGAAGCCGGAGGCGTCGCGCCGGCAGTCGTTCGCGGACGCAGTGAAGAGCTCGAAGCTCACCGAAGAGCAGCAACGCCACCTTCTGTCGCTCTGATGGACGCCTTCGAGACCATACGGGCGGCTGCGGTGGCGCTTCGCGCGGAGCTGCGCGAAGCGAGTTGTGACGCCACACGATCGATGGATGTCGTCGAGGCCGCGGCCCGACACCTCGAGCTGGAAGTCGTGTGGGTCGATCCCGACGAACCGCAGCTCAAGGGCGCGCGCGCTTGCTTCGATCAGCAGAGCGGCCTGATCCTCTGCGCGACGGACGCAGACGACTCCGGTCGCGCGATGCGCGTCGCGCACGAGATCGGGCACGTCCGGGTGCACGCGAGCACGACGGCCTGCGCACCCTCCGACATCGACGCCTCGCTGTCGACGGAAGCGGCTCCGATCGGCCTGCAGCGCGTCGAGGACTACGGCGGCCGCGAACGCCGCGAATTGCAAGCCAACGTGTTCGCCCGTGAGCTGCTCCTGCCGCGAGCGCACGCCCGGCGTCTGCATATCGACGGGGGTCTCTCGGCGTTCACGATCGCGGAAAAGCTCGACCTCCCGGTCGACCTCGTCCGTCAGCAGTTGCTCGATGCGCTGCTTCTCCCGGCCGTCGCCGCTGAGGCGCCGAAAAAGGTGAGTCCGCGGCGCGAAGACACGTCGCAAGATCGCGCCGCGGCACACCGCGGATCGCCGTTTCTGCTGCAGGCCGGCCCGGGGACTGGAAAGACCCGGACACTCGTCAATCGCGTGCTCGGCCTGCTCACCGAGGGCGTCGATCCCGCCACGATCACGATCCTCACCTTCTCAAACCGCGCCGCCGGGGAGGTCGCCGACCGGGTCGCAGCGCAGGCGGGCGATGCGTCGGCGCTCCTGTGGATCGGCACGTTTCACGCGTTCGGCCTGGATCTCGTGCGCCGTTATCACGACCGGCTCGGCTTGCCGCAGAACCCGGTGCTGTTCGATCGCAGCGATGGGATCCGTTTGCTGGAGGAGCTACTGCCGATCCTCGGCCTGAGCCACTACCGCGACCTCTGGAATCCCGCACGCGAGCTGCGGGAGATGCTCGGCGCGATCTCGCGGGCCAAGGACGAACTCGCCGGCCCGGAGCGATACCGCGAGCTGGCGCAGCTGATGGTCGACACCGCGACCGACGACGACGCGCGCGAAGCCGGCGAGAAGGCACTCGAGGTCGCACGCGTCTACGAGCTCTACCAGCGGACGCTCGCGAAACACGGCGCGCTGGACTTCGCCGACCTGGTGATGCGGCCGGCCCTGCTTCTCGAGAGCGAACCCGCGATCGCAGCCGCGGTGGCGCAGCGACATCGACACGTGCTCGTCGACGAGTACCAAGACATGAACCGCGCGAGCGCGCTGCTCCTGCGGATGGTGGCGGGCTCCGGACAGGCGCTGTGGGTCGTCGGGGACTCTCGGCAGTCGATCTACCGGTTCCGGGGCGCATCGTCGGCGAACATGTCCCGGTTCTCCAGCGACTACCCGAGCGCGAAAACAGACCAGCTCGGAATCAACTACCGCTCGTCCGACGAGCTCGTGAAAACGCTGATGGCTGTCGCCCGGAACATGGGGGCGTCGCAAGGCATGCTCGAGCTCGCGTTCGACGCCGTGCGCGGCCCACAGGGGGTGCAGCCGCAGATCCGGCGGTACGAAACACCGACGGACGAGCTTGCCGGGATCGTCGCGAGCGTGCGCGAGCTTGAGGCGCAGGGGATCCGGCTGCGCGATCAGGCGGTGCTGTGTCGTACGAACCGCCGGCTCAATGAGGTCTCGGCGACGCTCGAGGCGGCCGGAATCCCGGTCCTCTATCTCGGCAGCATCTTCGAGCGACCCGAGGTCCGCGATCTCCTCAGCCTCCTCACGCTCGTGACGGATCGCATGGGCGATGGGCTGGTTCGGGTCGGCGCTATGTCGCGGTACCGTCTCTCGATCGAGGACCTGCGCGCGACGCTGCACTGGTTGCGCGAGGCGCCGGAGCCAGTCGCGCCGCGCCTCGCCGCCGCCGCAGCGAAGGCGTCGCTGTCGGAGCCTGGCCGCGCCGCCCTCGCCAGAGTCGCGTCGGATCTCGACGGGTTCGGGACGAGCGACAAGCCGTGGCAGGTCCTCACGACTTACCTGCTCGATCGGACGCGCATGCTCGTTGAACTCGCCGTGAGCTCGGCGCCGGCCGATCGCATGAGGGCGATCGCGATCTGGCAGCTGCTCAACTTCCTGCGCCAGGGCATCCCGGCGTCGCACGGCCCACCGATCTGGCGAGCCCTCACGCGCGTGCGGCAGATGGTGCTGCTCGCGGAGGAGCGCGATCTTCGGCAGGTGCCCGACGCAGCCTTGCACATCGACGCCGTCCGGCTGATGACGGTCCACGCCAGCAAAGGTCTCGAGTTCGAGGCGGTCCACATCCCGGGCATGACGGTCGACAGCTTCCCCGCCAGGAACCGGACGTCGCCGTGCCCGCCGCCGCCGGGCTTGATCGAAGGCGCGACGCCCGCGCAGGCGGACGAGGAGGAGGAGTGCCTGTTCTTCGTCGCGGCCTCCCGCGCGCGTACCCACCTGAGGCTCTACGCCGCGCGCAAGCAGGCGAACGGCAACAAGCGCAACCAGTCGCGGTTTCTTCCCTGGCTCGAAAGCATCGCCGAGGACCTGTCGATCGCGGAGTCAGCGGCGGCCTCGGACGCAACCTCGACGAGACTGGAGATCGCCTGGAGCGACGACTGGAGCGTCTCCGACTCCAAGCTGCGCTCGTACCACCGCTGTCCTCGTCGGTTCTTCTACTCGCACGTCCTCGAGGTCGGGACGAAGCGGGTACCGACGGCGTACAGCCGCACCGAGGACTGCATCTACGAGATCGTCCGCTGGTATGCGTCCGCGCGCGTCGATCCCGCGGTCGGCGAGTCTGAGGCGTTGCGGGAACTCGACCGGGTGTGGCCCGAGCGCGGCCCCGTCGGTCACGCGTTCGAGGCCGACTACCGCGCACTCGCCGTGCGCTTGATTCGGGCGCTGTGCACCTCCGCCGACGATCTACGCTTCGACTCACCGGAGGCGATCGCGGTCGACCTCGATGGTGAGCGGCTGATCGTCGAGCCGGATGAGCTGGCGCGGCGCCCCGACGGCGGCCTCGTGCTCCGACGGGTCCGAACCGGATACCAGCGCACGAGCGAGAAGCAGCAGCTCGACTACCAGCTCTATCACCTCGCCGGACGCGCGCGGGGCGGGCCAAGCTACGTCGTCGAGGCCGTCCACCTGACCGACGACAAGCGGCAGCCGATCGAGCTACCCGCGAAGACGATCGACAGGGCGGCGACTGATTCGACCGCCGCGCTTGCCGCGATCCGCGCCGGCGACCTCCCGCCCGCGTCCGACGCGTACAGCTGCCCGCAGTGCCCGCACTTCTTCATCTGTCCGACCGTGCCGCCCGGCAAGCTGTCGGTGGGCTGAAGAAAAAACGATCCGCGCGTTTCCGGGTTGGCGTCGTCATGGCGATTGCCTTGGTGAGGGACGAACCAGCACGCGGCTGGCGACCAACACCGAGGCACGACATGAACGACATCGACATCTTCTACCAGGTCGAGGGCGTCCCCGAGATCCAGCACATCTCGGCCCCCCCTGACGAGACGCTCGGCGCGCTGAAGGCGCGGATCACGGCCAAGCACGGCATCAGTGACGATGCCTCGCTCTTCGCCGAGGACGACGACGGCGACGTCGACGAGACCAAGACGGTCGGCGCGATCGCGACGCCAGCCGGAGTCAAGGTGCACCTGCACCGCTGCCGCCGCGTCTGCGTCACCGTCGCGTTCGCCGGGCGAATGATCGAGCACAAGTTCGGGCCGGGCGCGACCGTGGCGCGGGTCAAGCGCTGGGCGGCGCAGCAGCTCGGTATGTCCAAGGAGGACGCCGGCGAGCACGTCCTTCAGATCTCCGGCACCCACGACCGGCCGACGCCGTCGACGCACATCGGGACGCTCGCGAAGTGCCCCGCGTGTCGCGTCGCCTTCGACCTGGTGCCCGACGAGCGCGTCAACGGCGGCTCGGCAATCTGATGCTGCCCGACGAGCGAGCGTTCCGCGCCGACGTCGCCCGGCCCGCGTTCAAGCTCGCGGAGGTCGAGGGCCGGTGGCACTTGTCGACGATCACCTGGCCGCGCGCGCTCATCGCGGTGAGGGCCAGGGACGACCGGATGTTCACGCTGCGCTTCGAGCTGTCCGGGTTCCCCGCGGCGCCGCCGACCGCCGGCCTCTGGGATGTCGACCGCAACGGCCCGCTCGCGCACCACCTCTTTCCGAAGAGCCACGGCGGCCGCGTCGGTGCGGTGTTCCGCACCGATTGGAAGGGCGGCTCGGCGTTGTACCTGCCGTGCGATCGCGAGTCCATCCAGGGACACGACCACTGGCGCACCCAGATGCCTTCGAAGATCTGGCGGCCCGCCGACGGGATCGCCCAGTACCTGGAGCTCGTCCATGAGCTTCTCAACTCTCGGGACTATGCGCCGCCTGCTCAGCGCTGATCACGAGCTCTCGTGCTCGTGGTTCCTCTGGTGGCGCCTGCTCGCCGGACTGCGCGCTCGCGGCGGCGGCATGCACGAGAGCGGCGCGTTCCTCCTCGGCCACCGCGACGATGGACGCGCGCGGATCTCGATGTTCGTCCTCTACGACGACCTTGACCCGCATTGCCTAGACACTGGCATCGTCCACTTCGACGGCCGCTACTTCGGCCGGCTGTGGGACCTCTGCAAGGCGACCGGCCTCGCCGTCGTCGCCGACGTCCACACCCACCCCGGCGGCGCGCGGCAGAGCGGATCCGATCGCGCGCACCCCATGATCGCCTGCGCAGGGCACCTGGCGCTCATCGTGCCGCGGTTCGCGCTACCGCCGGTCCGTGTCCGCGACGTCGGGATCTACCGGTACCTCGGCGCGAAGCGCTGGGCGACGGTGCCGTCGCGGCACTTCCGCATCGGACTCTGAGGTTCGGCATGAGCAAGGTCGATGAACAGGATCTTCACCGGCTGGTGAAGCAGGCGCTCGACAGCGGAGCCGCGGCGACGGTGGCGGAGGCGGAGGCGCGGTTCCGCGGCTACCGCTTGGCCGTGACGATCGGCGCGGACGAGGCGCGCCAGCTGCCTCACCAGATCGCGCTGCTCACCGCCGTCGCCCTCGGTCGCCGGGTGTTCCACGGTGGTGTCCAGATCGCGGGCCCGCTGGGCGTGCCGCTGATGGCGCCGCTACCGCTCGGTGCAACGCTCGCCGACGCGGTGGTCGCGCTCGGAGGCGCACCGCTGATCGGGCCGCACGACGAGCGCCCCACGATCGCGATCGACGACAAGCCGCTGCCGCCAGCGGCGGAGTTCCACGTCCGAACTGCGTTCGCCGGCTGGCGCGGTGGCGTCTTGCCGGCGGACGCGGCGCCCATCCCCGAGCGGCCGGTGATGGCGCTCGCGCCGATGCTCAGCGCGGCGCTTGCCGTCAACGAGGCGTTCGCACGCGTCGCCGACCGCAACGCTGCGGCTGGCCGGCGACGCGTCGGCCTATCGCTGTGGGACCTGACCAGCGACTGGCTCGCGCCCGACGGCGCGCCCGAGCTCGAGCTGGTGCCCTCGCGCCTGTGGATCCTCGGCCTCGGCCACCTCGGCCAGGCGTACCTCTGGGCGTTGGGGGTGCTGCCGGTGCCGGCGGATGGCGGTCTCGAGCTCGTGCTCCAGGACACCGACGTCATCTCCCGGTCGACCGAGAGCACGTCGATCCTGACCGACGCGTCGATGGTCGGGACGCGGAAGACGCGCGCGATGACGGCCTGGGCGGAGCGCCGCGGGTTCCGGACCGCGATCTACGAGCGGGCCTTCGACACCAACTTCCGACGTCAATCGGCGGAGCCCGCGATCGCCCTGTGCGGCATCGACAACGCGATCGGCCGCCAGGCACTCGACGACGCCGGGTTCTCGCTGGTCGTCGAGGCCGGCCTCGGCCGCGGTCACCGCGACTTCCGCACGATGCGGCTGCACTCTCTGCCCGCATCGCGCCGCAGCGCGGAGATGTGGACGATCGCGCCGACAGGAGAGGACGTGACCACCCGCCCCGCCTACCAGCGTCTGCTCGCGGACGGCGCGCTCGACCGCTGCGGCGTCACGCTGCTCGCGGGCAAGGCGGTCGGCGCGCCGTTCGTCGGCGCCGTCGCCGCGACGCTCGTGATCTCGCAGGTGCTGCGGCTGCTCCACGGCGCCCCGCTCGATGGGCTCGTCGATCTCGATCTCCAGAGCGTCGAGCACCGCCTCGTCGTCGCGCAGCCCCGCGATTTCTCCAGCCTCAACCCTGGGTACCTGCGCGTCCGGTAGGCGCGCAGGCCGCCGCGAGCTGACGTCCTCGCACTACACTTGGACGATGCAAGTGGCGACCCTGGACGTCTACCCGTCCGACGCGATCGTCTTCGTGGACGAAACGGGTCATCACAAATTGCGCGATCCCGCGCATCCCGTGTTCGGCCTCGCCGGCTGCGTGATGACGGTCGCGCAGTACCGTGACGTCGTCTCGCTTGCGTGGCGCGCGTTGAAGCGTGACCGATATCCCCGGCTCGATGGCGTTCATGCCTCCGAGCTCCGCGATCGCGGCATGTTCGTGCAGCTCATCCGCGAGCAACCCTTCGGCAGGTTCGCTGCGGTGATGCGTCGAGACAATGCGAGGACATGCGAGGACGTACCCGGGCCCGATGCTCCCCGCGCGTGCTCAACGGCCGTCGCATAATCGGGCCCGTCGTCTCGCGCCAGATCGCGGACCTGCTCGAACCGCTACGGTTCCGCCGGGTTGTGATAGTAATCGAGAGCGGCGGGCAGTGGGCGTCGAACCTGGGACTGACGTTCGGCAACCTTCGGCCCGCGGTCGACGGAAACCCGATCCCGATGAAGTTCGCCTTCATGCCGAAGCTCGCGCGCGAACCGGGGATCGAGATCGCGGACTGCCTCGCGCACGCCGCGGGCGTCGCTGCACGCGATCGAAGCTTCGATGAGGAAGATTTCCGCGCGATGTTCGCCGGGCCACGCGACCGCGTGGCCTTCGACCTCGTCGAGTACGCGCTGCGGGTTCACCGGCCGGAAGAGCCGGACGGCGAGCGCCTGCTCGTCCGGTCCCTCGGATCACCGTACGCCAGGTAGAGGCGCGCGTTCGCTTGCGCGCGATGTCGTGCACCGCGCATGCGCTTGCCGACATCGAAGCGGCGCACTGCGCCCGGTAGGACCGCGCTGCGGCTGTCGAGGACCGCGACCTCGCGGCAGTCCAGAAGCGTGCGACCCGCATCGCTCGGCGTAGCTGGCGCCGTCGCGGCGCTGCGCCGGTCGGGTCGTCCATCCCCACGATCATGAGCTGCGCGACCTGGAGCTGAGGTGACGGTGGCGCTCGAGCGAGATCGCGGATGGCGGAGCGGCTCGTCGCACGTGAGGCGGTTTGGGAACGAGCGAGGGCACGGCGGAGCATCGTCGAGCGCGCAGTCGATCTCGCGACGCCGCCATGCTCGAAGGCGGCGGTCGGCCCGCGCTCGCATCGCCACGTGAGCGGCGTGGCGGACCCCGCCCAGCGCTTCGACAAGCACTCGCACCGTGCTCGGCGGCCAGGCGCTGCATCGCACCGATCGAGTAGCGGACGCGCTTGCACGAGCACTCGGGACACCACGCGCCCGCGAGGATCGTCCCCGCGAGCGCTTCCCAGCGATGCCCCTCGCGCACACGAACGCGAGCGCGGTCGTCCCACGCGCGCGCTCGTCGTCGTCGGAGAGGCACACGCCTCCGTGCTCCTGGGCGAGGCGATCGATTGATGCGCGCTCGAACACGGTTCGGTCGGCGGCGATCGGTAGCACTGCTCGACGCTCGCGAGGGAGGCCGCCGCATGCGCGGCAACCTGCGCGCAACTGCAACCGCGCGCGCTTGATGAGCTACGTCGGACAACGTTCCGACGCGCTTGCCAGTCGGTTCCCGCCCGGCGGGCGAAGCCGCCGGCGAACACCTGCGTCCCGCGGTCAGTTCCCGTCGGCCCGCCTCGTCCAGTTGTAGTAGCCTCGCGCGCGATGAGGAGGGCACCATGAGGGTCGTGGGGCTGTTCGCCGGCATCGGCGGGTTCGAGGTCGGTCTCGAGAACGCCGGGCACGAGACGATCTTGCTCTCCGAGCTGGACGAGCAGGCGAAGACGATCCTCGACCGCGAGTTCGGTTCCCCGGTCGTCGGCGACATCAGACGGCTACGACGGCTGCCTCGGGGGACGGAGATCGTGGCGGCGGGCTTTCCGTGCACCGATCTCAGCCAGGCAGGTCGCACGGCCGGGATTCGTGGCGAACAGTCCGGCTTGATCGATGTGGTGTTCGAACTCATCGAGCACGGCCCGCGCGTTCCGTGGGTAGTCCTTGAGAACGTCCCGAATATCCTGCGGCTCCACGGGGGACATGGGATCCGGCACATCACGCGGCGTCTAGAGCGGCTCGGCTACTCGTGGGCCTACCGCGTCGTCGACACGCGCGCGTTCGGGCTACCGCAGCGGCGCCAGCGCGTTTTCGTGGTGGCGAGCCGTGAGCGCGATCCCAGCTGCGTCTTGTTCGCGAGCGACGAAGAGCCGACGTGGCCTGCGGACCGGGAGTTCGATCGCGCGGCGTTCGGCTACGGCTTCTACTGGACCGAGGGCAACCGCGGCGTCGGGTGGGCACGCGAAGCGGTTCCGACGCTGAAGGGCGGGTCGGGTATCGGCATTCCGTCTGCGCCCGCTGTGTGGCTTCCCCAACGCGCGCCAGCTCGAGCGTTCGTCGTCCCGGGCATCGAAGACGCTGAACGACTGCAGGGATTCGAGCCCGGCTGGACGCGCGGGGCGGTCGACGACGTTCGCGGCGACCGCCGACGCTGGCGGCTCGTGGGGAATGCGGTCGCCGTCCCGGTCGCGGAGTGGATCGGCAAAGGCCTGAAGAACCGGGCGTTGTACGAATCGCGCCCGCAGCGGCCGTTCCAGCGAGGCAAGTGGCCGATCGCGGCGCGCGGCGGGCCCGGCATCGAGCCCGTTGCCGTCGATGTGACCACCTGGCCCGTGAGCGAGCTTCGAAAGCCGCTCCGAGGGTTCCTGCAGTCCGCGACGCCGCTGTCAGTCGGAGCTGCTGCTGGGTTCCTCGACCGTCTTCAGCGATCGACACTGTCCGTCGGTCCAACCGAGTTCCGCGTGGCACTCGCGCAGTACTGCACGGATCACGGGTGCCCGCGAATCGCCCGCGCGGCATCGGCTCCGCGTGATGCCGAAAGTGCATCGCGCCTCGCAGTGTGAGGACCGATGGCATATCAGGTGAACCCGCACGTCCAGCGCCTTGCGCGCCACCTCCCGTTCGCGACCAACTCTGGCGAATTATACGAGGAGAGCATCGATCCCGGGGAAGGCCGCCCGGCAATCCCGACGATGGCCCTGGGCTATGTTCGCCGCCTCGTGGACAGCTCTGACACATCGTTGATCGTGCTGACGGGTGACGCCGGACACGGCAAGACGCACCTCTGCCGGCGCGTGGTCCAGGAGAGTTATGGCTACGACGGAGCCGCAGCTCTCGCACTGATCAAGGCAGACGCCGAGGGGAGTGTTCGGATCAACCCGAACGCCGGCCGGTCACCGCTTCGGCCTCTCCGCATCCTGCGCGACCTCAGCGAGATCGAACCGGCGTCGCGCGGCGCCGATCGGATGGCAGAGCTCCTCGCAGATCGCGGGAGCGTTGCCATCGTCTGCGCGAACGAAGGACGGCTCCGCGATGCGATCTCGCAGGGCGGACACCCCGAGCTGGAGATCGTGCTTGAGACGCTTGAACGAAGCATCTCCGAGGGCACCACGTCGATTCGACCCGATGTCCACGTCATCAACCTCAACTGGCAGAGCGTAACGGCTCCGACGAACTCGTTCGTCGCGCACCTGCTCCGCGACTGGGTGGCTGACCGCCGTCGTTGGGCTGCGTGCAAGACCTGCGACGCGGCGTCGAGGTGCCCGATTGCAGCGAACCAGGCCGCTCTCGGTGGCGCCGACCCGCGAGACGTGCTCCCGCGTCGACGCCGAGATGCCCTTGAGCAGATCCTCCGAACGTTGGAGCAGTCCGGCTACGTCCTGACCATCCGCGAGACATTGATGTTCATCGCGTATGTGACGACCGGGATGATGGACTGCGTGGCAGTGGCCCGAGAGGATGGACGTTCGGGACTACGGCATTGGGGACATAGAGATTTCGTTTGGGCGCTCTATGAGCGGCAGTTGAGTGCGATCGAGAAGCGACAGCTTCCCGTGCTCGAGCGGATCCGTCGCCTCGATCCCGGCATCTATGCGCTCCCGTCGATCGACGAAGCCCTAGTGCGGGTTCTCGATCGAGAAGACGTGCAGCAGGAGACGAGCCGTTCCGAGACACCCCCGCGCACGGTCCGCGACGCGCGGAATTTCGCAGAGCGATACCGCGTGCGAGTTCGGCGTCGCCGCCGCCTCGACTTCTTCGATGGTGCGGCGAGCGAACGATACACGAGTGATCCCGTCCGCGATGCCGGCGAGCGTGCGCTACGCATCGGGCTCCGACACTACGCCGAGTTCGTCGCAGTGTTTGCTGATCGAACTGACACGAAGGACATCCGTAACCGACTGCTCGACGGGCTGCACGTACTTCAGGGACTCCGACCTGCGCCCGGGCTTCACTTCAACATCGCCGATCCTGCGTTCGCCCGCGCCGAGGGACGCGCACCCATCATCGCGAGACGGTTCCAGCGGTCCGCTGTCCGGCTCGTTCCGCTTGAGGCGTGCTGGAGTGACAGCGAGCTGCCGAAGGCGGTCGACTGGACGCCACGGCGTGTGGCGATCCAGTTCGGAGACGAAGCAACCCGTTTGGAGCTCGATCTGCTGCAGTTCGAACTCGTCGCGCGCGCGGCCGGTGGGGTCGTCGCGCGACGCTTCTATGCTGCGGAGTCACGCCGTATCCTCGCGCGGCTCGCTGCGATCGCCGGAACGGCCCGTTCCGACACGACGGGAATCCAGGTGATGGACGGCGATCGCCTGCGGCTCATCGAGATTGACAACGACGTGTTCGTGGTGGGGGATCCGTGAACCGGAAGGAAGCGGGCGAGCGGACGGTCAAGGAAGCGTTCGGCGGCGCACTGTACCAGCAGGGCCGCGGATTCTACGTCTCCCTAGAGCTCTTTGCGATGTTGCGCGGCATGCACGAAGCCGATCTGCCGCTGCTCGCCGAGGAAAAGGGTCAGCCCATCAGGTACCGGCGCCGGAGCCACGATTTCGCGCGCCGCCTTCTCGCTGATCCCGCCGAGCTCAGTGCGGAACAGCGAAGCCACCTTGGTTCGGACGCCGAGTCGACATTGCGCTCCCTCCTCGCCGGGCTGACCGTGCCGATCCCCGGAATGCGTGCCGAACCTGCGTGGTGGAATCGACACTTCTTTCCCTATGTCGGCGAGCTCGCGCACTACGACGCGGTTTTCAGAGGCCGCGGCACGCGGCGGGTGTCGATCGAGCGCTACACTTATCGAGGCGGCGGCGCACTCGCGTATCGACTGCTCCGTGACGATCACGACACCGTGCGGCTCGGGACTGTGCGCGACGGGCTCAGAGCGCTCGTCGCCCCCTCGGACACACAGTTGGCGCGACTCGCGCGGGAGTTTTCGAAGCTCGACGCCGAGCCGGCCGACAAGCGCCAGCCAGATCTGTTCGAGGATTCCGTCGCCGCGGAGACGAAGGCGATCGACACGGTATGGGCTGAGATCCTGCGCGATGGCGTGGCCGGCATCGTGCGCCGCACGTCGCTCACGAGTTCACGTCGTATCGACGCCCTCATGCACTTCGTCCCCCTCTGCATCGCCATGCACGAACTGGCTTGTGCCGACCGTGTGCTTGAGTCGCGAGACGCTCGCACCATCGTAGTCGACACGAGCCCTGGTCCGACCCCGATCCGTCGGCTTTCGCGCGAGGATCTCGCGGCAGCGGTCGGCGTCGTGTACGAATCGCTCGGAGTCCTCGCGCGCAAGAACGGGAACGAGCTGTTGTTGCAGCAGTCGCAGGCCTGGCGTGAGGGCCCGCGCACGTTCTTCACGACGACGCTCGGCGCTATCGGTGCGTTGAACGCGATGGTCGGCCAGCGTCACTTCAGATTGGCTCCTCCCCTGCTCGAAGCGATCGTATTGGCGCTCGTACCCGGTGAGCAGACGCTTGAGTCGTTTGTCGAGTACGTGCTCTTCGAGCGTCTCCAGTTCGTCGTCGACGGCCGAACCGCTGATCGCGCAGGTCGCGTCGGCGATGTCGATCGCGGGGCCTTCGACCAGAACGCCGCCGGGCTAGCAACCACCCTGCGCGAGCTCGGGCTCCTCCGGGAGTACTCCGATGCGACTCGCATGGTGGGCACGAGGGCGCTGTGAACGAAACCGCGAAAGTGATCGGGACGGTCGTAGGTTGGCTCGCGGAATCGCGACTGCTGGCGGGTGGCCGTGGGGGCATGCTCCGCGTCAAGGACTTCGGACACGACGAGATCGTGGAGATCGCGCGGCGGCTCCGGGGGTTCGACTACGACGGCAGCGCGCCGCCGATCTGTGTCGCTGTCGGGTCGCACGACGGCTGGCCTGGTCTCGACGCCGGACTGCTTCTGCCCGCCGACAAGAGCGCAACGACCTTGAGGAACGAGACGCTCAAAGGCGAGCTCTCTGGCTATGTGCTGCTCGAGGACGCGGCGTACACGGACGCGCAGGGGCTCGGCCGAATTCCGTGTATCGACGATCAGTCGGTGCTGCGCGGATCTGACGCAGCCGAGGAGACCCGCCGACGCGTGATTCGTGCGGCGTGGGAAGTGGTTGGTGGAACCGACGATCTCCTGCCCCAGGCACTGCATCAGTTCACGGAGGAGATCTACGTACGACGGTCCGATGTCGCCCTGCGCCGTTGGGTAGAGTTCGTCCTCGCATCTGTACGTCCGCTGGCCAGCTCGGGACAAGCCCAGGACGAGACGGCCGTCGGTCGTGCCGTGGGTGCTGCGTTGCCGGTGCTTGGTTTGTTCGCCGACAGTGAGTTGCACAACCGGCGCGACGCAGAACGCGCGCCGCGGATCGAGTTGAATATCGCATGCACGGAGGAACTCGACCCGCGAGGGAAGCCGATCGATCACGACGAGCTCGCCGCTCGGGCAGGAGAGACGCTGTTCGTCGGCCCTGACGGCTCGCCACTCGACAAAGCTGCTCTGACGAAAATCCGTAAGCGGATCCGTGAGCTCCTGTATCGGACGACTGCTCGTGTCGTTCGGGACCTGGAGCTGTCAATCTGGCTGCAGCTGTTCCCCGAAGGTGCGCCGCATCGCGGCCTCGGGCAGAGGATCCGCGATCATCTCATCGAGACCCATTCAGAGCACCTGGACCTCTTCGATCAGCTGGACGTAGCGGTGGGCCTGGACGCGGGCGATCTGTCGGCTGCACAGAAACTGCTTGATGACGGGGAGAGAATCATCGTCGACGCCTTGCCGCGACCGCTCCGACGCGCAGTCGAACGGCTCGCCGAGCCTCGACGCGGATCCATCGAGGATCCACTCGGCTGGCTCTTTCGAGAGATCCATGCGGCCGTCCAGGACTCGCCGGCTGGCACGATGGAGCTGGTACTCCGGCGTGTCGCCGTGAAGAACGCTGACGACCGGCGCAGCGCACGCCTGTTCGCGTTTGTTTTCGGAAGGACCCTTGAGGGGCTGGTGCACGGTGGACCGGGCGCGCGCGTCTCACTGGCCATCGATCCGGAGCTCGTTCGCATCGATGCAGATCGCCTGCGCGCCTCGAGAGAGGAGAGCGGCGAGATCGAAGCCGGATGGTCACCGCTCGTCCTCGAGCTCCTCCATCGAGGCGCGGCGTCGCCCCTTCGTCGAGTCGAGTGGCGCCCGCTCGACCAGACCGGCCTAATCGCGCTCGCCGCGATCGTCGAGAGCGATCATGAGGCGTGGATTTCCAGTCACGAGTCTTTCGAGGCCTGGTGCCGCCACATCCTGGAAGTCCTCTCGGCTCCTTCGGACGCAGAGAACGACCCGGAGCCGCCGCTGTTGGATGGCGGTCAGGAGGTCCTCGCCGGAGATCCCGTTCTCGAGGTCTGGCGCGGAATACGCGCCGAGCATCTGCAGCGGCTGCGCAACACCGGGATATCCGCGGAGGCACTCTCGGAGTATGTCGATCAGTGGCGCGACCAAGTACTCGGTCAAGCGCTCACGGTGCTCGTTCCAAGCGGAGCGCCCTTGCAGGCGCTGTCCTCGTTCCTGACTTGCGACACGTTCCGCGACGCAAGCGGCCGCGTCACGCTACTCGCGACGCACCCGCTCCGCGCTCGGTGGGTGGCCTGCCACCTGGGGGAGACGGGCAAGCGGTTGCAGCGCCTGCTCGACGACGGCGTCGTGCTCAATCCGATCAACGACGGTTTCTACTTCGAGTCGCTGGCGCAGCTGTCCCCGCACGAGCAACCGCCCATCCTGACGGCTGACGAGAAGCTCTTCGTCTCGGTACGCGAAGAGTCTTGGCACGAGCACTACGCGACGCTGCGTCGGCCCGATCGCGCGGATGACGACTGGCTGAGCGAGCTCGACGATGCGTCGATCGACGAACTGGCGCGGGTGGTGGAAGAGTACGTCGTCGCGCACCCGCATAAGGCCGATGGGATCTCGATCCTCCTCCTCGTGAGGAGTGGAGGGGCGCGCGTACTCCGGCGGCTGGCGCGCCGGGCCTTCCGCACGAACACCGCACCGAAGCGGGTGCACCTGCACGTGTACGCGCCGCGTGAGGAGGCGGCCGCGATCGAGCGATCGCTGGCCGAGTTCGACGACCCCGACCAGCGAAGCGAGTCGAACTCGCCCCTTCTCGATGTTGTTGTCCACGTGTGGCCCGATGGGCACGCGGTCGTGCCGTCGCTCGCCGATTTCGGAGACAACGTGGACCTCGCGCTCGTGCCGAACCTGTTCGGGAGCCATACCCGTGCACAGGAGACGACGCGCAAGGGCGGTGACGACATCGGAAGCCGGTTCGACCCGTGGTTCGACGCTCCGACTCACATCGACAACACCGCCACCGGCCGCGCTGAGAACGTCTCGCGAGTATTGCTGCCGCGTCGACCCGATGCGGTGCTCGAGCACTGGTCGACGCTCTCGGTGCGCGGGTTTCGTCACAACGTGGTCGGGTCCGATATCGATTACGTCATGCTCCAGGTGCGCTTCGACCGGAGTCGGCAGCTCTTCGATGAACTGCACCGCGTCGCGCGGTGGGTTGTCACTCTCGACGCGTTCATCGGACGCGATCAGATCGAAGCGCTGCCCCGCCAGCCGGATGTGATCACCGTCCGGCCCGACGTCGGAAAGAGCCAGGCGTACACACTGATCGTCAGCTCCTCGAGTGGCCGTGCGTTCGTGGTCGACCGGCTGCAGCACCGCCTCGAGGCAGATCTACCGCACGAGCTCCGACCGCGCGCCCGTCCTGTCGCGGAGAAGCTCTACGAGAGTTCGCGCTTCCTCGCACCGGGCATCCTCCTGCGAGCACTCGGACTCGGTTGGGCGGTACAGGAACTGGTGGGCCTGGCGATCGCCCGGCGTCTCGTCGACGAGCGCATCCCGGTGCTTGCCGCCGAGGGCTTTCTTGCGTGGGTGAGCCTCGACGAACACTCGCACTGGTTCGGAGCAGGTCGGCGCTCGCGAGCTGACCTCGCGCGCATAGCGTTTTTGCGGGGACCCGACGGACGGATTCGACTCCAGGTCCTGGTCGTCGAGGCGAAATTCAGGGACCAGGCGGCGGTGTCCACCGCGGACGATCAGGTCAAGAACACGCGGGAGCTCCTCCAGCACGCGCTCATGCCGCAGAGAACGGCGGATCCCAGGATCGTCGACCTCGACTTCTGGCGCCGTGAGATCCTCGGGGCGATCGAGCAGCTTCCGAAGGGCGGCGAGAGAACGACGCGATCGATCTCCAGCTGGAGTGCCGACGGGAGCGATGCCGGCGGCGTCGTCCCGGTCCTCGCTCGCGAGGATTGGATCCGCGGCGACTATGACTTCGAGGAGGTCGCGTGCATCGTGTGCACCACCTCCCCGTCGGAGTCTGTGACCGACCCCATCCAGCGTACGCCTGGCGGCCATCTGTGGTACCGCGTCGGTCGCGAAGAGCTCGCTCGCATCATTGGCGCGATTGGCGGATCTACACCGGCGACGGCCGGCCCCGCCATGCCGACTGGCACGCCGTCGGGGGCCCCCCCGGTTCCCGAGGGCGGCGCGTCGCCGTCCGCGTCTTCTCCGATCGTAGCCGTCGAGCCAGCCATATCTCGTGACGCGCCCAGCCCGCCCGCGCCCGATGCTATACGATCGACCCCGCGCACTAGGGGTCGGTCGACGGCGGAGTTGGAGTCTCGCTATCAGCGCGTGCTCGACGTTTTTGGCGAGTTCCGGATCGGCGTCACGCGTCCCGCGGCCGAGGCCTATCGCGAGGGTCCGGGCTTCTACGTGTTCCGCGTCCAGCCTGCCCCCGGCGTTCGCCCCGACACGGTGCGCGGCTACGCCGACGAGGTGAAGCTCAAGCTTGAGCTCCAGGCCGACGCCGTTCCTCGGAGCTACATCGATCGCGGCTGCGTGGTGTTCGAGGTGCCCAAGCCCGATCACGAGCGCTACTTCGTCGATGCGGAGACGCTTTGGCAGAGGAGCACTTTCGACGACTCGCGACTGAATGCGCCCATCGGTGAAGACATCAAGGGCGATGTCGTCGAGATCGATTTCTCGTCCGATGTTTCGCCGCACCTGCTGATCGCCGGCCAGACCGGTGCTGGCAAGTCGATTGCGCTCGAGACCATCCTGCTCGGTCTCACGCGGCACCGTAACCCGTCGCGCCTGAGACTCGGGCTCGTCGATCCGAAGACCACCGAGCTGGTCGCGTTCGAGAACTCTCCGCATCTGCTACGGCCGATCGGCTGGGATCCGAAGGACGCGATCGATCTCCTGGAAGGCGCGGTCGCCGAGATGGAGCGCCGTCGCGACATTTTCCGCGCCCAGCGCACACGCTCGCTACCGGAGTACAATGCGCGCGTCGCGGACCGGCCCGACGAGGTTCTTCCGTGGTGGGTCGTCGTGCTCGATGAGTACGCGGATCTGACCTCCGACAAGAACGATAAGCGGCGGATCGAAGAGTCGCTGCAGAGGCTCTCCGCGAAGGCGCGGGCCAGCGGCATCCACGTCGTCGTCGCGACGCAGCGACCGTCGGCGGATGTCATCAGTACCGTTGTGCGGTCGAACCTCGTCGCACAACTCGCGCTTCGCGTCCGCTCGGCTGTGGAGAGCAACATCGTGATGGCCGAAGCTGGTGCAGAGGCGCTCGCCGGCAAGGGCGATGCCTTCTTTAAGAACGCACAGCGGATCGTGCGTGTGCAATGCGCTAAGGTCCGGTCACCGTGAAGGAACTCGCGCGCCCGCCGGTGGAGAACCGGAACCCGACGCCGAAGAACGACACGATCCGCCGTCGTTTCGAGAACACCGCGCGCCGTGACACTGGGCCCGAGCGTGCGCTTCGTTCCGCGCTTCACCGCGCCGGCTATCGCTTCAGGGTCGACAGATCGCCCGTTCCGAGTGTCCGCAGTCGCGCAGACCTGCTCTTTGCGCGCGAACGCGTCGCGATCTTCGTCGACGGATGCTTCTGGCACGGTTGCCCGGAGCACGGTACCTGGCCGAAGACCAACGCGGACTGGTGGCGCGCGAAGCTGGGCGCTAATCAGGCACGCGATGCGCGTGTCGACGCGGACCTCGTAGCCGCAGGCTGGCGAGTGGTTCGCGTCTGGGAGCACGAATCCGTCGAGGAGAGCGTACGTCGAGTAGTCGCTGCGCTCCAGATCGCGCGCGCCGAAGCAACCGCTTCCGACGAGTGACCGCGGTGACAGCGCGGCTATCGCCGCCAGACGCGCGCCGCACGGCACGGCGCCGCGAACTCGTGCTTACCCACCGGCGTGCGCGGTCGAGGACGCGATCATCGGCTGCGCGATTCAGGCGAGTTCACCGGCGTGCGGTTCGACGTGCTCGCGTACTACTTCGATCGCGCGCTGAAGCGCGCCGTCTTCGAGATTGATGAATCCCGCGCTGTCGACGGGCAGGTCACGGCGCTCCATCCCGATGTCCTGAAGGTCTGCTTCATCCTGCTGCTGCGCGATCTCTGCCGCCGGTCACCGCACGATGGTCGCGCCCGCGTTCCCTCAGAAGTGGGATGGACAATGGAGTCGAATTCCTGACGGCCGGGCTTCTGCGTGAGACCAACGCTCCCGTGCAGCCGTACGTCGAGTGGATGATGATGCAGCGCCCGCAGCGCGACGAGGACCCGCGCGAGCTCGTGCTCGGACTCGCAGCGCAGCTCGGCGTAGATCGCAGAACCTCTACAGCGTCCACGAGGCGATGTGCGAGGTCGTCGAAGAGGATCTCCTCGGGTCCAAGCCCGTCGATGCGTGATCGGAGGCGATCATGAACATCGGGAGGCGAACTCATCGTTGGGCTCGCGTGCGTGCTCGGCGTCTTGCCGGTCCTGGGCGTCGTCCGTGGCTCGCTCGGGCGTGGCGGACGCCGCGACGTACTCGGGCCTTGCCCGTTCTGTTACACAAACATCGACGTTCGACTGCGCCGCAACCCGGAGCTCCTGCGCCATCGACAGCCGTGGGAAGCGGTGTTCCGGCAGCTCGAAGGCTCCCCGCCGATCGCCAACGTCGCCATCGAAGATCGGATTGAGTGGGCGCGAAACCGCGCCCGACAGGCTATTCAGCAGGCGTTGGCGATACTGAGCGCAGGCCGGCTCTCAATGACGCGAGAGCAGCTCAACGCGCTGGCGTGTTGGTATCCTCGAATTACCGACCCTCAGATTCGCGATCTGAGGATGGTCCTGGAGCGCGCCGATGCGGCGCTTCGGAGTGTTCCGATTCGGTACGTCGACCGGGCCACGGCAACGTCGCTCGGCGCAGTCGACTTGGAGTATGATCGCGACCTGCAAGTAATTGTGGACCGGGCTGGCCCGGCCAGAACTCTGGATGACCTGAGTGAAATCAGGGTCTACCCGATGTGGGCGGAGACGCCTGCATACGGCGCTACGGCGATCGCGCATGAGGGATTCCATCTCGCCGACGCGCGGTACCGAGTGGCTCACAGTGGGCTCTACAATGCTTTCCGGCTGCAGGGCCTTGTCAGCCAGCTCACTGGCCTGCCCTACAACCGTGAGTGGGTGACGATGACGGCGCCGGAGGCTGCGGCATGCGCGCGACTGGGTTAGCATGGCGAAGTGAACCGCGCGCGACTGCATCGCATCGCACACGCCCGGCTGCTCCTCGGAATTGCGGTGTGTGTGGGCTGTGGCAGCGCACAGCCCGCGCCATCGGAATCCGAGCAGCACGTGCCCGCGGCGGTAGCACCTCCCGAACTCGCCGTCGCGATCGCCATCTCCGATACGCACGCTTGCGTGCGAGGAGCCGATGGCTCTGTTTGGTGCTGGGGCAACAACCTGGCGGGTGAGTTGGGATCGCCCGATGCGGTGTCACTCAATCGCCTGCCGCACTCGGTCAGAGCGATTGCGATAGACGTCGGTCCAGGGATGACTTGCCTGTGCGACGAAGCGGGCGAGACATGGTGCTGGGGCTACCACGGGGAGGGCTCGCCTGACCGCTCTGGTGGTCGTCGAGTTGGGGTTGGACGATGCCTTGCTGTCGGCGTGGGGAGGCATGCGGCGTGCGCGCTGACTCGCGATGGCGCGGTGCAGTGTTGGGGTCGCGCGGGGACCGAGGCCGAAGTCAGCCTGGGTGAGCGCCCTGCCGCAGAGCTTCCGCTGATCGGCCCGAGGACTGCTGGATGGCACGACGAGCCCATGCTGATCGGAGTTGTTCCAGGCGCGACCCAGCTCTCGTTGGCGAACGCGCACGCGTGCGTCGCCACGACGCGAAGCATCCATTGCTGGGGCAGCGATAGACGCAGTCAGCTGTCAGAAGGGGCGATCGTCGACGGTATGGTGGTGCCGCCTCTTCCGCAGGGCACCACGGTCACGAGTGTCGCGACGGGTTGGGATCACACGTGTGTCCTACAGTCCGGCGGCATCGTGTGTTTCGGGGCTGGAGCGCAGGGTGCCGAGTTTCCCGCCGCGCTGGAGCTGACGAGCATCGCCGCTGGGGAGGGCAGAACGTGCGCCCTCAGCAACGCCGGAGCGTTGTTGTGCTGGGGCCGCGAGTTCGGTGTGCCGCTCGGTGCACCGAATCCAAGCTTCATCCGGCCGACGCTCGTTGCAGAAGACACTGCGGCGTTCGACCTCGGAACTGACAGCGTGTGCACTGTTGATCGCGAGAACCGCGTGCGCTGCTGGGGAATGATCCTGGCCACTACGGGGACCACGGTAGATGGGGATCCCTCGCAGCCGCCGGGAGCACTGCTGTTTGGTGTTCCGCCCGAAGAGTGATGCGAGAATCCGACGCCGCGATCACGTCGCAGCCTCCGGGGGGTCAGTCGGTCAACGAACTCGGCCTCCACCCTCTCGCGGTCCTCGTCTCGGAAGTGCACCCAAACGTGCTCGCCGCGTCGGAGACGCGTCGCTCACGGAACTGAGCAGCATGGGTCCCGCGAAGCCGTCGAGCTCTGCGGGGTACATCGCGGGGTCCCCGCGCCCAGTACGCAAGTCTCGACCTGCCCAATGAGGCTCGGATCGATCCGCGCTCGCCGGAAGTCGAACCCAACGGGGACCGGTTCGTACTCGTGAGACGGCGCCGCAGCGGCGTACGACGGCCCCTCGCACCGGTAGCCAGGCGCGAGCGGGGATCGGGGCCTCGAGCGTTGCCGACCGTGTGACCACAAGATCAGCCCTCCTGCACCGGTCGCCAGCACCGCCAGGCTGCTACGTACGACCAGGTTCGCGCGGTTCGTCGACATCGTGCACCCGCTCTCGTCCAGCGGTGATCGAGAACGTGCCTCCGACAAAGCCGCGCACTTGCGCGGCATCACATCGCGAAGATCTGACGGGGCTAGCGCCGCCGCGGACGCTCGGGATCGCGCCATCGCGCGATGCTTTCGCGCGCCTGTTGGCGGAGTCGCTCGTCGCGCGTGCGGCGCTCCCCAGGCCCGGGGCCTCGAGCTCGTTGTAGTGAGCCTCGCGCTCCGGGCGCGTGCACGACCTCGAGCCGTGGAAACCGAAGCTTGCCCCGACGCGCACCGGCGGCACACGTCCCGCGACGTTCACGGGCGTGAGTACGGGAAGGCGAAGATTCCTGTCCACGAGTGAGCTACGGAGCGCCGTGCTGATATCGCAAATACCTTTCAAGTCGCGATTCGGCTTGTTCTTCATGCTGGGGGCATGTCCAAGACCGGAATCCAAGCCCTCCTCACTCCCGACAACTGCGTGCTGCTGCTGATCGACCATCAGCCGATGCAGTTCGCAACCATCCAGAGCCACGATCCCGCGATGGTGCTCAACAACGTCGTCGCGCTCGCGAAGACTGCGAAGGCGTACGGCGTGCCCGCGATCCTCACGACGGTCGTGCAGGACCGCGGCGGGTACCTGCCGAAGGCGCTCCTGGACGTCTTCCCCGATCAGAAGCCGATCGACCGCACGAACACGAACTCGTGGGAGGACCCGCGGATCGTGGAGGCCGTCAAGAAGACCGGCCGCAAGAAGCTCGTCATCGCCGCGCTCTACACGGAGATCTGCCTCGCGTTCCCCGTCATCCACGCGCTGGGTGAGGGGTACGAGGTCTACGCCGTGACCGACGCGTCGGCGGGCGTCAGCGCCGAGGCACACGAGCGCGCCGTGGATCGGATGGTCCAGGCGGGCGCCGTGCCCATCACGTGGATGGCGTTCCTGGGCGAGCTGCAGCGCGACTGGGCGCGCGAGGAGACGATTCCCGCGGTCGTCGACATCCAGGCAGCACACGGCGGGAGCGTCGGCACCAGCATCGCGTGGGAGTTCCAGCTGCTCCGCCAGAGCGCGCGAAACACCTGACCCGCCCGCGCGAGGATGCGTGCTCTTCGGAGCGCGCGTCCTCGCGCTCTCGGCTCGAGTCTCGACACAAGAACGGAGTTCTGGACATGAATCGTGAAGACGAGTCGGCCCGTGCGGTGGTGCGTCGGTTGATCGAAGAGGTGCAGTCCGGAGGCGACTTCCGGGTCTTCGACGAGCTCTTCCATCCCGATTTCGTGGACCACACTCCGTTCCCCGGATACGAGCCCACGAAGGAGGGGGCGCGGCGCATCTATCAGACGTTCCGCGCCGCGTTCCCCGACTTCCGTGCAGCGGTGCACCTGCAGGTGATCGAGGGCGGGCGGGTCACGTCGTTCAAGACGTACGAAGGCACGCACCTCGGTCGCTTCATGGGCCTTTCGCCGACCGGACGCACCGTCGCATTTCCCATCATGGATATCGTCGGAGTCAGAGACGGGCGGATCGTGGAGCACTGGGGCGTGCCCCACGTGTGGTCCCTCGTGCAGCAGCTCGGCGTGCGCTCGTTCGACGAGCTCGAGGAGACCGCACGATGACTTCTCGGACGGCGGTGATCACTGGCGCCGGTGCCGGCTTGGGTCGCGCGATCGCGCTCGAGCTCGTGTCGCGTGGCTACGACGTGCGCGGCACGTCCCGGTCGGACGAAGAGACCGAGTCGCTCGCTGCGGCGTCCGGCGCGCGCGCCGTGCTGACGCCCTGCGACATCACGAAAGATGATGACGTCGCGCGGTTCGCGAAGGAGGCGTCGTTCGGTGACCGCGGGGTCGACGTGCTCGTCAGCAACGTCGGGATCCTCACGCCCGGTCCGCTCGAGCTCCTCTCGATCGAGCAGGTGCGGCACGAGTTCGAGGTCGATGTGTTCGGCGCGCTGCGGGTGGTCCAAGCGTTCCTGCCCGCGCTGCGAAGGGCCCGCGGGCGCATCGTACAGGTGAGCTCGTGGTCCGCTCGGTTCCCGCTGCCGTTCAGCGGTCCTTCGAGCGCGTGCAAAGCGGCGCTCGAGGCGCTCGCCGACGCGTACCGGGGTGAGCTCGCGCAGCAGGGGGTGGATTTCATCACGGTGCTCCCCGGCAACATGCGCACCGATGCACCGGCCAAGTCCGCGGCGGCGATCCAGCGAATGCGCGACGCGATGACGGAGGAACAGCGCGCGCTCTATGGCAGCGCATTCGCGTCATTCGAGCGCGCGTTCAACGCGGCGCAGGGCTCGGGCATGGATCCCGCCGTGGCGGCGTCCCTCATCGTCGATCGCGCAGAGGAGAACCCCTCTCCGATCCGCGCGCCGATCGGTGTGGAGGCCGCGAAGGTGCTGCGCATGGTGCGCGAGCGATCCGACGCCGAGCTCGATCACGCGCGCCTCCAGTTCCTCGGCCTCGCGCCGGGCCGCCCGTTCTGAGCGCACGCCCGCGTGGACAGGACCGCTGGCCTCACCGCGGCAGTGCGCAGCCGGACGTTGGGGCGTGTGTGTCCGGTTGTCATCGCATCGTCAGCCGGGTCCTCGCGCTTCTGGAAGGCAGGCCTTCACCGCGTCGCACTGCCCCGCGCGATAGCAGAAAGAGAGCATTCAATGCAGACCAACGACCGCGCCGCGCTGCGGCCCTTTCGGATCGAAATCAAGCAGTCGTCCATCGACGACCTTCGCGCACGCCTCGCGGCCACGCGATGGCCCGAGCGCGAGACCGTGGATGACGCCTCGCAGGGGGTGCCCCTCGCAGCGATGCGGGCGCTCGTGGAGCACTGGCGTGATCGGTACGACTTCCGTCGCATCGAGAACCGGCTGGGCCGACTGCCACAGTGGATCACCGAGATCGATGGCGTCGACGTGCACTTCGTGCACGTGCGATCGCCGCATCCTGAGGCGCTGCCGCTGATCATGACGCATGGGTGGCCGGGCTCGGTGATCGAGCTCCTGGACGTGATCGGTCCGCTCACCGATCCCACCGCGCACGGCGGCGAGGCCCGCGACGCGTTCCACCTCGTGCTTCCCTCGCTTCCGGGCTACGGCTTCTCGGGCAAACCGCGAGAGCCTGGATGGGATCGGCACCGCGTCGCGCGTGCCTGGCACGCGCTGATGCAGCGCCTCGGATACTCACGCTATGTCGCGCAAGGCGGAGACTGGGGCGCAGTCGTCACTCAGGCGATGGGGAGCCAGGCGCCGAAGGGCCTCGCGGCGATTCACGTGAACATGCCGGCTGTCGTGCCGCGGCCCGTACCCGACGAGCTCGACGAGGACGAGCGCCGCGCGCTCGACGCGCTCCAGACCTTCTTCACGAAGGGCTCGGGGTACGCGCACGTGCAGGCGACGCGGCCCCAGACGCTGGGCTATGCGCTCGCCGACTCGCCGGTCGGCCAGGCGGCGTGGATCTACGAGAAGCTCGCAGCGTGGACCGACAGCGGCGGAGTGCCGGAGCGCGTGCTGGCGCGCGACGCGATGCTCGACGACATCACGCTCTATTGGCTCACGAATAGCGGCACGTCGTCGGCCCGTCTCTACTGGGAGAATGCCGACCTCGCGTTCGACGCGGTGGAGATCGACATCCCCGTCGCCGTGACGGTGTTCCCCGGCGAGATCTATCGTGCGCCGCGCCGATGGGCCGAGCGCTGCTACCGCGACCTCGTGTACTTCAACGAGGCGGAGCGCGGCGGGCACTTCGCGGCATTCGAGCAGCCCGCGATCTTCGTCAGCGAGCTACGCGCCGCATTCCGATCGATCCGCTGAGCTCATTCTCGCTGGATGTAGTCGCGCACCTGTTGGCGATCCGCGTCACGGGTCTCGAGCTTCGCGCGCCGCGCTCTCGACCACCTGGATCGTGTCGGCAGAGGCGTGCCTTCGCCTGCGTTTGGAACGTTCTTGCCCGCTGCCGCGTGCGTCCTTGGAACGGTCTTGCTCCGCGGCCGCGCCGTCCTGCGGGATGACTGCGATGAACGAGATCTCGCGCACAATCCGCCCTTCACGTGATCCGGAGCTCCTGCGCGATCCGCGCGCGATCCCACGTCCACCGAGGCCCGGTCGGATCGAACGTGACGAGCCCGCGCGCGACCAATGATCCGAGGAGCTCGACGGTGCTTCGCGGATGACCGCCCGCGCGTCCGTGCACGAGCACCCCGAGCTCGGACGCGGCCTCGCGCCCGCAGCGAAGCGCATCGGCGGCGATCCCGACGGTGTCGTCGAGCGAAAGCGGACCAAGGTCGATCTCGATGACGTACCCACCTCGCTCGGCGAGATCCCGCAGTCGCGTCGCAGGGCTCTCGATCGCGGCGCGCCGGTGCGTGGCGACGACGACGATCGGCCCGACCGCGGCGTCGGTGAGGATGCGTGCGAGCGCTTCGATCGTCTCGGGAGGCGCGAGCTCGAGATCATCCACGACGATCACGCCAGGACGCCCGCCGCGGACGTCGACGGCGGGCGCGATCGCGGCGCGCCCTTCGACCGGCAGCAACGCGGCGACT
Organism: Sandaracinus amylolyticus; assembly: GCF_021631985.1. Classification (GTDB taxonomy): domain Bacteria; phylum Myxococcota_A; class Polyangia; order Polyangiales; family Sandaracinaceae; genus Sandaracinus; species Sandaracinus amylolyticus_A. The sequence goes on along the minus strand of NZ_CP070225.1, from coordinate 6,532,397 downwards.
GCGCGAGCGAGGGACGATCGACCCGTGCCGCGATCGCCGGAAATCAGTGCCAGCGCCGGCGCCTCGAGGTCGACCGCATGGTCGAGCGCCACGCGCAACGAGGCGAGCGCTCGCTCGCGGCCTCGCAGTCGGGTCGGCGCGACCCAGTGCGACGGCACGTCGCGCGTGCCGAGCGCGAACGGAGGAATCTTCCGCTGCGCCTCCCACTCGGCGCGGCAGCGTCGCAGATCGGCCTCGACCCCGGAGGCGGTCTGGTAGCGATCGTCTGGGTGCTTCGCCAGCAGCGCGAGGACGATCTCGGAGAGCGTGCTCGGGATCGTCCCCACGCGATCGCGCGGCGGCTCGGGAGCGGCCGCGAGGTGGCACCACGCGAGCCGCACAACGTCCCGCGTGCGGAACGGCAGATCGCCGGTGAGCATCTCGTAGAGCGTCGCGCCGAGCGCGTAGAGATCAGTACGCGCGTCGATGGGAAGTCCCGACCCGATCTGCTCGGGCGCGGTATGAGGCGTCGCGTCGTCGCCTGCAGCGAGCGTCTGGCCCATCGAGAGCGCGCCACCGATGCCGTCGAGCCGCACCCGATCGCCGCGATCACGATCCACGAGCACGTTCGCGGATCGGATCGCGCCGTGCACGAGCCCGCTCGCGTGGAACCGTGCAACCGCCGCCGCGAGCTCGATCGCGATGGAGAGGAACGGCCCTGTCGCGAGCCTCCCGCGGCGCAGCACGGTCGAGAGCGGATCTCCTCCGGGATCTTCGAGCACCAGCGACGCTTGATGGGGCGTGTCGTCGAGCTCCAGCACGCGCAGCGAGATCGCTGGATCGATCGTGCTCCGGAGCGCGTAGCTCCGCCGGAGCCATGCGCGAGCTCGGTCGCTCGGCCGCGGGCTCGAAGTCGTCGCCACGAAGACCGGTCGTCCGTCGTGTTTCCGGAGGCCGCGATAGAGGGCGATCTCGCCGTCGTCGCGGATCTCGTGGAGGACGAAGTCGGAGAGATCAATCGCCATGCCGCGTGGGGTCGGGTGTCCGACCTCCGCCCGCCGACGCGGGCGGTCTGGTCGCGCGAGTCGTCGACGAGGTTGCAAGAGCGTGCCGAACCCGTCCACCGCACTTTCGTACAACGAACATCGACCGTGTCGTCGTCTCGCGGCGCGGATATCCTCGAGGACCTGATGGCCGACGCCGACGAGGGAGACGAGTACGTGGAGCTCGTCCGCCCCGCGACTTGCGAGGGTATCGAGCTCCTCCGCATCGCGGGCACCGTGCGGCCGTGGGACGGCCTCGTCGAGACGTTCGTCGTGACGCTCGCGACGGATCGCTCGAAGAACAACTGCAGCAGCTTCTATCGCCGAGGCAAGCACGACGGCGGCTTTCTGAGTGCGATGTCGCCGGGCGAGACGTTCCAAGCGGTCCCGCACGCGCGCTGTGATTGGCAAATCGTCCAGCTGACGCCCGCGGCGTTCGCCTCGCTCGCGCCCGAAGCGCACGCAGGCAAGAGTGCATTCGCCTCGCACCTCTACGATGACCGCGAGGCCTACGATGCGTTCCGGTTGGTGCACCGCGCCCTCGCCGAAGGTGCGCCGGCGCTCGCGTCCGAGACGCTCGTCCGGCGCGCGCTCGCGCTTCTCGTGCGCCACGATCACCCGGGGGCGTCGGCACCTCGCACCCTGCACGCTCCCGCTGGGCTCCAGCGCGTCCGCGACCTCATCCACGATCGCTTCTCCGAGGACCTCACGGTGCGCGAGCTCGCCGACGCGAGCGGCCTCAGCCGCGAGCACATGCTGCGCTCGTTCCACCGGCAGTTCGGTTTGCCGCCGCATCAGTATCTGATGCATGTGAGGGTTTCGCAGGCGCGCGCCCGCCTGGCCCGGCGGGTCGCGCCAGCGCAGGCCGCACGCGAGGCCGGGTTCTACGATTCGAGCCACCTCCACCGGTGGTTCGTGCGAGTGGTCGGGGTCACGCCGAGCGCATACGCGCGCGCAGCCGCGCACCGCTGATCATCCGGGGTCGCGGGCCGCGGCTTCGAGCTCTTCGATCGTGATCGCGCCCACGGTGCGCAGCAGCTCGTGAGCGAGCGCCCGGAGTCGCGTGAGCAGCGGTCCCGCCTCGTCGATGCGGCCCATCGAGGCCACATCCTCGAGCTCCGACGCGACCGCGCCCGCGACGACCGAGAACGTACCGAGCGTCGACGCGAGCCGGTGCGCGACATCACGGAGCGCGGGCGGCTCGCGCTGTTCGAGCGCGATGCGCGCTTTCGCGAGCTCGCCGGGGACTCGCGCGCGGAGCGCCGCGACGATCGTGTCGAGGATCAGCCCGTTGCCGCCACAGGCCGAGAGGAGCACGGATGCCGAGATCAGTCCCGGCGTGGGATCGCCGGGCAGGCCCGCGGTGATCACACGGTCGATCGTGGTCCACAGCTCGGCGGCGACGATCGGCTTCGAGAGGAACGCGTCCATGCCCGCGTCGAGACAGCGTTTGCGATCCTCTTGGCGCGAGCGGGCGGTCACCGCGATGACCGGCAGGTGGCCTCCGGCTTCCCGCTCGAGCGATCGGATCTCTCGAATCACATCGAAGCCGTCCATCTCCGGCATGTGCAGATCGAGGAGCATGAGATCGAAGCGCGTCCGCGCATAGCACGCGAGCGCCTCCGTGCCGGTGCCCGCCAGCACGAACGCGTGGCCTCTCGAGATGAGCAGGCTCCGGAGTAGCTGCGCGCTGAACTCGTCGTCCTCCACGACCAGTACTCGAAGTGCCCGCGGTGCGGACGTGACTGCGGTCGCGGCGCGTTCATACGTGGTCGCGGTGACGGGCCAATGCGCGGCACCGTCGCCTCCCGAGCGGCTCGCGACGGCGTGGATCGTCTCGAGCAGCTCTTCCTGCGGCACGGGCTTCAGCAGGTATCCGTCGACCCGCAGCTCGCGGAACCGCTCCTGATCGCCTGGGCGATCGCCGGAAGTGAGCAACACGATGCGAGTCGCGGCGAGCTCGGTGCGCTCTCGGATCCTCGTCGCGAGCACCAGCCCGTCGGTGTCGGGCATGCGCGCGTCGAGAAGCACGAGGTGATACGGACGGCCCGACGCAACGCCGTGCCACAGCGCGTCCATCGCAGCCATCGCGTCACCGACGGCGTGCGCCTCCATCCGCCATCCGTTGAGCCACGTCTCGAGGATCTGCCGGTTGACCGCGTTGTCGTCGACGATCAGTACCCGGAGCCCGCGCAGCGAGAGCTCGGGCACCGTGGGACCCGGGGGAATCGCCTGCTGCGACCGGCGGAAGCGCGCATCGAAGGTGAACGTGCTCCCACGGCCCGGTGCGCTCTCGACGGTGAGCTGACCATCCATCAGTGCGATGAGCTGCGCTGCGATCGTGAGCCCGAGGCCGGTGCCGCCATAGCGGCGCGTGGTGGACGAATCCTCCTGCTCGAACGCCCGGAAGATCGAGGCCTGCTTGTCGAGTGGGATGCCGATGCCGGTGTCGCGCACCGAGAAGCGCAGCGTTGCTTCGCTGTCGGGCGCGGCACTGTGGACCGCGCGTACCTCCACCACGACCTCGCCGCGGTCAGTGAACTTGATCGCGTTTCCGACGAGGTTGATGAGCACTTGGCGCAGGCGCGCCGCGTCACCCGAGAGCGCGTCGGGCACGTCCGGCTCGACCGTGCAGACGAGCTCGAGGCCCTTCCGGTGCGCGCGCACCGCGAGCGCGCGAAGCGTCTCCGCGATCGCGGGGCGGAGCGCGAAGTCGCCGATGTCCAGCTCGAGCTTGCCAGCCTCGATCTTCGAGAAGTCGAGGAGGTCATTGATCATTCCGAGGAGGTTTCCCGCCGCCGCACTCACGCTGCGCAACGACTGTCGTTGTGCGTCGGTGAGCGCGGTGTCGAGCACGAGCTCCGTCATTCCGAGGATCGCGTTCATCGGCGTGCGGATCTCGTGGCTCACGTTCGCGAGGAACTCGTCCTTGGCCCGGTTGGCGCTCTCCGCGACCGTCTTCGCGTGGCGCAGCTCTGCCTCGAGCGCCTTGCGTTGCGAGACGTCCTCGAGGATCGCGATCGTATGGAGCAGACTACCGTCGGGATCGCGCTGGCCCGACACGGTCTGGTTGAGCCAAGCGGTCCCACCGCTGCTCGAGATCATCCGCGTCTCCGTGCGGTAGCTGGCGACATCGCCTCGGACGAGCGATGCGTGGAGCGCGATGCTCGCCTCGAGATCGTCGGGATGAGTGAGGTCCTGGAACCTCAGCGCTCCGAGCTCCTCGCGAGTCCTGCCGACGATGTCGCAGAGCGTCTGGTTGACGCGTAGATAGCGACCTTCGGCATCACCGTGAGCGATCCCGACGGCGGCGTTCTCGAACGTTCCCCGGAAGCGCGCCTCGCTCTCGCGCAGGGCGTCCTCCGCGCGCCGTCGCTCGGTGACGTCGCGGATCAGGCTGATGACCCGCTTCTGCCCCTCGGCCTCGAACATCCGGGCGCGCACTTCGACCGGGAAGAGCGAGCCGTCCTTCCTCAGCCACCTCGACTCGAACGAGATGAACTCGTGCTCCAAGAGGTACGCGACGTTCGCTGCGAGATCGTTGGCCGTGACCGCCGGGTCGAACGCGAGCGGGGTGAGCCCGACCAGCTCGTGAGCTGCGTAACCGAGGTACGCGCACGCCGCGGCGTTCACGTCGATGACGCGCAGATCGATGTCGAACAGCATGAACGCGTCGGACGCGTAGTCGACGAACGTGCGGAAGCGCCGCTCGCTCTCCCGCAGCGCGTCCTCGGCGCGCTTGCGCTCCGTGATGTCGCGGCAGTACGCGACCACCTTCGGCGAGCCGCGATCGTCGAACATGCGGGCTCGCACCTCGACCGGGAAGACGGTCCCGTCCTTGCGCGTCTGGCGCGACTCGAACGCGAGCAGCTCTCCGTCGCGCAGGCGTGCCTTGATCTCCTCGAACGCCGTCGGCGTGACATCGCGATCGAACGCGAGGGGCGTGAGCCCGACGAGCTCCGTTGGCGTGTACCCGAGGCTCGCGCACGCGCGCTCGTTCACGTCGAGGAGCACGAGCTCGGAGTCCAGCAGCATGAACGCGTCGGCGGCGTGATCGACGAATGTGCGCGCACGCTGCTCGCTCGCGCGGAGCGCATCCTCGACGCGCCGGCGATCGGTGATGTCGACGGTCGTCCCCGCGAAGCGCAACGCGCGTCCGTTCGCGTCGAGGACCATCGCGCCGCGCGCGAGGAGCCAGCGGTGCGTGCCGTCGCGGTGCACCACGCGGGCCTCGAGCTCGATCTCGCGGCGTCCCTCGAGGACCCATGCTCGGACCGCCTCTTCGATGCGATCGCGATCGTCCGCGTGGACCAGCGACATCACGCTCGCGAGGTCGATCGGATCGTGCTGAGGCGCCATGCCGAGCTGCTCGAACACGTTCGTGAGCACCGCTCTCGGCACGTCGGCGGGTCTCGTGAGGTCGACCTCGAAGATGCCGATGTTCGAGCCACGCACAGCCTGATCGATGCGGAGCTGTGCCTCTCGCAGCGCTTCGGCTTCCTCGGCGCGCCGGCGCTCGGTCATGTCGCGGAGCACCACCACGACACCGCTCGTCTCGCCGCGATCGTCGACGATCGGAGATCCGCGCCCGTCGATCGGCACTTCTCGGCCGTCGTGCGTGAGGAGCACGCTACCGTCCGCGAGCTCGACGATGCGGTGCGTGCGCAGAACCTCGTGCGCGGTGTCGGGGGGAGCAGCGCGCGTGGCTCCACTCACGACGCGGAGCACGTCAGCGATCGGGCGGCCGAGCGCGTCGGCGGCACGGCGCCCCAACACACCCTCGGCGGCGGCGTTCACGAACGTCACGCATGCCTGTTCGTCGGTCGCGATCACCGCGTCGCCGATGCTCGAGAGCGTGACGGCGTATCGACGCTCGCTCTCGCGGAGCCGGCGCTCTGCGGCGTGCTTGTGGAGCGCCATCTCGACTACGGTGCGTAGCTGAGAGTCCTCGAAGGGCTTGAGCAGGTACCCGAAGGGCTCGGTGACTCTCGCGCGCCGCAGCGTGTGGTCGTCGGCGTACGCAGTGAGGTAGATGACCGGGACCTGGAAGCGTTCGCGGATCTCCTGCGCCGCTGCGATCCCGTCGCACTCGCCCTCGAGCCGGATGTCCATGAGCACCAGCTCGGGCTTCGCCGATTCCGCGAGCGCCACCGCCTGATCGCCGGCCACCGCCGCGCCCACCACGGTGTGCCCCATGCGCGTGAGCTGCTGGCGGAGATCGCGTGCGACGACGCGATCGTCTTCGACGATGAGGATGCGTACTGAGGTCATCGCACCACGTTCCTCTCGGAGGCCTCCCGCGGATCAAACGACACGACGAAGCGCGTCCCGCGCTCCCGCTCGACCACCAGCGATCCCCCGAGCTGCTCCGTCAGATCTCGCACCAGCTGGAGCCCGAGCGTGTCGGTGCCCAGCGGATCGATCTCGTCAGGGATCCCGACCCCGTCGTCGGCGACCGAGAGTGCACAACGGCCAGCAGCATCGCGCACGAGCTCGATGTGCACCTCGCCGCTGCTGCCGTCGGGGAAGGCGTGCTTGAGCGCGTTCGACACCAGCTCGTTGACGACGAGCCCGCACGACATGCCGCGGTCCATGTCGAGGTGGAGAGGCGCGATGTCGATCGTGAGCGCTATCCGTCGCGACCGCACGTCGTAGACCGTCGCAAGATGCGAGCAGAGCTTCGCGATGTGCGTCGGCATCGAGATCTTCGAGAAGTTCCCCGCGCGATAGAGGTTCTCGTGCACCAGGGCCATCGAGCGCACCCGGTTCCGGCTGTCGGCGAGGAGCTCGGCCACGTCGGGCGACTGCGTGTGCGCTGACTGCAAGCTGAGCAGGCTGCTGATGAGCTGGAGGTTGTTCTTCACGCGGTGGTGCACTTCCTTGAGCAGCGCGTCCTTCTCTTCGATCGACGCCTGCAATCGGTCCTCAGCGCGTTTGGCCTCGGTGATATCGGTGATCGCGCCGACGAACCTCAGGCGCTCGCCACTCGCGCGCTTCGCCTGAGCCACGACGTGCGCGTGCTTAACGGTGCCGTCGGGCAGCAACAGTCGGTGCTCGAGGTCCCAGTCGACGCCTTCGAGCGCAGCGCGCTCGAGCCGCGCCGCCACCCGCTCGCGATCGCTCGGGTGCGCGCGCGCGAGCATCGCCTCGAGGCTTGGTTGCGTCTCGCGATCGATGCCGAAGATCGCGTAGGTCTGATCGGACCACACGAGCTCTCCTCGCGAGACGTCCCAACCGAAGCTCCCCGTCCGACTGATGCGCTGAGCCTCCGCGAGATACGCCTCGGCAGCGCGCAGGTCTGCGTAGAGCCGCGCATTCTCGAGCGAGATCGCGGCCTGAGACGCGAGCAAGCGGAGGAGCGCCGCGCGCGCCGCGGTGAACGCGTGCGGGGTGAGGGCGTTCTCGAGATAGAGGACACCCGTGAGGCGACCGCGCCGGACCAGGGGCACGCACATCACCGAGCGCGCTCCCGTCGCGCGTAGCCCGGGATCGTCGAGCATCCGGCCTGGCGCCGCCGCATCGCCCACGACGACGCTCTCGTGGGTGCGCGAGACGTAGCGGATCACCGAGTCGGGAAGCTCGGCCGCGCTGATGGCCCGAGACCTCCGCACCGCCACCGCACCGTTCTCGACCGACGCTTCTGCCTCGACGTGGTGAGTGCCGTCGCGCGTCATGACGAGGAGCCCCCGCGTCGCGCCCGCGTGCTCGAGCGCGATCGTCATCAGCCTCTCGACCAGAGTCTCGAGCACCAGTTCGTCGGACACTGCCCGCGTGATCTCGATGACGGTGCCGAAGTCGAGCTGCCCGACCGGCAGATCGATCCGCGCGGGCGCGGCACTCGTAGGTGTCGCGGCCTCGCGCGACTGCAGATCATCGAGCTGCTGAACCTTTGCGATCGCGCCCCAGCGCTCATAACACCGGCGCGCGCGCGCGCGGTGGGCGCGGGCCGCGACGTCGAGCCCGCGCGAGGCATAGAAGCTCGACGCGAGCTCGCACGCGAGCCCTTCGTAGTGCCCGAAGTCGTTCTCGTGCGCGAGCGACACGGCGCGCTCGTAGAGGTCCATTGCGTCCAGCGCGCGTCCCTCCAGGCGCGCGATCTCGGCGCCGACCAGCGCGTGCTTGTCGGCGAACGTCTCGGGCCGGCTGCGCGCCCACCGCGCGAGCTGCTCGTGATGCTCGTCGATCTCGGCGCGCCAGGCATTCTCGCCGCCATCGGCTCCGCCCCGCCCGCGCGCCGCGAGGGTGAGCGCCGAGAAGAGATGGTAGTCGAGGAGCTGTACGTGACCGGGTGAGGCCCAGCGGAGAGTGCGCGCCCGGTCGAGTGCGCGGGCGGCCTCCTCGGCGTCTCCTGCGAGGAAGCGGGCCTGACCCTTGATCACCCAGTACCAGAAGACCATCGTGGCCATGCGGTCGGGGGTCAGCGCGGCCTCGAACGCGCGCTCGTCGAAACCCTCGCCGTCGAACGTCGTGAGGGAGCGGGTGTGCCCTCGCATCGCGGCGATGAAGCGCTGCTGCGCAACGAGGATGTCGACGACGTCGCCGAAGCGCGCGCGCCGCGCGAACTCGATCCCGCGCTCGGTGTCGTTCCAGACCGCGTCGAGAGGATCTCCGCGCAGCAGCCGATCGGAGACGAGGTGGTTGCCGGCGTAGCACGCGACCGTCACGTCGCCGGTCTCGACACCCGCCGAGAACGCTGCGCGGATCGTCTCGAGAGCCTCGGAGATCGGGCGCGTCCACACGCTGAGGATCTCGAGCGCGAACAGGGTCTTCGCGGAGTACGCGGCGAAGCCGTGGCGTTGCACGAGCGCGTGCGCGAGACGCCCGAGCTCGTATGCATCGGCGTGCCTGCCGGAGTAGTGCCCCAGCATGATGCCGAACCACGCGAACCCGTGAGTGGACGCGCCCGTCACGCCGTGCTCGAGGGAGAGCTCGACGAGGTGCCCGAACGTGAGCGCGGCGAGGCGCTCGTCGGTGAACACTGCAGGTGCGTAGAGCGCGGCGAGCACCTGCATCGCTGCCTCGACGTCGGGATTCGTCATGCGTGGCAGATCGACGAGACAGGCGATCGATCGCGCGTCGAGCTGGGTCCACACCCGCGCGTAGCCGCGCTCGAGCTCCTCCTCGGTGGGATGCGCGGGGATCACGATCCCGAAGAGCGCGAGGCATTCGAGCGCCGACTCGACCGCGCGCTGGTTCTGTGATCGCAGGACGTCGAGCTCGATGCGCAGCACATACGCGTGGGCGCGATCCACGTTCGAGCGCGCATGCACGAGCAGATCAGCGATCAGCCGCTCGGCCGCGTCGAGATTGCCGCACAAGATCTCGCACTCCGCACGCAAGGTGCGGATCGCGAGGGCGAGATCGTACCGCCGATGCCACGCATCGCCTGGGAGCAGCGCGTCGCCCGACGCGAGATACGAGCGCGCGGCCGCGTACGCAGCCGCCGCTCTGGCGCGCCGTCCCGCGACGAGATCGAGCTCCGCGACACGCTCGCGCTCGTCCGTGCTCGTCAGGAGCACGGCGCCGCGGTCGAGGTGGTGAACGACATCGAACACGCGCTCGCGGATTGCGTCGGCGGGCACTTCCGCGAGAAGCAGCCGACCGAGACGCAGGTGCATCGCCGGCCGCGCGGCTTCGGGCACCGAGGCGTACGCGGCTTCTTGCACCCGATCGTGCGCGAACGCGAACTCGCTGCCGCGACGGACGACGAGGCCGGCGCGCACGGGCTCGATCATCGCGTCTTCGATCGCGTTCGGGGTCGTTCCCGCGGCCAGCGCGAGCGTATCGACGACAGCGGAGTCCCCGAGGCACGCGAGCTGCGCGAGCACCTGCCTCGACTGCTCCGAGAGGCGCTCGAGCGTCGCGACCATGAGGACGACGACATTTTCCGTCAACGGCGACGCGCGCACTCGCTCGACGTCGCACGTCCACTCTGCGCGCTCTGCCTCGAACACGACGAGCCGCTCGGCCTCGAGGGTGCGCAGGAACTGAGTCGCGAAGAAAGGGTTGCCGGCCGTTTTCTCGTGAACGATCGATGCGAGTGAGTACGCGCGTTCACGATTCCAGCGCAGCGTATCGGCAATCAGCCCGGCGACGTCGTCGACGTCCAGCGGACCGAGCACGATCTCGCGCACGGCGCCGCCTTGCGCGTTTGCCCGCTCGAGCATTCGGGCGAGCGGATGCGAGGGCCCGACTTCGTTGTCGCGGTAAGCGCCGATGAGGAGCAGATGGGCCGCGCACGGATCTAGTACGAGGTGCTCGAGAAGCGCGAGCGTGGCGCCGTCGAGCCACTGTAGATCGTCGAGGAAGATCGCGATCGGAAGGTCCGGTTGTGCGAGCGCGCCGAGGAGGCGCCGGACCACGCGGTGGAAGCGGTGTTGCGCCTCGTGGGCCGGCAGCTCGGGGACCGGAGGTTGGGCTCCGATCACGAGCTCGAGCTCGGGCACGAGCTCCACGACCAGGGCGCCGTTCGGGCCTACGGCGGCGCGCACCGCGCCGCGGATCCGCGTCATCTCCGCCTCGCTCTTCGCGAGGATCTGCCGGACCAACGTCCGCAGCGCTTGCGCGAACGTCGCGTAGGGAACGTCGCGCTTGTACTGATCGAACTTCCCCGACGCGAACGCGCCGCGCGCTGCGACGAGCGCGTCGTGGAGCTCGTGCACCACCGACGACTTGCCCACTCCCGAATAGCCGGAGACGAGCACGAGCTCGCTCTCGCCCCGCGTGCGTGCGCGGGTGAGCGTGGCGGTCAGCTCCGCGACCTCGCGCTGTCGACCGTAGAGCGTCCCCGGAATGCTGAGCCGATCGGGCACGTCGCGCGCCGCGAGGGGGAACGGATCGATGTCGCCCCTCGCTCGCCAGGACTCGAGGCAGTGCCGCAGATCTCGCGCGAGCCCGCCGGCCGTCTGGTAACGGTCCTCTGCAGTCTTCGCGAGCAGCTTGTGCACGATCTCCAGCACTGGAGCTGGCGCGAGCTCGGGCGCGAGCGGCGCCGGCTCGCGCGCGACGTGGCAGTGGATCCACTCCATCGGATCGCTCGCCGTGAACGGCAGGCGACCCGCGAGCAGCTCGTAGAGCATCACCCCGAGCGAGTAGAGGTCGCTCCGCGGATCGATCGATCGGCCCACACGACCGGTCTGCTCCGGCGCCATGTAAGCGAGCGCTCCCGCGATGACCTGTGGCGGCTCCGGGCTCGCGTGTTCCTGCGGAATGCGCGAGGCGCTGCCGAACCCGGTGAGCCACGCGCGGGTCGCGGCCACGTCGACGAGCACGGTCGCCGGCTCGAGGCTCCGGTGCACGATCCCACTTGCATGGAGACGCGCGATTGCGCGCGCGAGCTCGGCCGCCATCGCGAGGAAGTCGCCCAGGTCCCACGTCCGGCCCACGTAGCGCGACAACACCTCGCCACCGGGATCGTCCATCAGGAGCGCGGGACGTTCCCCGAGCCTCATGAGCTCGCGCGGTCGTGCGCACCAATCGGGATCGAGGTGCTCGCGGAGCGCGAGCGCGCGCTCGAGACGCGCTCGGAACGCGGGCGCAACGTCCGGCGACGCGGCAGCGACCACGAGGTGCGTGCCCGTGCGATCGACGCCGCGTGAGAGAACAAGCTCGTCGTCGCTCCACAGCGTTTCGAGGATCCAGTCGCGTGTCTCGTCCATCGTGGGGTGCCTACGCCGGTCGCTCGGTCCGCGCTCGCACGAGCGATCGAGCTGGCACGGCGCGTCGGCGAGCCAGTATCATGCCAATATGGGTTCGTGTCGCGCTTGGCCCTCGGGTTGCGAGTGACGGTTGCATGGCTCGCATCCTGCTGATCGACGACGACCCCACGGTCATCCCCGCCCAGGTCCGCCATACCTTCGCCGAGCCCGAGTGCGAGGTGGAGATCGCGGAAGACGGCGAGACCGGGATCGCGCGCATCCGCGCGCGGGCCCCAGATGTCGTTCTACTGGACCTGCGTCTTCCGGATCAGTCCGGCCTCGAGGTGCACGAGAAGATCCGCGCAATCGATGCGCGCATCCCTGTGATCTTCGTGACGACGGCGAAGACGTCGGACACCGCGATCGAAGCGATGAAGCATGGGGCATTCGACTATCTGACGAAGCCGCTCGACCTCGCTCGTCTCCGCGCGGCCGTCGGCGAGGCGCTCGACGTCGCGCGCCGCATGCGATCGCCCGTCGTGCTCGGCGACCCCAGTGACAGCCCCGAGATCGACGGCGCGATGATCGGGGGCGTGCCCGCGATGCTCGACATCTACAAAGCGATTGGGCGGGTGGCGGCGCAGGACGTGACGGTGCTCGTCACGGGCGAGAGCGGCACCGGCAAGGAGCTCGTCGCCCGCGCGATCTACCAACACAGCGCGCGCGCGAAGGCACCGTTCATGGCTCTCAACTGTGCCGCCATCCCGGAGGCTTTGCTCGAGAGCGAGCTCTTCGGCCACGAGCGCGGCGCGTTCACGGGCGCCGACCGGCGGCGCATCGGGAAGTTCGAGCAGTGCAGCGGTGGCACCATCCTGCTCGACGAGATCGGCGACATGCCGGTCGCGCTTCAGGCCAAGATCCTGCGCGTCCTCCAGGAGCAGTCGTTCGAGCGCGTTGGGGGCAACGACACGATCCGCACTGACGTGCGCATCATCGCGTCGACCCACCGCGATCTGCGCGCTCGCGCCGCCGAGGGAAAGTTCCGATCGGACCTTTACTACCGCCTCGGCGTCTTCGCGATCCATGTGCCGCCGCTGCGCGAGCGGCTGGACGATCTGCCCATGCTCGCGCGCCACTATGCACGCCGGTTCGGCCGCGAGCTGGGGCGCGACGTGCGCGAGGTCGCGCCCGACACGCTCGCGCGCCTTCGTCAGCATGCGTGGCCGGGCAACATCCGAGAGCTCCAGAGCGTGATCAAGCAAGCGCTCCTGGCGGCGCGCGGGTCGACGCTACTCCCTGCCTTCCTGCCGCCACTCACGCCGCCGGAGCGAGACGAGTCCGCGTCTGGCGCGACCGCCTCGCGAAACGGAGCGGATCTCGAGGTGCTGGTGCGGTCGGCGTTCGAGGCCGGGGGCGACGACGTCTACGGCGAGATCCACCGACAGGTGGATCGGCTCGTCTTGACGCTGGCTCTCGATAGCACCAGCGGAAACCAGCGTGAGGCCGCACGCATGCTTGGAATCTCGAGGCAGACGATGCGCGCGAAGCTGCGCGCGCTGGGGATCCACGTCGGCCACAGCGTCGAGTCGGACGAGGGCAACTGACCGGAGGAGAGCATCACGTGCGGGCATGTGGGCTGCGCCGTCATCCTCCTTCACGCGCACCGCACGGCTCTCGGCCCGCTCGCGGGGTGCGCTCCGCTGAGCGGCCCACTTACTGGGCACGCCGGGGCCAGGTGTTGAGCACGGTGGCCAGAGATCGGCCCCGTGCGCGACGCGGCGCCGATCCGATCGGCCTCTCGGTCGGGCCGCTCCGCATGCTCGGCGACCGTTGATGGACCCTGTGGCGAGCACGACATGCTCGCCGCGCCTTCCTGGTCGCGCGAGGGCGAGCGCGAGCTCGCTCGAGCCGACGAGCTCGATGCGTTCGCCAGTGATGCCGGCGCGATCACGCGACCGTCGTTGTCGCGGCCCCGCCGCGTCCCACCTGCACGACGTTGCCTCGCTCCGACGTCGCGGAACGACTCGAGCCTTCACCCGTCGCTCGGCGGCTCGAACACGATGACGAAGCGCGTTCCCTCGTGCCGCGCGATCGTCATCGTCGCCCGCATCTGATCGACGAGATCGTGCACCAGCTGGAGGCCCAGCGTACCGGTCTCGGCAGTGTTCTCCAGGCTCGGCGGCAGTCCGATTCCGTCGTCCTCGACGATCAGAGTGTGCTCGCGCCCGCGCGCGTGGAGCGCGATCCGAACCGTCCCTCGCCTGCCAGCTGGGAACGCGTACTTCATCGCGTTCGACACCAGCTCGTTGATGACCAGGCCACACGACACCGCGGAGTCCATTTCCAGCTCGAGATCGCTCACGTCGAGGTCGAGCGTCACGTGCTCGGCACGGACCCCGAACGCGCGCTTGAGCTGCCAGCAGAGTCGCGCGACGTGCGACCCCATCTGAATGCGCGCGAGATTCCCGGAGACGTAGAGGTTCTCGTGTACGAGCGCCATCGCGCGCACGCGATGCTGGCTCTCCGCCAGAGCTCGTGCGACGGCGGGGTCGCACCGGGAGGCCTGCAGGCTGAGCAGGCTACTCACGAGCTGCATGTTGTTCTTGACGCGGTGGTGCACCTCCTTGAGGAGCGCGTCCTTCTCCTCGAGCGCAGTGCGCAGCGTCGACGCGGCCTCTTCAGCGGCCGTCACGTCCATCACCGCGCCGACGAAGCGGTCGCTGGGCCCAGCTGTCTTGGCGACCACTCGCACGTGCTTGACCGCCCCGTCGGGCATACGAACGCGGTGCTCGAGCTCCCAATGGCCGATGCCCTCGCCAGCTACGCGGTCGAGCTTCTCCGCCACGGCGGCGCGATCATCGGGGTGCACGCGCTCGAGCGCGACATCGAGGGTCGGTCGGACCGCGGCATCGACCCCGAAGATCCGGAACGTCTCGGGCGACCACACGAGCTCGCCGTTCGCCGCGTTCCACCCGAAGCTGCCGGTGCGGCTCAGTCGCTGCGCCTCGGTGAGGTAGGAGTCCGACTGCTGGAGCTCGTCGTAGAGCCGCGCGTTCTCGAGTGAGATCGCCGCCTGCGACCCGAGAAGATGCAGCACTTCGATGCGGGCCGGCGTGAGCGCGTCGGGCGTCAGCTCGTTCTCGAGGTGCACGATCCCGGTCAGCACGCCCTGCTTGAGGAGCGGCATGCACAGCAGCGATCGCACCCGACCGTGCTGCAGGTACGGATCCGACGAGAACTCGTTCACCACCGCCGTGTCGCTGAGGATCACGCTCTCTTTCGAGCGCGCCACGAATCGGAGGATCGCCTGGGGAAGCTCGAGCTCGGTCGGCGAGGCGTCGCGCGGCCGCACGGCAATGCCGGTGCGATCCGCCGTCGCGTCGGCGCGGATCCGGAGAGTGCCACTCGAGGCGAGCACCAAGACCCCGCGCGTCGCGCCTGCCTGCTCGAGCGCGAGCGTCATGATCCGACGGATCAGCTCGTCGAGCACGATCTCACTCGAGAGCGCGCGCGAGGCGTCGAGGATCGTCGTGAGGTCGAGCTGGTGCTCGAGCGTCGCGGTCGCGACCGCGACCGGACGATCGGGGCCGAGCCCCGCCGCGTCCATCGCCGCAACTTTCGCGGCAGCGCCCCATCGCGCGTACGCCGCGCGTGCCTCGCGGAGGTACGCGCGAGCCATCGTGCCGAGCGCGCGGCGTGCGCAGTGCCGCGCCGCGCGCTCGTGAGCGAGCGCCTCCACCTGGGGCAGCGCGTGCTCTTGCGCGAGCGCGATCGCGCGCTCGTAGAGCACCTCCGCGTCGGCGCTTCGTCCTTCGAGGCGCGCGAGCTCGGCGCTCACCAGCGCTGCACGGCTGCCGTGGTTCGCGGGCGAGTCATCGGCCCACCCCGCGATCTCGCGCTCGTACGCTCGCAAGGTCGCGACGTGATCCTCGCGCGCGTCACTGCGCTCGTCGAGCGCGCCCGCGTACGCGAGCGCCGCGTAGAAGCGGTGCTCGCCGAAGTCGACGTTCGACGGCGACACCCAGAGGAGCGCGTCGGCCTTGCGCGCGGCGTCGACGGCGCTCGCATGATCCCCCGCGATGACGCGCGCCACGAGCTTCCGGATCCAGTACCAGCACGCGACGATCGGGATCGCCCTGCCCTCGGCGAGTGCGGCCTCGTACTCGATCTCGTCCTCTTCGCCCGCGAAGAGCCGCGGGAAGCGATCATCCGCGCCGCGGAGCGAGTCGACCAGACGCAGCTGAGCGTCGACGATCCCAACGCTGGCGGGCGCGCGGAGCTCGCGCGCGATCTCGAGGTGCGTGATCGCGCGGGCGCGCGTCTCGTGGAGCGGATCGCCGGCCGCGAGGTAGTTCGAGACGAGCTGGAAGCCGGAACCTCCGATCGCCGTGTCGCCGATGCGATGCGCCTCCGCGAGGCCGCGCACCAGGTTCACACGGCACTCGCGCATCGGTCTCGTCCACGCGTGAACCACCGAAGCGTACCCCACGAGCACTTGCGGGACGTACCGCTCGGTCCCGGGGCGCTCTACGACGCGCAGTGCGGCCTGACCGAGGCGGAGCGCGATCCCGTCATCACCGAAGCTCTGCCGCGCGTGCATGGCGAGGATGAGATATCCGACACCCGAGGAGTCCGCGACGCCGTGCTCGAGCGTCGCACTGACCATCGAGCACCCGATCATGCTGTGGAGGCGCGGGCGGTTCGCATACAGCGCGGGCCCGTGGAGCGAGACCAGAACCTCCATCGTGCCGCGCCAGGTCGCGTCGGTCATCGCCGGCAGGTCGGCGAGATCCTCGATCGTGCGCGCGCCGAGTGTCGCCCAGACCTTCTCGTATGCGCGTCGGCACTCGTCGGCCGTGGGATCCTCGGTCCACGCGAGCCCGGCGGCCCGGAGGTGCTCGACCCCGAGATCGATCGCGCGATCGATCTGCCCGACGGTCACGAGCGCGTGGACGTGCCGGCACGTGACAGCGGCCCGCTCGACGAGCGAGGTCGCACGTGTCGCGAGCTCGGCGAACCGCGCATCCGACCGCGCGTTCTCGCCCGTGAGGTACTCGCACTCTGCGAGGCCCAGCCCAATCGCGAACGCGAGCGAGGGAGCGCGCGACCAGCGGTCATCGCCGTCGAGGAAGCGATCGCCTGCGGCGAAGTGCGCCCGCGCCCCTCCGAACGCGGCTGCCGCCATCGCGCGCCGGCCCGCGCGCAGGCTCAGCTCCGCGGCGCGGTCGCGCTCGTCCCGATCGACGATGCAGGTGTGCGCGCGGTCGAGCTGTCCCGCGATGTCGAACACGGCGTCGGCGCGATCGCCACGCGCGAGCCGCCGGCCGATCTCGAGATGGAGCGCCGGCCTCTCCGCCTCCGGCACCAGCGCGTAGCAGGCCTCCTGCACGCGATCGTGGAGGAACCGGAAGCCCTCACCGTCACGCGCCACGAACCCCAGCGAGACGGCCGGATCGAGCGCTGCCGCGACGGCGCCAGGAGCCGTGTCGGTGACCCAAGCGAGATCCGTGATCGATGCGCTCGTGCCCAGGCAAGCGAGCCTCGTCAACACCTGACGTGCCGCCGGCTCGAGTCGCGAGGCGCGCGAGACCATCAGCTCCGCGACGCCGTCGGGCAGCTCGCGGGCGCGGATTCGGTCGAGGCTCCACGACCAACGCCCGTTCGCCCGCTCGATCTCGTTGCAGTCCACGAGGTCGTCGAGGAACTGCATCGCGAAGAACGGATTGCCCTCCGTGCGCGCGTGCGCGACCTCGGCGAGCGGGCGCGTCTCGTCGACGGTCGTACGCAGCGACGCGGCGAAGAGCCGGTTCGTGTCGTCGAGTGAGAGCGGTCCGAGATCGATCTCCGTCACCCGCGCTTCGCTGGCGCGAATGCGCGCGAGCACCGCGTGGAGATCGTGCTCTCGGTCGATCTCATTGTCGCGGTACGCGCCGATCACGAGCAAATGCGATGCTCCACGATCGACGAACAACGACTCGAGCAGGTCCAGCGTGGCCGCGTCGAGCCACTGGAGATCGTCAAGAAAGAGCATGAGCGGCTCGCGCGGCTGCGCGAACGCGCCGAGGAAACTCCGCACCCTGCGCTGGAACCTCGCGCGTACGTGCTGCGCGGGGATCTCGTCGATCGACGGTAGCCGCCCGATGACGTGCTCGAGCTCTGGCGCCAATTGCGCGACGAGCCCCCCGTCGCCCTCGAGCGCGTCGAGCAACCTGCGCCGCCACGTCTCGAGCTCCGCCTCACGCTCCTGCAAGAGCGGCCGCACCAACGCGCGGAGCGCCTGCGCCAGCGTTGCGTAGGGAACGTCCCGTTTGTACTGGTCGTGTTTTCCCGAGGCGAAGAGACCTGGTCGATCGCCTGCTGTTCTGCGCAGCTCCGACACGAGCGATGACTTGCCGACGCCGGAGTGCCCTGCGACCAGCACGAGCTCCGATCGACCGGTCGCGCTCACGCGATCCCACGCGTCGAGGAGCACGCCGAGCTCGTGCTCTCGGCCGTAGAGTTGATCAGGGATCGCGAGGCGAACGGGAGCGTCGTCAGTTCCGAGTGCGAATGAGTCGATACGCCCCGTCGCGTGCCACGCACGCGCGCACGCCCTCAGATCCGCTTCGAGCCCGGCTGCGGTCTGGTACCGATCGTCCGGCGATTTCGCGAGCAGCTTCATCACGACCGCCGCGAGTCCCTTCGGTACTCGTTCGGCATCGAGGGGCGCGGGCGCGCGTGCGAGGTGACAGTGGATCCACTCGAGCGGCTCCGACGCGACGAACGGAAGATGTCCCGAGAGCATCTGATAGAGCGTCACGCCGAGCGAGTAGAGGTCGCTGCGGGCGTCGACGGCGCGACCCATCCGCCCCGTCTGTTCGGGCGAGCCATACGCGAGCGCGCTCGGCACCGCCGACGCGTCGGCCACGCCGAAGCCCATCATCCACGCTCGTCCGGTCGTGGCGTCGATCAGCACGCTCGCGGGCGTCAGCGCACGATGTACCAGCCCCTTCCCGTGCATTCTCGCGACCGCGGTCGAGATCCCGATCGCGACCCGCAAGAAACTCTCCACGTCCCACGCGCGCCCGATCGCGGTCGCGAGCAGCCGTCCTCCGGGATCGTCGAGCTCGAGCGTAGGGCGTCCATCGCGTTGCACGATGGCGTGCGGCCGCGCGGCCCACTCGAGCTCGAGCTGATCGCGCAGCCCGAGCTCGTGCTCGATCCTCGCGATCGAGTCAGGCGCGCGGGCGATCCACACCAGCCGCGGTGGACCACCGGGTGTGTGGATGCGCTCGAGTGTCCGCGCCTCGTCCTCCCAGAGCGTCTCGCTCGTCTCTGATGACCGCCGCCCCACGTGTACCGCCACTCGTTGGAGACGAGCAGCCTAGCGCTCACGGTTCGCGAGACACAGCCCCTTTCGTCGCGGCGCACCGCAACCGCGTACGACGAGAGATCGCGCGGGGGTGCGACGGTGCTGGTGGGCGCGCTTCGATCGACGCCCACGTCCCCCGAAACCCGAGGAGTCGAACGATGCTCGCCGAGACCCTGATCGCCGCCGACGGCACCAAGATCCTATTGCGCACGTGGGCACCCGACTCGGGCGCGCGCGGAGTGGTCGTCATCAATCACGGCTTCAAGTCCCACAGCGGCCTCTACGAGTGGGTCGCAGAGCAGTTCGTGGCACGAGGACTCGCGGTGTATGCGCACGACATGCGCGGACACGGAGACTCCGCCGGCGAGCGTTTCTACGTCGAGAAGTTTTCTGACTACGTGGCCGACCTCGAGCAGGTGATCACGCTCGCCAAGCGCCGCCATCGGGGCCTCCCGGTGTTCCTGCTCGGACACAGCGCCGGAGGCGTGGTCGGATGCTTGTACGCGCTCGAGCACCAGAACGAGCTCACCGGCTTCGTGTGCGAAAGCTTCGCCCACGAGGTCGCCGCGCCCGACGTGGCGCTCGCGTTCCTGAAGGGGCTCAGCCACATCGCGCCGCACGCACACGTTCTGAAGCTCAAGGACGAAGACTTCTCCCGCGACCCGGCGTTCGTCGAGCGCATGAAGAACGATCCCCGAATCGTTCACGAGCCTGGCGCGACGCAGACCGTGGCGGAGATGATCCGAGCCGACGAGCGGCTCAAGAAGGAGTTCGGGAACATCACGCTCCCCGTGCTCATTCTGCACGGCACCGCCGACAAGGCGACGATGCCGCACGGGAGCGAGGTCTTCCACGAGAGGGCCGGCTCGACCGACAAGACGCTCCGCCTCTACGAGGGGCACTTCCACGATCTCCTCAACGACGTCGGCAAGGAGGACGTGCTGACCGACATCGTCTCGTGGATCGACGAGCGCCTGCCCTCGTAGTCTCGTTGCGGCCCGCAAGGTGCAGAACTGCTCGGCTGCACACGTGCGAGCGGTTCTGCATCCCGCATGCGACCACGGTCGTTCGGCCGCCCGTGCTGCCCCCGTCGAGCGACTGTTCGATAGATCGGCGCCGATCGTGTGCCGGGCGCCCAGCGTCAGCCGAGCAACCGTCGACGCTCGCGTGAGCCGTCGTCATCAGTTGCGCGACGCAGAGGAACGAAAGTGCGACGCGAACCCGCGTGCGCGCGTTCCATCGGACGCGATGAGCTCGAACGAGAGCACACCTGCCTCGAGCAGCCTTTCGCGAACAGCATCAAAGCCTGCGCGTGCGAAAACGAAGAGAGCTTCGCGCACCCCACGCGCAGGCCTCCCACGATCCATCAGAACGCGAGGTTGGCCTTCATCCTGCGATCCATCTCTCGAGCGCTGTCGATCGCGCTAACGAGAGCTCGCGTCCGTCCACAGCGTCGGCGAGACGCGAACGCGCCTCGATCGCGTTCTCGGGTACCTCGAACCGGATCGCCTTAGTGACGCTCCGGCTCGGACCACCCCGGCTTCGACCCGCCGATCAGAAATCGCCCCGGGGGACCTTAGGTCCGCCGGGGCGATCTCTTGGCCAGGCTTCAGTCGAACTTCGCGAGGTGGAGCGTCGGGAGGGGCCCGCCCGGGAACTGCACGAGCTTTCCGCCGACGGCGATCGAGCCGAGATCGATCCCGAAGAATCCCAGTCGATCGATCAGCGCAGCCACTTCGCGCTTGGCCGAGGCGTCATCGCCGGAGAAGAAGAGCACACGCCTGCCGCCCTTCGTCCTGGGATCGCCGGCGAGCAGCGGCGGCGGGAGGTGATTGAACGCCTTCACGACCCGGGCGCCGGGCACCAGATCGGCGAACACCTCCGTCGAGAGACGCCTTCCGAGATCGGCTGCCTGGAACCTCGGTGCTTCGATCGGGTTGTTCGCGTCGATCACGATCCGGCCGTTCCAGGGCCCGGCCTTCGCCAGCGCGTCGGGGATCTTCGACCACGGCACGGCGACGAAGACCATGTCTGCTCGCGCCGCTTCCTCGATCGTGCCCGCGCTCACGAACGGGGCCAGCGGGGCGGTCACATCGCCCAGCGACTCCGGCCCACGCCGATTGGCGATCGTCGCACGGATCTGAGCGCGTGCGAGCGCAGTCGCGAACGCCGATCCGATGTTGCCCGCCCCGATGATTCCGATGCTCATGACTCTCTCCTTCACGCGGTCAATCCGCCGTCGACCGCGATATCCGCGCCCGTGATGAACGCCGCCTCGGGGCTCGCGAGGTACGCCACTGCCGACGCAATCTCCTCGCGACGACCGTAGCGACCGACCGCGATGCCGGGGCCGACGAGCTTCGAGACCGGGCCGCCGTCGGGGTTCATATCCGTGTCGGTGGGTCCCGGATGGACCGTGTTCACCGTGATCTGCCGGGGCCCGAGATCGCGCGCGAGGCTGCGGTTGAACCCGCTCAGCGCGCCCTTGGTCAGCGTGTAGAGCGACGCGCCGCCGAACGCCGCGTACCTCACCATCGAGCTGCCGATGTGGATCACGCGACCGCCCGCGTGCATGTGGCGCACGGCCTCCTGGGTCGCGACGAACACGCCGGTCACGTTCACGGCGATCATCCGCTGGTAGTCGTCGAACGAGATCTGGTCGATCGGTCCGCCGAGCGCGATGCCCGCGTTGTTCACGAGGACGTCGAGGCCACCGAGCACCTCGACCGTCTTCGCGACCGCGGCGCGCACCGCGTCCGGGTCTCCCGCATCAGCAGAGATCGCGAGCCCGCGTCCGCCCGCGGACTCGATCGACTGCACCACGCCACGCGCCTTTTCCGGCGATGCGCTGTACGTAATCGCGACCGCGGCGCCATCGGCCGCGAGGCGCTCGGCGATCGCAGCGCCGATCGACCGCGAGCCGCCAGTGACGAGTGCGACCTTTCCTTCGAGGGGGCGAGCTGACTTCGACATCGGGTCCTCCTTTGCTTTCGCTACGGTTCGACTGTGGGACCGCGATTCATCACGATTAGTCGGCAGTCTACGGGAACAGTTTGAACCGCTGCTTGAAGGTGATTGCGTTCGTGGAGAACCTCGGAAACCTGGAATCGTTCGTGCGTAGCGCTGAGTCGGGCAGCTTCTCGGCCGCCGCGCGGCGACTCGGCCTGACGCCTGCGGCGGTGAGTCGGAACGTGGCGGCGCTCGAGCGCAATCTCGGGGTCCGGCTCTTTCACCGCAGCACTCGCAAGCTGACGCTCACCGAAGAAGGGGAGCGCTTCCTGAGGGCGATCGGCGACCACCTCGACGGGCTCCAAGCCGCGATCGCGCAGGCAGGGAGCGATCGTGGCGAACCGGGCGGCGTGCTCAAAGTCAGCATGAGCGTGACCTTCGGGACGGGGTACGTCCTCCCGCTGCTGCCCGCGTTCCGTGCGCGCCATCCCGGCGTGCGCATCGACTGGCGATTCGAGAACCGCGCGGTGGACCTGATCGCCGAGGGCTTCGACGCGGCGATCGGCGGCGGGTTCGAGCTGCCCGCGGGCGTGGTGGCGCGAACGCTCGCGCCCGCTCACGTGATCGCCGTCGCGTCGCCGGGCTACCTGAAGCGTCGGACGCTGCCTGCAGATCCTTCGACGCTCGGCGCGCTCGACGGCATCGTGCTCCGATCGGCGCGCACGGGTCGAGTGCGGCAGTGGACGATGCGAGACGCGGGGGGCACGGAGATCGCCACGACGCTCGAGGAGACGGTCGTGCTCGACGACCCCGCGGCCATGTGCAGTGCGGCGGCGCTCGGGCTGGGAGTCGCACTCGTCACGGTACCCGACGCGCTCTCCTACCTAGAGCGAGGTGCGCTCGTTCGATTGCTCCCCGACTGGTACGCCGATGCGGGGACGATCTCTCTCTACTACGCAAGCCGCTCGATGCTGCCCGGCAAGACGCGAGCGTTCGTCGACTTCGTAGTCGAGGCGTTCGCACGCGAGCGCTTCGCCGAACGCTTCGCGGCGACGGCGCCGACCGCCGCGCGCTCGAAGAAGCGTGCGAAGCGCTCGGGGAGGTGACTCCGCCACAGCACCACCGGAACATCGGTCAGCGGGCATCGCGTGAGAGCTCCAGCTCGTCGCCCCGCGTGCGAAGAGCAGCTGAGGTGGTCGTGGCTCACTTGCACGCGCTTGCTGCGTCGTTGGTCGGACGGGGCGAGATCGTCGCTCGATATCCGCACAAGCTGTACCCGCGCTCTCCGACGCATCGCGACTTCGATCGCCAGACCCTATTCCTTCCAGAGGACGTCAGAGCCTCGCGGGCGCGGGCGAAAGCGGCGGAGCTGCGCGAGATCACGAGCGAGAGCCTCGCAGCTGCCAAGGCGATCACGCTCGCTCAGTCCGTGAGCTGCGGGTCGGCGAGCGAGCGCGCGACGAGCTGACGCAACAGCTGGAGCGCTTCCCACGCCGCGGTCTCAACGACGTTCAAGTCCGCACTCGCCGAGTGCGGCACACCAACGTCATGAGCAACGAGGACACTGACCCGACGCACGGCACCGGGAGAGCCACGCGCCGAGTGTGTCTGTTCGTCGCCGCGGTGCTCTGGGCTACGCCACTCAGCGGCTCGTCCGGCGTTCGCGCGCAGGAAGGTGAGCGCGCCATCCTCGAGCTCGAAATCGCCGGTCTGCGGAACGATCGCGGAGTGCTGTCGGCCGGCCTCTTCGATCACGAGTCGCTTTGGCTGCATGACGGCGAGGAGCTCGCGATCTGCCGCTCTCGGATCGTCCGCGGGCGTGCGCGGTGCCGGTTCGGTGGGCTCGCGCCCGGCGTGTACGGCGTCGCGTTCTTCCACGACGAGGATCGCGACGGACAGGTCGATCGCGACTGGCTCGGCATTCCGACCGAGGGTTTCGGATTCTCGAACGACGCACCGACCCCGTTCGCGCCGCCCAGTTGGTCCAGCGCGGCGCTGCAGGTGCGAGGGCCCGTGACCCGCGCGCGCGTCGCGGTTCGTTACGGCATCTGACCGCGGGTTCCACGCGAATCCAATGAACGTGTTTCGAGAGAGTGCGCCGGCTGAGGCACGTGTGCCTCACCCGAGCTCGCGAGGAGGACGTATGAATCGACTGGAAGGCAGAGTGGCACTGATCTCCGGTGCGGCGCGAGGAATCGGGGCCGCCGCCGCGAAGCGAATGCACGACGAGGGCGCGCGCATCGTGCTCGGAGACGTGCTCGACGACGAGGGCCGGGCGCTCGCGGCGGCGCTCGGACCGCGGGCTACCTACGTGCACCTCGACGTCACGCGCAAGGCGTCGTGGAGCGACGCCGTCAGTACGGCAGAGGGGACGTTCGGGCCGCTGAGCATTCTCGTGAACAACGCCGGAATCAGCGACGGTGGTTATCTGAAGGACCTGCCCGTCGAGACTTATCGGAAGGTCATCGAGGTGAATCAGGTCGGCGTCTTTCTCGGCATGCAGGCGGCCTATCCGTCGATGCGAAAGGCGAGGGGCGGATCGAATCATCAACGTCTCTTCGATCTACGGGATCGTCTCGGACGTTCATTCGCTCGCCTACGTTGCGAGCAAGTTCGCGGTGCGCGGAATGACCAAGGTCGCCGCCGTCGAGCTCGGTCGCTTCGGTATTCGGGTGAACTCCGTGCATCCCGGGTTCATCCACACGCCGATGACTGCCGAGGTCGCGTCCGACGAGGCGTTCGGGCACGTCCCGCTCGCGAGACGCGCGGGTCTTCCGGATCGCGCCGGGACGCCGGCGGACATCGCGAACCTGATGCTCTTCCTCGCGTCCGACGAGTCGTCGTACGCGAATGGCGGCGAGTTCGTGGTCGATGGCGGCGTGACGCTCCATCGCGAGACCGCCGCGAAGGCGAAGTTCTTCGCCGACGTCGCCGACGACTGAATCACGCGCTCCGAACCGAACGCTCGTCGCAGGCGAGGGTGGGGTGGGGCGATCACGACTCCGAGGACGGAACACGATGAAAGACGCCAAGTCGGGGAGCATGGATCGTCGCGCGCGCGCTCCGCGAGGAACGCCGGGCGATATAGGCAGGTACTTGATCGCCGTCATCTGCGCGGCGCTGCTCGCGTGCGCATCGGACATCGCTCGTGCGCAGGTACCGACCGTCCGTCGAGTGGTGATCGTGAGCGAGTCTCGGTCGTCGCGGATCGCGGCGATCGAAGAAGGACTCCACACCGAGCTGCTCGCTGCGACCTCGGCGGAGGAGCTCGTCGAGATCGTCGAAGTCACGCCCGAGCTCGACGGAGACTACGACTCGGTTCGTCGAGCGCTTCGCACCGCGCTCGAGATGCCTGCCGACGTCGTCGTCGCGAACGGCCCGCTCGCGGCGCACGCGGCGGCGGAGGCCGGCGCGTCGCGTCGGACCCTCGTGCTCCCGGTCGTGCTCAGTCCGGAGGTGCACGGCCTGCTCTCGGACGGCCTGCGCTCAGGCGCTCGTGGCATCGCGTATCTCTCCGGAGGCCTCACGCTCGAGCGCGACCTCGAGCGTGTCGCCACCGCTCTCCCGGATGGACCGCTGGGCGTCGCGATCGACGCCGAGCTCGTCGCGCACGCTCCCGCGCTCGCCGGCGTGATCGAGGGCGTCGCGCAGCGAGTGGGACGCGAGCTGGTGGTCGTGGCGGTCCCGCGGCGCGGCGCGATTTGGCTGCCCGAAGGAATCAGGGCACTACACGCGGCGGGGCTGTACGGGCTCGACGCTCCTCAGGAGCGAGCGCTCCTGGACGCCGCGCTCGACCGCGGCGTCGCAGTGGTCGGAACCTCGTCGATGGCCGGCGCAGGTGCCCTCGCGACGCTCGATCCTCCCGATATCGAAAGGCTGCGTGGCCGAGCAGCGGCGCTGCACGTGCGGGCGATCCTCGAAGGGCGTCCGGCCGGCGAGCTCACAACGGTCTTCGAGCCGAGCGAACGGCTCACAATCGACCGGGAAATCGCACGCCGCATCGGCGTCGGTGTTCCGTTCGCGCTCACGCTCGAAGGCACGGTGCTTCACCCGCGCTCGAGCGGAGGCGCCGGTGTCGGCCTCGAAGACGCAGTCGAACGCGCGATCGCCGCCAACTTCGCGCTCCAGAGCTCGCGCTTGGGCGTCGAGATCGGACAGCGCGAGGTCGAGCGTGCTCGGGCGGCGCTCTTGCCTCAGGCCCGAGTGGGAGCGCGCGCGGACCTCATCGACGCCGATCGCGCCGCAGGTCCGGGGCCGCCGGCCGAGCGTCAGCTCTCGTGGGAGGTGGTCGCCTCACAGGTCCTCTATGCCGAGGACGCGTGGGCCACGTTCGACGGGGCAGGCGCGGTGCAGGACGCTCGACGGCACGACATCCAGCGCGCCGAGATCGATCTCGTGCTCGCCGTCGCGGTCGCTTACGTCGACGTGCTCCGCGCCTCGACCGTAGAGCGCGTGGAGCGCGAGAATCTCGAGCGGGTCCACGGAAACCTCGCGGTCGCCGAGCTCCGCCGCCGGGCAGGGGTCGCTGGAGCGGACGAGGTCCACCGGTGGCGCATCGAGGTCGCCGAGGGACGCCGACGTGTCGTCGCTGCCGTCGCTCTCCGCAATCGCGTCGAGATCGAGCTCAACCGTTTGCTCGCGCGCGACCTCGAGGAGCCCCTCGCTCTTCGAGATGACGACCTCGAGAGCCTGCCGATGATGGCGGCGGACGATCGCCTCGCCGACGTGCTCGGGGAGCCGCAGCGATTCGCGTCGTTGCGGCGGCTGCTCGCCGCGGAGGCGATCGACAACGCACCAGACCTCGCCGCCTACGACGATCGGATCCGCGCTGCCCGGCGACGCCACGCTGGCGCGCAGCGACGGCTCTGGGTCCCGACGACGACGCTCGTCGCGGGCCTGACGCACCGATTCGCCACCGACGGCGCGGGCAGCGGGCAAGGCGAGCCGCTTCCGTTCACGGTGCCTGACGCGCTCGATTGGTCGGTGGGTCTCGTCGTTTCGCTCCCCCTCCTCGAAGGCGGAGCGATGGTGAGTGAGATCGAGCAGGCGTCGCTCGAGATCGCCCGGCTCGAGCGAGAGCGAACCGCGGCTGCGCAGATGATCGAGGCGGACGTCCGTGCCGCGTTGCATGCAGCGGGCGCTTCGTTCGCGTCGATTGCGCTCACTGTCGACGCGGCGACCGCGGCGTCAGCCGGCCTCGAGCTCGTTCGGGAAGCCTACGCGCGCGGCGCGATCGACGTGATCCGCGTCGTCGACGCGCAGACCCAGGCGCGTGTGAGCGCGCTGCGCGCCGCAGATGCGCGGTTCGAGTTCGTGCGCGACTTCCTCGCCGTCGAGCACGCGACTCGGGAGTTCAGCATCGGCTCGACGACCGAGCAGCGGACCGACTTCTTCCGGCGCCTTTCGGCTGCGCAGAGCGCCGCCGAGCGGCCGCGCTGATTCTGCGAGAGGAGAACGAACGATGGAGACTCGAATCTGGATCGGCACATGCGCCGTGACGCTGGCGCTCGCGGCATGTGGCGGGGAGCAAGCGGCGAGCGCTCCGGCGCCGGCGCCGGTACGCACCGCGTTCGTCGCGCAAGGTGAAGTGCACGAGTCCAACGAGTACGTCGCGACGGTGCACTCGCGTAGCGCGGCGGATGTTCGGCCGCAGGTCTCTGGCCGCGTCGTGTCGATCGACGTTCGGGCCGGCGACACGGTCGCTGCGGGCGCGCCTCTCTTGGTGATCGATCCTGCGCTACAGGAAGCCGCTGTCGACCGAGCCCAGGCGGTCGCCCTCACGGCGGGTGCCGAGCTCGACCGTGTTCGCGCCACCCTGGATCTCCACCGCGCGAGCCGTCGGGCAGCGGGCGCGCGCCTCGAGTACGCGCGCGCACACCGCGACCGGGTGGCAGAGCTCTTCGCCGCCGATGCTACGTCGCGCCAGGCGTTCGACGAGGCGACGGCGAGCCTCCGCGGAGCCGAAGCCGAGCTCGCCGCGATCGACGCGCAGATCGCCATGCAGGAAGCGGCGATCCGCAGCTCGGCGTCACAGGTGCGCGAGTCGCGCTCGTCCGTCAGGCAAGGCCGCGTCGCGCTCGGTTATCACCGCGTCACCGCGCCGATTGCCGGGCGCCTGGGCGACATCCCGGTGCGGGTCGGGGACCGCGTCGAGATCGGCGCGCTGCTGGCGACGATCACCGGGCTCGGCGGCAGCGAGCTGCACGTGGAGGTGCCCGTCGAGCGGCGGCCTCTGCTGCGCGTCGGAGGCCACGTCGAAATCCTGGGCGCTTCCGGAGACGTGTTGCGAGAGGCGAGCATCGACTTCGTCTCACCGCAGGTCGACGAGCGCTCGCAGACCGTCCTCGTCGAGTGCGCCCTGGGCGACGGCGAGCCGACGCTCGAGGTGGGGCAGTACCTGCGTGCGCGTCTGCGCTGGAGCACGAGGACTGGTCCGGTGGTCCCGGTCCTCGCAGTCACTCGGCTCAATGCCCAGGCGTTCGTGTTCGTCGTGGATCGCACGACCACAGAGCCGACCGCGCAGCAGCGTCCGGTACGGCTCGGACCGATCGCCGGCGACCGCTACCTCGTGCTGCGCGGCGTCGAGGTCGGCGAGGAGATCGCAGTGGAGGGCACCCAGCTCATCCGACACGGCAGCCCGCTCAGCCCGCTCGACGACACGGTCGCGACCGCCGGGCGCTCCGGCGCGCCCGACTGACGCTCACGGCCCGCACGCTCGCTCAGGAGGGTTCATGTCCGAGTTCTTCGTTCGTCGGCCTGTGTTCGCCGCAGTGATCGCGATCCTGACCACGCTGGCCGGTGCGTTGTCGATCCCGCAGCTGCCGGTCGAACAGTACCCCGGCCTCGAGTTGCCGCAGGTCGTGGTCACCGCCGTCTATCCGGGAGCCGCGGCGCAGACCGTGGAAGAGACGGTCACGACGCCGCTCGAGCAGGCGATCAATGGGATCGCGGGCTTGCGCACTCTGCAGTCGACGAGCACCACCGACGGAGTCTCGCAGATCACGGTCACGGTCGAGCGCGAGCGCGACCTCGACCTCGCGACGGTCGACGTGCAGAACCGCGTGTCGACGGTGCTCGGCAGGCTTCCGCCGGAGGTTCGGACCATCGGCGTGGACGTGCGACGTTCCTCGAACGCGATCGTCCTGGGGCTCGGCTTCCACGCAGACGAATCGCTCTACGAGCCGTCGTTCCTGAGCAACTTCGTCGATCGCTACGTTCGCGAGGAGCTGCAGCGGATCGACGGAGTCGGCGAAGTGCGAATCTTCGGCGAGCGCCGGTACGCGATGAGGCTCTGGCTCGATCCGACGCGGCTCGCGGCCCGCGATATGAGCCCGAGGGAAGTCGTCGACGCGCTGCGCGAGCAGAATGCGCAGATCGCCGCCGGCCGTGTGGGGCGCTCTCCGGCGCCCGATTCTCAGACCTTCGAGATCACGGTGCGCGCGCTCGGTCGTCTCGAGACCCCGGAGCAGTTCGAGGATCTCGTGCTGCGAACCGACCCCGACGGGACGCTCGTCCGGCTGCGCGACGTCGGGCGCGCGGAGCTCGGAGCCGAGAGCTACGACACCTTGAGCCGCTTCGAGCAGCGCGATGCACTCGGCCTCATCGTGTTCCAGTTACCGGGCTCGAATGCACTGGACGTGTACGACGCCGTGCTCGAAGAGATGGAGCGCTTGGGAAGCCGCTTCCCGCCCGGCGTGGAATGGGCGATCGGCTACGACCCGATGACCGCGGTGGAGGAGTCGATCGACGAGCTCGTGTGGACGCTCGGCGGATCGATCCTCCTCGTCGTAGCCGTGATCTTCTTGTTCCTCCAACGCTGGAGGACGACGCTGATCCCGCTGCTCACGATCCCGGTGTCGCTCGTCGGGACGTTCTTCTTCGTGCAGCTCGCCGGGTTTACCATCAACAGCCTCACGCTGTTCGGATTGACGCTTGCGACGGGTCTCGTCGTCGACGACGCGATCGTCGTAATCGAGAACGTCGAGCGGCACGCGCGAGAGCGCAAGCTTGGGTCGCGGGCCGCGACTCTATCCGCAGTGAAGGAGATCTTCGGCGCGGTCGTGTCGGTGTCTCTCGTGCTCGTCGCCGTATTCGTGCCGCCCGCGTTCTTTCCAGGTACGACCGGGATCCTCTATCAGCAGTTCGCGCTCACGATCGCGTTCTCGATGGCGCTCTCGGCGTTCAACGCCCTGACTCTCGCACCGGCGCTCGCGGCGTTGCTCGTCGAGGGAGGCGGCGAGGCGGAGCGCGGCGTATTCGGCGCGTTCAATCGATCGATGCACTCGATCACGCGGGCTTACGAGCGAGCGCTCGAGCTCGCAATGCGCCGGCGTTGGATCTCGGTGCTGGCGCTCGCGGCGCTCACAGCGGCGGGTGTCGTCCTGTACCGTTCGCTGCCGACCGGCTTCGTGCCGAACGAGGATCTCGGCTATTTCATCACGCTGGTCCAGGCGCCGCCGGGAGCGTCCTTCGCGACGACGCGCGGCGTCGTGCAGCAGGTGGAGAACATCTTCGCCGAGGACCCCGCGATCCATCACACCTTCGCCGGAGTCGGAGTCTCGCTCGAAGGCACTGCCCCCAATCGCGCCGTGCTCTGGTCGATGCTGAGGCCGCGCGATGAGCGCGACGACGCGACACTCAGCGCGGATGCCACCGTGGCGCGTGTCAATGCTCAGCTCACCGAGATCACCGGCGCGGTCGTGCGATCGTTTCCGCCGCCACCCATTCGCGGGCTCGGCAACCTCGGAGGCGTCGAGTACCAACTCCTGGATCGCGAAGGGAACGGACTCAATGCCCTCGCGAATGCCGCGTCCGATCTGATCGGCCGGGCGACGGTGCGTCCGGAGCTCGCGTCGGCGTTCACGACGTTCAGCGCCAGTGATCCGCAGCTTGTCGTGGAGCTCGATCGTGAGCGGGCGCGCTCGCTCGACGTGCCGGTGAGCGAGGCGTTCGGAGCGCTGCAGGTCTACATGGGCGCAGCCTACGTGAACGACTTCGACTTCGCGCAGCGCTCGTATCGCGTCTACGTGCAGGCGGACGAGCGTTTCCGAATGTCCCCCGGTGATATCGGGCAGTACTACGCGCGCTCGACTCGCGGGGCAGCGGTGCCGCTCGCTGGTCTCGTCTCGACGAGCGAGGCGACCGCGCCGCCGGTGATCTCGCACTTCGATCTCTACCGGTCGGCAACCGTGAACGCGGCGCCGATGCCGGGTCGCAGCTCAGGCGAGGCGATCGCCGCGCTCGATGAGGTATCCGCGCAACTCCCGCGTGGATTCGAACACGCGTGGTCGGGACTCGCTCTGGAGGAGCGCGAAGCGGGGTCTCAGGCCGGACTGCTCATGGCGTTGGGAATCCTCATCGCGTTCCTCGTCATGGCGGCGCAATACGAGAGCTTTGTGGTCCCCGTCGTGATCCTGACTGCGGTGCCGACGGCGGTCGTGGGAGCGCTCGGGGCGCAAGCCGCTCGCGGGCTCGCGAACGACGTCTACTGCCAGGTCGGCCTGCTCATGCTCGTCGGCCTCGCCTGCAAGAACGCGATCCTCATCTGCGAGTTCGCCCAGCAGCTTCGCGCAGAGCACGGGCGGAGCCTCGTCCGCGCAGCGGTCGAGGCCTCGGTCACGCGCCTGAGGCCGATCTTGATGACGTCACTCGCGTTTGCGCTCGGCGTGGTCCCGCTGGCGATTGCGAGCGGCGCCGGCGCGGCGTCGCGCCATTCGCTCGGCACTGCGGTCCTCGGCGGCATGGTCGCGTCGACCGTGCTGAACCTCGCGCTCACGCCGGTGATGTACGTTGTGGTCGTGGGAGCATTCGAGCGCGTGAGGGCACGCGTGACGAGATTGGCTCGCTCCGGCGACAGCGTGAAAGGGTTGTCCGAGACCGCCGAGTGAACGTCGCAGTGCCGGTATCCGCCGGAGCGCGCGATCCTGAGCCGATCGGGCGCGCTCGTCGGCGGCGCGAGCGTAGCCCTGATCCCGACCCCTTCCACCCGCCGCTTCGCCCGGAGCGGCGGGTGGAGCCCATCGATCGCGACCCGACCGCGATCACCGAGCGGTGACGACGAGCGCCACGAGCGCCAGCTACAGGGGTCCGCCGCGCCGAAGCTCGTGGGGGGCGGTCTTGGTCGGGGTCGTCCGCGCAGATCGCCGCCTCGAATGGCCTCGCGCCCTGAGCCGACGCCCCGAGCAGCGCGAGCGCGCGGCAGCTGCGCAGGCCTGGCGGCACGAGCTGCTCGGGAGCCGGTCGGTCGAAGCTGACGCGCCGCACGCGGGCGCTGGTGGCGACTGTCACGCTCCCCGCGATACCTCGTGGAGGCCACTTTTTGAGATCGAGTGATGGAGGTTGGTCACGCGCTCGTTCGCCCATGCTGCGCTGGCGAGCTTTTTCGGCCGATTTCGCATGCTCGCGGGCATGGCACGGACACTGCTGAAGGTGTCGCCCGGAGACGAAAACAGTCATGCATCCTCATCCGCTCGTGATTGCCGCTCGGAGCTCTGGGGTCGTCGATTCAGCCGTGCCGCCCGTCCGCTGGAGCCGCGTCGACCGGGACGACTGCTCACTCGAGGTGTTCGAGGTCTCTGACGCACCCGCGCGATGCTGGTCGTTCATATGGCCCGAGCGCCTCGTGATCCAAGCCGCAAGCGACGGCGTGTACGTCATCAACGGCGCCGAGCACGAGGCAACTCTGCCCGCCGGCGCGGTGCTGGTGGTCGAGCCGCTCTCAGCGCATGTGCGAGTCCGCACCGAGCGCGGCGCGGCATTCCGGGTGATCTTCGGGACTCCCTCTCCGCCGGACGGTGACGGGTCGAGCCGTTCGCCGCAGGTTCGAGTTCGGGCGCCCGCGCGCGGCCCTGTCTGCGACGCGCGGGCGCCAGCGTCCGACGTGTACCGACGCGCCCTGGCGTCAACGACCGCCGCGCCGCCGTTCGCCGGACGAATCGATGGTCGAGTGGCGCGGACGCGCGAATACATCGAGAGCAACCTCGAACGGAACTTCGATCTCGACACGCTCGCGATCTCGGTGAAGCTGAACCGCTGCCATCTCTGCCGGATTTTCGAGCGCGAGATCGGGATGCCGCCCCTGCGCTTCCGCGCGCACCTGCGGATTGCACGAGCCCGACATCTTCTCGCTTCGGGCGTCGACTGCACCGAGGCAGCTTTCGCAATCGGATATTGCGACCAGAGTCACTTCAGCCGCGCGTTTCGCGAGATCACGGGTACAACGCCCAGTGCGTACTCGCGAGCATGCCGTGCGCCCACGCGACGCCGGGATTTCGCACGCGCAGCGTGAAATGATGTGATTCGGGCGCTGCACCTCGATCGGCACTGCCTCGAGATCGTGCGCCAGGAAGGCGGCGTGGTGAAGGACGTCACTGAGCTCGGCATCGTTGACGATGTCGTCGGTCCCACGGTGAACCGGCAGGTCATCGCCCGCGGTCGCTGGCGGCGCAGTGAGACCGCACTCCTATGAACGACATCGCTCGACGCGCAGCCGGGTGCAGAACGCGTGCTGCACCATCGAGAAACGGGCACGCTCGTCGAGGAGGACGCGCCAGGCGCGAGCGGACCGCACTGATGGTGTCAGTCATCGGCGGTCGAGATCCGTCCTTCTGACGGTGTACTTGCCGACTAACCCTACCGGTCACCTGAGGGAGCCGTATATCCGGCGTGCGTGAACCCATTGCGGCAGTGGCTCGCCGGAGGTGATCGGCGGCGTCGGAGTTTCGGCCATCACGATTCCGTATCGGCAGCATCGAAGGATCCATCCGGCATGGAACCGGGCGTGGCAAACTTTCCCTGATCAGAATCCGAACGCGACCATGCAGGAGGTTCTAGAGTTCGGGTATCGCCTCATGGCTGAGAGGGGTTCGTGGACGGGGCTGTGTTTTGCCGGTATCCACACTGACGTGAGCACCTGCTACGCAATCAGTCCGACATCCGACAACATCCCCATCCCGACTGCGTGCTGGACCCTGCCGGGCATCGCCTGCCCACTTTGCGGGAAGTGGGGGCAGTCCGGTCTGTGATATCCCTCAGTCGATCCGCGCACGCTCGATGGCGTTCTCGCAGCACCGGGTGGTGAACACGTTTCACCGGCCGAGTTCTCTGAGCGGGTTGCCGAGGCTCGCAAACGCCTCGGTGACTCGTTTGTGCTCAGTCCGACGACGGAGGTTGGCCCTAACCCCAGAGTGCGTCTCGGTTGATCCGTTGCGCGACATCGATCGCGGTGATCTGCTTGGCCGATGGCTGAGGCTTATCCGATCGAGCTCCGAGAGCGGGTGAGTCGCGCGCCGAGCGCGCGCCGCAGCTGCGCAGGGCCAAGTGCGGTTCATCGTTCGGACCGGCCGCAGTCGTCGCGTCCGCTATCCCGCCTTGGCGCGTTCTGCTTGGAGTAGCTCGTCGGCAGCGTGCACGAGCTTGCGTGCGCGCTCCGCATGCGCGATCGCCACGCCGAGGTCGTACTGCCGAAGCCGATACGCTTCGGCCATCGCGTGGAGCGCCTCAGCGAAGAGCGTCATAGCGGCGTCGACGTTCGCAGCAGGTGACGCGTCGATCGCGATGCGCAGCGCTTCGACGGCTCTGGCCGATGCGTCGACGCACTCACTCCAGCGCGCGAGCGTCGCCTCGCCGTGGTCGGACGACGACTCCGGAACAGCTCTCATGCGAGGTCGCGTTGGCGGGCTCACGGTACCGTCGATGTAGGTCCCGGTTGTGCTCAGCAAAGGACGTCCGGCACCTACATCGCGGAGAAGGTGCGCGAGTCCCTGGCTTCGGACGCCCACTGTGACGAGGGGTTCGGTGCGTCACGGCCACCGCTTCTGCCTGTTATCGTCTTCGCGCCATGACGGAAAGCGAACACGACGGAACGGAATCCGACCGCGGCCCCGGCAAACCGGTCGTCGGCGCGTTAACGGGTGCGATCACAAGCCTGCCCGGTGGTCCCGAAGCGATGGTGCTCGGTGCGGGGCTGGGAGCTCTCGCGGGATGCGCCGAGACGCTGGTCGGGTTTGCTGTGGAGCACTTTCGCTCGCCAGCGGACCGGCGACTCGCGCAAGCGCAGGAACTGCTTGCTGCTGAGGCGCTTTCAGGGGCGGAACCGCGGATTCGCGAGAAGCTCGGCGCTCTTGAGGAGGAAGTGGGCGCTCACGAGGCGGCGAGCGGCGTTGTGCCTGTCCTCCAAGAGTGGAGCGCCGCTTGGTTTGGTTCCGAAGGCAAGAAGCAGCGTGTCGTGATGGCAGCGCTGGTGAGCGCCTTCGACCCGGAAAGCCATCGCGTCGCGATGACCAAGCGGTTCTTCCGCATCCTGAGGGAGCTCGACTATCCCGAGGTTCACGAGCTCTGCCTCTCCTACCGCGAGATCCGGCAGATGCGGCAGGGATCGAAGGGGATCTCGTTCTCCTCGGTCTACTCGGATAACTCGGGCAGCGCGGGGGACGAGCGTTCGACTCATCGGGCTCGACTGGCGGAACTCGGGTTGGTTCGCTGCGGGAGTGCGCGCCAGTGGAGCCCGACGTGGCTCGGGCTCATGCTCGTCGAGTTTCTTGAGCGCGGTGGTTATCCGCCGAAGGAGCCGGACGACTCGAGTCCGGGCGAGGCCAACTCGGAGAGCGCCTAGAGGCCGATGCCCGCGGCAGCGTTGTCGTCGAACAGCTCCGGATGGCGGACTACGCGGTGCACCTCCCGCGTTCTCAATGCCATGGCGGACGAGCGCGCCGCTCGCGCTGCCTCTGGCGGAGAACTCGGGGGTGAGCAGTGACCGAGGCGCATTCCATCGCCGCCATCGCAGTATCGTCTGTCTCGTTGATCGCTGCGAGTACGCGCATGCAGCAGCGTTCATGCGCTTCCCGGGTGCGATGTGCATGCCGTCGCAGGACCAGCAGGATGTCTCGCGTACCGGACGCCTTACAAACAACGGAAGTAGGCACTCGTTCTTCTGTCCCATACTGAACGCACCTGGCTCAGCAACGCAGACGAGCGCGACGAATCTCAATCTCGCAGAGATCATCGTGACGGATCGTACGCAGACTGATTCCGTCGAAGCGTCCTTCTGCGTGACCGAAGAAGACGGAGACCACGCGTGCGGCGTGCCCTCGGCAACGACAAATCCCGAGACGGTGGATTTCCGGACGTTCAATCTCGCGTTCCCGTCGGGGTTGGTGTTGGGTGCGAGAAGCGTGATGGAATCCGGGTGTTCGTGCCGACGAACTCGGACGTCGTCGCGTACCAGATCTCCTCTCCATGAACTCAAGCGGGGCCATCGTCGCGTGCGTCCTCTTCGCGATTCTCGCGGGATGCTACATGTCGCATGAGCGGGAGGCCGATGCTGGCAGCGCGCGCGATGGTGGAGGCTCGCGGTCGGACAGCGCTGTGCCGTCCGACCGCTTTTGCCGTGCAGCAGATGTGGTGCTGCAGATCCCAGCGAGAGGGTGCGCGTCAGCGATTTTCGAGGCGAGCGGGACGTTCGATGAGGAGCTTGGACCCGTCGGCGCTGGAACCTCACTCCACGTCCTTATACCGGAGGAGGTCACGGACATCGCCGTGATGCGTGTGCGCCTACCCTGCGACGATCGGCCTCCTGGACGCGCGATCACGGGCATGTGGCATTTGCGGGAAGGCCGGTGCTCAGAGGTTGGTGCTTTGCACGGATGGGGCAGCGTGTGCGCTGGACGCGAGGAACACGTGGTGCGGCCCGGCCTCTTCGAATCCGAGTCGGCTTCTGAACATCTCGTTCAGGGTAGCGGGACGCTGATGATCGAGGTCTGTGGGGCCATCTAGCGCACCGATCGGAGCTCGCGCGGACCTGAACGCTCGATCCAGATTGCGAACTTCCCCGCGCAGAAGACGCTCGACGAGTTCGACTTCCGCTTCCAGCCGTCGGTCGATCAGAAGCTCGTGCGCGAGCTCGCCACCGGGCGCTTCATCACCGGAGGTGAGAACGTCTTGCTTCGGTCCGCCTGGCGTCGGCAAGACGCACCCCGCGATCGCGCTCGGTCGTGCGTGCGCCGAAGCAGGCAACTCCGTGCTCTTCGTCAGCGCGACCGCGCTGCTCGCCGCGCTCGCGAAGGCCGAGTCGGAGGGGCAGCTCGCAGAGCGTTTGACCTTCTCCGCGAAGCCGAAGCTCCTGATCATCGATGAGCTCGGCTACCTGCCCTTCGAGCGTCGCAGCGCGCACCTGTTCTTCCAGCTCGTCGCCAGGCGCTACGAGCGCGGCAGCATGCTGGTCTGCTCGGCGGACCGACCACGACCAAGTGAACCGATGACCGCTGGTGATGGGGGCCAGTTTTAGTGGCGTAAGGGGGTCAGGTCTTCCTGTCGCTTGACACGGACGGCCTCGGACCGCGCGGATAGACCTGTGAAGTCATGTAGGAACGCTCCGCGCAGACGCCGTCACCCGCAGGGGTGATCTCGGCGCGGCCGATGAGAATGCGGTGACAGTTGACTTGAAGTTCTCGGGCCGACCCGCGATAACAAGGACGTATGCGAACAGTGACGAGGGCGACGAGTGCCGGATGGGCGCTCTTGCTGTTCTCCGCAGGGTGCGGCCCAGACTGCGGTGCGTCCGAGCATGCGATCGTCGTCGAACCGCGGTTTCGGGACGGTAGTCCGATCGAGGCGGGCGTGACGGTCAATTGCGAGACAGCGTCAGGAACGATCGACGTGAACTCCGATGGTCAACGCTTCTTCTGCGATGACGGCCCGGGAGAATATGATATTACAGTTACATTCAACGGGCAGACGCAGACGCTGAACGAAACCGTCACCCTGACGCCGGAGTGTAACTCGTTAATCGGTACGTTGTTCACTGTGCAATTCGATCGGCCTTCAGAATAGGAAAGCTCAACTCAAATGCAACGCCTGGGAATATTGGTGCTCGGCGCACTTTGCGCAATCGGAGCGGCGACCGCACACGCTGAACGTAGACTTCCCGGAACTTTCTGCACGCCGCAGGATGACGAGGACGCCGCTCTCCGCGTCACGACAGGTCGTTGGGCGCTGTGCGCGATTTGCGAGCAGGCCGGTGTAGTCGTGCTGGTTGCGAATGAGTCGCGACCGAGGGCCGCTTCAGCAGTCTGAGGCTCCGAGTTCGTAGAGCGTCTCGCGCGCCGGCGCCTCCTTGCGCCAGCTCTCGGCGACGAGAGTCCGAGACATGTTGCTCCCGGCACGGTCATGCGGTCCGAAGAGAGCCCGATGCCGACGGTGTTCGCCGTCGGCGAGACTCTGTGTCTTCAACGCGGTCGCCACACTGGCATCGGATATCGGAGCTTCACCGGTCGAGTGTCGACCTCGCGAGGCTCACCCGCGCCGAGGAAATGCCAGACGTTGAACTTCCAAACGTGCGGTTTCGTGTCGGAGCGCAGGTCGTTCCATCCCAGCTGCCAGGCGACGTGCGCGAGGAGTTTCAGCTTCGGGGCCGAGCTCACCTGCTGCTGCCACGCCGCTAGCACTGCACCCAGCAGTACGTCGGAGACCTGGATTCCGACGGTACGTGCCGAGTCACACGCGCGGATGTCGTGAAGCAGCGGAGTATCCAGATCGTCGCGTAGATCGCCCAGGTCCTTCCGAAGCTGGGCATTGACGATGTTCCCGACAGCCTCGTGCTCGCGCGCGTAGCGCGTTGGGAGTGGATCGACGCGAACGCGATACCGTCGGTCGGCACCCGCCTTCGAAAAGTAGGCGATCTTCTTGCGAAGCAGCATCCCGAAGTGTTTGCGTATCTGAATGTCGCGGCTGCTGTGAAGCTCAGCCTTCACGGCGGCGCGGCGAAATACGATGCAGTGGAACATCAGCCATGACTTCGAAAAGAACTCGGAAACAAGATCTTCGTAGAAGCCGTAGCTACGTGCGTTCACCGTGTCGTGCCCGCAACTTGCCGATTGTAGCGCTCAGGTCGCCGCGGCGATCCCCACGAGGTCCATAGCGAACCGAACCCGTAGTATGGCGCCCGATGCATCCCTGATTCATCGCAGTAGATGACGATGTTGCGATAGCCCGGAAGGATCGGCTCGGGATCGTCATCGCCGATCAGCGCGGGACCGAGGTCGCCGGACATCGGCTTGATTCTGGGAGATCGCGCGGGCGCGGCCAAGAGGCACGAGTGCCCTCATGCGGAGCGCGTGGAATGCCCACGGGTGCGCACTCGCCGCTATCGCACCACTCGCTAGCGGCGCGAGATGGTGTTCGGACGCGCCGCGGGCGATCGTCGCGCCGGTGGCCGCCCTCGACGCGCTGGTGGCAGTGATGCGGGACGGAAGAGCCGCCCCGGTGCCACCTCGAGCGCGTCCGCGAGCTGCACGAGCACCGCGACGCTGAGGTTCACCTTCGCGCGTTCCACCCGCTGGAGGTAGCGCAGGTCGAGCCCAGCGTGCTCGGCGAGCACTTCCTGCGTGTATCCACGCACCGTTCGCAGCCGAACGACGTTGGCAGCGATCGACTCGAGGACCTCCTCGGCGCGAGCGGGCATGGACCGCTTCCCGTACCGAGCCGGCGTGTGAATAATAACGGTCGATAGGACGTATTACGGCACGGAGGATCCCTTGGACACACGAGATCTCGTCACCGTCGTCATGGTCTCGCTCGGCTTCGTCGGCTGCGGGAGCGACGAGCCGCTCACGGGCACGCGGTGGGCGTCCCTCGCGGCCGCGCAACATTGCGACGCACTGGAACGCTGCGGATGCACGTTCGGTGGGTGCGAAGCAGCGCTCGAACCGGCGTTCGCGCGCATCGCGACCGATCCACGCGTCGAGTTCCTGTCCGAGCCCGCTGACGCCTACCTCCGGGAGCAGGCCGCGGCGGGGGACAGCTGCCAGTACCCGCTCACGCCTCTGCCGGTCCGTGGGCTCGTCGCAGAAGGTGGTGCCTGCGGTGGGCTCAACGAGAGCTACGTGTGTCAACCCGGTCTGGGCTGCGACGGTGATCCGACGACGTCGACCCCGTTCCGGTGCGTCGTGCTCACAGAGCCGATCGGGCCTGCTGCTCCTCTCTGCGCGCCGTAGCCCGTGATCACGGCCGATCCGCGCGTGGGGTGTCGTTGCGGGTAACACGCGGAAAACGTCGTGTTCCCGCGAGCTTGTACCCCCGCGCGGAGTCTGCCGTTGCCGGTAATCCTTTACCCCGATCGCGTGCTGGCGGCCGCTATCGGGGTTCGTCGACGAGCTCGATCATGTCCGCCCACAGCACGCGCGCGCCTTCGATCTGCTCGACGCTCGGCGGTGGGTGCTGGGTCCAGATCTCTCGCGGCTCCGTGCAGGAGCGAACTTCTGCAGGGCGCGGCTGATGGAGGATCAAGACGAAGGGGAGCGGCAAGACCAGCGTCTCCTTACGAGCTCTGCGCGCGGCGCGTTCGAGCGCGTGGAACTTCTTGACGGAGTCTCCCGCCACCACGAACGCTCGCTGCTTGTTCGTGCGATCGCCGTTCGCGCGTACGCCGCCGAGATAGGCGAGCACGTCGTTGCGTCCGCGAACGAGAGCGTCTGCGCGTTCGAGTTGCTGCAGGCGCGCAACGTCGTGCGGGCTCGACTTCGAGCGTCTCGCGTGTTCCGCGTGCAAGCGGGCGAGCGCTTGGATCAGCGGGGGGCCACGGCTCGCGTCGAGTCCGTCGTGAGCGAGCGCTTCGCGCGCCCACGAGCGCGCTCGCGAGAGCCACAGGAGCGAGGCCGCATCGACCCACCTCCGGGCGTTCGCGTGCTCCCGGTACATCGCGTAGAGCCGCTCGCTGATCGGTGGGCAGCGCAAGAGCGGCTCGATGAGCTCACAGGCAATCGGGAGCACTCGCGCGTCGAGGTACCCAGCCGGCACCTCGACGGATGTTTCGCCGCCGCCATCAACCGTCGCGACGACGAACTCCGTCGTCTCCCGGATCGGGTGCTCCGTGGCAGCGGTTCGATCTGTCAACCCACGACGAGCGGACATTCGCAGGTTCGCGATTGTCCGCCTGGAGAGGGCGGACGCCTAGCGAAATTCGGGGAGAACCAGCTCCACCGCGCATCGGCGCGCAACGAAAAGGAGCTCACATGTCCGATTTCGCCCCGGAGTACGTCGTCACGTTCGAGGGCACCGCGAACACCCAGCGCGTTTCGCCCAACGAGCTTGCAGAGCTGCTGTTCAGCTCGGACCGACGGTTCCGGCTCGTCGAAGGAACGACCGCCGCGGAGCCCGCCGTCACGGGCATCGTGCTGAACGTCGGCCTGATCACCCGCGCTTCGCACGCTCGTGTCTGCGAGGCGTTCGACCGGCTCCAGATCGCCCACGTTGCGGAAGAGGCGTCGTTCGGCGGCGCGATCGAGTCCCGGATCCTCGTGCCGTTCGACCGCGGCGTATCACTCGATCAGTTTCCCGCGGTGTTCGATGCCGCGAGCCGCGTTCTGACCCGCGAGCTCGCACACGGGGGTGAGCGCGACCCGCTGGAGTGGGCGAGCACGGGACGGTACGCGCTCTCACGTGTGTCCGTCAGTCGTGGCCTCGCCCTCTCCGTCGACGCGCTGCTCGACCCCGAGTACCCGTGGATGGCGCGGGGCGGCGTCGCGCAACTCGAGCTCACGTCCATCGTCGCGCTCGGACATCGAGACGCGGGTGAGGAGCTGCCGTGGTGGAAAGCCTGTCGGGTCGCGCGCGACTGGAAGCGAGCCGGCCGTGTCGGACTGGGGCAGCTGCTCGACGACGTTCTCGAGGGGCGCTCGCTGCATGCGTACGAACAGCGTCGCGCAATGGTCGCCACGACGATCGACGAGCTCGCACGGGCGCTTCCCGGGTCCGATCCGCGCCAGGTCGCATGCCTGTTCATGCCGTCGGTCCGCGAGACGGAGGGAATCGACCTCGAAATGCACGAGCTCCGGTTCCTCGCGCACGACGCGGTGATGCGGCAGCGCCGCATCCTCGCGGAGGAGGCGCGATGACGGGGCGCTGGATGGGGACGAAGGACGCGGCCCGCGTCGTCGGGATCGCACAGGTGACGCTGCGACGCATGCTCGAGCGTGCGGCGCGGCGCGCGAACGATGGAACCATCGAGGCGAAACTCGAGGGGCTCGTCGGACGGAAGCTCGGACACCGGTGGCGCGTCGCGCTCGACGCACGCTGGCAGCACGACGCTCCGACTCCCGGGAAGTAATCCGTGCTACGCCCGGGCCGGAAGCACGTGTCGGCGAAGGAGTGATCCGATGCCGGTGCGCAGCGTGATGCGCCGCGGAAAGCGGCGACTGTTCGTTGACATTCGATACACGAATCGGGAAGGGAAGCTGGACAGGTTCCGGCGCGATGCCGAGGTGCAGACGCTGGCCGCAGCACGTGCGGAAGAGCGTCGACGGCTCGCGCTGATCGCATCGACCGGCTCGCCGTACGAGCCGACCGAACTGCTTGCGATCGCGCGCATTTCGCATGGCGAGAGCGCGGGGAATCCTGGCTCGACGATCGATGTCGCAAAGCTGTTCCGCGACGTCGTGAAGGACTATCTCGCGTCGTTCGCGCCGAGCCAGCTCAAGCCCTCGACGCGTGCCGGGTACGAGAAGGCGCTGCGAAAGCACTTGCTCCCGAGTCTCGGCGAGCTGCGTGTCGACCAGATCGACGCACGGCGCGTCCGCGCCATCGATAGCGAGATGGTGCGCGCGGGGAGCAAGGCATCGACCCGTCGCAACGTGCAAGCGGTGCTGCGGTCGATCCTCTGCCGGTACTGCGTCGAGGCTGGGATGCTCGATGTGCCGCCGGCGCTCCCGCGTATGCCGCGGGTTGGCGTGTCGATTCAGCACGCGATGAGCGTGCAGGATCTGCGCGCCTTGCTTGCGGCCGCGACGCCCGCCGAGCGCGTCGCCATCTCGCTGGCGGCGTTCGCGGGACTGCGGGCGGGCGAGGTGCGCGGCCTGCAGTGGCGCGATGTCGACCTCGATGCGGCACGGCTCGTCGTGAGGCGGGCGGTGTCGAGCGGGGTCGAAGCCCCGCCCAAGTCCGGGCATGAGCGCGTCGTGCCGCTGACGCCGGAGTTGGTGGATGTGCTCCGTGGGGCCGGTCCGCGCGACCGCAGTGCGCGGGTGTCGCTGGGGCCGAAGGGCACGCCGTGGACCGAGCACTCCCTCGGGGCCGCGTTCCGACGCGCGCAGCGGAGAGCAGGACTCGAGGGCTGGAGGTTCCACGACCTGCGGCACTTCTTCGTGACGCACCTCTTCCGGGCGAAGGCGGCAGCGCCCGCGGTGCAGCGGCTTGCGGGTCATCTGCACCTCAGCACCACGCAACGGTACGCGCACGTCGCCGCGATCGATCTCGAGAGCGCGGTCGCGGCTCTCGCCGCGACGACCTCGTAGTCGCCGGACAGCGTGGGCAACGGATGGGCAACGGCCCTTCCGCTGCGCCTCGGCTTCTGGCAGCCCCCCACCGATTCGTGCAATCGTTCCGCTTCGTTTGGAGGAGTGGCCGAGTGGTCTAAGGCAGCGGTTTTGAAAACCGCCGTGG
The DNA here is from genome assembly GCF_021631985.1 of Sandaracinus amylolyticus. Classification (GTDB taxonomy): domain Bacteria; phylum Myxococcota_A; class Polyangia; order Polyangiales; family Sandaracinaceae; genus Sandaracinus; species Sandaracinus amylolyticus_A. The sequence continues at coordinate 6,489,006 of NZ_CP070225.1, read as the reverse complement.
GCTCGCCCACCGGGGGTTCGAATCCCTCCTCCTCCGTACCGTTTCCTTTCGAAGTGGCCGATTCGCGGTCCCGACCGGACTGAACCCGTGATTGCCGGCCGTTTGCCCACTGACTTTCCACTCGGTGGGCAGACTCTGGACGCGCCGATGGAGGCCCGACACTGACGCTCACTCGGGGTCGGTGCGAGGGTCGCGCCGCGCGCGCGGTTGCTGGATCTCCACGACGGTCGCCCTCGGTGGCACGGACGAGGCCCGCGCTCGTGTGACGCTCTCGACCTCCACCGTTCGCTCGAGCGGCACGATCTCCCCGCCGATCGCCGAGCGCACCGCGCTCGCCAGCGAGTCGAAGCCGGCGACGATCGACGCGATGCGGGCGCCGAGGACGCGCGCCGCGTTCGCGTCCGCGCGCTCGACATCGGCAGACGTCACCACGACGACGGGCACGTGGGGCTGGTCCGCGAGGGCTCGCAATCGGCGCGCGAGAGCGAGTGCCTCGGCGAACGTCATCCCGTACCCGATCACGATGACGTCGACGTGGAAGCTGCCCAGGACCGCGATCGCTTCGGTCGGGGTGGACACCTGGATCGGACGAGTGCCCGACGCGCGGAGGTGAGCGGCGAGCGCGATCGAGCTGGACGACGGACCGTCGACCACCAGCACAGCAGGGGCGACGACGGTGGGGCAGAACCGCGAGAGATACGACGTCATGGCGCGCGGTGGTCGGAATCCGTCGTGATATCGGTCCCGTTCGGGTGCTCACAAAGACGGACGGCGCGCGAGCACGCGCGGGTCGAGGAGCTCGCGCGCCGATCGACCCGTCGCGACGCGTGATTGCGATGCTTCAGCGCTCTCGATCGCTCCGCTTCCCGGCGTCGATGAACAGCGAGAACGCGCGCGCATAGGAGCGCGCGAGCGCCTTCCGGAGCGGGTCGCCCTCGTCCGTCGCATCGAGCTGCGACGCGAACACGCGGGCGACGTGCCGCGCACGCGCTGCGCGCGATCCCCAACCCTCCGGCAACATCGAGTCGACCCCGGCCGTCTCCGCGATCGAACGGAACGCTCGCTCCCACTCCTCGTCGGTCATCCGAGCGCCAGCACCTAGGCCCCACTGCCCGCGGTCGGAGCCAGTGTTGAGCGTGTCCTCACGCTTGGGGGGCGAGGGGATAGGACGCCGCGAGCTCGTTGCGGAGAGACCGCCCCCGCGGGCTTTCAGGCGCGTTTTCGCGTCGCTAGGAGCGCAAGCACGAGGTGGGGCGAAATGCAGTGCTTCAATCACGTGCTCGATGTGGTCGTGGTGGGAGATCGCTCGGAGACGCTCGACGTGCTCTGTGAGGCATTCGCGTGCTTCGGCTGGCGCGCTCGGGCATTCGCGGACGCCGAGTCCGCGTGGACGGCGATCGTGGAACGCCCCCCGCACGTCGTGATCGCGAGCACGTGCGGCGCGGAGCTGCTGGCGCGCATACGAGCCAGCCCGCCCGCAGCCAGCGTCGCGTTCGTGTCGATCGCGATGGACGACGGAGACGGCGAGCGGAAGCGATACCTGGACGTGCTGAACGTCGCGACGATCGTGCAGCAGATCGTCGAGGACTCGGCCTTCCGCCAAGCTCATTGGCGAGGGTGGTAGTGCGAAGCGTTCGTGCGCGCCTCGACGTTCATCGTGATGCAGCTGCATCGCGTCGACGCGCTCGCACCACAGTGGCGGCGCCTGTCGTCGCGCATCCACAGGTCGACGTCTGCGAGCCCGTTCGCGACGACGCTCTCTCGCACGATGGCCGCGCGAGAGAGCGTCGGTGTCGTCGCGATCTCAGTAGAGCTCGAGGCCCAGACCGCCGAGCAGCGCGACCGTCTCGGTGTCGTCCTCGAACCACGTCGGGTGGACGTCGAACGAGACGTTCACCGCGCCGCGCTGACCGAAGAGCAGACCGCCGATGTTGATCGCGACGCGGCCGTGCAGACCGAAGAACGCGCCTTCGTCGGCGCAGCTCGCCTGGCTCTGCTCCGAGGCCTCGCACCCGAAGTAGAAGTCCACCGACGGGCCGGCGCCGATCGACAGGAAGTCGAACAGCGTCGCCTCGGCGAGCAGCGAGTTCCACAGCGTGAACACCAGCTCGGAGTCGCCGCCGGTCGTGTCGAGGCCAGTCGCGATCCCCGAAGGCTGGTAATAGACCGAGAACCAGTCGCCGAGCTGCATGCCGAGGCGCAGCGCGCCGCCGCCCATCCATCCTTCGGGATCGTTGGCGTCGTCGCCGAGCGTCATGCCGCCGAACCCGCTGATCCCGAAGCGGAATCGTCCGAACGGGCGCTCGGGCTCGGCTGCCGCGCCCACCTCGATCGGCTGCGCGACCGCAGTCTCCGACCCGACGACCACCTCGCCGCCCGGCGGCGGCTGCACCGCGACCTCGGTCGTCGCCGCGGGCATCACGACCGCGTCTCGATCGACCACCGGCACCACGTTGATGCCTCCTCCACCGACGAACGCCTCCGCTTCGCTCGCGCCGAGTCGCACGAACTGCGCGCGCCCATCGGGCTCGTTGGGGCGATCGAGACGACGATAGAGCTCGAGCCCGCCGTCCGCGCCCTCGATGTACACGACGTCACCCTGCTCGATCTGCGCCGAGACCGGCGCCGCGATTCCGAGCGTGATCGCCGTCGTGACGATCACCCAGATCCGAGTCCTCTCCACGGCTCGCCTCCTCTCCTCTCAGGTCATCTGGAACGCGAGCGGACAGACGCCCTCGTCGAGCGACGCGGCGTCCTCCCGCACGCGGGTGCGCAGCTCGCGGATGCTCGCGCGCTCGACGCCGGCGTCGTGGCGCAGCTCCACCCGGACGCCGTTCGGGATCTCGACGAGCCGCAGCTCGTGCACCGAGAGGATCGGCGACGCGGGATCCGCGAGCTCGTGTCGCGGCGCGCTCGTCATCTCCCCATGGCTCGGATCGGGGCACTGCTCCGCATGCGTGCGCGAGTGCGCGAGCGCGAACGCGCGCATGTGATCGCGCAGTCGCGTGACGTCGTCGTCGCCGCGCGCGGTGAGCACCATGGCGGCCCCGCGCGACACGTTGCGCGCGCGCACGCGCAGCGACTCGATGTCGCTCGGACAGATCGCCGGCATCGCGATCTCCTCCTCGATCGCGGCGAGCGTCTCGCCCTCCATCGCCGCCTGCGCTCCGGGCTGCGGCTGGATGTCGACCTCGCTCACCCTGGCGACCGAGATGCGCGGCGTGGACGAGGGCAGGCGCGACTCGTCGACCTCGACGATGGTCGGCGCGCGCGGAGGCCCCGGAGCCTGCGCCGCGACGACGCGCTCGGTGCCGACCGTCGCGCCCGCCGTCGGGGCCGGCGTGGTGGCCCTCGACGTCTCTTCTCCTCCTCCGCCGCACGCTGCCGCGAGCAGCGCGAGACCGACGACTCCCGACGTGCGCATTCGCATCGATTCCACCTCCACGATCGCCCGCTCCGGGATGGGAGCTGGCCGTGGGCGAGGGCCCGAGCAGCGCGCGTGCCGCTCACGTGCGAGCGGGTCGATCGACGGCGAAGTGCCTCGATCACGACGCGTGAGCCCCCGACTCGACGCGATGAGCCACGGCGTCGATCGGTGCTTGTCGCTGCGCGCGCCGCGTCCCGCGCAACGTCGTGAGGGCGACCTGGGGCGCGCGATCGTCCAGCGCTCGCCGGTGCGGGATCTTCGGCCTCCGTACCTGGCGTCGCGCGCGAGAGAGAACGAGACGACCGCGCGGCGCGTCGTCCGCGCCGCGACGATCCTCGCGATGGCGCGATCGATCAGGTCGCGGGCTCTCCCGCGATCACACCCGCGGGGAGCTGCTCCGGGCGCTCGACGTCGGCGCTGCCGTGCACGCGCTTGCGCCAGAGCTCGTACGGCAACGCGATCACGAGCGCGACGATCAGATAGGCGATCACCACCGGCACTGCGTGGCTCTGGGGGAAGCCCGTCGCCGCGATCAGCGCCGCCAGCGCGGGGAAGCGCGTCGCGTTCGCGATCGCGAGCACCGTGCGATCCCGCGGATCGGGCCCGCCGAGCACGTGCCCCACCGCGAGCGCGAGGACGGGCGCGACGATCATCGCGAGCAACGCGGGCCACTCGAGCCGGCGCAGCACGTCGATCTCCGCGAGCAGCAACACCAGCGCGAGCCCCGGCAGCAGCGCGTTCGCGAGCGCGCCCACGGGCTTCGCCAGCCGACCCGCGAGCGCCGGCGCGAGGCGCCGGATCGCGAGACCGACGCCGAGCGGCACCAGGATGCCGAGCACGAGCGTCCTCGCGATCGCGAGCGGAGCGATCGCGGGGGCCGTCCCGACGATGCGCCAGATGATCGAGAGCCAGAACGGCACGGTGATCACCCCGAGCACGCTGGTCACGACGAGCAGGCTGCACGCGAACGCCGCGTTGCCGCCGAGCTTCATCCCGGTGCGCGGGACCGAGGGAAGACCGGGCGCGAGCGCGGCCGCGACGATTGCGATCGTGGCCGCGGCGCCGACGTGCAAGGCACGGCAGAGCGCGATCGCGACGAGCGGCGCGACGATCATCGTCGCGAGCAGCGAGCGTGCGAGCAGCCCGCGGTTCCTCGCGAGGTACGCGAGATCGCTGGTGGTCGTCGCCAGACCGGTCGCGACGGTCATCGCGGCGATCGCGATCTTGAACGAGAGCGCGAATGCGTGCTGGAGGTCCACGTCGCGCGTGCGCTGCGAGCGATGAGCCAGCGTCGTCGGGAGGCGCTGCGCGACGCACGACGAGCCGCGGTGACGCGCGGCCACGCTCGACGCGAGAGCACGCAGCTCCGTGGCGCACGCGATGCAGCGCGCCTGCACAACGGCAGTCGCCGTGAGGAGGTGAGCGTGGCTCGAGCGAATGGAACGAAGTTGCGGATCGTCGCGGGGGCTCTCGCCGCGATCGCCGCGATCTCTGTCGCGTCGTGGACCAGCGACGCGCAGCAGCGGCCGCGGGGTGAGCAGCCCGCCGCGCGCGGAGCGCGTCCTGCGATCGATCCCGAGGCCGATCGCCACCTCCGCGCGATGAGCCAGTACCTCGCGGGCCTGCGCTCGTTCCGCGTCGACGCCGACAGCGCGACCGAGGTCGTGCTCGAGAACGGACAGAAGCTGCAGTACCTCGCGAGCTCGCAGGTGTCGGTGCGCCGGCCCGATCGACTGCGCTCGGAGCGCCGCGGCGAGCTCTCCGATCTCGTGATGTATTACGACGGCGACTCGATCACGCTCCATGGACGCGGTCAGAACGTCTGGGCGACGACCGATGCGCCGCGCAACCTCGATGCAGCGATCGACTTCGCGCGCGACGAGCTCGACCTCGAGGCGCCCGCAGCCGACCTGCTGATGAGCGACGTGTATCGGACGCTGAGCGCCGAGGCCGCGTCGGGCACGTACGTCGGCACCGCCGAGGTCCAGGGCGTGCGCTGCCACCACCTCGCGTTCCGCGGGCGCAGCGGCAGCGACTGGCAGCTCTGGGTCCAGGAGGGCGCGACGCCGCTCCCGATGCGCTACGTCGTCGTCAGCACCGACGTCCGCTCGCAGCCGCAGTTCGAGGTCGAGCTGCACGACTGGAACACCACCGCGGCGATGTCGGACGCAGAGTTCCAATTCGAGCCGCCGCCGGGCGCGCGGCAGATCGAATTCCGCCGAACGCTCGAGGCACAACGCGGACAGCAGCGCACGCGCGCGCCCGGCGCGCGCTGAGGAGGACGAGGATCATGGACATCATCGAGCATCTCTCGGGTCGTGCTCGCGCCGGGATCGCCGCGATGGCGATCGCGATCGGCGCGCTCGCGCTGCCCGCCACCGGCGCGCTGATCGCGCCCTCGACGGCCCACGCGGTCGTCGGCAGGCCCCTCACGCCGGTGAGCTACGCGGGCGTGGCGCGGCGGACGTCGCGCCGCACCGCGCGCCGCACCGTCGCGTACACCACCGCGGCGATGACGACGCTGCCGGCGGGCTGTGTGGCCGCGGGCGCCTACTACAACTGCGGCGCGGTCCGCTATCAGCAGGCGTACGACGGCGGCAACGTCGTCTACGTCGAGGTCGACTGAGGTCCTGCGGGAGCACCTGCGCGTCGATCGCGCCGGTGCTCCCGATTCGCTCTGGTGCTCGCCGCGCCGCTGTGGAGAATGCGTGCGATGGACGAGGCGAAGCCGAAGATCGAGATCGAGCACGACGAGGCGGACGGGCGCGGCGCGTTCTTCGTCGCACGCCAGGGCGTGCGGCTCGCGGAGATGACGTACTCGCGCACCGGCCCGGACCAGGTGATCATCGATCACACCGAGGTGCACGACGCGCTGCGCGGCCTCGGCGTCGCGCGACGGCTGCTCGACACCGCGGTGGCGTGGGCGCGCGAGACGAAGACGCGCGTGAGCGTGACCTGCCCCTACGCGAAGTCGCAGTTCGACAAGGATCCCTCGATCCGCGACGTGCTCGCGTGAACGTCGTCGGCATCTCGGGCTCGCTGCGGCGCGGCTCGTTCAACTCCGCGCTGCTCCGTGCGGCGATCGAGGTCGCCCCCGAGGGGTGCGTGATCGAGCCCGCCGACATCCACGGCGTGCCGCTCTACGACGGCGACGTCGAGAGCGCGCAGGGCATTCCGGCGACGGTGCAGGATCTGAAGGAGCGCATCGCGCGCGCCGACGGCGTCCTGATCGTCACGCCCGAGTACAACGGCGCGCTCCCCGGCGTGCTGAAGAACACGATCGACTGGTGCTCGCGCCCCGCGACCGACATCGAGCGTGTGTTCGGCGATCGACCGGTCGGTCTGATCGGCGCCACGCCCGGGATGGGCGGCACGCGCCTCTCGCAGAACGCGTGGCTGCCGGTGATCCGCGCGCTCGGGATGCAGCCGTTCTTCGGCAAGTCGCTCTACGTGTCGGGCGCGAGCAAGGTGTTCGACGCGCAGGGCGCGCTCGTCGACGCGACCATCCGCAGGCTGCTCACCGACTACGTCGCGGGCTTCGCGGCGTTCGTGGCGCGCTCGCGCTGAGCGAGCTCGCTCGTCACGTCGGCGACGACGCGACGCACGATGCGCGCGACGTCGTCGGGCGCGAACGGGAGCGCGAGCACGTCGACCGCGACCGGACGCTCCGCGTCCTCGTGATGCGGGCTCGACGTCGCGAGCACGCAGCGCACGGCCGCGGTCCGATCGTCGGTGCGGATCGCGTCGATCACCGGGCGCTGCGGCTCGTCGGCGATCACGAGGTCGAACACCATGCAGCGCAGGAGCGCGACGGCGTCGTGCACGTTGTCGGCGCTCGCCGCGCGTGCTCCCGTGGCCTCGACGCTCGTCAGCAGCGCGTGGCGCTCGCGGGGTCGATCGCTGACGACCAACACGACCGCGGGCCGCGCGTCGGTGCGCGCTGGGAGCCCGAGATCGTGACGGCGTTCTTGCACGACGTTGCGGCACATGAGCCCCGCCGCGCCGCCATCAAGCACGCGCTCAGTCCAGCTGGAGTGCTCGCTGGCGGAGGGCCCGCACGGGAGCGTGCGGCGCACGCGGACGGGAGGACCCTGCGCCGGCGAGCCGATTTTCGACACTCTCTCAGCCGCGCGTCGCACCCCACCAGAAGCAGGCGATGAGCTCCGCGCGATTGGCGCATCCGCTCTTGCGCAGCAGCGCGGTGACGTGCGCCTCGACGGTGCTCTTCGCGCATCCGAGCTCGGCCATCACGTCCTTGTTCGACGCGCCGCGCACGACCTGCTCGAGCACCCGCGCCTGCATCGGCGTGAGCGCCCAGACCTCGCGCGCGCGCTCGAGGGCCCGCGTGGCCGCGGGAGACGTCTCGATCGACGAGGGGAGGGTCCAGAACCGCGCGACCAGCGCGCCTCGGCCTTCGGCCGCCGCCTTGCGCAGCAGCTGACCGACGTGCGCCTCGATGCTCGCCGCGCTGCAGCCCACGAGCGTCGCGATGCGCGCGTTGCTCGAGCCGCGCGCGACGTGCTCGAGGATCTCCGCCTGTCGCGGCGTGAGACGCCACGCGAGCGACGCATGCGCGAGCTGCTCCGGCGAGCGGAGCGGGCGCGCGGACGAGAGCGCCGGCGACCCGTCGCCGTCCGAGCGCTCACCGAAAGGCGTCGCAGCCGAGCGATCCATGCGTCCTGGCGCGATGCTAGTGGGCCGTCGAAAACAGCGGGATCCCCCGATTGGGTGAGCCCGGTCGCGCCGTGGTCGCTCGCCTCGAACGATCGCGCGCCTCGCGTGTGACTGGCGGGAGCGCGCCGGCTTCGCGCGACGCGCGAGCGCGGACCCATTCGCGCGCGGCTCCGGGCGAGGCACATCGGTTGCGACGTCGAGGGTCCCGGACTGGAGGATTGGATGGCGCTCGACGTGCTCACGGAGCGAGGCACCTCGCTCGACAAGCAGGAGTTCGACTGGCGGGACCTCGTGCGGATCCCCTACTCGAAGCTCGATGACGACGCGTTCACGCGGGTGCGCGTGATCCTGATGAACGGCATCGAGTCCGAGGCCGTGCGCTTCGGCCACGCCGCCGCGCGGGTGAACAAGCCGCTGCAGCTCTCGCTCGCGCGCATCCGCCGCGTCGAGCACTTCCAGCAGACGATGGTCAACTGGCTCAACCCGCCGGACCAGAACGCGCTCGAGACCACGATCGGATTCGAGCAGGTCGCGATCGAGGTGACCGCGAACGTCGCGCGCAACGAGCCCGATCCCTACATGAAGCAGGTCTATCACTTCGGTCTGCTCGAGGACTTCGATCATCTCTATCGATATTCGGCGCTCTACGATCGTCTCCACGGCAAGGACGCGAACACGCTGCTCCAGTGCTACACGGACGTGCTGCCGGGACGTCCGACGTCGGTGGAGCACCGTGCGCCCGAGGACGATCTGCGCCTGCCCTACGATCGCGCGCGCGCCGACGTGCTCACGAAGATCCACGCCACGACGATCACGGCGGCGGAGCAGATGACGCACGACTACTACATGACGATCGGGCCCACGTTCGCCGATCCACTCGCGCGCCAGCTCTACGCGGAGATCGCGGCGATCGAGGAGCAGCACGTCACGCAGTACGAGTGTCTGTCCGATCCGTACGAGACGTGGCTGGAGAAGTGGCTCCTCCACGAGCTCACCGAGGTCTGGAACTACTGGTGTTGTTACAACGCCGAGGGGAACCCGAGGGTCAAGGACATCTGGGAGCGATTCCTGTCCTACGAGCTCGGTCATCTCCATCACGTCGTGCACCTGTTCGAGCAGAACGAGAAGCGCGACGTGCAGTCGATCCTCCCGAAGTCGCTGCCGAAGCCGATCAAGTTCGAGAGCCAGCGCGACTACGTGCGCGAGGTGCTCGCGCGCGAGGTGCACCTGCGCGCGAACGGGAGCGAGATCGTCGAGCCCGACGAGGAGAGCGAGGCGTCGCTCGCGTACCGACAGCGGATGAACGCGCAGGGATCGCCGTCGGAGATCGTCGCGGCGGGATGGGTGTGGTCGCCCGCGGGCGAGCTCACGCCGAAGCCCACCGGCACGGATCGCAAGAAGGCGCGGGGCGCGCAGCAGGAGGCACGCCGATGAAGGGCTCGAAGAAGACGCTCGAGGGCAAGCCCGAGAAGCACGTCAATCGCACCGGCATCGCGCTCTCTCCGGTGCACGCGAAGGAGCTGATCGAGGGCGCGGCCCACACGCATCCGTCGATGTCGGGTGACGAGACGGGCATCGCGACGGTGCGCGCGGCGTACATGCGCGACGCCGAGCCGATCGGATCGATCCCGCCGCCGACGAACGTGAAGAGCGCGGCGAAGGTGTTCACCGTCGAGCGCATGGCCGTGCTGCTCGACAAGATCGGCGCACGCCTCGCGTTCGAGCGCACTGGCACGCGCCTCTACCAGGCGATCATCGGCAAGGTCGAGAGCGGCACGCCCTTCGAGGGAGGACCGACGCTCGAGCGACTCACGCAGATCATGCGAGAGGAGCAGCAGCACTTCGAGCTCCTCCGCGAGGCAATGGAGTCGATGGGCGGTGATCCGACCGCGGTCACGCCGTCGGCCGACGTCGAGGCGACGCTCTCGATGGGCGTGCCGCAGGTGCTGCACGACGCGCGCACCGACGTGCACCAGTCGCTCGAGGCGATCCTCCTCGCCGAGCTCGCCGACAACGACGGATGGGCGGTGCTGATCGAGCTCGCGCGCTCGCTGGGGCACGAGGATCTCGCGACACGCTTCGAGGTCGCGCTGGAGCAGGAAGCGCAGCACCTGCGCGACGTGCGCGGGTGGGTGAAGGCGTCGACCCTCGCGGTGAGCAAGACGGCCCGCGCCGGCGCGCCGGCCACCCGCTGATCCGACGTCGGGCGCGTGCCTTCTCGCCGTCCGAGACCGCGGGGAGCACGCGCCGCACGCCGCGAGGTACCATGCCGCCATGAGCGAGCGCATCCAGTCATACGAAGAGTTCTGGCCTCACTACCTGCGCGAGCATCGCAATCCGAGCTCGCGCCGACTGCACTTCGTCGGGACCACCGGGTGGCTCGCGGCGTGCGCAGCGTCGGCGGTCACGGCACCGCTCACGTTCCCCGCGGCGATGGCCGGCTTCGCCGCGCTCGCCGCGCACGGCACGAAGAAGGGCGAGGGCGAGAAGCCCGCGCTCGGCCACATCGCAGGGATGGTCGCGCTGCCCACGCTCGCGTCGCCGGTCTTCTTCCCGGCGGGCGTCGTGTTCGCGTATGCGTGCGCGTGGGGCGGGCACTTCGGCCTCGAGAAGAACAAGCCCGCGACGTTCCAGTACCCGCTCTGGTCGTTCGTGTCGGACCTGCGGATGTGGAGCCACATGGTGCGCGGCCAGCTCTGGAGCGGCGATCCGATCGAAGAGCTCGGCCTCGAGGGCGGCGCGCGCACCGAGGCGAAGAGCAACGGCGCGCAGCCCGTCGTCCCGACGTGACCGTGACGAGCGCGCGCGGCCCCGCCTGATCGGACGTGGTGGCCGCGCGCGCAGGCCCGCTATCCTCGCGTGCCGTGTCGTCCGTCGAGATCCGCGTGAGCGAGGCCCTGCGCGCACATCTGATCGAGGGGGCGCGCCGCTCGGTGCGCGCGCCCATCGGTCGATTCCGTCACCCCTGGCTCGCGCCGATGCCGCGCGTCGAAGAGCGCGACGCCACGTCGAGCGAGGACGATCGCTTCGCGTCGGGCGACTACGCGAACGCGCTCTTCCATCACGACGTGAGCGAGGCCGCGATCGAGCTCGCGCGCGATCCCGAGCTCGCCGAGGCGTGCTTCGGGTCGCTGCTCTGCTTCCTCGACAACGCCGCGCCGAACGGGTGCGTGCGCCGCATCGAGATGCCGTTCCGCACGCGCGACCCCGAGCCCGCGAAGCCGTGCATGGCGCAGCTCGCGCTGCGCGCGATCGACGGCATCGACGATGGCCTCGCGCGCGCCGATGCAGCGCGCGTGTTGCCGCGCGTCGTCGCGTTCGCCGAGTACCTCGAGCGCGAGACCACCGGCATGCACGGCCTCCTGCTGACGCCCTCCGCGCGCGCGAGCGGGTTCGACTCCGACGTGCTCACCGCGGGTCTGCCCGACTTCTCGGTCGAAGGCCCCGACACCAACACGTTCATGGTGCTCGAGCTCCGCGCGATCGCCGAGCTCGCGCGCCTGCTCGGCGAGGACGCGATCGCACGCGTGCATGCCGAGAAGGCGGAGGCGCTCGCGGAGCGCATCGAGACGCTGCTCTGGGACGACGCCGAGCGCACCTACGTCGCGCTGCGTTGGCAGCACGGCGCATCGGGCCGGCGAGACGAGATCGTCGGACACCGCGACGAGCGCGGCGTGCAGCGCCCGCTGCGCAGCTGGATCTCGATGCTGCCGCTCTACGCCGGCATCGCCGCACCCGATCGCGCCGCCGCGATGTTCGACGCGGTGCTCGATCCCGCGCAGCACTGGAGCCCTTCGGGCGTGCGCACCGTCCCCGCGGACGACGTGTACTTCCACCAAGCGCCGCGCGTGATGGTCTACGACCCGCGCCGCAGCGAGCGGCGTCCGGTGTCGAATTGGTCGGGCCCGATCTGGGTGCTCGCCAACTACTACACATACCGCGCGCTGCAGCGCTACGGCCGCGCCGAAGAGGCGCGCGAGCTCGCACGACGAACGGTGCGACTCCTGGACGACGACCTCCGCGACACCGGCGCGCTCCACGAGTGTTACGACGACAGCGCCCGCGGCCTGTGGCCGCGCCGCGGCACGTTCATCTCGTGGAACGTCCTCGCGCTCACGATGGCGCGAGGAGAGACCCCGATCCTCCGAGGAGAGCAGGAGAATTTCTGAGGAGAGCAGGAAGTGAGGAAAGCAGGAGAGAAGAACGACGAAGCGATTCTCTCCTGCTCTCCTTCCTTCCTGCCTTCCTTAGAAATCTTCTCTCTTCCTCAGGCGGCTCAGTCACCGTTCAGGTTGGAAGAACACCGCGCCGAGCGGCGGCAGCGTCACCAGGATCGATGCGCGACGGCCGTGGCCCGGCACCAGCGTCGACTCCACGCCGCCCATGTTGCCCTGTCCGCTCCCGCCGTACTCCGTCGCATCGGTGTTGACGATCTCTCGCCAGCGACCTTCGAAGTCGACGCCGATTCGATAGTTGTGCCGGGGCACCGGCGTGAAGTTGAACGCGCAGAGCACGCGGTCGCGCGGATCGGCGCCCACCCGCTCGAAGCACAACACGCTCTGATCCACGTCGCGCGCATCGACCCAGTGGAAGCCCTCGGGGCTCGCGTCGCGCGCGTGCAGCGCGGGCAGGGTGCGATAGGTGCGATTGAGGTGCGCCAGACAGCGCATGATCCCGGCGTGCCCCTCGTCGTGCACGAGGTGCCAGTCGAGACTGCCGTCGTGGTTCCACTCGCTCCACTGACCGAGCTCGGCGCCCATGAAGAGCAGCTTCTTGCCGCTCTGCGCGAACATGTACGCATAGAGCAGGCGCAGGTTCGCCCGCTTCTGCCACGCATCGCCCGGCATCTTCGAGAGGAGCGAGCCCTTTCCGTGCACCACCTCGTCGTGGCTGAGCGGCATCACGAAGCTCTCGTGGAACGCGTAGATGCTGCGGAACGTGAGCTGATCGTGGTGGAACTTGCGGTGGACCGGCTCCTTCGAGAAGTACGACAGCGTGTCGTGCATCCAGCCCATGTCCCACTTGAAGCCGAAGCCCAGCCCACCGACGTAGGTCGGGCGACTGACCATCGGCCACGCGGTGGACTCCTCGGCGTAGGTCTGGATGTCCGGGAAGTCGCGATAGGCCATCTCGTTCATCTCCCGCAGGAGCTGGATGGCCTCGAGGTTCTCGCGCCCGCCTTGCTCGTTCGGGATCCACTCGCCCGCATCGCGCGAGTAATCGAGATAGAGCATCGACGCGACACCATCGACGCGCAGTCCGTCGATGTGATAGCGGTCGAGCCAGAATCTCGCGCTCGAGAGCAGGAACGACTTCACCTCTCGACGGCCGTAATTGAAGATCGCGCTCTTCCAGTCGGGATGGAAGCCCTTCTTGGGATCCGCGTGCTCGTAGAGGTGTGTTCCGTCGAAGTACGCGAGGCCGTGCTCGTCCGTCGGGAAGTGCGCCGGCACCCAGTCGACGATCACGCCGATCCCGTTCTGGTGCAGGTGATCGACGAGGTACATGAAGTCCTGCGGGGTCCCGAAGCGGCTCGTCGGCGCGAAATAGCCGGTGACCTGATAGCCCCACGATCCCGCGAACGGGTGCTCCATGATCGGCATGAGCTCGACGTGCGTGAACCCGAGCGTCTTCACGTGCTCCGCGAGCCGCGGGGCGATCTCACGATACGAGAGCGAGCGATTGTGGTCCTCGGGAACTCTCGCCCACGAGCCGAGGTGGACTTCGTAGATGCTGATCGGCGACGAGAGCGACTGGTGCGCTCCGCGCGTGTGCATCCACTCGTCGTCGCCCCACTCGTATCCTTCCATGTTCCACACGATCGACCCGGTGCGAGGCGGAGTCTCGTGGTGGAACCCGTAGGGATCGGCCTTGTCGACGCGATATCCGTGGAGGCGGGAGTGGACCCGGTACTTGTAGATCGTGCCCTGCCCGAGCCCGGGCACGAACCCGGTCCAGATTCCCGAGCTGCCCCAGGGCCGGAGCGGCGTCGCCTCGCCGTGCCATCCGTTGAAGTCGCCGATGACGCCGACGAAGTCGGCGTTGGGCGCCCACACCGAGAAGCGCACGCCGCGCTGGCCGTCCTCCTCGGTGAGGTGCGCGCCCAGCCGCTCGTAGAGCCGCGCGTGCGTGCCCTCGTTGAAGAGATGGACGTCGATCTCGCCGAGCCGCGGATCGCGTCGCTCCTTGCGCACCTGGATCATGGCTACCCCCTCTCTAGGCCCATCGCGCGCTCATCCTGCCTCGGGAGCGTCGATCAGATCGAGAAGCCCGCGCAGCGGGATCTCGACCCACTCCGGTCGGTTGTTGAGCTCGTAGCGCACCTCGTAGATGCACTTCTCGAGCAGGTAGAAGTCGAGCATCCGAGAGAGCGCCGCGCGATCGCGCGGCACGAACGGCGCGTCGCCCGCGCGCTCGAGCCATCCGCCCAGCCAAGCCGCACAGACCCAGTCGGTCCACGCGTCGATCCAGGGATGCAGTCGCGGCTCGTCCTGTGCGCGCACGCGATCGCTGTGCAGCGCCGCGGCCGCGGCGTAGTGGAACGAGCGCAGCATCCCTGCGACGTCGCGCAGCGGCGAGCGCTTGCGACGCCGCTCGACCAGCGCGCGCGCCGGCTCGCCCTCGAAGTCGATGAACACGAAGTCGCCCGCCGCGTAGAGCACCTGGCCGAGGTGGAGATCGCCGTGGGTGCGCGTGCGCACCGCGTCGATCTTCTCGCGATGGATCTCGGCGAGGCGCGCGTCGACCTCGTCGCGTCGCGAGGTCAGCTGATCCGAGAGCGTGACCGCGCGCTCGTCGAGCCCGACGCGCATCTTGCGCAGGAGCTGCAGCGTCTGTCCGAGCTGGGTGCGCGCTGACTGATAGAGCGAGCGCTGGTGCAGGAGCGAGAACGGCTCGGGCACGAAGTCCGGATCCTCCGCGTCGCTCGCGAGCGCGCGATGCAGCTCGGCGGTGCGCTCGCCGAGCAGGCGCGCGAGGCCGAGGTACGGACCGATCGCCTCGATGGCGAGCTCGGGCGCGTGGAGCTGCGCGCGATCGATCCAGCGGCCCGGCGCGCGCGGCACCGGCTCCTTGTCGACGTACTCCCACGCGTGCTCGCAGTAGCGCTGCAGCGCGTCGAGCGTGAACTCCCAGCCGTCGCCCTGGCTCGCGACGAGCTCCTGCATCACCGCGAGCGCGCGCGGCTCGCCGCTCGCCGGCTCGTACGAGAGCGTGCCGAGCATCCGCGGCACGTGCCCGAAGCGATTGCGCTCGGTGAGGAAGCGACCGATCTCCTCCTCGGGGTGGTGCCCCGGCTCGATCGCGCGGAAGAGCTTGAGGATCAGCTTGTCCCCGAAGAACACGTTGCTGTTGCTCTGCTCCGCGGTGCTCACGCGCGGAGGCAGCTCTTCGAGGCGCTTCGCGCGTGCAGCACGCGCGTGCAGCGACTTGTCGACGAGCGCGGAGAGCGCCTTCGTCGAGCGCGCGCGGATGACTCCCTCGTCCGACTTCAGCGTTCCACCGCGCTCGAGGAGGAGCGAGAGGAGCTCGTTCGCGAACCCGTCCGTCGTGAGCGCGTCGACGACGACGTGCTCTCCGTCGGTCCCGCGCACCCGCGCGATGACCGCGTGCGGCGCCTCGCGCGTGAGCTGATCGCCGCGCTCGCTCGACACGATCGCGATCGGCATCACGTAGGTCTCGGCCGGACCCTCGGAGTACGACACGTGCGCGAGCACGACGTGCGCCTCCGCCGCGGGCAGGACGTCGATGATCTGCATGCGCTCGAGGATGCGCGCCTTGCCGCGGAACCAGCGGCGGTTGCGAAGCCACTCGGTCAGCGCGGGCGCGAGCCGCTCGCGACCCCGCTTCGCGAGCAGCGAGCCGACGTCGCCACGAACGGTGATGTGGAAGGGCCCGGTCGCGCTCAGTCGCTCGCCGCGCGGGCGATCGATCTGGAACCAATAGAACGCGTAGGGGCCGAGCGTGAGCAGATAGGGCAGCTCGCCGACCGCGGGGAAGGGCGTGCGCCCGAAGAGCTCCATCGGCACCGCGCCGGCGTGGGCCGAGAGATCGAGCTGCACGTACTGCGGCGAGCGCGAGAGGTTCGCGACCACGAGGATGCGCTCGTCTCCGTAGGTCCGGAAGAACGCCAGCACCTTGCCGTTGTCCGGCTGCAGTAGCTCGAGCTCGCCGCGCGAGAACGCGTGGTGCTTCTTCCGCAGCTCGATCAGCCGCTTGGTCCACCACAAGAGCGAGTCGGAATTGAGCTGCTGCGCTTCGACGTTGACCGTCTCGTGGTGGTACTCGGGATCGATGATCACCGGCAGGAAGAGTCGCTGGGGGTTCGCCTTGGAGAATCCCGCGTTGCGATCCGCGCTCCACTGCATCGGCGTGCGCACCGCGTCGCGGTCGCCGAGATAGACGTTGTCGCCCATCCCGATCTCGTCGCCGTAATAGAGCACCGGAGTCCCGGGCATCGAGAGCAGGAGCGCCTTCATCAGCTCGATGCGCGCGCGCGTCTTGAGCAGCGGCGCGAGGCGGCGCCGGATGCCGAGGTTCACGCGCATCTGCGGGTCGTGCGCGTAGACGCGGTACATGAAGTCGCGATCTTCGTCGGTGACCATCTCGAGCGTGAGCTCGTCGTGGTTCCGCAGGAAGAGCGCCCACTGGCTGGTCTCGGGGATCTTCGGCGTCTGCGCGAGGATGTCGAGGATGGGAAAGCTGTTCTCGAGCTGCAGCGACATGAACATCCGCGGCATCAGCGGGAAGTGGAAGTTCATGTGGCACTCGTCGCCCTTGCCGAAGTACTCCGCGGCGTCCTCGGGCCACTGATTGGCCTCGGCGAGGAGCATGCGATTCGGGAACCGCGCGTCGATGTGCGCGCGCATCTCCTTCAGGAACGCGTGTGTCTCGGGCAGGTTCTCGCAGTTCGTGCCCTCGCGCTCGTAGAGATAGGGGATCGCGTCGAGGCGCATCCCGTCCACGCCCATCGCGAGCCAGAAGTCGAGGAGCTCGAGCACCGACTTCCGCACCTCCGGATTGTCGAAATTGAGATCCGGCTGGTGCGAATAGAAACGATGCCAGTAGTACTGCTGCGCGACCGGATCCCAGGTCCAGTTGGATCCTTCGTAGTCCTGGAAGATGATGCGTGCATCGCGGTACTTCTGGGGGTCGTCGGTCCACACGTAGAAGTCGCGATATCGGCTCCCCTTCGGGGCGCGGCGCGCGCGCTGGAACCACGGGTGTTGATCCGAGGTGTGGTTGATGACGAGCTCGGTGATCACGCGCAGGCCGCGCGCGTGCGCCTCCTTCATGAAGCGCTTGAAGTCGTTCAGCGTTCCGAGCCGCGGATTGACGCTGCGGTAGTCGGCGATGTCGTAGCCGCCGTCGCGCTGCGGTGAAGGATAGAAGGGCAGGATCCAGATCGCGGTGACGCCCAGATCCGCGACGTAGTCGAGCTTCTGGATCAGTCCTTCGATGTCGCCGATTCCGTCGCCGTCGGAGTCGTAGAACGCGCGGATCGGGATCTCGTAGATGATCGCGTCCTTGTACCAGAGCGGATCGTCGGTGATCGTGGCTCCGGAGCCATCGGGCTCACCCTCGGGATTGCGCGGTGACATCGGGGAGTGCCTCGTCGTCTCGAGGAGGGATTCAGAGGAAATAGTCGAAGTCGCGCTCGCTCCGCACCCGGCGGCGGAGCGCGAAGACGTGCGCGGGCATCGCGTGGGGATCGACCTCCACGTAGTTCCGCCCGCCGTGCCAGAGGTATCGGCCTCCACCGAGCAGGTCGTGCGCCTGGAAGGTGGTCTGGGGCTCGAGCCCGAGCGCGTCGAGGTCGAGATCGATCCATCCCGACTGCCGATGATGGAAGTCCAGATTGACCACCACGAGCACCGCGTCGTCGCCGTGCGCCTTGCTGAAGCAGAGCAGCATGTCGTTGTCGGTGCGGTGGATCGTCACCCCGTCGTTGCGCTGCAGCGCCGGGTGCTCGCGGCGGATCCGATTCATCAGCGCGATCGCGCGCCGCAGCGAGTCGGGGCGATCCCGCTCCCAGCGCTTCAGCTGGTACTTCTCGTTGTCGACGTACTCGCCCGAGCCGGGGCGCGCGACGTGCTCCATCAGCTCGAACGCCGGGCCGTAGAGGCCGTAGTGGCTCGACATCGTCGCCGCCATCACGAGGCGTGCGAGGAACGCGGGGCGCCCGCCGTACTGCAGATCCTCGGGGAGGATGTCCGGCGTGTTCGGCCAGAAGCTCGGTCGGAAATAGTCGGCGACATCGGTCTTCGTGAGCTCGTGCAGGTACGTCTCGAGCTCGTGCTTCGTGTTGCGCCAGGTGAAATAGGTATATCCCTGCGTGAATCCCGCCTTCGCGAGCGCGTACATCAGCGCGGGACGCGTGAACGCCTCGGAGAGGAACGTCACCTCGGGGTGCGCGGTCTTCAGGGACGCGATGCACCACTGCCAGAACGGGATCGGCTTGGTGTGCGGGTTGTCGACCCGGAAGATGGTCACTCCGTGCGCGATCCAGAATTCGAACACGTCGCGCAGTGCCTTCCAGAGATTGCGCCAGTCGTCGCACTCGAAGTCGAACGGATAGACGTCCTGGTATTTCTTCGGCGGATTCTCCGCGTATTGGATCGTCCCGTCGGGACGATGGCGGAACCACTGGGGGTGCTCCTTCACCCAGGGGTGATCGGGAGACGCCTGGAACGCGATGTCGAGCGCGATCTGCAGCCCGTGATCGCGCGCCTTCGCGACGAGACGATCGAAGTCCGCGAGCGTGCCGAGGTCGGGGTGGATCGCGGTGTGGCCGCCCTCGGGCCCGCCGATCGCCCACGGGCTGCCGGGATCGTCGGGGCCCGCGGTGAGCGTGTTGTTCGGGCCCTTTCGGAAGGCGCGCCCGATCGGGTGGATCGGCGGCAGATACAGCACGTCGAAGCCCATCTCCGCGACGTAGGGGAGCCAGGTCTCGGCGGTGTGGAAGGTGCCGTGTCGCCCGTCCTCGCCGGTCGATCGCGGGAAGAGCTCGTACCACGACGAGAAGCGTGCGTGGATCGGGTCGACCACCACGCCCCAGCTCTCGCTGCGCGTCGCGAGCGCGCGCTCGGGATGCCGCGCGCAGAGCTCCGCGGTCGACGCCGAGAGCGCGAGGCGGATGCGCTCGTCGCGCGGCGCGCGTGCGTCCGCGATCGCCTTCGCCGCGCGCTCGAGCAGCTCGCGATCCGCGCTCGATCCGTTGCTGCAGTCCGACGCCGCGCGCTCGACGAGGGCCGCGCCGATCGCGAGATCGACGTCGCTCACCTCGCCCACCTCGGCCTTGCGCTCGAGCCCGTGGCGCCACGTCTCGAGGTCGTCGATCCATCCGTCGACCGCGAGCTCCCAGCGCCCGATCGCATCGAGGGCCAGCTCGGCCTCGAAGCGATCGTTGCCGCGCGCGCGCATCGGGATCTCGGCCCAGCGCGCGCTCCCCGGTCTCTTGTACCGCAGCACCCCGCGCACCCGATCGTGGCCGTCTGCGACGAGCACCGCGACCACACGAAGCGCGTCGCCCTCGATTCGTTTGACGTCGAACGATCCTCGCTCGACGCGCGGCTGCACGTCCGCGATCACGACGCGACGGCGTCCTTCGTCGGGCATCGGCACGTCGGTGGGGAGCGCGCTCGTCGTCCTCGCCGTGCTCGCGGCGCCCTGCTGCGTCGTCGCCATCGGGGTCCTTCCACCGGGCGAGCTGGGCCCGCCGGAGGCCTCGACGACGCCGCGGCAATGAACTGTCGTAGCCCCCTCGGAGGGGACCACAACCCCGGAGCGCGATCGATGCGCGATGCCACGCGCGAGGCGCGAGGCGACGTCTCGCACCGTCTCTCGCGCGCACGTCGCACGCAGTGCGGTCCGGGCGCGGTGATTGCTGTGTCGAGGGCACCGGAGGAGACCCATGAAGGCGACGGACCTGTTGGAGCAGCAGCACCGCGAGGTGGAGAAGATCTTCGATCGCCTCGAGAACGACGAAGGCGACCGCGTCGAGAACCTCCGCGAGCTCGCGTCGAAGCTCGCCGCGCACATGCGCATCGAGGAGGAGCTCTTCTATCCGAAGGCGCGCGAGGTCATGGAGGACATGGTCTACGAGAGCCTCGAGGAGCACACGCTCGCGGCGTTCGCGCTGAAGCGCCTCGCCGAGATCGATCCGGGGCACCCGAGCTTCGAGGCCAAGTGCAAGGCGCTCAAGGAGCTCGTGAAGCACCACGTCGAGGAGGAAGAGAGCGAGATGTTCCCCAAGATCGACGGGGAGATCGAGCCCGACGAGCTCGAGACGATGGGCGAGGAGCTCGAGGCGCGCTTCATGGAGATCGTCGAGTCGGGCTACGGCGCCGATCTCGTGAAGGCCCAGCCGTCGAAGAAGAACGGCATCGGTCGCATGCCCCACCACGCGACGCGGTGAGCCTCTGCCGGAGTGCTCGTCCCGCAGGTCCCGGACGGGAGCGCGCGCAGCGCGCGGACGGTAGGGACCGGCGGGCGAGCCGATGTTTTCGACAGCCTCTGCCGGAGTGCTCGTCCCGCAGGTCCCGGGAAGGGACCGGCGGGACGAGCCGATCTTTCGACGGCCTTGCGCAGCGCGCGCGTCAGTCGAGCTCGACGATCATCCCGTAACGCGGCACCACCGCGCGCCATCCGAATCGATCGGCGATCGCGCGGCGCATCGCGTCCGCCGCGGCGGGCTCGCCGTGCACGACGTAGGTGCTGCGCGGCGCGCGAGGAAAGCGCGCGAGCCATCCGAGCAGCTCGTCGCGATCGGCGTGCGCGCTGAGCCCGTCGAGCTTCACGATCTCGGCGCGCACCGGCACGTGCTCGCCGTGGATCTTCACCGACTCCGCGCCCGATGCGAGCGCGTCGCCGCGCGTGCCCGCCGCCTGGAACCCTGCGAGCAGCACGGTGTGCTGCGGCTCGGGCAAGAGGCGCGCGAGGTGGTGCAGGACGCGCCCTCCGGTCGCCATCCCGCTCGCCGAGATCACGATGCGCGGGCCGCCGCGATCGAGCAGGTGACGCGAGTCCTCGGGGTCGCGCAGGAGCTCGACGATCTTCGCGTCGCGCTCCCATTCCGCGCGGGTGAGCCGGTGATCGCCCTCGTGCGCGCGATGGATCTCGGAGACGTCGATCGCCATCGGGCTGTCGAGGGTGATCGGCAGCTTCGGGATCCGCTGCGTGGTGCGGAGCTGCGCGAGCAGGTGCACGAGGAGCTGGGCGCGGCCCACTGCGAACGCGGGGACGAGCAGCACGCCACCACGCTGCGCGGTGCGCGTCACGATGCCGGCGAGCGCCTCGAGCACGTCGATCGGCGGATGCACGCGGTTGCCGTAGGTCGACTCGATCACGAGGTGCTCGGCGGGCGGCGGGACCTCGGGCGCACGCATGATCGGGTCCTCGGGGCGCCCGACGTCGCCGCTGAACAGGACCGACGTCGTCGCGTCGGCGAGGTGCACCGCGCACGCACCGAGGATGTGGCCCACCGGGGTCCAGCGCGCGCGCAGCGCGCCGATCACGAGCGGTTCGTGATCGGCGATCGGCTCCACGTGATCGAGGGCGCGGTTCGCATCGTCGACGGTGAAGAGCGGCTCGGCGGGATGGTGCTTCGAGTATCCACGCTGGTTGGCCCAGCGCGCGTCCTCTTCGTTCAAGCGCGCGGCGTCGAGCCAGAGCACGCGCAAGAGCGCGGCGGTCCCGCGCGAGCACCGGATCGGCCCGTCGAAGCCGCGCTTCACCAGCAGCGGCGCGAGCCCCGAGTGATCGAGGTGCGCGTGCGTCAGCAGCAGCGCGTCGATCGTCGTCGGGTCGAAGGGGAAGGGCTCGCGGTTGCGCAGGCGCTCGTTCTTCACGCCCTGGAACAGGCCGCAGTCGACGAGCACGCGCGTGTCGCCCGAGGTGACGAGGATCTTCGAGCCGGTGACGGTCTCGGCGGCGCCGTAGAACGCGAGCTGCATCGGATCAACCTCCCGCGACGGCGCGCGTGCGACAACAAGCAGGGGTCAGCGACTCGATCAGCGCGAGGGTGCGCGTGAGCTTGTCGACGAAGTCGAGGCTGCTGTCGACGACGAAGCGCCGCGGGTGCGCCGCCCAGACCTCGAGGATGCGCGCGTCGATGCGCGCCGCTTCCTCCGCGCTCTCGATGCGCACCGGGTTCTTCATGCGGTCGTAGCCGTTCTCGCGCGTCGGCGTGCGCAGGTGGATGATCGCGTCGTAGCGCGCGAAGGCGTCGCGCTCGGTGGTGCCCACCGCGCGCCAGTACTCGTCGGGCGCGCCGGGCCAGTACGCGAGCCCGTCGGCGACGCCGCGATCACAGAGCACGAGCGCCGCCGATCGTTCGTCGACCTCGAGGCGCTCCATCTGGTCCTGCACGTGGAAGATCGCGATCTGCGCGCGCCGGCGCGCCAGCGGCGTGCTGCGCCGCGGGAACCCTCCGCCGAACACGATGGTCGCGGCCTCGGGGAGCACGACGACGTGATCGCACGAGCGGCGCCGCACCACCTCGAGCACCGCGGTCTTGCCTGCGCCCGGCCCGCCGGTGAGCACCACGCGAGGTGCGTCGTGGACGGCGGTGCAGGGACAGCGCGGATCGCTCATGCGAGGGCGCACGTACACACGCGCGCGTGCCGCGCCATCAGCGCTCGGTGCGCGCGCTCGATCCCCGCACCAGCTCGTCGCGCAGCCGCACCAAGCGCGCGACGTCCTCGCGATCGCTGCGCCGATCGACCTCGGTCATCGCGCGATCGAGCGCGTCGATCGCGCGCGCGCCCCAGTGACGGCGCAGCAGCTCGGCGGCGGTGTCCCCCGAGCGATGGTGGGCTGCCATGCGCGCGAGATCGTTCACTGCGTGCGCGTCGCCGCGCGCGCGCGCTTCGTCGGTCCGCAGCGCGAGCGAGTAGCGCTCGCAGGAGTCGGGACGGTGGCCCGCGAGGAAGTCGGCGTGCGCGAGCAGGAGCCACGCGCGGGGATCGTCGCGGTGCGCGCGCGCGTAGTCGCGCAGGGCGTTCGCGTCGCGCTGCGAGAGCCGACCGCTGCGCTCGAGGCGCTCGCGGATCGCGCCGAGCGGCGCGGGGATCGGAGCGGCCCAGGGATCGGGATCGGGCGCGAAGTACGTCGTCGGCGCGGGATCGGCGGCAGGCTCGGGTGTCGTCGCAGCCGACGCGACCGGAGGTGTGCCGGGTGTCGTCTCGCTCGCCGCGCCCGGGTCGTCCGACGACGAGAAGAGCACGAGCGCGATCGTGATCGCAGCGCCGATCACACCGAGCCCGAGCAGCCCGCCGATCGCGAGCAAGAGCGGTCCGCGCGAGGGCTTGATCGTCGACGCGACGATCGCGCTCGTCGTCGACATCGTCGACGAGATCGGCGGCACGATCGCCGACGAGGGCGCGCTCGCCGCACCGCTCTCGGCCGCACGGCGCAGCCCGGGCCGCGCCGGCACCGTGCCGTCCGCAAGGACCGCGCTCGCCACCGGCGGCACCGCGTGCGACGGCGGCGGAACGGGCGGTGTCATCGTCGCGGCACCACCGCCGCTCGCGAGCGTCGGCGCATCGCCCGACACCGCCTCGCGCGCGGGCGACGGGGCCGGCCGCGGCACGCCGGCGCGCACCCGCACGGCGTTCGCCGGCAGCGCGTAGAGCGCCTCCATCAGCTCGCGCGCGCTCGCGTAACGCTGCGACACCGACTTCGCCGTCGCGCGCTGCAGCGCGGCCTCGAGCTCGGGCGCGACCTCGAGATCGGGCCGCACGCTCGCGATCGTCGGGAGCGACACGAGCAGGTGCTGCCGCACGAGCTCCGCGCCCTCGCCCACGAAGGGCCGCTGCCCGGTGAGCAGCTCGAAGAGCACCACCCCGAACGAGTACACGTCCGCGCGCGCGTCCGCGTTGCCGCCGGTCGCCTGCTCGGGCGCCATGTACGCGGGCGTCCCGAGCACCATGCCCTGACGCGTGATCTGCGCGTCGCCCGCGCTCCCGTCCTCGTGGAGGAACTTCGCGAGCCCGAAGTCGAGCACGCGCACGATCTCGTGCCCGTCGTCGATGCGCTGCAGGAACACGTTCGCGGGCTTCAGATCGCGATGCGCGATCCCCTGGGCGTGCGCGTGCGCCAGCGCGCGCAATACGTCGCGCCCGATCGCCAGCGCGCGCTCCGGCGCGATTCCGTCGCGGATCGCGCGATCGAGCGAGCGCCCCTCGAGCAGCTCCATCACGAGGAACGGCGCGCCGTCGTCGACGCCGAAGTCCATCACGTCGACGATGTTCGGGTGCGTGAGCGCCGCGAGCGATCGCGCCTCGCGCTCGAACCGCGCCCGCAGCCCTTCGCGCGCGACGTGCTCGCGCTGCATGAGCTTCACCGCGACGTGCTTGCCCAGGCGCACGTGGAACGCGCGCCACACCACGCCGAGCCCGCCCTCGCCCAGCGGTGCATCGAGGCGATAGCGTCCGTCGAGGATGCGCCCGACCTCGGGCGTTCCCGCATCCGAGGCGGACCGCTGCACGCCGAGGAGCGTACCCGAGGAAGGACGCGCTTAGAAGCGCGAACGGGTCACCTCGGGCCCGGCGGCTCGGCGCGCCGGATCTTCGGGCGCGGGTGGGCCGCCCGCTCGTCCGCGTCGATCTTCTCGGCCGCGACCTCGGGCTCGGGATCGACCACGGGATCGAGCGACGCGCGGACCTCGTCGTCCTGCACGTAGTCGTCCTCCGGCACGTCGTGGCGATCGGTCCGGAGCGCCTCCGCGAGGGCTTCGTCCTCCTGATCCTCGATCGCGTCCTCGGGCAGCACCTCGGCGATCGTGCCGTCGATGTCGCCCGCGTCACCGAGCGGCGCGGCGCGGCGGGGCGCGTGCTCGTCGCGGTCGGCCATCTCCGAAACCTTCGGTCCAAGATCGCGCTCACCCATGACCGCTTCTCCGTCCTTGCGAAGCCCTCGCTCGCGTCACTCGAAATCGTCGGGGTTCATCTCCTCCACGTCGTGCGGCGCGCCCTGGTGCGGCGTGGTGGCGGGCGCCTGCTCGTCGCGCATGTGCGGATGCCGCTCCGGCTGCTTGCGCTCGTCGGCCTTCGCCGGCCGTTCCTTCTCCCGCTGCTGCTCCTGCGGCTGCGTCATCGCGTCCTCCCTCGCGCCTCGGACGCGAGGATCTGCAGCGGTCGTGCCGCGAGGAGATCGAGCGACTTCCGCATCACGCTGCGTCCGTCCCACGCAGTGCCGGTGCGCACGTACCCGAGCCGCGCGTAGCGCGCGAGCTCGCGCTCGTCGTGCCGTCCGATGCAGACCTCGATGATCGTGCGCCCGCGCTCGCGCAGCACACGCTCGATCGCGACGATCAGCGCGCTCGCGATCCCGAGCCCCTGCAGCCCGGGCATCACACGCACCGCCTCGATCACCGCGACGTCGGGCTCGCTGCGCCGCGCGACCCGCGCCCGGATCATCGCGAGCGGTGCGCCGCGCGACGCCGCGACCAGCACGACCTCCTCGCCTCGCGCGCAGCGCTCGAGCGTCGCGTCGATCACGTCGACCTGCTCCTGCGCGAGCCCGAGCCACGAGAGCGCGTGCAGGTCGGTCGCGGACGCCTCGCGGATCGCCAGCGAGAGCGCGACGTGACGTCGATCGAGCTCGCGCGCCGGGAGCGGTGCGGTGCGATCGCTGCGCCGTGCCGCGCCTCCGTTGGCGACGTGCGGCCCGTTGCCTCGTGCGGAATCGATGCGCGTCGCCACGCTCAGCCTCCCGCCACCAGCAGCACGATCACGATCGAGACCGCGACGAGCGCGATCACCGCGAGGGTGCCGGTCACCACGTTGACGCTCTGCTCCGGCTCGATGCGGCCGAGCGTGCCGGTGAGCGTCGGATCCACGTTGGTCTCGGGCGTCAGGTAGTTGCGCTGCTCGGCCTTCGCGATCTGCATCGTGTCGGCGTCGACGGTGAAGTTGCCCGAGTGCCCGCCGTCGTCGGGCGGTGACGCGACGAGCTCGCCGTCCGAGCGCGCGAGATCACGATCGATGGTTCGCTGCTGGGCCATGTCCGACCTGCGTCGCAACGCTCGTGCCCTTACGATCGCGACCACCTGCCACAAGAGCCCTGCACCGAGGAGCATCGCGACCCATGACCGACCCCGACGACACGACACCGATCGCGCTCGCGCGCGCGCTCTACGCCGCCACGTCGACGCGCGACGAAGCGCGGCTGCGCGCCCTGCTCGATCCCGAGATCGAGTGGATCCAGTGCGCGGGCTTCCCCGGAGGCGGCCATCGCCGCGGGGTCGACGAGGTGTTCGAGAAGGTGCTCGCGGGGAACTCGGGGCGCTGGATCGGCTTCCGCGCCGACGTCGAGGAGCTCCTCGAGAGCGGCGACACCGTCGTCGCGCTCGGCACCTACTCGGGCACGCGCGCCGAGACCGGCCTCGCGATGCGCGTGCAGTTCGCGCACGTCGTCGAGACGCGCGGCGGGCGCATCGTGCGGTTCCGACAGATCGCGGACACCTGGCCGATGGTCGCCGCGATCCGCGGTGAGGTGCTCTGACGATCTCGTGTGCCGCGAAAAAAGCGGCATCACCGTTTCGTGAAGGCCCACGACGGGTGCGGTCATGCACCCGTCATGACCCGTAGCCTCTTCGTTCTCGCGGCGTGCTTCGCGCTCGCCGCGCTCCCTGGGTGCGGCGACGACGACGGCGGTGATCCCGGAGGGGGCTCCGACGCGGGCCCCGGCGGTGGGATGGACGCGACCACGCCAGGCGACGGCGGTGACACGCCGGGCCCCGATGCGCGCCTGCCCGACGGCTCGACGTCGTTCACCCAGTGCACGAACGGGGTCGACGACGACGGAGACGGAGAGATCGACGGCCTCGATCGCGAGTGCACGGGCCCGACCGACAACGACGAGGGCACGTTCGGCACCGGCATCCCCGGCGACAACCGCGACCCCGACTGTCAGGACTGCTTCTTCGACGGCAACTCGGGCTCCGGCAACGACGGCTGTCGTTACGCGACGACCTGTCTGACCGACGGCACGCCGACCAGCGGCTCGGGCTCGTGCGCGACGTGCGAGGCGAGCACGCAGTGCCTCGAGGGCGGCTGTCTCGACGCGACGCCGAACGGCTGCGACTGCTTCGGCTGCTGCGAGGTGCACGTCGACGGGGACACGACGGTGAACATCCTGCTCGGCGGCGCGTGCTCGCTCGAGAACATCGAGGACGAGACCGCGTGCCCGCGCTGCATCCCCGACACCGAGTGCGCGAACGACTGCGGTCGCTGCGAGCTCTGCCTCGGTCGCACGGTCGAGGATCTCCCGGCGGACTGCTTCCCCGACGGCGGCCCGCCGATCTGGCAGTGCGACGGTGATCAGGTGCCGTGCCCCGACGGCACGTGCGCGCCCGGCTACTACTGCCAGCTCGGGTGCTGCCTCAGCGAGCTGATCTGAGTTGGCGGGAGGGGTCTTGGAAGACCCCTCCCCCCCGACCGGCAAAGCCGGATCGGGGCCCCCCTCCCCAAACGCTGCGCGCGGGGCCCCAGCCCCGCTTGCGCTCGTTCGGCGCTCGGGGCCGAGATGTCGTCGGGATCGCGTGACCGCGTGGTTGCTCCATCGATCGGGCCGGGGTAGCTCCGCGCTACCTATGGCCCGTCTGCCCGAGAGCGATCCCGCCGTGGCCTCGATCGAGCGCGCGATGGTCGCGATCCGTCGCAGCCAGCAGCGTCGCCGGCTCGGTCGTGCCGCGTCGGGACAGCTCCCGCGCGGCGTGCAGCCCGCGGTGATCGCGGTCGTCGACGCGCTCGACGAGCTCGCGTCGCGCGGCGTGCGATCGCCGACCGTCGGCGACGTCGCGGAGGCGATGCAGAGCGATCCGTCGCGCGCGAGCCGCGCCGTGGCGCAGGCGGTCGAGGCCGGGCTGGTGCGGCGCTCCGCCGATCAGGACGACGGGCGCCGGAGCTGTCTCGAGCTCAGCGCCCGAGGCCGCGCGCTGATCGAGAAGGTGCGCACGTCGCGACGTCGCTTCTTCGCCGACGCGACCGCGTCGTGGTCGCGTGGTGATCGCGAGACCTTCGCGGCGCTGCTCACGCGCTTCACCGGCGATCTCGACGCGCTCCTCGGTCCCGACGACGAGCAGGACTAGCAAACGTCGTCGCTAGCCGGCGCAGAGCACCTCGACGGTGTGACCGTCGGGATCGCGCAGGTACACGCGACCGTCGACCACCGCGTGCTCGGTGCCCGCGGCGCGCAGCCGCGCGACGAACGGATCGAGCGACGTCGTGGTGCGCAGCGCGAGGTGATCCCCACGCGGCACCACGCCGGGCTCGGCCTCGCCCGGTCTCCACGTCGAGAGCACGATCTCGACCGCGCCCGCGCGCAACGTCGCGCCGGGCGGGCCCTTCGGCGCCACGCCGAGCTCGAGCCCGATCACGTCTCGATAGAACGCCACGCTGCGCGCGAGATCGCGCACCGTGAGCCCGACGTGATCCACGCGCCAATCGCATGCTTCTAGCATATACATGCTCATAGCATTCAATTGCTCGAAGCATCGATCAAGCCCGCGCGCCCGCCGATCACCGAGTGACGTCGATCGCCCCGCGGACGACCCGCGCGCGACGTGCGCCGGTGGTCGAGCCCGCGACCTCGTCCATCCACGGCAGGACGACCTGCACTTCGTACACGCCCGGCGGGATCGGCCCGCCGTCGCTGCGCTCGATCGTCCCCGCGCGCGGTCCGTCGCGCAGCACGCTCACTCGCCCGCTCATCGGCAGCGACGCGACGAGGCGTCCGCCCGGCGCGAGCCGCACCCGCACCGTGCGACAGTCCGCACCGGGCCGGCACTGCACCGAGCCGCCGGCGATCCCCGAGATCTCCCAGCGCTCGTCGACGCGACGCTCGCCCTGCATCAGCGACGCGTCGAAGTTCAGCGTGCCCGGGAAGTCGAGCACCACCGGCGCGTCGCTCAGGTTGCGCAGCGCGACGTCGACCACTCCGTCGGCGCCGCTCCGAAGCGTGCGCGTCGCGATCGCGACCTCGATCACGTCGCTCGCCGGCGGCGCGCTCGCGTCGCCCGCGACCCGACAGTGCTCGGCCGCCTCACCGAGCGAGAGATCCGCGCCGTCGCATGGATCGTGCGGTGTGGTGTCGACCACGCGCGCCGCGCTCGTGGTTTCCGTCGCGCTCGTCGCGCCACCGCATCCGCACGCGAAGGCGATCAGCACCGCCGACATCGTCCTGCGCATCCCCGCTCCTCCTCGCTCCGGAGCGCGATGCTCGCCCGGGAGCACGTCACCTCGTCAACGTCGATCTCGACGCGATCGGCGCTCGTGCTCGGTATGTCCTCGCGCACGTCGCATCGATGTGACGCGACGTGCGCGAGCCCTCGCGCGTCAGGTGCCCGCGGTCGAGCGGACCTTCAGCTCGGCGAGCTGCTCCGGGATCACCGGGCCGGGCGCGCCGGTCATCAGATCGCTGCCCTTGCCGGTCTTCGGGAACGCGATCACGTCGCGCAGCGACTCGCTCTCGGTGAGCAGCATCGCGAGGCGATCGAGGCCGAGCGCGATGCCGCCGTGCGGGGGCGCGCCGTGGCGCAGCGCGGAGAGGAGGAAGCCGAACTTCTCGGTCGCCTCCTGCTCGCCGATGCCGAGCACCTCGAAGACCTTCTTCTGCACGTCGGGATCGTGGAGACGGATCGAGCCGCCGCCGAGCTCGACGCCGTTGAGCACGAGGTCGTAGCGGTAGCAGAGCACCTTGCCGGGATCGCGATCGAGCAGGGGCACGGAGTCGTCGTGCGGGCGCGTGAACGGGTGGTGCGCCGCGACCCACGTCTTGCCGTCCTCGTGTCGCTCGAAGAGCGGCGGCTCGACGACCCAGAGCAGGTTCCAGTCTCCGCCCGCGCCGACCTGCGGGATCATCCCGAGCTTCTTGCCGAGGTGGAGGCGGAGGTTCGCCATCACCGTGTGCACCATCGCCTCGGGGCCGAACTGGAAGAGCAGCAGATCGCCCTCTTCCGCGCCGCACGCCGCGTTCACCGCCGCGACGAACTCCTTCGTCGCGCTCTTCGCCATCGGCGACTGCTGCCACTCGCCGCTGCCGCCCGACGACGCAGGGCCGACCTTCGCGCGCGCGAGGCCCTTGGCGCCCATCTGCTTCACGAACGCCTCGAGCTTGTCGATCTCGGTGCGCGACATCGCCGTCGCGTGCTGCGCCGGGACGCGGATCGCCTTCACGATCTCGTCCGGCAGATCACGACGGTAGGTCCCGTCCGCGAACTTCTTCGCGATCGGCTCGAGCAGCGGCACGCCGCCGCCGCCGTGCGTGATGACGAGATCGGTGAGCTCGACGTGCTCGAGCCCGAAGCGCATGTCCGGCTTGTCGTTGCCGAAGCGGCGCATCGACTCCTCGAACTTCATGCGCGGGAAGACGCCGCCCGGATAACGCTGCGTGAGATCGACGCCGAGCAGCTCCTTCCAGAGCCGCACCACGAGCTTCTCGATGATCCCGAAGATGTCGTCCTGGTTGACGAACGACATCTCGACGTCGATCTGCGTGAACTCGGGCTGGCGATCGCCGCGCAGATCCTCGTCGCGGAAGCACTTCACGATCTGGATGTAGCGATCGAACCCGCTGACCATCAGCAGCTGCTTGAAGAGCTGCGGGCTCTCCGCGAGCGCGTAGAAGAGGCCGGGGTTGAGGCGCGCCGGCACCAGGAAATTGCGGGCGCCGCCGGGCGTGTACTTCACGAAGATCGGCGTCTCCACCTCGACGAAGCCGCTCTCGTGGAAGTGGCTGCGCGTGTGATGGTAGATGCGCGAGCGCGTCATGATGTTGCGCTGCAGCTTCGCGCGGCGGAGGTCGAGATAGCGGTGCTCGAGCCGCTTCTCCTCGTTCGTGTCGATGTCGTCTTCGATCGGGAAGACGGGGGTCTCGGCCTTGTTGAAGACCGTCGCCTCGAGCGCGAGGACCTCGATGCGGCCGGTCGCGATCTTGTCGTTCACGTTGCCGCCGCGGGAGCGCACCTTCGCGCGCACGCCGATGACCCACTCGCTGCGCGCGCGATCACCGACCGCGAACGCGTCCTTGCTGACCGAGGGATCGAACACGACCTGCGTGATGCCGTCGCGATCGCGGAGATCGACGAAGATCAGCTCGCCGTGATCGCGCCGCGAGTGCACCCACCCGAAGAGCACGACCTCGTCGCCGACGTTCCCCTCGCGCAGCGCCCCGCACGAATGAGTCCGCTTCAGCTCGTCGATGAACCGCGCCACACCGCCTCCGTTACGAAAAGGGTCGGGAGGCTAGCACGCGGTCACGGCGCGGCGATCAGGGCGCGCACATGTCGCTCCAGACGCAGCCGTACACCGGCGGAAGGCAGTATTGGCGGCCCGTCCCGCCGCCGCCGAGCGAGCACGAGCGGTAGTTGTCGCCGCCCGCGTAGGTCGTGTTCGACGGGTTGTCGTAGAGGCACCCGCCCGAGGTGGTCGCGACGCGCGGCTGGCACGTGCTCCACGAGCAGTCGGCGCGACAGCGCTCTTCGCCGCAGGGATCGGTGTACGAGGGATGTCCCGCGGGCGCCGCGCACGCGCGCGTCGCGCCCGGCGCGCAGGCACCACCGCCGCTGCACGTGCTCCACGCGCTCCACGCGCCCCACGCGCATCCGCTCGAGCAGGTGCGGGTGCGGGTCTGACGGCCCAGCGAGCAGTTGCCGCACGCTTGCTGCTGCATCTCGGTCGCGCCGGGCGTGCACTCGCCGCCGGTGCACGCGCCCCACGCGCCGTAGTCGCCCCACGTGCACGACGACGCGCAGGTGCGGCTGCGCGTCTGCGATCCACACGCGCAGCTCTGCGACTCGCTCGAGGTCGTGCCCGGCGCGCACACGCCCTCGCCCTCGCACGCGAACGCGCTCCACGTGCACGCGTCGCTGCACGTGCGGCGCTGGGTCCCACAGTTGCCGCACCCTCCGCCGGTGTCGACGTCACCCGGTGAACACTCACCGGCGCCCATGCAGTCTCCGTCGTTCGTCCACGACCCGTCGACGCAGACCTGGCGCTGCGTCCCGCACCTCGCGCACGGGATCGTGCGCGGGGCCGAGCCGGGGACGCAGTCGCAGCTGGTCGGCGCGGAGCACGCGCCCCACGCGCCGTCCTCGCATCGCTGGAGCCCGGGGCCGCACGTGCCCTCGCAGTCGCGCTCGGCGGAGCTCGCGATCGCGGGATCGTCGTCGTCGCAGTCGAGGCTCGCCTCGATTCCGTCGTCGTCGAAGTCGGCGGCGGCGGGGACACAGGACCCCGCGCTGCAGGCCTCCGAGGGCCCGCAAGGGGGATCGCAGACCCCGGTCTCGGCATCGCTCGTCGGGCCGGCGGCATCGCGCCGACCGCCGTCCTGGCCGCGTGGGGTCACGTCGGCGCCCGTCGCGCACGCGGCGAACCCGAGCGCGATCATGGAGAAACACACTGCGTTCCTCACCACGATTCGATTGAACCCGATTCCGTCCGGCACGTCGACGGGCGCGCTGAGCAAGGCGGAGGCCAGAGGAGGGCGCGATGCCCGAGCGTGAGAAGCGCGGTCCCGGCGGGATGCGTGGTGGGCCCGGTGAGCAGGCGGATCACGGCACGCACGGCGCGTTCACGAACGAGCCGGAGGCGACCGAGGACGACGCGGCCCGTCGGGAGCGCGAGCGGCGACGCACCGCGCGCGAGGCCGACGAGACCCGCAAGACGCGGCGCACGCCGCGACAGGAGACGTGATGGGCACGAAGATCGTGAAGCGCGGGATGCGCGGCGACGACGTCCGCGAGCTGCAGACGAAGCTGCATCGGCTCGGCTTCGACGTGAAGGCCGACGGCATCTTCGGCGAGGAGACCGAGCGCGCCGTGCATCAGCTCCAGACGCTCTTCGGATACACCGTCGACGGGCTCGTCGGCGAGGGCACGAAGAAGCTGATCGACGCGCAGATCGAGTACGGATGGAACGTGAAGCTGCCGAACGCGCAGGAGCTCGCGCTGCGCGCGCAGGGCAAGCTCCCCGGCACGACGGGCGGCGCCGGCGCGGAGGCGCGGCACTATCCCGAGGAGACGCCGCGCTCGCCGACGATCCCCGACGCGCGGCACACCGCGGTGCCGACGAGCTCGACGTCGACGATCGGTGGAGGCGCACCGAGGCCGCCGAGCAAGAGGTAGGTGCTCACCCGGCGACGTGTTGCTCGTAGTAGGTGACGCGGCCGTCGTGGCAGGCGACGAAGCGGATCGTCCCGTCCTGCGACGCGACGATCGCGAGCCCGCTCGGGTGCGCCTGCACGAAGCGATACGCCGCGCGATGGCGCGTGCCGACGTTCTCCTCGTCGTCCTCGATCGTCACCTCGCCTTCGGTGTCGAGCGCGCGATAGACGCGGAGGCCGTCGTGCACGACGCGCCCGTGCGGCGGCGCGACCTCCACGCCGAACGCGAGCAGCTCGAAGCGCTTCGAGAGCACGACCGCACCGTCGACCGCGGAGAGCGACGCGAGCGTGCGCGAGAGCTCGAACACCGCGGACTCGACCTCCGCGAGATCGTGCGAGTGCTCGATGAAGTCGTCGGCGGTGATCGCCCGCGCGCCGTTGCCGCGGGCCCGCGCGAGCTCCGACGTGATCACGCGCAGCAGCGCGCGGTAGCGGGCGCGCGCAGGCTCGCGCGCGAACCGGTACTTCGCGCGGAAGAGCGTCGAGAAGAGCGCCTCGCCGTGCGAGTCGGGCTCGGTGAAGAGGATCGTCCCGCCGTGATGCGCCTCGCGCATCAGCCAGAGCGCGCGGCGCACCATCTGCTGCGAGATCGACTTCACCAGCGACTCGTCGAGCGCGGGCCAGTCGGGCGCTCGCTCCGCGGCGTGCTGTTGCACCAGCTCGTTGCGCACGCTCTCGAAGAGCGCGGGCATCCATCGCGACGAGAACACGTCGGTGCGCAGCGTGACGAGGCGTCCTCCCTCGAGGCCCGCGACGAAGTGATCGCCTGCGTGCACCGAGATGCGCGCCGGGCCTCGCACGTGCACCATGGTCTTCGGCAGCATCACGACCGCGCGCGTCCGACCGCCCCACGTGGGCGCGAGCCACTGCGCGCCGGTCGTCATGATCCCCCAGATGCGCAGCTCGCCGCGCGCGTCGGGCTCGACCGCGACGACCGCCGTCTCGAACGGCGCGGCGACCGCGATGCGGCGGAGCTCGTCGACGTGGAACGGGCGCGTTCGATCGAGGCGCAGCACCAGCGGGCCCACCACCGGCAGCGCCTCCGCCTCGCGCTCGGGCTGGCGCGCGAGCACGACGCGCACCCTCACGGGGCGTCCTTCCTCGCGCAACATCGATGCGTGGTATGCGACCTCGAGCAACGCGCGGCGGGATTCGGCGAGCGGATCGAGCGGCAGATCCGCGGGCCACTGCGACGCCACCAGCGCTTCGAGATCGTCGGGGTAGTGGAAGATCTCGGTCACGAACGTTGCCCTCCGCGCGACATTCGATCGCAGTCTCTCCCAACATGGCGCAAGCCGGAGATCCCGGACAGGCGCCGCGAGACGGCACGAGCGGTGCTCCGCGTGGCCCACGCACGCGGAGCTGCGCATGTCGGAGCACGAGCACGAGGAGTCACGCCGCGCCGCGAGGCGCAGCGTCACACGGTCGGACGAGAGCACGCTCGGGAGCGCGCGTCGTCGTCGCATCCGCGAGGAGCAGCACGCGCGCACGCTGTGGGCGAGCTACGCACTGCTCCTGGTGGGTGTCTGGCTGATGATCGCGCCGCTCGCGTTCGGGGAAGAGGTGCTGGTCGACACGGCGCGCGCGTCGTGGCTGTCGAGCAGTGCCCGCGCGACGATCGCGCGCTGGAACGAGGTGCTCTGCGGCGCGGTGCTCACGCTGGCGGCGTGGCGCATGCTCGAGCCGCACCGGGCGATCGCGCGCCGCATCGTGCTCGCGGTCGGTGTGTGGCTGAGCCTCTCGCCGGTGGTGCTCGCCGCGCCCAGCGCGAGCATCTACGCGAACGACACGCTGATCGGGATGCTCGTCGTCGCGCTCGGGGCGCTCGTGCCCGGCGCGATCGACGAGGGCATCTTCGCGAAGAGCAGCGCGGCCGCGGTCCCTCCCGGGTGGTCCTACGATCCCTCGAGCTGGCCGCAGCGCGTGGTGACGATCGTGCTCGCGCTCGCGGCGTTCCTCGTCGCGCGCTCGCTCGCGGCGTTCCAGCTCGGCTACGACGAGCGCGCGTGGGAGCCGTTCTTCGTGCGCCAGACCGAGAGCGCGACCGACGCCGCGGCATCGAGCCCGTGGATGATCTCCGACGCGGCGCTCGCCGCCTTCGTCTTCACGTTCGTGATGCTCGTCGCGTTCGTCTCGGGCCCTGCGCGCTGGCGCACCGCGCCCTGGGTCGTCGTGCTCCAGGGCGTGCTCGTGATCCCGCTCGGGCTCGCGCACGTCGCGATCACGCTCGTGCACTCGGTCACGAGCGAAGGGTGGAGCACGCCGCGGCTGGTGTCGGCGGCGCTCGCGCTGGTGATGATCGCGCTGGTCGGCGACGAGGTGATCGCCGCGTTCCAGCACCTGGCGCGCGTCCGCGCCGGCGCGATCGAGGAGCCGCTGCGCGAAGGTCGCGACGACGCGCGCACGCCCGATCTCGCCGAGGTGCGCGAGCGGCCGAGCGAGGTGGTGAAGGCCTCGCTGTGGGGCGCGAGCGCGACGTGGAACCTGCTCGCGTCGGTGCTCCTCGGCGCGCTGGTGATGATGCTGCCCGCGCTGATCGGCCTCGACGGCGCCGCGGCCGACGCGCTCCACGTCGGCGGTGCGCTCGCGATCGTGTTCGCGCTGATCGCGACCGGCGAGGTGTTCCGCGCGGTGCGCTACGCGAACGTCGTGGTCGGCGCCGTGATCGCGATCCTCCCGATCGTGCTCGGCGTGCACGCGACCGACGCGCGCATCCTCGGCATCGCGCTGGGCGTCGGCGTCGCGCTGCTCGCACTTCCGCGCACCGGCCCCGTCGAGCGATACGGCGCCTGGGACCGTTTCGTCGTGTGAGGCACGCGGGAAGATCCCCTTCCACCTCTCGTAGCTTTCTGGGACGCTCGTTCGAGCGGCTCTGGGGAGCGCAAGGGAGGGAACTGTGGGCGACAACGGCGGCGGCAAGGTCCTCGGGACGGTCCTCTTCATCGGTGCGATCGTCGTGTTCGACGTCCTCTCGCTCACCTTCGGGTGGGGCTGGATCATCTACTGATCGCGACGCGCGCCATGCGCGCCTCGGACACGAACGAAGTCGCCCACCGGGACCGCGCCGAGCTCGCGCTCGACGCGGTCCTCGGCGTTTCCGTCTGGATCTGGGCCGCCGGTCTCTTCCTCCACGAAGACGGCCCGCCGCTCGTCGTGCGCGCCTCGGTCGCGCTGCTCAACGGCGGCGTCGGCGCGCTCTTCCTCTGGCGCGGCCCCGCGCGCACCCACGGCGCGACCGGCGCGTTGCTCTCGGCCGTCCCTTCGATCGCGCTCGGCGGCATCGCGCTGCGCGTCGCGCCGAGCGAGTGGCCCGTCGCGAGCATCGTGCTCTTCGTCGCGTCGACGCTCGGCGCGCTCGCATCGCTGCTGACGCTCGGTCGCTCGTTCTCGATCCTCCCCGCGCGCCGCGAGGTCGTCGGTCGTGGGCCCTATCGCGTGGTGCGACACCCCGCGTACGCGTGCGAGCTCGTCATGGTGATCGCGGCGGGCGCGTCGCGCGCGTGGTGGATCGGCCTCGGGCTCGGCGTGCTCGTGCTGCTGACGCTGGTGCCGCGCATCCGCGCCGAGGAAGCGTTGCTCGCACACGACGAGGCGTGGAGCGCGTACGCCGCGCGCACCCGGCATCGCCTCGTGCCCGGCGTGTGGTGAGAGAGTGTCCAAATCGGCTCGCCGCCGCAGGGCCCTCCCGTCCGCGTGCCGCGCACGCTCCCGTGCCGGCCCTCCGCCAGCGAGCACTCCACCTGGGCTGAGCTGGCGGTCGACGAGAGCTGGCACCAGGGATCGCCGCGGAGCACCATCCCGCTCCCCGGATCACCCTGCATGAGCCCGAAGGACGAACGACGCATCATCCTGCTCCTCGCAGCGGTCCAGTTCGTCAACATCCTCGACTTCATGCTCGTGATGCCGCTCGGCCCCGACTTCGCGCGGGACCTCGGCATCCCGCTCTCGCAGCTCGGCACGATCGGCGGCGCGTACACACTCTCCGCCGCGATCTCGGGGTTCGCCGGCGCGTTCTTCCTCGATCGTTTCGATCGCCGTCCCGCGCTCGCGCTCTCGCTGCTCGGCCTCGCGATCGGCACCGTGGGCGGCGCGCTCGCCACCGGCCTCGAGACGCTGCTCCTCGCGCGCGTCGTCGCGGGCGCGTTCGGTGGGCCCGCGACGTCGGTCGCGATGTCGATCCTCGCCGACGTGATCCCCGCCGAGCGTCGCGGCCGCGCGCTCGGCACCGTGATGATCGCGTTCTCGATCGCGTCGATCGTCGGCGTGCCCGTCGCGCTCGAGCTGGCGCAGCGCGGGAGCTGGCACACGCCCTTCGTCGCGACCGGCGCGCTCGCGCTGATCGCGTCGATCGCGTCGTGGATCGTCCTGCCCTCGATGCGCACGCACCTCGCGATCGCGCAGGAGCCCGCGCTCGAAGGGTTCCGTCACCTCCTCACCCGCCCGGTCACGCTGCTCTCGTACGCGATGACGTGGGTCGCGATGATGGGCGGCTTCATCCTCATCCCGAACATCGCGTCGTACGTGCAGCTCAACCTGCACTATCCGCGCGCGCAGCTCGGTCTGCTCTACGGCGCCGGAGGGCTCGTCAGCTTCGCGACCACGCGCGCGATCGGCCGGCTCGTCGATCGCATCGGATCGTTCCGCGTCGCCGCGCTCGGCACCGCGCTGATCGTGGTGGTCACGTGGATCGGCTTCGTGTGGTCGCCGCCCTCGATGCCCGTCATGCCGGTGTTCGTCGCGTTCATGTTCGCGAGCGGGCTGCGCAACGTCAGCTACAGCACGCTCACCTCGAAGGTGCCTGCGCCCGAGGAGCGAGCGCGCTTCATGTCGCTGCAGTCGATGGTCCAGCACCTCGGCTCCGCGGCCGGCGCGTTCCTCGGCTCGCAGCTCCTCGCGGAGGGCGCCGACGGCGCGCTGCTCCACATGGATCGCGTCGCGTGGACCGCGATCGTCCTGATGATCGCGACGCCGATCCTGATGCTCGCGGTCGAGGCGCGCGTCGCGCGCAGCGAGCGCACCGTCGCCGCGCTCGACGCCGTGCCGGCCCCCGCCGCGTCGCCCTCCGATCGATGAAGGGCCCGCTCGGACATCGCGCGTTCCTGATCTACCAGGGCGTGCGCCTGATGTCGGTGGTCGCGATCCAGATGATGTCGGTCGCGATCGCGTGGCAGGTCTACGAGCGCACCGAGGACGCGATGGCGCTCGGCATGGTCGGGCTCGCGCAGTTCGCGCCGCTCTTCCTGCTCTCGCCGATCACCGGCGACGTCGCCGATCGTTTCGATCGGCGCGCGGTGATCGCGGTCTGTCACGGCGTGATCGCGGTGTGCGCGGCGCTGCTCGCGTGGACCGCGGCGCACCCCGAGCTCGGCACCGCGCCGATCTACCTCGTGCTCGTGCTCTTCGGGTGCGCCCGCGCGTTCGCGGGGCCCGCGGCGCAGGCGCTGCTGCCCGCGCTGGTGCCACCGGCCGAGCTCGCGCAGGGCATCGCGCTCGGCTCGACCACGTTCCAGCTCGCGACCATCTCCGGCCCGGCGCTCGCGGGCTTCGTCATCGCGGCGGGCGGCGCGCCCAGCGCGTACGCGACGAGCGCCGTGCTCGAGGTGCTCGCCGTGCTCTCGCTGCTCGCGATGCGCTACGTGCCGGAGCGCCAGGAGCGACGCGGATCCGGGCTCGCGCGTTTGCTCGCGGGCGTGCGCTACGTGCGCGAGCACCCCGTGATCCTCGGCGCGATCTCGCTCGATCTCTTCGCGGTGCTGTTGGGCGGCGCGGTCGCGCTGATGCCGATCTACGCGCGCGACATCCTGCACGTCGACGAGCGCGGCTTCGGCTTCCTGCGCGCGGCGCCGGCGATCGGCGCGGGCGTGGTCGCGCTGGTGCTCGCGTTCCGTCCGCTGCGCCGGCGCGCGGGGCTCACGATGTTCGCGTGCGTCGGGCTCTTCGGCATCGCGACGATCGTGTTCGGGGTGTCGCGCAGCTTCCCGCTCTCGCTGGTCGCGCTCGCGGTGCTCGGCGGCGCCGACATGGTCAGCGTGGTGATCCGCCAGACCGTCGTGCAGATCACCACGCCACCCGAGATGCGCGGCCGCGTCGCGGCGGTGAACATGGTGTTCATCGGCGCCTCGAACGAGCTCGGCGAGCTCGAGAGCGGCGTGACCGCGGCGTGGCTCGGCACCGTGCCCGCGGTCGTGATCGGCGGCGTCGGCACGCTGCTCGTCACGGCGATCTGGGCGTTCCTCTTCCCGCAGCTCCGCGACGTCGATCGCCCCGAGGATCACGACGTGCGCTGATCCTTGCGGGAGTGCTCGTCCCGCAGGACCCGGACGGGAGGGCGCAGCGCGCGGACGGTAGGGACCTGCGGGCGAGCCGATTTCGAGAGACCTCCGGAGTCACGGTTCGTGCACCGACGCGGCCTGCTCACGAGAGGAGGACCATGACTCGGAACGAATCGACGAGGCGCTGCGCCATCGCGCTCTGCTGCATCACGATCGGCGTCGTCGCGATCGCGTGTGGTGGCGACGACGGGGGAGGCGACGGGCAGCAGCAGGACGGCGGAGCGGGCACCGACGCGGCGGTCGCGGCGATCGACTGCACCGGCGCGAGCGCCGAGACGGGGCAGGCGCCCGCGATGAGCACGTGCGGGATCGCGTCCTGCCACAACGCGGACTTCGCGGGACAGCGTGGGGGCACGGGGTTCGCGGCATCGAACCTCACGCCCGACGACACCGGGCTCGCCGAGTGGACGACCGGCGACATCGCGAAGGCGACGCTCGACGGCGTCACGCCCGACGGCGACGTGCTCTGCTCGATCATGATCCGGTATCGCGCCACCGGGATGACCGAGGCACAGGCCTGCGACATCGCCGAGTACCTGCGGACCCTCGCACCGATCGAGAACGAGGTGGACGACACCTGCGAGTGATCGAGCTCGCCACGTGTGGCGGTGGGCGCGCCGCCACATGTGGCAGTCTCCAGCGCGATGACGCAGTTCGTTCCTCTGGAGGGCGTCGCGCACGTCGAGCGTCTCGACGGTCCACGCGCCGATCGCCACGCGGCTCCCGCGTTGCTCGTCGAGGTGCCCCACGGCGCCGATCGCCGCGCGCACTACGACGCGCTCCGCACGCGCATGCGAGGCGCGCTGCCCGAGGACCTCCACGTGTTCTTCCACGTCAACACCGACGTCGGCGCGTGGGACTACGGGCGTCGCGTCGCCGAGCGCGTGATCGCGGCGCGCCCGGATCGATCGGCGCTGCTCGTGCGGTGTCTGATCCCGCGCACGTTCGTCGACGCGAACCGTCTCGAGGACGCGGCCGAGTCGGCGGGCATGACGGCGGGCGTCGCGCCCTACGTGCTCGATGCGGACGACGTCGCGCTCCTGCTCTCGCTGCACCGCGCGTACGTCGCGCTGATCGATCGCGCGTACGAGCACGTCTGCGGCGCGGGCGGCTTCGCGCTCACTCCGCACACCTACGGCCCGCGCACGATGGGCATCGCGAAGATCGACGACGAGATCGTCCACGCGCTGCGCGCCGCGCACGAGCCCGACGCGTGGTCGCGCTGGCCGGTGCGCCCCGAGATCGATCTGATCACACGCACGGCAGAGGGCGAGCTCCTCGCGCCCGAGGGCATGCCCGAGTCGCTGATCACCGCGTACCGCGCGCTGGGCCACGAGGCCGTCGAAGGCGGCGCGTACACGATGCACCCGAGCACCCAGGCCCACCGCTACGCGACGCGCCACCGCGGCCAGGTGCTCTGCCTCGAGATCCGCCGCGACCTATTGGTCGAGCGCTACACCCCGTTCGACGAGATGCACGTGCTCCCCGAGCGCGCGGATCGCTTCGCAACCCCGATCGCGACGGAGATCGACCGCTGGCTCACGACCCGAGCGCGCTAGCGCCGATGCGCGCGACGTATGCCCCGCCGCGCACCGATGCGCCCAACGCATCGGCCCCGCGCTGACGGAGTCCACGCCGTGGACTTCCGAGTCCACGCCGTGGACTCGCAACACCGACCGCTGCTCGCCCCGTCGTCGCCACTCAGCCGGAGCGCGATCAGCCGGGCGCGAGCCAGACGCAAAATCCAGGCGATGCGCGAAGCGCGAGCGCGTTCAATTCGGCCGCGATGCCCGAAGGGCGAGCCGGTTCGCGTGACGAGCGAGGTCGCGAAGCGCCCTCGCGCGTCACGCGTCCCCCAGCCCAACACACCGACCGCCGCTCTCCACCCCGCGTGGCCGAAGCCTTACCAGCGGGGCGCGGGGCGGGGTCTCGCGCGCAGTTCCGCAGCGCCATCCAGTCTCCGGAAGAGCCCCGAATGCGAGCGACCGACAGCGCGAAGCGCGTCGGCCGCGAGAACCGCCTACGCAGTCTCCGGGCCTGCAGCAGGACGCAATCGCGAGGACTGTCCGAGCACGAGACCCCGCCCCGCGCCCCTCACCGAAGCCTCTCCCCGCGCGGAGATTCCCGAGCTAGCGAGTCTCGTCCGACAACAGCGCGAGCACGATCCCAGCGACGTGCCCAGCGCCAGCGGTCCGCGCCACGCTCAGCCAAGTCGCCCGCCCGATCTCGAGGAACCGCGCCTCCACCTCGCGCGGCGCGCCCCAGAGCACCAGCCGCCCACCGGTCTTCATCCCGGCCGCGAGCTCGTCGATCGCATCGGTGTCGAGCGGACAACGGGCCCAGTCGATCACGATCGCCGACGCGAGATCGGCCCACACCATCGCCGGCAGCGAGCTCGGCTCGGGGATCGCCTCGACGTCCGCGTGCTTCGAGAGCGCCCGCGCGATCTGCGCCACGCGCTCCGGCTCCGACGACGCCACGAGCACCAAGCGCCCGTGCCCGCCGCGTCGCGGCGCAGGCGCGCTCTCGTGCTCCACCGCTGCTGCGCGCAGCACCAGATCGATCGACTCGTCGAAACGATCCGCCGCGTCCGCGCCGAGCCGCGCCTCGACCGCGTCGAGCATGTGCACCGACAGGAACGATCGCATTCCGTCGGCGATCGATGGCACCGCGGTGCGCCCCGCCATCGAGAGCGCATCGGCGACGATCTCGCGTGCCTCGCCGTCGTCCGCGAGCACTTCGAGCGCCTCGAGCACGAGGCGGAGCCTTCGCTCCTCTTGTGTCAGCGCCCTCACCCCTGGACTCCCGCTGTGCACGGCCCCCGTACTAGCACGCGCGGATCGGCCGCGCCCCGCGCCGCATCCCCGCTCTCACGCGTGCCACGAGCGCATCGAGCTCGCTCGGCGTGAGGAACGCGGGATAGAGCGCGAGCATCCCCCAAGGGAAGATCCCGAGCCGCAGCGTGAAGATCAGCGCGACGTGGAAGCCGATGCCGACGGCGAGCCACACCTCGCGCACCCGCAGGAACGCGAACGCCGCGCGCATCCGCCCGCCGCGATGCGCAGTGCGCCGATACCAGAGCGCGAGCCCCATCAGCGGCGCGCCGATCTCGAACGCCATCGTCGCCACGGTGCCGAGCTGCGTCAGCCGATAGACGTGCGCGAGCCACGACGAGAAGTCGTACGACGCGAAGTGCGGATCGAGCAGCACCACGTAGAGCGCCGCGAAGTCGCCCGGTGGCCACCACGTGAGCTGCGACTTGTGCAGCCCCGCGCTGAAGTACATCCACAAGAGCTGCACCACGATCAGCCGCCGCGGCCACGCGGGCACACGCACGTCGGGCAGCCATCGTCCGTGCTCGCGCCACGCATCGATCGAGAGCGCACGCCCGCACCCGCTGCACGCGAGGACGAAGAGCGCGTTGCGCAGCACCGCGTCGATCCCGCGATCGGCCTGGGGGAGGATCGCAGCGAGCTGCGAGAGCGCGATCGCGAGGACCAGCGTGCTGGTGCGACTGAAGGTTCCGAGCACCATCGAGAGCGCGCTCGCGACCGCGACGCCGTACACGAGGCGCGTCGTCCCGAGGCTCGCGCCGAGCCACCGGAACGCGAGCACCGGCGAGGGCTCGAGCGTGTCCATCGCGCCGAAGCCCCCGGCGCTCGAGGGGCCCCACAGCACCTCGACGAGCTCGAGCCGCGCCGCGATCAGCAGATCGACGAGCAGCACCGACGCGACGCCGATGCGCACGACGGCGAGCACCGTCGCGCGCTCCTCTTCGGCGCAGAGCGTGACCCACGCGCGCCATCGCGAGCGAAGCCGGCTCATCGCTCCCGCACCTCCTCGAACATCCAGTGCGTCTCGGGGTCGCGCGGCTCGCCGGGCAGGCTCACGTGGTGGCGCAGGTAGCGCACGCGCACGGCGTCGACGTCCTCGCGCCGCGCGAAGATCTCGCGTGCGATCCAGTCGACGAAGCGCGGATGATCGGCGCGCGTCCCGCCGCTGCCGGGGTTCCACACCGCGCGCACCCGCCGGTACTCGAGCGTGCTCGAGAGGAACGCGTGATCGGGATCGTTCGGGCGATAGAGCAGCGTCCACTCGCCGCCGCTGCGCGCCTCCACGTGCATCCAGTAGGGATCGGGATCGGCGACCGGGAAGAGCGACCAGCGCTGCGTCGTGTGCGTGAGCTCGAACCAGCGCCGCAGCGGCTCGCGCGCACGATCGTGCATCACCGTCAGCTCGCTGCTGACGTCGATCACGTGCCTGCGCAGCGTCGGCTCGTCGATGTCGACCCCCGCGCCGCGCAGGATGCGCGTCCATCGCTCGAGCTCGCGGCGGCCCACCGGTCGCGAGAGGTGCGCGGGGGCGACGCGCGGCACCGGCAGCCCCTCGATGCAGCTCCCCACGAGCACGAAGAGGATCAGCACTGCGCGCACGTGCGCCCGGACACCGAGGACCATCGCGGCCGAGCGTACTTCGACGGCGCGCCGCGCTCGATCCATCTTCGGCGCCGCCGATGCTCTACCGCTGGTTCTTGAGGCCGCTCCTCTTCCTCCTGCCCGCCGAGACCGCGCATCACCTCGCGTTCGGCGCGCTGCGACTCGCGTGTGCGATCCCGGGCGTCACCGCGCTGCTGCGCGCGCTCTTCCGCCCGCGCGATCCCGCGCTGCGCGTCGACGCGCTCGGCCTGACGTTCGACGCGCCGGTGGGGCTCGCCGCCGGCTTCGACAAGAACGCGGAAGGTCACGACGCGCTGCTCGCGATCGGCTTCGGGTTCGTCGAGATCGGCACGGTCACGGCGCAGGCCCAGCCGGGCAACCCCAAGCCCCGCATGTTCCGGCTCTCCGCGGATCGCGGCCTGATCAACCGCCTC
This sequence comes from Sandaracinus amylolyticus, assembly GCF_021631985.1. Lineage (GTDB taxonomy): Bacteria > Myxococcota_A > Polyangia > Polyangiales > Sandaracinaceae > Sandaracinus > Sandaracinus amylolyticus_A. The sequence goes on along the minus strand of NZ_CP070225.1, from coordinate 6,444,539 downwards.
GGGTTCAACAACCGCGGCGCCGAGGACGCACAGCGCCGCCTCGCGAAGCGCGATCGCACGCGCGGCATCGTGGGCGTGAACGTCGGCAAGACGAAGATCGTCACCGAGGACGCCGCGATCGCCGACTACGAAGCGTCCACCGCGCGCCTCGCCCCGCTCGCCGACTACGTCGTCGTCAACGTCAGCTCGCCGAACACGCCGGGCCTGCGTGATCTCCAGGCCGTCGAGAAGCTGCGCCCGCTGCTCGCCGCGGTGCAGCGCACGATCGAGCGCACCTGCACCGAGCGCCGCCCCGCGCTGCTCGTGAAGATCGCCCCCGATCTGTCCGACGACGACGTCGACGCAGTCGCCGATCTCGCGATCGAGCTGGGCCTCGCAGGCATCGTCGCGACGAACACCACGATCCGCCGCGACGGCCTCCGCACCCCCGACGAGGTCGTGAAGCAGATCGGCGCCGGCGGCCTCAGCGGCGCCCCGCTCCACGATCGCTCGCTCGCCGTGCTCCGTCGTCTTCGCGCCCGGGTCGGCGACCGCCTGGTCCTCATCTCGGTCGGCGGCATCGAGACCGCAGAGCAGGCATGGCAGCGCATCCGCGCCGGCGCGACGCTGGTCCAGCTCTACACCGGCTTCATCTACGGCGGCCCCACCCTCCCGAGCCGCATCGCGCGCGACCTCACCACCCTCGCGAAGCGCGACGGCTTCACGAGAGTGCAAGACGCGATCGGCGCCGACGTCTCCGGGACCGCCGTTCACCCGCGATAGCCGATTCGTCTACCCAGGGCCGCTCGATAGCCGAACCGGCTATCAGCGCACGTCCAGGTAGGCGAATCGTCTGCGCGATACGTCCCGCGAGACTGACGTGCGAGCGAGCAGAGCCGAGTCCCGAGCAGCAGCCGCGAGTACCAGGGCGCCGGAGCCCCACCCCACGCCCCCTCGCCGAAGCCTCACCCGATCATCACAGCCACTTCTTCCTCTTGAAGTACGTGAAGAACCCCACGGCCGTCGCCATCATCGCAGCCCAAGCGCCGTAATACCCCCAGCGCATGTGCAGCTCCGGCATGTTCTCGAAGTTCATCCCGTACACGCCGGCGATGAACGTCAGGGGCAGCATGATCGTCGAGATCAAGGTCAGCACCTTCATGATCTCGTTCAGCTTGTGCCCCTGCATGCTCAGATAGACCTCCATCGACGCGCTCACGATGTCGCGGAAGCTGTCGTTGAGGTCCACCACGCGGACGAAGTTGTCGTAGGCGTCGCGGAAGAAGGGCCGCACTTCCTCGGGGATGATCTCCATCTCGCGATCGCCGCGCGACAGGCGATTGAGCACCTCGCGCTGGTGGAGCCCGACGCGGCGCAGCCGCTGCAGCTTGTGCTTCAGGTCCATGATCTGCTGCAGCAGATGCGGCCCCGGGTCCTTCATGATCGACGTCTCGAGCGCGTCGATCTCGTGATCGAGCTTCTCCATCAGCGGCAGATATCGCTCGCTCAGCACGTCGGCGATCAGGTACGCGACGTACGCCATGCCCTTGCGCATCAGCTCGGGCTTCTTGCGGACCTGCGTCCACGCGTTCTCGACCGACGCGATCATCTTGCTGTGGCTCGTCAGGAGGAAGTTCCTCCCGAGCATCACGTCGAGATCGCCGATCGGCAGCTCCTGCGACTTCTCCCAACCGGGCAGGAGCGCGTGGAAGACGATGTAGAGGTATCCGTCGAAGCGCTCGAGCTTCGGGGTCGGTGCGTCGGCGAGCATGTCCTCGACGACCATCGGGTGGAACTTGAAGATGTCCTCGAGGATGCGGCGGTCCTTGTCGCCGCAGTCGAGCATGTCGACCCACACGAGCGTCGTCGGGTCCGCGAGCAGCGCGGGCAGCTCGTCGATCGTGGCGTCGACCGGCGCGGAGTCGGTCGTGCGGAGCGTGAGGATGCGAGTCGTCACGGCGCACGATTGTACTCCCGTGCGCCGGACGACGTGCCGCGGCGTCGACGATGTGTGCCTACGGCACGAGAACGCCCACCATCAGGTAGCCCCAGTGCATCGGGTCGGGGTGACCGAGGTTCGCGGCGCCGCCCCCCGGGATGAACGCGCCGTAGCCGCCCCAGATCGCGAGGTGATCGATCGGCGTCCAGCGCGCCTCGACGTCGACCTCCACGCCCGCGAATTCGTCGGTGTTCATCGGATTGCGACCGACGACCGCGCCGCCCGCGTTGGTCCATCGCGCGCCCGGCTCGACGAAGCGATACACGCGACCCGCGGTCCAGACGCTCAGCTGGCGATCGATGGGAGTCAGTCCGAAGCGCGCGAATCCGTGCGTCTGGTTCCGCAGCCCGAAGACATCGAGAAGGCCGTAGATGAGGTGATTGGTCGGGAAGAAGTTGTCGAATTCGTTCCACGTCCCATCGGCGCTCTCACCGGTGCCGAACGTCCCGCCGATTCCGATCTCCGGGCTCCACGGGGCGTCGAACTTGTAGTGGCCCTCGGCGATCGCGCCTGCAGCGAGGAAGTCGTCGCCCGCGACCTGACCCGCTTCGAGCACCAGCTCGACCTCGTAGCGGAATCGACGCTCGATGTTGCCACTGGCACGCAGCGAGAATGCGCCGATGTCGCGATGCCGATCGAGCCACTGTCCCGCCATCATCATGTCGGTGCCCGGAGCAGCCTCGGTCGGGCCGTCGTGGCGATAGAGTGCATATCCGCCGAGACGCAGCGCGTCTCCGGGTGACCACTCCGCGGCGATGCCGCCGGCATAGTCACCCTCGCTCGAGCGCGGCGTTCCGTCGGGCCAATTCAGCGTGCGCGGCGTGCGCACCACCGCGCCGAATCCGTCGAGCGAGAATTCACCCTGCTGCGTGTGCACCCGCAGCGCGTCGAAGCTGCGCGCGGCAGAGGCCCAGTTGAGCGAGCCGATCAGTCGACCACTGCCGTAGTCGATCTCCTGACGACCGGCGCGTGCGTAGCTGTTCCCGTCTCCGATCTCGAAGAAGCCCTGATGGATGCCAGTCGAGCCACCGCTCTGCGTGCCCGGCGTGACGCCGAAGTCGCGCGCGTCCTGCACCTGCACGAACGCGCGCAGCAGCTCCCAGCGCGCGTCCATGCCGATGCGCGAGCGGAGCGTGACGATGCCCTGATCGGCCTCGCCCACGTATCCGCCGGTGCGGAGCTCGCCGCGCGCGCGCACCTCGAGCGAAGGACGCCACTGGATCCCCGCGAGCTCGAAGCCCCACGGCACCGGGGGCGGCGTGGTCGCGACCGGCGCGGCGGCCGGCCCTGCCGCGGGCATGATCGGCTCCGCGCTCGCGGCGGGAGCAGCCTCGAGCGGAGCGCTCTCCACCTCCGGCGCGGGCGCGGTCTCCGCCGGATCCACCTCGGTCTCGGGCGCGGGCACGACCTCCGGATCCGACGTCGGCGTGATCGCCCCTTCGATCGGCGCCGGCTCTGCGGGCGCGCCGGTCTGCGCGAGCGCGATCTCGGTGTGCCCGAGCGTGATGCCGATGGCTGCGATCGCCGCGAGCGAAGGTGCGTGTTTCGAACGTTGGACAAGACGCATGACTACCCCCGTGCGAGGCCGCGAGGTCTCGCTCGTCTCGGCGCGCACCGCCTCGAGATCGCCGATGCGCGCAGTTGGAATCCAAGGCGTGAACGAGCCTCTCCGCGCGACGCGTGTGCGTCGTCGGCTCGGCGTCGTTCGGGATCTTCCGAGCGCCAGCGCTAGGGCGCGCTGCTGCTGATCGTCGCTTCGGCTTTCGCCGACGTCTCGCCGAGCGAGAGCGACTCGGCGTCGTCCTCGTGCTCCAGCTCGTCGCTCGCTTCCTCGGCGGGCGCGACGTGACGACCGGCGCGCTCTTCGAGGAAGCCGATCACGCGATCGCGCATCGCGTCGAACCGAGCGTCCTCGACGAGCAGGCGTCGATCGCGCGGTCGCTCGAGCGCGACATCGAGGATCTCGCCCACGTGCGCGCGCGGGCCCGACGTCATCATCACCACACGATCCGAGAGCAAGAGCGCCTCGTCGACGTCGTGGGTGACCATCAGCGCGGTGATGCGGTGCTCGCTCCACAGCGAGAGCAGCACGTCCTGCAGCTCCATGCGCGTGATCGAGTCGAGCATGCCGAACGGCTCGTCGAGCAGCAGCACGTCGGGCTTGCACGCGAACGCGCGCGCGAGGCCGACGCGCTGGCGCATGCCCATCGAGAGCTCGGCGGGCCTGCGATCCGCGGCGTCGTCGAGGCCGACGAGCTCGAGGTGATGCATCGCGGAGGCGCGCTGCTGCGCGCGCGTCGCGCTCGGCATCACCTGCTCGACCGCGAGCAGCACGTTCTGCAGCGCGGTCATCCACGGCAGCAGGCACGCGGACTGGAAGACCATGCCGCGATCGGGGCCCGGCTCCTTCACCGCGCGCCCGCCGAGGACGATCGATCCGGTGTCGGGCGTCGCGAGCCCGGCGACCATCGAGAGCACGGTCGACTTGCCGCATCCCGAGTGACCGATCAGCGCGACGAACTCGCGCGCCTCGACCTCGAGCTCGAATCCGTCGACCACGAGCTGACGCCCCGAGGGGCCGTCGAAGCTCTTCGCGATCCCCGAGAGCACCAGGTGACGCGCGCTCATCGTGCGACCTCCGCCTTCTCGCCATCGGCGCGGCGCTTCGCGCGCGGCGAGCTCGCGAGCAAGTACTCGCCGATCGCAGCGCGCGTCTCCTTGTAGGTGTGATCGTGCTGCAGCGCGCGCTTGTCGCGCGGGCGCGGCAGGTCCACGCGGAACGAGGGGCCGAGCGTCGCGCGCGGTCCCGCGCCGAGCGGCACGATGCGATCGGCGAGCAGCAGCGCCTCGTCGATGTCGTTCGTGATCAGCAGGATCGTCTTTCCGCTGCGCACGCAGATGCGCTCGAGCTCGCCCTGCAGCTTGCCGCGCGTGAGCGCGTCGAGGGCCGAGAGCGGCTCGTCGAGGAGCAACAGCTCGGGCTCCATCGCGAGCGCGCGCGCGACGGCGACACGCTGGCGCATGCCGCCCGAGAGCTGCCCCGGCGTCTTGTCGCGCGCCGGCGCGAGGCCGACCATCGCGACGTAACGATCGGCGTGCTGCGCGTGCTTGGCGCGATCCCACGAGGGGAACGCCGCCTCGACCGCGAGCAGCACGTTCTCGTGCACGCTGAGCCAGGGCAGCAGCGAATAGCTCTGGAACACCACGCCGCGATCGGTGCCCGGCCCGGTGACCGGCGCGCCCGCGAATCGCACGGTGCCGGTGTCGGGCATCAGCAATCCCGCGATCAGCGAGACCAGCGTGGTCTTCCCCGCGCCCGAATAACCGACGATCGCGACGAGCTCACCGCGCTCGATCGTGAGGTCGATCCCGTGCAGGACCTCGACGCGCGAGCTGCTGCTCGCGAATCCCTTCGAGACGCCCTTCAGCTCGACGAGCGGTCCGGTCGATTCGCTCGCCATGTCAGGCCGCCTTCACGCGCAGCTCGATCGCGGCCATCAGCCGGTCGAGGAGGAAGCCGACGAGACCGATCGTCACGATGCACAGGATGAGGTGCTCGTAGACGAGCGAGTTGTACTCCTGCCAGAGGAACCCACCGATGCCGGGCTGACCGGTGAGCATCTCGCTCGCGACGATCACGAGCCACGCGATGCCGAGCGAGAGTCGGAATCCCGTGAACATCGCGGGGAGCGCCGCGGGCAGGAGGATCTTGAAGAGCGTCTTGGTGCGCGAGAGCTTCAGCACCCGCGCGACGTTGAGGTAGTCCTGCGGGATCGAGCGGATGCCGAACGCGGTGTTCATCACGGTCGGCCACATCGAGCACATCGCGATCGCGAACGTGCCCGCCGGCTCCGGCTGCTGGAAGAGCACGAGCCCGAGCGGCAGCCACGCGAGCGGCGAGACCGGCCGCAGCACCTGCACCACCGGATCGAACGCCTTCTGTGCGGTGCGCGAGAGCCCGAGCAGAAGACCGAGCGGCACCGCGAAGACGAGCCCGAGCAGATATCCCTTTCCGACTCGGATCAGCGAGTACCACGCGAAGCGCAGGATTCCCTGATCGAGCTCGCCGCGCTTGGCGAACGGCTCGAGCACGTACAGCCGGCTCGCCTCCCAGGTCTCGAGCGGACTGGGCAGCAGGTCCGTGACGAACGTGCTGATCAGCCCCCAGAGACCGAGCACCACGAAGACGCCGACCACCGGAAGGAACAACGACTCGAGTCGGTCGCGACTCATCACCTTGCGGACGAGCTCCATCAGGGCCTCCTCTGTCGAGCGTTGGAATCAGCCAGCGAGCGCGTGAATCGGGAACGAGGTCGCGTATCCCTCGGGATCGGCGGGATCGAAGGTCTTTCCGTCGAAGAACGTCTCGGGGCGCACGTCGGGCTCGGGCACCGCGACGCCGAGCTCGCGCATCGCCTCGGCGTAGAGGTCCATCCGCATCACGCGGCGCGCGACACCTTCGTAGTCGGGGCGGCCCTGGACGAGCCCCCAGCGCCGGAATTGGCTCAGGAACCAGTGCGCATATTTTGCCTGCGGCGCATTGCAGCCGCGCTGGCTGAAGATCATGTAGTTCGGATCTTCGAGCGTGCGCCCATCGCCATAGTCGTAGTGGCCCTGGAGGCGACCGAGGATGAGCTCCGGCGCGCAGTTGATGTACGTGGTCTGCGAGACGATGCGGGCCTGTTCGGGACGATTCGAGAGGTCGTCCAGCCACACGCTCGCTTCGTGGATCGCCTTCAGGATCGCCTTCACCGTGCGCGGGTTCTGCTCGGCGAAGTCCTCGCGGAACGCGAGCACCTTCTCGGGGTGATCGCGCCACATCTCCTGGGTCGTCATCGCGGTGTAGCCGATCTGATCGGCGATGCTCCGCGCGTTCCAGGGCTCGCCCACGCAGAAGCCGTGCATGCGCCCGATGCGCATGTTCGCGACCATCTGCGCGGGAGGCACGGTGACGAGCGCGACGTCGCGATCGGGATGGATGCCGCCCGACGCGAGGAAATAGCGCATCCACATCGCGTGCGTTCCGGGCGGGAACGTCATCGCGAACGTCATCGGATTGCCCGCCGCCTTCGCCTCGTCGACGAGCGGCTTGAGCGCCGATGCGTCCGCGCGGACTCGGCCGCGGAACGTGTTGGCGAGCGTGATCGCCTGTCCGTTCCGGTTGAGCAGCCACGGCACGACCATCGGGACCTGCGGCGACCCGCCGATGCCCATCGTCGATGCGAGAGGCATCCCGAGGAGCATGTGAGTCGCCTGGATGTCGCCGTTGGTGAGCGAGTCGCGGATGGCCGCCCAACTGGCACCCTTCACCACGCTCGACTCGATTCCGTAGCGCCGGAAGATGCCGCGCTCGTGCGCGATCACGATCGGCGAGCAGTCGGTGAGCGCGATCATGCCGAAGCGAATCGCGCTGACCTCCGGCGCGCTGGAGCCTCCGGCCGCGGGCGCACCGCTGGGCGGCGTCGCGGGCGTCCGCGCCTCGGGCTCGCCCTCGGAACAGCCGAGCGCACTGCCACCGATCGCCAGCGTCGACGCGGCAGTCGCCGCGACTTTGAGGAACTCGCGACGGCGCAACGCACGGTCGGCGAGCTTGCGCGAGGCACGACGAGACCTTCGGCGCTGCGCCTCGTCGGCGCCGCCGGAACGCGAATCGGACATGAGCGAAGTCCCCCTCGTCGGAAGAAGAAGAGACACACCCGACGCCGAGTCGGCGTCGAGCGACCCTCCACGCGCAGTCGTTCGTGAAGTGCGCGGCCATCATGGCCAGCGCTCGTTTCCGGGGTTTTTCCGACGAGCTAAAAGGCGACATGATCTAGATCATGCACCTTATTGCGTGGTACGTACGTAAGTCGCGCTTTGGGACGTGCGCGAGTCGCGAAGTCGAGTCATCGCGCGCGAGGTTCGTCGACCGAAGGTCGATTATCGCGACAGCGTCACTCGGAAGACGTCACTTCGCGCGAGGTTTCTTCTGGCACTTCGGGCACAGATAGCTCGAGCGGCCGCGCGTCACTTCGCGCACCAGCTTCGTGCCGCAGCGCGGACAGGGCTCGCTCTCGCGGTCGTAGACGAGGAACGGATTGGGCCCGCCCGCTTCGACGTACACGACCTCGTCGGTGTCGCGCATCGACGCGAGCCCGGCATCGAGAGACTCGTGCATCGCGTCGTAGAGCGACTTCCACGCATCGCTCTTCAGCGCGGGCACCGGCGTCTCGGGATGGATCTTCGCGCGCCACAGCGTCTCGATCGCCTGGATGTTCCCGAGCCCCGCGATGCGCGACTGATCCATCAGCGCTGCTTTGATCGGTCCCTTCGCGCGCTCGAGCCGCGCGTGCAGCGCATCGGCGGAGTCGATCGAGAGCGCGTCGGGGCCGAGCTCGTCGAGCTTGCTCCCGCGCATCACCTCGTCGCGTGATCCTGCGAGGCTGCGCCCGAGCCGGCGCGCATCGGCGAGGCAGAGCGTCGCGCGCTTCGTCTTGATCCACCACTTGGTGAAGCGCGGCAGTCCGGTCTTCTCGTCGATCTTCTCGTCCTTCGCGCCCTGCCGCACGAGGCGTCCGGTCATGCCGAGGTGGAACCACATCGCGTGATCGCCGCTCAACGTGACGAGCAAGTTCTTCCCGATGCGCGACGCACCTTCGATGCGGCGCCCGACCAGCGCGTGGCGCCACGCGTCGTGCGACATCGGGACGACGATGGGATCCGACGCGCGCGCGTCGAGGATCGTCTCGTGCTCTCCGAGCACGGCGAGGAATTGACGACGCGCGTGCTCGACCTCGGGAAGCTCCGGCATGCGCGCGAGGGTAGCGCGCGCAGAGGGCTCAATTGGTCTGGATGTCGACCCCGAGGAGCACGCGGCTGCCGAGGCGTCCGGCCGAGGGCAGCGGCGACTCCACCAGCTCGTGCGGCAGGTGCACGACCGTGATCAGCCGCAGATCGAGCGGGATCTCCTGCACCGGGCGCCACGACGCGGTGCCGTGGAGGCGCGCGCCGTGCGGCACGTCGATGCGCACGAGCTGCGGGGGAAGGCCGACGCGCACGTTGTACTGGCGCTCCGAGAAGAACGTCGCGCCCGCCGAGAGATCGAGGCGCGCCTCGGACACGCGACCGCGCACCTCGGCCGTCGCGGTGATCAGCGAGTTGTGCTCCGCGACACCGACCGTGACCGCGGGATCGTCGGGGGTCGTCAGGAAGCCCACGCCCGCGCCGCCGAGACGCAGCGTGACGTCGTCGGTGATCGTCCAGTCGAGCTCGACCTCGCCGCCGGCGAACACGGTCGTGTCGTCGTCGGTGCGGAACGTCTTGCGGGTGAGCGGCGTGAAGTCGCCGACGACGAGATCCATCGCGCGTGCGACGTACGCGCTCGCGCGCAGCGAGAAGCGCCCGTCGAAGCCCGCCGCGAGGATCGCCTCGAGCGAGTCGACGCGCGGCAGCGCGAGACCGGCGGTGCCCTCGAGCAGGATGATGTCGGTATTCGGATCGCGGAACCGACTGGCCACCTCGACGTAGGTGGGATTTCGATACGCGCTCGCGCCGATGATGCGAATCGAGAAATTCGGCTGGAAATACATCGCCGACGCGCGCACCGACACCTGCGGCCCGTCGGCGAAGGGCGAGACGTCGGTGCGGACTGCCGCGCCGATGTTGAACATCTCCGCGATGTCGACGTCGGCGTTGACGTAGACACCGACGCTCCCGCGCAGCACGCCGTTCTCGTCGGGATGGACGAAGGGCGCATCGACGTAGGTGCCGCCCGCGTCGGCGCCCACCAGCACGTCGATCTCGTAGGGCAGGGCGAGCTCGAGATCGGTGCCGATCTGTCCGTCGAGCGAGGTCGTGTCGTCGTAGCTGAAGCCGGAGTACTGCTCCTGATCGGCGCGCCGGATCGACCATCGCCCGCGCGTCCAGAAGCTCAGCCTCGGCACCTCGGGCGCGAGCTCGCGCATCGTCAGCGCGAGGCGGCCGTAGCCGCGCGCCGAGAGCTGCGGCTCCGGCTCGAGCACGAGGTAGTCGAGCGCGCTGCGCTCGCTCATCGCGGCGCCGGTGTCGAGCGTGAGATCGATGCGCTCGTCGAGCGCGATGCCGATGCGCCCACCGAGCCCGAGCGCGCGCAGCCCGGGCTGATCGACGGTCTCGCCGGTGCGGAAGTGATCGTCGAGCGTCGCGTGCGCCTGCACGCTCGCCGACACCGGACCGCGACGGCCGCGGAACCACGTCGAGACCTCGCCCGCGGGCTGCACCGCGGAGTCGATGCCGCCCACGACGCGCGCGCCGCCCCGCGCCTCTTCGGCCTCGGGCAGCGCGTTCGTGTCGATCCGGATCATGCCGGTGTACGCGTTCGCGCCGTAGATCGGGCTCACCGGGCCGCGCACCACCTCGATGCGCGCGATGTCGTCGATGCTCACCGGCAGCGTCGACCAGTCGACCTCTCCGTCGACCGGGCTGTTGAGCTGCACTCCGTCGAGGAGCACGACGAGGTTGTTGCCGGTGAGGCCGCCCATGCCGCGCATCGACACGAGGTAATTGCCGGGCGCGGTCGCGATCACCTGCACGCCGGGCACGCTGCGCAGCAGCTCGGGCACGCTGCGCGCGCCCGATGCGCGGATGTCGTCGGGCTCGATCACCGTCACGTTCGCGGGCGCGCGGAACAGGCTCTCTCGACGCTGCGACGCCGAGACGACGTCGCCGAGCAGCTCTTCGAGCGACAATTCGGCGTAGTCGTCGACGCCCATCTCGTCACTCGAGGTGCCGGGCTGTGCGTGCGCGACTCCGACGCTTCCGGAAAGCGCGAGCACGACGACACAGAACGAGACTCTCTTCATCGCACGATCCGCACGTCGAGGCCGAGCACGTGGAAGCAGCCCTCGGCGCGGTCCTCGGGGTCGCCGAAGCTCCCCTCGAAACGACCTGCGAGCTCGCCCCGCGCGCGCTCGGTGAGCATCACCGCGCCGTCGTCGCCCGAGAGATCGACGCTCTCCGCGCCGTTGCTGATGCGCAGCCCGATGTCGACACGATCGTCGGCGAGCTGCTCGGGGCCCCCTCCGGCCGCCGGATCGATCTCGAGCGTGCGATCGTCGGCCACCGGCTCCGCGCCGACGGCGCCTCCGACGCTCTTCATCTGCAGCGTCAGGAAGAAGTACGGAGTCGATCCCGTCGCCTCGATCTCGTCGAGCAGCAGAGTCCCGTCACTCTGTTGCAGTCGGATCAGCGAGCTCGTCATGTCCGACTCGACGACGATGTCGGTCGCTTGGAGACTGCCACGCACGCTGATCACGCCGCCGCAGCGCTCACCGCGCGCGCGTGCCGCGCGGCAGGCCTCCACCCGCGCGTCGAACGCATCGGGATCGTCACAGAGGTAGACCTGATCCTCGTATGCCGAGCGCGTCTCGAATGGCGCCACACACGCGCCGAGCAGCGCGCTCGCGGCGACGAGGAGCCGACTACAGCGCGGCAATTTCGACGACGCTCGTCGTGCAGGGGACGGTGAACGAGCCACGGATCTCCTCGGTCTCCGACCAGCGCGCGGTCCAGTGCACGCCGATCGCGCCCATGCCGTCGGGAATGACGAGCCCGGTCTCGTCGGGCTGGCCCTCGTAGAGCTCGAGCGTCGCAGTGCCGGTCTGTCCCGCCGCCTCGTAGGTCGTGGCGTCGGTCTCGTCGTGCCACTCCCACTCGAGCCACATCTCGGCCGGGCCGGGATCTTCGAGCTCGGAGCGCGGGATGATCGCAGTCTCGTCGCCGACTTCGTCGGCCTGGAAATCGTGGCGCTTGAGCTCGAGCTCGATCTGACGGCGCTCTCCGTCGACCTCGACGAAGGCGTTGATCTTCAGCTCGGTGAGCCGGCCCTGATCGTACCGAGGCGTGCCGTCGGCGGCCTGCGGAACGGTGTACTCGCGGGTGCAATAGAGCTGCGTCACGTCGGCGGCGCTCGCCCCCATCGAGATGTCGAGCTCTTCGCCGTGCAGGAACCCGACGGCTTCGAAATGCGGCTCGGCGCCCATCCACTCCGGGATGTCGCGCCCGTCGTCTTCGGAAGCTCCGCACCCCGCGAGCGCAGCGATGCACAACAACGAGCCGATCGTTCGGGCCGTCGAGAGTCGGATCACTGGAAACACCTCTGCCCAGCGTGTCCGACGGTTCGGATCCCCTCGCCGAACACCCGTCGCGAGCACGGGACAGCATCAGAATGCACGAAACGAAACCGTGACGATCCGAATAATGCGCGTCACTCGAATTTCGCGCGCACCTCTGCGCAGTCGGTGGTCTCGCGTGGCGCGATCGACTGCCACGTACCACCGGTGCTGAGTAGTTCACCTCAGGCTCCGGCTGGTCGTGCTGCGTTCGCTCGTCGTTCGGGGCGAGCTGCGGCCACCCAGGGCCGATCAGAGCGGCTCCCAAATGTCGGTCCGGTAGCACTCGACCTGGCCGGGGAAGAGGTCGCGGTACGCGCGGCACGAGTCCTCGAACACTCGCCATCCGACTTCCTGCTCTTCGCCTTCGACCCGGAAGAACATGCAGCCACAGACCGCGCTCTCGGGCCAAGGCGTCCCGGGGATCCTGCATTCGCGGTCGATGACGCCGTCCTCGCGAGAGCAATCGCTGGTGTTGATACCCGTGGTGCACACGCCGATGGGACGCGACTCCGACTGGCCGGTGCACCCGTTGAAGGCGGACTCGGGCCACTCGGACGCGCGGAACGGGGGTGGGCATTCGCCACAGGGGCCGCCGCAGAATCCGCCGGGCCCGCCGCCCGGCGGGCCGGGACAGGCATCGATGTCAGGAGGACCGTCGATGAGCGGCGTCATGTCGGAGTACACGCAGAGCGGCGAGCCCGGCGTCGAGAGCGCGTGGCAGAGCTCCTCCGAGATGCAGGAAGCCGCTCCGTAGGGCTCTCGTCCCGGTCGCGGCGCACAGAAGCCGTGACGGCAGTATTTGGTCCTGCCCTCCCCGAGCGCACAAGCGTTGTCTCCGAGCACCTCATCGCCGGAGGATTCGACACAAACGGGGAGCCAGGCGTGGCAGCCGCTCGGTCTCGGGCATCGCTCGTCGCAGAGTGGATCGCAGGTTCGGTACCCGGCGATCACCTCGCACGAGCCGGCCTCGGCCTGCGCGTCGCGAAGGCCACCGTCCACGCCGCCTTCGCGGTCGCGGGTGGACGACAGGTAGCAGCCCGAGAGCAACAGAGCGACGACCGCCGCGCGCATCATTCCTCCGACAAACACCGAAGTCACAGGCACCTACGAGGTCGTCGCCGAGCCCGCAGAGCCGCGCTTGCCTGCAGGTCGTCCCGAGCTTCGCGCAAATGCCGTCGCAGCTGGTCGCGGCCGCTCAAAGCTCGGGAAGTTTCGCGGCACCATCTCCGCGCTCGCGACGCCGCGATCGATCTGGCGGAGATGGGGAGAGTCGCCCTCGGCCTGGAGCCCGTCGCGCGTGGGGCTACTCCTCGTCGTCGAGGTCGAGCTTCGGAAAGGGTCACGGCCGGCCATCATGTCGAGCAGCGTGTCGCCTTCGTGCTCTGCCAGCACGATCTCGAGGTCGCGGGTTGCGCGTTGACGTGGCGGAAGTCGATCAGTCAGCTCGGCAGCTTGCGCTCCCGCAGGTGCCACGCGATGCGCGTCGCCATCGCCATCACGGTGAGCTGCGGGTTCACGCCGAGGCTCGAGGGCAGGATGCTCGCGTCGGCGACGAAGAGCTCCTTCACGTCCCAGCTCTCGCCCCAGGGATCGACCGCGCTGTTCGACGCGCTCGTGCCCATGCGCGCGGTGCCGAGCGGGTGCTGCGACGCGCACTCGAGGCGCGTGACCGGCGTGCGCTCGAGCTCGAGCGCGCGGAACCGATCCGGGGTGAGCCCGTGGCTGCCGAGGATCGGGAGGAAGAGCTCCTTCGCGCCCGCCTCGAGGAAGGTCTCGCCGACCGCGCGGATGCCCTTCCAGAACGCGCCGACGTCCTTCTTCGAGCAGCGATAGAGCACCAGCGGCTCGCGCCCGAAGGGATTGCGCACGACGTATCCGCCGCCCTCGTCGTGCACCATCGCGCCGAACATCGCGATGTGCCCGACCTGCTCGGCGAGCCTCACGTGATCGGGCCCCGCGCCCGGCATCGTCGCGGCGATCACGCTCGCGGGCACGAAGAGCGAGTTCATCGTGATGCCTTCGTGCTCGAGCGCGTCGGAGTAGGCGCTCTGCATCGCGCCCGCCCATCCACGCACCTTCTCGTCGAAGCGCGCGTAGACGCGGAAGCCGGGGTGCAGCGTGAGGTGCTTGCCCACGTGCGTGCCGATCCCGCCGAGCCCGCTCGCCTGCAGCAACACCGGTGTGTGGATGCCGCCGCACGCGATCACCACACGCTTCGCGCGCACCCGCAGCCGCCCACCCTTGGTGCCGCGCGCTCCGTTGAGCAGGCGCCCTTCGACGCCGATCGCGCGGCCGTTCGCGACCTGCACACGCTCGACGAGGCACTGCGACCAGACCTCGGCGCCCGCCGCGATCGCGCGCGGCAGATACGACACGTCGACGCTGAGCTTCGCGACGTGAGGACAGCCGAAATTGCAGCGCCCACATCCGTCGCAGCCGCGCGTGTTGCGGCGCATCGGCTTCACGGGACGGCCCAGCTTCTCGGCGCCGATCGCGAAGAGCTCGGTCGAGCGCGAGCGCATCGAGACCGGCACCTCCTCGACGTGGATCGCCTTCTCGACATGCGAGTAGAAGGGATCGAGGCCTGCCGCGGTCATGCCGGGGATGCCCATCTCGCGCGACCACTCGTCGAGCACGAAGCCCGGCACGCGGAAGCACACGCCGCCGGTGCACACGCTCGAGCCGCCGACGACCTTGCCCATCGTGACGTTCACGGTGGGCGCGCCGCCGATGCCGAACGCTGCGGTCAGTCCGCCCTCGCGCCAGACGTGCCGCAGCGACTCGCTCTGCCGCATCGCGCCGTAGTGATCGGCGGGCACGTGACGTCCTTCTTCGATCACGATCACGCGCTGGCCCGCGAGCGCGAGCTCGGTCGCGACCGTCGCGCCGCCGGCGCCCGAGCCCACGACGACGACGTCACAGTCGCGCTCGAGATCGCCGACGTGTGCGCGCCCTTCGTTCACCGAGAGCGGCGTGAAGTGGTCTCTCACGACCGCTTGCATCGCTGATCCCATCCGATCTCTCGCGCGTTGTCGGGGTGCTCGTACCAGACGATCGAGACGATCGCCTTCGCCGCGAAGAGCGCGAGGCTCGCGACGGGGTTCTTCTCGACCGCGTGGACCGCGCGCACGCGATCGGGGATCGAGAGCGAGCGCAGCCGGCCGAGCCGTCCGATCAGCAGCGGCCCGGCCCACGTGATCGTCGTGAGGCACGCGACGAAGAGAAGCCGCGCGCGGGTGTTGAGATGACCGGTGAAGTCCGCCAGGTCCTCGACGAACCAGGTCAGGCGATCGCTCGGCGGGGCGCTGCTCCCGTCGCGCGTCCAGAGCGCTTCGGCGAGCGCGCGCGCGTTGTCGCGATCACGCGTCGAGAGGCCGGGGCGCTCCGCCGGGATCGCGCTCGGGGAGCGCGGTCGGGCGAGCGGTGCGTGCGAGGGATCCGGCGTCGGGGCCGGAGCGGCATCCAGAGACACGAGCGCGGAGTGTAGTCGCACCGCGATCGCGATTGAACGTCGTTCGACGCGTGCGGCACGCGTCGTGCGAACCACCGGGCGTCATGCCCGCACATCCCCCGGAATTCGAGGAGAACGATGAGCACGCCGACTCGCCGAGTGACACGTCGTCTACCGCGGCGCGCGACCCGCGACGTTCTGTCGACGCGCCCTATCGTGATCGTCACGACGCGCTCGTCTGGCGCGGCCGCGCCCTCGCGCGGGAGCTCGACGAGGCGGAGCGCGCGGTCGCGCGTCGCGATGGGCTCGCGCGCCGCCTCGCCGTGATCGACGAGACGCTGCGCGCGGAGGCGCGCCCGCTGCTCGAGTCGCTCGAGGTCGCGCGCCCGTGCAAGGCACGCTGGGACGACATGCAGGGCGACGACGTCGTGCGTCGCTGCGCGCGCTGCGATCGCGAGGTCTACGACGTCGCGCGCATGACCCGCGCGGAGGCCGAGGCGCTCTTCGCGCGCGGCGACGAGAGCCCGTGCGTGAGGCTGCGACGTCGCGCCGATGGTCGGGTCGTCACCGCCGACTGCCCGGTCGAGGCGCCGAGCCTGCTCGCGCGTCTCGCGACTGCGGGGGTCGCGGGCGCGATCGCGGGCGGCGCGGTGAGCGCGGTGGTCGCGATGACGACGCCGGCGACGACGGAGCGAGCGGAGCCGCGCCCGGCCACGGTGGTGGCTGCATCGCCGGTGCGTGCGCGACCACTTCCGGTCGTGCACGTCGGCGCGCTGACGAGCGAGCCCGAGCCGGAGATCCTCGGCCAGGCCCTCGAGCGCTTCGACGACTCCGTGCGTCTGCTCGGGCCCGCGACCTACGAGATCGATCGTGAGCGCTTCCTGCGCTTCGTCGAGGCTCGTCGGGGCGACCATCCGGCAGCGCGCTTCATCGCCTACGAGCGGGACCGTCGCATCGAGCGACTGCGTGTGTTCGGTTTGCGCCGCACGAGCCCTCTCGGCGTGCTCGGGATCCAGAACGGTGATTCGATCCTCGACGTGAACGGGATGGCGATGGAGCTCACCGAGCGCGCGCTGGCGGAGCACGTGCGCCATCTCGACCTGTTCATCGTGCGCATCGAGCGTCGCGGCGAGGAGCGCGTGCACGTCTACCACGTGCGCGATTGAGCCCCTCTTGCGGAGCACCGTCGCGCTCTGCGAGCGTGATCGCATGTCGCGCACGTTCTTCGCGTTCGGGATCGTGGCACTCGGTGTCGTATTCGCGGCACGCGTCGCGGCGGATTCGATCCCACCGCCTCCGACGTGCCCTGCGCACGAGATCGCTGCGCTGCGCGGCACCTCGCGCCACGGCGGCATGCACTGCGTGCCGCGTCCCTGCACCCGTGATGCGCAGTGCGGGGGCACCGCGACGTGCGTCGCGCGCCAGGTGTGCCGCGTGACCGAGCAGACCTGGGTGTCGAGCCCGGGGCCCTGTCGCGATCAGGACGGAGACGGGCAGTGCGATGGGCGGCATCAGGTCGAGCGCACCTACGAAGTCGGCGCGTGCGACGCACGACGGCAGTGCGAGCGTGGCAGTTGCGACACCCTGCGTGAGTGTCGACTGCCTGGCGCTCAGCCGCGCTCCGAATAAGCAGGCTGGGTCTGGATGCGCGGATCGTTCACCGCGCCTCCGACGGTGAAGCAATAGAGCGCGCGGAGATCGTCGGACTCGATCCCGAGCAGCTCGTGGATGCCGTCGTCGAAGAAACAGCCGATCCCGGTCGCCGCGACGTCGTGCGCCTCGGCCTCGAGATAGAGCAGCTGACCGAGGTGCCCCGCCTCCCAGTGCAGCCGGCGGTACCACGAGGGCCCGCGCTCGCGCAGCACCGGCGCGAAGCGCGCGAGCATCGCGACCGCGAACGCGCCGTCGGCGGCGATGTCCTGATGACAGGTGAGCGAGCGCGCGATGGCGCGCGCATCTCCCTGCGCGATGCCGTAGAGCGGCAGATCGTCGGGCGCGCCGGGCAGGCGGACCCACTCCTCGGCGAGCGCGATCCGCTCGCGCAGGAAGGGCTCGGCCGCGGGATCGCGCACCAGGATCGCGAGCCCGGGATCGAGGCCCTCGACGCGATGCACGAACACCACCGGGTGCACCTCGGGCGCCCAGGGCAGCGGATGCAGCGCGGGCGTGAGCGCAGGCACGAGCGAGCGCATCGTGCGGAAGAACGCGTCGCGCGACATCGCCGTGGCGCCGTCCATCTCGACCGCGCTGCGGCGGCGCCGCACGAGCACACGCGCCGGCGGAGAGGGCGTGTCCTCGCGCGGAGTCGAAGTCGACCGCGACTGCGGGGGCGCCGCGGCGAGCCCGTCCTCGCGACTGGCCTCTTCGACGTCCTCGATCACGTCCCAGCGCTGATGGTTGGAGCTCAAACGATTCGTGGTGCCGTGCAGTCGACCGGCGCACGCCGCGTCGAGCACGTCCTCGCTCCACCCGACGTGCCCTCCGATCGCGAGCAGCACGTCGGGACGCTCCGCTTCGATCCCGCCGCTCTCCTCGATCCCGAGCAGCCGCGCCATCTGCGTATCGCTCGGGCCCTCGATCACGCGCACCGACCACCCCAGCGGGCGCGCCGCGATCGTCAGCGCGCCGATCGCGTGCCCGACGTCGTGCATGCAGTACCGGAACGCGCGCTCGCCGTACTTCCACGCCTCGCGCCACGCGATCGACGCGAGCCCCACGATCAGCGCGCCATCGCTCGAGAGCGCGCGCCAGGCGTCGACATCGACGTCGCGCCGACGCTCGAGCCCGTGCACGCGCGGCGCGTAGTGGAAGAGCGCGGGCCCGTCGATCGCGCCGGTCAGCAGGTACGCCTCGGTCGGGTGCAGGTTCCCGCTCGACGGATTGCAGCGCAGCGCCCAGCGCGACCGTCCCGCCTGCTTCCACGCCGAGATCGCGAGCGCGTCGTAGAAGAGCTGCGCGATCGTGCGCGCGTCGATCGGCGCCGGCGCGATCGACTCCTCGCGCACCGCGCTCCACGACGCCTCGCGCCCTTCGCCGATCGCGACCTCGTCGAGCAGCGTGACCGCCGCGCCCTCGTACGCGCGGAACGGATCGGGCTGCGTGGCCCAGTCGAGATATCCGAGCGAGCGTGCATATCCGCCCGGATATCGATGCATCGTGCGCTCGTGATATCGCAGCACACGCTCGACCCGGGGATCGCGATCCATGCGCGTGCTTCTGCGTCGCAATCAGAACAACTGCCAACCGACCGACACCGATCCGCCGAGCCACGCGTCGGGCGAGCGCCCGTGGTGCGCGCTGCCGTGGATCAGCCCGAGCGCCTCGGCCTCGACGCCGAGCACCAGACGTCGCTGGGTGCCCGGCACCTCCCAGGTCACGCCGAGCGCGCCGCCGAGCGCGGTGAGGTGCCCGAGCCCGTGCGCGGGATCGCCGGCGAGCGTCTCGCCGAAGTGATCTCCCCACGCGTGCAGCGGCGCGTCGTGCACGTGCGCGATGCGCGCCGCGAGATAGGGCCTCCACGCGTCGAGCGGGAGCTCGCCGCGCACCCCCGCCGCGAGCGCGATCCACATGCGCCCCTGCGCGTCCCAGGGGTCGACCCCGAGCTGCGCGATCACGTCGATCGAGACCCACTCGACCAGCGGGATCTGCACCCCGAAATGACCGGTGATCCCCGCACGATCGGGCCCGACGATCCCGCTCGCGCCGAGCCCGAGTCGAAGCGTCACTGCACGTCCCATCGGATCGTCGGAGGGCGCGTCCTGCGCGCGCACGAGCGATGGGACGACGAGCAAGACCGATGCGATCACCAGCGCGCGGAGCATGCGTGCTCGCTCAGCACGTCGCGCGCCAGATCAATGTTCGAAAACAAATCGCTGAATCAATCGACGAAGTCAATTCGAGAACATCGCGTCACAGCATCGTGAACCGAAGCTCTCGTTGCCTCGCGGCGCGCGCTCGTTCGCATCTGGACATTCGTTCAGTCTCTCGCCACGCTCGTGGGCCATGCCGCGCTCGGTGCAGAACCCGCCCAACCGCTTCTCCTCCACGGAGATCGACTACGAGGGCGAGGCTCCGCTCGCGGAGCTCACACCGATCGAAGAGCGCGCGAAGTCGATCCTCTCCGAGAACGACAGCCCGGACGTCGGCTTCCGCTGGTCGATCAACCCCTACCGCGGCTGTTACCACGGCTGCGCGTACTGCTACGCGCGCCCCTCGCACCAATATCTCGGCTACGGCGCGGGCACCGACTTCGATCGCAAGATCGTCGTGAAGATCAACGCGCCCGAGCTGCTGCGCGAAGCGTTCGATCGTCCTTCGTGGACCGGCGAGACGATCGCGATCTCCGGCAACACCGATTGTTACCAGCCGCTCGAGGCGAAGTACCGCCTCACGCGCGCGCTGCTCGAGCTCTGCCTCGCCTACAAGAACCCGGTCGGGCTCATCACCAAGGGCTCGGTCATCCGTCGCGACCTCGACGTGCTCGCCGCGCTGGCGCGCACGACACGATGTCGCGTCACGATGTCGATCGCGTTCGCGAGCGACGACGATGCGCGCGCGATCGAGCCCTGGGCGTCACCGCCGAGCAAGCGCTTCGAGACGCTGAAGATGCTCGCGGACGCGGGCGTGCCCTGCGGCGTGTCGCTCGCGCCGGTGATCCCCGGGCTCAACGACTCGCAGATGCCGGAGATCCTCGAGCGCGCGAAGGAATGCGGCGCGAGCCACGCGTTCATCGTGCTGCTGCGGCTCCCGAGCGAAGTGCTGCCGGTGTTCGACGAGCGCCTCGCGCAGGCGCTGCCGATGCGCCACGCGAAGGTGATGAACGCGATCCGCGAGATGCGCGGCGGGCGCATGTACGAGAGCGACTTCGGCCGGCGTCAGGTCGGACGCGGCGAGCGCTGGAAGATGATCGAGCAGCTCTTCGAGACGCACCTGCGACGGCTCGGGCTCGATCGTCGCAGCACCGCGATGGACACCTCCGAAGATCCGCCGACGACCTTCGAGCGCCCGAAGAAGCAGCTCACGTTGTTCTGACGCTTGCCTCCGCACGCACGCCGCGATGATGCTCGCGCGTGGAGGTGCTCGAATGGATCAGTGGAAGCTGGTGCTCACCGGTGGTGGGATCGCGATCGTCGGGATGGGCGTCGGTGCGGCGCTCTTCGGAACACGACCGGCCGTTGCGCAGGACGCGGGCTTCCGCGAGTGCATCGTCGCGCGTCAGGAGTCGGTGGACGTCAACGGCGAAGGGCAGATGGAGCACGCCGACCGAGGGCACACGGTGTTCGTTCCGCCCGGATGGACTCCGGTGGGCGGCGGCGGTCTCTGGCCGGGCAATCCGACGTCGACGATCGTCCTCTGCCGCCGCTGAGCTGCTCACGTCGTTCTGAGCGCGTCGCGGATCGCGCGCTCGACCGGTGTGCTCGCGGCCTCGCCGATGCACAGCGGCGCCTTGGGAAAGACCGGCGGCTGCGCGAGGAAGCGCGGGGTCGTCCCGCGGTGTCGCTGCGCGGCGTGCACGAGGAACGGGTGACAGAGATAGACGGTCCCCGCGGGCCCGGTCGCGAAGACGACGGGCCGCTCCGCGCTCTCTGCGAAGTCGTTCGCCGCGAGCTCGCGCAGCGTCATGCCGCGATCGCCCGCGGGCGCGAGACGCCTCGCGAGATCGACGTGCGAGCCCACGCGGATGCGCGTCGGCGCGTCGTCCTCGCCGACGTCGGAGAACAAGAAGAGCATCAAGAGCGCGCGGCCGCGCGACGTCACGTTGGCGCGCCATCCCATGAAGTCGTTGGGGTCGTCCTCGGGCAACGCGAAGCTCACGTCGATGTGCCATCCGTCGTCGCCCGACGACACCTCGGACGGAAAGCGGATCGGGAACGTGCCGAGCCCGAGGAGCGGCGCCCAACGGCCCTCACCGACGAGCTGATCGAGCGCCGCGCAGATCCGCGGCGTGCTCGCCGCGCGCGCGAACGGCGGCTGCGCGTAGCCGCCGAGCCTCACGACGGGGCGCGTCCACGTCGTGCGATCGTCGGGATCGCAGCCCGTCTCCTTCCACAGGATCGCGCGCCCTTCGTCGGCGAGCGCGCGCGGGAACGCGTCGTCGAGACGCACGAAGCCCTCGCTCACGAAGCGCTCGACCTGCGCGTCGCTCAGCGGGGCTCCGGTCATCCGCCCTTCTTGCGCGCGCCGTCGGGGATCGGCGGCGGCACGGTCTTCGGGCGGCGGCCGGTCTGATCGGTGCGGGCCTTCGCGGGGGTCTCGACCTGCGCTTCGGCAGCGGCCTTCTGCGCCTGCATCTGCCGTTCACTCTCGCGGCGCTGTCGCAATGCCTTGCGCCGCCATCGCGGCAGGTCGGCCTCGGGGTCGCCGCCGAGCTTGATCGGCCCGGTGATCTCGTCGCCGAGGCGGATCATGTCGAAGCTCTCGCGCAGCGACTCGATCTCGTAGCTCAGCACGATGTCGGCGTACTCGTCGGGCTGCATGCCGAGGCACTGCGCGAGGTCGCGCAGGTACTCGTCCTCGCGCAGGTCGGTGCCGTCCTTGTCGGTCAGCGACGCGATGAGCTCGAGGAGCCGCCGCTTCTTCATGGGCGGGTCCTTGAGGAAGTCGCGCGCGGCGAGCTCGATGTCGAAGTCCATCAGCGAGAAGCCGCGGATGCGGGCGTCGACGTGCTCGGGGAGCGCGTCGGGCGCGCAGAGGAGAAGCTTCGCGAGCAGCTCGCGCACCGCGCGATCCTCCTCGCCGGTCATGGTCGCATCGGCGTAGAGCGCGCCGAGCATCAGGTCGGTGATCACCAGGATGCGGTCGCGGACTTTCATCGGGTGCCCCTTCCGATACGCGTGAACATATTCGCCCCTTCCTGCGCGACACGCACCCCGACCGGTCTCGGCCTCAACCCCGGTCGGTCTCGAGGTACAGGTTGTCACGTAGGATCATAGGCGTTTTTCGGAAACCAGCAGCTCGGAATAGACAGAACGTCAGCTTCTGTCATGGTGGCACCGCTCCCTGACGAGGTGGCACGCATGAACGACAGCTCGACGACGACCCCGGTCCCGGCCGCCCCCACGCCCTCGGCCGCCAACGCCTCCACGACGGTCCTGGTCGTCGACGACGAGCGCGAGAACCTCGAGGCGCTCGAGCGCATCTTCGCCCGCGAGGGCTTCCGCGTGCTGACCGCCGAGTCGGGCCGCCGCGCCCTCGACGTGTGCCGCGCCCAGCGCGTCCACGTGGTGGTGACCGACCTGATGATGCCGGGCATGAGCGGCATCGATCTGCTCAAGGCCCTCGAGACCGTGGCGCCCGACGCCGAGGTCGTGCTGATGACCGCGTACGGCACGATCGAGACCGCGGTCGAGGCGATGCGCGCGGGCGCGTACGACTTCGTCGAGAAGCCGCTCAAGCGCATGCAGATGGTGAAGACCGTGCAGAAGGCGGCAGAGCGCCACGCGCTCGTCGCCGAGAACCGCACGCTCAAGCAGGAGCTCTCCGCGCTCAAGTCGGGCTCGAGCGGACCACGCCCGATCGTCGGTAGCTCGCCCGCGCTGCGACGCGCGCTCGACATCGCGTACCAGGCCGCGCCGAGCACCGCGAACGTGCTCGTCCTCGGCGAGAGCGGCACCGGCAAGGAGCTCCTCGCGCGCGCCATCCACGAGCGCAGCGGTCGCAGCGGCGCGTTCGTCGCGGTGAACCTCGCGGCGCTGCCCGAGACGATCGTCGAGGGCGAGCTCTTCGGATACGAGAAGGGCGCGTTCACCGGCGCGGTGCAGAAGCGCGAAGGGCGCGTCGCGCAGGCCGAGGGCGGCACGCTCTTCCTCGACGAGATCGGCGAGCTCAGCCCGCAGGTGCAGGTGAAGCTCCTGCGTCTCCTCCAGGAGGGCGAGTACGAGCCGCTCGGTGGTCGCACCAGGCGCGCCGACTTCCGCCTGATCGCCGCGACCAACAAGGACCTGCGCCAGCTGATCACCGAGCAGCGCTTCCGCGAGGACCTCTACTACCGGCTCAACGTCATCGCGATCACGAGCCCGCCGCTCCGCGATCGCCAGGGCGACGTGCCGCTGCTCGTCGATCACTTCCTCGAGGTCTACTGCCGCAAGAACGGCAAGCCGCGCATGGAGCTCGCGCGCGAGGCGCTCGAGAAGCTCCAGGACTACTCGTGGCCCGGCAACGTGCGCGAGCTCGAGAACGTGATCGAGCGCGCGGTCGTGCTCTCGCGCGGCGCGACGCTGACGCTCGCCGATCTGCCGCCGCAGATCACCCAGGCCGAGCGGCGCGGCAGCGATCTCTCGTTCTCGATGGGCACACCGCTCGAGGAGATCGAGCGCCGCGTGATCCGCGCCACGCTCGATCACACGCGCGGCGACAAGCAGCTCGCGGCGCAGCTGCTCGGCATCAGCGCGCGCACCATCTACCGCAAGCTCGCGGACCTGAACGAGCCCGACGCGGCCGAGTGAGGCTCCTGTACCCTCGCGCGCGATGATCGACGCGCTGCCATCGACGCCACGCCTCTGCATCGCGCTCTGCGGGGCGCTCGCGCTCGCGGCGTGCGACGCGGGCGACGACGACGACGACACCATGCAGCCCGACGCCGCGAGCACGTCCGAGGACGCAGCGCGCCCGCCCGACTGCGCGGCGACGTCGCCTCCGACCGTGCTCGGCCGCATCGACGACGCGCGGCTCGCGGAGCTCTCGGGGCTCGCCGCGAGCCGCCTCCATCCCGGGCTCTTCTACGCGCACAACGACTCCGGCGACGGACCGCACGTGTACGTCGTCGACGCGAGCGCGCACGTGGTCGCGACGATCACGCTCACCGGCGCATCGAGCGTCGACTGGGAGGACATCGCGGTCGGCCCGGGAGCCGACGGAGCGCCCTCGGTCTTCGTCGGCGACGTCGGTGACAACGCAGCGCGCGACGGGAGCGGCGCGCCGCGCGCCGAGGTGCACGTGCACCACTTCCCCGAGCCCTCGGCGCCTCCGAGCGGCGCGATCGAGCTGAGCACGACGACGACGACGCTGACGTATCCGGACGCGGCGCACGACTGCGAGGCGATCTTCGTCGATCCCGACGGGGCGCTGTTCCTGCTGTCGAAGGAGGACGAGGGGCCCTCGACGCTCTTTCGCACGGCTGCGCCCGACGCGACGCCGCGCGTGCTCGAAGCGATCGCGAGCGTCACGCTCGCGCCGGGCTCGGCGTCCGCGACCGCCGCCGATCTCTCGCCGAGCGGCAGGAGCCTGCTGGTGCGCAGCTACGGCGCGCTGCGGCTCTACACGCGCACGCCGGACGAGCCGTGGTCCGACGCGCTCGCGCGCGCCCCGCTGCGGATGCGCACCCAGCCCGAGCTCCAGAGCGAGGCCGTCGCGTGGCTGCCCGACGGGCGGGGTTACGTCACGGCCCCCGAAGGCGCCATGCCTGCCCTCGCCCGCGTCGACCTCCTCGACCCCGCGTGCACGTACTGATCGTGCCCGACGGACCGGTTGCCATTCTGTCAGCGCCGACGTTCTCCCACCCGCTCACGCTGTCATCTTGTCCGCGCCGCGACCGCGTCGCGCGCGGGATCCGCGCCGTTCACTGGCTCTGCTGGATCAGCTGAGCTAGGCACGGCCGCTGCTTAGCCCGCCGGGCGGCGTTCCTCCCCCGCGGCGACCCTCAGGAACCAGTGGCACTCGAACCCACGCACAAGCGGTTGCTCCTGGCCGTCGTCCTCTCGACGCTGACGACGACGTCGTTCCTGTTCGCGCAGGGCACGACGCAGCTCGTCGCGTCGGCGGTGCTCGACGCGCCGCCGAGCGAAGACGACGGGCCGCGCTCGCGCGGACCGCGTCGCGCGGTGACGACGCCGGCGCGCGATCTGACCGCGATGGGCCGCGCGATCCTCGAGCGCAACATCTTCGACTCGCAGACCGGCTCGATCAGCTGGGACCCGCCGCCGCCTCCGGCGCCCGAGACCCCCGAGGAAGAGGAGATCGCGCCGGTCGTCGACGGCGATCCCAACACCGCGCCGCCGTGCGAAGGATCGATCCGCCTCGTCGCGAGCTACTACCGCCCGAACGAGCCCGATCAGTCGTTCGCCGCGATCACGAACGCGACCGGCACGTCGCTGCTCTACGCGGTGGGAATGCGCGTGGACGAGCGAGAGGTCGTCGCGATCGGACGCTCGCGCGTGGTGCTGCGCCCGAGCGGACAGCCGCTGTGCTCGCTCTCGATGTTCGCGGAGCAGCCGGTCGCGAGCGCGCCGCGCGCGCAGCCCGCGGAGCCGGTCGTCGTCGCGACGCCCGAGGCCGCGACGCCCGGCTCGCCCGGCATCGAGACCTCCGAGCTCGACTCGAACATCCAGCAGATCAGCGAGACGAGCTACGCGATCAACCGCACGCTCGTCGATCGCCTGCTCGCCAACCAGGCCGAGCTGATGCGCACCGCGCGCGTCATCCCGCACGAGGTCGACGGCCGCGTCGTCGGCGTGAAGATCTACGGCATCCGCCGCAGCTCGCTGCTGGGCCGCCTCGGCGTCCAGAACGGCGACATGCTGCGCACGATCAACGGCTTCGATCTCACGGAGCCCGACAGCGTGCTCGAGGCGTACACGCGCCTTCGCAGCGCCGATCGGCTGACGCTCAGCATCGAGCGTCGAGGTCAGCCGGTCACGATGGACTACCAGATCCGCTGAGCTGCAGCGGAGCCGCGCCCGTTCGAAGGAGCCACGAGTGAGGACCCGTCTCGCACTGCCCATCCTCCTGACCTCGGCCTCGATCATGATCAGCGGGCTGGGCCTCGCGATCGGCGGTCAGACCGCCGGCGCGCAGGAGCGCCCACAGGTGACGATCCCGCGCCCGCGCGTGCCGCAGCCGGAGACGCCGCCCGCCGAGGGCGGTGGCGGCGCGCCGTCGAAGATCCAGCCGTTCGAGACGGGCCTCGAGGAGAGCGAGGTGCGCCCGACGCCGCCCGGCGCGCGCGTGTCGTTCAACCTCGAGGACGCGGATCTGCCGGACCTCGTGCGCCTGATCGCGCGCATCACCGGCAAGCGCTTCATCCTCCCGAGCAAGGGCCGCAGCATCAAGGCGACGATCTACTCGCCGACCGACGTGACCGCGGCCGAGGCGTACCAGGCGTTCCTCTCGATCCTCACGCTCAACGGCATGACGCTCGAGCCCGCGGGCCGGTACCTGAAGATCGTCGACTCGGCCGGCCTCGCGCAGAAGGTCCTGCCGATGTACCAGGACGGGCAGAGCACGCCGGCCGACGATCGCTACGTCACGCGCATGGTGCGCGTGGAGAACGTGAGCGCCGAGGACGTCGCGACGCTGCTCTCGCGCTTCAAGACGGAAGCGGGCGACATCACTGCGTACGCGCCGACGAACACGCTGATCATCAGCGACACCGGCGCGAACATCCGGCGCATGCTCGGGATCCTCGCGGAGATCGACATCCCGCGCACGGGCGAGCAGATCTGGATCGAGCCCGTGCACTACGCGCCCGCCGCCGAGATGGCGGAGACGCTGCAGCAGATCTTCCCGACCGAAGGCGAAGGCGCGGCCGGAGGAGGAGGCGCGACGAAGGCTCGCGCCGCGACACCGCGCGCGGGACGAGCGCCGGTGACGCGCGAAGGTGCGGCCGAGGGCGCAGCCGAGGGCCCGGCGACGGTCGGAGCGCGCACCGGTGAGTCGCGCGTCACCTCGATCATCCCCGAGGAGCGCAGCAACCAGCTGATCATCGTCGCGACCGAGCGCGCCTATCTGCGCATCCTCGAGGTGCTGCGCGTGCTCGATCAGCCGGTCGAGGGCGAGGGCGGCGTGCACATCTATCGCCTGCAGTACGCCGACTCCGAGGTGATGGCCGAGGTGCTCTCGGGCCTCATCGAAGGTGGTGGCGGGGGCGGCGGTGGCGGCGCCGGCGAGGGCAAGGCGCCGCGTCGTGCTGCCGCGGAAGGTGCCGCGGGCGGTGCGGGCGCGGTC
Source organism: Sandaracinus amylolyticus (assembly GCF_021631985.1). Classification (GTDB taxonomy): domain Bacteria; phylum Myxococcota_A; class Polyangia; order Polyangiales; family Sandaracinaceae; genus Sandaracinus; species Sandaracinus amylolyticus_A. Next base: position 6,417,040 of record NZ_CP070225.1, on the reverse strand, counting down.
GCGGGCCTCTCGGGCGCGGAGATCTCGATCACTGCGCACAAGGACACGAACTCGCTGCTCATCACCGCGACCGCGCAGGACTACGCGTCGCTGCGGCGGGTGATCGATCGGCTCGACGTGGTGCCGCGACAGGTCTTCATCGAGGCCGTCGTGATGGAGCTGTCGATCACGCGCACGACGAAGCTCGGCCTCAGCTACCACGGCGGTCTGCCCGAGCCCGAGCTCGACATCGCGGGCGTCGAAGGGCAGGGCCTCTCGGTGCTCGGCTTCGGCGCAGCGAGCTCGATCGGGTTCCCGGCGAGCGCGCTCGCGGGCGACACGCTCACCGGCCTCGCGCTCGGCGTGCGCGGTCCTTCGTTCACCGTGCCCGGCGTCGGAATCTCGGTGCCGAGCTTCGGTGTCGTGCTCAACGCGCTGGCGACGTCGAGCGACGTCGACGTGCTCGCGACGCCGCACCTCATCGCGATGGACAACACCGAGGCCGAGATCAACGTCGGCGCGAACGTCCCGCTGCAGACCTCGGGCATTCCGTTCGGCGGCGCGGGCGGGCTCGGCGCGCTCGGTGGGCTCGGCGGCACCGGCACCACGGGCCAGGCCGCGGGCGGTCTCGGTGCGCTCGCGGGCCTCGCGGGCGGTCTCGGTGGTCTCGGCGGCGGCGGGCTCGCGCGCCAGTCGGTCGGTACGATCATCCGCGTCACCCCGCACATCAACGACGCGGGCGAGATCCGGATGGAGATCGAGGAAGAGATCTCCGAAGCGGGCGAGGCGCTGCCCGGCAACCTCGGCGCGATCCCGATCCAGCAGCGCATCGCGAAGACGCAGGTGCTGGTGCGCGATCAGCAGACCGTCGTGATCGGCGGCCTCATGCGCGACCGCATCAGCACGACCGAGACGAAGATCCCGATCCTCGGCGACATCCCGATCATCGGCGCGCTCTTCCGCCAGACGTCGCGCCAGACCCAGAAGACGAACCTGCTGCTCTTCCTGACGCCCTACGTGATCCGCACGCCCGACGATCTGCGCGCGATCTTCGAGCGAAAGATGCGCGAGCGTCAGGAGTTCATCGATCGCTACTTCGTGTTCGGCGATCACGACTACGACCCGCCGCTCGACTACTCGCGAACGCGAGGCCTGCTCGGCGAGATCTTCATGGAGCTCGACGCGCTCGACGAAGAGCGAGCGCTGGCCGAGGAGCTGCGGAGCCGGCCGCCTCCGGAGCACCGCCCGCGCGCACCGCTCGGCACGGCCGAGTTCGACAGCGGCACCAGCGGCGGCGTCGTGATCATCGGCCCGGAAGGCGAGTCGGCCCCCGCAGAGGTGCAGGTCACGGCGCCCGAGCCGGCCCCTTCGACCGATACCGTCGAGGTCACGCCGCCCCAGCAGTGAAGGTCCCCTCATGGAGCAGAACGCAGCCCAGCAGAAGTTCGTCGGCGAGATCCTCGTGCGCCGTGGTGCGCTCGACGCATCGAAGCTGCCCGAGCTGCTCCGCACCGCGGAGGAGAAGGACGCGCGGCTGCTCGATCTCCTGAACGTCACGGGTGAGGTGCGTCAGGAGACGGTCGTCCGTGCGCTCGCGGAAGAGGTCGGGATCCCCTTCCACGACAAGGTGCGCCACGAGGAGATCCCGGCCGAGCTGGTCGATCGCGTGCCGATCAACTTCGCGCGTCAGCACCGCGTGCTCCCGCTCGAGTCGAAGCTCGACGGGCGCATCGTGCACGTCGCGATCGCGAACCCGCTCGACCCCGCGCCGCTCGACGATCTGCGCGCGCTGCTCGGCTGCGACGTGCTGCCGATCGCCGCGACCGCCGAGGCGATCGAGGACGCGATCAACCGCGTCTACGAGCGCAAGGACGACAAGGGCCTCGACAAGGCGAAGGAAGGCGAGGAGGTCGAGGAGCTCCAGGACCTCATCGACATGACGGACGAAGCGCCCGTCATCCGGTGGGTCAACAACCTCTTCTACCAAGCGGCCGATCAGCGCGCGTCCGACATCCACATCGAGCCGAGCGACAAGGAGGTGCAGGTCCGCTATCGCGTCGACGGCAACCTCCACGTCGCGAAGACCGCACACAAGGGCTTCCTACAGTCGATCGTCTCGCGCGTGAAGATCGAGGCGGGCCTCAACATCGCGGAGAAGCGCCTCCCGCAGGACGGCCGCATCACCAAGAAGATCAAGGGACGCGTGATCGACGTGCGTGTCTCGACGATCCCGACGAGCAAGGGCGAGCGCATCGTCATGCGTCTCCTCGACAAGGAGAAGACGCTGCTCGACCTCGAGGACCTCGGCTACGCCGGCGCGTACCTCGAGACGCTGCACCACCTCGCGACGCGCCCCAACGGCATCATCCTCGTGACCGGCCCGACCGGCAGCGGAAAGACGACGACGCTCTACGCCGCGCTGAGCCGCATCAACACGCCGGACCTCAACATCCTCACCGCCGAGGATCCCGTCGAGTACGAGCTGCGCGGCATCGGTCAGATGCACGTGCAGCCGAAGATCGGGCTCACGTTCGCAGCCGCGCTGCGCTCGTTCCTGCGCCAGGACCCCGACGTGATCATGGTCGGTGAGATCCGCGACCACGAGACCGCCGAGATCGCGATCCACGCGTCGCTCACCGGTCACTTGGTGCTCTCGACGATCCACACCAACGACGCGGCGGGCGCGGTCACGCGTCTCGTCGAGATGGGCACCCAGCCCTTCCTCATCTCGAGCTCGCTGCTCGCCGCGGTCGCGCAGCGCCTGGTGCGTCGTCTCTGCGTGCACTGCCGCCAGCCCTACGAGCCGACCGATCAGGACTTCCGATCGCTCGGTGTCGATCGCAGCCGCCTCGCGGCGATCGTCAGCTCGCCGGGCGTGCAGCCGTGGACGGGCCTGCGCACGAGCACGACGCCTCCTCCGCCCGACGGAGGCGATGGAGTGCCGTGGGGCGCCGACGACGACGTCGCGCTCCTCGACGACGAGCCCACGGGCCTGCACCGCGTGCCCACGATCAGCGCGGCGCCGAAGAAGAAGCCGAACGGCGGCGGGATGCGCCCCGTGTTCTACCGCGCGGTGGGCTGCGGCGAGTGCTCGCACACCGGCTATCGCGGGCGAATCGCGATCGCCGAGATCCTCATGATCGACGAGCCGGTGCGCCGCGAGATCCTGAACCAGAGCGACGCGGTGACGATCACGCGCGCCGCGACCACGCGCGGCATGCGCACGCTCCGCGAGGACGGTGCGCGCCAGGTCGTGCTCGGCATCACGAGCCTCGAGGAGGTCCTCGCCGCGACGCAGGCGGGGGACCTGGAGTAACGCATGGCCGTCTACGTCTGGCGCGGGATCGCGTCCGCCTCCGGCAAGGAGATCAAGGGCGTGCGCGACGCGGACAACGTCCGCGCGCTCCGCACGCTCCTGCGCAAGGACGGCGTGATCCTCACGCAGGCGCTCGAGGAGTCGGAGGCGAAGAAGAAGACCGCGCGCGAGGTCGACTTCGGGCGCTTCTTCCGCCGCGTCTCCGCGCTCGACGTCGCGATGATGACGCGCCAGCTCGCGACGCTGCTCAAGAGCGGCGTGCCGCTCGTCGAGTCGATGAGCGCGCTGATCGATCAGCTCGAGAACCCCGAGCTGAAGAACGCGCTCACGCAGACGCGCGACAAGGTGAACGAGGGCTCGAGCCTCGCCGACGCGCTCAAGGCGCACCCCGCGATCTTCAGCGACCTCTTCGTGAACATGGTCGCGGCGGGCGAGGCCTCGGGCACGCTCGAGACCGTGCTCGGCCGCCTCGCGGAGTTCCTCGAGTCGCAGAGCAAGCTGAAGAACAAGGTCAGCTCGGCGCTCGCCTATCCGGCGTTCATGGCGCTCATGAGCATGGCGACCGTCGCGATCATGATGGTCGTCGTCGTGCCGAAGGTGACGAGCATCTTCGACGACTTCCAGCAGGCGCTCCCCTGGTACACGCGGCTGCTCATCTTCATGAGCGACGTGTTCACCGGCTACTGGTGGCTGCTCATCCTGATGATCGCGGGCGCGATCTACGGGTGGCGGCGCTGGGTCACGACGACCGAGGGCCGCGCGAAGTGGGATCGCTGGCTCCTCGGACTGCCGCTCTTCGGGAAGCTCTTCCTGATGGTCGCGGTGTCGCGCTTCTCGCGCACGCTCTCGACGCTGCTCAAGAGCGGCGTGCCGATCCTCCACGCGATGGAGATCACGAAGAACGTGCTCGGCAACGTCGAGCTGCAGCGCGTCGTCGAGGAAGCGACGGGATCGATCCGCGAGGGCGAGAGCATCGCGGTGCCGCTCAAGCGCAGCGGGCGCTTCCCGCCGATCGTCACGCACATGATCGCGATCGGCGAGCGCTCGGGTCAGCTCGAGGAGATGCTCGAGAACGTCGCGCTCGCCTACGACAACCAGGTCGAGACGCGCGTGCAGACGATGACCTCGCTGCTCGAGCCCGCGATGATCGTCGTCATGGGAGGAATCTCGGGCGGTATCGCGTTCTCCATCCTGATGCCGCTGATGCGCATCAACGAGTTCGTGCAGTGAGCTCGATGCATGGCCCGCCGTCCTCGCACCTCCAGCGTCGCGCTTCCCTGGGAACGGCAGGGATCGCGGCTGCGCGAGCTGATCGCGGGCGGGCAGTGGCGTCGCGTGCTGGCCGCGCTGATGGTGATCGCGGTGGGCTTCGCGATCTGGCAGAGCGTCGAGGCGCGCGAGAAGGTGCGTCGCACCCGCGCGGTGATCGCGGAGACGCGCCGCGCCCTCGCGCAGTTCCGCGAGGACATGGGGCGCTGCCCGCACACGATGCGCGAGCTCGTGCACCCCGCGCGCTCGGGCGTGCACTACCTGCGCGAGGAGCCCCTCGACGCGTGGGGACATCCGCTCTGGGTGCGCTGTCCGGGACGCTACGACGACGGGGACGTGGACGTCGTGTCGGCGGGGCCGAGCGGGAGCTTCCTCGACGACGACAACATCCAGTGACCGAAGAGTGAACGTCATTCACGAAGCCGATTTCACGAAGCACATGCGAGAGGCCGAGATGGAGCAGCAGAACCAGAAGGAGATCACCCAGCGCGCGCGTCGTCGTCGCCGTCGCTCGGGCATGACGCTCGTCGAGATCATGATCGTCGTCATCATCATGGCGCTGATCGCCACGGCGGTCGGTGTCGCGGTGCTGCCGCAGCTGCGCCGCGCGCGCGAGGACGCGACGCGCTCCGACGCGCAGCAGGTGCAGTCGGCTGCGGTGCTCTATCTCGGCCAGGAGCCGGGCGCGGACTGCCCGACGGTCGCGGACCTCACCGAGGCGGGCGTGCTCGATCGCTCGCGCCGCACGACCGACGCGTGGGATCACGACTTCGTGATCGAGTGCGAGGGCGACGACATCTACGTCGTGAGCGCCGGCGCCGACGGTCAGATGGGCACGGAGGACGACATCCGCCCGCAGTGAGCGCGCGGATGATCGGAGCGGGCGATGCGGCGGGACCGTCGCGAGCGGGCGCGCAGGGCGCGAGAGGGCATGACGCTCATCGAGATGATGATCGTCGTGATCATCATCGCGCTCGCGGCGACCGGTCTCGGCTACGGCCTCGGCGCGCTCGAGCGCACGCAGCTCCGATCGGCGTGCATGAAGATCACCGCGGGCGCGCGCTACGCGTACAACCGCAGCATCGCGCGCGGCACGACGGTGCGTCTCGTGTTCGACCTCGAGCAGGAGACGATGGGCTTCGAGGAGGCGCACGGCCGCGTGACGCTCGCGCGCGCGAACGACGAGCGCCGCGCGGAGATCGCGGAGGACGGCAGCGGCGACGACATCTCGGGCGTCGATCCGTGGGCCGCGGCGCAGGCGCGCATCGAGAGCACGCTGCGCCCCTCGTTCGGCGCGTCGCCGTTCTCGCCGATCGAAGGGCGTCGCTACCAGGCGCGCCCGCTCGGTGACGGGATCACGATCGAGCGGCTGATCACGCCGCACGAGCCCGACCCGCGCGAGGACGGACGCGGATCGATCTACTTCTTCCCGGGCGGCCAGACCGAGCACGCGGTGATCTGGCTGAGCGACGGCGGCGATCGTGTGTTCTCGGTCGAGATCCACCCGCTCACCGGGCGAACGCGGGTGCGCGATCACGCGTGGGAGCCCGACGAGCTTCTCGATCAGGGCACCAGCGAGGTGCGCGACTGATGCGCCGCTCCACGTCGAAGGCAATCGGCGGCTTCACGCTGCTCGAGGTGATGGTCGCGGTCGCGATCCTCGCGATCGCGCTGACCGCGATCTTCGCGAGCGAAGCGGGCGCGATCCGGGTCGCGTCGCGCGCGCGCTTCACGACCACCGCGACGCTGCTCGCCCGCTGCAAGATGGCGGAGATCGAGGAGCAGATGCAGCGCGAGGGCCTGCCCGCGGTGAGCGCGACGGGCGACGACGCGTGCTGCGAGGACGGCGAGGTCGAGGGCTTCGAGTGCGAGTGGGAGATCTCGCGCATCGTGCTGCCCGATCAGGCGTCGACGACCGACGAAGAGCTCGCGGAGGGGCTCGGCGCGGCGGCGGAGGGCGCGGAGGGTGCCGAGGGCGGCGCCCCGCAGATGCCCGACGTCACGTCGATCATGTCGGGCGCGATGATGGGCGGCGGCGGCGACATGGTCTCCGAGATGGCGCTCCAGTACGCGTTCCCGGTGCTCAAGCCGCAGATCGAGGAGCAGGTGCGGCGCGCGCGCGTGACGGTGCGCTGGCACGAGGGCGAGGAGGAGCGCTCGTTCGACGTGGTGCAGTACCTCGTCGCCGAGCAGCCGCCGGCCGCGGTCACGCAGCAGGCTGCCGATCAGCTCATCAACGGCACGCCGCCTCCGGGCACGCCGCCTCCGGGCACGCCGCCTCCGGGCCGCAGCGGAGGTGGGCTGTGAGCCGCGCTCGCCTGCGCACCCGCGGCATGACGCTGATCGAGGCGATGGTCGCGGTGACCATCCTCGCGATCATCACGACCGTCGTGTACGGCGGCTTCTCCCAGACGATGCGCAACAAGTCGCGCGTCGAGGAGCAGGCCGATCGCGCGCACGTCGTGCGCGTGGCGATGGAGCGCATCGTCCGCGAGCTCTCGCAGGCGTACGTCTCGGTGCACGTCAATCCGAACCCGTCGATGCAGTCGATGCTCACGACGTTCCACGGCTATCGCCAGGGACGCGGCAGCCGCATCGACTTCACGTCGTTCTCGCACCGCCGGCTCTATCGCGACGCGCACGAGTCGGATCAGAACGAGCTCAGCTACTTCCTCGCGCGCCATCCCGAGCATCGCGATCAGACCGCGCTCGTGCGCCGCGAGCAGCGCCGCATCGACGCGAACCCCGAAGAGGGCGGCGACCTCACGATCATGGTCGAGGACGTGCGCGAGTTCACCCTCGAGTACCTCGACGGGCTCACGCTCGAGTGGGTCGACTCGTGGGACGCGACGCCGACCGGCACCCAGGCGAACCGCCTGCCGACGCAGGTGCGCGTGCAGCTCGTCGTGCCGGGCGTGATCGATCCGCGCCGGACCGAGACGTACACGACGCGCGCGGTGATCCCGATCAACTGGGCCCTCAACCACGCGGTGTACAACCCGTGACTGCGCGGGCGCACGGCATCGGGCCCTTCCGCGGCTCGGGCGACAGCAAGGATCGCGAGCGTCGCGGCCGGCTCTGTGGCCGTGATCGGAAGAGCGAGCGGAGCCTGCGCGAGCGCGGGCTCGCGCTCGTGATCGCGATGACCGCGGTCGCGATCCTCGCGGTGATGCTCGCCGACATGCACGAGAGCACGACCGCGTCGTACGTCGTCGCGACGACCGAGCGCGATCAGCTCCGCGCCGAGTACATGGCGAAGAGCGGGCTCAACCTCACGCGCCTGCTCGTGTCGCAGGAGCCCGCGATCCGCGCGACCGTCGCGCCGATCTACCAGCTGCTCACCGGCCGTGGCCCGCCGATGATCCCGGTGTGGTCGTACGCGAACGGGATCCTCCGTCCGTTCTGCGACTACGAGGGGATGCAGGAGTCGGGGATGATCAACACCGTCGGCGTCGACTTCGCGACGAGCGAGGGCCTCGGCGACACCGGCGGCACCTGCGAGATCATCGCGCTCGCGGAGAACGCGAAGCTCAACGTCAGCGACCCGCTGAACTTCGACGGTGATCGCGCGCGCACCGGCGTCGCGATGCAGATGTTCGCGCTGATGGGCGGCTATCAGTCCCCTTCACCGTTCGATCCGCTCTTCGAGCAGCGCGATGCGGACGGGCAGTACACGTCGCGCCTCGACGTCGTGAGCGCGCTGATCGACTGGTGGGACTACGACGGCGAGCGAACGACGTTCGATCCCGGCGCCAGCACCGTGGCCAGCGGCGGCGCCGAGGACGACGTCTACCGCATGTTCGACGACCCCTATCAGGCGAAGAACGCAGCCTTCGACTCGATCGAGGAGATCCGCCTGATCCGCGGCGTCGGCGACGACTTCTGGGCGACGTTCGTCGAGCCCGATCCCGACGATCCGAACACGCGCGCGATCACGATCTACGGCTCGGGCGCGGTGAACCCGAACGAGGCGACGCCCGAGGTGCTGATCGCGCGCGTCTGCTCGATCCTCACCGATCAGCCGCTCTGCACCGACCCGCTCGAGGCGAGCAAATTCATCCAGATCATGCGCACGCTGCGGATGATCGCGCCGATCCCGTGGTTCACGCATCCGCGCGACTTCCGCTCGTTCCTCGAGGGACGCGGCGGTGAGCGCGATCTCTATCCGATGCTCGCGGGCTTCCTCGGGACCGACAACCCGATCCTGTTCCGTCCCGTCACGATGTCGCAGCAGCAGGGGACGCAGGTCGAGGCCGCGTTCGTCACCGCGGCACGCATCCTCACGATCCAGTCGACCGGCACCGTCGGTCGCGCGACGGTCCGCGTGCGCACCGTCATGAACTTCCACGATCGCTGGACCCCGCCGCCGCCCAACGCGGGCACGATGCCGGGGCTCGGCATCTTCTACTACTACCGGGTGGACTGATGGCGAACCTGTTGGGCATCGAGATCGCGCCCGACGCAGTACGCGGCGTTCTCATTCGCACGTCGCTGCGCAACAAGCAGATCGCGCGCTTCGAAGAGGTGCCGATCCTCGCGCCGAGCCCGCCGGAGCCGGTCGCTGCGGCGCCGATGCTCGCGCCGGTGCCCACGGTGTTTGCTGGTTCGGACCGCCCCGAAGCGTTCCCGGGCACCGAGCCCGCGCCGCCGCCGCCGAGCGAGCCCGAAGCGCCGGTCGAGCCGCCCGATCCGATCCGCGTCGCGCTCGAGGAGCTCGTGCGCCGCATGAGCCCGCCGCGTCCTTCGATCGTCGCGGCGCTGCCCGGCGAAGAAGCGTCGATGCGCCGCATCGAGCTGCCCGCCGCGGTCGCGAAGAAGATCGACGAGCTGCTCCCGATCGAGATGGAAGCGCTCGTGCCCTTCGACGCGAGCGAGACGCTGCTCGACTACCAGACGATCGAGGTCGAGAACGCGAAGCTGCACGTGCTCGTCGTCGCGGTGCCCAAGTCGCGCGTGCGCGGGTACCTCGATCAGCTCGCGGCGTGGCGCGCCGATCCGGTGGAGCTCGCGGTGGGCGCGGCCGCGCTCGACGGCCTCGCGCAGGTGATGCCCGCGCTCGCGACCGAAGGGCCGCACGTGATCGTGCACCTCGGCGCGCGCCGCACCGACGTGTGCATCCTGCGCAAGGGCACGACCGCGCTCGCGCGCACCATCTCCGCGGGCGTCGACGACGCGGGCGATGCGTCGTTCGCGACGAGCCCCGCGATGGACACCGCGTTCTCGGGCTCGGCCGCCGAGCGCCTCGCGCGCGAGCTGCGCCAGACGTTCGCCGCGTGGCGCATGCAGGGCGGCGAGGCCCCGGTCGCGATCCACGTGTCCGGTCATCGCGTGCACGACGAGCGCGTGCCGCGCTGGATCGGCGACGTGCTCGGCCAGCCGGTCGAGCTGCTCCAGGTGCCCGACACCCAGCCGGTGCCGAGCGGGATCGATCCCGTGGTGCGCGCTCGTTACGCGCTCGCTCTGGCGCTCGCGGCACGCGGGCTCGGTCGCACGAAGCGGCTCGACCTGCGCAAGGGCGAGTTCGTCGCGCGCCGCACCACCGGCGTCATCCGGCAGCACGCGCCGCTCTTCGCGGCGTGCGCCGCGGCGATCGTGTGCGCGTTCCTCTTCTCGACGTACGCGCGCTGGTCGGTGCTCGACTCGCGGCGCGAGGCGCTCGAGGGACAGCTCGCGCAGGTCACCCGCGATCGACTGGGCGAGGAGACGCGCAGCACGACGCGCGCGCGCACGCTCCTCGAGGGCGGCGGCGCGCGCAGCGATCCGATGCCGCGCTTCACCGCGTACGACGCGCTCGCCGCGATCTCGGGCGCGATCCCCAGCGACATCACGCACGACGTGCAGCGGCTGCACATCGATCTCGGCGACGATCGCAGCGGCGGTCACTTCGAGCTCGCGGGCATCGTGCGCTCGATCGAGGATCGCGATCGCATCGCGCAGGCGCTCGGTCAGGTGGAGTGCTTCCGAGAGCTCGAGCTCGGGCCGCTCACCCAGGCGCCGAACGATCGGCGTCTCTATCGCGTCGAGGCGGACATCTTGTGCCCCGGTGAAGAGCCCGCGGGCGGCGGTCCCACCAAGCGCGGCCGCGGCGGCCGCTCGCGCGGCGGGGAGGGCGAGCAATGAATCGGTTCGAAGCGCTGCGAGCGCAGTGGGAAGCGCTCACCGATCGCGAGAAGCGCCTCGTGCGCATCCTCGGCGCCGTGGGCGCGGCGAGCGTGATCATGCTGCCGGTCTATCTGCTCTCGAGCGCGATCGGCGAGCTCGAGGAGCAGAACGAGCAGATCGCGAGCGTGCTCTCGGACATCGATCGCGCCGAGGATCGCCTCGCGCAGCGCGAGGCCGAGCGCAACGCCGCGGAGGCCCGCTACGCGCAGCGCGCGCCCGAGCTCGGCACGTTCCTCGAGGGCCGCTCGAGCGCGCGCGAGATGCAGATCGCGTCGGTGACGAACCAGCCCGAGGTGCAGGAAGGACGCTTCCGCAAGCGCCACGTGCGCGCGAGCTTCCCCGGCACGACGCTGCGCCAGGCGGTCCGACTGATGACCGATCTCGAGAGCGCGCCGTACCCGATCGCGATCGAGCGCGTGCACATCGACCACTTCCAGGAAGGCGATCACTACAACCTGGAGCTCGGCGTCATCACCTTCGATCGCAGCGGCGGTGATCGCGACGCGGGCGCGGGCGGCGGCGATCGACCGACGGCGGTGCGCCCGGTGGGCCCCGGCGGCGCCGTGCGCGCGGGACCTCCTTCTCCTCCGTGATCCGAGGATCGACGTGAACCTGCCCTTCAACCTCAGTGAGCGCGCGAAGACGAACCTCCGCCGGTTCGTGCTCTATCCGCTCTGGTTCCTCTTCTGCTTCGTCACGTTCGCGTACTGCACGTTCCCGTACGACCGCGTGCGCGATCGGATCGAGGACGAGGTCGAGCGCGCGATGCCCGGCGCCGATCTCGAGATCGTCGGTCTCTCGCCGTCGTGGATCACGGGCGTGGAGCTCACCGGCGTGAGCCTGACGCTGCCCGCCGAGGAAGAAGGCGAGCGTCCGACCGCGCTCTCGCTGACGACGGTGACGGCGCGCGTCGGCCTCCTGGATCTGCTCGGCGGCACCACGTCGGTGGGCTTCTACGCGGAGCTCGGCGGCGGCGGCACGATCGAGGGCCGATTCTCCGACGGCGAGACGAGCACGCAGGTGCAGGCCCACCTCGTCGACGTCGCGCTGCAGCGCATCGGGCCGCTGCGCCGCTACGTGCAGCTGCCGATCGCCGGCACGTTGAGCGGCGACGTCGACGTGACGATCGCCGACGAGGCCGCGAACACCGAAGGTCAAGTCACCTTGACCATCGCGGGGCTCAGCGTCGGCGATGGTCGCGCGCGCCTCGAGATCCCGGGCATGCGCGGCACCGGCATCACGGTCGAGCAGCTCAACGCGGGCGACCTCAACCTGCGCATGCAGATCGAGCGCGGCGTGGGTCGCGTGCAGCAGCTCACCTCGTCGAGCGACGACCTCGAGCTGCGCGGCGCCGGCACGGTGCGCCTGCTCCGGCCGCTCCGCATGTCGAACGTCGACGTGATCCTGCGCTTCGAGATCAAGCCGCCCTATCGCGAGCGCAACGATCGCACCCGCGCGATCTTCACGATGGTCGACATGGCGCCCGACGTGCGCGCGTACCGCGCGCCCGACGGTGCGTTCCAGCTGCGCGTCGCGGGCTCGTTCGGCTCGAGCATCCGCGCGTCCGGCGCGGGCAACGCCTCGCTCGCACAGTGAGCTCCGCGCGCAGGATCGGGCTCGCGGCGATCGCCACGCGCGTCGCGCTCGTGCTCTCGGGCGTCGCGGCCGCGGGCGTCATCGCGTGGCTGTCCGGCGTTCGCGACACGACGCTCACCGACGAGCGCGGTGTGGTCGAGGTCGCGATCACGCACTTCACGCACGTGCCATTCGATCGCCTGTGGTCGCTCGCGGGCATGCGCGGTTGGTCGAGCGTCGCGCGCTACGCACCGCTCGTCCTCGCGCTGGCAGCCGCGGCCCTCGCGGTGCTCGCGATCCGTCGCGCGCCGGTGGGCGACGTCGCGCGCGCCCCACGCCGCACCGCGGCGGTGTCGATCGGCGCGATCGCGATCGGCGCGCTGGGCGCGTGGTGGCTGCAGGTCGATCCCGCGCGCAACGCGCTCTTCGGCGACGGGCCCGCGCTCGCTGGGCATCTCGCGACGCGTCGCGGCGGCTTCGCGGCGGAGGCGCTCACCGCCGATCTCTTCGTCGGCATGCACCGGCTGCTCGAGAAGCTGCAGCACGGCGCCGTCGAGATGCGCGACGCGATCGAGCTCGTCACGTTCGTGTGCGCGGGGCTCTTCCTCGCTTCGGCGATCGATCTCGGGCGCACGCTCGGGCGATCGCACCCCGAGCGCGTCGTGATCGCGCTGGGCATCGCGACCACCGGCGGCGTGGTGCAGCTCCTCGGGTACGTGGAGACGACGTGCGTCGCGTTCACCGCGATCGCGGTCTATCTCGCGGCGGGCGTTCGTGTCTCGCGCGCGAGCGGCGAAGCGATCCTGCCCAGCGAGATCGTCGCGCACTCCGCGCTCGGCATCGCGCTCGCGTCGCACGCCGCGTGCGTGTCGCTCCTGCCGAGCGTGCTCTTCCTGCACCTGCGCCCGGGGCGGGGCCTGCGCGCGTCGACGAGCTGGATCCTCGTGCTCGCGCTGACGCTCGTGCCGTGGCTCGCGTCCGCGGTGCTGCCGCACTACGCGCGCGGTGATCTCGGCAACATCGAGGGCGGCGGCGATGCGCGACGGTTCCTGCCGCTCGAGTTCGATCCGCTGCACCCGCCGTCGATCACGATCTACTACGCGCTGCTCTCGCGCCTGCATCGCATCGAGCTCGCGAACGCGTGGGCGATGGGCGCGCTCGCGGCACCCTTCCTCGCGCTCGCGTGGATCCCCGGCCGCGTCGGCGCGCGCACCGACGCGTTCGGCGTGCGACGCGCGCTCTTCCTGCTCGCGGCCGCGTCGGGCGCGCTCTCGGTCGTGATCTTCTGGAGCTTCGACTTCGGGCTCTACGGTGACTGGAACATCGTCACCGCGTACCTGCTGCCGCTGCACGTGCTCGGCTGGACCCTCGTGCCCTCGCTCACCCGCGAGCCGCTCTCGTGGTCCGGCAGCGCGCTGTACGCACCGCTGCTGATCGCGCAGATCGCGATGCTCGCCGGCTGGTACGCGCAGCTCGCGTGAGATTTCGTGCGCCGCACGGGCGGTGAACCTCACACATCCGCCGCCACCGCTGTCGACAGTGTCTCGGTACACGGGCATGTTCGCGCGATGCCCCGCGTCGTCGGTATCGACCTCGGCACGACGAATTGCTGTGTCGCAGCCGTCGACGGATTCCGTCCGAGAGCGCTGCAGAATCGTGCGGGATACAAGACGACACCCTCGGTCATCGCGGTGACCGAGGACGGGCGTCGCCTCGTCGGACAGCTCGCGGCGCGCCAGGCGGTGATGAACCCCGAGCACACCGTGCACGCGGCCAAGCGCCTGATCGGTCGTCCCTACGACTCGCCGCAGGTGCGGCACGCGATCGACCACAGCGCGTTCCGCATCGTCGAAGGTCCGAACGGCGACGCGCGCATCGAGCTGCGCGGGCGCTCGTACTCGGTGCCCGAGCTCTCCGCGATGCTGCTCCACGAGATGCGGATCGTCGCGGAGGAGCGGCTCGGCGACGTGGTGGATCGCGCGGTCGTGACGGTGCCCGCGTACTTCAACGACACCCAGCGCCAGGCGGTGCGCGATGCCGGGCGCATCGCGGGGCTCGAGGTCGTCCGCATCCTCAACGAGCCCACCGCGGCGGCCATCGCGTACGGGTTCGAGCGCGAGGAGCGCAAGACGATCGTCGTCTACGACATGGGCGGCGGCACCTTCGACGTCTCGATCGTGCGCGTCGATCCCACCGTCGGCTTCGACGTGATCGCGACGACCGGCGACTCGTACCTCGGCGGCGAGGACTTCGATCATCGCGTGCTCGCGTGGCTGCTCGCGAGCATCGAGAAGCGCCACGGCATCGTCCTGCGCGACGATCCCACGGCGCTGCAGCGCCTGCGCGAGGCCGCGCAGAAGGCGAAGTGCGAGCTCAGCGAGACGCACGAGGCCGAGATCCAGCTGCCCTTCCTCGCGAACGGCCCCGAGGGCGCGTTCCACCTCGACACCCGCCTCGCGCGCGCGCAGCTCGAGCGCATGACCGGGGATCTCGTCACGCGCAGCCTGCAGATCTGCGAGCGCGCGCTGCGGCTCGCCGAGATCCGCGTGAACGACGTCGACGAGGTGATCCTCGTCGGCGGCATGACGCGCATGCCCGCGATCCAGCGCGCGGTCACCGAGTTCTTCGAGCGCGAGCCCTGTCGCGGCGTGCACCCCGACGAGGTCGTCGCGCTCGGCGCGGCGATCACTGCGTTCTCGATCCAGGGCGAGGCCCAGAGCGGCGTGTTCCCGGGCGGCACGATGCCGCTGCGCGACGTCACCGCGCACTCGCTCGGCATCATGGTCGCGGGTGGGCGCTACGACGTGCTGGTGCCCGCGAACACGACGGTGCCGACGCGCACGACGAGCGTGTTCGCGACCAGCCGCGACGATCAGCAGGTCGTGAAGATCGTCGTGCTGCAGGGCGAGAGCGAGATCGCGCGCGAGAACGACTTCCTCGCGCAGTTCGCGCTGACCGGGCTGCGCCGCGCGCCGGCGGGCGAGGTCGAGATCGAGGTCGAGTTCGAGATCGACGAGGACGGCATCTTCCGCGTCGCGGCGATGGACGTGGAGAGCGGCGAGGCGCAGGCGATCGAGGTCGTCGCGCAGACCGGCCTCGACGACGCGGAGATCGCGCGGATGATGCACGAGGCGCAGTCGTACATGGCCGAGCGCCGCCGCCTCGAGGAGCACGAGCGCGCGCGCCAGGGCCTCGAGGTCGCGCTCGCGGAGATCGATCGCGTGCTGCCCGAGGCCGAGCGACGCATCGCGCGCATCACGATCGCGCCGACCGCGATCACGAAGGCGCGCGAGATCGCGGAGCACGTGCGCGCGGTCGCGCGGGACAGCGATCCGCGCGACCTGATGCGCCACGCGCGAGAGCTCGAAGCGCTCGCGAGCGAGATCAAGCTGGCGCTCGGGTGAGCCTCACTCCGCTCAGGAAATTCCAAAAGAACGGAGCTTCCGCTGAGGAGAGCAAGAGGGAGAAAGAAGACCACGTAGGGGGTCTTCTGGTGGACCTGTTGGGCGAGATAGGCCCGGACGACGAGATCTTTGAGGAGAGCAGGAGGAGAAGGAAGACCACGTGGATGGGTCTTCTGGTCGACCCACTGGCTCTTCATCGAGCTCGGACTCAGGAAATTGGCGGGTAGGGACGACGAATCGACGGCGACGCACTGCGGGTGCGTCGTGACGACTGCGGGCGCATTGCCGTGGTCTTCCTAACCCTCCTGCTCTCCTCGGAAACCTCTCCTCCGAAGAGAGCAGCGAGCGCAGCAGGAACCAAGAGCCGAGCGCTTCGGAAATTCCATCCGATTGGAGAACCGACTTCTCGTGAGGCGGGCAGTCGGAAGAGAGACATCGTGCTCTCCCTCCTGCCCGTCCCGCTCTCCTCAGCGGAAAGACTCCGCTGCCCTCGGCGGAGCTCCTGCGCTCCTCAGCGTGCGACGGGCGTCAGGGTGCGCGCCGCGGCGCGGAAGCGCGGGAGCCAGCGCGTGGCGCCGCTCGCCTCGGTGCTGCCGAGGATCATGAACGCCGCGTCGCCGCGGAACACCAGCGCGGTGTACGTCGCGAGGCGCGGCTCTTCGGTCGTCGTCACCGAGCGATCGCATCCCGAGAGCTCGCCGCCCTCGATCGTTCCTTGCTGCAGGTCGGGGCCGCCCGAGAGCTGCACGAGCTGGCCGAGGATCTGCGGGCAGAGCTCGGTGCGCTCCGTCGCCGGCACGTCGATCGGCAGCGGCATCAGCAGCATCATCGGCTGACCCACGCCCGGCGGCGGCTGGCCGTCCGTCGAGTACGTCACGTTCGTGCTCGCCGCGCGCACGAGCTGCAGCCCGGTGCCGGGATCGATGCGGTATCCGAGCGCCGCCTCGGGATCGATCGCCACCGCCGGATCGATCTGCGTCGTCAGCACGCTCGTGCGCAGGTACGCGCGCATCTGCTCGCTGCGGCTCGCCGCGTAGAGCCCCATCACCGCGACGCTGCGCGTGCCCTGACGCGCGACGACCCACACGCGCTCGAGCTCGGTCTGGCCCTGCTCCATGCGATCCACGACCAGCGTCGCGGGCACGCCGTTCAGCTGGATCTCCTCGCTCTCGAGCTCCTCGGCCGACGCGCGCAGACCGCTGCGGAACTGCTGGTGCACCGAGAGATCACCCTCGGCCGCGGCGATCACGATCTGCAATCGACGGCGCGGGTGCACGAGCGTCGAGCCCGACGCCGAGCGCTCGGTGCCACGCGGCGGCTCCACGCTCACGCCGGTGCCCGGGATCACCACACGCTCGCCGAGCGGGAAGTCGACCTCGCCCTCGGCGATCGGCTCCTCGTCGCCGCCCTCGTCGCCGGACGACGGCTCGGCCTCCTCCTCCTCCTCGTCGGCACGCTCGCCGGCGCGGGGCGCGCGCCGCGCGCGACGTCCTCCGCCCTCCTCGTCCGCCGCGACCGCATCATCGTCCTGGATCGGCCTCGCGCCACCACACGCGACCAGCGCGTGTGCGATCACCAGCGCGGCCATCATCGGAATCGAACCCTTCGCGGCGGTCAGTCCGCGAACCCGCAAAATCTGCATCGTGCCCTCTCAAACGGAATCGAAGCGCCGCACGCCGCGACGCGCCTTGTCGGCCTCGGTCGCAGCGCGGAGCTGCTCGTAGAGCGCGCGCACGTCGGTGCGCAGGTGCGCCAGCCGGACCTCGCCCTTCGCGCTGCGATCGGTGGTCGCGAGCGTGAGGTTCCCGGTGCCGAGCAGGCGCTGGCCGAGCGGTAGATCGACCGCGTAGTCGTCGACGCGATAGAGATCGATCTGCTCGATCTTCTTGTTCAGCATCCCCGACTCGATCACCACGCGGCTCGTCGTGAGCTTGTAGTGCGTGCCGCGCGAGCGGACCCAGAGCCACACGAGCCCGAGCCCGAGCGTGAGCACGGCGAAGAGCGCCTCGAGCACGCCGGGCACGAGAGCAGGGTGGCCCTCGAAGATCACGCGCTCCGGCACCGGTGCCTCGCCCCTTGCCACCGTGACAGCGGCAGCGCGCGGAGGCTCGCCGAGCGACTCACCGCAGGACGGGCAGATCGCGGGGTTCGGCTGCGGGAGGTCGGTCTCGCAGTGAGGGCAGCGCTGCATCCGGCGGACTACTACGCAAAAACGGGCGTTGCGGCAAAGAACCGCTCGCGAGCCTGCTTGTTCCGCCAGGGACCCCGGGCAAGACTCGCGCGGCCATGCGCCAGTACCTCGAGCTCCTCCGCAAGATCCGGCACCACGGCACGCGCAAGGGAGATCGCACCGGCACCGGCACGCTGAGCCTCTTCGGCGAGCAGCTCCGCTTCGATCTGCGCGAGGGCTTCCCGCTCGTGACGACCAAGAAGATCCACCTGAAGTCGGTGGTGCACGAGCTGCTGTGGTTCCTGCGCGGCGAGTCGAACGTGGCGTACCTGCGCGAGCACGGCGTGACGATCTGGGACGAGTGGGCCGACGCGGAGGGCGAGCTCGGCCCGGTGTACGGCGTGCAGTGGCGCAAGTGGCCGGGCCCCGACGGCGCGCCGATCGATCAGGTGCGCAACGTGATCGACGAGCTGCGCCGCAACCCCGACTCGCGCCGTCTGCTCGTCAGCGCGTGGAACGTCGCCGATCTCCCGCGCATGGCGCTGCAGCCCTGCCACGCGCTCTTCCAGCTCTACGTCGCCGACGGTCGCCTCAGCTGCCAGCTCTACCAGCGCAGCGCCGACGTGTTCCTCGGCGTGCCGTTCAACATCGCGAGCTACGCGCTGCTCACGCACATGATCGCGCAGGTCGCGGGGCTCGAGGTCGGCGACTTCGTGCACGCGCTCGGCGACGTGCACCTCTACCTCAACCACGTCGAGCAAGCGGACGTGCAGCTCGCGCGCGAGCCCCTGCCGCTGCCGAAGCTGGTGCTCGATCCCAGCGTGCGCGACATCGACGCGTTCCGGTACGAGCACATCACGTTCGACGGCTACCAGCACCACCCCGCGATCAAGGCGCCGGTCGCGGTATGAAGGTCGCGATGATCGCGGCGGTCGCGCGCAACGGCGTCATCGGGCGCGACAACGCGCTGCCGTGGCGACTGCCCGACGACCTGAAGCGCTTCAAGGAGCTCACGTCGGGCAAGCCGGTCGTGATGGGGCGCAAGACGTACGAGTCGATCGGTCGCCCGCTCGCGAACCGCACGAATCTCGTGCTCACGCGCTCGCACGAGGCGATCGAGGGCTGCGTCGTGGTGCGCTCGGTCGACGAGGCGATCGCGGCGACGCGTGACGCGGGCGAGCTCTGGGTGATCGGCGGCGAGGCGGTGTACGCAGCGTTCCTGCCGCGCGCCGACGTGCTCGAGCTCACCGAGGTCGACGCCGACGTCGAGGGCGATGCGCGCTTCCCGGCGTTCTCGCGCGACGCGTGGCGCGTGGTGTCCGAGGTCGCGCATCCGATCGACGCGAAGCACGCGCTGCCGTTCCGCTTCGTGACCTACGAGCGCGCCCGCTGAAACGAACGCGCGCGCCGCGGATCGCCCCGCGGCGCGCGCTCGTCATCACGCGATCGATCAGGCGCTCTCGACCTGCAGCGAGAGCGGACAGCGGCCCTGCTGGAGCGCACGCGCATCCTCGCGGAGCTCGTTGCGCAGGTCGCTCACGCGCTGCTGATCCGGGAGCTGGATGAGCAGCACCGCGCCGTTCGGGATCTCGACCATCTCGATCTGGCCCTGGTGGATCAGCGCCTGCGGATCCGCGAACCGGCGCTGCTGCTGCATGCCGGTGCCGCCGGTCGCGCCGGGCTGCTGCGGCGGCTGCTGCTGCGCCATCTGGCCCGTCGTGCCGGTGGTCCCGCGTTGCGTCGCGGTGCCGCCGGTCGCGCCCATCTGCTGCTGCTGCTGACCCATCTGTTGCTGGTGCATCTGCACCAGCCGGTTCAGGCGATCACGCAGCTGGGTCACGTTCGCGGCGCTGGTCGTGAAGACGAGCGTGCCGCCCTCCTCGAGGTTCGTGGTCTGGACCTGCATGTCCCTGATCCCGACCGGGCACACCTCGTTGCGCATCTGCTCGGCGGTACCGCCGCCCGCCGCGCCCCGCTGCGGCGTCGTGCCGGTCTGCGGCTGCGCCGTGGTGCCGGGCTGCTGCGTACCGGTCGTGCCCCCCGTCCCCCCGCGCTGTGCCGACACCGTCAGGCCGACGGCGAGCACCGTCACGCCCGCGAGCACACCGCTCAGCTTCGTCACTCGCATCGCTGCTCCTTCTGTGGATGTCCACGTCCGGAGCGACCATCCACGCGCTCCGGGACGCGACCCGGTCAGCAGCGCTCGTGCCCGCACGGCGGGCGAACGATTCGCGCGTGGATCGTCGAGCGACGCGACGTGCTTCGATGCGAGTTGTCGCCCCGCTCACGTGCGCGCGAGCATCGGCGCCGCGTGGGCGCCGGCCTCGTGACGCGGCGAGGCCCGCGCGTCAGCGACGGCGCGCGTGGGACGCGACGCGCACCGGCACCGGCGCGGGCGTCGGCGATCCCGGGCCGTCGTTCGACGTCGCGAGGAAGAGGACGACGAGAAGGAGCACACCGAGGAGGATGGTCATCACGTGAAGGCTCTCCCGAAATGCAGGGTGACGAGCTGCGCGAGGTGGGCTCCTCGATGTAGGAGCGGCCTCTCGGTCGCGCAATGGTGGACCCCGCGAATTTCTGTGTCCTTGGGCGACTTTCCGTCGATCGCGAGGTGTGCGCCCGTGGTCAGATGCCACGGATCAGTCGCGTGCGGAGCCCGCGCACCATCATCAGCTGGGTGGCGCTGCCGAGACCGGGGCGGAATGCCGCGTCGGCGTCGGTGACGACCCGGAGCAGCCAGAGCCCGTCGGCGGGATCGAAGCGCCCCCACGTGAACACGAGCGTGCCGTAGGGACGCGCGATCGTCTCGAAGCGCCACCGCGCCGCGTGCAGCGCGCCCTGCACTCCGTCGAGGTGCACGCGACCGTCGGGCTGCTCGCCGAGCCGCATCTGCCCCGAGCTGCCGACGAGCGGCAGATCGATCCCCCACTCGAAGTGGGTGCCGCGCTCGTCGCGCTCGAGGATGCGCGCGTGCGCGCCTTGGAGGAGGCCCTGGGTGAAGCCCTGGGGATCGAGCATCGCCGCGCGCGTGGTCGCGACCGGCGTGTGCATCGCGCCGATCACCGCGATGCGCCCGAGGTCGGCGCCGGTCGTCTCGACCCACATCAGATCGCCGCGCCCGAGCACGCGCTCGATCGCGACCGGATCGATCGCGGGGCGCTCGGGATCGCCCGAAGGCGGCGCGAGGGGCGCGCGCACCCGACCGGCGCGACGCTCGGCCTCGATGCGCGTGCGCAGCACCATCGCGAAGCTGATCGCGATCGTGACGGTGCGGTTCATCGACGAGCTCGCGCTCGAGAGCTGGCGCGCGATGTAGTTCGCATCGCGGAAGTCGAGCCGCGAGCTGGTCAGCAAGAGCGTGCGGTTGCCCTCGCGCGGCAGCACGCGCCACACGGTGCGGCCCGCACCGAGATCGCCGCCGGTGCTGCGCACCACGAAGCGCCAGCCGCGCTCCTCGTGGCCCGCCGGCGGATCGAAGCGTTGCATCGCGTAGCTGCCGCGCAGCGTGAAGATCGCGGTGTGCCATCCCCACGAGTACGAGAGCTGATCGCCGGTGTCGGCCTCGACGTTCACCTCGTCGAGCGCGGGCATGAAGTCGGGATAGTGGCGGGGATCGCCGATCACGCGCGCGACCTCCGCGGGCGGCGCGTCGACCTCGGTGGCGATCACGATCGCGGGCAGCGTGCCGTCGACGACGAACTCGACGAGCGCGACGGTGCCGGTGCGCAGCAATGGCGAGATCGCCGCGAGCTCCTCGGGGCTGAACGTCGCGAGCGCGCGGTCGGCCTGCTCGGGATCGATCTGCGCGCGCGCCAGCTGCGGCGTGCTCGCGACGAGGAGAGAGAGCGCGATCAGCCCGGCATGCGTGCGACGCATGGATCGTTCGACGCGGGCGCGGGTTCGTTGTTCACGAGCTCGCGATCAGTCTGACACGACTGCGAAGACGTCGACGCGTCGGCCGAGGCGACGCCCGCGCTCGGTGCCCCTCGCAGCGAGAGGCTGCGAATCGGAGGCGGCGCGGATCTCGATCCGCTCGGCGGGGACGCCCTGCTCGATCAGGTGGCTGCGCACCGACTCGGCCCGCGCGAGCGAGAGCGAGCCGACGTCGTCCTCCTCCATCGCGTGGCCGATCACGACGAAGCGCGCGCCCTCGGTCTCGATCACGCGCTGCAGCGCGCTGCGTCCCGCGTCGTCGAGGGCGCTCGCGCCCTGCGCGAACGTGATGCGCACCGGCTCGAGCGGCGCCTGCCCCGGCGGCGCGGCGACGAGCGCGTCGAGCGATGCCGGCGCGCGATCGACGGGCACGAACCCGTGCGCCGCGATGCGACGACGGCCCTCGTCGGAGAGCACGAAGCGCACGAGCTCGAGCGCGAGCGGCGGGACCGGCTCGCGCACGTAGAGCAGCAGCGTGCGCGCGAGCGGATAGCGCCCGCTCTCGATCGTCGCGCGCGTCGGCGCGACCGGCTCGCCACCGCGGCTCGCCACGAGCGGCACCGTCGCGACGTCGGGCGAGATCCAACCCATGCCCACGTAGCCGAGCGCGCCGCGATCGTGCGCGACGATGCGCACGATCTCCTCGTTGTGCTCGACCACCAGCGCGCCCGGATGAGGCGCGCGCCCGCCGAGCGCACGCTCGACGAAGAACGCGTAGGTCCCGCTCTCGCGCGGACGCGTCAGCACCTGCAGCGGCCCGGGCGCGCCGCCGAGCGCGGCCGCGTCCGCGACGCGCCCTTCGTACACCGCGCGCAGATCGTCGAGCGCGAGCCGATCGATCCCGGCGCCCGGGCTCGCGATCACCGCGATCCCGTCCCAGCCGATCACGAGCTCGTGCAGCACGATCCCGAGCCGCTCCGCCTCCGCGAGCTCCTCCGACGACACCGGGCGAGACGACGCGCCGAGATCCGCCGAGCCGTCGAAGAGCCCGACGAACGCGGTGCTCGATCCCAGCGCCTCCACGTCGACGCGGACGTCCGGGTGCTGCTCGCGGAACGCGCGCGCGACGTCGGGCAGCAGCGAGCCCCCGAGCGTGTCCGACCCCTTCACGCGCACCAGCCCGCGCAGCGCGCTGCCGCGCTCGAACTCGACCGCGAGCTGCGTCCACCCCTCGACCGCGCGCCCGTCGCG
The DNA here is from genome assembly GCF_021631985.1 of Sandaracinus amylolyticus. Taxonomy (GTDB): domain Bacteria; phylum Myxococcota_A; class Polyangia; order Polyangiales; family Sandaracinaceae; genus Sandaracinus; species Sandaracinus amylolyticus_A. The sequence continues at coordinate 6,394,041 of NZ_CP070225.1, read as the reverse complement.
CCGCGCGGGCTCGAAGCGCCACCCGCGCACCGCCTCCACCGCGCGCGCCTCCCACGTCGCGAGATCGTCGCGCGACATCGGGACGTGCGCCTCGACCACCCGGCCCTCCGCGTCGATGCGCGCCCGCACCGTGATCGTCGGCACGAGCGCGGCCGACGCATCGGGCGCGAGCGGTGCGCGCATCTCGCGCACGACGGGCTCGGAGTCGCCGTCGTCGCGCGCGACCGGCGCTCCGCGATCGATCAGGAGCGTCACGCCGACGATCAGCGCGAGCGCGGAGAGCGCGAGCGCGATCCAGGTCACCGGTGACGACCTCGGCGGGGGCACGATCGGCGACGACGTCGCGTCCGCCGACGCAGGCCCACGCTCGCTCGCGCCCTCGGCGCGCTTTCGCTTCGCGGACGTCGTGACCGGACGCGTGACGTCGTCGGGCCGGCTCGCGATCGGCGCCGGTGTCGATGCGCCCTCGCGCAGCTCGTCGATCAGATCCCGCGCGAGGCGCGCGACCGCATCGCCCACCTCGCGCCGCGACGCGATCCCGAGGGTCGGTCCGGCCGCGCGCTCGAGCGCATCGGACATCTCGCGCGCCGACGCGAACCGCGTATCGCGCGAGCGCGCGAGCGCGCGCGTCACGACCGCGTCGAGCGGCGCGAGCGACGGATCGACCGACGAGAGCGTCGCGACCGGCGCGGTCGAGACCCGGATCGCGATCTCCGCGTCGGTGTCGGCGTCGAAGAGCCGTCGCCCGGTGAGCGCCTCCCACAGCACCACGCCCATCGCGAAGAGATCCGCGCGCGCATCCGCCGTCTCGCCCGCCGAGAGCTCGGGCGCCATGTACCCGAGCTTGCCCTTGAGCGTGCCCTCGCGCGTCGTGGAGCGTCTCGCCTCGGCGCGCGCCACGCCGAAGTCGGTCAGGCGCGCGGCCCCGTCGAGCCCGACGAGCACGTTCTGCGGCGACACGTCGCGGTGCACGAGCCCGAGCGGGCGGCCCGAGCCGTCGCGCAGATCGTGCGCTGCGGCCAGCCCCTGGAGCGCGTCGAGCACGATCCGGAGCACGACCGGCGCCGCGAGCCGTCCCTCGCGCTCGAGCGCGCGCCGGACCAGCACGCCGAGGTGCACGCCCTCCACGTACTCCATCACGAGCAGCAGATCGGGCTCGTCGAGCACGTCGATCGTCGCGACCACGTGCGGATCGCGGATCTGCGCGGCGAGGCGCGCCTCGTCGAAGAACATCGCGACGAACTCGTCGTCGTGCGCGAGGTGCGGATGCAGCGTCTTCACGGCGACGAGCCGCTCGAAGCCGGCCGCGCCGTGGGCACGCGCGAGGTACACGCTGCCCATCCCGCCTGACGCGATCCGGTGGAGGATCTCGTAGCGGCCGACGAGGCGTCCCACCCGGGATGCGAGCGCGTCCTTGGTCACGTGCCGCGGTGCGAGCGCACGCGCGCTGCTCCGCGAGGCCGCATTGGACTCCGTCCGCGCACCGGGACCGAGGAAGGGACGTGACGGACGCGCAACGGTCGTCGTCCGGGATCACACGCCCGCCCTTGACCCTGCTGCGAGGGGGGCTTCAAAGTCCCCGTTCCCGAGGCCCCGAGGGGTCGGAGCAAGCGAGAAGCAGATGCAGATCTTCATCGATTCGGCGGACCTGAACGAGATTCGCGACGCGGCCGCGATGGGCGTCATCGACGGCGTGACGACGAACCCGTCGCTGGTGGCCAAGGCCGGTCGTCCCCTCGAGACGGTGATCCGCGACATCTGCGAGGTCGTCGACGGCCCGATCAGCGCCGAGGTCATCGCGACCGACCTCGAGGGCATCCTCAAGGAAGGCCGGACGCTCGCGAAGATCCACCCGAACGTCGTGGTGAAGGTCCCGCTGATCGCCGACGGCCTGCGCGCGGTGAAGATCTTCTCGAGCGAGGGGATCAAGACGAACGTGACGCTCTGCTTCTCGCCGGTGCAGGGCATGCTCGCCGCGAAGGCGGGCGCGACCTACATCTCGCCGTTCGTCGGCCGCATCGACGACATCGCGGGCGAGGGCATGCTGCTGGTCGAGCAGCTCGTCGAGATCTATCGGAACTACGGGTACGCGACGCAGGTGCTCGCGGCGAGCATCCGCCACCCCGTGCACGTCGTGCGTGCGGCCGAGATCGGCGCGCACGTCGCGACGCTCCCGCACAAGGTGATCCTCCAGCTGCTGAAGCACCCGCTCACCGACGCGGGCCTGGCGACCTTCCTCGCCGACGCGAAGAAGATCCCCCAGAAGTGATCGTGGTGCGCGCCGCCGCCGGATCGATCGTCGTCGCGAGCGCGATCGTGATCGCGGCGCTCGCTCCATCGCGCGCATCGGCGCAGGTGTTCGGCGCGCCCGAGGAGCCGGTCCAGGAGCTCGTCGCGCAGGAGCCCGTCGCGGAGGAGCCCGAGGAGCCGCGCGAGGAATCGGTGCGTCCCTCGGGCTCGCTCGGCGCCCACCTGTTGGTCGCGGACGGGCCCGATCTCGGCGGGCTCGTGATGCTCGACGTGTGGGCCGCATGGCAGTGGCTGCGCATCGGCGGCTTCATCGGTGCGGGCGCGATCCCGAGCGAGCGCGACGCGAGCAACCGCGTGATGATGCCGCTCGGCATCTCGGCGGCGGCGGAGGTCCTGACCGAGTCGCTCGCGCTCTCGGTGCGCCTGCGCGCCGGGCTCTGGGGTGGTGCGACGCAGGCCGAGAAGCTGACCGCGGGCCCGTTCTTCGGGGTCGGCTTCTATCTCGGGTTCTTGCTCGGCAACGGTGCGGTGCTGAACGTCGGTGCCGATGCGTGGGGCGTGATCGGATCGGAGGCCTGGAGCGACGCGAGCGGGCCCGACGCCGCGGTGAGCGCGAGCACGTGGGTGATCGCGCCGGGCATCGGGCTCTCGTGGACGCCGGAGGAGGGTGGATGAGCGACAAGCGTTCCCTCGTGGAGCGACCTGCGGTGTCGATCGAGATCGTGCGCGACGAGAGCGCGTCGATGCGATCGAACGAGGGCTTCGTGCGCGTGCGTCGCCTCGTGCTGCGCAACCGCTACGCCGACGGCAGCGCCAGCCGCGAGTACCGCTACGACTGCGCGGAGCGCGATGCGATCGACGCGGTCGGCATCGTGCTCGTCACGCGTGACGGTCGGGTGTGCCTGCGCTCGTCGATCCGTCCGCCGATCGCGCTGCGCCCCGGGTACTCGCTGCCGATCCCTGCGGAGAGCGGGGATCCCACGCTCTTCGAGGTGCCGGCCGGTCTGGTCGAGGTCGACGAGAAGGGCGAGGACGGCCTGCGCGGGTGCTGCGCGCGGGAGACGCTCGAGGAGGTCGGGCTCGAGGTCGCGCCGAGCGCGTTCGTGCGGCTCGGGCCCGCGGTGTACCTCACGCCCGGCGTCATCGCGGAGAAGGTGCACCTCTTCGTCGCCGAGGTGGATCCCGACGGCGCGACGGTGCCGCAGATGGACGGCTCGCCGGTCGAGGAGCGCGCGAACATCGAGTGGGTGCCGGTCGCGGAGGCGCTCGCGGCGTGCCGCGACGGACGCATCGGCGACGTGAAGACCGAGGTCGCGATCCGCCGCCTCGCGGAGCATCGCGGAGGCGCCCGGTGAGCACGCGGCCGACGCGCCGCATGAGCGCGCGCGACGTGCCGCGCGTGCTCGTCGTCTACAAGAAGTCGGCCTACCAGACGAACGTCAAGGAGCGGAAGAACGCGCGCTTCCTCGAGCTGCTCGAGCGCCGCGATCCCGCGGTGACGCGTCTGCTCGAGGCCCACGAGGATCACGTCGCGACGATCGACGAGGCGCGCGCTGCGCTCGAGTCGATGGGCTGTCGCGCGGTGTTCCGCTTCCGCGGCGACGAAGGGCTGGTCGAGGACACCGATCTCGTGGTGACGATCGGCGGCGACGGCACGTTGCTGTGGGCCGCGCGCTGGGTCGGTGCGGGCATCCCGGTGGTCGCGATCAACTCGGCGCCGAAGGACAGCGTCGGGCACTTCTGCGCGGGCGCGAAGGGCGAGGTGAAGAAGACCCTCGAGCTCGCGCTCGCGGGCGAGCTTCGCGAGACGCGCCTCACCCGCATGGAGGTCGAGCTCGAGGGCGAGATCCTCAGCAAGCGCGTGCTCAACGACGCGCTCTTCGCGCACGCGAGCCCGGCCGCGACGACGCGCTACGTGCTGCGCCACACCCACGACGACGGCCGCGTGAGCGAGGAAGAGCACAAGTCGAGCGGCCTCTGGATCGGTCCGGCGGCGGGCTCGACCGCAGCGCAGCTCTCGGCGGGCGGCCGCGTGATGCCGGTGGGCAGCAAGCGCCTGCAGTACATCGTGCGAGAGCCGTATCTCCCGCCCGAGGGCAGCTACCGCATGGTGCGCGGATTGATCGATCCCGGCGAAGAGCTCGCGGTGGTCAGCAAAGTGCGCGAGGGAAGGGTGTTCATGGACGGCCCGCACCACGTGCGCGACGTGCGCATGGGCGCGAAGCTGGTGTTCCGGAGGAGCGACGAGCCGCTGACGCTGCTGGGCTTTCCGCGGGCGCTGGGCGCCTAGCCACCGGGATCTCACGCCGACATCACGCGTCGTTTGCAATCGGCCTGATAGTGGTCGCCGAATGCATCGACGTCGCTTTCTTCAGGCGGGGGCTGCGGCTCTCGCAACTCCACTTCTCCCTGCGTGTGAGGGGGAGGCTCGGCCCGCTGCGATTGCCTGCGACGGCGGGATCCTGCCCAATCCGGAGTGCTCTGGGATCGACCACATCGTCGTCGCGATGATGGAGAATCGCTCCTTCGATCACATGCTCGGCTGGGTGCCCGGGGCGGACGGAATCCAGAACGGCGCCACGTATCGAGACGTCAACGGCGACGCCATCCCCGCATACCGCCTCAGCCCCGACTATCAAGGCTGCGGTCTCGATGATCCGCCGCACGGATACGAGGACGGGCGTGCGTGCGTGAACGGCGGAGCGATGGACGGCTTCCTCCACGCTGCGGCCGTCGGCGACATCTTCCCGGTCGGCTACTACACGGCGGAAGATCTACCGTTCTACGCGGCCTGCGCAGAGCACTTCACGATCTGCGATCGCTATCACACCGGGATTCTCTCCTCGACGCAGCCGAACCGCATGTACATGCATTGCGGCCAAACCGATCGCATCACGACGGGGTCGACGATTCGGTTTTCGGAGCTTCCGACCGTCTGGGACGCAGCGGACGCGGCCGGCGTGAGCTCTCGTTACTATTTCAGCAACCTGCCGTACACGGCGCTCTGGGGTGCCAAGCACCTGCGACGCTCGCGCAACATCAGCGCGTTCGAGCAGGACGCCGCGGCAGGGACGCTGGCGAGCATCAGCTACGTCGATCCGTTTTTCTATCAAGGCGGCCGCGACGACGTCTGCAACGACGATCATCCGTTCGCCGACGTGCGCAACGGTCAGAGATTCCTCAAGCGGATCTACGATGCGCTCCGCGCGTCGCCGCAATGGGATCGCACGCTGCTCGTCATCAATTACGACGAGTGGGGCGGTTTCTTCGACCATGTCGTGCCGCCCTTCATGCCGGTCTCGGACGAAGAGCGCGACGTCGTGGGGAACGACGGGCAGCTCGGGATCCGCGTGCCTTGTGTCCTCATCGGCCCTCGCGTGAAGCGGGGGCACGTCGAGAGCACGCTCTTCGAGCCCAACTCGATTCTGAAATTCATGGAGTGGCGTTGGGGGCTCGCGCCTCTCGGTGTCCGGTCAGCGGTCACGAACAACCTGGCGCTCGCGCTCGACTTCGACAGCGCTCCGCGGGTCGACGCCCCGGAGATCGAAGTGCCACCGAACGATCCCGAGACGCGAATCTGCGAGGACGAGGTCGCCCCCGCGATGATGGCCGCGAAGCCCGAGAGCGCGATGAGCGACAGCATGGCTGCGCACGCACGCGAGGTCCTCGCGTTGCAGGCGCTCGCACGCAGTCACGGCTTTACCTGGTAGACCGAGAACGAGCCCGCGTTCGACTCACGGGACGCCCGTCACCGCGGTCAGCGTCCACGCCTGGTCGAACACCTCGCGATGGGGAGCGCACCGGCCACCGGTCATGCGGCTCTCGGCCACGACACCCCGGTCGCCGTCAGGGCAGCGGAATGGAGCGCGTGGACGGCACCTCGCGCAGGACGGGCCAGCCGTCGGCGAAGTGCACGGGATCGGTCATGCCGCGCCGCGTCCAGCCGCTGCCGACCTGGCCCGCCTGCCACGCGTGATAGACCATCTGCCAGTCGCCGGACGGGCCCTCGACGACGGAGCAGTGCCCCGGACCGATCCAGCGGTCGTTCGTGGAGACGATTGGATCGCCCCGCTTCTGATAGGGGCCGAGCGGTGAGGTCGCGCGCGCCACACCGACGCCGTAGGTGTCGTTGTAATAGGCGTTGCCGCTGTAGAAGAGATAGTAGTAGCCGTCGTGGTAGATGATCCACGAGCCCTCGACGACGCGACCTTCCCACGCGAGGTCGTTGCGCAGGAGCTCGACAGGACTGCCGATGCGAGTGAGCCCGTCGCGACTGACGCGCTGGGCGTAGACGACCGTCGGCTCGTTCTGCGCGTTGCCGTCGGTCTTCCACATCACGTAGCCCTGGCCACTCGTGTCCTCGAAGTACGAAGCATCGATGAGGCTGATGCGCGCGTCGTAGATGAAAGGCGCGCCGATGTCGGTGTAGGGCCCGGCCGGGTCGTCGGCATACGCGGCGCCGATGCCCATGCGACCGCTGTGATCGCCGGCACTGAAGTAGGTGACGTAGTGGTCGCCCACGCGATGCGGCTCCGGCGCCCAGAAGCGGTCTCTGGCCCAGCTCGGCACGTGACCCGCCGGAAAGATGCGGCCGATGCTCTCCCAGTGGACGAGGTCCCGCGAGGTGAAGAGTGCGAAGGCGCCGCCGCTCGGGCCTCCGCCCGTGCACGACGCGTAGTACGTGCCGTCGACCTCCATGACACCCGGGTCGGCGCAGCTCGTGATGACCGCGTTGGTGTAGAGCCCGCCGCACTCGGAGTAGGCGAAGCCAATGTTGCAGGCGTTGTTTCCGCGGAAGGTCGGAGTCCATCCGTTGGAGAGCGTGGCGTAAGACTCCGCGCCGCGGTTGCGGCAGCCGCCGTTCCACGTGACGCGCCCGGTCACGCGATCGGTGCGGCTCGTTCTGCCCGCCGGGGCAATCCAGCTCTCGCCGTACGTGATGCGCGTGGTGCACGCGGCGTCGGTGTTCGGACAGCCGGTGTGATCGAGCGCGATCACGCAGGCGTTGTGTCCCGTGAAGTACGGCCTCCAGCCGTTGGAGAGCACCGCATACGAGTTGCTTCCTTCGTTGGTGCAGACTCCGTCCCAGCGCACGTCTGCCCTCACCACGTCGAAGTCGGTGGTGCGCTCGCCGCGGATCCAGGCGGAGCCGTAGGTGATGCGCGTCGAGCACGGTGCGGGTGGCGGCCCGGCGTCCGCCTCGCCAGCGTCCAACCCAGGCGTGCTCGCGTCGTCTCCCGCGTCTTGGGCAGGCGAGCCTGCGTCGTCCTCGGTCGTGCCCGAGTCGTCTCTGGGGCGACCCGCGTCGTTCCCGGTCGTGCCCGAGTCGTTGGCGGGGTGGCCCGCGTCGCGGCCAGGCGCGTCTGTCGCGGCGTCCACGCCCGAGTCGCCAGCGCTCACGCAAGCGGCAAGAGAACACGCGACGAGACAAGCGTAAGTGCGAAGACTGGCGACCGTCATGGGTGTGAATCCCGGTTCCTGAGCATCGCGCACCGCGCGACGGGCTTGTCGAGGCGGGGGCCGAGCCAGCACCTCGGGTTGTGGAGCTCGAGGCGGGTGCCCCGCCTTCGAGCTCCATGGGAGAGAAGTCGCGGCGCGCTCTCTCGGGGCAAAGCGCGTGTGTTCCGACGCACAGTCTGGAACGGCTATGACAACCGCACGGCCGCGCTCATCGAAGCCGAGGGCCAGCTCCGCGGAGCGAGCTCCACAGCGAGAGCACCACGAGGTCATCGCTGCGGAATGGTTCGCTTCTGCTTTTCGACGCGCGTCCTGGCGTTCACGCTGTTCCGCAGACCACGATGAAAGACGCACCCACACGCCAGCCCCGACGGGAGCCGCGGCAGCAACGGTCCCGGCAAACCGTGGACGCGGTGCTCGACGCGGTCACCGTCGTGCTCGAGGACTTCGCGTGCGCGCTCGTCGAAGGTCTCGCCGACGTGCACGCCGCAGACCCCGAGCTCCACCAGCTGGTCACTGCGTTGGTGCCCGAGGGGCCGGCAGGGTCTCGGGCCGCGCTCCGCGAGACGTTCGAGCAGGTGATCGCGCCCGCTGACGAGGAGACGAAGCGGATCCCACCGGCCCTGACGAACGCGCGAACAAGAATCGGCTCGCCGCTCCGGTCCTTTCGTCCGCGCGCTCCGCGCGCTGCCGTCCGGGCCCTCCGGACGAGCACTCAGGCAAATTCGCCCGCGTTCTCCGCGACCCATTGCTCGAAGGACGCGGGCTCTCGTCCGAGAATGCGCCGCACCTCGTCGGTCACCGTGTCGACGCGCCCTTCTCGGATCGCGCGCCTGATGTCCACGAGCGCCTCGGCGTAGGCGCGGTCCCGATGCGCGCCTCCGCGTCGGTGATGGGCTCGAAGCGAACCGCTTCTCCGATCGCGGTGCCGATCATCGCGGCCATCTCGGCGTAGCTCAGCGCTCGCGGCCCGGTGATCACCAACGCCTCGCCTCGATGATCGCGCGTGGTCAGCGCGCGGACCGAGACCTCGGCGATGTCGTCCGGGTGGATGAAGGCGATCTTGCCGTCGCCGGTCGACGTGCGGAGCACGCCCTCGGCCTCGATGGAGTGCGCCCAGTGGAGCGCGTTGGATACGCGAGCGGGCGCTCCGCCCACATCAGCGAAGTGGCGGCGCCGTCACGCGGACGGGTCGTGTGCGGGGCACCACCGTGCCGTCACCGAGTTGCCCCGTGTCGTTGAGACCCCAGCACCGGACCTCGCCGGAGGGAGTGACGGCGCAGGCATGGCGATACCCCACGTCGAAGGTGCGCACGCGACCGAGGTCGACAACGGCAACAGGTCCGCTGCGCGGCATCACGGTCCCGTCGCCGAGCTCGCCCGAAGTGTTCGGTCCCCAGCATCGGAGCGTCGAGTCACTCGCCAGACGGGCGCAAGCGCCTCCGCCGCCGGTGGCCAAGGCGTCAACCGGATCCAGTGCGATCCGAGCGAGCACGGGCACGCTCCGCGTAGATCCTGAGGCGTCCATCGTCACCCCGAACGACGCACGCAGGACGCTGCCATCGGCGAGCAGGGCATGCCATCCATCGAGTTCGACGAGGGGGCTCGGAGTGTCGAAATCGAGCGAAATCGGTCGCGACGACACCGGGTCATTCCCGAAGCACCGGAATCGCGACGACGACGTTGCGCCACAGGGCATGCTGATCGGCCCGGCGGCGAGCCAGCTTGGGAGCGTTGGCGAAGTAACGACCGTGTTGCTGCTGCCGGGAACCAGCTCTCCGGAGCTATTCTGGCCCCAGCAAAGCGGGGTTCCGTCACCCGTGCGCACGCACGTGGTTGACCCTGCGAGCCGGAGCTCCGAAAGTGGCCCGAGATCACTCGCGATCGAGATCGGGACTCCCGCGTAGCGCCGGCTCGCCGCTCCTCGAAGCTCAGCGAGATGGTCGCTTCCCCAGCAGACCTCGAGCCCACCGGGTCGCAGTCCGCAAACGTGCAGCTCTCCCGAGGAGATCGCGATCGCATCGGTAAGACCGAAGACCCACGAGGGGACGCTGCGGTAGTCCCTCAATCCCTGCACGATGCTCCCATCGCCGAGCTCTCCCGACGAGTAGTCGCCCCAGCACGATACGTGTCCGGTCGAGAGCAGCGCACACGAATGGCGAGACCCGAGCGCCAGATCGACCGCGTCTGCGCACTGCCCCGCGACACAAGCGAAGGGGCACTCGCTGGCACACGGGACCGGCCCCGTGTCGTCACCCGCGTCATCGCTGCTCAGCCCGGCGTCGCGGAACAGGCCGGAATCGGACGTAGGCTCCGCGTCGGCAGGACTGGCATCCTCGACATGACCGGACGTGGTGCGGGCGCAAGCAACAGAAACGAGCGCGAGAGCAGCGACAAACGTGCCTGGGCCGGGCCGTTGGGGGCGGGAAATCATCGAAAGCCAACCTACCATGAACGTCCGCTTGATCGGCTCGCTCGTCGCAGCGCCCGCACGACATCGCGTTCTCCGCGGAATCCGCATCATCGACGCCACTGACTCCGTTCCGATCGCGGCATTGTTCAACGGCTGCTGATGGGAGAACGGAGCCGACCGGAACACTCTCTGTGGCGCACGTGGCGTGCAATCGGCGGCGCGACCGCGTTGCGGTGGTCGCGCGCGACGCCGCGGATACAGTACCCTCGTGCCGTGGTCCATCACGGTACGACTCCTCACACTGTCCCCAACTTTCCCGCGCGGGGCCTTGTCTGTGCAGCGGTCATCCTGGTTGGGTGCTCAGGCGCTCCGTCCGGGACCGATGGCGGACGCAGCGACGCCGCCATCGATGACTTCGACGCTGGTGGCGAAATGCGGGATGCCGGGGAGATTGGCGATCTGGACGCGGCCCGCGCATCGTCCGACGCGTCCCCGCCGGTCGACGCGCTCCCGGCCGATGCCCGGACGGCGCTCGACGCTTTGGGCGGGGACTCCGACGTTCTCGATGGAGGCGCTCGACTTGGCGCAGTGTGCACGTCGGATGCAGCGTGTCGCGCCGGCCTCGTCTGCCGCGAGGGCCGGTGCGATGGTTCGGCGTCGGCTGCGCTCGGCGACGCCTGCATCTTCACTGGGGATTGCTCTGCCGACCACTATTGCTCTGCTGGAACGTGCGCCAACGCCGGCACAGGCGCCGACGGCGACGTATGCGTCGGCGACAGCGACTGCGAGCGCGGCCTTCGCTGCAATGCGCACACGTGTGTGGCTTCAGGTATGGCCGACGCGGGAGACTTCTGCTCGACGCACGGTGATTGCGCAGCCGGACTCGATTGCATCTCTGGAGTGTGCGCAACGTCGGCGTTCGATCGCAGTCAATGTATGCGCCCCGGTTTTCCGCCTCTGTCCGCGAGTTTCATGCGCGCACAGCAGCGGGCGCCGGGAGAGTTCGCATGCGCCGTTGCGCCACCCGACGTACCCGACGGTTCGTACGTCGGACTCACCATCACGTGGGGCGGGAGGCAACTGGACGGTTCGTACAACTGGTCCGAGCACTCCTACACTCGCGGTGTGGGTGTCGTCGATGGCGGCCTCGTGTGGTTCACCGTTCCAATCCTCACGGAGCTGCAGCACGGTTCTTCCCACGATCCGTCTCGTTCGGCGCCCGCGTATGGTGATGCGTACGAGGGACCCGCCGCTGTCGCGATCGGCACTGCAGACGCGCCGTGGTCGGGATCGGCTGGCGGAGATCGCTTCAGGATGGGCCTGTTCGTGCGTCGGCCGACGCTCTCCACGGACGATGAGCCCGGAAGCGAGTTCCTGAGCTTCTTAGATGACCTGGAGACGGACGCAGTCACGGCCGGAACTCCTGCGAGCGATCGGCTGTTCGCAGTGATCGGATCCGCTCGACGACTGGTCGCCCGCGCCCGCGTCGGGGTCGTCGAGCTCGGCACGACGCACGTCGTCACCGGTCGCACGGATCTATTGGAGCCGGCATACACGGTTGCGGGGCTCGATACATCGGCTCTCCGCTGGACGGATGCGTACCTGCGCAACGCCGCGCGCTCGAATCCATTCACAAGTCGCCTGAGCCCGCTCAGCCTGGCTGGTGCGTGCAGCCGCAACGTCGGAACGATGATGATGTGCGTCGGCGCCGCTGCGTCGATCACCGCGACCGTGGTCGCTGGAAGCGTCGCGATCGCCGCCGGAACGCCGCTGTTCGTAGCTGGAGCGGCCGTGTTCGCTGGTGGCGTACTCGTCACGGCCGGGCTCGACGCTGTCGGGCGGTCGCTGAGGCCCGAATGGACCCGTGTCCGCGAGACGTTCCCGGGCATGGAGCGTTTGTACGACTACTTTGCGCCCACCGACGTCGAGATGTCTACGATCAGCGACTGCGGCGACGACGGATGTACCTTCACCGCGGGTCGGTGCGACCGATGCTACACGACGTGGTGCGACCCGTCGGGTTCCGGGTACTATGCCGGAACGTGCACCGGAGGCGGCTGCGCCACGGGCGCATACACCGACTGCTCGATGGGCTGCGACGCGACCACCGGTCGATGCAACTGATCGCATCCGCTGCGGGCGCATCGAAGTAGGTTAGAGTCGCTGATTTCGTGGACACCTGTCGGACGGCCGACTCCGTTCGCGAACGAATGCAGGCGGAGTGATCGCGCGCGGCTGCTCGTTCGCGGAGCGGCTGCCTAGCGACGTGGCGAGTTCGTGCGTCCTGACGTCGCGGGCCGTTCGGGGACCCTTGCTCCATGTCGCCTCGCGGTTGCGCGAGCCGGTGAGCACTACTCGCACGCCATCCCGCTGGCCCGCATCCCGGCGGGGCACTCCGGCTCGCCTACGCAGCTCTGACGCGAGCTCGACCACGCCTGTCCCGGCCAGCAGCACTGACCTTGGGTATCTTCGGATACGACCTGACCCGGCCGGCAAGCGGACGGCACACAGCCGCCTTGGCCGTCCGGAAGGAAGCCCTCACTGCACATCGGCTCACCCACGCACCGCGCACGCGCGCTCGACCACGCCTGTCCTGGCCAGCAGCACTGTCCCTGCGTGTCGGCCGTGCGCTCCTGTCCTGTCGGGCACGCGCTACTGTTGGCGTCTCCACCGCTGGTCGCGATCGTGGTGCCGCCGGCAAGCTCGCTCAGACGGCCCACCGCCAGGGCGATGGCACGCTCGACGAGCCGACTTGCCTGGCGCGGCGGGCACCGTCCACGATGGCAAAATACCTCGGGCGACACTTCGTAAATGCCTCCCGAGCAAGCATCGCTGGTTCCCCGCTCCAGTACATCGAGAGATCGCGCCTGGGCTCGGCCTGACCAAACGACATCGCCGGTCGCGCCTGCGACGACGACTACGTCAGTGCTTCCGACGTACGAATAGTGTTGATGATAGTCGTGAGGGCCACAACTGACGACTAGCCGGTCCAAGTCCAAGCGGACGAGCCGAATCAGCATCACGAGATCGGCCCCTGCATGCCGCGCGAGGAGCAATGCGACTTGCAGCGGCGACAACTGTCCGTCGCGGCGCAACGTCGCAATTCCGCCTTGGAGAACCTCGTCTCGGCCGGCCCGCGCGAGGACCGCCTGCGTGACCGGAGTCCAGCCCCCATCGAGCAGTGCTCGCTCCGCCGCTGAGACCGCGAGGTTGTAGTCCTCGGTCTGCAGCACCCCCGTCGCCGTCGCGCCAGCAGTCGCGGGGGCAGCGGTCGTCTCTAGCGTAAGATCGGGTGCGACCTGCTGCAGCGACACCGGGCTGAGCACAAGGATGCGCCGACCGGTCAGACCGCTGATGGGCCGGCTAGAGCCCTCGACGTTGCCTGGGCGTCCGGACGGCGCGATCGGTCGTGGGGTCGAGTGACAGCCGGTCGTCAGCATCACGAGCAAGCCGACAGCGACGAGGAGACTGCGCATCACATTTCCGTTCTTCGTCGGCGATGAATGGCGACGGTGGCGATGAGGTGTTTCCGCCAAGATCGCCGAGGCTACCACTGCGACGGCCCTCGATCGTGGCCGCTCCGTACCACAGGTATCGTACCGGACCTCGACCAGGGCGGCCGCCTGGACACGCGCGCGGAGGCGCAGTTTCCAGAACGAAAATTGCGTCAACTGACGTGGTGAACGCAAGTAATCGAGCACGTTGGCCGAGCTTGCGCGTGCGACTTGCGTAGGCCGCGCCGCTGGCGCTGGCCCTTGCGTCCGCGTCGTAGAGCTGCGTAGAGAACACGCATCCGGTTGCTCGCCGAGCGTTGCGCAGCGGGGGCCGCGCTCGCCCTGGCGTTCTCGATAGGCCGCGCTCGCGCTGGCGTTCTCGATAGGCGCGCTCGCGCTCACGCTCGCCGGCGCTGACGTCGAAATGCTGTGAGCCCGGTGATCGCAAACAACGTGCGGCCACGTACCTCGTGGCTTCCACGCGTCAGCCGTTCGCGGTTGCCCGCACGGCGTCCCCGAGCGTGCGCTGTACCTCAGCGACCGAGGGCCGCTCGCCGGGATCGAACGCGGTCATCCGCCGAATCATCGCGTCGATGGCAGCGTGACCTGAGGGCGGAGGCACACGCCCCGCGGCCACGACACTGGGCGTCGGCGGTTGGCCGACCATCATCTCGATGAGAGTCACACCGAATGCGTAGACGTCGCTCGCGGGCGTCGCGTCGTGGGGCGACTCGTACTGCTCGGGCGCCATATAGTACCAGGAGCCGAGCTGGACCGCGGTCTTGGTGATGGTTCCGGCGCCCGTGAAGCTGGGGTTCATGTCTCCCCACTTCACGATGCCCATGTCCCCAAGGACCCAGCCTCTGCGCGTCTCCAGGATGTTCGCGGGCTTGATGTCGCGGTGGACGCAGTTCTGGGAGTGGATCCACGCGAGCCCTCCGGCGATCCGCTGGGCGACCGCGATCGCATCAGCCACCGCCAGTCGGCCCAAGGCGTCCAGGCGATCGCGAAGCGAACCGATCGCGAGCTCCATCACGAGGAACGCGGTACTCAGGTGCTCGCCGCGGTCGAGGTACGCCACGACCGCGTCATGCGCGAGCCGCGGGCTGAGGCGAGTCTCTCTCCGAAGCGCTCCTTGACGTTGTCGAAGACGTCGGGCTTGAGCAGGTCCGGTCGCGGGCTGCACACCTTGATCGCCACGGTCGAGCCCGTCGCGCTCGATGTAGCGGCCCAGACGTGGCCGACGGCGCCAGCCCCGACCTCGCGAATCAGGGTGTAGCGCCCGAGCTCGCCGACGAGAACGTCGTTCTTCACGAGCGTGACCGACTCGGGATCCACCTGGGACAGCGCCTTCGTCACGTCCGCTTCGGTCACGGTCGAGCCATTGCGCACGACGCGATACGTGTTCTTCGACGCCGTGGTCGCGAGGAAAGGCGTCAGCTTGTTCTTCCGGAAGTAGGTCTTCAGCGACGACTCCTTCCAGGACGGCACCGCGGCGAGGATTTCGTCGAACGTGACCGTATCGCCAGCGCTCTTGGTCGCGAGGAACCGCGCGAACTCACCAGGACCCTTCTTCGCCATCGCTCCCCCGATCGTGCAGCCGCGGCGAAATGCAACGGCGACGCGCGATCGCTAATCCTCGAGGGTTGCGGGTCAACTCTCCAGAATCGCGGACTCCTTCGGGCAGGGACGTGTTGGGCGCGACCGGGCTCGGCGACCGAAACCTGATCTGGTGGTGCCTCCCTGGATTTGAAATCCAGCCCGGACAACGTGAGTTGCTCTCCGGTGGATTTGAAATCCAGTTCGGGCAACATCACTTGCCCTCCCCTGGACTTCAAATCCAGTCGCGGCAACTTGAGTTGCCCTCCCCTGGATTTGAAATCCAGTTCGGACAACTCGAGTTGCCCTCCTCTGGATTTGAAATCCAGTCCGGGCAACATCACTCGTCCCGCGGCGTCCTGAAACCGTCCGGCGACGATCGCGATCGTCCTCGCGCGATTTTCCCGCGTTCCACGACGATCCGACTCGTCCCGCCGCGCCTCCCGGCCTCGCGCGCACATTTTCTCTTCGCGCCCACGCAACGCGTGCCGACCGCGCGCGATGAGCTTGGCACTTCGGCGATCTGCCGGACGCCAAGGAGGTTCGCCGTGCCCGATCCGATTCTCAATCCCACGCCCACTTCGCCGCCGTCGCCCAGCCCGCTCGCGCTTCGCGCGGCGCTCGATCAGCGACGCGAATTCCTCGTCCTCCTGCCTGCCGAGAAGGTGAAGCGCGACCTGCGCCTCGACGTGAAGGTCACGGGCGCGATCGTCTCCGGCGCGATCCCGCTGATCGGGCAGCACCGCGACGGGATCGCGGCGCAGTTCGGCGACGAGGGTGTCGCGTTCGTCGACGAGCTCCAGGGGCTCGTCTACGCGTGCCTCCAGGCCGAGATCGAGGTGACCAACGCCGAGAGCGGGACCGAGGTCGCCGAGCTCGCCGCGCGTGTCTCCCAGTCCCACCGCTATCTCATCAACGAGCTCGAGAGCCTCGCGTTCCGCAAGCTCCTCGACGCCTCGCGCATCGATCCCGGCCGGCCGATCCAGGGCTATCGCCCGCTCGTCACGAGCACCCTCACGCTGATCGATCTCGCGCGCACGATCCTCCCCGAGGTCGCCGGCAAGACCTCGCTCGACATGGAGACGCTCGTCGGGATCGAGCGCGTCGCCACCGAGATGTTCGACACGCTGAACGCGCGCGAGCGCGGCGTCATGCGCATCCCCGGCGCGCCGCGCATCTCGGCGGCCGAGCTCAGCACCCGCGCGCTCAGTCACCTCTACGGCGTCTACGACCAGGTCCGCCGCATGCTCACGTACGTGCGCTGGTCCGAGGGCGACGGCGACACGATCGCGCCCTCGCTCTACGCCGCGCGCCGCGGCTTCGGCCGCACGAGCTCGGACTCGAGCGCGGGCCAGCCGACTCCGACGCCGCCGACGCCGAGCGCGCCCACCGATCCGGCCGTCACCCCGACGCCCGTCACTCCGATCGATCCCGTCCCGGGCAGCGGCCCTGCGCCGTTCACCTCTTGATTCTCCTCGCCACCTGCTGAGCCACGTCGCCCCCAACGGCGCGCGCCGCGGACGATCGCACTCGCGCTCCTCCGCGGCGCGCGCCCTCCCATCCGTCGAGGCACGCCATGTCCAGCAACCACCCGGCGCTCCGCCTCGGTCAGCGTCGCACCGTCGATGGTCGCACCGACCTCGGCACGTTCGAGCTGCCCACCCACGACCTCCTCACGCACGCGGTGATCGTCGGCTCGACCGGCAGCGGCAAGACGGGCCTGGTCACGGTGCTCGTCGAGGAGGCGCTCGGCGCCGGCATTCCGGTGCTCGTGATCGACGTGAAGGGCGATCTCCCGAACCTCTCGCTCTCGTTCCCGTCGCTCGATCCCGCGCTGGTCACGCCGTGGATCGAGCCCGCTCGCGGCGATGCCGACGGCATCGCCGATCCGCCGGTCGTCGACGAGGCGATCGCGCGTCACGTCCGCGAGCTCGCGGCGTGGTCGATCGGCGAGGCCGAGCTCGCCTCGTACGCAGCGCGCACCTTCGTCCGCATCGTCACGCCGGGCACACGCGCGGGCGAGGAGCTGCATCTGCTCTCGGCGCTCGAGCGCCCTTCACCGCGCTGGCAGAGCGATCCCGACTCGGCGCGCGGCGCGCTCGCGGGCGCGATCTCGCTGGTGCTCCGCCTCGCAGGGCGCGAGGGCGATCCGTCGCGCAGCCGCGAGCACGCGTTCCTCTCGGTGCTCGCCGAGCGGCGCGTCGCGCGTGGCGATGCCGCGCCGCTCGAGGCGCTGGTCCCCGAGATCCTCGATCCGCCGATCGTGTCGATCGGCGCGCTCGAGGTCGATCAGTTCCTCGGTGCGCGCCAGCGCGCGGAGCTCGCGGCGGATCTCAACACGCTGATCGCGTCGCCCACGCTCGCGTCGTGGCGCAGGGGCGGTGACCTCGACGTCGCGCGGTGGATGGAGCCCATGGACGGGCGCACGCCCGCGACGATCGTCAGCGTCGCGCACCTCGACGAGAACGAGCGCGCGCTCGTGCTGGGCGTGATCCTCGAGGAGGTGCTGAGCTGGGTGCGCACGCTGCCGGGCACCTCGCGGCTGCGCGCGCTCGTGGTGATGGACGAGGTCTACGGCCTGGTCCCGCCGCACCCGAGCTCGCCGCCGACCAAGCGACCGATCGTGTCGCTCTTCAAGCAGGCGCGCGCGTATGGCGTCGGCTGCGTGCTCGCGACGCAGAACCCGATGGACCTCGACTACCGCGCGCTCTCGAACGCGGGGACGTGGATGCTCGGTCGTCTGCCCACCGACGCCGATCGCCAGCGCGTGATGGACGCGCTCGGCGAGGACAAGAAGAAGAGCGCGCTCTCGGCGATCGTGAAGAAGCTCGGGCCGCGCTGGTTCGTCGCGCGTGACGCGAAGGGCTCCGACGTCGCGCTGCTGCACCCGCGCTGGGCGATGTCGCTGCTGCGCGGCCCGATGACGCCCCGCGAGATCCGCCGCGCGTGCGAGCGCGGAGCCTGAGGACCGATCGCCTCGGCAATGCCGCGCCGCCGCGCGCCGAACGACGCCGTCGTCAGCGCCCGAGCGCGGCGACGAAGCGGGCGCCGACGTCCTCGGGCTGGTCGTCGTCGACAACACTCGACCACACCGTGCACTCGACCTCGTTGCCGCGGATCACGAAGGAGCCGGCGCTACGGACGTTCGCGGCGACGAGTGCGCGCACCGAGTCGTCGGCGAGGAACGCGGCGGTCGCGTCGTTCGTCGTCGTGCGGACGTAGACGACCGGATCGAAGCTCGCGTCGCCGGTCTGGAGCTCGCTCGTGAAGAGCTTGCCGAGCTTCGCGCCCAGGCCCTCGGTCGTGAAGCTCGCCTGCAGCGCGGGCGCCGCGGGGAGCGTCCACTTCTCGCGGTAGCCGGAGCGCTGCGTCGTCGCGCCCATGACGGTGACCGACTCGGAGAGCTGCTCGCGTCGATACGTGAGACCGCGCGCTCGCAGCTCCTCGTGGAGGCGCGTCGGCGGGCTCGCCACAACCGGTGCCGGAGATGATCGCACGACCTCGCGCGAGCCGAACGCGACGAGACCGCCGAGGCCTTGGGCGGCGGCTTCTTCGCTCTGTCGCATCTGCTCTGCGTCGGCCTCCATGTCGCGCTCGTGGCAGCTCCGGCACACGAGCCCATCGGAGCTGTAGGACGCCGCACGTGGATCTTCGCTCGCGCCGCAGCGCGCACACTGGATGTTCGTCATGCAGCGAAACTATCACGCTCGCGCTCGACCCCGCGCGAGGGTGGAGGGGGTCGGTGACATGATCGAGTCGAGCTCCGTTCGACCGATTCAGCGCCACGAAGTGATCCTGCATCGCGTCATCCTGATCCGAGCCGGCGCGCGATCAGCGCGCGATGACGAAGGTCGCGGGCGGCGTGGCAATCCCCTCGCGCGCTCCCCATCGGACGGTGTACGTGCCGGGCGCGAGGTCGGGGCTGAACACGCCGAGCGAGATCACGAACGTGCGCGAGCGCCCCTGCTCGAGCGGCTCGCATCGATCGTCGTCAGGGCGCGGAACCGGCGGGGGGATCGTCGGCACACGCCGGCCCGACGGGTCGTAGACATCGACGGAGAGCTGCGCGATCGAGAGCGGCACCACCGGCGCGCACCACGTCTGGTGCGCGTCGTTGCGCACGGTCGCGCGGAGCTGGAGTCCCGCGGCGTGGCGCGCCGGCTGCGGTCCGACGATCTCGAGCGTGCCGACGAGCTGCGGCTGCTGCGCGCCGACGCTCGCGGTGGCGAGCCCGAGCGAGAGCAGGGCGATCACGACGCGAACGAGACGTGCGGGCTGCATGCGATCGAGGATACGCCGCCTCCGAACGCTCCCTGGCTCACGCGCTCACGCCCGTCGTCGATCGCGAGCGAGAGGAGGTGCCGATCTGGTACGCCGGTGGCGTACCGGATCCCACGACGTCGTGCAGCCGCGAGCTGCTGCGCGGCCCGATGACCCCGCGCGAGATCCGCCGCGCGTGCGAGCGCGGTCGCGAGGCCGAGGGCACCAGTCCAGCGCGCGACGTGGACCTCGCGGTGCGCGTATGCTCTGGTGCGCGAGCAACGTGAGCCGCGGCCGAGCAGCCCGGCATCGCGGCGAGAAGGGGCGAGCTGACGCGCGCGGCGCGCGCAGGAGAAGTGATGAAGCGGTTCCCTCGCGCGCTCACGTGCGCTGCGCTCGTGCTGACATCAGCGTGCGACTTCCCGGCACCTGACGTCCCCCCAACGCCGCCCGTCGTGCCCGCTCCATTGCCCGCGATCACGGCCCCCACGCTGCAGGAGGCGATCGTCCGCGCGCGACAGGAGCTTGCGGGGGTCGCATACGCGCTGACGGGCGACGACGTCCGGCTCACCGGCGAGAACGCCGCGCTCGACGCGGCGCTCGACATGAATCGCAGCGGCGCGCGCCTCTTGCCGCGCGACGGTGGTCCTGCGCTCGTGCTCGCGACGAGCGCGTTCGGGTGCGCAGGCGAGGAGCGCGAGCTCGCGCCAGCCGTGCGCGTCGAGCACCCGCGCGCGAACCGCGTCGAGCTCGTACGTGCCGGGATGCGCGAGTGGATCGTCAACGGGCAGGCGGGTGTCGAGCAGGGCTTCGACGTCACGGACGTGCCGAGCGGATGCGCCGCGCTGCGCATCGTGAACGCGCCGAGCGATGGCCTCGTCGCGGAGATCGATCGCGACGGCACCGGCGTCCTGCTCCGCGATGCGCAGCAGCAGCCCCGACTTCGTGTCGGTCATGTGTTCGCGCGCGACGCCCGTGGCGTCTCGCTGCCCGTGCTCTTCGAGCCCGCAGGCACGAGCTGGGCGCTGCGCGTCGAGATCGCGGGTGCCGAGCTCCCGATCGCGATCGACCCGCTGGTGTTCCGCTACGAGGGCACGCTGGAGGAGCAGGTCCGGAATTCCTACTTCGGCCTGCAGGTCGATCTCTACGAAGACACGGCTGTCGTCGGCGCGTATTACGACGATGGGCTCGTCGGCATTCGCGGCGCGGGCTCTGCGTACGTGTTCCGCCGCACCGGCGTGACGTGGACGCTCGAGGCGGAGCTCGCGGCGAGTGGGGCGCACGAGAACGATTGGTTCGGCTGGGAGGTCGCGATCTGGCGCGACACCATCGCGGTCGGCGCGATGAAGGAGCAGAACGAGCGCGGCGTCGACGGCGGAGCCGTGTACGTCTGGACGCGCGATGGGACGGTGTGGACCCAGCAGGCACGGCTCCTCGCGCCGAGCGACTCGCACTTCGGATGCGGCGTATCGATCCACGAGGACACGATCGCCGCGGGCCACTATGGCGGTCCCGATCTCGGCGGTCCCGGCTACGTCTCGGTGTTCGTGCGCGCCGGCACGAGCTGGACGCAGCAGCAACGGATCTGGGGCGGCGGCTCCGCGTTCGGCCGCAAGGTGAGCGTGAACGGCGACACGCTGGTCGTCGCCTCGATGATGGAGTCCGGGTCGCGCGTCGAGGAAGGTCGTGTCCACGTGTATCGGCGCGCGAGCGGCGTGTGGGCCCCCGCGCTGACCCTCCAGGCTTCGGATCCCGCGCCCAACGACTGGTTCGGCTACGAAGTCGACTTCGACGGGAACACGATCGTGGTGGGCGCCCCGGGCTCGTGGCGGCTGACGACGCCGCACGCCGCGCGGACGTTCCTCTTCGAGCCGAGCGGGTCGGCGTTCGTGCAGGCAGCGCGCTTCGGGATGCCCGCGTCGACGCTCACGTACCAGTTCGACGTCGCGGTGTATGGCGCACACGCGATGGCAGGCCCCCAGCTCTTCGAGCGCGACGCCTCGGGCTGGGCCTACCGCGGGTCGTTCGGGTCGGCTCGAGGTGTCGCGCTCTGGGGCGACACGCTGGCGATCGGGCGCGAGGCCGCCGTCGACATCCACCGCCTCGGAGAGGCCTCGACCGATGGCAGCGCGTGCCGAGTGGACGTCGAGTGCGCGAGCGGGTTCTGCGTCGAGGGCGTCTGCTGCGAGAGCGGGTGCAACGAGGACGTCTGGGCGGGTGATCGCTGCTCGTCCTGCCTCGCCGCGCGCACGGGCCTCGCCGACGGCGTCTGTGCGCCGCTCCGCGCCGAGATCGCCGAGACCGTGATCTGTCGGAACAGGCTCGACGCCTGTGACGCGCAGGAGACCTGCAGTGCGTTGCTCGAGGTCTGCCCCGACGACGCATTCGTGCCCGCGGGCACGACCTGCCGCGAGGCGTACGGCGATTGCGACCTCCCGGAGCATTGCAGCGGCGCGTCCGCGGCGTGCCCGACGGATCGGACGGCCTCGGGGATGGTCTGCCGCCCCGCCGTGGGCCCCTGCGACGTCGAGGAGCGCTGCTCGTTCGGCGTCCTCTGTCCGGCCGACGTGCGCCAGGCCGCGAGCGTCGTGTGCCGCGCCGCGGGCGGAGACTGCGACCTGCCCGAGACCTGCGGCGCGAGCGCGGACGGGGCATGCCCCCCCGACCGTTTCGCCACCGGCCAGCTCTGCCGCGACGCGGCCGGCGACTGCGACGTCGCGGAGTGGTGCACCGGCGCGACCGCGCACTGCCCGGCCGACGTGCGCCGTGACGCGAGCACCTCGTGCCGTTCCTCGATCGACGCGTGCGATCTCGAGGAGCGCTGCGACGGCTCGTCGCCGCGCTGCCCCGACGACGTGCGGGCGCCCGAGCTCAGCGCGTGCAGCGACGGAGTCGCCTGCAACGGCCCCGAGATCTGCAGGTCGGGCCGCTGCACTGCGACCGCGGCGATCGCGTGTGATGACGGCGACCCGTGCACCGCCGACGCGTGCACCGAGCCGGGCGGCGCGTGCGAGCACACGCCCGTCGTGGGCTGCTGCGCGAGCGACGCCGCGTGCGACGACGGCGACTCCTGCACGACCGATCGCTGCGAGCACGCACGCTGCGGGCACGTGCGGATCGCCAGCTGCGGGCCTGACCGCGACGCCGGCGGGCACGACGGCGGTGCGATCGACCACGACGCGGGCGCAGCCCGGGACGGCGGCACGGACGCTGACGCCGCGGTTGGGCCGGAGCCGCGGGCGTCGGGATGCAGCTGTTCCGTCCCCGTTCGGACGAGCCACCCTTTCGGCGCGCTCTCGTTGTCGGCGCTGCTCATCGCGCTGCTCGCATCGCGTCGCGCGATTGCCGCAGGGCGTTCCTCGGCGTCCTAGAAATCTTCGGGGCCGCTCGTGCGTATGTACGGGCCAGGAGGACGAGGAGATGACGACGCAGCGGAGCTCTCACGGGGTGCTGGTGGGCTATGCGCTCTGGCTCTTCGGGTTCCTCGGCGCGCACCGCTTCTATTACGGGCGTCGCATCAGCGGCACGATCTACCTGTGCACGCTGGGCCTGCTCGGCGTGGGGTGGATCCTCGACCTCTTCCTGATGCCGCTGCTCGCGCGCGATGCGGCCGACCGCTACCACGAAGGGCCGTATCGCTACGACGTCGCGTGGCTCTTCCTCACGTACGGCGGCATCTTCGGGCTGCACCGGTTCTACGTCGGCAAGGTCTGGACGGGCCTGCTCTACCTGTGCACCGGCGGTCTGCTCGGCGCGGGCATCGTCTACGACTTCTGGACGCTGAACGAGCAGGTCAGCATCGCGAACCGCGATCACCGCGCGGCGTGATCGACGCGGCCGATCTCAGCGATCGGCTTCGATCCACTCGCCGTCGAGGCGCAGATCACAATCGCCCGGCGAGCCGAGGTCGATGCGGGTGACCCGAGCGTCCGCGCTCCCGCCTTCGACGACGGCAGAGCACACCTCACGCTCGCGCCCCGAGCGATAGGTGTGCACCGTTCGTCGGAACGTCCCGCTGCCAGCCGGCTCGTCCCGCTGGGTGGTGACCGACACACGCTCGGGGCGCCCGCCTCGGATCGTGTAGCGGGTGACGCGGAACCGAGCGCCGCCGAGCCCCTCCGACTCGAAGCTCAGGACCGTGCGCGTCGATCGATCGAGGATCGGATTCGCGAGCGCGCTCAGCGCCGGTGAGAAGACGAAGCGTCCGTCGCGGCGCAGCCAGACGTCGAAGTAGCAGTTCCCCGTGCACGGGCCGCGTGAGCGCACCGCATCGGGGTCTCCGTCGAAGTCGACGTCGATGAGCGCGGCGTCGTTCGGTGCGCTGGCGTGCGGCGACAGCGGCACCACGACCGCGCGCGGCGTGCGCGTGTCGCAGCGCAGCAGCCGCACGCGCGTCGCGTCCCAGCGCACGGCGCAGGTGTTCCACGCGTCCTCGCTCTCCCGCGACGAGACGATCTCGCCAGTGCGGAGCGCGATGACCTCGACCACGCCGGACACCGCGGAGTCGAACGGCGAGTACACGAGCGCCAGCTCGCCGGAGGGCGACACGTCGACGTGCCCGAGGTCGGCGATGCGATGGCCGTCGGCGCGCACGAGCACCGCGCTCGCGCAGTACGTCCCGCATCCCCACGACAGGAGGAGGTTGTCACCGGCGACGAAGCGTGCGCGAAAGCTCGTGGCGGGAACGTTGCCCCCGGGGTTCGGCTCGATCGCCGCGACCAGTGCGCCATCGTCTCGGCGCACGAGGACGCGCAGATCGTCGCCTTCGGCGTCCGTCACGGGGGCGAGATCGAGCCGGAACGCACCGCTCGGCGAGCGGGTCTGCGCCGCCGCAGGCATCGCGAGGCACAGCACACTCGCGGCCACGCTCACGAACCAACGTGCACGCATGCGAAGCACGGTACGTTGCCGCTCGCGCACCCGCTAGCTCACGCGAAAATCGACGTGGAGAGCTTCGGCTCGTTCGGCCCCCGGCAGGGACCGTCAAATCGGCTCGCCCGCCAGTCCCTCCGTCCGCGCGCTTCGCGCGCTCCCGTCCGGGACCGGCGGGACGAGCACTCCGGCTCAGCAATCGGCTCGCCTGCCAGTCCCTACTGTCCGCGCGCTTCGCGCGCTCCCGTCCGGGACCGGCGGGACGAGCACTCCGGCTCAGCAATCGGCTCGCCCGCCAGTCCCTACTGTCCGCGCGCTTCGCGCGCTCCCGTCCGGGACCGGCGGGACGAGCACTCCGGCAGGGACTCAATCCGGCATCAGCGCGAGCAGCGAGCTCGCGTGATCGTCGGTCCACGCCGAGACCGGCTCGGGCCACGTCGCGGTCACCGGCGTGAAGCCGCGCTCGACGAACGGCGCGAGCTCGTCCTCGCTCTCCATCATCACGAAGTAGACGCTCGGGTCCGCGGCCTCGCGATCGGGCGGGCGGAGGAACTGCTTGGTCGCGGCGTGCATGCCGAGGTCGCGCGCGATCGCGGCGAGCACCGGACGAAGATCGTAGTAGCGGTTCGAGATGTGGAAGAGCAGCACGCCGTGCTCGGCCACCGCGCCGCGGTAGAGCTCGACCGCCTCGCGCGTCACGAGGTGCGTCGGGATCGCGTCGCCCGCGAACGCGTCGACGAGCAGCAGATCGTAGTCGGTGCGCACGTCGCCGCGCGCGAGCGTGAGGCGCGCGTCGCCGACCAACGTCTGCTCGTCGCCGCGGCAGTCCTCGAGGTAGTGGAAGTGGGTGCGCGCGAGATCGTCGACCGCCTGATCGATCTCGTAGAAGTCGATCGACTGATCGGGCTCGACGTACGCCGCGGCCGCGCCCACGCCGAGGCCGATCACGCCGAAGCGGGTGGCGCGCGTCTCGCGCGCGTCGAGGATCGCCATCGTGTCGCCGAGCGGACCGGTGCGGTGGTAGTAGCTGAGGGGCTCGCTGCGGTGCTGGGACGCGAGGAACTGCCGCCCGTGGCGCGTGGTGCCGCTGACGAGATCGCGCTCGGTCCCGCGCGTGCTCGGGCGCTCGAGCACGTAGTAGAGGCCGTAGAAGCTGCGCCGCACCTCGAGGGTGCGCGTCGCGCTCGCCCGTGAGCTGCTGCTCGCGCTCGCGATGCGCCATCCCATCGCGCCGATCAGCACGATCGTGATCGCGACCGCGCCGCGCCCCGGGCCCTTCATCCACGCGAAGAGCTCGGCACGTCGCGCGATCACCATCGTGAGCGCGAGGCCGGCGAGCGCGAGCGGGTACTCCCAGAGCCCGGTGAAGAACGCGGGCGCGCCGAGCGCGACGAACGCGCCGCCGAGCCACCCGCCGAGCGAGATCACGAGGTAGTAGAGCGTGAGGTGCTTCGCGCTCGGGCGCGACGCGTAGAGCTCGCCGTGCGCGGCGAGGCACACCGCGAACATCACGCCGAGGTGCAGCACGACCTGCAGCCACGTGCCGCCGGTCTCCGCGCCTGCGAAGAAGAAGAGGCCCACCGCCGCGAAGTGCGGCCACAGGCGGCGCACTGCGGCGGGCACGCGACTGGGCTCGCCGAACGCGAGGATGAACGTGCCGAGGTAGAGCGCGAGCGGCACGACCCACACGAGCGGCACGTTGCCGGCGTCGAGGGCGATGAGGTTCGTGACCGCCATCAGGAACACGCTCGGGAACGCGCTCAGCAGCAGCCAGTACACGATGCGGCCCGGCGCTACGGTTTCTGTAGTCGGCGCTACGGTTTCCGTAGCGACGACCGGCGCGGTCCCGCCCGCGTGGGTCGCGCGGTACGCGAAGAACGCCGAGGCGAGATAGAGCACGAACCCGATCGCCCACGCCCAGCGCTGCACGCCGAGCCCGACGAGCGGCTCGATCACGAGCGCGTACGCGAGCAGCGCGACGAGCGATCCCGTGTTCGACGTCGCGTAGAGGAAGAACGGGCTCGCGCGTCCCGGCAACGTCGAGCGCGCGAGCCAGCCCTGCGCGACCACGCCCGTCGTCGCGAGCGCGATGAACGGCAGTCCGAAGTCGACCGCCATCGTCGCGAGCAGCGTCCCGATGCCGCCGCCTTCGCCCGCGATGCGCACCGTCGGCGGCAGCAGCACGATCGGGATCGCGAGCAGCGCGAGGTGCCACTTGCCGGCGCGCTCCGACGCGAGGTGCGCGTAGAGGTAGCCGAGGAAGAGCGCGCCCTGGAAGAACATCAGCGACGTCGTCCACACGTGGAACGCACCGCCGAAGCCGGGCAGCAGGAGCCGCCCGACCATCGGCTCCATCGCGAAGAGCAGGAACGCGCCGAGGAAGACGAAGACGCGCAGCGCGGTCATGCGAGCGCTGCGCGGACGCGCTCGAGGATCGCGGTCTCGCCATCGGCCGCGGCGCGCGCGAGATCACCGCGCAGGCGATCACGCGCGACCGCACCGAGCCCGGCGACGCGCTCCTCGATCGGACTGTCGACCGAGATGCCGGCGAACGCGGCTTTCCGCTCGTCGGCGCTCATCTGGAGCGCGTCCATCACGCCGTCGAGGTACGTGCGCTCCGCGTCGGAGAGCGCGCCGTCGGCGATCAGGACCTGGCCGAGGATCTGGACGTAGAGCTTGCGTTCGTTCGGCTGCATGACGACGCGGGCATTCTCGCCGAGCCCGCGCGCGCTGTCATGCGGTCATTCGGTCTGGAGGCCGATGGGGCAGCTCACGCCGGTGCCACCGATGCCGCAGTAACCGTCGGGGTTCTTCGCGAGGTACTGCTGGTGGTAGTCCTCCGCGTAGAAGAACTCCGGCGCGTCGACGATCTCGGTGCTGATCGCGTCGTAGCCCGCGGCGCGCAGCTTCTCGTCGTACATGCGCTTGCTCTCCTCCGCCGCGCGCTTCTGCGCGTCGCCGTAGGCGTAGATGCCGCTGCGGTACTGCGTCCCGACGTCGTTGCCCTGGCGCATGCCCTGCGTCGGGTCGTGGGTCTCCCAGAACGTCTTGAGCAGCTGCTCGTACGAGATCTTCTCGGGATCGAACACCACGCGCACGACCTCGTTGTGGCCGGTGCGCCCGCTGCAGACCTCCTTGTACGTCGGGTTCGGCGTGATGCCCGCGGCATAACCGACCGACGTGCTGTACACGCCGGGCAGCTTCCAGAACGCCTTCTCCGCGCCCCAGAAACAGCCGAGCCCGAACAGGGCGAGCTCCATGCCGTCGGCGAAGGGCGGCTCGAGCGGCGTGCCGAGCACGTAGTGCTGCGAGGGCACGCGCATCTTCTCGGCGCGCCCGGGCAGCGCCTCGGCGGCGGTCGGGATGCGGAGCTTCTTCGGATCGACGAAGGCGTACATGGGCGTGATCTTCGGGCCTCGATGCGCGTACCGCAACGGGGCCTCCCCCGCGGCCGCTTCGGCCAATGCGCATGCTCACCGGGGGTTGGTTTACTCGCGCGCCCACATGCGCCGACCCTGATCGACGCACTGGAGGGGTCCCATGCGCTCGCTTTCTCTCGGCTTGGTCGCGCTTGCTCTGATCGGATGCACCGACGAGGGCCGAGGACGGCGCGACTCGGGCACCGGCACACCGGGCGGCGAGACCGGCGCTCAGTGCAGCGACGGAATCGACAACGACAACGACGGCGTGCGCGACTGCGACGAGGCGACGTGTGGCAGTGCGCCCGCCTGTTTCGTCGATGCGGGCCCGCGCGACGGCGGGTTCGACACGTGCGACGAGCTGCCCTTCGAGGCCGAGACGCGCTTCGCGCCGATCGACATCGTCTGGATCATCGACAACTCGGGCTCGATGGATGGCGAGGCCGCGATCATCCAGAACAACATGAACTCGTTCGTGAGCGCGATCGAAGCCTCGGGCATCACCGACTACCGCGTGGTCGTGATCACCGCGTCGGGGTTCGTGAACGTGCCGCCTCCGCTCGGCACCGACGCCGCGCGCTTCCGTTTCGTCTCGTACGACGTGCAGTCGCAGGACGCGATGTCGGACCTGATCGCGTCGTACCCGATGTGGAGCGACTTCCTGCGTCGTGACGCGGTCACGCACATCGTGCACGTGACCGATGACGAGAGCTCGATGGGCGCGGCGGAGTTCCACACGATGTTCAGCGGGCTGCTCGGTCACGCGTGGACGTCGCACGCGATCGCGTCGCCGCCGGGGTCGACGAACTGCGGTCCCTTCGGGTGCGGCGGGCCCTTCCCCATCCCGCTGCCCGGTTGCAGCGGCCCGAACGGCGAAGCGGCCGACAACGGCGACGAGTACTGGGACATCGCCACGCGCACCGGCGGACAGCGCATCTCGATCTGCACCGCGGACTGGAGCGCGGCGTTCTCGACGCTCCTCGCGTCGATCGCGGTGCCCACTGCGATCCCGTGCGAGTTCGACATCCCCGAGGCGCCCGATGGGATGGAGTTCGATCGCGGCCGCGTGAACGTCGTGTACACGCCGAGCGGCGGCGCGGAGCAGCGCTTCCCGTACGTCGGCACCGACGACGGCGCGAACTGTCCGTCGAGCGGCGCCGATGGCTGGTACTACGACGATCCCGAGAATCCGACGCAAATCCGGCTCTGCCCGAGCACGTGCTCGCGCGTCGAGGCCGACACCAGCGGGCGCGTCGACATCGCGCTGGGGTGCGAGACGCTGATCATTTGATCGGAGAGGCTTCGGCGTGCGGCGCGGGGTGGAGGGACCGCCGGGCCGGTACTCGCGATCGCCGGACGAGAGGGCGCGAGCGTCGGGAGGCGGAGGGTCGTTCGCGTTGCGCGCTGCCGCGAAGCGACCACGTCAGTCTCGATGAGGTGTCTGCGAGCGTCGCTGCGTGGACCCGTCGGTCCCTCCACCCCACGCCCGGTACCGCGGTTCTGCCGTCTCGCTAGGTTGGGTGGCGGATGCCTCGCGTCCGACCCGCGCTTCGCCGCGGTCCGGACGCTCGCGGGTAGCACCGCGCGACTTCGTCGCGCGTGTGCGCGCTGTCGCGCGAGAATGAGCACGTAGCACCGCGCGACTTCGTCGCGCGAGGAGGGCAGTCGCGCGAGGAGGGCAGTCGCGAGTACGGGCGCGGCGCGAGTGCGGGCGTGGCGTGCCTGCGGGTGCGGCGCGAGTGCGGGTGCGGCGTGAGTGTGGGGCGACGAGCTCGTGTGCTTCGTCGCCTTCGTTCGGCCCGAGGCGCGGTGCGCGTGTCGGGCGGCTACGACGTCGCGCTCGAGCTCGGCATCGGCGTGCTGCGGGACACAGCGGCCCGCGCGTCGTGTACGTCGACCCCGATGGGCCGTGATCGGCCGGACTCGTTTCCTGGTCATCTGCCATCGAGTCGATTGCTGGCTTCCGCTGTGCTCGCGCAAGTGCGCGAAACCGAGTCGGATCAATTCTCGCGCGACAGCGCGCACACGCGCGGAGCGCGGTGCTACACGCGAGCGTGCGAGCCGCGCGAACAGCGCGGATCGCTCGCGAGCCACTCCCCACCTACCCAACGAGACGGCAGAACCGCGGTACCGGGCGCGGGGTGGAGGGGCCGACGGGCCCACGCAGCGACGCTTGCAGACACCCCGAAGAGACTGACGAGGGCGCTTCGCGGGAGAGCGCGAAGCGCGCCCCGCGAACGACCCTCCGCCTCCCGACGCTCCCACCCTTCAGAACGGCAATCGCGAGTACCGGCCCGGCGGCCCCTCCTCCCCGCGCCGCACGCCGAAGCCTCTCAGTCTCGCAGGGCCCCCACCAGGGCTTCCATGCTCTTGCGCGCGTCGCCGAAGAGCATGCGGGTGTTGTCGAGGAAGAAGAGCGGGTTCTCGACGCCCGCGTAGCCCGCGGCCATGCCGCGCTTGAGCACGACGACCGTCTTCGCCTTCCACACCTCGAGCACCGGCATTCCGTAGATGGGGCTCTGGGGATCGTCGAGCGCGCCCGGGTTCACGATGTCGTTCGCGCCGATCACCAGCACCACGTCGGTGCTCGGGAAGTCGTGGTTGATCTCGTCCATCTCGAGCACGACGTCGTAGGGCACGCCGGCCTCCGCGAGCAGCACGTTCATGTGCCCGGGAAGCCGCCCCGCGACGGGATGGATCGCGAAGCGCACGTCGACGCCGCGCTCGCGCAGCGCGCGCATGAAGTCGTGCACCGCGTTCTGCGCGCGCGCGACCGCCATGCCGTAGCCGGGCACGATCACCACGCGCTTGCTCTCGCGCAGCTGCGCCGCGAGCGCGTCGGTCTTGATCTCGATCACCTCGCCCTGCGCCGCCGCCGGGCTCGCCGCCGCCGCGCTGTCCGCGGTGCCGAAGCCGCCGAACACGACGTTGAGGATCGAGCGGTTCATCGCTCGACACATGATGATCGAGAGGATCGTGCCGCTCGCGCCGACGAGCGCGCCGGTGACGATCAGCAGATCGTTCGCGAGCACGAAGCCCGCAGCGGCCGCCGCCCAGCCCGAGTAGCTGTTGAGCAGCGACACCACGACCGGCATGTCGGCGCCGCCGATCGCCATCACGAGGTGCACGCCGAGCGTGCTCGCGAGCAGCGTCTGGATGACGAGGAACACGAGCCCGTCCTCCGGCGACGGCGCGCGCGCGAAGGGCACCGCGAGCGCGACGATCGCGATCGCGATCGCCGCGTTGATCAGGTGCCGTCCCGGGAGCAGCAGCGGCTTGCCGCTGATCGTGCCGCGCAGCTTGCCCCACGCGATCACCGAGCCGGTGAAGGTGAGCGCGCCGACCGCGACGCCGATCCAGATCTCCACCACGTGCACGATGCGCGCGGCGGCCGCCTCGCTCTCGGCCGCGACGAGCCCCGCCGCGTCCTCGCCGGGCACCAGCGCACCGGTGGGATCGGCGTGGGGCGAGAGGTACGACGAGATGCCGACGAGCACCGCGGCGAGCCCGACGAAGCTGTGCAGCACCGCGACGAGCTCGGGCATTCCGGTCATCTCGACGCGCCGCGCGAGCACCGCGCCGATCGCGCCGCCGATCGTGATCGACACCGCGAGCAACGCGAAGCCGAGCCCGCGCACCGAGCCGTCCTCGCCGACCCAGATCGCCGCGGTGACGCCGACCGCGAGCATCATGCCCGCCATGCCGTAGACGTTGCCGAGCCCCGCGGTCTCCTGCTTGCTGAGCCCGCCGAGGCTGCGGATGAAGAGCACGCCCGCGACGAGGTACGCGATGGTGCTGACGCCGCTCATCGCCCGTGCCCTCCCTTCTTCGGCGCGCTGCTCGCGCTCTCGTCCTTGCGGAACATGCGCAGCATGCGGTGGGTGACGAGGAACCCGCCGCTCACGTTGATCGCCGCGACGAGCACCGCGATCGCGCCGAGCACCGACGCGAGATCGGCGTGCTCGCCGATCTGCAGCATGCCGCCGACGACGATGATGCCGCTGATCGCGTTGGTGACGCTCATCAGCGGCGTGTGGAGCGCGGGCTGGACGCTCCAGATCACCTGCCATCCGACGAAGCACGCGAGGATGAACACGGTGAAGTGCTGGAGGAAATCACCCGGCGCGAAGCGACCGAGCGCGAAGAGCGCGCCGATGATCGCCATGCCCGCGAGCGTCGTGCCCCACGCGCGGCGCGCCGGGTTGAGGATCTCGGTCTGACGCGGCTTCGATCCCTCGGGCGGGGGAGGGCGCGTGCTCTTCGAGGGCTCGCGCTCGCTCTTCTTGGGCGCGGGCGTCGCGGGCGAGGGCTCCTTGCTCTTGGGAACGGGGCGCGGCGGAGGCGGGAGCACTTCTCCGACGTGGGTGAGCATCGCGGGGCGGATCACGTCGTTGTCGAGATCGACGCGCAGCACGCCGGGCCCGATCGGATCGCGCATCTCGGCGACGAGGTGCACGAGGTTCATCGCGAAGAGCTTGCTCGCCGCGCGCGCCATGCGGCTCGCGAGATCGGTGAAGCCGACGATCTTCACACCGCCGTGATCGACGACCTGATCGGGCACGCAGAGCTCGCAGTTGCCGCCCTGCTCGGCGGCCATGTCGACCACGATCGATCCCGGCTCGAGCGCCTCGACCACGTCGCGCGGCACCAGCAGCGGCGCCTTGGTGCCGGGCACCAGCGCGGTCGTGACGATCACGTTCACCTCGGCCGCCTGGGCGCGGAAGAGCCGCATCTCGGCCTCGATGAACTCCTTGCTCATCACCTTCGCGTAGCCGCCCGCGCCCTCGCCGCTCTCCTTCATGTCGACTTCGAGGAACGTCGCGCCGAGGCTCTCGACCTGCTCGCGCGCCGCGGCCCGCGTGTCGAACGCGCGCACCTCCGCGCCGAGCGCGCGCGCGGCGCCGATCGCGGCGAGCCCCGCAACGCCTGCGCCGATCACCAGCACGCGCGCCGGTCGCGTCGTGCCCGCGGCCGTGACCATCGGCCCGAAGAAGCCCTGGTAGTGCGCCGCCGCCTCGACCACCGCGCGATAGCCCGCGAGGTTCGCCTGCGACGAGAGCACGTCCATCTTCTGCGCGCGCGTGACCCGCGGGACCCGCTCGAGCGCGAGCGCGCTGACCTTCCGCGCCGCGAGCGTCGCGACGAGATCGGGATGTCGCTCCGGCTGCACCAGCGAGATCAGCAGCGCGCCTTCGCGCAACGCGCGCGCTTCGTCGTCCGTCGGTGGACGCACCTTCAGCACGACGTCGCTCTCGCCGAGCACGGTCTGCGTGTCGCCGAGCGTCGCGCCCGCAGCGACGTACGCGTCGTCCTCGTGGCCCGCCTCGCGCCCTGCGCCGCGCTCGACGATCACCTCGAAGCCGAGCTCGCGCAGCTTGGCGATCGACTCCGGCGTCGCGGCGACGCGGCGCTCGCGATCGCGCGTCTCTCTCGGAATGCCGATCCGGATGGCACACCCCCTTGGGAAGTCGCGAGCCCAGCATCACCGAGCGGCAGCCCGCCGCGCAACGGCGTTCCGGGCCCTCCGGGACGAGCACTCGGGCAATTGGGATTCCGGGCACGAGTGACCCATGTCCATCCCGAGCGATGACGCAGCGCGACGAGCACCTCGAGAGCGACCACGCCGCGGAGCGTGTCGCGCTCCCGACCCCGCCGGGCGCTTGGGATCCCGTGCGAAACGCGGTGCGCGGCGCACTACGCCCCATCGAGCATTTCCTCCACGTCGAGGCGTCCGGCGGCCTGCTGCTCATGGGCGCAGCTGCGATCGCGCTGGTGTGGGCCAGCTCACCGTGGCGCGACGACTACGAGCACTTGCTCGAGACTCCGGTCGTGCTGCGGGTCGGGACGCTCGGCATCGAGACCGACCTGCACTTCTTCGTGAACGAGCTGCTGATGACGCTCTTCTTCTTCGTCGTCGGGCTCGAGATCAAGCGCGAGATCAAACACGGAGAGCTCAGCCATCCCCGCCGCGCGGCGCTCCCGATCGCCGCGGCGATCGGCGGGATGACGGTGCCTGCGCTGATCTACATCGCGCTCAACCCGCACGAGCCGGCGCGCAACGGGTGGGGTGTGCCGATGGCCACCGACATCGCGTTCGCGGTCGGCGTGCTGACGCTGCTCGGGCGACGTGTGCCCGCGGCGCTGCGCGTGCTGCTGCTGACGCTCGCGATCGCCGACGACGTCGGCGCGGTGATCGTGATCGCGGTCTTCTACTCGAACGGCATCGCGCTCGGCGGGCTGCTGACCGTCGCGCTCGCGGTGCTGCTGACGCTCGCGCTGCAGAAGGCCGGCGTGCGGCGCGCGTGGATCTACGTGTTTCCGGGGATGATCGCGTGGCAGGGGATGCACTCGGCGGGTGTGCACCCGACGCTCGCGGGCGTGCTCCTCGGGCTCATGACGCCGACGAGCGCATGGCTCGGGCCGCGCGGCGCGATCCACCTGACGCGCCACGCGATGACGCGCCTCTCGAGCGTGGTCGGGACGGGCGAGGCGCCGCCCTCGGAGCTCCTCGGTCCGCTGCGCGATCTCGAGCTCGCGCGCCGCGAGGCGATGTCGCCGGTCGAGCGCCTCGCGGCGAAGCTGCACCCGTGGGTCGCGTGGGCGATCATGCCGCTCTTCGCGCTGGTCAACGCGGGCGTGCCGCTCGATGCCCGATCGTTCGACGCGGAGTACGCGCCGCTGATGCTCGGCATCGTGGCGGGCCTGGTGATCGGAAAGCCGCTCGGCGTGCTCGCGGGCGCAGGGCTCGTGGTGGGCCTCGGCATCTCGCCGCTGCCGCGCGGCGTCACGTGGGCGGGCGTCGGCGTGGTGGGCCTGTGCGCGGGCATCGGCTTCACGATGGCGATCTTCGTCGGCGACCTCGCGTTCGACGGGAGCGCGCTCCTCGCGACGAAGCTCGCGATCCTCGCGGCCTCGTTGATCGCGGGTGTGCTCGCGCTCGTGGTGGGCTCGATCGTGCTGCGCGATGCACGCGCGGTCCCGGGCGCGGCGCGCACCGAGAGCGAGGCCGAGGCCTCGACCCTCGCGTGACTGGACCCGTTCGGCCGACGGTCCTATGGGCAATCGCGCGATGCGCTCTCCGGACCCCTGGATCCACGGTCGCGCCGACGCGCCTGCAGCGCCGAGCGATCCGTTCGAGGTGATCGCGCGCGCCTACGCGCCGGTGCAGGGCGAGCTCGACGTCGAGCTGCCGATCGTCGAGGGCGCGATCCCGAGCGAGCTCGCGGGCACGTACTTCCGCAACGGACCGGGGCGCGTCGCGATCGGCGGGGATCGCTACGGTCACCCGTTCGACGGCGACGGGATGGTGGTGCGCTTCGAGATCGGCGAAGGCCGCGTGCGCTACCGCAACCGCTACGTGCGCACTCGTGGGTTCGTCGACGAGGAGCGCGCGGGGCGCATGCTCTATCGCGGGTTCGGCTCGCAGCGACCCGGAGGGCTCCTCGCGAACCTCGGTCGCATGCGCTTCAAGAACGCGGCGAACACGAGCGTGCTCTGGCACGGCGGCGTGCTGCGCGCGTTGTGGGAAGGCGGCGCGCCGCATCGGCTCGACCCCCGCACGCTCGAGACGATCGGCGTCGACGATCTCGGCGGTCTCCTGCGCCCGGAGCGCGCGATCGAGCGCGCGCTCGCGCCCGAGCATCCGTTCACCGCGCATCCCGCGATCGATCCGCGCACCGGCGAGCTCTGGGGCTTCGGCGTGATCGGCGGTCCGAAGCCGCGCCTCGCGATCTACCGGCTCGACGCGGAGGGCGCGCCGATCGAGCGACGCCTCGTCGCGCTGCCGCGGCTCGCGTTCGTGCACGACTTCGTGCTCACCGAGCGCTACCTCGTGTTCCTGCTCGCGCCGATCGCGTTCGATCTCGCGCGCGCGATCGTGGGGCTCGCGAGCCCGGTGCAGGCGCTGCGGCGCGATCCTTCGCTCGGCACGACGGTGCTCGTGGTGCCGCGCGACGGCGGTGCGCCGCGCACGATCGAGGCGCGCGCCGGCTTCGTGTTCCACCACGTCGCGGGCTGGGACGAGGGCACGCGCGAGATCGTGATCGACACGCTGCGCATGGACGGCTTCGAGGGCGGCACGATCGACGTGCTCGATCCCGCTGCGCTGCGCCGGCTGCAGGTCCCGCGCGCGGTGCCGACGCGGATGGTGATCGACCTCGCGACCCGTCGCGTGCGAGAGGAGGTGCGCATCGACGTCGACGTCGAGCTGCCGACGATCGATCCGCGGCGGCGCACCCGCCCGGCGCGCGTCGCGTTCGCGGTCGCGCGCCCGCAGGGCTGGAACGCGATCTCCCATCCTGCGATCGCGCGGCTCGATCTCGCATCGCGCGAGGTGCGCACGCGCGATCTCGCGCCCGATCTCCCCGGTGAGCCGCTCTACGTGCCGCGTCCGTTCGCGCCCGAGGGCGAAGGACACGTGCTCACGATCGTCTATCGCGCCGCGGAGCACCGCAGCGAGCTCTGGGTCCTCGACGCGAGCGATCTGTCGATGGTTGCGCGCGCAACCCTGCCGCACCACGTCCCGCTCGGCTTCCACGGCACGTTCGTTTCCGGAAGGGGTCATGGATGACCCCTTCCCCCGCCGGCAAAGCCGGATCGGGGCCCCCCATCCCTGAACACTGCGCGCGGGGCCCCAGCCCCGCTTGCCTCGCGCCGGCGCTGCGTGACGCTCGCGCTCGATCACGCTGCGACGGTCAGCTGTCGCTCGACCAGCCGGCGATAGAGCCCCTCTTCGGCCATCAGGGCCGCGTGATCGCCCGCCTGCACGATCTTCCCGCCGTCGATCACGAGCACACGATCGGCGTCGCGCACCGTCGAGAGTCGATGCGCGATCACCAGCGTCGTGCGGCCCTTCATCAGACGATCGAGCGCTTCCTTCACGAGGTGCTCGCTCTCCGCGTCGAGCGCGCTGGTCGCCTCGTCGAGCACCAGGATGCGCGGGTCCTTCAGCACGGCGCGCGCGATCGCGATGCGCTGCTTCTGGCCGCCCGAGAGCTGCACCCCGCGCTCGCCCACGCTCGTCGCGTAGCCGTCGGGGAAGCGCGACACGAAGTCGTGCGCGTTCGCCACCCGCGCCGCGGCCTCGACCTCGGCGTCGCTCGCGTCGGGGCGCGCGTAGCGGATGTTGTCGGCGATCGACGTCGAGAAGAGGATCGGCTCCTGCGCGACCGTGCCCACCTGACGGCGCAGCCACTCGGGATCGAGCTCGCGCAGGTCGTGCCCGTCGAGCCGCACGCGTCCTTCGTTCGGATCGTAGAGGCGTGCGACGAGCGATGCGATCGTCGACTTGCCCGCACCGCTCGGGCCCACGAGCGCGACGATCTCGCCCGGCGCGACCACCAGCTCCATCCCGTCGAGCACCGGCGCGTCCGGTCGCGCCGGGTACGCGAAGCGCACGCTCTCGAAGCGCAGCTCGCCCCGTGCCTCGGGCGGCGCGAGCCCGCCCTTCGGCGCCATCGCGGGCGTGCGATCGAGCAGCTCGAAGACCCGCTCCGCCGCGCCGCTCGCCTTCGTGAGGTCCGCGTAGAGATCGGTGAGCGCGCCGAGCGAGACCGCGACGAGCAGCGTGTACACGAGGAACGACGTGAGCCCACCGACGCTCATCGCGCCGTCGATCACGAGGTGCCCGCCGTACCACAGCACGAGCGTCACCACCGCGAACCCCGCCGCGCTCACCGCCGCCATGAACGCCGACGCGACCCGGATGCGCGTGGCCTGCAGGTCGTACGCGCGCTCGATCGCGACGCCGTAGCGCGCGCTCTCCGCGCTCTCCGCGACGAACGAGCGCACGGTGCGGATGCCCGCGAGGCTCTCCTCCGCGACCGCGCTCGCCGCGGCCAGCGCGTCCTGTGCGTCGCGTGCGAGGCGGCGCAATCGACGACCCCAGTACACCGCGCCGAGCGCGATCGGCGGCACCACCGAGAGCATGATCGCCGCGAGCAGCGGCGACGTGTAGAGCAGCATCGCGACGCCGCCGGCGATGGTCGCCGCGTTCCGCAGCGCCATCGAGATGTTCACGCTCACCGCGTTCTGGAGGACCGTCGTGTCCGACGCGAGGCGCGACTGCAGCTCACCGGTGCGGCGCTCGTCGAAGAACGCGATCTCCTGATCGAGCAAGCGCGCGTAGAGATCGCGGCGCAGCTTGGTCACGACGCGCTCGCCCGCGGTCGTGAAGAGCACGTAGCGAATGCCGGTCGCGAGCGCCTGCACGAAGAGCACGGCGCCCATCAGCAGCGCGATCCGATCGATGCGCGCCGCGCTGGCCGCCGCGTCGGCGCCCAGCGCGTCGTCGAGGAGCGAGCGGATCGCCTGTGGGTACACCAGGCTCGCGCCGCTGCCGATCGCGAGGAAGACCGTGCCGATCGCGAGCCGCTTCCACTCGCTCTTCGCGAGCTGCAGCAAGCGTCCGATCGAGACCCGCGGACGCTCGCGTTTGCCCGGCTCCGTCACTCCCACCTTATAAATCGAGCCGTCGCACCGCGCCCCACCCGATCGGACGGCTCTTCCCGTCCACCATCGCGGGCGCTACACACTGGCCTCCGGACACGCATGGATCACCGCACCGCCGCCGACGTCCTCTCGCGCCTCGCCTTCGCCACCGAGGTCCTCGAAGGATCGACGCACGAGTCGAAGGCGTGGGCGAACGCCGCGCGCGTCATCCGCCAGCTCCCCGGCGACCTGCGCGCGATGATGGAGAGCGGTCAGCTCGCCGAGGTGCGCGGCATCGGCAGCTCGAGCCTGCGCGTGATCCGCGAGGTGCTCGAGGGGCGCGAGCCCGACGAGCTGCGCGCGCTCGAGGCGCGCGTGCCCGACGGGCTCTTCGCGATCCATCGCATCAAGGGGCTCGGCCCCGCGAAGATCCGCAAGCTCTGGCAGGGCCTCGGCGTCACGACGATCGGCGAGCTCGAGCACGCGTGCCGCGAGAACCGCCTCGTGCTGCTCGACGGGTTCGGCAAGAAGACGCAGGCGAACGTGCTCGAGCAGATCGAGCAGATGCACCGCGCCGATCGCGTGCTGTTGCGCAGCCGCGCGAGCGCGCTGGTGCTGCCGCTGCTCGCGAGCCTGCGGATGCGCGGGGTGCGCGCCGAGGCGCTCGGAGACTTCCGCCGCGGCATGGAGCTCGTCGACGGCATCGCGATCGTGGTCTCGGGTGACGACGCGGTGATCGACGAGACGCTCGGCGCGCAGGGCGTCGAGGGCGGGCACATCGACGGCACGACGATCGAGGTGCGGCGCACCGATGCGGCGCGCTTCGGTGTGATCGCGGTGCTCGGCACCGCGAGCCCCGAGCACGTCGAGCTGCTGCGTGCACGGGCCGGCGAGCGTGGCCTCGAGCTGCGCGACGATGGCCTCTACGCGAAGGGCGAGCTCGTCGCGTGCGAGGACGAGGACGCGCTCTATCGCGCGCTCGAGCTCGTCACGACGGATCCCGAGCGCCGTGATCCCGGCGTGCCGCTCGTGGGCATCGGCAAGGCGCGACCGCGGCTCGTCGAGCTGCGCGATCTGCGCGGCGCGCTGCACAACCACACCACCGAGAGCGACGGCGCGGGCACGCTCGAGGAGATGCGCGCGGCCGCGACGTCGATGGGCCTCGAGTACCTCGGCATCAGCGATCACAGCCAGAGCGCGGACTACGCGCGCGGCCTCACGCCGGACCGACTCCGCGCGCAGATCGCGACGATCGAGCGCGCACGCCGCGAGCCCGGATGCGCGCTGCTGAGCGGCGTCGAGAGCGACATCCTCGCCGACGGAAAGCTCGACTACGAGGACGCGATCCTCGCGTCGATCGACGTCGTGATCGCGTCGGTGCACCGCCGCTTCGGGCTCGATCGCGACGCGACCACCCAGCGCATGGTCGCGGCCGCGAAGAACGTGTTCACCGACGTGATCGGGCATCCCACCGGGCGCCTCTTGCTCGGCCGTCCCGCGAACGATCTCGACATGGGCGCCATGCTCGACGCCGCGGCCGAGAGCGGCTGCGCGGTCGAGCTCAACGCGAGCCCCCACCGCCTCGACCTCCACGATCGTCACTGCGCGATGGCCAAGGAGCGCGGCGTCCCGGTCTCGATCGCCGCGGACGCGCACGCACCGGGCGAGCTCCTGCAGCTGGAGCACGGCATCGCGATCGCGCGCCGAGGAGGGCTCACCCCCGACGACGTGCTCAACTGCCGCCCGCTCGACGCGCTGCGCGAGTGGCTGCACGCGCGTCGTCAGCGTGCGGGGCTCTCGAGCTGAGAGCGTTTTCGTCTGCGCTGGTGCTCGATCCTGGCCGAAACGGCTGCCATCGCCGATCCTGACGAGAGATTCGGCTGCGGGCGCGGGCGTCAGAGCGGCATCGGCCGGCGCGGTCGGATCGACGCAGAGCGCCGGAACGCTTCGATGCGAGCGCTCACCTCGAAGATGGTCTCGGTGCCTTCGAGCATCGCGAGGTAGAGCGAACGCCGCGCGAGCGCCTCGAGCTCGAACGTCCAGTAGAGGCACATCAGCGGGCTCACGAAGAGCTCGCTGCGCTCGGTGCGCGCGAGTCGCTGCACATCGCCGAACTCGCCCGTGAGCGCGGAGGCAATCGAGCCGTTCACGATGCTGCCTCGCGGGAAGCGCCGCTCGGCGTGCTCGACGGCGTCGAGGAACACGCGCGCTTCCGGCATCGACGGCAAGAGCGAGAACGCGCCGAGGAACGCATTCTCGCGCTGCAGCGCGGCGACGGCCTCGAGCACCGAGACGTGCGAGACGCCGTGGAAGTGATCGATGCCGAACCCGAGACACGCCACGAGGCGGTGCGGGATCGACTCGAGCCCCGCGACGGCAGCCAGGCTCGTGGCGTCCTCCTCGGGCGTGCCGAGCCCCGGCTCGTCCCCGCGCATCAGGATGTCGGTGCCGCCGTCGACCAGGACGATCGCATCGAGGTCGAGCGTGCGCGCGAGCTCGGCGTAGGCATCGCGCAGTGGAGCCACTCCGACCTTCTCGAAGCAGTGGATCGGCGTGTCGACTCCGTGCGTCGAGAGGAGCTCGCAGAGCGCTTGCTCCGGGAAGTAGCGCTCCGCGCCGCGCGTCCGCGCATCGACACGCGCGATCACCGGATGCGTGCGCAGCGCGTCGGTGTCGGCGAGGTACGTGAACGAGAGATTCGCGAGATGCACGTCCTTGCCCTGCGCGCGCAACGCGAGGAACAGCGGCACTCCGCAATAGACGTCGTACCCGCCTCCCGCGCCCGCGATCAGGATCCGCCGCGCAGCGCCGAGACGCGTCACGAGTGGCGAATGCGCGAGCGACATCACCTGGTCGAATCCCTCCTGCTTTCCTGACTTCCTGCTCTCCTCAGAAATTCTCTCCTCATCCCCGGGTCCAGATGGAGGCAGTCCGCGGATGCTCGGCGCGCTTCGACGCGCGCTCTGCCGCGGCCTCGCCGCAGAGACGC
This sequence comes from Sandaracinus amylolyticus, assembly GCF_021631985.1. GTDB lineage: Bacteria > Myxococcota_A > Polyangia > Polyangiales > Sandaracinaceae > Sandaracinus > Sandaracinus amylolyticus_A. Next base: position 6,352,860 of record NZ_CP070225.1, on the reverse strand, counting down.
GCCACCAGGTGGAACGCGAGATCGATCCCGCTCGTCACGCCGCCTGCCGTGATCACGTCGCCGTCGTCCACGACGCGCGCATCGACGAGCACGCCGCCGTTCTTCTCGAGCGCCTCGCGCGCGACCTGGTGCGTCGTGCACGGCCTTCCGCGCAGGAAGCCCGCCGCCGAGAGCAACATCGCGCCGGTGCACACCGAGGCCATGCCCGCGCCGGTCGCGCGCAGCCGCTGGAGCTCGCGCGCGAGCTTCGTCTGCGCGATCTGCGCGCGCACGCCCTGATCGCCGCGCATCCATCCGCCGCCGGGCACGATCACCCAGTCGCACGTGCTCGGGATCGCGTCGCGCACTTCGATGCGCAGACCGTGGGCGCCCTCGATCACGCTCGGTGCATCGAGCGCGCACAGCACGACCTCGAGCCCCGGTGGCTCGCTCGCCGCGCTGCGGAGGATCTCGTAGGGACCGATCGCGTCGAGCTCGTCGACGCCGTGGAACACCGGGATCGCGATGCGCATGACGCTCTGTTTATCACCGAAGAGCGTTCACGCCGTGGGCACCGTGCCGCCATCGATGACGAGCTCGGTCCCGGTGATCGAGCCCGCCCGCGGCGATGCGACGAAGGTGATCAGATCCGCGACCTCGCGCGGCGTCGCGGGTCGCCCCAGCGGGATGCCGCCGAGCGAGTCCATGATCATCTTCTTCCCGCCCTCGTAGTCGGTGCCCGCCCCCGCCGCGAGACGCTCCGCGAGACGCGTCGCCGCTTCGGTCTCCACCCAGCCGGGCGAGACGCGCACCACGCGCACGCCCTTGGGGCTCACTTCCTTCGAGAGCGCCTTGCTGTAGGTCGACAGCGCCGCTTTCGCGGCCGCGTACGCGGTGGTCGACTCGGGCAGCGGAAGTTGGTGCTGGATCGAGGTGACGTGCACGACGACGCCGGAGCGCTGCGCGAGCATCGCGGGCACGAGCGCGCGGTCGAGACGCACCGCGGGCATCAGGTTGAGGCTCAGCTCCCGGCTCCACTGCTCGTCGTCGAGCGCGGCGAAGCCGCCCGCAGGCGCGCTCGATCCCCCGATGAGGTTCACGAGGATGTCGAGGCCACCGAGGTGCGCGAGCGTCTCTCGCGCGACGAGCGCGCAGCCGTCGGCGGTGGTCACGTCCGCAGCGACGTAGTGGACGCCCTCGGCGTGGTCCGGCACCGACCGTGCGGTCGCGACGACGCGTACGCCTGCGTCTCGGAGCGCGCGCACGACCGCTGCTCCGACGCCCTTGGTGCCGCCGGTCACGAGCGCGCGCCTCCCGCTCAGCTCGAGGTCGAAGCTCACGGCGCGATCTCCAGTCGGGTGATGAGCTCGCCCCGCACGGCGAAGCGATATCGCAGCTGAACGGGGCTGCCGGGGAAGCTGCCGCGCACCAGGGCAGTGACCGTCGTTCGCTCACTGGTGGTCTCTGCCGCGAGCGGCTCGGTCGTGAACCGGTACTCGGCGACGCTGCGTGCGTTCCACGCGGCGATGGCGGCGCGACCGCGGTGCTGGCGTCCTTCGTCCAGCACGACGGCGTCCTCGGTGAAGCACCGCGCGACCGCCTCGGGGTCGGTCGTCTGGTGGGCGAAGAAGCTCGCAACGGGCCCGAGCAGCCTGGGACGGGACGACGTGTTCGTGTGCATGGCGATGCTTCTAGGAAGCGGGTATCCATCACGCAAGAACACACGAAAAAGTGGGGTACGCACCTTTGGGTAAGCATGACCATCACACGCCCGCCACGGCGGCCAGCGGCATCGAGGATGCGATCCACATGCTCGAGGGGCGCTGGAAGCTGGTCATCCTCTTCCACCTGTTCGGAGGAAAGACGCTCCGCTTCTCGGATCTCGAGCGCGCCATCTCGGGCATCTCGCAGAAGATGCTCATCCAGCAGCTCAGGCAGCTCGAGCAGGACGGCATCGTCGCGCGCGTCGTCCACGCGCAGGTGCCGCCCAAGGTCGAGTACCACCTGACGGACTGGGGGCAGGCGCTCTGCCCCGCGCTCGACGAGCTGCTCACCTGGGCAGAGAAGCGCCCGACGCCGAAGCGCCCGCGCCGCGCGCCCCCGCGGCCGGGATGACGTCACGTCACGCGCTTCGCGAAGATCACGGCGTCCACACCGGTCCCCGCGATCGCGCGCGGTCGCTCCTCCGCGACGACGAGCTCCCACGCGCTCCGATCGAGCGCGGCGATCGCGCGCTCGACCGAGACCTGCACCTGGCCCGCCGCTGCAGTCGGTTCTCCCGTCGCGGGATCGATCGGACGGTGGCCGACCATGAACAACGCGCCGCCGGGCGCGACCGCGCTCGCCATGCGCCGCACCATCTCGTCCACCGATCCCGCGACGTGCACGTAGAGGCACACCACGAGGTCGAAGTGCTCGCGCGGCGGCGTCCACGCGCCCAGGTCGGCCTCGACCCACGTGATGCGCGCGGCGATCTCCGGTCCCAGCGCCTCGGCCGTCGACCGCGCGTGCGCGAGCGCGCTCGCCGAGAAGTCCACCCCGGTGACCGCCCACCCGTGCGCCGCGAGCCAGAGCGTCTCCGCTCCATGACCGCACCCCGCGTCGAGCACGCGCCCCGGGCGGAGGCTCGCGACCTCTGCGATCAGGCGCGCGTTCGGTGGACGGCTCGCGACCTTGTCGGGGTGCTCGCGCAGCGTCTTCGCCCAGAGCCGCTCCCAGTGCGCACGGTCGTACGTCATGCACGACACGTGATGCCCCGGTTCCGCCGTGTCGAGGAGCAGCCCGGAGGTTGCGTCGTGCCGCGATGTGAACGACCGTCGGGAGCGCACGGAGGTCTCGACGACCGCCGGCTCCGGCCGGAACGAGATGAGGATCTACGATGAGCGCGATCTTCGAGGACGCGCCGGCGCTCCCGCGCTGGCTGGAGAACGAGCTGCCCTTCCGGCGTCGCGTCGCGCGCATCGACGGTCGCCGCATCCACTTCGTCGACGAGGGCGCGGGCACACCCGTCGTGCTGATGCACGGCAACCCGACGTGGTGCTTCCTCTGGCGCAAGGTGATCGCGCGGCTGCGCGATCGCGGCGGCTTGCGCATCATCGCGCCCGACCTCCTCGGGCTCGGGCTCTCCGACAAGCTTCGTCTCCCGAGCGACCATCGCCTCGACGTGCACGCGCAGGCGATCGCGAGCCTGCTCGACGCGCTCGAGCTCGAGGGCGCGGTGATCGCGGCGCAGGACTGGGGCGGACCGATCGGGGTCGGCGCGGCGATGCTCCGCTCGTCGTCGCGCCCCGACTTCCTGCGCGGCCTCGTGCTCGGCAACACCGCGGTGCTCGAGCCGAAGCGCCCGTTCCGCACCACCGCGTTCCATCGCTTCTCGCACATGCCGATCGCGAGCGACCTCGCGTTCCGCGGCGCGCTGTTCCCGGTGCCGATCCTCCATCGCGTGCAGGGCGATCCGCGATCGATCGGCTCGCGCGAGAAGGCGGCCTATGCGTGGCCGCTGCGACGCTGGAGTGATCGCGCGGCGCCGCTCGGGCTCGCGCGCATGGTGCCCGACCGCGAGGATCATCCGTCGGTGCCGTTCCTCGATCGGCTCGGCGCGTTCGTGCGCGCGTATCGCGGGCCCGCCGCGCTGGTGTGGGGCGAGCGCGATCCGATCCTCGGGCGCGCGCTCGCGCGACATCGCGAAGCGTTGCCGCAGGCGAGCGTCGAGGTCACGAGCGCCGGGCACTTCCTCCAGGAAGAAGTGCCCGACGAGCTCGCGCACGCGATCCGCTCCGTCGCCGGCGTCTAGCCGTTCTTGCGCAGGAACCAGCGCGCGCTCATCTCCGCGACCGCGCGCCCCGCGCCGTCCTCGATCACCACGCGCACCGGCACCTCCGCGCCCTTCGGGCTCGTCGCGAGCGCATCGAGCACGGCCTCGCGCGTCGTCGCGAGCTCGGCGCGCGCGACCGCCGCGCCCATCGCGAGCTTGCGGTAGTCGACGCTCGCGCCCGCGAGCAGCGGCAATACCTCGCCGAGGCGATCGGCGAACACGGAGAACACGACCGCGCCCGACGCGGCCTCGGCCGCCGCGTACATCGCCGCGGCGTGCGGACCGCCGACGTGGTTCTTGAGCGAGGGCACGTCGGGCAGCTTCACCGCCGCGCGACCGGGCTCCGCCTCGATCACCTCGAGCCCGAGGAACGCATTGAACGGAACGCCTGCGATCGCCTGCTGGACTGCCTGCACGCTCATGCTCGCCTCCTCATGTCACCACTGGTGACATTGGGCTGGGCGGGCACCAGCGTCAAGCGATCAGAAGCGAACGTCGGCGATCGCGACGTCTCCGAAACCGGCCGACGCGATCGCGTCCATCGTCTCGATCACGGTCGCGTACGCGATGCCGTCGTCGGCGCTCACGAGCACGTCGTCCGCGCTCGATGCGCGGCGCAGCGCGAGATGCGCGCGCAGCGCCTCGGGATCGGACGCGCCGCTCGCGAACGGCAGCTCGACGCGATCACCCGCTGCGCTCGCGACGACGTAGCGATCCGCGCGCAGCAGCACGGTGAGCGAGGGCGCGTCGGGAGGCGCGACGATCTCCGACTCCTGGCTCGGCACGAGTGTGCTCGCCTGCATCGCGGCGAGTCGGTTCCACACCGCGGTCACCAGCAGGAACATCACGCAGCAGAGCAGGAGATCGATGAACGGCACGAGCGGCACGTCGTGATCGAGCGCGCGCTTGCCACCGTGCGAGGAGCCGGTCGAGATCGATGCCATGCGCGCTACGACCGCGCGCCGCGCCCGCGGGTTCCCGAGAAGATCAGCCCGGCGTGCCGAGCGGGCGATCGCGACGCTCGAGGCCGCGCACCACCGGGCCGACGATCTCGCCCATGTACGCCTTCACGCGCTCGCGTCGGATCGGGATGCGCTTGCCGAGCAGGAGCACTGCGAACCCGTGCGCCGAGGACCACACCGCGCCCGCCGCGCCGAGCACCGGCACGTCCTCGAGCGCGCCGCGGGCGATGCCGTCGGCGATCAGCGACTTGAGCACGCCGAACGCGTCGGCGACCGCGGCCTCGAGCGAAGGGAAGCGCTCGTCCTCGTTCAAGCGCGGCCCGAGCATCACGCGGAAGTGCGCGGGGCGATCGAGCGCGAACTGCACGTACGCATCGGCGAGCGCCATGAGTCGCGCCGGCGGATCGCTCTCCGGCACGACGGCGACGGCCTCGCGGATCTTCGCGGTGAGATCGCGGAAGCCGCGCTCGGCGATCGCTGCGAGCAGCGCGCGCTTGTCCTCGAAGTGCCGGTATGCCGCGCTGTGATCGACGCCGACGCGACGCGCGACTCCGCGCAGCGAGAGCGCGTCCTCGCCCTCCTCGGCGATCAGCGCGAGCGCCGCTTCGATCATCGCGCTCGGGAGATCTCCGTGGTGATAGGCGCGCTCGGGCGGCTTGCTCGGAGCGGCCTTGCGCGGCGTGCGCTTCATCGCGCGCAGCATAGTGGATGAAGAGCGAAGAGCCCGGAGCGCATCGCGCGCTCCGGGCTCTCGTTCGATCGTGTCGCGTCGATCACTCGGCCGCGGGCGCGCCCGCGCCCTCGACCGGCTTGCCCGCGGCGATCCAGCCCTGGATGCCCGCGCCCATGACCGCGACGTTCGTGTAGCCGAGGCTCGACGCGGTCTCCGCCGCGACGTGGCTCGCCGAGCACTGCTCGTTCGCGCAATAGAACACGAGCTGCGTCGCGTGATCGGCGGGCAGCTGCTCCGCGGTGACGGCGTCGTAGTCGACCCACGTCGCGCCCGGCACGTGGTGCTCGTCGTAGGTCTCGCGCGAGTTGGCGTCGAACACCGCGACGGAGCCGTCGGCCGCGGTGATCGCGGTCGCGACCTCGTCGACGGTGATCTGCGCGAAGCTCGGCTGCGCCTCGCTGCCGCTCGTGGTGGTCTCGGCCTCGGCGGTCTCGGTGGTCGACGACGACGAGCCACCGCATCCGACGAGCGCGGCGAGGACGAGGGCGATGCTGGCGTTTCGCATGAAGAGATCCTCCACTTCGGGGTAGGTGATCGAGGCCCGCATCATGGAGCCCTCGCTCGACATGACAAGACCTCGATTGGCTCAGGAGAGTCCCTTCGTGGACGCGATGTCGCGCGCAGCGAGAAGACCTCTGCGGTCGAATTTCCGGGGCGCGCCCGATCAGGTCTCGTCGTCCTCGTGATCGCGAGCGCCGGTCACCGCTGCGGGCAGCGGGAACATCGCGAGCGCGGGGTCGCGATCGCGACGGATGAAGCGGCGTGAAGGATCGCGCACCCAGCCGCGCTGTCGCCACTCGAAGTGCAGGTGCGGCGCGTTCGCGAAGCCGGTCTCGCCGACCTCTCCGATGACCTCGCCGCGCTCGACGTACTGGCCCGCGAACACGTGCGTCGCGCGGCAGTGCGCGTAGAGCGTCGAGGCGCCGTCCTGGTGCAGGAGGATCACGACGTTGCCCATGCCGGTGAGGCCGTCGTCGCTGTAGACCACGAGCCCGTCGCGCGCGGCGACCACGGGATCGCCCTCGGGCGCGCCGATGTCGACGCCGTCGTGGCGACGATGCGCGAGGCCTGCGTCGCGCGTGAAGCCGAAGCGACGACCGAGATAGCCCGAGGGCACCGGGAACGTGAGGTGCTCGTCGACGTCGAGGTCGCGCACCGCCGCGAGCCACTCGTCGAACGGACGCGCGTGCATCACGTGCATCGCGGTCGCGCGCACACCGAGCCCGAGGTGCTCCGCGAGCGCCGCGGCGGCACCGTGCGGCGTGGGCACGCGACGCTCGCCCTGGCAGAAACGTCGATAGCCGCCGCGCGTGCGGCACTGACGCGGCATGCGGCGGCGCTGTCGTGCGGGCTGCAACGGGAACGCGTCGGACGCGTCCGAGAGCCACGCTTCTGGAACGCGATCCGCGAGCACCACGCGCCCGAGCCGATCGAGCTCCTGTGCGCTCGCGGTGAATGGATCGGCGACGAGGAGAACGGAGAGCGCGAGGGCGATCGTGAGGCACCGACACGCGTCGTTTCTCATGCGCGATCGACGCTACACGAGCCTCGTCGCGCGACGGAATGGGGATCGAGAAAGTTTGTGCTCAAATGAAGTCACCACGCGTACACCGCAGTTTCACCGTGATTTTCGACCAATGCGTCGACGTGATCGAGCAGCGCCCGTCGTCGCTCCGCGAGGTGCGCGAGCTGCCGCTCGTCGAGGATGGGCGCGAGCGGATCGCGCGCGAGCGTCGCGGCGTACGCATCGAGATCGAGCGTGCGAATTGCCTCGATGGTGCGGCGGCGGACCCGCTGCGTCGCGGCGAGGCGCTCGTCGAGCAGCGTGAGGCGCGCGCGTCGCGGTGAGAAGCCTGCGGCTTGATCGAGGAACACGAGCGGGCCGTGCTCGCCGCGGGTGCGCACGTTCGTCGAGTTGCTGCTCCAGCGATCGACGTTGTGCACGAGGAAGTCGAAGAGCACGAGGTCGCTGAGCTCGGCGGGTCGCGAGGGCACGTCGGGCTCGAGCGCGGCGACGGGCTCGGTCGATGCGTCGGGCGCGTCGGGCGCGGGCTCGTCGCGCGCTTCGAGCTCGTCGGGATCGGGCGTCGTCGCGCGCGCTCGGTGCCACGCGCGCGCTTGTTGGAACGGGGAGATCGCGGGTGGGTCGTCGATCGTGATCCAGCGCTCCCATCCTGCTGGTGCGCGCAGTGGCACGAGGCGCTCTTCGATCCACGCGACCATCGCGCCGCGCACCGTGCCGTCCTCGGCGACGACGATCTCGGGCACCCGCGAGTCGCCCTCGGCGGCGGGCGCGAGGAGCGACCACGCGATGCGACGACCGACGACGATGGGCGTGCGATCGAGCCCGAGCGCGCGATCGAGATGGTGCGCCGCGATCTCGGCGTACCAGTGAGTGCCCGAGAAGGTCTGCTCGGGCTTGAAGTACGCGCGCGTTCCGTCCTCGAGGGTGACGCGGAACGCGAGGCTGCGTCCGCCGTGTCCGCGCTCGACCGTCGTGATCGGTGCGGTCGCGAGGCGAGCGCGCAGGGCCTGATCGGCGGGGGAGAGAGCGGGGGCGAGGGCGGGGGCGGGTGCGGGGGCGGGGGCGAGGGCGGGTGCGGGGGCGAGGGCGAGGGCGAGGGCGGGTGCGGGGGCGAGGGCGGGTGCGGGGGCGAGGGCGGGCGCGGGCGCGGGCGCGAGCGCGAGCGCGAGCGCGTCGGAGTTGGGCTCGGGCTCGCATCCGATCACGAGCAGCGTGATCACGATCGCGGTCGCGCATCCGCGCGTTCGTGTCCATCGGGACGCGCGCGATGCGCGCGATGCGAGCGGATCCATGCGAAACGTCGGCACGGACGTGCGCTCGGTGCAGCGCGCGGGCCACGCACGTCGGTTGCACTGAGGTCGTCGCGACATGCGTGCGTCGTGCGTCGCGCTCGTTGCGTTCCTCTCCCTCGCGCTCCCGGCGCACGCGCAGGAGGTGCCACGTCGTGCGGCCGAGTCGCGCGACGTGTGGTCCGAGCCGAACCCGGGCGTGCGCTACCTGTTCCGCACCACCACGACGCCCACCGAGCTCCACGCGCTCGTCGTCTCGCTCGCGCATCCCGGCGTGCGCATCGTCGCGACGCGCTACGACGATCGCTGGACCACCGTCGGCGATCACGCGCGCACGCACGGGCTCGCAGGCGCGATCAACGGCGGCTTCTGGGGCGCGCTGCAGAGGCCGCGCGGGCTCGCGATCGGAGGCGGTGTCGCGTGGCCGACGTCGGCGCCCGATCCCGAGATGGGCTTCTTCGCGATCGATGCCCGGGGTCGTGCGCTGGTGCGCGCACCCGGCGAAGCGGTCGCGGACGACGAGCTCGCGTCGCTCGGCGACGCGGTGTCCGGGCGCCCGATCCTGGTGCGCGCCGGCGCGATCGATCGGTCCGCGCTCGACGCGTTCGAGACCGCGAACCAGCGACAGCCGCGCACCGCGATCGGGCTCTCCGAGGATCGCCGCACCGCCGTGCTCGTGGTGGTCGACGGACGTCGTCCGACCAGCCGCGGGATGACGCTCTACGAGCTCGCACGATCGATGATCGAGCTCGGCGCGCACGACGCGATCAACCTCGACGGCGGTGGATCGAGCGAGATGTACGTGGCGCGCGCGGGCGGCGTGGTGAACGTGCCGAGCCGTGGCCGATGGGAGCTGGCGCTCGGCGCCGCGACCGAAGAAGTGCGGCGCGACGCGAGCGGTCGCGAGGAGCGCTACGTGCGCGGCGTCGAGCGCGAGGTGCTCAACCACGTCGGCGTGATCGCGCCCGAGTGGCCCGCGCTCGCGCCCACCGCGTTCGCGAGCGGGCTCGCGGGCGCGCCCGAGATCGATGCTCCGAGCACACATCGCGGCGAGCAGCCCGCGACCCGGCCGACACGTCGGCTCGCGCCCGAGCCGCCCTCGCTGAGGCTCGGTGTGCTGCGCGAGAGCGTGCCCTTCGCCGTCGCGCTCCTCGGGCTCGTCGTCGTCGTCATCGTGATCGCGCGGCGACGGCGGGGCGCTGCGCCCCTCGCTCGATCGCGTGGCGCACCGATTGCCAACTCCCAGCGGTGACCTCGAGAGGCGCGCCTTCGTGTGGCGCAGTGTCTCGACATCGTCTTCGGAGGAGGCGCAGCGTGGCGGACACGACCTACGGAGCCCAGGGCTACGACGCAACGCTCGAGCGAGGCCGCGGTCGCGAAGCGGACCGTCCCACCGAGATCCCTGCGAAGGGGTGGAAGGACGTGCTGCTCCGCGTGAAGAAGGAGATGAAGGAGGACCGCATCTCCGTCGTCGCGGCGAGCGTCGCGTTCTGGACGATCCTCGCGATCTTCCCGGCGCTGATCGCGCTGGTGCTGCTCTACGGGCTCGTCTCGGATCCCGCGGAGGTCGAGCGACAGATCGCGAGCATGTCGAGCGCGCTCCCCGGCGACGCGCGCACGCTCCTCGCCGAGCAGATGCACGCGATCGTGAGCACGCCGCGACAAGGCCTCGGCATCGGTCTCGTCGTGTCGCTGCTCGGCGCGCTCTGGGCGGCGTCGGGCGGCATGCGCGCGCTGATCGACGCGCTGAACATCGCGTACGACGAGCGGGAGACCCGCAATTTCTTCAAGCTGCGCGCGCTCTCGATCGCGCTGACGCTCGGCGCGATCGCGTTCATCGCGCTCGCGGTGTTCTCGGTCGGCGTGCTCCCGGTGATCTTCGAGTACGTCGGGCTCGGAGGCGTGGTCGAGAGGGTGCTCGACGTCGGGCGCTGGCCGCTGCTCGCGCTGCTCGCGACGGTCGGGCTCTCCGCGCTCTATCGATTCGCGCCGAATCGCACGCACGCCAAGTGGCGGTGGGTGACGCCCGGGGGCGTGGTCGCGATGGCGGTCTGGCTCGGCGCGACCGCGCTCTTCTCGTTCTACGTGTCGAACTTCGGCAAGTACAACGAGACCTATGGCGCGCTCGGCGGCGTGATCGTGCTCTTGCTCTGGTTCTACATCAGCGCCTTCGCGATCCTGCTCGGCGCCGAGATCAACGCGGAGATGGAGCACCAGACCGCGAAGGACAGCACGGTCGGCGAGCCGGCGCCGATGGGCGAGCGCGGCGCGACGATGGCCGACACGCTCGGGCCCTCGTACGCGCGGTGAGCACCTGCCGGAGTGCTCGTCCCGGAGGTCCCGTACGGGAGCGCGCGAAGCGCGCGGACGGTAGGGACCTGCGGGCGAGCCGATTTTTGTCCCTACTGGAGTGCTCGTCCCGCGGGTCCCGGACGGGAGCGCGCGAAGCGCGCGGACGGTAGGGACCTGCGGGCGAGCCGACTTTGTCCCTGCTGGAGTGCTCGTCCCGCGGGTCCCGGAGGGGAGCGGGCGAAGCGCGCGGACGGTAGGGACCTGCGGGCGAGCCGATTTTTGTCCCTGCTGGAGTGCTCGTCCCGCGGTCCCAGAGGGGAGCGGGCGAAGCGCGCGGACGGTAGGCGAGTCCTCGAGAAGGACGCGCGGCGCGACGAGAGCTCGTCGCGCCGCGCGCCGGTTCACGACTCGATCACGGATCGACGCACGCGACCTGGCCGTCGTCGCCGGTGCCGCAGGTCTGGCCGAGTAGGTTGCAGCGCGTGCGGGTCACGCGGCGCGGGCCCTCGCCGGCACCGGTGCAGCGCACCGCGACGTCACCGCGGCACTCGCCGAGCGCCGTCGCGTCGCCGCAGGGGTCGCGCCAGCGGCGCGCTTCGTTCGCCGCGTCGAGCGACTCCTGGCCGAACACCGCGTACATGCCGCCGTAGTTGCAGTACATCTCGCGCGAGTGGATGCCCCACGACGCGACGCCGAACACGCGGAGCTGGCCATTCACGATGCGCGTGAGCGGACCGCCCGAGTCGCCGTGGCAGATCTGCGCGTCACCCTCGGTGTTGCCCACCCACGCTTCGTACTCGGGGAGCAGATAGGTGGTCTCGTAGTACTGGCGATAGAGCTGCTCGTAGTAGTCGTCGGGACCCGCGTCGCCGTCGTCGGGGGGCGGGCCAGCATCGCTGTCGTCGGGCGGCGGGCCGCCGTCGTCGGGCACACCCGCATCGCCGTCGTCGGGCGGCGGGCCACCGTCCTCGTCCTCTGCGGGGAAGGTGATGCCGAGCTCGCGCTCCAGCTCCGCGCGATCGAGGATCACACCGAAGTGGCCCTGTCCGACGAGCCACTCGCGGAATGCCTCGTAGCTGCCGAAGATCATCTCGAAGATGCGGCCCGAGCGCGCGCGCAGCTCGACCGTACCGGCGCGGCGGATGCCGTACTCGCCGGCGTTGTTGCGCATGCCGTAGCCGATGACCGCGAAGTCGCGGCCGATGTCGCGATCGGTCAGCGCGGCCATGCGTGCCGGCGCGATGTCGGTGATCGGCGTGTCGAGGTGGAGCGCCGCGATGTCGCGCCAATAACCGACGAAGCTCTGCTGATCACCGCGCGGCAGCTCGGTCGACGCGACGACGTCCACGGTGCGCCGCGGCGAATAACCGTCGGGCCCGATCGCGAACACGATGCGATAGCCGTAGCCGGTATAGATGCCCGAATCGAAGAGCTCGGAGCAGTGGCGCGCAGTCAGCACCGTCTCCTGACCGACCAGCGTGGCAGTGCAGAAGGGCTGCACCTGCCCGTAGGGATCCGCGATCCCGAGGCTGCCGATCGCATCGAGGCTCGCGGAATTCGCCGCGACTCCGCCGATGACCTCTTCTTCCGCGACCTCTGGTGCAGGCTCCGACGCGCAGCCGAGCGCGCCCGTGCCCAGGCCGAGCGCCGCGCCGGCGGCGGTGGCCATGCGGGCCAGTCGAAGGCCGAACGAACGATGTTGTCTCATGGGACGCAAGTCTCCCTCTCGACTGGCACCATCGATGTCGAGGGTGCCAGTCGAAGTACGCAATTCGATGTCTGCTCGGACGAAGACGACTCCAGTGCTCCCCGCTCGTCCCCGTCGATGCTCTGTCGGGAATGCGTCGAGCGACTTCCACCGACGGGCACCGAAATCGTCGTCGTCGTTGCGAGCGGGCCATGAGCACCGCGAGTGCCAGCGGTCGCGCGTGCATCACGGACGCAATCGGACGTCGCAGTCGGAGCACGCGTCGTGCGTCGCTGAAAAACGCATGGGCCGCCCACGTGATCACGCGCCCATGGGCGTGTGCACCGCCGGACACGCCGAGAACGGCGCGGCACACCGCGGCGCGCTCGAGCGCTGCGATCAGCGCGTGCGTGCGGTGCCGACGAGGCCGGGGCGCACCGGGAGCGGCAGATCGAGCGAGACGTCGCGCAGCGCGCTCGTGTCCCAGCCGCTCTCGTCGAGCCGGGCGCGGGTGTCGCGCGCGGGATCGCAGCCGCCGAGGAGCGCGCCCCACGCCGGACGGAGCGCCTTCTGGACGCTGCGCAGGGGGCCTCGCGGCGCGGCGACGTGCTCGGCCAGGAAGAGCGGCGCGCCGGGCGCGAGCAGCCGCGCGACCTCGTCGAGCACCGCGCGCACGTCGTTCACCGAGCAGAGCACGAACGTGACGACCGCGGCGTCGAACGAACGAGCATCGAGCGGCAGCGGGCGCGACGCGGACGCGCTCACGACGCGATGAGGACGATCCCATGCCGCGAGGCGCGGGCGTGCGCGCTCCGCGAGCCCGACGCTCGGCTCGACCGCGACGAGCTCGGTGACCGCGTCGGGGTAGAACGGCAGGTTCGCGCCGGTGCCGAAGCCGATCTCGACCACGCGACCGCGCACGTCGCGCAGGAGCTCGGCGCGCAGTGGATCGACACCGGTCATCCCGTGATCGAGCAGTCGGCCGACGACCTCGCGATCCCACACCTGCTTCAGCGGCGTCATCGAAGGATCGCTATCGCACGCGCGTCCGCGCGGCGCGAGCCGGTGTACCGTCGCGCGCATGGACGTCCGCGTGATCGATGCCTGGATCCAACATCCGCCGCCGACCTTCCTCGCGCATCCGATGTTCGAGACGCTCCGGCGGTGGATGCGGCTCGACGTCGTGCCCGAGTCGATCCCCCTCGAGCTGACGCTCGGCGCGATGGACGCGGCGGGCGTCGAGCGCGCGCTGCTCTCCGCGTGGTGGGGGCCCGGTGGGCCGCTGATCTCGAACGACGACGTCGCGCGCTGGGTGGACGCGAGCGGGGGACGATTGATCGGTGTCGCGTCGGCCGATCTGCGCAGACCGATGGAGGCAGTGCGCGAGATCCGTCGCTGTGCGGCGCGCGGATTCCGCGCAGTGCGCGTGTTGCCGTGGCTCTGGGAGCTGCCGCCCGATCATCCGCGCTATTACCCGATCTACGCGGCGTGCGTGGATCTCGGACTGCCGTTCTGCACGCAGGTCGGGCACACCGGGCCCTCGATGCCCTCGGAGCCGGGGCGCCCGATTCCCTATCTCGATCGCGTCGCGCTCGACTTCCCCGAGCTGGTGATCGTCGGAGGGCACGTCGGCCATCCGTGGACCGAGGAGATGATCTCGCTCGCGACGAAGTATCCGAACGTCTACATCGATACGTCGGCGTACAAGGCGACCCGGTATCCGGCGTCGCTCGTCGCGTTCATGCGCGCGCACGGTCGCAAGAAGGTGCTGTTCGGATCGAACCACCCGATGATCACGCCCGGCGCGTGCCTCGAGGGGCTGGACGCGCTCGGGCTCGACGAAGAAGCACGCCGCCTCTTTTTGCGCGACAACGCGGTGCGCATCTTCGGCCTCTGAGCACGCAGCGGGGGGACGATGAGCGAGAAGATCCGGGTCGCGGACGGTGTCGACGGCGAGCTCGCGACCCCGCCGGGCGACGGCGTGGTGCCGGGCCTGATCATCGTGCACGAGTCGTTCGGCATCACCGATCAGGTCCGCGCGCTCTGCGATCGATTCGCCGCCGAGGGATATCTCGCGCTCGCGCCCGACCTCTATCACGGCGAGACCGCGACGAACGCCGAGGAGGCCTCGCGGCTGATGCAGAGGCTCTCGACGACCGAGGCGATGCAGGACGTCGCGGCGGCGATGATCCGGCTCGAGCAGGACGCGCGGTGCAACGGGCGCATCGGCATCGTCGGGTTCTGCATGGGCGGCGCGATGGCGTTCGCGGCGGCGACGAGCATCGAGGGGCTCCGCGCGGCGGTGCCGTTCTACGGGATCCCGATCCCCGGATACTTCGAGGCCTCGAAGGTGAAGTGCCCGATCCAGGCGCACTTCGCGCAGCGCGACGAGTGGGCGACCCCGGCGCGCGCGCAGAAGTTCCAGAGCGAGGTGCAGGTGCACGGCGGCGAGATGGAGCTGCACGTGTACGACGCGGGCCACGCGTTCATGCGCGACGGCGACCAGCGCACGTACGACGCGAAGGCCGCGCAGGAGGCGTGGGCGCGCGCGCTCGCGTACCTCGCATCGAAGCTCCAGGGGTGATCAGGCTCGTCGTGCGAGGTACCCGCAGGCGCGCAGCCTCCCGGGGAGCTCAGCGCACGCCGGCGGAGAGCAGGATCTCCGAGAAGAGCGGGCGATCGCCGTCGGCGCGCAGCGCGTCCATCGCGCGGATCAGCTCGTCGTAGGGCACGTTGGGATCGGCGCCGAGGATCACGCGATCGTCGTGCGTGAGCGATGCGTGGAGCCGCGCGGCGCACGAGGAGAGCGCGGTGAAGTCGATCGCGCCGTCGCGTCGCGGGATCGCGATCGTGTACGTGCGCGTCGTCGCGGTGCAGTCGGCCGTCGCGAAGCCGCCCGGCCCGGCGATGACGACGCCGCTCGCGACGAGGGTGACGCTGGGCGTGGGTGTGCTCGGGGACGAGCCGCGGCGGCCGCGCGGGAGCTGGGCGTCGACCTGGGCGACGACCATCACCGAGCCCGCGGTCGCGAGCAGGAAGAGCAGCAGGTTCGTGATGATGTCGAGGAACGGGACGATGTTCAGCTCGCCGTCGAGCGGGGCATCGGACGGGCGTCGTGCGAGCGCGCGTCGCACGCGGCGGGCGAGGGTGAGCGGGGAGGCCATCGGCGCTTGGAGCGCGGGCGATGGCGAAAGTTCCCGGTGACCCCAGGCTCGGTGCATGACCGACTTCGCGGCGCTGCGCGCGTCGTTCTTCGATCGGTGGCGCGAGGCCCATCCCGACGAGGCGGGCACGCTCGGGATCGTCGATCCCCTGGAACGTCTCGGCGATCCATCACGCGAGGCGATCGAGGACGAAGCGCGGGCGCTCGGTGCGATGCTGCGCGCGCTCGAGTCCTGCGCGATCGAGGGCGAGGCGCGGCTCGACGCGTGGATGATCGCGTCGTGGGCGCGGCACGAGGTGCGTCGCGTCGCGCGCGGGGCGCACCTCGCGAACGTCGAGCTGGGGCTGCTGCCGTACCACCTGCTCCGTCATCGGTTGGCGCACGACGAGCGCGCGGTCGTGCGTGCACGAGCGATCCCCGCGTTCCTCGCGGCGCACCAGCGCACGCTCGAGGCTGGCATCGCGGAGGGCGCGCGGGCGCACGCGGGCACGGTGCGGTGG
Source organism: Sandaracinus amylolyticus (assembly GCF_021631985.1). GTDB lineage: Bacteria > Myxococcota_A > Polyangia > Polyangiales > Sandaracinaceae > Sandaracinus > Sandaracinus amylolyticus_A. Next base: position 6,336,916 of record NZ_CP070225.1, on the reverse strand, counting down.
ATCGCGGAGCAGTCGCTGCCGGTGATCGCACGCGCGCTCGATGATCTCGGCGCGCCCGACGCGGCGCGCGCCTACGAGGCACACGCGCGATTCTTGAACGACCGTGTACTTTCGAATGCGCGCGCCTCCGGCGCGATCGGCGCCGAGGAGACGCACGCGCGCCTCGGCGACATGGCGCTCTCGCTCGAGATGTCGCTCGCGGAGGCGCACGTCGAGCTCGCACGCGCTCACGACTCACTGGTGCACGAGGCCGCGCGGGTGCCCGAGCTCGCAGCCGCGCGCGACGTGGCCTCGGTGCGTGCGGCGATGCAGGCCCACTACGCGCGCTCGCTCGCGTCGAGCGACGACGACGTGATCCCCGGCTACGAGGCGCTCGTCGCGCGCGCGACGACGTTCGCGCGCGAGCACGCGCTCGTGCCGATCGAAGGAGCGTTCGCGGTGCGCGTCGGCGCGCTCCCGCCCGCGATCGCCGAGGCCGGGCACGCGCAGAATTGGCCTGCTCCGCTGTGCGCGCCGGAGCCGCGCGCCGACTTCCTGGTGTCGCGCGACGCGCGGGTGCATCCGGCGATGGCCGCGCCGCTGCTCGCGGTGCACGAGGCGGTGCCGGGGCACGCGCTGCAGAGCCTCGCGTTCGCGCGCGCCCACGGTCGCGATGCGCGTCCGGTGCGCTTCCTCGCGATCGCCGACGACGTCGCGATGGCGCGCTCGTACTTCGGCGCGATGCTCTCGATCGAAGGGTGGGCCACGTGGGTCGAGCACCGCATGCTCGAGCTCGGCTTCTACGAGGGCATCGCCGCGGTCTACGCGTGGAACGTGCGCGCGATCCGCGCGGCGCGTGTGATCGTCGATCTCGGGATCCACACCGAGACGATGTCGCTCGACGAGGCGCGCGCGTTCTTGATCGATCGTGCACTGCTGCCCGAGGCGATCGCGGCGCGCGAGGTCGCGCGATATCAGCGCATCCCGCTCCAGGCGCTCACGTACCTCACGGGCGCGCTCGCGATCGAGCGACACCTCGCGCCGCATCGCGCGCGCGGTGACGAGACGCGCGCGATCGCGGCGCTGCTCGCGGCCGGCCCGGTGCCGCCCGCGCTGCTGCTGGGCGGCTAGCCGACCTCCGGTCGCGAGCTCAGCGTGCCATCGCGAGCACCGCCGACGTCTGGTCGGCGTCGAGGCCGTAGCGGTCGCCTGCCTCGCGCGCGAAGCGAGCGCGCACCGCGTTGCGCACGATCGCCGCGGCGAGCACGAACGGCGACCCGATCGAGACCAGAGGAACCAAGAAGGCAGCGACCGCGGCGCCGCCGAGCGCGTTCCGACCCGCGGTCGTGGCGGGCTCGATCCCGCCTGGCCACGCCCACGCGCCGGAGAGGTAGGCGACGAACGCGAGGGTCGCGGTCAGGAGCGCCACGGCTCCGCCTGCGAGGAAGACGCGACGCGACGCGAGCAGCTCGCGCGAGAGCGCCTCGAACCCGACCTTCATGCGCTCGGCGCTATCCATGCACCGGATCGTGATCGGGGCTCGTCAGCGCGGCAACGCCAGCCGCCGCGGGCCGCGAAATTTCACCGCAGAGGGCCACGGAGAGAAGAGATTCCGCCAAGGAGAGCAGGAGTTGCAGGAGGGATTCACTCCAAGACCCAGCTCTCCTTTACTCCTGACACTCCTGCTCTCCTTGGAAATTCTCTCTTCCGTGGCGATGGCTCGCGCGCTGCTGTGATCACGCGCTCGACGGAACGCGCGAGGCCCGCGCTGCCGTGCGGCAGTCGCGGGCCTCGATCGGAACGTGCGTGCTGCGATCACCAATCCGCGATCGCCGCGCCCCACGTGAAGCCCGAGCCGAAGGCGACCATCGCGACCTTCATGCCCGGCTTCAGGCGACCCGTCTCCTCCGCCTCGGCGAGGAGCAGCGGGATCGTCGCCGCCGTGGTGTTGCCGTACTTGTGGATGTTGTGGATCAGCTTGTCCTGCGGGATCCCCAGCGTGTCCGCGACATACGTGTTGATGCGCATGTTCGCCTGGTGGAACACGAAGAGATCGATGTCGTTCGCGGAGAGCGACTGATCGAAGCAGACCTGCATGAGCGACATGCACATCTTCTCGACCGCGTGCCGGAAGACCTGCTTGCCGTCCATCTGCGGCCAGAGCGTGCCCGGATCGATCTCGGCCTTGCCCTCGCGGCCGTAGGGGAGCGTCACGAAGGGCTTCTTGCGGATGTCCCACACGGGCATCCAGAGCGCCTCCGCGAAGCGACCGTCCGCGCCGAGATGCCACTTGCGCACGCCGCGCTTCGCATCGTCGGTCGCGCTCACGACCACCGCGCCCGCGCCATCGCCGAAGAGCGAGGTCACGGTGCGACCGCGCGTCGTCATGTCGAGCGCCGCCGAGTGCGTCTCGCCGCCGACGACGAGCACGTGCTTGAGCGCGCCCGACTGCACCATCGAGGTGGCCGTGCCGAGGCCGTAGAGGAACCCGCTGCACTGGTTCCGGATGTCCATCGCCGGGATGTACTTGGGCATGTCGCCCTCGAACAGCTCGGTGAACTTCCGCTGCATGAACACGCCGCTACCCGGGAAGTGATGCTCGGGTGAGAGCGTCGCGAAGAGGATCATGTCGATGTCGCGCGGCGTGAGCCCGGCGCGCTGGATCGCGATCTTCGCCGCCTCGAAGCCCATGTCCGCCGAGCCGACGCCGTCCTCGGCGTAGCGGCGCTCCTCGATCCCGGTGCGCTGGTGGATCCACTCGTGGGTGGTGTCGATCCCGTACTGCGTGCGGAGATCGTCGTTCGTCACCACGCGCGGCGGCACGTAGCCGCCGGTTCCCGAGATGTAGGCGTTCGGCACGGTTCTCTGAAACCTCCAGGTCGCGTCGCGTAGCACGTCCGGGCGAGCCTGCACAAATGGACGATTGAGGGAGCGCCTCGGGACGTTCGGACGCGGATGCGACCGCGCGTCGCGCACACGAATGCCTCAGCGGGGCAGCCTGCTTCGCGTCTTCGAGCTCGGGCGATCGCGCGCGGCGCGACGTTTCGCGAGCGTTTCGGGGGCCGGTCTACGCGGTGTGACGCGCATGCGGCGTGAGACGAAGCGCTGCAGTCGGGGCATGCGTCCTGCAGCCGCGGGACGGCCTACCGAGGACGCCCGAGCGCGGCGAGCGCGAGAGGAGACACATGCGTCAGGACTGGGGAACGAACGGGTACGGCGGCGACTGGCGCTTCCAGCAGTACGGACGCGAGGACGACCGCTCGATGGGGTCGCGCGGTCGCGAGATGGAGCGCGGTCGCGAGATGGAGCGCGGTCGCGGCGGCGGCTGGATGCGCGACGACGACCAGCGCGAGCGCGGCGGCTTCGGCTTCGGCATGCGCGACCGCGAGGAGTGGCGCTCGGGCAATGGCCGCAGCGAGGGCTGGGGCTACGAAGGTCGCGAGCGCATGCGGGGCGACGACGAGGTGCGCCTCGAGCGCGGCGAGGCCCCGATCGTGAAGGTGATCGAGGTCGTCGCGCAGTCGCCGCACTCCTGGGAGGACGCGACGCGGCGGGCGGTCGCGGAGGCGAGCCGGACGATCGACGACATCAAGTCGATCTACGTGAAGGACATGCAGGCGATCGTGGCGAACGGCCGCATCGTCGAGTTCCGCCTCGTCGCGAAGATCTCCTTCGCGGTCCACGAGCACATGCGCCATCGCCGCTCGCGCGAGGGTCGGCGCGACTTCGCGTGATCTCCCGCGATTGGCACGCTCGATGGAGCGTGCCAGTCGCGAGCGCATCAGTCGCATTCGGGAGCGTGGGAGTCGGGCACGTCGTGTGTCCGACTCGTCGCGTCTCTCGCGCACGATGCGCACGAACGAACAAAAAGGACGAAGACGGGGCAACGGAGGCAATCACATGGTGGAGCGCGATCGTCGGTACGGATGGGGCGAGGACCGTGAGCGCTGGGGGCGCGACCGCGACGAGCGTCGCGGCGGATTCTCGCGCGAGCACGACGAAGAGCATCGCGAGCGCGGCGCGTACTTCCAGCGTGCGCGCGACGAGGACTGGCGTGGGGCCTCGAGCGACTGGGGCGGTCGCGAGGACGAGTGGCGCGGTCGCGACTACGGCAGCTACGAGCGCGGGATGACTCGTCGCGACGAGGACTGGCGCGGTCGCGACTACGGGCGCGACGACGAGCACGGCGGATACGGCCGCACCGGGCTCGGCGAGCGCGGCGGATGGGGCGGCTCGCACGCGACGGGCGGATACGGCGCGGGCCAGCGCGACGCCGGCACGACGGGGATGGGCCTGGGCGGTCGCACCAGCACGTTCGGCACGCCGGGCGGCTTCGGCTACTCGAGCAGCTACGGAACGAGCGGTGGGTACGGCGGGTACGGGCGCACGACCGGCGGCTACGGCACGAGCGGCTATGGCACCAGCGGCTATGGCCGCGGTGAGCAGCGCGACTGGGAGCGGGAGCGCGGCATGGGCGCGTGGGAGCGCGATCGTGATCGCGATCGATGGGAGCGCGATCGTGATCGTGATCGCGAAGAGGGCGGCTTCTTCCAGCGCATGGGCGAAGGCATCCGCAACGCGTTCGGGCTCGGTGAGCGCGATCGCGAGCGCGGGCCGTTCTTCGGCAAGGGCCCGAAGGGCTACAAGCGCAGCGACGAGCGCGTGCGCGAGGAGGTCTCGGAGGTCATCGCGCGCCAGGGCTGGATCGACGCGAGCGAGGTCGAGGTGAAGGTGGTGAACGGAGAGGTGACGCTCACCGGCACCGTGTCCGACCGCGAGCACAAGCGCCGGCTCGAGCAGATGATCGAGGACGTGCACGGCGTCGACGACGTGCGCAACGAGCTCCGCGTGCGGCGCACCGAGCTGCACACGCAGACGGGGACTGCATCGTCGACGACGACCAGCGACACGAGCGAGCCGGGCACGCGCGGTCGCAACGCGCGCTCGTCCTGACTCTCGAACGAACGAATGCGACGCGGGCGCGCCGGGCGATGTGCCGGGTGCGCCCGCGTCTCGTCCGTCAACCGTGATCGTCGGCGGTGCGAGGCAGCGCGTGATCGCGCTCGCGTGCACCGTTCTCGGTGCGCGGACGCGGCGCCTCTTCGCGCTTCGCGCGACGTCGCTCGATGCGCTCCGTGATGTCGATGCTGCGCTCGGCGAAGGTCGCGATCATCTCGGTCACCATCTCGACCGCGATCGCGCCGCCGACGCGTCCCATCGTGCGTGCGAGGCGCTTCAGGCGCTTGCGCGTCTTCTTCTTGAGCTTGTGACCCATCGCGCATGGTGCGGTGCAACCGAGGTGCCGCGCCGTGTGTCGGCTGAGCGAGGGAGCGCCACAGGGCGAGGCGGAGATGCGTGTCTCGCTTCGCGGAATGCCGGGAGAATTTCCCCACGAATGCGCCCTTCGTGCACGCCGGAGTCGCGGTACGCGTGCTGCAATCCGTTCCCGTGTGGCGAAGAAGGCGAAGCCGTGGGTCGCCGACGTGAAGCGAGCCGAGGGCTTCGATGGGACGCCGGGGCGGTGTCGAGGAGATGTGATGACGACGAGCCGAGCCGAGACGCAGCAGCACGATCGGGGACGTGCGCGGGAGCTCAACCCGCACCGGGCCCTCCTCACGAGCCTGTTCCACGAGCTCTTCCAGACCGAGCGCTCTGCGGAGGTCCATCCGCCGGCCGAGGCCGCACGGCTCGGCAACAGCGCGCCTGCGCGCGCGCTGCGCGCGGTGTCGTCGCACGCGGCGTCGGTGCGCCCCGAGCTCCCCGAGCTGGCGCGCCGCCGGGGCCTCCCGGCGTCGAAGACCGGCACGACGATCGGAGAGAGCTTCTCGCAGATGCGGCGGCACCTCGCCGACGGATCGATGGAGTCGGAGCGCTCCTACCGCGCGACGTTGCTCGGGATGCGCCACGGCGTGGATCTCGTGAAGCTGATCCGCAGCGCCGCCGAGGCCGCCGACGATCGTGATCTCGTCGCGTGGTGCACCGAGTGGCTCTCGGTGCGCGAGCCGCTCGTCGAAGAGGCGTGCGCGCAGCTCGCGTGGTTCGGGTGGCACCCCGAGAGCGCGATCCAGCACACCGGCAAGGTGCGCGGTCTGCTCGATCGCCTGCTCGGGCGCGGTGACCGCGACGGCTCGCGCGCCGCGCCCGCGCTCGGCCAGCTGTGACGTGAGCCGACCGCGCTCGCGCGCAGAGTTTCGGAGAGGGTCATCCATGACCCTTCCGAACACTCACCCGAACCCGGGGATCGTCTCTTCTTCTCCGAGCAGCTTGGCGATCACACCGACGAGCTGCGCCGGCTCGACCGGCTTCGTCAGGTGCGCGTCGAACCCCGCGGCGTGCGCGCGCTCGGCGTCGGCCGCGCCGGCATACGCGGTGAGCGCGACGATCGGCGTGAGCACCTCGCTCGCGCGCAGCCGTCGCGCCAGCTCGTAGCCGTCGGCGCCCGGCATGCCGATGTCGCTGATGATCGCGTGGGGGCGCACCTGGCGGATCACGTCGAGCGCCTCGGCGACCGAGCCCGCGACGTCCACCTCGGCGCCCGCCTCGCAGAGCGCGACGCTCGCGAGATCGCGCGCGTCCACCTCGTCGTCGACGACGACCACGCGATAGCTGCGGAGCACCGGGGTGCTCGCGCGGATCGGCTTGGGCGGGCGCACCGCGAGCGGCGTGCTGCGAGGAGGACGGCGGGGAAGGACGATCGTGAACGTCGCGCCGCATCCCTGGCCTTCGCTCTCGGCGCGCACGGTGCCGCCGTGCAGCTCGACGATCTGCCGCACGATCGAGAGCCCGAGCCCGAGCCCGCCGTGCCTGCGCGTCGTCGCCTGCTCGCCCTGCCGGAAGCGATCGAACACGTGGGGCAGCAGCTCGGGCCCGATGCCCGCGCCGGTGTCACGGATCTCGATGCGCACCTCGTCGGCCTCGGGCTGCACCGCGATCGTGACGCGCCCGCCGCGCGGCGTGAACTTCAGCGCGTTCGAGATCAGGTTGGACAGCACCTGCCGCACGCGCCCGAGGTCCGCGACGACGCACGCGTCGCGCGCCGAGATGGCGTGCATCACCGTGATGCCCTTCGACACCGCGCTCGGCCGCGCGGCCTCGACCGCGTCGCGCGCGATCGCCGCGAGATCGATCGTCTGCACCTCGAGCGCGAGCTTGCCCGCGATGATGCGCGACGCGTCGAGCAGGTCGTCGATGATGCGCGCCTGCGCCTCGGCGTTCCGATCGATCACGTCGAGCGCCTTGCGCACCATCGGATCGAGCGGCACCGACTGCTTCGAGAGCGCGCCGCCGTTCTTCGCGAGCGAGGCCCAGCCGCGGATCGCGTGGAGCGGGGTGCGCAGCTCGTGGCTCACGATCGCGAGGAACTCGTCCTTGAGCCGGTTCGCGACCTCCGCCTCTTCGCGCGCGTCGCGCTCGCGCACGAGGAGCGCCTCGCGCTCGCTGGCGGCGCGCTCGAGCTGGCGTGCGAGCTCCTCGGCGCGACGTCGCGCCCGCGCGAGCTCGGTGATCTCCACGGTGTCGAGGCCGACGCCGAGCACCGCGCCGTCGGGCGAATAGACCGGGAAGAGATTGCCGAGCCAGTCGCGACGCGTGTCGTCGTCCTCGCTTCCGCGTGAGAAGTGCTGCGAGAACGTCGCACCCTCGGTGAGCACGCGCAGGAGCAGCGGCTCGAGCAGCGGTGCGAGATCGGGCGCGGTGTCGCGCAGCGTGCGGCCGACGTGGGTCTCGGGGTGTCGCCCCGTCATCCGCGCGAGCGCGCGGTTCACCCGGATGTAGCGGAGGTCGCGATCGAAGAACGCGACGCCGGAGGGCGAGTTGTCGAGCACTCCGTCGAGCAGCGCGAGCGTCGTCTGCGAGCTCTGGAGCGCAGCCTCGGCCTCGGCGCGTGCACGTCGCTCGCGGGCGAGCAGCGCGGTGCGCTCGCGCTCGGCGGTGTGTCGCTCGTCGACGAGCTGCGCGGTGAGCCCGAGCAGATCGCGCCCGAGCCGGACCGCGTGCAGCTCGATGCGGCACGTCTCGCTCCCGGTCTCGAGCATCACCGCGCGCGCTTCGGTCGTGCCCGACGCGAGCACGCGCGCGAAGCACGCGAGCGTGCCCTCGCGCTCCGCGCTCTCGAGCACGTGCGAGAGCCGCGCCCCGAGCTCGGTGAACGCACCGCCGCGCGCACGCGCCGCGGTGTTGGCCCACACCAGCTCGAAGTCGACGATCTGCTCGGTCGCATCGCGCAGCGCGCGCTCGACCAAGAACGGCGTGCTCGCCGCTTCCTGCACCGCGCGGAAGCGATCCTCGCTCCGCTGCAGCGCCTCTCGCTCCGCGTCGAGCGCGCGCACCAACCGCTCGATGCGAGCGCGCGCGAGCGCGAGCTCCTCGGCTTCGGACGCCGAAGCGACACGCGCGCCCTCGGCGGCCGAGCGACCCCCGTCGCCCACCGTCGTATCCCCCATCACGCGAGCGACTCTATCCCGCACGACGCGACGCGTCAGCGTCCCGGATCGCGCGGTCCAGAACGGAAGTCACCGCACGCTCGACGCGTGATGCAACGTCGTCCGCTGCGATCCCTGCGTCGGTCCGTCGCCTGCGCTAGGAGAGCCGCATGACTCTCGTGGTGCAATGTGAATTCAGAGCACGGGCCGGCAGCGAGGCAGAGTTCCTGCGGGTGGCGCGTGCATTGGCGGCCGCCGCCGCGACCGAGCCAGGAACGCTGCGCTACCAGTGGTTCGTCACGCAGAAGCCCGGCCACTATTCGATCATCGAGGAGTACGTCGACGCCGACGCGGCAGAAGCCCACAACCATCATGTGGACTCGCTGCTCCGCGAGCTGTTCGCGGTGGCGGATCTGGTGTCGGCGTCGCTCTACGGAGAGCTCAATCAGTACTTGCGCGCCTGGACTTCCGGCCGCGAGGGAGTCGCGGTCCACACGCCATTGACGTCGGCCCTCGAGGGACGCTGATGACCTCGATGTGCCGCGAGGGGATCCGACACCGCGCGATCGGCGCGTGATGGATCAGGTGCGCCGGAACGTCGGCTCGGTGAGGAAGTCGGGCGCCGAGCGCTCTTCGTCCTCGTCGACGCGCACCGGGATCGGCGTCATCGCTTCTTCGATCGGCTTCGTCGCGAGCGCCGTCGTCGCGGGGCCGTGCAGCACGCTGCCATCGGTGTCGAAGCGCGAGCCGTGGCACGCGCAGTCCCAGCTGCGCTCGGCCTGGTTGAAGTGCACGAGGCACCCGAGGTGCGTGCACACCGGCGAGACCGCGCTGAGCGTGCCGTAGGGGTCGCGATAGACCGCGAGGCGACGCCCGTTCACCCGCACGATCTTGCCCTCGCCCCGCGCGACCTCGTCGACGCTCTTCGCCTCCGCCTGCCCGAGCACCCAGTCCTTCGCGTAGTGGACCGGCACGTCGATCATCGTGTGCTTCACGAACTCCTGCGCCGACGCGAAGGGCTTGATGCGCCCCGCGGCGTAGAGGTCGGCCCACGGCGAGACGCGACCGAGGATCGCGTCCGCGGTGATCATCCCGGCGATGGTGCCGAAGGTCATGCCGTTGCCGCTGAAGCCGGTCGCGAAGTGCACGTGCTCGCCGGTCGGGCGCGTGCCGATGAACGGCAGTCCGTCGACCGGCTCGTAGACCTGCGCGGACCAGCGCAGCGCAGCGCCGCCGAAGCCGAAGCGCTCGAACACGTACTTCGCGAGATCGTCGTAGTGACGCTCGGTCTCGCTCTCGTCACCGGTGCGGTGATCGGAGCCGCCGACGACGACGAACGTCTTGTCGAGCACCGTCGCGTTGCGGATGTAGTGGTAGGGCTCGTGGGTGTCCCAGAAGAGCCCGGGCGCACGCTCGATCGGGGCCTCGAACGCGAGCACGTACGACCGGAAGGGCGAGACCTTCGTCTGTAGGAAGTACTTGTGCGGCGCGGCGTCGGTCGCGAAGAAGACCTTCTGCGCGCGCACCTCGTGGCCGCTCTCGAGGTGCAGCACGCAGGGCTCGCCCTCGTCGACCGCGAGCACGCGCGTGTGCTCGAAGATGCGCGCGCCGCGATCGGACGCCGCGCGCGCGATGCCGTCGAGGTACGCGCCCGCGTTCATCTGCGCCTGGTTCTCGTAGCGGATCGCGCGCGCGATGCGATCGGCGTAGGGCAGCGGGATGCTCGGCTCCTCCGCGACGAGCAGGCCCGCGCGGCGCGACGCGGCGAGCTCCTTGCCGATCGTGTCGAGCCCCTTGGGGTCGTCGTTCTCCGCGTAGAGCCAGCCCGACACGCGCTCGAGGTCGCAGTCGATGCGGTAGCTCGAGACGTTCAGCGCGATGCGCTCGATCGCGGCGCGGCTCGACTCCGCGACGAGGCGCGCGCCCTCCTTGCCGAAGCTCGACTCGAGCTTGTGGTAGCGAGAGTCGACCGCTTCGGTCAGGTGCGCCGTGGTCCCGCCGGTCACGCCCGAGCCCATGGTGCGCGCCTCGAGCACGCACACCCGCTTGCCCGCCTCGGCGAGCAAGAGCGCGGCGGTGAGCCCGGTGATGCCCGCGCCGATGATCGCGACATCGGTGTGGTGCTCGCCCTCGAGCATCGGGAAGCGCGGGTGCGGCGAGACGTTCCAGAGCGAGACGGTCGACTTCATCGAGGTTCCTCGGCGTGTGGAGCCCGGGTCGAGGCTGCGAGGTGCGTGCCACCGTCCAGGGCCGCGCGTGTGCTCTCGTCGCGTGGCGATCCGTGGCGCGATGCGACCCGCCGGGGCGTTCCGTCCGCGCGATCGCGCAGGGAACGTCGGTTGCACCGATCCCACGCGTGGCGAAGCGCACGCGCAGCACCGAGGAGGACGAGGCGCCGCGCGAGCTCGTCGACTACGCGTCGCTCGAGGACGAGGTGCCGTGGACCGCGGCGCCTTTCGTGCCCGCCGGCGCGTCGCTCGCGGTGCTGCGCGAGGCGGTGCACGCGTGCCGCGGGTGTCCGCTCTACGCGCGCGCCACGCAGGGCGTGCTGGGCGCGGGCCCGTCGCGCGCTCGCGTGATGCTGGTGGGGGAGCAGCCCGGGGATCGCGAGGACCTCGAGGGCCTGCCCTTCGTCGGGCCCGCGGGTCGTGTGCTCGACGAGGCGCTCGAGGAGGCCGGCATCGCGCGCGACGACGTGTTCGTCACGAACGTGGTGAAGCACTTCAAGTGGGAGCCGCGCGGCAAGCGGCGCATCCACCAGAAGCCGCGCGCGAGAGAGGTCGAGGCGTGCCGCCCGTGGCTCGAGGCCGAGCTCGCGCGCGTGCGTCCGCGCGCGCTCGTCGCGCTGGGCGCCACCGCCGCGCAGGCGCTGCTCGGTCGCGCGTTCCGCGTGACCAAGGATCGCGGCCGCGTGATCGCGAGCCCGCACGCGCCGATCGTGCTCGCGACGCACCATCCGTCCGTCGTGCTGCGCGCGCCCGATGCCGCGTCGCGCGCCGCGAGACGCGCCGAGCTCGTCGCGGATCTCCGCGTGATCGCTACACACCTGGGCGCGCCGTCGCGCGAGGTGCGCGAGGGGGATCGCATTCGCGCGCGCGAACCGTAGAATGGCGCGCTCCGCTCCCCCGGCGGAGCACTGCGCCGATGCACGACGCCCTGCACATCCCGACACTCGCCGCGTGCTTCGGCGAGTCTGCCGAGGCCGTGTGGGTGATCCGGCGCGAGGGTCGCCTCTGCTTCGCCAACGTCGCTGCGGAGCGCAGCGCGAGCCTGGGGGGCCCCGCGCTCGCCGCGGCGCTCGAGCGAGCACGCGCGCTGGTGGTGGAGCGCGCGGAGAGCGCACGCGTCGAGGTCGAGTCGGGCGTGGTGCGCGTGATGCGCGCGAGCCCGGTGCGCGACGTCGAGGGCCGCGTCATCGCGGTCACGATCGTAGCGACCGTGCGCGACACCACGCGCGCTCCTTCGCCCGTCGAGCGCGAGCGTGCGCGCCTCCAGCGCATCGTCGATCACGCACCCGCGCTGGTCGCGATCCTGCGCGGGCCCGATCACGTCTACGAGCTCATCAACGAGCGCTTCAAGCAGACGATCCCCGAGGCGCGCTCGCTGATCGGCACGAGCGCGCGCGCCCACCGCACCGATCTCGTCGCGCAGCAGTTCGTCGCGCGCCTCGATCACGTGCACAAGACCGGCGAGGCGTACGAGTCGGTCGAGGTGCCGCGCGTGATCGAGCGCGAGGACGGGCCCGAGACGATCTACCTGACCTTCGTGTTCCAGCCGATCCTGCGCGAGTCCGATCGCAGCATGGTCGACGGCGTCGTCACCTTCGCGTTCGACGTCACCGAGTCGGTCCTCGCGCGCAAGCAGGTCGAGGAGACGAGCCGCGCGAAGGACGAGTTCCTCAGCACGCTCAGCCACGAGCTGCGCACGCCGCTCAACGCGATCGTCGGGTGGTCGCACCTGCTGCGCACCGGCGCGCTGCAGGGCACGCAGATGCAGCGCGCGCTCGAGGCGATCGATCGCAACGCGAAGGTGCAGAAGCGTCTGATCGACGACCTGCTCGACTTCTCGCGCATGGTGAGCGGCAAGCTCGGCGTGAACGACGGAGTCGTCGATCTCGCGGAGCTCGTCACGTCGGCGGTGGACTCGATCCGACCGGCCGCGGAGGCCAAGCGCCTGCAGCTCTCGACGCGCCTCGAGGCGCGCCCGCTGGTCTCGGGCGATCCCGACCGCTTGCACCAGGTGATCGCGAACCTGCTCTCGAACGCGACGAAGTTCACCGGGCCGCGCGGGCGCGTCGAGGTCGTGGTCCGCGCGAGCGAGGATCACGCGGAGCTCGAGGTGCGCGACGACGGAGTGGGGATCGATCCGACGCTCCTGCCCCACGTCTTCGAGCGCTACCGCCAGGCCGACGGATCGACGACGCGCCGTCACGGTGGGCTCGGGCTCGGCCTCGCGATCGCGCGCGCGATCGTGGAGATGCACGGTGGGCGCATCGAGGCGTGGAGCGAGGGCATCGGTCGCGGCACCAGCATGCGGGTGTCGCTTCCGTGGTCGCTCGAGCCCGAGCGCGACGAGCCCGCGTCGATCGGCGTGCGACTTCGCGCGGGTGTGCCGCGCCTCGCGGGGGTGCGCGTGCTGGTGGTCGACGACGAGATCGATGCGTGCGTGCTCGCCGAGACGGTGCTGCGACGCGCTGGCGCCGAGGTGCGCTCCACGTCGACCGCGGCGCGGGCGCTCGAGCTGCTCGACGAGGGCGAGGTCGACGTGCTGGTGTCGGACCTCGGCATGCCCGAGCTCGACGGGATCACGCTGATCGAGCGGGTGCGTGCGCTGCCTCCGCCCGCGTGCCGTGTGCCCGCGGTCGCGCTCACCGGCTATGCGCGCGTCGAGGATCGTGTGCGCGCCGTCGACGCAGGCTACGACGCGTTCCTGACCAAGCCGCTCGACGTGGACGCGCTCGCGCTCGCGGTGGCGCGAGCGGCCGGGCGCGTCGCCGAGTGATCGCGCGCCGCGCCGCGCTGGTGATCGCGCTCGTCGTGCTCGGCGCATCGAGCGCGCGCGCGCACGGCGGGCGGCTCCAGACCCAGCACGTGATCGTCGAGGGCGAAGGGCGGGTCACGTCGATCACGACGTTCGGGCTGCTCGCGCGCGATGCGGCCGACGCGCCGTTCCGCTGGACCTGCCAGGAGTCGATCCCCGATGCGGTCGCGGGGATCGCCATGCCCGGCGTCGTGATCGGCGAGCGCGTGGTGCTCGCCGGCAACTTCGGGATCGTGCGCGGCGCGCGACGAGGATGCGCGTGGGAGCGCGACGAGGCGACGCGCGAACGCTTCGTGCCCGACCTCGTGCGCGCGCCCGACGGCGCGGTGCTCGCGGTGACCGGCGACGGCGGTCGCGAGAACCACGTGATGCGCAGCGACGACGAAGGGCTCTCGTTCGCCGCGATCGGTGCGCCGCTCCCCGCGGGCCTGCTCGCCGCACGGCTGCGGGTCGCGCCCTCGCGGATCTACGTGATCGGCACCACGCGCGAAGCGGGCTCGATCGCGCTGCGCGGGATGATCGCGCGCAGCGACGACGGCGGCGCGACGTGGCGCGAGCTCGATCTCGGTGCGCTCGAGGACGACGAGCGCGTGGTGCGTGGCCTCGAGGTCGACCCCCGCGACCCCGACGTGCTCTTCGTGGTGGTGCAGGGCGACGAGCACGATCGCCTGATGCGCACGAGCGACGGCGGCGAGACGTGGACCGAGGTGGTCACGCTCGCTGCGCTGCCCGGCCCGATCGAGCGTCCCTTCGCGCTCGCGCACGGGAACGACGGAGAGGTGTGGCTCGGCAACACCGGCACCGGGCTCTCGGTGCTGCGCGCGAACGGCGTCGTCGATCGGATCGACGAGGGCATCTCGCTCGCGTGTCTCGCGCGCGACGGGACCTCGATGTGGATGTGCGGCGACGGCCTGCTCGACGGCTTCGCGCTCGCGCGCTTCGCGCTCGACGCGCCCTACGCGCGCGAGCCGGTGCTGCGCTTCGCCGCGATCGAGCGACGCGCGTGCGACGGCGAGATCGACTGCGCGTGCGACGCGTGGTGGAGCGACTTCCGCGCCGAGGCCGAGCTCGATGGCGGGATCACGTCGTGCGGTGCGATGGACGCGGGCGTCGCGCCCGCGCGTGGCGGCGGATGTACGTGCCGGGTCGCCACCGACGACGGCCCTTCGCGCGCGTGGCTGGTCGGTCTTGGAGGATTCGTGAACGTCCTGCTGCTGGCGTTGCGACGGAGGAAGCGCGCGTGCTAGGTCGACCCCGATGCACCCCGCTGCTGCTCGCTCGATCGCGATGCTCGTGCTGTTGATGATCGCGCTCGCCGGCTGCGGCGGTGACGACGACGACGGGCATGGTGGCGAGGGCAGCTGCGAGGAGCTCTCGACGGAGTGCCACGACGTCGACGAGGGCGGCGGCTTCGTCGCGGAGTGCCACGACCTCGGCCACAACGGCACGGCCGCGGAGTGCGACGCGATGCTCGACGACTGCCTCGCCGCGTGCCGCGCCGCCCACGATCACGACGGCGGCACGCACGACGATCACGACGGCGGCCACGACGACCACGACTCGTGATCGGCACGCGTGCGATGTGGTCGATCGCGGCGCTCCTCGTCGCGTGCGGCGGTGACGGTGACCCCCCGGTGTGCGACGACGCGGGGCTCCCGAGCGCGTGCGAGAGCGCGCCGGTGCCGACCTACGAGGAGCTGTATCGCGATGTGCTGCGCCCGACCTGCGGGCGTGACGGACCGAGCTGTCACGGCGAGGGCAGTCGCATGACGCTCTCGTTCGTCGACGAGGCGGCGTCGCGCGACGCGCTGCTCGAGCGCTACGTCACGCCGGGATCGCTCGCGTGCAGCGAGCTGTTCCGACGAGTAACCTCGGACGACCCGCTCTTCCGCATGCCCCCTGCCGAACCGCTCCCGGAGGCCGCTCGATGTGCGATCGCACGCTGGATCGAGGCCAGCACGCCGTGATGACGATGCGTCGACTCTTCGCTTCGCTCCTGGTCACGCTCTCTCTCGCGTCGTGCGACGGCGAAGAGGCCAGTCGCCCCGTCACCATCGATCTCGAGGGTCGCGTCGGTGAGCGCGCGTTCGAGTGCGGCGCGGCGTACGAGGGGATCGGCACCACGGGCTCCACGTTCACCGCGTTCGACTTCCGCTTCTACGTGCACGACGTGCGCGTCGTGCTCGAGGGCGGCGAAGAGGTCCCGCTGACCCTCGACGACGACGGCGTGTGGCAGACCGTGTCCTCCGAAGGAGGCGGGATCGCGCTGATCGACTTCGAGGACGGCGATGGGTGCGAGGGCGGCAACGCGCCGATGAACACCCGCCTCGTCGGCACGATCCCCGATCGCGACGGAGCGATCACCGGCGTTCGCTTCCGCATCGGCGTGCCCGAGGCGCGCAACCACCTCGACTCCGCGACCGCGCCCTCGCCGATGAACCTCAGCTCGATGTACTGGGGCTGGCAGGGCGGCTACAAGTACGTGCGCATCGAGGGCGCGAGCACCGGACAGAGCTCGTGGCTGCTCCACGTCGGCGCCACCGGATGCAGCGGCGACGCGCGCATGGGCACCCGCACCTGCACCGCGCGCAACGAGGCGTCGATCGCGCTCGACGGGTTCGACCCCGCGCGCGACGTGATCGTCGCCGACCTCGCGTCGATGCTCGCGACGAGCGACGTCGACGCCGACGCGGGCGGCGCCCCCGGGTGCATGTCGGACGCGGACGATCCCGAGTGCGCCGTGCTCTTCGACGCGATCGGCGTGAGCGGCGACGCGCAGTCGCTCTTCCGCGTCGAGGCGCGCAACGAGTGACGCGTCGCGCGGGCATCGCGCTGATCGCGCTCGTGATCGTGCTCGGCTGCGAGGAGCGCCGCGGGTGGCAGTGGGATCTGCCGGCGGGCTTCCCCACGCCGCGGGTGCCCGAGGACAACCCGATGAGCGCCGAGAAGGTCGAGCTCGGGCGCTTCCTCTTCCACGACGAGCGCCTCTCGGGCAACGAGACCCAGTCGTGCGCGAGCTGTCACCGACAGGATCTCGCGTTCACCGACGGAGTCCCGGTCTCGACGGGATCGACGGGCGACCTCACGCCGCGCGGATCGATGTCGCTCGTGAACGTCGCCTACGTGCCGACGCTGACGTGGGCGAACCCTGCGCTCGTCTCGCTCGAGGACCAGGCGCTGGTGCCGATGTTCGGCGAGCACCCGGTCGAGCTCGGTCTCTCGGGCCGCGAGGACGAGATGCTCGCGCGCCTGCGCGACGCGACGCTCCCGACCGGCGCGACGTACCGCGAGCTCTTCGCGGCCGCGTTCCCCGGTGACGCGGATCCGATCACCGTGACCACCGTCGTGCGCGCCATCGCGAGCTTCGAGCGATCGATCGTGAGCGCGCGCGCGCCCTACGATCGCTGGGCGCACCAGGGCGACGAGAGCGCCATGAGCGAGTCCGCGCTGCGCGGCATGGACCTCTTCTTCTCGGAGCGCCTCGAGTGCTTCCACTGCCACGGTGGGTTCAACTTCACCGACTCGGTGGCGCACGACGGACAGCCGCTCCCCGAGAACGGCTTCCACAACACCGGGCTCTACAACGTCGACGGGCGTGGCGGATATCCGGAGACCAACCGCGGCCTCTACGATCACACCGCGGACCCGCGCGACATGGGTCGCTTCCGCGCGCCGAGCCTGCGCAACATCGAGCTGACCGCGCCGTACATGCACGACGGCTCGATCGCGACGCTCGACGAGGTGCTCGATCACTACGCCGCGGGTGGGCGCACGATCGAGAGCGGTCCCAACGCCGGCGTCGGCGCGGAGAGCCCGCTCAAGAGCATCTTCCTGCACGGCTTCGAGCTCACGCCGCAGGAGCGCGAGGACCTGCTCGCGTTCCTGCGCAGCCTGACCGATCAGGAGCTGCTCACGGACCCGCGCTTCGCCGACCCCTTCTGACTACTTCTGCGCGACCTATTTCTGCGCGACGATGTCGCGCAGCGTGCGCGCGAGGTCGAACGGATCGACCGGCTTGATGAGCACGCAGTCCCAGAGGCGCTCTTCGTTCTCGCGCGCGCTGGTGTGGCCCGTCATCGCGACCAACGCGACGTGATCGGCGGTGCCCGTCGAGCGCAGCTTCCGCGCGAGATCCTCGCCGCTCATCGCGCCGAGCGTCAGATCGATGATCGCCGCGCGCGGCGGCTCGGACTCCATCGCGTCGAGCGCGTCCTCGGCGCGCGCGAAGTCGCGGACGGCGAATCCCTGCAGCCGCAACACCTCCGCGGCGACCTCGCGCGTGTCGTCGTGGTCATCGACGATGACCACGTCCATCGGGACGCCGTCCTCGGTCTCGGTTCCGCCTGCCAAAGTGTTCACCATCTGGTCCCATCCTTCTCCGATCACAAGGGCACCGGTCCAGGGCGCGCTCGCTCAGGTGCGGAACTCCTCCGCGTCCACGCTGATCGTCGCGTTGCGATCCCTCCTCCGCCGCGCCATTCGCAGCAGGCTCCGGATGCCGCGCTCGCTCACCGGCTTCGCCACGTGGCGATCGAAGCCGGCACGGCGTGCCTCCTCGACGTCCTCGGGCTGCGCATAGCCCGAGACCGCGATCAGCACTGGGGAGTCCTCGCCGCGCGCCGCGCGCAGCTGGCGCGCGACCTCGAACCCGTCCAGCTCGGGCAGCCCGAGATCGAGCAGCGCGAGATCGAACGCGCCCGCGAGGCCCGCGGCGAGGCCACTGCGCCCGTCCCGTCGGAGCGTGACCTCGTGGCCCCATCGCTCGAGGAGAAGCGCGAGCATGTCGGCGATGTCCTCGTTGTCCTCGACGACGAGGACGCGGAGCGGCGAACGCGCGGTGAGAAGCATGACGGCCGCCGACCTAGGTCCGGAGCACGACGCCGCAACAGCGTGATCTCGCGAGAGATCTTTCCGCTCGCGTCGTTCGTCGACAATCCGAGCGCATGGAGATTGTGGCGACCCGCGACGCGCCGAGATGGGCGGTCGCGTATCGCCCCTCACCCGCCCATGCGACCCCGACTGCAATCATCGCTACGTCGTGAGCGCATCGAGTCCGGAGTCCATCCTGCCGCGCGTCGTACAGCGGCGGCCCGTGCGCGTCTCGAGCTCGCGCTCGGGCTGCTCGCGGAAGACGACGGGCTCGAGAGCGCCGAGCAAGAGATCACCCTCGCGATCGACCTCCTCTCGCGCGAGCTGGGGACGATCGACGAGCTGCGCACGCAGCTCGACGAGCGCGAGCGCGAGATCGACGAGGCCCGTCGCGAGGCATCGCGCGCGAAGGCGCAGCTCCTCGCGATGGTCTCGCACGAGCTGCGCACACCGCTGAACGCGATGCTCGGGTACGCGTCGATGCTCTCGCACGGCGTCGGCGGCCCGCTCTCGTCCGAGCAGCAGCACAAGGCCGAGCGCATCGAGGCCAACGGGCGCGAGCTGCTCGGCGTGATCGAGCAGATGCTCGAGCTCGCAGCGCTCGACGCGGGCGCGATGCCCGTCGAGCTCCAGGAGCTCGATCTCGGCGTCACGGTGCGCGACGCCATCCGCAGCCTCGAGCCCTCGTGCTCGCGTCCCGATCTGCGTGTCGAGCTCGCGATCGATCCCGCGGTGCCGCACCTGCGGAGCGATCAGGCGAAGATCGGGAAGGTGGTGCGCTGCCTGGTGGGCAACGCGCTGAAGTTCACGCGCGAGGGCGAAGTGCGCGTCGACGTGCGACGCGTGCTCCACGGTGCGTGCATCGCGGTGCGCGACACCGGCATCGGCATCGCGCCCGAGGAGCAGTCGCGCATCTTCGATCCGTTCCACCAGGTCGACGGCTCGCCGACGCGCTCGGTCGGCGGCGCGGGCCTCGGGCTCGCGAGCGCACGCCGGCTGGTGCGCCTCCTCGGTGGCGACATCACGCTGGAGAGCGCGCTCGGCGAAGGCTCGACGTTCGTCGTGTGGCTCCCCGACGACGAAGCGCGCGACGGCGCCTGCTGATCCCCCGCTCGGGCGATCCAGGGAAGCTCGCTACGTCGATTGCGGAATCTTGTGGACGCGCGTGCCGGCCCTAGGCTGCCCAGGGGCGAACGCAGCGACGCAAGTCCGGCGCACGCGCGGTCGGGGGGAGCGCGATGTCACGATCGCAAGGGGACGGTGGCCCGCGCCTGCCGGGCGTGGAGGCCGCAGGAGTCGCGACCCCGGAGCGGGGCGTGGCGAGGATGCCGCGCTTCGTGCCGGCGACGTCGAGGAACGAGCCGCTGCGCTCGGAGATCCGACATGCGTACTCCTCCGACGGCGCCGACTGGCGGACCCGTCTCGAGGGGCTCCTCGCGGCGACTCCCAACCTCATCTGCGCGGTGCGCGGCGACGAGAACGAGATCGTGCTCGCGAGCGAGGCGGTGCAGCGCCTCGCGGGCGAGCGCGTGCTGATCGGTCGCGCGCTCTCGGACGCGCTGCCCGAGGTCGCGACCGACGAGGTGATCGCGGCGATCGACGAGCTGCGTCGCACCGGTCGCGAGCTGCATCGCGCCGAGGTCTCGGTGTGGATGCGCGACGAGACGGGCGCGATGACGCAGCGCTACTTCGACCTCGTCGGCCGCCCGATCCGCTCGCGCGACGGAGACGTCGACCTCGTCGCGATGTTCGCGCAGGACGTCACGGAGCTCGTGATCGCGCGCAAGACCGCGGAGTCGGCGAGCCGTGCGAAGGACGAGTTCCTCGCGATGCTGGGGCACGAGCTGCGCAATCCGCTCGCGCCGATCCGCACCGCGCTCGAGCTGCTCGCGAGGCGCGAGGGAGGCCCGGCGCGGCTCGAGCTCGAGGTGATCGGACGACAGGTCGAGCACCTCGTCGGGCTCGTCGACGATCTGCTCGACATCTCGCGGATCGATCGCGGCAAGATCGAGCTGCGCCGCGAGACCGTCGATCTCGCCGAGGTGATCGAGGCCGCGGTGGAGATGGCGAGCCCGCTGATGGCGAAGCGCGAGCAGGAGCTGCGCATCGACGTGCCGGCGCGCGAGCTCTGGGTCGACGGAGATCGCGCGCGCCTCGTGCAGATCTTCGCGAACCTGATCACCAACGCGTCGAAGTACGGCGAGCCGCGCGGGTGCGTGGAGATCGAGGCGAAGTACGAGCAACGACGCATCGCGGTGCGGGTGCGCGACGACGGCGCGGGGATTCCTTCCGAGCTCTTGCCGCGCATCTTCGATCTGTTCGAGCAAGGCCGCCGCACGCTCGATCGATCGATGGGCGGGCTCGGGCTCGGGCTCGCGATCGTGCGCAGCCTCGTGCGCCTCCACGGCGGCGACGTGTCGGCCGCGAGCGAGGGCGTGGGGCGCGGATCGGAGTTCACGGTGCGACTGCCCGCGGCGGACGAGCCGACCGAGCGCACCGCGGCGCCGGTGATGCGGCGTGTGGAGGCGCCCACGACCGGTGCGGCGCGACTGCGCGTGCTCGTCGTCGACGACAACGAGGACGCCGCCGATCTGATCGCGGTGGCGCTCGCGACCGAGGGTTACGAGACCGCGACCGCGCACGACGGCGCCAGCGCGCTCGAGACCGCGGGATGGTTCGCGCCCCACGTCGCGGTGCTCGATCTCGGGCTGCCGATGATGGACGGATGCGAGCTCGCGCGGCGACTGCGCGAGCTGCCGGAGCACGCGCTGGTGCGGCTGATCGCGGTGACGGGCTTCGGTCACGACTCGGATCGCCAGCGGGCGCGCGAAGCGGGGTTCGACGCGCACCTGCTCAAGCCGATCGAGCTCGACGATCTGTGCGACGCGATCGAGGGTCGCTCGACGTTCGACCATCGGATCGCGCGCGGCTGAGCGGCGCATCCCAGGGCCGTCATTGTCGCTGGTCACGTCCGCGCTCATGAGCGCGACGAGGAGGCGAGGTGACGCGACGCGCGCGCCGGCAAGGACGAATCGCGGTCGCACCGGGGATCGCTCTCGTGCTCGCCATCGGATGCCGAGGGCCACAGTCGGCGCTCGACCCCGCTGCCCGCGACGCGGAGCGGCTCGCGGATCTGTTCTGGCTGCTGACCTGGGGCAGCGCCGTGGTGTGGCTCGCGTCGGTCGGGCTCGCGGTCTACGCGGCGTACGTGCCGCGCGCGCCGGTCTCCGCGCAGGCCGCCCATCGACTCGTCGTCTTCGGGGGCGCGGTGATCCCGACGCTCGTGCTCGGCGCGCTGCTCGTGCACGGGCTCGCGATGATCCCCCAGCTGCTCGCGCCTGCGCCCCGCGGCGCGCTGGAGATCGAGGTCGTCGGCGAGCAGTGGTGGTGGCGCGTGCGTCATCGCGATGGGCAGGGGCGCATCGTCGAGAGCGCGAACGAGCTGCGCCTGCCCGCGGGCGTTCCGGTCCAGGTCTGGCTCGAGACGCGCGACGTGATCCACTCGTTCTGGATCCCGGCGCTCGGCGGCAAGGTCGACATGATCCCGGGACGACGCACGCACCTGCGGCTCGAGCCCGCGCGCCCCGGGACCTATCGCGGCGTGTGCGCGGAGTACTGCGGCACGTCGCACGCGTGGATGGCGTTCGCCGTGATCGTCGAGCCGCAGCGCGATCACGAGCAGTGGTTGGCGCGCGAGCTGGGCGATGCGCTCGAGCCCACGACGGCCCCCGCACGCCGCGGCGCGACGCTCTTCCTCGAGAACGGCTGCGGCGCGTGCCACGCGATCCGAGGCACTGCCGCCGACGGAACGCTCGGCCCCGACCTCACCCACGTCGGCAGTCGTCACACGCTCGGTGCGGGCCGGAGCGATCTCGATCGCGACGCGTTGCGCAGCTGGATCGCCGATCCCGAGCGGCTGAAGCCCGGCGTGCACATGCCGTCGTTCGGGATGCTGCCCGACGAGCACCTCGAGGCGCTCGCCGCCTACCTGGAGGGCCTGCGATGACGGATCCCGAGCCGCTCTCCGAGGCCCCGCCGGAGGAGCTCCGCCGTGCGCAGGAGGAGCGCCTGCTCGCCGTGTGGAAATCCCCGGTGGGGCTCCGCTATTTCTCGGACGTCAACAACACGAGAGTGGGTGTCTGGTACACGGCCGTCGCGTTCGTGTTCTTCCTCTTCGCGGGCGTGCTCGCGCTGCTCATGCGCATCCAGCTCGCAGTCTCGGAGAACGACTTCCTCTCTGCCGAGACCTACAATCAGACGTTCACCGTGCACGGCTCGGTGATGATGTTCCTCTTCGCGATCCCGATCTTCGAGGCGATCGCGGTGACGCTGATGCCTCAGATGCTCGGCGCGCGCGATCTCCCGTTCCCGCGCCTCGCCGCGTACGGATTCTGGTGCTTCGTGATCGGCGGGGTCTTCCTCAGCGGATCGATCTTCTTCGATGCCGCGCCGCGCGGCGGATGGTTCATGTATCCGCCGCTCACGTCGCAGTACCAGCCGGACATCGGCGCCGACATCTGGCTGCTCGGATTCTCGTTCATCGAGGTCGCGGCGATCGCGTCGGCGGTGGAGCTGATCGTCGGTGCGCTGAAGTGCCGTCCTCCCGGGATGCGCATCCACCTGATTCCGCTCTACGTCTGGTACACGCTCGTCGCGGCGGTGATGATCGTGTTCGCGTTCCCGCCGCTGATCGCAGGGAGCATGTTGCTCGAGCTCGAGCGCGCCTTCGACTGGCCGTTCTTCGATGCGAGCCGCGGCGGCGATCCACTGCTCTGGCAGCACCTCTTCTGGCTCTTCGGCCATCCCGAGGTCTACATCATCTTTCTGCCGTCGATCGCGCTGGTCGCGATGATCGTCCCGACCTTCGCGCGCAAACCGATGGTCGGATATTCGTGGATCGTCCTCGCCGCGATCGGGATCGGATTCCTGAGCTTCGGGCTCTGGGTCCATCACATGTACACGACGGGACTTCCAGGGATCTCACTCGGTCTCTTCTCGGCGGCGTCGATCGCCGTCGCGATCCCCACGGGCGTGCAGTTCTTCTGTTTCGTCGCGACGCTGCTGGTCGGGCGGGTGACACGATCGCTGCCGCTCCTCTGGGTCGTCGGGAGCATGGCGATCTTCGTCTTCGGCGGGCTCACCGGCGTGATGCTCGCGCTCGCGCCCTTCGACTTCCAAGCGCACGACAGCTTCTTCGTCGTCGGGCACTTCCACTACGTGCTGATCGGCGGTGCGATCTTTCCGATCATCGCCGGGCTCTATTATTTCTATCCTATCGTCGGCGGGAAGATGCTCTCCGACCGACTGGGCACGATCGCATTCTGGCTCTCGTTCGTCGGATTCAACGTCGCATTCCTCCCGATGCACCTCACCGGGATGCGCGGAATGCCACGGCGCGTGTTCACGTATCCCGCGGAGCTCGGGCTCGACGCGCTGAACCTCGCTTCGACGATCGGCGCGTTCGTGTTGGCGCTCGGGCTCGGGGTGATCGCCGTCGACGTGGTCAGGCCGCGACGCAGACAGCCGATCGCCGCGCGCAATCCCTGGGGCGCCGGGACGCTCGAGTGGGTCCAGGAGATGCCCGGGAAGTCGTGGGGAATCCGCTCCATCCCCGAGATCGACTCGCGCTATCCGATCTGGGATCAGCCCGATCTGATGCGCGACATCGACGAGGGGCGTTTCTATCTGCCCGATGCGGAAGAAGGAATGCGCGAGACGCTCGTCACCTCGGTGATCGACGCACGCCCGCTGCAGTGTCAGCGGCTCCCCGGGCCGAGCTTCATCCCGCTCGTCGCGGCGATCGCGACCGGCGGGTTCTTCGTGCTCGGCACGTTCGAGCAGTGGCCGCTCGCGCTCGCGTGTCTCGTCGTGACGACGGCGGTGATCTGGCGCTGGTTGTGGATCGGCACGGCGCAGAAGCCGGAGAAGACGGAGAAGGACATCGGCCTCGGAGTCCGATTGCCGCTCTACGTGTCAGGAGCGCAGTCCGTCGGATGGTGGGGGCTCCTGGTCACGATGCTCGCGGACTTCACTGCATTCGTCTCGATCGTGTTCGGCTATTTCTTCTTCTGGACCATCCACGTCGATTTCCCGCCCGCCACGTCGGACGGGCCCGGGATCCTCTGGCCGGCGCTCGGTGGCGCGCTCGTGCTCGGCGCGTGGGCGCTCACGCTGCTCTGCCGCCGGCTCAATCGCCGCGCCTCGGCCCGCGCGTTCTACGTCGCGCTCCTCGGCGCGCTCGTGCTCGCGGCGCTGAGCGTGCCGGCGCTCCTCGCCGGGCCCTTCTTCCACGCGATGGATCCGACGCGGCACGCGTACGACGCGACGGTGTGGCTGCTGCTCGTGTGGACTGCGCTCCACGTCGTGCTCGGCGTGATCATGCAGCTCTATTGCCTCGCACGTCGCGTCGCAGGGCGCATGACGGGCGAGCACGACATCGACATCCACAACGTCGTGCTCTATTGGCACTTCACGCTCCTCACCGCGGTGATCACCGTGCTCGTGGTCGCGGGATTCCCGAGCGCCGCATGAGCCGCGCGGCACCGAGCTCCGAGGAGCGCGAGAGTCTGTGGAACCTCGTGGGACCGCCCGCGACGTGGGCCGCGCACTTCCTCGCTTCGTACATCACGGCGGCGATCTGGTGCGCGAAGATCGCTGGGCCCGCCGGGGCGCTCTCGGGCGCGCGCACGGCGATCCTCGTCTACACCGCGGTCGCGCTGGTCGTGCTGGCCGTGCTCGGCGCGCGCGCGTACCGGCGGCATGCGAGCGGAGGCGTGCCGCCGCCGCACGACGAGGACACGTCGGAGTCGAGGCATCGCTTCCTCGGGCTCGCGACGTTGTTGCTCTCGGGGCTCGGCATCGTCGCGGTCACCTACGCCGCGATCGCCGCGCTCTTCATCGGGACGTGCCAGTGAGCAGCGCCGCGATGCTCCCGCTCGGCCTGCTCGTGCTCGCCGCGGCGTGGGCCGCGCCCCTCGCCGACGTGCTGCCGGGCCCGTTCGCCGCGCATATGACGATGCACATGGGTGTCGTCGCGGTCGCGGCTCCGATGCTCGCGCTCGGCGTGGCCGGCACGCCGTTCGATCCGGTCCGGCGCGCGCCGCGGTGGTTCGCGCCGGTGCCGGTGTCGTTCGTCGAGCTCGTGTTGGTGTGGGGCTGGCACGCGCCCGCGCTGCACCAGGTCGCGCGGCAGACTGCGCTCGGCTTCGCGCTCGAGCAGGGGAGCTTCCTCGCGAGCGGCGTGTGGCTGTGGGTCTCTGCGCTCGGCGGGGACGATCACCGCTCGGCGAATCGGCGCGGGCTCGGCGTCGTCGCGCTCCTGCTCACGTCGATGCACATGACGTTGCTCGGCGCGCTCGTCGCGCTCGCGCCTCGCCCGCTCTACGCGTGCCACGGCGCGTCCTCGATCACGCCGCTCGAAGATCAGCAGATCGGCGGCGCGATCATGCTCGCGGTCGGTGCGGTGTCGTACCTCGCGGGTGGCGTCGCGCTCTCGGCGCGCCTGGTGCGGGAGGCGCGCGCGTGAAGCGCAGGGTGCTGCGATGGTCGCTGCGGGGCGCGGCGCTCGCGCTCGTGCTCGCGCTCGGCGGCTTCCTCGTCGCGGTCTCGGGGATCGTGCCGGTCGGCGCGAGCGGTGGTCACTGGGCGATCACCGAGTGGATGCTGCAGTTCGGAAAGCGCCGCTCGATCGCGACGCACACGCTCTTCGCCGAGCCGCTCGAGCTCGACGAGCCGTGGCTCGTGCTGAAGGGCGCGGGCCACTACGAGACGGGCTGTCGTCCGTGCCACGGCAGCCCCGATCTGCCGAGCCCGCGCATCGCGCAGGCGATGCTGCCGCGCCCGCCGTACCTGCCCGACGTGATCGGGGAGCGAGATCCCGAAGCGCTCTTCTACGTGGTGAAGCACGGGCTCAAGTTCACCGGGATGCCCGCGTGGCCGGCCGCGCATCGCGACGACGAGGTGCGCGCGTTGGTCGCCTTCCTGCTCGCGATGCCGGAGCTCGACGCCGACGAGTACCTCGAGCTGGTGCACGGCGAGGCGCCGCACGACACCGCCGCGGGCGCGCTGCCCGATCTCGTCGAGCCGGCGGTGGTGCCGGACGTCGTCGCGCACCACTGCGCGCGCTGTCACGGCACCGATGGTCGCGGTCGCGGCGTCGCGGCGTTCCCTTCGCTCGCCGGACAGTCCCGCGAGTACCTCGAGCGCGCGCTCGTGGCCTACGCGGACGGCGATCGTCACAGCGGGATCATGCAGCCGATCGCCGCCGACCTGAGCGACGCGGATCGTCACGACGTCGCGATCTACTACGCAGGTCTCGATGCCGGCGCGCCGGTCGAGCGCGTCGGGCCGCAGGAGCGCATCGAGCGCGGCGAGGAGATCGCGCGCGGGCTCGCGGAGCGCGGCGCTCCTTCGTGCCAGGACTGCCATGGCCCCGCGGAGTGGGCGCGGAATCCCGCGTATCCGCGGCTCAGCGGCCAGTTCGCGGACTATCTCGAGCTGCAGCTCGAGCTCTTCCGATCGGGCCACCGCGGCGGCTCGCAGTACGCCGATCTCATGCACCACGTCGCGCCGCGGCTCACGCCCGAGGACGTGCGCGACGTCGCGCTCTACTACGCCTCGCTCACGCCCTCGCACGACGACGCACGGGCGGAGCGATGAACCATCGAAGGCTGTCGAAAAAGTCGGCTCGCCCGTCGGTCCCTACGTCCGCGCGCGTCGCGCGCTCCCGTCCGGGACGGGCGGGACGAGCACTCCTGCAAGGACTCAGTGGGTGACGAAGGTGCGGATCGGGATCGAGAGCTCGTCGCCCGCCGATGCGGTGATGTCGACGTGGCCTGCGAGCGGACCGGGCTCCGCGCCCTGCAGCTCGAGCGCGACGAGGCGCTCCTCGCCGGGCAGCACGCGCTCGAGGCGCACCGAGAACGGCGCGCCGGGGCTCGGCTCGGGGATCATCGCGACCTGCTCGAACGAGCGCGCGAGATCGTCGGACAGCGCGATCTCCACGTCGCACGGCACGTCCGACGTGTTGCGCACCTCGATGTCGACCGGCGCTGCGTCGTGCCCGCCGAGGTGCTCCGCGAGGTGGATGCGCGCTTCGAGCGAAGGGCTGCGATAGACCGCGTCGGAGAGCGAGTGTCCGTGCAGGAGCTCCGCGAAGCCGAGCAGGGAGGCCATCACCACGAGCGGCGTGCGCGCGCGCTCGATCACCCACTGCATCACATCCCGCACGCTCGTCACTTCCACCGCGCCACCACCCCGGGGCCGTACGACCGGCCTTTGCTGCTGCCGCCCGGGGCGCTCGTCGCAAGCTCCACGCCATCGAGCCACGCGGCGCGCGCACCACGCGTGTCGTGCGGACGTGGCCACGCCCCACCGCGTGCCCCACACGATCTGAGGCAACCACGGACCGAGCTGATGCGCGCGCGTGACAGAGGTCCACGCTCGACGCCCTGGTATCCGCGTTGCCTCGGCACGGCGCTCGGACATGGAACCCATGCAGCGCAATGTCTCGATCGCTCCTCACGACGAGATGCCTCGCCCTGGTGCTCACGTGGTCGAGGGAGGCGTCCGCTTTCGCGTGCCGACCCACGCGAGCGAGGTCTCGGTCGTGCTCGTCGCGCCCGACGGAACGCGTCGGGTCCGTGCGCTCCCGCGGGTGAGACCGGGGCTGCACGAGGCCGTCGTCGCGGGGATCGGCGCGGGCACGCGCTACCTGCTGCGCATCGACGATCGCGAGGTGCCCGACCCCTTCGCGCGCTCGCTGCCCGAGGGCCCGTACGCGCCCGCGGAGGTGCTCCCGCCGCGCTCGCCGAGCACGCCGCGACGACCCATCGACATGAAGCGCGCGCCCGTGATCTACGAGCTGCACGTCGGGACGTTCACGCGCGAGGGCACGTTCGCGGCGGCGCGCGAGAAGCTGCCGCACCTCGTGGAGCTCGGGGTCGACGCGATCGAGCTCATGCCGGTCGCGAGCTTCCCGGGCGCGCGGGGCTGGGGCTACGACGGCGTCGCGCTGCTCGCGCCGCACGCCGCGTACGGAGGGCCCGACGAGCTCGCCTCGTTGGTGGACGAAGCGCACCGGCTCCGGCTCTCGGTGCTGCTCGACGTGGTGCTCAACCACTTCGGGCCCGACGCGAACTGGCTGCCCGCGATCGACCCCTCGCTGTTCGACGAGGACGAGCCGACGCCCTGGGGCGCGGCGCCTCGGTTCTCGCATCCCGCGATGCGCGCGCTCGCGCGCGAGGTGCTGCGTCTCTACGTCGTCGAGTACGGCTTCGACGGGCTGCGCCTCGACGCGACGCACGCGATCGTCGATCGCTCGGCGACCCACGTGATCGCGGAGCTCTCGCAGCTCGCGCGCGGCATGCCCGGACCGCCGGTGTTGATCGCGGAGGACGAGCGGCGTGATCCGATGCTCTTCGACCGGCTGCGCCTCGACGCGACGTGGGCCGACGACTTCCACCACGCGGTGCACGTGCTGCTCACCGGTGAGCGCGACGGCTACTACGCGCCCTACGAGCCCACGCTCTCGACGCTCGCCGACGTGCTGCGCGCCGGATGGCGCGGCCCGACGCACGGCGATCGCGAGCGCCTCGTGTACTGCCTCGAGAACCACGATCAGACGGGCAATCGCGCGATGGGCGATCGCTTCTGGAGCCTCGCGCGCGACGAGGACGCGCGCGCCGCGACGCTGCTCGCGTTCTTCGCGCCGTCGAGCGTGCTGCTCTTCCAGGGCCAGGAGTGGGGCACGCGCGTGCCCTTCCTCTACTTCACCGATCACGAGCCCGAGCTCGGCGCGAAGGTGTCGGAGGGACGGCGCGCGGAATTCGCGGAGTTCCCCGCGTTCCGCGATCCCGCGGCGCGTGCGCGCATCCCCGATCCCCAGGACCAGCGGACGTTCGAGCGCGGGAAGCTCGACTGGAGCGAGCGCGACCGCGCCCCCCACGACGCGATCCTCGCGCTGCACCGCGCGGCGATCGCGCTGCGCAGGAGCGATCCCGTGCTCTGCGATCCGAGCGCGGAGCTGCAGGTCGCGCGGCACGGCGAGATGTTGATCGTGACGCGCGCGCTGCGCGGCGCGCGGCGTGTGCTCGCGTGGAACCTCGGTCACGAGCCGCGCGAGCTGCGCGCAGGTGGTCGTGTGTTGCTCGCGTCGCGCGAGGACGCGCTGCACGAGATGCACCTCGCCGCGCGCTGCGCCGTGATCCTCGCGTGCTGATCGTCGGTCTCGCCGATCGCTCACACCGCGTCCACACGCCGGGACAGACGCGCGCTCGATCGCGCGACTACGTTCGTGCGTCTCGACGGAGGAAAGACATGGCGACGAAGGCGAAGAGCTCGATCCCCGAGGGCTATCACAGCGTCACGCCGTACTTGATCGTGAAGGGCGCCGCGAAGGCGATCGAGTGGTACCAACGCGCGCTCGGCGCGAAGGAGCTGTACCGGATGGACGGCCCGGGCGGCACCATCGCGCACGCGGAGATCCAGATCGGCGACTCGCGCGTCATGCTCGCCGACGAATCGCCGGAGATGGGCGCGACGGGGCCCGGATCGCTCGGCGGAACGCCGGTCGGGCTGATGCTCTACGTGACCGACGTGGACTCGGTGTTCGCGCGCGCGGTGAAGGAAGGCGCGAAGCAGGAGCGTCCGGTGGCCGATCAGTTCTACGGCGATCGGATGGGCTCGATGGTCGATCCGTTCGGCCACAAGTGGACGATCGGCACGCACATCGAGGACGTGCCGCCCGAGGAGATGGAGAAGCGACACCGCGAGTTCATGGCGAAGATGGGCAAGAAGTGACGGCGAGAGGCCCGACCGTATGACGGTCGGGCCTCTTCCGAGAGCCGTTCACGTCGCCGTCGCCGACCACGTTCACGTTCACGACGGCCCCGGCGCCTCGGCACGCCGAGTCGTCGACGTGGTCGTGAACGGCGACGTGAACGGCGACGGCCGTTCGCTGCTGCTACGCGCGCCGCCGCTCCGCGGCCTTCGCGAGCGCATCCACGCTCTCGAGATACACCGCCGCGGCGCTGCGCTCTTCTTCGCTGCCGAGCCGCGCGCACGACCAGCGCGCGTGCGCGCGACACGTCGCGTCGATCGCTTCGCGCAACGCCGGCGAGTCCACGTGACGCGCGGTGCGCGCGAGATCGACGAGCGTGCGATCGATGTCGTCGAGCAGATCCTCGAGCCGCGCTTCTGCTCGTCGTCCCGAGAGCAGCTGGCGCGCGGCGTGGTCGATCTCGCCCTGGATCTCGAGGAGGCGCTCCACCAACCGGCGGGCGCGGTGATCAGCCAGCGGGATCAGGGCAGCGAGTGCCACGCAGGAATCACCTAGTCCCAGTGTGCTCGATCACGAGGGGCGATTTCATGTCCGTGTCGATTCTTCATCCGAGCGGCAGCCCGCCCGTGACACCCAGGATCTCCCCGTTCACGAACCGCCCCTCGTCGCTCGCCAAGAACACGAACGCCGGCGCGAGCTCGACGGGCTGGGCCGGCCGCTCCATCGGGTTGTCCTTGCCGTCCTCGCGCACCTTCTCCGCATCGAAGGACTGCGGGATGATCGGCGTCCACACCGGACCCGGCGCGACGCAGTTCACGCGGATGCCGCGGCCGATCAGCTCCTTCGCGAGGCCCTTCGTGAAGCTCACGATCGCGCCCTTCGTCGCGGCGTAGTCGAGGATCGCGGAGCTCGGCTGGTAGGCCTGGATCGACGCGACGTTGATGATCGATCCGCCCGCCTGCAGGTGCGTGAGCGCCGCGCGCACGAGGTGGAACATCGCGATCACGTTCACCTGGAACGTGTGGATGACGCGCTCGGGATCGAGCTCCTCGAACGCCTTCACCGCCTTGCCCTGGAACGCGGCGTTGTTGACGAGCAGGTCGAGCCCACCGAGCCCGTGCGCCGCATCGCGCACGACGCGCTCGCACGCCGCGGGATCGGAGAGGTCGGCCTCGATCGCGATCGCCTTGCGCCCCGCGGCCTCGACGACGCGCTGCGTCTCGGCGGCATCGCGCTTCTCCGCGGGCAGGTACGTGAACGCGACGTCCGCTCCCTCGCGCGCGAACGCGAGCGCGACCGCGCGCCCGATGCCGCTGTCGCCCCCGGTGATCAATGCGCGGCGCCCGCTGAGCCGACCGAAGCCCACGTAGGTCTCTTCGCCGAAGTCCGGCTTGGTGCGCATCGCCGCTTCGAGGCCGGGATGCGGCTGCGTTCTCTCGTCGAAGGGAGGCTTCTTGCCCGCGTGGCGCGGGTCGACGTGCGGAGTGGTGTGGGTCGCCATGCGCGGACGCGGCTGCAACGCGTGCGCCCGTCGAGAAACGTCTCTGCTCCGCGCCGCGCGCGCGGCGCTGCGCCTCGCCGGTGTCGTCGATCGCCACGTCCTCGCACGGAGGGCGGGCGCGCATCGTCACGCAAAGAGGAGGGCACGCACGGTGCAGTCGATGTGCTCGGAGGTGATCGAGCATGGCGACGCGTGGGAACCGACCGAAGGACCCGGCTGCGACCAAGGGAGGAGTTCGCGGGACGCACGGGCTCGGCGATGCGCCGCGGGAGAGCGAGGAGATCCGTCCGGTGGCCGTCCAGGGCGGCACCGCGAGCACCACCGGTGGGAGCACGCGTGGTGGGACCGCGAGCCGCAGCCATCTCGGAATGCGAAGCGAGGCGCCGCAGAAGAGCAGCGCGAAGGGAGAGAACGCGAACGTGAGCGACGAGAGCGTGGGTGAGGAGCGCGAGTTCGAGCTGTCGAACGCGATGGCCGATCTCGAGACGGCGGACGAGCGCGCGGAGCGCCGCGAGCGCGAGGCGAACGAGGCGCGCGAGAGCGAGCGTCGTGCGGCGGAGGAGGAGATCCTCGGCGACGCGCGCTTCGACGAGGAGGAGCGGCGCGATCGCAACCTCGAGACGGTGAAGACGCACGGTCCCGGCCCGAAGGACGCGGGCAAGGGCACCGCGCTGAAGAAGCACCTCGACGAGCACGGCATCGAGAAGCGCTGAGGAGGTATGCGCAGCGCGCATGGGTCGAGCTCGACCCATGCGCATTCTGCATACCTACCGACGGAGCGCGCGAGCGAGGCGCGCGCGGAGCGCGTCCGAGGCGTGCGCCAGGCGCGTGCGCTCGTCGCCGCCGCAGGCGTCGCGCGCCATCGCGAGCCACGCGGTGCGGAACGCGAGGTACGCGATCGTCCACGCAGGCACGCGGGCACGCGCGTCGCGATCGCCGGTCGTGCCCACGTAGCGATCGAGCAGTGCGGCCGTGTGCGCGCGATCGAGATCCCACTCGACGATCGCGCCCGCGAGATCCCACGCGACATCGCACGGGCCGGGCAGGAAGTGATCGTCGCCGTGCGAGATCGCGTCGACCTTGCGCACCGTTTCGTCGGGCCCGGCGATCCACTCGTGCGGCGCGAGACGCCCGTCGGCGATCACCGGGCGCGCGAGCGGGAGCGCGATCGTGCGATCGAGATCGAGCAGCGCGCGCACGTTGTCGCGGGTCGCGCGCTCGAGCGCCGAGGCGTCCTCGAGCGTGACCGGCGCGAGCTCGAGCCGCGCGGCGATCGCCCGGGCGATCGCGTCGAGCGGCGGGGCATCGCGCGGAGAGAGGGAACGTCCGGGGGCGCGCTCCCAGCGCACGAAGCCGTCGGGCAGTCGGTGCAGGCGTGGTGAGATGCCGAGCGACGCGAGCGCCTCGCCGCGCGCGCACGCGTCGTCGCCGAAGCACGCGAGGCCTTCGTACTTCAGCACCGCTCCGTCGTGCGCGACGTGCTTGCGACGCTCCATCGCGGGCCAGGTCGGGGGCCACGGCGCGCTCGCGTCGAGCATCGAGGTGCGCCACGCGCCGGCGGAGATCTCCGCGCGGGCGCCCTCGGGCGTGACGCGGGTCGGCGACGCCACGACGACCTGGAGCGCGCGCCACCGCGAGGCCGCGTCCGGCGCGCAGAGGCGATCGACGTCGGGCGCGTGGCTCGGCACGAGGATCACGCGCTCGCGCGGCACACCCGCGAGGACGAGCGCGTCGGCGGCCGCGAGGAACGACGAGCCGCTCAGCCCGGGGCCCTCGTCGATCACCAGCGCGATGCCGCCCGTCGCGGCGAGCGCGCGCGTGTGGATCGCGAGATCGGGATCGAGCGTCGCGCGTCGATCGAAGGGATGCCCGCTCGGTCGCACCGTCGCGCGCACGACCGTGCTCCCCCGCGCGCGCAGCGCGGCGGCGGCGATCGCGGAGAGCGTCGTGCCGATCGTGCGGATGCCGAGCACGAGCGCGGGCACACCCGGCGGCACCGCGCGCATCGCGGCGTGCGCGTAGTCGAGCGGATGGACCGCGTAGTAGGCGAAGCCCTCGGGCACCGATGCGGGCGCGCGATCGATCACGGGCGAGGGCAGGGGAGGCGCGACGACGCGCGTGCCCGCGATCACCGCATCCGCCGCGGCGTCGCTCCAGGCGATCGCGTCGCGCGCCGCGGGATCGCGTGCGTCGATCAGCGCGCACTCGAGCTCGCCGGCGCGCAGCAGCGTGTCGAGCGCGTCGCTCGATCTCGCGAGCGCGCGCACGCGGGCGAGCACGTCGATGTCGCGCCTTCCGTCGCGGAACACGTGCACTCGGGGCTCTCCTCGCGGGTCGCAATTCGCTCCGAATTGCGCTGGTTTCCGCGCCCTCCGCGCCCGGCGCTCTTTGCGCGCATCGCCGCGGTGCCGAAACAGGTGTGAGACGGCTCGTGATCCCGACATCGATGCCAGCCAGCACCCGATCCGCCAGGCGTAGTTCCCTGGGGTCGTCTCCGAGGCACTTGGGAAGACCGCGAACGGGAAGCGAGACCGGCGTGCTGGCGAGACTCGCGGAACGTGGTTCCGCGCCGAGGTACTCGTGAACGCCTCCGCACCGCGACATCGCATCCTCGCCGTCGATCTCGACGGCACGCTGTTGAAGGACGACCGCACCGTGGCGCCCGAGGACCTCGCGGCGATCCGCGAAGCACGCGCCGCGGGTGTGTACGTCACGATCGTCACCGGACGCATCGCCTCCGGCGCGCTTCCGACCGCGCGCGAGGTCGGCATCGACACACCGATCGTGTGCGCGGACGGCGCGCAGCTGGTGCAGCCCGCGACGGGCGAGCTGATCGCGCGCAAGAGCCTTCCCGGCAAGGCCACGCGGGCGGCGCTCACGGTGTTCTCCGATCGGAGGCTCACGCCTTTCGTGCTCACGCACGAGGCGATCCACGCCCGGCGAGGCGCGGAGTCGCTCGCGCCATGGGTGATCGGCTGGTCACCCGAGCTGCGTCTGCACGCGCCCGAAGAGCTCGCGTGGCCCGAGCTGCGCGACGTGGCGATCGTGCTCGGGATCGGCAATCGCGACGTCGCGGGCAACGCGCTCGACGAGCTCGGACAGTCGCTACCGCCCTCGGCCGGCGCGGTCGCGTTTCCGATGGGCAGCGATGAAGTGTGGGGCGTGCGCGTGCAGGCGCGCGGCTGCACGAAGAGCGCGGGGCTCTCGGCGCTCGCGGCGCGGCTCGGGGTGCGGCGCACCGACGTCGCGTACGTGGGCGACTGGTACAACGACATCTCCGCGTTCGCGTGGGCGGGTCGTTCGTTCGCGATGGGGCATGCGCCCCAGGACGTGAAGCGGCACGCGAACGAGGTGCTGCGCGCGACGAGCGAGAACGGCGGAGGCGTCGCCGAGGTGGTGCACCGCTGGCTGTGACCGCCGTTCATGGCTCCACGCGCACGCGGCGGAGCACGCGATCCTGCGCGCCCCATTGGTACTTGTAGGGCTCGGCCCCGCGCAGGAAGTCGAACGCGCGCACGCCTTCTCGCGCGAGGCGCTCGACGATCTCCGCGATCAGCACGACGAGCGGGCTCGATCGCGCGAGCGCGGGATCGAAGCCGCCGAGGTAGAGCCCGGCCCACGTGCCCTCGCGCAGCACGAGGTACGACGCCGCGAGCGCGCCGTTCGCGCGCAGCGAGCAGAGCTCGGCGCGTCCCTCGCGCAGCAGCGCGCGCACCGCCTCGTCGAGGAACGTGTGGCGCCCGACGAGCGCGCCGGCCTCGCCGCGCGCGGCCCAGCGCGCCTCGTGGTTCGTGCGCCATGCGTGCAGCGCCTCGTCGACGTGCTCGCCTCGCGCGATCTCCGGCACGATCGACTCGCGTGCGGCGCGCCGGCGGTCGTAACGAACGCGGCGCGCCCACGACGCGGCGAGCACGTCGTCGAGCGTGCGCGCGGGCTCGGGCCAGGTGAGCACGGGCGAGACCGAGAGCGCGTCGTCGACGATCACACGCCCGGCGTGCCCGGCGCGCGCGGCGGCGAGCAGTGGGGACGACTCCGCGAGCTCGTGCAGCTCGAGGGCACGCCACTCGCCGCGCGCGTGCACGGCCTCGAGCGCGACCCGGGCGACCATGCGGGCATCGTGCTCGCGCGCGATCAGATCGAGCGCGTCGCTCGGCCCCGTCCCCGCGAGCACCCAGGTGCCGGGCTCGCGCTCGAGCGCCGCGAGCGGGAGCACGCCGGCGAGCGCGCGCTCGCGCCGTACGACGATCACGCGCGCCTGCTGGCCGAGGTGCCGCAGCGCCGGGATCACCCACGTCGGCCGCAGGAACGGCGAGGACCACGGGCATGCATCGCAGAGCGCGTCCCACTCGCGTGTGATCGCGGTCAGCGCGTCGGGATCGTCGATCCACGTCGCCCGCAGCGCCGGCTCGGCGCGCGCGAGCTCGAGCTCACGCGGCACGCTCGCCCTCGCGACGCTGCACGAGCAGATCGATCCAGCGCGCGCTCGTGCGGGCGAGATCGAAGCGCGCCTCCGCCGCGGCGCGACACACGCGCGGATCGATCTCGTGCAGGCGCGCGATCGCGTCGCCCATCGCGCGCGCATCGTTCACCAAGAAGCCGGTGCGTCCGTCCTCGACCACGTCCGCGAGCGCGCCGTTCGGGTACGCGATCACCGGGGTGGCCGACGCGAGCGCCTCCATCGCGACGAGCGAGCTCGTCTCCGCGACGAGGCTCGGGACCAGCACGCAGCGCGCGCCCGCGAGCAGGCGCCGCTTGCGCGCGCCCTGCACCGGACCGAGCCAGCGCACGTCACGCCCGAGCTCGGGCGCGATCGCCTCGCGGAAGTGACGCTCGTGCGCTTCGTAGGGAAACACCGCGCCGGCGATCAGCAGCGGCACGCCGGCGTGACGCGCGCCGGCGATCGCGGCGGGCAGGTTCTTCTCGGGGCACACCCGGCCGAGCGCGAGCGCATATCCGTGCTTGCGCGCGCGCGGCGCGTAGCGCGCGAGGTCGATGCCGTTCTCCACCACGCGCACCCGCGCTCGGATCACGCTCGGCACGTCGGCCGCCTGCGAGCGCGAGACGCACACGAGCTGCACGTTCTCCCGCGCGGCCGCGCGCTCCAGCACGCCCGGCGCGTAGAACGAGATCGGCATGTGGAGCACCACGACGATCGGCACGCTCGTCGCGGGCAGCGTCGCCTCGAAGTCGAGCCCGTGCGCGAGCACCACGTCGATCGCGAACGTCGCGAGCGCGTACTCCGCCGCGCGCCGGCTCGCGTCGATCGCACGCTCGCGGGCTGCATCGTCGATCACGTCGGGGACCGCCGGTGTCGCGACGAGCGCCCCTCGGACCCGCGATCCCGCGGGCGCGATCACGATCGATC
This sequence comes from Sandaracinus amylolyticus, assembly GCF_021631985.1. Lineage (GTDB taxonomy): Bacteria > Myxococcota_A > Polyangia > Polyangiales > Sandaracinaceae > Sandaracinus > Sandaracinus amylolyticus_A. The sequence goes on along the minus strand of NZ_CP070225.1, from coordinate 6,299,963 downwards.
CGTGGCCCGCGCGCACCAGCGCGGCGTCGATCTGCGCGAGCACCACCTCCGCGCCGCCGACCGCGTCGGCGTCCACCGGCGCGAGCGCGTACGAGATCGAGAGCACGTTCACGGGAGCACCGTCTGCACGCCGAGGGCCGACGCGGCGCGCGCCACCCGTGCGCGGAACGCCGCGCCATCGAGTCGCCAGCGATGGCGCTCGTAGTGGAGCGTTCCTTCGTGCGGCGGCGCGCCGAAGTCCTCGATCGCCGCGGGACGGAACAGCTCGCCGTCGGGATCGAGCGCGCGCAGCACCTCGCGCTGCGACACGAACCGATCGAGCGCGCGACGCTTCCGCGCGCGCTCCTCGTGCGTGGCCGTGCGGGCCCGACGTCGCGCATCGGTGGGCCGCGGCAAGAACCCGCGCGCGAGGCGCTCTCCTTCGCCGGCGTGGTACGAGGCCATCTCCGCGAGCGCCGGGCGCGCGACGTCGGCGGGCAGCAGACGGAGCGCGGCGCGCACCGCGAACGCCGCTGCATCGTGATCGGGATGACCCCCCTCGTACGCGTGGGTGATCACCAGCGCGGGCCTCTGGTGCGCGACGATCCGCGCGATCTCGCGCGCGAGATCGGGCAGCGCGTCGGCGGCCTCCTGATCGCGTGCACCGAGCGGGGTCCGGCGGGCCCGCTCGAGCCCGAGCTCCGCGAGCGCTCCGTCGAGCTCGCGCGCGCGCAGCGCGGCGTAGGCCTCGCGCGTCGTGCACCCCGCGTTGTGCGCGAACCACGAGTCGACCGGTGCGCCATCGGTGAGATGGACGAGGTGCAGGTGATCGGCGCGATCGGCGAGGCACAGCCCGGCGAACGCGGTCTCGTCGTCGGGGTGCGCGACGACCACGCACACCCCGGCGATCGGATCGCCGCGCACGAGCGCGTCGAGCAGCGCGTCGACCGGCATGTGTGTCGTCAGCGCGACGCCGACGACGCGAGCCCGGGCACGCGCGCCGACGCAGCGAAAGGACGAGGCGCGCCCTCGCGCGCACGACCGTCGAGCAGGCGCTGCGCGTCGCGATAGCCGTGCAGCGTGCCCACGTCGACGTAGCCCGTGCCCGCGTGCACCGCGCGCGCACGACCGCCGCGCGCGAGCCACTCGTTCACCAGCGTGCCCACGTAGGGATCGCCGCGATCGGGCTCCTCCCAGAGCGTGTGGAGCTCCGAGAGCACGCGCCCCGGCATCTTGAACGCGCCCCAGATCCACCGGCTCGATGCGTCGGCGCGCTTCACCTGGATCTCGCGCACCGCACCCTTCTCGTCGCTCACCACCGCGTCGAAGTGCTGCGGCTCGTCGACCGGGAAGCACAGGAACGAGAGCTCGTCGTCGGGCAGCGCGCGCAGTGCGTTCTCGGGGAACCACACGGTGTCGGGCAGCCCGACGATCACCGGCTCGTCGTCGGAGATCAGCGGCAGCGACTGGAAGATCGCGTCGCAGAGCCCCTTGGGCTCGGGCTGCACGACGTAGCAGACCGGCGCGCCTCCGACGCGCCCGCCGTAGTACTCGACGATGTCGCTCTTGCCCGGCGAGATGACGAAGCAGATCTTCGTCGCGCCGCCGATCATCATGCGCTCGACGAGGTACTCGCTCACCGCGCGCGGGCGCTCGATGCCTCCCTCGAGACGGCTGCCGACGGGCAGGAGCTCCTTCGAGAACGCGAGCGGCTGGATCCGACTGCCGAGCCCGGCCGCGGGCACGATTCCCCAGGTCATCGATCCTCCTCGGTGAGCGCGACACACGCGCCCGTGTCGATGCCCTCGAGCACGCGAGGGCTGCGCGTCACGCCCCGGCAGCGCGCCGCTCGTCCGGCGCTGCGTGCACGATCGGCCTGCGGGCCTCCTCGAGACGCGCGATCAGCTCGCGCGCACGGTTCGTCGCGGTGTGCTCGGCGAGCGTCCGCTCTCGGGCGCGGCGCGCGATCCGTGCGAGCTCTTCGCGCGGTCGCTCGATCGCGCCGATCGCGTCGTCGCCGTCCTCCGCGACGAGGATCTCCGAGCCCGGCGTGTAGAACTCCTCGAGCCCCGCGAACTCGTCGCTGAGCACCGGCACGCCGCACGCGGCGGCCTCGAAGAGCCGCCCCGACGGACACCAGCCCATCTCCTTCATCGGCCCGCGCGTGACGCTCAGCGTGAGCGGCGAGCTCGCGTAGAACGCGGGATGGTGCGGCGGCGGGACGTGCGCGACGTACCAGATGTTGGAGCTCCAAGGGAATCCCTCGGGGTACATCGAGCCGCCGATCACGAACTTCAGATCGGGCCGCGCGCGCGCCGGCGCGAGGAAGAGCGCGTCGAGCGCAGCCTGACGATCCGCGGCGTAGGTGCCGAGATACGAGAAGTCGCCCTTCCACTCGCGCCGCGGCGGCGCGGGCGCGTGCACGTCGGGATCGACGCTGCCGTAGAGCGGCGCGACGCGTCGCGCGCCGAGCTCGCGACGGAGCGCGTCGAGCGCGCGCCCTCCGGTGTAGCTCAGCACGAGATCGAACCCGCCGAGCCCTTGCGAGGGCAGGTAGGGCACGCGCTCGCCCGCGTGCAGGCGCTCGAGCGTGACCGGCGTGTCGAGATCGTAGAACGCGCGCACGCTCGCGCTCGAGGCGAGCACGCGCTCGCAGAGCAGCGCGCCCTCGGGGCAGTACGACGTGACCATCGCGACGTCGCAGTCGCGGAAGTGATTGCGGATCTGGGTCTCGACGTGCGCGAGCTCGGCGTAGAGCACGAGACGGCTGCGCCCCGTGAGCTTGTCGACGTCGCGGTGCTGCGCGTAGTACGGGACGTCCTTCTCGAAGAAGACGACCTCGTGCCCCATCGCGTCGAGCGCGCGCACGAGGCCACGCCAGAGCGTCGCGTGGCCGTTGCCCCACGCGCTCGAGATCGAGAGCCCGAACACGACGATCTTCATCGACGCGCCTCCAGGCGTTCGGTGCGGCGGCGCGCGACGGCCGCCTTGGGCATGCGCGCGAGCTCGACGGGATCGTGCGCGCAGAACACGTCGACGCGATCGGCGTGATCGAGCACGAGCTTGCGCAGCCGATCCTGGTTGCCGAGGCGCGCCTCGCGATCGGCGTCCATCAGCGCCTCGTAGGCGAGCAGCGCGGGCGGGCAGTGCGGCTCGCGCGGGTCGATCTCGCCGTGGAAGAAGTACGCGTCGCCCGCGTGCAGGCGCCATCGACCGTTCACCTCGAACGCGATCCCGCAGTGCCCCGGGGTGTGCCCGAAGAGCGGGATCATCAGGATGTCGGGCGAGAGCCCCTCGAGCTCGCGCACCGCCTCGAACCCGAACCACGCGTCGCCGCGCGTCTCGTAGAGCACCCAGTCGGGCCCGTGCGACCACTGCGCGGGTCGATAACGACGGCCCCCCATGCGCGTGGTGCGCTCCATCGCGGCGTCGTGCTCGGTCGCGTAGACGTGCACGCGCGCGCTCGGGAAGTCGGAGAGCCCACCTGCGTGATCGAAGTCGAGGTGGGTGATGACGATGTCGCGCACGTCACGGGGATCGAAGCCGAGGGCGCGGATGCGCGAGTGCGCGGTGTCGTCGAGCGAGAGGCGCGGCTGCAGCAGCGTTCGCATCGTGCGCGACATCCGATCGGGGTGCTGCACGTCCGAGCGCCCGAGCCCGGTGTCCACGAGCACGAGACGATCGGGGAGCTCGAGCAGGACGCAGTGACAGACGATGTCGGCGCGATCCGTGAGGGGCCCCGAGCCCTGGATCAGTCGACGTCCTCGCGGGCACATCGTGCCTGCGGCGAAGTGGTGCGCGCGCATCGGTGCGCGGCGTGGTGCAGCGCTCGTGCCCTCGGGCCACACCGACGGACTCGCGTGCATTGCGTCACGCGCGCGCCTCAGCTGGGGCATCGCGACACATGCCCGAACTGCACGATCACGCGGAATTGACCTCGTTCTAGGGCGAGAGACGAACGTGTGAGCTGCGGCGCGAGGCGCGGTGCAGCGGGCATGCGCGTTGCGACCTGCGCGCGCCCATGCAGCGCAGTGTGCTGTCCACTCTCACGCTCCAGATCGAAGGCGTCGCCAACGTGGAGCTCGCGCAGCTCGAGCGCGACTTCTCGAGCGTGAAGGTGTCGGTCGTGCGCGTCCCGGCGACGCGCGGTGCGAGCCTCGACGAGCCGGACGTCGACCACGACGCGTGGGTGTCCCCGCGCTTCGACTTCTGGGCGTTCGATCGCCACGTCGACGCCGCGGTGGACGCCGGTCGTCCCCTCGTGATCCGCGCGCCGGCGCGACACGCGGCGCGCTTCGCGAGCGAGGTGCTCACGCGCGCGCAGCGCCGCATCGAGCGTCGCAACGCGGCCAGCGCGACCGCGCGCTTCGATCGCGTCCTCGATGCGCACGCGGCGCTGCACGATCTCTCGCGCCCGCTGGTGCGCGCCGATCTCGATCACGCGCGCGACGCCTGGCAGTGGGCGCTCCGGCTCGATCCCGGTGCGGGCGAGGCCTGCCAGATCGCGGCGCTCTTCCACGACGTCGAGCGGCTCGAGAGCGAGGCCGACGCGCGCATCGAGCAACACGCGCCGGACTACCGCGCGTACAAGGAAGCGCACGCGCGCGCCGGCGCACCGCGCGCGGCGGCGATCGTGCTCGCGGCCGGCGGGAGCGAGGCGCTCGCGCGCGAGGTCGCGCAGCTCGTCGAGAGCAGCGAGACCCCGGGCGCGTCGCGCGAGGTCCAGCTGATCAACGACGCCGACGCGCTGAGCTTCTTCTCGCTGAACAGCCCGGGGTTCGTCGACTACTTCGGGACGACGCACGCGCGGAAGAAGGTCGCGTACACCATCGCGCGCATGAGCGCGCGCGCGCTCGCCGAGCTGCCGAAGGTGCGGCTGCGCCCCGACGTCGCGCAGCTGGTCGCCGAGGTCATCGACGCGCCGTTCCGCGCCGTCGAAGCGACCGGCTGAGCATCGTTCGGCCGCACCGAACGATCGCGGCGATCATTCGGAAGATCAGAACGAGAGCTGCGCCTGCAGCGTGCCGCTGTGGATCGTGTTGCGCGCCGGCTCGTGCTGGCGCTCGTCGGTCGTGTTCGCGTAGCGCAGCTGCAGCTTCAGGTGGTTGCCGAGCGCGTAGAAGTTGATCAGCCCTTCGATCACGCGCTGCACGTCACCGCCGCTCGCGAGATCGGGATCGACCACGCTGACGCGCGCGGCGACCTCGAGGTAGGGCCGGAAGAACATCCACGCGAGGTGCGCATAGCCGCCGATCGCGTCGCGCGTCGTGCCGTCGACCAGCGTCGCGTCGCGGTAGTAGAGCTCGGCCTGGAGCGCGAGCGTCTCCCACTGCAGCGCGACGTCGGCGCCGAGCGTGCGCTGGTGCTCGATGCCGAGGGTCGCGGTGGCCGGCAGCCCGGTGGTCGCGTCGACGCGCGCTTCGGTGCGGGTGATCTCGCCGAGGTACCCGTTGACGCCGAACGAGATGCGGAAGGGCACGTGCGCCGCGAGCGCGGGCGTCTCGTCGAGCGCCACGCGTCCGAGCGGGCTCGCGACGAGGCGCGCCATGTAGAGCATCTGATCGTCGTCGTTGCCGCCCTGATCGATGCGGTTCCCGTTGAAGATGCCGACGTAGTACTCGAGCAGGCCCTCGAAGGGCGTGCCGAAGAGCATCGCGCCGGTGTCGCGATCCGCGCGGAACGCGTCGTTCGCGATCGAGAAGTCGGGAAAGAGCAGGCGCGGCACCGGCGTGGTGAAGGTGCGCGAGAAGGGCGTGAGGAACTGGCCGGCGCGCAGGCCGATCGCTTCGTGCGGCTGGATGTCGATCTGGAGATCGAGCAAGCGCGCGCTCTGCCCCGCGAGCTCCGGCTGCACGAAGTAGCGGATCCACGGCGCGAGCACGGTGCCACGCAGCTGCGGGCGCACCATGCGCACGATGAACTCGCTCTCGCGCGCTGGGTCGGGCGTCGACGAGAGCTGGTAGCGCATCTGCACCAGCAGGCCGATCTGCAGCGAGAACGAGCGATCGGCGTTGCGCACGAACGCACCTTCGTCGGGCGAGAAGCCGAGCTCCACGCCCGGCGCGGTCGCGTGCAGCGTGAGCGCGTCGGCGAGCGCGTCGTGCGGCGCTGGCTCGATCGGCGCGGGCACCGCGCTCGCGGGCTCGGGCGGCGCTGGTGCGACGTCGATCTCGGCGGTGGGCTCCTCCTGCGCGTACGCAGGACGGACGAAGGCCGACGACGCCAGCACCAGTGCCAGCGCGAGGGAAGGACGCAGGGACATCGGTTCCTCTCGTGGGCGGATCGGAGACGGAGCGGCGCCTCCACGCGCATCGCGCGTGTGCCGCGGAGCGACGTTCAGGAAGCTCAGTGCGGAGCGTCGATCGTGGTCGCGTGGTGCGCCGCGGGCGCGATCGCGAGGGCACGGACGGCTTCGGCGCGCACCTGCAGCAGCGGCGCGGGCGCGAGGCCGGACACCAGGCCGATCGCGATCGCCGCGAGCACCACCAAGCGCTCGCGCGCGACGAGGTCGCGCACCTCGGCGCCGACGAGGCGCGGCTCGCGCGCCGGGCCGTAGAACGTGGTGAAGAACGCGCGCAGCAGCGTGATGCCGTTGAGCACGGTCACCACGAGCAACACCGTCGCGACGAAAGGATGCCCATCGAGCAGGCCGTGCAGCAGCAGATCCTCGGCGACGTACTGCAGCGATCCCGGCAGACCGATCGCGGCGAGCGCGAGCAGGAAGAACGCCGCGGCCATGCTCGGGAAGCGGCTCGAGAGCCCGCCCAGGCGCCGCATGTCGGTCGTCCCGCAGCGCGCGCCGATCGCGCCCGCGATCACCAACATGCCCGCCGTGGTGATCGCGACCGCGACCATCTGCAGCATCGCGCCGTGCACGCTGTTCGAGTCGACCTCGGCGAGGCCCACCAGCACGAGGCCGAGCTGGCTCGTCACCACGAAGCCGAGCATGCGCCGCATGTCGTGCTGCGAGAGCGCGACGAACGCGTTGTAGAGCGCGCTCACCAGCGCGAGCCCCGCGAGCAGCGGCAGATCCGCGCCCGCCGCCTCGGGGAGGAGCGGGATCATCAGCCGCGCGACCAGGAACGCGCCGAGGTGCGTGCCCGCGATCATCGTCGCGATGCCGATCGGACCGCGCTCGATCAGCACCGGCATCCACGAGTGGAACGGCGTGATCGCCTTGCGGATCAGCACCGCGAGCGCGAGCAGCACGAATACGAGATGCTGCCCCGAGGACGGCATCGGCGCGGCGGACGCGTTCGCGAGATCGAAGGGCAGCTCGATGCCCGCGCTCGCGCGCGACACGCCGATCACGATCGCAGCCGCCACGATCGGCAGCGAGCCGAGCACGAGGTACACGTCGATCATGCGCGCGAGCTCCACGCGCACGTCGGCGCGCCGCGCGCGGTGCAGCTCCATCGCGCCCGGCACGAGGCACGCGATCCAGAACGCGGTGAGCAGGAGCAGATCGAGCGCGAGGTACACGCCCAGCGTCATCGAGAGCGTGAGGAGCACTGCGGCCGACGATGCGCGGCCCGTCTCCTCGCGCGGCGCAGCGACCAGCACGCCGAGCGCGAGCAGCGACGCGAGTGGCAGGAAGGGCGCCGCGAGCCCGTCGACGCCGAGGTGCCAGCGCGCGCCGACCAGGGGCAGGATCGGGCCGAGCTCGACGAGGTGCGCGCCGCGCGCGTCCGCGAAGGAGAGGGCGACCGCCGATGCGAGCGCGAACGTCGCGCCGGCCACCACGATCGACGCGACGCGCGCCGAGCGGTCGTCGCGGATCGCGCGCAGCGCGAGGGCGCCCACCGCGGGCAGTGCGACCAGGATCGTCAGCAGGGGCGCGCTCACGGCAGGGTCTCCTCGTGCGAGCGCGGGCTGGTCGACACCCGCGCGCGCGCCGGCTCGACGTGCGCGCGCTCGGCGCTGGTGCGCGTCCACCCGCTCAGGGCCGCGACGCCGTGTCGCTCGACGCGATCGAGCGCGCGCGACGCGCGCATCACCGGCTCCACCACGAAGCGCTCGAGGATCTCGTCGACGAAGAAGCGACGCATCGAGAGGTGCTGCAGCCACGCGAGCGTCGGCGCCGGCAACACGCGCGCCCAGAGGCTCGGGCGGGGCGTCGGCGTCGCGGCGAGCGCCGCGCGGATCTCCTGTGCGTCGCGCAGCGCCGAGGGCGTGCGCAGCAGCTGCAGGAGACGCAGGAACGCATGCGCGACCATGTGCACGAGCGCCCAGGTCCAAAGGTGCAGCCCGATCTCGACGAGCATCAGGCCGACCTGGGTGATCGTCGCGTAGGCGAGCAGGCTCTTCGCGTCGCTCTGGGTGCGCGCGACCATCGTCGCGTGCACCGCGCTGAGCGCGCCGACGATCGCGACCGCGGCCGACGCGACGGGCGAGGCCTCGAGGAGCGGCGCGGAGCGCAGGAGCAGGTACACGCCGGCGTGCACCGAGAGCGCGCCGTAGAACAGCGCGCTCGAGGGTGTCGGTCCCTCCATCGCGCGCGGCAGCCATCCGCCGAGCGGCAGCTGCGCCGACTTCCCGAGCACCGCGACGAGCAGCACGAGCCCGATCGTGGTCGCGCTCGCGATGCCGTGCGCGTGGTGGAGGTCCTGCGCGCCGCCCGCGAACGCATCGGCGAACTCCGCGGAGCCCGCGGCCTGATGGAGCAGGATGCCCGCGACGAGCAGACCGACGTCGCCGACGCGGTACGTGATCATCGCGCGCACGGCGCCGCGCACCGGGCCGCTGCGATGCGAGAAGAACGCGATCAGCAGCACCGACGCGAGCCCGACCAGCTCCCATCCGACGAAGAGCAGGTCGTAGCTCCCCGCGAGCACGAGCACGTGCATGCCGGTGGTGAACACGCAGAGCAGCAGGAAGAAGCGCGCATACCCGGGCTCGCGGTGGAGGTAGCGAATCGAGAAGCGCGCGACGAGGAAGCAGATGACGTTCGTGACGAGCGTCATCGTCAGCGAGAGCCCGTCGAGCAGCGCGCCGATCGTGAACGCGTGACCGGGCACCGCGAACCACGTCGCGAGGTGCACGTCGCGCGCCCGCGCGCCGAGCGCGATCCACGATCCCGTCAGCGCGACCGAGAGCGCGGTCGAGAGCCCGATCGCCCACGACACGAGGCGTCCGATCGCGGCCTCGCTCGGCGTGCGCCGCGCGAGCATCGCGACACCGAGGACGAGACCGGTGATCGCGGGGAGCGCGACGACCAGCCCGAGCACGACGTGGAGCTCGGAGACCGAAGGAGCGAACGAGTGCATCACGCTCCTCACGCTGCGTTCGCGCGCTCGATGCGCGCCGGCGGCACGAAGCCGCTCCGTCCCTGGTACCAGTCCATCGCTCGCTCCACCACCGGCAGCGCGCCCGCGTCGCTCTCGAACGGCGCGAACCCATCGGGGCCCAGATACGAGATTGCGTGCGTCTTCGGATCCATGCACGCGAGCCGCACCCAGCCTCGCGTCACGAGCTCCTTCACCTCGGGCTGCCGCGCCGCGATGCCGAGCACGACGTCGGGGCTCGCCTCGATCACGCAGAGCAGGCGCACCGGCTCGTGCACCTCGATCATCTGCCGCGGCAGCCCGGTGCGCAGATCGCCGCTCGTGCCCTCCATCACGCCGAGGAGGCCCGCGAGGTTGTGCGGCAGCTTCGTGCCCGCGCCCCAGCGCTCGTCGTCGACCGTCGAGAAGTAGTATTCGAGGCTGATGCCCGCGCCGACCGGCACGACCGCGGCGAGGATCCGCTCGAGCACGGTGCCGCGCGCATCGTCCTCCGTCGGGTCGTAGGAGACGAGGAACGCGCGGCGATCGAGGAAGAGCCCGCGGCTCAGCGCGCGACGCCCCACGATGCACGCGGCGTTGGTCGCGTGCCCGAGCTCGGGGCGCGCCTGGCTGAGATCGACCGCGCGCTCCTCGACGTGCGCGAGCGCGGTCGCGGGGTCGAGCTGCACCGGCGCGTGCTCGAAGCGGCGGCAGCGCTCGTGCGCCGAGTGTGCGCGCGCGGTGTCGAGATCGCGCTGCAGCACCTCGAGCTCTCGCGCGAGCGACGCCGGTACGAGATCGAGATCGAAGATCGTGATGCCGTCGGTCGTGGTGTCGTGCAGGCCGCCGAGGAACCACGTGCCCATCGGGATGTCGATGCCGCGCGCACGCAGCGCCTCGCGCACCGCGGGCTCGTTCGCCATCGCAGCGAAGGCGCGCGCGTTGGGCCCGCCGTTGCGACCGCCGCACGCGCCGCAGTCGTACGCGGAGTGGTGCGGGTTGTTCACCGTCGTCGCGCCGTGCCCGAGCAGCACCACGAGCGGTGCGAAGCCGCGGGTGAGCCCGAGGTTCGTCAGCGTCCCCGCGACGCGATCGGTGCGCTCGGCGAGCGTGAACCCGAGCGCGTGCGCCGCGGGATCGTGCTCGTGGTGGTGGTGCTCCTGCTGGAGGGCGAGCGCGGTGCGCGGCCCGGGCAGGAGCCAGCGCTCGAACGCCTCCACGGCGCGGTGCGCGAGCCGCGGGAAGAGCACCCGCGCCGCGAGCGGCAGCGCCGCGATCAGACCCACGAGCGGCGTCAGCGCCGCGCCGCGCGTCATCGAGCGCGACGCGTCGCCGATCTCGTGGCGCAGCCACGCCATCCACGCGCGCAGCCGGCGGCGCCGCTCGGACGCGGGCGCGTGCTCCGCGAGCGGATGCTCCTCGACGCGATGCGAGGGCCGCACGACCACCGGGCAGAGCGCGGTGACCGTGGGATCGTCGAGCCCGCGGTACTGCATCGCGACCCCGAAGAACCCGGCGACGCTGAACGTCAGGTGATCGGGCCCCAGCGCCTCGAAGTGCCGGCGGATCCCTTCTTCGCGATCGTCGATGCAGAACGCGAGCTGGAATCGCGGCGCGCCGAACGCGGGATCCGCGGGGCGTGCCGCGTTGTCGGCGAGCGCGCCGAGCACCTCGCGCGCGTGCTGGTGCTCGAACGCTTCGTGCAGCACGCGGCGTCGCGTCATCGCGTCGAAGTCGTCGAGCGCGGCGACCATGCGCGCCGCGTGATCGGCACCGGCGAGCAGCAGCGCGGGCGCCGCGATCCCTGCGAGCTGGCAGAGCTGGAAGAGCCGCCACGCCTCGTCGTGCGCGTGCCGACGCTCGTCGTTCTTCCAGGTGCGCCGCACCGTGTCGGGCAGGCGCGCGAGCGCGCCGCGATGCCCGAGCGCCCGTGCCGACTCGCGCAGGCACTCGACGTCGAGCACCAGACGGATCGCCAGCAGCTCGCGCAGCGACACCCGCGCGTCGCGCTCCACGCGCTCGAGGCGCGCGACCATCCCGCTCCAGCCCGGCAGCTCGAGCAGCACGCGCGCGACGTGGTCGTGCCACGCGTCGGCCGCGACGCCGAGCTCCTCGAGGCACGACGCGATCAGCGCGTTCGTCGAGAGCTCCGCGCTCGCGTCGAGACGGCGCGACACCGCGCGGAGCCACGCCGGCAGCAACGCGGGCGCGATGCCGAGGTGCGTGCGGTAACAAGCGCGCAGACCGGCGTCGCGGTGGGGCATCGGCCAGCGCGCCATGCCCTGGTCGAGGAACGCGCTCAGGAAGCGCACGAGCTCGCCGTTCGCCGGGATCGCGGGATCGGGCGCGCCGATCGCGACCATCAGATCGCGCAGCGTGCGGTCGTGACCGACGCGCGCGAGCAGCGCTTCTCTCTCTCTCGGCTCTCCGACCGGCGCGAGCGCGCGGCACGCGGCCCAGAGCGTCTCGACCGCCGCGCCCTCGGGATCGCCGGCGAGCGTGTCGCGGATCGCACCGATGCGGGCGACCGGCGCGAGCACGCGATCGATCGCGGCCTCGTCGCGCGCCTCGAGCGAGCCCAGCCAGCTCTTCGTCGTCGCGATCACCCGCGCGCGCACGTCGCTCGGCACGTCGTCGCGGAAGCGGCGCGTCACCCCGAGCTCGTCGCTGGCCCACCGCAGCCCCTGGGGCGAGGCCGCGTCCACGCCGTGTCGGAGCACGAGGCGCTCGAGCTCGCGCCGCGAGATCAACGAGAGACGCTCGTCGGGCACGGTGCGCGCGCGCATCGCGAGCGCGTGCTCGACGTCGCGATCTTCGATGCGGCCTTCGCGCCACGCCTTCCGATACGCGTCCTCCGCGAGATAACCCTCGGCGTCGTGGGTCTCGTGCGCGGTCGCGAGCGCGTCGTGGAACTCGAGGTGCTGCAGCGCGTGCAGCGTGTTGTGGTGGATGAAGTCGCCGATCGGCGCCTGCGCCGGAAGGAGATGCGCGGCGTGCTCGAGGGCGTCGTCGAGGAGAGTGTCGAGATCGGCGAGAGGCCGCGGAGGAGCGCTCACGGCGCCGCGCTGCAGCATCGATCGTGCCCGCACGTTTGCTCGTGTTCTCCGCAGGATCGCGAGCACGTTCCCGGGGAGATCCTCCCCCGCGGGGAGAACCTCCCCGGGAAACCAGCCTCCGACTTAACCGTATCTGCACGGGTTCGTTGCAGATCCGGGCGTGGCACGAGCACTGCTGAGCGCCGGCCCGCATGCACACGAGAGCACCCGCCGAAGGGCTCGCCGGCCTCCGCGAGACGTGGCGCGCGGACGTCGTCTCCGGCTTCCTCGTCTTCCTCATCGCTCTACCGCTCTGCCTCGGCATCTCGATGGCGAGCGGCTTCCCGCCGGTCGCCGGCATCCTCACCGCGATCGTCGGAGGCGTCATCGCGACGTTCTTCGGCAGCGCGCCGCTGACGATCAAGGGCCCCGCCGCGGGCCTCATCGTGATCGCGCTCGGCGCGGTCCAGGACCTCGGCGCCGGCGATCCCGTGCTCGGCTATCGACGCGCCCTCGCGACGATCGTGATCGCGGGCGTGATCCAGATCGTCTTCTCGCTCGTGCGCGCCGGCGCGCTCGGCGACCTCTTCCCCTCGTCGGTCGTGCACGGAATGCTCGCGGCGATCGGCGTCATCATCATCGCCAAGCAGGTGCACGTGATGCTCGGCGTGCCCGGCGTCTCCGGCGAGCCGCTCGAGCTCCTCGCGCGCATCCCCGAGAGCCTCCTCGCGATGAACCCCGAGATCGTCGTGATCGGGACACTCTCGCTGATCGTGCTCTTCGGCATGCCGATGCTGCCATGGGCATGGGTGAAGAAGGTCCCGCCGCCGCTGGTCGTGGTCGTGATCGCGATGGCGCTCGGCTCGTACTTCGACCTCGGTCACGAGCACCACTACCAGTTCCAGTCGCACGACTACGTCGTCGGCCCGAGCTTCCTGGTGCGACTGCCCGGGAGCCTCCTCTCCGCGATCACGCTCCCCGACTTCTCGAGCGCGTTCGACGCGACGTCGATCCGCTACATCGTGATGTTCGCGCTCGTCGGCTCGATCGAGTCGCTGCTCAGCGCGAAGGCAGTCGACTCGCTCGACCCGCTGAAGCGCAAGAGCGACCTCGATCGCGATCTGCTCGCGACCGGCATCGGCAACGTGATCGCCGGCATGATCGGCGGCCTGCCGATGATCTCCGAGATCGTCCGCAGCTCGGCGAACGTGAACAACGGCGCGCGCACCCGCGTCGCGAACTTCTCGCACGGCATCTTCCTGCTGCTCTTCGTGTCGGCGGCGCCCTGGCTGCTCCAGCGCATCCCGCTCGCCGCGCTCGCCGCGATGCTCGTCTACACGGGCTTCCGCCTCGCCTCGCCGAAGGAGTTCGCGAAGACGTGGCGCATCGGGCGCGAGCAGATGGTGATCTTCGGCTCGACGCTCTTCGTCACGCTCGCGACCGATCTGCTCGTCGGCGTGTTCGCGGGGATCCTGGTGAAGACCGCGCTGCACTGGCGCAACGGCATGCCGCTGCGGAACGTGCTGCGCCCTCACGTCGAGGTGATCGAGGAGGGCGAGACGACGACGCTGCGCGTCGCGCAGGCCGCGGTCTTCTCGAACTTCCTCACGATCAAGCGGCACCTCGCGAACGTCGCACCGCAGCGCGCGGTGGTGATCGATCTCTCGGGCACGCACATCGTCGATCACACGGTGATGGAGCGGCTGCACGAGCTGATGGACGAGTGGAACCTCGTCGGGCGGCAGCTCGAGGTGATCGGGCTCGACGCGCACGAGGGGCTCTCCGAGCATCCGCTCGCGGCACGGAGGAAGGTGCTGGAGGTCGCATGACCAACGAGAGCTCGCTCGTCGTCGGCATCGACTTCCGCTCGTCGTCGGCGCGCGCGCTCCGCCACGCGCTCGCGATGTTGCGCACCGGGTGCGCCTCGCAGCTCCACGTGGTGCACGTGCTCCCTCCCGATCTCGCGCGCGACGAGGCGATGCTCCACGCGGTGCCCGAGGCGATCGCCGACGTCGTCTCGCAGGTCGCAGCCCACGTGCCGACGCGCCCGGCGTGGGCGCACGTGCGCGCCGGACGCGTGCGCCACGAGATGCGGCGGCTCGCGTTCGAGGTCGGCGCCGACACGATCGTGCTCGGTGCGCGCGGGCGGTGGCACGCCGCGCCGGGGCTCTGGGGCGAGCTCGGCGAGGATCCCTACGCGCCGTTCTCGGTGCTCGTCGCGGGCGAGCGCCTCGAGCTCGACGCGCGCCCCTTCGCAGTGAAGCGCTGCGCGGTGTGCGAGTCGCTGCGTCGCTCGCCCGACGTGACCTGGCCGTGGTGCCGCGATCATCGTCCGCTCGGTGTCGCCCCGCCGCGCCGTCTCGACGCGATCGACGCGTCCGATGGCCTCGGCCGGGTGGTGCATTGAGTGCGCGCGATCACGGCTCGTGGAGCGGGAGGAACACCTCGAACTTGCTCCCGCGCCCCGGCTCGCTCTCGACCGCGACCCATCCGCCGTGCTCGCGCACGATGCCCTCGACCACCGGCAGTCCGATGCCCGTGCCCTCGCCCTCGCCCTTCCGCGTGAAGAACGGCTCGAAGAGGTGCGGTAGATCCTCGGGCGCGATGCCGGTGCCGGTGTCGATCACCGCGATCGATGCGTACCGTCCGCCCTTCGCGTGCACGCCGGTCGGCGGGACGACCTCGCGCTGCTCGACCACGATGCGCACCGGCCCGCCCTCGGGCATCGCCTGCAGCGCGTTCGTGATCAGGTTCGTCAGCACCTGCAGGATCTGCTGCGCGTCGACGCGCACCTTCGTGTCGGGCGTGCGCGCCTCGACGTCGATGATCGCGCGCTGTCGCCGCGCGAGCGGCGCGAGCGTGTCCGCTGCGTGGCGCGCGATCTCCGCGACGACGTGCGGCGCGGGCTGTCCGCCGCGGCGTCGCGCGAAGTCCAGCAGGTCGCGGATGATGCGCGCCATGCGGCTCGCCTGCTCGAGCACGGTGCGCGCGCTGGCGCGCGCATCGTCGGGCACACGATCGTCCTGCTCGATGATGCGCGCGTGCCCCGAGACCACGTTGAGCGGCGTGCCGAGCTCGTGCGCGAGGGCCGATGCGAGCTGTCCGACGGTGCGCAGCCGATCGGCGTGGCGGAGCTGCTCGAGGGCGGCGACGCGCTCGGTGTCGGCCTCCTCGATGTGCTTGCGCGCGTGCTGCAGGCGCTCGGCCATGTGGTTCATCTCGCCCGCGAGCACGCCGACGTCGCCGGGCTTCGTCGCGAGCTCGGATCGCGCGTCGAGATCGCCGCTGCCGATGCGCCGCGCGAGCAGCGCGAGCCGCTCGAGAGGGCGCCCGACGAGCCAGCGCACGAGGCCCCACGTGACCAGCGCCTCGAGCATCGCGAGCGTGAGCGCCTGCGTGAACAGCGACCACCACCCGATCCGCTCGAGCAGCTCGTTGACCGCCTGCGGCTCCGCGAGCTCGATCGCGACCCCGCCCGTGGTGTCGAGCGGGATGTACGTGAGGACCTCGCCCCCGTGCACGCCCACGACGACCTCGCCGCGCAGCAGCGGCGCGATCTCGCGCGCCGGCAGCGCGGGCGAGCGCAGGTGCGACCGGCTCTCGAGAGAGACCAGGCGCGCGACGATGTGCGCGGCCGCGACCTCCTCGCGATCCAGCATGCGGCGCGCTTCGTCGAGCGGATCGGCGCCGCTGCGATCGCGGGTGATCGCGGCGTGCAACGCGTGCGCGAAGAACCGGCGATCGCGCAGCGTGACCTCGAGCAGGAGCCGCTGTTCCTCCTGCACGCGCAACATGACGCCGACGACGAGCACGGTCGACATGGTGACGAGCAGCGTGAGCCAGAGGCGGGTGGCGATCTGCATGCGACTGGATACGACTGTTACCATCTCGGCGGCGCCATGACTGCAAGCCACTCACGCGTTCTCTGCGTCGAGGACGACCCCGCCATGGGCGCGCTCCTGGTGAAGGAGCTCGGGCGCCGCGGGTTCGGGGTGCGCCACGTGCGCAGCGCGAACGACGCGCTCGCCGCGGTCGAGGTCGAGGACTACGACGCCGTCGTGTCCGACGTGCGGCTCGGGGGCATGACCGGCCTCGAGCTCTGCGAGCGCCTGGTCGCGCGTCGCCCCGAGCTGCCGGTGATCCTGATCACCGCGTTCGGCGATCTCGACACCGCGATCGCCGCGATCCGCGCCGGCGCCCACGACTTCCTGCCCAAGCCCTTCGAGCTCGAGGAGCTCGCGATCCGCGTGACGCGCGCCGCCGAGCTGCGCGCGCTGCGCGCCGAGGTGCGACGCCTGCGCGAGGGCATCGTCACCCCCGCCGGCATCGAGGAGATGATCGGCGAGCACGCGACGATGCAGCGCGTGTTCGCGATGATCCAGCGCGTCGCGAGCTCCGAGGCGCCGGTGCTGATCGCGGGCGAGACCGGGACCGGCAAGGAGCTCGTCGCGCGCGCGCTCCACGCGCGCAGCCCGCGCGCCGAGGGGCCCTTCGTCGCGGTGAACTGCGCGGCGCTCCCCGAGGCGCTGCTCGAGAGCGAGCTCTTCGGGCACACCAAGGGCGCGTTCACCGACGCACGCGCGCCGCGCGCCGGGCTCTTCGTCGAGGCGAGCGGAGGCACGCTCTTCCTCGACGAGATCGCCGAGATGCCGCTCGCGCTCCAGGCGAAGCTCTTGCGCGCGCTGCAGGAGCACACGGTGCGGCCGGTCGGCAGCGATCGCGAGGTCGCGTTCGACGCGCGCATCGTGAGCGCGACCCATCGCGACCTCGAGTCGCGCGTGGCCGACGGCGAGTTCCGCGACGATCTCTACTACCGCCTCAACGTGCTGCAGGTGCGCCTGCCCGCGCTGCGCGAGCGTGGATCCGACGTGCTGCTGATCGCGAACCACGCGCTCAAGCGCATCGCGCAGCGCAGCGGCAAGCCGGTGCGCGGCATCGCGCCCGAGGCGGCGCGCAAGCTCCTCGCGTACGACTGGCCGGGCAACGTGCGCGAGCTGATGAACGCGATGGAGCGCGCGGTCGCGCTCGCGGAGTACGACGACGTCACGGTCGCGGACCTGCCCGAGAAGATCCAGGCGTTCACGCGCTCGCACGTGCTCGTCGCGGCCGACGATCCGAACGAGCTCCTGCCGCTCGACGAGATCGAGCGCCGCTACATCCTGCGCGTGATCGAGGCGGTCGGCGGCAACCGCACGCGTGCCGCCGAGATCCTCAAGGTCGATCGCAAGACGCTCTACACGAAGCTGAAGAGCTACGGCTGGAGGCCGAGCGATCCGCCGCCCGGCGGCGGCGTACCGCCGGCGTGATCACGCGCTCTTCTCGCCCGCGGGCGCGACGCCGGCGAACGCGTAGCGGTGGAACCACTCGGGGAACGCGCGCACCAGGGCGCGCGGGCCCTCGATGGTCAGCGCGCCCGACGCGAGCGCGCGACGCCACGTGAGATCGCCGCGCCACCAGCCGATCAGCGTGCGTCGATCGCTGCGCACGCGGACCTCGACGTCGAGCCCGGGGTTGTCGTCGCAGACGCTCACCTCACCGCGCCGCAGCAGGAGGTAGTGCACGCGCCGCCGCGCGGGCACGTCGGTGAGCTCGAAGCGCACGACGACCGGCGTGTCGGGGAGCGCGTCTTCGTTCACGCGGCGCTGCACGTCCCAGAGGAGCGGCGCCTCGTCGAGCTCGTCGCGATCGAGCGGGCCGCGCGCCCACCGCTGGCCCCACACGCCGAGCGCGCGCACGACCTCGGCGAGCTCCTCGCCCGCGGGCGTGAGCCGATAGCTCGGCAACGCGTCCGGCCCCTCGCGCACGACCACGCCCGCGTCGGTCAGCGCGCGCAGCCGCTCGGTGAGCATCGTGCGCGAGATGCGGGGGATCCCGCGGCGGATCTCGCCGAAGCGGCGGCTCCCCATCAAGAGCTCGCGTACCACGAGGAGCGTCCAGCGCTCGCCGACGAGCTCGAGCGAGCGTGCGACCGCGCAGAACTGTCCGTATCGCTGCACGTCCCGAGCGTACGCCGCCGCGCGCGCGAAGACCGGTCCGGATTCCGTACTGGTCTCGACGAGGCCTGCGGCGCACTCCACACCGCATGGACACTCGCACCACCACGAGCGGGCTCGCCTGGCTCGAAGCGATCGTCGCAGGGACGATCCCGCAGCCGTCGATCTCCAAGACGCTCGATTTCGTCATCGTCGAGGCGCGCCACGGCTTCGCGGCATTCGAGGGCACGCCCGGCGCGCACGTGCCCAACCCGATGGGCACGGTGCACGGCGGCTACGCGTGCACGTTGCTCGACTCCGCGCTCGGCAGCGCGGCGATGAGCGTGCTCGACGCCGACACCGCGTACGGCACCGTGCAGATCGGCGTGCACCTGGTGCGGCCGATCACCGTCGAGACCGGACGCGTGCGCTGCGAAGCGCGCATCGTGCACCGCGGGCGCGCGCTCGCGACCGCGAGCGGCGAGCTCGTCGATCGCGAGGGAAGGCTGCTCGCCCACGGCACCGCCACCTGCGCGCTCTTCCCGCGCGCCCGTTCCTGACGTTCGATCGCAAGGCGCGGAGTGCGACTCGCCGCACGCGCCGGCAGGGCCACACATGCTCGACAACCCGATCTGGTCCGCGCTCACGACCGAGCAGGCGCACCTCGCGATGCGTCACGGCGATGCGGCGCGCTTTCCGCCGGCCATCACGACGCTCGCAGGGGTTCGCGACGACGAGGCGCTGCGTGCGCTCGCCCGTTCGCTCTCCGACGGCGAGCTCGTCGGCGTGTTCGCCGACGGGACGCTCGCGCTGCCGCGGGCGCTGAGCGAGATCGACGGCGCGCCGCTCCTCCAGATGATCCACGAAGGGCCCACGCCGGAGCGCAGCTCCGACATCGACGTGCTGAGCCCGCGCGACGTGCCGTCGATGGTCGCGCTCGCGGAGCGCACCCGCCCGGGCCCCTTCGGCCCGCGCACCGTCGAGCTCGGCACCTTCCTCGGTGTGCGTGACGGCGAGGGGCGTCTCCTCGCGATGGCCGGTCAGCGGCTGCGCTTGCCCGGCATGATCGAGATCAGCGTGGTGTGCACCGATCCCGCGCACGCCGGACGCGGGCTCGCCGCGCGACTGATGTCCGAGCAACTCGCGCGCATTCATCACGCGGGCGCCTCGGCATTCCTCCACGTCCGCGCGGACAACGCGCGCGCGATCGCGCTCTACGAGCGGCTCGGCTTCCGCCCGCGCCGCCGGTTCCGATACGTCGTCCTGCGGCGCGCCGATCAGGCGTAGCGGCGCACCATTCGCGCGCAGAAGTCCGCGAATTCCGCGGGATCCTTGGGCGGACTGGTGTGATCGTCGCGCTGGCCGCGCGAGCCGGGCGTGAAGCAGAACGTGATGGTCGTCTCGAATCCCTCGAGCGCCTTCATCTGCTTGTCGAACCACCGCTCCCAATCCGGACGGTGGGAGTCCGCCCACGAGAGACCGGTGCGGAGGTGTTTGACACCCAGCTCCTTCAGCCACTTCACCGCGGGCTCGAGCCGATGATCCTCGAAGTGGAACCATTGACAGATCCCGAGATCGGGCGTGAGCGTGTGGAAGTGCTTCAGTGCGCGCTTCGGAGTCCCGTCCTCGCGCAGGAGACCCATGTAGAAGTGGCGATAATAACTGGACCCCTCGGCCTCGCGATGGCGTGTCGTCGCGGGCCACGCTCGCGGGAGATCGTAGAGCGAGTACCAGTGGATCCGCTCGACCTTGCCGCGCAGCAGCTCCGCCGTGCGCAGCAGTCCGAACTCCTGCACTTCCTCGGCGCCGAACGTCGAGACTCCGACCTCGCTCACCCACAGGCGTCTGTCGGTGACCGCGCGGATCTCGGCGATCTTGTCGGGCCACTCGTGGATCTGCCAGTGGTTCCAGTCGAGCGGAAAGCCGTGCACCGCGATGACGTCGACCGCGTCGACGACTCCCTCGCTCGCCATCGTCTTGATGAAGTTCGGATCGATGGGCGAGATGCCACCGAGCACCTTGGGCAACGACGGGCGCTCGGCGCGGATCGCGCTCGCGGCCATCTTCGTCATGGTCGCGAACTGCTTCCAGCCCGGATCCATCTGGAAGTCCCAGTGAGAGAGGTTGTTGGGCTCGTTCCAGATCATCACCGCTTCGATCACGCGGCACCTCCCTGCGAACCGTCCTCGCCCGTGAGCTCTGTTGCCGAGTGGGAAGGGGGGACTCGCACGCTGCGATGCACGACCCACTCGCCCGACTCACGTGCTCGCCGCCCCTTGCGGCACACGTACACCTCGGGCTCGGGGTGCCCGACGATCGTGAACCCGGTGCTGCGCAGCATCGCCTCCACGCAGGCGCGGTTCGGGATCCACCAGTTCGTCGGATCCTGCGAGTACTTCCGCTCGACGAAGTGCATCTTCGGATATCCGGGATCGTCGAAGACGTCTCGCTCGCGGAACGGATAGTCCTCCTCGAGATCCGTCACCTGATCACTGCCGCGCTGCAGGCTCTGGAAGAGCAGCAGATCGCCGACCACGTGCTCGTGCAGCAGATCGAGCGCGAGCAGCGGATGACGCAGGTGATAGAGCACGCCCATGAAGATCACGAGATCGAAGCGCTCTCCGATCGCGCCGACCTCGTAGACGCTGCGCCGCTGGAACTCGACGTCGAGCCCGGTGAGCTCGGCGGCCAGACGCGCCTGGGCGAGATATCGATCGTCGCTGTCGATCCCCACCACGCGTGAGGCCCCGCGGCGCTTCATCTCGAAGCTGTAGAACCCCGCGTTGCACCCGACGTCGAGCACGCTCCGCCCGGTGAGGTCCTCGGGGATCGCGTGGGCAAATCCCTTGAACTTCACCCGCGGATAGTCGCCGAGGAAGTGCTCGGGCGCGGTCAGGATCCCCGCGAGCTCCATGTTGTGGAACCACGGGCCGAGCTCGCGAATGCGCCGCTCTGCTTCTGCGTGCGACGCCTCGGTCTGGGCGCGGCGCGCCGTCTCCCCGCTCTGCATCGACATCGGTCGGTCCCTCTCGTCGTGTGGGAATCAGACGGTCGCGGACGTGGCGCGTGCACGTGCGTCGAGGACCTCGCGCGTGAGGCGCTCGACCGTCTCGGCGCGATGGGCGGCGGTGTGCTCGGCGAGCACGCGACCGCGCGCACGCTCGCCGATGCGGCGGCGCTGCTCCTCGCCCATGCCCTGCATGATCGCGAGCGACTCCTCGGTGCTGCGCGCGACGAGGATCTCCTCGCCCGGCACGAAGAACGTCTCGAGCCCCGGCCACTCGTCGCTGAGGATCGGCACCGCGCACGCCGCCGCCTCGAAGAGGCGCACGCTGGGCGAATAGCCCGCCTGGATCATGTCGCGGCGCGTGACGTTCAGCGTGAAACGCTGCGCGTTGTAGTAGGCGCGGTGCTCGCGCGGTGCGAGGTGGATCTCGCGCCCGACATTCGCGGGCCACGCGATCGAGTCGGGATATTGCGGTCCCGCGACGTGGAAGCGCCCATGTCGCCACCGGCGCGCCGGCTCGATCAGGAGGCGCTCGAGCATCGGCTGGCGATCCTCGCTGTAGGTCCCGAGATAGCCCATGTCCCAGCGGATCCCGGCGTCGGGATCGGGCACGTAAAGATCGGGATCGACCGAGCAGTGCAGCGCCTCGGCGCGCCGCGCGCCCCAGCGCTTCTCCAGCACGCGCAGCGTCGGTCCGCCGGTGAACGAGAGATAGAGATCGAATTCCGGGATGAGCGAGGGAGTCAGATACTCCTCCTCGCCGCGCGCCAGACGGGCGAGCGTGACCGGCGTGTCGATGTCGTAGAACGCGACCGCGCCGCGCGTGGTGCGGGTCGCCCAGCGACCGACCTCGATTCCCTCGGGCACGTACGAGCCGACCACCACGAGGTCCGCGTCGCGAACCTCGCGCGCATAGGCCGAACGCAGCTCGTCGAGCGAGCGATAGAGTCTCGTCGTGCAATAAGGCGGCTCGGGCATGTCCCGATTCGCCGCGTAGAAATCGAGATCGCGCTCGAGGAAGAGCACGCGGTGCCCGCGCGCCGCGAGCTCGCGCACCAGACCGCGATAGGTCGTCGCGTGGCCGTTTCCCCACGAGCTGGTGATCGAGAGGCCGAGGAAGACGTAGTCGTACGCGCTCACGTGGCCGCTCCCACGCCGACCGGCGCCGCGATCCCGCGCTCGACGACGAGGCCACGAGTCAGCGCGCGCTCGACCTCTTCCGCGCGCTGCGCGTAGGTGTGGTGGGCGATCACCCGCCTCCGCGCCGCCTCGCCGATCGCGCGCGCTCGCGCCTCGTCGAGACGGCGCACGTGCTCCGCGACCGCATCACCGTCCTTCGCGACCAGCACCTCGCGCTCGGGCTCGAGGAAGAGCTCGATGCCCTCCCACGCATCGGTGATCAGGCACGCCGCCGCGCCCGCCGCCTCGAACACGCGCGTCGCGGGCGAGAACCCCACGTTCGCCATGCTGTCGCGCGCGACGTTGAGCACTGCGAGGCACGACGCGTTGAACGCGTTGTGATCGGCGGTGTAGACGTGGCCGACCTTGATCACGTTCGGCGTCACGTGTTTGTCGCCCCAGCCATTGCCGCCGAGCACGAAACGGCGCTCCGGCGACGTCGCCGCGGGACGCAGGAAGAACTCCTCGATGCGCCGCTCGCGATCGGGCAGTCGATTCGCGAGCAGGCCCAGATCCCCGCGGAAGCGCGGGTCCGGCGCGCCCGGGAAGTGCGTGTCGGGATCGAGCGCGTTGTAGATCGGCTGACAGGCGCGCGCGCCGAGCGCGAGATAACGACGCACCACGGGATCGCCGCCGCCGTAGGTGAGCACCGCGTCGTAGCGCGGAAGTGCGCCGCGGAACGGATCGCGGGCGTCGCCCTCCACACGATCGAGCGTCGCCGCCGCGTCGACGTCCCAGAAGATCGCGAGCTGTCCGGGGCGTCGCACCTCGGGCACGGCCGCCTCGAGCAGGGCGTCGTAGACGCCCACGCCGCTCGCCTTCACGAGCACGTCGGCGTGCTGCGCCGCGACCGTCAGCTGTCGCAGCGCATCGCGCTCGTCGTCGCCGCGATAGACCACCACGCGGCACCACGGTGGATCGTCGATGTCGCGGTGGGCTTGGCGATCGTAGGCGTCGGGCTCGTAGAACGTGATGCGATGACCGCGCGCCGCGAGCGCGCGCACGATGCCGCGATAATAGGTCGCCGCGCCGTTCCAGTACGCGGAGACGATGCTCGATCCGAAGAAGGCGATGTCGAGAGAAGCAGTCATACCGGCTGTGTCTCCAGGGGCGCCCGCTGCTCGCGCCGGATGCGATCGACGATGGCGAGCAGCTCGTCTGCGCGGTGCGCGCACGTGTGCCGCGACAGGACGCGCTCGCGCGCCGAGCGCACGAGCGAGTCGGCGAAGGCGGAGTCCGAGAGGATGCGCTGCAGATGCGCGCACATCTCCGCGCCGTTCTGCGCGACGACGAAGTCCTGACTCCGGCGGAATAGACCTTCGGTGTCGCGCCACGGCGCGCTCACGAGCGGAATCCCGCACGCCATCGCCTCGAAGGGCCGGATCGTCGGAATGCCCGTCAGTCGCTCGGCATAAGGCCGACGCGGCACGTGCACCGTGACGCGCGCCTTCGCGAACGCCTCGGGCACGCGGTAGTTGGGGAGCCACCCGCCGTACTCCACACCTGCCTCGTGCAGCGCGCTCAGCGCGCGCTCGGGATAACGCACTCCGTGCACCCGTGCGCGCAGTCCGAGCCGCTTCACCGGGCCGAGCAGGAACTCGTGGAGCTCTTCCTCGCGCTCGTCGTCACCCCAGTTCCCGATCCACACGAGATCGATCTCCTTCTCGATCTCGGGCCGCGGCACGAACACTCGCGCATCGGCGGCCTCGTGGAACACGAACGCACGCTTGGCCCACCTGTGCTGCAGGTAGAGGTCGCGGATCACCGCGCCGAACGCGAGCACGGCGTCGTAGTGGTGCAGGTCGTAGCGCGCCATCGCCTCGGACTCCGTGACCGAGCGATGGTGGGTGTCGTGGAAGAGCAGCGTGTACCCGAATCGTGCCTTCGCCTCGCCGATCCGGCGCACGAGCTCGTGATCGTTCCACTCGTGCACGATCACGACGTCGGCATTTCCCACTGCCGCGTCGAGATCGAGCCCGCGCAGATCGTATCGATTGCAGTCGAGCGCGGGATAGACGCCCTTCACCGCGGCGAGCGGTGCTTCGCCGTGATCGCGCACGAGGTTCTCGAGGCTCCACGCGTCGTGTGGCTCCCAGACCCGCACGTCGTGCCCGCGCGAGACGAGCTCGGTGACGAGGCCGCGCAGGAAGTGCGCATTGCCGTGGTTCCAGTCCGAGAGGAGCGTGTGACAGAAGAGCGCTATGCGCATGAGGCAGCCCTTCGCGCGCGCCGCCCGAGCAGCGCGGAGTAGAGGTCGAGATACGAGTCGGCCATCACGTCCGGCCGCGCGAGCTCGAGCGCACGACGTCGCGCGCGCAGCGCGAGATCGGCGCGCACCGTGGGGGCGTCGATCAGGGGCTCGATCGTGCGCCGCAGCGCCGCCGGATCGTCGGGGTCGACGTAACGCGCGGCGCCGCCCCACACCTCGCGCAGCGAGGGCACGTCGCCGAGCACCAGCGCGCATCCCGAGAGCGCCGCCTCGAGCGCCGAGAGCCCGAACGGCTCGTAGCGCGCGGGCAACGCGTAGATCGCGGCGCGCCCCATCCACGACGCGATCTCGTCGGGCGTGAGCACGCCGAGCGACGTCGCGCCGCGGAACGTCACGCGCTCGCCGTCGGGCCCGAGATCGCTCCCCGCGATCACCACGTCCCACGGCAGATCGCCCGCGATCGCGTCGAGCGCCGCGACGTTCTTCGCCTCGTCCCAGAGCCGTCCGGCCGCGAGCACCAGCGGCTCCTTCTCGTCGGCGGGCGCGAAGCGCGTGGGATCGATCGCATTCGCGATCACGCGCGCCCGGTCGTGGTGCGCGACCGCGGGATCGTGGACGCCGAGGAACGCGTCGAGCATCGCGCGCGTGGGCGCCACGATCGCGTCGGCGCCCGCGAGGCCGTCGCGCACCGCCGCGCGATATCGATCCCACTCGCTCGGCGCGTCGTCGCCTTTGCACGCTCTCCACCACGTGCAGACGCAGGAGTGCGCGACCATCAGCACCGGCGCGGCGAAGGGCAGGGCGCAGTGCGAGAACCCGTTCACGTGCACCACGTCGGGCGCGATCACCCGCTCGAGCGCGAGCAGCCACTGTCCCGCGGCCGCCACGTCGGCCCAGGGATCGGGCGCCCACTCCAGCGCGAACGGCGCCTCGTGGAGCTCGGCGACGCGCCGCGCGGCCGCGCGCTGCGCGTCGCTCGGAGGCGGGCCCATCACCGCGAGCGTCGTCCGCACGCCGTGCGCCGACAGCGCACGAGAGAGCTCGACCGCGTACGTCCACACGCCCCCCACGGCGTCGGCCGTCATCAGGACTCGCTCGATCATGCGCTCTCGAGCTCCGATCTCTCGAGCTCGCGGATGCGGCGCGGCTGCGCGTCCTGGATGTCGCTCATGCGACCGAACTCGCTCAGGTAGTGATCGACGGCGCGCTCCCACGCTTCGTCGTCGGGCGCGCCCCACCGCAGGCCGTACTCCGGCGATCCGGGATACGGAAAGAGCGGCACCGGATCGTTCGCCCAGACTCCGTGGTCGCGCAGGTGATCGCGCCACCGCCGCACGTCGTCCGCGTGATCGGCGCGCGAGTCGAGCAGATTGGCCTGCACGAACGCGACGCTCTTCTTCGCGTGGATCAGCAGCGCGCTCAGCTCGTCGGTGCTGAGCTTGCATTTCTTCCGGAGCAGCGAGCGCCCCTCGGGCGTGATGCTCTCGATGCCCGCCTCGATCGAGACGCAGCCCGCCATGCCGAGGAGATCGAGCTGCGCTTCGCTCCAATTGTCGATCCGCATCTGCACGCCGAACGCGACGTCGCGCTCCGCGATCGCGCGCAGGAGGTCCTCGTCGGGCAGGAAGATCTCGTCGACGAAATAGACGTACTCGACACCTCGCTCGATCATCGCGTCGAGCTCCGCGAGCACCACGTCGAGCGGGCGCTTGCGATACTTGTCGCGGTAGTTCTCCTTCGCGCAGAACGTGCACTTGTAGGGGCACCCGCGCGACGCCTCGAGCTCGCCGCCCGGCTTCGCCGGCTTCCGATCGAAGCGGTGATGATGGTGCTCGTGCCGCGCGAGCAGCGCGGGGTCCCACGTCAGCGCGGGGAGCGACTTCATGTCGCTCGCATGCGGCGCGCCCTGGACGACGATCTGGCCCGACGCGCGGTACGCGATCGATCCGATCGAGCCCCACGCAGCGCGATCGTTCTCGACCAGCTCGGGCACGATCTCCTCGCATTCGCCGAGGATCACCGCGTCCACACCGAGCTTCTGCAGCGCTGCGCGAGGCGTGGTCGAGCAGTGGGGGCCCGCCGCGATCATGCGCCCGCCGGCCTCCCGGAGCGCGCGCACCGTGCGCATCGGGATCGCGAGCTCGGGCGGCGCGCAGCGCCAGAACAGATAGCTCGGCGCGGTGACCACGAGCGTCGCGTCGGGGGCGAACGCGGCGACTCGCTCCTTCATCGCGTCGAGCGTGAGCCCCTCGAGCTGTCCGTCGACGAGCAGCGCGTCGTGCCCGCGCGCCTCGAGCACCGCTCGCGTATATCCGAGCTCCAGCGGGAGGTGCGGCGATCGGCACCCGAAATAGATGCTGCCTTCGAAGCTCCAGGGCGGATTGACGAGCGCGACCTTCATTCGACCCCTCGGCGTGGATGCCAATCGGGAGAGACTCGAAGACAGGCAACCTCGCAGTCGAGGATGCCTGTCCGGAGGACGCGCGGGCGAACGGCGCCGGCGCGCGACTACTCGGCGACGCCGTCGATCGCGGGGTGCAGCGCCGCCTGGCGTCGCGACGGATCGCGCAGCCACGCGAAGAGGCGCTCCACACCCTGTCGAACGTCGGTGCGCGGTCGCCATCCGATCGCAGCCCCGAGCTTTGTCGGGTCGCTCACGTACCAGCGCTGATCGCCGATGCGCACCGGCGCGTGCCGCACGTCGGGGCGCTTGCCGCCGAGCTCCCGCACGAGCTCGAGCAGCTCGACGAGGCTGATGGTGTTCTCCGGCCCACCGCCGACGTTGAACGCCTGTCCGCGCACCCGATCCAGCTGCTCGAGCGCGCCCAGCATCGCCCTCACGAGGTCCTCGACGAAGAGGACGTCGCGCACCTGCATCCCATCGCCGTAGAGCACGATGGGCTCGCCGCGCAGCGCGCGGATCAGGAAGTGCGCGACCCAGCCCTGATCTTCGGTGCCGAACTGGCGCGGTCCGTAGATGCAGCTCATCCGGAACACCACGCTCGGCACTCCGTAGCTGCGAGACCAATCGAGCACCATCTGGTCCGCGGCGCCCTTGCTGCAGCCATAGGGAGAGTGGAAGTCGAGGGGGCGCGACTCGCCGACGCCGGTCGACGCGAGCGCCGTCTCGGTCGGCGCCCAGCGACTGCCACGCAGCTCGAGCGGAACGTCGGACAGCGATCCGTAGACCTTGTTCGTCGAGGTGAAGAGGACGGGGATCTCTTTACCCCGCGCGCGCACCGCCTCGAGCACGTTCAGC
Organism: Sandaracinus amylolyticus; assembly: GCF_021631985.1. Taxonomy (GTDB): domain Bacteria; phylum Myxococcota_A; class Polyangia; order Polyangiales; family Sandaracinaceae; genus Sandaracinus; species Sandaracinus amylolyticus_A. Next base: position 6,272,060 of record NZ_CP070225.1, on the reverse strand, counting down.
GTGCCGCGCGCGTTCACGTCGAAGTCCGCGATCGGATCGAGGATGCTCGTCGTCACCGCGACCTGCGCCGCGAAGTGGAAGACACGGTCGGCGCGCGCGATCACCCGGCGCACCGCGCTCGCGTCCCGCACGTCGCCGACCACCAGCGACACGCGACGTCCGTGCTGCTCCCGCAGCCATTGCGCGTTGTGCTGCACGTTCCCGCGCGCGAGGTTGTCGAAGAGCACGACCTCGCCGCCCGCGGTGGCGATCGCGTTCGCGACGTTGGCCCCGATGAACCCGGCGCCGCCGGTGATCACCGTCACGCCCTCGGGCACCGGCACCGCGGATCGCGCGACGCGCACGCTCGAGCGCGGCCCATGTCCGTTTCCCGCGCCGTTTCCGTTCGTCGTGCTCACAGCGTCAGCCCCCGCGCCGAGAGCTCCGCCTTCGCTTCGAGGACGGCGTCCTTCGCGCTCTTTCCTTCGAGCCATCCCGCGAGCTCGCGCAGCCCCGCCTCGAGGCTCACGCGCGGCTCGTATCCGAGCGTCTTGCGCGCGAGCGCGATGTCCGCGACGCAGTGGCGGATGTCGCCCTTGCGGTACTGCCCGGTGATCTCGGGGTCGACGCGTTTGCCGACCGCGTCGGCGACGCGCTCCGCGATCTCCGACACGGTGTAGGCGTTCCCCGAGCCGACGTTGATCGCGGCGTCGACCGCCTGCTCGCGCTCCATCGCGAGCACGCACGCCTGGGCGACGTCGTGCACGCTGACGAAGTCGCGGCGCTGCTTGCCGTCCTCGAAGATCATCGGCGCCTTGTCGTTCAACAGGCGCGACGAGAAGATCGCGAGCACGCCGGTGTAGGGGTTCGAGAGCGCCTGTCTCGGCCCGTACACGTTGAAGAAGCGGAGCGCGACCGTCGGAATCCCGTAGGCCTTTCCGATGATCAGGCCCATGCGCTCCTGGTCGTACTTCGAGAGCGCATAGACGGACTCGAGCGCAGGAATCTTGTCCTCGTGGGTCGCCACCGGGACGAGGACGTTCCCCCGGCCGTCGCGGAGCTCCCAGTCACGCCGCTCGAGCTGCGCGAGCGAGCGTGATTGGCCGGGCACGATCGAGCCGTCGACCCGCTCGTAGAGGCCCTCGCCGTAGATGCTCATGCTCGACGCGACGATCAGTCGGCGCGGCGGCCTCTGTGCGAGCACCTCCATCAGGACGGAAGTCCCGACGTTGTTCACCGAGGTGTAATCCTCGATTCGATACATGCTCTGGCCGACACCGACCAGCGCCGCGAAGTGATAGACGACGTCGACACCGCGACATGCTTTCTCGACGGCGGCGCGATCACGGACGTCGCCGACGACGAGCTCCACGTCGCGTGAGAGGTGGTCGGGCCTCTTCTGCGCGGGACCGTGGACCTGCGGATGCAAGCAGTCGAGCACGCGGACCCGGTCACCTTTCGCGAGCAGCGCATCGGCGACGTGGGATCCGATGAATCCCGCGCCGCCGGTGATGAGCACGTTCTCTCCCATCGGGAACACCGCCGTGAGGTGAGGAGCCGTGACTGGCTCGTTGGGTCTGCCGGTTCGCCGACTGCCGCGCTCCGGATGCGCCCGGCTGCTTGCGACAGCGATGCCACGCTGTGTGTGCGCGATGCGACGACGATCGTTCTACTTACCCGGATCCCGACTTCCGTTCTCGCTGCGTCACTGGGTCACGTGCTCGCCACGCATGTGACTTTTCGCCTCCACACGCGCGCTCGATCGCGTCAGTCGTAGTACTCGTGACCGAGGTGCGAGATCACCTCTTCGCCGCGCAGCCAACGGAGCGTGTTCTTCAGCTTCTTCAGCTGGATGAAGAGGTCGTGCTCGGGCTTCAGGTCCGGGGCCGCCATCGGGCTCTTGAAGTAGAAGCCGAGCCACTCCTGGATGCCCGAGAGCTGGGCGCGCTGCGCGAGGTCGAGGAAGAGCGCGAGATCGAGCACCAGCGGCGCGGCGAGGATCGAGTCCCGACAGAGGAAATCGACCTTCATCTGCATCGGATATCCGAGCCATCCGAAGAGATCGATGTTGTCCCAGCCCTCTTTCGCGTCGCCGCGCGGCGGGTAGTACTCGATTCGGACCTTGTGATAGAGGTCGCCGTAGAGCGCTTTGTGCCGCTCCGGCTCGAGCACGCCCTCGAGCACACCGAGCTTCGTCGCTTCCTTGCAGCGGAACGAGTCGGGATCGTCGAGCACCTCGCCGTCGCGATTGCCGAGGATGTTCGTCGAGAACCAGCCGCGGATGCCGAGCATGCGCGCCTTCAGTCCCGGCGCGACGATCGTCTTCATCAGCGTCTGTCCGGTCTTGAAGTCCTTGCCCGCGATCGGGACGCCGCACTCGCGCGCGAGGGTGATTGCCGCGGGAAAATCGACCATCGCGTTGGGCGCACCGTTCGCGATCGGCACGCGCTCTTTGATCAGCGCCCAGGCGTACAGCTGCGATGCTGGAATCGCCGCGTCGTCCTCGAGCAGTGCTCGCTCGAATCCGTCGATCGTCTGATGAGCGCCGTTGATCGTCGGCAGGATCTCCGTCGATCCGCACCAGATCGCGACACAGCGCGAGACGCCGGTGCGAGCGCGGAAGTCCCGCACGTCCTGGCGGATCTGCTCGACGAGCTCGGCCTTGTGACGCGCCTTCTTCACGTGCGTGCCCTGCAGGCGCTTCACGTGGCGCGGGTCGAACGCGCCGGGCATCGGCGCGACGCGCGCGAGCTCGTCCTTCACGGCATCGAGGTGCTCGCGCGAGAGCACGGCGGCGTGCTCGGCGGTCTCGAGCGCGTTCTCCGGGAAGATGTCCCATCCGCCGAACTCGAGATCTCCGAGCTGCGCGAGCGGCAGGAATTCCTGCAGCGTCGGGACGCGGTGATCGGTGCGTTTCCCGAGTCGGATCGTGCCCATCTGGGTGAGCGACCCGATGGGCGCTGCGAGCCCGCGACGCGCGAGCATCGTGCCCGCGACGAACGTGGTGGCGACTGCGCCCATGCCGGGCAGCAGCACTCCGAGCTTGCCCTCTGCGTCCGGGATCGAGTCGGGTTTCTTCATCGTGAGCCGGCGTGGGCAGCACGCTGTGTGCCCGACGCCGGCGCAACGCGCGCCCATCGTTCGCCCCGCGCGAACGGTACGATCGCGGACGCCGCGAGCCCGGAGGCCGCGCCATAGAGCAGCTCTTCGAGCGGGACTCCGAGCACGAAGACGGCGCTCAGCTCGCGGGTTCTCCACACGCTGTGGAAAACGTGTGGATCGACTGCAGCGAGGATCAGACAGGCACTCTGATACACGGCAGTCGTGATCAGTGCTCCTCCGATCGAGGGCACGATCAGATCGGGGCGAGCGAGCCAGACGCTCGCGCCGGCGGCGACCATCGCGATCAGCGCCGCATGGATCGCCGGCGTTCCCGCCATCACGAGCACGCCGGTCGCGAGCGCGGCGACGGCGCCGGGCACGAGCGCTCGGCCGAGGACGATCGTCGAGCGTCGAGAGAGCTCGGGGATCGGCGTCGGGGTGGCTCGCGCGACGACCGGATACGACGCGACCGCGACCGCGGCGAGCGCGACCACGAAGAGCACGTCCTCGATCCCGAAGCCGATGTGGTCGGCGAGATCGAAGAGGAACGCGGGTCGCCAGTACTCGGGATAGAAGAGCGGCTCGGTCAGCGCGAAGGGCAGCGAGAGCAGCGCTGCGAAGCGCAACGTCGCGCGCAGGTCGGGGCGCACGAGGTACGCGAGCGCGCCCGGGATCGCGAGCACGAGCCCGAGGAACAAGAACGCGTGACGCACGCCGTCGCCTCCTGGGCGGAGGACCGAGCGAGCGGCGCGCCAGCATGCGTCGAGGCTGGGCGAGCGCGTCGGGCCGGCGAGCGCGTCGGGTGGCGGAGCGCGTCTGCACGCGCGTGCAGACGGTGTCGGCGGCGCGCGCGGTCCGAGGGAGCGACGTTCCGCGCGCGCCGCCGACTGCCCTCCTCCTAGGCTCCACCCGCAGGGCCACAAGGGGGACGATGATCTTTTTCCACGTGGCCCCGATGTACGGCGGACGCCTCCCTCTGCGACGCATCTCCACGCTCGTGCGTCGAGCAGCTCTGCCTCGCTGGGACGCCCCGCCTCGCCCGGCTCTGGCACGCGGATCGAATGTCCAGCCCGAGATGCGAAGGGCTCTGCGATGCGCACGCGTCGGAGCCGGAGGGACCTCATGGCCACCCAGACGACGGACGCTGGACATCGTTTCGAGGATCGGCGCGACGCGGGACGTCGCCTGGCAGCGCTGATCGACCGTTCCGTGTCCGGCGAGCGCGTGGTGCTCGCGCTTCCGCGAGGCGGCGTTCCGGTCGGGTCCGAGGTCGCGGGCGCGATCGGCGCTCCGCTCGACGTGCTCGTCGTGCGGAAGCTCGGGGTGCCGGGGCACGAGGAGCTCGCGATGGGCGCGATCGCGTCGGGTGGCGTGCGCGTGCTGAACGACGACGTGCTGCTGCTCGCGGGGGTGCGCGACGAGGACCTCGCGGAGGTGACGGAGCACGAGCGCCAGGAGCTCGAGCGGCGCGAGCGGGCCTACCGCGGCGATCGTCCTCCGGTGTCGGTCACCGGCCGCCACGCGATCGTGGTCGACGACGGGCTCGCGACCGGCGCGACGATGCGGGCCGCGGTGACCGCGCTGCGCATGCGAGGCCCGGCGAGCATCACGGTCGCGGTGCCGGTGGCGTCGCAGGAAGCGCTGCGCGCGATGCGCGAGATCGCCGACGACGTCGTCTGCGTGACCAGCCCGTACTGGTTCCGCGCGGTCGGTGAGTGGTACGACGACTTCGCCGCGACCGAGGACGACGAGGTGCGCGCGCTGCTCGCGCAGGCGCAGCCGCCTCCGCAGCGGCAGAAGCCGCCCGCGCCCGCAGCGCGCACGACGTCGTCCGATCCTCTCGCGACGTTGATCGCGCGGCACGCGCAGGCGTGGCGCGGCGATGCGCGCGACTTCGCGCCGCTCGCTCCGTTGGTGCGCACCGCGCGCGTCGTGCTGATCGGCGAGTCGACCCACGGCACGCACGAGCACTACGCGGAGCGCGTCCGGCTCACGAAGTGGCTGATCGAAGATCAGGGGTTCACCGACATCGCGGCCGAGGCGGACTGGCCCGACGCGTGGCGCGTGCACCGGTTCGTGCGCGGCGAGGAGGACGACGCCGACGCCGAGGCCGCGCTGGGAGACTTCGAGCGCTTCCCGCGCTGGATGTGGCGCAACCTCGTCATGCGGGACTTCGTGTCGTGGCTGCGCGCCCACGACGACGCGCTGCGTCCGGAGGATCGCGTCGGCTTCTACGGGCTCGACCTCTACAGCCTGCACCGCTCGATGGACGCGGTGATCCGCTATCTGGATCGCGTCGATCGCGATGCGGCGGCGCGAGCGCGCGAGCGCTACGCGTGCTTCGACGCGTTCGGCGACGATCCGCAGCGCTACGGCTACGCGACCGGGCTGCGGGGCGCGGACACCTGCGAGGCCGAGGTGATCGAGCAGCTGCGCGATCTGCAGGCACGCACGACGACGAGCGCGCGCGTGGGCCCCTTCGCGGCCGACGATCGCTTCTTCGCCGAGCAGAACGCGCGCCTCGCGCGCAACGCCGAGGCCTACTACCGGTCGATGTACCGGGGCGCGATCTCGTCGTGGAACCTGCGCGATCGGCACATGGGCGAGACGCTCGACGCGCTCCTCGATCACCTCACGCGGCGACGGGGCCGCGAGGCGCGCCTCGTGGTGTGGGCGCACAACTCGCACCTCGGCGACGCGCGGGCGACGCACATGGGCTGGACCGGCGAGCTCAACCTCGGTCAGCTCGCGCGCGAGCGCCACGGAGATCGCGCGCTGCTGATCGGACAGACGACGCATCACGGCACGGTGTCGGCGGCGAGCGACTGGGGAGGCGAGGTCGAGCGCAAGCGGGTGAGGCCCGGCCTCGAGGGCAGCTACGAAGCGCTGCTGCACGACGCGCTGGGAGAAGGAGTCGGCCGCGCCCTCCTGGTGCTGCGGGGTGGCGGCGAGCTCACGCAGGCGCTGCGCCCCCAGCGGCTCGAGCGCGCGATCGGCGTGATCTACCGGCCCGAGACCGAGCGACGCAGTCACTACTTCGGTGCGCGCCTCGCGGATCAGTTCGACGTCGTGCTCCACCTCGACGAGACGCGCGCGCTCGAGCCGCTCGATCGCATCGCAGGGTGGGAGGAAGAGGACGCGCCGGAGACCTACCCGACGGGCCTCTGACCTCCCTCGTCACCGGCGCGAGACCAGCTCGGCGATCGTCGCGAGCAGGGTCTCGGGCGCGATCGGCTTCACGAGATGGCGATCGAAGCCCGACTCCAGCGACTGCACACGATCCTCGTCGCGCGCGTACGCGGTCAGCGCGATCGCGGGGATCCGCACGCGCGAGCTCGCGCGCTGCTGCGACCGGATGCGCCGCACCAGCGAGAGCCCGTCCTCGCCGGGCAGACCGACGTCCGCCACCAGCACGTCGAACGTGTCGTCGACGAACGCCTCCATCGCCGCGCGCGCGTTGCCGCAGCCCCGCGCGATCGCGCCGTGCTCCTCGAGCAACGAGACCACGAGCTCGCGCGCGTCGGGCTCGTCCTCGACCACCAGCACCCGCACCCCGCCGAGGTTCACGCGCGGGCCCAGCACCGCCGCGGTCTTGCCGCTCGCCTTGCGTCGCGTCGCTGCCGTGCGCGTCGACGCGATCGGGATGCGCACCGTGAACGTCGCGCCGCGTCCGAGCCCTTCGCTGCTCGCGTCGATCGTGCCGCCGTGCTGCTCGACGATGCTGCGCGCGATCGCGAGCCCGAGACCGAGCCCGCCGTGCCTCCGCGCGAAGCTCCCGTCGGCCTGTCGGAAGCGCTCGAACACGTAGGGCAGGAACTCCGGCGAGATGCCCTCGCCGCGATCCGACACCACGAGCGAGACCAGGCCCTCGGTCTCCCGCCGCACCGCGAGCTCCATCCGCCCTCCGGCCGGCGAGAACTTGATCGCGTTGGTCAGCAGGTTCGTCACCACCTGCTGCAAGCGCTCGGCGTCCCCGCGCACCGCGCCCGCATCGGGGTCGAGCGCGGTGACGATCTCGACCGAGCGCTGCTCCGCGAGGGGGCGCACCGAGTCGAGCGCGAGCGCCGCGATGCGCGCCAGGTCCACCGGCGCGGTGCTCATCCGCAGCTTGCCCGAGAGGATCCGGCCGACGTCGAGCAGATCCGAGATCAGCCGCGTCTGCGCGTCGGTGTTGCGCTCGATGACGTCGAGCGCGTGCGCGTGCTTGTCGTCGGGCAGCGTGCCCGCGCGCAGCAGGCGCACCCAGCCCTTGATCGCGTTCAGCGGCGTGCGCAGCTCGTGCGAGATCGTCGCGAGGAACTCGTCCTTCAGTCGGTTCGCGTGCTCGGCGCGTGCGCGCTCGATGCGCTGCTCGTCGAGGAGGATCACGCGCTCCATCGCGAGCGACGCGTGGTGCGCGAGCGCGCCGAAGGACGCGAGCGCGTCGTGGGTGAGCCGACCCGGCTCGGTGAACGTCGCGATGTACGCGCCGATCACGCGCTCACCGGCGCGCAGCGGCATCGCGACGAGCGCCTCGGTGTCCTGGCCCACGTTCGCCGCGAGCGCGGGATAACGCGCGACGTACTCCTCGCGGTGCGCGATCACCACTGGCCATCCGCTGCGCGCGACCTCGCAGATCGGCAGATCGCGATCGAGGCGCACGCGCTGGTAGTCGTCGAACGGGACGCCGGGATAGTGCACGTCGATGCAGCGCAGCACGTCGCCGTCGAGCGGCTCCGCGATCCACACCGCGCTGCGCGTCGCGCCGAGCGACGACGTCGCGTGGCGCACGATCGTGCGCGCGACGTCCTCGCGCGCCAGGGCCGCGGCGAGCTCGGCCGCGAGCTCGTAGGTCTGCATCGCGTTCTGGCGCGCGCGCTTCTCGGCCTCGAACGACGTCGCGCGCCGCAGCGCGAGCGCGCAGTGCCGCGAGAGCAGGATGAGGAACGCGCGCTCGTCGTCGTCGACGACGCGCTCGTCGTGGAACGAGAGGACGAACGCGCCGAGCGCGTCCACGTCGGTGATCAGCGGCACACACGCCGCCGCGAAGCGCCCGACGTTGGGCCGCGAGGAGAGAAGTCGCTCCGCCTCGGGGTAGAGCTCGGCCTGCTGCGCGCGCGATGCGATCCACACCGGCTCGCGACGGCGCACCGCATCGGCGAGCGGAAGCTCCGCGTCGAGGCGCATCGTGGCGAATGCCGCGAGGATTTCGGCGCGCGCCGCATCCTGCGCGACCACCCGCAGCAGCGCTCCGTCGGCGAGCCACATGGCCGCCGCATCCGCGGCGACCGCGTGACGCGCGTGCACCAGCACGATGCGCGTGATGTCCTCGATCGACGCCGCGCCCGCGAGCGCAGAGGTGACATCGAGAAGGCGATCGCGGAGCGCCGTCACGCTCGCAGGATACTCACCTCCCGTCGTCGGATGCACCACTTCCCGGTCCGCCCCCGCATTTGCGGATCGTCCCGCGCCGCGCGAGAGTCGCGCCGCGCGACGAAAGGAGCACGACGATGCAGCGGGACCTCGAGGGCACGCGGATGGTGATCACGGGCGCGAACACCGGCATCGGTCGCGTCACCGCGATCGAGCTGGCGAAGCGTGGTGCCGCGGTGACGATCGCGTCGCGCTCCGAGGAGAAGACACGCCCGGTGATCGACGAGATCACGCGCGCGGGCGGGCGCGCCGACTTCGTCGCGCTCGAGCTCGCCGATCTCGCGTCGGTGCGCCGGTGCGCCGAGGTGCTGCGCGGTCGCGACGAGCCGATCGACGTGCTCGTCGACAACGCGGGGCTCGCGGGCCAGCGCGGGCTCACGGCGCAGGGCTTCGAGCTGACGTTCGGCGTGAACCACCTCGGGCACTTCCTCCTCACGACCGCGTTGCTCCCGCTGCTCGAGCGCGCGTCCGAGCGACGTGCGCCGGCGCGCATCGTCGTGGTCTCGAGCGTCGGGCACTACCGCGCGAAGCCGATCGACTGGGACGCGCTGCGCCGCACCACCGCGACGACGACGGGGCTGCCCGAGTACCAGACGAGCAAGCTGTGCAACGTGCTCTTCGCGAAGGAGCTCGCGCGCCGGCTCGGCGAAGGGCGCGTCCACACCTACGCGCTGCATCCCGGGGTGATCGCGTCGGACGTGTGGCGCTCCGTGCCCTGGCCGATCCGTCCGATCATGACGCGCTTCATGCGCTCGACCGACGAGGGCGCGGAGACCTCGCTCTACTGCGCGGCGTCGCCCGAGTGCGCGTCGCACACCGGCCGCTACTACGACGCGTGCCGCGAGAAGGAGCCGAGCAAGCTGGCGAACGATCCCGCGCTGGCGCGCGAGCTGTGGTCGCGCAGCGAAGCGTGGATCGCCGACTTCGCGATCCGGTGATCACGTCCCGGCGGGCTCGAGCGGTCCGCCGGGCCCACCACCCGGTCCGCGACGGCTGCGCTCGAGCAGCTCGCGCAAGAACTCGCGACCGCGCCGACGACCGAACGCGCGCTCGAGGCTCTCGAGGAGCTGCGCGCTCTCGGGGCGCGACTGCGCGTTCCGCAGCGCCTCGGTGAGCGCGACGATCGCGGCCTCGCGGCGCTGGGCCTGTGCCTCCTGCGCGCGAGCGCGCGCCGTCGTGTGCACCTGCCACGCGACGAGCGCGAGCAGCGCGAGCACCGCGACCACGAGCACGATCTGCAGCGTGCCCGCGCCTTCTTCGGCCCAGTCCTGGATGCGGGTGAGCGGCGTGTCGGGGCGCTGCGCGCGGTCGCGCGCTTCGATCTCCTCGAACGCGTCCTGCACCCCGAGCACCACCTCGCGCGAGAGCGTGCGCATCGTGACCGCGATCGCGCGCTGCGCCTCGGGATCGTGCATCGCGTCGGTGAGCGCGGCGCGCATCGCGGGACCGATCTCCTCGCGCATCGCGACCGCGAGCGCCACGGCGCTCTCCTGCGCGACGCGCGACACCGCGGCCGCGATCCGCTGCGTGCTCTCCTCGTCGAGGATGCGGCGCAGGCTCGCGTCCAGCGCGCGCGACATCGTCTGCGCGAGGGCAGGGCCGATGTCGCGCTCGAGCGAGCCCGCGAGCGCGTCGGACACGCTCGCGACGAATCGGTTGGAGACGTCGGCGATGCGCGCCGCGCGCTCCTCGTCGGAGAGCGCGTCGAGCGTGCCGTCGGTCACGTTGGCGATCAGCGCGCGGGTCGCCTCCTGCACCTCGGGGTTCGAGAGCACCTCGACGAACGCGCGCCGGGTGTCCTCGTCGCGCAGCTCGTCGAGCGTCGACTCGATCAGCGGCTCGGGCATCTCCTCGGCGACCTCGCCCGCGACCGTGCCCGCCGTGTGCGCGCAGCCGCTCGCCATGAACGTTGCGACCACGACCGCGCCCGCCGCGCAGAACCTCGTGCCCATCCGCATCTCGAGCACGGGATTGCAATGGCGATGCCCCCGACACGGCGCGTGCGACGTCCGCCGGCGTGGGGCGATCGTGAGCACCACGCGCCCATCCCGCTGGGGCGGCGGGGCATCTTGCGCCGGTGTCAGCCCCCGAAGATGCGCTGCAGCTCGTAGGGCGGCGTGACCTCGAGCTGATCGTAGCGGCAGTCCTCGGGTCGCTTGTCGTCGCGCCAGCGCACGAACGTCGTCGCGTGGCGGAAGCGCGAGCCCTGGAGGTGGTCGTACTTCACCTCGCAGACCCGCTCGATCCGCAGCGGCTCCCACGAGAGATCCTTGCCCGCGCTCCATCGGCTCTGTCCGCCCGGCATTCGCTGGGTGGATGACATCGCGGCAGCCCATTCACGCCATGGATGGGCCTCGATCGCGCCTCTTCGCAGCGGAGCGAGCTCCTCGGCGAGCGCGCGCCGCTTCGCCATCGTGAACGACGAGGTCACGCCGACGTGGTGGAGCTCGCCCTTCTCGTCGTAGAGCCCGAGCAGCAACGAGCCGACCAGCTCGTTGTCGCCCTGCTTGTGCCAGCGGAAGCCCGCGACCACGCAGTCCGCGGTGCGCGCGTGCTTGATCTTCAGCATCGCGCGCTTGCCGGGCTCGTACTTCGTCGACTCGGCCTTCGCGATCACGCCATCGAGCCCCGCGCCCTCGAAGCGATGGAACCACTCGTCGGCGAGCGCGCGATCGCGGGTCGCGGGCGTGAGGTGGATCGGCGCCTTCGCGTTCGCGAGCGCGCGCTCCAGCGCGGCGCGTCGCTCCGAGGTCGGGCGATCGCGGAGATCACGATCGCCCTCCCACAGCAGATCGAAGGCGACGAACGAGGCGGGCATCTCCGCCGCGAGCTTCGCGACGCGCGACGCCGCGGGATGCAGGCGCAGCTGCAGGCGATCGAAGTCGAGGCCCGACGCGCTCGCGATCACGATCTCGCCGTCGACGACGCAGCGCTCGGGCAGGTGCGCGCGCAGCGGCTCGCTCAGCTCGGGGAAGTAACGATCGAGCGGGCGCAGATCACGGCTCTGGATGTAGAGGCGCTCGCCATCGCGGAAGACGATCGCGCGGAAGCCGTCCCACTTGGGCTCGTAGATCCAGCCCGCGCCCTCGGGCGGGAGCGCGTCGCCGAGCTTCGCGAGCATCGGCTCGATCGGTGGCGTGATCGGAAGCCCGTCCGGCGGAGGCGGCGCCTCGGCCGACGTGCGCTTCGAGCGCGGGGCACGTGCGGTCGCCATCAGCTCTCGCTCTTCTTCTTGCGGTTCGCGCTGCGCGCGCGCGACACCTCGCGCATGTGGGCGCGCATCGCGTCGGCGCCGCCGTGCGCGGCCCACGGATCGTAGTCGACCTCCAGCGCCTCCTGCGCCGGGCGAAGCGCCTCGGGCACGTGCTCGAGGTTCACGCGGATGCGCGTCCACGTCGTGTTCTTGCCGCGCATCGCATCGACCAGGACGTCGGCGGGCGCGAGGTGCGACGCGGCCTCGGGGTGCTTCGCCTTCCAGCGCTCGAGCGCGGCGAGCGCCTCGTCCTTCTTCGCGGCGCGCGCGATCTCGATCAGCGGCTTCGTCGACTGGCGACGGCCGGTGCCGGTCGTGCCTTCCGTCGCGCTCTTCGCGGCGCGCTTCGCGCCGGACTTCGCGCGCGAGGGCTGCACCCGCGGCGGCTCGCCCGGCTGCTTCGCGTAGTGCGGCGGCCACGGCGCATCGCCTTGTCCTTCGGCTTCCTGCTTCGCCGAGAGCTCGAGCAGCGCGTCGAGCGTGCACCGTGTCTCGTCGAGCTTCGCGTGGGGGTCGCCGATCTTCGCGAAGCGCGCGGGCATCGTGCGCAGCGTGAAGTCCGCGGGGTCGCAGTCCTCGAGCTCTTCCCACGTGACCGGCGCCGACACTCGTGCGTCGGGCTTGGGGCGCACGGAGTACGCGCTCGCGACGGTCCGATCCTTCGCGTTCTGGTTGTAGTCGAGGAAGACGCCGTGACGCTCTTCCTTCCACCACTTGCTCGTCGCGATCGTCGGCGCGCGCCGCTCCACCTCGCGCGCGAGGGCGAGCGCGCAGCGACGCACCTGCGAGAACGTCCAGCGCGGATGGAGCCGCACGTTCACGTGGATGCCGCGCGAGCCCGAGGTCTTCGGCCAGCCCACGAGCCCGAGGTCGTCGAGCGTCGCCTTCACCACCCGCGCGGTGTCGCGCAGCTGCGACCACGGCACACCCGGCACCGGATCCAGATCGACGCGCAGCTCGTCGGGATGATCGAGATCCTCGGCGCGCACGGGGTGCGGGTGCAGCTCGATGCACCCGAGGTTCACCATCCACGCGAGCGCGGCGGCATCGCGCGGCACCACTTCTTCCGCGGTGCGCCCCGACGGGAAGCTGAGCTCGACCGTCTCGAGCCACTCGGGCCGCGAGGTCGGCGCGCGCTTCTGCCAGAACACCTCGCCGCCGATCCCGTCGACGTAGCGCACGAGCACGTTGGGCCGTCCCGCCGCGCCGCGCAGCGCGCCCTCGGCGACCGCGAGGTAGTACTCGACGACGTCGATCTTCGTGATCCGTGCGTCGGGGAAGTAGACCTTCGACGGATTCGAGATCGCGACCTCGCGGCCCGCGATCTCGAGCACTCGCTTCTCGGTCTTCGATGCCACGGCCTCTCAGCATAGGCGTGGGCTCGGTGACGCCAAAGTTCGCGACCACGGCCGGTCAGGGCGAGGGCAGCGTCACCGTGACTCGCTCGGTGTTCACGTGACAGTGATTGGCGCCGACGACGACCGTCGTGCGCGCGCTGTCGTCCCCGCGGCGGACGATGATGTCGAACTCTCCTTCTTCCTCGATGCCGATTGCGACGTTGCCATCGTCGCAGCGGAAGCGGTCCGCCATCGCGCAATCGACGATCGTCGGGTCCCCGCCGTCCACGGTGAATTCCACCTCGTCGGGCACCACCGGTGCGCCCGACGGGTCGCGGACCTCGAGCTGCACCGAGAAGCGTGCCTCCTCGGTGCACACCAGCGGCCCGCACCCGGGCGCGACGGCGCAAGCCAAGGCGGCAGTCACGAGCGCACGAAGTGGTCTTCCGTTCATCCTCGTTCTCCTGATCACACTCGCGACGGGCCCTCCGGGCGAGCGCGCTTAGATGATGCACCGTGGAGCTCGTGGTCACCCACGCCTCGGCGGACTTCGACGCGTTCGCGTCGGCGATGGCGGCGCGCAAGCTCCACCCCGGCGCGACGGTGGTGATGACGAGCGGGCTCGCGCGCGGGGTGCGGGAGTTCGCATCGCTGCACCGCGATCGCTTCCCGTGGCTCGCGCCGGCCGACGTCGACGCGTCCGCGGTGACGCGCCTGGTGATCGTCGATGTGCGGCGTGCCTCGCGACTGCGCGCGATCCCCGCGCTGCTCGCGCGCGTGGAGCGACGCGAGCTCGAGGTGCACGTCTGGGATCACCATCCTGCGTCCGACGACGACGTGCGCGCCGACGTCGTGCACGTCGAGCCGGTCGGCTCCGCGACCACGCTGCTGATCGAGGCGATGCGTGCGCGCGGCATCGAGATCGACGAGGTCGAGGCGACGCTCTTCGCGCTCGGGATCCACTCCGACACCGGCTCGATGCAGTACGCGAGCACGACCTCGCGCGACGCCGAGGCGCTGGCCTACCTGCTCTCCCGCGGCGCGAGCATGCGCGTGATGAGCCGCTTCCTCTCGGTGCCGTTCACCGAGGCCCAGCGCGTCGCGCTCGCGTCCGCGCTCGACGCGATCGAGACCACGCGCGCGTCGGGGCTGCGCGTCGCCATCGCTGCGATCGAGCTCGACACGCCGTGCGAGGGCCTCGACGAGGTCGCGTCGGAGCTCTTCCGGATCGAGCTGCCGCACGCGCTCTTCCTCGTCGCGACGGTGCCGCATCGAGGTCGCGCGAACGTGATCGCGCGCGCCCGCGAGGGCACGATCGACGTCGCGGCGCTGCTCGGTGCGATGGGCGGCGGCGGCCATCCCACCGCGGCGTCGCTCTCCATGCGCGACACTACGCGCGAGGCGATCGTGCACGCGCTGCGCGACGCGATCGCGCGCCATGCGCCGCGCCCGCTCCGCGTGATCGACGTGATGCGCAGCCCGGTCCGCACCATCGCGCCCGATCATCCGCTCGTGCGGCTGCGCGACGAGCTCCCGTCGTGGCGCGTCTCGGGCGTCCCGGTCGTGAACGGAGGCGCGCTGGTCGGCATCGTGTCGAGCGACGACGTCGAGCGCGCCGAGCGCGAGGGGCGTCTCCACCTGAGCGCGGGCAGCTGCATGTCCGCGCCGGTGCGCACCATCGACGTGTGCGCGCCGGTCGAGGAGGCGCTCGATCGCATGACCGAGCACCGCGTCGGACGGCTCCCGGTCACGCGCGAGGGCGCGCTGGTGGGCATCGTCACGCGCGGTGATCTGCGCGCGTTGCTCTATTCCTGAGTCTCGGGCATCGGGCGTGCACCGACACTGCGTCATGCGCGCGCGTCTTCTGATCGTGCTCACGATGCTGGTCGGCTCGGCGTGCATGCCCGACACCGATCAGCGCGCGCCCGAGATCTCGACGACGGGCGCGGAGGATCGCGGCGGAGGCCAGGACGACGCGCTGCTGATCGACAGCGACGGGCGCATCGACGACGACGATCCGATGTGAGGAGGGTTCCATGCCGCAGCAGGTCGCAGCCATCTTCCGTTCGCGCCACGACGCGGATCACGCGGTCCGCGATCTCCACGCGGCGGGGTTCCCCGACGAATGCATCCACGTGCGTCGCCCTCACGAGCTGAAGGACGCCGACGACGTGCGCCGCGCGCTCATCGAGGCCGGCGTCGCGCCCGATCAGGCGGTCGCGCTCGCCGACGAGGTGACCGAGGACGACTTGATCGTCGACGTGGTCGCGCCCGACGACGAGCACGCGCGATGGGCGCGGCGAGTGCTCGAGGCGGCGGGCCCGATGCACACGCCCGCGCTCGGATCGCCGGCCGCGAGCGCCACCGAGAACCGCGCGGAGGACATCGCGTCGGACCCCATCGAGGAGGCCGACCTCGAGTCGTTCCCCGCGAGCGATCCGCCGTCGTTCACGATGCGAGGTCCGCGCGGCCGCGCCTGAGTCCCTGCCGGAGTGCTCGTCCCGCCGGCCCCGGACGGGAGCGCGCGAAGCGCGCGGACGGTAGGGACCGGCGGGCGAGCCGATTTGTCTGCCGGAGTGCTCGTCCCGGCGGCCCCGGACGGGAGCGCGCGAAGCGCGCGGACGGTAGGGACCGGCGGGCGAGCCGATTTGTCTGCCGGAGTGCTCGTCCCGGCGGCCCCGGACGGGAGCGCGCGAAGCGCGCGGACGGTAGGGACCGGCGGGCGAGCCGATTTTCGACAGTCTTCGATCGCCGCACCCGTGGCGCGATGCGGCGATCAGCGCGGTGCGCCCATCGCGTCCTCGAGCAGCGCGAGGAAGCGCTGTGCGGCGCGCCCGAGCGGGACGGTGCGACGCCACGCGAGGTGCGGGACGAACACGTGCTCGTCGCCCTCGACGAACCCGAGCGGCACCAGGCGCTTGCGCGCGAGGTCCTGCTGCACGAGGTGGAGCGGCATCCACCCGAACCCGACGCCCGCGAGCAGCGCGAGCCGCTTGCTGTGGAAGTCCGAGAGCCGCACCACGTGCGGCGAGCCCAGCGAGAGCCGCCCCGGGCCCGGCGGCGCATCGCGGCGCGAGTCCTCGACGACGAGCTCGACGTGCTGCGCGAGCTCGGCGCGATCGACCCGCGCGCGCGCCTTCCGCCCCGCGACCAGCGGGTGATCGCGGTGCGCGCAGAGCCGCAGCACCACCGGCGCGAGCGGGCGCGCGATCAGGCGCTCGTCACCCACGAAGTCGAGCACGATCATGAAGTCGGCGCGCACACTCCCAGGCAATGACGTGCGGAACCGCTCGCGCACGCCGGCGAGGTGCTCGACGCGGAGCTGCACGTGCGTGGGCAGCCCTTCGCGCGAGAAGCGGCGCAGCGCGCCGAGCAGCGGAGGGAGCGGGAGCAGTCCGTCGACGACGATGCCGAGCGTGGGCTCCCACTCGTCGCGCAGCGTGCGCGCGAGCGTCTCCATCTCGGCGGTCCGCTCGAGCACACGACGGCCTGCCTCGAGGACGCGGCGGCCCTCGACCGTCAGCTCCGCCTTGTGCCCGGTGCGGTCGAAGAGACGCAGCGCGAGATCGCGCTCCAGCGCGGCGATCGCGTAGCTCACGGCCGACGTCGCGCGGCCGAGCTCGCGTGCCGCGGCGGTGAAGCTGCCCGCGCGATCGATCGCGTCGAGCGCGCGAAGCCCGTCGATCGACTCCAGCGACACGTTCGACATTCTTGAACGAGATGTTCGAATCCGTGCAGTGTACTCGAACGAGCCGCGGGCGTACCTCCGCCAGGAACGGAGGAGACGACGATGAGCGCGAACGATCGCAACCCGCTGGGCCTCGAGGGCATCGCGTGCCTGGAGTACGGCGCGCCCACCGAGGCGCAGCTCGACGCGCTCGGCGACGTCTTCCGCGCGCTCGGCTGCTCGCGGACACGGCGTCACGCGACGCGCGACGTCGAGCTCTGGTCGCAGCACGGGGTGCGCTTCGTCGTGACCCGCGATCCGCGCTCGTTCGCGGCGTCGTTCGCGCGCGAGCACGGGCCCTCGATCGCGTCGATGGCGTGGTACGTCGCGGACGCGGAGCACGCGCTGCGCGAGGCGGTGCGGCGCGGCGCGGTGGAGGTCGCGGGCGACTCGGTGTTCGGTGGCGCGCCTGCGCTCGAGGGGATCGGCGGCTCGCGCATCTACCTCGTCGATCGCCGGCGCGGGTGGGAGGAGCGCCACTACGTCGCGCTCGAGCGGCCCGAGGTGGTGCGCGATCGCGGGTTCCTCGCGATCGACCACCTGACGAACAACGTGCCGCGCGGGACGCTCGCCGCGCATCGTGCGTTCTATCGCGAGGTCTTCGGCTTCGAGGACGTGCGCTCGTTCGAGATCCGCGGGAACGCGACGGGACTGACGTCGTACGCGCTGCGTTCGCCGTGCGGGACGTTCTGCATCCCGATCAACGAGGGCAGTGAGGATCGGAGTCAGATCGAAGAATATCTGCGCGAGTATCGCGGCGCGGGGATCCAGCACGTCGCACTGCTGACGCGTGATCTGCTGAGCAGTCTCGAGGGCATGCGCGATTCGGGCGTCGCGACGCTCGACATCGATCCTTCGTATTACGACTCCGCGTTCGCGCGGGTGCCGGGCGTGCGCGAGGACCACGAGGCGATCCGGGGACGCGGCGTGCTCGTGGACGGCGACGAGGAGGGATATCTCCTCCAGATCTTCACCGAGAACGTGATCGGTCCGATCTTCTTCGAGCTCATCCAGCGCGAGAATCACCGCAGCTTCGGAGAGGGCAATTTCGGCGCGCTGTTCCGGTCGATCGAGCGCGATCAGGAGCGCCGCGGCGTGGTCTGAGAGGCGCGCAGCTCGTGCGCTCGAGGGCGCGAGCTGCGCGGAGATAAGCGGACTGGACGGCCACGTTATCATCGCGCGGTGACGATCTCGCTCCGCGATCCCGTGTGTTGGGTGGCCCTGGTCGTGCTCGCGGGATGCGCGGGCGACGACGATGTCTCGCCCGTCGATGCGTCGATCCCGATCGATGCACAGGTCGCGATCGATGCGCCTCCACCGATCGAGATCGACGCCGCGGTCGCGCCCGGCGGCATCGCGCCCGAGGGCGACGAGATCGCCGGCACCGACGGCGCGAACGAGCTCGCGCTCGCCCCCGATGCGCCCGCCGTGGTGCGCGTCGACGCCGCGCCCGACGAGCACGTCACGTTCTTCCTCACGTTCGACGGCGCGGGCGCCGGCATCGAGCTCGAGGTGCTGCGCTGGGACGGCGAGCGCGCGGTCTCGCTCGGTGTGACCGACGCGGGGCCGGGGCTGCGCACGCTCGCGGTGTTCGATCCCAGCGAGCCGCGCACGTTCTGGGCGCGCGTGACGAGCGATGCGCGCGAGCTCTCCGCCACGCTGACGATCACGCGCGTGCCCTTCGAGGACGGCGCGCGCTGCGACGACGACTGCGCACATCTGCTGCAGCTCCCGTTGCCCAACGATTTCGCGCGCGACGGCTACGCGACCACCACGAGCACCGTGTTCCGCTATCAGTACGGGCGCCGCGATCTCCTGATGTTCCTGCGCCATGCGGGACAGCGCCTCGCGTCGCTCGGGATGCAGCCGTTCGTGCCCGAAGATCTCTCGCAGTGGGATGGCCGCACGCCGGGCGAGGACGTGGGCGCGCCGCGACACGCGTCGCATCAGCGCGGCAAGGACGTCGATCTCTCGCTCTACGGGCTCGACGGTCGCTCGGTGTGGCGGAGCTACTGCACGGTGATGCGCACCGATCGCGGTCGCGAGTGCGTGCCGGGGACGATCACCGGCTACGACGGCTTCGCGAACGCAGTGTTCTTCGGCGACTTCTTCGCGACCGGGCGCGTGACGAATTGCTTCCTCGACCAGGAGCTGATCGGCCCGACGGTGTCGGGGGCGGACGAGGCGCTCACCGCGGAGCTCGTCGCCGAAGACCTGCTCCCGATGTACGCCGACGGAGCGCACCTGCAGCACTGGCCCAACCACGACAACCACATCCACGTGCGCGTCTCGGAGGCCGAGCCCTCGACGTTCGCGATCGTCGTGGCGTCGGACGCGGTCGAGCCCCCTTGAGGTTGCGCGCGCGACGTGGCTCGCCCACGTTGAGCCTCGTGCACCGTCCTCTCGCGACGCGTCGATTTCGAGGCCCCCGGCCCCTCAGCGGGCTCCGGGAGGCTTCATCGCGTCGATCGACGGTGATGTAGAGACGAGGCCTCCAGCACGCGCGAGCCGCATCGCGCGTCGCGAACGGAGGGCCGGAGGGACCGGGGGAACGCCAGCCGGCGCAGGCGGCGCTGCGCCTCCCGTTCGTTCTCTCCACGCACGAGGTCTCTCATGTCTCCGGTCCATCTCGCTCTCGACGCGCTCCGGCGCGCGCTCTCGATCCGCGATCTCTCCGACCCCGAGCAGGGCCCGCACGCGATGCAGCGCATCGTCGACGACGTGGTGTCGACGCTGGCGTCGGCATGGGGCTGCGAAGCGCGTGTGGTGCGCGGCGCGCCGCTCGTCGCGATCGCCGACAACTACGATCGGCTCGGTTACGCCGAGGACGCGATCGCGCGGGACGCGCGCCACTCGCGCTACGTGTCGGAAGCGACGATGTTGCGCTCCCACACCAGCGCGATGATCCCCGGCGCGCTGCGCGCGCTCGCCGAGGAGGACGCCGCGCACGACGTGCTGATCGCGGTGCCCGGGATCACCTACCGGCGCGACAGCATCGATCGCCTCCATACCGGCGAGCCGCACCAGCTCGATCTCTGGCGCATCCGCCGCGGACCGCCGCTGGTGCGCCGTGATCTCGAGGGCATGATCGCGTGTGCGGTGCGCGCCGCGCTTCCGGGCCGCGGGCACGTGATCAGCGACGCGGTGCATCCCTACACGACGGGCGGGCTCCAGGTGGAGGTCGAAGAACGCGGCGGCTGGGTGGAGATCGGCGAGTGCGGGCTCGCCCATCCCGACGTGCTCGCGCGCGCCGGGCTCGATCCCGCGTCGTGGAGCGGGCTCGCGATGGGGCTCGGGCTCGATCGACTGCTCATGCTGCGCAAGGGCATCCCCGACATCCGCCTGCTGCGCTCGGACGATCCGCGCATCGGGTCGCAGATGCAGGATCTCTCGCCGTACCACGCGGTCTCGTCGATGCCGCCGGTGCGGCGCGATCTCTCGATCGCGGTGGAGCCGGGCACGACGATCGAAGAGCTCGGTGATCGGGTGCGCGCGGCGCTCGCTGAGCGCGCGTCGATGATCGAGTCGATCACCGAGGAGAGCCGCACCGCCGCGGCGGAGCTCCCGGAGATCGCGCGCGCTCGCATCGGGCTCGAGCTGCACCAGGAGAACGTGCTGCT
This sequence comes from Sandaracinus amylolyticus, assembly GCF_021631985.1. Taxonomy (GTDB): domain Bacteria; phylum Myxococcota_A; class Polyangia; order Polyangiales; family Sandaracinaceae; genus Sandaracinus; species Sandaracinus amylolyticus_A. The sequence goes on along the minus strand of NZ_CP070225.1, from coordinate 6,251,630 downwards.
GCGCGTGGTGCTGCGCGCCGTCGATCGCACCCTCACGCACGAGGAGTGCAACCGGCTGCGCGACGAGATCTACGTCGCGGTGCACTGCGGATCCGTCGCGCAGTGGGCGGCGCGCGCGAGCTGACCTGACGGGCACGGTTGCGCGCGCAACCGTGCCCGTCTCAGCGCGCGTCGACGCGCACGAAGCGCGCGCCGATCGCGTCCGCGATCGCGCGGTGCGCGCCGTGCGGCGAGATCAGCTCGACGCGCGACACGTCGAGCTTCGCGCGCTCCACGGCGAGCACCGCGATCCCGGGCAGCGGCGGGCGACACCAGCAGATCGGCGGGCCCGCGGGGTGCGCGCAGACGTGCAGCGCGATCTCTCGACCGAGCGCCTCGCGCGCGCGCTGCACCGCGATCTCGGCGGCCTCGCGCTCGGTCGGGCCGGGCGCCCACGCGAACGCGAAGAGCGACGCGTCGCTCGAGGCGCGCAGTCGATCGAGCACGTCGTCGCGCGCGATCACGTCGGCCGACACGATGCGCCCGGCGTGCGTGTGCTCGGGGCGCGCGCGCCGCGCGAAGGGCACGATCTCGATCGACTCGAATCCTTCCGACGCGCTCGGGGCCTCGAGCTCCCGCCGGAAGCGGAAGAGCGCGAGCGGCGGCACGACCCCGGGATCGTCCTTCGACACCGCGAGGATCTCGTTGGGCCCGAGGAGGTGCCCGTGCGCCTCGACGATGCGGCGCGCGACGTTCGCCTGCGCGACCTCGACCGGCGTGTCGAGCCACACGCAGCGCACCGGCACGCGGTGCTTCCACGCGCAGTCGATCACGTCGGCGCGCGAGGCGCGCGTCGCGTAGGTGTTGTCGAGCACCACACGCTCCACGCCGTCGCGCAGCGCCGCGTCGAGCCGGGGCACGAGCCCGCGCAGCTTGCCGCCGAGCTCGTCGCGGTTGAGCCGCAGGTGGCCCTCGAGCTCGCGTGCGATCGTCGACTTTCCTGCGCCCTGGATGCCCATGAGCACGACGACCTCGCGCGTTCCGTCGGGGCGCGGCTTGCGCTCCGCGACGGGCACGCGGATGCGCACGCCCGACGGGATGCGCGCGTCGAGCGCGGCGCGATCCGCGTCGTCGAGGGTGATCGCATCGGCGCCGGCGACCTCGAGCGCGTGGGCGATCGATCGCACCCCGGGGATCGGCACGATCGCGGGCGAGAGATCGCGCAGCCACGCGAGCACGATCATCGCGGCGCTCACGCCGTGCTTGGTCGCGAGCGGAGCGAACGTCGTGTCGCTCTCGAGCTTGGGCGCGCGCTTGGGCCCGCCGAGCGGCGAGTGCGCGAGGACGCGGATCCCGTGCTCGACGCAGCGCTCGATCACGCCGCTGCGCAGCACGCTGTCGTGGCCGGGCGCGATCGCGACCTCGACGAGCTCGATCGGTGCGACCGCCCGGGCGCGATCGAGCTCGGAGAGCGTCACGTTGCTGAGCCCGATCGCGCGCACCAGACCCGCTTCGCGCAGCGCCGCGAGGGCGCGCGCGCTGGTCTCGATCGGCGTGCGGGGATCGGGCGCGTGGAGCAGCAGCGCATCGAGCGCGTCGACCCCGAGCGCGGCGCGGCTGCGCTCGCACGCCTCGCGCAGGTGGGCGACACGCCCGTCGTTCGCCCACTTGCCGCGGGTGCGGATCAGGCCCGCCTTCGTCACGACCATCGGCCGCGGGCCCGACCACGACGCGAGCGCCCTCGCGACGAGGCGCTCGTTGCCGTGCACGTCGTGGAGATCGCGGCCGTACACGTCGGCGGTGTCGAGCAACGACACGCCCGCGCCGAGCGCCGCGTGCAGCACCGCGATCGCGTCCGCCTCGTCGATCTCCGACAGGCGCATGCAGCCGAGGCCGATCACACGACGAGCTGGAGCTCCGCTTCTTCTTCCGGAGGCGATGCGTCGCCGCGCTCGGCCGCGCGCAGCAAGCGCCAGATGTGCTTTCCGAGCACGTCGATCTCGGTCGACGCGAACTGCTCGCCGCCGAAGCGCTTGATCGTCTCGGTCTGCTGCTTGAGCACCACCGCGTCCTGCTGGAACACCCGCAGCGCGAGCGGCTTCACGAAGGGCGCGATCACGTGGCCGGGCACGCGCGAGCGGAAGCTGACGACCGCGTGGAGCTTGGTGCGGAAGTCCGAGACCGGCGTGCACACCGTGTCGGCGAGGAAGTGGTTCTCGGTGCCGATGCGGTACTCGACCTGTGCGATCGAGGGCAGGATGAAGCGATCGAAGTGGGTGACGATCCCGCCCGAGGGCGAGAGGATCCGCGCGACGAGGCCCGGCGGTCGCGGCTCACCGACGTACTCGGCCTCCACACGATCCTTGCTGCGCCGCACCTTCACGGTGAGCGTCACGCCGCGGCTCTCCGAGCGGAACAAGCCGCGATGCAGGAACGCGGTGTGCGGCACGTCGAGCGCGTTCTCGATCGCCGAGTACATCGTGCCCTCGGCCTCGACGGTCTGGTGCACCGTCGTGTAGCCGGGCTCGCTCGCGAGCGCGAAGCGGTGCGGCTGCTTGGTCGGCATCGGCGCGCCGGGATGCGCGAACGGCGTGCTGTAGACCCAGATCCAGCCGTCCTGCTCGATCACCGGGAACGCGGGCGCGGCGCGCGCCTTCGCGCCCGGCTCGCCGCAGAACGAGGGGATCGCGCGGCAGGTGCCCTCGCGATCGAAGCGCCAGCCGTGGTACGGGCACTCGATCGTCCCGTCCGACGCGACGACCTTGCCGCCCGAGAGCGGGACGTTGCGATGAGGACAGCGATCGAGCAGCGCCGACGCGCGCCCGCGCTCGTCGCGGAAGAGCACGAGGGGCACGTCCTGGATCGTCTCGGCGCGCGGCGCTTCCTTCAGCTCGCTCGATGCGCACGCGATGAACCACTGATCGGCGAGCCGCACGACCGACGCGCGCCCCTTCGTGCGCAGGAACGCGAACGCGTCGCGCTCCTTGGTGCTCACGTCGTGTGTCTCGTCCACGCGCTCGGTCATAGGCGCGCGATCCTGCCACGAGCGACCGACGACGGGCGATACTGCCCCTCGTGACCACCACGACCTCCTCTCTCGCGCTCGACGTCGGTGGGCGCACCCGTCCTCTCCTCTTCGACGCGCTGCCTGCGCTGGCGCGCGACATTCCGTGGCGTCCGCTCGCGAAGCTACCGACACCGGTCGAGCGCATCGGCGGGAGCGCGGCGCGCTGGCTCGGCCGCGACGACCTCTGGATCAAGCGCGACGATCTCGCGTCGCCGCTCTACGGCGGCAACAAGGTGCGCCGCTACGAGCTCGTGCTCGCCGACGCGGAGCGGCGCGGCGCGAAGCGCATCGTCACCGCGGGTGGCGTCGCGTCGACGCAGGTGATGGCGACCGCGCTCTTCGGTCGCGCGCTCGGCTTCGAGGTGCGCGTGGTGCTCTACGACCAGCCGATCACGCGCTTCGCGAAGCACGCGCTGCTGGTCGATGCGGACTCCGGCGCGGAGCTGATCTGGGGCGGCAACTACCTCACCACGGCGCTGCGCACGATCGACGCGCTGCTCCGGGATCGCCGCGAGAATTTCCTGATCCTCCCGGGCGCGTCGGACCCGCTCGCGAACCTCGGGTACGTCGACGCGATGCTCGAGCTCGCGCAGCAGGTGGAGCGCGGCGAGTGCCCGCGGCCCGACGCGATCGTGCTGCCGACCGGGAGCTCGGGGACGCTCGCCGCGCTCGCGCTCGGTGCGGCGTGGCTCGGCTGGGACACCGAGATCGTCGGCGTGCGCATCGCGCCGCTGCTCACGACGAATCGCGTGACGATCGGCGGGGTGATCGGGGCGACCGATCGATTCCTGCACGCGCGCGAGCCCGAGCGCTGGAAGAAGCAGCGCGGGCGCGCTCGGTTCTCGCTGCACCACGGCGCGATCGGACCGGGCTACGGCCACCCGACGCCCGCGGCGATCGACGCGATCGATCACGTGCGCGCGCTCATCGGCGCCGAGGGCGAGGTCACGTACAGCGGCAAGGCGCTCGACGGGCTGCGCACGATCGCGGCCGAGCCGCGCTGGCGCGGGAAGAACGTGATGATGTGGAGCACGCTCTCCGCCGCGCGCCCCACGGTGTCGGCGCAGGCGCGAGAGAAGCTGCCGCCGCGGCTGCGCGCGCTGCTCGACGCGCCCGAGGTCGCCTGAGCGAGGTTCCGGCCCTCGGGCCGCGGCCCCACGATCGCGTGGTGCGCTTCCTGTGCGACTCGATGCTGGGCGGGCTCTCGCGCTGGCTGCGCTCGTCGGGGTACGACGCGGAGTTCGCGGGGCCGATCGACGACGGCGAGCTCGTGATCCGCGCCGAGGAGAGCGGGGCGATCCTGCTCACGTCCGACGGGCCGCTGATGCGTCGCCGTCCGATCACGAGCGGCACGGTGCGCGCGCTGCTGGTGCCGCGCGCCCAGCCGCTCTTCGATCAGACGGTGTTCGTGCTGCGCGAGCTCGCGCTGCCGGTGATCGATCCGCGCTGCATGTCGTGCGGTGGCGCGCTGGTGCCGGTCGGCGCCGAGTCGCTCGCTCGCGAAGTTCCTGCGATGTCGCTCTCGGCGTTCGATGAGTTCTGGCGTTGCGATCGATGCGCTCGAGCGTTCTGGAAAGGGTCGCACTGGGAGGGGATCGTGGCGCGTCGAGTGGCCCTGGCCGAAGCGCTTCGGTGAGAGACGCGTGGTGGTCCGGCGCCGCGCGCGTCGAGGGCTATCGCGGCTGGAAGAGCGGAAGCGCGAAGTGGAAGGTGGAGCCTGGACCGTCGTGGCTCGACACCACGAGCGTCCCGCCGTGGCTCTCCACGATCGTCTTGCAGATGGACAATCCCATCCCCATGCCGCCGGCCTTCGTGGTGTGGAAGGCGTTGAAGATGCGGTCCTTGTCCTCGTCCGACACGCCGACGCCCATGTCGCTCACGTCGACTCGGATCCGCCCCGCCTCGAGCTGCGTCCGGAGCCGGACCTCGCGCGGGCGACCGGTGACGTCGCGCATCGCGTCCGCCGCGTTGACCACGAGGTTCACGACGACCTGCTGGAGCTGCACGCGATCGCCGAGCGCGGGCGGTAGATCCGGCGTCAGCTCCGCTCGGATCGACGCCCCCGCCGCGCGCATGCGGTCCCGCGTCAACGCGATGACCTCCGTCACGGCGTCGTTCACGTCGACTGCCACCTTCACGCCCGCGGAATTGCCGAACAGCTCGCGGATGCGCGTGACGACCTCCGCCGCGCGCTTCACGTCGCGGACGATCCGATCCGCGGCGGCCTGCACTTCGTCCATGTCGGGTCGCTCCGCGCGCAGCCACCGGAGCAGCGTGCGCGCGCTGAGGCCCAGGCCTGCCAGCGGCTGGTTGATCTCGTGGGCGACGGCGGCGGCCATCTCTCCGAGGCTCGCGACCTTGCCGATCTCGGCGAGCGCCGCGCGTGTGTCTCGCAGCGCCTCCTCTCGCTCTGCGTCGGCCGCGCGGCGATGCGCCTCGAGCAGACGATCGCGCAGCACCTTCATGCGGTGGGCGGAGCGAACCCTGGCCAGGAGATCCAGCGGGCTGAACGGCTTGCTGAGATAGTCGTCGGCACCGCGATCGAGCCCGTCCGCGGCCGCTTCGGCGCCCGCGCGCGCGGTCAGGAGAACAACGGGGATGGTCGCGAGCGCGGGGTCGGCCTTGAGTCGCCGGACGAGCTCGAAACCGTCCATCACGGGCATCATGACGTCGGACACGACGACGTCGGGCCTCTGCTCCCGGATCACCTCGTACGCGAGCTGTCCGTTCGCGACGGCGACGACCTGGAACTCCGCGCTCAACAACTGCGTGAGGTACTGCCGCAGATCGCTGCTGTCCTCGGCCACGACGACGCGCGCCGCGTCCGCCGGCGCCCGCGCAGGGGCCGGCGAGTCGGCGGGAGTGTCCACGACGAGCGCACGCGGCGTGAGATCGAGATCGCGCACCAGAGGGAGCGCGCCGCGATCGGCAGCGCGCCGCGGGATGCGCACGGCGAACGTGGCGCCTCGGCCGAGCTCGCTGTCGACGGAGACCGATCCCTGCATCGCTTCGGCGAGCCCCTTGACCAGCGAGAGCCCGAGCCCGACTCCCCCGTGCGCGCGCGCCGAGCCTCCTTCGATCTGCTCGAAGCGCCGGAACACGCGATCGTGATCGGCGGGGTCGATGCCGATGCCGGTGTCGCGCACTGCGAACACCATCGTGTCGTCGACGAGCTCTGCCGACACGGTGATCTCGCCGCCAGCGGGCGTGAACTTCAGCGCGTTCCCGAGCAGGTTGATCAGGATCTTGTCGAGCTTCGCGATGTCGACCAGCGCGACGCCGAGCGCGGGATCGAGCGTCGTCGCGCGGAGCTCGATCCCACGCGCAGCGGCCGCCGGTGCCAGGTCGAGCGCGAGCTGTCCGACGTGCCCCGCGACGTCGAGAGGTCGTGGGTCGAGCGCGAGGTGCCCGGCTTCTCGTCGGCTGAACTCGAGGATGTCCTCGGTGAGGATCCGCAGCCGCTGCGCGTTCCGATACACACTCTCGAGCGTGCCGATGACCCGCGTCGGCAGCTCCCCTCGCGCCTCGGACAACAGCGACTCGAGCGGGCTGAGGATCAGAGTGAGCGGCGTGCGCAGCTCGTGGCTCACGACCGCGAGGAAGTCCGACTTGACGCGAGCCGAGACCTCCGCGGCTTCCTTCGCCTGGAGGAGCTGTTGCTCGAGCTCTTTGCGCTCGGTGATGTCGGTGAAGATGCCGAGGATCCCGATGACCGCATTGGACTCGTCGCGCAGCGGGACCTTGCTCGTGAGGATGACGCGCCGACGGCCGTCGGCCTGGACCTGCGTCTCCTCGATGTCGAGCTCGGCCTGGCCGGACTCCATCACACGGCGATCGACGGAGCGGAAGAACTCGGCCTCTTCCCTCGTCCACGGCATCGAGAAGTCGTCTCGACCCACGATGTCGTCGGGGCTCGCGAGGCCGCCGATCCGCGCCAGCGCTGCGTTGCATCCGAGATAGACGGAGCGGACGTCCTTCCAGAACACGACGTACGGAATGTGGTCGATGATGTTCTTGAGGACCCTCGAGCTCTCGCGGTCGTGATCCCGCTTCGCGGAAGACTCGACGTGATCGCCGTGCCCGAGCGGCGTGTCCCGCGAAGCGAGTCGAGCGATCGCTTCCAGCGCCGCCGATGCCTCGATTCGACCTTCGAGCGCGGCGCGAGCGTGCTCTTCGATCCGTGTCAGCAACTCGTGAGGATCCGAAGTCATCGAATGATGGCGAGTGGGCCGCGAGTCTACCATTTGGTGCTACGGCGATCAGCGGTTTCTGGCCGCGCGTGCACCGCAGCACGACTCGTCTCGCTCCGCTCCGCGCCGCCGATCGTCGGGCCGCCTCCGATCACCCAGGCGGCGTGGGCGGCGCGTCGATGTACGGCGGCGCGTCGATGTCGGAGAGCACGAAGTACACGACGCCGGCTGCGCCCGCGAGGCCGATCAGCCCGAGGCAGCCGAGGCCCGCGACGACCCCGGCGATGATGCCGATGCGCGCGCCGCTGCCGCGAGTGGGCGAGCGCGGCGGAGGGAAGGGCGGAGGCGGCGGCTGCACCGGCATCCCCATCGTCGGCGGGATGTCCCGCGGCCCCGGTTGCTGCATTCGTGCACCCTCCCGGGGCGCATCGTACGCACGAACGTTCGTCGGCTTCCCGGCTATGGTGCGGAGATGACGACGACGTTCGACGAGCTCGCGCGCGAGGCGCTGCGCTTCCGCGACGAGCGAGAGTGGGGGCGCTTCCACACGCCGAAGAACCTCGCGATGGGGCTCGGCATCGAGGCGGGCGAGCTCGCGGAGCTCTTCTTGTGGAAGGACGACGCGGAGATCGCGGAGGCGCTGCGCGATCCCGCGTACCGCGAGAAGGTCGCGCACGAGCTGGCCGACGTGCAGGTCTACTTGCTCTTCCTCGCGCACGCGACGGGCATCGCGCTCGACGACGCGGTGCGCGCGAAGATGCAGCTCAACGCGCAGAAGTACCCGGTCGAGAAGGCGCGCGGCAACGCGAAGAAGTACGACGAGCTGTGATTCGAGCGGCCCCGCGCTACGATCACGTCATGTCGAACGCGCGACCCACGCTGACGTACCCGCTCGAGTGGGAGTACCGGGTGATCGGCGCCGACGAGGTGGAGCTCCGCTCCGCGATCGTGACCGTGATGGGCTCGCGCGCGCACAGCGTCGCGGAGCCGCGCCGCAGCCGCGAGGGCCGCTGGATCTCGCTGCACGTGGTGCTGATCGTCCACACCGAGCAGGAGCGCGACGACTTGCATCGCGAGCTCGTCGCGCATCCGGCGGTGCGGCTCGTCATGTAGCGAGGAGAGCCGGAGCTTCTGAGGAGAGCAGGAGGAGAAGGAAGACCACGGGTGCTTTGCGCGTGGTGCACCGCAACTTCGCCTGTGGTGCTCGAACGAAGAGAATTTCTGAGGAGAGCAGGAGGAGTAGGAAGACCACGGTGCTTCGTTCGTGGTGCACCGCGACTTCGCGCTCAGTGCTCCAACGAAGAAGTCTCGTCGGGATCAACGGTGCGCAGGTGAGTCGGCAGGAAGGCTCGGTGACGTGGTCTTCCTAACCCTCCTGCTTTCCTCAAGAATCTCCTCAGCTCGCGGCGAGGTGGGGCTCGAGCACGTCGACGAATGCGCGCGGGCGCTCGGTCATCACCTGATGGCCGGCGTGATCGATCACCGTGAGCGTCGCGTCCGGGATCACGCGCGCGAGCGCGGCCGCGTGGGGCACGAAGCGGGCGTCCGCGCCGCCGACGATCACGCGCGTGGGCACGTGCAGCGACGTGAGGCGCCCGCGCAGATCGGCCGCGCGCATGGTGCGAGGAAGCGCGCGATACGCGTGGGGATCGACGTCGAGCGGCGCCGCGGGGACCTGGCGGCCGCGGGTGCGGTGGTAGGCATCGGCCGCCTGACGGAGCAGCGGGAACGCGTCGATCACGCGGCTGTGCAGCGGCGGCTTCGGGAACACGTCGATGCAGCCGCCCCAGGTCGAGACCAGCGCCAGCGAGCGCACCCGATGCGGCGCGTCGAGCGCGAGCCGTAGCGCGACCTGGCCGCCCATCGAGTGCCCGACGAGATCGACGCGATCGAGCTCGAGCGCATCGAGCGCCGCGCCGAGGTCGTGGGTGAGCGCGTCGAGCGTGTACGCCTCGTCGTCGCGCAGCCACGTCGAGCGCCCGTGCCCGCGCTGCTCGATCACGATCACGCGACGCTCGTGCGCGGCGAGCGCAGGGGCGACCCACGCGAAGTCGCGTCGTGATCCGGTGTAGCCGTGGACGAGCACCAGCGCCCGCGCGCCCTCGCCGTGCTCTTCGCACGCGAGCTCGACGCCGCGGACGCGCAGATGGAACGAGCGCATGCGCTGGGCAGCGTAGGCGACGCGGTGTGGGCACGACGAGATCACGGGCCGGAGACACGCGCATTCGGACGGCCCGTGTGTACCTCCCCAGTGGCTCCGGTTGCGACTTCCCCCAATTCCCGATAGATTTACTCAGCAATGCGCGCTTTGCTGAACGAGTCCGAGACGTTGCACCTCGGCATCGAGGGCTTCTCCTGGCCCGATCTGCACCATCCGACCGGGTTGCGAGCGCTGCACGAGCGCTTCGACGCGTGGCTCGCGGAGCAGGACGGCGAGGCCCACGCGCGGCTCGAGACATGGCGTGCGGCGCCGGACGCGCTCGGCGCGAAGGACGTGTCGGCGACGATCGTCGCGGTCGCGCCCTACGTCGGTCGATTCGTCGCGCGGCTCTTCGGGGTCGAGCGCGAGGTCGACGAGCGCTCGCGATCGATCGCGCTCGAGGAGCCGGTGTTCGCGTTCCGCAAGGCGGTGCTCAAGAAGCGGGTGATCGACGCGAAGACCACGCCCGCGTGGAGCAGTGCGCTCGAGACCGCGCACGCGATCGCGTCGGCAGCGCGCACGACGTTCGCCGCCGACGACCAGGACGAAGAGCGCGCGATCGCGATCGCGGGGCTGCGGGTGCACGCGATCGACGACACCGCGCGCAAGGTCGCGCGCGGCGGTGGCGCGAGCTGGACCGACGCGCTGCGCGAGGACGCGTCGCGGCTGCGGGCGTCGGTCGCCCTCGCCGACGACGTGAGCGCGCTCGACGATGGAGCGCTCGCGGCGCGGGTGATCGATGCGATCGTCGTGTCGATCCACGCGCGTCGCGCCGATGCCGCCGATCCGGTGTCGCGCTGGCCCTCGCTGCGCGCGCGCCACGAGCTGCACCACGAGAAGCTCGTCGAGCTGCGGGTGCCCAAGGATGCGCGCGCGCCGGGCGAGCTCGAGGGGCCGCGCGATCATCGTCGCGAGCGGGTCGAGCCGTTCGCGCTCACCGATCATCGCGGCTCGCCGCGTGCGATCGCGACCGAGGTCGATCTCTGCCTCGACTGCCACGCGCGCGAGAAGGACTCGTGCAGCAAGGGCCTCAAGGACAAGAGCGGCGCGCTCAAGAAGAACCCCATCGGCGTCGAGCTGCCGGGCTGTCCGCTGCACGAGCCGATCGGCGAGATGAACGAGCTGCGCCGCGGCGGAGAGGTGATCGGCGCGCTCGCGGCGGTGACGATCGCGAACCCGATGTGCCCCGGCACCGGTCACCGCATCTGCAACGACTGCATGAAGGCGTGCGTCTTCCAGACCTCGGAGCCGGTGAACATCCCGGAGATCGAGACGCGCGTCCTCGAGGACGTGCTGCGTCTGCCCTGGGGCTTCGAGATCTGGTCGCTGCTGACGCGCTGGAACCCGCTCCAGGTCACGCGCCCGTACCCCCGCGCGAACATCGGGAAGAACGTGCTCGTCGTCGGGCTCGGGCCCGCGGGCTACACGCTCTGCCATCACCTCGTGAACGAGGGGTTCGGGGTCGTCGCGATCGACGGGCTGAAGCTCGAGCCGCTGCCGCCCGAGCTGGTGGGATCGAGCGAGCGTCCGCCGGTGCCGGTGCGCGACGTGGACGCGCTGCGCGCGCCGCTCGAGGAGCGCGTGATCGGCGGCTTCGGCGGCGTGAGCGAGTACGGCATCACGGTGCGCTGGGACAAGTCGTTCCTCGCGCTGCTGCACCTGAACCTCGCGCGTCGCGCGACGTTCCGCGCGTATGGCGGCGTGCGCTTCGGCGGGACGATCACGCTCGAGGACGCGTGGTCGCTCGGCTTCGATCACGTCGCGATCGCGGCGGGCGCGGGCAAGCCGACGATGATCGACGTGCCCAACGGGCTCGCGCGCGGCGTGCGCCAGGCGAGCGACTTCCTGATGGGCTTGCAGCTCGGCGGCGCGTTCAAGCGCGACTCGCTCGCGCAGCTCCAGGTGCGCCTGCCCGCGGTCGTGATCGGCGGCGGTCTGACCGCGATCGACGCGGCGACCGAGCTGCTCGCGTACTACGTGGTGCAGGTCGAGAAGACGCTGGAGCGCGTCGAGGCGATGGCGCGCGGGCGCTCGATCGACGCAGTGCTGGCGCGGCTCGACGAGGAAGAGCGCGAGGTGGTGCGCGAGCACCTCGAGCACGCGCGCGCGCTTCGTGAAGAGCGCGCGGCGGCGGCGCGCGAGCTGCGTGCGCCGCGCATCCAGGCGCTGCTCGATGGGTGGGGCGGGGTGCGGCTCGCGTACCGTCGTCGCCTCGCGGACTCGCCGGCGTACCGCCTGAACCACGAAGAGGTCGCGAAGTCGCTCGAGGAGGGCGTGCGCTACCTCGAGCTCCTCGCGCCTGCGGAGGTGCACGTCGATCGCTTCGGCGCGGCGGAGGCGATCAGCTTCGAGCGCCAGGAGATCGCGGAGGGCGGCGCGCTGCGTGGGACCGGCGAGCGCGTGAAGGTGCCGGCGCGCACGATCCTGGTCGCGGCGGGCACGCGCCCGAACGTGACCTACGAGCGCGAGCACCCCGGCACGTTCGCGATCGATCGCCGCGGGTTCTTCGCGAGCCACGACGCGCGGGTGGGCGAGGACGGAGCGATCACGCTGGTGCCCGCGCCGAGCGGCGAGGGCTTCTTCACGAGCCATGCGAAGGACGGGCGCGTCGTCAGCTACTACGGCGACAACCACCCGAAGTACGCGGGCAGCGTCGTGAAGGCGATGGCGAGCGCGAAGGACGGGCACGTGCACGTCTCGCGTCTCTTCGCGCGCGAGATCGCGGCGCTCGATCCCGCGCACCAGAGCACGCGCGACGCGTCGTGGAGCGCGCTCGTCGCGACGCTCGACGACGAGCTGCTCGCGCGGGTGCACGAGACGAAGCGGCTCGCGCCCGGCATCGTCGAGGTCGTGGTGCACGCGCCGCGCGCGGCCCGCGCGTTCCGGCCCGGGCAGTTCTATCGACTGCAGGGCCTCGAGAGCCTGGCGTCGCGCGCGCAAGGCACGTCACTCGTCACCGAGGGCCTCGCGCTCACCGGTGCACGCACCGATCTCGAGCGCGGCCTGGTCTCGGTGATCGTGCTCGAGATGGGCGCGTCGTCGAAGCTCTGCGAGCGCATGCGTCCCGGCGATCCGATCGTGCTGATGGGCCCGACCGGCGCGCCCACCGAGATCGGGCACGGCGAGAACGTGCTCCTGCTCGGCGGCGGGCTCGGCAACGCGGTGCTCTTCTCGATCGGTCGCGCGCTGCGCGAGGCGGGATCGCGCGTGCTGTACTTCGCGGGCTATCGCGACAGCGCGCAGCTCTTCGAGCAGGACGAGATCGAGGCGAGCTCGGATCAGGTCATCTGGGCGAACGACACCGGCGCGTCGATCGCGCCGCGCCGCCCGCAGGACGGGCAGTTCCGCGGGAACATCGTGCAGGCGATGCAGGCCTACGAGCGCGGTGAGCTCGGCGAGCGCGTGTTCTCGCTCGGCGAGGTCGATCGTGTGCTCGCGATCGGCTCCGACGGGATGATGCGCGCGGTGCGCGATGCGCGGCAGGGACCGCTCGTGCAGCTCGGCCGCGCGAAGGTCGCGCTCGGCAGCATCAACTCGCCGATGCAGTGCATGATGAAAGAGATCTGCGGGCAGTGCCTGCAGCGGCGCGTGGACCCGGCGACCGGCAAGGAGCGCTTCGTGTACACGTGCTACGAGCAGGATCAGCCGCTCGACGAGGTCGACTTCGACTTCCTGCGGCAGCGACTGCGCCAGAGCTCGGCGCACGAGAAGCTCGCGGACGCGTGGCTCGCGCACGTGCTCGCGAGCGAGAGCGTCGCGCAAGCTGCGGAGTGATCACCGCGCGAGCAGCGTGGTGATCGCACCGAGCGCCGCGCCCGCGACGAGCCACAGCAAGACGCTCATGCGTCGTGGCATCGCGAGCGGGAAGCGCACCTCCATCACGCGTCCGGACTCGGCGTCGACGAGCAGCACGCCGTCGACGTCGAACGCGAGCCGGTACTCGAGGAGCTGGCGGCGCGTCGGCGCGTGATCGAGGCGCGGTGCGAGCGCGCCGGTCTTCACCTCGGCGACGCAGCGACGCGCGCCGCGCCGCACCAGCAGATCGCAGCGCACGTTCGCTTCGGTGGGCGCGCCGTCGACCTCGAAGCGCAGCGTGCGCGCGACCTGTCGTGCCTCGACGACCCATCCGGCGCGCGCGAGCAGTCGCTCGGCATCGCGCTCTCCGCGCCGAGCGCGCAGCTGCCGCGATCGCGCGCGGAGGCGACGCCATGCGCGCGCGATCCACGTCGTGACCGCGATCGACGCGAGCACCAGCGCGAGGGCCATCCACGACGTGCGATCCGCGCTCACCGTGCGATCCGCGCGCGCCCCACCGTGCACGTCAAGAAAACGACACGAGGGCCGCACCAGGTGGTGCGACCCTCGCGCGGCTCCCTCCCGGCGGCGCTCGCGCGCGCCGTGCCTCGCTCGGGACCGGCTCGCCCGCCGATTCCTACCGTCGCTCGCGTCGCGGGCTCAATAGACCTCGAAGCCGAGACCCCCGAGCACTGCGATCGACGCCTCGTCGTCGGAGAACCAGGTCGGATGGATGCGCGCCTCGATCACGAAGCCCTCGCGCGAGCCGGGACCGTAGTCGCCGAGCACGAGCGCGAGGCGACCGTCGAGGCCGAAGAAGACGTCGCTGTTCGCACACTCGAGCTCGTCCTGGATGTCCTCTTCACAGCCCCAGATGAAGTCGACCGAGGGGCCCACGCCGATCTGGAACATGTTGCCGAGCGTCAGCTCCGCCATCGCGGTGTTCCACATCAATCCCGCGATCTCGTCGCGACCGGGATCGCGATCGATGATCGAGCCGATCATGCCGGTGGGCTGGTAGTAGACCGCGAAGATGTCGCCGATCTGCACGCCCAGACGGAGCGCGGCGCCGCCCATGCCGAGGTCGGGGCCCGACTCCCACTGCCCGCCACCGAGCCCGCTGATGCCGAAGCGGAAGCGCACGAAGTCGTGGGGCTCTTCCACGACGACCGGCTCGTAGTAGTAGTTCTGCTCGACCTCGACCTCTTGCGCGGCCGCGGGAGCCGTCGCCGCCAGGCCGAGGGCGAGCGCGGCGATCGACATCCACGATCGATGTTGCATCTGCGTCTCTCCTCTGCGTGATGGCGAGGTCGAGCATCGACCTCGCGCGGACGTGAGAAGAGCAATTCGCTTGCCGTGCTCGGCTCGTGGCGAGGCGTGGCGTCGCTGCGACGTGCGCGCGAAACGCGAACGCGCCCGCCCCACGAGGAGCGAGCGCGTCGCGTGTTCGCCGTGCGCTCTGCCGAGCGCGCGCGATGCGATCAGGTGCTCTCGACCTGCAGCGCGAGCGGGCAGCGGCCCTCGCGCAGCATCGTCGCGTCCTCGCGCAGCTCGCTGCGGAGATCGCGGACCTGCGTCGAGTCGTCGAGGCGCACCTCGAGGCGCGCACCGCGCGGGATCTCGACGACGCGCACCTCGCTCGCCTGGTGGATCAGCGCGCTCGGATCGGCGAACTGCTCCTGCTCGGTGCCGGCCTGCGCGGTCATCCCGGCGTGGCCCTCGTGCTCACCCATGCCCGCGCTGCCGCTCACGCCACCCGGGCCGACGTCCGCCTGCGCGCTCGCGCCCGGCTGGGTCGTCTCCGCCGCCCCGGTCGCGCCCGGCTGCATCTGCTCGTGATGACGACGATGCATGTCGGCGAACGTGTTGAGACGATCACGGAGCTCGGTGACGTTCTCCTCGTTGCGCACCGTGAAGACGAGCGCGCCACCGCGCGGGATCGTCGAGACGCGCACGTTGAGGCCCTCGATGTCGGCGGGGCAGACGTTGGCCTGCGCCATCGGCTCGGGCTCCATGCCCGGCTCCTGCGCCATGCCGGGCTGCTGCTCCATGCCGGGCTCCTGCATCGCGCCCGACTGCGCCATGCCGGGCTCCTGCATCGAGCCGCTGACGCCCTCGGTGCCGATCTCACCGCTCGCGCCGATGTCGCCGGTCGTGCCGGCGCGCATGCCGCTCTCGTCGATCGAGCCACTCACACCTGCGCCGGTGCCCATGCCCTCGGCGCCGACCGAGCCCGACGCGCCGGTGCCGCTCGACTGCATCTCGCGGGTGACCGCGGGATCGACACCGTAGGCATCGCTCTGCGCAGCGGAGTACTCGTCCTCGAGAGTGCGGCGCGTCTCGCCGGTCGCGACCGCTTCGCCTCCGATGCTCTCGCTCTCGAGATCGGCACGCGACGTCTCGGTTCCCTCACCACCGCACGCCGCGGCGACCAGCCACACGCCGGCTGCTGCGGCGCCCTTCCAGCTACGCATGCTTTGTCCTCCGTCTGCTTGTCTCTCGTCGCGACCGCGCGTCCAATCGCGCGCCGGCGAGCCGCGCTCGATTCAGCAGCGTGCGTGCCACCTCCCTGCGTGACGGCGTGGCGTGATGTCGCGGCGCGCGCCTGCGACGCAGCGCACGCCCCCCTGCTTCCGCGCCGACACCGAGCGCTGTTAGCGTCCCGCGCGGGGGTGAGAGCGATGTCGGGTCCGAACGATCGAGACGACGAGACCAAGCAGACACGGCGCGAATTCCTCGGCGCGGCGGTGGTCGCGGCGGTGGGCCTCGGCACCGGCTGCGGCGGTGGATCGACGAGCGAGGATCCAGACGGCGGCGTGCTGGCGCGCGACGCGCGCATCCAGGACGACGACGCGGCGACCGCGATCGACGCGGGCCCGCCCGACAGCGGCGTCGCGCCGGTCGAGCCGCCCGACGACCTGCCCGAGGCCGCGACCACGATCTTCCCGCTCGGCGTCGCGAGCGGCGATGCGACCACCACGCGCGCGATCTTCTGGACGCGTTACACCGGCGATCGCGCGCTCGAGCTGGTCGTCTGGGAGATGGACGAGAACCGCTACGCGCGCACCGTGCACGCCGCGGAGGTCACGCCGGGCGAGCACGGCGTCGTGAGCGTCGATGTGGAGGCGCTCACCCCGGGTGCGCGTCACCGCTACGTCTTCTTCGAGATCGAGGCCGGCGAGCGTGTGGCGCGCAGTCCCATCGGGCGCATGCGCGCGGCGCCGGCGGGGGACGTGGCAGACGTGCTGCGCATCGGCGCGTGCTCGTGCACGTCGAACTCACGCGAAGTCGCCACGCTCGCGCATGCGGCGTCGCGCGAGGATCTCGACGTCTTCCTCTATCTCGGCGACACGACCTACAACGACGGCGCGCGCTCGCTCGCGCAGTATCGCGACAAGTGGGGCGAGAGCCTGTCGCGCGCGGGGTATCGCGCGATCCGCGGCGCCACGAGCGGCCTGTCGACGTGGGACGACCACGAGTTCGACAACGACTGGAACCCCGAGACGTTCGACGCCGCGCAGCTCGCCGCGGCGAAGCAGACGTTCTTCGAGCACCAGCCGGTGCGGCGCGACGAGAGCGCGCCCGATCGCGTGTGGAAGTCGATGCGCTGGGGGCGCACCGCGGAGATCTTCGTGCTCGACTGCCGCAGCGAGCGGAAGCCATCGACGCGCCGCGACGAGGACGCCGAGTACCTCTCGCGCGCGCAGATGGACTGGCTCAAGGCCGGCCTCGCGGCGAGCGACGCGGTGTTCAAGATCCTCGTGAATTCCGTGCCGATCGCGAACTTCCCGACGCTCTTCGACGCGGCCTCGAACGATCGCTGGGAGGGCTATGCCGCGCAGCGCGACGAGATCCTCGGCTTCATCGACGACGAGGCGATCACCGGCGTGCTCTGGGTCGCGGGCGACTTCCACCTCGCGAGCGCGCAGCGCGTGTCGCCCTCGGGCCTCGGGAGCTCGCAGATCGAGATCCTCGCCGGCCCGGGCGCGCAGTCGGGCAATCCGCTCGCCGGGATCCTCGGCGGCGATCAGTTCGACTTCCAGAGCACGACGAACAACTACGTCGTGATCGATCTCGACCCCGAGACCACCCGTGCGCGCGTGTGGTGGTACGACGCCTCGGGGTCGGCGATCGAGACCATCGAATACCCGCTCGGGTGATGGCGCATCACGGATCGCCCGCGTGATCTGCGGGGGTGCTAGCCTCGTCTCGCGATGTTGCTGGCCGAGAAGATCCGCGCGCTCCGTGAGGCTGCTTGGGCGACCCCCGAAGAGCTCCGCGGGTTCGTGGCGGCCGCGGCGCCCGCGCCCGCGCCCGAGGTCGAGCGACTGCTCGCGGTGCTCTCCGAGCCCGGCCTCGCGGCGCAGGGGCCGCGTCACGTCAATCGCTGCTCGGCGTTCAAGGCGATCGCCTTCGCGTCGGTCGAGCCCGCGCTGTTCGCACCCCTCGCGCGCGCCCTGCGCAGCGCCGATCCCGTCGCGCGTCGCGCCATCGCGGCCGTGCTCCCCCGCGTCAACGACGTCGAGGCGCACCGCGTGTTGTGCGAGGTGCTCGGCGATCCCGATCCCGATGCGCGCGCCCACGCGGCGGCGGTGCTCGAGCAGGTCGGTGGTCCCTCGGCGCTGAGTGCGCTGCAGCGCCTGGTCGCGCAGCGCGAGTTCGCGGGCCGCGAAGAGGCGATGCAGGTGATGGTGCCGAAGGCGCGTCACCGCGCGATCCCGCTGATCGGCGCGGTGCTCGAGCACGGCACGCGTCGCGAGCAGGTCGTCGCGCTGCGTTATCTCGGCGATCCGGCGCTGGTGGGCGGGCGCGTCGACGAGGTGGTCGCGCACCTGCGCCGCGCGCTCGTGGTGCGCGATGCGGCGGTGCTCGCGGAGGTGCTCGCCGCGCTCGGGAACGTGCTGCCCGAGGAGAGCATCCTCGACGAGATCGAGGCGCGCGTCTCCGCGCCCGATGCCGATCCGGTGCTGATCGACGCGCTCGGCGGAATGCGCTCGGCGCGCACCGCGGCGCTCCTCGCGGGACGCTCGCGCACCGGCAGCGCGGCGCAGCGGCTCGCGGCGGTCCGCGCGCTGCGTCGCATGGCGATCCCCGAGGTGGTCCCGCACCTCGTCGAGATCGCGCACGGCGGTGATCCCTCGCTGCGGCGCGCGGCGATGGAGTCGCTGATCGCGCTCGCGGAGGAGCGGAAGGTCGACCTCGCGCGCATCCTCGTCGCGCTCCTCGGGCACGCCGATCCCGAGGCGCGCCGCACCGCGGTCGCGCTCGCGAAGAACATCGAGTCGGGCGCGATCGATCTCGCCGGGCGCCTCCTCGATCTCCTGCGCAACGAGGACTGGTTCGTCCGCGAGCGCGTGCTCGACTCGCTGATCGAGCTGCGCTTCCCCGAGCTCGCGCCCGCGATCGTGCAGCTGCTCGACGATCCCTCGCCGGTGATCCGGCGCTACGCGGTCTACGGGCTGCTGCGGCTGCGCGATCCCGAGACGCTCGGCGCGATGTTGCTCGTCGCGGTGCGCGACGACGACTGGTGGGTGCGCGAGCAGGCGGTGCTCGCGGTCGCCGAGCTCGCCGATGCACGCGCGATCCCCTACCTCGCGGCGCTGGCGCGCGAGCGCGACGATCTGCGCGTCGCTGCGCTCGAGGCGCTCGGTCTGCTCGAGGCCGACGATGCGATCGTCGAGCTCGGCGAGCTGGTGGGCGATCCCGACGCGACCGTGCGCTCGACGATGCTCGAGCTGCTCGACCGCGCGCGGAACGGCGCGCGCGCCGCGTTCTACGTGCAGGCGTGCGTGGGCGACCCGATCCCCGCGATCGCGAAGCGTGCGCGCGAGCTGCTCGCGAAGTGGAAGGTCTCTCCAGATCGCGACGCGGCGGCGGCGGTCGGCGTGCTCGATCGACTGCTCGTCGCGGCCGCGCGGCAGGACGCGGACGACGTGCTGCTCCACGCGGGGCGTCCTCCCCACGCGAAGCGCCACGGCGCGGTCTTCCCGCTCGCCCGCGCCGAGATCACCGGGGACGAGCTCGCGGTGATGCTCATCCCGCTGCTCACGCCGCGGCAGACCGAGCAGTTCGATCGCGGCGAGGACGTCGACTTCTCCTACGAGGTGAAGGGCTTCGATCTCCGCTTCCGCGTGAACCTCTTCCGACAGTCGAGCGGCCTCGCCGCGGTGCTGCGTCGCATCGCGGGCACGGTGCCCGAGCTCGACACGCTGGGGCTCCCCGCGATCGTGAAGAGCTTCGCCGACTTCCCGCACGGTCTCGTGCTGGTCGGCGGTCCGACCGGCTCGGGCAAGTCGACCACGCTCGCCGCGCTGATCGACGCGATCAACCGCAGCGAGCCGCGCCACATCGTGACCATCGAAGATCCGATCGAGGTGCAGCACCCGTCGCGATCGAGCGTCGTGAACCAGCGCGAGGTCGGCGCGCACACCGCGTCGTTCGCCGACGCGCTGCGCAGCATCCTGCGTCAGGATCCCGACGTCATCCTGGTCGGCGAGCTCCGCGACGTGACGACGATGGAGTTCGCGCTGCAGGCCGCGGAGACCGGGCACCTCGTGTTCGCGACGGTGCACACCGTGTCGGCGGCGGCGAGCATCGATCGCCTCGTGCACGCGTTCCCGGGCAAACAGCAGGGCGTGGTGCGCTCGATGATCGCCGACAGCCTCCGCGCGGTGTGCTGCCAGCAGCTCCTGCGGCGCATCGACGGGCAGCCGGGGCGCGTGCTCGCGTGCGACGTGCTGATCGCGAACGACGCGGTCTCGAACCTCGTGCGCAAGGACAAGTGCTTCCAGCTCCCGAGCATCATGGCGACGAGCCGCGAGCTCGGGATGTGCTCGATGGACGACGAGCTCGGGCGCCTCGTCACCCAGCGCATCGTCGCGCCCGACGAGGCGCTCTCGAAGGCCAACGATCGCCCCGCGTTCGCGAGCATGCTCGCCGCGAACGGGTTCCTCGACGCCGAGGAAGCGCGCAGCGTGCGCGGCGCGTCGATCGCGCCCGGCGCAGGCCCGACGGCCTCGGGCTCGCGCGCGCGACCGAGCCTCTCGCCCGCGATGCCGAGCGTCGCGCCCCCGGGCGGGCCGCCGCGGAGGATCGGCTGATGCCGCGCATCGACACGTTCCTGCGCATCGCCGCGGATCAGCGCGCCAGCGACGTGCACTTCCACGCCGGCAAGGTCCCCGCGATCCGCCACCTCGGCGACATCGTGCGGCTGCCCTATCGCCGCCTCGGCGCGCACGACACGCGCGCGTTCCTCGACGAGATCCTCTCGCCCGCGCAGAAGGAGCAGCTCGAGCGCGATCAGCAGATCGACTTCATGTACGAGGTCGACGGGCTCGCGCGCTTCCGCGCGTGCGTCTACGAGCAGTCCGATGGACCGGGCGCGGTGTTCCGCGTCGTGCCCGATCGCGTGCCGAGCGTCGAAGAGATCCGCGTGCCGCACTCGGTGCAGCAGCTCGTCACCGCGTCGAACGGGCTGGTGCTCGTCACCGGCCCCACGGGGTCGGGCAAGAGCACGACGGTCGCGGCGCTGATCGATCGTGTGAACCGCATGCAGGAGCGGCACGTGCTGACGATCGAAGATCCGATCGAGTACGTGCACAAGTCGCAGCGCTCGGTGATCACCCAGCGCGAGGTGGGTCGCGACGCGTCGAGCTTCGGATCGGCGCTGCGCAGCGCGCTGCGCGAGGCGCCGGACGTGCTGCTCGTCGGCGAGGTGCGCGACTACGACACCGTGAAGATGCTGCTCGGCGCGGCGGAAGCGGGCGTGCTCGTGATCGCGACGTTGCACACGGGATCGGCGGCGAAGGCCGTCGATCGTCTGGTCGGCGCGTGCCCGGGCGACGTGCAGGATCAGGTGCGGATCACGCTCTCGCTGACGCTGCGCGGCGTGGTCGCGCAGCGCCTGTGCAAGCTCGCGACGCGCAACGGACGTGTCGCCGCGATGGAGGTGCTGCTGCCTTCGCACGCGGTCTCGCACCTCGTGCGCGAGAACAAGCTGCACCAGATCGATGCGTACCTGCGCAGCGGCGAGCAGCTCGCGAGCGGCACGCGCAGCCTCGAGCACGCGCTCGCCGAGCTGGTGCTGAGCGGCGAGGTCGAAGAGCGCGAGGCGCTCCTGCACGCGAACGACCCCGCGGTGCTGAAGGAGATCGTCAGCAAGGGAGCGGTGCCGTG
Organism: Sandaracinus amylolyticus; assembly: GCF_021631985.1. Taxonomy (GTDB): domain Bacteria; phylum Myxococcota_A; class Polyangia; order Polyangiales; family Sandaracinaceae; genus Sandaracinus; species Sandaracinus amylolyticus_A. The sequence goes on along the minus strand of NZ_CP070225.1, from coordinate 6,230,224 downwards.
AGCGGCGAGCGCGTCCGAGAAATTCGCCTGCAGACCGCGCGCGAGCTCGAGCAGCGCGGCTTCGCCGACAAGGCGATCGATCAGTACAAGCGCGCGGGCGCGCCCGGCGAGGCGGTGCGTCTGCTCGTCGGCGCGGAGCGCTACGTCGAGGCGGGCACGCTGATGCTCGAGACGCTCGGCGTGACCGCGGACGACGCGGGGCGTCTCGAGGGACGCTCGCGCGCGGCCGCCGAGAAGGCCGCGCGCTGCTTCGAGCTCGGCGGTGACGCGGAGACCGCGGCGCGAGTGCGGCGCGCGCTCGGTGCGCCCGAGGGCGCGGCCCAGGCCGCGCGTCCTTCGATCGCGCCCGACGTGCTGCCGCAGACCGAGCCGGTGCCGAGCATCGCGCCGCCTCCGGGATCGGCTCCGCCCGTCGCGTCGCGGAAGCCGACCGTGTCGTCGCCCTCGCCGTCGTCGCCGGGCATGAAGGTGCCGGAGAGCGCGCCGCCGGTCGCGTCGCCTTCGCCGTCGATGGTCGGCATCCCGGCCGCGTCGCGCTCCGTCGCGCCTTCGTCGGCGGGCACCGCGCCGCGCCCGAGCACGCCCGCGCCCGCGTCGCAGCCGCGCGCGGCGAGCATCACGCCGTCGGCATCACGCGCGCCGGGCTCGGCGGACAAGTGGGGACGCGCATCGGGATGGCGCGGCGGCGCGCAGGGCTCGGGCGCGACCGACGAGATGATCCGCCAGCTGCTCGAGCAGGGGAAGAAGAACGCCGCGGCGCGCGTGGCGTGGGACTCGGGGCGGCTCGAGGACGCGGCGCAGTGGTTCGCGGAGTCGGGCCTCGACTACGAGTCGGGCGCCGTGCTCTACGACCTCGGTCGCTATCCCGAGGCGATGGACGCGCTGCTGCGCGTGTCGCCGGAGCACAAGCGCCATCGCGTCGCGTGCACGAAGCTCGTCGACGTCGCGAGCAAGCTCGGCCGCTTCGACTTCGAGCTCGACCGCGTGCTCACCCAGTTCGCGAAGGCGCCGCCGCTCGAGGCGACCGAGGTGCCGACGTACCTCACGCTGGCCGAGCTCTACGCGCGCAACGGGTTCGCCGACGGCGCGCGCCGCGTGCTCGAGCAGGTGCTGAGCTTCGACGCGTCGCACGAGCAAGCGCGTGCGGCGCTCGACGCGCTGCCGCCGCTTGCGCAGCCGAAGCGCGGCACGAGCATCCCGCCCGCGCGCCTGCCGGCGCGCGCGATCGTCGCGCCGGGCACGCGCGCGCTGCCTCCGCTGCCGACGCTCGAAGCGTTCGTCGCAGAGGCGAAGAAGCACGCCCCTCGCCGCGAGAGCCGCTGAGGAGGAATAGGAGAGATTCCGCTGAGGAGAGCAGGAAAGCAGGAGAGTGGGAGATTCGAGCACATCGTGTTTCGACGAGATGCTCCCTGAATCGTCGTCCCAGGCGCTGAATCGCGAAACACGATGCGATCGTGTTTCGTGCTCCCTCCTGAAACTCCTGCTCTCCTCAGCGGCAAAAATCTGCGCGTGATCCGCGCGCAGCGGGTCTCAGCCGTGCGCTTCCTTGCTGCACGTGCAGTCGAAGCATCCGTGGGTCGCGCAGGTGCCGCAGGCGCGCGCGACCTGGGCGCGGAGCGCCTCGCGCGCGCGGTGCGCCCGCACTGCCGCGTTGTTCGGCGTGATGCCCTGCGCGCCCGCGTAGTCCTTCACGCTGCGCCCCTCGACCTCGACCTCGCGCAGGATCTCCGCGTACTCCGGCTTGAGCGTGGTCGCGATCTCGGTGATGCAGCCGCACACCGTCGCGCGCAGCGCCTCGGCCTCGGGCGCCTCTTCGTCGAGCTCGCGCGCCAGGGCCTCGAGCGCGCGCGCCTCGGTGCCCCGGCGGCGGTGATGATCGATGATCGCGTTGCGCAGGACGCGATAGAACCACGCGGTCGCCGACTCGTCCTCGCGCAGCGCGCCGCCGCGCTCGATGCCGCGGACGAACGCGTCCTGGAGGATCTCCTCGGCGACCGCGCGCGAGCTGACGCGGCGCTCGACGAACGCGAGGAACTGACGGTGCGAGGCGACGAGGGTGTCCAGCGTGGCGCGATCCACGCGGGAGCTATGGGGCGTGCTCGCCGTTAGGTCGAGGGGATCAGCTCGCGGTGAAGTCTCTGAGATCGATGCGGCGGGTGCGGCGCCAGTAGTCGAACGTGAAGCCCGGCCACGTGAGCGCGTTCTTTCCGTCGCCCGCCGCGAGATACCAGCTCTGACATCCCGATGACCACACGGTCTGGCGAAGCTTCTCCTCGAGCGCGCGGTTGAACGCAGCCTGCACGCCCGGGCGCACGTCGAGCGCGCGGAGCCGCTTGTCGCGCAGCGTCTCGATGCACTGCCGCGCATAACGCGCCTGCGCCTCGATCATGAAGACCATCGAGTTGTGTCCGAGCCCGGTGTTCGGGCCCATCAGCAGGTAGAGGTTCGGGAAGCCCGACACCGTGATCCCGAGGTACGCCTCGGGCGCGGTGTCGCGCCACACGTCGTTCAGGCGCTGCCCCTCGCTGCCGACGATCGTGATCGGCGACAGGTACTCCGCGACCGCGAAGCCGGTGCCGTACACGATCGCGTCGACCTCGCGCAGCGTGCCGTCGCCGGCGCGCACGCCCTTCGGCTCGATCGCCGCGATGCCCTCGGTGACGAGCTCGACGTTGGGGCGACAGAGCGCGGGGTAGTAGTCGTTCGAGGGCAGCACGCGCTTGCAGCCCATCACGTACTTCGGCGTGAGCTTCGTGCGCAGCACCGGATCGGCCACGCAGTGCTCGAGGTATCGCTTCGCGAGCAGCGCCGCGAGCTCCATGATGCGCGGCTCCATCACGAAGCCGACCGCGCGCGCCTCGTGCTGCCAGTAGAGCAGCGCGCGATGCGCGCGCATCAGCGCGGGCGAGCGCGCGAAGAGCGCGCGGATGCGCGGCGGGATCGCGCGATCCGCCTTGGGCACGATCCACGGCGGCGTGCGCTGGAAGACGTGCAGCTTCGAGACGTCCTTCGCGATCTGCGGGACGAGCTGGATCGCGCTCGCGCCGGTGCCGATCACCGCGACGCGCTTGCCGCGCAGATCGACGTCGTGCCTCCACGTCGCGGAGTGCCAGCTCGGGCCCGCGAACGAGTCGCGCCCCTCGATCGACGGGTACTGCGGGATGTGCAGGCCGCCGCAGCCGAGCACGAGCGAGCGCGCGCGCACCGTCTCGCCGTTCTTCGCGCGAATGGTCCAGGTGCCGGTCGTCGCGTCCCAGCGCGCGTCGTCGATCTCCGCGCCGAACGTGATGTGTCGATAGAGCCCGTGCGCGCGCGCGGTGTCGCGCAGGTACTCGAGGATCTCGGGCTGTCGCGAGTACGAGCGCGTCCAGCGCGCGTTCGGCGCGAACGAGAACGAGTAGAGGTGCGAGGGGATGTCGCACGCGGCGCCGGGATACGTGTTCTCGCGCCACGTGCCGCCGACGTCGTGCGCCTTCTCGAAGATGCGGAAGCGCTCGATGCCTGCGCGCTGGAGCTGCACGCCCATCGCGATGCCGCTGAACCCGCTGCCGACGATCGCGACCTCGAGCTCCTCGTGACGCTGCTGGTCCACGCATTCCTCCTGTCGTCAGAGCTGCCAACAAGACTGTTGAACATAGTTCAATAGATGTCCAGGACAATTTCCGAGGAGAGCAGGAGGGATAGGAACACCACGTCGACGAGCCCGCGTGTGACTCACCGAGCACCGAGTCGAGTCGCACGACGAGCTCGGTGCCGTGGTGTTCCCAACCCTCCTGCTCTCCTTGGTGGCTCGGAAATCCCGACGAGGAACGCGCTGCGCGCCGTGTGCGGAGAATGTGCGAGGCTCCGCGCGCCATGCGTCGACATCCAATCGTCTCACTCGCCGTCCTGCTCTCGTTGATCGCGTGCTCGGCGCAGGAGCGCGTGGTGCGCGACGAGACGCACATCACGGTGCGCGCGACCGCGCCCGAGACGCGTGGCGGTGTGCGGGTCGCGCGGGCGCCCGAGGGTGCGATCCACGAGCTGCCCGACATCGGTCGGGCGCGCGAGGTCGCGCTCGGCGAGAACGGAGAGCGCTGCGCGCTGCTCGACGACGGAAGCGTGTGGTGCTGGGACGCCGACGCTCGCGACCGCGTGCCCTCGCGCATCGAGGGGCTCGATCCGGTCACGCATCTGTACGGCGGACAGGGCGCGTTCTGCGGCGTCGGCGAGGGCGGTCGCGTGTCGTGCTGGGGCGCGATCGGCGTCGGCGGCTCGCGGTGGTCGCGCCCCGACGTGCTCGCGATCCCGCCGCCGAGCGCGATGGCGTTCGGCGTGAGCGGTGGCTGCGCGATCGTGGAGGACGGGACGGTGCGCTGCTGGGGCACCGCGTGGAACGGCCACACGTCGCTGCCGCTCTCGTCGATCGAGACGATCCCGCGCCTCGCGGGGGTGATCGCGCTCGACGCGTACGATCTCTCGCGCTGCGCGCTGACCCGCGCGCACGAGATCCTGTGCTGGGGCTGGGAGCGCTTCCACCACATGGGCGAGCGGCGCGACGACGGCTTGTACGAGCACCGCGCGATCCGCGATGCGATCGACGTCGCGCTCACGCGCGAGAACCTGTGGTGGGTCACGCGCGACGGGCACGTGCGCGGGATGATCCGCGGCCCCGAGGATCGTCGTCGCAGCGGCAGCCATCGCTACGACGCGGTCGACGTGCGCGGCATCGAGGACGCGGTCGCGATCGAGAGCGCGGGCGCGACGCTCTGCGCGTTCACGCGCGAGGGCGCGCTGTGGTGCTTCGAGGCGGGCACGCGCGAGGCACGGGTGCAGCCGGTGACGAACGTGCGCGCGCTCGTGAGCACCGAGCGCAGCGGCGCGATCTGCGCGGGCACGACCGAGGGCGGATGGCACTGCAAGGAGCGCGACGGATCGTGGGCGCCGCTCGCGTGGGGACCGCGCGTCGAGGCGCCGCCGAGCGTGAGCGCGGCCGGGCCGGTCTGCGGGTACGGTCCCGATCGCGTCCCGGTCGAGGCGCTGAGCGCGGGCTACGGGCACTTCTGCGTGCGGCTCGGGGACGGCGCGGTGCGGTGCTGGGGGCTCAACCAGTCGGGACAGACCGGCGGTCCGATGGCGGGCGATCCCGTGAGCTCGCGCGCGCCCGGCGTGCCGCGCCCCGCGACGACGATCGCGACCGGGCTCCACTTCTCGTGCGCGATCACCGACGACGCATCGCTGTGGTGCTGGGGGCAGGGCGGTCACGGGCAGCTCGGGCGAGGCGATCGCCGCAACTCGAGCACGCCGATGCAGGTCGCGCTGCGCGGTCGTGTCGAGGCGATCGCGACCGGGCGCATGCACGCGTGCGCGCGGACCCAGGGCGCTCAGGTGTGGTGCTGGGGCGCGAACGATCACGGGCAGCTCGGCGACGGAACGAGCGAGCTGCGCACGACGCCGGTGCGGGTGCGCGGGCTCGGCGCGGCGAGCGCGATCGCGGCGGGGCCCGACGCGACGTGCGCGGTCGATCGCGGGAACGTCGCGTGCTGGGGCGGCGCGACCGCCTCGGCGCCGCCGCACGCGATCGAGGGGGTCGACGGGAGCGCGGTGCGCTCGCTCGCGGTCGCGCAGGGCGCGGCGTGTGCGCTGCTGAACGACGGAAGCGTGTCGTGCTGGGGCAGCGGCGCCGAGGGGCAGCTCGGCGCGGCGCAGAGCGTGGAGTCGGCGCGCGCGGTGCGCATCGAGGGCATCCCTCCGGCGCGCACGATCGCAGCGTACGAGGCGGAGATCTGCATCTCGGGCGACGACGGCAGCGCGTGGTGCTGGGGTCGCGCGTCGTCGCGTCGTGGCGCGTCGTCGTCGCGTCGTGCGGCGTCCGAGCCGCCGCCGGGGGTGCCGCGACGCATCGAGTGGCTCGATCAGGTGATCGCGATCGCGCCCGGATATCACGAGGTCTGTGCGGCGCAGCAGACCGGCGGCGTGTGCTGCTGGGATGCCGGGGCGCCGCGTCCGGTCACGTGGTGAGCGCGCGCGCGACGGCGTCGATCACGCGCCGTGCGTCGCGGCGCTTCACGTCTTCGAGCGTGCGCATCCGCGCGACGAGCGCGCTCGCCACCTCGTCGCCGAGCTGCGCTCTCGCCGCGTGCAGGAGCGCGCGCTCGGTCCGCTGGTCGAAGGGCAGGGCGCGGAGCGCCGCGATGATCGCGTCGCCGTGACGTGGATCGATCGCGCGCGCGGCGATCATCTGCGAGAGGCGATCGCGGATCGTGACGAGCGGGAGCGCGACGTAGCGCATCTCGGCGTCGAACGTCGCGGTGACCTCGTCGTCGTCGGTGAGCACGCCGTCGCGGAACGCTTCGAACACCTCGCCCACGCCCTCGACGTCGTTCGGGCGCTCGACCGCGCGCAGCGCGCCGAGGCTCGCGCCGCCGATCAGTCGCGCGCCGGTGCGCGCGGCATCGCGCACCTCACCGGGCGAGACCGCGAGCTCTCCGACGAGCACTCCGTCGATCAAGCCGATCACGTCTACGCCGCGGCGCGCTGCCTCGAGCACGTCGCCGCGACGCGCCGGCGGCGCGTAGGCGATCTCGCTCCGCGCCGGCGGATCGGGCAGCGAGGGCCCGATGAAGACTAGACCGCGCGCAGCCACGACCGCAGCCTCGCTCCCGCGCGTGTGGGATCGAGCGCCCACGACTCGAGCCCCGGCGCGACGACGCGCGCGACGAACGCGGGGACGTCGGGCGGCGAGAGGTCGATCGTGATCGCACCGGGCAGGCCGGCCGCGCGCAGCCGCGCGTCGAGGTCGTCGTCGTCGACGCTCGCGGGCCACGTCGCGCCGCGTGATCGATCGTGCTCGACGAACCAGCGATGCGGTCTCTCGCCGCGCGGCGCGAGATCTTCGCGCGCGCCCTGGAGATCGGTCACGCGGCTCTGCGCGGCCTCGAGCACCGCGCGCTCGAGCGCGACCTCGGCGCGCAGGTGGCTCGCGGCACCGACGTGCGCGAGCGATCCATCGTCGATCACCGCGAGCACGCTGGGGATCCCGAGATCGTGCGTGAGGTCGTGGAGCACGAGCGAGAGGCCCGCGCGCGCGACTCGCTCGAGGAGCGGTGTCGCGGCGGCATCGAGGTGAGGAATGCGACCGCCACGTCCGATCGACACCAGCGCGAGGGCCCGCGCCCACGCGTCGCGCTCGACGCACTCGAGCAAGCCGTGGAGCACCGCGCGGTCCCACGTCTCGCCGCTCGCGAGACCGGTGGTGCTCGGTGCTGCGAGCAGCACGCGATCGGGCGCGGGCACGAACGGAAAGAACACCAGGTCGGCGGGCACCCAGACCGGCTCGCCGGTCGCGAGCCACGCGCCACGACACCACTCGAGCGGCGCGTCCAGCACGTCGCGATCGACCCACGTCCCGAGCGCGAGCGATGCGAGATCGAGCGCTGCGTCGCCGAGCTCCGCGGCGCGCGCGATGTGCGTCGCGATGCGTGCCCGGCATGGCTCCGCGGCGTGTCGCTCGAGCGCCTCGGCGAGCGCGCCCGCTTCGGCCTCGGTGCGAGTCCGGCCCTTGCCGCTGGCCACCGAGATCGACTCGCCCTCGACGTCGTCGCGCAGCGCGGTCGCGGTCTCGATGCCGAGCACGTCGAGCGCGGTCGTCGAGCCGAAGCGCGTCACGCCGAACGCGCGGCGGTGCGACGCGAGCACGTCGCGCCAGCGATCAGCGTCGCTCGTGCTCGGCGCGCCGGGGCGCATCGGCGTCGCTCTCGCCCGCGCGGATCGCGCGTCCATCGCGCACCACCGCGACCTGGGCGTACGCGCCGCGCGGTTGGGTCACCGGCTTCGGCAGGCTCGTCTCGAGCGCGCTCATCGTTCTCCTCCTCAGCTGAGCTCGTTGCGAACGATCTTGTCGAAGCGCGCGAGCCACGCGACGTGGCCCACGACCATCGGCAACGACCAGAGGTTGTCCCGGACCTGGTCCGCGAGGAAGCGCTTCAGGTCACCGTCGGCGACCGGCGCGACCTGCTTCGCCGCGGCGATCGCGGCGCTGCCCGCGGCCGTGATGCTCGCGCGGCGCGCGTGCAGGCTCGCGATCTCGCGCGCGGCGGGATCGCTCTCGAGCTTCGCCGGCACCGCGCGCACCTGATCGCGGGCGCGATCCAGCTCCGCGCGCTCTCCGTCGCCGAGCTTGCGCTCCACGTCGGCGAGCGCGCTCACCGTGCGATCGCGGCGATCCACGATCTCTTCGATCACGTGCGACGAGGGGCTCGTGTCGGGCCACTTCATCTTCGCCGCGAGGCGCGTCGCCAGCAGCCGTCGCTCGAGCGCGTCGAGCTCGGTGAGCGGGGCGTTCACGACCGCGCTGTCGCGCACCGCCAGGACGACTCGCCGCGCGCGCTCCTCGACGCCCGAGCGATCCGCGTCGCGCGGAGGCACCACGATCCGCGCGAGCGCGTCCCAGTCCGCGCCCGCTGCGTCGTCGGCGCCGAGCGCCGTCAAGCTGCGCGCGCGCCAGTAGCGCGACATCTCCTCGCTCGTGTGCTCCGCCACGCGGAGCGAGCTCCGCAGCCCGTTCGCGAGCGCGGCGCGCACCCGCGCGTCGGTGGCGTCGGTGCGCGTCCGCAGCGCGCCGAGGATCGCGCCCGCCGCGGCCGACCACAGCAGCGCGAGGTCGGGATGTGCCGCGACGCTGCCGGCGAGCCGCACCAGCTCCGAGCCGAGCTCGCGCGCGCGGTCCTCGCGCTCCAGCGGATCTTCGAGGCGAGCGAGCGCGTCGACGAGCGCGCCGCGCGCCGCGTCGCGCGTGGGCCAGCCCCAGAGCAGCTGGCCGATCGCCGCGCGATCCTCGCGCGCGTCGCGGCGCTCGTCCGGCCCCTCGTCGATCAGCGCGAGCATCGCCTGCGCGAACCGCTCGTCCTCGTCGCGCCACTCCGCGCGGCGCGAGAGCTCGCTCGCGACGATCGCCGCCGCACCGTGGAGATGCTTGATGTTGCGGGCACGGGGCGGGTGCTCGTTGGTGCCCGCGAGGTCGCGCAGCCGCGCGCGCAGCAGCGTCCCATCGGGCCGCGGCGTGACCTGGATCTCGGCACGGCCCGCGGCGGTCGGCGCGACCACGCGCACACGGCCGAGCTGGGTCTCGCGGATCAGGCCGTGCTCGAGCAACGTCGCGGTGATCCGCGAGATCATCGACTGCGTCGAGCCGGTGACCTCGCCGAACACCGCCTTCGCGAGGTCGCCCTTCGAGAGGGGCGCGTCGGCGGCGACGAGCGCGGTGAGCGCGCGCCGCTCGTTGCTCTTCAGCTCCGACCTCATGTCCAGATCCTTGAGCGTCGGTCAAGTGTTCGTCAAGTGTCCGATCAAGCGTCGCTGGTGTCGAGCTCGAACGGCCATGCGCCGGGCTCGCGCTCGACGACGATCGGGTGCTCGGCGCGGAGCTCCTCGGCGCTCTCGCTGAAGAGCACCAGCTGGAAGCGCTCACCGAGAGCCGCCCACGCGGCGAGGGTCTCGTCGCGATCGTCGAGCACCGAGCCCGCGACGATCAGCTCGGCCGACGCGCAGAGCACCCGCATCATCGCGTGCGACGCGGGATTCTCGGGCCTCGCAACCACGGGGACGATCGCGACCACGGGACCTTCGTCGAAGCGCAGCACGATGGGCAGCGGCGCTGCGCCGACACCGTCGACCGACACCGCGCCCTCCACGTACGTCACGAGCGCGCCTTCGATCGACAATGCGCTCGGTGCATGGAAGCGGATGCGCACCTTGTTGCCCGCGAGCGCCGGCATCGCGCGCAGAAGGACCCGCGGCTCGGCGCGGCGCTCACTCGCGATGCGCGCCTCGTTCGTGGGCCGCTCTCGTGCCGCTTCGTGGGCGCGCAGTGCGTCGACGGTGTCGTTCGACGCGGCGTCGTCGGGGAGCAGGCCCGCGCGATCCGCGCCGATGCGCGCGACGAACGCGTCGGCGTAGAGCGTACGGTCGCGCAGCACCACGATGCGATCGCGCTCGGCATCTCCGTCGCGCACGCGATCGCGGTGCACCCACTTCGCGGCGCCGATCACCTGGCCGCGCTGGTACGCGAAGCCCGTCACGTCCTTCGCGGCGAGCATCGCCACGAGCAGCCGGTTGATCGCGAACGCCGACGGATTGCCGTGGGGCGCGTCGGTCGCGCCGAGCAGCGTCGCGCGCGTGCCCTCGCGCAGCCCGCTGCCGTCGTCGAGCAGATCGCGCAGCGCGGGGAGCGTCGCGGCGATGCGATCGAGCTCCTTCACTCCGTCGCCGCTCCGCTGCGCGCGCCGCACGCAGGTCGCGAGATCGTCGGGCTCGGTCACCGGCCATCGCTCCTCGAGCCGCCGCACCAGGGTCGCGAGCGCCGAGTGATCGACGAGGTTGCGAAGGCGGATGCGCAGCAGATCGGTGAGCGCACCGTCGCCGTTGCCCGCGACCGCGAAGTGCCGCACGTCGCCGCGGCGGTACGGGTCTTCGCGATCGAGCGTGTCGTCGTGCCAGTACGACTCGTTCATCGCGCCGCTCATCCGGCGCTCGAGGCCGGGCCCGGTCGCGATCACCAGCGCGTCGAAGTCGCGCTCCTCGGGCTCGCGCCCCGGGCACGTCGTCTCCACCAGCACGAGCTTCGCGCGCTCTTCGATCCCGACGAGGTCGGTGCGCACCTCGGTGCGGATCGTCCGCGCGAAGCGCTTCCACTCGCGCATGAGCGCGCAGTAGACGTCGTGCGCCGCGCCGGCGCGCCAGTTCATCGCGGGGAAGAGCGTGTGCGGGCGCTCCCACGAGGGATCGGGCCACGTGAAGAAGTGCGGGTGCAGCCAGCGCGTGCGGCATCCGCGCAGGCTCGCGAGCACCTCGGCCTGTCGCTCGGTCACGACGATCGAGCACCGGCCTCCGCGCAGCTCGTGGTAGACGGCCGCGAACGTGAGGCCCGCGAGGCCCGCGCCCACCACGCACACGCGCTCGGGCGCGCTCGTCTCGCTCAGCCACTCCGCGAGGTTGCACGCGCGCTGTTGTTGGTGGCGCAGCGTGACGAAGCGCTCGCCGCGGACCGGCACCAGCGTGAACAACCGCGCGGTGCCTGGCACGAGGAAGCCCTCGAGCTCGGTCGGCCAGATCATGGGCGCGGGATTCTCGCGGAGGGGATGCGAGGGGACCAGATCCCGGAGAGCGGACTGTGCACGCGACGGAAAGTGCCGTCGCCGTTCACGTCGCCGTTCACGTCAACGTCGACGACGCCGTCGTGGTCGTGGACGTGGTCGGCGACGGCGACGGCTCTCTCAGCCCACCAGCCGATCGCGTACCAGCTCGCCGAGCAGCAGGCCCGCCGCGACCGCGACGTTGAGCGACTCGATCGCGCCGCTGCCGGGGATCGCGACGATCGCGTCGCACTGCGCGCGCACGCGCGGCGAGAGGCCCTCGCGCTCGTGGCCCATCACGAGGATCGCGGGGCGCCGGAACGCGAAGCCGAGCGCGCCCGTCTGCGCTGCGCCGTCGGCGCCGACGACCTGCACGCCCGCGCCGCGCAGTCGCTCGAGCGTCGCGGCGAGATCGGTGGTGCGCGAGAGCGCGAGGTGCTCGGTGCCGCCCTCGGCCACGCGGATCGCATCCGACGCGAGCGCGGGATGCGGCGCGATCGCGCCGAGCAGCGCGGCGTCGATCCCGAAGAACGCGGCGGTGCGCAGGATCGCGCCGACGTTGTAGGGATTGCGCACGCGATCGAGCGCGACCGCAGCGCCCTTGCCGCGCACCAGGCGCTCGCTCAGCTCGGCCGCGGGCACCCAGCGACGCGGGCGCGCGACGACGACGAGCCCCTCGTGATGCGTCGAGCCCGAGAGCCGCGCGAGCTCGGCGTCGCTCGCGCTCGATGCGACGCGCTGTGCCGGAGACCCGCGGAGGACCTCGCCGAGCTCGCCCTGCACGGCGGGCGCGAACGCGATCCGCAGCACGTCGCCGGGGCGCTTCGCGATCAGCGCGATGCCCGCCCGCAGCCCGAACGTGACCTCGTCGCCGGCGCCCGCGATGGGACGAGGCGGGCCCTGTCGTTCGGGCGGTCGCGGGCGATCGGGCGAGCGAGGACGGCGCGGCTTCATCGGCGCGCCGTGGTACCGCGGATCGCGCGCGTTGTCGCGTGCCGGCGTGCAGCTAGAGTCGGCGCGATGACGACTCCGCTCGTGCTCTCGTACGCCGGCTGCGGCACTTGCAAGAAGGCGCTCAAGTGGCTCTCGGATCGCAGCGTCGCGATCACGCTGCGCCCGATCGTCGATCAGCCTCCGACGCCCGCCGAGCTCGCGAAGTGGATCCCCGCGAGCGGGCTCTCGGTGCGCAAGTGGCTCAACACCAGCGGTCAGAGCTATCGCGCGCTGGGCAAGGAGAAGATCGACGCCACGGACGACGCGACGATCACGCGCTGGCTCTCGGAGGACGGCAAGCTCGTGAAGCGCCCGGTGCTCGTCCACGGCGGCAAGGTGCTCGTCGGGTTCAAGGAAGAGCAGTACGAGGCGCTCTTCCCGAAGCGCTGATCGCTCGAAGATTGCCGAAAACATCGGCTCGCCCGCCGGTCCCTACCGTCCGCGCGCGCGGCGCGCTCCCGTCCGGGACCTTCGGGACGAGCACTCCGGCAAAGGCTCATCGCACGACCACGCCGAGCTCGCGCGAGATGTCGCCGAGCGTCACGCGGAGGCGTGCGTCACCGCGCTGCAGCACGTCGTAGCGGACGCGCGCGCCCTGCACCGGCGAGAACGAGAAGAGCGCGTCGGTGCGGAGCTGGATCACGTCGGCTCCTTCGATCACCTGCCACCGGATCGCGTCGGCCGAGAGCATGGGTCCGCGCTCGTCGCGCGCCCGGCACACGAGCTGGGCATCGGGGCTGCTCCCGCTCGACGCGACGACGCCCGGCATCAGCAGCTCGATCGGATCGCTGGGCGCGAGCTGCGGCATGTCCCACAGCACCTCGTCGTTGTTCGCGAGCGCGCCGCAGTCGAGCTCGGTCGCCTCACGCACCTCGACGTGGATGCGATCGATCTCCTCGCCGGTGAGGCGATCGCGCAGCCGCAGCGTCCCGGCGCCCGCGCTCACCGCCGTGATCTCGAAGAAGGCATCGGCGGGGTCGTTCGCGATCACGTCGTAGAGCCCGAGACGAACGCTGCCCTCGGCCTCTGCGAACACGGTGTCTCCGTCGACGCCGACGACGTGCACGCGCGTGCTGGCGCCGACCGCGAGCGGCACGTCGAACGCGCATCCGCCGGCGAGGCCGGGACAGAGGCCGTCGTCGATCTGCCATTGCGAGCGGCCGAGCTCGCCGCGCGACCAGTCGCCGTCGAGCGCGAGATCGAAGCTGCACCCGACCAGCGCGAGCGCGGCGAACGAAGAGAAGAGAAGCGCACGAGAAGAAGAAGACACGGGCAAGCTCCTGTCGAAGTCGCGAGCGCTCCAGAGCGAGCTCCGTGCCACGCGTCGAATTGCGGAATTCGCGGCGAATTCGCCAGAGGCGTGACCGTGTGCCGGCTGTGCCGGCGTGCCTGGGATTCACGGTCCCCGCGATCAGCCGACGTCGCGGAAGGCGTTCTGCGCTTCCTTCTTCAGCTCGATGCGGTTCGACGCGATCACCCAGATGCGCTCGGCGTCGCTCGCGAAGCGCTCGACGTCGCCGGGCTCGAGCGCGAGCGCGTACGCGACCCGATCGCGCAGCGTCGCCGCGTCGCGCAGCCGCGCGAGGAGCTCGGCGTCGATCGCGCCGAGCGCAGCTTCGTGGCGGCGCACGAGCTCGCTCGCGTCGACGCTCGGATCGGCGTCGATCCCGAGATCGCCGAGCGCGATCTCGATCAAGCGCCAGCCCATGCGGATGCGGGTCGTCGGCGCGACGCGCCAGCGCGGGCGCCGCAGCACCTCGATGATCACGAGGCGCCGCACCGGCCTCCACGCGATCGCCGCCATCGCCGCGATCAGGAGGAGCCCGATCATCGCGGGGCACACCGCCTGCGCGAGGGCGCGCGCGGCGCGCTCGGCCTGTCCCGCGGCGTCTCCTTCTCCCTCGCCCTGCGCGGCCTGCTGCTCGCCTTCGCCCTCTTGCTCGCTCTCCTGCTGCTGCGACTGCGAGCTCCCCTCGCCCTCGCCCTCCTCGGGCCCGGTGCGGAAGAGATAGGGCGCGAGGAAGAGCGTGCCCGCGGTGAGCATCAGCCCGACGACGATCAGCGCGGCCCAGCCCATCACCGTGAGCCGAGGGCGCGCGGGACCGCGCTCGATCACCGTGCCCGCGAGCAGCGCGCGCGGCGCGTTCCTCCATCGATGCAGCCGATGCCGCTCGCGCATCACGAGGTACACGAGCAGCAGCGCGATGGTGAGGAACAGGATGAACGACGTGGTGACGTTCCAGATCGCCCACTTGTCGCCCTGCTCCCAGACGTCGACGCGATCGTCGCGCTCGAGGATCGCGAACATCGCGCCGGTGCCGTAGATGACCGGCACCCACGCCGCGAAGAGCGCGCGGCTCGATGCGAGGCTCCACGCGCCGCCGCTCACGAAGATCGGCGTCATGAAGAGCAGCGCGATCACGATCCCGCCGAGCGGACCGCCCGCGACGAGCGCGCCGCTCACGACGCAGCTGCCCGCGTACCAGAGCATCGTCGCGCAGCCGAGCGCGGAGCCGCGCACCCGCGCGATCGCGAGCGCCTGACCGATCAGCACGCCGATGATCGTCGAGACGCCGAGGACGACGAGCATCACCATCGCCTCGCCCGAGAACCCGTCGAGCACGAGCACCACGAGGTCGAAGATCGCGAGCATCACGACGACCCACGCGAGGTAGGTCAGCGCGGGGCGCGCGAGCTCCTTCGCGTCGCGCCGCCACGCCTCGCGCGTCGCGCTCACATCACACCTCCGGCGGCTCCCGACGAGACGCCGACGAGGCGATGCGCGATCGGCCCGGGCTCGAGCGTGTACACCGCGTCCCCACGCGCGATCAGCGCGGCGACGACGCTCTGCGCGCCGCGACGTACCCGCGCGCGCAGCCGCTGCCGCGCGTCGTAGCGTGCACGCTCGAACCGATAACGACGCCAGCGCGCACCGAGCGTGTTCTCGTCGCTGCCGACCGGGAAGGGCAGTCGGATCAACGCGAGCAGCTGCGTGCCGAGGCCCGCGCCGCCGAGATGGACGGTCCAGAAGCCGGGCTCGGGCGGGCCCAGCGCCTCCTCGGGCTTGCGATAGATCCACGTGAAGCGCTGGCCCTGGAAGGGCAGCGGCGGCGGTGCATCGAAGCGCGCGGAGACCGCGACGCCGTCGGTCGCGGGCCCGACGCTCTCGAGGAGCGCCGGCAGATCGAAACGATCCTGCCACCGCGCGCGCGCTCCGAGATCCTGCCAGCGCGTGCGCGGCGCGCGGCCCGACACGCTCTCGATCCGCCGCCCGCCGCGACCATCGTCGACCGCCGCGACGAGCGTCACCGCGTCGCCGCGATCGACGAGCTCCGCCGCGAGCGAGACCCACGTCTCGACGAGCGCGTCGAGCACGTCGGCGAGGCCCACCGCGTCGTCGCCGGTCCCGCGCCCGGGAAGGAACGAGTCGAGCACCAGCACCACGTTGCGCACCGACTGCTCGCGCGACTCGGGCATGCGCAGTGTGAGCCGTCCGGCGCGCACCGAGAGCTTCCAGTGGATGCGTCGCGTGTCGTCGCCGCGCGTGTACTCGCGGAACCGGAAGAAGTCCTCCTGCGGGAAGCGATGCGGGCGCACCACGACGTCGGGCGTCTGGTGCTTGCTGCGCGGTGGCTCGACGATCTCGAGCCGCCGGAAGCGCGGAAGTACTTTGAGCTCACACGATGCGACCGCGGCGACCGACACGCGCGTCAGGCCCAGCACGTCCTGGTAGCCGATCGTCGCGGGACCGAGGCGATAGAGGCCGCGCGGGCTGCGGCGCAGCTTGCCGCTGACGATCGCTTCCTGGGTGCGCACGCCGGCGCCGATCACGTGGCGCGTCTCGGTGCCGAGCTCGTCGGGCAGCACGTCCTCGACGAGCAGGTGATAGCCGGGCGGCACCGGCACGCCGATCAGGTGGAAGCGCTCTTCGCCGGGCTCGCCCGAGAGCACGACCGCGGGCGACATCTCGCGGCGCACGTTCGCCCGACGTCGCTCGGCCTCGCGCGCGAAGCCACGCACGAGGAACGCGGAGAGGAACGAGGTCACGCCGACCACGCCGTAGAAGAGGAGCAAGCCCATCGTCGCGACGAGCCCGAGATCGCCCCACTGGAAGCCGAGCGCCGCGACGAGGAACGCGAGCCCGGCGAAGAGCAGCGAGTACCCGCGCGGCGTGATCACCGCGGCGTGGCGCGCGAGCACGTCCATCCATCGCTCGAAGCCGAGCGCGATCGGCTCGCCTCGCTCCCGACGCTCGGCGCGCAGCTGCGCGACCTCGATGCGCGTCTTCCGCACGATGCCGACGAGCTGCATCAGGAAGACGGGGAACAGGAACACGACGGTGAACAGCAAGAGCGTGGGCGCGGTCTCCGCGACCTGAGAGACCTCGAGGAAGAGCGCAGCGACGAGCCCCACGACGATCGGGAGCGCGAAGGTCCCCGCGAGGTGGAACGCGACCTTCGCCATCGAGATCAGCGGATGCGGGCGCGCGCTCATGCTCGCGTGCCCCTGCCGAGGGATTGGTGGGCAGAACGCCGCACGTAGATCGGCTCGTGATGAAGCGATCGCGGTGGGTCGTGGCGCTCGCGCTCGCGGCGTGTGCGGGGCACGAGGCGGGACCGGCGGCGCCACCGCGCGACGTCGCGTGCTGGATCACCGGAGGCGGTCAGATCGAGCCGGGCGACGGCGCGCTCGTCGGGGGCGCGTTCGGTGGCCAGGCGAAGGCGTTCGAGCGCGGCGGCTTCGAGGGCGCGTGGACCCACGTGACGTTCGACGGCGATTGCTTCGACGGGCGCACGGTGTCGGAGGTCGTGTGCCTCGTCGGGCCCGGCGAGGAGCCGAGCATCGCGGTGTTCCACGGCACCGGCACCTGGAACGGCCACGACGGCTTCGCGTACCAGGTCACGATCCTCGATCGCGGTGAGCACGACGACGAGCACGAGCTCGTCGTGTGCGAGTCCGACGACGACGACTGCGGCGATGGGGGCGACGTCGTCGTGTACGAGGTGGGCGACACGCTCGCGCGCGGGAACCTGCAGATCCACTCGCCTCGCCCCTGATCCGCCGTGATCTGCGATCACGGCACCGGGACCTTCGCGAGCACCTCGTGCACGAAGCCGTGCGCGACGTCGCTCCCGCTGACGACCATGCGATGCGCGAGCACGTCGGCCGCGATCGCCTGCACGTCCTGCGGCGTGACGTAGTCGCGACCCTGGCTCATCGCGTGGGCCTGCGAGGTGCGCGCGAGCATGAGCACCGCGCGCGGCGAGGGCGGCGATAGAGCGCGCGCGTCGGCGCGGATCGCGTTCGCGAGCTCGACCAGGTACCGCTTGCCCTGCTCCGCGATGAAGATGCGCGGCACCGTCGCCTGCCACGCGAGGAAGTCCTCGCGGTGCACGACCGGGCGCAGGTGCTCGACCGGCGGATCTTCGGCGAGGTGCACGTCGAGCATCTCGACCTCCGCGTCGGGCGGCGGAAAGCCCATCGAGAGCTGCATCGTGAAGCGATCCATCTGCGCCGCGGGCAGCGCGTAGGTCCCCTCGTGATCGAGCGGGTTCATCGTCGCGATCGCGAGGAACGGCGGCTCCATGCGGTGCGTGGTGCCCTCCACCGTGACCGTTCCCTCGGCCATCACCTCGAGCAGCGCCGACTGCGTCTTCGGCGTCGCGCGGTTGAGCTCGTCGGCGAGCAGGAGGTTGGTGAAGACGGGACCGGGCTGGAACTCGAAGCTCTTGCTGCGGAGGTTGAAGACGTTCGTGCCCGTGATGTCCATCGGGAGGAGATCGGGCGTGAACTGGATGCGGCGGAAGCGGCAGTCGATCGACGCGGCGAGCGCGCGCGCGAGCATCGTCTTGCCGGTGCCGGGCACGTCCTTGAGGAGGACGTGGCCCTTGGCGGTCATCGCGAGGAGGACCTTCCGGATGATCTCGTCCTTGCCCTTGATGACGCGGGCGACGTTGGCGACGACGCCGTCGAACTGCTGTCGGAACGCAGCGACGCGCGCGGCGCGCTCGGCATCGGGCGCGTAGACGGCGGCGGGACGAGGATTCATGCGGTGAATGGCTCCGTGAGGTTCGATTCAGCGGACGAATAGGCGAGTCAGCGAGGACACGACGCGGCGGAGGCCGCGCTGGTGCTCGCGCTCGAGCTGGACACCGAGTGCTTCGAGCGCCTCGAGGGAGACGCCCCAGGCCCGCGCGAACTCGCGCGCGACGCGCCACTCGGTGGTGTCGCGCTCGCCGTCGACGAACGCGAGGCGCGCCATCGCCTCGATCACGAGCTGGGGATCGTGAGGCCAGCGGAGATCGTGCGGGCGCCACACCGCGAGGTCGTCGTCGCGCAGCGGCGGGTGGCCCCACCCGCGCAACGTCGCGTCGAGGAACGCGCGATCCGCGGGGCTCGCCTGTCCGTCGGCGAGCATCACCGCGCAGAGCGCGCGCGCCGAGACGCGCAGCGGCTGCTTGTGGAGCGGGATCGACTCGTGGGTGGTCGGGATGATCGGCGGGAGGCTGCGTCGGATCGAGATCGCGCTCTCCTGCGGGGCGTGGCGCACGAAGGGCGTGGTCGTGCGCGTCTCGTCGTCGACGGGCGCGGGCGCGTTCCCTCCGTCGCCCACTGCGCCGACGCCGGGGAACAGCCAGGCGATCGCGTCGAAGCTCGTCTCGACCGGCTCGCCGCGCGCGAGGCGCGCCGCGATCACGGAGGCGCCCTCGCCGGCTCCCCGACCGACCGCCGCGAAGTGGGCCTGCACGAAGCGCTCGACGTCGTCGTCGCCCTCGCTGCGCGCCCATCGTGCGAGCGCTGCGCGCGCGGCGGCCTCGTCGCCCTCGAAGCGCTCGCCCTCGAAGACCAGCGCGCCCTCGCGCTGCTCGCGCAGACAGAGGCGACACTTGCTCTCGAGCACCACGCCCGCGCCACCGCGCGCCGCGATGAGCTCGACGACCGACGACTCGACGCGGCACGCCGCGCAGTCGCTCAGCGCCTCGAACGCGTCGTCGCCCTCTGTCCCGCTCACCGCGCGCGAGGATAACCCGGTCGAGCGCGCGGCCGCGCCGCACCGCTCACTCGGCGAATGGGAACGGTGCGCCGTACCCCGATGTCCGCATCGCCTCGCGCACCGCGGACACGTCGGCGTCGCGATGCAGCGCGCGGATCGTCGCGTCGTCCAGCGGCTCGTGGCGTTCGATTCGCGCCACGAGCCCGGCGTCCCAGCCGCCCTCCTCGATCAGCTTGATGCGGGGCGTCATGCACGAGAGCAGGAGCTCGGCGCCGTCGGAGTCGAACACGTCGAGCTCCGGCAGCGTGAGCGCGCCGTGCGTCCAGTGTCCCTCGGTCCACCACGCCGCGAACGTCGCCGCGGCGAATACGGCGGGCCCGCTCTCCGACTCGGCGAACGCCTCCTCGCCGTCGGGCGCGAGCACGAACGGTCGCAGGTCGTCGGGCAGTCCTTCGTAGAG
The DNA here is from genome assembly GCF_021631985.1 of Sandaracinus amylolyticus. Taxonomy (GTDB): domain Bacteria; phylum Myxococcota_A; class Polyangia; order Polyangiales; family Sandaracinaceae; genus Sandaracinus; species Sandaracinus amylolyticus_A. The sequence continues at coordinate 6,210,666 of NZ_CP070225.1, read as the reverse complement.
ACCGGGCCAGAGGTGACCGACCTGGAACGGACTGATCGGCGACTCGTGATCGAATCCGAGCACGAGGTGCCGGCCCGCGTCGAAGACGATCTTCAGCCAATCGCCGTTGCCCCGATCGAGCCGGAAGAGCGCGTGCCCGTCGCGTCGGGCGTACGAGAACGTACGAACGCGCGCGCGGCGGATCGCCTCCATGACATGCAGCGCGACCGCCTCGCGATGGAGCTCGGAAGGTCGTGGGATCGTCGAGATCGCCGCGACGATCCCCACCGGCTCGGGAGGAGGTCCGTTCGCGGGCTTCTTCGAGGACGACTTCTTGTTCCGACGCTTTGCGGCCGCCACTCGAGGGAGTCTATCGACTCTCGCGAGCGCCGACGCGTCACGAGCAGCGCTTCCTCGAGCGGCACGACGGCGCGCGCAGGGTGCTCAGCGTGCGGGAGGCAACGCGCGGCGCGCGAGCAGGTCGCGGCCGAAGAGCGCGATCGCAAGGGCACGCGTGACCCGCGAGAAGGTCGTCCAGAGCGCGCCCATCACGAGGTTCGCGCGGTGCAGCGCGAGCACGGTCGTGGTCGCGATCACCCCGCACGCGACGAAGAGCCGGAAGAGCCACCACAGCGGGAACGACGCGAGCTCGGAGAACCGGTGATGCAGCCGCCAGAGGCGCGTGAACGCGGGCAGGAGCGAGCGGAAGTCGAAGCCGAGCCGGTACGCGAGTGCGTAGACGTCGAGCGACATGAAGGGCACCGCGAAGATGCCGCGATGGATCATCGGATTCGCGAGCCAGCGGAGCGCGCGCCGCGGGCTCGAGGTGCGCGCGAGGTGGCGGCTGACGATCCAGTTGAGCGCGAGGTGCGCGTGCTCGTCGCGCGAGATGCGCTGCTCGAGCGCGTCGAAGAGCGCGCCCTTCACCTCGGGGTGGTGGCGCAGGAACGGGATCGTGCCGGCGTCGAGGAAGGTCTCGAACACCGGCGTCGAGAGCGCGACCAGCGCGACGTCGGCGTCGCTGCGGGGATCGAGGCGATCGAACTGCGAGAGCACGAGCGCGTTGCCGAGGCCGGGCGGCAGGATGCGCCCGCCGTGCGCGGTGATCACACGACGCAGCGCTTCGGCGTGGCGGCGCTCCTCGTCGGCGAAGAGGTCGTAGAGCGCGCGCAGATCCTCGTCGTGGCTGCCGTCGCGCAGCAGCTCGAAGTTGAGCCGCGCGATCTCCTCGATGTAGACGACCTCGTTGAGCAGGCGCTCCATCAGCGGCGAGATCGGGCGCAGCGGGCGCTCGGGCCAGGCGATCTCGTCGAGCGACCACTGGTGCGACTCGACGTTGCGGCGCAGCTTCGCGACGGCCTCGCGATCGGCGTCGGTGAGGAGCGCGAGCGGTCGGCCGTAGCGGGCCCAGAAGGGCGCGCGGTGCGGATGGAGAAGACGACGCGCGCTCCACCATGCGAGTGCGCCGACGAGCGCGCCGCTCGGCACGTCGACGATGTAGTGCTGCTTCACGGTGAGCGTCGCGAGCGCGACCAGCGTGGCCCACGCAACGCACAGCACCGCGAGCGCGCGGCGGACGCGCGTGGTGCGGAACGGGAACGAGATGCCCGAGAGCGCCATCAGCGCGGCGAGCGCGACGTGGAGCGAGGGGACGCAGTTCGCCGCCGTGTCGGCCTCGCGCAGATCGGCGAGCTCGATCGCGGTGAGGCTTCCGTCGTCGGGCGTGGGGTAGAGCGTGCGCGGATAGGTCGTGGGGAAGACCATGAAGATCGCGGCGCACGTGATCGACGCGAGCGCGATCGAGGTCCAGAGGCGACGCGCTTCGAGACGGCTCGGCACGATCGCCCACGCGAGGAAGACCGCCCACGTCGCGGTGCCGTAGATCCACACGGTCCAGGGCCAGTAGGGGATCGCGAGATCGAGCGCGGTGAGCGGGAGCAGGCGATACGGCGCGATCGTGCCGATCTTCGAGGCGCCGTAGCAGACGAGGATCGTCAGCATCGACACGCCGAAGCCCGCGAGCCGCTCGCCGAGCTCGACGAGCGACCAGCCGAAGCGATCGCGATCCATGCGGGGCGCGACGATATCAGCTCAGTAAGGTTGGTGGTCGCCGCGCGAGAGGACGACGCGATCGCCGGTCTCGGGGTCGATCGCGAGCAATGCGTTGGCACCGCGCTCGTACGCCCAGAGCACACCCTCGCGCATCACCAGCGCTTGAATTCGCTGCAGCGCGAAACCGTTGCCTCCGAGCGCGCGGCGCGTGCCGGTCGCGAGATCGATCGCGACGATCGTGCGTTCGCCGGTCCACACGAAGAGCTCGCCGCGATCGGGCGCGACGGCGAGCGCGACCGGCTCGGTCATCGGTGCGCCCGAGCCCGAGAGCACGCGCCGCGCGCCGGTCGCGAGATCGATCTCGAGCACGTCGTTCTGGTACTGCAGCGTCGTGTAGGCGCGCCGCGTCGCGAGGTCGACGTCCATGCGGAACGCGACGCGCATCGAGGGCCCGCTGCCGCTGGTCTCGTCGGTGAGCGTGGTGTGGTCGCCGGTCGCGGGATCGATCTCGACGATCGCGTCGTGCTCGGCGTCGAGCGCGATCACGCGGTCGCCCGCCTGCACGATCGCCGCGAGGTCGCCTTGCGCCGGAGAGACGATGCGCTGCTCGCGCGTGTCGAGGTCCGCGCTCACCAGCGCTCCGTCGTCGACCAGCAGCGCTCGATGCGCCGTGGGATCGAGCGTGATCGCGGTCGCCTGCACCAGCTCGTATCCGATGGTGCGTCCCGACTCGCCGCCGGTCGCGAGCACACGCGTGCCGGTCGCGACGTCGATGGTGATCACGCCGTCGTCGATGTCGTCGCAAAGGTACGCGCTGCGCGCGTCGTCGCTCATCGCGAGCCCGAAGATGCGCAGGTTCCGCGGGCCCTCGCCGCGTGCGACGTCGGCGTCGGACGCCGCGCGATCGAGCACGACCTCGGCGCGCGCGCCGTCCGCGTCCGCGATGATCGTCTGGGACCCCAGCGCGAGCGGGACCTCGAGGTGCCACGTTGCGAATCCATCGTCGCTCTCGGCGTCGACGCCGGCGACGCGTACGTGATCGACGTGCTGCGCGGTGCCGCGGATCGTGATGTGATCGGCCGAGGTCGCGCCCGACGGCGGGAACACGATGCGCACGCTGGGCTCGTCGGCGATCGGCGCATCGGGGAGCGGCTCGGCCGCGTCGATGACGATGACGTTCGCATCGCGCGGTGGGGACGACGCATCGGGCACGTCCTCGTCGCGTGCGACGGGCTCGGAGCATCCGACGAGCAGCGCGAGCACGATCCAGCGGCGCATCAGACCAGCACCGTCGAGATCGGCGTGCGACCCTCGGTGCCGAACGTGTCGACGTCGAGGCCGAGCACCCGCGCGAGCGTGAGCAAGACGTCGTGGTAGTGCGAGCCGCTCAGATCGAGCAATCGCCCGGTGCGCAGCACGTCGGTGCCGCCCGCGACGACCAGGGGGACCGAGCTGCGCGCGTGGCCGAACGGCTGCAGCCCGAGCTCGTTCGTCCAGAACACGATCGTGTGATCGAGCACCGTCCCCTCGCCCTCGGGGATCGCGTCGAGCCGCGCGCAGAGGTGCGCGACCATCTCGCCGTGCCAGCGATTGATCGCCAGCAGCTTGTCGTACGCGTTCACCGCGTTGCCGTGGGCGATCTCGTGGAAGTCCTCGTCGACGCCGGCCCACGCGTAACGGCGGATGCTGCCCGAGGGGCCGATCATCAGGGTCGCGACGCGCGTCAGATCGCAGGCGAACGCCGCGGCGATCGTGTCGGCGTGGTGGCGCACCGCGTCGTGCATCGCGAACGTGCCGCCGCTCGGCGCGCTCGGCCCCGCGGGGAGCTCGCACGCATCGACCATCACCGGCTCGGAGAGGCGACGCTCCTGCTCGCGCAGCGCGGTGAGGTGCGCGTCGAGCACGCGTCGCTCGGCCGCCGAGAGCGAGGGCTCGAGCGCGGCGAACTCTCCGATCACGCCATCGAGCACGCTGCTTCGCTGCGCGCGCAGGCGCTCGAGCACCGCGGGATCGCCGTTCGCGACCAGGAACAGACGATCGAACGCGTGGCGCGGATCGACGACCGGGGGCACCGGGAGCGCGCCGGGCGCGTAGCTGATCACGCTCGCCGCGTTGCTGTCGGTGCCGACCGCGAGCTCGAGCGACGGGATCGCAGTCTCGCGCGACGAGCGTGCCGCGAGCAGCTGATCGAGGCTCGGCCCGGTGGGCACGAAGCTGTCGGGCGCGCCCGGGGCGCCGGTGAGGCACTCGGCGTGGCCGTGCTGGTGGTTGTGGGAGCCCTGCGCGCCGTGCATCACGAGCAGTCGATCGCGGAGCGGCGCGAGGGGCGCGAGCACCGGCGAGAGCACGAAGTCGCGCTCGCCGCCGGTCGGCAGCCACTGGTCGGGGTGCTGCCCGTTCGGCGTGTAGATGCACACGAAGCGCAGGGGCGCGGGCGTCGGCTGGGCGCGCGTGAGCAGGCTCGGCAAGAGCGGCAGGCTGATCGCGGCGCCCGCGGCGCCGGTGGCGAAGATGCGCCGACCCATTCTCCTCATCACTCGCCCTCCGTGATCGGCTCGACGCGGTGCGTGAACGCGTAGGTGCGCGTGAGCGCGACCATCGCGTCGATCGCGCTCGTGCGCAGCGCGTCGCGCACCGTGGTGATCGTCGCTTCGTCGCCCTCGTCCTCGAGGCGACCGAGCCCGAAGCGCGTCCACTGCCGCGCGAAGCAGTCCGCGGCGAGCTCCGACGACGCGATCGCCTCGGCGAGCGCGCGCGTGCCCTCGATCGATCCGTCCCCGACGCCCAGCGCCGGCGCGCCGCCGCGCGCGTCGATCGGCTCGCCCGCTTCCATCGTGCGGTGCCGGCCGATCGCGTCGAAGTCCTCCATCGCGAAGCCGACGGGATCGATCAGGCGATGGCAGTACGAGCAGCTCGAGTCGCTCGAGTGGCGCGACCAGCGCTCGCGCGTGGTCGCGCTCGGATCGAACACCGGCGGCACGATGTCGAGCTCGGCGGGCGGGGGCGGCAGGTGCTGGCAGAGCAGGCGCTCGACCACGAACACGCCGCGATGCACCGGCGACGTCTCGTACGGCTTCGCGTGCACCGCCATCAGCGCGGGCAACGTGAGGAGGCCGGCGCGTGCCTCGGGCAGCGCGACCTCGGATCCATCGGCGCTCTCGACGCCGTAGATCGCCGCGACCTGCGCGCTCGGCCAGGCGCGGCGTGCGGTGTAGAGCGCGTCGAGCCCGGCGCGCTCGCGGAAGACCATCTCGACGAAGAAGCGCGACGCGTCCTCGCGCAGCGCGCGCCGCAGATCGTCGTTCCACTCGGGATAGATCGTGGGATCGCGGTTCACCTCGGGCAGTCGATCGAGGCCGAGCCACTGCTCGAAGAAGCGCACCACCGTCGCCTCTGCGCACTCCGATCCGAAGAGCCGCGCCGCGTGCGATGCGAGCACCTCGGGGTCGCGCAGCGCATGACGCGCGGCGTCGGCGCGCAGCATCGCATCGGGCGGCGACTCGCACGCGAGGTACGAGAGGCGCGACGCGAGCTCCCAGTCGTCGAGCGCGTGGTGCCCTTCGCGATCGGCCACCGGCTCGCCGATCTCCACGAGGTAGAGGTGTCGCGGGCTCTCGACGATCGCCTCGACGATCATGCGGAATCCATCGCGGAACTCGCCGGCCTCGTCGTAGAGCGCGAGCAGGCGCGCGCGATCCTCGACCCGCAGCGGACGGCGCCACGCGAGCGGTGCGATCGTGTCGACGAAGCCCTCGGCGCACGCGCGTCGCTCGGCAGTGCGCGCCGCGCCGGGATCGAGCGGGCCCTCGACGCTCGCGCCGTCGACGTACATCAGGCCCGACTGCAGGCCGGTGACGCGCAGCTCAAGGATCGCAGTGCCTCCCGCGTGCTCGAGCTCGACCGTCTGCGGCGGCGACGAGGGGCCGAGCGACCACGTCGTGATCGCGCGCCCGTCGACGCTCACCACCACGTTCACCGCGACGTTCGGATCGAGCTCCGCGGTGAAGCGATATCGCCCCGCGCTCGGGAAGCCGTGGCTCACGGTGAGCGTGGCCTCCTCGGGGTACTGCAGGTAGACGCGCCCACTGGTCGCGGTGTGCACCGCCCACGTCGGCGCGAGCGCCATGCCGCCGCCCGGATACCGCGTGGTCGCGCTCGCCGCGGCGGGCGGGAGGATCTCGGCCGGGCACGCGGGCACGCGCGACGAGAGCGCGCCGCTGGTGATCATCGACTCCGCGACGGCGCGACCGAGCGCGCCGAACGCCTCGATGTGCACCGCGCTCGCGGTCTGCGACTGCGCGATGCGATCGAACACGAAGTCGCGACGATCGGGCGGGACACGATCGATCGCGTCGCTCTCGACGCCGAACACCGTCGCGATCGAATTGCGCAGCTCGTGCACCGAGAGCCGTCGCACCGACGCGACCGCAGCGTGGCCGGGATCGGTGGGATCCGTGGGATCGGTCGGTCGTCGTGGGTCGTGACCGCTCGGCCCCGCGGGACCGTCGAGCAGCCCGCCCCGGCACGCGGCGAGCGCGAGCAGGAGCGCGACGAGCGAGAGAGCACGCGCCTTCATGCGCGGTGCGCAGTGCAGCGCGCGTACCGCGCGGAAAATACGCAGATCCGAGGGCGATCGTGGCCCTGCGTGGGAGGGTCGCGCCTCCATGTCGGCGGGATCCGACACTCGCGCGGCGCGCGGTCCGCAGCGTAGATTGAGGGCCGATGAGCGAAGGGAAGACGGTCCCCACCCGACGCACCGGCGTGCCGGTGCGCGCGGTGCGCGTCACCGTGGTGTCGGGGCCCGACGCGGGCCGCGTGTGCGAGTCGCACGACGAGCCGATCACGGTGGGCACCGCCGACGGGAGCTCGCTCGTGCTCTCGGATCGCGCGGTGTCGCGCTACCACCTCGAGCTGCGCGGGCGCGGCGATCGGATCCTGCTGACCGACCTCGCGTCGACGAACGGCACGATGATCGGCGGCGCGCTGGTCGAGGATGCGTCGGTCGCGCTCGCGAGCGGCACGACGGTGCGGCTCGGACAGACCGAGCTGCGGGTCGACGGCGGCGAGGTCGTGCTCGTCGACGTGCCGGGCAACGATGGTGCGGGCGGGATCGTGGGGCGCACCGTGGTGATGCGGCGCCTGCTCGATCGCGTCGCGGGGCTCGCGACGAAGGACGCGCCGGTGCTGTTGCTCGGCGAGTCGGGCACCGGCAAGGAGCTGCTCGCGCGCGCGCTGCACGAAGGGACGGACGGCGATGCGAGCACGCGTCGCGATCGACCGTTCGTCACCGTCGACTGCGGCGCGGTGCCGCCCTCGCTCTTCGCGTCGGAGCTCTTCGGCCACGAGCGTGGCGCGTTCACCGGCGCGGATCGCGCGTATCCCGGCGCGCTCGAGCGCGCCGACGGAGGCACGCTCTTCCTCGACGAGATCGGTGAGCTGCCCGCGGAGCTGCAGGCCTCGCTGCTCGGGGTGCTGGAGCGACGTCGGGTGCGTCGCGTGGGCGGTCGCGACGAGCGTCCGATCGACGTGCGCCTGGTGTCGGCGACACATCGTGATCTGCGCGCCGACGTGAACGCGGGGCGATTCCGCCTCGATCTGTACTACCGCATCGGCGTGGTCGTGGTGCACGTGCCGCCGCTGCGCGAGCGCGTCGAGGACATCCCGCTGCTGGTCGAGCGCTTCCTGCGCGCGAGCGGGTACGAGGGCGAGGTGTCGGCGCTCTTCCCGCCGGCGGTGATGCGCGAGCTACGCGCGCATCGCTGGCCCGGCAACGTGCGCGAGCTGCGCAACGTCGTGACCGCGGCGCTCGCGGTGGGCGAGACGCCCGAGCTCGTCGTGTCGTCGGAGCGCAGCGATGTGCCGGCGGGCAGCGACGACGACGTGATCGGCCGGGGGCTCGGCCTGCCGTACAAAGAGGCGCGCAAGCGCCTGCTCGATGCGTTCGAGGTGCGCTACGTGCGCGCCCTGCTCGACAAGACGGGCGGCAACGTGCGCGCGGCGGCGCGCGAGGGCGAGATGGATCGCTCGTACCTGAACGATCTGATCAAGCGCCACGGCATGCGCGAGTGATCAGAAGCGGATCGCGACGCCCGATCCGGTGAGCGCGACCTGCGCCTCGCCTCCGGTGCGCAGCCACGCGAGGTCGAGCACCACGAGCAGCGCGCCGAGCGCGGTGATGCCGATCGACGTGTACGCGAGGCCGGCCATGAGCAGGCCCTCGTCGCGCGTCGCGACGGTCGGCTGGGCGACGTAGGCCGCCTCGAGATCGCTCGTGCGGAGGCTGAAGCCGACGATCCCTGCAGCGCCCAGGATCGCGAGCGCGCCGCCGGTCCAGGTGAGCCATCCCGGCGCGAGCGATGGCGCCGAGGGAGGCGGCGGTGGAGGTGAGGGCGGAGGCACGCGGGACGCGACGATCCTCGCCTGCAGCGCGTCGGCCTGGGCCCGCGCGCGGGCGCGCGCCGTGTCGTCGAGCTGCGTGCTGATCGCCGCCGCCTCGTACTCCTGGAGCGCTTCTTCGGGCCGACCGAGGCGCTCGAGGCACACCGCGATGTTGAAGCGCACCGCGTCGTGCGGCGCGAGCTCGAACGCGCGTCGGAACAGCGTGAGCGCGCGCGCATCGTCTTCCTCGATGAACGCGGCCTCTCCGGAGCGGAACGCCTCGCGCGCCTCGGCGCGCCGCGCTTCGTCGTCCTGTGCGAGCGCGGGCATCGCGACGAGCGCGACGAGCAGCGCGAGGATCGCGGAGAGCGAGCGCATTAGTACGGATTGCCGAGCAGCTGCTCGGCGCGCGCCGATGAAGGGCGCGGTGGAGGAGGCGGAGTCGCGGGCGGCGGGCTCTCGGTGGCGCGCGCTCGCACCGACGATCGCGCGCTGCGTGCACGTCGGGCGCGCGGTGGATCGGCCACGACCGGCTCGGGCTCCGCGACGGCTGCGGCCGGCTCTTCGTGCGGCGCGACCACCGGCGGTGTCGTGGTCGCGGGCGCGCTCACGGGCGGCGTCGCGATCACCGCCGTCGGCGCTTCTCCGCGCGCATCGGACGAGAGCGCCGCCCACGCCGCGATGCCGCCCGCGCCGACCACCACCAGCGCCGCCGCGACCAGCCCCATGCCCGCTCGACGCGGCCTCGCGATCGGCGCGTCCGCGAGCACGACCGGCGGGCTCGCGAGCACGTTCGCGAGCGCTTCTTCCTCGTGCGTCTTCTCGTCTGCGAAGAGCGCCGACGTCCACGACGCGACCTGCGCGACCCGCCAGCCGTCCGGGGCGTCCAGTGCGCCGACCAGCTCCGCCGCCGAGCTCGGCCGCAGATCCATGTCGCGCTCGAGGCACGCCATCACCTGATCCGCGACCACCTCGGGCACGTCGGGCGCGACCGCGCGCAGATCGGGGATCGGTGCGTGCATCACGTTCCACATCGTCGTCGCATCGGTGTCGGCGCGGAAGAGACGACGCCCGGCGAGCGCCTCCCACGCCATCACGCCGAGGGCCCAGAGATCGGTGCGCCGATCGATCGGTCGCTCGCGATGGATCTGCTCCGGCGCGAGGTACGCCATCTTCCCCTTCACCTCGCCGGTGCGCGTCGACGTGAGCCGCCCGCGCGCCTCCGCGATGCCGAAGTCGACGACCTTGATCTGCCCGTCGAACCCGAGGTGCACGTTCTGCGGGCTCACGTCGCGGTGCACGACGCCGAGCCGCTCGCCGTCCGCGCTCTTCGCCTCGTGCGCCGCGTGGAGGCCCTCCGCCACCGCGACGATCACCGCGATCACCAGCTCCCGCGGCACGTCCTCGCGCCGCTCCTCGCAGCGCTGGAGCACGTTCGCGAACGAGCGTCCGCGCAGGTACTCCATGACCATGAAGGGCATGCCGTCGTGCTCGCCGACGTCGAACACCTGCACGACGTTCGCGTGCTGGATGCGCGCCGCGATCCGCAGCTCGTCGCGGAACATGTCGACGAAGCGATCCTCGCGCGCGAGGTGTGGGAGCAGCAGCTTCAGCGCGAGCAGCTTGTCGAACCCGTGGAGATCGCGGCGGCGCGCGGCGTACACCATCGCCATGCCGCCCTGCGCGACCTCCGCGACCAGCTCGTAGCGATCGACGCGCGCGGGCGGGCGAGGGAGATCGGGGATTCGCCGCTCCGGCCCGAGCATGCGCTCACGATGCCATGCGCGCGCGACGCGCTCCAAGCGCCACGCTCGCACGTCGTATGATTCGGCCCGTGCGCGCCGCGCTGGTGCTGATCCTCGCTTCGACGATCGCGGGATGCTGGTCCTTCGATCCCGCGCTGCTCGCGCGTGACGGCGGCACCTCCGACGGGAGCGACGCGCAGACCGCCGGCACCTGCGACGTGACGCTGCAGGAGGGCGACATCGCGATCGCCGAGCCCCCGCTCGCGTCGATGCCCGCGCTCGGCGCGATCACGAACGATCCGACGTGGGGCACCTGTGTCCGCCGCCTCACCGACCTCGAAGGCGACGCGAGCGCGACGCCCTCGCACCGCGTCGTCGAGAACGCCGATCGCACGCTGCTCATGGTGCAGACCGACGGCTACGAGTGGATCGTGTACGAGGCGGACACGCTCGAGCGCGTCGGCGGGCTCGGCCTGCACACCACCGAAGAGCCCTACTGGCACCCGACCTCGCCCAACGTCGTGCGTCACCTCGACGGCGCGACCGGCGAGCCCTTCGTGCTGCGCGAGCTCGACGTGCTGCGCGAGATCACCACCGACGTGTGGGACTTCACGGGCGCGCTGCGCGCGGTGTTCCCCGACGCGGCCGCGGTGCGCCCTTCGTTCGGCGCGCTCGGTCGCACCGCGTCCACCGATCTCGCGCGCTGGGCCGTCGAGGTGATCGACGCGAGCGACGCGCGCCTCGGGTTCGCGATCCTCGACGCGAGCACGCAGACGATCGTCAGCACGTTCGCCGACCCCGGCACGTCGACCTCGCGCGTGGCGCTCGCGCTGAGCCCGAGCGGCGAGCACGCGCTGCGCGTCGACTGCGACGGTGCGAGCACCGTGCATCGCGCGTCCGACGCGAGCCTCGTGCGCACCTTCGCGACGTTCGAGGACTGCCCGCAGGACTGGGACTTCGCGCACCTGCACGATGGCCGCGAGGCCGTGCTCTACGCGACGCTCGACTGGCTGCGCGCGCAGGCGCTCGACGACGGCTCCGAGATCGACGTGCTCGATCTGACGTGGGACGACGGCGAGAAGTCGATCGGCGTGCGCGTCTCGGGTACCGGTCACGCGCGCCCGGGATGGGCCGCGATCTCGGTCTTCCGCTGCCAGACCGACTGGCGCAGCGTGGACTGCGCGACCGGCACGCGCGCGCACCAGGATCGTCTGGTGCTCATGGAGCTGCTGCCCGAGCGCGGCGAGCGACGCGTGCTCAACCTCGCGTGGCATCGCGCGACGTACGACGACTCGCAGAGCGTCCCGGTGCCGAGCGCATCGCGCGCGCTCGATCGCGTGCACTTCGTCTCGACCGGCGGCGCGAGCGGATCGGCGGTGGATCTCTACGAGATCCGGCTCCCGCCGGGCGCGCCGTAGAGGTTCGTGGTAGGCGCGCGTCGATGTTGCCCTGGGAACGGCTCGGAGAGGCGATCGCGCCCGACGGAGTGCGCCTCGAGCTGCGCCGGCGCGGGCACGAGTACCGCATCTGGTCGGGCGGCGTGGAGCTCATGTCGAACGAGGACGAGCCGTCGTCGCGCTCGCTCGCGGATCTCGGCTGTGCGCACCTCGAGGGCGGCTCGGCGCGCGTGCTCGTCGGCGGGCTCGGCATGGGGTTCACGCTGCGCGCCGCGCTCGATCGCGTCGGGCCTCGCGGCGTCGTCGAGATCGCGGAGCTGGTGCCCGAGGTCGTCGCGTGGAACGAGGGGCCGCTCGGCGCGCTCGCCGATCATCCGCTGCGCGACCCGCGCACCGAGCTCCACGTGGGCGACGTCCGTGCGCGCATCGTGGGCCCGCCCGAGCGCTACGACGCGATCCTCCTCGACGTCGACAACGGGCCCATCCGCGTCGCGCACGAGAGCAACGACGCGCTCTACTCGGGGCGCGGCATCGACGCGGCGTGGAGCGCGCTGCGGCCCGGCGGTGCGCTCGGCGTGTGGTCGCTCGCCGATCACGCGGGCTTCACCTCGCGGCTCCAGCGACGCGGCTTCGAGGTGCACGTGCATCGCGTCTTCGGCTCGCGGAAGGGACGCGGGCGCGAGCACGTGATCTGGATCGCGCGCCGTCCGATCGAGCGCCGTCCGATCTCCGCGAGAAAACACACGCGCTCGTGACGGGCGCGCGGGCCCGCTCCCAAGTCGGAGCCGGGCGACCGCGCGCGCACGCTCCCCCCAACAGCGCGTGCGGCGCCCCTGCTGTTTCTCCAGCGCAGGAGCATCGATGCGAGGGAAGGGTGTGCGTTCGATCGCGGTGTGCGCCGCGTGTGTGCTCGTGCTCGTCGCGTGCGGCGATGACGACGGCGCGACCGGCTCGGACGCCGGCACCGACGCCGGTGTGGACGGCGGCCCCGTCACGAACGACGACGCGGGCAGTCCCGACTCCGGCGGGCCCGACGCGGGCCTCGACACCGACGCGCTCCTCGCGCGGATGCGCGCGCGCTGGTGCGGCACGCGCGCGAACCTCACGTGCGACTCGGCGTACGACTGCGCATGCGATCGCGGTGAGCGCCCCGACCTCGCGACGTGCCTCACGACCGAGACCCAGCGCTGCTACGCGTCGATGGTCCAGCCGCTCCGCGAGCACCTCGAGTCCGGCCGCGTCACGGTGGATCTCCCGGCGCTCGATGCGTGCGAGGCGCGCCTGCGCGACACGATCGGCGCAGCGTGCAGCGGGCGCGTCGACGACGTCGCGGAGTGGTGCGCGCGCTTCCTGATCGACGACGTCGCCGAGGGCGAAGAGTGCGCGTCGCAGCTCGTGCGCTGCCTCGATGGCGAAGGAACGTGCGCCACCGGCACCTGCGAGCGCGCGCCTGCGCTCGGCGAGGCGTGCACCTTCGCGTGCCGCGGTGATCTCGTGTGCCGCGGCGGGACGTGCGCCGAGCTCTCCGACGTCGGCGAGACCTGCGAGGCCGACTCGCACTGCGCGGGCACCGCGTTCTGCGTCGACGGAACCTGCGCGGCGTCGCGCGTCGCGATCGGCGCGGCGTGCGACGAGACCAGCGAGTGCGTGGGTGGCGCGCGCTGCGAGGACGGCGAGTGCGTGATGGCGGACCCGACCGCGAACTGCGAGGACGACACCACGTGTGGCGCGCTCACGACCTGCGAGCCGTACTCGGCGCAGCAGTGCGTCGCGCGCGGCTCGGTCGCGATCGGCGGCGCATGCCTCGTCGACGAGCAGTGCGCGCCCGGCGCGTACTGCGAGGGGTACAGCACGTGCGCGGCGCGCGTCGCGACCGGCGAGGGCTGTGATCGCGCGGCGATGTGCGCGGACGGGTATTGCGACATCGGCTCGCCGACGCCGACCTGCCTCGCGCCTGCCGCCGAAGGCGAGGGCTGCGACGCGCCGATCGGGCACCTCGGACAGGTCTGCGCGGACGGGCTGGTCTGCGTCGCCAGCACCTGCCGGCCGCCGCCGCCCGAGGGCCAGCCCTGCGGTGATCAGAACGAGTGCGCGACGGGCCTGGTGTGCGGTGCAGGCAATCGCTGCCGCACGCCGATTGCGCTCGGCGCAGCATGCGACGTGACGGCGCCCCAGAGCCCCTGCGTCGCGGGCGCGTTCTGCGACGAAGGCACGTGCGCCGCCGCGCGCCCGGCGAGCGCGAGCTGCGACGGCCTCCCGGGCGAGTGCGGCACCGGCCTCGCGTGCCTCGACATCGGAACCCCCCACACCTACGTCTGCACGCCGCTGCCGGGCGCGGGCGAGCTCTGCGCGATCGAGTGCGTGTCCGACTCGCTGTGTGTGTTCGGCCCGATCGGCGGGCGCTGCCAGAACCCGGTGTGCAACGCGATCCCCGCGCCGCCTCCTCCGTTCTGACGATCAGGCGCGGCGCTCCACGCAGCGCGTGAAGAGCCCTTCGAGCAGCGCGGCTCCCTCGCGATCGGGGAGCCGCGCGAGCTCGGCGAGCGCGCGCGACAGGTGCGCATCTGCGCGCTCGCGACATCGCTCGTCGACCTCGAGCTCCTCGATGCGCCTCGCGGCCCACGCGACCTCGACGTCGGTGCACGCGCGGTCGCCGCGGATCAGCGACTCGAGGCGCGCGCGCTCGATGGGCGGGAGCGCGTCCCGCAGGAGCAGCGTCGGCAGCGTCGGCTTCCGCGCGCGCAGATCGGTCCCGCGACGCTTGCCGAGCTCGGCCTCGTCGCCGATCGCGTCGAGCAGATCGTCGACGATCTGGAACGCGAGGCCCGCCTCGCGCCCGGCTCGCGTGAGCGCGCGAATGCTCGCCGGTGTGGCGCGCGCCGCGAGCCCGCCCAGCGCGCACGCCGTCGCGAAGAGGCGCGCCGTCTTCGCTTCGATCACCCGGCAGTACGCGGTGATCGAGATCGTCGGATCGCCGGAGTGGCGCATCTCCGACCACTCGCCCTCGGCGAGCGCGGCCGCGGTGTCGGCGACGAGCACGCGGCTCTCACCGGGCAGATCGCGCGCCGCCATCGCGAGCCGTGCGAGGAGCTGCAGCGCCACCGCGGTCGCGAACGGGACGCTCGTCGCGTGGTGCAGCGTCGGCCCGCCGCGCCGCAGCGTCGCGCCGTCGAGCACGTCGTCGATCACGAGCGAGGTCTGGTGCAGCCACTCGACGATCGCGCCCTCGCGCAGCGCCCACTCGGGATCGCCCCCGCAGGCGCGCGTGCTCGCGAGCACCACGAACGGACGCAGTCGCTTGCCGCCCTGGCGCCGCAGGTACTCGATCGCGCCGCGGGTGCGCGCCGGCGCGCCCTCGGCGATCGTGGCGATCGCGTCCTCGACGTTGCGTGCATGCGCATCGATGAATCGATCGAGCGCGCTCTCTCCACGACGCGCCGGACGTGAAGGTGCGGGATCGGGCGCGATCGCGGGCAGCCACGCGTCGGGCTCGCGCGGCGCGGCGGGCCCCGAGGGCAGGCGATCGAGCAGCGCGCGCAGCGCGCTCGCGGTGCGGTGATCGGCCCACGGTGCGAGCGCGGCGTGGGCCTCGCGGCGCGCGTGCGACTCGGCGTCGGCGGTGAACGGCGCGCGCGCGCCGATCGCGTCCAGCGCGCCTTCCCAGCGCGCACGATCGAGCGTGCCCTGGCGCGCCTCCCACGCGAGCGCGGTCCAGGTCGCGAACGCGTCGAGCTGCGCGTGCACCTCGTCGCCGACCTCGCCCAGCAGCACGCCCGCCGCGATCGCCGCGCGCAGGAAGATCACCGCCTCGGGCACCGGCGCCTCGGCGCTCCACGCCGGGCTCAGCCGCGCGACCACGCGCTGCGCGCGCGCATCGTCCTCGCGCACGAAGCGCGACCACGCGCGCAGGAAGTCGCGGGTGTCACGCGCCAGCGCGCGATCGAGCTCGTCACGACGCGGGCGATGCACGCGCTGGTTCCACGCCTCGATCGACGACGCGCAGAGCCGTCGCGCACGCCGCGAGCCCGCACGACCGAACCCACGCGCGACCTGCAGCGCGAGCGCACCGCCGAGCCCGGTGCGCGGCACCGACCACGGGTCGCCCTCGAACACGTCGCTCACGTCGCGCAGCGCGGCTTGCACCGTCGGCCGCACCGGCGCGAGCAGCGGTTCGTACCAGGCGCCCCCGTCCACGGCGCGCGACGATACACCAACGCTCAGCGCGTCGTGTCGCTCGAGGAGTCGTCGACGATCGCGAGGTGATCCTCGATGACGTGCTCGAGGTAGAGCGCCTCGTCTCGATTCGAGAGGCCGCGCACCAGATCGATCGCGTCTCCGTCGATCTCCGCGGCGAGCGTGTAGGTCCGGCGATTGCGGTCGCGCTCGTGCCAGCGCCTGCGCACGAAGAGCTGGGTGATGCGCCCGACCTCGACGTCCTGCGTGCCCGGCCAGGGCAGCGGCCCGTGGCGCACCGAGAGCGTGTCCCCCTCGACCGTCAGCGTCGTGCGGTTCACCAGCGAGACGAGGATCCAGTAGGTCATGGACACGCCGACGGCGACGAACGGGAGCGGGAACACCAAGAACATCCAGGCCGCGCCGACGCCGAACACGATCGCGTACCAGAAGACCAGGACGGCGTTCCAGAGCACCGCGAAGCCGAGGAGGGACGTCGCGACCGGCGTGAGCCAGCGGCGCGTGAGCCGCAGCATGCCGCGGCGCGGCGCCGACGCCGCGCGGTATCCGCCGGGCTCGATGGGCGCGCTGGAGGTCGCGAGCGGCCGCTCTTCTTCGAGCGTGATCGACGCCGGGCGCGCGAAGCGTGAGCGCCCGTGCGCATCGAGCTGGACCGCGAACACCGCGTCACACACGTCGCACGCCGCGATGCCGCGATCGCTCACCGCACGCGCACGAAGCGTGGTGGCGCAACGAGGGCAGACGATGTCCACGAGGCCGAGCGTATCGTGCATCTCTCCATGCCGCTTGAGCCCCGACGGGGACCTCGTGTACGCATGCGTCGGGGATGGGAGCGCCCGCGGAGACGACGCGTCGCGAGCGGCACCGCGGTGAGCGCGGTCTGCCGCTGCGGCCGACGCTCGTCACGGTCGTCGCGCTGCTGATCGTGCTCGGTGCGGGCGGCGTGGGCCTCTCCGCGTACGTGAGCTCGACGCGGGTCGTCGACGCGCTCTTCCGCGATCTCGCGACGCGCATCGGCGCCGCGACCACCCAGCGCACGCTGCGCTACCTCGAGCCCGCCGAGCCCTACGCCGCGATGACCGCGGAGCTCGCGCGGCACGGCTCGCTCGCGATCGACGACGAGGACGCGCTGCTCGCGCACTTCCACGCCGCGGTCGCGGCGAACCCCTCGTTCACGTGGGCGTCGTTCGCGCGCGCCGACGGCACCTACGTCGCGGTGCAGCGCGCGGAAGAAGGGCGCCTCCACGGCACGATCCGCTCGCAGGACGCCGATGCGTTCCCGTCGCTCTCGGGCGAAGGCCCGACGCGCTGGCGCGAGCTGGTCGCGCTGCCCGCGCACCTGGGAACACCGGGCTTCGCGGTCGTCGACGAGCATCGCGGCAGCTACGACGCGCGCACGCGCGGCTGGTACCAGGAGGCCGCGTCGAGCGAAGGCGGGCGCTGGGTGCGTCCCTTCCTCTTCTTCACGCGCCGTCAGCCCGGCTTCATGTACGTGATGCCGCTGCGCGCCGACGACGCGCTGCGCGGCGTCTTCGCGGTCGAGTACGAGATCTCGTACCTCTCCGAGTTCCTCGCGACGCTGCGCGTCGGCGAGCACGGCCGCGTCTACCTGCTCACGCACGACGGGCTCGTCGTGGCGCATCCCGACGGTCAGGTGACGGAAGGGGAGGGCGATGCGCTCGCGATCGCACGCGCGGGATCGCACCCCGACGTCGCGCTGCGCGAGGCGTTCGTCGCGATGGAGGCGAGCGGCGGTGCGACGCGCTGGCTCCGGGAGGGCGGGCACTTCCGCTTCGGCGAGCACCTCGCGATGGCGCATCCGTTCCCGAGCGAGCACGGGATGGATCTCGCGGTGCTCGTCATCGCGCCCGAGGCGGACTTCTTCGGCGAGGTGCACCGCCAGGGCGCGATCGCGCTGATGATCGCGCTCGTCGCGCTGATCTTCGCGGTGCTCGCGGGGGTGGTCTTCTCGAACCGCATCTCGGGCGCGCTGCGCGTGATCGCCGACGAGATGGAGCGCATCGGCCGCTTCGAGCTCAGCGATCGCCCGGTGTCGGGCGACGGCTCGCTGGTGCGCGAGGTGAACGACATGACGGCGGTCGCGGACCGGATGAAGAACGGGCTGCGATCGTTCGGCAAGTACGTGCCGCGGGCGCTGGTGCAGGAGCTGATCGGCAGCGGCGAGGAAGCGGTGCTCGGCGGTCGCGGCCGCGAGCTGACGATCCTCTTCAGCGACGTCGCGGGCTTCACGAGCATCTCGGAGAAGCTCTCGCCCTCCGAGCTCGTCGAGCAGCTCGGCGAGTACCTCGACGCGCTCTCGTCGTGCGTCGAGCGCGAGCACGGCACCGTCGACAAGTACATCGGCGACGCGATCATGGCGTTCTGGGGCGCGCCGCGAGAGCTCTCGGATCACGCGCTGCGCGCGTGCCGCGCCGCGCTCGCGATGCAGCAGGCGGCGCGCGCGCTCGACGCGAAGTGGCAGGGCGAGGGCAAGCCGCCGATGAAGACCCGCATCGGCGTGAACACCGGCGAGTGCGTCGTCGGCAACATCGGCTCGCACGAGCGCATGAACTACACGGTGATGGGCGACTCGGTGAACCTCGCGAGCCGCCTCGAGGGCCTCAACGGCGCGTACGGCACCTGGATCATGCTCGGCGAGACCACCGCCGACGCGGTGAAGAACGAGATGCTGGTGCGCCCGCTCGACTGGGTCGCGGTGAAGGGCAAGGCGCGCGCGATCCTGGTGCACGAGCTGATCGGCACGCGCGCGTCGGCGACCGAGGCACAGCGCGACGGAGCAGAGCGCTATCGTGAGGCGCTCGATCTCTATCGTGCGCGCCGCTTCGAGGAGGCCGCGGCTGCGTTCGAGCGCGCGCGAGAGGCGTTCGGGGGCGACGACGCGCCCAGCACCGCGATGGCCGAGCGCTGCCGCACGTACCTCGCGGATCCGCCGCCCGACGACTGGAACGGCGCGTCGGTGCGCCACAGCAAGTGATCGGGGCACGCCCGCTGCTACTCGCGATCGGTCATGCGATCGCGATGGATGCTCGTGGGCGCGCTCGTCGTCGCGTGCGCGGCGAGCGCATGCGACGACGACGAGCTCGAGGGTGAGCGCGCCCCGACGTGCACCGCGCAGAGCGGATGCCCCGAGGGCTTCGAGTGCGTCGACGGGCTCTTCTGCGAGCGCATCCCGGGCACCGAGGAGCCGGACGTGCCGACGTCCACCGAGCCGCGCCCTCCGCCCACCAGCGGCACGAGCGGTGGTGACGGGCAGGGCGATCGTGATGCTGCCGTCGACCTCGATGCCGGCGATCTCGTCGGTGTCGACGGCGGCATCCTCGTGCCGCCCGCGGAGGAGTGCACGCTGGGCCTCTCGCGTTGTGGCGAGCAGTGCGTGAGCCTCGAGAGCGACGTGACGAACTGCGGCGCGTGCGGCGTGGTGTGCCTCAGCGGCGGCGAGTGCCGCGTGGGCGTCTGCTGCAACCTCGACGAGGTCGTGTGCGGAGATCGCTGCGTCGACGTCGAGACCGATCCGCGCCACTGCGGCGCATGCGGTGTCGACTGCGGCGCGGGTGACTGCGTGCTCGGAACGTGTCAGCCGCCGATCGAAGGCCCCGGTCTCCCTCCGGGCAATCCTCCGTTCGGCGGCTGATCGTCGACGTCGCAACAAGCGGCCGTGCGAGCCGATGGGTACGGAGCGCGTTCATTGCCGGTGGCATGGTCGCGCCGTACACCGTCTCGAGGGAGAGGGCGCGCATGCGACTGCAGGCCGGGTATTTCACATTCGTTCTTCTCGCCATCCCGCTTGTCGGGTGCAGAGCCGACCTCGCATGCGGCCCATTGCTGGTGGAAGACCGAGCGCGTCACCTCTGTCGTTGCCCGAACGGCGGAGAGCACCGTGACGGGCTCTGTTATCTCGACGACGGCGGTGTTGCGCCGCTCGATGGGATGGTTGTCGACGTTGCCGATGCAGGCGCTCTCTGCACGCCGCGGGCGATGCGCGCGTGCCCCAGCGGCACGGACGTCGGCGAGTGCAACGCCGGCACCCAGCACTGCGACGAGCACGGCGTCTGGGGGCCGTGCGAGGGCGCGGTAGGACCGACCGCAGAAGCATGCAACGGACGCGACGATGACTGCGACGCTGCCATCGATGGCGCCACGGCAGCGGCGTCGTGCGGCGCAGCCGCGCGCGCGTTGGAGGTCGGGTGCACCGCCGGCGATTGCGTCGTCACGCAGTGTGCGTCCGGTTGGCGCGACTGTGACGGCGGGTTCGCGAACGGCTGCGAGACTCAGCTCGGAGCTCTCGAGGCATGCGCCGGTTGCGGTGACGTGTGCGGCTGGGACTGCGAGGCGAGCGGCTGCAACGACGCGACTGCGATCGACGCAGGGAACGATCACGCG
This sequence comes from Sandaracinus amylolyticus, assembly GCF_021631985.1. GTDB lineage: Bacteria > Myxococcota_A > Polyangia > Polyangiales > Sandaracinaceae > Sandaracinus > Sandaracinus amylolyticus_A. Next base: position 6,190,520 of record NZ_CP070225.1, on the reverse strand, counting down.
TGCGCTCTTCGCGAGACCGGATCGGTCGTCTGCTGGGGCAGCAACACTGTCGGTCAGCTCGGGAACGACTCGATGGCGAACAGCGCCACGCCCGTGGCGGTAACGGGCCTGTCCGATGTCGAAGCGATCGCTGCGGGCGGCGCGCATACGTGTGCGCTGTCCACGAGTGGGACAGTTCGATGTTGGGGCGACAACTCCTCCGGGCAGCTCGGGAACGGCTCGATGATGCGCAGTCCGGTGCCGGTTCCAGTCACGGGCCTCACGGAAGTCCAGGCCATCGCCGCGGGCAGCGCTCACACGTGTGCCCTTTTGGGCGGAGGCGGCGTGCGCTGCTGGGGCGCGAACCGTTCGGGTCAATTGGGCAACGGCTCGACTACGCTGAGCGCGAGCCCTGTGTCGGTCTCTGGGATCACGACTGCGCGAGCGATCGCTCTCGGGGGCGCGCACTCCTGCGCCTTGATCGCGGACGGCTCGATGCGCTGCTGGGGCGCGAACGGATCAGGACAGCTCGGCGACGACGCTGTCTCGAGCTCGAGCGTGCCAGTCTCGGTCGACCTGCCGTCGACGGCCGCCGCAGTCACGACCGGCGACGTGCACACGTGCGCGCTGAGCTCGACCGGGACGGTCCTCTGCTGGGGCGAGAACAGCGATGGTCAGCTCGGCGACGGCTCGCTCAGCTCGAGGCGCGTGCCTACGGCTGTGATCGGCTTGAGCGACGTCCAGGGCATCGGCGCGGGCGCCTATCACACGTGCGCCGTGCTGGCGGGCGGTTCGGCCCTGTGCTGGGGCCTCAATACGCACGGACAGCTCGGTAGCGACGTGATCGGGACCAGCAGCACGCCCGTCGCCGTCGCTGCGCTGTCCGGTGGGAATGAGATCTCTGGAGGGGGCAATCACACCTGTGCGCTGCGCGCGAGTGGAGGAGTCGCATGCTGGGGCCGGAATCACGCCGGCCAAGTCGGCGACGGCTCGACGATGAATCGTCTCGAGCCCGTCGCCGTCATCGCTCCATAGCGCTACGCCCGATCAGCCAGACGTACTCGCGAGCACGCACGTCGGGAACTCGACGCCCGCGCCCTCGTTGCACGTCACGGTCGGCGTGTTGCAGCAGTCCGAGTCCATCGTGCACGACTCGCCGAGCTGGCGGCCGGTGCACTCGCCGCAGTCCTCGATACGGCTCGAGCACATGCTCCCGCCCGCGCCGTCGGAGACGCACGCGCATCCGCAGCAGTCGGACGCCGCGGTGCACGCGCCGCCGTCGGGCACGCACTCGGAGCCGCAGCGCAGCACGCCGCTCGCATCGGGCACGCACACGCCGCCGCAGCAGGTGTCGCCGAAGTCGCACTCGGCGCCGTCGGGCAAGCAGCACACGTTCGTGCCGCCGCGGCCGGGCGCGCAGGTGATGTCGGGATACGTGCTGTCGCAGCACTCTTCGGTCGTCGTACACGACGCTCCGGGCAGCGTGCAGTCGCGCTCGCCGCCGCGGCACCGGCGCACCCCCGTGCTGGCGGGCTCGCATCCCGTACCGCCGCCGCCATCGGGACAGCAGTTCTGCGTCGCGCCGCGGCCGCCGCAGACCTCGCCCGCGGGGATGCACGAGCCGACGTTCGCGCAGCGCAGGATCGGCTCGCCGTTCACGCCGGTGCCCGCTGCCTGACACGCGCCCGAGCAGCACTCGCCGTCGGCGCGGCACGGCTCGTCCTGCACGCGGCACCCACCGAGCGGCTGACACACCGGCGTGCCGGTCCCCGCCGCGTCGAGGCACGCGGTCGAGCAGCACGATCCGTTGAAGCCCTCGGTGCCGCAGGGCTGGCCCGCGACACCGCACGCGCCCGCCGCCGCGCAGAAGCCGACGCTCTCTCCTTCCGCGATGTCGCAGAGACCCACGCAGCACTGCGCGTCGGTCGTGCAGAGATCACCGCTCGCGCGGCACGCCGCCGAGCCCGCGCATCGGCAGTCGCCGCTCGCGGCGCACACGCTGCCGTCGGGCGCCGCGCAGCGATCGCTGCAGCACTCGCCGCGCGCCGTGCACGCCTCGCCGATCGGCTCGCACGCGGTCGCCGGGTTGTCGATGCAGGTGCCCGCGCCGCCGCACGTGAACGAGCAGCAGTCACCGTCGGCGTCGCACGCCTCCCCGACCGACCCGCACGCGGTGTCCGCAGAGCAGCGCCCGTCGTCGCACCCCAGCGAGCAGCAGTCGGAGCCGAGCGTGCACGCCTCTCCGTCGACGCCGCACGCGTCGGCGGTGCATACGCGCGACGTTCCGAGGTCGGCGCAGCGGAGCCCGTCGCAGCAGTCGCCGTCGCCGGTGCACTCGAGGCCGGTGGTCACGCACGCGCTGCCGTCGGGGCGAGGGCCACCGTCGTCGTCACCGCCACCGTCGTTCTCGTCGCCACCGCCGTCGACGTCGCCGCCGTCCTCCGTGGTGTCCGGTGGATCGTCGTTGTCGCACTCGCAGCCATAGACCAACGCCAGCAAGAAGGCACCGAGGACGAGAGCTCTGCGCATCGCGCCATCGTGCCAGAGCGGTCCGCGTCCGCGCGACCACACATCGCCACACGCGCCCGACGCGTGGACGTCGTGATCGGGGCTCCCGCATCGGCGTTAGCATCGAGCGAGGGAGGTCTCTTGCGCTGCATGCCGTCGGTCCGCGCTCTGCCCTCGTTGATCCTCGCGTTCGTCGTCGCGGGCTGCGACTGCGGCGGCACACCGCCGGACGGGCGGCCCTGCGATCGAACGAACGACTGTCCCAGCGGGTTCGAGTGCATCGACGGCGCGTGCTTCGCGCTCGGCGACGGCAGCATCGACGCGCTCTGCGACGACGGTCGCGCGCGCTGCGGCTCGAGCTGCTGCGGCGTCGATCGCGTCTGCAACGCCGGCGTGTGCGCGCTCGACTGCGGGGATCGCGTGATGTGCGATCGCGCGTGCTGCGGCGCGGGTGAGGAGTGCGTCGGCAGCACGCAGTGCGCGATCGAGTGCGCCGACGAAGCGCAGCGGTGCGGCGCGAGCGGCGAGCTCTGCTGCGCGAGCGGCGAGGCGTGCCTCGGTGACGCGTGCGTGGCGCTCGGCGAGCCCTGCGAGCTCACCGAGGAGTGCGAGATCGACGCGTTCTGCGAGCCCACGTTGATGCGCTGCGTGCCGCGCGACGCGGTGGACGTGTGCGAGTTCCGCCCGCCGGTCGGCGAGTTCTCGCCACGCATCGCGTGCCAGTGGCGACCGCCCGCGGCCTACGCGGCGTACCAGGACGTCGTGATGACGCCCTCGGTGCTCAACCTCACCGACGACGACGGGGACGGCGCGACCGACACCCGCGACATCCCGGACATCGTGTTCGCGGCGTTCGATCGCCCGACCGACGGATGCTGCACCACCCGCGCGCGCCTCGTGATCGCGAGCGGCGCGTGCAACGCCGACGGCTCGATGACGACGCACGCGATGCTCGATGCGCCCTTCATCGACAACTCGGGCGGCATCGCGCTCGGCAACCTCGATCCCGAGAGCGACGTGGCGAACCGCGCGCCCGAGATCGTCGCGACGTTCCGCCTCGAGTCGCCCGCGCGCAACGGCGTGATCGCGTGGCGCCGCGCGAGCTCCGACGGCTCGGCATGGACCGAGATGTGGCGCCGCGACGGCGTGCCGAGCACCGATCAGAGCAGCGCGGGCGCGCAGCCTTCGCTCGCCGACGTGAGCTCCGACGGACAGCCCGACGTCGTGATCGGCAACCTCGTGCTGAACGGCCTGACCGGCGCGACGATCTGGGACGGCAACGTCACGGTCGGCACCAGCTCGGGCGTCGGCAACAACGCGTTCCTCGGCCCGGTCTCGACGATCGCCGACATCGACCTCGACGGCGTGATGGAGGTGATCGCGGGCAACACCGTCTACGACGGTCGCAACGGCGCGGAGGAGTGGTCGTACCCGTACACGACGATGGGCTCGCCGTGCGGAGGCGGCGCGGTGCCGTGCGATGGCTACAACGGCGTCGGCAACTTCGACGGCGATCGCGAGGGCGAGGTCGTGATCGTGCGGCAGGGCGAGGTGTTCGTGCTGAACCACGACGGCTCGCTGCTGCATCGCATCGCGGTGCCGCGCCTCACGTGCGCGAACAACGAGAGCGGCCCGCCGACCATCGCGGACTTCGACGGAGACGGCCGTCCCGAGATCGGCACCGCGGGCGCCGACTACTACGCGGTCGTCGATCTCGACTGCCTCGCGACGCCGATGCCCGCGGGGTGCGACTCGCCCGGCATCCTGTGGAAGGTGCGCAACCAGGACTGCTCGAGCCGCGCGACGGGCTCGAGCGTGTTCGACTTCGAAGGCGACGGCGCCGCGGAGGTCATCTACGCGGACGAGGTCAGCTTCCGCATTTTCGACGGACGCACCGGCGCGATCCTCTACGAAGACCGCACGCACCGCAGCAACACGCGGCTCGAGATGCCGATCGTCGTCGACGTCGACAACGACGGGAAGAGCGAGGTCGTGATCCCCGAGCCGAACCCCGGCACGCCGAACGCGGGCGGCATCGAGATCTGGGAGGACGTCGACAACAATTGGGTGCGCACCCGTCGCGTGTGGAACCAGCACAGCTACCACGTGACGAACATCAGCGAGGACGGTCAGGTCCCGCGGCTCGAAGAGCCCAACTGGCTCAGCTCGCGCCTCAACAATTTCCGGCAGAACGTGCAGCCCGGTGGTCTCTTCGACGCGCCGGATCTGCAGGTCGCGTCGATCGTGGTCGGCGAGTGCATCTCCAGCGGCGTGCTGCGGATCGCGATCACCGTGACGAACCGCGGCGCGCTCGGCGTCGCGCCGGGGATCCCGGTGTGGGTCCGCGCGACGCCGGCCGGTGGCGCCGAGGTCGATCTCGGCGCGCACCGCACCACGACGACGCTGCTCCCCGGGCGCTCGGAGACGATCGTCGTGACCTGGGACCTCGGCGCGCCGTTCGGGTTCGAGAGCTTCACGGTTCGCGCGAAGGTCGACGACGACGGCACCGGCGCCGGCGTCTACAACGAGTGCATCGAGGACAACAACGAGATCACGAGCGAGCCGCTGATGACGTGCTCGTTCGGGTGAGCCTCACGGCGCGATCGGCACCAGCTCGATCGCGTCGCCCAGCGCGGCGCGCACCGCGGGCTCGCGCTCGGCGCGCACGTCGGGCGCGGCCTCGTCGAGGGGCACCACGCGCACGTGCACGCGATCGCCGCGCGCGAGGAAGTCGTTCTCGGTCCACAGCGCGACACCCTCGACCCGCTCGAACGTGATCGCGCCCCGCTCGTCGATCGTGATCGCGACGCGCAACACGAGCCCGTCTCGCCCCTCGGCGCGCACGTTCGCGGGATGCACGTTCTCCGGCGGGTCGTGGCCGAGTCGATACGCGCGGCCCATCCCGCTCGCGACGTTGCCCAGCGAGTACGCGACCACCGCTTCGCCTCGTGCGCTCGGCACCCGCACGATCTCGTGCAGCACGTGCGGCCCGGTGCCGAGCACCAGATCCGCGCCCGCGTCGACGAATGCCCGCGCCAGCGCGCGCTGCTCGGAGTCGGCGCGCATCGCGAAGTCGCGCCCCCAGTGGGGCGCCACCACGACGACGTCGGCGTGCGATCGTGCATCGCGGATCGCGCGCTCGATGCGATCGATCGGCGAGGTGCGCCCGAGGTGGATCGCGCCCGCGCCGTGGGCGCGCCGGTTGAGCTGCACGGTCGCCGAGATCAGGGCGACGCGTGCTCCGTCGCGCTCGAGGAGCACGGGCTCGAGCGCGTGCTCGAGGCTCTCGGAGGACGTGCCCGCGTGCGCGACCCGGGCGTCGTCGAGCGCCGCCAGCGTGCGCCGCAGGCCGTCGTAGCCCTGGTCGTACGCGTGGTTGTTCGCGACCCCGACCACGTCGACGCCGATCGACGCGAGCACCCGCGCGAGCTCGACCGTCCCACCGAGCACCGGGGCGCGCGCGTCGCGGGCCGGCGACGGAGCCCATCCGGGCTCGAGCGCGATCACGTCGTCGACCAGCGGCATCTCGAGGTTCAGGTACGCGATCTCGTCGTCGCGCACGGCGCGCGCGTATCCGTCGAGCAGCGCGCGATAGCCCGCCGCCTCGTCGCCACCGGCGCGCACCGAGCCCATCGCGAGCGCATTGAGCACGAGATCGCCGGCTGCGGAGATCACCACGCGCCGCGTCGTGGGCGTCGGAGCGCTCGCGGTGATCGGCGTGGGAGTGACCGCGGGCGCCGGCGCGCTCGCCTCGATCCTGCCGCCACATCCCGCGACGATCGCCGCGAGCACGCCGATCGCCGCCCGCATCGTTATCCGCGCCCGAGCGCGCGCAGCCGTCGCTCGAGGAAGCGACGCTCGGGCGCGTTCCCCACGCACACGAGCGCCTCGCGGTACGCGCTCGCAGCCTCGTCGAGGCGCCCCATCCGTCGCAGCAGATCGGCGCGCGCTGCATGGAACAGGTGGTAGCCCTCGAGCGCCTCGCGCAGCGCGTCCATCCGAGCGAGCGCGTGCGCCGGGCCGCGCACGAACGCGCTCGCCGCCGCCGCGTTGAGCGCGATCACCGACGACGGCGCGATGCGCTGCAGGACCTCGTAGAGCTCGACGATCTGCGCCCAGTCGGTGTCCTCCGCACGCTCGGCGCGCGCATGCACCGCCGCGATCGCGGCCTGCACCGCGTACGCGTGCACCGGCCGCGCGCGCAGCGCGCGCTCCACCAGCGCGTGCCCTTCGTCGATCGCCGCGCGATCCCACTTCGATCGATCCTGATCTTCGAGGAGCACGAGCTCGCCGTCCGCGCCGACACGCGCCGCGCGCCGCGCGTCGGTGAGCAGCATCAGCGCGAGCAGCGCCGCGGGCTCGGGCCGCGCGGGCCATCGCTCGACGAGCAACCTCCCGAGCCGGATCGCCTCGGCGCAGAGCTCGTGACGGATCAGATCGTCGCCCTGCGTCGCCGCATATCCCTCGTTGAACACGAGGTAGATCGCCGCGATCACCGCCTCGAGCCGCGCCGGGAGCTCGTCCTCGCCCGGCACCTCGTAGGGCACGTTCGCCTCGCGCAGCTTCGCCTTCGCCCGGACCAGGCGCTGCGCCATCGTCGGGATCGGCACGAGGAACGCGCGCGCGATCTCCTCGGTCTCGAGCCCGAGCAGCGTGCGCAGCGTGAGCGCGACCTGTGCCTCCGGTGGCAGCGCCGGATGACAGCACGTGAACACGAGCCGCAGTCGATCGTCGTCGATGACCTGCTCGTCGATGTCGTCGGGCGAGGGCACCTCGAGCCGCTCCTGCAATGCGGCGAGCTCGCGCGCCTTCTCCCGGAAGAGCGCGCGCCGCCGGATGCGATCGATCGCCTTGCGCCGCGCGGACGTGATCAACCACGCACGCGGGACGCGAGGCACGCCTTCGGAGGGCCACTGCGCGAGCGCGTCCTCGAACGCGTCCTGCGCGGCCTCCTCCGCGAGATCGAAGTCGCGCGTGGTGCGGATGAGCGAGGCGACGAGGCGACCCCACTCCTCGCGGTGCACCGAGGCGACGATGGCGCGCACGTCGGACACGGGATCGCGATCGTACCATCGCGATCCCGCGCCCTACGCCGCGATCACGAGTACTTCATCACCGGGCGGACCTCGATCGAGCCGTTGCGCGCCGCGGGGATCTTCGCCGCGATCGCGCACGCCTCTTCGAGGTCCTTCGCCTCGACGAGGTAGTAGCCGCCGAGCTGCTCCCGCGTCTCCGCGAACGGGCCGTCGGTCGCGAGCATCTTGCCGTCGCGCACGCGCACCGTCTTCGCGGTCGCGACGGGCTGCAGCGCGTTGCCGCCCTTCGTCTGCGACAGCTTGCTGACCGCCATGTACTCGGCGAGGTCGGCCTTCCGCTGCGCCTCGCTCTTGCTCTGCCAATCGGTCTCGACCTCGTAGATCAGGAGCAGATAGGTCACGTGTGATCTCCGGTTGTGCGTCCCGCGTTCGTCTCGGGACCTTCACGCGCGGGTCGAACGGCCCGGTGTGCGATCGACATCGCCCTCCTCGTGCGCGTGAGCGCGCTCACGCGTGTCGCACCTCATCGCGCATCGCCCAGCGGGACCTCGGCGCGATCACAGATCCGCGGCGGTGGCGTGCAGCTCGACGCGTGGGTCCTCCCCGGCTGCGCGACGAACCGACAACACGAGGTCACGTGCGTGTGCAGCACCGGTCGCGAGATCGAGATCGCCCTCGGCGCGATCCGCCACGTGAGCTCGTACTCGACCGTCACGCCGCAGGACGCACCGTCGTCGCGCCTGGTCGCGGGCAGGCGCAGCACGCCGCGCACGTCCCGCACGATCGCGCCGCGCTCGAGGCGCAGCGAAGGCCCGACGTCGCGCCAGATCGACGAGGAGGCGCGGAGCGCGGGCACGAGGTCGATCAGCGCCCGCGCGTCGAGCGTCGCGCCATCGACCCGCTCGAGCGCGACGCGCGCGTGGATCACGACGTTCCCGTCGCGGGTGCGCCCCTCGTCCCATCCGCGCGCGTCCATCACGACCTCGAGCCGCGCCGGCCGGGCCGCGAGCGAGGGCACGCATCCGTCGCATCCCGCCGAGCCCGACGCGACCTGCATCGCGTCGACCGGCGCCGACACGTACGTGCGCCCGGGATGCATCGGATGCTGCTCGATCAGCGCGTGCGCTCCGTCGGCGCGCGCGAGCGCGAGCAGCCATCGCGCGTCCTCGGTCGTCCGGAGGATCGCGACGATCGGTCCCGCGAAGTCGGTCACGTGCCCGGGCGTCGCGATGGTGTTGTCGCGGATCTCCACCTCGCCGCGATAGACGCTGAGCTCCCCGCGCTCGAGCGGGTCGAGCAGCGAGTCGACGAGCGCGCGCTCCTGCGCCTCGATCGCGCGCGACCACGTCTCGCGCTCGTCGCTCGACTGCGCGCTCGCGGGCGCCGCGATCATCATCACCGCGGCGATCGACACACCGATCCTGGTCATGGACGTCCTCCTCCTCTCGAACGCACGAGGAGGCGGACCGGCGCACGCCGATCAGTCCCAGGCCTGATCGGCGCGGTACACGGTCGAGCCCGCGACGGGTGGGCGCGGCGGCGGCTCGGGACGCGGCGCGACGCGGGTCGCGATCTCGGGCGTCGGTGCCGCGGCTCGTCGCGCGCGAGGACGCTCGGTGGTGCGCGCGATCCGCTCGTTCGCCATCGCCAGCACGTCCTCGAGCCCGCGCTCCCGCGCGATCGTCGCGGCCTGCGAGTACGCCTCGCGCGCCTCGTCGCGGCGCCCGAGATCGCCGAGCACGTCTCCTTCGAGCATCCACTCGCCCGCCACGCGCTTGGAGAGCGGCCCGACGCGCTCGGCGTCGATCGCCCGCGCCGCACGCACGCGCTCGAGCGCCGCGTCGTGCGCGCCGATCTCGCGATCGAGCATCGCGAGGTTGTGCAGGACGATCGCGCGATCGCCGTGGCGCTCGTGCTCGAAGATCCGCAGCGCACGCTCGTAGTGCGCGCGCGCCGCGTCGAGCTCGCGTCGCTCGGTGCGCACCAGCCCCAGGCTGTTCTCGGTGAGCGCGACCTCGGGATGCTCGCCGAGCGCCGCTTCCTTGATCGCGAGCGCGCGTTGGTACTCCGCGAGCGCTGCGTCGAGATCGCCGGTGAGCCGCAGCACGCCGCCGAGGTTGTGGTGATGTCGCCCGACGATCGGGTGCGACGGCGAGAGCGCGCGCTCGTCGATCGCGAGCGCACGTCGGTGCTCCGCGAGCGCGTCGTCGAGACGTCCCGCGAGCCGCGCCACGTTGCCGAGGTTCGATCGCACCCGCGCGACCTCGGAGTGCTCCGCTCCGAGCCGCCGCACCCGCAGCGCGAGCGCAGCACGCAGCTCGCGCTCCGCCTCGTCGAGCTCGCCGCGCTCGGTGAGCACCACGCCCGACGCGTTGCGCAGCGTGGCCTCGAGCTCGTCGGGCCGACCGAGCCGCGCGAGCACCGCATCGGCATGCTGCACGCGCTCGGTCGCGACGTCGGTGCGCCCCGTCTCGCCTGCCACGCGCACCAGCAGCAGCCACGCGCGCGCGATCAGCGTGTCGTCACCAGCCGACTCCGCCGCGAGCAGCCCCGCGCGTCCCGCCTCGTCCGCCGTGGCGAGCAAGCCGCGCCCCAACAGCGCATCGGCGAGCACGAGCTGCGCATCCGCCACAGAAGGTGCGTGCTCGAGCGCGCGTGCTCGATCGATCGCGCGGCGGGCCTCCTCCTCCGCCTGCGCGTACTGCGCGGTGATCACCAGGACGCGCGCCGACTCGATCGCGCGCCCGACCTCGAGATCGCGGGGAGCGCGCACCTCGCGCGACGTGATCGCACGCGCATCGCACGCGTCGGTCGAGGGCAGCGACGCGACGGCATCGAGCGCGAACGCGATCGCCGAGACGTCGGCCGTGGCCAGACGAGCGCGCACCGCGTCGAACGCCGCGCGTTGATCGTCGAAGCAGCGCATCCGCCGATCGAGCAGCGCCTCCGACTGCTCGTGCCGTACGTGGGTCGCGCGACACGTCTCGACGCGCGCCTCGCTCCACCCGCGCGCCCATCGATCGAGCGCGTCGGTCGCGCGCCGCGCGATGTCGGGCCCACCAGGCGCGAGCGCGCGCTCGATCACGGCCGCGTCCCATCCCAGCGAGCCGCCACTGCTGGCGCACGGATCGATCGCCGGCTCCGAGCGCGCCGCTGCGAACGCCGCCGCGCCCACGGCGAGCGCGAGCGGCACCGCGATGCGCCACGGCGAGCGCGCCCGCGGCGCGAGCGCCGCGAGCAGCGCGTCCATCGTCGGAAAACGCTCGTCGCGCCGGGCCCGGAGCCCGCGCGCGATCACGTCTCGCACCGCGCGAGGGAGCGCACGCGACGCTGCCGGCGCGCCCGCTTCGATCGACGCGAGCAGCTCGCGCACCGTCGCCCCCGAGAACGGCCGTCGCCCCTCGAGCGCCTCGAAGAGCGCGACGCAGAACGCGAATTGATCCGCGCGCGCATCGACGTCCTCTCCGCGCAGCTGCTCGGGCGCCATGTACGCCGGCGTGCCGAGCAGCGCGCCGGTGCGCGTGAGCGCAGGCCCGGACACGTCGGCATCGAGCGCGCCCTCGCTCGCTTCGCGCTCCGCGCGCGCGAGCCCGAAGTCGCTCACCTTCGCGGTGCCCGCGCGATCGATCAGCACGTTCTCCGGCTTGAAGTCGCGATGCACGATCCCCGCGGCGTGCGCCGCAGCGAGACCGCGCCCCGCCTGCGCGAGCACGTCGACGATCCGCGCGGCGCTCCGCTCCCGCTCGCAGAACGCGCGCAGGCTCGTCCCTTCGATCAGCTCCATCGCGACGAAGCGACGACCCTCGTGCTCCCCCGCGTCGTACACCGCGACGACGTTCGGATGAGAGAGCCGCGCCATCGCCTGCGCCTCGCGCCCGAGCCGTCGCGCCCCGAGCGCCGCATCGCGCGCGCCCTCGCGCAACAGCTTCACCGCGACCCGCCGATCGAGCTCGGGATCGCGCGCCGCGTACACCACGCCCATCGCGCCACGACCGAGCGGCTCACCGAGCACGAAGCGTCCGACGCGCGTCCCCGGCGCGAGCGCGTCCACGTCGCCCGGTGTGTCGTCCCCGCGCGACGCCAGGCTCGCGACCGTCTCGCGGCACGACGCGCATCGATCGAGGTGCGCATCGAGCTCCTCGATCGATCCCGCGTCGAGCTCGCCCAACGCGAACGCGAACAGCGCGTCGGGCTCGGGGCACGTCACGCGCGACCTCCGCTGGTACCCTCGACCCGATGTCGCTCGCCGCGATCTACCGAGCCCTGCGCCCCGAGCTCGACGATCCCGATCTCGACGCGCGCCTCGACGCGATGTGCGCCGCTGCCGATGCCGCCGCGCTCGAGCGTCCCTGCGATCGCGAGGCGCTGGTTCGCGCGCTCGCGGCGCTCTCCGAGCCTCCGGCGGGATGGACCGAGGCCGGCGCCCGCGAGCTCGCGCTCGCGCTCGGGTGCGCCGAGGGCGACGAGCGCGCGGTGCGTCGCTTCGAGTCGCTCTATCTCGGAAACGTCCCGCAGATGCTCGCTCACATGAAGCTCTCCGAGAGCACGCTCGACGAAGTGATCCAGCGCGTGCGCGACCGGCTCCTGGTCGCGCCTTCGCCCGGCGCGCCTCCGCGCATCGTCGAGTATGCCGGGCGCGGGCGCCTCCCGGGGCTGATCAAGGTGACCGCGGTGCGCATCGCGCTCGACCTGGTGCGCGACGAGCGCCGCGCCGATCACGACGAGACCGCCGCGCTCGAGCTCCCGGCCGAGCGCGATCCCGAGCTCGCGTTCCTCGCGCAGGCGTACCGCAGCGCGTTCCGCGAGGCGTTCGCGAGCGCGGTGCAGGAGCTCGAGCCGCGCGAGCGGAACCTCTTGCGCCTGCACTTCCTCGATCGCGTCACGCTCGAGCGCCTCGCGACGATGTACGCGGTCCATCGCGCCACCATCGTGCGACAGCTCGCCGCCGCACGCGCGAAGCTCGCCGAGCGCACCGAGGCCGCGCTCCGCGCGCGGCTGCAGATCCGCCCCGACGAGCTCGCGAGCGTGATGGACCTGATCCGCAGCCGCATGGACGCGAGCGTCGATCGACTGCTCGAGAGCGTCGACCACCTCGACTGATCACGCGCCCGACGGATAGGGCACCGCGTCGATCAGCCGCCATGCGTCGCGCTCGCGGCGGAGCGTCACGGCATAGAGCTGCCGCACCTCGCGCTCGATCACGAGCACCTGTCCGCGCGCGACCGCGCCGTTCTGCTCGGTGAGCTGCACGTACCCGACGTACGCGCCCTCCGAGAAGTGCGCGCGCACCGCTTCGTGCATCGCGCGCTCTTCCTCCGAGACCCCGTAGCCACCACACGCGTGCGCCCGAGGCGACGCGACACCGACGATCAGCGCGGACACGATCACGAGCGACGAAAGAACACGAACGATCCGTGCGTGCATGGAGGACCTCCTCACCTCCCGAACGCACGAGCTCGCCGACCGGCGCACGAAAAAACGACAAGAATCGGCTCGCCGCTCCCGGGCACGAAACGACGACGCGCGCCGAGCCCTCCATCGAGGGCCGGCGCGCGCAATCGTCACGCGGCGATCACTCCGCTGCGGCGGGCGGCACGACGAGATCCCACACGTCGTTCACGCCGTTGCCCTTCGTGTCGCCGGGCGCGGTGTCCATCGCGAAGTAGTAGAGAGGCCACCCGCGATAGACGAGCTGCTCGGTGCCGTCGGCGCGCGTCAGCGTCGTCACGTCGGCCGCGTCGAGCGTCGAGGGCAGGCGCACGTCGCTCGGCGGGACGATCGGCCAGTTGTTGAGGCACATGCCGCTGCACATGCTCACCGGCGCCGTGCCGCCCTGACCCTGGGTGTCGTTGCGGAACAGGTACATCGTGCGGCCGCCGCCATCGACCAGGAAGCGTCCCGTCGCCTCGTCGCCGACGCGGACCATGACCGAGTAGAAGGGCGCGCGCGCGACGAACCACACGTCGTTGTTGCCCTCGCCGTTCGCCTCGCCCGGTGCGTCGTCGTTCGCGAACGTGTAGAGCGGCCAGCCACGGTACGTCGCTTGACGCGTTCCGTCGGCGCGCGTGATCCACCCGAGCGCCGCGGCGTTCACGCCCTCGCCCGCGACGAACGAGGCGGGCGAGAACGCGGGCCAGTTGGTCGCGCACGCACCGGCGCAGCTCGACGATCCCGACGCGTCCGCGGTGCTCGCGACGTCGCGCGAGAACACGTAGAGCGTGTGGCCCTCGGCGTCCGCGAGGTGCGTGCCGGCGGACGTCGTGCGCAGCGTGACGGTCGCGGCCGCGGTGCTTCCGTCGGTGCCCGGCGGAGTGCCCGCATCGGTGCCCGGCGGGTAGTCGATCATTCCATCCTCGCAAGCGGCGAGGAGCATGAGGAACGTGAGCGGAAGGAGCCCGAGGTGCCGCTGCATGTGCCGTCTCCGTGAGCTGAGGGCCTTGGCTGGAACGACCGGCCGGATGACGGGGCTCGTTCTTGTCCTCGCCGCACGTTGCCGCGAATTAAGCGGGATTAAGCGTCGCCCGATGACCCGATCCGAGGGACACGCCGCACGGCGCCTCTTCCCCTGCTCGCGCGCGACCTGCGACGATCCTCGCACGTGATCCGCGCGCTCCCCGCGATGCTGTTCCTCGCGCTCTGCGCCTGCGGCGCGGTCGAGCCACGCCCATCGCGCGCCAAACAAAGCGACGCGCCCTTCGCGCCGTGCCCGACGACGCTGCCACCCGAGATGGTCTGCATCCCCGGCGGCACCTTCGTGCGCGGCGACGACCGTGATCTCCACGCCTCGCCCGCCGAGCGCGTGACCGTCTCGACGTTCCTGATCGACGTGCACGAGGTCACGAACGCCGCGTGGAGCGCATGCGTCGCCGAGGGCGCATGCCGTCGCCTCACGCGCTTCGCGGGGTACATGGGCGCGCAGCAGCCCGCGGTCGCGATGCGATGGGACGAGGCGCAGGCGTTCTGTGCGCGACGCGGCGCACGACTGCCCACCGAGGCCGAGTGGGAGCGCGCCGCATCGGGCCCCGACGACACCCGCTTCCCGTGGGGCGATCGCGCCGGTCGCGACTGCGAGCACGCGATCGTCGAGACCGACGACGGTCACGGTTGCGGTCGCGACACCACGTGGCCGGTGATGAGCCGACCCGCGTTCGGCTTCGGCCTGCACGACATGGGCGGCAACGTCTGGGAGTGGGTCGCCGACGCGTACGCGCCTTGCTATCGCGGCTGCGATCACGCGTGCGGCGACGCGTGCGCGGGCCTCGATCCGCGCGGCCCGTCCGGTGAGCGACTGCGTGTGGTGCGCGGAGGCTCGTGGTGGCACGACGTCGATCGCGCGACCGTCACCGCGCGACGCGGCATCCCCGCCGACAACCCCAACCCGCATCGCTTCGGGTTCCGATGCGCGGCGGACGTGAGCGCACGATGAAGCTCCTCGCGCAGATCACGATCGCGCTCTCGTTCGCATCCATCGCGCACGCACAGCCGCTCACCGCGGCCGAGCGCGCGATCGTCGACGCCGTGCCCTCCGAGGTCACGCCCGCGCCCGACGAGCACTACCCCGGGTCGAACGAGTGGCGGCACGATCTCTTCTTCGATGCGATCCGCGATCTCGGCGGCGCGTTCGTCGGGGTCGGCACCGACCAGTGCTACACGCTCGCCGCGGTGCAGGGCGCGTCGCTGCTGTGGATCGTCGACTACGATCCGCTCGTCGCGCGCGTGCACCGCTTGTACGGCGCACTCGTGCGCGCCTCGCCCACGCCCGACGTCTTCCTCGCGCGCTTCACCGATGCCGCCGAGGACGACACGCGCGCGCTGCTCGAGGCCGCGCTCGCGAGCGATCCCGAGCGCGTCGAGATCGTGCGCACGCTGCGCCGCAACCGCGCGCGCTTCGAGGGCTACCTACGGCACGTCGCGTCGCTGCAGCGCGAGGGTCGCCCCACGAGCTGGCTCTCCGATCCCGCGCTCTACGCGCGGGTGCGCGCGCTCTTCGAGAGCGATCGCGTGATCGTGCGCACCGCCGACGTCACCGCGACCACGACGCTGCGCGCGGTCGGCGCCGCGAGCGAGCGTCTCGGGATCCCGGTGCGCGTGCTCTACCTCTCGAATGCCGAGGCGTTCTTCTTGTACACCCGCGACCTCGCGACGAACGTCGACGCGCTGCCCACCGATGCGCGCTCGGTCGTGCTGCGCACGTTCCGCCACCCGCGCGCGGTCTATCCGAGCGGCGACACTTGGCACTACCTGGTCCAGACCACGTCCGACTTCGAAGCGCGCCTCGCGCTCGGCTACCGGCGCGTGCGTCAGATCGTGCGCGACGCGATCGCGCAGGGCCTCGACGCGCGGGGCGTGACCGCGATCGACGAGCGCACCCCGCGTCGCGCGCACTTGCCCTGATCACACCACTGCCGCGCCGCGGTAGGCGCCGTGCGCAGCGCTCGCTCGTGCTCGATCGACGAGCGCTGCGAGCGCACGCGCGTCCGCGGGATCGCGGCACGCGACGCACCATCGCTCCACCTCGAGCGCGACGTCGGCCACGCCCTCGACGATCACTCGCGCACCACGTGCCTCGACCCGCGCGATGGCGCGCCACGGCACCGCGTGACCGCCCAGCACGAGGCCGTGGGGCTCGACCCGCGCGAGCACCCGCCGCGCCTCGCGATGCAGGCTGCGCGCGAGCCCGACCGCGAGCGCCCCGAGCGCGATCACGACTGCGAGCGGCGCCCCCGGACCGAACGTGCTCCGCGCGAGCACCCAGACCTCTTCGTAGAAGCTCCCCTCGAGCGCGTCGTGCACCGAGAAGGTCGGCGGCAGGTGCGGCCGTCCGAAGAACGGGCGCGCGATCCACGAGAGCTGCGACCCCACGAGGAGCTGCGCCGTGGTCCAGGCGACGATCACCCGTCGTGCGACGTGCTCGTCGTTCCCGAGCCGCACGAGCAGCGCCCGCAGGCGCGCCACCCCGATCGTCCCCGCGACCGCGATCGCGGCGACGTGCACGAGCAGCAGCGCGCGCGCGACCTCGAGCGAAGGGCGAGCGCGCGGGTCGTCCTCGGCGAGCCCGAGCACGCTCGGATCGGGGGGCGGCGCGCTCGCCGCGATCCACAACGCGATCGGCGCGAGCGAGCCCAACACCGCCGACGCGATCGCGAACGACGTCAGCACGCACACCGTCGTCTGCGCGAGCCCGAGCCGCGCGCGGAGGAGCGCGGCGAGCATCGCGGAGAGCGCGATCGTGCACGCCGCGACCGCCACGAAGAGCAGCGGAAGCTTGATCGCGGTGAAGCACGCCTGCGCCGGCGCGCGCCACGTCCCCACCGCGACGCCATACGCGCCCGCACCGAGCGCGATCGTCGCGAGCGCCGACGCGATCACCGCGCCGAGCCGCTCTCCGCGCGCGATGCGCTCGACCAGTCGATCGTCGAGCCGCGCGAGCGCGCTGGGTCCGAGCATCAGCTCGTCGTGTCACGGACCTCGCGCAGCCGTCGCGCGCGATCCTGCGAGCGGCTCGCGCCACATCGTGAGCGGCTCGCGCTCGACCGCGATCAGGCGGCTGCGGGCACGCTCGCGCGACGTCCGAGGACCTTCACCGGTACGCCGTGCGCGGGGCCCATCGTCACGCTGCGCCGCACCGGTCGCTCGTCGCGGTGCACCAGGTCGAGGTCCCATCCGTCGACCAGCACCGCGAGCGCGATGCGCATCTCGTACTCGGCGAACGCCGCGCCGATGCAGCGTCGATGACCACCGCCGAACGGCAGGTGCTCGAACGCGTTGTACTTCCGCTCGAGGAAGCGCTCGGGCCGGAACGCATCGGGCTCGGGATAGATCGCAGGGTCCGCGTGGATCGCGCCGATCGCCGCCGCGACGCCGATGCCCGCGGGGATCGTGAACCCGCCGAGCTCGAACGGCTTGCGCAGCATGCGCAGGTTCTCGGTCACGATCGGGTGCAGCCGCAGCGTCTCGTCGCACACCGCCGACAGGTACGGCAGCTTCGCGATCACCTCGGGGTCGGCATCGATCCCCACGCTCGCGATCTCCGCGCGCAGGAGCGCGAGCGTGCGGGGGTGACGACCGAGCCAGTGCACCGCCCACGCGAGCGCGATCGCGGTCGTCTCGTGCCCCGCGAAGAGCAGCGTCACGAGCTGCGCCGCGACGTCGTCGTCGCTCATCGCGCTGCCGTCGTCGTAGCGAGCGGCGAGCATCATCGCGAGCACGTCGCTCCCTTCGTCACCGCGGGCGCGCGCCTCCGCGGTGCGCGCGTCGAGCCACGCACGGAAGCGCTCGCGGATGCGCACGAAGCGGCGCCACGGCGGGAAGAACGGCGTGTGCGAGGCCTTCGTGAAGAAGAGCAGCGGCGACATGCCGCGCACGATCTCGCCCATCATCGCGCGGCCCTCGTCGAACGCCGCGCCCTCACCGACGCCGAACACCGTCCGCAGGATCACGTCCATCGTGATGTCGGTGGTGACGTCCTGGAGCGTCACCGTCGCGCCCGGCTTCATCGCCGCGTCGAAGCGGCGCCGCGCGAGCGCGCGCATCGCGTCGCCGTACGCGCGCATGCGCGCACCGTGGAACGCCGGCGTGAGCAGCTTGCGATCGCGCTTGTGGATCTCGCCCTCGCTCACGATCAGCGAGCGCGGTCCGAGCACCACGCTCGTCGTGCCCACCGCCCACGCGCCGAAGCAATCGGGCGATGCCGTGAAGATCGGCTTCACGAGCTCGGGCGTCATCGCGAGCACCACGCGCCCGTTGGGCGAGGGGAACGTGACCAGATCGCCGTACTCCGCGCGCAGCTCGAGCAGCGTCGCGTAGGGGTCGCGGATCAGGCGCAACGTCGCGGGGAGGGTCCAGCGCGGACCGGGCGGCAGCTTGGTGGTCATGGCGAGGCTATCGAGTGATAGGTGCGACCACGACGCCAAGACAAGCCCGAAACGCGACGAGCCACCTCGCGGTGGCTCGTCGTCTCGTCTCAGGTGCTCGCTTCGAGCTTCTGCCCGTTGAGCGCGAGCGCGTGCATCTCGTCGATGAACCCGCGGAAGTGGCGGAACGTCTCGTCCACCATCGCGATCAGCTGCGTCGCCGTCGCGTCGTCGAGCTCGATCGCCTCGATCATCGCGTGCACCGCGTCGTCCTCGAGCGTGTGCTCGCCCTCGGTGTCCGAGTGGTGCGGCCCGAGATAGACGAGCTTGATCCCGCTCTCCGCCGCGACCTCGCGACCGACCGCCGACACGCGCCCGACCGTCACCGCGCCCGCGCCCTCGATCGCCTGCACCAGCACGAGCTTCTGCAGCGAGCTCGCGCCGATGCCGAGCTTGCACATCTGGTACGAGAGCATGCGCGTCTTGAGCGTCGCCTCGCTCCACACGAAGCGCAGCGAGTCGGTGTACGGCACGCGCGGGCTCTCCCCGAGCTTCTCGAGGTCCTTCAGGAACCACGTCCAGTGCGTCTCGTCCTCGCGCGCGTGCGCGTTCACGAGCTCCTGGTACTTGTCGCGCGGCGGGTACTCGCTGAGCACGTGCGAGTAGAGATCCGCGAACGACATCACGAAGTGAGCAACGTGCGGCGCGAAGGAGAGCCTCTTGCGCGCCGGGATGCGAGTGTCCGCCAGGAATTCGAAGAGCGGGGCCTGCGCGAGCTCCACCGAGCCGCGATCGAGTGCAGCGAGAACACGCTTCATGAGCTCACCTCGTTTGTGGTTCGACGAGGGCGTCGCGCCGACGCGCACGCTCCTCCGTCGAGGAGAAGGACGGACGCCGAGCGCCCACGGCCTCGCACCCGCGAGGCGAGCGCCCTCCATGCGCTCGATATATCCGCTCGAGGAACGTCAGCGCGTCGGGGTTTTCCCCGACGCGAACGCGCGCGAGCTCGAAAACGTCGAAACATCGGCTCGCCCGCCGGTCCCTACGGTCCGCGCGCTTCGCGCGCTCGAGCACTCAAGAATCCACGGGGATGCGCACCCTCAGACGATTGATCGCGTCGACGAGCTCGCCCGCGCTCCACGTGTCGAGGTGCTGACGGAGAAAGACGTCGGCCTCGCTGTCGTAGCGCGCGATCTTGTACTCGAAGGGGAAGCGCGCCGCGGAGATCATCCCGACCATCGCGAGGCGCGACGCTGCCGCGAGGAACCCGTCCCCTTCGAAGACGAGGCACACGCCGCGCGCGCGCTCGCGCATGTCGGACAAGAATCCGACGGCGTGCTCGCGCGCGACCGCGTCGGGGACGGGACACTTGGGACCGACGACGATCACGGCCCCGATGGGGCCGCGCGTCTGCGACATGAGCTTGCGCCCCGCTTGGCGAGTCGCGCGCATCCGAGCCTCGTTGGGATCGTTCAACGACATCTGGATCACGACGTTGCGCCACAACGCGATCCCGAAGCCCTTCTCGAGCACTTCGAAGTTGACGTCGCTCATGTCATTCGCCCGCCGCGCGATGGTGCCTCATCTCGCGCCAGCGGTGCAATGGTGAAAGTGCATTCCGCTGCGAGCGGAGCGCCGCGTGGTGGCTCACTCGTTCGCAGCGAAGCGTTCGACGTAGCGATCGTCGAGCCACTCCCAGAGCGCCGAGTGGACCGACATCGCGCCGCTGCGCATCGACGCGATGGCGCGTCGAGCGGTGGGCACGCTGCGC
Organism: Sandaracinus amylolyticus; assembly: GCF_021631985.1. GTDB lineage: Bacteria > Myxococcota_A > Polyangia > Polyangiales > Sandaracinaceae > Sandaracinus > Sandaracinus amylolyticus_A. The sequence goes on along the minus strand of NZ_CP070225.1, from coordinate 6,170,373 downwards.
ACGAGCGCGGCGTGCGCCTCGCTGCGCGCGCTCGCGAGCGAGGTCGCGGGCGAGCTGCACGCGTCGATCGCCGCGAGCACCTGCTGCACCGCGGCATCGGACGCGACCAGCGCGGCGATCGCCTCGACCGCGTCGGCAGGCGCGATGCGCGCACCGAGCAGCTCGTCGAGCTCGTCCGCGTGTCCGTCCGGAGCGAGCCCGCCGAGCGCCGCCTCGATGCGCGCGAGATCGAGCTCGAGCGTGCGGTGCATCTCGCGGTCGTCGGCGCTCGATCCCGCCGCAGCGAGCCAGCGCGCGCGCTGCGTCCCGAGCCCGACGCAGAGCTCGCGGGCGAGGCGCAGCATCTCGTTCGTCGCATCCGCGCCGCGCGAGAGGCGGCGCAAGAGCGGGTGATCCGAGACGTCGTACTCGGACATGGTGCGGAGCACGGCCTCCGCGCTCGCGAACGCGAGCCGGTCGCCGGTCGCCGCGGGCACCGAGCCCCGCGGGTGCACCTTCGCCGCCTCGGTCGCGAGATAGACGGTGAGACGCGGATCGTCGTGGTGACGCCGGAACGCGACCCAGCTCTGCATGCCGACGCCGGCATCGAGCGGGCGCTCCGCATAGCCACGCACGAGCTGGTCGTACGGCGCGGGGTCCATCCCGTGCTCGACGAGATAGGCGTGCACGCGCTGCTGCACCGCGAGATCGTCGGGCGCGTACGCGCAGATCGGCACGTACACCGTGGTCGCGGCGGGACGCACGCTGCCCTCGACGAGCGCCGAGCAAGTGAACGTCGCGCGTGCTGCGAGCCGCTCGCGGTCGCCGCCCATCGCGCGCACGAACTCGTGCACCTCGCCGGGTGTGTAGCTCTCGGCGCCGCTGCACGCGGCCTCGAGATCCGCAGCGGTCGCGTCGTGGTGGCGCACGTAGACCTTCACGCGCGCCTTGGGATCCGCCACGAGATCGAGCGCGAAGTACTTGAGCTCGTCGAGGTGCGGCCCGCGCCGCGCGGTGCGGCAGAGCGAGGCCCACGCGCCGTCGAACCCGAGGCGGTGCAGCGCCTCCTCGACGACCGACTGCGCGCGCCCGCGACCGTACGCCTGGGGATTGAAATAGGCCTTGAACGCCGGCGGGCGACCGCGGCGGAACACCGCGGAGTGCCAGAGCGCGAAGGGACCGTGCATGTCGTCGGGGAGGAACAGGTCCTGGACGACGCGGAAGCGCGAGAGATCGGCGCCGTGGTCACGCTCCAACCGTTCCGTCAACGCGATCGCGGCGGCGCGATAAGCAGGGAGAGTCGGCTCCTCGGCCTGTGCCTCGAGGAGGACTCGAACCTCTACTTCGCCCGCAGCGATCGCGGCGGATAGCTCGATTGGCGTGTTGTCGTCGCTGATGTCCGACACCCACACTCCATCGGGAGACGAAGTGCGATGATGGAGCGGTCTGTCGCCCCAAGGCGACAACAGCGCACGAAAGGTGTCGACGACCTCACTCGTCGCAGATTCGAATCCAGCGGCCAGACACAAGGCTTCGAGTCGACGGGCACCGAAATCCAGGAGACTCGGGCCCTGCGCATGTGCGCGATGGATGACACGGACTCCATCCGTCGACGGACGCTCCACATCACGCTTGTACTGCTTCATCACTCCTCCTGCGAAAGAAAACTGCTGATCGGAGAGACGCTCTGGGTGATTCGCGGTCCTTGGAAGGCGAGGCGGGGACCACCGACTCCCGACATGGGGCGCTGAACAACAGTCAGCGCGGGTCGGGGCCATCCGTACTTGTACAACACTCGTCTGAGACCGTTGTCGGGGAAATCCCCTAAACGGACTCGAGCGCCGCAATGTCATGCTCGATCCCAATTGGGTTGCACGAAGACTAGGAGTGGTGTCAGACTAAAAAACGGTACTGCAGACGGATGCGCCCAACCCGCTCCGAAGCAGTCCCCGGCGGCCGCGTGAGCGCGAGCTGCGAGGGCGACTCTCGTTCAGAGGAGGTTTCATGGACGTGACGAATCGGCGTGAGTTCCTGCGTGCGACGGCCACCGTGGGTGCTGCGGCAGCCGTCGTCGGGTTCAGCTCCTCGGCGCGCGCGTGGGTCGCCCAGGGGTACTCGGGCTGTGATGCGTTCGACGCAGTGCCAGCCCTCGACGGCCAGCTCCTCACCGACGTCTCGACACGTGCCGCGTACAGCAACGACAAGGGCACGCTCGTCTTCCAGACGCCGGCAGCGGTGCTGCGACCCGGCTCCATCGCCGACGTCCAGCGCATGGTGCGCTTTTGTCGTGACCGCGAGATCAAAGTCGCGGCGCGTGGTCAGGCCCATTCGACCGACGGTCAGGGCCTCGTCCAGAACGGCCTGCTCATCGACATGGCGACGTTGAACGCCGTGCACGAGATCGGTGCGGGCTACGCCGTCGTCGACGCGGGCTCGACGTGGGCGAACCTGCTGACCCATACGCTCGCGACGAGCCAGTCGCCGCCGGTGCTCACGGGCTTCCAGGGCCTCTCGGTCGGCGGAACGCTCTCGATGGGCGGCATCAGCGGCATGGCCTACAAGCGTGGCGTGCAGGTGCAGCACGTCCTCGAGCTCACCGTCGTGACCGGACGCGGCACGCTCGAGGTCTGCTCGATGTCGCGCAACCGCTCGCTCTTCGAGGCGGTGCTCGCGGGCGTCGGTCAGTACGCGATCATCGTCCGCGCGAAGCTGCGGCTCGTGACGGTCGGTGCGCTCGTGCGTGATCAGACGATCCGCTACGACGACATCGGCACGTTCTTCGACGACATGCGCACGCTCGTCGCGCGCGAGGAGATCGACCTCGTCTACGGCGGAGCGAAGCAGGACCCCGCGACCGGCGCGTGGTTCTACGAGATGTACACGGCGCAGTGGTACGACGCGGGATCGCCGCCCGACACGGCGTATCTGCTCCGCGGCCTGCAGTTCGATCCCGCGAACATGGTCGAGCTCGACGGGCCCTATTTCGACTACCACACGCGTGTCGACCAGGGCATCGCGTTCCTGTCGTCGATCGGGCTCTGGGCGGGCGCGATGAAGCCGTGGTTCGACGTGTTCCTGCCCGACAGCGACGTCGAGGAGTACGTCGACGACACGCTCACCTCGCTGGCGCCCGACGACCTCGGCATCGCGGGATTCATCCTCGTCTTCCCGCTGAAGACGTCGACGATCACGCGGCCGATGTTCCGTCTGCCCGACGACGACGTGGTGTGGCTCTTCGACGTGCTCACCGCGAACAACGCGCCGGGGTTCGAGCCCTCGTACGCAGCGGCGAAGCGTGCGCGCAACCGCGCGTGGTTCGATCGCGCGGTGGCGGTCGGTGGCTATCGCTATCCGATCGGCACGCTCGACTTCACGCGCGCCGACTGGCGTCGTCACTACGGATCCGAGTGGCTGCGCGCGCAGGTCTCGAAGGCGTACTTCGACCCGGACAACATCCTGACGCCGGGGCCGGGCATCTTCGACGACGACTGCTGATCGCCGGAAGATCCACACGAGAACGCGCGCTCGGCTCGCTGCCGGGCGCGCGTTCTCCATTTCAGTGCATCGCAGAGGTGTCCTCGAGCTCGCGGCCGCGCGTCTCGGGCATCCACTTGAGGATCAGCACGAGCGCGAGGATCGGTCCGATCGCGGTCGACGCGACGGCGAGGCCCCAGCCGATCTCTTCGGCGGCGAGGCCCACCGCGATCGGCGCGACGACGTAGCCGAGACGACCGAGCAGGTTGTTCGACCACGCGAAGGCGTCGGAGCGCAGCTCGGTCGGGAAGAGCTCGGTGGTGAACGCATTGAGCGCGGGCAGCACCGCGGATGCGCCGAAGATGGCGAGCACCACCGGGACGAAGAGCATCCCTTCGCCCTCGAGCGTGTAGCTGCCGAGCGCGCCCGCCGCGGTGAGCAGGAAGATGACGATCGATCCGCGGCGTCGTCCGGTGACGTCGAGGAGCCGTCCGACCATGAACACCAGCGGCATCGAGACCACCGCGGCGACGCTGATCAGCAGACCGACGCGGGTGTCCGGCATGCCGAGATCCTCGACCGCGTGCTGCTTGAAGAAGGTCACCGCGGTCTGCGTGCACACGTAGGTGAGGCCCCAGATCAGCGCGAGCTGCAGCACGCGAGCGCGATACGGCGTGCGCAGGATGCGCGTGAGCGACGAGGCGACGCGCTCTTCGGGCGCGAGGGCCGCGAAGCGCTCGGTCTCGCGCAGCGAGCGACGCGAGAACGCGAGCAGCACGAGCGGCACCGTGCCCACGAAGTACACGGTCCTCCACCCGAACGGAGAGCGGACGAGCAGCGGGACGATGCCCGCGCAGACGACCGCGCCGAGCGCGCTCCACGCGCTGATCACGCCGATGACCATGCCGCGGCGCGAGGCCGGGAATTCCTCGGCCGCGTAGATGACCGAGACCGCCCACTCGCCGATGAGGAAAACGCGCGCGACGAACTGCAGCGCAGCGAAGAGCCAGGGCGACGACACGAGGCCGCTCGCGAACGAGAAGAGCGTGTAGCCCGCGATGGTCAGCGAGAGCACGACGCGCCGGCCCCACACGTCGGCTTGTCGCACCAGCAGATACGCGACGACGGTGCCGAGGTTCACGAACGCGACGAGCAGGCCGGTCTCCCACTCGCCGAGGTGCATCTCGTCGCGCAGCGTCGGGAGGATCTGCGCGAGCGCCATCTGATCGAAGCCCTCGAAGAACGTCGCGACGCCGAGGAAGACGAAGAGCTTGCGCTGGTAGGCGGTGAGCGGCTGCACGACCGGATGCGACATCGTGCGCGAGTCTAGAACAGCCGCGCGCTTCCTCGGTATCCTCGGCGGCTCGCATGCAGGAGGCGATCACCGCGCTCGATGCGCTCTCGGCCGTCGAGGTCGCCGATCTGCTGCTCCTCGCGATCGTGCGGCGGGGCGCGCATGCGGTGACGATCGAGCCGGGCGCGCGCCGGCACGAGATCCGGTACGAGCCGACGTACGGGCGCGCGATCACGATCGATGCTGCGCTCGCGGACGCGGTGGTGGCGCGGCTCGCGTTGATCGCGGAGCTGCCGCTCGGAGGGAGCGAGTCGCGGGTCGGGCGCATCCGCGTGCGACTGCGCGACGGGCGCGCCGAGCCGCTGGTGCGCGGGCCCGGCACCGAGGCACCGGCGATCGACGTGCTGCTGGTGACGCGGGTGACGCCGCGGGGACTGGCGGCCGAGCTGCGTCGCATCGCGGATCTCGACGAGCGCGAGATCGAAGACGTCGCGGAGCCGAGCGGTGACGAGCGTGCGCCCGCGCGCGCCGGGCGCTATCGCTTGCTCGACGAGATCGGGCGCGGCGGGATGGGCACGGTCCATCGCGCGCGGCACCTCGTCCTCGACAAGCACGTCGCGATCAAGCTGCTGCTGCCGGGCGCGGCGAGCGATCCGATGCTCGCCGCGCAGTTCGTGGTCGAGGCGAAGGCGGCGGCGCGGGCGCGACATCGCGGGATCGTCGACGTGCTCGACTTCGGTCGGCTCGCAGACGGGCGCTCGTTCATCGTGATGGAGCTCGTCGAGGCCCCGACGCTCGACGAGCGACTGCAGGCCGGGCCGATCGAGCCGAGGCGCGCGCTCATCATCGCGCGGCGCATCGCGGCGGCGCTCCGCGCGGCGCACGCGCAGGGCGTGGTGCATCGGGATCTCAAGCCTTCGAACGTGTTCGTCGACGACGACGATCACGTGAAGATCGGAGACTTCGGGCTCGCCGCGATCATCGATGCGAGCTTCGAGCCCGCGCGCACGGGGGAAGGCCCGCGCAGCGAGCTCGTGATCGGGACCGCGGCGTACATGGCGCCGGAGCAGGTGCGCGGAGAGGCCGCGGATCGGCGCAGCGATCTCTACGCGCTCGGGTGCGTGCTCTTCGAGATGCTCACCGGGCGCGCGCCGTTCGCGGGACTGTCGGTGGCGCGCTTGCTCGAGGCGCAGCTCGAGGCGCCGGTGCCGAGGATCGTGCGGCCGGGCGGGACGCCGGTGCCCGAAGGGATCCAGGCGATCGTCGATCGTGCGATGGCGAAGCGCCGCGAGGAGCGGTACCAGAGCGCGCGCGAGATGATCGTCGATCTTCGTCGTGCGGCGCGCGCGGCGTCGCGCGCGGACTGGCGGAGGTGGCTCTCGCGATGACGAACGAGCGCGCGCACACGGTGCTCGTCGTCGACGACGAGATCGAGATCCTCGAGAGCCTCCGTCGCACGCTGCGCGGTGAGCCCTATCGACTGCTGACGACGATCTCGCCGTACGAGGCGCTCGAGTCCGTGCGCGCGGGAGACGTCGACGTCGTGATCAGCGACATCGACATGCCGGAGATGAGCGGCATCGAGCTGATCGCGGAGATCCGGCGCGTCGCTCCCGACGTGGTGCGCGTGCTGCTCACCGGCGATGCGTCGTTGCCCTCGGCGCTCAGCGCGATCAACGAGGGCGAGGTCCATCGTTATCTCACGAAGCCGTGGGACAAGAACGAGCTGCGCGCGATGTTGCGCCAGGCGCTCGAGCGGCTCGACGAGCTGCGGCGCATCGCGGAGGCGGATCGTCGGTCGCGCGAGCGCTCGGAGATGCTCGACGAGCTCGAGCGCGAGCATCCGGGGATCCGCGAGGTCGTGCGCGACGACGGCGCGTACGCGATCGATGCGGAGCGACTCTGGGCGCGCATCCCGGCCGAGCTCTCGACGCTGCCTGGCGTCGTCGGGCGCACGATGCGCGACGTCGACGCGGCGGACGCGAGCGACCGAATGACCAAGAGAGCGAAGCGGTGAGCGGAGAGGACTCGGATCGGCAGCTCGCAGGCTGGCTCATCGAGGCGTTCGTGCGCCTCGCGAAGGCGGACTTCTCGGTGCGACTGCCGCGCGACTACACGCGCGACACCGAGGACACGCTCGCGTTCTTCGTGAACCTGATCGCGGAAGAGCTCGATCGACTGCTCAAGGAGCGCGAGCGCGATCACCAGCGGCTCGAGCAGGGTGTGCAGGCGCTGAGCGAGTCGTTCCTGCGGCTCGCGGCGGGCGACTTCGAGGCGCGCGCGGCGCGCTCGCTCGAGGGTGATCCCCTCGACGTGCTCGCGTACCTCTTCAACAACACCGCGGCCGAGGTCGGCGGTGCGTTCGCGGAGCTGGAGCGGCAGCGCTCGGTGCTCGCCGCGATCCTCGACTCGATGATCGACGGCGTGCTGGTGCTCGATGCGAGCGGCGGGATCCTCCGCGCGAATCCGGCGATCGCGCGCTTGCTCGGGTGGCAGCACGGAGAGCTGGTCGGCCGGTCGCTCGCGTCGCTGCTCGCGGCGCGCGAGAGCCCGCTCGCGGTGGATCCCTCGGGCGCGCTGGCGGGGGAGCGATTTCGTGATCGGCGCGTCGCGTTCGTGACGGCGCGCGGCGAGGTGCTCACGCTGACGGTGAACGCTTCGGCGCAGCGCGAGGGGAGCGGTGCGCTCGCGGGCATCGTGCTCGTGGCGCGCGACGATCGCGAGCTGCAGCAGGCGCAGGCGCAGCTCCAGCTCGGCGATCGACTGACGACGATGGGGCTCGTCGCGGCAGGCGTCGCCCACGAGATCAACAACCCGATGGCGTACGTCATGGGGAACCTCGACTACGTCGCCGAGGAGCTCGAGGGAGCGCGCGCGCGTGGTGACGGTGCGGTCACGCTGGCGCCCGAGGTGGTCGACGAGCTGCTGCAGGCGCTGCGGGCGTCGCTCGGCGGCGCCGATCGTGTTCGACAGATCGTGCGCGACCTGAAGGCGTTCGCGCGGGCCGACGAGGCGCCGGCGACGAACGTGGAGCTGCCGAAGATCATCGACTCCGCGCTGAGCATGATCCGCAACGAGGTTCGACATCACGCGCGCGTGGTGAAGGAGTACGGCGCGACGCCGCTCGTCGTCGCGAGCGAGGCGCGGCTCGCGCAGGTGTTCCTCAACCTCGTTCAGAACGCGGCGCATGCCATTCCGCTGGGAGCGGCGGATCGACACGCGATCCGGATCGTGACCGGGACCGATGCGAGCGGGGACGCGTTCGTCGAGGTGCACGACACCGGGCAGGGCATCGCGGAAGAGCACCTCGGGCGCGTGTTCGAGCCGTTCTTCACGACGAAGCCGAGCGGTGTGGGGACGGGGCTCGGGCTCTCGATCTGTCGCAACATCGTTGGGCAGCTCGGGGGCGCGATCAGCGTGACGAGCCGGGTGGGCGAGGGGACGACGTTCCGGGTGACGCTGCCCGCGGCGCGTCCGAGCCAGCTCGGACGAACACGGCCGGTGGCCGCCACGCCGCCACGGGTGCCGCGCCGGCGCGTGCTCGTGGTGGACGACGAGCCGGAGATCGGAGAGACGGTGCGGCGGATGCTCGGTCGCGATCACGACGTCGAGGTCGTGACCAGTGGAGCGGTCGCGCTCTCGCGCCTGGACGAACGTGGGTACGACCTCGTGCTGTGCGACGTGATGATGCCCGAGATGACGGGGATGGAGCTGCACGAGCGGTTGTCGCAGTCGCATCCGGAGATCGCGCGACGGATCGTGTTCATGAGCGGTGGCGCGTTCAGCCCCGGTGGACGGGACTTCCTGGCGCGCGTGGGCAATCGGAGCATCGAGAAGCCGTTCGATGCGCGGGTGCTGCGCGAGCTCGTTGCGACGTCGTGAGGCGGGGCGTGGTGCTACGGGTCGCGGGTCGGCGCGGGGCGTGCTTCGGGGATGGGCATGAAGGTCCGCACCGCAACGTGGGTCGCGCTGGCGATCGCGGCGTACGCGAGCGCCTGCGAGGGTCCGTACGAGCGCGAGATGGGCATCGGACGCGAAGGTGAGCAGCGGTCTGGCGAGGCGAGACGGCGGGGGCCGGAGGGCAACCACGGTGACGCGGTGCCCGCGGAGGACGCGCTGATCGATCAGCGGACGATCCTGGAGAACGAGCCGCTCGAGGAGAGCGAGCCGACGCGCGATTGAGCGCAGGTGGGTGTGGCGGATCGCGTCGGGCGCGACGCGCGCTTCCCGTGCTGGCGGTTCTCCGATATCAACCTCGGTCGTGAAGGCAGACGACGAAGGCGAGCGCCCGTGGAGCAAGGACATTCCCGCGGGGCCGTGGGATTACATCGTGATCGGCAGCGGCATGGGCGGGATGACGAGCGCCGCGCTGCTCGCCTCGCTCGGTCGTCGCGTGCTGGTGCTCGAGCAGCACTACGTGCCCGGCGGGTTCACCCACGTGTTCAAGCGTCCCGGTTACCACTGGGATGTCGGGGTGCACGCGGTCGGCGAGGTCACGACGCACACCGCGACCGGGCGCATCCTCCGCGAGCTCACGCGCGGTGAGCTCGAGTGGGCGCCGCTCGGCGGCGTCTACGATCGGTTCCACTTCCCGGACGACTTCACGATCGAGTTCCCGGACTCGCCTGGGCAGTTCCGCGAGAACCTGCTGGAGGCGTTTCCCGATCAGCGCGAGGCGATCGACGGGTACCTCCATCTCGTGCGCGCCGTCGCGAAGGAGATGAAGAGTTACTACCTCGCGCGGCTCTTCGGACCGAACGTCGGTCGGGTGATCGACCCCGTGCTCGCGCGCGGGGCCCAGCGCTGGCTCACCAAGCGCACCGCCGCCGTGCTCGGCGAGCTCACGACCGATCCCAAGCTGCGCGCAGTGCTGACGTCGCAGTGGGGCTACTACGGATCGACGCCGAGCCGCTCGTCGTTCGCGATCCAAGCGCTCGTCGCGAAGCACTTCATGCACGGCGCCTACTACCCGGTGGGGGGCGCGGGGCGCATCGCGCGCGGGCTGCTCGCGACGGTCGAGCGTGCCGGCGGATGGACGGCGATCCGCACCGACGTTGAGCAGATCCTCGTCGAGAACGGGCGCGCGGTCGGCGTGCGACTGCGCGACGGGCGCGAGGTGCGCAGCAAGCGCGTCATCAGCGCGGCGGGCGCGCTCTCGACGGTGACGCGCCTCCTGCCACCGCCCTACCGCGACGATGCGTGGGCGCGCGAGGTCGCCGAGCTTCCGCCCGCGCCCGCGCACGTGTGCCTGTACATCGGGTTCGAGGGCAATCCGCGCGAAGCGGGCGCGACCGCGGCGAACGAGTGGTTCTACGAAACGTGGGACATGGAGGACGACGCGTGGCGCGTGCGTGAGAGCGAAGCGCCGTCGCGCGCATCGGTGCTCTACTGCAGCTTCCCGTCACAGAAAGATCCCGAGCACGACCCGAACGAGCTCAAGCACACCGGCGAGGTCGTGACGTTCGTGCCGTGGTCGTCGTTCGAGAAATGGAAGGACGCACGCTGGAAGAAGCGCGGCGCGGACTACGACGCGTTCAAGGATCGGCTCTCTGAGCAGCTGCTCTCGCAGCTGACCGCGCGCATGCCCGGGCTCACGCCGAAGGTGAAGCTCGCCGAGCTCGGCACGCCGGTGAGCACCGACCACTTCGTGCGCCCGGTGCACGGATCGATCTACGGGCTCGAGCCCACGGCGCGGCGTTTCCACAACCGCTGGCTGCGCCCGCGCGCGCCCATCGACGGGCTCTTCTTCAGCGGCAGCGAGGTCGCGACGGTCGGCGTGATCGGCGCGATGATGGGCGGCGTGCTGGCCGCGGTGAGCGCGGAGCCGGTCGACGCGGTGCGCTGGCTGCGACCGATCGCGATGTGAGGGCTCAGGCCGCGATCGGCGCGGCGTAGCGCTCGCGCATGAGCCAGGTCCCGGCAGGGAAGGGCGCTTCGCGCAGCCCTCGATGCCACGACTCGAACGCTTGGCGGTACGCGGTGCGGAACGCTCGGACGCGCGCGGCGGATTCGCGGCGCGCGTCATCGTTGGCGCGGCCGACGGCGAACGTGGGGTTCGTGTCGCGGATGGGCTCCCAGGAGCGGGCGCGCCGGAATGGCGAGAGCTTCGCGCAGCGATCGGCGCCGACGAAGGTGCGCTGGTCGGCTCGGACGTTCGCGCGTGCGGCGGACTCGAGGGACGCGACTTCGGTGGCGACGAGCTCGCGGAAGTCGTCGTCTTGCAGGTGGAGATCGCGCGCGGCGCGCGGCATCTCGAGGCGGAGCTCGACGTGGGGAGGCCACTTCTCGTCGTTGGCGGCGAAGTACTCGGGGGGTCGGGCGATGCGCCAAGTCGCGGTGCCGATCTCGCGTGGGCGCGTCGTCACGCCCGGCCAGTCCTTCGCGCGTGGGACGAGGGCCGCGGCGACCGGGTTCGCGATCGCGTATGCGATCTTCTCGACGACTGCGTGCGGAGTGCGCAGCTCGACGATGCTCGTCGATTCGTGATCCCAGACGGCGCCTTCCCAGCGGCGCACGGCCTTCGTCGCGAGCGCGACGTGGCGGTGCAGATAGTGGAGGAAGACGGGGAGGCGACCGTCGGGGTCGGAGACGACGAGGTGCTCGTGCGTGCTCATGAGGACGGCGGCGTGCACGCGAACTCCGGTGCGCTGCGCGGCGATCGCGAGCACGTAGCGGAAGATGCGATCGATGCGCGGATCGGGCGCGAAGAGGTGATGGCGACGCAACGTGCGGCGCGTGACGAGGTAGATGGCGCCGGGCTCGAGCAGGCGGGGTTGGGTCATGCGGATGCGGGGTGCGCACGACGTGTGCCGGTGCTCGAGGGATGGAATGCGCGGAAAACCGCAACGTGGGTCGGCGGGATGGCGGGCGACGACGTGGCGGCCGCCACCCGCGCTGATCGATGCGCGGTCGGTCAGCGCGTCGCGGACGTCTCTCGATCTCGCGCGCCGCGCGACCTCACCGGCGCGCTGCTCCTGAAGCCGCGCCCTTCGTGCGCGAGATCGCAGGCAGTAGTCTCGACAGCACAGGAGACGACACATGGCCATCGATCCCCGCGGCTCCGATCTCAAGCGCTTCCTCGCCGCGGACGAGAGTGGCCCCGTCGTGATGCTCAACCTCCTGCGATTCCGCCCCGACGGAGGTCGCGAGCGCTACGCGGAGTACGTGCGCGCGTTCACGCCGTTCGCGCAGAAGTACGGCGCCGAGCTCGTCTACGTCGGTGACGGCGGGACAGCGCTCGTCGCGGAGCCGGGGCAGTCGTGGGACGTCGTGCTGCTCGTGCGGTATCCGGACCGCGCGGCGTTCTCGAAGATGGTCGCGGACCCCGAGTACCAGAAGGTCACTCACCTACGTTCGAACGCGCTGATCGAAGCGGTGCTGCAGCCGACGAAGGAATGGCCGCGCTGAGCGCGTGCGCGTGAGCGCGTGCTACATCGCGCCGCATCATGGTCTCCGCGATCTTCGACGCCTCTCGCTGGGAGCCCGTCCCGGGCTTCGAGTTCACCGACATCACCTATCACCGCGCCAAAGAGCGCGGCACGGTGCGCATCGCGTTCCATCGCCCCGAGGTCCGCAACGCGTTCCGCCCACACACCGTCGACGAGCTCTGCACCGCGCTCGAGCACGCGCGCACCTCGAGCGACGTCGGCGTCGTCCTCCTGACCGGCAACGGCCCGTCGCCCAAGGACGGCGGCTGGGCCTTCTGCTCGGGCGGCGATCAGCGCGTCCGCGGCAAGGACGGCTACAAGTACGAGGGCGCCGACGCCGGCAAGATCGATCCCGCGCGCCTCGGTCGTCTCCACATCCTCGAAGCGCAGCGCCTGATCCGCTTCATGCCGAAGGTCGTCATCGCCGTCGTCCCGGGTTGGGCCGTCGGCGGTGGCCACTCTCTGCACGTCGTCTGCGACATGACGCTCGCGAGCGAGGAGCACGCGCTCTTCCGCCAGACCGACGCCGACGTCGCGAGCTTCGACGGCGGCTTCGGCTCCGCCTACCTCGCGCGGCAGGTCGGCCAGAAGCGCGCGAGAGAGATCTTCTTCGTCTCGAAGAACTACTCGGCGCGCGAGGCGTTCGAGATGGGCATGGTGAACGCTGTCGTGCCTCACGCCGACCTCGAGAAGGTCGCGCTCGAGTGGGCCGCCGACATCAACACCAAGAGCCCGACCGCGATCCGCATGTTGAAGTACGCCTTCAACCTCATCGACGACGGCCTCGTGGGTCAGCAGCTCTTCGCCGGCGAGGCGACGCGGCTCGCGTACGGGACCGAAGAGGCCCAGGAGGGTCGCGACGCGTTCGTCCAGAAACGCCCCCGCGACTTCAAGAAGTTCCCCTGGCACTACTGATCCCCCGACCGTAGTTCGATTTTCCGCGACTTCGTGCGTGATCCGTCCGCCGTGGCGGATAAGATGCCCCTCGCGAGATGAGGCACACGCTCGAAGGCTCGATGCTGATCCTCGCGGTGGGATCGGCCGTCGCGATTGCAGCCAAGCGCATCGGAGTCCCCTACAACGTCGCGCTCGTGCTCGTCGGCCTGGGGCTCGTGCTCTTCGGCGTCCTCCCACCGTCGCCGCTCGACCCCGAGCTCATCCTCGTCGGCGTTCTGCCGGTCCTGGTGTTCGAGGGCGCGCTCTTCGCGAACCTCGACCACCTCCGCGAAGCCCGCAATCCCATCCTCACGCTCGCGATCCCCGGGGTCGCGATCTCGCTCGTCGGCACCGCGCTGGTCGCGACCTGGGCGCTCGATCTGCCCTTCGCGGTCGCGCTCGTCCTGGGCGCGCTCCTCGCCATCACCGACACCGTCAGCGTCCTGCTCGCGTTCCGCGCGGTGCGCGTCCCCCAACGCCTCGCCGCGATCATGGAAGGCGAGAGCCTCTTCAACGACGGTACCGCGCTCGTCCTCGTCGCGACGGCCGCCGCGATCGCGAGCGGCGGCACCGCTGACGCGGTCAGCGTCAGCCGCTCCCTCTCGATCGCGATCATCGGCGGCGCGCTCTTCGGCGTCGTCTTCGGCGCCCTCGGCGCTGCCGCGCTGCGCGCCACGCCGGACCACCTCACGGCCGTCCTCGTCACGATCGTGACCGTGTTCGGCGCCTCCCTCATCGCCGAGGAGGTGCACACCTCCCCGGTGATCGCGGTCGTGATCGTCGGTCTCGTCCTCGGCCGCGCCGCGCGTCGATCGCTCCCGCCCTCGCGCGTGCTCGCGCTCCACGGCTTCTGGGAGACGATCGGCTTCGCGCTCAACGTGTTCGTCTTCCTCCTCGTCGGCATGCAGATCGACGCAGCCACGCTGTGGGAAGAGGCGCCCTCGATCCTCCTCGCGCTCGCCGCGCTCCACGCGGGCCGCGCGCTCGCGGTGTACGGCGGGTTCGGCGCGCTGCGCGTCGCGATGCGCGAGCGGCTCCCGCTGCGCTGGCAGCACGTGATGGTCGCCGGGAACATCAAGGGCTCGCTCTCGATGGCGGCCGTGCTCGCGATCCCCGACTCGGTGCCGTTCAAGCAGCGCCTCGTCGTGATCGTCTTCGGGGTCACCTTCGTCACGCTCGTCACCCAGGCGCTGCCCTTCGCGCGCGTCCTGCGCTGGCTCGGTGTGGTCGAGCACGGCGCAGACCCCGCGGTCGCGGAGGCGCGCGCCCGGCTCGTCGCCGCGCGCCGCGGCCAAGCGGAGCTCGACGCCCTGCACGACGCGGGCTTGGTCTCGCGCCGCGCCCACGCGGAGAAGCGCGCGCAGCTCCAGCGAGAGCTGCTCGAGGCCGAGCGCACGCTGCGCGCCGCGGAGATCGAAGGCGACGACGTGCACGTCGACACCGCGGTGCTCGACGCCCAGCGCGCCGCGCTCCTCGATGCCGCCCGCCGTGGCGTGCTCGAGTCGGATGCGGTGGAGGCGCAGGTCGCCGCGATCGACGAGCGGATCCTCCGACTGCGTGAACAGGAGCACCACGAGGCATGAGAATCGTCATCGTCGGAGGCGGTCTCGCCGGCACGCACCTCGCGCTCGCGCTCGGTGGCGCGGGACATGCGGTGACGCTCGTCGATCGTGATCCCTCCATCGCGACGCGCGGCTTCGCGGAGCACGGGCTCGCCGCGATCGTCGGGGACGGCACCGAGCCTCGGATCCTCGCCGACGCGGACGTGGGACGCGCCGACGTCGTGGCCGCGATGCTGCGTCGCGACGCCGACAACCTCGCGGTCGCCGCGATCTCGCGCACCCTCGGGGCCAAGCGCATCCTCGCGCGGCTGCGCGACCCGAGCTACCGCACGATCTACGCGCGCGCCGGGATCGATCAGGTGTTCGGCGAGATCGAGACGATGGTCGGCGCGCTCTCGGTCGCGATGGAGCACCCGCGCGTCCGGCACTCGATGGTGCTCGGCACCGGTGACTCCATCGCGTTCGAGATCGTCGTGCCCGAGCGCGCGGAGGTCGCGGGCCGCACCGTGCGCGACCTCGGGACCTCCCCCGAGTTCCCGCGCGGCGCGGTGATCGCGGGCATCGCGACCGACAACGGCAGCGTGGTCGCGCCCCGCGGCGACTCGGTCGTGCTCGGAGGGCACGCGGTGCTCCTCGTGTCGCGGCGCGAGGACGTCGCGATCACGATCGAGCTGTTCACGCGGGTTCGGGAGTCGTAGGCACCGGCGCCGGCGGCGGCGCGCTCTCCGAGCGCATCGAAGCGACGTCGCGCTCGACCTCCGCCGCGGGCACGTCGAGCGCGCGCAGCGTCCGCGCACCGAGCGCCAGCGCGAGCTCGAGCTCCGAGAACACGGCCTCGGTCGCGCCCTTCCGGTGCAGCACGTGCTGCTCGTCGGCGTGGTGCGTGCGCACGTACACGTCGATGTCGGGGGCGATCGCGAGCGCGTTCTCGACCGCACATCGCGCGGTGATGCGGTCGGGCAGGCACACCACGAGCGCGCGCGCCCCGCGCACGTCGGCACGCTCGAGCACGTCGGGGTTCGACGCGTCGCCGAGCACCGCGTGCACCCCGTGACGTGCCAGCGCGCGGACGATGCGCCGGTCCTCTTCGACCACGACGTAGGGCACGTGCCGCCGCTCGAGCAGCCGCGCGACGACCTCGCCGACGCGCCCATGACCGCACACCACGACGTGACCCACCTTCGACGTGCTCTCGCGCTCTTCGGCCCCGGGCGCCTCCGGTGCGACGCGACGGAGGACACGCGCGCCGACGCCCACGACGTACGGCGAGAGCAGGATGCTCACGATCGTCCCCGAGACGAGCACGTGGAAGACGTCCCTCGAGAGCACCCCGCGCTCGGCGCCGATCGTCGCGAGCAGGAACGAGAACTCGCCGGACTGGGCGAGCCCGAGCGCGACCATCCGCTCGACCCGCTTCGGCAGGTGCAGCGCGCGCGCGAGCACCAGGTTGATCGCGCCCTTGCCGATCACGATCGTGCCCGCGGTCAGCGCGATCATCGGGGCGTGCGACGCGACGAACGCCGGATCGATCAGCATCCCGACCGACACGAAGAAGAGCCCGGAGAACAGGTCGCGCAGCGGGATCATGTCCCGCAGCACGCGGTGCGCATGATCCGACTCGCTCACGACCACGCCCGCCACGAACGCGCCGAGCGCGAGCGAGACCCCGAGCCACGACGCGAGCCACGCCATCGCGAGCGCCATGACCGCGATGCTCAGCAGGAAGATCTCGCGGCTGCGCGCGGCCGCAGCGAGCCCGACCAGCTTCGGCACCAGCCAGAGCGCGCACGGCGAGAGCACGAGCAGGTAGAAGAGCGCGCTCCCGATCGACTCCGCGATCCCGGTCCCGTCCGGCTCGCCCTCGTGCGCGAGCGCAGTGAGCGCGGCCGCGAGGAGGATCGTCGACAGGTCCTGGATCGACGACCACGCGAACCCGATGCGTCCCCACTCCTGCTCGCCCTCCTTGCGCTCGTACACGACCCGCGCGAGCACGGTGCTCGAGGAGTTCGAGACCACGGCGCCGAACGCGAACGACTCGATCGCGCTCCACCCGAGCGCGCGCCCGATCGCCATGCCGAGCAGGATCGTCGCCGCGACCTGGGTCCCCGCGACCGCGAGCAGGCGCGGGCCGCGACGCAGCAGGTCGCGCACCGAGAGCTGCACGCCCACGACGAACATCAGGAACACGATCCCGATCTCCGCGAGCTGCTCGATGACGCTCGGCGTGGCGACCGGTCCCGGCGTCAGCGTCCCGACGACCACGCCCGCGAGCACGAACCCGCTGAGCACCGACTGTCGCGCGCACGACGCGATGATCGCGCCGACGAGCGCGACCGCGAGCGCCGCGAGCAGGTGCAGCGAGAGCGTCCCGGTGACGTTCATGTACGGGGCGCGTGCACCGTGCTCATTTCTGCACGCGAGCCCCCGCGAAAAGGGCCACCGCGCGATCAGGCGACCACGCCGGCGAGCGAGAGGCCCCGCCACGGCGAGGGGCGGAGCAGCTCGTCGGTGCGCGCGATCCACGCCGCGAGCACGCGATCCGCGAGGTCGACCCGCGCCTCGAGCGTCTCGGGCAGCGCGTCGACCCCGAGCACGACACCGTAGCCGCGCACGTCGAGCGTGCCCTCGAGCGCGTGCTCCATCATCGCGTGCCCGAACACCAGCGGCGCAGCGTGCCCCCCGTCGCGCAGCTGCCGCAGCGCGTCCTCGTCGCCGCCCTCGTGGGCGCGCGTCGCGTCGCCGTGGTGGGCATGGGTGACGAGCACCACGATGCCGCCCTCGTCGAGCATCGCGAGCGCGTCCTGCTCGCGCGTGCGGGCACTGGGCAGCCGCGCCGCGTCGCGCGGGAGCACCGCGTCGAGGATCGCGAGCTGCCGTGCGGTGAGCGCGCGCTTGCTCCGCGGGAACGCTGCCCAGACCAGCGCGTTCGTGAGGTCGTGCCACGAGCGCTCGCGCGTCGGCACGCGGCGGTGGACGTGGATGCGCACTTCGTAGAGCGCGTCGCGATCGACCGGGCCACGCCTCCGCCGCGTCTTCACCTGCGGCTCCAGCGCGACGCCGGGCTCGATCGCGAGTCGATCGCGCAGCGTCGCGTCGAGCTCCGAGACCGCGGGAAAACGAGGAAATCGTGCGAGGCGCGCGGCCCACGGCGCGACCGACGCGAGCACCGGGCTCGTGAGCAGAGCGCCGGGCCAGACCTCGCGGCGATCCGCCTGCGAGCCAGCGAGCGACGCGTCGCTTCGCCCGTGCATGACCCGTCCGTGCATCGCGACCGGCGAGCTTGCCACGTGCAGAGACGCGCGGCGCGCCCATACTCCGCTTGCGATGCTGCCCCGCGAGCTCCTCGCTGAAGCGAGCACACCGGCCGGCGAACCGATCACGCTGGCGCGCGAAGGCGTCTCGCTGGTCGTCCGCGTGCGCAACGAAGTGCTGATGTCGAGCCGCGTGCACGGCTCGGAGGAGGCGATGGCCGAGGTCGGCTGCGCGGGCCTCCGCGAGCGTCGCGGCGTGCGCGTGCTGATCGGAGGCCTGGGCCTCGGGTACACGGTGCGCGCCGCGCTCGACGCGCTCGGGCCGGACGCCGAGGTCGTCGTGCGCGAGCTGATCCCCGCGCTCGTCGAGTGGAACCGCGGCACGCTCGGGGAGCTCGCAGGTCGTCCGCTCGACGATCCGCGGGTGCGAGTGGAGATCGGCGACGTCGGCGACGCCCTCGAGCCGAGCCGCTTCGATGCGATCCTGCTCGACGTCGACAACGGCCCCGAAGCGCTCACGGTGCCCTCGAACGCGCGGCTCTACGGCGCGCGAGGGCTCGAGCGGCTGCGCACGTCGCTGCGCCCGGGCGGCGCGCTCGTCGTGTGGTCGGCGTTCGAGAGCCCGCGCTTCGCGCGCGCGCTGCGCGCGGCGGGCCTGAACGGAGAGGTCGTCCGGGTACGCGCCCGCGGCAAGGTCGCGCGCGGCTCGCGCCACCTGCTCTACGTCGGACGGGCCGCGCGACTGCGCAGCGTGTCCTGAGCGAGGGCGAGGGCGGGTGAGGGGGCGAGGGCGAGGGCGGGTGAGCGTGCGGGGGCGAGGGCGAGTGAGCGCACGTGCGTAGGAGCCCGCCGAGTCGGAACGAACCCTGTCGCGAACCGACTCACGAGCCTTGCTCGTCACGAGGCGCAACCGTCGCGCGGATCCGCCCGAGCAGTGCTCGTGCTCGACATCTATCCCATCGCACGACGAGCCCTTCGTCGAATCGGAACGCTCGCCGCGCAGATCGAACGGCGCGACGTCGATCTTGCGAGACAGCTGCGCCGCGCCGGCACCTCGATCCTGCTGAACCTGCGTGAAGGAACGCAGTCGCAAGGTCGGAATCGCAATGCGCGGTACTGGAACGCGGCGGGCAGCGCCAACGAGGTGCTCGGCTGCTTGGATTGCGCCGAGGATCTCGGATACGTGCGCGAGATCGACCCCGCGCTACGAGACGAGCTCGATCACGTGATCAGCGTCGTCGTCCGGATCGCCCGGAAGTCGGGATGAGCGAGCGCGGCCGCACTCCGACAGCACGCGCGCTCGCCCGCGCCGTCGCCCTCTCACGCGCGCCCGCCCGCGCCCTCGCCCTCTCACCCGCCCTCGCCCTCTCACCCGCCCTCGCCCTCGTCACTCCGCGATCAGCGCCCTCAGCCACGCGCCGAACGCGTCTTGCTGCACCGCCGCGCGCGCGACCGTCTCGCCGAAGCGCTTCGCCTCGTCGACTGCCTGCGCGGTCACGCCCCACTCGTCGAGCAGCTGGCGCACCGTCCAGCCCTCGCGCGCCGCGAGGAACGCCTCGACCTCCGCGCGCAGCAGCGCCTGCACCTCGGGGCGCGCGACGTCGTGCGCCACGGTCCGCGCGATCAGTCGGTCGAGCGGCGCGCGCGGCGCAGCGTCCAGATCGTCGAGCAGCTCCGACACCTTCGCATCGAGCAGCACGTCGATCGCGCGGCGCCGCATCTTGGTCAGGATCGCGCGCCCTTCCTCGCTCGCGAGGCGCTCCTCGAACGCGCCGCGCAGCGGCTCGAACGCGCTCTGCGAGAAGTCCTTCGCCGCGGTCCCGATGCGCTTCTCCATCTCCGCGCCGAGCCCACCGAGCACACCTCGCCCGAGGTCCGCGATCTTCGCCGCGCGCTCGCCCGCGCCCTGCGCCAGGCCGCGCGCGAGACCGCCGAGCAGCTTGCTCGCACCGCCGCTCTCGGTCGCTCCACCACCGCCGCCGACCATCGGCAGCTTGCGCGCGAACGCGAGCAGCGTGTCCTGCAGCACCGGGGAGAGCAGCTCCCGCACGTGCGCCGGATCGACCAGCTTCTGCGCCCATTCCCCACGCGGCGGGCGCGTGCCCGCGGCGATGTCGTCGAGCAGCACCGATGCGCCTTCGGGCAGATACGCGCCCAGCGTCTCGCCCTTCGCCGCCAGCGCCGCGCGCTGACGATCCATCGCGGGACGCGCCACCGTCGTGAGCGCGCGCTCGACCTTCTCGTCGTCGATCGCCGCGACCACGAGATCGATCGCGCGCTGCGCATCGACCACCTCGCGCAGCGGGCGCTCGAGCGCGGCCTCGACGACCAGCGCGATGCCCTCGGCGAGGAGCGGGCTACCGGGATCACGAAGACGCGCGAGGGCGCGCGAGACCAAGACGTCGTCGCTCATGCGCGGGTGTATACGATGCGGCGCGCACGACGCGAAGCCGGAACCGCGCATGCGCCGCGCCGCGGCGCACGGAGCGCTCCGCGCGTCGCCCGGGGCCTCGATTCTCCAGCGCATTCACGCGCGCGCGCGCCGGACCGATCGTTGCTCCTCGGCACATCCGATGAGATGGGCTCGCTTCGGCGCGGCGCTCGCGCTGCTGATGCTCGGCGCCTGCGAGGGGTTCCTCCTCGACGGCGCGTCGGGCCCGACGGGGACGCCGCCACGCACCCCGCCGGATCCCACCGACCCGACCGATCCGACGGATCCCACCGACCCGACGGATCCCACCGATCCGACCGATCCGACCGATCCCACCGATCCGACGGTCCCGATCGATCCTGCGCTCGACGCGCCCGCGCCCCAGTCCCGCGCACCGCGCCTCACCCACGCGGAGTGGCGCGCGACCGTCGCCGATCTGCTCCGCATCGAAGGCGCGCTGCCCACGACGGTCACGCTGCGCGACGACCCGCGCGTCAGTGGGTTCCTCTTCGACAACCAGGGCGCCGCGCTCGAGGTCGACGAGGTGCTCCTCGGTGCGTACCGTCGCGCCGCCGCCGACCTCGCGCAGCACGTCACCTCCGATCCCGCGCGCCTCGCGCGCGTCGCGAGCAACGAGGGCGCGAACGACGACGCACGCGCGATCTCGTTCATCACCGACCTCGTCACCCGCGGCTTCCGCCGCCCCATCGAGGACGCCGAGCGCGAGGCGTTCCTCACGCTCTACCAGACCGGCCGCACGCTCTATCCCGACGCGAGCTCGCAGCACGTCGCCGGGCTCCGTCTCGTGATCGAGGGCGTGCTGCTCTCGCCCGAATTCCTCTACCGCATCGAGCGCGCGGTCGACCCGACCGAGGGCACGATCCTGCTCGGCGACTACGAGCTCGCCTCGCGCCTCTCCTACTTCCTCGTCGGCACCATGCCCGACGACGCGCTGTTCGAGGCCGCGCGCACCGGCGCGCTGCGCACCGAAGAGGGCATCCGCGCCGAGGCGACCCGCCTGCTCGAGAGCGCCCGCGCCGTGAACGTCGTCCAGCGCTTCCACGCGCAGCTCTTCGACGCCGCGCGGTTCGCGCAGATCCGTCCCTCGACCGAGCGCTTCCCCGATGCGCCGTCCGACTTCGCGGCGCGCGCCACCCGCGAGCTCGATCAGTTCGTCGAGCACGTCGTCTTCACCCGCGATGGGACCTACGCGGATCTGCTCACCTCCAGCGAGACCTTCGTCGATGCCGAGCTCGCGCGCCTCTACGGCGTGAGCGGCACGTTCGGCGCCGATCCCACGCTGGTCTCGCTCGATCCCGCGCAGCGACGTGGCGTGCTCACGCTCTCGGGCTTCCTCGCCTCGCACGCGACGAGCGTCGATCCCGATCCGATCCACCGCGGTGTGTTCGTCGCCGAGCGCATCGCGTGCGTGCCGATCTCCGCACCGCCCGACGACATCCCGCCGCTGCCCGCCGCGATGGGCCGCACCAACCGCGAGACCGTCGAGGCGCACACCGAGACCAACTCGCTCTGCGCGGGCTGCCACCAGACGCTGATCAACCCGTTCGGCTTCCCGTTCGAGGGCTACGACGCGACCGGCGCGTGGCGCACCACCGACAACGACATGCCGGTGCGCACCGACGCGTCGCCGTTCATCGATCACGAGCAGACCCCGGTCGCCGACGCGATCGATCTCGCGGAGAGCCTCGCCGCGAGCGGCAGCGCGCACGTCTGCTACGCGCAGCACTGGCTCGAGTACGCGATGGGCCGTCCCCACGTCGCGACCGACGACAACCTGGTGCACCGCCTCGCGCAGGGCTCGCGCGCGGGCTCGCTCGCGGTGACCGACGTGATGATCGAGATCACCGCCTCGCGCGCCTTCCGCGCGCGCAGCATGGAGGAGCTCCCGTGAGGCTGTCCCGACGCTTCGTCCTGCGCGCCGCGGGTGTGAGCCTCGCGCTCCCCGCCCTCGAGAGCCTCGCGCCGTCCACTGCGAAGGCCGCGCCCGAGGACGAGACCTTCGCGATCTTCTTCCGCCAGGCCAACGGCGTCGCGCAGGCGCAGCGCACCGAGCTCGGCGACGAGCCCGAGCGCTTCTGGCCGCGCAACACCGGCGCGCTCACCGACGCGTCGCTCTCGGGCCGCGCGCTCGAGGAGCTCGGCAGCGTGAAGCAGCACCTGCTCGTCGTCGGCGGGCTCGACATGCAGGGCTACGACTACGGCGACGGCCACGCGCGCGGCGCGCTGCAGTGCCTCACCGCCCGCGGTCCGACCGTGCTGCGCGCGGGCGGCGACAGCGAGGCCGCGGGCGAGTCGATCGATCACCGCATCGGCCGCGAGCTCAACCCCGGTGGGCGCGACTCGCTCTTCCTCTACGCGGGTCGCGCCGGTGGTTGGCTCGGCGGTGCGTGCATCTCGTATCGCGGCCCCGCGCAGCGCCGTGCGGCGCTGAACAACCCGCTCGACGCGTACCGCGCCATCACCGGCAGCACGAGCGGCGGCACCGACGAGGCCGCCCGCCTGTCGGCGCTGCGCCAGCGCGGCGTCGACGATCTCGTGCGCGGACAGATGTCGCGCATCCTCGCGCACCCGCGCCTCTCGACGACCGATCGCCGCCGCCTCGAGCTCCACCGCGACTCGATCCGCGACGTCGAGATCACGCTCTCGTGCCGCATGACCGCGGATCAAGAGCGCGCGCTCGAGGGCGCGGCCCCCGGCTTCGACAGCACCGACGGCGACGAGACGCTCGAGTCCGCGCGCCTCCACATGGACATCGCCGCGCTCGCGGTCGCGTGCGGCTACACGCGCTCGGTCGCGATCCAGGTCGGCAACGGCAACGACGGCTCCACGCGCTTCCGCCACTCCACGACGCGCGTGCTCATGGAGAACTACCACTACATCTCGCACCGACGGCTCTCGCACGACTCGTCGGGCGGGATCATCGCGGGCGCGGACGCGCTGCACGGCGACATCGATCGCCAGTTCGCGCGCACGTTCCTGCACCTCGTGAATCGCCTGCGCGCGATCACCCAGGCCGACGGAACGCCGCTGCTCGATCGCGGCGTCGCGTGTTGGCTCAACGATCTGAGCAACGGCCCGCCGCACGGTCGCAACAACGTGCCGTGGGTGCTCGCGGGGAGCGCGAACGGCTTCCTGCGCCAGGGCCAGTACGTCGTCATCGACGACAGCGACCCCAACCACAACAAGCTGCTGAACACGATCGGCAGCGCCGTCGGCCTGCGCAACGGCGCGGGTTATCTCGACAATTTCGGCGATCCCGCGCTCCCGCGCGGCGTGCTCGACGAGCTCGTCGCCACCTGACCGACGTTCGGGCCCTGCGGCCGATCGTGCAGCTCGTGGAAGGCCTCGCGAATGCCCGCGCGAGGCTCCCGGCCAATTCCGGCGAGCTGCACGGTCGACCCCAGGGCCCGAACGATGTTCGCCGCGCGCGCTACTTCCGTCGCCCCTCGATCGTCATCTCTCCGGAGGCGTGCATGACGGATCCGAGAGGCAAGCGGGCGATCGTCACCGGAGCGAGCTCCGGCATCGGCCGGGCCACCGCGCTGCGGCTGGCCGCGGCGGGGGCGCGGGTGGTCGGGGTGGGGCGGGACGCCGCGCGGCTCGCCGCGCTGCGCGCGGAGGCGCCGAACATCGAGACGGTGCAGGGCGACGCGGCGGACGGAGCGACGGTCGAGCGACTGCTGCGCGAGGTGCGGCCCGAGCTCGTGGTGCTCGCCGCCGGCATCACGCCGCGCATGGCGACGCTCCCGGAGCAGACCTGGGAGAGCTTCGCCGCGGCCTGGGAGACCGACACGAAGTCGGCGTTCCACTTCGTGCGCGGCGCGCTCTCGCTCCCGCTCGCGCCCGGGAGCGCGATGGTGATCGTCTCGAGCGGTGCCGCGCTGCACGGCGCGCACCTCGCGGGCGGCTACGCGGGGGCGAAGCGGGCGTCGTGGTGGCTCGCGGGCTACGCGCAGGAGCAGGCGGACCGGCGCGCGCTCGGCCTGCGCTTCCGCGCGGTGCTCCCGAAGCAGCTCGTGGTCGGGACCGAGATCGCCGCGGTCGCCGCGGCCGGCCACGGCGCGTGGGCGGGGATCAGCGCCGCCGAGTACATGCGGCGCTTCGAGGCGCCGCTCGATCCCGACGGTGTGGCCGCCGCCGTCGTCGACGCATTGCGCGGAGCGGCCCTGCCGGAGACCATCGCGCTCGGCGTCACGGCACGAGGGATCGAGCCGATCGCATGAGCACCTCGCCCGATCTCGATCGCTTCCACGCGCTCGTCGCGCACCTGCGGCCGCGGCTGCACCGCTACTGCGCCCGCATGACCGGCTCGGTCTTCGACGGCGAGGACGTCGTGCAGGACACGCTCGCCAAGGCGTTCTACGCGCTCGCGACCCTCGACGAGCCGCCGCCGCTCGAGCCCTGGCTCTTCCGCATCGCGCACAACACCGCCATGGACTTCCTGCGACGCTACGAGCGCAAGCACGTCGACCTGGTCGCCGAGGTCCCCGACCCGACCGGCCCCGAGGAGCGAGGGGTCGATCCCACGCTCGTCGAGGCGGCGCTCACCGTGTTCGCCGAGCTGCCGCCCGCCCAGCGCAGCGCGATCGTGCTCAAGGACGTGCTCGGCCTGACGATCGAGGAGACGGCCGGCGCGATGGGCACCACGGTGCCCGCGGTGAAGTCGGCGCTGCAGCGCGCGCGAGCCCGCGTCCCTCGCGACGCCGACACGCCACGACCGCCCGAGATCGACGCGCGCCTGCGGCTCTACGCCCGGCTCTTCGACGCGCGCGACTGGGACGCGCTGCGTGCGCTCGTCACCGAGGAGTCCCGCCTCGACCTGGTCTCGCGCACCCAGCGCCGCGGTGTGCGGGTCGCCGAGTACTGGTCGCGGTACGCGGAGATCGCGCCCCGCGAGCGCCTGCGCGCGGTCGCGGGATCGGTCGACGGCGCCCCGGCGATCGCGATGTTCCGCGACGGCGGCGATCGCCCCGCGTACTTCGTGCGCGTCGAGTGGGACGGCGACCGGATCGCGCAGATCCGCGACTACTACCACGTGCCCAGCATCGCCGACGGCGCGCGCTTCACCCTGAGCGACGGCTGAGCCGTCCCCGGCCAGACGAAATCGTCAAAAAACGGTTGTCGTCGACCCTCCGCCAGACGAGCTCGTCAAAAAGGTGGGTGTCGTCGCCCTCCCCCAGACGAACTCGTCAAAAAGGTGGGTGTCGTCGGCCTCCGCCAGACGAACTCGTCAAAAAGGTGGGTGTCGTCGCCCTCCGCCAGACGAACTCGTCAAAAAGGTGGGTGTCGTCGCCCTCCGCCAGACGAAATCGTCAAAAACGGGGACGTCGTCGACCCCTCGCCAGACGAGCTCGTCGAGAACGACGTCGGCCTCGACCCCTCGCCAGACGAGGCTCCTCGAAGAAGGACGTCGTCGTCGCTCCGAGCGGACGAACACGACGGAAATTCCAACCACGGAGGGCCGCGAGGAGTCCGGTCCGTCCCTTCTCGGGGGCTCTGGGCGACCGTCCGTGGTTGGAATTCCGGCCCGATCCGCCCGGTCGAGAGTTTCTGCTCGCGCGCCGTGTAAATCTTGATACCTTCGCGCGCCGTGACGGTACGAGTGGCTGCGGTGCAGGTGCGCGGCGATCGCGCGCCCCTGGAACAGAGGATCTCCTGGATCGACGCGCTGCTCGCGGATGCGCAGCGCGCCGGCGCGAAGCTCGCGGTGATGCCCGAGCTCGCGCTCACCGGGTACGAGCTCGGCGAGTGGAACTTCGAGGTCGCCGAGCCGGTGCCCGATGGTCCTTCGGTGCACGCGCTCCACGAGCTCGCGCGCGCCCGCGACATGATCCTCGTCGCCGGCCTCAGCGAGCGCGAGGGCGCGCACGTCTACAACACGATGGCCGTCGTCGGGCCCGACGGGTTCCTCGGCCGCTACCGCAAGCTCCATCCCGCGTCCGCCGAGTGCGCGTACTGGCGCGCGGGCGAGAGCGCGCACGTGATCGAGACCGATCTCGGCCGCCTCGGCGTCGGCATCTGCGCCGACATGATCCGCCGCACGCCCTGGTCGATCTATGCGCGCGAGGGCGTCGACCTCGTCGCGATCGGCGCCGCGTGGCCCGACTACCGCGACGCGACGAACTACCCGCTGTGGCGCGAGTACCGCGCGATGCACGTCGAGGCGACGCGCGCGATGCCGGAGCGCATCGAGCGCGAGGTCGGCGCACCGGTCGTCCTCGCGAACGCGTGCGGCTCCAGCGAGGTCATGGCGACGCGCTTCGGCCCCAAGGTCGTGACCAAGCTCGCCGGGCGATCGCGCGTGGTGTGCGGCGGGACGATCGCCGAGGACCCCGGCGATCACCGCGAGCAGGTCGTCGTCGCGGACGTGCAGCGTGGTGCACGCGGCGTGGACCGCACGCACGCCGTGGCGTCGCCCGAGGAGCCCTGGGTCAACCACGGTAGTGGCGCGTTCCGCGCGACGTTCCAGTGGGTCGACGTGGTGACCGGCTATCTCTACCGCCCGCTCTACCACGCCGCCCCGACCCGCCAGCGCGCCTACGTCCGGCCGCCGTCCCGCAAGCCCACCGCCACCCGCTGAGCCGTCCGAGGGCCGGCGCGATCAGTGCGCCGGATGGCGCTCGGCGAGAGCCACTGGACTTTTCGCGCGACGCTCCCGAGTTCGGCACGCACCGAGCATTCATCGCGTCCTCGGAGCTCTTCGGAGCTCGAGGAGCGGCGCGCGATTGACTCGATACGCTACATTCGGCCACCCCCGAGGGGCGGGGGGCACGCACGACGGACGTTCGTCCGCAATCTCCATGTTGTTCGACGAGACGCAGCGAGAGGAACCGCGGCGCACGAGCTCGGTCGCGAGCTGGGTGCTGCGCACCGTTCACTCCCCGGACCGAGGGCTTCCCCCGGAGATCGCGATCGGTCGCGTGCCGCTCGCGATCGGTCGCGCCCCACAGCGCGACGGCGCGCTGGTGATCGCCGATCCGCGCATGTCGCGCACCCACGCGACCATCGCACTGATCGGGGCGAAGGCGCCGACGATCGTCGACTCGAGCTCCAACGGCACCTTCGTCGACGGCGAGCGCGTGTCCGACGCGATCCTCGTCGACGGCTCGGTGCTGCGCGCGGGGGACACGTTCTTCGTCGTGCGCGAGGTGCCCGCATCGCTCGGCGACGCGGACATCCCCGATCTCGTGGGGCGTGCGCCCGCGATGGCGAAGCTGCGCGAGGCGATCGCGCTCGTCGCGAAGGCCGACGCGTCGGTGCTGGTCATCGGCGAGAGCGGCACCGGCAAGGAGCTCGTCGCGCGCGCGATCCACGCGCGCAGCGGTCGTGAAGGGCCGCTCGTCGCGGTGAACTGCGCGGCGATCCCCGAGTCGCTCGCGGACTCGACGCTCTTCGGGCACGTCGCCGGCGCGTTCACCGGCGCGAAGGGCGCGCACGACGGCGTCCTGCGGCGCGCCGATCGCGGGACGATCTTCCTCGACGAGATCGCGGAGACGCCGCCCAGCGTGCAGGCGCGCCTCCTGCGCGTGCTCGAGGAGCGCGTGGTCACGCCGGTGGGCGGTGAGCGCGCGGTGCCGATCGACGTGCGCGTGGTCGCGGCCACCCACGTCGAGCTTCGCAGCGCGGTCGAGCGCGGTGCGTTCCGCGGCGATCTCTACGCGCGCCTGTCGGATCTGACGCTGCGCACGCCGCCGCTGCGCGAGCGACGCGAGGACGTGCTGCCGATCCTCGCGCGCGGCCTAGGACCCGACGCGCCGCCGCTCGCGCCCGATCTCGTCGACGCGCTGCTCACCCACGAGCTGCCGTTCAACGTGCGCGAGCTCCTGAAGATCGCGGCCGAGCTGCGGCTGCGCGGCAAGGGTCGCGAGGTGCTCGATCGCGCGCTGGTCGAGGAGCGCTTCGCGCGCCCGAGCACGCCGCCCGTGAAGGCACGCACGATCTCGGATCCGCCGAGCGTGCGCGAGCCGATCGAGATCACGCGCGAGCACCTCGAGGAGCTGGTGCGCGAGACCGGCGGCAACGTGTCGGAGCTCGCGCGACGGCTCGGACGGTCGCGACGACAGGTGCGGCGCTACCTCGACCAGTACGGCCTGCGCGACAAAGAACGCGACGGCGACGATCAGGACTGAGACTCGCGGGCGCTGCGCCAGTCAGGACCGAGCGGGCCGCGTCTTCATCGTCGCGCCGCGCGCGAGACCGACGAGCGCGAGGAGCAGCGGGATCGCCGCGCCGATCCCGCCGCACATCCAATTCCAGCTCGCCTCGCGCTGGCCCTGCTCGCGCAGCGCCTCGAGAATCTCGGGATCGATCCCGCTCCCCGCGAGCGCCTCTTCCGTCCGCGAGATCCCCCAGAGATAGCCGGCGATGCCCACGCACGCCGTGGTGAGCGCGAAGAGCAGCACCGCGCTCGAGAGCCCGAGCACGACCCCGCGCGAGCGGTTCACGAACGCCGTGATCACCGCGGCGAGCGCGAGTGGGTGCGTGACCAGCACGAGCGCGAGGATGATCCAGACCGGGAAGCCGCCTTCGACGAACGCCTGCATGACGTCGATTCTGCGATAGTCGGCGGCATGGACGAAGCGCTCGCGAAGAAGCTGCAGCTCAAGCCCGGTCGTTCGTTCCGCGCCCTGCACGCGCCGAGCGCGATCGAGCTCGAGAGCACCGCGAAGGGCGCTGCCGACGTGGTGCTCTGCTTCGTGGGCTCGCAGGCCGAGCTCGCGAAGCGATGGGAGGCCGCGGTGCGCGCGCTCGCCCCCGACGGCGTGTTGTGGATGGCCTATCCGAAGAAGAGCGCGGGCACGAAGACCGACATCGATCGCGACAGCGGGTGGGGGCCGTTCGCGGAGGCGGGATGGGCGCCGGTCTCGCAGGTCAGCATCGACGACACGTGGTCGGCGCTGCGCTGGAAGCACGATCCCGCGCTGCGCGAGGAGCGCGCAGCACGCGGCACGATGCGCCGCGATCCGACGGTGAAGAAGAAGACCGCGGCGAAGAGGCGCTGATCACCCGAGCGCGCGCCGCACCCGCTCGGGGAGCCGCACCGCATCGAGCTCCCAGCGCGGCAGCGCCATCGCGCGCTCGTAGGGCTCGCCGTACCGCTGCGCGACCTCGCGCACCGTCTCGCCGCGCAGCACCGCGAACCGAACGAGCCTCGCGAGCGCATCGAGCCATCGCACGTCGTCGGTCGCGTCGATCGGCAACACGACCGGCGCGCCCTCGTCGACGAGCAACACCACGCGCGTGATGGGCTCGCCGGGCACGTCGGGCAGCACGCGAGGCACGAACGCGCCGGTCATCGCCGCGTCCACCTCGCGCGCGACCTCGCGCAGCGCCTCGTCGCGCAGATCGATCACCAGCGCGAGCGCGTCGTCGTCCACCCGGCGATCTTGGAGCGCCGTCAGCTCCCGCGAGCGAACATCGCGGCGAACATGTCCTGCATGATCAGGTTCGTGAGCCGCTGATCGGTGAGCACGTTCATCTTCGCGCCGCCGTACGCGCGCGAGTAGCGATCGAGATAGACGAGCTGCTTCGTCACCAGCACCAGATCGCGCGGCAGACGCAGCCCGTGACGACGGCTCGAGCGCACGAGGCCGGGCACCAGATCGCGCAGCTTGAAGCCCTCCTCGGGGTCGATCATCGGCGCGAAGGTCACCTCGAGATCGATCACCAGGCCCTCGCGATCGACCTCCACGCCGGGCGGCACCGTCTCCATCGCGAGCATCGCGTCGGCGACGCGGCCCCAGTCGCGCGACTGGAACCCCAGCACGTACTCGAGCACGCCCTGGCGGAACTGCGGCCCGAACGAGCCCACGATGCCGAAGTCGAGGAACCCGATGCGCCCGTCCTCGAGCAGCATGAAGTTCCCGGCGTGCACGTCGCCGTGGAAGAAGCCGCGCAGGATCAGGGTCTGGAACCACGCGCGGATCCCCTGCAGGAGCCGCTCCTCCGCGTCGAAGCCGGTGGCGCGCACCGACTCGACGTCGTCGATGCGCCAGCCGCGGAAGCGCTCCATCGTCAGCACGCGCGCGTGCGTGAGCTCGTCGATCACCACCGGCGCGGCGGTGATCTCGTTGCCCATGTCCCGCATGACCTGGTTGAAGTCGCGCATGCGCTGCGCCTCGCGCCGGAAGTCGAGCTCCTGCGCGAGGTTGACCGCGAAGTCGTCGACGAACGCGATCACGTTCGAGTTGCGCGCGAGGCGCGAGACCTTCGTCGCGATCCACGCGAAGAAGCGCATGATCGCGACGTCCGCCGCGGCGAGCGCCCCGATGCCCGGGCGCTGCACCTTCACGACGACCTCGCGTCCGTCCGCGAGCTTCGCCGCGTGCACCTGCGCGATGCTCGCCGCCGCGAGCGGCTTCGGGTCGAGCTCGGCGAAGAGCTCGTGCGTCCCCTTGCCGAGATCCTCGCGCACGATGCGCTCGACCTCGTCGTACGAGAAGGGCGGCACGCGATCGAGCAGCGTTCGGAACGCCTCCGAGTAGCGCTCCGGGAAGAGCGCCTCGCCCGACGCGACGAGCTGTCCGAGCTTCACGTAGATCGGACCGAGCCGCTCGAACGCGAGGCGCATCGCGGTGGGCCCGTCGAGGCTGCGCGTGATCGCGCCCACGACGCGACGCAGCGAGAACCACACGAGGATCCCGCTGACGACGAAGAAGCGCGCGAGCACCTGCAGCGCGGAGGGACGCGGGAGCGCGGAGAGCGTGTCCGGCGCGACGCTCGCGACGTCGCTCGGATCACGTTCGGGGACGGCGGACGACACGGCAAGGATGCTCACACGGCCTCCTCGGGCGACGCAACATACGATACCGTATGTTGCAGGGCTGCTTGGAACATACGGCGTCGTATGTCAAGAAGACGAGCGCGACGATGGGGTCGAAGCCCGCGAAGAAGAAGCCCTCGGCGAAGAGCAAGGCGCGCGAGGAGCCGCGCCGCCGCGTCCCCGAGCGAACGCGCGAGACGCTGATCGCCGCGGCGGCCGCGCTCTTCCACGAGCAGGGGCTCGATGCGCCGAGCCTCGACGCGATCTGCGAGCGTGCGGGCTACACGCGCGGCGCGTTCTACGTGCACTTCGCGTCGCGCGACGAGCTCGTCGGCGCGGTCGTCGAGAAGGCGATGAAGGACTTCCTCGACGCGATCGTCGCCGAGGGCGCGGGCGATCTGCGCAGCATCGTCGCGGCGTTCGTGAAGGCCGTGGAGGAGGGACGCTTCCCGGTCTCGCAGCGTATGCGCGCGTCGCAGGTGCTCGAGGCGTGCGCGCGCTCGTGGGAGCTCACGGTGAAGTACCTCGGCGTGATGGTCAGCGCGCGCGAGCGCCTCGCGGAGGTGCTCCGCACGTCGCAGGCGTCCGGCGTGGTGCGCGGCGATCTGCGCGCCGAGCCCATCGCCGACATGTTGCTCGCGCTGGTGATGGGCGCGCAGGTCGCGACCCAGCTCGGCGCGCCGTACGACGCGCGCGCCGTCGAGGCGGAGCTGATGCGGATGCTCGCGCCGGTCGAGCGCAAGCGACGCGGTGCGTAGAGAGTTGTCGTGTACGTGCACCCGCAGTGTGAGGTCGCTCGGTTGTGGGGCGCTCGGAGCCGGCGATAGCCTCCGCGCATGCTTCGCCTCCGTGCCGCGCTCGTGTGCGCTCTGGCCGTTCCGGCCACCGGGTGCAGCGCCATCGTCGCTCCCGACCCGTCGCGTCTCGATCCACCGGACGCGGGTCGCGTCGTGACGCTCGTCGACTCGGGCCCGATGCAGCAGGGCCCCGATGCGGGCACGACGCCGGACGTCGACGCGGGCACCCAGCCCGGCGCCGACGCCGGATCGCGCATCGACGCGCCGAGTGGGTGCACGCCGGGCGCGACGCGCTGCGAGGGCGAGGTGCTCGTGACGTGCGAGGACGGCGCCGAGCAGCGCGACGACTGCGCCGCGCTCGGCGCGTACTGCGACGAAGGCACGTGCTTCGAGCGCGTGTGCGAGCCGGGCTCGCGCTCGTGCTCGTCCGATCTCCGCAGCGTGATCGAGTGCGACGCGCGGGGCAGCGCCGAGACGGAGATCCCGTGCAGCCTGCTCTGCGATCGCAGCTCGGCGACCTGTCTGCTCGAGGGCGGCTCGTGCGAGGGCCTGCCGACGATCGAGGTGGGCGGCAACCAGCGCTTCTCGCTCTGCTCCGAGAGCGACGACGAGACCCACGCATCGAGCGGCGACTGCGGCGGCTCGCGTGCCGACGTCGGTGATCGCACGTTCGCGCTGACGATCCCGAGCGGCGGCTTCTACGTGATCGATCTCCGCGACGTCGACGGCACGCGCAGCATCGACACGGTCGTCTATCTACGCAGCACCTGCGACGACGGCGACACCCAGATCGCGTGCGACGACGACGTCCCGTGCACCGAGAGCGATCCGACGATCGGCGGCTGCGCGGGCGGCGTGCAGGTGCGGCAGTCGCGCATCGCGCAGCGCCTCGAGGCGGGCACGTACTACGTCGTCGCCGACGCGTTCGAGTACGAGGCGTTCGGGTGCGGCATGGTCGAGCTCCGCGTGCGCGCGCCCGCGACGCCCTGATCTCGAAGAACAATCGGCTCGCCCGCCGTTCCCTAGTCCGCGCGCTTCGCGCGCTCCCGTCCGGGACCGGCGGGACGAGCACTCCGGTGGGGACTCAGCGGGTTCGAGCGGCCGTCGCGGCGGCCGGCGTGGTGATCGCGCGGATCGCGTCGAGGAGCTCTTCGCCGCGGAACGGCTTGAGCAGCAGCTGCGAGCGCTCGAGCCCTTCGAGCGCCGTGGGATCGGGCAGATGCCCCGAGACCACGAGCACCGGCAGGCCCGGGTGCGTGACGCGCAGGCGCTCGGTCAGCGTGCGCCCGTTCATGCGCGGCATGACGAAGTCGGTGATCAGCGCGTCGAAGCGCGCGCCCGGTGCCTCGGCGAGCGCGAGCGCCTCGGTCGGGCCCGGCGCGACCACGACCTCGGCGCCGCTCTCGCGCAGCAACGCGGCGAGCGCCTCGCGCAGCAGCAGATCGTCGTCGACGAGGAGCACCCGCAGCGGCGCGCGCCGTGCCGCGACCACCCCGGTCTGCACGCCGTCGCCTTGTGCGCCGCGCGGCGGCGTCGCGCGCGGGAGCAACACCACGAAGCGCGCGCCGCGCCCGAGCTCGCTCTCGACGCTCACCGCTCCGCCCGACTGCGCGACGATGCCGTAGACCGTCGCGAGCCCGAGGCCCGACCCCTCGCCGTCGGGCTTGGTCGTGAAGAAGGGCTCGAACGCGCGCGCTCGCGCCGCCTCGTCCATGCCGTGCCCGGTGTCGCGCACCGAGAGCTCGATCCATCGCCCCTCGGGACGCTCCGCCGTCGCGTTCGCGCGCGTGATCTCGAGCGGTCGCACCGCGAGGCTGAGCGTGCCGCCGCCCGGCATCGCGTCGCGCGCGTTCACCGCGAGGTTCGCGAGCACCTGCTCGATCTGGCTGCGATCGACGTTCACCCACGCGGGCCCGTCGCCGCCCTCGCGAACGTGCTCGACCGTCACGTCGGCGCCGAGCAATGGCGCGAGCAGCGCCATCGTGTCCGTGACCACCGCGCGCAGATCGAGGGTCTCGGGGCGGAGCACCTGCGAGCGCGAGAACGCGAGGAGCTGCCGCGTGAGCTGCGACGCCTTCTCGGCGGCGAGCACGATCTGATCGAGCTCGGCGCGGTGTGGATCGTCGCGCTCGAGACGTCGCGCGAGGTTCTCGGCGCGCGCCATCACGACCGCCATCAGGTTGTTGAAGTCGTGCGCGATGCCGCCGGCGAGACGCCCCACCGCCTCGAGCTTCTGCGCCTGGCGGAGTCGCTCCTCCGCGGCCTCGCGCTCGCGCAGCTCCTCGGCGAAGCGACGCCGCAGATCCTCCTCGACGCGCTTGCGCGCGAAGAAGTCCGGGATCGCGTAGCCCGCGACGCGCGTGGCGAGATCGGGGCGCGCATCGAGGTAGCGCGTGACGTGCGCCTCGATGCGATGTGGCGGCGCCATCAGGAAGCGACAGACCTCGTCACCGCGCGCGCGACAGAGCACCTCGGTCGCGACGAGCGTCATGCCGAAGCTCTGCTCGCACCACCCCGACGAGTACCCGCTGTTCATGATGCAGACCGGGAACGAGGCCTGCCTTCCCGAGCGGATCCACGCGTCCGCCTCGAACGAGTACGGGTGATCGTAGAGCAGGAAGTACTCGTCGTCGGGCGTCGGCTGCGACTGCTCCGAGATGTCGACGAACGCCCAGCCCGCGTGCGCGAAGTGCACCGGCCCCGCCGAGAGCTTCGCGACGGGATCGGTCAGCCCCATCTTCTCGTGGAACGTGCGCGCGTCGGCGCGACCCACCGCGTGCGCGAGATCGAACAGGATGTTGCGCGCGAACTCGTCGGCCTCGCTCTCGCGGCCCGGGCCGTAGAGGCCGCGCACCATCTCGAAGAACTCGACCGAGAGCGATGCCGCGCGCACGAGCACGTAGCGCTCGCCGGAGATCTCGATGGTGCCGTGCTCGGGATCGTCGCGGCGCGCGCGGAAGTACCTCGAGACGACCTCTTCGGCCTGCGCGAACAGCGCCTCGTGCGGCGTCGGTACGCGCACCGTGCGCAGCGTCATCCCGGCTCTCCCTCCGAGCCAGAACGTAGCGCCGTGCGTGTCGCCGTGGAAGCACCGGCGCGTGCGCTCAGGTGTGCTCGAGGCAGCCGCGGAGCAGCTCGAGGTCGCGCGTGATGTTGCGCCTCACCATTCCGTTCAGCAGCGGGCCGGCGATGCGGAAGAACCCGCCGGCGTCGCCCCGCGCGTGGATGCGCGTGCGAGTGCCCTCGGGCACGTCCTCCAGCTCGTAGCGGATGTGCATCGGGAACGGCCGCTCGACCTTCATCTCGACGAACGAGCGCTCGTCCGTGTCGACCACCTCGTACTCGTAGCCGAAGCGCCGGCCGAGGAACTTCGAGATGCGCTCGACCCGCGAGCCGCGACGAAGCGGCCCGGGATCGCGCGGGCGGCTCTCCACCACCCCCGTCGTCCAGCGCACGTCGTTGTGCGGGTCGAACATGAAGGCCGCGACCTCGGCGCGAGGGCGACGGATCACGATCTCGGTCGTCACGTCGGTGCTCATCGCGATCGTTGTAGGCGAGCGCTGGCGCGCGGACAATCATCGATGATCGCGACGAATCGTCCCGCTCGTGAGACAATCGTGCCCGCATGAACGTGCGTATGGAGGCTGTGCGTATGGAGGCTGTGCGCATGGAGGCTGTGCGTATGGAGGACATGCGGCTCTTCGCGAAGGTCGCCGAAGCGCGCAGCTTCACCGGCGCGGCGCGCGCGCTCGGCGTGCCGAAGCAGACGCTCAGCCGGCGCGTCGCGGAGCTCGAGGACGTGCTCGGCACGCAGCTGCTGGTGCGCACCACGCGCCGGCTGCACCTGACCGATGCCGGCGCGGCGTACGCGGCCCGCTGCAGCGAGATCGCGCGGCTCGCGGACGAGGCGAACGCCGCGGTGCGCGAGACCTGCGAGACCCCGCGCGGCCTGCTGCGCATCACCGCGGACCCGCACTTCGGCGAGACGTTCGTGGGGCCCTTGGTGATCGAGCACGTGCGCGCGTGGCCCGAGGTGCGCGTCGACGTCGTGCTCACGCGACGTCGCGTCGAGCTGATCGAGGAGGGCTTCGACGTCGCGTTCCGCGTCGGGCACGTGCCGGACGCGAGCGGCGCGCTCTCGGCGACGCACCTCGGCGCGGCGCGCGTGCGCTACTGCGCGAGCCCGGCGTACCTCGCGCGTCGTGGCGTGCCGAAGACGCCGGAGCAGCTCGCGGAGCACGAGTGCGTGGTGCTGACGTCGGAGGGCCCGGTGGTCCGCTGGCCGTTCCGCGGCGCGAAGGGTCCCACGATGATCACGGTCGACGGGCGAGTGCGCACCAATGGCTTCGAGATGTCGCGCGCCGCTGCGCTCGCCGGGCTCGGCATCGCGATCGTGCCCGAGTACGCGTGCGCCCAGGATCTGCGCGGGGGAAAGCTGCGCAGCGTGCTCGACGACTTCGCGATCGACGCCGGCGGTGTGTGGATCGTGTTCGCGTCCGCGCGTTATCTCAGCGCGCGCGTGCGCTCGTTCGTCGAGCTCGCAGTCGAGCGGCTCGGCGGCGGCGCGGCGTGGTCGGTGCCGGCGAGGCGCGCGCGATGAGCACGATGCGCAGGAAGGTCTCGGGCGAGGTGCCGGAGGCGCTCCGCCTCGCGCGATCGATCTGGCCGCGCACCGCGGGAGGGACGCGGCACGCGCGTCGGGTGCAGGTGCGAGGACCGAGCGAGGGACGCGTGGTGCGCGAGATCGCGCTCGAGGGCTCGACCGAGCGCACGGCGCGCGGCATCGGGGTCGCGCGCGATGGATCGCTGCGCGTGAGCGCAGGCGGGCAGCTCGTCGCGATCGAGCGTGCTGCCGTCGTGGCGTGGTCGGTCGAGATCGCGAGCAAGCGCGCGCGGAAGGTGGTGTCCGCCCCGGCGGTGCTCGACGATGGCAGCTGCGTGATCACGTGCGGACGCGCGGTGTGCTTCGTCGACGCGCATGGCGCGGTGCGCGGTCGCATCGAGCTCGAGGTCGGGCTCGACGACTCGGGCCCGGCGCCGAACGTGACGCCCGACGGCGCGCTGATCGTCACGTGCCCGACCGGCGAGGTGATCCGCATCGACGCCGATGGCGCACGCGAGCTCGGCGCGTTCGGCTACGACGTGGTCGCGCCGGCGATCGACGACGAGGGCGCGATGTACGTCGCGGGCTACGCGGGTCGCGGCGCGGTGTGCCTCGAGCCCGATGGCCGGGTGCGGTGGCGCGGCGGCGCGCGTGATGCGGACATGCTGGCGACCGTGCGCGCGACCGGCGAGAGCGCGTTCGGCGTGGTGAACGACGGGCGCACCGTGTTCATCGCGCGCGATGGATCGCAGCTCGGTGCCTACGGCGCCGCAGGCGGGTGCGGGGAGCTGAGCGGCGGCGACTGGGCCCTCGTTGCGCAGGATCGTGTGGCCCGGGTCGATGCGCGCGGCGTGGCCCGCTGGGAGCGCGCGCTCGTCCTGCCTTCGCTGCATTGGGGTGGGCTCGGGCCCGTGATCGATCGCGACGATCGCCTCGCGGTCCCGACGCTCGAGGGTGTCGAGCTGCTCGACGCGCGCAATGGATCGGTGGTCGCAGCGGTCGCGCTCGGCGAGCCACCGATCGATCTCGCGATGATCGCGGAAGGGCGCGTCGCGGTGCTGCTCGCGACGCGCCTCGTGATCATCGACTAGCGCGAGAGCTGGCGCTGGCCGTCGTCGGGACGGATCTGCACGCGCGGATCGCGCGGATCGGGGCGGCGCACCGCCTCCGCGAAGCGCTCCGCGACCTCGCCCGCGACCTGCACCTCGGACGAGAACGGACCGACGCGGATGCCGCCGACCTCGTCGCTCGCGATGCGACCGCGACGGCACACCATCGCGAGCACGCGGCGCGGATCGGCGCCGTGGCGCGCGCCCCACGTCACGTGGAAGTGCGCCCAGTTGCGATCGAGATCACGCGGCGCGCGCGGCGCTTCGCGGCGCGGGCGATCGCCCATGCGATCACGGCTGCCCGGGGTGGGCGGCGCGATCGGGCGCACGTCGCGCGGCGCCGGTCCACGGAGGATCGCGCTCTCCGCGACGAGGCGCGCGATCGCGCGCTCCACGTCGCCCTCCGCGACGAGCCGGCGCGCGAGCTCGATCGCGCGAGGATCGATCGCGATGTCGTCGTCGGCGGCCGTGAGCTGCGCGACGAGGCGCTCGTCCTGCTGGCCGCGGATCGCGTTCGCGGTCGGGAGCGGCTCGAAGCGGAAGCGCACCGCGGCGCGGTGCATCACCGAGCGGGCGCGCGGCAGCTCGCGCGGCGTGACCAGGAGCGCGCTCGTGCCCTTGCGCCCGGCGCGACCGGTGCGGCCGCTGCGGTGCGTGTAGTCGTCGGGATCGGTCGGCGCCTCGACGTGGACGACGAGGGTGACCTCCTGCACGTCGAGCCCGCGCGCTGCGACGTCGGTCGCGACCAGCACGCGCACGTTGCCGCGGCGGAACGCGGCGAGCGCGCGGTTGCGCTCGCGCTGATCCATCTCGCCCGAGAGCGGCGCGACGGGGAAGCCCGCCTCCGCGAGATCCTCGGCGATGCACGCGACGTCGGCGCGGGTGCGCGCGAACACGAGCGTGCGCGCGTCGGGCTGCGCGAGGAGCAGGTTCACCACCGCGTCGAAGCGCTCGTCCTGCGAGACGAGGTGCACGATGTGATCGATGTCGGCGTTCGCCGCGCCGAGCCGCGTGCCCTCGACGCGCAGCGCGTTCTTCTGAACGCGATCGGCGAGACCACCGACCTCGTCGGCGAAGGTCGCGCTCACGAGGTGGGTGCGGCGCGTCGCCGGCGTGCGCGCGAGGATCGACTCGAGCGCCTCGCGGAAGCCGAGGTCGAGCATGCGATCGGCCTCGTCGAGCACGACCGCGCCGAGCGACGAGAGATCGAGCGCACCGCGCTCCGCGTGGTCGAGCAGGCGGCCCGGCGTGCCCACGACGACCTCGGGGCGCGACGAGAGCGCGCGGTGCTCGTCGCGGTAGCTCGAGCCGCCGGTGACCGAGACCACGCGCGCGCCGACCTGCGCGTAGAGCCAGGTGAGCTCGCGCTCGACCTGACGCGCGAGCTCGCGCGTGGGCGCGATCACCAGCGCGCGCGGCGCGGGCGCGTCGCTCGCGAGGACGAGCTCGCGCAGCACGAGACCGATCGCGACCGTCTTGCCCGAGCCCGTCTGCGAGCTGATGCGGAGGTCACGGCCCGCGGCGCTCGGCTGGAGCACGGCGAGCTGTACGGGGGTGAGATTGGTGTAGCCCTTGCGCTCGAGCGCGCCCCGAAGGGCCGGCTCGAGAACGTCCGGGAGCCCGGCTTCGTTCGTCATCACACTCGTCGTTCCGCTCTCACGTGAGCGGGGCTGGGGCCCCGCGCGTGAAGCGTCGTCCAGTGACGCGAAGTGCTCGGGGTGATCGCCGCGCCGGACTCGTTCCGGCGGGGAGGGGCATTTCGAAACTTCCGCCCCTCGTGGGAAATGGAGCGGCCGTGTCTAGCAGATCGTGTGTGATGCGCGAGCGGGAACGCGCGCGTACTCACGAATTCGCGTGATCCGTGGCGTGTCGCCACGCCACTGCGGATGGCACGCGACGCGCTGCATACTCTCGTCATGAGCGCGACCGCACGGGGTGGGACGAGCGATGCGATGACGACCGGCGCGATCGCGATCGTCTCGCGATGGGTCGTCGGCGTCGCGGTCGTGCTGGCGATCGGCGCGCTGCTGCTCGACGGACCGCAGCGCGCGCTCGGCGTCGCGGGCGGTGGGCTCCTCGCGAGCGTGACGTGGCTGGGGAGCGCGCTGTGCGCGACGCGCCTCGCCGCGGCCGAGGGCGCAGCGCGCATCGGGTGGTCGATCGCGTTCACCACGGTGTGCAGCCTCGCGGTCGGCGGCGCGGTGTTGCTCCTCGTGGTGACCGACGGAGGCTCGGCCGCGATCGGGTTCGGCGCGCTGGTGATCGGCGTGATCGGCGGCGCGATCGAAGCGTGGGCGCGGCTCGATCGGTGAGCGATCACCGGGGATGCCAGCGCTCGTCGTGGCGAGCGTGGGTCTCGAGGTACGCGCCCTTCTCGTAGAAGTGGTCGTAGTAGTCGAGGTCGAGGTGATGGGCCTGCAGCACCATCACCGAGATCATCGAGGGCACGGTGCCGGGGAAACGACCGAACGTGTCGAAGAGGTACTGCGCCTGGAGCGCGACGCACTCGCGGAACGTCTCGTCGTAGGGCATCGCGGCGCTGCGCACGCGGCGCGAGTCCTTCCACGGTCCCGGCGTGTCGGGATGGAACGGACCGCCGGGGCCGAACTTGCGCTCGCACATCGCCTCGACCGCGTCGCGCATCGTGCGGTGGTGGGGCGGGCACGAGCCCTCCATCACGCCGGGCAGGCCGGTGGGGTTCGGCGTGGGCCAGCGCGGATCGCGATCGAAGCGGAAGCCGAGGCCCGGCACGTCGGGGCGCCCGCTCGCGCCGAGCACGCCGAAGGGATCGAGCCCGTCGTACATCCAGCCGCCGAGCCCCATCGCCTGCAGCATCAGCGCGCCCGCGTAGCAGCTGGTGCCGAGCTCGACCGAGAGCTCCGCGAAGCACCACTGCTCGAAGAACGAGATCGGCCACGACGCGTCGGGATCGACGATGCGCGAGAAGCGCTCGATGCCCGGGATCGCGCGACCGTGCACGTCGTCGAAGACGACCTGGCGGTTCTGCGCGAGGTACGCGAGGCCGAGCAGCACGTGCTGCGAGAGATCGCCCACCGGGACGACGAGCAGCGAGCCCGGCGCGTTCGCGACCCAGGTGTTGTGCGCCTCGACGAAGGGCGGCTCGGCGGGGAGGAACAAGCGTCGATCGCTCAGCCGGCGGATGCGCGCGCCGACCGCGCGGCGGATCGCGTCGAGGTCGAGCGCGCCGTGCTCGTCGCGCTCGGCGAACGCGCCCGAATCGCGTGCTTCGAGCACATATGTGCCGGTGTCATCGGTGAAGAAGGTCTTGCTGGTGTGGAACCCCGCGGCAGACGGGAACGTGCGGCCGCCCGCCGCGCCGGCATAGCTCGAGAGGTGGGGCGCGTAGCTCTTCGCGCGACGGATCAGGTGGTGCCAGCCGGTGTTGGAGCCGCACGCCGCGACGACGAGCATCGTCTCGAGCTCGGAGAGCGGCATCGGTGGGTGGCGCGAGCGGAACGCGAAGACTCCGTCGGGGAGCTCGGCGCCTCGGAAGAAGCGTCGGGAGCGACGTCCCAGCAGCGCCTCGATCAGCGGGAAGCGCAGCATGTCGTCGTATCCGGGGGGCAGCGACATCGTCGTGACGACCACGTAGCCGCACGTTCGTTTGGTCGCGCGACCGCGAGATGAGATCCTCCCGATCGATGTCACGCATCGCGATCGTGCTCGGTCTGTCGTTCCTTCTCTTCGCGCCACGCGCGCGCGCCCAAGAGGTCATCGAGGGCGAGGTGCCGAGCGAGGGCGACTACTTCGTGATCCCCTTCGAGGTGCCCGAGGGCGTGGTCGAGATCGAGGTGCGCCACGACGACCTCTCGGACGTGAACATCCTGGACTGGGGCCTCTTCGATCCCAGTGAGTTCCGCGGGTACGGCGGAGGGAACACCGAGCCCGCGATCGTCGGAGTCGATGCGGCGTCGCGCAGCTATCTCCCCGGGCCGATCACGCCCGGCACCTGGAGCGTCTACGTCGGCAAGGCGCGCGTCGACGAGACGCCTGCGCGCTATCGCATCGAGATCGTGCTGCGCGACACCGCGACGCTCGCGCCGCAGCCCGAGCGGGCGCCCTATGCGCCGGTGGACGCGCTCGAGACCGAGGCGCGCTGGTACGCCGGCGACTTCCACGTGCACTCGCGCGAGAGCGGCGACGCGTCGGGCACGCTCGACGAGATCGCGATGTATGCCGAGAGCATCGATCTCGATTTCGTGATGCTCAGCGAGCACAACACGACGTCCCAGCTCGAGCTCTACGCGGCGACCCAGGCGGCGCACCCCGCGCTGCTGCTGGTGCCCGGCATCGAGGTCACGACGTACCAGGGCCACGCGATGTCGCTCGGCGGCACGACCTGGATCGATCACCGGCTCGGCTTCGAGGGGATCACGATGGCGGAGATCGCCGGCGCGGTGCGCGACGACGGCGCGCTCTTCTCGATCAACCATCCCTCGCTGAACCTCGGTGACGCGTGCATCGGGTGCGCGTGGAGCGCGACGCTCGACGGTGCGGCGATCGACGCGATCGAGATCCAGACCGGCGCGCTCGGCCCCACGAGCCTGTTCCTGCCGCGCACGATCATGC
This sequence comes from Sandaracinus amylolyticus, assembly GCF_021631985.1. Taxonomy (GTDB): domain Bacteria; phylum Myxococcota_A; class Polyangia; order Polyangiales; family Sandaracinaceae; genus Sandaracinus; species Sandaracinus amylolyticus_A. The sequence continues at coordinate 6,128,137 of NZ_CP070225.1, read as the reverse complement.
GCTGGGAGGGGCTCGTCGCGGCGGGGCATCGCGTGGTCGCGCTGGGCGGCAGCGACGATCATCGCGCGGGCACGGGCACCGGGACCCTCGACAGCCCGATCGGCAGTCCGACCACGATGGTGTGGGCCGAGGAGCTGAGCGTCGCCGCGATCCTCGAGGGCGTGCGTCGCGGGCGCACCGTCGTGAAGCTGGGCGGCCCCGACGATCCGATGGTCGAGCTCTCGTCGCCCGAGCTCGGGCCCGACGACGACACGATCGTCGCCGACTCCGTGACGTTCCGGGTGCGCGTCACCGGCGCAGCGCTCGGGGCGAGCCTGCGCCTCGTGCGCAGCGGTGTGCCCGGCGAGGACATCGAGGTCGTCGGAGATCCCTTCGAGCACGAGACGACGATGGTCGCGGGCGCGAGCGAGGACTTCGTGCGCGCCGAGCTGCTGATCGGCGGGCGTCCTCGCGTGATTACGAGCCATCTCTTCGTGCGGCCGAGCACGCCGGGCGGGCCCGATGCGGGCGTCGCGCCCGATGCGGGCGCCGTCGGTGAGCCGGGTGGCGGTGGGTGCACGTGCCGCGCGACGAGCACCGGGAGCGGCTCGCGCGCGTGGCCGCTGATCGCGCTCGTGATCGGGGTCGGGATCGTGCGGCGTCGATCGCGGATCACGTGAGGTCGATGTGCACGCCGTCGCGCACGCGCGTGCTCCGCGCGAGCATCGCGAGCGCGACGCGCCGGTGCACGAGCTGCTCGAAGCGCACGGTCTTCCACACGCGTCCGTCGCGCATCAGCTCGATGCGATCGACGTGCTTCACGACCTCGATCTCGCTCCACGCCGCGCTCGCGCCACCGACCTCGACGCCTTCGCGCCGCACTCGCAGCGGACCGAAGTCGAGCGTCTCTCCTGCATCGAGCGCGTCGCGCGCGTCGTCGACGAGCGGATCGGAGCAGCGACGCTCGAGCAGATTCGCGAGCCCTTCGAGGTCGTGCAGCTCGTCCGAGCGCAGCTCGAACGAGGCTCCGTCGTGCGTCGTGAGCCGGACGTTCGGTCCCGAGATGATCCCGACGCCGAACAAGACGGGTCGCGTCTCCGGCCCGACGACGAGACGATCGACGTCGCTCCACGCGATCGCGCGTGCGATGCGGCGCAGGGTGATCACGATCCCGCCCTCGTGCACCGCGACGTGCGGTCGGCGTCGCGTCATCTGGAGGACGGCGAAGAGCACGAGCCCGAGCGTGCATCCCACGAGCAGCGCGATCGGAACCGCGCGCATGGGAACGCGCGCTCGGAGCGCCGCGATCGTCGCGATCACCGGGAGGACGACGGCGCCCACGATCGTGGCCGGGTCGCGCTTCGCGCGGTGCTCTCCGATGCGAGCCCCGAGGTCGATCTCCGGTGCTGCGGCTCGCTCGGGCGGCGAGGGGCGGCGATACGGCGAGGACACGCAGGTGCGTATCGCACGCCCGGATCGCGATCGCATCTCGCGATCAGAAGATCCCGCTCAGCGTCAGCCCCGTGATCTCGTCGCCCGCGCCGGGGCGCACCATCATCGTGATGGGCAGCCCCCCGCCCTCGGAGCGACGGTTCGACGACTGCGGGCGAGGTCGCGCGTAGTGCAGCGCGAGCGGCATCCCCCAGCCGATCAGCGAGCCGAGCAGCGAGCTGATCACGACGTCCGACGCCCAGTGCAGATCCGACATGAGCCGCAGGAAGCCGACGCTCGTCGCGAGCGTGAGGCTCGACGCGCACAGCGCATACGCGCCTTCGGTCGAGCCGACGATCCACGGGTTCATGATGTGGTGCACGCAGGTGAGCCCCGCCGACGCGTAGGTCATCAGCGAGTGCCCGCTCGCGAAGCTCGCGACCGGCCCCATGCCGGTATCGGAGCACGTACCGTTCGGCGCGCACTCCATGTGGCGCGGCCGGACGCGCCCGGTGAGGCGGTTCGTCGCCCACGTCACGAGCTGCGCGACCGCGGTCGTCTCCGCGCTGATCAGCAGCATCTGCAGCATCGTGTCGGTGTCGCCGTGCACCGCGCCCGCGAGCAGGAGCGAGTCGATCAGGAACGGCCAGATGATCATCGTCTCGAGGATCACGTGGCTGACTGTGTTGATCATCTGCTGGTCGTCGATCGTGTCGAGCGCGAACGCGCGCGCGGCCGCGCGGTCGAGCGGGAGCGGCTGGGTCCATCGCACCACCGGGTCGGTGGCGACGAAGTAGATCGTGAGCGCCGCGGCCTCCGCCCCGAGCGTCAGCGCGACGTTCCCCCAGCCGAAGCGCTCCCACTGCGGCTGCCAGTGCGAGCGACCGTACTCCCATCGCTGCGGCGGCTCGCGCAGCTCGGGCATCTCCTCGCTCGCGGCCTCGACGGCGGCGTCGACTCCTGGTGCCTGCGCGTGTGCCGTGGCGAGGGGCACGATCAGCAGGAGCGCAGCGATCGCGATGGCTCGGAGCACATCGAATCACCTGAGAACCGCGGGCCCTGGGCGCGAGTCGCGAGACGGCGCTGCGGCGCGGTCCGACGGGGCGCATCGCGACACGCGCGTCAGCGCGCGACGAGCGACCACACCCCGGACGCGTCGCGCCGCGCGTCGAGCAGCGACTGCGACCACACGCGATCGATCGTCACCTCCGCGCGATCGCGCCCGCGCATCCGCACCGCGATGACCACCGGCGCGCGCAGCCCGTAGCGACGCTGGTAGGCCGCGAGCTCGTCCTCGCGCAGCACCAGCACGCGCGCAGCGCCCTCGCCGCGCGCACCGAGGTCGAGGCGCGCGCCCGAGCGCACCACGACGTGCAGCCCTTCCTCGTCGCCCGCGATCTCCCGCGCCGCGGCGAGCCAGACTCCGTCCGCGTCGCTCGAGGGCGCTGCGCTGCCGAGGGGCGAGACGTCGTCGCCGTCGCGCGTTCCGTCGCCGTCGGTGTCGGGATCCCATGCGTCGGTGAGGAGCCGTTGCTCGGTGAGATCGGTGAGCCCGTCGGCGTCCTGATCGCGACGGAGATCCTCGAGCCTGCAGCGCACCAGGCGCTCGCGGCCGTCGCGCGTGGTGCTCGTCGCGTCCGCGGGACGGAACTCGATCGACGCGTCGTCGATCGCGCGCAGCTCCGCCTCGATCCGGACCTCGCCCGCGTCGACGAGGCGGACCATCGGGTTGTCGACGAGCACCAGCGGGCGCATCGCGGTGAGCCCGAGCGCGAGGTCCTCTTCGGTGCCCGACGTGCCGTCGCGCAGCCGCACGCGATAGCCGAGATCGCCCACGTCGGACCGAGGATCGAGCGCCGCCGATCGATACACCACGCCTTCGCTCGCATCGACGCGCGCGGTCGTGATCGCGTCGTCGGGAACGTCGATCGACACCCGCGCGCGGAGCGACGCGAGGTCGTCGCCGCCTCGCACGCGGCGGCGGAGCGCCGGCGGCAGCGGCTCGACGGTGCACGCAGGGAAGGGCGCGTCGCGGAGCCGCGCGAGCACGCCGTGATGGAGATCGTCTTCGGCGAGCGGGCCGTGCGCCGGCACGATCGGCGCGGGCGCCGCGCGCGCCTCCTCACGCTCCTCGCCGCGCGTCTCCTCGGGCGGGCTGGGCGCTTCGCTCACCGTGGGCTCGGTGCGCGTCTCGCGCGCGCTCGTCGCTGCGCCGCCACATCCCACCACGAGCACACCGAGCATCACCGCGATCGCACGCATCCGTCGCCTTCGCTCCATGCTCGCTCTCCTCCGCTCCACGTCCGTCCGACGTTCCCCGGCGTGCCGCCTGCAAGGTCCCTCGACACCGCATCTCGGTCGCCGGTTCCACATCCGCGAAGCGGACATCGGGGGCTGGCGTGCGCGTTGCGGGGCTCATGTCGATCGAGGAGGGAACATGCCCATCTCCATCGTGCCTCACGCCGAGTCGTGGAAAGACGCTGTCGAGTCCTTCAACGCACGCATGCGCGCGGGCGGCTCCCGATACGGGTTCTACGTCGCGCCCGAGCCTCCGTGGCTTCCCAAACGCGAGCCGTCGCAGCCCGTCTGGCGCGAGTACTACCTCGTCGTCGAGGACGGAAGAGAGGTGCGCGGCGGCTACGCGCTGAAGCCTCAAGAGTGGTGGGTGCGCGGCTCGTCGCACACCGTGACGGATTGGCAGGGGCCGTTCTCCGAAGGGGCCGTGTCGAACCGCTACGGCGCGCTCGGGCTGCGCATGCTCCGCGACATGGTGAGCAAACGTCCGCTCCTCTACAGCTGGGGCCACGGCGGCGAGGACGCCGCGCTCTTCAAGCTGATCAAGGGGCTCGGCTGGATGCTCTACGCGACGCCGCTGATGTTCCGCATCGTGCGGCCCGCGCACTTCGCACGGAAGAACGGCGTGCTGCGTGTCGATCCGCGCAAGCGCATGGCGCTCGACGCGCTCGCGTTCACCGGGCTCGCCTCGATCGGCGGTCGCGCGCTCACCACGGCGCTGCGCATCTCGTCGATGAAGAGCTTCGGTGCGAAGGCCGAGGTCGTGCCCGAGTTCGGTCCGTGGGCCGATCCGATCTGGGATCGCGCGAAGCACGACTACGCCGCGATCGCGGTGCGCGATGCGCGCGCGATGAACACGCTCGTGCCTCGGACCGGAGCGCACTACGAGTGGTCGGAGCAGATCCGCCTGCGAGTGCGAGACCGCGAGGGCAACGACCTCGGCTGGGCGGTCGTCTGCAAGAGACGGATGGAGAATCACCCGCGCTTCGGCGATCTCCACGTCGGCACGATCGTCGACGCGCTCGCGCCGGTGCGCAACGCGGGCGAGGTCATCCACGCGGCGTACGACTGGCTGGAGCGCGCAGGCGTCGAGCTCGTCATCGCGAACCAGAGCGACCCGCGGTGGATCCGAGCGTTCGAGGAGAACGCCTTCCTGCGCTACGAGCGCGGTCGCTACTTCTGCGCGGCACCTCCGCTCGTCGAATTGCTCTCGCCGTGGGAGGACACGCGCGAGCGCATCTTCCTCACGAACATGGACGGTCACGGACCGATGGGTCTCTGATCGCGCGCGTGCGATCGGAGCCGCTCGGCCCGGGACTACGGTGGGCACCGCGCGCGAGTATCTGACCGCCCGAACGACGCACGAAGACGTGCAGAGGACGGGCGGGGATGGACTTCGAGTGGGACGAGGAGACGCGCGCGGTCCGAGCTCACGTGATGGACGTCGCGCGACGGATGTTCCGCCGCGATCGTCGCGAGGTCCGAGAGCTGCGCGCGACGATGCGCGAGCTCGGTGCGCTCGGGGTGCTCGGCATGCCGATCCCCGAGGCGCACGGGGGCAACGGCGCGGGCATCGTCGCGGCGGTCGCGGCGCTCGAGGCGCTCGGTGAAGCGGGCATCGACGGCGGCACCGCGTTCTCGCTGGGCGCGCAGGTCTGGGCGGTGCAGATGCCGATCCTCGCGTTCGGCAGCGACGCGCAGAAGGACGCGATCCTCCGCCGTCTGTGCAGCGGTGAGCTCGTCGGTGCGATCGCGCTGAGCGAGCCGGGCGCGGGCTCGGATCTCTTCTCGATGCGAACGCGCGCCGAGGAGCGCGACGGACGCGTGGTGATCCACGGGCGCAAGGCGTGGATCACCAACGCGCCGATCGCCGACGTCTTCATCGTGCTCGCGACGGTGGGCGAGGCGGGCGGCGCGTTCGTGCGCACCGCCGCGTTCCTCGTCGAGCGCGACACGCCCGGGCTGATCGTCGAGGCGCGCACGCCGAAGCTCGGTCTCGACGAGAGCCCGATGGCCGAGGTGGTGCTCGACGGCTGCGAGGTGCCGAAGAGCGCGATCCTCGGTCGCTGGGGCCGCGGGGCCGAGATCTTCGAGCACGCGCTCACGTACGAGCGAGGCGCGCTCGCTGCGCCCTTCGTCGGCGCGATGAAGCGCCAGCTCGATGCGTGCGTGGAGCACGCGAACGAGCGCAAGCAATTCGGCGGTCCGATCGGGGCGTTCCAGGCGGTCTCGCACCGCATCGCCGACATGAAGCTGCGGCTCGAGACGGCGCGCCTGCTGCTGCATCGATTCGCGCGCACGATGGCGAGCGGCGCCGACGCGACGCTCGATGCGGCCCTGGTGAAGCTGCACGTGAGCGAGAGCTACGTGCAGTCGTCGCTCGACGCGATCCAGCTCCACGGCGCGGCTGGCTACGCGACCGAGCTCGGCGTCCACGCAGATCTACGCGACGCGATCGGGCTTCGCATCGCTTCGGGGACCAACGAGATCCAGCGCAGCGCGATCGCGCGATCGCTGGGAGTGGGGTGACGACGATGACGTTCCTCCTGCACGCGATGCTCGAACGAACCGCGGCAGCGCGTCCCGACCATCCGGCGATCCGCGAAGGAAAGGACACGACCGACTACCGCACGCTCGCGGCGTGGAGCGCGGCCATCGCGGGCACGCTGCGTGCGCTCGGCGTGAAGCGCGGCGATCGCGTCGGCATCCACGCCAAGAAGACCTCGCGCACGCTCGCCGCGGTGTTCGGCGTGCTCCGCGCGGGCGCCGCGTACGTGCCGCTCGATCCCGGCGCGCCTCCGGCCCGCGTCTCGTACGCGATCGAGAACGCGGGGATCCGCGTGCTCGTCACGTCGCGCGTGCGGCTCGACGAGCTGAGCGCGCAGGGACATCTGCGCGGCATCGAGGCGGTGATCCTCCTCGACGAGAGCGGGCCGATGGCGGCGCAGCGCACCGCGCGCGGTGGACCGCGCCTGGTCGGATGGGACGCCGCGACGAGCGATCCCGAGCGTGCACCCGCGCTCGTCGGGGTCGACACCGATCTCGCATACATCCTCTACACGTCGGGCTCGACCGGTGTGCCGAAGGGCGTCGCGATCGATCACCGCGCGAGCACGTGCTTCGTGTCGTGGGCCGCGCGCCGCTTCGAGCTCGTGCACGGCGATCGCGTCACGAGCCACGCGCCGCTGCACTTCGATCTCTCGACGTTCGATGTGTTCTCGAGCGTCGCGGCGGGCGCGACGATCGTGATCGTCCCCGAGGGCACGTCGACGTTCCCGGTGCGCTTCGCCGAGCTCATCGAGCGCGAGCGCATCACCGTCACGTACCTCGTGCCCTCCGCGCTCTCGATGATGGCGGAGCACGGCGAGCTCACGAAGCGCGATCTGAGCGCGCTGCGCACCGTGCTCTTCGCGGGCGAGGTGTTCGCGCCGAAGTACCTGCGCGCGTGGCTCGAGCACGCGCCGAAGGCGCGTTTCTACAACCTCTACGGGCCGACCGAGACGAACGTCTGCACCTACCACGAGGTCGATCGCGAGGACGCGCGCACCCGCGACAAGCCGGTGTCGATCGGCGGTCCGATCGAGAACGTCGACACGTTCGTCATCGACGAGGACGGCGCGCAGGTCACCGCGACGGGCGCGGTCGGCGAGCTCTGGGTGCGCGGCGCGTGCCTCGCGCGCGGCTACTTCGGAGACGCCGAGAAGACCGCGCGCGCGTTCGTGCCGAGCCCGCTGCACCAGGGCGTGCTCGAGCTCGCGTACCGCACCGGCGATCGCGTGCGCATCGAGGAGGGCGGCACCTACGAGTTCCTCGGGCGCAACGATCACCTCGTGAAGACGCGCGGCTACCGCGTCGAGCTCGGCGAGATCGAGACCACGCTCGGAGCGCACCCCGCGGTGTCGCTCGCGGCCGCGGTGCCGGTGCCCGATCCGATCGTCGGCCACCTGATCCGCGCGTTCGTGGTGCTCGCGGACGGCGTCGCGCCGCCCTCGCCCGGCGATCTCGAGCAGTTCTGCGCCGAGCGTCTGCCTCGCTACATGCTGCCCGAGTCGATCGAGATCGTCGCCGAGCTCCCGCTCACGTCGAGCGGCAAGACCGACCGCCGCGCGCTCCTCGAGAGCGTCGCGGCACGAGAGGAGGCTGCAGAGTGAAGAACAGCGAGCGCATCGAGCGCTACGTGCTGAGCGACCTCGGGCGTGGTCGCGCGCGCGGCACGATCGGACCGAACGACGATCTCATCGAGGCGGGCATCCTCGACTCGCTCTCGATCGTGCACCTGATCCGCTATCTCGAGCAGGCGTTCGACATCGAGGTCCGCGACGAGGACATCGTGCCCGAGAGCTTCCGGACGCTCGCCGGGATCTGCGGTCTGGTGGATCGCCTGATCGCGCGCACCCGCGTGGCGTGATCGGAGAGCGCGACGCGTCCCGCTGGGGCGCGTCGCGCTTCGTGCTCAGGGGATCCCGCTGACGCGCCTGGGCGTGCCGGCTTCGCTCCAGCAGTACACGCCCTCGCCGATCACCGCGCACGACTCGCCGGTGCCCGCCGAGATCTGCGTCGCGTCCGCGTCGACGATCACCTCGGGCGTCCCGCCGAAGTCGCGACCCCAGCACCGAACCTCGCCGCCGACCAGCGCGCACGCGTCCTGCGATCGCACCGACACCTGCGTCGCGCCGCTCGTGATCGTCGCGACCGCTGCGGGGCTCGCGCTCATCGCCGGCGCGCCCGCGCCGCGGCCGAGCTGGTCGTACTCGTTGTCGCCCCAGCACACGACCGTGCCGTTGCCGCGCACCGCGCACGCCGAGACCGCGCCCGCGTCGAGATCGACTGCGTCGGTGATGCTCCCGTCGCCGAGCTGTCCGTACGTGTTGCTGCCGACGCACTGCACCGCGCCGCTGCGCCGCCGCCAGCAACAGAAGTCCGCGCCGACCGCGACCTGCACCGCGTCGCTGGGCGCGGCCCCGCAGCGCGTCGTCGTGCTCGTCGCGCAGTCGTAGTCGAACGAGACGCACGCCGTGCTGCCGTCGCGGCGCACTGCGCACATCTCGTAATAGAACATGTCGATGTCGACGACGTCGGTGCCGGTCATCACCGCGACCGGCTCGGTGTTGCCGCAGGTGTCGTCGCCGCCCCAGCAGTGCACGTCGCCGCCCGACGTGCGCGCGCACGTGTAGCCGATGCCGTCGAGGTCGAGCTCGACCACGCCGGTGAGCCCCGCGACCGAGACCGCGGCGCTGCGGTCGGTCTGCGTGCCGTCGCCGAGCTGACCGTAGTTGTTGCGGCCCCAGCACCACACCGTCCCGAGCGCGCTCACCGCGCACGCGTGGCCCGAGTCCGACGAGACCGCGACCGGCACCTCGCACGCGCGCTCGTCGACGCCCCCGTCGCAGTCGTCGTCGCGGCGATTGCACATCTCGGCCTCGGTCGGGTGCACCTCGGGATCGTCGTCCGCGCAGTCGTCGCCGCAGGTGCGCACGCCCTCGCCGCTGACGTTGCAGCACGTCGCCGCGAACCAGCCGTCGCGATCGCGGTCGAGCTCGCCGAACGTGTCCTGCCGGCAGTCCTCGTCGTGCGCCTCGGCGTCGCAGACCTCGGTGTTGCCGGGGAAGCACTGGCGATCGTCGTCGTCGCAGTCGTCGCCGCCGCAGCCCATCGCCTCGCTGCCGTCGCCGTCCGCGTCGCACGCGTCGCAGCGGTCGGCGCTCTCGTCGCAGCTGTCGGCCGCGCACGGCGCGTCGCCGGTCACGCAGCCGCGCGCGTCGGCGCCCGGCGTGCTCGGCGCGCACCGCTCGGTGCCGTTGCACCACGTGTCGTCGTCGCACGCGTCGTCGGACGCGCAGGTGCTCGGCGCGTCGGCGAGGCTCGCGTCGGCCGCGCTCGCGTCGGTGCCGGCATCGGGCTCCGATGCGGCTGGGCTCTCGCCGCACGCGATCGTCACGAGGAAGAAGAGCGGCGCGGATGCGAAGAAGAGCGGTCGCACGCGCGCGAACGTGTCTCTACGCCCGCGCGGGGTCAACGTCCGCGCGCTGCGTCGTCGCGCTCCGCGGGCGTGCCGTGCGCCGGCTGCTCGGGACGGCGCAGGCGGACGCGCTGCACGCGTCGCTCGCTCGCCTCGACGACCTCGAGGATCGAGCCGTCGTCGAGCTCCACCCTCGCACCGACGCTCGGCACCGCGCCGAGCTGCGCGAGCACCAGCCCACCGAGGGTCGCCCACCGCGCGCTCGTCGGCAGGTCGAGATCGAGCCGTCGATTCACGACGTGCACGCGCGTGGTCGCGGGCAGCACGTACGAGCCGTCCTCGTCGCGCAGGAACCCCGCGTCCTCGTGCGCGCCGCCGACGAGCAGCGAGCCCACGACCTCCTCCGCGAGATCGTCGATGTCGATCACGCCTTCGACGCCGCCCGATTCGTCGACGACCACCGCGATCGGGATGCGGCGCGACTGCAGCTGATCGAGCACCTCGAGCGCGAGCGCGGTCTCCGGCACCGCGTGCACCGGGCGGAGGATCGCCTCGAGCCCGCCCTGCACGCGCCCCGCGATCAGGCGCCCGACATCGCGCGTGCGCACGTAGCCGATGAAGTCCTCGCCGCCGCGGCGCACCGGGAAGCGCTCCTCGTCGGTCGAGTCGATGCGCTGCGCGAGCTCCTCGATCGTCGCGCTCGCATCGATCGCGACGATCGCCGCGCGCGGGATCATCACCGAGCCGACGTGGAGATCGTCGAGCGAGATCGCGCGCACGGCCATGTCGCCGGCGCGCTGCGAGACCTCGCCCGCTCCGGCGGCCTGATCGATCACCGCGAGCACCTCGTCGCGCGAGATCTGCGACTCGCTGAAGCTCGTGCGATCGCCGAACCCGCGCAGGATGAGGTTCGAGCTCGCGGTCAGCAGCCACACGAAGGGCGCGCTCAGCCGCCCGAGGAGGAAGAGCGGGCGCGCCGCGACCAGCGCGTAGCGCTCCGACCACTTCAGCGCGAGCGACTTGGGCACGAGCTCGCCGAGCACCAGCGAGAGGTACGAGACCACCACGACGACGATGGTGAGCGCGATGCGTTCTCCCGTGTCGTGCGAGAGCCCGCACGGCTCGAGCGTGGTCGCGAGCCGGTCGGCGATGGTCGCGCCGCCGAATGCCGCCGCGGTCGAGCCCACGACGGTGATCCCGATCTGCACCGTCGCGAGGAAGCGCTCGGGATCGCGCCGGAGCCGCGCCAGGAACGCGCCGGCGCGGGTCTCCGTCGCGAGCTCCTCGAGACGCGTGGAACGCACCGAGATGATGGCGATCTCCGCGCCGGAGAAGAGCCCGTTCGCGAAGATCAGGGCGAGCACGATCGCGATCTCGAGGGTCCAGGGCACGGGTGTCGAGGCCTCCTGCCCCGGTACATGGCCGCCGATCGTGCGTTCCGCACCTTCGGAGCGACTGGATCGGCACGGTTGCGCGCGCAACTCCGACGGTTGCGCATGCAACTCTCACGGTTGCGCACGCAACCGTGGCGCGCCATGCTCGCGGCGTGTCCACCTCGGTGCCTGCCGGTGAGCGCGATGCGCTCCGCCTCCGTGCCTCGCTGCAGCGCGTCGTGCGCCTCAGCGGCGCGCTCGAGCCCGACCGTACCGCGTGCGGTCTCGACCTCTCGCCGTCGCACGCGCACGCGCTGATGCTGCTCGCGTCGGCGCCCGAGGGGTCCCTCGCGCCGCGCGACCTCGCGAGCGCGCTCGGGCTCGACAAGAGCAGCGCGACGCGGCTCGTCCAGCGGATGACCGACGCCGGGCACTTCGAGGCGGCGCGCGACGCGGAGAACGCGCGCTTCGTCCGGCTCGCGCTCACCGCGAAGGGCACGCGCGCGGCCCGCATGGTGGAGCGCGCGAGCCTCGAGCGTCACGCGCGGCTGGTCGCGACGATCCCGCGTCGCGAGCGGGCGAGGGTGCTCGGCGCGCTCGAGCTCCTCGTGCAAGCGATGGCCGTCGTGCCTCCCGGAGGGGCGGAATGACGCGCTCGCTGCTCGTGCTCGTGTGCCTCGCGCTCGGGTGCTCCAGCGCGCCCGCGGCGCCACCTCCGGATCCGCACGCCGAGCTCGCGGAGCTCGATCCGCGCACGCCGGTGCCGCTCCTGCCGCGCATGGCAGCGCACCAGCGCGCGCAGATGCGCGGTCACCTGGTGGTCGTGCAGGAGGTCACGGACGCGCTCGCGCGCGACGATCTCGCGGCCGCCGCGAGCGCCGCGTCACGCCTGGGCACGAGCGACTCGATGACCGCGATGTGCACGCACATGGGCGCGGGCGCGCCGGGCTTCACCGAGCGCGCGCTCGAGATGCACCACCAGGCCGACGCGATCGCGCACGCCGCGCGCGAGGGTGATCGCGCGGCGACCACACGCGCGCTCGCGACGACGCTCGCGTCGTGCACCGGCTGTCACGCCGCGTACCGTCAGGAGATCGTCGACGAAGCGCGGTGGGCCGCGCTCACCGCGAGCGCGCACTGATCAAAGATCGGCTTCGCGCGCTGCCGTCCGGTCCCTCCGGGACGAGCACTCCTGCAGGGCTCAGAACCAATCGGCTCGCCGCTCCGGTCCCTACCGTCCGCGCGCTTCGCGCGCTCCCGTCCGGTCCCTCCGGGACGAGCACTCCCGCCGGGCACCGACAAAAATCGGCTCGCCGCTCCGGTCCCTACCGTCCGCGCGCTTCGCGCGCTCCCGTCCGGTCCCTCCGGGACGAGCACTCCCGCCGGGCTCAGAAGCCGCGCGCGGGCGTCGGGCGCTGCAGCCAGTTCGTCGACGGATACGCGCTCTCGCCCGAGACGAGGTGCAGCGTGTAGGCGTGGCGCGACGCCGGCGATCGGTTCGCCTGGCTCATGTGGGGCACCAGCCCGTCGAGCACGATCACCGTGCCCTTCGGCACCTCGAGCGGCACCAGCAGCGAGTCGTCCCACGGCGTCTCGTCGCGCACCTCGAAGCGCGTCGCGCGGCCCTCGCGCACGAAGCGCGACTTGAGCCCCGCGTGGTGCCCGCCCGGGATCGCCCACAGACACCCGTTGCCGCGGTGCGCGTCCTCCAGCGCGAACCAGAGGCCGATCATCGCCTCGGGCTCGGTGTGGAGGAACGTCGAGTCCTGATGACAGCGCACCTCGCCGCCGATGAACGGCTGCTTGAAGATGTACATCGACTGCATCAGCAGCGGCGCTGCGAGCCCGAGCTCCGCGACCAGCGCTTCGATCTTCGGATCGCGCGAGAACGCGTCGAACTCCGGATCGAGATCGTGCAGCGCGTGGCCGATCTTGTTGATCGAGCGCTCCTTCGGCTGGCGCAGCACGCCGCTCGCGTCGAACGCGTCCTCCTCGAAGAAGAAACGGATCTCGCCGGCCGAGTCGAGGAAGTGATCGTCGCTGTGCCGCGTCTGCTCGTTCGTCGTGAACACCGAGCGATGCGCGTCGGGGTCGAACCCCGCGACGAGGCGATCGGCGTGGGCGCGCAGCGCATCGCATCGCGCGGGCTCGACGAACCCCTCGAGCACCAGGAAACCATCCCGGCGATAACGCTCGCTCAGCACGTTCATCTTCTCGAATGCACCACGGACGTGACGCGCGATCAAGCTCGCTCGTCGTCGTGATCGCGCAGCGTGCGGATCGTCGCCCACGGCGCGCCGCCCCACTTCGGGCGCGCGAGGCGCTGCGACGGATAGATGCCGCGATGTCCGGTGAGGAGGTACGCGAGCACGGCGACGATCACGACGTGCGGCAGCACGCTCGCGCCGAGCAGCTCGACCGCCATGATCGAGAGCGCGAGCGGCGCGTTCGACGCGGCCGCGAACACCGCGGCGAGACCGACGCCCGCGCCGACGTCGATCGGCAGGCCCATCGCGCGCGCGAGCACGCTGCCGAGCGCGGCCCCGACGAAGAAGAGCGGCGTGACCTCGCCGCCGAGGAAGCCCGCGCCGATCGTGATCGCGGTGAGGAGCAGCTTCGCCGCGAACGCGTAGACCGGGAGCGAGGGATCGGAGAACGCGCGCACGATCGTCGGCACGCCGAGCCCGAGGTACTCGCTCGTGCCCAGGAGCTGCCAGAGCACGACCACCGCCGCGCCGCCGAGGAACATGCGGAACGGAAGCCGCGTCACCCGCGCCTTCAGCGTCGTCTTGATGCGATGCGTGAGCTCGATGAACGCGGTGGTCGTCGCGGCGATCGCGATCGCAAAGAGCACCCACTGCGCGAGCAGCATCGGTGTGAGCGCGAGCGGCGCGAGCGTCGGGTAGGGCGTGTGCACGATCCCGATCCCGCGCGTCACGAGATCGCCGACGATCGACGCGACGAGCGCGGGCACCAGCGCGTCGTACTCGAGGCGCCCGAGCACGACGAATTCGAGCCCGAACACGCACCCCGCGATCGGCGTGCCGAACACGCTGCCGAACCCGCCCGCGACGCCCGCCGCGAGGAGCTGTCGTCGCACCGGACCGTCCACGCGCAGCCGGAACGCGATCGCGTCGGCGAGGCTCGCGCCCATCTGCACCGCGGTGCCCTCGCGTCCCGCGCTGCCGCCGAAGAGGTGCGTCAGCACGGTGCCGACCAGGACCATCGGCGCCATGCGCAGCGGCAGCTGCGGGCCTTGATCGTGGATCGTGTCGATGACGAGGTTGTTGCCGCCCTCGATCGATGCGCCCCAGCGCTCGTAGATCGCGCCGATCACGAGCCCCGCGAGCGGGAGCGTGAAGACGACGACCTCGTGCTCGGTGCGGAAGTCGGTCGCGAGATCGAGCAGCCAGAGGAAGAGCGCGGACGCCGCGCCGCACGCGACGCCGACGAGGGCGCCCAGCGCGACCCACTGACCCAGCCTCTTCCAACCCTCGCGATCGATCATCGGCATCCCTTCTGCGCCGAGGAGATCGCCCGGGGGAGCTCCTACGGCGCGCCGCGCTCCGCGGGTCGCGGAGCTGCGCATCGTAGGAGTCATTGGCTGCATCGAGGCAGCGGTTCTCGGCGGACTCCACCGCCATCTGTCGGGCTGCTCGTGATCCTCGGAGACGCGCGCGGTCGCGTCAAGCGCGCGTGCTACACACGCGAGCGTGCTCGGGCGGCGCAAGGAGCGGATCGCGATCCACGACGCGCTCGCCTCGGGTGCGCGCGTGATCACGCTCGTCGGGCCGGGCGGCGCGGGGAAGACGACGCTGGCCGAGGCCGACGTCGGGCGCTCGCGCGCGCTCGTCGTCGACCTCGAGAGCGGGCGCGATCCGCTCTCGGCGATCGCCGAGGCGCTCGGGCTGCGCAGCGCGGCGCTCGGTGCGGCCGAGATCGCGGCGGCGCTCGACGCACGCGGTGCGATCGAGGTGCTCGCGGATCGCGCGGAGCCGGTCGTGGACGCGCTGGTGGCGGTGCTGCCAGCGCTGCTCGACGGCGCGCCCGATGCGACGTGGATCGTCACGTCGCGGGTGCGGCTCGGCATCCGCGACGAGCACGTGGTCGCGATCGGTGGGCTCGAGGAGGACGACGCGATCGCGCTCTTGCGGGCGCGCGCACCCGGCGCGTGGGACGAGCCCGCGCTCGCCGCGATCGCGCGCGCCACGCGGGGCATGCCGCTCGCCCTCGAGCTCGCTGCTGCGCGCCTCGTCGACGAGGCGCCCGCGGTGGTCGCGCGACGGATCGCGTCGCAGGGCGAGACCGATGCGGTCGGCGCGGCGATCGAGAGCGCGCTCGATGCGCTCGCGCCTCGGCTCGCCGTCGCGCTGCGCGCGCTCGCGCGTCTCGAGGGACGCTTCGCGCACGACGCCGCCGACGCGCTGCTCGCGTCCGCGTCGATCGCGGCGCTGCGTGATCGTGCCCTCGTGCAGCGCGTCGCGGACGGCGCCCCGGGCTGGCATCGACTGCACGACGAGATCCGCGCCTCGGTGCGCGCGCGCACCGAGCCTCGCGACGCGGAGCAGCTCGATGCGCTCCTCGCGACGTGGCTCGCGCGCGAGTCTCCGCGATGGGCGCACGAGCTGCACGAAGGCGAGCCCTCGGCCGCGCTGCGCGCGCTCGCTGCGCACGAGCGGGATCTCGCGAACGCGTTCGAGCGACGTCGCGTCGATGCGCCGGAGATCGCGGCGCGCATCGCGCTCGGTCTCGAGGCGTGGTGGCTCTCGCGCGCGCCCGAGGCGCGCCACGCCGCGCTCGTCGACGCCGCGATCGAGGCCGCGGATCGTGCGGGGGATCTCGCGCTCGCGGTCGATCTGGCGCGCGTGCGCGCGCGGGCGCTCTTCCTGCGCGGTCGGTTCGCCGACGCGCGTGGGGCGTGCGCGGACGCGATGCAGCGCGCACGTGCGGGCGGGGATCGCCGCGGCGCGCTCGCGGTCTCGAACGTCGCGTCGGCGATCGCGCGGGAGATGGGCGATCCCGGCGCGGCACGCGCGCTCGCGGAGCGCGCGATCGAAGAGAGCCGCGCGCTCGGCGACGCCGAAGGCGAGGTGCGCGCGATGCACAACCTCGCCTCGGCGCTCGTCGTGGGCGACGACCTCGCGGCGGGTCGCGCGCTGTATCTGTCGACGCTCGCTGCTGCGCGTGAATTGCGCATGCGCCGCATCGAGGCGCTCTGTCTCGCGAACCTCGCGACGGTGCACGAGGCCCTCGGCGAGCTCGAGCTCTCGCGCGCCCGCAGCGCGCAGGGGATCGCGGCGTTCGCCGCGCAGGGGGATCGGATGATGACCGCGAAGCTCGCGATGCGGGCGGCGCGCGTCGCGATCCGTACGGGCGCGCTCGACGAAGCGGAGCGCGCGATCGCGAGCGCGATCGCGGACGCCGAGCAGCTCGGGGATCGCGGATTGGTGCTCGAGGCACACCTCGCGCGCGCCGAGCGTCACGCCGCGCGCGGCGAGCGCACCCCCGCGCGCGCCGAGGCCGACGAAGCGCTCGCGCTCGCGCGACGGCTGCGCGCCGGCGCCACGATCCCGGAGATCGAAGCGCTCCTCGCGTCGCTCGGCGACGACGAGGGCGACGCGCACCGGGTCGAGCTCGCGATCGACGAGGACGCATCGTCGTTCTCGCTCGACCGCGGAGCACCCGTCGATCTCGCGCGACGCGCCAGCCTGCGCCGCATCCTCGTGAACCTCGTGGCGAGACACGCGCGTGGCGAGTCGGCGAGCGTCGCGGATCTCGTCGCGGCCGGCTGGCCCGGTGAGAAGATGAGCGCGGAGAGCGGCGCGGAGCGCGTCTACACCGCGATCGCGACGTTGCGCCGTCTCGGCCTCGCGCCGGTGCTCGCGCGGCGCGACGGCGGGTACGCGCTCGATCCCGCCGTCGTCGTCGTGCCGCGCTGATCGATCAGGGATCGCCCCAGAGATCCGTCGTCCCGAAGTGCGCCTCGACGAAGGGATCCGAGCCGAAGAAGCGCAGCGGGAGCGTCTGCGCGAGACAGCTCGTGTCGAGCTCGGCGCGGGGATCGCGCACGAACTGCAGGAGCAGCTCGCGCCCGCACGTCGTCGTGTGATCGTCGGTGAGCACGCCCTGCGCGATGACGGAGTGCGCGGCGTTCGGGATCTCGACGTAGCGCTGGTGCGGGCCGTCGAGTCGCTCGCCCCACGGACGCGCGTGGCGAGCAGGCGTCGCGGTGTCGAGATCGGCATTCATCCCGAGCACGGGAATCGACGTCTCGCCATAGCGCCCCGCGAGCGCGTCGACGTAGTGCGGCCATCCATCGATCTCCCACCCGATCGAGCGCGAGACGCCGCGGCACATCAGCGTTCCTTCCCAGCGCGTCTGCAGCTCTTCGCGCGAGGGATCGCTCGGCTCCCACATCTCGCCGGCGACGATGTTGATCGCGAGCGGGAACGAGTACTTGCGAGGCCCGCCTCCTCCTCCGCCGGCCGGCGGCGCGCCCATCGTGCCCGGCTCGAAGCTCGCGCCCGCCGCGAAGATCGGCCCGAAGAAGAGCTGATAGAGATGCTGGATCACCGCGCGATCCGCGTCGTCGCACCGGGTCATCCGATGGATCAGCGCGGGCACGAGCTGACGCGTCCCGTACCCGAACATCATCTGTCCGAGCGCGGTGCGCAGCAGCTCCACGTCGACCGCGGGATCGCCGAGCATCGGACAGTGCCCGGCCGCGACGCGCTCGTGCAGCGATGCGAGCGCCGCGACCGGATCGTCACCGAGCCGCGCGCGACACGCCTCGTGCTCCGCGCAGCGCGCGAGGATCATGCGACCGGCCTCGTCCTCCCAGAGATCCTGCTCGGACAAGAAGCAGTCGTCGGGCGCGCACATCGAGTCGAGCACCACGCCGTCCGCCTGGTCGGGCGCGATCTGCAGATATCGATTCGCGAGATAGGTGCCGTAGGAGATTCCGAGCACCACGACTCGATCGTCCTCGTCGTGCTCGAGCTCGATCAGGTGCCGCACGTCGTGCGCGGCGCTCGTCGTCGAGAAGTGCGCGAGCCGCGCGGCGCCCCATTGCGCGAGCATCGCATCACGACAAGCAGGCCACTCGTCGGGAACGATGTGCGCGCCGCCCGGCGAGAACGGGGCTTCTTCGTTCGTGCACACGAGGCGCGTCGAGTCTCCGGTGCCGCGATGATCGGGGAAGTAGATGTCGAGCCCGTGATCGCGCGCCGCGATCACGGCCGCGAGCCCCTCGAAGTCCTGCCCCGACTGGCCGGGCCCGCCCATCAGCACCCACATCGCGCGGCCCGATGGCTCGGCTGCGACCACGCGCTCGACGAAGAGCTCGATGTGCTCGCCCTCGGGCGCCGACCAGTCGAGCGGTACGCTCACTCGCGCGCACTCCGCGGTCACGCTCGGTGCGTCCTGCAGTGTGCACGGCTCCCACGCGATTCCTTCGCTCGCGACGCTCCCGTCGTCGATCGCACCGGCGTCGATCGCCGGCACGCTCGCGTCGGGCATCACCGCGACGTCGTCGCCTCCACATGCCGCGAGCGCGAGCGCGCCCACACCGATCGTCCATCTCGTCTTCGCTCGAGGCACACGCACCTCCATCGAGGCGGTGCTACCCGAGGCATCGCGCGCGCTCGCCCGAAACGAGCCGAAATCCGCGGCGTGCGCCGACTGACGGGGGGCGAGAGGGGAGGCGCGCAGCCTCCCCCGGGAGAATCAGTGGACGCGCGCGCCGCTCATTCCGCGACCCCGCGGAGGCACGGTGTCGAGCGTTGCGGTCAGCACGTCGACCATGTCCTGGGCGCGACGATCGAGATCGGCGAAGGTGCGCACCTCTCCGGTCACCGGGTCTGCCACCTGCGCGCCGACGAGGAAGCCCGAGAGCACTGCCTCGGCGCCCGCCTCGCGCGTGCCGACGTGGAGGAACCGCGTCGCGGTCTCGCCCGCGTGGCACCCGCTGCACGTGTTGAGCGAGAACTGGTGTCGCGCTGCGGCGTGATCGGTGAGCCCGGGCGCGTCCCAGAAGAAGCGGCTCGTCGGCGTCGGACCGATCGCGCCGAGCTGACCCGGGGGGACCCGATACGAGCCGTCGAGGATCGCCGACTCGTGGCTGCGGATTCGATTGCGCAGCTTGTTCGTCCCGTTCTCCGAGAAGTCCGGCGTCTGCTGGATCGGCGCGAGGTGCAGGCCCGACTCCGAGAGCAGGAATTCACGCAGCTCCCAGATCGGCGTGATCGCGATCTCGTTGGTGCGCACCTGCGCGATCGCGCTGCCGTTGGGACGACCGGGCGCCATGTTCGCGCCCGCGAAGAGGTGCGTCACCTCCTCCAGCGCAGCGTTGTAGTCCGGACCGAACGGAATCGCGCCGAGGTCGTGCCAGCGCTGTGCCCATTCCTGCACTTCGGCGGCGGTGTCCGCGACCTGCGTGTACTCGAAGATCACCGTGAATCGGAGTCGCTCTCCCGCTGGTCCGAGCACGCCGAACACGAACCGTCCCTCGCCGGAATGACGGGTGTGCGCGTCTTCGCTGCCCCCCGGCCCGGTGAGCTCGGCATCGCGCAGATCGAGGCGATTCACGATCGCGAGCAGTCGGAACGGCGCCGACGCGAGATCGAGCTCGCAGCTCGTCGCCCCCGCGGCGCACCCACTGCGGGCCAGCCAGGGATCGATGATCAGTGTGCGAATGGGCGGACGCGCCGGAGCGACGGAGTCGCCGAATTGCTGATCGACCTCCCACTCGCGGAGCCACTGCATCACGAATTCGCCGGGCGGAATGTCACCGGCCATCTCGCTCATGAGATGCCCGAACGTCCACACTCCGTCGCCCGTGGTGCGCACCGGATCTTCGACCACCGAGAGATCCGTGATCATCAGCTCGCGCTCGACGTCGATCACGACCGCGCCGGGCGGCGGAATCGTATCCACGGGCGGCGGATCGATGATGTCGACCTCGGGCGCGCCCGCGTCTCCCAGCACCAGCACCGTGTCGTCGGGACGTGTCGTCGAATCCGTCGCCCCTCCGAGCGCGAGCGAGCCGGAGCCCGGTGTCGCCTCTCCGCCGCAGCCACCCCAGACGAGCGCGCCGACGACGGCAGTCCACGTGAAAGCACGATTCCAGTGCATCTCTTGCTCCCTCTCGAGTGCGCGAGCCGTGTGCGGGCCGATTGGTACGCTCCGACTGCGATGTTTCGAGAAGGTACGAACTGGCACGCTCACGAGGAACGGGGGGATCTCCCGACAACGAGCAGAAACAGGCGCGAGTCTCAGAAGTTCGCCGCCACCGCCGCTTGAATCGTGACTTCGTCTGCAAAATCGCTGAAGTCGTAGAGCTGCGAGAAGAGCTTGATGCGGAACGCTCTGTCCGGGATGAAATTGAACCCGGCCGTATAACGCAGGATCATGCTCTCCGAGCGGAGCGGCGACGTCGCCGCGACGTTCCCGATGCGGCGCAATCCGTCGAACCGCCCGATCAGCTCGACCGCGGGGTGCAATCGGATCTCGACGTCTGCGTACCACCCGTCCTTCAAGAAGAAGTCGTCGAACTGGCCGTTCTCTCCGGGACCATAGGCGAACCGGCTCGCGGGATCGTCGCCCAGCGCGAATTCGGTGCGGCGCAGGAGATACTCCGCCCGCAGCGTCAGTGGGCCCCATCGTGCGTAGAGATCGGCCCCGACGATCAGATACGAGCGCGTCGCGTCGGGATCGTAGAGGCCGTACATCCCCGACGCGCCGAACGAGAGCGCCGCCTCCTCGCCGAGGTTGAACGCGAAGCCGACTCGCGCGCCGCCCGCCGGTGACGCGTTGTCGTCGACGTAATAGCGACCCAGCGAGCGTGTCTCGATCCAGTCGATGTCGAAGGGCTCCGTCGTTCCCCGCAATCCGCCGACGACGTACACCGCGTAGTCGACCTGCGCGGTGCCGTCGCACCAGTGCGTGCCGTTCACCTCGATGCCCTGATCGACGTAGGGAATCGGCAGGATCCCGAGGTTCCACTCGCGCATTCGCAACATGCGGCCCATGTCGTAGACGAGCGGCTTGTCCACGGTGTGGTGATTGGCGGGATCGTGCCTCAAGGGGAACTCGCCGAACGACGGGCTGAATCGGCCCACGCGCAGGTTGAGCTCGTCGGCGACCCGGAAATCGACGAACGCCATTCCCAGCTCGAATCCGTGGCACCCGAAGCAGGCCTTCACCTGTGCCGAGACGTGATCACCGACGTCGGCCGACACCTTCAGCGACGCCTCGGTGGTGAATCCGTCGAACGCGTGATGCAGGTCGGCAGGGCTCGTCGGCGAGAACAGATAACTGGCCTGCACCGAGCCCGCGAACGCGAGATCCTGCCCGCGTGCGCGAGGTGCCCGGAGCCCGAGGAGCGCGCTCGCGACGAGCACGCAGACCCCCAGCGCGACCCATCCTCCTCGAGTCTCACGGCGCATCGTCGCTCCTCTCGGTCTCGCCCGCGTCCGCCATCGCGTCTCCGCTGCGCGCCTCGCTGGGCACGGTCTCCAGCACTTCGCCGCCCTGAGACTGCGCCTCCTCCTCGCGGCGCATCACGGTCGTGTAGTACGTGAGGAACTCGAGGATCATCGCGGCGTCGCCTTGGTTGATGCCGCTGCCCGGCATGCGCCGCATCCGAGCGAGATAACGCTGCCAGTGCTCGACGCTCTGGACCGGTGCGCTCAGCGGACGAGAGAGGCTGTGACAGCGACTGCAGCGCGCCTCGAAGCGCCGATACGGCGCACGCATCGAGGCCGGGAGTCGGGCGGCGTCGAGCCCCGCGCCCGTGCCTCCGCACGCGACGATCCACACCAGCGACGACGCCGCGAGGACCGTGCGGAGCAGGTCACTCCGCATCTGCGCCCTCGGCGATCCAGTCGTGCACGACGCGCAGCTCGTCGCTCGTGAAGTACGGAGGACCGCCGAGCGGCATCCGCGCCCCGAAGGGCGGCGCCGCGGTGAGCTTCAGATACAGGATGCTGATGCAGGGATCGCCCTCGACGACGATGTCGCGCCCGGAGCTCCGGCCCCCGCGCATCAGCGCGTCGTAGCTCGTGAGGTCGAGGGCCGAGAGCTGATATCCGATGCCGTTGCGACTCTGGTCGTGACATGTGCACCCTCCCTCGCGCGGCGCGCGCGCGAGCAGCGGCAGCACCTCGACGTGGAACGAGACGTCGTGATCGGGATCGCTGTCCGCGGGGTCGCAGCGTCCGACGATCGGACCTCCCACGTCGGGCGCGATGGGATCGAGACAACCGCCCAGCGCGACGACACCGGCGAGCGAGAGCGCGGCGAGACGCGATCTCAACTCGGGTCCTCCCACTCGATCTCGTAGTTGCGCAGGTCGTTCGTGACCTCGATCGCGATCACCTCGGGATGCACCGCGACCGGCCCCGACGGTGCGCGCATCACGAGCTCGTCCGCGTCGCGCACGCTGCCCGGCTCGAACGCCTCTCCCATCGTGATCTTCACGACCCGCACCAGCGGTGTGTACGAGTCGGACTGCTCCATCCCGACGCGGCGCGCGTCTGCGAAGATCACCTCCTCGTACTCCTCGTCTCCGCGCCGCGCGAGCACGTAGACCTGGGCCTCGGTCACGATCCGGCTGCGCGCGAACGTGAGCACGTCGCGCCGCCCCGTCGGTGCGAGCGCCGCGACCCAGAGCCCTCGGTAGTACACGCGCTCGGTCGGCCGCGGTGCGCGACCGACGCCGCGATCGATGGCGACCTCGGGCAGCGTGATCGGCGCGCTGAACCAGCGCTGTGTCGGAGTCGCCTCGCGAGCCAGGCCGAGCTCGACCGCGTCCGAGATCCCGCCCACCGAGACCACGCGCTCGCCGTCGTACGAATCGGTGACGCACACGACGTGCACCGACCAGTATCCGCTGTAGAGCGTCGAGCCCGGGATCGTGTCCACGATCCACGGATGCTCGATCTGGCCCGCTTCGCCCTCGAGCGGATTGCCCTCCTCGTCGCAGCGGGACAGCTCGAAGACGGGATTCGCGACGCGCGAGGAGGAACCGAGATCCCAGTAGTGGATCGGCTCTCCGTCGGCCCACGCATAGCGCCGCGGGACGACGCTGCCGTCGAGCTGATCGTAGGTGTCGATCTGCGCGCGCAGCACGGGATCGTCGATCGCGGCGGGCGGCTCCACGCCGCGCGGCAGCACGTGGGGGCTGTACGTCGCGGTGTCGTCGACCAGCGGCCCGAGGCATCCATTCGCGAGCACCAGGAAGACGAGAGTCGACGACCGGCCCGCGCCTGCCGCGCGGCCGTGGGAGCCACCGAGTCGGACCATGAGGTCACCGAGCTCCGCCGCGTACGGTGTAGCGGACTCCGTAGGACACGTCGGCAGTGCCGGTGTCGGGCCGCAGTCGCGTGCGCAGTCGCGAGGTGACGTCCTGCACACACTCGGAGAGGCCGGGCAGCGCCCCACTGCCGACGCTCACGTGCTGCGGTAGACCCATCTCGTCGATGGTGAGACCGACATCGACGGTCCCGCTCGCGTCGCGCTGGGCCCGCTGCGCTGCGTTGCGATAACAGCGCTGATATTCGTCCTCCAGGCGCTCGATCGCCTGACGGACTGCGCTCGTCGGGATCGATCCGCCGGTCCGCAGCGCGTCGATCGACACCCGCGCATCGAGCGATGACGGCGCGATCGTCGCGGGCAGCACCGGGGGCTCCGGGGCCGCCGGCGTCTCCGCGGGCACTGCGGCGGGCGCTTGATCGATCGCCTCCTCCACCTCGGGATTCTCGTGGTCCGTCGCGTCCATCTGCTCGACGTCGTCGCCAGTGCGCTCGCCGCCGCGCGAGCTCCCGCGGGACGCGCTGCGCCCCGGACGGGGCGTGGGCTGACGCGATCGCGTCGTCGTGCTCGCGAGCGTCGTCGCCGTGGGCTCCTCCGACGGCGTCGCGGGCACCACCGGCATCGGTGGCGGCACCACCGACGGAATCGGGACCGACAGATGGGTGGCGCCGGTCGCGAGCGCCGCCGGCAGCGCCTCGTCGAACCTCGTGGCCGGCCACGTCAGTGCGAGGATCCATCCTCCGAGCATCACGGCGAGCGTCGTCGCGAATCCGACGCCCGCCCAGAACGCGTGCGGCGCTCCGGGCACGTCGGGCGACATCGATCCTGCGTGGGTCGGAGTCGTGGAGATCCGCTCGTGCAGCGAGATCGCCGGCGAAGGGCTCGACAGCGCGTGAGCACCCGACGATTGGAGTGGCATCTCCGCCGACTCGATCGCTTCTCCCACCGGGATGCGCTCGGTCGGGTCCGAGCGCTCGCGCGCGGCCTGCACGAGCGCGCGCTTCTCGCGGTATTGCAGGGGAAAGAGCTCGAGCATCCACTCCTCGAGCTCCACCTGACCCAGGCTCGCACGCTCGGCGCGATTGAAGTCGCGCAGCGCACGGCTCATGTCCCGCGCCGTCTGCCAGCGCGCGCTCACGTCGCGCGAGAGCGCCTTCAGCACGATGAGGTCGAGCGCCGGAGGCACGGTCGGATTCAGCGACGATGGCGCCGGGATCTCGGCGCTCAGCACGGCCTGGAGCGTCTCGATGTCACTGCCGCGCTTGAAGAGCTGTCGTCCGACCAGCATCTCCCAGAACGTCACTCCCAGCGACCAGACATCGCTCCTCCGGTCGACCTCCTGACAGCGCATCTGCTCGGGCGCGATGTACGCGAGCTTGCCCTTGATCGTCCCGGGCTCGGTCTCTTGGATGCGCCCGGCGCAGCGCGCGACGCCGAAGTCGACGACTTTGACGCATCCGTCGTAGGTCAGGAACAGGTTCTGTGGAGACACGTCGCGATGCACGACGTCGAGCAGCCCGCCGTCGTCACCGCGGAGCTCGTGCGCCGCGTGCAGTCCCTCGGCCGCCTGCGCGAAGATCTCCGCCAGGTGCGCAGTCCACTCGGTGCGTCCCCGCTCTCTCAGCGAGCGCTGGATGGACGAGAACGTCTCGCCCATCAGGTACTCCATCGCGATGAAGTACGTGCTCTCGACCGCGCCGAAGTCGAACACCGAACAGACGTTCGGGTGGGTGATGCGCGATGCGACGCGCGCCTCGTCGAGGAACATGTCCACGAACCGAGCGTCGCGCGCCAGGTGCTCGTGGATGCGTTTCAGTGCGACGACTTTGCTGAATCCCGCGCTCGATATCGTGCTCGACAGGAACACAGTCGCCATTCCGCCCGCGGCGAGCTCGGCGCAGAGACGATATCGCCCGAGCTCGCCGAGGTCGGCTCGTTCGGTCGAGATCGTGGTCGGCCGCGCGTCGGTCATCGATCACCTGTGCCCCCTCTCGCGCGCGCTTTGCCCGCGTCGGCGAGCAGCGCGGCTGCGTTCCAGTCATCGCCAGTATTGGCGGGCACGGGTGATCAGGATATCGGGGGTAATCCCGACGCGGATCGCGGCGCGCACACGCGGCGAGATTGGAAACTTGTGGAGAAGAGCCTTTGCGGCGTCCCCTCGGGCGACGTATAGGCGCGGCGGTGGAGACGGAGAATTCGCGAACGTCGCTGCGCGAATTGGCGCTCTTGTTCCTGCGCCTGGGTGCGACTGCGTTCGGCGGCCCCGCCGCGCACATCGCGATGATCCACGACGAGGTGGTCACGCGCCGGAAGTGGCTGAGCGAGCAGCGCTTCCTCGACCTGCTCGGCGCGGCGAACCTGATCCCGGGCCCGACCTCGACCGAGCTCGCGATCCACGTGGGCTGGGAGCGGCGTCGGGGTGTCGGGCTCCTCGTCGCCGGCGTGTGCTTCATCGTCCCCGCGATGCTCGTGACCGCAGCGTGCGGCTGGGCGTACGTCGAGTACGCAGCGCTGCCTCAGGTCGGGTGGATCCTGTATGGCGTCGCCCCGGTCGTCCTGGGCATCGTGGTGCAGGCGATCGCGGGGCTCGCTCCGAAGGCGGCGCGCACGCGCGTGCTGCGCTTGCTCGCGGCGCTCGCGGTGGCGCTCGTCGCAGCGGGCCTCCACGAGCTCGCGGTGCTGTTCGTGATCGGCGTGCTCGCGATCTTCGCCGAGCGGCCGAGCACACCGGCCGAGCCCGAGGGGCCGCCGCCCGCGCCGATGTGGTGGTGGCCGTTCGGCGCCGGCGGTGCTGCGGCGACGGGCGCGAGCGCGATCACGCTGCCCGCGATCTTCTGGGTGTTCTGCAAGATCGGATCGGTGCTCTTCGGGAGCGGCTACGTGCTGCTCGCGTTCCTCCGCGCCGAGCTCGTCGAGGACCTCGGCTGGCTCACCGAGGCGCAGCTCGTCGATGCCGTCGCGGTGGGTCAGGTCACGCCCGGTCCGGTGTTCACCACCGCGACGTTCATCGGCTACGTGCTCGCGGGCCCGGCGGGCGCGATCGTCGCGACCGCGGGGATCTTCCTGCCCGCGTTCGTGTTCGTCGCGCTGAGCGGTCCGCTCGTCCCCCGCATCCGCAGCT
This sequence comes from Sandaracinus amylolyticus, assembly GCF_021631985.1. GTDB lineage: Bacteria > Myxococcota_A > Polyangia > Polyangiales > Sandaracinaceae > Sandaracinus > Sandaracinus amylolyticus_A. The sequence goes on along the minus strand of NZ_CP070225.1, from coordinate 6,101,667 downwards.
CCCGCGTGGCCTCGGCGTTCCTCGACGGAGTGAACATCGCGTCGCTCGCGCTGATGGTCGTCGTCACCGTGCAGCTCGGCCTCGCGACGATCATCGACGTGCCGACGCTGGCGATCGCCGTCGCGAGCGCGGTCGTGCTGGTGAAGTGGAAGCCGAGCGCGACCTGGCTCGTGGTGGCGGGCGCGGCGCTCGGATGGATCGTGCACGCGCTCGGCCTCGCGTCATGAGCGCTCGACGTGCTCGAAGAGCGCGCGGATCGCAGGGCGCAGCGCGCGCATCGCGGCGGCGACGGTCGGATATCCCGCGTCGGCCGCGACCCGCTCCCATCCGTGCGTGCAGCGCACGCGAGACTCGATCAGGGCGGCCGCTCGTGCGTCCAGCGCACGAATCGCGTCCGCGTGGTCCTCGACGTAGCCCGTGACGGCGAGCGCGACCGCATCGAACGGCTGAGGGCCCGAGACGTAGCGCGCCACGATCGCGCGACGCGTGTCGGCGTCGAGCGGCGCACGGGTGGGGAGCCCTTCGCGGAGCACGTGATCGAGCTCGGGCTCGAGGCTCACCTCGCCGTCGGCGTCGAGCAGCGCGAGCTGTCGCGGCAGGTTCCGCGCGAGCTCGATGCGCATCGACGCGACGAGCGCGGCGCCGCGCTCCGATGCCGCGCGCACCATCACCGCGGCGGGCTCGCCGGTGCGGCTCCCGCGCGACGCGCCGACGCGAACCAGCTCGTAGCCCAGCTCGCGGCGGAACCGCACGAGCTCGGGCGTCGCGCCGAAGAGCGTCCCGAAGAGATCGGGCGAATACGTCGCGTGCACGTGCTCGACGAGCCGCCGCGCGAGCCCCTGCCGTCGCAGCGAGGGATGCACGGCGATGCGCACGCTGCGCACCATCCGCAGCGCGCCCGCCTCCGCGAAGCCCCCGTGCGAGATCAGCGTGTCGGGTAGCGCGTGACCTCGGATGCGCTCGCGACCGTGCGCGAGCCGATCGCAGAGCTCGGGCGAGAGCGCGCCCTCGTGCGCGATCACGCTCGCCGCGATCACGTGCCCGCGGTGCAGCAGCGCGTGGACCGCGAGGTTCGGCGCGTCGAGCATGCGGTGCAGATCGCCCGGCGTGGTGCGGTAGTGCGCGTGCACCAGCAGTCCGAAGAGCTCCGCGAGCAGCACCTCGTCCTCCGCGAGGCGCGCGCGATCGACGACCACGTGCTCCACCGCGTGCTCGTCGATCCCGTCGAATGCTGCGGGCTCGGCGTCGAGCGCGAGCGCGTGCTCGACGAAGCGCTCGAGCGGATCTCCCTCGTCCCACCGGATCGGATGCGCGAGCTCGAGCTCCACGATCGGCCGCGGCTCGCTCCGCGCCCATTCGAGGAAGCGCAGCACGAATCCTCGCCCGGTCCCTTCGTAGCCGCGGCACGTGCTCGAGAACGCGATGCGCGCGTCGGGGTGCGCGCGCGTGATCCGCTGCAGCAGCGGCACCGGGAGCTGTGCGGCCTCGTCGATCACGATCACGTCGTAGCGATCGCCGTCGTGCGCCAGGGCGGCCGGGCCCACGAAGCGCACCGATCCTTCGCGCACCGGGTCGGGCGCGCCCAGCGCGAATCGAAAGATCTCGGCGGTCGCGTCGGGGCTCGCCGCGCCGACCGCGATGCGAAGCGCCGGGCATCGCGCGAGCGCATCGCGGATCGCGAGGCCGAGCGCGCTCGACTTCCCTCGCCCGCGATCCGCGAGCAGCACCGCGAGCCCGGGCGCATCACCCGCGAAGGTCGCGGAGAGCGCGTCGATCACCCGACGTTGATCGGCATCCCCGCTCACCTCGTGGGGCGCCTCGCCGATCACTGCCGCGTCGTCGCGCGCCGTGGTGGTCGCGAGCACGCGCTCGAAGCGTGCCCAGAATCGATGTGTCACGTCCGCCGCCGTGTGTGGTGCGACCACGAGCTCGTCGTCGCGCGCGGCCGACACTTCGCCTTCGGGCGGCATGCGCAGCACGAGCGCGCCCCCGCCCCAGATCATCCCGCACGCGAGCCCGAGCACGTCCGCATCGAGGCCTTCGTGGAGGTCGATCACCACGACGTCGAACGCGCGTCCGACCAGCGCTCGCACGCCCCGCTCGCGCACGCTCACGAAGCGCGTCGTCTCGCGCCCGACCCACAGCACACGCGCGTCCTCGAGCGTCTGCAGCCGCTCGAGGGCCGATGCGCGCGTCGCGTCGGCGCTCCCTCGCAGCACCACGCAGCGGCGATGACGCGGGCTCACTTCGGCGGACGCTGCGAGCCACGCGCGAGCAGCTCGCGCGTTCCTGCGGGCAACATCTGGCGGAGCCGCCACGCCTGGGTCGTCAGCCTTCGCTCCGCGACCCCGAGCGCGTCGCGCATGCGCGCGATCATCAGCGTCGGCACTGCCACGAGCAGCGTGCTGGTGAGCAGCAGCGTGATCGTCGTCGTCGTCTCGGGCAGCGCGACGATGCGCTCCTCGAGCTGCAGCCCACGCACCGAGAACGAGTACGCGGGAGGCGTGAGGCCGAGCGCATCGAGCGCGAACGGCAACACGATCGCGAGCACGCCCGCGAGCGTCACCCACACGCGATGTCGTGCGTCGGCGTGCAGCGCGAAGAACATCGTGTTCGTCGCTGCGAGCCCGGGAACCAGCACGAAGGGCCCGAACACCCCCGCGGTGAACGCGATCGCGAGCGAGCTCGTCGCGAAGAGCAGCGCGGCGAGCGGCGCGCTCACCGGTCGCGTGCGCGCGATGAAGGCCGCGACGAGCGCCGACGACGCGACGAGCACGCCGATCGCGATCACCGTCGGCAGGTGCTGCACGCCCATCACCGCGAGCACCGGCACGAAGACGCACCACAGCAGATAACGACGTGCCGCGGAGCTCGCCGCGCGCCGGCGCTCGTCGTCGCGCGAACGCTCGAGCTCGGGCTCGACGTCGGGCGGGACCGCGTCGGTGGCGCTCGGCTCGACCAGCAGGTGCGTCATCAGATCGAGCGCTGCCGCGTTCGTCGGATCGAGCGCGACCACGCGGCCGAGCTCGCGCAGCGCATCGGCCCGCGCCGCCTCGGTGGCGGCGGTCGTCGACGCCGCGCTCAGGTGCCGCTTCGCGCGCTCGAAGTGCTCGCCGGCGAGCCGCCCGCGCAGCTGCACGTCGCGATCGCCGTCGAGATAACGCTCGACCAGCTCCGCGAGCGCACGCGCGCTCGGCAGTCGATCCTCGGGCTCGGTCTCGGTCGCGCGCGCACACGCCTCGGCGAGCTCGGGCGGGAGCTCCTCGCGATCGAAGCGCGAGCGCGGCATGCCCTGCATCGTCGCGGAGAGCAGCGAGATCGTGCTCTGCCCCGGCACGAGCGGCTCGAGCGTGAGCAGCTCGAACAGGATCGCGCCGAGCGCGTACACGTCGGCGCGCCCGTCGACGTGATCGGTCGCGCCGCGCGCCTGCTCCGGTGACATGTACCCCGGCGTGCCCATCAGGCTCCCGGTCACCGTTGCGTCGTCCTCCGACGCCGCGAGATCGAGCGGCTCGGCGCTGCTCTCTCCGCGCACCTTCGCGAGGCCCCAGTCGAGCAGGTGCACCTCGCCGAACTCCCCGAGCATCACGTTCCCGGGCTTCAGATCGCGATGGATCACCCCGCGTCGGTGCGCGTAGTCGACCGCGAGGCACACCTGTACGAACGAGGTCAGCAGCTTGCGCCGCGAGGGCACGCTCTCCGGATCGCCCTCGCGCGCGCTGCGCAGGATCGAGTCGAGCGAGCGCCCGCGGATGCGCTTCATCGTGAACCACGGTCCGTCGTCGTCGGCGAGCCCGACGTCGTAGACCGGCACGATCGACGGATGCTCGAGGCGCGCCTGGATCAGCGCCTCGCGCGCGAAGCGAGCCCGCGCGCGAGGTCGCTCGCGCACCTCGTCGAGCATGCGCTTGAGCGCGACGTCGCGGCCGATCACCTCGTCGTGACAGAGCCGCACCTCGCCCATCCCGCCGAGGCCGAGCACGGCCTCGCCGCGGTAGCGCGCGCGATCGACCGCCACCAAGGGCCGCTCGTCGCGCGCGGCACGCTGCGGCTCCGCGCTCCACAGCGTCGCGTCGCTGCGTGGGTCCGACACCCACGTCGTCGCGATCGACGAAGACGGCTCGTCGTCCCGTTCACTCATCGCGATCCCGAGCGTCGCCGAGAGCGCAGCAGCGATCCAGCACGAACCACCGGCTCACGTCATGCGTCGTCGTCATCGGCGCGATCGAGCCGCGCGATCAAGCGCCCGAGCTCCTCGCGCAGCTTCGTGAGGCGCGCGATCGAGCGCTCGTCGTCGACGTCGAACCCGGCGCGGCACGCGAGCGCGACCGGCACGCGCCGCGCCTTCGCGCGCAGCGCGCGCCCCTGTGCGGTCAGGTGGATGCGCACCACGCGCTCGTCCTCCGCGTCGCGCCGCCGCTCGACGAGGCCCTGTTGCTCGAGCCTCTTGAGCAGCGGCGTGAGCGTGCCGGAGTCCAGCACGAGCCGCTCGCCGAGGCGCTTCACCGGCACGCCGTCCTCCTCCCAGAGCACCAACATCACGAGGTACTGCGGGTAGGTGAGGCCGAGCGGCTCCAGCAGCGGCGCGTACGCGCGCGTGAAGGCGCGCGACGCGGTGTAGAGCGCGAAGCAGAGCTGCTGGTCGAGGTGGAGCGGATCGTCGGCGGCCACGGGGCCTCGTCAGGCGAGTCGGAGGGACACTGCGATGTTACCGCGCGTCGCGTTGGAGTACGGGCAGACCTCGTGCGCCGCGTGCATCAGCGCTTCGGCCTGCTCGCGCGGGAGCTCGGGCACGTTCGCGACGAGATCGACCGCGAGGCCGAACCCACTGCCGGCGGTGCCGATCGTCACGTTCGCGGTGATCGTGACCGGGCCGGTCTTGATCTTCTGCATGCGCGCGACGAGCGAGTACGCGCTGCCGAAGCACGCTGCGTAGCCCGCCGCGAAGAGCTGCTCCGGGTTCGTCCCCGGCGCGCCGCTGCCGCCGAGCGCGCGCGGCATCGACACCGGGAGATCGAGCGTGCCGTCGTCGCTCGCGATGCGCCCGTCGCGTCCGCCGGTGGCGCTCGCGGTGGCGGTGTAGAGAGCCTTGTCGAGGGTGATCCGGGGCGTGCTCATCGTCGTGTCCTCCTGCGGCGGCGCCGCTGGATGATGAGTAGCTCACGATTCAATTGCGCGCAATCGAATTGTTCGCGATGAGGTCGTGGCGCTCGCCGCGACCTCGCTCGATCAGCCCCGTCGCACGCGCGCGAGATGTCGCTCGCAGGCTGCCTCGTCCTCCGAGATCAGCTCCGTGCTCATCACGCCGCCCGACACGCTGGTTCGCTGGTGCTGCATCGCGACGACCTTGCTCGCGACGAGCACCGCACTGCCCTGGAAGTTCTTCCGCGAGCTGCTGTACTGCTTCGCCTTCTCCATGATCGCCGCCGCCTCGGGGCTCATCGGCCGCAGCTCGCGGATGTCGCAGAGCACGCGGTAGTCGGCGCCGCGGAAGGCATCGATGGCGGCGTTGTGGGCGGCGACGAACGCGCGGATCTCGTCCTCACCGAAGTGGCCCTCGAGCCGCAACACGAGGATTCCAGGGCGACTCTCACCATCCACCGACCACGTGCCCATGCCGTACTGCTCCCGTCCCCCTGGACGATCGACCGGTATCACGGATACGGGGCAGTTGTCGCGGCGTTGTCACATGGGCTGATGCACATCATGCGGCGCGCGTCGTGAAACGTGCGATGGAGAGCGCATGAAACGCAGTGAAACAACGCGTTTCACACGCTCTCGTCGTCGATGCCCAGCTCGCGCATCCGGCGCCACAGCGTCACCCGACTGATCCCCAGGATCTGCGCGGCTCGCTCGCGGTTGCCGCCGGCGCGCTCGAGCGCGCGCCGCACCCGCGTCATCTCCGCGGGCTCGCCTTCGGGCGCGGGCGGCGGCGTGTTCACGCGCGGTGCCGCTTCGATCACGTCGGGCGACGACGTCGGCTCCGCGATCTCCGCCGGCAGATCTCCGGGCACGAGCACCGGGCCTTCGCCGATCACGTATGCGTACTCGAGCGCGTTGCGCAGCTCGCGCACGTTGCCCGGCCACGGATAACGCTCGAGCGCGGCGAGCGCAGAGGGCGAGACGCGCGTGACGCGGCGCCCGCCCTGGCGATTGAGCTCCTCGATGATCTTCTGCGCGAGCAGCGCGACGTCCGCGGGACGTGCGCGCAGCGGCGGCACGAAGACGGGGATCACGCGCAGGCGATACATCAGGTCGGCGCGGAAGCGCCCCTGCTCGACCGCGGCGCGCAGCGACTGGTGCGTGGCCGCGACGATGCGCACGTCGATCGCGATCGGCTCGCGGCCGCCGACCGGGATCACGGTCTTGGTCTCGAGGACGCGCAGCAGCTTCGCCTGCAGCTCGAGCGGCATCTCCGCGACCTCGTCGAGGAACGCGGTGCCGTGGTCTGCGCCCTTGAAGAACCCGGGCTGATCGCGCACCGCGCCGGTGAACGCGCCGCGCACGTGTCCGAAGAGCTCGCTCTCGAGCAGCGTCGCGGGCAGCGCCGCGCAGTTGATCGCGGCGAAGGGCCCCTTGGCGCGCGGCGAGAGCGCGTGGATCGCACGCGCGAAGAGCTCCTTGCCGGTGCCGGTCTCGCCACGCAGCAGCACGCTCGCGTCACGACGCGCCGCGCGGTCGGCGATGTGAAACGCGTGTTTCATCGCGGCGTCGCGCGTCCACATGCCGTGGAACAACACCGGCTCGTCGCCCTCCTCGACCGCCTCGGTGTCGAGGAGCAGCACCCACCCGACGCGCTTCTTGCGGCGCTCGATCGGCGTCGCGCGCACGACGATGCGGCGCTCGGTGCCGCCCGGCCCGGGGCGCACCACGGTGCCGGTGACGGGCACGCCCTTGGCGAGCGCCTCGGCGATCGGCCGATTCACCGAGCCCCCGCAGAGCAGCTTCGGCGCGCTCACGCCGAGCGGCACGTCGGTCCCGACGAGCTCGGCCGCACCCTCGGTCGCGAGGACGATCGCGAGGCTCGCGTCGAGCACCAGGGCCGGTCCCGCGAGGTCCTCGATCGCGCTCGCGGCGAGCGGCTCGTCGTCGTCCTCGTCGCGACGTTTCACGCGTTTCATGGCGCGAGGATACGTGAAACGCGTGTTGCACGCCGTTTCAGCGCGGCACGAGCGCGCGCTGGAGCGGGCAGGTCGCGGGGACGATCCCGGTGCCGTGGCGGTACGCGTCGAGCAGGCGCTTCGATCGCTCCGCGAGCATGCGTCGCACTCGACGCCGCTCGCCCTTGATGCGCGCGATCTGCATGTCGTCGTACGCGGTCGTCTGGTGGCGCATCCACGCGATCACTGCGGACTCGGCGCGCTCCTCGATCGGAATGCGCTCGGTGCGCGCGACGGTGCCGCTGCCGACGGGCGTCGCGTGGGTCGTGACCGCTTCGGCGAGCTTCGCCGCGAGCTCGGCGTGCTTCGGATCGAAGTCGAGGTACGCGAGCACCGCCGCGCGGAAGTCGCCGACGTACTCCGTCTGCTTCTTGTCGCGCCGGGCACGTCCGGCCTCGAGCTTCTTCGTGTACGCGGGATCGGCGCGCTCGATCTCGAGCGCGGCGCGCGCCGTCGCCACGTGCTCGGCGGGCGCCCACACGCCGCGCGAGAAGAGCTTGCGCCCGACCTTCTCCTGCACCGTCCAAGTAGGCCCCGCGGCCTTCACGCGTCGGGTGAGCCCTGCATCGCCGGGCGGCAGGAGCGTCCATCCCGCGGGCACCGCGAGGGTGCGCCCGTCGGGCGTGATCACGGTGCGCGGCTGAGGTCCTTCTCGAACGACGAGGGTCTCGGTCGACATGCGGCGCGCGAATGTAGCGCAGCGATCATCGACGTGTGGTGGCCGGCTCGGCGGGCGTGCACGCGTAGACCCGCTCGCAGTCGCACAGTGACGCCCACCACGCGCGCTCGTCGTCGCTCAGCTCGTGGGTCTGGCGATAGGCGAGCTTGGCGTCGCGACCCACCCGCCCGGTGGGCTCGCGCCAATAGAGACGCTCACCGTGCACCGCGACGCGCCGCTCTCCGAGCTGCGAGACGACCGCATCGGACGCCGAGTGCTCGACGCGGGGCCTCGTCCAGAGCGGCCCCGCGAACCGCAGGATTCCTCGGGCGTCCACGACGAAGCCGCGCCGGTGCACCCGCCACGCGCCGAGGGGCCAGCCACGGGGAGTCCATCGCCACGGCAGCAGGTGATCGATCACGACGTGTCGGCCCATCAGTGTGCGGGTGTCGAACGTCGCGAAGATCTCTCCCTCGACCTCACGCCACGGCCGCCCGACGTGGGTCGCGAGCCATCGCTCGGCCGGTGAGAGCTTGTCGCGCGATCCGCGACCGACGCGCTGCGCGCGCTCGGGCACGCGCGCGTCGGCCAGGTCGGGATCGAGCCGGACGTCGCGGAGATAGGCTCGCTCGATCGCGCGCTCGTCGCGGTGCGACTGGCGTCGATCGTCGCGATTGCGGAAATATCGGCCGCCCTCGACGACGGTGCGACTCAGATCTTTGGTGCTCACGAGCGTGTCAGTCGCGAAGAGAAGAGGATCGAACAAAGAACGTCACGGATAGGGGTCCTGGCCATTGGACGACGAGCTCTCTCGAGCTCGGCGGGATTCGAACCCGCATCTCCCGCGTGAAAGCGATAACCCGTTGACTACGGCTCGATCCGAAAAGGAGTGCGGAAGGGTCCGGACAACAGAACGCGCGAGGGGGGTGACCTTGTGAAGAGGTAACCCTCGTGCAGCGGCCCGGACCTTCCGGATGCGTGATCAATTGCGGAGGAACGCAGCGAGGATCGCCGGTGCCGCCGCGTCGAACCCGACGACGTCGAGCATGCCCGGGTCGTTCGGATCCGCGATCGTGAACTTCGTCGCGGTCATGCCGGTGACGACGAGCTTCGCGGGGATGCCCGTCTTCGCGCGATACGCCGCGAGCGCCTGGTGCGGATGGATGCCGCCGAACCAGGTCTCGTTGTCGGTGTAGACGCAGAACGCGTCGACGCGGAGATTGCGCTCCGTCGCGTGGAGCATCGGGATCGCGCAATCCGTCGCGCTGAAGGGGAGTCGGCTCGTCTTCTCCACCACGTCGTGGAGGCGCATGCGCGCCGTCACGTCGAGCGGAACGAAACGATCCGAGAACGCCATGATCTGGTAGTCGCGCTCGGTGCGCGCCGTGACGAGCGCCATCGCCGCCGCAGCCTCGCGAGGCGTGAGCGGCGAGCCCGCGAGCTGGCCCATCGACATCGAGCCCGACACGTCGAGCGCGAGCATCAGCGTCTTGCCCGTGGGCTCGACGTTGACGAACGCGAGATCGAACGCCGCGTCGAGCGCGTCGACGATCGTCGACACCGGCGTCCACGCGAGCGAGCCGCGGAGACCGTGGCCCGACGCATAGGTGCGGAGCGCGATGAGCACGTCCATCGGGTGCACGCGCGACTTGCGGATCGCATCGCGATCCCCGAGACGCGCGACGATGCGCGAGGTCGCCGCCGAGCCCGGCGCGACCAGGCCGTTCGCCGTCATGCGCGCGAGGTTGCGGAGCATCGCGTGCAGCGGCATGCGGGGGAGCAGCGCCTCCCAGACCTCGGGGCGCGCGAGATAGATCGAGGGGATCATCTCGTGCGTGAGCCCGTGCTCCGTGATCAGCGCCGCGACGTCGCGCGACGAGAGGTCCTGCGCACGAACGCGCGCGAAGCCCTCGACGAGGCGCGGCATCGCGCTCGCATCGACCGCGGGGTAAATCGCGGTCGCGTCCACGCGCTTCACCTCGCGCGGGCCGAGCGCGCCCTCACCCGCGACCGCCCAGCGCAGGAGCGCGTGGGTCGCGGGATCCTTCGCCTTCGGGTGCGCGAGACGGAGCACGTCGCGGTGCGAGACGCCGTCGCGCTGCGTGTACTTCGCGAGCTGGTACGCGAGCTCGTCGGGCGCCTTCGCGAGGTACCACGACGCGATCGCCTTGCGGAGCGCGCGGCCCCAGCCACGCAGCGCCTGCACCTCGCGCACGAAGTGGAAGAGGTGCGTGCCGGTGCGGCAGACGCGCGGCATCGCGGCGAGCGCACGCGCGCGCACCGAGGGGACGGCGTGCGACGCGGCGAGCGCGAGCGCGAAGATCGCGGGGTCGTTCTCGGGCGCACGGCCCGACTCGCTGATCGCGACGATCGTGTCGACCGTGCGCGCACCGTCGACGCCGAGGCAACGCACGAGCGCGCCCGCGTTCTCGATCGTCAGCGCACGCTCGGTCGCGTAGTACGAGCCGCCCTCGTTGCCGAGGATCAAGAAGCGCTCGAGGCGCGCGAAGTCGTCCAGCGCGAACGTGAAGCCGCCCGCCGAGTTGCGGACCTGGCGCGCATCGGCGCGCTCGCTCTGCGGCGTCGCGTTCGGCGCGAGGTGGCGGGCATAGCTCGACATGACGTCCTCCGTTCGGCCCGCGCTGCGTCGGGCGAGCGGCCCCTGAGCAGGGCGCATGCCGGCGAGCTGCGACGGGAAATGCCGAGAATTCGGAGGTTGAGCCGGTCGTGATTATCTGCTGGTCTCAAGCGGCGATACGAACGGAGAGTGCCAGTCGTGCCCGGCGGTTTGGGCTCGCCGATCGGGAGCTAGAGAGATCCTCATCGTGTCGATCGATCCCTGGATCCTCGTGGCCGTCTTCGGCGCCACGACGGCGTTGCTCGGTTGGGCCCTGTGGTCGGTGAAGCTCGAGCTCTACACGCGATGGTCCGAGGTCGGACCGCTGCGTCGCGGCGAGCGCTTCGACGAGATGATCGCGACGCTCTCGCTCAGCACCCTCACGCACTGCAACGACCTACGGATCCTGCAGAACGGAGATGCGTACTTCGCCGCGCTGCTCGCCGACATCCGGGCTGCGCGCTCGTCGGTGCACTTCGAGACGTTCCTGTGGAAGACCGGCGAGTGCAGCGCCGCGCTCGTCGACGCGCTCTGCGATCGTGCGCGCGCCGACGTGCCGGTGCGGGTCCTGCTCGACGGCATCGGCGGGAAGATCGAACGCGAGGAGCGCGAGCGCCTCGAGGCGTCGGGCGCGACCGTCGTCTTCTACAACCACGCGCGCTTCCGGAACCTCGGCACGTACAACACGCGCGACCACCGCAAGCTCGCGGTGATCGACGGCTGCATCGGCTACGTCGGCGGGCACTGCATCACCGACGACTGGCTGGGTGACGCGCAGGACCGCGCGCACTTCCGCGACACCAGCGCGCGCGTCGAGGGCCCGATCGTGACCCAGCTCCAGGGCGTGTTCTCGGACAACTGGACCGAGGCGGCGGGGGAGCTGCTCGTCGGGGAGGAGCTCTTCCCGGCACCGCGCGCGTCGGGGCACGTGACCGCGCACCTCTCGTATCTGAGCCTGGCGCGAAGGACCTCGTCGCTGAAGGTGCTGCACCACCTCGCGATCGAGTCCGCAGAGCGAGAGATCCTGATTCAGAACCCGTATTTCCTGCCGTTCGGCGGGGCACGCGACGCGCTCTGTCGCGCGCGGAAGCGCGGCGTGCGGGTGCGGGTGATGGTTCCCTCGCGCGAGGCGACCGACGCGAAGATCGTCAGTCACGCGACGCGCCATGCGCTGCGCCCGCTGCTCGAGTGCGGCATCGAAGTCTACCTCTACGACCTCACGCTGCTGCACCAGAAGGTGTTCGTGATCGACGGAGTCTGGGCGGGCATCGGCTCCACGAACTTCGACGATCGATCGATGGACATCAACGAAGAGGTCACGCTGAGCGTGTTCGACGAGGGCGTCGCCCAGGAGCTCGCCGCGGCGTTCGAAGCCGACCTCGCGCATGCGCGGCGGCTGGGCCTCGAGGAGTGGCGCTCGCGCAGCGTGCTCGAGAAAGCGGCCGACTGGCTCGCGTGGAACGCGCGCGCGCAGCTCTGATCCGTGCGCCGCGGCGCGCGTGATGCACCCATCGGCCGGGCCGCGCTCGTCGGCGAGACGAGGCGCAGAAAGGAACGAAGCAATGCGAGCTCTCGTCTATCACGGGGTCGGCGACATCCGCCTCGACGACGTGCCCGAGCCCCGGATCGAGCAGCCGACCGATGCGATCGTGCGCCTCACTTCGTCGGCGATCTGCGGCACCGATCTCCACTTCGTGCGCGGGACCGTGTCGGGCATGCGGTCGGGAACGATCCTCGGTCACGAGGGCGTCGGGGTCGTCGAGGAGCTGGGAGAAGAGGTGCGCAACCTCGACGTCGGCGATCGCGTGGTGATCGCGTCCACCATCGCGTGCGGGAACTGCTCGTACTGTCGCGCCGGGTACTACGGGCAGTGCGATCAGGCGAACCCCTCGGGCAAGCGCGCCGGCACGGCGTTCTTCGGAGGGCCCGAAGCTGCGGGCGCGTTCCACGGGCTGCAGGCGGAGAAGGCGAGAGTCCCTTTCGCGAACATCGGGCTCGTGAAGCTGCCCGACGAGGTCAGTGACGAACAGGCGATCATGCTCTCGGACATCTTCCCGACGGGCTACTTCGCTGCCGATCTCGCGGCGATCCACGCGGGCAGCACGGTCGCGGTGTTCGGCTGCGGGCCGGTGGGGCAGTTCGTGATCGCGAGCGCGAAGCTGCTCGGCGCGGGGCGCATCATCGCGATCGACGGCAACGAGGACCGACTCGCGATGGCGCGCCGCCAGGGCGCGGAGATCATCAGCTTCGAGCGCGAAGATCCGGTCGAGACCATCCTGACGCTCACCGGCGGCATCGGCGTGGATCGCGCGATCGATGCGGTCGGTGTCGACGCGGTGCACGCGCACCACGGGCCCGCGGCGAAGCGCGCGAAGAAGCACGCACGAGAGGACGCGGGTGACGTGCAGAAGGTCGCGCCGGTGCATCGCGACGAGGCCCCCTTCGTCCCCGGCGATGCGCCCGCACAGGCGCTCTCGTGGGCAGTGGATGCGCTCGCGAAGGCGGGGACGCTGGTGATCGTGGGTGTCTATCCGCCCGCGATGGAGCATTTCCCGATCGGTCAGGCGATGAACAAGAACCTGACGATCCGCATGGGCAACTGCAACCATCGCAAGTACATCCCGCACCTCGTCGAGCTCGTGCGCGCGAAGGTCATCGACCCGGTCGAGATCCTCACGAAGGTCGAGCCGCTGCACGACGTGAAGAAGGCCTACGAGGCGTTCGACGCGCGGAAGCCGGGATGGCTGAAGGTCGCGCTGAATCCGAGCGCGTGAGCGAGCGTGTGAGTCGGTCGGTGACTGGCATGCTCCGGTCACCGACTGACGTGCTCGTCACACGCCTCGCGGAAGCGGCGTCCAGCGCGGCTCTTGCCGAGCGAGCTCGTGCACGCCGCGATCGCTCTTCACCACGACCATCGCGACGTCGTGCCAGCGCTCGAAGAGCTCGTCCTCGAACACCCGCACCGCGACGTGCGAGCCCGGCTTCAGCTCGATCCACGCGTGGACGATCGCGCGCTGGTCGTCGAGCGTCGTCGCCACGCCTTCGAGCTCGCCGTTGACGAGGATCAGCGATACCGGCACTCCGTCGAGCGGCATCGTGCGATCGGGCGTCGGCGCGAAGGGATCGATGCGGCCGTCGACGCGATATCCACGACGACGCGCCAAGAGCCGTCCATCGGGCTCCGGCTCCGGGACGAGGCGACGCAGCGCCACGAGATCGCGGGGGCGCAGACTGCCGAGCTGCAGTGCGAGCGCACCGTTGCGGTCCTGCCAGCGCGCGATTCCTTCGAGCTGCAGCTCGCCGAAGCACGTCGATGGAATGCGCAGGTGGACCGGCTGCCCGAGCGCGGGAGTCAGGTTGGTGCGCACCAGGACGTAGCTGGGCCCACAACGCTCGATGCGGCCATACGCGCGCTCGTTGCCCGCGCTGAGAATGGCAGTGCGCGGCTCCGCAGGAGCCGGAGGAAGGGTCGTTCGCGTTCCCATCGCGACCTCGAGGCGTGCGGCGTCGTCGTGAGAGAGACGAAAACCGCGAGCGCCGAACGGCTGGGTAGCATCTCGATGCGCCCAAGGCGAGCGCAAGAGTTGTGCAGCGAGATTGGATCAGACTCGCTGCGTCGTGTCGGTCCAGTCGGCACGACTGGCGCTCATCCCGATCCGATCAGATCAAATCGCTCACGCCCGCGGTGAGCGCGGGATCGGCGCAGGTGCCGTAGCCCTCGAGCTCCTCGCCGAACGCGTTCGCGACCGCAACGAGGATGGGATTGTGCGAGGTGCGGCTCGCACCGATCGGGGCTTCGCCGATCTGCGCGGTGCGGCCCGGCGCGACCACGCGACGGCCCATCGTGATCGCGCCGTTCGCGCCGCCCGCGAGCACGATCGGCACGTGCGTCGTGCTGTGCCCCGCGCCGTGGCCGCCCTCGTTGCCGACGAGGATCAGCGTGCTGTCGAGCACGTTCGCGGCGCGCAGGCGCTGCATGAGGCGCGCGACCTTGCCGAAGTAGTAGCGGTTCATGCACGCGACCGCGCGCTGCACCTCGAGGCGCGACGAGCCCGAGACGTGCGCGATCGAGTCGTGGAAATTCGCGGGAACGAGGTAGTCGGTGCCGGTCGCGGCGAGCTCTTCGGGCCGCGGGGTGTCGTCGTCGGGATTGAGCCCCGCGACCATCCGAGGCGAGGTGCCTTCTCCCGCGGTGTTGCCGAGCACGATGGTCCCGAAGCGCGTGAGATCGCAGATCAACATCTGTGCGAGGAGCTCGATCTGGAGATCGGTGATCAGATCGAAATACGGGCTGCCTCCATTCGGACCATTGGAGACGAGGTAGTCGTCGGCGGGATCCGGATTGCCACGCTCCGCGCGGCGCGTGGGGACGCTGCACATGCCCGCGATCACCGGATCGGAGAGCCGGCGCTCCATGTCGCGCACCACGGTGAGGTGTTGATCGAGCTTCTGTCGCTCTTCCCCGGCCAGGCGTGAATCGAGGCGCTGGATGTCGCCTGCGACGAAGTCGAGCACGCTCGCGCCGACGCGACGCCGGCGCTCTGCGGCCGCGCGCGCCGCCTCGTCGTTGGGGATGATCAACGACGCGAAATGACGATCCCAGATCGCCTCGGGGCTCGTCATGCGCGCGAGGGGCGCGCCCCCGGCGCCATAGGCGATGCAGCTCGACGACATCAGCGGGGCGAAGTCGACCTCGGTGCAGAGCTCGACGGATCGGAACGGAGTCTCTCCGCCGTGTCGCGCAGCGAGGTATTGATCGAGCGACTCGTTCTGGAGGTTCCAGTCGGTGCCGTCTCCGCCGGTCGCCGAGCTGCCGGTGAGGAAGATGCCGAGCGCGCCGTGCATCGGCACGTGGAGATCGCCGCCGGTCGGGCCGATCTCGCCGACGCCGTAGTCGAACCCCTCGAACACGATGATGTCGTCGCGGAAGCTCGACCCGTAGGTCGCGGCGTCGTCGAAGGGACGCAGGCACGAGTCCGCGTACGAGATGTCGAAGCTCGTGTCGGTCTCGCCCGCGCGGCGCGCATAGAAGGTCTGTGTCGTCGCGTGGAACATGCCCACTCCGACGAATTTCTGGGGGAGCGTGCCAGTCTGGGCACGCACCACGTCGTTCTCGAGCATCTTGTAGAAGGGCAGGGCGGCGGCGGCGAGACCGACCGTCTTCAAGAACGCTCGACGGGCTCGATGGACGCGCTCGCTCACGGGACTGCCCTCCTCTGCACGAAGAGCTCGCTGCGCACGAGCTCGATCCAGATCTCCACCAGGCTCGAGCGACGCTCGTCGGGCATGCGGCCCCACGCGTCGAGGAACGACGCCTCGAGCGGCTGCGACGAGCGCGCCGACGCGAAGCGGAAGAGGTTGCGCGCGAAGCACGCGTGGGCCTGCGGGCTCTCCGCGAGCATCGCGACGAGCTCGCCTCCATCCGCGAACGGACCGTTCACGTCGGTGCCCACGAGCTCGCCCGATGAGTCCACCGGCGTGCCGTTCTCCTCGGTGCGGAACGCCCCGAGCTGATCGAAGTCCTCGAACGCGAAGCCGAGCGGATCGATCAGGGAGTGGCAGCCCGCGCAGACCGGGTTCGTCGAGTGCTGTGTGAAGCGCTCGCGCGTCGTGCGCGCGGGAGGAGGCGTCATCATCGCCTGCTCGGCGACATCGCCGGTGGGCGCGGGCACGTCGAGGCAGAGGATGCGGCGCAGGATCGTGACGCCGCGCTTCACCGGCGAGCTCTCGTCGCGCGCGGCGTGGGTCGCGAGGAACGAGGCCTGACCGAGCAGGCCGCGGCGCGGTGTGCCCTCGAGCTCGGCGCGCGACCAGTCGTCACTCGTGACCTCGAGACCGTAGAAGTCGCGCAGCGTGCCATTCGCGAGCGTGAAGTCGGCGGCGATCAGCGACTCGAACGTTCCGTCTCCCGCGAACACGACGTCCTCGACGAAGCGGCGCGTCTCTTCTTCCATGAGCGGACGCAGCGATGTGAAGTCGTGGGTCTCGGAGTCGCGCGCGACGTAGTGCAGCGTGTCGAGGCCGAGCCACTCCTGGACGAAGCGCACGACCTGCGCGCGGGCGCGCGGATGCTCGTCGAGGAGACGTCGCGCTTGGGCCTCGCGCTGATCGGGCGTGCGCAGCGAGTCCGCGGCGGCGGCCTCGAGCAGCGCGGCGTCGGGGGGCGAGGCGGTGAGGAAGTACGAGAGCGCCGAGGCCGTCTCGTAGGCGTCGAGCGTGCGATCGAGGTCGTCGCCGGCGCCGATCTGCGGGACGTAGAGGAACGACGCCGACTGCAGCACGGCCTGGAGCACTGCGGACACGCCCTCTTCGAACGTGCCGCCGTTCGTCGACGCGAGCGTGAAGATCGCGAGCAGCCCTTCGATCTCGAGGTCGGTCGCGGGCCTGCGGAACGCGCGTGTCGCGAGGGTCGTGACGAAGGTGCGCGGGCAATCGGCGGCGCTGCGATCGCAGGGCACGACGGTCGCGAGGTGCTCGGTGACCGCGGTGGTCGCGATCGCTTCGGCCGCGGTGCGCAGCTGCTCGCCGAGGGTCGCGTCGACGCGGAGCGCGGCGCTCGCGGTGTAGCCCGCGACGCGGGCGTCGCCTGCGAAGCCGTCGGACGCATCGGTCTCGAAGCCGAGCAGATCGGCGACCGAGTGGTCGTACTCGTGGCGCGCGAGGCGGCGCACCGACGAGGGCTGGATCGCGAGCTCCGTCGGATCGCGCGGATCACGCGGGCCGCGTGGCCCGGCGGGCCCGGCGCCGAGCTCGCCCTGGCAGCCGAGGAGGGCGAGCGCGACGAGCAGGTGCGAGGGTCGAGGACGCATTCGCAGCGCGGATGAGCAGCGCATGTGCCACCCGCAATTGCCGTGAAAATGCGCCGATTTCGGCGGGTGAAGCGCGCGCTGGCAGGGTGTTGCCCGCCAGGGCCGGGGGATCGAGACCGCTGGGATCGAGCGTACGAGTTGGTGGTATGGAGCCGAACGTGTCTCACCTCTCTCCGTCGTTCGTCCGCATCGTCACCTCGGCTCCCGCGCTGGAGGCCGCGCTCGACGAGCACGTGTGCTCCGCGCCGGGCTTCTACGAGCTCGTCGATGCGTTCGGAGAAGGATCGTCGTTGCGCGTCGACGCGCTGCAGTCCGCGATCCGCGCCATCCCCGGTGCGAGCGCTGCGCGGATCGCGATCGCGGCGACGCGCACGCCCGCGCTGGTCTGCGCGCTCGGCGCCGCGCGCGAGATCCGCGAGAAGGCGCGCGCGCAGCTCGGCGCGCTGAGCCCACGCATCGCGCGACCGGTGCGGCCGCTGAGGCCGGAGCCGACGCCGTGGGAGCAGCGGACGTGTCGCGTGGGGTCGTTGCGCGTGCGCTACGTCGACGTGGGCACCGCGCGGGCGGGAACGGTGCTGCTGGTGCACGGGCACGCATCGTCGCTCGAGGAGGGCACTGCGCTGATCGAGGCGCTGTGCGCGCGAGGGTTTCGAGTGCTCGCGCCGGATCTGCCGTGGTGCGGTTATTCGGATGCGCCGGCCGAGCTCCCGCGCGCGACGAGCGACAGGCGCGCTCCGATCATCGATCTCTACGTGGAGGTCTGTCAGCGATTCCTGCACGCGGTCGGGGTGACCGGTGACGTGATCGGGATGGGTGGCAGTCTGGGCGGCAACGTCGTGTTCCGATTGGCGCACGCCGCGCCTCGGCGATTTCCGCGCAACGTCGTGTGGTCGCCGGGCAGCGCGTGGCGCGAGCCGCCGGGCGGGGAAGAGACGCTCTTGATGTTCGCGTGGCCCGATCGTGCCGGAGAGAACGGGTTCATCGAGTGGTCGGTGACACGCCAGGGAGGCCACTGGTACGGGCCGCACTTCCCCGACGCGGCGCGTGATCGCGCGCTGCGCGAGGCCGAGCTCTATCGGCGCGAGCGATACTCGCGCGACTTCCACCTCGCGTGGCTGTACGTCGCGATCCAACAGCTCGCGACGTCGCTGCACGACATCGCCGACGACGTGCGCGCGGAGATGGTGATCCTCGCGGGCGAGCACGACGTCGGGATGGGGCTCCACGAGGAGACCGAGCTGCTCGCGAAGAAGGTCGCCTGCCTGCGCAACGCCGACGTGGGGCATCCCGAGGTGCGCGTCGCGCGCTGTGGGCACTCGCTGCACAACGAGATGCCCGAGGCGCTCGCCGACCACGCCGCGAAGCTCGCGGCGCTGCGGTGAGGTCAGCGCTCCGCGGTCGGGATCGGGATCACGCAGCAACAGCAGCCGCTGGCGATCGGCGCGAAGACGCTGGTGGCGAGGGCGAGCACCACGACGGCGACGAGCGTGCGCATGCGCGTCGTGCATAGGCACGATGGAGTTGCGATCGCGCTCGCGCGCCCCATGTGCCTCGGATGGTGCCTCTCTCGGTTCTCGATCTCGCGCCGATCGTCGAAGGCTCGGACGCGGCGCAGGCCCTCTGGAATTCACGCGATCTCGCCCAGCACGCCGAGCGCTGGGGATACCGGCGCTTCTGGCTCGCCGAGCACCACAGCATGCCGGGCATCGCGTCGGCGGCGACCTCGGTGGTGATCGCGCACGTCGCCGCCGGCACGGCGACGATCCGCGTCGGTGCGGGCGGGATCATGCTGCCGAACCACTCGCCGCTGGTGATCGCGGAGCAGTTCGGGACGCTCGCATCGCTCTACCCGGGGCGCATCGATCTCGGCCTCGGGCGCGCGCCGGGCGCGGACGCGATCACGGCGCGCGCGATGCGTCGCGATCTCGCGACCGCCGCCGACGCGTTCCCCCACGACGTGGTCGAGCTGATGCACTACTTCCGGCCCGAGCCCGGCGCCCGCGTGCGTGCCGTGCCGGGCGAAGGGCTCGACGTGCCGCTGTGGATCCTGGGATCGAGCCTGTTCGGCGCGCAGCTCGCGGCCGCGCTGGGCCTGCCGTACGCGTTCGCGTCGCACTTCGCGCCGGCGCAGATGGAGCACGCGATCGAGCTCTATCGACATCGGTTCCGGCCCTCGGCGCAGCTCGAGAAGCCGTACGTGATGCTCGGGCTCAACACGATCGTCGCGGAGAGCGACGAGGAGGCGCAGCTCCTGTCGACCTCGGTGAAGCAGGCGTTCGTCGCGCTGCGTCGCGGTCATCCGACGAAGCTGAAGCCTCCGGTGCGCGACCTCGATGCACGGCTCGATCCGATCGACCGCGCGATGATCGACTCGGCGCTCGCGTGCTCCGTCGTGGGATCGCCGGAGACGGTGCGTCGCGGGCTCCTGGCGTTCGCGGCGCGGACCGGCGCGGACGAGCTCATGGTGACCGCGCAGATCTTCGACCACGCGGCGCGGCTGCGATCGTTCGAGCTGCTCGCGCAGGTGCGCGACGCGATCGACGCGCCGCAGTGATCACGGAACATCCCGTGCGCCGCGTGCTGGTCACGTGAGTCGCCAGCACGCGCCGTCGTGCTCCGTGCGATCGAGCGGATCGCTGGGTTTTCCGTGCGACTGATGGAGTGCACGTGCGCGGTACGCGAGTTGCTGAGGTGGGACTCGTGCCGGCAACGTCGTACTCGTCGGTCCCTCACGAGCCAGCGGATGCGATCGCGGTGCATCCGGAGTGGCGCTTCTGGTTGGAGGACGTGCGCGACGCCGGCGTGGCGCGCGGGATCGCGCCCGGTGCGCTGCCTCCGCCGTTCCGCGAGCTGCTGAGGCGCGAGCCCAGCGACGTGCTGCGCGGCGTGGTGCTCGCCGCGTACTACCTCGGGCGCGACGCGTCGTGCTCGCGGCGTGCGTTCGAGGACGGGATCGTCGATCTGCCGAGCCGCGGAGAGATCGACGTCGAGCGCGCGCTGGTGCGATGCGCAGCGGCGCTCGCGTTGCCGCTCGAGGCGCGACGCACGGCCGATGGTGGTCGCGAGGTGAGGCTCGGCACGCACGTGGTCTCGCTGCGCGGGGTCGCGACGCACGCGCGCATCGCGGTCCGTCGCGGGACCCGCGTGGCGAGCATCGACGCGTGGACGATCATGGCCGCGATCAACCTGCTGCTCGCCGCGAGCCGCGACGCGCGTCGCTTCGTTCCGCTGCGGAGCGCGCCGGGCCTCGCGGTGTTCCTGCCGCTGCGGAGGAGCCAGGCGGGACGGCTCGCGGCCGCGGATCAGATCGACTGCGAGCGACCGAGCGACTGGAGCGATCTCTTCGACGCGAGCGCGCCGGCCGGGATGTCGGGCGTGCGGGCCGCGCCTCGATGGCGCGACGACGAGGACGAGGAGCCCGCGTCGATCGTGCCGCTGACCAAGGCGAAGTGCGGCGCGTGCGAGGCGCGCAAGGCCGAGGACGCGCGACGCCGCGCGACGCCGCCTCCACCTCCCGCTCCGCGCGCGCCCGATCCGCCGGCTCCGGAGGTCGATCGCGACGCGCTCGATCGCGCTGCGATCGCGCGCGCTGCGGCGCGGGTCGCGCGGCTCGTGCCGCCACCTTCTCCGGCCGCGGTGCGCGTGTCGTCGGCGCGCGTCGCGCCTCCGCCGCCCGGCGTGCCTCGGATCGCACCGAGCGACACGAGGTCCGTGCCGCCGCGCCCTCGCGCGATGCCGCCGCCGCCCGTGCGCACGATCCCTCCGCCTCACGCCGACGCCACACGGGTGCGCGTGCCACGCCCGTCGGAGGTGCTCGAGGGCGACGACGCGACGTCGCGTGATCGCCGCGAGAGCGGGTTCGTGCGCCGCGCGCCCGCGCCGCGCCGCACTGCGGGCACCTGATCGCACCGCGCGACGCGACGCGCCGGAGGTCGTCGCCTCGTCGCCGCGGGCGGACGTGCGACGTGCTCGCGCGGTGAGACGACGTCACGCGGCAGAGCCGCCGCGTGGCGTGCCCAGCGCACGCGGACGTGCACGCGCGCGACACTCGCGGATCGCCCGGGAAACGCCGAGCGTACGGCGACACGGGCGATCCGCTGCGTCCGCGCGTCCGGGGCTGGAATGCGTGGTGCAGTCGCGGCCCAGGCGATGGTGGTCGCGTCGCGCTCCGCGAAGGAGGTCGACTCGATCGATCCGCCATGCGGTGTGGCGTGCGCGTCGCGATGTGCGCGCGACGCTCGCGATCGACGTGGAGTGACTCGTTCTCGCACGTGGGATGCGTGCGTCCGGAGGTCCTGATGAACTCGCTGTTCGCGCTCGCTCTCAGCACTCCGATCTGGGGCTTCTCGCTGCAGCCCCCCGTGACGGCTGCGCCGGTCGTCCTGCCCGAGGTCGCTTCGCAGGTGCGCACCGTGGTCGACGAGGAATACGAGTACGACTACGGGATCGACACCGTCGCAGACGCGAACGCCGAGGCGCGCAATCTGGCGCTGATGGACTGGACTCGCGCGCTCAACGTCACGACCACGCTGGCGATGGCGGTCACGGGCGCGTTCGGGATCATCCAGTTCTACGACGAGTACCACTTCGAGAGCGAATACTCCGAGACGCCGTGTGGAATGGGCGCGCAGGGCGATCCGGTGTTCGACTACTGCGGTGACTCGACGCCCGTTCCCCACCTGATCGCGGCGAGCGTGAGCGCCGGCGCGCTGATCTCGACGTTCATCGTCTCGACGCAGATCGACTTCGATCGCGCGGAGCGCCGCGACGGCGACTGGCGCACCTACGAGACGACGCGCTGGATCGCGCTCGCGCTGGGCATCCTGCAGGCGGGCGCCGGGGCGTTCCTCGCGAACATCACCCGCACCGACGTGCTCAACTACGAGGACCCGGACGACTTCGACATCCTCCAGGGATTCGCGGTCGCGCACGCGGCGCTCGGTGTCGCGAACGTCGGCATGAACCTCGCCAACTCCATTCTTCTGTTCTGAGCCTCTTCGAACAGATGGACGGACTGGCACGCTCGTCTCGCGAGCGTGCCAGTCGTCGTCGTCGTGGAAGACAGGAGTGCTCGCATGTCCGGTCTCGCTGCGCTCGTGTGGACGACATCGGTGTGGGGACTCGCGCTGCAGCCCCCGAGCATGCCCGTCGCGCTGACGCTCGCGCCGATCGCGCAGCTCGAGGAGACCACCGAGCTGTCGCTCGACGCCGAGGCGCTGCGCGCGGAGCAACACGACGCGACGATGCGCGAGTGGACGCGCACGATGTCCGCGGTGACCGTCGCGGTGTTCGCGGTCGCCGGGACGCTCGGCGCGCTGCAGTTCCACGACGAGTACGGGTTCCACGACGACTATGCGGACACCGCGTGCGCGCGCGGCGACGCGCTGCTGGACCACTGCGGCGAGCAGACCCCGTGGGCGCACCTGATCGCGGTCGGCGCGACCGCCGGGCTCGGGCTCACGACGTTCGTCCTCTCGACGCAGGTCGACTACGACATCGCGTCGCGGCACGACGAGGACTGGCGCATCTACGAGGTCACGCGCTGGGTCGGCCTCGGGATGTTCGTCGTGCAGGCGATCGGCGGGTTCCTCATCGCGAACGCGGAGCGGTTCGGATGGGCGGATCCGCAGGACGACTTCGACACGATGCAGGGGCTCGCGATCGCGCACCTCGGGCTCGGCGCGGCGACGTTCGGCCTCGAAGTGTTCAACACGTTGATCTTGTTCTGAATCGCGAATGCGTGGCGCGCGGCCTCTCTTTCGGCGCGCTCTCTCGTGGCTACACGCAAACGTAGAGAGCGGGGGCGAGGAGGAGGCCATGCGCAGGGTGTCGATCGGTCTCGCATGCTTGCTCGCCGCGTGTGGCGGAGCGGACGCGCGACCCGACGAGGGCGCGGGAAAGCCGAGCGCGGGCGCGGAGAGCCCGAGCGCACGGTCCGAGGTTCGCCGGGAGCTCGCGCCCGCGCAGGTCGCGGGCCCGAGGGATCTCGACGTCGAGGTGCAGGGCGAGACGCCGGTCGGGGCGCTCCTGCCCGAGAACGCGCGCGACTACTCGGTGCACGTGCAGATCCGCAATCGCCGCGACGTGCCGCTCGAGATGGGCGACACGTTCGGGATGGTGGCGGTGTACCGCGGGCCCGAGCTCGTCGAGGGGTGCGGCGGCGAGCGAACACGGCTCGCGGTGCCGCCGGTGCTCGGCCCGCGCGCGTCGGTGCGCACGTCGCTCTCGCTGCCGTGCGCGCTGCCCGATGCGGGCGAGTACGACGTCGTGGTGCTCGTCGCGCCGAACGCCGACGACGACGTGATCGCGCCCGACGAGACGCGTCGATCGGTGGCGATGCGGCTGACCGTCGACGATCAGACCGCGCCGTTCGAGAGCACCGTCGTGCCGCGCGCCGCCGTGTATCCGCCCGCACCCAGCGCGACGCTCCCGGTGCCCACGCCGTTCGACGTGCGACCGACGACGCCGGCGCCCTGACCCACGCTCACGACCGGAGCAGGGTCGCGAGGGTGCCGAGCAGCGTCCCGAAGTCGACCGGCTTCGAGACGAGCGCGTCGCAGCCCGGGCAGATCTCCTGCGCGGGCACGCCCCTCGGCGCCGCGGCGGTGACCGCGACCACCGGGATGCCGCGCGTCGCGGAGCTCGCTTTCAGCTCCCGTGTCGCCGACGCGCCGTCGCGCACCGGCATCATCAGATCCATGACGATCGCATCGGGATGCTCGAGCCGTGCGGCCTCGATCGCCTCCGCGCCGTTGCGCGCCTCGATCACGTCGTGCCCGCGTGCGCGCAGGTAGTCCGCGAGGAGCTCTCGGAAGTCGTCGTAGTCCTCGGCAACCAGGAGGCGAGCCATGCCGCGGCGCGAGTGCGAAGCGCATGCCGTGCTCCTCACGCCCGCGAGCGCGGTCGTTGCGAGGCGCCGTCGCGATGGTGGATCTCCACGGCCTCGGGTTGCGGTGTCGCCCTCGTCGAGCGTCGCATCGCGCCCTCGTCTCGGCGGTGGAGCGTGTCGCAGCAGCGCGATCCGTGGCGGAACGCCGCGCTCGCGCGACGTGCATGCGAGGCATTCCAATGTGCCCACGTAGGAAGAATTGCGGTAGCCTGTGAGGACGCCCGGAGGCTCTCGATGACCGCGCCGAAGGTCGGCGCCGACCCGCTCGCCGAAGCGCAGCGCCGTCTGCTCGATGCGCTGCCGGAGCGCGTGCTCGTGTGTCGCCTCGACGGTCGTGTCGCGTGGGCGAGCTCGCTCGCGCTCTCGCTCCTCGGGCGCTCCCCGGGGGAGCTCGAGGGCGTGGCGCTCACCGATCTCGTGGTCGCCGACGCGCGTCCGCCGGCGGGCGTCGCGCTGCTCGATCAGTTGCTCTCGCTGCCGCACGGCGAGGGCATCGCCGCGTCCGCGGTGCATCGATCCGGCACGCAGCTGCGCGTCGATCTCTCGGCGAGCCGCGTGGGCGAGGGCACCGCGGTCGTGATGTTGCGCCCGCTGCCTGCGACGGATCTCGCGGCCGTCGTGTGCGCGCACGACGAGACCTACGAGCTGGTCTTCGAGGGCGCGCCGGTCGGCATCTTCCACTTCGACGCCGAGGGCGTGATCACCGCGTGCAACGACGCGTTCGTGCGCATCATCGGCTCGCCGCGACGCATCCTGATCGGGCTGCGCATGGAGACGCTGCCCGACGAGACGATGAAGCGCTCGATGCGCCAGGCGCTCTCCGGGCATCGCGCGCACTACGAGGGCGAGTATCGCTCGGCGACCGCGGGCAAGGTCACGTCGGTGAAGGTCGACTTCGCGCCGATCTTCGGCGACGGAGGGCGCGTCGTCGGAGGCGTGTGCATCGCGGAGGACGTGACCGAGCGGGTGCGCGCGCAGGAGGCGCTGCAGCGCTCGGCGGAGTCGTTCCGCATGCTCATCGAGAGCGCGCCCGACGCGATCGCCGTGCATCGCGGCGAGCGATTCATGCTGGTGAACGCGGCGCTCGTGCGGCTGCTCGGGTACGGCGATCGCGAGGAGGTGCTCGCGCTCCGCGTCGAGGACGTGCTGCACCCCGACGAGCTCGACGGCTATCGCCGCCGCGTGCCGATGATGCTGAACGACCGGCAGCAGCTCCCGATGCGCGAGCTCCGACTGCGCAAGAAGGACGGTGAGACGATCACCACCGAGGTCGCGACGATCCCGATCGAGTACGAGGGAGGCACCGCGATCCTCGCGTTCGCGCGCGACGTGACGCAGCGCAAGGCGCTCGAGGCGCGGCTCGCGCAGGCGGATCGCATGGCGACGGTGGGCACGCTCGCGGCCGGCGTCGCGCACGAGATCAACAACCCGCTCGCGTACGTGATGGCGAACCTCGATCTCATGGGGAAGCAGCTCTCGAAGCTGAGCGCCGAGAGCGAGCAGGATCTCGGCTTCTTCCGCGAGGCGCTCGGGCACTCGAAGGAAGGCTGCGAGCGCGTGCGCGTGATCGTGCGCGACCTCCGGATCTTCTCGCGCGCCGAGGAGGATCGGCGCGTGCCGCTCGACGTGAACGCGGTGATCGAGTCGGCGCTCAACATGGCGGGCAACGAGCTGCGCAACCGCGCGGACGTGGTGCGCGAGCTGCGGCCGCTGCCGCCGGTGCTCGGCGACGAGGCGCGGCTCGGTCAGGTCGTGCTGAACCTGCTGCTCAACGCGGCGCACGCGATCCCCGAGGGCACGCCGCGCGCGCACACGATCTCGGTGGCGACCGCGGATCGCGGCGAGTGGGTCGAGATCCGCATCAGCGACACCGGCGTCGGGATCCCGTGCGAGCTGCTCGGGCGGATCTTCGAGCCGTTCTGGACGACGAAGCCGGTCGGCGTGGGCACCGGCCTCGGGCTCTCGATCGTGCACGGGATCGTGCGTGCGCACGGCGGGAGCATCGACGTCGAGAGCGAGGTCGGGATGGGCTCCACGTTCCGCGTGCTGCTCCCCGCGTCGCGCCGCGCGAGCGAGCGCCCGCCGCGCCCGCAGGCCGCGCCGCCGCCCTCCGACGCGCCGGTGAGGGCCTCGCGCATCCTCGTGATCGACGACGAGACGCGCTTCGGTCGCGCGCTGCGCGCGTCGCTCGGCACCCACCACGACGTGCAGCTCGCGACGAGCGGGCGCGAGGGGCTCGGCATCCTGCTCGCGGGCGAGGAATTCGATCTCGTGGTGTGCGATCTGATGATGCCGGACGTGAGCGGCATGGGGATCTACGACGAGGTCCGGCGCGCACGCCCCGATCTCAGCGAGCGCTTCGTGTTCATGACCGGCGGTGCGTACACCGATCAGGCGCGCGCGTTCTTCGAGCACGTGACGGTGCCGCGCCTCGAGAAGCCGTTCGACGTCGCCGAGGTCGAGCGGCTGCTGCGACGGGTGCAGGCCGACGGGCGTTCTCGCCGCGAGTGATCAGCGCGCGGCGTCGAGCGCGCCGCGGACGACGCGCAGCAGATCGGGCTCGGAGAACGCCTTGTGGAGCGTGGGCGTGCCGGGCGCGACGTGCTCCGCGCTGCCGTGATCGCCGAGCATCACGAGCACGCGCGTGGGGCGCTCGGAGAGGGTGCGCGTGAGCGCTGCGTGCGGCGCCGCGAGGCGCGCGTCGACGAGCGCGAGCCCGATGGTGGAGTCGGCGAGCGCGGTGTGCGCGCTCTCGGCGCCATCTGCTTCCACTACGCGGTAGCCCGCGGCCTCGAGCACGTAGGCGAGCGCGCGCCGGACCTGTCCGTCGGGATCGGCGATCAGCACGGTCTCTCCGCCGCGGTGCACCTCTGCCCGCGGTGCGTCGGCATCGCGCGCGGCGCAGGGAAGGCGGAGCGTGACGGTGGTGCCGCGTCCGGGCGCGCTCTCGACCTCGACGCTCGCGCCGGCCTCGTCGGCGAAGCGCCGCACCGACGCGAGGCCGAGCCCGTTGCCGTGGCTCTTGGTGGTGAAGAACCGATCGAACGCGCGGGCCCTCACGTGCTCGCTCATGCCGATGCCGGTGTCGCGCACCTGCAGCGAGACGCATCCCGAGGTCGGCTCGGCGATGCTGTGGATCGTCAGACGACCGCCGTTCGGCATCGCGTCGCGCGCGTTCGCGACGAGGTTGAGCACGGCGTTCTCGAGCGCGGTGCGATCGAGGCGCACGGGCTCGAGGCCGGGCGCGAGCTCGAGCGCGACGTCGATGTCGTCGCCCGCGAGGCGCTCGACGAACGGGCGCAGCTCGGCGATCACGCGGCTCACGTCGACCGGTGCCCAGCGCGCGCGGCCGGGGCGCGCGAACGCGAGCACGTCGCGCGCGATCACCGACGCGCGATGCGCCGCGCTCTCGATGTGCTGGGCGAGCGGGGCCCACGCGGTGCCGTCGAGGTGGCGCGCGAGGTGTCCGCTGAGGAGCAGCACCGGCGTCAGCAGGTTGTTCACGTCGTGCACGACGCTCGTCGCGATCGCGCCGAGCGCCTCGACGCGGCGCAGCACGCGCAGCTCGTCGGTGGCCTCGCGCTCGACCGACACGTCGCGCGCGACGATCACCGCGTGCTGCTCGACGAGCGCGCCCTCGACGCGCAGGTGCGAGGTGCGCCCGTCGGCGAGCGGGCGTGCGAGCTCGGCGTACGCGCGACCGTCCTGGCGCAGCCTCGCGACCAGCGCGTGCACATCGGGCGACGCGCTCGCGCGATCGAAGAACGCCGCGAGCTCGGGCGGGGTCGCGTGGTTCGTCGAGACCACCGCACCCTCGCCGTCCAGGACCAGCACTGCGTCCGCGAGGTGCTCGACGACGAATCGAGAGAAGAGCCGGGCGCGCGCGTCGTCGTGCTCGTGGTGCATGCCGGGGATATGGCGTGGTGCCCGGGGATCGCGGCATCGGCCTCGGGCGCGTCGTCGGGTCGGATCTCGCGACGCGCGAGGTCGGACGGACGCACCGAGCGCGGGGCGTTCGTCCTACGCGGGCTCCCTCGTCGCGTGCTGGATCGCGAGCTCCAGCGCGCGCTCGAACTCGTGCGACTTGTCGAAGAAGTGGTCGGCGCCGCGCGCGAGGCACGCACGCCGGCGCGGCTCGCTCGCGTCGTTCGTCAGGACCACGAGCAGGCGTCGGGCGCCGAGGGCGCGGAGCGAGGAGAGCAGCGCGAGCCCGTCCTGCGCCGGCGTGTCGACGTCGACGATGATCGCGGCGACCGGGGCGCGTCCGAGGACGGCCGCGGCCTGATCGAGATCACCCGCCTCGTGCACGTGCGAGCCGTCGCCGCCCTTCAGCGAGAGCAGGTCGCGCAGACGGGCGCGGGTGCGCTCGCACGCGTCGACGATCAGCACGCTCATGGTTCGAGACGATGCACGCCTCACCGGGGCCGCCGAATCGGCGGAACACGCGATCGCACGTCGGACGCTCGGACGGGCGCTGTCGGTGTTCGTCCTACGAGACGATCCCGTGCCGGACCGCGTAGTGCGTGAGCTCGGCGTTGGTGCGCATGCCCATCTTGTGGAGGATGCGCGTGCGATGCGTGCTCACCGTCTTCACGCTGAGCGCGAGGTCCTTCGCGATCTCGGAGACGGTGCGGCCCGACGCGATCATCTTGAGGATCTCGAGCTCGCGATTCGACAAGCGCTCGTGCGGCTCGCCCGAGGTCTCGCCCGCGAGCAGCGACGCGAGCGTCTCCGCGAGCTCGGGGCTGACCCAGCGCCCGCCGCCCGCGACCTTGCGGATCGCCTCGATGAGCTTCTCGGGCGCGGCTTCTTTCGTCAGGAATCCGGCGGCGCCCGCGCGCAGCGCGCGGATCGCGTACTGCTGCTCGGAGTAGACGGTCAGGATCAGCACGCGCGCGTCGGGGCGCTCCTTCCGGATCTCGGGGAGCAGCTCGATGCCGTTGCCGCCCTGCAGGCTGATGTCGAGCAGGATCACGTCCCAGCGCTCGGCGCGCACCCGCTCGCGCACCTCGTGCACGCTCGCCGCCTCGCCCGCGACGAGGATGTCGTCGGTCTCCGAGAGCGCCTCGCGCAGGCCGCGACGCAGCACCGGATGATCGTCCGCGATGAGCACTTTGATCACGTCGCGCCTCCACGCATCGCAGGCCACGGCACGTCGACGACGAACGTGGTCCCGCCGCGCTCCGCGCGCGTGACCTTCACCTCGCCCCCGAGGCGGCGCGCGCGCTCGTGCACGCCGAGCAGGCCGAGCGAGCGCGGGTTCGTCGCAGCCTCGGTGGTGATGCCCTTGCCGTCGTCGTGCACCTCGAGGCGCAGTCGATCGCCGGCGTGCTCGAGCGAGACCTCGACGTGGCTCGCGCCCGCGTGGCGCACGACGTTGGTGAGCGCCTCCTGCAGCATGCGATAGAGCGCGGTGCCGAATTCCCGCGGGAGGCGCACGTCGCCGAGGTTCGTGCGGAACGAGCACGGGATCCCGATGTGCTCCTCGAAGTGCTGCGTCTTCCACTCCAGGGCGGCGACGAGGCCGAGCTCGTCGAGCACCCCGGGGCGCAGATCCGACGAGATGCGGCGGACGGTGTCGATGATCCCGTCGATCATCGTCGACATCGACGCGAGCCGTGCTCGCACCGGCTCGCTCGCGTCGTCGCTCGGGGTGCGACGCGCGACCCACGCGACGTCGATCTTCAGCGCGGTGAGCGCTTGTCCGAGCTCGTCGTGGATCTCTCGCGCGACCGCGGTGCGCTCCTGCTCCTGCACCGCCTCGACGTGGGCCGAGAGCGCGCGCATCCGGTCCTCGCGCTGCTCACGCTGGATCGCGATGCCCGCGAGGTGCGTGGCGCGCGCGATGAGATCGATCTCGTCGGGCGTGGGGAGGCGCGGCTCGCGGTAATAGAGCGCGAACGTGCCGGCGACGCGCCCGTCGCTCGCGGCGATCGGCATCGACCAGCACGCGCGCAGTCCGTAGGGGCGCAGCAGGTGACGCCAGTCGTCCCAGAGCGGGCTGGTCTCGACGTCCTCCACGAGCACCGGCTCGTTGCGGTACGCGGAGGTGCCGCACGAGCCGTGGGCGGGCCCGATCAGGGAGCCGTCGATCGCGCGCACCAGCGCCGCCGGGAGGTTCGGCGCGGCGCCGTGGCGCAGGTGCGTACCCTGCGCGTCGAGGAGCAGCACCGAGCCGAAGGTGCCGGGCGCGTGGCCCTCGATCGCGACCAGCAGCGTCGTGAGCACGTCGGCGAGCGGCGCGCCGGACGCGATCATCTCGAGGACGCGCTGCTCCGACGAGCGCATCGCCCGCGCGCGCGACTGTCGCGTCACGTCTTCGAAGGCGAGGCCGATGCTCTGCGAAGGGAGCGGGAACACGCGCACCATGAGCTCGTGCGAGGTCCCGTCGGGGCTCTCGTAGTCGATGCCCACCTCGCGCACGCGGCGCTCGCGCGCCACCTCGGCGATCGTCGCGCTGAGCTCGCTGTGCACCACGCGGGGGTACGCGACGGAGAGCGGCTGCCCGATCCGCGCCGCCATCGGTCCGCCCGCGATCATCTCGGCGTGAGGGTTGAACGCGACCAGGCGCGCCGACGCGACGTCGTCGGGGTCGTCGACGCGCCACACCGCGATCCCGATCTGGATGTTGTGGACGATGTCCGCGTAGAGCCGCGCCGCATCGTCGCGCCGGAGCTGGTCGGTGATGTCGCGACAGCTGCCGATCAGCGCGATCGGGCGGCCATCGGCGCCGGGGATCACCTCGCCGATCGTGTCGAGATCGCGGCGGCTGCCATCGGGACGGACGATGCGCTCGTGGTAGGTGAAGCGGCCTCCGCGGGCGATCGCGCGCTGCACCTCGTCCTGGATGCGCGCGCGATCCGAGGGCTCGAGGAACGAGAGGAACACCTCGAGCGTGATCGGGCGCGAGCGCGGGGCGAGCCCGTAGATGCGATACAGCTCGTCGGACCACGAGACGACGTTCGTCGCGAGATCCCACTCCCAGCTGCCGATGTGCGTGATCTCCTGCGCGACCGCGAGGTGGTGCTCGCGGTGGCGCTCCAGCCTCGCTTCGACGACGTCGTTCGACCCCACGCGATCCTCCGTCGAGGATCGAGATCTACCACGACGAGATCGCGTCCCGAGCGCCGTGGCTCACGATCGGATCACGACGCGAGCACGACGACGGGGCGCGTCGCGCGGCGCACGAGCTCCTCGAGCTTGGGCCCGAAGAACGCGCGCTCGTTCCCGGGGCGCAGCGCGACACCGAGGAGCACGAGATCGACGTCGGTGCGCTCGGCCTCCGCGACGATCGCGCGTTCGGTCGAGTCCGACTCGATGATCTGCGTGGTCACGTCCTCGGCGCCGAGCTTGTGCGCGATGTCCGCGAAGTGCTCGAGCGAGCGCTGCGCGGCCTGGCGGATCGTCTCGCCGTGCGTGCGCACGAGGAAGCGGTGTGCATCGGGCGACGCGACGACGTGCACGAGCTCGAGCGCGGCGCCCGAGCCCGCCGCGATGCCGCTCGCGAGCTCCACCGCGCGCCGGCTGTACTCGGTGCCGATCACCGGCACCACGATCCGCCGGATCGGCTCGCCCGCCGCGAGGCGATCGACCACCGCGCTGCCGCGCGCGGCATCGACCACGAGGACCGGCTTCTTCGCCTCGAGCACCTTGCGATCGATGCGCGGCCCGAAGAGGAAGCGGCTGATGCCCTTGCGCGGCGGCGGCGCGCCCATCGCGAGCAAGTCGGCGTCCTCCTCGACGCGCCGCGCGGTCTTCTCGTCCTGCGCGGTGCGCAGCTCGCCCTTCGGGTGCTTCGCGAGCGACTCCGCGTAGCGCACCGCCGCGCTCTGGCCGCCGGTGCGATCGACGATCGAGACCTCGAGCGGCGTGCGCACGCCGACGAGGCCGAGCAGGCGCGCCGCCAGCAGCGAGGCGGTGCCGTCGCCGGGCACCAGCACCGCGCGGCGGAGCCGGAGGAGGAAGCTCTCGGTCGCCATCTGCTCGCGCTCGAGGCGCGCGCGCTCGTCGGGCGTCATCTCCACGCGGCGCAGGCAGAAGCGCAGCAGCGGCGGCGCCATCATCGAGGTGACGATCGCGATCATCACGATGATCGAGTAGGTCTCGCGGCCGAGCACGCCGAGGCCGAGGCCGATCGTCGCGACGACGATCTCCATCGCGCCGCGCGCGTTCATGCCCGCGCCCATCGCGAGGCGCTCCCAGTGCGAGCGCCCACCGATCCACGCGCCGAGGTACGCACCGACGAGCTTGCCCACGCACGCGACCGCGAGGATCGCGACGCCCACGCCGAGCACGTCGGGCCGCATCAGCAGCGCGAGGTCGACCCGCAGGCCCGCCGACGCGAAGAAGATCGGCGCGACGAACCCGGTCGTGATCATCTCGATCGACGCGGTCACGTCCTCGCGCAGCCGGCGGCTCTGACCCGCGAGGATGCCGACGATGAACGTGCCGAGCACCGCTTCGATGCCCGCCGCGTGCGTGCCGGCGGCCGCGAGGAACGCCGCGACGAGGATCGCGGAGAGCTGCGCCGGCGCGCCGCCGAACGCGCGGTCGATGCCGCGGAGGTAGACGTCGAACACACGACGTCCCAGCGTGAGGCCGAGGCCGATCGTCACGATCGCGGTGAGCGCTGCCCCGCCTGCGTGCACGAGATCGAGCTCGCCGCGCGACGCGAGGCCGGCGACGACCGAGAGCAGGATCCAGCCGAGCGTGTCGTCGGCCATCCCGGCGGCGAGCATCAGCTGTCCGACGTCGCGACGTACCAGGCGCGTCTCGATGAGCACCTTCGCGATCACCGGCACCGCGGAGATGCTCATCGCGACCGCGAGGAAGAGCGCGAACACGAGCCGCTGATCGGCGCCGCCGATCATGTCGACCGGCACCAGCCACGCGACCGCGAAGCCGGTGGCGAACGGCACGATCACGCCGGTCGCGGAGACCGCGAGCGCCGTCTTTCCTTGGCGCCGCACGAGGCCGAGGTCGGTCTCCATGCCGGTCACGAGGATCAGGAAGAGCACGCCGATCCACGACACGACGGCGAGCAGATCGGCCTGCGCCTGGTCGTGCGGGAAGACCGCGCGGTGCGCGGCGGGCGCGAGCGCGCCGATGCCCGAAGGCCCGAGCAGCACGCCCGCAGCGAGCTCGCCGATCACCGCGGGTTGACCGAGCTTGCGCGCGAGCTCGCCGAGCAAGCGGGCCGCGGCGAGGAGGATGCCGAGCTGGACGAGAAGCACGAGAAGCGCGTGGTGCTCGAGCGAACGAAGGACCTCGGAGGTCTCCATGCGCAGCGTTGCTCAGCAACTCACGGGCCAAGAGCTCGACGTCGGGCGTGGGGGCCTCGTACGCTGCGCGGATGAGCGACGATCACGGAGACGAGGAGCGGGTCGAGCTCCTGCGCACGCACGAGCCGCTGCGCGCGGAGATGATCCGCGAGCTCCTCGAGAGCGAAGGCATCCCGGTGTCGACGCCGGGCCTCGAGCACCGCGCGATGGTCGGTGTGATGGGCAGCTACGTGGAGATCGTCGTGCAGGTGCCACGGCGAGATCGCGAGCGCGCGCAGGCGCTCTTGGACGCGCTCGAGGCGGCGCCGATCGACGGGCCCGATCTGCGCGACGAGGACGAGCCGCGCGAAGAGCGCGCCGTCGTGAGCTATCGCGACGCGGCGCGCGCGCCGTCGACCGTGGCAGGCAAGCGCCGGCGCGTCGCTGCGTTCGCGTCGATGGTGATCCCGGGCGGCGGGCACCTCTACGTCGCGCAGTGGCGCAGCGCGGGCATCGTCGCGCTCGTCGAGGTGCTCGCGCTGGTGCTCGCCGGCGCGGGCATGCCGTTCGCGATCTTCCTGCTGCCGCTCGCGGTGCTCGGCGACGTGCTCGGGGCGATCTGGCACTGCGAGCGACTCGCCGGGCGCGACGTCGTGCGATCGAAGCGGCGCTTCGCGCCGGAGATCGTCGCGGCGTTCACGGCGATCTGGGTCGCGCTGATGATGGGCCCCGGTGCGGCGTGGGTCGCGGGGCCGCGCACGACGTCGGTGTGCGAGGCGATGGCGGAGTGCGGAGACGTGGAGCTGCGCGAGTGCCTGTGGGCATCGGCCTCGAGCTTCAGCGAGCTCTACCTGCCGCCTTCGTGCGAGTCCTGCATCGACGAAGCGACGTGCGACGACCTCTACCAGTGCCGCACCTGTTTCGAGTGATCAGCGCGAGCGTCGCTGTGCCTCGCCCGTCATGGGCACGAAGAGCACGGGGAATCCGCGCGATCGCTCGTAGCCGTCCTCGGTGCGCGTGATGACGACGAGCTCTTGTGCATCGCGCTCGCCGACCGGGACCACGAGGCGTCCTCCGACGCGCAGCTGATCGAGCAGCGGCTGCGGCACCTCGGGCGGCGCCGCGGTGATCACGATCGCGTCGAACGGCGCCTCCTCGGGCCAGCCGCGATAGCCGTCGCCGATGCGCGCGTGCACGTCGTAGCCGAGGCGCTCGAGATCCTCGGCGGCTTGCCCACCGAGCGCCTCGACGATCTCGATCGTGTAGACGTCGGCGCCCATCGCGCTCAGCACCGCGGCCTGGTAGCCCGAGCCGGTCCCGACCTCGAGGATCTTGTCGCCGGGATCGACGTCGGCGAGCTGCGTCATCAGCGCGACGATGTAGGGCTGGCTGATCGTCTGCTCGTGCCCGATCGGCAGCGGCTGATCCCAGTACGCCATCGCGCGCAGATCGTCGGGCACGAGCTCGTGGCGCGGCACGCTGCGGATCGCGGCGAGCACGCGATCGTCGTGGATCCCGTCGCGCGCGAGGGCACGCGCGAGCTCCTCGCGCTCGTCGGCGTAGGCGCCCCCCGCGGTGTCCGCGCCGGTCGAGGTCGTGGGTGCATCGGCCTTCGCCGCGCGCGGCTCCGCCGGCTCGCGCGAGCATCCCGCGACGACGCAGGTCGCGAGCACGAAGCTCAGCATCGCTCTCATCGTCTCCTCCTCCTGGAGCGATCGGCGGCAAGAGCGAGACCAGAGTTGGCGCGCGCGGGTCCGCTCCTAGCTCGCGGTGATGACGCACGCGCGCGGTCGACGGATCACGACGCGCACCGCGACGATGCTCGTCATCGCGAGCACCATCGGCACCGGCGCGTTCACCACGACCGGCCTCCTGCTCGCGGATCTCGGAGGCGCGCTGCCGGTGATGATCGTGTGGGCGCTCGGTGGTGCGCTCGCGATGTGCGGCGCGCTCGCGTACGGCGAGCTCACGGCCGCGATGCCGGAGAACGGCGGCGAGTACGCGCTGCTCTCGCGCATCTATCATCCTGCGGTCGGCTTCGTGAGCGGATGGATCTCGCTGATCGTCGGCTTCTCCGCGCCGATGGCCGCGGCCGCGATCGCATTCGGCGCGTACCTCGAGCCGCTCCTGCCCGGCGTGTCCGGGAAGGTCTGGGCGATCGCGCTGATCCTCGTGTTCTCGGGCGTGCACGCGAGCGGCGCGCGCGGCGGAGCACGCCTGCAGGACGCGATCACCGCGCTCGAGCTCGGCCTCGTCGCGCTGCTCGCGATCGTCGGGCTCGCGCTCGGTGAGCCGTCACGCGTGCTCGAGCCCGGCACCACCTCGCTCGGTGCGCTCACGACGAGCGGCCAGCTCGCGGTCGGGCTCGTGTGGGTCAGCTTCAGCTACACCGGGTGGAACGCCGCGGCGTACGTCGCGGGCGAGGTGCGCGACCCGGGACGTGCGCTGCCGCGCGCGCTGCTCGGTGGCACCGCCGTGGTCACTTGCCTCTACGTCGCGCTCAACGCGGCGTTCCTCGCCAGCGCGCCGGCGCGCGTGCTCGCGGGCGAGGTCGACGTCGCGCAGGTCGCGGCGCGTCATCTGCTCGGGCCCGAGGTCGGCGTCGTCGTCGGTGCGGTGGTCGCGGTCGGGCTCGCGACGACCGTCGGTGCGATCGCGCTCACCGGTCCGCGTGTGTACGAGCGGATGGGGAGCGATCATCCGCGGCTCGCGTGGCTCACCACGTCGCGCGACGGGGCTCGCGGCCCGCTGCGCGCGAGCGTGCTGCAGACCTGCATCGCGCTCGCGCTCGCCGCGACCGCCACGTTCGACGCGCTGCTCACGTACATCGGGTTCACGCTCGCGCTCAGCTCCGCGCTCACGCTCGCGGGGGTGTTCGTGCTGCGCGCGCGCGCGCCCGAGATGCCGCGCCCCTATCGCGCGTGGGGCCATCCGTGGACCACCGGGGTCGCGATCGCGCTGAGCCTCTGGATGACGGTGCACACGCTCTGGCAGCGCCCGGTCGCCGCGCTCGTGGGGCTCGCGACGATCGTGATCGGCCTGTGGCTCTACGTGGCGCTCTCGGGACGCAGCGAGATCGGAGGTCGCGTCGCGCGCGCGGCGTAGTACACGATCGCGCGATGACGATCACGGTGCGGCTCGCGACGCGCGAGGACGAGGCGTTCCTCTGGGAGATGCTCACCCACGCAGCGTCGATGGACACACCGCTCGACGAGGCGATCGCGTCGGCGAAGATCGACCCGAACCTCGAGGGCTACGTGCGCGCGTGGGGCACACGCGACGGCGACGTCGGCGTGATCGCGTGCAGTGACTCCGGCACTGCGCTCGGCGCGGCGTGGCTGCGCGCCGGCAAGCCCGGGGTGCCCGGCGCGGTCGTCGAGGCCGGCATCGCGGAGCTCGCGATCGCGACGCGTCCCGACGCGCGCGGGCTCGGCCTCGGCACCCGGATGCTCGACGCGCTCTTCGCCGCGGCGCGCGCGCACCATCGCGAGATCGTCCTCTCGGTGCGCAGCACGAACCCCGCGATCCGGCTCTACGAGCGCGCGGGGTTCGTGGTGGAGCGCGAGATCGTCAATCGCGTGGGGACTCGCTCGTTCGCGATGCGACGCGCGATCTGATCATCCGCGCGCGATCGCGACGGTCCGGGCGCGCGTCGGGCCCGCGCGGCGCTCGACCTCGCGCCGCACCTCGTCGCGCATCCCGAGCGCGAACGCGATCTCGGCGACCAGGAAGAGCGGACCGACCGCGAGCCCGATCAGATCGTCGACGAACGCCGGCTTCTTGCCCTCGAACCCGTGCCCGACGAACTGCACCGCCCAGCCGCCCACGAAGAGCGCGACCGACACGCCGAGCCACACGCCGAACGACTGCGCCGCGATCACCGTGCCGCCCCACACCGCGAGCGCCATCAGCGCGCTCATCACGAGGCCGAAGCGGCGATCGAGCGAGAGGTAGAACCCGCAGGTCGCGATCGCGACCACGGTCGCCGCCGAGATCGACACCACACCGACGTCGATCGCAGCGCGCGCGAGCAGCGCGGCGACGCTGAGCACGATCACCGGGATCCCGGCGAAGTGCGTCACGATGTTGCGGCGGTCGCGGTGGTAGCTCGCGTAGGTCGAGAGGTGGTCACCCAACGTCCTCATGGTTTCCGTCCCTTTCGCCCCGGAAGATGCGCCCCGGTCGCGAGGGAGATTGTCGCGGGGGCGACGAAACGCGGACAATGGCGGGATGGACGCACGCGGCGCAGCGAAGTACGAGGCGCTCCTCCGAGCAGGGCGATGGTTCGCGAGCCTGCCCGAGGGCTTCCGTCGCGCGCTCATCGACGCGGCAGTGATCCGCAAGCTCGCCAAGGGCGAGTGGCTCTTCGCGCGCGGCGATCCGCCGAGCGGGCTCTTCGCGTGCGTCGAGGGCAGCGTGCGCATCACCGGGCACGTCGCGGGCGGCAAGGACGACGGCAAGGAAGTGCTGCTCGCGATGGTCGAGCCGCCGCTCTGGTTCGGCGAGCTCTCGGTGCTCGACGGACAGGCGCGCACCCACGACGCCATCGCCGACGACGCGTCGGTGCTGGTGCACGTGCCGCAGCCCGCGGTCGACGCGATCCTCGAGCGCGAGCCGCGCTACTGGCGCCCGCTCGGCGTGCTCGTGAGCGCGAAGCTGCGGGTGTTCTTCACGGTGATGGAGGACGCGGCGCACCCGCTCGCGATCCGCCTCGCGCGACGGCTCGTGCTCTCCGCCGAGCGCTACGGCGACTGGCACGATCGCAGCAGCCGCGTGGTCGAGCTGCGGCAGGATCAGCTCGCGACGATGCTCGCGACGTCGCGCCAGACCGTGAACCAGCTGCTCAAGGATCTCGAGGCGCGCGGCGTGGTGCGGCTCGCGTACGGCACGATCGAGATCGTCGATCTCGACGCGCTGCGCCGCGCTGCGACCCCGGGCTGATCAGCGCCGTCGCCGGAGGACGAGCGCGAGCGCCGCGAGCGCGACGAGCGCGAGCGGCGAGGCGCGGCGATGATCGACCGCCACCGCGCAGCCGCCGTGGATCGTGCCGCTCTCGGGCGGGGTCGGCTCCGGCGGAGGCACGGTGGGCGTGCCCGCGTCGAAGCGCTGCCCTGCATCGACGGGGGGCTCGACCGGCGGCGTGCCTGCGTCCTCTTCGACGACGGCGCCCGCGTCCTCTTCGACCGGCGGCACGCCGGCGTCGGGCATCACGCCGGACGTCGGCGGGATCACGCTCGGGTCGTAGGTCGCGCCCGCGGCGACCTGCACCATCGTGATGCGCATCGTCGTCGGGAAGAACTCCTCGGGGTCGGGGCGCAGGTGCGCGAAGCCGCCGCCGCTGTCCGAGTCCTTCATGACGAGGTGCATCTCGCGGATGCCCTGGGTCCAGTCGATCGAGCCGTTCTCCCACCAGTCGCGCATGCCGACGTCGACGTCGTAGACGCCTTCCTCGGTGTACGTGCCGGTGCCGGTGCAGCCGTAGCCCTGCCCGATCCCGCGGTTCGGGATGTAACAGAGCACCCACTGCGTGATCTCGCCGCCCGCCGGCTTGTAGATGACCTCGGTGCGGATGTGGACGGTGCCGTTCCGGTAGTCGATCGGCGAGGTCCAGTCGCGCGGCCGATCGGGGTTGAGGTCGGTGACGTAGTAGTGCGAGCGGCTCGGCTCGGACGTGTCCGCGTCTTCCTTCGTGAACGTGAACATCACGTCGATCAGCACGAACTGCTGTGCGTGAGCGACATCGGGCGCGAAGGTGAGCGCGAGGGCCAACGGGAGAGCGCGAAGGAAGCGGGCTCGCATCGTGCGCGGCCGTCTCGCAACAGGCGTACCGCGCACGATCGCATGGACATCGTGCAGCACGCGGAGCGCGGAGCGCTCCGTGCTCCGCGCTCGTCACGCCGCCGCGCGCGCCGTGCTCGCGAGCTCGGGCACGAGGACGATCTTGCCGATGAGATCACCGCGCTCGTGACGGCCCAGCGCGAGGCCCGCGTCGTCCAGCGAGTAGCGCGCCGCGACCTGCGCGCGCAGCGTGCCCGCGCCGAGCAGCGCGAAGACCTGCCCGAGATCCTCGCGGAGCTCGCGACGGAAGCGCGCCGGGCGCAGCATGGCGTTCGCGCCGAGGCTGCTGCGGCCCCACACGTCGAACACCCGCGCGCGCCGCAGCGAGGGCAGGAAGCTCCACGCGAGCGCGCGCAGCATGTTGCGGATGATCGGCGTCCACGCCGAGCCCCGATCATCGCGCGTCGACGCGCTGCCGTACGAGACCAGCGTGCCGCGCCGCGCGAGCATCGCCCACGACGTGCGCAGGCTCGTACCGCCGACGTGATCGAACACCGCATCGACACCCTCGGGCGCGATCGCGCGCACCTGCTCGAGCACGCGCCCTCCCTGGTAGTCGATCGCGATCGCGCCGAGCGCCTCGACCGTCGCGCGCTGCGCGCCACGGCAGGTGCCGATCACCCGCGCGCCGGCGAGCCGCGCGAGCTGCACGAGGAGCGTGCCCACGCCGCCGCCCGCGCCGTGCACCACGATGGTCTGGCCCGCGCGCACCCGGGCGACACGGTGGAGCATCTTCCACGCGGTCGCGCCGTTCACGACCAGCGCGACCACCTCGGCCGCGTCGAGGCCCTCCGGCACCGGGACGAGATCCTCGGCGTCGAGCACGACGTGCGCCGCCCATCCCCCGACGTGCGTCATCGCCGCGGCGCGCGCGCCGACCCAGCGCCGATCGACGCCCTCGCCGACCTCGATCACGCGGCCGACCACGTCGTAGCCCGGCACGAACGGGAACGGCGGCTGTCCCGGATAGCGCCCGCGCCGCATCTGCACCTCGGCGAACGACACGCCGGTCGCCTCGACCTGCAGCAGGACCTGGCCGCGTGCGAGCGGCGCGATCTCGCGCTCCCGAACCTCGAGCCCCTCGCGCTCCATCACGATCTCGTTCGTCTTCATGTCGACCTCCACGGCGCTCACCCTGCGTCGCTGGCGGTCATCCGTGAAATGGATAGTCTCGATGCCCGATCATGGATTCCGTGAATCTCCGTTCGGTGGACCTGAACCTGCTCGTCGTGCTCGACGCGCTGCTCGAGGAGCGGCACGTCACGCGCGCGGGCAAGCGGCTCGGGCTCTCGCAGCCCGCGGCCAGCAACGCCCTCGAGCGATTGCGCGCGATGTTCGGCGATCCGCTCCTCGAGCGGACGCGCGAGGGGCTGCGGCCCACGCCGCGCGCGGAGTCGCTGCGCCCGGCGCTGCGCGATGCGCTGGAGAGCGCGTCGCGGCTCGTCGCGCGGGCACGCCCCGAGCTCGCGACCATCGTGCAGACGGTGCGGTGGTCGGTGGTGGACTACGGGCTCCCGATCTTCGTGCCGCCGCTGCTCGCGTCGTTGCGCGCGCAGGCGCCGGGGATCGATCTCGTGGTCTCACCGTGGTCGGGCGCCGAGGACGCGCTCGCCGCGGTGAACGACGGCGCGCTCGATCTCGCGGTCTCGGTGCACGCGCCGGGTGCATCGGAGCTGCGCTGGCATCGGCTCTTCGACGAGCGCTACGTCGTCGCGATGCGCGCCGATCATCCGGCGCGGCGTCGGTTCACGCTCGAGCGCTGGCTCGCGCTCCCGCACGTCGTGGTGTCGGGGCGCGGCCAGGCCAGCGGCGCGCTGGATGCGGCGCTGGCCGCACGCGGGCTCTCGCGGCGGGTCGGGCTCGTGGTGCCGAGCTTCCTCGCGGTGCCCGCGATCGTCGCCGGCAGCGATCTCGTCGCGCTCGTGCCGGAGCGCGTGCTGCCCGCGGTCGCGTGCCCCGGTGTCGTCGCGCGGGAGCCGCCGCTCGCGGTCGCGGGGTTCGAGGTCGGGCTCGGGTGGCACCCGCGTCGCGACGGAGACCTCGCGACGATGCACGTCGCGCAGGAGATCGTGCGCATCGCGCGCGCCGCGATCAGAGCCCCGGGCAGATCTCGTCGCGCGTGACCGGGACGTAGTAGGTCCAGGTGCCCGAGCCGGGGCCGCTCGGCGGGACGAACGTCGCGAGGTGGACGCGCGCCTCGACCGGTGCGCCGAACGGCGCGCCCGAGATCGTGCGCGAGTAGGTGCCCGCAGTGAGCCCGATGCGCAGCGGCGATCCGACCGGCATGTCGTTCGCGGGATCCCCCGTCGACGACTCTCCGTCGGCGTAGTAGGTGCGCGTGCCGCCGTTCGCGGTGACGGTGACGCGCTCCTCGTTCGTCGTGGTGCGCGGATCGTCGGGCTGGTAGTCGACGATCAGACGCTGCGCGACCCACGTCGATCCATCCGCGTCGAGATCGGCTTCGAAGCCGACCACGTCCTCGCCGTCGGAATCGTTCGCGCCGCCGCGGATGCCGCCACCCGATCCGAGCCGGCGATACCGCAGCACGTCGTTCTCCGACGGATAGGGCGAGAAGACGCTGAAGCCGCTCCAGTACCAGTCGAACGAGATGCCCTGGACGCCCGCGGGCACGCCGCGGCTCGCGGGATCTCCGACGTCGCCACCACCGCCGCGCGCGAGCACGAGCGACCAGCCTCCGAGCGGCCATCCCGAGCCCGTGGTGCGCGCCTCGACGGTGAGCTCGATGCGCACGCGACCCCATCCGACGTACCAGCTGCGGTCGAACCAGAACGCGCCCGCGGTGTCGACCGCGCTGCCGTCGAGCAGCGACGCGTAGATCTGCAGCGGGCTGCTGCCGATGCCGTCGCAGCGCGCGACGCCGTACGTGTCGCCTACGCCGCTGCACACGAGCGTGCCCGACGCGTCGGCGGTCGCGAGCGGGCGCTCGTCGAGGAAGCCCTCGTTGCCGTCGTCGTCGCAGTAGTTGCAGGCCTCGCTCGCGGTGCACGCGCCGGCCCACGTGCAGTCGTTCGCGCACACGCGCGTGCCCGCGACGCCGCACGCGTTGGTGCAGGGCTCGCTCACGCCGCGCGCGCACTCGAAGCCGTCGTCGATCGCGCCGTTCGCGTCGTCGTCGCAGCCGTTGCACGCCTCGCTCGCGACGCACGTGTCGTAGCCGAGGCAGTCGGCGCGGCAGGTCGAGGTGCCCGGGGCGCCGCACGCGTTCACGCACGCGACCGACTGGCCCGACCGACACACGACGACGCCCGGGTTCACGTCGTCGACGAGCGTGTCGCAGTCGTCGTCGATCGCGTTGCACACCTCGCTCGCGCCGGCGTGGCGCGTCGGCTCGTCGTCGTCGCAGTCGCCGCGCAGGAGCACCCATCCGTCGCGCTCGGCGCACGCCATCATCGGGACCGCCGCCGGGTCGTCGTCGCCGCGACCATCACCGTCGGCATCGGGCCAGAGCGTGAGGCGCACCCGCTCGTCGACGAGCATGTCGCAGTCGTCGTCGATGTCGTTGCAGACCTCGTTCGCGCCGGGGCGCACGTCGATCGCGCCGTCGTCGCAGTCGGTGCCGCACACCTGCGCGCCCGAGCCGTCGACGTTGCAGCACGCCGCGGAGTCGACCCCGTCTCCGTCGACGTCGCGCGTGCCGAAGGTGCGCGCGTCGCAGTCCTCGTCGTGCCCGACGTCGTCGCAGACCTCGGCGTTGCCCTCGAACCGATCGTCGTCGTCGTCGTCGCAGTCGGACCCGCCGCACGCGACGGCGTCCTCACCGTCGCCGTCGCGATCGGGGTTCGCGCAGTCTCCGTCGCAGCGATCGGCGGACTCGTCGCACTCGTCGGCGGGGCAGGGCGCGGTCGCCGGCGTGCAGCCTTCGTCGTCGGCCGCGCTCGAGCCGGGATCGCAGCGCTCGACGCCGTTGCAGTAGCGGCCGTCGTCGCAGTCCTCGTCGTCCGTGCACGACGCCGTGCTCGCGTCGCGCGTCGCCGCGTCGAGCTCGTCGGCGGGGTCGTCGTCGCCGCAGGCCGAGATGACGAGCGCACCGAGGACCCACAGAACCGCGACGATGCGCGCTCGACCGGTCGACATTCGCCGCGAGCGTACCAGGCGTTCGTGTCGAGATGTGTCGGCCCCTTCTCCCGGCGCCTCGCGCGCGCCATGTGATCGTGGAATGGTCGGCGAGCCGCACGATCTCCTGACGGTCGTCTACGTCGAGGACGACGAGCGCCTCGCGCGCCTCACGAGCCAGTACCTGCGCACCCACGGGGTCGAGGTCCACGTCGTCGCGAGAGGCGATCTCGCGGTTCCCGAGGTGCTGCGGGTGCGCCCGGACGTCGTGCTGCTCGATGTGATGTTGCCCGGTGCGAGCGGGCTCGAGGTGTGCCGCCGCATCCGCGAGCGCAGCGACGTGCCGATCGTGATGGTCACGGCGCGCGGCGAGGAAGCGGACCGTGTGATGGGCCTCGAAGGCGGCGCCGACGACTACGTCGTGAAGCCGTTCTCGTCGCGGGAGCTGCTCGCCCGCCTGCGCGCTCAAGCGCGTCGCGCGCGCGGACGAGCGGGACCGCGCGCCGAGCGCCTGCAGGTCGGCCCGCTGGTGATCGACGCGACCACGATGAGCGCGTCGCTCGACGGTGTACCGCTCGTGCTGACGACCTACGAGCACGCGCTGCTGCGCGCCCTCGCCGAGCGCGCGGGCCGGGTGCTGACGCGCGATCAGCTGATGGAGCTCGTCACCGGCTCGATCGACGACGCCTTCGATCGTTCGATCGACGTCCACGTCTCGCGGCTGCGACAGAAGCTCGGAGACGATCCGCGACAGCCGCGCTTCCTCAAGACGATCCGCGGCGTCGGCTACATGCTCTCCCCGGATCCGCGATGAAGCGGCGCGGTCGGCTCGCGATTCGGCTCCTGCTGCTCGGGCTCGGGCAGCTCGTGCTGCTCGTGGTCGCGGCGGTCGCGATCGCGTGGATCACGCGTCCTCCGCCGCACGCGCACGACATGCACGAGCGGGTGGAGCTCGCGGCGGAGCGCGTGCGCGCCGGGCTCGATCACGATCTCGAGGGCACGCTCGCGCGCGTCGCGCGGGACCTCGAGCTCGAGATGACGGTGCACGATCGGCGAGGTGCCGTGATCGCGAGCACCGTGACCCCGCCGCTGCGCGCGCCGAGCAGCGAGGAGCGCCCGCCGCCGCCTCCCACGAGGCCGCCGCCGCCGATCGGTCTGCCCCTCGTCGACGCACCGCACGAGCCGCCGCGCCGGCACATCCTCGCGTCGATCGACGAGGCGCACGTCTTGGTGGCGCGCGGCACGCCGCCGCCCTGGCCGTACACCGCGGCCGTGCTCACGATCCTCGCGGGCGTGCTCGTCGTCGGCGCCGGCGCGTTCCTCGCC
The DNA here is from genome assembly GCF_021631985.1 of Sandaracinus amylolyticus. Lineage (GTDB taxonomy): Bacteria > Myxococcota_A > Polyangia > Polyangiales > Sandaracinaceae > Sandaracinus > Sandaracinus amylolyticus_A. Next base: position 6,057,036 of record NZ_CP070225.1, on the reverse strand, counting down.
GCGCGCTGGATCGTGCGTCCGCTCGAGTCGCTCGCGCGCGCGGCGCGCGCGGTGGGCGAGGGCGATCTCGCAGCGCGCACCGGGCTCGATCGGCGCGACGAGATCGGCACGGTCGCGCGCACGTTCGACGAGATGGCGGAGCGCGTCGAGACGTCGATGCGCGCGGAGCGCGAGCTGCTCGCGAACGTGTCGCACGAGCTGCGGACGCCGCTCGCACGCATCCGCGTCGCGATGGATCTCGCGGCCGAGGGTGACGCCGAGGGCATGCGCGCCGCGGTCGCGGAGATCGCGACCGACCTCGGCGAGCTCGAGTCGATCGTCGACGACATCCTGGTCGCGCTGCGGCTCGACACCCGCGATCGCGCGCATGCGGGGCTGCCGCTCAGCGCGCTCGAAGAGATCCCGGCGGAAGAGCTCGCGAGGCGCAGCGTCGAGCGGTTCCGCGCGCGGCATCCCGATCGTCCGCTCGAGGTCGCGCTCGAGGCCGGCGCGCGGCGGCTGGTCGTCGATCCCGTGTTGTTCCGCCGGGTGATCGACAACCTCCTCGAGAACGCCGACAAGTACACGCCCGATCGCACGGCACCGATCGCGCTTCGGTTGCGGGAGGAGCGCGAGCGCGTCGTGCTCGAGGTCGAGGATCGCGGGATCGGGATCGCTGCCGAGGATCTCCCGAACGTGTTCGCGCCGTTCTTCCGCGCGGAGCGCAGTCGAGCGCGCGATGCGGGCGGGGTCGGGCTCGGGCTCACGCTCGCCGAGCGCATCGTCGAGGCGCACGGCGGGACGATCGAGGTCGAGAGCACGCTCGGTCGCGGGACGCTCGTGCGCGTCTCGATGCCCGGCTGAGCTCCGACACATCTCGCAACAATCGAGCAACACCCACGCGGAACGGGGATCGCACGGTGGTCGCTGAAGGAGACCACGCATGCACGATCACGACGATGGGAGCCGAGGGCTGCGCGCCGACGTCGCGCACCTGATGTCGCGCGGGATCACGCGCCGGCGCGCGGTGGGCCTGCTCGCGAGCGCCGGGCTCGTGCCGCTCGTCGGATGCGCGGCGCGCGCTGCAGGAGGAGTGCTCGACGCGGGCGCGCCGAGCGGCGACGACGCGGGATCGAGCGACGGCGGGAGCACGAGCGCCGACGCTGGAGCGAGCGACTCGGGCACCACCGCGATCGACGAGTGCTCCGCGATCCCCGAGGAGACCGCGGGCCCGTACCCCGGCGACGGAACGAACGGCCCGAACGCGCTCGCGCTCTCCGGGATCGTGCGCAGCGACATCCGCACGAGCCTCGGCGTCGCGACCGGAGTCGCGACGGGCGTGCCGCTCACGGTCACGCTCACGCTCGTCGACGCGGCGCGCGGGTGCGTGCCGCTCGCGGGCTACGCCGTCTACCTCTGGCACTGCGATCGGAACGGCGACTACTCGATGTACTCGGCGGCGATCGCGAGCGAGAGCTACCTGCGCGGTGTGCAGGAGAGCGACGACTCGGGGCGCCTGACGTTCACGACGATCGTGCCCGGCTGCTACGTCGGGCGCTGGCCGCACATCCACTTCGAGATCCATCCGAGCCTCACCGCGGCGACGAACGGGCGGAACGCGATCCGCGTCTCGCAGCTCGCGATGCCGGAGGACGTGTGCAGCGCGGTCTACGCGAGCGCCGAGGGCTACGGCGCGAGCGCGTCGGCGCTGCGCGGTGTGAGCCTCACGAGCGACAACGTGTTCCGCGATGGATGGTCGTCGCAGCTCGCGAGCGTCGCCGGCAGCGTCGCGGGCGGATACGCCGCGTCGCTCGTGGTCGGCATCGTCGACTAGAAGTCCTTCGCGAGGCGCACCATCGCCGAGCCCATCGGGGCCAGCGTGTAGCCGTGCTTCTCGTAGAGGCGGATGAGCTTGACGTTGTGCTCGTCGGTGTAGGTGATCGCGCGGGGCATGCGATGACCGCGGATCCACGCCTCGCCGTGATCGAGGAGCGCACTCGCGATCGACGAGCGGCGCGACGCGGGCTCGACGAACGTCGTCGAGAAGAGCCCGATCGGGCGCTCCGTCTCGTCGACGTCGAGGCGCACGATCGTGTGCCCGGTGACGTGCCCGCTCGCGTCCTCCGCGAGGTAGACGACCGCGGTGCTGCGCGCGGGATCGAGGTGGAACCGCACCCGATCGCGCAGCCACTCCATCGTGTACATCGCGGTGCCGCGCTCGGCCCCGAGCACCTCGACCAGCGTCTCGCGCATCCGCCGCGCGACGATCTCGATCTCGTCGTCCGAGCTCGGATCGATCTCGCGGATGGGGTGCATCAACAGTCGTCGCGCACGTAGCCGGCGGTGCCGAGCGGCACGAGATCGAGGTCGCGCAGCACGATCGAGAGGTCCGGGAAGTCGGCGCAGCCGGTGTCGAAGTCGGCCCGTCGATACTCGATCACCAGCACTCCGTCGCCGTACGCGTCGACGTAGTCGCCGCACTCGTCGTAGCGGTTGCACTCCTCGGCGACCGCGAAGTCGGTGCCCATCTCGGCGCGCCGCGCGAGGAGCTCGGTCGAGTTCTTCTGCGCGATCGCGAGGCCGCGCGCGTGCGCGACGTCGGAGAGCAGGCGCATGAACGCGACGGCCTGGTCCTGCGTGAGCAGCCCTTCCGAGCGCGCGTAGGAGTCGAGGTTGTCGATCTCGATCGCGTCGAAGCCGTCGTCGGCGCACTGCTCGATCCACCCGCCGACGATCTCGGCGAGCGCCGCGCGCTTCTCGGGCGTGCGCGTGTCGAGCAGCATCTCGTCCCAGTCGCGATCGATCACGGGATCGCCGCCCGCATCGCGGAGCACGAGATCGGGGTGCTCGGCGAGCCACCACTCCGACGCGTCGGGCTGGGCCTGGAACCCGTTCACGTAGCAGAGGTTGTAGATCCCCGCGGCCGGCGACTCGGTGCGATCGCGCGAGACGATCTGCACGCCATCGGGCGGCGAGTACGCGCCGCCGAGCTGGTAGTCGAACCCGGCGTTCGCGGGCGGAAGGCGCGGCTCGCCGGCGCTGCCACCGTCGCTCGCCGCGTCGTCACGCTGCGTCGCGCCGTCGGTCGCGCTCGCTGCGTCGGGATCGCGCGTCGCGCCGTCGATCACCGTCGCATCGGGGACTGCCGCGTCGATCGATGTCGCGGCGTCGTCACCGCCGCCGCCACACGCCGAGACACCGAGCACCACGATCGCGAGGCCGAGACGCTTCATGCGATCTCTTGTACGTCATTCGCGCCCGAAGCGGATCCGGTTCCGCTCGCGCGCCTTGTCGGCCTCGACGTCGCGATCACGCGGCGCGGCGTTCGTGGTGAGCGACACGAGGAGCTCGCGCGCGACCTCGGCGACGTCGTCGACCGCCTTCTGGAACGCGGCCTCGTTCGCCTTCGACGGCGCGTTGAACCCGCTCAGCTTCCGCACGAACTGCAGCGACGCAGCGCGGATCTCTTCTTCCGTCGCGGGCGGCTCGAAGTTGAAGAGCACCTTGATGTTGCGGCACATGCGCGAAGGTTATCGCGCCTCGCGCGCCCATGCGTCGATCAGCTGTCGCGCGATGCTCATCGGCGGCGGCACCAGCGGGAGCTCGCCGGCGCGGAACCAATGGGCCTCGGCGATCTCGACGCCGTCGACGCGCACCTCGCCCGACGTCCATTCCGCCATGAAGCCGATCATCAGCTGGTGCGGGTAGGGCCAGGGCTGGCTACCGAAGTAGCGGATCGCGCCGATCTCGATCCCGACCTCCTCGCGCACCTCGCGCGCCAGCGCTTCCTCGAGGGTCTCGCCGATCTCGACGAAGCCCGCGAGCGTGCTGAAGAACGGCGCCGGAAAGCGCGGGCTGCGCGCGAGCAGCGCGCGATCACCACGCCGCACGAGGCCGATCACCACCGGCGAGATGCGCGGATACGACGTGAGCTCGCACGCCGGACAGCGCAGGCAGCGCTCGCCCTCGACGGGCACGGTCGGCGTCGCACAGCGACCGCAGAACCGATGCGTGTCGACGAAGCCCGCGAGCTGCACCGCGCGCATCGCGCTGCCGAACACCGCCGCGTCGACCATCGCGTGCAGCGCGCGCAGGCCGATCGCCGAGTAGGGCGCCTCGAACGCGTCGTGCGCGAGCGAGCACACCCACGTGGTCGCACCGCCGAGCTCGCCGATGCGGTGCCCGCGCGTCGCGTCGAGGCCCAGCGCGATCAGATCGCGCTCGTCGAGGAGCGGGCTCTCCCCGCGGAGCACGAGGCCTTGGCGGTGGGTGACGAAGAAGACGCGCGCGATGTCCATCGTGCGCGACCCTGCAGCCGCGACCGGGGCGCGGCAAGCATGGCCCACGCGTCACACGCCGAGCGACACCTCGACCCCCGCGTGATCGCTGGCACGCGGGACGCTGCGGAGGCGCATCGATCGCGCGTCGATCGCGCCCGCGGTCCACACGCGATCGAAACGGAATCCGGCGCGTCGATCGTTCTCGGGGCGCCACGTCACCCGCGCGCTCTTCGGGGCGCCGAGCTCGAGGAACACGTCGCGCACGCCGAGCTCGCTCGCGACCACGTCCCACTCGCTCTCGCGCAGGTTCGTGTCGCCCGCGAAGATCGCGCCCTCCGGTGCGTCGCGCATCCACGTCGCGATCTCCCGCGCCTGTGCGAGGCGCGACTCGCTGCCGCTGCGCAGGCTCTCCATGTGCGCGGTGATCACCACGACGCGGCGATCGGAGGGCGCGTGCCGGAGCGTCGCGATCGTGCCCGCGCGCGCGAGCGCGCTGTCCGCGAAGGGCCGGCGCTCGCAGCGCTCGATGGTCCACGGCGCGCGCGCCGCGATCACCTCGTAGTGCTCGCGATCGATCGGCGCCTCGGGCCAGATGGTGAAGCCCGCCGCCGCGAGGTGCGGCGCGAAGTACCCGCGGTGCGCGACGCGCACGACCTCCTGCAGCGCGAGCACGTGGGGCATCGGCGCGGTCGGCGCGCCCGAGGCGGCGCGCGCGAGATCCCCGCCGATCAGGATCTCGAGGCAGAGGCGCTCCATGCGCTCCCCGAGCTGCGACTCGTTCAGGCCGTCGACGTTCCAGGTGAGCAGGCGGAGCTCTTCGTTCGCGGTGGGCACGCGCGCGAAGTTAGCGCGTCGTCCTCACAGCGCGACCACGCGTTCTCGCGAGTCGTCGATCCCGACCAGGCGATCGAGCGAAGGACGCAGGCGCGCGAAGTGGGCGCGTGTCTCCTCGCACGCGTTGCGTCCGTCGGGCAGCGTCCACGACAGACGATGCGCGTTGAGCCCCACGAAGTGCGCGCCGCAGTCGCCCAGCGCCGGACGATGCGGCGGGAACGGCGAGCAGATCGAGACCTCGTCGACCGAGACCACGTGGGTCTCGCGCGCGCTCGTGATCGCCGCGACCTGCAGGCCCTGCTCGTCGAGCTCGCTGGTGAGCATCATCCCTCGCGCGGCGAGCACGCGGATCATCTCGGCCGTGAGATCGAGCCCGGGAGGCAGCCCGCGGATTCCGCTGTTGCGCGGCGCCGTCCCGCACTCGCGCGCGAACTGGCCGAAGGCCGGGGTCACGTCCTCCGCGAGCACACACGACTCGCCGCGCGGATCGTCGAGCCACGTGCGGATCGCGTCGGGCATGCGCCAGAGCACGCAGTCGTTGTCGAGCGCGAGCTCGTATGCGTCGGGCGCGAGGCGCACCGGCGCGAACTTCCACGACGTGCCTTCGGTGAGCGCGGCGTCGAGGTGAGGACGGAGCCGCGCATCGAGCATCCCGCTCACGTCGAGCCACTCGACGAGCGCCGGCACCGCACCGGCGCGAGCGCGCGCGACCGAGAGCGGGACCGTGTTCACGCACACGACGTAGCGTGCGTCGGGCCCGAACACGCGCAGCGCACCGTGCAACGACCGTCGCAGCACGTCGTACCCGTGCGCGCTCACGTTCCCGATCGTCCAGCGCAGCACGAGCGGTCGCTGCCGAGCACCGTCTGCCATCATCGCTCTCCTCGGTTCACGTCGCAGCGCAGGGGTGTGCAGCGGACGTGCCCTGCGCGCGCGAGCACGCGGACCGGCTTCTTCTCACGTCGCGACCTGCGTGCGCCCGTGCTCCGACGTCGCCATTCGGTCGGGCACGTGGCGCGCAGTGCCACGCCGTGTCGTTCGTGCGGAGAGCGCGGGGTGGGGTGCTCCAGCACACCGGCACGGGGGACTAGATCTCTCGGGGCCATGCGCGCGACCGCGATCGCGAGGCACGAGAAGGGGCTCGTCCGGGCGGTGCTCGCCGTCCTGCCGCCCGCGATCGTGCTCGTCATCCAGCTCGCGATGTGGAGGCTCTTCGAGCCCTTCGCGTGGTTCTTGTTCGTCCCCGCGCTCTTCCTCAGCGCGCGGATCGCGGGGCCCAACGTGGCCATCCCCATCAACGCGGCGACCACGATCGCGATCTGGTGGTTCTTCGTCCCGCCGTACGGGGCGCTGGGGAAGGACCCGCGCCACTACTTCCCCGCGCTCGTCTTCTTCTCGACGGCGGTCGTGTTCAACGCGTTCCACGAGCGCCTGCGCCGCGCGACCCGGGCGCGCAGCGCCGCGCTCGACGAAGCGCGCCGCGCGCAGGACGAGGTCTCGCGCCTCTACCGCAAGGCGCAGGAGCTCGACGCGCTGAAGAGTCGCTTCGTCGCGACGGTGAGCCACGAGCTGCGCACGCCGCTCGCGCTCGTGCTCGGCCCGCTCGAGCGTCTCTCGCGAGACGGCGCGCTCGACGCGCCCACGCGCCGCGAGCTCGACGGCGCCGCGCGGAGCGCGCGCATCGTGCTCCGCCACGTCGACGATCTCCTCGACGTCGCGAAGCTCGACGCGCGTCGGATGGAGCCCTCGTACGCCGACCTCGATCTCGCGGTGCTCGCGCGCCTGCTCGTCGATCCCTTCTCCACGCTCGCGAAGGACCGGCACATCGAGCTCACCACGCAGCTCCCGCCCTCGCTCCGCGTCGAGGCCGATCCCGAGCAGATGCGCGCGGTGCTCACGAACCTCCTCTCGAACGCGCTGAAATTCACGCCGCGCGACGGACGCGTGCGCATCTCGCTCGTCGAGGATCCCGCGAGGCACCTCGTGGTGCTCGAGGTCGCCGACAGCGGCCCGGGCATCCCTGCCGAGCACCGCGACGAGGCGTTCGAGCGCTTCCATCGGATCGAGCCGCAGGGCCGGCGCGTCGGCGGCACCGGCCTCGGGCTCGCGATCGTGCGCGACTTCGTCGTGCTGCACCGCGGATCGATCACGCTCCACGACGCGACGGAGGGCGGCGTGCTCGCGCGCGTCGAGCTGCCGCGCTTCGCGCCGCCCGGAACGACGCTCCGCGCCGAGCACGTGGCGTCCACCGTCGACGCCGACACCGCGCGCCAGCTCGCCGACGAGATCCGCGCGTCCGAGCCCGGCACTCCGATCGTGCCGAGCACCGGGAGCGGGCCGCTCGTGCTGGTCGTGGAGGACCACCCCGACATGAACCGGTTCATGTGCGAGAGCCTCCCGCCCGGTCATCGCGTCGCGACCGCGTACGACGGCCAGCAGGGCCTCGAGGCGGCGATCGCGCTGCTGCCCGACGTGATCGTCGTCGACGTGATGATGCCGGAGGCGAGCGGCGACGAGCTCGTGCGCGCGGTGCGCGCGGTGCCGGCGCTCGAGCGCACCGCGATCCTGGTCGTCACCGCGAAGGCCGACGACGACCTCCGCGTCCGCCTGCTCCGCGACGGCGCGCAGGACTTCCTGGTGAAGCCCTTCGTCGTCGAGGAGCTGCGCGCGCGTGTCCGCAACCTCACCGCGGCCAAGCGCGCGCTGGACGCCGAGTCGCGGCTCGCGTCGCTCGTCGAGCAGGCGCCCGACGGCATCTTCGTCGCCGATCTCGAGGGCCACTACGTCGAGGTGAACCCGGCGGCGTGCCGCATGCTCGGCTACACGCGCGAGGAGCTGCTCGGCAAGCGGATCGTCGACCTCTTGCGTCCCGAGGACGTGCTGCGCCTCGCCGAGTCGCGCGAGCGTCTCCTCGGCGGTCGCATCGACGACGTGGGCGAGTGGCTCCTGCGCCGCAAGGACGGGACCTTCGTGACGGTCGAGGTGAACGCGCGGATCCCGCCCGACGGTCGATGGCAGGCGGTGGTGCGCGACGTGAGCGAGCGCCATCGCATCGAGGAGGAGCTCCGGCAGCGCGAGGCGGATCTCCATCGTGCGCAGGCGCTCGCGAAGATCGGGAGCTGGCGCATCGACGCCGCGCGCGGCGACATCGTGTGGTCCGACGAGACACATCGCATCTTCGGCGTGCCCGCGGGCACGGTGCTCGACTACGGGGTCTTCCTCTCGGTGGTGCACCCCGATGATCGCGCGTACGTCGATCGGATGTGGCGCGCCACGCTCGACGGCGCGCCCTACGACATCGAGCACCGCCTGCTGGTCGACGGCGAGGTGAAGTGGGTGCGCGAGCGCGCCGATCTCGTGCGCGACGAGCGAGGCCGGATCCTCGGCGGGATCGGGACGACCCAGGACGTCACGGATCGCAAGCGCATCGAGCTCGCGCTGCAGGCCGCGGAGCAGCGCGCGGTCGAGAGCGCCGCTCGCGTTCGCGCGCTCTCCGACGCGGGCGCCGCGATCAACGACGCGGTCGCGCGCCTCCCGGACGCGAGCGTCGAGAGCGTGATGGCGGTGATCGCCGCGCAGGCGCAGCTCCTCGTCCGCGCGATGTACGTCGCGATGGGCGTGGGGACCGAGCATCGGGCACCGCTCGAGCACTGGATCGAGGTCGGGACGATCCCCGAGCACGTGAGCGCCGAGGGGAGGGCGGTGCTCCGCGTCCCGGTTCGTCACCGCGGCAGCATCGTCGGCGACCTCTTCCTCGCTCGCGAGCACGACGCCGAGGCGTTCACCGAGGACGACGAGCGCCTCGTCGATCTGCTCGCGTCGCGCGCCGGTGCGGCGCTCGAGATCGCGCGCCTGTACCAGAAGGTCGCGGTCTCGCGCGCGTGGATGCACACGGTCGTCGATCAGATGCCCGAGGGCGTGCTCCTGCTCGACGCGAAGGGGCGGATCGTCGCCGACAACCGCACCCTGCGCGCGTACGCGCCCGCGAGCGAGAGCGCGGAGGATCCCTTCGGGAACCCGGTGCCGCTCGACCTGCAGCTCCCGAGCGGGCGCGCGATCGCGCCCCAGGAGATGCCCTACGTCGCCGCGATCGAGCGCGGCGAGGGCTTCGCGGGACGCGAGTACCAGGTGCGCCGCCGCGACGACAGCACCGCCGCGGTGCTCGTCGGCGTCTCGCCGGTGGTTTCCGATGCGGGCGCGCTCACCGGCGCGGTGATGATCGTGCAGGACGTCTCGACGCTGAAGGAGCTCGAGCGGCTGCGCGAGGAGTGGACTTCGGTCGTCGCGCACGACCTGCGTCAGCCGGTGAACGTGATCACGCTCGCAGCCGGCATGCTCGACGAGAAACGCGCTCCGCTCCCCGAGGACAAGCGGAAGTGGGCGATCGCCTCGATCCGCCGCGCCGCGGGCACGCTCGATCGCATGATCGGCGATCTGCTCGACGCGTCGCGCATCGAGGCGCGCAGGATCTCGGTCGACCGCCGCGAGGTCTCGCTCGCGACGCTGGTGCGCGACGTCGTCGATCGCGTGCCGGGCGCGGGGCCGCGCTGCGACGTCGACCTCGCGCCGGGCGCGGAGCGCGCCGTGCTCGCCGATCCGGTGCGCATCGAGCAGGTGCTGACGAACCTGCTCACGAACGCGCTCAAGTACGGCGAGCCCGGCGCGCGCATCGCCGTGCGGCTCCTGCCGCGCGACCGCGAGCTCGAGGTGATCGTGACGAACCGCGGCCCCGGCATCCCGCCCGAGGAGATGCCGAAGATCTTCGGGCGCTTCGAGCGCACGCGCGCGGCGCGCGCCGGGCGAGAGCGCGGCATCGGCCTCGGCCTCTACCTCAGCAAGGGCCTGATCGAGGCGCACGACGGACGCATCTGGTTCGAGAGCACGCCGGGCGAGCTGACGAGCTTCCACTTCACGCTGCCCTACGCCCCGCGCGCCGAGGCCGAGATCGCGCACGCCTGATCGCGTCAGGGCACGCGGATCACGATCTTCCCGAAGTGCGTGCTCGCCGCGAGCTTCGCGAGGGCGCGCGGCGCGTCGCGCACCTCGAAGACCTCGTCGACCACCGGCTGGATCGCGAGGCGATCGATCGCGCGCGAGAGGCGCTCGAGCATCGACACCGAGCCGACGTGCATGCCCTCGACGGTCACGCTGCGGAACAGGATCGGCAGCGGATCGATGGTCTGCCCCATCCCCCCGAGCAGGCCGAGCACCGCCACGCGTCCTCCGACGCGCACCGCCTGCAGCGAGCGCGCGAGCGTCGCCGCGCCGCCCACGTCGAGCACGTGATCGACACCCTCGCCCCCGGTCATGCGCAGGACCTGCTCGTGCCACTCCGGATGGGTGCCGGTGTGCACGAGATCGCGCACCCCCATCGTCTGCAGCCGCGCGAGCTTCGCCTCGCTCGACGACGTCGCGATCACCCGCGCACCGCTCGCGAGCGCGAGCTGCGCCGCGAAGAGCGAGACGCCGCCCGTCCCCTGCACGAGCACGCTCTCGCCGGCCACGAGCCGCGATGCGCCCTCGAACACCGCCTGCCACGCGGTCAGCGCGGCGCAGGGCAGCGTCGCGGCCTGCTCGAACGAGAGCGACGCCGGCATCGCGGCGACGGCGCGCGCGGGCAGCACCACGTATTGCGCGAGCACTCCGTCGTTGCGACCGATGCCGAGCGACGCCGACTCGTGCTCCGCGCGGTAGGGCCCGGCGTGCCACGTCGGGTAGTACGCGCTGGTCACGCGCTCGCCGACCCGCAGCCCGGTCACGCCGTCGCCGAGCGCGGCGATCTCGCCCGCGCCGTCCGAGAGCACCACGAGCTGCTCCTTCACCGGACCGCCGTAGAGCCCCTTCGCGATCATCAGGTCGCGGTAGTTCACCGATGCCGCGTGCATCCGCACCAGCACCTGTCCCGGCCCGGGCTCCGGACGCGCGCGCTCGACCAGCGTCCACGCGTCCACACCTGCGCCCGGCTTCCCGATCACGACTGCCTGCATCTCGAGCACCTCCGATGCGCGAGACATGCATTCGTGCGCAGGGATGCGGTAGAACCCGCCAGCGCACGTCACTCGTGCAGAAAGGGAACGAATCGCGCGTGCTGGAGGGCATCGACGGCATCCGCTGTCTCGTGCTGAGCGTCGAGACCGGCAGCTTCGCGGCGGCGGCGCGGAAGCTCGGGGTCACTCCGTCGGCGGTGAGCCGTCGCGTCGCGTTGCTCGAGCGCGAGCTCGGCGTCGCGCTGCTCGCGCGCACCACGCGCTCGCTGCGCCTCACCCACGACGGTCAGGCGTTCCACGATCGCTGCGTGCGTGCGCTCGCGGAGCTCGACGAGGCGCGCGACGCGATCGCCCACGCGAAGAAGCGCCCCTCGGGTCTGCTGCGCGTCGAGACCGCGACGAACCTCGGTCGCACGATCGTCGGTCCCTCGCTGCCGCGCTTCCTCGATCGTCATCCCGACGTGCAGGTCCACCTCACGCTGCGCGATCAGCTCGTCGATCCGGTGGTCGAGGGCGTCGACGTGCTGGTGCGCATCGGACCGCTCGCGAGCTCGAGCCTCATCGCGCGCAAGCTCGGCGAGACGCGGCTGCTGCGCTGCGCGTCGCCGGGCTATCTGCGCAAGCACGGCACGCCGCGCACGCCCGCGGATCTCGCGTCGCATCGCTGCCTCGGATGGCTCGACGCGGGCCGCCCGCGGCCCTTCACGTTCTCGGGGGAGCACGGCACGTACACCCAGGAGATCGCCGGGCCCTGTCACGTGAACGATGCCGACGTGCTCGCGCAGCTCGCGGCGTCGGGGCGCGGCATCGTGACGCTCTTCGACTTCCTCGCGCGCGGCTGGCTCGAGCGCGGCGAGCTCGTCACGGTGCTCGACGAGCACGGGAACGCGTCGTGGCCGATCCACGCGCTCTATCCGCCCAACCGGCACCTCCTGCCCAAGGTGCGCGTGTTCCTCGATCACCTCGCGCGCGTGTTCCGCGAGATCAGTCCAGCTGGAGTGCTCGCTGGCGGAGGGCGTGCGGCGCACGCGGACGGGAGGGCCCTCCGCCGGCGAGCCGATGTTTCGACCCTCACTCCTCGGTCACCGACAGATCACTCGCGCCGCCGGTGAGCTCGATCGACCAGCGATCCGCCGCGCTCTCCCAGCCGCGTGTCGCGAAGCGCGCGGTCGCGCCGAACGAGCCCATGCGCTGATCGTCGAACGCGAGGCTGTTCGCGCCACCGCGGACCACCGCCTGCGCCGCCGCGCCGCGCGGGCGTCGCACCACGACGTGGTTCGCGCCGCCGGTCACGCGCAGCGTCGCGGTGCCGCGCGGCCTCGGCAGGTGGAGCTCGCACTCGCTCGCGCCGCCGGTGATGTCGATCGCGCGCACGTCCACGTCGCGCAGATCCGCATCGAGCTGGGCGACGCCGCCCTTGATCTCGATCGTCCACGGCACCGCGCTGGTGAGCACGAGCTCGGCGCCGAGATCGTGACGGCCGAGCCAGGAGAAGCCCTTGTACTGGAAGGTCACGGTGCCGTCGGGCTCGACGCGCACCTGCGGGCGCTTGCCGTCGAAGGTTGCGCGGTAGAGGTCGCGGATGCGCGCCCCGCGCAGCGTCAGCTTCGGCGCGCCGGACACGAAGCGCAGCCGGCCGCGCTCGGCGCTCCCGATCGGCGCGCGCGTGCCGTCCTCGCTCGCGCGCTCGGCGCTCTCGTCGACCGGCGGCTGCCCGAACGCCGCGATGCCCGCGAGCAGGCGCTCCGCCGCGGTCTCGAGCAGCGCGATGCTGGCGGAGAGCGTCGCGTCGTCGACGCCCGAGAGCGCTTCCACGAGCAGCCGCTCGCGCGACGCTCGGTGCGCGTCGATCACGTCGCGTCGCGCCGGCGCGAGCTCGACCAACACCTGCCGGCGATCGGCCTCGCCGCGGGTGCGCTGCACCCAGCCCGCGCGCTCGAGGCGATCGACGAGCCCGGTGACCGCGCCGGTGGTGATCACCAGCGCCTCGGCGATGCGCCCCGCGGCGATCGGGCCCGACTCGTCGAGCAGGAGCAGCGCCTCGAGATCCGTGATGCCGAGGCCGAGACGATCCGCAGCGGCCTGGCGGAGGCGGCGCTCGGCCTCGCCCACGCGATGGAGCGCGCGCTCGAGCGGCCGGACACGGTCGGACTTGCGGGGACGGGACACGACGGACGCTCGCCTTCTTGACGAGTCGATATCTTAGCCACTAAGATATCGACGGTCAGAGAGTCTGGTTGGGTGAGCGCCAACGCTACCGCGACGCTCTCCCCCCGCCAACCCGAGGAGATCGACGATGAACGAGCCCGGCAGCGACCCCTACCGCACCTCCGCGCGCCCCCCGAGCGAGCCCACCGGCGCGCTCTCGATCCCCTACGACGGCCAGACGCGCATGCGCCTGGTGATCGCGTCCGGCCTCTGCCGCACCCACGTCCGCGTCGACCCGAGCGCCGGTGCGCTGATCGCGCTCGATCCCGGCGTCGGTCCGGTGCCGCGGCTGCGCGTGCACGGCAGCGAGGTGCGCGTGTCGTGGCCGATGTCGGCGACCGACTGGCTGCACGCGCTCTTCATCGGTGAGCGTGACGAGCTCGCGATCGTGCTGCACCCGGCGGTCGCGTGGTCGCTCTCGGTGCGGGGCGGCGTCTCGTCGCTCACCGGCGAGCTCACGCGCGCCACCCTCACTGCCATCGAGGTCGGCGGCGGGTGCAGCGACGTCGAGCTCGATCTGCCGCGCCCCGCGGGCATCGTGCCGATCCGCATCTCGGGCGGCGCGAGCCGGCTGCGGGTGCGACGCCCCGTCGAGGTCGGGGTCGCGGTCTCGGTGCACGGCGGCGTGTCGTCGCTGCGGCTCGACGACCGTCGCTTCGAGGCGATCGGCGGCGCGGCGCGCCTCGAGTCCGCGGGCCTGGTGCGCGGCGCCGACGGCTACGAGATCGACGTGAGCGGCGGCGCGTCCGACGTGGAGATCGCATGAAGCGCGCGATCGTGATCGGCGCGGGCATCGCGGGGCCGTGCGCCGCGCTCGCCCTCGCGCGCGCCGGGATCGCGGCGACGATCTACGAGACCTACGAGCCGAGCGCGTCGCTCGCGGCTGGTGCGTGGCTCACGGTCGCGGTGAACGGGCTCGACGCGATGCGCACCATCGGGGTGCACGAGCAAGTGAAGGCGGCGGGGTTCGCGTCGCGCGCGATCGAGCTCTGCAGCGGCACCGGTCGCGTGCTCGGCACGGTGCCGATCGGCGGCACGCTCCCCGACGGCACCGTGACCCACACGCTGAAGCGTGCGGACCTCTACCGCATCGTCTCGGAGGAGGCGCGGCGCCGCGGGATCGAGATCGTGCACGGCAAGCGCTTCACCGGCGCGACCATCACGCGCGGTGGCCGCGTGGTCGCGTCGTTCGACGACGGGGACGGTGTCGAGGGCGACGTGCTGATCGGCGCCGACGGGCTTCGCTCGCGGGTGCGCGAGGTGATCGATCCCGGCGCGCCGCGTCCTCGCTACAACGGGCTCCTCGACGTCGGCGGCTTCACGCGTTCGGCGTCGGTCGAGCTCGCGCCGGGCACGTACCGGATGATCTTCGGGCACCGCTGCTTCTTCGGGATCACGGTGAGCCCCTCGCGCGAGATCTGGTGGTTCGCGAACCCCGCGCGCGCCGAGGAGCCCACGCGCGAAGCGCTCGCGAGCCACGACTGGAGAGCGCATCTGATCGAGCTCGCGTCGGCGGATCGCACTCCGCTCGCCGAGGTGATCGCGGCGACCGAGGGCTCGCTGATCGCGAGGAGCCAGTACGACGTGCCGCGCGTGCCGACCTGGTCGCGCGGGCCGATCGTCGTGATCGGCGATGCAGCGCACGCTGCGTCGCCGTCGTCGGGGCAGGGCGCGTCGATGGCGGCCGAGGACGCGGTCGAGCTCGCGCGATGTCTGCGCGACGTCGACGACGTGCCCGGTGCGCTCGCGGCCTACGAGTCGCTGCGTCGCGCGCGGGTGGAGCGCGTCGTCGCGCACGGCGCGAGGACCGGCAGCGCGAAGACCCTCGGCCCGGTCGGGCGCTGGGCGCGCGATCTGGTCATGCCGTGGGTGCTGCGGATGCAGAGCGAAGAGGCGAACGAGCGCTCGCTCGCGTGGCTCTTCCGGCACCGCATCGAGTGGGACGCCGCGGTCGCCTGATCACTCGCACGCGCGGAGCCGCTTCTCGAGGAACCGACGCTCCGCATCGCTGCGCGCGAGCACCAGCGCGTTCCGCAGATGAGCGCGTGCGGCAATGCGATTGCCTCGGCGCAGCTCGAGCTCGCCGAGCGCCGCGGGCAGGAACGGATATCGCGCGAGCCGCTCGCGATCCACGATCGCGTCGATCGCGTCGATGCCATGCTCGGGCCCGTCGCGCTGCGCGATCGCGATCGCACGGTTGAGCGCGATCACCGGGGAGGGCGCGATCGCCATCGCACGATCGTAGAGCGTCACGATCGTGCTCCAGTCGGTCTCGTCGAGCGTGCGCGCGCTCGCGTGCAGCGCGGCGATCGCGGACTCGAGGTGGTACGTCGTGACGTCGTGCCCGCTCGCCGAGCGCTCGAGCAGCGCGAGGCCCTCGGCGACGAGGCGCGCATCCCAGCGGGCGCGATCCTGATCGGCCAGCGCGATCGGCACGCCGGTCTCGTCCATCCGCGCCGGCAGTCGCGCGGCGTGGAGACACATCAGCGCGCCGAGCGCGTGGGTCGCCGGCGTCGCGGTGCGCGGATGCTCGCCGAGGAGCGCGGCGAGCTGGATCGCCTCGGCGCACAGCTCGACGCGCACCGGGCTCTCCGACGCGCCGTGGTAGCCCTCGTTGAACAGCACGTAGAGCGCGCGCTGCACGGTCGGCTGACGCGCTCCCAGCTCGGCGTCGTCGAGATCGAAGAGCGTGCGCGCGCTCGCGAGCACCTTCTTGCCGCGCGCGATGCGCTTCTCGATCGCGGCGCGCCCGGTGAGCAGCGCGCTCGCGATCTCGCTCGCGCCGAACCCGCAGAGCAGGTTCAGGATCAGCGCGATCCGCGCCTCCTCGGGCAGCCGCGCGTGGGCGCACGAGAACATCATGCGCAGCTGCTCGTCGCGGATCGTGTGCGGGGCGAACGCCTCCTCGACGAGCTCGTCGTCGAGGAGGCGCGCGAGCTCGGGCGCGAACGTGCGCGCGGTGCGCTCGCGGCGCATCACGTCGAGCGCGCGGTGCTTCGCGGTCGCGGTGAGCCACGCCGACGGATTGTCGGGCACACCGCGCGTGCGCCACACCTCGAGCGCGCGGCAGAACGCGTCCTGCACGACGTCCTCGGCGAGCGCGAGGTTGTGCACGCCGAAGACGCGCGTCAGCGCGGCGACCAACCGCGCCGACTCGCGCCGGAAGAGGTGCGCCTCGAGCTCCACGCGCTCACGTCATGTGCGCGATCACCGGGCGGATCTCGACCGAGCCTCCGCCCGCCAGCATCGGGCATCCCTTCGAGAGCTCGACCGCCTGCGCGATGTCGCGCGCCTCGATCACGATGAAGCCCGCGACGAGATCCTTCACCTCGACGTAGGGCCCGTCGGTCACGACCACGTCCTTGCCGCGCACCACGCGCCCGTCTCGCTCGAGCGGCAGACCACCGCTCTTCAGGTGCCCGCCCGCTTCGAGCTCGCGCGTCCACGCGAGCCACTTCTGCATGCTCTGCTGCGCGCGCTCGGGCGTGCCCATCGCCTCGCGCTGCGCCGCATCGCTCGCGCGGAAGAAGAAGACGAACTCGCTCATCACATCTCTCCTCGGCGGGTGTAGCGCAGCATGACGTTGCCCGATCGGTACGCCTTCGTCTCCTGCAGCGCGAGGTGCGACGAGCGCGACGCGCCGTCGAGCCACGGCCGCCCGCGCCCGAGCAGCACCGGGCACACGATGATCTGGTACTCGTCGATCAGCCCGTGCTCGGTCAGCGCCGACACGATCGAGCCGCTGCCGAACACGATCACGTCCTTGCCGGGGCTGCGCTTGAGCGCCTCGATCTCGCGCGGATCGAACGCTCGCACCAGCTTGGAGTTGCGCCACGTCGGCTTCGCGAGCGTCCGCGAGAACACCCACTTCGTGGCCTCGTCGATCATGCGCCCCATCGCGCGCATCTCGTCGGAGCGGCGCCCCGGCTCGTGGGGATCTTCGTCGCTCGGCGCCGCCCCCTCGGCCGGTCGCCACGCCATCTCGAACATCTCGAAGGTGCGGCGGCCGAGCAGGATCGTGTCGAAGCGCGGGATCGCGGAGACCGCGTCGCGATCGAGCTCGGGATCCGGCACCGCCCAGTCCAGGCTGCCGTCGGGGCGCGCGAAGTATCCGTCGGTGCTCACTCGCTCGAACGTCACGATGCGTCGCATGGGGCTCCTCGCCTCGGCGTCTCGCGCGGGATCGTCCCGCGTCGCGCGCCGTCGATCCCTCGACGTTCGAGCCGGCCCGCGCCGGACAATTTTCTCTCTTCAGGGCTCGCGGCGGGAGCGCCGGGCGGCGGCCTTGGGGCGCGCGGTGCGGCGCTCGGCCGGGAGATCGGCGAGGCACGCCAGATCTTCGAGCCACGCGATGTAGCTGCCCACGTACCCGGGCGCGATCGCGACGAGCTCGTCCAGCGCCCGGGCCGCGACCGCCGCGCCGTTGTAGGGGCCCGCAGCTTCGGGGACCTGCTCGGCCGCGCGCGTCGACGCCGCAGTGGCGCGGATCTCGGAGACGATCTCGACCGAGCGCTCGTCGGTGCGCACCCGCGGCGGACGCGCGTGCGCGCGTGCAGCGAGCGCCTCGCGCCACGCGCTGTCGTCGGGCGGGCTGGGAGGCTCGGGGACGATCACCGGCGTGCGCTCGCGGTAGCCATCGAGGAGCGCCTCGGCGCGTGCGAGGAGGCGCGCGCGACCGTTCGCGGGCAGCGACTCGGCGCGCTCGATCAGCGTGCGCACGAGCGCGAGCCCCTCGACGTCACCGGTGCCCTCGGCCTCGACGAGGCGGAGTCGCGCCGCGAGCTCGTCGCTCACGGCGCCCCTCCGACCAAGCGCGGCACCGGCGCGATCTCGACGCGCCGGTTGCGCGCGCGGTTCTCGTCGGTGTCGTTGGGCGCGACCGGATGCGTCTCGCCGAAGCCCGCGCCGAACACACGATCGCTCGGCACACCCGCCGCGATCAGCGCGCGCACGACGGTGAGCGCGCGCTCCGCGGAGAGCTGCCAGTTGTCGCCGTCGGCGGCGCGCCGCGGAAGATCGTCGGTGAACCCGCTCACCATGATCATCGCGTCGTGCGCGCCGAGGTACGTGGCGAGCGGCGGTGCGACGTCGGTGAGCACCGAGAGACCCTCGGGCTTGAGCGCCGACGAGTTCAGATCGAAGAGCACGCTTCCGCGGATCCCGATGCGCCCATCGGTGAGGCTGATGCGCCCCGCCGCGAGCGGGCCCGCGAGCGCGCGCTCCAGCGCGGCGAGCCGCTCGCGCTCGGCCTCGGCGCGCGCACGGTCGGCCTCGGCCCGCGCGCGCTCCTCCGCAGCACGCGCGCGCTCGTCGCGCAGCTCCTCGGCGGTGCCGACCTCGAGCACGACCGCCCACGTGAAGAAGAGGGCGAACATGCCGAAGAGGCACGCCATCATGTCGCCGAACGCCGGCCACACCGGCGCGCGCTCGCCGTCCTCTTCTTCGTCAGGCGCGAACACGCGTGGTCTCCGCCGCGCCCTGCCCGCGGCCTCGCAGCGCGCGCAGCTCCGCGAAGAGCTCGCGCTGCACCTCGAGCGAGTGCTCGAACACCTCGCGCGTCTGATCGAGATAGTCGGTGAGCAGCTCGATCGCGGCCTTCTTGCCCGCTTGATCGACCGCGCCGTCGAGCCCGGCGAGCGCGCCGAGACACGCAGCGCTCGCCTCGCGATAACGATCCACCGCGCCGGTGAACACCTCCGCGACCGCGCCCATCTCGACGCCGCTCGCGCGGAGCAGGCCCGCCGTGTCCTCGACGAGCGAGCGAGTCGCCGCGAGCCCCTGCGCGAGACCTTCCGCGTGCTGCTCGAGCAGCGCGACCAGGCGCGCCGCCGACGTTTCCTGTGCCGCGAGCCAGCGCGCCTCGATCGCGCTCTGCCGCTCCGCCTGATCGTCGAGCACGCGGCCCGCGCGCGTCGAGACCTGCTCGGCCGCCTGCGCGAGCCCCGAGAGCACGGCCTCGGTGCGCTCTGCCTGCGCTCGCTCGGCGGCCTCGTGCGCGGCGATCCAGCGCGTCTCGAGCTCGCCCTGGCGCTCCGCGTGCGCGGTGAGCACGTCGCCCGCGCGCGTCGAGACCTGCTCGGCCGCCTGCGCGAGCCCCGAGAGCACGGCCTCGGTGCGCGCGGTCTGCGCTCGCTCGGCGGCCTCGCGCGCGGCGATCCAGCGCGTCTCGAGCTCACCCTGGCGCTCTGCGTGCGCGGTGAGCACGTCGGCCGTGCGCGCCGAGACCTGGTCCGCGGTCTGCGCGAGCCCGGCGAGCACCGCTTCGGCACGCGCGGCCTGGGCGCGCTCCGATGCCTCGCGCAGCGCGATCTCGTCGCGCGTCGCGCTCACCACGCGCTCGGCCGCCGCGCTCGCCGTCTCGGCACGGCGCGCCGCCTCCGCGAGCATCGCCCCCGTCGTCTCGGTGAGCGCCGCTGCGTGATCGCGCAGGACCACGTCGAGTGCCACCGCACGATCCGCAGCCTCGCGCGCCGCATCGCGCTGCATCGCGCTCATGCGCTCGAGGTGCGTCGCGAGCGCCGCGTCCACCGCCTCGACGTGCCGCTCCAGCCGCGTGAGCGCGTGGGCCTCCGCGCTCGCCAGCGCCGACATGCGGGCGTCGATCGTCTCCTCACGGGCTCGCTCGCGCGCGAGGCTTCGCTCGGCCTGTGCCTCGAGCGCCGCGCCCGTCGCTTCCAGCGTGCGGTCGAGGCGCGCCCGCGTGGTCTCGAGCTCACCCGCGAGCGCTTCGATCATCGCGCCGACCGTCGTGGTGGTCGCCGCGAGGCGCGCCTCGAGATCGTCGCTCGTCTTCTGGGTGCGCGCGCCGAGCTGCTTCGCGAGCGCGTCGATGCTCGCGCCGAGCCGCGCGTCGAGCGAGGTGAGGCTCTCACTCAGCGCGCCCTGCAGCTCTCCGAGCACGCGCGCGCCTTCGCGCGCCACTCGATCCGCGCTCTGCCCCGCGACCTCCGACCACGCGTCGGCGAGCGCGGCGTCGCGTGCTCGCCGCGTCTCGGCCTCGCGCTCGACGATCCGCGTCCAGTCGTCGAGGCGCTCCCGCGTCACGTCCGACGCGCGCGCCACCGCGCGATCCAGCGCCGGCGTGAGCGCCTGCTCGATCGCGCGCGCCACGTCCGCGACACCGCTCGACACGTCCGTGCGCAGCGCGGCCGCCGTCTTCTCGATCGCCGCGCTCGCGCGCGCGGCCGCCGCCGCCGACTCCGCGTTCTGTCGCACCAGCGCCTCGAGCACCGCGATCTGTCGCTCCGCGATCGTCAGCGGCCCGAGCGCGTCGTCGGCGTAGCCGTGCACCGCCGTCGCGAGCGCGGCCTCGTCGCGGCGCGCGAGCACCGACGCGAGGCCGAGCATCGCCGATGCGCAGAGGCCCGCGGCCGACGTGCCGAACGCGCGGCTCAGGCCGAGCATCGGCGTCGCGAGCGCATCGCGCAGCGCGTCGATGTCGCCGCTCGCACCGAGCGCCTCGCGGGCACCGCGCAGCGCGTCGACGAGCCCGAGGAAGGTCCCGAGCAGACCGACCATCACCAGGAGCCCGACGAGATACGACGCGAACCCCGCGCTCGGGATCGTCGCGCGCACGCCGCTCAGCCGTGCGCGCAAGACGGTGCGCAGCGGCGCGCTCGTCGCGTCGATCGCCTCGATCGTCGCGGGGCTCGGCAGCCGCGCGAGCTCGCCCTCGATGCGCTCCACCCGCGCGACGCGCCCGAGCAGCTCGACGATGCCGAACGCCAGCCCTGCCGCGATCAACAGCGAGAGCGCGAACGCGACGCGATCGACGTCGAGATAGAACGCCGCGGTGCGCGCCGCGACCAGCACGCCGATCACGCCCGCGCCGACGATCCCGAGGCGCGTGCCCCGGTGGCTCTTCGGTCTCGCGCTCATGCGAGCCGCTCACCCAGCGTGTTGCGCACCAACATGTCGAGGCGCGCGCGCTCGTGCAGGAACGACGCGACCACGAACGCCTCGCAGCGCGCGACGTGCTCGCCGACCGGCCCGCGCGCGCTCGCCCACGCCGCGAGCGGCACCTCGTCGCACGGCTTCGGCAGCGCGAGCACCGCGACCTCGAGGTCCGCCGCGAACGCATCGCGCATCGCGACGATCGCGCGCGAGAAGAGCGCATCGGATCGCACCGACGTCGCCTGTGCGAGCGCCGCATCGAGCTGCTCGAGACGCGCCGCGCTCGGCGCGCTCGCGGCGATCGTCGGCGCGATCTCGCGACGCACCTCCGCGACGAGCTGCCGCACCGCGGTGATCCTCCGCGACATCTGCGCCTCGAGCGGCGCGAAGAGCTCGTGCGCCGCGCTCGCGATCGCCTTGCGCTGTCGCGTCGCGGGCACCCCCGCGCGCTCGAGGAAATGCGCGATGCGCTCCGGCGCGCCGAACGACGCGCCGGTCCGAGGATCCGAGAGCGGCCGCCGCACCTCGCGCTCCGCGCTCTCGAGCCGGCGCCGCGCGATCGTGATCGCCTCCGCGGGCGTCCACCCCGCGCTCGTGGTGGCTGGCGGTGTCTCGAGCGCCTGCGCGAGCTGCACCGCGCCTTCGAAGTCGAGGAGCGCGGGCAGGAGCTCCGCCCCGTGTCGCGATCGCACGGGCAACGATCGCCGGAGGGCGGCAGTCGCGCTCGCGAGCGGCCGGCGGGGGGACACGGGGCGATGGAACAGCGGGCCCAAGCGCCGCTGCTTAGCGGACATCGCCACCGCCGCGCAACGTGGACGGCCCCTCCGCGTCACGCCGAGGCCCGCATTTCCAGGGTGCGACGCGCGATCCCGGACGCGGCACGGGGCCCCGACCCTGCAGCGGGGCGATCGTCCCGGCGCCCGATCGGACGCCTCTTGTGGCTCCGGGGTAGGCCTCTATCTCAGCCGTGATGGAGCCCATCGATCACGAGCGAGCACCGGAGACGGACGAGCGCGACGACGACTGGGATCCTCCGACCTTCGTCGAGATCCGGATGGACGCCGAGATCGGCGCATACCAGAGCGACGAGCCCACTGACTAGGCCGCGCGTGCTCGTCCGAGTCCTCGGCGCCGCGGCGGGAGGCGGCTTCCCGCAATGGAACTGCGGCTGCCCCCAGTGCGAGGGCGTGCGCGCCGGGACGATCCGCGCGACCCCGCGCACCCAGGAGTCGATCGCGGTGAGCGCGAACGGCGAGCACTGGATCCTCGTGAACGCGTCACCCGACGTGCGAGCCCAGATCGAGTCGTTCCCGCCGCTCCATCCACGGCCCCCGCGACGCACGCCGATCGCAGCGGTGGTGCTCACCAACGCCGATCTCGATCACTGCCTCGGGCTCCTCACGATGCGCGAGGGAACGCGCCTGTCGGTGCTCGCGACCGAGACGGTGCGCCGCGCGTTCGTGGAGGACAACGTGCTCTGCCGCGCGCTCGATCGGATCGAGTGGGTCTCGCTCGTGCCCGGCGCGACCCGCGAGATCGCCGGGCTCTCCATCGAGGCGTTCTCGGTGCCCGGCAAGCCACCGCGGTATCGCGAGGGGCTCACGCGACCGTCGGACGACGACAACGTCGGTCTCCTCCTCGGCGAAGGCGGGCGCCTCCTCGGATACGCATCGTCGGTGCGTGCGTGGAGCGACGGGCTCTCGCTCGCGCTCTCCCGCGCGGCGTGTGTGCTCGTCGACGGCACCTTCTGGTCCGACGACGAGCTGATCCGACTCGGGTGCTCGACCCGCCGAGCGCGCGACATGGGCCATCTCCCGATCGGCGGCGAGGACGGACTCCTGCGCTCCGCACGAGGTGTGGAGTCGGCGCGGCGCATCTTCATCCACGTCAACAACACGAATCCGATCCTCGTCGAGACCTCGCCCGAGCGCGCCGAGGTCTCCGCCGCGGGCTGGGAGGTCGCGTGGGACGGAATGGAGATCGCGTTGTGACCTCCCGTGAAGCGTTCATCGCCCGCCTGCGCGAGGAGGGCCGGAGTCGATATCACCACCGCCATCCGTTCCACGTCGCGATGCACGCCGGCGCGCTGAGCCCGGCGCAGCTGCGCCATTGGGTGGCGAATCGATATTATTATCAGACGCGCATCCCGCTGAAGGACGCATTGATCGTCGCCAAGTCGGAGAGCGTCGTATTCCGTCGTGCGTGGCTGCGGCGGATCCACGAGCAGGATGGTGACGACGTCGAGCGCGGCGGCCTCGAGCTCTGGCTGCGGCTCGCGGAGGGCGTGGGGCTCGATCGCGACGACGTGATCGCGCATCGACACGTCGTGCCGGGCGTGCGATTCGCGTGCGACGACTACGTCTCGTCGGTCGCACGCTGGAGCCTCGTCGAGGCGGTCGCGTCGTCGCTCACCGAGTGCTTCGCGCCCGACCTGATGAGCGCACGAATCGCGGCGTGGGAGCAGCATTATCCGTGGGTCGGCGCCGACGCGATCGCGTATTTCCGCACCCGTGTGCCCGCGGCGCGCCGCGACGCCGACGAAGCGATCGAATTCGTCGCCTCCCACGCGACGACCGTGGAGCTCCAAGAGCGCTGTGTCGCGGCACTGGTGCGCAAGACCGAGATCCTCTGGCACGTCGTCGAGAGCATCTCGGCGACCTGCGCGGAGAGCTGACGTGCGCCCGAGGCTCGCGCGCAAGGCTCGACTGCGTCGCGATCCGATCACCGGCGAGCCCCTGCTGGTCGCGCCCGAGCGAGGGCTCCTGTTGAGCCCGACCGCCGCGCGGATCGTCGGGCTCTGCGACGGTGAGCGCACGCTCGCGGCGATCATCGACGTGCTCGCGCGCGGGCACGATCGCGATCGTGTGGCTCGTGACGTCCACGTCTTCCTCGACGCGCTCACCCAGCGCGGCCTGATGACCTGGGACCGTCGATGACCGATCCACATCGACCGTTCACGCTGATCGCGGAGCTCACGTATCGATGCCCGCTGCGATGCGGGCATTGCTCCAACCCGCTCGACTGGGCGCAGCGCCGCGACGGGCTCGACACCGCGTCGTGGTCGCGCGTCTTCGCCGAGGCCGCGGAGCTCGGCGTCGTCCAGGTCCACCTCACCGGCGGCGAGCCGCTCCTGCGGCGCGACCTCCCGACCCTGATCGCAGCAGCCCATCGACTCGAGCTCTACACGCACCTGGTCACGTCCGGTGTTCCACTCTCGCGCGAGCGACTGTGCGCGCTGCGCGACGCCGGTCTCGACGCGATGCAGCTCTCGCTGCGCGACGCCGACGACACGCGCGCCGATCGCATCGCCGGGGCGCGCGTCGCCGCGCACAAACGCGAGGTCGCGGCGTGGGCGCGACATCTCGACATCCCGCTCACGATCAACGTGGTCCTCCGTCGCGACAACATCGACGGAGTGGACGCGTCGATCGCGCTCGCCGAAGAGCTCGGCGCCGATCGCCTCGAGCTCGCGAGCACGCAGTACCTCGGCTGGGCGCTCGTCAATCGACGCGCGCTGCTGCCTTCACACGCCCAGATCGCACGCGCGAGAGCGAGCGTCGCCGCAGCGCGAGCGCGTCTCGCCGAGCGTATGGAGATCGTGTTCGTGCTGCCCGACCATCATGCCGGCGCACCGCGCGCGTGCATGGACGGCTGGGCGCGCCGCTTCGTCGTCGTGAGCCCGGACGGGCTCGTGCTCCCGTGTCAGGCCGCGCACACGATCCCCACGTTGAGGTTCGAGCGCGCAGGAGCGGATCGATCACTCCGCGAGATCTGGCGCAGCTCACCCGCGCTCGATGCGTTCCGCGGGGAGGCGTGGATGCCCGAGCCGTGTCGCGGCTGCGAGCGTCGCGCGATCGATCACGGCGGATGTCGCTGCCAGGCGTACCACCTCACCGGAGACGCCGGCGCGACCGATCCCGCGTGCGCGCGCTCTCCGATGCACCACGTCGTGACGAGCGCGCTCGACGGCGCGCCCGCCCTGGTGCAGCTGCGCACGCGCCGCTGATGAATGGAGCGCGCGACGGCGCTTCCGAAGCGTTCCCTCTGGACTTCGATGCAAGATGCATCTAAGATGTCCGTCATGGAACGCGAGACGCTCGGTGTGGTGGTCGCGAGGTTCCAGACACCGGAGCTCCACGACGGCCATCGTCATCTCCTCGAGGTCGTGCAGTCGCGCCATCCGCGGCTGCTCGTCGTGCTCGGAACGCCGCGCACCTACGTCCCCACCGCGAAGAACCCGCTCGACTTCGCGACTCGACGCGAGATGGTGCGCGCTCGTCATCCGCTCGCGCTCGTCGCCGAGCTGCCCGATTGCCGCGACGACGCGATGTGGTCTCGCGCGCTCGACACGATCGTCGCGCACCACGCGGCGGTGGGCGAGGCCGTGCTCTACGGATCACGCGACAGCTTCATGCGCTTCTACTCGGGCGTGCATCGGTGCGAGGAGGTCGATCCCATCGAGGACCTGTCCGCGACCGCGCTGCGCCTCGAAGCGGTCACGCACCCCGCGACCACCGGCGACTTCCGGCGCGGCGTCATCTACTCCGCGACGACACGTCCTCCGGTCGTCTATCAGACCGTCGACGTCGCGATCACCGATGGCGACAAGCGTCGGGTGCTCTTCGCCGCGAAGCGCGAGGACGCCGGCCTGCTCCGGTTCCTCGGCGGGTTCGTGCTGCCCGGAGACGAGTCGCTCGAGGCCGCGGCGCGGCGCGAGGCGATCGGTGAGTCGGGCGGACTGGAGATCGGCGCGCCGATCTATCTCGGATCGGCGCGAATCGACGACTGGCGCTATCGCACCGGGCCCGATCGGATCACGACCGCGCTCTTCGTGGCACCGTATCTGTTCGGGCGTGCGACGGGCGCCGACGACGTCGACGAGAACGTGTGGGTCTCGGAGCACGACGTGACGAGCGGCGCGATCTCCGCGAGGCTCGTCCCCGAGCACCGAGGACTGGGTGAGATGCTCGCGACGCACTTGCGAGCACGGAGGTGATCACGATGGAGGGCTCGAATCTCCTGCTGGGCACCGACAGCTACAAGGTGACGCACTGGCGGCAGTATCCGCCGGGCACGACGCGCGTGAGCTCGTTCCTCGAGAGCCGCGGTGGCGTGTATCCGTCGATCGTGTTCTTCGGTCTGCAGTACCTGCTCGATCGCCACTTCGCCGGTGTGGTGGTGACCGAGGAGCGGATCGCCGAGGCACGTGAGATCTGCGCCGCGCACTTCGGTGATGCGACGCTGTTCCACGAGGAGGGCTGGAGACACATCCTCGACGTCCACGGCGGGCGCCTTCCGGTCGAGATCCGCGCGGTCCCCGAGGGCACGGTGGTGCCCGTCTCGAACGTGCTGACGACGATCGAGAACACCGATCCTCGCGTCCCGTGGCTCACCAACTATCTCGAGTCGCTGCTCCTGCAGGTCTGGTATCCGTGCACCGTCGCGACGCAGAGCCGGGAGATGCGCCGCACGATCAGCGCGTATCTCGAGAAGACCGGCACTCCGTCGCTCGTGGACTTCAAGCTGCACGACTTCGGCCTGCGCGGGAGCACGTCGCTCGAGTCCTCGGCGATCGGCGGCACCGCGCACCTCGTGAGCTTCAAGGGGACGGACACGATTCCAGCGCTCGTGCTCGCGCGGAGACACTATGGTGAGCCGATGGCGGGATTCTCGATCCCCGCCGCCGAGCACAGCACGATCACGAGCTGGGGCCGTGAGCGCGAGTCGAGCGCATACCGCAACATGCTGGAGGCCTATCCGCGCGGCCTCGTCGCGGTCGTCTCCGACAGCTACGACGTGTTCCGCGCGTGCGAGCAGCTCTGGGGTCAGGAGCTGCGCGATCGCGTCCTCGCGCGAGACGGCA
The DNA here is from genome assembly GCF_021631985.1 of Sandaracinus amylolyticus. Lineage (GTDB taxonomy): Bacteria > Myxococcota_A > Polyangia > Polyangiales > Sandaracinaceae > Sandaracinus > Sandaracinus amylolyticus_A. Next base: position 6,029,992 of record NZ_CP070225.1, on the reverse strand, counting down.
CGCTGGTGGTGCGTCCCGACAGCGGTCATCCGCCCGAGGTGGTCTGTCGTGTGCTCGAGATCCTCGGCACCGCATTCGGCACCACGGTGAACGCGAAGGGATATCGAGTGCTCGATCCCCACGTGCGCGTCATCCAGGGCGATGGGATCGATCCCGCGATGATCGTCGAGATCCTGAGCGCGATGGCGGAGCGCGGGTGGTCCGCGGACAACGTCGCATTCGGGTCGGGTGGGGCGCTCCTGCAGAAGGTGCACCGCGACACCCAGAAGCTCGCGATCAAGGCCTCTGCGGTCGAGATCGACGGTCAGTGGCGCCCGGTCATGAAGGACCCGGTGACCGATCCCGGAAAACGATCGAAGTCGGGCCGGCTCGCGCTCGTGCGTGAGTCGGGCGTGCTCCGCACCGTGCCGCGCGGGGCGGCCGACGACCTGCTCGAGCCGGTGTTCCGCGACGGCGAGATCCTGCGCCGACAGACGCTCTCGGACATCCGTCGTCGCGCGCTCGAAGGATGAGCGTCAGTGTCCGGGCGGCGGCTCTTCGCCGCCCGGCGCGACGAGCTCGCGCACGTGCACTCCGTCGATCGGAATGCTCCCGGGATCTTTCACGTAGAGCTCGGTGTATCCGCAGCGGCGGCACACTCCTGCTTCGAGCTCGCCCGCCGAATGGCTCCGCACGAACACGCCGAGCAATTGCTCGGTCATGTGCGCGAGCTTCATCGGCGTGCTCGCACCGCTCGTCAGGTCCCCGGCGCGGTCGGCGACGGTCGCGATGTGGAGGATGCGGCCGTATCCGCACTTCGGGCAGCGATGAGTCCGTTTCATGGCTCGAATGCTACGCGTTGCTGAGCACGATCCGCTGCGCTAACGGCTCGCGGCATCGGCATGGACGCGACGCGCGCGCAGGCAGCTCCGGACCGCACGTATTGGATCCCGGCGATCTCGTTCCTCCTCCACGTGATGGAGGAGCTCCCACGATTTCCCGAGTGGGCCACCCGCCACTTCGGCGCGACCTCGATGCCGTGGTTCGTCTACTCGCACATCCCGCTGATCACGGCGGTGCTCGTCGTGTCGTCGCGCGCGTCGCGGTCGCCGGCGAAGATGTGGGCGTTCCTCGCGGTGACGCTCCAGCTCACGTTGTTCGCGAACGGCATCTTCCACCTCGCGACGACGATCCTGTTCGACGAGTACTCGCCCGGTCTCGCGACCGCGGCGCTGCTCTTCTTCCCGGGCACGCTGCTCGTGCTGCAGCACGCGCTCGAGTCGGGGCAGGTGTCGCGGAGAGGCGCGTGCCGCGCGGCGATGCTCGCGACGCTGGCGATGATCGGGGTCGTCGCGAGCCTCTACCTCGAGGCCGACATCGAGTGGGACCTCGGGAGGGGGTCGAGCTGACCCTGAAATAGTCCTTGACCTGGGCGAGCTTCCGGGTAGAGTGCGCGACCCATTCCGGGATAGCTCAGTCGGTAGAGCGATCGGCTGTTAACCGATTGGTCCCTGGTTCGAGTCCAGGTCCCGGAGCTAAGCTGGCCGGCGGCGAACATGCCGGTAAACAGAAAGCCCCGCGAGAAATCGCGGGGCTTTCGCCTTTGTGGGGTTCGGCAGAGAGCGCCGGAGGGTGTCCGAGAGGCTCGGTTCTGGCCCCGAACGGGCAGACAGAGGCCAGACGGTTAACAGCGATTCTGCGTCGCGATTCTCCGTCCAGAGGGTGTTAACCCCAGAGATCGCCGAGCGCGCGGCGGCGACCACGCCCCAGAAAACTCAAAGTGAAGCGTCCGCGGAGAAGAACCTGAGTTGTTCGCGCGAGAATCGCTGGTACTCGCGATAGTCGACTCACGGTCATATAATAGCCGACCGCGGGTCATGTTCTCCGTCGCGACGGAGAATGCGCGACGAGTTGAGGATGTCAGAGAAGCCGACGTGGGCGCCGTGCCTCGGCCAGCGTTCGCGCTCCAGCGCGCTCTTGCTGGCGGCAGCCCGACGACCCCGGCTCGCGAGTATCCTATTCAACATGTACCGCACACCCCTCTGGCACGACCTCCTTGATCGTTACCTCGAGTCGATACGAGGAAAGCCATCGAGTACGGCTCCTGAGCCCGTCGAGTTGCTCGCGCTCTCGCCCGCCGAGCGGCTTGCGATCGCGACCGAGGCCGTCGCGATGCAGCAGGGCAGAACCGGCGACTACCTGGGGCTCTCCCACGTCGAGCGCGCGATGATTCAATCGCTCGTCCCTGACGAGACACCCACCGAAGCGCTCGCAACCTACCTGGCGATGCTCGGCGGTGGCTCTGGCATCTGTGGGCATGAGTGGCGCGCCGGCTGGGATCTCGCGCGCAGGAAGATCACGCGCGCCGGGATCGAACCGGCCCTCTACGACGGGCTCCGTGCGATGCAGCCGGCGATGACCTCGCACCAGTCCGACAAGAACGCACGAATTGCGATCGATCGGGCGCTCTGGTTCGAGGCCCACGTTCCGGTTGATCTCGATGCGTGCGCGAGCGGCGTGGTGAAGCGTGACCTTCGAGCAATGCCGCGCCAGGAGCGGAAAGCGTGGGAACGGCTCGTCGCGCACGGGATGGTCGGCACACACGCCGAGCCCAAGCCGACGTGGCAGAAGAAAGCCGACGCGCTGATCGACAAACTCGGGCGCGAAACAGTGCAGCATCGCGTGAGCGCATGGCTGTCGGAGCTCGGTGTTCGTCCGGTGCTTCGATTCGAACCTGCCGGTGCCGATGTCCTACGCGGGCTCGTGTGGATCGGCGCGACCCATCGCGGCGACAAGTTCGACGCAGCCGTCGTGCGAATCGCGGACCGGACATGGCCGCGCGCGAAGGCGGACCACTGGAGCCCGCGGCACGATCGGCTCGTCGGAGCGCTCGCGTACGCGCTCGGGCTCCAGCCGAATGGGATCGCCGTACCCGTCGTCCGAGCGTTGGCGGCTCGCTTCCGGCGCACCACTGCGCGCGATATCCGATCGAACGAATCCTCGCGGCTCACCCGGCGCCGCCGAGCGCATGAGCCATGACCGCTGACGCGGTGCACGGGAAGATGAGCCAGCGCGCCACCACTCCCGAGGAGTACGAGTCGGACTCGTTCGTCGTGCGCGACATCGAGGGCCACGTCATCGAAGCCTGCGTCGCGCTCGGTGCGACGGCAGACGGACGGATCGAGAAGCTGATCCTGCGCGTCGGCGAGCTCGGCTGGCGCGACTGCTACCTGAGCGTCTTCATCGCGTTCTGGCACGCGCTGGACGACGACGGGCTGTCCTTCGTGCGCGAGATTTGCCGAGGGCTCCCCGAGCGCGATCTGGGACACGAGCTCGGGCTTACAGGCTCGCAGCTCGTGCACGTCCGCTGCGGGCGTGAGTCTGGGAGAGTCGTCCTGGAGATCGCCACCACGCGTGCCGTGTTGCGGCTCATCGATGTCGATGCGCGCGACCCTCACGCCGACACGCGCGTCGAGTGGGGGCCGCCGCGCAACACGTAGCCGCGAGCGCGCATGCATCGAGCGACGATCGGGCGTTGCTCGCAGACTCGTTGAGCGGATCCCGACGGGATGCTGCGCTGTGTTCGCGCCGAGGCGACGCGATCTGAGCGCGAGCTCAGCGCGCCATCGCGAGCACCGCCGACGTCTGGTCGGCGTCGAGGCCGTAGCGATCGCCTGCCTCGCGCGCGAAGCGAGCGCGCACCGCGATGCGGAAGATCGCCGCGACGATCACGAACGGCGACCCGATCGAGACCAGAGGAACGAAGAAGGCCGCGACCGCGGCGCCGCCGAGCGCGTTCCGACCCGCGGTCGTGGCGGGCTCGATCCCGCCTGGCCACGCCCAAGCGCCGGAGAGGTAGGCGACGAACGCGAAGGTCGCGGTCAGGAGCGCCACGGCTCCGCCTAGTGTCCCGACCGCGACGCGGCGGTCACGTCGGCCTTGCGCCGCGATCGGGAGTCTGATCTACAGCGGTCTGTGAAGCCGACTGCGAGGTTCACAGGGCTGGAGCTGTCCGAGGCAGACCGCGAGCTCCTTCGCGCGAGGGGGCGCGGTAGCCATCGGGAGCGACTCACGGCCCGCCAGTGGCGTCGGATCCGCACGCTGCTTCTCCTCGACGAGGGCATGTCGGTCCGAGCCACGGCGATCGCAGTCGGGGGTTACCCGCGAGAGGTTTCGCGTGTCGCCAAGCGCTATGCGGAGCGAGGTCTGGACGCGGCGTTGTCTGATGACCCGCGTCCGCACCCGGAGCGGAAGCTCGACAGCGCGCAGGAGGCCGCGATCGTCGCGATGGTCTGCGGCCCACCGCCCGAAGGGCACGCGCGATGGACCGTGCGGCTCATCGCCGAACAAGTCGTGAAGCGAGGTGTCGTCGACGAGATCGGTCGCGAGACGGTCCGGGTCACGCTCGCGAGCCACGGCCTCAAGCCGTGGCGGGAAAAAAATGTGGTGCGTCCCCGCCGTCGATGACGAGCTCATCGATCGGATGGAGGACGTGCTCGAGCTGTACGCACGCAAGCACGACGAACGAGAGCCCGTCGTGTGCCTGGACGAGCGCCCTGTGCCGCTGCGCGATGCGGCGCGAGACGGGACGGCCATGTCGCCGGGCAAGATCGCGCGCGTCGACTACGAGTACGTGCGGCGCGGAACAGCGAACATCTTCTGCATCATCGAAGCTCTGACCGGGCGACGGCTGACGCACGCCACGCGCGATCGCGCCGGCCCATCGTTCGCGAAAGCGCTGAAGCGGATCGCGCGCCGCTACAAACGCGCTCGCACGATTCATCTGGTCGTCGACAACCTGAGCACGCACTCGGAGAAGTGCCTGATCGATGCGCTCGGGCCTCAGCAGGGCCGTGCGCTATGGCGGCGCTTCACGGTGCACTTCACGCCGAAGCACGCGAGCTGGCTCAACGCCGCCGAGATGGAGGTGAGCCTCGTCGTCCGCGAGTGCCTCGGCCGACGCCGTATCGGCGATCTCGCGACTCTGCGGCACGAAGTCAGCGCGTGGAATCGCCGCGCAGATCGTAAGCGTCGCGGCATCAACTGGACGTTTCGCGTCGCCGACGCCCGGCGCGTCTTCCGATACGCCGGGCTCGTTACGTCACGGTCGAGACACTAGGAGCAAGATGCGACGCGACGCGAGTAGCTCGCGCGAGAGCGCCTCGAACCCGACCTGCATGCGATCAGCGCTATCCATGCACCCGGATCGTGATCGCGGCACGCCAGCGCGGCAACGCCAGCGCCGCGGGCCGCGGAAGCAAATAGCGGGTGCCCGACGTGCCCGAGGGGACGCGCGCCCGAGGAGGCGCGCCTTCAACCTGGTCGCGTGGCTGTTCTCCCGATCACCATCACGCCCTCCTTCACGCCGCGACGCGCCCTCGTCGCGCAACGCTCGCGCAGTGCCTGCACCACTTGCCCTTCTTCACGAGCTTCGGCGGCCTGCCTGAACGTGTGCTTCGCGGCGCATCGCCATCGCAGCGGCGCGCGATCCCATGTGTCACTACTGACGTGCCGTTCTCCCGGTTTGACGTAGTGACGGTGTGCTGAATGCCCAGCAAGGCTGAGATCGCTGATGTCGTACGCCGGCTTCAGGAGGCCCGTGGGACCGAGGAAGAACTGCAGTCGCTCCAGGATTGGCTGGCGCGCGCCGTTCCTCATCCGGCAGTACTCGATCTCATCTAGATGTCCGTAGAGGAGATCGTGGAACGAGCGATCTCATACGCTCCCCTTATCACGCTGTCGACGGCGCCAGGCGATGGTGGCTCTGGCTCCGGCGAGCCCTAACGTGCGCGGCTACGTGAGCACGGCGAGCGCGAGCTCGCTGACGGAGTCACCGATGGTGATCGCGTAGATCACCCGCGGACGCGGTTCGTCAACGACCTGAGGAATCTCCGCAGGAACTGATCACCACACGGGCGGTAGTTCCCGTGCCCGGGGCTGCGGAAAAGCGCGCTCAGCTCGTGCTTCGAGACCGGGAGCTGCGCGTCCTGCATGATCGCGAGCATGTCGCTCTCCTTGAGCTCGAAGGCGACGCGCAGCTTCTTCAGCACCGTGTTGTTGGTGACCTGGGTCTCGATCGGCTTGGCTGCGATCGTCTCGTTCCTGCCGCGTCGATAGATGATCAGCCCATCGAGGAAGTGCGCCATGACGGCGTCGGGACACGCGCGATAGCCGACCTCGTCCTCCTTGAGGAGGTAACCGGCGACCTCGCTGAGCGGGACCTCGAGCCCGCCGAGCTCGATGATCGTGGCGATGGTGAGCTCGCTGACGTTCAGCATGTGCCGAACGCTGCGTAGGACGTCGTTGTGGATCATCGTGATCTCGAGCGCGGAGCGTAGCGCCCCGCGCGCAAGAGAGGGCTCATAGGTCACGCCCCGGAAAGCCCCTGGCGCGCCTGCGCCAGCTGCGCATCGCGCTCGGGCGAAGGACCGAACGCGGTGGAGTGCCATCGCCGAGAGATCGGTGCCCGCCACGCCGCGCGAGGGTCGCGCGCTCGAGCTCGCCGACGCCAATGTGCTGTCCGTACGATGCCACGACGACATCGCCGAGGTGGTGACGACTTGGCGCGAGGAGCACGTCGTACTCCGCTTCGGTGGGGTGATCGGCGTCGTCGACCGATCGCCGGCGGAGGTGGCGGGGCTCCTCCAAATCCGCGAGGGCGACGCGGCCGCGGGGGTCGATCGCGACGCCCGCCGCTCTGACCATGCGCGTGTCGTGTTCGCGTTCACCAACGCTTGGGAGGACGCGCCCGTCGTCGAGATCACCTGCGACGCGGCGGCGTTCGAGCTGACGGCAGAGACCGCGCCGAGCTGAGGATCAGCGAGCACCAAGTGCCATAGCTCGCGAACACTCGCCCTGCGCGTTGCGCGAGGAGGGCGAGCGAGCGATTCGAGAAGTGGCGGTAGCTCTCATCCTCGACGAGCGCGCGCTCACCCACACGGCCGGCCGCCGTGCTTGCGGATGTACTCGGCCTGGAGCGCTCGGGTGTACGCGTCGAGGGTCTCACCGGTCTCCTCCCAGACGAGGTCCGTGAACGGCACGTAGGTGCCGCAGCCCGTGCAGAAGGTGTTTCCGTTGTAGAGAAACGGCTGCCCGAGGTAGCTGCGGATGATCTCCTCGGGCATCCCCGTCGCGCCGCCGCACGCCTCGTGCACGTAGACCTGCGGCACGTCGTCGAGCGGCCCGGCGTAGCGCCGGTCGGGCGGCAGCGTGATGTGCTCCTGCTGCTGTCCGTCAGGCCGACGCCGCATGTGCACCGCCTCGTGGGCGCCAATGGCGCGCGCGTCGACGTACGTGTGGCAGAACCGGCAGCGCACCTCGTGATGTCCGTCGCGGAGCCGCTCGTCGGTGCCCACGTGCTTGCCGTACGCGCCGGGATCCATCCACGTCCCGCATCCTGCGCAGTGGACCTGGCCGGTGATGCGGGCTCGCACGGCACGAAGCCAGGACGTTCCGTCGAATGCCATCCGGGGTCGCTAGCAGGCCGTGCGCCTCCACGCTCGTTGCAGGGCTGGAGCGCGGGCTCCTGCAGATCCGCCACGGCGACGCGGCCGGGGGGTCGATCCGGAGGCCCTCCGCTCTGACCATGCGCGTGTCGTGTTCGTGTTCACGAGCGCTTGGGAGGACGTGCCCGTCGTCGAAATCGCCTGCGACGCGGCGTCGTTCGAGCTGACGGCAGAGCTCGCGGCGAGCTGAGGATCACAGCTTCGCGCTCGTGGCTCGCTCGAGCGCCGCACGCACGGCAGCCGTTGCGTCCGGGCGGGCATGACGCAGCAACAGCGCCGCGAACATCGGCGCATCGAGTCGCCTCGAGCTCGCGCACCTCGAGGTCGCGCGGATGGAGCGCGACGACCGGCGCAGCCCCGCGACGGCGCCAGCTACGCCGAGTCGACGCGGGGATCGCGAGCTTCTGGACGAGAGAGCGAGATCGCGCCCCACGACCACCGCATCGCGGATGCGATGAGCGTAGCGGCGGCGGGGCTGGGACGAGCGCTGCATCGGAAGCAGCCGAAGGTGCCGCCACCGCGCGCAAGTGCAACGGCCGGCCGTCGGGAGGCTAATTGGGTGCGCGGTGCACGGCTTTTGCGGGTCGAGGACCGACGGCCGCACCTTCGCAGGACGAGCTTCGTTGCGCGCTCGGTCCCGACCGCGCACCGGAGCCCCTATGCGAGCACGCAAGCATGCGAGCTCGGGGCGATGACGGGGCAGCCGGGTGGAGCAGCACTCTCGAATCCTTGGGGCTGGGGAGCCCTCATTGTCATTGGTGGCGGCGGCGGGGGCGCAGCGATTGGTGGCGGCGCACATGTCGTCGTCGGCGATCGTGAGGAAGAGATCGAGCTACGCGAGTCGGCGTGTCGCGAGTCGTGTGAAGTGACGGCTCGGCCGACCGCGGCAGGGACGGTGCCGCCGCAGCCCAGCCCGTCGACAGGGCCGGATTCTGCCCCCGGCGGGACGAGGAGTGCCGCCCCCCGTCGCTGTGTGGCGAGCCCGAGGCCTGCCAGCCCCCTCTCGTCTGCGGCGAGAGTCCTCCGCCCCCTCCGCCTCCTCCCGAAGACACAGGCGACACGGGCGGTGGGATGTGCAGCGGGCCTGCGCCCGAGTGCGGCCCCGACGAGATTCGTCCACTGCCGGACGACGGTTCACCGGGACAGGAGATCTTCGAGGTTCTGTGCGATGCGGCATTGCGTCCCTCGGGACGTCAGCAGGCTCGCGATCTTCTTCGGAATGCGATGGAGAGCAGCTGCCCTCGAATCGACGAGAGCCCGAGCTACACGCGGATGGCGTACGAGCCGCCCGCTGGACAGTGGATCATGGGTATGTCGTGCCTCAACGCGCAGGGCGCGCCCATTTCCCCGAACGCGCCTCATCCGGACGGGAATGGGCGGTCCGGTGCGGAGGCGACTGGCGACGCGCGGTGCGGGACGTCGCAGGTCGGCTCGTGTGCTAGCGTCTTCCGCTCGCTCGCGGAGGTCGCCGCGAACGTCACGCCGGTCGAGGCGTGCAACCCGATCGTCTGCAACCCGAACTTCTCGGCAAACGCGATTCCTGGGCTGTCGAGCGCACGCTAAACGCGAGTCGCGCCCGGTCCGCAGCACGGGCCGGGCGCGATCCTTTGTCACGTACCGCACGAGATCGAGAGACGGATTGGTGTACTTCACCTACCGCGGGCTGACTTCGGACGACGAACAGGACTTCGTTCGTCTTGAGGTCTCGGGTCGTCGACTCACGGTCGAGCACCGTCGCCGGGAGATCGGGCGTGTGGAGCCCTTCCTGGGTGATACGACGCTCCCCCTCGGGGACGGACGCCAGGTGCGCGTCCACGGGAGCGCGCCTCGGTGCATTGTTGAGGTCGACGGCGAGCGATGGCCTCGCGTGGAGGCGGAAACCGCACCGCTGCGCTCGATCCCTGCAGTGATCGTGATGCTCACCGGCCTGGCCGCAGTGGGTGGAAGCGTTTGGCGAGGAGACTCGTGGGGCTTCGCGGCGGGCGCGATGATGGGTTTCGCGGCCGTGCTCATCCTGGCCAAGCGATTCGCGCGTATTGGCTGGGCCCTTGGTCTCGTTGGCGGGGTTGCCATTTCCATCGGCTTGATGCTTGACGGGGCAGCCGCGGTGACCTGGTTCTGTGCCGCGATGAACACGGTGTTCCTCGCGCTTTGGTGGCGAACGATCGACGACCTGAACCGAGCTGCGGCGCCCCGCGCATAGAGCGAGTCCGCTAAGTTCGCTTTAACGACGCGACCCACTGGTCAACAGCGATATCTCACCGATATCTCAGCGAAAAGTGTGGTTGCGTCAGCCTGACGCAAGGCAGACACGGAAAGAGCTAAGCTGGCCGGCGGCGAACATGCCGGTAAACAGAAAGCCCCGCGAGAAATCGCGGGGCTTTCGCCTTTGGGGTTTCGGCAGAGAGCGCCGGAGGGTGTCCGAGAGGCTCGGTTCTGGCCCCGACCGGGGCAGACAGAGGCCAGACGGGTTAACAGCGATTCTGCATCGCGATTCTCCGTCCAGATCCTGTTAACCCCAGAGCGCGCCGCCTGCGCGGCGCCCACCACGACCCAGAAAAGCAAGGCGAAGCGTCCCGCGGAGAAGAACCCGAGTTGTTCGCGCGAGAATCGCTGGGTTCGCGCGATAGGCGACTCGTGGTCAGATAATAGCCGACCGAGGGTCATGTTTCTCCGTCGCGACGGAGAATCCCTGACGGAGATCGTGTCTGCCTTGCGCTTCTCAGGTAGAGCGCTTGCCGCCATCGCGCTCCCAGGGACACTGCCGCGCGTGACGACGCAGGAATCGTTTCACGGGCGAGTGCGGCGCATCCGAGAGCTGCGGGATCCGATCGCGCTCGTGCGCGAGGCCCTTGCCGATTCACGGGTATTCAAGTTCGTCGTCGCCTCGCTCGACGAATGCGAGCCCAATGAGCACGCGGCTCGCCTCGTGGTCGAGGCACACGATCGCGGAGAGGCGCCATCCTGGCTCGCAGCAGCGTTGCTGGGCCACGTCCGCCACCGCGTCGGGTACGCGAAGGTGATGGAGATCCTACGACGCGGGGATGCCTTGCTGAGCGAGAGCTACGCCGCCGGCAGCGCCGCGCTCATCGCCGGGGCCGCCGCCGAGCGCGATCTCATGGAGGTCGTCGACACGGTCGAAGACGGCTACGCACGCAGGGCGGCCGCGCATGCGCTGGGCACGATCGGAACCGTGACTGCGATCGCGTTCCTCGCTGGCGCACCGGCGCGTGGCAGGCTGCGTTGCGCGAGCGTCGCTCACGCGCTCGCCACGGCACCGGTCGAGACGCGCACGATGCTCGAGGCCATGCGCTCGCCGGATCTCGAGACGCGTCGCTGGCCCCCGATGCTGATCGCGCAGCGGCTCCGGTCCGCAGCCCGCGAGGACGCCGCGCGTCCGGCAGTGCCCGACGATCCAGAGCTCCGGAATGCGCTCGCGTCGGTGCTCGAAGAGGGCGTCGGCGCGGAAGGCGTAGTGTGGCGCGCCGACGCTCAGGTCATACGCGACTGGCTCGCGAACGCAGGTCCGTACGGGTGAGCGCGGACGCCATGTCCCCTGGGGCGCACGGAGATTCCGATTCCTGCAATGGGCCAGCGCCGGAGTTATGTCAGCGCCTACGAAGCCGATCGTTCAAAGTTGTTGACCGAGCCGGAAGAGTGTTGCTCATCGCTCCGGCGCTGAGGTTTTGATGGCAGTTCACTACTATCTTCGCTCGGCGAAGCAGCGCTTGGTTCTGCATGTCGGAACCACGCGTCACGGGTGTTTGGTGTCGGAGGATCTCGACGCGCGAGTTGTTCCCACCTTCGTTAGAAGGTCGATCGGCGGCGATCTATCGCTGGTAGACACCAACGGTTTGCTCGATGAGTACTTGGAAGCGGGTTACCGCACTGTCGTACCCGACAACAAGCTAATGGTTCCCGAGCTCGACCTCCCGGTTAGCAAGTATCTGCTCGAGACCGACGATACCTGAACGATGTCCCGAGAGCCCAAAGCCCCGTTCCGGTGGGACCTGCTGACGCCCGATCAGCTGGGCACACTGCTCGCCGCCATTCCCCCTGCCGACCTCTGGTATCGCGACGAGCTCGTGCGCTGCGCTGCCCGCGTGCTCGCACGCAGCGCCGATGGCCGCATCATCTTCGTCGGCCGCTCCGCCGACTCGATCTTCGACCTGCTCTCGGGCGCGCTCAGCAACGACGCCCGGTGCGATCGACTCGCTCGATTGCCGTTCTCGTTCCGAGGCGACTCGACCACGCTGATGCCGCCGGAGATCGACGAGGCGCGTGCGCTGTTCACCGCGACGGGCATCGTCCCTGACGATCTGCCTCACGCGCCACGCCCGACGGTGTTCGTCGATCTCGTCTACCGCGGCCACACCTTCACCAATCTCTACCAGCTCATCCGAGCGTGGGCCGATGACCGCAACGTCCGCTGGGCCTCGATTCGAACGAGGATTCGATTCATCGGTATCACCATTCGAACGCATACGAGCCCCAAGACGTGGCGCTGGTGGCAACACGTCGATTGGACGCGCGAGCTGCCGGCGCGATCCGTCGTGAACGTGTCACTCGACCATCGCGTCTGGTGCTACCTCGGCAACGATCAGCCGAAGCTCACTCGCTCGTTCTCCCCCGAGCGCTGGCTCGAGAGCAGCCCTGACGGTCCACGACACGACATCGGGACCCGCCACGCGCTCGCGGAGGCGGTTGCCCTCGTGGCCTTGGGCCGCAGCCCTGAAGGGCGGGGCGCGTTACGGGCGGCCCTCGCCCGCGAGCCGACCTATGCGGACCGCTGGCTGCGGGCGCTCGCGACCGAGCTCCGCTGAGCGTCCCAGGCTGCTCCGTGCGAGTGCCTGCAATCTGCCGTGACGTCATGAGTCAGAGTCAGCAACAAACGGAGTGAGTGCAGTGCATCTCCCGTCATTCGCTGAATTGGCCGATGCGATCTCAGCGGCGACGCGCGCCGCTGTCACCGAGCTCTTCCGCGAGCGGCTGGGCGAACGCTTCTACTACTGTGCACTGATCACGACCGGAGACGCAGTCGCTCCTGTTCTGTGCGCGTGGTCCGAGGAGGCCCTCGAGGCCACCGCGCGCCGCCTCAGCACCGGCTCGACGTCGCGCGACGAACTCATGCGTGAAATCAGGTGGTCTTATGCGGATTCGCGGTACTACGCGTACGGCGAAGCTCATTTTGACGTTGCACGTTCCCTCTGGTCCAGGCTCGGACGATTGGACTCTCGTGATCCGGCCGCATGGGAGCGTGGCTTCAAGATGCGGCTCGACGCGATGGTTGCGGCAATCAAGCAGCTGGATGCCGAAGGTCTGTCCGGCGTCGGCGAAGCGCGCCGGAGCATCGTTGTGAACGTCGAGTGCATGCCGCCCGATCGGGGGGACGTCGAGCGCGCGATGGATCTCAATCCACCCGAAGCTCTCACCGAGTGGCTCGCGGAAGCGGCGGAATCGGAAGAGTCGACTTGAGGTAAGGGCCCGCGAGAAAACAAGTCGGTCGAAAGCGCCGATGCATCCTCGGGCCCTGCGTTGCTCGTCGTCGAAATGCCTCGGGCATTCCTCGGCGCTTTCGCCTGATCGAGTTGTTTTCTCGCGGGCCCTAAGCAGCATTCTCAGCCGCTCACGAGCACGACTGCGGTCGAGCGCATCGCGATCGCACAGGCTTCGTCGAGCTGGTCGAGGTGATCTTGACGAGCGCATCGTCATCACCCACGAGGTCACGCACCAGCTGGATCTCGCGATGCAGTGCTGGCACCGAGCCTATCGAGCGCGGCTGGCCCACGAGCACGGGCGGGGAGGCGACTGGCGGCTCGCAGCCTCTTCCGGTGCTGACGCGCCGCTCTCAGCTCGACAACGTTCAGCCCTGCAGCGCGAGCACGGTTCACTCGCACAGTAAGCACGGCCGTGAGCGGACGTGTGGCATACTCCCGGCGATGACCCGCCTCGGAGACTTTCGAGACGTAATGCGTGCCCTCGATCCGAGTGGCGACCCTCGGGTCGCTCTCAGAAACGGATGGGGCGTTGAACGTCCCGCGCAAGCGTCGACGGCCGATGCTCTAGCACGCCGCCTCGAACTCGAGCCTTGGTCCGTCCACCTCATGCTTGGCGGGGTGGGCTCCGGGAAGACAACAGAACTCTGGAGAGTCCACGAGCACCTGGCGACCGTCGCACAAGACAGTGGCGACGTCGCCCAGTACATCGATGTCGCTGCGGAGCACCGGCTCGACCGCATGCGTGCCGGCGTCCTGGTCGCGCTTGCTGGTCGTCGCCTCGTCCGCGTCGAGGAGAGAGTTCGGCGGGCTCGCGGGGAAACGGCCGTACCGAAGGAGGTTGCGAAGGCCCGCGACGCCGTCGAGAAGCTCGCGGACGGCTACGACAGGGAACTCCCCCCGGATACCGGCCCTCCGGACGACTGGGAGCCGCCGGATGATTGGAACGAAGGGACGGAATTCGAGCACATCCCGGGCGTGATCGAGGCGCCGCAGCCGCCGCTCAGCACGCGGGTGTCCGAGAGCATTCCGCATCTCCGCACACTGCGCGACGCAATCGTCGGCACGCAGGGGCACTGCGTCTTTCTCTTCGACTCGCTTGATCGCGTCAAGACGCCGGCGGCTTTCGAGGCGGCGGTTCGGGACGACCTTCGAGCACTGAAGCGAGCGAACCTAGGTGCGGTTGTAGTCGGTCCAATCCAATTCCAATACGGCGCTGGACGGGCAATCGGTGAACTGGTCGACAACAACGTCCATTTCGTGCGCGAGATCGAGCCCGAGAACGAAGGACTGACGTTCCTGGCCGACATGCTCGCGAAGCGTGTCTCGGACGAGATGCTCTCAGCAGAGGGGCGCGCCATGGTCGCCAGAGCGTCGGGAGGCGTGCTTCGCGACCTGGTTGCGATCGGAAAGCTCTCCGCGGAGGAGGCTTACGTCGCCGGCGCGACAACGATTCGTCCCGAAGACATCGAGCGCGCGATGGACCGGTTCGGTCGTGGACGCGCGGTCGGGCTCGATTCCGCACAGGTCACGGCGTTGCGCAAAGTCGCAGAGAAGAAAACCTTCGTGATTCGAAACGATCGCGACGTCGCGCTCCTCGAGACGCGACGAATTCTCGATTGGGGTGGCGGTCGCTTTGTAGTGCATCCGACGCTAGAGCCGCTGCTCGGGGCGATGACGGAGGTCCCGTGAATATCCGCGAACTCGGCCGATTCGAACTAGCCGCGATGATCGCGCTTTCCGAGGGGCAAGGCTCCTGGTTCATCGTGGGCAGCGACAAGCCCGCTGAGGAAGCAAGGCTGCTCGTCGCAGAGCTTGCGTCTTTGGTGGGCGGAGTCGAGGAGGTGGACCTTGCGACGCCTGACACGCTCGCGACCGTATCGGCGCAGAATGGGCAGCAAGTGATCGTCGTCAGCTCGCCGTGGGGTACCGAACTCGAGTTGGATCGCGAGAGATCAAGACTGTTCCGGCATCAACCTGCCGTCCTCGTCATCCCGAGCCACGAACTGAACTCGTTGCCGAATGTCGCGCCACACTTCGTCAGCTGGATCGGCGGCGAACTGCACAGAGTGGCTGAGGATCAATATCTATCGAGCGAAGCACGCGACTTGCGTCTTTCAGCCCTGAGGCAGCAGTACGGGATGTCGGATATTGAACTCGTAAAACGAGTGGAGGCATCCGATGTGCCCGGGGATCCAGAAGTTGCTGAGTGGTTGCTGCTGATCGGTCGTGCCGATCTGCTTCGGAGGAGCGGATGAAGCTGCTTCACGAGCGAGTCGCTGCAGGCGCGCCCATAATTGGCATCCACGACGCAGAGGACTACCTCCGTCGAGCAATCCGCAAGCGCCTGATAGTCGCGAGCAACCAGGGACGACTCAGCGCCGGCGCCCATGACATCAGCCGAGCGGTGCGCGTGCAACCGAGCGACGAGAAGGAGGGCGCGTTCGATCTAATCGGCGGACGCCGCAATTTTGGGCGTGTGCGCGAGCTCGTGGACCTTCGGATGCCCGACGGGGGCTGGCTCTTCTTCATGGCGATCCTCATCCCGCACGCGGACGGTCTGGAGGTGTTCGCCTACAATTGCGAGCGAGTCTACAGCGAGGGTGCGAGCCCTCGATGGGTACGATTCGACTACAACGAGGACGGCCATCGCAACGATGAGCGGGGACTTCGGGCTCATATGCATCCCGGTAACGATGATCTAATGCTGCCTTCGCCCATTCTTGCGCCGCACGAACTCCTGGACGTATTCCTGCTCGGCGGCATCCTTGACGCTGAGCGAAAGACGCGCACAAAGGGTGAGCCTGCGAATAGCTAGGTCAGCACGCGAACATGCGCGACGGCCATTGCGCTCGCGGATCGCGCCGCCGAAAATCTCGGGCGTCGAAGTCGCGCTGCGCTGCGCCGGTAGCGGCCACGCTCGGTTCGCTGCTCGACAGGGCGAAGCTCAACGACGTTTATCCTGCGACCTACCTCCTCGCGGCAGTGCTCGGCGCGATGAAACTGCGTTGGCGTGGGAACTGCGATGACGAACAAAGCACATGGGCCTGGTCCCGACACAGCTCTCGTCGAGCTTCAAGAACGGCTTGCGGCGGAGGCAGATCCGGGGCGGCGCAGGGCCCTGATCGACGAGGCGCTCCGGCCGCCCGAGCCGCAGTTGCTGGACACGTGCGTTCTTCAGAACCTGGACTGGGTCGATCGCCAACTCGAGGCCAACGGGCCGATGGTATGGGACGACGTCGCGACGGCAGAGCTGGTGCGCCAGTACGGAACGGACCTGGCACACGATCTCATCGACGTCGGTATTCTGTACAAGCGCTTCGAGTGGTACGGCGGCTATCCATGGCTCGTGTGTGATGCTGCACTCGAGGAGACAGGTCTTCTCCAGGGCCCGAAGGGCAGGAGCGTCAGGGATCTACTCGAGTTCCTCGTGGGCCACCAAGAACAGTGGAGCAACGACGCGTACCCGGGGATCGCCCAGGGGCTGCTTCTCGCGAAGGGACGCGCGCGCGTGTCGCCGCTGATCCTGCGTGGGCTGGGGGTGCAGTCGGTCGAGGAACTCCACGCCGCCGACGGACCGCTGAGTTTCCTCGCGGACCGAGGAGACAGGCTCGTTGCGACCCACGCGCTCCTGTCTAACATTCCCGTTGTTCTCACGACCGACCGCAAGACGTTCTGGGCTCGGCGCGACCGCCTCTTGGACATGGGCCTCCAGGTCATGCGGCCCAGCGAACTGCTCGACGTCTACGAGCCGTACTGGAAGACCCTCGAGGCCGAGTTTGCGAGGCGACGCGCGGAGAACCCGCGCCGCGATCGACGCTGACGGTTTACGCTCCACGTGGGCAGCGCCTCCGCGGTGCAGCGCCTTCCCGAGCGGAATCCCTTCCACGTCGCATAGCTCGCGAATACGCGGCCAAGCCTCTTCGCGAGCAGCGCAAGCGTACGAGTCGAGAGGTGTAGATAGCGCTCGCTCTCGACGAGGTCGCGCATCTCGGCGAGCTCATCACGCGTCATCCGCGACGGCTGCGCGCGCGGACATGGCGGCGCGTCGTCGAGCGCGCATGCCAGTGCCCGCCTCCGCCACACGCGAGCACGGTCGGCGTCCAGACCGATCACCCGAAGTGCGGTGGCGCGGCCGAGCGTCGGAGTGGCGCGATCGACGGCGGCGAGGATGCGCGCGTTCGTCCCGCCGTCCGGCACGCGCACGCCATCCAACCGGAGCCCCATCGAGCGCACGAGCACGACCAGCAGTCGCACCACGGCCTGCAGACGAGCGGCACGCAGCTCGAGACGAGCGATCTTCTGCTCGAGCTCGGCGTGCTGGGCGCCGTCGTGCTCGGAAACGAGCACCGAAGTCGGCCCGCGGCGGACCACGAGCGCGTCGTGGACGCGGGGATCCCGAGCTTCTGTGCGATCGCCAGCCCGCGTCCTTCCGCGACGGCGTTGCGGATCCGATGATCGTAGCGACGGCGACCGGCGACCGCGGCGCTCATGAGCTACGACGTGGTGCGGCTCGCGCTCGTTGTCGATGCGACCACCGGTCGACGTGGACACCGCGCGACGAGCTCGCGCCGGTTCGAGCGCCTGGTCGTTTGCGACGCGCTTGGTTGTACCGTAGCGCCGGGCACATCGGCGCGTGCAACTGCAACGCTGATGCGCGGGGAGGTCCGGAGCCGCAGCACGGCAGTGACACCGCGCGCGATGCGTTCCTCGCGAATCACTGACGAGGCGGCGGAGATCCGCGACAAGGAGATGAAGCGTCGCGCCCGCAAGGCGAAGGGCGAAAGCGAGTCGGAGAGCGAGCCCGAGAGCGACGAGCGCGCGGCCGGCGATCTGTTCGACGACGACGCATCCTGAACATCGGCGCAGACGAGGCGGCGGGCGCGCGTTGACGGGCGCGGTGAGCTCGGATTGGCCTGCACCGACCCCAACCGAGAGGAGCGCGTGATGTCGGTGGAGCTCATGCGACTGATGATCGTCGGCCCGGCGGACTCACGACACCTCGGGCCACGAGTGGCGCTCTCGACACCAGCCGCGATCACCTCGGAGTTGCCGAGCGGAGATCCGGATGCCGCCGCGAGCGCATTGCGGGCCTACGCAGGCTCGGATCAATTCGTCCGCAAACCCCACGAGGTCCCCCACGTTCGCGAGCTCGAAGCGCTACGAGCCGCGGTCATCGGTGCGTCGGACGACGCGTCCCCGCACGAGTTGCTCCGGAGCACGGTCGGTGATCCCGACGATGTTCTGCGATCGAAGAGCTGGTCGGCCGCTCGGCAGCGGATCAACGACAGCCTGGTCGCGGCCAAGGTCACCGCGCTCGGCTCGCGGGGGCTGCTGGGCGAGCTGGCCGGTGCGATGCAGGCGTTCGCCCTCGCCGAGCGCATCGGCGCCGGCGGCGTGAAGCGCGTCTGCGATGCCAAGCGCTGGCTCGATGCACCGCTCGAGCTGCCCGTCGCTGTCGCTCCGCCCGCGCGAGACGGTCGCCTGGCGGAGCTCGCTCCGCAGGCCGGCGTGCGTGTCAGCGCCTCGTACGGGACCGTCGCGTTCGAAGCGGCGGCCCAGGTCGCCTACTCCCGCGCATCGGAAGACTCGGCGCGGCAGGCACAGAAGCTCGCGCGAGACGTGCTGGCGAACGACGACCAACAGCGCCTGGACACCTCTGCCCAGCGCGAGCGTCCATTCGTGCACGACCCGGCGCTGATCGTGCTCGGCGGGTCGGCAGTCCAGGCGGTGGAACGACTCGAAGCTGGGATCGAGCTGCACGTGTACGCGGGTCGAGGCCTTGCGCGTTTCGCCGACCCTTGGTTTGAACAGGGAGGCAGTGCTGTCGTCGGGAACCCGACTACCGACTCGTTCTTCGTGCAGTACACGGACTCGCCGACCTCGACCGTTCCGTCGTGGTGCACGTGGGACGACGGCGGCCGCACGCGCGGAGGGGACCTACGCAAGATTCGCGATTCGCTCTCGATCCAGCTGTGGTTCATCGTCGAGCGCGGCTCTCGAACGATCCCACTGCTGGTGAGCGAGCCGTTCACGCTGTTCTCGGTCGGCGTGTTCTCACCGCCTCCGAGCCCTGGCTCGCCGTTGGGAGTGCAGCCCCGCCAGTCCTACGGAGCGGGTGTCCACGGGATCGTGGCTCACGAGCGCTTCCCCGACACGGAGCGCGAGTTCGTCCGGTCTCCACTGCATCGTGCCGGGCCGTTCTTCTTGCGGCCGCCCACGTCGGCAGACCGCTCTCCGGTCGTGTCCGGAGAAACGGCGAACGAGGCTCTCGAACGACAGTTCGCGGCCGCACCTTGCTCTGTGCTGCTCAGGCGCAGGCTCGATGAATGGCGCGAGGCGGCAGATCGAGGCCTGTCCTCTGGATCGAGCACGCCCTGAGCTCAGTAAGGTGGAGGCTCCGGTTCCTCGCAATGATGCGCGCCGCGGAAGATCCCGATGTCGTACTCGCGACAATCACCCACGTCCGCGTAGTCAGCCCGGATCGCGAACCACTGGATGCCCGCACGCGGGACCAGGAAGTGGTGGTGGAAGCTGGTGCGCTCGCGAGTGCTGATCGAGCAGCCCCACCACCCGAACGCATTCCTGAGCTCGCTGTGCATCGGAAGGAACCATCCTCGCGGAGCGAGCGCGGCGTCTCGTGCGTGCTCGTCGAAAGGCCCGGGACCTCCGATCCGGATGCTTAGACCCGCACAAGTCGCGGGATCGTAGTGCGTGACGACGGTGTACTCCCCCGGAGGCAGGTCGATCTCGTAGACGTCCGCGGGAAACCGATCGTGGCGCGCTGGGTACTCCCGGGGAGGCGAGATCGGCAACGTGATCCGTTGACCGTGGGCGCCGAGCACGCTGGGCACGAACACGCCTTCGTGCAGACGAATCGCAAACGGAGGCGCGACCGCTGTTGCTTGCGTCGGGCTGCCTTCCTCTCCGAGCGGCGTCTCGGACGTCGCGACGTCTCGGCGAGCAGCGGGTTGCGGGCGGGGCTCGACCGACGGGCTGGGGTTGGCGCCACAGGAGGCGAGGACGACTGCCAACCATCCGCGCTCAATACGCGGCCGACGAGGTGATGCGCCCGACATGTTTCCGCCCCCTCCGACGATGAACCGGGTCGTCCGCGATCTCAAGCTCTGTGCCGGTCCGTCGTTCGACTGCTGCGGCGATCCGCTGTCTTGCAGGCCTGCGGAACGACTCGCTCCGGCGCGACAGTGGAGAGCGCATGAGCGAAGGAGATCCGGCGCGGCTCCACGCCACCAGGCCCGCTCGAGCGCGCACGATCGCGCGCAGTCGGATGACCTGGCGCTCGAGATGGGCGACCCTGGTCGCGAGGCTGCTCGCGTCGAGCGGCGTGGGAGCGATCGCGATCACTGGCGGCGCGCCTCCACGGATCCACGACCGCCGTGTCGACGCCGGGATGTCGAGTGCCGGGCGAGATGCAGTGCACCGCGCACGATCCTCCCGACGAACTGGCGTTGCAGATGCGCGCGTTCGCGAGCTCCCGGCGCCCTGCCCTCTGTCTGCCCCGCTCGGGGCCAGAACCGGGCCTGCAGTTGCAACGCCTCGGCGCGGCCAGGTGCGGCACGGAGCAGCGCATCGGCCGAAGACCACTCCCTCGCCGCTCCGCGATTCGCTTCTTCCAGACTCTCACGCTCGCCATGCGCCACGGTCTACGCACCGGCGAACACGAACGCCTCTCCGGCTCGTGCATCGCATACACTCGTCGACCAACTCGACACCATGGCTCGCCCCACGAATCGCCAGAGCAGGAGCGTCGGCAACCTCGGCGATGTCCTCAAGCACGCCGCGTTGATCGCGCTGGCGGAGAAGCTCGCGGGCACGAGGGTTCGCTACGTCGACACGCACACGTTCCTCCTCCACGCGCCGCTCGCCGACCCCGAGCGGTGGAGTGCCCACGTCGAGCGCCTCGTCTCCGAGCATCCCGCATACGCGCGATACATGGCGGCGGAGCGGGCGTCGCTCGCGCGCACGAGTCACTACCGCTGCTCCTCGGGGCTCATGCTGGACGTGCTCGGGCACCAGCGCAGCACACTGGTGCTCGGCGAAGCCAACGTCGTGACGCGCGCCGAGCTCAAAGAGCAAGTCCGCGAGGAACGACTCGTCAATGTGCACATCGCCGACGAGGCCGTCGCGGCCCTGAGATACCCCTGGACAGACACCGGCCCGCTTCTCGTCCACATCGACCCTTTCGCGCTCTCTCCTGAGCTGTGGCGCAGCCTCGCGCCCGCATTGGACGCGCTCTGCGAGTCTTCAACCGATGTGGCGATCGTCGTCTATCGGTATACGCGCAACGCGCCCTCACCCTGGCCCGCTGCACCGCGCGGCACTCACGGCCCCGTCGCGCAGACCCGCGGCGGCCCTCACGAGCTCGCCGCCTACGCCTCTCCGCGCATGACGAGCGCGGTGCAGGAAGCCTGCGCGTCGCTCGGATGGCGAATCGAGCACTGATACCAGGACTAAGGTTAGGACGTGCGCGGTGCAGCCGGCTCGACCTTCGTACTCGTCGACGTCGTCATGCGCGCGCCACATCACTCGCAGCAGAAACGGATCATCATTTCGTGTTTGTGGGTTCGGCAGAGCGCGAGCGGCGTCCGAGAGGCCCGGTTCTGGGCCCGAACGGGGCAGCCAGAGCTCAGACGGGTCAACAGCGATTCTGCATCGCGAGTCTCGGTCCAGATGCTGTCAACCCCAGAGCGCGCCGAGGGCGCGGCGGCGCCCCCTGACGGAGGTCGAGTCTGTCTTCGCCGCGAACGGCACACCCACGACCGGTCCCCGCGCAAACGCAACGCTGGAGCGCGGGCAAGCTCTTGCACGGAGCGGCGCTGGGAACTATCCGTGCCTCGACTTGGATCCTGGTCCAGGCGGCGTTCGAGGTCAGGTGATCCGGTTCTATCACGACGATCCGCATCGAGACCTGAGCGCCAGGTCTATCGGCGCGTTCCTCTTGACCGATTTCTCCTGGTACGATTGGCAGGTTCGTCGCTCACGTTGAGCGTCGCCGCACGGCCGCGCTGGACGCGGCCGTGTGGTATTCCCGACCTCATCACAATGCCATGGCGGAACATCGCCGGCGGCCGGCCGAGCCACGAGCTCGACGCGGTGGCTGTGCGCGAATCCAGCACGCCGGACGGCTGCTCGACTGAGTGGGGCCGGACGGCAAACTCGCATCGGAAGTATGCGTGTGTTGAATATCGATGAAAAGATTCGTGACTTCTGGTCTTCATCCGACGATTGGCATCGCTCCGTGGAGGGCGCTTCGGAGGAGGACCTCCTCAATGCGGAGCGGGTGATCGGACATCCGATTCCCGAGGATCTGCGCACGATCTTGATGATCCAGGATGGCGGGACCTGCAGATACTCGTGGTTCGATGGCCCCAGCAGGACTCACTATGTGGGCCTGATGTTCTTTGGAGTCGCGCACAAGGCGAACGCGGGAAGCCTGATCGATGCGTACGAGGATCGTAAGTCGTTCGGAGTTCCCGATGATGTGGTCACGATCGCGTCGGAGGCGCACCAGATGCTCGCGCTGGACTACCGAGTGAGTCCGCAGAACCCCAGCGTCGTCCTGGTTGGCGACGATGGTGATTACGAGCATTTCGATGCGATTCAGTTGGCAGGTTCGTTTCGCGAGTTCCTCGAGGGCCTTCGAGGGGAGGATTGAGGATCTCGGTCGCGCACCGCCGGAACGGCGAGATTGGAGGCGACGTGCGCTGCACCGCGCACGAGCCCTGCTCTGTGCGAGAGCGCCGTTGAACCGCGTTCTCGATGTCGACGTGCGAGCGCTTGCGGAAGCGGCGAATCGGAAGCGTCGAGTCGACGTGATCAGTACTTCTCGGCTGCTCACCAGCACGACCGCACTCGAGCACATCGCGATCTCACATCCTCCTCGCGGTGGTCGACGAGCGCATCGTCATTGCCCCCGAGCTCACGCACCAGTCGGCAGGAGCGCCTCCACGACGTCATCGGAGGCCGTGCTTGCGCAGCAGTGTCAGGAGGTGCGGGCGATCCACCCGCGCGCGGCGCGCGGCCTCGGAGGCGTTGTGCTCGCACGCCTCGATCAGCTCGGACAGGTACGCGCGCTCGAAGCGTGCGAGCACCGCGGCGCGCGCGTCGCGGTAGGTGATCGGCGCTCCGTCGTCGCGCCTCGTCAGCGCGCCGTCGTCGGGCGCGACCTCGCGACCCTCGACCTGGACGCGGCCGATCGCGAGCGCGGCCTCGACGACGTTCCGCAGCTCTCGGACATTGCCCGTCCATCGGTGCGCGCGCAGCGCCTCGAGCGTCGCGAAGCCGAACGGGAACGCGCCCGGTGCATCGGTCATCTCGTCGACGAAGTGGCGCACCAGCGGCTCGACGTCCTCGGGGCGCTCGCGCAGCGGGGGGATCGTCGCGCGCGCGACGGCGAGCCGGTAATAGAGGTCGGCGCGGAAGCTCCCGTCGTTCACTGCGGCACGGAGATCGCGGTGCGTCGCGGAGACGACGCGGACGTCGACCGCGATCTCCTTCTGCCCGCCGAGCCGACGGAACCGCCGGCGCTCGAGCGCCCCGAGGAGGACCGGCTGGAGCTCGAGCGGCAGCTCGCCGACCTCGTCGAGGAAGATCGTGCCGCCCTGTGCTCGCTCGAAGGCGCCCGCACGCGTCTTGTCCGCGCCGGTGAACGCGCCGCGCTCGTGCCCGAAGAGCTCGGACGCGATCAACGTCGCCGGCATCGAGCCGCAGTCGACGACCTCGAAGGGGCCCGCGGCGCGCTTGCCGAGGTCGTGGAGCGCGCGCGCGACCACCTCCTTGCCGCAGCCGGTCTCGCCCGACACGAGCACGGACACTTCCGTCGGGGCGAGCTGATGCAGGAGCCGGAGCAGCGCCTTCATCGCGGGGCTCACCGCGACGAGGCCGCGGATCTCCGGAACGACGTCACTCTCGTCGGCGGCCATCGCGTCGAGCGGGAGCGTCGCGTCGTCGAGCTGGAGGACGGTGTCTCCAGTGCGGATGCGCGTCCCCGCGCGCACGGTCGCGCGCTGTACCCGCGCATCGCCGATCCACGTGCCGTTCAGGCTGCCGAGATCCTCGACGTCGATCCCGTCGCGCGTGAGCCGGAGCTCGACGTGGTACCGGCTGACGGTGCGGTCGGAGAGCACGAGCACGTTGTCGGGCGCGACGCCGATCGACGCTCCTCCCGACGTGCTCGGCTCGACCGTCGCGCCGGCGTCCGGTCCTTCCATCACCGTGATCCGCAGGCGCCCCGGGCCCGCGAGCCGGGCGCGAGCGCTCCGCTCGGTGCGCTGCGAGCTGCTCATGCGAAGGAGGCAGTATAGCGAGCGAGCGCGCTCACGAACGCTCTTCCGGCTCGAGCTCCGACTCGAGCGTCAGTGTGGTGCGCTCGTCGAACACGCCCGCGAGGAGATCGTCGAGCGGGCCGCGCCGCTCGACCGCCTCGCGGATCGTCTCGAACGTGTGCGCGAGAAGATCCGCACCATCGCCGCCGCGACGGAGCGCTCGGGATGCGCCGGCCACCTCGGCGGCGCTCGGACGGCGCGCGGCGTCGACGTCGCAACACCTCGCGATCAGCTCGGCGACGTCGCGCCCGATCGACGCCGCGATCGGGAGCGCGCCGCCGCCGACGTACGCGCTCGTCGCGCGCCACGACGTGAGCGGAGGCGCGCCCGCGAGCAGCGCGTGCAGCGTCGAGCCGAGCGCATACACGTCGACGGCCTGCGTGGTCGCGTCGCCGAGGATCTGCTCGGGCGCGATGTACCCGCTCGTTCCCTTGACGTGACCGGTGATGGTTCTGTCGGTGCGATGCGCGCCGCGCGCGATCCCGAAGTCCGCGAGGAGCACGCGCCCCTCCCACGACACGAGGATGTTCGCGGGGCACACGTCGCGGTGCACGATGCCGAGCGATCGCCCGTCGGGACCCGAACGCGAGTGCGCGTGATCGAGCGCGTGCGCGACCTGCTCCACGATGAAGAGCCCCACGTCGTCCGCGAAGCGACCGGCGGAGACGCTCGCTGCGCGCGCCGCGTCGATGCCGCGCACGAGCTCGTAGGCGACGTGCTCGACACCGTCGATGGTGCCGAAGTCGAGCGCGCGAACGATGCTCGGATGCTCGAGCGTCACGAGGAGCCTCGCCTCGTCGCGGAGCATGCGCCGGACTGCGGGGTCGTCGCGGAGCGCCGCGATCGCGCGCTTCAGCGCGACGTCCCGGCCGGCATGCGGTCCGTCGAGCACGCGCGCTTCCCAGACTTCGCCCGTGCCGCCTGCTGCCAGCCGGCGCGAGAGCTCGTAGCGCCGTCGAGAGCTCATTCGCCTCGAGCGTAGTCGATGCGCGCGCGGGCCGCGTGCTACGGTCGCGCCTCGATGCGTCGGCTCGCGCACGCAGCGCTGCTCGCGACGATCCTGCTCGGCCCGCGGCCCGCCGCGGCGCAGGGAGATGCTGCGCAGGAGGGCCCGGGAGCGTCGGCGCGCCGCGACGAGGGGCGCGCCGAGTTCGAGGCGGGCCTGAGCGCGGCGCGCGCCGGGGACTGGGCGAGCGCGCACGATCGTTTCGCCCGTGCGCACCAGCTCGCGCCACAGCCGAGCGTGCTCATGAACCTCGCAGGAGCGCAGCGGCGGACCGGGCGCTTGCTCGCGGCGGCCGCGTCGTACCGTCAGTGGCTCGACACCGCCACGAGTGAGCGCGACCGCCAGCGCCGACCGGAAGTGGAAGAGGTCCTCGCGCGGCTCGAAGACGCGACCCCGCGGCTGACGGTCGGGTGCGAGCTCGGTCCGGAGGACGCGCTCGACATCGACGGCGCGAGCGCGGTGCCGGATCGCGAGATCCTGCTCGACCCAGGTCCGCACACCGTCGCGGTCCTCCGTGGCGGCGTCGTGATCGTGCGGAGCTCCGTGCACCTGCGCGAGGGCGAGCGCGAGCGGATCGTGCTCGAGCTGACGGGCGACGGCGCCGCGAGCGCCGACGACGAGCGCGAGCGACGCATCGAGGACGCGATCACCGCTCCACCGCCGAGTGCGGCCGAGGATCCCACGGGCTGGATCGTCCTCGGGACGACCGCGGGCGTGGTGGTGCTCGCCGCCGTGATCGTCGGGGTGGTCTTCGGCGTCTCGAGCAGCGCGCCGCAGCCCTACACCGGCAACGTCCCGCCCGGCACGTGGGACATTCGTTGAGGCGCCGCGGCCGATCACCGCGAGGGCGTGCGCGCTAGAGACACGCCGCGTCGCCGTCGCAGTCGGGATCCGCGCAGTCGATCGTCGCGTCGCGATCGTCGTCGACTCCGCCCGTGCACCGCTCCGCGGGCAGCGGCGCCGCGCTGAACGTCAGGTCGAACGGCGCGTCGTCGAAGTAGCCGTACACGTACACGAGGATCGTCTCTCCAGCGTCGAGATCGACCTCCACGTGCGACCAGAGGCGGTCGGGGCCGACGTCGTCCTGACACGCGATCGACGGTCCTCCGCATTCGCGGCGCACGTCGATCACGGAGTCGACGTTCGACCCCGGCAGCGTGTCGATCACGAAGCGGCCGGTGCTCGGTGCGCGCCATCGGAACACCCGATCGTGCCCGGCGCCGGGCTCGCAGCTCGCGGGCCGCGAGGTGTCGCGATCGAGCGCGCGAGCGAACGTCCCGAGCGCGCTTCCGAGGTCCTCGGCGGCGCAGCTCGGGTCGAAGGGCGGGATCTCGCCGTCGAAAGGAGGGAGATCCTCGGGATCGATCTCGTCGACGCACGGCGTGTCGCACGCGGCGTCGAGGTGGATCTCGAGGAGCCGGCGCTCGCCCGGAACGAAGCCGGTCACGACCCTGCGCTGTAGCTGCACCGCGTCGGATCCGATCGTCGCGTCGCCGCGGACGTCGATCGTGAGCGGGTGATGGGGCGCGCCCGATCTCGTGAGCCCGAGCGTGAGCGGCCACTCGAGCGGCGCGCCCTCCTGCGGCACGTGCGTGTCGAGGAGCTCGCCGTCGGGGCCGGTCACCTGGATCGACACCGACGAGATCGAGCCCGTCACGTCCGACGTGATCACGACCACGAGCTCCGTCAGCGGGTTGCCGCACGAGACGAGCGTCGCGATCGCGAGGAGCGGGAGGATCGCTCGCGGGGCTCTCATTCGAACTCGGTGTCCAGCGGGACGTCGTCGATCGTCGTGGCGCGTGCGCGCGAGCCGGCGCGGCGGGATCGTTCGACCCTTCGCGTCGGTCGCGTCGTGCGCTCGGTCGCGGGGGCCGCGCGCGGCTCGGGTGCATCCATCGTCGTGGGCGAGGGCGGGGCCGTGGCGGCCGGCGGCACGGGCACCGTCGGTGCCGACTCGATCTCGCCGCGCTCGGCCGGCAGCTCGCCGACTGGCGGTGCGTCGAGCGGCGGCGCCGCGGCCGCGCGATCGTCGCGCGACGAGTACCAGGCCGCCGCCGACGCCGCGATCGCGACCGCACCGAGCACAGCGAGCGCGACGACGCGCGACGGGCCCGAGCCGCGGACGACCGGCTCCCCGCTCGACACCGATGCCTCCGCGGTCGCGGCGAGCGCCGGCAGCGTGAGCTGCTCGACGCGCTCGCGCGCGACATCGCTCATCCGCGCGACGCCCGACGTCGAGTCGGGGCGATCCTCGGCGTCGCCGCGCGCCTCCTCGGTGAGCACGCCGACGATCTCGGCGATCCGCGGCGCGTCGATCGCGAGCGCGGCCGGGAAGGCGCGCGCGAGCATCTCGCCGAACGCTTGCGCGGTCGCCGGTCTTCGCGCCGGGTCCTTCGCGAGCGCCGCGAGGACCGTCTCGTCGAGCGCCGGCGGGACGCCGCCCGCGAGCGCGCTCGGCGCGCGCGGCCTCGGGTCGAGCACCATCTTGAGCGCGAGCAGATCGGTCGGAGCGTCGAAGAGCCGTCGCCCCGTCAACATCTCCCAGAGCAAGACGCCCAGCGCGTAGACGTCGGCGCGACGATCGATCTCGCTGCCCGACGCCTGCTCGGGCGCCATGTAGCGCACCTTGCCCTTGAGCACGCCGCCCTGCGTGCTCTGGGTGCGCTCGGCCGCCTTCGCGATCCCGAAGTCGATCAGCTTCACGTGCCCCTTTCGCGCGAGGAGCACGTTCTGGGGCGACACGTCGCGGTGCACGACGCAGAGGTTGTTCCCGTGCTCGTCGGCGAGCTCGTGCGCCGCGTGCAGCCCCGCAGCGACGCGCATCGCGATCGCAACCGCGACCTCGGGCGCCAGGCGGCGCTGCGCCTCGGCGAGCATCCGTTGGAGCTCGCTGAGGGCGCACCCCTCGACGTACTCCATCACCATGAAGTAGCTGCCGTCGTGCTCGCCGAGGTCGTGCACCTGGACGACGTTCGGGTGCTCGATGCGCGCGGAGAGGCGCGCCTCGGCGAGGAACATCTTCACGAACGTGCGATCGAGCGCGAGGTGCGCGTGCACGACCTTGATCGCGACGTGCTTGGCGAAGCCCGCCGCGCCCGCGCGCCGTGCGAGGTACACGGTCGCCATGCCGCCCGCAGAGACAGGCGCGACGATCTCGTGGCCGGAGATGCGATCGCCGGCTCTCACGGCGCCCCGCGGTGATGGCAGCGCATCGCGATCGGCACGGCGCCGCCCAGATTCCTCGGCGACCGCGGGAGTGTCAACCGAAGAGCGCACCTCGTGCCGGCGCTCGTGACCCATCGCTCGCACGCGCGCGGACGAGCTCGTCAGCGCGCGAGGAAGGGCAGGACGTCGCCCGCCGTGCGCCACACCGCGTCGGACCAGTCGCTCGCCGGCCGCACCGGGAAGTCGGCGTTGATCACGTGCGTGAAGCGCGCGCTGTAGCCGGGGTGATCGGGCTCGGCCCACTCGTCGTGGGGCACGCCCATCGCCTGGAGGCAGTTCGCCCAGAATTGCTGGTACGTGAGGCCCGGCGCGCTGCGCTCGGGCGTGTCTTCCCACGGCTCGAAGAGGCGCGTGCGGTTGCGGTAGTCGCAGTAGTTGCCGGTCGAGAAGAACCCGTCCGCCGAGCCCAGCGTGACCGCGGGGATCGAGAAGTTGTCGTGGGTCACGTTGCTGTGCTCCTGCATCCACACGATCAGAGAGCGGTCGAGCGCCGTCGCGCCGTCGGCCTCCACGACCGACTCGAGCCGCGAGGCGAGATCGAGCACGACGTCGGCGAAGAAGCGGCGCTGCGCGCCGACCATGACGTCCTGCATCGCGACGATGCGGTGCGCGATCTCGTCGTGCCAGCTCGCGCTGGGATGGGTCGAGAACGTGTTGACGTACGCGTCGCCGCAGAGGACCGCGATCCGCGTCGCGCCGCACGCGAGCGCGGCCGCGAGCACCTCGTTGTAGAGCTGGAAGTAGCGCACGTGCTGATCGGGACGGCCGTCGTACGCCCCGCGGAGCAGGGGCCCGTTGTCCTCCGGTGGCTCGGGCGAGCTCGCGCACGAGATCGGCGCCGCGCCGAGGCGGCGCTCGAGCTCCGCGATGCGCGCCATGTGCGCCTCGAGCCGCTCGCGATCGCCGCTCGACAGGCGGCGATGTCCGTCGCGCAGACGCCGGTAGCGCTCGTACACGAGATCGACGAGCCGCCGTCGCGGAGACGAGGGCGGCGCCGTCGGCGTCGGGAAGAGCCGATCGAAGAGCGTGGCGGACGTCCACGAGTCGCCGACGGCCTGGATGGCCCCGGAGCCCGCCGCAGGGTTCTGGTAGCCCCAGGACACCGCCTGGTTCTGCGCGACCGTGAACGAGCGCAGCTGCACGGCGCGCGGGTCGGGATAGACCGCGCTCGACCAGGCCATCACCTGATCGATCGAGCGCCGCGGGCCGCGATCGTACGGATCGTCCGACGAGCTGTTGATCGCGAGGTTCCCGAGCGACGCGCCGCAGTAGTGGTGGGCGATGTCGTAGGTGATGTCGAGACCGCGCAGCACGTTCATCTTGCTCGCGATCGCGGGAGTGAGAACCGAGCTCGATGCGGAGAGCACGGGGCTCAGCGACGCGATGCCGCCCGACGTCGCGAGCGAGAGCGGGCCGCGTCGTACCTCGTGGTGGCCCTCGGCGGCCATCGCGACATCGGTGAGCGTCGCGTCGGCCGGGTACATGTTCCCGGCGGACACGCCGCCGTGCTGCGAGAGGAACGCGACGAAGCTCGTGCGCCCGCGATCCTGCGCGTGCGCGGTGCCTCCCTCGAGCAGCGACGGGAGGAACGGGATCGCGAGCGCGGCACCGCCGGCGCCGCGGAGGAACATCCTGCGGGAGGTCATTCGAAGCTCCTCTCTCGGAACGTGCGCAGGCGCGCGCTGCTCGCGAAGATCTCGGTGAGCGAGGCGCCGCCGAGCACCGCCTCCTCGATCGCTGCGAGCGAGCAGCCGTCGCCGCGCGCGTTCTCGGTCCTCTGGAACGTGAAGCGGAAATACTCGCGCGCCATGCACGAGTGCACGCGTCCGCTCTCGTCGAGGAGACGCGTGAGATCCTCGGCGCCCTCGGCCTCCGCGGGATCGCCGAAGATCACGTTCGGCACGACGTGCGTGTCGATCGGGAGCTCTGCGAGGAGCGCGCCGTCCTCTCCGAAGATGCGCTCGACCGTGCGCTCGCGGCCGAGCGCGTCGAAGCCCTCGGTCGCGAAGCCGAGCGGGTTGATCGCGGTGGCGTGACAGCCTGCGCACGCCGTGCCGGGCGCCTGCGTGAGCGCCTCGGTCGCGTCGCGCGTGGTCGCGAGCGCGCTCGCTTCGGGCCGCACCGCGTCGGCGTTGGCAGGAGGCGGCGGCACCGCCTCGCACATCAAGGCCATGCGCACGAGCACGCCCTTCATGATCGGCCGCGTCGTGGGCGTGCCGGTCGCGAGGAACGCGGGGCGCGTCAGGAGGCCGGCGCGGGCGCCCGGCGGCGTCGGAGGCTCGCCGGATCCGTCCCACGGGCTGGTGCCGTAGATGCGCGCGAGCAGCGGGTCGCGCGTGTAGGAGCGGCGATCGAGCAGCAGATCGGAGAGGCTCGATCCCGCGCGCAGGTTGGCGCGCGCCGCCTCGAGCACGTCGTCGATCATCGCCGTGCGGAGCTCGGGTGTCGGAACGTCGGTGCCCGCGAATGCGTCGAAGCGTGGCCGCCCGACCTGGACGTCGAGGTCGGCGACCTCGCCGAGCCGGAGCCAGTCGGAGAAGAACTCGGCGAACGCCTCGTCGGCGCGCGGATCGGTGACGAGGCGATCGAGCTGACGCTCGTACTCGTCGTCTCGGAGCAGCGCGCCGGTGCGCGCCGCCTCGAGGAGCTCGTCGTCGGGAGGCGCGCTCCAGAAGTGATAGGAGAGGCGCGCCGCGAGCTCGAACGCGTCGAGCGGAACGGTCGCGCCGACGGCGCCGTCCTGGCCGTGCTCGGGCAGGTAGAACAGCTCGGGCGAATTGACGATCAGCGCGACGACGTTCGCGAGCGCGTCCGCGGTGATCGGCAGGGGATCGGCCGCGCTCGCGAGGAGCTCGACGTCCTCGTCGGTCAGCGGGCGCCGGAACGCGCGCTCGCCGAAGGCGCGCACGAACGATCGCACGCACACGCCGTCGTTCGACTCGTCGGCGTCGGACGCGCACGCGCCGAAGATCTCGCCGACGCGCGCCGGCTCCCCGGTGAACGCCGCGCCGAGCGCGACCCCGACGTCGTAGAGCACCTCGACGTGCTGCTGCTGCACCGCCTGATCGAGCCTGCGGAAGCCGGCGTGCCGCGATCCCTCGGCGCTCGCGCCGGAGTCGGCGGGCAGCCGCTCCATCGCGGGCGCGATCGAGCCGAGGATCGCGGCGCTGCTCGAGGGCGCGCTCGACTCGACGAGATGCACCAGCGTGTTGCGGAGCTGCGTGCTCGTCAGCCGGCGGAGCGGGAGCTCGGGCGCGACCGCGCTGGGATCGTCGCACGCGTAGAGCGGCCCACGCGGCGGGCGGGTGGTCCCTGGCGGTCGGGGAACGGCACCGCCCCCCGGGCCCGCCGGTGCGTCGTCGAGGTCGCCGATGCACGCCCCGAGCGCGAGCGCGGCGACGACGCAGATGGATCTCGTGCGAAGGGACATCGCGCCTCCTGCGCGACGTGGTTCGCAAGCCGCGGTCCACGGCAGGAGGTCGCGAAGAGGGCGGCGATCGTGCGGGATCGCGGCGCGTGCTGTTGGGCCGAGACAACAGACGAGCGCGTCGGCCCGTTGGGCGCGGACGACGGCGCCGAGGCACGAGCTCTCGGCGCGCGAGTCGCGGGGTCGACCCCAGCTCGAGCTCGACGGCATCGCTCGCGATGCCCGGCCACCGTTCGTGCGCCCACGCGGTACTCTCGAGAGCGTGCGCAGCGTCTTCATCGCCCTTGCGGTGCTCACGCTCGGTTGCGCAACGGCCGCTCGTGTCGCGAACGGCGCGCCGACGAGCGACACAGCCGAGCCCGCCGTGCGCGACGACGACACAGCGTCGGCGAGCGAGTGTTGGCGCGGGCCGGAAGCGGAGCGGAGCCTCGCACCGAGCCCCGGTTGGAACGACTTCGGGCGGATCGCGTGCACGCCGGAGCTACCCGGGCTGACGCGACGAGAAGCGGACTGGAGCCCTGCGCAACCATTGCCCCAAGCAATCGTCACGGCCGCTCGGGAGGCGCTCGAGATCGGACCTGACCCTCGCGAGCTCCGGTTCCACGAGGTCGAGATCTGGGCAGGTACGGTCTGGGATCACGGCGGTCGGGTACGAGCGTTCGGATTCGTTCGCCCACCATGGGTCGCTGGTGAGCGGCCCTTGGTCTGGCTGTTCGGCGAGTGGCACGCCGCGGTCGCGGTCGGTCCTGAGGTGGATCTGGCCGACCAGTGCCGTTCGTTCCTCGCGGCGGAGCGGCCCGAGACCCGGTGCTCGCACGATGGCCATCCGTTCCATGAAATGGCCCGACGCGTCCGCGAACAGACGTTCTGTCCGGAGCTCCTGGCCGTGGTCGCGCTCGAGCGAGAACATCCGGAGCTCGCGTTCCAGATCGCAACCACGGTCGCCGAGGAGATGGCCGAGCACGAGCGGTTCCTCGCTTCGGCCGAGGTCGTGGAGTCCGACGACGTCGCCGCGGAGTGGCTCGCGTTCGGCCCATTGAATCGTGCACTGCTCGCCCACATGCAGGGCGACGACTGCCTCGCTCTACAGGTCCTGCGCCTGTACGAATCGATCGACCAAGCACCTCGCCAGCGCGCTCGCGGTGGCCTCGCCACGGTTCGCGCGCTGCGCGCGGACCAGGAACGCCGTGCACTCGTGCCGCGATCGATCGTGCCCGACGTGCCACCAGACGGGCCGGTTCGCGCCGACATCGTCCCAGCGCTCATCGCGTCGCTCGACGAAGTCGACGGCCTTCAGCTCGGTCAGCCGGGTGGTGTCTCTCTGGGCGCCGAGACGCAGGTCACCGCGCTCATACGAGCCGGGACCTCGGCGGTCCCGTTCCTGATCGATGCCATCGAGCACGACGCGCGACTCACGCGGTCGGTGCAGTTCTTTCGTGACTTCGGCCGTGACCGCCGAATCGTCTCGGTTCGTGACGTAGCCATGTACGTGCTCGAGGAGATCGTAGGCGCTTCATTCCCTATCGACGTGGAAGTCTACGAGCTCGACTCCGCACAGAGCTGGTCGCGGTTCGCCGCGCACCTCCGGGCGTGGTGGGCGCAAGCGGCGGGGGGCCCCATCGAGCGTTCGCTCGCGATGCTGCGCGAGGACGGGCTCGATCCGGGTGCATGGGCAGACGCGGCGATCTGGATTCGCGGCAACTACTACGGGTGGCGCGCCCCCGGCACGCATTCGTCCGAAAGACGGCGCACCGACGAAGCGCGTCGAGACGTCGCCGGCGAAGCCCAGCTCGGCGGGCTGGCGATGCGCCGTGCGGAGGATGCGCTGCGTCTTGGCGCACCGGTCGAAGCCTGCTCTCTCGCGCGCGCCGCATGGAACGCCGACCCGAGCGTGGGCTCTGGGCTCGCTGCGTTCGCGAGACGGTGCGCGGGTGTCGCGGCATGCCCGTGCCTCGACGACCTGGCGGCCTCTCTCGGCCCGTTCATCCCCGCCATCCTCGACGCGCTGGACGCGTACCAGCCCGCCGAGACGGATCACCCGCTGCGAGTGCTCAGTCGCGCGCCCGATCATCCTGCCGTCGCGCGACTCGCAGAGCGTGTATTCGCGCGTCCTCCATTCGCTCCGAGTCGCTCGCCGTCGCCGCCGACAGCACTCGTGCTGCAATACCTCCGCGATCGCCGGCTCGCTGCGATCCCGGCGCTGCGCGCGCTCGTTCTCCGCGCATTGCGAGATCGTCGGGTCGTCGGCCGCGTCGCCGTCGACGAGGGCGCGCGCGTGGAAACCACGCGAGCTGCAGCGGAATGGGTCTGGGGTCGCGTGATGCTCGCAGATGGCGGGACGTATCGCGTGCAGCTGCGCCAGCGCGAACGCGACATCCAAGCACGAGTGTGCGACCTCTGGGCCGACGCGCTGGACCCGGCGAATACGTTCTGGGTCGACGACGACGAAGCAGCGCGCGACGAATGGATCCGTGATCTCGCGCAATCGATCGCCGACGCTGACGATCGCGAGATCGCGCCCTGACCCCGCTCGATCGGAGTCTGGTCGCGAATGCGTTCGACCCGTGGCAACCACCTGCCGGTGCGCTCCGCGATCGGCGCGAGTGGGATCACCGCGGATCCACCCGTGTCGCTCGATGAGCCCCAGACAGCGCCGGTACTGCGGGAGGCACGAGCGCACGCGCGGGTCGCCTCGACGGCGGATCGTCCGGTGTAGCTCGCAGAGTGCGTTTTGACGTGATGCCGCGGCACGCGCCGTCGCGGCGCGAAGCAACGAGCGTTGTCGCCCGATACTCGCTCGCGGCGTACGATCCTCTCATGCGCCTCACGGACCTCGAGACGGTGGCAAATGCGCTCGGGCCAGGAGCGCCCTGGCGGGTCTGGCTGGCTGTTTGTCTGTGCCGTCAGCGAGCTCGTCAAACGTGGCTCGTCGAGGTCGCCGCAAAGCTGGCTGGCGAGGACGCCGAGGTACCGGGCGCGCCGGGATGGTGGGCACGTCATCACGGCATCGGCCTCTGTCTCAAGGGCCCACTGGGCGAGGTCGTCGACATGGACTTCGCGGCCGACACGCCCCGCTCGATCGACCCGCACTTCTTCGCCCACCGCGTCGAAGCAACGCAGCGAGCGCCCGAGGCCGAGCTGCGCCGCTGGCTGCCGACGCAGCACCTCGTCGTCGCGGCGCTCGACGAGCTCCTGCGCGACGGCATCGTCGAACATTCGGCCTCGCAGCATACGGTCCGCCTCTGTGACGTGCTGGAGAGCGCGCACGTACACGTCGCGCTCCTCGATGACGAGACTCTGGCTCGCGCTGTGGAGCGGATGCTGGCCGGCGACCGCGCCGCGCCCAGCGGTCCCGCTCACGTCGCGTGGCTCAGCTCGCTGCTGCACGATCGCCGCCGGAGCGCGGCCGTCGCCGGCATCGGCGCGCTGGTGTCGGACGAGACCCTCGTGCACTTGGCTCGAGGTCATGTCGACACCCCCGACGCGATGTCGGCGTCGCTCCTCGACGCCTGCACGAGGCGTGGGTTGGACGTGATCGCAGTGGCTGTGGAGCTCAGCGAACGCCTCGACCCCGCGGAGCACCATCCCTTCGTCGCGTGTGCAGTCGCTCGGCACTTGCTGGCCTTCGATACCGGCCATTCGGCCAAAGCGCTCGCGGTCGTGCATCGATTCGCAGCGGTCGAACGCGTCGCGGGATACGTCGGAAACCCCATGCTGGACCAGCTCGCGTTTCTGCTCCTGGAGCACGCGCCGCACGACGCACTGCCGGTGCTCCGCCGCGCGCTTCGAGGCTCACCCGCCTGCGCCGAGGACACAGCGGAACTGCTCGTCGCACTCGACGAACCGTGGTGCCACCGCGAGCTGGAATCCTTGCTGCGCGACCAGGGCGCGGACGCCGCCAATCGACGCCGCGCCGCGCGAGCGCTCGCAGCGAGCTCCAGCGAGCTGGCGCGACGTCGCGCGCGCGAGCTGGTGCCCGCCGCTCCCGAGTCCAGCAGAGCCTTGGGCTTCTCGTTCGACGAGATCGATCACGCCGTGCTCGATCGCGAAGCCTTCGCGATCTCGAATGCGATTCGCGCGCTCGCCGATCGGCTCCGTCGCCGTCCCGCGCCCGATGTTCCTATCGCGGAGTAGCCGTCGGCGAGGAGTCGCTCTCACTGCCCGATCGCGCGATCCAGCGCGTGCAGCGCGTGGGAGATCCGGTCCCAGCCTTCATCCTCGCTGGCCACCGCGCGGAGCGCGGCTGCGAGTTGTTCCTCTCGCCGGACGTGCTGCGCGTTCAATGAGGTGAGGTCGACGATGGCGCGCCCCGCGAGCGCTCCCGCGCCACTCGCGGCGACACGCTGAGCCATTTCCGCGAGAAGCGTGCGCGAGAAGCGTTCGACCTCGTCGACCAACGACTGGAGTGGCAGCTCGACGCGGGCAGGCTCACACAGCCAGTGCCAGCCCATCGCGCTCGTGTCGCCTCGCGGCTCGCAGGTCACGATCACGATATCGTCGACGCGGGCAAACGTCAGTCGAGGCGCGGCGACCAGATGACCGACATCGAGCGTGCGGCGCCTGCCCCAGTTGAACGCCTCTTCGAGCTCAGCGGCCATGGAGCCATCCGCCGCGTCGATCACCTTCCATGCTTGGTCGCGCCACGAATCCCATCCCGCACCGGGATCGAGCCGACGTGCGATCTCGCGCGGCACTGGCTCCTTGGCGTACGGGAAGAGCTCGAGGAGGTCCTCCCACATCCGGACGACGGAGTAGTCGAGCCACCGCCGCTGCCCATGTTCCTCCGCAACGGAGATCTGCGACGAGAAGATCTCCTGCTCCCCCAGGCGCACGACCTGCTCGCCATCGGTGAGCTCGAACCACGACACGGCACGCTCGGCGTTCCACGGCTCGTACTGCTCGAGCGGAGTCAGGCGGTATTCGAAACGGAGCGATCGCTCCGTGCGATCTGTCGCTGCGCGTCGTCGACGTCCAACAACATCCAAGTGCACCGGCCCTCCACATGCCAACACTGGAGCGACCGAGTGGTCAACGCCGCGACCAGCCGGTCAACACCGATGTCTCGAAAGCGCGCCGCAATCACGCGGTCCATGCGGCTCGTGTGAGCGGGAGCGTCGATGTCGCGAGCTCGACGAACTGCCGCCTCACGTTCGAGCCTACTCGGGGCCGTCGCGTCAGCTCACCAGCCGCCGAGAATGCCTGACGGAGATCGAATCGGCGTATTCTCGAACACCTTGCGACACTCGCCCTCGATGCACGACGACATCCCGATCCCCGCCTGGCTCCGCCACATGCGGCGCTACGAGCTCGACGGCGCACTCCTCCTCTTCGATCGCGAGACGGGGCTGAACGCGCTGATCGACGGAGAGGAGACGACGCACCTGCGCCGGCGGGCTCCGCGCGTGCTGCAGTTCGCGCTGACGAACCACTGCAACCTCGCGTGCGCGTTCTGCTCGCGCGACGTCGACGCGAAGAGTGCGTGGACAGCCGAGAGCGCGTTCCGGTTCCTATCGGACATGGCGGCCTGGGGGACGCTCGAAGTGGCGTTCGGGGGCGGCGAGCCCCTCGTGCTCAAGGGGTTCGCCGATTTGGTGACGCGCCTCCACGGCGAGACGCCGCTCGCGGTGAGCTTCACGACCAATGGCACCCGGCTCGACAGCGCGCTCCTGCGCGAGATCAGGGGCAAGGTCGGACAGATCCGACTCTCGATCTACGACGACTCCGACTGGCGCGCTCAGGTGCGACTGCTCGCCGAGAACGACGCACGCTTCGGCATCAACTACCTGGTCACGCGGCCGCGCGCTCCGTACGTCGTCGATCGGATGCTCGAGCTCGTCGAGCTCGGAGCGCGCGACGTCCTGCTCCTCTCGTACAACGGGCACGATGCATCGCTCCACCTCGATCGTGCGGCCCTCGCCGCGCTCGATGCCGACGTGCAAGCGCTGATGCGCGCCCTCGCCGGACGCGCCGAGCTGAAGCTCGACGTGTGCTGGGGCGATCGTCTCCCGAGCGTGCCGCGCGCGCTCGGCCGCGATCTCCGCGCCTGTGCCGCCGGGGTCGATCACCTGGTGATCACCAGCGATCGCCAGGTCGCTGCGTGCTCGTTCCACCACCTCGCGTGGCCCTTCGAGACCGCCGACGACGTGATGCAGATCTGGCGTGAACGCCGCGAGGCGATGTCGATCGCGACGACAGCGCCGGGCTGCGCTCGCGATCTCGATTACGGGCTCGACACCCGTCGTTCGCTCCCCGTCGTGATGGAGGCACGGTGATGCGCATCCGCTTGTTCCGAGCGTGGGCCAGCAACAATAGCGGCGCGTACGTACTGCTCGGCTCCTTCCACGACGCCGGAGTCGCCGAGCTCGCGGCTGCCGAGCTGAACGAGGCGCTCGCCGCGCACGATGCGTGGGTGGAGCAGGAACCGCCATCGAACGATCCTTCGCCGTTCATGGCGTTCGCCCAGAAGCACGGCCTGCCGATGCAGACCGGCTGGGTCCCGTGGCGAGAAGGCATGCGCTGCGAGGTCCTCGGCGCGCAGGTGCTGATGGAGAGCTACGCCGCGGAGATGCCCTCGGCGTTCGTCGCGTGGATCGCCAAACACGGCGGCCATGTGCAGGCCGAGCTGATCCACGCTCATGGCCCGCTCGTGCTGCGGGCTCACGTCTGGATGAAGGACGGCTGGAGGCCCGAGAACCACCTTCGTGCGCACGAAGCGCTCGCGCGCTTCGAGGCGAAGGTGAGCGTGGACCCCGAGGTGAAGGCGTCGCTCGAGGATCGCTGGGCCACGGTCTCGCGAGGCATCCACTTCGTCCCGAACGAGCACGGCGGGCGCGAAGCGTTGGTCGCGCCCTACGACGTCACGCGCGCCAGCCGCGCCCTGCGCGCCGCCGCGATGGCCGAAGGGCTCGGCATCTCGTTCGAGCTCTTCGAGTGGATCGACAACGAGAGCGATCCCGCCGAGGTGATCGCGCTCTCGGCCCGCAAGGAATCGCTCCGGCTCGAGATCGACGATCCGGGTCCGCGCCCCGACGACCTCGCGCGGGCGCTCACCGAGCTGCTGGGGATCGCACCCGAGCGCGCGCGCTCGATGGTCCTGCCGCGCAAACGTCCGGCTCGTGCCGTCGTCCTCCAGCGCGTGTCGCGCCGGCACGGCGAGCTCGCGCTCCGGGTCGTTCGCCACCACGGCGCGCTCGCGCACCTGCGGGCGAGCGATGGGACGGTCGTGGAGTGACACGCGCGCGATGTGCCGCCGCACATCCTGAGACTCTCGGGAACCGCGAGTCAGTCACCTCGTCTGGCAAGTCGGTCGGACCGAGACGGTCGCTCCCGACGAGCGCGTGGATCGGTCGGGTGTTCACCCTCGTGTACTAGGTGGCGCGGCCTCGTCCCTTGACAGTGCTAGGTCGTCCCGTCACTTTCGCGCGAGTGAGAATCACTCGCATTCGCACGTGGCTGCCCGCGGTGTTCGGCGTCGCGATCCGGCTCGCCGCCGGGCTCGTCGCCGCCGTCTGCGTCGCCGTCGGCATGACGCGGTGGGTGCCTCCCGGCGGCGGGGTGGATCACGTCGTCGTCCCAGTGGTCGTGTTCCCCGCGATCTGGGCCGCGGCGTTCCTCGTCCTCCAGGTCCGCCGCGATCGCAGCGCGATGCCGATCGCCGCGCTCACCGCGCTCTCGGCCGCGAGCCTCCTGCCCTTCGTGATGTCGCGGTGAGCGCGCCCATCCGACGACGCTTCTTCGAGGTGCACACGTGGAGCGGGCTCCTCGTCGGCCTGCTCGGCTTCGTGGTGATCGGCTCGGGCGCGATCGTGGTGTTCGCGGAGGACCTCGACACGTGGGCCCATCGCGATCGACCGCACCCCGAGCTCCACGACGTCGACGCGACGGCGCTCGAGCACGCGATCGCGCGCACCGCCGCGACGGTCGACCCGCAGCACCTCGAGGACGTCGCGCTCTGGACCTCGCACGGCTCGGTCGTCGCGTGGATGCATCACCACACCGTCGACCCGAGCGGCGCGCCGATCGAGCGAGGCACGCTCGTGTACTTCGATCCGACGAGCTGGGACGAGCTCGAGCGACGTCGCGGCACCGACGACGAGGTGTTCGAGCCCTCACCGCGCGAGGCGCTCTCGCGCTTCTTCGTCGACCTCCACGTGCGCCTCTTCCTGCCCGAGCAAACCGGGCTCTGGGCGACGGGCTGCGTCGGCTTCGGGCTCCTCCTCCTGGTCGTGACCGGCCTCTTCGTGCACCGGCCGTTCTTCCGTCACGCCACGCGCGTTCGCAGCACCGCGGCCCCGAGGAAGCTCCTGCACGACCTCCACACCGTGGTCGCGGTGTGGACGCTCCCGTTCACCGCGGTGCTCTCGCTCACCGGCGCGTTCCTCTCGTTCGGCGGCGCGCTCGTCTTCCCGCTCCTCACCGACGCTGCGTTCGGAGGAGACGAGGCCGCGCTCGATCGCGCGTTCTCCGGCGCGCCCGAGCCGGCGGCAGAGACCTCCGCCGTGCCCGCCGACACGTCGCTCGGCATCGCGGTCACCGACGCGAGGCGACGCATCGAGGCCGAGCATCGCAGCGTCGGCTGGATCGAAGTCGCGCGGTGGGGCCGCAGCGACGCGCACATCACCGTGTACACGAGCCCGCTCTGGGGCCCGCAGTACGACGTCTCGCATCGCTACGACGGCGACGGCACGTGGCGGAGCGAGCGTGCGGGCTTCGGGAGCGGCGCGTCGTTCGGTGGATCGCTCTACCAGTGGATGGCGGCGCTCCACTTCGGCAACTTCGGCGGCGGTCTGGTGCGCGCGCTGTGGATGCTCTTCGGCGCGCTCGCCGCGTCGCTCGCGCTGACCGGCCTCGGCATCTGGAGCGTGCGTCGGAGCGGCGGCGCCGAGGCGCGCGCGGGACGCATCGCGGGCGTGCTCACGATCGGTGCGGGCCTCGGGCTCCCGCTCGGCGCGGCGATCGCGGTGCACGCGTGGGCGCTCGCGAACGCGATCGGCATCGCGCCGTACGCGGTCATGGCGATCGCGCTGCTGCTCGCGCCTCCATTCGTCGTCTGGCACGCGGCGCGGCGCTCGTTCCGCGACGTGCTCCGGATGGGGCTCGTCGCGCTCGGTGTCGCGTGTGTTCTCGCGCCGATCGCCGCGGTCCTCGCGCTCGGCGACGCGCTCGGGGCTGCGTGGTGGATCGACCTCACGTTCGTGGTCGTCGGCGTGGGCGCGATCGTCGCGGGGCTGCGCATCGGTCGAGGCGTCGCGCGCGGCGTGGTGCTCGCCGAATCCGAGCTTCGCGAGGCCTGAGATGCGCCGCCACCTCGTCGTGCTGTTCTCGCTCGCGCTCGGGGCCTCCGCGTCGCGCGCGCTCGCGCAGGAGCAACCCGAGGAGCCTGCTCCGACGTCCGAGCTTCCCGCCGACTTCGAGGAAGAAGATCTGATCACCGGCGACGTCGTCGTCTCGGCGATGACCGAGGCCGACGAGATCTCGGAGTCGGCCGACTCGGTGCACGTGATCGAGACCGACGTGGTCCGCGCGCAGACCGCCGATGCCGGCGAGGTCCTCGCGCGACAAGAGGGCATCTCGGTGCGCCGCGGTGGCGGGCTCGGATCGAGCGCGCGCATCTGCATCCACGGGATCTGCGACGCCGGCATCCGCTACTTCCTCGACGGTGTCCCGCTCGAGCTCGCCGGGTTCGGCCTCGGGATCTCCAACGTGCCGCTCTCGATGGTCGAGCGCGTCGAGATCTATCGCGGCGCCGTTCCGATCCGGCTCGGCAGCGATGCGCTCGGCGGTGTGATCAACCTGGTCCGCGACCAGGCGTACTTCGTTCCTCACGCCACGGCGTCGCTGCTCGCCGGCTCGTGGGGCACCTACCGCGGCTACGTCGACGGCGGCTACCGCCACGATGGGTCCGGCTTCTACGCGGGCGCGAGCGCGTTCGTCGATCACGCGGACAACGACTACCTGGTCGACGTCGACGTGACCGACGCCCGGGGCCGGCTGTCACCGGCGCGCCTTCCCCGATTCCACGACGCGTACGACGCGTACGGCATCGCGACGGAGGTCGGGCTGGTGGGCGTTCCCTTCGCCGATCGCCTCCTGCTCCGTGGGTTCGTGAGCGAGTACGACCGCGAGCTCCAGCACAACCCCGTGATGACCGTGCCCTACGGCGACGTGACGTACGGCGAGGTCTCGGCGGGCGGGCTCCTTCGCTACTCGCACACGATCGACTCGCAGTGGTCGATCGACGCGTTCGCGGGCTACACGCGCCGCGACATCACCTTCAACGACCAGTCGACCTGGATCTACGACTGGCGCGGCCAGCGGGTCCGCGAGCGGCGGGTCCGTGGCGAGATCGACCCGCGCCCGCGCGAGCAGGTGGTCTCGGAAGACGCGATCCCCGCGCGCCTCACGCTCTCGTTCCAGCTCACGCCCGAGCATCTCTTCGTCGCGAACGTCACCCCCGAATTCACGAGCCGCTCCGGCGACGAGCGCATCCAGGCCGATCCGATGGCGCGCGATCCGCTCACCGCGCAGCGCGACCTGTTCACGATGATCTCGGGGATCGAGCACCGGATGAGCGTCTTCGACGACGCGCTCGAGACGACGCTCTTCGTGAAGGACTACGTCTACGTCAGCGCGTCGGAGGAGATCCTCCCGCGCGACTCGATCGTCGTGCGCCACGATCGGAGCACGCACGATCTCGGCGCCGGAGGCGCGGCGCGTTATCGCATCACCGACGGCGTCCTGGTGCGCGCGACGTACGAGTACGCCACACGGCTGCCCGAGCCGTACGAGGTGTTCGGCGACGGAGTCCTCGTCCAACCGAATCTCGATCTCGTCCCGGAGCGCAGCCACAACGCGACGGTCGAGGGCTCGCTCGATCTCGCCACGGGAGACGCCGGGCGCTTCGAGGCGAGCCTCGCCGGCTTCGTCCGAGCGCGGGAGAACATGATCGTCCTCCTCGGGACGCAGCGGAACTTCGCCTATCAGAACGTCTACGGCGCGCTGGTCGTCGGGACCGAGGGCGCGCTCCGTTGGACGAGCCCCGGCGACTGGGCCGTGCTGGCCGCGAACGCGACGCTCCAGGACGATCGCAACACGAGCACCGAGGGGACCTTCGCGATGACGCGTGGGGATCGCCTCCCCAACCGGCCCTTCTTCTTCGCGAACTTCGCGGCCGAGCTCCACGCGCGCGGCGTCCTCGGTCATCGCGATCACCTCACGCTCGGCTGGCGCGGCCGCTACATCCACGAGTTCTTC
The DNA here is from genome assembly GCF_021631985.1 of Sandaracinus amylolyticus. Classification (GTDB taxonomy): domain Bacteria; phylum Myxococcota_A; class Polyangia; order Polyangiales; family Sandaracinaceae; genus Sandaracinus; species Sandaracinus amylolyticus_A. The sequence goes on along the minus strand of NZ_CP070225.1, from coordinate 5,986,757 downwards.
CGCGGGTGGGAGTCGCAGGGGAGCCGCGACACCAAGGAGACCATCTCGTCGCAGCTCGCGCAGGACGTGTGGCTCACGTACGTGGTCGACGGGCCGCCGCGCATCTCGACGTCGTTCGAGGTCCAGAACCTCGCGGACGCGGCGCTCTTCGACCTCTACGGCGCGCAGCGCCCGGGACGCTCGTTCTTCGTTCGCGTGACGGCGGACTTCTGAGCCGTGGTCACCTGAGAATGACATTGCGAGTCGTTCTCACTTCGTCTATCCTGGGACGGCTTCGCTCGAAAGGATCAAGACGATGAGCGCGATTTCGCCGACCCGTGGACATGCCTTCGCAGCAGCGCTGCTGCTGGCGGGGATGCTCGCGAGCACCTCCGGCTGCGGCGGCGACGACGACACGGGCGGCGGCCCGGGGCCAGAAGGCCCGCTCTACGCCGTGATGTACGAGGTCTACGACGACGTCGGATCGACGAGCTATCTCGCCCTGCTCGACTCGCTCGACATCGACGAGATCGACACGACTCGGACGCGCGAGTACGGCGGCGGCCGCGCGCATCTCCAGGCGTACAACGGCTGGCTCTTCGTCGGTGAAGCGCAGTCGCCCACCGTGATCCGCTACAGCGTCGACGACGGTGGCGAGCTCGTCGAAGAGGGCCGCGTCAGCTTCGCGAGCTACGGCATCGAGTCGGCGGTCATCGACGACTGGGCGGTGACGTTCCTGAGCCCGACCAAGGCGTATCTGATGATCTTCGCCGACGGGCGGACGGTCATCTGGAACCCGACCACGATGGAGATCACGGGCGAGATCGCGCCGCCCGACAACCTCCTTCGCGAGGGTCTCTCGCTCGAGGGCTCGCCGGCCGCCGTGCGCGGGAACCTGCTGTTCCGCACGTTCAACTGGGTCAACTACGACACTGCCGAGTACTCGACCGATTTCCTGCTCGCCATCTACGACACCGACACGGACGAGCTGCTCGAGGTCGTGACCGAGACCCGCTGTCCGGTGCCGGGCAACCTCGTCCACGAGGACGAGGCGGGCAACATCTACTTCAGCAATTGGCTGTGGCCGCTGGCGGGCACGATCATGCGCGACGCGCCCGAGAGCTGTGTGCTGCGCATCGCGCCCGGTGAGACTCGCTTCGACCCGGAGTGGACGCTCGACTACTCCGACGCCACCGAGGGTCATCACGGCGCGATGTTCACTTATGTCGGCGACGGGCAGGCCCTCGCGTCGGCGTTCTACGAGGAGCGCACGTCGTTCGACGAGACCACGAACCCGTGGAGCTACCTCGGAACGCTGAACTGGCGCATCTGGAGCTTCGATCTCGACGACCCGAGCAGCGGTGCGCCCCTCGAGGGGATCGACTTCAACGGCGGCGCGTTCACTCCGGTCCAGTTCGACGAACGCCTGTTCCTGATGGTCCCCGGCGGTGAAGCAGAGGGCTACGCGACGCAGATCTACGAGGTCGCGAACGGGCAGGCGACGCCCGGCGTCCGGCTTCCCGGCTGGTCGTATCAGTTCGTGAAGCTGCGCTGAGACGGAGAGCCGAGTAGGGCAGCGATGGCCGCAAAGCCTCGCGCGAAAGCGCGGGGCTTTTTGCTCATTGCGCCACGGGCTCGAGCCCGCCGTTGCATTCAAGCGCTCGGTCCGATTGTCACCCACGGTCGGACGTATGAACACTCAGCCGCTCCAGACGATCGTCGCTCACGCCGCGTGGGCCAACCGAGAGCTCTTCGCCGCGCTTCGCGAGGTCGAGTCCTTCGAGTCGCAGAACGCAGCATCGTTGATCGTGCGGCTCCTCGATCACGTGCAGGTCGTCGGTCGCATCTTCCAGTCTCATCTCCAGGGCGTCGCGCACGGCTATGCGTCCACGCAGAGCGCGGTCCTTCCCACGCTCGACGAGCTCGATCGCGCATCGGAGACCATCGACCGCTGGTACGTGGACATCGCCGCGTCGCTCCGAGGCGAGGAGCTCGCACGACCTCACGACGTGCGCTTCACCGACGGGAAGGTCGTGAGGATGAGCGCCGCCACGATGATCCTCCACGTGGTCACTCACACGACTCATCATCGAGGAAACGTGGACGCCATCATGTACCAGTGCGGAATGCCGCGCCGAAGAGACGGATTCCCCGAGTTCCTCGTCAGTCGAGCGTCTGCCACCTGACCGAGCTCAGCCCCTGCGTCGGTGTCATTCCGAACTGCTCACGAAATACCCGGCTGAGGTGGGCGCTGTCGGCGAATCCGGCGGACGCTGCGGCCGTGCTCAGGCTCGCTCCTCCCTCCACCGCGGCGATGGCGCGGCGCAGGCGCTTCCACCGCTGATAGGCACGCATCGGCAGCCCGACGTCGCGCGCGAATGCATGACGCATCTGCCGCGGTGAGAGCCCCGCCTCGTGCGAGAGGCTCGCGAGACCGGCGTGGTCCGAGCCATCGAGTGACGCGCACATCCGACGTGCTGCCGGGTGTCGCGGTCCCGGCGGCTGACGCACCTCGAGGGCGGTAAGGATCTCGGTCATGAGGGCGCGCGCGGTCTCCCGCGTGGGATCGCGAGGGACGCTCACGTCGAGCGCGTCGCGGTCCCACGTCGTGCACCGAGGCTCGGCGTCACGAGAGAGCGCGCGGCTCGCGACGTCGTCTCCGTCGAGGAAGAGGAGCGCAGCGTGTGCACACGCGCCGTGTCCGTGGGGCATGCGCGGGGGAATGACGGCCGCGCGAGTGTGAATGCGGCCGTCGGCACCGTCTTCGATGTGCAGCCCCTGCGGCGCGATGACGATCTGGGCTGCGTGATGGGCGTGGAGCGTCGTGGCGACGAGCGGACCCACGTAGAGAAGTCGCGTCTCCGACACGAACAATGTGCCGTCCAACCGCGCCGGCGAGCTCAACGGTCCGTGGCTCCCGGGGGCGATCTCGACATTCGCGGGTCCATCCACTCCGAAGCTAGCAGGCTGCTGAGCGACGGCCGAGGCGGTCCGTCATGACGCCTGCGCCATCGCTCCAGCCGGCTTTCGCGCACCAAGCGCGTTTGGTGTCGGATGCGGTGCGATCCGGGGTATCGGTGATTCGAGAACGCCAATCAGCCTGGCAGCCTCGTGCGCAGAGCACCGCGCGCCCGCGGCACCCGGAGCGCACTGCTCACGATCGGTGGCTCGGTCAGACTGACGCGCTGACTGCATCGCTGACCGACGTCGTTTCGTGCAGACGCAACGCGTCCAGCGCGCGCACGAGCTCCTCGGCGTCCGAGAAGCGGTCGGACGGATCGCGTGCGAGGCAGCGCATGACGATGTCCTCGAGCTCGCGCGGCATCGGGGCGCCGAGGTGCTCCGAGGGGCGCGGAATCGCGCGCTGCAGCACGGCGCTCGCGTACTCGAGCGCGCCGTTTGCTTCGATCGGCCGGTGCCCCGTGAGCAGCAGATATGCGACCGCGCCGAGCCCCCACACATCGGCCGGGGGACCCGCCGGCGCGCCGGTCACGCTTTCGGGCGCGAACCAGCTCGGCGTGCCCAGCACCACCCCGGTGCTGGTCAGCGATGCCTCCGAGCTCGGCTCGTCGACCTTGGCGATGCCAAAGTCGAGCACCTTGACGACATCGCGCCCCTCCGGCGTCACCGTGACGAACACGTTCGCGGGCTTGATGTCGCGGTGCACGATCCCGCGTCGGTGCGCCTCCCCGAGCGCGCTGGCGGCCTGCGCGACGAGGTCGACGACCCGCGCTGCACCGATCGGAGCTTCGCGCGCCGCGAGCTCGACGAGGGTGTCGCCGTGGAGCTGCTCCATCACGTAGTACCAGATGCCGTCCTCACTCACGCCGTAGTCGAACACCCGCACGACGTTGGGATGCGAGAGATCGACGAGCGCGCGCACCTCGCGCTCGAAGCGCGCGACGGAGTGCGGTGTGAGCTGTCCTCGGCCGACGCGGAGGATCTTGAGCGCAACGTCGCGTCGCAGCGCAGCGTCGCGGGCGAGCCAGACCTCTCCCATCCCTCCGGCGCCGAGCTTGCGCACGAGGCGATAACGTCCGAGAACGCGCGCGGCGAACACCTGGCGCCGCAGCTCCCAGAGCCAGTGGCCCGCGACGACCAAGCCTCCGTATGCGAACACGAGGTTCATCGTGTTGAAGCCGAGCATCGCGCTCGTTCTCGGGTCGGCCAGCTGAGCAGCGACGTCGGGCTCGATGAAGCTCCAGATCCACATCGTCACCGGGTATGCGAGCGTCGGGAACGCGAGTGTCCAGGCGCCGGTCTGCCACGGCTCATGTACCGTCGCGCCGCGGATCGCGACCACGGCGAACACGCCGCCGTAATACGGGCTGTAGACGCCACCGGTAAGCGCCGCCATCGCGCTCAGGAACGCGCACGGCATCGTGAAGAAGAAGGTCGTCGCCGCGCGGAGCTCGACGACGCTCATCGCTGGGCCGCGCGCGCGCAGGTAGACCCACGTGGCGATCCCGAGCATCGCGCTGACGACCCGCAGCATGACGAGCTCGCTCGCGCGCTCGGGCCAGAACCGACCCGCGGTCAGCGCATCGGTCGCGGTGACCAGAACCCAGAGCACGACTGCCGCGAGCACCACGCGACGCATGCGGAGAACCGCCGCGAGGTGCTCGGATTCATCGATGTTGGCGGAGCTGGTGGAGTGCGATCGAACATCGCGAAGAATGACGTCGCCGTCCACGACGGCTCATTCTAGCGAACGGCGCGCGCAGCGCCCGCGGGAGGTCGAGACCGGAATGAGCAGACGGCGACCGCGCATCCCTACGAATCACGCACGATCGGTGCGCCTCGCGAGCGCGTCGCGGGATCGGCCACTCGCGCATCGTCAGCGAGCCCGCCGGAGCAGGTGCTAGTGTCTCGACCGTGACGTAACGAGCCCGGCGTATCGGAAGACGCGCCGGGCGTCGGCGACGCGAAACGTCCAGTTGATGCCGCGACGCTTACGATCTGCGCGGCGATTCCACGCGCTGACTTCGTGCCGCAGAGTCGCGAGATCGCCGATACGGCGTCGGCCGAGGCACTCGCGGACGACGAGGCTCACCTCCATCTCGGCGGCGTTGAGCCAGCTCGCGTGCTTCGGCGTGAAGTGCACCGTGAAGCGCCGCCATAGCGCACGGCCCTGCTGAGGCCCGAGCGCATCGATCAGGCACTTCTCCGAGTGCGTGCTCAGGTTGTCGACGACCAGATGAATCGTGCGAGCGCGTTTGTAGCGGCGCGCGATCCGCTTCAGCGCTTTCGCGAACGATGGGCCGGCGCGATCGCGCGTGGCGTGCGTCAGCCGTCGCCCGGTCAGAGCTTCGATGATGCAGAAGATGTTCGCTGTTCCGCGCCGCACGTACTCGTAGTCGACGCGCGCGATCTTGCCCGGCGACATGGCCGTCCCGTCTCGCGCCGCATCGCGCAGCGGCACAGGGCGCTCGTCCAGGCACACGACGGGCTCTCGTTCGTCGTGCTTGCGTGCGTACAGCTCGAGCACGTCCTCCATCCGATCGATGAACTCGTCATCGACGGCGGGGACGCACCACATTTTTTTCCCGCCACGGCTTGAGGCCGTGGCTCGCGAGCGTGACCCGGACCGTCTCGCGACCGATCTCGTCGACGACACCTCGCTTCACGACTTGTTCGGCGATGAGCCGCACGGTCCATCGCGCGTGCCCTTCGGGCGGTGGGCCGCAGACCATCGCGACGATCGCGGCCTCCTGCGCGCTGTCGAGCTTCCGCTCCGGGTGCGGACGCGGGTCATCAGACAACGCCGCGTCCAGACCTCGCTCCGCATAGCGCTTGGCGACACGCGAAACCTCTCGCGGGTAACCCCCGACTGCGATCGCCGTAGCTCGGACCGACATGCCCTCGTCGAGGAGAAGCAGCGTGCGGATCCGACGCCACTGGCGCGCCGTGAGTCGCTCCCGATGGCTACCGCGCCCCCTCGCGCGAAGGAGCTCGCGGTCTGCCTCGGACAGCTCCAGCCCTGTGAACCTCGCAGTCGGCTTCACAGACTGCTGTAGATCAGACTCCCGATCGCGGCGCAAGGGCCGACGTGATCACCGCGTCGCGGTCGGGACACTAGTCGACTCCGTCACGCGTGCTTCGGGGCTGCGCTGCTCGGGACCGAGCGACTGAGCCAGTCTGCGAAGCGCGTCGGGCCGAGTCGCGGGCTGCCGCTCGGGGTCAAAGATCGATCGTTCAGCTCGGTCCCGAAATAGCGCGCGTGCACGTCGACGACCACCTGACGCGGGTCGTTCGCCGCGCGGAGCAAACGTCGGACGAGCTCGTCCAGGCCCAGTCGTTCCGGGCCGGCGATCTCGATCGTGCCGTTCGCGGGCGCTCCGACCGCGACTTCGGCGAGCGCTGCCGCCACGTCGTCGGCGGCGATGGGCTGCAGGGTCGCCGGCGACAGGCGAACGGTCTGTCCCGTCGTGGCCACTTGCGCGATGCCGTTCATGAACTCGAAGAACTGAGTCGAGCGGACGATCGTGAAGGGCACTTTGGACGCCTTGATCACTTGCTCTTGAGCGACTTTCGCGCGCAGATAACCACTCTCCGGAAGGCGGTCGGCGCCGACGATGGAGAGTGCGACGTGATGCCTCACGCCGGCGGCCGACTCCGCGGCCATCAGGTTGCGGCAAGACGTCTCGAAGAACTCCAGGACCGCGCGGTCTTCGAACGAGGGCGAGTTCGCGACGTCGACGACGACCTGCGCGCCGGCGAGCGCTTCCGCGAGCCCTTCGCCGGTCATCGCGTTGACTCCCGACGCGGGTGATGCCGCGACGACCTCGTGCCCCTCTCGACGGAGCCTGTTCACCAGCTTCGTGCCGATGAGGCCAGTGCCTCCGATGACGACGATCTTCATGTCCGTACCTCACCCTGGGAGACGGGCCGGCGGGCTCGCCGACATCTCTTGGTCTGTGCCCCGGGGTCGCGAGCCCGTAGTCCGCATGCACGCGAGTGTCGACGTGAGTTGCGGCGACGCGTGGGGTGGCGAGATGCGGCCCCATGCGGTCCGACATCGTCCCCGGCGCGGTCTTCCCCGACTACGAGCTACGCGATCACACCGGCGCTCGGCGCCGGCTCAGCGGTCTCCAGGGCTCCGATCCGATGATCGTCGTGCTCGGGCGCGGTGGATACTGTCCGAAGGATCGGCGCCAGCACGAGTCGCTCGTGGAGCTCCACCGCGAGATCGAGGTCGGCTATTGCCGGCTCGTCACGATCACGACCGACGATCTCCTCGCGACGAACGAGCTCCGGAGCGGGCTCGGCGCGCACTGGCCCTTCCTCTCGGATCCCGAGCGAGTCGTGCAGAAGGATCTCGACATCGCCGAGTACACCGATCCGATGCACGATCCGATGATCCCGCACACGCTCGTGCTCGCGCCGGGCCTGGTCGTGCACTCGATCTACGTCGGCTATTGGTTCTTCGGCCGACCGACGAGCGAGGAGCTGCGCCACGATCTCCGCGCGGTGCTCCGCCGCTGCCGACCCGACTGGGACATCACGACGCCCGAGCTCCGCGCGGCGTGGAAGCGTGGCGATCGGTCTGCCTTCTGGCCGTACGGCAAGACGCTCGCGCAGCTCTTCGCCGAGACGAGCTGAGCGTCATCGCGTTCGATTCGATGACGCTCGGCAGCGTCGCAGTCAGTAGCAGGAGCCCGTCTGCCAGTGACAGAGGTCGAAGTCGTCGAGGCAGTTGTAGCCGAGCGCCTCGTCTTGGTCGGTCGGGCAAGTCTCGTAGCAGTAATAGGGACCATCGACGCTCGCGCGGCAGTCGAATCGACGGTTGTACGCGCCGACCGGAGGACCGCAGGGCGCCGTCACGGGGTCGCATCCCGACCGCGAGCAGTAGCCCGGGAATCCGAAGCTGAGATCGCGGCCGACGCAGCGATTGCAGTGGTCGACGTCGCATTCCTCGCCGAGCGGCTGACGACAGACGCCCACGCGTGTCGCATCACCGTCCGTGCTGCAGTTCTGCGACTGGCACTCACGATCGATCGAGCACGGATCGTCGATCGCGCCCGGCACCACACAGACGCGCGACGTCGTCCCGCAGAGCCCGGAGGCGCAGTAGCGGTCGGCGTCACACGCGGCGCCCGCTGCGAGCAGTGACGTGCAGGTGTCGGTGAGCGGGTTGCAGAGGCCGCTCTGGCAGAACCGATCCTCCGCGCAGGCCTCGCCGTCGGCGCTCGGCGCGACGCAGGTGCCGGACGCAGGATCGCAGAGCCCGCTCTCGCAGAAGCGATCTTCGGTGCACGCGGCGCCCTCGGGCCCCGGCTGGACGCAGCCCGTCCCTGCGACGCAGATCCCGCCACCGAACATCGCGCAGCCGCAATCCGAGCACGCGTCGGCGGGCTCGAGGCTCGCGCACTCCACCACCGCTCCGTCGCGGCAGGCCTGGCCTTCGCGCGATCCGGTGAACGTGCAGGGCGCGCCGCAATACGAGCTCTCGCGGCACGTGCGCGCGCTTCCGTCGAACGCATCGGGGCACGCGTCGCCCGGCGCGCAAGCGATCGAGCAGGTGCGGCGTCCGTCGAGCTCGACACACGCGCCGACGCCACACTCGGTGTCGGCGGTGCAGCTCTCGCCTTCCCCGAGCGTCTCGGCGCCGCAGCCGCCGAGGAGCGTGAATACCACCGCTGCAACCACGCGCCGCAGCGCGTCGGTTGGGTTCTCCGAGATCGTCATGTGTTGGCCTCTCCTGCCCGTGTCACCGGGCGCGCGATGATATGCACGCGGCGCGGACTGCGCCAGCGATCACGGCATCGCTCAGAGGCTCCACCGCGCAGCGAGGTAGTCGTGCACCGACGCGCGCTCCGCGGGCGAGAGTGCGCGCGAATAGATCAGCACCTCTCCGAACGACGCAGCGATTCGCCCCTCGGCTTCGTTGTCGTGGCGACCGACGCGCCACGTGTTGGGCTCGGAGATTCCACCGCTGGGCGCGCTGCCGGTCTCGAGCGGGAAGTCGTCGGCGCGGAACGTGACCACGCCCGAGGCGGCCACGCGCACGAGTGAGATCGCGTGGGGCGCGCCGTCGGCGATCGATCGCGTCGAGTCGAAGCGCGGGCGCGCGTCGCGCCGCGCGAACCCGGCGCGGCCACCCGAGAGGAAGAACGCGCCGTCGTCCCACTCGTCCGCGCGATCGCCACCGACGATCACCGGTGAGGTCCACCACTCCTGTCCGACGCGCGTGTCGGAGGTGCGGAGCACGACGAAGATCGAGAGATCGCCGAGATCGGGAATCGGGAACGCGCAGTGGCTCGCGGCGGTGCTCACGGTGCGAATCGCGGGGTGTCCCGTGGCGAGCCCGTCCGCCTCCCACCGCGCGTTGGTGCACGCGGCGTCGTTGCCGCCGGTGAGATCGAGCCACGCGGCAGGCGTCGCTCCGGGCGCGCTTCCGTCGCCGAGCACGTCGCGTGCGTCGAAGTGCACGAGCAGCGCGTCGGTGACCGGCAACGTGATCGGCCCCGCGTCCGGCGGCCCGGCGTCGACGGGGCCGCCGTCGGGCGGGCCGCCGTCCGGCCTTCCACCGTCGGCTCGACCGGCGTCGAGCGCCACGCCTGCATCGGTCCCGGCGTCGATCGCGATCGCCGCATCGACGGCACCCGCATCGGTCGGTGCGGACCCTGCGTCGTCGAGCGGCCCGCCGCCGCCGCTCGCACAGCTCGCGAGCACGAGCGCGACTCCGATCCACGCGAGCCTGGCCATACTTCACGCCCCCAAGGAAGAGCCGGAGGATCTTCGAACGGCACCTCGGCCGCAAGGGCGGGCCCACCGACACGCACGCTCGAGAGTCGCGCGGCGCGCGGTCCACGAAAACGACGGCACGCCTCGCCGCGTCGGATCATGCTCCGCGCGCGATGCCGGGACTCCGAACGTTCGTGTTGCTCGCGGCGACGACCGCGACGGGCCTCGCTGCCGGGCTCTTCTATGGATACGTGTGCTCGGTGATGCCGGGCCTCGCGCGCGCCGACGACCGCACGTTCGTCTCGACGATGCAGGAGATCAACGTCGCGATCCTCAACGGATGGTTCGCGCTCTCGTTCGGCGGATCGATGGTGCTCACGATCGCCGCCGCGGTGATGCATCGCGGTCCCGACGCGCGCGCGGTCCTGCCGTGGATCGTGGCCGCGGCAGTGCTGTACGCGCTGGTGCTCGTCATCACGATCGCCTTCAACGTCCCGCTCAACGATCGACTCGCGGCGGCCGGTCCCGTCGATCGCATCCCCGACCTCGCCGCGGTGCGTCGCGCGTTCGAGGCTCCGTGGGTCCGGTGGAACCTCGCGCGCGCCGTCGCGAACGTCGCGTCGTTCGTGTGCCTCGCGTGGGCGCTCGTCCTCGAGGGACGGCTCCACGACTGATCGAGCGCGTCGACGGCGGCGCTCAGTCGAGCTCGGCGACCCAGAGCTCGGCGTCGGTGAACGACAATAAGAGCCCTCCGGAGAGCTGCAGGTACCCGACCTCGCTCGGCGCGAGCACTTCACGCAGCACGACACCTCGCGCGAGATCGATCACCACGAGGCGCGCAGGTGAGGTCCGGAGCCCGAGGACCGCATGAGTGCCTTCGGCCGCTGCGGGAATCCATCCGGACGCGCTCCGGACGGGCTCGTCGAGCCTCAGCGTCCATCGCGATGCGCCGGTCTCGAGATCGACCAGCTCGAGCTCCCCGTCCTCCGAAGCGAGCAGCACCGCGTCGCTCGTGTGGAGCACGACCGGGCCCGGGAAGGTGCGGTGCACGGCGCGTGTCCAGCGCGTGGTCGCGTCGCGCGTCGATCGGGCCTCCACGAGTCGTCGAGACGACTCGAAGTCGTCGACGAGCCCGCAGTCGGGACCAGCGAGCACGACGTCGTCGGTCACGAAGCACGCGTCGTCTCCGACCGGCGCGAGCGTCGTGTCGTTCACCCATGCGAAGCTCGGGTCGCCGCGCACGATCACCAGCTCTCGGTCGGCATCGCGTTCGACGCTCGTCACGTCGGCGAACGCGTGGTCGGCGACCGTCGCGCCGTCGGCCAAGGCGAGCACGCGAACGTGCGAGGGGCTCGGGGTCGCGCGGAGCGCCTCGCGTGGTCCCGCTCGGTACGCGATCGCAGCGATGGGGCCCGCGATCGCGAGCCCGTCGATCGTCTCTGCACGCTCCAGCTCCAGGCTCCACCGTGGCTCGCCGGTGCGGGGGTCGAGGCACGTCATCTCGCCGGGATCCGCGACGAGCACCGCGTCGTCGTCGGCGTCGACGGTCCGATCCTCCGCGTACCCGTGGATCCAGCGGCTCGCACCGGTGCGTGCATCGCGGCCCCACACGACGCCGCCGCGGTGATGGATGACGACGGTGTCGCGGGACAGCCACGCGTGCTCTGCCGCGACGACACGATGCCAGAGCGCAGCGAGCTGCGGCGGCGGGGCGCTCGCCGGGCGCTCGGTCGTCGTATGGCTGGCGGTCGGAACGGAGGCGTTCCCACCACACCCGACGTGCGCGACGGCGAACACCGCGGAGAGCAGAGCACGAGTGCGCACATGGGTGAGAGTACACGCCGCTCGAGCCCAGAATCCCGAGTAGGTGGCGCGGGTTGGGCGTCGATCACGTTCTGGTAGAGTTCGGGCTCGATGCAGGACCCGGAGCTGCTGCGGAGGCTGCTCCGCGCCAAGGACCGCATGGACGCTGCCTCGCAGGAGGAGTGGCCCGTCTCGCGGCTCGCGCGCGTGAGCGGCGTCTCGGAGGCCCACTTCGCGCGGTCGTTCAAGGAAGCCTTCGGCGTGCCGCCGCACCGCTACCTGCTCACGCTGCGCATCGAGCGAGCGAAGGCGCTCCTCCGCGACACGGACCTGCCGATCACGGAGATCGCGTTCCGAACGGGCTGGAAGAGCCTCGGCACCTTCGGTCGCACGTTCCGCGACGTCACCGACGAGAGCCCCGGCGACTTCCGCAGCCGCGCGAAGGCCACCCCGCACGACCTCGAGAGCGTGCCGGCCTGCTTCCTCCACGCCGCGCACCGCCCCGATCTCACGATCGCAGTTTCGGAGAAGCGACGGCAGGAGGCGGGCGGTACGAATGACCCCGACACGACGGAGGTCACATGAGCCAGGGTGTTCAGGTAGTCGGGCTGTACGTGAGCGATCAGGACGAGGCGCTCGCCTTCTACACCGAGAAGGTCGGATTCCGAGTCCACACCGACGCGAGGAACGGCAACTATCGGTGGCTGACGGTGCAGCATCCCGAGCAGCCGTCGTTCCAGCTCGGTCTCTTCGTCCCGGGGCCGCCGACGGTCGACGAAGCGACCGCGCAGACGCTGCGCGAGGCAGTCGCGAAGGGCGCGATGCCCCCGCTCGTGCTGGTCGTCGCCGACGTGCGCGCGACGTTCGATCGGATGAAGGCGCGCGGCGTCGAGTTCACGCAGGAGCCCGTCGAGCGCTTCGGCAGCGTCGACGCGAGCTTCCGCGATCCCGCGGGCAACGGCTGGAAGCTGGTCCAGGCGCGCTGAGAGGAGCGATGCACATGGAAGCCACGCTGCCGAAGCCGGCCCTCGTCGTCGCGCCGACCACGCGCAAGCTCGAGACCGTCGCGTTCTGGATCGTCACCGCGCTCTTCTGCTTGCAGATGGGCTTCACCGCCTACGCGCAGCTGAGCCTGCCGCAGGTGGCGGACGCGTTCGCGCATCTCGGCTTCCCCGACTACTTCCGGGTGGAGCTCTCGTGGGCGAAGCTCCTCGGCATCGCGCTGCTGCTGGCGCCCGTGCCCTCGCGGCTCAAGGAGTGGGCCTACGCCGGATTCGCGATCACGATCGTCTCCGCGATCGTCGCGCACGTCTCGGTGGGCGATGGCCCCGACGCGTGGGGCTGGGCCGCGGGCACCGGTGTGCTCTGGGCGCTCTCGTACGTCCTCTGGCGCCGCCTGCACGCGAAGCCCTGAGCGCGTCTCCTCCGAACGACTCGACCGGCTCGTCCTCGAGGGACGGGCCGTGCCGAACCACCTCTCGCCACGCCATCATCGAGCCCATGCCTTCGTCCAGAAACCCCGCCGACAGCCACGATCTCATCCGCGTGCAGGGCGCGCGCGAGAACAACCTCAAGGACGTCAGCGTCGCGATCCCGAAGCGCCGGCTCACGGTGTTCACCGGTGTCTCCGGCTCGGGGAAGAGCTCGCTCGTGTTCAGCACGATCGCGGCGGAGTCGCAGCGGCTGATCAACGAGACCTACAGCGCGTTCGTGCAGGGGTTCATGCCGACGCTGGCGCGGCCCGAGGTCGACGTGCTCGACGGGCTGACGACCGCGATCATCGTCGATCAGGAGCGCATGGGCGCCGATCCGCGCTCGACGGTCGGCACCGCGACCGACGCGAACGCGATGCTGCGCATCCTGTTCAGCCGGCTCGCGAAGCCGCAGATCGGCGGGCCCAGCGCGTACGCGTTCAACGTCCCCTCGGTGCGCGCGACCGGCGTCATCACCGTCGAGAAGGGCAACCGCAAGACGGAGCGAGAGACGTTCACGCGCGTCGGCGGCATGTGCCCGCGCTGCGAGGGCAGGGGGAAGGTCAACGACATCGACCTGACCCAGCTGTACGACGACACGAAGTCGCTCAACGAAGGTGCGCTCAAGATCCCCGGCTACAGCATGGACGGCTGGTACGGCCGCATCTTCCGTGGCTGCGGCTTCTTCGATCCCGACAAGCCGATCCGGAAGTTCAACAAGAAGGAGCTCCACGACCTGCTCCACAAGGAGCCGACGAAGATCAAGGTCGACGGGATCAACCTGACGTACGCGGGCCTGATCCCGCAGATCCAGAAGTCCTTCCTCTCGAAGGACGTCGACTCGATGCAGCCGCACGTTCGTGCGTTCGTGGAGCGCGCAGTCACCTTCACCACGTGCCCCGAGTGCGACGGCACCCGGCTCAGCGAGGCCGCGCGGTCCTCGAAGATCAAGGGCAAGAACATCGCGGACGCGTGCGCGATGCAGATCAGCGATCTCGCGGAGTGGGTGCGCGGCCTCGACCAGCCGTCGGTCGCGCCGCTCGTCGCGGCGCTGCGGCACACGCTCGACTCGTTCGTCGAGATCGGGCTCGGCTATCTCAGCCTCGATCGTCCGTCGGGCACGCTCTCGGGCGGTGAAGCGCAGCGCACGAAGATGATCCGTCATCTCGGCTCGTCGCTCACCGACGTGACCTACGTCTTCGACGAGCCGACGATCGGTCTGCACCCGCACGACATCCAGCGGATGAACGACCTGCTGCTGCGACTGCGCGACAAGGGCAACACCGTGCTCGTGGTCGAGCACAAGCCGGAGGCGATCGTGATCGCCGATCACGTCGTCGACCTCGGCCCGGGTGCCGGCACCGCGGGCGGCGAGGTGGTCTTCGAGGGCACGGTCGACGCGCTGCGCAAGAGCGGCACGCTCACCGGGCGTCACCTGAGTGATCGCGCGTCGCTGAAGCCTTCGGTGCGGAGGTCGTCGGGCGTGCTGAAGGTGCGCGGCGCGAGCACGCACAACCTCAAGAAGGTCGACGTCGACATCCCGCTCGGCGTGCTCGTCGTCGTGACCGGCGTGGCCGGGTCGGGGAAGAGCTCGCTGATCCACGGCTCGGTGTCGGGCCGCGACGGAGTCGTGTCGATCGATCAGAGCGCGATCCACGGCTCGCGGCGGAGCAACCCGGCGACCTACACCGATCTGCTGGAGCCGATCCGAAAGGCGTTCGCGAAGGCCAACGGCGTGAAGCCCGCGCTGTTCAGCGCGAACTCCGAGGGTGCCTGTCCGACCTGCAACGGCGCGGGCGTGATCTACACGGACCTCGGCATGATGGCCGGCGTCAGCACGGTCTGCGAGGACTGCGAGGGCAAGCGATTCCAGGCCTCGGTGCTCGAGTACCAGCTCGGCGCGAAGAACATCGCCGAGGTGCTCGACATGTCGGTCGAGGAAGCGCTCGCGTTCTTCGGCGCGGGCAAGGCGAGCACGCCGGCTGCGCACGCGATCCTGCAGCGCATGAGCGACGTGGGGCTCGGCTACCTGCGGCTCGGCCAGCCGCTCCCCACGCTGTCGGGTGGCGAGCGGCAGCGGCTCAAGCTCGCGGCGCACATGGGTGAAGACGGCGGCGTCTACGTGCTCGACGAGCCGACGACCGGGCTCCACCTCGCGGATCTCCAGCAGCTGCTCGGGCTGCTCGATCGGCTCGTCGACTCGGGGAAGTCGGTGATTGTGATCGAGCACCATCAGGCGGTGATGGCGCACGCGGACTGGATCATCGACCTCGGGCCGGGGGCGGGCCACGACGGCGGTCGCATCGTGTTCGAGGGCACGCCGGCCGACCTGGTGAAGGCGAAGTCGACGCTGACCGGCGAGCACCTCGCGGCGTTCGTCGGCTCGGCGTCCGCCGGCAGCCGCGCGAAGCCCGCGCGCGCTCGCTGAGCGAGGCCGCGTTCTTGTGATCGCGCGCCGAACGTCGTAGCGACAGGCATGCGATCACTCTGCTCTCTGCTCGTGCTGGTGCTGCTCGGCTGTGGCGACGACCCGTCGAGCAGCACCGACGCCGGCGTCGATGCGCAGGCCTCGGACGCGGCCGTGTCGATCGACGCATTCGTCGCGCCGCCGGACGCAGCCGACATCGACGCCGGGAGCGATGCCGGTGAGGAGCCGACCGATGCGGGCGTGGACGCTGGCAGTGTCGATGCCGCGACGTGCCCCACGACGCTGCTCGTGGGCGGCGCCGACATCGCCTCGCAGGGCTGGACCACTGCGATGGGGGACCCCGCGACGCTCACCTACGGCGCGGACCACGTGCAGCTCGAGACCACCACGGCGAGCGGCGGCGCGCGCACGAGCGGTCATCTCTTGCTCACTCGCGCGGGCGCAGTCGTTCCCGGCGAGCCGTACCGGCTCGAGATCGAGATGCGGATCGACTCGGTGACTCCTCACAACCAGGGGGACAGCGCCGCGGCGATCCTCGGCTCGTTCACACCGCTTTTCGGCATTCCGGCCGAGCGAGCACAGATGATCTACGTCGACGCGAACGCGGTCGGATGGGCCGACGACTCCGCGTCTTCACCCCTCGCGATCACGAACGGCGAATATCACACGTACGTTCTCGCGGTGGACGCGAGCGGCGCCGCGGAGCTCTCGATCGACGGAGCTCCCGTGCTCACGCGCGCGGGCTACACGACGAACGGCACGATTGCGATCGGTGATCAGACCAACGACCCGAACGTCGACTCGACGCTGCGCATCCGCTCGGTCCGCCTCCTCTGTCCGTAGTCACATCCCATCGCCGGGAAAAAAGAGAAAGCCCCGCGATGTCTCGCGGGGCTTTCGTGTCTCTCACGGCGACGACGTGCACGCCGTGCCGCGCTGAGCGCGCACGAGGTGCAGGTCGGCCACGTCGACGTCCCCGTCGCGATCGAGATCGGCGTCGTCGCGATACCGGCGCTCGCCGAGCGAGCTCCCCATCGCGCGCGCGACGCCGACCAGGTCGCGCACGGTCACCCGCCCGTCTCCGTCGAGATCGGCGCAGCTCGTACCGGTGTCGGGGCCCTCTTCGGCGCAGCCGTCGTCGTCCTCGAACCCGTCGAGATCCTCGGGCTCGTGCGCGCAGAGATCGATCGCGTCGGGCACTCCGTCGCCGTCGTCGTCGAGATCGGGGCAGCCGTCGTCGTCGAGGAAGCCGTCGGGATCCTCGGCGTCGGCCGGGCACACGTCGACGTCGTCGAGCAGACCATCCTGATCGGCATCGCCGATGCGGCGCACGCCGACGTTCCACGCGCCCGCGTGCGAGGTGAGCGCGGTGACCACCACGTCGTCGCCGTCGCGCGTGCGGCTCGCGACGCACGGATCGGGCGCCGCGACGCCCGGCGCTCCCGTGCACGCCGGCACCTTCGCGCCGCTCGCGAAGAGCTGCAGCGTCGTCTCGTCCTGACCGAGCGGGATGCGCGAGCCGTCGATCGCGAACGTGATCACGAGCGGCGCATCCGCGGTCGACGCGGGCGCCGTCACGTTCACCTGCTGCGTGAGGAACGCGTAGCCGAGAGGCGCGGTCTCGGTGATCGGCGCCTCCCGAATCGTCACGGTGCCGGGCACCGGCGAGGTGAGCGACGTCTCGACGGGATCGGCGGGCACCGCCCCGTCGCCTTCGTGATCGGTGCTCACGGTCTCGCCCGCGCCGACCGACGCTTCGACCGAATCAGTCAGGAACTGGAGCAGCACCGCCAGCGACGTGTCGCCGTCCACGACGACGCCCTGGAGGCCGAACGCCGAGAGCCCGCTCGCGGGATCGGGCGAGACGTGGACCTCGATCGTGCCTTCGAGCGCGCTCATCGCGAACCGCCCCGACGCGTCGGTCTGCGACGTCTCGCGGAACCAGCCCCATCCGTCGGGCACGGTGATCCAGCCGCCGGCGATGAGCGACGCGTTGGGAACCGGGTTGCCGTCGACGTCGAGCACCACGCCGACGAGCTCGCGGTCCTCGATGACGATCGTCTGCGTCGCGTCGGCGGTCAGCGTCGGCCCCGGCAGCGAGAGCACGGTGATCTCGGGCAGCTGAGGATTGGCCGCTGGATCGTTGCTGTCGATCGACACGCTGTAGGTGCCCGGTACGACGGCGAGGCGCACGTCGCCCGCGCCATCGGTGAACCCGCACGTCCCGGTGGATGCGATCAAACACACGTTCGCGCCCACGAGCGCAGCGCCGTGTCGATCGCGGAGCTGGCCGGTCCACACGACCGTCCGTGGAAGCGTGATCACGATGTCGGTATCGTCGTCGACGATCATCGAGATCGACGTCGGCCCGGCGACCGACCCGACCTCCGGCTCGACGCGGATCTCCAGCGCGCCCTGCAGCGTGCGCAACGCGAAGCGCCCCGACGCATCGGTGCTCGCCGCGTCGGAGAACTCCCCGGACGCGTCGGGGATCGTCGGGTGACCGGTGGCGCCGAGCCTCGCGTTCGGGACCGGGTTGCCGTCGGCGTCGACCACCACGCCCGTGATCACGCGGTTCTCGATCGTGATCCACTCCGTCGTGTCGGCGCTCAGCGTCGGCCCCGGCAGCGTGAGCATCACCTGCGGCGGCAGCTGCGGCGTCGAGAATTCATCGATGCCGTCGATCCCGATGCTGTAGCTGCCCGGCACCACCTCGAGTTGCACGTCGCCCGCGTCATCGGTGGCCCCACAAGACGAGTTGGACCCACGGAGGCATACGGTGACGCGGGGGATCCCCGCGCCGTCACGATCACGGAGGTGGCCGGTCCAGAGCACCGGCCGCGACAGCGTGACCACGATGTCGGTGTCTCCGTCGACCGGGGTCCAGATCTGTGTCCTCGCGACGCCCGACCCCGGCTCGGGAGCGACGTGGAGCTCCACCGTGGCCTGCATCACGCCGAGCGCGAAGCGTCCCGATGCGTCGGTGCGCGCCCAGTCGCTGAACCGACCCGACGCGTCGGGGATCGCCACGTCTCCGAAGGCCGCGACCGACGCGTTCGGAACCGGGTTGCCGTCGGGATCCACCACGATCCCGGTGAGCGCGCGGTTCTGGATCGTGAACGTCTCCGTCGTGTCGGCCGTGAGGGTCGGCACCGGCCGCGAGAAGCTCACGTGCTCGGGGAACAGCGGGCTCGAGGCTCGGTCGGCGATCTGGACCCCGACATCGTAGCTGCCCGGCAAGACCGCGAGCCGCACGTCGCCCGCCGCATCGGTGATCCCACACGTGCTCGTGACGAGCCCGGCCAGGCACACCCACTGCTCGACGAGCGGAGCGCCCTCACGATCGCGCAGCTGCGCCGTGTAGTGCACCATCGACGCCGCGACGAGCACGATCTGCAACGTCGTGCCCTCGGCGATCACCTGACCCGAGAGCGTCTGCGCGACGAACACGCTCTCGGGCGGCGGCGTGATCACGACGTCGTAGGTGCCCTCTTCGATCGCGACAGACCACGTGCCGTCGGGCCCCGTCGTGACCGAGCCCTGCGGGATCCCTCCCTGTAGGAAGTCGATGCGTGCGTCGGCGATCGGCGTGCCCTCGCTGTCGCGCACGCTGCCGCTCGTCGTCACGCTCAACTCGGCGCTCACCGCGCCGACCGCTGGGCCACCCGATCCGCAGCCGCTCGCGATGCCGAGCACCAGCAGCACGCCCATCGCGCGCGCCAGCATCCTTCTGCTCCCCTTCATCTGCGCCTCCTCCGCGCCGCATTCCGTCCACGATGGACGACTCCCATGCGAGCGCGGTCCCGTCTTTATCAGGGGACGCGAGCGGGGCAACGAATCTGACTCAGGCGCGTCGTCGATATCGCGCGATGCACGGCCCGTCGCGATCGGCGAGCACCGGCATGATCCCCTCGCGCACGTTCGGGATCGAGCCCGCGATCTCGACGTCGAAGCGCCGGAACAGCTCGCTGATCGCGACCTTGAGCCAGACGTGGCTCAGCTTCTTGCCCGGGCAGATGTGCGCGAACGTCCCGAACGGCATGTATCGCGCGGTCATCGTCGCGCGCTCGAGCTCCGGGGTGCCGAGCCAGCGCTCGGGGCGATGCTCGAGCGGCGCGTCGTAGCTCTCGGGATCGAGATGCGCGAACGTCGGTGAGTTGCAGACGAGCGCGCCCACCGGGATCTCGCAGCCGCGGAACACGAATGGCTCGTTCACGATCTTGCGCACGTTCACCGCGCGGATGCGCAGTCGCAACGTCTCCATCACGCAGAGTTGCAGGATCGAGAGCTCGTCGAGCGCAGCGCGCGGCAGAGGACCGTCGGGATGGCGTGCATGCGCGCGGCGCAGCTCGTCCTGCACCGAGAAGCGGTGGGGGTTCTCGCGATCACGACGCAGCAGATCGACGAGCGTCCATCCCAGCGTGAGCGTCGGATTCAGATACGCGGCGAGGAACATCATGTAGACGTGCGCCACCGCCTGCTCGCGCGACTTGCGCGCATAGACGGTATTGAGCGCGAGCTCGAGGAAGCTCCGCTCCTCGCCGGGCGGCACCGGGTCCTTCGCGTCGATGAGCCGCGCGAGCAGCGCCTCGAGCTCGGCGAAGAGCTCGTTCTGTTTTCGCCAGAACAGCGGATTGACGAGGTTCCACTGGAACCGACCGAGCGACTCGACCGGATTCGTCGCGAAGAAGAGCTCGCGCCACCGCGCGAAGAACCCGGGCGACGCGATCGTCTCGCCCAGCATGAAGCGCGAGGCCGCGCGGAACGAGAGCTGCGAAGAGAGCTCGAAGAGATCGATCTCGCCGCTCTTGCCGAGCTCGCGCAGGACCTCGTCGGTGCTCACGTGCACTGCGTCGAGGTACGCGCCGAAGTTGAACACCGAGCGCTTCTTGCTGAACGCGTAGAGATCGTCGTCCTCTTCGCCGAGGAAGCGTTTGGGGAGCAGGCCTCCGAAGATCTCGACGAAGCCGCCTTTGAGGTCGAGGTTCACACTGTCGAAGAAGAGCTCGGTCGCCTCGCGGCCGCGCACCGAATAGAGCGTCTTGCCGAAATAGCCGAAGCGCACGATGTCCGATGCGCACTCGGCGTGCGCGCGCTCGAGGAACGTGATCGGACGGCGTGTGAACGCGAGCGCGCTGCCCGCCCACGGCAGCTCGGGGATGCTGCTCCAGCGCGAGACGCGCGGAGGCTCGCGCCGCGCGGTCGCTGCACGGGATCCGACGAGCGTTCGAGTCATCGTCTTCGCTCCTTCTTCTTCTTCTTCTTCGCGTTCGTCTTCGTCGCGCGCGGAGGCGCGGCCGAGGTCGGTGCGCGCGCGCCGTTCCAGAAGAGGTCGGTGACCGCGTCGAGCACGCTGCGCACCGGGAGCACCGGGCTCGCGTACCAAGCGAGCAGTCCCGCGAGCATGTGCCCGAGGTAGAGGTCGCCGAGCGTCTCGGGCGGGAGCCGACCCGAGAGCTCTCCGCGCTCGGCCGCGGCGCGAAAGCGCGCTGCGACGGTCGATCGGAGCGCGGTCGCCTGCTGATCCGACATCGTCGTCGCGGTGAAGCGCAGCGCGACCGCGACCACGTCGGGAAGGAGCTGCGGATCGGGCTCCCAGATCCGCCCCAGCGCCTCGTGCAGTGTCCCCAGCACCTGCACCACGGGTGTGTCCGCGGGGAGCACGTCGATCGCGTCGCAGATCAGCGACTCGGTCTCGCGCATCCGCTCGAGGAGCACGTGCTCCTTCGTCGGGAAGTGGAAGTAGAACGCGCCGCGGCTGACCCCTGCGGCCTTCGCGATGTCGTCGGTGCGGCACGGCGCGACGCCGTCGCGCCGGAAGATCGCGATCGCGTGCTCGTAGATGCGCTGTCGCGTCTGGAGCCGCTGCAGCTCGCGCGTCGACACGTTCGTCCGCCCCCGACGCGCACACTGGCGGATGTCAGTGACGAGTGTCAATGACACCTGTCAGCGACGGACGTCAGCGAGGAGGCGACTTCAGCGCTCGTCCACGAGGCGGAGCTTCTCGTCGTATCCAGTCGTCAGCACGAGCCACTCGAGATCGAGCGACGCGTGGTCGCCCTCGCGCACCGGCTCGAGCGCTTCCCAGAGGCGCGCATCGAGCTCACTGCGTTGCTCGGGGCCGAGCAGCGTGAGCGCGTAATACGCACTGCCCGCGAGCGATCGCACGAGCGTCCAGTACTCGTCGGGCGAGCTGAATTCGGCCTCGAACGAGTGCCGGCGGACCGAGAAGCGCGTGAATCCTGCGCGCGTCAGGACTCCACGCATGTACCGCGGCGTGACGCCGAACGGGCCGCGATAGCCCGCCGGCATGTGCATCCCGGTCACGTACTCGGCGAGCAGTGACGCACCGACCATGAGCAGACTGCAGTCGTCCGCGGAGCCCCAGAGCTGGATGACGAGGTCGCCCCCCGGCGCGAGCACACGCCGCAGCTCGCGACACGCAGCGGGGATGTCGGGCAGACACCAGATCGTCTTGAGCACCGTGATCAGATCGACGGAGCGATCGGGCAGATCGAGGGCCGAAGCATCCATCGCGCGGAACGAGACGCGCGCGCGCACGTCGGGGTCCTCGAGCTTGCTGTCGGCGTTCGCCGCCGCGAGCCGCACTCCCGGCTCCGTGATGTCGATGCCGAGCGCCTGGGCGCCTGCGAGCGCCGCGCGAATGGGCAGATTCCCGTTGCCGGTGCCGACGTCGAGGACCCGGCGTCGGCCGAGCGAACGACCCTCGAGCATCGACGACCCCAGAGCCACGCTGACGTCGGTCGACGCCACGCCGCGCACCCCCGCGACACGATCCCAGTGCTCACGAGTGCCGTAGACGATCGCGCCGTCGCTCATTTGATCGCCACGAAGCCTTCGAAGCAGACGTACTTCATGATCGACATCACGTCGGTGAAACCCGCGCGCCGCAGCAGGTCGAGGTTGCCCTGCGTGGAGAAGGGCTCGAGCACGCCCTTCAGACTGCGCGTCTTCGCGACGATCTCGTCCGGCGCGAACTGCTGGCGGATCTTGAACTCGGTGTAGAGCGTGGTCGCGATGTCCTGGAAGCGCGCGTCACAGGCGCGCACCTTCTCGAACAACACCAGCGCGCCGCCCCAGTTGAGCGAGTCGTAGAGCTTCGTCAGCATTTCCTGGCGCCATTTGGGCGGCACGAATTGCAGCGAATAATACGAGACGATGAAGTCGGACTTCTCGAAGTCGTAATGCACCGCATCGGCGACGTGCAGCGAGACGTTGGGAACGCCGGCCAGGTTCTCGCGCGCCTTCTCGATCATCCCGGGCTCGATGTCGATGCCGACCCAGCGCGCATCCTTGGCCCGGTTGTGCCGCGCGAGCTTCGCCGTGAGGTCACCCGCCGAGACACCGATCTCGTAGCAGACGGACTCGTTGCGAACGAAGAAGTCGCTCAGCTGACAGACGAGGTCGTGCCCCACGTCGTAGAGCGGGACCGAGCGCCGGACGTGCGCGCTGAACGTCTTGGGCACGTCGGCCCCGAACGTCCACGACGCATTGGCCGCGGCGATTCCGTCGCCGACCGTGGTCGCGGTGGTGCCCGGCTCGTGCGGTGTCGGCTCTGCGACGAGTCGATGGGTCATTTCGAAGCTCTCTCCTCACTGCACACCACACCGAGCTGATCTGCGATCGCCTGCTCGTGGATCCGCTCGAAGAGCGTCTGCACGAACGCAGGTGACAGACCGAGGCTCAGTCCGGTCGCGATTCGATCATTGACGAGCGCGAGAAATCGATCGGGCTGGATCACGGCGATTCCATGCCGTCGTTTGACGTCGGCAATTGCCAGGACGGCGCGTCGCCGCGCAGCGAGCGCTTCGAGGAGCGCCAGATCGGCCTCGTCGATCCGTCGCCTCAGCTCGGCGAGCGAGTCCGTGCTCATCTCTAGTCCACGACGAAGAGGGTGGCGCCGCTCGGTGCGCACGAACGATGCGGCTCCGCGCCTTCCGCGACGACGTAGGTCATCCCCTCGGTCAGCGTGATCACGCGGCCGTCGGCCAAGTGCGTGACGAGCGTGCCTTCGAGCACGTGCAGCACGTGGCCCCGTTCGCACCAGTGGTCCGCTTCGTAGCCGGGCGTGTACTCGACGCGCCGCACGCGGACGTTTCCCATCTCGAACGTGCGCCAGATCGCCTCTCCGCGGAGTCCCGCGTGGACCGTCGGCGCGATCGTGCGCAGGTCCGTGGTGGTGAACGGGACCGACTCGATCTTCATGTCATCGCCTCCGCGCGGACGACGCCGAGGGTCAGGAACGTCTCGAGCGCCGAATCGTATTCGTCGTCGTCATCGGCCGGCAGCGACGACCTCGCCTCGTCGTACGAGCGAGGCTGTGCGAACGCGTCGAACAGCCGCTTCGCGGCGCCCGAGAGCTCGGCGATGTCGTAGTCGCTCTCGAGCGACGGCACGTAGACGAGGAAGTGCTCGGGCTCTCGCTCTGCGCTGTCGGCCGCGACGAGCTCGGGCTCGGCGAGCCAAGCCGCGATCGCGTGAGACGTCGAGACGACGCGACCGGTGCCCGACTGCACGTAGCGCACGCCCGAGCGCGTCTCCGCGTCGTCGGCCCACAACGACTCCGGTGCGTCTGCGAGGTCTCGGATCAGCGAGACGACGGCGCTCTCGAGGGCGATGGTGTCGTCGAGCTCGATCGGCCGGGCGCTCAGCTCCGCGCCCCGAAGATATCCGAGCAGGGCCGCGCACGATCGATAGACGTAGGGACCATCGTCCCGATGACCGACCGAGCGCAGATATCGCCGCGCGACCTCGCGCGTGTCGACTCTCGCCGACTCGAGGAGGCGCAGCGTGAGCGGCGCGCCCGTGCCCCAGGCGAACAGCGCTCCGCGCTCCAGACGGAACTGATAGGTCTCGACGGCCCAGCGCGTCATCGTTCGATGGGCCGCATACTCGGCGGCGATCCGTGCCTCGGCGTCCGAGAGGCCGTGGGCGCCTGCGTCGAACGCGCCCGAGAACAGACTCTCTTGGAGCACCGGCTCGCGCAGGATTCGCCGCCAGGTCCGCCAGACGAGCTCAGCGTCCACCGCAGACCTCTCGTGCTTCGATCGGTTGCGCTCCACTGCGCGTCGTTCGACGGCTGCGCTGCCCGTACGCCGCGTCCCACGTGCGCCGTGCGCGCGCGAGGTCGGCGAGGATCATGTCGAGGTCGCGCTCGCGGTCGAGCACTCTCGTCGCGTCGTGGTGGCCACGACCCTGGAACTCGAGGAACACCGCGCCGACGCGGGTGTGCTCGAGCACGTGCTGGAGCATCTCCCATACGGGCTCGGGCACCGGGCTGTCGTGCCAGTCGTGATAGACGCCGTCGTGGTAGCTGCCGCCCGCCAGGTGAATGGCGATGACGCGATCGAGCGGAATCGTCGCGAGATATTCCCACGCGTCGAACCCCGGATGATTGACGGAGTTCGTGTAGACGTTGTGGAGATCGAGGTGAAGGTGCGTTCCCGCGCGATCGACCAGCGCCGCGAGGAACTCGGCCTCGCGCATCTCGCTGCCCGGGCAAGCGACGTAGTACGCGGCATTTTCGTGTGCGAGCGGGGTTCCGTAGAGCTCGCTCAGCGCCCGCGCGCGACGCCCGACTCGTTCCACTTCCGCTCGCGAGAATTGGAGCGGACTGCTCCAGATGTCCGACCACGAGCCGTCGGCATAGAAGCAGTGATTGGACACCCACGGGCTCGCGATTCGGCGCGCGATCGGGACGTGCCGGCGAACCGCCGGAGTCTCCTCGAGCGGGTCGAAGCCGAAATCACATCCATAGTTCGAGTGCGCGACCAGCGGCGCGAGCTTCGCCAGCGACTCGAGCTGTTCGGCGCCTCCGGGAACCATGACGACTCGCCCATCGAGAGGGGCCATGACCGCGTCGAGCAGGACCTCGTACGCGTCGACCTGATGCCGCGCGAACGGAAACCAGTCGTAGATCTCGGGATTGAACTGGAGCCCGACACCGAGCTGCGGAATGGAGGAGTCGGAGATTGTCGCGTTCGTGACCACTCGCTCTGCCTTCCGCTCCGCTGCGCCTTCTCGCACCCGACGTCGGAGAAAAGAGAGTGCGGGCAACGGGTGCACTCCGTTGCCCGCATCAACTCAGCAGACGACGATCGGACGGGCGACGCCCGCGCGGAGACCGGTCTTGACCACGAGCTTCTTCGCCTTCTTGCTGTTCATCGTCTTTCTCGTTCTTTCTTACTGCTCAGGTGACAGCGGCCTATCCGATGTCACGAGTCCACATTGAAATCGGTTCTCGACGTCGTCAATCGACAATTCAGGTCGTCGCGCTCGGAAAGGGAGAGTCGAGATCAGATTTACAGCTCGCCTGGAGCGTCTGCGACTGACGCGCTTTTCGCGTGTCTCCGCGATGCGCGCAATGCGCTGCAGCCACGTCGTCGCCGGTTGGCGACTCGCGGCGATCGTGGCCCCCGGCGAGAGCCCCTGTGTCGCCGGCGCGCCCTCGTTCATTCGATCTCCCTACTCCGGGCACGATGAATCGCTTCCCGCAGGCATGCGGTTCCGATAGGGCGCCACTTGTGAACGGACTGAGTGCGTACTCTTGGTACGTGGTTGTCGGAGCGGCTGGTCTGGTGGATTGCGGTGAAATGGTCCTTCGGCAGTCGGTCGTGCGAAACGAGCAGAGTGGGACTGGCAATGCGGGGCGCGATGCTATGGTTGCGACTCAGTCCGGGGCGGGCGCGATTGGCGACACACTTCTCTCGATCGATTCGCTCTCTCGAGGGTGAGCACGCGCGCGGAGCTTCGCTGATCGTCCTGGGAATCGGCCTCGTGATCGCGGTCTGGGCCGCCTGGGCCCACCTCGCGCGAGTGACGCTCTGGGACGTCTCGACGGACTCGCGGATCGAGTCGACTGCCGCGGCGCACGTCGTCGGCGCTCCGCTGACGGAGCGCGTTCTCGCCGTCCACGTGGAGCTCGGTCAGCGAGTCGTCGCGGGCGACGTCCTGATCGAGCTCGAGTCGGCGGAGATCCTCGCCGCGCAGCGTGAGTCGGTCGCCATGCGCGACGCGCTCGCGGCCCAGCTCGCCGCGATCGACGAGGAGATCGACGCGGCGCGAGGGCTCGTCGACGCGATCGGCCGTGGCTCGCGCGGTGCGGTGGCCGAGGCCGACGCCGAGCGCGAGCGCGCGGACGCCGAGGCGCGGTGGGCGCGCGTGGAGCAGGCGCGCATCGCACGTCTCGGATCTGCGGGCGCGACCTCCGAGCGCGATCTCGCGCGTGCCGTGGTGGAGGCGGAGGTGCACGCGTCCCAAGCGCTCGCGGCTGCGCACGCGACGCAGCGAATCGCCGCGGACGCGCGCACGCGCGCGGCGGACGCGGTCGTTCGTCTCGAGAGCCTGCGACGCGAGCGAGTGCGCCTGCGGGGAGAGCACGCGGCGGAAGAAGCGCAGATCCAGCGGCTGGAGGTCGAGCTCGCGCGACGCCGCATCGTCGCGCCGGTCGCGGGGACGGTCGGCGAGCTCTCGGAGCTGAGGCCGGGCTCGGTCGTCACCGAAGGCCAGCGTCTGGTGGCGCTGGTCCCCGACGGTCCGCTGCGCGTCGTGGGCCACTTCGCGGCGGGCAGCGCGCTCGGTCGGGTCTCACCAGGACAGCGCGCGCAGATGCGCATGAATGCGTTTCCGTGGACGCGATTCGGGATGATCGAGCTCGTCGTCGCGCGCGTGGGCAACGAGCCGCGTGAAGGGCTCGTGCGCGTCGAGCTCGACGTGCAGCGCGCACCGAGCTGCATCCCGATCACCCACGGTCTCGAGGGCAGCGTCGAAGTGGCCGTCGAGCGCGTGAGCCCGCTCGAGCTCGTGTTGCGCGCGGTCGGCCAGGCGCTCGACGGAGACGTCTACGGATCGATGGGAGAGGGCGCGCGATGATGCGGTGGCTCGCGCCCGAGGTCGTGCAGACGTCGTCGATGGACTGCGGTCCTGCGGCCCTGAAGTGCCTGCTCGAAGGCTTCGGCGTGCACGTGGGCTACGGGCGACTGCGCGAGGCCTGTCACACCGACGTCGACGGCACGTCGATCGACACGCTCGAGGAGGTCGCGCGCGCGCTCGGGCTCGACGCCGAGCAATTGCTCGTTCCTTACGATCACGTGCTCGTGCCGGAGAGCGCGTCGCTGCCCGCGATCGTGATCGTGCGGCTCCCGAGTGGGTTCACCCACTTCGTCGTGATCTATCGCCGTCACGGGCCCTTCGTGCAGGTGATGGATCCCGCGACCGGACGCCGCTGGACGACGGTCACGCTGCTCCAGCGCGATCTCTTCCAGCATCGGATGCCGGTTCCCGCGGCTGCGTTCCGCGAGTACGCAGGCTCGAGAGAGATGTCGGTCGTGCTCGATCGACGGATGGAGTCGATCGGCATCGCGAGCGCGGAGCGGGCCGCGCTGTGGGCGACGGCCTCGGCCGATCCCGGGCCGTGGGGCATCGCCGCGCTCGATGCCGCCGTGCGTGTCGCGACGGCGCTCGCGACCGCGGGAGAGCTCGAGCGCGGATCGGCGTCGGGAATCGTCGCCGCGCTCGCCCGTCGTGCTGCGGAGGATCCGACCGTCATCCCCGAGCGGATGTGGACCGCGTATCCCGCGCCCGACGACGAGAGCGACGAGCCGCACGTGATCATGCGGGGGGCGGTCGTGCTGCGCGCGAAGGGCATGCTCGGCGCGGCGCGGAAGGACGAGCTCGAGGCGCCGGCCGCGGCGGAGTCCGAGGTCCTGCGTCGCGCGCTCGACGAGGCACGTCCGAACGCGCTCCGAGAGCTCGTCCGCGTGCTGGCGAAGGACGGAGTCGTCGCGCCGATGGCGTGCACGATCGCGATCGCGATGGCGGCGCTCGGAGCGCTCGTGGAAGCGTTGCTGCTGCGAGGTCTGCTCGATCTCGGGGCGATGCTTCCGCTGCGTGAGCAGCGCATCGGCGCGGTGCTCGCGACGATCGGCCTCCTCGCGACCACGATGGCGCTCGAGCTGCCGCAGACCGCGATGGTGCAGACGCTCGGCCGACGACTCGAAGCGCGGCTTCGTGTCGCGCTGCAGACGAAGATCCCGCGCCTCCCCGATCGTTTCTTCCAGAGCCGGCTCACATCGGACATGGCCCAGCGGAGCCACTCGCTCTCGTCGCTCCAGGCGCTCCCGCGGCTCGGCACCTCGCTGCTCGCGGCGTTCTTCGGACTGATCGCGACCGTGATCGGCCTGGTGTGGATCGATCCGGCGGGCGCACCGATCGCGATCGGATCGGCCGTGCTCGCGATCGTCCTTCCTCTCGTGTTCGTGCCGGTGCTCTCGGAGCGCGAGCTCCGCGTGCAGACGCACCTCGGCGCGATCGCGCGTTACTACCTCGACGCATTGCTCGGGATCACCGCCGTGCGCGCGCACTCCGCCGAGCGCGCGGTGCGTCGAGAGCACGAGAGCCTGCTCGTCGAGTGGCAGCGATCGGCGCGCTCGATGCTGAGCGCGGCAGTGCGCGTCGAGACAATCGTCGCGCTCTCGGGCGCGGCGCTCGCGATCGTGCTGATCGGCGGATATCTCGCGCGCGGAGGCTCGCTCGGGGGCTCGCTGCTCGTCGCGTACTGGGCGCTCGCGATTCCGACGTTCGGAGAGCAAGTGGCGCTCTCGGCGCGTCTCTATCCTCACGTGCGCGGCACGTTCTTGCGGTTGCTCGAGCCCCTCGAGGCGCCCGAGGATCCCGTGCCCGAGGTCGTCGCGAGCGGCTCGGCGCGAGGGCCGATCGCGATCGAGCTCGATCACGTCGAGGTGCGCGCGGGTGGCCATCGGGTGCTGCACGAGGTCGATCTCGCGATCGCGCCGGGCCAGCACGTCGCGATCGTCGGGCAGTCGGGCGCGGGGAAGAGCTCGCTGCTCGCGACGCTGCTCGGGTTCTACAGTCCGATCCACGGCGAAGTGCGTGTCGACGGCGTCGCGCTCGATGCGACGCGCCTCGCGCTCCTGCGCCGCGAGGTCGCGTGGATCGACCCCGCGGTGCAGCTCTGGAATCGATCGCTCCTCGCGAATCTCCGCTACGGCGCGGACGACCCCGCGGTCGCGCCGGGGAGCGTGCTCGACGAGGCGCAGCTCCTTCCGATCCTCGAGCGTCTGCCCGATGGGCTCGCGGCTGCGCTCGGGGAAGGCGGCGCGCTGCTCTCTGGCGGCGAGGGACAACGCGTGCGCGCCGCGCGAGCATTCTTGCGCTCGAACGTGCGGCTCGCGCTCCTCGACGAGCCGTTCCGCGGGCTCGACCGCGAAGCGCGGCGCGCGCTGACCGACAACGCGCGGCGCATCTTCCGGAGCGCGACGTTGCTCGCGGTGACCCACGACGTGCGCGACACCTCGAGCTTCGATCGCGTGCTGGTGATCGAGGACGGAGAGGTGATCGAGGACGGGACGCCGGCCGAGCTGCTCGCGGTCGAGGGATCTCGATATCGCGCGCTCTTCGACGCCGACGTCGCGCTCGCCGATCGGCTCTGGGGCGAGGACGTCTTTCGTCGGATCCGGGTCTCGCGCGGCGAGCTGCGTGAGGAGACGGCGCCGTGAGCGATGCGCTGGAGCGCGCGTCGTGGCCGATCGAGCGGGTGCACGAGGCGATGGCCGCGCTCGCGAACCGTGCGGGTTTTACTGGCGATCCGGTACCTCACGGGATCGTGGTGCCAGCGCGGGCGCGCCTCGTCGGGCCGGCGATCGATCGGTGGATCGAGCGTGTCGCGGACGTGCTCCACGTCGATGCGGAGTCGATCGACTCGCGCTATCCGGAGACCGCGACGATGCTCGCGAGCCTGGCGCCCGCGATCGTGTCGATCGACGAGCACGAGCATCGGTGGCTCGCGGTCGTGGGACGCGAGGGCGATCGGCTTCGTGTGCTCCTGCCCGATCACGAGACGAGCACGTTCGCGCTCGAGGAAGTGCGGGCGCACGTCGCGCGGGAATTCGACGCGCTCGGCGATCAGCTCGTCGATGGACTGCTGGAGTCGGCCGGTGCGAAGGCGCGGAGTGGGTCGCGCGCACGCCGCGCGCTCCGTGATCAGCTCGTCGCGCATGCGCACGTGCGCCGCGCGTTCATGATCCGCCCGCACCCCTCGGCACCGCTGCGCACGCTCGTCCGCGAGGCGCGCCTGACGTCGCCGCTCGTGTCGCTGCTGCTCGCGCACGTGCTCGGGTCGATCGCGCTCGTGCTCGCGTGGGTCGCGCTCGGGAGCGGCGTGCTCGGTGGACGGGTCGATCCCGGGTGGCTCGCCGCAGCGGCGCTGCTCGCGCTCTCGCGGGTTCCGTTGCGCGCGCTCGCGGCGACGGCGCAGGGTCGCTTCGCGATCCGCGCCGCGCGAGTCTTGAAGCAGCGTCTGCTGTGGGGCGCGCTGCGCATCGATCGCGACGCGATTCGGCGCGAGGGCGCCGGCCAGCTCCTCGCGCGTGTGCTCGAGTCGGAGGCGGTCGAGTCGCTCGCGCTCGACGGTGGTGTCGCGTCGGCGCTCGCGCTCGTGGAGCTCTCGGTCGCTGCCGTCGTGCTCGCGCTCGGCGGCGCGTATCCGACGCTCGTGGCGCTCGCGGTGGTGCTCGTGATCGGTGCGGCCGCGATCGCGCGCTTCATGCGGCGGCGACGAGCGTGGATCGATGCGCGCATCGGTCTCACGCACGACCTCGTCGAGCGGATGGTCGGGCACCGCACGCGCCTCGCACAGGAGCCCTCCGATCGTTGGCACGAAGAGGAGGACGTCGCGCTCGGCGCCGCGACGTCGCTCGCGCGCAGCAGTGATGCCGCCGAGCTCCCGGTGCGGGCGCTGTCACGCGCATATCTGGTGCTCGCGGTCGCCGCGCTCGCGCATCCGTTCATCGTCGGTGCGAGCCAGACGTCGCTCGCGACCGCGGTGTTCGGCGCGCTGCTCGCGCAACGCGCGCTCGCTGCGCTGGGCACCGGCGTCGAGCAGCTCGCTCGCGCCGCGATCGGCGCCGATCGGCTCGCCGTGCTGCTGCGCGCCGGTGAGACCCGCGCGATCCCTGGAGATCCTTCGCTCGCGATCGGGCCCGACGGCGCCGACGAGTCGACCGTCGCGACGCTCGAAGTACGGGGCGCGACGCTGCGCTACGAGGGACGGCTCGAGCCTGCGCTGAAGAACGCGACGCTGCGGATCGACGCGAAGGACCGGATCTTGTGCGTGGGGCCCTCGGGCGGCGGAAAGAGCACGCTCGCGCAGCTGATGGCCGCAGTGCGAGAGCCGAGCGCGGGCCTCGTGCTCTGCCAAGGGCTCGACACGAAGACGCTCGGTGAGGACGAGTGGCGGAGGCGCATCGCGCTGGTCCCGCAATTCCACGACAACCACGTCTTCGCGGGCACGCTGGGGTTCAACCTGTTGCTCGGTGATCGATGGCCGGCGAGCAACGCAGATCTGGCGCGCGCGGAGGATGTCTGTCGCGCATTGGGGCTCGGGCCGTTGATCGATCGGATGCCTGCCGGTCTGATGCAGCAGGTCGGCGACAGTGGTTGGCAGCTCTCGCACGGTGAGCGCAGCCGCGTGTTCCTCGCGCGGGCGCTGCTGGCGCAGAGCGCGCGGGTGCTGGTGCTGGACGAGAGCTTCGGCGCGCTGGATCCCGAGACGCTCGAGCACTGCGTGCACGCGACGCTGGAGCGCGCTCCGGCCGTGATGGTGATCGCGCATCCGTGACGCGTGGCCCGACGACTGCCGCGCTTGACGTTCTCGCGCCGCGCGCGAAGGCTTCGCGCCCCTTGGACGCGCTCGGCAAGAAGGAGCTCTCGCCCGGGCTCGCGCTGGTGTTGGATCCCGACCTGCTCGCGCGGGCCGGTGCGAGCCACACGGCCCTGCACCACCGACGCGTGCGGCAGCCGCACACGTTCCTCTGCCTCGAGCACGGGAACGGGATCGGGAAGTGGGCGCCGCTCTTCAGCGCGCCCGGAGAGCGTCGTGTCGCGGTGCCGACCGAGGGGCGGGTCGGCGAGCAGCGCTGGCAGCTGGGCACGTTCCACCTGCACCTCGATCAGATCTGGACTGCGACCGACGATCAGATCCGTGCGGCCAATCGAGACACGACGAAGATGCATCACCGCAATCGCGTCGACGTGACGAGCCTGCTCGCAGCGATCCGCGAGCTGGAAGGTCAGACGATTTCGTAGCGGACGAGCAGGTAGACGATCGCGAGGAGCAGATAGCTCACCGTCGCGAAGACGATCGCGCCGATCGCGAGCGGGCGGCTGCGCAGCTCGCGCGGGAGCTGTGCGCGCAGATACACGTGGTTGAGCGCGACCAGGCCCGCGCAATAGAGCACGGTGCCTCCGAATCCGATCAGCGCGCTGATGACGATCAGCGTGCCCGGCTGATCGAAGTACATCGTGATCGAGGTGATCACGGCCAGCGCGAGCACCATGCGTCGATACCAGACCTGCTGATCCTGCTTCGCGAACGTCGGCCAGAGCGCGCTCGCCGCGTCGAGATGGATGCGCGCGACCGAGTCGACGGTGGCGAGCCAGGTGTCCGCGAGGAACGCGCCGGCGATCACGAGGAAGAGCAAGCGGCCCGCGGTGCCCCAGCTCGCCGCGAAGAACTCGCTCTGCACGACGGCGATGTCGAACTGATCGGGCATCAATCCGCGGGGCCGCAGGATCGCGAACGCGAGCAGGCACGAGAGCAGCGTCGTGAAGAGATTGCCGAGGATCCCGGTCAGGCTCTCGATCGAGAGATATCGATGCCAGGCACGGAGTCGCGCGGGTGCGTCGGGCTCGCTCGCGGGGAGGGCGGGGCCCGCATCACCAGCCGCCATGCCGATGCCCTTCTCGCGCATCCAGTACGAATAGAAGAGCGTCCAGAATCCGCCGAGCCCCGCGAACGCGACGGCGGTCAGGAGCTTCGATGCGTCCTCGCGATCGAAGGCGCGCATCGCGTCGAAGTCCGGGACCACGATGCCGCGCACGAACTCACCGGCCGCGGCGCCGACCGCGGGATGCAGGCAGGCCGCGACCATTCCGATCACGGAGACCGCCGCGACGATCTTCATGAACGACTCGATCAGTCGATAGGTGCGGCGCGCCCAGAGGAGCGCGATCGTGAACACGACGATCGAGAGCTGTGCCCAGAAGAGGCTCCGCGCGCTCTGCGACCAATCGCGCGGGAACTCGGTCAGCGCCGCGATCGCGGTCCCGCCCGCCGACGCGAACGCGCCGAACCACAGGAACGAGATCGTGAAGAGCACCCAGAGCGCGATGCCGAACGTGCGATGGAGCCGGATGAAGCCGCGGAGGATGCCTTCGCCGGTCAGCAGCGTGTAGCGCGCGATCTCGAACGTGACTGGGAACTGCAGGAGACACGCAGGGACCAGCAGGAACAAGAACGCGAGGCCGTACTTCGCGACGATGTACGGCCACCAGATCAGCTCGCCGCTGCCTTGTGCGAGCGCCATCCAGACCAGGCCCGGACCGAGCAAGAGCGCCAAGCGCGGTCGTGCGGGGAGCGATCTCCGAGACAGGGGCTGCACGGCGAACGACTAGCACCTGCTCCGGCGCGACACGATGTGACGAGCCGCCGACTCGCGCTCGTCCACGCGAGCTATCGAATCACGCGGAGCGCGCCGAGCTCGTGGCCCCAGCGGAGCACGTGCTCGGTTTCGCCGATGCCCGACGAGCGTCGATCCATGCCCGCGGGGATCCGGACTCCGCGGAGGGCGGCCACGAGCTCTTCGTGCGCCGCGCTCGGAGGACGCGAGAGCAGCCGCGAGCGCGAGATCGCGAGCCGCGGGAGCGTGATCGGCGGGGCCGGTGCGGCGATCAGCGAGGGCTGGATGCAGCTCGAGAGATCGTTCGCTGCGTTCATGCGCTCGTTGAGCGGCTCGATCCCGAAGCGGGTCTGGAGCGTGCGCAGCACCGACGCGTGGTCGAACGTCGTGGTGATCGCGCATCCGCGCCGGACGTGCGGACCGAGCACGAGCGACGGCACGCGGAAGCCGAGCTGTCGGAACTCCGCACGTTCGTCGGTGGTCGTCGGAGGCGCGACGTGATCGTAGAAGCCACCGTGCTCGTCGTACGTGATCACGAAGAGCAGTCGGTTCCACTGCGGGCTCGCGGCGAGCGCCGAATAGATGCTCGAGATCAGCGCCTGTCCGAGCTGGATGTCGTGGTCGGGGTGATCGTCGTTCGCGCCCGCGCCGAAGAACTGCGGATCGATGATCGAGAAGCTCGGAAGCGCACCGTTCGCGGCGTCCTCGAAGAACCGATCGATGCCGAAGTTGCCGGTGAGCTTCGCGTATCCGCCGACTGCCCAGGCGACGTCGTGGAAGTAATTCGCGTGCGAGACTCCCGCGCTCGTGAGCTGTTGGAAGATCGAGCGGTATCCGACGGCAGGCAGGTTGGAGCGAATGCCGTTCGAGGTCGCGCCGTGCAGATAGAAGCGGTTCGGCCAGGTCGGCCCGAGCACCGAGCAGAACCAGCGCTCGCAGATCGCGCCCGAGTCGGCGAGCGCATAGAGAATCGGGAGCTGCTCGCGCACGTGATAGCCCATCACGTCGTTCTGCGAGGCGCCCTCGTGAGCGCGCACGAAGCCGTCGTTCGCGCCCATGTTCCACTGCTCGTGGCAGGCGTCCCATCCGTGCGGCGGATCGGCAGGCGTGAAGTCCGTGAGGTTCCAGACCGCGACGGGATCACCGCTCGGCGCGGGATTGATCTCACCGCCCCGCAGGCCGTCGATCGCGCGCCCTTCGATCAGCCGCAGCGAGCCGAGGTAGTGATCGAACGAGCGGTTCTCCATCATGAGGACGACGATCGTGTCGATCGGCGCGAGGAGCTCGGCGGGGCTCAGTGAGCTCGTCTCGGCGCATGGATCGGGGCGTCCGGCATCGCCGGGGCCGGCGTCGATCGTCGCGGCGTCGTCCAGCTGCGCGTCGCGCTGACCGTTGCCCGCGTCGGTCGGGAAGTGCGCTCCGGCGTCGCCGCCGCCGTCCTCGCCGCCGCCACATCCGAGCGCCGTCGCGCCGACCGCCGCAGTGATGCCCTGGAGCGCCGTGCGCCGGGAGATACGAAGCTTGTCGTCCGCCATCGCGGCGAAAGTAGAGGCGAGTAGCTGACCCGGAGTCAACGCCCCCAGCCGAGGGATCCTCGACGTCGTGCGCGCTCGGCCGAACACTCCGCGCCATGCACGAGTCGTATCGAGAACGCGCCGAGCGCATTCGAGCGCTGCGCGATCCGGCTGCGCTCGTACGCGAAGCGCTGAAGCGCTCGATGGACGTCCAGCTCGTGGTGGCGCGACTGGACGAGTGCGAGCCCGACGAGCACGCCGCTCGCGTCGTCATCGACGCCCACGATCGCGGTGAGGCTCCATCCTGGCTCGCAGCCGTGTTGTTGGGTCGCGTCCGCCACCGCACCGGATACGCGAAGTCGATCGAGATCCTGCGACGCTGCGATCGGTTGCTCAGCGAGGACTACGCCGCGGTAGCTGCGGTGCGAATCGCCGGCGCCGATGCCGAGCGCGATCTCGTGGACGTGGTGAACACGATGGAGGACGGCAATGCGCGCAAAGCAGCGGCGTCCGGGCTCGGTATGATCGGGACCGCGAGCGCGATTGCATTCCTCGCCGGCGCGCCGGCGCGAAGTCGATTGCGCGGGGCCAGCGTCGCGCACGCGCTGGCCGGGGCGGCGGTCGAGACGAGAACGATGCTCGAGGCCCTGCGCTCGCCGGACCTGGAGACGCGTCGCTGGCCCCCGATGCTGATCGCGGGGCGACTCCGGTCTGCCGCGGGCGAAGAGAATCTGCTTCCGGCGGTGCCCGACGAGCCGGAGCTCCGCGCTGCGCTCGCGGCGCTGATCGAGGAACGCGTGGGTGCGGAAGGCGTCCTGTGGCGCGCCGATGCCGACGTGATTCGCGACTGGCTCGCTCGCGCAGAGTGATCTCGCGCGCCGGCGCCATGCGGCTGCGTCAGGAGTCGAGTCGCGACCGCCTCGCTCGAGCTCGGGGCCCGTTGCGGCGGGTGCGTCCCTCGGACATATCGCGGCGCGGAGGGACCGATGTTCCCAGCGTGGATCGAGACAGCCATCGAGATGCCCTTGGCGACGGCGGGTCTCGGTGTCGGAGCATTCGTCCTCGGCATCGCGCTCGCGATGGGCGCGTCGCGGTCTTCCTCGACGACGAAGGTCGCGCTCTTCGCGGGATTCGCATTCTGCTGCTCGATGGCGGTCGTCGCGCTCGCGGTCTGCGTGCACTCCGTCACGCGCGATCCGGTCTACGTCTCACCGACTCATCCGTCGCGGCTCCGTGTCCCGAGCGTCGAGGCCCTGTCGCTCGATCCGTATGTCGAGGACGGTGCGGCGCTCGTCGTGACGATGCGCGACGTGTCGCTGGGTGCGGCGCCGCCGCTGCTCGCCCTGTCCGACGGGCGCTTCTCGCCGAGTGACATCCAAGGTGGCGAGAACGGACACCTGGCCACGCGCATCCTCGACGCGCTGGCCGCGGAGCGCGGCGGACACCGCACGCTGACGCTCTCGATCGAGCCGGAGGTGCCCTTCGCGACGGTGGCGCGCGTGGTGTATTCGGCGGGCCAGGCGAACCGCAGCCACCTGCGCTTCGCAGTTCGTCGTGGCGCTGAATTCGGCGTGTTGACGATCGTGCTGCCGCCGCTGTCGGGCAGCGGCGTTCTCTCGCCCGTGACGAGCGCGACCGTGTTCGCCGAGGGTGTGATCGTCGCGCGCGGTGAGCTCCGCTACGACGGGACCTGCGAGGGAGTGAGTGGCCGCGCAGTCGCCGCTGGGCGGACTGCTGCGGGGCCCGACTTCCTCGCGGTGACGCGCTGCTTGTCACGCCTCCGGGCAGCGTTTCCACGCGACCCCAGCACGCTCATCGTCTCGGCGGATCCCGATATCCCCTTCGGCGAGCTCGCGAGCCTGATCGCCGTGTCGCGCGGCTCGGATTCGTTTCCGTTCTATTCACGCATCCTGATCTCGGCCGGAGTGCGGTAGCGAGTCATCGACGACGCGCGGCGCGCGCCACGACTCCCACTGCGCGCTTGAGCTCGCGCTCGTCGAGGGAGCCGAAGCCGAAGCGCGCGAACGGGATGCTGCGGCCATCGAACGTGAAGTCGCGTCCGACGTAGAACATCACTCCGCGTGACAGTGCGCGCTCGCGGATGCGCTCGACACCGGGCTCGAGCTTCGCCCACAGCGCGAGCCCGCCCGAGCGCTCTTCGATGTGGATGCGCTCGCCGAATGCCTCGTGCAGCGCGTCCCGCAGCACGTCGCGGCGCGCGAGGTAGACGCGTCGCACTCGACGCACGTGGCGCGCGAGCTCGCCGTCGTCGATCAGCGCTGCCACCGCGGCTTCCTTCGCGTGGTCGCCTTGGCGATCGGAGGCGAACCGCACCTGCACGAGGTCGTCGAGGACGTCGCGCGGCGGGACGACGAAGCCGAGACGGAGGCCCGGCGCGAGCATCTTCGAGAGCGAGCCGACGTACACCACCGAGCCGTGCGCATCGGCGCTCGCGATCGGCAGCACCGGGCGACCCTCGAAGTGGAACTCGTGGTCGTAGTCGTCCTCGATGATCGCGAATCGACGCCGGCGCGCGAGCGCGAGCAGCGCCTGGCGTCGCTCGGGCGCCATCACGACCATCGTCGGATATTGGTGGTGGGGAGTGACGTAGATCGCGCGGATCGGCGCCTCGTCACACGCGCGCTCGAGCGCGGCGACGTCGAGCCCGCGCGCGTCGACGGGAATCGGCACCAGTGACGCGCCGGAGAGCCGGAACGTCTGGCGCACCGGCGGATAACCCGGGTCCTCCAGCGCGACACGATCACCGGGGCGCACGAGCACGCGCGCGACGAGATCGATCGCGTGCTGACTGCCGTGTGTGATCAGGATGCCGTCTTCGTCGGTGGCGATCGCGCGTTGCTCGCCGAGCATCTCGGCGAGGGCGCGGCGCAGCGTGCGCTCGCCGCGGGCATCGCCGTAGTCGAGGCGCGTGCGCGGCGAGGTGCGGAGGATGCGGCGATGCGCGCGCGCGAGGGCCTCGCGCGGGACGAGGCGCACGTCGGGCACGCCGCCACCGAGGAACACGGTGCCGGGCGGGAGCGCGTCGAGGCCCGAGACCACGAGCGGAGGGCGTGAGAACGCGGCGTGCTCGGGCACCGCGGTGCGCGCGGTCGAGGGACGACGGATCGTGCGCTCGGGGAGCTCCCCGGCGACGAAGGTGCCGGACTGAGGGCGGCTCGCGAGCCAGCCCTCCGCGGCGAGCTCGGCGAACGCGCGCACGACCGTGTCGCGCTCCACGTCGAGCGCGGTGGCGAGGGTGCGCGTGCCGGGCAGCCGCTGCCCGGGGCGCAGTCGCCCGCGGCGGATCTCGCTGACCAACAGGTTGGCGATGCGCGCGGCGAGGCTCGGGCCCTGGGTGCGCCGGAGCTCGTCGGGATCGAGGGCGAGGCGTTCGCTCTGGCGCGACAACTGGAGGTGTCCTCACGCGCATTCTGGACGGATGCGACCATCCAGTCACGCCCACAGTGGTCCTCATGAGCGACGCCTATCCCATCTCCGATGCGACCCGGATCAAGCGCCACCCCGAGCGCGGCAGCTACGACCGCGACGTCGTGCACGCGATCCTCGACGAAGCGCTGCTGTGCCATCTCGCGTGCTCGGTCGGTCAGCACGTGATCGCGATGCCGACTACGTTCGCGCGGGACGGAGAGACGCTCTACGTGCACGGCGCGATCGCCAATCGCTCGCTCGAGGCGCTGGTCGGCGGTGCACCGTTCTCGATCACCGTGACGCTCCTCGACGGGCTCGTGCTGGCGCGGAGCGCGTTCCACCACTCGATGAACTACCGCTCGGTCGTGCTCACCGGGAAGGCGCGCATCGTCGACGATCGTGAGGAGAAGATCACGGCGATGATCCTGCTCGTCGATCGGTTCGGGCGCGATCGCAGCCGCCAGACGCGCGCGCCGTACGACTGGGAGCTCGACGCGACGAAGGTGATCGCCGTGGAGATCGAGCACGCGTCCGCGAAGACCCGCTCGGGGGGGCCCATCGACGATCCCGACGACATGAACCTGCCGTACTGGGCGGGCGTGGTGCCGCTGCAGCTGGTGGCCGCAGCGCCGGTGCCCGATCCCGAGGCGAGGGAGCCGCATCCCGTTCCCGACGTGCCGGTGCAGCTCCTCCCTCGGAATCGCGAGGAGTAGGGCGCGGCGCCGTGTCGCGGGGAGTCGGGCCGCGGGGAGTCGGGCCGCGGGGAGTCGGGCCGCGGGGAGTCGGGCCGCGGGGAGTCGGGCCGCAGCGCGATTCTTCGTCGCCCCGCGGGGCGATGCGCGAGGTGCGGTGTCGGGCCGATATCGCCGTCGTCGTGTGCGATCCGCCGTTTCGAGCGGACGTCACGAGTCGATGGAGGGAGTATGGGCAAGAAGGCGAATCCGACCAATGGTGGATTGCGTGACGCGCTCGCGCCGCGCGCGCCGGGCAATCCGTTCGAGGTCGCAGAGCGAGACACGCACGTCTACGGACCCGGCGACAAGAAGTGGCGCTGTGCCACCGACTCGCGCGGATACGCCACGCCTGGGGGCAAGACGCCCGACGAGCTCGTGATCCACGCGACGGATGGTTTCATTCCGCTATGGGGTCCGAACGTCGTGCTCCACTGGCGCTTCCACGAGGCCTCGATGGGATATTTCGAGAATCCCGGGGCAGCCAAGGAGGCGATCGAGGGAATGTTCGCGCGCGGCATTCTCGCGTGGGGAGATGCTGCTCCGGTCACGTTCAAGAGGACGAACGACGTCTGGGACTTCCAGATCCGCATGGCGCACGCCGACGACTGCGACGATGGCGGATGCGTCCTCGCGTCGGCCTTCTTCCCCGATGGAGGCCGTCACACGCTCGACCTCTATCCGATCCTCTTCAAGCAGACCGAGGAGGAGATCATCGAGACGTTCGCGCACGAGATCGGCCACGTCTTCGGTCTGCGCCACTTCTTCGCGAAGGTGAGCGAGACCGCGTGGCCCTCGGAGATCTTCGGGAAGCACCACAAGTTCACGATCATGAACTACGGCTCGGACAGTCGGATGACCGCTCACGATCGAAGTGATCTCGAGGGGCTCTACACCGGCGTCTGGGATGGGATCATCGAGGGCATCAATCGAACGCCCGTGGTCCAGGTGCGGCCTTATCACGAGCTGCGCTCGATCCGACGCGAGGAGGCGGTCGTCATGGGCCGGTCTCCGGCGATTCGTGGTGGTCGAGTCGTCCGCGCCGGGGCGGAGTAGCAGCACGCACGGAGCGCGCGCATTTCATCGCGCCGAAACGGGATCGAAAGAGCGCGCGCGTACCGTCCCGACGATCGCATCGCCACGTCGAGGCTGCGGGCGGAGGGACGAGACGAATGGACAAGATCGAGATGTCGAACGCGGCGCTCGCCGCGAAGCGCGCGAAGAAGCTCACGTGGGCCGAGCTCTCGGCGCAGATCGGGATGTCGGAGGTCTGGCTCGCATCCGTGCTCTACGGCGAGGCCTCCGCGCCGCCCGACGTCGCGAAGCGGATCGCCGAGGTGCTCGGCCTCGGCACCGACCTCGCCGACGCGATCTCGGTTTATCCGCTCAAGGGCGAGCGACTCGGGCCACCGGTGCCGACCGACCCGCTGATCTATCGGTTCTACGAGATCGTGCGGGTGTACGGACTGCCGCTGAAGGATCTCATCCAGGAGAAATTCGGCGAAGGGATCATGAGCGCGATCGACTTCACGATGCACATCGAGAAGGTCGAAGATCCGAAGGGCGATCGCGTGAAGATCACGATGGAAGGCAAGTTCCTTCCCTACAAACGCTGGTGATCCGCGCTGCGCGTCAGTGTGCGTCGGGGGCCGGCGGATTCGCGTGGTGCTTCCGGCCTGCGAGGACGTCGGCGGCGCGAGCGCGATCGAACGAGCCCTCCCAGCGCGCGACGACGATCGTCGCGACCGAATTGCCGATCATGTTCGTGAGCGCGCGCGCCTCGGACATGAAGCGATCGATCCCGAGGAGCAGCGAGAGGCCCGCGACCGGGATCGCGTGGGTGGTCTGGAGCGTCGCTGCGAGCGTGACGAAGCCGCCGCCGGTCACGGCGGCGGCGCCCTTCGACGTGAGGAGGAGGACGCCGAGCAGCGCGAGCTCGTCGCCGAGCGAGAGCGGGACGTCGAGCGCCTGCGCGACGAAGATCGCGGCCATCGTCAGATAGATGCTCGTCCCGTCGAGGTTGAACGAATAGCCGGTCGGGATGACGAGGCGCACGATCGCGGGCGCGCAGCCGAGGTGCTCGAGCTTGTCCATCAGTCGCGGGAGCACCGTCTCCGACGACGAGGTGCCGAGCACGATGAGCAGCTCCTCCTTCAGGAATCGGAGCAGCGCGAAGATCGAGACACCGCACATCGCGCAGACCGCGCCGAGCCCGATGAGCACGAAGAGCAGCGCAGTCGCATAGAACCCGATCATCAGCGTGACGAGGTTGCCGAGGCTGCCGAGGCCGAAGTGCCCGACCGTGTAGGCCATCGCGCCGAACGCACCGATCGGCGCGAGCAACATCACGAGCCCGATCATCTTGAAGAGCGCGCGTGCGGCGTGCTCGAGCGCGAGCGTGGCACCGCGTCCGCGGCGTCCCAGGCTCGCGAGCGCGAGCCCGGTGAGCACTGCGACGAAGAGGACCTGGAGGATCTCGCCCTCGACGAACGCGCCGACGAAGCTCTCGGGGATCACGTTCACGAGGTGATCGACGATGCCCTGGGCCTCCCGCCCGTGCGTCACCTGCGTGACCGCGCCGGCGTCGAGCGTCTCGACCTGCGCGTGGATGCCCGCGCCGGGTCGGAGGAGGTGCACGACGCCGAGCCCGATCAGGAGCGCGACGGTCGTCATCACCTCGAAGTAGACGAGCGCCTTGAGCCCGACTCGGCCGACCTTGCGGAGATCGCCGGCGCTCGCGATGCCGGTCGCGACGGTGCAGAAGATGATCGGCGCGATCAGCATCTTCACGATGCGGATGAAGGTGTCGCCGAGCGGCTTCATCGCCTCGCCCGTCGAGGGCGCGATCCAGCCGAGGAGCGCGCCCGCGGCGATCGCGGCGAGGACGATGAGGTAGAGGCGACTCTTCGTCGGCGGGTGCGACGCATGCTCGGCGATCGGAGCGGCCATGAGCGGCGATCCTACATGGTCGAGCCGGCACGGGTCGGATCGATCATTCGACGCGGAGCACGACTTTGCCTCGGACGTGCCCGCGCTCGGCGTATCGAAATGCCTCGACGGCGTGCTCGAGCGGGAACACGCGGTCGATCACGACGCGCAAGCGCCCCTGGATCCACAGGGCACGCACCTCCTCGAGGTCGCTCGCGCGCAGCGTGTCGTCGATGGTCAGGACTTCGATCTTCCGATCTCCGGCGGCGAAGCGAGCCTTTCCGAGGAGCATTGCCTCGAAGATCTGACGGTTGGTCCCACCGATCATCACGTAGGTGCCACCCGGACGCAGGTGGTCGCGGTAGTCGGTGAGCGGGCGGAACCCGTTCACACCGAAGATCGCGTCGTAGCGT
The DNA here is from genome assembly GCF_021631985.1 of Sandaracinus amylolyticus. Lineage (GTDB taxonomy): Bacteria > Myxococcota_A > Polyangia > Polyangiales > Sandaracinaceae > Sandaracinus > Sandaracinus amylolyticus_A. Next base: position 5,943,876 of record NZ_CP070225.1, on the reverse strand, counting down.
CGGTCTTCGGCGGTGAAGTCGTCACGCGTGTAGTCGAGGACACGATCCGCGCCGAGCGAGCGGACGAGCTCGACGCTGCCGGGGCCACACACCGCGGTCACGTGCGCGCCGTAGGCCTTCGCGATCTGGACGAGGAACGTGCCGACTCCGCCACCCGCGCCGTGGATCAACACCGCGTGTCCCGGCTGCACCTTCGCGCGCTCGCGAATCGCTTGGAGGGCCGTGACGCTGGCGAGCGGGAGCGCCGCCGCCTCGATGAATTCGATGCTCGCCGGCTTTGCGACGATCGCCTGCTCGCGCACGCACACGTACTCCGCGAAGGCGCCGAGGCCTTCGGCGAAGAAAGCCTCTCCGAACACTTCGTCTCCGACCGCGAAGCGAGTGACTCCCGGCCCGATCGCGGCGACCACTCCCGCCACGTCGGCGCCGAGGATCGGACGGGTCGGGCGCAGGAATCCATTCTGCAGTCGGACGAGGAATGGATTCGCGCGCATCAGGCGATGGTCCATCGCGTTGAGCGACGACGCGTGGACGCGGATCAGCACCTGTCCCGCCGTGGGCTCGGGCCGACGGACCCGCGCGATGCGCAGGAGCTCGGGGCCTCCGTAGCGCTCGTGGACGACCGCAGTCATCGACTCGTGTCGTTCCGCGGGAGCGCGGCGGCGAATGACCCACTCCGCCACGACGATGTTGATCGCCCACCCGGAGCCCATCGCCAGCGCGTCGAGGCCCGCGTCCCACGACAAGAGCGCGCCGAGGGGGATCAGCGTGAACGCTTGGGTGCCGGCGGCGACTCCGAGCGCGTAGGCGCGCGTCATCCATCGCCCGTGTGCGGCGAAGTCCCGGCGGCGCGATGCGAGCAGCCCGAGGAGCAGGAACACGCTCATCGCTCCGCCCGCCGCGAGCCGCATCGCAGTGAGCGCCGGCGAGTCGTGCTCCGTGGGCGCGAGGCTCTGCGTGAGCCACATCCCCGAGAGCGCGCCCAGGATCCCGAGCGGGGCCAGTGCCCAGCCCGATGCGCGGTGCCAGGGACGACGGCGGAGCGCGGGAGAGAACTGCAGCGCACCGAGGACCGCGAAGCCGGTCGCGCCGACGATGTGGAGGACGACCGGGAGTGGCTGCGCGGCGAAGCGCGCGTGATCGGCGAGCGTGGGCGTGCCTCCCGCGAGCCCGAAGAGTCGCAGCATCCCCGCGAGGGTCGGAATCGCCGAGAGCGCGATGAGCGCCGCAGGAATCAGCCAGTCGGGTCGAGCGATGGAGTCACGGGTCGGGGTGATCGCGAGTCGGTGGGTCGCCATGCACCGCCATCATGTGCGGCGCGTACGAGTGCGAACATCGTTCGAACGGCCATTTCGCGCTCGGCCGAAAGTACGAGCTCGTGGCGATCGGTCCGCGAGCCAGCAACACAGTCGAACACTGTCGAAAAATCGGCTCGCCCGCCGGCCCTGCCGTCCGCGCGCTTCGCGCGCTCCCGTCCGGGACCTGCGGGACGAGCACTCCGGCAGGTCGTCAGCGCCCGACGCGCTTCGTCTCGTACGCCCAGACCGCGATCTCGACTCGATTCCTCGCGCCGATCTTCCCCATCAGGCTCGCGAGGTGGCTCTTCACCGTGCTCAGGCTGATGTGGAGCTCCTGCGCGATCTCCTCGTTGGTCCGGCCCCGCGCGACGGTGAGGAGCACTTCTTCCTCGCGCTCGGTCAGCGCCTCGACCGGCTGCAGCGGAGCGGTCGACGTGTCGAGATCGGCGAATTGCTGGAGCAATCGGGCCGTCACGCGGGGCGCGATGAGCGCATCGCCGCTCGCGGCAGCGCGAATGGCCTGCACGAGCAGCTCGGGGCCGGCGTCCTTGAGGAGGAAACCGCGCGCACCTGCCTTGAGCGCGCCATAGACGTACTCGTCGAGATCGAACGTCGTGATGACGATGATCGCGAGTGGGTCGCTCACGCCGCGGCCCGCAAGTCGTCGCGTGGCCTCGATTCCATCCATGCGCGGCATTCGGATGTCGAACAGGCACACATCGGGGCGCAGCTGCTGCGCGAGCTGCACCGCGCGCGCGCCGTCGGCCGCCTCACCGACGACTTCGATGCCGGGCTGGGCCTCGAGGATCATCCGGAGCCCCGTTCGCACGAGCTCCTGATCGTCGGCCACGAGCACTCGAATCGTCACTGCACGCCTCCGTTCCGCGGGAGCGCGGCATCGACGCGCCACCCTCCGGCGGTGCTCGGACCCGCCTCGAGCGTCCCGCCGAGGAGCGCGGCGCGCTCGGCCATTCCGACGAGCCCGAAGCCCGCGTTGCGGTGCGCCGACGGTGTCTCGCCATCGTCGCACACCGTCAGGCGCACGACCGAGCCCTCGGCCGCGACGCGCACGCGGATGCGGCTCGCTCGTCGCGCGTGCTTCACGGCGTTGGTGATCGACTCCTGCGCGAGCCGATACAGCGCGGACTCGACCGAGGGTCGGAGGCCGGTGAGATCACCGGCGAGCTCGACCTCGACGGTGGGCGAAGCTCCGGTGCTCCGCGCGAGCTGCTCGATGTCGGCGATGCGTCCTTGTGGTGCGAGCGCAGCGGCCTCGTCGTCGCGGAGCGCACCGACGATCGCGCGCAGCTCGGCGAGCGTGCGCGTGGCTTCGCCCTCGATCGCCTGCAGCGCCTTCGCCGCGGCATCGGGTCGAGCGGCGAGGACGGCGCGCCCCGCTTGGGCCTGGATGACGATCGCGGTCACGTGGTGCGCGACCGTGTCGTGGAGCTCGCGCGCGAGCTGCTCTCGCTCGCGGAGCTTCGTGTGCTCGAGCTCGCGCCGGTGCCCGGCGGCGCGGAATCGGACCGACGCACCGAGCGCGCCCGGGAAGAGCAGCACGACGGCGACGCCGATCGCATCGCCGATTCCGTGGATCTCACCGCGCATCGCCGAGGACGCATAGGCGGCCACGAGGAACGCGAGCCCGACTGCGATCTCACGCCCCGAGCCCCAGCGGAGGAGCGAGTAGGGCAGGAGCAGGATGCAGGTGCCGGTGTACGGCTCGATCGCGGGCGAGCGAAGCAGCAGGACCGCGGTCGAGACCGCGATCGAGAGCCCGAACGCGACCGCGATCGCGCCCAGCGGGTACGTTCGTCGGAACCACAGCGTGGCCACCAGCGTGAGGGCGAACGCGATCTGCAGCGGTCGCATCGCGAGGTCGTCGCGCAGGAGCCCCTCGCTGATCGCGATGGCCGCGAGGACGACGACGAGGATCCGATCCCACCACGAGCGCTCGGACCGTCGTTCGGGGCCCGGCTCGCTCCACAGCGCACGCAGCTCGCTCCACACGTCGAGCACTCTAGCGAACCCGATCGCCGCGCGGATCGGCCGAAAGTACGAGCGGCGCGCGACGAGCGGGCACGCTTGCCGCATGCTCGTCGGGAGGGGTGATCAGAACAGCAGGATCGAGTTCGCGACCTGGACCCCGAGCGTCGCGGCGCCGAACGCGAGGTGGCCGATCGCGAGGGCCTGCAGCGTGTCGAAGTCCTCGACCTGATCGGCCCAGCCGAAGCGCACCGCGTTCGAGATGAGCACGCCCGCGATCGCCTGCACGACGCCCATGCCGAGCGCGACCCAGCGGGTCGTCTCGTAGATCCGCCAGTCCGAGTCGACGCGCGCGACGCCGTCGAAGTCGATGAAGAACGACTTCAGCGTCGCGAAGATCAGGCCGCCTGCGGTGATGCCCGCGGCGACCGCGTGCTGCCACGGGACCTCCTCGCCGCAGCGATCGAACACGCCGGTGCCCTGCGCGCACGCGGTGTCGTAGTAGCTGTCGTGGAAGCCGTACTCGTCGGCGAATTGGATCGCACCGATCACCGCGGTCGTCGCCATGGCGAGCGCCGTCGAGAAGACGATCGCGCGGGTCCACTGGATCTTCTCCTGCTGGAGAGGGTCCTCGCGCGGCGCGAGCGCGAGCTCGGGGTCCGCCGTCGCCGCGAGCTGCGCGGCGATCTCGGGCGCGATCGCGTTCATCGCGAGCGGTGGCTGGAGCGCGAAGCCCCAGACCGGCGTGGCGACGAGCAGAGCGGCGAGCGTGCCCATGCTCCGGTAGATGGCCGCGCGATCGTGCGGCTCAAACGAGGCCGCGGGCCGCGTCCGTGACCCGAAAGCACCCGCTGGGTCCCTCCTTGGCGTCATGGGACAGCTCCGGTTTCGTTTCGCTGCGTTCCTCGTCGTGCTCGCGGGCTGCAACGGCTCGGGCCACGTGGGCACACCTCCAGAGCCCGACGCGGGCACCGACCCCGCCACCGATGCAGGCACGAGCATCGACGCGAGCCGCCCGGGGATCGACGCGACGATTCCTCCCGAGACCGACGGTGGTGTCCCTCCCGTCGAGCCCGACAGCTGGTACCTGACCGCGATGGCGAACTACCGCGTGGTCTCCGCCGGCGCGACCGGGGCGGACGCGCTGGCAGCGAGCCAGACCACGGCGCGCGCCTCGGAGGAGCTCGAGATCGTCGAGAACGCGAACGGGACCATCTCGCTGCGCGCGGTGGTGAACGGCCTCTACGTCGAGGTCGACGCGAACGCGCGGCTCGTGGCCCGTGGCGCGGAGGTCTCGCCTGCGTCGCAGTTCCGCCGGTTCCCCCAGGACAACGGCGGCATCGCGCTGCAGTCGGTGACCAACGATCGCTACGTCTCGGCGGACCTCAACGAGGGCGCGGCGCTGATCGCCGACCGCATGGAGGTCGCGGGCTGGGAGATCTTCTTCCTGCATCCGATGGGCCCGCCGGCGACCGAGACGCCGGACTTCGGTCCCAACGTGCTCGCCTTCGATCCGTCGATGTCGGCAGCGGACATCCAGAGTCGTGTGAATCGCATCTTCGACGAGATGGAAGACAATCAGTTCGGTGACTCGCGATATGCGTTCTTGTTCGCGCCCGGCACCTACGACGTCGACGTGAACGTCGGGTACTACACCCACGTGATCGGTCTCGGCGCGTCGCCCGACGAGGTCACGATCCGTGGCGCGGTGCGCGCCGAGGCCGATTGGTTCGACGGCAATGCGACCCAGAATTTCTGGCGCGGCGCCGAGAACTTCGCGATCGAGCCGGCGGGAGGCACGAATCGATGGGCGGTCTCGCAAGCGGCGGCGCTGCGGCGCGTCCACGTGCGTGGCGGGCTGGTGCTCGACGACGGAGGTTGGTCGAGCGGTGGATTCCTCGCCGACTCGCTGATCGACGGACAGGTCGCGTCGGGCTCCCAGCAGCAGTGGCTGACCCGGAACACGCAGATGGGCAGTTGGACCGGCCGCAACTGGAACATGGTGTTCGTCGGCGTCGTCAATGCGCCGGCGGGCGCGAACAACTATCCGAATCCGCCCTACACCGTGGTGGACGAGAGCCCGGTGCTGCGCGAGAAGCCGTTCCTGGTGCGTGATGCGCTGGGCCACTACTCGGTGTTCGTGCCCGCGCTGCGCACGAACACGCGAGGGACGAGCTGGCAGACGGGGAGCGCCGCGGGCACGTCGATTCCGCTCTCCGAGTTCCACATCGCGCGTGAAGGGGTGGACACCGCGGCGACGATCAATGCGGCGCTCGCCGCGGGCCGGCACCTCCTCGTCACGCCGGGCATCTATCACCTGAGCGAGCCGATCCGCGTCACCCGCGCGAACACCGTCGTGCTGGGCCTCGGGCTCGCGACGTTCATTCCCGACGGCGGGAGCATCGCGATGACGATCGCCGACGTCGACGGCGTGAAGATCGCGGGCATCCTCTTCGACGCGGGCGAGGTCAGCTCGCCGATCCTCCTGCAGGTCGGGCCGCCCGGCAGCTCGGCGGATCACTCGGCCAATCCGACGTCGCTCCACGACGTGTACTTCCGCGTCGGCGGCGCCGCGGTGGGTCGCGCCGAGGTGAGCGTCGAGGTCAACAGCGACGACGTGATCGGCGACCACTTCTGGGTCTGGCGAGGCGACCACACCTACGGGATCGGCTGGGATCTCAACACCGGTGCGACGGGCCTGATCGTCAATGGCGACGACGTGACGATGTACGGCCTCTTCGTGGAGCACTATCAGCGATATCAGACCATCTGGAACGGTGAGCGCGGTCGCACGTACTTCTATCAGAACGAGATTCCGTACGACGTGCCCAATCAGGCGAGCTGGATGAACGGCGGTGTCCGAGGCTTCGCCGCCTACAAGGTCGCGGACGGAGTCACGACGCACGAGGCGTGGGGGCTCGGAAGCTACTGCTTCTTCAGCAGCAACCCGAGCGTCGTCCTCGAGCGCTCGTTCGAGGTGCCGAATACGCCGGGCGTGCGATTCCACCACATGGTCTCGGTGTCGCTCGGAGGGACTGGCACCATCGCGCACGTGATCAACGGCACCGGCGGCGCCGCGAGCCCGAGCAACAACGTGTCGTACGTCGTCCAGTATCCGTAGCTCACGCCGAGTCGCGAGGTTCGGCCGCGCGCAGCAGATCCGCGACGCGCGGCCAACCCATCTGCTCGACGCGATCACGCCGCGCGCTTCGGGGCGAGCTCCTCCGCGATCTTTCCGAGCGTCGCGATCGCGCGCTCGATCCGCGGCGAGAACGGAAAGCCGGTGCTGATCCGGATGCAGCTCTGGAAGCGCTGGCGCGCCGAGAAGATCGGCCCCGGCGCGATCGCGATGCCGCGCTCGAGCGCCTCGGCCTGCAGCGCGATCCCGCTCGTTCCCTGCGGGAGCTCGACCCACAGCACGAACCCGCCCTGCGGTCGCGACACCCGCGTGCCCTCGGGGAACGATCGCGCGATCGCCTCGCGGTAGCGCGCGCACTGATCGGCGATCGCGCGCCGCAGCCTGCGCAGGTGACGATCGTAGCCGCCCTCGTCGAGCAGCTCCGCGACCGCCATCTCGGTCGGGGTCGGGCATGCCAGCGTCATCGCCGACTTCTTGCGCACGACCGCTTCGTCCCAGCGCCCGGGCGCGAGCCACCCCACGCGATATCCCGGCGCGAGCGTCTTCGACATCGATCCGACGAGCAGCACCGAGCCGTCGCGATCGAACGACTTCGCGGCGCGCGGTCGCGATCCGTCGTGCGCGAGATCGCCGTACACGTCGTCCTCGATCAGCGCGACGCCGCGGCGCGCGACCATCTTCACGAGGCGCTCCTTCTGCTCGTCGGGCATGCGCGCGCCGAGCGGGTTCTGGAAGTTCGGCGAGCACAGCACCGCGCGCACCGGCGCCCTGCGCAGCGCGTCGTCGAGCGCGTCGAGATCGAGGCCGGTCTGCGGATCGGTGGGGATCTCGATCGCGCGCAGACCGTGGTGCTCGAGCATGCGCATGAACGCGAAGTAGGTCGGCGACTCGAGCGCGATCACGTCGCCCGGTCGCGTCACCGAGGCGAGCGCGAGGTTGAGCGCGTCGGTCGCGCCGAGCGTGGTGACGAGCTCGTCGGGCTCGAGCGCGACGCCCCAGCGCACCGCGCGCCGCGCGAGCTGCCGGCGCAGCTGGAGCGAGCCGCGCAGATCGGCGTACTCGCCGCCCGGGCCACCGCCCTCGCGCGCGACCTGCGCGAGGATCGCGTTCAGCTTCCGCAGCGGCAGGAGCTCGGTCGCGACGTACGCGCAACCGAGCGGCACCTGACCGCGCCGCGCCTGCAGCATCACCTGGATCAGATCGTCGGCGTCGGCGTGGATCGACACGCGCGTCGGCGCGGGCGCGCGCCGTGCGGTCGTCGGCACGGGGGTGTCGGCTCCCGCGCGGGCGCGCACGAAGTGGCCCGACTTGGGGCGGGGCTCGGCGGCGCCGCGGTGCTCGAGCAGCTGGTACGCGGCGACGACGGTCGCGACGCTGACGCCGCGCTCCTCGCTCATCCGGCGCACGCTCGGCAGCCGCTCGCCGGGTCGCAGCGCACCGCGCGCGATCATCTCGCCGAGCTCGTCGGCGATCTTCTCGTAGAGGAACGCGTCCTCCTTCGCCCGTCCCATCGTCGCTCTCTCCGAGTGTGATGCTCGACCGCGGGATCGACCGGTACAGATCGCCGCGCGCCTCCACGGTACAGAACGGAGCTGTACTGGTCGAGGCGAGGACTTCCTGCATCTGTGCTGGTGCTCTCGCGAGGCGCATCCCAAGGGCCATGAGCGCCACGTCGTCGATGTCCCTCGCTGCCGCGCCCTCGGGCGATCGATCCACCTTCGATCGCCGCATCGCGCTCGCGCTGCTCGCCATCTACCTGATCTGGGGATCGACCTATCTCGCGATGCGCGTCGCGGTCGAGTCGCTGCCGCCCTGGGGCCAGGCCGGCCTGCGCTTCGCGTGTGCCGGTCTCGTCCTCCTCGCAGTGGCGCGGGCGCGCGGCGAGGCGTGGCCGTCGCGGCGCACCTGGATCGTCGCGCTGCCGATCGGCGCGCTGCTCTTCGGCGTGGGCAACGGCTTCGTCGCGGCGGCCGAGCGCACCGTGCCGTCGGGCCTCGCGGCGGTCGTGTGCGCGACCACGCCGCTGATCGCGGCGGGGCTCTCGGCGGTGCGCGGGGATCGCCCGCAGCGTGCCGAGGTGATCGGGATGGTGCTCGGGATCGGCGGTGTCGCGCTGCTCGCGCTCGGATCGCCGCTCGCGTCGGCGGGCCTCGACGGGCTGATGATCGTGCTCGCGCCGGTCGGCTTCGCGAGCGGATCGTTGTGGGCGCGGAGCCACGCGCGCGCGCACGGCGTCGGGCTCGCCGCGACCGCGGCGCAGATGATGGCCGGAGGCGCCTGCCTGCTCGCGCTGAGCGCGGCGACCGGCGAGCGCGTGCCGTCCGAGATCGAGTGGCGATCGGTGATCGCGTGGGCGCACCTCGTCGTGTTCGGATCGCTCGTCGGCTTCACCGCGTACGCGTGGCTGTTGCGGAACGCGCGCCCCGCGGTCGCGATGAGCTACGCGTACGTGAACCCGATCGTCGCGGTGCTCCTCGGCGCTGCGCTCGCCGGTGAGAGCCTGACCTGGACGACCGCGCTCGCCGGACTGCTGATCGCGGCGGGCGTGATGTCGGCGCTCCTCCGCGCAACGGCACGTCCGCGCGTTTGACATCGACGCTTCGCTCGCGCACGGTCCGGCCCGCCAGCGGTGCGATCGGAGTGACCGATCGCCCCGAGGGAACCCGGTGAGATTCCGGGGCTGCCCCGCAGCGGTGTGCAGGAACGACCGTCGCGACGACCACTGCGCGTTCTCCACGCGCGGGAAGGCGCGACCAGTAGGTGGGCCGACCTCGGCCCGCGCCTGCGAGCCCGAAGACCTGCCGTTGGTGTCGTGCCTCCATCGCACGACGTGCCTCGGACCTCGAGGGCGGGTCCGCGCACCGGTGGCGCGCGCTCGCGCGTCGCCTCGGAGGTCGCGTGGCGGTCGTGCGGCGGATGCTCGCGTGGTGGCTCGTGGTGTCGATCGCGTGGTGCGCGATCGCGACGGGCGTCGTGCATGCGCAGGACGAGCACACGTTCCGCGCGCGTGCCGAGGTCGAGCGACCGATCGCGGCGCGCGCACCGCTCGATCCCACCGCGTCGGGCACGCGGGTCGAGGTCGAGCCGACGAGCGGCGAGTCGCTGCGCGAGGTGATCGCGCGCGTGCCCGGCGCGCGTGCGCTCGGGACCGGCGGGCTCGGCCACTCGCTCGGGCTCAGCTTGCGCGGCGCGGACGTCGCGCACTCGACGGTGATGCTCGGCGATCTCCCGCTCACCGGGCCCGATCTCGGCGCGTTCGATCTCGGGGTGCTCGATCTCGGATCGATCGCGGCGATCGAGGTCTATCGCGGCGGTGCGCCGGCGATGCTGGGCGAGGGTGCGATCGGCGGCGTGATCCGTCTCGTCCCTTCGCGCGCCGAAGGTCGTGGTGCCGGCGCGTCGCTCGCGTACGGCTCGTTCGACACCGCGATCGCGAGGGCATGGGGCGCGGTGCGCAGCGGGCGGCTCGCGTCGCTCGTCGCGGTGTCGTTCGACACCGCCGACAACGACTATCCGTTCCTCGACGACGGCGGCACGCGGCTCGACCCCACCGACGATCGCGAGCGCACGCGGCGCAACGCGCGCACGCGCGGCGCGAGCGGGCTCTTGCACCTCGAGGTGCCGCTCGACGAGGGCGAGCTCGAAGCGGTGATGCTCTGGGTCAGCCGCGCGTCCGGGGTGCCCGGCGCGGGATCGCAGCTCGCGAGCGACGCACGGCGGACGCTCGATCGCTACGCGGGCAGTGTCGCGTATCGGCTCGGAGGGAACGTCGCGGGGCACGCGCTCTCGCTCGAGGTGATGGGCGGCGGTTGGTACGGGCGCGCGGCGTTCCTCGATCCGATCAACGAGCTCGGCACCGGTCAGCACGCGAGCGACGATCGACAGCTCCGCGCCTTCGGCCGGGTCGCGGGCACGTGGTCGCCGGTGCGCGAATTCGCGCTGCGGGCGCTGCTCACCGCGCGTCACGATCGGCTCGAGCCCGACGATCCCCTGGTGCGCACGTCGCTCGGCGACTCGCATCGCGACGGGCTCGTCGCGGTGATCGAGGGCGCGATCGATCCACGCATCGATCGCGTGCGCATCGCGCTGCGGCCCTCGGTGCGCCTCGAGTGGACCGACGCGACGCTCGAGCAGATCGAGCTCGTCTCGCGGCTCGCGCGCAGCGTCGAGGTGATCGCGCCGACGTTCCGGCTCGGCGCGGCGATCGCGCCGATCGCAGGGCTCGCGGTCTCCGCGTCGATCGCGCACGGCACGCGGATCCCGTCGATGGTCGAGCTCTTCGGCGATCGCGCGACGCTGGTGGCGAACGTGCGCCTCGAGCCCGAGCGCGCGACCTCGATCGATGCCGGCGTGACGCTGCAGGAGCGCATCGCGCCGGGGCTCGAGATCGACGGCGAGCTGCGCGGGTTCGTGTCGCTCGCGGAGTCGCTGATTCGGTATCGACGCACTGCGCAGTACACGGCGATCGCCGAGAACGTGGCGAGCGCGACGATCGCGGGGCTCGAGGTCGGGCTCGATCTGCGCGCGCTCGATCACCTGAGGCTCGAGGGCGCGCTCACGTTCCTCGATGCGCGCGACGGGCTCGGGCGGCTGCTCCCGTTCCGCCCGCAGTGGCAGGGCTTCGCGCGCATCGAGGCGAGCACGGGGCCCGCGCTCGGGCCCGGCGTCGTGCTCTCGGGCTTCACGAGCGCGACGTACTCCGCGGCCAACGCGGTCGACCCCGCGAACCTCGTCGTGATCGCCGAGCGCACGTGGATCGACGTGGGCGCGCGCGTGGAGCTCTTCGGCGCGATCGGGATCTCGTGCGCGCTGCGCGACGTGCTCGACGCGCGTGGCCAGGACTTCCTCGGCCTTCCTCTTCCCGGCCGGCGCTTCGTCGCGCAGGCCGACATCCAAGGAGATCTGTGATGCGACGTGGGATCGGGCTCGCGGCGGTGCTGGTGATCGGGTGCGGCGGAGGCTCGGAGCCGGGGGGCATCGTGCCTCTCTCGGAGGAGCCGGCATACGCGGTCGTGCTCAGCGACTACACGAGCACCGCGATCGCGATGGTGCGCGCCGACGGGACCGCGGTCGACGAGCGCTGGGTGACCTCGGGCACCGAGACGCCGGGGCTCGTCGCCGCGCTCTCTGGCGACGTCGCGATCCCGAGCGCGGGCCTCGGCGACGGGACGCTGTGGCTGCTCGATCGGTTCCGCACCGACGTGCTCACGCGCATCGAGGTGCCGAGCGGCGAGGTGCTCGGTCAGGTGCGCACCCACGACGCGGGCGAGGGCGAGAGCGGTTGGTCGTCGAACCCCCACGACGTCGCGCTCATCGCCGACGATCTCGCGTGGATCTCGCGCTTCGAGCCGAACCTCGATCCGGCGGCGCCCGAGCTCGAGCGCGGCAACGATCTCTACGCGATCGATCCCTCGACGATGACCCGACGCGGGATGCGGATCGGTCTCTCGCAGTACGACGTCGAGGTGGCGGGCGCCGACGGAACGAGCGCGACCGCGTTCGCGCGTCCCTCGTCGATCGTGCGGCTCGGCGACGTGCTCGTGGTCGGGCTCGCGCGGCTCACCGTGGCGTTCGACGGAGCCGGGCCGGGCGCGATCGCCGAGGTCACGATCGCGACCGGCGAGACGCGCCTGATCGAGCTCGAGGGACTGCACGACTGTGCGCGCGTGGTGCCCGCGGGCGAGCGCGCGATCGTGGGATGCGCGGGATTCGGCGACATGGCCGGCAAGCGCGCGACCGCGGGGATCGCCGTGGTCGAGCTCGTCGATGGGCACGTGGAGATCACCCGCACGCTGCGCTTCGGCGACGACGAGCAGCTCCCGGTCGCGTCGCAGGGCGTGGTGCACGTCGACGCGGATCGTGTGCTCGCGTTCGAGTGGGGCGCGTTCGATCCCGCGACGCCCGATCGGCTCTTCGAGATCGATCTCGCGACCGGGAGCGCGGTGGAGATCGCGAGCTCGGCCGGGCCCTTCGAGCTGGGCTCACCGCTCTTCGACGGTGCGGAGGACCTCGCGCTCGTGCCCGACGCATCGCGCGGCCTGCGGCGATTCGTGCGTGGCGAGGACGGGACGTGGTCGGAGATGGACGCGATCGAGCTCGCGACCGATCTCGCACTGCCGGTGCGTCACATCGCGCGCCTCTGAGACCCATGCAGCGCGCGCTCATCCTGATCTCGACCTGCCTCGCGCTCGCGGCGTGCGGTGCGCCCGCTCGCGAGCCGACCGGAGACACGATCTCGATCGAGGACGAGCGAGGCCGGACCGTGCGGCTCGCGCGGCCGGCGACGCGCATCGTGAGCCTGCTCGCGTCGCACACCGAGACCCTGGTCGCGCTCGGGGTCGGCGATCGGATCGTGGGCCGCGACACGTACAGCACGGGCTCGCCGGAGATCGAGGCACTGCCCGATCTCGGCGGGCTCGAGCCCAACGTCGAGGCGGTCGCTGCGCTGCAGCCGGACCTCGTGATCGCCGCGGAGTACGGGACGCAAGCGGGGGTGCTCGAGCAGGCGGGCCTGCCGGTGTGGGCCGGGAGCGCGCAGCGCTACGACGAGGTGTTCGAGGTGCTCGACGCGATCGCGCGGCTCGTCGGTCGTGCGAGCGAGGGCGAACGGATCGCGCGCGAGCTGCGCGACCGGATCGCGCGGGTCGCGGCGAGGGCGCACGGAGCTCGACGCGTGCGCGTCTACTTCGAGGTCGATCCCACGCCGTACTCGGTGGGACCGCAGTCGTTCATCGGCGAGATGATCGCGCGCGCCGGCGGCGCGACGATCGCACCGGAGGCTCTCGGCGAGTTCCCTCGGCTCGCGCTCGAGGAGATCGTGATGCGCGATCCCGAGGTCGTGATCGGGCTCTCGCTCGACGAGGCCCGGGCACGCCCCGGATGGTCGAGCATCACCGCGGTCCGGAGCGGGCGCGTGCGCGCGCTCGCGGATGCCGAGCGCGACGTGATCGTGCGCGCCGGCACCCGGATCGACGAGGGGCTGGGGGTGTTGCTCGAGATCATCCACCCCGAGCTCGCCGAGCGATCGGAGATGGCGCGATGACGCGGCGCGAGGTCTCCGCGATCGTGATCGGGATCGCGCTGCTCGCGTCGGCGCTCGTGATCGCGGCGAGCATCGGCACCGTCACGATCCCGATCGACGTCGTGCTCGGCGCGGTGCTCGACGGCGGCGCCGATGCGGGCCTCGCGCACGTCGTGTGGTCGGTGCGTCTGCCGCGCGTCGCGATGTCGGCGCTGGTCGGCGCGTGTCTCGGCGCCTCGGGGGCGGGGACCCAGGCAGTGTTCCGCAATCCGCTCGCCGATCCCTACCTGCTCGGCGCGGGCAGCGGCGCGGGGCTCGGCGCGATCCTCGGCTTCGAGCTCTCCGGCGAGCTCCCTGCCGATCTCGCCGCCGCGGGCGCGGTGTCGCCGGGATCGATCGTGCCGCTCTGCGCGTTCGCGGGTGGGCTCGGCGCGGTGCTGCTCACCGCGATGCTCGCGCGGGCTCGCTCGCGCGGCAGCGAGTCGCTGATCCTCGCGGGTGTCGTCGTGGGCAACATGCTCGCGGCGATCACGACGTTCCTGCTCCTGCGCGAAGGGGAGCGGCTGCGCGCGGTGATCACGTGGACGCTCGGCAACCTCGCGCTCGCGAGCTGGCGACAGGTGGGCGAGCTCGCGCCCTACGTCGTCGTGTCGCTCGCCGCGTTGATGCTCGTCGCGCGTCCGCTCGATGCGCTGCAGCTCGGCGACGACACCGCCGAGACGCTCGGCGTGCGGGTCGTCGCGACCCGGCGGATCACCCTCGCCGCCGCGACCCTCGCGACCAGCGCGTCGATCGCGTACGTCGGCGTGATCGGGTTCGTCGGGCTCGTCGCGCCGCACGTCGCGCGACGGCTGATTTCGCCGACCCACCGCGCGCTGGTCCCCGCATCGGCGCTCTGCGGCGCGCTGCTGCTGGTGCTCGCCGACCTCGGTGCGCGCACGATCGTGCGACCCGCGGAGCTCCCGGTCGGCATCGTGCTCACGCTCGTCGGGGGGCCCTTCGTGCTGCTCGTGCTGAGGGCGCGATGAGCGCGGTGATCGCGTGTCGCGCGCTCGACGTCCGGTACGGCGTCCGGCGTGTGCTCGCCGGGATCGATCTCGAGATCGCGCGCGGTGAGCTGGTCGCGCTGATCGGCCCCAACGCGGTCGGCAAGAGCACGCTGGTGCGCGCGCTCGCCGGCGTGCTCCGGCCGAGCGCGGGCGAGGTGATCGTGCGCGCGCCGCGAGCCCGCACGCTCGCGTACGTCGGGCAGAGCGAGCCGCTGCCGTCCGAGTTCACGGTGCACGACGTCGTCGCGCTGGGGCGCTTGCCGCACCAAGGGCTCTTCGGCGCCGCGCTCGGGCTCCGCGACCGCGCGGCGATCGCCCGCGCCCTCGATGCGACGGGGACCGCAGCCCTCGCGCAGCGCAGGATCGGTGAGCTCTCGGGCGGCGAGCGCCAGCGCGTCGCGCTCGCGCGCGCGCTCGCCCAGGAGCCCGAGGTGCTCCTCCTCGACGAGCCGCTCGCGCACCTCGACGTGCGACATCGAGCCGAGGTGCTCGGCGCGCTGCGACGCGAGTCGGCGCGCGGGACGGCCGCGCTCTGCGTGATCCACGAGCTCGCGCTCGCGAGCTACGTGGATCGCTGCGTGTTGCTCCACGGCGGCGCAGAAGGCGCGCGGATCGTCGCGGACGGAACACCGGTCGACGTGCTGCGCGCCGATCGGCTCGAGGACGTCTACGGCGTTCCCTTCGACGTCGAGGTGCGCGACGGACGCGTGCGCGCGGTGGCCCGGATGGCCTGGGAGGAGTGGAGATGAGCGAGGGACGGATCGTGCTCGTCGGTGGTGGTGCGCGCTCGGGGAAGAGCAGCTTCGCGCTGCGCCTGGCGCGAGAGCGCGGTGAGCGGAGGGTGTTCGTGGCGACCGCGAAGATCACCGACGACGACATGGCGGCGCGGATCGAACGTCATCGCGCGGAGCGCCCGGACTTCCGCACCGTGGAGGAGCCGATCGCGCTCGCGAGCGCGGTGCGCGCGATCCGCGACGCGGACGTGGTGGTCATCGACTGCATGACGTTCTTCGTCTCGAGCCTCATGCTCGCGGGCCACGACGGAGAGGCGATCCTCGCGCGCGTCGACGAGCTGACTGCGGCGCTGAAGACCGCGCCGTTCACGTCGATCCTGGTCACCAACGAGGTCGGGATGTCGGTGCACCCGCCGACCGAGCTGGGGCGACGTTTCCAGGACTACACGGGCTGGTGTCATCAGCGCCTGTCGCGCGCGGCCGACGAGGTCTATCTCGCGGTGATCGGGACGATGTTGCGAGTGCGTCCGTCGCCGGTGGAAGCGATGTGAGTCGACGGCCTCGGGTGTCGAGTCGACGACACCCGAGACCATTCTCGAGATCGTCGCCTCAGAAGCCGCGCACGACTCCGACGAATCCGAGCTCTCTCACCAGCGCTGCGGACTCCGGCTGTGCCGCCAGTCCGCCGTTGAACTGCTGGAAGAACACGAATCGCTGCGGGGTGAGCGCGCGCGAGTCGACGCGAATCTCACCGCGATAGTCGTTGGTGAGATTGTTCGCGAGATCTTCGATGATCAGGTGATTCGACGTTCCGTCGCCATTGGGCGTCACGATCGAGGCGATCGGCGCGCTGCGATCGAACGACGGTGCGATGATGATCCCGCGGAACGCGCCGGTCGTGTGGTTCCGGACGAACTGCAGGCGCTTCGTGCCGGCGACGACGATCACCGCCTCCTGGATGCCGTCCGCGAAGGTCTGTCGCGACTCGAACGAGACTCCGCCCAGCTGCGTGCGGCGGACCTCGACGCGACGGCCGCGTGCGTCGGTCTCGAACGTCGGGACCGTGACGTCGATGAAGCGCTGGAGATCGTCGGTCGAGTTCCGCGCGACGGCGTTCACGATACCGAAGATCGCACCGGAATTCCCGGGGCTGCCGACACGCGCCATGTCGAGCTGGAAGAAGCGCAGATCGAGGAGCGGCGGGAACTGTCCCGCGCCGACGTCGACACCTCCACCACCGCCTCCGCCGCCGACGGCAACGCCCGCGTCGACAGCACCGCCGCCGCCGGCGACGCCCGCGTCGACAGCACCGCCGCCGCCCGCACCCGCTCCTCCTCCTCCGCCCGCAGCTTCACCGCCCGCTGCCGCGACTGCCGCCGTGACCTTCCGCGCGAGGTCGCGCGAGGTCTCGTCGAACGCGCGATCGATCTGAGTGAACTCGAGCAGGCGGAGCGGCTCCCGCGCCGTGCCGAACAAGCCGAGGTGCGTGTAATTCGCGCGCCCGTCGTTCAACAGGTCGTACGCACTGCCCTCGATGCGATTGCCGCCCTGCAGCGGGACCGCGATCATCCGATGGCGCGTGTCGCGATCGGCCGGTGAGCGGTACTCGCCGTCGAACGACGTCGTCGTGAGGTTCTGCGTGAACGAGACGATCGTCACGCCGTCGAACACGATCGTGCCGGTGTAGACGACCTGTCCGCCGACGAGCCGCGCGGTCTGCGTGAAGCGCGCGCGAGGGGCGGTGCGCGTCCGCGTCGCGACGCCGCTCGTCACGCTGAAGACGTCGTTCTGCACCTGCGCTTCCTGCTGATCGAGGAAGGCCTTCAAGTTCAGCGTATTGAACACGAAGAGCTGGAGGATCCCCTGGCGCCGCCCGCCGTCGAACGTGAGCTCCGTGCCCTGGATCGCGTTGCCGACGCGAGGATCCATGTCCCAGACGCTCGCGTCGAAGATCGGTGGGAAGTCCGCGGCCGTCGTGCTCCCGCGCTCCACTGCCGCGCGGAGCCGTGCGTACTCGCGTGAGAGTGCCCAGATGTCCGAGTCGAGATCGGAAGTGGGGCTCGCGCATCCCGCCACGCCGAGCGTGGCGAACAAGATGGCGAACGGAAGCCTCAGGGCAGCGTGGATGGAGCTCCGGTGACTGGTCATGCTCTCGCCCTCGTGAGGTCGGCAGAGGCGCGACGCGATCGTCGGCGACTCGTCGAGTGCTCGTGTCGCTCGATTGGCAACATGTGTGCCTCGGTCGGAGCACCGCAATCGCCGCGATTTCGCGGGTGTTTCGGCCGGAGCGCCGCTCGCTCTCGGGGCGCAGCGCTTGTCCCGCGCGATGGGGACTGCCGTGCTCACCGCATGGTTGTCCGCGAGGTGACCGGCGCCCATGAGCGAGCGTCATGGAACGGTCGACCCGGCGAAGAAGCGATCCAGTCGGCCGACTGATCATGCTCTCTGCGCTGCTCGGTGCGTGTGCGGGCCCATCGCCCGGCGCGAGCGACACGCACGACGGCAGCGTCGGCTCGACCGGCGAAGATCTCTGCGAGGCCTGGGTCCACCCGCCACCACCCGCGCGCTCGTGGTGCAGCGGCCTCGAGGTGATGGACGATCTCGACGGACGCCGCGTCGCGATCACGTTCGACGACGGCCCTTCGTCTCGCACCACGCCCGCGATCCTCGGCGCGCTGCGCGCCGCGGACGTGCCCGCGACCTTCTTCGTCGTGGGCCGCATGCTCGAGGACGCGCGACAGCGCGAGCTGCTGCGCGAGATCCACGCGGACCCGCTCTTCGACGTCGCGAATCACTCGTACACGCATCCCGACTCGCTGATGCTGAGCGTCGAAGAGCTCGAGTCGGAGGTGCACGAGACGAACGAGGCGATTCGCGCGTCGCTCGGCGACCCTTGTTATTTCCCGCGCTATTACCGATTTCCCTACGGCTCGGCGAATTGCCGGGAGACGCGCGCGCCCGAGGCGTTCGGGATGGCAGTCGCGGGGTTCGACATCGACGTGGCGGACTGGTGCTTCGACGAAGAAGGTCGCTGCGAGGCCAGCCGCGCGACGTGGATCCCGCCGCAGTACCTCGACGACATGATCGGATTCCTGCTCGCGCGTCTCGAGGAGGAGGACGGTGGGATCGTCCTCCTCCACGACGTGATGCCGTACACCGCGGCGGTGCTGCCCGAGCTGCTCGAGCGCGTGCGCGCGGCGGGGTTCACGTTCGTGCGGCTCGAGGAGCTACCGCGCTTGAACGACGCGGTGAATCCGCCCGAGCCGCCGATGTGCTGCCACGGCGAGATCCACTGAGCGATTCAGATCCGGAACGGATACTCGATCGTGAGGCTCTCGCGCGCGAAGCGCGTGAACGTGACGCCGCGCACCGCACGCGCGACGCACGAGCCCGCGGGTGTGCCGGCGAGCGGTCCTTCGACGACGGCGCTCGTGACGCGGCCGGTGTCGCCCGACGCGGTGATGCGCACCATCGCGAGGCCGTGGCCGTGCTCGGCGCACGCGGCGACCGCGGAGTGAGCGCGCGTGAGGGCGCGGTCGACGTCCTCGCGATCCGGCGTGGCGGGCAGCGCGGGCGCGGGCGCAGAGGGCGCGTCCGACGGCTCGGCCTCGGTCGGCGCGTCCACCGCGGCCTCGAGCAGCGCGTCGATCGAGGAGACGTGCTCCGGCTCCTCGTCGCTGGTCTCGGGGGCGGCCTCGGGAGGTGCGACGACCGGCTCGCTCGGCGGCGTCGCTTCGACGATCTCGGGCTCGTCGAGCGTGCTCGGCTGCGCGCGGATCGCAGGCGCGGGCGAGCTCGTGACGCGCATCGGAGGCGGAGGAGGTGCGAGGGGCGGGGGCGCGTCCTCGTCGGTGGCGCGCACGACGGGCGGCGCGACCTCGTCTTGGTGGGCCACGTCCCGGTGCTCGAGCGGCGCGGCCTCGACGAACATCGGACCCGGTGTGAGCGGCGCGCTCGCGACCTGGATCGCGAGCGGCGCCGTGTCGTGCTCGCCGGCGTTCGACGCGAGCATCGGCGCGACGGCGACCGCGGCGACGATGCAGGCGCCCAGCAGCGCTCCGCGTGCGAACGACGCGCTGCGCCGGGGCGCCACCGAGGTCGGGATCGCCGTCGGCGGGACGCTCGCCTCGGCGGTGATGGTCGGCCGCGGCGGGAGCGAGGGACGCGCGCGCGAGGTCGCGAGCAGCGCGCCGAGATCGACGCGACCCGAGCCGGTGATCTCGTCGCGTCGCGCGAGATCGCGGATCGGCGGCGGCGGGATCGTGAGGGCCCGTGCGGGCGCTCGTTGCGAGGGACCCGCCGCGCGGATCGCGGCGACGATCTCCGGGACCTCACGCGCGGGCGCCCATTCGTCGACGCCCTCGCGCCAGACGGGCGCATCGGCGCTGCCCGGCTGCGCGCGCAGCGCGCGGGCGAGCTCGTCGCGGGTGATGGGCCCGATCAACGTGCCGTCGAGCACGCCGTACCAACACGGCTCGCACCGATCGCAGCGCTCACCCGGCGCGCTCGTGCGCGCACCGCACCCTCCGCAGACGAGATCCATTCGTGCTCCCCCCCGGCGCGCAATCGCGCGCCGCGTCGCGATGCCCCGCGACGTCTCATGAGCACGATCCGGCGTGACGAGAAGATCCTGTCGACGCTGCATCTCGTCGGCGGAGGGCACGGTCAGAAGTCCGCGTGCGCCGGGACGCCCTCCGGCATCACGGTCCGGTAATAGAACTTGAGATCACCACCGGTCCTGCTCCCGGGCGGAGCCACTCCCGTGTGGACCGTGCCCACGTGGATCCAGCCGTCCTCGCGATCGAGGTTCGCGTGCACGCCGACCATCTGCATCCCCACCAAGCTCGCGCGTCCGAGGGGATCGATGGTCAGGAGCTTCGTCGCGTCCTTGTCGACGCCGCGGAGGAAGCTGGCCGTGTTGCGATCACCTCCCTGCACCTTCAGCTCCGCCACGATCGGGTACCGCCCCGCACCGTCGCGGAAGATGAAGTCGGCGCGCAGGTCGCCGTCCTCTTCGTACGCCGGGCGCTCGAGCCTGACGCGGAGATCGCCGTCTCCTTCGGCGGCGAAGAGGATCTCGCCCTGCAGCCATCGCTCGAGCCCGCCGTGCTCGCGGTGCATCCGCGAGACGCGCGCCGCACCGTGGTCGCCGGTGACCAATCGATGGAGCGCCCAGCCCGCGTTCGCGACGACCTGTCGTCCGGTGAGCCCGCGCGGATCGACGCGGCTGACGAGGCCGTTGCCGACGTACGCATAGGCGTCGACCGCTTCGCCGACGAGCGCCGCGGGCAGCGCGCGGGGCGCGTGGAACGCGGGATCGGGGCGGGTCCAACGGAGCGTCGTGGGCTCGAGCCAGCGCTGCTCGAAGCGCACCAGATCGAGGCCTTGGAGCTCCTCCTGTCCGCTGAAGCCGCGGGTGTCGACGTAGCCCGACTCGCTCGCTGCGCCGGCGGGGAGGCGGAACCGACGGCGCCCGCGCGCGGCTCCGTCCGCGTCGATCGCACCGATCACGCTCCCCAGATGATCGGTGTGCAGCGTCGCGAACGCATCGCCCGCCTCGACGAGCAACCGGCGGCACGCGCTGCGCAGCAGCACGCCCGCGCGCGCGCCGGCGCCTGCGACCTCGAGCGCACGCGCGTCGGCCGCGGTGATCGCGCCGTCGGGATCGACGAGCGGCGCCACGTCGTCGAGCACGATCGGCGCGAGCGCGACCGACGTCGCGCGCGCCACCCGTCGCTCACCGAGGCGCGTGTAGAGCACGCCCACTCCGTCGCGCACCTCGAAGTCGCGCGTCACGTAGAGCGTGACCGCGTCGCCCTCGATCGTCGCGACCGGCGTCATCGCGGGGCCGTATGCGAGCTCGACGATCACCTCGCCGTCGCGGCGCGCGCGCACGAGACGTCCGAGGTGATCCCACTCGAGCGCGGTGTCGCCGCGGCGCACCAGCTGTCCGGCGTCGTCGTGCTCGAACGTGATCGCGCCCGCGCGCACGATCGTGTTCGGTCGCGTCGCGTCGTACGCGAGCTCGCCGAGGTGCGCCGCGCTCGCCGCGCCGAGGCTCGACGTAGCGGAGACCACGTCGTCGACGGTGTCGTACGACCACGACTGGAGCTCTTCCTCGCCCTCGCGCTCGAAGCGCGCGCTCGTGACGCGATACCACGCGTCGTGCTCGTACTCCGCGGACCACGGCGCACCGAGGAGCGTGGCGTCGTCGTGCGCGCGCTCGACGTTGCCCGCGCGGTCGTACTCGTACCCGAAGTCCGCGAGCGCTTCGCCGGCGCGCGTGGTGGTGCGCCGCGCGACGATGCGCATGCGCGCGTCGTGCTCGAACGAGTCGAGCGCGCCGTTCTCGAAGCGCACGCTGCGCTCCCGTCCCCGCGCCTCGTACGCGACCTCCGCGACCACGCCGTCGATCGCGATCGGGCGCGACGCTCCGTCGTACGTGGTGCTCACGCGCCGTCCGTCGGGATGCACCACGAGCACCGGGCGGCCCGCGTCGTCCCACGTGTAGCGCGTCCGGTAGTCGAAGCCTCCGACCGTGCGCTGCTCGAGCACGCGCTGTCCGCGCGCGTCGAAGCCGAAGCGATCGACGCCGCGCACGTCGCCGCCCATCCGCGCGACGAGGCGCTCCGGCAGCGGATACGAGACCTCGACGAGCTGACCCTCCGCGTGGGTGCAGTCGCGCGGATCGCACGTCGCCGCGAGGTCGTAGCGGAAGCGCAGCTCGGTCTCCTCGCGACGCGCGTCGTCCCACTGGGCCGACGGACGGTTCGCGCCGTCGTACGCGATGCGCGTCACCACGCCGCGCGCGTCGGTGCGCGCGATGACGTTGCCCGCGTCGTCGTGCTCGAACGTCGTGAGCCCGGAGCTCGGATCGTCGATCTCGAGCGTGCGGCCGAGCCGATCGAGGCGCTGCGTCTTGCGGTGCCCGGCGGGATCGATCAGCGCGACGACACGGCCGAGCCCGTCGTGCTCGAAGCGCGTCGTCGGGCCGGATCCCTCGGGCGCGAGGCGTCGCTCGATCGCGACGGTGAGGCCGAGCCCGTTCGAGCGCGTGATGGTCGGCGTGCCGGCGTGCGGGCTCGCAGGATCGAGGTCTTCCTCGTCGTGATCGATCTGCGCGAGCGGCAGGTACTGCGTCTCGCGGATCGAGGGCTCGCCGTAGATCGACGCGTCGGGCAGCGTGCGGCGGATCTCGCGCCCGCTCGCGTCGTAGCGCACCGTCTCGAACGCGACGTCGGACGGCGGCTCGATCGAGCAGTCGTCGCTCGTCGCGAGGTGCGGTTGGTGCTCGCGCACCGGCGCGCCGCGCGCGTTGAGCGTGCGGAAGCCGCTCACCTGCCAGCGCCCGTCGCCGAGCGCATGGCGCTCCTGGAACGCGCGACCGCGTCCGTCGAGGCACTGCACGCGCTCGAGGTCGAGCGGGCCGCCCTGCACCGAGCGCTCGCGGATCCGGATGCGGCTCGCGGGCGCGCCGAGCTCCCACGAGATCTCCATCGTCGGCGCGGCGAAGGTGTCGCCCGGCTTCACGATCGCGATGCGCCGGCCGAGCCCGTCGTAGCGATGGCTCGTGACGTGACGCGCCGAGCGGATCGTCTCGCCCTGCACGAGCATCCAGCTCGTCGCGTCGCTGATCTGATCGAACGCGGGCTCGTAGCTGTACTCGCGCCGCAGTCGGTACGGCTCGCCCTCGGGCGAGACGAGGTGCACGTCGGTGCGCACCACGCGCAGTCCGGTCGGGTCGTACACGTGACTGCGCCGGTGGGTGGTGGCGTCGTCGGGTGAGCCGTTCGGATCGATCTCGACGATGGTGTTGCCGTGCTCGTCGAACGCGCGCCGCGCCTGCTCGATCACGACGTCGGCGTCGCGACGCGCGGTGACGCGGGTGGGGAGGCCGCGCGTGAGGCGCCCCGGGGGCAGGCCGACGAAGGGATCGCCGTCGTAGGAGATCGACTCTTCGCTCGCCTCGCCGCCCTCGCGCCCGAAGCGACGCACGGTGACGGGACGACCGAGGATCCAGCGCCCGTCGGTGCTCGCGCCCGGCGCCACGTAGGTCGTGTCGACGTACTGCTCGTCGCCGAGGCACTGCTCGCCACACGCCTCACCGAACGCGTCCGCACCGCGGGTGCACACGCCGCACGCCACGCCGCCGCGGCTCACCACGCCGAGCTGCGCCTCGCGCACGACGTTGCCGTATCCGTCGTAGGCGCGCGTGGTGCGCAGCGTGGCCCACTCCGCGGCGGGCGCGCCCTCTTGCAGCACGACGTCGCGCTGGATCTCGCAGACGTGGCGCACCGCGAACGGCGAGCGCAGCGGGGTCGCCTCCGCGACGTCGCAGTCGTCGTAGCCGACGTGCGTCTCGCGCAGCGCGCGCTCCGGCGCGTCGCCGGAGAACGAGCGCTCCACGAGCAGACGTCCGGCGCGGTACGGATCGCGATCGCCGACGTCGAATTCGCGCACCGTGCGGCCCGCCTCCTGGGTGTCGTGCGCGCCATCCGGCGCGAGCCGCTGCTCGACCCACGCGAAGCCGCGGAGCTGTCGCTCCTCGCCGTCGTAGAAGCCGTTCGCGTAGCGATAGGTCTGCACCTCGTGCAGGCCGGTGAGCGTGACCCACGTGTCGTAGCGGACGACGACGTTCATCGCGAAGGGCAGCGGATGGGCCCACGTCTCGCCTCCGGTCGCGAGGCGCTGATCGAGCGTCGTGCCGTACGCGATCTCCTGCACCATGCCGACGCCGTTCTCGATGCGGCTCAGGAGGTGCGGCGGCGACACGAAGAGCTCGAGGTAACGAACGCGGCCCGCCGGCTCGATCCACACGACGTCGCGCGTGCCGTTGCCGTTCATGTCGGCGAAGAGGACGGTGTCGCGCGGACCACGCGCGGGCAGACCTCCGTCGACCTGCTCGTTCGTGATCGTCGCGAAGTCGTCGAAGCGCCCGTGGCGGTTGAGCGCGTACTGCACGGTGCTGCCCGCGACGAGCACGAGATCGTCGAGCCCGTCGGCGTTCACGTCCTCGAGGGCCAGCAGCTCGACGACCGAGCGATCGACCGCGGGGCCGTCCATCAGCGTCCACTCGCCCCACCGCGCGAAGCCGAGGTTGAGCCGATAGCGGACCTCGCCTTCGTCGCCCACCGACGTCGGGTCGAGCATCCCGTCGCCGTTCAGGTCCGCGAGCAACAGGCGATCGGTGTCGAAGAGCGCGCCGATCGGCTGCGCGGCCATGGGCTCGAACCCGGTGCCGGTGTTGCGCTGCACCGTCGTCGTCTGCGTGCTCGAGGTGTGGAGCACGTCGATGCGCCGATCGGCGTCGACGTCGAGGAAGCGCGTGGCGCGCGGGTCCGCGTCGCCCGGCGCGTCCTCGGGGAAGTCGATGCCCGATGCGCCGTCGAAGAGACAGCCGTCCTCGCTCCAGTCGCCGCGACCGCGGTTGCACAGCGCGCGTCCGGTGACGTTGTTCACGAGATCGGCGAACCCGTCGCCGTCGATGTCGAGCAGCTGCACCTGGGGCTGCGAGAGCCGGAACCCGCTGCGCTCGCCGACGCGGCTCGTGATCGGCTCGGGGTCGAAGCGCGCGGCGCCGCTCGCATCGAGGCGCGTGAACACGAAGCGATGCGGACCGTCCTGCGACGAGTCGACGACGTCGGGCAGCGTGTCTCCGTCGAGATCGACGAGCGTCGCGTCGCCGGTGCCGATCGACCCGGCGTTCGGCAGCGTGCCCATGTCGACGACGTACGGGCGATCACACGTCGCGCATGCGGCGCCGAGCGCGCGCGAGTAGCCGAACGTCAGCTCGACCTCGTCGCGCATGCCGCCGCGACCGAGCTGCTCCACGCGCGCGAGCCGCGACGCGCCGCCTGCGTCGCGCACGTCCTGGTAGTGCAGCACGTAGGTGCGGATTACCTCGCCGCCCGCCGAGATGCGCACGCTCGCGAGGCGCTGCGCGACGCGCTCTTCGAACCCCGGCTTGGCGTCGGAGATCGGATCGGGGCGCGGCTCGTAGCGCAGCTCGATCGCGTAGCGCGGCGTCGATCCCGCGTGCACGTAGCCGATCGAGCGCAGGTACGGCACGCCGCCGATGCGCTGGTAGCCGTAGCGCACGCGGTGCCCGTGCACGTCGACGAGCTCGACGAGGTGATAGCGGAACGTCTGCCCCGCGGGGCCCGTGAGGCGCGCGTCGGGATCGATCACGCCCTCCGCGCTCGCGCCGAAGTAGCCGACGCGTCCGTCGGGGTACTCCGCGGTCCAGTAGCCCGCTGCGCCCGCGCCGTGCCACGTGTAGCGCACGAACGCGCCCTCGAAGCGTGCGCGATAGACCGGGTCGCGCGTGGGCGACGCGACGCGCACCAGCTGCTCGCCGCCGTTCGCGACGAATTCGTCGTCGGCGTCGTACGAGGGCAGACCGCGCAGCGTGAGGCGCTCGATGCTCGGCACCGCGAGCGACCACCCCATGCCCGCGATGCCGCTCCCGCTGCCCGAGCCGTAGCGCAGCGCGAGATCCGGCGTGACGCCGGGGAATCCCCGGGGCACGCGGATCGGCACCGCGTAGCTCATCTGACCCATGTTCGGATCGACGGTCGCGTTGTCGCCGAGCCCTTCGATCGATCCGGGGCCCTCGGGCAGGCTCACGCGATCGTCGGACACGCCGGTCTGCGCGCGCACCGTCGCGCTCGCGAGCACCACACCGACCACGATCGCGATCGCGGTCGCGCGATGCACGCCGCGGGAATGATCGTCCCTTCGCTGCACGTTCCCCCGTCCTCCGCGGCCGCGTTCGTCGCGAGGTCCGCGCGCGAACCTTTCCCACCGGCGCGACGGGGCGAGCCATTCGGACGCGCGTCGTAAGCGCTGGGCGAAGCGCTTAGCTCATTCGTCCACCTTTCTCGCGCTGCCACGCACCGGCCAAGGTCCGGCCGCGGAGGGGCAGCGATGCGCGAGAGACGGCGCAGGGCGCGAGTCGTCCTGCTGGGTGTGCTGTTCGCGGCGATCGGCGGGTGTGATCCCGGCACGGGGTGCGAGCGCGGCGCGCTCGGGTGCGCGTGCGGGGAGGGCGGGCGCTGCGACGAGGGCCTCACGTGCGATCCGAGCGCGGGCCGCTGCGCGCCGGTGCGCACCGTCGGGCTCGGCGTGATCGATCCCGCGGCGCGCAGCTGCGAGGTGCTGCTCGAGGACGCGGCCGCGTCGGTGCGAGGAGCGCGCTTCGAGTCGTCGCTGCGCGGAGAGATGGTGCGGCAGGCGCCGCGCGCCGCGCTCGCGTTCCACGCGCTCGCGGATCGCCCGATCGACGCATCGGCGATCCGCATCGAGGTGCTCGGCGAAGGGAGCCCGCGCATCGCCCGCGCGCAGTGCTTCGACGCCGACGGAGCGCCGCTGACCGGCGGGGGGATCGAGACCGATGGTTGATCACGGACGGATGCGCGCCGCGTGGGCGCTCGTGCTGCTGCTCGCCGCGTGTGACGGCGCAGCGAGCATCGAGCCCGCAGCTTGCGACGAGGGGACGCTCGGATGCGCGTGCGCGGAGGGCGATGCCTGCGGGACCACGCCGTCGGGTGAGCCGCTCGCGTGTCGTCGCGGCATCTGTCTCGCCGCCGACTGCGACCCCGGCGAGAGCGGCTGCGTGTGCCTCGGCGGGACATCGTGCACTGCGAGCACCGACACCTGCGAGGACGGCGTGTGTCGCCCCGAGGGCTGCGCCGACGGCGAGCAGCGCTGCGCGTGCCTCGGCGGCACCTGCGCACGAGGCCTCTACTGCGATCGCGGCCTCGGCGGCGGCACATGCGTCGACGACACCGGCCACCCCGGGGGTGCGTGCCTGGTCAACGGTCTCTGCCACGACGCGAATCGCTGCGACGTCGAGACCCGCACCTGCGTCTCGTGCGAGCCGGGCACGCAGGGCTGCCTCGCGACCGCGTCGGGCGCGTGCAACGCGGGACTCGTCGTGCTCGCGGGGCGCTGTCTCGCGCCGCACGAGGTGCGCCCCGACGAGCCGCGCTGCTACACGCGCTGCCGCGGCGACGCGCGCACCGAGGACGGCGTGCGCACCTGCGACGCCGACGGCTTCATCGAGGGCTGTCTCGACGGCTACGAGTGCGTCGACGGGACGTGCGTCGAGCCCGGCGGGTCAGCGCCGAGCTGCGCGAGCGACGCCGACTGCCCCGACTTCCAGGCGTGCCTCCACGACGGCGCCGGTCGTCACTGCTACGCGAACTGCGAGAGCGCGCAGGACTGCGGCGTCGGCCTCACCTGCGATCGTCACGTGTGCCGCGTCCCGTGCGAGCGCGCGACGAGCGCGGCGGACGAGTGCCCGGCGGGACACTTCTGCCACTCGATCGACGGCACCTCGGGCGTGTGCCGCGAGCTCGCGCGCGAGATGGACGGCGATCCGCGCGAGGTGCGCGGGACGTTCACGCTGAGCACCGATCACGTGCAGCTCGGCAGCGCGGTGGTCGTCGGCGAAGTGCAGCTCTCCACCGACAGCCTGCTGGCCGAGACCTTCGAGGTCGTGCGCCAGGAGCACCGCGCGTACGACGCGACCGGCGCGCTCGTCGACGCGCAGCACCGCGACGAAGGGGGCTCGCCGCTCGGGTTCGTGAGCCTGCGCGTGCGCGACGGGGAGAGCGCGAGCGGCGATGCACCGCTGATCGTCGTCGCGCGCCCGTCGTGTGGCCTCGACTGCCCGGTGATCGAGGTCCAGGCGGACGGTGCGATGCCGGAGCGCTGGGCGCGATGGGAGGGCGCGCTGCGCATCCGTCATCCCGAGCTCGGCGAGCGCGACGTGAGCGTCGTGTTCGCGCGCGGCGCGTCGGGTCGGTGGAGCGGCGTGATGCGCTACTTCGGCTCGTTCCCCGATCGTGGCCTCGACGAGCTCGCGGCGGCGCGCGGTCCCGCGAAGATCGCGGCGGCGCAGCGCGTGCAAAACGGGCTCGTGCAGGTCTGGGGCGCGTACCGCAGCGGCGCGCTGCCGGGCCGCTGGAGCGAGCTCTCCGCGATCCTCACCGCGACCGACAGCGAGTCGTGGCGCTGGCGCAGCGTGCAGGATGCGTGTCGCACCGCGTTCAGCCGGCTCGGCGAGGAGTTCCGCGGCGCCTGTTATCTCTACGACGGCGCGGCGGGTGGCCTGCGTCGCTACGTCTCGAACGTCGACGCGGCGCCGATCCCAACCGGCGCGGTGACATATCCGATCGCGATCGATCTGCAGGACGCGCCGACCGGTCGCGCGCCCCATCGCGTCGCGGGCGTGATCGACAGCGCGGTCGCGCTCCACTACGCGGGCTCGCCCGCCATCGAGATCGCGTTCACGAGCGCGCCCGGCGCGCCGGGTGTGTGCCCCGGCGGCGAGTGCGTGGTGCCGATCACGTCGCTGCGCGCCGACATCCACGTCGGCGGGCGCGCGCCCGCGCTCTCGACCAGCGTGTGCGGTGCGGACGCGGTGCTCACGTCGTCGCCGTGGCTCGTCCCCGAGCTCACCACCGACACGATCTTCGACCCCGAG
This sequence comes from Sandaracinus amylolyticus, assembly GCF_021631985.1. Taxonomy (GTDB): domain Bacteria; phylum Myxococcota_A; class Polyangia; order Polyangiales; family Sandaracinaceae; genus Sandaracinus; species Sandaracinus amylolyticus_A. Next base: position 5,915,160 of record NZ_CP070225.1, on the reverse strand, counting down.
ACCGGCGGCCGAGCGCGCTTCGAGTGCCGCGATCGCCGCTTCCCGTATCCCGCGGATCCCACGCACAGCGCGAGCCTCACCGGCGGGAACCCGGTGCCCGACGGCCACGCGATGCACCGCCGCCTGCGCGCGCTCGACGGCGCGCTGGTCGGGGCGGATCGCATGTTCGTGCTCTTCGAGGAGCACCTCGTCTCGCGCGCCGATCCCGAAGGCACGCGCGCGTACGGCTACCTCGTGCTCGAGCGCAGCTCGGAGATCGCGCTGCCCGACGCGGTGCCCTCCGAGGCGCTCGCCGAGCAGACCGACGCACCGATGCCGCTCGACGACGTCTCGCGCGCACCGGCGGGCCCGGTCTGCGAGCGCACGCTCGTGCAGCGCGCGCTCGGCGCCGCGCCCTCGAGGCTCACCGACGAGCAGGCGCGCGTCCTCGCGGGCGCGCTGATCACCGGCGTGCCCGCGACGCGCGATGGCAGCGAGCCGCACACCTACCCGCGCGACGACGTGTTCTACCTCTGCGTCGACACCGGGCGCTTCTATGGAGGCCCGTCCGGCCTGCAGAGCGCGCTCCCGCCGGAGTGCCCGGACGAGAGCAACGTCCGCTTCTTCACCATCGCGGACCCCGTGCTCACGCCGAGCGCGATCGTGGCCCACAGCTGTCAGGACCGCGGTGCGTGCGGCGAGGTGCTCGACGAGTGGGCCCAGCGCACCCGCCCCACCGTCGCGATCGATCCGGTGTGGCTCTGCGAGGGAGGCGCGACCTACTGCAGCGAGGACCGCGACGATCTGCGCGCCGGCAAGGTGTTCTTCGAGCCGCGCGAGGACGGCGTCGAAGAGGCGCTGTTCCCGCCGCTCTCCGCGCTGGTGCAGGACGCCTTCCGCTATCGCTCGCGCTTCCAGAGCGACGAGGGCGACCAGCTCGGCTTCGCGCCCACCGCGTGCGAGGGCACCGGGTACAGCACGCCGTACTGCTACGACCCCGCGCTGCTCGAGGAGGTGCTCGCGCGCACCGACTGCCTTCTCGCGCTCTATCTCGAGCACGCCGATCCGCCGGGGACCGAGGCGTGGCGCACGCTGCGCGGCGCGCTCTCGACGAGCATGGGCATGGCGGGCCCGAGCCACGTGGGGCCGCTGCCCGACGGCTTCGAGCGCCTCTACGCGGAGCTGCTCGTCGTGCTCGGCGACGAGGCGCACACCCGCGCGCTGCGCTCGCGCTTCGACATCGCCGCGGAGAGCCTCGCGGCGTTCCCGGGCTCGGCGCTCGAGGAGAACGGCGTCGATCTCACGGGCATCGCCGGCTACGAGATGCGCTCGCTGTACCAGGCGGTGCAGTACTTCCAGCTCGCGACGGATCGTTTCTATCGCGTGCTCGCGCCCGTGGTGGAGGCCGCGGACGTGCGCACCGACGTGGGCGAGGCGGGCACCGCGGTGATCACGCAGGAGCTCGTGACCGGCTACCTCGAGCGCCTGATCGGCGCCTCGACCAAGAAGGCGCGCGCGTGGGCCGAGATCGCGACGCGCTACCAGTCGCTCGCGCGCTCCGATCTCGCGCGCCGCGTGCTCGAGCGCGCGTACTCCGAGACCTTCCTCGAGTCCGTGATCCTCTCGCGGCTCATGCTGCGCATCGCCGATCGGGTGCGCGCGAGCCAGCGCGCCCAGATCGTGTCGGAGATCGAGCAGGCCCAGCGTCGCTACCGCGTCGCGCTCGGCGAGATGCGCGAGGTCCACGCGACGCTGCGCGACGACGTCAACGCGTTCGGCTTCGCACCGGACTACGTGCCGCTGCCCGCCGTCGACGAGAGCGACACGCGCTTCAGCAACGCGTTCGAGGCCGTGCTCGGGATCGCCCGCCTCCGCGCCGAGACCGCGCGCCGCTACGAGGACGACGCGATCGCGAGCAACCGCAGCTTCGAGACCGACGAGGCGTCGTTCCAGGCGGAGCTGGTGCGCATCGCGCTCGCGCACGAGCAGCGCCTCGGGCAGGTGTGCGGCGGCTTCCGAGCGCGCGACGGGCGCGTGTACCCCGCGATCCGCAAGTACGCGCCGCTCTCCGAGCGCACCGCGTTCCTCGGTGATCCCTGCGGCATGGTGGGCAACGGCGAGCTCTCCGCGCGCTTCGTCGAGCTGATGCAGCTGCGCGACGAGCAGCGCCTCTTCCGACTGCAGGTCGATCACCTCTTCGAGCGCATGGCCGACGAGCAGACGCGTCTCGCCGGGCGCTGTGATCTCTCCCAGGAGATCGCGGACTTCCAGTACGAGGCCGACGGTCGCGTCGTGTCGCTCGAGGGCGCCGCGCGGAACATGCGCAACGCGGTCTCGGGCATGGACCGCGCGATGAACGCGCTCTCGAACGTCATGCTCCTCACGCAGGGCGCCGCCGACTGCATGACGCCGTGGGAGTGCATCACCGACGGCGGCGCGCTCTCGCTCTTCACGCTCGGCTCGGCGATCGCCACCGCGGGCGCGATCGCGCTCGAGACGACCGCCACCCAGATCGAGATCGACGCGGACCGCGTGCGCATCGACACCGCGCACTGGGTCGCGAGCCAGGAGTGTCGCGAGCTCACGATCGAGTCCGAGCCGATCATGCGGGACCTCTGGCGCCAGGTGGCCGAGCACCACCTCGAGGCGCTGCAATTCCAGCATCGGTTCGCGCTCATCCGGTCCGAGATGGAGCGACTGCACCTCGAGGCGCAGCGCATCCAGGAGGAGCAGCACGAGGCGGAGGAGCTCGCGGTCGACATCGAACGATCGCGCAACGATCCGAACGTGCGCGTCTATCGGAACGCGTCGGTCATGACTGCCGACGACACGTTCCGCCGCGCGCTCGAGCATGCCTATCGCGCGACTCGCATGTTCGAGTACTACACGAGCCAGAGCTACGAGCGCGCGGGCCAGCTCCATCTCATCCGGATGGTCGCGCACGACTTCCCGAACCTCGACTCGTATCTCGATCAGCTCGAGGACGACTACGAGGAGTTCCGAGTCCGGTTCCGCACGCGCGCGCGTCGTGTCCAGCGCATCTCGGTCGCGGATCACGTGTTCCAGATCCCGTTCCGCGAGGGCGGCGTGGAGCTCACGACCACCGAGCGCCGGCGCCGCTTCTACGAGCGGCTCACCGATCCCCGCAACCTCGACCCGAGCGGCGCGTGGACCGTGCCCTTCTCCACGTCGTTCGAGCGCCTCTCGCCCTGCACGTTCAACCATCAGATCGAGCACATCGAGGTGCAGCTCGAGGGCACGGGCTTCGGCGACGACGAGGCGGACCTGCTCATCTGGCAGGAGGGGACCGGCACGCTGCGGACCGTCGCCGAGGGCAATCGATTCCACAGACTGCCGCCCTCGTTGATCGTGGCCAATCCGTACTTCAATCGCGCCAACACCGTATTCGACCCCACGGTGTACCGGCGTCACGAGATGCGCGAGCGGCCCTTCGTGAACACCAATTGGCGCCTCGTCTTCGATCAGCTCCAGAACATCGAGAATCGAGATATCGATCTGACGCTGATCGAGGACATCGTCCTGTACGTCTATTACACGGATTTCACCGATCCCAACGCCTGTCGTTGAATCGGGGGGAGCGACGATGCTCGAGCGATGGAATGTGAGGGCGACGGCGATTGCCGTCGTAGGGATGTCTCTTTTCTTCGGATGCGGCGGGAGCGACGGAGGTGGCCCTGCCGACTCCGGCACACCCGAGGACGCGTGCGCCGACGGCGGCTGCACGGAGGCCGAGACCTGCGCGACGATCGTGGGCACCGCGTCGTGCCCGGCGCGACGTCGCTGCGAGGACACGCCCACCGGGCCGATCTGCCTCTCGGAGTGCGAGGCCGGCTACGAGCTCGACGCGTCGAGCGGTGCGTGCACGCAGTGCGCGGATCCCGCGTGCACGCCCCCGCCGAGCTGCGATCCCGCGGCGCCCGGCAGCATCGCGAGCCGCTGCGCGACGGAGCACCGCGCGTGCGACGCGCTCGCGACCGGCGCCTCGTGCGGCGCGTGCCTCCAGGGCTTCGACGAGCGCGACGGGCTCTGCGTGATGCAGGTCGTGTGCGGCGGTGAGGTGTGCCGTGACGACGAGATGGCGATGCCGCTCGAGACCGATCCCACCCAGTGCGAGTGCGTGCCGATGCCGTGCGGCGCGGGCGAGGCCTTCTCGGTCGAGCTCGATCGCTGCGTGACCTGCGCGGTGACCTGCGATCGCGAGGGCGAGACCGGCATCCATCCGCTCACCGACGTCACCGGCGCGTGCGTCTGCGACACCGAGAGCGGTTGGTTCTGGCCCGGCGACGCGACCGCGCGTGCCCGCCGCTGCGATGCCGACGGCGACCAGTGGATCGCGCAGAGCACGATGCAGGCGCTCTCGGACGACGACCCCGCGATCCGCGCGGTCGCCGAGGCGAGCTGTCCCGCGCCGCGCGTCGATCGCGTGCACCTGCAGAACGAGTATCGCCAGCAGCTCACGGTCTATCTCTGCGAGGGCGGCCCGAGCCGCGAGGACTGCCCCTCCACGCGCGCACCGCTCGTGCTCGTCGAGTCCGATCGCAACGACGACGACGCGCAGCTCGCGACCGCCACGACGCGCGCGCCGGTCTACGGCTACGGCGAGATCGGTCGCCCGCTGCGCGCCGCGGAGCTCAACGGGCTCACCAAGGGCTGCGTGAGCATCGACGCCGACTACGACGACGACGGCTCCGAGGACGTGCTGCAGGCACACCCGACGCACCAGCCCGGGCGCGCCGACTGGTCGGCGTTCTCGTACTTCTTCGAGCTGCACGACAGCGTCTACGTGCCCGGCGCGCCGGGCCAGCTCGTGATCCGCGAGCGCAGCCGCTGCTCGCAGGTGCTCACCGCGGGCGGCGCGTGGCCGCTCGTCCCGCTGCAGTACGGCACCGGCGCCGGGAGCTACTGGCGTCACTGCGCGCGCCAGCGCGATGCGCGCTTCGAGCCCGCGCCGGAGACCGGCGATCCCGCGCCCGGCTTCGACTTCGCCGAGTACACGTGCGAGGGCGAGGGCGCGTGCGAGGTGACGATGCCGCCGGTCGAGGTGACGCCGGGCGCCGACGATCCGCCGCTCCACGGGCTCTGCCAGATCCGCGCGTGGGAGAGCGCCGAGGAGGCGTGGCGCGGGTTCGGTCATCACAGCCAGTTCAAGTGCACGCTCGTCGGCGAGGACGCGGCGCCCCACGCCGCGCCGGAGTCCGCGTTCGACGCGTCGCGCGGCCACCTCGACTTCCAGGAGTGTTATGCGAGCGCGGGCTCGGATCTGCGCTGCGACGTGAACCCGTTCCCCACGGCGGGCAGCGTCGGATGGGCGGCGGTGCGCTACGTCGACGCGACGCGCGAGGTCGCGGGATGCGTCGACGAGTCGCAGTGGTCCGCGCTCTGTCCGGTGTCGAGCGAGACCGGGTTCGCCGAGGCGTTCGCCGATGCGTCGGACTTCGGACGTCTGCAGTGCGGCTGCGATGGACGCGAGGTCACGTTCTATCGCGACGCCGACGAGGACGGCTTCGGTGACTCGACCGATCGAGTGGTCGCGTGCGCCGAGCCCACGCACCTCGGCTCGCGCTTCGCGACGGTCGGCGGCGACTGCGCGCCCGGCGATCGCAACGCGTACCCGACCGCGCCCGACGCGCCCGATCCCGCGTCGCTCGACAGCAACTGCGACGGCATCGACGGCGACGTGCGCGACCTGGTCTTCGTCGCGACGAACGGCAGCAACTCGACGGGCGACGGCACGCGCCAGTTCCCCTACGCGACGATCACGCAGGGCATCACCGCGGCCGCGGGGCGCGGCATCCACCACGTCGCGGTGAGCGGGGGCACGTACCGCGAGCGCGTGCGCCTCGCGAACGGCGTGTCGATCCACGGCGGCTACGATCGCGCGAGCGGTTGGTCGCGCAGCGCGGCGAACGTGACGACGATCGAGCAGCAGAACATCGACGTCGCCGAGGGACGCGTCGAGGCGCTCGCGGCGATCGGCGTGACGAGCGAGACGATCGTCGAGCGCTTCACGATCCGCGCGGGCTCGAGCACTGCGCCGCCGCAGGCGGGCACGTCGGTGTACGCGGTGCGCATCGTGGACTCGCCCGCGGGCGCGAGCGGCGGCGTCGTGCTGCGCTTCGTCATCGCGACCGCGGGGCGCGGCGCGGACGGCATCTCGGCGGGGGATCAGCCGCAGGCCGCGTCGGGCGGCAACGGCGGAAGCGGCGTGCGACCCGGCGGCGGCGGTGGCGGCGGGTCGAGCTGCGGAGTCGCCGGTGGTCACGGCGGCAGCGGCGGCGGAGACAACGTCGGCGGCGCGTGCGGCGGCACGTACAGCGGCGGCAACGGCGGCGCGCCCGAAGGCGACGGCGGCTGCGGTGGCGGCGGTGGCGGCGTCTCCGCGTACAGCTGCCCGGTCCCCGGCACCTGGGCCGCCGACGGCGGCGGCGGACAGTCGTGCGGAGGCAACGGATCGCAAGGCGCGAGCGCGTCCGCGATCACGCGCAGTGGCTCGGTCAGCAGCGGCCTGTGGGCGGCGCTGAGCGGACAGGGCAACGGCGGCGCGGGTGGCGCAGGCCGAGGCGGCAGCGGCGGCGCAGGCGGCGGTGCCGGTGACTGCGACACGGTCTGCGGCGGCGCGGCCGGCGGCGGCGGCGGCGGTGGTGGCGCGGGCGGCTGTGGCGGCGCGCCCGGTGGCGGCGGAACGGCGGCAGGTGGCTCGTTCGGCCTCGTGGTCGTCGCGTCGTCGGGCGTGATCGTGGAGAGCTCGACCTTCGCGAGCGGTCAGGGCGGCCGCGGTGGCGACGGCGGCGACGGCGGCGCCGGCGGTGCGGGTGGCGCGGGTGGCGCAGGCGCGGGCGGCGGCCGCACGTTCGACTCGTGGTGCTGTGCGATCGACGCGCGCGACAGCGCGGGCGGCGGTCGCGGCGGCGACGGTCGGTCCGGTGGCGCGGGGGGCGGTGGTGGCGGCGGTGCGGCAGGGCCCTCGATCGCGCAGTTCGTGTGCCGCAGCGGGGTGCTCGGTCTCTCCGCGTCGACCGGCACCGCGGGTGCGGCCGGCGGGGCGGGCGCGGGTGGCTGGCCCAACGGACCGAGCGCGCCGAGCGCGCCCCGCTCGAGCCTGCTGATCCTCGACACGGCCGACTGCGCGCTCTGAGCGCGCCGCGGACGGCAGTGCGCTCACACGGCGCGCTGCCGTCCGTTCGCTCCTCGCTCGATCGTCTCGGTGAGCGTCGCCCACAGCGTCGGGCCGCTCACCGGCTTGCGCAGCACCATCGCGGCGCCGTGCTCCTCGGGCACGTCGACGTCGCCGGTCAGCAGGATCAGCGGTCGCGCGATCCGATCTGCGAGATCGGCGCCGCTGAGCGCGCCCGGCAGCCGCAGATCGCTGACCACCGCGTCGGGCTCGCATCCCGTGCGCAGCGTCTCGAGCGCTTCCTCCGCGCTCCCCGCGACGTGCACCTCGCAGCCGCACTGCTCGAGCCATCCCTCGAGCGCCTGGCGCACCAGCACGTCGTCGTCGACGAGCAGGATCCGCAGGGCGCGCGACGCGGGCGGCACGCTCGGCCTCGGCTCGCGCACCGGCTCGCTCGTCGCGAGCGGGAGCTCGACGGTGAACACGCTCCCGCGCCCCACCTCGCTGCGCAGCGAGAGCGTCCATCCCGCGAGCTCGCAGATGCGCTGCACCATCGAGAGCCCGAGTCCGAGCCCCTTGGTGCGATCGCGCTCGGGGTTCCCGAGCTGCACGAACTCCTCGAAGATGCGCTCGCGCGCTTCGTCCGGAATTCCCGGGCCCTGATCGAAGATCTGGAGCCACGCGCGATCGCCGCGACGACGCGTCGCGATCAGCACGCGACCGCGCCCGCCGTGCCGCACCGCGTTCGCCGCGAGGTTGTGCGCGACCCGCGCGAGCAGCGCGGGATCGGCGCGCACGTCGAGCTCGGGGCCCGCCGCGCTCAGCGTCACGCCGCGCGCGTCCGCCTCGTCGTGCAGCGCTGCGATCACCTCGCCGACGAGCGGCGCGAGCGACACGACCTGGGGCTCTGCGACGACGATCCCCGCGTCGAGCCGCGAGAGATCGAGCAGCCCTTCGAGCATCGCGCGCAGCGCGTGCACCGTGCGCACGAGCGCGTCGACCGCGCCGCGACGACGCGCCTCGGGCACCGGTGGCTCGGTCGCGAGCACGTCGACGAAGAGCGAGAGCGCCTGCAGCGGCTGACGCAGATCGTGGCTCGCGGCGGCGAGGAAGCGCGTCTTCGCGGTCGCCGCGGACTCGGCCCGCGCGCGGGCCTCCTCGGCGGCCTCGCGATCCTCGATCGCGCGCGCGAGGAGCTCGGCGTTCTCGAAGCGCAGCGAGAGCGCGGCGCGCAGCACCACCGCGTTCTGCCAGACCATGAAGAACGACGCGCAGAGGAACGCCGCGAGCAATCCCGCGGTCCACCACCGCGGCCCTGCGGACGCCGCGACGTCGGGGCCGAGCGCGGTGATCGCGAACATCGCGTAGCCGGTCGGATCGGCGGCGAGCGTGCTGGTCGCCGACGCGGCGAGCCCCGCGAGGCAGAACGACATCGCGATGCCGGTGCCGAACTCGTCGTGCATGGGCCACACGAGCCCGCCGATGCCCCAGCCGATCCCGATGACGAGCGTGCCCCAGCGCCGCGCCCACAGCGCGCGATGCGCCTCGAAGCGACCGCGCCGGTACGCGACGAGGATCGCGACGTTCGCCGCGATCGCCAGCACCTGCAGCACGATCCACCACGACAGGTGCACGCTTCCGCCGGTGCCGCACGCGGTGATCGCGAAGAGCGTCGTCACCGTCGCCGAGCCCGCGAGCGCGCCTGGCATCTGCGCGTACGCGTGCGCGATGCGCTGCCCGCGGAGACTGGGATCGAACATATGCGCGCACACTGACCGGAGCGCGCGCATCGAACGAGTGGACTACGCGCTTCTGCGACGAATGGACTAGGCGCTTCGTCTTGTTCGGTCTCCGCCCGTGGGCTAGTCCGGGCGCCCATGGATGCGCTTCTCGTGGAGGACCACACCCTGGTTCGCGAAGGGCTGCGCATGATGCTCGAGAGCACGGGCCGCTTCGCGCAGTGCCACGAGTGCGCGTCGCTCGCGGCGGGGCTCGACGCGGCGCGCACGATCGGGCCCGCGCTGGGGCTCGTGCTGCTCGATCCAGGCCTCCCCGACGCCGATGGGCTCGGCGGGCTCGAGCGCTTCCTCAAGGCGGTGCCCGACGTGCCCGTGGTCGTCGTCTCGGGCGGAGACGACGCGTCGTTCATCGACGCTGCGTTCGCGCGCGGCGCGCGCGGCTACGTGCCGAAGAGCTCGTCCGCGCCCGCGCTGCGCGCGGCGATCGACATGGTGCTGCGCGGCGAGCTCTACGTGCCGCCGCACGTGCTGCCGAGCCGCTCGCGCGCGCCTCGCGCGGTGCCCACCGACGCGCCGGTCGCGCGCCTCACGCCGCGACAGGCCGACGTCCTCGTACTGCTCGCGCGTGGCCTCTCGAACAAGGAGATCGCGGACGCGCTGCAGATGAGCGCGTCGACGGTGCGCGTGCACGTCAGCGCGATCCTGAAGCTGCTCGGCGCGGAGAACCGCACCCAGGCCGCGACGAGCCACACCGCGCAGGTCCTCCTCGGCGCGAACGACTCGCGTCGCTGACGCTCAACGACGGTGCTTGCGCACGTAGTGGCGCAGCTGATCGTAGGTGAGCCCGAGCAGCTTCGCCGCGTCGGCCTGGACGTGGTCGGCGCGGCGGAGCGCGTCCGCGATCAGCTCGCGCTCGAGGCGCTCGATGCGCTCGTGGAACGTCCCACCGGCGTCGCTCCGCGGGTGCAGCTCGCCGAGGTGCTCGGGGCCGATCTCGTCGGGACCGTCGCGGTACACCGCGCGCTCGATCACGTTCTTCAGCTCGCGCACGTTGCCGGGGAACGCGTGGGCGCGCAGCGCCTCGAGGGCGCGGCTCGAGAGACGTCGCGCGCCGAGCGCGGGCACCTCGGCGACGAAGCGATCGAGGAAGTGGTGCGCGAGCAGCTCGACGTCGTCGGGTCGATCGCGCAGCGGCGGGATGCGGAGGATCTCGAACGCGAGGCGATCGTAGAGGTCGGCGAGGAACGCGCCCTCGCGCATCGCGTGCGCGAGATCGGTGTTGGTCGCCGCGACGATGCGCGCGCGCGAGCGCAGCTCGACGTGACCGCCGACGCGCACGAACGTGCCGTACTCGACGGCGCGCAGGATCTTCCGTTGGAACGCGAGCGTCGTGTTCCCGATCTCGTCGAGGAAGAGCGTGCCTTCCGAGGCGAGCTCGAACTTGCCCGGCACGCGACGATCCGCGCCGGTGTACGCGCCGCGCTCGTGCCCGAAGAGCTCGCTCTCGAGCAGCGGCTCGGCGAACGCCGCGCAGTTGATCGCGACGAACGGCCCGCGCACGCCCGACGCCGCGTGGATCGCGTGCGCGAGCAGCTCCTTGCCGGTGCCGCGCTCGCCGAGCACCAGCACCGGGCGCGGCACCTTCGCGACGCGCTCGGCCGCGCGCACCACGTCGAGCATCGCCGGTGAGCGCGTGACGATCCGATAGCGCTCCGCGGCGGCGTCGCGGTGCACCAGGTTCTCGCGCGCCAGCGCGCGCTTGTCGTCGATGAGCCGCAGCACGCGGCGCACCTTCGCGAGCTGGGTCGAGACGCGATCGCCGAGGCGATCACCACGGACCAGGAAGTCGGTCGCGCCCGCAGCGACCGCTTTCTTCGCGACGTCGACGTCGCCCCGCGAGGCCGCGACCACGATCGGCAGCTCCTCGTCGGAGGCGCGCAGCCGCTCGAGCACCTCGAGCCCGTCGTGCTCGCCGTCGCCGAGCGCGAGGTCGATCACCACGAGCTCGGGCTCCCAGGTCGTGAGCAGCTCGTCGAGCCCCTCGGCGTCCGACACCACGCGCAGCACCGCGTCGCCACCGGCCGCGCGGCGCAGGTGCTCGACGAGCGGGGCGAGCTCCGACTCGGTCGGATCGAGCACGACGACGCGCGACGCCATGAGGGCTCGAGTATAGGTGTTCTGCACCGCTCGATCGGCGCGATACGCCGATGTGCTCGCACGCGGCGCGCGGATTCTCGCGAGCTCACGCGTGGCACGGTTCGTTCAGAAGCGTCGCGGCACACGCGATGTCGTTCCACCCACCGCTCTCGATCCTCGCGCTCGCGGCCGGTGCCGCGGCGCTCTCGATCCCGATCTGGCGCGTCGTCGCCCGTCGCGCGCTCGCCGCGCCGCGACACGCGCTGCACGGCGCGATCGCGCAGGTCGTCGTCGCGATCCCCGCGTCGGGCGTGGGCTCGATCGCGTGTCGCATGCGCGGCCGGCGCATCGTGCTGCCGGCGCGCGACGACGAGGGCGGAGCGATCGCGATGGGTCGCGCGGTGATCGTGGTGTCGCTCGAGCGCGGCACCGCACGCGTGACTCCGTTCGTGCTCACGGGGCCGGAGGGCCCTCCGGAGGTGCCATGACGATCCTGATCACCATCACTGCCACGCTCGCGCTGGCGCTCGCGTTCGTCGCGATGCGCTTTCGCAAGGTCGGACCGAACGAGGTGCTCATCGTGTCGGGCCGGCGCTCGTCGTACGTCGATCCCGAGACCCACGAGCGCGTCGAGAAGAGCTTCGCCGTGCTGCACGGCGGAGGCACGTTCGTGTGGCCGATCCGCGAGCGCGTCGATCGCATGAGCGTCGAGCTGATGACGCTCGAGATCCTCACGCCCGAGTTCTTCACGAAGTTCGGCGTCCCGATCGTCGTCGACGGGATCGCGCAGATCAAAGTGCGCAGCGACGATCCGATCTCGCTCGCGACCGCGGCGGAGATGTTCCTCTCGAAGAGCACGCGCGAGATGAACGAGATCGCGCATCAGATGATGCAGGGCCACCTGCGCGCGGTGATCAGCACGCTGCCCTTCGAGGAGATCCACGCGAACCCCGAGGCGTTCGCGCAGACGGTGCAGCGCCTCACCGCGGAGGATCTCGCGAACATGGGCATCCAGGTCGTGAGCTTCACGATCCGCGAGGTGCAGGATCCGTCGGGCTACCTGAAGGCGCTCGGTCGCCCGCAGGTCGCCGAGGTGCAGAAGAACGCGCTCGTCGGCGAGGCGAACGCGCGGCGTGACGCGAGCGTCGGCGAGGCGCACGCCGAGCGCGAGGCGACGGTGACGCGCGCCCGGGCGCAGGAAGCGGCGCGGCTCGCGCAGCTCGAGGCGGAGATCTCGATCGCGCGCGCCGAGGCCCATCGCGACGCCGAGCTGCACGCGCTCGCGGCGAAGGTCGCGGAGTCGCGCGCGCGCAGCGAGGTCAGCCACGACGTCGAAGAGGCGCGGGCGCGCCAGACCCTCGTCGAGACCGAGCTCGCGCTGCGCGACCTCGAGATCGCGCGCGAGGCGCGGCGGCTCGAGGAGACCGTGATCAAGCCCGCGGAGGCCGAGGCGCGGCGCATCGTCGTGCTCGCCGAGGCGCAGCGCGAGAGCGCGCGCATCCTCGCGGAGTCGGAGGTCGAGGTCGCGCGCCTGCGCAGCGTCGCGCGGGCGGAGGCGGTGAAGCGCGAGGGCGAGTCCGAGGCGCACTCGGCGCGCGAGCGTGCGCTCGCCGACGCGGACGGCGCGCGCGCGAGGCTCTGCGCGGAAGCGGAGGGCATGCGCGCGAAGGCCGACGCGTGGAAGAGCTATCCGAAGTCCGCGCTCGCCGAGCAGCTCATCGCGCGGCTGCCCGAGATCGTCTCGGCGGTGTCGGCGCCGCTCGGCAGCATCGATCGCGTCGTGCTCGTCGGCGGTGCGGGCGGCGGCGACGCGTCGAGGACCGCGGGCGTCGAGGCGCTGACGCGCTCGGTGACGAAGATCGTCGGCGAGCTGCCTCCGGTGCTCGAGGCGCTCACCGGGATCGATCTCGCGGAGGTCGTGCACGGCACGAGCGCCGAGCGCGTCGCGGCGAGCGACGAGGATCGCGCGCGCCGCGTCGCGTGATCCCGGGCGCGCGCTGCGATCGCGACGGGCGCAGCGCGCGCCGTCCGTGCATCTTCGTCGCTCGTGGACGAACATCCTTCGCGATCCCCGGTCGCGAGCCAGGCCGGCGCCAGCATCGACGAGTCCGAGCACCTCGCCGCGGTCCTCCGCGCGCGCCGGGTCATGATCGTCGGCATCGGCCTCTGGCTGTTCATCACCGTCAGCGACGTCTTCTCGTTGCCCGTGTTCTGGCCGGATCGCGCGCGGGAGCTGCTGACGCTGAGGGTGATGGGCGGGGTGCTCGCGTTCGGCGTGTGGAGCTACGTGCGCGTCCGCGGCGCCGCGCTCACGGTCGTCGAGCTGCGCGCCGCGACGACCCTGTTCTTCACGATGGTCTGCGCGTTCCTGAGCGCGATGGCGGCGCTCACCGGAGGTGCGTACAGCCCGTACTACGGCGGGGTGTTCGTCGCGATCGCGATCCGCGGCTCGACCGTGCACGAGCCGTGGCAGACCGGCGTGTGGACGCTGGCGTTCCCGACGCTCGCGTATCCGCTGACGATCCTGGCGTGGAGCCTCCTCGAGCCCGAGGTCGCCGCGCAGCTGCAGACCGTGACGGGCCGCGCGACGCTGAGCTCCAACACCACGAACCTGCTCCTCGCCTACGCGGGTCTGGTCGTCGCAGGACACTCGCTCTGGGAGCTGCGCCGGCAGGTGTTCACGGCGCGCGTCCTCGGTCGCTATCGGCTGATCCGCAAGGTCGGCGCGGGAGGCATGGGCGAGGTCTGGCTGGCCCGCGATGCCGCGCTCCAGCGCGACGTCGCGCTCAAGATCCTCCGGGTCGGCCGAGGGCTGCTGAGCGGGCAGGCGGTCGCGCGCTTCGAGCGCGAGGTCCGCGCGCTCGCCGATCTCTCGCACCCGAACATCGTGCGGGTGTTCGACTACGGCGTGACCGAGGACGGCCTCCGGTACTACGTGATGGAGCACCTGCGCGGCGAGACGCTCGCGGACCTCGCCGCGCGGGAGGGCCCGGTGGCTCCGGCGCGCGTCGTGTACTTCCTCGCGCAGGCGGCGCGCGCGCTCGCCGAGGCGCACCGGCGCGGGATCGTGCACCGCGACGTGAAGCCCGCGAACCTCTTCGTGACGAGCTCCACCGAAGGGCGCGACATCGTGAAGGTGCTCGACTTCGGCATCGCGAAGCTCGACGCGCCGGACTCCGACGAGTCGCTGACGAGCACGGGTGTGGTGCTCGGGACGCCGACCTGGTTCGCGCCCGAGAGCGTCACGGGATCGCGCGTGCGCCCCGGCGTCGACGTGTGGGGCCTCGGTGCGGTCGCGTATCTCCTGCTCACCGGGCACCGGCCCATCGAGGCGAACGGCGCGCTCGAGTACGCCAGCGCGGTGCTCCACCGCGCGATCCCACTTCCCTCGGAGCAGCTCGGCCGACCGGTGCCGCGCGAGCTCGAGGAGATCGTGATGCGCGCGCTCGCGCGCTCACCCTCCGAGCGCTTCGCGGATGCCGAGGAGCTCGCTCGCGCGCTCGAGCAGCTGGGCGCGGCTTCGTAGCGGCGATCAGAACGTGCCGCGCACGGCGAGGCCGCCGGGGCGCAGCTCGAGGCGCGCTTCGGGCTGCGGCTCCGCGCGCTCTTCGCCGCCGTCGTCGTCGCTCGTCGCGGCGAGCACGATCACGAACGCGGCCGCGGACGCGATCGCGACACCGCCCAGGATGTCCGCCGCGAGCGCCGAGGCGCGGAGCTGATCGCGCGCCGACTGCACCACGCCCGCGTCGGCGGGGAAGGTGCCGAGCGCCGCATCGAGATCGGTGTCGGCGTCGTACGCGAACCCGAACGCCACGCCCGCGCCCGCGCCTGTGAGCAGCGCCGCCGCGCCGAGCGTCCACAGCGCCGCCGCGCGCGCCGAGCCTCCGCCCGAGCGCGCTTCCTCGGGCGCCACCTCGCTCGCGCCCGACTCGAGCACGATCGAGAGCTCGACCTCTTCGCGCGACGCGACCGTGATGCGCCGCGTGTCGCTGCGATATCCGCTCGCATCGACGCGCAGCACGTGGCGCCCGATGTCCACCACCAGCGGCTCGAGCGGCGTGGTGCCGATCGCGACGTCGTCGAGCAGCACCGTCGCTCCGTCGACGTTCACCTCGAGCACCAGCGTCCCCACGCGCTCGCGCAGCGTCGCGACGTCGCGCTCGACCGCGCGCCGCCGCTCCGCGGGGATCTCGTCGCCGCCCTCTTCGAGATAACGCTCGAACGTGCGCAGCGCCTCGGCGTAGTCGTTCAGCTGGAAGTAGATCTGCCCGAGGTTGAACAGGATGCGGTAGCTCGGCGCGAGCTCGTAGGCCTGCTGGAACTCGACGAGCGCCGCGTCGTAGCCGCCCTCTTCGTAGAGCGCGACGCCGCGCTCGAAGTGCTCGCGCGCCTGCTCGACGTCGGGCTCGTCGGCGCGCGCCGAGAGCGGCGCCAGCGCGGCGATCACGAACGCGAGCACGAGGAACGCCCGTTCAACGCGAGACATCGTCACCACCGAAGCCGACCGAGGTGATCCATCCGCGACGCGTGAGGAAGGCGACGCGCCCGAGCATCTCGCCGCTCGCGCTGTCGGTCGCGGTCAACGTGACGATGCCCTCGGGCAGGTTCACGAACCCCGCGCGGCCCGATGGGTCGGTGCGATCGAGCGAGAGCGAAGGAACGCCCGCTTGCAGGTAGTAGCGCGCGGTCGTGCTGAGGGTCCGATCGACCTCGAAGCTCACGCCCGCCGCGGACTCGCCGGGGCACGCGAAGATGCCGATGAACGCGTGGCCCGCGTTCGCGAGATCGGGCGGCGTGCCCGCGGCGACGCCGAGCTGCGCGTAGCCCTCGGCGGTCACCTGCGGCTGCGGCGAGGGCGTCGTCTCGCTGACGGCGGCGGGGCTGAGCACGATGATGTTCGGCAGGTGCGTCTCGGACGTGACCTGGAGGAACCCCTCGAAACCACTGGTGATCTCGAGGGCGACGAGGCCGTTCGCATCGCTCGTCACCGGACCGAACGCGGGCGACGCGCACGTCGCGTCGAGGCCGTTGCACACGCGCACCTCGACCTGCACCGGCGCGCCGGTCTGGAGATCGACGAACGCGCGATGGAGCGTGATCGGCACCGGCGGGCTCGGCAGCTCGGGGCGGCCCGCGCAGTACCACTGATCGTCGGTGCTCCCGGTGCACAGACCGGACACGCAGGTGAGCCCGCTCTGCCCGGTGATCTCGGCGCTGCAGTCCTCGTCGCTCGAGCACTGCGCTCGATCGGCGTCGAAGAGCGCCGAGCAGCCACCGAGCATCACGAGCGCGCCCAGCGCGAGGACGCGATCAGTCGGCAAACGGATCCTCCGTGTCGATCGGGCGCGGCGCGCGGGCACGTCGCGCGAGCGTGCGATCGAAGTCGTGATCGTCCGCCGCGGGCTCGGGCGGCGCCGCGGGACGCGCAGGCGCCGGTGCGGGCTCGGGCGCCGCGGTGGTGGCGACCGGCGCGGGCGCGGGTGCGCTCGCGGCGCGACGTCGCGACGACGCGGCGGGACGTGACGATGCGCTGCGCACCGGGGTGCGAGTCAGCGTGAGCGCGGCGTGCACGTCGCGATCGAAGCGCACCTCGATCGTCTGCGGCTCGTGGCCCGGCGCGCGCGCACGCACCACGTGCGTCGCTTCGTCGCGCTCGGTCTGCAGCTCGACGGGATTGCCCTCGACCGTGCGCCCGTCGATCTCGATGCGTGCGTCGAGCGGCTCGGCCGCGATGCGCACCGTGATGCGCGCCGGCATCGCGCCGGGCGCGCTCGGCACCGACTGCGCGACGGGCAGCACCGCGGCGGGTGCGGGATCGGGCTCGCGCGACGCCATCACGGCCCACACCGCGAGCGCGGCGACGACGCCGATCGCGACCGCGCCCATCGCGCGCGGCGCGCGGCTCGGCGAGCTCGGCGGCGGCGTGATCGAGCCGGTGCCGGTGCCGATGGTCGTCGGCGCGGGCGCCTCGAGGCTCGCGACCGACGGCGAAGTGCGATCCCCGAGCGCGATGTCGCCCGACGCGAGCTCGCGCGCGACCTGCTCGCGCAGCCCGCGACAGCTCTCGCCCGCGTGCTCGTCGACCACCGCAGCGAGCTGATCGGTGCCGTACGCGATGCCCGACTCGTCCATCGCGCGTCGCAGCGCGTCGCGCATCGCGAGCGCGCTCGCGTAGCGCTGATCGGGCTCCTTCTCGAGCGCCTTGAGCGCGACCGCCTCGAGCGCGCGCGGCACCTTCTGATCGAAGCGCGTCGGCGGCGGCACCGAGCCCGCGATCGTGCTGTGCATGATCGCGGCGTCTTCCTTGCCCGCCCACATGCGCTGTCCGGCGAGCACTTCCCAGAGCATCGCGCCCGCCATGTAGATGTCGGCGCGGCGGTCGACCTTCTCGGCGAGCAGGGCCTCGGGCGCCATGTAGCGCACGGTTCCCTTGAACACGCCGGTGCGCGTCTCGGAGACGTTGGCGCGCGTCTTCGCGATGCCGAAGTCGAGCACCTTCACCTGGCCGTCGAGCGTCAGGAAGACGTTGTTCGGCGTGAAGTCGCGATGGACGAGATCGAGCGAGCTGCCGTCGTAGTCGGGCAGCTCGTGCGCGTAGTGCAGCCCGGTGAGCGCCTCGCTCAGCACGTGCAGCCCGGCGGCGAGCGGGAGCTTGCGCTCGTCGCGCTCGGCGAGCCGGCGAAGGCGCCCCCACGAGGCGCCCTCGAGATACTCCATGACGATCGCGTAGCGCGTGCCGGCGCGACCGACCTCGTAGGTCTGCACGACGTTGCGGTGGTTGAGGCGCGCTGCGAGCCGCGCCTCGTCGAGGAACATCGTGACGGCGTGCGGGTCTTCGGCGAGCGACTCGCGCAGGAGCTTCAGCACGAGCAGCTTGTGGAAGCCCGGCGTGTGATCGGCGGTCGCGAGGAAGACCTCCGCCATCCCGCCCTCGCCCAGCTTTCCGAGCACGCGATACTTGCCCACGCGGGCAGACGCGCCGCTCGAGAGGGCTGGGAGCGCGTGCAACATCGGCGGAGGTCTAGCAGGTTCGCTAGAGCGCGGTATCGGCACCGCATCGTTGCAGCGCTGGCACACCCGCGCGCGCGATCGGCGACATCGACGCCATCGCGTCAGCGATCGTCGTCGATCTCGTCGCGCGTGACGCTCCCGTCTCCGTCGCGATCGAGCGCGTCGATCACCACGCGTGCGGCGGTCGGCGAGGGGGCTCCTCCGGTGCGCCCGATCGCGCGCGCGACCTCGTCGCGCGTGACGCTCCCGTCGTCGTCGCGATCGATCGCGTCGAACCCACCGAGCTGCTCCCAGAGCGTCGTGCAGAACGCGCTCACGAGGGCGGCCTTCACCTCGCGCCCGGTCGTCGGGGTCGGGATCGCGTCGGGGTGTGCCGCCGCGAAGCGCACGAGCGGGATCACCTCGTCCATTCCGTCGAAGAGGTTCCGCACCAGCGCGATGCGATAGACGCGCTCCGGGTCGAAGGGCTCGCCGCCGACCTGCACGAGCTGGTGTCGTCCGTCGACGATCATCCGATCGTCGACCTGGAGGAACCCGCCCGACTCGACCGGCGCGTTCGCGCGCGACGTCGCGATCGCGTCGCGCAGCACCGCGCCGGGGAGCGGCGCGACGACGATCTCGTTGTCGAACGGGACCTCGCTCTGCAGGTCGCCGTAGGTGAGCCGGCCTTCGTACTCGCGCGCGCCGCGGATCCCGCCGCCGTTGAAGAGCGCGCCGTCCGCCTCGAACACGTCGCGCAGGCGCGAGCAGATGAGCGAGCCCATCGAGGTCTGATGCACGCGCGTGCCGATCGACGAGAGCGTCACGCCGGGCGGGAGGATCGAGAGCGTCGCGTCCTCGAGGTCGCTCAGTTGCGAGAGGTGCTGCTCGACGCGCGCGCGCAGCGCTTCGTCCTCGGGGAAGTCGGCGACCGCGTCGAAGCGCGCGTGCACCTCGGGGAGCGCGCCCTTCGTCCACACGAGATCGATCACCGTCGCGCGGACCGCATCGGAGGGCGCCTTCGCGAGCCACGTCGCGCCGATCTGCTCGAGCAGCCCGTCGTGCTCGTGGCCGCCGATGATCACGGGGAAGGGCGGCTCGGTGCGCGCGAGCGCGCGATCGTGATCGGCGCGCTGGTGGGTGATCGGCAGCACGCACGCGCACCCGTCGGCGAGCAGCGCATCGGCGAGCCGGCGCGCGGTCTCGTTCGCGGGATCGACGCGCGCGCCGCCGAACGGCGGTCGTCGATAGAGCGCGGGGTCGCCGCTCGTGATGCCGATCAGCCCGACCCGCACGCCGGCGACGTCGATCACCTCGGTCGTCGGGAACGAGTCGTCGAGGCCGTGCACGTTGCTGAGCAGCACCGTGGCGCGCAGCTCGTGCAGGCGCGCGCGCAGCTGATCGGGCTCGATGTCGTCCTCGTGGTTGCCGAGGATCGCGTGGGTGATCGGCACCTGGCTCAGGCAGTCCACCATCCCGCGGCCGGCATCGAGGCTCGAGAGCACGCTCGGCGCGACGAAGTCGCCGGCGACCACGACGAGCAGTCGATCCGCGGGATCGTGGGTCGCGTGATGACGCACCAGGCTCGCGAGGCGCGGCAGGTTGCGCAGCGAGTAGACGTCGTTGACCGCGACGATGCGCAGCCGCGCGCTCATTCGGGCAGGCGCTGGATCACGTGGAAACCGAACTCGCTCTCGATCGGCCCCGCGATCCCGTTCTCGTCGAGCGCGTACGCCGCGTCCTCGTAGGCCTGGGCGAGACGGCCGCGGCCGGTCACCCCGACGTCGCCGCCCCGCTCGGCGCTCGCGTCCTCGCTCTCCTCGCGCGCGATCGCGGCGAAGTCGGCGCCCGGCGCCTGGGCTCGCGCGAGCAGCTCGCGTGCGCGCGCCTCGGCCTCCTCGCGGGTGCGTGTGATCTCCGCGCCGGCGTTGCGCGCGCCGGCGTAGCGCACGAGCACGTGTCGCGTGTGCACGTGCTCGACCGGGCACCGCTGCGCGACGACGTAGCCGTAGGGCGCCTCGAGCACGTCGCTGATCGCACCGGTTCGCAGCGCCCAGATCGCGTCGCGGATCGGCTCGTGCGCCGCGGGCCAGTCCTCGCGCGTGTAGGTCCCGAGCAGCCCACCGCGCGGTCCGCTCGACGCGGCGTCGCTCTCGGTGCGCGCGAGCGTCGCGAGATCGTCGTTCCCCGCGACGAGGCCCGTGCGGAGCTGCTCGGCGCGTGCGCGCGCTTCGTCCTGGGTGCGCGTGATCGAGGCCGGCGCGTGCGAGGCGCCCGACCACGCGACCACGATCACGCGTGCGCACGCTTCGGTCGCGCTCGACTCCTCGGGCGTGGCGTGGGTGTCGGGCGCGACCACCGCGGGCGGCGGCGCCTCGGGCGCGGCGGGAGCGCTGGGCTCGGCGGCGGGCGACGAGCATGCGACGGCGAGCAGGCACGAGAGAGCGAGGAGCGCGCGCATGGGCGCGAGGATAGGGCCGCGTATCACGGCGCGTCGATTGCTCCGTCGCGCCGCGGAGGGAGCGAGAGACGACATGCCCTACAAGTCCGCTCTGAACGGCCGCGTGCTCGGCGTGCGCTGGACGGGCGCGCCCACCGCGATCGACGTCGATCGGCTCGAGGCCGAGACGCACTCGGGGTTCGGGCGTGCATCCGCGCCGCTGGTGCTCGTCGCGGTGCCGCGCTCGCTCACGCCGCCCGACGCCGACGTGCGCGCGCGCTTCGCGAGCATGATGCGGGCGACCGCCGCGCAGATCGAGCGCTTCTACCTCGTCATCGAAGGATCGGGGCCCCGGCGCGCGCTGGCACGCGTGGTGGCGCGTGCGGCGATCGGCGTGGTGGGCTGGAGCGAGCGCGCCCGCGTCGCACGATCGCTCGAGGAGGCGGCGTGCGCGGCCGCGGCCGAAGCGGGCACGAGACCGGACGAGCTCCTCTCGGCGTGGCGCTCCGAGGGCGTGTCGTCGATCTGCGCGAGCGGGTGAGCGCGGCGCGCGGCCACGCGCACGATCGGGATCGGGGCCGCGCGCCACCCGAGCGATTTCGGGGCACGATGCTCGCCACGATGGACGAGCTCGACGCTGCGCTCGGGCGTGCGCTCCGGCTCCTGCAGCGCGAGGAAGCGCTGCTGCGCTGGGCGGCGCGCACGACCGGGCGTTCCGAGCGCGACACGCTGCTCGAGACGGTCGAGCGCTGGATCTCCGAGCCCTTCGAGGCGCGTGTGATCGAGATCGCGGCGCGCGACGTCGTGGGCCCCGGCGCGCGGCGCTACGACCACACGAACGAGCTCGGACGGCGGATGATGGATCTCGAGCGCGCCGCGCTCGGTCCCGCGATCGCGGCGGCGCGCCGGGCGAGCACCGATGCGCGCGTGCACGATCACGCCGAGGCCCACGCCGGCGCGCCCGAGGTCGATGCGTGGCTGCGCGCAGTGCCCAGCGCGATGCCCGCCGAGCGCCGTCGCGCGCTGCTCCGACGTCATCCTCGCAACGTGATCGCGAAGGTCGGCGCGTCCGAGCTCGTGTGGCTCGCGACCTACGATCATCACGTGCTGATCGTCGACGGGCGCTTCTCGTATCCGTCGATCCGGCCCGGCGTGGAAGCGAGCGCGGGACACCGGCGTGACGACCGCGCGAGCGTCGCGCTGCGCGACGCGCCGCCGCTCAGCGGGCCGCGCTACGTGCTGCTCCGCCTCGATCAAGCCCCGCACCGCCCGCGCATCGTCGACCTCGCCGACGGCGCGATCGCCGCGCCCGAGCGCGTCGCGGACGGAGTCGACCGCACCCTGCTGCGCATCGACGACGACGGCGTGATCATGCGGCGCGACGCTCGCGACGTGCACATCGCGTGGGCCGAGCTCGAGTGGGAGCCCACCCGATCGATGACGTGATCAGCGCCCGCCCTGCATCTGCTGCAGCTGCTCGGGCGACACGACCGGGAATTGCTCGACGCGGTCGGCGGGCACCGTGGTGCAGCTCGCCATCTGCAGGCTCCGCCCGATCTGCTCGCTCGTCGCGATGTAGAGCGTGACCGAGACGCGATCGCCGTAGATCAGGAACACGTCGCTCACCGTCGTGAGCGAGCGACGCCACGTGAAGCGACGCGTGGGCACCCCGCCGGTCGTCGGGCAGTCCCAGATGCCGGTGGGCGTGCCGTAGGTGTCGCGCATCGCGGTGAGGTGCGGCGCGATCGCCGCGGTGGTCGGCATCATGCTCAGCACCTGCACCTGCACGAGGCGCTGGGCCTGGCGATCGAAGCCGTACATCGCCTGACCGCCGTTCGAGAGCCGCTCCTCCATCATCACGAGGCCGCCGCGCCCTGCATCGCGCGCCGGCGTGATCGCGCGACGTGCCGCGCGCACCTCGTCGATCGTCTGCCCGAGCGCGACGCCCTCGATCACCGCGGGCATCAACTCTCGGCTCTCCTCGATCAGCCGCGCCACGCGCTCCTCGGCCTCGCGCATCCGCTCGGCGCGCCGTGCCTCGCGGCGCTCCGCGTCGGCGCGCTCCTCGGCCTCGATCCACGCGTTCCAGCCCACGAGCGCGCCGCCGATCCCGAGCAGCACGACGAGGAAGACGATCCAACCGCGACGATCCACGGCGCGCAGCGTAGTCGCTCACGGGACGCATGTAGAGGTACGGCGCGCGCCGTGGTATGCCCGGCGCCGCATGGACATCCTGGTCGTCACCGCCGAGATCGCGCCCTACAGCCGCGCCACCAGCGCGGGCGAGGCCGCGGCCGCGCTGCCCAAGGCGCTGCGGGGCCTCGGTCACAAGGTCACGGTGCTCTCGCCGCTGTGGGCGTCGATCGATCCCGCGTCGAAGCACCTCGCGCGACGGCTCGTGAAGATCGAGGTCGAGATCGACGGCCAGAAGCGCGCGCTCCCGCTCTTCGAAGGGCGCAGCTCGGGCGGCGTCGATCTCGCGTTCCTCGCGGAGGAGACGCTCTTCCCGCGCAACGCGTCCGCGACCGACACCGGCGCCGACACCGCGGCCCGCTGGGGCGCGTTCACGCGCGCGACGATCGAGCTGATGAAGCGCCGCGACGCGCTGCCCGACGTCGTGCACTGCTTCGGCTGGCAGACCGCGATGCTGCCCGTGCTGATGCGCGAAGATCCCGCGCTCGCCGCGATCCCGACGGTGCTCACGATGCACGACCTCGCGTCGCACGGGCGCTACGATCGCGCGCAGCTCGCGACGTTCGGCGTGCCCGACAAGTGGTGGCGCATCGACGGCGTCGAGTTCTACGGGAAGCTCTCGCCGCTCAAGGCGGGCATCCAGACCGCATCGCGCATCACCACGCCCTCGCCGACCTCGGCGCGCGAGGCGACGGAGAGCGCGGGCGGGCTCGAGGGTGCGCTGCGGGCGCGCGGCCGGGCGCTCGCGGGGATCCTCGAGGGCGTCGACGTCTCGGTGTGGAACGCCGCGACCGATCCCTGGCTCGAGGCGCGCTTCGACGCGATGGACGTCGCGGGCTCGCCCACCGAGAAGGGCAAGGGCGCGTACGGCAAGCAGCGCTGCAAGAGCGCGATGCAGAAGGAGCTCGGCCTCCCGGTGCGCGGCGACGTCGCGCTCGTCTCGGCGATCGGCGTGGCGGCGGCGGGCAGCGGGTTCGACGTGCTCGCGGAGATCGGCCCGCGCCTGCTGCGCAACGACGTGCAGCTCGTGGTGGTGACCGAGCCGGGCAGCGATCCCGCGATCGTCTCGCGCTTCGTCGCGCTCGCGCAGCGCTGGTCGGATCGCATCGCGGTGCGGCACGACGCGGATCAGGGGACGGTCCATCGCGCGCTCGGCGCCAGCGATCTCGTGATCGTGCCGAGCCCCAGCGATGCCGGAGGCGCGCGCGCGATGCACGCGCATCGCTACGGCGCGCTCCCGATCGCGCGCCGCACCGGCGGGATCGCGGACGCGGTGGTCGACTGCGACGCGCGCCTCGGCTCGGGCAGCGGGTTCCTCTGGGACGAGGAGGGCGGTGAGCCGATGCTCGCCGCGATCCAGCGCGGGCTCGCGGCGTTCACCCAGCCCGCGGCGTTCCGCGCGCTCCAGCACCGCGTGATGACGATCGATCACTCGTGGGATCGCAGCGCGCGCCTCTACGAGCGGCTCTACCGTGCGGCGCGCGGTCAGGCGTCGCGCGAGGAGCCGGGCAGCACCGCGTCCGAGGCGCGCACGTAGAGCGGCTCGAGCGAGGCGAGATCGTCGGGCCCGCGCGCCGCGAGCGCCTCTTCGGCCTCGAGCGCGAGCAGCGCGCCGCGCGGCACGTCGAGCACGCGCGGCGCGGTGATCACGTCTCCCAGCGCGCCGAGCAAACGATCGCGGTACAGCGCGAGACCGCTGCCCGCGAGCACCGGCGTCACCTCGCGGCGCTCAGCCCGCGAGCCAGCCAACACAGCGCCGATCACGTCGCGGATCGCCTGCGCTGCGCGCTCCGGCGGGCCGTGGGTCTCGTCGAGGCGCGTCGTGAGCGCACCGCGCGCGTCGGCCTCGTACACCGCGACGAACACCTCGCCCTTGTGGGCGTCGATCACCGGCACCCGCAGCGCGCCGAAGAGCCCCCGCGCGATCACCCGCGTCGTGCGCACCCCGACGACCGGCGTGCCGCGCGCGAGCGCGAGCCCCTTCACGGTCGAGACCCCGATGCGCACCCCGGTGAACGATCCCGGCCCGAGCCCGACCGCGAGCAGATCGATCGCCGCGACGTCGAGCTCGGCGAGCGCGAGCGCGCGCTCGATCGTCGGCAGCAGCGTCTCTCCGTGCCGCGAGCGCACCCGGCTGTGCATCTCGACGCGGACCTCTCCGCCGTCGGTGATCGCGACCACGCCGAAGTCGCCCGAAGTGTCGATCGCGAGCGTCCGCATGTCCGAGGCAGCGCGCCTCATACCACGCGCGGCGTTCCGGTGTGGCTGAATCCGCGCTCGTCGGGGCTCGTCGGAGCCCGCGACGCGGTACCATGTCCGACCCCGTGGAACGCGAGTCCGTTCACGATCGAGCGCTCTCGCGCATCCCCTTCGATCCGCGCGACGCGCGCATCGTCGAGAGCATGTCGCGCTGGATGGGCCTGCTCGGGCGCTTCCAGGTGCTCGCGGGCGGTGCGCTCATGCTGACGGTGATGGGCATCGCGATCGCGTACGGCACGACCGAAGCGCTCGCGACGCCGAGCGCGGCCCAGGCCGCCGACGCCACGCCGCCGCTGATCACGCTCGGCGAGGTCACGCTCGAGATGCTGCTCGGCGTCGGCATCGCGGTCTCGCTGCTCGGCGCGCTGCTGCTCTGGGGCGGCGTGATGTTGATCGACGGCGCCGAGGATCTCGAGCGCGTGGTGCACGGCGACGAGCTCGATCGCCACCACCTCGAGAACGCGCTGCGCCGGGTGCGCGGGTACTACCGCATCGAGGCCTTGTTCACGTTGCTCGCGCTCGCGGCGTTGCTCGCATGGGCGCTCCCGGGATGGGCGTGACCGGCGAGCCGCCGGAGCTGCGCGAAGGTCGACGCCGCGAGGAGAGCGCGCGCGAGCCCACGCCCGCGCCCACGCCCCGCCGCCTCGAGCTCGTGATCTCCGAGCCGCCGCCCGCGCCCGACTCGAGCGAGAGCGTGCCGATCGTGGTGCGCGAGTCGGATCCGGTGGTGAAGACCCCGGCGCTCACGCCCGCGCCGGTCTCCGAGCCCGAGCCGATCCCCGCGCCCGCCGTGGCGCCGCCCGAGCGCGTGCCGTTCGGGAAGACCGAGGCGCGCATGGTGCGCTCGCTCGCGGGCTGGCTGGGCGTGACCGGCGTCGTGACGCTCGCGATCTGCGGCGTGTTCGCGGCGCAGTGGGCGCAGGGCCGGGGCAGCGTCCCGAGCGCCGCGCTCGCCGTGATCTCGGGGGCGATCGGGCTCTGGAGCCTGCTCGCGGGCTGGCATTTCGGGCGGGTGGTGCGGCGCCATCGCGACGAGCGCACGGCCGACGCGCTGCACCAGCTCGTCAGCGCGTTCGGACACCTGCGCAGCATCCTGATTCTCAAGGCGATCGGGCTCTTCCTGATCCTGGGCCTGAGCTGCTTCGCGTTCTCGATCGTCGCGAGCCTGCTCGCGCTCTTGTGATTCCTGCCTTCCTTGACCGGGAGGGGGCGTCGCAATAGCGTTCGGCGCTTCATGCTGGGCCTGCTCGCACCCACCGACCGCGAATGGCTGCTCGCGGTCGAGGGAGACCTCGATCGCCTGCTCTCCGATCACGCGCACTGCGAGCTCAAGGCTGCTCACTCCGCGCTCTCGCTGGTCGGTCGCCACGGCGGCGAGATGCCCGAGATGGTCGCGCCGCTCGTCGCGCTCGCCCACGAGGAGACCGAGCACTTCCGCGAGGTCGAGGAGAAGCTGCGCGCGCGCGGTCGCACGCTCGGCATGCCCGCCACCGACGGCTACGTCGTCGCGCTCCGCAAGGTCGCGCGCGAGGACGCCGACGAGGTCCCTGCGTTGCTCGATCGACTGCTCATCTCCGCGCTGATCGAGGCGCGCTCGTGCGAGCGCTTCAAGCTGCTCGCGGAGGGGCTCGGCGACGGGACGCTGCGCCTCTTCTATCGCGACCTGATGGCCTCCGAAGCGACGCACTACCGGCTCTTCGCGCGCCTCGCGGAGCAGCGCTTCGGCGAGTCCGACGCGCGGGCGCGCCTGCGCACCCTGGCCGAGCGCGAGGCACGCCTCGCCACCTCGCTCCCGCTCGGCCCGACGGTGCACGGATGAGCGAGGATCCCACGAAGCCGACGAAGCCCGCGGACCTGCGCAACGAGCTCGGCGAGATCGGGATCCCCCGCGATCCCACCGATCCCGCCGCCGCCGCGAAGGCCGCTGCGATCCGCGAGAGCGACGAGGAGCGCTGGCGCCGCACCAAGTCGAACATGAAGACGATCGGCGGCGCGGTGCTGCTCGCGTTCTTCATCCGCATCGTCCTCTTCGAGGCGTTCGAGATCGACGGGCCCTCGATGGAGCCCACGCTGCTCAACGGCGATCGTGTCGTCGTGGCGAAGTTCCCCTACGGGCTCTTCCTGCCGTTCACGAGCGACGCCGTCGTGAGCTGGGGCATGCCGAACCCCGGCGACGTCGTGATCGTGAAGAGCCCCTACGACGACATCGACATCGTCAAGCGCGTCATCGGCGTGCCCGGCGATCGCATCGAGATCCGCGAGGACGTCGTGTGGCGCAACGGCGAGCCCATCCATCGCCGCGTGCTCGGGCCCTGCCTCGAGGAAGAGAGCAGCGAGGACCCGACCGACTGCGAGTGGATCGAGGAGGGCGCGAACGGCGAGCTGTGGCGCACCAGCCACTCGATGCTGAGCGTGCCCGAGAGCATGTCGCCGGTGGTCGTGCCGCCGGGCCACATCTTCGTGCTCGGAGATCACCGGGATCGCAGCAACGACAGCCGCAATCCGCGGGTCGGCATGATCCCGATCTCGCGCGTGAAGGGCCGCGCGCTCGCGATCTACTGGTCGAACGAGGCGTACATTCGCTGGGATCGCATCTTCAGCGCGATCCAGTGAACGGTGCATAGATGGGAGCGGCGGAGGATCGCCGTGTCCGTAGCTCGCGTCTCCCTGCTGGTCGCGCTCGCGCTGGTCGTGATCGCCTCGATCGCCCGGGCCGACCCCCGGATCGGCGAGTTCGATCTACCCACGCTCTTCTACATCGCGAAGTCCGACGATCGGAACCGCGTGGACTACGGCGTGCGGCTCGACGAGCAGTGCGCGCCCGCGTCGCACTCACCGATCTTCGCGTATTGGCGCCGCTTCGAGCCGGGGCAGGCCTTGCTCGGGGATCTCTCGGTGCTCGATCGCCGGGGCTACGGCATCGCGCAGCAGGCAGTGCGCGTCAGCGAGCCCAACGGGAGCTGGATCGAGCTGCGCCTGAGCGCGTTCCCCCAGCGTCGCCTGCTTGCGCTCGTGCAGCCCGCCGGTGATCGCTGCGTGGGCACCGTGCAGGCCGACATCGCGGGCGAGGAGGCGGTGCTCGATCACGTGTTCGTGCACCTCGACGGACCGATGCAGGTGCGCGAGATCGAGCTACGCGGCGAGGCCCGCGCGACCGGACGTCCCGTGGTGGAACGACTGCGTCCGTGAGTTCTTGTGGGCTCTCCGGCGTGATCCCACGTAGCTGCTGAGAGCGCGCCGTCGTGCGGTGCGCCGAGACGGCGGCACGCGCGCTCGGGCGGAGCGCGCGGGGGCATCGCGCGTCGTGGGAGCGACAGCATGCGCGCGTGCTCGCACGCGCCGCGCGAGGGGTGCGCCCGCGTGCGGGCGTGCGCGGGGCCCTCGCCGTGGCGCGCAGCCATCGTGGCGTGGCTCGCGATCGTGTCGGTCGCGCACGCGGATCCTCCACCGGTGCCACGCGACGGACCCTTCGAGCTTCGTCTCGCGATCGAGAACGACAACCTGCTCTTCGGGACCTACGCGCGCATGGCGGGGCCCGAGCTCGACGGGGACGATCTCGGGCGCACCCACGCCTCGTCGATCGGCATGTCCTACGACATCGCGGATCGCGGGACCCTCGAGCTCGACGTCTCGAGCGCGCTCTTCACGCGCTCGATCAGCGGGCTGCCTCCGATGCACGAGGCCACGCTGCCGATCCACTTCCACGAGCTCAGCCGGTTCCGGCTCGGTGGTGGGATCCGGCGCGGGCTCGGGCCGTGGCGCATCCGCTGGGGCATGGCGATGGAGGTCTCGAACCGCGAGGAGGTGGTGGCGATCGGCGCGACCGGACAGCAGCGCTGGTGGCACGAGTTCAGCCGCTACGATCTCAACACCGGCGTGTGGCTCTACGAGTACCACCCCGACGGGCAGGGCGTCCGCGTCGGCGTCGCAGCGGACGCGAGCGCGGGCGGATGGACGAGCATGACGCTCGCGCCGTGGGCGTGGATCGAGGCGGAAGGCGACGTCGGCGGGCGCGCCGGCACGCTGCCCGGTGGCTCGTGGGTCGAGCCCTCGGGCCGCATCGCGATGAGCCTCGGCGACCCCGCGGGCGTGCGCTTCGTGCTGGGCCTCGAGCAGCGCGCGTACGTGTGGATCGAGCAGCCGGGCGTGATGCTGCGCTCGACGATCGACACGCGCCTCGACCTCTCGGTGGTGGTCGTCCAGCTCGCGCTGCACCGCTACGACGGCGACCAGAACGTGCGCTACTTCGTGTACGCGCTCCCCAACACCACGATGACGTTCGCGCTGTGGTTGCGGATCTGAGGGCAAAATCGGCTCGGGCACCGCGGGTCCTTCCGCACGCACCCCGCGGCCGAGCACTCCCGGTGGACACCTACCGCTCGGGAGGTGCCCGTCCCATACTCGGCGCTCGCGCATGAAGCAGTCATCCCACGCGAGCCAGCTGCGCGCGGTGATCCGAGAGCGGCTCGCCGCGGAGATCGGCACGCTCTCGAGCCACGCCGCCGAGCGCATCGCGCTGGTGTACCCGAGCCCCTACCACACCGGCATGAGCTCGCTGGGGTTCCAGCAGATCTACCGTGAGATCCACGCGAGCGGTCGCTCCGCCGAGCGCGCGTTCCTGCCCGACGACGTGAGCGCGTGGCAGCGCGCGCGGCTGCCGCTGCTGACCTACGAGTCCGAGCGCCCGGTGTCGGACTTCCCGGTCGTCGCGATGAGCGTCGCGTACGAGATCGAGCTCGCGGGCGTCGTGCAGTCGCTCGAGCTCGCGGGGATGCCGCCGCTCGCCGAGGAGCGCGGGCCGCGCCATCCGATCGTGCTGTGCGGCGGGCCGCTGACGTTCTCGAACCCGCTGCCGCTCGCGCCCTTCGCCGACGCGATCCTGATGGGCGAGTGCGACGAGACGATCCACCACGCGCTCGACGTCATCTTCGGCGCGGGCGGATCGAAGCAGGAGATCCTCGCCGCGCTCGCGCGCGAGATCGACTCGTGCTTCGTGCCCTCGATCCACGGCGACGAGATGCCGCACGTCGCGAAGGCGGACCTCGAGAAGCTCCCCGCGTACGCCGCGATCCGCACGCCGAACACCGAGCTGCGCGACATGTTCTTGATGGAGGCCGAGCGCGGCTGCTCGCGCGGCTGCGCCTACTGCGTGATGCGCCGCAGCACGAACGGCGGCATGCGCATCGTGCCGATGGAGAAGATCCTCGGGCTCATCCCCGACGACGCGCGCCGCGTCGGGCTCGTCGGCGCGGCGGTGAGCGATCACCCGAAGATCGCGGACATCGTCGAGACGCTCGCGGGGCAGGGGCGCGAGGTCGGGCTCTCGTCGCTGCGCCCCGATCGCCTCAACGATCGTTTCGTCGCGGCGCTGAAGAGCGCGGGCTATCGCACGCTGACGACGGCGAGCGACGGCGCGAGCCAGCGGCTGCGCGATCAGGTGCAGCGCAAGGCGCAGGAGCGTCATCTGCTGCGCGCGGCGGAGCTCACGCGCACCCACGGGCTCGAGCGCCTCAAGCTCTACATGATGGTCGGCCTGCCCGGCGAAGAGGCGCAGGACATCGACGAGCTGATCGTGTTCGCGACCGAGCTCTCGAAGATCGCGCCGCTGTCGCTCGGGATCGCGCCCTTCGTCAGCAAGCGCAACACGCCGATGGACGGCCTGCCCTTCGCGGGGATCAAGCCGGTCGAGGAGCGCCTCGAGCAGCTGCGCCGTGGCACCAAGGGACGCGTCGACGTGCGCGCGACCAGCGCGCGGTGGGCGTGGATCGAGTGGGT
Source organism: Sandaracinus amylolyticus (assembly GCF_021631985.1). Classification (GTDB taxonomy): domain Bacteria; phylum Myxococcota_A; class Polyangia; order Polyangiales; family Sandaracinaceae; genus Sandaracinus; species Sandaracinus amylolyticus_A. The sequence goes on along the minus strand of NZ_CP070225.1, from coordinate 5,884,514 downwards.
GCTCGCGCAGGGCGGTCGCGCCGAGGGGCGCGCGGTGATGGACGCAGTGCACGCGGGCGGACGCTTCGCGGACTGGAAGCGCGCGTTCGAGGCGCTGCCGAGCGCGCGTCCGCGCCGCGCGTTGGCCGTCGTCGCCTAGCCCGCGTCGCGGGTCGGCGCTCGGCCCGCGCGGGGCTAGCTAGCGTTGGTCAACGCTGGAGGCCTCGCCTTGAGCTCCGAGCCGAGGGCAACGCTCTTCTCGAACGTCCGCATCTTCGACGGGACATCGAGCGCGCTCTCGGTGCCTTCGCACGTGCTCGTGCGCGGCAACGTGATCGACGCGATCTCGACCTCGCCCATCGCGGGTGCCGACGACGCGCAGGTGATCGACGGCGCCGGCAGGACGTTGATGCCCGGCCTCGTCGACGCGCACTGGCACGCGACGTTCGTGACGCTCTCTCCCGAAGTGCTGATGACCGCCGATCCGGGGTTCATCCACATCGCCGCGGCGCGCGAGGCGGAGCGAACGCTGATGCGCGGGTTCACCACCGTGCGTGACGCCGGTGGCCCGGCCTTCGGGCTGAAGCGCGCGATCGATGCCGGCGTGTGCGCCGGTCCACGCATCTACCCGAGCGGCGCCTTCATCTCGCAGACGTCGGGGCACGGAGACTTCCGCGCGCGCCACGAGGTGCCGCGCGATTGCTGCGCGCACCTCTCGTACACGGAGCGGCTCGGCGCCGCGGCGCTCGCGGACGGCGTCTCCGAGGTGCTGCGCGCGTCGCGCGAGCAGCTGATGCTCGGTGCGTCGCAGATCAAGGTGATGGCGGGTGGCGGCGTCTCGTCGCCCTACGATCCGATCGACGTCACGCAGTACACCGAGGCCGAGATGCGCGCAGCGGTCGAGTGCGCGGAGAACTGGGGCACCTACGTGATGGTGCACGCCTACACGCCGCGTGCGGTCCAGCAGTCGATCCGTGCAGGCGTGCAGTGCATCGAGCACGGCCACCTCGTCGACGACGAGACGGCCGCGATGATCGCGGACCGCGGCGTCTGGTGGTCGATGCAGACGTTCCTCGACGACGAGGACGCGCATCCGCTGCCGACCCCCGAGGGGCGTGCGAAGGCACGACGGGTGTTCAGCGGGACGGACCGGGCCTACTCGCTCGCGAAGAAGCACGGCGTGAAGCTCGCGTGGGGCACCGACGTGCTCTTCGACGCCAAGCTCGCGGAGCGCCAGGGCGCGCAGCTCGCGAAGATGTTGCGCTGGTTCACCCCGGCGCAGGTGCTCCGGCTCGCGACGCACGACAACGCGCAGCTGCTCGCGCTCTCCGGCGAGCGCAACCCGTACCCCGGCCGGCTCGGCATCGTGAGGGAGGGCGCGCTCGCGGACCTGCTCCTGGTCGACGGCGATCCGCTGGCCGACATCGGTCTGCTCGGGGACCCGAGCGCGAAGCTGCTCGTCATCATGAAAGACGGGAAGCTGGCCAAGCACGCGGTCGACGGCGCCGGCACGAGACCGGCGCCCGTCGTACAGTGAGGGGACCGCGCGCGTGCGGCTTGTCTGCGCCCGCGACGGGGCGAGATGCGCACGTGAGGCGGTCAGGTCGATTGGAAAACCCGCGCAGCACGGTCGACCCGAGGTTGGTGACGAGACTCGCGCTCGCGGGATGGGTTTTCGTAGTCGGGCTCGCGTGGTGCGACGTCGCGCACGCGCAGGACGCCGCCGAGGCGCTGGCGCCTCCCGTCGACACGGCGCTGCCAGCCGACACGGCGCTGCCACTCGACACGCCGCCAACCGACGCGATGCCAGTCGACGCGGCGCCCTCGGTCGACGCGGCGCCCCCGCAGGAGCTCGGCTCGCCGGTCGCACCGAGCGCCGAGCAGCTCGACTCGCCGGTCGCACCGAGCGCGGAGCAGCGCAGCGCCGCGCGCCGTCTCGCGGGCCTGCAGATCGACGAGCTCGCGCTGCAGCGCGAGATGGACGCGGCGGGCCAGGAGCGCCTCCTCGCGGTCGCGCTCTACGTCGGCGGCGTGGGCCTCGCGGTCGCGTCGGCGTCGACGCTGGTGATCGCCGCGCTGCAGAGCGCGTGTGTCGCGGAGGCGGACCTCGGCTGTTACGACGCGCCGGAGTGGATCATCGGCGGCCTCGCGACCGCGCTGGTGAGCGCAGTGCTGCTCTCGGGCGCCAGCTTCGCGGATCGCCGCGCGTCGTACCTCGAGCGCCAGAGCGACACGCACCGCGACGATCTCGAAGAGCGCCGCCGCACGCTGGAGCGCCAGGTCGGCCTCGCGCTGGGCCCGACCGCGATCAGGCTGACGATCGAGTTCTGATCGCGAACGGCCCTGCACGCGCACGAACGCATGCAGAAGGCCGCGTCCTCCTCGGCCCCGATCGGCTCCAGTCGCGCGCGGAGCGCGCGCTGCTACGCGCGAGCGTCGGAGGCGCGCGAACAGCGCGACTCCGTCGCGAGCCATCGTCCACCCAACCAAGCGAGGCGGCAGAACCGCGGTCTCGGGCGCGAGGGGGTGGGTCCGGCGGCCTCGTGCGACGGGGGCTCGCCGAGGCCGACCACAGACTGACGACAGCATCGCGGCAGAGCGCAACGCGCGCGCCGCGATGCGCCCACCGCTGCCCAACTCTCTCACAGCGATCGAAGAGCAGCCCGCGAGCACACCGGCCGCCGGACCCACCCCCTCGCGCCTCTCACCGAGAGCTTCGCAGGACTTCTTCCGCGGCCCGCTCCCCGGACCGAAGAGCCCCCTCGATATACCCATTCCAGACAGTCGCCGTCTCGGTCCCCGCCCAGTGCACCCGCCCCACCGGCGCGCGCAGCGCCTTGCCCGAGCTCGTCCACACGCCGGGCGGGAAGTACCCCGCGTAGCAGCCGCGGCTCCACTCGTCCTCGGTCCAGCTCTTGTCGACGTAGTGCACCGGCAGCCCCGCGCGCACGCCGAAGCAGCGCGAGAAGCACGCGAGCACCGCGTCCCGTCGCTCGGCGTGCGATCGATCGCTCCACTCGCGCGCCGCCGCGCCCTCGATGAAGCCGAGCAGCACACCCGGGGTGCCCTCGGGCGTCGACGCGTCGAACTGCACGTGCGCCGGACCGACGTCGGTGATCGCGTGGCCCGACAATCCCTCGTCGCGCCACCACGCGCGCTCGTAGATCGCGATGCACTTGATCACCGCGCCCTGCGGCACGCGCTGCGTGAGCTGATCGCGCGAGCTCGGCATCGCGGGCGCATAACGCAGTCGCCCCGCGAGCATCGGCGGCAGCGCCACGATCACGCGCGAGCCCGCGAACGCCGCGTCGTCGCTCCGCACCACCACGCCGTCGCGGTCGTGCTCGATCACGCGCGCCGGCGTCGAGAGGCGCAGGGCGCCCTCGGGCAGCTTCGCCGCGAGCGCCTCGGCGAGCCGCTGCATCCCGCCCACCACGCGATCCTGCTGCGCGCCGTTCTCGCTCGAGAGCAGTCGATCGAGCCCACCGCCCGAGCGAATGTAGAAGAGCGCGTGCAGCAGCGAGAGGTCCGCGGGATCCGCCGCGAACACCGTCTCCATCGCATAACGCAGCAGCTTGCGTGCGCCCTCGGTCGGCGCGTGGGTGCGCAGGAACGTGTCGAGCGTCGTCGCGTCCCACTCGCTCGCCTGCTTCGCCTCCCAGGGCGCATCGAGCGGCACCTCCTTCGCGAGCTGATCGAGGCGGAACCACACCCAGCCGACTGCCGCGAGCGACGCCGCGTCGACGCGCGGGACGGTGCCGCGGAAGAGCCGCCGCTTGCCCGCGAAGTGCAGCACGTTGTGTCCCTCGACGTGCTGCCGATAGGTCGCGAGGCCGAGCTCCTTCGCGAGCGCGAGCGCGCGGTCCTGCGTGGGCCCGAGCCACTGCCCGCCGAGATCGATCGCGGTGCCGTGATGGGTCTCGGTGTAGACGCGCCCGCCGACGCGATCGCGCGCTTCGATCAGCGCGACGCGACGCCCGGCGGCGCACAGCCGCCGCGCCGCGGAGAGCCCGGCGAACCCCGCGCCGACGACGATCACGTCCGACTCGAATGGCTGCATCGCGCGCGATGGTACTGCCCCGCGCCGCACGTGGCCGCTCCCGTCATCTCGCGGCGAGCGCCCTCGGACGACGACGAGGTCCCTCGCGTGGCGGATCGCGCTCCTCGCTCGGCCGACGACGTCCCTCGCGTGGTGCATCGCGCTCCTGTCGTCGCGCCGCGCAGTCCCTCGCGACGCCGGTCGTGATCCCGTCGTCGGGTCACGCGGTCCCGCGCGAGGCCGAGCGCGCTCCCTCGGGGCGAGCGCGCCGGTCCGCTGGGGATCGCGTCGCGTGTGACGGGGCGCGGCGCACGCGGAGAGGGGACCCCCGTCGTCGACGCCGGGGACCCTGCTCGTCGACGGAGGGGATCGGGCTGCCGTCAGAGGGGATCGGGCTGCCGACGAAGGGGATCGGCTCGCCGACGGAGGGGATCGGGCTGCTGACGGAGGGGATGGAGCCGCCGACGGAGGGGATCGAGCCGCCGACGGAGGGGATCGTGTCGGGAGAGCCGTCGCCGCGTGATCGTATCCTCTGCGCGTGCGCGACGAGACCGTCCTGACGCTCGGCTTCGGCCTGATCGCGGTCGCGATCGGCGCGTTCGTGTGGCCCTACCGCCGGCGTCACCTCCTGGCGCGCGAGGGGGCGCGCGCGGCCGGGCAGTACCTGCCGGTCTTCGACGCGCGCGGCGTGTGGCTGTGGCTCAACGGGCCGGTGACGTTCGTGCTCGGGCTCGCGCTGCTCGCGAACGGGGCGCTCCGTGCGCGCGCCGAGCACCACGCGGCGCGCGCCGAGCGCGAGCTGCGCCGCATCGCGATCGCGTGCGAGCCCGGGCGCATCGAGCTGCGCAACCTCGGCGACGCGCCGCGCGTCCTCGAGATCGACGCGCGCGGCGATCACCCGCACCGCGACCCCGGTCCGCGCCTGCGCGTCGAGCACGAAGGCGCGATCACGCTCGCGCCCGGCACGTCGCGCACGCTCGCGCTGTCCACGGTCACGCGCGGCGCGTGCGGCACCGAGCCCGGCGGCGATCACGCCGCGCCCTGGGAGATGTGCGACGGAGCCGAGCTCGAGCTCACGATCCGCGACGAGCACGGCGACGAGGTCGCGCGCGGCGCGAGCGGCTGCGCGTTCCCGGGGCGCGCGCCCGTGCTCCAGCTCGGCCCCGACTTCCTCTGGTGAACGAATGGCGGACGTGACGTTCGAGCGCGGTGCGATCCGGAAGCGCGGCGAGTGGACCTACGCGGTCCCCGGCGCGCTCGCGATGCTCTTCGCGCTCGCGTTCGTGCTCGGCGTCTTCGACGCGAACGTGCGCGCGATGTTGCCCGAGGTGCTCGCGCTCTCGGGCGTGCTCGCGCTCGCGTGCGCGTTCCTCGCGTGGCTCGCGCGCGGGAGGCTGCGCAGCGTGGTCCAGGTGGGGCGCGATCGCGCGGGCGCGTTCGTGCGGATCGCCGGCGAACGCGAGGTGCGGGCGCCCCTGCGTTACCGCGTCGGCTGGCACCAGGAGCCGGTCTCGACGACCGTGCTCCCCGTCCTCTGGGTCGAGGTGCGCGGCGACGACGGGCCCGCGATCACGATGCGGCTCACGCTCGGCGCGATCTACCGGCCGCCCGCGGACTGGCTCGCGGGCTCACCGCTCTCGCCGGCGACCCACGAGCTCAGCGGGATCGTCGACTACGCGCGCGCGCTCGACGCGATCGGCGCGACGCGCGCGACGAGCTGGCTCGACGTCGCGCCCTGAGCTGGAGTGCTCGCTCGCGCAGGGCCCGCACGGGAGCGTGCGGAGCACGTGGACGGGAGGGCCCTGAGCGGGCGAGCCGATGTTGGACGCTTGCTCAGCCCACGCCGACGAGATCGAGCTCGACGCCGACGCTCTTCGCGCGCGCGGCCTCGACGATGCGCCACGCCAGCGCGACGTCCTGGATGGCGAGGCCCGTGGAGTCGAACACCGTGAGCGCGCCGCGATCGATCGTCGCCGCGCCGACGATCACTTCGCCGAGCGTGCCCGCGACCTTCGAGAGCGCGTAGCGGCCGTCGTGGATCGGCACGTTGATCTCGCCCGAGTGCTCGGCCTGGTGGGGCTCGTCGATCACGACCTGCGCGGCGTCGAGGATGTCGGGATCGAGCTCCTGCTTGCCGGGGCCGTCGGCGCCCATCGCGTTCACGTGCGCGCTCGCGCTCAGCCACGCGCGCTTCACGACCGGCGTGCGCGACGGCGTCGAGGTGTTCACGACGTCGGCGCGGCTCGCCTCCTCGACGCTCACCGCGCGACCGCCGAGCTCGCGCGCCAGCGCTTCGGCGAGCGCGGGATCGCGATCCGAGAAGAGCGGCTCGAACGACTCGCCGAACACCACGCGGTGCGCCGCGAGCATCGTGCGCGCCTGCACGCCCGAGCCGACGAACCCGACGGTGCGCGGCGCGCCCGACGCGAGGTGCTTCGACGCGACCGCCGCCGCCGCGCCGGTGCGCAGCGCGGTGAGCCACGTCGCGTCGAGGATCGCGAGCGGGAGCGCGGTCTCGGGATCGGAGAGCACGTACACGCCCATCACCGAGGGCAGGCCGTGGCGCGCCGGGTTCTTGGGATGGCTGTTCACCCACTTCACGCCGGCCACGTGCGCGAGCGCCGAGGGCATCGCGCGGAAGTCCCCGTCGTGCTCGGGCAGGTCCAGATAGACCTTGGGCGGCATGCGCGCCTCGCCGCGACCGTGGGCGGCGAACGCCTCTTCGACGGCGCTGACCGCCATCGGCATCGTCGCGACCGATTCCACCTCGCGGCGCGTGAGGACCAGGGTGCGTCGGCTCGTCATGGGGCGCGATGTACCACGCTCATCGCGTGGGGCGATGCGCCCCGTGGGCGACACTCAGGCTTGCGGTGACACCCGGTTCGACGCTACCGATCCGGTGCGATGACCGAGCCGACCAATCCCTTCCTCCGCCCCTCGCGCGTCCCGCGCGGCGAGCGTCGTCTCCTGTGCGTGTTCGATGGCGGCAACGCGCCCGGCTACTCGTCGGTCGCGGTCGCGCTCACCGAGGAGGGCACGCGGCGCGGCTTCGAGGTGTGGGCGGCGACCGAGGGCTTCCGCTCGCTCACGGGCGACGCGACCCACGAGCTGCGCTTCGAGCGCATGGTGGTCTCGCGGCGCGAGCGCTACGAGCTGCTCGCGCAGAACATCCCGGCGCGCTCGATGGGGCGTCGGGTGCAGGACGCGGGCAGCGACTTCCGCTCGGAGCGCTACCTCGGGTTCCATCAGCGCGAGACCCGCGATCTCGCCGCGCAGACGTTCCGCGCACAGGGCTTCACCCACCTCGTGTGCGTGGGAGGCAACGGCACGTTCGAGGGCTGCAAGGCGTGGCTCCAGTCGTTCGGCGACGAGCGCCCGCCCACCGCGTTCGTGAACGTGTCGATCGACAACGACGTCGGCGGGGATCGCGCGATCGGGTTCCTCACCGGCGTCGAGGCGGGCGCGGAGATCGCGCGCGGCCTCTACGAGGACAGCTACACGCACAAGCGGATCTACCTGCTCGAGATGATGGGCAATCGCTCGGGCAGGCACGCGCTCAACTGCGGCGTCGCGGCGCGCGCGCACCTGATCGTGCTGCCGTTCTTCTCGTTCCCCGACGAGGTGCTGCGCGAGATCGCGGAAGGCCTCTCGAAGGCCGAGCACGCGCTGGTGGTGGTCGCGGAGGGATACGAGGCCGAGCGTCGCAAGCGCGACCTGCCGGGCGTGAGCGCGAGCGCGTTCTTCAAGATCCAGCTCGAGCAGTACGGCCTGCGCGACCTGCCCGATCGCCGCGTGATCGCGGAGCCGTTCAGCCGCCACATCCGCGGCGTGCGCCCGGGGTTCGCCGACGTGTCCGCGGCGTACCTGAAGGCGACGATGCTGTTCGAGGCGTTCGACGAAGGGCGCACCGAGGTGATGCCCTTCGTGCTCGCGGCGCACGACGTCGGGGTGCGCAGCTTCGAGACGATCACGCGCGAGGATCGTGTCGAGCGCGCGTTCCTGCCGCTCTTGGATCGGTTCGGCATGCCGAAGCTGCGCACGTGGGTGCGGGATCACTTCACGATGAGCGAGCAGATCCTCTAGGAACGGAAGCGCTTCGGTGAGAGGCGCGGGGTGGAGGGTCTGGCGGGCCGGTACTCGCGGCTGCCGTGCGCAGCTCGGTGAGAGCTTCGGGAAGCGGAGGCTCGCTCGCGCCGCGCGCGGTCGCGCGCTCTGCTCGCTCGCGTGACGATCTCGCGTTGCCGTCTACCCGCCCCGCTGCGTGGGCCCGCCAGCCCCTCCACCCCGCGCCCGCGACGCGGCTCGCCCCCGTGCTGGGTGAGGCTGGGGAGAGCTCGCGACCGGTCCGCGCTTCGCCGCGGCCCGGACGCTCGCGAGTCGCACCGCGCTGCGCGCGTGTGCGCGCTTCGCGCGGGAATTGATGCGTGCGATGCTGCGCGCGCGATGAAGCGCCGTATGTCGCCGGGGTTGCTCGGGTGCGTCGGTGGCCTCTCGGTGGTGAGCTTGCTGTGCACGATCGGGTGGTACGTCGTGTTCGTGCGGCACGAGCGGCTCGGGTCGCGCGATCGCGCGCATCTCGACGACGGTGGCGCGATCACGCTGTACCGCCGCCTGCACCTGCCGGGCGGCGACGAGTTCTTGATCGAACGAACGACGGCGAGCGGTGAGCCCGTGTGGACGACGTCGCTCGGGGGGATCGGAGACTTCGCCGGGTTCGTGAGCTCACGCGTGGCGGACGGCGTGATCGTCGTCGAGCTGCACCACGACGATTGGACCGCCGAGCACGTTGCGCTGCGACTCGACGACGGCGAGCCACGTTTCCAGCTGCGCGCGTTCGACGCTCGCGCGCGCGTCGTGATCTCCGAGACAGCGCTTTTCGAATCGCACGACGGCGCGATCCGCAGGGTCTCGCTCGCCGATGGTCGCGAGACGTGGCGTGTGTTTGGCGAGCCGGGTCGCATGCCCAACTGGCCAGCGGCGCGGGGTGGTGAGCTCGTCTTCCAAGGCCGCGTGCTCGACGCCGACACCGGCGTGGCGCTCCCGCCCGATCCGCTGCCCGACGTCTGGTGCTCGACACCGACGATGCTCGGTTGGCAGACGTCCGACGGGATCGCGCGACGACGACGAGGAACGCGCGACGTGATCGACACCGGGCTCGAAGGTGAGCTCCACGAGTGCGTGGACACGCCGCGCGGCACGCTCCTCGTGGTACGTCGCGCCGAGGAGCGTCGCCTGGTGCTGCTCGACGAGGCGTTCGCGCCGCGGTGGGACGTGCCGACGTCCGGCCAGGGATGGCTCTGTGGCCTGCTCGTCGATGGCGCGGTCGGCCAACGCGTGCTCGACGCCGCGCACTCTGATCGTGTTCTCCGCTTCGATCCGAGCGATGGTCACGCGCTCGGCGAGACCACCGCGCGGTGCGATGTCGATCCCTGAGCCGACGTGTCGTCGAGCCTCACCCGAAGATCGGCGGCTCGATGATCGGCGGGACCAAGAAGTAGATCACCCGGCGGTCGAGCACCGAGGCATCGCCGCGGACCGTGAGCTGGGCGTGGAACACCAGCGGGCGGCCTTCGGCGCGCACCCGATCGTTGTCGCGCACGACGACGTCCCAGCACACCGAGACGCCTGCCGGCACGCCCGAGAACGCGTCCGCGTGGCCGTCGCGATCGGTGTCCGACGTCGAGCTCACGGCGGTGCACGCGCCGGTGCCGCTCGTGTTCACCTCGAGGTGATCGATGAACTGCAGCGCGTCGCCGTCGTCGAACGGGAGATCGCCCGCGTCGATCGCGACGAACTGCGGATAGCCATCGACCAGCGTGCGGATCGAGTCGCTCACCGCGTCGACCACCGCGCCCTCGGTCGCGCTCACGTAGTAGGGCGCGCCCGACGCGTCGACCGACCCCGACGCGCGCAGGAGCGCGTGGAAGTCCTCGCGCGGCGTGCCGGCGGCGTCGGCGTCGATTGCGAGCATCACGATGTCCTCGGCGCGCAGGCGCGCGCCCGCGCCGTTCGCGGTCACGCCGCACGTCGTGCAGCCGTTCTTCTCGTCGCCGATCAGCACGAGCGTGCGCAGCGCGTCGCGTCGGAACGCCGGACAGCCGATGCCGCCGAGATCGCAGTCGGCGTTGCGGCACACCGTGGGATCGCCGACGCACGCGACCGACTGGAACACCGACTCGTCGCCACCACCGCCCGCGGCGCCCACGCCGGGCAGGCGACGGCGCGTCTCGGTCGGGCTCGCCTGGAGCGAGAGGAAGTTGCGGTACGAGTCGGGCGATCCGCCGTACCCACCGACGCCGGTCCAGAGGCTCGCGATGCAGCCCGTGGTGCGGGGATCGGTGATGCACGTGCCGCCGGGGCCGCACGCGGCGCCGGGGCCGCACTGCGCGTCGGCGTTGCACAGCGTGCGCAGGTCCTCGCAGGTGAGGCTCTCGAGGATGCCCTGCACCGCGCTGCGCATCGCGTCGATCTCGCCCGTCATCGAGCCGGTCGTGTCGAAGAGGAAGTACACGTCCGCGTAGGCGATGTTGGTGCGGAACGAGAGCGTGTCGCGCGGCGGCTGCGCGGTCTCGCGGAACGGCACGACGAACACGAAGTCACCGCGGGTGCGCGGGCTCACCGATGCGTCGAGCGCGTCGGTGCCGGCGCCGACCTCGATCAGATCGGACACGCCGTCGCCGTCGCTGTCGGCGACGGTCGGGTCGGTGCCCTCTTCGACCTCGGTGCCGTCGGGCAGGCCGTCGCCATCGGCATCGCGATCGCGGAAGTCCGCGACGCCGTCGTCGTCGGTGTCGACCGGCAGCGAGAAGAGATCGTCGTCGCCGGCCTCGTCGCGATCGCTCACGCCGTCGCCGTCGCTGTCGTCGTCGAAGCGGTCCTGGGTGCCGTCTCCGTCGACGTCGGAGAAGCCCTCGTGGCCGTCGAGGATCGTGTCGCCGTCGCTGTCGGGGTCGCGGAAGTCGGGGCGCCCGTCGGCGTCGGCGTCGGTCGGGAAGTCGGCGCTGCCGATCTCTCGCGCGTCGTCGATGCCGTCTCCGTCGTCGTCGAGGTCCGCGAAGTCGAGGATGCCGTCTCCGTCGCCGTCGCCGAGGCCTTCGCGGCCGTCGGGCACGCCGTTGGCGTCGGAGTCGGGATCGCGCACGTCGGGGATGCCGTCGAGATCGGAGTCGACCGGTGGGGTCGCGGGATCGTCGTCGCCGGCCTCGAACGAGTCGGGGACTCCGTCGTCGTCGGAGTCGTCGTCGAGGTGATCGAAGGTGCCGTCGCCGTCGGTGTCGGCGTCGAAGAACCCGGTGCGCTCGTGGTCGTCTCGGATCGAGTCGCCGTCGGCATCGGCGATGCCGCCGTCGTCGACCGGCTGGGGCGCTCCCTCGCAGGCGGGCAGCGCGAGCGCGAGGCAGAGCGCGAGGACGATGCGGTGCTTCATGGAGATCGAGCCTCGGAGTCAGGGGGCCGCGAGGTAGAGGGTCAGGGCGTACGAGCCCGCGGCGGCGGGGCTCGACTCGACGACGGCGTAGTAGGTGCCCGGGTCGAGGGTGCGGCTGAGGACCGCGGGCGCTCCGGGCGCGCAGGCGAGATCGGTCGTGCCCTCGCAGGCGCCACGCAGGCCGAGCGAGAGCAGCTCGCCCGAGCCGTCGGTGCGGCGCGCGATCAGCGTCACCTCGCGGCGCTCGGTGAGCACGAAGCGGTGCAGCGTGTCGCGCGCGCCGGCGCCTCCGCACGACGCGACGTCGTCGCTCGCGGCGGTGAGATCGGAGCGCAGCGGCACCGCATCCTCGAGCGTGCTCGCGCTCGCGCAGGTGTCGTTGGTGGGCGGCGTGGTCGGCGGCTCGATGCGCGCCGACGCGGTGAGATCGCCCGACGCGACCGAGGTCGAGACGGTCACGTGGTAGGTGCCCGCGGGCAGTCGCACGAAGCGGTGATCGATGGTCGGCGTGCCGCTCGTGCAGAAGATTTCGGTGCGGAGATCGCCGCAGGTGCGGCTCACCGCGAGGAAGTGCGGGCTGCCCACCGTGGTGTGCAGCACGACGTCCTGCTCGGCGGTGGTGCTGAACGTGAAGCTCGCGTCGCGCGAGGTCGCGGGCGCGCCGCCGCACGTCGTGCCGGTGTCGAGCGAGAGCATCGAGAGCGGCAGCGTCGCGGTGGTGTTCGTGATGTCGACCGCGGTCGTGCACGCGTCGCCGTCGTTGCGCGGGATCGCGGGGCGCACGTCGACCGAGAGGGTCCAGCTGGTCGCGGCCGCCGCCGCGGACTCGAGCAGCACGTAGTAGGTGCCGGGCTCGAGCGTGCGCCGGACGATCTCCGCCGACGCGCGCTGCACGCAGGCGAGCGTGGTCGCGGGCGCGTAGCAGTCGCGGGTGAGCGCGAGGTAGGTCGAGGTCGCGCCGCCGCCGGTGGTGGTCGCGATCAGCGTGACGTCGCTCGTCTCGGTGAGCTCGAGGCGGTACGCGGCGTCGCGCGAGGTGGCCGTCGGCCGGCACGAGAGCGCGTAGTCGTCGCGGGTGTTCGCGAAGAGGCCCGTGAAGGTGCCGCCTCCCGAGACGTCGACCGCGCTCGCCTGGCAGAGATCGGTCGAGCCGACGGGCGTGGGCGCGGCGTAGCTGACCGTCAGCTCGAAGCGCGACGCACTGCCGCTGCGCACGACGATCGCGTAGTCGCCGGGCGCGAGGTTGCGGGCGATCGCCGCGCCTGCGGCGCACGCGAGCTCGGGGCCGCTCTCGCACGCGCCGAAGGGACGAACCGCGACCGCGGCCGAGCCGACCTCGGGCACGACCGCGACGCTCACGTCCTGCGAGCGATCGAGGCGCACCCGGAACACGACGTCGTTGCCGGTCGGCGCGCACGCGAGCGGGACGTCGTCGGTCGCGCCGAGCGTGGTGCGCACGAACGTGCCGGGGCCGGGCAGCAGCTCGGCGCTCGCGCAGTCGTCGTTCGGCGCGGTGCAGTCGTCCTGGTAGAAGTCGATGCGACCGTCGCAGTCGTCGTCGCGCCCGTTGCCGCACTGCTCGGGCTGATCGGGGGAGGCGAGGGCGCCGGTGGTGGGATCGTCGTCGCAGTCGTCGCCGCCGCAGCGGTCGTCGGCCGCGCCGTCGCCGTCGAGGTCGCGCGCGGCGTGCACGCACGCATCGAGCGCGGGATCGCATGCCGAGGTGGTGCAGGGATCGCCGTCGGCGCAGCTCGGCGGGAGGCCGCCGAGACAGCCGAACTCGAAGTCGCAGACCTCGAAGCCGTTGCAGAAGACGCCGTCGTCGCAGCGATCGTCGTGGGGGGTCGCGCTGCAGGTGCGCGCCCGCTCGTCGCACACGTCGTCGGTGCACGCGTGCTCGTCGGCGCAGGGCGCTTCGCCCGCGACGCAGACGCCTTCGCTGCAGAGCTCGACGCCGTTGCAGAAGCAGCCGTCGTCGCACTCGTGCGTGGCGGTGCAGGCCGCGCCGAGCGTGGAGCCGGCGGTCTCGCACACGGGCGGTCCGGCGTCGGTGCCGACGTCGGGCGCGAGGTGGCCGGCGTCGACCGGTGCCGAGGGCCCGCCTTCGGTGCACGCGGCGAGTGCGAGCGATGCGAGGAGAGCGGAGAGGTGCGAACGGCGCATGATCATTCCCTGGTCAGTCGAGGCGCAGCCAGCGCCCGCTCGAGTCCGAGGTGTCGACGAGGAAGAGCGACGAGCGCGCGGGGTCGAACGCGAGCCCGGTGTCGGCGCGGCTGTCGCGCGCCGTCCAGATGCGTCCGGCCCAGCGCGGCGTGGGCGCGGCGGGGTCGAGCACGACCCATACGTCGGCGGGGCTCTCGGCGCGGAAGTAGAGAGCACCCGCGTCGGTCGTGGAGTCGACGACGATCGACGCACGATCGTTGGCGAGCCCCATCCCCGACGCGATCGTCACCGGCACCTGCGACGCGGTCGCGAGCGCGGCGCGCGCGAGGCGATGCACGCCCTCGACGCCCGCGACGGTGCCGACGACGTAGACGTAGGTCGCGTCGGCGGCCATGCCCGCGACGTCGGTGAGCACGTCGTTGCGACCGATCTCGACCGCCTGTCCGCCCGCGAACGGGATGCGATAGAAGACGACGGGATCACCGACGGTCGCGACGAGGAACCCGGTGTCGTCGAGCGTGAGCGCGTCGACGCGGCGCGCCGGGTAGCCGCCGGTGGGCGCGGTGTCGATCGCCGCGGGGGTGGCGAGCACGGTGCCGCTCGTCGAGACGATCCGCACGAGGCGCGCTGCGCTCGACGTGGTCGCGGTCGTGGTCGTGACGATCGATCCGTCCGGCGCGAGGAGGCCTGCGTTGCCGGTCGTGGTCGGGACGGTCGACGAGGTGTACGGCGCGCCTCCCGCGCGCGGCGCGCGCAGCAGGCCCGAGGTCGAGTGGCGCACCCAGAGGTCCGCGTCGGTCGCGGCGATCCACCGCGGCGAGAGGGTGCCGGTGCCGGTGATGCCGAGCTCGGTCTCCGCGCCGAGCACGCCGTCGAAGTCGATCTCGTCGACGGAGAGCGACGTGGCCGTGCCCGTCGAGGTGAGCGCGACGCAGACCTCGGTGCCGGGCGGCACGATCACCGCAGCGCCGGTGCCGCTGTCGTCGCCGCAGCGCAGCGTGCGACCGCTCGCGCGATCGACGATCGCCGCGACGTGACGCGTGGTGGTGCGGACGATCCCGAGCTGCTCGCGCGTGGTGTAGCGGTACCACGTCACGCCGCTGCCTCCCGCGAGGCACGACGGCGCGTACGCGCGGTGTCGGCCCCCGGGCGTGATCGCGTTCGTGGTCGACGCGTCGATCGGGATCGCGCCGGCGCAGGTGTCGCCCGGCGCGGGCTCGAACTCGTCGATCGACAGCGTCGTCGCGGGGAGCGGGCGGCGGATCCCCGAGCCCTTGTTGGCGACGATCCACGCGTAGAGATCGCGCGCCGGGCCGTCGAGCGTCGTCGTCGTGCCGCGGTGCTCGTCGGCCTCGGCCTCGCACGCGAGCACGCTGCGCCCCGGCGTCGAAGGCGCGCATGCGTCGCCCACCTCGACGCTCACGCCGGGCGCGGTGTTGCTCGAGGTCGTCGCGTCGACCTCCACCGTGACCAGGCTCGTGCTCGACGTCTTGCGGTACGCGACGACGCCGTCGAGGTTCATCTCGGCCGATGCGTCGCACGCGAGCGCGCCCGCGCCGGTGTGGGTGAGCGCGCGATCGAGCCCGACGAGCCCGCCCTGATCGAACGTCCACTGGTGCGCGCCGTTCAGGCCGATCGAGTGCGATGCGCTCGCGGTCGTGAGCGGCGCGAGGCAGCTCTCGCCCTCGGGCGGGAGCGCGACCTCTTCGATCGTGATCGTCGCACCGCGGAACGACTCGCGCGCTTCCTGCGCGAGCCACACGAAGTACTCGCCCTCGCCGCCGTCGACCCAGACGTCGCTGCGCCGGCCCGAGCCGTTGAACACGCCGCGCCACAGGCACGCGCGCAGGCCCTCGCTCGCGCGCGGATCACAGGTGCCCTGGCGCACTTCGACGTCGAGGTCGGCGTTCGCGATCGCGGCGTGGACGTGGAGGACGGTGCCGCCCGGCGCGCCCGCCGCGGGCGTCGTCTTGCGGTAGCGCACGACCACGTCGCTGCCGTGCCCATCGGTGTCGCACGACGCGCTGCCGTCGTTCGCGATCACCGCGAGCGCGCCGAGGGTCCAGCGATGTCCGTTCGGCAGCGCCTCGCCCTCCGACTGCGTGAGCGCGTCGCCGCAGCGCTCGCCGGTCGGCGCGACCAGCGCGAACGAGAGCACGCCGTCGCCGAGGTACGCGTGCGACGCATCGAGCGGTACGCCCGTCGCGTCCTCGAACCCGCGCAGATCGAGCTGGTACGAGGCGCCCGCGTTGATCACCGCGGACGCGTCGAGCCGGAGCGTGGTGCCCGACATCGACCAGGTGCCGTGGAGCTCCGCGCTGCGTCCGTCGCCCACCAGCGTCGCGGTGGTGCGCGTGGTGTCCATCGCCTCGCTGAACACCACGACGAGCTCGCGCGCCGCGCCCGGGAGCACGTCGGTGCGGCCTTCTTCGGGCGTGGAGTACGAGACGTAGGGCGGCGTGCTGCTGCCGGTCGTGAAGTCGAGCGCGCCGTCGCCGAGGTGCACCGTCGTGTCGAGCGTGTTGCCCGAGCGATCGGCGTAGCCCGCGAGCTCGACGCGGTGCGCGGCCTCGAGCGCGAGCAGGCCGCTCACCGAGAGCACGAGGCGCGTGCCGCCGTCCTCCCAGCGCTGCTCGAGCTCGGTGCGCACGTCGCCGACGACCAGCGTCGCCGCGCCGAGCGTCTCGTCCATCGGCTCGGAGAACGCGATCAGCACGCGCGTCGTGGCGGCGGCGCTCACGTCGAGCTGGCCCTCCGAGGGGCTCGCATCGATCACGAACGGCGCGCGCGCGTCGGGCCCGACGACGAAGTCGAGCGATCCGTCGTCGCCGAGCACGCTCGCGTCGAGCGTGTTGCCCGCGGCGTCCCGCCAGCCCTCGAGCACGACCTGGTAGGACGCGTCGTGCTCGAGCGCGCCGGTGATCGGCAGCGTCACCTCGATGCCGTCGAAGCGCGGTGCACCGAGCGTCGCGGCGCCCGGGCCCTCGAGCCGCGCGGTCGCGGTGCGCGCGTCGACGGGCTCGCTGAGCGTCACGACGATCTCCCCGAGATCGATCTCGACGGTCGCGTCCTCCGTCGGCGTCGTCGACACCACGCGCGGCGCGACCACGTCGGCGACGGTGAACGCGATGCTCGTCGGCTCGGCGAGGGGCGCGCCTTCGGTGCTCTCGAACGCATCGTCGACGTCGACGGTGATCGTCGCGCCGGGCTCGAGCGCGTCGGCCGGGGTGATCTCGAGGAGGTCGCCCTCGTCGCTCCAGGTCGTGGTGTCGATCGCGATCGGCCCGCTCGGCCCCGCGAGCGACACGGTGCCCGCGTCGCGGCGCATCGGGCGCGAGAAGAGGACGCGGATCGTCGCGTCGGGCGCGACGTCGCGCTCGCCGTCGGTCGGCATCGTCGCGATCACCACCGGCGCGGTGGGCAGCTCCGTGATCGCGTCGGTCGTGGCCGCGTCGCCGAGGCCGGCGTCGCTCGTCGTGTCGTCGTCGCCGCATCCCGCGAGCGCGAGCAGCGCGAGCGCGAGGGCGCAGGTGAAGGAACGCTGGGTCATCGTGGGCTCCCTCAGTCCAGGCGGACGATGCGGCCGAGCGCCGCGTTCTCGGAGTCGAAGAGGAAGAGCGCGCCGCTCGCGGGATCGCGCGCGAGCGTGAAGTCGTCGGTGTCGCCGAAGCCGCTCAGGACGCCGAGGTCGCGCGGGGTCGCACCGCCCGGTCCTGCGATCACCCGCACGTTGCCGTCGGTGTCGCGGAAGTAGAGGTGCTGCGCGAGCACCTGCGAGTCGATCACCAGCGGGCGCACCGACGTCAGCAGCGAGAGCTCCGCGATGCGCTCGATCCGCGGCGTCGCGCTGCCCGCGCTCGCGCGCTCGACGCGGTACACGCCGACCGGGCCCGTGCTGCCGATGCCGAGCCGCGCCGCGACGTACATCCACGTCTGATCGATGGCGGTGCCGATCACGTCGCCGAACGCCGGCACGGTCACGACCGGCCCGGGCGTGGCCGGCGACGTCGCCGACACGCGCGAGAACGTCACCGGGATCTCGAGCGTGCTGCCGAGCCAGCGGCCGTCGTTCGCGATCCAGAGATCGTTGCCGTCGAAGAAGAGCGAGTCGAACGCGTCGGCCGGATAGTCGGCGCCGGGATCCCACGCGACGGGCGCGAACGCACCGGTCGCGCCGACGAGCCTCCACAGTCGCGTCGCGGTGCCCGCGGTCGTCGAGTCGTCGATGGTGAAGAGCGACTCGCCGATCGCGATGCCCGCGGTGCCGAGCTGATCACCGGGCAGCGCGTAGTGGATGCCGCCCCCACCGCTGCGCGGGAACGCGACCATGCCGCTCGTGACGCCGAGGTAGAGCGAGCTCGGCGTGACCGCGACCCAGCGCTCGAGGGTCAGCGTGATCGGATCGCCCTCGGGATCGAGCGGCGGCGTGAGCTCGATCGCGGTGGGCACGCCCATGTTGCCCGTGTAGGGGACCGGCTCGATCGAGAGCGCACCGATCGACGCGCCGTTCGCGACCGCGACGCAGACCTCGTCACCCGCGCGGACGAACGCGGCGACGGCGCGTGTGCGCGCGTCGAGCGAGCAGCTCAGCTCGCGACCGCTCGCGCGATCGAAGGTCGCGACCCCGCCCGCGGCGCCGGCGGTGACGAGCGATGCGTTCTCGCTCGCGGTGAAGCGGTACCAGCTCACGTTCGTGCCCGGCTCGACGCACGACGGGGTCGACACGCTCGCGGTGCTCGCCGGCGCGATCGTCGTGGAGCCGGTCGCGCCGATCGCGATCGCGGTCGCGCAGCTCTCGCCGTCGCCGGGCACGAGCTCGCGCGTGCGCAGCTCGAACGCGGGCGAAGGACGCGCCGACGCGATGTTGGGGTACGCGGTCGCGACCCAGACGTAGTAGGTGCCCGCGGGGCCCCGGATGTCGAACGCGCGGGGGCCGGGCGCGTTGGTCGTCGTGCCCTCCCAGAGCCCGTGGAAGCAGGCGAGCGAGCGCGTCGCCGGTGCGCGGGGATCACACGCGTCGAGCACCTGCACGTCGATCGCGTCGATCGACGTCGAGGGCGTCGCGATCGGCGAGACCACGCCGGTGATCTCGCTGTCATCCGACGTCTTGACGATCTCGAACACCGCGTCCGGGCCCTGACGGCCGTCGACGTCGCAGACCATCGTGCCGGGCGCGCCGGGCTGGATCGCCATGTCGACGCCGCCCACCGCGCCCGCGGGCACCGACCACACGTGCTCGCCGTTCGCGCTCGTGGTGTGCACCGCCGAGCTCGTGGTGAACGGCGCCGCGCAGCTCTCGCCCTCGGGCGTCGCCGCGACCTCCTCGATGATCACCTGCGCGCCCTCGAAGGGACGCGTGCCGAGATCGGTCGCGACCCACACGAAATAGTCGCCGGCGCCGACGTCGAGATAGGTGTCCCACTCGTGCCGATCGCGCGGGCACGTGAGGCGCGCCGACGTGCGGGCGGCCTCGACCGGATCGCAGACGTCGCGATAGACGTCGAGCACGATGCGCGCGGTCGCGGACGCGGTGCCGACCACGCGCACGCGCAGGTAGCGACCGCCGCTCGAGCCGGACGCGCTCTCCTTGCGATAGCGGATCACCGCGTCCGCCGACACGCCGCCGGTCGCGCACGAATTGCTGCCGTCGTGCACGCTCACCGAATCGGCGCCGAGGAGCCACTCGTAGCCGCCCGCCATCGTGCGCGCGACGGCCTCGGAGATCGTGAGCTCGTCGCGGCAGCGCTCGCCGGTCGGCGTCGCGGTCGAGAAGTCGAGCGCGCCGTCGCCGAGGTAGTGGCCGGGCTCGAGCAGCATCCCGCGTGCGCTCGTGAGCGCGCCGAGATCGACGCGGAAGCCCGAGGCCGACACCAGCTGGCCGGTCACGTCGAGCTGCACCTGGGTGCCCGCCGCGTTCCACGACGCCGGTGCGTCGAAGGACCCACCGTCGCGCGTCACCGCGAGCGACGCGACGCGGGTGTCCATCGACTGGTCGAACACGATGCGCAGCGACGCGGTCGACGAGGCGACGCCGGTCGCGCCCTCGAGCGGATCGCTGAAGAGCACGCGCGGGTTCGTCGCGTCGGCGCCGGTCTCGAAGTCGAGGTGGCCGTCGCCGAGGTACGTCGCGCCGTCGAGCGCGTTGCCCGATGCGTCGCGCATCGACGAGAGATCGAGCGCGTGCGCGACGTCGACCCCGAGCGCGGCCCCGGCGAGCGCGAACGACGCGCGCGTTCCCTCGTCGGACCACGTCGCAGCGAGCGCGCGCGGCGTCGTGCCCGCGAGCAGCGTCGCGCTCCCGATCGACGTGTCCATCGCCTCGTCGAACTCGACGACGATCGCGCTCGTCGTGATCGACACGTTCACCTGGTCTTCGGAGGGCACCGCGTCGGTCACGCGCGGCCCATCGCGATCGACCCCGGTCGCGAACGGGATCGCACCCTCGACGAGGTAGACGCTCGCGTCGAGCGCGTTGCCCGCGACGTCGGCGAAGCCCTCGAGCACCACGCGATAGCTCGTCTCGTACGCGAGCCCCGAGAGCGGCGCGCGCACGGTGTGTCCGTCGATCCACGAGAGCGCGCCCACGACGCCCGAGCCGCCCTCGAGGCGCACGCCGCCCGTGCTGGCGTTCATCGGCTCGTCGAACGTGATCGTGATCGCGTCGAGGCGCGCCGAGAGCCCGGTCGCGCCCGCTCCGGGCTCGCTGTCGATCACGCGAGGAGCCGCGCGATCCTCGGTCGTGAACTGGATCACGAAGGGCAGACCGAGCGTGTTGCCCGCGCGGTCGGCGAGCTCCGCGTCGAGCTCCACGCGCACGTGCGAGCTCGCGGGGAGCGGCGTCGCGGGCGCGATGGTCAACGTCGTGCCGTCGTCGCTCCACGTCTCCGATCCGATCGCGATCGGCGTGCCCTCGGCCTCGATCGCGACGGAGCTCGCGTCGTGCATCGGCTCGCTGAACGTCACCGCGATCTCGGTCGCGACGTCGACGCCGGTCGCGCCGCGCTCGGGCGTCGTCGCGATCACACGAGGCCGCTCGCGATCACCGCCGTCGATCTGCGGAGCACCTCCGTCCTGTCGATCGCCGCCGTCGATCATCAGGATCGGTCCGCCGGTGTCCGAGCACGCGCTGCACAGCGCGACCGCGCACGCGGTGAGGAGCAGCGACGAGAGCGAGCGTTCGTGCGGCCGTTGGCGCATGCAGCGAGACCTCCAGCGGGGAAGTGGACGGGTCCCCCGGAAGTGGCTCACTCGTTTCTTCACGGCTCGGGTCGCACCTCGAAGCCGAGCGTGATCGCGACGTGCGTCCCGCCGATGCGCGCGATGGTCTCGCCGACCGGCGCGAGCGTCCCGTAGATGCCCGCGACGACCCATCCGAGCTCGACGCCGACGTGCACGTACGCGGCGCGCGTGATGCGCGTCGCGAGGCTCGCCGCGCCGAGCAACGTGAAGATCGGGCCCACGATCGTCGCCGACGTCGCGCTCGCGTCGGCGCGCCCCTCGAGCCAGCCGGCGCCGCCGCGCGCGCCGCCGCCGAGCTCGAGGAGGTTCTCGTCGCCCAGCGACAGACGCACCGCGAGGATCGCGCCCAACGTCGCCGAAGTGATCGCGACCGCGCCCACGTCGTACACGTGATCGCGTGCGTGATCGGCGCGCAGATCGATCGCGAGCGCGAGCGGCGCGAGCAGCTCGAGGCTCAGCGCGAGCCCGCCACCGAACGCGACGTGCTGGGGCTCACCGCCCGAGAGGCGCGCCGACGCGAGGGCGCGGATCGCGAGCGGCCCCGCGCGCGTCGCGCTCGGCGCGTCCGGCTGCGGCATCGTGAGCGTCCATCGCTCGCGCACGATCCGCAGGGCACTCTCGCGCGCGGGCTCGCCGACCGTCTCCGCGACCGCCTCGTGGCGCGTGCCGAGCTCGAGCCACGACGCCGCGAGCAGCTCCGCGATCGCGAGCCCGACCATGCGCGTGCTCGCCTCCCGTGATGCGCCGAGCTCGAGCGCACGGCGCAGCTCCTTGTGCGTGAGGCGCTCGTCGATCTCGATCAGCGCGCGCGTGCCCTCGCAGCGCACCGCGACGCGACTGCTCGCTTCGTCGGGCGATGCGAGCTCCGCATCGCCTCCGAGCTCGACCTCGAGCACGTGCCGCACCACGTCCGCGTCGAGCTCGGCGCAGCTGTCCGCGATCGACACCGACACGCTCGGTCGCTCGCGTGCTTGTGCGCGCACCGCGCCCGGCCGCGCGAGCGCGAGGAGCGCGACGATCGGCACGACGGCGCGGAGCAGTCGCTACTCCAGGCCGCCGAACCGGCGCACCGCGTCGGCGCGCACGCCGTCGGGATGACGTCGCAAGTACTCCTCGGCGAGGGCGCGCGCGCGCGCCGCGAGCCCGGCGCGATGGCTCGCCTCCACCTCGCGTGCGAGCGCGTCCGGTGCGAGCGATCCTTCGGGCGCGAGCGCGCGTGCCTGCGCGAACGCGTCGGCGGCCTCGGCCGGTCGATCGAGCTGCTGCAGGAGGACGCGGCCGAGCGTGAACGACACCAGCGGCGCCCGCTCGTCGTCGCGTCCGATCTCGAGCGCGCGGCGCAGATACGGCAGCGACTCGGCGGGATGCCCCGACAAGCGCGCGCAGTCCGCCGCGAACACCAGCGTGCCGACGTCGTCGCTGCGCAGCACGCGGGTGTCGGCGAGCAGCAGCGCGTAGCCGTCGTCGTAGCGACCCTCGGCAGCGAGCGCGCGCCAGTCGGGCGTCACCGGCGCGGGCTCCGGCGTGACCTCGCGCTCGGCCGCGCGCTCGCGTCCTCGCGACGTGCGCACGCGCGGCGCTCGCGCCGCGGCCGGCTCGTCGCGCACCGCAGTCGGCTCGGCCTCGACGCGCGCGCGCGGGTACACCCCGCGCTCGCCGGCCGAGAGCTCGTCGCGCCCGTCGTGCTCCCACTCGATGCGCACGCGACCGTGATCGACCTCGACGATCGCGCCGCTGCCCTCGCGCGTCACCGTGAACTCGGTGCCGATCACCGACACCGTGACCGTGCCCGCGCGCACCCGGAACGCCCGCGGCAGCCCGGGCGTGACCGCGAAGCGCGCCGCGCCGCGCACCAGCGACAGCTCGATCGCGTCCGACGCCATGCGATCGACGAAGAGCTCGGTGTCGTCGCCGAGCGGCGTCGCGATCGAGCCGTCGGCGAAGCGCAGCACCGCGGGCGCGGGCGCGACGACCTCGGGGGCGCGCGCGACCGGTGCCGGCACCTCTCCACGCGCGACCATCCAGAACGACGCCGCCGCTGCGGCGAGCACGAGCCCGGTCGCCGACACCACGCGAGCCACCGCGCGCCTTCGTCGTCGCGCATCGACGCGCGCCGCGAGCTGCGCGCCGCGCGCGTCGGTCCACGCCGGCAGCGCGTGCTCGCGCGCCGCATCGATCGTGCGTCGCAGCTCCGAGCGATCAGTCATCGCCGATCTCCTCGGTGATCACCGCGTGTGCGGCCGCGATTCGACGCTTCGCGGTCGCGAGCGAGCACTCGCAGATCTCGGCGACGCGATCGAGCGGCTCCTGCTCGAGATAACGCAGCGTCCACGCGAGGCGCTCGTTCGCCGGGATCGAGTCGAGGACGCGGTAGAGCTCCGCGATCCGCGCGCGCTCCTCGGGCGAGGCGCGCGAGTCGGCCACCTCGGTGTAGTCGGCGCCCTCGTCGAGCCCGAATGCGCGTCGCGCGCGGCGCTTCCGCAGGAGACGTCGCGCCTTGCGCACCGTGATCAGCGCGAGCCACGGTCGCGCGGCCTCGGCGTCTCGCAGCTTGTGGATGCCGCGGATCGCGTCGAGGAAGACGTCCTGCACGAGGTCGTCCACCTCGGCGGTGCGGCCCAGGAAGCGCAGCGCGACGCGCGTGACGTAGCTGCCGTGGAGACGGAACGCCGATGCGGTGTCGATCGGGGGGCGCGCCTCCGATGGTGTGTCTTCCTGCGCGCTGCCCGCGCCGTCCTGCGCCGTGCCGACGAGCCGCAGGTGTCGCGGTAGCTCGATGCCCACGGTGGGTAAGTGGACGGCACCCCGGAACACGGCTCACTCGATCTGCACCGCGATGCAGCGCACATGCGCGGTGAGGCGCCGACGTCCTGCGCGATTGGCTTCGCGTCAGGAGCGCATCCGCTGTAGCGTCTGCGTCCTTCTCATGCCGACCGTCGGCGATCTCCTCCGTTACGTCCTTCCCGTCGGGACCGTGCCCGGGAGCGCGAGCGCGTCGCTCGCCTCGTGCCCGGTGTGGCCACCCGATGCGTTCGCGGCCGCGGCCACCATCGTCGAGCGCTCGGCCTGCTACACCCGCGACCGCTACTCGGGGCGTGGTCTTCCGCGCGGCTCGGGCGCGCGCTGGTCGCCCTACTTCGGGCTCGAGTACCTCGCGCGCACCGACGCCGCGGGCGCACGCTGGCGCAGCGAGATGCGCGTGCCCGACGACGCGCAGAAGGCGTGGGAAGCGATCATCGCGGGCGAGAACGATCCCATCGGGCCCGAGACGAGCGATGCCGTCGCCGACGCTGCGATCGAGCTGCTCGCGATCGCCGACGAGGCGTGCGACGGGATCGGCTTCGCGCCCGAGCATCCCTCGCCGATCACCTCGTTCGTGCTCGAGGAGCACCTTCGTTTCGTCTCCGGAGAGCACCGTGCGAGCGGTCGTGGCGCGGGCGCGATCCCCGACGTGCGCGTCTCGCTCTGCATCGCGGTGCCGCACGATCGCGCGTGCGTGCAGCCGAAGTCGCGCGCCGCGCAGGTCGGCTGCGCGATGCGCGCGCTCTCGCACCACGTCGCGCTGCTGCCGGCGAAGCACGAGATCGAGACGCGCTGGATGGTCGGCGATCTCGATCGCGCGCAGGGCCCGTTCAACCTGCTGTGCGTGCCGTTCCCGTACCGCATGCGCGGCGATGCGATCGAGGCGGGCCCGCTGGTGCAGGGCGCGAGCGGCGCCGGTCACTTCCGCGTGAAGCAGACGTGGCTGCCCGAGAAGGACAAGGATCGCGTCGCGTTCGTGGCGGACCTGGTGCGCGAGCTCGTGCGGGTGTCGGAGCGCGAGGTCGGTCAGGTGCACGGCGTGGTGCTGCCCGAGCTCGCGCTCGACTCGCTCACGGTGCGCGGCGTCGCGAAGGAGCTCGCGAAGCTGCCCTCGCTCGAGCTCTTCATCGCGGGCACGTCGGCGATCTATCCGAAGAGCGGCGCGCCGCGGAACCTCGTGTTCGCATCGCTGCTCGAGGGCGGCGAGGTGCGCACCCACTGGTGGCAGAGCAAGCACCATCGCTGGCGATTGGACGAAGGGCAGATCCGTCGATACCACCTCGGCCACACGCTCGATCCCGCGCGTCGATGGTGGGAGGACATCGACGTCGACGATCGACAGCTGAGCCTCTACGTGTTCCGACCCGACGCGAGCATCGCGGTGCTCGTGTGCGAAGACCTGGCGCGCATCGATCCGGTGCAGCCGGTGCTGCGCGCGATGGGCCCGTCGCTGGTGATCGCGGTGCTCATGGACGGACCGCAGCTCGATCGTCGCTGGCCCGGTCGTTACGCGGGCGCGCTCGCCGACGATCCGGGGAGCTCGGTGCTCACGCTGACGTCGCTCGGCATGATGGAGCGCTCGGTGATGCCGGGAGAGAGCGAGCCGCGTCAGGTCGCGCTGTGGAAGGACGCCTCGGGCCAGGCGCGCGAGCTCAGTCTCCCGCGCGGCGCGCACGGCCTCGTGCTGAGCCTCGACGCGAGCCGCGAGGAGCGATGGACACTCGACGGACGCACCGATCGAGCGCGCACCGTGCGGCTCTCGCTCGGCGCGGTGCGCGCGGTCGCGCATCCGAGCCCGCCCGCGTGGCTGTCGAGCTGACGCTCAGGGATCGAGCACGATCTCGACGCGCCGATTCGTCTCGCGCTCCGCGGGCGTGCGTCCGGCGGTGATCGGCATCGTCGCGCCGTGCGCGTGGATCACGAGCCGCGCGGGATCGACACCCATCGCGACGAGCTCGTCGCGGAGGCGCTCGGCGCGACGACGTGCGAGCCGCACCGGCGCGCGCTCCTCGCGCCCTGCATGGCCATGCAGCTCGATGACGGGGATCTGTGGGTTGCCGACGATGGTGTCGGCGAGCGCACGCAGGAGCACGAGCGTGTCGCCCTCCACGCGCGACGAGTCCTTGATGAAGTAGACGCGCGCGATCTGCGGCTGGATCGGGCACGAGTAGAGCGGCAGCGTGCAGTGATCGGGACAGCCGTCCTCGTCGTCCATCCCGTTGTAGGTCTCGGGCTCGCGCGGGCAGAGATCGTCGGCGTCGACGATGCGATCGCGATCGTCGTCGCGCTCGGGGCATCCGTCGTCGTCCTCGAAGCCGTCGAGATCCTCGGCGTCCTGCGGGCAGCGATCGTCCGCCTCGACGATGCGGTCCCCGTCGTCGTCGCGGTGCGCCTCGACGATCGTGTCGACGACGACGTGCTCCGCGTTGACCGGGTGCGGGCGCGCCGCACCACACGCGGCGAGCACCACGAGCGCGAGCGCGGAGCACGTCGACCGGAGCGTCCCCACGCGATCAGCCTACGCCAGCGCGCGGCCGATCAGCGCGCGCGCCGTGCCTTCGTCGTCTTCTTCGTGGCCCCGCGGGGCCGCTGCTCGATGCCCGCGAACAGCGCTTCGGCGAGCTTTCCCATCGCGTCGGCGTCGACCGGCTCGCGGCTCAGCACCCGGAACACCAGCGCACCGATCAGCGCCTCCGCGACGAGCGCGAGCGGGGCGTCGGCCTGCACTCGGCCCGCGCGCTGTGCATCCGTCAATCGCGCCACGAGCGCCGAGCGAGACGGCTCGACGAACTTCGCGAGCAGCTTCGACGCGACCTCGTCGCTCTCCGCCGCGGCCGAGGTGAGCGCGCGCAGCAGCGACGTCTGCGGCGGCCGACCGTAGTGCGCGGCGAGCTCGCGGAGCCACGTCGCCGCATCGGCCCCGAGATCACCCGTCTCGTCGGGCCCGTAGCCGCTCGGCAGCACGTAGCCCTCGAGCACGCACTCGGCGACCAGCTCTCGCTTGGTCGGCCACCAGCGATACACCGTCTGCTTTCCCACGCCCGCGACCTCCGCGACCCGCTGGATCGACAGCCGCTCGTAGCCGAGCTCCGCGAGCTGATCGCGCGTGGCCTCGAGGATCGCTCGACGCGCGACGTCGCTCCGCGGGCGACCACGTCGGGGCGAGCCCTGCTTGACGGAGGACATGCGCCGTCGATATAGCAAACCCATAAACGAGACTCTTGGACTCGAAATAGAGGTCGCCATGAGATCGACGCTCGCGCTCTTCGCCACGCTCACGCTGACGCTCGCCGCGGGCGCCTTCCCCGGGCCCGGCCGCGCGCAGTCGGGCACGGTGCCATCGACGCTCGCGGGCACGTGGGTCCAGGACGATGCGGCGAGCGCGATGCGCACGGTCGACGCCGCGTTCGCGCCGCGCATCGCGTCGTTGCCCGAGCTCTTGCAGGGCATGGCGCGCGATCGCATCCGCAACGACATGCAGCCGCCGCGGCGCGTGCTCGTTTCGCTCACGGGCTCGCGCGTGCGGGTCACGCTCGAGTCGAACCGCACGAGGGTCGTCGACGGAGCGATCGGCGCGGCGGCGCAGGTCACCGGCGTCTCGAGCGGCACTCGCGTCACGCCGCGGCTCCAGGGCGGCTGGCTGGAGCTTCTCTACGAGGGCGAGGGCTCGCAGCTGCACCAGCTCTACTCGACCGAGCCCGACGGCTCGCGCCTGCACGTCGACTTCACCGTCGAGAGCTCGTACCTCTCCACGCCGGTGCGGTACCGCCTCGACTACGTGCGCGCGGCGCGATGACCGTCGATCACGCGCCCGGCATCGCGTCGGGCGGCGGCGCGCTCGGACCTTCGTAGTCCTGCGGCAGACCGCTCAGATCGATCTCGAGCTCCACGTCGGGCGCGTCGTCGCTCACGAACACGCGCCCGCCCGCGAGATCGAAGTAGAGCCGCGGATCTCCGTCGACGCGCGTGCCGTTGCGATCACGCGCGAACACGAGGTCCTCGCCCTGCCGGTAACACGCGTTGTAGCCACCGTCGGCGAGCCCGTAGACCATGTCGCCGCCGCACTCCACGCGGATGCGGCAGTTGTAGTAGGCGTCGTCGGTCCGCAGCACCTCGACCACGCACGCGTCACCGCGCTGCGGCACGACGGGCCCGCGCGCCGCGACGACGCGACCTTGGTGCACCTGCGGCGCGCCGACCTCGCGGATGTCGGGCGACTGCGCACCACCACACCCCGCAGCGATCGACATCGCGAGCCCGATCGACGAAGCGCGGCGCCACCCACCCACGCGCCGATCGTAGGCCGTCTCGATCGCGCTTGCGAGCGCGTCGGCGTCGACGCGCGGGGACGAACATCTTAAGCTCCGGCTCGCTGTGGTGCAGTTCGCGCGGCGATCGATCAGTGCGCTCACGTTCGTCGTCGTGGTGCTCCTCGCGCCCGCGTGCGGGCGAGTCGGCTACCAGACGGCCTTCGACGCCGCGACGCCCGCGAACGACGCCGCGCCGGTCGATGCGACCACGATCGACGCGGCGTGGACGGAGCTCGACGCCGGTCCGCCAGTGCCCGCTGCTTGTCGCTTCGGCACGCCGGAGTGGGTCGGCGCGGTCGCGACCAGCGGGCAGGAGGACGGCCCCTCGATCACCGGGAACCGTCGCGTGCTCTGCTTCGCGTCGAACCGCCCGGGTGGCGTCGGGCGTCGCGACCTCTTCTGCGTCGAGCGCGGCACCTCCGACGGCCCGTGGGGCACGGTCACCGCGTATCCCGTCATCAACTCGAGCGCCGACGACGTCGATCCCGCGCTGAGCCCCGACGGCTGGGAGATGATCTTCGCGTCCGATCGTCCCGGCGGCGGCGGCGGCCTCGACCTCTATCACGCGGTGTTCGACGACCGCGCGTACACGTTCCTCACGCCGACGCGCATCGATGCGCTCAGCACGCCGGATCACGACGGCGGCCCCGAGATCGCGTCGGACGGCGTGACGATCTACTTCACGCGCCAGCCCATCGGCGGAGGCCCGACGCGCCTCTACGTGACCCGCCGGACCACCACCGGCCTCGTGTTCGACGAGCCGAGCGAGATCACCGAGCTCGCGAGCACGAGCCACGACACCCAGCCCGCGATCTCGTCGGACGGCCGCACGCTCGTGTGGTGCTCGGATCGTCCCGCGTTCGGCCGCGCGTCGAGCTCGTACAACATCTGGTGCGCACAGCGCGGAGGTTCGGCGTGGGGCCCGCCGATCTTCGTCGACACCGAAGCGCTCGACGCGGCCGATCCCTGCTCGCCCGAGCTCGGCTCGGACGGCTCGCTCTACTTCACGAGCGGCGTGCTCCCTGGCGCGTCGGGGCTCGACATCTTCCGCGCGCCGGTCGCGCGCTGAGCGAGTGTCGAAAAAATCGGCTCGCCGGCGGAGGGCCCTCCCGTCCGCGTGCGCCGCACGCTCCCGTGCGGGCCCTCCGCCAGCGAGCACTCCAGCTGGACTGAGCGCCGCTCGTTCTGGCGCGGGCGTGCACGCTGCGGCCATACTCCATTCGTGCCCCGACAGCGCACCAGCGAGCTCCGCGAGTACCACGAGAGCCCTCCGACGCTCGTGCGCGACATGGAGCAGTGGCTCGACGTCGGCGATCGTCGCGAGGCCGCAGAGCGAGTGCGCCAGTGGGTGATCGAGAGCTACGAGCTCGCGCCGCTCGCGAAGGCGACGGCTCCGCGCCGCAAGTCGAAGTCGCGCAAGTCGCGCTGATCGCCTAGCCGAGGATCATCGTCTCGCTGAGCAGCTTGCCGAGGCGATAGCGGCGCAGGTTCCAGCGCTCGAAGAGCTCCCGCTCCTCGCCCTGCAGGAGCCAGCGCGCGAAGAGCTCGCCCATCACCGGCGCCATCATGAAGCCGTGCCCCATGAACCCGCTCATCAGGTACATGCCGGGCACCTCGTCGACGTCGCCGACGAGCGGATTCCCATCCGGCGTGATGTCGTAACAGCCGGCCCACTGACGGAGGATCTTCACCTCTCCGAGCACCGGCATCGCGCGCGACAGAGCACGTGAATAGAGGCCCAGGAAGCGCAGCGACGATCGCTGATCGATTCCGTCGGGCACCTTCGCGTTCGAGATCCCACCGACGATCTCGCCGCGCATCGACTGCGAGAAATAGAGCCCGTCCGCGAGATCACCGACCAGTGGCCGCAAGAACGGCTTGAGCGGCTCGCTCGAGCAGATCTCGTGTCGGTGCGGATGACTCGGCAGCTCGACTCCCACCATCCGCGTGATCTCCGGAGACCACGCGCCCGCGCACACGAGCACTCGATCCGTCGCGATGCGCCCGCGCGACGTGACCACGCCGCTGACGCGTCCGTTCGTCGTCTCGATCTCGCGCACGTCGGTGTGCGTGTGCAGCGCGACACCGAGCTTCTCGCAGGCGCGCGCGTAGCCCCACACGAAGGGCCACGGGAACACGACTCCGTCGTGCGGGTTCCAGCTCGCCGCGACGAAGCGCGAGACGTCGAGCTCGGGGACGATCTCCTTCATCTCCGCGCGATCGACGATGCGCGTCGGCAGGCCGTGATCGCGCTGCAGCCGCGCGCTCTCCTCGAGCTGCTTCGCGCGCTCGTCGCTCCGCGCGAGGAACAGATATCCCCCGCGCCGGAACCACACGTTGATGCGCATCTTCGTCGCGAAATCCGAGCACAGCTCGATCGAGCGCTTCATCAGGCGCACGTTGGTCTCGCTCGACCACTGCGCGCGCACGCCTCCGCCGTTGCGCCCCGACGCGCCGCTGCAGAGGTAGCTCTTCTCGACGACGACGATGCGCTGCTGTCCGAGGCGCGCGAGGTTCCACGCGATCGCGAGCCCCATGATCCCGCCGCCGACGATCACGACGTCGGCGCGATCGGGAAGCAGCTTGGGCGGCGCCGCGATCGGCTCGAAGTGCGCGCTCACTCGTCCCCCTCGGGCAGCAAGCGCGCGAGCCGCGCGATCGAGACCGGATGGAACGGAGGGCGCGGCGTGATCGGCGCGTCGGGGGGATCGCCACCGAGCTCGACGAGCAGGCGCGCGCAGAGCGCGACGCACTGCTTGCCCTGGCACCACCCGGTGCCGAACCCGGTGTAGCGCTTGAGCGACTCGAGATCGCGATGTCCCGCGCGCACCGCTTCTTCGATCTCGTGCGTCGTCACGTCCTCGCAGCGACACGCCAGGATCTTGTCGCTCATCGCTGCAACTCCTGCGCGATCGCCCGCGCCGCCGCGATCCCCTGCGCGATCCCCGCGGGCACCGAGGGAACACCCGATGCGCGACCGATCACCCGCACGCGCGGCGAGCGCGTCGCTCCGTCGTCGTGCGACGCGTCGACCTCGAAGCCGCCCTCGCGCCACACCACGTCGGCGCCGGCCTGCGACGCGAGCTCGTACACCGCGCTGCTCGGCGGTGCGATCACCAGCGCGTCGCACTCGAGCGACTCGATGCCGCCGACGGTGCGCACGTCCACGCGATCGATGCCGGCGCGCCCGTGCGCCCGCTCGATCGCCGAGATCTCGAAGTTCCCGATCACGCTCGCGCCCGCGCCCTCGAGCGCCGCGGCGAGCGCACGCAGCCGCGCGCTTCCCGGTGCGCTCGCGCTCGTCGGCCCCGCGATCACCACGCGCTCGCCCGGGAGCACACCGTGGGCGAGCAGTCGACACGCCGCGTCGCTCCCGATCACGCCGGGCAGATCGTTGCCCTCGAACGCCCACGCGCCCTCGTGCCGACCCTGCGCGACGATCACGCGCCGCGCCTCGACGCGCACCAGCGCGTCGGGCGCATCGGCCAGCGCGACGAGCACCGACGGATCTTCGTCGTCGATCGCGACCACCGAGCACCCGAGCGCGAGCTCCGCGCCCCGCTCGATGGCGCGGTTCGCGAGCCGCTCCGCGACGACCCGCGCGTCGAGCGGCGCTTCGTCCTCCGCGGTG
This sequence comes from Sandaracinus amylolyticus, assembly GCF_021631985.1. Lineage (GTDB taxonomy): Bacteria > Myxococcota_A > Polyangia > Polyangiales > Sandaracinaceae > Sandaracinus > Sandaracinus amylolyticus_A. The sequence goes on along the minus strand of NZ_CP070225.1, from coordinate 5,852,925 downwards.
CGCACCACGCCCGGCGTGTGCGCGAGGTGTCCTCCCGCGCGCGTCTCCTCGTCCGCGACGATCACCCGCAGCCCGAGCCGCGCACACTCCGCCGCCGCTGCGAGCCCGCTCGGGCCCGCGCCGATCACCAGCACGTCGCACTCGCGCCGCTGCGGCTCGACCGGCGCGCTCGGCTCGTCGGGCAGCTTGCCGACACCGGCGATGCGGCGCGCGACGCTCTGCATCACGCGGTTCACCGGCTTGCTCCACGTGAACATCTCGTGGTGGTTCATCCCGCCCGGGAAGAACCAGTCGGTCGCGGCGAGCAGATCCATCTCCGCGGTGCCGAGCACGTTCTGGGTCTCGACGACCATGCCGTGCTCGGCGGGCACGCGACACGTCATGCGGCTCGGCGCGCCGTCGACGCGCATCAAGCAACCGTCGCAGCGCCCCGCGTAGCAGCTCGCACCGCGAGGCCGGTGGTACTTCACGCTGCGACCGAGCACGACACGCCCCGCTGCTGCGAGCGCGATCGCGATCGGCTCACCGCGCAGCGCGGGCACGTCGTCGCCATCGACGCGCAGCGTCACTCGCTCTCGATCGGAAGGGCCGAATCGCCGCGGCGCCATTTCGCGACTCCTACCACGACGTCGCGCGCTTCTCCCGGGCGCGTGATCCCCGCTACCCTCGCGCCGTGCGCTCCCGCACCGCGCTCCTGGTCTCGATACTCTGGCTCTCGCTCGCGTGCGAACGTCCGCGCGAGAGCGAGCCCGCGCCCACGCCGCCCGCACGTCCCACGCCGAGCGCGCCGAGCACGCCCGCAGGGCTCGTCGCACCGAGCGCGCTCGCGGGCGCGCTGCCGCAGCGGCTCGGCTCTTTCGAGGCGACGGGCGCGCCCGAGCCGCACGTCGAGCTCGGCGTGACCCCGACCACGCGCGTGAGCGTGCAGTACGCCGACGGAGAGCGGCGCGCGACGGTGCGAGTCGTCGACGCGCAGCGCGCGCCCGATCTCGTCGCGGGGTTCGCGGCAGCGCAGCGCATCCCGATGGCCGCCGAGCCCGAGGCGCCGGTCGAGCTCGTCCCGACGGGCATCGCAGGACGTCCCGCGCTCGCGTCGTGGGTCCCGGGAACGTCGACCAGCGAAGCGCAGGTCGTGGTCGCGGATCGCTTCGTCGTCGCGCTCACGATCGCGCCGGCGAGCGTTCCCGAAGAAGCGGTCGACGTGCTCGAGACGTTCCCCTTCGCGTCGCTCGAAGCGCTCGGGCGATGAGCGTCGCGTACTTCGCGTTCGGGGCGAACACGTGCCGCGACGTGCTGGTGCGACGCCGGCGCATCCGACCGATCTCGAGCGAGGCCGCGTCGCTGCGTGATCATCGCCTCGCGTTCGTGCAGCGCGGGATCCCGCTGATCGAGCCCGCGTTCGCGAGCGTCCTCCCGCAGCTCGGCGCGACCGTGCACGGCGTGCTGCACGTGCTGCACGACGACGACATGGAGCGCCTCGATCGCCACGAGTCCGCGGGCTACGCGCGCGTCGAGCGCGAGGTGCACGCGCGCGAACGCGTGATGCGCGCGTTCGTGTACGTGACCCGTACTCCGACGCTCGGCCTGCGACCCTCCCGTCGATATCGCGATCTCCTGGTGCGCGGCGCGCGCGAGCACGGCCTGCCCGCGTCGTGGATCGACGAGCTCGAGCGCATCCCCACCGCGCACGTCCCCGGCGTCTCCGACGCGGTGCCGTGGATCATCGAAGCGCTCGATCGCGTCCTGCGCCGCGCACCGGAGTAGTGCGCCTGTGCTCGCGGCATGAGCTTCGACATCGCAGTCTGGGAGGGGCCACGTCCTCGCGACGACGATGACGCCGCGAGCACGTTCGCATCGCTCGCGAATCGTTACCTCGAACGAGAGCCCGAGCACGACGAGCCGACCCCGGCTCGCGTGCGCGCGCTGATCGACGCCGTGCGTGCGCGATTCCCCGATGACGCGCCGGAAGATCGCGTCTGGGCTCTGTCTCCGATCGACTGCGATCAGCGCGGGCCGCTGCTCTACCCCCACGTGCGATGGGACTACGCCGAGGTCGTCCTGCGCGTGGTGTCGCAGCTCGCGGCGGAGCATGGCCTCGTCTGCTTCGATCCCCAGGACGAGCGCCTGGTCTGACCTCGCGATCCGTTTTCTGGATCGATCACGAGCGAGCACGGGACCATTCGGTCGATGCACCGCGTCGTCCTGATCGCGCTCGTGTCGGCGCTCGCGCTGCCGTCGTCCGCGCGCGCCGACGTGACCGTCATCTACGCGCCGCCGAGCGAGCGCGCGCCGCTCGTCGCGCGACCGGTGTGCCCTGCGGGCATGAGCGAGAGCGCGTGCGCGCGCGCCGCCGCGACCCCGCCCACGCCGCCGCCTCCACCGCGCGTCGCGATCACCCCGCCGCCGCCACCGCGCGTCGCGATCACGCCGCCGCCTCCGCCGCGTCCGCGCGCGCCCGAGCCCGCCGCGCTGCCGCCTGCTCCGTCCGCGTGCCCTGCGCCGGTCACGCTCGTGCGAGGGACCGAGCGCCGCTCGCTCGTGCTGCTCGACTGCGAGGGTCGACCGCACGCCGAGAGCCTCGTCGCGCTCAGCATCCTCGCGCGACCGCCGAGCGCGCCGCTGCCCGATGCCGCGACCCTCGTCGCGCACGCGAACGATCCCACTTGGATCGCGCCCTCGATCCGCCGCCTCCATCCCGGCCTGCTGGAGCGCCTGCGGGTCATCGCCAATCGCTTCCCCGGCCACGCGATCGAGATCCTCTCCGGCGATCGTCCCGACGCACGCCCCGGCAGCCGGCACCTCCACGGCCTCGCGCTCGATCTGCGCGTCACCGGCGCGAGCCTCGACGCGGTGCACGAGCTCGTCTCGCGCTTCGATCGCACCGGCGTCGGCCTCTACCCTGCGGGCGCGTTCCTCCACCTCGACGTGCGCACGCGGGCGACGCGCTGGGTCGACGCGAGCGGCCCCGGCGAGCCTCCGCGCGCCACGCCCGAGGACGCACCGCCGCGCGCTGCGCGCATCCGCCGCGTGCCGACCCCCGACGCGCCCGCGCCGCCGCCTCCGCGCCCGAGCGACGACGAGCTCGAGCTCGACGCCGACTCGATCGTCGACGCGCTCACGCGCGAGCTCGACGCGCGCATGCCCTCGCTCCCGCCGCCCCCGCGCGTCCGCTCGCGTTAGGTCAGGTCACGATCAGCACGTCGCGACGCGCGTTCCGCACCACGCGCTCCGCGGTCGAGCCGAGCAGCCACTCCGCGAACCCACGCTCGCCGCGCGTCGCGATCACGATCAGGTCCGCGTCGTGCGCCTCCGCGGCCGCGAGGATCTCGGTCGGCGCATCGCCCACGCGCACCTCGAGCTCGACCTGCACGTCGTGGTGCTGCGGCATGCGCTCGCCGAGCTTCTTCACGTGCGCGCGCACCTCGTGCTGGGCGTACATCGGGCTCGCGCTGTCCTCCGACACCATCACGTGCACGAAGGTCAGCTTCGCACCGAGCTGGATCGCGAGCTCCGACGCCTTCTGCAGCGCGCGATCGCCCAGATCCGAGAAGTCGGTGGCCGCGAGGATGTGCTTGTACATGCCTGCCTCGACTCTACCTCACGCGTCCGCGTTCGACGCTGCGAGGATCGCGCCCGCCGCGCCGATCCGCACCTGCGCGTCGTGATCGCGCATCGCCTCGCGCGCGTCGTCGGGGCGCATCGCATCACGCGCGAGCGCGCGCGCCGCCGCACGCCGCAGCACGGGATCGGGCCGGTGCAGGAACGCCGACAGGATCGACCTCGCCTCGTCGTCGCCGTCCTCCGCGAGCACCGCGGCCGACTGCAGCGCGCTCATCTCGAGCCCGCTCTGCATCAGCGCGCGCAGCGCGCGCCGCGCTTCGTCCTCCGCGCCGTCCTGCTCCATCAGCGCGCGCGCGATCGAGAGCTTCGCGCCGGGATCGTCCTCGCCCTCCAGCGCCTCGTGCAGCGCGCCCCGGAGATCCTCGCTCGGCTCGAGCGAGACCAGCGCGACACCGGCCTGCGAGCGCAGCGAGGGCTCGCCCGCGCGCAGCGCCGAGAGCAAGTACGCGCGCGCTCCGCGATCCTCGTCGCCCTGGCGCGCCCGCACCAACATCAAGCGCGCGGCCTCGATCCCCTGCGAGCTCGGCGGCGTCTCGAAGAGCGAGCCCAGCGCCGTCCACGCCTGATCGCGATCGGCGCGGATCAGCGCGTCCACCGCGGCCATGCGCACGCTCGGCACCGGATCCGAGAGACGCTCGCGCAGCGCGACCAGCGCCGGCGGGCCATAACCACCGAGCGCGCGCACCGCAGCCGCGCGCACCGCGGGCTCGGGATCGACGCGGCTCGTCTCCTCGAGCGCCGCGCGCGCGGCGCCCTCGGGCACCAGCACCGCGAGCTTCGATGCCGCGTTCTCCCTCGCGCGCGGGCTCGGCCAGCGGATCGCCTCGAGCAACGCGTCACGATCCTCCTCGGGATCCATCCCCAGCACCGATGCCGCGCGCGCGTCCGCGTCCTCGTCGTCCGCGAACGATCGCAGCTCGAGCGCGGCCCGATCGTCCCCTCGCCGCGCGAGCGCCTCGAGCGCGAGCACGCGCGACGGACCCTCGCCGTGCGCGATGCGCTGCAGCACCGGCTCACCGGCGGTGCCCGAGCCCGCGAGCTCCTGGATCGCCTGCCGTCGCAGCTCGCGATCCGCGCCGCCCGCCTCCTGCTCGAGCAGCAGCGCCGCGATGCGCCCGAGCAGCTCGCGATCCGGCCCGTCGAGCTGGCGCATGCGATCGTACCCGTCGAGCGCCTCCACGAGCGCACCGCGCTCGAGGGCCGTCGACGTGGCGCCGCGCGCTGGACCCGCGCACGCGCCGAGCAACACCGCCACGACGATCGCGCTCACACAGCAGAGAGCGATACGCAGCACGAGCGCGCGCCCGCGCGCCCTGCGCGATCCACCTCTCAATACGTCCTCCCGGTCCGGTCCGGCTTCCGCGAAGGCCTCAGGCGGCCTTCACCAGCCGGCAGGATAGACCGAGGTAGAAGGCGCGGTACACGTCTTCGACGTCGCCGCCGCTCGCGGTCTCGCGCGCGACGATGCTCCCGAGCGTCATGTCGCCCCGCACGTCGAGCAGACGGAGCCAGGGCTCGGGCAGCCCGTATGCGCTCGGCGGCGCGGGCGGACGCGACTCGCGGGAGAGCACGCGCTCGCGCACGTCCGAGAGCGCCGCCTCGATCTCCGAGGTGTCCGCCGCGAGCGCCGCATCGCGCAGCAGCTCGTGCGCGCCCTGCTCGAGCGGGAACGTCTCTTCTTCCGATCGCACGCCGGCGCGGAACGCCCACTGTCCGTTGCGCCACCGGAAGATCTCGAGGTAGCGCTCGCGCACCTGCCCCGAGATCGCGCGGTAGAGCTCGACCGGCCGCAGCACACCGAGCCCGACGAGCGCATCGCCGAGCCGCCCGCCGTATCGCGGCAGGAGCGCGAGCGCCATGTCGACCTCCATGCGGAGGCACACGCCGCGCTGCACGAGATACTCGCCGAGCATCTCCTTCTTCACAGTCGACGCGACGAAGTCGGGCCGACCGTCGACGAAGTACACCTTCTTGCGCCGCTGCCCGTCCCACAGGTGCAGCACGCCGGTCTCGCGATCCGACGTGATGCGGTGCACGAGCCCGAGCACGCCGCCGGGCATCACGAGCCCGCGGCGATCGGCGTCGCGGATCTCCGCGGGGTTCCAGCGCAGCGCCTGCGACCCGAGATAACGCTGCAGCTCGGGCACCTCGCCGCTCGGCACGAGCTGCCCCGCGTCGCGCTTCACCAGCGCGCGCTCGTCGACCTCGCCGGCCACGATGCGCCGCACGAGCTCTGGGAACGTGAGCGGCCCGATCGTGTGCCCGTCGGCGAGCCGCACCTCCCACGAGTTCGGCGTCTCGAGCGCGAGCTTGCCGAGCATGTCGCGCGTCGCGAGCGGCGTCTCCACCGTCGCTCCGGTGCGCGCGCCGCCGCTCGGATCGACGTAGGCGGTCGGCCTCGCGCCGGGCTCGTGCGCGGCCTCGTCCTGCGGCGTCTTCGCGACGAGATCGAGCCGGTGCAGCAGCCGCGCGAGCTCGCGCGCGCCACGCCCCGCGCTGCCGCGACGGCGCATCAGATCCTCGAGCGCCTCGGCGAGCGCGCCCGCCTCGGGGCGATCGTCGGGATGACGCGCGAGCGCCGCGCAGAGCACCGCGCGCACGTCCTGCGGCACCGCGCGTCCCTTGCGATCGAGCACGCCGAGATCCGCGTTGCGGATGCGCAGCAGCACGTCGAGATCGGTTCCGCTGCCGAAGAGCGGCTCGCCGATCAACATCTCCGCGAGCACCGTGCCGAGCGTGAAGACGTCGCTCCGCCCGTCGATGTCGAGCCCGCTCACCTGCTCGGGCGACATGTACCCGAGCTTGCCGCGCACGTGACCGTCGTCGGTGCGGTGATCGCTCTGCGCGCAGCGCGCGATGCCGAAGTCCGCGACCTTCACGTGGCCGCGCTTGGTCAGCAGCAGGTTCGCGGGGCTCACGTCGCGATGCACGATCGTGAGCGGCTTGCCCGACTCGTCGCACAGGTGGTGCGCGTAGGCGAGCGCACGCGCGGCCTCCGCCGCGATGTGCAGCGCGGCGGAGATCGGCACCACCTCGCGGTTCGCGGCGACCGCGCGCAGCAGGCGATTCACGTTCGTCCCGTCGACGAACTCCATCGCGAGGAAGAGCGCGCCGTCGGCCTCGCCGAAGTCGAAGACCTGCACGATCGACGGGTGCTCGAGCTGCGCCGCGAGGCGCGCCTCGTCGATGAACATCGCGACGAAGTCGGGATCGCGCGCGTGCTGCGGCAGGATGCACTTGAGCGCCACGCGCTTCTGGAAGCCGTGGGGACCGAGCCGCTGGGCCACGAACACCTCGGCCATCCCGCCGGTCGCGAGACGTCGCTCGATGCGATACGGACCGAGCGTCCGAGCCCTCATCACGCCTCCTGCTCGTGGCCCTGAGCGCTGGCCGTATGGGTGGAAACCCGGGGCGACACGTAGGCGCACGCCCGGCCGAAGCTCGCACCCAGGATACGGGAGAGGCCGCTCCGGACAACAGGATAAGTGTACGAACTCTGCACTTTCTCGCGATCGATCCGCAATTCTTCACCAATGGTGTACGATTGGAGACGTCCCCGGTTCGGCCAGAGGCGATACGGAAACTCTGACTGTCCCCGGAGGACTGGCGTTATCATCGCTGCTCGGTTCGGTTTCGGCCCTCTTCGAACCCCGGAGCCAGGTCCCCATGGGAACCACGCGCACCTCGGCCAATCGCTCGGCGAAGGACAGCTATCTCGGGAAGGTCGTGGCCGGGCGTTACCGGCTCGAGGCCTTGCTCGGCGAAGGGGGCATGGGGGTCGTCTACCGGGCCCGTCACGTCCTCATCGATCGGGTGGTCGCGCTGAAGCTCATCCGGCCCGACCTGCGCAGCGAGACGCACCTGCGCGCGTGGATGCTGCGCGAGGCGCGCGCCGCGAACCGCGTCGATCACGCGCACATCGTCGAGATCCACGACGTCGGCGAGACCGAGGAGAGCGAGCTCTACCTCGTAATGGAGTACCTCGTCGGCAGCGCGCTCTCGAGCGAGATCGCGAAGGGCCCGATGCAGCTCGCGCGGGCGGTCGACATCCTCGAGCAGATGTGCGCGGCGCTCGCGCGTGCGCACGACCTCGGCGTCGTCCATCGCGACCTGAAGAGCGACAACATCATGCTCACGACGCGCGGCGGCCGTCGCGACTTCGTGAAGATCCTGGACTTCGGTCTCGCAGCGCTCGCGCGGGATCCACGACTCGCTCCGAAGGGCGCGGTGTTCGGCACGCCCGAGTACATGTCGCCGGAGCAGGCGCGTGGAGACGACGCGCTGCCGGTGAGCGATCTCTACGCGCTCGGCATCTTGTTCTTCGAGATGTGCACCGGGCAGCTGCCGTTCCGCAGCAACGATCGCGACACGCTGCTCGAGATGCAGCGCACCGCGCCGCCGCCGCGCCCGCGCACGCTCGCGAAGGATCTGCCCGAGGCAGCCGAGGCGATCATCCTCAAGCTGCTCGAGAAAGACCCACGTCGCCGCTTCCGCGACGGCCACCACCTGCAGGAAGAGCTCAAGGCGCTGCAGCGCACGCTCCCGAACACGTGGGAGGTGCAGCAGCAGGAGGGCCAGGCCGCCGCGCCCGCGCAGCCGCCTCCGCCGCCGCCCGCGCCGAGCCCCGGTGTCGTCGAGTGGTCGCGCCGTGCGGCGTACTTCTCGCGCATGGTCGCGCGCGCGTATCCGAACGGCCGCGTGCCCGACGACCTGCAGACCGCGATCGATCAGCTGTGGGAGGTCTCGGCGCGCGCGAGCAAGCTCGAGGGCGAGCTCGCGTCGCACCAGCGCAAGCTCGACGCGATCGAGCGGCGGGGCAGGGCGCTGCGCGCGGAGATCGGACGCAAGGTCGAGGAGCTCGCGGAGGAGGAGTCGCGCACGCTGCGCGATGCGGCCGCGGAGCGCGAGCGTCTGTCGCGCGTGAAGACGAAGCTCGACGAGGCGCGTCGGGCATGGGAGCGCGCGAACGCGCAGGCGCTCGAGCTCGAGCGCACGGCGGGTGATCTGCGCACCTGGCGCGGGGTGTTCGAGGAAGCGACGGCGAACCGCGCGCGCGCCGAGGTGCTCTCGGAGGTGCTGCAGGACCACGAGCGCCGCGCGCTGCACAAGGAGAAGAGCGCGGGCGATCTGCGCCGGCAGATCGACGAGCTGCGCGCGCAGCTGGCGCGCTACGGCGATGCGCTCGAGAACGATCTCGCGGCGGGGCGTGATCGGATCGCGACGCGGGTGCGCGAGGCGCTCGCGTACGAGAAGACGTTCACCGACTGCTCGGCGCTGCTGATGAGCCACCTGAAGGGACGCCCCGAGGTCGGCGAGCTGATGGAAGAGATGCGGCGCGAAGAAGCGCAGTACGCGAGCCAGTCGCAGTACTCGCCGCGGCCGGCCGACCAGACGGGGGCGCACAAGGCTCTCGTCGGAGGCTGAGCAGGCCTCGGCGAGCGGCGCGCGGGCTCGGGCGCTCGCGTGTCGCACGGTGATGGTCTCGATCAGCGGCCGGCGTCGAGTGGTGGACATGCGTCGGGTGCGATGTGGGCGACGATGCAGCCGTTCGCGTCGACCGATGTGCGCCATGCGCAGGGCGGCGCGTCGCACGAGTCCGGAGCGTCATCGCACTGCGTGCGATCCGCGACCCAGCCGCCGAGCGGCTCGCACTGCGAACCGGAGAACGGCGAGCCTCCAGGCGCGCAGCACCAGCCTTCGCCCGAGGGTGCGGGTGTCGCGCGCGCGCACTCGGTGCCATGCCCGCATGCGTCTCGATCGTCGGCGCACGCGCTGAGCCACACCGTCAGCGCGATGAGCAGGGCTCGTCTTGGCACAGGGGCTCGCGTTGCACCGGGCGTTCCGCGTGTGATCGCGCGCCGAGCTCGTTGCCGATGTGGCGCGAGGTCGCATAGGCTCGCGGCCGCTCCGAGGCGCGGGTCGCGCGCTCGAGCTGTGGAGGCGGCGACCGTGGACGGACGATTCGTGGGACGAGCGGTCGCGCTCGGGCTCGTGCTGGTGCTCGTGGCGTGCGGTGACGACGACGGCGTGGCGGACGCGGGAGCGCACGATGCCGGCGGCGTGCTCGATGCGGGCGCGCGCGACGCCGGGAACGACGGCGGCGCGATCGACGCGGGCTCGGCGGATGCGGGCTCGGCGGATGCGGGCGAGGTCGACGCGGGCGAGGTCGATGCGGGCGAGCCCGACGCCGGCACGACCGACGCGGGCGCCGATGGCGGCGCGAGCCTCTGCGCGGCGGGCGGCGGCGCGTGCGACGTGGCGCTGCAGGACTGCCCGCCCGACCATGCCTGCTACTACGCGGAGGTCGGCGGCGTCGCTGCGACGCGCTGCGAGCTCGTCGTCCTGCCCGGCACCGACGGCGACCCCTGCGACTTCGCCGACGAGTGCGCGCCAGGGCTCACCTGTCGCGCCGGCACCTGCCGTCACTACTGCTGCCCGGACGCCGCGCTCGACTGCCCGGGCGGCCAGGCGTGCGTGCAGCTCGCCGAGGCGCCGAACCTCGGTCACTGCGCACCCGCGGACGCATGCACGCTCGCGCCGAACGCGGGCTGTGCTGCAGGCCGCGGCTGTTATCCGGGCCCGGCGCCCGAGACCGTCGGTTGCTTCGTCGCGGGCACCACGCCCGAGGGAGGCAGCTGCACCGCGACCAACGCGTGCGTGCCGGGCACGATCTGCCTCGGCGCCGGTCCGTTCTCGTGCCTGCGGGTCTGCCGCACCGCGATGGGCGACGCCGACTGCAGCGATCCCTCGCACGAGTGCATCGCGGTGCCCGGCTATCTGAGCGCCGAGTACGGCGTCTGCGACGTCCCGTCGGCCCGCTGACGCGCTTCAGGCGCGCGCGACGGCGGCGTCGTCGGCCGAGTCCACGACGACGTGCACCGTCCGCCGGAAGGTCTGCTCGAAGAGCCCCGCCTTCCGCGCGGCGGTCCACGCTTCCAGCGAGAGATCCTCTCTGCCGCTCGCGCGGATCACGATCTCCTGCGCGCCGACCTCGACGTCGAGCTGGTGCACCTTGCTGCGGTGCCCGCGATCGAGCGCATCCGCGAGGCGCAGGATCGACGACAGCTTCCGCACTCTCCGTCGATCCTCCGGGCCCAGCGACGCGAACGACGCGTGCTTCGGGCTCGGGGGTGCGCGCCGGTGATAGCGCGCGATGCAGCCCACCACGACGCGGTGCTCCGGCGACAGGCCCATCACGTCGCTGTGCTCGACGATGTACTGCGTGTGCTTGTGGTGCGCCGCGAAGTGCACGAAGTCGCCGATGTCGTGGACCAGCGCGGCGACGCGCAAGAGCACGCGATCGTGATCGTCGAGCTTGTGCAGCGCGCGCAGTCGATCGAAGAGCTGGGTCGCGAGGCGATCCACCTGCGTCGCGTGCGGCTCGTCGAAGTGATAGCGACGACCGAGCTGCACCGCGGCGCGCGCCGCCTGGCTCTCGTCGACCTTGTAGTCCCAGACGCGGAAGTGCTTGTGCACGAGCTCCGCGACGATGCCTTCTTTGAGGCCCACGCCGGGTGCCACGATCGTGTCGGTGCGCGCGAGGTCCGCGATCGTCACCAGCACGTAGAGCGCGGGCACGATCACGTCGGCGCGATCGGGACGCAGCCCGTACTCCTTGCGGCGATCGGTCGCCTTCATCTTCGACATCTTCGCGAGCAGCGCGCGCGCCTTCCGGACGTCGATCGTCGGCAGCGCGGTGCCCGCCATCGGGCACAGCTCCGCGATCGTCTCGAAGTTGCCGCCCGTTCCCGCGACCACGTCGTAGCTGCGCTTGAGGAAGCTCTCGCGCACCGGCTGCAGCATGCGATCGAGGTACTCGCCGAGGAGGCGCTCCTGCGCCTTCGTCACCGGCTTGCCATCGTCGAGGAACGACTCGAGCAGGCGCACCGTGCCGATCTGCAGGCTCGTCGAGAAGCGCACCTCGTCGTGGTTCACCTCCGAGAGCTCGAGGCTGCCGCCGCCGAGATCGCAGAGCAGCGCGCGCTTGTCGCCGAGCGGCACGCGCTGCTCGACGGCGAGCTTCACGAGCCGCGCCTCCTCGGTGCCGTCGATCGCCTCGAGCTCGATGCCCGCATCGGCGACCCGGTGCAGCATGTCTTCGGAGTTCTCGGCGTCGCGCGCCGACGCGGTCACCACCGCGCGATACGCCTCGACGCCCTCGTTCTCCATCGTGGTCTTGAACGCGCGCATCGCGCGCACGAGCTCCTCCACCGACTCGGGATCGAGCTTGCCCGTGACGAACACCGAGTGGCCCAGGCGCACCGGCATGCGCGACTGCAGCACGGTGGTGAAGCGCCCGGGTCCGTCGGCCTGCACGATGAGGAGCCGCGACGCGTTCGAGCCCACGTCGATCGATGCGAACTTCGGCATGCGTGGCGCGAACCTTACTCGATCATCGGGCGCGGTCCCGGCGCATCGAGCGCGGGCGTGAGCCGTCGAGGTCGGGGAAGCCGTAGTGCTCGCCGAGCTCGGCCACCACGAGCGCTTCGCCGGCGTGCTCGATCGCGCGCGGATCGGCGGCGAGGCACGCCACGGCGCGCCCGCTGAATTGCGGTGACTCGCCCTTGCTGGGATCGAACCCGAGGCGCTCCGGCTCGAGCAACAAGCGCTCGGTCTTCACGATCCCCGGCCAGATCGAGACCGCGAGCACGCCGTGCGGCGCGAGCTCGCGGCCCATGTCGCGCGACATGCGATCGACACCCGCCTTGCCCACGCCGTACGCGACGTTGACCGCCTGGATCTTCGCGCCGAACGACGAGACGTTCACGATGAGCCCGCGTCGCGCCGGCACCATGCGCTGCGCCGCGTGCCACGCCGCGACGTAGTGCGAGCGCAGACCGACGCGATGCATCACGTCCCACTGCGCGATCGGCAGCTCCCAGAACGGCGCGGTGAGCTTGCCTTCCGGGATCGCGAACGCGTTGTTCACCAGCACGTCGACGCGGCCGTGCTCCGCGTCCACGCGCGCGAAGAGCGCCTCGACCTCCTCGTCGATCGCGTGATCGCAGCGCACCGCGAGCCCGACGCCGCCGAGCGCGCGCACCGCGTCCGCGGTCTCGCCGATCGTCCCCGGGAGCGCGCCCGCGGTCTCGCTGCGACCGGTCACGTACACCGTCGCGCCCGCTTCGCCGAGCCCGAGCGCGATGCCCTTGCCCACGCCGCGGCTCGCGCCGGTGACGATGCAGATCTTCCCGCGCAGGTCGGGCGGAGACCACGTCACAGCGTCGCCGTCTCCGCGTCGAGGCCGAGGAGCACGCGCCCCGCGGTGGTCGCGGTGGGCGACGCGACCATCAGGTGCTGCGACGCGGTGTGCACGTCGCGCAGGTGCCGCTGCAGCGGGCTCGACGCGTAGATCGACGTGCCCCCGCCGAGCTCGTACGCGCTCGTCACCACGCGCGCGCTCTCGCTCGCCGCGTGACACGCCGCCGCGCGCAGCAGCGCCCGCGATCGCACCGTCGCCTCGCCGTCTCGCGCGGCCTCGCGCCCCGCCTCGCCCAGCGCGTCGAACAGGAACGCGCGCGCGCCGCGCAGCCGCGCCTCGATGCGCGCGACCTCGAGCTGCACCGTCTCGCGATGCGCGATCGTCTGCTTCGCGCCGAGCTGCTGCTTCTTCGTCGCGAGCGCGATCAGCGCGTCGATCGCGGCGCGCCCGATGCCCAGCGACACCGCGGCCACGCCCGACGCCAGCGTGCCGAAGAACGGCAGTCGCGCGAGCGGCCCCTCGTGGGTGCGCGGCGTCGTGATCAACGAGAACGTGCGCTCGCGCGGGACGATCACGTCCTTCACCGCGAAGTCGTGGCTGCCGGTGCCGCGCAGACCGCTCACGTCCCAGGTGTCGAGGATCTGCACGTCGCTCGCGCGGAAGAGCGCGCTGCGAATGTCGGGCGCACCGCTCGGCAGCGGCGAGTCTCCCTCGGCGATCGTCCCGCCCATGATCCACTGCGAGTGCTTCGACGCGCTCCCGAAGGGCCAGCGCCCGCTCACTCGATATCCGTGCTCCACGCGCGCGGCGCGGCCCATCGGCGCCACTACGCCGCAGGTGATCGCGTCGTCGGGCGCGTAGACCTCGTGCGCGACCTCGGGCGCGAGGAACATCGACATCAGCCCCGAGCCGCCCGCGATCATCGTGCACCAGCCCGCGGAGCCGTCGGCGCGCGCGATCGTCTCGACCACCGACACGAAGGTCTCGGCCGTCGCCTCCGCGCCACCGTGCACGCGCGGCACGAGCAGCTTCAGCGCACCGGCGCGCACCAGCGCGTCGACCGCTTCGGGCGGCAGCTGCCGGTCCGCTTCGATGCGCGCGGCGAGAGGAGCGATCGCGCGGGCTGCATCTTCGGCGCGAGAGAGGAGGGTGGCGTCGACCTGGCTCGTCATGACGCGCGAGAGCGTATCGCAGACGTCACGCGCCGAGCAGTGCGCCGACGTCCTCGGGCGTGTCCACGTCGATCGCGGCGTCCACGCTCTCGATCGCGACCACGTCCGACTCGCGCAGCAGCGCGCCTGCGCCGCGATCTCCCTCGAGCCGCGCGAGCGCGTCCCACCGCGTGCGATCGAAGATCGCCGGTGCGCCGACGACCTCGATGCCGCGATCGCGCCACCGGGTCGCCGCGATCGGCGCGCCGCGCGCCCACGCATCGCGCAGCGCGATCAGGTGCGTGCTCGCGATGCGCGGCTGATCGGCGAGCACGATCATCAGCGCGCCGCACGATCGCGACTCGGCCCACGCGACACCGGCGCGGATCGAGCTCGCGATCCCTTCGCGCCAACCGTCGTTCTCGATCGTCGCGAGGCGCAGCCCACCGAGCGCGTGCGCCACCGCATCGCTGCTCGCGCCGAGCACCATCCCGACCGGCCCGCAGCCGCTCGCGAGGCATGTCTCCGCGACCCGCCGCACCAGCGGCACGCCCTCGAGCTCGACCAGCTGCTTGGGCCGACCGAGCCGCGCCGAGCCTCCCGCCGCGAGCACGACGATCGCGACCTCGGCGTGCATCGGCCGCGCGCGATCGCGCAGCATCCCGCCACGTCGTCCTCGCGCGACCGCGCAGATCTCCGAGATCACCGCGAGCGCGATCTGCTCCGGCGTCTCCGCGCCGATGTCGAGCCCGACCGGCGCGTGCACCCGCGCGTCGTGCTCCACGCCGAGCGCGGCGAGCAGCGCGCGTGTCCGGCGCGCGGGCCCGAGCAGGCCGACGTAGCGAGCGCGCGAGCGCAACACCATCGCGAGCGCCGCGCGATCGGCCTCGACCTGGTGGTGCATGATCACGACGTACGCCTCGCGCGCCGCGTCGATCCGCCCGGCGATCTCCGCGAGATCCCCGCCGGTCGCGACCAGCTGATCGGCGACGCAGAGGCGCGATCGCTCGCGGATCGCACGATCGGCCACCGTGACCCGAAATCCGGCGTTCTGGGCCGCCGCGACGATCGGGGTCACGTCGTGCCCGCTGCCGAGCACGAAGAGCTGGGGCGAGGGCGCGATCACCTCGACGAGCGCGGTCACCCCCGCGACCTCGACGACGCCCGCGGGGCCGCGCGCCGCGTGCTCGAGCGCGTCGCGCACCACGGGATCCACCACCGGACGCGCGAGCGCGACGTGGGGGCCGATCGCGATGCGCGCACCGATCGGCGCGCCCGCGACGGTCGAGCCGATCACCGTCACCAGCACACCGCTCGTCTCCGCGTCGAAGCACGCGCGCGCGAACACGAGCGCGTCGTTCGGCGCGCCGGCCTCGAGCAGCACGTCGACCACTCCGTCGCACCCGAGCCCGACGCCCCACGGCTCGCCTTCGTCGCTCGTCGAGTCGTAGGTGATCACCACCGCCCCGTCGCGACAGCGATGCGATCCGCGCAGGAGCACGTCCCCTTCGAGACAGCCGCCGCTCACGCAGCCCGACACCCAGCGATCGCCCGCGACCAGCATGCGCGCGCCCGGTCGCCGGTACGACGATCCGCGCACGCGCACCACGGTCGCGAGCAGGCACGGCGCGCCGTCGAGCTCCGACGCCCGCGCGACGATCCGCTCGAGCTCGTTCATCGCCGCGCCGGAAGATGCGGCAGCAGCTTCTCGATCGTGATCGGCAGCTCGCAGACCCGGACGCCGGTCGCGTTGTAGACCGCGTTCGCGACCGCCGCGGACGCGCCGCAGTTGCCGACCTCGCCGACGCCCTTCGCGCCGAGCTCGTTCGCGGCGTCGTCGAATCCGTCGAGCACGATCGCGTCGACGCAGGGGACGTCGGCGTGCACCGGCACGAGGTACTGCGCGAAGTCGCGGTTCACGAACGCGCCCACCCGCAGATCGACGACTCCCTCTTCGTGCAGCGCCATCGAGACGCCCCAGATCATCCCGCCGATCAGCTGTGAGCGCGCGGTCTTCTCGTTGAGCACGCGCCCCACGTCGAACACGCCGAGCATGCGGCGCAGCCGGATCTCGCCGGTGTCCGCGTCGACGCCGATCTCGACGAAGTGCGCGCCGTAGCTGGCGATCGAGTACTTGCTGTAGCTCGGCTCGTCGTGCTGGCTCGCGACGCTCCCGATCGCCTCCACGCCGCCGGGGAACTGCGAGGCGACCTGCGCGAGCACACCGCCCGCGGGCGCGCCCACCTTCTCGAGCAGCGCCTTGCACGCGCGCAGCAGCGCGTTGCACGAGTTCGATGCGCCCCACGATCCGCCCGAGCCCCCGGTGCGCGGCAGGTCGGAGTCGCCGATCTCGACGCGCACGCGCTCGAGCGGAACGCCCAGCGCCTCGCTCGCGGTCTGCGCGAGGACCGTGTACGTGCCGGTCCCGATGTCCGTCATGTCGCACTGCACGCGCGTCGTGCCGTCGGCGTCGATGCGGACCCTCACCGAGGTCTCGCTCTGGTAGTGCGGCCGGATCGCCGCCGCCATGCCGTGACCGACGAGCCAGCGTCCGTCGCGCGTGCTCCCGGGCACCTTCGAGCGTCGATCCCAGCCGAAGCGCTGCGCGCCTTCGCGCATGCACTCGACCATGCGGCGATGGCTGTACGGGACGTTCAGCTCGGGGTGGATCGTGGGCTCGTTCGCGATCCGCAGCGCGATCGGATCCATGTCGAGCGTGTACGCGAGCTCGTCCATCGCCGACTCGATCGCGAAGAGCCCGGGGGCCTCGCCCGGCGCGCGCACGTCGCCCGCCTCCGGCAGATCGAGCGGGATCGCGCGATGCGTCGATCGCCGGTTCGGCGCCGCGTAGAGGCTGCGCCCCGCGGTCGCGGTCTGCTCGACGTAGTCGCTCCCGCGCGACTGCTTCTGCGTCGCGTCGTGGCCGAACGCGACGAGCCGTCCGTCGCGCGATGCACCGAGGCGCACGCGCTGCCGCGACGCGGGCCGATGCCCGGTGTGATGGAACATCTGCTGGCGCGTCAGCGTGACCTTCACCGGCTCGCCGAGCGCACGCGCGGCCATCACCGCGAGGATCGTCTCCACGCTCACGCCGAGCTTCGAGCCGAACCCGCCGCCGATGTAGCGCGAGACGACGTGCACCTTCTCCGGCGCCAGGCCGAACGTCGATGCGATCCGCGACTGCGCCTCGGCCACCATCTGCGTGCTGCAGTAGGCGGTCACCACGTCGCCGTCCCACGCGGCGACGCACGCGTGGGTCTCCATCGGCAGGCCGAACGCGTACGGCGTCGTGTAGACGCGATCGATCACCAGCTGCGCGGTCGCGAGCGCGCCCTCGAGATCGCCCACCGACGAGTCCGACGGATATCCCGCGTTCACGCTCGGCTGCTCGATCTCGGACGCTCCGGGCGCGTCGAAGTCGTACTGACCGGGCGTGATCTCGTACCCGACGCGCACCATCCCCGCCGCGGCCCGCGCCTGCTCGAACGTCCTCGCGACCACGAGCGCGACCGGCTGTGCGAACGTGCGGATCTCGGTGCCGGTGAGCACCGGCAGCGCGCGCCCGTACGACGCGCGCGTCTTGTCGGGCTGGCGCTGCGGCGGTGCATCGCGATGCGTGATCACGCGGCGCACGCCGGGCGCGCGCTCGGCGAGCGAGGTGTCGATCATCGTGATGCGCCCGTGGGCGATCGCCGACTCGACGACGAAGCCGTAGAGCGTCGGCCCGAGGCTCTGCTCCTCGTAGCTGTACGTCGCGCGGCCCGAGACCTTGAGCGGACCGTCGACGCGGTTCAGCGGTGCGCCGATCATGCGAGCCCCGCTGCGTGGTCGAGCGTCGCGATCACCGTGCGCTTCGCGAGCTCGATCTTGAAGTCGTTGTGCCCGCGCCCCACCGCGCGCGAGAGCGCGGCATCGGCGGCGGCGCGATGGGTCTCGATGGTCGGCGGCCGCCCGCGCAGCACCGCCTCGGCCTCGAACGATCGCCAGGGCTTGTGCGCCACGCCGCCGAGCGCGACGCGCGCCGACTCGATCGTGTCGCCCGCGACCGACAGGATCACCGCGACCGAGACCAGCGCGAACTCGTACGACGCGCGATCGCGCACCTTGCGATAGAGCTGCCATCCCCGCGGCGGCGGCGGGAGCACGACCGCCGTGATCAGCTCGCCCGGGCGCACCACGGTCTCGAGGTGCGGCGTGTTCCCCGGCGCGAGATAGAGGTCGTGGATCGACACCTCGCGCGATCCACCGCGCGCGTCGATGACCTCGATCTTCGCATCGAGGGCGATCATCGCGACCGCCATGTCCGACGGATGCGTCGCGATGCACGCGTCGCTCGCCCCGAGGATCGCGTGGTTGCGGTTCATCCCGCCGAGCGCCGCACATCCCACGCCCGGCACGCGCTTGTTGCAGCGCGCGAGCGTGTCGTAGAAGTAGAGGCAGCGCGTGCGCTGCAGCAGGTTCCCGGCGACCGACGCCATGTTGCGCAGCTGCGCCGACGCGCCCGCGAGCAGCGCCTGCGAGAGCACGCCGTAGCGCTCGCGCACCCGCCGGTCGGCTGCGACCGTCGCGTTGTCGGCGAGCGCGCCGATCCGCAGCCCGCCATCGGCCGTCGCCTCGATGTCCTTGAGCGGCAGTCGGCTCACGTCGACGAGATGCGTCGGCTGCTCGATCCCGAGCTTCATCAGATCGAGCAGGTTCGTCCCGCCGCAGATGAGCTTCGCGCCGGCGGTCGCGCCCGCGGCCGCGGCGCGCACCGGATCGCTCGCGCGCTCGTAGGTGAGCTCCTTCACGTCCCGCCTCCCCCGACGACGCTGCGGATCGCCGCGACGATGTTCGGATAGGCCGCGCAGCGACACACGTTGCCGCTCATGCGCTCGCGGATCTCCGCGTCGGTCAGCGCGACGCGCGGCGCGGCGACGTCCTCGGTGGCGTGGCTCGGCCAGCCCGCGCGCGCCTCCGCGACCATCGCGACCGCCGAGCAGATCTGCCCCGAGGTGCAGTAGCCGCACTGGAACCCGTCGTGCTCGAGGAAGGCACGCTGCATCGGATGCAGCTCTTCGGGCGCGCCGAGCCCCTCGATCGTCGTGATCGCATCGCCCTCGTGCATCACGGCGAGCGTCAGGCACGAGTTGATGCGGCGACCGTCGACGAGCACGGTGCACGCACCGCACTGCCCGTGGTCGCAGCCCTTCTTCGTGCCGGTCAGGTGCAGCCGCTCGCGCAGCGCGTCGAGCAGCGTCGTCCGCAGATCGATCTCGAGCGCGTAGGTGTGCCCGTTCACCTCGAGCGTCACGGTCTTCGCGCTGCTCTCCTTCGCGGGCGCGGAGGTCCGCGGCGCGGGTGCCTTGCGGAGGAAGCGCCCTGGTCTCGATCGATCGCCCTCGGACGGCATCGCGACACCTCCCCTCGCGCGCGCACGGCTCGCGGGATGGGGGTGAGATAGCGATGCTCGCGTCGCGGCCAAAGTCCGCGTGCGGATGCGGGGCGACGACGTTTCGATGCGCGCTGGGGCTGGCGATCGGCGCCCTCGCGCAACATAGGGAAGACCCCTCCCTTCTCGGCAGGTCTTCGTGATGTGCTCCCGCCTTCTTCGCGGCACCGCCGCGCTCTACGCCCTGCTAACGCTGCTCGGCTGTAGCAGCCCGCCACCTCCTTCCGCGCCGAGCGATCCGCCGCCCCCGCCCGAGGTCTCGACGATCACCGTGTCGCCGCGCGCGGTGCTCGTGGAGGATCTGCTTCCCGGGCGCGTCGTGCCGGTGCGCGTCGCCGAGGTGCGCCCGCTGGTCTCGGGCATCGTGCGCGAGCGTCTCTTCACCGAGGGCGACACCGTCGCCGCGGGGCAGCCGCTCTATCGCGTCGATCCCACCGTGTTCCGCGCCGAGGTCGCGGGCGCGTCGGCGACCACCGAGCGCCAGCGCGCGGCGCTCGCCACCGCGGAGCGCGAGGCGGATCGCGCGAGCCGTCTCGCCGCGATGGGCGCGCTCTCCGAGCAGGCGCTCCACAACGCGCAGAGCACGCTCGATCTCGCGCGCGCCGATCTCGCGGTGAGCGAGGCGTCGCTCGCGCGCAGCCGCATCAGCCTCCGCTACGCGACCGTCACCGCGCCGATCGCGGGCCGCATCGGCCTCTCGCGCGTGACCGAAGGCGCGCTGGTGGGCACCGCCGATCCGCTGCCGATGGTGACCATCCAGCAGCTCGATCAGGTCTACGTCGACATCCGCCAGCCCGCCTCGCGCTACGAGGAGCTGCGACAGCGCTCGGCCCGCGGCGAGCTCGAGCGCAGCGACGGACTTCCGGTGCGCCTCCTCTCGATGCGCGGCGAGCCCTACGAGGTCGAAGGACGGCTCCTCTCGACCGACGTGAACGTCGACCTCACGACCAGCGAGCTCACGCTGCGCGTGCTCGTGCCGAACGCGGATGTCGATCTGCTGCCCGGCATGTTCGTGCGGGCGCGCATTCCCTTCGGCCGCGAGCCTTCCGCGATCACCGTGCCCCAGCAGGCGGTGCTGCACGATCCCGCGCTCGGCGAGAGCGTGCTCGTCGTCGACGCGGGTGACGTCGTCGCGGTGCGCAGCGTGATCACCGGTCGCGTCGTCGATGGCCAGCACATCGTGCGCGAGGGCCTGGTCGCGGGCGATCGCGTGATCGTCGAGGGCCACGATCGCCTCGGGCCCGGCATGCAGGTGCGACCGGTCCCCTGGGACGTCGAGATCGCGCGCGAGGACCACGGCCCGGCACCCGACACCGCGAGCGAGTAGGACCATGCCGCGCTTCTTCATCGAGCGACCCGTCTTCGCGTGGGTCGTCTCGCTCTTCATCGTGCTCTTCGGCGTGCTCGCGATCCGTCGCCTGCCCGTCGAGCGTTATCCGACCGTCGCGCCGCCGGCGGTCACCATCACCGCGACGTACCCGGGCGCGACGCCCTCGACGATGAGCGACAGCGTGCTCGCGCCGATCGAGCGCGAGATCTCGGGCGTGCCGCACCTGCTCTACTTCGAGTCGTCGTCGGACACCTCGGGCGTCGCGCAGATCACCGCGACCTTCGAGCCCGGCACCGATCCCGAGCTCGCGCAGGTCGCGGTGCAGAACCGCCTGCGCACGGTCGAGCCGCGCCTGCCCCAGATGGTCCGGCAGATCGGCCTCGCGGTCGAAGCCTCGACCTCGAACTTCCTGTGCATCGTCGACCTGCGCTCGCCCGAGGGTCGCTACGACGAGCAGACGCTCGGCGACTTCCTCTCGCGCGGCCTGGTCGAGGAGCTCAAGCGCATCCCCGGCGTGGGTCGCGTGCAGGTCTTCACCGCGCCGCGCGCGCTGCGCGTGTGGCTCGATCCGGTGCAGCTCACCGCGCTCGGCGTCTCGGTCGACGACGTCGCGAACGCGATCCGCGCGCAGAACGCGCAGGTCTCGCCGGGCCGCGTCGGTGACGCGCCGACCGTGCCCGGACAGCGCGTGACGATCCCGCTCGTCGTGCAGGGCGAGCTCGAGACCCCGGAGCAGTTCGGCGACGTGGTGCTGCGCGCGCGTCCCGACGGATCGCGCGTGCTCCTGCGCGACGTCGCGCGCATCGAGCTCGGCGCGCAGAGCTACGGCACCGCGACGCGCACCAACGGCACGCCCTCGGCGGGCGCGGGCGTGATGCTCGCGCCGGGCGCGAACGCAGTGGAGACCTCGGCGCTGGTGCGGGAGCGCGTCGCCGAGCTCTCGGCGAGCTTCCCCGAGGGCATCGAGGCGAACGTCCCCTACGACACCGCGCCCTTCGTGCGCGTCTCGATCGAGAAGGTGCTCGAGACCTTCTTCGAGGCGATGGTGCTCGTCTTCGCGGTGATGTTCCTGTTCCTGCAGAGCGTGCGCTACACGCTCGTGCCCGCGATCGTCGCGCCCATCGCGCTGCTCGGGACGTTCGCCGTGATGTACGCGGCGGGCTTCTCGATCAACGTGCTGACGATGTTCGGCATGGTGCTCGCCATCGGCATCATCGTCGACGACGCGATCGTGGTCGTGGAGAACGTCGAGCGCCTGATGGCGACCGAGAAGCTCTCCGCGAAGGAGGCCACGAAGAAGGCGATGGACGAGATCACGGGCGCGGTCATCGGCATCACGCTCGTGCTCTCCGCGGTGTTCATCCCGATGGCGTTCGCGTCCGGCTCGGTCGGCACGATCTACCGCCAGTTCAGCCTCTCGATGGCGGTCTCGATCCTGCTCTCCGCGTTCCTCGCGCTCTCGCTCACGCCCGCGCTCTGCGCGACGCTGCTGAAGCCGGTCCCGGAGCACCACGATCCGAACCGCGGGCTCTTCGGT
The DNA here is from genome assembly GCF_021631985.1 of Sandaracinus amylolyticus. GTDB lineage: Bacteria > Myxococcota_A > Polyangia > Polyangiales > Sandaracinaceae > Sandaracinus > Sandaracinus amylolyticus_A. Next base: position 5,830,653 of record NZ_CP070225.1, on the reverse strand, counting down.
CCGTTCAACCGCGCGTTCACCTGGCTCACCGCGCGTTATGGCGCGGGCGTCGCGCACCTCGTGCGGCGCAGCAGCATCGGCGTCGTCGCGCTGCTCGCGGTGAGCGTCGGCGCGGGCTGGCTGTTCCGCGCGCTGCCGGGCTCGTTCCTCCCCGAGGAGGATCAGGGCTATTGGATCTCGAGCGTCGCGCTGCCGTCCGACGCGACGGCGGAGCGCACCGATCGTGTGATCCGCTCGTACGAGGAGTACGCGCAGGCGCGGCCCGGCGTGCGCTCGGTGGTCGCGATCCGCGGGTTCGGCTTCTCGGGCTCCGGCCCCAACGCCGCGCTGATGTTCACGATCCTCGACGACTGGGATGCGCGCGAGGGCGCGACGGCGCAGGGCGAGGTCGCGTCGGCGAACGGCACGTTCGCTGGGCTGCGCGACGGGATGATGTTCCACGTCGTGCCGCCTTCGATCGACTCGCTCGGCACCAGCGCGGGCTTCGCGATGCGCCTCGTCGATCGTCGCAACCAGGGCCAGCAGGCGCTGCTCGCGGCGCAGGGCCAGCTCCTCGCCGCGGCCGCGCAGAGCAGCGTCGTGCAGGGCGTCTATCCCGAGGGCCTGCCCGACGGTGCGTCGGTGCGGCTCGAGATCGATCGCCAGAGCGCGGAGGCGCTCGGCGTGTCGTTCGCATCGCTCAACGCGACGCTCTCCGCCGCGCTCGGCTCGATGTACGTGAACGACTTCCCGAACGCGGGTCGATTGCAGCAGGTGATCCTCCAGGCCGAGCCCGAGGCGCGCATGCAGCTCGACGACGTGCTCGCGCTCCCGGTGCGCAACCAGGAGGGCCGCATGGTGCCGCTCTCCGCGGTCGCGACGGCGCGCTGGGAGCGGAGCCCGCTGCAGCTCGTCCGGTACAACGGCTATCCCGCGGTGCGCATCGCGGGCAGCGCGGCCGAGGGCTTCAGCAGCGGCGAGGCGATGGCGGAGATGGAGCGCATCGCCGCGCAGCTGCCGCCGGGCTTCGGCGTCGAGTGGACGGGCCTCTCGTACCAGGAGCGCCTCAGCGGCGACGAAGCGCCCGCGCTGCTCGCGCTCTCGCTGCTCGTCGTGTTCCTCGTGCTCGCGGCGCTCTACGAGAGCTGGTCGATCCCGCTCTCGGTCATCCTCGTCGTCCCGCTCGGCGTCGTGGGCGCGCTGCTCGCGGTGACGATGCGTGGCATGCCCAACGACGTGTTCTTCAAGGTCGGGCTCATCACGTTGATCGGCCTGTCCGCGAAGAACGCGATCCTCATCGTCGAGTTCGCGAAGCAGCTCGAGGACGAGGGCCGCTCGATCACCGAGGCCGCAGTGGAGGCGGCGCGGCTGCGCCTGCGACCGATCCTGATGACGTCGCTCGCGTTCACCCTCGGCGTGGTCCCGCTCGCGATCGCGACGGGCGCGAGCGCGGAGACCCAGCGCGCGATCGGCACTGGCGTCCTCGGCGGGATGATCAGCGCGACCGTGCTCGCGGTGGTGCTGGTCCCGGCTTTCTACGTGGCAGTGCGCAAGGTGGTCACGCGCGGTAAGCGAGCGGCACCGGAGCCGAGCGCGGGCTGAGTCCTCGCCGGAGTGCTCGTCCCGCAGGTTCCGGAGAGCGCGCGAAGCGCGTGGACGCTAGGGGCCGGCGGGCGAGCCGATTCTTCGAGAGCCCTCGAGGCGCGACAAGAGCGTGCAACGCCGCCCCGCGGCGGCGCCGCATCGTCCTCGTCATGCTGCGTGTGGTGGTGCTCGGCGCGAGCTCGCTCGCCGAGGTCTGTGCTCGGGCGATCGCGGACCTGCGGTCGGGTTGGGACGTGGTGCGCGTGCGCGACGACGATCGCGACGTCCTCCCGCGGCTCCCCGCCGACGTCGCGCTCGCGCCGATCGAGCTGCGCGACGAGGCTGCCGCAGACGCGCTCCTCGCTCGCGCTCCGGCGTGGATCGCGGGGATCCAGCAGCGAGGCGGCGGACGGCTCGTGCTGGTGCTCGAGGTTCCCCCGCGCGCGCTCGCGGCGGTGCGCGCGCGGGCCGCGACCTTGCGCGCCACGCTGCGCGCGGTGCGGGTGTCGGTGCACACGCTCGTGCTGCTGACCGCGGGATCCGTGGAGCGCATCGACGCCGCGATCACCGAGCGGATCGGACGACTGATCGTCCTGCTCAGCACCGCGCAGCTCGAGGAGATCACCGTGCGAGGCTCGCGATGAGAACGTGCGTCGTGTGTCTGTTCGCGGCGTCGCTCGCGCTCGCGTCTCCCGCCGTCGCGCAGGAACGCCGGCCGCTCCCCGACTACGACGGACGGGTCGAGCCCGGGGACGACGCGGTCGACGCGCTCCTGTGGATCCCACGCGTCGTCACCGCGCCGCTCTACGCGATCTCGGAGTTCGTCCTGCGGCGTCCGATCGGATGGCTGCTCACCGAGATCGAGCGCGCCAACGTGCTCCAGACGATCGCCGGAGTCCTGACGTTCGGCGCCGAGCGCAACATCGGAGTCTTCCCGACTGCGTTCTTCGATTTCGGTCTCGTCCCGAGCGTCGGTGTATATGCGTTCTGGAATCGGTTCCTCTTCAGCGAGAATCGAATCTCGGTCCACGGCGCCACGTGGGGAGAAGACTGGCTCTCTCTGGCGGTCGCCGACCGCGTGACCCTCGCCGACGGAATCGAGGTGTTCGTCTCCAATCGCTTGCTGCGGCGCCCCGACGCGATCTTCGGCGGGATCGGGCACTCCGCGAGCGCGAACGGGCGGGCGCGCTTCGCGGTGAGCCTGGTCGAGACCCGAGTGGGAATCGACGCCGTGGGCATCGGTCCGTTCTCGATGCATGCCGCGCTGCAACACCGGAGCATCGGATTCGGAGAGTCGAATTGGAACGGTAGTCCGAGCATGTCCGAGTGGTTCGGACAACGATCCCAGCCTCTTCCGCATGGATATCCCGACGGATACCAGTCGCTCGGAGGGCGGATCACGGCCGCGCTCGACAGCCGTGCTCGGGGCGCAGCGCCCGAGGGCGGCGCGCGCATCGGCGTGCTCGTCGGCGAGACCGGGACGATCGACGGCCCGCAGCGCAATGCGTGGCTCGTGGTGGGCGGCGAGCTCGAGCTCGCGGCCGACATCGAGAGCCACCACGTGATCTCGGTGCGCGGCGAGGTCGCGGCGCTCACCGGCCACGACGACGTTGCGATCCCGTTCTACGAGCTGCTCGATCCCGGCGGCACCGGGCCCATGCGCGGGTTCCTCGCGGGCACGCTCCGCGGCGAGAGCGTCGCCGCGATGACCCTCGAGTACGCGTGGCCGGTCTGGGTGTTCCTGAACGGGCGCCTGCACGTCACCTGCGGCAACGCGTTCGAGCGGCACTTCGCGGACTTCGCGGTCGAGCGACTGCGGCTCTCGTTCGGCCTCGGGCTCGAGCCGCGGATCGCCGGCGAGCACCCGTTCGATCTGCAGATCGCGCTCGGCACCAGCACGTTCGAGAACGGGACGAGCGTCGAGTCGGTGCGCTTCGTGGTCGGCGCGCGCAACGGACTGTGAGAGGAACATGCACTGGCGACTCCTCACCTCCATCGCCGCGCTGTGGCTCGTCACGGGCTGCGGCGCTTCGTTCCGCGCGTTCCCGATGGCCGATCCGATGTGGCGCGACGACGACGCGCGTCCGATCGCGACCCGGCCGCAGGTCCACTACAACCCGTGGGCATGGGACGCGGTGGACAACACCACGTTCCGCCAGCTCTCCGAGCTCTGGACCTACGAGCGCGATCGCGAGGCGATGAACGTCAACGCGCTCGACGAGGTCCCGGACTCGACGTGGTTCACGAACCGGATCGGTCGCGACGCCATGAGCGACGAGGACCTCGCGCGCGGCGCGTGCTCCGAGGTCGACGCGCCGCCGCCTCCGTGGGTCGTCATCCGCAGCAAGCCCGACGGATCGGGCCCCGGCCTCGTGGTGCGCGCGTCCGACGGGCGCACTTACCTCTTCAAGGTCGATCTCTCGCAGCCCGAGCGCGCCACCGCGGCCGACGCGATCGCGTCGCGGATCTTCCACGCGGCGGGGTACTTCGTGCCCTGCAACCGCGTGATCCACTTCACGCCCGAGGACTTCACGCTCGCGCCCGACGCCCGAGCCTCGGGCCCTTCGCCGCGGCCGCTGGTGCGCGCCGACGTCGATGCGATCCTCGCGCGCGCAGGAGCCGCTCCGAACGGACGGAGGCGCGGCAGCCTGAGCGCGTACATCGACGGAACGCCGCTCGGTGGATGGCGGTTCGCGGGGCTGCGCGACGACGATCCGAACGACGTCGTGCCCCACGAGCACCGTCGCGAGGTGCGCGGGATGTACGTGCTCTCGGCGTGGCTGAACCACATCGACTCGCGCGCCGAGAACAACATGGACAGCTGGATCGAGACCGAGCCGGGCCGTGGCTACGTCCGCCACTACGTGCTCGACACCGGCGACTCGTTCGGGATCGTCTGGCCGGTCGACGACGCGCTGTCGCGCCGCTTCGGTCACTCGCACTACCTCGACATCCAGCACCTCGGCGAGGACTTCCTGAGCCTCGGCCTCGCACCGCGTGCCTACACCGAGTCGCCCGATCGTCCCGAGCATCCGACGTTCGGCTTCTACACCGAGCGCGACTTCGTGCCCGATCAGTGGCGCAACGGATATCCGAACCCCGGGTTCGAGCGGAGGACCGAGCGCGATCTCGCGTGGATGACGCGGATCGTCGCGCGCCTCGGCGAGTCCGAGCTCGCGGTGCTGGTGGCGCAGGGCGCGTGGTCGGATCCTGCGCTGGGCGCGCAGCTGATGCGCATCCTCCTCGCGCGTCGCGCGCGGATTCTCGAGCGGTGGCTCACGCGCCTGTCGCCGCTGACGTGGCCGGCCGCGTCGCGCGACGGGCGAGACGTCGAGATCTGCCTCGACGATCTCGCGGTGAGCAGCGGGCTCCGCGATGCCGACGGGCGACGCTACGAGGCGCGTGTGTACCGCGGTCTTCCTCCGCGCCCGAGCGATGCGGAGGTGCGGGTGTCGGCCTCGAGCGCGCGCGTGTGCGCGCGGATCGCGCTGCCGCCCGGCGCCGCCGAGGAGTACGTCGTGGTCGACGTGATCGCGTCGAGCGTGGGCGCGGAGCGCACCGCGCCGGCGCGGGTGCACCTCTACTCGCTGCCGGGCGGAGAGGTCCGTGTGGTCGGCCTCGAGCGGCCCGACTCGGAGAGCGCTCCGTGAGCGAGCGGGGCGCCGCGATCCTCGTGCGGCTCCCTGCGCTTCGAGCGGCACCGACGCGCGAGTGGCGAGCGCGCGCGAGCGAGCTCGTGAGCCGGCTCGCGATCCATCGCGCACACGTGGTGCTCGCGGTGCCGGTGCGATCGGTGAGCGACGAGGACGTGTGCGCGATCCAGGCCGCGCTCAGCGATCTGCGCGACGAGATCGGCGCTCGCTTGCACGTCGTCGTCGTGGTGCCGAGGCGGCGTGGGCTCGCGTCGCCGGCGCGGCCACGCCCGCTGATCGAGCCCTGGGATCTCGAGCTCGCGCAGGGCGAGCTCGAGCGCGCCGCCGCGATGGTGATCGAGCACGGGATCGACGAGCTCGTGCTCTGCGCGCCGACGCGGCACGCGCACGTGGCAATCGCGTCCAACGATCCGCCCGCGGTCGAGCGCAGAACGGCGTGATGCGCGGCCCGCCGCGCGTTCTCTCCCGACGGAGCCGAGATCATGGCGAGGACCCCCGCGAGCGCGCGCACCGGCGCAGCGCCGATCCCCTGCGCGGAGCGAACGATCGCGCTCGCGAGCGCGCCCGCCGAGGACGCGGATCATCCGCGCGTCGCAGCGCTCGACCTCGGATCGAACAGCTTCCACCTCGTGCTCGCGTCGATCGAGCGCGGGACGCCGCACGTCTACGATCGCCGTCGCGAGCGCGTCGCGCTCGGCTCCGGTCTGCGTGATGGCCGGCCGCTCGACCGCGCTGCGCGAGCGCGCGCGATCGCGTGCCTCGAGCGGTTCTCCGAGCTGGTGCGCCCACTGCCCGCGGGACGCGTGCGGATCGTCGGGACCGACTCGCTGCGTCGTGCGTCGGACGGGCCCGAGCTCGTGGCGCGCGCCGAGAAGCTGCTCGGACACCGCGTCGAGATCGTGCCCGGGCCCGAAGAGGCTCGGCTGGTGTGGCGCGGCGTGTCCGCGATGCACCCGCCCTCGGCGCGCGAGCGTCGGCTGGTGGTCGACATCGGCGGCGGCAGCACCGAGGTCGTGGTGGGCACCGGGTGGACGCCGCGCGAGGCGCACAGCACGCCGATGGGGTGCATCCGGTTCACCGAGCGCTTCTTCCCCGACGCGCGGATCTCGAGGAAGCGCTACGAGCGCGCGCGTGACGCGGCGATGCTCGAGCTGCGTCCGTTCGCGGCGCGGATGCGCGCGGCGGGGATCGATCGTGTGCTCGGATCGTCGGGCACGATGCGCGCGATCGGAGAGATCGTGGAGGCGGGCCGCGGCGCGATCACGCGGCGCGGCGTCGACGCGCTGATCGAGAAGGTGTGTGACGCCGACACCCTCGCGGACGTCGACGTCGAGGGGCTCGCCGACGAGCGGCGGCCGGTGCTGCCGGGCGGCCTCGCGATCGTCGACGCGGTGATGCGCACCTTCGAGCTCGGCAGGATCGACGTCGCCGACGGGGCCCTGCGCGAGGGGCTCCTGATGGAGCTCGTGGGCCGGCTCGAGAGCGACGACGTGCGCGACGACACGATCGCGGCGTTCCGCGCGCGCCACGGCATCGACGCGGCGCACGCGCGCCGGGTGCGCGAGACCGCGGAGACGCTCTTCGACGCGGTCGCCAGCGACTGGGAGCTCGGCGACGTCGAGCTGCGGCGATGGCTCGGTTGGGCCGCGGAGCTGCACGAGCTGGGGCTCTCGGTGTCGCGGAGCGGCGTCGCGCGGCACGGCGCGTACCTCATCGCGAACGCCGACGCGCCGGGGTTCTCGCGCGACGAGCTCGAGGCCATCGCGACGCTCGTGCGCACCCACCGCGGCCGCCTCCGCCGCGACATGTTCGAGCCGAGGCGGCGCGGGTCGCGGCGCGCGCTGAAGCGCCTCTCGGTGCTGCTGCGGATCGCGGTGGCCCTGCACGCCGATCGCGCGAAGGTCGCGGTGATCCCGTCGGCGCGCGCGGCCCGCCGCAAGGTGGAGCTCACGGTGCCGCCCGAGTGGACCGCGTCGCGCGCGCTCGTCGCCGCGGAGCTCGCGGAGCACGCCTCGCACATCCAGCGGATCGGCCTCGAGCTCGGCATCCGCACCGCGGAGGCCTGACCTCGTTCGCGCGCGCATGCCGACCCGCACCACGAGGCTCGCGCTGCTCTACGGCACGCTGCTCGCGGGGCATGCGCTCAACGAGACGGCGCGCGATGCGCTCTACCTCGCGCGCCATCCGCCTGCGTCGTTGCCGGTCGTCTACGTGGCGCTCGCGCTGGTCGCCGGCGGGGTGTCGTGGGTCGTGCAGCGCATCCCCGATGGCGCGCGACCGGCGCGGCGCCTCGTCGTGATCCTCGCGGTCGGTGCGCTCGTGTCGACCGCGTTCGCGATCGCCGCGCAGCGCACGGACTCGGGCTGGAGCACCGCGCTCTACGTGTGGTCGGGCGTCTTCGGGATGATCTCGACGAGCTCGATGTGGGCGTGGATGTCCGCGCGATCCGACGTGGGCCACGCCCGGCGCGACTTCGCGCGCATCGGCGTCGGCGGCCTGCTCGGCGCGATCGTGGGCTCGCTCGCGGCGGCGGTGATCGGGCACCTCGCCTCGAGCGCGTGGTCGCTGGTCGCCGCGGCATGCGCGCTCGTCATCGCGGCGATCGGCGTCGCGTGGACCGGTCGAGGCGAGCCCGCGGTGATCGCGGAGAGCCTTCCGGCGAAGGCAGCCGGCGTTCGCGCGCAGGCGCGCTACGCGGTGCTGCTCTTCGTGTTCGTGTCGCTCGGCGCCGCGGTGCTCACGGCCGGCGACGTCGTGTTCAAGGCGACGATCGCCGAGCACACCGCACGCGGCGATCTCGCCGCCGTCTTCGGGGTGCTCTCCGCCTCGACGTCGGGTGCGGCGCTGGTCGTGCAGCTCGCGCTCACGCCGTTCCTCCTGCGCCGCTTCGGGCTCCAGACCGCGATGATCGTCCTGCCCGCGACGCTGAGCGCGTTCCTCGCGCTCGGGATCGGCGGTGCACCGACGCTCGCCGCGGTGGGCCTGCGCGCGAGCGCGGGCGCGCTCCAGCACTCGCTCCACGGCACCGCGATCGAGCTCCTCTTCATGCCCTTCGAGCTCGACCTGCGGCGCCGGCTCAAGCTCACGTTCCAGACCGTCGGTCACCGCGCCGGGCAGGCCCTCGGTGCACTGACCGTCGCGCTGGCGCTCGTGCTCGGCGGCAGCGCGTCGTCGCCCGCGGTCCTCTCGATCGTCCTCGGGCTCGCGCTCTCGTGGATCGCGATCGCGATGGGGACCCACCGCCGGTACCTCACGATCTTCCGCTCGCGCCTCGACGGCTTCGAGCCCGATCCGCGCATCCCGCTCCCGAGCCCCGCGCTCGGCGCGCAGGCGCTGGAGACCGTGCTGCGCGCGCTCTCGCTCGACGCGACCAAGTGCCTCTCCGCGCTGCGCCTGCTCGAGCGACACGGGCGCCCCGAGCTCGTGCCGACGTCGCTGCTCGCGCATCCGTCGACCGCGGTCGTGGTCGCGACGATCGATCTCCTCGTGCGCGCGAGCCGCACCGATGCGTCCGCGCACCTCGTGCGCCTCCTCGCGAGCGCCGACGACGCGGTGCGGGGGCATGCGGCCGCGGCGCTGCTCGAGCTCGGCGCGAGCACGCTCGACGTCGAGGCGCTGCTCTCCGATCGCTCCGCCGCGGTGCGCGCGGTGGCGCGCGTGGTGCTCGCGACGCGCGCCGGAGAGGACGCGGCCGCGCGGCTCGCCGAGCTCGTCGATGCCGCCGAGAGCGCCGACCTCGAGACGCGGATCGCGGTCCTCCGCGCGCTCTCGCACGCGCCCGCGCGGCCCGAGCTCGACGTGCTCGTCGCGCGGCTCGCCGCGCGCGGCGGGCCCGAGATCGCCGACGAGCTCGCGACGCTCGCGATCTCCCGGCCGCACCCGGCGCTGGCGGGCGTGCTCGTCGATCGGCTCCCCGCGCGCGCGACACGCGCCGCCGTGCACGCGGCGCTCGTCGCGATCGGCGACGCGGGCCTCGACGCGCTCGTCGCCCGGATCGGCCAGGACGCGCCGCGCGCGACGCGCCTGCTCCTGCCCGACGCGATCGCGGCGCATCTCACCCCGCGCGCCGGCGCGGCGCTCCGCGACTGGCTGGAGTCGGAGGCCGACGGCGCGGTGCGCTACCGGATCCTGCGCGCGATGGGCCGCTTCGCGCGCGAGGGCGGGCCGCTGCCGCACGACGTCGCGCGCACGATGGATCGCCTCCTCGACCGCACGCTGCGCCGCCTCGTGAAGCTCGCGTCGTGGCGCGCTCACGTGCACGCGCGTTATGGCGACCTCGCGCGCACCGACGCCCACGTCGCGCTCCTCGACGCGCTCCTCCTCGACAAGCAGCGCGCCACGATGGAGCGCGCGTTCCGCGTGATCGGCCTCCGCGGCCTGCGCGGCGAAGATCCCGAGGTGCTCTTCCGCGGGCTGCGCGCCGGCGATCGGACGTCGCGCGAGAGCGCGCGCGAGCTCCTCGATCACGCGCTCGACGGGCGGGTGCACGACGCGCTCCTCGCGCTCACCGACGACGAGCCGGCAGCGTCGCAGGCCTCGCGCGCGGCGGCCGCGCTCGGCGTGACGCTCGCGCTCGACCCGGACGCGATCGAGCGCGAGCTCGCGGCCGACGGGAGCGAGATGGTGCGGCGGGTCGCCGCCCGCGCGGCAGGAGCGCGATGAGCGACACGCCGACGAGCGCGGAGCGCGAGCTCTGGGGACTGCGGCTCGCGCAGCTCTTCGGGGTCCCGCTCGCCAGCGCGGGACCGCTGGTGCAGCGCGGTCGCCTCCGCCGCTTCGCGCCGCACGACGCGATCGCGACCCTCGGCCGTCCGCTCGACGAGCTCCACTGGGTGCTCGACGGATCGGTCGAGGTGACGCGGCTCGGTCGCAGCTACGGCCGCGCGGGCGCGGGCGATGCGGTCGCGGCGATGGTCGCGTGGGCGCGTGACCCGGTCGGGGTCGCAGCGATCGCCACCACGACGACCCACACGCTCTCGTTCCCCGCCGATCGCCTCTCGACGTTGCTCGAGGGACGCTCGCCGCTCTTCGAGCCCTCGCTGCGCAGCGTCGCGCGCGACGCGATCGCGATCCGGAGGCGGCTCGGCGCGAGCGCGGGGTACGTGCCCGCGGACCACGCGGAGCGCGCGTTCGATCTGCTCGACCCCGTCGATTGCATGCTGCTCGTGCGCGAGGCGACCGGCGGTGTGCGCAACACGCGCATCGAGGCGGTCGCGGATCTCGCGTCGGTCGCGCTCCCGGTCGAGCTGCCGGCGGGACAGACGCTGTGGCGCGCCGGCGACGTGCGCAGCGGGTGGTGCCTGCTCCTCGCGTCGGGCGAGGTGATCGGCCACGCGCGCGAGCCCGATCAGTCGTTCGTGTACCGGCGCGGCGACGCGGTCGGCCTGCTCGACGCGTTCGCCGCGGCCCCGCGGTGGTACGGCGCGACCGTGCAGCGCGCCGCGTCGGCGCTCCGCATCGAGATCGACGATCTCCTCGAGATCGTCGGCGATCACCCGGAGCTCCAGGACGAAGTGTTCCAGCGGATGGGCGGCGCCGCGCTGCGCGCGCTCGATCGCTGAACCACAAGCGCATCCAACGCGCCGATCGCGATCGGCCGCACGCAGGATCGGTGGCCGATCCCACTCCCGCGCCGCGCCGCCGGCACCGCATCGTCGACCTCCACCCCGGCGAGTGGCCGATCGCGATCCTCCTCGCGGTCGATCTCTTCGTGGTGCTCGTCGCGTACTACGTGCTCAAGACCGCGCGCGAGCCGCTGGTGCTCGCGACCGGCGGCGCCGAGATGAAGTCCTACGCCGCCGCGGTGCAGGCGCTGGTGCTCGTGCCGCTCGTGCCGATGTACGGGCGGCTCGTCGCGCGGGTCCGACGCGAGCGCTTCGTGCCGGCGGTGATCGCGGTGTTCATCGCGTGCATCGGTCTCTTCGCGATCGCGGCCGGTCTGCGCACGCCGGGGATCGGCATCGCGTTCTACGTGTGGGTCGGCATCTTCAGCCTCGCGGTGGTCGCGCAGTTCTGGTCGGTCGCGAACGACGTGCTCACGGAGGAGCAGGGCAAGCGCATCTTCCCGGTGGTCGCCTCGGGCGCGACGATCGGTGCGGCGTCGGGCGCGCGGATCGCGTCGTGGCTCTTCGACGCGGGGCTCGGTGTGATCGCGCTCTTCGGCGTCGCGGCCGCGCTGCTCGCGCTGCACCTCGTGTGCACCGTGGTCGCGATGCGGCTCCATTCGCCGACGCCGCACGCCGAGCACCACGAGGAGACCAACGGCTTCCTCCTGGTGTGGAAGAGCCCGTACCTGCGCGCGATCGCGCTGATGATGTTGATCGCGAACCTGGTGAACACCGTCGGCGAGTACGTGCTCGGCCGCACCGCGGTCGAGTCCGCCGAGGCCGCGCTCGCCCTCGCCGAGGGCATCGGCGATCCGCGCGCGTTCGTGGAGGCGCGCGTGGGCGCGTTCTACGGCGAGTTCTTCTTCCAGGTGAACGTCGTCGCGATCGCGCTCCAGCTCCTCGTCGCGTCGTCGCTGGTGCGCTTCCTCGGCACGCGAGGCGCGATCGCGGCGCTCCCGATCGTCGCGCTCGGCTCGTACGCGATGATCGCGGCGGGCGCGACGCTCGCGATCGTGCGCGCCGCGAAGGTCGCGGAGAACGCGACCGACTACTCGATCATGAACACCGGCCGCGCGCTCCTCTGGCTGCCGACGACGCCGATCGAGAAGTACAGCGCGAAGCAGGCGATCGACGCGTTCTTCGTGCGGGCCGGCGACGTTCTCGCCGCCGCGGTGGTGTTCGTGGGGGCCGAGGTGATCGAGCTCGGCGTCGAGGGGTTCGCGGCGCTCAACGTCGTGCTCTGCGTCGCGTGGCTCGTGCTCGTCGCCTCTCTCGCGAAGAAGCACGACGCGCTCTCTCGTGCGCGGTGAGCGCGTCGGGCAAGGGCGTTCAACGCCGGGCACGTCGCTCGACGCAGTCTCCCCGAGGACCCCGCTCAGGAGAGAGATCATGCCGAAGGCCACGACCACCGTTCCGAAGTCGCTCCTCTCGCCCTCCGATCACACGCTGCTCCTCGTCGATCATCAATCGCAGATGGTGTTCGCGGCGCTGTCGATCGACGGCGTCACACTGCGCAACAACACGGCGCTGGTGGCGCGCTCGGCGCGCGTGTTCGACGTCGCGACGATCGTCACCACGGTCGCCGAGAAGAGCTTCTCCGGGCCTCTCTTCCCCGAGATCCCGAAGGCGCTCCCCGAGCACACCGCGATCGATCGCACGACCATGAACCCCTTCGAGGACGCGCAGGTCGTCGATCGCATCAACGCGCTCGGCAAGGACCGCCTCGTGATCGCGGGGCTCTGGACGTCGGTGTGCGTCGCGGGCCCGGTGCTCTCGGCGATCGAGCAGGGCTTCGAGGTGTTCGTCGTGACCGACGCGTGCGGCGACGTCTCGGCCGAGGCGCACGAGCGCGCGGTGAGCCGCATGGTGCAGGCCGGCGCCCGCCCGATCACCGCGCTCGCGTACCTGCTCGAGCTGCAGCGCGACTGGGCACGTGCCCGCACCTACGACGCGGTGGTCGACGTCGCGAAGGATCACGGCGGCGGCTACGGCCTCGGCATCCAGTACGCGAAGACGATGTTCGGCGCTTCGGAAGGCGGTCGCTGAGGTGACGCGTCCGAGCGGGTGCGAAGGGAGGTCGCCGTGAAGCTCTACGTCGTGTCCCTCCTGGCCGGCGCGCTGGTCGGGATCGTCTACGCCGTGATCGACGTGCGCTCGCCCGCGCCCCCGCTCGTCGCGCTCGTGGGCCTGCTCGGCATGCTGCTCGGCGAGCAGGTCGTGCCGGTCGCGCGGCGGATGTCGCGCGGAGAGCCGATCACCGCGGCGTGGATCGTCTCGGAGTGCGTGCCCCGCATCACCGGCGCGCCCCCGCCGACCCAGCCCGATCGCGAGGAGCACGCGCGATGACCGATCTCATCGTCCACGGTGCCGCGATCACCACCCTCGATCCCCGGAGGCCCACCGCCACCGCGCTCGCGGTGCGCAACGGGCGCTTCTTCGCCGTGGGCGACGACGCGGAGATCATGGCGCTCCGCGAGCCGCATACCCGCGTGATCGACGGCCGCAAGCGCCGGCTGATCCCAGGCCTCGTCGACAGCCACATCCACGTCATCCGTGGTGGCCTCCACTACAACCTCGAGCTCCGCTGGGACGGAGTGCGCTCGCTCGCCGACGCGATGGAGATGCTCGCGCGCCAGGTCGAGGTGACGCCCGCGCCGCAGTGGGTGCGCGTCGTCGGCGGATTCACCGAGCACCAGTTCGTCGAGCGACGCCTGCCCACGCTCGACGAGCTCAACCGCGTCGCGCCCGAGACGCCGGTCTTCATCCTCCACCTCTACGATCGCGCGCTCCTGAACCGAGCCGCGCTGCGCGCGTGCGGCTACACCAAGGACACGCCCGATCCTCCGGGCGGTCAGATCGAGCGCGACGCGCGCGGTGAGCCCACCGGCCTCCTCCTCGCGCGGCCCAACGCGTACATCCTCTACGCGACGCTCGCCAAAGGTCCGGTGCTCCCGCCCGAGCAGCAGATCGGCTCGACGCGGCACTTCATGCGCGAGCTCAACCGGCTCGGCGTGACCTCGGTGATCGACGCGGGCGGCGGCTTCCAGAGCTATCCCGACGACTACGCGATCGTGCGCGAGCTCGCGGCGCGCGACGAGCTCACGCTTCGCATCGCCTACAACCTGTTCACGCAGCGGAGCGGCGAGGAGCTCGCCGACTTCGAGCGGTGGACGAAGATGGTGCGCCCGGGCGATGGCGACGACACGTTCCGCCACAACGGCGCCGGCGAGATGTTGGTGTTCTCCGCGGCGGACTTCGAGGACTTCCGCGAGCCGCGCCCCGAGCTCTCGCCGTCGATGGAGCCGCAGCTCGAGCGGGTCGTGCGCCTGCTCGCCGAGCACCGCTGGCCGTGGCGCCTCCACGCGACCTACGACGAGACGATCACGCGTGCGCTCGACGTGTTCGAGCGCGTGAGCCGCGACGTGCCCTTCGACGGTCTGCACTGGATGATCGATCACGCCGAGACGATCTCGGATCGCAACATCGATCGCATCGCGGCGCTCGGCGGCGGCATCGCGGTGCAGCACCGCATGATGTTCCAGGGCGAAGAGTTCGTGCGCCGCTACGGCGCCGAGGCCGCGGAGCGCACGCCGCCGATCCGCGCGATGCTCGCGGCCGGCGTGCCGGTCGGCGCGGGCACCGACGCGACCCGGGTCGCGTCGTACAACCCGTGGGTCGTGCTCTCGTGGCTCGTCACCGGCCGCACCCTCGGCGGCCTCTCGCTCTATCGCGAGTCGAACCTCGTCGATCGCGAGACCGCGCTCCGCCTGCTCACCGAGCGCAACGCGTGGTTCTCGTCGGAGGAAGGCAAGAAGGGCCGCGTCGAGGCCGGTCAGCTCGCGGACTTCGCGATCCTCGCAGGCGACTACTTCGCGGTCGCCGACGATCGCATCGCCGAGCTCGAGTCGGTGCTCACCGTGCTCGGCGGCCGCGTCGTGCACGGCTCGGGGCCCTACGGAGCGCTCGCGCCGCCGCTTCCTCCCGCGGCGCCGGACTGGTCGCCGGTGCGCACGCGATCCGGTGCTGCGCCTGCCACGACGGCGCGAGCGCGCTGCGTCGCGCATCCGACGCCGCGCCGCGTGGCGCCTCCCCCGATCGACGACGCGAGCGCGTTCTGGGGTGCCCTCGGCTGCTCGTGCTGGGCGTTCTGATCATGAGCCGCGCTCCCATCGAGACACCGCCCCGTGATCGTGCGATCGACGTGGCGCTGCTCCTCCACCGCGTCGGGTCGGCCGCGCTCCTCTGGGCGTTCCACATGCGCCCCAAGCTCGAGCGCTTCGAGGAGGAGCTCTCGACGTTCCCCGATCCGTTCGGGATCGGTCATCCCGCGAGCTTCGTGCTCGCGCTGCTCTCCGAGGGCCTCTGCAGCGTCGCGGTCGCGATCGGGCTCGTGACACGCGTCTCCGCCGCGGCGATCGTGCTCACGATGGGCACCGTGCTGATGCTCGCGGCGCGCGGGCTCGAGGGCGCCGATGTCCAAGCAGCGCTCCTCTACGCGCTGCTCTATCTGCTGCCGATCGTCGCGGGCCCGGGGCACCTCTCGCTGGATCACCGGCTCCGCCATCGCTACGGCGCGATCCGCCGTCGCGTCGAGCGACGCATCCTCGCGTGGATCGCGAGCGAGGCAGCATGAGCGAGCCGGGCGCTCCCAAGGTCCCCGCGCTCCTCGCGCTCACCTTCGTCACCGGGCTCGTCGACGCGGCGAGCGTGCTCGGCATGGGCCGGGTCTTCGTCGCGAACATGACGGGGAACGTGGTGTTCCTCGGCTTCGCGCTCGCAGGGGCGGAGAACGTCTCGATCGTCGCGTCGCTCGTCGCGATCGCGGCGTTCCTCGGCGGCGCGCTGATCGGTGGCCGCCTGTCGCACGCCCACGTGCGTCGGGGTGTGACCCGCGCGTTCGCGATCGAGCTCGCGTGCCTCGCGATCGCGACCGCGGTCGCCACGCTCGAGGGCCCGTCGGTCACGCTCGTGCTGATCGTGTTGCTCGGCCTCGCGATGGGGATCCGCAACGCGGTCGTGCGCAGCATGGCGATCCCCGACATGACCACGACCGTCCTCACGCTCACGCTCACCGGCCTCGCCGCGGACTCGTCGCTCGCCGGCGGGACGAGCCCGCGCTGGGCGCGTCGCGTGGCCGCCGCGGTCACGATGCTCGTCGGCGCGCTCGCAGGCGCGCTCCTCCTGCGCCTCGGTCTCGCGTGGGTGATCGGCGCGGCCGCGATCGTCGAGGCCGTCGCGATCGTGGCGCTCGAGCGCGTGAGCACCGCGGCGACGACGATCGCGCTCGCGCAGCCCGCGAAGCGACCCGACTGACACGTCGCGATCAGACCGCCGATCGCTCCGGGCCCGCGAGCTCACCGTCGCACCACGCGCGCTCCCCCGCGGCCCTGCGGAAGGCCGCCACGACGCGTCGATCGCGCGGATGCGGCCGGAGCGCCGCGTACGCGCCGGGCGTGAAGCCCATCACGCGCTTGAAGTGCCGGTTGAAGTGGCTCTGATCCGCGAAGCCGCAGTGGAGCGCGACCTCGCGGCACACGGTCCCCCGTCCGAGCAGCGAGCGTGCGTGCTCGAGCCGGCACTGCACCTGGAAGAGGTGCGGCGGCAGCCCGACCTCGCGCGTGAACACGCGCACCAGGTGGAACACCGAGACGCCCGCGAGCTCTCCGAGCTCGTCGAGGGGCACGTTGCGCTGCCACTCCCGCTCGAGGTGCTCGCGCACCTTCCGCACGTAGCGGCGCTCGCGGCAGCGACCCGAGCCGTGCAGCGTCGCGGCGTCGCTCTCGATCTCGAGGAGCACCTCTCCGAGCGCGCTGCGCTCGGGCCGCGACAGCACGCGCACCGGCGCGAAGGGCATCGGTGCCGCTCCGACGATCACCGGCGGCGGCGGCGCGAGGTGGACCTGGAGGACGTCGTTCGGGGCGCCGGGTGCGGGCGCGCTCCACGCGTGCACCTCGTGGGGCGGGAGCAGCACGATCGATCCCGACGCGATCGCGATCGACGCGTGCTTCAGCTGCAGCGTGCGATCGCCGGCGCGCACCTCGACGACCAGCGGGTGCGGGGCGCGCCGCCAGTCGGTCGCGCTCATCGCGCCGAGGAACGTGCCCGCGGGCTCGAGATCGCCCGCACCCGGGCGCGCCGCGACGCCCGGCGAGGGAAGCTCGGAGGGGAGGAGGTGCAGGCTGGACATGCACCCAGCCTCGTCCGTCGCAGGGCTCCGGCACTTGGATCGGGTTGGCGCATCGGCGCTTTCCGGCGCCTCGATGGAACGCTCTTGCGCTCACGATGCGGCACGGGCGCGCGGGCGCGGCATATCCTCTGCGCCATGTACCCCACCCTGAACGATCTCGACGTGCGCGTGCGGACCCAGATGGTCGAGCTCCTGAACGACCGTCTCGCCGCCACCATCGACCTCTTCAACCAAGCCAAGCAGGCGCACTGGAACGTGAAAGGCCCCACGTTCCGCGCCCTGCACGAGCTCTTCGACGACGTCGCCGAGCACGTCGAGGAGTGGAGCGACACGATCGCGGAGCGCGCGGTCGCGCTCGGCGGCAACGCCGAAGGGACCACGCAGCGCGTGGCCGAGCGCACGTCGCTCCCCGCGTACTCGCTCGACCTGCAGGCGGGCTCGGCCCACGTCGAGGCGTTCTCCAAGGTGCTCGCCGCGTACGCCGCGCTCGCGCGCAAGGCGATCCAGATCGCGACCGAGGCCGGCGACGCCGACACCGCCGATCTCTTCACCGAGATCTCGCGCGAGGCCGACAAGGATCTCTGGATGGTCGAGGCGCACCACCCCCGCTACACGTGATCGCGCGCCGGGCGCCGCGGCTCGTGCTCGCGGCGCCCGACCGTCAACCCCGTCCAATACGCCGGCGCGTTCCGGCGAGCAGGCTGTCTCGATGAAGCGCTTCGTGCCGGTCCACAACCGCGAGCAACTGCAGGCGCTCCTCGCCGAGGCCGCCGAGGTCGAGCACGACCTCATGTGCTGTTATCTCTACGCCGCGTTCTCGCTGAAGGACGCGCGCGACGGAGATCTGCTCGAGCACGAGCTGCCCGCGATCGAGCGCTGGCGCGCGACCATCCTGCGGGTCGCGCTCGAGGAGATGACGCACCTCTCGCTGGTCGCGAACCTGATGACGGCGATCGGGGCGCCGCCCCACTTCGATCGATCGAACTTCCCGATCAGCGCGGGCGCGCATCCGTCGCGCCTGGTGCTCGAGCTCGCGCCCTGCGATCGCGCGACCCTCGAGCACTTCGTGTTCCTCGAGCGGCCGGTGGGCATCGAGCTCCCCGACGGCGCCGGCTTCGACGTGACGCGCAGCTACTCGCGCGACGCGCGCCCCACTCGCTACATGCCGTCGGCACAGGACTACGACACGGTCGGCGAGCTCTACGCGGCGATCCGGATCGGCTTCGACCACCTCTCCGACGAGCTCGGCGAGAAGGGGCTCTTCATCGGCGATCCTTCGGCGCAGGTCGGCCCTGATCTCATGTCGCTGCCCGCCATCCGTGCGGTGACCGACCTCGCGTCGGCGCACGCCGCGCTCGACACGATCGTGCTCCAGGGCGAAGGCGCGCCGGGGCACTCGGAGGGATCGCACTTCGCGATGTTCTCGCAGGTGCGCGACGAGCACGCGGAGCTCTCGGCGGCGCGCCCCGACTTCCGCGCGGCGCGCCCGGCGGCCCGGAACCCGGTGATGCGCAGCCCGCTCGATCCCCGCGGTCGCGTGTGGATCGTCGAGCCCGACGCGGCCGCGCTGCTCGACGTCGCCAACTCGATCTACACGCTCTCGCTGCGGCTCCTCTGTCAGGGCTTCGTGCGCAGCGGCGATCGCGACGCGAAGCGCACGCTGCTCGCGTCGGCGGTCGACGCGATGCGCGCGTTCGCGATCCTCGGCACCGAGCTGACGCGCCTGCCCGCGAGCCCCGAGCATCCCGGCGTGAACGCGGGCGTGAGCTTCGCGCTCCTGCGCTCGGTCGACACGATCCCGCACGGACGGAGCGAGTGGACGTTCCTCGCCGAGCGCGCGCGCGAGCTCGCCGGTGCGTGTGGATCGATCGCGCGGATCGCATCGCCGATCGCGCACACGGTGCGGGTGATGGAGCGCCTCGCGGGGGCCCTCGAGGAGCAGCGCGCGCTGGAGGACCAGCGGGCGACGAGCACGCCCTCCGCGCCTCCGCAGCCTTCACCGCGTCGCACGCTGACCGTCGTGCCGCCGCAGCCCGGCGCGTTCGTCGAAGAGGCGCGCACCGAGGAGGTCGCGCTCCGGTTCGAGGGCCGGCGCTGCATCCACGCGCGGCACTGCGTGCTCGGCGAGCCGACGGTGTTCCTCGCCAACGTGCAGGGACCGTGGCTGCACCCCGAGACCGTCTCGGTCGAAGCGCTGGTGCGCGTCGCGCAGGCGTGCCCGAGCGGCGCGATCACCTACCAGCGCTTCGACGGCGGACCGCAGGAAGAAGCGCCCGCGGTGAACACGATCCGCATCCGCGAGAACGGCCCGCTCGCGATCCACGCGGCGCTCGCGATCGAAGGCGAGGACCCGCGCCATCGCGCCACGCTCTGTCGCTGTGGCCGCAGCCGCAAGAAGCCGTTCTGCGACGGCTCGCACACCGAGGGATTCGCGGCGAGCGGCGAGCCCGCGTCGATCGAGACCACCGCGCTGCCGGTGCGGGACGGAACGCTCGCGGTCGTGCCCATCGAGGACGGACCGCTCGACGTCCGCGGCAACGTCGAGATCTGCGCGGGCACCGGGCGCATCGTGCTGCGCACGAGCGGCGTGCGGCTCTGCCGGTGCGGCGGCTCGTCGACCAAGCCGGTGTGCGACGGCACCCACGCGCGCATCGGCTTCCGCTCGTCCTGATCGTGCAAAGGGCGTCCAACGGCATGCGCGCGGTGCGCTCCACACCGTGCGCATGAGCAAGCTGACGCATGCCTCGGGCGCCCCGGTCGTCGACAACCAGAACACGCTCACCGCCGGGCCCCGAGGTCCGACGTTGCTCGAGGACGTCTGGCTCCTCGAGAAGCTCGCGCACTTCGATCGCGAGGTGATCCCCGAGCGGCGCATGCACGCGAAGGGCTCGGGCGCGTACGGCCACTTCACGGTCACGCACGACATCACGCGCCACACGAAGGCCGCGCTCTTCTCCGAGATCGGCAAGCGCACCGAGGCGTTCGTGCGGTTCTCGACGGTCGCGGGCGAGCGCGGCGCGGCCGACGCCGAGCGCGACATCCGCGGCTTCGCGGTGAAGCTCTACACCGAAGAGGGCATCTGGGATCTCGTCGGCAACAACACGCCGGTGTTCTTCCTGCGCGACCCGCTGCGCTTCCCCGATCTCAACCATGCGGTGAAGCGCGACCCGCACACCGGCATGCGCAGCGCCGAGAGCAACTGGGACTTCTGGACGCTCATGCCCGAGGCGCTGCACCAGGTGACGATCGTGATGAGCGATCGCGGCCTGCCTCGCGGCTACCGCCACATGCACGGGTTCGGCAGCCACACGTTCAGCTTCGTGAACGCGAAGAACGAGCGCTGCTGGGTGAAATTCGCGCTGAAGACCCAGCAGGGGATCCAGAACCTCACCGACGCGGAGGCGCAGGAGCTCGTCGGTCGCGATCGCGAGAGCTCGCAGCGCGATCTCTTCGAGGCGATCGAGCGCGGCGACTTCCCGCGCTGGACGCTCTTCGTGCAGATCATGAGCGAGGAGCAGGCGCGCACGTGGCGCCAGAACCCGTTCGATCTGACGAAGGTGTGGCCGCACGCCGACTTCCCGCTGATCGAGGTCGGCGTGCTCGAGCTGAACCGCAACCCGGAGAACGTGTTCGCCGAGGTCGAGCAGGCCGCGTTCTCTCCCGCGAACGTCGTGCCGGGGATCGGGTTCTCGCCCGATCGCATGCTGCAGGCGCGCCTCTTCTCGTACGGCGATGCGCAGCGATATCGGCTCGGCGTGAACCACCACCAGATCCCGGTGAACGCGCCGAAGTGCCCGGTGCACAGCTATCACCGTGACGGTCAGGGCCGCGTCGACGGCAACCAGGGCCGTCGCCTCGCGTACGTCCCGAACTCGCACGGCGAGTGGACCGACAGCCCCGAGCGCATGGAGCCGCCGCTCGCGCTCGAGGGCGCGGCGACCCACTTCGATCACCGTCTCGACGGCGACGATCACTCGCAGCCCGGCGCGCTCTTCCGGCTCTTCTCGCCCGAGGAGAAGCAGCGCCTCTTCGACAACACCGCGCGCGCGATGCGCGGCGTGAGCCGCGAGGTGTGCGAGCGCCACGTCGCGAACTGCACGAAGGCGGATCCCGAGTACGGCGCCGGCGTGGCGCGCGCGCTCGGGCTCGATCGCTGACGCAACACCGTCCAAGGCATCCCCGCAGGCGCCGCGCAGGATGACGATCATGGCCAAGCGAACTGCAGACGTGGTGTGGAACGGCAACCTGCGCGAGGGACGCGGCAGCATCGCGACCCAGAGCACCGCCGTGAAGGCGAGCTACTCGGTGCGCTCGCGCATGGAGGACGGTCCGGGCTCGAACCCCGAGGAGCTGCTCGGCGCGGCCCACGCCGCGTGCTTCACGATGGCGGTCAGCGCGATCCTCAGCAGCGCGGGGCTCACGCCGACCGAGCTCCGCACCCACGCGAGCGTCACGCTCGCGAACGACGGCGGGCAGTTCTCGATCCCCGAGATCGCGCTCGAGCTCGAGGGCGTCGTCCCGGGCATCGACGAGGCGACGTTCGTTCGCCACGCCGAGACCGCGAAGGCGACGTGCCCGGTGTCGAAGGCGCTCGCAGGCGTGCCGAAGATCACGCTGCGCGCCTCGCTGAAGACCGCCTGATCCGCACATGCGCGATCGTCTCGCGGCGCGCGGCGTCTGGCTCGTGCTCGCGCTGCTGGCGCACGCACCGATCGCGGGCGCGCAGGCCCTCAACTACTCCGGCTTCCCGGTGGGGAGCCACGCGCTCGGCCTGGGCGGCGCGTTCACCGGCGTCGCCGACGACGCCTCGGCCGTCTACCACAACCCGGGCGCGCTCGCGTTCGGCGACTCGGGCGCGGTCGCGACCAGCCTCTCGCTGAACGTGTCCGATCGCCTCACGGTGCGCGACGGCTACGCGTCGATCGGCGGCGCCGAGGATCTGAGGCTCGACGGGGACGCGCCGCTGCCGGTGTTCCTCGGCGGCGTCGTGCACTTCGGAGACGACGAGGCGCCGCGGCACGGGCTCGCGATCGCGACGCTCAACCCGCACCAGGAGACGCGCGCCTTCTCGTTCCACGACGCCGACGGCGCGAGCGCCACGAGCCTGCGCGTCGAGCACCGCGACGGCACGCGCTGGTTCGGCATCGGCTACGGGCTCCGGCCCGATCGCGCGTGGGGCCTCGGCGTCTCGCTCTACGCCGCGCGCCGCTCGATGACGCATCGCGAGGAAGAGGTCGCGACGGTGATCGGGCCGCGCGAGCTGCTCGCGGCGCGACAGACCACGACCTCGCTGGAGGCCTGGCACCTCGTCGCGATGCTCGGCTTCCACTGGCAGATCGACGGTCGCTGGCGCTGGGGCGTCACGCTGCGCCTTCCCGGGATCGCGCTCAGCGAGACCGCGTCGGTGGTCGATCACGCGAGCATGGTCGTCGGGGGCGCGCCCGCCGCGACGTTCGAGCGCCGCGACGATCTCGCGGGCGACTCGCCGATCCCGTGGTCGATCCGATCGGGCCTCGCGCTCGCGCTCGATCCCGAGATCCTCGTCGCGCTGGATCTCGGCGTCGTCGGCGCGGCGGGTCGAGTGCGCCCGTTTCCATCGAGCGAGTCGGCGCCCCGACCGGGCGTGTGGATCGCACGCGAGTACGACGCCGATGCGGTGTTCCAAGCGGCGCTCGGCGGCGAGATGACGATTGCCGGGATCGTGCCAGTCGCGTTCGGCGTGTTCACGAATCTCTCGGCGTCACCACCGCTGTCGCGCGAGACCGTGGATTCCTATCGTCCCGATCGCATCGACGCATTCGGTCTGAGTGGGAGCGTGGGATATCGCGGCGACGACTATCGCATCCAGGTCGGTGTGATGGCGATGCTCGGATGGGGCATGGGCCTGCGTCCGCTCGGCGCGATCGGCGCGGCCGAGATGCAATACGCGCCGACCACGGTCGAGTGGCAGACGGTCTATCTGTTCGTGACCGGCGGCGCGGGCGCGATCGGGCGCTTCGCGCGCGACGTGTACCGCGAATTCCTCGAGGCCTGTGGCGTCGATCCCGGCGGGATCGTCGCGACACCCGACGAGCTCCCCGAGCACTGTCCGCCCGAGTCCGACGGTGAAATCAACTCCGTACTACGGTGATCGCGAACGTGAAAATGCGCACGGCAGTGTGGGTGATCGCGATCTCGGTGCTCTCCTCGACCGCGCACGCGCAGCTCGAGTGGGAGCCGGAGACGCCCGGCGCGCCGGCGATCGACACCACGCTCCGCGCCGCGCTCCGCGGCGGCACCGAGGACGTCCGAGGGCGCGCTCGCACGGTGAGCGACGTGCTGCTCCTCGCGACGGTCGGGGTCGCGATCGGCGACGCGATCGTCGATCCGCTCTCCCACGACGACCCCGACGCGCTCGCGCCCTCGTTGTTCTTCGGCATCGGTGCGCTCGCGCTCACTTGGACGCTCGGCGAGCTGGTGAAGCACGCGACGGTGCGCGCTCGCCCCTACACGCTCGCGTGCGCCGAGACGCCGTTCGCGTGTGATGCGCGGGCCGCGACGCTCAGCTTCTACTCGCTGCACGCCGCGCTGGCGGCCACCAGCGCCGCGCTCGTGTGCGCGCGTCGCAGCGCGCTCGGCGATGCGTGGGACACCGGCCTCTGCATCGGATCGATCGGCTCGGCCGCGGCGGTCGCGCTGCTGCGGATCATCGGCGACATGCACCACACGACCGACGTCGTCGTCGGCGCGCTCCTCGGCATCGCGAGCGGCCTCGCGTTCGGCGCGCTGGTGTCGTCGTCGGATCTGCGGTGATCGGCGCCAGCGAGGCGATTCGGACACTCCGATCACGCCGCCGAGAGCCAGCGAGCGCTGCCGGTCTCGCACGCGATCCGCACGACCCGCGCGTACGCGCCCGGCGTGGTGCCGGTGATCTCGCGGAAGCTCCGGTTGAAGTGGCTCTGATCGCAGTAGCCCACCTCGTGCGCGACCGAGATGCAGTCCGCGCCCGCCGCGAGCAGCGCCCGCGCCCGCGCGACGCGCACGTGCGCGCGGAAGCGCAGCGGAGAGAGCCCGAGGTGCTGCGCGAACACCCGGCAGAGATGACAACGGTGGACCCCCGCGATCGCCGCGAGATCCTCGAGCCGCAGCTCCTCGGTGAGGGTCTGCGCGATGTGCTGGCAGGCGCGCGCGAGCCGCGCGTCGAGCCGCCTCGGCGCCGGGCCCACGGTCCGCAGCGCGTCGCGCGCGCGCTCGTCGATGCGCACCGGATCGAGATCGACGTCGAGGTCGACGACACGCGCGGTGCGCACCTCGAGCGCAGCACCGGGCGCCGTGCCCTCGGGCCGGCCGAACACCACGCGGAACGACGCGCCGCGATCGGTGTGCAGCACCACGTGCGCGCTCGGCCCGTCGATCACCAGCACCGAGCCGAGCGCGAGCTCGCCGCGCTGGCGACCGGCGCGGAACCGGACGCCCGCGCTGCGCGCCTGCACCATCACGCGCGCGGGCCACACGAAGGACCACGCGCGCGACGGGGCCTCGTCCACCTCGAGCACCTCGAGCGCGGCGTACCCTTCGCCGTGGCGAGACCATCGGACCGAGAGCGCCTCGCACGACGAAGTGGGGCGTGGAGCGCGAGCGGTTCGTGCCATCGTGATGCGTCCTCCGCACCGCCATCGAGCAGCGTGCGTGCCAGACGCGTGATCCCCGTGTGACGCGCGCGGTCTCGACGGCCCCGTCGCGCGTCGCTGTCCAACCGTGGACACCGGTGTCGGCGCGTCGGCGCGGCCGGGACGGCACCCATACCAAGGTATGATGGCCACCCCGCGCGTCCCCGCGCACGCTCGCGTCACTCGGATGTTCTCCAACCTGGTGTGCGTCGTCGACGACGACGAGTCGGTCCGCGAGTCCCTGCGGGCGCTGCTGGTCTCGGCCGGCTATCGCGTGATCGCCTTCTCGTCGCCCGAGGCATGCCTCGAGTCGGACGCCCGTCGCGGTGCCGACTGCCTGATCGCCGACGTCCGCATGCCGCGCATGAGCGGCCCCGATCTCTTCGCCGAGATCGTCCGCCGCGGAGAGACGCTGCCGGTCGTGTTCATCACCGGTCAGCCCACCGACGAGATCCGCGCGCGCGCCCGTGATGCCGGCGCCGTCGCGCTCCTCGTGAAGCCGTTCGACGACGAGGCCCTGCTCGGTGCCCTCGATCAGGCGCTGGTCCCCCCTTCGTGAAGGAGGCCCCGATGTCCTTCTCCAGCTCGATCTGCGTCGTCGACGACGACATCGCGTCCCGGGAGGCGATCGTCGGTCTGATCCGCGCCGCCGGCTGGAACGCCGAGGCGTTCGAGTCCGCGCAGCACTACCTGAGCCGGCGCACATCCCGCGCGCCCGGCTGCCTGATCCTCGACGTCGACATGCCGGAGCTCAGCGGCCTCGCGCTCCAGCAACAGCTCGCCGAGGCGCAGGTCGACGTGCCGATCATCTTCGTGACCGGGCACGGCAACATCCGGATGTCGGTGCAGGCGATCAAGGCCGGCGCCGTCGAGTTCTTCACCAAGCCCTTCGATCCCGACGCGCTCCTCCACGCGGTCGAGCACGTGCTCGCCGAGCGCGAAGGACGAGCGGCCGCGCAGCGCCGGAGCGAGACCACGCCGCCGGCGTCGGCCCACGGGATGGTCGGACGGAGCGCGCGCCTGCAGGACATGCTGCGTCGCATCGCGACCGTCGCGACCACCGACTCCACCGTGCTGATCCAGGGCGAGACCGGCACCGGCAAGGAGCTCATCGCGCGCGCGATCCACGAGCAGAGCGGGCGCCGGAAGGGCCCCTTCGTGAAGGTGAACTGCGCGGCGATCCCCGCGAACCTCCTCGAGAGCGAGCTCATGGGCCACGAGCGCGGTGCGTTCACCGGCGCGCTGACCCGACGCATCGGTCGCTTCGAGCAGGCCCACGAGGGGACGATCTTCCTCGACGAGATCGGCGAGATGGCGCTCGAGCTCCAGCCCAAGCTGCTGCGCCTGCTCCAGGAGCGCGAGTTCGAGCGCCTCGGCAGCCCGACCACGGTGCGCTGCGACGTGCGCGTGGTCGCCGCGACGAACCGCGACCTCAAGGCGATGACCGCCGCGCGCACCTTCCGCGAGGACCTCTATTATCGGCTGAGCGTCTTCCCGCTGGCGGTGCCCTCGCTCCGCGAGCGCAAGGAGGACGTGCCGCAGCTCGTGAGCCACTTCGCGCGACAGTTCGCGGCCCGCATGGGCAAGGACGCGCCCCACGTCGACGCCGCGACGATGGAGCGGCTCGTGCGCTACGAATGGCCGGGCAACGTGCGCGAGCTGCAGAACGTGATCGAGCGCGCGGTGATCCTCTCCGAGGGCCCCGAGCTCTCGATCGAGCACGACCTCGGCGACGAGCTGGGCCCGAGCGCGGGCGGCGCCCCGCGATCCGACGAGCTCGCGGAGCACACGCGCGCGCACATCCTCAAGGTGCTCGAGTCGGTCGACTGGGTGATCGCCGGCCCGAGCGGCGCCGCGGCGCGCCTCGGCATGAAGCGCTCGACGTTGCTCTTCCGGATGAGGAAGCTCGGGATCGAGCGCCCGTCCGCGCGGCGCTCGCACTGACCGTTCGATGCCCACGCAGCGGAAGGACGAGCGATCGAGCCCGACACCGCTGGTGGTCGTCGTCGACGACGACGCGTCGATCCGCGATGCGCTCGACAGCCTGTTGCGCTCGGAGGGCTATCGCGTCGAGGCGTTCGCATCGCCGCGCGACTTCCTCGCGCGCCCGGCGGGCGACCCGCCCGACTGTCTGATCCTCGACGTGGAGCTGCCCGGGCTCAGTGGTCTCGATCTCCAGGATCGACTCGGGCAGGGCGTGCCGATCGTGTTCGTCACGGGCCATGCCGACGTGCCGATGTCGGTGCGCGCGATGAAGGCGGGCGCCGTCGAGTTCCTGATGAAGCCCTTCGGCGACGACGCGCTGCTGGACGGCGTCGCGCAGGCGATCGAGCGCAGCTCGCGGGCGCGCCGCGACGACGTCGCGATGCGCGAGCTCGCCGAGCGTCACGCGTCGCTCACCCCGCGCGAGCGACAGGTGATGGATCGTGTCGTCGCCGGCCTGCTGAACAAGCAGATCGCGGCCGAGCTCGGGACCTCCGAGGTGACCGTGAAGATGCAGCGCGGCCAGGTGATGCGGAAGATGGCCGCTGCGTCGCTCGCGGATCTCGTCCGGATGGCGGAGAAGCTCGGACGCAAGAGCGGGTAGGGCGCGCCGCGAGGACGCGCCCCGATCGCGAGTCAGCGCGCGGTGCTGCGCACGAACGCGGCGACGTGGTCCGCGGTCGCCTCGGGGTGCTCGTGGTGCGGGCCGTGGCCGGCGCGCGGGTAGGTGAGGAGCTGCGTCGTCGGGAGCTGCGCATTGAGCGCGTACCAGTTCTCGACCGGGAAGATGATGTCGTGGTCCCCGGCCACGTGGAGCACGGGGATCGTCGTGCTCTGCAGCGCGGCGAGCACCGCGGGCGCCGGGAAGATCGGGCTGCGCGGGCCGGAGAGCGTGGACGCGGCCCACGCGGTCGGGACCCGCGGGCTCCGCGCCTCGGTGCGCGCCGCGATGCGCGCGGCCGAGCGCTTCGCGGCCTCGCGGCTCTTGGGATCGCGCGGCTCGAAGAAGAGGATCGTCTCCGCCTCGATGCCGTAGGTGTCGATCGCCGCGGTGTCGAAGAAGAGCTGCTCCGCGAGCTTCACCAGCGGCCCGGGCGGCGTGGTCCCGAGCAGCACGACGTGGCTCAGCCGCTCGGGGTGCATCGCGAAGAAGACCTGCGCGACCATCCCGCCGAGCGACCAGCCCGCGATCACGACGTCGCGCAGATCGAGCGCCTCGATCAGATCGCGCGGATCGCGCGCCATCTTCGAGGGATCGTAGGTGCGCTCGCCGGTCGAGAGGCCGAGGCCCGAGTAGTCGAACCACACCACGCGGAAGCCGCGGTCGGCGAGCGACGCGAGGAAGAGCGGATCCCAGTCGTCCATCACCCCGCGGAAGCGGTTGCAGAGGACGATCGGCTTGCCCTCGCCGATGGTGCGATACGCGAGCGAGCGACCGCCGATCTCGACGGAGCGATTGGGTGCGTGGGTGGCGATCTCGAGCGTGCTCATCCCTGTCTCCTCTCGTGTGCGATGCCGAGGATGAGCGTCTGCACCGCGCGCCGGTTGGACCGGGTTAGCTCGTCGGGAGCGAGAACGAGAACGTCGTGCCCACGTCGTCGTTCGCCTCGGCGACGAGCCGCCCGCCGTGGCTCTCCACGATGGTGCGGCTGATCGAGAGCCCCATGCCCATGCCGGCCGACTTCGTCGTGAAGAACGCGTCGAAGATCTGCCGGACGTCCGCGGGCGCGATGCCGCTCCCGTTGTCGCGCACCCGGACCGCCACCCGCTCGCCTTCTCGCCGCAGCGTGACGCTCACGTCGCGCGAGCCCGGAGCGCGCGCGCCGGTCGCGTCGGCGGCGTTGGTCACGAGGTTGATCAGCACCTGCTGCACCTGCACGCGATCGCCCGCGACCTTCGGGAGATCGTCGTCGAGGTGCACCGCGACCGTCACGCCGGCGCGGCGGGTGTGACCGCGGGTGAGCGCGAGCACCTCGGAGAGCGCGTCGGCGAGATCGAAGGGCGCGTGCGCGCCGCTCGACTGCGTGAAGAGGACCCGCAATCGCTTCACCACCTCGCTCGCACGATCCGCCGCCCGTGCGATGCGACCCGCCGCACCGCGCGCCTCGTCGAGGTTCGGCACCTCGGCCTGCAGCCAACGGTTGCAGGTCGCCGCGTCGAGCCGGATCGCCGCGATCGGCTGGTTCACCTCGTGCGCGATCGCCGCCGCGAGCTCGCCGAGGCTCGCGATGCGCGTGGCGTCGGTGAGCGCGGCCTGGGTCTGCTGCAGCTTCTCCTCCGCGTGCCGCATCTCCGTCACGTCGCGCGCCGCGCCCGCGAAGAGCTGCGGCGCGCCGGGCTCGCTCACGTCCCTCGCGACCACCGCGAGATGCCGGACCTCGCCGCTCGGAAGGACCGAGCGGTACTCGAACGAGAGCTCCTCGGGCAGCCGCGTGTTGCCGAAGATCGCGCTCAGCATCGGGAGGTCCTCGGGGTGCACACGCACCTTGGCGACGTCGGCGGGCGGCTCGACCTCGAGCAGCCGGAAGAGCTCCTCGGACCAGTACGTCTCGCCGGTCGACGGCGTGAGGCTGAAGCTGCCGGTCCGCCCGAGCCGCTCGGCGTGGCCCATGTAGAGCTGCGCGCGCTGGAGATCGGCGTAGAGCCGCGCGTTCTCGAGCGCGACCGCTGCCTGCGAGACCAGGAGCCCGAGCACCGCGGTGCGCGACGACGAGTACGCCTGCGGCGCGAGGTTGTTCTCGAGGTAGAGCACGCCGCTCGGGCGGCCCTGCACCATCATCGGCAGGCACAGCACCGATCGGCACGCGCGGCGCTCGAGATACGCATCGCCGGCGAACGGATGCGCGGATCGCGCGTCGTCGATGACGACCATCTCGTAGGTGCGCAGCACGTAGTCGACGATCGTCATCGGCACGTCGTCGGCGCGCGCCGGTGCGCTCTCGTTGCGCGCGATCGCTCCTTCGAGCTCGGTCGACGCGCTCGCCGCGATCCGCAGCACGCCCCGCTCGTCGACCACGAGCAGGAGCGCGCGCTCCGCCCCTGCGTGCTCGAGCGCGAGCGCGACGAGCTTCTTCACGAGCTCCGGAAGCACGAGCTCGCCCGAGACCGCGCGGAAGAGCTTCACCACGGCGGCGATGTCGAGGTGGGCCTCGTCGGCACCGCGCGCGATCGGCGCGTCGTCGGGCGCGGCGCGCGACGAGATCGCGCGCTCGAGCTCACGCACCTTCACCGTCGCGCCCCATCGGGCGTAGCTCTCGCGCGCGCGGCGGAGGTGGGCGAGCGACGAGGTCTCGAGCCCGCGCGCCGCGTAGAACGCCGACGCGCGCTCCGACGCGATCCCGGCGACGTGGAACATCGCGTGCTGCCGCGCGAGCCGGATCGACTCGTCGTACGCGCGCGCGGCGTCCCACTCGCGCCGCTCGACGCGCGCGAGCTCGGCGGCGACGAGCGCGCTCCGGCAGCCCCACGTCTCGACGCCGTGGCGCGCGCACGTCTCGAGCATCGAGTGATAACGACGCGCCGCCGCGACGTGCGCGGCCGCCGCGCCCTCGACGCCGTCGCACACCGCGAGGTGGCAGAGCGCGGCCCAGAACCGGAACTCTCCCTGCTCGAGCCCCGAGATCCCGGCGATCTGTTGCTCGCATCGGATCGTCGCGTCGACCGCGGCGGCGAAGTCGCCGGCGATCGCGCGCTCCTCCATCACGAACATCCAGTGTTGGAACACGCGGTGGCCGATCGCGCCCTTCTCGCGATCGGCCTCGAAGACCTGCAGCAGCTCGTCGCCGGTGGGGAAACGCTCGTCGAACGGCAGCCCGCGGAGCCGACGCACCAGCTCGAGCTGCGACGCGATCACGTGGCTCAGCCCCGGCAGGCGCGCGCGGATCGTCTGCTCGAGCGAGGCGAGGATGCGCGCGTCGGCGCGACCGAGCGGCTCGGCGCTCACCAGGAGGTTGGTGCCGAGGTGGAACGCGGCGTAGCCGCCGAAGAGCAAGTCACCGGTGCGCGCGGCGGCGTCGACCGCGCGCTCGACGATCTCGCGACACCACCGGAGGTTCGTGTGAAACGAAGCGACGTAACCCCCGAAGAGCATGAACACGCGGGGCCGGAAGCGATCGAAGCCACGCTCCTCGACGAGATCGAACGCGAGACGGCCGAGCGCGAACGCGGCCTCGAGCTGGCCCTGCGTGCCCAGCGCGACCGCGAGGTGCGCGTACGCGAGCGCGGTCGCGTCCGAGTTTCCGTGCTCGAGCCCGATGTTCGCCTGTCGCCCCACCACGAGCCCGTAGAGCATCGGGTTGGTGAAGAGCGCGGGCGCGGAGAGCTCGAGCAGCACGTCGAGCGTCGCGAGCCACTCGGCGTCGACGAGACGCGGGAGCTGCAGCAGATCGCGTGGCTTGCGCGGACCGAGCGTCTCCCAGAAGCGGCGCATCTCATGCGCGACGTCCGCCGGGGTCGGGCTCGCGTTCCACTCGACGCCGGTCTCCGCGAGGTACTCGAGGCCCACCGCGATCGCGAGCGGGTGCATCCCCGACGCCGCGTGGAACGCGATGCGGAGGCACGCGACGCGCGAGCGGTCGACGATCCCGCGAGCGTGCCCCGCGAGCGTCGACAGGCGATCGCCGGCCGCGTCCCGCTCGCCGGTGAGGAGCTCGCACTCCGCGCGGAGCAGCGCGAGGTCGAACGCGAGCGAGTAGTCGCGGCTCCATCGCTCGTCGTCGAGCAGCTCGTCGCCCAGCGTGAGGTGCCGCTTCGCCGACGCGTACGCGGTCGCGGCGCGCGCGCGACGCCCCGCGACCAGGGCGAGCGAGGCGAGGCGCTCCCGCTCCTCGCGGCTCTCGATCAGCGCCGCGCCGCGCCCCAGCTGATCGACGATCTCGAACACCAGCTCGCCGTGCGTGAGCTCCGGCGCTTCCTCGGCGAGACGGCGGCCGAGCGCGACGTGCACCCCCGCGCGGTCGCCGGGATCGATGCGCGCATAGGCCGCTTCCTGGATGCGATCGTGGAGGAACACGTACCCATCGCCGCGCCGCGCGACGAGACCGGCGCGCATCGCGGGCGCGATCGCGAGGTGCAGCTCGGCCTCGCTCTCACCGCGCGCGATCGCGGCGACCCTCGAGCTCACCTCGCTGCCGAAGCACGCGAGCTGTCCGAGCGCGGCCTGCGCGTCCTCGGGCAGCCTCGCGATCTTGCGGAGCAGCAGGTCGACCACGTTGTCCCCGACGCGGCGATCGCCGATCCGCGCGTCATCGAGCGTCCACGCGCTGCGCGCGCGATCGAACGCGAGGAGCCGCTGCTCGGCGAGCGCGACGAGGAGCTGGATCGCGAAGAACGGGTTTCCGCCCGCCTCCTCGTGGATCCGCGACGCGATGTCGTCCGAGCCCGATTCGCCGAGCATCGTCGCGACGAGCTCGCGCACCGCCTCGCGATCGAGCGGCTCGATGCGCACCGACGCGACGCGCCCGCCGTGCTCCCCGATCGACGCGAGGACGCGGTGGAGCGCGTGGTCGTCGGGGAGCTCGTCGTCGCGGTACGCGCCCACCAGCAGCAGCGGCCCGATGCCCGCGGTGGCGATCGGCTCGAGCAGCGCGAGCGTGTCGGCGTCGAGCCACTGGAGGTCGTCGAGGAAGAGCACCAGCGGGTGCTCCGGGCGCGCGAGCACGCCGACGAAGCGCAGCAGCGCGGCCTGCACCCGCTGCTTCGCGGCCTGCGGAGGGAGCTCGGTGATCGTGCCGTCGATCTCGAGGAGACGCGCGACGCCGGGGATCAGATCGACGAGCACGCCGCCCGCCGGTCCCAGCGCCCGCGCGAGCTCGGCGCGCCATCGCGCGACGTCGGCCTCGGGCCGCGCGAGGACCGAGCGCACGAGGCTCTCGAGCGCGCGTGCGAGCGTCGCGTAGGGCACGTCGCGCCGGTGCGAGTCGAACTTGCCGGCGCCGATCAGCGCGCCCGCGCCGTCGAGCGATCGGAAGAGCGCATCGACGATCGCCGACTTGCCGACCCCCGCCTCGCCGTGGAGCAGCACGAGCTCGGTGCCGTGGGTGGCGGTCACGCGATCGAGCCCGGCGCGCAGCGCGCCCACCTCGCGGGCGCGCCCGATCAGCCCGTCGGCGGATCGCAGCCGCTCCACGCTCTCGGTCGAGCGCAGCGGGAACGGCTCGAGCGCGCCGCGCGCCCACGCCTCGGCGCAGCGCACCAGATCCGCCTCGAGCCCCGCGGCCGTGCGATAGCGATCGTCGGGGTGCTTCGCGAGCAGCGTCGTCACGATCGTGCAGACGATCGCGGGCACGCCCTCGCATCGCTCCTCGAGCGGCGGCGGGCGCCGCGCGACGTGGGCGTGCACCAGCTCCATACGATCCTCGGCGGCGAACGGGACCGTGCCGGCGAGGAGCTCGTAGAGCGTCACCCCGAGCGAGTAGAGATCGCTGCGCTCGTCGATGCCGCTCGGCACGCGCCCGGTGCGCTCCGGCGACACGTAGGGAAGCATCGACGCCGGCAGATCCTGGCCGCTCTGCGGCGCATCGCTCGGCGGCCCGCAGCGGTGCAGCCGCGCGAGCCACACCCGATCGGACTCGGGATCGAAGAGCAGGCTCGCGGGCCGCACGTCGCCGTGGACCAGCGCGCGTGCGTGCAGCGCCGCGAGGGATCGTGCGCATCCGATCGCGATCCGGAGGAACGCCCCCACGTCGATCGGTCCCGCCGATCGCGCGTCGAGCGACGCGGCCGCGGGATCGGCGAGCACGAGCACCGGTCGTCCGTCGACGACCAGGAGATCGAGCGGCTGCGTGGCCCACGCGGGATCGAGCACGTCGCGCAGCGCGATCACGCGCTCCAGCTGATCCATCTCCAGCGCCGACCCGCCCGAGGTCACGGTGGTGAGGAACACGCGCGTGCCGTCGGCGCGCACGCCGCGACGGGTTGCGAAGGGACCGTCGGGTGCCCATGGGCCGGCGCCGTACTCGCCCAGATCTCCTGCGCTCCGCTCCGGTGCTCCGGACCCAGAGTGCTGCGACATGTCCATCCGTGGACATTCGCGCGACACGCGCGCCCGACGATTGTACGTGCGTGCTCTCGCTCGGTACGTCCGTGCTCCCGCTCAGGTCGAGCGAGAGCCCGAGGGATCGCGGCGGCGATGTCGTCGCTCGCCGAACCGCGCCGGCGTCGTGCCCACGATCGATCGGAACACGCGCGTGAAGTGGCTCTGATCGGCGAACCCGACGTGGGCCGCGATGTCCGCGAGGCTCATGTCGGTCGCGAGCAGGAGCTCCTTCGCGCGCTCCACGCGCAGCCGACGCACGTACGCCATCGGCGTCTCGCCGGTCGCGCGCTTGAACTGCCGCGTGAAGTGGAACCGGCTCACCCCCGCGAGCCGCGCCAGCTCTTCGAGGCTGATCGGACCGGTCGAGTCGCGGAGGTACGCATCGATCTTCGCGAGCGTCCGCACGCCGAGCCCGCCGAGCTCGCGCTCGTCCGTCGTGCTCGACGCGTTGAACCGCGCGACCAGCCGGATGGCGAGCGCGCTGGTGAGCGTCTCGATCATCAGCGTCTGCATCGCGTGCGGCGCGAGCCGTCGCTCCGCGGCGAGCGCGTACACCACGTGCTCGCACACCGGATCGTGCACGCCGAACGACTGCACGATCGAGAGCCGCGCCGGGCGCACCAGCCCGCCCTCGACCGCCGCGCGCTCCACGACCGACGGCGAGATGCTCACCATGTTCGCGTGGTGCGGCCCGGTCCACACGTAGTGCCCGCCGCGACCGACCGCGTTCACGATGATGCTGCGGTCGGGAAGGTGCGGCGGCACTCCGTCGCGGCACTCCTCGCGCGCCATGTACGCGGTCGTCCCCGCGATCGTGCACACGACGTAGCTCGCGAGCGGCGGAGCGACGAACGAGCCCGAGGCCCGGTAGTCCATCGCGACCACCGACACCTCCGGCCACTCGCGGCCCTCGGCCACGAGGTCGTCGGGTTGCGCGATCGTCTCGCGCATCGAGTCGAGGATGTCCCGGGGTGTTGCGAGGGGGCGCGGCAAGCTCCGGATCGTAACGAAGACCAGATCCGTTGCGATCGCAATCGTCGAATGACGAACGAAGATGCCGCGCCCCGCGGGGATCACGCTCGAGCGAACGCGAGCAGGTCGTCGCCGAGCTCGACCTTGCGCGTCTGCGCGAGGCCGTGATCGCCGCCCGGATAGACCTTCAGCTTCGCGCCCTTCACCAGCTCGACCGTGCGCTTCGCCGAGTTCGCGAAGGGCACGATCTGATCGTCGTCGCCGTGGATGACGAGCGTCGGCACGTCGACCCGCGCGAGGTCCTGCGTGAAGTCGGTCGCCGAGAACGCCGCGATGCACTCGTACTGGTTCTTCAGGCCGCCCATCATCCCCTGGAGCCAGAAGCTGTCGCGCGTGCCCTGCGAGACCTTCGCGCCCGGGCGGTTCGCACCGAAGAACGGCGTCGTGAGGTCCTGGTAGAACTGCGAGCGATCCTCGGCGACGCCCTTGCGGATCGCGTCGAACGCCTCGATCGGGAGCCCACCGGGCGCCGCCGCGGTCTTCAGCATGATCGGCGGCACCGCGCCGACGAGCACGAGCTTCGCGACGCGCTTCGTGCCGTGGCGCCCGATGTAGCGCGTCACCTCGCCGCCTCCCGTCGAGTGGCCGATCAGGATCAGCTTCTGGAGATCGAGCGCCTCGATCAGCTCCTGCAGATCGTCCGCGTACTGATCCATGTGGTTGCCCTCGGAGGGCTGGCTCGAGCGGCCGTGGCCGCGTCGATCGTGGGCGATCGCGCGGAAGCCGTTCGACGCGAAGAGCATCATCTGGTCCTCCCAGGCGTCGCCGGTGAGCGGCCAGCCGTGGCTGAAGAGCACGGGCTGTCCCTTGCCCCAGTCGCGGTAGTAGATCGTCGTTCCGTCGCGGGTCGTGATGGTCGCCATGGTGATTCGCTCCTTCGTCGTCGGGGGCTCGGGGATCAGAACTCGCCGTCCTTCACGTACGGCTCGGACCACAGGATCGCGGTGAGCTGCACCGCCTTCGTCCACGCGTCGCGCATCTTCGCGACGGTCTCGGGCGGATGGCCCTTCTTCGCGAGGAAGGGCGTCATCGTCGCCGAGAGCGGCATCACGAACGCGAGGACGTAGCGCAGCGGGATGTGCGGAACCGACGCGACACCGTCGGTCGCGTTCTTCCCCGGCTTGCGGTGTCGGAGCCCGACCTCGTGCTGGTAGTCGAGCCACGCCTGGTCGTAACGAGCCGCGGTCGTGTCGCGGATCCACTGCGCGAAGCGCGCGCGCACACGCGCGAGGTACTCCGCGTTGGGCTTGCCGTCCGAGAGGTTCGAGAAGTAGCGGACGAGGTGCGGATTCGCGCCGACGAACCCGTACCAGACGTCGAGGATGTCCTCGATCTGATCGCGCACGACCTCGCCCGCGAGGCGGAGGTGCGTGAGATCGTCGTCGCTCATGAGCAGCGTGCTCCGCAGCTCGTCGAGCTCGGCGAGCGTGACCGGTGAGCGCGGCAGCGTGGGATCGCCGAGGCGATAGCCGGGCGGTGTCGTCGCCTTCGCCGCAGGAGTGTTCGGGGTCGTTCCGATCGTGGTCATCGAGGCTCCGTGTGGTGCGCGCCCGAGCGCGTCGCGTGCGCTCTCCGAGCAGCGCGCGTGCCACGCCGCGCGCCCACGCCGTGCGGCGATCCGCGTTCGTCGAGTGTCAGCCGATCGACACCGGCGACGGTCCTCGGTCACGACGATCGGAGTTGATCTCGCGCGCGCTCCCATCCAAGGTCGGCGCGTGTCGTCGATCGAGCCGATCGATCTCGCGCGCGCGAGCGATGCAGTCGAGCTCTCCCGGGACGCCGTCGTCGCCCGCTCGCTCGACGGTCGCGTGCTCGCATGGAATCCAGCCGCGCACGCGCTCTACGGATGGCCCGCGTCGGAGGCGATCGGGCGCGTGTTCGCCGAGCTCGTCGAGACCGACGTCGAGGGCGGGATCGCGGCGATCGAGGCCGCGCTCGCGTCGGGCGGACGCTGGGAGGGCCAGGTCACGCGGCGCAGCGTGCGGGCCGAGGCGCGCGTGCTCCTGGTGCGTGCGATCGCGCGGCGCGGCGAGATCCTCGAGATCGCGCAGGACGTCACCGAGCACCATCGCCAGCGCACCGCGCTCGAGCGCAGCGAGCGTCGCTATCGGAACCTCTTCGGCGCGATGGCCGCGTCGTTCTGGGAGCTCGACTTCTCCAAGGTCGGCGCGATGCTCCGCGAGCTCACCGCGAGCGGCGTGCGCGATCTGCGCGAGCACCTGACCGCGCACCCCGAGACGCTGCGCGCGATGATGCGCGCCACGCGCGTCCTCGACGTGAACGATCAGACCCTCGTGCTCTTCGGTCGCGGCGACAAGGACGAGCTGCTCGCATCGGTCGAGCCGTTCTGGCCGGACGAGAGCAACTGGGTGTTCCTCGAGAGCCTGCTCGCCGCGATCGGCGGTCGCTCGAGCTACTCCCAGGAGACCAAGCTCCGCGCGATCGACGGGCGCGAGCTCGATGTGCTCTTCACCGCGTGCTTCCCCGCGGAGACCGTCGCGCGCGGCAAGGTCGTCGTCGGCGTCGTCGACATCACCGCGCGCAAGCGCGCGCACGACGCGCTCGAGCGGAGCGAGCAGCGCTACCGCCATCTCTTCCATCACATGCCGCTCGCGCTCTGGCAGCTCGATGCGCGCGGCACCGTCGGAGTCTTCAAGGGGGCGCGCGCCGCGGGCGTGAAGGACCTCGCCGAGAGCTTCGATCGCGATCCCGATCTGCTGCGCCAGTGTCTCGAGGGCATGGTGGTGCGCGAGGTGAACCAGCCGACGATGGCGATGCTCGGCGGGCGCGAGCCCCAGGACTTCGCGGGCTCGGTCGCGCGGTTCTGGAAGGCGCGCCCCGACACGTTCCGCCGCGCGATGGAGGCTCGTTATCGTGGCGAGCCGACGTTCCAGGAAGAGACCCAGATCGACACGCTCGACGGTCGCGTGATCGACGTGCTGTTCGCGGTCGCGCGACCCGGGCCCGCGAGCGATCCCACGGTGAGCCTCGTGGGCATCGTCGACATCTCGGAGCTCGTGCGCGCGCGCCAGCAGCTCGCGCGCCTGCAGGCCGAGGCGGCGCACGCTGCGCGCGTCTCGATGGTCGGCGAGCTCACCGCGTCGATCGCCCACGAGGTGAACCAGCCGCTCGCCGCGATCGCGCTGAACGCCGGCGCCGCGATGCGCTGGCTGGGCCGGCCGGACCCCGATCTCACCGAGGTCCGCGCGCTGCTGACGCGCGTGCACGCCGACGCGAAGCGCGCCGGCGCGGTCATCACGCGCATCCGCGAGATGGTCGCGCTGCGCGCGCCGGTGCGCGCGGAGATCGCGCTCGACGCGATCGTCGACGACGCGCTGCTCTTCCTCGGCCACGAGCTGCGCGCGCAGCACGTGGCCGTGCATCGCGAGCCCACCGGCGCGCGTGTGCTCGCCGATCGCGTGCTCCTCCAGCAAGTCGTCGTGAACCTGATCGCGAACGCGGTGCACGCGATGGCGTCGCGCCCCGAGGGCTCGCGCCGCATCACCGTGCGCACCGAGCTCGACGACACCCGTGCGCGCATGACGATCGACGACGAGGGCCCGGGCATCCCCGAGGCCGATCTCGATCGCATCTTCGACGCGTTCTTCACGACCAAGGCCCAGGGGATGGGCATGGGCCTGTCGATCTGCCGATCGATCCTCGAGCTCTTCGACGGAAAGATCACCGCCACCAACCGCGCCTCGGGTGGCGCGTCGATGGCGGTGACCCTCCCGCGCGCTCCGCTCTAGACCTCGAGGAGCGCGACGCTGCCGACGCCACCGTCGGCGCAGATGCTCACGATCGCCTTCGAGCCGCGCGGCATCGTCGAGAGCTCCTTGAGCGCCTGGCTCAGGATGCGCGCGCCGGTCGCGCCGAACGGATGACCGAGCGCGACGCTGCCGCCGTTCGGGTTGAGTCGATCGCGCGGCACCTTGCCGAGGTTTGCCTCGACGTGCGCCTTCTCCTTCAGGAACGCGGGCGAGTCGAGCGCCGCGAGCTGGTAGAGGATCTGCGCCGAGAACGCCTCGTGGATCTCCCAGAGCGCGATGTCGTCGTAGCGCAGCCCGTTGCGCGCGAGCAGGCGCGGGATCGCATATGCGGGCGCCATCAGCAGCCCCTCGTGGTAGAGGTCGATCGCCGCGAGCTCGTAGTCGACGAGGCGCGCGCGCGGCGTCGACGCGGGCAGTCGCGCGAGCCCTTCTTCGCTCGCGACCCACACGCCCGCCGCGCCGTCGGTGAGCGGCGACGAGTTGCCCGCGGTCGCGGTGCCGCGCTCGCGATCGAACGCCGGCGGCAGCTTCGCCAGCGCCTCGAGCGACGTCTCGGCGCGCGGGAACGCGTCCTTCGTCACTCCGTCGACGCCCACGATCAGATCGTCGAAGAACCCGCGCTTCTGCGCGGCGACCGCGCGGCGATGTCCCTCGAGCGCGAGCGCATCCTGATCGGCGCGCGCGATCTTCCACTCGTACGCGGTCTCGTCCGAGTGCTGCCCCATGCTCTTGCCGGTCGCGCGGTTCGCGATCGCCTGCACCTGGATGCGCACGTCGCGCGGCTTCACCTCGCCGATCGCCGCCGAGCGCACCTTCCAATTGCGCGCCCGCGCGATCTTGCGGAACGAGTCGGAGAGCCGCGGCGTCAGGCCCATCTGCACGTGGCTCATGCTCTCCACGCCGCCCGCCATCCCGAGCTCGGCGCCGCCGTGCGCGACCACGCCCGCGACGTTGAACGCCGCGACCATGCTGGTCGAGCACTGCATCACCACCGAGAACGTCGGCACCGTGGGATCGAGCTTCGCCTCGAGCCACGCCTCGCGCGCGAGGTTGCTCCAGCCGAGGTTCGGGATGACCGTGCCCCACGCCGCGACGTCGATGCGACCACTGACCTTCGCGGCCATCGCCTGCATCACCGGCGCGCTCATCGTGATCGCGTCGCGACCGGCGAGGCCGCCGTCGACGCGCGTGAAAGGTGTGCGGAGCCCCGCGGCGAGGAAGATGGTCTTGTTCTTCATGGGACGAGTGTTCCGGTCGGAGGTCAGAAGGGGAGGGTGCCGCCGACTTCGAGCCAGCGCGTCCGATCCGCCAGTGGGGTCGTGTCGAACGCCGCGCGCAGTGTGGGCTCGGGCTCGCGGAAGTGCGCCCAGCCCGCGCGATGCACCGGCACCACCGTGCGCGCGCCGACGAGCTCGCACGCCGTGATCGCCTCGGCGGCGTCGAAGGTGAAGCGCGCGTGCGAGAACCCGAGCGCACGCGGGAACCCGACCGCGCCGCAGTGCACCACCGCGACGTCGACCGGTCGCTCGCGCCCGATGCGCCGCAGCTCGCTCTCGAGCGCCGGGAACATCACGGTGTCTCCGGAGATCCAGATGCGCGGCCCGTGATCGACGTCGATCAAGAAGCCCGTCACCTGATGCGCCTGCGGCGCGTACGAGGGCCCGTGTCGCGCCGGAGTCGCGGTGATCGTCACCTCACCGACGCGCGTGCTGACGCCGGGACGCAGCCCCTGCGCGCGTCCTCCGAGGCCGAGGCCCTTGCCCGGCGCGTCGTCCGTTCCGCGCGGTCGCGCGAGCCGCCGCGCGCTCGGCACCGTCGTGAGCACTCGGGAGACCTTCGCCTCGTCGGCCACGAGATCGCGCCCCGCCTGATCGAGGTTGTCGGCGTGGTGATCGTGGCTGAGCAGCACCGCGTCGAAGGGCCCGCGCGGCGGCACCGGCGACGCGTAGAGCTTCTCCGACGAGAACCACGAGCGCGGCGTGAACCAGAGCCCGAAGTCGTACTTCGATCCCACGGGATCGAACACGGGATCGGTGAGCAGCGTCGTGCTGCCCGCGCGCAGCGCGAGCGTCGCGGTGCCGAGGTACGTGAGGTCCATCGAGCCTCCTCGAGTGGCCGAGCGCGTGGGCTCCGGTCCGTCGTCAGCGCGGGATGCGCGCTCCGATCCACTGCGTGATGTCGGTGAGGACGCCCTCGCGGCCGAAGTCGTTGAGCAGGTCGTGGAAGTGATCGGGATAGAGCTTCAGCGTCTTGTCCGCCGAGCCGCCCATCTCCTGGAAGCGCTCGCTCCCGCGGGGCAGCGTCACGCGATCCGCGGTGCCGTGGAGGATGAGCACCGGCAGCGTGATGTTCGCGAAGTCGCCCTGCTTGAGGCGCTCGTCGGCGCGCACCATCTCGGCCACGGTGAGCGCGGGGTACGCGATCTTCGGGATCAGCGGGTCGTTCTTGATCCGCTCCACGAACTTCGCATCGCGCGAGTAGCCCTCGTCCTCGAGCTTCAGCACGTGCGCGTGGGGCGTGATGTGGCTGAGCCCCTTGAGCACCGCGAGCACGAAGTCGGGCGCGGGCACCTCGTGCGCGAAGCTCTCGCAGATGAACCCGGCGAGCTCCTTCTGGTGCTCGAGCACGTACATGCACGAGATGACGCCGCCCGCGCTGTGTCCGAGCACGAACACCGCGAGCCCCGGGTGGCGCGAGCGCGCGAGCTTCACGAGCGCGTCCACGTCGTCGGTGAGCTCCGACATCTTCTCGGCGTAGAGCCGCTCGCCGCCCGACTTGCCGTGCCCGCGCAGATCGAGCGCGTACACCGCGAGCCCGGTCTCGGCGAGCCGTGGACCGGCCCAGTCGTAGAGCCCGCTGTGCGACTTGAACCCGTGCACCACCGCCAGCACCGCGCGCGGCGCGCCCGGCGGCTGCCACGACCGCACGAAGATCTCGGTGCCGTCTGCGCTCGCGATCGTCTCTTCCTTCATCGTCGGGTCTCCCTTGTTCGAGGTGACGGCCCGCACCTCAGCAGACCCCGTGCCGTGCGTGAAGCCCTGCGTTTCGAACGAGACCGCGCGCGACGTGACGGCGGGTGGACACCGCCTGCCC
This sequence comes from Sandaracinus amylolyticus, assembly GCF_021631985.1. Taxonomy (GTDB): domain Bacteria; phylum Myxococcota_A; class Polyangia; order Polyangiales; family Sandaracinaceae; genus Sandaracinus; species Sandaracinus amylolyticus_A. The sequence continues at coordinate 5,789,081 of NZ_CP070225.1, read as the reverse complement.
AAAGGCTGTCCACCCGGGCACGCCCGCGTCACGCGCTGGCGATGTGATCAGTGGATCGCGAAGCTCTGGATCGGGATCGCGGTCGGGCAGACCTCGGTCATCGCCTCGCCGCCGACGTGCTCGCGGGTCTGGGTGTACACCTCGCCGCTCGCCAGCGGGATCGTGCGGTCGCCGCGCTGGTAGGTGTTCCGGACGTGCGGCGGGGTGCAGACCTCCGTCGAGCAGAGCTCGATCGAGAGATAGAAGGTGCCGGTCGCGCCGTCGGCCACGCCCGCGAAGAAGCTCAGCTGCGCGGTGCTCGAGGACACGTCCTCCGCGGTGCCGCCGAGATAGAGCGTGGTGCCGACCTCGTAGATGCCGACCACGACCCGCCGGGTGTCCTCGTCGACCGGCACCTGGATGTCGATCGGATCGCCCGCCTGGTAGCTCTCCGCGAGGCCGGTGATCGGCCCGGTCATCTCGGGATAGCCCGCGCTCTCGCAGCCGGAGCCCGCGTCGTTCGACGATGGCGCGGCGTTGCCGCACGCGCTGAGCAAGAGGACCCACGGGAGCGAGCTCGTGATCGTCCGGCGCATGATCGGCGGCATGCCGCACGATACTCCGCGCCTCGACGCGCCAGTCGTGGTTGGCGCGTCGGCGCAACGGCTTGGCGCGTCGAGCGGCCGCTTCCGATCTCGTCGAGATGGTCGGGCGCCTCGCGTCGTGGCGGATGCGCTCCTGGTAGCCGCGTGGTAACAGCTCGCGGGGAGCGCGGGCGAGCCAGCATCCGGCTCGCGTGATGGTGCGCGACCGAGCTTAGATTCCTGATAGTTAGCGAAGACCACGGCCGAGTGGCGAAATGGCAGACGCGGCGGATTCAAAATCCGCTTTCCCAAAAGGAAGTGTCGGTTCGAGTCCGACCTCGGCTATCGCGACGGAACCCAGAGAAAAGCGCGGGAAAGCGCGCGTTCGGGTGACCACGCGAGACTGAACAGAACGCCAGTCGCTCACGGTCGAAATCGGGCCGCTGACGGGTGTTTTGCCCACTGACTTCCCACCGGGTGGGCAACGTTCTTTTGCGCGGCGATCGCGCCAACGGGACCTTCCGCGCAGCGATCGACGACCGGATCGAGCCGCGTCGCTCGGTGCGGTCACCCCGCCGGGGGGGTCCCCCGGCGCCTCCGTAGTGCGACGGTGGTGCGTCACGTCCTGCGACTTCGATCCATCGCGAGAGCGTTCGATCCCATCGACTGGAACGCTCTCGCGAGACGCGTCGATCCTGCCGGGCCGGCTGCGCCCGTCGTGGATCGGTCGAGGTCTGCCAACCCTCGCGCAGAGCTTGAGGCGTACGCGCCAGGCTTCTTCGAGCGGCTCTTCGCCCTGACGAAACGCCGCGAGCGTCTCGAAGCGGAGCTTCGCGAGGCGCTCGCCGCGGAGCAAGCGCACGAGAACGCGCTCGTCACGCTTCATGAGCAGAAGACGGCCGCTTGGCAGGAGCAGTGCGCGCAGCTCGCTCCGGTCGCTCCGACGGCGACTTACGCGCGCGATCGCAGCGATCGACGAGGTTGGCCGCGCCCTCCGCGTTGCCGAGAGGCGCTGGCGCTTTCGCGAGACCCAACGAACGAAGCGTCGCGCTCACCGCGGAGATTTCGAGAAAGCCCCTTTCGGGGTTTTCTCCTTTCAAGGCCGGCCGCCGTCACTTCCGACGCAGGCCCTGCTGTTCGAGCGCGCGGCGGAAGGTCGCGGGGCTCTCGCCCTGCCAACGTTTGAAGGCGCGACTGAACGCGGGGAGGCTCTCGTAGCCGACGAGGTTTGCGACCGCCTCGATCCCGTCGTCGCCGTCGCGAAGCAGCTCGGCCGCGCGTGTGACGCGCCAGCGCGCGAGATATTGGAGGGGCGACTCGCCGACGAGCTCGGTGAAGCGCGCCGCGAAGCCCGAGCGAGACATGTTCACCCGCTTCGCGAGCGCCACCACGGTCCACGGCTCGGCGATCTGAGCGTGCATCAGGTTCAATGCCTCGTAGATGCGCGGATCGGTGAGCGCAGGAATGCCGGGGGCCTTGCACTGGCCCGAGGCGCGCACCGATCGAAGCGCGAGGACGAAGAGCACGTCGGCTAGGCGCTGGAGCACGACACTGCTCGCGGGCTTCGGTGCGACACTCTCGGCGAGGACGAGCTGCACCAGCGCCGCGATCGACGGGCCCGACGTCGGATCGCTCGACGACAGCACGACGAGGTTCGGCATCTTCTGAAGGAGCGGCGGTTCATGCCCGCTGCGAATCTCGAAGAAGCCCGCGACGAGGTTCGTGATTGCACCGCTCCCACCGATGCGCCGAGGCGTGAGGTTCGAAGTCGGCGGACCATCGCACACGGCCCCGGCGACCGTGTCGGCCGAGTCGCGCAGCAGGTGGGGCGTGCCGTGCGGAACGAATGCGACCTCCCCCGGCGAGAGCACATGAGCGCGCTCGCCCTCGACCTCGATGCGCGCGCTGCCACACGTGACGAGATAGAAGCTCGCGCGAGATCGCGTCGGCAAGCGAATGCCCCACGGCGCGTGCGCCTCGAGCGGCTTGTAGAGCGCGTGGCGGAGGAGCGAAGCGCCGAGCACGTCCGCGACGACGTCGCCGCGCGGGTCCTGGAGCTCCATCGGAGATGGAGCTTCGGCTAACTTCTTTGGCTTTCGAGACATGGACAGTCCATAGCGCACCTCCTACCAATAGCCCATGAAGAAACTCCGATACTGGATTCCGACGGGCCTGCTCGCCGCGATGATCTTCATCTCGGGCCTCGCCAACGTCACCCATCAGCCGATCCCGATGCAGGCAGCAGCGCACCTCGGTTACCCCGCGTACATCGCGACCGAGCTGGGCATCTGGAAGCTCCTCGCCGCCGTCACGTTCGTCTTCGGCGCGCGATGGCCACGCCTGAAGGAGTGGGCCTTCGCGGGTGTGTTCTTCAATTTGAGCGGCGCGCTCGTCGCGCACGCCGCCTCGGGGGACGCCCTCGCCGAGAGCGCACCGGCGGGCGTGCTCCTGCTGCTGACCGGCATCGCCTACGTCGCGCACCGACGCTTTCACGCCGACGGCAGCTCGCGCGACAGCCCTTCACGCGGCTGACTCGACTACGTGAATCGGGCGCTGAGCAAGAGCCGTGCTTCGGCCCAGGACCTCCCCGTTCCTCAGCGTTGCAGTTGCACGCGAGCCCGGAATGCTGGCGAAACGGGCGCGTCGATCCGGCGACGCGCGGCGTCGCGATCGTCGGGATGAGTGGCACGGTCGTCCCGAGCGCGACAATGCTCCGGTACTTCGATCTCTTCCTGCCGAAGCCCGTCATGTTTGCGGATCTCGACGCGATCCTTCGGCCGGCGCACTGAACCTCGTCTATCCGTCGACGCGCCCGCTCCCGCTCGAGGTCTCGGCGTTCCGCGACTTCCTGTTGCAGACGATCGAGAACGAGTGGGGGTAACGTCCAGGCGAGCGCCTCGTCGCAGCGTGCGATGCAGAACGCGACGCGCTCTTCGACCTCGAACGTCATCACGAGAGAGCGGTCTCAGGGCCATGGAGCCCGTCGGCTGTCGAGCAGTGAGCTCGGTGGGTCGTGATCGCGACTCGATTGCCGGAGTCGCTTCACCGACCTCGCGCTCGGACCACCGGGGCCGCCATTGCCAATCTCTCGCCCGACGGCCCGAATGGGAAGCTTTCCGAGCGGCGGCGGCGCGTAGGTAGCGGGGATGGACGACGATCGAGGAGACCTGCCCGCTCCCGCCGAGGGGTTCGTTCTCACCCACTTCCTGACCGTGCGCGACGTGGCGCGGTCGAGGAGGTTCTACAGCGAGGTCCTCGGGGGAAAGGTGGTGCTCGACGAGAACCCCTGCATCGTCAAGCTCGCAAATGGCTGGATCATCATGAATCCCGGCGGAGGTCCCACTCCGGACAAGCCGCAGGTGGTGCTCCGGGCTCCGGATGATCCCGACCACGTGTCGAGCTTCATGAACCTCCGCGTGGCGGACATCCACGCCTGTTACGAGGCCTGGCGCGCCAAGGGCGCCGAGTTCCTGACTCCTCCCATCGATCGCAAAGCCGAGCTGCGCTGCTACATGCGCGACCCCGACGGCTATCTGATCGAGGTGGGCCAGGCCACTGGGATGCTCCACGGCGTCTATGCGGACTTGAACCCGAAGGGGAGGTAGCGAGAGACGTCGGGTGAGCGCGGCGAAACGCGCTCACTCCCCGCTCGCGCACACCGGAGTCGGGCGACGCGGCAACATCCCCGGTCTCACAGGATCGACGCGAGTCGGCTCGCGCTCGGTCACTCGTCCCGTTGCACGATGCGGAACGAGTCGAGCGCGCGCTCGCAGTCGCGGCGCCAGCGCGTCGAAGTCGTCTGCAGGCTCCCGCAGGTGGTCGTGTAGAGGACCGTACCGTCGAGGACCTGCAGCGTGTACGTGTGCTGCACCTCGCCGCGATCCGTCGTGCTGAGCGTGTCGTAGCGGACGCCCGGCGCGCCCGCGGAGTCGGTATCGCGATGCGAGCGCACCTGGACGCCTTCTCGCTCGAACGCGGCCCAGTCGATCTGGAGCCCACCGGCGACCGCCTCCGGCGCGAACACCTGCGAGCGTACGATGAGCACGACGTGCGCGTCGGTCGGTCCGTAGCCGCGCGCGGAGCGATGCGCTTCGAGGTTGCGGATGCCCGGCCGGTGCGGCGCGTCCCACTCGACGAAGCCGCTCGGTCGCTCGATCGTGTACGACGGCTCGTGCGGAGGCGCGGCCGGAGGGGTTTCGGGCGCCGCAGGCGCGGCGACCACCTCCGGCGGGGGCGCCACGTACGACGGCGACGCGAAGAAGCGCCACCCGAAGGCCTCGCACTGGGCTCGCGGCTCCGCCGGGAACGTGGGGTAGTACACGATCACCTGGCCCCACTCCGCCGCGCAGTCACCGAGGCTGCGCTCGCGCGGGCATGGCCCGCTGGACCACGTCCCACCGCTCGACGCGCAGTCGCGCGGTGTGTCTTCGCTCGCCGACGGTACGTAGCGATCGGGCGGGTACTCGGTGCACGTGCCATCGGCGTCGCGCACGCACGAAGGGCCCCTCGGAACCGGCGTGGACGTGAGTGGCGGAGGAGGCACGGGAGCAGGTGGATCGTGATCGCAAGCACAGCTCGCCATCACGAACCACGCCACGACTCCGATGCCGCGACTCCCGATCGAGCTCCGCATCGCACGATGTTCGAGCGCGCGGCAGAGCAAGGTCAACTCGCGACGGCTCGCCGCATCGCGATCAGCGCGTCGATCAGAAGAGCTGCGAAGGCACGACTCCAGCGCGCTCCGCACGGCGTCACGATCGCCGGCGCGTATGGCTTAGACTCGCCGCATGGGACTCTTGACCTTCAGCATGAACGTCACCCTGGACGGCTGCGTCGACCACCAGGAGGGAATCGTCGACGACGAGACACACGCCTTCTTCACCCGCCTCATGGACGAGGGCGGGGCGATGCTGTGGGGCCGCGTCACCTACGAGATGATGGAGAGCTACTGGCCGTCGGTCGCCCGCGGCGACGTGGAGGCGCCGCCGGCGATGCGCGACTGGGCGGTCAAGCTGGAGACCAAGCCGAAGTACGTGGTGTCGTCGACGCGAAAGGACTTCCCGTGGACCAACAGCCACCACATCGCCGGCGACCTGCGCTCGGGCGTGCAGAAGCTCAAGGACGCGACCCCGGCCGGTGTGCTCCTCGGCAGCGGCAAGCTCGCGACCGAGCTGGACCGGCTGGATCTGATCGACGAGTACAAGTTCCTCGTCCACCCCAGGATCGCCGGCCACGGCCCGACCCTGTACCAGAGCGGGCTGCCCAGCACGCGACGCCTCGAGCTGGTCTCGGCGAAGCCGCTCCGCAGCGGCGTGGTCGCCATGCACTACCGGCGCGGGCGCTGACTCGGAGCAAGCTCGTCGTCGGGAGCCGACAACGTCGTCGACCATCGCCGCGGCGTCGCGCAGGTGTCGCTCTCGTCGCGGTGGGTCGATCGACCTCTCGCTCGATCTTCATGGTCACACGGCGGCTCGCAGGGCGCTGGTTCCCGTGGATCGCGCCCGAGCCGCCTGCACGCTGACGTCGAGCAAGGGCGTGCACGAGCGCTCGCATTCGCTCACGCTGCACGGTCTCGTCGATGGTCGATTCGTTTGAGCTCCAACGATTGTTGGATCGCGCCCGTGAGCGAGTGGTCGCGATCACGCTACGGTTCGCGCCGAGCGAGCCCCAGCGTCTCTTCGGCCTGACGATCGCGATCGGGGCGATATGTGGGCTCGTCGCGGTCGCGTTCCACGAGGCGATCCAGCTCGCGCAGGAGCTCCTCATCGAGCGCGTGGTGCGTAGTGGCGCGACGACGCGGTGGTGGTGGATGGCGGTCGCGATCACGCCGGCGGTCGGCGGGCTGATCGCGGGGCTGCTCCTGCACTACGTCGTGCCGAGCGCGGCGGGCAGCGGCGTGCCGCAGGTCAAGGCGGCGTACTCGATCGATTCGGGCAAGGGCGTGCGGCTGCGCGATGCGCTCGGCAAGCTCGTCGTGTGCACGATCCAGATCGGCACCGGTGCATCGCTCGGTCGCGAAGGGCCGACCGTGCAGATCTGCGCGGGGATCGCGACGAGCCTGGGCCGATGGCTGGCACTCTCTCCCGCGAACCTGCGCAAGCTGATCCCGGTGGGCTCGGCGGCGGGGATCGCGGCGGCGTTCAACGCGCCGATCGCGGCCGTGACGTTCACCATCGAGGAGGTCGTCGGTACGCTCGATCAGACCGTGCTCTCGGGTGTGGTCGTTGCAGCAGCCCTCGCCGCGGTCGTCGAGCACTCGATCCTCGGAGAGAGTCCGGTGCTGCACGCACCCGTCGGCGCAGGTCTGCACCACGCGTCGTCGCTCCCGTTCTACGCGCTGCTCGGAGTGGGCGCGGGCGTGGTCGCGATCGCGTTCGGCGATCTACTGCTGCTCGAGCGTGAGCGAGCGAAGCGCTCGCGACTGCCCGCGCCGCTCAAGCCGGCGATCGGCGGGCTGCTGACGGGCGCGCTCGTCGTGCTCGCGATGGTCGCGGTGTCCGAGAGCGGCGTCGCGGGTGGCGGCTACGCGACGCTCTCGCGCGCGCTCGCGGGCGCGCTCCCGCTGCACGCGCTCGCGATCCTCGTGGTGCTCAAGATCGCAGGGACGGTCTCTTCGTACTCGAGCGGCGGCGCAGGAGGCATCTTCGCGCCCTCGCTCTTCGTCGGCGCAATGCTCGGGGGCCTCGTCGGGAGCCTCGACGTGCTCGCGCTCGACCACGTGCCGTCACAAGAGCTCACGTCCTTCGCGCTCGTGGGAATGGGCGCACTCTTCGCGGGGCTCATCCGCGCGCCGATCACGTCGGTGCTCATCATCTTCGAGATGACGCACGGCTACGGCCTGGTGCTACCGCTGATGATCGCGAACAGCGTCGCGTACCTGATCGCGCGCCGGTTCCGTCCGACGCCGATCTACGAGGCGCTCCTCGCGCAGGACGGCATCAAGCTGCCCCACGGGACGACGTCGCGCGGGTCCCTCGCGTCGCTCGTGGTCTCCGGCGCGATGACCCGCGACATCGTGACGATCCCCGCCGCGACGGGCGCGCGCGACGCCGCACGGATCACCGCGAGCCACGGACACGGGACCTATCCGGTCCTCGACGACGACGGACGCTTCGTCGGGCTGCTCAGCGAGGCGCGCCTGCAGCGCTCGCTCGCGGAGAAGGAGGACGCGCGACCGGTGCGCGAGATCGCGAAGCACCGCGACTATTGCGTGCCCGACGAGACGCTGCTGCGCGCGGTGACGCGCATGACGCGCCTCGGCGTGCGGCAGCTGCCGGTGCTGGAGCGTGGGTCCCACCGGCTCGTGGGCATGCTCGCCATGAGCGACGTGATGCGCGCCCAGATGCGTGCGGAGGACGACGGCGGCGAGGCGAGCTCGACGGATCGACTGACGCTCGAGGCGCTCCCGCCGATGAGTCCGCGCGATCACGGCGCTCCCCACAGCTAGGGCGCGCACCACCGGAGACGTGCGTAGTCGTCGCGCGATGTTCGAGGCGCTCTCGGCGCCGGTGATCACTTGTCCCGCCGCAACTTGAAGGCGTCAGCGAACGTCCGGATCACGTCACTCGGTTTCGAGAAGATGATCTCGATGACGGTCACCGGGCGCTCGCGGTAGACCCTCGCGAGGTCCGCGATCGCGACCTCGAGCGCGTCGCCATTCGGAGCAAACCGATAACGATTCTGATCGGCGGTGAGCAGGCCGCGCGCCGCGAGATCGACGAGGCGGTGCCCTGCGGAGATCGTAGCGGTGCGTAGCTCCTTCGCGACCTCGTCCGGGCTCCAGTCGCGGTCGCGCCACGACCGCAAGAGGAGAAGGATCTCGAGCTGTTCCACCGATCCGATGTGATCGAGCAGGAAGCGGTAGACAGTCTCCGGAATTCCGGGAGGTGCGGACACTTTGTCGGGCCGATTCGGCGGCTGTGAGGTGGAGGAAATCGGCGCGCAGGCAGCCGAGCGCTCATCGGGCTGCCTCGAGCGTGCGGAGGAAGTCGGACGCCCACCCCTCGGGCGTGCTCCCTCTCACGCGCGCCATCATCGACGCATGGCGTTGCGCGCGCTCCTCGTGCGGCATCTCGAGCGCGCGCGCCAGATCGCGCGCCATGCCGTCGCGGTGGTGCGGGTTCGTGAGCACCGCACCATCGAGCTCGTCGGCCGCGCCCGCGAAGCGCGAGAGCACGAGCACGCCCGGGTTCGCCACGGCCTGCGAGGCGACGTACTCCTTCGCGACGAGGTTCATCCCGTCGCGCAGCGGCGTGACGAAACCGACGTCCGCCGCGCGATAGAGCGCGGCGAGCTCGGCACGCCCGTACGATCGGTACACGTACCGAACGGGCACCCAGTGCGCCTCGCCGTAGAGGCCGTTGATGCGTCCGACGAGCGTCTCGATCGCCCGGCGCTGCTCGGCGTACTCCGGCACGTCGGCGCGCGACGGCACTGCAACCTGGAGCATCGAAACGCGTGCGCGCCACTCGGGAAAGATCTCGAGCATCCGGCCGAACGCCTCGAGTCTCTCGACGATGCCTTTCGAGTAGTCGAGTCGATCGACGCCGAGCACGAGCTTTCTCCCGCGCAGCACGGCGTGCAGCTCGGTCATGTCGTCGAAGCGCGCGTCATCGGTCTCTTCGAAGATCTCCGCATCGATTCCCATCGGGAACACGCCCACGCGCACCTCACGAGAGGCAGTGCGCACTCCTCGGTCGGTGCGCACCGCGCTGGACGCGAGCCGCTGCGCGCAGTGCACGAAGTTGCTCGCGTACCGGCGCACGTGGAACCCGACGAGGTCGAACGCGAGCATCCCTTCGATCAGCTCGCGTGCCCAGGGGATCGTCTCGAAGAGATCGAGCGGCGGAAACGGGATGTGCACGAACAGGCCAATCGGGCCGTGATGGCCGAGACGTCGTAGCGCTGCTCCGACCAAGAGCAGGTGATAGTCGTGCGCCCACACCGTGCCGCCCCGTGACGCGAGCCTCGACGCCTGCTGAGCGAAGAAGTCGTTCACCTCGACGTACGCATTCCAGTCGCGCTCGTCGTAGCGCGCGCGACCCGGAAAACCGTGGAAGATCGGCCATAGGCTGCCGTTCGCGAATCCGTTGTAGAAGCGCGCGTGCCATTCCGGCCGCAAGTCGAACGATGCGCGTACCGGGCTCGACGTGGCATCGATTGCGAGCTCGAGAGCGTCGGCGTGGCGCCCTCCGCTCCAGCCGAGCCACACTCCGTTGCGGGCGCTCAACGCGGGCCCGAGGCCGGAAACCAGCCCACCGACATTGCGCGCACGCTCGCTCTCGCCCGCCGAGCACGCCGGCGCATCGGGCAAGCGGTTCGAGATCACGACGAGGGGCGCGCCGCCTTTCGTCCGAGCCCGCGGAATCAATCGAGGGAGTGCGACCGGTCCGCTCGGCTCACGGGCCTGGCGAGCACGGTGCAGCGCGCGCAGGAACGAGTGCACCGCACGCACGTCGTCGAGGCGCGCCTTGGCGCGCGTCGGTCGATCAGGATGGCCGACGACGACCGACAGATCGGCGTCGCCGAGCGCCGCAAACGTGTCCTCGTCGGTGCGATCATCACCCAGCGCGACGAAGAGAGTGCCCGGAGGAACGCGCTCGCGAAGCCACGCAACGGCGCTGCCCTTGTGCGCGTCGCGATGCCGCACCTCGAGCACCAACTCACCCTCGAGCAGCTCGTACTCGGGGTGCTCGTGCAGCCAGGGCTCGACGGCGTCGAACCCCTCGACGATCACCGCTTCGCGGTCCGGAAGGGGCACCCTGCGATAGTGCAGCGAGACCGACCACGTCTTCCGCTCGACCAGCGCACCGGGGCGTGAGCCTGCGAGCTCGCGAAATGCGCGCTCGATCGGTCCGGGATCTGCGCCACGCAGCGGAACCTGTTCCCATCCTTGCTCGTCGCGCCTCCACACTCCGTGCTCGCCGACGAGCAGCGCTCCGGCAACACCGCCGAGCCGCGCATCGAGCTCGTCGCGCTTGCGGCCGCTGACCACGGCGAGGTGGACGCCCGGCGAGCGTGCGAGCGCTGCAACCAGTTGCCGCGTGTCGGCGTCGACCGTCGCCTCGGCGGGCGACGCGGCGAACGGGATCAGCGTCCCATCGAGATCGAGCACCAGTGCGACGTGCGGCGCGCGCGCGATGATCTCGAGGATGTGCGAGTCATGTGCGTCCATGGTCTTCGCCGAGTGTCCGGAACGCGACGCACCAGCACTGGCGCTCCCCGAGCGCCCGTCCCCGGGAGCGGCTATCCGTCGGCCGCCGTGCCGATCGACACGAGGCAGGCCGGTTCTCGCGCCAAGAGGTAGCACCAGATCGTTTGAGCTCAAACTAAATTCGCGCTCGCGATTCGTGCGATGAACGTGCCCGTGACGCGCGCTCGCGCGCGGCGCTCACGTCCCTTACCCGCACGTCACGGGCCGCGCCCGCGCGGGCCCTGATGCAGGCCATACTCGCAGCGAGGCGGCATGCGATGAGCGACTCCCGAGATGACGATCACCGCGCCTTGCCGACCGGCCGTCTGGCGCGCTTCGCGCGGCTCGCCGCCCTCGGCGCTCGCACCGGCGCGGGCCTCGTCGTCTCGCGTGACCGCGGCCGCGCCGTCGCCGCGCGCGCGGCCGAGGTGCTCGGTACGATGCGCGGGCTCGCCGCGAAGATGGGCCAGATGGCGAGCTACGTGGACGGCTTCGTCCCCGACGCGCATCACGCGGCGTTCGAGGAAGCGCTCGCGACGCTGCGCGATGCCACCGCGACGACGCCTTTCCCGGCGGTCCGCGAGCTCGTCGAGGGCGAGCTCGGCGCTCCGCTCCGCGACCTCTACGGTTCGTTCGATGAGCGCCCGTTCGCGAGCGCGTCGATCGGTCAGGTGCACCGCGCGACGCTTCACGACGGCCGCGAGGTCGCAGTGAAGGTGCAGCATCCGGGGATCGAACGCGCGATCGCCTCCGACCTCGACAACGCCTCCGTGATCGAGCCGCTCGTGCGCGCGATGGGCGGCGAGAAGGTCGACTCCGCCCGTATCTTCCGCGAGGTTCGCGAGCGGTTCGAGGAGGAGCTCGACTACACGCGCGAGGCGGCGAGTCAGCGCGCGTTCGCGCGGGCGTTCGCCTCCGACCCGCACGTCGTGATCCCCTCGATCGTCGACGTTCGATCGTCGCGGCGCGTGCTGACGTCGGAGTACGTGCGTGGTGCGCGGCTCGAGGAAGGCGCGTCTGCCGCCGAGCCCGAGCGAACCGCTTGGGCGCGCACGCTCTGGTCCTTCACGTTCACGTCGATCCTCCGCGACGCGCGCTTCAACGCGGACCCCCATCCCGGCAACTTCCTGCTCCAACCCGACGGCCGCGTCGGGTTCCTCGACTTCGGCTGCGTGCAACCGCTCGAGCCCGCGCACGCCACGACGATGCGCGACATGCATCGCGCCGCGGTCGCGCGAGACGAGTCGGGCTTCGCGCGAGCGTGCGCGGCGCTCTTGGGTGCGCGGGGCGGCTCGTACGAGCGCGTCATGGTCGGCTACACGCGGCTCTGTTACGAGCCGCTCTTCGCGTCGCCGTTCCGCATCACCCGCGCGTACGCGGCAGAGGTCGTGCGCCGGACGCAGGAGATGAAACAAGAGATCTTCTTCGCGAAGGACGGCAGCACGGTGCCGCTGCCGGCGGGGATGCTCTTCGTGAACCGATTGCAGTTCGGGTTCTACTCGGTGCTCGCGCGGCTCGACTGCGAGGTCGACTACGCTTCGCTCGAGGCTCCGCTGCTGGCTTCGTGATCGGATACGGCTTCGCGCGGCACCGCTGTCGCGTGGCTCGCGTCCCGTCACGAATCGTGCTCTGGACGCGGTCGCGGTCGCTAGAGTCTGCGACCGATGAACGGACCCCACGACTTCCTAGCGACGGTTCGCTTCCAGATTCGTCCCTGCCGCGAGGCCGATCTCGAGCCTCTCGAGTGGATGGGGACCTACACCGCACATCGCGACACCTTCCGTCGCGTCTGGCGCGATCATCAGCGCGGGACCGCGTCGATGTTGGTCGCCGAAGCCGACGCGTTCCCGGTGGGGCAGCTGTGGGTCGATCTCGCGGACCAGCGACACGGGCTGCTCTGGGCGCTGCGCGTGCTGCCGGGGCTGCGCGGCGCCGGCATCGGCCGCGCGCTGCTACGCGCCGGTGAGCGCGTCGCCGCGCGCGCAGGACGTCCGATCGCGCAGCTCTCCGTCGCGATCGACAACGAGCGCGCGGCGCGGTTGTATCGCGCGCTCGGCTACCGCAGGGTCGGTGAGCGCGTCGCGGAGATCGAGCACCGCGCGCACGACGGCTCGCGCATCGTGGCTCGCGAGAAGCAGATCGTGATGGAGAAGGTGCTCGACGCGCCGCGCCAGTGACGCGGCGCTCGCCGCAGAGGAGGCACGTCACTTCGCAGGCGGGCCGGTGCCACTCGTCACGCGCTCGCGCGCGACGTCCGCGTCGCGATGCATCGCATCGCGCGTGTCGAGGATCGCGGATTGGCTCACCCGGAACACGCCGCCGGGTCGGTCGAGCTCGACGATGACGACCATCACCGTCGAGACCGCGAGCGCGAGCGCGAGGGCCGGCGCCGCCGCGCGTACCCCGGTCATGCCGGCGCCGTATCCCAGCACGCCCATTCCGAGCACGGCCACGCCGATCAGCGTCGCGATGATCGGCGGCGGCAGGTGTTGGTGCAGCGCGACGGTGACGCGGTCCTCGTGCCGGTCGATGACCGCGTTCAGCGCGTCGACGAAGAGCGCCGTGCTCTCGGAGCGCGGATCGAGGCGTGCAGCGGCGACCGCTTCGGTCCAGAGGTCGTCGTGGAGATCCTGCGAGCGCGCGAGCGCCGCGTCGAGCTCGTCGACCGTCGCGGGGGTTCGCGTTTCGACGTAGCGCCGGAGGAGCTCCCTCGCACGCTCGTCGTGAGGCGCAGGGAGCAGCGCTGCGCGGAGATACGCCGTGCCGATCGCGTTCGCCTCGTCGAGCACCAGGCGCTTCCGCTCGGCGTAGCGCGCCTCGACGATGTTGAAGCTGAACGCGAGCAGGAGCCCGAGCAGCCCCAACAGCGCGGCGAGCACGGCGGCGGCCTGTCCGGCGAGCGCGCTCTTCGACTCACCGAGCGAGTATCGGCGGGCGATGCGGAAGCCGACTTCCGTCACGAGGAAGAGCGCCGCGCTCGCGATGAGGAGCAGGATCCACCAGCTCGGGGCGCCGTCCGACCATCCCTCGGTCACATCATCCTCCGCCGGTGGGGATCAGCGCGGCGACGAGGGCGCGTACGCCCCAGTCGGGAGCGCTCTCCGGTCCCTCGGCGTACCACTTGCCGAACACACCGAGGCTCAGGGGCAGCGGGCCGAGGTGGACGAGCTGGCTCACGCCTGCGATCAGCGGAACGGTCCACACGTCGGAGTGCCACTCGTACGTCGTCTCGGTCTGCACCGTCAGCGTGGTGCTCGTGGGCAGCACGTAGGAGGCGAAGGGCTGCAGGAACGTCTGGCTGTAGTCGTCGGGCTCGTCGGTGGTGGCGAACACGTGGTTCGCGAGCGTGCCGAGCGTCAGGCCGTGCGACTGCCAGAGGACCACGGCGGTCGGGCCGACTCCGAAGTGGCCCGCACCGAGGCGATCGTCGGTCGAGGTCGGAAGCGCGAGCACGGGTCCGACGCCGATCATCAGCCCACCGATCGCCGGCGGGACCAGGAAGAAGCTCGCCAGCGTGTCGCCCATGCCGGCGAGCGAGCCGCCGCCGGGGTCCTGCGCGCTCACCACGTCGTCTTGGTAGAGGAACGGCATGATCACACGCGTCACCAGGAGCCAGTCGGAGCCGAGCGGGACCGGGATCACCGGCTGCACGTTGAGCAGATAGCGAAAGCCCTCGTCCTCGGTGCCGAGCCCGAATTCGAAGTTGCTCTGGAGTGGGACGCTCACGAGATCGGCGATGGGGTTGGCGAGCTGGTTCGCGAGGTCCTGCGGAGAGCCATCCGAGGCGCGCTCGCCCGCTGACTGGGGCGCCGCATCCTGCGCGTCCGTATGTGCGGCGATCAGCCATGTGAATGCGAGCGCCGTGCTCGCCGGGGCAACGCGCCGGGGAAACCAGAGCGCGATGCGAAACGCTGCTCGGATGGTCACGACGTGCGAGCGAGCGAGGAGCGTGCCGCGTGGTCCACGCTCGCCAGGGACGCGAGGCGCCGAGGCGCGGGGCCGAGGCCCCGCGCCGCGATTCGATGATCCGGCGTGATGCTGGGCGCGGGGCGCGGCGCAGCGCGTGCAAAGCCGCCCAGCCCAACGCCACCACGGCACCGGTCACGGCAGCCGCGCTCGGCTCGTCGACGCGGCACACCTGCGGCCCGCGTCGATCGATCGCGAGGCCGAGGCCCCACGTCCGAGAGCCCTTCGCTCGGGCGCGCGGCGACCTCATCGAGCGCCGCCTGCGCGAGCACGCGGCGCTCACGAGCGCTCGCGTGCCCGACGAAGATCGTCGCGCCGGGTCCCCTCCCAGAGCGGCACGCCGTTGAGGTATCCGGCGCGGCCGATCGCGTGCGCGGCGACGGGCGCGGTCAGCATCACGAACGCGATGAGCAGCGCGACGAGCACCGTCGCCTCCGCGCGCTGGAGCGCAAGAGCGACCGCGCCCATCAGGAACGCGAGCCCGACCGCGCCGCCCTTCGTCGCAGCCTGCATCCGGGTGTACAGGTCGGGCAGGCGCGCGACTCCGATCGACGCGATGAGCACGAACGCCGAGCCGACGGTGAGGAGCACCGACGCGATCCAACTGGCGATCATCCTTCGACCGCCTTTCGCTCGAGGAAGCGCGCGAACGCGACGGTGCCGAGGAACGCCAGCAGCGCCGCGACGAGCGCCGGGCGAAGCGTGTGCACGTCCCGCTCGGCGAGCGCGCGCACGCCGCAGTACGCGACGGCCACGTAGGTCGTCAGGTCGAGCGCGACCACGCGGTCCGCGAGGCTCGGTCCGCGCGCGAGTCGGAACAAGCACACGAAGAAGCTCGCGACGAGCATCGCCGTCGCGACCTTCACCACGAACGGGAGCGGATCGGTGACGTCGAACGTCATCGCAGGAGCTCCAGCACGCGTCGCTCGAAGTCGCGCTTCACCTGCGCGATCGTCTCCTCGGGATCGTCGACGAACATGAAGTGGACGTAGAGCGTGCTGCGATCGGGCGTGGCCTCGAGCGAGAGGCTGCCCGGCGTGAGCGAGATCAGGTTCGCGAGCACTGCGACCTCGGTGTCGGTGCGCGCCTCGAGCGGGACCGCGAGCACCGCGGGGCGCGTGTGGTGGGTCGGGGTCACGACGTCGTAGGCGACGCGCAGCGCCGAGAGCGTGGCCTCGCGCACGAAGAAGGCGGTGAACTCGAGCAGCTGACGGAGCTTCTCGAAGTAGCGCGCGCGAGCGGCGCGACCCGGCGGGATGCGCAGCGCGAGATACCCCAGCGCGAACCCGAAGAGCAGGTTGAGGCCCGTGACCTCACCGACGATCGTCGCCCAGAGGATCGCGAACAGCATGTTCTGCACGAACGACGTCACGGCGACGGCACCTCCGCTCGCGTTCCGAGCACTGCGTCGACGAAGGCGTCGCGATCGAGGAGCTGCTCGGCCCCGCCGAGGCTGAGCGCGACTGCGGGCTCCGCGAGCACGCTGAGCAAGATCGTCACGAGCACCATCGCGCCGAGGCCGAGGTGCATCGTCGCGGGCGCTCGCCGCGGGCTCGCGAGGACGGGCGCCTCGGGCGCCGGTGACCAGAACGCTCCGATCCAGATCTTGGCCATCGAGTACAGCGTCAGCAGGCTGACGACGAGGGCCGTCGCGACCAGCAGCCACGCGCGCGCGTCGAGCCCGGCGCGCACGAGGAGGAGCTTGCCGACGAATCCGGCGAGCGGCGGGATGCCCGCGAGCGAGAGCGCCGGCACGAGGAACGACATCGCCAGGCCGGGGCGCGTGCGCGCGAGCCCGCCGAGGCGCGACAGATCGCCGGTCCCCTGCTCGCGCTCGATCACGCCTGCGACGAGGAACAGCGCGGACTTCGCCGCGATGTTGTGGAGCACGAAGTAGATGGCACCGCCCACGCCGAGCACGGTGCCCAGCGCGATGCCCATGACCATGTAGCCGATCTGACTGACGACGTGGAACGACAGGATCCGCCGCACGTCGTTCTGCGCCGCCGCGCCGAGCACGCCGGTGACCATCGTCAGCGCGGCGACGACCAGGAGAACGTCGCGAAGCACCGCGAGCTGCCCACCGTAGACGCCGACGAACACGCGAGCCATCGCGTACACACCGACCTTCGTCAGCAGCCCGGAGAAGAGCGCGGACACTGCCGCGGGCGGCGTGTGATAGCTGGCGGGCAACCAGAAGAAGAACGGGAAGATCGCGGCCTTGATGCCGAACGCCGCGAAGAGCAGCAGCGCGGCGGCGCCGATCGCACCGCTCGGGCTCGCGCGCTCCAGGCGCACCGCCATGTCTGCGAAGCTCAGCGTGCCGCAGAGCCCATAGAGGAGCCCGATCGCCGCGAGCATCAGCGCGGACGAGACCAGGTTGAGGGTCACGTACTTGATCGCGCCCTCGAGCTGCGCGCGCTCCCCTCCGAGCGCGAGGAGGACGAACGACGCCGTCAGCTGGACCTCGATCCACACGAAGAGGTTGAAGAGATCGCCGGTGAGGAAGGCTCCGCACACGCCCGCGATCACGAGCTGCAGCAGCGGATGGAACCCGAACGCACGGCGGCGGTGTGAGACGCCATCGATCGAGTAGATCGCGACTGCCAGGCCGAGCACGGACGTGATGCACACCATCGTCGCGGAGAGCCGATCCGCGACGAGCGACACGCCGTAGGGCGCGGGCCACGAGCCGACCTGTGTGACGAGGATCCCTTCGGCGCGAACGTGCGCGAGCAGCACGAACGCCGTGACGACGAGCGCGACCGACGACGCGATCGAGATCACCGCCTGCGCCCTCGGCGTGCGAAACGCGAGGAACGCACCGACTGCGGCGCAGAGCGGCCACACGAGCGGCAGTGCGACGATCGCGCTCATCGATCGGTGCTCCGCAGCTGATCGGGATCGTCGGTGCGGAGCGTCTGGTGCGCGCGGTGGACCAGCGCGATCGCGAACGCGACGACGCCGAAGCCGATCACGATCGCCGTGAGCACGAGCGCCTGCGGCACCGGATCGGCGACGCCGGTGGGCGGCGCCTGCGCGCCGTGCGGAACGATCGGCGGTGGTCCGTGTTGCGGGCTCGCGGCGGTGAACAGCAGGAGGTTCGCAGCATGCCCGAGCAGCGAGAGCCCGATCAGGAGCTTCACCATGCTGCGGCGGAGCATCATGTAGATGCCTGCCGCGTAGAGCGCCCCGACGACGACCGAGAGCACCACGTGCATCACTCACGCCCCAGTGAGAACACGATGGTCAGCGCGCTGCCGTACACGACGAGATAGACCCCGGCGTCGAAGAACAGCGGTGTGCCGAGCGAGATCTCGCCGAGCTCGCCGAGCGGAAGCGTCGCCCATTCGGCGCGCAGGAGCGGATCGCCGAACACGAGCGGCGCGAAGGCCGCGATGATCACGATGGCGAGCCCCAGCGCGGCGATCGCACGGGTGTCGATGCGAAGGGCGCGACGGGCCGAGTCGTATCCGTACGCGATCGCGTGGAGGACGAGGCCCGCCGCGGCCGCGAGGCCTCCGACGAACCCGCCGCCCGGCTCGTCGTGCCCGCGCACGAGCACCACGAGCGAGAAGAAGAGGATCACCGGCTGCAGCACGCGCGCCGACGCCTGCAAGATGATCGACCGCGTGATCACCGTGCCTCTCCCGAGCGCGCGCGGAGGCGCAGGAGCGCGAAGACGCCGAAGCCCGCCGTCGCGACGACGATGGTCTCTCCCAGCGTGTCGACGCTCCGGAAGTCGGTGAGGATGACGTTCACGACGTTGTGCCCGTGCGCCGCCGGGAGGCTCTGCTCGAGGAACCACGCCGACACGCTCGGATCGGGGTTCGTCCTCGCCGCTGCGAGCGCGAGCGCCGAGACGAGCGCGCCGAAGCCCAGGGCGACCAGGGCGTCGCGACTGCGGGTCGCGCTGCTCGACAGCAAGGGCAGTCGCGGCAGCCGGCGGAACGCGAGCACGAACACGACCACGCTGAGGGCCTCCACGACGAACTGCGTCATCGCGAGGTCGGGCGCGCCGAGGTCGAGGAACAACGCGCCGACTCCGAAGCCGACCGCGCCGAGCGCGGCGACGGCCGCGAAGCGCTCCGCCGCGATCACCGCGAACAGCGCCGCAGCGATGATGAAGGCGCCCAGGCCGACCTGGCGCGGCTGTAGATCGTCGAGCGCGCCCGTGAGATCAGGCGGCGGCGCATGCGCGATCGCGATCGCGACGACCACGGCGATGACGACGAGGGTCACGAGCGTGTAGACGCGGAGAATCCCGTTCTGGAGGACGCGCGTCTGCACCTTCGCGACGCGTGCGAGCGCGCCCATCGTCGCCTCGTAGCCGCTGGCCGGGCCGAGGTGCAGCGCGCGCGACAGCGCGGCGCCTGCGCGGCGCAGGTGCGCGCGCGCGGCGAACACCGCGACCCCGACCACGAGCGTGACCACGCTGAGCGCGAGCTCGACGCCGACGCCGTGGAACACCAGCGCGGATGCGGGAACCGCGCGCGCGGCGACGAGCGATGCCGCGGCGGCCACCAGCGGCGTGACGAGCGCAGGCGCGACTCCCGCGACCACGCCGAGCGCGGCGAGCAGCAGCGGCGGGCCCCAGAGCCACGCGGGAGGCCGGCCCACGTCGTCGGGGATCCCGCGGCGCGGGCCGAGGAGCGGCCGCGCCGCGACTGCCATCGCCACCGCGACGAAGAGCGCGCTCGCGACGAACGCGCTGGCGAGCGGGGCGTACGCGGCATCGGGGAGCAGCGCCGCATACGCGAGGTCCTTCGCGAGGAACCCGAGCGTCGCCGGCACGCCTGCCATCGACGCGCCCGCGAGCAGCGCGGCGACCGCGCTGTGCGGGAGCGCGCGCGCCATCCCGCCGACCGTCTCGGCGTCCTTCGCGTGGGCCTGGTGCTGGACCACACCCGCATGGAGGAAGAGCGCGCCCTTGTAGAGCGCGTGCGCGACGACGTAGAGCATCGCCGCCGCGATCGCGTACGTGGTCCCGATGCCGAGCAGGAGCGTCACGAGCCCGAGCGCGGCGACCGTCGAGTACGCGAGCGCGGGCTTGAAGCGCGTCTCGCCGATCGCGCGCGCCGCGCCGACGACCGCGGTGATCCCCCCGATGGGCGCGACGAGCGCGGTCCACTCCGGTGTGCCCGCCAGCGCCGGAGCGAACCGCGCGAGCAGGAACACGCCGGCCTTCACCATCGTCGCGGCGTGCAAGTACGCGCTCGCCGGCGTGGGCGCCTCCATCGCGCGAGGCAGCCACGAGTGGAACGGCACCTGCGCGGATTTCGTGAATGCCGCGACGGCGATCGTGAAGAACGCCGGCCGGTAGAGCTCGTGCGCACGCACGATGTCGCCGCGCGCGACGATCTCGGAGATCCGCGTGGTGCCCGCGGCGGTCGAGAGCATCACGAGCCCGGCGAGCAACGCCAGCCCACCCGCGACCGTCACGAGGAGCGCGTGCCGTGCGGCGTCCCGCGCCTCGGCGCGCTCGTGATCGAACCCGATCAGGAAGAACGACGCGACGCTCGTGAGCTCCCACGCGAAGTAGAGGAAGAACACGTCGTCCGCGAGCACGAGCGCGAGCATCGCGAACGTGAACAGCGCGAGGAGCCGATCGAATCGCCGCAGCGCGTGGTCGTCGTCGAAGTACGCCCCCGCGTAGCCCGCGACGAGCGCGCCGATGGCACAGACGATCAGCGCGAACAGCCCGGAGAGCGCGTCGAGGCGCAGCGCCGTCTCGAGCCCGGCCGAGGGCGCCCATGGCAGCACACGCTCGAATGCACGACCCGCCACCAACGACGGCGCGGAGACCGCGAGCGCGACCGCGAGCGCTGCGGGCACGAGCACCAGCGGAATGCGAGCGAGGCGTGCGCGCGACATCGGAGTGACCGCGCGCTCCATGCACGCCTACTCGGTCCGTAGGTCCGGTGGGCGGATGCCCAAAGTGCCAGGACACGAAGCGCATACCGAACGCGCGAAATGATTGCGGCGGACGACCGTTCTCGGTATCAACACCCTTCGTCCACAGTCTGTCGGGTGCGGTGTCGTCCACCGCAGGTCTCCCCGGCTGGTCGGGCCGCCAGCCGCTCCGAGCGCATCGCGCTCGCGGAGCGTCATGTCCCGACCCCTTCCTGCTGCCGACGGGCCCCTGCCTCGATGACGGGCCTGCTCCTCGATGGGCTCCGCATCGCCGGTGGGCTGACGCTGCTCTACTTCGGCGCGGAGTGGCTGGTCGGCGGGGCGGCGCGGCTCGGCCGCTCGCTCGGCGTGAGCACGATCCTCATCGGCCTCACCGTCGTCGCGTACGGGACCTCCGCACCCGAGGTCGTCGTCGGCGTGCAGGCCGCGGCCTCCGGGCGCCCAGCGATCGCGCTCGGCAACGTCATCGGATCGAACATCGCGAACCTCGGGCTGATCCTCGGCGCGACGGCCCTCGTATCGCCGCCTCGCGTCGATCGCGTGATCCCGCGGCGCGAGGCTCGGCTGCTCGTGGTGAGCGCGCTCGCGCTTCCGCTCCTGTTGATCGACGGCGACGTGTCGCGATGGGAAGGCGCAGCGCTGCTGATCGTCGCGGTGGGCTACACGCTCTGGATGATCCGCACGTCGCGCCCCGACGCGGGTGAGGCGCGCGAGACAGCGGAAGTCACTGCCGACGCGGCGGACGCCGCGGGCGCCGCGGAGACCAGCGGCGCCGCGCGCGCGAAGCTCGGTGGGTTGGTGGTTCTCGGGCTCGTCGCGCTCGTCATCGGCGGGAGTGTGTTCGTCGACGGAGCGGCGGGGCTCGCGCGTACGGTCGGGATGAGCGAGCGATTGGTGGGCCTCACCATCGTCGCGATCGGTACCTCGCTGCCGGAGCTCGCGACGTCGCTGATGGCGGCGCGCAAGGGGCACTCGGACATCGCGGTCGGCAACGTGGTCGGGTCGAACATCTTCAACGTGCTCCTGTGCCTCGGCGCGGCCGCGCTCGTGGGCCACGTCGGAGCGCCGTTCGAAACGGTCCGCTCGGACGTCGTGGTGCTCGTGGGAACGACGTTGATGGCCGCCGCGATGATGCGGACGGCACGAACGATCACCCGCGCCGAAGGCGCGGTGCTCGTCGCGGCGTACGCGGCTTACCTCGTGTGGTTGGGACTCGGATGAAGGGGAGAACGCGATGAGGAAGAACGATGCGCGTGGCTCGAGCGGTGCTCCGCCGGCCGCACCGGGTGGCGCCGGTTGGTTCTTGGTCATCATCGGCGCGCTCTTCGTGGGCGCGATCGTGCTGGGGATGCTCACGCGCTGAGAAGCGTGAGGCGCGTTCTCCTGTTCGAGACGGATCGCGAGCGCGCGATGGCGAGCGCGCTCGCGCTCGCGCACCGGTACGACGTGCACGTGGCGACGAGCGCGGGGGAAACCCTCGAGAAGCTCGCCGCGACGCGTTACGACGTGCTGTGGGTCGACTTCGCGTCCGTCGCGTCCGCTCCGCGCGAGCGGTCGTGGGGCTTGCCGGTCGTGATGAGCGGGCCGCCGTCGATCGCGGAAGCGGCCGTTCGCGCCGGTGCCTCCTGCGTGCTCGGAGTGCCGTACGAGCTCGCGAGCGTCGTGGCGTGCCTCGACTTCGCGAGCACCGGCTCGAACGTCGCGTCACTCGTGCAATGGGCTGCCGCAGTCGCGCCACCGGACGTGCGCATCGAGGTCGCGCGCACGCTGCTGGTTCAGCTGGCCGAGGATCCCACGCTGCTCACGCTCACGCTCGACGAGGGCTAGACGAATGTCGGACGATGGCAGGGCTCTCGGTCGGGAGCCGCTCACCGGGTACGACGATCGATTGGCTCGACCGCCGCGCGTCGACGCACGCTCATCGATCAGAATCGACCTGTTGGGGACGCTGACCGGCTGTGGGATTTCAGAATCGCCCAGGCCGTGAGCGAGTCGGCGCGATCGATTCCAAAATCGACCTATGGGGTCACGCCGACCCGATTTCTGATTTCAGAATCGACTCATGGGGTCGCGCTGACCCGGTTTCCGATTTCAGAATCGACCAATGGGGTCGCGCTGACCCGATTTCTGATTTCAAAATCGGGCTTTGGGGTCGCGGAGACCCAATCGCGCCTTTCGCGCATTTCACGCGCGGTTCCGACGCAACGGCGCACCGCTCCTTCCGATGACCGGGCACTCGCGCACGAGAGCGCGAAGAAGCGAAGGAGCGCGACCGTGCCCGCCAGGCCCCGTACCGACACCCCGTCCACCCCCACCGACTCGTTGACGCCGAAGGAAGCGCTCGAGACCAAGCGCGAGCTCCTGGAGCGGATGCCCGCTGCGGAGATGCTGCGCCTGCCCGGGCTCGACCCCTCGACCGCCGCGGGAGTCGTGATCGGCAGCCTCCCGCGCATCGCGACCCTGCGCGGTTCGATCCTCGAGCGCTTCGGCGTGGAGGGGCTCGCGATCGCGACGAGCTTCCCGTCGTGGCCTACGCGACCGTGCAGGCGAACATCGAGCTCACCGCGTCGGACGCGATGTCCGATCTCGCCGGCATGGCCGCCGATCTCGGCGAGGAGCACACGCTCGTCTTCACCGACGCCGAGTCGCTCGCGAACCGCAAGCTGATCGAGCGCGCGCGCGTCGAGGCGGGCCGCCCGGTGCAGGGCTATCGCACGCTCGTGACCAGCACGCTGGTGATCGTTTCGTTGCTTCGCGAGCACTGGAGCGCGGTGCGCGGCAAGACGCCGCTCACCGTCGACGATCTCGAGCGCGTCGAGAAGAAGGCGCAGACGATGCTCCAGCGCCTCAACGAGCGTGAGCAGGGCTCGACGCGCCTTCCCGCGGCCGAGCTGCGTACTCGCGCGATCAGCTTGCTCGTGAGAACCTACGGCGAGGTCCGCCGCATGCTCACCTACGTGCGCTGGTGGGACGACGACGCGGACAGCATCGCGCCCTCGCTCTGGTCGGGCCGCCGCCGCGGCAGCCGGAACGACGTCGTCACCCCGACCGAGCCGGGGACGCCGGTCACGCCGATCCCGACGCCCGGCCCGATCAACGGTGGTGGTCCGTTCACGTCGTGACGTGAGGCGCGGAGTGATCCGCGCCTCGTTCGTTCTCGGAGACCGACATGACTCCTCGACTCCGCCTCGGTGGGCGCCACTCGATCGAGGGTCGTCACGGGCTCGGTGCGCTCGAGCGGCGAGACGATCGGTGGGCGCCGTTGACACGACTCGGCGCGCCGCCGAGAGTCGTCCAGCCGGAGGTCCGATGCGCCCAGCCACGCTGATGATTGGAGTGACGCTCTGGGCGTCGATTGGCTGCGCGTCGGAAGGGGACGGATTCATCGACGCGGGAGACCGCCCCTCGGACGCGCAGCCATCGATCGACGCATCCGAGCCGTCGCACGACGCATCCGAGCCGTCGCACGACGCGCCGACGCTTCTCGACGCGCGCATCGCGCCCGACGCGGCGCCGGGATGCGGGCCCGGCGAGACGATGTGCGGTGCCGCCTGCGCCGACACCCGCAACGACCCCGCGCATTGCGGCGCCTGCGACGAGGCGTGCCCGTCGCGCGATCACGCGAGCCCGACGTGCCGCGGCTCGAGCTGCTCGTTCGTGTGCGACGCGGGTTGGGCCGACTGCGACGCGAACGCGACGAACGGATGCGAGACCTCGCTCGCCGCAGATCCGTCGAACTGCGGCGCGTGCGGGACCGTCTGCCCTCCCGGCGCAGGCCTGCCCGGCGCGTGCATCGATCGCGCGTGCGGCATCGCGTGTCCGACGGGCTCCGCCGACTGCAACGACTTCCGCGGCGACGGGTGCGAGGTCGCCACCGCAGCCGACCCCGCGAACTGCGGTGGCTGCGGGGTGGCGTGTGGTGACGGCGAGGCGTGTCGTGAGGGCGTCTGCCGCCCGCGCTTCGTCTGGTCGCGTCGTCTGGGAGGGACGGGCAACGATTCCGCGGCCTGGATCGACGCCGACCTCGCCGGGAACGCCTACGTGGCGGGCGTGTACACGCCGCCGGTCGATCTCGGAGGCGGCCCGGTCACCGCGTCCGCGTCCGGCACGAACTACTACCTCGCGAGCTACGACGCGACGGGCACGCATCGCTGGTCGCGCGACATCGCCGTCGTCCGGACCGGCGTGTCGGGCATGATGAGCGGGATCGCCGTGGCCGCCGACCGCGTGTTCGCAGCCGGCCGCGTCTCCGTCGGTTCGCGCGCGGTGCTCGTCGCGAGCTACGACGCCGTGACCGGAGCGCCCGGCTGGACCCTCGACGTCGACACGACCGCGAGCGCCGACGTCGTGATCCGTGCGATCGCCACCGACCCGACGGGGACCGTCCTCGTCACCGGCGAGCTCGAGGGCACGTACGACCTGGGCGGCGGCCCCGTGACCGCGGCGATGACGGGGTACGGAGCGTTCGTCGCCGCCTACGACGGCGCGACGGGCGCGCATCGCTGGTCGAGAGCGTTCACCGCCGGCCGGCCCCAGGCGATCACCTCGGACGATGCGGGCAACGTGTACGTCGCGGGGAGCACCACGTACCACGCGGATCTCGGAGCGGGACCGTCGCCCGGGACGGCGTCTCCTCGGCTGTGGATCGCGAGCTACGACCCGACGGGTGCGTACCGCTGGGCGCGGCTCTCCGCGGGCGATTGCAGCGGCACTCGGATCGCCTCGAACGGCAGCGACGCGCTCTATCTGATGGGCTCGTTCGACACGAGCATCGACGTCGGCGGCGGCGCCTTGAGCAGCGCGGGGCTGACCGACATCGTGGTCGCGGGCTTCGACGCATCCACCGGCGCGCATCGATGGTCGCGTCGCGCCGGGAGCGGGTCTCGGGAGGACGTCTGGGGCGGCACGCTGGACCGCACGACCGGGGTGCTGACGCTGACCGGGTCGTTCGACGGCCTCACCGACTTCGGCGGCGGCGTGCAGCTCTCCGCGTGCTGCTACGCGCTCGGCATGCCGTACACCGATGCGTTCCTCGCGAGCTACGACGCTGCGGGCGGCGCGTTCGTGTGGGCCAACCAGTACGGCGAGGCGGACTCCGATTCCGGGAGAGCCGTCACCGCAGCGGGCGGCGCGCTGTATTTCGTGGGCTCGTTCCGGCGGGGCGTCTCGTTCGGGAGCGGCGGCGAGCTCCTGACCACCGGCGGGACCGACGGATTCGTCGCGGTCGCCAACCCTTCACCGTGAGGACGCATCGATGACGGCTGGACCGAGCGGGCGCCGCGAGCGCCACCCGTGGATTGCAGCGTTCCTGGTCGTGATCGGCGCGTGCGCCGAGCCCACCGCCGACCACGACGCGTCCTCCCCGGACGCGATGGGCCCGGTCGACGCCGACACGGCGTCGAGCGACGCGACCACCGCCGCCGACGCGGAGCTCGTCGACGCTTCCGACGTCGACGCGTTCGACTGCGACGCCGACGGAGACGGCCACGGATCGAGCGTCTGCGGGGGCGACGACTGCGACGACTCCGATGCGAGCCGGCACCCGGACGCTGCCGAGACCTGCGACACGCGCGACGACGATTGCGACGGCTCGACCGACGAGGAGCCTGCCGCGAGCGAGAGCTGCGCGATCGCGCACGGGGCGAGCAGCTGCGTGTCGGGCGCGTGCGTCGTCAGCGCGTGCGACCCGGGCTACCACGCATGCGGCGACGACTGCGCGGCCGACACGTCTCCGGCGTCGTGCGGGACGAGCTGCACGCCGTGTCCTGCGCCCGCGCACGCGACGTCGAGCTGCGATGGGGTCACCTGCGGGTTCGCGTGCGACTCGGGATACACGCTCGTCGGGACGGAGTGCGACGTCCCTGCGCCGCGCCCGATCGCGCCGCTGTCGACCGCGACGGTCAGCTCGCGACGACCCACGCTGCGCTGGAGCCTCGCGCCCGGCACCGACGGCGCGCGCGTCGAGATCTGTCGGGACCGCGCGTGCACGACGGTCCTCGAGACACTCGACGCGACCGGCACCAGCGCGGCGCCGAGGAGCGATCTGCCGGCCGGCGTCGTCTTCTGGCGACTGCGAGGCCGCGTCGGATCCGCGACCGGCACCGCCCCGAGCCCGACGTGGCAGCTCGTTCGCGGCGCGACGGGGGCGACGATCGACAACTCGTGGGGCACGACGCTCGACGCGAACGGCGACGGACATCCGGACGTCCTCGTCGGAGCTCCCGGCGCGACCGATCCCGCGACGAGGATGTTCGTCGGTGCCGCCTATCTCTTCGCCGGGCGCGCGGGGGGGCTGGCCCGTACGCCCGATCCGACGACGACCCTCGCGAGCCCGGACGGAGCCGGTGGGCACTTCGGTGTCGCGGTCGCGAGCGCCGGCGACGTGAACGGCGATGGATTCGCCGATGTCGTGATCGGCGCGGACGGGGTGAGCGCGAACACCGGCGCGGCGCACGTGTACCTCGGCGGACCGTCGGGGCTGTCGGTGAGCGCCGCGACCGACCTCGTGGGCCCCGACGGAGCCGGCGGGTTCTTCGGATCGCGGGTGCTGAGCGCGGGCGATGTGAACGGCGACGGCTACTGCGACGTCGCGATCGCCGCGCCGAGCGTGCTGTCGACCCGAGGAGCCGTGTACGTGTACCTCGGCGGCGCGGTGGGTCTCGCGACGACGCCCGCCGTCGCTCTGAGCGGGCCGCGGGTCGCCGGCCGGTTCGGAACGGGGATCGCGAGCGGCGACTGGAACGCGGACGGCTATTCCGATCTCGCCATCGGCGCGCCGTTGGAGAGCGCCGACACCGGGCGCGTGTACGTGTTCTTCGGCAGCGCGCTCGGCCTCGCGACGGTGCCCGCGGTGACGCTCACTCCGCCGGCCGGCGACAATGGCTGGTTCGGTCGCTCGCTCGCGAACATGGGCGACACCGCGCCGGTCGACGGCTACCCGGACCTCGTCGTCACGGAAGAAGACGCGGTCCCGGCCTCGTGTGCGGCTCGGACCTATCGCGGCCGGAGCGGCGGAATCTTCACGACCTCGCTGAGTCGCGTCGTCGTGTCGGGCAGGCCGTGCGGAGTCGCCGGCGCAGGCGACGTGGATGGCGACGGCGACGGCGACCTGCTGGTCGGCGTTCCGAGCACCGGCACGGCGTACCTCTTCGTGAGCGGCGCGAGCGGCCCCGCGAGCCCCGCTGCGGCGGAGATCACCGAGGCCACGTCCGCAGGGTTCGGCACAGCCCTCGCCGGCACAGGCGATCTCGACGGCGACGGCGACGGCGACGTCATCGTCGGCGCGCCGGGAACGGCGATGTCGCTCGGCGCGGCATACGTGTACCGCGGAGACGGCGCCGGTCTCGCGACGTCGTGGGCGACAGCGCTCGCGGCGCCGGCAGATGGCCAGTTCGGCACGTCGGTGTACTGACGGGCGAAGGATGCGCATCGCCTGGGCCACGGACGTCCACCTCGACTTCCTGGATGCGACGGGCGTCACGAGGTTCGCGCGCGCGCTCGCCCAGAGCGGCGGCGAGTGTGTCGTGCTCACCGGCGACATCGCGGAGGCGGGCTCGCTCTCACCGCTGCTCGAGCAGATCGCGTCGGTGATCGAGCGGCCGATCTACTTCGTGCTCGGCAATCACGACTTCTATCACGGCAGCATCGAACGAGTGCGCGCCGAGATGACTGCGCTGAGCAGCGCCTCGCGATGGCTGCGATGGCTGCCTGCGATCGGTGCGATCAGGCTCGGGCCGACCACGCTGCTCGTCGGGCACGACGGCTGGGGCGATGGGCGCGCCGGCGACTACGAGCGCTCGGAGATCTGGCTCAACGATCATCTCTTGATCCGCGAGCTCACCGGCCTCTCGCGCGACGTGTTGCGCGCTCGGCTCGAGGCGCTGGGCGACGAGGCCGCGGCGTCGCTGCGCGCGCATACCGGCGCGACTGCGATGCAGGGCATACAGCACTGCGTGGTCGCGACGCACGTCCCGCCGTTTCCCGAAGCGAGCTGGCACGAGGGCGCGATGTCGGCACCCGACTGGCTCCCGTTCTTCGCGTGCCAGGCGATGGGAGATGCGCTCCTCGAGCTCGCGGAGCGCCACCCGAGCTGCACGTTCACCGTCCTCTGCGGGCACACGCACTCCTCGGGAGTCGCGCAGATTCGCGGGAATCTGCGGGTCCACACCGGCGGCGCGGAGTACGGCGCGCCAGCGCTCGCCGCGGTGCTCGACGTGTAGTCACGCTCGTCATCCCGACCGATTCACGACGAGCGCGCGGCTCGTCGACGTCGCGAGCGCATGGCTCGGAACCTCGACGCGGCCGCGCGGTCGCACCGTGATGCCGATGCTCGTCCTGCGCTTCGCGGTGCTCGCATTGCTCGCCGCGTGCTTCGCCACTGCGTCGTGCGCGCGCTACGGGCTCGAGTCGGCGGGCGCGATCGTCCTCGAGGCTCCGGGTTGGTTCGTGGTCCTCGGCGCGCCACTGCTCGCGCCCTTCCTCACCAGCACGCGGTCCGTGGTCCGCGCGTCCGTCGCCGCCGCGCTGCCGCTACCCATCGCGGCGACGACGTGGACCGACCGCGACGTCCTCGCGTCGTGCTTCGCCATCGCCGCGACCGTGGTGCTCGTCGCGCCGCTCGCGGTGGTGGTCCGGCGGTCCGACGAGCCCGCGGTGACTCGCATCGCGGTGTCGGCGGCCATCGCAGGCGCGCTGCTTCCGTTGGCGTTCGCGACGCTGCTGTGGTGGCCGGAGACCGGCAGTCTCGGGAGCGTGACCGGCCGTGTGTGGCCGACGCCCCACGTCGCCCTCGCCACGGCTGCGCTCGCCGCGGCCCTCCGCGCGCTCGAACGCCGATCGGGGCGCGCGCTGCTCGCGCTCGCGCTCGCGGCGGTCGCGATCGCCACCGCGCCGACTCTCGGTACGCACGGCACGGGCTGCGTCGCGTTCCCGGGGCCGCTCGAGCTCGTCCGGTGGCCCGTGGCGCTCGCGTGTCTCGCGCTGGCTCCGTGGGTGGGGCCGATTCGGCGGCACCTGCGCGGGGATCGCGAGCACCGCGTGCTCGGCGCGCACCATCCGACGCGGCGTCTTGACCGGCGAAGCGTGTAGAGCCATACACGCATCGTGGCGACGGAACGCGAACGCGCGGCGCGCGAGCTGGTGAAGGTGCTCGATTCGCGCCTTCTCTCGGCGCTCGCCGAGCCCGCGCGCGTCGAGATCGTCAAGTTCCTCCTGCTGAACGGGCCGTCCGAAGCGGGCGTGATCGCGGCCCCGCTCCCGCTCGAGCGATCGGTCGTGTCGCGTCATCTGAAGGTGCTCCTCGACGCGGGCCTGGTGAGCGCGCGCAAGGAAGGCCGGCGGCGCATCTACGACGTCGACGGCCCGGGATTCCTCGCTCGGCTCGAGGCGATCACCGCCGAAGCGCGCGCGCTCGTGATGTTGTGCTGCCCGCCTCCGGCGCTCGTGACGCTGCGTCGCAAGGGACCGGCGCGCGGCGACTGAGACGACGCGGGCCGCGCGGCCGATCGGACTTCGCGCGCCCGTATCTGTGCATGATTGTACACGGGAGAACGAGATGCAGATCGACGAAGACCTCTCACTGCTGGCGTCGCTGGTGCTCGCAGCGTTCACGGCGCTCGCGGCGATCGACGGGATCTATCTCCACCTCGTCCGCGACCGTCTCCACGCGCGCCCGGAGACGCGGCGCGAGCACGCGCTGCACACCGCGCGCGCGATGCTCTTCGGTCCGATCGCCCTCGTGCTCTTCGCGTTGCCCTCGGCGGGAGCGCTCCTGTGGCTCGGCGTCGGGCTCGCCGCGGCGGACACCGTCGTGGAGCTCTGGGACGTGTTCGTGGAGCCCGAGTCGCGTCGCGAGCTCGGCGGTCTGTCGCGCGGTGAGTATCTGTTGCACGTCGTGCTGACGATCTTGCGAACTGCCGCCATCGCGCTCGCGCTCGCGGCCCGCCCGGCGGACGCGTGGGCCTGGGATGCGCCGTCGATGTCGACCGGGCTCTCGTCGCTCGGCGCCGCGATCGCCGCCAACCTGGTGCCGGGCGCGATCGTGATCGCGATCGTGCACGTGTGGCTCGCGGTGCGCGGCGCGCAGTGGGCGCGGGCATGACGCTCCTCGAGCGCGTCGTCGCTGCGCTCCTCGTCGTCGCGTCGATGGCGGCGGTGGGGCTCGATCTCGACGCCGCGCGGGCGCGATCGATCCTCGCGCAGCGCGGGCTCCTCGTGCGCGCGATGATCGCGACGCTCGTCGTCGTGCCGCTCACTGCCGCCGCGGTCCTCGCGCTGGCGCCGATCGACGCCGACACGCGGGTAGGGCTGACGCTCGCCGCGTGCGCTCCCGGCGGCGCGTCCGCGACCGTGCTCACGCTGCGCGCGCGGGGAAACGCCGCGCTCACGGCCGCGCTCGTGGTGCTCGCGACGTTGCTCAGTGCGCTCGCGACGCCGGCGCTCGTCGCGCTGCTCACGGGCGGGGGCTCGCGCGCATCGCTGGTCGCCGCGGCGAGCGGCGCCGGCGTGGCGATCGCGCTGCAGCTCGTGCCGCTCGGGCTCGCGGTGATCGCGCGGGCGCACCTCTCGGGCGACGTGACGGTGCGCGCTGCGCGCATCGCGAACGCGGCCTCGAACCTGTTGCTCCTCTCGCTGATCGCCGGCATCGCGATCGCGCGCTGGCGCTCGGTGCTCGAAGCCGGGCCGTGGACGTTCGGTGCCTCGGTGCTCCTGACGCTCGTGGGCGTGATGGCGGCCCAGCTGCTCGGACGTGGCGCGGAGCGCGCGAGCCGCGTCGCGCTCGGCGTCTCGACCGGCGTGCGCAGTCTGTCGCTGGCGCTCGCGCTCGCCGCGACCGTGTACCCCGCGCCCCGAACGACCGAGGCGATCCTCGTCTACGGCCTCGCGATGTATCTGGTCGTCGGCGTCGCGGCCGAGATCGCGCGCCGAGCGGACCGATGACGATTGTCTGCGTCCTTCCGGCGGAGAGCCCGTCTTCCCTAGCAGGAGGCTCGAGATGACCGACACCAAGACGATGGACGAGATCCGGGGCACCGTGCGCGAGACGTACGGGAAGATCGCGCGCGAGGGTGGCTCGTGCGGGTGCGCGCCGAGCGGGTGCTGCGGCCCGACCAGCGCAGGCCTCGGCGTCGGCTCGACGAGCGCAGGCCTCGGCTACAGCGACGCCGAGCTCGCGGCGGTCCCGCAGGGCGCCGACATGGGCCTCGGCTGCGGGAACCCGCAGGCGATCGCAGCGCTGCAGGAGGGCGAGACCGTGCTCGATCTCGGCAGCGGCGGTGGCTTCGATGCGCTCCTCGCGGCGCGACAGGTCGGACCGAAGGGAAGCGTGATCGGCGTCGACATGACGCCCGACATGATCTCGAAGGCACGCGCCAACGCGGCAAAGGCGGGCGCGACGAACGTCGAGTTCCGGCTCGGCGAGATCGAGCGTATGCCGGTGTCGGATGCGAGCGTCGACGTCATCATCTCCAACTGCGTGATCAACCTGTCGCCCGACAAGGCCGCCGTGTTCCGCGAGGCGTTCCGCGTGCTGCGACCGGGCGGTCGTCTCGCCATCGCGGACGTCGTCGCCACTGCCGTGCTGCCCGACGCGGTGCGCGCCGACGTCGCCGCGTACACCGGGTGTGTCGCGGGCGCGGCGCACGTCGAGGAGCTCCGCGCGATGCTCACCAAGGCCGGTTTCGGCGAGGTGCGCGTCGACGTGAAGGAAGCCTCGCGCGCGACGATCCGCGACTGGTTCCCCGAGAGCGGCGCGGAGCGCTACGTCGCCTCCGCGGCGATCGAGGCGATCAAGCCCGGCAAGTCGTGCTGCGGTCCGGAGTGCTGCGCGTGAACGATCCCCAGGCGGAGCGCGTGTGGCGCGAGCTCGAAGGACGCCTTCGCGCGTTCGTCGCGCGTCGTGTCGCCGCGCCCGCCGACGTGGACGACGTGCTGCAGGACGTGTTCTTGCGAATGCAGCGCGGCATCGGGCAGGCGCGCGATCAGGAGCGGCTCGCGCCGTGGCTCTTCCAGGTCGCGCGGAGCGCGATCGCGGAGCACCGGCGCACGCGCGCGCGTCATCCCGTCGCGGGCGACGACGTCGTGATCGAAGCCGCGCCCGACGACGGCGAGAGCGACGACGCGCTCACGCGCGAGCTCGTGGGGTGCGTCGCGCGCTTCGTCACGATGCTCCCGTCGCCCTACCGCGAAGCGATCACGCTCACCGAGATCGAAGGCGTGTCGCAGAAGGACGCCGCAGCGATGCTCGGCGTGTCGCACTCCGGCATGAAGTCGCGGGTGCAGCGCGGGCGCGAGCAGCTCCGGCGCATGTTCGAGGAAGCGTGCGCGATCGAGCTCGATGCGCGGCGTCGCATCACGGAGTGCACGCCGCGCGGGTGCAGTGGGTGCAAGGGCGAGCCGAGCTAGCCGCGGCGCGATATCGTACTTCGTCGAAGTGAACGATGAGCATTCGCGCCAATCTCGTGTCGCTCGATCGACGGTATTGACGGTCGTCGATTTCGCCGTAGTCTGCGCGCGATGGCTCGAAACGACCTTCGCGACCGCTGCGACACGCCGGCCGTCATCGCTCCGCGCTCGATTCGCGGTCACGCGCCGCTCCTGCGAGCGCTCGCCGACGAAGCTCGTCTCGAGATCGTCGCGCGTCTCGCGGCCGCGGGCCGGGCGGTGTGTGTCTGCGACATCACGCCTGGCCTCGGTCTCGCGCAGCCGACCGTCTCGCATCACCTGAAGGTCCTCAAGGACGCGGGTGTCGTGTGCTCCGAGCGGCGCGGCTCGTGGGTCTACTACTCGCTCGACTTCTCGATCGTCGGTGCGCTCGGCGACCTCATCTCCGCGCTCGCACCGCCGCGTCAGGCCGCGCTCGAGGCGCCCGAGAAGCTCGCGAAGGAAGGCTGACCCGATGTCCGCGCAGACCACGGGCGTCGCCCGGAATCTCTCGTTCCTCGATCGCTACCTGACGCTCTGGATCTTCGGCGCGATGGCGGTGGGCGTGGCGCTCGGCGTGCTCGTGCCCGGCGTGCGCGACGCGCTCGGCGCGATGAACGTCGGCACCACGTCGGTGCCGATCGCGATCGGGCTCGTGCTGATGATGTATCCGCCGCTCGCGAAGGTTCGCTACGAGGATCTCGGCAAGGTCTTCCGCAACCGGCGCGTGCTCGTGCTCTCGCTCGTGCAGAACTGGGTGATCGGCCCGGTGCTGATGTTCGGCCTCGCGATCCTGTTCCTGCGCGACGAGCCCCAATACATGCTCGGGCTCATCCTGATCGGGCTCGCGCGCTGCATCGCGATGGTGATCGTCTGGAACGATCTCGCGAAGGGCGACACCGAGTACTGCGCGGGCCTCGTCGCGTTCAACTCGATCTTCCAGGTCCTCTTCTTCTCGGTCTACGCGTACTTCTTCGCGACGCTGCTGCCGAGCTGGCTCGGGCTCGAGGGCGCGGTGGTCGACATCACGATCGGCGAGATCGCGCAGAGCGTCGCCATCTACCTCGGCATCCCGTTCGCGGCGGGATTCCTGACGCGCTTCGTGCTCGTTCGCGCGCGCGGCGCCGACTGGTACCAGACGACGTTCGTCCCGCGGATCGGGCCGATCACGCTGGTCGCGCTGCTCTTCACGATCGTCGTGATGTTCTCGCTCAAGGGCGAGACGATCGTCGAGCTGCCCTTCGACGTGCTGCGCATCGCGCTGCCGCTGCTCGTCTACTTCGTCGTGATGTTCCTGGTCTCGTTCTTCATGAGCAAGCGCGTGGGCGCGACCTACGGACAGAGCGCGACGCTCTCGTTCACCGCGGCGTCCAACAACTTCGAGCTCGCGATCGCGGTGGCCATCGCGACGTTCGGCATCGACAGCGGCGCGGCGTTCGCCGCGGTCATCGGGCCGCTGGTCGAGGTGCCGGTGCTCATCGGGCTCGTGAACGTCGCGCTCTGGCTGCAGCGCAAGCACTTCCCCGGCACCGACGTGGAGATCATCGCGGCGCCGTGCGCGCCGGGCACCGTGAACGAGACGAGGGCGTGATGAAGACCTATCTGTTCGCGTGCGTGCACAACGCGGGTCGCTCGCAGATGGCGGCCGCGTGGCTGGAGCACCTCGCCGATCCCACCAAGGCGCGCGCGATCTCCGCCGGCACCCAGCCCGGACCGCGCGTGCATCCGGAGGTCGCGGTCGCGATGCGCGAGGTCGGCATCGAGCTCGAAGGGCGGCAGCCGCAGCGACTGACCGACGAGCTCGCGCGCGGCGCGACGATGCTGATCACGATGGGCTGCGACGAGCAGTGCCCGGTGGTGCCCGGCCTCCGTCGCGACGACTGGCCGTTGCCCGATCCGAAGGGCAAGCCGATCGACGAGGTGCGCGCGATCCGCGACGGCGTGCGCGCGCGTGTCCTCGCGCTGATCGCGCGCGAAGGGATCGGGCGCGGATGAAACGTCGAGCGCGGGATCCGTTTCACGACGTTTCACGCGCGGCGTGATCGCGAGGAATTCGCGCGGGCATGCCGAGTGCTGTGCATCCCGAGCGTGTCGTTCGGTCCCCTCCGACGCGGCGTGACGATCGCGCTCGCGGTCGTCGTCTCCTTCGCCGTGCAGGTCAGCGCATACCGCGCTCTGCGCTGCGAGCGAGCGAAGCCGCTCGTGCGCGCGACGGCGTACGTCGGCGCCGACGGTACGGCGGCGGACCAGCTCGCGGAGGTCGACGACGCGGCGCCCTGCGCGCCGACGATCGGCCTCGCTCCTGCGTGCACCACGGTGCGCGCGCCGGTCGTCGAGCTCGCGCTCGAGCGCAGCCGCGCGCGCGACTCGGCCCATCCCCGCTCGACACGCCTCGATCGACCTCCACGGACCGCCTGACGCTCGGCTCTCCGAGCGTCACCCGCGGCCGATCCCTCGCCGGCCCCCGCGACCTGCGGAACGCGAGGAACAACCCGCGCTCTCCGGAGCGCAGTCGTGGAGGTGTGTCTTGGTCACGATCCGTTCTCTCGTCCTCTTCGCGTCGATCGTCGCGCTCGGGTGCGCGCCGGCGACGCTGCATGCGCAGTCTCCCGCTCGGCCCGCCGCCGACGCGCCCGCGCGCTCCGATCGCGCTCTCGTCTTCGTGCTCACCACGGGCCTCGACGCGCAGACGATGTCCTCGGTCTTCCGCCACGCGCGCACCGCGGCCGAGCAGCAGCGCCTCTCGGAGGTCGTGGTGCTCGTCTACGGCCGCGGCGTGCAGGCGTTCGACGGAACGATCTCCGCGCGCCCCGCGCAGCTCACCGAGCTCATCCGCTCGGCGATGGCGGCCGGCGTGCGCGTGCGGCTCTGCGCCAGCGCGCTCGTTCACATGGGCGTCGATCGCGATCGCCTCGATCCCCAGCCCACCGAGATCGTGCCCAACGCGATCGCGACGCTGGTCGACTACGTCGCGCGCGACGCGGCGATCGTGAGGTACTGATGCGCAGCGCGCTCTGTCTCTCGATCACCGTGCTGCTCGCGGGCTGCGGCAGCGCGCCCGCCTCGACCGATCACCCGCGCGCCGTCGAGGCGCGCTCGGCGACGGTGATGTTCTTCTCCGATGCGCACGCGCAGCTCGAAGAGCACCCCGAGGTGTTCCGCGAGCCCGACGGAAGGCGCATCTCTTCGCGCGGCGGCGGCTACGCGCGCCTCGCCGAGGCTGCGCGGCGGATCCGTGGCTCGGTGGGCGGCCACGCGCTCCTCGTCGACGGCGGTGACACGTTCCACGGCACCGGGCCGGCCGCGTGGTCGCGCGGCGAGGTCGTGCTCGCGGCGCAGCGCGCGCTCGGCGTGGACGTGGGCATCCCGGGCAACTGGGAGGTCGTGCACGGGCCGGCGCGCATGCGCGAGCTGCTCGGCGACGTCGGATATCCGGTCCTCGCCGCGAACGTCGTCGACGATGCGAGCGGCGAGCCGCTCTTCCCCGCGACGCTCGTCCGCGACGTCGGCGGAGTGCGTTTCGGCTTCGTCGGGGTGACCGACCCCGACGTGCCGCGGCGACAGCCGCCGGCGTACTCGACGGGTCTGCGATTCCTCGACGCCACCGTGATCGCGCCGCACGTCCGTGCGCTCCGGGAGCGCGACGGAGCCGAGGTGGTGATCGCGATCACGCACCTCGGCCTGGCGC
The DNA here is from genome assembly GCF_021631985.1 of Sandaracinus amylolyticus. Taxonomy (GTDB): domain Bacteria; phylum Myxococcota_A; class Polyangia; order Polyangiales; family Sandaracinaceae; genus Sandaracinus; species Sandaracinus amylolyticus_A. Next base: position 5,752,339 of record NZ_CP070225.1, on the reverse strand, counting down.
GCGCGATCGCGCTCGCCGAGCGCGTGCCCGGGATCGACGTCGTGCTCTCGGGCGACACCCACGAGCGCGTCTACGAGCCGATCGAGCGCGGCGGGACGTGGATCGTCGAGCCCGGCGCGTTCGCGTCGTTCCTCGGCCGGCTCGACGTCGAGATCGAGCGGCCCGGCGTGCGGCCGCGCCTGCGCTGGGAGCTCGTCGAGCTCCGCGCCGATCGCTATCGCGGCGATCCCCACGTCGCGCAGCTCGTCGCGGACGCTCTCGCGCCGCACCGCGAGCGGGCGGGTCGCGTCATCGGCCACAGCGGCGTGCCGCTCGAGCGCTACGGCGTGCTCGAGACCTCGGCCGACGCGGTCGTGACGGACGCGCTGCGAGAGGCGACCGGCACCGAGATCGCGATGTCGAACGGCTTCCGCTTCGGCCATCCGATCGAGCCCGGTCCGATCACCGAGGGCGACCTCTGGATGTGGCTGCCGGTCTCGACGCCGCTGCGCACGGGGAGTGTCACCGGCGCTCAGCTGCGGCACTTCTGGGAGAGCGAGATCGAGCACGTCTTCTCGCGTGATGCCGACCAGCTCTTCGGCGGCTGGCTGCCGCGCATCTCGGGCATGCATGCGCGCTTCCGGACCGACCGCGCTCGCGGCGAGCGCGTCGTGTCGCTCGACGTGGGCGGCCGTCCGATCGAGGACGAGCGGCGCTACTCGCTGACCGCGTGCGCGCGCGAGGGCGATCCCGAGGACACGCTCTGCCGCATCGCGAACGTGAAGAGCGCGGTCACGCACGAGATCGACGTGCACGAGGCCGTGCGGCGGTATCTGCGGGCGCACGACCCCGTGGTGCTCGACGGCTCGCGCCGCGTCGTCGCGGACGATCTGCCTCCGCACGTCTTCTCTCAGTACGAGCGGAGGTGAGCGCGATGCGGACGAACGATGTCGTCGCGCTTGCGCGCAACGTCGGTCGCGCGTGGCCGGCGATCATGATCGCGCTGCTCGCGCTGGTCACGACGCCGCACGCGCCGTGGCGCGCGATCGGCGCGCTCACGACCGCGCTCCTCGTCGGTGCCGCGCTCCGAGCGACGCGGGAGCGGCTCGGCAGCGCTCCCCGCGCCGACGAGGACGCGGGGCTGCGGACCCTGTCGACCCACGTGCTGCGCGCCGCCGTCGTCGCGAGCGCGCTGCGGCTGGACGGCTCGCTCATCGCGAGCGCGGGGTGGCGCCCGTGGATCGTCGCGCTCGTCGCGGTGGCCTTCGGGCTCGTCCTCTTCGCGCTGCTCGCGCGAGCGCTCGGACTCTCGTCGAGGCTCGCGGGACTCGTCGCGATCGGCACCAGCGTGTGCGGTGCCGCCGCGATCGTCGCCGCCGCGCCGAGGCTGGACGCGCGTGAGGAGGACGTCTCGCTCGCCGTGGCGACGGTGAGCGTGCTCGGCGCGGCGCTCGCGCTCCTCCTCGCGGGCGCTCACGCGATCGGCGCGCTCGACGGTCCGACGTTCGCGCTCGTCGCAGGCGGCGGGCTGCACGAGGTCGCGCACGTGGTGGCGGCGAGCGCGGCCGAGCCCGAGGTCGCGCCGCTCGCGCTGCTCACGAAGCTCGCGCGCGTCGCGCTGCTGCCGGTGGGGCTCGCGATGCTCCCGCTCGTCACGCCGATCGCTGCGCCGAGCGCCAGGCGTCGCCCCGCCGTTCCCGGCCTCGCGATCGCGTTCTTCGCGGTGGGAGTCCTCGGAACCGCGATCTCCTTCGCGCTCCGCGGGACGGGGATCGACGGCGCATGGGAGGCGACACGCGGCGTCGTGCTCGACGCGGCGAACGCTGCGCTCGCCGTGTCGATGGCGGCGATCGGGCTGCGCATCTCGCCGGCGGCGATGGCGTCGCTCGAGCGGCGCACGATCGTGCTCGCAGTCGCGGGCGCGCTCGCGCTGGTCGCGCTGGTGTTCGCCGTCGTGTGGATCTGAGCCGAGAGAGCGCTTCACTCGCGTCGTTCGATGCGAGTGGAGCGCAGCCCGGAACGAAGCTCCGGGCAGAGGTACTAGGCGGGAGCACCTGTCTGTCGGCGATCGAGGTCGCCGCGCCCGGCTCTCCGCTCGACGGTCGCGACGAGGTCGCTCCACGATCCCGCGAGCCTCGCCAGACCGTCCTCCTGGAGCTTCGGCGCGAGCGCATACAGGTCGATCCCTGCCGCTCGGAAACGCGCGAGGGTCTCGTCGCTGGTGCCGCCGTCGGCCGGCAGGAGCGTCGTGACCTGACCGTGCTCCGCGAACTCCAGCAGCGCGCGCTCCCGCATCGCCAGGACCGTGAACTGCGCCGTCAGCGAGGCCGCGTACGTGACGTCGGACGCACTCGCGTCCTCGGACCCCGTGATGTCCCACAGGAGTCGCTGCGGGCGCCCACCGAGGTTGTAGAGCCGCTGCCACCGCGGTGAGCGCAGGACCTCGCGGTACGCCTTGTAGGTGCGTTGGGCCATCGCGATGCCCAGCCCTCCTCGGAGCTCCTCGGGGACCGCGCCTGCCACGGCGGCGTCCCAACGACGGATCGACATCGTGGCCAGCGACGCGACGTCGGGGCGAAGGCCCGCGTCGACGCGACGCTCGACTCCCCGCAGGTACGCCTCGGCCGCCGCGAGGTATTGCTCCCGAGAGAAGAGGAGCACGACGTTGACGGGGGCTCCGGCGAAGATCAGGTGCTCGATGGCCGACAGTCCCGCCGGCGTGCCGGGGATCTCGATCATCCAATTCGGGCGGGCCACGCGGGAGAGGAGCTCCTTCGCGCCGGCGACCGCGCTCACCGTGTCGTGAGCCAGTCTCGTTCCGAGGGAGACCCACCCGTCGACGCCCGCGCTGCGTTCGTGGACGGGACGAAGGAGATCCGCTGCCTGCGCGAGATCCTCGATCGCGATGTCGAGCAGGAGCTCCTCGCTCGAGCGGTTCCGGCGCCGCCCGTTCGCGATGGAGTCGTCGTACGCGGAGCTCGTCTCGAGCGCACGTGCCCAGAGCGCGTGATTCGATCGGATCCCGGTCACCGAGCGCTCGTCGATGTGGCGCTGCAACGCGCCCGACTCGAGCGCGTCGCGGCCGATGCCATCCAGCCAGAGACTCTGGCCCAGGTGATGGAGCCTCCCGGTGGTCTTCACCGCAGGGCCGCTCGCAGCCGCGCTGCGAGGCAGGACGATGCGATCGACGGCCTCGGCAAAACCTTCGTCGGCGAACGAGCTGGTCACGACGGTGGCGCGCCGCTTCACCTCGTCACTCGCATTGCCCATCGCGATGCTGAGCCCGGCACGCTCGAACATCAGAACGTCGTTCGGTTGATCTCCGATCGCGGCGATGTGCTCGAGCGGGATCTTCAGATACCGCGAGAGCCGCTCGATCACGACTCCCTTGTGCGCCCCCGGATGGGTCACGTCGACGTAGTGCGGGGCGGATCGCGCCGCCGAGACCTGGGTCCCGAACGCCTGCCGCACGGCCGCCTCGCACGCCGCGACGCGGGGCAGGTCGTTGCTCACGCCGACGATCTTGACGACGCCCGCGAGCACCTCGTCGAAGCTCTTCACGACGACGGGAGCCTGCTGGATGTTCGAGGTCTCGCGGCTCACGCGCGGCGCATTCAGGGAGCGCACGAACCAGTCGCGCGATCGGAAGACGAACACGTCGAGCCCGTGTCCCTCGATCATGTCCAGCAGCGCCGGCAGCAAGTACTCCGGCAGCAAGCGCTCATCGAGCACCGAGAGATCCGGCAGCACGATCACGCCGCCGTTGAACGCTGCCATCGGCATCGTCAGGTGGAGCGGCTCGACGAGCATCCGCATTCCGAAAGGCGGACGACCGCTGGTGATCGTGAACACGATGCCGCGCTCGCGGAGCGAGTCGACCGCGCGGAGCGCCCGCTCGGTCAGCACCTTGTCCTTCGTGAGCAGCGTCCCGTCGACGTCCGCCAGCAGCGCTGCGATTCGCGAACCGTCGTGCATACCGTTCTTCGGCCTCGGGCTCCTGCGCTGGTGGGCAGCACGAGACGAGCCACTCCAGCATCGAGGAGCGGAGTCGGATCTCCCGGATCGTCGTCGCCGAACCGGCGGCATCGGGCGCGTAGACGGGACGAAGTGCGACCTCGCGCTCGCACACGCGAGACACGGTGTCGTGCCGCGACGAGTCCCACACTCGATCGGGATCCCGCAGCGTTCCTTTCTGCGCTCACACGCTCACGACGCGCGTGGTCTCCCGACGATGAGCCGCAGTCGTGGAGCGATTCCCAGGGCATCCCGGTTGCTCCGAGCACGCCGGCATCCATGCGCGAACATCGGACCCCATGGTCGGACGCGAAGCAGCACGGCGCATGCGCCGTCGTGACGCTGGCGTGCGCGCTGGCGGCGAGCGGCTGCATGGTGGGCCCGGAGTACGCTCGACCGCGCGTCCCACTGGCTTCCCAGTGGACGGAAGCCCGCGATCCACGGCTCGCGACGAATGCCGCCGTCGACATCGCGTGGTGGACGACCTTCGACGACCCGGTGCTCGATCACCTGATCGAGCTCGCCTATGAACAGGACCTCTCTCTCCAGATTGCACGCCTGCGGATCGAGGAGGCTCGGGCGCAGGTCGGTGTCGCGATCGGCGAGCTCTTGCCCCAGAACCCGAGCCCGGTCGCCAGCGGGACGATCGGAGGGATCACGCGCGAGGATTCGACCGACATCTTCGGACAGTACTTCGTCGGCATCGATGCGACTTGGGAGCTGGACCTCTGGGGACGGCAACGACGCGGTGTGCGGGCGGCGCGCGCGGACCTGCTCGCACAGGTCGCCGACTACCAGGACGCGATCGTCTCGCTGAACGCGGAGGTCGCTCGGACCTACGTGCTCGTGCGCTCGTTCGAGACGCTGATCGCACAAGCGGACGCGAACGTCGTGGTGCAGTCGGACGCGCTGGACATCGCGACTTCGCGCTTCCGCAACGGAGCGACGTCCGAGCTCGACGTCGCTCAGGCGACCACGTTGCTCGAGACCACTCGCGCTCGGATTCCGGCGCTCCGGATCGCGCACCAGCAGGCGCTGAATGCGCTCAGCACACTCCTCGGGAGACCGCGCGGATTCGTCGAGCCCTTCCTCGAGGAGACCCGTGGAATCCCGTCTCCGCCGCCCCGAGTCGCGATCGGCCTGCCGGCAGAGCTGCTGCGCCGTCGCCCCGACATCCGCGCTGCAGAGCTGCGCGCGATCGCGCAGTGCAACCGTGTCGGCGCGGCGACTGCCGAGCTCTATCCGAGCTTCTCCCTCACGGGCTCGCTGGGAACGGCTGCCGTCGTCGGCGCAGGAGCAGAGTCGGCCATCGGTCGAGTGCTCGAGCCCGGCTCGTTCCTCTACACGTTCGGCGGGAGTCTCTTCTGGCCCCTCCTCAACTACCCGCAGATCCTCAACAACATCGCGGCCCAGGACGCGCGCTATTCGCGATCGCTCCTCGAGTACGCGCAGACCGTCCTGCTCGCCGCGCAGGAGGTCGAGGACGGAATCGTCGAATTCCTCCTCTCGCGAGAGACGGTGGCGCTCTCGGCGGCCGCCGTCACCGCGGCCGAGCTCGCAGTGAGGCTGGCGCTCATCCAATATCGAGAAGGCGCGACCGACTACCAGCGAGTCCTGGACACGCAGCGCGTGCTCCTGGAATCGCAGAGCCGTCACACCGAGTCGACGTCATCGACCGCGACGAGCGCGATCGCGCTCTACAAAGCGCTCGGCGGAGGATGGCAGATCGACCAGGAATTCGCGGGCGCGGACACGGCGCACGTCGATCCGGGTGATCGAACCGCCGGGGGAGACGCCGCGGAGAGCCCTCCTCGCCGCACGGATGACAGCGGAGTTGCGCAATGACCTCGAAGATCCAGGCGCTCAAGACGAAGCTGCAGAACAAGAAGACTCGGCGATGGACGCTGGGCGTGCTCGCCGTCGTGCTCGTCGCCGGGTTCTTCGGATATCGATACTGGCGGTCTCGCGCGGATGCCCTTCCCGAGGGGATCGCCTCCGGGAACGGAAGGATCGAGAGCCAGGAAGTCGACGTCGCCACTCGACTGCCGCTCCGAGTACGAGAGATCTACGTGGAGGAGGGCGACCTCGTTCGACCCGGCCAGGTCCTCGCGCGGATGGACACGGTCACGCTCGATCAAGAGCTGGCCGAAGCCCGAGAGAATCTGGCCGGCGCCCACGAGAGTCTCGCGGTGGCGCGCGCCGGAATCGCCAGGCGAGACAGCGAGATCGCGCTCGCGCGGATCGAGGTGGAGCGTGCTGGAAATCTCGTCGCGGAGCGCGCCGGCTCCCAGCGCGAGCTCGACGTGCGAACGACGGCGCTGAGGACGGCGCGAGCGGGACACGACGAGGCCGAGGCCAACCTGCGTGTCGCCGAGCAGCAAGTCGCAGTGGCCGAAGCGAACGTCGCCGTGGTCCAGAGTCGCATCGACGACGCGACGCTGACCTCGCCCGTGCACGGACGCGTGCTCTATCGCTTGGCCGAGCCCGGCGAGGTGCTCGGGCCCGGAGGCGAGGTCCTCACGCTCGTGGATCTCGAAGACGTCTACATGGAGATCTTCCTGCCCTCGAACCAGGCCGCGCAGATCCAGATCGGCGCCGAAGCGCGGGTGCAGCTCGACTACGCACCCGACCGCGTCGCGCCTGGTTACGTGAGCTTCGTGTCCCCCGAGGCGCAGTTCACCCCCAGAGAGGTCGAGACCCGGTCGGAGCGCGAGAAGCTGATGTTCCGCGTGAAGATCCAAGTGCCGCGCGAGCTCGTGATGCACTACACGGAGCAGATCAAGACGGGCGTGCGTGGCGTCGGGTACGTGCGATTCGACGAATCCACGCCCTGGCCCGAGTTCCTCCAGCGGAACCTCCTGAGCCCGGAGCGCGGGCGCGTGGCGCGCTCGTCGACCACGACGCGCCGCTAGGAGCGAACGTGAGCACGACTACCACGCTCGCAGGGGCGCCCGTCGTCGGTCCCGTCGTCACGGTGGCCGACGTGACGCACCGGTATGGCCATGTCGTCGCGCTCGATCACATCTCTCTCGAGGTCCCGAGTGGCCTGATGGTCGGCGTGGTGGGCCCCGACGGTGTCGGCAAGTCCACGCTCCTCGCGCTGATCGCAGGCTCGAAGAAGCTGCAGGACGGCAAGCTCACGGTCCTCGGCGGCGACATCGCGTCCGCCGCGCATCGACGATCCACCGGGCCGCGGATCGCGTACATGCCGCAGGGGTTGGGGAAGAATCTCTATCTCGAGCTGAGCGTCCACGACAACGTCGACTTCATGGCGCAGCTCTTCGGGCTCTCCGCCGAGGAGCGCGAAGCTCGCATCGATGATCTGCTCGTCGCCACCGGCCTCGCTCCGTTTCGCGATCGGCCTGCGGGAAAGCTCTCCGGCGGCATGAAGCAGAAGGTCGGGCTCTGCGGTGCATTGGTGCACGACCCCGATCTCCTCATCCTCGACGAGCCGACCACGGGTGTCGATCCGCTCTCGCGCCGGCAGTTCTGGACTCTGATCGACGACATCCGCGCAGGTCGGCCCGGGATGAGCGTCGTCATCTCCACTGCGTACATGGACGAGGCGCAGCGGTGGGACTGGATCTTCGCGATCGACGCGGGGCGCGTCCTCGCGGCCGGCACCCCGCAGGACCTGATGCAGCGGACCGGCACGACGAGCCTCGAGGAGTGCTTCATCGCGCTCCTGCCCGAGGAGAGGCGCCTCGGGCACAGGAAGCTCGTGATTCCGCCGCGCCCCGCCGGCGCGCGCGAGATCGCGATCGAGGCCAAGGGGCTGACCCAACGTTTCGGCAGCTTCACCGCGGTCGACCACGTGACGCTGAGCATCGAGCGGGGCGAGATCTTCGGCTTCCTCGGCTCCAACGGCTGCGGCAAGTCGACGACGATGAAGATGCTCACCGGTCTCCTGCCGCCGACCGAGGGGACCGCGACGATCTTCGGGAGCTCCGTCGAAGCGGGGAGCATCGCAGTCCGGAAGACCATCGGATACATGACCCAGGCCTTCTCGCTCTACGAGGAGCTGACGGTCCGGCAGAATCTGGTTCTCGACGCGCGCCTCTACCACCTTCCTCCCGACGTCGCGAAGACGCGGATAGACGCTCTGGTCGAGCGGTTCGGGCTCGGCCCTCACATCGACGCGCTGACTCGCGATCTCCCGATGGGTCTGCGCCAGCGACTCTCGCTCGCAGTCGCCGTCCTGCACGAGCCCACGCTGTTGATCCTCGACGAGCCGACGTCGGGCGTCGATCCCGTCGCGCGAGACAGCTTCTGGGAGCTGCTGGTCGAGCTCTCCCGGAGAGACGGCGTCACGATCTTCGTGACGACGCACTTCATGAACGAGGGAATGCACTGCGACCGCATCTCCCTCATGCATGCCGGGCGAGTGCTGGCGTGCGACGCGCCGGAGAAGCTGATCGAGGCGCGTGGCGCGGCAGGCCTGGAAGACGCGTTCATCGCGTACATGGAGGACGCGATCGTCGATTCGTCGGATCGCGCGAAGGCCGAGAAGGGCGCTCCGAGCACGACGTCGGTGCCCCCGCCGGCCGCCTCGCTGCCCGTCGGAGCCGCAGCGCCGCCGAAGCCCGCGCGCAAGTCCCGCGTGCCGCTTCCGGTGCGCCGGATGCTCGCCTATTCGCGCAACGAGGCGATCCAGATCCGCCGCGATCCCATCCGACTCACGTTCGCGTTCGTCGGCTCCGCGCTGCTGATGCTCGTGTTCGGATTCGGCATCACCACGGACGTCGAGGACATTCGTTACGCGGTCCTGGACCGCGACGGAACGCCCGAGAGCCGCGCCTATCTCGAGCAGTTCGCCGGAGCGAGCGAGTACTTCCGACCGACGGCACCGGTCACCTCCGACGAGGAGGGGCTCGACCGGCTCAAGTCCGGCGACGTGTCGTTCATCGTGGAGCTCCCGCCAGGATTCGGTCGCGACGTGCGGCGGGAGTCGGAAGCCGAAGTGCTCGTGCAGGTGGACGGCGCGATGCCGTATCGCGCCGAGACGATCGCCCAGTACGTGCGCGGCGTCCACGAGACGATGCTGCGACATCGCGGGACCGCGCTCCGCACGCCTCCACCGCGATTCACGGCGTCCATCCAGAAACGCTACATGTACAACCCGACGTTCGAGAGCATCTACACGATCGTGCCGAGTGTGCCGGCGCTGCTGTTGATCCTGATCCCGGCAATCCTCATGACCGTCAGCATCGTGCGCGAGAAAGAGCTCGGCTCGATCATCAACTTCTACGTCACGCCGACCGGACGGCTCGAGTACCTGCTGGGGAAACAGATTCCCTACGTCGCGATCGGGATGATCAACTACTTCATCCTGGTGGCGCTCGCAGCGATCGTGTTCGGAGTGTCGATCAAGGGCAGCTTCCTGGTCCTCACGCTCTGCACGTTCCTCTACGTCGTGGTGACGACCGGCGTCGGCATGGTCACTTCGACGTTCACGAAGACTCAGGTCGCCGCGGTCTTCGTCACGGCCATCCTCACGATCCAGCCGACGATCCAGTTCGCCGGCCTGCTCCAGCCGGTCTCGACCCTCGAGGGCGGCGCCCGGATCATCGGCTCGGTCTGGCCGACGACGTACTACATGCACTCGAGCGTCGGCGCCTACACGAAGGGCCTCGCGCCCCGACTGATGGCGCACGACCTGCTCGTCCTCGCGTGCACCATTCCGATCCTCCTCGCGGTGAGCGCGCTCGCCCTGAAGAAGCAGGACCGATGACGTGCACTCGCTGACGAACATCGCGTGGTTGGGGCTCAAGGAGCTGCGGAGCCTGGTCGGCGACACGGTCCTGATGCTCTTCGTCGCATACGCGTTCACGTGGACCGTCTACTCGCAGGCGACCGGCACCTCGAACGAAGTCAACAACGCTTCGATCGCGTTCGTCGACGAGGACCGCTCCGCGCTCTCGAGGGAATTGCTCAACGCGTTCTATCCCCCGCGCTTCCAGAGGCCCGAGGAGATCCGGACCGATCAGATCGAAGACGCGATGGACGAGGGACGATTCATGTTCGTCGTCACGATCCCTCCGCGCTTCGAGTACGACCTCCGCGCAGGACGCCATCCGGAGATCCAGGTGAGCATCGATGCGACGGCGATGCAGCAGGCCGGCATCGGCTCCGGCTACATCAAGAACATCATCGACGATCGGATCTCGAGCTTCCTCCGGCGCACCGAAGAGGAAGGGCCGAGGCCCGCGCAGCTGATCGTGCGGAAGCTGTTCAATCCGAACAGTGAGTCGTCTTGGTTCACGAGCGTCGTCGCGATCATCAACCAGCTGACGCTCCTGACGATCGTGCTCACGGGTGCTGCCGTGATTCGAGAGCGAGAGCACGGCACGCTCGAGCACCTGCTCGTCATGCCGCTGACCGCATTCGAGATCGCGATGGGAAAGGTGTGGGCCAACGCGCTCGTCATCCTCGTCGCGACCGCGATCTCGCTTTTCGTCATGGTCCAGATGGTGCTCGGGGTGCCGTTCGCAGGCTCACACGCGCTGTGGTTCGTCGGCGTGGCGCTGTACCTCTTCTTCGCGACGGCGCTCGGCCTGTTCCTCGGCACGATCTCACGTTCGATGGCGCAGTTCGCCCTCCTGATCGTGCTCGTCGTCGTCGTTCTGCAGCTGCTCTCCGGAGGCTCGACTCCGGTGGAGAGTCAGCCCGAGTGGCTGCAGGCGCTCACCTACTTCCTTCCGACGAGGCATTTCGTCAGCTTCTCGCAGGTCATCGTGTACCGCGGCGGCGGCCTGGGGGCCGTGTGGCGGAACTTCGCGATGGTGAGCGTCGTCGGCCTCGGGTTCTTCGTCTACAGCGTGACGCGCTTCCGGAAGTCCATCGCAGTCGCGAAGTAGCTCGCTGCCGGAACGCGACATGCAGAACCGGCTCGCCGGAGCGAAGGCGCGGCGCGAGTGCCACGAACGCCGTTCGCAGGAGTGAGATCATGACGCACGTCGAGCAGTGGGAATCGGGGCGGCGTGGAGCCTCCCCGGGACAGAGCGCGTCTGCAGAGCTGCGGGCCATGCACGCGTACTGGCGTGCGTGCAACTACCTCGCGGTGGGGATGATCTACCTGCGCGCCAATCCCCTGCTGCGCGAGCCGCTGCGCCCCGAGCACGTCAAGCAGCGCCTCTTGGGCCACTGGGGCGCGAGCCCCGGCCTGAGCTTCATGTACGTGCACCTCAATCGCCTGATCAAGAAGTACGACCTCGATGCGATCTTCATGGCGGGCTCCGGCCACGGCGCGCCGGGCGTGCTCGCCCCCGTCTACCTCGAGGGCTCGTACTCGGAGATCTATCCCGACAAGGGCGAGGACGAGGCGGGGATGCTCGAGCTCTTCCGCTCGTTCTCGTTCCCCGGGGGAATCGGGAGCCACTGCACTCCCGAGACGCCCGGATCGATCCACGAAGGCGGTGAGCTGGGCTACAGCATCTCTCACGCGTTCGGCGCGGCTTTCGACAATCCCGATCTCCTCGTGGCGGTCGAGGTCGGCGACGGAGAAGCCGAGACGGGGCCGCTCGCCACGGCGTGGCACTCGACGAAGTTCTTGAATCCGATTCGCGACGGCGCCGTGCTCCCCATCCTGCACCTGAACGGATACAAGATCGCGAATCCGACGATCCTGGCGCGCATCTCGCGCGAGGAGCTGGACGGCCTGTTGCGGGGCTACGGATGGACTCCGTACTACGTGGAGGGCTCGGATCCCGAGGCGATGCACCAGCAGATGGCTGCGACCCTCGAGGACTGCGTGCTCCAGATCAAGCAGATCCAGGGCGACGCACGCGCGAGCGGAAGAGCAGTCCGGCCGCGGTGGCCGATGATCGTGCTGCGGAGCCCCAAGGGCTGGACCGGCCCTCGCGAGGTCGACAACCACAAGACCGAGGGCTTCTGGCGGTCGCACCAAGTGCCGCTCTCGGGCATCCATTCGAACCCGGCCCACCTGAAGCTGCTCGAGGACTGGCTGCGCAGCTATCGTCCCGAGGAGCTGTTCGACCAGGATGGCCGGCTGATTCCGGAGCTCCGAGCGCTGGCACCGCAAGACCGACGGCGCATGGGCTCCAATCCGCACGCCAACGGCGGGCTGCTGCGGAGGCCGCTGCGGATGCCGGACTTCCGCGACTACGCGGTCCGAGTGGAGCAGCCGGGTCGCAGCACCGTCGGGAACACTCGGCCGCTCGGAGAATTCCTGCGCGACATCATGCGTGCCAACATGCACAACTTCCGCGTCTTCTGTCCCGACGAGACCGCGTCGAACCGCCTCGACGCGATCTACGAGGTCACGAAGAAGATGTGGCTCGGCGACTACCTGCCGGAGGACGCAGACGGAGGACAGCTGTCCCCCGACGGGCGGGTCCTCGAGATGCTCTCGGAGCACACGCTCGAGGGCTGGCTCGAGGGCTATCTACTCACCGGCCGGCATGGGTTCTTCTCGACGTACGAGGCCTTCGCGCACGTCATCGACTCGATGTTCAACATGCACGCGAAGTGGCTCTCGGCGAGTCGAGAGCAGCTGTGGCGTGCACCGGTGTCCTCGCTCAATCTATTGCTCACGTCGACCGTCTGGCGGCAGGACCACAACGGGTTCACCCATCAGGATCCGGGGTTCCTCGACGTCGTCCTCAACAAGGATCCGCACGTCTGCCGGATCTATCTGCCGCCCGACGCGAACACGTTGTTGTGCGTGGCCGATCACTGCTTGCGCAGCAGTGGCCTCATCAACGTCATCGTCTGCGACAAGCAGAAGCACCTCCAGTATCTCGACATGGAGGAGGCCATCGTGCACTGCAAGAAGGGAGTGAGCGTCTGGAGCCGGGCGAGCAACGACTACGGGACCGAGCCGGACGTCGTCATCGCCTGCGCCGGCGACATCGCGACGAAGGAAGCCCTCGCAGCCGTCACGCTCCTCCACGAAGACTTTCCCGAGCTGAAGATCCGCTTCGTCAACGTGGTCGACCTCTATCGCCTGGCATCGCCGGACGAGCACGAGCACGGCATGTCGGATCGGGACTTCGAGGGCACGTTCACCACCGACAAGCCGGTCATCTTCAACTTCCACGGCTATCCGTGGCTCATCCACCGGATGATCTACCGGCGCGCCAACAGTCAGAGCTTCCACGTACACGGCTATCGGGAGAAGGGAAACATCAACACGCCTCTCGAGCTCGCGATCCAGAACCGCATCGATCGATTCAGCCTCGCGATGGACGTGATCGATCGAGTCCCGTGGCTGCAGCGCCGGGGCATCCATCAGAAGGAGAAGCTCCGGAACGCCCAGCTCGCGAGTCAGGCGTATGCGTACGAGTTCGGGGTCGACAAGCCCGAGATGGAAGAGTGGAAGTTCCCGTACCGTGCGGAGTCGCGGCCGTGAGTGGCTCGGACGCCGATCGCGGCGACATCAGCCTCGACGACGAAGACCGCGTCAAGGACGTCGTCGTCGAGAGCGTGCTCAAGCTGTGGGAGGTCGTGAACGGCCTCACTCGGCTGCGCCCGTCCAAGCAGGAGCGCTACCGCGTGACGATCTTCGGATCCGCTCGCGCGGAGCCCGGAACGTTCGTCTACGACGAGACCCGCCGGGTGGCGAGAGCACTGACCGAGCTCGGGTGCGACATCGTCACTGGCGGCGGCCCGGGTCTCATGAGCGCGGCCAACGCGGGAGCCAGCGACGCGGCGAGTGGTGCCGGAGCCCGCTCGATGGGGATTCGCATCAGCCTGCCCTTCGAGCAGACACCGAATGCGTTCGTCACGCAGATGTACGAGCACCGGACCTTCTTCACGCGCCTGCATCATTTCGTGTTGGCGTCGGACGCGTACATCGTCGCGCCCGGCGGGATCGGGACGGTTCTCGAGGCGATGATGATCTGGCAGCTCCTGCAGGTCGGCCACCTGAGCGACAAGCCGCTCGTCTTCGTCGGGCCGATGTGGAGCGACCTCGTTCGATGGGCTCGCACCCACATGCTCGGTGCGGACCTGGCTTTCGCGTCCGAACAGGAGCTCTCGATTCCGCGGTGCGCGGTCTCGAGCGCCGAAGCGATCGAGGTCGTACGGGCGGATCACGAACGCTGGATGCGCGCTCGCAAGCACGAGGACTGAGCCGCGATGACGAGCGTCCACCAGGTACGCTTGCTGTTGGTCAACACGGGGAGCTCGTCGGTCAAGCTCGCGGTGTGGCGCGATGGGCGGATCGTGAGCTCGCGGCGCGCGTCTCGGGACGCCGTCGTCGATCTCGCGGAATTCGTGGCACCTCACGGAGCGATCGACGCCGTCGTCCATCGCGTCGTGCACGCAGGCGACGTGCAGAGGCACGCGTTCTTCACTCCGGACGTGGAAGCTGCCGTGCGCGACGCGAGCCCGCTCGCGCCACTCCACAATCCCGCGGCGCTCCGCTATCTCGCAGCGGCTCGGATCGCCTTCGGGCCGAACGTGCCGCAGCTCGCGGCGGTCGACACCGCGTTCTTCCACGACCTTCCCGATCACGCGGCGACCTACGCGCTCGCGTCCGAGCTCGGGCCCATACGCCGCTACGGGTTCCACGGGCTGGCGCATTCCTACATGAGTCGGCGAGCCCGGGAGCTGCCCGCGAGACCCCGACGCCTCGTCACTCTCCAGCTCGGTGCGGGCTGCTCGGCGACTGCGATCCTCGATGGCAGAGCGCTCGATACGTCGATGGGGTTCTCGCCGTCCGAAGGGCTCGTGATGGCCAGTCGTTCCGGCGACGTGGATCCTGGTTTGCTCATCCACCTCCTGCGCGCACGCGGCTGTTCGGCGGACCAGCTCGACCATTGGATCAACCAGCGAGGTGGCCTGCTCGGCGTCTGTGGCCATGACGCGATGCCCGACGTCCTGCGACTGGCGGCGAGCGGTGATGGCCGCGCCGTTCTCGCGCTCGAGCTCTACTGCCATCGACTGCGCAAGATCATCGGCGCGTACGCGGCAGTGCTCGGCGGGCTCGATGCGGTCGTGTTCGGCGGTGGTGTCGGAGAGAATGCCGCCGAGATTCGTGAGCGGATCCTCGGGCCCCTCGCGTGGCTCGGTCTCGAGCTCGACCGTGCTCGGAACGCCGCGAGCCCGGTGGATCGAGCGATCACGGCCCCCGGGAGCCGCGCCTCCGCGTGGGTCGTCCAGGTCGACGAGGCCGACGAGATGGCGCGAGTCGCCACGGCGCTCCTCGACGTCTGAGAGCCGCGCTCGATCGCGCAGCGCTCGAGACGCGGGACATTTTCGGGCCGGTCCCGCATCCGCCAGCCGTGGTCACCATTTGGCTTCGAAGATGCACCGTCGCTCGAGGCGATGGCATTCATCTCCCTACGTCAGTTGCTGAATCATGCGGCCGAGCGCGGCTACGCGGTCCCTGCGTTCAACGTCAACAACCTCGAGCAGGTCCAGGCCGTGATGTCCGCTGCGGCCGAGACTGGCAGTCCCGTGATCCTCCAGGCGTCGGCGGGAGCACGCGCGTATGCGGGCGAGCCCTTTCTACGGCATCTGGCGCTCGCAGCGGTGGAGGCATATCCGGACATCCCGGTCGTGCTCCATCAAGACCATGGCGCGAGCCCCGCCGTGTGCGCGGCATCGATCCGGTCGGGGTTCACCTCGGTCATGATGGACGGCTCGCTCATGACCGACATGAAGACGCCGGCCACGTTCGAGTACAACGTCGAGGTCACGGCGAAAGTCGTGGCCATGGCGCACGCGGTGGGAGTGTCGGTCGAGGGAGAGCTCGGGTGCCTCGGCTCGCTCGAGACCGGCCGCGCGGGCGAGGAGGATGGCTCCGGCGCCGAGGGCCAGTTGTCGCGCGATGCGTTGTTGACGGATCCGGCGCAAGCCGTCGAGTTCGTCCGCAGGACGAGGGTGGACGCGCTCGCGGTGGCGGTCGGCACCTCGCACGGCGCGTACAAGTTCACGCGCGAGCCGAGCGATGACGTGCTCGCGATCGGCCGGATCGCGGAGATCCACGCGCGGGTCCCGGAGACGCCGTTGGTGATGCACGGCTCGAGCTCGGTTCCGCAAGAATGGTTGGACGTGATCCGGGAGTTCGGAGGCGAGATCGGAGAGACCTACGGAGTTCCCGTCGAGCGCATCCAGGAGGCCATTCGGCACGGTGTGCGGAAGGTCAATGTCGATACCGACATTCGTCTCGCGATGACGGGTGCGATTCGCCGTAGTCTCGTCGAGAGACCCACCGAGTTCGATCCGCGCAAATACCTCAAAGCCGCGATGGAGGCAGCGCGCAGCATCTGCAGAGCGCGCTTCGAAGCCTTCGGCTCGGCAGGTCAGGCGCACAAGATCCGCCCGGTTCCGCTCGAGCGACTCGCCCAACAATACCGCGCCTGACGCGGAGATCGCGTTCGGCATCGGCGCTCGCGACGCTGCGATCAGGCGGATGCGTGAGCTCGGTCGTGACGCGGGAATTCCTCGAAGGGAGACGCCGTGTCCCGCGCGCGGCGTGAGCGTGCTGGCGGCTCGCTGGCGCGGCGATCACTTCGCCCGCCGCCGCGGGCGAGCGCTCGATGATTCCTGCGCCTTGGCGCGCGGTGCGGATGCGCCGCGGGGTGCTCCGAACGCGGCGACCAGCGCGCTGACGGCGCGCGTCGCATCCGCGACGGCATCGGCGCGCGAGATGGAGCCGTCGATCCATCCCCACAGCGCAGCGCGTCCGGCGGCGACGATGATCCAGAGGTCGTTCGCGGCGCGCTTCGCGCTGGTGCCGGTGAAGGTCGCGAGCTGCTCCTGCCACGGCCCGAGCAGGTGCGTGAACGCCTCGCGTGAGATGCGCGCGATGTCGGGGTCGCTCCCGCGCGCGTCGAGCAGGAGCCAGGGACCGGCGCCCTTCTCCTCGATCACGTCGCAGCTCGCATCGATGAACGCCGTCGTGATGCTCTCGATGGTGCCCGCCGGAAGCGCGCGCAGGAGCGCTCGGTGGAAGCGCCGATCGATCGCGTCGTTGAAGTCGTCGAGGACCGCGCGCACGAGCGCCTGGCGCGTCGGGAACATGCGATAGACGAGCGGGCGCGAGACTCCGGCGCGCTCGGCGAGCGAGCTGATCTGGAGGCTGTCGAGGCCCTCCTCGGTGAGGAGGCGCGAGGCTTCGTCGATGAGCTGACGCCTCCGTGCGTCGGGCGGCACACGTGCGCGCGCCGAGGTCTTGCCGGTCTTCCGCGTCGCCATCGGCGCGGATGGTAGCGCGCCCGTCGCGACGGTCGCCGGGTCACGTCTTGCGTTACACGGTGTAACGGTGAGAAGGTCGAGGTGTCCGGAGGTCTCCCATGACGCGTGCGCACTGGATCGAGCGGCTCGTGTTCGCGGTGCTGGTGCTGGCCGGGCTGCTCTGCCCGCAGGGACCCGCGCGCTTCTACGGCGCGATGGTGATCGCGTTCGTCGGCATCACCTGCGTCCTGCTCCCAGGCGCGGCGCTCTTCACGTGGCTCTCGGAGCGGAGCCCGTCGCGGCTGCAGGGCCCGAGGCGACTGCCGACCTTCGCGTGGCGCGGGACGAAGGACACGCTCGGCGCGACGCTGGTCGCATCGTGCCTGTTGGCGTGGCCGCTCGCGCGCCTCCGGGCGGGTGAGCCAACCGGCCTCGTGTGGACGCTCGAGGAGGCAGGCGGGCTCGGCACGGTGGTGCTCGGCAATCTGTTCGCGCTGGTGGCGCTCGACGCGTGGCTCTACTGGAAGCACCGGCTCCTGCACACGCGGTGGCTCTTCCCGTTCCACCGCGCGCACCACGGCTATCGCGACCCCACGTCGTACTCGTCGTTCGCGGTGGGCGCGGTCGAGTCCTTGCTGACGTTCTTTCCGATCGTCCTGCTCGCGTTCCCGTGGGCACCGCACTACGCGCCGGTGTACTTCGCGCTGGTGGCCGGCTTCGTGACGCTGAACCTCTATCTGCACTGCGGCGCGCAGTCGAGGCTGGTGGAGGCGGTGCTGCCGAGGCTGTGGCTGAACACGTCTGCGTTCCACAACCGCCATCACGCCGATGCGAGCGTGAACTTCGGTGAAGCGCTGATCCTGTGGGACCACCTGATGGGCACTCGCGAAGCCGCGCGACTCGATCAGGCGAAGAGCGCCTCGTCACCCTGACGCGCATGGGCTGACCAAGGTGGCTGCGTGTGTCGGTCGCCTCAGGCCACAGCGCGGACCTGGCGCTGTCCCACCGCGCCGCGCAGGCCGACGCAGCCGACGCAGCCGATGCAGTCCACGCAGTCGACGCAAGCGACACACGCGATGCAACGGAGGCAGCGGACGCACGCGAGCGTCGCCACGCAGCTGCGGATTCCGATGCCGAGCAGCGTGAGCAAGCTGCCGGCGACGGCGACACTGCCGGTGGTGCCCGCGCTGCCGGCGACTGCGACACTGCCCGCGGTGCCCGCGCTGCCGGCGACTGCGACACTGCCTGCGGTCCCGGCGCTCCCCGCGACAGCGACGCTCCCCGCCGTCGCCGAGCTGCGGGCGACAGCGACGCTCCGGACGGTTGCGACACTGCCGGCGACAGCGACGCTCCTGCCCGTGGTGACGCTGCCGGCGACGGCGACGCCGTCGACGACGCCGATGCTTCCCACCACCGCCATGTTCTCGCCGGCGGCCGGCGAGCTCGGTCGATCGAACATCTCGCGATCCTCCTCGATCCGCCGCGGGCAACGTGCGCGGTCTCGGGCCCGTCTTCGACGCTCATGGCGCCGTGGTGTGCGCGTCACAAGCGCACGAGAGGTCACTGCGGTGTGTGGCAGCGCGCCGCGCTGGGCTCGGTGACGAGGAGCTCGCTTCGCGGGCCGCGCATCGGTCTCAGAGGCAGTCGCCCGCTCGATGCCGAATCTCGACGAATGACGATCATCGCCTCACCCGAGATGCGCGTCGAAGAAGGACGTGAGCTTGTCCCAGGGGATGAGGCCCACGCGGTCGTAGAGATCCACGTGGCCGGCGCCCGGCACGACGTAGAGCTCCTTCGGCTCCGAGGCCCTCCGGAATGCGTGCTCGCTGAAGAGCCGTGAGTGCGCTCGGTCGCCCGTGATGAACAGGACCGGTCGCGGCGAGATCCAATCGAGATGCTCGAACGACCAGAACAACGACATCGCGGCGCCGCTGGTCAGCGACATCGCCGTGGTCGAGCGCGGATGGTGGCCCCGCGGCGTGCGGTAGTAGTCGAAGAACTCTCTCTCGATCGCGGACGAACCGTCGGTGATGACCTCGGGCGTTCCGATCACCATCGCTCGTCGTCCACCGTCCACTTCGGCCCAGCGTTGTGCCGCGATCGTCTCCAGGGCCCTCGTGAGCTCGGCTCTGTTCAGGCGCTCCGCCAGTCCCTGCCGCGTCGCCTGGCCGATGTCGTACATGCTGACGGTGGCGATCGCCTTGATGCGCGGATCGATCTCCGCAGCCGCCAAGCCGAAGCCGCCACTGCCACAAATGCCGATGACTCCGATTCGGTTCCGGTCGACGAACGGGCTCGCGCCGAGGTAGTCGATTGCGGCGCTGAAGTCCTCGACGAACGCCTCCGCCGAAGCGATGGAGCGGGGCTGGCCTCCGCTCTCTCCGTTGTACGACGCATCGAATGCGATGGTGACGAAGCCGCGCTCGGCCATGCGCTGCGCATAGAGGCCGGAGGTCTGCTCCTTCACTCCGCCATAGGGATGACCCACGACGATTGCCGACGCGCGCGTCCTTCGGTCCAGACTCCGCGGGACGTAGAGATCGGCCACGAGGTGGATGCCGAGCCGGTTGTAGAACGCCACCTTCTCGTGGCTCACGAGCGCGCTCCTGGGAAACGTCTTGTCCCAGGCCAGCCCGTCCTGCGCGCGTGCACGGCGGCTCCCGAGCGGAAGCGCGCCCAACACCGCCGCGCCGGCACCCGCGACCTTCAGGAAGTGGCGTCGGCCCGTGTCCACCCCAAGGGATTCGTCTCGCGCCTCTTCGGCCACGTCGGACTTCGTGCTCATCGTCGCCAAACCCTACGTTCGAGCTCGTCGACGGAGCAGAGGTCGGCGGGCGCACGAGCCGTTTAGCCACGGTTGACGGTGCGTGCGCCGAAACGGCGTCTCGTCGCCATCGCGCGCTCGGCGTGGGGGCCTGCTCTCAGCGCGATGATTTGCTCTTCGCGGCGGCCGTGTGTTGGGCGGCATGCTCGCGAACCGTCTCGATGAACAGCCGGAGCGGCTCGGAGCGCTGCGTGCGACTCGGGTAATAGAGGAAGAACCCGGGGACCGACGCCGCATAGGGCTCGAGCACGCGTACGAGTCGCCCCGTGCGGATCTGCTCGGCGACGAGCGGTTCGTACATGTACGAGAGCCCCAGTCCCTGCTCTGCCCATCGGATGCAGAAGAGACCCTCGTTCGTGACCACCGAGCCTCGAACCGGGATGCGCCAGGTCTTCCGACCCCGCTCGAGCTCCCATGCGTAGAGCGACCCCGTCGTCTCCGAGCGGAAGGTGAGGCACTCGTGATGGAGGAGATCCTCGGGGCGCTGCGGAGCACCGTGCTTCTCGAGGTAGCTGGGCGCGCCGACGACGACGAACCGAAATGCATCGGTGAGCCGGACACTCACCATGTCGCGCTCGACGAACTCACTCAATCGAATCCCCGCGTCGTAGCCCTCGCGGACGATGTCCACACGTCGATCCTCGAAGATGATCTCGAGCTGGATGCGGGGATGACGCTCACGGAACGTCGGGAGCACCGGCTCGATCACGAAGTCGAAGGCCGCTCTCGGCACCGTCAACCGCACACGCCCGACCACCTCGCCAGGCTTCGCCGCGACCTCGTCGAGCGCCGCACGTGTCTGTGCGAAGGCAGGGCCCACGGCATCGAGCAGGCGACGTCCGGCGTCGGTGAGCGCCACGCTCCGAGTCGTGCGTGCGACGAGGACCACGCCCAGCTCTTCTTCCAGCTGCCGCACGCTCTGGCTCACGGCCGAGCGTGAGACGCCGAGCTCGCGCGCCGCGCCGCTGAAGCTCTGCGCTCGAGCGACGGCGAGGAACGCCTGGAGCTGGAGGAAGGGAATCGTGGCCACGCGCTAGAACACGCGCCCCCGTCGGGCGATTGTCAAGTCCTGCGTCGCACTCGTTCTGCAGCTCTCGAGAACGGCGTTCTCTCGACTCAATCGCTCGACGTGATTCGGCTTCCGCTGCCGACGACGAGCGAGCCGGCCACGAGCAGGCAGGCTGCGCCGAGCAGCGTCGCGGCGATCGAGAAACGATCGAGGAGCACGCCGCCGAAGGCCGCGCCCAGCATGATGGAGAGTTGGATGGCCGCGACCATCAGACCACCACCGCTCTCCGGCTCGTCGTGAATGCCCTTCGACAGCCAGGTGGACCACGCGACGGGGATCGCGGAGTTCAACGTGCCCCACGCGATCATCGCGACCGCAACGGCCCAGAGATTGCGCCCACCGGCGAGCAGCGCGACCGTCACGACGGCGAGCATCAGCGGCAGCCAACGGAGCAACGGATAGAGGTGCTTCCCGAGCAACGAGCTGGCGCCGTACGTGCCGACGAATCCAGCCGCCCCGAGCCCGAGGAGCAGCATCGACAGCTGCGGCACGCTCGCGTGCGTGTAGCCCTCGAGGAACGGCCTGAAGTAGGTGAATGCGCAGAACGCGCCGGCGAACGTCAACATCACGCCCGACATGGCGAATGCGACGTTGCGGCGCTTCAACAGGCCGAACACCCTCCCGACGGGATTCGACGCTCGGGGAGGAAGGGACGGCAGACTGACCCACTGCCAGATCAGATTCAGCACGACGATGGGCACCAACGCCTCGAACACGCCGCGCCAACCGATGATCTCACCGAGATAGCTGCCGATCGGAGCCGCGAACGCCGTCGCCACGGCATTGCCCATGTAGAGGACGCCGAGGGCTCTCGGAACATCCCGTCCAGGCACGAGACGCATGACCGTGGCCGTCGCCAGCGCCCAGAAGCCGCCGATGGTCACGCCGAGGAGAGCGCGTGCGGCCATGAGCGTTCCGAAGCTCGAGGCGTTCGCGATCGACAGCAGCGAGCCCAGCATGACGGCCGTCAACGCCAACAAGACGCTGCGTCGATCGAAGCGGCTCGCGACCGACGCGATGAGCAGGCTCGTCACGACCGCGAACAAACCGGAGATCGAAATCGCCTGACCGGCCATTCCCTCCGTCGCGCCGAGATCCGAAGCGATCGGAGTGAGCAAGCTGACGGGCATGAACTCCGAGGCGATGAGCAACGCGACGCAGAGCGCCATCGAACCGACGGCGCTCCACGCCCGACGCGCGCCGAGCGCCTCGCCGCCGTCCGCTCGCTCGCCCACCCCATCGATCGAACCGTCGTTGCCGGAGATCACGCACGCACCTCTCGTCACGGCGACTCTCACGCCGTGCGAGCGATGATGTGGACCGAGGCGAGCCCCGAGTAGGACGGGTGCTGTGCATGGGCTGTTCAGCCACCCTCGACAATCACTCGTGCTGACGCGAGTCGCCTGCGTCCTTGCTGGGCGGCACACCGAACCTGCGCGTGTACTCCCGACTGAACTGACTCGGGCTCTCGTAGCCGACCTCGAAGGCGGCGGAGGACACCGATGCTCCGCCCGTCGAGAGAAGCCGCCTCGCCTGCAGCAGGCGGAGCTCCTTCTGGTACTGGAGCGGCGTCGATGCCGTGATCTCCTTGAAGTGCTTGTGGAACGACGCCGGGCTCATCCCGACCTTCTGCGCCAGCTCCGCGATCGCGATCGGCGCGCGGAAGTCGCGGCGGATGTGGGCGATGGCCCGGGCGATCGCGCTCTCGTGGCTGTCGATCCGGATCAGGCGCCGCAGCATCGCGCCGAACGGCGCGGTGAGCAGGCGGTAGTGGATCTCCTTCAGGATGAGCGGGCCGAGCACCTTGGCGTCGGTCTGCGATCCGGCGAGCGCGAGGTAGCGGCCCAGCGCCTCGAGCAGCGGCTCGTCCGCCTCGTGCACCTGCAGCGCGCGCGCATGCGTGGAGTCGAACGCCGTGTCCGCGAGCTCCTCGTAGAGGCCCCTCAGGGTCGCGAGCTCGATGTCGAGCAGCAGCGACAGATACGGAGCCTGCGT
Source organism: Sandaracinus amylolyticus (assembly GCF_021631985.1). Classification (GTDB taxonomy): domain Bacteria; phylum Myxococcota_A; class Polyangia; order Polyangiales; family Sandaracinaceae; genus Sandaracinus; species Sandaracinus amylolyticus_A. The sequence continues at coordinate 5,729,315 of NZ_CP070225.1, read as the reverse complement.
GATCCGAGAGATCACCGGCAGGTCGTGACTGACCAGCAGACACTCGCCCGCCGCCGATCCGACGGTGTGCCCGCCGAGCGTCGTCTCCTTCCTTCCCTGGACGATCAGGCAGAAGACGGGCTCGTAGATGGAGGCCTCGAACGCGGTGCGGCGATGGTGCCGGAGGAGCACCAGACCGGGCATCGGCTCGACGGATTGGGGCGATTCGCCGAGCTGTCGAGGGACCAGCCGGAGCGCCTGCGCGGCGAGCTTCTGGACGTCCATCCCGACTGACTATCACGGTTCTATGCGTGCGGAGAGGATTGGGCACGCAACGGCGAGGAACTGGCAGGCGCTCCGCGGTCCGGCGTGAGAGAGATGGCGAGCGCGCTTCGTGGCGCTCGAAGGAGGACCGAATGGGCAAGAACGACACTCGTGTGCTGACCGCCGGCATCGAGATCCCGTACGTCGGGCTCGGCACGTATCTCATCGCGAACGACGATGCGGCCGCCGTGGTGCGCGCGGCGCTCGGAGTCGGGTTCCGGCACGTCGATACCGCCGAGTTCTATGGGAACGAGGAGGGCGTGGGCGCCGGGATCCGACAGGCGCTCGAGGCGCACGGCCTCTCCCGGAAGGACGTCTTCGTGACGACGAAGCTCTGGCCCGGGAACGCCGCGTGGGGGCAGACGCCGAAGACGACCGAGACGACGATCGCGTCGCTGGACGAGAGCCTCGCGCGGCTCGGGCTGGAGTACGTCGACCTCTATCTCATCCACGCGCCCTTCGACCACGAGCAGCGGCTCGCGCAGTGGCGCGGCCTCGTCGAGCTGAAGCGACAGGGGAAGGCGCGCGCCATCGGCGTGAGCAACTTCGACGTCGCGCACATCGAGGAGCTCGTGGGGGCGGGGCTGCCGCTGCCGGACGCGAACCAGATCGAGCTGCACCCCTGGTCGCAGAAGCCTGCGCTGGTCCGCTATCTCGCCGAGAAGGGCATCACGCCGATCGCGTACAGCAGCCTCGTGCCGCTCTCCACGTGGCGGATCGCCGAGGGGCACGACAGCGCGAAGACCGCCGAGATGAGGGCGACCGGTGAGCGCGCGGACTCGCCGTTCAAGGCGATGGCCGCGAAGTACGGCGTGAGCGAGGCGCAGGTGCTCCTGCGGTGGGCGATCCAGATGGGATATCCGGTGCTGCCCAAGAGCACGAAGCCCGAGCGCATGCGGCAGAACGCCGACCTGTTCTCGTTCCGCATCGACGACCAGGACATGGCTGCGATCGCGAAGATGGACCGCGGCGACGGCGTGGCCTGGCCGATGGGCGATCCCACCAAGGCGGCGTGAGCGTACGCGCGTCGCATGGAGACCTTCGAGATCGTCATCGCGCTCGTGCTCGCGGGTGCGGCGCTCACCGCCCTCTCGAGGCGGATCGGCGCGCCGTACCCCGCGACCGCGGCGCTCGTGGGCGCGGTGATCGCGATGCTGCCGGGCGCGCCCGAGATCGTGCTCGACCCCGAGCTGGCGCTGACGCTCTTCGTCGCGCCGCTGCTGATCGACGCCGCCTTCGATGCGTCCCCGCGTGATCTCCGCGCGAGCTGGCGCGCGGTCTCGGGACTCGCGGTGGGCGCGGTCGTGCTCACGGTCGCAGCCGTCGCGATCGTGGTGCGCGCGCTCGTGCCCTCGATGCCGTGGGCTGCGGCGATCGCGCTCGGTGCGATCGTCGCGCCTCCCGACGCCGCGGCCGCGACGACGGTGCTGCGCCAGCTGCGGCCGCCTCATCGCATCCTGGTGGTCCTCGAGGGCGAGAGCCTCTTCAACGACGCGAGCGCGATCCTCGTCTACCGGCTGGCGATCGGCGCCGCGCTCGCGGGCTCGCTCACGCTCGAGTCCGTGATCCCGATGCTGCTCGTGGTGAGCGTCGGAAGTGTCGTGCTCGGGCTCGTGCTCGCGCGCGCCGTCCTCTGGCTCACCGCGCGCATCGAAGACGTGGCGCTCGCCGTCGTCGTGCAGTTCGGCGTGACGTTCGGCGTGTGGATGCTCGCCGAGCGGCTGCATCTGTCGGGGATCCTCGCGCTCGTCGTGTTCGCGATGGCCTACGCGCGGCGCGCCGGCGACGTGATCCCCGCGCGCGTGCGCGTGCCGTCCTACGCGGTGTGGGAGCTCGCGGTGTTCGTGCTGACCGTGCTCGCGTTCACGCTCGTGGGGCTCCAGCTGAACGCGATCGTCGGGCGCATGAGCGCGAGCCTCCTGATCGAGCACGTCGGCATCGCGACTGCGGTCTGTGTCGCGACGATCGCCGCGCGGATCGTGTGGGTGTCGGCGGCGGCGCTCGTGCAGAGGCGCGGCGGGCGCCGCGCGTTCGCGCTGTCGCCGCGCGCGGCCGCGCTCGTCGGGTGGTGCGGCATGCGCGGCATCACCACGCTCGCGGTGGCGCTCGCGCTGCCGGCCGGCGGACACGGTGAGCCGGCGTTCCCGTACCGCGACCTGATCCTCTTCTGCGCGTTCGGCGTCGTGCTGGGGACGCTCGTGGTGCAGGGGCTGACGCTGGGACCGCTCGCGAGGGCGCTCCGCCTCGAGGACGACGGCGAGGTCGAGCGCGAGACAGCGCTCGCACGCGTCGCGACGCTGCGCGCGGCGATTGCGGCGACCGACGCATACCGCGGGGGCGAGCTCGCCGAGCTGCTGCGACGCCGCTTCGAAGTGATGCTGTCGCGCGTCGAGCACGGAGCACGGAGCGCCGGCGAGCATCACGACTCCGTCGTCGTGCGCGCGGCGATCGACGCGGAGCGACGACGCCTGCTCGCGCTGCGCGCGGACGGCACCATCGGCGACGCGGCGTTCCAGCGGGTCGAGCGCGAGCTCGATCTCGAGGAGCTGCACCTCGAGCCGCTCGCGCCCGTCATCGACTCGCGACTTGGCTGATCACCGCGAGGGGCACGTGAGACGCGCCCGCTCCTGTCGGCGCGTAAGTGCCGTTGTGGGTGAAACTTTGCGCTTGAGATGCGTCTGCGCTCGGCGATACAAAAGTCGTGAGGGGGTTCCTTGGTTTCGACCGGATCGCCAGGATCCGCGACGGGCGCGAAGCTCCGAGCGCGAGTCGTACGTGTGGCGCTGGTGCTCGCACTGGCGCTCGTCGCGCGCGTCGCACCCGTGTCTGCGCAGGAGGCTCCGATTCCGGAGCCCCCTCCCGAGCAGACGCCTCCCGAGCAGACGCCTCCCCAACAGACGCCTCCCCAACAGACGGAGCCGACCGAGCCTGTCAGCGCGGCGCCTGGAGAAGAATCGGCGAGCGAAGGCGAGCCCGCCATCGCCCCCGAGGGTGAGTCGCAGTCTGCGCCGAGCGAGCCGACCGACATTCCGCCGGTCGAGAGCGGGCTCGAGAGCCTGACCGACGCCGAGGGAGAGGACGTCGAAGCGATCGAGACGCTCGATCTCGAAGCGCTCCTGTCCGGCCGCTACGTCACTGCAGTGTCGCGCACGATCGAGTCGGTCGACGATGCGCCCGCGAACGTCACCGTCGTCACGCGCGAGGAGATCCTGCGCTGGGGCTATTCGACGGTCGCCGAAGTGCTCGAGCACGTGCACGGCTTCTACGTCGTCGACGACCACATCACGCCCAACGTGGCAGTGCGCGGAATCTCGGGCGGGCTGCGCGCCGAGAGCGGCCTGGTGCAGCTGACGATCGATGGACGCGCGGTGTCCTATCGCGCGACCGCGGGTCACTGGCTGGGTGCCGAGCTGGTGCCGCTCTCGATCATCGAGCGCATCGAGATCGTGCGAGGGCCCGCCTCGACGGTGTATGGCGCCGACGCGTTCTTGGGCGTCGTCAACATCGTCACTCGCGACCCCGGGCGAATCGATGGTGCGGACTTCACCCAGGGGCTCAGCTGGGGCGGTGGGCTCGGTGGCGAGCTCGACTTCGCGATCGGCCGGCGCATCGACGACCTGGCGTTCTTCGTGTCGTGGCGCCTCTTCCGCGGAGATCGATCGGGCATCTCGCTGCCGGCCAGCTCGCCGGCCCAGCGTGTCGCGCCTTATCGCATGACCGGTGAGGACTGGGAGCGAGCGCGCGAGCTCGATCTGAACTCCGCGGTCGGCTTGGCGCGCGTGTCGCTCCGTCTGGCGCCCGAGCACTCGCTCTCGCTGACGGGTTATGCGTCGGTGCTCGATCGAGGCGCGGAATTCGCCGACTGGGCGCAGCTCGCGCAAGGCACCGATCTCGTCGGTCGGTCGCGAGGCAATCGCGTCTCGCTCTGGCAGGGCTACGTCGATCTCGCCTATTCGGGCACGCCCGATCCGCACCTCTCGATCGATGCGTTCGTGCGCGCCTTCGGTGGTGCACCGACCGACCGCGATCACATCGACGTCGGGAGCGACATCTACTCGATCCGACGCCAGAACGACTTCGCCGGGGGTGAGCTCGGCGCGACGGCGCGGTGGTCGCCGTTGGACGAGCTGCGCCTGACGCTGGGTGTCGACGGTCTGCTCGACGACGAGCAGCTGCCCTCGGTGCTGCACGTGCTCTACGGCGCGAGCGATGGAATGGCGCCGGGCAACATCCGCGAGTCGACCTCGACGCGACAGGGGCGCCGCACGTTCCTCAACTTCGGCGCCTATCTGCTCGCCAGCGCGACGCCGATCGAGCGCCTGCACATCCACGGCGGCATCCGCTACGACCTGCACAACATCTACGACTCGCAGATCAACGGACGCGCTGCGATCGCGGTCGAGATCCTCGAGAACCTCAGCGCGAAGGTGATGTACGGCAGCGCGTTCCGCGCGCCCACGCCGCTCTTGCTCTACGGCGTGCCGCTGGTGGCGGGCGACATCCTGGGCAATCCCGATCTGCGCCCTCAGCAGATCCACACGTTCGAAGGACAGGTGGTCTATCGGCCGTGGGAGTGGATGACGCTGCAGACCGAGCTCTCGTACAGCTATCTGATCAACAAGGCCGAGTTCACGCGCATGGGCGCCAACTTGGTCGCTCGGAACATCTCCGAGGTCGGCGTGTGGTCGTGGGACACGCTGGCGAGGGTCGACTGGAACGAGCAGCTGCGCCTGTATGCGTCGTTCTCGCTGGTGCTCGGTGAGCGCGGCCTGGACGTGTCGGGATATCGCGCCGACCTGCTGGGGACCGACCTCGAGGCCTATCCGCCCGGGCTCTTCCGCGCGGGTGCGCACTACACGATCCCGGGCTTCCCGATCCGCTTCGGAACCCAGGTTCGTTATGTGTCGTCGCGGCGCGCCAGCGACACCAACGTGCTCGAGGCGGGCGCCGTCTATCACCTGCCCGACGCCTGGTACTGGGACGCGACGGCGTCGGTGTTCGATGCCGAGCTGATCCCGGGCGGGCTCACGACGATCACCTTCACCGCGCGGAACATCCTGGGCACCGACACCGCGCAGCCGGGCTTCTCGGGCATCGACCTTCCGTCGGCGCCGCGGACGTTCTTGCTGCAGTGGCGACAGACGTTCTGAAGTCGTTCGGAGACGGAGCGAATCATGGCTGCACTCGACCGCTCTCTGGCCCTCGTGGCGTCGTCGATCGTGCTCGCGAGCTGCGTGTCCAGGCCGGCGCCCGCGCCGGCCGACTCGATTCGCGTCGGCGCGCTGCTCCCGTTCACCGGCGATCTCGCGTCGGCGGGTGAGAACATCGAGCGCGGTCTCCTGATCGCGATCGAGACGGTGAACGAAGAGGCCGGCGGAGTCGGAGGCCGGCCGCTCACGCTGGTGTCGCGAGACACCCACTCCGATCCCGTGCGCGGCATGGAAGCCGCGCAGGCGCTGATCGATGCCGGCGTCGACGTGATCATCGGGCCGGAGGAGGGCGATCTCGCCGAGTCGATCGAGCCGCTGCTCGCGGCGCGAGGGATTCCGCTGCTCACCATCAGCGAGGCGGCGTCGGCGGACCCGACCCGCGAGGCGCTGCGCTTCCATCTGGGTCCCACCGCAGCGGCCGAAGGACGCGCGCTCGCGCAGCGCATGTTCCGCGATCGACGGCAGCGCGCATCGATCATCTCGGCGCAGGGGACGTATGGCGACGCGTTCGCAGAGGGTGTTCGCGGCGAGCTGACCCGCCTGGGCGGGAGCATCATCTCTCACGAGCGCTTCGATCCGGAGGTCGAGGATCGCGCCGTCCTCGAGCGCGCGCTCGACGGCGAGCCCGACGCGCTCGTGCTGGTCGCCTATCCGCGCTCCGGCGCGCGCATCGTGATGGACGCCGCGGCGCTGGGCGCGACGGTGAGCTGGTACTTCGCGCCGACCCTCAACGACGATGCGTTCGTCGCGAACATCTCGCCGGGGCTGCTCGACGGCGCGGTCGGCGTCTCGCCCGAGGTGGGCGACGAAGCGGCCGCGTTCCGCACCGAGTTCCGAGCGCGCTGGAGCGACGAGCGCCCGCTGCAGATCACGCACTTCTATTACGACGCGCTCATTCTCTGGGCGCTCGCCGCGGAGCGCGTCGAGGTGTCGGGCGGATCGATCTCCGACGTGCTGCGCGACACGTCGCGTCCGAGCGGCGAGCTCTTCGCCTGGTACGAGGTCGAGGCGGCGTTCGCGGCGGTGCGCGACGGCGCCGAGATCGACTACTGCGGCGCATCGAGCAGCGTCGATCTCACCGACGAGCACGAGCTCGCGATGCCGTTCCTGGGCTTCTGGACGATCGAAGAGGATCGCATCAACCGCGAGCCCGCGGTCTTCCGCAGCCTCTGCCACTTCATCGGCGGCTGATAACCGCGTCCGGGCGGCGCGAGAACGAACCAAGGAGGGGGAGACATGCAGTTTCGGATCCTGTGGAGCTCTTTGATCGGGCGTCTGCCCGTTCTCGCATGTGTCGTGTTGCTCGCCTCGTGCGAGGCCGAGGCCGACGATCCCTGTCGCGCGCGAATCGCATACGTGATCGATACCGGCGACATCAGTGATCAGGGCTACGTCGCGTCGGGTTGGAATGGCGTGCTGCAAGGCGCCGCGGCGCTCGAGCTACCCGATGAGTGCGTGCGCAGCGTCCAGACGAACTCGACCGACGCCGCGGTGTGGGGCGCCCGCATCGACGAGCTGGTCGCCGAGGGCTTCGACATCATCGTGACCAAGTCGCCCTCGATGACCGAGGGGACTCGCGACGCCGCGCTGCGGCATCCCGACGTCAGCTTCATCGGGACCGACCAGTTCCAGGAGACGACGATTCCGAACGTCGTCGGCATCGTGTTCCGCGAGGACATCGGTGGGTTCCTCGCGGGCGCGCTCGCGGGCATGACGACCCAGAGCGACACGGTCGGCGTCGTGCTCGGCTGCCCCTCCATCTCTGCGATCCCGCGCTTCGCGATCGGCTACTGGAACGGAGCGCGCCACGTGAACCCCGACGTCACGGTGATCGCGGACTTCCACGAGGACGACATCGCGACGTGCTTCAGCGACCCGACCTGGGGCGCGGCGTCGGCGGAGCAGATGGTCGACATGGAAGCCGACGTCGTCTTCGCCGCGGCCGGCGGCACCGGAACCGGCGCGCTGATCGCGGCGTGCACGCGAGGCGCCAGGGTGATCGGCGTCGACTTCGATCAGTACCAGACGCTGCCCGAGGTCCGTGAGTGCATCCTGTCGAGCTCGACCAAGAGCATCGTCAGCGCGGTGGCGGATCTGATCGCGGACGCCGAGCGAGGAGCCTTGCCGGCGGGCAACTACGCCGGCGGCTCGGCGCTGGCTCCGTTCCACGATCTCGCGCACCTGGTGTCGGCCGAGAACGCGATGACGCTGGAGGACATCCGACTGCAGCTCGAGGCGGGCACGCTCGACCCGTGCGCGCGGGTGGAGGAGCTCGGCGAAGCGAACGACATGGCGTTCTGCACCGGCGGCGCGAACTGAGCGCGGCGCGAGCACGACACACGTGATTCCGCGCGCTCGCGCAGCGCTTGTACCGGCGCGAGAACGTCAAGAAGGAGGACATGATGTGCAACTCCTCGATCGGGCGTCTGCCCGTTCTCGCATGTGTCGTGTTGCTCGCCTCGTGTGAGGCCGAGGCGAGCGATCCCTGTCGCACGCGGATCGCATACGTCGTCGACGTCGGCGACCTCGGCGATCAGGGCTTCACCGCGTCGGGCTGGAATGGCGTGCTGCGGGCTGCTGCGGCGCTCGAGCTGCCCGACGAGTGTTTGCGCAGCGTCGTCACCAACTCGCCCGATCCGGAGGTGTGGGGCGCCCGGATCGACGAGGTGGTCGAGGAGGGCTTCGACATCGTCGTGACGTCGTCGTTCACGATGGGCGAAGGGACGCGCGCCGCTGCGATGCGGCATCCCGACGTCAGCTTCATCGGGACCGACCAGTTCCAGGAGTCGACGATTCCGAACGTCGCGGGCGTCGTGTTCCACGAGGACGTCGGAGGCTTCCTCGCGGGCGCGCTCGCAGGGCTGGTGACCGAGACCGGCGTGGTCGGCGCGGTGCTCGGCTGCCGCTTCGTTCCTCCGGTCTCGCGCTTCGGAATCGGGTTCTGGAACGGAGCGCGCTACGTGAACCCCGACGTCACGGTGCTCGCGACCTTCCACGAAGACGACATCGCGACGTGCTTCACCAACCCGACCTGGGGCGCGGCGACGGCGGAGCAGATGATCGACATGCGAGCCGACGTCGTCTTCGGCGCGGCCGGCGGGACCGGAAACGCTGCGCTGATCGCGGCGTGCATGCGCGACGTCACGGTGATCGGGGTCGACTTCGATCAGTACCAGACGCTCCCCGAGGTTCGTGAGTGCATCGTGTCGAGCTCGACCAAGAGCATCGTCAGCGCGGTGGCGGATCTGATCGCGGATGCCGACAGGGGCGCCCTGCAGGCGGGCAATTACTTCGGCGGCTCGGCGCTGGCTCCGTTCCACGATCTCGCGCACCTGGTGTCGGCCGAGAACGCGACGAGGCTGGAGGACATCCGACTCCAGCTCGAGGCGGGCATGCTCGATCCGTGTGCGCCGGTGCCCGAGCTGGGCGTGGCCAACGACATGGCGTTCTGCACCAGCATCGCGCCGTGAGCGCGGGCCGAGCTCGAGACGCGTGATTCCTGGCGCGCGAGTCGCCGTCCGTCACGGCGCGGGGAACGAGCCCGGGCCGAGGTTGCCCATGAACGGGCCCGGATCCCTCGGCCCCTGCGACGCGACCACGACGGCGGCGATCACGATCCCTGCGATCACCGCGGCGCCGGCGCCCACGCCGAGCGCGATCCACGGCGCCGGATCCTCGCTCTGATCTTCGGGCTCGACCGGGGTCGGCGTGAGCTCGAGCTCCGGCTCGATGGGCGGCGGCGGCGGACACATCGCGACGAGCTCGAGGTCACGGCGCGCGCTCTCCGCGAGCTCGAGCGCACGCCGCGCGCACTCGCGGCCGTCGCGCGTGACCGTGACGACGTGCGCGCCGGGATCGACCGGGAGATCGAGGCCCATCGCGGCGTGCGCGATCTCGACCTCGTCGAGCGCCACGACGTCGCCCTCTTCGAGGCCACGCACCGTCAGCGAGACGTGCGCGATGCGCGCCTCGAGCGCGGCGACGGCATCCCGCGCGTGCGCTTCGCCCTGGGCGCGCGTCGTCTCGTCGGCGCGCGCGAGGAAGCGCCGGTACGCTTCGATCGCTGCGACGAGGCGCCCCGTCTGGCCGAGCGCGACCGCGAGGTTGAGCAGCGTCGAGTCGCGCGGCGCGAGCTCGTAGCTGCGCTCGAACGCGGCGCGCGCGTCCTCCCAGCGCCCCGCTTCCGCGGCCTGCATGCCGTCGCGGAAGAGGTCGCGCGCCGCGCCGGTCAGCGATGCGCCGGAGCCCGACTGCGCTTGCGCTCCCGCCGCGCCGAGCGTGACCGCCCACGCGATCGCGAGCGCGAGCACGCGCGTCGTCGTCACGGACAACCCGTCGGCGAGAACTCGCCGCGCACGAGCCCGCCGAACTGCACCGGCACGGTGGCCTCGAAGGGCAGCGCGATGCTGATCGCGTCGCACGCGAGATCGGGCCCGGTGCTCGAGGGATCGCTGCGCAGGTCGAGCGCTTGCTCGATCGAGACCCGCAGCGGCGCGAAGTCCGGATCGCTCGGGCAGATCCCCACGTCCTCGAGATAGCCGAGGAGATCGTTGCGGCCCCAGCGACCGATGACCATCGCGCGATCGAAGCGCGTGCCGTCCGCGGCGATCGCGCCGACGAAGCGGGCGTCGGTCAACACCATGCGCGCCACTCCGCCGGTGCTGCGCGCCGCGACGTCGAAGGGTGCGCGGTCCGGGATGCGCGCGACGAGCGTGCCGCCCGCGACGTACGCGTCGTCGTCGCCGATGAGCGGCATGCCGATGTCGCCCACCGAGAAGTACCCGTCCGCGACGTACGCGCGATCGGTTCCGTCCCACGCGGGATCGGGGCGCGACGGATCGTCCTCGAGGACGCCGCCGTCGGGCGCGGGCGTGTCTTCGTGGAGGACGTCGACGCTGCCGGCGACCCACACCTCCACGCGCGCGTCGTCGGGCTCGCCGCTCCAGCCGCGGATCCGCATGACCGGCACGACGTCGCCTTCACGCATCCGCTCGCGCGCGAACGCCTGCGCCTCCGCGAGCCACGTCGGCCAGAGGATCCGGGTGCCCGCGAGCACGCGCGAGGTCGCGTTGTCGATCCCCCCGAGGCCATCGAGCACCGGGCCCGTCGTCGTGCGGCACTCGGCCGTGTCGTTCATCAACGGATCGGTGCAGAGGCCGTCGAGGTCGTGGCCGAGCATGCGCCACGCGTCGGAGCCCTGGTCCATCAGCGGATCGAGCAGCGCGACGTAGCGCACGACCCCGTCGTCGCCGGTGTCGCCGCGGCAGACGGGGCGCGCCGGCCAGCGGTCGAGCACGCAGCCCTCCGGCCTGCCGACGACACCTGCGTCGTCCATGCAGCCCGCGTCGGGGGGACCGGCGTCGAGCACCGAGCCGTCGACGCGCGTGATGCCCGAGTCGGGGAGCTCGCCGTCGTAGCGGGGGAGCTCGGAGGGATCGACGAAGTCGTCGGTGCACTCGCCCGCGCGGCAGGTCAGGTTCCCGTCGCACGGCGCGCGGTCCGCGCAGGCGGCCTCGAGGACGACCACCAGGACGCGGCTCTCGCCCGGCACGAAGCGCGTGCGCCGCACGGCGTGCACGCGCGGCGATCCGCCGTCGAGCCCGATCGCCTCCACCCGCACGAGCCGGTCGCGCCCCGAGGTCGAGATCACGCCGAACGTGATCGGCAGCGGCGACGCGCGGAGATCGACGGTCTCGCGGACCACGCTCTGGCCCTGTACGTCGACGTGGATCTCGACGTGGTCGAGCTCCGGCACGTCGGAGTCGACGATCACGACGAGCTCGGTGCGCGCTGGGTCGCTCTCGCACCCCCAGAGCGCCGCGCACGCGAGGGCGCATGCGAGGATGACGCGACGATCGAGGCGGCCGGTCACCACGCGCCGATCCTAGATGACGCGATGCGGCTCGTGAACCGTGGTTTGACGCCGCGGCGGGCACACGAGGTAGGATCGCCGCGCGCGTCGCAGGTGGGCGCGGAGGGCTCTCAGGAGGTCGTGCCCGGTGCTGGCTCGTGGAGAGGTGCTCGCGCGCTACGAGGTGCTCTGCCCGATCGGGAGCGGGGGCATGGCGACCGTGCACGCGGCGCGCATCCTCGGCGAGGAGTCGTTCCAGAAGCTCGTCGCGCTCAAGGTGATGCTCCCGCACCTCGCGAGCGACGAGAAATTCGTGCGGATGTTCGTGGACGAGGCGCGCGTGGCCGCGCAGGTCCAGAGCTCGCACGTCGTCGCGACGCTCGACCTCGGCCGCGTGCCCGAGCGCGGGATCCTCTTCCAGGTGCTCGAGCTCGTGCTCGGCGCGTCGCTGCGCCAGCTCCTCGACGCGCAGGCGGAGCGGGGCCGCCCGATGGACCTCGACGTCGCGCTCGCGATCCTGGTGCAGGCAGCGCGCGGGCTCGCGGACGCGCACGCGGCGCGCAGTCTCACCGGCGCGCCCCTGCGGCTCGTGCACCGCGACGTGTCGCCGCACAACGTGCTCGTCGGGATCGACGGGCGGGCGCGGCTCTCGGACTTCGGGGTGGCGCGAGCGGCGGCGCGCGCGACGCAGACGGAGAGCGGTGAGCTGAAGGGGAAGGTCGCGTACGCGGCGCCGGAGCAGCTGCGGGGCGAGCCGGCGGAGCCGGCGAGCGACGTGTTCGCGCTCGGGGTGGTGGCGTGGGAGACGCTCGCGGGGCGGCGTCTCTTCGAGGCGGACAATCCGCTGGCGATCGTGGACAAGATGCTGCGCCGGCCGATCCCGAGCCTGCACGAGGTGCGGCCCGATCTGCCCGCGGTGATCGTCGAGACCGTCGCCGCGGCGCTCGAGCGAGATCGTGCGACGCGGCTGGCGACGGCGACGGAGCTCGCGGATCGACTGGAGCGCGCGGCCGCGGAGCACGGAGGGCTCGCAGGGACGGCGCGCATCGCGGAGGTGGTGCGCGACCTCGCGGGCGAGCGGCTCGCGGCGATCGAGCGCACGATCACCGAGCGCCTCGCGGAGCCCGCGGTGCCGCCGCCGCGAGCGGAGAAGAATCGGGCGCGTGCGGTGCGCATCGCGGCGCTCTCGGCGGCGCTCGTGATCGCGGCGGCGTGGACGGCCGCGAGCGCGCTCTCGGAGCGAGCGGTGAGCCCGAGCGCGCCGGCCGCGAGCGCGGAGCCGAGCGTCGCACCGGCGGAAGAGCCGACCCTCGAGCCCGCGCCGAGCGCCGTCGAAGACGACGCGACGGCCGACGCCGAGGCGCATCGTGACGCGGGCGCACCGGCCGTTCTGCGCGCGAGGCGCACGCTCCCGAGCGCGCGGAGCGCCGAGCCCACGAGCGAGCCGGAAACGCCGGTCGATCCGCCGCCCATCGCGGTGCCCGAGACGCAGAGAACGCCGCTGCTGGGCCTCGATGCGTTCGATCGCGAAGAGGCAGAGGCCACGCACACGCCCTGACGCCGCGCATGCGGCGGCGTGGTAGCGTCGCCCCGTTGGCGGCGCGCGAGATCTCCACACCGGTGCCGAGCCGAGTCGGCCCCTACGAGATCGTCGGGCGCATCGCGGCCGGTGGGATGGCCGAGGTCTACGCGGCGCGCGCACCCGCGGGCGACTCGATGCCGCGCGTCGTCGCGGTCAAGCAGCCGCGGCGAGACGTCGTCGACGAGCGCCAGTTCGTCGAGATGTTCTTCGACGAGGCGCGCATCGCGTCGATGGTGGCCAGCCCGCACTGCGTCGAGACGTACACGCTCGGCTCGGACGACGAGGGGCGGCCCTACCTCGTGATGCCGCTCGTGGTCGGCGTGTCGCTCTCGCGACTGCTCGCGCACGGCGGCGCGATCCCTCCCGCGATCGCCGCGGAGATCGGAGCGCAGATCGCGCTCGGGCTGCACGACGCGCACCGCGCGACGGGGCCCGACGGTGCGCCGCTCGGCATCGTGCACCGCGACATGTCGCCGCCCAACGTGCTGGTCGACGTCGAAGGGTGCGCGCGCGTGGCCGACTTCGGTGTGGCGCACGCGTACGCGCGGATCACGCGCACCCGCACCGGCGAGCTGAAGGGGAAGCTCGGCTACTTCGCGCCCGAGCAGATCGAGGGCGCGCCGGTGGATGCGCGCACCGACGTGTTCGCGCTCGGCATCGTGGTGTGGGAGATGCTGACGGGCCGCCGGCTGGTGCACGCGAAGAGCTACGTCGAGGCGTACCAGGCGCTCGCGATCGCGCCGATTCCCGACGTGCGCGAGAGGGCGCCGCACGTGCCCGCGGAGCTCGCCGCAGTGGTCGCGCAGGCGCTGAGGCGGCCACCGGCGGAGCGGTTCGCGGACGCGGAGTCGTTCGCGACGGCGCTGCGCGCGAGCCTGCCGCGGGTGGCGACGGCGGGCGAGATCGGCGCGCTGGTGCGCGAGCGCGCGGGGATCGATCTGCGGCGGCTCGAGGAGCTCGCGGCCGCGGCGGCGGGCGCGGGGTCGTGGACGATCGACGTGACCGCGCTGCCGCGGATCGGCGCGTCGGAGGAGTCGACGCGTCTCGGCGCACGGATGGAAGACGAGACCCAGGTCTCCGGTCCGCCGCGCTTCGACGAGCAGCGCGGGGTCCTCGCGCGCGTCCGTGCGTGGCTCGCGCAGCTCTTCGCGTAGCGTCGGCGCCCGGCGGAAGACAGAGCGCGCCTGTCTTCTCCCAGCTCCGGTTTATGCCAGACCCAGGGCTTGCGGGAAGCCCCAATTCGTGCCGCAGAGTCCCCCGCCATGACGAACCATTCGGTGGTGATCGTGGGCGGAGGTCCGACGGGACTGATGTTGGCGGCGGAGCTCGCATTGGCGCGCGCCGACGTCGCGATCGTCGAGCGCCGTGCGAATCAGGATCTCGCCGGCATGCGTGCACGCGGTCTGCACTCGCGCACGATCGAGCTGTTCGATCAGCGTGGCCTCGCGGACCGTTTTCTATCGCGAGGTCAGGTGGCCCAGACCGCGGGCTTCGGGATGGCGCCTCTCGACATCAGCGATTTCCCGACTCGCCACAACTACGGTCTCGCGCTCTCGCAGCGCCACGTCGAGCAGATCCTGGCCGAGTGGGCCGCCGAGCTCGCGGTGCCGATCCATCGCGGTCGTGAGGTGATCGGACTCGTGCAGGACGAGACCGGTGTCGACCTCGAGCTGGAGGACGGTGCTTCGTTGCGCGCGGACTACGTCGTCGGGTGTGACGGTGGTCGCAGTCTGGTCCGCAAGAGCGCCGGTATCGATTTCCCGGGGTGGGACGCGTCGGTCAGCTATCTGATCGCCGAGTGCGCGATGACGGTGAGCCGGCGTGGGGCATCCGTCACGGCGACAGGGGCGTTCACGGGCTCGGCAAGCTCGACGACGGCAAGCGCGTGAGCCTCGTGGTGTGCGAGCCGCAGGTCGGACAGGGCGACGAGCCGACGCTCGACGAGCTGCGCGGAGCGCTGATGTCCGTCTACGGCACGGACTACGGCGTTCACGACGTCACGTGGCTGTCGAGGTTCACCGACGCGACGCGACAGGCTGCCTCGTATCGCGAGGGACGAGTGCTCTTGGCCGGCGACGCGGCGCACGTGCACTCTCCGGCCGGCGGACAAGGGCTCAACCTCGGAGTCCACGACGCCGTCAACCTGGGATGGAAGCTGGCCCGCGTGGTCCACGGCACGTCGGCGGAGAGCCTGCTCGACAGCTACCAGCGCGAGCGGCACCCGATCACGGCGCGCGCACTGCAGACGACCATGTCGCAGACGGCGCTCCAGCGCGGCGACGAACGGACCCGAGCGCTGCGCGAGACGGTGTCCGAGCTGGTGAAGATGGACGAGCCGCGGAAGCGACTCGCGGGGCTGCTGTCGGGTCTCGACATCCACTACGACCTCGGCGCGGGCCATCCGCTGCTCGGACGCCGCATGCCCGATCTCGAGCTGACGACCGAGAGCGGCCCGCGCCGGGTGTTCACGCTGCTGCACGGCGCGCGACCGGTGCTGTTGAATCTCGGAGAGCCCGGCGCGATCGACCTCGGCGCGCGGGCGGATGGAGTCGAATGTGTCGACGCTCGATATCGGGGCGCGTGGGAGCTCCCGGTGATCGGCGTGGTCGAGGCTCCGACTGCCGTGCTCATCCGGCCCGACGGATACGTCGCGTGGACCGGAGACGGTACGCAGGACGGACTTCGTGACGCACTGACGACCTGGTGCGGCGGCGACTGATTCGACCGCGACCGGACTGGAGCGCTGGAGTCGATCTCGACTCCGGCGCTCGAGC
This sequence comes from Sandaracinus amylolyticus, assembly GCF_021631985.1. Classification (GTDB taxonomy): domain Bacteria; phylum Myxococcota_A; class Polyangia; order Polyangiales; family Sandaracinaceae; genus Sandaracinus; species Sandaracinus amylolyticus_A. The sequence goes on along the minus strand of NZ_CP070225.1, from coordinate 5,713,595 downwards.
ACGACATCGCATCAGGTGTCCGGGCACCCGCCGCGATCGCGCGGGTAATAGCGCGTGCTCTTGTTGATCACGCAGCTGGTCTCGGTCAGTCCCGTGCCCGGCGCGCTCGAGCAGGAGAGCGTGCCGGACACGTGGCCCGAGCCACACGCGTCGCCTTCCTGGAAATACACCACCGACTGCATGGGATCGCTCGCGACGCAGCCGCGGGGATCGCGGCCGTCCATGACGATCTCGCATCCGACGGGGTAGGGCGCCGTCGGCGGGCAGCTCGCAGTGACGCAGTCGCCGTCGAGATCGACGTCGACCTCGACGATCGTCGGGCACTCGTCGTCGGGCATTCCGTCGCAGTCCTCGTCGATCTGATTTCCGCAGATCTCCTGCGCCGGTTCGACCGCGCCCGTGCACTCACCGAACACGCCGAACTCGCCGCTCACCTCGCAGGTCTGCTCGCCGTAGGCGCACGCGCCCACGCCGGCGACGCGACGATCGGGGTGACACGGCTGCGTGTCGCCGAGCGTGCACGAGCAGCTCTCGTCGATCGCACCATCACCGTCGTCGTCGAGGCCGTCGCCACATCCCTCGCCGGGCTCGGAGCTCGATGCGTCGGCGCGCGCGTCGGTCGCGGCATCGGTCGTCGTCGAGGGCACGGCCGCGTCGCGCGTGGACGACCCCGTGCGGCCCGACGGTGTACCCGAGTCCGCGCAACCGGCGAGGAGGACGACCAGCACTGAAAGACACCAACGAGTGTTCATGCAGCGGCGCCGAGCACGGTGCGTGCCCGCGTGCTCTCCGCAGCATTCGACGGGAAATCCGGCGGGCCCTCGATGACGCGGCGGGGCTCGCGTTCTCCGCACCTCGCGAACGGCGGGGACTGAGGAGCCCGGGTCGCGCTCGCCCACGGCGTCGGTCTGACGGCCCCAGCGCGCCGAGAATCGTCGTCGTGCGCGATAGAAGGAGCGGAATTTCTCGCGCTCGCGAGACGCGATGTCGTACCTGGCAGTCTCCGATCCGGCCAGAGCGAGATCCGCAAGGACGCGCTCGGGCGATCGGATTCGTGGAACCGCGCCGGGCTCGATGTCGCGCCTCCACGCGTGCGCGCTCCAGTCGATGGATGCGAAGACGTGTTGGCGGACAACCGATGGGGGCAGCTCGGCGTGCTGCCCAGCATCTGCAGCGACCCCGTCGACGTTCCGCTCGCGGAGCGCTCGCGCTAGGGCATCGCGTCGATCGCGTCGCGCAGCGCACGCAGTCGCGCGCGCCCGCGCTCGTCGAGCGCCGGGCTCGCGAGCGCCGCGTCGACCGCGACGAGGGCCTCGCGCCCGTAGATCGTCGTGAGGAGCGCGCTCGCACGCGCTCCGACGACCGGCGAGATCGAGAGCGCGACGAGGTTCTGCTGCATCAGCGGATCCCCGCGCAACGACGGGTCGATGCGGTGCGCTTCGTCGTAGCGCTCGAGCGCGTCGTCCATCCATCGGATGCGCACGTACCCGTGCGCGAGGAGCACGATGGCGCGTGCATCGCTCGACGTCTGGCGGGCGTAGCTCGCGACGCGCCGCAGATCGATCGGCGCGGGCAGCGCAGGGGCGTCGAGGATGCGAGCGCGCAGCGCAGCGAGCTCGGGCGGGATCGGCCGCGCCCACGGATCGCCGACGACCTCCTCCGCCGGCGCAGCTTCGATCGTCGGCTCGGTCTCCGCGATCACCGGTGCGGTCTCTTCGATCGCCGGCGCGCTCTCTTCGATGACCGGCTCTGCGACCACCGGCGCGGCTTCTTCCACGACGAGCGCGGGCGGCTCCTCCGGCGGGATCTCGTCGACCGGCGGTGCTTCGACGAGCGCGGCCCCTGCGAGATCGATCGTGGGCGATTCGACCGGCGGCGCGAGCGGCTCTGCGACCTCGGGCGCGGGCGCAGCGACCGGCGGCTCCGGCGGCGGCGCGACGATCGGAGCCTCGTCGGTGGGCGCTCGTGGCGCTTCGATCGCGCTCTCCTCCTCGGGCTCGCGCGCGACCGGCTCGTCGCGTGTCCACGCGCCGCGCAGCAGCGTGAGCGGATCGTGCTCCGCGCCCCACGGCGTCGCGCGCCATCCCGCGAGCGCGAGCCCCGCGAGCGACACGAGCGCGAGCAGCGCCCAGAGCGGCGACACCGAGCGCCGCCGGCGCCGTCGCGCCTTCTGGGGACGCACGCTCTCGAGATCCTTCGAGCCGAGCTCTTGGGTCAGCGCCTGACTGCTGTGCTTCGGCGCGGCCTTCTTCTTCGTGCTCGGCTTCGCGCCCTTCGCGCGCGGCGCGATCGCATCGGGCCCGAGCTTCGCGAGCGCGCGCGACAGATCGACCGCGCTCGCGGTGCGATCGACGGGGCTCCGCGCCAGCGCGTGCGACAGCGCCTCGTCGAGCGCCGGCGCGACGTTCATCTCGCGCAGCACCTCGCCGAGCCGCGGAGGATCCGCGACGAGTCTCGCGCGCAGCATCTCGAGCGGCTCGCCCTCGAAGGGCCGGCGCCCCGAGAGCATCTCGAAGACCAACACCGCCGACGCGTACACGTCGGCGCGGTGATCGACCTTCCCACCGGCCTGCTCGGGCGCCATGTACGCCGGCGTCCCGAGCACGATGCCGTCCGACGAGACCATCGAGCTCGACGACTGGTTCACGAACTTCGCGAACCCGAAGTCGAGCAGCTTCACGTGATCGACGTCGTCGGGCAGCGCCTGCAGGAACACGTTGCCGGGCTTCAGGTCGCGATGGATCACGCCGAGCCCGTGCGCGTACGAGAGCGCGCGCAGGATCTGCTGCGCGATCACGAGCGCGCGCGGCAGCGGGAGCACGCGCTCCGCGTCGAGCAGGTCGCGCAGCGTGCGCCCCTCGAGCAGCTCCATGACGAGATAGGGCGTGCCTTCCCAGATCCCGTAGTCGTTCAGCGCGACGATGTTCGGGTGCGACATCGCCGCGAGCGTCTTCGCCTCGCGCTGGAAGCGCTTGCGCATGGTCGGGTCGTCACCGACACGCTCCTGCAGCACCTTCAGCGCGACGCGTCGCCCGAGCTCGACGTGCTCGGCGACCAGCACCGTCCCCATGCCGCCTTCGCCGAGCGGAGCGAGAACGCGATAGCGCCCGTCGATGACGGCGCCTGGCACCACCTTCGTCGCGCGCGCGTCGGTGCGCGCGGCATCGCCGGCGGGAGGCTTGGGCTCACTGCGCTGCGCCATCGGGCCTCGGTCGGCGGAGATGGTACCCGGATCGAGCGCGAGGTGCGCGCGGATGTCAGCTCGTGCGCGCGCGAAGCCGTCGCGCGCCGCTGGCAACTCGCGCTGCGCGTCGTAAGCTCGCCGGTCGAGTGCGAACCCTCGTCGCGGCCTTGATGTTCGTGGTGCTCTCGCTCCAGGTGAGCGGGCTGCTCGAGCTGGTCGCGACGTCGGAGTGTGCGTGCGAGGACGAGCGCGACGCGCCGGGCGAGCACGAGTGCCCGCCGCACTGCGGCGACACCGACCAGTGCAGCGGATGTTATCGGCCGCTCGCGGTGATGACGACACCGCTCCTCGGCGACGCCGCGCCGATGAGCGAGCGCGACACGACGTTCGACGTCGTGCTCGAGCGTCGGCCGTCCGAGCCCGACCCTCGCGGGCTGCTCCGCATCCCGAGAGCCTGACGACCTGATCGGCAGTCCGAGTCGCTCGAGTCGACGCCACGCAGGCGCGGCTCGTTCGACGGTCGTCTCTGGCTCTCGGCTGGGCGTTCTTCGCCCCGTGGGTGACGCATGCGTGCGTTCGGGTGGATGGTCGCCGCGATCGGCGGCGTGGTGTGTTGGTGCGCGTCGAGCAGTGAATGCAGGGCCCTCACGCTCGAGGAGGCGCTCGCGCGGGCACGAGCGCGTGCGCCCGACGTGATCGCGGCGCGTCACGTGCTCGCCGAGGCGCGTGGCGAGCTCACGTCGGCGGAGGTGCCGCTCCGCGCGAACCCGCTGCTCGAGGCGCAGGCGGGCCCTCGGTACACCGTCGACGGCGAGTGGATCCTGCAGCTCGCGGTCGGGATCGAGCAGACGTTCGAGCTCTCGGGCGCGCGTGATGCGCGCATCGACGCGGCGCGAGCGCGGATCGACGCGGCCGACGCCGAGGTCGCCGACGTCGCGCGCGTGCTGAGCGCGGAGGTCGCGGCGCGATACCTCGCGGCGCTCGCGGCGCGCGATCGTGCGGCGCTGTCCGAGGCGGGCGTGGCGCTCCTCGGCGCGATGCTCGGCGTGATCGTGCGGCGAGTGGACGCGGGCGATGCATCGATCATCGACGCGCGCCGGGTCGAGCTCGCGCGCGCCGCGGCGGTCTCGGAGCGCGACGATGCGCGCGCCGCGATGCGTCGCGAGCTGGGCGCGCTGCGGCTTCTGCTCGGCGCCGCCTCGGAGGAGCCGCTCGAGGTCGAAGGTGACCTCGCGACGCTCGCGGTGGCGAGCGATGGCGCGCTCGACGGTGAGCGCGCGGACGTGGCCGCCGCGCGGGCCCGCGAGCGAGAGGCCCGAGCGCGCGTTCGCATCGCGGAGGCGCTGGCAGTGCCCGAGCTGATCGCGGGGCTCTCGTATCAGCTCGAAGAAGGCGATCACATGGGGCTCGTCACGCTCGGCGTGACGCTGCCGGTGTTCGACGATGGTCGAGGCGAGCGCGAGCAGGCGCGCGCACGTCACGAGGCGGCGCGCGCCGAGCTCGAGCGTCGCGAGTCGACGGTCGCGGTGCAGATCGCGACAGCGCGCGAGGCCTATCGGGCGGCGCTCGACGCGCTCACCGCGAGCGTCGACTCGGCGCGCTCGGCGGACGAGGTCGAGGCGCTGGTCGCGCGTGCATGGGAGGCCGGCGAGCTGCCGGTCGGCGACGTGCTCGTCGCGCGTCGCGAGGTGGTCGAGGCGCGAGCCCAGCTCCTGTCGCGCGCGCGCGACGCGGCGCTCGCGAGGACGACGCTCGAGGCGGCGATCGGAGGTGCACGATGAGCACGGCATGGCGCGCGCTGCTCGCGCTCGTCGTCATGGGTTGCGGCGCTCCGAGCGAGCACCACGACGACGAGCACGGTGAGCACGACGAGCACGAAGCGGCGGACGAGCACGACGACCACGACGAGGCGCCGGCAGGCGAGGGCGTGCTCGTGATCGATCCGAGCATGCTCCGCGACCTGCGCCTCACTACCGCGCCGGTCGAGGCGCGCCCGGGCGGCGAGATGGTCACCGCGCTCGCGGAGCTCCAGACGGCGCCCGACCTGAGCAACGACCTCGCGCCGCTGCTCGAGGCGCGCATCGAGCGTGTGCTGGTGAACGCCGGCGATCGTGTCGAGCAAGGGCAACCGCTCGCGCACCTCGTGAGCCTCGGCGCGGCTCCGCTGCGCGCGGAGGTGTCGTCGGCGAGCGCGCGCGTCGAGCTCGCGGAGGCGACGCTCGCGCGCCGTCGGGCGCTCGCGGCCGATCGCATCGTGCCTGCTCGCGAGGTCCAGGAGGCAGAGGCCGAGGTCGCGCAGGCGCGCGCGGCGCTCGCCGCCGCTGCGGGGAGCGCGCGAGGGGTGCGCGGAGGACCGCGGGGGCAGGTCGTGCTCGCGAGCCCGCGCGCCGGCATCGTCCTCGCGCGCGACGCGATCGTCGGCTCGGTGGTCGAGCCCGGGCACGTGCTCTTCCGGGTCGCCGACATCTCGCAGCTCTGGCTCGTCGCGCACCTCTTCGAGCGCGATGCCGTGCGCGTCGCGCACGGCGCGCCGGTGCGGGTGACGCTCGCGGCGCGTCCCGGCGTCGTGATCGACGCGTCGGTCGCGCGCGTGGGCTCGCAGGTGAACACCGAGTCGCGCACGCTCGACGTGATCGCCGAGCTGAGCAACGCGGACGGATCGCTGCGCCCCGGCATGGCGGCGACCGCGGCGATCGCGATCGGCGAGCGCGAGGATCGCCTGCTCGCGGTGCCGAGCGGCGCGCTGCAGCGGCTCGCCGAGGGGTGGGTCGTGTTCGTGCCCCGCGGCGCGGGTCGATTCGAGGTGCGCGAGGTCGGCCGTGGGCGCGACTTCGGCGGCGAGGTCGAGATCGTGTCCGGCCTCGAGGCCGGTGAGAGCGTCGTCGTCGACGGCGCGTTCCTGCTCAAAGCCGAAGCCGAGCGCGCGCAGGGCGGCGGCGAAGAGCACCACCACCACTGAGGCGCGACCACGATGCTCGAGACGCTCGTTCGCTCCTCCGCACGACGGCCGCTGCTCGTCGTGCTGCTCACCGTCATCGCCGCCGCGATCGGCGCGACGACGTTCTCGGACCTGCCGCGCGACGTCTTCCCCGACCTGTCGGCGCCGGTCTTCAACATCATCGTGCAGAACGCGTCGATGGGCCCCGAGGAGCTCGAGACCGGGATCGCGATCCCGCTCGAGAACGCGCTCGCGGGGCTCCCGGGCGCGCGGCGCATCCGCTCGTCGTCGCAGCTCGGCGTCGCGCAGGTCACCGTCGAGCTCGAGCCCGACGCGGACTACTACCGTGGTCGTCAGCTCGTCGCCGAGCGCGTCGCGCAGGTCGCGTCGTCGCTGCCTCCGGGGAGCGAGCCGCCGCTGCTCTCGAGCCTCACCGGGCGGCTCAACGAGGTGATGGAGCTGACGCTTGAGGCCGAGGCGGGCGCGGTCGATCCGATGACGCTCCGCGATCTCGCGGAGCTCGAGATCCGCAATCGACTGCTCGCGGTGCCCGGCGTCGCGGCGGTCGAGCGGCTCGGCGGGTTCCTGCGCGAGGTGCAGGTGCAGCTCGATCCCGAGCGCATGTCGGCGCGCGGCGTGACGCTCTCGGAGGTGCAGCACGCGGTCGAGACCGCGAGCGCGAACGCAGCGGCGGGCTTCGTCGTGCAGGGCTCGATCGAGTGGAGCGTGCGCGCGGTCGGTCGTGCGGACCGACCCGAGGACCTCGCGAGCACCGTCGTCGCGGTGCGCGGCGACGTCCCGGTGTTGCTCGGCGACGTGGCCGAGGTGCGCTACGCGCCGGCGATCCGCCGCGGGCTGGCGCATCGTCTCGCGGGCGAGGTCGTCAGCCTCCGCGTGGTGCGCCAGTTCGGGGCCGACACCGCCGAGGTGTCTCGAGGCGTGCACGGGGCGCTCGACGAGCTGCGGCCGACGTTGCCGCGCGGCGTGTCGCTCGACGTCGCGTACGACCAGGCCGAGCTCGTCGACGAGGCGCTCTCGGGCGTGGGGCGCGCGGTGCTCGTCGGAGCAGGTCTCGTGGTGCTCGTGCTCTTCGTGCTGCTCGGCGATGCGCGCGGTGCGTTCGTGGTGACGCTCACGCTGCCGCTCTCGATCGCGCTCGCGGGGCTCGTGCTCCCGCTGCTCGGGGTCGGCCTCAACACGATGACGCTCGGTGGTCTCGCGATCGCGGTCGGGCTCCTCGTGGACGCGTCGATCATCGTCGTCGAGAACGTGATCCACCGCACCGAGGGCATGGCGCGCGGTCCCGAGCTCCGGGCGCGCGCCATCGACGCGGCCGCGGAGGTCGCGCGGCCGATCGCGTTCGCGACGCTGATCGTCGTCGCGGTGTTCCTGCCGCTCTTCTCGATGCAGGGCATCGAGGGCCGGATGTACGCGCCGCTCGCCGCGGCGGTGATCGCGTCGCTCGCCGCATCGCTGGTGCTCGCGCTGACGTTCACGCCGGTGCTCGCGAGCGTCGTGCTGCGCCCGAGCGAGCAGGCGGGCGCCGAGGTCGGCGTGGTGCGTCTGCTCCGCCGTGCCTACGAGCCGCTCCTCGGGTGGGCGATGCGGCACGCGTGGATCGTGCGCATCTCCGCGCTTCTCGTGACGGTGCCCGCCGTGATCGTCGCGATGCGCATCGGCGGCGACTTCATGCCGCGTCTCGACGAGGGCGCGTTGCTCATCCAGACGGTGCTGCCGACCGAGGCGTCGCTCGAGGAGGTCGATCTCCTCAACCACCGCGTCGAGGACGCGCTGCGAGAGTTCCCCGAGGTCGACGACGTCGTGCGCCGCACCGGGCGATCGGAGCGCACCGAGGATCCGATGCCGCACACGATCAGCGACATCCTCGTCGTGCTGCGACGCGATCGCGAGCGCAGCGGCCAGGTGCTCGCGGATGCGATGCGCGAGCGGCTCGAGCGCGTTCCCGGTGTGTCCGCGCTGTTCACGACGCCGCTCGGGATGCGCATCGACGAAGGCCTCGGCGGCACGCCCGCCGACATCGCGGTGCGCATCTTCGGTCCCGATCCTTCGCGGCTCGCGACGTACGCCGAGCAAGCGAAGGAGATCGTCGAGCGCGTGTCGGGGACGGCCGATGTCCGCGCCGAGCGCGCGAGCTCGCTGCCGCAGATCCGCATCGAGGTCGATCGCGCGGCCGCGGCGCGGGTGGGGCTCACGCCGGGCGACGTCGTCGAGGCGGTGCGCGTGGGGATGGTGGGCGACACCGCCGGCGAGCTGTGGCGTGGCCCGCGGCGCGTCGACGTGCTGCTGCGCCTGCAGGACGCGCATCGCGGCGATCTCGCGGCGATCCGCGGGCTGCTGCTCGATGGGCACGACGGGACGCGCGTCCCGCTCGGGCAGGTGGCGCGCATCGAGCAGACGCTCGGCCCTGCTGCGATCCGTCGTGAGGCGGGGAGTCGGCGAGTCGCCGTCGAGGCGAGCGTGTCGGGGCGCGATCTCGCGAGCACCGCGGCGGAGGTGCGCGCCGCGCTCTTCGATCAGCTCGATCTCCCCACCGGGTACTTCTTCGACGTCGGGGGACGCGTCGAGACCCAGGCGCGCGCGACGCGCTCGCTCGCGCTCGCCATCGCGATCGCGATCTGCGCGGTGCTCGTGCTGCTCTACATCGCGCTCGGCTCGCTCGAGGAGACGCTCGTCATCCTCGCGACGCTGCCCGATGCGTTCGTGGGCGGGATCCTCGCGCTCTGGATCTCCGGCGAGACGTGGAACGTGTCGTCGCTCGTCGGGCTGATCGGCCTCTTCGGCATCGCCGTGCAGAACGGCCTCGTGCTCGTGACGCAGACGCGCGGGCTCGTCGCGGAGGGCCTGCCCTTCGAGACCGCGCTCGAGCGCGCGAGCCTCGGCCGACTGCGACCGAAGGTGATGACGGCGGCGACCGCGATGCTCGGGCTCCTCCCGATCCTCGTGCTCCCGCTGCGCGGCACCGAGATCGAGCGACCGCTCGCGATCGTGATGATCGGCGGGCTCACCACGTCGACGGTGTTCACGCTGCTGGCGCTGCCGACGTTCTACGCGCTGGTCGAGCGGCTGCGGCACCGGCGTGCTCACGCCGACGCGGGTTGACGATCGAGGGTCTCGCGCATGCGGACCGCGACCACGACGCCGGAGCCGAAGGTCAGCGCGGCGACGATCCACATCGACGCGGAGAGGCCGAGCGCATCGGCGGCGACGCCGGCGACGAGCGCGCCGATCGCATAGCCGAGGTCGCGCCACAGGCGATAGACGCCGACCGACGATGCGCGCCACGTCGGATGCGCGACGTCGCCGATCGCCGCGAGCAGCGTCGGATACACCATCGCGGTGCCGGCTCCGAGCAGCGTCGCGCCGAGCGCGAACCACACGAAGCGCGACGACACGATCACCACCGCGATCCCGATCGCTTGGACCCACATGCCCGACGCGATCAGGCGCTTCCTTCCGACGCGATCGGACCACGCGCCCGTGAAGAGCTGCCCGAAGCCCTGCGTCGCCGGATAGATCGCCGCGAGGACGCCGATCTCCTCGAGCGTCATGTGCGCCGCGGCGAAGAAGATCGGGAAGAGGCCCCACGCCATCCCGTCGTTCAGGTTGTTCACGAGTCCGGCCTGCGTGACGCTCGAGAGCTCGCGATCGACGAGCGTGGTCCGCCAGAAGACCTCGCGCGGCGACGGGATCCCGTCGCGCGGCAGGTCGCCTGCGAGGCGCGACTCGAGCCCGACGTGGTGCTTCGTCTCGCGCACCGCGAGAAGGGAGAGCGCAAGGCCGATCACGACGAAGCCGACGCCCAGGTAGAAGGGCTCGGGACGGAGGCCGTAGCGCGCCGCAATCCATCCGGTCGCGAGCGCGCTCGCGGCGACGGCGACGTATCCCGCGAACTCGTTGAGCCCCATCGCGAGGCCGCGGTTCTTCGCGCCCGCGAGATCGATCTTCATGATGACCGTCGTCGACCACGTGAGGCCCTGGCTCACGCCGAGCAGCGCGTTCGCGACGAGCACCCAGTCCCAGCTCGGCGCCCACATCAGGACGAACGGCACCGGCGCGGCGACGAGCCAACCGACGACCAGCACGTGCTTGCGCCCGTAGTGATCGGAGAGCCGACCTGCGACGTAGTTCGTGAGCGCCTTGGTGATGCCGAACACGACGATGAACGAGAGCACCGCCGTGCGCGCCGCGAGCTGGAAGTCCTGCTCGGCGATGGGCGGAAGGATCGTGCGCTCGAGCCCGACCATCGCGCCGACGAACGCGTTCACGACGACGAGCAGGGCGAACTGCGCCGCGTTCTCGCGCAGCCCGAGCCGCAGCCCCGGCGAGGCGCTCACTCGCCGCCCCGGTTCGCGCGCAGGTGCGCCGCCATGTCCGCGGGGTTGGCGGGAACGGCCGCGACGGCTGCGACGAATGCGTCGCGATCGAGCGCGAGCAGCGGGCTCCATCGCTTCTCGAAGCCGATCGTCGAGCACGGCTTGCCACTGAGCCCCGCGCCGCACGCCGAGCCTGCGAAATGCGCCGGCCAGACTTCGAGATCGTCGGGCAGCGCCAGCAGTTTCGCCACGCTCGCATGGAGATCGCGCGCGCTCTGGTGCGCGTCGCCGGGCAGGTCGGGGCGCCCGACCGCGCCCGAGAAGAGCGTGTCACCGGTCAGCACGAACCACGGCTCGGGCCCGCGCCGCAGATCGATGACGAGCAGCGAGATGCTCTCGGGTGTGTGCCCCGGCGTGTGCATCACGCGGATGCGCGTGTTGCCGAGCTCGATCTCGTCGCCGTCGCGCAGTGGCTCGAACGTGTGCGCGACGTCGGCGCGCTCGTGCAGGCAGTAGTGCGCGCCGGTGCGGCGCGCGAGCTCCGGGCCTCCCGAGGCGTGATCGGCGTGCACGTGCGTGTCGATCACGTGCGTGATGCGCATCCCTTTGCTCTCGGCGAATGCGACGTATTCGTCGAGGTCGTCGGCACGGGGATCGACGACGGCGCAGCGGCCGAGCCCACCGCAGCCGAGCACGTACGAGGCACATCCGGTGTCGAACCGGAGGAACGGGCGGAAGATCACGAAGCACACTCCTCTCGCGAGACCGGCAGGCCACGCGCAGCCCAGTCGCGCACTCCGTCCTCGAGCCGTCGTGCGCGTCGCCCGGTCGCGCGGAGCGCGCGCACCGCGTCCACCGCGAGCACGCAGTAGGGGCCGCGGCAGTACGCGACGATCTCCTTCCGCTTCGGCAGCGACGCGAGGCGTTGCTCGAGATCCGCGAGCGGGATCGAGATCGCGCCCGGCAGGTGCCCGGCCGCGTACTCCTCGCTCGGTCGGACGTCGACGACCAGCACGTCACCAGCGCGCATCCGCTGCGCGAGCTCGTCGGCGGCGATCGGCTCGTCGACGTCGTCGCGCAGGAAGCGCCGTGCGGCGGTCTCGACCTCCGCGACGTGGGCGCGCGCGACGTCGCGGAGGGCGGCGAAGAGCATCGCGACGTCGTCCGATGCGAGCGCGTAGGTCACGAACTGGCCGCGCTTGTCGCGCGCGACGAGGCCAGAGCGGAAGAGCACCTGCAGGTGCTGCGACGTGTTCGCGACGCTCTGCGCGCTCAGGTGCGCGAGCTCTTCGACGGTGCGCGGCGTCTGCGCGAGCAGGTCGAGGAGCTCGAGCCGTACCGGGTGTGCCACGGCCTTCCCGACGCGGGCGAAAGCCCCGAAGAACGCATCCTTGTGTGAGCGATCAGTCATTCAATTGATGTATTGAATACTACGCCGCGAGGCTCGCGCAAGCGACGTGCTTGTCTGCCGCGGACGGACCGCGAACCCTTCTGCGGTGTGCGCGACTCCAAGCACTCAGCGATGTTCGACGACGACTCCGACCGCCTGGTGAGCGCTGCGCAGGACGGTGACGCGCGCGCCCTGGAACAGCTGCTCGCGACGCACCGCGAGACGGTGTTCCGCTATGGCCTGCGCTTCTGTCGCAGCACCGAGGACGCGGAGGACGCGGTCCAGGAGACGCTCTGGGCGGCGTCCCGATCGCTCTCCACGTTCCGCCGAGGCGCGGCGATCACGACGTGGCTCTTCACGATCGTCCGGAACAACTGCCATCGGCTCTGGTGGAAACACCGTCACGAGGAGACGGACCTCGCGGATGCCTTCCCGCAATGGACCGAGCGCACGGCGGAGGACGAGGTCACGAGCGCCGAAGTGCGACGGATCCTCGCGCGCGCGCTGGCCAGGCTCGAGCCTGCGCATCGCGAGATCCTCCTGCTGCGTGACGTCGAAGGGCTCACCGCGCCGGAGGCGGCGGAGCGCCTCTCGATCACGATCGACGCCGTGAAGAGCCGCCTGCATCGCGCGCGTGAAGCGCTGCGCGGCGAGATCGCGACGCGCGACCTCACCCGCTGCTAGGCGGAGGCGCGGAGCGCATCGCGGATCGCGAGCTCGAGCGCCTCGGGGCGTCGGCCGCAGGCTTCGATCCGATCGCGATCGAGCAGCACGCGCACCGAGTCGCCGCGCCGCAGCAGCACGCACGGCAGCGTGTCGACCCTCGCTGCCCACGCGGGCGGGAGGTCGTCGCGATGCCGCTCTTCGATCGGGAGCTCGAGCCGGCGCTCGCACTCCCGCCATGCTCCCCGCTTCCCGGTCGGACCGTAGGTGATCTCGCAGAGCGCGCAGTCCTCGCGACCTGCGAGCTTCTTCACGACGTCGAGCGCGATCGCGGCGATGCCGGACCGACCGTCGTAGACGAACACGAGCGCTTCGTGTGGTGCGACCTTCATCGAGGCCTCCTTCGCCCCGTTGGAGTCGCGGAGCCGCGCTTTGGGTTCGCGTGTGGTCAGGCACATCGCCGGAGCACGATCACGAGACCGACGAGCGCGATCGCGAAGAGCCCTCGCGCTCCTGCCCCGCGCCCCGGCGTCGCGCAGCCGCACGACGACGAGGTCGCTGCGGGCGAGCCGCCGGCGTCCGTTCGATCGACGTTCCCGGCGTCCATCGGCGTCGACGCGTCGATGCGCGGAACGGACGCGTCCGCCTCGGGCCCCGCATCGACGACGACGTCGGTGATCGAGATGTCGGCGCAGTGGTAGTAGAAGCACGGCGCGCCGTGGTTCGACATCCACTGCATGATCTGCAGCGTGCAGTGATCGCAGGTGACGCCGGCGGGAAGCGTCACTTCGATCGTCTGCTCGCCCGAGAGCGCCGACGTGTGGGGCAGCACGCCATCGGCGAGCACCGGGAACACCGGCGGATCCATGATCGGCACGGTGCCGCAGTCGGTCGATCCCGGCGTGACGGGCGGAGGCGCGGGCAGCTCGCTGCGATCGTCGACCGCGAGCGCGACGCGGAAGTGACCGGGATGGAAGATCGTCTCGCGGAGCGTGATCGTGATCGTCTCGCCGGTGCGGTACGCGGTCACCGCGCCCGTCTCCGCCGCGGAGCCCTCGTTGCCACACGGGCCCGTCTTCTGCGGATCGCCGAGCGCGTTCTGATCGCGCCACGAGCTGGGCTCTTCGAGGAAGAAGTGCGCGCCCACTTCTCGCGGCGCGAGCGCGACGAGCCCGATGCACGCGAGGAGCACCACGCCGACACGCACGCCCCGCCCGACTCTGTTCTGGCTCATCGCGCCCCTCTCCCGTGGATGGCGCGAGCACGGTACCACGCGACAGCGTCGCTCAGAGCGCGGCGCGATGGGAGAAGGTGCGGCGCTGCACGATGCGTCGCGCTGGGATCACGTAGGTGTCTGCAAAGCGCCCGCGGCGCGCGACCATCGCGGGCGCGCCCGACGAAGCGGCCCCAGGACGCGGCGGTCGCGACGTCCGCGTCGGCACCTGCACTTCCTACGTGAAGTGACGCGCGCCTTGGATCAGCACGTAGCGCTCGTCGGACGCGCGCGTGTGTCGCACGAGCCGCGGACACGAGCGACACTGGAACGAGATGCTCCAAGTCGCGACTGCAACGGAACGTGTCGACTCGTGCCTGGGAGCTCAGGGATTCGCGCACGGCGGCGGGTTGGCGTTCCATCGCCGCGCATCCAGCGAAGTGTTCGGGTACGCAGTGCGCCGCGTCCTCAAGTGTCATGGCTCCTTCGAGCTCCTGCTAAACGTCGGGGTCGCCGCGCCTCGTGTGTCGTGCCTCGCGGAGTATTTCGCGGGCGGGGGTGACTGGTCCGGTGGAGCGCCCGTGGTCTATTTGCCGCTCGTGACGTTCGAGTCGGAGCGAATCCCGATCTATCGATTCGTCGACGCTGCAGAGCTCGACCGGACACTCGCGCGCGTGACCGCACGCCTCGAGACGGCCGCGATCCCGTGGATGGACGACCTCGCCTCGTATGACGGCCTCACGCGTGGCGTGCGCGAGGGCTGCGACGGATCGCACGGCGACGTTCGCCGCTCCGTGGAGCTCGTGATCCTCTACGGGATCCGCGGCGAGTGGGAGCTTGCCCACGCGCAGCTCGCGGCTCTCGAGAGACAGCTGGAGGATGCGGGCCCGGCGGAGCGTTGGTTCGGAGAGCGGTGGGGTGGGCAGCAGCCTGCGCTTCGCCGAATCCAGGACTTCGTCGCGACGCGTACGCCGCCGGAAGAGGTGGAGCGACGCGCGCGGAAGCTGATCGCGTCGGTGGCGAGGCGGTTGGCCGATCTCCGCCGCGGATGAACGGTTCGCGTTCAGAGCAGGAGCGTGGAGGACATGAAATACGATCTCGCGATCTGGGAACCCGCCGAGAGCACCGACGCTGCGGAGACGTTCCGAGCTCTCGTCGAGCGATACATGGAGGGCGCTTCGGACGAGGAGCCGACTGCGCGAATCGAGGCATTCCTCTCGAGCCTCACAGCCGTGTTCCCCGAGGGCGCTCTCGAAGAGGGCGTGTGGGCGTCCGAGCCTCTCAGGGCCGGCGCCAAAGGACCGTTTTTGTATCTCTGTATCGTCGGGTCGCACCTGGAAGAAGTCGGGCCCGTCGTCGTCCGATTGGCGGCCGAACATGGGCTGGTGTGTTTCGATCCCCAGGTGTCGGCTCGCTATTCGTGAGCGCTGCAGAGCGATCCGGAGCGTGTGCGAGAATCAGCCCAACGTGCCGTTCTCGCGGAGCACGCGGCCGATGCGGCGGATCTCCGCTTCGCCCCGGCGCAGCGCGTCGGCGCTGGTGTGCACCGAGTAGTCGCCGAGGTAGAGGTCGTGCGCGTGCTCGGCCGCCGAGCCCAGCACGAATCGCGTGTCGCCCTCGGCGACGAGATCGATCGGCTCCTCCGACGGCGCGAACACGACCATCTCGCCGGCGCCGATGGGCGAGGACGCGCGCAGCGCCCCGTCGGCGACCGCGAGCCACGCGACCTCGTGACCGCGCGGCGGTTGGTAGCTCCACCGCTCGCCGTCGCGCAGGGCGACCTGCAGGCACGTCATCGGCGGCGCGTCGATGGGGCTCGTCGCGTCGCCGTACGTGCCGAGGATCACGCGCGCCGGACCGACGACCGGCACCGCGTCGGGCAAGAGGTACTGGCTCGCGCTCGGCGCGTTCTCGAGCTCGGGCGGCAGCGCCACCCACAGCTGGAAGGCCTTCACGTGGCCGGGCTCGGCGGCGCCGGTGTGCCACACGCCGTTGCCGGCGCGCATCCACTCGACGCCACCCGCGGGCAACACGCCGTTGCGACCCGTCGTCTCGAGGAAGCGCACCGCGCCGTCGAGCATCACCGTCACGGTCGCGATGCCGGAGTGCGGATGCCAGACCTGCTCGATGGGCGCGCGATGCCCGCCCGGCGCGAACTCGGCGAGGTCGAGGAAGACGAACGGCTTCACGAGCTGGCCTCGATCCGACGGGCTCATCAGACGCACGATGGGCCCGCGGCCGTGGCCGCGCGTGCGGTGCACGATGGGACGCGGCGCATTCGCGCTGACGTCGTCGGGCGCGCACCCCGTCGCGGCGATCGCGCTCGCGGCGGCGATCCCCCTGAGCACTTCACGTCGGGTCGGATGGGTGTCGGTCATCGTGAGCGCACCATGGAGCGCGCGGCGATTCGCTCACAGCGCGCCGTGCTGCAACGGACCGTTGCGTCCCGCCCGCGCATGCGCGAGCTCCTACGAGGCTCGACGCGCGCAGAAGCGACCTCGTACGTGCCGGCGACGTCGAGCGCGCACGACGCAAGCTGCCCGAGGAGCGTGGCCATCCGCTCTCCGACGCGCTCGCTCGGCGCATCAAGGCGACACGCTGACGGCGGATCCGAGCGTGCGGCAATCGACCTCTCCGCTGCCGCGCCCAGGTGACGCTGCGCGACCGACTCGTGACCATGGGGGCACGTGTCGTGCAGCGCGTCGCGGCGGAGGTCGCGCGATGAACAAGCAGGATCTCGCGAGGATCGTTCTGGTGCACGGCGCTTGGGCGGACGGGTCGGGCTGGGAAGGCGTGCACGCGATGCTGACGCGCGCAGGGCACCGCGTGAGCATCGTGCAGCACGCGACCGCATCGCTCGCCGACGACGTCGCGATGACGAAGCTCGTGCTCGACGAGCAGGACGGGCCGGTCGTGCTCGTGGGGCATTCGTCTGGCGGCGCGGTGATCACCGAGGCAGGCCGCGACCCGAAGGTCGCTGCGCTGGTCTACGTCGCCGGGTGGGTTCCGGACTCGGGTGAGTCCGTCGAGATGCTCCTCGCGAATCCGTCCGTGCCTGCGTCGCAGCCGCCGATCCTTCCTCCGCGAGGCGGCTTCCTCTGGCTCGATCGCGCGAGGTTCCACGAGTCCTTCGCGGCCGACGTCGACGCCGCGAAGGCGGCGTTCCTCGCGGACTCGCAGCCGCCGTGGGGCGTCGCGGCGTACCAGGCGAAGGTCACGAGCCCGGCGTGGAGGACCAAGCCGAGCTGGTATCTCGTCTCGGCGAACGATCGGATGATCCCGCCCGACGGACAGCGCTGGATGGCGAAGCGAGCGGGCTCGAGCGTCGTCGAGTCGGACGGCAGTCACGCGATCTACGTCTCGCGGCCGGACGTCGTCGCCAGCTTGATCATGAGAGCGGGAGCTGCCGTCCGCGCCACGCGCGAACAACCGAGCTCGCCCCGGCCGTGAAGACCGCGTCGCGCCGACCGTACGTCATCTGTCACATGGTCCCGTCGCTCGACGCGCGGATCGTGACGACGCACTGGAAGCTGCCGTCTCGTGTCATCGCGGAGTACGAGCGCACGGCGGAGACCTTCGATGCCGACGCGTGGATGATCGGTCGGATCTCGATGGAGCCCTACGCCGGCCGAGCGCGCATCCCGGCGCGTCGATCCCGCGAGCCCATCCCGCGCACCGACTTCCTCGCGAGCACCGACGCGCGCTCCTACGCGATCACGCTCGATCCGAGCGGCAAGCTGCGCTGGACGACGAGCACGATCGGCGACGACCACGTGGTCGCGGTCCTCACCGAGCAGGTCGGCGACGACTACCTCGCGTTCTTGCGATCGAAGGGCGTCTCCTACGTGTTCGGCGGCAAGGACACGATCGATCTGCGGCGCGAAGCTGCGCACGAAGCTCGGCATCGAGCGACTGCTCCTCGAGGGCGGCGGCACGATCAACGGCACGTTCCTCGAGGCCGATCTCGTCGACGAGATCAGCATGCTCGTCGTGCCGCTCGTCGACGGCAGCACGGGGACGCCGACCTCGTTCGATGCACGAGCGCAGCGCGGGCCCGCGCGCCGGCTCGCGTTGATCGCGGTGGAGCGGCTCGCGGGCGATCTCGTGTGGCTGCGCTACCGGCGAAGGCGCTGAGGGATCACGACGAGGGTCTGCCTGCGAGGCTCTCGGCCTGTCGCGCCGCGCCGCTCGTCGATCGGCGCCCCGCCGCGATCTCGCCGTGCAGCGCGTGGAGCGCGGCGACGTAGATCTCGGAGAACGTGGGGAAGGGCTGGATCGTGTCGCGGAGCACCTCGAGCGGGACGCGCGCGCGGATCGCCAGCGTCGCCTGCTGGAGCCACTCTCCCGCGTCCGGGCCCAGCGCGTAGGCGCCCGTGAGCCGGCGGCCGTCGTCGCTCAGCAGCGTCAAGAAGCCGTTGCTCTCGGCATACGCACGCGTATAGGTCGCGGTCTTCGCGACCTCGGCGAGCGGGACGGTCGCGGTGAAGCGCGCTTCGGTCGCGCCGACCGCCGCGGCCTGAGGATAGGTGTACGTGACGCGCGGCACCGCCTCGTAGCTCGCATCGCGCGGCTCGCCGAGGATGTTCGCGGCGACGACTTCCGCCTGGTACTTGCCGACGTGCGTGAGCTGCCAGATGCCGTTGACGTCGCCGATCGCCCACAGGCGTTCGCCCGCGCGCAGGCGCGCGTCGACCGGGATGCCGCGAGCGTTCGCGGTGACGCCGACCGTGTCCAGGCCGAGCCCATCGACGCGCGCGCGCCGGCCGGTCGCGACGAGCAGACGATCGCCGCGCAGCTCGCGTCCGTCGTCGAGCACCACGACGTAGTCGTCGCCCTCGCGCCGCGCCGCGGTCGCGCGCACGCCGCACGCGAGCTCGATCCCGTCGCGACGCAGCACCTCGCCGAGCTTCTCGCCGAGCGGCGCCGGCTCGCGCGGGAGCACGTGCTTCGCGCCCTCGACGAGGACGACCTCGCCGCCGAACCGGCGAACGGCTTGCGCCATCTCCACGCCGACCGGTCCGCCGCCGAGCACGAGCAGCCGCCGCGGGACTTGCTTCATCGCGGTCGCGTCGCGGCTGGTCCAGAGGCCCTCGAGCTCGCGCAGCCCCGGCACCGGCGGCACGATCGGATCGGAGCCGGTCGCGACGACGACGTGCTCGGCGGTGTGCCGCACGCCGTCGACCTCCACGACGCCGACGCCCGCGAGCCGGCCGCGACCACGGAGCAGATCGATGCCGTGCTGCGCGAGCCAGCGCTCCTGGCCCGCGTCGGAGTAGTTCGAGACCATGAAGTCGCGCCACGCGAGCGCGGCCTCGACGTCGAGCTGCGCGTGCGCTGCGGCTTCGTTCGCGGCGTGGGTCGCCTCGCCGGGCCGCAGCAGCGTCTTGGAAGGAACGCACGCCCAGTACGAGCACTCGCCGCCGACGAGCTCGCGCTCGACGAGCGCCACGCGAAGGCCGCCCTCGGCGAGCGCACCGACGCAGTGCTCACCGGGCGAGCCTCCGCCGATCACGATCACGTCGTAGTGGCTCACGAGGGCGGCTCCTCGCCCGCCTGCTCGCGCAACAGGTACTCCGCGTACCAGTCCGGCCACTCCTCGTCGCGCTTCCCGAGCCGCGCCTCGTGCTTGCCGTGCGCGGTCTCGGCCCGCCGGAGCGCGCTCGCGAGGTCCTTCGCCGAGACGAACGAGGGTGCGTCGACGCGCCCGGGAAGACGCTTGCCGACCTCCTGCAGGATCCAGAGGTTGCCGTCGGGGTCGTTGAACGTCGCCTCGGTCGTGTAGCTGCGGTGCTGGGGATCGGCACCAGGGGTGCGAGCGCCAGTGCTGTAGTCGATGTGGAACAGCTCACTCACCGCGACCCCACACGCGATGAGCTGGGCGCGCGCCGCCTGGATGTCGGAGACGACGAGGTAGAGCCCCTGCGCCGAGCCCGGTGCTGCCGAGGGGATCCCCGTGCCGAAGTGGATCGAGCACTGCGAGCCGGGAGGCGTCATCTGCACTCCTCGGAAGGTCTTGCCGTCACCGATCTCCGCATCGAGCCGCCAACCGAGGCCGGTGTAGAACGCCTTCGCACGATCGACGTCGCTCACCGGAACCACGACGACCTCGAGCTTCATCTCGATCGTCGCCGTGCCCGGCTTCGTGATCTTCTTTTCGGTGCTCGTCTGGACGCTGGCCATCTCCGCCTCCTTCGGCGTGCGACTCCGACGAGCCGCTGCGCGAGCGGAAGGGCGCAAGAACCGGTCCTCGCGACGCGTGGCCGAGCGACGCCGTCGATGCGCCGGCGTTCGCGATGCGCTTCACCACGCCTCGCCCGGCGAGTGGCGCGCACCACCTCGGTCGATGCGCGTCAGCGCTCTCCGCCGCCGTCCGTCGCGGCGTTCTCGCGTGCTTCGACGCTCAGCGTGATGCACCGCGCGAGCGCGACCTGCAGCGCGCGTCGTCGCTGACCGTTCTCGCGCTCGACCGCATCGGCGAGCGCACCGGCGAGCGATTGCATCGCTTCGACGCGCTCGCGCCACGACGGTGGTGCTTCGGGTGGTCCGGCGTCGTCCTCGAGGAACGACCGCAAGTACCGGTATGACGCGGCCCAGGCGTCTCGCATCGCATGCATCGATGTCCGCGAGCGCCGCGCTCCATCACTGCTCGACGCTCGAACGTCGAAGTCATCGCGATGGTGCGACGCGGCGGCGCGTGCAGACCGCGCGAGCCCCCGCCCCGAGCTCCGCACGCGCCGCCGCCCACGACTCGGGCCCCCAACAAGCCCCCTGAGTCGCCGCATGCTCGATGTACGGCAGATCCGGCGCCTCGCGATAGCGCCGCACGGAGACGATTTGACATCGCCGATGTGCGAATCGTGCTCGCGGGCAGCCGAGCCGCACGAGTGACGTGGATCATACGTCGGCGAGCTCGGCTGCGGTCGCCCGTGATCGCGAAATGCACGCTTGCGTTGCACTCGTGACCGGTCCACTGTGGCCGGGCACGTTCTTCGGTCCCCGCTTCGCCCGGACGGATTCACGTGCTGCGACGACACCGCCGATGCGGGCATGTCGCAGCGTTTCCCCGGGCTCGAGGCTCTCTCGGCGGTCGCGCATCGTTCTGACACCGAGAGCCGGATTCCGAGTGATTTTGAGCAACCGTCTGTACGTAGGAAATCTCGCGTTCCACACCACCGAGGACACGCTGCGCGCGACCTTCCGCGCGATCGGCGAGGTCGATCGGGTCGACCTCCCCACCGATCGCGAGACCGGGCGCATGCGCGGCTTCGCGTTCGTCACGATGGCGAGCGCCGAGGACGCGGCCCGCGCGATCTCGAAGCTCGACGGCACCTCGCTCGACGGGCGCGATCTCCGCGTGAACGTCGCGCAGGAGCGTCCGGCGCGCCGCAACGGCGGCTGGTGATCGTGCCCGCGCTCGCCGCGCTGCGGTGAGCACGCATCGACCGGCGTTCCTGCGACGCGGCTGCGCGCCGCCTCGCGGGACGCCGTGATCGCCGCGCTGCGCGGCCGTTCGACGAGAAGGGATCGGTGCCGATGAGCAAGCCCAAGACTCCGCCTCGCGAGCGCTCGCTCGAGCTGAAGCCGGCGGCGATCATCGCGATCGTCGACACCGACGTGTGGCGGGTCCGCCGCCTGAGCGAGCTGCTGCAGGAGTGCGGCGCTCGCGTCCTGCTGCTCGGCTCGTCGGGCAACGCGATGCAGCTCCTGCCCGGAGCGCGCTGCGACGTCGTCGTGGTCGCCGATGGGCTCGAGCGTCCGACCGGCTCCGAACTCTGCGACGCGCTGCGCGAGAAGCTCGGCGCGGATCGCCCGTTCTTCGTGCGGCTCCGCGGCGAGCGCGGTGGAGACGCGAGCGGGCCGGTGTTCGACGAGACGCTGATCGAGCCGCTGGTCGACGACGCGCTGCTCGCGACGCTCGAGAGCGTGGTCCGCGCGCGACGCGCCGCCGTCGAATCGGCGTGAGCGTCGCGATCGTCACGTGGGCGCGGGTAGCTCGCGCGCGTCCATCGTGCCGACCACCGCGCGCAGGATCGCCTCGGGCGTCGTCGGCGAGCGGACGATCGTGTGCACCGCGCCCTCGGTGAGGACGCTCTCCGGCCGCGCGAGGACGACGATGCGCGGTGCGCGCGCGCCGAGATCGAGCGCGAGACGGGCCGCGACCGTCACTGCGTCCAGCCCGTCGAGCTGCTCCTCGAGCACCAGCGCGTCGAAGCCGACCGCCATCGCGACCTCGCGCGCAGTCCGTGCGGCGGTGAATCCCCGTGTGCTCATGCCCGCGGCATCCAGCGTCTCGCAGAGTCGGCGCACCATCTTGGCGTCGCGCGCGACGACGCCGACGCGCCGCGGTGCCGAGACCGGCGGCGTCGCCGCGGGCTCGGGCGCGTCGAGCGCTGCGGTCCGCGCATGCTCGTCCGAGGGCGCGGTGGGCAGCGCCGGCGCGTCGGTCGCGGACGGGAGAGGCGCCGCGACGGCGAGCGCCGGCTCGGGCAGACGCACCGGCACGATCCGCGGCGGCGGCGCTGCGACGATCGCGCTCGGCGGGCGAGGTAGCTTGGGGCGCCGCATCATCAGGGCCGCCGCGACCGTCTCCGCCACGGCGTGCGGCGACGCGTCGATCGCGACGCTCGCGATGAACTTCGGGCCGAGGCGCGGCTCGGCCTTGCCGCGGAGGACCCACGACGCGTTGCGCGTGCGCTCGTGCCGCGTCTCGTCGAGCGTGCTCGCGATCGCCGCGGTCGCGACGACCACGTCGATCATCACGTCGCGCAGGCCGGCGCGAGCCTCCGCCACGCCGGGGAACGCGAGCACGTCGTGCCCGCGTGCGCGAAGCGCGTCGGACACCGCCCGCAGGCGCGTCACGTCGTCGTCCACGACCACGACGAAGCTGGAGGACGACGGAGGAGTCACACGTCTCACTTCGTCCCCGCGGTGTGCGGATGCCATGCGTAGAGGTGCAGAATCGACACGCCCGCGTCGGAACGTGTCCGCGTCGTCAGGGCGCGAGCGGGAGCTCGATGGTGAACGTGGTCCCGCGCTCGGCGTCGCTCTCGACGAGGGCGCGCCCTCCGTGCGCCTGCGCGCACGCCTTCACCAGCGCGAGCCCGAGCCCCCAGCCGTGCCCTTCGCTCTTCTGCACGAAGGGCTCGAAGATCTGCGCGCGCTGCGCAGGAGCGAGCGGAGCGCCGGAGTTGTGGACCGCGAGCCGCGCGATCCCGCCGTCGACGCTCGTGCGGATCGTGACCGGCGTTCGGGGGTCGCCGTACTTGAGCGCGTTCGCGACGAGGTTGCCCAGCGCTCGCTCGAGCTCGCGCCGATCCCACGTCCCGTGCACGTGATCGGCCGCGAGCCCGACCCTCGCCGCGTCGGTCGCGGGCAGCTCGGTGACGACCGCGCGCACCACGTCGAGCAGGTCCGCCGGTGTGGGCTGCACCGGGAGCGTGCCGCCGGCCTGCATGCGGCTGACGTCGAGGAGGTCGCGGAGCATCTGATCGGCGCGATCGACGTTGCGCACGATGCGCTGCGTGAGGTCGATCCGCTTGTCGTGACCGTCGGGGAGCCTCGCGAGGAGCTGCGCGCTCACCTTCGCGTTCGAGAGCGGCGTGCGCAGGTCGTGCACCAGCAAGGACACGAACTTCTCGCGCGTCGAGCGCTCGGCGCGGAGCGCGTCCACGGACGCCCGGAGCTCCTCGTGGAGGTGCGTGGTCTCGAGGTGCACGAGCAGTCGCTCCCCGAGCATCTCGATCCGCCACATCTCGCGACCGCCGAACACGTGCGGTCGCGTCATGCCGACGTAGAGCACGCCGGAGAGCTTCCATCGCGCGGGCACGCGCACGCCGAGCATCGCGTGGATCCCGCTCGCACGCAGCGACGGGCTCACGTCGAGGGCGCTGGTCGCGATGTCCTCGACTCCGGTGACCGGCGCGTCGGCGAGCGCGACCTCCGCCGCGAAGGTCTTCGACGCGGCCCCCGCCAACTCGCGCGCGAGTGCCTCGCGCGAGCGCCCGGACGCGGCCAGCGCGACCAGCCGTGTGCTCGCGGCGTCGTGGAGCGAGACCGCGCCGACGTCGCAGCCCATCTCGTCGATCACCACCGCGAGCAGGCGCTCGGCGACCGCTCCGAGCGGCTCACCGCGCGTGATCCCGGCGCGCGCCTCGGCCTCGAGCCGGCGAGCTGCACGCTTGTCACGCTGCTCGTCGTCTCGCATGTGCGCTTCGAACGTGTCGATGACCCACGCGACGCTTCGCTGCAGTCCGGCGAGCACGCGATCGAGCTGTGCGATCGAGGGGCGCTGCGGGGGGTCGAGCTCGGCCCACGACTCCGCGACGGCGCGGGTGAGCGCGGCGAGCTCCTCGACGATCTCGCCGAGCACGAGGCCTCGGCGGACGCGGCTCCCGAGGTGTTCGCCGAGCAGCGCGACGACGCGCGCGTCGGGATGGGCTCCCGCGGGGGCGAGCAGCGCATCGAGCAGCGCGGGCACGACGTCGCGCGTCTCGGACGAGCCGAGCGCGCGTGCGGCCGCCAGCTCGCGCGCGCGCTCGAGCCACTTCCCTACGTCCGGCTCGGCGCGGTCACCGCGCACCGCCGCTTCGGTCGGCTCCATCGCGCCGCGTCTCGCTGCAGCGTCCGTTCCCGTGCGGGTGGCACCGAGGTTGCGACCTGACGGCGCGCATGGACGTCCTCACGAACCTGAGCGAGGCAGCCGAGTACTCGATGCCTCGGCTGCAGGCGATCATCACGGCGTGGGTGATGAGCACGCCGCTCGAGCGCGCGCAGAAGGTCGCGCGCGCGGACGGTCACGTCGAGGAAGGCGAGTACACGAAGCAGTCCGTGTACTCGCTCCTGTACTCGCTCTACCGGAGCATGGGCACGGTCCGCAGCGAGCACGGCGAGCCGTACGAGTTCACGTTCAACACGTGGGGTTACGTCTGGCCCGAGGCGTGGGGCCCGGCGCCGACGAGCGAGCGCGACCCGCAGCGCTACGGGCGCAATGCCTACTCCGGGCTCTTCCACTTCGATGCGGTGCAGCGACGCGCGCGAGAGCGCGCGGGACGCGTGCACGTCGTCGAGCTCGGGTGCGGGACCGGTGCGGGCGCCGATCACGTGTGCACGAGCGTGCTCCCGAAGTGCACGTACGAAGCGATCGACATGCAGCTCGGGGGCGTCACCACGTGCCGCAAGAAGTTCGCGCCGCACCACCGCGGGAGGCTCGTCGCGACGCACGCGGACGCGACCCGCGCTCCGATCGACGACGAGGTCGCCGACATCGTCGCGGTCTGCGAGACGCACGTGACCGATCAGGGCGACGTGATGACCGAGGAGGATCGCAAGTTCTTCCGCTCGGCGCGTCGCATCCTGAAGCCCGGTGGGCTCTTCGTGTGGGGCAACTCGATCCCCGAGGAGGCGTGGCGCTCGTCGTTCGAGTTCATGGAGTCGATCGGCCTCGAGATCGTCGAGACCGACGACGTGACGGACGAGGCGGTGCGCGCGCGCGATCTCGACGACCCCCGCATCCAGGCCTACATCGACGAAGCGATCTCGCGCTTCCCGGCGTTCCGCGTTCCGGTCTACGGCGCGCGGCGGCGCGTCGAAGCGGAGCTCGCGATGCGCAATCTCTGTCGCGCGCCGGGCACTCGCCTGTACGACGATCTCGTCACACGGCGCGACCCGTACCAGGTCGTGCTCGCGCGGCGCGTCTAGCGCTCGTCGGCTCTCGCGCCGACGAGCGCTCGCGACGTGCTCACGCGATGCCGAGACGCTCGCGCAGGACGCGATTCACTTCCTTGGGATCGGCGCCCGGGGCGGCCTTCACCATCTGGCCGACGAAGAAGCCGAGCAGGCCCACCTTGCCGGCCTTCACCTGCGCCGCCTTGTCGGCGTTCGCCGCGATCAGGCGATCGGCCTCGGCCGTGATCTGCTCCGCGCTCCACGCCGGCGCGGCGCTCTCGCGCACGACGTCGTCGACGCTCTTCCCGCTCGTGATCATGTCGGCGAGGGCCTGCTTCGCAGCGGCGCCCGTGAGCTGCTGGCTCGTGACCTTCGCGAGGAACGCCGCGAAGCGCGGCCCATCGAGCGCCGCGTCTCCGAGCTCCTTGCCAGCGAGCGCTCTCGGCAGCTCGTTGATCATCCACTTCGCGGTCACGTCGGGCACCGCGCCGCGCTCCGCGGTCGCGAGGAAGAGATCGGCGCTCGCCCGATCACCGCTCAGCAGGTCCGCCGCGTCCGCGCCGAGCCCCATCGCGACCATCGTGTCGTGCGCGATCTGGAGCTCCGGATCGCGCGCGCGCGCTTCGGCTCGGTACTCCTTGGGCGAGCGCGTCTTCGGGCGCGTCTTCGCCTTCGCGTTCTCCTTCGGCTCGACGTCCTTCTTCTCCGCGCGCTCGGGCGTCTTCGCCTTCTCGGCGTACGAGTCGCGCAGCGTGACGATGCGGCTCAGCACCAGCGCGCCCGGCTTCGAGTCGGGATCGACCACGAAGTAGCCGACGCGCTCGAGCTGCCATCGCGAGCCGACCTCGGCCGTCGCGAGGCTCTTCTCGACGCGTGCCTCGCGCACCACCACGAGCGACCCGGGATCGAGCTGCTCGAGGAAGTCGGCGCCGCCCTCCTCGGGCTTCGCGCTCTTGAACAGGCGATCGTAGAGGCGCACCTCCGCGGGCACGCTCGTCGCCGCGTCGACCCAGTGCACGACGCCCGAGACCTTGCGGCCATCGGCCGGATTGCCGCCACCGACGGTCTCGGGATGCGCGATCGCGCGCAGCTTCGTGACCTGTCCCTGCGCGTCGCGCTCGAGCACCGCGTCCGCGGTGATGCACAGGCCGTAGCGCAGCCGCACCGTGCGTCCCGGCGCGAGACGCTGGTAGTCGGCCGGCGGCTCGTCGCGCCAGTCGTCGCGATCGATGTAGATGCGCGCGCCGAGCGCGAGCGGGCGCGAGCCGGGCTTGCCCACGTCGGGCGGGAAGTAGGGCGCGTCGGTGGTCGTCGACGGCGCGCCGACGAGCTCGACCTCGACCGGGTGCAGCACGCCGAGCACACGCGGCGCGTTCTGGTTCAGGTCCTGGCGCACGCAGTACTCGAGCTTGCCGATGTCGACCGTCGAGTTCGCCTTCGCGACCCCGATCATCTCGGCGAACGCGCGCAGCGCCTCGGGGCTGAACCCGCGGCGACGCATCCCGGCGATCGTCGGCATGCGCGGATCGTCCCATCCGCTCACGTGCCCGCCCTCGACCAGCGTGAGGAGCTTGCGCTTGCTCATCACCGTGTAGTCGAGCGCGAGGCGCGCGAACTCGTACTGGTGCGGCCGCGGATCCCACGGTCCGGTGTGGTCGAGCACCCAGTCGTAGACCGCGCGGTTGTTCTCGAACTCGAGCGTGCAGATCGAGTGCGTGATCCCCTCGATCGCGTCCTCGAGCGGATGCGCGTAGTCGTACATCGGATAGATGCACCACGCGTCGCCGGTGCGGTGGTGCTCGGCGTGGCGGATCCGATAGAGCAGCGGATCGCGCAGCTTCATGTTGGGCGACGCCATGTCGATCTTCGCGCGCAGCGTGCGCGCGCCGTCGGGGAACTCGCCCGCCTTCATGCGACGCAGCAGATCGAGGCTCTCCTCGACCGAACGATCGCGGTACGGGCTCGGCTTGCCGGGCTCGCTGAGCGTGCCGCGGTAGACGCGGATCTGCTCCTCGTCGAGATCGCAGACGTACGCATGGCCCTCGCGCACGAGCCGCTCGGCGAGCTCGTACATCTTCGGGAAGTAGTCGGCCGAGAAGTAGACGCCCGTCGGCTCGAACCCCAGCCACCGCACGTCCGCCTCGATCGAGCGCACGTACTCGATGTCTTCCTTCTCGGGGTTCGTGTCGTCGTAGCGCAGGTTGCAGGTGCCGCCGTACTCGCGCGCGACCCCGAAGTTCAGGCAGATCGACTTCGCATGTCCGATGTGCAGGTAGCCGTTCGGCTCGGGCGGGAAACGCGTCGCGATGCGGGCGTGGCGCCCCGCGCGCAGATCCTCGTCGATGATGTCGCGGATGAAGTCGTGCGCGCGCCGCGCGGTGGAGGTGTGCTCGGAAGACATGTGGGGGGCGGGATTCTAAGACCATGGCGGCACGCTGACGACGCGCGTCGCGCCCTCGGCGGACGCGGCGCCAATCCGGACGACGACACGAGACCGCTGAGGGGCGCCCGCGCTCACCTGCGCACATGCGATCGAGCCCGAGCCCGCGCCGATCGATCCGTGATTTCCGGACGTTCCGCGGCGAACGGGCGCGCGCGGGAAAGCGTGGCCGTCACCACCCACGGCGGCTGTCGGGGCGTGCGTCGGCTCACGTAGCGTCCGCTCCGCTCGACGCGGAGGGGACCGCGTCGTGATCGCTTGGAGGTGGACCATGGGACGAGTGACGCGCGTCGCGGTGGGCACGTTCGTCGTCTTGGGCGCGTGTGATGGAGCGACGGAGTCGGACCGCGTCGAGCCGACGTTCTACGGCGAGATCGCGCCGCTGCTCGCGGAGCACTGCCAGACCTGTCACCAGCCCGGCGGGATCGGGCCCTTTCCGCTGATCACCTACGAAGAGGTGAGCGCGCGAGGGCCGCTGATCGCGGCGTCGGTCGCGAGCCGATCGATGCCGCCCTTCCTGCCCGACAACAGCGGCGACTGCGCGACGTACCACGACGCGATGTGGCTCGAGGACGCCGAGATCGAGCTCTTCCAGCGCTGGGTCGACGCGGGACATCCGATGGGCGACGCGTCGCGCGGGCTGCCCGAGATCGCACCTCCGCCCGCGCTCGAAGGCGTGACGCACGAGGCGCGCATGCCCGAGGCGTACGCGCCGGCGTCGGAGCTCCTCGACGACTATCGATGCGTCCTCTTCGACGACGACGTCGAGGGCGACGCGCCGCGCTACGTGACCGACTACGAGGTCGTGCCGGGAGAGCCGCGCGTGGTGCACCACGTCGTCGTCTTCCAGCCGCAGAACGAAGAGGCGGTCACCGCGGCGCGCGCGCTCGACGACGCCGCGGAGGGGCTCGGTTATCCGTGCCTCGGTGGGCCGGGCGAGGGCGTGCGCGCGAGCATGCTGATGAACTGGGCGCCCGGCACCGGGCCGGTGCACCACCCCGAGGGCACCGGCGTCGCGGTCGATCCCGCGCGGCCGCTCCTCGTGCAGATCCACTATCACTACGCGAACGGTGCGCTCCCCGATCGCACGGCGATCCGCATGCGCACCGCGACCGAGGTCGAGCACCCGATGCGCCCGTGGTTCTTCACCGACGGGCAGCTGAACCTCCCGCCGCGACAACAGGAGATCGAGAAGTCGGTGCGCATGCGCGCGAGCACGTACTCGACGATCTTCTCGAGCCTCGCGGGCACGCGACCGATCTTCGAGAGCGGCCGTCCGCTGCGGATCATGGGTGTCCGCGCGCACATGCACGGGCTCGGGCGCCGCATGCACATCGAGCGATCGGGGAGCGCGGGGACTGCGTGCCTCGTCGACATCTCGAACTATCGCTTCGGCTGGCAGCGCAGCTATTTCCTCGAGACGCCGGTGACGCTCTCGCCCGAGGACGAGCTGCACGTCACCTGCACCTACTCGACGATGGAGCGCGACGAGGCGACGACGTGGGGCGAGGGCACGCTCGACGAGATGTGCCTCGCGACCTTCTACACGATCGAGGAGTGAAGGTCTGTCCCGAAATCGGACCGAGCCCCGCAATCGAGGCGGGTTCGGCCGCAAGGCGACGCGAGAAGTCGTGCGAAAGCACGGCGACGAGCGGCAACGCCGTGGACGGGCCCGACTCGGCCGCGGGGCGACGGGAGATTTTGGGACAGACCTTGAGCCCTACCGGCGGGCGAGCCGAGTCTTCGCCGGGCCGCGCATGGGCCGGGCACACGCCCAGTGGGGCTCGCCCATGTGCGTCGGGTGCCGATCCGCGTGATCTCGGGCGCCGGAGCTCGGCACGAGGGCTGCTCTGCGTGGCCGCGACCACGACAGGAGCGTTCCCGTGATGACTCGTACGTTCTCCAACCATCCAAGCGTCTGGCTCTCGGTCTCGATCCTCGCCGCGTCGATCGGCGGATGCGAGGCGCCGCGCTCGGGCGATCTGCCGCCCTCGACGTTCGACGATGCCGGTGACGGCGGCGTCGGAGTCGTCACCGAAGAGCTGCGCGACGGCGATTTCTCGTTCGAGGATCCCGCCGTCGGGCGGCTCGTCGTGAACGGCAGTGGGTGCACTGCCACCCTGATCGATCCGATCGCGGTGGTGACCGCCGCGCACTGCGTCGACTATCGCACTGGCAGCATCAGCGGCACGTTCACCATCCACCTGAGCGCGACGAACCGGCAGTCGTTCAACGTGACGTCGACGCGATCGTACGGCTCGGGGGTGGGCGACGACGACGTCGCCGTGGTTCGTCTCGCGCGCGCGGTGCCCTCGTCGGTCGCCACGCCGTTCGGCGTGCATCCCGGTGCCATCGTGTCGAACAACGAGCGAGTCGTGATGTACGGCTTCGGATGCCGCGCAGAAGAGGGCGACTTCGCGGCGGGGCGGAAGCAGCGTCTGTGGACGCGCTACGACCACGACGACGTCATCAGCTGTCCGGGCGACAGCGGTGGCCCGGTCATCAAGACGATGGCATCCGGCGCGCGCGTCGTGTCGAAGGTGTTCAGCGGACGTCGCCGCCGCTTGCTGCGCACCGAGCAGCTCTACGGGCTGGTCTACGAGTACGCCGATCGGATCGACGATCAGGTCGACGACTGGGCCGGCCGGCCGCGAAGCGATCACGGCGGCGGCGGCGGCGGTGGTGGCGGCGGCGGCAGTGGAGGTGGCGGGAGCAACGGCCACCCGCCGCAGGACCAGTTCTGAGTCCTTGCAAAAGTGCTCGTCCCGCGGGCCCCGGACGGGAGCGCGCGAAAGCGCGCGGTCGGTAGGGACCTGCGGGCGAGCCGATTTTTTCTTCGAGGTGTTTCCGCCGCGCGCCTCGCCTACGCTCGCGGGGTCGCATGAAGGCGAGCGTCCTCCCGCAGCTGCACGTGTTCCTGGTCGTCGCGCGCAAGCGCAGCTTCGCCGATGCGGCGCGTGAGCTCGGTGTCTCGCGGTCGGCGGTGAGCCAGGCAGTGCGGCAGCTCGAGGACGAGCTGCGCGTCGTCCTGCTGAATCGGACGACGCGCAGTGTGTCGCTGACCGACGCGGGACGGCGCTTGATGGAGACCGCCGAGCCCGCGCTCACACAAGCGGTCGCGGCGCTCGCCGATCTCTCCACGCAGCCGGGCGAGACCACCGGGCGCGTCCGGCTGACGGTGCCGCGCTCGGCCGTGCCGCTCGTCGTCACGCCCGTGCTGCCGGCGTTCCGGGCTCGTCATCCGCACATCGAGGTCGAGATCACCGTCGAGGATCGCTTCGTCGACATCGTCGCCGACGGGTACGACGCGGGCGTGCGTCTCAGCGAGGCGATCGAGCGCGACATGGTGCAGGTGCGGCTCACCGATCCGTTCCGCTTCGTGATCGTGGGCTCTCCCGGGTACCTCGCGGAGCACGGGACGCCGCAGCGCCCCGAGGACCTGCTGCGCCACGAGTGCATCACGTTCCGATCCGTCACGACCGGGGCGCTCTATGCGTGGGAGCTCGAGCGCGGGAAGAAACACTGGCGCGTCGCAGTGCGCGGCGGCGTCGTCGTGAGCAACGACTCCGCCCTGACTGCGTCGCTCGCCGAGCAGGGCCTCGGTCTCGCGTACGTCGCCGAGCCGATGGTCGCGGAGTCGCTGCGCGCCGGACGACTGCAGTGCGTGCTCGAGGCCTACTCGCCGGCGGTGCCCGGGTTCTTCCTCTACTACCCGAGCCGCGCGCAGAGCTCGCCCGCGCTCCGCGCATTCGTCGAGGTCGCTCGGAAGACGGCGAAGTGAGGCAGGAGGTCGGGCGAGCTCACGGACGCAGCAGCGTCTTGATCGCGCGCCGCTCGTGCATCGCGCGGTATCCCTCCGCGACCTGATCGAGCGGCAGCGTGAGGTCGAAGACCTTTCCGGGATCGATCGTCCCGGTCCACACGAGGTCGATCAGCTCGGGCAGGAACCGCCGCACCGGCGCCGGGCCTCCGTGCAGCGCGACGTGCGAGAAGAAGAGCTCCGTGCCCGAGATCTCCACGCCGTGCGGGACGCCGACGAAGCCGACGTGCCCGCCCGGACGGGTCGCGCGGATCGCCTGCTTCATCGACTCCGCGGTACCGACGCACTCGAGCAGCGCGTCCGCGCCGATCCCGCGGGTGAGCTCCTCGATGCGCTCCACGCCTTCGTCGCCGCGCTCCGTCACGATGTCGGTCGCGCCGTACTCGCGCGCGAGCTTCTGACGCGCCTCGTGGCGGCTCATCGCGATGATCCGCTCCGCGCCCATCTGCTTCGCCGAGAGCACACCGAGGAGACCGACCGCGCCGTCACCGACGACCGCGACGGTCATCCCGGGTCGGACGTTCGCAGCGACCGCCGCGAACCATCCGGTGCCCATCACGTCGGAGAGCGTGAGGAGGCTCGGCACCATGTCCTCCGGCGGGCGCTCGGGCGTGGCCACGAGCGTTCCGTCGGCGAGCGGGACTCGGATCATCTCGGCCTGACACTCGCTCATCACGACGCGGTGCCGACACGAGGTCTGGTATCCAGCGCGGCAGTGCGGACACGTGTTGTCGGACGCGAAGAACGATCCGATCACGAAGTCTCCGCGACGCACCGTCGTGACGTCGCGACCGACCTCTTCGACGATGCCGCAGTACTCGTGGCCCATCGGCGTGGGCTTCGAGACGGGATTGATCCCGCGATAGGTCCAGAGATCGGATCCGCACACGCACGTGGCGGAGATCCGGACGATCGCGTCGGTGGATTCGACGATCTTCGGCTCGGGGCGCGTCTCGAGACGCACGTCGCCGGGCGCGTGGATGATGGTTCCTCGCATCCTGATGGAGCTCCTCTCGTTCAGCGGCCGGTCATGCGCTCGATCGCTTCGGGATAACGAGCGCCGTGCACCTCGATGCGCGCTGCGGCGCGCTCGATCGCGGCGAGGTCGTCGGCCGTGAGCGTGATGTCGGCGGCGCGCACGTTCTCCTCGAGGCGCGCGCGCTTGGTGGTGCCGGGGATCGGCACGATCCACGGCTTCTTCGCGAGCAACCACGCGAGCGCGATCTGTGCGGCGGTCCCGCTTTTCTCGCGCCCGACGCGCGCGAGGAGATCGACGAACGCCTGGTTCGCGGCCATCGCGTCGGGCGCGAAGCGCGGGAGGACGCTGCGGAAGTCGTTCGCGGCGAAGCGCGTCTCGGCGCTGATCGCGCCGGTGAGGAACCCCTTGCCGAGCGGGCTGAAGGAGACGAAGCCGATGCCGAGCTCCTCGAGCGCCGGCAGCACGTCCTCCTCCGGGCGGCGGAACCACAGCGAGTACTCGCTCTGCACGGCCGCGACCGGCTGCACCGCGTGGGCGCGACGGATCGTCGCGGCGCTCGCCTCGGAGAGACCGAAGCTCTTCACCTTGCCCTGCTGGATCAGCTCCTTCACCGCGCCCGCGACGTCCTCGATGGGCACGTTCGGATCGACCCGGTGCTGGTAGAGGAGATCGATCACGTCGACCCTCAGCCTGCGCAGCGATCCCTCGACGACCTCGCGGATGTGCTCGGGGCGGCTGTCGAGGCTCGACCACCGCGCTTCGCCCGGAGCGCTCGGCGCGAACCCGAACTTCGTCGCGATCACCACACGATCACGGAACGGCGCGAGCGCCTCGCCGACGAGCTCTTCGTTCGCGAGCGGCCCGTAGACCTCCGCGGTGTCGAAGAACGTGACGCCGAGCTCCACCGCCCTGCGGAGCAGCGCGATCATCTCGCTGCGATCTCCGGGCGCGCCGTAGCCCCAGCTCATCCCCATGCACCCGAGCCCGATCGCCGAGACCTCGAGGCCGCTCGCTCCCAACGTTCGCTTCTGCATGGCCAGCAGCCTGACGCCCTGGCGCAGGGCGCAGTAGGGGCGGATCGGCGAACGAGCCGTGAAGCGCTGCTGGACGATCTTGTGGAACGCCGACCGCGCCGCTACTCCTCCGCGATGCGAAACGGAGTCCGATTCGGTGGCGGGGTCTTCCTCGCGAGCGGTTGTGTTCTCGCGCTCGGGACGGCGCTGGCCGTCAGCAGAGCGCCGGTCGCCGACCCAACGCGCTTCGCGGAAGGTGTTGGTCAGCTCGCCGCCTTCGTCACGATGATCTCGATCGCCGCGGGCGCGGCGTGGCGACGCGCGCCGGTGCTCGGCGGGCTCCTCGCGCTGGTCTCGCTGCTCGCGGCGGCCGCGACGGTGGGGATCGCGACGATGTCGCGCGACGCGCCGGTGCGGCTCGCGGACGCGGAGCGCCTCGAGCCGCGCGTCGAGGTGCGCGATGCCACGCGATGGCTCGTCCAGCCCGCGCTGCAGCTCGAGCTGCTCGCGCCGAACGGGCTCCATCGCTCGCACGACGTCGCGCCGGGGACGTCGATCTCGGAGGCGCTCCGAACGGCGCCCGAGCGCGTCGAGGCGTGGCGGTGGACCGACGCGGCGGAGACGCGGAACCTGTTCCTCTTCGTGCAGGCGGAGCGCGGAGACGAGGACACGCAGCGCACGTTCGTCACCGGCGTGATCGGGGGGCTGAGGCGGCAATTCGAGCGGCAGCTCCCCGACGCGATCGCGTCCGAGCACGAGCGCGGTCCGCTCGATCGAACGCTGTCGTTCCGAGGGGCCGGCGATGCCGGCGTGCTGGCGCGCGTGTTCGTCTACGAGCTCGACGATCGCTTCATCCTCACGATGGTCCTCGCGACCGCGCAGTCGGATCTCCAGGCGCTCGACCGCATCCTCGCGAGCGCGCGGCACAGCACCGGCGCCGCGGGGACGCCGGCCGTCGCCGCAGCCCCGAGCCCGACCGCGATCGGCCCGCGTGTCGCGACCGCCGTGCCGATCGCGGGCGCGGGCGCGTTCGATCTGATCGCGGACGTGAGCGGAACGAGCGTCGCGTGGGCCGATCCCGCCGACCAGGGTGGCGTCATCCGCGCGCTCGAGCTCGGCCCCGAGGGCGAGCCGATCGGCGCAGCGCGCGAGCTCGTGGCGACCGGTGCGCACGTCCGCGAGCTCGCGGTGGCGCGACGCGGGGATCGTCTCGCGCTCGCGTGGATCACGACCGACGGCAGGAGCGGGCGCGCGCACGCCGCGGTGATCGAGGGCCCGAGCGGCGAGGCGAGCCCGATCGCGATCGGCGCGGCACGCGCGACGGGCGCAGCGCGCGGCGACGTCGCGATCGCGTCGCTCGCCGACGGCGCGTTCGTCGTGGCGACACGCGCGGATTCGGGCATCGCGCTCTCGGTGATCGGCGGCGCGCGACGGCGCATCGAGCCCATCGCGCTCGCGAGCCCGTGCGAGGCCGCGATCGTCGGCGCGTTCTCGACCGACGACGGCGCGCTGCTCGGTCTCTGCGGCGGCACGCCCGGCGCCGAGGAGTGGATCCTCGCGCGCATCGATGGCGCGACGGCGGAGATCGTCGAGCGCCGCGCGCTCGGCTGCGCCGACGTGAGATTGTCGAGCGCGGGCGGCGGGCGCGCGATCGCGCGCTGCGGCGACGCGCCGGTCTCCACCGCGCTCGACGGAACCGACGCGCGCCCCGCGAGCAGCGAGCCCGTCGCGTGCGAAGGCGAGCGACCGCGCCTCGGCGCCGCGCTCGAAGGCGCGACCGACGATCTCGAGGGGATGCTCCCGAGCTCCGTCGCCGCGCCGGGATCGCGCGCCGCGTGGACCGGCCGCGCGCTGCTGGTGGCGACGCGGCTCGGCCCCGAGCTCGTGATCCAGCGCCGTCAGTGCCAGTCCGGCGCGCTGCTGCGCACCGACCTCTGACATTGGTGTGATCGGCGGTGGACCGCCCATCGTGGGAACGCCGAAGTGGGAGTATCCTCCGCGCCCGCGTGGTGGATCGAAATCAACCGCGCGCCTCGAAGCGCGCTCTCGCCGTCGTCGTGGCCCTCGGGGCGCTGGCGTCGATCCCCTGTCTCTTCGTGGGCCCACTGCACGACGACCTCGTGCACCAGCTCGTCCTCGAAGGTCTCTTCGACCTGCCCGACGACCCGCTGGGCCTCTACGAGTTCACCCACGGCGACGCCGCGAACCGCGAGATGATCGCGCGCGGCTGGCTGCACTGGTGGACCGATCCCCAGCTCTCGCTGCGCTTCTTCCGCCCGCTCTCGAGCGCGCTGCTCGCGATCGATCACGCGCTCTTCGGGCGTGCCGCGTTTCCCTCGCACCTGCACTCGCTGCTCTGGGGCGTGCTGCTCTTCGCGACCGCCGCCGCCCTGATGCGCCGGTGCTTCGAGGCGCGCACCGCGGTGATCGCGTCGCTCGTCTACGCGCTCGCGGGCGCGCACGTGATGACGCTCGCGTGGCCCGCGTCGCGCCACACGTTGGTCTCGGCCGCGCTCGGCGGGCTCGCGCTCGTGCTGCACCTCCGGTGGCGCGAGGACCGCGCTCCGCTCGCGGCGATCGGCGCGCCGGCGGCGCTCTCGCTCTCGCTGCTCGCGAGCGAGACCGGGCTCGCCGCGGCGATCTACCTGCTCTCGTACGAAGCGATGGTCGCGACGGGCTCGCTGCGCGATCGCGCTCGCGCCGCGCTGCCGACGTCGATCGTGTGCGGCGCGTACGTCGTGTTCTACGTGCTCGCGGGCTACGGCGCGCACCACAGCGGCACCTACGTCTCGCCGTTCCGCGAGCTGCTCTCGTTCGCCATCGCGGCGTCGGCGCGCGTGCCTGCGCTGCTCGCCGAGGCGATCGGCGCGCTCTCGACGTTCGGGTACGTCACCAATCCGATCTCCCGCGTGATCCTGGTGTCGTGGGGTGTGGTGTCGATCGGCGGCAGCCTCTGGCTGCTCGCGGTCGTGCGACGCGGCGGCGACACCGAGTCGTATCGACGACTGCGCTGGCTCTTCGTCGCGTGCGTGGTGTCGCTGGTGCCGATGGTCGCGGGCCTGATCGGACCGCGCATGCTGCCGATGGGGCTCTTCGGCGCGTCGGCGATGGTGGGCGCGGCGATCACCGTCGCATGGCGCGCCTCGCGCGCGCGCATCGGCGTCGTGCGGCACGCGCTCGCCGGGCTCGCGATCGTGATCGCGATCGCGCACATCGGGCTCGGGGCGCTGCTGCGCGTGACGGCGCCCTTCGCGTTCGCCGAGATCGCGGAGGCCGAGCGACGGCTCGCGACCGAGGGCGACTCGGGCGGATGCTCGAGCTCGGGCCTCGTCTATCTGATCAACGGCGCCGACGGAGTGCTCTCGGTCTACGCGGCGCCGAGCATCGCCTATTACTCGCCCGAGGCGATCGGCCCGGGCGCGCGCTTCCGCGTGCTCGCCCCCGCGCCCCACGATCTCCGCGTGGAGCGCACGAACGAGCGCACGATGACGATCGCATCGCTGGTGCGGCCGCGTCGCGA
The DNA here is from genome assembly GCF_021631985.1 of Sandaracinus amylolyticus. Lineage (GTDB taxonomy): Bacteria > Myxococcota_A > Polyangia > Polyangiales > Sandaracinaceae > Sandaracinus > Sandaracinus amylolyticus_A. The sequence goes on along the minus strand of NZ_CP070225.1, from coordinate 5,676,437 downwards.
GAACGTCTTCGAGCAGGTCTTCCGGAGCCAGGAGCACGCGCTGCACGAGGGCGACACCGTCGTCGCCGAGGAGATGACGGTGCGCGTGCTCGAGATGGATCCCGAAGGCCCGGCGAGCTTCGAGGTCGCGCTCGATCGATCGCTCGACGACGAGCGCGTCTGCCTGATCGTCTGGCGCGACGGCGCGCTGCGGCGCATCGCGCCTCCCGCGATCGGCGAGTCGCTCACGGTCGAGCACGAGCCCGGCCCGATGGGCATGTAGACGCTCAGCGACCGTGACAGTGCTTGTGCTTCTTGCCGCTGCGGCAGGGGCACGGGTCGTTGCGGCCCGCGCGCTCGAACATGACGCGTGCGGGCGCGTCCCCGCTCCGCAGCAGCTGGACCATGCGGCGCATCGTGGGATCGATGTGCCGGAAGAAGCGCAGATATCCGGCGCAGAGGTGATTGAGGCCGGGCTCTCCGTCGGACGCGCGCGCGACGCGATCCTTCGGACAGCCGCCGTGGCACGCGAATCGATATTCGCACTCGCGGCAGGCGCGAGGGAGGGAGTCTCGCTTCGCACGCCCGAAGTCGCGCTGTCGCTCGGAGCTCGCGAGCACGCTCATGTGGCGGTCGCGGATGTTCCCGAGTCGGTGCGCCGGCTCGACGAAGTGATCACACGAATAGAGATCGCCGTTGTGCTCGAGCGCGAGCGCGGCCCCGCACGTCTCCGAGTGCACGCAGAGCCCGTGCGGCTCTCCGGCCCACGACGCGAGCGCGACGTCGAATTGCTGGACGAAGACCGTGCCGACGTCGCGCCGCACCCACTCGTCGAAGATCGCGGTGAGGAAGCGTCCGTACTGGTCGGCGCCGACCGAGCGCGACGTCAGCTCGGTGCCCTCCTGGAAGCCGGTGTCGTTGTCGCGCTCGACGATCGGGATCAGCTGCATGTAGCGCGCCCGTGCGTCGTCCCGGAGGAACCGATAGACCTCGAGCGGATGATCGGCGTTCGCGGCGTGCACCGTCGTGAGCACGTTGATCTCCACCTCGTGAGCTTGGAGGAGCCGCAGCGCGCGCATGACCTTGTCGAACGTCGGGTGACCGCCCTTGTCGACGCGACAGGCATCGTGCAGCGCGCGCGGCCCATCGAGCGAGAGCCCGACGAGGAAGCGATGCTCGCGCAGGAAATCGCACCACGCCTCGTCGAGCAGCGTGCCGTTGGTCTGGAGGGTATGTGCGAGGCGCGTCCCCGGGCGCTTCTTCGCCTCCGCCATCGCGACCGCGCGCCGGAAGAAGTCGAGCCCCATGATCGTCGGCTCGCCGCCCTGCCACGCGACCGTGATCTCGGGGCCCCACTGCGACTCGAGATACTGCGTGAGATATGCGTCGAGCAGCTCGTCGCTCATCCGGAACGAGCTCTCCGGATAGAGCCGCTCCTTCGAGAGGAAGAAACAATACGAGCAGTCGAGGTTGCAGATGGCGCCGGTGGGCTTCGCGAGGAGATGGAACGCCGTGCGCGGCACCTCGCTCCGACGCCTCACGAGATCGCTGGCAGGGATGGTCGCCGCGGACATGCCGAGCCTCAGTCGCGCGAGAGCATCGCGGCGAAGTCGCGCTCGAGATCACGCTCGGGCTCTCCCGAGGTGTCGAACGCGACGAATTCGATGATCCCGTTGCGGAACGTGAACGGCGAGCGGTACGACGAGCTCACGGGGTCGCCGCGATCCTTGCCCACGTTGAGGCCCTCACCGGTGAGCGAGAACGCGCCCGGCTGGGTGCGCATCGTGCCCTTGGCGACGACCTTCTTGTTGATCCGGAGCTCCAGGTTCCCGTTCGCGACGTACTTCGGATTCTCGCCGGTCTTGTCGAACTTCACTCCGATGGTCACGCGCCCGGTCGGGAACGGATCGCTCGACTCGAACCGGAACTGCTCGATGCCGAGGAAGTTGTAGAGATAGACGAGCTTCCCGTTCTGCACGAAGAGCGTGTGTCCGCCGAAGCGCGATCCCTGCGAGACGATCACGCCTTCGCAGCCCTTCGTGACGTCGCGGAGCGACGCGCCGATCACGAACGAGCGATTGCGCAGTCGGATCGCGACCTCCTCGGGCACTTCGCTCATGCCCGGGTAGTAGACGGCGCGGTTCGAGACCTTCGCGATCGAGGGGCGCTCGATACCGAGGATCTCGGCGGCCGTGCGATCGTCGAGCGGCAGCGCGTGGTTGAGCCCGGCCTCGGCGTACCACAGCGCGACCAGCGCCCGGAGCATCTCGGGGTGCTTCTCCGCGACGTCGATGCGCTCCGAGCGATCCGACGCGACGTGATAGAGCTCCCACGCATCGTCGAGGAACTTGCCCTTCCCCGAGATCGCGCCGTGCTTCGCGACGACCTTCCATCCGTCGTGATAGAGCGCGCGCGTGCCGAGCATCGAGTACATCTGCGTGGTGCGCGGCGAGGCCGATTTCGCGTCGCGGATCGCGGGGACGAGGCTGAGGCCGTCGATGCGGCTCTGGGTCGCACCCTTGATGGCGCGAGGCGGCTCGATGCCCACGAGATCGAGGATCGTCGGCACCACGTCGACTGCGTGGCAGTACTGATCGCGCAGCTGGCCGCCGTACTTCTTCGGGTCGATGCCCTTCGCCCACGAGATCACGAACGGATCTGCGGTGCCGCCCTCGAACGAGTAGCGCTTGAACATCTTGTAGGGCGTGTTGAACGCCCAGGCCCAGCCCGTCGGATAGTGGTTGTAGGTCGAAGGACTGCCGAGCTGGTCCAGCGCCTTCAGGTTGTCGTCGAGCGAGTCCGGCCATCCGTTGAAGAAGCGGTTCTCGTTGACCGACCCGTTGGGGCTGCCCTCGCCGCTGGCGCCGTTGTCGGAGACCACGACGACGATCGTGTTCTCGAGCTGTCCCGTCGATTCGAGGAAATCGAGGACGCGGCCGAGCTGGTGATCGGTGTACGTCGAGAACGCGGCGTACGTCTCGGCCATGCGGGAGAACAGCTTCTTCTCGCCTTCGGTCAGCGACTCCCAGGGCCGCACGAGATCGTTCTCGGCGATGACGTCGGGCGCCGCCCACGGGTTGATCGGAGAGAGCTCGGTATTCTGGGGGACGATCCCGAGCTTCTTCATGTTGGCGAGGACGAGCTCGCGATACTTCTCGTACCCCATGTCGAACACGCCGGCGTACCGATCGACCCACTCCTTCGGCACCTGGTGCGGGGCATGGTTCGCGCCGAACGACAGATAACAGAGCCACGGCTTGTCGCGCGCGATGGTGCTCGTGTCGGCGATGAGCTGGATCGCCCGATCGCAGAGATCCGACGAGAGGTGATAGCCCTCCTCGGGCGTCGCCGGGGGATCGATCGGGCCCTGATCGAGCACGAGATCGGGATAGTACTGATTCGTCTCGCCGCCGAGGAAGCCGTAGAAGCGCTCGAATCCGCGACCGATCGGCCACGTGCGCCGGCTCGCGGCGAGCATCTCCTCGGTCGACGGAGTCAGGTGCCACTTTCCGATACAGAACGTCGAATATCCGTGCTCGACGAGGATCTCGGAGAGGAACCCGTTCTCCGGGGGAATTACCCCGCTCAGGCCCGGAAATCCCTGCGCGCCTTCGGTGATGCAGGCCATGTTGTTGCGCGTCGCGTTGCGCCCCGTGAGCAGGCAGGAGCGCGTCGGCGAGCAGAGCGCGGTCGTGTGCCAGTTGGTGAATCGGATTCCGGACTTCGCGATCCGCTGCAGGTTCGGCATGCGGATGAGACCGCCATAGATGTCCCACGCGCCGATGCCGGTGTCGTCCCACACCACGTAGAGGACGTTGGGTGCGCCGGGCTTCGCCGAGGGCGGCAGATACGGGCGCCAGTCGGGCTCGGAACGGCGGATGTCGATGTCGATCTTGCCTCGGAAATCGTCCTTCATCGCTCTCTCCCGGGCGGCGGGCGATGCGACATCCGCACCAGAGAACGTGCGGCGAGGGTGCCACTTCGCCTGCGCGCCCAGGCCGAGCGGCACGCGGGACCGGATTCGCGAGGTGCTGCGAGTGAGCGCCGGCGCTCGCCTCCGCGGGGTGCAGCTCCCGTGCACGCGCGCACGACGCGGCGCCGAGCACCACGACGAGGCCGGACGAAGTGGCATGTCGCATCGGACGCACCGGCCATTTCTGGCGTGCGAGCCTCGTTCCCGCGCCCAGCAACTTGCGCCATCTCGGACCGGGCACAGCTGCCGTCGGAGTCACCCAACCGGTCCGCGGGACCAGCAAGGACGACTCCGATGCAGCCGGCAGCGATGGCGATCCCGAAGAGCGACGAGTCCTGGGAGAAGGGCAAGTACGGCCCGATCTGGCCGAAGACGCCGGCCTGCTACGGATTCACGATCATCGCGAACGTGAAGCCGGGACGCGCGGACGCGATCCGGGGCTACGGAGCGAAGCTCGCGAAGGCGCTGGAGAGCGATCCGAGCCTGCTCGCGCCGCTCAAGCTGCACTACCTGCGCTGGGTGCTCTTCGACGACGACACTCGGTTCATGTACCAGGGCATCTTCGACACCGACTTCGACAAATACACCGAAGACGCAGTCGCGCTCTTCAAGAAGGCCGGCGTCGACACGGTGTTCGAGAACCTCGAGGGCTTCCCCTCCGACTGGAAGACGAACCCCGACGCGTTCGTGAAGTTCGTCCGTGCGCACCAGTGTCCGAGCTTCCTCGAGTACGGCGAATATCCGTACGTCAGCACCGACGAGATCAAGAAGGCGCTGGAGCTGAAGAGCGCGTTCTCGCGGATGCTCGAGCAGATGCAGTGAGGGACTCATGAGGGAGCCCGCGCGCACGTACAACCAGAGCCACTCGCCGCGGAAGTACGTCGCGGGCCGGCGGCGCGTCAGCGTCTACATCGCGTGGAGCTATCCGGGCGAGGCCAATCGCGACGTCACGCAGATGGACAATCGGTTCTCCACGATGACCGAGGTCCGTCGCGTGCTCTGGCCTCAGTACGAGGATCCGCGCTTCGCCGATCCCGGCATGTTCCAGCAGGGCATCGCGGGATCGCTCGAGCTCTTCTTCTGGGCGTGGGTGCGATTCCAGAACGTGATCGAGGAGGCGACCGGGCACCGAGTGCCGGTGTTCCAGCGCGTCGATCAGGCGGGCTTCCGTCTTCCGCTCGACGAGCGCGTGCTCTCCGACGTCGACACGCTGCTGGTGTTCGGGCTCGACCACATGGTGACCGGACAGGAAGCGTCGTCCGAGGAGATCGAGGCCGCTCGATCGTTCCTCGCGCGCGAGGGCACGTGCCTCCTGATCGGGCCCCACCACGACGTCGGCGCGTCGCCCGACCTGGAGGAGCGCGCGATGGAGTACGCGCACCACGGTGATGCGCTGGTGCCGCGACAGCAGCGCTTCGGGCGCTACACGCGATCACTGATGCAGGGCCTGGGGATTCCGGTCGAGAACCGGCACGGGCTGCGGCCTGCAGTGCAGCGGGGGACGACGCGGATCGCGCCGCTCGAGATCGCGCGCGATCTCGACTCCCGTCATTGGCTCGAGGGAGTCACGAATTTCAACTTCCACATGCACCTTCCGCACTACGCCGTCACCGATCCGTCGAGCTCGGCGCGGGTGCTCGCACGACAGCCGATCGACACGTCCAAGCCGCACCCGTTCACCGCGGCGGGGAACACTGCGTTCAACGCGCTCGTGTGGCTGCCTCCGGGCGGCGGGCGCGCCGGGGACGTGCTCGTCGCGGACTCGACGATCTTCAGCACGTTGTTCGGAGGCGACGAGAGCTTGGAGCGCTTCTGGAGGAACCTCGCCACGGCGTCGATGAGCTAGTGCTGCTGCCCGGATGTTCGTTCCAGGATCGGTTCCGGACAGAAGCATCAGTGGAGCATGGGAGTGGACGCGGACGTGTCGCTGGAGCTCGACGACATCCAGAGTGGTGCGCTGCGGCCTCGGCCCACGCCCTACGCTGCGACGTACATCCTCCTGAAGATCATCGATCGCAGTGCTGGCAGGGAATTGATGCGCCGCCTCAGCGAGCGAGTCGCGTCGGCCGCGCACACGACGAGCGCGCTCGGGGACACCTGGCTGAACGCGGCGCTCACGTTCCACGGGCTGAGCGCGCTCGGCGTGCCGCCCGCATCGCTCGAGAGCTTCGCGTGGGAGCTCAAGCAGGGAATGGCGAGCCGCGCCGCAGCGCTGGGCGACACCGGAGAGAGCGCACCGGCGCACTGGGAGAAGCCGCTCGGGACGTCCGACGTGCACGTCGTGCTGGTCGCGCTCGCGCCCGATCGCGCGCTGCTCGAGCCCTCGATCGCGCGGGCGAGAGACGCGCTCCGGGCGCTCCCCGGAGTCGAATCGATCTGGCGCCAGGACTGCCACGCACTGCCGACCGAGAGAGAGCCGTTCGGATTCCGCGACGGCATCAGTCACCCGGCGATCGAGGGCAGTGGCGTCCCGGGGAGCAATCCCGAGGAGATCCCGCTGAAGGCAGGAGAGCTCGTGCTGGGATATCGCGACGAGCTCGGCGGGTTCCCGCCGATGCCTTCGCCCGACGTGCTCGGTCGCAACGGCACGTACGTCGTCTTCCGCAAGCTGCACCAGCGGGTCGCCGCGTTCCGCCAGTACCTGCGATCGCGCGCGACGAGCCCCGAGGACGAAGAGCTCCTCGCCGCGAAGATGATGGGTCGTTGGCGCAGCGGCGCGCCGCTCGCGCTCTGTCCGTTCCACGACGATCCCGCGCTCGGCGCGGACCGTGGTCGCAACAATGCGTTCCTCTATCGCGCCGACGATCCCACCGGATATCGCACGCCGATCGGCTCTCACATCCGGCGCTGCAACCCGCGCGACGCGCAGGTCGCGGGGGTGGCCCGGCTTCATCGCATGATCCGCCGCGGAACGGCGTACGGGCCGATGCTCCCCGAGGGTGTGATGGAGGACGACGGCGCGGATCGCGGTCTCATCTTCGCGTTCGTCGGCGCGCACCTGGGGCGGCAATTCGAGTTCGTGCAATCCGAGTGGATCAACGGCGGCGAGTTCATCGGGCTCGGCGACGCGAGAGACCCGGTGACGGGATCGGCGGACGGAGAGGGTCGATTCTCGATTCCCCGAAAGCCCATCCCGCGACGGCTCGACGGATTGCCGCGCTTCGTCGTCACGAGAGGCGGGGAGTACTGCTTCCTGCCGAGCCTGAGCGCATTGCGCTGGTTGTCCGAGCTCCCGTGATCGTGAGGGAGAGATGCAGAGTGAATTCGACGTCGTCGTGATCGGAGCGGGGCCTGCGGGCGTGGTCGCCGCGCTGCGGGCCGCGGATCTCGGAGCGCGCACTGCGCTCGTCGCGCGCGAGCGCTTCGGCGGGATGGCCGCCAACGACGGTCCGGTGCCGGTGCGGACGCTGGCCCACGCGGCGCGCCTCGTGCGCGAGGCGCGACAGCTCTCGCGATATGGCATCTCCGCCGGTGAGCCCGTGGTCGACTATCCGCGCTTGCTCGAGCGGGTCCGCGAGGTCGTCGATCACGTGGGCCGGCAATCCGCGCTGCGCGGACAGTGCGAGTCCGCGGGCGTCTCGATCCTCGAGAACACCGGGGCCGCGCGCTTCGTCGCACCGCACACGATCGAGACCGCGAGCGGGCTGCGCCTCGACGGCGAGTCGATCGTCCTCTGCACCGGCGGCGCGAGCCGGCGGCTCTCGGTGCCCGGCGCCGAGCTGACGGCGACGCACAGCGACGCGTGGGCGCTGACGTCGGTGCCGCCTTCGATGCTGGTGATCGGCGCGGGCGCGACGGGCGTGCAGGTCGCGTCGATCTTCCACGCGTTCGGCACGCGCGTGCAGCTGTTCCAGGCCGGCCCGCGCATCTTGCCGACGGAGGACGAAGACGTCTCGGCAGAAGTGACGACGGCGTTCCGCGACGCGGGGATGATCGTGCGAACCGACTTCGGAGCGATCGAAGCGTTCGAGAAGACGGCGCACGGCGTGCGAATGATCGTGTCGAAGGACGGAGATCGAGCCACCGCCGAGGCAGCGCTCGCGGTGGTCGCAGTAGGGTGGGTGGCGAACACCGCCGAGCTCGATCTCGCCGTCGCCGGCGTCGCGACCGACGAGCGCGGCCACGTGCGGGTCGACGAGCATCTCCGGACCACCGCGCCGCACGTGCTCGCGGCGGGCGACGTCACCGGTCATCTCATGGTGGTCCCGCAGGCGCTGGAAGAGGGCTACGTCGCCGGCACGAACGCGGTCCGCGGCGCGGTGCTGCCGCTGACGAAGCACGTGAGCCCGATCGGCAGCTTCACCGATCCCGAGTACGCGCAGGTCGGCCTCGGCGAAGCACGCGCGCGCGCCGAGCTCGACGCGCTCGTCACCGTGATCCGACTGGACTGCGGCACGCGCGCCATCATCGACGGTCGTGCGTCGGGCTTCTGCAAGCTGATCGTCGACCGCACGACCTCGCGCATCGTCGGCTGTCACGTCGTCGGAGATCGCGCCGTCGACATCGTGCAGCTCGCGGCGATCGCGATCAGCGCGGGGATGACGGTGGACGATCTCGCGCGACTGCCGTTCTCGTTCCCGACCTATGCCGGCATCCTGGGTCGCGCCGCGCTGACCGCAGCACGAACGCTGCGCCGCGACTTCGCGTGGCGACTGCCCGAGCTCCAGTGAGTCCCACGAACGAAACGACCGCCGAGCGAGCACGGGCCCGCTCGGCGGTCGCGCTCGACTGGCGACCATCAGGTGAACGAGTCGAGCTCCTTCGCCTTCGACTCCAGATAACGCTGCTCGAGCGCGAAGGACTGCTCCTTCGAGAGCGCCTTCTTCGCAGCCGGGAAGATCTGCTGCTCCTCCTCGATGACGTGGTGCTGCACGAGCATCATCATCTCGCGGAAGACGTCGCTCCACCGATCGCCGTCGATCGGCAGCACGTCCAGCTGATCGAGATACCGCTCGATCCGATGATGCTCGTCGGCGGAGTCGTCCATCTTGCCGGCGATGTCGGGAATTCCGCGGAACGTCGAATAGACCTCCTTCTCCTCCGCCCGCGCGTGCGCGGCGAGCTCGGTCCGGATGCGGCCGTAGAGCTCCTTGCGTACGTTCGAGTCGTCCGTGCTGGCGGCCACACGCCGGATCAGCGTCGAGATCTCGCCGTGCTCGGTCGAGAGGCGCTCGAAGATCCCCGCTCCGCCGGTCAACGCCTGCTTCGCGCCCTTGAGCTTGCCGATCACCTGCCCGGCGATCTCGGTCGGTCGCGCCATCGTTCGCTCCTTTCCGTCAGGGTTTGCTCCCTTCGCGGACATAGGCGCTCGACACCGAGCGACGACCGTGACCAGCAGTGAGGCGCGTCGCCGCACGCAATACGCGCTCACGTCGGACGCATGTGGCCGACGGACGGAGTCGCGGGCTCGACGAGCATGGAAGTCTTCGAGTTCATCATCGCGTTCCTGCTCGCAGGCGCCGCGCTCACCGCCGTGTCGAGACGCATCGGGGCGCCGTACCCCGCCATGGTCGCGCTCGCCGGTGCGGGTGTGGCGCTCGTCCCCGGAACACCGACGCTCGTGCTCGATCCCGAGCTCACGCTCGCGCTCTTCGTCGCGCCGGTGCTGCTCGATGCGGCGTTCGACGCCTCGCCGCGCGATCTCCGCGCGAACTGGCGCGCGGTGTCCGGTCTCGCGGTGGGCGCGGTCGTGCTGACGATCGTCGTCGTCGCGTGCGTCGTGCGCTGGCTCGTGCCCGAGATGCCGTGGCCGGTCGCGATCGCGCTCGGCGCGATCGTCGCGCCGCCCGACGCCGCAGCGGCGACTGCAGTGCTGAAGCAGCTGAATCCGCCGTATCGACTCCTCGTGATCCTCGAGGGCGAGAGTCTGTTCAACGACGTGAGCGCGCTGCTGATCTATCGGCTCGCGGTGGGCGTGACCCTCGCGGGGACGTTCTCGCCGGAGGGCACGGTTCCGCTGCTCCTCGCGGCGACGGTGGGCAGCGTCGTGCTCGGCTTCGTCCTCGCGCGCGCCGTCATCGCGTTCTTACCGCGGATCCACGACGTCGCGATCGTGGTCGTCTTCCAGTTCTGCGCGACGTTCGCGGTGTGGATCCTGGCGGAGCGACTCCATCTCTCCGGCATCCTCACCGTCGTCGCGTTCGCGATGACGGCCGCGCGACACGCCGCGGACGTGACGCCGGCGCGCATCCGCGTCCCCTCGTATGCGGTGTGGGATCTCGCGGTGTTCGTGCTGAACGTGCTCGCGTTCACGCTCGTCGGGTTCCAGCTCAAGGGGCTCGTCGAGCGTCTCGATGCGCGCACGCTCGTCGAGTACGGAGGCATCGCGACCGCGGTGTGCGTCGCGACGATCCTCGCGCGCATCGGGTGGGTGACGGGCGCGGCGGCCTGGAGTCGATGGCGACATCGCGACACCGTCGCGCTCTCGAAGGGCGCGGCGGCGGTGATCGGGTGGTGCGGCATGCGAGGGGTCGTGACGCTCGCAGCGGCGCTCGCGCTCCCGACCGGCGAGACCGGAGGGCCCGCGTTCCCGTTTCGCGATCTGGTCCTCTTCAGCGCGTTCGCGGTCGTGCTCACGACCCTCGTGGTGCAGGGGCTGACGCTGCGGCCGCTGATGAGCGCGCTGCGGCTTCGGGACGACGGTTCCGTCGATCGAGAGGTGCGGCTCGCGCGGGTCGAGACGCTGCGCGCCGCGATGGCGGCGACGGCCGAGCACGCCGACGACGAGATGGCGGCGCTGTTGCGACGCCGCTACGAAGTGCTGCTGCGACGCGCCGAGGTGGAGCTCGCGGGTGTGCACGAAGAGAGCGGTGCCATCACCAGGGGGGATCGCCGGCTCGACTGCGACATGGCGATCGTGCGCTCGGCGATCACCGCCGAGCGTCACCGACTGATCGAGCTGCGCGCCGACGGCACGATCGGCGACGCCGCGTTCCAGCGCATCGAGCAGGAGCTCGACATGGAGGAGCTCGATCTCCAGCAGCTCGCCCCCGGGGTCGAGTCGGCGACCGCTGCTCGGTGAGCGGTGCCTCGCGGGCGAACCCGATCGGGGAGCTTGGTGCGCCGCGCCGACCGTCTATGTCCCCGCCCGTGGCGAGCCTCGCGCTTCCGACGACGGGTCTCCTGGACGAAGTCGGTCCCTATCGTGTGCTCGCGCGGCTCGCCGCGGGGGGCATGTCGGAGATCCTCCTCGCGCGCCGCGCGGGGCTCGCGGGGCTGGAGCGCCTCGTGGTGCTCAAGCGCATGCTGCCCGAGCTGGTCGCGGAGCCCGAGCTCCGCGGCGCGCTGCTCGACGAGGCGCGCATCATGCTCGGGCTGCGTCACCCCAACGTCGTGGCGGTGCAGGAGCTCGCGTCCGAAGGCGACGAGCTCTATCTCGTCATGGAGTACCTGCGCGGCGACAACCTGCTCGCGCTGATGCGCGCGGTGCGCGCGCACAAGGTCGAGATCGATCTCGCGCTCGCCGTGCACGTCGCGGCGGAGATCTGCGCCGGGCTGCACGCCGCGCACGAGCTCGCCGACGACGACGGCAAGCCGCTGCACGTGATCCATCGCGACGTCTCGCCGCAGAACGTGTTCGTCACGTTCGAGGGCGAGGTGAAGCTGATCGACTTCGGGATCGCGCGCTTCGCCGATCGCATCGCGCGCACGAAGAGCGGCGTGGTGAAGGGCAAGTTCGCGTACATGGCCCCCGAGCAGTTCAGCGGAGAGCCGCTCGACCGGCGCACCGACGTGTTCGCCGCCGGCGTGGTGCTGCACGAGCTCCTCACCGGGCGGCGCCTCTTCGCGCGCACCAGCGACCGCGACATGTTGATGGCGATCCTGTCGGACCCGGTGCCGCGCCCTTCCGCGCTGGCGCCCACGCGCGGGATCCCAGCCGCGCTCGACGAGATCTGCATGCGCGCGCTCGCGCGCGATCGGAGCGAGCGTCTCGCGACCGCGGGGGAGATGCGCAGCGCGCTGCGAGAGCAGATGCCCGCGCTCGATCCGCGCCTCGATCCGCGCGAGACGCTCTCGCGGCTGACGAAGCGCGTGCTCGCGCCGCGCCTCGCCGAGGTCGATGCCTTGCTCCGCCGCGCGCGCCGGACGAACGGGCGCGTCGATCGCGGCGATCGGGAGGAGCGCCGATCGCGCTCCGAGGCACCGACGATGCCGATCGAGATCGACGTGGCGGTCGAGCCGATCGCCGAGGCGATCCGCGGCCCCTCACGACCTCGTCAGCTCGTCGTCGTCGCGGGGCTGGCAGCGATCACGCTCGGAGCGCTCTCGATGTCCGCGTGGCGCGCGGCCCGGTCGACGCCGCCGGATGCCGAGATCGCGGCCCCACCGCTCGCGGCGCGTGCTCCTGCGCCCGAGCCGACACCGGCTCCGATCGTCGAGCCTCCGCCCGCGCCGGTGACCGTCCGCGTGCGCATCGAGTCGATGCCCGCGGGCGCGACCGTGCGGCTCGCGGGCGAGGCGCGCGGCGAGACGCCGCTCGCCCTCGAGGTCCCTCGAGGCACGACGCCGATCGATCTCTCCCTCGAGCTCCGCGGCCACACGCCGGTGCGACAGACGCTGGTGCCCGACGAGAGCCAGCGCCTGCTGCTGCAGCTCGCGCCGCGCCCCCGGCGCGTCGTCGCGCCGACGACGCCGGAGTGAGCTCGTCGCGTCGCGTCGGTCACGGCAGCCCGAGCACCGCGACCGGCAGGACCTGATCGGCCCCGCTTCCATCGCCGAGCCGACCGTCCGCGCCGCTGCCCCAGCACTTCGCCGAGCCCTCGTCGCGCACCGCGCAGGTGTGGGATCGCCCGGCCGCGATCGCGACTGCGTCGAGGAGCGTTCCGGTCGCGCGCGGCGCGCCGCCGGAGATGGTTCCATCGCCGAGCTGCCCGCTCGCGTTGGCGCCCCAGCACGTCACGGTCGAGCCCGTCGTGACCAGACAGGCGTGCTGGTCGCCGCACGCGATCGCGCGCGCGCTCGGCACGTCCCTCACGAGCGTCGGCGCGGTGCGATCGGTGGTGGTCCCGTCGCCGAGCTGTTGGCTCGAGTTCGCGCCCCAGCACCACACGGTCGCGTCGGCGCGCAGCGCGCACGAGCTCTCTGCGCCGAGCGCGATCATCCGTGCGTCGGTGATGCCCGCGACGGCGCTCGCGGAGGGACGCCGCATCGTCGTTCCGTCGCCGAGCTGACCGCGCGCGTTCTCGCCCCAGCACGTGATGCTCCCGCTCTGCAGGACCGCACAGGTGTGCGCGCCGCCCGCGGCGAGCTCGCGCGCATCGGTGACGCCCTCCACGTCACCGGGGGACGAGCGATCGCCGCCGATCGAGCCGTTGCCGAGCTGACCGTCGTCGTTGCGCCCCCAGCACGCGATGCGACCGCCGGCGCGACGCGCGCACGTGTGATCGTCGCCCGCTGCGACCTGCACCGCGTCGCCGAGGTTGCGCACGGTGACGGGCGCCGGCTGATCACTGCCCGGTCCGGCGTTGCCGAGCTGGCGGTATGCGTTCTCGCCCCAGCACACCACCTGTCCGCCGCGGCGCACCGCGCACGCGTGGTGTGCGCCCGCCGCGAGGTCGATCGCATCGGTGACGCCCGCGACGAGCACGGCCATGTTGCTCGGGCCCGCGCTGCCGTTGCCGAGCTGGCCGCAGTCGTCGGCGCCCCAGCACGACACGCGGCCGTCGGTGAGCCGCGCGCACGCGAAGTCGTCGCCTGCGACGAGCTCGATCACGTCCTCGGGCGCAGCGCAGCCCACGCTCGCGCAGCTCTCGCTCACGTCGCACGTCACGCCGCACCCGCCGCAGCTCGAGGTGCTCGAGAGATCCGTCTCGCATCCGGGCTCGTCGCTGCAATCGGCCCAGCCGGGATCGCACACGCCCATCGTGCAGATGCCGGTCTCGCACGACTCCGTCGCGTGCTGGAGGTCGCACTCCACGCCGCACGCACCGCAGTCCGTCGTCGTGTGCAGGCTCGTCTCGCATCCGGTGTGCGAATCGGGGCCGCAGTGACCCCAGCCGCTCTCACACGGGCCGATCGTGCAGGCGCCATCGACGCAGGTCGCGGCGTTGTGCTCGGTCGCGCACGGCGTGTCGCAGGCCCCGCAGGCATCGACGGTGTCGATCTCGGTCTCGCAGGTCGAAGCGTCGGAGTCGCAGTCGGCGCGGTCGGGCTGGCACGCGTAGGTGCACGCTCCGTCGACGCACGAGCTCGCGACGCCGGGACGCAGCTCGCAGGCCTGATCACATCCTCCGCAGTGCGACGCGCTGGTGGCGAGATCGACGCAGCTCGATCCGCAGAGCGTGCGATCGGACGCGCACTGATCGCTGCAGTGGAAGCGTCCGGCGTCGTCCTCGACGCAGAACGGCAGTGGGTCCTCGCAGCGCACCGCGCACGCGCCGCAGCTCGTCGCGGCGATCAGCGACGCCTCGCATCCGTCCGCGACGATCCCGTTGCAGTCGGCGAAGCCCACGGCGCACGAGAGGACGCACGTCGCGCCGACGCACGACACGATCGCGCCGGGTGGTGTGCCACACGCGTCGGGTCCTTCGTCCGTGCGCCCGTCTTCGTCGTCGTCGCGCCCGTTGCAGGGATCCGGGCTCGTCACGCCGGCGTCGCCGAACGCGTCGAGCGGCACGCATCGATTGCGCGCCGTGTCGCAGATCCATCCATCGATGCACGGACACGAGCGGTCCGTGAGGTCGATCGGCGGTAGCACGCAGCTCGCGAGCACGACCGACCAGAGTCCAAGGCAAATGCTCCCCCGCACCGCGCCCAACATGAGCGCTGGTATCTACGGCCCAATGCCACGAGGCAGTGGTCGCCCGGAGAGAGGACTCCGCGAAGGGCTCGCGAGCTGCGGACGTCGTCAGCGACAGGTCGCGTCGACGCAGGCCTCGCCGGGATCACAGTCGGAGCGCGTGACGCACTCCGGGCTCGCCTCGCGGTGCGTCAGGCAGAGGTGGAGACCGGTGCGCGTCGTCGCGCACTGCACGAGGTGCACGTCGGCGCGCTGGCACTCCTCGTCGGTGCCCGACTCGCACGTGGTGCGGCAGAGGCCGTCGACGCAGGGATGACCGGGCGCGCAATCGGCGTCGCTGGTGCAGAACGGACGGGGCGAGACGTCGGGGCGGCACCACCCCGCGGTGCACAGCTGTCCTTCGGGGCACGCGCTGTCGTCGGCGCACGGCGGCACGCAGCGCGCGTCGATGCAGTGCTCACCGTCGGGACAGCTCGCGCTGGTCTCGCACTCGTCGACCGGCAGGCACAGCTGATTCGTGCACGCGAATCCCGCGTCGCACTCGGAGTCGTCGGTGCATCGCGGTCGACAAGCGTTGTCGATGCAGCCGTGATCGGGGCCGCACTCGAGATCGTTCGCGCAGGTGTCGTCGATCGGACGACAGGCACCCTCCACGCAGACTTCGCCGCTCGTGCAATCGGTGTCGGCGCGGCATCCGCTCGGGGGCGCGCAGGTCCCACGGTGATCGCAGACGAGCCCGGCATCGCAGTCGGCGTCCGACTCGCAGCGATCGCCGGGCACACAGACTCCGCCGCTGCAGGCGCGGCCGGGCGCGCAGTCTCCGTCGACGATGCACGTGGTCGTGCCGGCGTCGCTCTCGTCCACGTGCGCGTCGGGCGGCCCCCCGTCGCGACGCGTGACCGGCGGGCGCTCGTGTTCGTCGTCGTCCTCTTCGCAGCCGTAGTAGGTGTGGCAGCCCGTCGTCGCGAGGATCAGCAGGGCGACGGCGCACGCAGAGCGAGATGTGGGCATGAGGCTCCTCCCGAGCCCTCGACGGGGCTCGCGAGGCTGCGTGCCCGCAGCGCGACGGATCGTTTCATCGTCCGTGGCAGGCCTCGCGAAATCGCAGATCCCGCCTTCGTGCCGAGCGGCCGACGAGGCGCGCGTCGGCCCGTCGTGGCGTTTCCAACTGCTTGGACGCGCCGCCGGGGACCGTTACCCTGCGGGCTGCGCACGGACGAGCGATGCCGTCGTGCGCGCGGAGGTCGATCCCACGTGAGCCGTGAGAACGAGGGTGAGAGCTCGCCGTCCGACATGGGCGTCGCGGCGCAGCTCACCGTCAACGAGTGCCTGCGCATCGCCGTCGGCGAGAGGTTCCTGGTGGTGTTCGGACGCGAGCTCGCCGAGCTCGCGAGCGCGGTGGCAGCGGCGGCCCGCGCGATCGGCGCGAACGTCGAGACGTTCGAGCTGACGGGGCAGTCGAGCGACGAGGCGCGCATCGTGCCCGTGCTCGCGCGCTGCGACGCGTCGGCGTTCCTCGCGTCGTACGGCGCCGACATCGGCGTGCGGCGCGCGATGGTCACGATGAAGGGCAAGCGCCGCCACGCGCACATGATCGGGCTCACCGACGCGGTCATCCGCCAGTCGCTCACCACCGATCCGCGCGAGATGTCGGGGCTCGGCCGGCAGCTGATCGAGCGCGTGCGTCCGTCGAGCACGATCCGCGTGACCAGCCCCTCGGGCACCTCGCTCGTCGTCGAGACCGATCCCGGCAATCGCTGGCACTGCGAGCACGGGATCCTCGAGGGGCCGGGCTGGACGAACCTCCCGGCGGGCGAGGTGATCACGTCGCCCGCGAGCGTCGAGGGCGTGTTCGTGCCCGACGGCGGCGTGTGGCTCACCGATGGATCGGATCTCGGTCGCGTGGCCACGCAGCGCCTGCAGCTGCGCTTCGCGAAGGGTCGCCTCGTCGGCGCGGAGGGCGCGGACGACGCGGCGCGCGTGCTGCTCGAGCACCTCGACTCGGGTCAGGAAGGCCGTCGCGTCGGACAGGTGACGTTCGGCATCAACACCGGTGTCGTCGCGCCGATCGGCGTGTCCTGCCAGGACGTGAAGCTGCGCGGCTTCCACATGATCCTCGGCTACAGCGCGCCCGAGCTGACCGGCGCGAAGTGGAACGGCACGCGCGTCGTGCAGCTGCTGCAGCGGCGCGCGAGCGTGTGGATCGACGACGTCCAGGTGCTCGCGAACGGGCGCTACGTGCTCTCGGGCTGATCGCGCGCGACGTGATCCATGAACGCGCGCACGCGGCTCGTGCTGCGTAGATCGGGGAGCGTCAGCAGCCACACGTCGCGCTCGAAGCCGGGCGCGACCGGACCGATGCGGCGCAGCGCGGGATCGGAGTCGCCGTCGAACGTGGCGAGGAAGTGCACGCCGATCCCCGCGGCGATCGCCTGGCGCATCACCATCGAGCTCGCGTCGACGCGCATCGCGATGCGCGCGCCGGGCGCGTGCGCCGCGAGCCACCCGTCGAGCCAGCGCATGTCGAGGCGCTCGTCCCAGTGGATCCACGGATACTCGGCGTAGGTCGCGTCGGGCCCCATGTGCTCGACGAGCGCCTTGCTGCCGTAGACCGCGAACTCGACGCGCCCGATGCGACGGCCGACGAGGTGCTCGGGCGGCGCGCTCGTCATGCGGATCGCGACGTCCGCTTCGCGTCGCGCGAGCGAGACCTCGCGGTCGCTCACCACGACCGTCAGCTCGACGCTCGGATAACGCGTCATGAACGACGAGAGCGCGCCTTGGTAGCGACGGAACAGGATGTCCATCGTCGCGAGGCGCAGCGTGCCCTGGAGGCGCTCGTCGCGGCCGAGGACTCGACCTTCGAGCGAGAGCACGTCGCTCTCCATGCGCTCCGCGACCGACGCGACGTCGCGCCCCGCGGCGGTGGCCACGAATCCGTCGGGCGTCTGATCGAAGAGCCGGACTCCGAGCGTCTGCTCGATCGCGCGCACGCGGCGGGCGACCGTCGTGTGGCTCACACCGAGGCGCGCTGCGGCGCGGCTCAACGTTCCGTCGCGCGCGATGGCGAGCACGTATCGGAGGTCGTCCCACTCCACGCTGTGCATCGTTGCACAACGCGCGCACGAAATCGTGAGTGGTCGGGCTCGACCACGACTCCCACGCTGGGCCTCGTGATGATGAGAGCCATCGTTCGTGACGAGTACGGAACGCCCGACGTGATCGCGCTGCGCGAGATCGATGAGCCGACGCCGGGCGACGACGAGGTGTCGATCCGCGTGCACGCGTCGTCGGTGAACCCCGCGGACTGGATCTTCCTGACCGGCCGGCCCTACCCGGTGCGTCTGGTCTCGGGGCTCGTGCGCCCGAAGGGGCGAGTGCTGGGGATGGACGTCGCGGGACGGGTGCAGTCGGTGGGCAGGAACGTCACGCGTTTCCGCCCCGGCGACGAGGTGTTCGGAGAGATCGCGAGCGCGTACGCCGAGCAGGTGTGCGCGCACCAGGATCGCATCGCGATCAAGCCCGCGAACCTGACGTTCGAGCAGGCCGCGGCGGTCCCGGTCGCGGCGATGACCGCGCTGCAGGGGCTGCGTGATGCGGCGCGCATCCGTCCCGGTCACCACGTGCTGATCAACGGTGCGTCGGGCGGTGTGGGCACGTTCGCGGTGCAGATCGCGAAGTCGCTCGGGGCCGAGATCACCGCGGTCTGCAGCGGTGGGAGCGCCGACATGGTGCGCTCGATCGGCGCCGATCACGTCGTCGACTACGGGCGCGACGACTTCACGCGGACGTCGGTGCGCTACGACGCGATCCTCGATCTGGTGGGCAGTGCACCGCTGTCCGATTGCCGCCGTGTGCTGAGCCCGACTGGCACCTACGTCTCGTCGGTCGGGCGACTCGGATGGTCGCTGAAGGCATTCTTCGCGTCGCTGGTGTGGCGCGATCGGGTGCGCGTGCTGGCGTCGAGTCCGAACGCCGCGGATCTCGCGTATCTGCGGACGCTGATCGAGGCCGGAGAGGTCACTCCGGTGATCGAGCGTCGATATCCGCTGAGCGACGTCGCCGAGGCGCTGCGCCGTCAGGGCGAGGGCCACGCGCGCGGGAAGTCGGTCATCACGGTGTGAGCCGCTCGACGAAGCGCGCGAGGAGCACGGTGCGACGCCCGTCGTCGAACTGCACGTCGAGCTTGGGCGGGTCGCCGCCGATCTCGTCGACGATCGTGCCCTCGCCGTACTTCGCGTGACGCACCCTCGCGCCCGCGTTGCGCGCGGACGAGAACGTGATCGCGGTGCCATTCGCGCTGCGGCCGGCTTCGGTGGGCATCGGCGCGCCCGCTCCGCCGAGCAGCTTCGCGAGCGCGCGGATCGCGCCGCGTCCCTTCGCGATCGCGGCGCGCAGGTCGTCGCCGGCGTCGAGCAGCACGAAGCGCGGGATCGCGCCGTCGCGACCGGCGCGGGGATCTTCGCGATCGAGGCCCTGAGGATCGCGCTCCGAGAGATCTCCAGCGCCCGTCGCGGCCCAGCGTCCGTCGGCGCGCGCTTCGACGAGGAGGACGTCGGCGCCCTCGTGGATCGCGAGGTACACGACGTCGTGTCCGAGGCGGCGGGCGAGCGATGCGATGCGCGGCTCGCGCGCGCCGATCGCGCGCTCGAGGAGGAGCTCGGGCGGGAAGGTCTCCATCACGGTCCAACCCGGCGCGCCGCGCCGCCACCAACCGATCTGCCCGCGACCGGCCTGGCTCGCGTGGCGCTCTTCGGCGAGCAGCGCGCAGAGCGTCTCTGCGAGCGAGGCGCCGTCTTCGGTCGCGACGTAGAAGGTGCTCGCGGATTCGCCGCCCATGTCGTTCCGAGGCTGCCACGACTGCGCAGCGTGTGGGAACGGCACGTACGCACTCGACGCCCCACCGTTGTGACCCAGGAGCGCGGGCCTATCCTCGAACGAATGCTCCCAACCGACGATCGCGGGACGCTCCGCGTGCTCCTCGTCGACGACAACGTGACCTTGGCATCGTTGCTCGGTCGCGTGCTCGAGGAGACGGGGTGTGCGGTGACCACCGCTGTGAGCGCCGATGTCGCGAAGGCGCTCATCGAGGCGGGCGACTTCGATCTGCTCGTCTGCGACGCGACGCTGGTCGCCGACGGCGACGGGCGTGACGTTCTCGCATTCGCGCGCGAGCGCGCGCCACGCGCGCTCCGTGTGCTCTTCTCGGGTCGACCTCCAGACGACACCGACTCGACGTTGATCGAGCGCTTCGCGATGAAGCCGATGCTCTCCGAAGAGCTGCGCGACCTGGTGCGCTGGGCGCGCCACAGCGCGCGCCGCCCGTCGTGACTCAACGACCGTCGAAAAATCGGCTCGCCCGCGGGTCCCTCCCGTCCGGGACCTGCGGGACGAGCACTCCGGCAACGACTCACTCCTCGGGATCGAGGTCCGCCATGCGGTACCCGACGCCGGGCTCGTTGAGCAGGAGCTTCGGGTTCGCGGGCTCGTTCTCGAGCTTGCGCCGCAGGTGGCTCATGAACACGCGCAGATAGTTCGTCTGCGACGCCGCGTTCGGTCCCCACACCTCGACGAGGATCTGACGGTGCGTCAGCACGCGCCCGGGGTTCTTCGCGAGCACGACGAGGAGGCGGTACTCGATCGGCGTGAGCCGCACGAGCTCGCCGCGCACCCGCACCTCGTGGCGCGGCAGGTCGATCTTCAGCGGGCCCACGCGCAGCGTCGTCCCCGAGGGATCGGCCGCGCTCCGTGCCGCATGTCGCTCCGCGACGCGCAGGCGCGCGAGGAGCTCGTTGGTCCCGAACGGCTTCGTGAGGTAGTCGTCCGCGCCCGCGTCGAGCGCCTCGACCTTGTCGTCCTCGCGGCCGCGCGCGGAGAGCACGATGATCGGCGCGCGCGACCACTCGCGCAGCTCGCGCGTGAGATCGAGGCCATCGCGATCCGGCAGCCCGAGATCGAGCAGGATGATCTCCGGGTTGTGCTGCGTGGCCATGCGCATCCCCGCGGCGGCGGTCTCCGCCTCGAGCGCCTCGTAGCCGTGGCTCGTCAGCGTCGCGCGCAGGAAGCGCCGCATCGAGGGCTCGTCCTCGACCACCAACACGCGGGTGCGTGCCTCGCTCACGGTGCGCTCTCCACTCGCTCGACGTCCTCGTCGATCACGCGGGGCGGCTCTCCTTCGACCGGCAGCGTCACCCGGAAGAGCGCGCCGCCACCAGGACGGTTCTCCGCGGTGATCGTGCCCCCGTGCGCCTGCACGATGCCGCGGCAGATCGCGAGGCCGAGCCCGACGCCACCACCGCGTCCCGGCGTCCCGCGCACGAACATCTCGAACATCCGCGCCTCGCTCCCCGGCGGCAGGCCCGGCCCGTGATCCGCGATCTCCATCACCACCGCGCCCGGCCGTCGCGCGACGCGGATCGACACCGGCGTGCCCGGCGGTGTGTGGTTCGCGACGTTGTCGAGCAGGTTGATCACGACCTGCTCGACGAGCACCGAGTCGATGCGCGCCATCGCCTCGGGGTCGACGTCGATCGCGAGCTCGCGCCCTTCGAGCCTCCGCTCCACGCGCGAGAGCGCGGCGCCGATGATCTCCTCGAGGGGCACCCACTCGCTGCGAAGGTCGAGGGCGCCCGACTCGACGCGCGTCATCGTCAGGAGGTTCGACACCAGACGCCCGAGCCGCGCGGCCTCGTCGCGGATCTGCGCGAGCAGCGCGGTCCGTTCCTCGGGCGCGATCTTCAGGCTCGTGTCGAGCAGCGCGGTCGACCCTCCGAGGATCGCCGCGATCGGCGTGCGCAGGTCGTGCGAGACGGTGGAGAGCAGCGCGCTGCGCATCGTCTCCGTCTGCGCGCGGAGCTCCGCGCGACGCGCTTCGTCCTCGAGCTGCGCGCGCTCGAGCGCGAGCGCGATCTGCGAGACGAACGCCTGGAGGAGATGACGCTGCGACGAGTCCTCGAAGCGGTCCTCGGGGCTCGGGCGGATCGCGAGCACGCCCACCGCGCGTCCTTCGGCGAGCAGCGGCATCGCGAGCACCCGCGCGCCCGGCAACGTGTCCATGCCGCGTCCGGCGGGGCGCCCGTGCTCCAGCGCCCAGCGCGCGACGGTGCGCTCGCTCTCCGCGAGATCGACGGGGCTCGGCGCGGGCGCGAGCAGCTGTCCCGACGGCTCGGCGACGAGCAGCGCCGCCTCGCTCTCGAACACCTCGCGCATCTGATCGGCCGCGGCGGCGGCGACGGCGCGCACGTCGCGCGCGGTCGCGAGCGACTTCGTGAGCGCGTAGAGCGCGGCGGTGCGGCGCTCTCGCTCTCGCGCTGCGCTGGACTGCTGCCGGATTCGCTCGGTCAGTCCGCTGATCACGACGCCTGCGCAGAGCATGACCGCGAACGTCAGCACGTGCCGGAAGTCGGTCACCGCGAACGTGAAGAACGGCGGCACGAAGAAGAAGTCGAACACCGCGACCGCGACGATCGACGCGACGAGCGACGCCGCGCGGCCGAGGAACGCCGCAGTGACCGCGATCGCGACGAGGAAGAGCATCGCGACGTCGGCGAGGTCGACCCGCTCGCGCACCAGCGTCGCGATGCCGGCGGCCGCGAGGATCGGGAGCGCGCCTCGCGCCCACGTGAGAGGCGAGGGCGGGCGCGGGCGATCGTGCTTGGGCGGCGGGCTGCTCGTGGGGCGTCGATCGCCCGTGATCACGTGCACGTCGATGTCGCCGCTGCCGCGGACGATCTCGTCGAGCATCGAGCCGTACACCAGGTCGCGCCACCGCGGGTGCGTGGGCTTGCCCGCGACGATCCGCGTCACGTTGCGGCGGCGCGCGAGCTCGAGGATCGCGGGCGCGGGGCGCTCGGCGGAGAGCACCACGACCTCGCCGCCGAGCGACTCGGCGAGGCGCAGGTGCGACTGCAGACGCGCTCGATCGTCGTCGGGCATCGTCGTGCCGCTCGGCTTCTCGACGTACACCGCGAGCCACGGCGCGCGGATCGCGCTCGCCATGCGACGCGCGCTGCGCACCAGCTTCGCCGACGCCGGGCTCGGCCCGACGCACACGAGGATCCGCTCGCGCGTCGGCCACGTGGTCTCGATGCCGTGCTGCCTGCGCCACGCCTGCACGTCCGCGTCGACACGCTCGGCGGTGACGCGCAGCGCGAGCTCGCGCAGCGCGTGCAGGTTGCCCTCCTTGAAGAACGACGCCGCGGCGCGCTGCGCCTGCTCGGGCACGTACACCTTGCCCTCTGCGAGCCGCGCGAGGACCACCTCGGGCGGCACGTCGACGAGCTCGATCTCGTCGGCGCGCTCGATCACCACGTCGGGCACGGTCTCCCGCACCCGCACGTGGGTGATCTGCGCGATCACGTCGTTGAGGCTCTCGACGTGCTGCACGTTCACCGTGGTGTGCACGTCGATGCCCGCGTCGAGCAGCTCGATCGCGTCCTGCCAGCGCTTCGCGTGGCGCGATCCCGTCACGTTGGTGTGCGCGAGCTCGTCGAGCAGCACGATCCGCGGCTTGCGCGCGAGCGCGGCGTCGAGATCGAGCTCCTCGAGGGTGCGACCGCGGTAGGGCACGCGCTTGCGCGGGAGCTGCTCGAGGTTCGCGAGCAACGCGCCGGTCTCGGCGCGCCCGTGGGTCTCGACGACGCCGACCACGACGTCGACACCCTCGCGCCGCAGCGCCTGCGCGCTCTCGAGCATCGAGAACGTCTTGCCGACGCCGGGCGACGCCCCGAGCCAGACGCGCAGCTTCGCGCGCGTGACCTCGCGCTCCTCGGCCTGCACGCGCTCGAGGAGCGCGTCGGGATCGGGGCGCTTCTCGTCGTCGCGCGAGGACATCCTCCTCCGTCAGCCGTGCTCGCGCGCGAGGCGATCGAGCGCGAGGTTCAGGCGCAGCACGTTCACCGAGGGCTCACCGAGCACGCCGAGCATGCGCCCCTCGACGTGCTCCTCGACGAGCGAGCGTACCCGCGCTTCGTCGAGGCCGCGCGCCCGCGCGACGCGATGCACCTGGTAGAGCGCGGCGGCGGGCGTGACGTGAGGGTCGAGCCCGCTGCCCGACGCGGTGACGAGATCGACCGGCACCGGCGCGTCGTTGCCGGGATCGGCGGCACGCAGCGCCGCGACGCGCTCACGCACCGCGGTCTCGAGGTCCTCGCTGGTCGGCCCGAGGTTGGAGCCGCTCGATGCCGCGCCGTCGTAGCTCGCCGCCGAAGGGCGCGACCAGAAGTAGCCCGGCTGATCGAACGGCTGCGCGATCAGCTCGGACCCGACGACGCGCCCGTCGTGGCCCTCGATGAGCGAGCCGTTCGCCTGGTACGGCATCAGCGCCTGCGCGACGCCGGTGACCAGCGCGGGATAGGCGAGCCCGGTGAGCACGGTGAAGAGCGCGACCATCACGACCGCAGGACGAATCGGTTCCTTGATCATCGCTCGCTCCTTCACACGAGCCCGATCGCGGTGAGGGCCATGTCGATCGCCTTGATGCACGGGAACGGGAGCACGAGCCCACCGAGCCCGTAGATCAGCAGGTTCCTGCGCAGCAGCGAGGCCGCGGGCTCGGCGCGGTACCTCACGCCGCGCAGCGCGATCGGGATCAGCGCGACGATGATCACCGCGTTGAAGATCACGGCGCTGAGCACCGCGCTCACCGGCGAGGTGAGCCCCATGACGTTCAGCGCGCCGAGCGCGGGATACGTCGTGAGGAACGCCGCGGGGATGATCGCGAAGTACTTCGAGACGTCGTTCGCGATGCTGAACGTCGTGAGCGAGCCGCGCGTCATCAGCATCTGCTTGCCGATCTCGACGATGTTCAGGAGCTTCGTCGGGTTCGAGTCGAGGTCGACCATGTTGCCGGCCTCCTTCGCGGCCTGGGTCCCGGTGTTCATCGCGACCGCGACGTCGGCCTGCGCGAGCGCGGGCGCGTCGTTGGTGCCGTCACCGGTCATCGCGACGAGGTGCCCCTTGCCCTGGTAGTCGCGGATCATCGCGAGCTTCGCCTCCGGCGTCGCCTCCGCGAGGAAGTCGTCGACGCCTGCTTCGGCCGCGATCGCCGCTGCGGTGAGCGGATTGTCGCCGGTGATCATCACGGTCTTGATGCCCATGCGGCGCATCTCGGCGAAGCGCTCCTGGATGCCGCCCTTCACGATGTCCTTGAGCTGCACCACGCCGAGCGCGCGCCCACGGTCCGCGACGACGAGCGGAGTCCCGCCGCCCTTCGCGATCTCCTCGACCGCCGCCTTCACCTCGCTCGGCAGCGCGCCGCCGTGCTCCGCGACGAAGCGTCCGATCGCGTCCGCCGCGCCCTTGCGGATCGAGCGACCGCGCAGGTCGACGCCGCTCATCCGCGTCTGCGCGGTGAACGCGACGAAGTGCGCCTCGAGCTCGTGCACCTCGCGCGCGCGGATGCCGAACTTCTCCTTCGCGAGCACCGCGATGCTGCGGCCCTCGGGCGTCTCGTCGGCGAGCGAAGCGAGCTGCGCCGCGTCCGCGAGCTCGCGCTCGCTCACGCCCTTCCCGGGCACGAAGCGCGTCGCCTGTCGGTTGCCGAGCGTGATGGTGCCGGTCTTGTCCATCAGGAGGACATCGACGTCTCCCGCAGCCTCGACCGCGCGCCCCGAGGTCGCGATCACGTTCGCCTGGATCATCCGATCCATGCCCGCGATGCCGATCGCCGAGAGCAGCCCGCCGATCGTCGTCGGGATGAGGCACACCAGCAGCGCGACGAGCACGGTCATGCTCACCGGCACGTCGTTCGGATCGGCGCTCACGTCGACGGCGTACTGCGAGTAGGGCAGCAGCGTCGCGGTGACGACGAGGAAGATGATCGAGAGCGCGGCGAGCAGGATGTCGAGCGCGATCTCGTTCGGCGTCTTCTTGCGCTTCGCGCCCTCGACCATCGCGATCATGCGGTCGAGGAACGTCTCGCCGGGGTTCTGCGTGACGCGGATCACGAGCCAGTCGCTGAGCACCTGGGTCCCGCCGGTGACCGCGCTGCGATCACCACCGCTCTCGCGGATCACCGGCGCGCTCTCGCCCGTGATCGCGCTCTCGTTCACCGAGGCGACGCCCTCGACGACCTCGCCGTCCCCGGGGATCGTCTCGCCCGCCTCGACGAGCACGACGTCGCCGGCGCGCAGCTTCGACCCGAGGATCGCCTCCACCGGCGCGTCGCGGCGCGCCTCGCGGAGCTTCTTCGCCTGCACGTCCTTGCGCGCCGCGCGCAGCGCGTCGGCCTGTGCCTTGCCGCGGCCCTCCGCCATCGCCTCGGCGAAATTCGCGAAGAGCACGGTGAACCAGAGCCAGAGCGCGACGAGCCCGGCGAAGAGAGGGGGCGCGTCGCCTTCGCCGGTGAGCGAGTGGAGGAAGAGCAGCGTGGTGAAGACGCTGCCCACCTCGACCACGAACATCACCGGGTTCTTGATCATCAGGCGCGGATCGAGCTTCACGAACGCGTCGATCACTGCGCGGCGCACGATCGTCGGCTCGAAGAGCGGACGCGCCACGTGCTTGTGGGAGCCGATCGAGGGAGGCGCTCCCTCGGCGGTCGCGGGCACGGCGATCGGACGGCCGCCGTTCTGGGAAATGTCGGTCATCGGATTCGACTCCTCAGCCAGCGATCATCTGGAGGTGCTCGACGATCGGCCCCAGCGCGAGCGCGGGGACGAAGCTCAACGCGCCGACGAGCACCACGGTGCCGACGAGCAGGCCGACGAAGAGCGGAGTGTGGGTGGGCATCGTGCCGGGGCTCGGCGGCACGGCTTTCTTCTTCGCGAGCGACCCTGCGATCGCGAGCACCGCGACGATGATCAGGAATCGCGACAGGAGCATGTTCAGCCCGTGGATCGTCGCGTAGAACGGGGTGTTGACGGTCAGTCCGGCGAACGCACTGCCGTTGTTCGCGCCGGTCGACGTCATCGAATAGAGCACCTCGCTGAAGCCGTGCGCGCCGGCGTCCTGGATGGTCGCGCGTCCCGGCTCGATCGTGATCGCGACCGCGGTGGAGGCGAGGATGATCACGGTCGGGATCAGGATCCCGACCGACGCCATCTTCATCTCGAACGCCTCGATCTTCTTGCCGAGGTACTCGGGTGTCCTGCCGACCATCAGTCCTGCGATGAACACCGCGACGAACACGAAGAGCAGCATTCCGTAGAGGCCCGATCCGACGCCGCCGAACACCACCTCTCCGAGCTGCATGAGCCACATGGGCAGCATGCCGCCGAGCGGAGTGTAGGAGTCGTGCATCGAATTCACCGAGCCGTTGGACGCCGACGTGGTCACGATCGCCCAGAGCGCCGAATTCGTGATGCCGTATCGGACTTCCTTGCCCTCCATGTTGCCGCCCGCCTGGAGATCGGTCGCCGCGATCTCCGCGCCCGCGTCGGCGAGCATCGGATTGCCCGCTTGCTCGACCATCACCTCGGGCACGAGGCAGAGCACGAAGATGCCAGTCATCGCTGCATAGATCGCCCAGCCCTGGCGCCGGTCGCGCACCATCGCGCCGAACGTGAAGCAGAGCGCGGCGGGGATGAGCAGGATCGCGAGCAGCTCGAAGAAGTTGGAGAGCGCGGTGGGGTTCTCGAACGGATGGGCGGAGTTGACGTTGAAGAACCCTCCGCCGTTCGTGCCGAGCTGCTTGATCGCGATCTGCGACGCGGCCGGACCGCGCGCGAGGATCTGATCGATGACCGTCGCGCCCTCGGCGTCGAGCAGGCGAGCCGTCGCCGCGCCGTCGAACGTCTGCACGACTCCTTGGGAGACGAGGACGAGCGCGAGGACGATCGAGAGCGGCAACAGCACGTGGAGCGTGCTCCGCGTCATGTCGACCCAGAAGTTGCCGATCTCGTCGGTCTGGCGACGCGTGATCCCCCGGATCAGCGCGGCGAGCACCGCCATGCCCGTGGCCGCGCTCACGAAGTTCTGCACCGTGAGCGCGGCCATCTGGCTGAGATACGACATCGTCGTCTCGCCGCCGTAGGCCTGCCAGTTCGTGTTGCTCGTGAAGCTCGCCGCGGTGTTGAACGAGACCTCGGGCGCCACTGCGCCGAGCTCGTCGGGATTCAGCGGCAAGAACGCTTGTGCGCGCTGGAGGAGATACACGAGCAGCATCCCCGCGGCGCTGAAGAGCAGCACCGAGAGCGTGTATTCCTTCCAGCTCTGCTCGCGCGTCGGGTCGACGCCCGCTGCGCGATAGAAGAGGCGCTCGATCGGGCCGAGGATCCGATCCGCGACCTTCGAGGTCCCGCCGTAGACGCGCGCCATGTACTCGCCGAGCGGCACCGCGATCGCGGTGAGCACGACGAGGTACACGAGCATCTGGACGATCGCATTCGAAGTCACTGCAGCTTCTCCGGCGCGAGCAGCGCGAACGAGAGATAGACGAGCAATCCGGTCGCCATCAGGGCGCCGAGGAAGAGGAGAATCGACATGGAGCCTCCGGTGCGGAGATCAGAGCCGCTCGGTCAGGAGCGCGAAGCCCCACACCGCGGCGAACGTGAAGAGCGTGAGCGCGACGTAGATCAGGTCGGTCATCGATCGTCTCCAGGGGTCAGAACCACGCAGTCGCGCCGACGGTGATCGTGTTCTGCGACGCTGCGTTCCGGACGAACGGCACGGTCGCGCCGTCGCCGATCACCTCGCCCGCGAAGTACGCGTCTCCCGCCGCTTCGTCGTGCCGGTACTCGAGGCGGAGCGAGACGTGGTCGTGGGGATGCACGTCCGCGCCGATCGTCGCCGACGAGACCCACTCGACCGGCCAGAAGATCGGCGACGCAGTCCCGCTCGCGTCGCTCGCGACGCGCTCCCAGAAGAAGTCGCCGCGCGCCGCGAACGAGAGCCACTCGATCACCGACACGCGCACCGCGAGCATGCCCGCGGCATATCCGCTGGTCCCGAATGCATTGGGCTCGAATCCGCCGGTGACCTGACCCTGGAACGCGAGCCACTCGGTCGCCGTGAGCGTGCCGTTGAGATCGAAGGTGTGTCGCCAGGCGCGGCCCTCGGGCGCGTCCTCCGGGCGCTCGACGCCCGTCGTGTACGAGAACGCCCCGGTGAAGAGCTCGCCGAGCGCGAAGGTCGCGTGGAGCATCACCGTCTTCTCGTCGTTGTTGTCGAGGACGGTGTTCCACCCGTTCACGAGCCAGAGATTCAGCGCCAGTCCGGGGATCACCTCGTACGAGACGCGAAATCCGGTGTGGTAGAACGGATATCCGTAGAACAGGTTCGTGCGCGAATAGAGCCAGTTGTCCTTGACCGCCATTCCCTCCACGCCGATCGGATGGAGGAACAGGCCCGCTTGGACGTTCAGCCCGGTGCCGATCGGGACGCGATACCCGACGTACGCCTGCTGGACGAATTGCCACAGCTCGATGCTCTGGGCGCCGACTCCCGTGCCGAGGCTGGGCGCTGCCGTCTCCGCCAGATAATACGTGGCCGGAGTGGAGCCCCACTGAAGGGTGATGCGGCCATTGACACCCTCCCAGTCCCACTGCGCATCGAGGACGACGTTCGACAGATTGAAGCTGTTGTGTCGATTGTCGAAGCCGCGGAGATCGGTGATTCCGTTGCTCGGCTCGTTGAAGTTGAATGCGTAATACGCCTCGGCCCAGCCGCCGATCGTGAACGGCTCGGGGCCGCCCTCGCTCGACGACGCGGTCTCGTCACCGGCGGGGGCCGCCGGCTCCGTGGTGTCCATCGTTGGTCCTGCGGCCGCGTCGTCCTGCGCCGCAGCGGCAGTGGCGCTCGACACCAGCACTGCGAGGAGCGCTGCGCCGATCCGATCCCGAGTCATCGCACTTCCTCCGCCGGCGAAGAAGCAGCACGCCGGCCAGCACGGAGACCCTAGCGGTGCCGTTCCTAACGTGGAGCAAAGAGGCCCCTCGATCGCGATAAGAGCGCGCTAATAACGGGGCTCCGCGGTGGATCGCACCATGGGGGTACCTACGCGCGTCGCTCCGCGGCGGCGACTCCGACGGTGGCGTTCTTGACGCCGTTTTGACGCGCGAGGGCGGCCCTTTGGCGGCGTGCTGACTCGGCCTGCCCGAAGCTGTGCGTCGTGGTCTATCGAATTCCCGCCCCGCCCGTCCGCGCTGCCGTGCGACGCGCTCGCCGCGAGACGCCGCATTCCTCTGCGCTCGATCTCGCGCACGCGGGGCTCGGGCTCCTGGCGTTCGCGCTCTATGCGCTCGTGATCCGCGCGGTGACCGCGCGAGGGCCCGACCCGATGCCGGCGGTCGCGCTCGCGTCGGTGGCGTGGGCGTGCTTCCAGTGGGCGCTCTCGATCGCAGCGCGCCGGTTGCGCGCGCACCTCGTCCACCGTCGCGCAGCGGAGCTGCTGCGGATCGTCAGGCCGCTGCGGTGCGTGGTCGAGACGCACCGCGAGCCTCGTCTCGCGCTCGTGCGAGCTCCGGTCGGTCGCGCGCGAGCGACGAACGAGCCCTGAGCGCTCGCGCTGTCCGGTGCGCCGGCTCGGACTCGGCGACGCGCGGAGCGCGTGAACGATCCCTGCGCTCGAGCTCACTCGTCCGCGGCGTCTTCGGAGCGCGCATGGCCGATGCGCAGCTCGCTCGTCGCGAGCGCGATCGCGAGCCCGACCACGATGCACGCGAGCGATTCGGCGGCCCCGAAGCGGGCGCGCTCGAGCAGCGCGGTGACGATCGGGATCATCGCCGTCGCCGCCGTCACCAAGAGCAGCGCGATCGACTCGCGATCGATCGCGTCGGGAGTGGCACCCTCGCGAGAGGTCTGCGGAGTCTGGTGGGTCATGCCCTCCAAGCTAGGGGCGCCGCGATCGCCATGGCGTTGAGACCCAGCGACCGGGCATCAAGCCCGCGCTAACGGCGCCGCGCGCGGCCCGCAGCTCGACGATGTCCGTCGGACGCGTTCCGCCACGCGATGAAGCGCGGCGCGAAGGGGCGCGGGCTGGTCATCGTCGACGCGCACGGCAAGACGCACCCGCTCGCCGCGGTGTGCGACGACCCCGAGCTGCTCGCGGGACGCACCGTGGTCACCCGCGGCGGTGACCTCGACGAGCGCGATCGCCGCGCGCTCGAGCGCGCGCACGCCGTCGTGTGGTGCGCGGGCGGGCTTCCCGCCAGGGCGATGATCCGCCTCGCGCAGCTTCACTCCGCCGCGTGACGACGCGCGCGCCGCTTCGGCTCGACGCCCTCGAGCAGCCGCGCGCGGAGCCACCGACTGCGCGCATCGGTGTCGGCGTGGCGGTGCCAGTACACGTGCAGCTCGATCGGCGGGAGCGGCAGCGGCACCGGCAGCAGCGCCAGCTCGAGCCGCTTCGCGATCGACTGCGCGTGCAACCGCGGCGCGGTGAGCAGCAGATCCGATCCCGCCACGAGCCGACACGCCGCCTCGTAGCGCTGACAGCGTGCCACCACGACGCGCTCGTGCCCGAGCCGATCCAGCAGCAGATCCTCGATCGACGATCCGGTCCGGCGCGACGAGACCGTCACGTGCCGCGCCGCGAGGTACTTCTTCGCGTCGAGCGCGCGCCGGCGCCGGCTCACCACGCAGAAGCTGTCGCGCGCGAGCAGCGCGTGACGCAGCTCGGGCCCCGCGGCGCGTGCCACGTCGACCACGAGATCGAGCCTGCCCGATCCGAGATCCTGCTCGATGCTCGCGCGGTCGAGCCGCACGCAGTCGATCGTCGCGTCCGGCGCATGGGGCCGGACCCGCGCCGCGAGCGCCGGCAGCACGGCGGGCTCGAGCTCGTCGTGCACGGCGAGCGCGACGTGCGCGAGGTCGCGCGCGGGATCGAAGTCGTGCGGCTCGAGCGCGCGGCGCAGGATCGCGAGGGCCTCGCGCACCGCCGGCGCGAGCCGCTCTGCGGTCGCGGTGGGCACGACGCCGCGCCCCTGACGCACGAAGAGCGCATCGCCGAGCTGCGCGCGCAGCCGCGCGAGGGCGTGGCTCACCGCGGACTGGCTGACGAAGAGCCGCGACGCTGCGCGCGTCAGGTTCCGCTCGGCGTAGGTCGCCTCGAACGTGAGCAGGAGATTGAGATCGAGCTGCCGGATCGAACCATGAGCGGTGCTCATGGTTCGATATGATCACGTTTCAGTTCCTTCATCCACCGCGCGCGCGCAGGATCGGCGCATGGACTTCACGCCGAGCCCTCGTTCCGTCGAGTACGTCGATCGCGTGCGGCGCTTCGTCGCCGAGCACATCCAGCCCGTCGAGGCGCGCTACTGGAGCGAGGTGCGCGCCGCGAACCCCGACGGGAATTGGCGCGCGTGGACGATCCATCCGCTGGTCGAGGAGCTGAAGGCGAAGGCGCGCAAGGAAGGTCTGTGGAACCTCTTCCTGCCCGACGCGCAGCTCGGCGCGGGCCTGAGCACGCTCGAGTACGCGCCGGTTGCCGAGGAGACGGGCAAGAGCTTCCTCGCGCCCGAGGTCTTCAACTGCGGCGCGCCCGACACCGGCAACATGGAGGTGATCTGGCGCTACGGCAGCGACGAGCAGAAGCAGCGCTGGCTGCGCCCGCTGCTCGACGGAGAGATCCGGTCCGTCTTCTGCATGACCGAGCCCGACGTCGCGTCGTCGGACGCGACCAACATGCAGGCGACCGCGATCCTCGAGGGCGACGAGGTCGTGCTGAACGGAAAGAAGTGGTGGTCGAGCGGCATCGGCGATCCGCGCGCGAAGATCGCGATCTTCATGGCGCGCACCCCCGACGCGGGCGCGGATCGCCATCACCAGCACTCGATGGTCCTCGTCCCGCTCGACGCGCGCGGCGTCGAGGTGAAGCGAATGCTCCCGGTCTACGGCGCGTACGACGCGCCGCACGGGCACGGAGAGGTGCACTTCACGAACGTGCGTGTCCCGCGCTCGAACGTGATCGCGGGGCTCGGCATGGGCTTCGAGATCGCGCAGGGCAGGCTCGGCCCGGGGCGCATCCACCACTGCATGCGCTGCATCGGCGCGGCGGAGCGCGCGCTCGAGCTGATGATCACGCGCGGCGCGTCGCGCACCGCGTTCGGCAAGCCGCTCATCAACCTGGGCGGCAACCGCGAGCGCGTCGCCGACGCGCGCGTCGCGATCGATCAGGCGCGGCTGCTCACGCTCTACGCCGCGTGGAAGCTCGATCAGGTCGGCGCGCTCGGCGCGATGACCGAGATCTCGGCGATCAAGGTGGTCGCGCCCAACGTGCTGCAGAAGGTCGTCGACGACGCGATCCAGATCCACGGCGGCGCCGGCATGTCCGACGACACGCCGCTCACCGGGTTCTTCGCGCAGGCGCGCAGCCTGCGTCTCGCCGACGGGCCCGACGAGGTGCACAAGGGCGTGATCGCGCGCATCGAGCTCATGAAGCGCGGCGTCTCCCGATGAGCGAGCGCGACGAACGACCGGAGCTCGCGGAGCTGCGCGCGCGGCTGCACGCGACGACCGACGAGGCGCGCCCCGACGCGGTCGCGAAGCGGCGCAAGACCGGGCAGCGCACCGCGCGCGAGAACGTCGCGGACCTCGTCGACGAGGGGAGCTTCGTCGAGTACGGGGCGCTCGCGCTCGCCGCGCAGCGATCGACGCGGACCGTCGACGATCTCGTGCGAGCGAGCCCCGCCGACGGCATCGTCTGCGGCATCGGCACGATCAATCGCGCGCTGGTCGGCGAAGAGCGCGCGCGCACGATGGTGCTCGCCTACGACTACACGGTGTTCGCGGGGACCCAGGGCCTCGCCTCGCACCGCAAGCTCGATCGCATGCTCGCGCTCGCCGCGCAGCACCGCGTGCCGATCGTGCTCTTCGCCGAGGGCGGCGGCGGGCGCCCCAACGACACCGACACGCACACCGTCGCGGCGCTCGACACCACGAGCTTCCACGCGTTCGCCGCGCTCTCGGGGCTCGTGCCGCGCGTCGGCATCGTCTCGGGTCGCTGCTACGCGGGCAACGCCGCGCTGCTCGGGTGCTGCGACGTGATCGTCGCGACCGACGACAGCAACGTCGGCATGGCCGGCCCGGTGATGATCGAGGCGGGAGGCCTCGGGAAGTTCGCGCCCGAGGAGATCGGCCCCGCCGACGTGCAGACCAAGAACGGCGTGATCGACGTGCGGGTGCGCGACGAGGCCGAGGCGGTCGCGATCGCGAAGAAGTACCTCTCGTACTTCCAGGGCCCGATCGCGCCGGGGCCGTGCGCGCCGCAGGAGACGCTGCGCGACGCGATGCCCGCGAGCCGTCGTCGTGGCTACAAGGTGCGGCCGATCGTCGACACGATCGCCGACACCGGATCGGTGCTCGAGCTGCGTCGCGAGTTCGGTCGAAGCCTGGTCACCGCGCTCGTGCGCATCGAGGGCATTCCGCTCGGCATCGTCGCGAGCGACACCGGGCACCTCGGCGGTGCGATCGATGCCGACGCGGCGGACAAGGCCGCGCGCTTCTTCCAGCTCTGCGACGCGTTCTCGCTCCCGATCGTCTCGCTCGTCGACACGCCGGGGTTCATGGTCGGCCCCCAGGCCGAGCAGACCGCGCTGGTGCGTCACGTCTCGCGCATGTTCGTCGCGGCAGCGAGCCTCTCGGTGCCGTACTTCACGGTCGTGCTGCGGCGCGGCTACGGGCTCGGCGCGCAGGCGATGGCCGGCGGGCACTTCCACGCATCGGTCTTCACGGTGTCGTGGCCCACTGGCGAATTCGGCGGGATGAACCTCGAGGGCGCGGTGCGCATCGGGATGCGCAAGCAGCTCGAGGCGATCGAGGATCCCGCGGCGCGCGAGCAGACCGCGCAGGCGATGATCGCGGAGGCGCAGCGGCGCGGCAGCGCGATCAACATGGCGTCGCTGCTCGAGCTCGACGCCGTGATCGATCCGGCCGACACCCGCGCGTGGATCCTGCGAGGCCTGCGATCCGTGCCGACGCCGCCGCGCGAAGGGCGCCGCCGGGTGGTCGACACCTGGTGACGTCGCCCGAGGGCGATCGATGCCATCGACCGCGTGAGCGGCGGTACTCACGACTGGACCGACACGCATCCGCGCGGTGCGCGCGCCCGATTGATCCGCCAGGCGCTCGTCGTCGCCTTCACCAGCATCGGCTCGTTGCTCGCGCTCGCAGCGCTCTCGTACGTGTGCACGCGAGAGAGTGACGTGGTCGCGCGGCTCGGCGGCGACGAGCTCGTCGTCGCGGCGATGGTGCGCGACGAGGACGCGGCCGGCGCGTTCGACGGCCGGCTGCGCGAGCTCGTGCGCGCCCACAACGCGCGCGGAGCGCGTCCTTTCCGCGTGTCGCTGAGCGTCGGCTCGGCGCTCTGGCGCGCGCAGGACGGCAAGGATCTCGAAGCGGTCGTGCAGGAGGCCGACGCGGCGATGTACGCGCAGGAGCGCGCGCGACGCAGCGCGGTGACGACCTCCGGCGAGGCGATCGTCCGGCCGCGACCGAAGGCGTGAGACGCGTCGATCCTCAGCGCGCGTAGTAGCGCGTGCCGCGACGCTGGCCCTGCTTGCGCAGATCACCCGACGCCACGAGCTTCGCCACGACGGGCTTCAGCTCGGCGCTCGGCCGCGCCAGCTTCTCCGCGAGCTGCTCGACGCGGATCCCCGGCGTCGCGCGGACCTGCTCGAGGACCCGCACCGTGTGATCGCCCTTCGCGGAGGCCCTCGGCGCTCCGAGCGCCGGTGCGGCCGCGCGACGCGCCGGCGCGCCATTGGATCCGAGCGCGCTCGCGACGCTCTCGACCACGGCTGAGCGGGTGAGGCGCTGGAGATCGAGCGTGAAGCTGCGGATGAGCGTTTCGATGTCCCGTTCCATGACGCCGCATCCTAGTCGCGCGCACGCTCGGTTGCGAATCCGTGTCGCACGTGCGGCACGTCGCCACGTCACGCAGGTGCGTGCAGGTGCGCCCGATCAGGAGCT
Source organism: Sandaracinus amylolyticus (assembly GCF_021631985.1). Classification (GTDB taxonomy): domain Bacteria; phylum Myxococcota_A; class Polyangia; order Polyangiales; family Sandaracinaceae; genus Sandaracinus; species Sandaracinus amylolyticus_A. Next base: position 5,640,900 of record NZ_CP070225.1, on the reverse strand, counting down.
CACGTCGGGCGGCGGCATGACCGCGAACGTCAGCTCGGGCGGCTCTCCCGCGATGCGCGCGGCGATCGCCTGTCGCATGCGCTCGCGGGCCCGCTCGAGCGCGTCGCGGAGGAGCACGTGACGCGACGCCGGCGCCACGACGACGACGAGGACCGACGTGACGTCGGGGTGCGGAGCGACCTCGAGCAGGAGCGCCTCGTCGAGGCACGCGTCGAGCTCCATCTCGCGTCGTAGGGCCTCGCCGAGCGCGACTTCGTACTCGGCACATCGCTGCTTCGTGCGCGCGTCGGGATGGAACGCCGCGGCAGCGGGGACCTCGTCCGGTTCGTTCGGGCGCATGCTCTCGAAGATGCTCGTTTCATGCCGTGATCGCCGGTTCGGGCGCAGGTCGGCATGCACGAGCACGGGAGTCGAGAGTGCCAATCCGACTGGCACGCTCGACTCCCGTGCTGCGCAATCGCAATCCCGAGCGCGAGAATCAGAGCCCGCCGCCGGGCTCACGCTCGACGTCGTACTCCTCGATGTCCTCCTCGTACTCGACGCCACCGCTCGGCTTCTCGACCTCGACCTCTTCTTCCTCTTCGCCGACGCCCATGCCGGTGCCCCGGCGATCCTCGCAGCCCGCGAGGGGCGGCAGCGCGAGCGCGATCGCGAACACCCACCAGTAATTCTTCATGACGTTTCGCTCTCCCTCGCCGCGCCTCGTCGCGGCGCGGCCGAGGACTGCGACGCGCGTGCCGCGACCGCTCGAGGACGGACTCGGCCCACAACGCGCGCCAAGCCCTCGTGCCCGGGCTCGCGGTCAGAGGTGCCGCGCCACGATCGCGCCCTGCGCGCGAGGCGCACGGCGTCAGGCGGGACGGTCGATGCGTCCGTCGGCGTGACGAGCGAAGCGGCCCTGCTCGCGCGCGTGCACCGGATCTCGACGTGCCCACGGCCAACCACCGAATCGCGTGCGCTGGTAGTCGGCGATCGCCTGTCGGATCTCGTCGCGCGTGTTCATCACGAAGGGGCCGTGCTTCACGACCGGCTCGCCGATCGGGCGCCCTTGCAGCAACAGGAGCTCGCTGCGAGCGGGCCCGTTCTCGATCGTCGCGGCGAGCTCGGCGCGCAGCTCGATGCGGTGCCCGCGCGCGACCTCGCGACCGTCGATCTGCAGCGTGCTCCCCTCGAAGAAGTACGCGTCGCGGTTCGATCCGCGCTGCGCCGCGGGCATCGTCCACCGCGCGTGCGGCGCGAGCTCGATCGTCCAGATCGCGACGTCGGAGCCCTCGCGCGACGCCCACGAGCTCGGCGGAGGGGAGGGCGGACGCGCGCTGCCCAGCGCTCCCGCGACGACGGTGACGCGCGTCTCGCGTCCTTCCTCGTCGCGCGCGACGTGCCGCGGGATGCGATCGTCCCACAGCATCGAGAAGTGCGGCGCGGTCATCTTGTCGGCGCTCGGGAGGTTCAGCCAGATCTGGAAGAGCTCGAGCGGGTTCGGCCCCTCGCGCTCGAGCAGCGGGAACATCTCCGCGTGCTCGATGCCGCGGCCCGCGGTGAGCCACTGCACGTCGCCCGCGCCGTAGCGCGCGGTCGCGCCCATCGAGTCCGAGTGGTCGAGCATTCCCTCGCGCACGACCGTCACGGTCTCGAACCCGCGATGCGGGTGCTCGGGGAACCCGGGCACCACGTCGCCGTGGTACATGCGCCAGCCGTCGACGCCCTCGAAGTCGCTGCCGATGTCGTGCCCCGCGAGCGACGCTGCAGGCCCGAGCCCCTCGTTCCCCGCGGGATAACGATCGTCGTGGTGCGCGCAGAAGAGGAAGGGATCGCGCGTCTCCCACAGCGCGCCGAGCGGGCTCACCGACACCAGCGCGGGCTCGCGCGTGGTGCTGCGAGCCGCGCGGTGGGTCGCGCCGCTCGAAGCCGGCGCACAGCCGGTCGCCGCCGCCGCGCTCGCGGTCGCGATCACCTTCAGCACTTCTCGACGCGTCGGACGCATGCGGGCTCCAGCGTGCTCCGACCGCGCCCGCATCACAACGCCGTCCTGCGGAACGCAGCGTTCCGCTCACGGGCCGCTGCGCGGCCGCAGCGCGAGCGCGAGCACGATCGCGATCGCCGCCGCCGCCGTGCCCGCGAGGAACGGCGCAGACGGCGCGAGGCGAGCGAAGAGCATCCCGCTCCACACCGGCCCGATCGTGCGTGCGAGGCCGCCGCTCGACTGCGCGAGCCCGAGCACCGCACCGCGCGCCTCGGCAGGCGCGAGACGCGCCGCGAGCGCACCGAGCGCGGGGTTCGTCATGCCGAGCCCGAGCCCGATCGCCAGCACTCCGCCCAGCAACACGAGCGGCACCGCGCCGAGCGCGATCGTCGCGAGCCCCGCACCGAGCAGCCCCGCACCGAGCGCGAGCAGCAGCGCGTCACCGAGCGCACGAGACAGCCGCCCGATCAAGAACACCTGCGTGATCAACGTCGCGAGCCCGAGCAGCGCGAACACGTGCCCGACCTCGGTCGCGTCCCATCCGAAGCGCGCACCCACGAGCAGCGGCAGCGCGACCTGCACGTTCGTCATCCCGAGGAACACGAGGAAGTAGAGCGCGAGCACGCGCGGCACCCCGGGACGCGTGATCGTCGCGCGCGCCCGCGCGACCACACCTTCGTGCGACACCTCCTCTCGCGCCGCGTGCGCGTGGGTCTCCGGCATCAGCACGAGCACGAGCGCGAGATCGATCGCGGCGAGCACGCCCGCGACGAGCGGCGGCACCCACGCCCCGTGCTCGCTGAGCACGCCGCCCAGCACCGGGCCGAGCACCATCCCGAGCCCGATGCCCGCGCCCACCACGCCCATCGCGCGGGCACGATCGCGCTCCGGCGTGACGTCGGCGACCGCGGCCTGACACGCGCTCAGGTTGCCCGCGGTCGCGCCCGCGAGGATGCGCGACGCGAAGAGCAGCGGCAGCATCTCGCGCCACGCCGCGAGCGCGAACACGATCATCGAGAGCGCGTTGCCGAACAAGCTCACCGCGATCACGCGCCGGCGTCCGACGCGATCGGAGAGCCGGCCGAGGAGCGGCGTCGCGAGCAGCTGCGTGAGCGAGAACGCGCCGAGCAGCGTGCCCACGGTCTGCGCGTCGCCGCCCATCGAGCGCACGTAGAGCGGCAGCAGCGGGATCACGATCCCGAACCCGATCATGTCGAGGAACACGGTGAGCAGGACGAGCCTCACCACCGGGCGCGCGCGTCGTGCTCCGTCGTCCATTCCGGGGAGCACGATCGCATCGAACACGCCGACTCGCTGCTCGCATCTCTGACGCAGCGCGTCGTGCGCTCCCGCGCTTGCGCCCTGTCGCGAGGGGTCCCAGATGCGGAGTCACCGTGAGCCGCACCTCGCCGCCGACGGTGCTGATCGTCGACGATTTCGCTGACGCCCGGGCGCTGCTCCGCACGCTGCTCGAGGCGCGCGGCTATCACACGGTCGAGGCGAGCGATGGCGAGCAGGCGATCGCGCTCGCGCGCGAGGTGCGACCGGACGTCGTGCTGCTCGACCTCGGGCTGCCCGTGGTGTCGGGGTGGGACGTCGCGCGGGTGCTGCGCGACGATCCCACGACCCGCGACGCGATCATCGTCGCGTGCACCGCGTACTCGCGCCCCAGCGAGCTCGAGCAGGCGCGCGACGCGGGCTGCGCGCACGTGCTCACGAAGCCGCTCGACTTCGACGCGCTGCTCGAGCTGCTCGCGTCGATCGCGTGAGCGCTCAGCAGCAGCGACAGAAGCGCGTCGCGAGATCCACGAGCGTCGACGGCGCGACCGGCTTGCGCACGACCTCGCGCACGCCCTCGACCTCGCGCGCGTGCTGATCCGCGGTGACGAACACCACCGGCATCTGCGCGAAGCGGGGCTCGTCGCGCAGCGCCTCGACCACGCCGTAGCCATCCAGCCGCGGCATCATCACGTCGAGCAGCACGATGCACGGCGGCTCCGGCGCATCGCGCAGCATCTCGAGCGCGCGCGCGCCGTCGGATGCCTCGAGCACGTCGAACCCCGCGTCGGCGAGGACCATCGCCACCAGCTCGCGGACGTCGTCGTTGTCCTCGACGACGAGGACGCTCATCGCGCCTCCGCCACACGCGCCGCGCGACGGCCGCGCAGCTCCTCGAGCCGCTGCGGGAGCTCGACCAGATCGATCGGCTTCGCGAGCAGCATGTCGAAGAGCCCGTCGGACTGATGTCGCTGCAGCGCCGGGACGTCGCCCGAGAGCGCCACGAGCGCGACGCGATCGAGCGCGGGATCGTTGCGCACGAGCCGCGCGAGCTCGATCCCGCTCATCGTCCCCATGCGCAGATCCGTCATCACGACGTCGGGCGCGCACTGCGCGATGGCAGCCCACGCGGCGTGCCCCGAGGAGAATCCGTGCGCGACGAGCCCACGGAGCTCGAGCACCTCGCAGATCATCTCGAGCGAGTCCGCGTGATCTTCGATCACGACGACCGTCATGGGCGAGGACGTCATCGGTGGACCTCCATCCTGAGGCGGATCGGGCACGGGGCCAAGCGCGGTCGCGCTCGTGCGTGCCCCTCGCGTCCGAGGAGGACGTGGTGGTGCGCGGATGCGCGGGCGCGGTCGTCGCCGCCAACCCACGACGTCGCGCGACCTGTCGATCTCGATCGACGCGTGCTGGGCGCGCTCGTCCCCGCCGCGCGCGAGCAGCGCGAGCAGGGCCCATCGGAAACGGGACGAACGGCCGAGCATGGGTGGAGTCGCGGGAAGGGCACGATGCGGATTCACGCATCTCGCCACGTGGGTCGCCGAACGCAAGTCACTGCTCGCACTTCCGCGTTCACGCATGCGTCTTGCTCGTATGTCGCGACGAGGAGCCGACGATGCAGCGAGGTGCGGTGAGCGTGGTGGGCGCGATGCTGAAGGGCGCGATCGCGGGCGCGATCGGCGTGTGGGTGATGGATCGCCTCTCGACGGTCCTCTACGAGCGCGAGCGCGACGAGGTGCGCGAGCGAGAAGAGCGCGCGCGACCGCGCGGGCTCGATCCCACCCGGAACCTCGTGACGCGCGTCGCCGAGGCGCGCGGCATCACGCTCACCGGCGACGCGCGCGATCAGCCGGCGCTCGTCGTTCACTACGCGCTCGGCGTCGTCCCCGGTGCGCTCTACGGGCTCGCGCGCGCGGGGCGAGGTGCCTCACCGCTCGCCGGCGCGGCGCTCGGGCTCGGGCTCTTCGTCGTGAACGACGAAGCGCTCAACACCGCGCTCGGCCTCGCGGGAAAGCCGCGCGCCTATCCGTGGCAGGCGCACGCGCGCGGGCTGGTCTCGCACCTCGCGCTCGGGCTCGTCACCGATGCCGTGCTCGGCCTCGCGCACCGGGTGACCGCGCCGTGCCCCGAAGCCCGCGTCGCGCCGACGCCGGAGGTCCCGGAGGACCGCCCCGATCTGACGCCCGACACCGCCGTCCCGCCCGCGCCGATCGCGTCGTGAGCCGGCCGTTTGCGGTGCCGGCGCGCTTCGTCTACTACTTCGGCCCCGCAAAACCCGGAATCGAAGCACACATGTCGAAGCTCAGCGACTTCCTCAGCACGAACAAGATCGACTCGCGCCGCGTGGTGCTCGCCTCGCAGGATCTCGAGCAGCGCACCGAAGAGGACCGGAAGCTCGTCGCCACGAAGAAGGCGATGAAGGACGGCAAGGCGGAGAAGGACGAGGCGGTCCTGAAGCAGAAGCCGCGCTCCGGCCGTCCGGTCACCGGCGCCGCGATGACGAAGGCGCTCGGCGGCCAGACCATCAGCGGCCCCGTGAAGACGCGCATCGTGAAGGCGGTGAACGCCGTCCTCGTGCAGAAGAAGAAGTCGGAGATCACCCTCCGCGATCTGTTCTGATCGGTTCCCGATCGGCGCCGGACGCGATCCCCACCGGGGATCGCGGTGCCGATCCCCCGATCCGCCAGGGACGGAATCTCGTTCGTCGTTGACCCTGCGCGCCGGCGTTCGTTACGCTTCGCGAGGTCGCTCACGGTGCTCCGGGCTCGTCGTCGCGGTGCCGTCCAGCGCGGCGTGTCGTACCGCGCGTCGCGTCTGGCGCGTGTCGAGCCCGGCGTGAAGGCACCGTCGTGCCGGAGCTCCGGAGGACAGGGCGACGAGGGCAGGGAGGTCCATGAGAGGAACGGTCCGGCGCTCCGACGATCGGAGCGCGCACGAGGTCCGACATCCCGAGGGTCGAGGACGGAGCGCCCGACGAGGGCTGCGCGCGATTCCCGTGGTGCTCGCGATCCTGGGCATTCCCGCCGTCGTCCTCGCGGTCGACGTGCGCGGCACGCTGACGGTCCCCTCCGACCTCGCGTCGCAGACCACGCCCGTCGAGACCGACGCGCAGCGTGCTCGCGCGAGGTACTGGGAGGAGTGGAACGGCGTGCTCGATCCGCGCCCGACGCGCATCGACGTGCCGCGCGAGATCGCGGTGGTGCTGACCGGGCCGGGTGCGCCGTCCGAGGGCGAGCAGCCCCCGTATCGCGTGCACAACGGCGCGCTCGCGCCCGCGACGCTCGTCGTCCGGGCCGGCACCGCGATCCAGATCCGCAACGAGGACGGAGTCGCCTACGAGCTCTTCGCGGAAGGGCTCTCCGACTTCGGCGCGATCCAGACGGCGCCCGGCAACGCACGGCCGGTGACGGTGCCGCAGCCCGGCAACTGGCCGGTGCGCGATCGGGTGCACCCGCACATCCGCGGGCACCTGCACGCGATCCCGGACCTCGTCGCGCGAGGCTTCGTCGAGCCGAACGGTGCGTACACCTTCCGCGGCGTCGCGCCCGGCACGTACCAGCTGCACGTGTTCCAGGGCCCGCGCGAGCTCCACACCCAGGAGATCGTCGTGCCCGAGGGCGGGCAGCTCACCGTGCCGGCGATCCCGCTGTCCTCTTCTCCGCCGCAGGGCGCGGCCGCGCCCTGATGCGAGCGCGCCCGTCGAGCTCCGAGCCCTGCTGCCCTGGCGCTGACCAGGTCGAGGTCACCCGATGATCCTTTCCCGTGTCTGGTACCTGCTCCTCGCGATCGCGGCGGTGATGGGCCTCGCGTTCGCGATGGTCTCGGTGCGGCTCCTCGACGAGCGCAGCGAAGAGGCGGTGCGCGACTCGCTCCGCCGCGATCGCTTCGAGCTCGAGGCGATCCTCAAGCTCGACGCCCGCTCGCGCATCGACGCCATGGCGCCGCTCGCGGCCCACGGCGACGTGCGGAGCGCGCTGCGCGAGGCGACGGGGCGCCGCGAGGGCCAGGAGATCGACGCCGCGGTCGTGCAGCGCCTGACGACGCGCCTCACCGAGCTCAACCGGCAGCTCGAGGGCATGGCGGGCGACCTGGTGATCGCGACCGACGCGAACGGGATCATCGTCGGCCAGCTCGGCGGACCGGCGGTGCCGCGAGGCGCGGGCGTGGGCGGCTTCCCGCTCGTGCGCCGCGCGCTCGACGGCTACGTGCGCGACGACGTGTGGATCTTCAACGGCGAGGTCTACCGGATGGCGGCTCGCCCGGTGATCGACGGCGGCCAGTACGTCGGCGCGATCGTGCACGGAAAGCGCATCGACGCGCAGTTCGCGCAGCTGCTCGCGGGGCCGAGCCGCATCGCGGGCGCGAGCGTCGCGTTCTTCCGCGGGCCCGAGGTGTTCGCGAGCGCGATGGCGGGGCAGGAGCTGCTGCCCCCGGGCACGAGCGCGCCGCGCCAGGACGACATCGCAGCGCCGCTCGAGACGGTGCTCGGCGAGCTCGCCGAAGGGGATCGCAGCGAGCCGACCGAGCTGCCGACCGGCGGGCTCGCGGTCTACTCGTTCGTGGTGGGCAGCGCGGGGCAGGCGCAGGTCGGGTACGCGATCGCGCGCCCGGTGCCGACGACGGGGTCGCCGCTCGCGATCTTCTCGCTGCCGTCGTCGCAGGACTGGACCGAGTTCCTCGGGAGCGGCCTCGGCATGGGCGTGATCGCGCTCGGGCTGCTCGCGTTCCTGATCGGACTGCTGTTCGTGTGGCTGGAGCACGATCGTCCGATTGGGAAGTTCCGCGACGCGACGGCGCGGCTCGCGAAGCGCGAGGTCGACAAGCTGATCCCGGTCGAGTTCGCGGGTCAGCTGCGCACGGCCGCGGCGCACGTGAACGAGACGATCGAGAAGATCGAGGCCACCGCGGCGACCGCGCCGAAGCGTCGCGCGGCGGATCTCGACGAGATCCTCGGGCCGGTGCCGGAGCAGTCGTCGCCCGCGTTCTTCGGGTTCGCGGGGGGTGGTGGTGGTGAGGCCGCGGAGATCCCGCCTGCGCCGCCCGCCGCGCCGGAGCCGCCGAAGCCGGCCCCGCCCCCGAGCGTGGCGAAGGAGGAACCGAAGCCCGCGCCTCCGCCGCCCAAGCCGCCGGTGCCCGCCGCGGGGCCGAAGCCTCCGCCGCCGAAGCCGCCGCCGGGTCAGGCGGCCACCCCCGCGCCGTCGCTCGGCAGCACGCTGCTGGGCATGCCGGCCGAGCCCGTCGCCGCGGGCAGCGGTCCGGTCCAGGCGCCCCGCAAGATCGAGGCGCCTCCGCCCGCCCTGGGGCTCGGCCCCGAGGAGCCGGACGACGAGGACGGCGCGACGATGGTCGCGCGCGTTCCCCAGGAGCTCCTCGCCAAGGCAGCGGGCGGCGGCGACAGCGACGCCGAGCAGGAAGCGCACTTCAGGGAAGTGTTCGAGCAGTTCCTCGCGACGAAGAAGGAGTGCGGCGAGCCCACGGCGGGCCTCACGTACGACAAGTTCGTCGTCACGCTGCGCAAGAACCGCGACCAGATCCTCAAACGCCACGACGCCGCGAAGGTCCGCTTCACCGTCTACGTGAAGGACGGCAAGGCCGCGCTGAAGGCGACGCCGATCCGCGATTGACGGAGGGACCCGGGCGGGGTCGGGATCGCGTCCCCGAGCGGGTCCGCCGGGTCGGGATCCGGGAGCGGGTCCGAAGCCAGCGGTCTCGGCACCCCGCCCGCCGCTCGAGATCGCAAGCGGGTTGGGGACCCGCGCGCAGCTCGGGGGTACGGGGGGCGCGCAGCCCCCCGAAAAAACAGCCGCGTCCGTACCATCCAGCCGTCGGTCTCGAAAGAACCCCTGAAGCCTCTTAGGTGGGCGCCGGTATCGGTCGCTTCAGGCTCCCCGGTGACGTTTGCCGGGTCTGCTCACCACGACCGAGAGTGGCTCCCGAGGATCAAAGGTCGTACGGGATTCTTATCGTTTGACCTTGCTCGAACCGGACAGAGGGACGCGTGAGCCAAGACTGAACGTGCGTCCCAGGTGGGTCAAGCGCGATCACCCGGACTGCTTCTGGGTGCCGCGTCCGATCCACGGCACGTCGGCGATCGACGCGCGATGGTTCGCGAGGCGCGCCAGCACGAAGAGCAGGTCGCTGAGCCGGTTCAGGTAGCGGATCACCTCGGGTCGCACCGTCGCGCCGCCCTCCATCAGCGCGACCACGCGGCGCTCGGCGCGCCGGCACACCGTGCGGGCGAGGTGCAGGTGCGCGGCGAGCTTCGAGCCGCCGGGGAGCACGAACGTGCGCAGCGGCGCGAGCTCGCCCTCCGCGTGGTCGATCGCGTGCTCCATCGCGACCACGTCGTCCTCGTCGACCAGCGGGATCCCGAGGTCCTTGCCGCGCTCGTTCGCGAGCTCCGCGCCGAGGTCGAACAGGCGGCTCTGGATCGACGCGATCAGCTCGTCGAAGAGCCCGCCGATCGCCCCCTCGGCGCGCACGATCCCGAGCACGCTGTTGAGCTCGTCGACGTCGCCGTAGGCCTCGACCCGCGCGCTCGCCTTCGAGACGCGATCCCCGCCGAAGAGCCCGGTCTGCCCGGCGTCGCCGGTCTTCGTGTAGATCTTCACGGCTCTTTCCCCTCGCGGACCAGCCGCGTGCCCTCGGCGAGACGGCGCCCCGCCAGGAACTCCGCGGCGCCCAGCTTCTTGCGGCCCTCGAGCTGCAGCTCGAGCAGCGCCAGACGCCCGGTGCCGCACGCGATCTCGATCCCGTTCGCGCCCGTCGCCACGATCGTCCCCGGCGCGCCGTGCACGCCCTCGCGATCGAGCACCCGCGTGCGATGCATCTTCACCCGCACCGGCGCGCGCCCCGGCTCGACCAGCATCGCGCTCGCGCCCGGCCAGGGGTGCATCCCCCGCGCGCGATCGTGCACCTGCTGCGCGCTCCACGCGGGGTCGACGAAGCCGTCTTCCTTCGTGAGCAGCCGCGCGAGGGTCATGGCCGACGCGTCCTGCGCCTCGGCGCGCAGCTCGCCCGCCAGCCATCGGGGCAGCGCCGCGCGCACCAGCTCTGCGCCCATCGCGCTGAGCCGCGGCCCGAGCTCACCCGCGGTCTCGTCGGGCCCGATCGGCGTGGCCGCGCGCGCGAACACCGGACCGGTGTCGAGCCCCTGGTCCATCTCCATCAGGCACACGCCGGTCTCGGCGTCGCCTTCGGCGACCGCCCACTGGATCGGCGCTGCCCCTCGCCACCTGGGCAGCAGCGACCCGTGCACGTTCACGCACCCACGCCGCGGCGCCTCGAGCAGGCCCTTGGGCAGGATGCGCCCGTACGCGACCACCAGCGCCAGCTCGACGTCGAGCGCCTTCAGCTCCGCTGCCAGCTCCGGCGGGCGCACCTTGGTCGGCTGCATCACCGGGATGCCGCGCTCGAGCGCGCGTTGCTTCACCGGTGGCGCTTGCTCCGCGAGCCCGCGCCCCGCCGGGCGATCGGGCTGGGAGATCACGCGCACGACGTCGGCGACGTCGCACAGCGCGTCGAGGCAGGGCACGGCGAACTGCGGCGTCCCGAAGAAGAGCGCGCGCGGCTTCGTCATCGCGCTGTTGCGATCATTCGGCCGCGTCGGCGGCGCGCTTCATCATCTGGCGGTGAACCATCCGCTTCTTGAGCATGCCGAGGTGGTCGACCATCAGCTTGCCCTCGAGGTGGTCGTTCTCGTGCTGGATCGCCACCGCGAGCAGCCCGTCCGCCTCGAGCTCGAAGACCTGCCCGTTCCGATCCTGGGCGCGCACCTTCACGCGCTCGGCGCGGTCGATCTCCTCGTGCACGCCGGGGAACGAGAGGCAGCCCTCCTCCCAGACGACCTCCCCGTTCCGCTCGAGGATCTCGGGGTTCACGAACACCCGCAGATCGCTCGGCTCGTCGTCGCCGGTCGCGACGTCGATGATGAACACCTGCTGCGCGACGCCGATCTGCGTGGCCGCGAGGCCGACGCCGGGCGCCGCGTACATCGTCTCCGCCATGTCGTCCACGAGCGTCTGCAGCTCGGGCCCGAAGTCGGTCACGCGCTCGCCCGGGATGCGGAGGCGCTTGTCGGGGTAGTGGAGGATCGTGCGGATCGCCATCGGGTGGGCCTCGGGGCTTCTTGGCCAGAGGGACGGAAGGGTTTAGTGCTCACCCACCGTGGTCGCAAGACGGTCGGTGTGCGACAGGGCGCGGGCATAGGCCTCGCGCCAGCGGGCATCGGAGAGCACGCGGTACGCCTCCTCGAGGCTCTCGAGCGCCGCCCGGCGGAACGGCTCGAGCGCCGAGAGGTCGAGATCCTCGAGCGCCAGCGCGAGGAGCTGGTCGCGGCGCGCGGTGTGGGCGCGGTCGAGATCGCGCGCGGTCGCGTCGTGGGCGACCCCGAGGATCGTGAAGTAGTCGGCGTCCTCGGCGGTGCGGGCTGCCTCTTCGACCAGGCGCCGCGCGAGCCGGCGGTGCTCGTCGCGCGCCGGGTCGAGCTCGAGCGCGGGCTGGGTCACGAGCGCGCCCGCCGCGACGAACGCGCAGAGCGCCCCGTGGAGCCCCGGCTCGTCGGGCGCGGCCGCGACGAGGCGCTCGGGTGACGCGCCTTCGTGCTGCACCAGCAGCTCGGCGAGCTCGGGCGCGATCAGCCCCTCGATCGCCAGCGCGTCGAAGCGCGGGCCGCGGCGCAGGGTGACGAGCCCGCCGAGCACCGCGCGCGCCCTCGACGCGTCGATCCCCCGGCGCGCCGCGTCGAGCAGCGCGATGCGCAGCGGCGCACCGAACGGAGAAGGCGCGGGCGGGGGCAGCTCGTTCGGCTCGAGGCGCGTCAGCACGAACGAGCCACGCTCCAGCGCGACGATCGCGCGGAGCCGCTCCAGCTGGGCCTCGCGTTGCGCGCGCGTCCGCTCGAAGCGGGTGATCGCGCCCCGCTCCTGGGCGTCGTCGAGCACACGGATCGCGCTCGCCTCGTCGTCGGCGAGCCCCACGCTCGCGCCACGACGCCGCAGGATCGCCGCGGTCGCCCGCGCGACCGGCGTGTCCGTGCGCGCCACTTCGCCGGCGACGAGCGTCATCGAGAGCCCCTCTCCGCTCGACGGAGTGATCACCGCGTGCGCATCGAGGCGCAGCTCCGCCACGCGCAGCAGCAGCCGCAGCGCGCCTCCATCGCCGAGCGAGCCCCGACGACCACCCTCGGGCGTCGCGCGGCCGAGCACCGAGTCCTCGCTGGGCCACTCGCGCTCCTGCACCGCGGGCGCAGCGCTGGTGCGTCGCGCGGCGTGCACGCCGGTGCCGGGCGCTTCCGAGGGCGGCGACGAGCGGGGCGGCACCGTCGGCTCGCGGCGCGGCGGCGGGCGCTTCGAGAGGCTCGTCGGGGTGCCGGGCGCGGTCTTCGGCGGGGGCGCCTCGTCGCCCTCGGGCGGGGCAGGAGGCTCGCTCGCGCCCGGGGTGCGCGGCGGCGGAGGCAGCTCCGCGACGTGCGCCGACGAGCCGCTCGGCAGCACCGGGCCGCCGACGAACGTGAACGCGTCGATCGGATCGTCGTCGGACTGCGGCGCCGCGACCGGCTCGACCGCGAAGTCGTCGGTCTCGAGCAGGTGCGCGGGCACCAGCTCGATCGCCGGCTCGTCGCCGCCCGGCAGCGAGAGATCGACCGGCGGACGGCCGGGGAACACCCGGCGATCCGCGGCCTCGAGCAAGAGCCGCAGCCGCTCGGAGATCGCCGCGGTCGGGCCGCGGATCACACCTGCCGACGAGCCGGGCTCGCCGCCCGAGGTCGAGCCCCCCGCGGTCGACCCCGCGGCGGTCGACCCTGCCGCGGTCGAAGGAGTGCGCTCGTGCTTCCACGGCGTCATCGGGATCATCGGAGCGACGCTGGCGAGCGCCGGGAGCTCGTCGTCGTCGCGCGCGACCTCGTCTTCGTCGACGCGCGCCGCGTAGACCCCGCGCAGCACGCTCTCGCCGGTCCGGGCCTCGAGCTCGAGCGTGCGCTCGCCGCGGATCCGATGCTGCGAGGTGTCGCTGCCGGGCTCCTCGGGCGCTGCGAGCACGCGCCCCAGGGTGTCGACCAGCGCGCCGAGCGCGATCGGACGCAGCAGCACCGCCTGGGCGCCGAACCCTGCGCCGCCCTCGCCGCGATGGGCCGTGCCCAGCGGCGTGCCGAGCAGCACGACCGGCGTGTCCGGCGAGGCGCCGTCGTCGCGCAGCGCACGCAGGGTCTCGAGCGCGCTCGGCGCGTCCCCCGCGAGCACCAGCACGTCGGCCTGGGTGCGCGGCACCTCGGGCATCGCGCGCAGCGCCACGTCGAAGCCCGCGGCGCGCAGGCCTGCCGCGAGCGCCTCGCCATCGGGGCCGGGATCGACGAGATCGATGCGCGAGGGCATCCGCCGGTGAATCTATCACCGGCGGATGCGACCGGTCACAGGCTCTTCAGGTACTCGATCAGATCGTCGCGCTCGGTCTCGTCGAGGCCCAGCGAGAAGACGCTCTCGTAGTGCGCGACCACGTCCTCGAGCGTGGCGAACCGCCCGTCGTGGTAGAAGCCGCCGCGCGTGCGGGTGAAGAGCCCGCCGAGCGGGGTCGTGCGGTAGTGGCCGTCGGGCGAGCGGCTCGCCTGGAAGTCGTCGATCCCGATCTCCGCCGGCGTGTGCATGTTCCAGCCCGGCTCGGTGAAGAGCGGCGGGACGTGGCAGGTCGCGCAGCGCGCCACCCCCTCGAACACCGCGCGCCCGCGCTCGGCGGCGGCCGCGTCGAAGCTGCCCGCGGGCGGCGTCGGCACCGGGAGCGAGAGCTGGTACGCGTGCAGCCCGGCGAGCTGCGGCGTGACGCGATCCTCGCTCAGCGGCACCACGCGGTGGCCGAGCCGGGCGCGCGCCGCGACCGGGAACCGCGTCGCGTCGTCGAGGCGCGGGTCGTAGAAGTTGCCGATGCCGCCCATCTCCAGCACCGCGACGAACGCGTTCCAGTAGGGCACCGAGCCCCACCCCGTGTACGTGTGGAGGTTCACGCCGGTGAGCCCGAACGCGGCGGGCATGAGCGTCGCGCCGCTGCGGCCATCGGGCCGGAACGCGCGCCCGTCGAGGATGAGCTCGGCGTCGAACTTCCCCGGGCCCCAGCTCATGAGCACGGTGCGCACCGTCGCTTCGTCGACCTGCAGCAGCTCGGTGAACGGCGTGAGGTTCGGCGAGAGCGCGGCGATGGCGCCCACGTTGAGATCGCGGTTGGGCCAGCCGTCGCGGCGCGCGCCGATGCCGGGCGCGAACGAGTCGTCGACGGTCGAGTGGCAGAGCGCGCACTGGATGCCGACCGAGCGCAGCGAGCCGTCGTCCGCGAAGAAGCCGGTCACGCCGACGACCGCGTCGAGGCGCAGCAGCGCGAGCGTGGTCGCGGGATCGTCGAGATCGACCTCACCGCGCTGGATGCTCGCGGCGACCTCGGCGGGGATCGCCGCGGCGTCGACCTTCAGGCCGAGCCCGAGCGCGGCGGTCGGGGAGAGCCCCGGGCCGACGCCGCCGTTCGCGGCGCCCGCGATCGCGCGGTGGAGCTGGAGCTGATCGCCCCAGAACGCCTCGTCACCGAACGTGTCGAAGCGGAACGTCTCGCGTCCTTCCTCGACCAGGCGCGTCGCGTTGGCGAACACGGGATCGGAGTCGACACCGCCGCCCGCGGAGGGCGTGGGATCGCCATCGGGATCACAGCCGAGCAGCGCCGCGCAGATCGCGAGCTGCGCGAGCGTTCGACGAGCACCTTGCACACGACGCATGGATGAAACCTCCCCGTCGGCTCGTAGCTAGGGGCCGGGGGAGGGCGAGAAAGTCCGGGCCGGGCGCGGTCCGCGAGGGGAGCCGCGCTCGGGGCGTGCAGCGTCACTCACCGAGCAGCGCGTCGACGTGCCTTCGGCGGCGTCCACTTCATCGACTTCACGAAGTCCACGAAGGCACGCAGCGGCGTCGGCAGGTGCCGGCGGCCGGGATAGTAGAGGAAGGGCCCGGAGACGCTCCGCCACCACGGCTGCAGCACGGGCACCAGCTCCCGGCGATCGAGGTACGGCCGGAGCCAGTCCTCGAACAAATAGATGATCCCGGTGCCCGCCACCGCCGCCTCCACCGCGAGATCGGTGGCGCCACCGAAGCCGGCGATCAGCGGGCCCTTCGGCTCGACCTCGATCGTCTCCCCGTCCCGCTCGAGCGCCCACGGGTGCGGCGCGCCGCTGCCGAAGCGCCACCGCAGGCAGTCGTGCTCGAGCAGCTCGCGCGGATGGGTCGGGCGACCACGTCGAGCGAGGTACGCGGGGGACGCGGCCGCGGCGTAGCGCTGGACGCGCGGGCCGATGGGCACCGCCACCATGTCCTTCTCGAGCCACGCCTCGTACCGGATGCCGGCGTCGTAGCCCTCGGCGACCATGTCGACGAGGCGCTCGTCCGCGATCACCTCGAGACGGATGTCGGGGTACTTCGCGAGGAAGCCGGGCACGACGTGAGGAAGGACGAGACGTGCCGCGGCGGTCGGCACGTTGAGCCTCAGACGACCTGCGGGCCGATCACGGAAGTCGTTGACCACGTCGAGCGCGGCGCGCACTTCGCCGAGCGCCGGGGTGATCCGCTCGAGCAGGCGCGCTCCCGCGTCGGTCGGGGTGACGCTGCGGGTGGTGCGGTGGAGCAGCCGGACTCCGAGCCGAGCCTCCAGTCGGCGCACCGCGTCGCCGAGGCGCGACGCGCTCGTGCCCGCGACGCGGGCGGCGCTGCGGAAGCCGCCCTCGCGAGCGACCGTCAGGAACGCGGTGAGGTCTGCGAGGTCGTCCATCGCTGTCCGGAATCTCGCACAGCCCGTGCAGATTGCGCCGGATTCTCGGGCGGCGGCGCCTCCCCAGAATGCGTGGCGAAGGAAGGAAGCCATGCCCGAAATCACCGTCTCGGATCGTCATCCCCTCGGCACCCTCACCGTTCGTCGCCTCGGCTACGGCGCCATGCAGCTCGCCGGCCCCGGCGTCTTCGGCCCGCCCGCGGATCGCAAGGCCGCCGTCGCGGTGCTCCGCGAGGCCGTCGCGCGGGGCGTCGACCATCTCGACACCAGCGACGTGTACGGTCCCCACGTCACGAACCAGATCATCCGCGAGGCGCTGCATCCGTACCGCGACGGGCTCGTCATCGCGACGAAGGTCGGCGCCGTGCGAGGCCCGAACGGATCGTGGGAGCCCGCCTCCTCGGCCGCCGACATCGAGCGCGCCGTCCACGACAACCTGCGGAACCTCGGGCTGGACGTGCTCGACGTCGTGAACCTGCGCGCGATGTTCAGCGCCGAGGGCCCGGCGGAGGGCTCGATCGAGGCGCCGCTCACGGCCCTCGCCGAGCTCCGGCAGCGCGGGTCGATCCGCCACATCGGCCTCAGCAACGTCACCGCCGCGCAGATCGCGGAGGCGCGCCGGCTGACCGAGATCGTGTGCGTGCAGAACCACTACAACCTGAGGCACCGCCGAGACGACGCCCTCATCGACGAGCTCGCCGCGCTCGGCATCGCGTACGTGCCGTTCTTCCCGCTCGGGGGGTTCACGCCGCTGCAGTCGAGCGTGCTCGACGCGGTGGCCGCGCGGCTCGGGGCGACGCCGATGCAGGTGGCGCTCGCGTGGCTCCTGCGTCGCTCGCCCAACGTGCTGCTCATCCCCGGGACGTCGTCGATCGCGCATCTCCGAGAGAACCTGGCGAGCGCGTCGCTCGTCCTCGGAGCCGAAGACCTCGAGACGCTGAACGGGCTCGCGGCCGCGGGTGAGCGCGGCTGAGTCGCGCTCCCGAGCGCTCGATGCACCGCCGTGAGCTCGTGATGCAGGCGCGTGAGCTCGTGATGCAGGCGCGTGAGCTCGTGATGCAGGCGCGCGAGCTCGTGATGCAGGCGTCGGAGCTGCTGATGCGGGCGCGCGAGCTCGTGATGCAGGCGTCGGAGCTGCTGATGCGGGCGCGCGAGCAGGTGATGCAGGCGTCGGAGCTGCTGATGCACGCTCACGAGCAGGTGATGCAGGCGTCGGAGCCGCTGATGCAGGCGCCGGAGCTCCTGATGCAGGCACGCAGCGGGCTGACGCCGTCGCTGCGTGCCTGCCCACGACCTCGTGGAACCTCAGGTGTTCTCGGCGGCGGGCTCGGGCTTCGCGCGAGCGCGGTTCCGGTGGAGGATGTTCAGGTTGTACTGCGCGGCGCGGAGGACGTCGTCGGCGTGGAGCTCGCGGCCTGCGTCGTGGATGATCTTGAGGCCCACGTAGAGCAGACCCTTGGCCGCGTAGAAGTCGGCGACCTTCACCGGGAGGGCGGCGGAGCGCGACGTCTCCTGCGCCTGATCGGCATCGGCGAGGGCGGCGTGGACGCGGCGGCCCTCCTCGAGCAGCGGGCGCACGGTCGCGCCGCCGAGATCGGCCTGATGCTCTTCGACGTGCGCGATCATCGTCGCGAGCTGCGCGAGCAGCGCCGCGACCGAGGTGGTGCGGCCGATGCGCGTGAGCGACTCGGGCACCGCGATCTTGCCCTGGCGCCGCACCCGCGACGCGCGCGCCGCGATCTTGCGACGCCAGATCTTCGCCTCGCGCACCTGCTCGTTCTGCCCGACGGTGTGGGCCTTGGCCTCTTCGGCGATCAGCGCGCGGTCGGCGCGCGCGGTCTCGACCTGCGTCTTCGCGGTGGCGACGTCCTCGAGCAAGCTGCGGTCGCCGACGATCGCCTCGATGCCCGCCTCGTCGAGCGCGGCGACGCCGAGCGTGTAGCCGGCCTGCTGGACGAGATACGCCGAGCGCAAGCCGGCGCCCTGCGCGATGAGCTCGTCGCGCGAGAGTGTGGTGATCACGATGTGTCTGCCCCCGTGGGCCCCGCTGTGGAGGTGCAGCGCGAGCGCGGGGCCCCGACCCGCTCGCGCGCGGCGGGGAATCTATCAGAGGTGAGCGTGAGCGTGAGCGTGTCGCGTGAGGGTGAGCGTGAGCGTGAGCGTGAGCGTGAGCGTGTCGCGTGAGGGTGAGCGGGAGCGTGAGGGTGAGCGGGAGGGTGAGCGTGAGCGTGAGCGTGAGCGTGAGCGTGAGCGTGAGCGTGAGCGGGAGCGTGAGCGGGAGCGTGTCGCGTGAGCGTGAGCGTGAGGGTGTCGCGTGAGCGTGAGCGTGAGGACGCTCGACGGCGGTTCGGTGGCGGGAGGCGATCTGCCGTCTCGAGCGCGAGGGGAGGGCGTCTCTCGGGATCCTCAGCGTGCCGCGGTGCTCGGACGCGTCCACGACGGTCGCTTCGCGACCGCCGTGCTCGCCGTGCTCGCCATGCTCGCTTCGCTGCGCGTGGCTCCGCGCGGCTCCGCGCGGCGCTGCGCTGCGGGCGAGCTGCGCTCGTCCTCGCTCCGCGTCCCGGACACGTCCTGCGCGCCGTGGCGGGCGGGGTGGGCCCGAGAGAGGGCGAGGAGGTCAGATGCTCGCTATTTATCCCATCGCACGTCAGGCACTTCGTCGCGTCGGCGTCGTCGCGATCGCGATCGAGAAGCACGACAGCGATCTCGCACGACAGATGCGGCGCGCGGCGACGTCGATCGTGCTCAACATCCGCGAGGGCTCGCAGTCGCAAGGTCGCAATCGCAACGCGCGCTACTGGAACGCAGCCGGGAGCGCGAGCGAGGTGCTCGGGTGCCTCGATTGCGCAGAGGACCTCGGCTACGTGCGCGACGCCGATGCGCGGCTGCGCGCAGAGCTCGATCACGTCGCGGGCGTGCTGGTCCGCGTCTGCCGCGGAGCGCGATGAACGATGAAGCGTCGGGCGCCGCAGTCGCGCCCGGCGCTTCGCGTCTCCGCCGAGCATGGCGGTCAGCCGCTGTGGCTCCGCCCACGCCACGCTGACGCGACACGCTCCCGCGAGACGCTCCCGCTCCGCCCACGCTCACGCTCACCCTCACGCTCACGCTCACGCTCACGCTCACGCGACACGCTCACGCTCACGCTCACGCTCACGCTCACGCTCACGCTCGCGGCGCGAGGTTGGCGCGATCGGATTGGTGGTGCCGGGCGCGCGGTCCCCATGCTCTCCGCGAGGTGAACATGGAGACGAACGGCAAGGTCTGGTTGGTCACCGGGTGCTCGCGCGGCCTGGGGCGGGCGATCGCGGAGGCCGTGCTCGCAGCGGGCGATCGGCTCGTCGCCACGGCGCGTGATCCGCGCACGCTCGACGTCCTCGTCGCGAAGGATCCGGACCGCGTGCTCGCGGTCGCGCTCGACGTGACCCGGGCCGACGACGCGCGCCGGGTGGCGGGCGCCGCGGTCGAGCGCTTCGGCCGCATCGACGTGCTGGTGAACAACGCGGGGTACGCCAACTCGGCGGCGATCGAGGACGTCGAGGAGGACGACTTCCGCGCGCAGATCGAGACGAACTTCTTCGGCGTGTTCCACGTCACGCGCGCGGTGCTCCCGCTCATGCGGCGACAGGGCTCGGGCCACGTGATCCAGATCTCGTCGATCGGCGGGAGGTTCGGGGCTCCGGGGCTCGGCGCGTACCAGTCGGCGAAGTGGGCGGTCGAGGGGCTGACCGAGGTGCTGGCGCGCGAGGTCGCGCCGCTCGGCATCCGCACGACGCTGGTCGAGCCCGGCGGGATGCGGACCGACTGGGCCGGCTCGTCGATGCAGGTGCAGGAGCCGAGCGAGCCCTATCGCGCGACCGTCGGCGTGCACAACCACCACACGCGCGAGTCGCGCGACATGATGCGCGGCGATCCCGCGAAGGCCGCGCAGGCGATCCTGCGCATCGCGTCGGTCGCCGAGCCGCCGCTCCGCCTGCTGCTCGGCACCGACGCGGTCTACCTGGCCGAGTGGGTCGCGGAGAAGCGCGCCGCCGAGGACGCACGATGGAGGGAGCTCGCGTCGAGCACCGACTTCGACGGCATGGCGCCCTTCGCGACGACCGAGCTCGGACGCGCGGTGACGCGCGGAGGGGCGTGAGCGTGGATCTCCAGCTCGAGGGCCGCGTCGCGCTCGTCACCGGCAGCACCGCCGGGATCGGCGCGGCGATCGCGGAAGGGCTCGCGCGCGAGGGCGCGACGGTCGTCGTGCACGGGCGCTCGGAGGAGCGCGCCGCGGCGGTCGTCGAGCGGATCCGGAGGGCGGGTGGGACCGCCCACGTCGCGCTCGGCGATCTGCGTGACGACGCGGGCGCGAAGGCGGTGCTCGATCGGGTGCGCGCGGCGGTCGAGCGCGTCGACGTCCTGGTGAACAACGTCGGCGGCTCGGACACGAGCAAGGGCTCGTGGCTCGACACCACGCTCGCCGAGTGGTCCGAGGCGTACGACGCGAACACGCTCGCCGCGGTGCGCCTCGTCCGCGCCCTCGTGCCTGCGATGAGGGCGCGCGGCTGGGGGCGCGTCATCCAGATCTCGTCTCGCAACGCGATCTCGCCCTACGCCAACATGCCCGCGTACGGCGCCGCGAAGGCGGCGCTCAACAACATGACGCTCTCGCTGTCGAAGGAGCTCGCGTTCACCGGCGTCACCGTGAACGGCGTGATGCCCGGGCTGATCGAGACCGATCAGGTCACGCAGTTCCTCCGCGACATCGCGGCGCGCGAGGGCTGGGGCGACGACCTCGCCCGGGCGCGCGAGCACCTCCTCACGAACGTCGCGCGACAGACGGTGCGCCGCCTCGGCCGACCCGAGGACATCGCGGCGTACGTCTGCTACGTCGCGAGCCCGCTCAGCGACTTCATGACCGGGAGCATCGTCCGCATCGACGGCGGATCGACGCCTACGCTGTGACCACCGCACGCGACATCGTCCCGATCTCGCCGCGCCTGCTCGAGCGGCTCGAGACGCTCGGCGCGCCGACCGATCGGGTGCTCGCGCGCGCCGGGCTCGCCGCGACGACCTCGCTCTCGACCGAGCAGTTCTTCGCGTTCTGGCGCGCGATCGAGGAGGTGTCGCCGCGGAGCGATCTCGGGCTGGTGGTGGGCGCCGAGGCGTCGGAGCGCGGCTACAGCGTCGCGTCCGCGGCGGCGCTGCACGCGCCCGATCTCGCGGGCGCGCTGCACACGCTCGCGCGCTACAAGCGCCTCACCTGCCCCGAGGTGGTCGAGCTCGAGGTCGCGCGCGGCGAGGCCCACGTGCGGTTCCACTGGGTGCTCGCCACGAGGGAGGTGCCGCGGCTGCTCGTCGACAGCACGTTCGCCTCGTTCACCTCGCTCGCGCGCCGGGGCACCGCCGGCGCGGTGGGCCCGCTGCGCATCGAGCTGGCGCGCACCGAAGGCGACGCCGAGATGCTGCGGGCGCGCCTCGGATGCCCCGTCTCGTTCGGCGCGCCCGTCGATCGGATCACGTTCGCCGAGAGCGCCCTCGCGGTGCGCTTCGTCACCGCCGACGCCGAGGCGTTCTCGCGCGTCGTGCCCGGGCTCGAGGCGGAGCTCGTCGGACGATCGCGGACGCGGTCGCTGCGCGACGAGGTGCGGATCGTGATCGCGCGCAGGATGAGCAGCGGCGCGAGGCCCAGCGTGGACCAGGTCGCGCGCCGGCTGCACGTCAGCGCGCGAACGCTGCAGCGCCGCCTCGGCGAGGAGCGCACGAGCTACCAGGAGGAGCTCGACGCGGTCCGTCGAGCCTCGGCGCGCCGGCTGCTCGCGAACACCGATCTCGATCCGATCGACATCGCGTTCCTCCTCGGCTTCGAGGAGCCCAACTCGTTCGTGCGCGCGTTCCGCGGCTGGGAGCGGACGACCCCGACGCGCTGGCGAGCCCGCGTCGCGCGAGGGTGACGCTCAGAGCATCGAGACCGGGTCGACGTCCACCGACGCGCGCGCGCCGAGCAGGCCCTCGTCGATGCGCGCGATCACGCTCTGGGCGACGCGGCGCAGCGGGGGGCGCTCCTTCGCGCGCAGCATCACGCGGAACCGCCAGCGTCCGCGCAGCCGCTCGATCGGCGCGGGCGCGGGGCCCAGCACCTCGACGCGCCCGCTCTTGCTGAGCTCGTGGGCGCGCGCGTGCTCGACCAGCAGCTCGGCAGCGGCGCGCGCGCGATCGGGATCGCCGTGATCGACGCGCACCGCGACCAGGCGACCGAAGGGCGAGTAGGCGAGCTCGCGTCGATCCTCGAGCTCGTTCTCCGCGAAGCCGAGGAAGTCGTGCTTGGCCGCGGCGCGGATCGCGGGGTGATGCGGCTGGTAGGTCTGGACGATCACCCGTCCCGGCCGCTCTCCGCGCCCGGCGCGCCCCGCGACCTGGGTGAGCAGCTGGAACGTGCGCTCGGCCGCGCGGAAGTCGGGGAACGCGAGCGACTGGTCCGCGAGGATCACACCGACGAGCGTGACGCCCGGCAGGTCGTGTCCCTTGGTGACCATCTGGGTGCCGACCAGGAGATCGATCTCGCGACGCCGGACGCGATCGAGCACGTCCTCGATGCTCGCGCCGGTCGCGGTGTCGCGATCGAGGCGCGCGACGCGCGCCGGCGCGAACACGTGCGCGAGCACCTCCTCGAGCTTCTCGGTGCCGAGGCCGAGCGGCTCGAGCCCGGGCTGGCCGCAGGCGCGGCAGGTGGTGCCGATCGGCGCGGCGTAGTCGCAGTAGTGGCAGCGCACGAGCCCGGCGCGGCGGTGCTCGGTGAGCGGCACGCTGCACGCCGGGCAGGTCTCGACCTCGCCGCACGCCTCGCAGCGCAGGCTCGGTGAGAAGCCGCGGCGGTTGAGGAAGACCACCGCCTGATCGCCGGCCGCGAGCGTCTGCTCGATCGCGCGGTGCAGCGGGGCGCTGATGCGGCGATCGCCCGAAGGGCCCTTGGCGTGTCGCGCGAGATCGACGATCTCGACCGGCGGCAGCGCGCGCGCACCGGGACGTGCGTCGAGCGTGAGGAGGCGATGGCGGCCCTCGCGCGCGAGGCTCCAGCTCTCGAGCGAGGGCGTCGCGCTGCCGAGCACGCACACCGCGCCGGCGCGATGCGCGCGGAGGATCGCGAGGTCGCGCGCCTGGTAGCGGAAGCCCTCTTCCTGCTTGTACGAGGGGTCGTGCTCCTCGTCGACGACGATGATCCCGAGGTCGCGCACCGGGGCGAAGATCGCGGAGCGCGCGCCGATCGCGAGCGTCACCGCGCCGCTGCGCAGCGCGCGCCACGCGAGGGCACGCTCCTTCTCGGTGAGCGCGCTGTGGAGCACCGCGATCGCGTCGCCGAAGCGGGCACGGAAGCGCCCGACGAGCTGCGGCGTGAGCGCGATCTCGGGGACGAGGAGGAGCGCGCCCTTGCGCTGGGCCCGCGCCTCCGCGATCGCGCGCAGATAGACCTCGGTCTTGCCCGAGCCCGTGATGCCGTGGAGCAGGAACGTCGCGGCGCCGCCGCTGCGCAGCGCGTGGACGATCTCGTCGACCGCGCGCCGCTGACCGGGCGTGGGCTCGGGCGGCGCATCGCTCGCGACGGGATCGCGGAAGAACGGGTCGGACGCGATCTCGCGCGACTCGGTGTGGACGAGGCTCTTCTGCTCGAGCGAGCGCACGATGGCGCGCGGCTCCTTGAGGTGATCGGCGAGCTCTTCGAGCGTGACCTCGCCGCGTGACTCGAGCAGCGCGAGGAGCTGTCGCTGTCGTGGACCGAGCCGTGCCGGGCGCGGCGCGTCGGGCACGAGGCGCACGACCAGCACGCTGCGCGTCGCGACGCGCGCGCCGGGGAGCTCGGTGGCGGAGTCGAGGAAGCCGCTCGCGCGCAGCGCCCGCACCGCCTCGGCGCGCAACGCGGGCGCCGCGGCGCGCAGCACCTCGCCGATCGGGTGGAGGTAGTAGTCGGCGGCCTCGACGAGCAGCGCGAGCAGCTCGGGATCGAAGAGCGGCTCCTCCTCGAGCACACCGGCGATCGGGCGCGGCGAGACCCCCTCGGCCGGCGTGGTGTCGACGCGGGTGACGATGCCGGGGAGCTTGCGGCTCGAGAACGGCACGGCGACGCGCGAGCCGAGCGCGACGCGCGACGCGAGCTCGCGGGGCAGCGCGTAGGTGAAGGCGCGACGGACCGGCAGCGGCAGCGCGACGTCGACGTAGCGCGTCGCGGGCTCGAACAGGTCGGTCGTCACGGGGCGGATGTGCGACGCGGGTCGGGGCGCGGCAAGGCCGGCGTCGACCACACGGCGTGGAGCAGCTGCGCGACCGCTTCGTAGTGGGCGTGCGGGATCGGCTCACCGAGCGGGACCGCGACGAGCGCGCCCGCGAGCCCGGGCTCGGTGCGCACCGGGACGTCGCTCGCGTGGGCGATCTGCAGCAGACGCGCAGCGAGCTCACCGCGGCCTCGCGCGACGATCTCCGGGACCGCGTCGTCGCGCTCGCGATCGAACGAGAGCGCGACCGCGATGCCGGCGCCGGCGACGAGCACGGTCGCGCTCGCGACCGCTTCGGAATCGGAGCGCATCGCGAGCTCGCGACGCACCCGCTCGCGCTCGCGCTGGAGATGGGGATCGCCCTCGGACTCGCGGTGCTCGCGCTCGACCTCGCGCTTCGTCATCCGGTGATCGCGGAGCCAGCGCCAGCGCTGGTAGGCCACGTCGAGCACCGCGATCGCGAGCACGGCGAGGCCCGCGCGCAGCAGGATCGTCTCGACGAGGGTGCCGCCCGCGTGCAGCGCCGCGTGGGCATCGCGGGCGACGAGGGCCGCGAGGCCGCGCCATCCGTCGCGCAGCGTCGCGAGCACGACGTAGGTCAGGAGCGCGAGCAGCGCGACGAGCTTCACGAGCTCGACGGCGGTGCGCGCGCGGAGGAGCTTTCGTGCGCCCGCGATCGGATCGAGGCGCTCGAGCTTCCAGCTCACCACGTCGGGCGCGAAGAGCGGTCCGATCTGCACCAGCGACGCGAGCGTGCCCGCGACGACGATCGCGACGAGCAGCGGTGCGATCGCGCCTGCCGCGGTCGCGATCGCGGCCTCGAGGATCGCGCCGGGCGCCGCGTCGATGCGTCCCGCCGCCGCATCGAGCGCGAGGGTGAAGCTCGCGACGAGCGCATCGAGGATCGCGCCGCCCGTCGCGCCGAGCACGGCCGCACCGGTGAGCAGCCCGATCGCCACGCCGAGCTCGCGGCTGCGCCACACGTCACCGCGGCGCCGCGCGTCGCGCAGCGCCTTCGGTGTCGCTTCTTCGGTCCGCTCCTCGGACATCGCGCGCCGAATGCTAGCTTGACGACCCGGTGCGCGAACACGACGACGACTCCGAGCTCGCGACGCTGCGCGACGATGCCGCGATGCTGCGCGCGTTCTCCACGCTGGGCAGCGCCGACGACGCGCCTGCCCGCGCCGCGATCGCACGGGACTGGGCGGACCTCGGCGTGTCGATCGAGCCCTCGCGCATCGCGCTCGCGTGTGGTCGTGACGACGCGCTGGCGCGCGCGATCGCAGCGCTCTGCGAGCCCCACGACGAGATCGTCACGCTCACGCCCGGACCTCCACGCGTCACGTCGATCGCGCGCCTCGCGGGCGTGCACGTCGCGCAGGTCCCGCTCGCGCGAACCGACGAGCGCTTCGAGCTCGACGTCGCCGCGATCTACGACGCGATCTCGGAGCGCACCCGCGCGATCGTGCTGAGCGCGCCCCACGAGCCGACCGGCGTCGTGCTCACCGAGGAGACCCACGACGCGCTGGGCGCGCTCGGCGTGCCGCTGATCGTCGACGAGTCCTTCGCGCGTTATCCGCTCGATGCCTCGCTCGATCGGGTGCCCAGCGTGCTCGCGCGACCGCTCGAGACGCTCGCGCTCGCCATCTCGTCGTTCGAGATCGCGCCCGCGCTCGGGCTCGCGTGGATCGGCGTCGGCGGTCCGCTGCACGACGCCGAGGACACGCTCGCGAAGCTCGACGAGCTCGCGATCGCGCGCGGTGCGCTCTCGTCCGCGCTGCTCGCCGCCACGCCCGCGCTGCTCTCGTCCGCGGCGGTCGCCCGCGACGCGATCCGCGCGCGCATCCGCCGCAACCTCGACGTGCTGCGCGCGCGCGCCGAGGTCCCGTGGGTCGACGCGGGTTGGCGCGCCTGCGCGCGTGCCCGGAACGAGAACGCCGGAGCACGTGTGTGCCCCGGCGCTCTCTACGATCTGCCGCCCGGCTGGGTCGTTCTCTCGCTGCTCACCGATCCCGCGACGTTCGACGCGGATCTCGATGCGAGCTTCTGATCACGCCGCCTTGCGCGCGAGGTAGTCGATCAGATCGATCTTCGTGACCACGCCGACGATCTTGTCGTCGTCGGTCACGACCGCCATGCGCGCGTCGTTGAGCAGGCCCTGCAGGTTCTCGATGCTGGTGCGCGGCGAGACCGTCGCGTAGTCGCTCTCGACCAGCGGCCCGACCGCGCTGTCGAGCGAGTGCTCACCGCTCACCAGGTAGCGGAGCAGATCGACCTCGGCGACCGCGCCCATCAGCCGGCCACCGTCGGTCACCGGGAGCTGCGAGATGCCGTGCGCCTTCATGCGCCCGATCACGTCGCGCACCCGGTCGTGCGGCGACGCGGTGATGATCTCGTTGCTCTTGTGCTTGAGGAGATCGCCGACGACGCCGAGCTTGCTCTCGCCGAGGAAGCCGTTCTCGCGCATCCAGTCGTCGTTGAAGATCTTCGAGAGATACTTCGACGCCGCGTCGGGGAGGATGACGAGGATGTTCTCCTTCTTCTGGGTCTGCCGCGCGTACTTCAGCGCGCCCGCGACCGCCGCGCCGCAGCTGCCGCCGACGTAGAGGCCCTCGAGGCGCACGAGATCGCGCGTCATGAGGAAGCACTCCTTGTCGTCGACGCGGATGATCTCGTCGAGGATCGAGAGATCGATCGTGCTCGGGAAGAAGTCCTCGCCGATGCCCTCGACCTTGTAGGTGAAGGGCTGGGTCACGCGCCCGCTCTTCACGTAGTCGTAGTAGAGCGAGCCCACCGGATCGACGCCGACGATCTGCGTGCTCGGCTTCTTCTCCTTGAGGAACTTGCCGGTGCCCGTGATCGTCCCGCCGGTGCCGAGGCCCGCGACGAGCACGTCGACCTCACCGCCGGTCTGCTCCCAGATCTCCGGGCCGGTCGAGCGGTAGTGGCCGCCGGGGTTGTCTTGGTTGTGGTACTGGTTCGCGTAGAAGCTGTTCGGCGTCTCCTGCGCGAGCCGCTTCGCGACCGAGTAGTACGAGCGCGGATCTTCCGGCTCGACCGCGGTCGGACAGACCACGACCTTCGCGCCCCAAGCGCGCAGCGAGAGGATCTTCTCCTGCGACATCTTGTCGGGCATCACGAAGATGCACTTGTAGCCCTTCACCGCGGCGATCATCGCGATGGCGGCGCCGGTGTTCCCGCTCGTCGCCTCGATGATCGTCCCGCCCGGCTTGAGCTCGCCGCGCTTCTCCGCGCTCTCGATCATGTTCATGACCATCCGGTCCTTCATCGAGCCGGCCGGGTTCATGAACTCGCACTTCACGTACACGTTCGCCGCGACGTCGTTCGCGACGCGCTCAAGCTTCACGATCGGCGTGTGTCCGATCGCGCCGAGGATGCTCGGTACCGCGCCCTTCATCATTGGGATGTCCCCTTCGCGCCTTCTTTGTCGCGAGCGCCTGCCGCGCAGGTCACGCGCGCGATGAGATCTGCCTCGTTTTTCTTAGGTCCCGCGAGGCGCGGCGACTCTATCCGACACACCTTCTCTTCGCACGCGTCCGTCGCCGCACGCTCCTACTTTCTCGCGGCTCGAGAGCGCGTCCTGTGCTAATGCGCACGCGCGCCGATGCGAACGCTGGGGATCGATCTCGGGACCACGCACACCGTCGCCGCTGCGACTGCCTCGATCGTCCCGCTGCGCGGTGACTCGGCCAAAGGCCCCTCGTTGCTCCCGTCGATCGTCGCGTTCCCGCCCGCCGGCGGCGTGCTCGTCGGACAGGCGGCGCGCGAGCGTCGCGGCAACGATCCCGCGAACACGATCGTGAGCGCGAAGCGCGTGATCGGGCGCTCGTACTCGTCGTACTCGGTGCAGCGCTACCTCGAGCGCAGCGCGGTGCCGGTGGTGCGCACGTCGAACGGCGGCACCGCGTTCGAGACGCGCGCCGGCATCGTCACCCCGGTCGACGTCGCGACCCACGTGCTGCGCGAGCTCGCGCGCGCCGGGCAGATGGATCCCTCGCGGCTCTCCGCGGTCGTCTCGGTCCCCGCGGCGTTCGCGGAGCCGGAGCGCACTGCGACCGTCGAGGCGGTGCGCGCGGCGGGCTTCGCCGAGGCGCGGGTCGTCGAAGAGCCGGTCGCGACGGCGATCGCGTACCTCGCGCGCAGCAGCCTGAAGTACGCGGTGGTCTACGATCTCGGCGGCGGCACGTTCGACGTCGCGATCGTCGACTGCTCGAAGTACCCCTTCCGCGTGATCGCGCACGGCGGTGACGCGTACCTCGGGGGCGACGACGTCGACCTCGCGCTCGCGGAGCTGGTCGCGGATCGCGTGCTGCGCGAGAGCGGCTGGGATCTCTCGACCGACGACGAGGTGTGGCAGCGCCTCTTGATCGAGGCCGAGCGCGCGAAGCTGCGCCTCGCGGTCGAGGAGCACACGACGATCGATCTCGCGGTGGTCGATCCCGCGGCGCCGACCCAGCTCACGACGCTCGGCATCGATCGGCGCGTGCTGCGCGATCGGGCGGAGGATCTCATCCGCCGCACGTTCCTGATCTGCGATCAGGTGCTCTGCGACGCGAGCATCCGCGCGCGCGAGGTGGACGCGGTGTTCCTCGCGGGCGGCAGCACGCTGCTCCCCGGGCTGCGCGACGACGTGCGCAACTACTTCGGCAAGCGCGCGCGCTTCGATCTCGATCCGATGCACGTCGTCGCGATCGGCGCGAGCGTCGCGGCAGCGCGCCCCGATCTCTCGGCGCTGCTCGACCCCGCTTACGTTCGCTGACGCGACGCGCGGTGCACCGATCGGTCGGTGCCCACCGCGCATTCGGTGCGCGGCGGCTGCGCGGATCTTGCGAAATCACGCAGATCCAGGGCACAAAACGCGCATCGTGCGCCGGCACGCGTGGTGCTCGGTGGGCTCGCCGGCAGGCGCGAACGGCCCCAAGCGACGCCAACGGAGGGAACGAGGAACATGGAGACCAAGAAGCTGACGCGTCGCGCCATGCTCGAGCGCGGTGCGGTGCTGGGCCTGGTGGTGATCGGCGCGAGCGCGGGCATCGGGTGCGGCGGTGCGGAGCTCGACTGCACCAACCCGCCCGGCCTCACCGATGCGCAGCGCCAGCAGCGCCAGGCGCTGAGCTACGTCGATCGCTCGCCGAACCCGACGCAGCGCTGCGAGACCTGCAACTTCTACACTGCGCCCGCGCAGGCCGGTCAGTGCGGTGGATGCGCGCTGAACCTCGGCAACGTGAACCCCCAGGGCTACTGCTCGAGCTACGTCGCGAGGAGCTGATCACGATGACGAACGTCCGTCGCTTCCTTCTCATCACGAGCGCGCTCTCGATCGCGGCCTGCGGGTCCGGCGAGAGCGCGTCGTCGCCAACGAGCGCGACGCCCGAGACCCCGCCCGCGGCGAGCGCACCGACCACGCCGTCGCCAGCGCCCTCGGTGATCGAGCCGCTGCCCGAGGTGCAGACCGACGCGCGCAAGGTCGCGCTGGGTCGGCGGCTCTTCCACGACACGCGCTTGTCGGGTGACGAGACGCTCTCGTGCGCGACCTGCCACTCGCTCGACAACGGCGGTGCCGAGCCGCGCCGCACCTCGACCGGGATCCGCGGGCAGATCGGCCCGATCAACTCGCCGACCGTGCTCAACGCGGGCTTCAACTTCGTGCAGTTCTGGGATGGTCGCGCCGCGGATCTCCAGGCGCAGGCCGCGGGCCCGGTCGCGAACCCGATCGAGATGGGCGCGACCTGGGAGCAGGTCACGCAGCGTCTCGCTGCGGACGCCGAGGTCACCGGGGAGCTCGCCGCGATCTACGGTGGCGAGGGCGCGGCCGCGGTCACGCAGGCGAACATCACCGACGCGATCGCGGAGTACGAGCGCTCGCTCGTCACGCCCTCGCGCTTCGATCGCTTCCTGCGCGGCGAGCAGAGCGCGATCACCGACGACGAGCGCCACGGCTACGAGACGTTCCAGCAGGTCGGGTGCACGAGCTGCCATCGCGGCGTGAACGTCGGCGGCACGATGTACCAGCGGATGGGCCTGGTGCGCCGCACGTACTTCGAGGATCGCGGCACGCCGATCACCGAGGCGGACATGGGCCGCTTCAACGTCACGCACGCGGAAGCGGATCGGCACATGTTCAAGGTGCCGACGCTGCGCAACGTCGCGCTGACCGCGCCGTATCTCCACGACGGCTCGCAGCAGACGCTCGACGACACGGTGCGCGTGATGGGTCGCTACCAGCTGGGCCGCGAGCTCGAGGCGGAGCAGGTGCGCGTGATCGTCGCGTTCCTGAATTCGCTCACCGGCGAGCTGCCCGCGCATGCGCGGATGCCCACGACGGCGCCCGCGGACGCACCTGCGCCGACCGCGCCCGAGGCGCCGGCGACGCCCTGATCGAATTCCATCGAGCGAGGACGGACGCGTGCATGTGAGCACGCGTCGGGAGAGGTGCCGCGATGACGTGGCACCTCTTTCTCATTTGAAGAAACGAGTGCAGTTGGCCATCGAAGGGGCGCTAACCTGGCCCGACTGCGGGGGCTCCTGCTCCGCACGAAATGGTGTCCGACGTCGAGGCCCGCGCGCTCTCCGGAGCGTGCGGGCGGTGGCTCCCGCGGGGCCCTCGCTGGCGGCGCACGCAAGGAGGATCGATGCGCTCTCTGACGCTCTCGATGGCGTTCTTCGCGCTGATGAAGCTCTGTGGATCGAGTGAACAACCCACCCCGCCGGTGGGCGCGGCCGCAACGGGCGCGCTGACGGTGACCGCGCAGCACGGCGGTGTGATGGTCGCTGCGAGCGACGACGCCTGGATCGAGCTGGTCACGAAGCAAGACGGACAGGTCGAGGCCTATGTCGTCGACGCGACCGGCGCGCCGATGCCGCACGCGCAGGCGCAGGTGACGGCGGTGCAGGTGCAGGGCAGCGATGGCCGCCCGCACGACGTCGCGCTCGCGTGGGACGAAGGCCAGCGCCGCTACGCGGGGCGCGTCGAGGTGACGCCGGTCGCCGCGCCGGCCGAGGTGCAGCTCGTGGTGCGCGGTCAGCCGCGCCGCGCGCGCGCGCCGCAGGTCATCCTCGTGCCGCCGACGCCGCCGAGCGCGACCGTCGTGGTCGGAGCGCCGCAGCCGCCGCGCGCGACCGTGGTGGTCGAGCGCCCGCAGCCGCCGCAGGCGACCGTGGTGGTGCAGGCGCCGCAGCCGCCGAGCGCGACCGTGGTGGTGCAGCCGCCGCAGCCGCCGCACGCGACGGTCGTGCTGCAGGCGCCCGAGCCGCCGCGCGCGACCGTGGTGGTGCAGGCGCCCGAGCCGCCGCGCGCTGCGGTGGTGGTCGAGCGCCCGCGTGCGAGCGCGACGGTCGTCGTGACGCCGCCGGTCGCGCCCCGTGCGACGGTCGTGGTCGCGCCGCCGCCGCCGCCGGTGGTGATCGCGCCGCCGCGTCCGGGCGTGGTCGTGGTCGAGGGTGATGGTCACCCCGGCCGTGGCCGCGGGCACGCGTACGGTCGCCGTGGTCGCGAGGCCGAGGCGAGCGTCGTGGTCTCGCCTCCCCGTCCCGGCGCGGTCATCGTGGCGCCTCCGAGCCCCGGCCGGGTGTCGGTGAGCGCCGGCGTCGAAGTGCGCGGTGGCGGTGGCGGCGGCGGTCGCGGTCGCGGCCGCGGTCACTGACCGACGCCCAGGGAACGACACACCCCACGACGAGGCGCGAGAACGGAGCATGTTCTGCTCCGGGCTCGCGCCTCTCGCGTTCCGTCGTGGTTTCAGAGCGGATCGTGTGCGGCACGCGCGCTGCTCTGGCGCCCTCACATGCGTGCTCGTGCGCTCCTCCTCGCGATGCTCCTCGCCGGCTGTAGCGGCATCGTCCTCGATGGCGCAGCCGGTCCGACCGGGAGCGGACCGAACGATCCACCCGACGACCCGAGCGACCCCGTCGAGCCGACGACGCCCGACGATCCCTTCGCGCTCGATCGCGAGACCCCGCGCCTGCTGCCCTTCGAGACGCGCCTCGCGCGCGTCGCTGCGGTCGCGGGCATCGAGACCAGCGATCCGCTGCTCGCGCCGATGCGCGATCAGGCGGTCGCGCTCGGGGGCTACGATCACTCGCGCGGCATCCTCCCGGACTCGTCGTGGAACGCGACGCGCATCGCGGGGTGGGTCCGCGCGGTGCGCCCCGTCTGCCAGTCGGACGCGATGCGCACCCGCTATCCCGCGGTGCCGGGCGCCGACCTCGACGCGCTGATCCAGGCGGCGTGGGGACGCGCGGCGACGGCCGAGGATCGCACCGAGATCGAGAGCGCGGTCGCCGGGCTGCCCGAGGACGCGGCGCGCGAGAGCGCGTGCCTCGCGGTGCTCTCGGCGGGCGAGGCGGTGCTCCAGTGAAGCGCGTGTGGCTCGCGCTGCTGCTCGCAGGATGCAGCGCATCGCTCGGTGAGCCGGGCGAGGGCATGACGCACCCGCCGGTCCCCAACGATCCACGCGATCCCGGCGAGCCGAGCCAGCCCGAGCCGTTCACGCCCGAGGAGCGCGAGGTGACGCTCGACGATGTCACCGCCGCGCAGGCCGAGGCGTACCTCGCGCTGATCGCGCCGGTGATCGTCGAGCGCACGCTGACCGACGACGAGCGCACCGCGATCGCGACGATGGGCGGCGATGCGATCCCGAGCGTCGTCGCGTCGTGGTCCGACGAGCCCGGCCTGCCGCGCGCCGCACGACGGATGGTCGAGACCGCGCTCGGCGTGAGCGGCGGCGTCGATCCGAGCGGCATCGACTTCGGCGCGCCGGGGCGCATCATCGAGCACGTCGTGCGCGAGGGTCGCCCGTGGGCCGAGATCCTCACGAGCACGCAGTGCTTCGATGCGAGCGGTGCGCCCGGCGAGTGCGACACCGGCGCGCCCTACGCGGCCGGCGTGATCACGACGCGCGCGTTCATGGCGGCGCGTCAGGGGCGCTTCAACCTCACGCGCGCCGGCACGATCACGCGCACGTTCCTGTGCCGCAACTACCCGCTCGCGGTCGAGCTCGAGCCGCCGCTCGAGCGCGAGCGACTCATGCCGATGTTCCGCGCGCTGAGCGCGGAGGAGCAGACCGATCCCGAGGCCGCGATGAGCGGGCTCGCGAACGGGTTCCACTGCTACGCGTGCCACGGTCAGTTCGGCGCGCACGCGCAGCTCTTCGTGCGCTTCGACGTGAGCGGTCGCTGGCGCGAGGACGCGACCGGCGAGCAGCGCCAGGGCGGCATGCCCGGCGAGTCGTTCGGCGGGCTCATGGCCTCGCACCTCGAGCCGCCGTGGCGCGCCAACGAGACCTCGCAGATGCTCGGTCGCGAGGTCGCGAACCTGTCGGAGGCGATGGCCGCCCTCACCGAGAGCGATGCGTTCTGGGAGTGCGCCTCGCAGCGCGTGCTCGAGGCCGCGCTCGATCTCGATCCCGATCGCGGCGTCGAGGGCGAGCTGCTCGTCGACATCGCCGATGCGGCGCGCGCGCGCGCTGCGAGCCCCACCTTCGTCGACCTCGTCGTCGCCGCGCTCGCGCATCCGCGCGTCGCCTACGCGGTCGCCCGTCAGCTCTCGTCGTCGCCGGAGGCCCCGTGAAGAAGCTCTACGAGATCGAGCGCATGAGCGCGGTGCAGCGGCGCTCGTTCCTGAAGCTCCTCGGCGTCGCGCTCGCCGCGCCCGCGGTGCCGAGCGCGCTGCGCTTCGCCGCGAACGAGATGGCCGGCGGCACCGCGTACGCGCAGGACCGCGAGATGGAGACGATCTTCATCGAGATCGATCTCCGCGATCAGTGGGACCAGATGCACGTGATGGTGCCGCCCGGGATCGCGACCTACGGCGACGTCCGCCGCGGCGAGACCGGCGACGGCATCACGATGTTCGCGCAGCAGAGCGAGATCCGGCGCACCGAGAGCGGCGTGTACCTCACCGCCGACTCGTACGAGCTCGAGCCGCACCTCGACACGATCGCGCAGATCGATCACTGCGAGGCGTCGAGCGGCGCGATCCACGGGCACGAGGCGGGCAACGCGATCCGCTCGCCGGGCCGCGCCGAAGAGCGGCTCGCCGGCGCGATGCCGATGTTCGAGAACGATCCCGCGACCGCCGACGGCGGGAACATGCGCTGGTACGCGAGCGTCCCGACGCCCGCGTCGCTGCACAACCACTGGGCGAAGCTCGCCGATCCCTCGCTGCGCAACGGCGTCGCGTTCAAGGGGCTCTCGCGCTCGAACCACACCGTCTTCCACTTCGGCGGCGGCCTGCCGGGCGCGGAGCTCGATCGCATCCGCTCGCGCTCGCAGCTCTTCGACGCGTTCCCCGCGTTCGTCGAGGACCTCAACGTGGTGCCCACCGCGGAGCAGGCCGACGCGCTGCGCGCGGTGCTCGGTCGCCTCGACCAGCGCTTCCTCTCGCGCCGTGGGTTCGTCGACAGCGTGCGCACCGGTCATGCGCAGCAGATCGACGAGGCGCGCGAGATCCTCCACGTGCGCGAGCCGCGCGTGCTCTCGCTGCCGCTCACCGAGGAAGAGCGCGCGTTCTGGAGCGAGGGCGTGCCCAACCAGATGTGCACCGAGGGCGACACCGAGAGCTTCGAGTGCCCCGACGATCGCGTGAAGGCGCACATCTGGGAGCAGACCGCGTACGCGTTCAAGCTCGTCAACGCGGGCGTGACGCGCACCGTCGCGCTCGAGTTCGACTACATGGATCTGCACGGCTTCCGCCCCGAGCTCTCGGTGCGCACCCAGGCGAAGCAGATCTCGAAGCCGCTCGCGCGCCTGATCACGAAGCTCAAGGAGGCGGGCCTCTACGAGCGCACCGTGATCGCGGTGTACACGCTCGACGGCAGCCGCAGCCCGAAGGCGAACAGCTACGGCAACGACGGCAAGAACACGCTGATCCTCGCGGGCGGCGGCATCCGCGGCGGCTACTGGGGCGACATCCGGCTGACGAACGAGGGCGGGCACGACGGGTTCACCTATCACCCGCCCGATCCCGAGACCGGCGCGCCGACCGGCTCGTTCCGCGGCATCGACGGACGACTCGACAGCGCGCGCGTGTGGCGGACCGTGATGCGCGCGGCGGGCGTGCCCGACGCGATGTGCGACGAGCACGCGCAGGTGCAGGGCAAGGCGCCGCTCGGCTTCGTCCTGCGCTGACGCTCAGTCTTCGGGGCGCATCAGTCGCGAGAGCTCCGACGCGTCGATCTTCTCGGCCCGCAGGCGCGAGAGCGTCGTCGTGTAGAGGCAGTCGGCGCAGCGCACCTCGTCGCCGTTCACGCGCACGTCGGTGCCGCCGCACCCGACGCAGCGCTTGCCGGCGTCGACCTCCGCGAGGCGGCGCTTCGCCTGCGCGGTGCGATGCGCCCAGAGCGCGAGACCGCCCAGGACGAAGAGGCCGAGGACGATCAGTCGCACCACGATGCCCATGTCGCTCTCCTCTCACTCGATCACGCGGCACTGCTGCAGCGTGTGGTGCGCGAACGGATACGCGTCGTCCGGTTGATGGCCGAACGCGCGGCGGCCGACATCGTCGCGCGACGTCCAGCGCATGTACACGACGTCGTAGGTGCCGGGGAACACGGGGATGTCGAGCACACGATCGTCGCTCGTGTCGCTGCTGCGGATCGGATAGCCATCGCCGTCCCACGTCGTCGAGAACGCGACGTCCTCGAGCGAGGTGTGCATGCCGGTCGAGCGATCGCGCATCCAGAGGCCGACGTCGTAGCTGCGCGTCGTGTCGGGGAACGACGTGCCCCCCGCGTAGGTGACCGCGCCGGAGAGGCGCACCGGCGCGAGATCGACGCTCACCGCGCGTGCGCCCGCGTCGATCACGACGTCCTCGCGCAGCGCGTGGTGCGCGAAGGGATAGGGGTCCGCGCTCTCGTGGCCGAAGACGCGATCGCCCGCGTCGTCGCGCGAGGTCCAGCGCATGTACACGACGTCGTAGCGGCCGGGCAGCACCGCGAGATCGACGACGCGATCATCGCTCGTGCTCGAGCTGCGGATCGGATAGCCGTCGCCGTCCCACGTGGTCGAGAACGCGACGTCCTCGAGCGACGTGTGCATGCCGGTCGCGCGATCGCGCAGCCAGAGCCCGACGTTGTACGAGCGTCGGGTGTCGGGGAACGAGGCGCTGCCGCGGAACGTGACCGCACCGGTGATCCGCACCGGCGCGATGTCGACGTCGATCACGCTCGAGCCCGCACCGATCGCCACGTCCTCGCGCAGCACGTGCCACGCGAACGGATACGGATCAGCCGCTTCGTGACCGAGCACGCGCCGGCCTTCGTCGTCGCGCGAGGTCCAGCGCATGTAGACGAGGTCGTAGCGACCGGGCAGCACCGCGAGATCGACGACGCGATCGTCGCTCGTGCTCGAGCTGCGGATCGGATAGCCATCGCCGTCCCAGGTGGTCGAGAACGCGACGTCCTCGAGCGACGTGTGGATCCCGGTCGATCGATCGCGCAGCCAGAGCCCGACGTTGTACGAGCGACGCGTGTCGGGGAACGACGCGCTGCCTGCGTAGGTGATCGCGCCGCTCACGCGCACCGGCGCGATGTCGACGTCGAGCGAGGTCGATCCCGGGCCGATCACGACGTCCTCGCGCAGCAGGTGGAGCGCGAACGGATAGGGATCGGCGGCCTCGTGGCCGAGCACGCGACGGCCCGCATCGTCCCGCGAGGTCCAGCGCATGTAGACGACGTCGTAGCGACCGGGGAGCACCGCGAGATCGATGGCGCGATCGTCGCTCGTGCTCGAGCTGCGGATCGGATAGCCGTCGCCGTCCCACGTGGTCGAGAACGCGACGTCCTCGAGCGACGTGTGCATGCCGGTCGAGCGATCGCGCAGCCAGAGCCCGACGTTGTACGAGCGGCGGGTGTCGGGGAACGAGGTGCCGCCCGCGTATCGCACGGCGCCGGTCACGCGCACCGGCGCGATGTCGACGTCGAGCGAGGTCGCGCCCGCGCCGATCACGACGTCCTCGCGCAGCACGTGCATCGCGAACGGGTAGGGATCGGCGGCCTCGTGACCGAGCACGCGCTGTCCTGCGTCGTCGCGCGAGGTCCATCGCATGTAGACGACGTCGTAGCGACCGGGGAGCACCGCGAGGTCGATCGCGCGATCGTCGCTCGTGTCGTTCGTGCGCACGGGGTACCCGTCGCCGTCCCACGTGGTCGAGAACGCGACGTCCTCGAGCGACGTGTACACGCCGGTCGCGCGATCGCGCAGCCAGAGGCCGACGTCGTAGCTGCGGCGCGTGTCGGGGAACGTCGTGCTGCCCGCGTAACGCACCGCGCCGGTCACGCGCACCGGCGCGACGTCGACGTCGAGCGGCGTCGTGCCCGGGCCGATCACGACGTCTTCCTGCAGCACGTGGAGCGCGAACGGATAGGGGTCGCTCGCCTCGTGCCCGAACACCCGCCGACCCTCGTCGTCGCGCGAGGTCCAGCGCATGTAGACGACGTCGTAGACGCCGGGGAGCACCGGCAGATCGATCACACGATCGTCGCTCTCCGACGTGCTCTGCACGGGATAGCCGTCGCCGTCCCACGTGGTCGAGAAGTGCACGGTCTCGAGCGACGTGTACACGCCCGTCGACTCGTTGCGCAGCCAGAGCCCGACGTCGTAGCTACGGCGCGTGTCGGGGAACGTGTCGCTCCCGCGGTAGGTCACGCGGCCCATCACGCGCGCGAGCGGGATGTCGACGCCGGTGCCGAACGGCGCACCGGTGCACGCGCCGTCGACGTCGCCGCACGACGTGGTGGGCGTGCCCGCGCACGCGCCGCTCGTGGTGCAGCGATCGCTCGTCGTGCACGCGAGCGTGTCGTCGCAGCTCGCGCCGACCGTCGACGTCACGCGCGTGAAGCTGCGCGTCGTGTCGTTGCACACGAAGCGCAGGCACGGCCCGTCGGGCCCCGGAGGCGTGGGCACGTTCGCGACGACGCATCCACTCGCGTCCGCGCTCGGCGCGCTCGGCTGACAGGTCGCGGTGCCGGTGCACCAACGTCCGTCGTCGCACGCGACGTCGTCGGGCGTGTGCACGCGCGCGCCGGCGCTGCAGCGATCCCGCGTGCACGCGAACCCGTCGCTCGGCACGAGCGTGTCGTCGTTCGCCGCGCGGCATCCGGTGATCGCGTCGCACGAGTCGCGCGTGCACGGGTTTCCGTCGTCGCACGTCACGCTCGTGCCCCCGCCGCACACGCCGGCGCTGCACTCCTGATCGCGCACGCAGAGCGTCGTCGAGCACGACGAGCCATCGGGCCGCGGGGCGTGGGTGCAGCGCGCGCCGTCGAACGCATCGACGGTGCACGGATTGTCGTCGTCGCACGGCGGCTCGTAACACTCCGCGCTCCCGCCCACGACGCGGCACGCCATGCCCATCGCGGCGCAGGGGCTCGGCACGCACGGGTCGTCCGTGCAGCCGCCGACTCCGTCGGAGTGATATCCGGGATCGCACTCGCAGCGCGCGGTGCCGCCCTCGTCGATGCACACGCTCTGGCTCGGCGCAGTGCACGGATTCGGCAGGCACACATCCGTCGTGCATCCGCCCGCGCCGTCGTCGTGGTAGCCGTCGTCGCACGCATCGCAGGCGTCGCCGGTCCAGCCCGTCTCGCAGGTGCACACGATGCGTCCGTCGACGACCGCGCACGTACCGTGATCGCCGCACGAGCTCGCCTCGCACGTCTCGTCGATCACGCACGCCCCGCCCTCGAGGTGGAAGCCCGGGTCGCACCGGCACTCGATCTCACCGCCCTCGATCACCGCGCACACGCTCTGGCTCGGGGCAGTGCACGGATTCGGCAGGCAGGGATCCATCGTGCACCCGCCCGCGCCGTCGTCGTGGAAGCCGCTCGCCTCGTCGCATCCGTCGCACGACGCGCCGATCCAGCCCTCTTCGCACGCGCAGCTCGGGCGACCGCTCGCGTCGTCGCAGCTTCCGTGGCCGTTGCAGCTCGTCGGCAGGCACGTCGTGTCGGGCACGCACGCGCCGTCGTCGTCGTGGGTGCCCGCAGGGCACTCGCAGCGCGCACCTTCGGGGCTCGCGATGCAGCGGCGATCGGCGGGACAGGGATCGGGCTCGCACGCCTGGTCGGTGCATCCGCCCGCGCCGTCGTCGTGGAAGCCGTCTGCGCAGCCGCTGCAGTCGAGCTCGTCGTACCCGCGCTCGCACGCGCAGATCGGTGCGCCCGACGCGTCGTCGCAGGTGCCGTGATGACTGCAGGTGTCGGCGCTGCACGCGTCCGGCGCGACGCACGCGCCCTCGCGCTCGACGGTCCCGGGGCGGCACACGCACGCGAGCCCGTCGTCGCGCTCGACGCACACGCGAGCGGGGTCGTCGCACTCGTGCTCGTCGCACGACGAGGGCGACGTCTCCGAGGAGCACGCGACGAGCGCGAGCGCAGCGAGCAGATGGACGCGACGCAACGGGCACCTCCGGCGAAGGGCCCATCGTACGACGACCGAGCGCGCGACCTGCCGTCAGCGCCGGCTGCTGGTCGCGCCCGGCGGCGGCGGAGGCGCGCCCACGCGGCGATGTTTGCCCGACGACTTCTTCGCGCGCGGCGCGCGCGGCGCGTTGTGATCGGGGTGCAGCGGCAGCGCGGGCGTGCGCTCGTCGGCCGCGGCGAGCGTCGCGGACACGATGCGGAGCAGCACCGCCTTGCGGCGCGCGATGTCGGTCTCGGTGATCGCGCGATCGAAGGGCAGGGTGTCGGCGACGCGCTCGGCGGCCGCCATGAACGCCTCGAAGATCAGCGGGTCGACCTGCGGCCGTCCGCCCGCGACCATCTCGTGCTGCCACTGATCGCGCAGCGTCTTCATGACGACCTCGCGATGACGCACGAGATGGCTGTGCGGACTGCGCGTCTCCATGTCGAGCACGCGCCCGAGACGACCGAGCCCCGCGCGCCATCGCAGGAACGCCTCGATGACCGACGCGAGGCGCTCCATGCCGTTCTCCGCGGTCACGAGCGCGTGGTGCATGCGCTCGAGCGCGTCCGCGTGATGCATCGCGGAGAGCGTCTCGAACACGTCGTCCTTGCTCTCGAAGAGCTTGTAGAACGTCGGGCGAGACACGCCGGACTCCTGGAGGATGTCCTCCACGCGCGTGTTCGCATAGCCGAGCGCGCCGAACGCGGTGGCGGCGCCAATTAGGATCTTGTCGCGGAATTCCACTGGAGCTGGTTTATCAGGGATGACGTTGACACGTATGTTCGCGCATCGATAATGCGCGTGTTAACTCACGCTGTCTTAACTCACACGGTTTCTTGGCTCACGCAGTCCGGCTTGGGAAGCCGGAAGAACAGGGGATGGTGATGGCGCGCACCATGCGACGGCCTTCGGCCGAGCGTTGGAGGTGGTGGCTCGCGGGCATCGTCGCGGCCTCGCTCGTAGGCTGCGGCGACGACGACGGCGGCTCGCCGGACGCGAGCACATCGTTCGACGCGGGCCCAGGCGATGCGGGCAGTGACTC
Organism: Sandaracinus amylolyticus; assembly: GCF_021631985.1. Classification (GTDB taxonomy): domain Bacteria; phylum Myxococcota_A; class Polyangia; order Polyangiales; family Sandaracinaceae; genus Sandaracinus; species Sandaracinus amylolyticus_A. Next base: position 5,600,153 of record NZ_CP070225.1, on the reverse strand, counting down.
CGGCTTCGCGTGCCCGAACGCGATGCCGCCACCGATCGCGCCCGACCTCCTACCGCCGTGCCTCCTCGAGGGCTGCATCGACGCGCACTGCGTGCCCAACAGCTTCGTCTCGGAGGAGCAGGCCACGCTGCTCGCGAACTGCGACGAGGGCAGCAAGTGCGTGCCCGATCCGTTCATCGAGACGACGGGCGAGTTCCTGCTCGCCACGTGCCGCTCGGTCGGGGGCGCCGAAGGTCGCTGCGTGTCGCGCTGCATCCCGCAGATCAGCGAGCAGGCGGACATGCTGCCGGAAGAGGGATGTCAGGAGGGCGAGGAGTGCGCGCCCTGCTACGACCCGCGCACCGGCGAGAGCACCGGCGTGTGCAACCTCGGCTGCGATCCCGGCCCGCAGGAGCCGCCGGACATGTTCATGGAGTGCTGCGGTGGCGCGGGCTCGTGCGTGCCGACCGACCTCGTGCCCGAGGCGCAGCGCGAGCAGCTCGGCGTCGACACGTGCACCGAGGAGAACACGCTCTGCGCGCCGAGCGCGCTGATCGATCCGACGTCGCAGCCCGATCGCTGCGACTCGATCGCGGGCGTGGAGGGGCGCTGTCTGCCCGCGTGTCTCCCGGCGATCGGGGCGCAGGCGGATCGTCTGTCGCAGGGATCGTGCGATGCGGGTGAGCTCTGCGCGCCCTGCTACGACCCGACGAACGGCGAGGACACCGGCGCGTGCCGGCTCAACGGCGACGAGCCCGAAGATCCGGCGACCACGTTCGATCGCTGCTGCGGCGGCATCGGTGCGTGCGTGCCCTCGACGCTGGTGCCCGAGGCGCAGCGCTCGCAGCTCGGCACCGACACCTGCGAGGACGAAGGCACGCTCTGCGCGCCCGACGCGCTGATCGCGGGCGCGGAGCCGACGAGCTGCCGCTCGCTCGGCGACGCCGAAGGACGCTGCCTGCCCTCGTGCCTTCCTTCGATCGCCGAGCAGGCCGATCGACTCCCGCAGAGCACGTGCACCGAGGCGCACCTGTGCGCGCCTTGTTACGACCCGATCAGCGGTGAGGACACCGGCGCGTGCCGGCTCAACGGCGACATGCCCGACGAGCCCGCGAACACGTTCGATCGCTGCTGCGGCGGGATCGGCGCGTGCGTGCCGTCGACGCTGGTGCCCGAGGCGCAGCGCGCGCAGCTGGGCACCGACACCTGCACCGACGCCGGCGCGTTGTGCGCGCCCGACTCGCTGATCGCGGGGACCGAGCCCACGACCTGCCGCTCGATCGACGACTCGGAGGGACGCTGTCTGCCCGCGTGTCTCCCGGCGATCGGCGCGCAGGCCGATCGTCTGTCGCAGGGCACGTGCGACGCGGGGCACCTGTGCGCGCCGTGCTTCGACCCGATCAGCGGTGACGACACGGGCGCGTGCCGGCTCAACGGCGACATGCCCGACGAGCCCGCGTACACGTTCCCGAACTGCTGCGGTGGCCTCGGCTCGTGCGTCCCGCCCGAGCTCGTCTCGCCCGCGCAGCGCACGCAGCTCGACTCGACGGGCTGCACCGCGCCGCGCCTCTGCGCGCCCGACGACTTCACCGATCCCACGTTCCGCCCCATGACCTGCGACTCGATCGCGGGCGCGGAGGGACGCTGTCTGCCGAGCTGCCTCCCGGCAGTGAGCAGCCAGGGGGATCGTCTCCCGCAGTCGACCTGCCCCGCGACCCATCGCTGCGCGCCCTGCTTCGACCCGATCACGGGCGCGGAGAGCGGCGCGTGCCGCGTGAACGGCGACATGCCGAGCGAGCCCGCGTTCACGTTCCCGAACTGCTGTGTGCACGACACGGTGGGCGCACGCGGTCGCTGCGTTCCCCCGGAGCTCACGACGATGGAGCAGCAGGACGCGCTGGAAGTCGCGAGTCGGGCGTGCGCGGCGCGTGACGGCGTGCAGCAGATCTGTGTGCCGAACCCGTTCCTCGCGAACCCGAGCCACGAGTTCGCGCAGTGCACCCCGCCGCTCTCGGCGGAGAACAGCGGCGTGTGCGTGCCCGACTGCCTCGTGGAGAGCTGGCAGCTTCCGCTCCTGCAGCAGCGGACCTGTCAGACGGGCGAGCGCTGCGCTCCCTGCGCGCTCGCGGGCAATCCGCCGGGCTGCAACTGAGCTCCTTCTTCCTCCAGACGTCTTACTTCGCTTGACCGTATGAAGCGCGAGCGGAGCGCAGGGGCGAGCCGTGAGGCCCCTGCGCTCCGCTCTCGTCGTTTCGGTTCAGTCGACGGTCGCGCCGAGGACGAAGGCAGCGATCCCGTCTGCGCCGGGTGTCACCGTCCGACCGGCAGCGGTGAGCTCGCCTCCGAACGCACCCGCGAACACGAGCCCTTCGTTCGTCGGCGACCATCCGGCCCAATCGGGGCCCGCGGTCCCGATCGCGCGCGCCCAGAGGACCTGGCCCTCTTCGTTCCACTGGCTGAGGAACGTGTCGGTCTCGCCCAGCGACGAGAGGATCCGTTCCCCGATCGGCAGAGATCCGGTGAACACTCCACCGACCCAGACGCGGCCGCCCCGCGCGAAGATCGATGCGACGAGGGCATAGGTCGGGGACGCCGAGACGACGTCCATCCGCGCCGTCGTCGAGCCAGGCGCCAGCACCCACACGACCGCGTCGCGCGCGCTCGTGGTCTCGCGCTGTGAGGTGGCCCCGACGCGGATCGTCCCGCCGTCGTCGACGGCGATGATCGTCGGCGCGTCGTCGGCACCGCGTCCCACCTGCCACGCCTGTTCATCGACACCGTCGAGCGTCCAGCGCGTGACCAGGAGGTCCGCCCCGCCGCCGGGGGCGAACGTCTGCCCTGCTCGTCGCGTCTCGCTGGTGAACCGCTCGACCGTGAACGCCGCGCTGTCGGTGATCGCGCCGATGGAGGCCGTCGAGCTCGCGCGACGCAATCGCAAGGTCGATGCATCGAACGTCAGGAGCGCAGACCCGGCGGCCACCGATGTCCCGTGCACGCTCGTTGCGGCGCTCGCGTCGCCGAACGTGCGGAGGTTCGAGCCGGCGATACGCAGCGGGCCCCGCACGTAGAGGGTGCCGGTCCACTCGATCGCCGGATCTCCCTCGCGCCCGATCCTCGCGAGGAAGTATGAGTCGGCCCCTGGCACGTCGAACAGCGCGCCACCCACGTACGCTCGCGCTCCCGTGACGCGTCCGATGATGATGCACGTGCCTTCGGGGCCGGCGACGACCCCGTACGACTCATCGCGACCTTCGCTCCCGAGCGTCGTCAGCCACTCGAGGGCGCCCGCGTGGCTCACGCGCGCGACGAAGAGGTCCTGATCGCCCCAGGCGCTTCGGAACCCGAAGCCATGAGGGAAGCTGCCGGTGAACGCGCCCGCGACGCAGAAGGTGCTGTCGCCCGCATCGTGGAGACCGACGACGAGCGAGCTCCTCGCGCCCGCGGCGAGCGGCGTCATCCACTCGATCACCGGGAGCTCGACGCAGTCGCTGTCCTCGCACGACTCGCCGGGCGCGCACGCGGCTCCGCAGCTCCCGCAGTGCGCGTCGTCCGATGCGAGCACGGACTCGCATCCGTTCTCGTACTCGTCGTCGCAGTCGTCGGTGCCGCTCGCGCACTCGATGACCACGCACTCGCCCGCGCTGCAAGCGCGTCGCGTCGAGCCGCTCACCGTCTCGCACGCCGCGCTCGCGGCCGATTCGTCGCTCTCGCCGTCACAGTCGTCGTCGATGCCGTTGCATCGCTCGGGCCGCGCGACGCAGGCGTCGATCGTCTGCGGCGGCGATCCCGCGTCGGTCTCGCCCATCCCACCGTCGACCGGGATCACGCCGCCGTCCGGCAGCACACAACCGCCGGCGTCCGCGTCGTACGGCGCGCCCATTGGGCACTGGCACAATCGAGTCTCGTGATTGAACTCGAGCGCACCGCACTCGACGTCGGGCAGACACGCGCCGAGCGCGCACGCGAGCCCCGGCACCCACCAAGCTCTCACTCTCATGTCGCTCCCTCCGACGCGCCCCATCGCGTCGACCCTCGCTGCGTTGCGCAGCGTAGGAGCGATCACGCCCAGCGCACGTCGACCGCGAATCGACCGATCCCCAGCGGATCGTCGAGCGCGTCGCTGCGCAGCACGCCGCAGTGGATCTGCACGTCGCGCGCGCCTGCGAGCCCGAAGAGCGCGTGCACGTAGCCCTCGAGGATCGCGCCCCACCACCAGTAGAGCTGGTTCGCGATCCCGACGCGCGTCATGCGCGCGTGGGTCGCGTCGAGGCGCTCGACCTCCACCGCGCCGTGATCGAAGTACTGCGACGAGATCGCGCCGAGCTTCGAGACCAGCACGTGCGGCGACACGAGGCGCAGCAGCATCGCGTAGATGCCCTTCGCGTCCGCCTGCGCCTGCAGCGCGCTCGCGCTCGAGACCGACTCCGACGCCGGCATCTTGCGCAGCTCGGCCGCGACGATGTCGAGGTACGCGTGCGCGAACAAGTCGTACCAGCTCGCCGCGAGGATCGGCCCGGAGAGGTACGCGCGCACGTCGGCGTCGTCGATCGCGTCGAGCACCGCGCGCCGCCCGCCCGGCACCACACGATCGTAGACGTCGAGGCGCGCGCGCAGGCCGTGGCCCTTCACGCGGAACGGGCTCTGCCCCGCGGGGCGCGGCATCGCACGGCTCGGGACCTTCCAGTTCGGCATCGCGCTCCGCGAGAGAAAAGAGTCTCGCTGGTCACGATATCCCGAGCCGCGCTCGCCGTGAATCGGATCAGAGATCGCGAAGCGGGAGCGAGCCGATGAAGTGCCGCTTCCCGAGCTCGACGCCGTTGTGGCGCAGGATCGCGTACGCCGTCGTCGCGTGGAAATAGAAGTTCGGCAGCGCCGAGGCATGCAGGTAATCCGGCGCGCTCAGCGCCTTGCCCGGCATGAACGAGAGGGGCACCACGCGCTGCTCCGCGCCCTCGAAGTCGGCCGGCGTGAAGCCCGCGACGTACTCGCGCACGACGCGGATGCGCGCGCGGATCTCGTCCCACGTCTGCTCGGTGTCGGGGTGCTTCGGCGGCTCCTTGCCCGCGACGCGCGCCGCCGCGAACTTCCCGTGATCGCACGTCGCCTGGAGCTGCTTGATCAGCGGGAACTGATCGGGCGCGAGGCGCGCGACGAGCAGCACCGCGGGGTCGAACGACTTCTTGCTCGCGTGCTCGTGCGCGAGGTCGATCCACGTCTCGACGTTCGTGAGCAGCTTCGTGATCGGCGGGACGATCTGGGAATGCAGCGACATGCGGTTCCTCCGGGGTTCGAGCGGCGGGGCCTGTTGCCGCGAGACGGCAGCGTCAAGGACCCTCGCGCGGTAGAGGAGAGCATGGCGTTCGACGTCTCGCGCCGTTCCTTCCTCACGCGGCACGACCTCCATCTCTTCGCGGGCGAGACGCTCTTCGATCGCGTCGCGCGCGTGCTCTGCGAAGCGGAGTGTCTGCCTCGCAAGGAGCTCTACGAGTCGTGGGAGGTCGCGCGTCGGGTGCGCCGTCGCTTCCGCGGAGGGCGCGTCGTCGATCTCGCGTGTGGGCACGGCCTCGTCGCGCAGCTGATGATGCTCCTCGACGACTCGTCGCCGCGCGCGCTCGCGATCGATCGGCGCCTGCCGCCGAGCGCGTCGTTCGTCGCGGCGGCGATCGTGCGCGCGTGGCCGCGTCTCGAGGGTCGCGTGACGCTCGAGGAGCGCGTCGTCGGCGACGTCGCGCTCGACGAGGACGACGTCGTGGTCGCGGCGCACGCGTGCGGCGCGCTGACCGACGTCGTGCTCGAGCGCGCGATCGCAGCGCGTGCGCGCGTCGCGGTGCTGCCGTGCTGTCACGACGTCGATCGCAGCGATCGCGGTGGGCTCGAGGGATGGCTCGATCCCGCGCTCGCGATCGACGTGACGCGCGCGGCACGACTGCGTGCGAACGGCTACGACGTACGCACGCAGTCGATCCCCGCAACGGTCACTCCGAAGAACCGTCTGCTGATCGGCGCGCCCCTCCAACATCGTTGAACCTCGATGGTCGCGCCGGCATCGTTCATCGGCAGTGCGCGAACTAGCCCAGATTTTCCGTGCGCGGCGCGCTAGGCTGCTCGCTCCGGTGCCGGCACGCATCGGCAGAGCGCGATGGGCGCGCGCTGGATGGTGAGGAGCCGATCGATGAGCAGGACGCTGCTCGGGACGACGAACACGGGCCGCACGTTGATCGGCTACGTCGTGATGATCGCGATCACGATCGGGCTCTTCTTCGTCATCCGCGCACAAGGCGCGTCGCTCGTCGCACCGCCGGCGCACGAGGGCGCGGCGCTGCACACCACGGGCTCAGGCCACGGCTCGGATCTCGCGCACGTGCTGCTCGCGATCGCGGTGGTGGTGATCGTCGCGCGCCTCACTGGGGCCGCGTTCCAGCGCTGGCTCAAGCAGCCCGCGGTGATGGGCGAGATCGTCGCGGGCCTGATGCTCGGTCCCTCGGTGCTCGGCGCGATCTCCCCGGAGATGCAGTCGTTCCTCTTGCCCGCGAGCGTCGCGCCCTCGCTCGGCGTCGTCGCGAAGATCGGCGTCGTGCTCTTCATGTTCCTCGTGGGCCTGGAGCTCGATCCGAAGCTGCTCCGCGGCTCGTCGCACGCGACGCTCGCGATCTCTCACGCGAGCATCATCGCGCCCTTCCTCCTCGGCTCGACGCTCGCGCTCGCGATCTATCCGATCTACTCGCACGCCGGCATCGACTTCACGGTGTTCGCGCTCTTCCTCGGGGTGTCGATGTCGGTCACCGCGTTCCCGGTGCTCGCGCGCATCCTCACCGATCGACGCATGCAGAGCAGCGCGCTCGGTGTGACCGCGCTCGCGTGCGCCGCGGTGGACGACGCGAGCGCATGGTGCCTGCTCGCGTTCGTGTCGGGCGTCGCGACGGCGCAGCTCGATGGGGCGTGGCTCACGATCGGCCTCGTCGTCGCGTACGTCGCGTTCGTGCTGCTCGCGGTGCGCCCCTTCGCACGCTGGCTCGCGGAGCGCGAGGAGCGCTCGAAGGAGCCGGTGTCGATCACGACGCTCGCGATCGTGTTCGGCATGCTGCTGCTCTCGGCGGCCGCGACCGAAACGATCGGCATCCACGCGCTCTTCGGTGCGTTCCTCTTCGGCGTCGTCATCCCGCACGACGGGCGGCTCGCCGAGCAGATCCGCGCGCGCCTCGAGGACGTGGTCGTGGTCCTGCTCGTGCCGATCTTCTTCGCGTTCACCGGGATGCGCACCCAGATCGGGCTGGTCTCGGGGGCGACCGACTGGCTGATCTGCGGCGTGATCGTCCTCGTCGCGACGATGGGCAAGTTCGGCGGCTCGTTGGTCGCGGCGCGCTTCGCGGGGCTCGGATGGCGCGACGCGAGCGCGCTCGGGATCCTCATGAACACCCGCGGGCTGATGGAGCTGATCGTGCTCAACGTCGGCCTCGACATGGGCGTGCTCTCGCCGACGCTCTTCGCGATGCTGGTGCTGATGGCGCTCGTGACGACGTTCGCGACGACGCCGGTCCTCGAGCTGATCAACCGGCTCGCTCCTGCCCCCGAGCGCGCGCTCGCCGGCGCACCGGGAGAACGCGCGCCCTGAACGTCGCGGACTTGCGCGCGAGCGCTGCCCCCGGCGACAGTGCCTCGGTGAGTCGGATCTCGGGCGGGCTCGGCGTCTTCTGCCTCCTCGTCGCGTGCCAGGCGTGCAGCCTCGACTTCGACGCGCTCCGGCGCGGTCGACGCGACGGGGGCGGCGACGCGATGGACGCGAGCACACGCGACGCCGCGACGGACATCGATTCGAGCGTCGACGCGGGCGATGTCGACGCGAGCGAGGCCGAGGAGGACGCGGCCTCGCTCTGCCCCGGCGCGACGCCCGACTGCGCCGATCCGCGCTGCGCCGGTCGACCCTGCGACGATGGATTTCGTTGCACCTCCAACGACGTGTGCAGCACCGGTCTCTGTCGCGGCACGCCGGTCGAGTGCCCGACCGACGGATGCACCGTCGCGACGTGCGAAGAGGACACCGGCGAGTGCCGTGCGATCCGCACGATGCCCGACGCGACGATCTGCGCGGGCGGACGCTGTTGTTTCGGTCGCTGCTCGATGCTGCGCGACAGCGGGAACTGCGCGGGCTGCGGCCTCTCGTGCGAAGAGGAGTCGTGCTCCGCCGAGACGCCCTCGCGCTGCGTGTGCGTCACGAACGCGGGGTGCCCGCTGGGTCAGCAGTGCCTCGGCGGTCGCTGCAGCTGCATGACGAACGCACAGTGCGCGACGGGACAGACCTGCGTCGTCGCGACGGGCCACTGCACGTACTGAGGAAGCCGATGCGTGATTGCTGCGTCGCGTTCGTGCTCGCGTCGATCGCCCTCGTGCTCGCGGTGTCGACCGCGTGCGCGCAGCCGGAGCCGCCGCGCGATCGCCGCGATCTCGAGGCACAGGCGCGCTTCGAGTCGGGCCGCCTCGCGTTCGAGTCGGGCCGCTACGAAGAGGCGCTCGCCGACTTCCGGAGATCGTACGAGCTCAGCCGGCGCTCGCTGATCCTCTACAACATCGGCATCGTGCTCGATCGCCTGCGGCGCGATGCCGAGGCCCTCGAGGCGTTCGAGCGATTCCTCGAGGCCGAGCCCGACGCGGAGAACCGCGAGGACGTCGAGGCGCGCATCGCGATCCTCCGGACCCAGGTCGCGGCGCGCGAGCCCGAGCCGACGCCCGAGATCGCAGCGCTGCCGCCGCTGCCTGCGCCGCGACCCCAGGAGGGCTACGAGATCTGGGCGTGGATCTCCGCGGGCGTCGGGATCGCGGCAGCGATCGCCGCGCCGATCACGTGGTCGGCAGCGGACGACGCGTACGACGATCTCGACGCGCGCTGCGGTGACCTCGGATGCACCGACGCGCAGATCGACGCGTCGAGCGCGCCCGAGCTCGTCGACGCGACCAACGCGCTGATCGTCACCGCGATCATCGCGGGCGTGAGCACCGCGGTCGCGTGGACGCTCTACTTCGTTGATCTCCGGCTCCCGAGCGGGACGGCGCTGCGCATCGGACCGGGCTCGCTGCGCATCACGTTCTGAGCTTCTTCCTCTTGGGCCGCGGCCGCGACGCGCTCTGCGAGAAGCGCTCCGCGAGCCGCTCGCGCGCGAACGCCTCGCGCACGAACGCGACGAATGCGCGCGTCTTCGCAGGCAGGAGCGTCCGGCTCGCGTAGTAGATCGAGATGTTGCCCGCGTCCGCCCACCAGCGCGGCAGCACGCGCACCAGCGCGCCGCGCTCGAGGTAGGGGAGCGCGTCGGGCACCGCGACGAGCGCGACGCCGAGGCCGAGCGCTGCCACCCGGCACATCGCGCCGGCATCGTCGAGCACGAGCGACGGATCGATCCGCGCGACCGCCTCGCGCCCTCGCTCGTCGCGCATCGTCCACGTGCGCAATCGGCCGGTCCGCGACGATCGCATCGCGATCCCTTCGAGCGCAGCGAGCCCTTCGGGATCGTCCGGCATCTCGTGCTTCGCGACGTACGCCGGCGAGGCGACCGCGATCAGGTGCGCGGGCGCGAGCGTGCGTGCGACGACACCCGCTGCGAGCTCGAAGCCACCGCCGATCGCGGCGTCGAACCCCTCCGCGACGAGGTCCACCGGTCGATTGCTCAGCTGCCAGTCCATGCGGATCGCCGGGTGCAGCGCGCGGAAGCGCGGCAGCAGCGGCAGCACGTGCTCCACGCCGAGCGTCGGGCTCACGCTCACCTTCACCACACCCGAGGGCGCGTCGCGATCGCTCGAGGTGTCGGCGATCGCGGACTGCAGGCGCTCGAGAGGCTCACCGATCGACGCGAGGAAGCGCTCGCCCGCCTCGGTGAGCGTCACCTTGCGCGTGCTGCGCTGGAAGAGGCGCACCCCGAGGTGACGCTCGAGCGTCGCGACGTTCCGGCTGATCGCGGCGGGCGTGAGCCCGAGGCGTCGCGCCGCGCCCGAGAAGCTGCCGGTCTCCGCGCTGCGCACGAACGACTCGAGGTTCGCGAGGCTCTCCATCGCATTCAAGCATACGTTGAAAGCGCTTCGTATGTTTCCGCACTAATCCGCGAGGCCCGGGCGACCCATCTTCGACGGCAGGAAGGAACCAGACGTCATGAACGGACTCCACGGCAAGGTCGCCCTCGTCACCGGGGGCTCGCGCTCGATCGGCGCCGCGATCGCGAAGCACCTCGCGGCCGAGGGCGCGTCGGTCGCGATCACGTACTCCGCTTCGCCGGAGCGAGCGCGCGAGGTGGTGCATGCGATCGAGTCGGCGGGAGGACGCGCGATCGCGACCCGCGCCGACGCCGGTGACCCCGAGGCGGTGCGTGCCGCGGTCGCACGCACCGTCGAGGAGCTCGGCGGGATCGACATCCTCGTGAACAACGCGGCGATCGCGCTCGCAGGGCCGATCGATGCGATCACGCCCGAGGACTATCAGCGCATGATCGCGGTGAACGTGACCGGCGCGTTCGTCGCGACCCAGGAGGCGGTGCGGCACATGCGGACCGGCGGTCGGGTGATCCACATCGGGAGCTCCATGACGCGCTACGCGGCGATCGGCGGTGCGTCGCTGTATGCGCTCACGAAGGGCGCGCTCAGCGGCTTCACGCGCGGTCTCGCGCGCGACCTCGGGCCTCGCGGGATCACCGTGAACGCGGTGCATCCCGGCCCGACCGACACCGACATGAACCCCGACGGCGGGCCGTTGTCGAAGGTCATCGGTCCCGGCATCGCGGTCGGACGTTATGGTCGCCCCGAGGAGATCGCGAGCGCGGTCGTGTACCTCGCGAGCCCCGAGGCGTCGTTCGTCACCGGCGCCGACATCGCGATCGACGGCGGCTTCACAGCCTGAGAGGAGCACGAGCCATGACCATCGGAATCATCGGTGCGGGCAACATCGGATCGGCGCTCGCGACGGCGCTCGCCCGCGCGCACGTCCCGGCGATGCTCGCCAACCGTCGTGGGCCCGACTCGCTGCGCGACGTAATCGCGCCGCTCGCGCCGTTCATCACCGCGGGCATGGTTCAGGACGCGGCGCGCGCCGATCTCGTGGTCGTCGCGGTGCCGTGGTCGCAGCTACCCGCGGCGCTGCGCGATCTCGGACCGTGGAATGGACGCATCGTCGTCGACGCGAACAATCCGATCGAAGCGCCGCGCTTCGAGCCCGCCGATCTCGGCGGCCGGCTCTCGAGCGAGGTGTTCGCGGATCTCGTGCCCGGCGCGCGCGTGGTGAAGGCGTTCAACCACCTGCCTCCGCCGCTGCTCGCAGGAGATCCCGCGGGGCACGGCGGCAAGCGCGTGCTCTTCCATTCGGGCGACGACGCGGCCGCCAAGGCGGAGGTGAGCGGGCTGATCGCGCGCCTCGGGTTCTTCGGGATCGATCTCGGTGCGCTCGCGGTCGGCGCGCGGCTCGTGCAGTTCCCCGGCGGCCCGCTCCCCGCGCTGCACCTCGTCAGGATCGATCACTCGTAGAGCAGGAAGGGTGCGCGCCGCGCCTCGAAGGCGCGCGCATCCTCCTCCGCGCGCGCGAGCACCGCGTCCCAGGGAGCACCGCGCTCGATCGCCTCGAGCACCTCGGCGCGACCGACCATCGCGAGCACGCGCGTGCGATCGAGACGATCCCGATGCGCGCCGACGACCGCGCGCACGATCGCGAGCCCGGTGATCGACGCGCGATAGGCCGCGCGATCGGTGATCGCGACGCGGATCCCGCGGCATGCACGACCACGATGGCGCGCGCTGCGCGGCGTGAAGCGCGTCTCCTCGAACGCGACTCCGGGCACGCTCGACGCGCGCAGCGCCTCGAGCACGCGCGTCGTGTCCATCCACGGCGCGCCGATCACGCGGAACGGGAGCTCGGTGCCGCGCCCGACCGAGACGTCGGCGCCCTCGAGCAGCGCGACCGCGGGATAGAGCGCCACCGCATCGAGGTCGGGCAGGTTGGGGGAGGGCGCGACCCAGCGCGCGCCGACGTCGAACGCATCGAGCGCGCGCCGCCATCCCTCCGCCTGCACGACGACGAGCTGCTCTCCGAGCGCGAGCCCGTGGTCGTGATCGAGCAGCCGCGCGAGCTCGCCCATCGTCATCCCGTGGCGCAGCGGCAGCGTGTGGTGGTTCACGAACGAGAGGAGCGCCTCGTCGAGCCCGGGGCCCTCGACGATCGCACCGCCGAGCGGATCGGGGCGATCGAGGATCACCACACGCAGCCCGCGGCTCTGCGCCGCGGTGAGCAGCACCTGGTGCATCGTCGACGCGTACGTGTAGAAGCGCGCGCCCACGTCGACGAGATCGACGATCAGCGTGTCGGCGCCCTCGAGCATCGCGTCGTCGGGCCGACGTCGCGGGCCGAACACGCCGCGCACCTCGATGCCGGTGCGCGCGTCGCGCCCGTCGGCGATCGCGCCCTCGCGATCGGATCCCAGACCGTGCTCCGGCGCGAGCACACGCAGCACCTCGAGATCCTCGCGCTCGGCGAGCACGTCGAGGGTGCGGCGACCGTCGTGGGTGCGCGCTGCGTCGTGGGTGATCAGCACCGCGCGCGCACCGCGCAGGTGCGGCATCCCGCTCGCGAGCTCGACGTCGATCCCCGTGCGCACCACGTGCGAGGGCGCGGGGAGGAAACGATCCACGTTGTGCCCGATCAGCCGATCGAGCTCGGCGAAGAGCGGTCGCACGTCGCCGCGTCCGTCGGGGTGCACGTCGTTCGAGAGCAGCACCACGAACACGTCGCGCGCGGGATCGATCCGGATCGCGGTGCCGGTCCATCCGAGGTGCCCGATCGATCCCTCGCCGAGCCCGCGGGTGCGCGCTTCCTCCGCGGTGCGGCGATCCCATCCGAGCGCGCGCGGCTGACCCGTGATCAGCGCACGCACGCTCTCGGGCGCGAGCACGCGCACGCCGTCGAGCTCGCCCTCGCCGAGCATCATCCGCGCAAAGCGCGCGAGATCGGGTGCGCTCGCGAAGAGCCCCGCGTTGCCCGACACGCCGCCGAGCCGCCACGCGCGCGGGTCGTGCACGTCCCCGCGCACCAGCACGCCGCCGCGACGCTCCGCGCGCTCGGTCGGCGCGATGCGTGACAGCCACGACGCATCGGGCCGGTACGACGACGAGCTCATTCGAAGCGGCGTCAGGATCTCGCGCGCGACGAAGCGATCGAGCGGCACGCCCGACGCGCGGGTGACGATCTCGCCGAGCAGCACGAACCCGAGATCGCTGTAGAGCAAACGCGAGCCCGGGGCGTGCTCGGGCCGCAGCGATGCGATGCGCGCGATCGACTGCTCGCGCGTCTCACCCTCGTACTGCGCGAGCGGATCGGCGGCGGGCAGCCCGCTCGTGTGGTCGAGCAGGTGGCGGATCGTGATGCGCGGATCGAGCTCGGTGACGAAGCGCGACGCGGGATCGTCGAACGAGAGCACGCCGCGCTCGGCGAGCAGCGCGATCGACGTCGCGGTCGCGATCGGCTTGGTGAGCGACGCGAGGTCGTAGATGGTGCTCGGATCGTTGCGCTCGATCGCGGGATCGATGGCGCGCGCACCGTACGCGCGGAGGAACACGAGCCCGTCGCGGCGACCGATCGCGACCACCGCGCCGGGCAGCGCGCGCTGCGTGATGGCGGTGTGCACCGCGTCGTCGATCGCGTGCTCGACGTCGGCCGGGATGCGGATCGCGGCGAGGTCCTCGCGAGGAGCCTCCGGCGCGGGAGCCTCCACGACCGGCGCGGCGCCGGCGGAGGTCTCCACGCTCGAGGGCTCGACCGCGACCCGCGTCGTCGTGTCCTCTGCGCGCGGGGCGCTCGATCGGGCCCCGCCGCACGCGGCGAGCGCCGAGAAGGACAGCGCCGTGAACACCAGGCGCGAACGCATCGAGAGTCAGAGTAGCAGCTCGCCCGCGCGCGTCCCGGCGCTACAGAAACCGTAGCGCGAGCGCGCCGAGCGTCGCGAGCGCGTACAGCACGATCTCGGCGTCCTCGGTCCAAGGCTGCACGCGCTGGATCGCGCCCGCGACGTGCACCGCGCCGAGCAGCGCGCCCGCGACCGCAGCGAGCTCGAGCGCGAGCGGCGTGAGCGCGGGATCGATCACCCCGCGCCCGATCACGAAGAGCAGCCCGAGCGCCGCCGCACCGAGACAGCGCCCGAAGTAGAGCGCGAGCCGATCGTCCGGCCCGACCTCCCATCGGAACGCGCGCGCCCAGCGCAGCGGCGCGAAGAGCAGCGGCAGCGCGAACACCGCCGCGAACGAGACGACCATCACGGCGAGGAAGATACGTGCCACGAGCCGCTCTACGTCGTGCCGCCGCGATCGGTTACTCGATCACAGGCCCTTCTCGCGGATGAACGCGTTCGTGAACGCTTCGGTCTTCGCGTAGCTGTCGCGCGTCGTCTTCTCGATGAAGCCCTCGACGGTCCCACCGACCCCGAAGATCTTCACCTGGATGTCGTTCTCGCAGATGCGCTCGATGCGCTTGTCGCCGCGCGGCTCGACCCAGAACGTGCCCGCGATGCTGATCTTGTCGCTGAGCTTCGACGTCGTGATCGTGTACTTCCAGATGCTGGTCGAAGGATCCCAGCGGCCCTCTTCCGTGTAGCTGATGTCGCCGCCGATCAGCTTCGTCACGACCGCGGGCGCCTCGCTCTTCGGCTCGGTGCGGATGCGCCGTGTGCGAACGCCGCCGGGCAGCTCCTTCAGCTCGAGCAGCTCGTAGCCCTTGAAGCCGAGCGCTTCGAGATAGAGCCGGCGGTTGTACTCCTCGTCGAAGAACACCTTCGCCCAGAACGTGTCCTTGTCGGTCTCGAAGATGTTCTTCAGCGTGAACTTGGCCAAGGCAGTCCCTCCACTTCGCGTCGATGCGGACCGCCGATCTAGCACGGCTCGGTCAGCGCTCGCTGTCGAGGTGCGCCATCTGCGCCGGCTGATAGCGCTCGCCCTCGAACGCGCTCGCCGGGGCGATCCGCTCGAGCGCCGCGAGCTCGTCCTTCGAGAGCGGCTTCTCCATCGCGCCGAGCGCGTCGTCCCACTGCGCGCGGGTCTTCGCGCCGACGAGCGTGACGAAGCGCGGCTGCTTCGCGAGCGCCCACGCGATCACCAGCTGTCCCGGCGTGCGCCCGCTCTCCTGCGCGAAGCGTCGCAGCGCGTCGACCACGGTCTCGTTCTTCTCGCGCGCCTCGCCCGTGAAGCGCGGCAGGTGCGCGCGGAAGTCGCCCGGCGCCGTCGGCTTGCTGCCCGCGAGCAGCCCGCGCGAGAGCACGCCGTAGAGCGTCGCGCCGATCCCGAGCTCCTCGAGCGCCGGGAAGATCGCGCGCTCCGGCGCGCGGCTCGCGAGCGAGTACTCGATCTGCAGATCGGCGATCGGATGCACCGCATGCGCGCGGCGGATCGTGTCGACGCCGACCTCCGACAAGCCCACGTGACGCACGTAGCCGGCCTTCACGAGATCGGCGATCGCGCCGATCGTCTCCTCGATCGGCACGCTCGGATCGAGGCGCGCCGGCCGGTACACGTCGATCACCTCGACCCCGAGCCGCTCGAGCGAGTACGCCGCGAACGTCGTCACCGCGGCCGGTCGGGTGTCCACGCCGATCCAGCGTCCATCGGGCCCGCGGAGCGCGCCGAACTTCACCGAGACCACCGCGCGCTCGCGACGCCCGCCTCCGGCGAGCGCGCGCCCGATCAGCATCTCGTTGTGGCCCATCCCGTAGAAGTCGCCGGTGTCGATCAACATCGGTGCGCGCTCGAGCGCGGCGTGGATCGTCCGGATGCTCTCGGCGTCGTCGGTCGCGCCGTACATGCCCGACATGCCCATGCACCCGAGCCCGATCGAGAGGACCTCGGGACCGTTCGCGCCCAGCTTCGTCGTGTTCGTCATGGCCCGCAGCCTGGTCGTTCGCGTCCCATCCAACCAGCGAATAGGATGCATGCGACCCATGAACGAGATTTATGCGAGGGACCTCGACCTCAACCTGTTGCGCGTGTTCGTGGTCGTCGCGGAGAGCGGCAGCGTGACCAGCGCGGCGGCGCGCCTCTATCTGACCCAGCCCGCGATCAGCGCCGCCCTCAAGCGCCTCGCCGACGCGGTCGGCGCGCCGCTCTTCGCGAGACAAGGGCGAGGCCTCGCGCTCACCGCGCGCGGCGAGCGGCTCCACGCCGAGGTGAAGCCGCACCTGAGCGCGCTGGTCGCCGCCGCGCTCTCACCGCCCTCGTTCGATCCGATGACCAGCGAGCGCACGGTGCGGCTCGGGCTCTCCGACGCGAACGAAGCGTCGCTCCTGCCGCCGCTGCTGCGTGTGCTCGCCGACGAAGCGCCGCGCATGCGCGTGGTCGTCATCCCGGTGCAGTTCCGCACCGTCGGCGATGCGCTCGGCTCGGGCCGCGTCGATCTCGCGGTCACCGTCGCCGACGAGCTCCCCGCCGGAACGCATCGCGAGCCGCTCTTCCACGGCGGGTTCTGCGCGCTCTTCGATCCCCGCCACGCGCGCCTCGGCCCGCGCCCCTCGCTCGCGAAGTACCTCGCGCACGATCACGTGATCGTCTCGTACAACGGCGATCTGCGCGGCGTCGTCGAAGATCTCGCGGCGGTCACGCGCCGCGTGCGCTGCTCGGTGTCGACCTTCCACGTGCTCGGCGCGATCGTCGAGGGCAGCGCGCTCGTCGCCACGATCCCCGAGCTCGTCGCGCGCGAGATCCGCAGCACGCGCCCCGCGCTGCGCACCGCGAAGCTCCCCTTCGAGCTGCGCGGCGCGCCGATGGAGCTGATCACGCGGAGCGCCGTCGCCGACGATCCCGCGATCCGCTTCGTGCGCGATCAGGTGGTGCGCATCACGCGACGCGCAGCACGACCACGGTGACGTTGTCCTCGCCGCCGTGCTCGTTCGCGCGCTGCACGAGGCGCTGCGACACCGTCTCGACGTCGTCGCCGCCGCTCTGCACGGTCTCGAGGATCTGCTCGTCGGTGATCATCCCGCTGAGCCCATCCGAGCACAGGACGTACACGTCGCCGGGCTGCGGCTGCTCGGGGAGCAGATCGACCACCACCGAGTCCTGCATGCCGAGCGCGCGCGTGATCACGTTCTTCGGCAGCTCCTCGCGCTGCTCCGGCGTCATGTCGGGCATCACGAGCAGGTAGTCGTTCAGCAGCGAGTGGTCGCGCGTGAGCAGCGTGATGTGCCCACCGCGCACCCGATAGCAGCGGCTGTCACCGACGTGCGCGACGTACATCCGACCGCGCTCGCGCGCGACCAGCGCGCCGACCACCGTCGTGCCCATCCCGTGCACCTCGCGATACCGCGTCGATGCCTCGAAGATGCGCTTGTTCGCGACCTTGATGCCGGTGATGAGGCGGTTCTCCTCGACCGACAGGTGCGGATCGAAGTGGAACGGCCAGGTCGCATCTTCCTTCGCGGTCGCTTGGAAGAACGACGCGATGGTGTGCGTGGCCATCTTGCTCGCGACGTCTCCGGCGCGGTGACCGCCCATTCCGTCGGCGACGATGTAGAGGTCGAACTCGGGCAGGATCACGAAGCTGTCTTCGTTGTGCTCCCGCTGCTGGCCGACGTCGGAGAGCCCTGCGGCGACGATTTGCATGCGCTTGGACCCCGGAGCCTCGGTGAGAAACCTCGCCGGGATGTCACGCGGTGTCAAGCGTTCGACGCGTGCGGACGCGCGAGAACCGGCGGGGGGCAACGCACGATCAGGGGTGAGCCGGGCAGGTCGGCGAGCACGTCGCGCGTGCGCGCGCCGCGGTAGCCGTCCGCTTTCGTCTCGGTGCGCGCGCTCGCGCCGACCTCGACGAGCGTGCCTGCATCGAGGATCGCCTCGCGCGCGCGCAGCGACTCGGGACGGCGCACGCCGCGCGCGAGCAGCCATCGCGCGAGCGTCGCGTCGACACGCGGCAGCGGCTCGGGATCGCGCTCGGGCGCGGGCAGGTCGATGGTCGCGATCGCGGCGTCCACCTCGACGTCGGGCTCGCCGCCGCCGATCTCGATCGCGAAGGGCACCGCCATCGCGTCGTCGATCGCGCCGTGGGGCCCCTCCGCCCAGAGCCGCCACGCGACGCACTCGCGTCCCGAGAGCGGCGCGCGCAGCGTGGCGCGGGCCTTCACCGTTCCGGTGCGCACCACACGCTCGGCGCGCGCGCGCACGATCGGCGACTCGAGCACGCGGTAGCGCAGATCGCCGGGCGGCGCGTCGGGCGAGGCCTTCAGCTTCATCGCGCCGATCACCACGAGCGGGATCGAGAGGAAGAACCCGACCTCGCTCACCACGATCGCGCCGACCCCGAGCGCGACCATCGACCCGAGCAGGCCCGCGCCGCCGAGCATCGTCGTGAGCGCCGCGCCGCTCGGCGGCTCGCTCGACGGGATGCGCGGACCGCGCGCGATCGCGTCCGGCTGCTCCTCGAGATCGACGAGCGACTTCGTCTCGCCGCACGCCGGGCATCGACGGACCGGCCACGAGCGCACGCGGCAGTGGGTGCACACGAAGGTTCGATCGGTGCGCATGCTCTCAGCCGTCCCCCTGATGCCGGTGATAGCGTCGCGAGCATCATGAGCAAGAAGCGAGTCGCGATCATTCCTGGTGACGGCATCGGCAAGGAGGTGGTCGCGATCGGCGTCCAGCTCCTCGAGACGCTGCGCGAGGTGCGCGGCTACGCGATCGAGCTCGTGCCCTTCGACCTCGGTGCCGATCGGTTCCTGCGCGACGGCGCGACGTTCCCCGCGGAAGACCAGAAGACGATCCGCGAGACCTGCGACGCGGTGCTGCTCGGCGCGATCGGCGATCCCCGCGTGCCCTCGCTCGACTACGCGCGCGACATCCTCTTCGGTCTGCGCTTCGGTCTCGATCTCTACTGCAACGTCCGCCCGATCCAGTGCCTCGACGATCGCCTCATGCCCATCAAGGGCAAGGGCGCGAAGGACTGCGACATGGTGGTGTTCCGCGAGAACACCGAGGGCGTCTACGTCGGGGTCGGCGGCAACTTCAAGAAGGGCACGCCGGACGAGGTCGCGATCACCGAGGACCTGAACACGCGCAAGGGCGTGGAGCGCGTGATCCGCGCGGCGTTCGAGTTCGCGGTGAAGCACGGTCGCAAGCGCGTGCTGATGAGCGACAAGAACAACGCGATGCCGCACGCGCACGGATTGTGGAAGCGCGTGTTCGAGGAAGTGCGCGGCGAGTACGCGGGCATCGAGTCGCGTCACATGTACGTGGACGCGCTGTGCATGCAGATGGTGCGCGCGCCCGAGACGCTCGACGTGATCGTCACCAACAACCTGTTCGGCGACATCGTGACCGACCTCGGCGCGGCGCTGCAGGGCGGGCTCGGCATGGCGGCGAGCGCGAACATCCATCCGGGCCGCATCGGCATGTTCGAGCCGGTGCACGGCAGCGCGCCCGACATCGCCGGCAAGGACATGGCGAACCCGCTCGCGACGGTGCTGACGATCGGCATGATGTGCACGCACCTCGGCTTCGAGGGAGAAGAGGCGCGCTTGACCGAGATCGTGCGCGACGCGGTGCGCACCGGACGCTGCACGCGCGACGTCGGAGGCGAGATGGGCACGCGCGCGGTCGGCGACTGGGTGCTGGCGCAGGTGAAGAAGAGCTGATCGTCGCTCAGCGAGCCTGGTCCCGCGAAGGACCGGCCGCGACGCGCATGATCCTCACGCCACGCAGGTCGAGCCACCACTCTCCGTGGGGCCTCGTCACGACCATCATGACCTGGCCGCAACCCGGACACCGAAGCACGGCCCCCATGTGCTGGCCATAGAGCACGAGCGTCCCGACCGGTGACGCCCGATCGCACCCGCTGCAGATCGTGATCGCGGTGGTGGTCTCGAACGCGAAGATCTCTCCGAGGAGCCCAGCCGCCGCGTTCCCATCGAGCCGGAGATCGTCAGTCGTTCGTTCCATCACCGGTCTCCCGTCGGTCCGAATCGCTCGGTCTTGATGCACTCCGGAGCGTGGCCGAGCTGCACCAGTGCGTCGGCCACTGCCTCGACGAAGGGAGTCGGCCCGCAGACG
This sequence comes from Sandaracinus amylolyticus, assembly GCF_021631985.1. GTDB lineage: Bacteria > Myxococcota_A > Polyangia > Polyangiales > Sandaracinaceae > Sandaracinus > Sandaracinus amylolyticus_A. The sequence goes on along the minus strand of NZ_CP070225.1, from coordinate 5,580,134 downwards.
TAGAGTCGCGGTTGCTGCTCCGGCGCGTAGGCGAACGCTCGCAGCATGTCGGCATCGATCCGTCCGCGCGGCCCCGACCAGCCGGGCGGCGACTCGCGAGTGAGCGTGTGGACGACTGCGAGCTGCGGATCGTCGGACGCCAATCGCTCGAGCTCGTCGCGATAGATGATCGCGTCGCGGGTGCGCCACGACGAGAGCAGTCGCGCGGCGGGCCGCGTGCGCTCGTTCGCGCGATGCCGGAGCATGGCCATGAGCGGGACGATCCCCGAGCCCCCGCCCACGAGCTGGAGCGGCCCCGGCAAGGTGCCAGTCCAGGTGAAATAGCCGCCGATCGGTCCCCGCAGCTCGAGGCGATCGCCGGGGCGCGTCTCCTCGGTCAAGTACGACGACACCTCGCCGTCCTCGACCCGCTCCACGGTGAGCACGATGTCCGCCTGCTCGGGCGGCGAAGCGATGGAGTAGCTGCGCTGGGCCTGATAGCCGTCGTCGGCAGTCAGCCTGACATCGACGTGCTGTCCTGCCGCGTGTCCGGGCCAGTCGGGCACTCGCAAGGTGATGCTGCGAGCACTGGCGGTCTCGGCGACGACTGCGAGCACCTCGGCTTCACGCCAGACCAGGCGAGGACCGCTGTCCGCGCCTTCAGTCACCTTGGTACCGCTGCTCTTTCCAGGGGTCGCCGCGGAGGTGATAGCCGTGTGTCTCCCAGAAGCCGGGCTGGTTCGTCTTCATGAATCGGAATCCGCGCACCCACTTGGCGGACTTCCAGAAATAAAGATGCGGTACGAGCAGGCGGACGGGGCCGCCGTGCTGTGCCGCCAGCGGTGCACCGTCGTACTCGTATGCGATGAGCACGTTGTCAGTGCGTAGATCGGCGACTGACAGGTTCGTCGTATAGCCACCATCGCAGAACGCCATTGCGTAATCGGTGGGGGGCTCGACGCCCGCTGCGCGCAAGAGCGTGTCGAAGGAGACTCCCTTCCAGCGGGTGTCGAGCTTCGACCACTTCGTGACGCAGTGGATGTCGACGACCACTTCGCTGGCGGTCAGCGCGCGCAGCTCGTCCCAGGTGCAGCGATAGAGCTCGCGTCCATCGGGATCTTCGATGGCGAAGCTCCACGTCGCGAGGTTCACTCGAGGCGTCGGCCCCGCCGAGAGCACCGGGAAGTCAGGGGTGACGTACTGGCCCGGAGGACTGCGACCCGCCGCGGCGGCGGGTTGCTTACGGCGGAATCCGCGGGTGGCCATCGCTCTCCTCCTGCGCCGGGCGCCATATGGGTGCGCGGTCCGAGCACGCAATGACGTCATCGCTCGCTCGCGCGGAGCTCGGCATCCGGGAGGTTGCCGAGCCGTAAATTGCCGGGGTTTCCCCGTGATCGTCGTTGTCGCTCCGAGCGAGCACGGCTAGACCGCGTCTCGTCGAGCCGCGCTCGGGGTGGGCAGCGCGGCGGGTCGGGGACGACATGGCGATGTCTTCGCGCGATCCCACGGACGGCGACGACGGCGACGAGGACACGCTGCGTTGGACGACGGATCCGACGCTCCTCGCGACCGAGCGTCGACGCGCCGAGTCCGAGCGCTCGCAGGTGCGCATGCGGCCCGAGGAGCAGCCGCTGCTCACGCTCGTGACGTGGACCGACGATCCCGCGCTCGATGCGGCGATCGAGGAGGTGATCGAGCCTCCGCCACCACCGAGCGCACCTCCGACCGCATACGTGCACGTGAATCGCGTGCGCGCGCTCTACGAGCGGTTCGTGCGCGTCGTGGGCCCCGCGGCGAAGCCGGTGTTCGAGGGCGAGCTGCGCGCGATGGGCGTGACGCCGAGCCGCATCACCGAGCCCGCGCTGAGCGCGCTGATCGAGCGCCTCGCGGCGCGCATCCCGATCCCTGCGTCACGCGAGCGATTCATGGAGGAGGACGAATGACGCACGTCGGCTCTCGGCTCGCGTGGAGCTTCGCGACCTACGTCCTCTTGCTCGCGGTGGTCGTCACCGCGACGGTGTTCCTCTTGCGACGGCAGCACGACGACGGGCTCGTCGTGAACCTCTCGGGGCGGCAGCGGATGCTCACGCAGCGCATGACGCACCAGCTGATGACGTACGCGGCGCGCGCCGATGCGGGCGCGGACGCGGCCGACGCGCGACAGCGCGTGCGCACGACGATGCGGGTGTTCGAGACGACGCTCGACGCGCTCGCGAGCGGCGGACCGGCGCCGATCGACCTGCAGCTCGCGTCGTTCCGCGATTGTCCTCCGGCGTCGCGCACGGTCGCGCGCAGGCTCGAGGTGGTGCGTCATCTCTACGCTTCGTACCGCCACGCAGCGCAGTCGATCCTCGAGGGCACGCCCGAGGCGCGGCGCGCCGGCATCGAGACGATCACCACGCTCGAGACCGAGCTGCTCGGCGAGATGGACACCGCGGTCACGCTGCTGCAGCGCGAGGCCGAGGCGAAGGTGAGCGAGCTCTTCGTGATCCAGGGCGTCGCGTTGCTCGCGAGCCTCGTGCTCACGCTGCTCCTGGTGCGCTGGGTGCGCTCCGGTGTCACCGCGCCGCTCGAGAAGCTGCGCGAGGCGGCAGAGGAGATGAGCCTCGGCAACCTGCACAAGACGGTGCCGGTCGCGGGCGCGGCCGAGCTGCGCTCGCTCGCGGAGAGCATCGAGCGCATGCGCACGAGCCTGCGCACGCTGCTGGAGGATCGCGCTCCAGAGCGAGAGCGCGACTCGGTCGCGGTGGAGATGTCGGACTGGTGATCAGCGGCGACGCAGCATGAGCTGAGAGTGGAACCGGTAGGTCCCGAGGTCCTGCTCGCGCGCGAAGATCATCGTCCAGATCCCATACGCGACCTGATCGGTGCGCAAACACGCCCAGTCCGGGATCACACCGTCGATCGCGAACGGCGTGATCGAGCAATCGACGCGAGCCCACACGCGCATGCCGTCGGGGACCGGCTCGATCTCGAGCTCGCGCAGCACGAGGTCGCCTCTCACGTACGTGCGTACGTGAGCGTCGACGGTGCGCCAGTCGATCGGCTCGCGTCGCAGGAGCTCGTCGGGCACGGGCCGCGGCGCACCGCCGGTCGTCGCGCTCGCGCCCTCACTCCGGAGCACCGCCTCGACGAAGCCTCGAGGCGGCGTGTAATGATGCGCGCCGACGTAGTGCGCGATCAATGTCGGTGCGGCGTAGACGACGCCATCGCCTTGCACCCGGATCTCGGCGGACGCGACCGACGTCCACAGATCGCAGAACGGACACGGCGGATAGCCGCGGGTCTGGTGGACACGGTGCTCGCGCGAGTCGCACATCATCGCGAGCAATCCGACGAAGCGCGGATCGGGCTGCGCGGTCGCGAATGGGTGCGCAGCATCGAGCCAGCCGACGTTCACCTCGGGGTCCGAGTAGACGAATTGCGGATCCGCCGATCGCGCGAAGAGATCCTCGCCGCACGTGCCGAGCGGTCCGCTGGGTGGCCAGCCGATCGGATGGAAGGCGAAGTACTCGTACGGCGTGAGATCGGCGAAGTAGGTCATCGTGCTCACCGCGACGGGAACTGCATGAGCAGCACCATGCGGGTGCCGCGACGCAGGCCTTGATAGACGTGCGGCCACGTCGGGCTCATCCGCACGTAGTCGCCCGGTCCGAGATCGACCGGCGCATCGACCGGTCCGACGCGCAGCCGACCCGACGTGCACACGAGGTGCTCGACCACGCCGCGCGCGTGCGCCGGCGACTCCTGGCGCTTCTGCAGCACCTCCGCTTCGAACATCTCGCAGCGCATCCCGCCGCTCTCGAAGGCGTCGATCAATCGGCCCACCACCGCGACGCCGCGCACCTTCGTGCCCTCGGTCGCGCGCACCACGGTCATCGAGGGCGCGGGCGGATCGACGAGCTCGCCGAGCGAGACCTCGAGCGGCACCGCGAGCGCCCACAGCGTCTCGAGCGTCGGGTTCGCGCGGCCCGCCTCGAGCTCGGAGAGCGTGGCCTTCGCGATGCCCGAGCGACGCGCGAGCTCGGACACGGTGAGCCCCTTGGCCTCGCGCGCGCGGCGCAGCGCGGCGCCGAGGTGGGCGCGGACGGAGGTCGGTTCCTGCACCCGTTCGTTATACCGGACGATCGTTGCCCATACCGAACGCTCCAGTAAACTGGAACGAGAGGCTGGTATGCCGAACGACGTCCCGATGCTCCGAACGGCGCGGACGAGCGAGCTCGACGCGCTCCGAGCGCTGGTCGCGCGCTCCTGGCGCGCGCTCGCGGCGCGCAGCTACGCGCCCGAGGTGATCGAGGCCGCGCTCGGCGTGGCGATCCGGGTCGACCCCGCGCTGGTCGAGGACGGCACGTACTTCGTCGCCGAGATCGACGGCGAGCTCGCGGCGTGCGGCGGATGGAGCGCGCGGGTGCCGACCGTGAAGGGCGCGGATCTCCCGGTGCCGCGCGCCGAGGTGCGCGCGATGTTCGTCGCGCCCGAGCACACGCGCCGAGGGCTCGGACGTGCGCTTCTGGAGCGCGCGGAGCGCGCGATCCGCGATGCGGGCTTCGACACCGCGTACCTGGTCGCGACCCACAGCGGGCTCGGGCTCTATCGCGGCGCGGGCTACGTCGAGCGCGGCGTGCACGTGGTCGCGCTGCCCGGCGACGTCGGGTTCCCGCTGACGTTGATGTCGCGCCCGCTCCGCGCTTGAGCGCAAGACGACGAGGGCCAGCACGTCACCGTGCTGGCCCTCGTCTCGTGCCCCTGGCTCGCGCTCAGTCCGCGCTCGGCTCGACCGGCGCAGGCGTCGCCGGATCGATCGGTTCGACGCCGGGCCCCTCGGGCTCGCTCGGCACGCCGCCGCGGCCCTCGGCCCTCGCCTCGAGCGCGCGCACGCGTCCGAGGATCGGCGCCTCGTCGGTGCCCGTCGCGGCGAGCACCATCGCGAGCGCGTTGATGACGCGAATCCACTGGTTGCGCGCCTTCACCGTGCTCGAGCCGGTGATCGTCTCGGCGACCATCGCCGCGCGCGACTTCTCGTTCGCGTCGATGCTCGTCGCGACCTGCTGCAGCGCCCGATACCGGTCGAGCAGCGTCGTGCCGTCGTGGATCTCGAGCTTCGCGAGCAGTCGCTCGTCGCTCTCGCTCACGCGCCCCGCGCGGAGCTTCGCCTCACCACCCTGCTCGGTCCACGACAGGTTCACGACCGCGGCGCCGGTGGGGAAGAGGCGGTCGCGCAGCTGCGTGTACTTCGCGCGCTCGTCGTCGGCCTGCGCGAACCGACGCTCCGACTCGAGGCGTCCGTACATCGCGTGCACGAGCTCGTCGTGGACGACGTCGTCGGCGTGGAGCTGCGCCGTGAGCTTCGTGACGGCGGCGTTGGTGATCGGCTGCGACTCGATCAGCCCGCGGTGGGCTGCCTCGATGTCGGGGAGCAGCGCCGCGGCGGCGGGCACCGCTTCGATGGCGATGCGCTCGGGCGATCCGCGGCGGGTCAGGTCGGCGCCCAGGGTCGCCATGTTCTCGGTGCTCAGTCGCTTCAGGGCCATCGCTCGTTTCTCCTCGGGATCTCGGTGGTCGGGAGCGCTCGCGAGACGCTCGCGGCGCGTGGCCCTGGTCTCGACCACTCGCGACCGCCGTTGCGTGGCGCCGCGCGCACACCGAACCACGCGGCGATGCCTCGCGAGGTGGTCGCGACGCCTCCGAACCACGGCCGACCACCTCGCGGAGGTGGTCTCGCGCCCTCCAGACCACGGCGAGGTGCCTCGTCGAGGTGGTCCGTCGCACTCCGGACCACGGCGAGGCGCCTCGTCGAGGTGGTCTCGGGCCATCGAACCACGAGCGACCACCGCGTCGAGGTGGTCGTCCGTGGTTCGATGGCCGGCAACCGCCTCGACGGGGTGGTCGACGGTGGTTCAGTGACGAGGCGCCACCTCGCGGGCGTTCGGCACCGTGCACGCGAGTCGTCGCCGACGGATGTACAGCCCCTACGGGCTCACCTGCGTCGCGGTGCTCGCCGCGACCACCGTCGCGCCGCGGCCCTATCGCAAGCACGCGCTCCCGATGACGACCGCCGCGCTGATCCATCCGGTCGCGATGGTCGTCGCGAGCTTCGTCTGGGAGCCGATGCGCAGACAGCGGCTCCTCGACTACGCGATGGAGCTGCTCGACGGAGCGACGGTGGGCGAGCATGCAGCGCGGCGGTTGATCGACTATCACGCGACACGATGGGCGCGCGCATCGTCACGGTCATCGGCGAGATCGAAGCGGTCGACGCGGTCTCGCTGCGTCTCGAGCACCGCACGTTCGTCGCGACACCGGAGCTGCTCGAGCGCGCATCCGCGCTGCGTGCCCAGCCGGTGCGCGTGATGGTCCTCGACGTCGATCCGCCGCGCCTCGTGCGCATCGATCCCGTCGACGCGCCGCTCGGAGGCACGCCCGAGCAGCGCTGGGACGCGATCTCGGAGACGTGGGCCGACACGTTCGCGGAGCTCGCGAAGTGACCGCCGACGAGCTGATCGCGCCGGCGCGCGTCTGGGACCTCCACGCGAAGATCATCGCGCGCTGGGGCGGGCTCCCCGGCGAGCGCGAGCGCGGGTGCGTCGACGCGAAGATCGAGGGCGCGCTCACCGCCGCGCTCTACGCGTGCGACGAGGGCGAGGAGCCCGACGTGCTGAGCGTCGCGGTCCACCTCCTCGTGTACTTCGCGCAGAGCCAGTGCTTCGTCGACGGCTCGAAGCGGGTCGCGTGGGCGACGATGAACGAGCAGCTCCACGCGGCTGGGCTCCGGATCGTCGCGACACCCGAGGACGCGGCGGAGCTCGTGCTCGCGGTCTCGAACAAGAAGCTCGGCGCGGCCGACGTGCTCGCGTGGCTCGTCGAGCCCGGTCGTCTCGCCGCCTGGGATCCGCGCTGAAGCGAGGTCGACGTGGGAACGACGCACGCGCAGCTGCTCGACGAGATCCGCGAGGCGGCCGCGCGCGGCGATCTCGCGATCGAGGCGCGCCGTGCGTACGCCGCCGTCGCGGGCGATCCGCACGGCCGGTTCGTCGCGCTCCAGCTCGACCGCCTGGAGCGCGGTGGCTGGCCGAGCGAGGAAGAGAAGAGCCTGCTGCGCGCGCACTGGCGTACGTGGGTCGGCGCTGCATCGACGATCGTCTCCCCACTCGGCGCGGTGTTCCTCGCGGGCTTCTTCCACGAATGCACGTTCTTCGAGGCCGAGGCCGTCGAAGCGCTCCGCGATTCCGCCGAGGTCGTCGCCGCGCCCGAATGGGCGACGGTGCGCACGCTCCGCTCCTCGTACGTGGTGGGCGCACCGCTCCTGCGCGAGATCCTCTCGGGGCCACTCCACCGATCGGTCCGGGTGGTGAGCGTCGACACCGCGAGCTCGCTCGCAGCGCTCGCGGAGTGGCGCGGACCTGCGCTGCGGCTCGACACGCTCGTCTTCTCCGACTGGCGTGACGCCGACGCGCCCCTGGCCACGAGCTTTCCCGGTCTGCCGGGCCTGCGCCGCTTGCGCGTCGCGCTGCAGGCCGACTCGCCGATCGACACGCGGCGCACGATCGACTGGCTCCTCGACGGACCGGCGGGAGCGCGCGGCGAGCTGCCCGAGCTCGAGCTCGACGTCGGGATCGGCGATCGCTACTTCGGGCGCGCGCTCGCCGCGCTGCTCACGGTGCCCGACCGCGTGCGCTCTCCGGCGCTCCGCACGCTCGAGCTCTACGATTGCTGGTCGCTGCGCGTGCAATTCGAGCGCGACGACGAGGGTCCATGGACGCGCCTGCGGATCCGCTGGCTGCCCGCGTGGCACCAGAGGCACCTGCCGGTCGAAGACGTTCGACGCCTCGCGTCGTTCGCGCGCCCCCTGCCGCGAGCATCGTTCGCGGACGTCGTGGTCGAGGTGCCGATCGTCTCGACCGCGGCGGAGGTCGAGGCCGAGCTCCTCGCGCTGGTGCGCGAGCTCGGCGCCCGGCTGGAGCGCCCTCCCGGAGCACCGTACCCGGCACGCGAGCTCTCGCCCGGCGCGTGAGGTCAGACCGTCGTCACCACGCTCCTCGGGATGTGCGCGACGATCCACGACACGACGTCGTCGAGCACCTGCTCGCGGCCGACGTCGTTCAGCAGGTCGTGGTAGTGGCCGTCGTAGAGGATCAGCGTCTTGTCGCGCGAGCCGGCCATCTGCTCGAAGCGCTGGCTGCCGCTCGGCCTGGTCACACGATCCGCGGTGCCGTGGATCACCAGGATCGGCAGGGTGATCTCGGTGAAGTCGCCCTTCTTGAGGCGCTCGTCGGCGCGCACGAGCTCCGCGACGCTGTGCGCGGGATAGCCCTGGCGCTCGATCAGCGGATCGCTCTTCATGCGCGCGACGAACTCGGGGTCGCGCGAGAAGCCCTCGTCCTCGAGTTTCAAGAGGTGCAGGCCCGGCGCGATGCGATCGAGGCCCTTGATGAGCGTGAGCGCGACGTCGGGCGCGGGGATCTCGTGCGCGAAGCTCTCGCAGACGAAGCCCGCGAGCTCGTCCTGGTGCTCGAGCACGTAGCCGCACGAGATGACGCCGCCCGCGCTGTGGCCCAGCACGAAGATCGGAAGACCGGGCTCGCGCCCGCGCGCCATCGACACCACCGCGTCGACGTCGTCGAGGTACTTCTGGAACGACTCGACCCAGAGCCGAGCGCCCTCGGAGCGACCGTGCCCGCGCAGATCGAGCGCGTACGCCGCGAAGCCGCGCTTCGCGAGCTGGGTGCCGGTCCACTCGTAGAGCCCGCCGTGTGCCTTGAAGCCGTGCACCAGCACGACCACGGCGCGCGCAGGACCGGTGGGCCGCCACGCGCGGGTGAAGATCTTCGTGCCGTCCTTGCTGCGGATCATGTCGGCGCATCGCGCGCTGCATCGCGGGTGCCACGTGAGGGAACGAGGCGATGCGCGTCAGCGCGGGGCGACGCGCTCCGGGAGCTCGAGCGCCGGCCACCCGCGCGACGGATCACGCAGGTAGAGGTAGTGCGCGTAGTGCGTGGTCACGCGCCGCACGTAGTTGCGCGTCTGATCGAACGGGATCTCCTCGACGAAGAGATCCAATTCCACACCGCGCTCGCCCGCGCGCGCCAGCCACTCCTGCACGCGATGGCCCCCCGCGTTGAACGCGGCGAAGCAGAGCGGCACGCCGTGCGCATCGACGAGCCCGCGCACGTACGCGGCACCGAGCCGCGCGTTCCACTCGGGCACGAAGAGCATCTCGCGCTCGAAGCGCACGCCGAGCCCGCGCGCCACGCGCGAGGCGGTCGAGGGCAACATCTGCAAAAGGCCGATGGCGTCGGCGTACGAGAGCGCATCGGGGTCGTACGCGCTCTCCTGACGCATGATGCCCCAGAGCAGCTCGGGCTCGAGGCCCTGCGCGCGCGCCGCTTCGCCCACCGCGCTCTCGAACGCGCGCGGATACGCGGCGTCCCACACCCAACGCTCGCCGCGCAGCGCCGGGCGCGCGAGCGCTTCGTGCTGCGCGGTCAGCCGGTACGCGCGGTTCGCGTCGCCGATGCGCACGAACGCGTCGGCCACGGCATGCAGATCGCCCTGGGCGCGCAGCGTGCGCTCCTGCGATCGCAGCCGCTCGCGCGCGTCGCGATCGAGGCCGAGCGCGAGCAGGAGCGAGACGTCTGCGGGCAGCGTGATGCTCGTGCTCTCCGCGCTCTCGTCGCGGGCCTCGCGCGCGAACGGCGAGCCCGGCTCTTCGCCCATCGCGATCAGGCGCTGTCGCGCGAGCAGCGCGTACCAGTGCAGCGGCTCGACGTGCAGCGCCTGTCGATACGCCGCGATCGCGCCGGCGCGATCCCCCCCTTCGGCGAGCGCGCGCGCGCGCCAGTAGGTCCCGCGGCCGCGCACCAGCACGTCCGCATCCATCCGCGCGTACGCCTCGAAGCGCGCCGCCGCACGGAGATACGCGCGCCGATCGCGGGCGCGCCGGAACGCATCGATCGCGAGCTGCCACGCACCTTCGCGGGCGAGCCGCGGAGCGGTCGCCGCGCGCGGTCCGGCGACGAAGCGCTCCATCGCGCGGGTGCCGGTGCGACGACCGAGGCGCAGCTCGAGCCACGCCGCGAGGTAGTCCGCCTCCGCGGCTTCGTCGCTCCGCGGCGCGCGCCGCACCAGCGCGCGGTACGCGCGGATCGCACCGGCATCGTCGCCCGCCCGCGAGCGCGCGCGCGCGGCGTGGAACGCATCGGCAGTCGCGGTCGAGCTCGGCAGCGCCGCGGATTGGGTCAGCACCTCCGCGGCCTCGGCGTAGGCGTGGCGCGACTGGAAGAGCGCCATGCCGCGCACGTGCAGGAGACGCGCGGCGAGCGCGCGATCCCGCGGTCGCGCGACACCCTCGAGCATGCGCACCGCATCGTCGTGCAGGAGCGCACGCGAGAGCCGCTCCGCGCGATCGACGCGCTCCTCGACGCTCGGCTCGATCGCGCTGCCCGCGATCGCGACGTACGCGTCGGCGGCGTGCTGCGCGTCGGGATGCTCGGGTCGCTCGAGCCAGAGCGCGCGCAGCGTGTCTCGTGCGCGATCGCGATTCCCCGCGCGCGCCTGGGCCTCGGCGAGCGCCATGCGCAGCGCGAACGCGTCGACGTCGCGCTCGTCCGCGCTCGCCTCGCGCCCGAGCTGGGCCTCGGCGGCCGCGAGATCACCGCGCACCAGCGCGCACTCGGCGCGCACCGCGCGCTCGATCGCGTCGAGACGATCGAGCGTCGCGAGCTGGGCCTCGGCCTCGTCGCAGCGCCCACGCCGCGCGAGCAGTCGCGCCCGGCGGCCCTGCGCATCGCGCACGATCGCCGTGGGCAGCGCGTCTCCCTCGGCGCGCCCGAGCGCCTCGATCGCCGCGTCGATCGCGCCGGTCCGCTCGGCGAGGCGCCCCTCGAGGTAGCGCAGCGCAGCGTGCGCGCGTGTGGCCTCGGGCAGGGCGCGCAGCGCGGCGAGCGCGCCCGCCTCGTCGCCGCGTCGGACCATCGCCGCGATCGGTCGCGCCGCCTCCGGCACCTCTTGCGCGCGGGCGACCGCGGTCATCGACATCACCACGACGAACGTGAGCACGGCCGCGCGCATCGCGGCTCGAACGCGACCTCGCCCGCTCGCGATTCCCCGATGGTATGAGCTCCAACGATCCACGACCCGCGGCGCGCATCCTGATCGACCCCGAGCCCACGCGTCACGTTCTCGGAGTACCCTCGAACGCGCGGGCGCGCCGCGCCCGTGGAGGAGGGGACGATGATGCGCACGAGGACAGTCGCGATCGCGGTCGCGCTCACCGGTCTCGCGGCCTGCGCGAGGAACGAGGACGGGCCGGCGCGCCCGATGCCGACCACACCGCCGATCGACACCCCGCGCGCCGACGCCGGCGTCCCGCCGCCGCCGGGCTTCGACGGCGGCACGATCATCCAGGCTGCGGAGCCACCGCCGCCGATCTCGGGCGGCACGCTCGCACTGAGCCGCGACGGATCGTTGATCGTCGCCGCGGATCCCGAGCTCGACACGATCTCGATCGTCGACGTCGAGAACGCCACCTTGCGCCACACGATCGAGCTCACCGAGGGCGACGAGCCGGGCCGCGTGGTGATCGACGGCGCCGGTCGCGCCCACGTCGTGCTGCGCAGCGCGGGCGCGATCGCCGACGTCGATCTCGCGAGCGGCACGCTGATCGCGCGCCGTGCGGTGTGCGCGGTGCCGCGCGGCATCGCGTTCCGCGCGAGCGACGACAGCCTCCACGTCGCGTGCACCGAGGGCACGCTGGTGTCTCTCCCCGCGTCGGGCGGCGAGCCCACGCGCCGCGTGCACGTCGCGGACGATCTGCGCGACGTGGTCGTCGACGGCAGCGATCTCTACGTCACCACCTTCCGCACTGCGCACCTGCTGCGGCTCGACGCGGCGGGCGCGATCGTGTCCGACGCGGTGCCGAGCGAGATCCCGAGCGAGAGCCTGATCCCGATGCGCGTCACCGCGCCCGGTCCGTTCCAGCCCGCGGTCGCGTGGCGCGCGATCTCGAGCGGTCTCGGCATCATGGTGCTCCACCAGCGCGCGCTCTCCGCGGAGTTCGTGCCGGAGGGCGGCTACGGCGGAGGTGGCTGCGGCGGCGCGATCGTGCACACGTCGGTCTCCGAGCTCACGTCGGGCGAGATGCGCAGCGGCGATCCGCTGGGCGGTGTGGTGCTCGGCGTCGACGTCGCGGTCTCGCACGACGGGCTGCGCATCGCGGTCGCCGCCCCGGCGAACGCGTACCCGCGCAACGGTGGCATCGCGACCATCACGCGCTCGAGCGGCGACGTGCTCGTCTATTCGCGCACCGCGGCGACGACCTCCTCGGAGACGCCGCGCTGCACCAACGGGAGCTTGCCGCGCCTCGACGACGTCGGCGCCGCGATCGCGGTCCTCTTCCTGCCCGACGGTCGCGTCGTGGCGCAGACGCGTGCGCCCTCGCGCGTGCTCTTCGAGGCGCGCGATCCCGACGTGCTCGTCGGTCCGGTCGTCGAGCTCGCGGGCGACGACACGTTCGACACCGGCCACATGCTCTTCCACTCGGCGGCGGGCGGCGGCCTCGCGTGCGCGTCGTGTCATCCCGAGGGCGGCGACGACGCGCGCACCTGGCGCTTCGCGGGCATCGGCCCGCGCCGCACCCAGACGATGCGCGGCGGGCTGCTCGACACCGCGCCGTTCCACTGGGACGGCGACATGACGGAGTTCCGCGACCTCGTGCACAACGTGTTCGTGGGGCGCATGGGCGGCGAGGTGTTCGACGAGCGCGAGATCGGCGCGTTCGGCGGGTGGATGGACACGCTGCCCGCGCTGCCGCGCCCCTCGGTCACCGATGCCGATCAGGTCGAGCGCGGCCGCACGCTCTTCCACGACGCGACGGTCGGCTGCGCGACCTGCCACACCGGCAGCGCGCTCACCAACAGCGCGACCGTCGACGTCGGCACCGGCAAGGCGCTGCAGGTCCCGACGCTGCTCGGCATCGCCTACCGCGCGCCGTACATGCACGACGGCTGCGCGCCCACGCTGCGCGATCGCTTCGGCAGCTGCGGCGGCGGCGACACGCACGGTCGCACCAGCCATCTGAGCGAGGCGCAGATCGACGATCTCGTCGCGTACCTGCAGACGCTGTGATCACGGGCCCGTCGCGCGCTCGAGCGATACGATGCGCGCGATGTGCACCATCGTCGTCCTGCACGACGTGCTCCCCGATCATCCGCTCGCGATCGTCGCGAACCGAGACGAGTGGCACGCGCGCGCATCGAGCGCTCCGCGGGTCCTGCACGAGGACCCGCGCGCGATCGGCGGGGTCGATCTCGTCTCGGGCGGCACCTGGATGGGCGCCAACGCGCTCGGGCTCTTCGTCGGGCTGACCAACCAGCGCGGCTCGGAGGCGCCCGATCGCACCCGCCGATCGCGCGGCGACGTGGTGCTGCGCGCGCTCGCGCTGCGCGATCCGAGCGAGGTCGAGGCGTTCCTGCGCACCCTCGATGCGCGCGCGTACAACGCGTTCAACCTGATCTTCGGTGTGCCCGGCGACGTGCGGGTCGCCTATGCGCGCGACGATCGCGATGCGATCGAGATCGAGCGCGTGGCGCCCGGGGTGATCGTGCTGCCCAACGATCGCCTCGGCTCGCCCGAGTTCCCGAAGATCGCGCGTGCCGAGGCGCGCGCCCACGACGCGATGTGCGCGAGCCAGATCGAGCCCGCGCTCCTGCGTGTCCTCGCCGATCACGACAAGCCCGACGACGCCGCGATCCCCGAGGCGACGTCGCGGTTCCCGCGCGAGGTGCTGCGCGAGCTCCAGGCGCTCTGCATCCACCTGCCCGAGTACGGAACCGTCTCGTCGACCGCGATGCTCTACGGCCGCGATCGTCGCATCGCGCGCTATCTCTTCGCGGCCGGACCGCCCTGTCGCGTGGCGTTCGACGACGTCACGTCCCTCTTGGTGGGCGCAGAACCCCGATCGAACCTCGATTCGCCGGCCGAATAGCCGGAATCGCATCGGAATTCTGGCAACAAGTCCGTTTCTGAGCGACAGTGTTGGAGTCCACGGAGGCCCGCCGTGCCCCACCGGTCGCGTCTCGCGCTCGCGCTCTCTTCGCTCGCGCTCGTGCTCGTGGTCCTCGCATCGCCCGCAGCCGCGCGGCTACGCGCCGGCATCCCGCGCGCGCAGCCGATCCACGTGCTGTTCATCGGCAACAGCTACACACGCTCGAACAACCTGCCGTACATGGTGCGGCGCATCGCCGAGACGATCCCCGACACCGCGCCGTTCCGCGTCACGAAGATCGCGAACCCGGGCTGGGATCTGCAGCGCCACTGGTACGTCGACGAGACGCGCCACGCGCTCGCGCAGGGCGGCTTCACGCACGTCGTGCTGCAGGGCCACTCGCTCACCGCGCTTCAGCACCGCGACGAGTTCGAGGGCTACGCGCGCCTCTTCGACGGCGAGATCGATCGCATCGGCGCGCGCTCGGTGCTCTTCGAGACGTGGGCGCGCTCGCCGCGCTCGGGCGCGTACCGCCGTCGTCGCGACGTGCCGCACATCGCGGAGAGCCCGGTCGACATGCAAGCGCGCGTGAGCGAGTGCTACCTCCAGCTCGCGCGGGACATCGACGCCGATCTCGCGCCCGCAGGCCGCGCGTTCCTGCTCGCACAACAGCGGCTGCGCGATCCCGATCTCTATCGCAGCGACGGCGCGCACCCGAGCCCCAACGGGACGTTCCTCGCGGCGGCGGTGCTCTACGCGACCATCGCGCACGACGATCCGCGCCGCAGCCCGTGGCGCCCCCACCGCATGTCCCGCGACCTCGCCGATCAGCTGCGCGACGTCGCGTACGTCTCGGTCACGAGCGAGCATTAGGAGCGCGGGAAAGGAGAGGAACACCACGGCGTGTGTCCGTGGTGGGACTCGACTCGTCGCGCCGAGCTCTTTTCGGAATTTCTAAGGAAAGCAGGAGGAGAAGGAAGACCACGGCGCAGTGCGTGTGGTGCAACGCCCATTCGCGCGCAGCGCTCGAACGAAGAAATCTCGTTCGAGGCCTTCGTTGCTCGGTGAGCCGGCAGGAAGACCCATCGACGTGGCCTTCCTAACCCTCCTGCCCTCCTCAGAGGCCCGGAAATCCGAGGGAGCGAAGCTGTCGCTCGGTGAGTCGGCAGGAAGGCCCATCGACGTGGTCTTCCTAACCCTCCTGCTCTCCTCAGAGGGCCCGGATCTCCTGCTCTCCTCGGAGGCTCAGCCGCGAGCGGCGCGCTCGAGGTTCTCGAGGCCTTGCTCGAAGTCCTTGCCGATCATCTGATCCATGTCGGTGAAGACCGAGAACACCTTGCCCATGAACGTGTTCTCGCCCTCCATCGTCCACGACACCTCGGTGCCCTCACCGCTCGGCGTGAGCGTGAAGATCGTCGTGTTCGTCGCCGGGAACGGCTTGATGAACTCGAGCTTCAGCGCGAGGCGCTCGCTCGGCTTGCTCTCGACGATCTCCATGCGGCCCTCGCCCGCCTTGTTGTTGCCCTTCCACGCGTAGCTCGCGCCGACGCCGCGGTCGGAGCCGCCGTACGTGCGCTGCAGCTCGGGGTCGAGCTTCTCCCACGGCGACCACTCGGTCCAACGCCGGAAGTCGTCGAGCTTCGGGAAGATCGCGTCGGGCCTCGCCGCGATGAGCTTCTTGCGCTCGACGCGGAACGACGAAGGTTTGCGCGACGCGAGCGCGAGCACCGCCGCGACGCCGAAGCCGATCACCGCGAGCGCACCGTAGAGGATGGGCATGCGCGCGAGGGTGCACAGCGGGCGCGCGCGTTGTCGAGGTCCGCGCATGGAGCTGGCTCGACGTCATCGCACCGCTGGCTCGCTGCGCGCGATCGCGCGCGTGCTACCGCTGCTCGCATGGAGATCGCCATCGTCGCGTTCGACGGCTTCACCGACGTCGACGTCTTCCTTCCGTGGGATCTGCTCAACCGCGTCGATGCGCCCGGCTGGCGCGTGCGCATCGTCGCCGACGCGAAGACGGTCACGTCGATCGCGGGGCTGCCGATCGCGACGCACGGCACGCTCGACGACGCGTCGCGCGCCGACGCGGTGGTGATCGCGAGCGGCCCCGGCCTGCGCGCGAAGCTGCTCGAGCCCGCATGGCTCGACGCGCTCGCGCTCGATCCTTCGCGCCAGCGCATCGGCTCGATGTGCTCGGGCGCGCTGGTGCTCGCCGCCAAGGGCTTCTTGCGCGGCGCTCGCGCGACGACCTATCCGACCCAGCGCGAGCGCCTCGCTGCGATGGACGTCGACGTCGTCGAAGAGCCCTTCGTGCAGCAGGGCCACGTCGCGACGGCGGCGGGCTGTCTCGCCGCGATCGATCTCGTCGGCTGGCTCATCGAAGAGCTCGCGGGCGCGGAGCAGCGCGAGATCGTGCTGCGCTCGGTGCAGCCCGTCGGTCGCGGCCTCGGCTTCGACGACCGCCCGCTGCCGACCCGTCACTACGCGCCGCCCGCGCGCTGATCCGAACGCGATACGCTCAGCGGGTGAATCGGAGCGCGCTGCCGGCGCTTGCTTTCGTCGTCGGAATCGCCGGGGCGCCGAGCGTCGCGGCTGCGTGCAGCTGTGTGCACGAGCGCTATCCGCTCGCGTCTGCGTGCGAGCGCGCGGAGGTCGGGTTCACCGGGGTGGTGGAGGCGGTCGAGTCGCTCGAGGCGCGTGATGAATGGCAGCCGCAGTGGCGCATGCGCATCCGGGTGATCCAGGTCATCCAGGGCACGCTCGCAGACATCGTGCTCATGACCGTCGGTGGCGCCACGAGCTGCGATCTCGATCGGGCCTGGCCCGTCGGAACGCTCGTTCGCGTGTTCCTGCGTGATCCGCAGCAGCGCCACGTGACGCACTGCACGCACGTGGAGGGGCTGCCGGATGACGTGGCCGCGCGTGAGGACCCGTGCACCGAAGAGGTGCTGGCGACGGAGCGAGCCGCCGTCGACGAGCGGATGCGCGAGTGGGACGCGCGAATCGCTCGGCGGCAACGAGCGGGCGCAGCCGGATGCGCGAGCTGCGCCGTCGGTACGGGTCGCGCGTCGCCATCGCTCGTCGTCGCCACACTCGCACTGCTGATGATCGCAGCGCGACGTCGCGCGTGACCCCTCAGGCCGGCGGGCCACCGGCGAGCATCGCGCGCAGGAAGTGCGGCTTCGCGAGCGCGAACGCGTCGACCGTCGGATCGATCGAGCGCGAGAGGCCCGCGAGCAGCGCGAACGTGCGGCCGTAGAGCACGAGCTCCTGCGGGATCACGATCCCTCGCACCGACGAGATCTGCGAGAGCACTTCCTCGCGCACCCACGTGAAGTCCATCGCCTGCGTCTGCTCGGGCGTCATCGTCGCGTAGCGCCCGAGGATCTTCTCGAGCAGCGGCTTCACGCGCGGGATGTCCTTCTCGGCGAAGAGCCCGAGCTCGCTGAGCGTCTGCGCGAACCCGTCGACGTCGTGGGTCACGAAGCTCATCACGCTGCGCACCAGCGTCTGGTGGAACGCGCGCGTCAGGATCTTCACCTGACCGAAGTCGACGATGCAGACCTCGGGCTGTCCGTCCTCGCCGATGCGCGCGAGCAGGTTCCCGGGGTGCGGGTCGCTCTGGAACACGCCGTCGACGTACATCATCTTCACCCACGCCTCGATCACGAGCTCGAGCAGCGCGCGCCGATCCATGCGCGGGTCCGCCAGCAGCGTGGGGTCGATGATCTTCTTGCCCTCGAACCACGTGGTGCAGATGACGTCGCGCCGCGTGTACTCGGTGAGCACGCGCGGCACGTGGATGCGCGGAACCTCCTTGAAGTTCTCGTGCACGGTCTGCGTGAAGCGCGCCTCCTGCTCGTAGTCGAGCTCGGTGAAGAGCGCGCGCCGCACCTCCTCGAAGATCGGCCGCAGCGACATCTGCGGCACGAACACCGAGAAGAGCGGCAGCATCATGCGCAGCGTGAACATGTCGGCCGCGAGCTTCGCCTCGGCGTCCGGATAGCGGATCTTCAGCGCGACGCGCTCGCCGTCGGGCGTGACCGCCTTGTGCACCTGGCCGAAGCTCGCGGCGGCGGTGGGCTGGGTGTCGATCGACTCGAAGAGCTCGTGCGGCGAGCGCCCGTACGCGCGCCGCACGTGCGGCTCCAGCTCGATCCACGGCAGCGGATCGACGCGATCCTGCAGACCGCTGAGCGTGCTGGTCCACTCGACGGGCAGGATGTCGACGCGCGTCGACAGGATCTGCCCGACCTTGATGAGCCCGCCGCGCATCCGCACCGCGAGGCGGTAGAAGCGCGGCGCGTGCTTCTCGTGCAGCGCCCTCCATCGCTCGCTCGGGATCGTGGCGCCGCGTCGCATCCGCACGAACGGGACGACGTAGGCGAGCCAGATCGGCAAGAGCGTCAGCGACGCGATCAGGGCGCGAGAGACCAACAACCAGGCGCGCTTCAGCACATCGGGAGTATGGGGCCGTGCACGCCGGATCGCGACGGGCGCTCGATCAGCCCGCCGCGCGCACCCGCGCGAGCTCGCGCACCGCGATGTCGGCGGCGTGCTCGATCTCGCACGCGACCCAGCGATGGCTCGCCGCGATCTGGTAGCGGATGCGTCGCAGCTGACCGCCGGTCGCGCCGACCAGCACCACGTCGAAGGGCGCGTCGGGGCGCGTCGCCAGCGCGGCGATGGTCGCGAGGTCGACCGAGGGCAGCAGCGCGTCGACGATCGCGATGACCGCGAGCCCCGACGCGTACGCGCGCTGCGAGCGCGTGACGAGATCGATCGCGCGCTCCACCGGCGCGACCTCGATGGTGTCGGTGGTCGCGGCGCGCATGCGCTCGACGAACGCGGGGTCGCGCGTGACGACGAGCATCGAGTCCACGCCGCGGGGAGGGCGGATGGTCTCGCGCTCGCGCGCCTTCTCGACGTTCACGACGCCGCTCTCCTCTCGCCACGTGCGGTGGCGCGGGCGCACGCCGCTGCTCGCCATGAGCAGGAGCGGCGAGAGCCGATCGGACACCGCGTCGTACGCGACCGAGCCGATCGACTCCTCGACGGCCTCGCGCAGCGGTCCGATCACGAAGCGCGACATCGCCTCGGGATCGCGGGGGAGGGCGGCGCGCTCGGCGTAACGCAGCGCGGTGAGCACCACGCGCATCGCGGTGGCGGGCGACATCACACCCTCGAGCGCGTCCAGCACCGCGGCCTCGAGGTTCACCTCGCCACCCTCGGGCGGCGAGCCAACCAGCGCTGCGCCGTCGTGCATCGGGACCCGAGACCGCATCGACACCTCCCCGACGCAGAGGCTGCGCTCTGGGAGGGCCGCGCGGTGATTAATAGAGGGTTAATCGGCGCGTGTCGGGGGGATCCCCGACGCGCGCGATCACACCGACGGAGCGAGCAGCGCGAGCGCCATCTCGAGCGCGGGCGGCGGCTGGGCCTCGGCCTCGCCCTTCGCGCGCGCTTCTGCGGCCGCCTTGCGTGCCCGCTCGAGCTCCGCGGGACGGAGCGCCGAGGGATCCTTGAACATCGCGTCGAGCGCGTTGCGCATCTGCTTGCGCGCCTCGTGGATGCGCCAGGCGATGGTGCCCTCGGTGGTCTCGAGGACGACCGCGGCCTCGGGATAGCTGAGGCCCTGCATCATCGTCAGCGCGACCGTCGTCTTCAGCAGCGGCGAGAGACGATCGAACGCGCGCACGAGATAGACGTAGGTCTGGCGCAGCTCGAGCGCGCGGTGCGGATCACCGCCCGAGTCGACGGCCACCGCGACGGTGACGCGCGGATCGTCGAGGTCCGCGGTGCGGCGGCGGTTGCGATCGCGACGGACGTTCAGCGCCCGGTTCAGCGCGATGCGGTAGAGCCACGTGAAGAACTCGCTGCGGCCCTCGAAGCGATCGATGTTGCGGTAGGCGCGCACGAACGCGTCCTGCGTGATGTCGTCGGCGTCGCTCGGGCTGCCCGTCATGTGGAGGGCGAGCGCGAAGATGCGGTGGCGATAGCGCTTCACCAGCGCCTCGAACGCGCGGGGATCGCCGCTCTTGGCGGCCTCGACGAGCTCGTGGGCCTCGCGGGCGCGCGCCTCGCTGCTCTCTTCTTCTGCGAGCGGCGCGGCGACCTTCGCCTCGAGCGAATCGAGCGCGGCGGCGAGCTCGGCGCGCGCATCGATCGAGGGCGAGCTCGGCGGCTCGGTCGCGGGCTTCCGCGCCGGCGGACGCGGCGCCTTCGGGCGCACCAGCGTGGTGTCGTCGGGCCGCGGCGATTTCGGCACCGGCGGCGGGCCCGCGGGTCGCGCGATGCGCGCGCTGGGCGGCAGCGGCGGCACCGCGCGCGCGGCTGCGCTCGACGGAGCGGGCTGCGACGCCGTGCGCGGCGGAGCCGCGACGTGTGCAGACGTGGGACCAGCTTTCGTGGCTTCTGCGCCGTTGGCGGCGCTCGCGGAAGCCACCGCGGCGTCTCGCCTCGGAGGTAGAGGCGGAGGGCGTCGCGTCGAGTGCATGTCGGGCCTCTGAACCCCTCGAAGGGGCGGTCCTTGGGTGACTCGGGAGAAAGCCAGGCGAGCTGAAGTCAGCGTCTCGATTCGAAGAGCGAAGAGGACCAAAGTTGATGCAGGCGGACGAGGGTGACGGATCGATCGCGAGCTGTCCACCCCCTAGGACGCACGCTTGATCGGCACTGGTCGATCTGTTAGACCGCGGCGCTCCGCACGATCTACACGCGCCACGAGCGAATCCAACGTGCTGTTCGACTGGGTATACGGCCTCTTCTCCAACGATCTCGCGATCGACCTGGGGACCGCAACGACCCTCATCTACGTGAAGGGTCGCGGCATCGTGTCGTGCGAGCCCAGCGTGGTGGCGGTCCAGACCGACGCACGCGGCGGTAAGAAGGTGCTCGCGGTCGGCAAGGAAGCGAAGGAGATGCTCGGCCGCACGCCGGGCAACATCTCCGCGGTGCGCCCGCTCCGCGACGGCGTCATCGCCGACTTCGAGATCACCGAGGCGATGCTGCGGTACTTCATCCGCCGCGCCCAGAACCGCAGCACGCTGGTCAAGCCGCGCATCATCATCTGCGTTCCGTTCGGCATCACCGAGGTCGAGAAGCGCGCGGTGAAGGAGAGCGCCGAGAGCGCCGGCGCGCGCGAGGTCTTCCTGATCGAGGAGCCCATGGCGGCGGCGATCGGGGCGGGCCTCCCGATCACCGAGCCGAGCGGCAACATGGTCGTCGACATCGGCGGCGGCACGACCGAGGTCGCGGTCATCTCGCTCGCGGGCATCGTCTACTCCCAGAGCGTCCGCGTCGGCGGCGACAAGATGGACGAGGCGATCGTCGCGTACCTCAAGCGCAAGTACAACCTGCTGATCGGCGACCAGACCGCCGAGCGCGTGAAGTGCACGATCGGCAACGCGTACCCGGGCGACGAGGTCGAGACGATGGAGGTCAAGGGACGCGACCTGGTCGCGGGCGTCCCGAAGACGGTCGTCGTGAACTCGGACGAGATCCGCGACGCGCTGAGCGAGCCGATCAACACGATCGTCGAGGCCGTGATGGCCGCGCTCGAGCGCACGCCGCCCGAGCTGAGCGCCGACATCGTCGACAAGGGCATCGTGCTGACCGGCGGCGGCGCGCAGCTCAAGAACCTCGACGTGCTGCTGCGCGAAGAGACCGGCCTTCCGGTGATGGTCAGCGATGATCCGGTGAGCGCGGTCGTGCTCGGATCGGGCAAGACGCTCGATCACCTCGACCTGCTCCGCGAAGTCACGATCAGCTGAGAGCAGTGCAAAATATCCGCTCGCCCGCTCAGGGGCCCTCCCACGTGCTCCGCACGTTCCCGTGCGGGCCCTGCGCGAGCGAGCACTCCAGCGGGACTGAGAGCAGTACAAAATAACGGCTCGCCCGCTCAGGGCCCTCCCGTCCACGTGCTCCGCACGTTCCCGTGCGGGCCCTGCGCGAGCGAGCACTCCAGCGGGACTGAGAGCAGTGCAATGAAGATTCGTCCGTCGGTGCGCCTCGCGGCGCTCGCGCTCCTGTCGGCGTGTGATCCGTCTCCGTGCGACCGCGCGGCCGACGCGTGTGACACGCCCGATCCAATCGTCGTCTCGCTGTTCGGGAGCGAGCGCATCGACGCGTGCCGCGAGACGGCGAGCGGTGGCTCGGACGTCGAGTGCACCGAGTGCGAGGAAGTCTGCGGCGCGCCGAGCGAGACGACCGAGCTCGAGATCGTCGGGTGCTGGGCGACTGCGCCGGCCGGTACGTCGCGCCGTGTGCTCTGCCTCGGCGAGGAGTACGTGCCGAACGAGGTCGAGGACGCGAACGGCGCGTTCGCGTTCCAGCTCTGGCGCGGCGCGCCGGGCGAGGAAGTGGCCGATCTCTCCGGGGAATTCGAAGTGGTCGAGGACGAGGGCGTGCTGCGCCTGTACCTCGACGAGATGCCCGGCGAGCAGCTGTGCGCCGCGGTGCGGCTCGCGCGCGGTCATGGCCTCGCGACGGGCGATCTCGATCGCGAGTGCGAAGCCGACGCGCCGCTCGTGCTCGGTTGGGCCAGCGCCGACGAGCCGCGCTGAGCCTCGACGGAGGTTCGCGCCGGAGGTAGGGCTCGCTCCCATGAGCGAGACACTCCCGATCCGTTGTGCCTGCGGCCAGCTGCGCGGCCGCATCGAGCTCGTCCCCGGCGGTGGCCAGCGCGTCGTCTGTTATTGCGACGACTGCCAGGCCTACGGGCGCTTCCTCGGGCGCGACGACGTGCTCGACGCACGCGGCGGCACCGACCTCTGGCAGACCCGGCCGTCGCTGGTGCGGATCACCGAGGGCGAGAGCGAGCTCGTGTGCATGCGGCTCTCGGATCGCGGGATGATCCGGTGGTACGCGCGCTGCTGCCGCACGCCGATCGCGAACACGATGGCCTCGGCGAGCACGCCGTTCGTCGGGATGGTGCACCGGTGCATCGGCGACGAGCGGACCCGGAACGAGGTGCTCGGCGCGCCGATCGCCGGGCTGATGGGGCGCTTCGCGATCGGCGGGCTGCCCGAGGGCGCCGCGCCCACGGTGCGCGTCGGGACGATCGTGCGGACCCTCGCGATGCTCGCGCGCGCAGCCCTCGCACGAGGTGCGACACCGTCGCCGTTCTTCGATGCCCGCACCAAGAAGCCGCGGGTCGAGCCCGAGGTGCTGACGGTCTCGGCCCGCGACGCGCTGCGCTGACGGGGCATTGCCGGGGTGGGCGGAGCGCTGCAGGGTCTTCCGGGTGGCGGTCGGAAAAGAGTTGAGCCGTTCGGGGTGGGTCGCGCGCACTCCATGAGCGACTCCGATCCCATGAGCGCTGCCGCCGCCAAGATCGCCGCCGTCCCCGAGGACGACGCCACGCTCGCCGCGCGCGCCGCGGGGGGTGACGAGCGCGCCTTCACCGCGATCTATCGCAAGCACGCCCGCTACGTGGCGGGCGTGGTGTACCGGCTCATGGGCGACGACGGAGAGCTCGACGACGTGGTGCAGGAGACCTTCGTCGCGGCGTCGGAGGGGCTCGCCGGGCTGAAGGAGGGCGCCACGTTGCGGGCCTGGCTCGTGACGATCGCGGTGCGGAAGGTGGCGCGCCGGCTCGGACGGCGGCAGCGACAGCGCTGGCTCGCCGGGATCTTCGGGCGCACCGAGCCTCGCTCGGTCTCGCCGGAGGTCGAGGGCGAGGCGTACGCGCTCTATCAGGCGCTCGCGATGCTCTCGATCGAGCGGCGCGTTCCCTGGACGCTGCATCACGTCGAGGGGCTGACGCTGCCCGAGGTGGCGGAGCATTGCGGCGTGTCGCTGGCGACGGTGAAGCGCAGGATCGCGGAAGCAGCGGCGCTGCTCGCGAAGCGGGGCTACGTGGTGGGCGCGGGAGGCCGCGAATGAGCGTCGACCTCGAGCAGGCACGGCGCGCCGAGCCGGACTGGGACGAGCTGCGGGAGCGGCGCGTGCTGACGCGCGTGCTCGCAGCGCGAGGAGAAGGCGCGGCGCGGCGTCGTCGCGCGCGCGTCGGGATCGCGTTCGGTGCGGGCGTGGCGGTCGCGGCGGCGCTGGCGCTCGTGTGGTTGCGCCCGGCGGCCCAGCCTTCGCGCGGGGATGCGATCGCGACGGTCGCGGTCGAGGGCGAGGCGGGCACGTCGCGCCCGGCGCGCTTGTCGCTGCGCGATGGATCCGAGGTGTTCCTCGCGTCGTCGGCGGACGTGCGCGTGGAGTCGGAGTCGGAGGGCGCGGTGCGCATCGCGCAGCTCGCGGGCGAGGCGCGCTACGTCGTGAGCCATCGCCCCGAGCGCTCGTTCGTCGTGGTGCTCGAGGACGTCGAGGTGCGGGTGCGCGGCACGCAGTTCGTCGTGCGGCGCGGCGAGCTCGACGTGGAGGTCGAGGTCGAGGAAGGGCGCGTCGAGGTCGCGCGGGGCGACGACGCGAGCATGCTCGGCGCCGGCGAGGCGCTGCGGGTGCGGATGCGCGCCGACGAGCCCGTCGTGGAGCCGGAGGTCGCGCCCGAGCCGGTGATCGAGGCGATCGAGCCCGAGCCCGAGACGTCGTCGATCGAGCGTGCGCCGCGCCCGGCGCGCCGCGAGAGCATCGAGGCGCTGCTCGCGCAGGCCGACGAGGCGCGGCGCGCCGGACGTCTCGACGACGCGGCGCGCGCGCTGCGGGCGGCGACGACGGCGGAGCCGCGCGATCCGCGGGTCGCGACCGCGTTCTTCACGCTCGGTCGTGTGGAGCGCGCGCGGGCGCGCGATGCGGCCGCGGCGGAGGCGTTCGAGGCGGCGTTCGCGCGCGCGCCGCACGGTGCGCTCGCCGAGGATGCGCTCGCCGAGGCGGCGGTCTCGTGGTCGGCCGCGGGCCGTCGCGAGCGGGCGCGCGTGGCGGCGCAGCGTTATCTCGAGCTGCACCCCTCTGGCCTCTACGCAGAACGTGTGCGTCACTTGGCCGAGTGATCGGACCTCGTGAGGCGTGGCGTTGCAGTCCCGTCGTGGGCGCGGCGCTCGTGCTCGCCGCGTGGACGATCGGGCCGGCGCGCGCGCGTGCCGATCTGACGATCGCTGCGCCTTCCTGCAGCGAGGTCGATCTCGCGGAGGTGCAGCGCCTGCTCGAGGTCGAGCTCGCCGACGTGACCCTCGCGTGGCGCGAGGTGTCGACGCCGGTGGTGCTGCTCGGATGCACCGGCGATCGCGTGCGGATCGAGATCACCGATCCGATCACCGACAAGAGCGTCGCGCGGACGATCGTGTGGCCGAGCGCCGATCGCGAGCGCGTGCTCGCGCTGGCGATCGCGCAGCTCTTCCTGACGTCGTGGCTCGAGCTGCTGATCGACGGCGATGCGGTGGTCGAGGGCGCGCCGGGCGCCGAAGAAGCAGAGCGCATCGCGCGCGGTGCGATCGAAGAAGCGCAGACCGCGGCCCCGCCGCAGGAGCCCGTGGTCGAGCCGCCGCCGCCCGCGCCCGTGGTCGTCGCGCCGCCGGCGGTCGAGCCACCGACGCCGCCGCCTCCGCCGCGCATCGATGCCGAGATCTCGCTCGAGGGCGGCACCCGCCTTCGCCTCGACGGCGAGCACCTCGCGACCGCGAGCGCCGGGCTGCGCGGCGCGATCGTGATCGACGACTCGATCGTCGCCGGGCTGCGCATCGCGACCGAGTTCGCGCGCACCTCGCGCACGCGCGGTGACATCGACGTGTACGCGGGCATCCTCGGCATCGGCGCGGCGTGGCGCACGCCGAGCCTCGGGCCGCTCTTCGCCGATCTCGGCGTGTGGGTGTCGGGCGACCTGCTCGTGCTCGAAGGTCGGCCTGCCTCCCCGGACGTCGAGGGCGGCACGACCATCGCGATCGCGGCCGAGGCGCAGCTCGAGGTCGCGCCTTCGCTCCGCCTCGGTCCGGTGGTGATCTCGGTCCCGCTCGGGCTTGGCGTCATCGCGTTCGCGCCCGATGGAGAGGTGACCGAAGAGCCTCCGGTGATCGTCGGAGGGCCCTTCTTCGCGGCGGCGCTCCGGGTCGCCATCACGCCTTCACAATTCTGAGCCGGTCTCGAGCGGTGCGCGTCACTCCATCACGACCCCGAGGAGCCCGCACCGATGACGTTCACTCGACGCTTCGTTTCCGTGTCGATCGCGCTCGCGCTGTGTGCGTGCGGCAGCGACCCCGTGCTCTCGGACCGTGACGGCGGTGCCGGCGATGCGTCGACGCCCGACGCGCACGTGCCGGACGTCGACGGCGGCCGTGGTGACGCGGGCCCGCCTCCGGTCGACGGCGGACCGGCGTGCGCGACGCGCGAGCCCGAGTTCCCGGCGGACCCCACTGCGGGCGCGTGGGAGCCGGGCTACGCGAATCCCGGCGTCGGCGGCGACCTGCCGAACGTGAACTCGATCGGCTTCGGCGCCGACGGCACCGTCTACATCGGTGGCGAGTTCACGACGGCCGGCTATCAGGCCGCGCGCAACATCGCGGCGTGGGACGGCGCGACCGGCTGGCGCCCGATGGGCGAGGGACTGAGCGGCCGTGTGCGCTCGATCGCGGTCGCGACCGACGGGACCGTCCACGCGGCGTACGCGCCGGACGACGGCTGGGAAGCGACGCGCATCGCGCGCTGGAACGGCACGGCGTGGACGACCGTCGCCGAGAGCACCGGCTCGATCGAGGAGATCGTGTTCGTCGGCACGACGCTCCTCGCCGCGGGTGGGTTCACGCAGATCGGCGGCGTGGACGTCGCGGGGCTCGCGCGCTTCGACGGCACCACGTGGACCGGCTACGCGGGCCTCGCGCCCGACGGAACCGTGCAGGCGATCTCCGCGACGTCGCTGAACGACGTGTGCATCGGCGGCAGCTTCTCGACGCTCGGTGTCGTCGCGTCGCGCGGCGCGGCGTGCTGGAACGGCACCGCGTGGCAGGCGCGTCCGCTCCCCTTCGAGCACTACATCGGCTTCTACGATCTGCAGCGTGATCCCGCCGACGGATCGCTGGTGGGCGCGGGCGACTTCATGCTCGACGACACCGGCACGAACGGCGGCAGCATCGCGCGCTGGGTCGGCGATCGCTGGGAGCTGATCGGCCGCGGCGTGATGAGCGAGTTCGGGCCGGGAAGCACCAAGTCGGTGCGTGGCGTCGCGTTCGCGCCGAGCGGCATGTACGTGGGCGGTGCGTTCCGCGCGATCGACGCGGCGGAGCCGCGCCCGGTCAACGCGGTCGCGCGCTGGCGCGAGGGCGAGTGGGACGACATCGGCGGCGTCTACGCCGAGGTCGGCTTCATCGGCGGCAGCGACAACGTCTACATGGTCGGCGCGGGCCCCGACGGCAGCGTCTACTTCGGCGGCCTCTTCACGCGCTCGGACAGCGTCACCGTCTCGCACGTCGTGCGCTTCGACGGGACGTACTGGTCGGCGCTGCGCACGCCCGACGAGGAGTACGAGGGCGTCGCGGGCTCGGTCGCGGTGCTCGAGCGCGAGGCGTCGTGCGCGATCTACGTCGGCGGCACGTTCACCTACGCCGGGCCGATCCGCGCGAACAACATCGCGCGCTACACACGCGAGGGTGGCTACCAGGCGCTCGGCGACGGCGTGGTCGGCAGCGTGCTCGAGATCGAGGTGCTCGGTGAGGGTCGCGTCGTCGCGGGCGGCGCGTTCTCCGACGAGAGCGGCACCGTCTTCCGCAACGTCGCGCTCTGGGACGCGTCGGAGTGGCGCCCGCTGGGCGGCAGCGTCGACGGCGAGGTGAGCGCGCTCGAGAGCGTCCCGGCGGACTCGCCCGATGCGCAGGAGCTGATCTACGTCGGCGGCGACTTCGACAACGCCGGTGAGGTGCCCGCGGAGGACCTCGCGATGTGGAACGGCGAGGTCTGGACGGCGATCGGCGGCGGCTTCGAAGGCTATCCGTACGACTGGGATCCGACCGGTGAAGAGCGCGCGGGCACCTCGGTGCGCGCGATCCTCCGCGACCCCGAGAGCGGCGATCTGATCGTCGCGGGCGCGTTCCGCACCGCGGGGCCCGACGGGCTCGTGGTGAACAACATCGCGCGCTGGGACGGCGAGGCGTGGCACGCCTACGGCGACGGCCTGGGGCGCATCTCCGAGCACCCGAACGCGCTGGCGTTCTGGAACGGTCGCCTCGTCGCGGTGGGCACGTTCGAGAGCAGCGGCGAGACGACGGTCGGCCGCGTCGCGGCGTGGAACGGCACCGCGTGGGAGGCGGTCGGACCGATCCCGCTCGAGGGCTTCCCGCACGTCGTCGCGGTCGAGGCGGTCGGCAGCGCGCTCTACGTCGGCGGCAGCATGCAGTTCGGCGAGGGCGAGGGCACGCACGTCGCGGTCTACGACGGCACGACGTGGACGCCGCTCGGCGAGGGCGCGAGCGACATCGTCGAGGCGCTCGTCGGGATGGACGAGGGCGTGTACGTCGGTGGCACCTTCGACCGCACCGGCACCTCCCCCTCGGTCGGGCTGTCGCTCTGGCGGTTCGCGCCCTGAAGACGCAGAAGAGGAGCACGCAGTGATGACTCCCCTCTCGAGACACGCGCCGTGGCTCGCGCTGCTGGCGCTCGCGCTGAGCTCTCTGGGAGGAGGCGCGTGCACCGAGCGCGGCGACGACCCGCCCGACACCACCGACGGCGGCAACGAGGTCGTCTCGCTCGAGCTGGATCCGGCCGAGGCCGAGCTCCTGAGCGCCGACGGATCGATGCCGACCGTCACGCTGCGCGCGTTCGCGCGCACGGTGCAGGGCGAGCGCGTCGAGGTGTCGCCGGAGAGCTGGACGCTCTCGCACGATCGCATCGGCGCGATCGACGAGCACGGCACGTTCACGGCGAGCGGGCGCGCCGGCGGCGCGGTGCAGGTCACTGCGCGCGTGCCCGGTGTCATTGCGCCGGTCGTCGGGCACGCGACGATCCGCGTGCGCCTCACGCTCTCGGTGCCGCTCGATCCGACGGTGCCGCCCACGGTGCCCGATCGGTTCGACACGCTGCCCGAGGTCGAAGAGCCCTTCGAGTCGCCCGCGCTGCTCTATCCGCTCGAGGGCGCGCGCATGCCGAACAACGTCGGCGCGCCCGAGCTGCAGTGGGAGCCGTTCGCGCAGGCGGGCGATGCGTTCCGCGTGGTGATCGAGACGCCGCACGCGATGGTGCGCGCGTACGCCTACGACGACGGCCGCACGTTCCGCGCGAGCTATCCGATCGATCGCAACACGTGGCGCGTCGTCGCGGACAGCGCGCTCGGCGAGGAGGTCACGCTGCGTGTCGATCGCATCCCGAGCGGCGGCAGCGAGGTCGTGCGCGGCACGCCGGTGACCGTCTGGCTCAGCGAGGACGGCGTCTTCGGCACCGTCTACTACTGGCAGGTGCGCGTCGATCCGCAGGGCAGCGACGTGCTTCGTCTCGATGCGGCGAGCGGCACGCGACAGAGCGTGTTCGGCACCGAGTCGGGTGGCTGCGTCGGCTGTCACGCGCTCTCGCACGACGGGCGTCAGCTCTCGGCGACGCTCGACTCGCGCGCCGTGCAGTGGACGACCGCGGTCGTCGACACGACGAGCGCGAGCGCGCCGCCGCCCGACGTGATGGGCCCGTTCACGCCGGCCTATCACTTCATGGCGTTCTCGCCCGACGCGACGCGCATCCTCGCGAGCCGTCCGCTCGCGCCCGCGACGCGCGACGTGACCGCGCTCTTCTTGCTCGACGGAGCGACCGGCGCCGAGATCGCGGCGACGGGGCTGCCCACCGGTCAGGCCGGATATCCGACGTGGTCGCCCGACGGCGCGCGCGTCGCGTGGATGGACGGCGGCAGCGACGGCCCGAGCGGGACGCGCAACGCGACGCGCATCCTCGTGAGCGAGGTCGGCGAGGGCGATGCGTTCGGCGCGTCGAGCGTCGTGCACGAGGGCGCGAGCCTCGCGTCGGCGCCCGAGGGCGGGAGCACGGACTCACGCCCGACGTGGTCGCCCGACTCGCGCTTCCTCGCGTTCGCGCACGGCACGAGCTCGGTGTCCTCGGTGCAGTTCGACGCCGAGCCTCCGACCGCGTCGCTCTATCTCGCGTCGCGCGACGGCGGCACGCCGATCCGCCTCGTGCGCGGCATGGGCGAGGGCGGTCCCGTGGACGCGTTCTGGCCCGTGTTCTCGCCCTTCGTGACCGAGGAGCGCGATGGCTCGCGGCTCTTCTGGCTCGCGTTCTACTCGCGCCAGGACTTCGGGAACGCGCGCGCCGGAACGGCGGGCACGTCGCGGCGCCAGCTCTGGGTCATGGCGATCGATCCCGAGGCCGCGGAGCGCGGCGAGGATCCGAGCTCGCCGCCGTACTGGCTCACCGGCCAGGACACGCATGCCGACGACATCGCGGCGCTCTGGGCGCCGACGAGCTGCCGCGGTCGCGACGAGTCGTGCAGCACCTCGTCGGAGTGCTGCTCCGGGGAGTGCGCCGCGGCGGATCCCTCGATGCCCGACGTGCTCACGTGCCGCCCGCCGACGGTGTGCCGCCGCTCGGGCGAGTCGTGCGAGGACGCGAGCGACTGCTGCGGCGGCCTCGAGTGCAACCTCGGCGTCTGCGGATACGTCCCTCCGATTTGATCCGCATCTCGTTCTTCGCTTCCGCGGACGTGCACGTGCCGGTGCGCGCGCTCGTGCACGTCCTCTCTTCGAGCCTCGTTGCGTGAGGTCCCCATGCGTCGTCTCGCTCCTCTGCTCTCGATCGCGCTCTCGCTCGTGACGTCCGGGTGCGTCGTCGAGGAGGGTCCGCTCCTGCCGATGCGCGACTCCGGCGTCGACGCGGAGATGCCCGACGGCGGCCCGATCGACGCGGGCTTCTCGTGCACGCCCGATGCGCCCGGGTGCTTCGGGTACGTGCACTACGTGTGCGGCGACGACGGCGCGTCGCGCGAGGACGAGCAGGTCTGCGAGGGCGGCTGCGATCCCGCGATGGGCTGCATCGAGTGCGTGCCCGGCTC
Organism: Sandaracinus amylolyticus; assembly: GCF_021631985.1. Classification (GTDB taxonomy): domain Bacteria; phylum Myxococcota_A; class Polyangia; order Polyangiales; family Sandaracinaceae; genus Sandaracinus; species Sandaracinus amylolyticus_A. Next base: position 5,549,256 of record NZ_CP070225.1, on the reverse strand, counting down.
GTTCCGCTGCGACGGAACGGTGTCGACGCGCTGCGACGAGGATCACCGCTGGCAGCCGGTGCGCGACTGCAGCGAGTGGGGCTCGGCGTGCGGCGGTTCGGGCATCTGCGACGACGCCTGCGGCCTCGCCGAGGCGGTGCGCTCCAACGTCGGCTGCGAGTACTGGCCGGTCCCGCTCGCGAACATCCGTGAGCTCAACTCGCGCGCGTACGACTTCCGCGTCGTCGTCGCGAACCCCGGCAGCACGCGCGCGACGGTCTCGATCTCGCGCGCGGGTCGCGTGATCGAGACGCGGCAGGTCACGCCCGGCGGGGTCGCCGAGATCACGCTGCCGTGGATCGAGGGCGTGTCGTTCCCCTTCGCGAGCAACGACTGGGAGAGCGTCGTCACCGCCGACGGCGCGTACCGCCTCACCTCGTCGGTGCCGGTGATCGTCACGCAGTTCAACCCGTTCCACTACGCGTCGGCGGTGGCCGACTACTCGTTCACCAACGACGCGTCGCTGCTGCTGCCCGCGCACGTGCTCGGCCGCGAGCACGTCGGCACCTCGTACGTGCCCTTCTCGATCAGCGACGACTTCGATCCCACCGACGAATATCCCGCCGACAGCGCGCGCTATCCCGGTTACCTCGCGGTGGTCGGCGTCTCCGCGGAGCCCACCGCGGTCGAGATCGAGGTCGCGGGCGACGTCGCCGCCGACGCGGGCGGACGCTGGGAGGCGACGGCGCGCGGTGGCACCATCCGCTTCACGCTCGCGCGCGGCGAGGTCGCGCAGATCGCGGCCGCGGTGCCGCCGGTCTGTGCGCCCGATCGCCCCGGCTTCCACGACGTCGAAGAGGACGAGCCGCGCGTCACGGCGTACTGCCGCGAGGAGCAGTTCGACCTCACGGGCTCGCGCGTGCACAGCGATCGACCGGTCGCGGTGTTCGGCGGCCACACGTGCACGAACATCCCGTACGACATCGTCGCGTGCGATCACCTCGAGACGCAGCTCGCGCCCGTGGAGACGTGGGGCAAGCGCTTCTCGACGATGCCGATGCGCGACCCCGAGACGACGATCGCGAACCTGCTGCGCATCACCGCCGCGCACGACGGGACGACCGTCACGCTCGATCCTCCGCCGCGCAGCGGCGGCGAGGTCACGCTCGACGCGGGCGAGCACGTCGAGCTCGAGTTCGATCAGGCGATGATCATCACCTCGTCGCTCCCGGTGCAGGTCGCGCAGCTCCTCGTCGGCCAGAACATCACCGATCCGCCGCTCGAGCGCGGCGACCCCGGCATGACGACGCTGGTGCCCGAGGAGCAGTACCGCCGCGACTACGTGTTCGCGATGCCCTCGTCGTACGCGCCGCTCGCGCGAGGTCAGTCGTATCTCCTGATCTCGCGCGAGCCGAGCGCGGAGATCACGCTCGACGGACGCGCGCTCGAGGCGGAGTGGACGCGCGTCGGTGATCGAGAGCTCGCCATCGTCCCGGTGCCCGCGGGCAACCACCGCCTCACCGCGGCGTCGCCCGTCGGTCTGATCGCGTACGGCCTCGGCCTCTACACGTCGTACGCGTATCCCGCGGGCCTCGACCTTCGCATCATCCCGATCTGATCGATTCGCGCGCGTGATCGCGCGACCGGTGTGCATGGAGAGAGCGGCGCATCGCGCCGCTCTTTTCACATTTCTGAGCCGGTCGCGTCCGGTGTCCGTCACCCCATCACGACTCGCGAGGAGACGGCATCCCGATGACGCTCGTTCGCTCTTTGCTTTCCTTCACCGCCGTCGTCGCGCTCTCCGCGTGCAACGACGGTCCGCTGCTCTCCGACCGCGATGGCGGCGTGACGAGCGATGCGCAGCTCCTCGATGCGCAGCCTCCCGTGCCCGACGGAGGGGACGGCGGTCCGCCGCGCGTCGACTCCGGTCCGCCGTGCATCGAGATCGAGCCGGACGCGCCGGCCGATCCGACGCAGGGCGAGTGGGAGAATCGCTTCGCGGTGCCGGGCGTCGGCGGCGACCTCCCGAACGTGAGCGAGATCGCGTTCGGCCCGAGCGGCGAGGTCTACATCGCGGGCACCTTCGACGCGGCCGGATACGCGCCCGCGAACAACGTCGCGGTGTGGACCGCGGCCGGTGGCTGGCGCGCGCTCGGTGACGGCCTCGAAGGGCAGGTCCGCGCGCTCGCGGTCGAGGGCTCGACCGTGTGGGCCGCGTGGACGCCTCCGAGCGAGTGGGAGAACACGCGCCTCTCGCGCTGGGACGGCTCCTCGTGGACCGAGGTCGCGGCGAGCGAGGGCGCGATCGTCGATCTCGCGATCGTCGGGTCCACGCTGATCGCGGCCGGCCACTTCACGCGCATCGGCGGCGTCGACGCGACCTATCTCGCGCGTCTCGACGGCACGACGTGGAGCGCGTGGGAGGGCTTCACGCCCGATCAGGGCGTCGAGACGATCTCCGCGCGCGCGCTCGACGACGTCTGCGTGGGCGGCGCGTTCAGCACGCTCGGCGCGATCGAGGCGCGCTCGGTCGCCTGCTGGAACGGCACCGCGTGGAGCGCGCGCAGCTTGCCGATGCCGCACTTCGTGGTGAACCAGCTGGTGCGCGATCGCGACGGCGTGACGTTGATCGCGGGCGGCAGCTTCGCGCTCACGACGCGAGGCGAGTTGGGCGAGCTGGCGAACGAAGGGAGCATCGCGCGCTGGGCCGGCGATCACTGGGAGCTGATCGGCAACGGCGTGTCCGATCTCTTCGGCGGCCCGGGGCTCGTGCGCGGTGTCGCGATCGTCGATCACGGGCTCTACGTCGGCGGCGCGTTCGACTGGGCCGGCGGCTACGAGACGCTCGCCACGCCGCACGTCGCGCGCTGGGACGGAGCGCGCTGGCACGACATCGGTGGCCTCTGGAAGGACGTCGGCTTCTCGATCGACGAGAACGTCTGGTTCGTCGCGGCCGGGCCCGACGGCAGCGTGTACTTCGGCGGGCTCTTCACGCACGCGGGCAGCACGCGCGCGTCGCACGTCGTGCGCTACGACGGCACGTACTGGTCGTCGCTGCGCACGCCGGGTGAGCGGACCGAGGGCGTCGCCGGCAACGTGTTCGCGATGGATCGCGTCGGCACGTGCGCGCTCTACATCGGCGGAGAGTTCGAGTACGTCGGCGACGTCCGCGCGGACAACATCGCGCGCTACACGCGCGAGGGCGGGTTCGAGACGCTCGGCCGCGGCCTGCTCGGCGTGGTGAACGCGATCGAGGCGACGACCGACGGCGCGCGCGTGTACGCCGGCGGCGAGTTCCGCGACAACAACACCGGCACCGAATTCGCGAACCTGGCCGCGTGGGACGGCGCGCGGTGGAGCGAGGTCGGCGGCGGCACCAACGGCCCGGTGCGCGCGCTGCTGCACGTGCTCGGCGAAGGCGCGGACGATCCCGATCTGCTCTTCGTCGGCGGTGACTTCACCGAGGTCGGTGGGAGCACGCCCGCGAGCGGCCTCGCGGTGTGGGACGGCGAGTCGTGGACCGCGATCCCCGGCCTCGTCGGCTGGCAGTTCGAGTGGGCCGAAGAGCCCAACGCGGCGGCCATCTATGCGATCGCGCGCGACGCCGCGACCGGCGATCTCTACGTCGCGGGATCGTTCGCGCGCGCGGGCGAGCTCGACGTCACGAACGTCGCGCGCTGGGACGGCGAGGCGTGGCACGCGCTCGGCGACGGGCTCGCGCGGCCCTTCGAGGTGGTGTGGTCGCTCGCGTGGTGGCGCGACCGCCTCGTCGCGGGCGGCACGATCCACAACAGCGGCGCCGCGCCGATCGAGGCCGTCGCCGCGTGGAACGGCACCGCGTGGGAGAACCTCGGTGCAGGGCTCTCGAGCCGCAACGCGCCCGACCACTCGGGACGCGCGGCGTACTCGCTCCACGCGTACGGCGATCACCTCTACGCGGGCGGCACGTTCAGCATCACGCCGGGAGAGCCGAACGAGTCGGTGGGCGTCTTCGACGGCACCACGTGGCGCGGCTTCGAAGGTGGCGTGAGCGACATCGTGCACGGCCTCGTCGTGATGGACGACGGCCTCTACGTGGGCGGCGGGTTCGCGCGCGCGGGCACGGGACCGAGCGTGGGCCTCGCACACTTCGCATTCGGAGCGGGCGAGTGATGACGACGAGACTCTCGATGTCGCTCGGCGTGGCGCTCGCGCTCGCCGCGTGCACGACCGGCGAGACGCCGATGGGCGAGCCCGACGGCGGCCTGCAGACCGCGAGCCTCGTGCTCGAGCCCGCCGAGGTGGAGCTCACGAGCATCGAGGGCGCGACGCCCACCGCGAGCTTCCGCGCCTACGCGCGCACGCTCGACGGCGAGATGATCGAGGTGACGCCCGAGTCGTGGCGGCTCACCCACGACCGCATCGGCGCGGTCGACGCGAGCGGCGTGTTCACCGCGGACGGGCGCGCCGGAGGTGTCGTCGAGGTCGTCGCGCGCGCGCCCGGCGCGATCGCCACGATCGAAGGTCGCGCGACGGTGCGTGTGCTGATCGAGCGCGACGCGCCGCTCGATCCCAGCGTGCCGCCGAGCGTGCCTGATCGCTTCGATCTCCCCGAGGCGGAGGATCCCTTCGAGAGCGTGCTGCTCGAGTACCCGCTCGACGGCGCGCGCATGCCGAACAACGTCGCTCCTCCCGTCGTGCAGTGGGACCCGCTCCCGCGCGGCGGCGCCGACGACGCGTACCGCATCGTGCTCTCGACGCCGTACGCGACGGTGCGCGCGTACGCGTACGACAGCGGTCGTGGCTTCACGTCGAGCTGGGCGAGCGATCGCGAGACGTGGCGCACCATCGCGGACAGCGCGCGCGGCGAAGAGCTCGAGCTGCGCGTCGATCGCGTCGCGTCGGGCGGCACCACGGTGTTCCTCGGTCAGCCGGTGCGCGTCTGGCTCAGCGAGGACGGCCTCTACGGCACCGTCTACTACTGGCAGGTCCGCCCCGATCCGCAGTCGAGTGACGTGTTCCGCCTCGACGCGGCGACCGGTGCGCGCGCGAGCGTGTTCGGCACCGAGAGCGGCGCATGCGTCGGCTGCCACTCGCTCTCGCACGACGGCCGCCGCCTCGCATCGACGCTCGACTCGCGCGCCGCGACGTGGGCGACCACGATCGTCGACACCGCGAGCAGCACCGCGCCTCCGCCCGACCTGCTCGGGCCCTTCGAGCCCTCGTATCACTTCCTCGCGTTCCGACCCGACGGCGCGCGCATCCTCGCGAGCCGCGCCGAGGGCACCGAGGCGAGCGGCGTGTCGCGCCTCGTGATGCTCGACGGCGCGACCGGCCTGCCGACGTCCGCAACGGGCCTGCCCGAGGGCGACGCAGGCTATCCCGCGTGGTCGGCCGACGGCGCGTGGGTCGCGTGGATGCAGGGCGGCGGTGACGGTCCGCGGGGCACGCGCGCGCCGACGACCATCGTCGTCGCGCCGATCGAGGGCGACGACGCGCTCGGTGCGCCGCGCATCGTGCACGAGGGCGCGTCCCTCTCCGAGTCGTCCGAGGGCGGCTCGACCGACTCGCGCCCGACGTGGTCGCCCGACTCGCGCTTCCTCGCGTTCGCGCACGGCGCGAGCTCGGTCTCCGCGACCGAATTCGGCGCCGAGCCTCCGCGCGCCGCGCTCTACGTCGTCTCGCGTGAGGGCGGCGCTCCGATCCGCCTCGAGCGCGGCATGGGCGTCGAGGGCCAGGTCGACGCGTTCTGGCCCGTCTTCTCGCCCTTCGTCACCGAAGAAGCCGACGGCACGCGCCTCTACTGGCTCGCGTTCTACTCGCGCCAGGACTACGGCAATGCGTACGCGGGCACGCGCGACACCGGTCGTCGTCAGCTCTGGGTGACCGCGATCGATCCCGCGCTCGTCGAGCGCGGCGAAGATCCGAGCTCGCCGCCGTACTGGCTGCCGGGTCAGGACACGCGCGCCGACGACATCGCCGCGCTCTGGGCACCGACCGGGTGCCGCGGGCAGGGCGAGTCGTGCAGCACCTCGAGCGAGTGCTGCTCGGGCGAGTGCGCGGCGAGCGATCCCTCGATGCCCGACGTGCTCACCTGCCAGCCGCCGAGCGTCTGCCGTCGTGGCGGCGAGTCGTGCGAGACCGCCGCCGACTGCTGCAGCGGCCTCGAGTGCAACCTCGGCGTCTGCGGATACGTCCCGCCGATCTGAGCTTGCGGGAGGGGTCTTGGAAGACCCCTCCCCCCGACCGGCAAAGCCGGATCGGGGCCCCAGCCCCGCTTGCTCTCGCGCGCGAAGCCAACCGGTGAACCCGAGCGCCGCGTCGGCTCGTGCACGCCCTCGCCATCTCGATCGAGCTCGAGGAGAGGTCCCCATGCGTCGTCTCGCTTGTCTTCTGCTCTCGCTCGTCACGTCCGCGTGCGTCGTCGACGACGGCCCGCTCCTCCCGAGCCGCGACGCGGGCGCCGATGCTCCGCCGCCCGACACCGGGCCCATCGACGCAGGCTTCACCTGCGAGCCCGATGCGCCCGGCTGCTTCGGCTACGTGCACTACGTCTGCGGCGCCGACGGCCACTCGCGCACCGACGAAGAGCTCTGCGAAGGCGGCTGCGATCCCGCGACGGGCTGCATCGAGTGCATCCCCGGCTCGTTCCGCTGCGACGGCGACGTCTCGCTCCGCTGCGACGAAGACCATCGATGGCTGCCGGTGCGCGACTGCTCCGAGTGGGGCGTCGCGTGCGGCGGCTCGGGTCTCTGCGACGACGCGTGCGGTCTCGCCGAGGCCGTGCGCTCCAACGTCGGCTGCGAGTACTGGCCGGTCCCGCTCGCGAACACGACCGAGCTCGAGCGGGACGCGTTCGACTTCCGCGTGGTCGTCGCGAACCCGAGCTCCGCGCCCGCCGACGTGACGATCACGCGCGGCCCGCGCCTCGTCGCGCGCGAGCGCGTTCCTCCCGGAGGCCTCACCGAGATCCCGCTGCCCTGGGTCGACGGCGTGTCGTTCCCGATCGATCCCAACGACTGGGAGAGCGTGACCACCGCCGACGGCGCGTACCGGCTGATCTCGTCGCGCCCGGTGATCGTCTCGCAGTTCAACCCGTTCCACTACTCGCGGCTGGCTCGCAACTCCTTCAGCAACGACGCGTCGCTGCTGCTGCCCTCGCACGTGCTCGGCCGCGATCACGTCGCTGCGTCGTACGTCCCGATCTCGACGGTCGGCACCACCTTCGACGGCGATCGCGTCTACTACCGCACCCCCGGCTACGTCGCGATCGTCGGCACCTCGAGCGAGCCGACGAACGTCGAGATCGTCGTCGGTGCGCACGTCGCCGCCGACTCCGGCGGTCGCTGGCCCGCCACCGCGCGCGGCGGGACGATCCGCTTCACGCTCGCGCGCGGCGAGGTCGCGCAGGTCGCGGCCGCGGTGCCGCCCGAGTGCGGCCCCGAGCGCCCGGTGTTCCACGACTACAGCCCCGAGCCCGAGATCGTCGCGGGCGCGTGCCGCGAGGACGAGTACGACCTCACCGGCTCGCGCGTGACGAGCGATCGCCCGATCTCGGTCTTCGGCGGCCACGTCTGCGCGTACGTGCCGTACGACGTCGGCGCCTGCGATCACCTCGAGACGACGCTCGCGCCGGTCGAGACCTGGGGCCGCAGCTACCAGACGATGCCGATGCGCGATCCCGACACCGACGTGCCGAACACGCTGCGCATCATCGCCGCGCACGACGGCACCGACGTGGCGATCACGCCCGACGTGCACCTCGACGATGCGTCGCTCGACGCCGGCGAGTGGATCGAGGTGACGTTCGATCACCCGGTGTCGATCACCGCGAGCCGTCCGATCCAGGTCGTGCAGCTCTCGGTCGGCCAGAACATCACCGACCCGCCGCTCGAGCGCGGCGACCCGTCGATGACGCACCTCGTGCCGACCGAGCAGTTCCGGCGCGACTACGTCTTCATCACGCCGTCGTCGTACACGCCGGTCGTGAACGGCCAGTCGTATCTCGTGATCTCGCGCGAGCCCGACGAGCCGATCACGCTCGACGGCCGCACCATCGAAGCGACGTGGACGACCGTCGGTGATCGCGAGATCGCGACCGTGCCGGTGTCCGGCGGCACGCACGAGGTGCGCGCGGCCACGCCGGTGGGCGTGATGGCGTACGGTCTGGGCCTCTACACCTCCTACGCCTACCCCGCGGGCCTCGATCTCCGCGTGATTCCCATCTGATCGCGTGACGGCACGCACGGCGACCCTCTTGGCGCCTCGTCCTGCGGGATTGGCGCCCCCCCCGCCCGTCGGTTACACCGTCCGGTCGCTCCGGCCCCGCTCGGGGGCAGGCCCTGGCGAGACGGTGCCGTGAACCAGATCAAGCGCGTGCGCGACGGGATCATCAGCTTCGTGCTGCTGGCGCTCCCGTTCTTCGTCCTCAGCGCGCACCTGCGCGATCCCGCGCGCATCAATTCCGTCGACGAGTGGATCCTCGGGCTCACTTCGAACTTCCAGTCGGTCGCGGCGACCGCCGCCCGATGGACCTCCGAGGTCTTCGAGGACTACGTCTATCTCGTCGAGGTCCGCGAGGAGAACGACCGCCTCCGCGCCCAGGTCGCGCGCCTCGAGGAAGAGCGACATCGCCTCGCGTCGCAGGGCATCGAGAACCGTCGCCTCCGCTCGCTGCTCCAGCTGCGCGAGCGCCTCGGCGGCGAGGTGCTCGCCGCGCAGGTGATCGGCAAGGACGTCTCGCCCTTCTTCCGCGTCACGCGCATCGAGATCGATCGCGGCGAGCGGGATCACGTGCGGCCCGGCATGCCAGTCGTCGCCGCGCAGGGCCTCGTGGGCCAGGTGCGCCGCACGTTCGGTCGCTACTGCGACGTGCTGCTCGTCGTCGATCGCACGAGCGCGGTCGACGTGACGGTCCAGCGCACCGGCGCGCGCGGCATGCTCCGCGGCACCGGCGAGAGCGAGCGCTACATGGCGCGCATCCAGTACCTCGGCCGCGAGGACGCGGTGCGCGTCGGCGATCTCGTGCACACGAGCGGCCTCGGTCAGCGCTTCCCGGCGTCGATCCTCGTCGGTCGCGTGACGCGCATCGTGCGCCAGGAGTTCGGGCTCTGGCAGGAGGTCGAGGTCACGCCGGCCGTCGACTTCTCGAGCCTCGAGGAAGTGCTCGTGCTGACCGAGGGCTCGCGCGAGCAGAGCCTCGCGCCCGCGCAGGGCGAGGACGAGGGCGATGCGCGCGCCCGCTCGGCGGAGCTCTGAGGACACGAGGCGATGCGCTTCTTCGCCAACGGAGCGATCCTCGCGTTCGGGTTCCTCCTGCTCGTGCTGCAGGCCTCGCTCGCGGCGCGCGTGTCGCTGCATCCGTTCACGCCGAACCTCGTGCTGCCGATGGTGATCTTCCTCGGCGTACAGCCCGACGTCGGTCTGCTCCGCGGCGCCGCGCTCTCGTTCATCCTCGGCTACCTGCTCGACGCGTTCTGCGGCTCGCCGCTCGGGCTCTCGACGTTCGTCCTCGTCGCGACGTTCATGGTCGCGCGCGGCGCCGGCATCCGGCTCTTCCTGCGCGGCTCGCTCTTCCAGATCGCGCTGGTGTTCGTCGCGTCGATCCTCGCGGGCGGAACGATCCTGGCACTGCGTGCCATTTTCTCTCCGCCCGATCCGTTCCCGCTCGAGATGCCCGCGAGCGGCCTCGCCGGTGATCTCGTCGCGCTCTTCACGTCGCGCGCCGGCGACGACGCGCCGCGCGTCGGCAGTGTCGTCGGCACGGTCACGACGATGCTCGGATCGGCGCTCGCGACCGCGGTGGTCGCGCCCGCGATCTTCGCGACGATGCGCCGCCTCGACGCGCTCGAGACCCGCCGCCGCGACGCCGCAGAAGGAGCGCCCGCCGAATGAACCTCCTCAGCGTACGTCGCGAGGTCGGCGAGTTCCGCAAGCGCTACAAGTGGATGGCGCTCTTCGTCATCTGCGCGTTCACGTTCCTGCTCGGCCGCGCGTTCCAGCTGCAGGTCGTCGAGCACGATCACTACGGCGCGATCGCGCGCGAGAACATCACCAAGACGCTCACGCTGCCCGCCACGCGCGGCGTGATCCGCGATCGCACCGGGCGCATCGTCGTCACCAACCGCCCGGCGTACGACGTCTACGTCACGCCGCGACTGCTCCGCGAGGGCGACGTCGAGCGCATCGTCGAGCTCATGGGGCTCACCGCGGAGGAGCGCGCCGAGTTCGAGCGCCGCCTCGCGAACGTCCCCGAGCACCGGCTCGCGCACCAGATCCGCTTCTTCACCGACGTGCGCCGCGATCAGCTCGCGTCGCTCGAGACCCACGAGCTCGATCTCCCCGCGATCGACGTCGTGGTCTCGCCGCTCCGCACGTACCCCTACGAGCACCTCGGCGCGCACGCGATCGGCTATCTCAACGAGCTCACCGCCGAGGAGCTCGACGAGCTGCGCCCCGCCGGATATCGCCTCGGCGATCGCATCGGACGAAGCGGCGTCGAGCGCGCGTGGGAGAGCTTCCTGCGCGGCCGTCGCGGCTATCGCCGCGTCCCCGTCGATGCGCGCGGTCGCATCATGGAGGGCGTCGCCATCGAGGACGGACGCCCGACGCGCGTGGATCCGGTGCCCGGGCGCGACATGACGCTCACGCTCGACATGGATCTGATGCGCATCGCGGAGCGCGCGTTCCGTGGCCATCCGAGCGGTGCCGTCGTCGTCGTCGACGTGAACACCGGCGCCGTGCGCGCGCTCTTCAGCAAGCCGAGCTACGACCTCAACGAGCTCACGAGCGGCATGAGCCGCGATCGCTACGCCGAGATGCGCGACCCGCGATCGTTCCGCCCGCTCATCGATCGCACGATCTACGAGAGCTACTTCCCGGGCTCGACGTTCAAGCCGATCACCGCGATCGCCGCGCTCCAGGATCAGCTCGTCGATCCCGCCGCGCGTGTCGAGTGCTTCGGCGCGTACACCCTCGGCCGCACGCGCTTCCGCTGCACCGCGCAGCACGGCGAGATGGACATGCGCGAGGCGATGGTCCACTCGTGCAACGTCTACTTCTACGTGCTCGCGCAGCAGGTCGGCCTCGATCGCCTCGCGCGGGTCGCGCAGGACTTCGGGCTCGGTCGCCGCAGCGGCGTCGGCATCAACACCGAGGCGTCGGGCTTCATCCCGACGCGCGAGTGGTACGAGCGCGGCGATCAGCACTGGCGCGCCGGCTACGCGCTGAACACCGCGATCGGTCAGGGCGACACCCGCGTGACGCTGCTGCAGCTCGCGATGTCGTACGCGGCGATCGCGAACGGCGGCACGCTCTACGTGCCGCAGCTCGTCGAGACCGTGAGCTCACCGGACGGATCGATCGTCGAGGAGTTCCAGCCGCGCGTGCGCCGTCGCGTGCACGTCGATCGCGATCACCTCGAGTACGTCGTCGACTCGCTCTACGGCGCGGTCAACGATCAGGGCGGCACCGCGTACGACGCGCGCATCGACGGCGGTGTGATCGTCGCGGGCAAGACCGGCACCGCGCAGGTCAGCGAGCGGGCGCGCCACGACATCGATCCCGATCGCGCGTGGTACCTCAACCGACCGCACGCGTGGTTCGCGGGGTTCGCGCCGGCGGATCACCCGGAGGTCGCGATCGTGGTGCTCGTCGAGCACGGCGGCGCGGGCGGTCGACAGGCCGCGCCGATCGCGATCCGCATCCTCCAGGAGTACCTCGGCGGTCGAGAGCAGACCGTCACCGCGAGCGTGGGCGTGCCCGCGGTCGGAGCACGTTGATTCATGGCGACGCTGGGTAAGGGGTTTCGCGATCAGTTCGACTGGCCGCTCTTCGTGGCGGTCGCCGCGTTGTCGGTGATCGGCGTCACGAACCTCTACTCCGCGACCAGCGCGGCGCGCGCGGCGCTCTCCGAGCTCTACATCCAGCAGATCTACTGGCTCACGCTGGGCGCCGGCGTGGCGGTGCTGATCGTCGCGATCGACTACCGGCACTTCGAGCGCTTCGCATGGTTCGCGTACGGCGCGGGGATCGTGCTGCTGATCCTCGTCTTCCTGCTCGCGCCAGAGGTGCGCGGCTCGCAACGATGGATCCGCATCGGCGCGTTCTCGCTCCAGCCGAGCGAGCTGATGAAGATGTTCCTCATCGTCGCGCTCGCGAAGTACCTGCACAACGATCCGAAGACCGAAGGACGCACGCTCAAGGATCTCGTGATCCCCGGGATCATCCTCGGGGTGCCGATGCTGCTGATCCTGCGTCAGCCCGATCTCGGCACCGCGCTCATGTGCGCGTTCATCTTCACGAGCATCATGATGCTCACGAACCTGAAGCTGCGTTCGCTCTTCACGCTCGTGATGGCGTTCGTGCTGAGCGCGCCGGTCATCTGGCTCGTGGGCCTCGAGGAGTACCAGCGCGGTCGCTTCCTCTCGTACTTCGACATGATGTTCGGAGAGAACCCCGACATCCTGGGCGACGGCTGGCACACCTATCAGTCGATGGTCGCGATCGGCAGCGGTGGCTTCTGGGGCAAGGGCTTCATGCAGGGCACCCAGAACCAGCACCACTTCCTGCCCGATCAGCACTCCGACTTCCCGTTCTCGGTGTGGGCCGAGGAGCACGGCTTCCTCGGCGTGATGCTGCTCTTCGGTCTCTACGTGTTCCTGATCCTCTGGGGCCTGAAGGTCGCGAGCACCGCGAAGGATCGCTTCGGCGCGGTCATCGCGGTCGGCGTCAGCGCGTTCTTCTTCTGGCACACCGTGATCAACCTCGGGATGGTGTGCGGGCTCTTGCCGGTGGTCGGGATCACGCTGCCGCTGTTCTCCTATGGCGGGTCGAGCGTGCTCGTCAGCATGGTGGGGATCGGGCTGCTGATGAACGTGTCGATCCGGCGGTTCAGCTTCTAGGCAGCGCTTCGGCGAGAGGCGCGGGGTGGTGGGTCCGCCACCCTGGGTGCTCGCGGGCTGCTGGACGAGAGGGTGAGAGCGTTGGGCAGCGGTGGGCGCATCGCGGCGCGCGCTTCGCGCTCTGCCTCGATGCTGCGATCAGTCTGTGGTCGACGTCTGCGAGCCCCCGTCGCACGAGGGCGTCGGACCCACCACCCCACGCCCGGTACCGCGGTTCTGCCGGCTCGAGGGGTGAGGGTGGAGTGGCTCGCGGCTGGTCCGCGCTTCGCCGCGGCCCAGGCGCTCGCGGTTCGGGCTCTGCTGCGCACTCGCCCCGATCGGTCGGGCTCTGCTTCGCACTCGCCCCGAGTGGCGTGATACTCGTGTCGGCGCCGCCTATGACCGTGCCGGTTCGCAGAAACCCGATGCGCGACGTGGTCGCGATCTTCGCGCTGCTCGTGGTCGGCGCGTGCAACGAGCGCGAAGCGGACTGCGCGGAGCTCGGACGACGCTGCTTGCGCGGCGAGCTCATGGTCGATCGCTATGTGTGCTGGGACGGAGAGCGCGAGATGGAGTGGCTCTGCGACCCACCGCGCGACGGGGGCGTCTGGTCGGGTGACGCGAGCGTGGACGCAGCGACGGACTCCGGAGCGCTCGATGCTGGCGCGTTCGACTCGGGCGTCGTCCTCGATGGTGGCGCGCTCATCGACTCGAGCGTCGCAGTCGACTCCGGTGCTGCGACCGACTCTGGTGGCGCCGCCGACTCCGGTGCGGCGATCGTCGACGCAGGCGCAATCGTCGACTCGGGCCCTCCCGATTCCGGCACTCCCGCCGAGATGCGGTATTGCGTCGACATCGACGTCTCGAATACCTGCGTGATGTCGGTCTCGCCGCGCGAGATCACGATTCCTGCCGGGCAGACTGCGTACTTCTGCTGGCGCAATCGCTCGCGCGACTACGCGATCGACGTCTGGCTCTCGTATGGCGGCGGCTACACCGAGCTCGCGCCGGGGGCGACGTGGAACGAGCCCATCGGGCACTGCCTCGGGCCGAATGCGCACGACGAGCACGCGGACATCGACACCGCGTGCTCGTCGCACCGCTTCGTCATCCACTGCCTCTGACGCTCAGCGCGTGTGGATCGGCCACGGCGTCTCGCGCGGGCCCGCCATCCAGTTGTCGTGGCGGCCGTCGAAGTAGATCACCTTCACGTCGTGGTTCGGGTCGACGTCGTCGAGCGTGTTGCAGTTCACCGACACGAAGTCGCCGCCGAGGTACTCGAGGTGGCCCGCGCCGTAGACGTGGATGCCGCACAGCTTGCAGAAGTAGCGCGCGCCGACCTCGCCCCAGCGGTACTCGCTCAGCGCGCCCGAGCCGCTCGTCAGGCGGAACGCGGCGGGCTTCACGTTCGTCCCGGTCTGCGCGACTTTCGCGCAGATCGAGCAGTTGCAGCGGCTGAGCGGTTGGCTCAGGTCGAGCGCCACCTCGAAGCGCACCGCGCCGCAGTGACATCCGCCCACGTAGCTCTTGGTCCCTGCCGCCTTCTGCACGTCCGTCATCGGGTCTCCTCCGCAGGCGCCGTCGCCCACGAAGTGAAGGTGTACCTCAACCGATGTCAGCCTTCTGTCAGGTTTGGTCGGTCGCGAGCGGCCGTTCGCTTCGTGCGACATTGAGAATCGTTATCAGCTCTGGTAGACGAAGCGGATGGTGCTTCGCTCCCATCTCCATCGCTCGCTCCGTCGTCGGGAGGCGCCGTGACGAGCGCTCCGTGCCACTACGAGACGCTCGCCTCCGAGGGCGCGTTCTCCGTCCAGCGATGCACCGAGTGCGGCGGGCTCACGCTCCACGTCGGCTTCGTCTCGGTGCGCCTCGACGAGCGAGCCTTCCGGACGGTGCACGACACGATGTCCGCCGCGCGTCGGGCCCTCGCGACCCGCGGGATCGGCCACCGCGAGGGCATCCGGGGGACCGCGTGACGACGCTCTCCGCGAGGTTGCGCTCCGAGACCCGTCGCGAGCACGTCCTCGCGGAGGCCACGCGCCTCGCGCGCGCGTTCTTCGCCGGCCGCCTCGATGCGCACGCGTACGCGCTCGGCCTCGTGCGGATGGAGCCCGTCTACGAGGCGCTCGAGACGTCGCTCGCCACCAGCGCCGAGCCGCTGCTGCGCGCGTTCGATCGCCCAGAGCTCCACCGGCTCGCCGCGCTCCGCGCCGACCTCGCTGCCCTCGGCCGCCCGCCTTCCTCCGCGCCGAACGGCTACGCCGCGCGCGTCCGGCTCGTGGCGCACGACGAGCCGATCGCGCTGCTCGGGCACTTCTACGTGCGCTACTTCGCCGACCTCTCGGGCGGTGCGGTCGTGGGGCGTCTCGCGCCTCGCCTGTTCCGACTCCCGCCCGGGCTCGACCCCGCGTACTTCGCGTTCCCCGGCATCGCGGATCGCGCGGCCTACAAGGACGAGCTGCGCGCGTACCTCGATGCGGTCCCGCGCACGCACCACGACGTCGTCGTCGAGGAGGCGCGCCGCGCGTTCCTGCTGCATCGGGAGCTCGTGGACGCGCTCTTCGACGACCTCGAGCACACCAGGCCGCCGCCGAGGGCGCTGGTCCCGACGCGACGTTCGTGAGCCGCGGAAGGGTCGGCGCCGGAGTCGCGTAGGGTGGCGACGTGCAGCTCCTCGTCGCCGTCGCGCTCGCCGTCGTCGCGTGCGCGGTGCTCTACGTGCTCGCCCGCCCGCCGCGTCCCCGCGCGCGGAGCGTCGTCGAGCTGCGCGATCAGCTCCGCCGCATGACCCACGACGCCGAGGTCGCCGAGCGCCTCGTCGATCGCATGCGCCGCCGCCATCCCGACGCGAGCGAGCGCACCGTGCTGCGCCTCGCGATCGCCGAGCTCCGCGCCGATCGCCGCCGCTAGCACCTCTGCCCGGAACTTCGTTCCGGGTTTCTCCTCGTACTGCCGCCCGGCCGTTCGTTCCGGGCAGCAGCACTAGGGCGCGCGGATCACGAGCCCGAGCGAGACCGTGGGCTGCACCGACCACGGCGCGTGCAGCACCTCGAGCCCGTCGGCGAGCTGCACCACGAAGCGCGGCGCGATCGCGAGCACGTCCGCGCCGATCGCGAGATCGAGCCCCACCGGCCCCGCGCCCGGGAACCACTGTCCGCGCACCTCACCGGTCGCGAGGAACGTCGCGACCGTCGACGGGCTCGTGGGCTCGAGCGAGTCGTCGCGCACGTCGGTCGAGCGCAGGTGCCCCGCGATGCCGATCCCGGCGCCGATCGTCGCGCGCCACTCGCCGTCGTCGATCAGCTCGATCGCCGCGCCCGCGCGCGCCGCGAAGCGCGTGACCAGCACCGTCAGCGCGTCCCGATCGAGGTCCTCCTGCACGCCGCTGCGCCCTTCGACCGCGAGCTCCACGATGCCGACGTCGACCGCGATGCGCGCCGCCGGGCCGATGTGCGCGCGCGGCGCCTCGCCGTCGATCGCGATCGCCGCGCCGAGCGAGACCAGCAGCCGCGCGTCGGGCTCTTCGCGCGGTGGCGGCACCACCGGCACCTCCGGCTCCGGCTCCACCACCACCGGCGGAGGCGCGGGCATCACGATGCCGACGTGACCGCCTTGCGCGAGATCCGAGAGCGCGCCCCGCACCACCAGCGCTGCCGCCTCGAGCGCCGCCGACGCCTCGCCGGTCGGCGCCTGGATGCTGCGCGCGAAGAGCCGGCGCTCGTCGACCTCCGCGACGCTCACCACGATCGCGTTGCCCTCGCGCGTGAACCACACGACGACCTGGGCGCGCCGCGCGCGTCCGATCGCCAGCGCGCGCTCGAAATCACCCGCGCCGTTCTCCACGCGATCGATCGTCCAGGGCAGATCGCCGGTCTGCCCGCGCACCCGTCCGAGGAGCCGTGGCTCGATGTGCCCGAGGAGCACCGCGCGCCGCACCTCCTGCGCGTCCGCCGGTCCGGCCATCGTGACGACCGCGAGGGCCACGATCGCCAACCCAGCGAGAACACGAGCTTCGCGGCCGAAGGAACGATCCGAGCGCCTGCGGGACTGCCGTGACCCGATCGAAACCACGCCCGCCACTGTACCCTCGTGAGCGTGGCGGAGCGCATCCCCGAGCAGTCCGAAGCGCCCGATCCGCGGATCGCGGCCGCCGCGTCCGGCGATCGCCGCGCGGCGCAGGAGCTCCTCTCCGAGCTCCTCCCGCGCGTCCGCAACCTGGTGCGTTACCTCGTGCGCGGGGACGCCGACGTCGACGACATGGCGCAGCAGTCGCTGATCGCGATCCTGCACGCGCTGCACGGCTACCGCGGCGAGGGCTCGCTCCGCGCGTGGGCCGATCGCATCACGGTGCGCACCACGATGGCGCACCTGCGTCGCCGCCGCGCCGAGGCCGGCGCGCGCGAGCGCCACGCTCCCGATCTCCGTGCGGTGCGCGATCCCGACGCGCCGCCCGACACCTACGTGCAGCGCCGCGATGTCGCGCGCCTGCTCGACGCGCTGCCCGACGAACAGCGCGAAGCCGTGGTCCTGCATCACGTCGTCGGTCTCAGTGCCCCCGAGCTCGCAGAGACGCTCGGGGTGCCCTTCGAGACGGCGCGCAGCCGACTGCGGCTCGGCATGAAGAAGCTCCGTGAGGGGATGGGCGTGGGGGGAGAAGCATCATGAGCCACGACGAATTCGACGACGCCCTCGCAGCACAGCTCGGCCTGGTGCTCGACGACGAGGCCGGCCCGGCGCGGCGCATCACGCCCGCGCAGAGCGCGGCGCTGATCGCAGGCGCGCTCGACGCGTGGCAGGGCACGCCCGCGATCCACGCGCCCTCGCCGGTGCGCAGCGCGGCGCCGGTGCGGCTCGCGTACCTGGTCGCGGCGATCTCCGCGCTGATCGCGGTGGGCTCGGTCGCGGCGATGACGATCGTGCTGACCCGCGAGCCCGAGGGCAGCGAGGAGCCCGTGATGGTGCTCCCGCAGGAGTCGCCGCGCGACGAGGTCGCTCCGGCGATCGAGGAGCCCACGCCCGAGCCGGCCGAGGAGCCCGCCATCGAGGCCCCGCCGGTCGTCGAGGAGCCCGAGGAGAACGAGCGCGCCGACGCGCCCTCGCGGCGTCGTCCTGCGCCGCGCACCCCCGACGATCTGCTCGCCGAGGCGAACGCGCTGCGCAGCGCCGGGCGCTGGCGCGAGGCCGAGGCGACCTACGCGCGCGTCCCGCGCGAGCACCCCGACTCGTTCTCGGCGTACGTCGCGCAGGTCGCGGCGGGCGACGTGCGCCTCGCGCACCTGCGCGATCCCCGCGGCGCGCTGCGCCTCTACCGTCGTGCGCTCGCGGCCCGTCCCGGTGGTCCGCTCGACGCCGAGGCCCGTGAGGGCATCGCCCGCGCGCTGCGCCGTCTCGGCGATCAGCGTGGCGAGCGCGACACCCTGCGCGCGCTGATCTCGGCCCATCCGACCACGCCTGCAGCGACGAGGGCTCGCGCGAGGCTCGCCGAGCTGGAATCCTCGGGGGAGTGACCCCGCGCGCCTGCCTCGCTGTTCTCGGTGCCGCGCTGCTCCTCGGCGCGTGCACCGTCGACGACATCGTCGCGCACCAGCGCGGCCTCGACGCGAACGTGCCCCGCGATGCGCCCGTCGACGCGAGGCTGCCGAGCTACTGCGAGGGCGAGGGGCCGCCGGTGCTGGTGTCGGATCGCGGCCTGCCGCTCTGCAGCGGTGGGCTCGCCGAGGCGACGTTCCGCTTCGCGCTCTGCACGTGCGAGGGCTGGGTCTCGGCGGCGCCGATCACGACCGACTCGTTCGCGAGCGCCGACGGCCCGTACTCCTCGGATCGCGCGGGCCGCGCGGGATCGGTCGGCAGCAACGGGCGCATCGAGTTCAACGCGGGCGCCGACGTCTCGGGCGCGCTGTGGACGCTCGGCGGCGTGCACTCGAGCACCGATCTCACGATCGGCTCGGACCTGCGCTCGGGCGCGGCGGTCACGTGCGACAACGGGCTCGACGTCGGGCGCGACGCGTACGTCGACGTGTCGCTCCGCGCGCGCACGCTGCGCGTCGGCGGCACGCTCACCATGCCCGAGGGCGCACCGCTCGAGACGACGTTCCCGCCGACGCTCGGCATGGAGCGACGCGTCCCGGTCGCGACGCCGCCGCCCTGCTCCTGCGACCCCGACGATCTGCTCGACGTCGCGGCGCTCGTCGCGGCGCACGCGACCGACAACGACGACGCGCTCGTGGGCTTCAACCCGCGCGAGCTCGACGGCTACACCGGCGACGCGACGCTCACGCTCCCGTGCGGTCGCCTCTACCTCGAGCGCGTCGCGGGGGAGGGCGATCTCACGCTCGTCGTCACCGGGCGCACCGCGCTCTTCATCGCGGGCGATCTCTCGTTCAACGGGGAGTTCACGGTCCGCCTCGAGGGCCCGGGCGCGGAGATCGACATGTTCGTCGCGGGCGACGTGGGCGCGATGCGCGTGCTGCGCATCGGGGACGCGCTGCGTCCGGCGCAGGCGCGCCTCTACGTGGGCGGCGCGGGCAACGTGAGCCTCTCCGACAACGGCTTCTTCGGCGGCAACCTCTACGCGCCGCGCGCCGAGCTCGTCGCGGCGGGCGAGCTCGAGGTGTACGGCAGCGCGTTCGTGCGTCGGGTGTCGGCGTCGGGCCCGGTCACGCTCCACTACGACACGAGCGTGCTGCGCGCCGCCGATCCCTGTCCTCCGCCGACGCGCCCCGAGTGCACGAGCTGTCTCGACTGCCGCAACCAGGCGTGCGTCGGAGGCACGTGCGGCGCGTGCGTCGTCGACACCGACTGCTGCGCACCGCTGCTCTGCGCCTCGGGCACCTGCGTGCCCGAGCCGTTCTAGGCGCGCGGAGCACGACCGGCGATGGCGCTCTCCGTCCCTCGACGGTGGGTGTGCTCACACGTTCGTCAGTGCCGACTTTGACAATCATTCTCACCGTGGTAGCCGTCGCGCATGCGTTGTTCGCGGTTCTTTCCGCTCTTGTTCTCCTGCTCGATCGCCTGTGCGGACCCATCGGTTGCCGATCCAGACGCCGGACACGTCACCGACGCCGGCCTGGACGCCGAGCCCTCCCTCGACGCGGCACCCGCCCCCGACTCGTCCATCGCGGTCGATGCGCACGTTCCGCCGGACGCGCCGGTGACGGGCGAGGTCGCCATCACCTCGCCGGCCGACGGATCGGTGGTCGACACGCTGCCGCTCGGCGTCTCGGCTGCGATGGTGCCCTCCGAGGTCACGGCGACGCTCCGCCTCGAGCTCGATGGTGCGGAGATCGCCGTCGCCTCGAGCGCGAGCACGATCACCGCGAGCGTCGAGACGCTGTCCCCCGGCCCCCACACGCTCCGGGCGATCGCGGTCGACGAGCACGGTCATCGGTCCGAGGACGAGGTGACCTTCTCGAAGCGGAGCGAGCCGCCCGCAGTCGCGATCACTTCACCGCGCGACGCAGGGTTCGTCGCGGCCCGGCGGCTGCTCGTGACGGGCACCGCGACCGACGACGTCGCAGTGACCGGCCTCGAGGTATCGCTCGACGGCACGGCGACTCCCGTCACCCTCGAGAGCGACGGCAGCTTCGCGGTGACGCTCGTGCCGACGCCCGGCGTCAACGCCATCGTCGTCACCGCCACCGACGCGGAAGGTCAGACCGCCGGTGCGACGGTCTCCGCCCATTTCGGGCACCGGCTCTCGGGAGGGAACTCGCAGGGCGCGTTGCTCCACGGAGGAACGCTCTTCACGTGGGGGCGGAACGAGCTGGGCCAGCTCGGCAACGGGACCCTCGACGGGTCGGCGTACGGCGACGGCCCCGCCGCCTCGCTGCCGGTCCGTTACACGCCCGCCGGCGCGTCCGGCCTCGTCTCCGTCGTCACTCGGCAGACGTTCATGATCGCGCTCCGCGACGACGGGGCCGTGCTGACCTGGGGCTCGAACAGCGACGGTCAGCTCGGCTACGCCGCCGAGACCGACTGTGGGTCGGCCGGGACGTCGCCGTGTCGCCGGACGCCGACCGTCGTTCCCGGGATCTCGGGCGCGGTCGCGGTCGCTGCGGGCTTCAACCACTCGCTCGTCCTCCTCGGCGACGGGACGGTGCTCTCGTTCGGCCAGAACACGCGCGGTGCGCTCGGCTACGCCACCCCGGGCGACGCCGACCAGCTCACCCCCGCCCCGATCCCGGGGCTCTCCGACGTCGTCCAGGTCGCGGCCGGCTCGACGCACTCGCTCGCCGTCCGGAGCGACGGCACCGTCTGGGCGTGGGGCGACAACCAGTACGGCATCCTCGGCGACGGAACCGCCGACACCGTCGCTCACCCGACGCCGACGCTCGTCCCCGGCCTCACCGACGTCGTGATGGTCGCGAGCAGCAACTCGACCGTCCTCGCTCTCCGCGCGGACGGCACCGTGATGGCCTGGGGACGCAACAACAACGGGCAGATCGGCAACGACACGTCGGGCGCGACCCCCGTCACCACGCCGACCCAGGTCCTCGTGTCGGCGTCGCCGGTCGTGCCGCTCACCGACGTCGAGAGCGTCGCGGCAGACGGCTTCGTCAGCCTCGCCGTCACGAGCTCGGGCGACGCGTACGCCTGGGGCCTCGGCGGGCTCGGTCAGCTCGGCATGGGGTACCTCGGCGATGGCTCGCGAGACCTGGCGAGCCGCTCCCTCGCCACCCGCGTCGCGCCGCCCGGACCGGCGTCGGAGTTCGTCATCCTCGAGATGGAAGGCGGAGCCGGCGGGCCGACGTTCGCGCTCACCGACGCCGGAAACGTGCTCGGATGGGGCTGGAGCTTCCAGGGCTCGCTCGGCCTCGCCGGAGCGATCCACGCGTGGGCCTACAGCGCCCCGGTTCTCATCTATCCGCGTCCATGACCGGAGCACGTGGAGCGAGGGTCGCGGCCCTTCATCTGATGCTCGTGCTCGCGGGCTGCGAGGTGACGGCGCCGGGCGTCGGCGACGATGCCGGCGCGGGCTTCGACGCTGCGCGTCCCGATGCAGCACAGGACGGTGCGCTCGGCGATGGAGGCGCACCGTGGGATGCGCACCTGGTCGACGCTGCGTCCGACGACGCCTCGCTGGACGCGGCACTTCCTCCGCTCGAGGAAGGCGAGCTCCTGCCGGGCGGAGACACGACGACGAGCGTCGTCGACGGGAGCGCGTTCCTGCAGCAGGCCGCGAACCTGACCATCGCGCGACGCGCCGATTTCGAGGCGGGCCTCCAGTTCTTCCGTCTCGAGTGGGAGATCGCCCCGGGCCGCCCCGAAGCGGATGGGCTCGGCCCCGTCTACAACGCGGTCTCGTGCATCGAGTGCCACGTCCGGAACGGACGTGGCGCGCCGTCGGCCACGCCCGACGAGAACCGCCCGGGCGTGCTCCTGCGCCTCGGGACACCCGACGGTCGCCCCGACCCCACGTACGGCGACCAGCTGCAGCCGCTGGGCGTCCCCGGCGTCGCGGGCGAAGGTCACGCGCGTCGCTTCGAGTCGCTCGTCTCGCACCGTCTCGCCGACGGAACGCAGGCGATGTTGCCGCTGCCGCGTTACGACATCGCGTCGCTCGGCTACGGCCCGCTCGCAGGAGGCGCGGTGCTGTCGCCGCGCATCGCGCAGCAGCTCGTGGGGCAGGGGCTCCTCGAAGCGATCGACGAGGACGACCTCCTCGCGCTCGCCGACGAGCTCGACGCCGACGCGGACGGCATCTCCGGGCGTGTCCGCTGGATCGACGCCCTGCGAATCGGTCGTTTCGGTTGGAAGGCGGGGCAGCCCACCGTCGAGGAGCAGACCTCCGCCGCCTTCGCGGGTGACCTCGGCATCACGAGCTCGGTGCACCCGACCGAGGCGTGCACGGAGTCGCAAGCGGCGTGTCTGGGGGCCGCGAGCGGTGGCTCGCCCGAGCTCACCGCGACGCGCCTGCGGGTCGCGTCGTCGTACGTGCGACTGCTCGGCGTGCCCGCCCGGCGCGACGCCGAGGCGCCCTCCGTGCGGCGCGGCCGCGTTCTCTTCGCCGCGGTCGGCTGCGACGGATGCCACCGTCCGAGCTTCGTCACCGGAGACTCGGTCGAGCCCGAGCTCGCGGGGCAGCGCATCTGGCCGTACACGGATCTGCTCCTCCACGACATGGGGGAGCGCCTGGCGGACGGACGCGCCGAGGGCGATGCGAGCGGTCGTGAGTGGCGGACCGCGCCGCTCTGGGGAATCGGCCTGCTCGGCGTGGTCGGCGGTGAGGTCCGCCTTCTCCACGACGGCCGAGCGCGTGGTGTCGCGGAGGCGGTGCTCTGGCACGACGGTGAAGCGACGGCGGCGCGTCTCGGGTTCGAGTCGCTGACCGAGCTCGAGCGCGCGGATCTCGTGTCGTTCGTCGAGTCGCTCTAGCTAGCTCGTCAGCCAGCCGATCGTCAGCGCGATCGAATTCACGATCGCGTGGATCGCGATCGGCGCGATCAGCGTGCCCGAGCGCAGCCGCGCCCATCCGAGCACCAGCCCGATCGTCATCGGCCCGATGCGCGCCATCCCGTGCGCATCGTGCAGCGCGCCGAAGAGCAGCGCCGAGATCACGATCGCGCTCCACGGCGTGACCACGCGCGCGAGCCACGGCACGAGGAGACCGCGGAAGAGCAGCTCCTCGCCGAGCGGTGCGAGCAGCGCGCCCGCGACGAACGTCATCAAGAGCGCGATCGGCGCGCGATCTCCACCCAGCACCTCGCCGAGCGCCTCCGATCCGCCTTCGACCCCGAGCGTGCGCGCCGCCGCGAAGAGCGGCATCGCGAGCACCAGCACCCGCGGCACCCACGTCGCGACGTACATCACGCCGAGCGCGACGACGCGCGGCACCGGCATCGGAGGATCGCCATCGAGCGTCGGCGTCGCGCCCTCCCATCCGCGCGACGCGAGCCACACCGCGCCCGCCGCCATCGCGACGAGCACGATCTCCGACCCGAGGAGCGCGATCTCCAGCACCAGCGCCTCGCCGCCGGAGCGGCACGCGAGCATCGCGATCCCGGTCCCCACCAGCGCACCGAGCGGCGGGATCAGCGCGAACGGCACGACGGTGCGCGCGCCTCCGCGCACTCCGCGCTTCCATCCGAGCCACGCGAGCACGAGCGCGCCGATCAGCACCACGCCGTACGACACCAGCGTCCCGAGCCCGGGCACGAGATCGGCCGCGCGCACCTCGCCACATCGCTCGCGCGCACCGAGCGCGCCGTGCACCGGTACCACCTCGACGCGCTCGATCGCGTCGCCGCGACGCAGCTCGATCGCGACGGTCCCATCGCCCGCGCCGAGCGCGCTGCGCAGCCCCTCGAGCGACTCCACCGGCGCGCCGTCCGCGCGCAGCAGCACGTCGCCCCCGACGATCCCCGCGCCGTCCGCGGGCGAGCCCTCGAGCACCTCCGCGACCCGCAGCCCTTCGCCCGAGTAGGCGTCGTCGACCGCGACCCCGATGCGCGGCCCGTCGCTCGGCGCGAGCACCTGCTCGGGCGCGGGGAGCATCCCGAGCGAGGTCGCGAGCACGACCAGCGCCGCGACCACGTCGAGCGCGAGGAGCCCGCTCAGTCGCTTCGCCCAGCGCCGCTCCCGCGCGTCCCCGCCGCGCGACGAGCGCCACGCCGCCGCGGTCGCGAGCGCCACGATGGGCACCCCCAGGACCGGCAGCACCCCCGCGATCAGCGCGGCGTGGAAGAGCCACGACCCCGAGGGCCCGGCGCCCTCGTCCGCATCGCTCACCACGCCGTCCTCACCCGACCTGTCATAGGCCCCGACTCGACTGGAGTGCTCGCCGGCGGAGGGCCCGGAGCTGGCGAGCCGATCTCGGGGCTGGAGCGGCGTCAGCGCGCCCAGCGCGGCGCGCGATCGCCGAACGTCCCGCTCCACTGGTCGACCAGCGTCGGCACCGCCGCGCGCGCATCCCAGCGCACCGAGAGCAGCATCTGCGCGCCGGGATCGGAGCGACGCGAGTCCGGCGGACGCTCCGCGCGCACCAGCAGCGTCGAGTTCGGCTGCTGCGTCACCGTGACCACCGCGTCGCGCGCGATCTCCTGGGGCACCGTGCCCAGCGCGATCTCGTTGCCCCCGACCCGCGCCGAGACGCTCAGCGAGGGCCCCGACGGCGTCACCATGATCTCGATGCGCGGCCCACCACGCGGGCTCCACACCGCGAACGTCGCCGCCGACATCCCCGGCCCGAAGAGCGTCACCGGGATGCGCGGCTGCAGGTCCACCATCGTGACCTCACCGCGCGGCGGCTGGGGCGGAGGCTGCGGGGGCGGCGTCACCACGACCCCACCACCACCACCGCCGACCAGGTGCCCCGGCTGGATGTGCGGGTACTCGGTGACGCCGAACGTGTACGGCCCGGCGCGACCGCTCGAGTAGCTGCCGACCCACACCCGGATCGGCCCCGGCCCGGTCGGCCCCTCGAGCAGCGGGTTCAGCGAGCCCGCGCCGTCGTCGTTGCAGGCGATGCGCCCGTCCGGGTACTGCACGACCAGCGTCGTGTCGTGCCCCGCGGAGACCAGCATGCGCAGGTTCGGGAAGCCCGACTGCGCCACGATCACGTGGCTCGGCTGCGGCGTGATCCAGCCACGGCAGCTGCTGTCGATCATGCTCGCGTCGAGCGGACCGCCCGCCGAGCCGGTCATCACGACCGGGTCGGGCTGGAAGCCCTGGCGCACGCCGGTGTTGCCGTAGAGCGGCGGCGCGCCCGGCGTGATCCCGCCGACCACCGGCGGGCGCCCGGGGGGCGGCGTGACCACCACCCCTCCGCCGCTGCCCGGCGGTCCGAGCTGCTGGGCGCGGATGCCCGGCGTGTTCGAGAGCCCGAGCCGGTACGGCCCGCCGCCGCTCGACGAGTACGCGCCGACCCACACCCGGATCGCGCCCGGCGGCGAGCTGATCTCCACGCGCGGCAACAGGCCGTCGGTGTCGTCGTTGCAGTACACCTGCCCGTCGGGCGTCTGCACCATCAGCGTCGAGTCGAACGACGAATTCACCATGATCGCGAGGAAGCGCAGGCCCGTCTGCGCCATGATCACGTGGTTCGGCGCGCCCTGCGCGTAGCCGCGGCAGCTCGAGTTCGCGCCCGAGAGCGAGACCGGCCCGCCCGCCACGCCGTCCGCGACCATCGGATCCGGCGCCACCGCGCCGCGCACCTGCAGCGCGCCGTACTGGGGTGGCGCGCCCGGCATCACGTACTGCGCGTCGGCGCGGTTCGCGACGCCTCCGAGCAATGCGCTCGCGATCGCCATCGTCGCCAGCGCTCCACGCATCGAGCTCATCCTGCCTCCCCGGCGCTTGGGACCCTGCACCGCCACCCGTGTCGTACGCAGACGGAGCAGAAGTCCTCTCTCATTCAAAACGAAAGCGGGCCGAGTATGCCCCGCTCCCGACGTCGACCGCCAGCGACGCGGCGGCCTTGGACGCGCCGGAGTCCCGTGCTCCAATGCGCGCCCCGAAACTCACAACGAGGAAGCAGCAGACATGCGTCGCACCCTCCGACTTCTCCTCGTGCTCGGGCTCGCCGGCTGTGGCGGCGCGTCGAGCACGCCGACGACCCTCACCGAGCCCGCGCCCACCACCGCGACGGCCGAGCCCGCCCCCGAGGCCGCTCCCGCGTCGCCGTGGGCCAGCATCACCGACGAAGAGCTGATCGATCGCGTCCGCGCCGGCGCGGTCTCCCGCATCCGCGAGGCCGATCCCGAGCTCGCGATCGACGGCTTCCAGGCGTGGCGTCGCGATCCTGCGAGCGCGCCCGCGCTCGGCGATCGCGTGTGCGAGCAGATGCTCTACCTCGCCGCCGCCGACTTCGCGGCCGGCGATCTCGATGGCGCGGCCCAGACCGTGCGCCTCGTCCGCGCCAAGGCCCGCAACCGCAACATGGCGTACGTCGGGACCACGCTGCTCTCGGTGATCGCCCGCCGCTCGGCGGGCGAGGACCCCGCGGCCCAGCGCGCCGCCGTCGAGGCCGTGCTGAACGAGCTGCCGCGCGCCCGCTTCGGCGCGTCGACCGTCGTCTTCCAGCTCTACCAGGAGCGCACCCAGATCGACGCGTCGCTCGAGCAGACGCGCCAGCAGCTCCTGACCCTCGAGACCGCGGCGAGCTACCTCTTCACCTCGCACGTGCTCGCCGACGCGGTGGCGAACCGCCCGGTCTACCTCGAGGCGATCACGAACGTCCGCACCGCGCACGACGCGCGGCCCGCCGACCGCGACTACCGCTTCTCCACCGTCGATCTCACCCGCGCCCGCGACGCGCAGCCCGTGCTGGTCGGCGTCTGGGACACCGGCACCGCGGGCAACCTGTTCGAGCAGCAGCTCTTCACGAACGCCGGCGAGCAGCCGAACGGCCAGGACGACGACGGCAACGGGCTCGTCGACGACGTGCACGGCGTGGTCGCGGACCCCGACGCCGCGCAGACCGGCCTGACCTACGACCCCGGCGCCGCGGTGATCACCCAGTACGCGCCGTTCCTCCGGGGCGTGATGGATCTGCGCGCGGGCATGGCCTCGACCGAGGCCGCGCAGCGCGTGCTGACGCTCATGCGCAGCGCGACCGACGCCGCGAGCCTCGAGGTGCTCGAGTCGAACCTCGACGCGGTCGGCGAGTGGGCCCACGGCACGCACGTCGCGGGCATCCTGGTGCAGGGCCTTCCCCAGGCGCGCGTCGCGGTGTTCCGCAGCGCGTGGGCGGGCGAGACCCGGGTCTACCGTCATCGCGGCCCGACCGACGCCGAGCTCGCGGCGGAGCGCGCGAACGTCGAGGCGATCGCGAGCTTCATCAACACCCACCACGTGCGCGTCGTGAACGCGTCGCTCGGCTTCGCGCAGGACTACGTCGAGGCCGAGCTCGGCCACGAGTCGGGCGTCTACACGAACGACGAGCAGGTCCGCCGCCGCGCCGCGGAGATCCACGCGCGCCGTCGCGCCAACTGGCAGTGGATCTTCGAGCACTGCCCCGAGACGCTCTTCGTGATCGCGGCGGGCAACTCGAACCGCGACGTCGTCGAGTACGGCGACGTGCCCGCGTCGATCCAGGCGCCGAACGTGCTGGTCGTGGGCGCGGTCGACCGCTTCGGGAACTGGGCGACGTTCACGAACTCGAGCCCGGATCGCGTGCGCCTCTTCGACTTCGGCGTCGAGGTCGATTCGCTGATCCCGAACGGCGAGCACGTGCCGCTCTCGGGCACGTCGATGGCCTCGCCCAACGCCGCGAACCTCGCGGCGAAGATGATCTCGGTCGACCCCGCGCTGACCCCGGCGCGCACCATCGAGATCATGCTGGGCACCGGCGACGCGATCGCCGCGCCCTTCGGCGGGGTGATCGCGAACGAGGAGCGCGCGCTCCAGCGTGTGCGTCGCGAGCGCCCGCGCGCCGGGCGCGTCGCCAGCGCGCGCTGAGCGAGAGGCCGCCGGCTGGCTCGTGCCGCCGGCGGCCCGCAGGCTCCCTCCGTGGTCTACGAGTTCGAGCTCACCGACGACGAGTTCCGCCGCGCCTGGCTCGCCGAGTACTTCCGCCGTCCGGCGCTCCCGATCGTGCGCGGGCTCGCCGGGCTGGTGTTGATCGGGCTCGGCATCCAGACGTCGCAGGGCGCGACCGAGCTGACCGCCCGCGGCATCGGGATGGCCGCGATCGTGCTCGGGATGTGGCAGCTGCTGCGGCCTTTCCTCCTGGTGCGCGCGCTGCTCCGGGCCCGGCGCGACAAGGGCGCGGCGTCGAAGCGGATGCGGGTGCGCATCGACGAGTCGGGCGTGGGGGTCTCGGACGGCGCGAAGGAGACGCAGCTCGGCTGGGACGCGATCACCGCGGGCGGGCGCGGGAAGGGCTACGTCTGGTTCGAGGTGCGCGGCTCGGCGCGAGGAACGATCCCGACCCGGGTGATCGACGACGACGCCGCGCTCGTCGAGATGTTCACGCGCCACGGCAAGTGGCGCGACTGAAGGGTCGGACCCATCGCCGGCGAGTTTGCAGTCGACCAGGGATGGGTCGGACCCATCGCCGGCGAGTTTGCAGTCGACCAGGGATGGGTCGGACCCATCGCCGGCGAGTTTGCAGTCGACGTGGGATGGGTCGGACCCATCGCCGATGGAGTTTGAAGTCGACCAGGGATGGGTCGGACCCATCGCCGGGGATTTTGAAGTCGACGTGGGATGGGTCGGACCCATCGCCGCGGATTTTGAAATCGATGTGGGATGGGTCGGACCCA
Organism: Sandaracinus amylolyticus; assembly: GCF_021631985.1. GTDB lineage: Bacteria > Myxococcota_A > Polyangia > Polyangiales > Sandaracinaceae > Sandaracinus > Sandaracinus amylolyticus_A. The sequence continues at coordinate 5,520,215 of NZ_CP070225.1, read as the reverse complement.
TCGCCGGCGATTTTGAAATCGATCCGGATGGGTCGGACCCATCGGCTGGGACCCCTCCGCTGGGGCGCCGCGATCTTTTTTCGCCCGACCCCGTCCTGTGCGTCAGTTCAGTGGTGGCTCCCGCGTCGGGAGCAGGCCTGAACGGAGCGCGGGGCCTGCCATCTCCCCGCCTCCGTTCAGGGCCTCATCACTGAACGAACCACCGGTGTCGGCCCGTCGACGGGGCGTCATCGGGGGTGTCGGGAGACGGCGAGCCCCATGTCCAGCACCGCACGCAAGCTCGAGATCCAGCACGATTCCGCAGAGTTGCAGAAGCCGACGCGGGTCCGTCGGTCGCGCCGGGCCGCCAAGCTGCTCCGGATCGAGCGCCCGCGGCTGGGCGAGGATCGCGTGTGGGAGACGGAGGTGCGGAGCCTTCCTGCCCACCTGCTCGCGTCGCTCCCGCTGCCCGCCACGCTGCGCCTCGAGGTGCCGGGTCACGACGGGATCGTCTCGGTCGCGACGTCGCCCGAGGTGGTCCGGAGTGAGCGCGAGTCGGGCGCCGTGGTCTTCGACGCGGCCGAGTGGAGCGCGCTGGTGACGGCGGCCGAGTCGGACCGGCTCTGGGCGGTGGAGCTCCGGGACTTCTGCTCCCGGAAGGCGAAGCACGCGGGTTGGTCGCTCGATCTCGACGCCGCGCTCGCCGGTGCCCGGGCATCGGCGCCGGCGGGGTGGACGGTGGGCGCGGTGCTCGACCGGCTCGGGGTGCGGCTGATCGCGGCGGAGTGTTAGTCGCTCGCGCTCAGCGTCGCTTCGCGAGCTCGCCGAGCGCGCTGTAGGCCGCGTACTTGAACGACTCGGAGAGCGTCGGGTAGTTGAAGACCATCTCGATGAACGTGTCGATCGTCCCGCCGAGGTGCATCACGGCCTGCCCGATGTGCACCAGCTCGGAGGCGCGCTCGCCGATCACGTGGGTCCCGACCAGCCGCCGCGTCTTGGTGTGCACGACCAGCTTGGTCATGCCCTCGAGGTCCCCGGTGATCAGTCCGCGCGCGTTCTCGCGGTACAGCGCGCGGCCGACCACGTAGTCGATCCCCTGCTCCCGGCAGGTCTCCTCGGTCTCGCCGACGCAGCTGACCTCGGGGATCGTGTAGATGCCGTAGGGCAGCATGGGCCCGATCGACTGCTTGTAGTCGATCCCGAACGCGTGACAGACGGCGACCCGCGCCTGCTCCATCGACGTCGACGCGAGCGCCGGGAACCCGATCACGTCGCCCGCCGCGTAGACGTGCGGCATGGCGGTGCGGTAGTGGCGATCGACCTTCAGCGCGCCGCGATCGTCGGCGGTGAGCCCGACGTGCTCGAGCCCGAGCCCTGCCGTGCTCCCCACGCGACCTGCGGCGAAGAGCAGGGTCTCGCTCTCGAGGACCGAGCCATCGGCGAGGTCACAGAGGATCCGCCCGTTCGCCGCGCGATGGATCCGGCCCCACCGGTGTCCTTTGCGGATCTCGATGCCGAGGTGCTGCATCGCGCTCTCGAGCCGCCGCCCGACCTCGTGGTCGAGGAAGGGCAGGAACTGGGTGCGCGCCTCGACCAGCACGACCTGCACGCCGAGCGCGGCGAACATGCACGCGTACTCGCACCCGATCACGCCCGCGCCGAGCACGACCATCGACTTCGGCAGGTGGCTCAGCGCGAGGATCTCGTCGCTGTCGTAGACGTCGGGCTCGTGGATCGGCACGTCCGGCGGGTTCCGCGGGGACGAGCCGGTCGCGATCAGGAAGAACCGGCCGTCGATCCGCCGCGGGCCCTCGGGCGTGCGCACCTCGACGGTGTGGGGCGCGACGAAGCGCGCTTCTCCGCGGACCAGCTCGACGCCGTGGCGCGCGAGGTTGTGGCGGATGCGCTCCGATTCTTGGCGGGCGATCGCGTCCTTGCGCGCGATCAGCCGCGGCACGGCGGCGTGGGGATCGTCGAGCCGGACCGAGACGCCGTAGAGGTCGCGCGCGCGGAACCCCGAGAGATAGAGCGCGGTCTCGCGAAGCGTCTTGCTGGGGAGCGTCCCGGTGTGGACCGCCGCGCCCCCCGGCTCGGGCGCCTTCTCGACCACGACGACGCGATGACCGAAGTACGCGGCCTGTACCGCTCCCTTCTCACCCGCTGGACCAGACCCCAGGACGACGAGGTCGTGAGGAGCTTCCACGCCCACGATTCTACACGGGCGCGTGCGCGTCCGTTCCCGGCGCGAAACGACAGGAACCCGCTGGACAGGTCCGCGATGGCTCTCCAGAATCGGCGCGCCCGTGGCGCAAGGTCGCGCTCCCCCGTGGGAGCGCCCGTCGCGGGCCAACCCAGTGCGCGTCGCAGGTGGGGGCCGAGGAGCAGACATGGCGAAGGACACGCTGACCATCACCGACAACCGGACCGGCAAGACCTACGAAGTCCCGATCAGCAACGGGACGATCCGGGCGATGGACCTGCGCCAGATCAAGACGGACGCGAACGACTTCGGGATGATGTCCTACGACCCGGCGTTCACGAACACCGCGAGCTGCTCGTCGAAGATCACGTTCATCGACGGCGACGCGGGCATCCTTCGCTACCGCGGGTACCCGATCGAGCAGCTCGCGGAGGACGCGTCGTTCCTCGAGGTCGTGTACCTCCTGATGAACGGCGAGCTCCCGCAGAAGAAGGCGCTCGACACCTTCGCGCACGAGATCGTGATGCACACGATGGTGCACGAGAACATCCGCGAGCTCATGGACGGGTTCCGCTACGACGCGCACCCGATGGGCATGCTGATCAGCACCGTCAGCGCGCTGAGCACGTTCTACCCCGAGGCCAAGAAGATCGAGGACGGGGAGAACCGCCGCCTCCAGATGGTCCGGATGATCGCGAAGATCCCGACGCTCGCGGCCTACGCGTACCGCCACCGTCGCGGGCTCCCGGTCGTCTACCCGGACAACGACCTCAGCTACGCCGGGAACTTCTTGAACATGATGTTCAAGATGACCGAGCCGAAGTACAAGCCGAACCCCGCGGTGGAGAAGGCGCTCGACGTGCTCTTCACCCTGCACGCGGATCACGAGCAGAACTGCTCGTCGACCGCGATGCGCGGCGTGGGCAGCTCGAAGGTGGATCCCTACTCGGCCCTCGCGGCGGCCTGCGCGGCGCTCTACGGCCCGCTGCACGGCGGCGCGAACGAGGAGGTCATCCACATGCTCCACAAGATCGGGAGCAAGGGGAAGGTCCCCGAGTTCATCGAGAGCGTGAAGAAGGGCGAGGGCCGCCTGATGGGCTTCGGCCACCGCGTCTACAAGAACTACGATCCGCGCGCGAAGGTCATCAAGCGCCTCGCGGACGAGGTGTTCGACGCGATCGGCAAGAACCCGCTGATCGACATCGCGGTCGAGCTCGAGCGCATCGCGCTCTCGGACGAGTACTTCGTCAAGCGCAAGCTCTACCCGAACGTCGACTTCTACTCGGGCCTCATCTACCAGGCGATGGGCCTGCCGATGGACATGTACCCGGTGCTCTTCGCGATCGGCCGCACGCCGGGCTGGCTCGCGCAGTGGGAAGAGATGCTGCTCGACAGCGAGCAGAAGATCGCGCGCCCGCGCCAGGTGTACCTGGGCCACGACCAGCGCGACTTCGTGGCGATCGACAAGCGCTGAGCCCGCGTCGACCGACGTGCCGAAGGCCGCTGCGAGCAATCGCGGCGGCCTTCGTCGTTTCAGCGCAGCCGCTTCGGGACGAGGTGCATCCCGGGGAGCTCCTTCGCGAGCGCGATGAGCGTGTCGGCCGTGACGTGCGTGTCGCCCAGCGCGAAGTAGCGCGGGCGGAAGCGCATCGCGAGCTCGCGCGCGAGCGCGTCGGGCACCGGCGTGCCGCCGAGATCGAGCGAGTCGAGGCGCTCGACGCGCGAGAGGATCTCGTCGAGCGCGTCGATGTCGCGGACGTGGAGCGAGAGCGACTCGAGCTCGCGCGGCAGGACGAGCTCCCCGTCGAGACGCGCCGCGTGGAGCTGCACGCGCTGGAGCTGCGGGAGTGGGCCGTCGATGCGCAGCGCGTGTCGGGTCTCGATCGACAGCGTCTCGAGCGTCGTCGGCAGCGCGCGTGTGTCGAGCGCAGCATCGCCGCCGACGTGAAGGTCGAGGAACGCGAGCGAGCGGTGTCGCCCCAGCGAGGCGATCGACGAGAGGACTTCGATGCCTCGCGCTTCGATGTGGCGAACGCGCGGGAGCGTCGGCAGACGCGGGAGCGTGCGGGAGCGTGCGGTCTCGGCGTGGAGCGTGAGGAACACGACGCGATCGGCGACACGCGCGAGGTGCTCGACGTCGGCGTCGATCACGCACTCGCTGTGGCGGTGGACGCTGAACCGCTCGCCGCCGACGTGCCGCGGCGGAAGGGGCGGGCTCGTGACGTGGAACGGCGGGATGTCGCCCCACGTGTGGTAGAGGCGGGCTTCGTCGGCGACGAAGCGGGGGCACGCGAGCGCCGCGACGATCGTGGTCCCGTCGCGATCGGACGCCGCTGCGACGTCGATCCACTGCGGGACGCGGCCATCGCGCCAGAGCTCGTGGATCGCCTCGTCGATCGCGAGCTCGCGGGGCGCGCGGCCGACGTCCTGCGCGAACGTGATCCAGTCATCCTCGCGCTCCATCACGCCGTGGACCTCGAGGAAGAGGCGCACGCGGATCGGGTCGGGCAGATCCTCGACGACCATCGTGCGCGCGAAGTCGCGCGCGCGGGTGAGCGCGGTCTCGAGATGCCTGGCGAAACGATCGCGGTCCATGAGCCCTCGCCAACGCGTCGATGTGACACCAGCTTCCGCGGCGCATGACGCCGGCGCTCTCGTACTACCGCGCGTGCGCCGGGGCTTGGCGCGGCGACGTGACGTTCGCGATCACCGATCCCACACGCTTCGCGGCGGCGTCGCTCTCTGCGCTCGATCGCGCGCGGGTCCGGGCGACGGTCTCGATCCCCGCGCGCATCGAGACGACGGTCGAGGTGACCTCCGAGCGCGAGGTGCTGCACACGACGCGCATCACGCAGCTCGGGATGCCGTCGCTCGTGGGGCACGAGGTGATCACGCTGCGCGACGACGGGCGCACCTTCACGATGCGGGTGCACCATCGGATGGCGCCCTTCTTCGTCGCGCGCGAGAGCGGGCCCTTCGAGGGCGAGGTGGACCAGGACGGACGCCGCGCCACGTACCACCTCGCGCTCTTCGGGGTCCCGATGCGGCAGGTCGGAGCGCGCGACGGAGATCGCGTCACGCTGGTGCAGACGACCGACTGGTCCACCAGCGAGCAGCGCCTCACCCGCGTGCGCTGACGAGGTCAGCTCTCGAGCAGGACCTGACGGGTCGCTTCACCGAGCCACTGCTGGTCGGCGAAGCGCTCGGAGGGCTGCATGCCGCCCATGATCGCGACCAGCTCCCAGTAGCGCTCGGCGCGGCGATCGTACTGAGCGCGCAGCCGCGCGAGCATCGTCGCGCCGTCGACGTCGCCCGACGCTGCGGCGGTCCTCCCGAGGTAGCTCCGGACCAGCGCGCGCGCTTCGTCGGAGCGCGGGTCGACGCCGCGCGCACGTGCCTCGGACGCCGCGCGCACGAGCTCCGACTGGATCGCACGGAGCGCCGCGACGTCGACGTCACGAGCCCAGAAGCTCTCGGCGTTCACGCGCATCGCCGCGACGAACTCGTCGTCGTCGAGCATCGACGCGAGCTCGATCCACGCATCGAGCTGCCCGGCGCTCGGATCGTCGGGGAGCTCGGGCGTGCTCGTCGCGACCATCTGCTCGATCCAATCGGACGGCACCGGCGCGCCCTCCATCACCTTCGTGTAGAAGCGCTCGATCGCCCGCTTCCTCTCCTCGAACGACAGCTTCGTCACCATCGACAACCTCCTCAGGTCTTCGTCACGGATGTCCGGTGCGTCCGAGGAGGCTCGCGACCGCAGCGCCGCGCGGATCGCGCCCGCGACGCGCGTGAGCGACGTGACGTGCGCCTCGATCGTTTGGAGGCGGACGCGGAGCGCCTCCTCGATCGTCAGGTCGCGATCGAGCACGCGCGCGATCGTCTCGAGGCCGACGCCGGCATCGCGCAGCGTGCGGATGAGATCGATCCGGACGACGTGCGCCTCGTCGTAGAGGCGGTAGCCGCTCCGGGTCCGACCGGCGGGAGGCAGGAGCCCCTCGTCCGAGTAGAACCGCAGCGTCTTCACCGGGACTCCGGTGCGCCGCGACAGCGCTCCGATCGTGAGCTTCCTCGTCACCACGCGCGAGCCTGGAGTCTCCTCCTGATGGAGAGTCAAGGCGGCGCGTCGCGCGATCGCTCGAACAGGTAACGCGAGAGCAGCTCGTAGTCCTGGCGCAGCAGCTGGAGCTCGGCCTCGAGCTGCTCGAGCACGACCTCGCGGGTGCGGAGCGCGTCGCGGTCGTAGCGCCCGCCGTTCCCGAAGATCAGCGCGGGCATGTCGTCGTCGACGAGCGCGAACGTGTCGGACCATCGGCGCTCGAGCGTCTCGCGCGGGCTCGGTCCGTCGACGCGCGGCGCCACCAGCATGCGCATGACGAAGGGCGCGCGCGTCACGTCGTCGGCGTCGCGCGCGTCGCGCACCACGCGGAGCACGTTGCGGTCGTGCTCGAGCGTGAGCGTCTCGTTCGGCGGGAAGAACGCGATCACGCCGAGCGCGGTCGCGGCCGCGCCCCCGATGATCTGCACGACCGCCGAGACGAGGTCGTCGTGGGTCGCGAGATCGATGACGCCCGACGCGGTCGCGGTGAGCGCGCCGACCGCGATCGACACGAGCGTGACCGTGAGCGAGAACGCGGCCTCGCGATCGGCGAGCTCGGCCTGCAGGTCCTCGAGCTGATCGGAGAGACAGTCGACCTCGGCAATCGCGCCGCCGAGATCGGCGTGGAGCACGAGCAGGTGCTCCACGAGGACGATTCGATCGCCGAGCATCGCGTCGTCGAGGCGTGCGGCCTCGGCGACACGACGCACGTCGTCGGGCATCGCGTCGATGCGCGTACGGTCCGAGCCCGCGGCTCGATCGAGCGCGGTCCACGGCACGTCGGTGATCCGCGCGCACGAGTCGGCGCGACGCATCGGCTCGAGGTGCCGCACCCGATCGAGGGACCCTCCGCAGCCGGCCACGAGGACGAGCACCGCGCACGCGAGCCGCATGGTCCGTTGCGTAGGCGCGGCGGCGTTCTTCACATCGACGCGCCGAGCTCGGGGGCACCGCTCGGAGGGGGCGCGTGATAGGGTCGCCGCGCGTGCTCGGTGCGGGGAGCGTGATCGCCGGGAAGTACCGGCTCGAGAGCCCGATCGGCAAGGGCGGGATGGGCGCGGTGTGGCGCGCGACGCACCTCACGCTCGGGCGCGCGGTCGCGGTGAAGATGGTGCTCGGCGACGCGCCGCCGCCCGAGACGCTGCAGCGCTTCCTGCGCGAGGCGCGCAGCCTGGCGTCGGTGCAGCACCGAAACGTCGTCGACGTGATCGACTTCGGCGAGGAGCACGGGCGGCCCTTCCTGGTCATGGAGTGCCTCGAGGGCGAGAGCCTCGCGCAGCGCCTCGAGCGCACGCCGGCGCCCACGCTCGCGGAGATCACCGAGTGGATCGCGGGCGCGCTCGGAGGGCTCGCGGCGATCCACGACGCGGGCCTCGTGCATCGCGATCTGAAGCCCGCGAACCTGTTCCTCGCGCGTGACGCCGACGGGGTGATCCCGAAGGTGCTCGACTTCGGGATCGCACGATCGAGCGAGGCCGCGGGCGCGACGATCACGCACTCGATGCAGACGCTCGGGACGCCGCACTACATGAGCCCCGAGCAGGTGCGCAGCGCGAAGAGCGTCGACGCGCGCAGCGACCTCTACGCGATGGGCGTGATCCTCTACCAAGCGCTCACCGGTCGACTGCCGTTCGACGGACCGAGCGCGACCGCGGTGATCGCGGCGATCGTCACCGACGATCCCGAGCGCGTCGCGACGCTGCGCCCCGATCTGCCGCGCGGAGTGCCCGAGCTCGTGCACCGCGCGATGGCGCGCGATCCCTCGTTCCGCTTCCCCGACGCGCGCACGATGCGTCAGGCGCTGACGCGCGCCGCGCAGGGCGCCGACGTGGACGCGGTGACCGCGGCGGAGGCGGCGAGCGCGCCGACGATGCCCGCGGTGTCGCTCGGATCGATGGGCGGCGCGGCGGGGATCGCACCCGAGCCGACGAAGCGCACCGGACGGCGCGGCTTCTTCGCGGTGCTCGGGATGCTCTCGACGATCCTCGTCGTCGCGGGGGTGTCGACGATGACGATGTCGGGCGGCGCGCCCGAGGCGGCGGTCGCGCCCGCGATGCCGGCACCGACCGCGACGATCGCGCCGGCGATCGCGCCGCCGGGCGCACCGCAGCCGCCTCCCGCGCAGGCCGTCGTGCCCAGCGGGACGCCGCGCTTCGTGTCGTCGCCGTCGTCGCTCGCGGCGCTCGCGCTGGGCGCGCGCGATCTCTCCGCGGAGCTACGCGGCTGCGTGCGCATCGCGCCGCGAGGAGAGTCGTGGGCGGCGCTGTCGATCGCGTCGTGCGAGGCGCACGTGCCCGCGCTGCGCGCGGCGTTCGGCGGCGAGAGCGTCGACGGATCGCCCGACGCGACGCAGCTCGCGGCCGCGCTCGAGCCGGCGCTGCTCCGCACCACGACGCGCTCGAACCTGCGCGAAGGCGCGGGCCCCGAGCGCGCGCTGCGCGCGACGCTGCCCGACGAGACGCTGGTGGTCGGGCTCTACGGCGACGTCGGCGCGATGCGCTCCGAGGCCGGCGGGCGCGGCACCTGGACGCGGGTGGTCGCGGCCGAGGGCGTCGAAGGATGGGTCGGCTCGGGGCTCCTGCGGGCATGGGAGCACTGCGTGCCGCGCATCGCCGACGTGGGCGGCGAGGGTGTGGTGGTCGCGTGGGCGCGCCTCGACGAGGAGGGCGCGGGCTCGAGCGATGCGATGGTGCTCGTCGAGCCGTCGCGGGTGCGGATCGCGCGCAGCGACGCGACGTGCGCGGTCTCCGAGCTCTACGAGGTGCCGCGCGCGGGCGCCGAGGTCGTCGAGGATCTCTTCGTCACGCGGACCGCGCCCGAGGGCGGGCGCACGCTGCTCGTGATCGGCACGCGCACCGGGCGCGGCGATGGACGCATGCGGTGGTGGGTCCATCCGATCGGCGCGCAGGCGCCGGCGTGGACGATCGAGCTGCGCAGCGGGCAGGAGCTGCCCGAGACGCGCCGCGAGCACATCGGCGGGCCGATGACGCAAGGCGAGGGCGACGTGCCCGGCTTCTGGCCGCTGCGGGTGCGCCGGCTCGGCGGCGCGCGCACCTGGTACCGCTGGGACGGCGCGACGCTCGTGCCCGACGCGTGATCCGTTCGCCACCCGAGGAGGTCGCCACGAGGGGCCGCTCGTGCGGCGATGGCTCGCCGCTCTCGCGATCCGATCGTGCGGGGCAAAGATCACGGAGGCGTCGAGCTCCCCCGGGGTCTCATCCGTCGACGACGAACAGGAGAAGCGGTGCCCTCATGAGCAAGGACGGCCAGGCGACGGACAAGCTGAAGCGCAAGGACTTCGAGAAGGAGCTGAAGAATCTCCACGGGGAGCTGGTCGCGCTCCAGCAATGGGTCGTGCGCGAGGGGCTCAAGGTCTGCATCGTGTTCGAGGGCCGCGACGGCGCCGGCAAGGGCGGCTGCATCAAGGCGATCACCGAGCGCGTGAGCCCGCGCGTGTTCCGCGTGATCGCGCTGCCCTCACCCACCTCGCGCGAGCGCAGCCAGATGTACATCCAGCGCTACATCCCGCACCTGCCGGCGGCCGGCGAGATCGTGATCTTCGATCGCAGCTGGTACAACCGCGCCGGCGTGGAGCGCGTGATGGGCTTCACGAAGATGGACGACGTCGAGCGCTTCCTGCGCATCGTTCCGTCGGTCGAGAAGGCCATCGTCGAGTCGGGTGTCGTCCTCATCAAGCTCTGGCTCGAGGTCAGCGAGGAGGAGCAGACCCGGCGGCTGCAGGATCGCATCGATGATCCGCGCAAGATCTGGAAGCTCTCGCCGATGGATCTCGAGTCGTACAGCCGCTGGTTCGACTACTCGCGCGCGCGTGACGACATGTTCGCGGCCACCGACTCGGCGCACGCGCCCTGGTACGTGGTGCCCAGCGACGACAAGCGCCGCGCTCGGCTCAACGTGATCCACCACATCCTGACGACCGTGCCGTACGAGTCGCCGCCGCGGGAGAAGATCAAGCTCCCCAAGCGCCAGAAGCGAGGCGGGTATCGCGAGCCGAGCTACCCGTACCGGTACGTCGAGGCGGTGTTCTGAGACGCCCGACGGCGTGTGATCAGCTCTCGATCGCGGCGAGCAGCGCGGGGCCGATGCGCGTGAGCACCTGACGCGCTCCGCGCGTCGAGAGGTGCACGCCGTCGATGGTGTCACCCTCGCGCACCGGCGCGTCGCTGCGCGGATCGAGCACCACGCCGCAGCGCGTCCCCCGCACGCCCGCGGCCTGCGCCTCCTGCACCCGCGCGATGCGATCGGCCCAGCCCTCGCGATCGCCGTCGGCGGGCAGCACGACGATCGCGCGCGCCACGCCCGCGTCGCAGATCGTGTCGACGAACGCGCGCACCCGCGACGTGTAGAGCTCGCGCCACCGCGCCTCGTCGCGCCACGCGACCCACGACGCGGGACCGCGATCGCGTGACTCGTCGGGGCGGAGGCGCAGCGCCATCGTGTCGTTGCCGCCCATCATCACCACGACCGCGCGCGCCTCGCCGAGCCCGCGCACTCGACCGATCTCGCGCTGCCAGTCGAAGAAGTCGGGGCGCGCGAAGCCGGTCGAGCGGCGCGAGTGACGGCGCACCCGCAGGCCCGCTTCTTCGAGCTGCTCCTCGACGAGCCGTCCGAACGGGCCGAACACCGACGACGAGCCGACGACGAGCACGTCCGCCGGCGCGCGCTGGGCGCTCACCGGCACCGCGCTGCCGACGAGCGCGAGCAGCGCGAGCGAGAGGGTGACCAGCGCCGCGAGCCGCGAGGTGACGCCCGAAGGGGCGCCTCCCTCGAGCGCGCGATCGGGACCGACCTCGACCGCCGACGCGCTCGTGGGCCCGCCGGGCGCGGGCGGAGGCTGCGAGCCGCGCGCGACGACGGCCTCCGCGATCGCGTGCGGGTAGTGGCTGAGCGCGACGATCGCGCCCTCGGGGTCGCGCACGTAGAGCGTGTACGCGGTCTCGCGCACCACCGGATGGCCCCGCGAGGTCAGGCGCGTGCGCCAGGTCTCGCGCTCGCTCGCGTCGATCCCCAGCGCGACGCAGTGCCAGCCGGGCGAGCCGTCGAGGCGCTGCGACTCGGGCTCCTCGGCGCGCTCGACGGCGAGGAACGCACCGTCGTGCAGCGAGAGCCAGATCGAGCGCGGCGTGCCGTCCTCCGCGTCCTGGCGGCGGATGATCGGCAGTCCGAGCGCGCCCGCGTAGAAGGACTCGGCCCGCGCGAGGTCGCGGACCTTCACCGCGAGGTGGTGGACCTTGAGGGAGGGCGAACGAACGGCGTCCTCGGCGGACATGGCGTCACAGCGTAGAGGCCGAACGGCGCCGAGTCGATTTACGGGGTCCGGGGCGGGGGCCGGGTCGGGTCCCGATCCCGCCCCGGTCGGGGTCCGGTTCGCTCTCGGTTCCGGTCGGGGACGGGCTCCGATCCGGCTCGGTCTCGGATCTCGTCCGGGTCCGGGGCCCGACCCGGACCCCGCCCCGGCTCAGTGCTCGTGGCCGCGGTGGCTCGCGCGGAGGTTCACGAAGTGCGCGCTCGCGATCAGCGCCACGCCGCTCACCGTGCCGGCGAGCTCCAGCGAGTGGCTCTCGACCGCCCGCACCATCGCCACGAGCCCCAGGCCGACCACGAAGAGCACGAGCGGCCACGCGCTGCGGTGCTCGCGCAGGTACGCCGGGACCAGCGCGAACGCGCCGACGCCCAGCGCGATCCACAGCAGCGCCGTCTCGAGCCACTCCAGGCCCTCGCCGAGGCCGGGAGCCGCCGTCGCCGCGAACGCGGGCGCCGCCGCGAGCAGCGCCGCGAGGACGCAGTGCACCGCGCACGCGAGCGAGACGCCGATGCCGATGCGATCGAGCGCCGAGCGGGGACCGCGCTCTCGGACAGGCGCGACCGTGTCGTTGTTGCAACCGGGTTGCACGGGAAGCGCAGTCGTACCTCAGCCGCCGAGCTCCGTCGAGCCCGAGCGCGATCACCGCGTGTTGCGGATGGCGACCGGCACCATCTCGGTGCCGCCGGCGTGGCCGAGCCCGAGCTGTCCGAAGTCGTTCCGGCCCCAGCAGTAGACCGACGCGGTGTCGCCGTCCTCGTCGCGCGCGTAGCCCAGCGCGCACGCGTGCCCGTCACCGAGCGCCACCGAGCGCAGCCCCGCGCGGAGCCCCTCCACGTCCTGCGGCTCGAGCGCGCACGGTGCGTCCTCGCCGCCGGCGCCGCGGCACGTCGAGCTCGGCTCGACGCTCGTCCCGAGGCGCCCGTCGCGCGCCAGGCCCCAGCACGACGCCTGGCCCCCGACGTCGAGGCCACAGCCGAAGCCGCCGCCGACCGCGATGCGGGTCAGGTCCGAGACGTCGACGCGCGGCGTCGGCGCGCACCACGCCGCGCCGTCGTCGCAGGGCTCGGCCTCGGCGGGCGGGATGCCGAGCACGCCGCTCGTCGCATCGCCCCACCGCGCCGCGGTGCCCGAGGCCTGCAGCGCGATCGACGTCGCGCCGCCCAGCGCGAGGTCGCGGATCGCGCCCAGCGGCCCGTCGTCCGCCATCACCACGCCCGGCGTCGCGCGCGACGCCCCGGGCACTCCGTCGCCGAGCTGTCCGAGGTCGTCGCGGCCCCAGCACCACACGTTCCCGCCGCTGATCGCGCAGGTGTGGTAGTCGCCGGCAACGATGTGCTCGACCGGCGCGTCGTCCAGCCCCTCGACCAGCGCGGGCAACGACGCGCACGCCACGTCGGCTGCGCGCTCGTCCACGCCGAGCTCCTCGTTCATCCCGGTGGGGATCGCACAGCGGTCGGGCGCGGCGCGCCCCAGCTGCCCGTGCTCGCCCAGGCCCCAGCAGCGCACCCGGTGATCGGCGCCGAGCACGCACGCGTGATGGCGCCCGACCGCGATGTCGAGCGCGTTCTCGATCACGCGGCTCGGGAACGAGTGGCGCTCGAAGTCGCTCGGGGTCCCGTCGCCGCGCTCGCCGAAGCGATGGCTGCCCCAGCACGTCACCACGCCGAGCGTGCTGCGCGCGCACGCGAACGCGTCGCCGGCGTCGACCTCGTCGACGAACGCGACGTTCTCGAGCATCACCGGCGCGGTCGCGCAGTAGAGCCCGTCGCAGCGCTCGCCGAGCCACACCGCGATGTCGATGCCCAGCTGGCCGTGGGTGTCGGAGCCCCAGCACGCGAGGTCTCCGTCGTGCAGGACCGCGCACGAGAAGTCGGTGCCGAGCGCGATCTCGCGGACGAAGAGCGGCTTGGTGTCGTCGGGCGGCAGCGCGCCGCCGTCGGCGCGATCACCGGCGTCGATGGGCAGCCGATCGCACGCCGCGCACGCGAGCGTCACCAGCGCTGCGACGAGCGCAGTCGTGGAGGGGCGTCGGTGGAGGGCGGCGTGCAGCATCCGCGCGGAAGCTAGGGTGTGCTGGTGCCTCGCGGCGTGCCAGGGGGGCTCTCACGCAAGGTCGCGTCGATCGCGGCCTGCAGCGGCGAGCCGGGGAAGCGCCGGCGGAAGCGCGCGGCGCGCTCGCGCGCGGCGTCGTGATCGCCCGCGGCGACCAGGGCGGAGATCCAGAGCGCCTCGCGCTCCTCGCGGAGCTGGCCCTCGGGGTGACGCGTCTCGTGCTCGCGCAGCGCGGAGATCGCGAGCTCGGGCGCGCCCCGGCCGAGCGCGGACTGGGCGCGCGCCAGCAGCGCGGACTCGCGGGCGAGCGTGGTCGGCGCACCGGCGTCGGGTCGGCGCGCGGCGGTGCGCTCGGGGATCTCGGGTCGGACCTCCGGCGCGATCTCGGGGGTCGGCTCGTCGGCGATCGCGACCACCGGCTCGGCCTCGGGCTCGGGCGCCGGCGCGACCGCCGGTCCCGCGTCGACCACCACCTCGCGCACCACCACCCGCACCTCGGGCGGCGTCAGCGTCGCGTGGAGCACCGCGCCCGCCGCCATGCCGATCACCAGCGCGATGCCGCCGACCAGCGCCGGGTGCGCCAGCGCCGTCCCGCCACCCGCCGCACCACCGCCACCGCCGCCGCTCGTCGGAGCCGGAGGAGCGCCGCCGCCCGGCACCGGCCCCACCGCCGCGATGATGCGCGCGTAGAGGCGATCGGCCTCCGGGCCCTCGCCGGCCCGCTCCGGGCGCGCCCGCTCGGCCTCGAAGAGCCGATCCATCTCGGGGTCGAGCGGCTCGTCGCCGAAGTCCTCGGGGCCGGTCACGCGGGCTCCTGCGCGCGCAGTCGCTCGACCGCGCGTCGGAAGTCCGCCCTCGCCAGCCGGAGCCGCGAGTAGGCGGTGTTGAGCGGGATGGAGAGCGACTCCGCGATGGCGGGCATGGCGATGCCGTCGATGTCGTGGAGCACCAGCACCGGGCGTCGCTCCTCCTGCACTTCCTGGAGCGCGCTCAGCACGAGCGCGCGGGTCTGCTTCTCGGCGAGCGCGTCGTCCGCGCCGCCCTGGGGGTCCACCACCTCGATCGTGTCGTCGGCGATCTCCCGGCGCACGTGGGCCCGCCGCCGGTGGTCCGAGGCGACGCGGTACGCGATGCCGCCCAGCCAGGCGCGCACCGGGCGCGCCGGGTCGTAGTCGGCCAGTCGCCGATGGAAGGTCACGAAGACGTCGTGCGCTGCATCCTCCACGTCCGCCTCCCGCACGCCCAGTCGCCGCAGCGTGTTGCACACCCAGCCCAGCTCGGCGCGAAACACCGCCCGGAAATCCACTTCACTCAGGGATTGGTGGGAAGGACCGGGATCCGTCACCGTAGCCTCGCACCCACGCCGACCCCGAGGGCCAGCCCGACGGCGGGAGTCTCCCACGCGCGCTCGCCGCCGAGCTGCAGCGTGGCGCCGACCAGCGGCACCGTGAGCTCGCCGTGCAGCCGCAGGGCGAGCGTCTCGTCGAGCGGCACCGCGACCACCGCGCGCGCCCCGAGGGCGACGTAGGCCGAGACGCCGGAGCGCGCCGCCGGCACGTCCACGCCCTCGCCCCAGAACGCGCCCGCCGAGATCACCCCGCAGAGCCCGACGATGTCGAGGTGCCCGCACGGCACGACCGACGCGACGTAGGGCGCGCCCCGCACCGACGACTCGACGGTCGGGAGCTCGCCGCGGAGCTCGAGCGCGACTGAGAACGCGTCGAGGTGGACGCCCGCGCCGAGCACCAGGCCCGCCGACACGCCGGGGGCGATCCCGTAGGACGCGAGGAGCGTCGCGGTGAGGAGCAGCGCCGGGCCCTCGGAGTCGTCGGGGGGCGCGGCGTCGTCGACGACCACGCCTGCGTCGACGGGCAGCTCGGCGGGCGCGGCGTCCACCCCGGCATCGGCGATCGCGGCGTCGGGCTCCGCGCCGGCGTCGGCGATCGGCCCGGGGCGCGGCGGGGGGCGCAGCAGGCTCGTCGGGTCGACGGTGAGGCTGAGGGCGAGCGCGAGCGCGTCGCCGAGATCGCGGCAGTCGTCGCGCTCCGACGCGAGCTCGCGGCGTCCGGGCTCGCCCCCTTCGCTCGCGGTGTCCACGCGCGCCACGTAGCCCCGGCGTGCTCGCTCGATGCGCACCGTGATCGAGAGCTGCGCCTCGTCGACGAAGGGATCGCGCCCGAGGCGCGCCGCGACGAGCTCGCGCAGCGACTCCTCGTCGAGGCACGCGCTCGCGTCGTCCGACCGCTCGACCCGCAGCGTCGCGACCGGCGCGTCGTGCTGCTGGGCGAGCACGAGGATCGGCGCGAGCGCGAGCAGGGCGAGCCCGGCGACGGCGCCGGCGAGCGGGGAACGCACGGTGCGCCAGGGTAGGACGGCAGGCGAGCCGATGCCAATGAGACTGGAAGGATCGGGCACGGTCGAGCGAGCGGCAGGACGCGCGCGGGACCCGACACGGACCCGGGGCGCCTACGCCGTCGTGGGACGGTCGCCCTCCATCCGCCGGAAATTCAACCTGCCGAGGGCCACCCCAGCCTCGACCACGGAGACGGCAGAACCGCCTCCGGCCTCACGAGGGGCCATTTCCCGCGGGCACCACCACGTAGACGGCCCGCGAGTCCAGCACCGTCACGCCGTCTCCGCGCAGATCGATCCACGTCACGAACACCTCGGGGTGCGGCCCGCCGCGATGCACGTCGTTCGCGAGCTCGATCTGGAAGCGCACCGTCGTGCCCGGGATCACGTCGGTGAACCCTTCGTCGGTCACCTCGCCCACCGCGCGGTCGTGGGGGATGCCCTCGGGCGCGTCCCAGCACGGCTCGATCGGCGGCGTCGCGCGGCACCCGGGACGGCGGTCGCGCACGAACGCGCGCGGATCGATCTCGGGGCGCGGCGAGCGCTCGGCGCGCAGCGCGGTGTCGACGTCGAACGGGATCCGCGTCGCGACGTTGTCGATCGCCGCGGTCACGGTGTCGACGAACTCCTCGGTGCTCGTGGTGCCCTGCGGCATGTCGTAGACGAGCGGGCGTCCGTCGAGGTCGACCGTGCCCGTCGCGATCGCGGTCCGGTGCATGAAGAAGCAGGGCGCGCTCTCGGCGGGGCCGGGATCGTCCTCGCAGTGCGACTCGCCGGCGTTGATGCCGACGTAGCGCATCGCGCGCGCGTTCATCGCCGCGATCGCGTCGTCCCAGGTCGCCGGCGCGGGCGTGAAGCCCTGGTAGGGCCCGCACGACGCGTGCTCGCCGGGCGGCCCGTTGTGGGCGCACGCGTCGCTGAAGTGCACGACGATCGGCAGCGCGTTCGAGCGGAAGCAGGGCGCGCCCCAGCGGCCGTCCTCGCACTCCTCGGAGAGGCGAGGGATCGTGTAGAAGTAGCCGTTCATCGACCACGCGCCGCCGCGCCCGGTCGCGACCTGGAGCAGCGCCTCGCTGTTCGACTCGGGCCAGTCGCCGCCCACGTGGATCTGCAGCGCCTCGAACGCCGCCTGCACCTCGGCGGCGCG
Source organism: Sandaracinus amylolyticus (assembly GCF_021631985.1). Classification (GTDB taxonomy): domain Bacteria; phylum Myxococcota_A; class Polyangia; order Polyangiales; family Sandaracinaceae; genus Sandaracinus; species Sandaracinus amylolyticus_A. The sequence goes on along the minus strand of NZ_CP070225.1, from coordinate 5,503,060 downwards.
CTCGGGCGGGCTCATCTCGATCGCGATGCCGAACACCCGATCGTCGCCGCTGCCGTAGATGCCGAGCGGGAAGTCGTCGTGGTAGCCGCCGCCGATCCACGCGCTCGGCACCCGGTCGCGGATGCGATCGATCAGGCCGGTGTCGGGCACCGCGACGGTGTCCTGGATGTGATCGAGCACCCGGCCCATCGAGCCGGTGGTGTCGGCGAGGAGCAGCACGTCGGCGACGCGCAGCAGCGTCGAGAGCTCGAGCTCGCGCACCACGCTCGGCGCCTGGTACGGCAGCACGACGTAGTAGTCGTCGCCGGGGATCCCGCAGTCGGGATCGATCGCGCAGCCGCACGCGTCCTCGGTGCCGTCCTCGCACTCGACGTCGTCGCGCGCGTACTCGACGAGATCGCCGAAGCCGTCGTCGTCGCTGTCGGGATCGCAAGGGTCCATCCCGGCGTCGCGCTCGTCGCCGTCGCGCACTCCGTCGCCGTCGCGGTCGACGTCGAGCGCGTCGACGAGCTCGTCGTCGTCCGGCTCGCCGGTCGCGACGTCGATCTCGTCGTCGCAGGTGATCGGCGGGGTCGCGACGTCGGCGTCGCCGGCCTCGTCGGCGTCGGGGATGCCGTCGCCGTCGGCGTCGAGATCGCGGAACGAGGGGACGTCGTCGGCGTCGGGATCGCCCGCGGCTTCGTGGGCGTCGGCGATGGTGTCGCCGTCGCTGTCGAGATCGAGCGCGTCGACCGTGCCGTCGCCGTCGGTGTCGATCGGCTCGGGGCCGTGCTGCTCGACGGTGTTGGCGATGGCGTCGCCGTCGGTGTCGGTGTCGAGCCCGTCGACGACGTCGTCCCCGTCGAGATCGCTCTCCCACTGCGTGGCGTCGGGCACGCCGTCGCCGTTGCCGTCGGTGTCGCGCAGATCGGGCACGCCGTCGGCGTCGCGATCGGGCAGCGACACGCAGGGCATCTCGCCCGCCTCGAGCGCGTCGCCGCGACCGTCGCCGTCACTGTCGGTCTCGTCGGCGTCGGAGACGAAGTCGCGATCGGTGTCGAGGAGCTCCTCGAGTAGATCGGGCACTCCGTCGCCGTCGCGATCGCCGCTCTGCTCGCACGCGCCGGGGCCGCCGTCGCCGGGCGGCGTGTCGAGCGGCACCGTGCACGCGGGCAGCGCGAGCGCGAGGAGGAGCGCGAGGCGGAGGTGATGCATGGCGAGGCTCAACGGGGCGCGGGGATCGGCTCGCAGTCGACGACGTACTCGGACTGGCAGCCCGCTTCGTCGGTGCCCTCGACGCGCCAGCACGAGGTGCCGTCGCAGCTGCACCCGACGAGCTCGACGCACGTCGTGCCGTCCCAACGCCACCCGATGCTCGCGGGCTCGGCGCACCCGGTCGTGACCGCCACGGCGTCCTGGGCCTGGCAGCGGTGCGCGATGCAGGTCTCGGAGCCGGCGCGGCAGGCATCGCGGCTCGCGAAGAGGCTCGGGCAGAAGGTGCCGGTGCAGGTGCAGCCCACGACCGGCGCGCAGCGGTTGCCGTCCCACTTCCAGCCGAGCTCGGTGGTGCAGCCCTCGCCCTCGCCCCACGCGTCGTCGCCGTTGCAGACGTTGGGCGGCGGGCACTCCCCTTCCATCACGATCTCGAAGCCGGCGCGGTGGGCCTCGCACGGGTTGTCGTAGGTCGTGCCGTTGCACGCGCAGACGCGCTGCTCGGGCTCCTCGTCGCACTCGGTGGGGCGATCGCGGCAGAGGCCGACCTCGTCGAGCGCGCCGCACGCGCCCTCGATGTAGAAGTCGCAGTACTCGTCGCTCGCGCAGCGGCCGTGGAAGAGACTGCCGCACATCCGATTGGGATTCGGACAGACGATCTCGCCGCACGACTCCGTCGCACAGTCGCGACCTTCGTAGTGGCACTCGGGCGGGAGCGCGACGCAGTCGAGCTCGCAGTCGCCGGCGTCGGGGGTGTCGGTGTCGCCACCATCGGTCCCGGAGTCGACGACGAGCGTGCCGGCGTCGGTGCCCGAGTCGATCGGTGCCCCGGAGTCGGCGTCGTCGCCCTCGGTGCGGCCGGTGCACGCGCCGAGCAGCGCGATGGCGAGCGTGAGAGTCAGCGTGCGAGTCATCAGAGCCCCCGTGAGTCGAGTCCTTGCCGGAGTGCTCGTCCCGCAGGTCCCGGACGGGAGCGCGCGGAGCGCGCGGACGGGAGGACCGGCGGGCGAGCCGATTCGAATCAGATCGGCGGTGCGGTACAGACGCCTTCGTCGGTGCACTCGCCGGAGCAGCACTCCGATCCATCCGCGCACGACTGGCCTCCTCCCCGGCACGACTCCGGCGCCCAATAGGCAGCGACGTTGTCGTAGTCGCGCTCTTGTCCGGGCAGCCACACCGGCGGATGCGAGGCGTCGACTCCGTCCTCGGGGTCGGCGTCGACCGCGGTGATCCAGAGCTGGCGGATGCGACGGCCCCAGGTGCCGGCGCGCGCGTTGCCGTAGTCGCGGCGCGAGTGGAACGCGACCCAGTAGAAGCGGCGATCCTCGGCCTCGTCGGTGACGTAGGGCGAGACGGTCGGCCAGAACGCGTCGGTGCCGCCGCTCGCGGCATCGAGGCGCTGGGTGTGGCCGTCCTCGACGCGCGCCAGATAGAGCGCGGCGCGCGCGCCGGGCGCGCCCGAGGTGAACGCCTGGGCGCCGTGCTGGAAGACGAGGAAGCGATCGTCGGGGGTCCAGCTCGGGAGCGCGTCGCGCGAGCCGCCCTCGGGCGCGCTCGAGAGATCCGCGCCGGCGTGCAGCGCGCGCGACGCCGCGAACGTGTGGGTGTCCGCGTCGTCGCGCGTCGCGACGTGCAGGGTCGAGGGCGCGTCGCTCTCGCTCGCGTCGGCGACGATCCAGGCCGCGAGATCGCCCGAGGGCGACCAGGTCGGCATCGACGCGAGAGTTGTGGGCAGGCCGCTGCTCGCGACCTCGAGGCCGGTGCGCGCGTCGACGACGAAGAGACGTCCGTCCCACGCCGCGAGGAGGCGCTCGCCGGTGGGATCGAACGACGCGGTGTCGATGCCGGGGCGCGGCTCGTAGCGCATCGGCGGGGGATCGGTCGTCGTGTCCTCGGCGAGATCGACGACCCAGCTCGCGTCGTCGCCGAAGCGGCGTCCGAAGAGCCAGCGCCCGTCGCGCGACACGGTATGACAGGCCATGCAGCGCTGGGTCTCGCCCGCGGCGCGCGGCGGGCTCGGCACGACGTCGCGCGGCGTGGCGGTCTGGGGATCGATCGCGAGGATGCGCCCGCGCTCGAGCGCCCAGTAATAGACCTCGCCGAGCACGCCGCCGCGCGCGACCTGCATCGTCACCGGCGCGGCGCCGCGCACCACGCGCTCGTGCGCCGCCTGCCAGCGATCGATCTCGAACGTGATCGGCGCGTCGGGCTCGGCGTCGACCAGCGTGCGCCAGCGTTCTTGAGCGATCGTCCAAGAATGATCGAACGTGTCGCTGGTGCGCACGAACGTGACGAGCTCGACGTGGGTGCTGCGCGCGCGGACGCGATAGAGATCGCCCTCGCCGTTCTGCGGCTGCCACTGCACCACCGGCGCGCGCAGGTTGCGCGGCATCACCGCGCCCTCGACCGGATAGAGGATGCGCGGCGCGGCGGCGGCATCGACGATCGGCTCGGCGTCGAAGCGCGCGACCTCGTCGTCGGTGAGATCGCCGGTCGAGCGAAGCTCGATGCGCGCGACGAGGCGGCCCTCGCCGATGATCGTGGTCACGCCGCGATCGAGGCGCGCGAGCACCGCGCTCTCACCGCCGCGCGATCCGTCGATCGACGCGACGCCCTCGGGCGTGATCGTCGCGAGCGAGGGCATGCCGAGGATCCAGGTGATGCCCTCGGCGGGATGCTCGTCGCCGTCGGCCTCGATCGCGATCGCGCGCAGCGTGCCGCTCGCGGGCTCACCGTCGCGCGAGAGGAGCTCGAGCCGCTCGGGCTCCACGCGGATCGCGACGACCGCGTTGGGATCGCCCGCATCGCCGGTCGACGCATCGATCGTGGGCGCGACCGGATCGTTCGAGCACGCGGCGAGGAGCACGCCGGCGAGGGCGGCGCGCGCGCGGTGGCCAGTGAGCATACGGCGGGGCTCCAGGGAAGGATTGGGCGGCCCCCGCCGCATCCGTCACGTTCGCCCCATCAGCCGTTCGGCGAGGTCACCAAGCGGCCGTCGGCCATCGCGATCGCGCGATTCACCCGAGGATCGTCGGCGAGGCGCGGGTCGTGGGTCGCGCAGACGATCGCGCGTCCTTCGTCGCGCAGGGACGCGAGCAGCGCGACGACCTCGGTCGCGTTCGCGGCGTCGAGGTGTGCGGTGGGCTCGTCGAGCAGGAGCACGCGCGGATCGCGCACCAGCGCGCGCACGATGGCGCCGCGCTGGCGCTCGCCGCCCGAGAGCTTGCTCGCGCGCGCCTCGGCCTTGCTCGCGAGGCCGAAGCGCTCGAGCAGCGAGGTCGCGCGCGCGCGCTCGTCGCGCGTCGCGCCCCCGGTCGGGACGAGCGGCAGGAGCACGTTCTCGTCGAGCGTCATGTCGGGGACGAGCGCGAGCTCCTGGAACACGAACCCGATCTTGGTGCGGCGCAGCTCGGTGCGGTGGCGATCGCGCAGGTGCACGATCGACGCGCCGTCGACGCGCACGTCGCCGCTGGTCGGCGCGATCATCCCGCCGAGCAGGCCGAGCAGCGTGGTCTTCCCCGAGCCGCTCGGGCCGCGCAGCGCGATCAGCGAGCCGGCGTCGATCGCGATCGAGACACGATCGACCGCGAGGTGGCGTCGCTCCCCGTCGAGGTAGCGCTTGGTGACCTCGACCGTCTCGAGCAGCGCGCTCATCGGCCGGGCTCCGTGAGGACCTGGTAGACCGCGTAGCAGACCACGAGGAGGACGCACCACAGGACCACCGTGCGCAGGGTGCGCCCTCGCGTGCTCTGGGTGCGCGCCGCGACGCTCGCGTCGTGCGCCTTCGCGGAACTCGGCAGCTTCTCGCGCACCAGCGCGACCAGGGGATCCCAGTCCTCCGCCGGGAAGAAGCGCCGGGGGAGCAGCACGCAGTTCGCGCCGTCCTTCGGGGTGCGCAGCCACAGCACGAGGCCGAGATCGCTGGGCGAGTAGCGCTCGATCTCGAACCAGTCGAAGACGAGCATCGCGCCGTGTCGCCCCGAGCTCTGCACGGTCAGGTCGTCGAGCTCCACGCGGAACGTCGGTCGCGGCTCACGGCGCAGCACCGAGCCCAGCGCGCGCCAGAACCCGCTGCGCCATCCGAGCCAGAGCGGAACGAGCGTGCCCACCGCGAGCGGTGCGAGCACCGCGGTCATGCCGGGACGCGTGGCCAAGACCGCGCCGAGCGCGATGCACGCCGCGGGCAGCACCCCGAGGAGCACGACGAGCGGCTTTCCGCCGAGCACGTCGATCGTCTCGAGCGCGCCCTCACCGACGTACCTCCGGCTCACGGCCCACCTCGCAGCAGGCGATCGGGATCGAGCATCGCCGCGCGCCACGCCGGCACCACGCTCACCGCGACGAAGGGCACGACCACCGCGCTCACGATCGCGAGCACCTGCGCGAGATCGACCGCGGGAGCGAGCGCGAGCTCCGCGTGCAGCACGCTCCACCCGAAGAGCGCGTCCGCGATCCCCGGCGCGCCGAGCCAGAACGCGTGCACGTAGCCGATCGCCACGCCCGCGACCGAGCCCACCAGCGCGACCAGCCCCGACTCCCACATCCGTGCCGTGAGCACATCGTTGGTGCTCCAACCAGTTGCCTTGAGCACACCGATCTCGCGGCGCTCCGCTTCGCCGAGCCCGGTGAGGCGATCCCACGCGAGCAGGAGTAGCGCGAGCAGCGCCGGCACCAGCATCGCGCCGACGAGCCCGGCGCGCGCGTCGAAGGTGAGCTCGTAGGTGCGCTCGAGCAGCTGTCGATCGATCACCCGCGCGCCGCTCACCGCCTGCGCGATCTCGGCGGTGACGACCGCGGCCTCTTCGTCGCGCGCGAGATCGAGCGCGAGATCGGTCGCCATGCCCTCGGGCACCCCGAGGAGCGAGCGCGCGCGGGCGTCGGTCGCGATCACGAGATCGCTGCCGAGCGCCGCGGTGCGGGCGTCGAGCACGCCCGAGATCGTCAGCACGACCGGCGTCGCGCCCTCGCTCGCGGTGAGCGCGATCTGATCGCCGGCGCGCGCACCGAGCAGTCGCGCGATGCCCGAGCCCACCACGATCTCGTCGTCGCGCTCGGGCCAGCGTCCCGCGACGATTTCCGCGTCGTCGTGGGCGCCCCTTCCGATCACCACGACGTTGCCCTCGATCGGCGCGACGAAGAGGTAGCCCCACACCCGCGGTCGCACGCTGCGCACGCCGGGCAGATCGAGCGCCTCGATCGTCGCGGCCTCGCGCTCCGCGATCAGCGCGGGACGCCCCGCGACGAGACGCTGCACCGTGAGATCGGGAAGTCCGTCGGCGAGCGCGCGGTACTCGGCCCGCAGCGCCTCGGCGAGGAACGACGTCGAGCCGAAGAGCGCGACCACGGCGGCGAGACCGATCGCGATCGCCGCGTTCCGCCCGGCGCGCCGGCGCAGCGCGCCGAGCGCGTGATCGAGGAGCGCGAGCTGGCGCTTCATCGCCGCTCGATCCTGCCGGTCGCGCCCGCGCCCAGCACCGCGCGCGGCGGCGCGATCCACGCGCCCGCGGGATCGACGTCGAGCGCGCCCGGCGCGTCGGAGAGCGCCGCCGCGGGCTCGACCTGCGAGGGATGACGCAGCCATCGCGCGCCGCTCGAGAGCGCGAGATCGGGCAGCCCGATCGTCCTCGCGAGCTCGACGCGCATCGCACGCGCGTGCGCCCCGTCGCCGCGCCGCCGCGCCGCATCGAGCACCACTCCCGCGATCATCAGCGCGAGCACGACCAGCGCAGCCGCGAGCACGCGCAGGCGCATCATCGCGACATGAACGACATGAAGATCTGGGTGAGGACCGCGTCCGCGACGAGGATGCTGATCGCGACCACGACGACCGACGTCGTCGTGCTGCGCCCGACGCCCTCGGTGCCGCCGCGCGTGGTCATCCCGAAATGACAGCCGAGCACCGCGATCAGGAACCCGAAGAACGGCGTCTTGCCGATGCCGGACAGGAAGTCCTCGACCCAGATCGAGTCGAGCGCGGTGGTCACGAAGAACGGGATCGCGATCCCGAACGTCAGGTTGCACACCAGCGCCGCGCTGCCGATGCCCAGCACCAGCGCGAACACGGTGAGCATCGGCATCATCAGGATGCCCGCGAGCATGCGCGGCACCACGAGCTTCTTGACCGGGTCGGCGCCGAGCGCGCGGATCGCGTCGATCTGCTCGGTGACCGCCATCGACCCGAGCTCGGCCGCGATGCCCGCGCCGATGCGGCTGCCCACGACGAGCGCGGTGAGCGAGGGCGCGAGCTCGCGCGCCTCGGAGAGACCGACGATGCGTCCGACGCTGTCGCGCGCGCCGAAGCGCTCGAGCGAGAACGCGAACTGGATCGCCATGACGATGCCGACGAAGATCGCGGTCGCCGCGGCGATGCCGAACGACTTCACGCCCATCTGCTCGAGCTGGTAGAGGAACGAGCGCGCCTCGAAGCGCGTCGTGAACAGCGAGCGGAACGCGCGCAGCGTCATCTGGGTGATGCCGCCCACGTGGTTCATCGCGCGGATCAGTCGCGCGCCCTGCGCCTCGATCGCGCGGACCGCGAGCGACTTCTCCGCGGGCTGCGGCTGCGCGCTCACTGCACCTCCGTCGTGAACCCCGAGACGAAGTGCTCGAACGCGGGCTGCGCGCCGCTGAACGGCGTGCCCGGCGGCGTGATCAGCGCGAAGTCGTAGACGCAGTCGTCCTTCTTGAGGACCACGAAGAGCAGCTCGCGCGGGACTCCGTCGAGCGTCGCGACCGCGTGGGTGCGCAGCGCCTCGCGCGCGTCCATCGACACGAACTCCTGCTCGACGATCTCGCGCTCGCGGAACCCGATCAGCAGGTGGTTCGTGAGCGCGGTGAGCGGCACGTCGCGCGAGGGATCACAGGTCGCGTTCAGCTGCACGATCGCGCCGAGCGACTCGTTGTGCCACGCGAGATCGTTCTGCCCCGCGACCGAGAGCCGTGACCAGCCCGGTCCGAGATCGCCGATCCGATAGTGAGCTTCTGCGTCGCGGAACACGCCGCTCTGCAATGTGGGTCCGCCGCACGCGGTGACCAGCGCCGTGAGCACGACGCAGCGGAGCAGGGCGGAGATGGCCCGACCGGGGGCTGGCACGGCCGCGGTATAGGTGCGGATCTCCACGGGTGCAACGACGTTCAGCCGATCCCGGCCTCGTCCATGCGGCGCATCCCCTCGAGCAGGAGCGCCTCCGTGCTCTCGTTGATCACGCGAGCCGTGGGCTTGAATGCGGGGTCGAGCGAGAACTCGCCCTCTTTGAGCGCGAGCATCGCGTAGATCGCCTCCTGCCGCGCGCTCTGTCCGAAGCGCGCGTCGGCGATCGCGCCCTCGAGGAAGTGGATCTCGCCCATCGTGCCGCCCGCCGAGACGTGCAGGAGCCCGGTCTTGCGTCCGTTCCCGAGCGCCTGGATCACGTCGGGCAGCGAGATGTCGCGCAGGTTCCCCGCGAGCCCTCCGCCGCGACGGCGCACGCCTGCCTCGATCAGCTGCGCGGTCTTGGCGACCACCAGCTCTGCCGACGCGGGCTTCACCAGGAAGTCCGCCGCGCCGAGCTCGAACCCGCGCGCGACCGACTCGCGATCCGCCTTGCGCGTGAGGAACACGAACGGGATCTCCGCCGCGCTCGGCTCCGCACGCAGGGCGCCGAGGAGCGCGAAGCCGTCCTCGCCGCCGAGCTCGAGCTCCGACACGATCAGCTGGAAGCGCTCCTTCGTGATCGCCGCGGTCGCCTCGGCGCGATCGCGCACCACCACGACGCCGTGGCCCGCCTCGGCGAGGCGCAGCTCGAGCATCGTGGTCTCCTCGCGCTCGGGATCGACGATCAGCACGCGCGTGCGCGCGCCGTTCTTTCCGCTCGTCTCGTCGCCCACCACGACCTGCCGCAGCGCGCCGACGAGCCCGGGATCGAAGAGCTGCGATCCGAGCTGCCGCAGCACGTCGAGCGCCTCGCGCGGCGAGAGCGTCCGGCGATACGGGTTCTTCGGGTTCACCGTGAGATCGCAGTAGGTCTCGACCAGCGACACGATGCGCGCGCCGATCGGGATGGCGTTGCCCGCCTGGCGATCGGGGAAGCCCTGTCCGTCGTAGCGCTCGTAGAGGTGCGTGAGCGCGTCGATCGTCGCAGGCGGCAGGCGCGCCGACTCGAACATGCGCAGCGGGCTGAGGTGGCTGCGCTGCGCCTGCAGGCGATGCCCGTCGAAGCGCGAGACGTTGAGCGCGGTGAGGTGATAGCTGCTCGCCTTGCCCACGTCGTGCAGGTACCCGGCGAGCACGATCGCGTGGCGGTCGGCGCCGCTGATGGAGAGACGATCCGCGAGCTGCCCGCAGAGGCGCGCGACCTGCGACGAGTGACCGCGCAGCTCGGCGCGCGATCCGTCGAGCACCGTCACCAGCACGTTCACGGTCTCGAGGTACGCGGCCCAGTCGGGCGCGACCTCGAAGCGTGGCATCTCGATCTTCAGCTCGGGCGGCGTCGGCGGTGCTGCGCGGGCCGGCGCGGCGGGACGGGCGGGTGCTGGCGGCGCGGGCGCGAAGCCGATCGCGGGCGTGCGATCGTCGAGCTCGAGATCGAGCGAGATCCCGCCGCGCGGCGTGGGATCGAGCGAGATCGAGGGCCCACCGCCGCTGCCGCGCTCGAACGCGTCGAGCCCGAGCGCGTAGCTCGCGGGCGCGCCCTGCACCTGCGCGAACGCGTGGGGATCGCCGCCGTAGAAGCGACGCAGCGCCGCGCGCACCGTCGCCGGTCGCGCGGCGAACACGCGCACCTCGCGCGCGCCGGTCGCGACCGCGAGCTGCTTGCCGACGTCCTCCTCGAGCTCGTAGGTCACGACCGAGAGCACCTGCGCGCGGCGGTCGTAGAGGATCGGCACGCACTGCAGCCGCTCCGCGAGCCGTCGCGGGACGAGGTCGAGCGTCGCGCGATCGATCTCCGCCTTCGAGAGCCGCTCGGTCGAGACGAAGCGCGTCTTGTAGAGCGACGCGACGAACTTGAGCAGGTCGGCCTCGCTCATCGCGCCGGACTCGAGGATCGACTCCTCGATGCGCTCTCCGGTGCGCTTGGCCTGGTGGTAGAAGCTCTCGTACTGCGGCGCGGTGATGCGTCCGTCGTCGCGCAGCCGGTCGAGGATGCGTACGCCGCCGGGGCTTCCCTTGCTCGCGGAGGTCGTCACGTGCGCCGCCGATGATAGCGGGTTCCGTGGTCGCGATCGCCGCTCACGTCGTCACCGACCTCTCCCACGCGCGCAGGAGGAAGAACGCCACCAGCGCCGCGGCCGCGAGCAACATCGCGATGCTGACCCGCAGCGCACGACGCGACGCCGACGGGAGCTCGCCCGCGCGCGGCGCGCGCAGCCGCGGCCCGACGAACGCCGCGAGCCCGATCGAGCCCGCCGCGGCGCCCACGATCGACGCGAGCACCGTCGCCTCGTCCGCCGAGTCGCCCCAGGTGCGCACCAGCGTCGCGCGCGCGCCGATCGCGGGCGCGACCACCGCCGCGAGCAGCGCGCCCGCCGTCACTCCGCCGACGATCGCGCGCCGCAGCCAGCGCCGCAGCGGCGGCTCGCTCGCAGGCTGCACCGTCGCGAGCCCCTGCGCGCTCGAGGTCCGCAGCACCACCGGTCGCCCGCACGCCTCGGCGCTCACCGCCCCGAACGCGAGCAGCGAGATCGACGCGACCAAGAGCCCGAGCGGCCCCCACGCATCGCGATCCGCGAGGTCGGCACGCGACGCGATCGCGCTCGCGAGCGTGATCGGGAACGCGAAGAGCAACGTCGCGATCGCGAGCCCACGCTGCGTGACCGGCGACAAACGCGGCACGGGCGACCCCAGCGCGCGCGTGCCGATCGCGAGCGGCAGCAGCGGCACCAGCACGATCACCGCGTCGATCGCGCGCGCGCCGCCGTGCAGCACCGGCAGCAGCAGCGCGATCGCCCAGAGGTTCGCTCCGAGCGCCGCGGCACGCAGCGCTTCGGTCGTGCCCGCGGCGCGGAACGAGCGCGGAGTCGCGGCGGCGGCCTTCATCGCGCGCGCAGCGTAGCGCGGCACGTCCCCGTGCGTCGCGTGTCGACGTGGAGCAACTCGCGACCCCGTCCGACTCCGTCTGTACCGTGGGTGCAGGGGAATCGATCAACACACGTGATCACGATGTACGGGTTCCGGTATGCTCGCGCGCGTGAAGTCGTGCCCCCAGTGCGCAGCTCCGGGCGAGGAAGCGGACCGCTTCTGCTCGGCTTGTGGGCACAATCTCGAGCGCGACGATCCCAGCTCTCCCGGCGATCCGATGGTCGGCCGCACCATCGCGGGCGGCTATCTGATCCAGGAGCTGATCGGCGTCGGCGGCATGGGGCGCGTCTACAAGGGCGTCCAGAACATGCTCGGACGCACCGTCGCGGTGAAGGTGATCCATCCGCACCTGCTCGGCGACGAGCAGACGGTCGCGCGCTTCTACAACGAGGCGCGCGCGGCGAGCCGCCTGAACCACCCCGAGAGCGTCGGCATCATCGACTTCGGTCGCACCGACGACGGGATCCTCTACCTCGTGATGGAGTACCTCGCGGGCAAGGATCTCGCGACGGTGCTCGCGGAGGAGGGCCCGCTCCCGTTCAAGCGCATCTGCCGCATCCTGCGCAAGGTCCTCGCCGCGCTCGGCGAAGCGCACGCGCTCGGCGTGGTGCACCGCGATCTCAAGCCCGAGAACATCATCGTCCAGAAGGGCCGCAAGGGCGACGAGGTCGTGAAGGTCGTCGACTTCGGTCTCGCGACGATCGTCGGCCCCGGCTCGTCGTCGATCACGTCGCCGGGGCTGGTGTGCGGCACGCCCGACTACATGAGCCCGGAGCAGGGCCGCGGGGACGAGCTCGACGGGCGCAGCGATCTCTACTCGATGGGCGTCCTGCTCTTCGAGATGCTCACCGATCGACTGCCGTACACCGACGACACGCCGACCAAGGTCGTGCTGCGGCACATCCACGATCCGGTGCCCGATCCGCGCGTGATCGCGCCGCAGCGCCGCATCCCGGATCAGCTCGCCGAGCTCACGATCCGATCGCTCGCGAAGGCACCGGGCAAGCGCTTCCAGAGCGCCGACGAGATGGACGACGCGGTCCGTCGCGCCGAGGAGTCGCTCGAGACGCGCCACGTCAGCATGATCGAGTGCCCGACGTGCGGGCACATGAACCCGATGACGGTGCGCTTCTGCGGGGAGTGCGGCACGCGCCTCACCGGCATCGTCACGATCCCGCCGTCGGCGCGTCCCGATCGCGCCGGCACCCAGGCCCCGCCGCAGCCCGCGCCGGCTCGCGGCTCGGTGCAGCCCGCGGCGACGCGGCGTCCGCTCGTCGGTCGTGATGCCGAGCTCGCGCAGCTCGCGAACCTGCGCACGCTCGTCACCGAGCGCCCGGTGTGGATGCGCGTGCTCGGCGAGCCGGGCGTCGGCAAGACGCGGCTGCTCTCGGAGCTCGCGCTGCTCGCGTCGGGCTCGGGCGATCAGGTCGTGATGTCGGGCCCGCATCCGAGCGGCGCGCCCGCGCCGTACTTCGCGGTGCGCACGCTGATCGCGGGGCTGCTCGACGTCGACGAGAGCCGCCTGCCCGAGCTCGCGACCGGCGGGCTGATCTCGGATCCGCTCGCGCGCGCCGGCATCGCGGAGATCGTCGAGTCGAAGGGCCTGCCCGGGCTGCCCGGCGTGCCGCGCGCGGGCGCGGTCGCGGCGGCGCTCGCGGCGGCGGTGCGCGTCGCGGCGAGCCGTGCGCGCTCGGGCATCGTCGTCCTCGTGATCGACGATCTCACGCGCTGCGACACGCTGAGCCGCCTCGCGCTGACGCGCCTCGTCGATCTCGTGGCGCCCACGCCGACGCTGATCGTCACGAGCGGCGCGGCGATCCGCGAGCCCAGCCCGCACCCGCAGGCGATGAGCCTCGTGCTGCGCGGCCTCGACAACGAAGAGGCGCAGGACTTCCTCAACGGCACCGTGTCCGCGCCGCGCCCGGTCTCGCGCGAGCGCTCGACCGAGCCCACGCAGCGCCTGCTGCTGCCGCTCTACCTCGAGCAGGTGCGCGCGCTGGGGAAGGACGGCCACGACGAGACGCTCCCGCCGCGCCTCGCCGACGCGGTGATGGCGCGCCTCGAGCGACTCGATCTCCCGTCGCGCCGCTTGCTCCAGGCGGTCTCGGTGCTCGGCGACTCGTGCCCGATCGAGTGGCTGCGCGAGGTCGCGCAGGCCGGTGACCTCGCGGCGATCGAGACGCTCACGCGGCTCGGTCTGCTCTTCACGATCTCCGATCGTGTCGAGGTCGTGCACCCCTTCGTGCGCGATCTCGTGGAGGCATCGATCCCCGCCGAGGCCCGCAAGGAGCTGCACGCGCGTGCGCTGCAGGTCGCGGCGGGCAACGGCGCGGTCCTCGAGGTGCGCGCCGAGCACGCGTTCAAGGCGGGCGAGCCGATGAGCGCGCTCCTGCTCCTCGAGCGCATGGGCGACGCCGCGATGCTCCGTGGCGACGCGATGGCCGCGACGCTCGCGTTCCGGCGCGGCCTCGATCTCGCGCGCCGCGAGCTCCTGCTCTCCGGCGACCTCTCGCTCGATCGCGCGCTCGTCACCTTCAGCCGCAAGCTGGGCGAGGCGCTCGAGGCGCACGGCGATCTCGCGGGCGCCGACGGCGTGCTGCGCGAGGCGCTCGAGCTCGCGGGGCCGCGCAACAAGGAGCGCGCGCGCATGTTGCTCGTGCTCGGCCGCGTCGCGATCAAGCGCGAGCGGCGGCGCGATGCCCAGCGCCTGCTCGGTCAGGCGATCGAGAGCGCGACCGCGAACGACGATCCGCGCTGCGAGGCCGAGGTGCAGCTCAACCTCGCGCGCCTGCGCCGCGAGGAGGGCGACGCGGTCGCCGCGGCGAACACGTTCCGCAAGGCGTGCGAGCTGCTCGCGACGGACAAGAGCGCGGATCGCGAGAGCGCGCTCGCGAGCTCGCAGCTCGAGTACGCGGAGACGCTCGTCGAGATCGGCGATGCCGACCTCGCGTCCCAGCACCTCGACTCGGCGCTGCGTCATGCGCGCGCGTCGGGCGCGACCGCGGTCGCCGCGCGCGCGACCGGCGTGCTGGGCACGCTGCGCGAACTCGCCGGCGAGCTGGCCCAGGCGGCGTCGCTCTACCGCGACGCGGCGGGGCTCGCTCAGGAAGCCGGGGACGCCGAGGCTGCCGCCCGCTGGAACGCGGCCGCCGACGCGGCGTGAGCCCTTGCCTGAGTCTGCCGGAGTGCTCGTCCTGCACGTCCCGGACGGGAGCGCGCGAAGCGCGCGTACGGTGGAGACCGGCGGCCGAGCCGATCTTCTCCGAGCGCCGCGAGATCGATGGCGGTGAGAGCATCGGCGCAGCGTGGCGTCGATCGGCTCGCGTCTCCGCCGCGCCTACACGGAACGTGAGGCGTCTCACGTCCGAGTAAGCCGATTGACGACCCTATGAACACGCGCGTTCGCGCCCTGACACTCATTGGCGCGACTGGCCGGAACTTGCGCAGAACCGGTCGCCCATGTCCGGGCCTGTCGCTTGCACAGGGGGCGCGCCGCTCGAGGGCCCTACGATGATCCGACGACCCTTCTTCCTCGCCGCCCCATTCCTCCTCGCGCTCGCCCTCGCGGCCTGTGCGAATCCCTCTCCCGACGTCGCCGAGGAGGCGATCGTCAACGGCACGCTCGGCGGCGACCCTGCGGTCGTGTGGGTCTACAGCCGCGACAGCGGCGGCCTCTGCACCGGCACGCTGATCGAGCCGCGCGTCGTGCTCACCGCGAAGCACTGCGTGCAGGAGGCCGGCGCCTCCGGTCCCTCGAGCGCGAGCGCGATGGTCGCCGGCATCGGCGACCGCGCCGGCAGCGGCCGCACGCTGCGCGTCCAGTCGGTCTACACGACGCCCGGCTCGTATCGCGACGACGGTCGCCTCAGCGGCCTCGTCGGCCAGGACGTCGCGGTGCTCGTCCTCGTCAGCGGCGTGACGGACGTCGAGCCGATCCCGGTGCGTCGCACGCCGCCCGACGATCTCCGCGGCCAGACCGTGACCGCGATCGGCTTCGGGCAGATCCCCTCGGGCAGCTCGGGCACCAAGTACACGGCGACCGGCGACGTCACCTACGTCGCCGACGACGTGATCTACGTCGGCTCGCTCATCTGCCAGGGCGACTCCGGCGGCCCGATGGTCACCGAGGATCGCGAGGTCGCCGCGGTCGTGTCCTTCGGCAACGGCAGCTGCGGCAGCGGCCAGGGCGGCTACAACGCGATCTACAACTTCCTCGATCTCATCGACATGGCGATCGAGGAGGGCGGCGGCTGCGTCAACGACGGCGCCGAGGTCTGCGACGGCCGCGACAACGACTGCAACGGCGCCGTCGACGAGGGCTGCACGCCGATCGGCGGCAACTGCGCGAGCGACGACATCTGCGTCGGCAACACCTGCCGCGACACGATCGCGGGCCGCATCTGCACCGAGGCCTGCGACGCGCGTCGCCCCGACTTCGGCTGCGGCGAGGGCTTCTACTGCGCGCGCGACGCCGCGACCTCGTGCGGCGGCTACTGCGTCCCGCGCACCGGTGACGCGTCGCTCGCGAACGATCGCCCGTGCGAGCGCGACGACCAGTGCGCGTCGTTCTTCTGCACCGATCCCGGCGACGGCATCCGCCGCTGCCTCACGCCCTGCCAGGGCGACGCCGGCATGTGCCTCGCGGGCGAGGCGTGCGTGGCCGGCCCCGGCGCGTGCGGCGCGTGCGTCGACGCGGATCTCGTCGGCGGCCTCCGCGCCGGCCTCGGCGAGCCGTGCGGCGACGCCGCGGACTGCGCGTCGGGCAGCTGCATCGAGGACGGCGACGCGCGCTACTGCAGCCGCGCGTGCGACGGCGAGACCGGATGCCCGGGCGGCTATCACTGCCGCGACGCGATGTGTGTGCGCGGCACGCTCGGCGGCATCGGCGAGACCTGCGTCAACAACGCCGACTGCGGCAGCGGCACGTTCTGCGCGGTGCAGGGCGATCGCGCGTGGTGCACCAGCATCTGCGGCAGCGAGGAACAGTGCCCCGACGGCTTCGCGTGCGTCGCGGCCGGCGGCGTGATGGTCTGTGCGCCCGAGGTCGGGCTCGTCGGCGACGCGTGCGTCGCCGGGACCGACTGCTTCTCCGGGGTCTGCGGCGACGACGGCGTGTGCACCCGCGAGTGCGGCGTCGACGCGCCGTGCGGCCCGGGCTTCGAGTGCCGCCGCGGCGCCGACGGGATGAGCGCCGCGTGCATCGCGCCGCGTGCCGAGACGAGCGGCGGTGGCTGCGCGGTCGGCAGCGGCGCGCGCCGTCCCGGCGCCACGACGATGCTCGTGCTCGTGGCGATCGGCTCGATCGTGATCGCGCGGCGCCGTCGTCGCGGGTGATGATTTTTCGCTTAGGGGCTCTGCTTGCTGATTCGCGGACTGAGCGCCGCGAAGTGAGGGCGTGATGGGGATGACGACGTCGAAGGGGCTGGTCGCGATGCTCGCCGCGGCGGCGCTGCTCGGTGCGTGCGCGCCGATCGCGCCCGAGGCCGAGGTGATCACCGAGGAGATCGTCGACGGGACCGCGGAGACCGGCTTCCCCTCGGTGATGCTCCTCTACAACCAGAGCGGCGGCATGTGCACCGCGTCGCTCATCACGCCGCGCGTCATGCTCACCGCGCGTCACTGCGTGATGCGCGCCGACGGCAACACCCAGGCGTCGGCCTCGGCGATCAGCTTCTACGTCGGCAGCTCGCAGCGCTCGATCACCGCGCAGTACCGCGCGCGCGCCATCTATCTGATCCCCGGCAGCACCAGCAACATCGGTGACGGCCGCGCCATGGACCTCGCGCTCGTCGAGCTCGCGACGCCCGCGCGCGAGACCCCGATGGAGATCGCGATGGGCCCGGCGAGCGCGCTCAACGGCCAGCAGATCACGGCGATCGGCTACGGCCAGACGCCCTCGGGCCAGACCGGCACGAAGTACCGCACGAGCGCCGCGGTCACCGGCCTCCAGCAGGGCCTCATCTTCGTCGAGCCAGCGGTCTGCCAGGGCGACTCGGGCGGTCCGGTGATCGGCCCCGACGGGCTCGTCTACGGCGTCGCGAGCTTCATCTTCAGCCCCGACGGCCGCACCGAGCCGCAGTGCGGCACCGCGCCCGGCGCGTACAACGAGCTCTACCGCCACATGGAGTGGGTCGAGGGCGTGCTCGAGATGGTCGGCGACGCGTGCTTCCCCGACGAGGGCGGCGAGATCTGCGACGGCGCGGACAACGACTGCGACGGCGAGGCGGACGAGGGCTGCATGCCCTTCGGCAGCGCGTGCACCGACAGCGCGACCTGCATCGGCGGCCTCTGCGCGACGACGCAGGCCGGTCAGATCTGCACCCAGGAGTGCGATCCGATGCGCCCCGACGTGGGCTGCCCGCCCGGCTCCTTCTGCGGCTCGACGGGCTGCGCGGGCCACTGCGTGCCGGGCGCTCCGGGCGGCGCGCCGATCGGCGCGTCGTGCGCGGCGGACACCGACTGCGCGTCGCTCTTCTGCGCCGATCCCGGCGACGGAATGCAGCGCTGCCTCGCGCCGTGCCGACTCGATGCGGGGCGCTGCCTCGCGGGTGAGATCTGCGTGCCGCTCGGCGACGCGTGCGGCGGATGCGTCGATCAGGAGATCGTCGGCGGGCTCGGCCACGGCCTCGGCGAGCCGTGCGGTCAGGACTCCGACTGCCGCAGCGGCTCGTGCGGCGAGCGCGGCGGCGTGCTCGAGTGCACCGCGCCGTGCGGCGAGGGCGGCAGCTGCCCCGACGGCTTCGTGTGCCGCGACAACGAGTGCATGCGCGACCGAGGCGGCGGCGTCGGCAGCAACTGCCTCGACAACTCGGACTGCCCCGGCGGCATCTGCGCGATCCTCGGCGATCGCCAGTGGTGCACCGTGGTGTGCGACGGCGGCGTGGCGTGCCCCGCGGGCTTCGGCTGCGCGGCGGCGGGCGGCGTGAACGTGTGCGCGCCGATGGGCGGCCTCGTCGGCGAGGAGTGCGGCACCAACGCGGAGTGCTCGAGCGGCCTGTGCGCGCGGCTCGGCGGCGGCGGCGTGTGCACCGAGCCGTGCGACGCGGACAACGTGTGCGGCGTCGGCTTCGAGTGCCGCCGGACGGCGGACGGCGCGGCGTCGGTGTGCACGGCGGTGGGATCGAACGCCGGCGGATGCACGGTGTCGGTCGGGTCGCGGTCGTCTGGAGCGTGGCTCGTCGTGATGGCGCTCGGGCTCGTGCTGGCGATCGGACGACGCCGCGCGCGGTGAGGCTTCGGTGAGGGGTCTCGTGCTCCGACAGTCCTCGGAGCGGCGTCCTGCGGCTCGTGAGGTGACTGGATAGGTGGAGTCTCGAGGGCGGTGCGCTACGCGCGACCGCCCTCGAGCATTCGGGGCTCTCACGGAGACTGGTCGGCTCCTGCGGAAGTGCGCGCGAGACCCCTCCCCGCGCCCCGGCTGGTAAGGCGTCGGCCACGCGGGGAGGGAAGGCCGCGGTCGGTTTCTTGGCTGGGAAGAGCGGGTGACGACGCGAGCACGCGTCGCGTGCTCGCGTCGTCACCCGCGGACCGGCTCGCCTTCGGCATCGCGGCCGAATCGATCGGCTCGCCCTTCGGGCATCGCGCCGAACGAGCGGTGTCGAGTGCGGTGCGGCGCCGGATCTCGGAGCTCGGCGTCGAGGGGCTCGCACTCGGTCTCGGTCTCGGTCGTCTACACTCGCGCATCATGGAGCGACGTCGTTTCCTGCGAGGCTCGATCGTCGGCGCCGCGACGTTGGCGCTCCCTTCCGCGGCGCTCGCGCAACGCCGCGGCACTGCCGCGTGCCCACCGGCGCGCGCCGAGTGGTCGGCCGAGGGCACGCCCACCGGGGCCCAGGTCGCCGATGCCTCCGCGCTCACCGAGGACGAGCGCACCCATGCGCCGGTGCTCACGCTGCCCGAGCGCGTGCGCGCCGGGCGTCCCTTCGACCTCGTCGTGCAGGCCGGCGTGCGCCCCCACGAGATGAGCGTCGATCACCGCATCGAGTGGATCGAGGTGCGCCTCGACGATCGCATCGTGTGGGTCGCCGATCTCTCGCCCGACGTCGCGTACCCGATCCTCCGCGTCCCCCTCGTGCTCCGCGAGCCCTCGCAGCTCGTCGCGCGCGCCCGCTGCAACCAGCACGGCGTGTGGATGACCCGCCGCGCGATCCAGGTGAGCTGAGGCGCGCGCCCCGACGCCTACGATCTCGACCCCGCCGCGACCGCCCCCGCGCTCGACGATCCCCACGTCGGCGAGGTGCTGCTCCCCGAGATGCGCGTCGTGATGGCGAGCCTGCGGCCCATGGCGCGCGCGTGCGCGGAGCGCGACCTCGGCATCGCGCTCACGCGCACCTGATCGCGACGAGGGCGCGCACGACACGCGCCCCGTCGTGCGCGTCACTCGCTCGGCGTCGGCTCGCTCGGCTTCCTCGCCTCGCGCGCGAACGCCTCGCTCAGGTGCTCGAACGCGCCCGCGAGCTCCGGTGCGGTGCGCATCTGCGCCTTCGCCACGCCGTAGAGCGCGAGGGTCGTGCTCCACACCTCGTGCTCGGCGGCGAGCCGCGCGTCCATCAGCGCGCGGAGCTGATCCTCCACCTTCTCCTCGAACGCTCGCTGCTTCTCGGCGGCTTTCTTCGCCTTCCGCAGCATCGATGCGAGCTGCGCCGGGCTGCGGTTCGCGAGCTTCAGCACCGAGCGGTTGTCGCTCCATGCGTCGATCGTGTCGCTCACGAGCGCTTCGTAGCCCGCCGGCGGCTTCAGCAGGCTGCGACGCTGGTCGGTCGAGAGCGGGTTCACAACGCGCTTGGTCGTTGTCTTCTTCGTCGCCTTCTTCTTCGCGCTCTTCTTGGTCGTCTTCTTCCGTTTGGTGGCCATCTCGGACCTCCTTTCGCGCGAACATTCGCGACGCGGGCCTCCATGTCGAGCCCATCGCTCGCGCACGCATCTCGAAACGCGCCGAGAATCACGCGTTTCACCGCGGTTTTTGCCTCGTTTTCGAATTGGGGTGGATCCACCCCAACCGATGCGTCCTCAGGACCCATCGCATGCGTCCTCGGGACCCATCGCATGCGTCCTCGGGACCCATCGCATGCGTCCTCGCGACCCATCGCATGCCTCCTCGCGAGCCATCGCATGCGTCCGCGCAGCCGGCGCGCCCCCGCCCGGTCACCGAGCGGCCCCTCGCCCCCGCCCAGCTCCCGCTCCCGAGCGCGCCCCCGCCCCCGCCCCCGACCCCGTCTAGACCAGGATCTTCCCGCGCCGCAGGTCCGGGCTCTTCGAGTACGCCGTCATGTCGAGCGCGTCGCGCTCGCCGCGCGCCAGCCGCAGCCATCCCGCGTACGCGATCATCGCCGCGTTGTCGGTGCAGCTCGCGATCGGCGGCACGAACACCTTCACGCCGACGCTGGTCGCGAGCTCGGTCGTGCGCGCCCGCAGCCCCGCGTTCGCCGCGACACCGCCCGCCAGCACGAGCCGGGGGATGCCGCGCTGCTTGCACGCCGCGACGCTCTTGCGCGCGAGCACCTCGACCACCGCGTGCTGGAACGCCGCGCACACGTCGGCGAGGTCGCGCTCGTCCTTCGGCGCGCCGTGCTTCTCCACGTGCCGCGCGATCGCGGTCTTGAGCCCCGAGAACGAGAAGTCGAGGCGCTTGGTGCTCGGCATCGGCAGCGGCAGCTCGACCTTCGATCGATCGCCCAGCTTCGCGAGCCGATCGATCATCGGCCCGCCGGGATAGCCGAGCCCGAGCAGCTTCGCGGCCTTGTCGAACGCCTCGCCCGCCGCGTCGTCGCGCGTCTGTCCGATCAGCTCGACGTCGTCGTGGGCGCGCACCTCGTAGATCGCGGTGTGCCCGCCGCTCGCGAGCAGCGCGACGAAGGGCATCTCGGGCGTCTCGATCGTCGTCTCGCCGCGCTGCAGGTACACCGCGAGCAAGTGCGCGACGAGGTGATCGACGTAGACGAGCGGCAGCCCGCGCGACCACGCCATCGCCTTGCCCGCGCTCATGCCGACGAGCAGCGCGCCGAGCAGTCCGGGCCCGCGCGTGACCGCGATGCCGTCGATCGCGTCGAGCCCACCGGGGACTGCCTCGAGCGCCTTCGCGATCACCGGCGCGACGTTCGCGAGGTGCGCGCGCGACGCCAGCTCCGGCACCACGCCGCCGTAGGGCGCGTGCACCGCGACCTGGCTCGCGACCACGTCGGCGATCACGCGACCGCCGTCCTCCACGATCGCCGCCGCGGTCTCGTCGCACGACGACTCGATGCCGAGAACTCTCATCGATCGACTCGCCTCATCCGGAAGAGCCCGAAGTGATCGCCGCTCGCTTCGTCGCCTGCGCCCGCGATGATGCGCACCTCGACGCCGCCGTCGTCGAGCAGCGAGACGAACGCCATCGCGTCGCGCCCCGCGAGCGGGCCGGACTCGGGGCGCACGACGTAGAGGTAGTTGCGCACGCGGCCGCCGCCCGGGAAGTCGTACTCGGAGAGCAGGTCGTGCTGCAGCGGCGCGATCGAGCGCAGCGGCGTCGCGTCGAACACGCGCTCACCGCTCGTGGGATCGGGGCTCGAGGTGATCGTGCCGGGCTGCGGAACGTCGGGCGTGGTGGGGTCGAACTCGAGCTCGAGCGACGTGCCCGGCGCGAAGCCGCGCCGCAGGAACGACTCGCCCTCGTCGCCCACGACGTCGCCGCGATAGAGGCTGTTGCCGTCGGTGCGGAAGCGCGAGAGGTCGTCGCACGCGGAGAGCGCGAGGACACACAGCATCGGAGCGAGGGCGCGCAACGAGGGGAGGTATAGCGCGCCCTCGCGCCGCGGGGTGGGCCCGTGCGACGCTCGCCGGCCTCATGCTCGTCACGATCACCACGACGCACGTTCCGGCGACCGACCTCGGGTACCTGCTGCACAAACATCCGGAGCGCGTGACCTCGGTCGATCTCTCGTTCGGGGTCGCGCACGTGCTCTATCCCGACGCGAGCGAGTCACGCTGCACCGCAGCGCTCTTGCTCGACATCGACCCGATCGGGCTGGTGCGTGATCGCGAGGGCGAGCCGCTCGCGGCGTACGTGAGCGATCGGCCCTACGTCGCGTCGTCGTTCGTGTCGGTCGCGATCTCGCGCGCGTTCGGGACGGCGCTCGGCGGGCGCAGCAAGGAGCGGCCGCAGCTCGCGGAGCAGGCGATCGCGCTCGAGGCGACGGTCTCGGTGATCGCGGCGCGCGGTGGCGAGTCGTTGGCGCGGCGCCTCTTCGAGCCGCTCGGGTGGCACGTGGAGATCGAGCGCATCGCGCTCGACGAGATGCACCCCGAGTGGGGCGAGGGGCGCGCGCTGCGCCTCGCGCTGCGGGGCACGCAGACGGTCGCGTCGCTGCTCGCGCACCTCTACGTGCTGCTGCCGGTGCTCGACGACGACAAGCACTACTGGGTCGACGCTGCGGAGATCGAGAAGCTGCTGCGGCACGGCGAGGGATGGCTCGAGGCGCATCCCGAGCGCGAGCTGGTGACGCGTCGTTATCTGCGCCATCAGCGCTCGCTGGTGCGCGCGGCGCTCGAGCGGCTCGAGCCGCTGCTCGACGAGGAGAGCGAGGCGCGCGCGGCGGCGGGCGAGGACGCGCTCGAGCGGCCGCTCTCGCTCGATGCGCGGCGTCGGGCGTTCGTGCGCGAGACGCTGCGCGAGGCGGGTGCGCGCACGGTCGCGGACCTCGGGTGCGGCGAGGGCAAGCTCGTCGCGGAGCTCGCGAAGGAGCGCTTCGAGCGCGTGCTCGGCGTCGACGTGAACGCGCGCGCGCTGGAGATCGCGGGCGAGCGGGTGGCGAAGCTGCCGGAGCACGCGCGGCGCCGCGTGGAGCTCGTGACGGGCTCGCTGGTGTATCGCGACGCGCGGCTCGTCGGGCTCGACGCGGCCACGTGCATCGAGGTGATCGAGCACCTCGAGCCGGAGCGGCTCGACGCGTTCGAGCGCGCGCTCTTCGTCGCGGCGCGGCCCGGGCTCGTGGTGGTGACGACGCCGAATCGCGAGCACAACGCGCTCTTCCCGAGCCTCGCGCACGGCGCGTTCCGCCACTCCGATCACCGCTTCGAGTGGACGCGCGCCGAGCTGGAAGGCTGGGCGCGCGGGGTCGCGGAGCGACGCGGCTACGACGTGCGCTTCGCGCCGATCGGCGACGAGCATCCGGAGCACGGCGCGCCGACCCAGGCCGCGATCTTCACGCGGAAGGACGGTGCAGCGTGACGCGTCGCATCGAGATCCCCGAGCTGTCTCTGGTGCTCCTCGTGGGCGCGTCGAGCTCGGGCAAGAGCACGTTCGCACGCCGTCACTTCCTCGAGAGCGAGGTGCTCTCGTCGGATCGTTTCCGCGCGTGGATCGCCGACGACGAGAACGATCAGAGCGCGACGCCCGACGCGTTCGACGCGCTCCGCTACATCGCGGACAAGCGCCTCGCGCGCGGGCGCATCGTCGTGATCGACGCGACGAACGTGCAGCCCGAGGCGCGCCGCGATCTGATCGCGCTGGCGCGCTCGAGGGACGTGCTGCCGATCGCGATCGTGCTCGACGTGCCGCAGGAGGTCTGTCTCGAGCGCAACGCGGTGCGCACCGACAGGCGGCTGCCCGAGGGCGCGATCCGCCGGCAGGTGCGCGATCTGCGGAGCTCGCTGCGCTCGCTGCAGCGCGAGGGCGTGCGTCAGGTGCACGTGCTCGAGGGCGCGGCGATCGACGACGCGATCGTGGTGCGACAGCCGCTGTGGAGCGATCGGCGCGACGAGCGCGGGCCCTTCGACGTGATCGGCGACGTGCACGGGTGCCGCGAGGAGCTCGAGGGACTGCTCGCGACGCTCGGATGGCAGCGCGACGAGCGCGCGGCGTTCGTGCATCCGCAGGGGCGCAAGGCGGTGTTCCTCGGGGACCTCGTCGATCGCGGGCCCGACTCGCCGGGGTGCATCGAGATCGCGATGCGCATGGTCGAGGCCGGCGTCGCGCTCTGCGTGCCCGGCAACCACGAGGCGCGCCTCCTGCGCAAGCTGCGCGGCAAGGACGTGAAGCTCACGCACGGGCTCGCCGAGACGATGCAGCAGCTCGAGGTCCGCGAGCCCGAGCTGCGTGATCGCATCGCGACGTTCGTCGACGATCTGGTGTCGCACCTCGTGCTCGACGGCGGGAAGCTGGTGGTCGCGCACGCCGGGATGAAGGAGGCCTATCAAGGTCGCGCGTCGGGGCGGGTGCGCGAGTTCGCGCTCTATGGCGAGACGACCGGTGAGATCGATGTGTACGGGCTGCCGGTGCGCGCCGACTGGGCGGCGGAGTACCGCGGTCGCGCGACGGTGGTGTACGGGCACACGCCGGTGCCGAGCGCGGAGTGGGTGAACCAGACGATCTGCATCGACACCGGGTGCGTGTTCGGCGGCGCGCTGACCGCGCTGCGGTGGCCGGAGCGCGAGCTGGTGTCGGTGCCCGCGCAGCGCGCGTACGCCGAGTCGATCAAGCCGCTGGTGAAGGCGAGCGAGTCGCGCAGCGCACAGCACGAAGCGGACGATCTGCTCGACGTGTCGGACTTCCTGTCGCGCCTGCGGGTCGACACGCGGCTCGCCGCGACGGTGATCGTGCCCGAGGCGCATGCGCGTGCGGCGCTCGAGGTGGTGAGCCGCTTCGCCGCGGATCCGCGCTGGCTCGTGCACCTGCCGCCGACGATGTCGCCCTCGGCGACGTCGTCGCGCGAGGCGCTGCTCGAGCACCCCGAGGAAGCGCTCGCTTACTACCGCGAGAACGGGGTCGCGCGCGCGATCTGCGAAGAGAAGCACATGGGCTCGCGCATCGTGCTCGTGCTGGCGCGCGACGCGCGTGCGGCGCGGGCGCGCTTCGGCGTGAGCGGCGACGAGCGCGGGGTGTGCCTCACCCGGACGGGGCGGCGCTTCTTCGGGAGCGATCGCGCGCTCGAGGCGGCGCTGATCGATCGTGTCGATGCGGCGCTCGCGACGAGCGGGGTGTGGGACGAGCTCGCGAGCGACTGGATCGTGCTCGACGCGGAGCTGATGCCGTGGTCGGCGAAGGCGCAGCAGCTCCTGCGCGAGCAGTACGCGCTGGTGGGCTCGGTGGGCCGCGCGTCGCTCGCCGATGCGGACGCGATGCTCGAGCGCGCGATGGCGCGGGGGCTCGACGCTGCAGCCCAGGGACAACTCGGCGCGCTCGCGGAGCGGACGACGTCGCGGCGTGGGCACCTCGAGAAGTACGTCGCCTCGTACCGGCGCTATTGCTGGCCCGTCGCGTCGATCGACGATCTGCGGCTCGCGCCGTTCCATCTGCTCGCGAGCGAGGGCCGGGTGCACGTCGATCGCGATCACCTCTGGCACATGGGGACGCTCGCGAGGCTCGCCGAGACCGGTGATCCGCTCTTCGTCGCGACGCGCCATCGTGTGGTCGAGCTCGCCGACGAGCGCTCGTGCGCGGAAGCGACGCAGTGGTGGGAGTCGCTGACGAGCGCGGGCGGCGAGGGCATGGTGGTCAAGCCGCTCGACTATCTGGTGCGCGGCCCGAAGGGCTGGCTGCAGCCTGCGATCAAGTGCCGCGGGCCCGAGTACCTGCGGATCATCTACGGGCCGGAGTATCCGCTGCAGATCGATCGGCTGCGCCAGCGCGGGCTCGGTCGGAAGCGGGGCTTGGCGCACAAGGAGCTCGCGCTGGGGATCGAGGCGCTCGAGCGCTTCGTGCGGCGCGAGCCGCTGCGCCGAGTGCACGAGTGCGTGCTCGCGCTGCTCGCGCTCGAGAGCGAGCCGGTCGACCCTCGGCTCTGAGTGTCAGTCCCCACGGAGTGACGCGCTTCTGGACTGCGAATACGAACATTCCAGTCTCTCGCGCTGCGCTCCGTTTGCGGTGCACGAAAACTCCCGATTCCGCGACTGAACACGCGCGCTCGATTTACAAGCGCGCTCGCGAATTCCTAACATCCGGCGCACACGGCAAAGGGGGCTGTCGTGAGGCCGCATCTCATCGTGAAGACACGAGAGCGCGTGCGCTTTCGTTCTTTCCCGTTCTGGAAAGACTTCATCGAAGACAAGAGCGCGGTCGCGACGGCGTTCCACGCCGAATTCGACCGACTGGCGAGCTCGTTCGGCGTGCCGTTCTGGGTGACCCAGGAGCACGCACCCGCCGGCGGTGAGCGCGAGTGGTCGCGCGAGGAGATCGCCGCGGGGCTCGACCGCCTCTATCGGATCATCCTTCGTGTCGAGCGCGGGATTCCCGCCGGGCTCGCCGAGCGTGCGCGGCTGATCACGGACTTCGAGTACGTGCGCGCGATCGACGTCGGAGAGTCCGCGCTGCCGACCCCATCACGCGCGACCGAGGCGTCGGTGCTGACCGACAATTCGCGCGATTTGATCCACACGCGGCAAGCGCATCTGTTCGGCCGCGGCAACCCCGACGTGCGTGTCGCGGTGCTCGACACCGGTGTGTCGCTCGCGCACCCGGAGCTGCGGGAGCGCATCGTCGCGGGCGCGGACTTCGTCGATCTGCGCGGGCTCGACACGCGCGCGTTCATCGGTGATTTCGTCGACGCGGATCCCGCGCCCGAGGACGAGGTGGGCCACGGATCGCACGTCGCGGGCATCGCGGTCGGCGCCGGGCGCCAGATGCCGATCGGCGTCGCGCCGAATTGCAGCCTGCTCGCGGTCCGGGTGCTCGCCGCGCTGAAGGACGGTGATCGCGTCGTGGGCGCGGGGATTCCCGACAACATCAACGCGGGAATCAAGTGGGCAGTCGACCACGGCGCCGACGTGATCAACGTGAGCGCGGGAATCAAGCGCTCCGGCGGCGGACTGCCTCACGAAGAGGTGATCCGATATGCGATCGCGAAAGGCGTCACCGTCGTCGCAGCGAGTGGGAACGACGGCACGGACGAGAAGTATTATCCGGGGTCGCTCCCCGGCGTGATCGCCGTGGGCGCGACCGATCGGAGCGGAAAGGTCGCGTCGTTCACGTCGTTCGGCGCGCCGGTGTGGATGCTCGCGCCGGGCACGGACGTGCTCAGCGCATACGCGCAGGGTCGCTATGCGCACGCCACGGGGACGTCGCAGGCGTCGCCGTTCGTGGCGGGCGCGGTCGCGCTCCTCAAGTCGATCGCGCGTGATCGCGGAGCGCGTCTGTCGGATCGCGACGTGAAGGAAATCCTCGCGGAGACGTGTGATCGACCCGACACGCGGCTCCGCACCGAGCGCACCGGATACGGGTGCCTGAACCTCGTCGATGCGTGTCGATTGCTCGTGCATCGACTGCGCGGCGGGCGGAGCGCGCGCGCAGCGCGGACGCCCTCGACGTTCTCTCTGCCCTGAGCGCCAGCCGAGCCGAGCGGATCTCTCGAACAAGGAACCGGGATCGATGACCACCCTCTTTCCTCAACTCACGCCCGTCATGAGACTCGGTCGCCCGGTGCTCGCCCAGCGCGGCACTTCGGCTCCGCCGCACCCCCACGCCGCGCGGGCGCTGAAGGCGCTGCAGGACCGCCTGAAGCAGGGATTCGCCGAGATCGCCGGGCACGAGGCGGCGACGATGACCGTCGCGCGAGCGCCCGACACCGATCCCGAGACCGAGCGCGAGCGCGCCCGCGACAGGCACCTGCTCGAGCGCATCGTCGAGAGCGACCTCTGGGAGCCCGACTCGAAGGAGCCGTCGCGGCCCGGCCGGTTCTTCGTGAAGAACGGCAAGGAGCTGCCGCCGCCGAGCAACGGACACGCGCTCTCGATCGGGCTGCTCCTCGATCGGCTCGATCACACGTCGGACTTCGTCCAGGTCCAGCAGGGAATCGAGCACGCGTCGACCAGTCTCGACTACACCGCTCGGCAGATCCTCTCGATCCCCGAAGTGCTCGAGTACCTCTTCGCCTACGCCTGGTACGCGAAGAACGTCCGCAGCGCGGACGGCGTGCTCAGCTTCCTCACGCGCCGCTCGGGCGATGGCTGGAAGCCGGTCTACGACTACGTCGTCGAGCGCGCGCTCGATCTGCATCGGATCGAGACCCAGCTCCACATCGGATCGGGCGACCGCAATCGAATCCTCACGAGCCTCCGCGAGACGCCGGTGTCGCTCGCGCGCGACTCGCTCGATGCGGCGTTCGAGCGCCTGGTGGGCCGGCACGTGTTCAGCGACGCGGCCGAGCGCGCGCTCTCGCACGTCGAGAAGAACATCAGCGACGAGCCGATCGCGGACCCCGACCGCAGCGCGATCCTGCAGCTCCTTCGTCAGCTGCCGCCCGAGACGCTCGATAACCGCGCGTACGTCCACACGATCGTCCTCGACGCGCTGCGGAATCGATCGCCGATCGTCGCGACGACGCAGATCGAGCGACCGCTCGTCAACGACGACTACTCGGTCGACTACTACCAGGAGGACTCGACCTCGCTCGAGTTCGATCGCACCAGCGTCGAAGCGGCGGCGCAGCTGTTCTTCGTGATGGTGTGGGGCGACGAGCTCGGCGTGTTCGAGGTGATCGACCGCCTCGCCGCACAGACCTCGATGGATCTCCAGCTCCAGATCCGCCGTCAGGATCTCGCCGAGGATCTCGCGCTCTACGTGCTCGACGGGCAGTTCCGCGATCTCAAGACGGGGCGCATCGCGCGGCGGGTCCCGCGCGCCGAGCGCGAGATGTTCTATCGCCAGCTCTTCGGCGTCGGGAATGCGCAGGTCACCGACGGCATGCGCGTCAATCGCGAGTTCGCGCGGCTCTGGGCGGTGCTGATGACCGAGGTCGCGCGCTACATCTCGAAGGTCGAGGAGAGCCCGAACGCGACCGGCCTCGTGTCGAAGCAGCGCGTGCTCCAGGCGATCGAGGACCTCCAGTACAACCTCTCCGCGCACTGCGTCGGCATGACGAAGGTCGCGGCGCCGGTGATGTATCGAGAGATGGATTTCGTGATCCGCCGCCTGCTGAGCAGCGAGGACATCACGAGCCAGTTCGCAGGCCCGGGATCGCGCTCGTTCCTCAAGGTGATCGAGCGCATTCGTGGCGCGCACGACCTGAGCCCGCTGCGCAACAAGGGGCGCATCGGACATCAGATCCTGTCGACGATCGCCAAGGGGGCGTTCACCGACGAGCAGTCGTTCATGGATCTCGTGTCTGCCGCGGAGGGCTACATCGTCGCGGAGAGTCAGCTCGCGCCCGAGGAGATGCCGCGCGACGCCCCTCCCGCGGGGATGTTCCCCGGCATCGGCGGAATCCCGGGAATGCCGGCGTTCCCCGGAATGCCCGGCGCGATCCCCGGCATGCCCCAGCAGCCCAGTGCCGCGCCCGCTCCGCGCGCGCCCGACGGCTGGAACTTCTGATCGCTCCTCCGGACCTCAACGACGGTGAGAACCGAGATGGACATTCCGCAGGAGATCCAACAACGCGCGCGTCAGATGGCGCGCGCGCAGCTCGCGAGGAGCACGTCGTTCGCCGCGATGTCGGTCGACGAGCAGCGCGATATCTACCTCCACGTCGTCCAACAGAACGCCGACAAGCTCGCGCGTGAACAGGGCCTCTCGGTCGCGTTCGCCGACAAGGGCCCTGGCGCGGAGATGGGATTCGGTGGTTACGACCCCGGATTCCAGGGCAGCACCGCGGCGTTCAACGAGCTCGTCGACAGCGTCGATTTCCCGAAGTTCGTCGCCGATCTGCTCAAGGCGGTGTTCGACGCGAACCTGCGCGTGATGAAGAGCCAGACGGACGACTTCATCCGTCTGATGCGCGAGGCGACGAAGAGCACCGCCGACTTCGTGAAGAAGGTCGGCGACGACGAGGCGTTCGCCTATCTCGCCGAGACGAAGGGCAATCAGTTCAACCTGCAGATGGAGCCGGGCGGAAAGCTCTCGCTGACGAACCCGCAGGGCGAGAAGGTCGACCTCGAGGACAACGAGGTGAAGGCGAGGATCATGGACGCGAAGATCGCGATGGCCAAAGAGCATCGCGCCGCGCTCCGTGAGGTGCTCTTGATGGGTGTGACGCGCCTCGTCGTCGAGAAGGGCGAGATCGAGGCGGGCGTCGAGTTCAAGATCACCGCGAACCGGAACAGCAAGAAGACGCACAACGATCAGAACATCAACACCGTCACTGCGAACGCGTCGTACAGCTTCCTCGGCTTCGACGCGAACGTGGGAGTCCAGAACACGAACATCCAGATCAACACGTCGGAGAAGACGGCGACGGATGATCTGTCGGCGAAGTTGATGGGCAAGGTGAAGATCGCGTTCAAGACCGATTACTTCAAGCTCGACAACTTCGCGAACATGTACGCCGACGGCGGCGTCGCGGCGCTCAAGCCTCCCGCCCCGGGCGGACAGGGCGGCGGCCCCGCGAAGCCCTGAGCGAGAGCGACGGAGATGGCGCTCGCACATCTGGAGCCGGGCGACGTGGCGCCAGGGTGGGTCGAGCTCGTCGCCGACATCGGGACCAATGCGTTCTACGAATATCGCATCGGAGACGCGGAGGAGACGGTCGACTACGTCTCTCCGCTCGCGCGGCACGACGGCGGGCCGTTCGCGTCGGTGTTCCGGATTCGCATCCCGGCGGAGCGGATCGGGCGCGGCGCGCGCGTGGTGCAGCTCGTCACCTATCGAGACTCCGCGCGAAACGGGCCCGCGTGGTCGCGACCGGTGCGAGTCCATGCGCTGCCGGGGTCACGCACCGACGAATGGAGTGACGTGATGAGCGCGAGGTCGCTCCTGCCTCGGAGTGTCTTGCGCTCGCGTGGGCTCGGCGAGGCGGTGCCTTCGATCGTGCGGTTCGAGCCCTCGGGCCAGCGCGTCGTGCTCGACGACGCGCGCCGCTTCCGCGCGTACTGGCACCGCGTGTGGGAAGGCGACGTCGCGCCCGACGCGCGTGCGTTCCGCTGGGAGCTCGACGTCGCGTGTCGCTACGAGCTGCGCGCCGACGCGCGCGCGACCGGACATCAGCGGCTCGAGACGCGCGCGCTGCTCGAGCCGAGCGATCCCGACGCGAGCACGCATCGCATCGCCGGGCGGATGCGCAGCGGCATGGTGCTCGGGCTCGGCGCGACGAACGAGCTGCTGACGAGCCTGTTCGATCGCGCGCCGCTCTCGCCCGAGGGGCTCGCGGTGCTCTCCGACCCGGGCGTGCTCGCGCGCTTCGACCTCTTCGCAATCGTGCGCGCGACGATGCACGCGCGGCGTGGCGTGACGGGCGCGCTCTGGATCCACCCCGAGCTCGAGCTCCACCGCGTGACGTCGCGTGACGTCGCCGGCACCGAGCGCACGGTCGAGCTCCCGGTGCCGATCGCCATCCATCTGCTCACGTGCCGCGCCAGCACCGATCCTGCGAGCGCGGCGATCGACGGACACGACATCGTCTCGCGCGCCCGCGCGAGCCTCGTCCCGAGCGGAGCCGAGCGTGGCTGATCGCGAGCGCGACATCGACGAGGCGTTCGCGCCGTTCCGCGAGAACCTGCTCGCGTACACCGATCTCACGGGCGAGATCGTGTCGCGCGACGCGGGCGTGCGGATGTCGATCGAGTCGCTCGAGGTCGAGACGCCGATCGAGCTCGACGTGATCGTCGGCGACGACGGCCGCGTGTCGCTCGGGTGCGCGCCGCCGATCTACGGCGTGGACGTGACGGTCGCGCCCGTGCTGCACGTGCTGCGATTCCGCGCCGTCGTCACCCGCGAGGAGAGCGGCCGTGGCGAATGAAGCGTGGAAGCTCGAGTCGTTCGTGGACTCGCTGGTCGTCGAGCTCGACAAGACGCGCGAGACACTCGCCGTCAAATCGATCAACAAGCCGCTCACGTACACCGTGAAGGACGTCGCGCTCGAGCTGCAGATCTTCCCGACGTACGACGGAGATGCGGTCGAGTTCCGCACTGCGCAGCCCGGACAAGCGGGCGCGTCGAAGCTCTCGATCCAGCTCGCGTCGATCACCGATCAACAGGTGCGCGCGACGAGCAAGGGACCGCCGAAGAAGGGCGACGTGGAGATCGACGCAGTGCCGATCGATCCCGCGACCAAGAAGAAGCTGCGCCGGCTCGGCGTGACGTCGGTCGAGGATCTCGAGCAGATCGAGAAGCGCGACGTCGACCTGCAGAAGGTCGGAGAAGGCGGCCTCGACTACAAGAACCTCGCGAACCTGATCCAGCGCGCGCGCCGGGGGAGCACGCCGCCGCGCGTGAGCCAGGCCTCGCTCGAGCGTGACGCGGACGGGCGGCGCGTGCTTCGGATCGAGGGTCAGAATCTCGCGATCAGCGCGTCGCACGTGCCGGTCGCGGTGTTCAACGCGAAGCTCGGCGAGGTGCGCGCGCACGACGCGCGTCGGCTCACGATCGAGCTGGGCGACGACGTCGAGGTGAGGCCCGACAACGAGCTGATCCTGACGCTCGATCCGTATTGCATCGTCCGCATGCAGGTCCGCGAAGGAGCCGTGAGGTCACGATGAGACGCGACGCTCTCGCCGAGTACAGGAAGCTGCTCTCGTCGGCGTACGGAGGGCATCCGCCGCGGCTCGGCGTGGGCCCGCGCGCGAGCGCGGAGCGTCTCGCGTGGTCGCGCTCGTTCGACGACGGAGCGCCGGTCGCGGTCGCGGGTCGCAGAGAGGACGCGCCGTGGATCGAGTACGAGCTCGGCGCGTCGGCGAGCGAGCGCCCGTTCATCGAGTACGACCTCGGGCTCGAGCACGCGCCGGGCGACGAGTGGCAGGAGTACCAGCTCTCGGCCGGCCACGCGGCCGCGGAGGAGTTCGTCGAGTACGACCTCGGCCCGCGCGCGGCGGAGGAGGTCGTGCGGAGCGCGTCGAAGCCCGAGCGACCGTGCGCGTGCGAGCCCGCGCCCGTGGAAGCGCCGCCCGCGCCCGTCGCGAAGCCCGCGCCCGTCGAGAGCGCATCGAGCTCGTCGGCGAGCGCGTTCACGCGGCGGCAGATCGAGTCGCTGGTGCGCGACAACGAGCTGCTCGCGGACATCCAGTCGATCCTCGGCGGCAAGGAGCCGCAGGCCGAGGCGAGCCCTCCGCGCGCACCGGCGCCCGCCGCGACGCCGCCCGCGCCACGCCACGATCCCCCTCCGCCGCCGGCGCCGGCATCGAGCGAGCACGCGATCTTCGATCGGATCGCCGAGAACATGCGCTACGCGATGGCGTACGACCTCGGCTCGGTGGAGCTCGCGAAGCGATTCGACGCCTTCGATCGCCAGAGCTCGACACCGACGCTCCGGACCGCGCGCGCGCCGCGCGAGAGCGGGGGCGTCATCGACGTCGCGCCGCTCGACCGATTCGACTCCTTCGACCGACAGGACCGCTGACGCCCAACGACGAGGCACGCGCCATGGAGAATCGATATCTGCTTCTGAATCGCCAGCTCTCGGAGCTGGATCGACTGCGGACGAAGAGCTCGCGCGACGGGATCTCGGCGCCCTTCGGCGAGAGCCCGTTCGCGCCGGGCGGCTGGGGCTCGTACACGCGCGCCCAGTCGGTGGGTGATCGCGCGCTCGTCGTGCTGATCGAGAACGGCGGGATCGATCTCGACGTCGGTGCGTGGATCGATCTGCTCCCCGGCTCGTCGCTGATTCCGTCGAGCACGAAGAGCGCGCTCGCGAGCGCGATCCGACAGGGGATCAAGCGCCTCTCGGACGACATCCTCGAGTCCGCCGAGCTGCTGATCAACGGATACGCGCGCACCAAGGGCGAGCTCTACGGCGACGTGACGGTGCTGCGGAACGGCACTGCGCTCTACGCGTCGCTGCGCGACACGCTCGTGCACTTCACGAAGGCGAACAAGGTCATCGATCTGCTGGTGCTCACCCACGGCAGTCACGAGTCGATCGCGGTGCACGGAGGAGTGAGCGTCACCGCGCACGACATCCGCGCGATCCGCGGCGCGAACGGTGGCAATCCGATCCGACTGCGCAGTGTGTACATGATGAATTGCGTCGGTGCGTCGCTGAACGCGGCGTGGATCGACATCGGCGCGAAGGCGTCGGCAGGGACGGTGCGCAACAACTACCTCCCCGAGCCCACGACGTACTTCTTCTTCGACGCGTGGAAGCGTGGACAGCCGTTCGGCGAGGCGGTCTCGGGCGCGTATCGGAAGACGATCGAGACCATGAACACCGTGGTCCGCGAGGCGGTGAATCGCGTGCTGCCGAGCCCGGTCGCGGGCCTGATCGTCGAGAAGCTCGTCGACTTCCCGAGCCGTGAGTTCGTGCGCGACAGCGCGCCGGTCCTCGCAGGCGACACGCAGGTCACGATCCAGACGGACGGGCTCTCGTTCACGCAGAGCGTGTCGGCGCTCTCCTATGCGCTCGTCCCGCTCGCGGCGGGCATGGACGTGAAGCCGCGCTCGAAGAGCTGGGCGATGTCGAGCAAGGCAGTCGATCTCATCAAGTCGTTCGAGGGGTTCCGCTCGAAGCTCTACGACGATCCCGCGGGACACTGCACGATCGGATACGGGACTCTGGTGCACCGCGGCCCGTGCAACGGGGATGCGAGCGAGGCTCCGTACGCCCGTGGGATCGACGAGGCGCGCGCGACCGAGCTGCTCGCGTCGCACGCGAACGAGGCGGCCAGTGTGGTCAACGATCTCGTGAAGACCGAGCTCGCGCAGCACCAGTTCGATGCGCTGGTGAGCTTCGTCTACAACGTCGGTCAGGGGAATTTCGGCAAATCGACGCTGCTCAAGAAGCTGAACGAGGGCGACTACGACGCTGTGCCCGTCGAAATGCGCAAGTGGGTCAACGGGGGCGGCAAGAAGCTTCCCGGCCTGGTGCGCCGTCGCGAGGCCGAAGTGACGATGTTCACGACCGGGCTGCTCTCGACCGGACAGAGCGAGTGGCTCCGCGGGTTCGACACCGACGACGGAGAGCACGAGAACGACGAAGGAGAGGTCGACGAGGAGGCGCTCGTGCACCAGCAGTCGGTCACCGCGCCCGACTTCTGCCCGGTGCGCGAGGCGGACGACGCGTCCACCGAGCACTTCGCGCTACGCGAATTCCGCTCGAAGGACGGAGTCGACGTCCCGCGCCCGCTGCGCGGCAACGTGCAGCTCCTGATGGCGCAGCTCGAGGTGCTGCGCGCCGAGGTCGGCGCGCCGATCACGATCACCTCCGGCTATCGCAGCCCCGAGCACAACAAGAAGGTCGGCGGCGCGAAGAAGAGCCAGCACCTCTGCGGCATCGCGGCGGACATCAAGGTCAAGGGCATGACGCCCAAGGAAGTGCACGCGAAGATCGAAGAGCTCATCGCGGCAGGGCGGATGAAGCAGGGTGGGCTCGGTCTCTACAAGACCTTCGTCCACTACGACATCCGCGGGAAGAAGGCGCGCTGGTGATCGATCACTCGGCGTCGCCGCGGCCGTAGAACGCGGCCACGCGGCGACGCACCAGCTCGGGCTCGAGGGCGGGATCGATGTCGCCCTCGCGCCGCGCGAGCAGATCCCACCACGGCAGATCGCGCGACTCGCGCTCGAGCTTGTCGACGAGCTCGGCGACGCGGCCGACGTCGCGCGCGGGCACACCGGCGACGATCGTCCCTGGCTCCACGTTGCGCGTCACCACGGCGCCCGCGGCCACGATCGCGTCGGGCCCGATGGTGATGCCCGGCATCACGATCGCGCCGAAGCCGATGAACACGTTGTCGCGGATGTCGATCTTGCCGACGCGATCGAGCTTCCGGTTGTACGCGCGCGAGAGCACGCCGATCGATCCGTCGTGCCCGATCAGCGCGCACTTGCTGAGCACGACGTTGTTGCCGATGCGCGTGTACGCGGGATCGGTGATGGTCGTCCCCGGCACGATCATCACGTCGCGCCCCATCGAGTGCAGGCCGCCGTGACGGCGGAGGTACTCCGCGTTGTCACGGCCGTCGTTGTTCGAGACGAGGCGCTGGTACAGCGAGAACCCGATGCCGCGCTCGACCGCGACGGTGCGGAGCGCGGCTCGGAAGCGCGAGCGGAGGGAAGCCATCCCGAAGCGCGACTGTATCGCAGAAAGGGCGGCGATCGCGCGACGCTCAGCGTCCCGCGCCGAGCTCGCAGCTCGACACGAGCTCGGGCGGCAGGCGCGAGAGATCGAAGCTGCCGGCGCCGTCGGCGCGCACGTGGGTCATGCCGAGCTCGAGGCAGTTCGTCTGCTCGAAGAGGTCGACGCAGCGCGCGAGCTCGTCGTAGCTGTGGCCGCTCGGGCGGAAGCGATTGCCGCTGCCGACACAGCGCTGCGCGTAGCGCTCCTCGCAGCTGTACTCACCGTCGGTCCAGAGCGCTTCACCGCTCGAGCAGCTGTCGATCATCCAGTTGCAGAAGGTGCGACCGACGGTCTCGCACCACTCGCCGCGCGGCACCGGGTCGGGCCCGACGCGCCGCTGTCGCGCACCGCACGACGTGATGGAGAGAGCGACCAAGGAGAGCAGCAGGAGCGATGGTCTCGTCGACATGCGCGCGATGTAGCACGCGCTCAGAGGTGCGCCGTCAGCGTGATCTCGTCGCGGTCGTGATAGAGCTGGCGCGTGCGGATGCGCGTCCATCCGCCGCCCGCGACGACCTGCTTGAGATCCTCGACGGTCTTCGCCTTCGTCTTCATCGGTAGCTTGAGGTTCGCGACGAGGATGCGCGCCCAGCGCCGCCGGCCCCACTTCGCGAGGAGCTGCGCGACCTCGAGCGGGCGCCACGCCATGTCGCAGAAGAGCCAGTCGACGGGCTCCTCGGGCGCGAACTGGAACGCGCTCGCCTTGTGATGGACGACGTTGCGATGGCGCGCGATGTCGGGGCGCAGCTCGGCGGGATCGACCGCGATCACCTTCGCGCGCTTCTCGAGCAGGACCCAGGTCCAGCCGCCGGGCGCGGCGCCGAGATCGACGCAGACCTCGCCGGGCCCCGGGGACACGCCGAGCCACGCGAGCGCTTCCTCGACCTTGCGCGCCGCGCGCGAGGGACGCTCGCCACCGACGCGCATGCGCGCGCGACCGCCCGGCGAGAAACTGAGCAAATGCTCGGTTCCGTTCGCGCCGAAGATCGCGTGGTCACGCGCGACCAGGGCGACCTGCGCCAGCGTCGCGCCCGCGTGCGGCAATGCGGTCATCGCGACGCGGCCCGGCGCCTGCGCGTCGAGCGTCGTCGCGAGCGCGGCCTCGATCGCGTCGGCCTCGGGCGCAAGCGGGTTGAGCGCATCGGTGTCGGGCACCCACGCCGAGACCGCGTACGTGCCGGCGATCAGCGGGCGCACGCGCTCCGCGATCGAGCTCACGATCGCATCACGCTCGCCGCTCGCCTCGCCCGCGATGCGGAAGCCCTGACGCGCGAACGTGACCTCGACGCCGCCCTCCTTCGCGGTGGGCGCGCCCTTCGAGCGCACCAGCGCGGGGCCGACGCTGCGCGCGCGATCACGACCGAGCGCGATGTTCAGCTCGTCGACGAGGTCCTGCTCCGAGCCCGGACGCGTGGTCCACAGCCACTCGCCGTCGAGCGGCTTCCCGCGCTCGACCGGCACGCGGACGATCGACTGTGCGCGGTCGTCCGGCGGCTTCCGCGCGTCGGGCCGCGGCGGACGCGCGTCCGGGCGACGCGGGCCCTCGGGCCTCGCTCGCGGGCGATCTCGCTCCTTGCCGCGATCGCGACGGCTCCGGGGCTTCGACATGCGGCGCGAGTGTATTCGAGCCCACCCGCGCCGCACGCGCGCTCGATCACTCCTCGGCGGCGTCGATCATCGGCTCGGTGCGCTCGGGCTCGCGCGCGATGCTCACCGCCTTGCGCGCACCGCCGGGCGCGCGCGGACGACCGAGCACCCAGCGCACCCAGAAGTCCGCCGCGCGCTCGCGCATGCCTTCCATCATCAGATAGAAGACCGGCACCACGAGCAGCGTGAGCAGCGTCGAGCTGATGACGCCGCCGATGATGCCGATCGCCATCGGCGCGCGGAACTCGCTGCCGGGGCCGTTGTTCAGCGCGGTCGGGAGCATGCCGAGCACCATCGCGGCGCTCGTCATGAGGATCGGGCGCATGCGCGAAGGGCCGGCGTCGAGGATCGCCTGGTGCGGCGTCCACCCTTCCTCGCGCACCTTCGTGACCGCGTGATCGATCAACAAGATGCCGTTCTTCGTGACGAGGCCCATCAAGAGGATGAAGCCGATCGTCGCGCCCATCGACATCGAGGAGTGCGCGAGGAAGAGCGCCACGAACGCGCCGACGAACGCGAGCGGCAGCGCCATCATGATCGTGACCGGGTGCATCAGCGACTCGAACTGCGACGCGAGCACCAGGTAGATGAAGACGATCCCGAGCAGCAGCGCGATCGCCATGTTCGAGTTCGACTCGTTCATCATCTTCGCCTGACCCTCGAGCTCCCAGCTCACGCCGGCGGGCATCGGGTGATCGGCGATGCGCTGCTGGAACTCGGCGAGCACGTCGCCGATCGGACGGCCCTCGGCCGACGCGGTCACGACGATGGCGCGGCGTCGGTTGCTGCGCTGGATCTCCGCGGGGCCCTCGCCGCGACCGACGGTCGCGAGATCCGAGAGCGGCACGAAGCCACCCGGCGACGCGATGCGCAGGTTCGCGATCAGCCCCGCGTGCGCGCGATCCTCGGGGCGCAGCCGCACGCGGATGTCGACCTCGTCGTCGCCGTCGCGGTACTGGCCCGCGACCTCGCCCTCGATCGACGCACGCGCGGTGCGCGCGATCAGCGCGAGCGGGATGTGCAGCTGCGACGCGCGATCGCGATCGACGTGCACCTCGAGCTGCGGGCTGCCCGGCGAGTACTGGCGATCGACGTCGCGCGTGCCCGGGATGCCGCGCAGCGTGTCGTAGAAGAAGTCCGCGGTCTCCGCGATCGACGCGAAGTCGTCGCCGACCACGTGCAGCTCCATGCCGTAGTCGCGACCACCCTCGACGATGCCGGGCGGCGAGATCGCGATCTCGGCCTCGGGGATGTGCCGCACGATCGCGGCGCGCGTGCGGTGCTCGAGCTCGACCTGCGTCACGTCGCGTTCGTTCTTCGGCGGGCAGATCACGGTCCAGGTGACCATGTTCGGGGCGCCGTTCACGCCCGCGCGGACGTAGATGTTCGTGAAGAGCGGGTCCTGCGCGAGCTCGTTCTCGGCGAGCGCGGACAGACGCGCGCTCTCCTCGAGGCGCGTTCCCGCGGGCAGCTCGATGTCGACGTTGAACTGACCGCGATCCTCCGCCGACGTGAACTCGCTGCCCATGAGCGGCACGAGCATCTGCGAGCCCACGAAGCACGCGAACGCGAGGAAGAGCGCGACGGCCATGCGCCACTTCTTCGCGAGCAGCCACACGAGCAGCGACGCGTAGAGCGAGTCGAGCGTCTCGTAGAAGCCGCGCAGCGGGCGCTTGATGAAGCCGAACGCGCCGTCGTCGTGACCGGCGTGCGCGCCGCCTTCGATCTTCTTGGCGAGGCGCGCCGAGAGCATCGGGTCGAGCGTGAACGCGACCCACGCGCTGAGGACCGTCGCGGCCGCGATCGTCAGGCCGAACTCTCGGAAGAACTGACCGACCATGCCGCCGGTGAACGCGACCGGGACGAACACCGCGCAGAGCGTCGCGGTGGTCGCGAGCACGGCGAGCGTGATCTCGCGCGTGCCCTTGCTCGCGGCGACCTCGGGGTCCTCGCCGCGCTCGAGGTGCTTCATGATGTTCTCGCGGACCACGATCGAGTCGTCGATGAGCAGACCGATCGCGAGCGAGAGACCCAGGAGGGTCATCATGTTGAGCGTGAAGCCCATCAGGTACATGAAGAAGAACGCGCCGAGCACGCTGGTGGGCAGGGCGAGCGCGCTGATGAACGTGCTGCGCAGGTCCATCAGGAACACGAGGATGATCAGGATCGCCATCGCGCCGCCGAACCAGAGCGCGATCTGCACCTCGTGCGCGTTCTCGAGCACGAACTCCGCCTGATCCATCACCAGCGTCGCGCTGACGCCGGGCGGCATCGCGAGCTCCGCGATGCGCGCGCGCACGCCCTCGCTGATCTCGACCGTGTTCGAGCCCGACGCCTTCATGATCGCGAACACGACCGCGGGACGGCCGTTGCTGCGCACGATCGTCGTCTGATCGGCGAAGCCGTCCTCGATGGTGCCGATGTCGCCGAGGCGCACGAGCGAGCCGTCCGCGCCGGTGCCCACCGGGAGCTGGCGCAGCTCGTCGACGCTGACGAGCTCGCCGAGCGTGCGCACCGCGATGCGGCGATCACCCTCGTCGAAGCCGCCCGCGGGGACGCTCAGGTTCTCGCGCTGGATCTGCTCGACCACCGAGAGCGGCGTCATGCCGAGCGCGATCAGGCGATCGACGTCGAGCTCGACGTTGATCTGGCGCTCGCGGCCGCCGTTGACGCTGACGCTCGCGACACCGTCGACCTGCTCGAGGTAGGGACGGATGTCGTCCTCGGCGAAGTCGCGAAGCGCGTTGAGATCCGCGTCGCCCGACAGCGTGTACGTCATGATCGGCGCCGCGCTGATGTCGAGGCGCACGACGGTCGGGTCCTCGACCTCGCGCGGCAGCTGCGCGCGGATCTGCGCGACGCGCTCGCGCACCTGGGTCGCGGCCTCGACCGGATCGACGTCGAGCTCGAAGAAGATGACGACGTTCGAGACCGAGTCGCGCGACCAGCTCTGGATGCGATCGATGCCGGGCAGCGAGACGATCGCGTCCTCGATCTTCTCGGTGACCTGCGTCTCCATCTCGGCCGGGCTCGCGCCGGGGTAGACGGTCGTGACCGTCACCGCGGGGAACTCGACGTCGGGGAACAGGTTCACGCCGAGGCGCGAGTACCCGAGGACCCCGAGCACGATGATCCCGAGCGAGATCATCGAGGTGAACACGGGACGCTTGATCGCGACGTCCGACAACGTCATCTCGAACCTCGAGGGCTGGAAATTGAGCCCGACTCAGTTTTCTGCGGGCGCGTCGATCACAGCTCGGCGCGCGGCGGATCGGCCGGCGCGGTCTGCGACTCGACGGGCACGATGATCTGGCCTTCGCGCGCGGTCGCGGGACGCAGCACGACGCGGTCCTCGGTGCCGAGCCCGTCGGTGACGAGCCACGACCCGTCGACGTCCGACTGCGCCGACACGTTGCGGGCGACGACGCGTCCCTCGGCGTCGATCACGAGGATCGATCCGTTGGGGCGGCGCGTGGTGGCGGGGAGACGAAGCGCGGGGCGCGGGGTGCCGACGACCACGCGCGCACGCACGAGCGCGTTCGCGACGAGGTGCGTGCCCTCGTTGGGCACGAGCACCTCGACCGGCGCGCGGCGCGTCTGCGGATCGAGCGAGCGCACCGCGCTGCGGATCGTCCCACTCACGCCCTCGTGGCCCTCGATCGACGCGGTCGCGCCGACCTCGAGCGCCTCGAGCTCCGACTGGCTCACCGTGGTGCGCAGGCGCAGCGACGAGAGATCCTCGACGCGCACCAGCGTCATGCCCGGGCCGGCGACGGCGCCGACGCCGTTCGGCACGCGCGTCACGACGCCCTCGAAGGGCGCGCGCAGCACGTGATCCGCGGACTGGGTCGCGAGCTGACGGCGGCTCGCCATCGCCTGACCGAGCTGGGCCTCGGCGACCGCGAGCTGCTGGCGCGCGGTCGTGAGCTCGCGCTCGGGCGACGCACCGCTGCGCACGAGACCTTCCAGGAGGGTCACGCGGTCGCGCAGCATGTCGACGTTCGCCTGAGCGACGGCGATGGCGGCCTCGCTCTGCGCGCTCTGCGCGCCCAGGCTGGCGCGATCGAGCGACACCAGCGGCTGACCTGCGCGCACGTGCTCGCCGAGCGCGACGTCCACACGCGACACTCGGCCTGCGACCTCGAACCCGAGGTCCGCGGCCTGCACTGGCTCGAGGGTCCCCTGAAGCACGACGAGCGGCGCGAACGCGGCGGTGGTCGGACGGACCACCTCCACCTCGGGCGCACGGCCCGCGGCGGCGGCTGCTTCCTCGCGCGCGGTGGCGAACTGCGCCTGCTCTTCCGATGCCTGACCGAGCCGCTGCGAGAGCGCGACACCCAGCCCGGCGAGGGTGAGCACCGTGAACAAGAGCATCAGGCGCTTCGCCAGCGGCGGCGGCGGGCGCAGCGCCGGAGCCGTCCCCAGCGTCGATGACTGCGACGCGCGCGGTTCGTGTTCCGCGGTCGACATTTCCTGACCTCGCGGCGCGGACGATTTCGAGAGAAATGAAGGGGTCGTCGCGCGGCGGAGCGACTGTGGTCTCGATCACCCCACAGGGCAAGCCACTTGCAAACGCATTCATCGCCTCGCACGCATCGCGACATGGCGAGCGAGCACGTCGCGAAGATCGAATGGAGACGCGGGGATCGGGAGCACTCGTATCGGCAGTACTCGCGGTCCCATCGCGTCGAGTACGGAGGCGGTGTCTCCCACGAGATGAGCGCGGCGCCCGAGTATCTCGGGGATGCCGCGCTGCCGAACCCCGAGGAGCTCCTCGTCGCGGCGCTCGCGAGCTGTCACATGCTGACGTTCCTCGCGCTGTGCGCGCGCAAGGGCATCGTGGTCGACCGGTACGACGACGACGCGCGCGGGACGCTCGAGCGGCGGCCCGGAGAGAAGATGCGTGTGACCCGCGTGGTGCTGCGGCCGCGCATCACGTTCGGTGGAGCAACACCGGACGCGGCGACGCTGGCCTCGCTGCATCGTCAGGCGCACGACGGCTGCTTCATCGCGAGCTCGGTGACGACCGAGGTCGTCGTCGAGCCGGGGTGATCACTCGGCGGGCGACGGGCAGGGGTCGAAGATCGTCCACGCCGGGCTCGCGGGGTCGTCCTGGTGGCCGACGACGACGCGGAAGCCGGTGCCGACGTGGCCGATCGCGTAGGTCGTGAACGGCTGCGCGCGCAGCACGACCTGGTGCGTCGGCGTGATGCTCCGCGCATCGAAGAGCTCGACGTGCACGCTGCTCGCGTCGCGCCACGCGACGGCGAGGCGCTCGGTCGCGGGATCGATCGCGGCGCGCTTCGGCTCCTCGTTGGAGCCGAGGCGCATGGTGCCGTGCTCCTCGAGCGATCCGTCGGGGTGCAGCGTGACGAGGTGCGCGAGCGCGACGGTCTCTTCGAGGAGCAGCCGCGTGCGGCCGTCTGCGAGCGGCAGGGCGTCGGCGCGGAAGGGGAACGCGGGCACCGAGGCGCGCTCGGTGAGCTCGAGCGTCGCGCTCGCCTCCATGATCCGCGCATCGAGCCCGAACACGTGCGCGCCTGCGTGCGGCGCGACGAAGAGCACGTTTCCGGGCTCGGTCGTGAGCCGCATCGCGGTGCGCGCGCCGGTGGGCGCGTGGCGCGTCATCGCGAGGCGGCCGTTGACCATCGAGAGCATCGTCCAACCGGCGTCGTCGCCGTAGACGAACGCAGGGCTGCCCGGCGCCGTGCGATCGAGGGCGACGCGCTCCTCGGTGCCGTCGTCGTGGAGGCGGAGCACGGTCGAGCGACCGAGCGCCGCGTGAAGGAGCAGCCGGAACTCGCCGTCGTCGCGCGTGATCGACGAGACGTGCGCGAGCTCGTCGATCTCCGCGACCGGCGCGCCGGATGCGTCGAGCAGGTGCAGCGAGCCGGAGCGCGCGGCCGCGGCCGCGGGAACGAAGCGGACGAGCGCGATGCGATCGGGTCCGAACGCGGCGTCGAGCGGGAAGTCCGCGCTCGACATCTCGAGCGACGCGACCACGCGCGGCGAGCACTCGCAGGACTCGTCGATCGTGTCGTCGAAGTCGTCGTCGAAGCCGTTGCACGCCTCGGCGCGCGGCGGGACGCAGACTCGGAGCAGCGGGTCGCATGCGAGCGGCGTCGAGGTCGCGCTCGGCTCGCAGTCGGCGTCGATCTCGCAGGGGTCGCCCTCGTTCTTCGGGCGCGTCTCGTTGCAGAGGTCGTCGCTCG
The DNA here is from genome assembly GCF_021631985.1 of Sandaracinus amylolyticus. GTDB lineage: Bacteria > Myxococcota_A > Polyangia > Polyangiales > Sandaracinaceae > Sandaracinus > Sandaracinus amylolyticus_A. The sequence goes on along the minus strand of NZ_CP070225.1, from coordinate 5,459,003 downwards.
ACGACGACATCGCGTCCTCGACGCACCCGCGCTCGCACGTGTGCACGGGCTCGCCGTCGGGGCAGACCGACGTCGTGTCGCAGGGGACGGTGACCCGCGGCACTTCGACGATCACGCCTCCGCGGCAGCGGAACCCGCCGGGGAAACACTCGAACGTGCACGCGCCGGGCGGCCCGGCGTCGCCTTCGATCGCGCTGCTTCCGGGCCCGCAGCCGATCGCGAGGATCGCGGCCGTCGCGATCAGGGCAGGGGCACGCATGGATCGATCACCCTCCACCTCGCGATGCCGCTTCCGTCCTGCTCCGCGGTGACGAGCCGCAGCGCTCCGCCGACGTAGCCGAACGCTTGTGCCAGGTACGGCTGGGCGTCCGTCAGCACCGGGACGTCGACGGGCTCGCCCGCTTCGTCGTAGCGCGCGACGGTGAGCTCGCCGCCGGTCGTGAACGCGATCGCGGTCGCTCCGGTCGCAGGCTCGAGCGCGAGCCGCGTGAGCTCGACGGGACGGCGCGGTGGAACGATCGTCCGCTCCTCGACGAGCGTGCCCGTCGTTCCGATGCGGAAGATGCGCGGTGTTGCGCGGGGGTCGGTCGCGAGCACCACGTGCTCGCCTTCGCGGTACGCCGCGTCGAGCGTACCGGCGCTCAGCCCGCCGCTCGCGATCGGATGGAGCGCGAGGCGATCGTCGAGCCATGCGATCTGCGGGAGCTCGTTCTCGTCGGCGTACGCGACGACACCTCCTGCACCGTCGCTGCTGGCGAGCAGGAGCGTCCTCATCTCGGTCGCGACGCGGACCGCCGTGCGCTCTCCCCTGAGGGAGTGCCGGGTGAGGCCGATGCGCCCGTTCACGTGCAGGAGCAGGGTCCAGCCTCGCTCGTCGCCGAGCACGAACGGGGAACCACCGATCGGCGTCCGGTCCAGCACGACGGTCTGGTGCGCGCCGTCCTCGCGCAGCCGCAGCAGGCTCGTTCGTCCGGTGCTGGGATCGTGCTGGAGCACGACGAGCTCGTCGCCGACCCGCTGGACGCGCGCCGCGAACGGGATGTCGTCGACCTCGTAGACCGTGTTCCCGTCGCGGTCGATCACGTGGACGCGAGCGGTGCTGCGATCGCCCGACATGGCGAGCAGCGCGATGCGATCGTGGGTCATCGTGGACTCGACCGGGGACACGGGCTCCTCGATCGTCGCCACGACGCGCGCCTCGCAGGTGCACCCTTCGTCGACGAGCGTGTCGCGGTCGTCGTCGGTGCGATTGCAGACCTCGGGCTGCTGCTGCGTGCACGTGCCGAGGGCGGTGTCGCAGCGGAGCTCCATGTGGGGCGCGCTCGGCGTGCAGTCGTCGTCGCTCGCGCAGGGCGTGCCGACGCGCGGGAGCGTGCTCTCGGCGCAGAGCGCGAACGGGTCGCCGGGATCGGTGCTGCCCTCGACGCATCCGAGCGTGCACACGTACGCGACGATCCCGTCGGGACACTCGGTCGGCGGCGCGTCGCACGCGGCCGGCACCGGGACTCTCTCGTGCACGCGCCCCTCGCGGCACACGTAGCCGAACCCGGTGCAGAGGACGGGTGGGCATCCGCCCTCGTCGATGATCGGGAAGCCCGCGTCGGCCTCGGGTGTGACGTCGCTGCCGGACGCGGTGCACCCCGCGATCAGGAGCACGCTCGCGACGAGGATCCCGTATCGGGCCACCGACATCCTTCGGTGGTCGCACGAACCGCGCTGGGTTTCCAACCCGTCACGGCGCGCTGCGCAGCTCCTCCACGTGCTCGAGGCGCTCGGGGATCGCGGCGATCGCCGCGCTGCGATCGGTGCACCACAGGATCTGCTCGAGCACTGCGGTCGTGATCGCGCGACCGACCACGCGCGCGGCCTCGGGATCGATGTGGCCCTCCTGGCAGTCGAAGAGCATCCCTGCGAATTGCGCGCCGCACACGCCGTGCTCCTGCGCGACCTCGAGCATGTTCTGCCCATCGGCGTTCTCGAGATCGCAGAGGTCGCTCGGCGCGAGATGCCCGCTGCCCTCGATGCCGACGAGCCACTTGGGATCGGGCGAGCCCTCGTACGCGCTGACGGTCGACGCGTACGGCACGACCGCGTCGTCGGTCGCCGCGACGAAGAGCGATCCCTCGAGCCCGGGATCTTCGCGTGCCGCGCCGTTCGACGAGAGGCCGATCACGACGCGCACGCCGGCGCGATCGCTCAGGCTCGTGACGATGCCGCCGGCGCTGTGGCCCGCGAGGCCGATGCGCGCGGGATCGACGCGCTCCGCGAGCCACGCGAGATCGCCGCTCGTCGCGCGCAGCGCATCGAGCATCGCGTCGACGTCCTCTTCGAGCATGCGCGGTCCCATGCGCGGATCGCGGCACACGAGCGCGAGCAGATCGCCGAGGTAGAGGCCGGGATGATCGGTCGCGATCACGACGAAGCCGCGGCTCGCCCAGTGCGTGAGGAACGAGAGCGACTGGGTGCGGAACGCCGCGGTGCCGTGCACGAAGACGATCGCGGGGTAGGGCCCGTGGTCGGCGTCGACGGGCAGATCGCGATGGCAGTCGCAGGTCTGCAGCAGGTTGTCGGCGTCGGGGATCACCGCGTCGCCGCGCTGGCTCTCGGGGAGCCAGTCGCGGATGTCGTAGGTCGCGGGCGCGACGCCGGCCTCGCTGCCCAGCTGCGCCGGGTACCACACGTCGGCGGTGAGGCGGCCCACCGTCACGGTGCGCACGCCGACGGGCCACGGCCCGCGCGCCTCGGGCTCGTCGGGCACCTCGAGGCGCGTCGACGAGGCGCACCCGACTGCCGTCGCGCCCGCGTCGGTCCGCTCGCGCGGCCCGCCGTCGACTGGGCTCTGCCCCGCGTCCACCGCGCCGGCGTCGACGGGCGCGCTCGCGTCGTCGTCACCACCGCATCCCACGAAGAAGAGGGCCAGCGCCCCCGCCCAAGCGCGCATCCTCGTCATGGACACGGATGCTAGGAGTCGTAAGTGCGACTTTCAACGGGCTGCGGTCGCACGCCCCCGGCGGAAGCGCTTCAGCACGCGACCGAGCACCGCCTCGAGCTCGGGCGCGCGCATCAGCCACGCCGCGCCGAGGTACACGACGCCGCCCGCCGCGATCGCGCCCGCGAGCACCAGCATGTCGACCACGCTCGCGCCGTCGTCCCATCGCACCAGCCGCGCGATGGCCCACGACGTCGCGCCCATCGCCGCGCACGCGAGGGCGATCCGCAGCGTGCCCTTCGCGACCTCGGAGAGCCCGAGGCGCCCCATCTTCCGGCGCAGCATCGCGAGCAACATCACGAGCTGCAGCGCGCCCGCCGCGCTGATCGCGATCGCGATGCCGACGTGATCGAGCACGCGGCTCAGCGCGATGCCGAGCCCCGCGAACACCACGAGGTTCACCACGCTCGCGATCACCGGCGTGCGCGTGTCGCCGTGCGCGTGGAACACCGGCACCACGACCCGCACCGACGCGATCGCCCAGACGCCCGCGGCCTGCCAGAGGAGCGAGCGCGCGGTCTGCACCGTCTCGTCCCAGCCGAAGCGGCCGTGCATGTACACGGCGGTCACCAGCGGCTCGGCGAGCACGATCAGGAGCACGCTCGCGGGCAGCGCGACGAAGAGCATCGAGCGCAGCGCGAAGGTGAACGTGCGGCGCAGCTCGTCGTGCTCGCCGCGCGCGACGAGATCGGAGAGCGTCGGCAGCAGCGCGGTGGCGAACGCGATCGCGAACACGCCCTGTGGGATCTCGACGAGGCGCGTGCCGAACCAGAGGTACGCCTGCGAGCCCGCGGGGAGCCACGACGCGAGCGAGCGCGAGAGCATCAGGTTGACCTGGTAGACCCCGAGGCCCGCGGCGACCGGGCCGAGCAGCGCGATCGCGCGTCGCACCGCGGGATCCTGGAGCGTCGCGCGCGGTCGCACCCAGAGCCCGGCGCGCAGCAGCGCGGGCCACTGCGCGATCACCTGCAGCGCGCCGCCGACGAGCGCGCCGATCGCGAGCGCGCCGATGGTGGGCAGGCCCATCGCGAGCGCGATCGGGATCATCGTGAAGGGCGCGGCGATCAGCGCGACGTTGAGCAGCGCGGGGGCGAGCGCGGGCACGGCGAAGCGACGGTTCGCGTTGAGCGCGCCCGCCGAGAGCGCGGCCATCCCCATGAAGAAGATGTAGGGGAAGAGGACGCGCGTGAGCGCCACGGTGTCGTCGAAGCGCGCCCGATCCTCGAGGTAGCCCGACGCGAACGCGACGACGAGCGCGGGCGCCGCGATCACGCCGACGATGCTCAGCACCGCGAGCGCGATCATCAACACGCCCGCCGCGCGCGCGTGGAACTCCTTGGCGCGGGCCGCGCCCTCTTTGGCGCGCAGATCGGAGTAGACGGGCACGAACGCCGCGGACGCCGCGCCCTCCGCGAAGAGCCCGCGCAGCGTGTTCGGGATGGTGAACGCGACGACGAAGAGATCGATCAGCGCGGCATCGAAGCACGCGGCCATCACCGACTCGCGCGCCACGCCGAGCACGCGCGACACGAGCGTGCCCGCCGCCACGATGCCGGCTCTCCCCGCGAGCGCCGCGCGCTCGCTCGCCGCGCTCGGTGCGCGCTCCTTCTCGTCCGTCACGGGGCCTCGACGTTGAGACGACGGAGCCCACCCCCGCAACTTCCCGGCTCGGCCTGGCACACCATCGAGCTCAGCTTCGCGCGGAATTCCGAGGCACGCCCGTTGCTGCGCGACGGCGTTCCGTGGCACTCCGGAGGGCACGCATGGGCGATCGAGTCTCGACGGTGCGGGTCGCGGCGCTGGCCCTCTTCGCGCTCGCGCTGGCGGGCTGTGGGCCCGGCGGCGCGTGGGTGGGCGCGATGGTGATGCTCGTCGCGCTGGTGCTCGGCGCGTGCAGCGAGTCGCGCGAGGCGACACGCGACGCGAGCGTCCCGCAGGACGCGCGCGTGGTCGGCACCGACGCGCGGGTGGGCGAGGACGGGGGCCGTCGCGATGCGGAGATCGACGCGGGTGGCACGTGGGAGCCGTGCTGCACCGACGGGCGCCTCGACACGTGCTTCTGCCCGGGAGGCGCGTCGTGCAACTACGGGCTCGGCCTCGTCGTGTGCGACGACGGTCGATGCACGTACGAGCACTCGAGCGACCCCGAGGCGTTCTGCGCCGCGCCCCATGGCGGCCTTCCCGACGCGGGCGAGCCCGGAGACTGGGAGCGCTGCTGCAACGCCGAGGGGCGCATCGATCTGTGTTTCTGCCCCGCGGGCGCGGTGTGCAACTACGGGCTCTTCGAGGACTGCGGCGAGGGCTACTGCGCGAGCCCGCCGGGCAGCGGCTGTCCCGGCTGATGCGTCCGATCCGCCACGAGCGCGGGCTCTTCGCGTCGCTGAGCGACGAGGTGCTCGGGCCCGTCGTGGACCTCTCGGATCTGCGCCTCGACGCGCATCCTCCGGCGCGCATCGAGCTGGCGCGCCGCGTGTGGGCCGAGCGCGTCCGCACCGAGCTGCGCAGCGTGCAGATCATGAATCGCTTCCTCGGCGAGGTGATCGCGGCGGGCGATCCGATCGAGGTCTACGCAGGCGCGGCGGATCTCGTGGTCGACGAGCTGCGCCACGTGCGGCTCACGGTCGCGCTCTGCGAGGCGCTCGGTGGCGCGCCGGTGTTCCCCGATCCGATCGAGCTGCGCGAGCCCGATGCGTACACCCGCGCGCCCGCGGCGGAGCGCGCACTCCACACCGCGATCGCGATGCTCTGCGTGAACGAGACGCTGTCGGTCGCGTTCATCGAGGACCTGCGGGCGCGGTGCGGCGATCCCGCGGTGAAGCGCGTGCTCGACGCGACGCTCGACGACGAGGAGACGCACCACGCGTTCGGCTGGGCCTACGTCGAGAAGGCGCTCGCGCGTTTCCCCGAGAGCACGCGCGCGGACTGGCGCGAGCTGGTGCGGCGCACGCTCGAGCCCCATCGACGCGCGACCGATCCGATCCTCGCGAAGCTCGACGCCGCAGGCACGACCCTCGCGGATCTGCCCGAGCCCGAGCTCGCCGCGCTCGGCTTGTTCACGAAGGAGCGCCAGTCGCTCGTGCTGCGTCGCGCGACGGAAGAGACACTCGCGCCTCGCCTGCGCCCGCTCGATCTGCTTCCGTAGCGCGTGTCGTCGATCGTCGCGATCGTGATCGAGGGGCCCGGCGCCCGGCGCGAGGAGCTCGAGGAGGCGGCGTACGCGCTCGGGGTGCAGGGCCTCGAGATCGTCGACGAGGACGTCGGCGCGCCGCGCGGCCGCGTGATCGTGCGGCTCTGGGTGCCCGCGGCGGATGCGCGTCGCGCCGAGCGACGCCTGCGCCGCGCGCTCCCCGGCGTATCGATCGCGATCGAGGCGGTCCCCGAGATCGCGAGCGCGCCGCGCTGCGTGCCCCTCGGGCGCGGCTTCGTGGTGGTCACGGGGGAGGGTGAGCCGGGCCCGCGATGGCGCCGGCGGACCGCGCTCCACCTCGCAGGGTCGGAGGCGTTCGGCGACGGCGCGCATCCGACCACCGCGCTCTGCGTCGCGGCGATCGAGTCGTGGTCGCTGCGCCGCGCGTCGGTGCTCGACGTGGGCACCGGCACCGGTGTGCTCGCGATCGTGTGCGCGCTGCGCGGGGCATCACGGGTGATCGCGACCGACGTGGACCCGCTCGCGCGGCGCGCCGCGAAGGACGCGGTGCGCCGGCACGGGCTCGGCGATCGTGTGATCGTGCGCGCCGGGATGCCGCGCGAGCGCTTCGAGATCGTCGTCGCGAACCTCTATCGCGACGTGCTGATTGCCGAGGCGCGGGCCCTCGCGTCGCGGGTCGCGCCCCGGGGACGCCTCTTGCTCTCGGGGTTCGCGGCCTCTTCTTCCGGGGAGATCGCGCGAACGTTCGCGGCCCATGGGCTGCGGGTGGCCGCGCGCGCGAGGCGCGGGGGCTGGGGCTGCATCGAGCTCACGCTCGATCCCGCGCCTTGACACCCGGGGTCACCCGGCTAATCTCTGCGCCCTTTCCAGTTTCCGGAGCCCGAATGGCCAACGTCGAATCGGCGAAGAAGCGCATCCGCCAGACCGAGAAGCGCACCCTCCGCAACCGTCACATCCGCACGACCGTGCGCACCCACGTGAAGCGCGTGCGCGAGGCGCTCGCCAAGACCGACAAGGCCGCGGCCCAGACCGCGCTCGCCGAGGCGATCCGCAAGATCGACATGGCGGTCAGCAAGGGCGTCTACCACCACAAGACGGGCTCGCGTTACATCTCGCGCCTGACCGAGCAGGTCCAGAAGATGGCGTGAGCCGGTCCTCGCGAGCGCTCTGCTCGTGAGTGATCGCCCGCAGCGAACGGCCGCGCCCCGAGCCAAGGGGACGCGGCCGTCGGCGTTCCGTCTGCCTTGCTTGCGCCGCTCGGCGCTCGGGAACAGCGTCCTTCCGATGGCATCCGACGATCTGCGCGACCGCCTCGAGGCCCACCGCGGCGCGGTCCTCTACAGCGACCTCGCCGCCCACCTCGAGCGCGGGGCCGTGTTCGTCGTGGCTCCGCAGCTCGATCTCGTCGCGTGCGGGCTCGCGATCGCGACCGACGATCGCGCCGCGGTCGAGCGCTGGATCGCGAGCGGCGATCTGCGGCGGCCCACCACCGACGAGCTCGAGAAGTGGCCGAGCGACGAGGGTCGCACCTGGATCAGCGTCGTCGTGCAGCCCTACGTGCTGCTGCAGGACCCGAAGGCCGACTAGACGCGGAACTGCCACTCCGAGACGAGCGGCAGATCGCGGCCGGCGCAGAGCGCGAGGATCACCTCTTCCATCACGACCTCGGGCGGGCGCTTGCTGCCCTTGAGCGCGAGGTCCGCTTCGGACAGCGCGCGGAACGCCGCGCGGAGCGCGTCGTCGTCGAACTTGCGCGCCGCCGCCTCGAGATCGCGCGCCTTGAACGGCAGCGCGCCCGCGAAGCGCGCCATCTCGGGCCCGCGCAGCCCGTCCGCGAGCGCCTGCTTCGCCTTCGCGACCATGCGCAGCTGGCGCGCGACCATCGCGAGGATGCGCAGCGGCGGCTCGCGATCCGCGAGGAGCGAGGCCACCGCCTCGAGCGCGACCGCGCTGCGGCGCGCCGCGACCGCGTCGACGACCGTCCAGATCGAGTCCACCCGGATGCGCGCGATCGACGCCTCGACCGCGGCGAGATCGATCGGCGCGCCCTTGCCGACGTAGAGCGAGAGCCGCTCCACCGCGTCGTCGATCGCTGCGAGATCGTTCCCCAGCGCGTCGAGCAGCGCCTGCCCGGCGTCGGGCGAGATCGTGTGCCCGCGTCGCTTCGCCTCGCCGAGCACGAAGCGCTCGAGCAGCGGGCCCTTGAGCGGCTCGCACTCGATCCACGCGCCCGCGCTCTTCGCCGCCTTCGAGAGCTTGCTGCGACCGTCGATCTTCTCGGCGATCAACACGAGGCACGTGCTCGGCGAGGGCGCCGCGACGTACGCCGCGAGCGCGTCGAGCTCGGCGGTCGGAACGTCCTCGGCGTCGCGGATCAGCACGTAGCGCGCCTTCGCCATCATCGGCAGCGTCTTCGCCGTGCTCACCACGCGCGACGCGACGACCTGCGCGCCGTGGAAGAGATCGTCGTTGAACCCGGTCGGCCCGTCGCCGACGACCGCCTTCTTCAGCAGCTTCGCCGCGCGATCGGCGAGGAAACGCTCGGAGCCGACGAGCAGTACGACCGGCTGCCAATTCCCCGCGCGTGCGTCCGCGAGGAGGCTCTGGATGTCTCGTTCTTCGCTCATGTCCGTCTCCGGAAACGACGACGGACGCCGCGTGGCGTCCGTCGAGTCGAAGCGCAGTGTCGACGCGCTCAGTCTCGGGCGCGCGTGTCTTCGACGCTGAAGTCGACCTGGCCCGAGCGCCGCGGCTCCTCGCCACGCGTCTCGAAGCGGGTCGAGCCCACCTCCGCGCGACGCACCGTGATCACCAGCTCGTAGCGCTTGTTCGGCTGGAAGCGCGGGCGCGCGAGGTTCAGGCGCTGCACGTAGGTGCGCTGATCGCGGCCGTTCAGGTAGATCGCCATGTCGTCGACGAAGTTCCGCGCGCCGTCGGTCACGTTGTAGAAGAGCGCGTGATACTCGAGGTCGCCCGGCGGCGCGTTGAACTGCACGATCATGTTCGCGAGCCAGTGGCGCTGCTCGATCTCGGCCTCGGTGCTCTCGTTCATCGTGCGCGCCTGGTGGCCGCGTCCGAACCCGACGAGCGCTTTCTCGGTGAGCCCGCGCGGGATCGCGGCCTGCGTCACGTAGACCGTCGCGCGCAGGCGCTGAGCCTCGGCGTGCGGGACCGCGCTGCTCGGCAGCACTGCGCCCGCGAGCGCGAAGGTGAGCGCCGACATCGCAGCGAGGGCGAAAAGGGCGAGGGCGCGCGGCTTCCGAGACGTCATCGAGGGCTCCTTCTCGTCACGGCCCGCGAGGCTAGCAGACGTGTGCGTCGCCAGTCATCCGCGGCGGAGTGAGGCTCCCGACGCCATCGACGCGCGCGCGATTCACGCCGACACCGTCGCACTCGCGCGCCTGCTCGCGCTCGCGTCATCACGCGCGCGCCGCTCGGTCCGGAGCTCGGCGCGCCGTGGCGCGGGGGCTCGCCCTGCGACGACCCGCGCCAGGCCTCGTCCTCGGGCCCGAGCGCGCTCGATCACCCCTCGCGCGGGGCGATGCGATCCGCGTCCGGTGGCACCGCGGATGCAGCCTCGACACCGCATGGACCCGGAAGACGATCGCGAGCCGCAGGGGATCGAGATGCAGACCCGTGCACGCGGTGACGGCTCGCCGCGCGAGGCGCTCGAGCAGCTCCGCGACATCCTGTTCGGCGGAGCCCAGCGCGAGCTCGATCGCAAGCTGAAGCGCATCGACTCGCACGTGAGCTCCAAGACGCACGACGTCGAGGACGAGCTCAAGCGACGGACCGATCTGCTCCAGGGGCACTTCCGTCGCGAGCTCGATCTGCTGATCACGCGCTTCGATGCGGAGACGAGCGAGGCGCGCGAGCAGATCCGCGCGCTCGCGCGCGAGCACCGCGAGGCGATGTCGTCGCTCGATCAGCGGCTCGCGAAGATGGAGGAGATGCAGGTGCGCGCGCATCGCGAGCTGCGCGATCGCATCCTCGAGCAGGCGAAGGCGTCGCTCGACGAGGTGCGCCGCGTTCGCGACGACGTCGCGGCCACTCTCGATCGCGAGCTCGGCCCGGCCGACGAAGCGTTCGACGAGGGCACGGGACGTGGAACCGAGCCGCGTGCGCACTGAGGGCGCGCTCGGCCCGCGGCGGCGCCTTCGCCCGCGAGCCGCGGCCCCCGCGCCGACGCCGGCGGAGGCGGCGAAGAGCCTCGACGAGATCCGCCGCATCGTCGTCGGCGACGAGCGCACCCGGATCGACGCCATCGAGGCGCAGCAGCCCTTCGTCGCGCCGCGCACGGTCGGCGGCGTGCTCCCCGAGGCCGTCGAGACCGCGGATCGCACGCGCGGCCACGAGCTCTCGGTCGCGCTCGAGCGTCCGGTCACCGAGTCGGTCCGGAGCATCGTGCGGCGTGATGCCGATCTGCTCGCGGAGATCCTCTCGCCGACGATCGGCGTGGCGGTCCGACGCGCGGTGAGCCAGGCGTTCGCGGCGCTGCTCCAGCGCATCGACACGGTGCTCGAGCGGAGCCTCTCCCCGCAGAGCGTGCGTTGGCGGATCGAGGCGTGGCGGACCGGCGTTCCGTTCGCGGAGATCGTCCTCGCGCGCACGCTCGTGTACCGCGTCGAGCAGGTGTTCCTGATCCACTCGCCCTCCGGCGTCGCGCTGCGTCACGTGGCCGCACCGGGGATCGGAGCGATCGATCCCGATCAGGTCGCGTCGATGCTCGCGGCGATCGATGCGTTCGTCGTCGACGCGTTCGCGCCCGGCGAGCCCGGCGCGCACGTGGGCCAGCTCGAGGCGGGCGATCTCACGATGTGGATCGATCGCGACGCGATGGTCACCGTCGCGCTCGTGGTCCGCGGAAAGGCACCGCGCGAGCTCGCGGATCTCGCGCGCGGCACGCGCGAGCGGATCGCGATCGAGCGCCGGGCCGAGCTCTGCGGCTTCTCGTCGGACGTCGGCCCGTTCGCGAGCACCGAGACGACGCTCTCCGAGTGCTTGCGCGAGGTGCGCGCGACGCCGCCGCGGCGGGCGCACGTCTGGCTCGGGATCGCGCTCGCGTTGCTCGCGCTGCCGATCGCAGGCGCGCTGGCCTCCTGGTGGTCGGGGCGCACCACCGCGGCGCGCCGGCTCGAGGCCTCGGTCGACGCGCTGCGGGCCGAGCCCGGGATCGTGGTGATCTCCGCGATCGACGACGACGATCGCAGTCGCATCACCGGCCTCCGCGATCCACTCGCGAGCGCGCCCGAGGACATCCTCGCGCGGCGCGGGCTCGCGGGCGCGGAGCTCGCGTTCGCGCCCTTCGAGTCGCGCGATCCGAGGCTCGCGGAGCAGCGTGTGCGTGCGGCGCTCGATCCGCCGCCGAGCGTGCGTCTCTCGCTCGAAGACCGGACGCTGCGGTTCGCGGGCGAGGCGCCTCCCGCGTGGATCGATCGCACCCGGGTCGCGAGCACCGTGCTCTCCGACGTGGATCGGGTCGACGAGTCGCAGCTGCGCGCGGTCGACGAGCGCGCCGCGATCGAAGCGCTCGAGGGGCTGGTGATCCCGTTCGCGCCGGGATCGGCCGCGCTGCTCGAGACCGCGCGTGCATCGCTCGATCGTGCGGCGGCCCACGCAGGCGAGGTGATCGCAGCGACGCCCGAGTCGTGCGTCGTCGTGTCGGGAGGCGCCGAGGAGCGCGGCGGCGGACGTGCCGGCGCGCTGCGCGTCGAGCGCGCGCGCGCCGTCGTCGATGCGCTGCGCGAGCGCGGGGTCCCGGAGCGCGCGCTGATGCCCGAGGTCGCAGCGCCCGAGCCGCGCGCCGCCGGGACCGCGCGACGCGCGACCTTCGAGGTGCGCCCCACGCCCTGCGAGGAGGCACGCCCGTGAGCCTCAAGCTGAAGCTCTGCATGATCGGCGCGACCGGGGTCGGGAAGACCAGCCTGGTCGCGCGCTACGTCCACAGCGTCTTCTCGGAGCGCTACGAGACCACGATCGGCGTGAAGATCCTCAGCCGGCGGGTGATGCGCGACGAGCGCCCGGTCGATCTCGTCGTCTGGGATCTCAGCGGCGAGGACGAGTTCCAGAACGTGCAGCCCGCGTATCTACGGGGCGCGGCCGGATATCTGCTCGTCGCCGACGGAACGCGGCGCGACACGCTCGACGTCGCGTCGGTGCTCAACTCGCGCGCGCAGGCTGCGATCCGCGGAATCCCGTTCGTGGTCGCGATCAACAAGGCCGACATGGTCGCGGCGTGGGAGATCCGCGAGCGCGACACCGCGCAGCTCGCGCAGCGCGGATGGCCCTGCGTGCTCACGAGCGCGAAGACCGGTGCGGGCGTCGATCGCGCGTTCGATCTGCTGGTGGACGCGATCCTCGCGGGGAGGCGATCGGCGTGGACGTGAGCGTGCTCGCGGCCGTGCTCGACGAGCTGGTGCTCGAGCGTCTCGACGATGGTCGCTTCGTCGCGCGCTCGCCCGCGCCGGGGTGGTGCGACGCGCTCTCGCGCGAGCCGCCTCCGCTCGACGAGCCCTTCGTCGTCGAAGAGATGTTCGAGTTCATGACCGCGTTCGTCGCCGATGCGGAGGCGGCGTGGGAGGCACCACTCGGCGCGCGCGTGGACTCGGACTTCTGGACCGAGGACGGCGTCGATGGCGAGCAGATCCACCTCGAGGCGACCGCGGTGCGCGTCGGGGGAGCGCGCGCCCTCGTGATCCGACGCAACGAGCGGCTCTACGCCCAGCAGCAGCTCGTGCTGCAGCGCGCGAGAGAGCAGCGCCTCGCGCACGACGCGCTCACGCGCGAGATCGAGACCAAGGACATCCTGGTGCACGCGGTGGTGCACGATCTCGCGGCGCCGCTCCACAGCGTGCTCGGCACGCTCTCGCTGCTCGCGGAGAACGCCGAGGGCATCGACACCCGAGAGCTGGTGGGGCTCGCGCTCCAGGCCGGCATGCGACAGCGCGATCTCATCGCCGAGATCCTCGACGTGTTCTCCGCGGAGCACGGAGGCGAAGGTGCGAACGTCGAGCGCGGCGAGTCGGCGCCCGACGCCGCGGCGGTGATCCAGCAGGTGCTCGCGGAGCGCGAGCTCGTCGCGCGGCGACGCGCAGTGCGGCTCGTGATGGTGCGCGATCCCGCGCCCGCGAAGGTGATCGCGGAGCCCACGCGGCTCTTCCGCGTCGTCACGAACCTGCTCGACAACGCGATCCGGCTGAGCCCGGAGAGCGCCACCGTCGAGGTCTGCGTGACGCGCAAGGACGACGACGTGGTGATCACGGTCGCCGACGAGGGCCCGGGGATCGCGCCCGAGCTGCTGCCGCAGCTCTTCGAGAAGCTCCCGCGCGGGCGCGACCGCCGGGGCACGGGGCTCGGTCTCTACTTCTGTCGCATCACGGTGGAGGGCTGGGGTGGCCGCATCGGCTACGAGCCTCGCGCTCCGCGAGGCTCGAAGTTCTGGGTGCGGCTGCGCGCGGCTGCGGCGAACACGGAGGTGCTCGATGGCCAAGCTGCTCTTGCTCGATGACGATCGCGGCACGCTCGCGTGGATGACGACCGCGCTGACCGCGATGGGACACGAGGTGCGTGCCGTCGCGAGCGGCGCGAAGGCGTTCACGATCCTCGGCGACTGGTCTCCCGATCTCGTGGTGGCGGACATCCTGATGCCGGAGATCGACGGGCTCATGTTCGCGCGCATGGCGCGGCGCTTCCGGCGCGTGCCGATCCTCTTCGTCTCGGTCGCGGCGAAGGAGGCCGACGCCGTGCTCGCGGGCGCGTCGGGCTATCTCGGCAAGCCCGCGACCGCGTCCGAGGTGCGCGCCGCGGTCCGGCGTGTGCTCGCGCGCGGTCCGGTGCGCAGCACGATCCTGATCGTCGACGACGAGGCCGACACGCGCGAGCTCTACCGGCTCGTGCTCGAGCCCGACTTCGTCGTCGTCGAGGCGGAGAACGGGCGCGACGCGCTCGGCGTGCTCGAGTCGCGCCAGGTCGATCTGGTGATCGCGGACGTGCACATGCCGGTGATGAACGGCGTCGAGCTGATCCGCGCGATGCGCGCTCGTCCCGCGCTCGCGCGCGTGCCCGTGATCGTGCAGTCGAACGATCGCACGGTGCGCGACGCGCGGGTGTGGAGGGAGCTCCACGTGTCGCAGGTGCTCGACAAGCAGGACTTCGTCGCGTGGCTCGACGAGCGCATCCGCGCGCGCGTCCGCGACCACGCGCCCACCACCGAGCCTCGCGCGCCCTGAGAGCACTCCGGGCCGCGCCCGCAAGCGGGGGTGGGGCCGGCGACAGCCCCTCCCGGGAGACGGTCGAAAACTGGACGGGCGCGCAGCGTCCATGCGATCCGCGGGTCCTCACGGAGGAATCGCCGGATGACCCACGCGGGAGCGCTCGAAGGACTCATCGGCGTGGCGCGGCGCACGGCGCGCGCGCGACAGCAGGCGGCCAGCACCGCGCACGTGCTCCTCACGATCCTGCAGAACGATCCCGAGTCCCAGCGGGTGCTCTCGGTGCATCAGGTTCGCGAGCAGGATCTCGTCTCGGCGCTGAAGGTCGCGGACGACGAGCCGGGGAGCGCGCTCGAGGTCGCGATCGAGCGCGCGGCCGCGCTCGCCGCGCGCACCCACGCGGCGCACGTGCGACCGCTGCACCTGCTCCTCGCGATGCTTCGCGAGCCGCGCTCGATGGCGTATCGCTGCCTCGAGCACACCGGCGCGAACACCGCGCGCGTGCGCGAGAGCGTGGAGGACGCGCTGGTCGCGACGATCGCTCCGATGGCGCCGAGCGAGCCCTCGCGTCCGGCGCGCCGCATCGAGGCACCCCGCGCGGAGATCGTGCGCGCCGACGCGACGAGCCGCGCCGACGAGGACGTGCGCCCCACGCTGCCGGCGCGACCGCGCCCGGCGCCGATCGTTCCTCCGGTCCCGCGCACCCGCACCTCGGTCGCGCCGCCGTCGAGCACGACCGCGCGCCCGACGAACCGCCGCGTGACGCCGCGCACCACGACCCCGCCCGAGGCGCCGCGCGCGATCACGACCGAGCCCGCCGCGAACACGTGCCCGCACGAGCTCGATCGCGAGCGCTTCCCGATCCTCTCCGCGATCGGCCGCAACCTCACCGCGCTCGCGGCGTCGGGCGCGATCGATCCGGTGTTCGGTCGCGACAAGGAGATCGACGCGCTGCTCGACGTGCTCGGGCGTCGTCGCGCGAACAACCCGCTGCTCGTGGGCCCGCCCGGCGTGGGCAAGACCGCGATCGTCGAGGGCCTCGCGCTCGCGATGGCGAAGCCCGGCGCGCCGCTGCCGGGGCTCGAGGGCAAGCTGCTCGTCGAGATCAGCGCGGGCTCGCTGGTGTCGGGCACCGGGGTGCGCGGCGCGCTCGCGGACAAGCTGCGCAAGCTGCGCGACGAGGTCGCGAAGAGCGAAGGGCGCGTGCTCTTGTTCCTCGACGAGATCCACGCGATCGCCGGCGGCGACGGCCCCGACGATCTCGCGAGCGAGCTCAAGAGCGCGCTCGCGCGCGGCGAGCTGCCGTGCATCGGCGCGACCACCGACGCCGAGTACAAGAAGCACCTCGAGCGCGATCCCGCGCTGGCGCGTCGCTTCACGCGCATCGACGTCGACGCGCCCGATCCCGAGGCGGCGATCCGCATCCTGCGCGGGCTCGCGCCGCGCTACGAGATCCACCACGCCGTCGCCTACGATCCCGCGGCGATCCGCGCGGCGGTCGAGCTCTCGGTGCGCTTCCTTCCCGAGCGACACCTGCCCGACAAGGCGCTCGGCGCGCTCGACCTCGCGGCCGCGCGGGTGCGTCGCGCGGGCGGATCGATCGTCGACGTCGAGGCGGTCGCGAAGGTCATCGCCGACGAGGCGCACGTGCCGCTCGAGCGCCTCTTGGTGCGCGACGCGGATCGACTGCTCGCGCTCGAGTCGCACCTCGCGTCGCGCGTGGTCGGTCAGCGCGGGCCGCTCGCGCGCGTCGCCGACGCGCTGCGCAAGGGCGCGGCCGGGTTCCGCGGGCGCCGTCCGCTCGGCACGTTCCTGCTGCTCGGTCCGACCGGCGTCGGGAAGACCGAGACCGCGAAGGCGATCGCCGAGCTGATGTTCGGAGCGGGCGGCATGTCGCGCTTCGACATGAGCGAGTACGGCGAGCCCCACAGCGTCGCGCGTCTCTTCGGCGCACCGCCGGGCTACGTCGGGCACGACGAGGGCGGTCAGCTCACCGAGAGCGTGCGTCGTCGTCCCTATCAGCTCGTGCTGCTCGACGAGATCGAGAAGGCGCATCCCGACGTGCTCCTCGCGCTGCTCCCGCTGCTCGACGAAGGTCGTCTCACCGACGGACGTGGGCGCACGTTCGACTTCACCAACACCGTGATCGTGATGACGTCGAACCTCGGCGCGTCGGAGAGCGCGACGAGCGCGCCGCGCGCGATCGGGTTCGGCGGTGGTGAGACGAGGACGACTTCGAGCGCGGCGGATCGTGCGACGAGCGCGGCGCGCCGCGCGATGCCGCCCGAGCTGTGGAACCGCATCGACGAGCCGCTCTTCTTCGCGCCGCTCGGGCAGGACGACGTCGCGGAGATCGCGCGGCGCATGCTGCGCGGCGTGATCGCGGTGATGCGCGACGAGCACGCGATCGAGCTGGTGATCGACGCGAGCGCGATCGACGCGCTGGTCGCGGGCGGTGGGTTCGATCCCGCGCTCGGCGCGCGTCCGATGCGCCGCACCGTGGGACGCCTCGTGGAGGCTCCGCTCGCCTCGCTCGTGCTCTCGGGCGGCGTGCGGCGTGGTGATCGCGTCGTCGCGCGGGGCGCTGCGGGCGCGGTGCGCTTCGATCGCGTCGAGCCCGAGGACGCGGCCGCCGAGTAGTGACACGTTGTCATCGCAGAACGGCGATGACATACGTAAGCCTTCGCGCGCATCGACGCACACCATCGTCGTCCGGCGATGGTGTTGCGATGTGCAACGCGGCCGTGCGGGGCTACTACTCGCGCGATGCCCGTGCTCGACGCGATCTGCCTCGACTCGCCGGAGGCGCTGCTCCTCGACGGCGCGAACGGCGTGTGCGGCGAGGCTCGCGCGGGCGCGGGGAGGGCCGAGTGGCTCCACGTCGGAGCCACGCTCGTCGCGGCGGTCGCCATCGCGGCGTGGCTCTCGTCGAGGCGCGTCCCCAGCGCGATCCGCGCCCCCGGGATCGTGCTCGTCGCGCTCGTCGCCGCGTTCCCCGGCATATGGGCCCTGATCGCGCTGCGCGCCGATCGCCCGTCGGCGCTGCGCGACACCGCGCGCGACACGATCGTGCTCCACGACCGGATGCGCACGTTCGCGGTGGACCACGGCTGTGCGGAGGCGCGCTGGGCATCGTGCGATGCGTGCATGCCCGCCGCGCGGCTCGCGCTCGCGGGCCTGCAGTGCGATGCGCCCGCGACGATCGTGCTGGGGGAGGGCGCGCTCGATGCGCACTGCGAGGAGCGAGGTCGCTCGCTCGTGTGCGGACGCGCGCGATGATCGTACCGCTCTGGGTCGCGGTGCCGGCCCTCGTCGGCGCCGGTGCGCTGGGATGGGCGCTCGATCGTGCGCTGCGATGGGAGCTCGATCGCGCGGGCGCGCTCGGATGGGCGATCCGGATCGCGGCGGGCGCGAGCGTGGTGCTCGCCGCGATCGTGCATCCACTCCTCGCGATCGTGCTCGGTGCGATCTTCGCGATCGAGCGACGCACTGCGCGAGCGGAGGCTCGACGCACGCCCGAGCCGTCGCGCACCGGGCTCGTGGTGCTCGGCGTCGCTGCGGCGATCGTCGCGCTCCGGGTGCCGGTGCCGCTCTACTGGGACGAGCACGTGTGGCTCGCGAAGGTGCGGATGGGCGTGGTCGCGCTGCGCGACGCCGCGCTCGACCCCGCGGCCGATCTCATCCCGCGTGGCTATCCGATCGTCGGCTCGCTCGCCGAGATCCTCTTCGCGATGGGCCGCGACGACGTGCCCTCGATGGTCGCGGGCGCGGCCACGCTGCTGCTGCTCTGCCTCGCGCTCGCGCTCGCCACGATGCGCGCCGATCGCCGCGTCGGATGGGCGATCGCGATCGCGATGGTGCCGCTCGCGTGGGTGCACGCTCGCAGCGCGTACCTCGATCTCCCGATCGGCCTGCTCGCGCTCGCGATCGCAGCGGGCCTGGCGCGCGCCGAGCGGTGGGCGACCTGCACCGCGGTGATCGCCGCGTTCCTGGTCGCGGGCTGCAAGGACGAGGGCGTGGTGCACGCGCTGGCGATCGCCGGGGCGCACGTCGTGGCATCGCGCGATCGTCGCCG
Organism: Sandaracinus amylolyticus; assembly: GCF_021631985.1. GTDB lineage: Bacteria > Myxococcota_A > Polyangia > Polyangiales > Sandaracinaceae > Sandaracinus > Sandaracinus amylolyticus_A. The sequence goes on along the minus strand of NZ_CP070225.1, from coordinate 5,440,581 downwards.
CGAGGCGCTGCGCGACGCGCTCCTGGTGGTCGCGGCTGCGCTCGTCGCGACGCTCGGATGGCGCGTGCTGCTGGTCGCGCACGGCGTCGCGAACCGCGATCACGCGCTCGAGGGCGCGGGGCTCGCGCGCGCCGGCGCGCTGGTGCTCGAGCTCGCGCGCGCGACGTGCGACGTGCGCTCGTGGGGGCTCGCATGGCCGATCGCGATCGGCGCTGCGATGGCGTCGCGCTTCGTCTCGCCGCGCGCGAGCGCGCTCGCGATGGCGCTCACCGCGCAGGTCGCCGCGCTCTTCGTCGCGCTCCTGCTCGGCGGCGAGCGCCTCACCGCGTTCGCGCTCGGCGGCACGCTCGCGAACCGCTGGTGGATGCAGGTCCTGCCGCTCGCCGCGCTCCTCGTCGTCGAGGTGATCGCCCGGCGCGACGACTCACGGTGAGGCGTCGAGGATCTCGAACACCGCCGAGGGCTGCCACTGCGGGTAGCGCGATCGGAAGAGCTCGCGGAACCGATCGGGATGCGCCCGCGCGGTGTCCGCCGCGCCGGTCGGGCCTTCGCCGAGCACCATCACGCGCACCCGATGCTGCGCGCACCACGCGAGCAGCTCCTCCGTGCTCGGCGTGGTGCGCTCGAGGTACAGCACGCGCCCGCGCCCGTCGCTGCGCCACAAGCGCCCCGGCAGGTTGAAGCTCGGGTCGTATCCGAACGCCTCGCCAGGCCGCACCAGCGCGCGCGCGCGCTGCCAGTCGCGCTCCTGTGCATCCACCGCCTGCGCCGCGTGCCGCTCCTCGGAGGGGCGCGACATCAGCTCGAACAAGCTCGGCGCCGTGTCCTCGGTGAAGCCGCGCCACGAGAGCGCGATGCCGAGCAGCGCGAGCACGACCCCTGCGCCCTCGGTCACACGACCCCATCGCCGCGGCAGCACGTGCGCCACCGCGATCGCGACCGCCAACATCGCGCCGGGGATCGCGACCGTGTAGCGCGCCCAGAACGCGCCGGGGCTGATCAACGTCGCGGCCGCGAGCAGCAGCGCCGGCACGCCCACGCTGCGCGCCACCGCCCGCAGCCGCGTCGAGCGCCACGCGCCGATCGGCACCGCGATCGCGAGCGGCAGCAGCACGAACGTGAAGAGCGGCCCGAAGCCGCCGATGCGCATGTCGTAGACCCAGACGTCGGGCCACGCGGTCCACGACGCGAGCACCCGCTCGGCCCAGCCCATCGAGAGGTAGGGCTCGCGCATGCCCACGAGCGCGAGCTCGGCGGTGCTCGCCTTGCCGGGCAACACCACGTGTCCCGCGACCTCGACGTGCGCCGGCCAGATCGGGTTGTGCCACTCGATGACGTTCTGGACGAACTTGCCCGCGCCGATCACCAGCGCGATCGCGCAGCCCGCGATCGCGACGCCGAGCTGCTGCCTGTTCCGCGCGCCGGTGACGAGGAGCGCCAGCATCGCGATCGCCGCGATCGGCGGCGCGGAGGGCTTGCTCCCGAGCATCAGCCCGATCGCGATCCCCGCGACGACGACCGTCCCCGGGCGCGCCGGCAGCGTCGCGAGCACGAACGCGAGGAGCCCCAGCGCGCCCACCGCGACGTCGACGTACGCGGCCGCGAGCTCGAGCATCACCACCGGCACCGCGAGCCACAGGCACCCCAGCGCGAGCCCTCGCCACGCCGGCACGCCTGCGCGCTCCGCGAGCGCCGCGATGCCGATCACCCCACCGAGCGCGATCGGCAGCTGCCCGAGCTCGATCCACGTCTCGTCGCCGAGCGAGAGCCGCCACGCGATGAAGAACACGTCGACGAGGCGCGGGTACACGTTCACGTAGACCACGCTCGTCGGCACGTGACGGAGCCTCCCCGTCTGCAGCGCGTCGTGGACGATCGGCAGGTGATAGCCGAGCGAGTCCCACGCCCACGGCGCGAGCAGGTACGTCGAGAGCGCGGCGAACGTGATCGCGATCAGTGCGGCGACGATCGCGCCCCACGCCGGGATCGCGTCGCGCCCTGCATCGCGCATCGCGCGGAAGCCATCGCGGATCGCGATGCCGTCGCTCCACAGCACGGCCCACGCAGCGGGCCCGCCGATCACCAGGCCCGCGAGCGCACACGCGAGGGTCGCGGCGATCCACGCGCTCGTGCCGATCGCACCGATCGCACCGAGCACGTAGACGATGCCGATCGCGAGCGCGTAGACGAGGACCGCGGTCGCGCAGGCCCTCGAAAGGCGCGTCGCCTCCGGCGCGAGCCGGGCCGCGAAGAGCGCGGCCGCGAGCGTCAGGGCACCGAACGCGACGGGAACGATCACGGGAGAGAGCAAGCGGGGCTGGGGCCCCGCGCGCAGCGTTCAGGGAAGGGGGGCCCCGAGCCGGCTCTGCCGGGCGGGGGGAAGGGGTCATCCATGACCCCTTCCGGCCACATCAGCGCGGCCGCGAGCGTCAGGGCGCCGAAGGCGACGGGAACGAGCACGAGCGATCGAGCGGAATCAGCGCGTCAGCCAGCGACCGTCGCGCACCGTCGCGAGCGAGTAGGGGAAGACCCACCACAGCCCGACGAACGCGAACAGCGCGTACCCCACGCCGAAGAAGAAGTCCGCGCCACGGCGGCTGCGGAGCGTGTAGAGCGTCTGCACCACCGCGCCGAGGAGCACGACGCCCGCGATCGTCATGAGCGCCTCGGGCTGCGCGATGACGCGCGCCGCGAGCAGCGTGAGACCGATGTACGCGAGCGGGTACTGCACCAGCTCGAACACGATCTCGAACGTCGGCCACCACTGGTCGCGCGAGCGCCAGCGCGTCGCGAGCACCGGCAGCATCACGATGTCCTCGCGGATGTTGCCGCGCTCCCAGCGGATCAGCATGCGCGACATGCGCTTCAGATCCGTCGGCATGATCGTCTCGACCACCGCGGTGCGCTGGTAGACCGAGCGATAGCCCTCGCGCAGCAGCCACGTCGTGAGCGCGCGGTCCTCCGCGATCGTGCAGGGCTGACCCATGAAGGTCTGCGTCGACCAGCGCTCGACGACCTTGCGCACGGCGTCCATGCGGTACGCGCTGAGCGCGCCCGGCGTGCACAGCACCGCGCCGTACGCCGACTGCGCGGCGCGCGCGAGATCGAACGTGATGAAGAAACGCGCCGAGAGCAGCCGCGTGAGGAGGTTGTCCTCGCGGTTCAGCACCAGCACGCGGCCCGCGACCGCCGCGACCTCGGGGTCCGCGATCATCGGCGCCACGATCGCGCGCAGCGCGGTGCGCTCGAGCTTCGAGTCGGAGTCGACCGTCACCACGAGATCGCCGTCGGCGTTCGCGAAGCCGGTGACGAGCGCCTCGCGCTTGCCCGCGTTCTTCGGCTGCTTGATCGCGAGCACGCGACCCGGGTGCGCCGCCGCGACCGCCTCGATGTGCGACCACGTGTCGTCCTTCGACCCGTCGTCGATCGCGATGATCTGCAGCTTGTCCGCGGGATAGTCGTTCGCGAGCGCCGACTCGAGCGCCACGCGCACCGCCGCGCCCTCGTTGTACGCGGGCACGATCACGGTGAGGCGCGGCAGCGCCGCGTCCGAGAACGACGGCGTCGCGCGATACCGCAGCGCGTGCCAGAGCGTCATCGCGAAGTACCAGGTCGCCACCGCGCCCGACACCGTCAGCACGATCGCGAGCGCGGACGCGCCGGGCGCGAGCAGCACCGACGCCGCACCGTGCGCGAGCACCGCGACGAACGCCGCGACCACCGCCGCCGTGACGCCGAGCCGCCACGTGAGCTGACCCTTCGTGAACGCCGCGTCCGACGCCAGACCCTGCGCCGCGCTCGCGCCACGGGGCGCGACTGCGCTCTCCGCGGGGCGCGACTTGCGCCGGCGCACGCGCCGCATGTGGGACCCACGCGCGCTGAGCTCCGCGTGCTCGCGGGCACCGAGGTCGACGTCGGCGTCCTCGTACGCGTCGTGGTCTTCGTTCGCCGCGGCGCCTTCGCTCATCTCGATCTCTTCGAGCTCCTGGCTGCTGATCACCGCAAGGCCTGGGCTCGAGGCACGCGGGCGAGCTCGCTCCGCGAGCGTGTTCCTCTTCGAGGGCATCCTGTCTCCGTCGGACCGGCTCACGTGGGTCACACGCGGCGCGGGGTTGTAGCGCGGGCGCTGGGGGTGCGCCGCTCTTCAGGCGAAGGCTCGGCGGGTTGGGTCGAAGGTGCGGCGTTGGACGGCTCGCCGATCATCTCATTCGCTGCTTTCTGCTCGCCGATTCCTTCGTGCATCGTCGATGGTCGTTCGAACGTGGGCGTCCTTCCGGCAGCCTCGCCGCCCCCACGTCGCGACGCGCTCCGGAGCAAACACCGTGCGCGCTGCCAGGACCGCGGTGAGGGCGTGTCGTTCTCGTGAATTTCGCGGCGATACGCGGGGCGCGGAGGTGCGACGAGGCCGTGCTCGTGGCGCGCTGGCTGGTGTCGGCTGGCCGCATCCGGCGCCCGAGGAGGCCACTGCGCTGGCCGTCGCAGAGCGACACGGTCGTGCATGGCCGTCGCGACGAAGATCCATCGCGCCTCGCGAACGGGATCGACGTTCAGGTCGGCGGAGGTGTGGCGCTCAGCGAGGCTCGGGCACGAGCGCGACATCGTCGACCGGCCCATCGGTGACCGTGCGGGCGACCCCGGCGTACGGCTGGGGATCGATCAGCACTGCGAGCAGCGCACCGTCGCGTCGCACCTCGAGCTCGACGACGCCGCCCTCCTCGGGGCGCGGATCGATCCGGAGGTCCCAGCGATGCTGCGCGTGGCGCGCGGCGTCGTCGGGGATGTGCACGCGGCGCAGCACGCGATCGCCCGCGCCACGCACCTCGACCTCGCGGTCGCCGACGATCTCGATCGCATAGCGGGTGCCCGCGTCGTGCTCGACGCGCACCGTCGCGCGCTCGTCCGCGGCGACCTGCGCCTCGAACGACACGCGCTGCGGTGACGCGCCTTCCGCGGGCGCGCGCACCAGCCGCTCGGGGTGCATCGGATCGCGCACCAGCGACTCGACCCAGTAGATCGCGTCGCCGCGCGCGAAGTCGCCGAGCCAGTCGTGCTCGACGTCGACGTGGAGCTGCGAGCGGTACTCCGCGATCGCGCGCCGCCCCAGCGCACCACCGTCGGACACGGCGATGCGCTCGTTCGGCACGTAGCGCGCGAGCGCTCCGGGAAGCGGCGGGTACGGCGCGCCGCGCGACTGGCCCGCGGGGCCACACGGCTCGTGCGGCTCGCTGCCGTTGGGCCAGCATCCGCCCGCGTGCACGATCGCGCGGTGCACCCGCGGCGGTGCCTCGATCATCGCGCGCTCGATCGCGCGTCGCAGCAGGATGTAGGTCGTCGCGTGATCGGGGTGATCGTCGTACGGATGCGAGACGTACACGTCGCGCGGGCGATCGCGCGCGAGGAGCGCGGCGAGATCGCCGATGGCGTTGTCCGCGACGTACGGGCCCGGGTGGCCGTTCAGCGCGCTGTGCACGTCGTGCGCGTAGGTCGTCGCGCCGGTGCCGCAGGTGCCGTCCTCCATCCGTCGCTCGCGCGGCGGGAGCGGGACGACGCCGAGCGCGTCGAGGAATCCGTCGGGGTACGAGAGGAAGCGGACGCGCTCGGGCGCGACGCCGAGCACGCGCATCGCCGCGAGCGTCTCGCGCTGGCGCTGCCAGCCGTCGCGCTCGCAGCCGAGATCGCCGTTCGTCATCAGGTGCACGAACGTGCGCGACGCGTCGCGCGCGATCAGGTGCGACGCCATGAGCGCTTCGTCGTCGGGATGCGGCGCGACGATCCAGATCGGCGCCTCGGTCTGCTCGCTCGCCCGCGAGCCGTTCCCACACCCGATGCTCGCGGCCATCACGAGCGCGATCCAGACACCACGAATCGTCACGGCGGCGACTGGTACACGCGCTCGCGCGGCGTGTCACGCGCACACGGACCGCGGATGGCTCACCACGAGATCGCGCGCTCGCTCTCGCACACGAAGGGCAGCGCGGTGTCGCACGCGCGATCGTCGATCGTTCCGTCGGCGCCGAGCGCCGCGCAGTTCGCGTCGCCGGTCGCGAGGAGATCGGCGTTCGAGGGCTCGCCCGCGGCCCAGGGCGCGTAGAGCCACGGCTCGTCGTCGATCCACGCGAACGCGCAGCCCTCGGGCGCGATCGCGAGGTTGCACTCGGGCGCGTCCTCGCGCGCGTCGAACCCGCCGGTCCACTGCACCGCACCCGCCTGCAGGAACACCGCGACCGCGGCCTCGTCCGCCGACGCGATCGTCACGAGGTGCGCGCCGCGTGCTTCGCAGTCGGCGCGCGCGTCGTCCCACGAGAGCGGGGTGCGGATCGCGACGTAGCAGTGCTGTCCGTCGGGGCTCGGCGCGCCGCCCTCGCACTCGATGGTGCGCTGCGCGCACGCGCCGTCGCGGCAGATCGGCGCGCGCCACACCGTCGCCGAGGGCACCGGTGACCACGCGGCGGCCTGCGTGACGAAGAACATCTCGCGGGTGCGCACGTCGACGTGCGGGAAGATCCCGAGCGTGCCGATCAGCACCGGCGCGGCGAAGGTGCCGGTCGCGAGGCGATCCGCGCTCGCGAGCGCGCCGTTCATCGACACGAAGAGCGTGCGACCGTCGTCGGAGAGCGAGGGCGTGAGCTGGTTCGTGGTGCCGTCGCTCACGAGCGCGGGCTCGGCCGGACCGAAGGGCTCGCCGCGCGCGCTGCGCACCGCGCGCTGCACCAGGAAGAGCCCGCTCGCGTCGGCGGTGACGAAGAAGAGCTCGCGCCCGTCGCGGGAGATCGACGGATGATGATGCGGCGGCGCGATCGTCAGCGTGATCGGCTCGAGGGGGCCGAACGCGTCTTCGCGCGAGGCACGGGTCGCGCGCGCCAGCGCTGCGGTCGGTGTCGCGACGATCACCTCGAGCTCGTCGCTCCCGAGCGTCGCCGCGACCACCGGCACGTCGTCCCAGCGCGCGACCAGCACCGGCGCGCCGAAGCGCGAGTCGCGGCTGCGCCGATGCGCGACGACGAGCTCGCCGGTGTCGGACTTCACGAGGTAGAGCCGCAGCTTGTCCGGGCTGAGCCACGGAGAGAGCAGCGGTGAGCTCGAGCGGTGGAGCTCGGAGAGCGGCATCGGCGTGCCCACGAAGAGCGGACAGCCTTCGTCGATCGCGCCGTCGAGATCGTCGTCGAACCCGGTCGCGCCCGCGCGCTGCGACGTGCACTGCTCGATCAGCGCGACCGACGCGTCGCGCCGATCGTCGTCGCGCGGCGTGGTGCACGCGAGGGTCGCGAGCGCGAGGATCAGAGACGACCGGCGCACGTGATCGCGATCTCCGACGGCGTGAGCGAGGGCGCGCACATCGCGGCGACGGGCGCCTCGGTCGAGGGCGTGGGCGCGAGGAGCCAGAGCACGACGGCCGTGCCCGCGAGCACGCCCGCGGTGGTCCACGTCGCGATCGCGGCGCCGGTCGTCACGTCGATCTCGGCGCGCAGCTCGGGGCACGCATCGCGTCGCGTGCCCCACGTGGTCGGCGCGCACCCGCCGCCGTGGTACCGCGCGACCTGTTCTTCGCGCACCGCGGTCGCCGCGATCGCGCCGCCCATCACCGCGACCGCGCCGCCCATCGTCACGATCGCCGCGAGCCGGAGCGGATCGGTGAGATCGAGGCCGCGCGACGAGGGCGCGCCGAGCACCACGCGTCGCGTCTCGCGACCGCCGGCCTCGAGCACCACGTCGAAGCGCTGCGCGCCCACGCCGTCCGCGCTGACCTCGACGTGGTGCGTGCCCGACGCGACGTCGAGCACGATCGGGCTCTCGCCGGTCACGTCGAACCCGTCGACCCGCACGTGGGCATCGGGCGGATCGATCTCCAGCACCAGCGTCCCGCCGCGCTCTGCGAGCGCGCGGCGCATCGACTCGATCCAGGACCGTGCTTGGGTGCGCGGCACCTCGTCGAACGACTCGTCGGCGATCTCGAGGAAGCGCTCGAGCGCGGCGATCGCCTCCTCGTCGCGACGCAGCTCGCGCAGCGCGACGCCGAGGTTGAAGAGCGTGCTCGGTCGCTCGACGAGCGCGAGCGAGCGCTGGAAGCGCTCGACCGCAGCCTCGTAGTCGCCGCGATCGGAGAGCGCGACGCCCTCTTCGAAGAGCGCGCGCGCCTGCATCGCGTCGTTCGGCTGCGCGCTCGCGCGATCGATCACGAGCATCGACGCGACCGTCATCGTCGCCGCGAGCAGCACGACGGCGCTCCTCCGCGGAGGGAAGGGCCTCACCGTGCCGACCCTATCCGGCACGCTCTCGCGCGGTCAATCGATCACCACTGTCGCACGAGGGGATCGCGCGGGCGCGGCGCGCTCGGCCGGGTCGGTCGCCGCGTCGACGTGGTGGCGCGCGGCCTCCGCGAGGGCTCGGGCAGCGTCGCGAGCTCGACGGTGATCACACGATCGACGTCGCCGCGCACCTCGAGCGCGCGGGGCTCGTGACCCTCGGCGCGGATCTCGACGACGTGCAGCGCGCCGTCGCGCGGAACGGTGAGCACGCGCCCCTCGAGCGCCGCGCCGTCGACGAGCACGATCGCGTCCTCGGGTGTCACGTCGAGGCGCACGTCCACCGTCGTCGGCGTGGGCACCGGCGGCGGTGGTGTCGGCGCGCGCAGCGGCTCGGGCGGCGCGGGTGGCAGCGTCGCGACGACCATCTCGGGCTCCGGCGCGCGCGCGAGGTACGCGATCACCGCGAGCAGTGCGCAACACGCGAGCACACCCGCGACGATCCACGCCGCGGTCGCCGACGAGATCGGAAGACCGCTCGACGGATGCTCGACCACCGTCGGCTCGACGCGGATCGGCACGACGCTCGGCGGCGGCGCGCTCACGCGGGTGCGACCGCCCGCGATCTCGCGCAGCGACGTCGCGAGATCGACCGCGCTCTTCGGCCTCTCCTCGGGGCGCTTGCGGAGCAGTCGATCGACGAGCTCGTCGAGCGCCTCGGGGATGTCGAGATCGGGGCGGCGCTCGCGCATGCGCGGCGGGCGCATCTCGAGGTGCCGGCTCATCACGAGCACCGGCTCGCGATCGTCGAACGGCGTCTTGCCGGTGATCGTCTCGAAGAGGATCACGCCGAGCGAGTAGAGATCCGCCGACGGGCTGATCGGTCCGCGACGGCAGGCCTCGGGGCTCATGTAGAGCGGCGTGCCGACGACGAGATCGGTGCTCGTGAGGTGCGCTTCGTTCGGTCCGAGATCGCCGCTCGTGATCCGTGCGATGCCGAAGTCGAGCACCTTCACGTGACCGGCGCCGGTGTCGTCGGCGACGAGGAAGATGTTGTCGGGCTTGAGGTCGCGATGGACCACGCCCGCGGCGTGCGCGACCTGCAGCGCGCGCGCGATCTGCAGCGCGATCGCGACCGCTTCGTGCACCGGCAGCGTGCCGACGCGGAGGATGCGCTGGGCGAGGCTCTCGCCCGAGAGCAGCTCCATCGCGAGGTAGAGCAGGCCGTGCTCGCCGTGGCCGAAGTCGTGGATCGTGACGACGTGCGGGCTGGTGATGCGCGAGGCCGCGAGCGCCTCGCGCTCGAAGCGCAGCCGCGCCTCGGTCGCGCCCTCGGGCGCGTGGATCACCTTGAGCGCGACCTCGCGCCGCACCGCGATCTGCTCGGCGCGGTACACGTGGCCCATGCCGCCCTGGCCGATCAGCGCGCGCACGCGATAACGACCCGCGACCACCGTGCCCGCCCCGAGCGAGGGCGAGCCAGCGATCGGCCGTGTGCTCACGTGACGACGGAGCCCGCTCCGGCCGCGATCTTCGTCGGCCGAACCCGGTGACTCGATGCCGGGACGGGTCGTCATCCAGGCTGTGATGTTACACGTCCGGCGGTTCGCCCGTCGACCGCGGCGGCTCGCCCAGCGCCGCATACGCGCGATCCCGATCGCGCAGGATGTCGTCCATCGACGCCTGCACGCGCTCGACGGTGAGCCGCTGCACGGTCTGGTGGTTCGCCTCGGCGATGCGCTCGTGCAGCGGGCGCGGCGCGGGCGAGCGCATCAGGTCGTCGAGGCTCATGCGCGACGGATCGAAGAACGCCGTGCCCGAGGGCGCAGCGCGCCGCACGCGATCGAGCACCGCGTGACGCACCAGCTGGATCGTCGGATCGGGGGTGCGCCGCACGAAGGGCACGAGGCGCTCGGGGCCGCGCAGGTCGGCGTCGGCCTCGGGATGGAAGCCCTCCATCGCCATCACGAGCCCGCCGGGCGCGGCCTGGTGCGCGCTGCGCAGTCGCTCGACGAAGCGCGCGAGCTCGAGCCGCGTGCACCGCGCGCGCGGCCAGATCATCAGCGCGACCTCGATCTGCGTGTCCTCTGCGAGCGGCGCGACCTCGGCGAGCGCGCGATCGAGATCGAGCTCGCGCGCCAGCACGACGACCTCGCGGGTGCGTGCCTCCTCGCGACAGCGCGCGGCATAGGGACAGAAGTCGAGCGCCTCCACGATCTCGACCGCGTAGCGCCGATAGACGCGCAGACACTCGCGCACCAGCGCGTCGTCGCTCACTTGACCCTCAGCGTGCCGAGCCGCTGCAGCGTGCGCTGGAGCTCGTCGACCGAGATGTCGACGTGCTCGACCACGCGCCCGTAGAGCATCGCGGTCGGCACGTCCCGCCCGCCGCGCTCCTTCTGCAGCTCGGCGAGCTGCCACAGCACGACGCGCTCCACGCGCGTGAGCCCGTCGCGCGCGTCGGGCATGCGATCGAGCTGCTCCTTGCGATGGTTTCGCATCGATGAAGAAGGATGAACCCGTCTTGCGGTGCAGTCAGCATCGCTGTAGTCCCGGCCTCCATGCGAGCGGTGTGGATCCGGAAGCACGGGGGCCCGGAGGTCCTCGAGGTGCGCGAGACGCCCGACCCCGAGCCGCAGGCCGGGGAGGTGCGCGTCCGCGCGAACGCGGTGGGGCTCAACTTCGCGGAGGTCACCGCGCGACAGGGCCTCTATCCAGACGCGCCGAAACCTCCATGCGTGGTGGGCTACGAAGGCGCGGGCGTGATCGACGCGCTCGGGCCCGGCGTGACCTCGCTGCGCGTGGGACAGCGCGTGATCTTCATGAAGCGCTTCGGCGCGCACGCCGACGTGGTGTGCGTGCCCGAGATCCAGGCGATCCCGATGCCGGACTCGATGAGCTTCGAAGAGGGCGCGGCGATCCCGGTCAATTACCTGACCGCGTATCACATGCTCTTCCGCATCTCGCGCGTGCGCAGCGGCGACTCGGTGCTGGTGCACATGGTCGCGGGCGGAGTCGGAACTGCCGCGATGCAGCTCTGTCGCACGGTCGACGGACTGACCACCTTCGGCACGTGCTCGGCGAGCAAGCACGACTACGCGCGCAGCCACGGATGCCAGCATCCGATCGACTACCGCACCAAGGACTACGTCGAGGAAGTGCGGCGGATCCAGGGCGGGCGCGGCGTCGACTACGTGTTCGATCCGCTCGGCGGGCCCGACTGGAAGAAGGGTTATTCGCTGCTGAACGAGTCGGGGATGATGGTCTGTTTCGGAATGGCCAACGTGCAGGTGCCGGGCAAGCGCCGACTGCTGCACGCGCTCGGTCAGGTGCTGCAGATCCCGAAGTTCGATCCGATGAAGATGATGGGCGACAACAAGGGCGTCGCCGGGCTCAACGTCGGACACCTCTGGCATCGCCTCGACATGCTGCGTCCCGAGATGGACGAGCTGGTGCGGCTCTACGAGAAGGGCGTCGTGAAGCCGCACCTCGACTCGGTGCATCCGTTCGAGAAGGCCGCCGACGCCTTCGCGCGCATCGAGCACGGGAAGAACGTCGGCAAGGTCGTCATGGTGCCGTGATCAGCGGCGCCTGAGGAGATCGAGCGCCCGCGCGAGCACTGCGCGGCGCGGGCGCTCGCCGGTGCCGCACGCGCGACAGACGCACGCGACGCCCCGCGCCGCTTCGGGCACGCGCTCGCACGCCTCGGGCGCGAGCTTCGCGCTGAAGCACCAGCAGGTGCCGCCGCCCGCGAGCAGCGCGCACTCGTTGTCGCCGCCGCAGAGCGGACAGCGCGTGGGGTCGACCTTCGTCATCGCGCGCGTGCCTCGCGCGCGGCCTCGACCATGTTCGTGAGCGCGCGCTCGACCTCGCTCCAGCCGCGCGTCTTGAGGCCGCAGTCGGGATTGACCCAGAGCTGCTCGGCCGGAATCACGCGCGCGGCGCGCTCGAGCAGATCGCGCATCTCCGCGACGCTCGGCACGCGCGGAGAGTGGATGTCGTAGACGCCGGGGCCGATCTCGTTCGGATATCGGAACCGACCGAAGTCCTCGAGCAGCTCCATGTGCGAGCGCGAGGTCTCGATCGAGAGCACGTCGGCGTCCATCGCCGCGATCTCGGCGAGGATGTCGCGGAACTCCGAGTAACACATGTGCGTGTGCATCTGGGTGTCGTCGCGCGCGCCGCTCGTCGCGAGGCGGAACGCGTCGACCGCCCACCGCAGGTACGCGGCGTGATCCCGAGCGCGCAGCGGGAGGCCCTCGCGGATCGCGGGCTCGTCGACCTGGATCATCGCGATGCCCGCGGCCTCGAGGTCGCGCACTTCGTCACGCAGCGCGAGCGCGATCTGCTTGCACGTGTCGGCGCGCGGCTGATCGTCGCGCACGAACGACCACTGCAGGATCGTCAGCGGTCCGGTGAGCATGCCCTTCACCGGTCGCGACGTGAGCGACTGCGCGAAGCGCGCCCAGTCGACGGTCATCGGCTCGGGGCGTGCGACGTCGCCGAAGAGGATCGGCGGCTTCACGCAGCGCGAGCCGTAGCTCTGCACCCAGCCGTGCTCGGTGAACGCGAAGCCCTCGAGCAGCTCGCCGAAGTGCTCGACCATGTCGGTGCGCTCGAATTCGCCGTGCACCAGCACGTCGATCCCGATGCGCTCCTGACGCTCGATGCACGCGCGCGTCTCGCGCTCGAGGAACGCGCGGTACTCCGCGTCGGTGGTGCGTCCGGCGCGCCACGACGCGCGCGCGGCGCGCACGTCGCTCGTCTGCGGGAACGAGCCGATCGTCGTGGTCGGGAAGCGCGGCAGATCGAAGCGCGCCCGCTGCGCCTTCGCGCGCACCGGGTAGGGCGACGCGCGGTGCAGCATCGCGTCGTCGACGCGCGCCGCGCGCTCGCGCACCGCGGGGTCGTGGGTCCGGGCCGAGCGCCGCCGCGTCGCGAGCGCCTCGCGGGTCTGGGCGAAGAGCGGATCGACGGGCGACTCGAGGGTGGCGCTGCGCGCGAGCGCCGCGACCTCGGCGAGCTTCTGGGCTGCGAACGCGAGCCACGAGCGCACCTCGGGGTCGAGCGCGCGCTCGCTCGCGAGATCGACCGGGACGTGGAGCAGCGAGCACGACGTCGCGACCTGCACCCGCGACGCGCCGAGGCGATCGATCGCGTGCCGCACCAGCGCGCGCGCCGCGTCGAGATCGGTGCGCCACACGTTGCGACCATCGACGACGCCGAGCGAGAGCGTGGCCTCGCGCGGGAGCGCGTCGATCACCGCGTCGAGCTGCTGCGGCGCGCGTGCGAGATCGACGTGCACCGCGTCGAGGCGGGTGCGCGCGATCACGTCGGGATCGATCGCGCGGAAGTAGGTCGCGAGCAGCACGCGCGGCCGCGCCGGGCTCGCGAGCAGTCGATCGAGTGCGCGACCGATCGCGGCGATCGCGTCGTCATCGAGGTCGGTGACGAGGCAGGGCTCGTCGAGCTGCACCCACGCGACGTTCTCGGCGGCGAGCCGGGCGAGGAGCGCCTCGTACGAAGGCAGCACGCGGTCGAGCAGATCGAGGGTGCGCGTCCCGCCGCGGGCCCCGGGCGCGAGCTTCGACGCGAGGAGGAACGAGACCGGTCCGAGGATCACCGGGCGCGTCTCGAGCCCGAGCGCGCGCGCTTCGCGCACCTCATCGAGGATCTTCGACGGATCGAGCGAGAACACCTGATCGGCGTCGAGCTCGGGGACGAGATAGTGGTAGTTGGTGTCGAGCCACTTCGTCATCTCGAGGGCCGGCACGTCGATCCCGTTCGCGCGATCCTGGAGCCCGCGCGCCATCGCGAAGTAGCGCGCGATCGGATCGTCGATCGCGCGATGGCGCGCCGGGATCGCGCCGAGCGCGATCGCGGTGTCGAGCACGTGGTCGTAGAGCGAGAAGTCGTTGCTCGGGATCGCGTCGATCCCCGCGTCGCGCATCGCGCTCCAGTGCCGCCGTCGCAGCGCGGCGGCGCTCGCCTCGAGCTCCTCGCGCGACGACTTCCCCGCCCAGAACGACTCGAGCGCTCGCTTCAGCTCGCGATCCGCGCCGATGCGCGGATGACCCAGACACGCTGCATGGACTCGCAAGGCTCTCCTCCGTGGAAATCGGAAAACGAGCCTCGAGTCGGCGATTCGTCGCGCGCGCAACGTGGAATTGCAGTGCGCCGGCGGTCCGCGTGCACGAGACACACGAGCGCCGCAGGGCGACGAGCTCGCGACGACTCACGCGCTGATTGCATCGCTCGCGCGACGCAATTCGACGACGATCGCAGTCCGACTGCCACCCTGGACCAGACACGCCCTCCCTCGAGGCCTCCGGTCGAACCGTCGTCGGGATGTCTCCCCGCAAGCCCCAGGAACGGGCACGACGGGCGCTGGCAGGTCTTCGGGCTCACGAGCATTTCGGCGCGAATTTACGCCGATTTCCTACTGTCCACCGCTTCCCGAACGCTGTAGCTAGCAACCGCTGTAGCTAACAGAGCCTCAGTGCTCGTCGTGGAGGTCGTTCTCGTCTACCGCTGCGGGGCAGCCCCGGAATCCGACCGGGTTCCCTCTAGGCCAGGACAACACCTGGCACCAGCACGGGGCGCAAACTACGCGGGAGTCAGGGTGCCTGTCAAGGTGCCAGTCGAGAATCGATGGATCGCAGTCGCGCAGTCGTCCTCGGAGAGCGTGGCGCGCTCTCGGAGAGCGCATCCCGCGTGCACCATGCCGGCGACCACCGACCCCACCTCGATCGCCGGAGCACGCCGAGCGCCGTCTCGTTCGCGCAGGAAGCGCTGTGTTCTGCGGGCTCCGAGCGATCTCGCGCCGGCGATGCGCCAGGCGGAGCGAGGGCTGCTCCGAGGGCTGATCGACCTCGGTACACGCGTTGCTGAAGGCCGCGGCCCGGGAGGACGAGACGATGCGAATTTCCTTTGGACGATTCACCACCACGCTCGCGGTCAGTGCCTTTGCGGTTCTCGCGGGATGTCAGAGCGCGCCGAGCGATCTCGAGACGACCTCGGACGAGCTGCGCCTGCGTGGCTGCATCCGGCCGTTCATCCAGTGCATCCGCGACGCGGCCTCGTCCGAGGAGCTCGCGCTGTGTCGCGATCAGCTGCGCTCGTGCATCGAGTCGCAGATCCGTCCGGTCGACGAGGACGACGCGGGCGTGGGCGATCCGCCGCCGCCGGAGGACGTGGACGCGGGCGAGCCCGCCGATCCCAGCGATCCCAGCGATCCGGCCGATCCCGGCGACCCGGCCGATCCCGGCGATCCCGCGCCGGGCAGCGAGGCGACCGCGTGCATCAACTCGGTCACGGTCGACGACATCACTCGCTCGGTGAGCTGTCGGTCCGGCGCGACCGGCACCAGCTGCAACTGCTTCGACGGTCGTGACTCGACCCGCTGCACGCAGGAGACCGCGGACTGCTCGTTCGAGACGAGCTGCTGCGCCGGCTCGCTCTGATCGACCCCGTGCGCTCGAACGATCCCGGCGACTCGTCGCCGGGATCGTCTCGTTCTCATCGCTCGGCGACGTAGGGCCGGAACGGATGACGCTCGTTGTGCTCGACGATCCAGCCCTCGCGCACGCGCGGATACGGATAGAACGTGTCCCAACGATCGGTGTAGACGACGTTGTCGCGCAGCACGAGACGGCGGATCGCGGCCTCGTCGATCTCGAGCATGCTCGGCTCTTCGAGGTAGAGCGTGTTGCGCTCGAGCACGACGCTGCCCACGGCGTCGCCGGGCTGGTTGCCGATCATGATCCCGGTGCGCAGCAGCACGTTGCGCGCGGCGTACGCGAGATCGGATCGACCGTGCACGCGGTAGTCGTGCTTGCGCCCGTTCGAGAGCACGTTGTCGACGACCACGCTGCGCGCGACGTCGTGGATGCGCAGCGTCGACTCCGGGCCCGCCGAGCGGAACGTGTTGCCCGCCACGATCAGATCCTCGCCGTCGAGCGGTCCGGTGTCGCCGGCCCACAGTGAATAACGCTCGGCGCGCACGTCCGCGTCGACGATCGCGACACGCCGCCCGCGGATCACGAACGCGCTGTCGCTCGCCTCGGCGCGCACGCGCTCGATCAGCACGTCGGTGATCATCAGCGCCTCGTCGTACGCAGGCTCGGGGTTCCACCGCGCCGGCGGAGAGAGCTCGATGCCGTCGATCGTCCCGCCCGACACGCGCACGCGATGGGTGCCCGGGACGACGGTGACGCGACCGAGCCGCGCGCCCTCGCTCATCAGGATCTCGACGTCGCTCGCGTGCACCGTGATCGCGCCTTCGATCGCTCCGTGGACGCGCGCGCACGTGCCCGGCTCGTCGACCGCGCGCTGCAGCGACGCCGCGTCGTGCACGTCGACGGTGCGCGTGATGCGCGGCGCTTCGGGCCAGCGCAGCGAGGCGAGCTCGCCGGGCAGCGGCCCGAGCTCGCGGCGCGCCGGTGCGGGTGCGTCGGCATGCACCGGCGGCGCGGGCTCGTCGCGTCTCGTCACGCGCTCTTCGTGGACTGCGACGGGCGCGCGCGGCCGCGGCGATGGATCGCGATGACTGCAGGCCGCGATCGCGATCGCGGCGATTCCGACGACGATTCCGCGCATCGCGCGAGCACATGAGCACCGCGCGTCGCGCGACACGGGCTCGCGTGCAGGGAACGCGTGCTCATGTACGTAGCCACGTGCGGCCGCGCCTCCGGCGCTGAGCGTCGCGCGGCCGAATGAACGAACCTGCTCCGAACGAATCGCCGGCATCCGTGGGGTCGGATCTCGGACGTCGTGCGCGCCGTGGCGCGCTCTGGTCGGTGCTCGGGTACGGCGGCGGGCGTCTGCTCGCGCTGATCTCGAACCCGCTGATCTCCTACTTCATCGTGCCGGCCGTTCGCGGCCTGATGGAGCTGGTCAATCCACTCGTCATCGGGTTCGAGCTGCTGAGCGATCTCGGGATCGGTCCCAGCATCGTGCAGAACAAGCGCGGTGCGGACGCCGACTTCACCGACGTCGCGTGGACGATCCAGGTGATCCGCGGCCTCACGCTCTGGGCCGCGGTCTGCATCGGCGCCGTGCCCTACGCGATGGCGATGGGGCACGAAGAGCTCGTGTCCGTGATCCCCGTGGCCGGCCTCGCCGCGGTCGCGACCGGCTTCACGTCGACGAAGGTGTTCACGGCGAGCCGCGATCTCGTGCTCGGCCGGCTCACCGCGGTGGAGCTCGGCGCGCAGATCGTCGGGTTCGTCGTGAAGGTGATCTGGGCGTGGCTGAGCCCGACGGTGTGGTCGCTCGTGATGGGCGGCCTCGCCATCCAGTTCACCAAGATGATCCTCAGCCACGTCGTGCTGCCCGGTCGTGTGAACCGACTGCGCTGGGATCCGCTCGTCGCGAAGGAGCTCGTGCGCTTCGGGCGCTGGGTCTTCCTCAGCACGTTGCTCACGTTCCTCACCGGCTACGCGGATCGCTGGATCTTCGGGACGATGATCCCGCTCGCGGTGCTCGGCCTCTACGGCAACGCGGTGGTGCTCGCGTCGCTCCCGATGGAAGCGCTCTCGCACGTCTCGCGTCAGGTCGTGTTCCCGCTCTATGCGCGCGTCGTGCACGCGGGCGACGATCTGCGCCCGGTGTTCCGCCGCGCGCGCCTGCCGATCCAGATCGTCGGTGGCTGGGCGCTCTGCGGGCTGATCGCGGGCGGCCCCACCGCGATGCGCCTGCTCTGGGAAGAGTCGTGGTGGGGCTCGGGATGGATGATCCAGATCCTCGCCGCGTCGTCGTGGTTCCTCGTGTGCGAGGCGACGAACGGCGCGGCGATGCTCGCGCGCGGCGAGCCGCAGTGGGTGGCCGCGGGCTCGCTCGCGAAGCTCGCCGCGATGATCGTGCTCATCCCCGTGGGCTACGCGATCGCGGGGTTCCCGGGCGCGCTCGTCGCGTTCGCGGGGACGGAGATCTTCCGCTACGCGATCTCGCTCTGGGGCGTCTCGCGCGTGGGCCTCGACGCGAAGGGGCTCGACGCGCTCCTCACTCTCGTGATCGGCGTGGTCGGCGTCGTCGTCTGGCAGGTCGCGGAGCGCTTGCGCGAGTGGGGCGTCGCGGTGGGCATCGAGGCCGCGGTCGTGGCGATCCTCGTCACGCTCTGCTGGGCACCGATCGCCTGGAAGCCGATGTCGCGCGTGTTGCGCCCTCGCCGCGGCGAGGCGGTGAGCACCACGCTCGCACCCGCCGAGTGAGACACACGCGCGACGACCGACGCTCTCCGCGACACCACGCGCGGCGTCCGCCCGTGGCAGGCCGCGTCCATCGAGGCGCGGATGACGCGTCGCGGGGACGCGCGCTGTGGCGCCCTGGATCACGAGGATTTCACGCGCGAGACCGGCACGCGTCGTGATCCAGTCGCATGCGCGAGCCCGAGCGTGCCCCCTCCACACACGCTCGAGCGCGCGGCTCGTCGTCTCTCCTGATCCGTCCCGCGCCGTCGCGCGGGCGCGAGGCACACATCCATGCGCATCACGTTCGTCGTCGCGGCCGCCGACCTCTCGGGTGGCTGTCGAGTCATCGCGATCCACGCGCGCCGGCTGCGCGAGCTCGGTCACGACGTTCGCGTCGTCGCGCCCGCGCCGCGTCGCCCGACAGTCCGCGAGTACGCGCGCGCCATCGTGCGGCGCGATCCACTCCCGCGCCGTCCGAGCAGGCAGTCGCACTTCGACGCGCAGGGCGTGCCGCTCACGCGGCTGCGCGAGCACCGCCCGATCACCGAGCGCGATCTCCCCGACGCCGACGTCGTCGTCGCGACGTGGTGGGAGACTGCGAAGTGGATTCGCGATCTCCCGCGGCGCAAAGGCGCGAAGGCGTATTTCGTCCAGGGCTGGGAGCGCTTCATCGAAGGTCAGCCCGGCGACGACGTCGATGCCACGCTCGCGCTGCCCTATCACAAGATCGTCATCTCGCGCTTCCTCGCCGACGTCGTGCGGCGCATCTCGGGCGACGAGGACGTGACCCTCGCGCGCAACGCGATCGATGGAGCGCAGTTCGATGCGCCGCCGCGCGGCCGGCAGCCGCGTCCCACCCTCGGGTTCGTCTACGCGGCCTCGCACTGGAAGGGATTCGACGTCACGCGCGAGGCGATCGAGCGAGTGCGCAAGCAGGTGCCGGAGCTCCGCGTGATCGGGTTCGGCGCCGAGCACGAGGAGACGATCCAGCCGCTGCCGCGCGACGCGAAGTTCGAGCTGCGTCCGCCGCAGTCGCGCATCCCCGAGCTCTATGCGAGCGCGGATGTGTGGATGTCGTCGAGCCGCATCGAGGGCTTCGGTCTTCCTGCGCTCGAGGCGATGGCGTGCCGGACGCCGCTCGTCGCCACGCGCTATGGAGGGACGCCGGATCTCGTGACGCCGGGCGAGAGTGGCTACCTCGTCGACGTCGACGACGCCGAGACGCTGGCGATGCGCGCGCTCGACGTGCTCTCGATGCGAGAGCGGGAGTGGTCTCGCATGAGCGAGGCGGCACACCGCGCTGCGCACTCTCATACGTGGGCCGATGCGTCGTGCGCGTTCGAGTCGGGGCTGCGCCGCGCGATCGAGAAGGCGTGAATCGAGTCTGGCACCTCGCGTGCTGATTCCGGAGCTGCGTCGGGCGGACGCGAAGGGGAGGTCGATAGAGCCATGTGCGGCATCGCAGGAGCGGTGGGCGTCGTCGACGAACGGGTGCGAGACGCGCTCGTGCGCATGCACGGCGCGCAAGTGCATCGCGGCCCGGACGCCGATGGAGAATGGGCGCGCGTGGAGCGCGGTCGCGGCGTCGCGTTCGCGCATCGTCGCCTCTCGATCCTCGACGTCTCGCCGCTCGGCAAGCAACCGATGGAGCACGCGGACGGACACGTCATCTGCTTCAACGGCGAGATCTACAACTACCGCGAGCTGCGCGCGGAGCTCGAGCAGAAGGGCGCGCGCTTCCGATCGACGAGCGACACCGAGATCGTGCTCGAGGCGTACGCGCGCTGGGGTGAGCACGCGATCGAGCGCCTCCGCGGGATGTTCGCGATCGCGATCTACGACGCGCGCCGCAACGAGGTGCTCCTCGCGCGCGATCGTGTGGGCATCAAGCCGCTCTACTGGTCGAGCGTCGAGCGAGCGCCCGCGGGCAGGACGCTGATCTTCGCGAGCGAGCTGCGCGCGATGCTCGCGAGCGGGCTCGTGCCGCGGAGGCTCGATCCGAGCGGGCTCTCGTCGTTCCTGTGGAACGGTGTCGTCGCGTCGCCGCGCACGATCGTGAAGGACGTCTCGCTGCTGCCCGAGGGCACGCTCGCGTGGGTGACCACCGACGGCGCGCTCTGCTCGGAGCGGCGCTACTGGTCGCTGCCGGCCTCGCGCCCGCGCGAGGAAGGCGCCGCGGTGCGCGCGGTCTCGCACGCGCTGCGCGAAGCGATCTCGCAGCACCTCGTCAGCGACGTGCCGCTCGGCGTGTTCCTCTCGGGCGGCATCGACTCGAGCGCGATCGCCGCGCTCGCGCGCGAGGTCAGCTCGACGCCGGTGCGCACGTTCAACGTCGGGTTCGACGAGGCGGAGTACGACGAGTCGACGCACGCACGCGCGGTCGCGACGGTGCTCGGCACCGAGCACGTCGACGTGCGCCTCACGCAGAAGGACTTCGAGGAGGGCCTCGAGGACGCGCTGCGCGCGATCGATCAGCCGACGTTCGACGGCATCAACACTTGGCTGGTGAGCCGCGCGGTGCGCCGCGCCGGGATCACGGTCGCGCTCGCGGGGACCGGCGGCGACGAGCTCTTCGGCGGGTACGCGAGCTTCCGCGACATCCCGCTGGCACGCGAGGCCGCGTCGGTCGGCGCGGTGTTCCCCGATCGCGCGCGCTCGATGATCGCGCAGCTCGTGACCCGCGTCGCGACCGGCGAGCCCGGTGAGGTCCGCCCTCAGACGCGCTGGGGCAAGCTCGAGGATCTCCTCGCCACGCGCGGCGAGATGCTCGAGGCCTACCAGGTCTCGTACGCGCTCTACACGCGCTCGTTCCTCGCGGAGCTCACGCGCCATCGCGAGGACGAGAACGAGTGCGGCCTGCCGCCCGAGCGCGCCGCGTACCTGCGCGAGATCGTCGAGGGCCAGCCCGACCTCCACGCGATCTCGATGCTCGAGCTCTCCGGCTTCCTCGGCGAGCGACTGCTCCGCGACACCGACGCGGCGAGCATGGCGGTCTCGCTCGAGGTGCGCGTACCGCTCCTCGATCACGTGCTGATCGAGCGCCTCGCCGAGGTGCCGATCGCGCGCCGCTTCCTGCCGGCGCAGCGCAAACAGCTCCTGCGCGATCTCGCGCTCTCGAGACTGCCTCCTTCGCTCTTCGAGCGACCGAAGCGCGGCTTCGAGCTGCCGCTCGCCGCGTGGACGCGACAGCGACTCGCGGGCGAGATCGAGCACACGCTCACCGACGTCGTGCTCTGCCATCGAGCAGGGCTCGACGGTGAAGCCGTCGCGCGCGCATGGCGCGCGTATCGCGACGGCGCGCCCGGGATCTACTGGTCGCGGATCTGGGCTCTCTACGTCCTCTTGCGATGGTGTCGAACGCATGAGCTCGAGCTCTGAATCGATGATCGAGACGCTGCGCACGACGATGGAGCGCGAGGGCTCGCGCGTCGTGCGTCTGCCGAGGCTCGACGTGCCGCCCGCGGGACGTCGATATCTCCTGATCACCCCGTGTCGCAACGAGGCCGCGCACCTGCGCACCACGCTCGACACGACGCTCGCGCAGACGAGCCCGCCGGCGCGATGGGTGATCGTCGACGACGGATCGACCGACGAGACGCCGCAGATCCTCGCGGAGTACGCGGCGAGATACGACGTCATCCGCGTCGTCACCCGCGCCGATCGCGGCAGACGCGCGGTCGGCCCCGGCGTGATCGAGGCGTTCTACGAAGGCCTGCGGACCGAGCGCCTCGATGACTACGACTACGTCTGCAAGTACGACGCAGACCTCGAGATGCCGCCGCGCTACTTCGAGCGCGTGATGGAGCGGATGGAGGCCGAGCCGCACATCGGGAACCTCAGCGGCAAGATGATGGAGCGTCAGTCCGACGGGTCGCTGAAGACGTTCTTCATGGGCGACGAGAACGCGATCGGCGCGATCAAGTTCTATCGCGTGCAGTGCTTCCGCGAGATCGGCGGGTTCGTGCGCGAGCTCGCGTGGGACGGGATCGACGGACACCTCTGTCGAATGCACGGATGGATCGCGGCGAGCATCGACGACCCCGAGATGCGCTTCGTGCACCTGCGCCCGATGGGCTCGAGCCAGGGCGACATCCTCGTCGGCCGTCGTCGCTGGGGACGCGGCAAGTACTTCATGGGATCCTCCTGGTACTACGTGCTCGCGGCGAGCGTGTTCCGCATGAAGGATCCGCCGCGATTGCGTGGTGGCATCGAGATCCTGCGCGGATATCTGAAGAGCGCGTGGGAGCGCGATCAGCGCTACGACAACCCGCGTTATCTGAAGCACCTGCGCCGATTCGAGCTCTTCCAGCTCGTGGTCGGAAAGAAGTACGGAGTCCGACTCGTCAATCGGCGCATCCGCCGTCGCCCGCCGCGTTTGACGTCCGCGGCGGGGGCGTCGACCTGAGCGGCTCGACGTGAGCGCGGCGTTCGCGCAAGCCAGCGCCATGGGCCTGGTGGTCGCCGCGTTCCGCACCGAAGACCCGCTCGCGCTCCTGCCGCGGCTGCGTGACCGCACCGAGGCGCTGCTCGGCGCGCGCGTGTCGCTCTCGATCGAGCCGGCGGGCTATCACTTCGTGCTCGACGGACTGAACGTGGTCGTCGTCGAGCACGACGCCGAGCTCGAGGTCCGCACTGGCGGGATGTCGTGGCTCGCGGGCGCGGGCCAGCGCATCCGGCGCGTCCGCGATGCGCTCGGGTCGCTCGGTGGCGTGGAGCGGATGGGATGGCGGGCGCGACGGTTTCGCTACGCCGTGGCGCGACCGAGCGCGGAAGATGTGACGCGTGCGCTGGGCGCCGGCGCGGTGCATCGATTCCCCGCGTGGGCCGTGATGCGCTCCGGACTGCGCACGCCCGTCGAGATCCAGCTGCACGAGCGCGCGCTCCAGCTCGAGGCGCCGATCGTGATCCTCGGCCGTCTCTACGATCGCGCGGTCGCCGCGGCCTCCGAGCTCGCCGAGCGCATCCCGCTCGGCGGTGTCTGAAGCTCATCGCTCGGCCAGGAACGCGAGGAGGCGCGCGCCGTCGAGCTCCGGTGCGAGCCGCGCGAGCAGCTCTTCGGGGCTCGTGCCGCGATCGATCTCCGCGATCGCGTCGCCGATCGCGCGCTCGCCGCGCGTCGACTCGAGATAACGCACCATCGCGAGGCTCTGGTGGTAGGCGAGCCGCGCATCGCTCGGATCGTCGATCTCGAGGAACGAGCCCGCGATCGAATCCATCGGGATCCACATGCGCGAGCGGACCATCATCGCCCAGCTGCGGTGATGGTCCGGGCTCTCCTCGCCCGAGAAGCGCTGCGCCATGCCCTCGTCGAGCCAGTAGGGCGCGCGCCTCCCGCCGCCGGGCCGCGCATGCAGCTGCGCGTGGAGCGACTCGTGCCGGAGCGCGATGCGCGCGCGCGCCTCGGGACCACGCAGCGTCTCGGCGTCGACGTGCAGCGATCCGTCGAAGAGCGCGCCGCTCCACGTCGGAGCGCACGTCGCGGCGCGCATCGCCGTCGCATCGTGGTGCACCACGACGAGCAGCTCGGTCGCGCGCGTGGTGCGCGTCCATCGCGCGGCCTCGCCGAGCGCGTCGTCGACGGTCGCGAGCGCGCGATCGATCACCGCGGCGTCGAGATCCGAAGGCGCGCGCAGCACCACGCCGCGCCGCACGCGTCGCGTGGTCCCGCGCAGAACGATCGCGAGCTGCCTCGCACGCGCGCGGATGCGTCGCGCGCGCACGTCCTCGGGATACTCGGCGAGGTACACCTCGAGCGCGCGCATCGCGAGCTCCACGTCCTCGCTGCGCGCCGTGCGCGTCGCGAGGGCCCACGCGATCGCGGGATCCTCGGCGTCGCGGGAGAACGCCTCGCGCAGCGCGTCCTTGGCGCGCGCCTCGTCGTCGTCGCGGAGCGCGACGAGCGCCTCGAGCACCGGCCCCGCGGGGTCCTCGCGTGAGAGCGACGATGCACGACGCGCCCAGCGCTCCGCGTCGCGAAGCCGGCCCTCCGAGAGCGCTCCGATCCCCACGTGCAGCGCGGCAGCGGCGGCGTGATCGAACCCGGTTACGAGACGATCGGGCGCGTTCGCGATCATCGTGATCGCGCCCTCGACGTCACCGCCGCGCGCGAGCCGATCGAGCCCTTCGCGCAGCGCGGCCGATGCGCCCGCCGAGGCACGAGCCCGCGCCGCGAGCTCGCTCTGCCGTGCCTCGAGCACCTGTGTGATCGAGGGCCGCGCGAAGGCCTCGACCTCCTCGTCGGGCGCGCAGGGATCGTCCGCGCCTTCGACGACGCGCGGTCGGGCGCGCGGTGTCGGCATCGGAGGCGGCTCGCTCGGCGGCGGTGGCGGCGCGACCGTCTCGATCGGCGCCGGGACGATCGGCGCGACCGTCTCGACCGGTGCCTGCACGACCGGCGCATCGGGCGCGTGCGCGGGGCGCGCGACGGCGATCCCGACCGCCACCGCGATCGCGATCGCCACGACGACGACGCTCGCGCGCTTCACTGCCCCCAGCGTCCCCGACCGCGCGCCGCGCGTCGAGCGCCGCGCGCAATCACAGCCCCATCGGGCCGTGACCGTCCATGTTCGACACGAAGAAGCGCTCGCGCGTGTTCTCCAGCGCCTCTGCGAGCGGCGGCGCGGCGCAGAAGAGACGCTTGCCCTCGAGCTTCACGAACCCGTTGTCCTCGAAGGCGCGCACCCAGCGCGGATCTGCCTGGTTCGCGATCACGAGCTCCGCGCCCCGATCACGCAGGTAGTCGAACGCCGCGTGGATCACCTCGCCCGCGTTCGCGACCGGCGCGAGGTAGTCCACCACCGTGCCCACGCGACAGTCGCCGTAGCGATGGTGCCCCTTCATGTCGCGCACGCAGACCACGGCCCAGCCGAGATCCTCGCCCGCCGCATCGCGCACCCGCAGCCGGATCTGCTCCGACCACTCGGGCTGCGTCTCGCCCTCGGGCAGCAGCGTGTTCATCACGCGCGCATCGCGCACCGCGATCGCGTCGTAGTCGTGCTTCGCGCGCTCCCACAGCGCATCGGCCCAGGGACCGAAGCTCGACACCACCTCGGCCTTCGCGCCGAAGCGCTTGAGCGACCGCAGCCGCAGCCCCGCGTGCAGCGCGCGCCCGCCGATCGACGCCGCGCCGCTGAACGCCGCGAGGTCGAGCGCGAGGCGCGTGCGCGGCTGCTCGCGCAGGTACTTGTTCTTCCGCGCGAAGTGGAAGGGCCGCACGACGCGCAGCAAGAACGGCGTCGGGATCATCGTCCACTTCAGCTTGTTCAGCAGCTGCAGCACCGGCGCGTCGTCGCCGCCGTGGCCCCACGAGAAGAGCAGCGGCTGCTTCTTCAACATGTCGCGGAACAAGCGCAGCCCCAGCGCGCCGTAGCGGTTGTCGTACGCGCCTTCCGAGAACGGCCCCTGCCAGTCCGCCACCATCTTGGTCTGGCCGTGGATCCACCACGCCTGCGGCTTGAGCGCGTAGCCCGCGCGCACGTGCTCGCCGTCCTCCACCGCCAGCCAGTACTCGCGCCACACCGGCTGATCCGTGGTGCGCTTCGGCAGCCACACCGGGAGCGCGTCGACGTAGAAGCCGTACTGCGAACCGCCCTCGCGCATGCGCGTGTTGAACGCGTCCACGCGCATCTTCCACTGCGGATCGTGCGGAACGATGTGAATCGCCATGTCGGAGTCGCGGATGGTGGAGGAGCCCGCTGCGCAGCGCAACGGCGTCCGGTCACGTGTCGGCGACCCCACCATGAGCACCGTGGGCGCGACGACCAGGGTGTGGTCGGCCGCTCGCGCGCTCATGTCACGCGTCAGGGGCCGGAGCGCGCGAGGTGACATCGCGCGCCGGTGCTCGGGGCGCTGCGATGGATGGAAGTCCGAATTGGTTCTCGTGGACGGCGCTGGTCCTCTTCGCGCCGCTCGTGATGGTGCTCTTCGCGCGGCTCCAGCCGGTGCTCGCGACGGTCGTCACGATGCTCGGCGCGGTGATGTTCCTCCCAGAGGTCATCCGCTTCGATCCGCCGCTGCTGCCGCCGATCGACAAGCAGACCCTCGCGGCGTTCTGGGTCTTCATCGGCTGCCTGTGGCGCGCGCGTGATCGCGTCTGGTCCGCGAAGCCGCTGCGCGGCGTCGACTCGTTCATCTGGCTCGTGCTCGCGGGCAGCATCGGCACCGCGATCACGAACCCCGACGACGTCGTGACCGGCCCCGTCGTGCGTCAGGGCCTCACGATGTACGACGCGTTCGCGGGCGTCGTGAAGGACGTCCTCTTCGTCTTCCTGCCCTTCTTCATCGGGCGCGCGATGTTCCGCACGCCCGACGACCTGCGGGTCTTCCTCAAGGCGCTCGTGGTCGCGGGGCTCGTCTACTCGCTCTTCGCGCTCTTCGAGATCCGCATGAGCCCGCAGACGCACTGGCAGATCTACGGCTATCACCCCGCGAGCTTCGAGATGATGATGCGCGGCGGCGGATACCGTCCGACCATCTGCATGATCACCGGCCTCGCGGTCGCGATGTTCTTCCTGAGCTCGATCATCGCGTCGATCGCGCGCACGAAGATCGGCGAGTCGAAGTGGTACGTGCCGACGTACCTCACGGCGGTGTTCGTGCTCTGCAAGAGCACCGGCGCGATCGTCTACGGGCTCTTCCTGATCCCGCTGATGTCGGTGGTGCGGAAGCCGAAGCTCTGGCTCCCGCTCGCGCTCGCGGCGCTGGTCTTCACGTTCCCGCTGCTGCGCCACGCGGACCTCTTCCCCACGCGACAGATCACCGACTTCTTCATGGGCATCAGCGAGGACCGCGCGCTCTCGCTGTGGTTCCGCTTCGAGAACGAGGATGCGCTGCTCGATCGCGCGCGTGAGCGGCTCTGGTTCGGGTGGGGCGGGTACAGCCGGCAGCGCGTGTACGATCCGATCACCGGCGAGGATCTGTCGGTGACCGACGGGCACTGGATCATCCAGCTCGGAGAGCGCGGGATGATCGGGTACATCGGCATGTTCGGGATCCTGCTCTGGCCGATCATCAGCGCGTACCGAGCGCGCAAGCGCATCGCGGACGATCACGATCGCCAGATGGTCGCCGCGCTCGCGCTGATCGTCGCGATCAACGCGGTCGACCTGCTGCCGAACGGGCTCTTCTCGTACCTGCCGTACTTCTATTCGGGCGTGCTGGCGGGCGTGATCCCGGCGTTCACCGCCGCGCGCACGAGCGCGCCGGGGAGAGGCCCGGCCGCGCGTGCCGCCGCGCGCGGGAGCAAGCCGCCGCAGCGACGCAGCGTGGTGCCGGCGACGGCGTGACGCCGCGAGCACATTCCGCACACAAAGTCAATGGAAGTCCGTTATTGGTGACGCGTTCCGCTGCTGCCTGACGCGCACCCTCGGTCCCTTGTATCGTACTCGATTCATCGGCTACTCACGCCGCCGATGAATTCCAAGCAGTTGCTCTTCACCGCGCTGGCGGCCGCTCTCTTCTTCGGCTGCGACGGCGCGACGACCTCGAGCCCGGCGGACCTGGATCCGCGTGATCCTTCGACCGACGAGCCGGTCGACCCGGGCACCGACATCGGTGGTGATGCAGGCGTGACCGCGCCCTCGGGCGACGACGCGGGCACCGCGGTCGAGCCGACCGAGCCCACCACGCCGGTCGCCGACGCGGGCACCGCGACGCCGACCCCTCCGCCGACGACCCCGCCGACCACGCCCCCCACGACCGAGCCGCCGACCACGTGCGTCGGTGAAGGCTGCACGTGCATCCGCGCGCGCGAGCTCTGGGCCGACGACTTCGAGACCGGCGACAACTCCGCCTGGACCGGCCGGGGCTACGGCGACCCCTGGGGCGACGCCTGCCAGAGCACCGCGGTCAGCACCGTGCACCCGCACAGCGGCCGCTACGCGCAGCGCTCGGAGATCGTGTGCCCCTCGTCGTCGCCCGACGGCGTGCACCGCGGCTACGGCGGCCTGCAGTTCAGCGGCGAAGACGTGCTCCCCGCGCACACCAACACCGGCACCGGCCTCGACGCGCCGAACGGCATCGTGTCGACGTTCCACACGTGGCTCGAGCCCGGCTACGAGTTCGGCAACGGCCGCTGGGTGAGCCTCTTCACGATCAACCCGACGTGCGGCTACACGGAGCGCGTGATCACGCTCGGCCTCGACAACCCCGACGGCATCCTGCGCCCGGCGCACCACTGGCCCGAGGGCACGCTCACGATCGAGCCCGACGCGCAGCCGATGCCGCTCGGTCGCTGGGTCCGCATCACGGTCTACGTGAACTTCTACTCGGGTGAGATGCACGTCTGGCAGGACGGCCGCAGCGTCGAGCACGTCACCGGCATCACGCGCCAGACGAAGCAGATGTGCCAGTGGCACTGGGGCCTCTACGCGAGCGGCGACAACACCGACGTCGTCATGTTCGAGGACGACATGAGCGTGTGGAAGCTCGACCAGGCGTGGACCGACTGGTCGCGCGAGCCCTGGCTCGGCGAGACCCAGTCCGTCTGCGAGTGAGCTCGACCTGAACGAGCGATGCGGCGCGCGGTCCCTCGTGGATCGCGCGCCGCGCGCGTTTTTCAGCCGATCTCCACGCGATCGCGGCCGCGTGACTTCGCGTGCAGGAGCGCATCGTCCGCGGCGCGGACGAGCGCGGGCGCGCCGCCCTCGTGATCGAGCGAGCTCGCGACGCCGACCGACGCCGTGATCGCGAGCTCGACCCCGCGCGCGCGCACCCGCAGCCCGCGGATCGCGGCGCGGATCTGCTCACCGATCGCCCGCGCGGCGAGCACGTCGGCGCCGGGCACGATCACCGCGAGCTCCTCGCCGCCGTAGCGGAACGCGCGCATGCCGCGCGAGAGGAGCGCACGCACGCGCTCGCCCACCGCGGCGAGCACCGCGTCGCCCACCGGATGTCCGTGGGTGTCGTTGATGCGCTTGAAGTGATCGAGATCGATCAGCACCAGCCCGAGCGCGCGCCCGTTCGCGAGCATGTGGTGCAGCAGCTCGAGCCCCACGCGTCGGGCCTCGAGACCGGTGAGCGCATCGGTGCGCGCCTCGCTCGCCACGCGCGCGAAGCGACGCGCCGACTCGAGGGCGCGCCCGGCGTGATCGGCGACGAGCCCGAGCACGAGCCGCGTGGTCGCATCGGGCACCACACCGGTGAACGCGTTGTCCGCGGCGAGCACGCCGACGAGCTCGCTGCGCACCCGCATCGGCGCGGCGATGGTCGTCGGAAGATCGAAGAGCCCGGCGAGATCGTCCTCGGGCTCGAGCCCTTCGCGCATGCACGCCGCGATCGGAGAGCGCGCGGGGGCGCGCAGATCCACGCGGCGCGCGCGCACCGCGTCGTCGAGGGCGCCGCGCGCATCGGCGCGACGCAGGCCCACCTCGTAGAGCGTCTCGAGGTCGGGCCGCTCCGCTTCGATCGCGCGCCACACGCGATCGGCCTCGACGCGATCCGCGGGGCCGACCGCGGCCGCGCCGATCAGCACGTTCGGATCGTCGGCGCTCGGCACGAAGAGCATCGCGCGGTTCAGCCCGAGCCCCACGCCCGCGGTGACACCGGTGAGCACCGCGTAGGCGGTCGCGTCGGGCTCGTCCGCCTCGCGCACGAGGTTCGCGAGATCGTGGAGCAGGCGCAGCGCCCGCCGCAGCGCCGCGTTCTCGCGCTCGAGCTCGTCGAGGCGGGCCATCACGCGCGAGCGTAACGCGACCTGCGTCCGTCAGCGCGCTGCGAATATCGGCTCGCCGCTGCGCGCGCTTCCGTCCGGGCCCTCCGGGACGAGCACTCCCGTCAGCGCGCTGCCAATGCGCGTGCGACGGCGCGCGCGTCGAGATCACGTCCGTCCAGCGCGCTCTCCATCACGTCGCGCAGCTCGTCGTCCGCGGTGTCGGTGAGCGCGACACGCACCTTCGCGCGCAGCGGCTCGGGCGCGCGGGAGAGCGAGACCGCCGCGCCGATGCGCTGGACCCGCGGGGCCGCAGGGGCGGTGGCGATCGCGATCAGCCGCTCCGCGCTCACCGCGCCCGCGCGGTAGGTGCCGGTGCCCGCGCGGAGGAGGCGCTTCACGTCGGTGATCCACGTGCGCACGTCGCGCCCGTTCGGCTCGAGATCGACCACACGCTCGACGGTGGCCGCGCGGTACGCGTCGAGCGCGCGCTGCGCGTCGCTCGCGAGCTCGGCCGAGTCCTCGACGAAGAAGCGAATGGGCTCTGCGTCGCGGAGCACCAGCACGAGCGTGCCCAGCTCGTCCTCGAGCGTCGGCTCCTCGTCGACGCGCTCGACCTCCGACCACCGCACGAAGCAGTCGCCGCGCTCGCGCGACGACCAGCGCACACCGTCGGCCCCGATCGCGAGCGCGCCCGCGTCCTCGAGCAGACGGCCCGCTGCGTTCCACGAGTGCGCGGCGTGACGGCCCACGCCGATCGCGGTCGCGAGCCCGACGAGGATTCCGCCGACCACGCTCGCCTCGCCGAACGTCGGATCGAGCCCGAGTGTCTGGGTCAGCGCGACGCCCGCCATGATCGTCAGCACGCTGGTGCAGCCGATCAGCGGCGCACCGAGCGTCGGGACCGAGAGCGCGACACCGGCGCGGGCGAGCCAGGTCGCTGCTCTGCGGGGCCGGACGATCGCGCGCAGGCGCATCGTCCCAAGCCTGGTCCGGTCAGGACTCGGTGACCACCGCGATCAGCACACCGCCTTCGACCTGCTCGCCGGCGCGCACGCGCAGCTCGCTGATCAGGCCTGCATGCGGCGCCTTGACGGCGTGCTCCATCTTCATCGCTTCCATCACGACGATGGTGTCGCCTGCCGCGACGTGCTGGCCCTCGGAGACCAGCACCTGGAGGATCTTTCCGGGCATCGGCGCGACACATCCGTCGGCCGCGGCCTCGGCGTCGCGATCGCGGAAGCGCGGCTGCTCGCGCACGACGATCGAGACGCCGTCGGCGTGCACGAAGTGGCGCTCGCCGTCGGTGATCACGCGAGCCCGCACGCGATGACCGCCGGGCAGCTCGAGCGCGATCTCCGGTCCGCTCACGCTGCGACGCACGCGTCCTTCGAGCGCGCCGGCATCGCCCGTGACCTTCACGTCGAGCGCACCGCCACCGCGATCGACGTACTCGACGTGCACCGTGCCGATGCCCTCGATGTCGTGCGCGACGCGCTCGCCGTGGAGGCGGCTGAGGCGGAACCCGGTGATCGGCAGGCTCGGCAGGATCGCGCGCGACGCGGCCCGCGTGTGCTGCGCGAAGAGCGTCGCGGCGAGGGCGGCGATGCGCGCGCGTGCGGGCTCGATCGTCTCCGCGAGCGCGCCCTGCATGCGCGTCTCGATGAAGTGGGTGTCGAAGTCGCCCGCGTGGAAGTCGGGATGATCGATCACGCGCAGCAGGAACGCGCGGTTCGTGACGAGGCCCTGCACCGAGAGCGCCGAGAGCGCGCGGCGCAAGCGCTGGATCGCGTCGGCGCGCGTCGGGCCCTTGGTGATGATCTTCGCGATCATCGAGTCGTAGTGGACCGGCACCTCGTCGCCGCTCTCCACCGACGACTCGATGCGCAGCCAGTCCTGCGCGAGCAGCTCCGCAGGGAGATGGAAGTCGAGCACGGGCCCGGTCTGCGGGAGGAACCCGCTCGCGGGATCTTCGGCGCAGAGGCGCACCTCGATCGACGCGCCCCGCCATCGCGAGGCGAGGTCTTCCTGCGTGAACCGCAGGCGCTCGCCGCGCGCGACGCGGATCTGCTCCTCGACGAGATCGAGCCCCTCGATCACGCCCTCGGTGACCGGGTGCTCGACCTGCAGGCGCGTGTTCACCTCGAGGAAGTAGTAGTGCCCCTTGGGATCGAGCACGAACTCGACGGTGCCGGCGTTCGAGTAGCCGATCGCGCTGCACAGCTTCACCGCGTCGGCGCCCATGCGCGCGCGCACCTCGGGCGTGAGCACGGGCGAGGGCGCTTCTTCGACGACCTTCTGATGACGGCGCTGGATCGAGCACTCGCGCTCGAAGAGGTGCACCAGGTTCCCGTGCTCGTCGCCGAGCACCTGGATCTCCACGTGGCGCGGCTGCTCGACGTACTTCTCGACGATCAGCGTTCCGTCGCCGAACGAGCTCTCGGCCTCGCGCCGCGCGCTCTCGATGGCATCGACGAGCGCGGCGTCGCTGCGCACCTGTTCTCCGAGGAGGAGGCGCATGCCCTTTCCGCCGCCGCCCGCCGATGCTTTGAGCAGCAACGGATATCCGATCGACTTCGCCTCGCGCGCGATCGCGTCCGTCGACTGCTCCGCGCCGCCGTAGCCCGGCACCACCGGCACGCCGGCCTTCTCCGCGGTGACCTTCGCCTCGCGCTTGAGGCCCATCGCGCGGATCGCGGCAGGCGTGGGCCCGACGAAGATCAGCCCCGCGTCGCGCACCGCCTGCGCGAACTCCGCGTTCTCGGCGAGGAAGCCGAAGCCCGGATGGATCGCATCCGCGCCCGTCGCCTTCGCGGCCTCGAGGATGCGATCGACGCGCAGGTACGACTCGCGGCTCGGCGCAGGCCCCAGGCGGAACGCTTCGTCGGCCTCGCGCACGAAGAGCGCGTGCTCGTCGGCGTCGGAGAACACCGCGACGGTCGCGATCCCCATCTTCGCGCAGGTGCGCATGACGCGAATGGCGATCTCGCCTCGATTGGCGACAAGGAGCTTTCGGATGGTGCGCATCTCTCGCCTTCTCGAGCGGGTCAGTGTCGGAACACGCCCCAGCTGGTCGTGCCGCGGACCGGTTTCGTGTGGGTGATCGACAGGCACATCCCGACGACGCTGCGGGTGTCGCGGGGATCGATGATTCCGTCGTCCCACACGCGCGCAGTCGCGAAGAACGGATCGCTCTCCTGATCGATCAAGCCCTCGGTCATCTGCTTCATGACCCCGAGGCGCTGCTCGTCGACGGTCTCGCCCTTCTTCGCCGCGGCCTCGCGCTGGATGATGTCGAGCACGCCCGCGAGCTGCTTTCCACCCATCACCGCGATGCGGTGGTTCGGCCACGTGAACAGGAAATTCGGCTTGTACGCGCGGCCCGCCATCGCGTAGTTCCCCGCGCCGTAGCTCGCGCCGATCATGATCGTGATCGAGGGGACGGTGCTGTTCGACACCGCGTTGATCATCTTGGCGCCCGCCTTGATGATCCCTTCTTCCTCGTATTTCCGACCGACCATGAAGCCGACGATGTTCTGCAGATAGAGCAGCGGAATGTTGCTCTGATTGCAGAGCTGGATGAACTGAGCGCCCTTGTTCGCGCAGCTCGTGAACAGGATTCCGTTGTTCGCGAGGATGCCGACCGGATGCCCGTGCACATGCGCCCAGCCGCACACCAATTCGGGCCCGTAGAGCGGCTTGAACTCGCTGAACCGCGACCCGTCGACGATCCGCGCGATCACCTCGCGCGCGTCGAACGGGATGCGCACGTCCGCGCTCGCGATGCCCAGCAGATCCTCGGCCGGATAGAGCGGCTCGTCGACCTGCGGAGAGGGCGGCGGACCGCCCTTCTTCCAATTCAGGTGCGCGACGATCTCGCGCCCGATGCGAATGGCGTCCTCTTCGTCCTCGGCGAGGAAATCACTCGCGCCCGACACCCGCGAGTGCATCTCGGCGCCACCGAGCTCCTCGTGCGTCGTCTCTTCGCCGGTCGCCATCTTCACGAGCGGCGGGCCGCCCAGATAGACCTGCGCCTGCTTCTTCACCATGACGACGTAGTCGCTCATCCCGGGGATGTAGGCGCCTCCCGCGGTCGAGCTGCCGAACACCAGGCACACCGTGGGCGTGCGCTCTTCGCTGCGCTTCGTGAGGTCGCGGAATCCGCGCCCACCGGGCACGAAGATCTTCGACTGATTCGGCAGGTCCGCGCCCGCGCTCTCGATCAGCGAGATCGACGGCAGCCCGTTCTGCTCGGCGACGTCGGAGAGGCGCCCCGACTTGATCACCGAGTACTCGCTCATGGCGCCGCCCTTCACGGTCGCCTCGCTCGCGGTGATCATGCACTCGACGCCGCTGACCACGCCGATGCCGCCGACGACGCTCGCGCCCGGCGCGTGGCCCTGGATGTCGAGCCCGGCGAGCGGCGCGAGCTCGAGGAACCATCCGTCGCGGTCGAGCAGGCGCTCGACGCGCTCGCGTGGAAGCAGCTTGCCCGCCTCGACGTGGCGCGCGTTGTACTTCTCGCCGCCGCCTTCGCGCGACTTCGCGAGCGACTTCTCCAGCTTCGCGAGCGACGCGAGGTTCGCCTCGCGGTTCTTCTGCGCGATCTCGGAGCGCAGATCCGCGCGCGAGCGCAGCACGGGATAGGCCTGCGTGAGCTTGCCTTGGGAGCGCATGCGCGGAGGCTAAACAAGACGGGGCCGCCGCGTCAATGAATGGCGATTCAGTGACCCTGGGTCACAAGACGCCCCGCGCCTCGAGCGCGTCGCGCAACGAATCGGCTCCGTCGAACACGATCGCGTCCATCCCGAGCGCGCGCGCCGCGTCGCAATTGCTCGCGCGATCATCGACGAAGAGCGCCTCGCCGGGCAGCAGACCGAGCGTGCGGCAGGGCCCGAGGTAGGCCTCGGGATCGGGCTTCCTCACCCCGAGCTCGTACGAGACGAACGCCGAGTCGAGGCGCGCCGCGAGGCCACACTGCTCGTCGATCCAGCGGTACCAGGGCGGGTAGTTCGAGAGCGCGTGGAGCGTCGGGCGCGGCGAGCGGGCACGGAGCTCGTCGAGCAGCTCGCGCATGCCGGGCAGCCACGCGTACGCGGCGCGCACGCACGCACGGAACGCGTCGCGATCCCACTCGCGATCTCCCATGAAGATCGCGAGGAACGTCGGCTCGTCGATGCGCCCGAGCTCGAAGTCGACCCACGCCGTCGGGTGCTTCGTCGCGATCAGCTCGCGCTTCGTGACACCGAAGAACGCGGGCATCTCCTCGTGGAAGGGATCGCGCACGAGGGTGTCCATCACGTCGAAGAGGATCGCGCGGGGAGGGCTCATCTCCCTCGATCCTGCGGCGACTCAGGGCGTGAGTCGATGATCGAGCGGCTCGCGCAGCGCGTGGATCGGCGCTGCGTCCATCCCGAGGGCGCGCGCGTCGTGCTCCGCTTCGGCGAGCAGCGCGCGCGTCTGGGTGCCCACCTTCGAGAAGTGCACCTCGAGGTAGCGCTCGAGATCGAAGGGCGCGAGCGCGGGGACGAGCGCGACCAGCGGTGCGAGCAGAGGCGCGCGCAGGAGCGACGCGATCCACGGCGGCCGCGAGCGCGTCGCGAGCGCGAGCAGCACCCGCGATCCCGCGAGCGCACGCGCGAGGCCCGGCCCGCGCCGCAGCGCGCGCAGCGACCACCCGCTGGCCTCGAGCGCGGCGACGATCGGCAGGAGGATCGCGGACGACTTCGCGAGCTCGAGCGACGCGTCGGGCACCACACGCGCGGGGCATCCTCCGGCCCGCAGCGCGCGCGCGACCTGCTCGGCACGCGCGCGATCGTCCGACGAGAACATCGTCGGCGTGAGGGGCGGCAACCAGTACGCGATCGCCTCGGGCGCTCCGACCTCGCGCGCATCGCGGGATCCCTCGAGCGGGCTCGCCCACGCGACGACGCCGATCGCGCCCGAGACCAGCGCGCGCGCACGACCGAGCCGCTCGCGAACCCGCGCGCCGGGCTGCAGCGACACCAACGTCGCATCGCCGATCGCCTCGATCAGCGCATCGATCCACGGTTCGTCGAGCGCGTTGGTCGGCAGCCCGAGCCACACCTGATCGAAGCGCCGTCCCGCGATCTCGGTCACGTCGGTGAGCACCTCCGTCGGCACGAAGCGCGCGTCGCGCCGCGCGCCGAGCATCGGCACCCGCCGCACCCGCACGCCGGCGCGCAGCTCGTCGGCATGGCGCGGGCGCACCAGCACCGAGACGCGCGCGCCGCCCGCCGCGAGGCAGTGCCCGTAGACGCGCCCGATCGCGCCGGCGCCGACGATCAGGATCTCGCTCAACGCGCCTTCTTCTTCGCGGCCTTCTGCGCGTCGGGGCTGCCCGCCAGCGGCTCGCTCTTCTTCGCGACGAGGTACGCGTTCCACCCGGGATCGTTGGTCGTCTTGGTCACGCGATGGAAGGTGCCGGTGCCCTGACCTTCGTCGTCCTCGCCCTCCCAGTACGCGTCCACGCCGACGAAGCCCGCCTCGAGCAAGAGCTCGCGCAGCTCCGCGAGCTGCCAGAGGCGCCAGTCGTACGTGAACGCGCGCTCGAGCTTCGATCCGTCCTTGAATTCGTAGGAGATGTGACAGACGAAGTGATTCGAGATCGGGTCGTACTCCGCCTGTTCCCAGACGTACGTGAATCCGTCGCAGAGACGTCGCTCGGTGAGCTCCTGTTGCGACTCCCACCCTCCGATCGCGTCGAGCACGAAGAGCCCGTCGTCGGTCAGCGACTTGCGCGCTGCTTCGAAATAGCGGCGCAGGAGATCGCGCGTCTGGAAGATCTGATAGCTGTAGTTGTACGCGCCGATGACCTCGACCTTGCGGCGCGTCGGGAGCATCACGTCCTGCTCGAGCAGCGTGATGCGCTTCGCTGCCTCGCCGATCGGCGCGAGGTTGTGCGCGATGCCCCAGTCGAGCGTCGGGCGATCGATGTCGAGCCCGAGCGCCGTGCGCGCAGGATCGCTCTTGACCCACTTCGAGCAGAGCAGCGCAGTGCCGCAGAAGTCCTCGCGGAGGTGCAGTGGCTTGCGCCCGGTGTGCCGCTTGAACGCCTGGTTCAGGAATCGGATCTCGTACTCCGGCGCTTGCACGCTGCGCTGATAGAGATCGTGCTTGTCGGCATTGCTCGCATCGAGGCGCGTGCGCGCGCTCGAGCTCGACTTCTTCTTCTGGCGAGGACGGCTCATCGGCGCGCCTTCTACTCCGCCGCGGCCGTGACGAAAAGGCCGCCGTGCAGAGAGCCGTCGCGAAATGTCCCGAACACGTGCGAACGTTGCGACGCCCGCCGCGGCGTGTACTTCGCGTCCGCTGGCGCGGGGATCGCATGGACGGCGCCGTCCTGGACTCGCGATCGCGCGTCCGCTCGGAGGATCGAGCCATGACCGACACCACGACCAAGAAGAACCTGGAACGTCTCGCCGAGCGCATGGAGCGCATCGGCGAGGAGCTGCGCGTGCGCGCTCACCTCGCCGGTCTCGACGCGAAGGACGCGTGGGATCGCGCGAACCTCGATCGCGTCGGCGACGAGCTCGCGGAGCTGCGCGACGAGCTTCGCGTGCAGCTCCACCTCGCGAGCCTCGACGCGAAGGACGCGTGGAACCGCATCGAGAAGAAGATCGAGCTGCTGGGCGCCACCCCCGGCGTGCACGGCGACGAGATCGTGCGCGAGCTCGCGAGCAACCTGAGCGAGGCGGCGCGCTCGTTCCGCGCGCAGCCC
This sequence comes from Sandaracinus amylolyticus, assembly GCF_021631985.1. GTDB lineage: Bacteria > Myxococcota_A > Polyangia > Polyangiales > Sandaracinaceae > Sandaracinus > Sandaracinus amylolyticus_A. The sequence continues at coordinate 5,402,760 of NZ_CP070225.1, read as the reverse complement.
GCGTCGCGCGAGACCAGCGAGCGTCGGTGAGCGAAGCGCGAACGGCATCGGCACACGCGGCCGTTCGCCTCCCATCGGGCGAGCACGCGATCTGGGCGTACGCCGCGGGCTACTTCCTCGCGTACGTGCCCTACGGGCTCGTCACGAAGGCGCTCTCCGAAGGGCGCCTTCCCGGCGCGCCCGAGCGCATCGCAGGGCTCGCGTTGCTCCCGATCTCGACCGCGGTCTCCGCGATCGGGATGCTGTTGTTCCTCGGCGCGAGCGGCCTCTGGCAGCTCGCGCCGCGCGCGCACGTCCTGGGCGCGTCAATCCCGGTGCCGCGCCGCGCGACGTTGCTCTCGGGCGTGTGCACCGCCGCGATCGTGCTGACGACGACGCTCGCCTACACGTTCGAGGGCACCAGCATCGTCGCGATGATGTTGATGATGCGCGGCGGCGTGCTGGTGATCGCGCCGATCGTCGATCTCGTCAGCCGGCGTCGCGTGCGCTGGTACTCGTGGATCGGGCTCGGGCTCAGCGCGCTGGCGCTCGGCGACGCGCTCCTCGGCGCGCTCGACGCGCGCATCGCGCCCCTCGCGCTGCTCGACGTCGCGATCTACCTCGGCGCGTACTTCGTGCGACTGCGCCTGATGAGCCGGCTCGCGAAGGGCGAGCCCGACGCGAGCCATCGCTTCTTCGTCGAGGAGCAGCTCGTGGCGACGCCGATCGCTCGCCGTGATCGTCGTGGTCGCGCTCCTCGATTGCGGCGTGGTCGGCGCGACGCTCGCGCACGGACTCCTCGATCTGCCGCGCACCAGCGCGATCGGCTGGATCGTGGTGATCGGCCTCTGCTCCCAGGCGACCGGGATCTTCGGCGCGCTCGTGCTGCTCGATGCGCGAGAGAACACGTTCAGCGTCCCGGTGAACCGCGCGTCGAGCATCCTCGCAGGCGTGCTCGCGACGGCGCTGCTCGCGTGGCTGCTCGGCGGTGCGACGCCCGATCGCGGCGAGCTGATCGGTGCGGCCCTGGTGGTGCTCGCGATCGTCGTGCTCGCGCTCGGGCCGCGCCTCGATCGGCGGCGCGCGTGATGCGCGTGCTAGAAGGCGCCGCATGACGGATCTGGATCGAGCGCTCGGAGCGCGAGCCGGCGGGCGCTGCGAGCTGTGTGGCGCGACCGAGGCGCTGCGCGTGTACGTCGTGCCTCCGCGGAGCGCCGCGCCCGACACGAGCGTGCTGGTGTGCGGCACGTGCGCGGCGCAGCTCGCGGGCGATGCCGCGCTCGATCCGACGCACTGGTTCTGCTTGAAGGAGTCGATCTGGAGCGAGGTGCCCGTGGTGCAGGTCGTCGGTCTGCGGCTGCTCGCGCGCCTCGGGGACGCGTCGTGGGCAGCCGAGCTCCGCGCGCAGATCTGGGTGCCCGACGAGGTTCAGGCGTGGGCCGACGACGTGCCCGCCGAGGCCGAGCCCGACGTCGACGCACCGACGCTCGACAGCCACGGCGCGCCCCTCGCGACCGGCGACTCGGTCACGCTGATCAAGGATCTCGACGTGAAGGGCGCCGGGTTCGTCGCGAAGCGCGGCACGCTCGTGAAGAACATCCGCCTGACCGACGACCCCGCGCACGTCGAGGGCAAGGTCAACGGCGTCGCCATCGTCCTGAAGACGCAGTTCCTGAAGAAGGCGTGATCGTTCAGCGCTGCGCCGCGAGGACGTGGCGCTTCACGGTGCGTCGATCGAGCCCGACGCGCTCGGCGACCGCCTCGTAGGTACCGAGCCGCGCGTAGAGCGCCGCGCAGTAGCGCGCGATCAGCTCCTCGGCCTTCCACGCGCCTCCTCCCGATGCCGCGAGCAGGGCGTCCTCGGCGTCCTCCGCGACCGCGCTCTGCGCGAGCTCGGGCACGTAGCGCCGCGTGAGCAGCACGCGCCGCACGCACTGCGCGAGCTCGCGAACGTTGCCCGGCCAGCGATACGACTCGCCCACGTCGCGCGCGATCGCCTCGCGCACCAGCGCGATCAGATCACGCGGCTGCTCGCCGAGCATCTGCTCGAGGATCGCCGCGATGAGCACGTCGAGCTCGCCGGGATCTTCGTCGAGGCGCTGCCGCAGCGTGGGCATCTCGATCACGTCGGCGGAGAGGCGGTACCAGAGGTCGTCGCGGAACGTGCCCTCGCGTCGCAGCGTCGCGATCGTGCGGTTGGTCGCCGCGATCACCCGGCCCTCGAAGCGACGCGGCGCGTGCGAGCCCACCGGTCGGAACGTCCGCTCCTGCAGCACGTGGAGCAGCTTCACCTGCACCGCCTGCGAGACCTCGCCGATCTCGTCGAGGAAGATCGCGCCGTGCGCCTTCGCGCGCGCGAACACGCCCGCGTGCTCCGCGACCGCGCCGGTGAACGCGCCCTTCTCGTGCCCGAAGAGCTCGCTCTCGACCAACGTCTCGGGGAACTCCGCGAGGTTGATCGCGAGGAACGCATCGACGAACGACGACGCGAAGCGCTCGCGCTTGGCGTCGTAGGGGATGAACCCCGAGCGCCCGATCGCCGCGGCCGCGGTGCCCTTGCCGGTGCCGGTCTCGCCCGCGAGGAACGTGGAGAAGTCCTCCATGCGTCGCCACAACAAGCGCGCGTAGAGGCGGAGATCGGCGGTGAACAGGTCGTTCCACAGCGACTGGCGCAGCCGCCACATCGAGGGGCTCGTGCCGGGCAGCGACGTCTCGACGAAGAAGAACGCGCGCCGCATCTGCCAGAAGATCGCGAGGTAGTGCAGCGCCTGCGGCTCGTCGATGCCGCGCGACGCGAGCTCGGAGAGCGCCTCGCGCGCGAAGCCGACCGTGCCGCGCTCGCCCGCGACCTCGCGCCGGATGCGCTCGTCGAGCGCATCGGCGATGCGATGGAACACCGCGAAGAGCAGCCCCGCCTCGACGAGGTCGCGATCCTCGCCGGCGAAGCGACGCAGATCGAGCGGTCGTCCGCGCGCGATTCCTTCGAGCCGGGCATCGAGCTTCGCGAGCATGCGGCCGAGCACTTCGGCGCGCGGTACGCCCGCGTCCGCGCCGACCACGGTGCGATCGATCTCGAGGCGCTCCTCGCCGAAGGGGTTCGCCGCGATGGCGGCGGCGACGCTCGCGAGGAAGTCCCGGTCGCGCGCGGCGAGCCGTTCGAGAGGACGTGCCATCCGGGCCGTGTACACGGGATGTACGCATGGGTGCAATGGATGTACGCGCGGATCGTCATGGAATTGTGATGGTTGCGAGTTCGTCGTGCATTCCGTGCGCGGCACGTCGGCTGCTGAGGGCTCGGCTCGAGGGAAGGAGACCTCGAGAGATGACCCACGACGTTCCCCGCGACACCGCTGCTTGGCGCTTCCAGGTCTGGGCCTCGTTCGTGCTCGCGTTCGGCACGACGCTGATCGGCATCGCGTACCTGCCGATCGATCCGTGGATGAAGGGCTATCTCGCGATGGGCGTGCTCTTCACCACCGGCTCCTCGTTCACGCTGAGCAAGACGATCCGCGACGAGCACGAGGCGCAGCGCTTCCTCAGCCGCATCAGCGAGGCGAAGGCGGAGCGCATCCTGCGCGAGTACGAGCTGAGCGACGGGCGCGCGCAGACGAGCAACCAGGGCCACGGCGTCGCGCGAGGTGCGTCGTGAGCGGGGGCGCGTCGAGCACCTTCGATCGCGTCCTCGCCGGTGAGTGGGAGGGCGCGACCGACGAGGACGAGCGCGCCGCGGTGCGCGACGTGATCACCGTCGCGAGCGTCGCGTCGGCCGCGCTCGCGGTGCAGCCGATCCCGCTGGTCGACCTCGCGATCCTCGCGCCGATCCACGTCGGCATGGTGCGCGCGATCGGCGCGATCCACGGCTACCGCCTCGACGCGAAGGCGGTGCTCGAGATGCTGAGCTCGCTCGGCGCGAGCCTGCTCGCGCGCGCCGCGGTGCTGAGCGCGGTGCGGCTCGTGCCGTTCGTGGGCTGGGCGGTCGCGGTGCCGATGGCGTACGCGACGACGTGGTCGATCGGCGAGGTCGCCGATCACTACTTCCGCACCGGCCGCGGCGTCGGACCCGAGGGGATGCGCGAGCTCTTCGAGCGCTGCTACCGCGAGAAGAAGGCGGAGAAGGAGCGCGGCGAGAGCACGAGCGCGAGCCTGCGCGACAAGCTGCGCCAGCTCGTCGACGCGCGCGCCGCAGGGCTGATCGACGAGGCGGAGTTCCAGCGGAAGAAGGAGGAGCTCCTCCGCGATCTGTGATCTGCGCGACGAATGAAACGTGGCTGCCGTTCCCCCGTCACGCGCACCGGAGTAGGGTGATCGGCCGTGCCGAACACCCAGCGAGTTCATCGGCTCGTCCACGGCGAGCGCTCCCGTCCGCGCGCTCCGCGCGCTTCCGTGCGCGCTCGCCGTGGCCGAGCACTCCTGTCGAGAACCCTCCTCGCGATCGTGTGCGCGCTGAGCTGTCTGTCGTCCACGATCGCGCTCGCCGATCCACCGGTGCGCGACGACGTGCGAGCGCTCAGCGCGTACCTGCGATCGCACCCGAGCGACGTCGCCGCGCTCATCGAGCGCAGCGAGCTCTACCGCCGCGAGGGGAACCCGGAGGGCGCGCTCGCGGACCTTCGCGTCGCCGCGGCGCTCGCGCCCGACGAGCCACGCGTGCACGCACAGCGCGCGGTCGTGCTGCACGCGATGGGGCGCCACGAGGAGGCGCTCGCCGAGCTCGACGCGTACGTCGAGCGCGCGCCCGGGCCGGGCCCCGAGCTGCTCGCGCTGCGCGCGCGGATCCTGGTGCGCATGGAGCGCCTCGACGATGCGGTCGCCGACTACGACGCGGCGCTCGCGCTGCGCGAGGAGGTCGAGCTCTACCTCGAGCGCGGCCGTCTGCTCGAGCAGCTCGGGCGCATCGAGGACGCGGCGCGCGGCTACGACGAGGGCCTGCGCGTGACCGACGCCGCGGTGCTGCGGGTCGAGAGCATCGAGCTCGATCTTCGCATCGGTCGCGCCGACCGCGCGCTCGTGCACGTCGACGAGGGCCTCGCGCGGGCGCCGGCGCGCGCACGATGGCTGCTGCTGCGGGCACGTGCGCTCGACGCGCTCGCTCGTCAGCGCGAGGCGCGCGCGGCACGCGACGAGGCGCTCACCGAGATCGAGCGACGCCTGGTGAGACGGCCCACGGCCGCGCTCCACGTGGAGCGCGGCGAGGCGCTGCTCGCGCTCGGACGTGCGGACGACGCGCTCGCCGCGGCGACCCGCGCTCGCTCGCTCGCACCGCGGCTCGGCGACGCGATCGATCTCGAGCTCCGCGCGCGCCGGGCGATCGACGGAGGTGCGCGATGAGCCCACGCGCTTCGATCCTCGCGATCGCGATCACGCTGGGGATCGTGTCCACCGCGCACGCGCAGCGCGCGCCGTACCTGCAGAGCCCGACCGAGACGTCGATCGTCGTTCGGTGGCGCAGCACGAGCGCGCAGACCTCGACGGTGTGCTGGGGCACGTCGCCGAGCGCGCTCACGAATCGCGCGGGCAGCGGCTCGGCGACCGATCACACGGTGCGCATCACCGGCCTGACGCCCGACACGCAGTACTACTACGCGACCGCGCAGAGCACGTGCCCGCCCGCGAGCGCCGGCGACGCGCGCGACACGTTCCGCACCGCGCCCCGCCGCGGCACCGCGCGCCCGTTCCGCATGTGGGTGGTCGGCGACTCGGGCACCGGCGACGGCAACCAGCGCGCGGTGCGCGACGCGATGCTCGGCGCGACGAGCGGTCGTCGTCCCGACCTGTTCCTGCACATGGGGGACATGGCCTACAACTCGGGCACGACGGGCGAGTTCGACTCGCGCTTCTTCGCGATGTACTCGGACATCCTGCGCCAGACGCCGTGCTGGCCGACGATGGGCAACCACGAGGGATCGAGCTCCGACTCCGCGACGCAGAGCGGCCCTTATTACGACGCGTACACGCTGCCGACCGACGGCAGCGCGGGCGGTCTGCCGAGCGGCACCGAGGCCTACTACGCGTTCGACTGGGCCAACGTTCACTTCGTCGTGCTCGACTCGCACGAGAGCCCGCGCGGCACCACGGGCGCGATGCTGCGCTGGCTCGACGAGGACCTCGCGGCGACCGACGCGACGTGGGTGATCGCGTACTTCCATCACCCTCCGTACACCGACGGAACGCACGACTCGGACACCGAGCGCCAGCACATCGACATGCGCCAGAACGCGCTGCCGATCCTCGAGGCGCACGGCGTCGATCTCGTGCTCGGTGGACACTCGCACATCTACGAGCGCAGCTATCTGGTGCGCGGCGCGTTCGACACGCCGACCACCGCGGGCGGCCATCTCGTCGACACCGGCGACGGCCAGCTCGACGGCGACGGCCCCTATCGCAGCGGCACCGAGGGCACGCTCTACGTGGTCGCGGGCCACGGCGGTGCGAGCGTCGGCGGAGACGCGGCGCATCCCGTGATGTTCTTCAGCGAGACCGAGCACGGCAGCTGCATCATCGACGTCGACGGAGAGCAGCTCACGCTGCGCAACATCCGCGGCGACGGCGCGGAGACCGATCACGTCACGCTGATGAAGCGCGACGGGCTCTTCCTCGCGCGGCCGAGCGGCGGCGAGCGCTACCTCGCGGGCGGCGTGGTGCCGATCGCGTGGGCGAGCGTGGGTGAGGTCGGAGCGGTGACGATCGAGGCCTCGCTCGACGGCGGCGCGACGTGGACGACGCTCGCCGAGCGCACCGAGAACGACGGCATGCACGACTGGACCACGCCGCGCCGCGAGAGCGAGCACGTGCGGGTGCGCATCCGCGAGAGCGACGTCCCGACGAACGTCGACGAGAGCGAGGACTTCGTGCTCGCCGCGTCGGCGCGCGACACCGTGATCGCGTTCGGCGACGTGTGGCAGTACTCCGACGACGACACCGCGCACGCCGATGGATGGCAGACCGGCGCGGGCGGCACGTGGCCCGAAGGTCGCGGCGAGCTCGGCTACGGCGACGGTGACGAAGCGACGGAGCTGCGCGACGCGACGCCGAACATCCCGACCGTGTACTTCCGTCGCCGCATCGAGCTCGGGAGCGAGGTGGACTTCGCGCGGGTGCGCGCGACCTACGACGACGGCATCGCGATCTTCGTGAACGGCACGCAGGTCGCGTCGGCGCTGGTCGACGATCTCGCGCACGAGGCGTGGGCGACCAGCGGCGCGGGCGACGAGGCGACGCTCGACTCGACGCTCGATCTCGCCGCGGGCAATCCGTTCGTCGTGGGCGAGAACTGGATCGCGGCGGTCGTGAAGCAGTCGAACGCGACCTCGAGCGACCTCTCGTTCGATCTCGAGCTCGAGCTCGGGCTGCGCGTGGAGATCGAGCCCGAGATGGACGGCGGCGTCGCGCCGGGTGAGGACGCGGGCGCGATCGACGGCGCGATCGTGCGTGTGGATGGATCGAACGGCGTCGATGGCGCGACCGAGGTCGAGCCGACGTCGAGTGGGTGCGGGTGTCGTGCGGCCGGTCGCGGTGATGGGCGCGCCGCGACGTGGGCCGGCGTGATCGCGATGCTCGCCTTCGTGGTGCGACGGCGGCGGTGATCGTCGACGTGCACGTGCACGATCGAGCTCGTCAGCCGAGGTGGGTGGAGAGCAGGTGGGCGAGCCAGGTGCGGAAGCGCTTGGCCGCCGCCGGATCGTCACCCAGCCCCGCGCTCCTTCGCGTCGGCTCGCCCGCGATGCCATCGGCGTACGCCGCGAGGCTCGCGAGCATCATCGTGAAGAGCGTGTCCTCGAAGGGCGGCTTCTTCCCGTCGGTGCCCTCGGGGCGCAGCCCGTGCGCGGCGCGCGCGACGTCGAGCAGGTAGCGCTCGTCGACGTTCACGTCGATCCCGGTGAGCCGCAGCCAGCTCAGCATGCGCGCCTGACCGCCGCCGAACGCCGCGAACACGCGCTCGAGCATCGCCGCGGGATCGCGCGCGTCCTCGCCCGCCGCGAACGACGTGAGCATGTCGTCGGTGAGGCGCTCCATCGCGCGGCGCACGACCGCCTCGAGCAGCGCCTCGCGGCTGCCGAAGTGATGCAGCACCGTCGAGTGCGACATCCCGACCGCGCGCGCGACGTCCTGGAGACGGATCGAGTCGGGCCCGCGCTCCGCGAGGCGCACCTCGGCCGCATCGAGGATCGCGCGCCGGGCGTCCTCCGCCGAGCGACGCACCCGCGGCGGCGCGACGCTCTCCGCCTTCTTCGTCCGCTTCTTGGTCGCCCTGCTCGTCACTGTTGACAATCCTGTCGGTAGCTATCAACAATCCTGTCGACAGCGAGAGGAGCACCACGATGCACGACACGTCGAGCGCACACAAGAAGCCGCTGCGGCCCTGGGATGCCGCGCCAGCGATGTGGCGTCTGCTGCGCGACCCCGACGACACGCGGCACGTCTTCACGATCATCGAGGCGCTCTCGTTCCGCGAGCTCGAGCGCACCCGCGATCGCATGCGCCGCAGCGCCGACGGCCGTCGCATCCTCCGCGAGCGCCCCGATCTGCTGGTCTCGTTGCGCGATCGCGCCGCGCTCGCCGCGATGCCCGAGGGCAGCCTCGGCCGCGCCTACTTGGCGTTCCTCGACGCCGAGGGCATCACCGCGGACGGCCTCGTCTCCGCGAGCATCGAAGGCTCCACCGACACCGCGCCGGCGAGCGGCGACGAGGCCGAGCTCTTCTACGTCGGCGATCGCCTGCGCGACACCCACGACCTCTGGCACGTCGTCACCGGCTATCACGGCGATCTGCTGGGCGAGGCCTCGCTCCTCGCGTTCTCGTTCGCGCAGACCGGCACGCCGGGCGTCGGCTTCATCGCCGCGATGGGCTGGCTCAAGGCCGCGGCCCTCGCGGCGCGCGAGCTGATCGTCGGCGGCTATCACCGCGGCCGCACCGCGGCGTGGCTGCCCGAGCAGCCCTGGGAGACGATGCTCGCGCTGCCGCTCTCCGAGGTCCGCGCGCGCCTCCGCATCGCGCCGCCGCCGCCGTACGAGCCGCTGCGCACCCGCGACATCGAGCCCGGCAGCCTCGCGCGCTGGGAGCGCACCGAGCGCCCGCTCGCGGCCTGATCAGCGCAGCGTCGCCTCGGCCTCTCGCGTGCGCGCCGCGATCGCCTCGCGTGCCGCGGTGATCTCGGCGCGCAGCGCGTCGTCCTCGCCGTCCCACGCCTCGATCGATCGCACCGCGCCGTCGTACCAGTCGCCCCACTGACGCACGACCTCGCGCTCGGTCGTGAGCGCACCGCCCGATGCGATCTCCTCGCGCGCGGCGTGCTCCGCCCACGCGAGCCGCTCGAGCCCGGCCGCGCGCACCACCGCGATCATCTCCTCGCGATCCGCGCGCTCGCCCGACGCCATCGAGAGCGCCGCGCCGCCGAGCACCGCCGCGACGCGACGCATCTCCGCGCCGCTCACGCGATCGAGGCGATCGCGCGTCGTGTGGTACGCGTCGTCGGTGAAGTGCCACGCGAGCACCGCGGGCAGGCCGCGCTCGAGGAACGCGACGTGATCGCTGCCGCCTTCGAAGGGATGGGCGCGCGACGGGAACGCGACGCCCTCGACGCCCTGCACGCTCGCGATCGACGCGCGCAGCCAGTCGTTCAAGAAGTGCCCGCGCAGCCGCGCGGGATCGACCTCGCTCTGTCCCCACTCGCTGTGCTCGTCGGGCGCGCGCAGCCACACCGCGCCGGGATCGGGCATGCGCTCGATCAAGAACGGTGCGCCGACGACGTTCGGATCCTGACCGACCATGTCGAGCACGAGCCCCGCGCCGACGGGCATCACGTCGCGCTCGAGCCACTCGCGCGCGACCTCGATCTCCTGGCCCCACAGGAACACCAGCGTGCGCCTCGGAGGACGCACCGCGCCTTCTTCGATCGCGCGGCGCAGCGCCACGGCGAGCTCGGCGAGCGCGCCCACGCCGCTCGCGTTGTCGTTCGCGCCCGGCTCGTCGACGTGCGCGACGAACACGATGGCCCCGGCCTCGGGCTCGGTGCCCTCGATGCGCGCTTCGAGCGCAGTCGCCTGGGATCGACCGGTGCGCACCGCGATCTCCACGCGCACCCGCGCGATGCCGCGCTCGGTCGCCGCGCGGAGCGCGCGCCAGTCGTTCTCCGAGAGCGAGAAGCCGATCCCGAGCTGCCCCTCGTGCGCCGGCAGATATCCGAAGTGCGCCGCATCGTCGCCGCGGTGATAGGGCGCGAGGTTCTTCACCAGCACGCCGACCGCGCCCCTCGACGCGAGCTCGCGAAACAGCGGGCGCGGCTCGCCCTCCGCGAGCACGAGACGACCGCGCGCGCTCGTCCCCGCGCGCACCGCCTCGACGCGCACCACCTCGAGCTCGACCGGCGCGATCGCGTCGCTGCCCACCAGCAGCGCCGCACGGTCGGTCTCGCTCTCGTTCGCGAACGCGACGAGCTCGGTCTCGCTCCCGCCCTCGCCGATCAACGCGAGCCGCGCGCGCTGTGGCGTCCACGTCGCGCGCTCCTCGCCGAGCTGCACGAGGCGCATCGCCGCGAGATCGAACCCTTGCGACGCGAGCGTGGTCTGCACGTGGCGCAGCGAGCTCTGGTAGCCCTCGTTGCCGCGCACCCGGAAGAAGCGATCGACGTACGCGACGGTCGCGAGCGCGCGCTCGGGATCGAAGCGCGCGTGCACCGCGCGCGCGTTCGCGGTCAGCCGCGGCGTGGGCGGTGGGAACGCGGGGACGACCTCACGCGCGCCCTGTGCGCCACCACATCCGATCGCGAGAAGAAGAAGGAAGACCGACGCGAGATCACGCACCGAGCGCCGCATGTGCCCGGGAGCCTACCACTTGACGGAAAACCAGGGCTCTCCCAGGTTTCGCGGTCTTCATGGCGGCCGATCGCACCATCCACTTCGTCTCGCTGGGATGCCCGAAGAACCGCGTCGACACCGAGGTCATGCTCGGCGTCAGCGGCCTCGAGGGGTATCGCCACGTCGACGACGCGACCGACGCCGACGTCATCGTCGTCAACACCTGCGGCTTCATCGGGCCCGCCAAGGAAGAGTCGATCGACACGATCCTCGGCATGTCGCAGCTGAAGGAGAGCGGCTCGTGCAAGACGCTGGTCGTCGCCGGCTGTCTCTCGCAGCGCTATCCCGAGCAGCTCGCCAGCGAGATGCCCGAGGTCGATCACTTCCTCGGCAGCTCCGACATGCTGAAGCTCGGCGACGTGCTGAAGGCGCCCAACCGCGCGCCGCGCATGCTCGTCGGGAACCCCGCCGATCACACGATCCGTGCGACCGATCCGCGCCTGCCCTCGCTCGGCGCGCACTCGGTCTACGTGAAGATCGCCGAGGGCTGCAACCGCAGCTGCTCGTTCTGCGCGATCCCCACGTTCCGCGGCAAGCAGCGCAGCCGGCCGATCGACGACGTCGTGCGCGAGTGCGAGATGCTGATCGATCGCGGCGCGACCGAGCTCAACCTCATCTCGCAGGACACGATCAGCTACGGGCGTGACCTCAAGGACGGCACCGAGCTCGCCGCGCTCGTGCAGCGCGTCGCGGACCTGCCGGGCGCGAAGTGGGTGCGGCTCTTCTACCTGTACCCCGAGACGCTCAAGCCGCACCTCGTCGACCTGATCGCGAGCCACCCCAAGGTGCTGCCCTACGTCGACATGCCGCTGCAGCACGCGTCGGATCGCATGCTGAAGATCATGCGCCGCGGGCACGGGCTCGATCGCCAGCGCAAGGTCGTCGAGACGCTGCGCAAGAACGTGCCGAACCTCGTGATGCGCACCGCGTTCATCGTCGGTCATCCCGGCGAGACCGACGCGGACTTCGCGGAGCTCTGCGACTTCGTGTCGTGGGCCGAATTCGATCGCGTCGGCGTGTTCCGCTACTCGCCCGAGGAGGACACGCGCAGCCACGCGATGGAGGACGACGTGCCCGCGAAGGTGAGCAACGCGCGCGCGCGCAAGCTCGTCGCGCTGCAGCGCCCGATCTCGCGCCGCAAGGTGAAGGCGATGATCGGCCAGGAGGTCGAGGTCCTGGTCGAGGGCGGCAGCGAGGAGAGCGAGTTCCTGCTGCGCGGCCGCTGGTGGGGCCAGGCCCCCGAGATCGACGGCGAGGTGCACCTCGCGAACGGCACCGCGAAGGTGGGCGAGCTGCGCAAGGCGCTCGTCACCGCGGCCGCCGATCACGATCTCGTCGCGGATCTCGCGGACGAGCACGGGGAGCTGCCCGAGCCCCCGGACGGGCCGCGCCGCGCGCCGCGCAAGCCGCGCATCCAGCTGCGCACGATCGCTTGATTCCACAAAGGAATCTGCGGCAATTTCGTCTTTGACGACCCGGGAGGCGGGCTCCATACTCGCCGCCGCGCGCCGCCCCTGGGAAGCGGAGGAGCCAGCTTTCGATGGCAACCCACATCACGAGCGACTGCATCAACTGCGGGGCCTGCGAGCCCGAGTGCCCGAACCAAGCGATCAGCGAGGGCACGGACATCTACGTGATCGACCCGGACCTCTGCACGGAGTGCGTGGGCTTCTACGATCACGAGGCGTGTCAGGCGGTCTGCCCGGTCGAGTGTTGTCTTCCCGATCCGAATCGTCCCGAGAGCGAGGACGCGCTGATCGATCGCGCGGTGCGGCTGCACCCCGAGGACGAGCAGCTCAAGTCGCGCGCGAGCGCGAACGACTACCCCTCGCGCTTCCGCAAGTAGTCGGAGCGAGCGTGGGGCTGCGCCCGCCCGAGACGCAGGATCCACGCGGCCCCTCGTGCCGGCGTTCGCAGCTTCGTGCGGGCGCCGGCGCGTTCGTCTTCGCGGCACTGGTGATCTCGGGATGCACCGTCCTCTCGGGATGCACTGCGCCGCAGCCGATGATGCTCGGCGGGCGCACCACGCCGCGCGATCGCGTGGATCTCGGCGTCGGCGCCGCGGCGCGGATCCCACTCGGTGATCTGCAGCCGCCCGAGGCACCGACCGCGGGCGAGCAGGTGCTGCACTACGCGGAGAGCGGCGGGATCGCCGAGAGCGCGTGGGGCCGCTGGGGCGTCGCCGACGACTGGGATCTCGGGCTCTTCGTCTCGGGCTCGGTGGTGCGCCTCGAGACGATCGGCGAGCTGCGCCTCTCGCCGTTCATGCGGCTGATCGGCGGCGTGATGCCGTACGGCGGATACGCGCGCGCCGACGTGCCCGATCCGGTGAGCGCGACGACGCGTACGACCGAGGGCTGGCGCGTCGGTGCGCTCGCGCCGATCGCGATCGGCATCGAAGCGGGCGGTGTGTTCGAGGGATGGCTCGGCGCGCGCGTCGGGTTCGAGCACGCCGATGGATCGTTCGGTCCCGCGGAGATGCGCACGTCGGGCGCGCTCACCGCGTTCCGCGGGGGTCTCGTGCTCGGCCTCGGGCTCGGCCTGCGACGCGTGCACGTGCTGATCGAGCTCGCCGCGGACTACGAGTATTGGCGCGGTGGGCTCGGTGAGGACGACGTCGAGCGACACGGCGTCGCTCTCACCCCCGGCTTCGCGATCAGGCTGCGGCTCTGAACGGTACGACCGCCCACGACCACGTTCACGTCGCCGTCGACGTCGCCGTCGTCGTGAACGGCGACGTGGTCGTGGACGTGAACGGCGACGTGGTCGTAGACGGCTGTCACGCCGCGAGCGCGGGCTCGATCATACGTCGCACGATGGTCTCGGGCGTCAGCCCGCTCTGACGCGCGATCTCGCGACCGCCTGCGAAGAGCATCAGCGTCGGCGTGCCGCGGATGCCGAGGCGCACCGTGGTCACCGGCGCCTGCTCGATGTCGAGCAGCACCACGCGCACACGCCCCGCGAGCTGCGCCGCGAGGCGCTCCAGGATCACGTGCTGCGCGCGGCAGGGACCGCACCAGCGCGAGGTCGCTTCGACGAGCACCGGGAGGTCGCTCGCGAGCACGTCGACGTCGAAGCCGAGATCGTCCACCGAGATCAGATGTCTGGTCATGCGGGGGAGAGGTCGCGGGCGCCGCGATTCTTACGCCTGTAAGATCGTCGCTCGTCGAGACCTTCTCGAGCGCATGGACCCGGTGATCGACAGCCTCGTGCGCACCCATCGACGCGCGCTCGTCGCGATCGCGCGGCGCGAAGGGCTCGGCCCCGAAGAGGCGCTCGAATGCGTGCAGGACGCGCTCTGCACGTTCTTGTCGCTGCCGCATCCGCCGCACGATCACGCGCTCGCCGCGATCTGCGTGATGGTGCGCAACGCCGCGCGGAACGTGCGGCGCCGCCACCATCGACTGCGCATCCACGATCCGATCGCCGACGAGCTCGCGGCACCGTGCGCCGACGCGGAGTCGCTCGTCTCGCGCGCCGAGGACGTCGCGCGATTGCGCAGCTGCGTCGCGGCGCTGCGCGGACCGCAGCGCGAGGTGGTGCTGCTGCGCTTGCTCGAAGAGCGATCGGGCGAAGACGTCGCGAGCGAGCTCGGCCTCGCGCGCGGCCACGTCGACGTGCTGGTGCATCGCGCGAAGCGCTCGCTGCGCGAGTGCATGAGTCGTTGAGCGCGTCGCGGCTGTCCTCACGACCGTGACAGCGTGCACTGTGATCTTGACAGCTCGAACTGTAACGGTCATGACTGGTGCAGTTGATGGGCAACACGCCCACAGGAGGACTGGTCATGGAGCTCGCACACCTCGAGACGGACCCGCGTTCACTTCCCGATGCCGAGCGGCTGCGTCGCTTCGGCGACGAGCTCGACGCGATCAAAGCCCGCGTCGAAGCGGAGATCGGCGAGGAGGACCTCGCCTACGTGCGCCGCATGAATCGCTTCTCGCGCACGATGGAGGTCCTCGGCCGCGTGCTCATCCACGTGAGCCCCGAGCCGATCACGTGGAGCGCCGGCGTCATCGCGCTGTGGATCCACAAGCAGCTGCAGGCGACCGAGATCGGCCACACCGTGCTGCACGGCGCCTACGATCGCATCGAGGGCAACGGCAAGTTCGACAGCAAGAAGTGGTGGTGGCTCGTGCCGATCGACGAGGAGTCGTGGCGCTACGGGCACAACGTCCGGCACCACGGCGCGACCAACGTCGCGGGCAAGGACGCCGACATCCACTTCGGCCCGGTGCGCCTCACCGAGCAGACGCCGCACCGCGCGGAGCATCGCTTCCAGCTGCTCTTCGCGCTCGCGGTGCTCTTCCCGAACTTCGGGTTCCTCATGAACCTGCACTTCACCGGGCTCAACGATCTGCACTGGGACAACGGGCTGCCCGGCGGCGAGAAGCAGCTCGACTTCATCCCCGATCGATCGCCCGAGAGCCGTCGCCTCGCGTGGAAGCGCGCGCTGCGGAAGTACGTGCCCTACTACGCGTACGAGTACGTGCTCTTTCCGCTGCTCGCCGGGCCCTTCTTCTGGAAGGTGCTGCTCGGCAACTGGCTCAGCGACACGATGCGCGACGTGTACTCGGCCGCGACGATCTTCTGTGGTCACGTCGGCGAGCGCACGAAGAGCTACGACCCCGGCACGAAGAGCAAGAGCCGCGGCGAGTGGTACGCGATGCAGATCGAGGCGAGCAACGACTTCGAGGTGCCCTGGGTCGTGTCGGTGCTGTGCGGCGGGCTCGATCGTCAGATCGAGCACCATCTCTTCCCGAAGCTCGCGCCGCAGCGCCTGCGCGCCATCGCGCCCGAGGTCCGCGCGCTCTGCGCGAAGTACGGCGTCGAGTACCGCACCGGATCGTGGCCGCAGGTGTTGAAGGACGCGCTGCGGTGGATCGACACGCTCTCGCGGGATCACGGCGCGATCGGTGGCGCGCGGGCCGCGCTGGCGGCGATGGCATGACGGCTCTCGCACCGGCCGCGTCTCTGGTAGAACCGGCGACGATGTCCTCTTCCGAGGCGACGGCGGCCGAGCCCGAGTACACGATCGACGAGCTCGCGCGCGAGTCGCGCGTCCCGAGCCGCACGATCCGCTTCTACCAGAGCAAGGGCGTGCTCATGGCGCCGGTGCTGCGCGGGCGCGTCGCGTACTACGGGCCGAAGCACCTCGAACGTCTCGAGCTGATCGCGCAGCTGCAGGATCGCGGGCTGAAGATCGACACGATCCGCGAGCTCGCGGCGCGGCTCGACAAGGGCGAGATCGACGTCGCGGACTGGCTCGGCCTCGACGCGCAGCTGCGCGCGCCCTGGGCCGAGGATCGGCCGCGCACCGTGACCGAGGCGCAGCTGATCGAGCTCGCGGGCGTGAAGCGCCCGGGCCTGGTCGCGGACCTCGTGCGCACCGGCGGCGTGGAGCGACACGGCGACACGTTCCTGGTGCGCAGCCCCGCGCTCCTGCAGGTCGCGATGAAGCTCGAGGCGGCGGGCGTCGATCTCGAGGTCGCGACGAAGGCGGGCGACATCCTGCGTCGCCACCTCGCGAAGGCCGCGAAGGAGCTGACCGATCATTTCCTGTCGCAGGCCGCGCGCATCATCGAGGGCGAGTACGAGGGCGACCTCGGCCGCGCAGTCGAAGCGCTGCGCCCGCTCGGCCTCGACGCAGTTCGCGTGGTGTTCGCGCAGGAGATGGAGAAAGCGCTCGCCGCCCTGCGCGACTCGGGCCGCGCCGCGAGACTGCCGACACGGAAGAAGAAGAAGCGGTGATCGACGGGGACGCGTACGCGCAGGTCGTGCGGGCCGATTTGAAGCTCGCGCTCCTCGTCGACGCGTTTCCGATCGTCGCGCCGTGGGTCGGCGCTGCGCGCGCCGCGATCGCACCGTTGCTCGACCGTCCTGCGCTCGGCGCGCCCGACGATCCGGGCGGTGCGCTCGACGCCGCCTCGATCGGCCGAGATGACGGGCACCGAATTCTGATCGCGTTCCGGGGCGCGATGTTCGCGCTCGGCGATGCGACGCGCCTCGAGCGAGAGAGCGCCAGTGAGGAGGCGGTCCGCGAGCTCGTGCGGCGCTGCGAATTCGCGCACGCACTGCTGCACGTGGCGATCGTCGAGCCGATTCTCGCGCAGCATCCGCGTCTGTCGCACGTCGCGCCCTGGGCGATCGTGCGGCGGGCGCTGAACGACGGCCCGGGTCAGCGCTTGGTGCGGCGGTCCAGATAGTCCCGGAGGTGCGGCACGATCTCCATCGCGAGCGCTTCCTCGGGCGTCTTCCATCCGGCCCAGATCAGCTCGCGGCCGTTGGGCTCCACGTGGAAGGGCTCTTCGAGGTCCGCCTCGAAGATGTCGAGCGAGTCGGTGCGGTGCTCGAACGGGAAGCTGCCCGCCCACGCGTGCCTCAACGCGTCGTCGGCCAGCGCGAGGCCCAGCTCCTCGTCGAGCTCGCGGCGCGCGGCGCGCTGCGCGTCCTCGCCGTTCTTCACGTAGCCGCCGGGCAGCGAGTACGTCGCGCGATAGCTCGAGCGGATGAGCAGGATCTTCCCGCGGAACCACAACGCGACGAGCGCGCCGTGGGTCTCGGGCCGACGGACGAGCCAATACGCGCGCAGCGCGAGATGTGCGGCGCGGTAGACCATGCGGACGGGCGCGTTGACGAGCTCGCTCACGGGATTGCCGCCGAGGATAGACCCTCGATACAGATTCGTCGAAATCGCGGACGACGTGAATGGGGGAGAACCCCGAGCGCGTACAATGCGCGCCCCATGGCTCGAGGTCCCGTGGACGTCATGTCGCTCTCGGCGGTGCTCGCCGAGAACGTGCGGCAGCTGCGCGCAGCGCGCGGGCTGACTCAAGCGCAGCTCGCGAAGAGCGCGGGCGTGCCGCGCGCGACGTGGGCGAACCTCGAGTCCGGCGAGGCGAACCCGACGCTGCACGTGATCAGCGCGGTGTCGCGCGCGCTCGGCGTTTCGCTCGAGGAGCTGCTGAGCGCGCCGCGCGCGGCGTGTGTGCTCCACCCGCGCGAGACCCTGCCGACGAAGAAGCGCGGGACGGTCACGGTGCGCAACCTGCTGCCCGATCCGCTGCCCGGCTCGAACATCGATCGCATCGAGCTGCCGCCCGGCGCGCGCATGACCGGCATCCCGCACACGCCCGGCACGCGCGAGTACCTCACCGTCGAGCGCGGATCGATCGTCCTCGCCGCTGCGGGCGAGCGCTTCACGCTGCGCGAGGGCGACGTCCTCGCGTTCCGCGGCGATCAGCGCCACTCGTACGCGAACCCGTCCACGCACGAGACGGCGATCGGTTATTCCGTCGTGATCCTGGTCGACGCCGGGCGTTGATCACACGAACGGCGAGCCACGCGATGCGACGTTGGCGGGGGCTCGGGAGCACCTATCTGCACCCCGCGTGAGCGCCGTCCTCCGCTTCGATCGGTCACGCGCGCCTGCGAGCGACGACAC
This sequence comes from Sandaracinus amylolyticus, assembly GCF_021631985.1. Taxonomy (GTDB): domain Bacteria; phylum Myxococcota_A; class Polyangia; order Polyangiales; family Sandaracinaceae; genus Sandaracinus; species Sandaracinus amylolyticus_A. Next base: position 5,384,487 of record NZ_CP070225.1, on the reverse strand, counting down.
CGATCGCGATCGCTTCCACGACCTCGCGTTCGCGCGCATCGTCCGCGAGCTCGGCGCGAAGCCGGGCGACGAGATCTTCGACGCGGGCTGCGGCGACTGCACGAACGCGCTGCGCTTCACGAAGCACGGTCTGCGCGTGAAGGGCGTGGACGCATCGCTGCTCGCGATCGATCGCGCCCGTGCGCGGATCGCACGAGCGCGCGCCGAGCGACGCATCTCGGTCGCGCACGGAGACCTCCGCGCGCTGCGTGTGCGCGACGGCGCGTTCCGCTTCGCGTCGTGCTGGTCCGTGTTGATGCACGTGCCCGAGGTCGAGCGTGCGCTCGACGAGCTCGCGCGCGTGATCACGAAGCGCGGGCGGCTCGCGATCATGGAGACCACGTGCGAGTCGCTCCAGGCGCGCACCTGGGATCGCGCGCGGCGTTTGCTCGGTCGTCGCGCGCCTCGCCTCGAGCGCACGGCGCGCGGGCTCGAGGAGTGGCGCGAGGAAGGCCTGCTCGTGCGCGGCTTCGACCCGGTGTGGCTCGCCGATCAGCTCGACCGCCGCGGCATGGCGTTGGTGTCGCGCTTCGCGGGGCAGCTCACCGACGTCGAGCCCGCGACGCCGCTCGCGCGCGCGGTGAAGAAGCTCGGCGATCTCTACTTCACTGCGAACGCGCCGCCGCGCTTCGCGCACGGCAACGTGTTCGTCTTCGAGAAGCGTTAGGCGCGGCCGAGGTAGATCTTCAGCGTCTCGCCGGCGCTCTGTCGATCGAAGGGCTGTCCCGCGAGCTCGCCGCGGCTCGACACCTTCTCGAAGAGCTCGCCGAGGAACTGCGAGAGGGCGCGGCACTCCTCGACCGCCTCGGCCATGCGATGGGGCTCGAGCAGGTCGACGTCGCGCAGGCGCTCGAGCGACGTGAGGAACGGATCGAGCCGCTCGTAGTCGTGGCTGCGCACCAGCTGGTAGCCGATCGCGCGGAAGTGCCCGAGGAAGTCGCGCACGAACTGGAAGCTGCCGTGCCCCGCCCAGCGATCGTGCGCGCCGTCGCCGCCCGCGCTCGCCGCCGCGTCCGCCTTCGCGAGGAACGCGCGGAGGATCTGCTGGAACATCCAGATCTCGCGGCGCAGCCGATCGCTCGCGGCGCGACGCCCCGCGAGATTGGTCGCGAGCTCCGGCAGCACGTCGCCGGGACGGATCTCGCTGCACAGCGCGCGCACCGCGTTCTGCAGCGACGCGCGCAGCTCGGCCGCCGCGATGACCATCTGGGGCCCGAGCTCCTGCGCCGAGATCTCGGCCTGGGGCGAGGGCAGGTCGTGCTCGAAGATCTTCTTCACCTCGACGCGCAGCCCGTTCGCGACGTGATCGAGCGTGCCGCGGATCCGCGTGAGCGTGCGCGCGACGTCCGCGAGGTGCGTGTAGCGCACGCTGATCTCGTCCGAGGGCGTCGCGAGCAGCTCGCGCTCGAGCCCGTCGGCGATCGCATCGCCGGCGCGCCGCCCGAGGTAACGCGTGAGCGCGCGCAGGTCCGATCGCAGCACCGCGAGGATGACGTACGCGCGGCGCGTCGACGCCGGGTCCGACGCGTACGCGTCGACGAGCGACACGTAGCGGAGCGCGCGGAACAGCGCGAGGAAGGTCAGCGCGAGCACACGATGCGCGGTCTCGGACTCGACCGCGTGGAGCGCCTCGAGCACCTCGCCGCTGCGGATGCGATCGAACTCCGGTCGGAACTCGAGCGCCATCAGCGGATTGAAGTACGCGTTGCGCCCGATCTCCCGCACGACCACGCCGTGCATCGCGAAGTAGAGCCGGTTCGACACGCGCCCGAGGCGCGCGAGCCCGTCGCTCAGATCGAGGAAGTGCCCGAACGCGTTGCGCAGCACGAAGAGCGCCTCTTCGGGCGTGTCCTGCGTGAGCTGCTCCTGGATGAGCCGGCCGCGCGCCGAGTCCTCGGGCAGAACGGACTCGAGGTAGCGCGTGAACGTGTACGCGCGCTCCTTGTCGCCGAGGAGCTGCTTCGTCAGCGTGATCACGCGCTGCGACGCATCGCGAAGGATCCGCAGCTCTTCGTGGAAGTCCTGCGCGACCGCGCTCTTCGCGGCGGGCGTGCCCGGGTGGTTGCGCGGGTTGCCGAAGCAGGCGAGCCCCTTGAGCAACATCTCGAGCTCGAAGAGCGTCTCTTCCTTGCGCTCCCACGGCATCGACGCGAACCAGACGTCGCGCGCATTGGCTTGCTCGCGGCGGAGCCCGCGGGTGTCGCGCAGCAGGTTCGCGTAGACGTCACGCTCGGTGCGGATCACCGCGATCGGCGGCATGGGCGCCCGGAGTCTATCCGATCGCGGAAGGCCCGCGGGCTCCGACTTCCGAGGTGCGGGAAGGCGTTCCGTGAGGACGCGCGTTGTGGGACGACTTGAGAGTGATTCGGCGATGGGCGCTGGTGATCGCGCTGTGGCTCGCGGTGCCGGTGACGACGGAGGCCCAGGCGCGGCCTCGGACCTACGTGGTCCGCGAGGGCGACACGCTCGCGCGGATCGCGCGGCGGCACCACAGCTCGGTCGAGGCGATCCGCGAGGCGAACCGGCTGCGCGGGGACGCGGTGCGCGCCGGGCAGGAGCTGATCGTGCCGCGCGAGGGCGAGGACCCGCGGGCGCTGCGGTCGAGCCGGGGCGCGCGACCGGCGCGTGAGACGCCGGCGCAGCGCGAGGCACGGGGGAGGGCGCGACGGATCGGGCTCGGTACGGTGCGCGCCGGACAGTCGCTGCTGGTGCGGGCGCCGCAGCGCCGATGGATCACGGCGGCGGGCGAGGGACCGCGGCTCTCCGGGACGCTGCGGCTGCCGGTCGATCGCGGTCGGTTGATCCGGGGATGGGGCAGCGGGGACGGTGGGTATCACCTCGCGATCGACATCCGCGGTCGGGTCGGTGCGACCATCCGCGCGGCGGAGCGGGGAATCGTCGCGTACGCGGGCGACGGGCTCGGCGGGTACGGCAACTTCGTGATCCTGGTGCACCCGAACGGATGGGTGACGGCCTACGCGCACAACCGCGAGAACCTGGTGGTGGCGGGACAGGTGGTGCGGCGCGGCGAGGCGATCGCGCGGCTCGGGAACACCGGCACGAGCCAGGCGCCGCACCTCCACTTCGTGCTCGTCGACGGCGGCGCGCACTGCGACGCGGTCCCGCTGTTCGACCCGCCGATCGCACGCAGCGTGACGCCCGCGGCATGGCGCGACGAGCGACCAGAGTCGGTGCAGTGCCTGCGGCGAAGCGAACGACCGCACCCGAGCCACGCCGAGGAAGACGAGGCGCCGGTGCCCGACGACGAGAGCGCGGCCGAGGACGAAGGCGCGACCGAAGACGAAGCGCCCGCCGATGAGCCCTGACGGCTCCAGCGCGAAAATTCACCGCAGAGAACGCAGAGGACCGCAGAGAGAAGGACCATCTCTGCGGCCCTCCGTGGCTCTCTGCGGTGAAGCTTCTTCGATCCGCGACCGCTCGGCGCATCGCGGACGATTCATCCGCGTGCCGGCGATCAGAGCCGCGACTCGATCGCGCCGAGCAGGGCGAAGCTGAACGTCGGGTTGTGCACCCCGCGCGAGCCGTCGCGCTCGAGCAGCATCAGGTCCCACATCGAGTCGCGCACGTCGCGCGGGAGCGCGTCGATCGACACCGCGCGCTCGTCCTCGCCGAACCCGCCGTCCTCGTCGCAGTCGCCCAGCATCACGCCGCGCACGTCGACCAGCACCAGCGCGCCGCGGTGCTCGGTGAACGCCACCGCGGTGCTGCTCCGCGTCCCGCATCGCGCGCGCACCCGCGCCTGCTGCACCCGCGACTCGAGCCGCCGCCGCACCCGCGCCACCGCGCGATCGTGCTCCTCGGCCACCGCTCCGCTCGCGCCGTCTCCGTCCCAATCGCCGCGCGCGATCGACTCCGGCGCGACCTCGCCGTGGCACGACGAGCAGGCATCGCGCGCGATGCCTCCCGACGCCTCGCGCACCTCGAACGTGTGGCCGAGCGTGAGCTCCGCCGGGTCGGCCTCGCGCCACGGCGCGGCGTGACAGGCGACGCACGCGTCCGCGATCGCACCGTGCGGCGCCTCGCCGACGTCGACGCCCGCGATGGTGCGCGCGCCGCGTCCCAACACCACGTCGGCCTGCGGCGCGTGACCGGGCGCGCGATGACACTCCACGCACACCGCGCCGGTGCCGAGCCCGCTCACCGGCGCGCCCGCGACGTGATCGACCTGCTCGAACGCTCGCAGCTCGGTGCCCTCGTGACAGGCGGCGCATCCGTCGCCTGCGCTCGTCGTCTCTCCATGCGCCGCCGCGAACGCCGACGCGTCGTGACAGCTCGCACACTGCGCGTCCTCGTGCTCGCCCTCCAGGCGCATCGCGCCGAGCGCCCACTGCTCGCGCGCGCCCCAGACGGTGCAGGTGCCGCACGGGAGCGTCGACGTCTCGGTGCCCTCGGGCTCGCGGACACTCTCCGGCTCGCGAACACTCTCCGGCTCGCGAACACTCTCCGGCTCGCGAACACTCTCCGGCTCGCGAACACCGCGCACCAGCCAGCGCTCGAGATCGACGTCCTCGATCCACCGCAGCACCGCGTCGGGATCGGTCCCGCGCTCCTCGTGGTACTGCGCGACCACGTGCTCGGCGCGCGGCGTCTCGTCGATCGCGGGCACGAGGCGAATCACGATCGACGCGCTCTCGTCGACCCCGACGTCGATGCGCGTCTGCGCGTCCTCGCGCCCTGCGGCGCTCGCTCGGATGGAGCGCGCGTCACCGTGGGAGACCGAGAGCGTGAAACGGCCCTCGTCGTCGGTGCGCGTCGCCGAGCCGTCGGCTCCGACGACGCGCGCGCCTGGGATCGCGCGTCCTGTGCGCGCGTCGACGACGACGCCGCTCACCTCTGCGCGGGTCGACGATCCGCAGCCCGCGATCAGCGCGATCGTGCTGATCAGGGCGGGCATCTTGCGGGTCTTTCGGACCACGGGCCGCACCCTAACACGAGGCCGAGGGCCGACCAGGAAGAAAGGAGCGCGCGGTCTCGCGACGTGCCGAACGTGCTACGTCGAAGCGCTTTCGTCGCCGCACGTTATTCTTCCACGCGTGAGGTCGACCCCGGCGCGGCACCGATCGATGCGCACGCTCGTCGCGCTGCTCGCCGTGCTCGCGATCGGCGCGTCGAGCGGGGGCCGGGCGCGCGCCTACGAGCGCGCGACGGTCACCGGGGATCCGACGACGCCGCTCGCGTGGCCGCGTCGTGAGCTCGGCGTCCGGATCGCCAGCGACACGTCGCGCGACCTCGCGGCGGTCGACGTGAGCGACGCGATCCGTCGCTCGCTCACGACCTGGACCCGCGCGGGTGGGTGCACCGACGTCGCGCTGCTCGACCTCGGCGCGCCGGCGGACCTCCGCACGAACCTCCTCGGCGGCTCGCCCGACGGAGAGAACCGCGTCGTGTTCCGCGAGGACGGCTGGCCGCCCGACCTCGGCCCCGAGACCCTCGCGATCACCACGCTCGTCTACCGCCGCAGCACCGGCGAGATCCTCGACGCGGACATCGACCTGAACGCGCTCGATCACGCGTGGTCGGTCTCGGCGACCCCGCCGCTCGAGGCGACCGACCTCGAGAACACGATCACCCACGAGCTCGGGCACCTCCTCGGCTTCGCGCACGTGAGCGATCCCGACGCGACGATGTTCGCGTCGAGCGACGTCGGGGACGTCGTGAAGCGAGACCTCGCGGCCGACGACGTGACCGGGGTGTGCGAGGTCTATCCGGCGGCCCGACGCACGCCGGGCGGAGTGGGCCCGCGCCCGCCGCTCACCAGCGGCTGCGCGATCTCGAGCGGCCGGGGAGCGGGCGTGATCCCAGCCCTGCTCGCGGCGCTGGCGCTCATCGGGTCGTCGGTCCGGCGCCGCCGACGATCGTGACCAGCGCCTCGAGCAGCTCGCGCGGGCGGAACGGCTTGCGGAGCCAGCGCGCGCCGAGCGGGACCGTCCATCCGAGCTCGTCGGGGGTCGCGGCGGAGAGGAACGCGAACACTCCGTCCGCGCCGTGGACCCGATGGCGTGCCGCCGCGACGAGCTCGAGGCCGGTGAGCGCGGGCATCATCGCATCGACGATGATCACGTCGAACGCCTGGTGATCGAGCAGCACGAGCGCCGCGTCGGGGTCCTCGATGACGCGCGCCTCGGCGCCGCCCATCGTGACCAGCGTGAGCTCGAGGAGGCGGCGGGTCGGCGCGTCGTCGTCGAGCGCGAGCACCTTGCGGCCGGCGAGCGGCCGCGTGGTCGGTGCGGCGATCGGCGGGGCGGCCGGCTGCGCGGGGCGTGACTCGTTCGCGATGCGCCGGATGGACGCGACGAGCGCGAGCGTCCTCGCGACGATGCGCGCCGCGTCGTCCTCGCGCGCGGCGAGCAGCTCGACCTCGCCCGCCTCGGTGCTCAGCGCGTCGTGCCCGTGCGAGCCCGCGGTCCCGCGCAGTCGATGCGCCGCACGCCGGATGTCCTCGCAGGCGCGCGAGTCCCCCGAGGCGAGCCGATCCGCGGCCGCGCGCAGCTCCGCGGCCCGCGCCGGGAGGCCGTCCTCCATGCGCGCGCGCAGCTTCGCGAGCCTCTCCTCCAGTGAAGGTCGGCCATCGCTCACGGGTCCATCTTGCCAGGAGTCCAGCGCTGCGGGCACGCTCGACCGCGCTTCATGCCCGGCGCGCACGGCTCCGACTCCGACGACCCCGAGCTGCTGCCGACGCAGCCGCGCCGGGCGCCTGACGCAGCGGTCGAGACCGTGCCCCCGCCGCGCGCGGGAACGTGGGACGGGGTGCCCGGGCCGGGCGAGCTCGTGGCGGACACCTACCGCATCACGCGCGTGCTCGGGGAGGGCGCGATGGGCGTGGTGATGCTCGCGAGAGACGAGCGCCTCGAGCGCGACGTCGCGATCAAGCTGATCCATCCCGACTACGTCGCGAGCGCCGACGCGCACGCGCGCTTCGTCGGCGAGGCGCGCACGATGGCGCGGGTCCGGCACGAGAACGTCGTCGAGATCTACACGTTCGGCGAGCACCGCGCGCCGGGCGGGCAGCGCGCGCCGTACTTCGTGATGGAGTACGTGCCGGGCATCACGCTGGACGCGCGGCGGCGCGCCCAGGGCGTGCTCTCGATCGACGAGGTGATCGGGGTGCTCGAGCAGGTGTGCCGCGGGCTCGGCGCGATCCATCGGGCGGGCGCGGTCCATCGCGATCTGAAGCCGACGAACGTGCTGATCGGTCCGGCGTTCCGGGTCGCGGTGGCGGACCTCGGGCTCGCGCGGGTGCTCGACCGTCCCCGCGACGCCGATCGCGACACCGTCTCCGGCACGCCCGCGTACATGTCGCCCGAGATGGTGCGCGGCGACGTCGTGCCCGCGGGGATGCACCATCGCGCCGACGTGTACTCGCTCGCGGTGATGGCGTTCGAGCTGCTCACCGGGCGGCTGCCGTTCGAGACCGACGACGCGGTCGAGATGATGACGCGGCACGCGACCGAGGCGCCCCCGCTCGCGAGCGAGCTGCGGCCCGAGCTGCCGCGCGCGTTCGACGAGGTGCTGCTGCGCGGGATGGAGAAGGACCCGGCGCGACGCACCGCGAGCGCCGAGGCGTTCCGCCGCGAGCTGCTCGAGGCGCGCACTCCGTCTCCTCCCGCTCGCCGCACGGCGAGCGACGGCGCGACCCAGCACCCGGGCGCGCTGCGGCTCTTGGTCGCGGACGACGACGAGGACTTCGCGGCGCTGGTGCGCGAGACGCTCGACTGGGCGTTCCCGGGCGCCGAGATCGTGGTGGCGCGCGACGGAGAGCAGGCGCTGCGCGAGCTCGATCGCCGCCCCGCGGTGCTCGCGGTGCTCGACCTCGACATGCCGGGCCTCAACGGCATCGAGCTGACCGCGGCGATCCGTGCGACCCCGAGGTCGGAGCGCATGCCGATCCTGGTGGTGACCGCGACCGGCGGTGCGCCCGACTGGCGCCTCCTCGCGTCGCTCGGCGCCGACGGGTTCCTGGTGAAGCCGATCGACCCGATGGCGCTGGTCGCGCTCGCGCGCCGAACGCTGGCCCGTTAGCGGGCGCGGCGGATCGCGGGCTTCGCCATCGCGAGCATCGGCGTGCTCGCGAGGTGGGTGATCGCGATCGCCAGCGCGTCGGCGGCGTCGGCGGGCGGGACCGTGGCGAGACCGAGCGTCGCCGCGACCACGCGTCCGACCTGCACCTTCTCCGCGGCGCCGCGGCCCGCGACCGTGCGCTTCACCAGTGCGGGCGGCCACTCGCTCACCGGCTTCTCGGCGCGCGCCGCGGCGAGCAGCACCACGCCGCGCACGTGGCCGAGCTTGATCGCCGCCGACGCGAAGCGCGCGAAGAACACGTCCTCGACCGCGACCACGTCGGGCGCGTGATCTTCGATCATCAGCTCGACCTGCTCGAACGCGCGCGCCAGGCGGTCGCGCAGCTCGGTCTTGGGATCGAGCGAGACCACGCCCGCGGCGACCCCGCGCAGCTTGGCGCCGCGTCGCTCGACCACGCCCCAGCCGAGCTTCCGTGTGCCGGGATCGATGCCGAGGACGCGCACGGCCGCAACGTACGGCGCGGCACCGCGCACGAGCAACCTCGATTGACGCTCGGGCGCGCGGTCGGCGAAGGTCGCCCCCGATGAAGCTGCCGCCGCCTCCACGCATCTCGGGTCGCGCGCTCCGCGCGCTGGTGCGCTCGACCGACGCCGATCCCGTCCGCCACGTCGTCGCCGCGCTCATGCGTCGCGACCTGAAGATCGACGGTCTACGCGCACTACCCGCGAGCGTGCGCGGTCCGATGCCGCTCCACGCGCGTCCGGTCCAGGCGCGCCTCCCGCCGAAGCGCGCGAGCCAGGATCTCCCGCTGCCCGCGATCGATCGCGACCACGTCCCGACCGCGGCGCACTTCGCCGCGCTCTATCGCAGCGGAGCGCTCGATCCGGTCGAGCTCACGCGTCGCTGCTTCGATGCCTCGCGCGCGCTCGCGTCGCGCACGCCGGTGATGGATCCGTTCCTCTACCGCGACGAGGCGCGCGCGCTGCGCGACGCCGAGGCGTCGGCGAAGCGGTGGCGCGCCGGCAAGCCGCTCGGCCCGCTCGACGGAGTGCCGGTGCCGGTGAAGGAGGAGGTCGATCTCGACGGGCAGGGCGCGCGGCTCGGCCTCGCGCGTCCCGCGCGCACCGACACCGTCGACGCGACCGCGGTCGCGCGCCTCCGTGCCGCGGGCGCGATCGTGCTCGGACAGACCGTGATGACCGAGTACGGCATGACGCCGCTCGGCGTGAGCGCGACGCGCGTGCTGCCGCGCAACCCTCACGACGTGCGCCACGCGGCGGGCGGCAGCTCCACCGGCTCGGCGGTCGCGGTGGCGCTGGGTCTCGCGCCGGTCGCGCTCGGCAGCGACGGGGGCGGATCGATCCGCACGCCCGCGTCGTTCAATGGCATCTGGGGCATCAAGCCGACGTTCGGTCGCATCTCGCGGCACGGCGACGGCTTCGGCGGGACGGTCGCGCACGTCGGACCGATCGGCGCGTCGACGCTCGACCTCGCGCACTTCCTCCAGGCGACGAGCGGCGAAGATCCCGAGGACGTGCTCACCCACGGCAACCCCGGGTTCGTGCCGGGCTTCCTCGAGGGCGCGATGAAGCGCGGGGTGCGCGGTCTTCGCATCGGCGTGATCGACGGCGAGATCGAGGACGCGCACCCCGAGGTCGCGAAGGCGTGTCGCGACGCGCTCGCCGCGCTCGAGCGCGAGGGCGCGCAGATCGTCCCGGTGCGCCTCCCGCTCGCGCGCTGGGCGACGGCGATCGGCTATCTCACGATCGGCCTCGAGACCCTCGCGGCGATGGTCGAGGAGCGACGCTCGTCGTGGAGCGAGCTGGGGCCCGATCTGCAGCTCCTGCTGCGCGTGATGGGCACGTTCGCGGCCGACGACTACCTCGATGCGCAGCAGCTCCGCGCCGGTCTGCGCCGCGACACCGCCGCGCTGCTGCGCGAGGTCGACGTGCTCGCGATGCCGACCTGCGCGCGCACCGCGCCGGCAGCGAGCGACACCGACGTGCTCGAGAGCATGGCCGACACGATCGAGCTCGACGCCGCGTGTCGCTACATCTTCCTCGGCAACCTCACCGGCCTGCCCGCCGCGAGCGCGCCGGTGGGACGCGACGCGCGCGGGATGCCGATCGGCCTGCAGATCCTCGGCGACGCGTGGGACGAGGCGACGGTGCTGCAGGTGTGCGCGCACCTCGAGCGCACCGGCATCGCGTCGGTGCCGCGCCCCGAGGTGCGCGCCGACGTGCTGCGTGCGAAGGCATGAGATGGCGACGATCTCGCCGCTCGTCCGCATCAGCCGCGAGCTCGGCAAGAAGGTCTCGCGGCTCTCGTTCGGCGATCCCGTGGCGTACGTCTACAACCCGCTCGAGTACGCGCGCGCGCCGCACGAGGCCTACCTCGAGCGCTACGGCGCCAAGACGCCGCGCGAGGTGCTGATGCTCGGGATGAACCCGGGCCCGTTCGGGATGGCGCAGACCGGCGTGCCCTTCGGCGACGTGACGATGGTGCGCGACTTCCTCGGCATCACCGGCGAGGTGTCGCGCCCCAAGAAGCAGCACCCGCAGCGCCTGGTGCAGGGCTTCGCGTGCCCGCGCAGCGAGGTGAGCGGCACGCGCTTCTGGGGCTTCGCGCGCGATCGCTTCGGCACCGCGGAGCGCTTCTTCGATCGCTTCTTCGTGTGGAACTGGTGCCCGCTCGTCTTCATGGAGGCGTCGAGCCGCAACCTCACGCCCGACAAGCTGCGCGCGAGCGAGCGCGAGCCGCTCTTCGCGGCGTGCGACCAGGCGCTGGGCCGCATCGTCGAGACGTTGCGGCCGCGCTTCGTGGTCGGCGTCGGTGGGTTCGCGGAGCAGCGCGCGCACCGCACGCTCGGAGAGGGGACTCCGATCACGATCGGCTGCATCCTGCACCCGAGCCCCGCGAGCCCCGCGGCGAACAAGGACTGGGCGGGCAACGTGGACCGCCAGCTGCGCGAGCTCGGCATCGAGCTCGAGGGAGCGAACGCATGACGCTCGACGTGCCGCCCGATCAGAAGGCGCAGGTCTGCGCGGTGATGACGCACGGCATGCAGGCCCGCATCCCGCACAACCGCGCGCTCGGCCTCGAGGTGATCGACTACGCGGCGAGCGAGGTGTGGATGCGCCTGCCCTACGACGCGAAGCTCGTCGGCAACCCTGCGACGGGCGTGCTGCACGGCGGTGCGATCTCGTCGCTGATGGACGCGGCGTGCGGCTTCGCGACGATGATCGCGCTCGGAGGTCCCTCGCCGATCGCGACCCTCGACCTGCGCATCGACTATCTCAAGCCCGCCATCCCGGGTGGCGACGTCATCGCCCACGCACACTGCTTCAAGATCACGCGCCACGTCTGCTTCGTGCGCGGCACCGCGTACGTGCACGACGCGAACGATCCGATCGCGTCGGTCGCCGCGACGTTCGCGCGCAAGGCGCGCAAGCCCAAGAAGGACGGATCGCCGTGACCGCGACGCTGTCTCCGGCTGCGCTCGAAGGCCTGCTCCAGCGCGCGCGTGAAGCGCGTGATCCGAGCCTGCTCGTCGCGGCGATCCCGTACGCGCAGTTCCTCGGCCTCGAGATCGAGCTCGAGGGCGACGGAGTGCGCGGTCGTCTGCGTTACGACGAGTCGCTCATCGGCGATGCGACGATCCCGGCGCTGCACGGCGGGACGATCGCGGCGCTGCTCGAGTCGACCGCGATCCTCGACGTGCTCTGGCGCGAGGAGGACGAGATCGTCCTGCCGCGCACCATCACGTTCACGATCGACTACCTGCGCTCGGGGCGCCCCGTCGACACGCTCTGCCGCGCGTCGATCGTTCGCCAGGGCAAGCGCGTCGTCGTGGTCTCGGTGAGCGCGTTCCAGGAAGCCGACGAGTCGCGCCCCATCGCGACCGCGGTGGTGCACCTGCTCGTCGCGCGCGACACCAGCGACGCCGACTGATCACGGCGCGGGCCGCACGTCGACCACGCGCCACTCCTCGCCCTCGCGCGCGAGCTCGATCTCGATCCCTCCCGGCGTGCGCACGAACGCCCGCTCGCCGTCGACGGTCACCCGCAGCGCGTCTTCGTCGTCCGTCTGCTCGAGCACGCGCGCGACCTCGGCCTCCCAGGCCGCGCGCGTCCGCTGTGCGAGCACTTCCTCGATGCCGCGCAGATCACGGCGCGCGAGCGCGCTGCGCAGCGCGATCACCGCGTCGCGCGGCTCGACCAGCGCGGGCACCCCGAGCACGCCGCCCTCGATGCGCCACCCACCGTCGGAGTCGCGCGCGAGCACGACGGTCTCGCCGTTCGCGAGCGCGATGCGCGCATGGGCGCGCGTCGCCTCGGCCGGTGCGCTCGCGAGCGCGCGCCCGACCTCCGCGAGCTCCCCGCGCGCGTCCTCGAAGCGCGCCCGCTGCGCGCCGACGTCGCGATCCCGATGCGCGGTCTCGAGCTCCATCGCGTACGAGCCGGCCGCGTCTCCGCGCGCGAGGGCCTCCGCATACGCGCGCACCGCGGGCTCGGGTGGATCGATCGCCGTCGCCGTCGCACCGCCGCACCCGACGAGCGCGAGGATGGGTACGAGGACGAGGGGGAAGGGCCGCACGCGCGCGCATCGTAGCGCGGTGCGGACCGTGCGAAGTCATGCCGGTTCACGCGCCCCGGTGTGAACACGCGTCCACTCATTCGCGCGTCCGGCGCCCCGAGATCTCGCGGATCATCGGCGATCCGCGACGGCGACACGTTGGCGCGCTTCTTGGTAAAACGACCGTCAGCCCGTCGCGGTGCGACCGCGCGGGGGAGGTGCCACGTGGCGAGGACCCGTTCCGCGATCTTGCTCGGCTTGGCGGCAGCCGCGACGTTCGCGCTCCTGGGCGGATGTTCCCAGGAAGACTACTACTGCGACGAGACCGGCTGTTACTACTGCGACGGCCTCGGCTGTCGCGACGTCGATCCGCCGGACCGCGGCGACTGCGGGTGCAACGCCGACTGCGCGTCGGGCTCCTCGTGCACCTCGCTCGGCTGCACCGAGACCTGCGAAGAGTCCGCCGACTGCGCGCGCGGCACCGTGTGCGAGGGCGGGTTCTGCGTGGGCCCGACCGAGACCGGCCCGACCGCGTCGATCGAGTGCACCTGCACGGTGAACTCGGACTGCGATCGCTTCGAGGGCGAGGGCGAAGACCTCGTGTGCATCGACGGCTCGTGCGTCCCGACGACGACGCCGACCTGCGACGAGACGCGCCCCTGCTCGGCGGGTCGCGTGTGCGTCGACGGCGAGTGCCGCGCGCCCGACGACGTCTGCCGCTTCTCGTCGGAGTGCGGTCCGGGTCGCATCTGCGTCGACCAGCACTGCACGATCGGATGCGACGCGACGACGCCGTGCCCGACCGGCGCGGTGTGCGAGGACGGCTTCTGCGTCGAGCAGCCCGGCAACGACGACTGCACGACGACCGCGGAGTGCCCCTCGGGCGACGTGTGCATCGACGGTCGCTGCTGGGACGCGTGCACCAGCGACGAGCAGTGCGGTGAGGGTCGCTATTGCGGTCCCGATGGCCGATGCCGCGTCGACGATCGCCCGCGCCCGATCTGCTCGCGCGACGCCGACTGCGCCGAGGGCGCGGTGTGCCGCGACGGCGTGTGCCGCTCGCCCTGCGAGGACGCGACCGACTGCCGCCGCTTCGACGAGCAGCTGACCTTCTGCATCGAGCTGCTCTGTTACACGACGAACGAGGCGACCAGCGACTGCTCGGCGGCCTCGGAGTGCGACGCGGGGCAGAGCTGCGTCGACGGCATCTGCCGCTGATTCCTTCGTTCGGTTCGTTCCGTTCCCTTCGTTCCCGTCCCGTTCCCTCCTAGACGGCCGCGGTCGATTCGCCATCGACCGCGGCCGTCGTCCTTTTCAGAGCATGAATCACTTGCGTTGATTCGTGCTCTTCCCTTTCTTGCCGGAGGGTCTGTCCGCCAGACCCTCCCTCCAGCCGAGTGAATCGGCCGGAGCCTCCCTCCCACCGATTCGCTCCGCTCTCATACCCGAAGCACGTCGCGCAGCTGGGCGAGCGCGGTGTCGATCTCGTCGTCGCCGAGATACGGAGCGGGCCCGAGGCGCAGCACGTCGCCGCGCGCATCCGTGAGCACGCCGCGCGCGCGCAACGCGCTCACCACGTCGTTCGCGTTCGCGACCCGCACCGCGACGAACCCACCGCGCGCGCTCGGCTCGCGCGGCGTCAGCACCTCGAGCCCGTCGAGCCCCGCGATGATGCGCTCGGTCTGCGCGATCGACGTCGCGCGCAGCCGAGCGAGCGTGAGCCCCTGCGCGTCGAAGAAGTCGATCACCGCGCGCGCGCGATAGTGGCTCGTGGGGTCGTAGGTCGACCCCGCGAAGCGATCCGCGCCGCGCGCGCCGTACCCGATCGCACCGCCGCTGCGCATCGCGGCGAGGTTCGCGAAGTCGCTGAACCAGCCGGTCGCGATCGGGCGCATCGCATTGCCGGGCGGCACGCGCAGCCAGCAATTGCCCTCGCCCCACTGCGCGTACTTGTACCCGCCCGCCGTGACGAAGATCGGATCGGGCCCGAGCTCGCCCACCGTGAAGGGCACCACGCCGAACGCGTGGTACGCGTCGATCAGCACCGCCGCGCCGGCGCGATGGGCGGCCTCGATCGCGACGTGCAGGTGCGGGACGATGCTCGACGTCTCGAAGAGCACGCTCGACGCCATCAGCGCCGCGGTCGTCGGACGCACCGCCGCCGCGAGCCGCGCCGAGAGCGTCGACACGGGCGCCCACGGCACCATCTCGACCTCGACGCCCGCCTCCGCGAGCCGCGCGAGCTGGCGATGCATCGAGTGGAACTCGCCGCTCGTGGTCACGACGTGCGGGCGCGCGCGCAGATCGAGCGCCGAGAGGAAACGCGTCACGAGCTCGTGCGTGCTCGCGCCGAGCGCGATGTCGTCGGCGCGCGCGCCGATCCGCGCCGCCACCGCGGCTCGCACGGACTCCGCCGCCTCGAAGGCGCGCTCCCACTTGTCGTCGACGAGCTCGGCGGCATCGTCGAACGCGCGTAGCTGCGCGTCGCGCGCGACGTCGGGCCACGCCTGGTGCGAGTGCCCGGTCAGCAGGATGCGACCCGGCCGGACGAAGTGGGTGTAGTGCGCGCGCAGCGCGAGAGGATCGATCGCAGTCACGTGCAAGGACTCTAGCGCACGGTCTGGTACCGTCGTGGTGCCCATGCCCAAGAAGAAGACCCGCTTCGTCGAGGCCGTGCCGAGCGAGTTCCTCGTTCCCTTCGATGGCAGCTTCCGCATCAAGGACACGCCGACCAAGCCGCCGAAGTCCAAGCGCGACGGCAACGGGAACGGTGACGCGCTCGTCGCGTCGATCGAGCGCATGCGCAAGCTGCAGGCGCGGCTCATGGCGGGCGATCGCCACTCGCTGCTGGTCATCTTCCAGGCGATGGACGCAGCGGGCAAGGACGGCACCGTGAAGGCGGTGATGACCGGCGTGAACCCCGCGGGCGTCGAGGTCACGTCGTTCAAGCAGCCGAGCGAGCTCGAGCTCGATCACGACTTCCTGTGGCGCGTGCAGCGCTCGCTGCCGGAGCGTGGTCGCATCGGCATCTTCAACCGCAGCCACTACGAGGAAGTGCTCGTGGTGCGCGTGCACCCCGAGTACCTCGATCGCCAGCGGCTGCCCGAGCTCCCCGGTGATCTCGAGACGCTCTGGGACGAGCGCTACGAGTCGATCCGCGCGTGGGAGCACCACCTCGCGCGCAATGGCACGACCATCGTGAAGTTCTTCCTCAACGTCTCGCGCGACGAGCAGAAGAAGCGCTTCCTCGATCGCGTGAACGATCCGGAGGCGAACTGGAAGTTCAGCTCCGCCGACATCCGCGAGCGCGCGCGCTGGAAGGACTACATGCGCGCGTACGAGGACGCGCTGAACGCGACCTCGCGCCCGTGCGCGCCGTGGTACGCGATCCCCGCCGACGACAAGAAGTTCATGCGCGCGACGGTCGCCGACATCATCGTGCGCACGCTCGAGGCGATCGATCCGCAGTACCCCGCGGCCACCGACGCCGAGCGCGAGAAGATGCAGGACGCGGTCGCCGAGCTCGCGAAGGAGTGATCACGTGGCGCGCGGGCGCGCCACGATCGCCGTGCCGATCGCGATCGAGGTCGCACCGGCGAGCGTCCATGCGGTCGGCGTCTCGCGGAAGAGCACGACCCCGAAGATCACTGCGAAGAGGATCTGCACGTAGCTCACCGCGGTCGCGCGCGCGGCGGGCTCGAGGTGCAGCGCTTCGGTCATCTTCACCTGACCGATCTGGGTGAACACGCCGACGCCGAGCAGCACGAGCCACTCGAACGGCGTCGGCCACTGCCACACCGGGATCACCAGCGGCAGCGTGAGCGGCACGGTGAGCATCGGGAACTGCAGCACGACGACGAGCGGATGCTCGGTCGCGCGCAGCTTGCGCACCACCACGTAGACCGACGCCGCGACGATCGCACCGAGCACCGCGACCGCGAGCGCGACCGGATCGAGCGCGCGCTCGTCTCCGCCGAAGAGGAACGTCGGGCGCGACACCAGCACCACGCCGCCGAGCCCGAGCGCGATGCCCGCGAGATCGCTGCGACGCAGCGGCTCGTGCAGGAAGATCGCCGCCGCGACCGCGACCATCAGCGGGTTCGTCAGCTGGATCACCGTCGCATCCGCGAGGGGCAGGCGCGTGACCGCGAAGTAGTAGCAGTGGAGCCCGACGAACCCGAGCAGCCCGCGCATCACGAGCCACTTGCGATCGTTGCCCCACGGCGAGATCCCCGCGCGCTTCACCGCCCACCACGAGAGCGCGAGCGTGACGATCCCGCGCACCATCGTGATCTGCACGCTCGAGAGGCGCTCCCCCGCGAGCTTCACGAGCGCGCTCATCACGCTGAACGCGAGCGCGCTGAGGATCATCGCGCGGATGCCGGGGCTGAGGAACTGCTTCACGAGAAGGATCGTCCGCGCCGCCCGCCCCGCGACGTGCACGGACTCTGGGCCGCAGCGACCTTCTCGTCGAGCGATCGATCCGCTACGGGCACCACGGACGCGCGACGACGACGCCCGCGGGCCCGCCGAGCACGAGCCCGACGTCGCTCTCGCTCGCCGACCAGATCGGCGCAGGGCTCGCGAGCGGGTACGCGATGCGCTGCGAGAGCGCATCGGCGCGCAGCGCGATCACGACCGGGCCCGCCTCCTCGGGCGTGCCCGACGGGTGCTGCGCGTACACGACGCGGCCGTCGAAGCGCAGCAGCTGCATCGGCGTGAGCATGCTGAGGCGCGACGTCCGCGGGGTCGTCCAGCTCGTGCGGCTCAGCTCGATCAGCGTGTCGCCGCGATGCTCGATCGTGACGAAGACCACGTCGTCGACGAGCGCATCGCTCCCGGTGCCGGCAGGGTCCGCGTGCCACCCCATCACCACCGCGCGATCACCGTGCACCGCGATGTCGTGCACCTCGATGTCGAGCCGCAGCGGAGCGAGCGTGCGGCCTTCGTCCAGCACGACCCAGTGGAGGTCTGCGGTCCCGACGGTCGCGGTGGTCGCGAACGCGATCGCGTCGTCGTCGTGGGCGCGCGCGACGACCTCGATGCGATCGCCCGCCGGCGAGACGATCTCGTGCAGGAGCTGCGGCTCGATCGGCCCCGAGATCAGCTGCTCGGCGGCCCAGCGACGCAACCGCACGCGCGATCCGGTCGCGTCGCGCTCGAGCGCGTAGAGGTGCCGGTACGTCGCGTGGAGATCGCTCGCGTCACCGAGCGAGCGTGTCGCGTGATCGGTCGGGCGCTGCGCCGCGTCGAACGAGCGCACCACGACGTCCACCTGCGCGAGCTGCTCCGTCCCGAGCGCACGCGGTCGATGCCGCGCCGCCGTCGGCCACCAGCCGCGCGCGCCGTAGAGCCCGATCTCGCCCGCATCCGGCACTTCGATCGTCACCCACGGCCCCGCCGGCAGCTCGCCACCCGCGATCGTGCGCGGCGCCGCGGGATCGCTCGCGTCGATCGCGATCGCGCTGTGATCGTCGCGCAGGAAGATCGTCGTGCCCGAGGCGCGCAGCCAGCCCGGCCAGAAGCGGCGCGGGTCGCGGATCTCGTCGAGGAAGGGCGGTGTCGTGCCCAGCCGGAAGAGCCGCTGGCCCTCGAGCAGCGCGTCGTCGTGGCTCGCCCAGCGCGTGGCCTCCGCGGCGGTCGCGGCATCGAGCTGTGCGAGGGGCTCCGTCGACACGACGGTCAGCGGATCGGGCGCGCCGGGATCGACGTCGTAGAACGTCATCGTGCGCTGGGTGATGCCCGCGGTGCGCACGTCGCTGATCACCTCGAAGCCACGGCGCGTGAAGCGCGCGGCGAACACGCGCCCGGTCACGCGCGCGACCTCGACCGTGTCGGCCTCCCGCAGCAGCAGCGCGCGGTCCGACGTCGCCAGCGTGATGAATCCACCCCCGACGTGCACCGCGCGCGACGCGACACCGAGCGAGCCCTCGACCGCGCCGGTCGGCGAGACGATCAGCGTGTCGGTGCCGGTCGAGACGTAGGCGCGCGCCCGATCGCTCGAGGCCGCGAGCGCGTGGCAGCCGCCGGGGATCGTGATCGTGCCGCGCGGCACCAGCACCGCGCGGTCGCGCGCGTCGTAGACACGCAGCTCGCGCGGCGTGCCGAAGAGGTTCTCCGACGTGCACACGAGCAGGCTCGTCCCGATCGCCGCGAAGTGGCTGGCCGACAGGATGCCGTCGAGGTGGAGCTCTCCACGCGCGACGAGGCGATCGCCGGTGAGCTCGAGCAGGCCCGCGTGCTGTCCCGTCGTGTACGCGACGAGCTCCGCGCCGAGCCAGAACGCCGCGCGGATCCCCGGCTGCGCGAGGTGCAGCTCGTCGAGCGGATCGAGCCGATCGCCGGTGCCGCGCGTGAGGAGCACGTCGGTGCCCGATGGCGCCGGCTGGAAGAAGACGAAGCGATCGTCGCCCACGCCGAGCGCCGTTCCGCGGAACGCCGGGGACGACACCGAGACGAGCTCCGCGGGCCCGGTCGATCTGCCGCCGCCCCGACAACGTCCCGCTGCGCAGCGATCGCCCAGTGTGCACGCGTCGCCGTCGTCGCAGAGCGTTCCGTCGGGCGCGGCGCGCGAGACGCACACGCCCCCGGAGCGCCCGTCGACCGTGCAAGGGTCGAGATCGTCGCACTCGATCGAGACGACGAGACCGGCGTCGCGTCCCGCGTCGACGACCTCGACGCGTGCGTCGAGTGGGATCGACGCGTCGGCCAACGGCAGCGCGCCGGCGTCGTCCCCGATCCCGCGCTCGTGCGCCAGCGAGCAGCCCACGAGCAGGAGAAGCCAAGCCCACCGAGCGACGAAGGCCATGCTCCTTGGTTGTCGGAGCGGGGGGTGAACCGTCACACGAAGCGACGGAACGACTGCGGGCGCGCCCCGGAGGAACGCGCCCGCGCTCGAACGATCATCCGACGCTCAGCGCGCCTGGTACAGGCTCAGTCCGCCGACGTACAGGAAGCCGACCATGAAGAGCACGAGGAACGGGATGCTCGCCCACGCGCCGATCACCACACCGAGCGCGATCGTCGCGACGAAGTAGAGGCCGAACCCGAACTCGAGCCACGAGAAGAGGTTCTTGCCCGCGCGGTACTTCGCCTTCGTCCAGCTCTCGGTCTTCTTCACGACGCCGTGCTTCGGCGTGCGGACGAACTCGCTCTCACCGCCGAAGAGACCCTCGACCACCGCGCGCGCGTTGTTGAGCGAGAGGCCGATGCCGAGCGCCATCATCAGCGGAAGACGGCGCACCGCCTCCCACAGGTTGCCGTAGAGCGCGCGGTGCGTCGTCAGGTAGAAGAGCACGATCGAGCCGCTGGTCAGCGCGAAGAGCGGCACGTCGAGCAGGAGCAGCTCGGGGCGCGCGATCTGCTGCCGCAGGATCATGTTCGGCAGCTGCAGCATCGCGAGGATGACGAGGAAGAGGTACGCGAAGTTGTTCGTGAGGTGGAAGATGCACTCGAGCTTGATCTTCCACGGCAGCTTCGCGCGGAGCACCACCGGGAGCAGCTTCTTCGCGGTCTGCGCCGAGCCCTTCGCCCAGCGGAACTGCTGCGACTTGAAGCTGTTCATCTCGCAGGGCACCTCGGCCGGCGCGAGCGCGTCGGGCACGTAGACGAAGCGCCATCCGCGCATCTGCGCGCGGAACGAGAGGTCCATGTCCTCGGTGAGCGTGTCGTGCTGCCAGCCGCCGGCGTCGACGATCGCAGCCTTGCGCCAGATGCCCGCGGTGCCGTTGAAGTTGAAGAAGCGGCCCGAGCGATTGCGCGCGATGTGCTCCACCACGAAGTGGCCGTCGAGCATCATCGACTGCACGCGCGTGAGCATCGAGTAGTCGCGGTTCAGGTGGCCCCAGCGCGCCTGCACCATGCCGACCGTCGGGTCGCTGAAGTGGTGGATCAGGTCCATCACGATCGACGTCGTCGGGACGAAGTCGGCGTCGAAGACGAGCAGGTAGTCGCCCTTCGCGACCTTCACGCCGGCCTCGAGCGCGCCCGCCTTGTAGCCGCTGCGATCGGTGCGGTGGAGATAGACCGCGTCGAAGCCGCGCTCGACGAGCTCCTCGACCTTCGCCTTCGCGATCTGGCGGGTCTCGTCGGTCGAGTCGTCGAGGACCTGGATCTCCAGCTTGTCCTTCGGGTAGTCGATGCCGGCGACGCTCTCGAGCAGTCGCTCCGCGACGTACATCTCGTTGAACATCGGGAGCTGCACCGTGACGACGGGGAGCTCCTTGAACTTCGAGGCCGGGCGTGGCGCCTGGTGGCGGTGCTTCCAGTACAGGAAGAGCAGCTGCCCGCGGTGGAACCCGTACACGGCGAGGACACCGAGCACGAGCATGTACAGAGCGATGACCGCGATTTCCACGCGGCCTGGGTACCACGTCGATTGTCACCGAATTGTACTCAATGGTCGTGCTCTGTCGCAGTGCGTCATGGAAAATCTCGAATGGTTCTGCGGTGTGTAGAGCGTCAAGACCGCATCGGGAGATTGTTTCGTGAGCGTGTATTTTTGGATGGATCCCGTACCCCGTGCTGGGATACGTTCCTGGAAGAACGTTGCATCTTGAGTGTCGCGCCGCGGGAGGGACCTGGTGCGATTCGGAGGGTGCGCCCGGGCCCTCGTGGCCGCGTCGATGATCGTCGGCGCGCCGACGGCGGTTCGCGCGCAGCGATCAGACGAAGTCGAGGCACCGCAGGGCGATACCGCGGCCTCCGTCGAGGGCGGATCGTCGGACGCGCCGGTCGAGGAGGCACCGCAGTCGGATGCGGGTGCGTCGGAGTCCGGTGGAGTGTCGGAGTCGGACGCCGTGTCGGACTCGAGCGCTGTGTCGGAGTCGGACGCAGTGTCGGACTCGGACGCAGTGTCGGACTCGAGCGCCGCGTCGGAGTCGAGCGCTGCGTCGGAGTCGAGCGCAGTGTCGGATCCCGATGCGCTCGCCATCGAGGACTTCGATCTCGAGTCGCTGCTCCTCGATCCGGTGGTGACGTCGAGCGGCGGCGAGGCGGAGGAGCGCGTCGTCGCGTCGGGCAACGTCGTCGTCATCCGTCGCGAGGACTTCACACGCAACGGATGGCGCACCGTCGCGGACGCGCTCGCTTCGCAAGCGGGCATCTACGTCGTCGACGATCTCGTCGTGCCCTCGGTCGGCGTGCGCGGCGTGACCGGTGGTCTGCGCGCCGGCACGCGCATCGTGCGCGTGATGATCAACGGCGTGCCCGTCGGGTTCCTCCCCGATCTCACCGCGTTCCTCGGCTCCGAGTTCATCCCGATCGAGCTGATCGAGCGCGTCGAGATCGTGCAGGGCCCGCTCTCCGCCGTGTACGGCGCGAACGCGTTCCTCGCGACGGTGAACGTCATCACGCGCGACGCGACGGGGCAGAGCACGACCGAGGCCGCGGGACGCTTCCTCCTCACGAGCGGCAATCCGGGCTTCGGTCTCTCGGCCGCGACGATCCAGGGCGGCGCCGACTGGGGCGTGGTGCTCGGCTTCTCCGCGGACTGGATCGATCGCAGCGGGCTGCGCATCACGCCGACGTTCGTCTCGCAGGACGCGACGCTCGAGCGCTATCGCTTCCTCTTCGCCGACCGCACCCAGGGCGACATGAGCACGCCGATGAGCGGCTTCGCGCAGGTGCACCTCGGCGGCATCCGCGGCGCGTACGGTCGCTTCACGCTGCAGGGCGGCGTGCAGCGGCTCGACTCGATGGGCGAGCTGCAGGTGAGCTCGGTGCTCTCGCATCGCAGCCGCGTCGCGATCGACAACTTCTGGATCGATCTGCGCCACGAGGCGGAGTGGTCCGAGCTCGTGTCGACGACGATCGACGTCGGGTACTCGACGGGCGCACCGACGCGCGACATGCGCCTCGCGCTCTCGCAGAACCACGACGCGACGTGGCGCCCGCAGTTCGGATACAACGCGTTCAACGCGAGCGCGGCGGTCGTCGTCTCGCCGCTCGGTCGTCAGCTCTCGTTCCGCATCGCCGCGGATCTGCTCGTCGATCTCGAGGACATCCTCTACTACCGGCAGACCTTCAGCGCGCCGGGCGCGGGCGGTGAGCCGCCGGCGACGATCGATCTGATCTCGCCGACGACCGATCGCGAGCAGACGATCACGGACTTCGGCGTCTCGCTCGGCGTCGCGAGCGTGCCGCTGCCGACCGAGCTCCCGGGGCTGCGGCTCACCGGCGATCTGCGCGTCGATCTCATCCGCTACGGACCGATCGAGTACCCGGCGCAGGTGAGCTGGCGCGCGGGCGTGATCTACCAGTGGTCGCCCGAGCTCACGACGAAGATCGTCGGTGGACAGGCGTTCCAGACTCCGTCGGGCGTGCTGATGTTCGCGCAGGGCGGCTTCGGCATCGCGAACAACGTCCTCGGCAACTTCGACGTGAACGTGCTCGGCGTGCCGCCGCTGCGGCCCCAGGTCGTCACCGGGGCCGAGGCGATCGCGAGCCTCGAGCTCTTCGAGCGTGCGCTCGCGATCGACGCCGGGCTCTACGTGCAGAGCGTCGCGGATCGCATCGTCTTCAACCAGCTCGCGACCGACTTCGTCGCGGTGAACGAGACGCAGGCGACCTCGATGGGCCTCTTGCTCAGCGCGCGCCTCAACATCGATCGACTGAGCGCGTGGACGAATTTCACCGGCGCCGTGCAGGTGCGCGAGGACGGGCTCGCGACGCGTCCGCCGCCGCAGTTCCCGTCGATCTTCGGCGCGTCGGGCTTCGACGTGACGATCTCGGAGATCCACCTGCGCGCGGGCGCGGGCGTGCGCTGGGCGGGAGAGCGCGGCGCGACGCAGAGCAACACGCTGCTCAACGACGGGCGCGCGTACACGCTCGATCCCTACGCGCTCGTCGATCTCACGCTGAGCACCGTCGGTCTGCGCTTCCTCGGTGAGAGCGAGACGCGCGTGGTCGTCGCGATCCGCAACCTGCTCGATACGCGTTACTCCGAGCCCTACTTCGCCGGGTACGACCTGCCGAGCCAGGGCCGGACGATGTGGATCGAGCTCCGGCAGGTCTTCTGATGCGGGAGGGCACGATGCGCTGGTCCACCGTCATCGCCGTCGCGCTCGCGCTCGGGTGTGCGCCCGACGATCCGCCGCGCGCCGGGCCGAACGTGGTGACGATCGGCGCGGTGATCGATCAGACGGGATCGAACGCGCGCCCGCAGTGGCGCGACGCGGCGGAGCTCGCGATCGCGCACGCGAACCGCGGGCTCGAGCTCGCCGGCGGTCATCGTGATCTGCGCTTCGAGCTGCGCTTCAGCGACTCGAGCGGGGTGCCGCGCGTCGCGATGGAGCGCGCGCTCGCGATGACGCGCGCGCACGCGGTCGCCGGGCTGATCACCGACACCACCGAGGACGTGCTGGCGATCGCGGGCACGAGCTACGACGCCGAGGCCGACGACGTGGGCGTGCCGATCGTGTGCATGGCGTGCACGTCGCCGCAGCTCGGCGATCCGATCGCGGCCGATCCCGACTTCGTGCGGCAGCAGGCGATGCGCGATCGCGATCACTGGGTGTGGCGCACCGCGGCCGACTCCGATCCCGAGGCGGTCGCGCTGCTGCACGCGGCGCGCGCGCTCGGCGATCGCGGCGACACGAACGGCGACGGCGTGTGGAAGGTCGCGTTCTACGTCGTCGACGACGAGTTCGGGAACGGCTTCTTCGAGGGCATCCAGCGCGCGCGCGATCGGAACTACCCGCTCATCGATCCGATGGGCAATTTCATCCGCGGCGGGCTCCGCCTCGAGATCGTGCGGCACGCGCCCGACATCGACGCGAACACGCATCGATGGGACGCGGATCTCGCGGCGCTCACCGACGATCGCAACGAGGAGCCCGAGGTGAACCCCGGCGTGTCGCGCCCCGGCGAGCCGCTGCCGGACTTCGTGATCGACGGAGAGCCCGACGCGATCGTCGAGATCACGTTCCCGCTCTTCGCGGCGTCGATCACGCGCGCGTACGTGCAGGCCGGTGACGAGGTGCGCGCGATGCCGTTCCTCCATCACCACAACTGGCGCCACGAGACGACGCTGGTGCGCCTCGTGGGCTTCGACACCGACGGTCAGGAAGGCGTCTCGCACGCGGTGCTCGACAACTGCCAGACCTCGGGCCGCACGTTCGCCGAGTCGATGCGCGACGAGATCGGTCACGAGGCCGGCATCTGGGACGCGCAGACCTACGACGCGGCGATGGCCCTGATGCTCGCGACGCTGATCGCGATCGAAGAGACCGATCCCGCGACGAACGCGGAGGTCGCGGGCACCGCGGTGCGCGACGCGCTCGCGCGCGTGTCGTCGGGCGATGCAGCAGCGACGACGATCGTCGCGGGCCCCGAGGGCTTCGCCGACGCGGTGCGCGCGATCCGCGAGGGCACGCCGATCGAGTACGAGGGCGCGTCGGGCCCCGTCGACTTCGATGCAGCGGGCGACGTCCGTAACAACTTCGTGCACTACCGCGTCGAGGGCGCGCGCTTCGTGGATCAACGCACGTTCGGGTGCGTCGCGGATCCCGAGGGCTGCGCGGTCATCGAAGGGGCGTGCGGGCTCTGATGTCGCGCACGAGGGGAGGGGGAACGATGGCGAAGAAGTACGGAGCGCGATCGCCGCTGTCGCGCCGTGGGTTCCTGCGCACGAGCGCGAGCGCGGCAGGGGCCGCGGGGGTCGCGGCGAGCGGGCTCGGATCGCTGATCGGGTGCGGCGGCGACGACGACGTGCCGATGACGACGCCCGACGCAGGACGTCGCGAGACGCAGCTGCGCATCCTCGGGTGGACGCACTTCGTGCCCGGGCACGACGTGTGGTTCGACACGTTCGCGCGCGCCTGGGGCGAGGCGAACGGCGTCGAGGTCGTCGTCGAGCGCGTGCCGTTCAACATGGTGCGCCCGACGTTCATGGCCGAGATGGAGTCGGGCACCGGCCACGACCTCTACGAGTGGCCGACGCCGCAGGCCGATCTCGAGCCGCACGTGGTGTCGCTGAACGACATGATGACGGAGCTCGAGGCGCGCCACGGGACGATGATCCCGCTGTGTCGTCAGAGCTGCTTCAACCCGCGCACGAACAACTTCTACGCGCTCAACCACGGGTGGGCGCCGGACCCGGCGAACTTCCGCAGCTCGCTGTGGAGCGGCGTGGGGATGCCGCAGGGCCCGAGCTCCTGGCAGCAGCTGCTCGAGGGTGGTCGTCAGATCAAGGCCGCGATGAACGTGCACGTCGGCATCGGCCTGGCGGGCACCGATCCCGACGCGAACATGGCGTGCCGCGCGCTGCTCTGGTCGTACGGCGCGAGCGTGCAGAGCGCGAACGCCGAGGTCGTGATCAACTCGCCCCAGTCGATCGCCGCGGTCGAGTTCATGCGCGAGCTCTACGCCGACACGATGGTGCCCGAGGTGCTCGCGTGGGGCGCGGCGGACAACAACATCGCGCTCGTCGAGGGGCGCGCGTCGTACATCATCAACTCGATCTCGGCGTACCGCACCGCGCAGGCGAACGTGCCCGCGACCGCCGCCGACATCTTCTTCGGCAGGGCGCTCATGGGGCCGGCGACGGCGCTGGTCGGTGCGCACGCGAACGTGTCGATGATGGTCGCGCGCCACGCGCGGAACCCGAACGCCGCGCAGGACTTCATGCTCCACCTCGTCGAGCACTACAACGAGGTCGTCTACAACTCGGCGCTCTACAACCTGCCTGCGTTCCCGAGCACGACGCCGCAGCTCACGGGCGACGACGGATGGCTCGCGCAGGATCCCTTCGAGTCGGAGCCGGCGAACAAGCTCTCGCTGCTCACGGACGCGGAGTCGTGGAGCACGAACGTCGGATATCCCGGTGCGGCGAATCCGGCGGTCGGCGAGGTGCTCGCGAGCGGCATCGTGCCCCAGATGTTCCTGCGCGCTGCGAACGGCGAGATGACGTCGGAGCAGGCCGTGCAGTGGGCCGAGGACCAGATCGCGCCGATCTACGAGCGCTGGCGCGCCGAGGGGCTGATTTGATCGTGGGCGCGCGCGCGATCGTGTGTGGCTTGGTGCGCGTGAATCGACGCGTGCACCTTCACGTCTTCGCTCGTCGCGCCCCTCGCCGCGATTACCATCGTCATCTCGAGATCGGATGAGGAAGCTCGCCGCCACGCTCCTGATCGTGCTCCTCGCTTCGGTGATGCCCGTCGCGACGGTGCCCTCCGCGCTGCGCTCGGTCGCCGAGGCGCAGGACGCGTCGCGCGAGGCGGCGCTGATCCTCCGCATCCTCTCGTACGATCGGAACCTCGCGCAGCGTGCGACGAACGGCCGAGTCGCGGTGCTGATCGTCTACCAGCCGGGCAACGGCGCGTCGGAGGCGGAGCGATCGCGCATCGTGACGGCGCTCAACGCGCTCGGTGCGCGCACCACCGTGAGCAACATGCAGGCGCGCGCGGTGGAGCACGCGTACCACGATCGTGCGGGCCTGGTGCAAGCGGCGCGCAGCGCGGGCGCGACCGCGATCTTCGTGTGCGGTGGGCTCGGCGGCGCGGCGCAGCAGATCTCGCAGGCGGCGCGCGAGGCGCGCACGCTCTCGATGACGTCGGAGAGCGATGGCGTGCGACGCGGCGGGCTCGGGGTCGGGCTGGTCGCGGACGGCTCGCAGGTGCGCCTGGTGATCAACCTTCCCGCCGTCGAGGCGGAAGGCGCGCGCCTCGATGCCGCGGTGCTGCGGCTCGCCGAAGTGATTCGCTGAGGCTCGGTCACCCGCGGGCGCGTCGCTCGGCGGCGCTCGCGAGCGTGCGACCGTGCGGTGTCGCGTCGGCGTAGCTCGCGGCGCACCGGAACGCGGCGCGCGCCTGCGCGCGCTCTCCGCGCTTCTGCAGCGTCTCGCCGAGGAGGAACCACGCCTCGGCGCGCGTCGGCGTGAGATCGAGCGCGGCACGGAGCGCGCGCTCCGCCTCGTCGAGCTCGCCGAGCCCGAGCGCGCGTGCGGCGCGCTCGAGCCCGTCCTCGCGGGGCGCGGCGATCACGGCCGGCGCGACCGCGCGCGTCGGGCTCGAGGGAGGCTCGAGCCATCCGAGCGGATCGCCGTGGCGCAGCGATGGCGGGATCGCGATCAGGGCCTCGACCGGCGCGACGATCATCGCGCCGCCGGGACGCAGCCGCGTCGCGAGGCGGCTCGCGATCGCCGCGGCCTGCGCGGCCGGGAAGTAGATGAGCACGTTGCGACAGAGCACGACGTCGAACGGGCCCGCGCCGCGATCGGGATCGGCGTCGGTGATCGACGCCCGCTCGAAGCGCACCGAGCGCCGCAGCGCCTCGGGCGCGCTCCACGAGGGCGGCATCGCGACCGGCGCGCCCGCGCCGCTGATCACGCGCGGATAGATCCCGGCGCGCGCGGTGCGCAGCGCCTCGGGGCTCACGTCGGTCGCGAGCAGCTCGACCTCCACGCCGAGGTGCGACGCGAGCAGCGCGATGCTCCACGGCTCTTCGCCGGTCGCGCATCCCGCGCACCAGATCCGCGCAGGCGCGCCGCGTCGCTCGACGATGCGCGGCAGCTCGCGCGCGAGGCGCTCGAAGTGCTCGGGGTGCCGGAAGAAGCGGGTGTGCGGCACCGTCGCGGCGGAGACGAGCACGTCGAGCGCAGCGGGATCGGGGCGCGCGAGAAGGTCCCGAGCGAGCGCCAGCGGCGACGTGCGACGCGTCTGCGCGAGGCGGTCGAGCGCGAGGCGCAGCGCGCTCGGCCACGGCTCGAGCGCGTGCCCGAGCCGTGGCTGCAGCAGCGCGCGCAGGAGCTGCGCGAGCTCGCGATCAGCGTCGGCGTCGGAGGGCTTCGCGGACATCGGTGGCGATCGTGTCGAGGCGCACTGCGCGCACGCGCGGCGAGACGTCGAGCGCGTGGCGCGGCATCGAGGGCGCGGCGCACTCGTCGGGGCTCAGCGCGAGACAGGTCGCGCCCGCCTCGAGCGCCTCCGCGATGCCCCGCGCCGCGTCGCGCCCCATCCCCGAGAGCACGAGCGCGACCACGCGCCGCCCGAGCGATGCCGCGGATGCGAGCGCGCGATCCGCCGAGGGCACGTGGAGCTCGCCGATCGAGCCCGCGACGAGCCGCACCACGCCGTTCTCGATCACCAGATGACGCCCCGCGGGCGCGATCAGCGCGCGACCGCTCGCGAGCGAGTCGCCGTGGCGCGCGGGTCGCGCGGGCAGACCGAGCCCCGCGATCCATCGCGCGAACCCGACCTCTCCACCGAGCGGCAGGTGCTGCACGACGACGATCGCGGCGGGCGCGTCGCGCAGCCCCGGCACCAGGCGCTCGAGCGCGCGTGGTGCGCCGGTGGATCCCACGACGACGAGGACCGGTAGCTCGCGCGCGATCGAGCGCGTCGCTGCGTCGCGCACGATCGCGCGCAGCCGCGCCTCACCGGGCTCTCCGCCGAGCTCGCGCTTCGACACGAAGGCGACCGCGCCCTGCGCGACCGCCTCGATCGCGAGATCCGATCCCTCCGCGGCCTCGCTCACGACGACGACCGGGACACGCGCGGCGATCTCGCGGATCGCAGCGAGCCCCGACGTGCCGGGCATCCACACGTCGAGCACCACGACCGACGCCGTGTCGAGGTCGCTCCACGCGCGCAGCTCGTCCGCGCTCGCGCATCGCTTGATCACGCGCACGTCGTCGTCGGTCTCGACGATCTCGGCGATCCGCCGCGAGGCGATGTCCGAGTCGTCGACGACGCACACACGAATGGTCATCGCGCCAGACACTCGTCGATCACCTGTCGCAGCTCCGTTTCGACGAAGCGCTGCTTCGAGAGGAACCCACGCACGCCGAGCGCGCGCGCGCGGTCGCGCACCGCGGGCTCGCTGCGCGTGGTGAGCACGATCACCGGCACCTCGCGCAGCGCGGCATCACCCCGCAGCTCCGCGATCATCTCGAGCCCGCCGAGGAAGGGCATCTCGACGTCGGTGAGGATCAGATCGGGGCGCTCGGTGCGCGCGAGCAGGAGCCCCTGCTTTCCGTCGGACGCGTCCGATACTTTGAGCCCAAACGATCTCAGGATGCCGAGGAGCAGCTCGCGCGCGACCGGCGCGTCCTCGACCACCAGCACGTGCGGCACCGCGCGACGCGGCATCACCGATGGACGCGCTGCGCTGCTCGCGACACGGCCGCGCAACGTCGCGTGCGTCGCGTCGGCGTCGAGCAGGAAGTACACGCCTCCGTCGGGCGCGGGCGCGACGCCGCGCACCACGTCGGAGCGCACCGCGAGCTCGTCGATGCGCTCGAACGCCATCGGGCGCGGGTTGTCGTAGCCGTCGACCCGCAGCGCGAACACGCCCGTGCGGTGGTGCGTGATCACCGCGACGTCCCCCGCGCGTGGCGGCTCGGCCGACCCGAAGAGCGCGCCGAGATCGAAGAGGGGGACGAGATCGGCCTGATTCGCGGGGCCTCGCGCGAGGCGCCATCCATCGCTCGCGCGCACCGGCTCGCCGATGCGCTCCACCGCGAGCACCTCGCGCACGGGGATCGCGAGGCGCGTCCCACGGCACTCGATCGGCACGACGATGTCGGCGCGCAGCATCGTCGGCAGCACGATCTCGAAGCGCGTGCCGCGCCCGCGATCGGACTCGACGCGCACGCTCCCGCCCACCGCCGCGACCTCGCGCGCGACCACGTCGAGCCCCACGCCGCGCCCCGAGATGTCGGTCACCTCGTCGCGCGTGGTCACGCCCTGCTCGAAGATGCGCTGCAGCAGCTCGGAGTCGTCGCCCTCGTGACGGAGCCGCGCCCGCATGCGCTCGAGATCGACGCCCCCGCCGTCGTCCTCGACGATCACCTGCACGCTCGAGTCGGTCTGGTGGATCGTGATCTCGATGCGGCCGACCGGCGACTTGCCCGCCGCGATGCGCGCCGCCTCGCTCTCGATCCCGTGATCGACCGCGTTGCGCACGAGGTGGAGCAGCGCGGGCCCGAGCGAGCGCTCCACCGACGCATCGACGTACGCATCGCCCGAGACCAGCAGCTCGACGCGCTTTCCCAGCGCGTGCGCCGTCGACCGCGCGGCGCGATGCACCTGCGACTTCAGCGCCGCGACCGACACCATCGCCGCCGATCGCACCGTGTCCTCGAGCTGCTCGAGCGCCATCTCGAGCGCGAACTCGTGCGTCGACCACTGCGCCGCGAGATCGCCCATCCGCCGCTCGATCTCCGCGCCGTACCCGAGCGTCTTCACGATGCGCTCGGCGAGCGCCTCGGGCGGCAGCTGCGGATCGATCTCCGAGAGCAGCGCGCGCAGCATGCGGCGCACCTCGCGCAGGGCAGGGTGCAGCAGCGAGTGCTCGCGATGGAGGCGTCGCGCTTCGTGCACCAGCGGCCCGAGCCGCGCGGGATCGAGCGAAGGGCGCGCGTGCTCGACGTGCTCGGCGCGCGACTCGCTCTCGGCCGGCGCCGCGTCCGCGTGGGTCTCGGTCGGCGCTGCGGCCGCGGCCGCAGCGAGGCGCGCGAGGGTCTCTTCGAGATCGATCTCGAGCGCGCCCTCCGAGGCCGCCATCGCCGAGATCGTGTCGAGCGCGGTGAGGATCGCGTCGCCCGCGCCCTCGCTCATCGACTTCGACGCGCCCTCGACGACGCCTTCCATCGCCTGCAGCAGGTGGCCGCAGTCGGCGAGGCCCAACATGTGCGCCTCGCCCTTCATCGTGTGGAGCAGCCGCTTCAGCGAGCGCGACGCGCCCGCATCGCCCTGCTCGAGCGCGATCCAGAGATCGGTCGCTTCGCTGATGCGATCCGACGCCGCGTCCCAGAACGCGCGGACGAGATCGCGATCCTGCACCGCCATCGCTCAGCGCCCGCTGCGCTGGTCTCGCGGCAGATCGGCGGACGCGACGCGGAACGCCTGGATCGCCTGCTTGAGCTCGTGCGAGAGCTGCAGGAGCGACTCCGCCGAGCGCGTCGTCGCCGCCGATCCGGTGAGCGACTCGTTCACCGCGCGCACCACCTCGTCGGCCGCCGACTTCGCCTGCGACGTGCCTTCCTGATGGCGGTTCACCGCGTCCGAGATCTTCGCGGCCGCGGCCGCGGCATCGCGCGCGAGCTTGGTGCTCTCCTCGGTCGCGAGCACCGACGCGTGCGACGCCGCGCGCATGTCCGCGACGAGCTTCCGGATGTCGCGCACCGAGTCCATCACGTGCTCGGAGAGGCGTCGCATCTCGGCCGCGACGAGCGAGAACCCGCGCCCGACCTCGCCCGCCTTCGTGCCCTCGAGCGCTGCGTTGAGCGCGAGCAGATCCGAGCGATCCGCGATGTCCTGGATGAGCGAGAGGATCTCACCGATCCGATCCGAGTGCGCGCTCACGAGGCGCGTCTGATCGGCCATGCGCGTCGAGCTCTCGAGCGTGCGGCCCGACATCTCGTGCACCGCCTGTGCGTCGCGCGCGACCGCATCGGCCGCTGCTGCGAGCGTCTCCAGCGTGCGGCGGATCTCCTCGAGCGACGCGGTCTGCTGCGTCGCGAGCGTCTCCTGCTCGCGCACCGCGGAGAACATGCCCGCCGACGCCGACGCGACGGCGTCCGAGCTCGTGCCGATCCGCTGCGTCAGGCTGCGCAGGCTGTCGAGCATCCGGCGGAACGCGACGAAGAGCTCGCCGTCGCCGCCGATCGATCCCGTGAGATCACCATCCGCGACGCGCACCGCGCCCTGCTGCAGCTCGCGCAGCCGATCGTTCATGCGCTCGAACGCGGTCGCCATCTCGCCGAGCTCGTCGTTCGAGTGCGCGAGCGCGAGGTTGCTCGACACGTCACCGCGCGCGATCTGCTCCGCCGCGCGCGCCATGCGCTGCATCTGGCTCGACATCCGCGACGCGAACCACAACGACGCGAGCAGCCCGACCACCGCGACGCCGAGCCCCTGCATCGCGATCCACCCGCGCGTCTCCTCGCGACGCCGCGCGATCGCGGTGCTGCGCATCGCGACCGCGACGGTGCCGATCGCGTCGTTGTTCCCGCGCGCGACCGGGGCCGCGACCACGACCAGCGACTCGCTCGCGGACACGTCCTGCGGCTCGTCGCGCATGCGCATCGTGCGCGGCGGATCGCCGTCGCCCACGACGGTCACGCGCTCGCCGTTCGCGCGGTACACGGCGGCCCACTCGACGAGCCGATCGGCGAGCGCGACGCGCATGACCTCGGCGGCCGAGTCGTCCTGATCGAACTCGAGCGGCGCGACCACCGACTCCGAGAGCATCGCCGCGGTCGCGCGCGCGCGCTCGGTGATCGACTCGCGCTCCGCCTGCGCCGCGCGCTCCGGCACGAGCCACGCGTCGAGCCCCGTGATCACGAGGACCCCCGCGAAGAGCAGGCCCGCGATCTTCCAACGAACCGAGACGAATCGGAACATGTGCCCTCGACGTCCGGAGGCGCTCAGCGCGCGCTCGAGCCCGAAAAGAGATCCAGATCGACCAACCAGACGAGCCCGACCCCGTCCATCTCGGCCACCCCGACGACGTGAGGCAGCGCCATCGCGTCGCGCAGCAGCTCGGGCAATGCGAAGAGGCGCTCCTCGGAGAGCCAGTCGAAGCGCGCGTCGGCGCAGTCCACGCGCCGCTCACCGGCGCCGGTGCGCACCAAGAGCGATCGCGCGTCGCGCACCGACGCATCGGGCTCGCGACGGAAGAGCGCGACCGGTCGCTCGTCCTCGCCGCCCGAGCCCACCGCGCGCACCACCTGCGACGCGGGCAGCGCGCAGCGCACGCCGTCGTGCGAGAGCAGCACCACGCGGCTCACCGAGCCTCCGCGAGCAGCTGCTTCACGGTCCTCACGAGCGCATCGGTCCCCGCCGACTTCGCGACGACGGCGTCCGCCTGCGCCTCGCGCGCGAGCGCGTCGAGCTGCGTCGTGTCGTTCCCCGAGACGAGCACGATCTTCAGCTCGCCCAGCTTCTCGGTCTTCCGGAACAAGCTCGCGAGCTTGTCGCCGCGCATCGACGGCATGTTGATGTCGATCACGACGAGGCGCGGCTGCGTGCGCAGGATCGCGCTCGTCGCGCCGATCGGCGAAGGCAGGTCGATCACGCGCAGTCCGGCGGCCGCGAGGGCGCGCTTCATCGACTCGCGCGCGATGTCGCTGTCGTCGATGACCAGCACGTCGGCGGAAGGGGTCCGCGAGCTCATGATGTCGTCTCCCGTACTGCAGAGATGAGCGCGATCGGATCCACGATCGTCAGCGGGCCCTCGGACGAGTCGACGAGCTCTCCGGGCGTCGCGTCGCGCGCGAGCTCGACCGTGCTCACGCCGCGCGTCGTCTCCGCGGGGATGCCCACGAAGCCGCGCGTCGTGCCGCACACGATCAGGCGACGCACTGCGCGCGTCTCGCGCTCGCTCTCGCCGAGCGGCGACTCGAGCACCGCGACGATGCGCCCGCGGTCCTGCACCACGCCGGCGATCCCGGCGGTCGCGCACGGCAGACGCGCAGGAGCCTGCCACGCGATCACCGCGTCCACCGACTCGGCGGGGACCCCGAGGAGCGCACCTCCGTGCTCGAAGAGCAGCAGCGCGCGCCGATGTCGCGCCGAGCTCTCCGCGTGTCCCTGTCCCCCCGACAAGTCCTCGCGAAACCGCGAGAGCGGATCCGTCACGTCTTCGATACTAGCCGACGATTCCGTGGCGATGGAACCTGAAATCAGGCGTCCGCGTCACGAGTTGGCGCGCAGGTGCGCGCGTTCGCGACGCTCGGCGCGCGAGCACCACCGCGTGCGACGACTCGGTGATCCGTCGATAGTCAGAGTCAGTCGATGACTCGGAGCGCGCTGACATGAGCAAGCGGGGCTGGGGCCCCGCGCGCAGCGTTCAGGGATGGGGGGCCCCGATCCGGCTCCGCCGGGCGGGGGGAAGGGGTCATCCATGACCCCTTCCGAAAACTCAGCCCGGGAACCACTGCGCGGGCATGCCGCGCCCGCTCACGATCAGCGCAGTCACGTCCATCGTGATCGCGACGCCGATGTGCACCACGCATCCGCCCCAGATCGAGCGCGTGCGCAGCGCGAGCGTCCCGAGCACCACGCCGGCGAAGATCGCCGCGACCGCCTCGAGGAACGGCTTGCCGAAGTGGATCATGCAGTAGGGCACGACCATCGCGAAGATCGCCTGCGAGCCCATCGCGCTGCGCATCGAGCGCATCCAGAAGCCGCGGAAGAAGAACTCGAGCGAGAGGAACTGCGCCGCATAGAGCAGCTCCCACGCGATCAGATCGAACCAGCTGCGCGAGCAGAGATCGTAGAACGGGTAGTACTGCGTGAAGTGCGGGACGAACTTCGCGACGAACATCACGCCGACGAACACCGCCGAATAGCTGAGCCCGTAGATCCACGCGTGGTTGCGGATCTCCTTCGTCTCGAGCCCGTGATCGCGCAGCCGCTCCTTGAAGAACCACTTCACGACGATCGCGGGGATCACGAAGTAGCCGAGCACGCGGAAGCCCGACCACCACACGAAGTCCGCGAGCTCGAGCCACTGCGAGTCGCGCAGCCAGACCCAGAACGTGTCCTCGCGCGAGCCCAGCGGCGCGAGCTCGCGAAGCAGCTGACGGAACGTCGTCGAGTGCCCGACGTACTCCATCACCGTCAGACACAGCGCGCCCACGCAGAGCGCGATGATCGGCCGGTAGTCGTAGCCCTTGCCCGCTGCCTCTCGCTCGTTGCGCTCGTCGGCCGCGAGCTCGTCCAGCACGCGCCACGCACGCACGAAGAAGTTGCGCGGATGCAGCTCGGTCAGGCGCTGCGCCCACGGCTTCGCCGAGAGCCCGTGCTCGAGCCACTCGATGCGCGCGCGCTTGTCGTTCTCGGCGGCGCTGCGATAGGGCCCCGCCTCGGACGCGGCGGCAGCGGCCTTCGCAGCAGCGCCCCGCTTGCTCACGCCGATTCGCTCCGCGCGATCCCGCGATCGAGACGGGCCAGCGTGCGCTCGCGACCGAGCACCTCCATCACGTCGAAGAGGCCGGGGCTCGCGGTCTTGCCGGTCATCGCGACGCGCGCCGGCTGCGCGACGTTCTTCATCTGCAGGGCCGTCTGCGCGAGCCACTCGTTGACGCTCGCCTCGAGCGCGACGCGATCGAAGGGCTGCACGTTCGCGATGTGATCGCGCAGCGCCTTCAGCGTCGGCGCGCTCTCCTTCACGAGGAACTTCGCGACCGCCTTCTCGTCCTCGGCCGGCGGCTCGCGGAAGTAGAAGTCGACCATCTCGACGATGTCGATCAGCGTCGTCGCGCGCGTCTTCACGGTCCCGACCGCGCCGATGTAGCGATCGCGCTCGGCGTCGAGCCCCGCGGCGATCACCGGGTCCTTCGCGAACGGGCGCGCCTTCTCCGCGAGGATCGCGTCGTCGAGCGTGCGCAGGTGCGACGCCTGGACGTGCGCGAACTTCTTCGCGTCGTACTGCGCCGCGGTGCGGCCCACGCCGTCCCACGAGAACGCCTGGATCAGCTCGCTGCGCGTGAAGATCTCCTGATCGCCGTGCGACCAGCCGAGGCGCGCGAGGTAGTTGAGCACCGCGTCGGGCAGGTAGCCCATGTCGCGATACTCCGTCGTGCTCACGGCCGCGTGGCGCTTGCTGAGCTTCTTGCCGTCCTGCCCGTTGATCATCGGCAGGTGCGCGAACTTCGGCAGCGCGTAGCCGAGCGCCTCGTAGAGGATGATCTGGATCGGCGTGTTCACGACGTGATCGTCGCCGCGCGCGATCAGCGTGATGCCCATCGTGATGTCGTCGACGACCGCGCCGAAGTTGTAGAGCGGCACTCCGTCGCCGCGCATCAGCACCCAGTCCTGCTGCGCGTCGTTCGGGACGTCGATGCGCCCCTTCACGAGATCGAGCCAGCCCGTCGCCCCGCTCGTCGGCGACTTCATGCGGATCACGTACGGCTGATCAGGCTGATCGGCGCGCGTGCGGCAGGTGCCCGGATAACGGAAGTGCTGACCCGGCGCGAGCTTCGCGCGCTGCGCGTCGAGCTCTTCCTTGGTGCAGTAGCACCTGAACGCCGCGCCGCGCGCGATGAGCTTCTCGGCGAACTCGCGATAGAGCGCGAGCCGCTGCGTCTGGAAATAAGGCCCGTTCGGGCCTCCGACCTCGGGCCCCTCGTCCCACTCGAGGCCGCACCACTTCATCGAGTCGAGGATGACGTCGACGCTCTCCTGCGTGCTGCGCTCGCGGTCGGTGTCCTCGATGCGCAGCACGAAGGTCCCGCCGGTCCTCCGCGCCCAGAGCCAGTTGTAGAGCGCGGTGCGAACGCCGCCGATGTGCAGGTATCCGGTCGGCGAAGGCGCGAAGCGGACGCGATCTCCCTTGGTCGTCATGGGGAGGCGAGCGTTAGCACAAGCCCGGGATCGATGCTTGACCCCTGATCCGCGGGGCTCCATGCTCCCGAGCCGCTCTTCCGGATGGAACATTCAGCTTCCGCCGTCGCGCCTGCGGCCGCCTCGACCACCGAGGAGATCGAAGCGCGCCTCAATGCCGCGACGACCCACGCGCACGCCCACGTGCGCTTCGTCGAAGAGGTCCCGTTCGGCGAGGCACTGCGCATCCAGCGCTGGGTGCTCGGCAACGGGCTCACGATCCTCGTGCTGCCCGATCCCGCGGCGCCGGTGGTCTCGTACCACACGTGGCTGCGCGTCGGCTCGAGCCACGAGAAGCCCGGAAAGACGGGCCAGGCGCACCTGCTCGAGCACCTGATGTTCCACGAGACGAAGACGCTCGCGCACGGCGAGTTCGATCGTCTGCTCGAGGCCGCCGGCGGCGAGACCAACGCCGCGACGTGGGTCGACTGGACCTACTACTACGAGAACCTGCCCGCCTCCGAGATCGCGCTCGCAGTGCGCCTCGAGAGCGATCGCATGTCGAACCTCGTGCTCGCGAAGGACAAGGTCGCGAGCGAGAAGCAGGTCGTCACGTCGGAGCGTCGCGACCGCGTCGAGGAC
Source organism: Sandaracinus amylolyticus (assembly GCF_021631985.1). Lineage (GTDB taxonomy): Bacteria > Myxococcota_A > Polyangia > Polyangiales > Sandaracinaceae > Sandaracinus > Sandaracinus amylolyticus_A. The sequence goes on along the minus strand of NZ_CP070225.1, from coordinate 5,346,922 downwards.
GACGTCGAGGGCAAGGTCAACGAGGTCCTCTACGCGACGGCGTTCGGCAAGGAGCACCCCTACGGCTGGCCGACGATCGGCTGGATGGGCGACATCGAGGGGTTCACTGCGTCGGACTGTCGTTCGTTCTACCGAACGAACTACGCGCCCAACGGCGCGACGCTGGTCGTCGTCGGCGACGTCGAGATCGAGTCGCTCCTCGCGATGATCCAGGAGCACTACGGCCCGCTCGGGCCCTCGAAGCTCACGACGCACGACGCGCCGTCCGCGCCGCGCCAGCGCAGCGAGCGCCGCAAGGACGTGTCGTGGCCCACGCCCACGCCGAAGATCGCGGTGGGCTGGCACGCGCCGGGGTACGCGTCGTTCGATCACGCGGTGCTCACGGTGATCGATCAGCTGCTCGTCGGCGGTCGCTCGTCGCGGCTCTGGAAGGAGCTCGTGCGCGAGAAGGAGCTCGCGGCCGAGGTGCGCATGTCGCTCTCGCCGTTCCGCCACGGCGGGCTCGTCGATCTCTGGCTCTCGGCGCGCGAGGGCGCGTCGATCGACAAGTGCTTCGCGATCGCCGAGAAGCACTTCAAGCGCCTGAAGAAGGAGCTGGTCGACGAGGAGGAGCTCGCGAAGGTGAAGAACCGCCTCGAGCTCGGGTTCCTCTCGGCGCTCGAGACCGTGTCGGGCAAGGCCGAGCAGATCGGCTTCTCGGAGACGGTCGTGGGCGATCCGCGCCACAGCTTCACGCGCCTCGCGGAGTATCGGCGCGTGACGTCCGAGGACGTGCGGCGCGTCGCGCGCGAGGTCTTCGACGATCGCCGCCGCACCATCGTGCGCGTGACGCCGAAGGAGCGCCGCACCACTTCTCGAAAGCGCAGCGCGGCGTGACCACGTCCCGACGTCCCACCGCTCCGGCGCCCGACGCGCCCTGGGGCCCGCGATGGACGACCGACGCGGGGATGACCGTGCTGCTCGAGGAGAGCCACGCGATCCCGCTGGTCGACGTCGAGGTCGTGCTGAAGACCGGCGCGCTCTTCGATCCTCAGGGCAAGGAAGGCCTCGGTCGTCTCGCGGCGCGCTTGCTCCGCATGGGCACCAAGCGCCTCAAGGCCGAGGACGTCGACGAGGCGATCGACTCGATGGGCGCGGCGCTCAGCGTCGACGTCGCGCACTCGATGGTGCGCCTGCACGCGTCGGTGATCCGGCGCAGCCTGCCCGACCTCCTCGAGCTGCTGGGTCAGCTCGTGTGCACCCCCGCGCTGCGCGCGACCGACCTCGGGCTCGTGCAGCGCGAGACGATCGCGGATCTCCTCAGCCAGCGCGACAACGATCGCTGGCTCGCGAGCCGCGGGCTCCGCTCGCACTTGTTCGGCGAGCACCCGTACGCGCGCCCCACCTTCGGCAACGCGGAGACGATCCAGCGCGTGTCGCGCGGTGACGTCGCGGACTTCCTCGGCACCCACGTGGTCGCCGAGAACATCGTGCTCGGCGTCGCGGGCGACGTGACCGAGGGCGAGCTGCGCGCGATGGTCGATCGCGCGTTCGCGAAGGTGCCGCGCGGCCGCGCGCCCGAGGTGACGCTGCCGGTCCCGGTGATCGCGAAGGGCCGACGCGTGCTGGTCGTCGACAAGCCCGAGCGCACGCAGACGCAGATCTTCCTGGGCACGCTGGGCACGCGCCTGGCCGATCCCGTCTTCTATCCGCTGGTCGTCGCGAACACTGCGTTCGGCGGCACGTTCACGTCGCGCCTGGTGCGCGAGGTGCGCAGCGAGCGCGGCTGGAGCTACGCCGCGAACGCGCGGCTCGGCGCGGATCGACAGCGCGAGGCGTGGAGCCTCTACACGCATCCTTCCGCGGAGAACGCGGTCGACTGCATCGCGCTGGAGCTCTCGTTGATCGAGAAGTTCGTCGAAGAGGGCATCAGCGCGCCCGAGCTCAGCAATGCGCGCGACTACCTCGTGAAGTCGCACGCGTTCGATCGCGACACCGCGGCCAAGCGGCTCGAGCCGCGCCTCGATGCCGAGGTGCAGTCGATGCCCGCCGAGTTCTACACGCACTTCGTGACGAGCGTCGGCGCGGTGACGCTGCCTCGCGCGAACGAAGCAGTGCGTGCGCGCCTCTCGCACGAGGACCTGTCGATCGTCCTCGTCGCGACCGCGGCGCCCCTTCTCGATCGCCTGCAGCGACTGCCGGGTGTGCGAGAAGTCTCGGTCGTTCCGTTCGACTCGCTCTGAGCGTCGCGCTGCCCTCGGAGCCCCTCGCTCCGTCAGGAAGCTTACGCACGCGACACCCTGTCTCGCGGTCCCGGCGGCGCGGGTCGTCGAATCCCCGAGGGATCGAATCTGCACGGATGACCGGTGTGGCGTGGCACATCGGTTGCGACACGGGGCGCCCCGTTCCGCCCGGGAGCGCCACACCGTGCGTCCTCTGACGACCGTCGTGCGCTCCCGGAAACGAACGGAATCAGCGCACGGAATCGAGCTCGGGCACCCAATCAGATCACGTTGACAAGAGGTCCGCGCCTCTGTCCTACTCCGCCGCTCGTTCTGCGGTGGGCCTTTGCGCGTGCGCGCATAAGGCATCTCGAGCGCAGCAGTCGATTTCGCCCAGACAACGTTGCTCGCCTTCGTTTTTGTTCCCCCAGCACCGATCGGACGAATGGAGAAGCCTCGGTGAGAGAATGGACGCTGATGGCTCGCGTCTCGCGAGCCTGGTTCGTCGTCGCGCTGAGCGCGATCGCGGGGCTGACCATCGCCTCGCCTCTCGCGTCGGCGCAGACGACGGAAGACGCGGACGAAGCAGCACCGGCGCAGGAGCAGGCGCCATCGGAGGGCGCGACAGAGGCCGAGGTCGCGCCGGAGACGACGGCACAGGAGACGGCGCAGGACGAGGCAGCGCAGTCGGACGAAGCGGCGCAGTCGACCGAAGCGACGCAGTCCGAAGCGACCACGACGAGCGCCCCGGACTCCGCACTGCAGCCCGGCGACATCGAGGCCGAAGAGGCCGCGGCGACCGGTGAGGACGCGGCTGCCGAAGAAGCTGCCGCCGAAGAGGCGCAGGCCCAGCGCGAGCCGCTCCCGTGGCGCAACTCGTTCTTCAGCTGGACCCACGGCATCACGCCGAACTCGTTCTTCCGCGGGGCGCAGCTCAGCTACGACCCGATGTACTACTGGTCGTTCAACCTCGCGCCGCGCTGGTACCTCGACCCCGCGACGTTCTTCGCGCTGAGCCAGAGCCTCTCGGTCGAGCTCACGGACGACGGCCTCTCGAGCCCGAACAACCGCGAGCCGCAGCTCAGCGACACGATCGTCGAGCTCCGCCGCACGATCGCGTGGGAGGGCTTCATCTTCATCCCCGCGGGCCGCGTCGTGCTCCCGGCGTCGAAGGCGAGCCAGGCCGCGCAGCGCTACTTCGCGCTCGCGGGCGGCCTCACGGCGGTGCGCGTCTTCCCCGAGCTCGCGTCGCTCACGTTCGCGCTGATCGGCCGCTACCAGTACTGGTTCGCGGGCCGCAACACGCCGGGCACGCTGGGCACGTACCCGGCGCAGCAGCACGCGCCGAGCGGCGACGTCCAGAGCGGCAACTTCGGTGATCAGGCGTCGGCCGTGACCTCGGCGCGCCACGTGATCACCGCGGGCCTCAACATCACGGTCACGCCGATCTCCGGTCTGACCCTCGCGGGCTCGGCGTTCTGGCAGTCGCAGGAAGGCCACGGCCTCGGCGAGGCGTGCACCGATACGCTGATGGGCCCGTACTGCATCGGCGACAACAGCGATACGCACTGGCGTCACTTCACGTCGTTCTCGCTCTCGGTCGCATACGACGTGCAGCCGTGGCTGAACCTCTCGGTCGGCTGGTCGAACGCGACGAACCTCGCGCCGCTCCAGAACGACGACGGCTCGCTGCGCAGCGTCTTCAATCCCGACAACAACTTCTTCCTCACTGCCACCGTGCAGATCGATGCCATCTACGAGGCGCTCCAGGGCGCCGAGGACGACGGCCTCACGCCGGAGCAGCGCCAGCGTCGCCGTCAGGGCCTCGCGGGTGTGCAGAGCACCACCGGAGGTTCCTTCTGATGCTGCCGCACGGACACGATCACGCGCGCTCGCTGTCGCGCGCCGTCAAGAACTGCTTGCTGCTTCGCGGACTGATCGCCGCGAAGTCTCACTCGAACTCGGATCGCGGGCTGGAGGCTGGGACGATGAAGCGTCTCGGGATGTGGGTCGCGTTGGGCTTGCTCGTGGGCGCGAGCATCGGTGGCTGCGGCAACGAGCAGCCGCCGGTCAATCGCGTCGGCGTGAACGTGGTCGAGAAGAGCGCGTTCACGGGCTCCTGGTACATGGCGCGCACGACGATCGACATGGACTACGAGGCTGCGGGCCTCGGGTTCATGGGCGAGATCGCGCGCGACGGGACCGCGGGCTTCATGGGGTTCGCGCTGCCGCGCATCCGCTGGGTCATCGACGAGGAGACGCTCTACGCGTACCGCGACTACGAGATCGTCGGTGATCCCGAAGATCCGTGGGGTGAGGCGGCGCCGAACCCGGATCACCTCGGCGCGCCGGTCGCGGCGTTCCGCATCCTCAGCCACTTCGACATCCGTCGCGACTACAACACGGTCACCGGCGAGGAGATGAACGTCCTCGTCGAGAACTCGACGGACCGTCGTTGGTGGGAGCGCCGGTTCATGCGCGTCGACTGGTCGCGCAACCTGCTCACCTCGTACTTCGGCACCAGCCACGAGCTGACGGAGATCTTCGGCCAGACGCGCCGCGAGCCCGCGCAGCTGGTCGTCCAGGACGAGTCGCAGTTCCCCGAGAGCTGGCGCCCCCAGTTCCACTTCATGTCGTGCGCGGGCATCGACGATGCGTCGGAGTCGTGCAGCGCGGAAGATCGCGACTGGGCGGGCGACTACCAGCAGGGCGACCTCTACAGCTTCAGCTTCGTGACCCAGGAGATCGTCTCTCCGGGCAACGTGTTCATCCCGGGCTTCGGCACCGTGCCGAACTGCGGCGAGGCGAGCTCGGGCATGCCCGAGTGCGCGTCGGTGCTGGTCGCGGTGCGCACGGCCTTCCTGCGCGTGAGCGACACGCGTCAGTACGAGCCCATCGAGTGGACCGACGAGCGTCACGAGCGCGCGGGCTACTTCCGACTCGACCGCCTCACCTACGACGCGAGCCGCACCGCGGACGATCCGACGTGGGGCCAGACCGACTTCTCGAACCGCGGCACCAACCGCCACAACATCTGGCGCAACTGGTACACGGAGAGCGAAGACGGCACGCGCACGGCGGTCCCCTACGCCGATCGCGACGTCCGCGAGATCGTCTGGTACACGACGCCCGAGCTCCCCGCGCACCTCGTCGAGCCGGCGTTCGAGACGATCGGCGAGTGGAACGAAGTGCTCATGGGCACCGTGCGCCAGCTGCGTGGCCAGGAGATCCCGGTCTATCAGCGCACTGCGTGTCAGAGCGACGATCCGAGCGGGTACTGCTACTGCCAGTGTGATCCGACGGAGTTCCCCGACGGCACCGGCTGCACCGCGGCGGACGCGCTGAACCCGACCTGCGCGGGTCAGTACGATCCCTTCGAGACGCCGGATGCGGCGCGCGGTCGCCTCGTCTCGGGCGAGCCCTTCGACTGCCACGTCGTGGTGCCCGAGGGCGCCGAGCCGAACATGGCGGATCGCGGCGTCGCGGAGCGCCTGAGCGACACGTCGTTCAACGGCTGGTTCGGCGCGCGCATGGAAGGCAGCGAGTGCGTCAACGTCCTGCGCGTCAACACCTGCAACCAGGCGACCCTGGCGGCGGCGGAGGCGGCGGGCGAGACGATCACTTGCCAGGAGCGCGGCGACATCCGCTTCAAGTTCCTGAGCTACGTCGATCAGCCGGGCACGCCGTTCCTCGGCGTCGCGCAGCTCCGCGGCGATCCGATCACCGGTGAGGTCTTCACCGGCGACGCGAACATCGGCGGTCCTGCGATGCAGTCGCAGCGCACCCGCGCGATGCAGACCTACGACCTGATCAACGGTCGCTCGACCGATCAGGAGTTCTTCACCGGCGAGGACATCCGCGCGTTCCTCGAGGCCGCGAACCGCGTCGACCTGCCGGCTCCGCCGCGCATCGACTTCAGCGTCGCGCTCGAGGCGGGCGTCGGTGCCGATCCCGCCGTGCGCGGCGAGATCGACAACGTGATGGAGCGCGCGATGGCGCGCGCCGAGCGGCTGCAGGGCCCCGAGGGTCGCGCGCAGCTCTTCAGCGACTCGCGCCTGCGCGAGCTCGCGGGCACCGACATCGAGCGTCGTCTCGTGTCGGGCGAGGACGCGCTCGTCCTCGCGGGCCTCACGAACGTGCCGTCGACGATGACCGGCGCGGAGCTCAACGAGGCCGTGCTCGAGCAGGCCTCGCCGTTCCGCCACGGCATCGGCGAGCACCTCGACGACTTCGCGGACTTCAACGTCCGCAGTGGTCTCAACGCGTTCCACATGCCGACCGAGTTCACGGATCACTCGGTGATGTGGTTCGTGATGCAGCACCGTAGCTGGCCGCGCGCGCGCGTGGAGTTCGAGCTCAACCGCCGGCTCTATCGCGACACGCAGGTCCACGAGATGGGCCACTGCCTCGGCCTCATGCACGACTTCGGTGGCACGGCCGACAGCCACAACTACGAAGATGACTACTACCTCATCAATCGTCGCTTCCCGCTCCCGAGCCCCGCGACGTTCGACACGGACGGCACGCCCGGCCTGAGCCCCGCGGAAGTGACGGCGTTCGAGACGGCCTACGCGGACGCGCGCCGCCTCCGCGAGCTCGCCGGCATCGACACGTGGATGAACGCGTCGGTGATGGACTACACGGCGCAGTGGTACGAGCGCATCCAGGGCGCGGGCCACTACGACCGCATGGCCATCCGCTTCGGCTACGGCGACATCGTCGACATCTACGACAACCGCACGTCGCGACTGCCGCTCGAGCAGATCAACCCGGCCGGCGTGCGCGCCGACGGCACGATCGCCGAGGGCTTCCAGCGCGTCGGCATCAAGTGGTACCGCGGCGGCGAGCGCTGCGAGGCGGACACCGACTGCCCGTACGCGGTCGGCGGCGCCCGCGCGGCCGAGCTGCTCGAGACGAACATGACGACGGGCCTGACGCAGACCTGCGTCGCGAACCCGACGTCGGCCGGCGGCGGCATCTGCTCGAACTTCGATCAGGACGTCGCGGAGTTCAGCGAGACGCTGCCCACCACGCCCGACTTCGTGCCGGTGACGTTCCGCTACTGCGACGACATCCGCGCGAACACCCGCACGCTCCCGTGGTGCAACCTCTTCGACGAGGGTGACTCGTTCCGCGAGATCGTGCGGAACGCGATGGAGTCGTACGAGCGCAACTACATCTTCTCGGCGTTCCGCCGCTACCGCCGCACGTTCACGATCAACGGCTACATCAACGGCCTCACGCGGTACCTCTTCCCGCTGCTCAACATCGAGCAGAACCTGCTGTACCGCTACCAGAACGATCCGGAGTTCCGCGACACGACCGGCGCGTGGGGCTTCTACGATCAGTTCCTCGCGACCGCGGACACGCTGAACTTCTTCGCGCGCATCCTCGGCTCGCCGGGCGTCGGCGCGTACCAGTGGAACTCCGGTTACCAGTGGTACGAGCGGTTCAACTCGAACCCCGACTCGCCGACTGGCCAGCTCCAGATTCGACTCGGACAGGGCCGCTTCTTCGGCTCGGTCTATCAGGCGGGTCTGACCGGCATCAACCGCATCGAGCGAATCGGATCGCTCTACGACAAGATCATCACGATGCAGCTGCTGACGCTGCGTGGTCTGTCGCCGTTCTACGGTGCGGAGCTCGTGTTCTACACGAACATGTACGACCTCTTCCCGAACGAGATTAACCAGATCTTCACGGGAATGATCGCGGACCAGCCGGGCGAGTACATGCCGCGCGTCATCTGCGACGCATCGAGCTCGTTCCCGCAGTGCCGCAATCCGCGCACGCTCTACATGGACTTCTATCGCGGCGACTGCTCGACCCCCGGGTCGACGACCTGCCGCCCGCACCCCGCGGACATCACCTATCGTCCGAACCCCGCAGAGCGGATGTTCGTCCTCAACGGCGGCGACAACTTCCTCCTGCAGTCGTACGCGACGATCTTCGGTCTCTCGGAGTTCCCGGTCTATTACGACACGACGTTCCAGACGCAGCTGTTCCTCTGTGTCGAGGGCCAGGGCGACTGCAACGCTCCCGAGGGCACCGAGGGCGTCGACTACGTCCGCTACACCAGCACTCGTTTCGGCAAGAGCTACCTCGCGTGGCAGCTCACGCCGGAAGAGGGTGGTCTGATCGACCAGGAGTCGATCGCCTTCGCGATGGTCCGCGAGGCGCGTGACTCGGCGTTCATCCTGCGCTGCCTGCGTCAGTTCCGCGGCGACTTCGGTGGCACGCCGAACGACGAGAACAACATCCCGCCGGCGGACCGCACGCGCCTCGCGGCGCTCGGTTACACCATCCCGCGCCTCGGCGACGGACGGCCCGACTCCACGCGCATCAACGACGAGGTCGAGCGCCTCGACGGTCGCGTGGTCCAGCTCGAGTCGTTCTTCGGCTACCTCGTCCAGCTCGAGCGCGAGTTCGGAATCCAGTTCCCGTTCACGTACACCCGGCCGGAGATCTGAGGAGCGAGCGATGAGCATGCACCCGAAGAACCTCCGGACCTCCGAGGCGACGACCATGATCTCCAGCAAGCTCCGCCCTCTCGCGCTGCTCGCCGCGCTCGCGGCGATCGCGGTGTCCGGCTGCGAGCCGGGCCCGCGGATCGACCGCGTGCAGACCAACCTGATCGACAAGAGCGTGTTCGAGGGCGAGTGGTGGTTCACCCACACCGTCGTCGACCTCTCGGACAGCGAGTCGTGGGCGATCGGCGCCGCCGGCGCCGGCGCTCCGTGGCCGGGCGCGACTGCCAACTTCGACATCGCGTCGCAGTCGGGCGTCGTCGGTCGCATCCGCTGGGTCGTCGACGAGAACTTCCTGTTCGCGTATCGCTCGAGCGAGATCGTGCAGGGCTCGTCGGCGGACGCGCGTGACCCCGAGTTCCGCGGTCAGCCGCTCGCGGCGTATCGCATCTCGGGTCACTTCGACGTTCGGCAGGACTTCAACCCGGTGACCGGCGAGCCCGGCAACGTGGTGAGCGAGAACACCGATCGTCGCTGGTACGACCGCCGCTTCGTGCGCGTCGACTGGTCGCAGAACCTCGTGACCTGGGGCCTCTTCGGCGCCGGCCTCGAGATCGACCAGCTCTTCGGCACGTTCCGCCGCGAGTCGGTGCCGCTCGGCGTGCTCGACGAGGGTCTGTGCGCGGACCCCGAGAACCCCGACGCGCGCTGTGATCTGCCCGCCGAGTGGGCCCCGCAGTTCGTGCGCCTCAGCGACGAGGCCGCGTGCGACCCGAGCGGCGAGAGCGACGCGGCCTGCTACCGCTTCCTCGAGGAGTGGCCGACCGATCAGCGCGACGCGGTCCACTACATGTCGTTCGTCACGCAGGAGCTCTGGACTCCGCTCCAGTGCGTCGACGCGCTCTGCGAGACGTCGATCCGCATCACGGTGCGCGACGCGTTCCTCCGCATCCCGCCGAACCACGAGTACGCGACCGAGACCCTCGCGAACAGCGAGTACGATCGCTTCGGCATCATCCGCACCGAGTCGCGCACGTACACGCGCGGTGGTGACGATCGCTCGACGATCGGCCGCCGCTGCGACACGAACCTCGACTGCGATCCGGGCTGCGACCCCGAGTTCGGCATCGAGTGCGAGATCGTCTGCGACACGACGCAGCACCTCTGCGTCGGCGGTCTGACGAACGAGCTCGGTGAGACCGACTTCCTCACCTACTACCGCCTTCGTCACAACTTCTACTCGGACTCGCTCCGTGATCAGGAGTGCATCGCGGACTGGCAGTGCAGCGGTCGCTACGACGGTGGCGCGGGCGCGAACGGCGGCTCGGTGTGCGATCAGCACGCGCGTCGCTGCACCGTGCCGCTCCACGAGCGTCCGGTCCGCGCGGTCCACTACACGCTCTCGGCGGACTATCCGACGTACCTGACGCGCAGCGCGTTCGAGCTCGTCGCGCAGTGGAACGACGCGTTCATGCGCGGCAATCGCGAGCAGCGCGAGGGCCGCAACATCGGTGGTGTCACCGTGCCGCCGCCGCCGACCGGCGCGCGCGTCGCGATGCAGAGCGCGGATCCGACGCAGTACTGCTACGGCCGTGAAGGGTTCCTCTCGCCCGAGGTGGACCGCGACACGATGGACTGCGCGCACGTGTCGAACTACTTCGTGCGCCCCGAGGAGCGTAACGAAGAGAATCCGTTCGACTGCTGGATCGAGGGCCCGGCGGATCTCACGAACCCGACGGACTTCGCGGACTACGACGTCGACGGCGACGGCAACGAGATCGTCGACGCGTACGAGTACCGCTTCCGCGGCACCGAGTGCATGCTCGTCCTCGACGTCAACGACTGCGACCGCAACCCCGGCGCGGCGTGTCAGCAGCTCGGCGACCTCCGCTACCAGTTCTTCAACTACGTCAGCGGCGCGGGCGCGGGCTGGTGCGGCGTCATGCAGCCGAACCAGGATCCGCTCACCGGTGAGGCGGTGATCTCGCCCGTCAACATGGGCGGCCTCTGCCTCGACAACGTCTCGCAGATCGCGCTCAACATCTGGCCGATCCTGCGCGGCGAGGAGCCGGCGGACCCGCTCTTCGAGGGCGAGGAGATCCGCCAGTACTTCGAGAGCCTCGGTCGCGTCCGCTCGCCGGTCGGCCTCGCGCCCGGCGCGGCGGCGGGCGGCGGCACGGGCGGTGGCCCGCGTCCCTCGCTCCCGACCGATCTGCACGCGCACTTCGAGGACGTGATCGAGACGCACGCGGCGCGCGTCGAGCGGCTCCACGGCAGCGAGGCGCGCGCGCAGCTGCTGAGCGAGCGCATGCAGAACATCGCGGGCAGCGGCCTCGAGCGTCGCTTCACCGACGGCGTCGCGATGGAGACCTTCCAGGCGACCCGCCCGGCGGAGATCCAGGCCACGAGCCGCGTCGCGACCGGTCGTACCCCGACCTCGGTGGAGCAGGAGCTCGCGTCGCGCTACGGCGTGTCGAGCCCCGCGCAGTTCGCGGACGCGGTGCGTGATCGTGCGTCGCCCTCGCGCGATGCGTTCCTCGGCGACGTGATGGCGGAGCGCCGTCGCGAGCAGCTCCTCGGCGAGTCGGGGACCTGCATGCTCTTCGAGAACGAGTACCAGCTCATCAGCCAGTACGGCCGCTACTGGGCGAATGCGTTCGACGGCGTCGCGCTCCCGACGGCGCGCCTCCGCTGGGCGCAGGCGTTCCACCGCGCGGTCATGCAGCACGAGCTCGGTCACGGCCTCGGCCTCGAGCACAACTTCGGCGCGACGCTCGATCGCGATCACTACAACCCGGCGTACTTCAACATCGAGATGTCGGACGACTGCACCGACCTCGCGGGCGCGCGCCGCTCGTGCGCGCTCCCGCTGATGACGGAGTTCGACGCTGACCGCAACGGCGTCCTCACCGACGTCGAGACGAACGTCTGGCTGCAGGAGTTCCAGAACATCCGCAGCCAGCGCCAGGAGCGCGGTCTCGGCAACTACACCACGTCGTCCACGATGGACTATCCCGGCGACGAGTCGGACTCGATGGGCATCGGGTTCTACGACCGCGGCGCGGTGTACTTCAACTACTTCAACATGATCGAGTCGTTCGAGGGCGACCCGCGCCACGAAGAGCCGGGCACGTCGCGCAACGACCTCCTCCGCTCCGATCTCCACGAGCGCGAGCTCTGGACGTGGTACCGCGGTGGTGATCAGTGCCGCGTCGACGCGCAGTGCCCGATGGCGGCCGGCTCGTCGGGCCTCGCGCCCGGCCAGGCGGTCACGCAGCGCTGTGTCTCGAACCCGCGCTACTCGTCGATCCCCGTGCCCTGTGGCGACCTCTCGGATCCCGAGGCGGCGCGCCACTGCATCTGCTCGAACTTCGACGAGGACATGGTCGACTACGTCGCCGGCGCGGCGTACCGCGCGCCCTCGGCGCCGCTCGACTACTACCCGGTCAACTACCTCTTCTGCTCGAACTCGCGCCTCAACGACATCTCGTGGTGCAGCACGTTCGACGCGGGTGAGTCGTTCCTCGAGGTGACCGCGAACATGCGCACCTCGTGGGAGTCGAGCTATCCGACCTCGTACTTCCGCCGCTTCCGCCGTCCGTTCTACGCGGGCTCGCGCGCGACGCGGTGGATCCCCGACGCGGCGAAGATCTACCAGCACCTGCTCTTCCGGTACTACTACGAGACCGGCTTCGGCAGCGACTCCGGCCCGCTCGGCTTCGACGACCAGTTCATGGCGTCGGTCGACTCGATGAACTTCCTCTCGTACCTCGCGCAGCTGCCGGACGTCGGGTCGTACGACTACGACGCGACGACCGACACCTATCGCCACATGGGCGAGACGCCCGACATGGCGGGCTCGGAGTTCACGCTCGCGCCCGGTCAGGGCTTCTACACGTGGTCGGCGTACCAGGAGGGCCTGCAGGGCTTCTGGCGCCTCGAGCGCGCGGGCACGTTCTTCGACAAGCTCATCGCGCTGCGCGCACTGACGATCCGTGACTGGGGCCTCTCGTTCACGATCGACGAGCGCTACTTCATCAACTTCTACGACCTGTTCCCGGTCGAGATGACGGAGCTCTTCGGCGGCTACGTGATCGACGATCCGCACTGGTACGCACCGCGCGTGACGGTGGACGCGGGCGGCGACGCGACGCTCGAGTACGTCAACTGGTACCGCGCGAACTGCCGCGCGCCGGGCACCGGCGCCCTGGTTCCGTGCCGTGGACCGAACACGGAAGTGTTCCCGGGCAGCGCGCTCGGTGGCACGAGCAACGACGTGCTCCGCTTCTACGCGGCCGCGTTCGCGCTCTCCGAGTTCCCGGTCTTCTACGACTCGTCGTGGGAGCAGCGTCTCGCGGTGTTCAAGCTCGGCAACGCCGACGGCTTCGACATCCCCGACACCCAGCCCGACGGCGACGCGACCTGTGCGTTCGGCACCGCGATCGAGGCGACGCACGACCTGTGCACCGACCCGCTCGAGGCCGACTACATCGTGTACCAGTCGAACCGCCTCCACGTGGCCTACGTCGCGGTGAAGGTCCGCCCGCGCATCGAGTACAACCTCGAGGAAGAGCAGCTCGGCTTCGCGCTGCTCCTCTCGATGACGCAGAACCAGACGCGCATCGCGGAGCTCGAGGCCCTCGCGTCGCGCACGCCGGAGCAGGAGCGCGAGCTCCGCAACCGCCAGCGTGAGCTCGAGCGCAACGAGTCGTTCCTCGAGACGCTCATCGAAGTCCAGCGGATCTTCGGCATCACGAGCTGGCTGTGATCTGACGCAGGCTCCCGAGAGCCAATCGAGCGCGAGTCGCTCCACATGATGAAGGCCCCGATCGCGTGAGCGGTCGGGGCCTACGTCGTTCTGCGGTCCGTGCTCGGGCGGTGGTCTTCTCGTGGTCCGGGGTCTCGTGCGACCCTGGCTCGCGGCCGCTGGCGCCCCTAGAACTGCTGCAGCACGAAATGGTGCCTCGACGCAGAGTGACGCTCTGCGTCAAAGGAAAAACAAGGCGATCGAACGATCGCCCCGATGGCGTGACGTCTTTCTTTTCGTGCTAGGCTCCGCCCCCCTTTGGAGGAACGATGGGCTCTCTGGACATGCAGCCCGGCGAGGCCCCCGCAGCGCGCGACGAGCTCGCGCGGATGTTCCACTCGATGCAGCTGATCCGGCGCATCGAGGAGGAAGCAGCGCGGGCCTACGTGCAGGGCAAGATCGGTGGCTTCCTGCATCTCTACATCGGGCAGGAGGCGATCGCGGTCGGCGTCGAGGCAGCGATCCGCAAGACCGACTGGATCATCACGACCTATCGCGACCACGGCTTCGCGCTGACGCGCGGCACCAGCGCGCGCGGCGTGATGGCCGAGCTCTTCGGCAAGGACGCCGGGTGCGCGCGCGGTCTCGGCGGCTCGATGCACATGTTCGACGGGCCCAACCGGTTCCTCGGCGGCCACGGCATCGTCGGCGGGCACTGCTCGCTCGCCGCAGGCGTCGGCTTCCGGTGCAAGTACCTGAAGAACGACGAGGTCGTGCTCTGCTTCTTCGGCGAGGGCGCGACGAACATCGGCGGGTTCCACGAGGGGCTCTCGCTCGCGGGGCTCTGGAAGCTGCCCGTGGTGTTCGTCTGCGAGAACAACATGTACTCGATGGGCACGCCCCTCGAGCGCACGCTGCCCGCGAAGGACATCACCGACAAGGCGCCGGGCTACGGCATGGCGCGCGATCGCTTCGAGGGGCAGGACGTGATCGAGGTGCGCGACCGCATCGCGAAGGCGGTGGCGCGCGCGCGTGACGGTGAAGGTCCGACGCTGATCGAGATCCTCACCTATCGCTTCCGCGGTCACTCGATGTCGGATCCCGGCAAGTACCGCACGAGCGAGGAGGTCGAGGAGCGCAAGCGCAAGGGCGACCCCGTGCGCATCGCGCGGCAGCGCCTGCTCGAGGCGGGCGCGAGCGAGGACGACGTCGCGCGCATCGAGGCGCAGGTCGAGGAAGAGGTCGCCGACGCGGTGAAGTTCGCGGACGAGAGCGAGCCCGCGAAGGAGTCGTCGATGCTCGACTACGTCTTGGCCAGGACGACGAGCGGCGACGGGCCGCGCGAGGGAGGAGGCGCGTGATGCGCGAGATCACCTATCGCGATGCGCTCAAGGAAGCGATGGCCGAGGAGATGGAGCGCGATCCTCGCGTCTTCGTCATGGGCGAAGAGGTCGGCCACTATCAGGGCGCGTACAAGGTCACGCGCGGCCTGCTCGATCAGTTCGGCGCCGAGCGCGTGATCGACACGCCGATCGCCGAGGCTGGCTTCGCGGGGGTCGGCGTGGGCGCGGCGATGACGGGGCTGCGCCCGATCATCGAGTTCATGACGTGGAACTTCTCGTTCGTCGCGTTCGACCAGATCGTCAACAACGCGGCGAAGATGTACCAGATGAGCGCGGGCCAGTACCCCGTGCCCATCGTGTTCCGGGGGCCCAACGCGTCGGCGCGTCAGGTGGGCGCGCAGCACTCGCACGCAGTGGAGCCGTTCTACTGCAACGTGCCGGGGCTCGCGGTCGTGTACCCGTCGACGCCGCGTGATGCGAAGGGGCTGCTCAAGACGAGCATCCGCGACGACAACCCGGTCGTCTTCCTCGAGGGCGAGACGCTCTACAACGTGAAGGGCGACGTGCCCGACGCGGGTGAGGACGAAACGATCCCGCTCGGCCAGGCGCGCGTGGTGCGCGAGGGTCGCCACGTGACGGTCGTGACCTGGGGCCGCCCGTTCTACACGGTGCTCGAGGTCGCGAATCGTCTGTCGGGCGAGGGGATCGAGATCGAGGTGATCGACCCGCGCTCGCTGCGCCCGCTCGACACCGACACGATCGTGCAGAGCGTGAAGAAGACGAACCGCTGCGTGGTGGTGCACGAGCACTGGCCCTACGGCGGACCGGGCGCGGAGATCGTGGATCGTGTGACGCGCGATGCGTTCGACTACCTCGACGCGCCGATCCTGCGTGCGACGAACCTCGACGTGCCCATGCCTTACGCGCTGCACCTCGAGAACAAGGTGATCGTCGGACCGGACCGCATCGAGAAGACGATCCGCGACGTGCTCTACAAGAGCTGAGCGAGGCGAGAGATGGCGAAGATCATCGGGCTCCCGAAGCTCTCTCCGACGATGGAGGAGGGCACGCTCGCGCGCTGGGCCAAGAAGGAAGGCGACGCGATCGGCATCGACGACCTCGTGGCGGAGATCGAGACCGACAAGGCCACGATGGAGTGGCGCTCGTTCGACAAGGGCGTGCTGCTGAAGGTGCTCGCGCCCGAGGGCGCGACGCTCAAGCCGGAGCAGCCGGTCGCGATCTTCGGCAACGCGGGCGAGGACATCACCGCGCTGCTCGCGCAGGTGAAGAGCGGCGCGGCCGGAGCGGCGCCCTCGATGCCCGACGCGCCGAAGCCCGAGCAGCCGCACAGCGCGCCGGTCGCGCCGGGGGCGATGACGCCCTCGCCGAACACGCCCGCGAGCACGGCGCGTCCGTCGACGCCTCCGGAGAAGGCGCCGACCGCGCCGCCGCCGGTGGTGCAGAACGGCGTGCAGCAGGTCACGAACGGGCACGACGGACGGGTGCGCGCGTCGCCGCTGGTGCGTGCGCTGGCGCGCGAGCACGACGTGGATCTGCGCGGCGTGCAGGGCACCGGGCCCGGCGGTCGGATCATCAAGCGCGACGTCGACGAGGTGCTCTCGCGACCGAAGCCCGCGCCGGTGGCGGAAGCGAAGGCCCCGGCCGCGCACGTGTTCGTGCCGCTGCAGACGAGCTTCGAGCGCCATCCGCCCGCGGAGCAGCCGCTCACCCAGATGCGCAAGACGATCGCGCGGCGGCTCGTCGAGTCGAAGCAGAACGTCCCGCACTTCTATCTGACGATCGACGTCGACGCGGATCCGATCAACGACGCGCGCGCCCGGATCAACGCCGAGCTCGAGAAGAGCGGCGAGAAGGTCTCGGTCAACGATCTGCTGATCAAGGCGTGCGCGATCGCGCTGCGCCGCGTGCCGGCGGTGAATCGGTCGTTCGCGGGCGACAAGATCCTGCAGCACCAGGTCGTCGACATCTCGGTCGCGGTCGCGGTGCCCGACGGGCTGCTCACGCCGGTGGTGCGCGACGCGGATCGCAAGGGCGTCGTCGAGATCGGGCGCGAGGTGCGCGAGCTCGCGAAGAAGGCGCGCGACAAGAAGCTGAAGCCCGAGGAGATGCAGGGCGGCACGTTCTCGATCTCGAACCTCGGCATGTTCGGCATCGAAGACTTCTCGGCGGTGATCAATCCGCCCGAGGGCGCGATCCTCGCGGTCGGCGTGGTGCGCGAAGAGCCGGTCGTGAAGAACGGCGCGGTTGTGCCGGGGCGGCGCCTGCGAATGACGATGTCGTGCGATCACCGCGTGGTGGACGGCGCGGTCGGCGCGGAGTGGCTCGCGGCGCTGAAGAAGATCATCGAGGCGCCGATCACGATGCTGATGTGATCGAGCACGCGCGGGCGTCACGCAGTACGCTCGCGCGGTGGCTCGCGCTTGGGCGCTGGTGTTGGCCGGTGTGATCGCGCTCGGCGTGGTGCCGGCCCGCGCCGATGCGCCTCACGTCGTGTGGATCGCGTCGGCGCCCGAGGGCGAGGTCGCGGGGCGCGCGCGTCGCTGGCAACGGCGCGTCGCGCGGGCGCTCGAGCGCGCCGGCGCGGAGGTGACGATCGAGGCCGAGCAGTGGGTGCTCGACGAGCCAGGCAGCGCGGAGACGCGCGTCGCGCGGCTCGCCGACGTGGAGCGTCTGGTGCGCGAGGCCCACGACGCGCGCGCCGAGCTCGACTCGCACGGCGCGCTCGCGCGGCTCGCCGACGCGGAGCGCATCGCGCGCTCGGTGCTCGACGTGCCGGGCGCGAGCGCGTGGTACGCGGAGGTGCAGATCGCGCTCGCGGTGACGGCCGCGGAGCTCGGGCAGTCGGGGCTCGCCGAGGCGGCGCTCGCGCGCGCGAGCACGATCGATCCGAGCCGCGTGCTCGGCGCCGCCGAAGCACCTCCGGCGCTCGTCGCGCGCGCCGCGTCGATCGCACGCGCGATCGCGACCGGGCCTCGCGGCCGCTTCGAGCTGCGCACCGACGTGCCGGGCGCGATCGTGTCGCTCGACGGACGTGTGATCGGTGAGGCACCGGCGCGCATCGAGACCAGCGTCGGCGCGCACGTGCTGCGGGTCGACGCGCCGGGCCATCGTGCGTGGGCGCGCCTCGTCGACGTGCTCGAGGGCGCGCGGGCGCCGATCGCGGTGACGCTCGCGCCCGAGCCCGTCCTCGTCGCGGCGCGCTCGCTGCGCGATGCGAGCGATGCCGGCGCGCTCGAGCACGTCGCGTCGCTCCTCGCCGAGCTCTCGCGCGACGGGCATGCGCCGCGCGCGCTCTGGCTGGTGGAGGCGAGCGCGGGCGCGACCGATCGCGCGCTCGTCGTCGCGTGTCGCGCCGAGGGCTGCAGCGAGCCGGTGCGGATCGACGTGGCGCGCGTGGAGTCGGCGCTGCCGCACGATCCCGATCTCGTCGGCGCGCCGCTCGGGGCGAGGGCGCTCGCCGATGCCCGTGCCTGGCTCGACGAGCCCATCCCCGTCGCGCCGCCGCCTCCGCCCGCGGCCGAGTGGTGGCAGGAGCCGTGGCCCTGGGTGATCGCGGGCGTCGTGATCGCGGGCGCGATCGGCGCGACGATCGGCGCGACGTGGCCCGAGCCGCAGCAGCGCGAGACGCTGATCGTCGACGGACGCGAGCCGTGGGGCGTGTCGCGCTGACGCCGCGGGCTCGAGGTCGTAGACTCGCGTCGATGCGCGTCGCTCCTGCGCTGACGGCGCTCGTGCTCACGCTCGCGGGCTGCGACGACAGCGTGATGGTCCGGCTCCAGACCGGAGCGCGCGGCTTCGACGTCGACGCGGATGCCCTCGCGCTGCCCGACACGATGCGCGACGGGGACACGATCGCGCAGCTCGCGTGCGGGCCGACCGAGATGTGCCCGAGCTCCGCCGACGTGCCGATCACGTGCGAGGCGAGCGTCTGCGATCCCGCGGCGCGCACGATCTCGTTCGCGCTCGGCGAGGTGGTCGACGTCGATCAGCTGACGTCGGATGCGCGCGAGCTCCTCGGGCACGTCGAGGCGATCGAGGTGGTCGAGGCGAGCTACGACGTGCCCTTCAACGCGCTCACCGTTCCGCTGCCCGAGACCGAGCTGTTCTGGGGGCCCGAGGGCGCGTCGCACGTCGATGCGTCGTTGGGCGTGGTCGCGCTCGGCGTGGTGCCGCCGATCGAGGCCGGCGCGATCACGAGCGGTGCGATCGCGCTCGACGCGGAGGGGGTCGACGCGCTCTCGCGCTACCTCGTGGACACGTCGCGTCGGGTGCGCTTCTTCGCGCGCACGCGCGTCGACCTCGCGCCGGGCGATGCGTTCCCCGAGGGCACCGCGCGCATCGGGATCGATCTGCACCTCGAGATCACGGGGTCCCTGCGCTGAAGGATCGCGCGCTCGCCGGCATGAACGCGCCTGAGAGCCCGGCGCGTGCGGCGCTGTGCGATTGGGACGGCACGCGTCGCGTGGCGTGGTAAAAGGAGCCCGCCGAAAGGCGCGCTCGAAGGGAGAGAACGTGGCGTCCGAGTCGACACCGCCTCCCCAGCCCGGTGGCGGGGGAGCCAAATATGCGATCGCCGGCGTGGCGTTGCTCGCCATCGCGGGCCTCGCTTTTTGCCTGACGCGCGAGGAGCCTCCACCTCCCGCGCCGGTCGCCGAGACGACGCCCGACGCGGGCGCGGGACGCTCGACCGCGCTCGTGGAGGACGAGTTCGAGATCCCGGAGCTCGAGCCCGACGCGGGCCCGCCGCCCGACGCGGGGACGACGACGACGGCGCGCCGACCGCCGCCGACGCGCAGCTGGGACGACTGCACCGGCGAGATCGCCGCCGCTGCGGCCTCGCAGGTCATCCGCGAGCACAACGCGCAGATCCGCAACTGCTACGAGCGCCAGCTCAAGCAGAACCCGATGCTCGAGGGCAACATGACGCTCGCGGTGCGCATCGCGCCGAACGGCAGCGTCGACGGCACGCAGGTGACGGGCTCGCTCCGCGATCGCGACGTGTTCGCGTGCGTGCGCAGCGTCGCGTCGCACATGCGCTTCCCGCCGCCGGGGGGGCGCGACTGCGCAGTCGTGCAGGTGCCCTTCCAGTTCACGCCCCGGCATTGAGCGCACGGTGAGATGAGTCCGAACGCGTGCTCGATCGTCGCGAGCACGCGTGTCACTCCTTCGCGCGATGGACTACCTCCGCGGCCTCCGCCGACTCCGTGAAGATCCCGACTGGCTCTCGAAGATCGGCGTCGGCTCGCTGCTGCTGCTGAGCGCGTCGATCATTCCGTTCCTCGGGCAGATCGTGCTCGCGGGGTGGGGCGCGGTGATGGTGCGGCGCGCGGTGTCGGGCACCGAGACGCCGATGCCGCGCCTCGATCTCGACTTCGACTACCTCGGCAAGCTGCTCTCGACCGGGTTCAAGGCGTTCCTGGCGATGATGATCTGGGGGCTGCCCGCCGGGATCCTGATCGGGACCGGCGTGGCGTGCCTCTACGCGGGCGCGATCGCGACGATGATCGGCGGCGCGGCGGCGGGCGGTGACGGCGGGATGGGCGGCCTCGGCGCGCTCTGCGCGTTCGGCGTGGGCTTCCCGCTGCTGATCGCGGTGTCGATCGTCCTGCAGCTCCCTGCGCAGATGGCCGGCATCCGCGCCGAGCTCGCCGACGACCTGAACGCGGGGCTCCAGTTCCGCGAGGTGCTCGACATGACGAAGCTCGTCATGCGCGAGCTCGTGATCGGCTCGCTCGTGCTCGCGTTCGTGCAGTGGCTGATGATGGTCGGCTCGATGCTGCTCTGCGGCCTGCCGCTCATCCCGTGCATGGTCGCGATGGTCGTCGCGCGCGCGCACTTCGCGGCGCAGCTGTACCAGAAGTACGTCGAGCGCGGCGGCGCGCCGCTGCAGGTCGCGCATCCGCCCTCGGACGGGCCCGTCGCGCCGGCGCCGTCGACGTTCTGAAGTCGATCACTGCGCGTCGACGGAGATCCGCGGCGGGGTCGCGCGGAAGTCGACGACGGCGCGCAGTCGCTCACCGGGCTCGGCGCGGAACGAGGCGCTGGCGCGAAGGCCGAGCGGCGCGTTCTCGGCGACGATCGTGTGGGCGCCCGGCGAGAGCGACGCGCGGCGGATCGGCGTGGTGCCGAGGCGGCGACCATCGACGCTGATCTCGGCCCAGTCGCGCGACGAGACGGCGATCGATGCGCCTCGTGCGCGCGTGGTGTCGTCGGTCGTCGCGGTGATCGGCGTCGTCGTGGGCTGGGCCTCGGGGGGCGTGGGCTCGGCGATCGGCGCCGCGATGGGCTCGGGATCGCGCGGCGGCGGCGCGATGGGCTCGGGCTGGCGCGCTTCGACGACGAGCGGGCGCTCGGGGTCGGGCTCGGGCGGCGTGCCCGCGGCGAGCGCGAGCACGAGCGCGCCTGCGACCGCGAGCCCTCCGACGACGACCGGCCCCACCCAGCTCCGCGGCCGTGACGGCGCTGCCACGCGCACGCGATCGGTGCGCTCGATCGGCTCGGGCTCCGGGGGAGGGCGCGGTCGATCGATCGGCTTCGTCGCGGGCTCGAGGGCCTGGGGCGTGCTCGCGCGTGCGAGCGGCACCGTGCCCGCGATGATCTCCTCGAGCGCCCGGCTCTGCGCGAGCGTGCGCACCTTGCCGGTCGGCTCGCGCCGCGCGGTGCTGGTCCCGGTGGTCGGCGCCGGTGGGCGCTCCGAGGCGCGACGTCGCTCGCGGCGCCCCCGTGCTCGCTCCGCGCGTGCACCGAGCTCGTGGGCGACCCCCTCCGGGCTCTTCGCTGCGAGCCATCCGCGCAGCGCGCGTGCGAGCGCTGCAGCCGAGGGCGGACGCTCCTTCGGATCGAGCGCGAGCGCGCGATCGACGATCGCGGCGAGCTCGGGATCGACGCCGCGCGCTGCGACGCTCGGGATGGGATCGCGCCGCGCACGCAGCGCATCGACGTCGTGGGGATCGACCGGCGGCTCGCCGAGCAGCGCGTGGTGCAGCACCGCGCCGAGCGCGAAGAGATCGGTCGCGGGACCGATCGTCTCGCCGCGCGCCTGCTCCGGCGCGAGATAGCCCGGCGTGCCGAAGAGCGCGCCCTCGGCGTCGTCCTCCGCGGGCGCGGCGATGCCGAAGTCGAGCAGTCGACAGTGCCCGGCCGCGTCGACCATGACGTTCCGCGGCGTCACGTCGCGGTGCACCACCGAGAAGCGCTCGTGCGCGTAGGAGAGCGCGTCCGCGATCTGCGCGCCCACGTGCGCGACCTGCGCGGGATCGATCGGGCCCTCCTCGAGCACGTCGGCGAGCGTCGCGCCCTCGACGTACTCCATCGCGAGGAAGTACACGCCGTCGACGACGCCCAGCTCGTACACCGGCACGACGTGCGGGTGGCTCATCTGCACCAGCGTCTTCGCCTCTTCGACGAACATCGAGACGAAGCGCGGATCGAGCGCGAGGTGCGGCAGGATCTGCTTCACCACGAGGCGCTTCTCGAACCCGCCGAGCCCGCGCAGCCGCGCGAGATGGACGCGCGCCATCCCGCCGCGGGCGATCTCGCGATCGAGCAGGTACTTGCCGAAGGGCTCGGGGCCCGACGCCGGTTCGGACGCGATCACGGTGAGCGAGGATCGAAGAGGGCGACTACGATGCAGCCCGGTCGATGGTGACGCGATCATACCGGAGCCAGCCGCGTCGAGCTGCGATCGCGCTCCTCGCCGTGCTCGCGGCCGCGTGCGAGGGCGAGCGCGTGGTCGAGCGCTCGATCGTGCTGCGACTGCCCGACGCGACGAGCTGCGCGCCTGCGTCGTCGCTCGCGTCGCTCCGGGTTCGCGTGCTCGGCGACGGCCCGGGGGAGCCCTCGTCGATCGTGTCGCTCGCGCCCGACGCGCCGATCCGTGCGTTGCCCGCGCTGCCGTACCCGACGCGCGTGGTGCTCGCGATCGCCGAGGCGCCCGGATGGCGCGGTGTGGGGTGGCGCGCGCTGGGCGCGGCGGGCGACGAGATCGCGCTCTTGCCACCGGGGCTCTCGTGCCCGATCGGCGATCCCGATGCGCGTGCCCCCGAGGGCGCGCAGCTCGCGGTGCTCGAGGACGGGACGTCGCTCGTCGCCGGAGGGCTGGACGGCGAGCGCGCGACCGGTCGGATCGCGCTCCTGCCGCCCGGCGCGCAGGTCGGTGAGACCACGCCGGCGCGCCTCGGGTTCTCCACCGCGTTCGGGACCGCGACCGCGATCGACGCATCGCGCGTGGTGATCGCGGGCGGTGCGATCTCGGCGGACGCGCCGGCGTACGATCAATTCGAGATCCTCGATCCGCGGGTGGACGCGGCGCGCGTGATCGAGCCGCTCTCGAGACCTCGTCGTGATCATGCGGCGGTGCGCCTGCGCGACGGCCGGGTGGTGCTGATCGGCGGGCGCGCGACGAGCGACGGAGAGGGCATCGACGGCATCGAGGTGATCGATCCGCAGCGCGCGGAGAGCGTCGTGCTGGGCGCGCGGCTCGCGGTGCCGCGCCTCGCGCCGTGGATCGGGCTCGCCGAGGACGGCCGCGTGTGGATCGCGGGCGGTGCGATGCGTGGCGAGGACGCGGGCGTGATCGAGCGGCTCGACGTCGAGCGCGAC
Organism: Sandaracinus amylolyticus; assembly: GCF_021631985.1. Taxonomy (GTDB): domain Bacteria; phylum Myxococcota_A; class Polyangia; order Polyangiales; family Sandaracinaceae; genus Sandaracinus; species Sandaracinus amylolyticus_A. Next base: position 5,323,542 of record NZ_CP070225.1, on the reverse strand, counting down.
GTGATCGAGCGCTTCGACGTCGCGCTCGCAGCGCCGCTCGCGCTGACCGCGGTGCGCGAGCGCTTGGTGTGGGTCACGCCCGACGGCGCGCACCTGATCGCGCTGCACGGGGACGCACCGGTCGCGTCGCGCGCGCTCGATGCGATGCCGCTCGAGATCGCGCGCGCGGTGGGCACCGCGGGACGGGCGCTCGTGGTCGGCAGCGAGGGCGAGACGCGCGCGGCGTACCTGCTCGATCCCGGCACCGGTCGCGTGTCGTCGCGCCCGGCGTCGCGCGTTCCCTCGGCGCTGGTCGCGATGATCGACGAGAGCGTGATCGAGCTCGCCGCGACCGGCGCGTCGCTGCGCCGCGAGGACGGGCCCACGCCCTTCGACGAGCCGCCCGCGACGCTGCTCTTCGCGTCCGACGAGACGTGGTGGGTGAGCGATCCGGTGGGCGATACGCGGTGGAGCGCGCCGCGCTTCGAGGTCCGCGGCGGCGCGCTGGTCGCGCTCGATGCGGGCGCGCGCATCGATCTCCGGGTGCTGCGTGGGAGCCGCTGGGACGTGGGGCTCACGGCGCGCGGCAGGATCGACGTACGGGTGATCGGCGACGAGGGATCGATCGCGATCGCGATCGACGACACCGAGATCGCGATCGATGGATGCCGCGCGCCGCGAGACGGCGATGCCGCGATCAACATCGCGCCCGGCGTGATCACGCTCGGCGAGCGGTCGTGCTCGGTCGACGATCTCGGCGAGGTCTCGCTCGCGTTCGTCGCGCGCGAGGCGGGCGCGGAGCTGGTGAGCCTGCGCCTGACGCGTCGTTGAGGTACCGTCGCGCGCGATGAGCGAGGACTTCGTGGTGCGCGAGGTGGAGCGGACGCCCGAGCGCGCGGTGCTGCGCGCGACCGTGCCCGTCGATCTGCGCTTCTTCGAGGGGCACTTCGAGGGCAACCCGATGCTGCCCGGGGTCGCTCAGCTGGTCGCGCTCGCGCACCGTCGTGCGCGCGAGGTGTTCGGCGCGCTGGGACGAGAGAAGCGCATCGTTCGCGTGAAGTTCGAGGCGGTGATCCACCCCGGCGACGAGCTCGACGTCACGCTCGAGCGCAGCGCGGGAAGCGCGCCCGGAGAGACCCAGGTGCGCTTCGACATCTCGCGCGACGGGACGCGCTGCGCATCGGGCGCGATCGTCTACCAGCAGTGAGCGCTCACGGGCGCTCGCCGAACATCCAGCGCAGCGCGAGCGGCGCGCCGAGGAACGGCCACGACACCAGCAGCACGACCATCGGGATCGCGGTGTCCTCGTCACCCCAGCCCACGATCGCCCACGCGAGCCACACGCCGACCGGCGCGAGCAGCGACGAGAGCCATGCGCGCCCGTTCGTCGGGAGCCGACGCAGCTTGGTCCGCAGCAGCACGAGATCTGCGCTGAGCAGCCCGACCACGATCATCGCGGCGTAGAAGCTCGAGGACAGCAGCACGAGCAGCCACGCGTCGAGGCGCTCGCCGTTCGGCAGCACCAGCGCGGACTGCGCGAGCTGCAGGAGCGACACGATGGTCCACGTCGTCGCGAAGGGACCGACGAGCGTGGGACGGAGCCAGGGCGTGAAGTCGTTCATGCGTCTCTCCGACCGAGAGTCTACGCCGGGTTGGCCCTCGAACCTCCCGCTCCCTGCGTGGTACACCGCGCGCGATGTCCGCCGCGTTCCCGCCGCTCACCGCGTTCATGCCGCATCGCCCGCCGATGTTGATGCTCGACGCGCTCGTCGCGTGCAGCGACACCGAGGCGGTCTGCACCAAGACGTTCCGCGAGGGCGAGCTCTTCGTCGAGCCGAGCGGCGAGGTGAGCGCGCTCGTGACGCTCGAGCTCTTCGCCCAGGCGGCGGCCGCGCACTTCGGGTACCTCGGGATGACGCGCGGCTCCGGCATGTCGTCGGGCGCGCTGCTCGGCACGCGCAAGCTCGAGATGAGCGAGGGCACGCTGCGCGTCGGCGAGCCGCTCGAGGTGCGCGTGACGCAGGTGATGTTCATGCCGCCCGCCGCGCAGTACGAGTGCGTGCTCGTGCGCGCGGGCCAGACGATCGCGAAGGGCACGATCAACGTCGCGATGGGGATCGCGACCGGGGCAGGGGAGCAGCGATGAAGGACCGCAGCCCGAAGGAGAAGCCCAGGGCGCTCGTGACCGGCGCGAGCCGCGGCATCGGCGCGGCGATCGCGGTGTCGCTCGCGCGCGCGGGGTACCCGGTGATCGTGCAGTACCGATCGAACGACGACGCCGCGCACGCGGTGAAGGAATCGATCGAGAAGGAGGGCGGGCGCGCCGAGCTCTCGCGCTTCGACGTCGCGGACGCGGAGAGCGCGAGCGCGTCGATGGCGAAGCTGCTCGAGGGCGGGCCCATCGGCGTGCTCGTGAACAACGCGGGCGTCACCGCGGACGCGCCGTTCCCCGCGATGAATCTCTCGCAGTGGCAGACGGTCACGCGCACCACGCTCGACGGTTTCTACAACGTGACGCAGCCGCTCGTGATGCCGATGGTGCGCGCGCGCTGGGGCCGCATCGTGAACATCGCGAGCGTGTCGGGCGTGATCGGCAACCGCGGTCAGGTGAACTACTCGGCCGCGAAGGCGGGCCTGATCGGCGCGACCAAGGCGCTCGCGCAGGAGATGGCGAAGCGCAACGTCACCGTGAACGCGGTCGCGCCCGGCCCGGTCGAGACCGACATGTTCCAGGGCGCGCTCGCGCAGGGCACGCCGCTCGACGAGGTGCTCAAGCACATCCCGATGCGGCGGATCGGCAAGCCCGAGGACGTCGCCGCGATCGTGGCGTTCCTGTGCAGCGATGCGGCGGGGTACATCACCGGGCAGGTCATCGGAGTGAACGGCGGGATGTGCTGAGCCGCACCCTCCTGCGTTGGAACGCGGCGTGGTAGGAGATCGGACCGCCATGTCCGACGAGCGCGAGGCGCCTCGCTACACGCGCGAGGAGGTCGAAGAGATCCTGCGGCGCGCCGCCGAGCGCACGCACGATCGCGGGGACGCGCTGCGGCACGACGAGCTCGTCGCGGCCGCGCGCGAGGCCGGCATCGACGTGTCGGCGGTCGAGAGCGCGGCGGGCGAGCTCGCGGAGCGCCGCGAGGATCGGCTCGCGGTCGAGGCCTGGAAGGCGGCGCGGCGGCGTCGCTTCGCGTCGCACTTGCTCACGTGGCTCGTCGTCAACGCGGGGCTCTTCCTGCTCGACGTGCTCGGAGGGCCCGGGTGGTGGTTCTTCTATCCGCTGCTCGGATGGGGCATCGCAGTGGCGCTGCAGGGGGTGGGCGCGCTCCGCGAGCCGACACCCGCGCAGATCGAGCGTGTGACGCGCAAGGAGCGACGGCGCCGCGAGGCCGAGCGCAAGCGCGAGGTGCGGCGGATGGAGCGCGAGGCGCGACGTCACCGCGATCGCGACGATCGTGATCGCCGCAAGCGCATCGAGAAGGAGTTCGAGCGCGCGGTCGAGAGCGGCGTGAGCGCGCTGCTGCAGGCCGCGACGAAGCACCTCGACAAGGCGACGCGGCGCGACGAAGGCCCGCTGCCCGACACCGAGTTCAACCGCTACGTGACACGCAAGAAGGGCGGTCCGACCGGCGCGCGCGTGGGCGACGTCGGCGGCGATGGAGACGGGCGCGGTCCGCGCGTGCGCGTCGATCACGACGAGGACTTCGACGACGAGGACGAGCGCGACGAGCGACGAGGCACGTCGCGCAAGCTCCGTCGCTGAGGAACCTGGCACTCCCGCTGGACCGCGGTGAATCGGTGGCCCGGGGGGGCGTCGTAGAGATATTCTCGACGTCTCTATGAGCGCTTCGTTCGATGGGGCGATGTTCGATGTGGTGATCTGCGGCGGAGGCCTCGCGGGCCTCACGCTCGCGCGGCAGCTACGCCGCGAGGTGCCGCGCGCGAAGGTCGCGGTGGTGGAGCGCCAGCGTCGTCCGCTGCCCGACGCCGCGCACAAGGTCGGCGAGTCGAGCGTCGAGCTCTCGTCGCACTACTTCGGGGTCGTGCTCGGCCTCGGCGACTACCTGCGCAAGAACCACCTGATCAAGAACGGGCTGCGGTTCTTCCCGGGAGGCGGCCGCACCCATCGCCTCGAGGAGCGCACCGAGATCGGCCCGCCGCAGATGCCGAAGGTGCCCTCGTTCCAGCTCGATCGCGGGCGCCTCGAGAACGATCTGCGCGCGATGGTCGAGGCCGACGGGGTGACGTTGCTCGAGGGCTTCTCGGTGCGCGACATCCGCTTCGGCTCCTCTCCCGAGCAACAGCCTCACGAGGTCGTCGTCAGCGAGGGCTCGCAGGGCGAGCACCAGACGTTGCGCGCGCGCTGGGTCGTCGATGCCGCGGGGCGCGCCGCGCTCATCCGCAAGAAGCTCGATCTCACGCGCCCGAGCGGGCACCTCGCGAACAGCTCGTGGTACCGCGTGAAGGGCAAGCTCGACGTCGGCGACTACGTGCCCGAGAGCGAGCGCGGATGGCACGCACGCGACTCCGAGCACATCCGCTGGCTCTCGACGGTGCACTTCATGGGCACCGGGTACTGGCTCTGGCTCATCCCGCTCTCGACCGGGCACACCAGCGTCGGCGTCGTGGTCCACGACGAGGTGCATCCCTTCGACACGATCCGCACGCTCGAGAAGACGAAGCAGTGGATCGCGCACCACGAGCCGCGCATCTGGGAGCAGATCGGGCACCACGAGGCCGAGGACTTCCTCTGCTTGCGCCACTACTCGCACGGCAGCGTGCAGGTGTACTCGACGGATCGCTGGTCGTGTGTGGGCGAGGCCGGGCCCTTCGCAGATCCGTTCTACTCGCCGGGCTCCGACTTCATCGCGCTCGGCAACTGCTTCACGACCGAGCTGATCCGCATGGACCTCGCGGATGACGCGTCGTGGAAGGCGCGCGCCGAGGAGTACGACGGGTTCTACCTGCGCTTCTTCGACGTCGCGTGCGAGACCTATCGCAAGGCCGCGCCCTGCTACGGCCAGCCGCGCGCGATGGCGGCGAAGATCTACTGGGACGACTTCAACTACTGGTCGTTCGTCTGCCAGTACTTCTTCAAGGAGCTCTGGAAGCTCCCGCCCGCCGAGCACGCGCGCTTCGTGGAGATCGCGAAGGGCTTCGCGACGCTGAGCTTCCGCGCGCAGAAGCTGGTCTCGGAGTGGGCGAAGCGCGCGCACGACGAGCCGCGCCCGGTGCACGTGACGCTGCCTCCGATTCCGTCGCTGCTCGCGAACCTGCACCTCGATCTCGAGAAGGCGATGACGCCCGACGAGACGCACGCGTACATGACCGAGAAGCTCGCGCTCGCGGAGGAGCTGCTGCACGAGATGGTGCTGCGCGCGCTCGTCTCGCTGGGGCCGACGAAGGGCGTCGAGGTCGCGCGCGAGGTCGATCTCGCGAGCTGGGGATCGCGGGTGTCGGATGCGCGGCTCGACGCGGAGGAGGCCGAGGGTGGCGCGCGCCGTCGCGCGCTCTCGCTCGTCGCGCGTGACTTCGAGCGCTGCGTCGGTCGCGCCGACAAGCACCCCGAGGTGAGCTCGGTGCGCGGCCTCGTCGCTCACGTGTACGCGTCGATCACGGAGGCCGCCGAGTGACCCGCCGGGCTGCGCTGCTCGCGATGATCGCCGCGCTCTCCGCGGCGACCCTCGCGCGCGCGCAGCTCGTCGAGCCGCCGAGCGAGCCCGGCGACTTCTCGCTCGAGGAGACCTCGGGACAGACGCGGACGCTCGCGTCGGTGCGCGGTCGCGTGGTGATCGTCTTCTACGAGGATCGCGATCACACGTCGGTGAACCACGCGTTCAAGGAGACGCTCCACCGCTTCGTGATCGACAACCACCTGCAGCAGCAGGCGACGACCTACGCGGTGGCCGACGTGCACGGCATCGACGGCATCGTGCGCGACATGGCGCGCGGCGCGATCCGCACGATCGCGCAGCGCTACGGGATCCAGATCCTGCTCGACTGGGACGGTGCGCTGCGTCGCGCGCCGTTCTCGCTGCGCGGCGGAGAGGCGAACGTCGCGCTGATCGATCGTCAGGGTCGCGTGCGATGGCGCCACGCGGGGGCGATCGGAGAGACGGAGCGCACGTCGTTCTTCCGCACGTTCCGCCAGCTCCTGCGCGAGCCCGCGCCGACTCCCTGACCGGCCGAGCACGAGCAAGCGGGGCTGGGGCCCCGCGCGCAGCGTTGAGGGTGGGGGGACCCGATCCGGCTCCGCCGGTCGGGGGGAGGGGTCTTCCAAGACCCCTCCGGAAATCAAAGCGGATAGCGCGCGACGTACGGGTGCTCGGTGATCGAGCTCGGTGCGCATCCGCGCGCGAGCGTCGGCGAGATCACGCCGGTGATCGTGCACTCCTCGGCGAGCGCCGAGAGCCGCACGCGTCCGAGCCCGCCGTCGCCGCCCGCGTTCGCGCTGCTGCCACCACCGCCGATCCCGCCGAGCGCGCTCACCACGCCGTCGATCCGCAGCGCAGGCGCCGCGAGGTACACGACGCCGCCCGATCCCGCGCCGCCGCTGTGATCGCCGCTGCCCGGACCGTGCCCGCCGTCGCCGCCGTCGGCGCGCACCGCACCGCTCGACGTGATCTCGATGCGCGTCGGGCTCGAGATGCGCACCGCGCCTCCGCCACCCCCGCCGCCGCCCGAGCCCGAGACGTACGCGCCGCCCGCGCCACCGCCGGCGCTCCCCGGGCGGAACGTCGTCGCCACCGCGAGATCCGCCGCGGCCTGCTGTCCGATCGATCCGCCACCACCCCCGCGACATCCCGCGGGCGCGCCACCCGAGTACGCGCCGAACGCGTGGCCACCCTCGGCGGGCACGCACCCGCTCGCGACGCACCCCGCGCCACCTGCGTTGCCGGCCGCCGATCCACCCGCACCGCCGGCGCGCATGCTCTGGTAGTCGCAGCCGCCTCCGCCGCCCGCGTAGCCGCCGCCTCCTCCGCCCGCGCCGGTCGCGAGCCCGCCTGCGCCGCCGCCGAAGGCTCCGCCGAGCGAGCACGACGGCGACCCCGACACACCGGTGCCGCCCGCCGCGCCGGTGCCGCCGCTCCCGGGCGTCCCGCACTCGCTCACCTCGGCGTCGAAGTCCACGCCGATCGCCAGCGGATTGCCGGTCGCGCCGCCGCCGCCCGAGTCGGACGCGGGGAACGCCGCGCTCCCTCGACCACCGCGCGCGCCCGACACGTCGACGCGCCCCGCGATGATCACGTCGCCCGTCGCGCGAAGCTCGAGCACGCCGCTGCCCGACGTCGTGACCACCACCCCCTCGGGGATCGTGATCGTCGTGAAGTGGTGCACGCCGGGCGAGAGCACCACGTCCGCGCTGGGCGCGAACGCGCCTTCCGATCCGCTGCTCGCGAACACCGGTGTCTCGCACGAGCGATCGATGCAGATCTCGCCCGCGGTGCCGCAGCTCACGCCGCACGCGCCGCAGCTCGTCGCGTCACGCGCGATCGAGACCTCGCAGCCGTCGGTGATGTCGCCGTCGCAGTTCTCGTAGCCGCTCGTGCAGTCGGCGACGCACGCCCCGAGGCGACAGTCGCGCGTGGCGTTCGGTCGGTTCGAGCACACGCGACCGCACGCGCCGCAGCTCAGCACGTCCGAGTAGACGTCGGCCTCGCAGCCGTTGCTCGCCTCGCCGTCGCAGTCGCCGTAGCCGTCCTCGCAGTCGAAGCCGCAGCGACCCATCGTGCACGCGGCCACGGCGCGAGCTCCGCCGGGGCACTCGGTCCCGCACGCGCCGCAATTCGCAGGGTCGGTCGCGATCGAGATCTCGCATCCGTCGTCGACCTCGTCGTCGCAGTCGCGCCAGCCGCGCCCGCACGCGTCGATCGTGCACGCGCCCGCGTCACACGCGCCGATCGCGTGCGCGAGGAAGCAGAGCGCGCCCGAGCTCTCGTCGACGTCTCCGTCGCAGTCGTCGTCCTCGCCGTTGCACACCTCGCGCTGCGCGGGGTTGTGCTCGGGCGCTGTGTCGTCGCAGTCGCCGTCGCGCGGCGCGCGGCCGGCGATCGGCTCGCACGCGCGCATCGCTTCGCTCGCGCCGTCGCCGTAGCCGTCTCCGTCGGCATCGACGTACCAGCTCGTGACGCGGCACACGTCGTCGGCGGCCGCGTCGCAGTCGTTGTCGACTCCGTCGACGAGCTCGGGCGCGCCGGGGCGCACGTCGGGGTTGCGATCGTCGCAGTCCGCGACGCTCTCGTCCTCGCTGCACGCGGCGTCGGGGCGGAGATCGTGATCGTCGTCCTCGTAGTCGCCGCGATCGACGCGGAAGTCCGCGCGCCCGTTGCAGTCGTCGTCCTCGCCGTTGCAGCGCTCGGCGGCCGCGGGATGCACCTCCGCGTCGCCGTCGTCGCAGTCGAGCGCGATCAGCACGTGCCCGGCGGGCGGAGCGCACGCGCGCGAGGTCGCGCTGGGATCGCCGAACCCGTCACCGTCGGCGTCGCGGTACCAGGTGAGCGTCGAGGTCGCCTCGTCGACGGTGCCGTCGCAGTCGTCGTCGCGTCCGTTGCACGCCTCGGACTGCGAGCCGTGACGCTGCGCGTCCGCGTCGTCGCAGTCGTCGTCGACCGCGGAGAAGCGCGCGTCGCCGGGGCACGCCATGCGAGGGGACGCGGGATCACCGTGCAGATCGCCGTCGGCATCGAGGAACCCCGAGGCCTGCACGCGCTCGTCGATCGTCTCGTCGCAGTCGTTGTCGAAGCCGTCGCAGATCTCGCTCGAGGTCGGCGACACGGCGCGCTCGAGATCGTTGCAGTCGTCGCCGCACGCGAGGATGCCGTCGCCGCGATCGTTGCAGCACGCCTCGTCGGCGTATCCGTCGGCGTCGCGATCGAGCGCGCCGAGCGTGGTGGGATCGCAGTCCTCGTCGACGTGCTCGGGATCGCAGATCTCGGTCGCCTCCGGGAAGACGTGGCGGTCGGAGTCGTCGCAGTCGTCGCCGCCGCAGTCGATCGCGATCGCGCCGTCGCCGTCGGCGTCCTCGGTCACCGCGCACATGGTCGTGCACCGATCGGCGTCCTCGTCGCACGCCTGTCCGATCGCGCACGCGGGCTCCGCCGCGGGCACGCAGCCGCGCGCGTCGGCGCCCGCGCCCCGTGGCGCGCAGCGCTCGACGCCGTTGCAGAAGCGCCCGTCGCTGCACTCGGCGTCGCTCGCGCACTCGACGCGCGCGTCGGTGTCGTCCTGTGTGCTCGCGTCGACGTCCTGCTCGGGTTGTCCGCACGCCGCGAGCGCGACCAGCGCCCCGATCACGTACCCACGGAAGATGTCGTTCCCCACGGTACGACTGTCGCGCGGGGCCGCGCGACGGTCGCTCTCGTGCTCGGCGATTTCAGGACGATTCAGATCGGGCGATCCGCCGTCAGATCGCGCTCATCGGGCCACGATCATCGCGAATCGGCCGGGCCGCGCGCGAGAGAGCGCCGGGGCGATCTCCTGCGGTCCGATCATCACCACCGGCGCGTCGCCGAGGCGGAACGCCTGTGCAGCGCGCGCCACGTCGTCGCGCCCGAGCGACGCGAGCGCCGCATCGAGCCGCGCGTGGTCCGCGAGCGATGTCCCGCGGAGGAACGCGTACGCGAGCGCGGAGGCCACGCCGGCGCGCGACTCGAGCTGGGTCCGCAGGATCGCGCGCTCCATGCTCACCGCGGTCGCGAGCTCGTCGTCCTCGATGCGCCCGGGCGTTCGCATGCGCGCGAGCTCGCCCTCGAACACCTGCAGCGTCTCGAGCAGTCGATCGCCGCGGACCGTGCACTCGATGCGAACCGCCGAGTGATCCGCCGAGATGCCGAGCTCCGCCGAGACGCCGTACGACAAGCCGCGGCGCTCGCGCATCTCGAGGTTCATGCGCGACGAGAACATCCCGCCGAGCATCCGCGTGAGCACCGCGAACGCGGGGAACCCCGGCTCGGCCGGGCCGGGGCCGCGCTCGACGATCATCAGCGAGCCCTCCGACGAGCGCACCGGCACGAGGAGCAGGTTGCGCTCGGGCGGCGGGAACGTCGGCCGCGGCGCGGCGGGCACGACGTCGCCGGTGCGCGCCCATGCGCCGAGCGTGCCCTGGACGTGCGCGAACGCCTCTTCGGGCGTGATGTCGCCCGCGATCGCAATCGTCGTCGCCGCAGGCACGAGCCCGCGGCGGCGCTGGGCGATGCAGTCGCCGCGCTGGAGGCGCTCGACGTGCATCGCGCTGCCGTAGGACGGCGCGGAGCGCGGATCGTGCGGGCCGTAGAGCGATGCGATCGCGCTCAGGCTCGCGATGCGACCCACGGTCTGGGCGCGTGCGACGAGCTCGCGGTGCCCGACGCGCGCGAGCTCGACGTCGGCGGGGTAGCACTCCTCGGCGCGCAGCACGGCCGAGAGCATCGTCAGCGCGGTGACGATCTCGGCGCTCGGCACCTGCATCGAGACGACCAGGCCGTCGCTGCCGACCGACACCTGGGGGACCGGCAGCTCGCGACCTCGCGCCGCGAGCGCCATGCGCTCGAGCTCTCGCTCGATCACGCGCGCGGTCAGCGACGCCGCGCCGCGCGGTGCTGCGGGGTCGTGCACGTGGAACGCGCGCGACGCGAGCACGATCGCCACCAGCGGCAGCTCGCGGCGCGGCACCACCTGCACGTCGAGCCCCGTCGCGAGCGTCGTCCGGTGCACCTCGGGCACCTCGAGCAGCGGGAGCGTCGCGAGCGGCGGGGCCGCGCGCGATGCCTCGTCGGGCGTGCGCACCAGCGGACGGCGCGGCGCGGGCAACGTCGCGCGCGTCGCGCCTCCGCAGCCTGCGTGCACCGCGGCGAGCGCGAGCACGAGCACGAGCATCGACGATCTCATCGCGACCTCCGCGCGTGCTGCGTCGTCACCACGCGGCCGCCCTCGGGCACGCCCGGCGTGGCATCGAGCGAGACCACGATGCGGCGATCGAGCGGCAGGAACGCGCGCACCGCGCGCGAGGTGCGCTCGGCGTCGACCTGCGCGTAGCGGCGCGCATCGGACGCGACGGTGTACGGCGTGCCGTCGTGCCAGCGCAGCGAGAGCAGCTCCGCGCGCGCCGCGGTGCGCTCCATGCGCTGCACCAGCCGGTCGAACCACACCTGATCCACGCGCCGCACGAGCGCGGGGTCGACGCCCTCGCGCAGACGCGCGACCTCCGCGTCGATCACCGCGAGCGCCTCGGCCGTGCCGCGATCGCGCGGGAGCACCACGCCCGCGGTGAACTCGGATCCTCGTTCGCGGCTCATCTGCCCGGCCCACACGCCGATCGCGAGGCCGCGCTCGACCAGCGCGAGGCGCAGCCGCTCTTCGAGGATGTGCGCGACCACGTCGAGCTCGGCGTCGCCCGGCGCGCCGTACGCCGGCGTCGGCCAGATCACCCGCAGCTCGTCGTTCGTGTGGTCGACCTCGATCACGATGCGCGTCTCGTCCTCCAGTCGGACCCGCGGCGGGGCCGTGCGTGCGGGCCGAGGCGCCGAGCGACGGATGCTCCCGAACCAGCGCTCGATCTGCGCACGCGCCGGCGCGGGATCGAACCCGCCGGAGATCACCAGCGTCGCGTTCGCGGGCTGGTAGTACGACTGCACGAACCACTGCACGTGCGCGAGCCGGATCGCCTCGAGGTCGGAGGGGCGCTCGTCGACGTCGCGGTAGGGATGCTCTTCGGGATAGAGCGCGCGCGCGATCACGGAGGGCAGCAGCCCGTGCGCGCTCAGCACGTCGTGCTCGATGCGCTCGCGGGCGACGACGCGACGCTGCTCCGCGACGTTCGCCTCGTCGAGCACCGAGAGCAGGTACGCCATGCGATCGCTCTCGAGGAAGAGCGCGGTCTCGAGGCGCTCCGAGGGCAGCGTCTGGTGGTACTCGGTGCGATCGAGCGAGGTCGTCGCGTTGCGATCGAGGCTTCCCGCGCGCTCGAGCCACGGGATGTACGCGTCGCTCGGCACGTGCAGCGAGCCCTCGAACATCAGGTGCTCGGCGAGGTGCGCGAGGCCGGTCCACCCGGGGCGCTGATCCGCCGCGCCGACGTGGTAGGTGACCTGCACCGTGACCTCGCGCCGGCCCGGGAGCGGATCGAGGATCACCTCGAGCCCGTTCTCGAGCACGTAGCGCTCGGGGTCGGGGATCTCGAGCGCGAAGCGCTGGGGGTCACGCGCGACCTGGGCGTGTGCCGACAGCGTGGTCGTGAGGAGGAGGATCGCGCACGCGGGAGCAATCGCGGCGTGCGCGCGGGATGGGGCGTTCATGGCGGGGCGTGATGTAGCAGCGATCGCGCGTGCGATGCACGGCGCTCGATCACGTCGCCCACGGCCCGAACACCTCGACGTCGACGCCCGGGCTCCAGTGCACGATCTCGGGCGCGCGCTGCAGCGCGGGCAGCCCTGCCGCCGCCGTGAGCGTCTGCTCGAGCCGGTGCACGCGCGCACGATGCGCGGGGTAGGGCAGGTGGTGCACCTGGCCCTCGAGGATGCGCCCGCGGTGCGCGGCGAAGAGCAGGTAGCGCTCGAGCAGGAAGTGCTCGAACGTGCCCGGCGCCGAGGCGCCGATCGCGTCGTCGATCTCGTACTCGACGTCGAACCGCGCATCGTGCCCGCGGCGCGACGACGTGTACCTCACGCGCGCGCCCTCGCGCTCGGTGCGCATGCGCGCGTGCCAGTACGGCAGCGACCACCCGAGGCGCGCCGCGCGCACTGCGAGCCACGAGCTCGCCTCGAGCGAGAAGAACCACACGCCGGGGCGCCCGCGGTGGTGCACGTAGGTACGGAGGTTGAGCTCGAGGAAGTCGAGCGCCATCGCGCGCGGGAGCCACGAAGGACGGATCTCCTCCATGCGGAACGGCACCGCGCCGATCCACGCGCGGCCTTCCCACGGGTCGAGCTCGAGCGACGCGGGCACGAGCGGTCGCACCTCGTCGAGCGTCACGCTCCAGTGGACGAAGAGCAGCTCGCGCCATCGCTGCGTGCCTGCGTTCGGGCCCTCGGGCCGCCGCGTCGGGGCGATGCGATCGAGCGTCATCGATCGCGATCATGCGCGAACCGCTCGGCGAATGCGCGGAACGTCGCGCCCTCCTCGGACGTGTCGAGCACGCTGAAGCGCACCTCGTCGAAGACGCCCGCGTGGCTGCCCTCGAGCGCGGTCGCGAAGAGCCCTGCGACCTCGACCGGATCGTTGCGGAACACGCCGCACCCGAACGCACCGAGCACGAGCGTGCGATGACCGTGCGCCGCAGCGACGTCGAGGATGCGCGCGATGCGCTCGGCCATGACCGGCGCGGTCTCCTCGTCGGGATCGAGGTCGCGCCGGTTCGGCGCCGCGGCCACGAGGAACGTGCACGGCCACGGCGACTCGAGGAGCGTGCCCGCGTCGTCGCGCAGCACCGGCACGTCGGGCGCGTGGATCACGTGGTGCGAGTAGTACGGAGCGCGGTGCGCGCGGTGGTGCTCGTAGAAGGGCGAGCCTTCCTCGCACGCGTAGAGCGCCGACGCGCGCGCGAGGCTCTCCTCCTGCGCCTCGGAGCCGCCGAGGAACCCACCGCCCGGGTTGCGCGCCGAGCCGAACACGAGCGCGGCGACACGATGTCCCGCGTCGTGCAGGCGCTTCGCGCCGACGAGCGTGGTCTCGTTCGCGACGGTGATCGTCGTCGGGCGCGCGCTCGGGATCGCGCGCGGTGGCGGACGCTCCGGCGTGTGCAGCGTGGTGCCTGCGACCGCATCGGCGATCGCAGTGGTGATGTCGATCTCGCGCCCGCTCGGCGCGACGTAGCGGCCCGCCCGCAGGATCGCGACCGTCTGCTCCGCGATCTCCTGGCGACGTCTTCGGTTCGGCTTGTCGTTCATGCTTCGATGCATGACGCATCGAAGTCTTCGATGCAAGTTGCATCGAAGATCGCGAGAAGCACGAACGCCGGTGACCTCGGGCGAGATCACCGGCGTTCGTGGGATCGATCACTGCGCTTGCGCGAGCGTCGTCGTGGGCGTCGCCGCCTCCTGCGTCGTGATGCCGAGGCGGTACGCCTGGCGGCGGCCCTGCTCGTAGCTGCCGACGAAGATCTCGTAGCGGCCCGCGGGCATCTCGCCCTCGACGACCGGGTGGAACCCGTCGCTGTCGTCGTTGCAGAGGTACGTGCCGTCGGGCTTGCGCACGACGAGCGTGACGTCCGAGTCGGCCTCGGTGCCGAACGCCATGATCTTGAGGCGCGGCATCGCGGCCTGGAGATCGAGCACGTGATCGGGGCTCGAGCTCACCCAGCCCGCGCACTCGGCGTTGAGCGTCGAGGCCTCGACCGCGCCGCCCGACGTGCCGGTCGTGATCGTGGGATCGGTGAAGCCGGTCGCGATCGTGATGGTCGCGCCGCCGCCACCGGCGGGCGCAGCGCCGGGCGCCGCGGTCGTGCCCTCGGCGGGCGTCGGCGTCGTGGGCGGAGGCGTCGGCGGCGGCGTGGTGGTGGTCGTGGGCGCGGTGCCGGTGGTCTCCGCGGTCGACGCTTCTTCGGTGCTTCCACACGCGGCGAGACCGCACAGCGCGACGACGGCGATCAGGAACGAACGGATCATGTGAACCCCCGGGATCTCGAGTGGGTCATGGACCGGACCGCCTTCGGCTCGCATCGAACATCCCCCTGCGAGCGTCACCGAGTGAGCAGTCCGCCCTCGTGTGGGCAGCGACGTGGGCACCACGTCGCGCGCGACAACGGCCACACGCGTGGACTGCGCGCGTGATCAGAGCCGGTCGATCGCGGCGAGCAGCGCGTCGACCTCGTCGCTCCCGTGCACGACGAGCTCCGGCGCGAGCGGCGGCTCGTAGCTCACGCCGACGCCCGGCATCGTGCTCGACCGCGACGCGCGAGCGCGCGCGTAGAAGCCCTTGTCGTCGCGCGCCTCGGCGATCTCGGGCGGCACGTCGACGTGCACCTCGACGAAGCGCGGCGCGAGCGCGCGCGCGCGATCGCGGAACGCGCGGCGATGCGCAGTCGCGGGCACGAGCACCACGAGCCCTTGCGATGCGGCGAGCGCAGCGAGGCGAGCGAGCGTCTCGTAGAACGCGTCGCGCGCGTCGTCGTCGTAGCCGAGGCGGGGGCGCAGCGTCTCGCGCACGTCGTCGCCGTCGAGCACGAGCGTCGGGATCCCGCGCGCACGCAGCGCGTCGGCCGCGCGCCGCGCGAGCGTCGACTTGCCCGACGAGGGAAGCCCGGTGAGCCAGAGCACGACGCCGCTCGAGGCAGTGCCGCTCACCGCATCGCCTCGATGCCCATCACGGGATCGAAGCGCGGCGCGGCGAGGACGCGCTCGGCGAAGCGCAGCATCCGATCGCGATCCTCGGCGCGCAGGTGCGGATACCAGCGCGGGCTCGACACGACGAGCGCGCGCCACGCGAAGAAGGGCGCAATCGTCTCGAGCATCCCGAGATCGCCGCTCTCGCGCAGATAACGATCGAAGGTCCGCGACCACAACGCGCCGAGCCCGTCGTTCCACACGTCGCGGTGCTCGAGCCCGAAGAACAGGTGGTTGATCGTGAGCGACGCGAGATCGTCGGCGGGATCGCCCTGCGCGCCGCGGCTCGCGTCGAGCGCGATCAGCTTCTCGCCCTCGAAGAGCAGGTTGAACGGATGGAAGTCGCCGTGGGTGCGGCGCAGCCGATCGGTGCGGCGGCGCAGGCGCAGCCGGTGCTCGAGGCACGCGCGCTCGATCGCGTCGAGCCGCGCGCGCGGCGCGCCCGGCGTGTCCTCGGGGTACGCATCGGCGATCCCCGCGACGCCCTCGCCCGCGCCGATCAGATCGCGGATCGCGCGGACGTATGCGCCCTCGTGGGTGCCCGGCGTGCGATGCAGCGCGACGAGGTAGCGCACGAGCGCGTCGGCGCGAGCCACGTCGAGCTCGCGCAGCGCTCCATCGCGCCCGATGCGACGCAGATCGTCGGCATAGAGCTCGCCCTCGGCCCACTCGGTGATCAGGTACGCCTCACCGGTCGCGCGCAGCGACACCAGGGTTCCGTCGTCGCGCAGCGCGCCCACGTCGATCGCGCGCACGTGCTGCGGGAAGAGGCCGAACGTGTCGTAGGCGAGGACCTGCGCGGCGATGCGGTCGGCGCGGCGATCGTGCCCGTACTCGTCGGCTCCCGCGGTGTGGAGCACGACGTCGTGCGTCGTCCCCGTCTCGGTCGCGAGCGTGACGCGCAGCGGGTGTCCGTACCCCAGCTCCTTCTCGGTCTCGTCGCTCGGCGGATGCGCATCGGGCCCGAGCGCGCACGCCCTCACGACGCGCGCGCCCGGGAACAGCGACGCGAGGTGCGCGCGGAGCCCCGCGGGCAGCTTGTCCGATCGATCGGGCACCTCGTGCGATCTAGACGCGCCCGCCGATCACGCCACCGGTTCCCCGCGCTCGCGCAGCACGCGCGTCACCGTCGCCCACACCGCGCCTGCGTCGCTGCCCGGATCGTCCCAGCGGCCCGAGAAGCGGCCGCAGAAGCTCGACTTGAGCACGTCGGGCAGGTTCGCGCGCGGCTCCTCGCTCATCAGCGGATGCTCGAGGTACACGCACGCCTCGTCGGTGGCGCGCACCGAGAGGCTCTGTCCGAGCTCGGGCGCGTGGCGCACTGCATCGGCGATCGCGACGAGCGTCTCGACGAGCTCCTTGCCGAGCGAGGGATGACGCGCGCGCAGCAGCTTCACCTCCTCGGGCGGCGGCGGGTAGCGCATCTGGAGCGGCGCGAAACGATCGAGCTGCGCCGCGTCGATGCCGAACGTGCCCGAGAACTCTCGACCGCGGTTCACCGCCGCGACGAACTGCACGTGATCGGGGATCGTCACGAAGCGGTTCTCCACCGGATGGAACACGCGTCGCGTCGCGTCGAGCGCGGGCATCAGCGCGTTGCGCGCGCTCTCGGGGCAGCGATTGAGCTCGTCGAGGAAGACGAGATAGCGCTCGTCCTTCGTCTCGTTCGCCTGCTCGATCGCGAGGAGCACGTCGGTCTTGACGAAGTCGGTGACCGGCGCGCCCGACGCGCTCGCTCGCACCTGGATGGTCGCGAGGAAGTCGCTCGCCTCGACCACCGCGCCGCAGTTGAAGAACACGAACTCCATCCCGAGCGACTCCGCGATCGCGCGCGCGAGCGTCGTCTTGCCGCAGCCCTGGGGGCCGTCGAGCAGGATGTTGAGCCCGCTCTCGAGCAGGATCTGCAGCTTCTTCGCGACGACGGGATCGATCCACACGCCCTCGATGCGGAAGGGCGCGGGGCGCTCCCACTTCGCCTCGATGTAGCCGTGATCGGCTCGCTCGGGCTTGTGGATCGCCTCGATGCGCACGAGGCACGGGACGCCGGGCTGGATGCGCGCGTCGTCGCTGAGCACGACCTTGGGCGCGCGCCGCCCGTCGAGGTGCGTCGCGCGGTACTTGAAGCGCGAGTCCTCGACCGGGTTCGCCCAGAACGTCGCCTCCATCACCGCGCCCTCGCGGATCTCTTCGATCTCCAGCTTCGTCATGACCGCACTCCTCAGCTCATCACCTGGCGCACCAGCTTCGTGATCACCTCGCCGAAGCGCGCGACCGCTCCGTCGAGCTCGCCGCCTTCGATCACGACGTAGTGCGGGAAGCACACTTCCTCGAGCGGCCGCACCGCGACCTGCGCGCATGCGATGCCGCGACGCGAGGTGCGCCGCACGCACGTGCGCAGCGCCTCGACCGAGCACTCGGTGGGCAGGCCGTCGCTGATCATCACGATCAGCTTGGCGCGACGGGTCGATCGCGCGGCGACCTGACCGACGTAGTCGAGCGCGGCCGCGTCGTTGTTCCCGTCGGTCGCGCGCAGCGAGGTGATCGCCGACCGTCGCGCATCGCCCGCGTCGTAGACGCAGCGATCGGTGAACCCGAACGCGCGCAGATCGACGCCGCGCAGATCGCGCGCCGCCTCTGCGAGCAGCACGCCGAACGCGTGGGCGCGCTCCATCGAGGTGCCGTTCATCGAGCCCGAGCAGTCGATCAGCACGCCGAGGAAGAGGTCGGTGCGGTGGCGAAGCTCGCGCGCGATCAGCACGCGCGGATCGCCGCGGGTGACCAGCGCGCGCAGGCGCGCGACGTCGAGGCGACGACCCTGGAGGCGCATGCGCTGCGGCTCCCATCGCAGGCCGAGCTCCTCGAGGTGGCGGCGCATGCGATCGGCGTGACGGCGCACCGTGCTCGCGACCTGCTCGTGCTTTCCGGGATCGGGCGGCAGCACCTCGACGCGGGTGATCGGCGCCCACTCCTGGCTCGCGCCGACGTTGATCACGAGGGGCTGATCGCGGCCCGGCGGCGGCGCTCCGGGCGCGCTGCGCGGGGCCTCGAGCACGCGCTGCACCTCGCGCTGCACCTCGCCGTCGGTGATGCCCTCGTCGCAGTCGACGAGCTCGCCGGGGCGCGACACCGACTCCGCGCCGCCGAACCCGAGCGCGACGTCGATCTCCTGCCCGAAGATGCGATGGAGCGCCTGCGCGATCTCCCAGAGCCGCGGCACGTCGGCGTGACGGAACTTGCGATCGAAGAGCGCGAGCGCCTCGCGCACCTTGGGATCGCCGGAGCGATCCCCGAGGCCCATGCGGAGCGCGCGCACGAAGCGCGCGAACGAGTGGCCGCGCGACTCGAGCGCGCCCAGCACCGCGCCGCTCTCCACGGTGATCGCGGTGCGATCGCGCGCGATGCCGAGCTTCGTCGCGCTGAGCACCTCGAACGCGTGCGCGCCGAGGATGGAGAGCAGCAGATCGAGCCGCACGTCGTTGCGCGAGTGACGGAAGGCCCACGCCGCGAGCGTCTTCAGGCGATCGCCCCACTCGGCCTCCATCGCGCGGAGGTTGCGCTCGAGGTGCTCGTCCATGACGAGGTTGAGCAGGCGCACGAGGCCCATCTCGTCCGCTTGCTCCCAGATCGCGATCGCCTCGACGGAGCCGTGGAACACGTGGTGCCCGATCTCGTGCAGCACGAGGGCCTCGACGATCGTGCGACCGTCGCGCTCGCGCTGGAAGATCGGCAGGGGCGTCACGTGGACGTCGCCCGAGCGCATCGTCGTGTACCCGAGCTGCGAGACGTCGCTGATGTGGAAGCGGAGGACGCGCCCGGTGAGCTCGCGCGAGCGGCGCGTGCCCCACGCGAACACGTCGGCGACCTCGCGCAGCTTCGTGTCGCGGGCGCGCGACGGGACCATCAGGGCGCGCGCACGGCGTCGCGCGACCTCGTAGATCCCGTCCTCGAGCACCCGACGCAGCGCGGACTCGCGGGCGCTCGGTTGCGTGCGCAACCGTTCGAGCAGGTCGACGATCCGCGGCTCGAGCACGTGCTCGTGTCCGACGGTGAGCCCGCCCTCGGCGAGCGCCATCACCATGCCCTCGCTGATGCGCCGCACCAGCTCGGTCGGCAGCGCTTGCTCGGCGCGCAGCGCGCTCTGGATCAGGAGCGGGGCGCCGAGGCGATCCTCGTGCGCGATCAGCCACTGCGCCGCGCTCTTGCGCAGCGTCGCGAGGCGATCGGGCCCGGCGATCAGGAACGCGCGGATCCCTTCGACGCAGCGACCGAGGACCGTCGGGTCGTACGCGCGCGCCATCAGCGTCCGCACCGCGCGCGTGTACGCGTGGGGATGCGGAGAGCGCGCGAGCGCGCACGCGACCACGAGCAGGGGGCGCAGCGCCTCGAGCCGCTCGACGTCGCTCTCGCGCATCCACCCGATCGGCGGCGTCGGATCACACGCCGCGTCGAGCGCGACGTCGGCGAGATCGGCGCGACCGAGCCGCGCGAGCGACACCGCGAGCCGGAACCGCAGCTCCGCGTCGGCGCCCGCGCCGCGACGCGCGCGCACCATCGCCTCGATGACGTCGAGCGCGGCCTCCGACTCGAAGAAGTCCACCGCCGCCGCGAGCGCGCTCGCGCAGGGCACGCCGGGCTCGCGCTCGAGGAGCTGCGCGATGCGTCGCTCACCGGCGCCCGCACCGCGCAGGAGCAGCGCGAGCGCGGCCTCCTGGACCAGCGGCTCGACCGTGCCCTCGCACTCGCGCGCGAGGGCATCGAGATCGGCGAGGCTCTTGATGCGCGCGATCTCGTCGAGCTCGGTCGACGTGATGCGGGGGCGCGGCGCGCGGCGCGACGGCGCGAGGCCGCGTGCGCTCGCGATCGACACGAGCCGCTCGCGCGTGCGCTCGGGGAGATCCGGGAGCAGCGCGACGATCGCGGGCGTTCGCTCCGCGAGCAACGTCGGCGCGACCACGCCGCACGAGACGAGCAGGCGCGCCGCCATGTCGCCGAGGTCGGTGTCGAGCTCGGAGAGCGCGAGGTCGAAGAGCGCGGGCGTCGCCAGCTCCTCGAGCCGCGTGCGATCGCGCCATCGCCACATCTCCGCGACGGTCGCCACGCCGGCCCAGATCTGCTGCGCGAGGATCGGCGCGGGCAGCGTGCGCGCCGCCGCGATCGCGCCGAGCACTCCGTCGGTCCCCGCGGCGAGCCGCTCGATCAGCGCGAACGCGTGCGCCTCGAAGAGGTGCAGCCATGCGTTGGCGAGCACCGGCAGCACGTCGTGACGGCCGCGCCAGCGGCGGACCATCTCCGCGTCGAGCTCGGTGCGGAACGCGCCGGTGGGCGCGGACCAGCGCACCAGCTCGCGCGCCACCGCGGCAGGATCGTCGTGCGACGCGAGCAACGCCGCGCACACGACGGGCGAGACGATCGGACGACGCGCCGCGAGCACCGCGACGAGGCCGCGGCGTGGTGCGGTCAGCGCGGGACGCAGCGCATCGAGCAGATCGCCCGCGGTGGTCGCGTCGGCGATCCGCGCGATCTGGCGCTCGTCGAGCGAGCCCACCGTGATCGAGGAGGGATCTTCGAGGGCAGGGCGGGGCACGCGGCTCGCGGCCCACCCGCGCAGCGCGGGATCGTCGTGCTCGGCGAGCGCGTGGGCGAGCGCGAGCTCCTTCGCGAAGGGCAGGCTCGTGACGTGGCCGAGCAGCACGACCAGCGCGACGAGGCGGTGCAGCTCGAGCGAGAGCGCAGCCTCGGTCCACGGGTCGGCGCCGACGCGCCGCGCGGCGTCGCCGAGCAGATCGAGCAGCAGCGGCGAGCCCTTCGCGTCCGCGTGATCGACGAGCGCGACGAGCAGCGCGCGCAGGGCCGCGGGCGCGACCGCGACCTGCCCGCCGAGCATCTCGACCGCGCGATCGACCTTCGCCGCGGTCAGCCGTGCCTCGTCCGAGACGCGCAGCGCGTCGAGCGCGAGCGCGATCTCGATCGCGAGCGCGCCGTCGACCCCGGCGGGCAGCGTGACGTCGTCGGTCGGCGTGGCCGCGATCGCGAGCGCGACCAGGAGCGCGCGCTGCTCGGGCATCGCGCTCATCAGCGCCGGAAGGAGCGAGGGCGCACGTGCGATCAGCGGCGCTGCGCGTCGCGCATCGCTCCGGAACGCGTCGATGATCTCGCGCTCGCCGATCCGCGCGATCACGGTCGCGACGTCGACGCCGCGCGCCACCGTGAAGATCGCGGCGAGCGCTCGGAGATCGAGCGCGCCCTCGGGCGTGCGCACGAGATCGCCGCCGAGCAGCGCGTCGACGGCCTCTGCGGCGAGCGCGGGCACCGCGTCTCCGCACTGCAGTGGCCCCTCGAGCGCCGCGACGCGCAGCGCGCGAGAGAGACGGACATCGGCGAGCGCCGCGGGATAGAGCGCGCCGAGCATCGCCGCCCCGGCCGCGGGAAGCTTGCCGGTACGCCGCAGGATCGCGTAGAGCGCGGCCGCCGCGCGCCGGTGGGTGTCGGCGCGCGCGAGCAGCATCGCGCGCACGGTGCGCAGCACGCTCGCGCAGCGCGCGGGCTCCACCTCGGGGTCGAAGAAGAGCTCGATCAGCTCTTCGAGCGTGTCGTCGTGCGCGACCCCGGGATCGTCGCCGTCGAGGATCGGATCGATCTCCGCGGGGGTGCGGTAGCGAACGACGAGGAGCTCGTTGAGGAGCTGCACGCCGAGGTTCGCCTCGATCCACCCGCGCGCCCGCTCCGCGCTCATCACGCCGCTTCGGACGTGCGCGAGGATGGGCCCGATCGCGCGCGGCACGGTGGGCAACGTGACGTGGTCGGCGCACGCGGGATCGGGGAGCAGGTGCAGCTCGAGCGACTCGCAGCCGAGCGGCGGCGCGCCTGCGACGGCGGCGCGGCGCACCGCGGGATCGCGATGGAAGATCGCGAGCGCCCACGCGGCGGGCAGGCCCGCGCTCGATGCGCGCAGCGACTCGACGGCCGCGATCCGCACCGCGTCGTCGTCGTCGTCGAGCGCGTCCGCGATGCGCAGGAATCCCACGCGCCCGCGAGCGCCGGCGAGCGCGCGCACCGCAGCCACGCGCACGTCGACGTCGGGGTGCGAGAGCGCGGGCGCGAGCGCACCGAGCCACGGCGCTCGCTCCGGGATCGGCAGCGACGCGAGCGTGCGCAACGCCGGCAGATCGTCGCGATCCACCGTGCTCGTGAGCAGGCGTTGGAAGAGGAGGACGGGCACGGCGACGCCGTTCGGTTGGGAGGAGTGTGCGGGCCGGAGCCCGGTCGTACGCAAGCATCGAATCGCACGCCCCCCCGACGAGCGTGGGAGTCGCGACTGCGATGCTCGGTGTTCGTGTGGTGAGCCGCGGCTCGGAGCGCATGGGCGCTCGTGCGCTGCGGGGCATGCACGCCGTGTGGTGGACACACGACGTCGTCGAGCCGCGCGGACAGCGGAATCGTCCGCGCGGCTGCATCGCACGCCGGAGCGCGAGGGCACGAGCGCGCCTGGATCCGTAGGCGACGAAGACGCTGCGCCGTCTCGATCGCTCGAGACGACGCGCCCGAAGGTCTCCGCGGCGCGCGGCCAGAAGACCACGCGCCGGGTGGCTCGACGGAGACCGGGCGCCGCGTCCGGCCGCTCCCACCGGAGGGGCCGCTTCGATGACGCGGTGCCGCGCTCGCCGCGCCTCACGAGCGCGGAAGCGCGATCGAGAGGCGCTCAGACGAGCGCGAGAGCCAGGGGATCCAGGTGCAGCACGAGCTCCGCGACGCGGCTCACCAGACGAACGTTGCTCGAGCGAGCAACGCTCGAACGGGCAACGCTCGAACGAGCAACGTGCGGGTGCCGCTGCAGCCGATCCGAGGATCGCTGCACCCGATCACGTATGTGAGGGAGTGGGAGCGCATGCAGTGGACCTCCGTCGCGTCGGTGAGAGCAGAACGGAGCGAGTCGCAGAGTTAGCAGAGTGCCTATCGACGTGCCAGTGCGAGAATCGATCTCACGATTCCCGACTGCCACCCTTCGATTGGCACTCTCCAATCCTTCCCTCGCGGCACGCTTCGCGCTTGGTGCTCTCCGCGATGACCGACGACACGCGTGAGGGCGCCGTCCGCGCGGCGAAGATCATCGTGATCGGCCTCGGCGGGGTCGCGCTCGCGTACGTCCTCGGCGCCCCGTTGATGCGCTACGCCGCAGTCGTGGCGTGCGCGCTGCTCCTCGGCGTCGCGATGTGGGCGGTCGCCAGCGCGATCTCGCGCCGCCTGCACCTGCCCTATCGCGCGTCGCTCGGGCTCACGCTGGTCGCGCTGGTGGGGCTCGTCGTCGCGTTCTCGATGTGGACCGGCCCCCAGATCGCGGCGCAGCTCGACGACCTCGAGGTCGCGGTGCGCGACGGCGTCGAGCGCGCGCGCACGTGGATCGAGGAGACGCCGATGGCGCGTCGGATCCGGGAGCGCGTCGGCGGGATGGACGATCAGATCGCCGAGCGCTCGGGCGACATGCTGGGCTCGGTCCAGCGCGGTGTCGCGAGCGGGCTCGGCCTGCTCGCGGACACGGTGATCGTGATCTTCCTCGCGATCTTCTTCGCGGCCACGCCGGGGCGCTACGTCGAGGGTGTGCTGATGCTCGCGCCGCGCGCGCGACGCGATCGGCTGCGCGAGGTGATCCACAAGACGGTGGGCACGCTGCGCTCGTGGTTCGCCGCGCGCCTCTTCCTCATGACGGTGATCGGCGTCGCGTTCGGCGTGGGGCTCGCGCTGCTGGGCGTGCCGCTCGCGCTGCCGATCGGCGTGATCACCGGCGCGCTCGCGTTCATCCCGTTCATCGGCGCGATCCTCGCGCTGCTGCCCGCGGTCGCCGTCGCGTTCCTGCAGGGGCCCGAGAAGGCGCTGCAGGTCGTCGTGCTCTACGTCGTGATCCAGTTCCTCGAGACGAACCTGCTCGATCCCGTGGTCGAGTCGCGCGCGGTGAACCTGCCGCCCGCGCTCGTGGTGCTCGCGCAGCTCGCGACCGTCGTCTACGTCGGGCCGGTCGGCGTGCTCGTCGCGACGCCGCTGCTCGTCGTCGTCGTGGTCGCGGTCCGCATGCTCTACGTGGAAGACGTGCTGGGCGAGCCCGCGGCGCCGCATGGCGAGCGACGCGGGCTCTTCCGTTGGAAGCCGAGAGGCGCCCACCGCGAGGCGAGCGCCGCGACGTGAGTCCCTACCGGAGTGCTCGTCCCGCCGGTCCCGGAGGGGAGCGCGGGAAGCGCGCGGACGGTAGAGACCGGCGGGCGAGCCGATCTTCGTCTTGGATCAGATCGTGAGCGGACCGGTGCCGTCGTCGCCGAAGCGCGTCGAGGGGACGCCGACTGCGTTGAGCAGCGTCGTGAACAGGTTCGCGACCGGCGGGCGACCGTCGTAGACGACGTGACGACCGGTCTCCCACGCGCCGCCCGCAGTGCCGGCGACGAGGATCGGCATGTCGTCGTGGTTGTGGCGATCGCCGTCCGAGATCTCGCTCGAGAGGAAGACCGCGCAGGTGTCGAGCAGCGTGCCGCCGCCGGGCTCCTCGATGGAGTCGAGCTTCTGGAGGAAGTACGAGAAGCGCTCCATCTCCCAGCGATCGATCAGCGTCAGCTTGCGGTGGTTCTCGGCGTTGCCCTGGTGGTGCGAGAGGCTGTGGTGCCCGTCGCCGATGCCGAGGAACGGATAGCTCCTGTTGCTGCCCGCGTTCGCCATCATGAACGTGATGACGCGCGTGAGATCGCACTGCATCGCGATCGCCTGCAGGTCGCTCATCACGTCGATTCGCGCGGTGAGATCGAGGTCCTCCGCGGGGCGCCCCGGGACCTCGCACACCAGCGTCTCCTCCGACGAGATGCGCAGCTCCACCTCGCGCACCGCCGTGAGGTACTCGTCGAGCTTGCGCTGATCGGTGGTGCCGAGGCGCGGGCGCAGCGAATTCGCGTCCTCGAGCGCGACGTCGAGCACGCTCGTGCGGTACGCGCGGCGGCGCTCGATCTCGGCGAGCGACGCGGTGGGATCGAAGCCGTCGAACAGGCGATCGAACACCGCGCGCACGTCGGTCATCTTCGGCATCGGCGTCTGCGGTCCGCTCCAGCTCACGTTGCGCGCGTACGCGCACGAGTAGCCGGAGTCGCATCCGCCCGCGGGCCCACCGCCGTCGATGCCGAGCTCGAGCGACGCGAAGCGCGTGCACGATCCGAGGTGCGTCGCCGCGACCTGGTCCATCGAGACGCCGTTGCGGATGTCGGAGCCCTCGGTCTTCACCACGTGGGTCGCGGTGATGAACGAGCCGGTGCCCGCGGCGTGATCACCCGGGCCGTCGGGGCGCGCCGGCATGTTCGCGATGCCGGTCAGCACGTTCATCTTCCCGCGCACCGGCTCGAGCGGCTGGAGGATCTCCGGCAGCGCGAAGTCGCGTCCCGTCGACGTCGGGCGCCACGCGGCCATGTGGATGCCGCAGGGCACGTACCACGCGAGCAGCCGCTTCGGCGTCTCGCACGACGCGTGATCCGCGTGCGCGGTGCCACGTCCTTCGAGCATCCGCACCGCCGAGGGGAGGAACGGCAGCGCGATCGCCGCGCCCGCACCGCCGAGGAAGAACCGGCGCCCCAGCTTCTTCTTGCTCCACGCCGACATCACTCGTCCTCCGCGCCGTGATCGGCGCCACGCATGCGGAACGGGGGGCTCGTCACGATCTCGAGGACCAGCGCGCGCAGCGTCCCGCCGTTCGCGAGCATGTCCTCGGTGAGCAGGTCGACCCACGCTTCGTCGCTGCGGTGCTCGACACCGCGGCCGAGCGCGTAGGTCATCATCTGGCGCGTCACGCAGCGCGGGAAGCGCGGGTCGCTCGAGATCATCGCGCCGAGCTCGCTCGCGCCGGTGAAGTCGCCGAAGCCCGGCAGGAGCCCGCTGTCGTCGATCGCGCCGTCGTTGTCGGTCTCGCGATAACGACCGATCGCGTCGTAGCGCTCGAGGCCGAAGCCGATCGGATCCATCACCGAGTGGCACGACGCGCAGACCGGATCGCTGCGGTGCCGCTCGAAGCGCTCGCGCAGCGTCTCGCCCTCGCGCGGCTCGGTCGCCTCGAGCCCTTCGACGCCGGGCGGCGGGGGCGGCGGCGGCGAGCAGAGGATCTGCTCGAGCACCCACACACCACGCTTCACCGGCGAGGTGCGGTTCGGCTGCGAGGTCACGGCGAGCACACCGGCGCGCGAGAGGAGGCCCGCGCTGCGCGTGTCGGGGAGCATCACCCGCGCGAAGCCCTGCTCGTCGCGCGTCGCGTCGGTCGGGATCTCGACGCCGTAGTGCGCGGCGAGGCGATCGTCGACGAACCCGAAGCCCGCGGTGAGCATCTCCTCGACCGGCCGATCCTCCTCGAGGAACGCCGCGAAGAAGCGCTCCATCTCGCCCTGCGCCGAGCGCGCGAGATCGGGCGTCCACTCGGGGAACGTCGCGTCGTCGGCGTCGTGCTCGGGGACGAGGCGCGTGTAGAGCCACTGCCCCGCGAAGTCGTCGACCAGCGAGCGCGCGCGGTCGTCGTCGAGCATGCGCTCGGCCTGCGCGCGCAGGATCGTCTCGTCGTGGAGCCCGCCCTCTTCCGCGAGGTCGAGCAGCTCGTCGTCGGGCGCGCTCGCCCAGAGGAAGTAGGAGAGGCGCGACGCGAGCTCGTAGTCCGAGACGCGCTCGGGGCCGGTGACCGCGGGATCGTCGAGCTCGACGCGGTAGAGGAAGTGCGGCGAGATCAACGTCGCGATCAGCGCGAGGCGGACGCCCTCGGGCCAGCCGTCGCCGTGCATCTGCGCGATCGTGTTCATCCCGAGCAGTCGGGTGAGCTCGGGCTCGGTCGCGGGGCGGCGCCACGCGCGGCGGGTGAACGCGGTGAGGATGGTGCGCGCGCACGCTTCACCGCCCGTCGCGGCGTCGCACGTCAGGATGCGCTCGCGGCCCGGACCGGGCGCTTCGGTCGTGCCGAGCGCCTCGTCGATCCACTCCTCCGCGCTGCTCGCGAGCAGCTCGACGTGGAGCGCCGAGGTCGAGAGCACGTCGCCGTTGTTGTCGTAGCCGTAGCCACGATCGTCGGCGGGGAAGTCGGTGCTGACCGGGTGCTCGAGGCCGAGCAGGTCGCGGACCGTGTGGTCGAGCTCGCTCCGGTTGAGCCGGCGCATGGTCACGCGACCCGGCTCGGCGGGGACCGTGGGGCCACCTGGACCGCTCGGGCCGTCTGGACCCCAGCCGTCGACCGTGCCGGGACCGCTGCCGCGTGGATCGAGCAGCGACCCGTCGCACGCGGCGAGCGAGAGCACCGCGAGCGCGGTGAGGGAGCGAAAGCGCATGTCGCACGCGCCTTCGCAAGGGAAGTGCCGTAACGGAACGTCGCGAATTCTGGGGGATCACGAGGCGCGGGAACAGAACGCGCTCCGCTCCGGTGGGGTCTGGCGCGTCCAGCGCGTCGCGATCCACCCCTCGGGGTGATGGTCGGCCGGCCCCGGCTGGGCGCAATGTCCAGGGGTCGCCGTATCGACAGTTGATGTCCCGAGCCGAGCGGCGAAGCGGCCCGTCGACCCCCGTCGACGGGCCGATTTGTTTGCCAGCTCGCGAATCGTTGGTGCTCCAACGATCGCCCCTCTCTTGACACGCTGCGTCAAGCGTTTTACGCCGTCGCGGTCGTGCGCTGAACCGCGATTCATTCGCCGTCTCGGGTTTCGGTGCGCGCTCCTTTCTCATCGGTGGAGGACGCATGGCCAGGGGAACGAACGGAAACGGCACGCGCGTGGCGGTCGTCGCGGGGCTGCGAACCCCGTTCGCGAAGCAGAGCTCGGCGTACAAGAACATGTCCGCGCTCGAGCTCGGGCAGGCGGTCGTGAACGAGCTGCTGGTGCGCACCGGCGTGTCGCCGAGCGAGATCCAGCAGGTCGTGTACGGGCAGGTGCTGCCCTCGATCGCCGCGCCGAACATCGCGCGCGAGATCGTGCTCGGCACGGGCATGCCCCGGAACATCGAGGCCTTCAGCGTCAGCCGCGCCTGCGCGACGAGCTACCAGAGCACGGTCAGCATCGCCGAGGCGATCCTCACCGGCGCGATCGACTGCGGCGTGAGCGGCGGCGCGGACAGCTCGACCGACGTGCCGATCACGGTGAGCAAGAAGCTCAGCGCGGCGCTGCTCGACGCGAGCAAGGCGAAGTCGCTCGGCGAGCGCCTCAAGGCGTTCAGCAAGCTCTCGCCGAAGGATCTCGTCCCGGTGCCGCCCGCGATCGTCGAGTACTCGACGGGCCTCTCGATGGGCGAGAGCGCGGAGAAGATGGCGAAGGAGAACCACATCTCCCGCGCCGCGCAGGACGAGCTCGCGCACCAGTCGCACACCAAGGCCGCGAACGCCTGGAAGCAGGGCTGGCTCGCCGACGAGGTGATGACCGTCTACGTGCAGAACGGGAAGGGCCTCGAGCCGTACGGGAAGGACAACCTCGTGCGCGACGAGAGCAAGCTCGAGAGCTACTCGAAGCTGAAGCCCGCGTTCGACCGCAAGTACGGCACGATCACCGCGGGCAACGCGTCGCCGCTCACCGACGGCGCGAGCGCGCTGATCCTGATGCGCGAGGACAAGGCGAAGGCGCTCGGCCTCACGCCGCTCGGCTACATCAAGAGCTACGCGTTCGCGGCGCTCGATCCGCGCGGGCAGATGCTGATGGGCCCGAGCTACGCGACGCCGATCGCGCTCGACCGCGCGGGGATCAAGCTGAAGGACCTCGACGTGATCGACATGCACGAGGCCTTCGCGGCGCAGGTGCTCTCGAACACGCAGGCGTTCGCGAGCAAGAAGTTCGCGGAGGAGAAGCTCGGTCGCAGCGAGGCGCTCGGCGAGATCGATCCTTCGAAGTTCAACCCGACGGGCGGCTCGATCGCGATCGGTCACCCGTTCGCCGCGACCGGCGCGCGGCAGATCACCCAGACGCTGCGCGAGCTCAAGCGGCGCGGCGGGAACCTCGGTCTCGTCACCGCGTGCGCGGCGGGCGGGATCGGCGCGGCGATGATCCTGGAGGTCAACTGACATGGCGAGCGACGCACTCTCGATCGAGAAGCGCGACGGCGGTGTGGTCGTGCTGCGCATGGACGTCCCGGGCGAGCCGGTGAACACGCTCAAGGCGTCGTTCGCCGAGGACTTCGCGCGGGTGTTCGACGAGCTCGAGCGCGACACGAGCGTGAAGGCGATCGTGTTCACGTCGGGCAAGAAGAGCGGCTTCATCGCCGGCGCCGACATCACGATGCTGCAGAAGGCGAAGACCGATCGCGAGGCCGCGGAGCTCTCGCGCGCCGGTCAGCGCGCGCTCGATCGCATCGCGACGTTCCGTGCGCCGGTGGTCGCGGCGATCCACGGCGCGGCGCTCGGCGGTGGGCTCGAGGTCGCGATGGCGTGCCACGCGCGCGTCGCGAGCGACGATCCGAAGACGAAGCTCGGCCTGCCCGAGGTGCAGCTCGGTCTGCTGCCCGGCGCGGGCGGAACCCAGCGCCTTCCGCGCCTCGTGCCGATCCAGACGGCGCTCGACATGCTGCTCACCGGCAAGCAGCTCGACGCGAAGAAGGCGAAGAAGGTCGGGCTCGTCGACGAGGTGGTGCCCGAGGCGATCCTGCTCGAGGTCGCGTGTCAGCGCGCGCTCGCGCTCGCGGAGAAGGGCACCGGACCGCGCAGCGCGGCGCCGAAGGGCCCGAAGCTCGAGGGCGCGGAGAAGCTGCAGGAGGCCGCGCTCACCAAGACGCCGCTCGGCCGTCGCTTCCTCTTCGATCAGGCGAAGAAGCAGCTGCTGAGCAAGACGCGCGGCAACTATCCGGGCCCGGAGCGCATCCTCGAGGTCGTCGAGAAGGGCCTCGACAAGGGCTTCGAGGCGGGGCTCGAGGCGGAGGCGGTCGCGTTCGGCGAGCTCGTGGTGTCGCCGCAGGCGGCGCAGCTGATGAGCATCTTCTTCGCGACGAACGCGCTGAAGAAGGACACCGGCGTCGACGATCCGAGCGTGCAGCCGCACGAGGTGCACAAGGTCGGGATGCTGGGCGCGGGCCTCATGGGCGCGGGCATCGCGTACGTGACGGCGAACAGCGCGAAGATCCCGGTGCGCCTGAAGGACAAGGACGCAGAGGGCGTCGCGCGCGGCCTCTCGTACGTGAAGAACCTCGTCGACCAGAAGGTGAAGCGGAAGCGCCTCACGGTGCGCGAGGCGGGCGAGCAGCTCTCGTACGTCACCGGCACGACGGGCTACGACGGCCTGCGCGGCGCGGACGTGGTGGTCGAGGCGGTGTTCGAGGATCTCGCGCTCAAGCACCGTGTCCTGATGGACGTCGAGCGCGAGTGCGGGCCGCAAACGATCTTCGCGTCGAACACGTCGTCGATCCCGATCGGCGAGATCGCGAAGGCGAGCACGCACCCCGAGACCGTGATCGGCATGCACTACTTCTCGCCGGTCGAGAAGATGCCGCTGCTCGAGATCATCGTGACGCCGAAGACCGCGCCGTGGGTGACCGCGACGTGCGTCGAGATCGGCAAGAAGCAGGGCAAGACCGTCATCGTGGTGAACGACGGCGTCGGCTTCTACACGTCGCGCATCCTCGGGCCGATGATGAACGAGGCCGCGTTCATCCTCGCCGAGGGCGTGAAGGTCGAGGACATCGACGACGCGCTGATGGACTTCGGGTTCCCCGTCGGTCCGATCACGCTGCTCGACGAGGTCGGCATCGACGTCGGCGAGAAGGTCGGGCACATCATGCACGCCGCGTTCGGCGATCGCATGAAGCCGCCGGCGGGCTTCGAGAAGCTGCTCGCGGACAAGCGCTTCGGTCGCAAGAACGGGCGCGGCTTCTACCTCTACGGCGACAAGAAGAAGAAGGGGAAGAAGCAGGTCGACGAGACGGTGTACGGCGTGCTCGGTCTCACCCCCGGCAAGAAGCTGCCGAAGGACGAGATCGCGCAGCGCTGCGCGCTGCAGTTCGTGAACGAGGCGTGCCTCTGCTACGGCGAGGGCATCCTCCGCAGCGCGCGCGACGGAGACATCGGCGCGATCTTCGGGCTCGGCTTCCCGCCCTTCCGTGGTGGGCCGTTCCGCTACGTCGACACGGTGGGCGCGAAGGAGATCGTGCGCCGGCTCGAGCGCTTCCGCGATCGGCTGGGCAATCGGTTCGCGCCGGCGCCGGTGCTCGTCGACATGGCGAAGACGGGCAAGACGTTCCACGGCGAGAACGCGGTCGCGCCCGGGCAGCACAAGGTCGCCGCGCAGGGCGCAGGGCTCGGCGCGGTGGCCTGAGGGCCGCGAGCGAGGATCCACCGCAGAGGGCCACGGGAGGGCCGCAGAGAGATTCGACCGTACGTCGTTCTCTCGGCGGCCCTCTGTGATCTCTGCGGTCGGATTTCGATTTCTCGACGCGGACCCGATCAGTCCTCGTCGTCGGGCAGCGTGTCGGCGCCGGCGTACACGTCGGCGATCGCCAGCGTGGTCGCGGTGCCGGGGAGCTCGACGACACCTTCGCGCACGAGCGACACGAGCCAGCGCGAGCCATCGACACGACGGTGGTGCTCGACGAGCCGCTCGCGCGGATGGACGAACACGATCTCGGCGATCGGCTCGGTCGCGCGGTAATGCGCGAGCTTCGCGGTGAGGTCGTGGGCCTCGGTCGACTCCGAGAGCACCTCGACGACGAGCTCGGGGTTGAGCAGCGTCTGCGGGCGCGGGGGCTCGAAGCGCGGAGCGCAGGAGACGACGACGTCGGGGTAGACCCAGGCGCGGGTGGTCGCGAGGCGGACGCGCTGATCGGCCGCGGCCACGAAGCAGCCGCGCGGGGCGAGCTGGGTGCGCAGGGCAGACGCGACGTTCAGCGCGATCTGGTTGTGGCGCGGGGACGCGCCCGCCATCGCGACCGCGACGCCATCGTAGTACTCGGTCTTGCGCTCCGACCCGGAGTCGAGGGCGAAGTACTCCTCGGGCGTGATGCGCGGCGCGGGCGAGGCCATTCGTCAAGCGTACGGCGCTCGCCGTGCGGGTTCCATCGGGTGCCGTCACGGGTCCGGCGGGGTCCGGCCAATAAGCATGCATGAGAGGTCTCTGGTCGCTCGCCGCGCTCGTGCTGCTCGCCGCGTGCTCGTCACGTCCGCTCGCGACCTCCGACGGAGGAACCGGCGACGGCGGGCCCCCGGTCGACGCCGGTCCCCGCGAGTGCACGGTCGACTCCGACTGCGACGACGGCGTCGCGTGCAGCGTCGAGATCTGTGCCGAGGGGCTCTGCCGCTGGCACCTCGACCACGCATCGTGCGCCGACGACGTGTTCTGCGACGGAGCGGAGCGCTGCGATCCGGTCGACGGCTGCATCGAAGGGCGGCGCGAGAGCTGCGACGACGGCGATGTCTGCACCGTCGATCGCTGCGACGAGAGCGCAGCGAGCTGCACGCACGCTGCGCGCGATCTCGACGACGACGGCGACGTCGACATGTTCTGCGACGGGGGCAACGACTGCGACGACTCGGATCCCACGGTGTCGTCGGGCACCGAGGAGCGCTGCGGGAACCGCCGCGACGACGACTGCGACGGAGACGTCGACGAGGACGTGTGCGCGACCGCGCCGCACGACACGTGCGCCGATCCGCTCGACGTCTCGGCGGGTGGAACCTTCGCGGTCGAGGCGCGCGAGCTGCGCGGCGACTACCTCGGCTGCGGCATCGTCGAGTGCCGCGACTTCGTCGCGCGCTTCACGATCGGCGAGGAGCGCGACGTCGAGATCATCGCGGCCGATCCCGGTGACGACTGGGCCTACACCGAGGTCGCGCTGCGGCGCGGCTGCGACGACGCGACGACCGAGATCGACGACGTGACCGGCTTCCCCGCGACGATGCGGTATCGCGCGCTGGAAGCGGGCACCTATTACGTGCTCGCGGGCGCCGAGCGGAACTTCGGCTCGGGCTCGACCGATCAGCTCACGCTCGACGTGACGTTCTCGCCGGCGACCGATCCGCCGACGAACGAGGCGTGCGCGACCGCGCTCGACGTGGGCGGGGGCGGGACGTTCACCGCGGACTTCATCGACACGAAGGACGACCTCGCGCTCGGCTGCGGCGACGACGACTGGCCCGAGCTCGTGTACGCGATCACCACCGGTGCTCGTCGAGATCTCCGGGTGACGCTCGACGGTCACGCGCGGCTCGGGCTCTCGGTACGCAGCGCGTGCGGCGACACGAGCTCGGCGCTCGGATGCGTGGTGCTCGAGCCCTTCGACGATCGCGTGCAGGTCTTCCCCGATCTGCCCGCGGGCACCTACTACGTCGTGCTCGAGCTGCGCAGCATCCCCGAGGCGATCGCGCAGATCACGATCGAGACGCTCGCGCCGAGCACGGCGCGCGCAGGGCTCGCGGTGGAGGGCCGCTAGAGCTCGTCGAGCAGCGCGCGCACTTCACGGGTGAGCTCGGTTCGGCCGTCGCCGACGAGGCGCAGCACGATCAGCAATGCGCGGCGTGCTTCACGAGCCTGACCGAGATCCGCGAGGACGCGGCCGAGCACGTACTGCGCTTCCCACGTGCTCGCCGCGTGCTGCACCGCGATGGACGCGTTCGCGGCGGCGCCCTGCAGATCGCCGCTCGCGTGGAGGAGCTGCGCGATCACGATGCGCTCCGCGACCCCGAGATCGCTGCGCCCCGAGAGCGCGGTCGAGATCGCACGCGCGCTCTCGACGTCGTTCTGCGCGAGCGCGAGGAAGCCGCGTGCCCGCAGAACCCGCGCCGTGCCGGGCGCGATGAGCTCCGCTTCGCGGATCGCACGCTCCCTCGCCGTGCCCTCGGCGAGCGTCGCGCGCAGCAGCAGCGCATCGGCGCGGGCCCGGGGATCGCGCGCCGCCTCCGCGATGTGCACGCGCGCGCGCTCCTGCGCGTCCGCACGGCCCGACCTCAGCAGCAGCGTCGCCCACGTGACGTGCGCCGCGCCCGGCGAGAGCGGCTCGACGACGGGCCGAGCGATCACCGGCGGCCGGTAGGGCGCGCGGAGCACCGTGCGATCGGTGGCCCACATGTGGCCCTCGAGCATGATGTCCAACGGGAAGTCCTCGAACGCGCGCGCGAACGCCTCGCGCTCGTCCACGAGGCCGAGCTCCAGCGCGCCGAGGTACTCGCGGAAGCGCGCGCGCAGCTCGAGATCCGTGCCCAGCCGCATCATGTGCACGAGCGCCCACGCGCCGACGTAGTTGCCGAACCGCGAGCCGTCGCCCGTGCCGTGCCCGGTCGGGTCGTAGAACGCGCTCGGCGTCATCGCGACGAGCTCGGTCGCGCTGGGCACGCGCTCCGGAGGGACGTCGGCGTAGGTGCGCCCGTGCGATCGGAACATGAACGTGTGCTGCACGTCGCGGATGCGGAAGCGCGCGGTGCCGAGGACGATCGAGTCGTCCTCGACGCGCATCGTCTCGAAGAATTCCGCGAGCCCTTCGTGCAGCCAGGGCGGCGCCTCCGGGTAACACGTCGCGACGAAGCGATGCGTCAGCTCGTGGACGAAGAGATCGGGGAGGCTGTTCTCGCGGGCCGCCGGAGCCGAGATCACGACGCGGGCGGGAACGGCGTAGGGCGAGTCGTACGAGCCGTCCGCGAAGAAGCCCAGGGACTCGCGCGGGGCGATCTCGTCGTACTCGCCGTCGCGCGCGAGGATGACCACCTCGGTCGTGTCGTCGCCGCGCGCACAGTCGGGAAACCAATGCGCGAGCGCGAGGTGGAAGTCCTCGAGAAGCCAGGCGTGCTCGACCGCGCGTTCGACGTTCGCGTCCGACGTCAGCCGCACGTGCGCGGTGGTGATCGTGTGCCAGTCGTTCCCGCGCGCTGCGGGTCCGCGCACACATCCGGAGGCTGCGACGAAGAGAGCGAGGACGAGCAACGAGCGCGCGGGGCGCGCTGGGGGACGGCACATCGGGCGCGACGATAGCGCGCCGCGCGCGCGCGGCGATGCGCGCGTGCGCACACGGATGAGGTACCTTCGCGCGCCTCGGAGGAGCGCATGCCGGTGAGCGATGGGGAGTGGAGCGACTGGCTCGGACAGCAACGCGTCGCATGCGAGGTGCGGCGGCCCGCGAAGGTCGACGCGGTGTTCGAGGCGGTCGAGGAGGCGGTCAGGACGAACCGTCGCATCCGCGCCGTGGGCTCGGGCCACTCGACCTCCGACGTCGCGCGTCCGCCTTCGGACGCGATCCTCCTCTCGCTCGAGCACCTCGCGCTCGACGACGCCGACTGGAAGACGTGGCTGAAGGGCGATCTCGCGCTGGTCGAGCCGCGGGTGCGACCCGGCGAGCAGCTCGTGCGCGTCTCGTCGGGACAGACGATCCGCGCGCTCAACCTCGATCTCGCGAAGCGCCGTCTCGCGATGCCGAACCTCGGCTCCTACGACGGACAGTCGATCTACGGCGCGATCGCGACGGGCACCCACGGCACCGGGCTCGGCTTCGGACCGCTCGCGGATCTCGTCTCGTCGATCGAGATGATCGGCGTCGAGGACGCGGGGCGCCCGGTGGTGCGGCACTGGCGCATCGAGCCGACGAACGGGATCACCGATCGCGATCGGTTCTATGGCTCGAGCCAGCGCGGGCGCATGTCGCTCGTGCAGGACGACGAGGTGTTCCGCAGCGTCGTCGTCGGGCTCGGGTGCTTCGGCATCGTCACCGCGATCACGCTGCGCGTGGTGCCCGCGTTCCAGCTGCGCGAGACGTGCGAGGTCGTGCCGTGGTCGTCGCTCAAGTCGACGCTCGTGTCGCGCGCGCGATCGACGCCCTGGCTCGACGTGACGATGCTGCCCGAGCGCCTCGACGGCGAGCACTGGTGCCAGGTGACGGTGCGCGAGAAGCGCCCCGCGCTCCCCCACCACGTGCCGCTGACCGAGCTCCCGCCGCGCGGCGACGCGCGGATCCGCGAGGCGCGCACGCGCGAAGGGAAGGAGCAGTCGGAGCTGGTGTGCTGCGCGCTCGCCGCGGGCCCGCTCGGGACGCGCATCGCGACCCAGAAGCTGCGCGAGCTCTTCCGCGAGGACGCGACGCGCACGATCGAGAGCGAGAGCTACGTCGTGTTCCGCACCAGCGTGGGCGATTGGATCCCGGCGACGTCGAGCGAGATCGGGGTCGACGTGGGCCGCAGCGTGGCGGCGATCGACGCGACGATCGCGCACCTCGACGCGATGGCCTCGCGCGGCTTCTTCCACGTCTCGCCGCTCGGCATCCGCTTCTCTCGCGCGTCGTCGCACTACCTCGCGATGCAATACGGCCGCGACACCTGCACCATCGAGGCGCCGATCCCGGTGGGCAACGTCAACGTGCACGCGATCGGATCGGCGACCGCCGCCGATGCCGCGCCGATCATCCTCGGCTCGTTCGAGCGCACGCTGATCGATCCGCGCTTCGAGGGACGACCACACTGGGGCCAGCGTCACACCGTGTCGGGTGGATTCCTGCTCCGGTACCCGAAGGGTCCGAGCTGGGCACGGCAGCTCGCGCGGTTCAACCGATTCGGGCTGTTCGACAACGCGTTCACCGGGCGCATGGCGCTCCGTCGCTGACTCACGTTCGCTCCATGCGGCCGCAAACGATCCATCGATGCCGCGCCTCGTGTATCTTCGCGGCGGGGACGGAAGCAGAGTGAGTGAGGGAGGTCCATGAGCGACGGAGTACAGACGAGGACACTCGATGCCGATCATTGCCTCGCCACCTGGGATCGCGTGCTGATCCAGGTGTGGCGGGGCCCGATGACGATGGACAACCTGGCCGGCCTCGAGCGTGTCGCGCGCAGCTTCCTCGCCGAGCAACCCGCCGGGGCGAAGGTCTCGACGATCTCGATCATCGAGCGCACGTCGCCGCCGCCGAGCGACGAGGTCCGCAAGGGCATGTCGCGCGTGTACCGTGATCTCACGAGCTCGATGGACCACGCGATCATCGTCCCCGAGGGTGGTGGCTTCCGTGCGGCGATCGTGCGCGGCGTCGGCGTCGCGCTCTCGTCGCTCTCGCCGAAGGCGCTGCCGTTCAAGTTCGTCGAGTCGATTCGATCGGCGGCCGTGATGGTCGCGCCGCAGCTCTCGGCGGGCTCGGGCGGTGCGGGTGAGCTCGAGGCCGCGATCGAGCGCGTGCGCGCGAAGGTCGCCGGCGTCGGCACGCATCGTTGATTGCGGAAGGGGTCTTGGAAGACCCCTCCCCCCGACCGGCAGAGCCGGATCGGGGCCCCCCTCCCCGAACGCTGCGCGCGGGGCCCCAGCCCCGCTTGCTCTTGCTCGGCAGCGCGATCTCGTCGGCTTCGCGGCCGCCTCCCCAAACGCTGCGCGCGGGGCCCCAGCCCCGCTTGCTCTTGCTCGGCAGCGCGATCTCGTCGGCTTCGCGGCCGCTCCAGGCCCGCTTGCTCGTCACCGCGATCTCGTCGGCCGGGATGGCTCCGCGTGAGCGGGTCGATTGCGCTATGACGCGCTCGTGCCGGACGTGCGCGAGCTCGATGCGTTCCTCCTCTCGCGAGAGTGGCGGGACGGTCCGGGCGGCGTCGAGATCACGCTCTGGGCGGTCTCGTCGGAGCACGGCGCGATCAAGGCGTCGCTGCGTGATCAGGAAGCGGTCCTGTTCGTGCCGCGCGACGTCGCGACCGAGGCGGGGCGCCGCGATCCTCGGCCGCTGCGCACGCGCGAGGGGCTCGACGTCGACGCGGTCTACTTCCGATCGCAGCGCGCGCTGATCGCGGAGCGAGAGCGGCTGCGCAATCGGCTGCAGGTCGCGCTCGAGTCCGACGTGAAGCCCTCCGATCGCTTCTTGATGGAGCGCTTCGTCACCAGCGGGATCGCGCTGCGCGGCCACGCGCGCAGCAAGGACGGCGTGCTGCACGTGCGCGATCCGCAGGTGCGCGCCGCCGACGTCACGCCGCAGCTTCGCCCGCTCTCGCTCGACATCGAGACCGACGGGTGGGACGGCCCGGTGCTCTCGATCGCGCTCGCGGGCGAGGGCCTCGAGCGCGTGCTGATCCGGCGCGCGCGGGAGAGCGATCGCGATCACGACGCGATCACCTTCCACGACGACGAGCGCGCGCTGCTCGACGCGGCGTTCGACGTGATCCGGCGCGCCGATCCCGATCTGATCGTCGGGTGGAACGTCGTGGAGTTCGACCTCCGCGCGCTGCAGGCGCGCTGCGCGGTGCTCCGTGTGCCCTTCGCGATCGGCCGCGCGGGCGAGCGTGCGCGCGTGCTCGAGGGCGCGACCGCGAGCCAGGTGTCGATCGCGCGCGTGCCCGGGCGTGTCGTGCTCGACGGCATCGCGACCCTGAAGAACGCGACGTGGTCCTTCGAGCGCTACACGCTCGATCACGTCGCGCGCGCGCTGGTCGGGCGCGGCAAGCGCATCGACGCGGGAGGCGACGCGCTCGCCGAGATCCGCCGCATGCACGCCGAGGATCCCGACGCGCTCGCGGCCTACAACCTCGAGGACGCGCGGCTCGTGCTCGACGTGTTCCGCGCCGCCGACCTCGTCGGGTTCGCGGTCGAGCGCGCACGTCTGACCGGGCTGCCCCTCGATCGACAGGGCGGCGCGGTCGCGGCGTTCGATCATCTCTACCTGCCGCGCCTGCATCGCCGCGGGTACGTCGCGCCCGACGTCGGCGTGGAGGTCGACGCGATCCCCTCGCCCGGCGGGCACGTGCTCGAGAGCGTGCCGGGGCTCTACCGCAACGTGCTCTCGTTCGACTTCCGCTCGCTGTACCCCAGCATCATCCGCACGTTCCACGTCGATCCGCTCGGGCTCTGGGCGCCGGGCGACGATCCGATCCCCGGCTTCGAGGGCGCGTCGTTCCCGCGCGAAGGCGCGATCCTCCCCGACATCGTCGCGCACCTCGCGGAGGCGCGCGGGCGCGCGCAGAGCGCGAAGAACGAGGCGCTCTCGCGCGCGATCAAGATCCTGATGAACTCGTTCTACGGCGTGCTCGGCACGCCGGGCTGCCGCTTCTTCGATCCGCGCCTCGCGACGTCGATCACGCGGCGCGGACACGAGATCATCGATCGCAGCCGCGCGTTCTTCGAGGAGCGCGGGCATCCGGTGATCTACGGCGACACCGACTCGCTCTTCGTGCGCTTGCCCGAGTCGCTCGCCGAGGCCGAGTGCCGCGCCGAAGGCGCCCGCCTCGCGCGCGAGATCACCGCGTACTGGCGCGACGCGCTGGCGCGCGAGCTGCGCCTCGAGAGCTTCCTCGAGATGCGCTTCGAGTCGCACTACCTGCGCTTCCTGATGCCGACGATGCGGCACTCCGATCGCGGCTCGAAGAAGCGCTATGCCGGCCTCGTGCGTCGCGGCGACGGCGCGCTCGAGCTGGTGATCCGCGGGCTCGAGGCGATCCGCAGCGACTGGACGCCGCTCGCGCGCGAGGTGCAGCGCGAGCTGCTGCGCCGGGTGTTCGAGGACCAGCCGTGGGAGGAGTGGCTGCGCGGGGTACGCGGCGATCTCGTCGCGGGGAAGCTCGATCGCGAGCTCGTCTATCGACGCCGACTGCGCCGTGAGATCGAGGACTACGGCGGCTCGCCGCCCCACGTGCGCGCAGCGCGCATGCTCGAGGACGATCTCGAGGGCGACGAGATCGAGTACGTGATCACGACGCGCGGGCCCGAGCCCGCGTCGCGACGCGTCTCGCCGATCGATCACGCGCACTACGTCGACAAGCAGCTCGCGCCCGCGGCGGACGTGGTGCTCCCGCTGCTGGGCACGTCGTTCGATCGGGTGGCGGGCGCGCAGCTGCGGCTGTTCTGACGAGCACCATCCGAGGCATCCTGGAGCGGGATGCTGTGGAGGTCGCCCGCGCTCGCGATGGTGCTGCTCGTGGGCTGCGGCCGCGTCGGCTACGACGTGGGCTCGGGCGACGGAGGCACCCTCGATGCGCCGCCGTCGATCGACGAGTGCGCGTCGCAGCACGCCGGTGCGCTCGTGTGCTCGGGCTTCGAGGGGGACGTCGGCACGTACTGGTCGCTCACGACGCGCGACGACGGGATGGTCGGGACCACGACCGCGGCCGTGCATCGCGGCGAGCGCGCGCTGCGCGCCGAGATGGGTGGCAGCGGCGCGACCGCGTTCGTGCATCGCCGCTTCACGCCGATCGCGTCGGGCGATCTCTGGCTGCGCGCGTTCGTGCGGGTGCCCGCGCCGAGCCCGAGCGTCGGCGTGAACCTGCTCGCGCTCGAGCACCAGGGCAGCGACGTGTTCGGCATCGACGTGAACGTCGTGCGCGACGGGCGGGTCGAGGTCTTCGGCGTCGAGGCGGGCACGTTCGACGCGCCCGACGAGCTGCGCTTCCCCGCGGACGAGTGGGTCTGCGTCGAGCTGCACGTGGGCGTGTCGGACGGCGACGGCGAGCTCGAGCTCTTCCTCGACGGCGAGCGCGTGGTGTCGGCCACCGGCGTCGACTCGTATCCCGCGGGCGACTACGACCGGGTGCTGGTCGGGGTCGCGTGGTCCGACCCGAGCCAGGGCACGTTCGAGGCGCTCGTCGACGACGTGGTGCTGGACGTGCAACCAATTGGTTGCGATTAGAATCGTCTCCGGGAACCGCGCCGCGCGCGCGTGGTCGAAACCAGGCCCATGCTGCCCCCCACGACGTTCTACTTCGGCATCGCGTTCCTGCTGACGTGGCTCTCGCTGCTGCCGCCTTCGCTCGCGGCGCTCGGCGTGTTGCCCGGCGCGCCCGAGACGTACATGGCGGCGGCACCGCTCGCGGTGTTCTCGCCCGCGATCGCCGCGATCCTCGCGGCGCGTCGCGAAGGTGGATGGGCGGCCGTGCGCACGATGCTGCGAGGGCTCGGCGCGTGGCGCGTCGGCCCGATGTGGCTGGTGCTCGCGCTCGGGCTGCCCGGGCTCGTCTACGTCGCGGGGCGCGCGGTGTACGCGCTGGTGCCGGGGTCCGGCGGAGGGCCGTGGGTCTATCTCCCGGAGCGGCCCGAGCACTTCGGCGCGATCCTCTTCGTGCCGATCTGCGAGGAGATCGGATGGCGCGGCTACGCGCTGCCGCGCTTGATCGCGCGCCACGGTGCGCGACGAGCGACGGCGATCCTCGGCGTGCTCTGGGGCGTGTGGCACTTGCCGATGTTCGTCAGCGTCGGGATGACGATGACGCAGGTGCTCGTCGGCATCGTGCTCATCATCGTCGGCAACGTCGTGTACACGTGGTTCTACCGTCGCACCGGCGGGAGCCTGCTGGTCGCGGTGCTGCTCCACCTCGGCTCGCACCTCGACAACCCGAATCACGCGCTGCCCGAGGACTCCACGCCGCTCTTCATCCTCACGGCGTCGTGGGCCGTCCTCGCGATCGTGTTGCTCGCGCTCGATCGTCGCGCGTTCGAGGGCAAGACCGTCGCGATCGCGTGATCACACGATCGCGGGGTCGAAGTACGCCGGAGCCTCGCGCAGCGAGGGCGG
The DNA here is from genome assembly GCF_021631985.1 of Sandaracinus amylolyticus. Lineage (GTDB taxonomy): Bacteria > Myxococcota_A > Polyangia > Polyangiales > Sandaracinaceae > Sandaracinus > Sandaracinus amylolyticus_A. Next base: position 5,281,876 of record NZ_CP070225.1, on the reverse strand, counting down.
CTGGTGCGCGCCCCACGTGAGCGTCGCGAGGCGGAACGGCACCCCGGTCTTCCAGAGCCCGTCGAGCGCGCGCGCCATCGGATCGCGCGCGTCGAACGCGATGTCGAAGTACACGTGCTCGCGCCCTGCGTGCGCGTCGTGGATCGTCGCGAGCACCGCGCGCAGATCGTCGACCTCCTGCGCGCACCACGCGGTCGCGTAGAGGAAGCGAAGGTGCTCCCCGTCGCGCGGCAGGCGCGGACGCCGGGCGAGGCGCGCGACGGCGTCGTACCCGAAGCGCACCACTTCCATCGCGCGCGAGAGCGCGATCAGCCGCGCACGCTTGATCGCGAACGCGTCCCACACGCCGCAGAACGCGACGATGCGCCCGCCGCGCTCGCGCACGTAGTAGTCGTCGATGCGCATGCCGGGAAAGCGCGTGAGCGCGCCGACGGGATCGTCACGATCGAGCGCGGGCGCGAATTGCCGGTCGCGATGCGTCGCGTGGAAGAGCTCGACCATCTGCGCCGCGTCCTCCGGTCGCGCGCGCCGTGCCTCGACGCGACCACGACGCGGGCCGAAGAACACATTCCACATCGTCACGTCGTTGCGCGGCTGGAAGCGCACGAGCTCGGTGGTGCGCCCGAAGAAGCGCTCGACCGCGCGGTTGCTCGAGAGCACCACGCCCCATGCGAGGTCGTGCCCCTCCGTCTCGAACTGCGCGACGCTCGCCGCCGCGACGAGCTCGGCGACGCCCTTCGCGCGATGCGCCGGGTGCACCTTGAGATCGCCCGCATAGAGCGTCCGCCGCGCGCGTCCGTCGAGGTACACGTCCATCGGCGCGCTCATCCCCGACGCGACGATCTCGCCGCTCTCGTCGTGCTCGATCACGACCACTCGCCCGCCTTCGCCCTGGGCGCGCGTCATCGCGAGGAAGCTCGGATCGCGCTCGAGCACGTAGCTGACGTCGCCGCGCATCACGACGCTGCGCGCGAGCGCGCAGAGCTTCGGATCGTCGCGCTCGTCGGCGAGGCGCGGCGCGCGATATCGCTCAGAGTCGGTACTCGACATCCCGGGTCCGCAATTCGCGCGCGTCCATCCGGTGCTCGCAGTACGCCTCGAACGCGCGGGTGACCGCGATCGTCGGCGCATCGGCGATCGTCGACGCGCGGAACGTCGCGCCGTGCTTCGCGAGCTGCGCCGCCTGATCTTCGAGCACGTCCTTGTCCTGTGCGAGCACGCGCTCGGTCAGCGGGATCAGCGCGCGCACCAGCATCGCGGAGGCACGACCGAATCGCACCGAGACGCGAGTGAACACGCGTGTTCGGGTCGCGGTCTCGGGCGTGCAGATCGACGTCGTGAGCACGTGGCGCGACGTGCCCCAGCGATAGTCGACGCGCACGGTGTACGGGAGGATCACCTCGTCGAAGTGCTCGATGCGCTCGCCGCCGGTGAGCCGGCCTGCGACGCTGTCGGGATCGCTCTCGCCGAGCGTCTCGATGCGCACGCCCGTCGCGAGCTCTTCGATCCGCGCGCGCACCGGCTTGCTCGGCGGTCCGCGGAAGAGCCCGCGATGCACGATGCCGGTGTGCGCGGTGTCGACGAAGTTGTCGAGGATCGGCAGGAGCGCGCAGTCGATCACGGTGACGACCTCGTGCGTGGCGAATCCTCCCATCTCGGCGTGGGGCCAGCGCGGCGGCTCGCGCGTGGGCGCGCCGCTGCCGATCCACACCCACACGCTCTCGTCCTGCTCGCGCACCGCGAAGGTCGCGACCGTCGCCTTCGGCAGCTTCTCGCCGTCGAGCGCGCTCGGTACGTGCACGCACGCGCCGCGTCCGTCGAAGCGCCAGCCGTGGTACGGGCACGCGATCGTCCCGCGCTGCACGCATCCCTTCGAGAGCGAGACGTGGCGGTGCGGGCAGCGATCCTCGAGCGCGACCGCAGCGCCCGACGCATCACGGAACAGCACGATCGATCGGCCGAGCACGGTGCGACCGAGCGGCGCGTCCCCCAGCTCGCGGCTCGATGCGGCGAGGAGCCAGTGCTCCTCGAGCGCGCTCAGCGGTGTGCGCACGTGCAGCTCGCTCATCGACGTCTCTCGGGGGTGGGCGCGCGGAGGCGCGACGAGATTGCGCGCGCGCCGCGCGAGACGACGTAGCGCACCGGGGTGAGCCACGTGACCGGCGCGATGCAGCAGAGCTCGTGCGCCTGCACGTAGCCCGGGTTGATCTTCGCGAAGAAGCGGATGTCGGGATCCGCCATCAGACCGTCGTGGATGGGCGCGACGTCCTCGCGCAAGCGCCCCTCGGCGGACTGCACGCGGACCACGCCGCTGTGCGCGTCGTAGAGCTCGCCGAACTTCTCGCGCGACAGCGTGTCGAGGATCGTGCGCACGTGCGTGGGTGTCTCGCGATCGTGGCGCGGCCAGTGCTCGGGGTACGAGCGCGTGAGCAAGAGATACGTCTTGTACCCCTTGCTCAGCAGGAAGTAGTAGAGCGGCTCGCTCGGGCGCTCGAGCTTCACGCGCAGGAAGAGCGCGGCGTACGCGCGCTGGACGACGCCCTGGCCCCAGTACGTGCGCTCGATGACGGTGTCGCCGGAGAACACGATCTGCACCGGGCGCCCGTCGATCACGCGACGGTAGACCTGCACCGTCGAGAAGCCCTGCACGCTCTCGTCGCCCTCGTCGAGCAGCAGGATCACGTACTGCTTGCTCGAGAGGTCGCGCTCGAAGACCTCGCGCCGCACGTCCGCGTAGTAGCGCTCGAAGAGCGACCACATCGCGTCGCGCGTGCGCACATCGATCTCGCTCGCGCGGCGCGTCTCACCGCGCAGCGCCCCCGAGCGACCCCCCACCTGCATGCTGCGTCGCTCCCGAGCCGGATGTCACCGACTCGGGCGCGCGGTCTAGCAAACGCGCGGGATCGCGGCCAATCGCGCGGCGTGAGCGTTCGCGTCACGGAGCGCGACGCGAGCCCCCAACGCGCGCGCGCCTCACGGCGCGAGCGGCGGCTGCGCGGGCACGATGTGCGTCTGCAGCGCGTCGGTCGTGCCCTCCGGCAGGTCGGCCATCACCGCGCCGGTCGCGGCGCGCACGCCGAGCGCGGTCGCGACGCCCAGGGCCACCACCGCGATCAGCGCGCGGATCGCGCCGAACGGTGCTCGCGCGCGCGCCTTGAGGCGCACCGTCGTGCTCGTCGGCTCGCGCAGGAAGCGCGTCGAGTCGTCGAGCGCACGCGCTGCGGCCGGATCGACGCGCGGCAGCGGGCGCGCGGCATCGTGACGTGCGCGCGCGGCCGGGCGCTTCGCGCGCCGGTGCACCAGCTCGATCACTTCGTCCGCGGCGACCGTCTCGGCGTGGATGCCGTCGACCTCGCGCTCGGCGATCGCGTCTGCCGTGCGCCACGCGTCGGCGCCGCGCGGCAGACCGCACGCATCGGCGGCCTCCGCGAGCGCGCTCGCCATCGCGCGTGCGCTCTCGAAGCGCGCTTCGCGGTCCTTCTCGAGCGCGCGCATGACGATCGCGTCGATCTCGGGCGGACAGTCGGGGCGCATCTCGATCGCGCGCGCGGGCTCCTGCGTGAGCGCCATCGCGAGCGTCGCGCACGGGCCCTTGCCGTGGAACGGCAGCACGCCGGTGAGCGCCTCGTAGAGCACCACGCCGAGCGAGTACACGTCGGCGCGGTGATCGAGCTCCATCCCGCGGATCTGCTCGGGCGACATGTACTCGGGCGTCCCGAGCACCGTGCCCTCGAGCGTGAAGCGCGGCCCCGCGACGTGATCGCAGCTCGACGCGATGCCGAGATCGACCATGCGCGCGATGCGCGCGCCGTTCGGGCGCGTCTCGATCATCACGTTCCCGGGCTTCACGTCGCGGTGCACGACGCCGAGCTCGGCGAGCGCGCCGAGGCCCGCGAGCGCCTGCAGCCCCACGTCGACCGCCGCCGCGATCGGCAGCGCGCCCTCGCGATCGATCAGCGCCTGCAGGTCTTCGCCCGGCACGAGCTGCATCACGAAGTAGGGCCAGCCGCTCTCGAGCTCGCCCCAGTCGAACACGCGCACGACGTTGCGGTGCTGGATGCGCGCCGCGATGCGCGCCTCGCGCCGGAAGCGCCCGAGCATCTCGTCGGCGGCGCTGCCGCAGCGATCGAGGTGCAGCACCTTGATCGCGACCGAGTGGCCGAGCTCCACGTGCTCGGCTCGGTACACCGTGGCGTGGCCCCCACTGCCGATCGGCTCGCGGACGATCCATCGATCGCCGATGCGGTCGCCGGGCGTGAGGTCTCCGTACGCCTCGTGAGCCACGCTGGACATGCGCCGTCGGGTTTGCAGCGGGCGTGCCCGGCTCGCGGGAACGAGGGTCCGTGGCGTGAGGCCTCGGTGCGTCGTCGTGCCTCGACGCGAGGTCGTCCGGCGTGGCACCTCCACCTGCTCCGGTGTGCACGCGCCCGAGCGCCCGACTCCACGTGAGATGCGCGAGCCTCGCTCGAGGGAGACGCGGCACGGTGCGACGCACGCGCACGACCGCAGCCGAGCGAGGACCGCGGGGCCACGCACGAGGCGCACTTGCGACGTGGGGCACTCGACGCGAAGACGGTCGCGCGGACGCGCCACCTCGCACCAACGCGCCGGGCACGACGCTCGCGAACGCGGGCAGCGGGGCGTGCGCGGGACGCGACGCCGGAGCGCGGGTGCGGCGCGCACGCCGCCTCGCACGATCGTGTCCCGCCGATGTCGCCCAGGCGTCACCCCGGGACGACGCGCAGGCGCGTGGGCGCGTGGGGCGTGTGCGCGGCCTCGAGCGCGTCGAGCTCGGCGAGCAGCGGTTCGCCGAAGTAGAAGCGCAGCTCGTCGCGCACGCCGCGGTAGAGCGTCGGGCTCGAGGGGCGGGTGTCGGGCGCGTCGAGGCAGACGAGCGAGTGGTCGTGCACCTCGTCGCTCGGGCGCAGGAGCCCCTCGTCGAACGTGAGCGGGAAGAGCGTCGACACCATCGGCTTGAGCTCGTGGTAGTCGCTCCCCGTCGCGATGCAGAACGCGTGGATGCGGCAGCCGCGCGCGCTGCGATCGAGGAACACGCACGCGCCGTCCTCGACCCGCGTGCGGCGGTACGCGCCGGAGGGGAACTCCGCGTCGCGCGTGACGTCGTCGCGGAACCAGCGCGCGCGATCGATGCCCGTGAAGCGCTCGAGCTCGTCGGCGTGCTCGAGCAGGCGCGCGACGTTCGCCTCGTCCACGTCGACACCGTGCGAGCAGCACCAGTCGCGACAGGTCGGGTGCGCGAGACAGCGCGTGAAGTAGCGCGCCGTGAAGATCGCGGTGTCGACGTGGGTGAGGACGGGCGCGTGATCGCGCGCAGGGTAGGGGCGGGACAGGGCGCGCACGTCGGGCATGGAGGCCGCGACGGTACCACCTCCGCCGGAGTGCTCGCTCGCGGAGGGCCCGCACGGGGCGTGCGGAGCACGCGGAAGGGAGGGCCCTCCGCGAGCGAGCCGATGTTGATCACCCGGGCCGCGTCACGGGGTGATCACGAGCGGCCGCATCATGTCGTTGTCCTCGTGCTCGAGGATGTGGCAGTGCCACACGTACTGGCCCGCGCGATCGAACGTCGCGACGAAGCGCGTGATGGTCCCGGGCCACACCATCACGGTGTCCTTGTCGCCTTGCTCCTGCGGGAGCGCGGGGATCGCGGCGCCCGTCACGAAGTCCTCGAGCACCGGCTGCGGGCCCTCGCCGGCGAGCCACTGCTGCTGCGCGGTCGCGAACGCGTCGGTGTCGAACGGGGTGCGATCGAGCACGCGGAACTGCACGAGGTGCAGGTGGATCGGGTGCGCGTCGTCGGTCGTGTTCGCGATGCGCCAGATCTCGGTGTCGCCGAGGCTCACCACTTCGGTCGGCGGCGCGGACCACATCAGCGCGCCCTCCTCGAGCGTCCCCAGCATCACGTGCAGCGGCGCGTCCGCGCCCTCGACGTCCTCCTCGATCAGCACGAGGTCGCGCGGCGGGAGCGAGGTCGTCGGCGTCGCCACGGGAGGAAGCGCGCTCGGGACCGCGCCCTCGGTGCCCTCGTCGGTGCGGGCGATCACGCGGAGCTGCATCACGCGGCCGGTGGTCGTGGGATCGGCGGGCTCCTGCGGCGGCGTCACGTGAGGACCGCCCCACGCCTCGTCGGGCCCGCGGTTGAGCAGCGTGATCGAGTCGCCCTCGGAGAAGCGCGAGAAGTCGACGAGCACGTCGTAGCGCTCGGCGGGGCCGATCACGAGCTCCACGTGGCGGGCCGGCGCGTCCGAGAGCAGCCCGCCGTCGCCGCCGATCTGCACGAACGCCGCGCGCTCGTCGCTGAAGTGGAGGATCAGCGTGCGCGAGTCCGACGCGTTGAGGATGCGGAAGCGATAGAGGCGCGGCTCGACCTCGAGGTACGGCCACGCGGCGCCGTTGACGATCATCACGTCGCCGAACACCTCGGGGTTCCAGATCGGCGGGACGTCGGAGGTCGGCGCGTACGGACCGTCGTAGTCACCGAACTCCGTGCGCGACGAGGGATACGAGAGCGCGCCGTCGTCGGTGAAGCTGCGGTCCTGGATGACCAGCGGGAGCTCGTAGTAGCGCGTGCCCGGCGGATCTCCGATCGCCGGCGCCGGGCCCGGGAGGCCGAGCGCATCCTCGACGTCGTCGCGCAGGATCCACATGCCCGCGAGCCCCGCGTACACGTTGACGCGCGTCATGCCGAGCGAGTGATCGTGGTACCAGAGCGTCGTCGCCGGCTCGTCGTGCGGATAGTCGAACACCGCCGTGCCCTCGCCCCCATCGCCCTGGGTGCGGTACGTCGGTCCGCGGCGCTCGAACCCCTCGGGGATGTTGCGCGCGTCGGGCAGGAACCACGCCTCGGGATGACCGTCGCTGTGATCGAACGAGTGCGCGCCGTGCACGTGCGTGACCGTCGGGACCGGTCCGGTGTACTGCACTTCGTCGGCCGTCACGTGATCGCCGTGACCGCCGGGATCGGCCCAGTGCAGCGTCGCGTCGACCGGCAAGAGGTGCGGTAGGTAGTCGCCCGCGTCGTCGACGAGCCCGTTGATCCAGGTGACGCGCACGGGCTCGCCGCTGCGCGCCTCGATGGTGCGCGAGGGCGAGTGGAACGACGACGGATCTCCGTCGCGCCCGTAGCCCCACACCGTCGTGGTGGGGAGCGGCGGCGGCAGGATCTGCTGGTCGAACTGGCGCGCCGCGATGCGGTACTCGACCACGTCTCCGTCGCGGCCGGTCGGCTCCATCGGCGCGATGATCGGCAGCGCCTGCACGAACTGCGGGATGGTCGTGGCATCGAGCGTCGGGGACGAGGAGGGCGGCTCGATCTGCGTGCATGCGAACGTGGAGAGCGACGCGACGCCGAACGCGAGCATCGTGGTGGAACGTCGTCGCATCGCGAGCCTCCTCGCGCGCAAGGAGCGCGCGTTCGTGAGGTAGGAACGCGAGCGAGCCCGGAAATCCGCAGTGCGTGATGCGGCCTACCGCAACACACCGCAGAGGGCGCGCTGCGCCGCGTGCCATCCACACATCCCGTGCACGCCGCCGCCGGGCGGCGTGCTCGACGAGCAGAGGAAGAGCGAGGGGTTCGGCGTCGTGTACGGATCCCAGCGCACCATCGGCCGCCACACGAGCTGCCAGAGATCGTTGGCGCCGCCGCCGATGTCGCCGCCGATCATGTTCTCGTCGTGCGCCTCGAGCGCGCGCGGATCGATCACGTGGCGCGTGCGGATCACGTCGCGGAAGCCCGGCGCGAAGCGCTCGATCTGCGCCTCGATGCGCTGCGTCGCGTCGACGGTGCTGCCGTGCGGCACGTGGATGTACGCCCATCCCGTGTGCTTGCCCTTCGGGGCGCGCGTGTCGTCGAAGAGGCTCTGCTGCGCGACCAGCACGAAGGGCCGCTCGCTCACCTCGCCGCGCGACACCGCGCGCTGGGTCTCGTCGAGCTCCTCCCAGGTGTTCGCGAGGTGCACCGTGCCCGCGCGCCGGCACGCCTCGCTCTTCCACGGGATCGGCTGGTCGAGCGCCCAGTCGACCTTGAACACGCCGGGGCCGTAGCGAAATCGCAAGAGGGCATTGCGATAACGCAACGGCAGCGCGTCGCCCGCGATCCGCGCGATCTGGTGCGGCCCGAGATCGAAGAGCACGGCCTTGCTCTCCGGCAGCTCGCGAAGCGACGAGACGCGATGATCGGTGCGCACCTCGCAGCCGCGCTCGCGCAGGTACGCGATCATCGCGTCGGAGATCGCGATCGATCCGCCGCGCGCCGCGGGCCATCCCGCCTTGTGTCCCGCGAGGATCAGCATCAGCCCGAACGACGCCGTGCCCCACGAGGAGAGCGGCACCAGCGCGTGCGCCGCGATCCCACCGAACATCGCGCGCGTCTTGGGGCTGCCGAACATCGCGCGCGTGAGGCCCTCCGCGGAGCGCAGCGCGCGCAGCCCGAACCGCGCCATCAGCCAGATGCGCCGCGGGATGCGCAGCGGTCCGAGCGTCTCCTCGAGCAGCGCGTCGGTGTGATCGAGGAAGGGCTGGAAGAGGCGCCGCCAGCGCGGCCCGTCGTCGCCCATCGCGTCGACCGTCGCGTCGAGCGAGTGGTGCAGCTGCATCGCGGTCCCGTCGTCGAACGGATGGGCGAGCGCGATCTCGGGGTGCACCCACTCGAGCCCGTAGGGGCGCAGATCGATGGTGCGGAAGAAGGGCGACGCCGCGCCCATCGGGTGGATCGCGGAGCAGAGGTCGTGCTTGAAGCCGCGCTCGGTGATCTCCTCGGTGCGCGTGCCGCCGCCGGGGCGCGATGCCGCCTCGAGCACGAGCACCGAGCGGCCGGCGCGCGCGAGCGTGCACGCGGCGGCGAGCCCGTTCGGGCCCGCGCCCACCACGATCGCGTCCCAGCGCTCCGGCATCCTCCAGAGGACGTGGGCTCGACGCGAGATCCCACAAGGGAGCGTCAGCGCTTGCGTCGTCGCAGCAGGCTCGTGCTCAGCGCGCCGAGCGCCGCGGTGTCGTAGCCCGCCTCGAGCACCTCGAGCATCGCGCGCAGCGCCGGGGAGATGCTGCGCGCGCTCGGGTACACCGCGAACACCTGCACCGGCGGCGGTGCGAATTCCGCGAGCACCTCGACGAGCTCGCCCGACGCGATGGGCCCGTTGCCGTAGGGCGAGGGCATGCGCGCGATCCCCGCGCCCGCGATCGCCAGCGTGCGGAGCACGTGGAAGCTGTTCACCGCGAGGTGCGGCGCGATCGCGATCGAGCGCGGCTTGCGCTCGCCGCGGAACATCCAGCTCGTCGGGGTGCGCTGGCCGTGCATCACGAGGCAGCGATGCGACGCGAGCTCGCGCGGATGCGCCGGCGTGCCTGCGCGCCGCAGGTACTCCGGGCTCGCGAAGAGCGCGACCGTGCGCGGCTCTCCGAGGCGGCGCGCGACGAGGGCCGAGTCCGCGAGCGGGCCGACGCGGATCGCGAGGTCGAAGCCCTCTTCGACCAGGTTCACCTGTCGATCGAGCAGATCGATCTCGATCGCGACCTCGGGATAACGCTGGGTGTAGGTCGCGATCAGCGGGCCGAGCACGTCCTGTCCGAGCTCGAAGGGCGCGGTCATGCGCAGCCGCCCGCTCGGGTGCGCCTGCAGCGAGCCGACGAGGCTCTCCGCGGCGCGCAGCGCGGCGATCGCGGGCGCGACCTCGCGGTGATAGCTCGCGCCGATGTCGGTGAGCTTCACGCTGCGCGTGGTGCGCACGAGCAGGCGCGCGCCGAGGTGCTCCTCGAGCGCGGCGACGCGCTGGCTGAGCGTCGACTTCGGGACGCCGAGCGCGCGCGCTGCGCCGCGGAAGCTCTGTCGCTCGACGACCTCGACGAACGCGATGACGGCGTTGGGATCGGCTTCTCGCGTCGTCCGCATGGCCGGACAATGTGTCCGTATGAGCCTCCATTGTCCACGCATCCCGAGATCCTCAGAGTGAGCGCGTGACCCACCACAGGAGCACGTCGATGCCGCTCTTCACTCCCTACCGACTGGGCTCGCTCGAGCTCGCGAACCGCGTCGTGATGGCCCCCATGACCCGCAGCCGCGCGATCGGCGCGGTGCCCAACGAGCTGATGCGCGACTACTACGCGCAGCGCGCGTCCGCCGGGCTGATCGTCACCGAGGGGATCGCACCCTCGGCCGACGGGCTCGGCTACGCGCGCACGCCCGGGCTCTTCTCGAGCGAGCAGGTGCGCGGATGGCGCGCGGTGACCGACGCCGTGCACGCGCGCGGCGGACGCATCTTCGCGCAGCTGATGCACGTCGGGCGCATCGCGCACCCGCACAACACGCCGGAGGGCGCGCGCGTGGTCTCGCCGAGCGGAGTGCGCGCGCACGGGATGATGTGGACCGATCAGCAGGGCCTGCAGCCCGAGGCCGAGCCCGACGCGATGAGCGAGCGCGACGTGCGCGAGGCGCGCGACGGATTCGTGCACGCCGCGCGCAACGCGATCGAGGCGGGCTTCGACGGCATCGAGCTGCACGGAGCGAACGGGTACCTGCTCGAGCAGTTCCTCCACCCGCACACGAACCGCCGCACCGATGGCTATGGCGGCAGCGTGGAGAACCGCGCGCGCTTCGTCGCCGAGGTCGCTGCTGCGACCGCCGGCGCGATCGGCGAGGAGCGGGTGGGCATCCGACTCTCGCCCTTCAGCACGTTCAACGACCTGCCGGCGCACGACGAGGTCGAGGCGCAGTACACCGCGCTCGCGCGCGGCCTCCGCGGGCTCGTGTACGTGCACCTCGTCGAGAGCGCGAACGAGGGGTTCGCCGCGACCGCGAAGGCGATCCGCGCCACCTACGAGGGCCCGATCGTGCTCAACGGCGGCTACGATCGGTCGCGCGCCGAGGCTGCGATCGCCGAGCGTCGCGGCGACCTGATCGCGTTCGGTCGGCCCTTCATCGCGAACCCCGATCTCGTCGCGCGCCTCGAGCGCGGCGCCCCGCTCGCGACCCCGGATCCCAGCACGTTCTACACGCCGGGCGCCGAGGGGTACGTCGACTACCCGGCGATCTGAGCGCGTCGAGTCGACGCGCTCGCGCGCCGAATCCAGACTCGCGCGCGCGATGCAGGCCCTCGGCTTCCTCGTCCGCGGCTCGTTCATCTGGCTCGTCGCGTGGTGGTCGCTCCTCCGCTACGCGATCCTCCGCGCCGGTCTCGTCTTCGTGCGAGACCCCGACGTGAAGCGGGCGCGCGTCGCCGCGCTGCGAGGTCGCGTGCTGCGCAGCGCGATGGAGGCGCTCGGCGCGACCTTCATCAAGCTCGGCCAGGTGATGAGCACGCGGCCCGACCTCTTCGCGCCCGAGCTCATCGCCGAGCTGCGTCACCTGCAGGACAAGCTGCCCGCGTTCCCGAACGCGCGCGCGATCGTGGAGCGCGAGCTCGGCGCGCCGATCGGGGAGCTCTTCCGCGAGCTCGACGAGCTGCCGATCGCGGCGGCGTCGGTGGCGCAGGTGCATCGCGGGGTGCTCCTCGACGGCACCGAGGTCGCGGTGAAGGTGCTGCGGCCCGACGTGCGCAGGAACGCCGAGCGCGACGGGCGCATCCTGCTCTTCTTCGCGCGCATCCTCGAGCGCGTCTCGGGGCGGGCGCGCCACGCCGAGCTCGCGGTGCACCTCGAGCACTTCGTCGAGGGCATCGTCCAGCAGACCGATCTGCGCATCGAGGCGCGCAACTACGAGCGCTTCCGCGAGAACTTCCGGCGCGTGAAGAAGGTGCGCTTCCCGAAGGTGTTCGCGGATCGATCGGGCGAGCGCGTGATGACGATGGAGTTCGTGCGCGGCGAGAAGGTCGACGCGATCCCGCGCGATCAGCTGCCCGAGGGCTTCGCGCGGCACCTGCGCGAGGTGTTCCTCAAGATGTGCTTCGACGACGGGTTCCTCCACGCGGATCTGCACCCGGGGAACTTCGTCGTGTCGCGCGATGGAACGGTCACGATCTTCGACGTCGGTCTGGTGAAGCAGCTCTCGGAGAAGCTGCTCGAGCACTACATCGACTTCAATCGTTGTCTCGTGATGGGCGACGTCGACGACTTCATGCGTCACCTGCGCAGCTATCACTCGTACGTCGAGGGCACGGTCGACTGGGCGGAGCTCGAGAAGGACGTCGCGACGTTCAACGCGGAGTGGCGCACGCGCAGCACGCGCGAGCTCGAGTTCGGCCAGCTGATCGACAAGATCTTCGCGGTGGGCCGCAAGCACGGCGTGCGACCGGTGCCCGACATGACGCTGATGATGGTCGGGCTCGTGACGGCCGAGGGGATCGGCAAGCAGCTCGACCCCGACGTGAACAGCTTCCAGGAGGTCGCGAACTACCTCGTCCCGGTGCTCGCGCGCCGGAACATGCTCTCGCCCTCGCTGATGGAAGCCGCCGCGAAGATGAGCGAGCGGATGCTGCGCGACGAGGCGTCGCCGGGATAGCGAGCGTCAGCGCATCACGCTCTCGAGCCCGGAGCGGATCGAGCGGCGAAGGGTCTCGCGGACGCCGCGCATCGGGCGGGGCCGGAGGCGGTTCGCGATCACGTCGGCGATGGAGCGCCAGAGCTCGTGGTGCTCGACGTGGCCGAAGCCCGAGCCGCTGTGGAGGAATCCGACCTCCGACTGGAGGAGCGCGGTGTGGCCCTGCGCGCGCGGCGCACCCCCGTCGCGATAGTGGCCGACCACGTCGAGGTGATCCGCGATGACCACGCCGCGCAGATCCTCGATGCGCACGACCTGGAGCGCCGAGTCGACGACTCCGTCGGACGCGGCGTCGCTCACGCCGTCCAGCTTGCTCCGACCCTCCGCGCTCGCGATCACGTCGCCGGACTCGATGCGCGATGCGATCGCCGGCCAGCGCGCGGCGCGTCTCACGCGCGACAGGTGGCGTTGACCGTCCTGCACGAGGCCGATGAACGACTCGTAGAGCGTGCCGTGACCGTTCGGGCGCTCGATGCTCGAAGGCGGGCACCACGAGCCCGCAGCGAGGGTGACGTAGTGCGCGATCGCCAGCCCGTCGCGATGCGGCGGGCACACCCACGCGCTCGCGTCGGGATCGAGATCGTCGAGCAGCGCGTCGTCGGTCGCGAGCTCGTACGCGTACCGCAGCGCGTGCCAGGGACGCGGCGCGAGATCGAGCACGATGGCGCGCGTCAGCGGGTCGGTGAGCACGGCGTGCCGCGCCTCGGCCGGGAACGACGCGAGCATGCGGAGGGCGAACCACGGTCCGCGCGCCTCGCGCACTGCGCGCGCTCGCACGATCGAGGTGCCGCACATCGGCGCGCCGAGCGTGACGACGGTGCGGATGCAGTCGCGGATGGCGGGCTCGTCGGGCGCGTCGCTCGGGTAGAGCCCGGTCGCGAGCGCGTACGCGTCGAGCCCTCCGGTGCTGTGCCCGACGAGGTGGATGCGCGGCGTCCTGCGGCGGCCGCGCAAGCGTGCGCGCAGCGAGCCGACGAGCCGCTCGCGACGCCGATCGAGGCGCGCCGCGGGGAGCGTCCGCGCGACGTGCACCTCGGTGGCGATGCCGTGCTCGTTCTTCAGCGCGAGCTCGAGCCGTTCCGCGACGAGCTTGCCGAAGTAGTGCACGTTGAAGATCGACTCGAACCCGAGGAAGCCCGGCACGAGCACGATCAGATCGTCGGGCGTCTCGCGATGCATCGCCGTGAACCTAGCGACGTCGCGCGCCCGTCGCGCCTCCCAGCGCGATGTCGCCGGACGACGAGCCTCAGGTACGCGTCGCGTGCTTCGGCTGCACCGGTGCGCTCACCACGCCCGGGATCGGCTTCACCTTCATGACCGCGCCGAGCATCGTGAACATCAGGTGCTGCACCACGAGCGGCTTCTGCACCATGCGGTACGCGCGCAGCTGACCGCTCTGCGCCGCCTCGATCTCCGGCCTGCGCTCGGCCTCGATCGCAGCGAGCACGCCGTCGTCGATCGCACGTCCTTCCGCGATCGCGTCGAGCACGTGGTTCGCCGCGACGATGCTGTCCCGGATCGCGAGGTTGAGGCCCTGCGCACCGGCCGGGCCCATCGTGTGCGCGGCATCGCCGAGGAACATCAGCCCGGGGACGTGCCAGCGCGCGAGCCGATCGATCGACACGCGCAGCACCTGCGACTCGGTCTTCTCGTCGAGCTTCGCCGCGAGGAGCGCGCGGAGCGGCTCGGCGATGCGCGGCAGCAGCGCCTCGCGCAGCCGCGGCAGGTCCTTGCGCAGCGCGCCCAGGTCGCCGGGCGCGCTGTACGCGACCTGCAGGCGCGAGCGCGTCGTCGCGCTGAGCACGACGACCACGCCGCCGCCGAACATGTGGACCTCGACCGGGCCCGGCAGCGCCTGCGGCGCGTCGGCGAGATCGAAGCGCAGCCACAGCGTGTCGTCCGGCTTCTCGTCGAGCTCGAGCGTCACGAGGTCCTTGCGCACCTTGCTGTTGCGCCCGCTGCACACGAAGAAGAGATCGCCGGTCACGCGATCGGTCGTGCCCTCGCGCCGCGTCTCGAGCGCGACGACGCGCTCGCCCTCGCGGATCGCGCGCATCGCGGTGGTGCGGAAGTCGAGCCGGTAGTGGGGATGCCGGCTGCATCGCTCGTGCAGCAGCGCGAGGAAGCCGGGCTGCGAGATCACGGCGCCGCGCTCGGTCCCACCGGGGAGCGTCACGCGTCGCGACGCGCCGACGAACATGCGCCGCTCCACGTCGGTGCGCGCGAGGCCTCGCTCGACGAGCGGCGCGACGAGATCGAGCTGCTCGAGCGCGGGCAGCACCGAGGCCCCGATCAGCTCGCCGCGGAACTCGCGCTCGAAGTCCGGGTGTTGCTCGAGCACGCGCACCGGCACGCCGCGCTCGACGAGCTGGTACGCGAGCACCATTCCGGCCGGGCCTGCGCCGGCGATGACGATCGAGGGCGTGGGCATCGAGGTCCGCGCATGGTGCGCTCGATCGCTCGCTGGTGGGAGCCCCGACGTTCGGGGCCGCCCCGTGCGGGGCTTAGATCGAGGTGGTGGGCCGCGACGACGCGCAGCACGATCCCGCGGCGCCGGAAGCGCGACCGGGTTGTCTCGCCGAGCCCGAGCAGGTCGCGGTGCGCCTGTCGCGCTGGCTCGCGATCATCACCACCGTGCCCGCGGGCACGCTCGCGATCGTCCAGGGCGCGCGCGATCGGACGATGACGCCGTGGCTGATCGCGTTGATGACGGGGATCCTGATCGCGGCCGTGCTGTTGCTGTCGATGTGGCGTGCCTCCACGCGGCTGCAGGCCGCGGTCGTCGCGACGGCGCTGACCGCGACCGCGTGGCTCGGTCTGGTCCACTACGGCCCGATCCTCGGCGTGGGCACGCTGATGGCGGCGTCGTGCGTGTGCTGGACCTTCTTCTTCGGTCGCGCCGGGATGATCGGTGGTGTGAGCGCGACGCTGGGCGTCCTCGCGCTCGTCGCGTGGGCGAGCAGGGACGGCCCGCTCGGGCCCGGGTGGCCCACCCGCGCGCCGCCGGGCGTGCTCGTGTGGCTGCGCACCTGGCTCACCGTCGCGGGCAGCACGATCTTCCTCTCGGGCGTGACCCACGCGGTGCAGCAGCGTTATCGCAAGCTGCTCGCCGCCGAGATCGCGGCGCGCCGGGCCGCCGAGGACGCGACGCGCGCGCGCGACGAGTTCCTCTCGCTCGCATCGCACGAGCTGCGCACGCCGCTGACGTCGCTGAAGCTGCAGGTGCAGGCGCTCGGGGCCGAGCAGCGCGCCGAGGATCGTGTCGTCCAGAGCCTCGATCGACAGGTGCGACGGCTCGAGCGGCTCGTCTCGTCGTTCCTCGACGTCACGAGCCTCGACGTGGGCCGCACGTTGATGCGCGAGACGGTCGACCTCGGCGCGCTCGCGCAGGACGTGGTCGCCGCGCACGACCTCGAGCTGCGTCGCTCGGGCTCGACGATCACGCTGCGCGTCCCGCGGGCGATCGTCGGGCGCTGGGATCGCGCCCTGCTCGAGCAGGTCCTGATGCAGCTCGTCGGGAACGCGATCAAGTTCGGCGCGGGCCGGCCGATCGACGTGACGATCGAAGCGAGCGCGCGCGACGCGACGGTGATCGTGCGCGATCGGGGCCCCGGCATCGCGACGTCGGAGCACGGGCGCATCTTCGACCGGTTCCACCGCGGGGTCTCGTGGAAGCACCACGGCGGGCTCGGCCTCGGGCTCTATCTCGCGCAGCGCATCGCGGCGATGCACGAGGGGTCGCTGCGGGTCGACTCCGAGCCCGGCGCCGGCTCGACGTTCACCTTGCTCCTGCCGCGTGCGACCGAGGAGAGCGCGCCGCGCGAGCACGCGATCGTCACCGAGCCCTCGGCGATCCCCTCGCCGACCTGAGGACGCTTCACGCGAAGCGGAGCACGCGCACGCCGTCGGTCGAGCGCGCGAGCTCGACGCGCCGGAGCGCCTCGAGGTACGCCGAGCGCGCGAGGCCGCGCGCGTCCGCGGCGTGGGCGTAGCGATCACGCTCGTCGCTCGCACGCTCGGCGAGGCTGGTGCACGTCGCGACCCCGTCGAGCAGGCCGAAGAGGTCATCGGCCTCGCGCAGGAGCGAGCGCGCGCCCGCCGAGGAGATGCAGGGGAGGGACGCGCGCACGTGCTCGATCGCGCGCACCGCGTCGAGCTTCGCGAGGGCGAGGAGCTGATCCGCGTCGTTCGTCGGGCTCGTCATGGGACGCACCCTGACACCGCCGCCTGGTGTCGGATCCAACGTCGTGGTGACGGTCTCGTGCGCTGTTCGTCGTGTCCGATCCTTCCAATGGGCGTCCACCCGCGCGCCCCAGGCTCGGGAACATGCGAGTGCATCACCTGAACTGCGGGACGCTCTGCCCCGCGAGCGCGCGATTCGTCACCGGCGAGGGCGGCGTCTTCACGCGGGCCCGCCTGGTCTGTCACTGCTTGCTCATCGAGACCGATCGCGACGGGCTCGTGCTCGTCGACACCGGGCTCGGCACCCACGATCTCGGCGAGCCCCGCGCGCGGCTCGGGCGCACGTTCCTGCGCCGCAACGCGCCGCGCCTCGATCCCCAGGAGACCGCGCTCGCGCACGTGGAGCGGCTCGGCTTCCGGCGCGAGGACGTGCGGCACGTGGTCCCGACGCATCTCGATCTCGATCACGTCGGCGGGCTGCGCGACTTCCCCGACGCGCAGGTGCACGTGTTCGCCGACGAGCACGACGCCGCGCTCGGCGCGAGCGAGAGACGGCGCGCGGGCTACCGCCCGCTGCAGTGGGCCCACGGCCCGCGCTGGGTGCGCTACACGGTCGACGGCGAGCGCTGGCGCGACTTCGACGCGGTGCGCGTGATCCCGGGGCTCGACGCGGAGATCCTCCTCGTGCCGCTGACCGGGCACACCGAGGGACACTGCGGGGTCGCGGTGAAGAACGGCGCGGGATGGCTCTTCCACGCGGGCGACGCGTACTTCAGCCATCGCGAGATCGATCCGGTCGCGCCGCGCACGCCGCTCGGGCTCGCGCTGTTCCAGCGCCTGAATTCCTCGGACGACGCCGCGCGCCGCGCGAACCAGGCGCGCCTCCGCGCGCTCGCTCGCGACCACGCGCAGGACGTGCGCGTGTTCTCCGCGCACTGCGCGGTCGAGATGGCGCGCTTCGCGATCGCGTGAGCCCGCGCGCGAGGACGCACGTGTGACGCGCTCCGATCGTGGCGGTGTGAGCTGTAGGATCAGGGGCTATCTGCGGCGCCATGCGCATCCTCATGGTGCTCACGTCGCACGCCACGCTCGGCAACACCGGGAAGCGGACGGGGTTCTGGCTCGAGGAGCTCGCCGCGCCGTACTACGTCTTCCGGGACGCGGGCGCGACGATCGATCTCGCATCGCCGCAAGGCGGTGAGCCGCCGCTCGATCCCAAGAGCGACGCCCCCGACGCGCAGACCGAGCACACCCGAAGGTTCCGCAACGACGCGGCCGCGCAGCGCGCGCTCGCGACGACGAAGAAGCTCGCGACCGTCTCGGCGTCCGACTACGACGCGGTGTTCTATCCGGGCGGGCACGGGCCGATGTGGGATCTCGTGAAGGACCCCGCGTCGATCGAGCTGATCGAGAAGACGTTCGCCTCGGGCAAGCCGCTCGCCGCCGTGTGTCACGCACCGGGCGCGCTGCGTGACGCGCGTGCCCCCGATGGATCGCCGCTGGTGCGCGGTCGCGACGTCACCGGCTTCACCAACGAAGAGGAGGCGGCGGTCGGGCTCACCGACGTCGTGCCGTTCCTCCTCGAAGACGCGCTGAAGGAGAAGGGCGCGCGCTTCTCGAAGGGCCCGCTGTGGAAGCCCTACGTGCGCGTCGACGCGAACCTGATCACCGGGCAGAACCCGGCCTCGTCCGCCGACGCCGCGCGCGCGTTGCTCGCGATGCTCGCCAAGCGCCGCACCACCGACACCGCGCGCGCGAGCGCGCCGACCTGAGCGCCGCGAGAGGTTCGCGCGCGCCGGGCAATCCCGTCCGCGCGTGCGAGGGAGGGGAGAGCACGATGGGAGACAAGTCTCCGAAGCAGCAGAGTCGGAACGCGCAGCAGAAGAAGAACGAGAAGGCCGCGAAGGAGGAGGCGCGCCGGTCGCGCACGCCGCAGTCGCCCGGCGGCGACATGCAGGCGAAGCCGAAGAAGTGATCGAAGGGGCCGGCCCGCGCACCGCGTCGGGTCGGCCCTCTCGTGCTCATGCGCGTCGCGGTCAACGGATCGGGGCCGTGGTGTCGATCGTCAGCCCCGCCGCCTCCGCGATCTCGCCCCACGAGACGAGCTTGAAGTTCCTCGTGAAGCCCTCGTTGTGATCGTCCTGCACGACGAAGAGACCCTCGCGGAACGGCCCTCCGAGATCGGCGTGCGCCACCTCGACTCCGTCGGTGTCGGTCGCCGCGTCGATCGCGCCCTGGCCGATCCGGAAGCTCGTCACGAACGCGTTCGGTGGCCGGCGCTCATAGACCACGTACGTGTCGTTGCCCTGGCTCGACACCACGAGATATCCGCCGCCGTCGGCGGTGCGGTAGATCGCGAGCCCCTCGATGTCCGGCTCGAGCCGGCCGCCCGACGCGTCGTCGACGAGCTCGGGCTGCGTGCCGCCGTCGGGCGCGGCGCGGATGCGGTGGACGCCCAGATCCTCTTCTCCGACGTAGAGCCAGCCGTGCTCGTCGTCGGCGACGCAGCCCTCGGGCTGCGACTCCACCCAGAACGTCCGCACGAGCGCCGCCTCGATGGTCCCGGACTCGCCGGAGAGTCGATATTGGCGGTACTCGCCGGACTTCGCGTTCACGAACACGAACACCGACCCATCGGCGCTCCGCATCAGACAGCTCCCGTACGGATCGTCCATGTCGGCGATGGAGATGCCGGAGCCCGGCGCGACTGCGAGCGTGTGAGTCGTCTCGTCGAGCGTGAGGAGCGTGATCGAGTCGTCGCGCCGATCGACGGCCGCGAGCAGCACGACGCGCCGATCGCCGAGCTCGAAGTCGTATCGCAGGTCGACGTTGTCGGGCTCGGAGCCGAGCAGCGACTGTCGCAACCGACCCTCGAGGTCGTGCACGAAGAACCCGAGCGACTTGTCGGTGCTGATCACCAGGCTGCGCGTCGCATCGAGCGGGTCGACCCAGATCGCGACGTCATCGGGATCTCCTCCCGAGGGCTCGGTCTCCACCGCGGCGTGGACGACCGGGATCGCGTCGACGGAGGCGCTCTCGCACGCGCAGGTCGCCAGTGCGGAGGCGACTGCGAGCATCGAAGTCCGCACGTCAGGCACCGATGTCCAGATCGTTGTCGCCGCAGGGCACGGTGAACGACACGTCGAGCGACTCGCCGCCCGCCGACTCGAGGTGCAGATACCCGCCGAACGTGCCCTGTCCGTCGGGCACCACGACTCCGTCGCCGCCCGGCGTGCCGGTGACCACGCCGCGCACGAAGGTGCCAGTCCCCGAGAGCGACACGTGCTCTCGCTCGCTGCCGTCCTCCTCCCACTCCGCGTCGGCTGCGACCTGGATCGTCGTCGGCGCGCGGGCCGCGCCCTCTTCGTACCCGACGATCGAGAGCGTCTGCCCGTCCGCGGAAGCACCGAAGTCGTGCGCGGAGAGCTCGAGCTGATACTCGCGCTCCGTCCCGTCGACCACGACGAGCCACTTCACCTCGACCTTCTCGAGGTACCCCGAGGACCAGGTCGCGGGATCGTCGACGTCCGGGACGACGTAGTTGCGCTCGCAGAAGACCTCCGCTGCGTCGCTCGCGTCGAGATCGAAGTCGACCGCGAGCCCGTCGATCGTGCCCACTGCGTCCACGTGCGTCGCTTCGCCCTGCCACTCGCGCGGCGCGTCACGTCCTTCACCCGACTCGGCGCACCCCACGAGCGCGAGCGCGAACAGAACCCGAGAGCATGTCCCCACGAGTCACCTCCATGCCGCCCCGTCCGCGGCGCGGTGGCTTCTCAGGCGCCGGTCACGTGCCGGTGACGCGCGCGCAAACGCTCCGGTGCGAACCAGGGTCGGCTCGCGCTCGACGGCTCGGCAGCCCACGCCGCGATCGCGCGAGACGGATCTCGAGCGCCGCGACCAATCCGCAGCGAGAGCGATCTCTGAAGGAGCGTTAAGGAGAACGTAGGAAACGAAAGCGCGACGCGCTCTCCAAGTACCGCTCGGAGGACGTGATGAACGGAGAGTCCAAGGCTCGGATCGCGGTCGCTGCGCTCGTGCTCGCGCTCGCGGGGTGCAATCCACCGCGCGGCGAGGTGATGATCGACGGGGGCACGACGCCGCCGATGCCCGACGCCGCGACGGGCGCGCAGGACGCGAGCGAGCCTCCGCCGTGCACGTTCGTCGAGCTCGAGCCCGCGCCCGCCGACGTGCTCTGGGTCGTCGACACCACCGACTCGTGGGAGAGCCGCGCCGACCGCTACGCCGGCGCGATCGACGCGCTGGTCGAAGGGACCGACGCGTGGAGCGACGCCGAGCACGCGCTCCTCGTGTTCCCGCGCTTCGTGCCCGACCCCGAGGCGATCATCGCGTCGTGCGAGCCGTCGGACTACGAGACCGTCGACCTCGAATTCGGCGCGAGCGGACAGTCGATGGCGGACGAGCTCGCGGGCCATCCGTTCGACGGAGAGAGCCCGCTCGGTCCCGCGCTCGAAGGCGCCATCACCATCGCGCGCGGACGCGCCGCGGAGTCACGCTGGCGCTCCACGCACGTCGTGCTCGTCACCGACGCGTCGCCGGGCACCGACGAGGCGTGCGACACGACGTGGGAGGAGGTCGCGACGATCGCGGAGGCCGGGTTCGACGACGGCCGTCGCGGCGGCGTGCACGTCCACGTGATGAGCGTGATCGGCAGCGCGATCCCGCCCGATCACATCTCGCGCGTCTTCGACATCGCGGAGGCCGGTGGTGGGTACCCGGCGATCGTGAACGGGAGCCGCACGGACGTCGCGCGCTCCGCGGGGAACATGATCGAAGACCTCCAGGACCGCGCTGCGATCTGCACCCGCATGCTGCCGCCCGGCGCCGACGCGCCCGCGACGATCACGCTGCGCTTCGCCGACGACACCTCGCGCACCGCGACCCGCGTCGCCGATGCGAGCGCGTGCGCCACCGCGGCATGGGGCTTCTACGTCGACGACCCCGAGGACCCGACGACGATCACGCTCTGCAGCGGCCCCGGCGGCGTCGGTGGGTTCTGCGAGGTCACGTACGTCGACGCGCGCACGCGCGGCGCGCCGCGCTTCGAGCTCGACGGCGTGTGCGTGCGCTGATCGTCACGTGGAAACCGCGTGAGGCGGCCGCGCCCGGCGTGATACAAGGACCGGTCGCGGACCGCCATCATGCCGATCTGGCTCAGCCGTCTCCTCCCGATCGCGATCCTCCTCGCGGTCATCACGATCGTCGTCGCGCGCCTGCCCAAGGTCGAGCTCGGGCACAGCAAGGCGTTCACGACACGGCGCTTCCTCAACTGGTTCCCGCTCGGGCTCACCTACGCGTTCCTCTACATGGCCCGCTACAACCTGGCGGCCGCGAAGAACGATCTCGGTGACCTGATCACCAACGAGGACTTCGGCACGATCAAAGCGGCGGGCACCGTCGTCTACGGCATCTCGTTCCTGATCAACGGGCCGCTCACCGATCGCATCGGCGGGCGCGCGACGATGCTCCTCGCCGCGCTCGGCGCGGCCGCTGCGAACATCGCGATGGGCGGCCTGCTCGTCAGCGGCACGCGCGACCACGTCGTCGAGCTCTTCATGCTGCTCTACGCAGCGAACATGTACTTCCAGAGCTTCGGCGCGGTCTCGATCGTCAAGGTCAACGCGGCGTGGTTCCACCTGCGCGAGCGCGGCACGTTCGGCGGCATCTTCGGGATCCTGATCTCGCTCGGCCTCTACTTCGCGTTCGACTGGTGCGCATTCATCGCCGACGCGGCGCCGACCGAGTGGGTCTTCTTCGTGCCGGCCGCGCTGCTGCTCGTGTTCTTCGTCATCGACTGGTTCCTCGTGCGCGACACGCCGGGCCAGGCGGGACAGACCGACTTCGAGACCGGCGACGCGACGTGGGGCGACGACGTCGCGCCGGCGCCGGGCCTGCGCGGGACGATCGCCGGCGTGATCAAGGTCGGCCGCATGATGCTCTCGCAGCCGGTGATCCTGATCATCGGCGCGATCGAGTTCTGCAGCGGCTTCCTGCGCTCGGCGCTGATGGACTGGTACGCGCTCTTCACGCGACAGACCCACGTCACCGGCGACTTCGTCGCCGACAACTGGGGGATGATGCAGTGCATCGCCGGCATCCTCGGCGGTGTGGTCGCGGGCGTGATCAGCGATCGCGTGTTCGGATCGCGACGCGGCCCGGTCGCGTCGATCCTCTACGGCGTGATGCTCGGCGGCGCGATCGCGATGACGTTCTCGCTCGAGACCACGCCGATGCTCAGCGGCGTCGTGGTCGTGATGATGCTCGCGATCATCGGCGTGCACGGGATGCTCTCGGGCGCGGCGAGCATGGACTTCGGCGGCAGGAAGAACGTCGGCGTCGTCGTGGGGATCATCGACGGCCTCGTCTATCTCGGGCAGGGCGTGCAGTACATGACGCTCGGCCACGCCCTGCCGAGCGAAGCACCGGCGAACGAGGTGCCCGCGAACTGGTGGGCGTGGCCGGTCGGGATGATCCCGGTGTCGTTGCTGGGGCTCGCGCTCGCGACGCGCGTGTGGAACGCGCGACCGAAGGGCGCTGCAGCCGCGCACTGAGCGAGGGCCGGTTGCGCGATCCCACCGCGCGGTGAGACGTTCGCCGAGCCATGACCTCGGCCCGACGTCTCGCCATCGCAGGAGCGCTCGCGCTCCTGGCCATCACCGCGGTCGCCCCTGCGAGCGCACAGACGCGCCCCGCGTATTTCGATCAACCGTCGACGATCGAGCAGGTCGGACGGATCGCGCCGGGCACGCGCGCACCGCTGCTCGTCCTGTTCTCGCCGGTGTCGAGCCCTTCGCGCGCGAGTCTGCCTCCGGCGCTCGAGCGCTCCGTGCCGGTGCCCGGCTTCTTCGTGATGCGCACGCCGGGCGTCCCGAGCACGAGCGACTTCCTCCCGAGCTTCAACAGCTACGTGGGCTGGATGGAAGAGCGTGTGCTCGCGGATCTCGAGCGCGCGCTGCGAGAGCATCCCGTCGACCCGGAGCGCGTGTACCTCGTGGGCTTCTCGCTCGGAGGCGACACGGCCTGGGCGCTCCTCGCGCGTCAGGCCGCGCGGTTCCGCGGCGCGATGGTGATGGGCACCCGCGCGAGCGCATCGCTGCGCAGCAGCGCGATCGAGAGCCTCACGACGCGCGGTGCGCGGCTCGCGTTCGTGATCGGCACGGCAGACGAGAGCCGGCGACGAGACGGCATCCGGCGCGCGTTCGAGCGCGCGAGAGACGCGCACATCGCGAGCGAGCTCTTCGAGTTCGGCGGCAGCCACCAGATCCCCGACGAGTCGACCTACGTGCGCGCGATCTCGTTCATGCTCGACGCAGCTCCGCACTGATTCGCGCGCAGCGCACAGCGGTCGCTTCACGCGCGGAAACAGCCCAGGGGCTCGCTCTAGGGAGCCGCGCGCCGCGCGAAGAGCTTCGAGCGTGCGCTCTCCGTGAGCGCGCGGACCGCGGGGTGACGGATGCGACGCTCGACGGTGAGCGCGTAGTAGCGCTGCCGCAGTCCCTCCAGCGTGCCGACGCGCTCGACGTCGTACTGCGAGCAGACCTCCTGCGCGATCACGAGCGGCGCCGCGAACGCGCCGAGCCCGGTGCGCCCGAATGCGCCGAGCAGCGCGCTGTCCTGCAGCTCGGCGCGGATCAGCGGCCGGACTTCGTGCTCGTCGAACCACGTCGCGAGCACGTGGCGCGTGATCGTGTTCTCGATCGGCACGAGCAAGGGCACGCCGTCGAGCGAGCGAGGGAAGTCCCGGCGGAGCCGCTTCGCGAGCGCTGCCGCGCCGAAGATCCCGATCTCCGACTCACCGAGCAAGTGGCTGTGCGCCCGCATCGGCGCATCGCCGGGCACCGGCGCCTCCGCGATGACCACGTCGATCGAGTGCGTCGCGAGATCGGCGAGCAGCCGATCCTGGCGGTCCTCGTAACAGATCAAGCGCACCGGACCGGGCAGCTCCGTCGCGGGCTGCAGCAGCACCTGCACGATGAGCTTCGGGACTTCGTCGGCAACGCCGACCACGAGGCGCGGCCCACGCGCCGCCGCCTTCCCGGCGAGCGAGTCCTGCAGCTCGCGGCCCAGCGTGAAGATCTCGTCGGCGTAGCGATACACGTGCGCGCCCGTCTCGGTGAGCACCAGCCGCCCGCGCTCGCGATGGAAGAGCTGCACGCCGAGCGCGTCCTCGAGCGCCCGCAGTTGGCTGCTCACCGTGGGCTGCGCGAGGCGCAGCTTGCGGCTCGCCGCGGAGATGCCGCCCTCCCGAACGATCGTCCAGAAGTAGAGGAGGTGGTGGTAGTTCAGCCAGGGCTGCACCGCGGACACATGAGCGCGGCGCGTTCACGGCGCTCTCAGTGCGGGCCCCACGCCTGCATCAGCGCCATCTGGATCGCGCCGTCGAAGTGGAAGCGCGTCGTGCCGTCGGCCTGGGGATCGGCACCGAGCGTCGCCGGCACGTCGTTGTTCGCGATCTCGCCCGTCGTGCTCACCACCGTCACCGCGGTGTCGTCGTCGTCGATCCACATGCGCACGCCGCCGTCGCCGTCGTACGCGCACGTCACGAAGTGCGCGCGCGTCGTCGTGAGCGCGGTCGCGGGCACCGTCGCGTACTGGTATCCCCCGCCCACGTAGACGCCGAAGCGCAGCACGGTCGCGGGCTCGCCTGCCGCGTCGAACAGCTCGAGCGCCCACGCGCCGGTGTCGCTCTTCGCGATCACGCTCATCGTCGTCCCGTCGGCGATCGTCGTCCTCGCGAACCGCACGACGGTCGCGAGCAGCACGCCCTCGCCAGCGCGCGCGTCGGCATCGTAGAGCGGGGCCGCGCGCGTCGCGCTCGACTCGAACACGAGGTGCCCGAACACGAGCGCATCGGTCGATGCGCCGATGCGCAGCAGCGGTGCGCCCGCGCGGCCCACCGCGAGGGACTGCGCGGTCGTGTCGGCGCGGTACCACGGGATCGTCGTCGTGCTCGCATCGGTCACGCGCGACGCGTCGACGAAGAAGAGCGCGTTGTCGTCCTCCACGACCGCACGCGCCGACGCGACCGGATAGTCCACCGTGATCGCGTCGACGCTCTCGCGCGCGTTCGCGACGAACACCTCGCCGAACGCGACCGGCACGGTGAACACGTTCACGCCGAGCCCGAGCGCGCGCGCCCGCACCACGTGGGTCATCAGCTCGCGCGTCATGTACTCGAGCTCGACCATGTCGTAGCCGTTGCTCGCGGCCGCGCTCACGAGCTCGGCCGTCGCGGCATTGCGCTCGAAGAGCACGCTGAGCCGCACGTAGGGCCGCAGCAGCGCGTACTCGTCGGAGTCGAGCAGCGCGCGCGCCATGTCGAGATGGGTGCGCACCGAGTGGAACGCCCGCAGCACCACGTGCCGCCCCGCGCGCGCGTAGTCGGCACGATGCGCGGCGATCACGTCGAGCAACCTGCGCACGAAGGGCTCGCTCGCGGTGCTCTCCTTGATCTCGAGGAAGAGCACCTGATCGCCCTCGCGCAGCATCGGATCGTCGAGCACGTCGGACAGCGCTGCACGCGCGGTCGCGCCGGTGTCGTCGTGATCGATCAGCACGGCCTCACCGCCGTCGACGAGATCGAGCTCGATCAGATCCGCGCCCGCCGTCTGGGCCGCGTGCATGCGCGCGAGCGTCGCATCGAGGTTCTCCGCCGCGGTCGCGAGCCCGTCCTCGTACGCGTTGTGCGCCGAGATCGCGGCGACGTGCTCGTACGGCGTCGTCGCCATCACGCGATCCTGACGCCACCATCCGCCGCCCTCGCGCACGACGACGTCGGTCTCGAACGTGCCCGAGGGCCCGTAGCCGCCCATCGCATCGCGCGCCTGCACCTCGAACGTGTGCCGTCCATCGACGAGATCGGTGATCGCGGTGTACGTCGTCGTCGCGAGCGGCACGTCGCCCCAGAGCCCGCCGTCGACGCGCAGCCGGAACGCGGTCGCGCCCTCGGGCACCGACCACGTCCAGCTCGGACGGCGGTGATCGGCGCGCGGCTCGCCGTCGACGATCGGCGCGTCGATCGAGCTCGACGGAGGCGCGTCTTCCAGCGTCGCGCCGGAGTCGGTCCGATCTCCTCCACCGCTCGCGCAGCCGACCGAGAGCACGAGCGCGAGCGCCATCGAAGAGCGATGCGAGTGCACACCGAACGGTTGCCGCGCGCGGCCCCGCCGTCAACGGACGCTTGCGCGAGCGAGCACGACGGTGGAGGTTCCGCGCGCCATGACCCGCCGCTTCGTGCTCGCGCTGTGTGCGCTCCTCGTGATCCCGACGTTCGCGCTCGCACAGGACGTCGTCATCCCCGAGCACAACCGCGCCGAGCTCACCGAGGCGCCGCCGCGCCCGGGCCCGGGCGACATCGACGAGCGCGCCCGCCGCTTGATCCAGGCGATCGCGCAGGACCAGCCCGCGCTCGCGCACGACTTCTTCCTCTCGCGCGAGGCGTTCCGCGCGATCAAGGGCATCGCCGATCCCGACGGGCTCTACGACCGCATCTTCCGCATGTACGAGGACGACATCCACGAGCTGCACGCGCAGCTCGGCGCCGACGCGTCACGCGCGGAGTTCGTGCGCTTCGAGCTCTCGCGCCGTCGCGCGTGGGTGCGCCTGCGCGAGGAGTCGAACCGGCTGCCGTACTGGGCGCAGCGCCACAACTGGCTCGTCTATCGCGTCGGCGACGAAGAGCGCCGCATCGAGGTCCGCACGATGATCGCGTGGGACGACCGCTGGTACATCACGCACCTCAGCGAGTTCCGCTGAGCTTCCCCGGGGGGCTCCGCCCCCCTGTCGACCCCCGGCCGCTTCGCGCTGCGCGCGGGGCCCCAGCCCCGCTTGCGTCGTGCTCGCGAGGGCCCGCTCTCGTAAGAGCGCCGCCGGTCAGCCGATGCGGAAGTCGCTCACGCCGACCTCGACGTCGGCCGCGGGATCCGGCGCGTACGGCACCTTCTGCGTCTCGAGCAGCACCACGGTGCAGTCGGGGTACATCGCCTTCGCGAGGTTGCAGTTCGCCGGCTCGTTGTCGAAGAACGCGACGAGATCGCCGAGTCGATCGAGCGTCGGCAGCGCGCCGCGCTTGAAGGCTTCGTCGGGCAGGTTCGCGTCCGGCTTCAGCACCAGCTCGGTCCCCGCGACGCCGATCGGGAAGCCGCTGTCGCGCAGGCTCGCGACCGTGCCGAGGAACATCCCCGGGATGTCGCGCCCCGTGAGGTACACGATGATGCCTCCTGCCTCGTGGCAGGCGCGCACGTACTCGGCTGCCCCGTCGAGCGCTGCATCGTGCTGCAGGTAGTCGTCGGTGAAGAACCGGTCGTGCCAGTACCGCGTGACGTCGGCCACCACGCTCGCCGCCGTGATCCCACAGCCGCGCAGCGTGTCGCTCAGCAGATACTCGATGTGCTCGCTCGTCAGCGTCGCCAGCGAGTCGGCGACCTCGGGCTCCGACTCCACGACCTCTTCGCGATACTCCATGAGGATCTCGAGCGTTCGCGGGCGGTTGTCGTAGAGCGTCGCGTCGAGATCGAACACCACGACGGGCGTGCGCGCGCCCTCGATCTCGCTCCATCCCGCGATGCGCTCGAGCGCGGCGCGGAGGACGTTCGTCTGATGAGGAAGGGGGGGCGGTCGCACGGCGCGAGATTAGCTTGCGCGTGACGACGCGGGCAACGACGCGTTGCGTTCCGGGGACGCGGCCCCATATGCGTTGCGGCTCGGCCCCGGGGCTCGCATACTCGGCTCCACTCAAGCGTTATTGGGCCAGGCCGACAGGCCTCCGACGTCGTGATTCGCGTGGTTTCCAGCACGCACACGACGCCTTCTCCAGGGGGGAGGAGGAGGAGGGGGTCGGTCGACCCGAGACGTTCCCCGCAGTGTTCCTCGAGAGCTGCAGTCATTTTTCCGGCGAACCAGCCGTTCTCTCCGGAAGAGACCCGAACGATGGCCGACACGCGCGAGATCGAATTCCAGATCGAAGGACCCGACGAGGTCGTGACCGCAGAGGTGGTCGCGGACGAGGTGGTCGCCAAAATGCCGCGCGAGAGCGGTGTCCTCGTCGTCGAGGACGACCCCGACACGCAGTGGCGCCTGGCGAGGATGCTGACGGTGCACGGCGCGCGCGTCGTGGGCACCAGCTCCGGCGAGGCGGCGCTCGCGGTGATCGCGCAGTGGCCCGCGGACCTCGTGCTGATCGATCAGGGGCTTCCCGGCATCAGCGGGCTCGAGGTCGCGCGGCGCATCCGCCAGGAGCACCCCGGCATCCCGGTCGTGCTGATGAGCAGCGAGGAGAGCCACGACCTGCGCCTCGCCGCGAAGGTCGCGGGCGCGGCGCTGATGCTGATCAAGCCGTTCCGCGTCGAGGTGCTCTTCGAGCTCCTGCAGCGCCTGACGAACGCGGGCGCGGAGCTGGTCGAAGAGCTGGTGGACGGCGACGGCGAGCTCGCCCCCGCCGAGTGACCCAGTCGACTCGATGACGCGAGCCCCGCGGCCGAGAGGCGCGGGGCTCGCTCCGTTTCGTGGGTTCGCGGACCGAGCGCCGCGAGCGGTTTCCGTCCCTCGCTGAACGACCGGGGCGCTGCGAGCTTCGCTCGCGACGCTCTGTTACAGTCGGCGCGACGTGGGAGCCTCCTCGCCTCGCCCCGCGCGTGCAGTGTCGTTGCGCCGCGCTCTGACGGTCCTTCTCGCTGCGCTCGCGCTCGTCTGCGCGGGCACTGCGCTCTCCGACGCACCGATCGCCATCGGTCAGCTGCGCGGAGTAGGCGCGGCGATCATGGAGGTCTCCGAGGTCCGGCCCGGGATGCGCGGATACGGGCTCACCGTGTTCCGCGGCACGCAGCCGGAGCGCTTCGAGGTCGAGGTCATCGACGTCCTTCACGATTTCCGACCCGATCAGGACCTCATCCTCGTCCGCACCATCCATCCGATCCTCGAAGAGGCGCCGACCGTCGGTGGGATGAGCGGCAGCCCGATCTATCTCGAGGATCGGCTCGTCGGCGCGTACGCGTACGGATGGCCCTACGGCCGTCAGCCGGTCGCAGGCGTCACGCCGATCCGCAGCATGCTCGCGGAGATCGATCGCCCGGTGCGCCCCGACTCGTTCCCCGGCGCGATGCCGATGCCCGCGACGCGCGAGGAGCGATCGGGTCGCCGTGCTGCATCGCTCGAGCACCGCCTGCGCGGCGCGAGGCCGTACCTCGGCACCGAGCCGCGCGGCGCGTTCGCAGCGCTCGAGGAGCAGTCGCGCCGCCTCGCGATCCCGCGCACCGCGGCGACCAGCGGCGCGTCGATGATCCCCGTCTCGACGCCGCTGCTCGTCGGTGGGCTCGAGCCCTCCGTCGTCGCGATGCTGAGCGAGCACCTCGCGCCCTTCGGGCTCGACGTGCTGCAGGCCGGCGGCGGCGGGACGATGGCGACGACCACGAGCGGTCCGCCCGCGCGCTTCGTCGATGGTGGTGGCCTCGCGGTCACGCTCGCACGCGGCGACATCGCGTCGAACGTCGTCGGCACCGTCACCCACGTGCAGGGTGATCGCCTCGTCGCGTTCGGGCACCCGATGCTCGAGGCGGGCGAGACCGGTCTGCCCACCGCGGTCGCGCGCGTGCTGCACATCCTCGCGAGCTTCCAGCGCTCGTTCAAGATCGCCGAGCCCGTCGCGCCGGTGGGGGCGCTGGTGCAGGACCGACAGGCGACGATCGTCGTCGATCAGCAGCTGCAGCCCGCGATGATCCCGGTGCGCCTGCGCCTGACCGGCGTGCCCGACGCGCAGCGCAGCGAGTGGAACTTCGAGGTCGCGTCGCACCGCGCGCTCACGCCGCTGCTCGTGTTCACGAGCATCACGAACGCGGTGAAGTCGGTCGCGGCCGATCATGCCGACGTGATGTTCGACGCGACGAGCCGCGTGTGGATCGACGGGCGCACCACGCCGGTCGAGGTGCACGACGCGGGCTTCTCCGCGAGCGGTCCCGCCGCGTCGAGCGCGCTGCAGCAGCTGCGCGGCTTCGATCTCGTCGAGCTCGCGTTCGTGAACCCCTTCGTGGTCACGCGCCCGACGCGCATCGAGATCGAGCTCGCGATGCGCTTCGCCCACGAGACCGCGGAGATCGTCGATGCGTCGGTCGCGAGCACCGAGGTCGATCCCGGCGAGCGCGTGAACGTGCGCGTGGTGCTGCGTCGCTACGGCATGCCCGAGGAAGTGCGCATGGTGCCGGTGGACGTGCCGGAGAGCGCAGCCGGGCAGAGCATCTCGGTGATGGTGCAGCCGGGCTCCGAGGTGGAGGTCGAGCGGCCCGAGCCGCGCACGCTCGATCACGCGATCGATGCGGTGCGCGAGCGCTACGCGCGCACGTCGATGGTGGTGTCGACGCGACTTCCGACCTCGCGCGGATTGCGGATGGCGGGCCACGTCGTGCGCTCGCTGCCGGGCTCGGCGCTCGATGCGCTGCAGCAGGCGGGTGACTCCGATCGCGCGCGCGCGTTCGTGACGCACCGCCGCGCCGAAGTGCCCATGGACGTCGTGCTGAGCGGTGGAGCACGGGTGGAGCTGAGCGTGCGTCGCGTCGCGCGTGAGGCGGACTGAAGACAACGGACCGAATGAAGACCCGAGCCCGCGTTCTCCTGCTCACCGGTGCTGTCTCTCTGGTGTCGTCGATCGTCGTCGGGCTCGGTGCTTCGAGCGCAGGCGCGGTCGCGACACGCTCGTTCGATCTCGACGACGCGACGTCGCTCGCGGCCGGTGAGCTGCAACGCACCGCGGTCTACTCCGACGGACGCGTGACGCCGGGGCTCGAGCTGCGTCGCCTCGGTCTGCCCGACGAGGTCGCGCTCGTGTGGTCCTCGGCGCGCGCCGCCGACGGCACGGTCTACCTCGGCACCGGCAACGACGGTCGCGTGTTCCGGCTGCGCGGCGACGCGGTCGAGCCATTCGCGCAGACCGGTCAGCTCCTCGTGAGCGCGCTGGCGATCGGCGACGGTGGCGTCGTCTACGCGGGCACGCTCCCCGAGGGACGCATCTACGCGATCGATGCGAGCGGCGCGGTGCGCGAGCTCGCGCGGCCCGATGCGACCGAGCACGTGTGGAGCCTCGTGTGGGACGCGCGCCGTCGCGTGCTCTTCGCGGCGACCGGGCCCGAAGGTCGCGTCTACGCGATCGCGCCCGACGGGTCCGTCCAGACGTGGTGGGACTCGAGCGCGACGCACGTGATGAGCCTCGCGCTCGCCGACGACGGCGCGCTCTACGCGGGCACGAGCGACGACGCGATCGTCGTGCGCAGCACCGCGCCCGGTCGCGTGGAGGTGGTGCACGACTTCCCGGGCAACGAGATCACCTCGCTCGCATGGCGCGCGGGGCGTCTCGCGGTCGCGGCGAACGAGTTCCCCGAGGCGCCCGCGGTGTCGTCGGGCGGCGCGACGAAGCACAGCGCGACGAGCGCGCGCGCATCGCGCCCCCGGCCCGGCAAGGCGCGGGTGTGGACGGTCGGCACCGACGGTCGCGCCGAGCGCGTGTGGGGCCAGGAAGAAGGCCACGTCACGCAGCTGCAGCTCGCCGACGACGGAACGATCTACGCGGCGATCGGACACGACGGACGCGTGGTTCGCATCGCGCCCGATCGCACCAGCGCGGTGTGGGTCGACGTCGACGAGCGACAGGTGCTCTCGCTCGATCTGCTCGGCGCGCAGCCGTACCTCACCACCGGCGACGGCGCGGCGGTCTATCGCGTGCTCGCGGAGCGACCGCAGCAGGCGATCTGGCAGAGCAAGGTGCTCGACGCGGACTTCCCCGCGCGCTGGGGCCAGCTCACGTGGCGCGGGACCGGACCGATCGAATTCCAGACGCGCAGCGGCAACACCGAGCGCCCCGACGCGTCGTGGAGCGAGTGGAGCTCGAGCCTCTCGGCCCCCGGCCCGATCCGCAGCGGGGCCGCGCGTTTCCTGCAGATCCGCGCGATCTTCGGCAACGATCCCAGCGCGACGCTGCGCGCAGTGACCGCGTACTACCTGCCGCAGAACCAGCGCCCGGTCGTGACCGACGTCGGCACGAAGGCGCGCACCAAGCGCGGCGCGGCGAGCACGACCGAGGGCGCGTCGACCACGCCCACGACGCCCGCCGTGCGTGACCTCGACGCGCTCCCTTCGCCGTCGGCGAACGTCGGGCTCACGTGGCGCGTCGACAATCCGGACTCCGATCGCATCCGCTATCGGCTCCGCTATCGCGAGGAGAGCCAGCGCACCTGGCGCGACATCCTCCGCGAGCACGAGACGCTGAGCGCGACCGAGTACACGTGGAACACGAGCGCCGTGCCCGACGGCTGGTACGTGATCCAGGTCGAGGCGAGCGACGAGCTCGGCAACCCTGCGTCGCTCGCGCTGCGATCGACGTTCGAGTCCGAGCCGATCCTCGTCGACAACCACGCGCCCGTGATCGAGCCGCTCGGCGCCAGCGGTGCGCGCGTGACCGGTCGCGCGGTGGACACGGTCGGTCCGATCGCGCGGCTCGAGTACGCGGTCGACGGCGGCGAGTGGCTCGTCTTCTTCCCCGCCGACGATCTGCTCGACACCCGCGACGAGCGCTTCGAGCTCGACCTCTCGTCGCTCGCGCCGGGCTCCCACATCGTCGCGGTGCGCGCGACCGACGCGGGCGGGAACGTCGGCTCGGCGGAGATCGAGATCACGGTGCCGGGCGCGGCGCCCACCACGACGACCCCGCGGCGTCGAACGCGGTGAGCGCACCGACCGAGCCCGGCACGCGCCAGCGGCCGATCGATGCGCTGCGCGGATGGGCGCTGGTCGGCATCGCGCTGGTGAACGTGCCGTGGATCGGGTTCCGCGAGTCGCTGCTCTCGCTGCTTCGCGAGCCCGACGCGCTCGCGCCGATCGATCGGGTCGCGGCGGTCGCGGTCGAAGGGCTCTGCGAGGGGCGCTTCTATCCGATCTTCAGCGCGCTCTTCGGCTTCGGCACCGGGCTGCTGCTCGATCGCGGCCTCGCGATCTACGCGCGGCGCATCGTCGCGCTGCTGATCTTCGGCGTGCTGCACGCGACGTTCGGGTGGTGGGGCGACGTGCTGCTCAACTACGCGCTCGCCGGCATCGTGCTCGCGCTGATGGCGCGGCTCGGACCGCGCGTGCTCTTCGCGCTGGCGCTCCTCTTCTTCGCGCTCGCGCAGGGGCTCTCGCTCCTGTTCGACACCTGGATGTTCCAGGCCGACGACGCCGCGGCGCTCGCCGAGCACGCCGCGTACGTCGAGCGCGAGATGCGCGTCTATCACGACGGCACGTTCGCCTCGATCTCGCAGCATCGGTGGAGCGAGATGCTCTCGTACTTCGCGACCTACAACCTCAGCTACCGCGCGAACGTGCTCGCGATGGCGACGCTGGGCCTCGCGATCGAGCGAAGCGGGATCCACACGCGTCTCCACGAGCACCGCGCGCGCATCGGCGTGCTCGCGCTCGCGGCGATCGCGCTGGGCATCGGGCTCGGCGTCGCGGTGATGCTCGTCACCCCCGTGCTCTATCTCGCGTCGGGCGACGTGATGGCGATCGGCTACGCGCTCGGGTTCCTCTGGATCGCCCTGCGCGATCCCGACGCGCGCTGGCTCGCGCCGTTCGCCGCGGTCGGGCGCACGTCGCTCACTTGTTATCTGGTGCAGACCCTCTGCTTCACGCTGTTCTTCTACGGCTACGGGCTCGCGATGTACGGCGCGCTCGGGCCCGCGCAGGGGGTGCTGGTCGCGCTCGCGGTCTACGCCTTCGAGGCGACGGTCGCGATGCTGTGGCTCCGGCGCTATCAGCACGGGCCGTTCGAGTGGCTCTGGCGCGCGCTCACGTACCTCCGCGCGCCCGCGATGCGACGGATTTGACGCACTGCGGCCACGAAGAAACGACGAATCGCGCCGCAGGACCGCGTGCTACGCTCACGCGCTGGGCTCATGGCCGAGCGCGATCGCCCCACGCGTCCGATCGATGAAGCGAGAGCGCTTCACCCGCGCACCGGCACGTCGACCGGCGTGATGGACGCGGGCGCGGTCGAGAACGCCCCTGCGGGGAAGGGCGGCTCGGACTCGCGCGCGGTGCGCCGGCCGTCGCGCATGGACGTGCAGCAGGCCGCGCCGCTGCGACCGGGGGTCGTGGTCGCGGGCCGCTATCGCATCGAGCGGCTGATCGGCGTCGGCGGGATGGGCGCGGTGTACGAGGCGACGCAGGTCGCGATCCAACGCCGGGTCGCGCTCAAGGTCGTGCGCGCGGACTTCGCGGGCGATGCCGCGATGGCGGCGCGCTTCCAGCGCGAGGCGCGCGCGGCGAGCGCCGTGCACCACCCGAACGTCGTCATGGTGCACGACTTCGGGCAGGACGTGGACGCGACGCTCTTCATGGTGATGGAGCTGCTCTCCGGCGAGAGCTTGCTCCAGCGCATGCGTCGCGACGGCGCGCTCCCACCGCGCGAGGCGGTGCGCATCGCGATCGAGGTGCTCGGCGCGCTCGAGGCCGCGCACGAAGCGGGTGTCGTGCACCGCGATCTCAAGCCCGACAACGTGCTGCTCACCGAGCCCTTCCTGCCCGGCGCGGGCAAGCTCAAGGTGCTCGACTTCGGCATCGCGCGGATCGTCGATCGCAGCGGCCAGACCGGCGGCGCGCAGCGTCAGAGCGACGCGGGGCTGACCGAGGTCGGGCAGATGCTCGGCACGCCGCGCTACATGAGCCCCGAGGCGGTCGCGCGGCTGCCGGTCGGTCCCGCCGCGGATCTCTACGCGCTCGGCGCGATGCTCTTCGAGATGATCGCGGGGCGTCCGGTGTTCGCCGAGCGCGAGCCGGTGATCCTGATGGGCCATCACCTGCGCACGCCCGCGCCGCGCCTGCGCGACTCGGTCACGTCGGGGCTCTACGTGCCGCGCGCGCTCGACGAGCTCGTCGACGCGCTGCTCGCGAAGCTGCCGACCGAGCGCCCCAACGGCGCGGCGGTGGTGCGCAAGGCGCTGCTCGATCTGCTCGCCGATCCCCTCGCGTTCGAGCCTCCGCCCGAAGAGGTGCACGCGAAGATCTTCACGCCGCCGCCCGCCGAGCTCGTGAGGCCCGAGCAGTTCGTGCGCGGCCGGGGCCCGCTGCGCCGCGCGCTGCGCTTCGTGCCCGTCGTCCTGCTCGTCGGTGGCATCGGCACGATGCTCTACTTCCATCGCGTGCGCCTCGAGCAGCGACGCGCCGAGGAGCAGAGCCGCATCGGCGTGATCGCGCGCGAGCCTGCCCCGGTGGAGACGCCGGTCGAGCGACGCGTCGAGCACGTGCGCATCACGCTCACCGGCGCCCCCGGGAGCGCGAGCTTCACGTGGGACGGCGCGCCGATCGAGGGCCCCGTCTTCGACGTTCCGTTCGACGGGCTCTCGCATCGCCTCGAGGTGAGCGCGCGCGGCTATCGCCCACGACAGGTCGACGTGATCGCCGACGGGCCGCACCAGCTCGACGTCTCGCTCGAGCGGGCGCGC
Organism: Sandaracinus amylolyticus; assembly: GCF_021631985.1. Taxonomy (GTDB): domain Bacteria; phylum Myxococcota_A; class Polyangia; order Polyangiales; family Sandaracinaceae; genus Sandaracinus; species Sandaracinus amylolyticus_A. The sequence continues at coordinate 5,245,732 of NZ_CP070225.1, read as the reverse complement.
CGAGGCGCCCCGCGCGCGGAGCGCTGATGCTCAAGGCCGCGCAGCGCGGACCGAACGGTCTGGTCATGCTGCTGGGGCTCTCGTCGGCGAACCTCGAGCGACTGCGTGGAGGCGAGGCGATCCAATTCCACGCCGACGAGGTCGAGCTCGGCACGGGGATCTTCGTCATCGCGCACGATCGTGATCCGCAGGTCCCGATCTATCGGGCGCACGTCGGCAGCGCGGCGCGCGCGCTCGTGGTGCTCCCGGATGCGGCGCTCGCGACGCTGCGTCGTGGCGAGCTCGTGGAGATCGATCTGCTCGCGCTCGGCGCGACCGAGCGTGGCTCGGTGATGATCTTCCACGGCGAGACCGAGGCCTCGATGCTCGAGCAGCTCGCGCGCCACGGCATCGTCACGACGGACACGCGGGTGCGCCGGCCGCAGCGCGACGACGGCTTCGGCCTCGTGCCCACGCTCTGCGCCGGCCTCGGCGCGGCCGCGAGCTTCTATGCCGCGATCGTCGACCACAAGGGGCCGCTGCTCGTCGTGATCGGCCTGATCCTCTTGGCCTTCACGATCTGGGGCCTGTGGCGCATGCGACGCTGATCACCTCTGGATGCGCGGCCGCTCCGCGCCCATGCTCTGCCGTCGTGACGATCGCCGAGGTCCGCGAGCGCACCGATCCCGAAGATCCGCTGGCGATCCCGGCCGCGCCGATCATCGAGTGGTTCCGCGTCGACGCGACGCGCCGCATCGCGAAGCTCCTCGCGATCGGCGCGACCGGCATGCTCGCGGGATCGGTCTCGATCGCGCGGCTCGTGATGACCGCGCCCCACGTGGTGCGCTACGCGACGCGCTCCCCCGCGCGTTACCCGGTGCTGTGGCCCGAGAGCAGCGTCGCGCCGACGACGTTCCTCTGGGCCGCGCTCGGCTTCACGCTGGTCGTCGGCTGTGGGCTCGTCGCGATCCTCGGCCTGCGGCGCGTGCTCAGCGAGGAGAGCTACCTCGCGCTGCGCGTCGACGGCGTGCTCTTCGTGCACGGCGAGGCCCGTCGATTCGCGCGCTGGGAGGACATCGACGACGTCCGCCACGACGCCGAGCGCGACGCGATCGTGCTCGTGATCGACGGCGACGATCCCTGGGTGCTCGACGCGCGCTTCGCGGGCGGATCGAACGCGGAGATCGCGAAGAAAGCGGTGACGGTCCGACGCCGCGCGCTCTTCGGGCTGTATCCGACGCGCACGCGCGGTTGACCCTTTCGCCGCGGGGTGGATACGCTCGCGGCGTGCGACGCACAACCGCCGCGATCCTCGCGTCGTCGATGCTCTCGCTGCTCGTCGTCCCAGCGCTCGCGCGGGCGCAGACGACCACGCCGGTGTCGACGACCGCAGAGCCCGAGGGGACCGGCGCGACCGTCGAGGAGCCCGACGCCACGCGCCTCGACGTGGAGCGGCTGCCTCCGGAGGCGATCCGGATCACCCGCGATCTCTACGCGCACGGCTTCTTCATCGAGGCATCGGTCGGCGGGCGCGGGTTCATCGGGGGCATCGGCGACGTGTCGAGCCCCGGGCCCTTCGCGGCGATCGGCTTCGGCTACGAGCTCTTCGACTGGCTCTTCGTGCGCGCGATCGCGGACCTCTCGATCCACGAGACCGCGGCGCCCGCGCCGCCCGACACGACGGTGTTCGAGCTCTTCTCCGCGCTCGGCGCGGTGAAGCTGCAGATCAATCCGACCGCGGAATTCGCGCTCTGGCTCGAGGGCCAGGCGGGCATGATCATCGCGACCAACGACGTGCTCGTGCTCTACGGGCTGCAGGACGCGACGAGCGTGGGCTTCGCGTGGGGCGCGGACCTCGGGGTCGATGCGCACTTCCACAGCCGCCACTACTCGATCGGTCTCCACGGTGGCGTGCGCGGCGCACCTTCGCTCGACGGGTTCGACGGCGAGATGGCGATCGGCGTGCAGGGAGCAGCCTACCTCCGCTACGTGTTCTGATCGTCGTGAGCCTCGTTCCGGTTCTCCTCGTCCACGGCATCTGGGATCGCGCCGCGGATCTCGCAGCGCTGCAGCGCGGGCTCGAGCGGCGCGGCATCGCTCCGGTGCGCGCGATGGATCTGGTTCCGAACGACGGACGCGCGCCGATCCTCGTGCTCGCGGAGCAGGTCGCGTCGCGCGCGTCGGAGCTCGCGCGCGAGCACGGCACCGAGCGCGTCGACGTCGTCGGCTTCAGCATGGGCGCGCTGGTGACGCGCACGTACGTGCAGCGCCTCGGCGGCAAGGCGCGCGTGCGTCGCTTCGTGTCGATCTCGGGCCCGCATCGCGGCACCGCCACCGCGTTCGCGCTCCCCTTCGCGGGCACGCGCGACATGCGCCCCGGCAGCGCGTTCCTCGCGCAGCTCGAGTCCGATGCCGACCCGTGGGGCGACGTCGAGGTGCACGTGCTCTACACGCCGTTGGATCTGATGATCGTCCCCGCGACCTCGAGCCGACTGCGCGGCGCGCGCAGCGAGACCGCGATGAACGTCGCCCTGCACCGCTGGATGATCGAGGACGAGCGCGCGATCGAGCGCGTGGCCGCGATCCTCCGCGCGTGAGCGTCTCCACCCGCGCCGCACCGTGCCGCGCAACGCGTGGGTGTGCACTGCACATCACGTCGTGAACCTCGAGCCCCGTGGGCGTCGCATGGGCGGCGCATGGGCGGCGGCGCGAAAACGTGTGCGTGTGGCGCGAAACGGCATCGGCACGGCGAGTGCTCAGGGCGGGTCGCAGCGAGCGCCCTCGCGCCTCGCGCCATCAGGAGCTTGCCGTGACCATCGATCGTCCTCTTCGCACTCGTCTCGCTTCGTGCCTCGGCCTCGCGCTCGCTCTCGCGGCCTGCGAAGGCGATCCTCGCGCGACCGTCTCGCTCGGTGACGGAGGCGTGGGCGACGACTCGGACGCGGCGATCGGTCCGCGCTCGCTGCCGGCGATCGAAGATCCGTCGCAGCTCTTCGGGGGACCGCCGAACGTGCCGCCGCGCACCTTCGAGCAAGAGGCCGAGCCGGTGCGCGCGCTCTTCGTCGAGGAGTCGGATCTCGCGCTCGGCCGTGCGTGGGATCCCACGAGCCGTGGCCTCGGTGAGCGCTGCGTGCGGGGTGCCGAGGTGCTGATGCCCGACCCCGCGGGCGGTGTCGCGAGCTGGGCCTCGAACCGCGCTGCGTCGGCGGAGGATCTCGGGTTCGCCGCGATCCCCATCGGCCCCGAGATGACGCCGCCCGCGCAGCTCGAGGAGGTGCTCGAGGGCATGGGCCTCGAGCTCGCGCTCACCGAGGATCTGCGCACCTCGGCGCGCTGGGGCGAGGCGCGCCTCGCGGACGATGCCGAGCGGGTCGAGGGTTGCGACGGGCCCGTCGTCGCGCGTGTCGTGCTCGAGCAGCGCCGCTTCACGCGCCTGCGCCTCGCGTTCGTGTCGCGCGCGGACCACGAGTCGTTCGTCGCGCGCCACCCCGGCCTGCGCCTGCTCGACGTCGTCATGGCGGAGGGCCAGGAGCGCGAGCAGCTCGAGCGCGAGCTCGCGGGCCGCGCGCAGCTCGAGGTCTGGCACATCCAGATCGGCGGCGATCGCCTCGCGACCGAAGCGGTGCTGCGACGCCATGCGTGCTCGGTGACCGAGCTCGCGCAGTGCGACGCGCTGATGAGCGACCTCGAGCGCCTCGCGGAGAGCGAGCTCGCGGCTCCGCAGCCCGGCGATCGTCGCGGCTGGATCGCGACGCGCGGCGTCGCCGAGTGATCAGGGTTGGCTGCCGACGGCGTCGTCGCGCGAGGGAGGGCGCTCCTCGCGGTGCAGTCTCGGCAGCCGCTCTCCGCGCCGTGCCGCGCTGCACATGCCGTCGGCGATCGCGAGCGCTTCCTCGAACAAGCGCTCGCGCCCGACGCCCTGCTGCATCGCGCGGCCGAGCATGAACGCGACGTCGACCATGTCCGCCGCCGCCGCCGCTGCTGCCGCGCCGTGGAGCTCCGAGACGCCGTGCACGCGCGCGTACTCGGTCGCGTACTCCGCGAGCGCTTCGGCGATCGCCGCCTCGCCCTCGGGATCGACGTCGTAGGTGCGCTCGCGCGGGAGCCTCGCGAGCGCGTCGGTGAGCGGGTCGCTCGGCGGCGCATCGCCGGTGTCGACCGGCGCCGCTTCACCCGCGACCGGCAGCACGCTCGGCTCGCGCGCATCGATGCCGCGGCGCACCTGCTCGAGCGCGACCATCGCCTCGATCACCGCGAGCCGCTGCACCACGTCGGTGTCGCGGTTCAAGAGCGGAGGGAGCGCGCGCAGCCGCTCCGCGTGGTGCACGAGGATCTCCGAGCCCTCGGCCTCGAGCACCAGCGGGAGCACGCGACGAATCGCGTGATCGGCGGCGAGGAAGCGCAGCCGCTCGGCATCCCCACGCGCGGTGCCGGCCCAGTCGATCGCATCGAGCGCAGCCTGCTCGTCGGCGCCGAGGAAGGGCCGCAGCGACTCGCGGTACGCGAAGATCACGGGGTGCAGATCGGCGTCGGGCGCGGCTGGCGCCAATGCCGGCGCGGGCTCGGGGCGCGGCTCCTCGACCAGCCCCGCGCGGCGCGCGTTGCGCGGCCCGAGGAGCGCGACGCATCCGCTGCTCGCGATCGCCGCGACCACTGCGATCAGCACGTGAGCCCTGCGTACTGCCATGCTCCCCCACGGAACATCGTATCAGCGGTCGTCTCGCGTTGATACGCGCTCGCTTCCACCCCGGACCGGCACCAGAATGGCGACCGCATGGACGAGCATTTCGACTGGATCGTGATCGGGTCGGGGTTCGGCGGCAGTGTCTCCGCGCTTCGTTTGAGCGAAAAGGGCTATCGCGTGTTGGTGCTCGAGAAGGGCAAGCGCTTCTCGCAGGCCGACTTCCCGAAGACCAACTGGGACGTGCGCCGCTGGCTCTGGCGCCCCGAGGTCGGCCTCCAGGGCATCTTCCAGATGTCGTTCCTCTCGCACGTCACGATCCTCCACGGCGTCGGCGTCGGCGGTGGATCGCTCGTCTATGCGAACACGCTCCCGCAGCCGAAGGACGGCTTCTTCCAGAACACGTCGTGGGCGCACCTCGCGGACTGGAAGAAGGAGCTGCTCCCGCACTACGCGACCGCGAAGCGCATGCTCGGCGCGGCGACGAACCCGACGGTCACGCCCGGTGATCGCATCCTCAAGTCGATCGCGAAGGACATCGGCAAGGAGAAGGACTTCCACTCCACCGAGGTCGGCGTCTTCTTCGGCACGCCCGATCAGGAAGTGCCGGACCCCTACTTCGGCGGCGACGGCCCCGCGCGGGTCGGCTGCAACTACTGCGGCGCGTGCATGACCGGCTGTCGCGTCGGCGCGAAGAACACGCTCGATCGCAACTACCTCTATCTCGCGGAGAAGCGCGGCGCGAAGGTCGAGCCGGAGACCGAGGTCACGGCGGTGCGCCCGCGATCCGAAGGGGGCTATCGCGTCGAGACGAAGCACACGTTCGGCAGCAAGAAGCGCGTGTTCACCGCGGACAAGGTGATCTTCTCGGGCGGCGTGATGGGCACGATCCCGCTGCTGCTCAAGATGCGCGAGGACCCCGAGGCCTTGCCGAAGCTCAGCGAGCACGTCGGCGACTTCGTGCGCACCAACAGCGAGGCGCTGATCGGCATCATCGCGCCCGGTTGGAAGGAAGACTTCAGCAAGGGGATCGCGATCACGTCGATCCTCGAGACCGACGAGCACAGCCACATCGAGCCGGTGCGTTACGCCGAGGGCTCGGGCTTCTTCCGCACGATGGTGCTGCCGCACTCGCCGGGCTCGAACGTGCTCACGCGCATCGGTGGCTCGGTGCGCAGCTTCTTCCGCCAGCCCGCGCTCTGGCTGAAGGCGCTCACCGTCGGCGACTTCGCGAAGGCGAGCCAGATCCTGCTCTACATGCGCACGCTCGAGGGCACGCTCTCGCTGCGGCTGGGCCGCAGCGCGTACACCGGGTTCCAGCGCGGGCTCGTCAGCACGCTCAGCCCGGGCAGCGAGGCGCCTGCTGCGTTCATCGAGGAGGCGACCGATCTCGCGCGTCGCTTCGCCGAGAAGGTCGGCGGCGTCGCGATGACGATGCTCACCGAGACGCTCGCGGGCACGCCGACGACCGCGCACATCCTCGGCGGCGCGTGCATGGGCCGCGACGCCAGCGAGGGCGTGATCGATCGCGACCACCGCGTGTTCGGCTACGACGGGCTCTACGTGATCGACGGCTCCGCGATCAGCGCGAACCCGGGCGTGAACCCCTCGCTCACGATCACCGCGCTCGCGGAGCGCGCGATGAGCAAGATCCCCGCGAAGAACGCGCAGCGGGAGCTCGCGAAGAGCGCATGACGACCGCGACGTTCCCCGTGCAGATCTACTACGAGGACACCGATCACTCGGGCCTCGTCTACCACGCGAACTACCTCAAGTACTTCGAGCGGGCGCGCGAGCACCTGCTCGGCGTCGAGGAGCTCGTGCGGCTGCTCCACCAGGACGGCGTCGGCTTCGTCGTCTACAAGTGCGAGCTCACGTTCAAGCAGGGCGCGGTGTTCGGCGACACGCTCGAGATCCGCAGCACGCCGCGCATGGAGAGCGGGTTCCGCATCGTGTTCCAGCAGGACGTGTGGCGGCGCGGCGAGCTCCTCGTGCAGGGCGTCGTGCACATGGTCTGCGTCGACGCGAACAAGAAGCTCGTGCCGATCCCCAAGAGCGTGATCGATCGCGTGCAGGCGGGCGCGTGAGCGCGCGGAGGCGTACACCTCCGCGCGCGTGAGCAGCATCTGGACGCGTCCGTTCCTCGTCGCGTTCGCCGCGAATTTCCTGCACGGGCTCGGGGTGCTCCTGACGCTCCACCTGCCGGGCTTGCTCGAGCGGTGGGGCGAGAGCGCGCTGACCGTCGGTCTGGTGGTCGCGGCGGCGGGCGTCGGCGCGGTCGCGGTGCGCCCCTTCGCCGGTCGCGCGATGGACGGCGGGGCAGGGCGGCGCGGTGTGATGGTGATCGGTGGGCTCGTGCACGCGCTCGCGTGCGCGGGCTACCTGTTCGTCGATCACGTCGGGCCGCTGCTGTGGATGGTGCGCGTCGCGCACGGTCTGGGATCGGGCGCGGCGCTCGCGGCGCTGTTCACGTCGGCGACCGACCTCGTGCCCGCGGCGCGTCGCGTCGAAGGGCTCGCGACGTTCGGGGTGTCGGGGCTCATGCCGGTCGCGCTCGGCGGGTTGATCGGCGATCTCGTGCTGCAGCATGCGGGGTTCACCGAGCTCTTCGTGCTGATGCTCGCGTGCTCGAGCCTCGGGCTCTTGGTCACGCTCGCGCTGCCCGAGACCGGCGCGCGACACGGGCGCGACGCCGTGCACACGAACGTGCGGGCACAGCGCGGGTTCGTCGCGGTCGCGCTGCAGCACGATCTCTTGCCGGTGTGGTTCGTCGGGCTGGCGTTCGCGAGCGCGCTCGGCGCGACCTACGCGTTCCTCGCGACCTTCGTGCTCGAGGAGCACATCGGCTCGGTCGGGCTCTTCTACGGGTGGTACGCCGCGATGGCGATCCTCCTGCGCCTCACCGCGGGATGGGTGCCCGAGCGTGTGGGCCCGAAGCGCGTGCTCGCGCCTTCGCTCGTCGCGATCTCGATCGCGCTCGCCGCGCTCGCGATGGCGCGCGATGCGTGGTCGATGGCGCTCGCGGGCGCGCTCGCCGGGCTCGGTCACTCGTTCGCGTTCCCGATCGTCAGCGGCATGACCGCGGGGCGCGCGCGCGACGAGGAGCGCGGCTCCGCGATGTCGCTCTTCAGCGCGATCTTCGACGCCGGGATCTTGTTCGCGAGCCCGATCTTCGGCGCGCTCGCCGACGCGACGTCGCTGCGCACGACCTTCGCGGTCGCCGCGGTGGTGCCGGTGATCGGCGGCTTCATCTTCTACAGCTGGGACGCGCGTGTGCTCGCGACACGGGTGCAAAACGCAGTGATTCCGCGGGAGTAGTGCGCGCCGGACGGCCTCGTGCCCGCCGCGCTCGGCCTGGTGCCCGCCGCGCTCGGCCTTCGTGCCGCTGCGCGCCGGTTCGGTGCCGCTGGGCGCCGGTTCGGTGCCGCCGTGCGTGCCAACGGTGCCGCCGTGCGTCGTTTCGAGCCCTCCGATCGCGAAACCGAGGCCGCCGATCGCGAAAACGAGGCCGGCAGTGGGGGTGCCGCACCCCACCGATCACTTCATCGGGGGCACCGATCAGTTCCGCGGGGCCGCCGATCGCCGCGGCGAGCCCGCCCTCATCCGCCGGCAGGCCGCCGCGCGGCGCGGCGGGCGATGAGCATCTTGATCACGCCGCGCCCGTCGATGCCGGGCTCGGTCACGAACCCGGGCGGCAGCGTGCGCACGTCGAAGCTGCGCGGGAGCTTGAGCACGATCGCGCCTTCGAAGGCCGCGATCAGCGGGCGCACGTCGAGCGGGAGAGCCTCCGCGACGACGCGCGATCGATCGTAGTCGCGCCCGCCCCACGGCGGGTCGAGCACCAGGACGTCGGCGCGCTCGCGCGCGATCACCTCGCGCACGTCGCCGCGCACGAAGCGGATGCGCGATGCGACGTCGTAGATCCGCGCGTTGTGGGCCGCCATCGCGAGCCGCGACGCGTCGAGATCGACCGCGATCACCTCGCGCACCTCGGGCCGGCGGGCGAGCGCGATCGCGATCGATCCGATGCCGCACGTTCCGTCGATCACCACGCCGTGCGCGCCCTCGGCGATGCGCTCGGCGAGGGCCTCGGGCGTCGCCGAGAAGAGCCCTTCGTCGTCGGCCTGGATGCCGCGGTCCCAGCGCGAGAAGAGCTCGCGACGGCGCTCGTCGCGGGGGCGCCAGGGCGGCGCCGCACGACCGGGGCGGAGCGGAGGATCGACGTGCACCCGCACGATCTCACCGCCGAGCGCGAGCCCGTCGAGCTCACGAAGCGCCCATCGCGCCTGCGATGCCGGCAGCTCGCCGGTCCATCGCGACGCGTCGAGCCACGCCGGCCCTTCGACGCGCACCCGCACCACGCGCGCGGTCTCGCGCGGCAGCAGCCGATCGACGACGTCGCGCGCTCGCTCGGCCGCGTCCTCCGCGTCGTCTCCACGCGCCAGCGTCGCCTCGCGCGCGAGCGCCGCGAGCAGCGCGAGATCGTAGGCCACGTCGTCCTCTTCGCGCAGCGAGCCGAGCCCGAACGTTTCGGGCGCCGCGAGATCGATCGCGCTCCAGCCCTCGCGCTGCGCGTGACGCATCGAGAGCGACGCGACGCGTCCCTCCGCGCGCCTCAGCCACCCGGGATGCACACCTCCGAGGATCGGCCCCACCCGCGTCGTGACGCGCAGCGTGCGCGCGAGCAGCCGATCGGTGCGTGCCCGACCCACGATGCGCGCCAGCGCGCGCGGCACCGAGACCGGCGACGCGATGCTCTCCAGGTGCGCGCGAACCGTCGCCTCGATCGTGCGCACCTCGCGCGGCGCCGACGCGATCAGCGTCTCGAGCGCGTCCTCGGGCGCCTCGGGCGTCGCCGCGAGCGCGATCGCGCGCGCCGTGTGGCCGAGCACGCGCGGCGCGAGCGGATGCGCGGCGCCCCGCGCGATCCCGGCGAGCTCGTCGCGCACCCGCGCCTCGGTCGCGCTCCACGCGACGACACCATCGCCGATCCACCACGTGCGCGGACCATCCGCGGGCAGCTCGCTCGGTCGGGCCTCGAGCCGCACCCCGAGCGCGCGCTCGAGCTCCGCGATCACCTCGTCGTCGCGCACCGCGCGAGTCTGCCATGCTGCACCTCGCGCGTTGGCGCGGCATGCTCGTCCCTCCCGATGACGGCCGCGCGCGATCTCGACGACGTGATCACCGACGCGCTGCGCGAGCTCGGCCTGCCCGAGGATCTGCGCGACGAGGTCCGTGCCCGCGTCGACGCGCCCGACGAGAGCTGGCGCACCTGCTGCGGCGGCTTCTGCGATCCGTGCGTCACCGTGATCGCGCGCGTCGTCGATCGCGTCCGCGCCCTGCGTCGGCAGCGGGGGTGACCCCGCCACGGGGTTGCTCGGGGGGCCGCAGGTCTCCTACGCTTGCCTTCTCGATGCGTGCTTTCCTTTCCGCGCTCGTGATCGCCCTCGCCGCGCTGTGCCTGCAGGTCGCCGCATGCCCGCAGCTCGTCGCTGCGCAGGACGCGCGGGGCGCGGTGGTGCTGGTGGTCGACCCCGGCCAGGCGCGCATCAACCCGGAGCGGCTGCGTCGCACCATCGCGACCGCGCTCGGCCGCGAGCTCGTGCGCATCACCGATCCCGAGGCCCACGGCGCGTCGGGCACGCTCACCGTCGCGCACTCGGCGCGCGCGCGCTGGCTCGTGCGCTTCGACGCGACCGGCGCGTCGGCGTCGACGGTCGCGGAGATCACGCGCTCCGGGCTCTACGACGAGACGATCGCGGACGCCGCGCGGCGCGTGGTCGGCGAGGTCGAGGCCGCGGCCGCCGCGCGCTCCGCGCCCACGCGTCCGGCCGCGCGCTCCTCGGCCGACACGACGTACGTGGTGTGGGCCGACGAGATCCTCGATCCGTTCGCGCACACGCCGCCCCCGCCGCGCCGCGAGATCGCGATCGCGTCCGAGGTGATCGATCCGTTCGCGCCCATCGCCGCGCGTCATCGGACGTTCTCCGAAGTCCTCGATCCTTGGGGACGCTGATCCGCGCATGAGCCGTGCGCTCCGAATCGCCGGGCTGGGCTGCGGCCTGCTCGCGCTGCTCGCGACCTGTGCGACGTCGGTGGCCTGCTACGCGGTGCTCCCCGCGCCCGCGCGCGACGCCGCGCAGGGCTTCCTCGCCGACGTGCGCGCCTCGCAGTGGCAGAGCGCGCTGCAGCGTACGAGCGCGGCGTACCAGCGCGATCACGACGCCGCGCGCTTCCAGCGCGAGGTCGAGCGCGTGCCGCGCCTGGCGCGCCACACCGACGCGACGTTCATGAACGCGACGATCGACGGCGAGACCGCGGTGCTCGACGGAGTGCTCGTCACACCCGACGGCGAGGCGCCGATCGCGGTCGAGCTCGAGCACGACGCGGGCTATTGGTACGTGGATCTCGTCGTGGTGCAGGGAGCTCCCCTCGAATGATGCGCGTGCTGTCGATCGCGTTGCTGCTCGTCCTCGCCGTGACCACCCGCGCGTCGGCGCACGGTCGCGAGCCCTCGCTCGGGGCGATCGCGTTCCATCCCACCGATCGCGATCACGTCGTCGTGCGCGCGACCTGGGGCTTCATCACGACGCGCGACGGCGGCGAGACCTGGACCTGGCAGTGCGCCGACGCGGTGCCCTTCGATCGCACCCGCGAAGATCCGGCGATCGTGATGTTCCCGTCGCGCGCCCTGGTCGCGGCGACGTTCGACGGCCTGCACCGCAGCGACGAGGCGCAGTGCGCATGGTCCACGCCCGAGACCGCGCCCGACGACGAGTACGTCGTCGACGTCGCGCAGGACCCGAGCGAGCCCGGCACCGCATGGCTGATCACGTCGACGGGCACCTCGCCCGACGAGGTCCGTCGCAGCGAGGACGAGGGCCTCACCTGGTCGACGATCGCGATCCCGCATCCGACCGCGCTCACCGATCGCATCCGCGTCGCGCCGAGCGATCCGATGCGCGTCTACACCAGCGGCGCGATCCTGATGACCGAGACCGAGCCGCGCCGCGGCGTGGTCCTGCGCAGCGACGATCGCGCCGAGTCGTTCCGCGCGATCGAGATCCCGCTGGTCGAGGGCGAGCGCATCGTGCACGTGCTCGGCGTCGATCCGACGAACGCCGATCGCCTGTTCGCGCGCATGGTGCGCCCGGTCGCCGACGAGGTGCCGGAGCGCCTCCTGATCAGCGAGGACGGCGGCGACTCCTGGCGCACCGTGCTCGAGATGCTCGAGATCGTCGGCTTCGCGATCAGCGCGGACGGCCAGACGGTGTGGGCGGGGAGCTGGGACGGCGGGCTGGTGCGCTCGGTCGACGGCGGGCTCACCTTCGAGCCGCTCGATCCCGCGCTCCGCGTGCGCTGTCTCGCGCAGCGCGAGGGCGAGCTCTGGGTGTGCGCCGACGATCGCGTCTCGGGCTTCGCGCTCGCGCGATCGACCGACGGCGGCGAGACCCTCGAGCCGATCTGGAGCTACGACGACGTTCGGAACGACGTCGGCTGCGCCGCGGACACCCAGGTCGGCGAGCGCTGTCCGATGTTCTGGCCCGACCTGGTGTTCGATCTCCAGGTCGACGCGGGCATCCCGCCCGACGCGGGCGTGGGGATGGACGCGGGGAGCGGCGGGGAGGGCGGTGGCGGGGGCTGCTCGTGCCGCGCCGGCGCCGGGACGCGCGCGCCGGGCGGGGCGTTCCTCGTCGTGCTCGCGCTCGTCGCGCTGCGTTTGACGCGCGCCCGAGCGCGAACGTAACGTCCCCCTCGGCTCAGTGGTGGGGAGGTCTTCCATGCGTTCGCTCTCGCGCTCCACGATCGGCGCTCTGGTCGTCGGGATCGTTGCGCTCGCCCTCGGGATCGCGAGCTCACGCGCCGCGGCGCAGGACGTCGATCGCGAGCGTGCGCGCACCGAGTTCCAGCGCGGCGTCGACGCGTACGGGCGCGCCGACTACCCCACCGCGCTCGAGGCGTTCCAGGAGGCGTACCGCCTCGCGCCGCACCCGATGGTGCGCGTGAACATCGCGAACGCGTACGAGCAGCTCGATCGCCCGCTCGAGGCGCTCTTCCACTTCGAGCGCTTCCTCGCGGAGAGCCCGGGCGCGTCGCGCGATCAGCGCCGCGAGGTCGACGCCGCGGTGCGCCGGCTGCGCCAGCGGGTCGGCGAGATCGATCTCCACGTCACGCCCGACGGAGCGCTGGTGACGATCGACGGAGCCGAGCAGCGGCGCGCGCCGATCGCGGAGCCGGTGCGGGTGGTCGCGGGCGATCACACCATCGACATCCAGCTCGACGGCTATCGCGCCGAGCACCGCACCGTGAGCGTGGCGGGCGGCCAGACCGCGCGCGTCGACGTGCGCCTCGCGCGCGCCGAGGCGGTCGCCGCGTCGGGCGTGGGCGCGATCGCCGAGCCGACGACCGAGCCGGGCGGCACCGAGCCGGTGGTCGCGACGGCGGAGCCGGCGACCGAGGTCGAGCCGATCGCGGAGCCCGAGCCGACGCCCCCGAGCTCGGGCGGCGGCTTCCGCATCCTCGAGGGCGTGTGGATCGCGGGCGCGGTCACGATCGCGGCCGGCATCGCAGCGGGCGTGACCGGAGGCCTGGCGCTCTCGGCCAACGACGACTTCGAGCGCCACGTCGCGACCTACGAGGACACCAGCCTGCCCGAGGCAGTGCGCGAGCAAGCGCGCGTCGATGGTCGCAACGCGGCCGACACCGCGAGCACGCTCGCGGTCGTGACCGACGCGCTCCTGGTCACGACGATCCTCGCGGCCGGCACCACCGCGTTCCTCCTGATCACGACCCAGGAGGGCGGAATGCTCGCCGACGAAGAGACCGACGTCGCGGTGGTCCCGATGGTCGGCGAAGGCCTCGCGGGCGCGATGGTCCTCGGCTCGTTCTGAGCTCGCCACGCGCAGACTGGAGCGGGGCCCCGAGGCGGCTTGCCGGTCGGGAGGGGTCTTTCGAGACCCCTCCCGAAACACCGCTCAGATCTCGAACTCGCCCTTCTCGAGCAGCTCGTTCACGCGGAACAGGAACCCGTTCGCGACCACTCCGTCGACCACGCGGTGATCGTACGAGAGCGCCATGTACATCACGGGGTGGATCGCGATCGTGTCCTGACCGTCGTTCTCCACGACGACCACGCGCTTCTTGATCTCGCCGATGCGCAGGATGCCGACGTTCGGCTGCGAGATGATCGCGCCGCCGACGAGGTTGCCCTTGCGGCCCGGGTTCGAGATCGAGAACGTCTTGCCCGCGAGATCGTCCGGCGTGAGCTTGCCGTCGCGCGACTTCGTCGCGATCTCGTCGATCGCTCGCGCGATGCCGCGCACCCGCAGCTCGTCCGCCTTGCGGATCACCGGCACCACGAGCCCTTCGTCGGTCTCCACCGCGATGCCGAGGTTCACGTCGCGGTGCTGCACGTACGCGTCCTCGAGGATGCGCGAGTTCATCACCGGGTACTCGCGCAGCGCGCGCGCCACTGCCGCCGTGACGAACGCGAGGAACGTGAGGTTCACGCCCTCCTTCTTCAGCGCGTCCTTGTGCTTGTCACGCAGCGTCGACGTCTTGTGCAGGTCGCACTCGGCGAACGTCACCACGTGGGGCGACGCGAGCTTCGAGTAGACCATGTGGTCCGCGATGATCCGGCGGCGGCGCGAGAACGGGACGACCTTGTCGCCCGGCAGCTGCTGGTAGGGCGGCACCTTGAACGCGCTCTGGCCCGAGAGGACGCGCAGCGCCTCGGCGAGGCCGGCGGGCGCGGTTCCCGACGCGGCGAGCACACCCGGCGACGTCCGCGGTGCAGCGGCCGGCGCAGGTGCGGCGACGGGCGCGGGCGGCGGCGGCGCGATCGCGGGCGCCGAGGGACGCGCCGGCGGGGCCGCAGGCGTCGACGCGCGGAGCACGTCCTCGCGCGTGATCACGCCACCCTGACCCGTGCCCTCGATCGAGCCGAGGTCCACGTCCATCTCGCGCGCCAGCTTGCGCACCGCGGGCGAGGCACGGCCGGGCTCACCACTGCTCGCCGGCTCGGCGACCGGCGCCGGAGCGGCCGGTGCGGCAGCGACCGGTGCGGCAGCGGCCGGTGCGGCAGCGGCCGGCGCGGGAGCCGCGGCTGCGACCGCGCCCGACGCGCTCTCGTCGATCTCGAGCAGGCGCGCGCCGATCGGCACGGTGTCGCCCTCGTTCACCAACAGCTTCACGACCAGGCCGGACGCCGGCGCCGGGATCTCGCTGTCGGTCTTGTCGGTCAGGATCTCCACGACCGGCTGATCGCGCTCGACCCGCTGGCCTTCCTGGACCAGCCATTTTCCCACGGTCCCTTCGAGCACGCTCTCGCCGAGCGGAGGCATCACGACCGTCGCCATTCGAGCTCCTCCTGCGCGCACCCGCTGAATCTCGCAGGCGCGTCGCGAACACCGCGGAAGCCGCGGAAAAAGGTGCCTGTCACTACCAGACTGCCTGGGGCCTTTCAACCGAGATGCCCACTGCGCGTGGCACGGCTTTGCGGTGACTCTCGCGCCGACGCATCATCGCGCTCGATGGCCGATCTCGAGGAGCACGCGTTCCGGCGCGATCGACGCTTCCTGGTGCGCCTCGTGGTGCTGCTCGTCCTCGGTGGCGTGGGAGGGCTCTGGGCCGTGAGCCACCTGACGTCGCGCTCCTTCGCCGGATGTGCCGCGCGCACCTTCGGCGGCGCCGACGAGAGCGCGCCCGCCTCGCCCTGACGTTCGGTGTATGCTCGCTCCCCTTTTGCCCAGGAGGACCACGTGCTCGGCAACCTCGACCGCCAAGACCGCCTGCGTCTGATGAAGTTCGTGTGCTCCTTCGCGTGGGCGGATCTGCGGATCGCGGATCAGGAGCGCAGCTTCGTCCAGAAGATGATGCGCAAGCTCAAGCTGGACGACGACGAGGCGAAGCAGGTCCAGAAGTGGCTCGAGCTGCCGCCGCGCGCCGACGAGGTCGATCCCAACGACATCCCGCGCGAGCACCGCGCGCTCTTCCTCGAGATGGCGAAGAGCATCGTCGGCGCGGACGGCGAGATCAGCGAGGAAGAGCGCGAGAACCTGGCGCTTCTCGAGCAGCTCCTGTCCTGAGCGCACGTTGAGCGCGTTGCCGATCGCCGAGCACGCGCTCGATCCCGAGTCGATCGAGCGCGCGCTGCGCGCCGGGCGCGTCGAGCCCTTCGTGGCGCGCGCCGAGCGCGCCGAGGGCGTCGCCGGGCGCCGTTACGCACGCGAGCTCGCGGCGCGCGCGTTCTCGCTGGCCGATCCCGGGAGCGTCGCGATCGCGCTGCGGGCCCGGGCGCGGGCGCTCGGGATCGAAGAGGCCGCGATCGGTGCGTGCGAGGAGACGCCGCCCCCGCATGCGGTGCGCGTGCCGCTCTTCGATGCATCGGCCGGCGAGGCGCTGGTGCGGATGCTCTGGATCGAGTTCGACCCCGCGGGAGGCGGTGGCGATCGACCGGCGCTCGGCGCGCGTGCGAGCGCGGCGTTCGCGGACGCCCTGGCGATCGGTGCCGAGCGGGCGGCACCTCCGCGCGCGGTGGATCGCTTCCGGCTCGTGGCGGCGCGGCCCCGCGCGCTCGAGGGCGTGGCGATCGACGGCGAGTCGCTCGGCGCGGCGGCGCTGGTGAGCGCGGTGTCGTTGTGGAGCGAGCGCGCGGCGCGGAGCGGGATCGCGGTCACCGGTGCGCTGCGCGGCGGTGTGATCGCGCGGGTGGGCGCGATCGCCGCGAAGGTGCGCGCGGCGCGCGACGCGGGGTGCGGCGCGATCGTCGTGCCGGCGGAGCAGGAGGACGAAGCGCGCAGCGCCAACGCGGGGATCGAGATCGTCGCGGTGGGCACGATCGACGCGCTGCTCGAGGCGACGCTCGTCGCGGTGCGCGCCCGTCGCGATCCCGAGCGCGCGGTGCGCGAGGCGCGTGCGCTCTTCGCCGAGGGATGGCGCGGCTATCGATGGCCTGCGATCGACGAGCGCCTCGCGCGCGTCGCCGGCACGCTGCCCGATGCGCGGCCCGATCTGCAGATCGAAGCGCTCTCACGGCTGGCCGCCGCGCGGCGTCACCTCGGCGATCCCGAGGGCAGCCTGCGCGTGCTCGAGAGCGCGCGTGCGATCGCGGAGCGCGAGGCGGACGCGATCCCCGACGCGCCGCTCACCGCGCTCGAGCAACAGCGCGCGATGACGGAGCTGAAGCTCTTCCGGTTCCGCGCTGCAGCGCAGGCAGCGCGGCGTGCGATCACGATCGCCCGGCGTGCGCGGCTGCGCGGCGAGCACATCAAGGCGCTCGGCTGCGCGGGGCTCGTCGAGATGGGCCGGCGGCGCGACGACGCGGCACGCGCGTGCTTCGACGAGGCGCTCGCGCTGACGCTGCGCCACGCGCCCGAGGACGCAGCGCGCAGCCGCGTGTACCTCATGGAGGCGCTCGGGCGGCTCGGTCGCGAGGCCGAAGCGCGCGCGATGTGGCGCGCCGCGATGGACGAGGTCGCGGAGGACGAGCCCGGCGCGCGCGGCAAGAAGGAGAGCTGGGTGCGCACCGGATGGGGTGGGGCGCTGGTCGCGCTCGGTCGCTGGTCCGAGGCGCGCGAGGTGCTCGACGTGCCCGCGGTACACGAGGCGCTGCACGAGCATCCGCTCCCCGGACTGCGCGCGCGGCGTCATCTCGGGCTCGCGCTCGCACGAGGGGACGATCGCGACGCGCGCGAGCGTGGGCTCCACCTCCTCGCGAGCTCGACGCTCGCGCACGGTCGCGCGCTCGAGCCCGGGCTGCGCTCGCTGGCGCACGTGAACGTGCTCGTCGAGGCGGAGGTGCGCGTCGCGAGCGCACGGCTCGACGAGGACGCGACGGCGCGTACCCGCACCGCGCTCGCGGCGCTGCCGACGTGGGGCGACGCGCCTCGATGGCTGGGCGCGGCCCGGGGGCGCGTCGAGCGAGCGCTCGAGAGCCACGTCGAGCTCGGGCGCGCGCTGCAGGAGCTGATCGCGCGGTGCGAGGCGATCTGACGGCATTGAGTCCTGGCCGCGCATCGGGTAACTCCCTCCGCTCGCAGCTCCGATGTCCTCGCCCGACACGCTCTTCGCCGCCCTGATCGCGCTCCGCGACTCCGAGGACCCCCTCGCGCGGCGCCACGACGCGCACTGGCGTGCCGTCGATGCGTGGCTGCGCGAGACCTGGCCCGCCGGGGGCGCCGATGCCGACGAGGCGCGCCAGGAGACGCTGCTCGCGATCGCGCGCAACGTGCGGACGATGGAGGCCTCGGTCCCGCTGCAAGCCGCGAAGTGGGTCTCGACGATCCACCGCCGCAAGAAGGTCGACGGCTTCCGGATGCGCAAGCGCGATCCCGTGCAGCGCGGGCTCGATCGCGGCACCGAGGGCGACGACGCGACGCCTCTGCTCGATCGCCTCGAGGGCGACGCGGGGGGCGATCTCGACGGCAACGCGCTCGAGCGCGTCCTCGCGACGATCGAGGATCACGTCGAGGCGGAGCTGCAGGCCACCGAGCCCAACGCGGCGAGCCGTCACCTCAAGCGCATGCAGGCGCGGGCGACCCTCCATCGCGCGGTGCTCGAGGCGGACTTCGACGCGATCGCCGCGGCGCTCGACGCGGGCGAGCCCCTCTCGCGCGATCGCGTCTACAAGTGGGTCGAGCGTGGGCGTCCGTGGGTGCTCGCCGCGCTCGATCGCTGGGTGCGCGAGGCGGGCGAGGGCTCGACCGCGTCCGACATCGCGGCCGCGGTGCGCGAGCTGGTGAGCGCGCGCCGGGCCGATGCGGGACGTCCGCGCCCGACGCGCCGCCGTGGGGAGGGATCGTGAGCGCGTCAGTCGCGTCGCGGTCGCGGCGTCGGGGGCGCTCGATGCACGCCGTCGCCGCTCCGAGAGCCGCCTCGTTCCAGAGAGAGGCCGTGTCGCCGAACGCGATGTCGGCGTCGGACCGGCTGGTGCCCAACGACTACCAGCGACCGCGGTCGGCGTGCGAGGATCTCGGGGGGATCGAGGGAGCTGCGCGATGACGGACGAGCTGCAGCGGGCCTGGGAAGAGCGCGCACGGGCGGCCGCGTCGTGGCGCGAGGGCGACGCGATCGGGCCGGTGCTCGAGGCGCTCGCGCTCTCGGTCGCGCTCGAGGTGACGGGCGCGCTCCCCGACACGTCGCGGCGCGCGCGTGAGGATCTCCGCCGCGTCGGACAGCGCGCCTTGCTCCACGCAGGTGCGGAGCGCCGCGACGACGAGGACGAAGAGGAGGCGCTGCGCATCGCGATCACGCTCGCGCGTGACGGTCTGCGTGCGCTGGCGAGCCGCGCGCCCGATCCCGAGCCCGCGCCGCGTTCTTCCAACGCGGCGGCCGAGCCTTCGCCGCGCGACGTCGCGCGCCTGCTCTCGGGGCGGCTCGATCCGTACGACGCGGCGAGCATCGCGCGCCGCATCCGGGCATCGTCGCGCGCCCGCGAAGAGCTCGCGTGGGCGCTGCGGACCGCGGCGGGCGTCGACACGACGCGCGCACCGGTGATGCTCGCCGCAGCGGACGGCGAGGCCATGCGCGATCCCGCGAGCGGACGGCGCGTCGCGCAGGTGGACGATCCGCGGACCGGCGCGGCGCTCGTCGAGGTGTACACGTTCGACGACGGGCAGCTCGCGGCGTACGCGACGAGCGACGCTGCGCTGCGGCTCGAAGGACAGGGCCTGCGCACCACCTCGATGCAGCCGGGCTACTGGTCGGGCCACGTCGACGGTGATGGAGCGCTCGCCATCGCGCTCTTCGTCGGCGAGGAGCGCTTCGACCTCCGCGTCACGCGCTGAGCCGACGCTCGACGCCGCGCGAGGCGGCGTCCATGTTCACCGCCGAATGCGCGTCAAGCTGCCGACCGTCTCCGCGCGATCCGAAGGCCTGGGGATGCCGACGATCATGGACCGCGCGCTCGCGAGCCGGCACGGCGCGACCTACGTGCACCTCGCGGTGTTCGCGATCGACGTCGATCGCGTGCGTGACGCGCTGGACGACGTCGACTCGCCGCACCCGTTCGCGTGGGAGGTGTTCCTGCTGGAGCGGTACCTCGTCGATCGGGTCGATCCGAACGAGCACCGCGCGCTGATCGAGGATGCGGTCCTCGGAGTGCTCGAGGGCGAGCCCGGCGAGCCGGTGATGGGCTCCCAGCTCCCGTTCGCGGTGTGGGACGCGATCGCGCGCGGCGTGTGGCCCGACGAGATGCGCTCGATGTTCCGCGGCTGGAAGGCGCGTCCCAAGGAGCTCGTCGCCGCGCTCGCGCCGCTCTGGGCCGACGCCGATCGCACCACGCGCGACCTCGCGCAGCTCTGCCTCGACACCCCGATGCAGCCGCCGCTCGCGCCGCCGACGCTCGAGACGCTCCGCGCGATGATCGGCTGAGTCCCCGAGAGTCAGCGCGCCATCGGAGGACGCGACGACGGCCGGTGCACGCCCGGGAAGCGCGTGCCCAGCTCGGGCGGACGGACGTCGTGCTCGCGCATGACCGCCACGGGATCGTGCGCGATCTCCACCCTCCGCCCCGCGACCATCGACGCGACGAGGTTCCCGGTCTCGACCGCCATCCGCAGCAGCGGGCTCGCCGCCGCGATCACCGTCACCGAGTGCCGCAGGTAGTCGCGCGGTCGCACCCGCATCCGCGCGAGATACGCCTTGCGCGCCTCGGTGTCGTAGGTTCGCACGCTGCGCCAGTCGTGGAAGATGAAGAGCCCGCCCGCCTCGGCGATCTCGTCCTTCCGATGACGCAGCGCGAGGTCGATCCACGACTGCACGAGCTCCGCGTTCTCCGCGGTCGCGCGCTCCACGGTCGCCTGGAACACCAGCACGGCAGGATCGCTCCACCATCCGAACCCGAAGCGGGCGTCGAACGCCTGCACCGGCCACGAATCGAGCGGCGCGCGCGGTGTCGGTGAAATCATGACCGTACGGTCTCGTATTTTTCCGGCGGCGTCCACCCGCGCCTTGTCTCGCCGCCCCGAGGCCCCATGCGAGGGCTCATGGAGCCGATCCGCGAAGGCCAGCGCATCCCCGACCTCACGCTCCGGGTGCGCGAGAACGGGCAGTGGAAGGACGTCGCGACGCGCGAGCTCTTCGGCGGGCGCAACGTCGTCGTGTTCGGTCTCCCGGGCGCGTTCACGCCGACGTGCTCGACGTCGCACGTGCCCCGCTACGAAGAGCTCGCGGGAGACCTCGCGCAGCACGGCGTCGACGAGATCGTCTGCGTCTCGGTCAACGACGCGTTCGTGATGGAGGCGTGGGGCCGCGATCAGGGCGTCGAGCGCGTGCGCCTCCTGCCCGACGGCAACGGTGACCTCACGCGCGCGCTCGGCTTCCTCGTCGACAAGCGCGAGCTCGGCTTCGGCCCGCGCAGCTGGCGCTACTCGATGCTCGTGAACGACGGAGTCGTGCAGAAGCTCTTCGTCGAGAAGGAGGTCGCGGGCGATCCCTACGACGTCTCCGACGCGGACACGATGCTCCGCTATCTCTCGCAGGGCGCGGCGCCCTCACCGCTCGACGTCGCGATGCTCACGAAGCCCGGCTGCACCCACTGCGCTCGCGCGCGCGAGCTCCTCACGGGCGCGGGCCTGCGATGGCAGGAGGTGCGCAGCACGCCGCGCCTCCTGCGCGCGATGGCGGGCGCCGCGACGACCCCCCAGATCTTCGTCGACGGCACGCGCATCGGCGGCGCCGATCAGCTCGAGCAGTGGCTCGCGAAGCGCGCGGTGTAGTCTCCGCGGGTGCCCACGACGAAGTCGATCGCGCACCGAGCGCGCTCGTGGGCCGACGCGCTCGACGGTGCGTCGCTGCGTGCGATCCGGCGCGCGCGACCCGCGCTGATCCGCGCCGCACGTCGCGCGCCTCACGATCCGTCGGCGGCGCTCGCGCTCGCGCGACTGGTCGACGTCGAGGGCGCTCGCGCCGACGTGCACGACGCGCTCGCCCGCGCCCTCGCGGCCAGCGACGATGCGTCCGCGAGGGCACGGCTCGAGCTCGCGCTCGCACAGGTCGCCTTCGAGCGCGGCGGCGTGGGCGAGGCCGAGCAGCACGTCGCGCACGCCCGCGATGCTGCGCGTGCTTCGCACGATCCCGCGCTCGAAGCGCGCGCCTCGCTCGTCGACGCGCGGCTCGCGCTGCTGACCGGCCGCGCATCGTCGGCCCTCGAGGACGCGCGTCGCATCGTCGCGCGCATCCGCCCGCCTCGGGCCGACCTGCTCGCGTCCGTCGATGCGATCGCGGCGATGCACGCGCTGCGCGAAGGGAAGAAGCTCGATGCTCGGGCGCTCTTCGAGCGCGCGCTGCGCGCGGCGAGCACCTATCGAGGCGAGGTCGAGATCGCGGTGCTCGCCGGGATGCTCGGCAACGTCGAGCACGATCTCGGTCTCGTCGAGAGCGCGGCCGAGCGATTCGCGCTCGCGATCCGGCTCGGACGGCGCGTCGAGAGCGAGAGCGTGGTCGCAATCTTCGAGGGCTACCTCGGGCTCGCGCTGCACGAGCTCGGGCAGCACGACGTCGCGGCGCGCCATCATCGCGCCGCGGTGCGGCGCTGCGAGACGCTGGGGCTCGAGCGCTTCGCGGCGCAGTCGCGTGCGCTCCTCGCGGTGCTCGACGCGCGCCGGCCGCGGTTCCATGCGCGCGCCGAGCTCGCGCTCGCCGATGCGCTCGGACGCATCGCTGCGACCGGCGATCACGAGCGCGCCGACGCGCTCGGAGTGCTCTCGGCCGCGCTCGACGCCGAGCTCGCGACCGCGCTCGCGCAGAGCGGTGCGCGCAGCGAGGCCGTGATCCGCGTGGTGCGCGCACGCGCGCTGCTCGATGCGGCCTCGGCGTGCTCCGACGACGCGCGCATCTTCGCTCGGCTCGCAGGCGTCTCGCTCGCCCGCGCGGTCGCTGCCGCCGCCGAGCCCGACGCGGCGCTCGCGGTCGAGCCCGACGGATCGTCGTTCTCGGTGCGCGGCCATCGCGTGTCGGTCGCGCGCCACGCGGCCGTGCGCCGCGTCCTCGCGCGCCTCGTGCTCGGCTGGGCCGACGAGCGCGACGTCGGCGACGACGAGCTCGTCGCGGCCGCGTGGCCCGGCGAGCGCCTCGTGCCGCGCTCCGCGACGCATCGATTGCACGTCGCGATCTCGACGCTGCGTCGCGCCGGTCTCGGTGAGCATCTCGAGCGCGCGGCGCGCGGCTATCGGCTCCGCGGCCCTCTCGCGCTCCTCGCGCCCGAGGATTGAGCGCGATTGAGCGGCGCGCCCGCGTGGCCGCGATAGACGAGTCGGCAGGAGGATTGTCGATGCTCGCTCGTCTCTCGCTCGTCTCGCTCGCGCTCGTCGGGCTCTCCGGTTGTTACGGGGCCGTCGCGTCGATCACCGTCGCGCCGAGCTTCGTGCCCGAGCCGCCATCGGGGCGCGCCGCGCTCGCGGTGGGGCGCGACTGCTCGTTCCACCTCGGCGGGCTGCCGGTGCGCGAGCTCGACGTGCGCGAAGCCGCGCGGCACGCGGTGCGCGACGTGCCCGGGGTCGCGCTCGACGACGTGAGCGCGCGCGTCGTGTATCCCGCGCCCTTCGAGGTCTGCGTCGAGGTCGAGGGGACGATCCGCGAGTCGCTCGTCGCGACGACGAGCGACCCCGCGGCGCTCTGATCGATCACTCGCTCCACGCGCTGAGCCACGCGCCGGTGTCCTCGGCGTGTCGCACCAGCGCTGCGTAGTACGGATGTCGTGCGAGCGTCGCCGCATCGCCGAGCACCAGCAGGAACCGGCGCGCGCGCGTGATCGCGACGTTGGTACGCCGCACGTCCTCGAGGAAACCGAGCTGCGCCTCGTCGTTGCTGCGGACGAGATCGACGACGATCGCGAGCTTCTCGCGCCCCTGGAAGCTGTCGACCGTCGCGATCTCGAGCCCGGCTGCGAGCTCGGGCTCGAGCGCGTCGCGCAAGAGCCGCACCTGCGCGTGGTACGGCGTGATCACACCGACGTCGCTCGGCGACACGCCGCGCGCGACGAGCCGCCGCACCTCCTCGGCGATGCGCTCCGCGTTGCCGGGATTGCGCGTGCTCGGATCGTCGGCCTCGCGCACCTCTTCCCAGCCGCGCCCCGCGGTGTCGATCAGCACGAACGGACCTTCACGCGAGGCGTCGGGCTCGATGCCCGGGAGCTCTTCGAGCCGCGCGGTGCGCACGTCCTCGGCCGCGATCAGCACGCCGCCGTACGTCGCCTCGTTGGGGAACGCCATGAGCGCCTCGTGCATGCGGTGCTGGACGCGCAGCGTCGTCACCACGCGCGCGTCGTGCTGCGCTGCGGCGAGGCGCTCGAAGAACGTCGTGCCGAGCCCGAGCTCGAGCGCCTCGCGTGCGATCACCGTCGGCGGCAGCTGGTGCGGATCGCCCGCGAGCGTCGCCTTGGGCGCACGCAGCAGCGCGACGAGCGCGATCGGATCGGGGGCCTGCGTCGCCTCGTCGAGCACCACGCGATCGAACGCCTCGTTCTCGAGGAGCCACGCGTCCGCGCCCGCCGCCGTCGCCGCGATCACCCGCGCCCGAGAGAGGATCGTGCGCTGCGCGTCCTTCAGGTACTCGCGCGCGTCGCGCATCAGCTGGCGCACCTCGGTCCACGCGGCGCGCTTCTCCTCGCCGCGCAGCGTGCCGCGCTGGGTGCGGTTCAGCGTGCGGCGACGGAGATCCTCGGCGTCGCGCGTCCATCGCCGCGCGAGCTTCCACGCGTCGGTCTTCTCGAGCAGCGCGTCGAGCGTGCGCTCCTCCATCGCCGGCGAGACGCGCGCCGGATGCCCGATGCGCACCACGTTCTCGCCCGCATCGACGAGCCGCTCCGCGAGGTTGTCGACCGCGGTGTGGCTCGCCGCGGTCACGAGCACGCGCTCGCCGCGCGCGACCGCCTGACGCACGAGCTCGGTCAGCGTGCGCGTCTTGCCGGTGCCCGGCGGCCCGAGGACCAGCGAGAGATCCCGCGCCGCGAGCGCGCGCTGCACCGCCACGCGCTGATCGTCCTCGAGCGCCTGGTCGAATGCTTTGAGGTCCAACGACTTCGCATCGAAGTCCGGGGCGCGCGCCCCGAGCAGCGTCGCGACCGACCTCGCCTCGTCGCTGCCCTTCTTCGCCTGCTTCGCGCGCTCGATCGCGCGCGCGCCGCGATCGAACGTGACCTCGGGCGCCTCGCGATCGAGTCGGAACCCCTCGGTCCACAGCCACTCCGGCACCTCGCCGTCGATCGCGACCGAGAGCGCATCGCTGCGCCGTCGCGACACGATCGCGCGCACCACGTCGGGCCCCTCGGGATCGTCCTGCCAGAGCAGCACCGGATCGCCCTGGCCGATCCGCAGATCGCGCATCCCGCTCTCGCGCGGCGCGATCCACAGGATCGTGCGACCACCCGGCGCTGCGTCGGTGTCGGTCACCGCGAGATCGCGCAGCGCGAGGCCGCGCTCCACGCGCTGCGCGAGCGTGAGCATCCGGCGCTCCTCGCGGAAGCGGGCGCGGGCCCCGAGCCGCTCGGCGTGCAGCGCGCGCGCGAGCCGATCGAGCTCGGCTTCGACGTCGATCGTCATCGCGCGCGAGCCTGACACGCATCGCTATTCCGTCGATCCCACGATCCCGTCGAGCGCCGAGCGCGCGGGCGCGCCGTTCGACCAGAGGCGCGCGGGCGGTGGCCCGTCCTCCTCGTAGCGCGGCACGAACGTCCGGTGCGCGATGCGCCACTCGCCGTCCTCGCGCACCAGCTCGTCGGTGTACGTGCCCACCACGTGCACCGTCGCGCCGGTCTCGAGCACGCGGATGTGCTCGCTCATCGTGGAGCGCGCGGTCGCGTGCGTGTCGTCGTGGAGCTCGATCGACGTGGCCGACACCGCGTAGAGCAGGACCTCGATGTGCTCGGCGTTGCCGGTGAGGAACGCGCGGATCGCGTCGCGTCCTTCGAGCCGCCAGGCATCGGCCGAGCGTCGCTCCCACACGATCTGCGACGCGAACGTCGTCTCGAGGCGGTCCCACTCGTGGTGGTTGATCGCGTCGCTCGCGCGATCGAGCACCTCGCGGATCGCGAGCCGGTCCAGCGCGTCGGGCCTCGTCGTCGTGCCCGCACATCCGGCGAGCACACCGAGCAGCGCCACGAGCGCTCTCACGACGCGCCTCCCACGCCCATGCCGCCGTCGACCGCGAGCACCGCGCCGGTCACGAACGCTGCCGCGTCGGACGCGAGGTACACGATCGCGCTCGCCACGTCCTCGGGCCGGCCCGGCCGCGGCAAGGGCTGCAGCGTGCCGATCGCCCGCGCGACCTCGGTGCGCGCCGCGTCCTCGGAGAGCCCCGCCGCCTGGAAGATCTCGGTGGGCACGATCCCCGGCGACACCACGTTCACGCGCACCCCGAGCGGCGCCCACTTCCGCGCCATGCCGCGGCTCATCACCTCCACCGCGCCCTTGCTCGCGAGGTACACGAGATCGATCGGCAGGTTCGCCGCGACCCCCGCCGACCCGACGTTCACGATCGAGCCGCGCGTCGCGCGCAGGTGCGGCAGCGCGTCGTGCGAGAGCCGGTAGATCGAGCGCACGTTGAGCGCGAACGCATCGTCGAACGCGTCGTCGCTCGCCACCTCCCACGTGCCCCGATCGCTCGCCGGCGTCGGCGCGCCTGCGTTGTTCACCAAGAGGTCCAGCCTCCCGGTGCGCGCCACCAGCGACTCGATCACCTCGGCCGCGAACGCGCTCTCCCGCAGGTCACCCGCGATCGCGTGGGCACGCCCACCGCGCGCCTCGATCTCGCGCGCCAGCGCCTCGAGCCGATCGCGTCTGCGCGCGACGAGCCCGACGATCCACCCCGACGTCCCGAGCCGCTCCGCGATCGCGCGCCCCAGCCCGGAGCTCGCGCCCGTGATCAACGCGACCTTCTGCTCACCGTTGTTGGTCATGCCGCGAACGTGGTGCGCTACCGTGAAGGCGTGAATGCGAAGAATCGGGATGACACTCTGAAGCACGACGAAACAATCCGTGCGCCGGGCCTCGTGCAGCTCCCGGTGTTCGTGGAGGTCGCGCGACGCCGCAGCTTCAGCGCCGCCGCGCGTGCGCTCGGCATGTCGCCCTCCGCGACGAGCCAGGCGATCGCACGACTCGAGCAGGAGCTCGGCGTCGCGCTGCTGGTGCGCACCACGCGCAGCGTGAACGTCACGCCCGCGGGCGAGCGCCTCTTGCGCGACGCGGGGCCGGCGCTCGCGACCGCACAGACCGCGCTCGCGACGGCGCAGCGCGGCAGTGACGCGCCCGCGGGCGTGCTGCGGCTGAGCGTTCCGCGCATCGCGTGCCGCGTCGGCTTGCTGCCCGTGCTCGCCGAGTACGCGCGGCGCTTCCCCGCGGTGCGCACCGAGGTCGTGGTCGACGACGCGAGCGTCGACATCGTGCGCGAAGGGTTCGACGCGGGGGTGCGCCCCAAGCGTGCGCTGCAGGCGGACATGACGCGCGTGCAGCTCAGCGGTCGGCTGCGCATGGTCGTCGTCGCATCGCCGCGCTACCTCGCGGCGCGCGGTCGGCCTTCGCACCCGCGCGAGCTCGTCGAGCACGCGTGCCTCACGTGGCGTCGTGCCGACGGCGGCGAGCATCGCTGGGCGCTGCGCGAGCGCGGTCGCGCGCTCGAGGTGAGTGTGCGCGGCCCGACGATCTCCGACGACGTCGAGCTGTTCCTCGCCGCCGCCGAAGAGGGCATGGGCCTCGCGTACGTCGCCGAGCCCGAGGCCGCGCGCGCCATCACCGAGAAGCGCCTGGTGACCGTGCTCGACGCGTTCTCGGTCGAGCTCGACGGGCTCTACCTCTACTACCCGCACACCGCGCGGAACGAGCCCAAGCTGCGGGCGCTCGTGACCTGCGTGCGCGCCGTGGCACGCCTGCCGGGTCGTACAGCTTGACGATCCCGTCACACGCGATGAAGAGTCGCCCCTCGATGCATCCGATCCTGTTCGAGATCCCGACGCCCTGGGGGGCTCTGCCGATCTACTCGTACGGCGTGATGCTCGGGACCTCGATGATCGTCGCCTGGTACGTGATCATGTGGCTGGGCGAGCGCGAGGGCTTCGAGCGCGAGACGCTGGCGAACACGTTCATCATCACCGCGGTCTCGGCGATCGTCGGCGCGCGTGCGCTCTACATCCTCACGAATCCCGACGAATTCGAGTCGATCCAGGATCTCGTGAACCTGCGCGGCGGTGGGCTCGTCGCGTACGGCGGCTTCCTCGGCGGGTTCTTCGGCGCGCTCTTCTATCTGCGCTCGCAGAAGAGGTCGCTGCTCGCGTTCGCCGACGTCGCCGCGCCCACGCTCGCGCTCGGTCTCGCGCTCACGCGCATCGGCTGTTACCTCTACGGCTGCGACTACGGCGCGCGCCTCGAGGACGACGCGCCCTCGTGGCTGCGCTCGCTCGGCACCTTCCCGCACTGGGCCGACGGCAACGGCTCGCCCGCGTGGGCGCATCACGTCGCGCAGTACGATCTCGCGCACGACGCGGCGCACTCGTTCCCGGTGCACCCGACGCAGATCTACGAGTCCCTCGCGGGCTTCGTGCTGCTCGGCGTGACGCTCTTCATGTGGCGCCGTCGCTCGTTCCGCGGCGAGGTGCTGCTCGCGCTCACGATGTTCTACGGCGTGTGGCGCTTCGCGATCGAGTACGTGCGTGACGACCCGGAGCGCGGCTTCGCGTTCGGCTTCTCGACCTCGCAGCTCGTGTCGCTCGCGCTGGTGCCGATCGCCGCGTTCTTCTACCAGCAGGGCAAGAAGGCGCAGCAGCAGTCGCCCGTGTCGGTGATGCGCCTCGGCGCGCCCGAGACCTATGCGACCCCGAGCAAGCCCGCGCGCGAGAGCGCGCCGAGCGAGGAGCTCGAGGCCGTCCCTGCGCCCGAGGCGAAGAAGAGCGGCGCGAAGAAGAAGAAGAGCGCGAAGCGCTGATCGCTCAGGGCGCCGCGGTGCCGGCGTCCGCCGCGCTCGCGCCGCCGTCGCCCGCCGCGTCGCGCTGGGCGCGCGCCTGATCGAACGCGCGCATCACGGTCGGCGAGGTGCGACGCGAGTCGAGCTCGAGGTCCGGCTGCCGCTCGAGCGCCTCGCGGAACGCCTCGACCGCGAGATCCTCGCGCGAGAGCGCCACGTACGCGATCGCGAGCGTGCGCTGGATCGTGACGACCTGGTTCCCCGTGAGCTCGCCCGCGCCGAGCAGTCGATTGCCGAGCGAGACCGCCTCGGTATAGCGACCGACGCGCACCTGCTCCTGGAGCGTCGGCAGCTGCTCGCCGATCAGCGCCTGGCGGTCACGCACTTCGCCGTCGTTCGGCGTCACGCCGGTGCGCTCCGCGACGATGCGGCGACCCTCCTCCGAGAGGACGAGATCGGGCAGCGGCACGAGGATCACCTGACCGCGCGAGAGGCGCAGCGTGCGCAGCGAGTTGAAGCGACGCAGCGTGCGCGAGCCGTCGGTGGTGCCGTAGTACGTCTGCGCGACGTGGTTCAGCGTGTCGCGCTGATCCGCGACGTGGCGCAGCGGGTAGGGGATGAGCAGCTCGGCGCCCTCGGGCGGCTGCGAGCCTTCGACCGCGGGGTTCGCCTCGACGATCGCGTACGCGCGCCGCGCGTCGCCGTAGTGCCTGTCCGCGATCTGCGCCCAGGTCTCGCCGGCGCGCACGCGGTGGTAGTTCACCGTCGGCACCACGAGCCGCAGCCCGACCACGATCGCGCTGCCGCCCTGCGTCGTGAGCCCGTTCTCCGCGACCAGCACGCTCTCGCGCCGCGGATCGCCGTAGTAGCGCTGGGCGATCGACGCGAGGGTCTCGCCGTCGCGCACGACGTGCACGTACGCCGGGAAGTTCGCGCGCGCGACCTCCTGCGAGACCAGCAGGACGAGCGACACGAGCAGCACGAACGAGAGCGCGCGCAGCGAACGCGTCATCCGGGACCGCCCCCCGTCGTGCTCACCGAGGGCTGCGCCGTCGCTCCGTCGCTGCCCACCGAGGGCGCCGCGCCGGGATCGAGCGGGGCGGGCGTCGTCGCGTGACCGGGCTCTTCCTCGACGAGCGTCTCGTCGATCAGCTGCACCTCGCCCTCCTCGACCCACACCTCGCGATCGATGCCGCGGAAGTACGGGTTGTGGAGGCGCAGGAAGTGGCGTCCCGGCGCGAGCGCGATGCGCTGCGCGCTCGGCGTCGTCAGCACGTGCTGGCCGTCGATGTACACCTCGGCCCACGGGTCGACGACGAAGCGCAGATAGCCCGCGCGTTGTGGCACCACCGGCGCGCCGCTCTCCGCCGCGAACTGATCGGGGTCGCCCGCGAGCCGTCCGCTGAACGCCTGGATCGCGCCGCCACCGCCGAGGATCGCGGCGAAGAGCGCGCCCTGCACCATCCAGTTGTGTACGAGCAGCGTCCGGTCGCTCGCGCTGCGGCGCACGCGGTTGGGCGCGCTCGCGGCGAGAATCTCGTCGGCCTGCTCGTCGCTGATCGTGCCGACCTCGCGCAGGTACATGACGAGCCGCGCGTTGTGGTTGATCGGTACGCGCGACGCGAGGAAGTCCTGGAGGTCGTCGATCAAAGCCTGCGTGGTCGGATACCGGTTCGCCGGCATCTTCTCCATGCAGCGCGCCATGATGCGCTCGAGCGCGCGCGGCACCGTCGTATTGATCTTCCGCGGCGACGTGTAGCGATCGAGCCGGATCTTCTGCATCACGGTGCGCGCGTCGTCCTCGACGAACGGCTTGCGCCCCGTGACCATCTGATAGAGCACGATGCCGACCGAGAAGATGTCGCTGCGGAAGTCGAGCTTGTCGCCGAGGATCTGCTCGGGGGACATGTAGCTCGGCGTGCCGAGGCCGGTGCCGGTCTCGGTGAGATCGCTGAGCTTGTCGTCTCGCGCGATCCCGAAGTCCATCAGCTTCACCTCGCCGTGATGGCTGATCATCACGTTGGCGGGCTTGATGTCGCGGTGGATGATCCCGCGGAAGTGCGCGTAGTCGAGCGCGCGTGCGACCTGCAGCGCGATGATCGATGCGACCTCGACCGGGAGACGCGGCGTGATCTCGAGGAGGTCGTACAGGTCGATGCCCTGCACGTACTCCATGACGATGTACATCGTCCCGCGTTCTTTGATGAAGTCGTAGACGTGGAGGATGTTCTCGTGCTGCAGCGAGGCCATGAAGTGGGCCTCGCGCTCGAAGCGCTTCGCGAACCCGGAGTCGACCGCGATGCTCGGCTTCAGCGCCTTGATCGCGACGAGTCGGCCGAGCGGCTCCTGCACCGCTTTGTAGACGACGGCCATGCCGCCGCTGCCGATCTCGCCGAGGATGCGGCAATTGCCGATGCGATCGACCATCAGGAGAGGCGCGATCGTGGCAGCGGAGTCGGGCACTGTCAACGAAACCCAGGTGTTTCCGCACCCTTCGCAACAAGCGCACGCCGTTGACGGAAGGGGCTCCGCTCCCGCAGCATCCGAGTCTCGGTGACGTTGCCTCGTCCTTACTCCGAGTCGGACGACGAGGTCGTCGTGGACGGCTGTGTCCGCGGGGATCGCGACGCCTACGAGGTGCTCGAGACGCGTCACGGACCGCTCGCCGAGGTCGTGATGCTGCGCGAGCTGGGGACGGCCGCAGAGAGCGAGCACGAGCTCGAGCAGATGCGCGATGCGCTCTGGGATCACCTCGCACGACAGGGTGGGGCGGCGCTGCGCGCGTGGACCCCGCGCGAGAGCACGCTGCGCGCGTGGCTCTGCGTGATCGCGCGCGGCGTCGCGCGCAGGCAGGCCGAGTCGAGCACCACGCGCGCGTCGATCGTCGCGTTCTTCCCGACGCCGCCGGTGCTGCACATGCGCGACGTCGAGGCCGAGCAGAGCGCGATCCTCGTGCACGATCTGCTGGAGCGACTGCCGCCGACGTCGGGCGCGCTGGTGCGGCTGCGGCTGCGGGGGATGGATCGCGAGCAGATCGCGGCGGCGGTCGGGCAGGCCCAGGCGGTGATCGTCGCGAGCTTCGAGCGCATCGCGGCGCGCATCGGCGAGGAGGTCGAGAAGGGCGGCGAAGGCGCGGCGAAGCTCGCGACCGAGGCGTACCGCATCGTGCTCGGCGCGGCCGACGCGGCGGAGCGCACGCGCGCGGCGGTGCGCACCGAGGACGACGAGGCGTTCCGCGGGGCGCGCACGATGGCGGAGGCGACGTGGCGCAGCGTGCGCGCGCGCGTGCTCGGGAAGAAGGCGCCGCACACCGCGCTGTGCCTCGACGAGAAGGCGATCGCGGGCTTCGTCGACGGGACGATGCGCGGTGCGGCGCGCGCGCGCAGCGAGGGGCACGTGGGATCGTGCGCGCGCTGCGTGGACGAGGTCGCGACGCTCTCGACCGATCTGCGCATCGTGCCGGTGCTGCGCGACGCCGCGGGGCTCGATCGCGCGGTCGCGGTGGCGGCGGGATGTCTCGCGGCCACGCGCTTCGAGGCCGCGCGCCGGGTCGCGGGGCTGGTGCGCGGCGAGGAAGAGCGCGATCGACGGGCGGCGCGCGACGTCGAGCGCCTCGCACGCGCCGCGGCATCGCTGCACGGCGGTCGTCCGGCGCCGACCAACGAGGTCTCGGGGCTCGTGGTGCGCGGCCTGCCGTCCGACGAAGAGGCGCCGCTGGTCGCGTTCGAGGCGCTCGCGCGCGACGATGCGCACGCCGCGTTCCGCGCGATCGACGATCACACCGCGCGTCATCCGGTCGCGGCGCGGCTGCGCCTGCTCGCGGCGGGCGCGGGCGAAGATCCGGTGCGCGCGCGCTCGCTCGCCGGCGACGTGATGTCGAAGCCGCGCGCGGATCGAGGCGCGCTCGAGGACGCGACGTGCGTGCTCGCGCTCGCCGAGGGGCGCACGCTGCCGCGCGAGAGCGTGGTGGAGCGCCTGCGCGACGTGCTGCCCGACGTGATCCGCGTGACGCTCGCGCGCGTCGCGCGGAGCTGACGAGAATCCTTCCGCTTCGGCAAGCGGGTTGGGGCCCCGCGCGAAGCGTCGCGGGAGGGGCTGGCGACAGCCCCTCCGTGAGACGGATCGCGGCGCGAACCTCCAAACACCGGACGACGACGCCGTGCGTCGTCGTGGAGGTCGCAGTCGATGCGAGAGGTCCGTCGTGCGTGGATCGTGGCGCTGTTCGCGGTGATCGCCGCGGGTTGCTCGTGCGAGCCGAGTGCGCCGGTGGAGGACGAGGACGCGTCGGAGCCCGAGTGGGACGGCGCGTTCTTCCGGTGCGCGGGGTCCCAGGACGACACGCCGACCGAGGAGACGCTCGCCGCGGCGATCGAGCAGATCGACGTGTGGGAGGACGGCGAGATCAGCGTCCCGCTCGGGCCGCTCGGGTGCGTGCGCTACGAGCGCGTGATCGAGGGCGGCGTGCTCGTGGAGAGCCGCGTCGTGCGCGAGATCGACGTCGAGTACGACGTCGAGCTCGGCGGATTCGTGCCGGTGATCGTCACGCTCGCGGAGTGGACGCGCGGCACCGACGGCGTGGTCCGCGGTCGACTGCAGGCGGACGACGAGGTCGAGCGCGACGACACGTTCTTCGAGATCGAGGAGACGATCGGCGCGGGCCGACTCGAGCGTGTGTTCCGCAATCCGTCGAGCCGCGAGATCGAGGAGCGCACGGTGATCGAGCGCCGCGACGACGGCTTCGAGTGGCAGACGCGCGACGAACTCGTCGACGGAGCGCTGACGACGGTGAGCGACACGCGCATCACCGACGAGCACCTCGAGCAGGATGGTGGTGGCGGCGGAGAGTGCGAGATCGGCGACTGCGACGCTGCGACGAGCGAGCGCTTGAGTCGACTGATGCGCCAGGTGGTCCAGCGCGGGTTCGATTGTCTGATGAGCCAGGGCGCGGATCGTGGTGACGTGCGGGCGCGCAGCCTGATCGCGATCGGTCTGATGTGGAACAGCGCGCGCTCGTTCCAGTGCGCGACGGGGAGCTGCGGCTTCTACGGGCGCTGGTGCCTCGACTGTCAGCTCGACGGCGAGACGCTGCAGATGACGCTGCTGATCGACGGGCGCACCGACGCGCAGCTCTCGGAGACGATCTTCCACGAGATCATGCACGGCGCGGTCGGCGTGCACGACGAGGACATGGTGCAGCTGGTGCGGCAGGACGGAGACACCGAGTACCAGATGCTGCGCTACACGGATCCCGTCTACGCGTGCACCGAGTTCTGCTTCGGGAGCACGGCGTATCGGAACTCGTGCTCGTGCGCGGCGTGCTTCCGCGTGCGCACCTGCCACGACCTCTGCGCGGGCGCGGGTGGATGCGTGGCGCGCGATGCGATCACGCGCGAGGTCGTGATGAGCGAGGCCGTGGGCGCGGCGTGTCGCACCGAGGGCGAGCCCACGACGTTCCACCGCACGATGGCCGCGTGTCAGGGCGCGTGCACCGGCGGCACGTGCCGCAGCTACAGCCGGTCCTGTGATCCGACCTGCAAGTAGCGCGGTGATCGCGGCGGTCGCGGCGACGGCCGCGATCACCGCGATGTTCGTGTTCGCGCCGCTCGCCGACCTCTCGCTCGATCGCTACCAGCTGCCGAAGGAGCTCGCGCTGATCGCGGCGTCGGCGCTCGCGATCGGCGGGCTCGCCCGCCGCGTGCGCTGGGACGTCCTCGACCTCGCGACGGGCCTCGCTGCGCTGGTGTCGATCGCGAGCGCAGCGACGGCGACGAACGGATGGATCGGCGCGCGCCTCGCGGCGCTGACGGTCGCCGCGGTCGCGCTCGCGACCGCATTGCGTGAGGAGGACGAGGACGCGCGCGATCGTGCGCGCGGATGGGTGATCGCGGCGGCGGGCGTGCTCGCCGCGATCACGCTCGCCGAGGCCTACGGGGTGATCGTCGGGATGTCGTCGTACGGGCGCGCGCCGGGCGCGACGCTCGGGCAGCGCAACACGGTCGCGCACGTGCTCGCGATCGTCGTGCCCTTCGCGTGGCGCGCGTCGATCGTGGCGAAGCACGCGCGGTCGCGGCTCGGCGCGATGGCGGTCGTCGCGCTCGCGAGCGCCGCGATCGTGGTGACTCGGAGCCGCGCCGGCTGGCTCGCGCTGGGGACCGGAGTGATCGCGCTGGTGGTGTGGGCCGCGCTCGATCGCGGTCGTCGCGCGCGGCATCTCGGCGGCGTGGTCGCGATGGCGAGCGGCATCGCCGCAGTCGTGCTGACGCGGCCCGCGCTCGCGTGGCGCACCGCGCATCCCTATCGCGACACGTTCGAGCGCCTGCTCGATGCGAGCGGCGGGAGCGGGCACGGACGGCTCGTGCAGATCGACGCATCGCGCGCGCTGATCGCCGAGCATCCGTGGCTCGGTGTGGGCCCGGGGAATTGGGCGGTCGAATATCCCTCGGTGAGCCCGCCGGGTGATCCGACGTTCTATGCGGATGCCTGGGAGCACACCGGGCGACTCCTCACCAGCGACGTCGCGGCGCTCGCGATCGAGCGCGGCGTGATCGGCGCGATCACGGGCCTCGTGTGTCTGGTCGCGCTCGTGATCGTGATCTCGCGGCTCGAGGATCGATCGCTGCGCGCAGCGTCCCTCGCGTGCCTCGCCGCCCTGGTCCCGCTCGTGCTCTTCGACTCGGTGCTGCAGATCGCGGCGCCGCTCGCGGCGATCGCGGTCCTGCTCGTGCCGCCGATCGATCGCGAGGTGCGCGTGTGGAGCGCGCCGCGGTGGCTCGGGATCGTGATCGCGACCGGCCTGATGCTCGCAGCGACCCACCGCGCGATCGAGATCCAGGCGCTCGCGCTGCGCGCCCACGGAACGCCGGGCGCGCTCGCAGCCGCCGCGCGGTTCGATCCCGGCGACTACACGTCGCGCGCGAGGCTCGCGGAGACGCTGCTCGCGGAGCGCGACTGTGCGCACGCGATCCCGGTGCTCGACGAGATGATCGCGCTGCGCCCGAGGCATCGACGCCCGCGCATCGAGCGCGAGGTGTGCGAAGCGCTCACGGCACCACGCACGCCACGCGCTCGCTGACGTCCACGCCGCCGCGGCCGTCGCGGACCACCGCGGTGAAGCGCACGAGGAGGCCACCCTCGGGCACCTCGTCGGCCTCGGGCAGCGCCCAGTCGATCGAGATCGCGGGGTCCTGCGTCGTCGTGTCGTCGACCGCGCTGAACGTGCGTGCGAAGCGACCCGCGGTCGCGAAGTGCGAGATCTGCAGCACCTCACGACGATCGACCTGCGTCGGGGGATCGCCCTCGAGCGCGACGTAGGGCTCGCGATCGTCATCGCTCGCCGTGATCGTGATCGTGCGGTCGGCGCGATCACTCGCGGCGAGGTGGGGAACGTCCGCGTCGGCGCATCCCGGCTCGACGCTCGGCGGATCCCACGCTTCGCCCGCGAGCGTCCACGTCTCGTCGGCGATCGACGGATGTCGATTCGCAGGCCTCGTCGTGTCGATCGCGAGGGGGACGTTCAGCACGACGAGCTCGGCGCGCTCGTCCTCGGGCCCGCCTTCGCACTCCGGCACCTCGGTCGCATCGACGAGCGCGGGCGCGCCGCCGCCGACGCACACCGCGCCGGTGATCAGCAGCTCGCCGATCGCCGCGCTCGGCACCACGAGCTCGGTGCGCAGCGGCTCGACGCTCGGCGCGCGCGGCGGGAGCACGACGATCGATCCCGGCGTGCACGCGGGCGTCCCCGTCGAGCCGGGCAGCGGTGCGCACGCGACCAGCGTCGCCGCGATCTCCTCGGGCTCCTCGGGACGAATCGTGATCCAGTCGATCAGGATCGCGTCACCCGGCGCGGGCTGCGCGATCTCCGGCGCGCCGACCACCGATACCCGCGCTGCCACGATGCGCGTGCGATCGACCACCGACGGAGGATCGAGCGAGGGGCCGCACGCGAGCGACATCGACGCTCCGATCACGCCGCCTGCCGCGAGCAGGGCTCCGATGCTGCGCGCCGACATCAGAGCTCTCCTCGGATTCCGATCGACGGAAGGATCGGGAGCCCCGGCAGATCCCGCGACTCGGAATAGTCGTAGTTGTAGATGCGCCCCTCGGGGTTCGTGCTGTTGTAGACGTTCTGCACGTCGATGTAGAACGTCAGCGACACGTCTCCGATCCTCCAGAGCTTCTGGAGGCGCACGTCGAGGCGGTGGAAGAACGGATTTCGATCCGAATTCACCGCGCCGTAGATCGGTCGATAGGTGTTGGTGCGCACGTCCTGGATCGCGCCGCTGATCGGCGTGTACGGATTGCCGCTCACCAGTCGGAACGTGCCGCCGAGCTCCCAGCCCTGTCCGATGCGCCACACCAGCGCGAGCGTGAAGATGTGCGTCTGATCGAAGTCGAAGAGGCGCCATTCCTGGCCCGCCCCGTCCTGTCGCTCGCTGCGCGACAGCGTGTACGAGAGGAATCCGAAGAGCGGATAGGGCCCGTCGGGCTCCATGCGCGCCGCGACCTCGAGGCCGTAGATGCGCCCCAATCCGTCGTTCGTGAAGAACGGCGCGACGCCGCGCGGCGTCGACACCACACGATCCCAGATGTGCTTGTAGAACCCGTCGAGCGAGAACGACATCCCGTGCTCGGGCAGACGCAGATCGCCGCCGAGCCCGACGTGGAGCGCGTGGATGGGCTCGAGCTCGGGATTGCCGATCCCCTCCGCGGTCTCCTGGAATTCCGGGGGCTGCGAGAAGAGACCGACACCGGTGCGCAGCGAGACCTGATCGGTCAGTCGCACGCGCGCGGTCATGCGGGGATCGACCGTCAGCTCCTCGATCTCGCGATACCAGTCGGCGCGCACGCCGAGCACGAGGTCGAGCCGCTCGAAGAGCGTCACGTCGCTCTCGACGTAGGCCGCGGGGCGATAGCCCACCACGTCGTCGACCGAGAAGGCGACGCGCTCGTCGGTGGGCATCGCCGGCATTCCTTCCGACTGACCGATCGGAGGACCGCGGAAGAGCAGGCTCAGCGGCGTGATCTGCATGTCCAAGCCGACGATCGTCCGCACGTTCTCCGCGAGCTGCATGCGCCACTCGCTGCGGATGTTCAGCGGCAGGAACTCGCCCTCGAGCTGGAACGCATCGCCCACGCCGAGCTCGAGCAGATTGACGCCGAAGCCGACCTGCACGTCCTGCTCGAGCCAGCCCTCGACGTGTCGCCATCCGATCTGGATGCGGTGGAATTGCGTCGAGATCCCGAGATTGCCGCGCACCGCGAAGTCGCCGTCCGACGGATTCGCGAGCAAGAGGCGCAGCTCGTCGCTGCTGCCGTAGATCGCCAATCGAATCCGATCGGCGTCGGTGGGAGTCCACGTCGCGAGCGCCTGGTAGTCGTAATAGACCGGCGCAGTCAGGAAGTCGGGCGCGTCGTCACCGAGGCTGTCCTGGGCGAGCGCGAGGACGGCGTCGATGTAGCTGCGCCGGAACGCGAGCGCGAACGCGAAGTCCTCGTTGATCGGGCCCTCCAGCATGATCGACGCGTCGATGCCGCCGCTGAGATCGATGAACCCGTGGAATCCGTCGAAGCGAGGATCGCGGGGATCGACCTCGAGGATGCCGCCGATCTTGCGCCCGTATCGCACCGAGAAATTGCCGGGCACGAATTCGATGCGCGAGAGCAGCTGGGAGTTGAAGAAGGAGGTCAGTCCGCCGAAGTGATAGAGGAGCGGGACCGGATTGCCGTCGAGGAACACCTGGCTGTCGCCCGGCGCCGAGCCACGCACCAGGAGCACGCCGCCGCCGAACGCGGGACGTCCGACGCCCGGAAGCAATTCGACGACGCGCAGCGCGTCTCCGCGCGTGCCCGGCATGCGCGTGAGCACTTCGCGACGCAGCACGCGCCGCACGGCATCGCGCGGCGCAGGCTCGACCTCGGCCCGCGCCCGGAACACCGCCTCGTCGGTCGTCGAATCGCCCTCGGGCTCCGCCTCGGTCTCGGCTTCCGCTTCAGCCTCGGCTTCGGCTTCAGCCTCCGCTTCGGGCTCGACCTCGGTCTCGGCTTCGGTCTCGGCCTCGGCCTCCTCGACGACCCGTCCCTCGAACACGTACCGATACCGAATCCGCGCTCCGACTGCGCGCTCGCCGATCCTCGCCGGCTCGAACACGAACGCGCGCGCCGCGGTGATCGCGCGCTCGTCGAACGCCTCGAGCCCTTCGCCCGCGCTCTCGACGACGCGCACGTCGGACACCGTTCCGTCGGCCGCGACCGTGATCTCCAAGAGTACCGCCGCGTCGCGATCCTCGAGCCCCTCGGGCGGATCGCTCGGCACGAATTGCGTGAGCCGCGGTGGGCTCGGTCGTGCGGGTGCGTCTTCCGCCGGCGCGTCCTGCGCCGTCACACGCGCTGCGTTCGCAGACGTCACGACCAGCGCGATCAGCAGCGCCGGCGCGAGCCACCCGGGGCGTCTCCCAGACACGGCTCGGCACTTTGGGCCGATCGCGCGCGTTCGTAAAGAGCGTGAGGCTTGCGCTCGGAGCCTCGCGCCCGAGATCCTCGAACCATGCAGCAGCGCGAGCGACAGGGCGCGGTGGACACGACCATCGGATACGAGGTGCCGCGCGCGAGCGATCGTCCACCGCCCGCGACCGCCGAGACCGTCGCCGACGCGAGCCTGCCCGGCGCGCTGCACGCGACCGTCGCGCTCGGTGAGACGCTCGCCGCGCCGCTGCCGCAGGTCGCGGAGGGCGCGAGCGAGCCGCGCGTGACGTCGACCTCGACGTCGGTGCTGCCGCGCATCGAGGCGGAAGGGAAGGGCGTTCGCCTCGTGCCCACGAACGGCCCGCGATATCGCACCGTGCGCGCGCTGGGCGAGGGCGGCATGGGTGAGGTCGCGCTCGTCCAGGATCGCGACATCGGCCGCACCGTCGCGATGAAGCGCCTGCGCGCGACGTTCGGTCAGGGCCCCGCGGTCGTCGCGCGCTTCGTCGACGAGGTGCGCACCATCGGCAACCTCGAGCACCCGAACATCGTGCCGATCCACGACGTCGGGGTGGACGAGCACGGTCGCTACTTCTTCGTGATGAAGTACGTCGACGGCGAGACGCTCGAGTCGATCGTCTCGCGCCTCCAGGCCGGGGATCCGCGCGCGATCGCGGAGCACGGCATCACGCGTCGCGTCGAGATCTTCGTCGGGCTGCTGCGCGCCCTCCAGTACGCGCACGCGCGCGGCATCGTGCATCGCGACGTGAAGCCGGCGAACGTGATGATCGGGCGCTACGGCGAGGTCGTGCTGATGGACTGGGGCGTCGCGCGTCCGATCGCGAAGAGCGGCGCGCACGACGACGCCCAGCGCATGAGCCCCGACGAGATGCGTGCCGCGCCCTCCCGCGCGAGCGAGACGCACGCGGGCGCGCTCATCGGAACGCCGCTCTACATGTCGCCCGAGCAGGCCGCGGGGAAGAACGACGAGCTCGACGCGCGCAGCGATCTCTACTCGGCGTGCCTCGTGTTCCACGAGCTGCTCGGCCTGCGTCACTACCGCAGCAGTGCGAGCGGCTCGCTCGGTGAGCTGCTCGAGGCGATCCGCGGGCAGGATCCCGCGGGCGTGCACTCGATGTTCCCCGCGCATCCCGCGAACGCGCAGGGCGTGCCCGCGGAGCTCGCGCACTTCTGTCGCCGTGGGCTCCTGCGAGATCCCGCTGCGCGATGGCAGAGCGCCGACGAGATGATCGCGGAGCTCGAGGCGATCCTCGAGGGGCGCTGTCGCGTGCAGTGCCCGGTGACGTTCATGAAGCGCTCGACCCGCGAGATGGGGCTCTTCGTCGATCGACGACCGCGCTTCGCGATGGGCGCCGCGATCGTCGCGGCGCTCCTCGTGGTGGCGCTGGCCGCGAACGCGCTGCGTGATCTGATCGGCTGATCGCGTGTCCAAAATCGGCTCGCCCGCTCAGGGCTCTCCCGTCCGCGCGCTCCCGTGCGGGCCCTGCGCAGGCGAGCACTCCCGCTGGGCTGATCGCGTGTCGCGCGCGCCGCGCGCGCGAGCCGTGGTCGTCACCGAAACGATCCATCGCCGACGACCGGGGGGACGATCTCGGATCGGGCCGGACCGCTCCGAACGGGCGGGTCCCGCGCGGTCGCGCTCCCTCGGATCCGGCCGCTTCGACACACGCTGCGCCTCTTGCGACGCGGGGGACACGCGATGCCACTCGCGTGTCACACGGCCGCCACGAACGCCTGCGAGAACGCGCCGCGTCCGGAGGGGTTCGCCACCGGAGGAGACGAATGCTCGACGACTTCGGCAAGAGCGGTTCCGGAGGGCGCGGTCGGTTCGGCGTCTCGCTCGGCGCGGCCGTGCTCGTGTTCGGATCGATCAGCGGTGCCGTCGTCGCGGCGAGCGCGATGGTGCGGCAGGTGGTGCTCGAGGAGGAGCTCGTGCAGGTGGAGTTCGCTCCGCCGCCCGAGGCCGCTCCCGAGCCGCCGCCGCCACCTCCGCCGCCGCCGGTCGAGGTCGCCACGCCTCCGCCGCCGAACGCGGCGCCTGCGCGCCTGGGCCGCCCGCGCCCCGAGCTGCAGCAGCCCGACGAGATCCCCGACGAGCGTCCGGAGGAATCGGACGCGCCGCTCGCGCCGCCCGACGATCCCTTCGGGCCCGAGCAAGAAGGTGATCCCAACGGCACGCCCGATGGACAGATCGGCGGCGTGCCCGGTGGCACCGGCACCGCGATCGTCGCGGAGCCCACGCCCGCTCCGGCACCCGAGCCGGCGCGCCCCCGCGGCCCGCAGCGCGTCATCGAGGGCTCGACGCCCCCGCAGGTCGATCGCGAGGAGATCGCGCGCAACTTCGACATCCCCAGCGAGGTCCGCACCGCGGGCATCGCGCGGATCACGGTCGTCGTGCGGGTGACGGTCGCGGAGGACGGCCGCGTGATGCGCGTCGACGTGCTCCGCGGACACCCGCTGATCCCCAACGAGAACATCGTGCGCGCGGTCGAGCGCAGCAGCTTCCAGCCTGCGCGTCTCGCCGACGGGTCGCCCTATTCGGCGATTCACACACTCCCGATCACCATCGCAGTCACGCTCTGATCGACTGGCACGCTGACTCCGACTCTCCGCTCACCCGAGGTATCAGATGAACATCAATCTTCTCGAGCTCTGGCACGAGATGGGGCTCCCGGTCCGGATCGTCGTCATCGTGCTCACGCTGCAGGCAGTGGCGAGCATCGCGGTGGCGATCGACCGCCTCGTGCTCCTCTTCCGTTCGCAGGCCGCGTCGCGCGCGTTCGCGGGCAAGGCCGCGCCGCTGATGGATCAGGGCGAGTGGGGCCGCCTCTTCGACGAGGCGAGCAAGGCGAAGGGCTCGCACCTCGCGCTCGTGCTCTTCACCGGTCTCAAGGTCTTCCTCGACCGCAGCAAGGCGGGCGACGCGCCGGAGCGCGCGGCCGAGCTCGCGCGTCGTGCGATCGAGCGCAAGGGCGAGTCGACGTCGGACGAGCTCAACCGCGGCCTCAACGTCCTCGCGTCGACCGGCTCGACGGCGCCCTTCGTCGGTCTGCTGGGCACCGTGCTCGGCATCATCAACGCGTTCCAGATGATCGCGGCGAGCGGCTCGGGCGGCATCGGCACCATCGGCGCCGCGATCGGCGAGGCGCTGATCGTCACGGGCTACGGCCTCTGCGTCGCGATTCCCACCGTGCTCCTCTTCAACTGGATCTCGGGCCGCATCTCGCGCTTCGAGATGGGCCTGACGAACGCGGGCAGCGAGCTCGCGGATCGGCTCGAGGTCAGCGAGCCGGTGAGCACCTATCGCGAGACCGGCACGCGCCGCGCGCCGACTCCGTCGGAAGAGCTGGCGACCGCCGAGGCCGTCTGAGCGACGGAATCGGACTGGCACACACGGAGCACGCAGCATGAAGCGCTTCGGTGGAAAGCGATCGCGACCGAGCCCGGCGATGAACGTCACGCCGCTGGTCGACATCGTCCTCGTGCTCCTGATCATCTTCATGGTCGTCCTCCCGAGCATGGAGAACGACGCGCCCGTCGATCTGCCGAGCATCTTCCACGTCGACGAAGATCCGCGCGGGCGCACCGATCCGGTCACGGTCTCGATCACCGCGGATCGACGGCTCTTCCTCGAGCAGGACGAGATGCCGCGCGACGCGCTCGAGACGCGCCTGCGCGAGATCCACGCAGCGGAGCCGACGCGTCGCGTGATCCTGCGCGGCGACTCGACGCTCCGTTACGAAGAGGTCCGGAGCCTCTTCCGCATGTGCCAGCAGATCGGTCTGCCGGGCGTCTCGCTCCGCGTGGGCGAGCGCGGCGGCGAAGAGAGCGAGGGCTGAGCGATGGCGTTCGAGGTCTCCACCGGCAAGGGCGGGAAGAAGGGGCGCAACAAGCCCGACATGAACGTCACGCCGCTCGTCGACGTGGTGCTCGTGCTCCTGATCATCTTCATGGTGATCACGCCGATGCTCGCAAAGCAGTTCTGGATTCATCTGCCGAGCGAGCCCGAGGCCGAGGCGACTCCGCCGCCGCCGAGCGACGACGACGGACCGCCGGTCGTCACCGTCGATGCGGCGGGTCGCGTGCTGATCAATCGTGACGAAGTGCCGCTCGCGCAGCTCGAGGCGCGACTGCGCCGAGTGCTCGCGGCGCGCGGTGATCGAACCGTGTTCTTCGACGCGCAGAGCGACGCTCCCTATGGCCGCGCGGTCGAAGTGCTCGACACGTGTCGTGGTGCCGGCGCGACGACGATCGCAGTCGCGACCGAAGCGCTCGCCGACGCGCGCTGATCGCGAAGCTTCCGAGTCATTCGATCCACCTCCGAGGTTCCATGCGTGCCGTCGTGAATCCGACGCTCTGGGCGAGGTGCGTCCTCGCAATTGTGACGACGCTTTGTGTCACGACTCCCGCGCTCGCTCAGACGCCGGGCGGCGGGGGCGGCGACGTCCCCGCGGGCGGTGAAGGCGGCCCGACCGCGCCAGACGCGACCCTCCCGGCGCCGACCGAGCCCGCCGAGGAAGCGCCCGCCGAAGAGCCCGCCGACGAAGCGGCCATCAGCGAGGCCGAGCAGGCCGAGATCGACGCCGCGCTCGCCGCGGACGCGCCGCACTGCAGCGGCACCGGTGTGGAAGGCGTGGTGCGCGACGCGCAGACGCGCGAGACGATGATCGAAGCGCCGGTGATCGTCGTCGGGCGCGGGACTCGCGTGCTGACCGACTACGACGGTCGCTTCGCGATCGATCTCCCGCCGGGCACGTACTCGCTCCGCTCGTATTACGACCTCTATCAGCCGACGCGCGTCGACGACATCGTCGTCACGCGCGGGTCGTGCACGGC
Organism: Sandaracinus amylolyticus; assembly: GCF_021631985.1. GTDB lineage: Bacteria > Myxococcota_A > Polyangia > Polyangiales > Sandaracinaceae > Sandaracinus > Sandaracinus amylolyticus_A. The sequence goes on along the minus strand of NZ_CP070225.1, from coordinate 5,201,862 downwards.
AGTCGACGTCGAGCTGAGCTCGGAGACGAGCACCGGCGAGGAGATCGTGATCGAGGTCCGCGCGGAGCGCGGGACGGCGGCGTCGCAGCTGCGCATGCGTCGTGAGTCGGCGGCGGTGCAGGACGCGATCTCCAGCGAGGAGATGCGCCGCTCTCCCGACTCGAGCGCGAGCGAGGCCGTCCGTCGAACCGTCGGTGTCGTGACCCGCGACGACTACGTCTACGTGCGCGGCCTCGGCGGACGTTACGTGGTCACCACGCTCAACGGTGTCGCGCTGCCCAACACCGACCCCGACGTGCCCGGCGTGCAGCTCGACATCTTCCCGAGCGGCCTGCTCGAGGCGCTCACGATCCGCAAGACCTTCACGCCCGAGGTGCCCGGCGACTGGGCGGGCGGTCTCGTCGACGTCTCGACGCAGACGTTCCCTTCGGACTTCCAGCTCCGATTCGGCCTCGGGTTCGGCGTGAACACGGCCGTCTCGTTCCAGCGCACGCTGGGGTACGAAGGCGGCGCCACCGACTTCCTCGGGTTCGACGACGGCACTCGCGCCCTTCCCGGTGGCGCGGAGAACGTGCGTGCCGGCGATCTCACGCCCGAGCAGCGCGACCAGCTCGCGCTGCAGTTCCCGAACACGTGGCAGACCAACCGGCGCACCGCGTGGCCCAATCTCTCGCTCTCCTTCAGCATGGGAGACACGATCGACGTCGGCGGTCATCTGCTCGGCTATCTCTTGATGGTCGGATATCGATACACCGAGCGACCGATTCCCGACGTCATCCGCGCAGTCCGCCTCGAAGGCGAAGGCGAGGACGCGATGCTCACGCTCCGCGAGGAGCTGCAGCAGGAGGGCGTCGAGATCCAGGCGCAGCTCAGCGCGCTCGCGACGGTGACGTTCGAGGTCGTCGACCGGAACCAGCTCACGTTCACAGGTCTCTTCAGCCAGAACGCCGACAACTTCCTCGGGCGGGTCACCGGCGTGAGCGAGTACTACGGCACCCAGATCGACTCGCGACGCCAGTCGTGGTTGCAGCGGACTCTCGCGTACGGACAGCTGCTCGGAGAGCACACCGATCTCCCGGCGGGCGCGCGCTTCGATTGGCAGCTCAACCTCAGCTACGGCCAGCGCGAACAGCCCGACCTGCGCGACATCCTGTACGTCCAGAACGGCGATCAGCGCTTCTGGGCTCCCGGCCCCGAGAGCGGTGCACGCTTCTATTCCGATCTCGACGACGTCACGTACGGCGCGGGCGCGAATCTCACGATCCCCATCGATACGCTCCAGGTTCGGCTCGGTGGTCTCACGCGTCAGACCGACCGTGGCCTCCGAGTCCGGCGCTTCGGCTTCCAGACGCGACCCGGCTCCGATCCGTCGGGGACGATGCTCCCGCCGGAGACGCTCTTCTCGCCCGAGCTCATCAACGTGTTCACGAGTCTCCGCGAGTACACGCGAGAGGACGACAGCTATGATGCGACGCAGTCGCTCTACGCGGGATATCTCTCGGGCGAGTGGCGCCCCTGGCAGCCGCTTCGACTGATCGCCGGCGCGCGCGTCGAAGCGTTCCGGCAGGTCGTGGAGTCGGCTCCGCCGGTCGGGATGACGACCAGCGAAATCCGCGGCACGCGTCGGACCGACGTCGACGTGCTTCCGAGCGGCGGCGCGATCGTCGAGATCCACGACAACATGTTCGTCCGCGCTTCCTATGCGGGCACCGTCGCGCGACCGCAGGTCCGCGAGCTGGCTCCGTTCCTCTTCGCGGATTTCGTTCGCCGTCGCACCATCACCGGCAACCCGGAGCTCGAGCGCACGTACATCCATAACTTCGACCTTCGCTGGGAGTGGTTCCCGTCGGAGTCCGAGGTGCTCGCGGTCTCCGGCTTCGCGAAGGTGTTCGAGGCGCCGATCGAGCAGACGATCGTGTCGAGCGGCGGTGACCTCTCGTATCGCAACATCGCGGGCGCGGAGAACTACGGAGTCGAGCTCGAGGCGCGGATGCACTTCGGGCACTTCGTCGACGGCCTGGATTGGCTCACTCTCGGCGGCAATCTCGCGCTCGTCTATTCGCGTGCACGCCTCACGGAGGACCAGCTCCTCCAGGCGACGAGCTCGGAGCGGCCGCTCGCCGGACAGCCGCCGTACATCGTCAACGTGCAACTGGGAATTGCGCCGCCCGACACCAATCTGTCGTTCGCCGTCTACTACAACATCTTCGGACCGAGACTGGAGGACGTCGGCCTGCTCGGGCTCCCCGACGTCTATCTCGACCCGTACCACTCTGTCGATCTCACGGCTACGTGGGAGCCCGATCCGCACGTGACGATTCGATTCGCGGCGCAGAATCTCCTCTTCCAGCGCCGCGAGCTCCGTCAGGGCGATTTCGTCATCGTCGGATACGACCCGGGCACGCAGTTCTCGCTCTCGGTCGGCTACTCGTACTGAGCACTTCTCGCACGACGACTGCGACGAAGCAGTCCAACGAAGGACAGAACATGAGAGATATCAGGCGCCTGGCAATTGCATGGCTTCTTCTCGGTGGATCGTCGATGGCGGCAGTCGGCTGCGGTGACGACGACTCGATCGATCCGGGCGTCGACGCCTCGATCCGCATGGACTCCGGCACCGACTCGGGCCAGGGCGGTGAGGACTCGGGTCCTCCCGACGACGAAGACGCCGGTGACACGGATGCCGGCCAGATCGAGCTCCCCGAGTACTGCCCCGAGATCGCCGCGCCGCCGGCGCCGCCCTCGTGCCCTGCGAATCCGACGGAGGTCGTCGTCGCTGGTGGTGATCTCGCCGGCGCGAACTGGACCTGTGCGAACACCTACCGCCTGACCGGTAACGTGTTCGTCACGTCGGGCGTCCTCTCGATCGGCGCGGGCACCCGCATCGTCGGCGACATGGACGGCGCGCTCATCGTCACGCCGGGCGCGCGCATCGACGCGCAGGGCCACCCGGATGCGCCGATCGTCTTCACGTCCTCGCGCGCGGCGGGCGCGCGCAACCGCGGTGACTGGGGCGGCATCGTCCTCCTCGGCAACGCGCCGATCAACGTGACCGGCGGCACCGACAACATCGAGGGCATCGAGGCGGCGGACACGCGCGGCGTCTACGGCGGCACCGCGGCCGCGCACGACTGCGGCACGATGCGCTACACCCGCATCGAGTACGCGGGCCGCGCGATCGGCGTCGGCAACGAGCTCAACGGCCTCACGCTCGGCGGCTGCGGCAGCGACACGGACATCGAGTTCGTGCAGATGCACCGCGGCAGCGACGACGCGTTCGAGATCTTCGGCGGCTCGCCGAACCTCCGCTACCTCGTCGCGAGCGGCATGGAGGACGACGGCCTCGACTGGGATCAGGGCTTCGTCGGCCGCGTGCAGTTCATGGTCATCCACCGCTTCTCGGACGCCGGCACCGGCGACCCGAACGGCATCGAGGCAGACAACCTCAACGGCAGCAACGACGCGACGCCGCGCTCGAACCCGACGGTCTTCAACCTGACGATCGTCACGACCGACGCGACGCGTGCGAACCAGGTCGGCGCGGTGCTCCGCCGCGGCACCTACGGCACGATCCGCAACTCGATCGTGCAGGGCTTCCCGCTCGCGGTGGACGTCCGCGATGCGGCCGGCGAGGCCGCCGCGGGCACGATGCTGACGTTCAACAACAGCGTGTTCTACGACAACGACGCGGACTTCACGGCGGGCTCGGCCGAGGCCACTGCGTTCAGCGCGGCAGGCGCGATGAACCGCGTGGGCATGAACCCGATGCTCACCGCGGTCAGCGACACGGCGCCCGACTACTCGCCGGCGGACGAGTCGATCGTCGCGACCGGCGGCGCGACGCCGCCCGCGGGCTTCGCGACGAACGCGACCTACGTCGGCGCGATCGGTCCGGAGTGCCCGGACTGGACCGAGGGCTGGACGGCGTTCCCGGTCCAGTGATCGACTGAGACGTTCCTGACCGAAGCCCCGCGAGCACCCGCTCGCGGGGCTTCGTCGTTTTGGCGTTTCCGCGCGCTCGTTGCCGGTGATCTCCGATGCGGGACTGCCGCGCCATCGACGTGCCATCGCTACTTTCCGATCAGAGCATCAGCACGCGGGCTGTTGATCTGCAGGCGCTCGCAGAAAGGTCGTTCTGATGCGCGTACTCTGGTTTTCGATTCTGGTTGGGCTCGTGCTCGGTATAGCCGTCGCCTCGTCGAATCGCGCGATGGCGCAATGCGCCTACTACACTGGGACCACGTCGGCGGACGCGATTGCGATTGGTCGTGCTGTCGACGAAGACCTGACCTTCTTCGGCTATCCCGCCTGTCTCGGACAGTGCTCGCCATGTTACTCGGGATCCAACTGTTCGACCTGGGTGCGAACGGTTCGAAACTACGCTCGTGTGTGTCGGCAGACGGGCGCCACTTGGACGAGCACGGATCTCACGTCGTGCACCACGAGCCTCTCGAGCTCCGACTCCGCGACTCTGCTCGGGCGTCAGGGCGACGACGTGATCGGACCGCACGTCGGAGCTGATCAGCTCTGCACGGCAACGGCGACGCACCGCAATTACGTCGCCGACTTCAATGCGGCGTTCTCGTTCGGGCTCGCCCTCCAGGGCGAAGGCGGCGCGGATCACCTGTACGGAAGCAGCAATCCGGATCGGCTCTACAGCAATTGGCCGGATGAGGGCTACTCCGACGCCGACGGAGCCGACGACCTGATGTGCGGCTTCGGTGGTGACGACATCCTGCGCGGCGACGGGGACGACTCCAGCTCGTTCGAGGAGTGCATGTTTGGAGGCACGCAGGTCACCTCCGACCAATGTGATGGTGAGTATGGTGCCAGCGGGAGTGCGACCTGGGACGAGCACTTCGCATGCGAGAGCGCCTCGGATGCCGCGAGCTATGCGATCGCGACTCGCTGCAGCCCACACTACTCGATCTGCACTGCGTCCCAGGCGCCTCGGATCCTGAGCGGCGAGGGCTGACGTCAGCTGTTCCGTCGCGCAGGCGATTTGGATCCTCGGCGACCGCCCAGAAGCCCCGCGAGCCCTCGCTCGCGGGGCTTCGTCGTTCTGGGGTTTCTCTCTCGACGCGCTCGTGCGCTCGTGCAACGAGCAGCACACATGCCGACCCGATTCACGAAGGGCGATCTCTTCGCGCAGCAAGGCCTTCGGGGGCTCGCACACGGATGCAACTGCGCGGGCGCGATGGGCCGCGGGATCGCCATCGAGTTCCGGGCGAGGTTTCCGAAGATGTACGCCGAGTACCGGCGTCGCTGTGCCGACGGGCGCTTCGCGCCGGGCGACGTCTTCGCGTGGCGCGAGGACGACGACCTCACGATCTTCAACCTCGCGACCCAGAAGACGTGGCGCACGAAGGCCACCATGACGGCGGTGGAAACGTCGCTGCGTGCGATGGTCGCGATCGCCGAGCGTGATCGGATCTCACCGCTGGGCCTGCCGCGCATCGCCGCGGGTCTCGGCGGTCTCGCGTGGGCGGACGTGCGCGCGCTCCTGACGAAGATCGGAGACGGCACCGACGTGGAGCTGATCGTGTTCGAGGAGTACGAGGCAGCTCCGGACAGTCGACACTGAGCGCTGCGCGCTCCCTCTCACTCCTCGAGCGCCTGCTCGACCGTCAGCCCCTCGCGCAGCTGCGCGTATGCGAACACCGAGCCGGTCGTCATCGTGCGCAGCCGCGCGAGGCCGAGCTCGTACGCGCGCGGGCGCAGCGTGACCATCCCCGCGCGCGGCACCAGCGTGCGGGCCTCGCGCAGGTAGAGCTCGGTGAGCTGCGCGACCTCGCGCCGATCGAGCGCAGCGCGCGAGACGTAGACGAAGAGCGGGCGCGAGAGCGGCTGGTACGAGCCGTCCGCGATCGTCGCCGGTCCGGGCGCGATCGCGCCGACTCCGTTCATCTCGTTCCCATCGTCGATCGCGACCGCGCGCAGCAGCGCGCGGTTGTGCGCGAAGTACGAATATCCGACGAAGCCGATCCCATTCGGATCGCGCAGGATGCGACGAACGATGTAGTCGTCGTCCTCGCTCGCGTCGTAGTCGGTGCGCATCGAGCGCGGCGTCCCGAGCGCGGCTTCGGTGAACGTGTCGAACGTGCCGGAGTCGCTGCCGGGCGCATAGACGTGCAGCTCGCGATCGGGCCACTCCGCGCGCACCTGTCGCCAGCGAGTCACCTGTTCCGTCGCGTCCGCCCCGAAGAGCCGTCGCAGGTCCGCGAGCGTCATCGAGCTCGCCCACGAATTCGATTCGTGAACCACGACGACGATCCCGTCGTACGCCACCGGGAGCTCGACGTACTCGACGCCACCCGCGCGACAGCGCTCCATCTCTTCCGCAGTGATCGGGCGCGACGCGCCGTGGATCGCACTGTCACCCTCGCAGAAGATCCGAAAGCCGCCTCCGGTGCCGGACTCGTCGACGCTGATCGGAGCGCGCGACGACTGATGGAATGCCTCCGCGACCACCTCGCTCAGCGGGAACACCGTGCTCGACCCGTCGATCACGATGCGCTGCGCGCCGTCCCGAGGAGTCGCGGCAGCGCCGTCGCACGCCGCGAGAAAGACCGAGAGTCCGATTCCGAGACGTGTGCGCAGTCGTGATCGCATGAGCGCGATTCGACCGAGCACCCGTGTCGTCTCCGTGTCGCCACGGCGAATCGTCCGCCACGCTCTCGCGCGACCTGCGATCGAATCAAGAACCCCACCAGGAACGCGCCGGCGACGATCGACCAGAACGTGACCGGCTCCGGGAGGTGCTCGAGGCCGTTCTCGAGGTTCATCCCGAGGATCGCGCCGAGCGCGGTGATCGGCAGGAAGAGCGCCGCGATCATGTTCAGTCGGTGCGTCTGGATCGAGATCCGCTCCGACAAGCGCGCTTGTTCCTCGGCGCGCTTCGCGACCAGGAACTGCATCTCTCCGTCGGCCTCTTCGACGAGCAGCTCGATCGCGCGCTCGACCTCGTACGCGAGGTCGCGGATCGGCAGGACACGATCGTCCTCGGGCAGCGTCTCGCGGAGCTGCGCGAGCGCTTGGTACATGTGGCGCGCGGCGCGCTGCACCGGGCGCGCGGCGCGCACCACCGCGAGGTACTCCTCGGCGCGACACGCCTTCGCGAGCTGCTCCTCGAGCTCGTCGACGTACTTCGCGTAGGCGTCGACGTGCGTCTGCAGGGTCGCGATGTCGTCGCGGCCCGGTGCGCAGCGCCAGTCGCCCTCCACGTCGCGCCAGAACACGACGGCGTGGCGATCGGGATCGGCGTCGCGGGGGACCTGGTGCAGGAGCAGCAGCACGTGCCCGTCGAGCGTCATGAGTCGCTGTCGGCCCGCGCGCGGGCCCACCTTCTCGCGCAGTCGAGCGGGGATGTTCCAGACTTCCGGGACGATGCGTGCCATTCGGCGCGCATCGTAGCCCGTCAGCGCAGGACGTCGCTGCGCTCGAGGAACGCGCGGATCTCGCCCCAGTAGTCGAGATCGGCGGGCGGAAGATCGTTGTGCCCCGCGTCGCACGCGACGAGCTCGCTGCGCGGCAGCGCGCGCTGCAGGCGCTCGCTGTGCGCGAACGGGACCACCGTGTCGCGCCGGCCGTGCAGCAGCAGCACGGGCGTGCTCGTGCCGCGCAGGACGCGGATCGTGTCGAAGGGATCCGAGATCAAGAAGCGCGGCGCGCGATAGAGCTCCCACGCGATCTCGGCGACGCTCGCGAACGTCGACTGCAGGATCATCGCCGCGGGCGGGCGCTCTCGCGTGAGCTGCGCCACCGCACCACCTCCGAGCGACACGCCGTGCAGCACGACGCGCGAGGGATCGACCTCGGGGCGCGCGACCGCGCGATCGTGGAACGCGACGAGGTCCTCGCGGATCGCGCGCTCGCTCGGTGTGCCTTCGCTGCGCCCGTAGCCGCGATACTCGGGCAGCAGCACCGAGATCCCCATCGTGCGATAGGGCCCCAGCCAGAGCGGCAGTGGATCGATCACCTCTGCGTTGCCGTGCGCGTAGATCACGAGCGGGCCCGGCGACTCCGCCGAGACCCCGTCGCCCGGGATGAACCACGCCTCGACCCGCCCCTCTTCGCTCTCGTGCCACCAGCGCTCGAGGCCGGGCACGCGCGCCGCGATCGCCTCGTTCGTGGGCGCGGCGTCGGGGTGGAAGAGCAGCGCACGCTGCAGTCGGGTCGCGAAGCCGAAGACCATGATCACCACGAGGATCGCGCCGATCGCGACCCTTCGCACGAGCCTGACACGAGCCGATCGCATCCCGAAGCGCCTCCGATTCACCTCTACGTGCGACCCCGCTCGCGTCATGTCGGCCTCGCTCGGTTTCGGACCGGTGTCGTCACCTTTTCACCAGGGCCAATTCGTCGTGATGTCGCGGCCTATGACCGTCCCGTGGCTTGTGGAGCGGGAGTGGATGCCGCTTATTGATCGAGCATGAGCGCCGCAGTTCCACGTGGAGTCGCGGAGTCCGATCACGCGCCCCCCACGGCTCATCGATCCTCGCCCATCGCGCAGAAATACGAGCTCCTGCGCGAGATCGGACGAGGCGGGATGGGTGTGGTGCACGAGGCGATCAACACGTGGACGCACCGGCGCGTCGCGTTGAAGCTGATGCACCCCGGACTGCCACGCACGGTGCAGCGGAGGCTCTTCGAAGAGGCACGCACCGCGTCGCGTCTCTCCCACCCGAACGTGGTCGACGTCCTCGACATGGGCGCCGCCGAGGACGGCTCGCTCTTCCTCGTGCAGGAGCTGCTCGAGGGCGAGGATCTGCACGAGCGGCTCGATCGCGTCGGGCGGCTCTCCACGCACGAGCTGCTCACCATCTTCCTGCCCGTGATCGACGCGCTCGCGTCGGCGCACGAGCTCGGGATCGTGCACCGCGACGTGAAGCCCTCGAACATCGTGCTCGCGCGCGACCCGCGCGGCCTGCTCGTCCCCAAGCTCGTCGACTTCGGCATCGCCAAGCGGATCGACGACCACCCGTACACCCGCATCACGCTGGACGGAACGCTGCTGGGCACGCCGCACTACATGGCCCCCGAGCAGATCGTCGACGACGAGGTCGGACCTCCCGCCGACGTGTGGTCGATCGGCGTGTGTCTCCACGAGGCGCTCACCGGGCGCGTCCCCTACGAGTCGACCCAGCTGCATCTGCTCCTCCGGGAGATCTCCAAGCTCGACGCGACGAGCCCGCGCCTGCTCGTGGGTGTGCACGACGCGTTCGCGACGCCGATCCGCGCCGCGCTCTCGGTCGATCCCGCGCTGCGGCCCACGATGCGCGAGCTCGCGACGATGCTCGCGTCGATCACCGAGGCCGACGAGGCGCGCACGGTCCCTCCGCCCGCCGGCTATCACCCGCTCGACGAGCTCGACGACGACGACGATCCCGACCCGACGGTCGTCGAGCTGAACCGCGTCAGCGTCCCGAGCGTCCAGCGCGTGACGATCGACGAGAGCTCGCTCGTCAGCGCAGAGTCGGTGCGCGCGCTGCGCATCGGAATCGTGAACGACGCGCGCGACCTCGACTCCGTGCAGCTTCGCGACGCGTTCCGATCCGCGCTCGATCGAGGGTGTGAGATCGACCGCTTCCGCAGCTACGCCGAGCTCGTCGACGCGGTGGGCGAGGGCGACGTGGATCTCGCGTGGTTGCCGCCCGTCGCGTACGTGCGCGCGGCGCGCCTCGGCGCGGTGCGGATGTTGGTCTCGGTCGAGCGAGACGGTCGCGCGCAGTACGCGTCCGCGCTGCTCGGCCGTCGCGGCGTGGTCTCGTCGTACGAGGACGTCGCGGGTCGTCGAGCGGTGTGGGTCGACAACTGGTCGGCGGCTGGATACCTCGTGCCGCGCGCGCTCCTGTGCGAGCGCGGCGTCGATCCCGACCTCGCGCTGCGATCGCAGGGGTTCGTGGGCTCCTACGAGGCCGTCCTCGACGCGCTCGCGTCCGGCGCGGCCGACGTCGGCGCCGCGTTCTGCACGGTGGGCGCCGACGGCGAGATCGTGCGGCGACCCTGGTCCGACGAGCACGGTGTGACCGTGATCGACGTCAGCGCGCCGATCCCCGGAGACACGCTCTGCGCGTCGGCGCTCCTGCCCGACGATGTCGCGCGCGCGGTGCGCGCGTCGCTCACCGACGAGGTCGCGGCCGCGCCGCTCGCGAAGCTGGTGGGCGCGACGCGCATCGCGCCCGGCGTCCACGAGCGCTATCGCGGGCTCGAGCGTGCGCTCCTGGTCGGTCGCCTCGAGCCCGGTGCCGCGCGTGTGGAGAACAAGTGACATCGTCGTCGCGCGACGTGCGCGATGACCGATGTCGCACTCGCACGCTCATCGAGATTCCATCGTGAAGAATCGGCGAACGACTCCGATCCTCGATTGCGCTCGACCGAGTTGGCCGAATACTCGCGGCGAGTGCGTACGAGCACGAAAGCCGAGGCGCGCGCGGACGCCACTGGGACCGTCGCGACCGGGACGGTCCCCACCAGCGTCACGTCGAGCGCGACGTTGCATCTCTCGCCCGTGGCGATGGAGCGATTCGACGAGTACGTGCTCGTCGGAAAGCTCGGTCACGGCGGGATGGCCGAGGTTTTTCTCGCGCTCTCGCAGGGTCCGAACGGCTTCCGCAAGCTGCTCGTGATCAAGCGCCTGCACGCGCACATGAAGGACGAGCCGCAGATCGTCGAGATGTTCCTCGACGAGGCGAAGCTGGCCGCACGACTGCACCACCCGAACGTCGTCCAGACGAACAAGGTGGGCAGTCATCGAGGACACCATTTCCTCGCGATGGAGTACCTCGACGGACAACCGCTCAATCGAGTGATCAAACGCACTCGCGATGATCACGGGGTGATCCCTCCACCGATTGCGGCGCGTGTCGTCTCCGACGCGCTCGATGGCCTCCACTACGCACACGAGGCGCGCGATTACGACGGGACTCCGCTCCAGATCGTCCATCGCGACGTCTCTCCCCACAACCTCTTCGTCACGTACGACGGCCAAGTGAAGCTGCTGGACTTCGGGATCGCGAAGGCGGTGACGCAGGAGTCGAACACCCGCACCGGTCTGATCAAGGGGAAGTTCGCGTACATCGCGCCCGAGCAGGCCCGCGGAGAGGTCGTCGACCGGCGCGCGGATCTCTGGAGCATGGGAATCACGCTCTGGGAGTGCCTGGCAGGACGGCGCTTGTTCCGCGGAGCCTCGGACGTCGCGATCCTGCACGCCACGCTGAACGACGAGATTCCCCGCTTGGGTGACGTCGTCACGGGCGTGCCCGACGAGCTCGCACGCATCGTCGACAAGTCGCTGCAGCGAAATCCCGATCGGCGATACGCGACGGCCGCCGAATTCAAGCAGGACCTCGACGACTGGCTCGCGACGCAGTCGCGCGCGAGCTCTCGAACGACGCTCGCCGCGCTGATGCGGACCGTCTTCTCCGACACGATCGAGGCCCAGAAGGAGTCGCTGCGAGTCTGCCTCGCACAGGTCGACGCGGTGAGCGGCGAGCTCCGGATCGGCGCGCCGGGGCCGCTGCCGCGCGAGGGCACGCCGGTCACGACCTCGGCGAAGGTGGTCAAGGCACCGCCGGTCCTCGACGTGACGCGCGCGGAGCGCGCACCGGACGCGCGCTGGAAGCTCGTCGCGATCGCGGGCGCGGTCGTGATCGGAGTGTTGCTCGCGGTCGTGGTGCCCTTCGCGATCGGCGGTGAGACGACGGCCGAGACGACCGTCTCGCCCGAGCCTGCCGCGGCGCCGGCCCCGGTCGCAGGCAGCGCGCCCGTGGGGCCCGAGCCCAGCGCGCCGATCGAGCCGCGCCCCGAGGTGACGAGCCCGGCGGCGGCGCGAGACGAGCTACCGCAGGCGCCCTCGATCGATTCGCGCCGCGGCGGCGCGCGGTCGCCGGTGCGCCGGCCCGCGACGGGCGTGCGTGCTGCTGCGCCCGCGCCGCCGCCGGTGGCCACGACGGCCGAGCTCGCGCCCGCGCCCTCGCCGCCGAGCCAGGTCGCGACGGGCCAACTCTCGCTCGACACCACGCCGTGGGCGATCGTGTTCCTCGGTGGACGACGGCTGGGCATCACGCCGCTCGAGAACGTCGAGCTCCCCGCGGGGACACACACGCTCACACTCCGCAATCCCGAGCGCGGAATCGAGACGACCTATCGAGTCACGGTCGAGGCCGGACAGCCCACCTCGCGACGGATCGCGCTCGAATGAGCGTCCGTCTCGTGAAGAATCGAGCGCAGCAGACGACCCCGCGCACCACGAGCAGTGCGCGAATGCGCGGTGCGCGTGATTGGCGTCGTCCAGAGCGCCGACGACTGCGTGACCGATTCGTGTGCTCCTCGTGACGCGCAGTCGACGCCGACACGATCGGAGTCGCCACCAGGTTCGTTTGGGCTAGAGTCGGCGCGTGCTTCGACTCCCGCTCTGCATTTGCGCTCTCGTCGCGATCGGCGCGCTCCCAGCGGTCGTGAGCGCGCAGTCGCAGGAGGTCGCGCGCACCGCGGAGACGGCGCGGCGGCGCGGCGAGCACGAGCGAGCACGGCGCATCGCGCGAGACGCGCTGGAGCAGGGCACGTCCGAGCCCGACGACGTCGCCGCGCTGCAGCGCGTGATCGGTCTCGCGAGCGCGGCGCTGGGTGACGCCGACGCCGCGCGCGATGCGTTCACTCGCCTGCTCGCGATCACGCCCGACGTGCGGCTCGACACCGACCTTCCAGCGGAGATCCGCAGCCCCTACCTCGAGGCGCGCGGGTTCTGGACCGGCACGACCGATCGCCTCGGCGTGCAGGTCGAGCTCGACGAGGAGACGTCGTCGCTCGTCGCGCGCGCCGCCGACCCTGCGCGCATGGTGTCGCGTTATCGCGTGCGCGTGCGCAGCGAGGGCGGGAGCTGGCGCGAGGTCGCTCGCGCGCCGAGCGACGTGATCACGATTCCGATTCCGGAGCTCACGACGGCGCGCTCGGTCGAATATTCGGTCGCGATGCTCGACGAGCTCGGCAATCGCGTGTACCGGCGCGGGAGCGACGAGAGCCCCGAGCGCGCCGAGCTCGCGCCGATCGAGGTCGCGGTCGTGCCCGGCGGCGACGACGCGTCGCGCGCCCTCGCGCCCGCCGTCGACCCGACACCCTTCTACGTGGCAGGCGCCGCGCTCGCGGCGGGTGCGATCGGGCTCGCGGTCGGTGGCGGAGTCTCGACGAGCGAAGCGCATCGCCTCGCCGGCGAGTGGAGCTCCGACGCGTGCCTCGGCGCTGCGCCCGAGCTCGCGACCCGCGCGGAGACGTGTCCGGGGCTCGACGACAGCGCACGCACGAACGAGACGATCTCGTTCGTCCTCTACGGCATCGGCGGGGCGCTCCTCGTCGCCGCGATCGTGACGTTCGCGGTCGCGCCGTCGGGCAGCTCGCGCGCCGACGAGGCGCCGCTGATCGAAGGAGCCGAGCCCGTCGCGGAGGCGCCCGCGCCGATGTTCGGCTGCGGGGCCGGGCCCGGCGAGATCGGAGTCGCGTGCGGAGTGTCGCTGTGAGGTCGCCGGCGCGAATCGGACGAGCGTGGGTGTCCGTCACGACGATTCTCTTCGTCGCGTCGTGCATCCGACTCGCACCGGGCGACGATCGTCGCGACGGTGGCAGTGTGGATGCCACCCAGCAGGTCCCGGACACCGGCGTCGCGGACTCGGGCGCGGGATGCCCGGCGGAGCGCCCCGAGGAGCGCATCGCCGCCGCGACCACGATCTCCTCGGACACGACGTGGGACTGCGCGCACGACTGGATCCTCGATGGAGACGTGCTCGTCACCGGCGGCACGCTCACGGTCGAGCCCGGCACGCGGGTGCGCGCGGCCGATGGCGCGATGTTGCTCGTCGCGAAGGGCGCGCGTCTGGTCGCGGAGGGCACGCGCGCAGCGCCGATCGTGTTCGGCCCGAGCACCGAGCCGGCGGCGCCCGGGCAGTGGCGCGGAATCGTCCTGCTGGGCGCCGCGCCCACCGGCCTCAACAGCACCACGTCCCGCGTGCCCGACACGCTCGACGCCGGCGATGCGCGCGGCGCGTTCGGCGGCAACGTCGCAGATCACGACTGCGGCTCGCTGCGCTACGTGCGCGTCGAGTTCGCGGGCGACTCCGACGCTGCGGGCAACGTCGTCGACCAACCCGCAGCAGGCCTCACGCTCGCGGGGTGCGGGACGCGCACGCGCGTCGACCACGTGCAGGTGCACCGCTCGTCGGACGGACTGGGCCTCGTCGGAGGTCGGTTCGCGGCGAGCCACCTCGTGATCACCGCGCCGCGATTCGATGGGATCGAGTGGGGCGCTGGATACACGGGCTTCATCCAGTTCGCGATCGTGCAGACGTTCCCCGACGCGACGGCCGCGCTGAAGGGCAGTCGCCGCGAGGGTCAGCCGGTGCCGCCCGCGGGAGAGCCGGAGGCGAATCCGACGCTCTACAATGTCACGCTCGTCGGCGCGCGCGGCACCGGGCCGGACGGCGGCGCGAACGGCACCGAGGTCGGCGTCGCGCTGCAATACGGATCTCTCGGGTCCGTCCACACGTCGCTCGTCCAGGGATTCGAGGGATATTGGGCGAACGTGCTCGACGCCGAGACCGCGGCGCGTGTGCCGATGTTCGGAATCCGTGACTCGGTGTTCGTCGACGCACCGGCGAGCACGACCCGCGGACAATTCCCCGGCGCCGACGAGGACGGCGACGAGGGAATGGACGAGAGTGCTTATTTCCGCATGGCGACGGCGGGAAATCGATTCCCGGGCGCAGCGCTGATGAGGAATGCCTATGCGCTGCCGGGCACGGAGCCGGACTTCACCGCAGGTCTCGCGGTGATTGCCGACGAGCCGTTCGACGACGGACCTTCGGAGTGGGCGTCGGATTACGTCGAGGCGGACTATCGCGGTGCGATTCCTCCGGTCGGCGAGACGCCGGGCGCGCGCGACGCGCTCGACTGGACGCTCGGGTGGACGCGCTATCCGGCGGACTGAGTCCTTGCCGGAGTGCTCGTCCCGCGGGGCCCGGACGGGAGCGCGCGAAGCGCGCGGACGTTAGGGACCGGTGGGCGAGCCGATTTTCGACACTCTTCGAATCGCCGCGGATCGGATTTTCCGGCGTTGTTGCCGGGATGACGCGGCGCGGCGAGGCGCGCGAGCAACGCTCGCGCTCGGAGGTCTCATGCACCATCGATGTGCTCTTCTCGTCGTCGCGATGTGCTCGCTCGCGGCGTGCGGCGACGACGACGACGCGACGGGCTCCGACGCGGGCCGGGACTCGGGCTCACAGGTCGCGGACGGAGGCGACGATGCCGGTCTCGACGGAGGCCCCGCTGACTCCGGCGCGACGGACGCGAGCGACTCCGCCGTCGACGCGGCCACCGACGGTGGCTCCTCGCGATGTCCGCCGCTCGCAGCGCGTACCGTCATCGACGTCGCCGAAGGTGTGCTCGCGAGCGATCACACGTGGACGTGCGACCACGTCTATTCACTGAACGGGATCGTCGCGGTGCACTCCCCCGATCCCGGCGCACCGCGCGTCCTCACGATCGAGCCGGGCACCGTGATCCGTGGTGCGACCGGGCTCGGTGTGCTGCTCGTCACGCGCAACGGCCGGCTCGAGGCCGAGGGCACGGCCGAGGATCCGATCGTGTTCACCTCGGCGCGCGACGAGGGCGCGCGCCGCCCCGGTGACTGGGGTGGAATCACGCTCATCGGGCGGGCCGCGCCGAGCCGGAACCCGGAGGGATTCCCGCTCTCGACGTCGTCGATCTCCGAAGCGGATCTCGCGGGGTATCTCGAGGACGGGCCGATCGGCGCCGAGCCCGATCCGTCGTGGGAGTGCGGCACGCTGCGCTACGTGCGAGTCGAGTTCGCGAGCTTCAATCGCGGTGGCAGTGGGAACGAGACGAACGGGATCCAGCTCTATTCGTGCGGTCACGGAACGCGCCTCGATCACGTCCAATCGCACCTGTCCGACGACGACGGGATCGAGGTGTTCGGTGGCGAGCCCGACATCTCGCACGTGGTGATCACCGGCGCGGCAGACGAGCTCTTCGACTACGACTATGCGTTCCGGGGACGCGTGCAGTTCCTCGTGGGACAGCAGCATCCGGGCACCAACGCGGAGTCGGACGGAATCGAGGCCGCGGACGGCGCGCGCGCGGCGGCTCCTCGGATCTTCAACATCACGCTGATCGGCACGAACGTGGGTGGTTCTCCCAACGGTCAGGTCGGTCTGTTCCTGCGTGGCAATCACACCGGCACGATCGCGAATGCGATCGTGCTCGGCTTCGGCGGCGGTGTGATCGACATCGTCGGTGACGCCGCGTCGGCGAACCTCCAGGCGACGCCGGCGACATTCGTGATCTCGCACTCCATCGTCGCGCAGGGCGGCGCTGCGACGCTGTTCCCGGCGGGCGGTGGCGGCGCCGACATGATCGACGAGCAGTCGTTCTTCACGGCTGCGGAGCGCGCGATCCAGTCGGCCGATCCGATGCTGGCTGCTCCCTTCGACACCGCGACACCCGACTGGGCTCCGACCGCGGGCGCGCCCGTGGGCGCGAGCCACGCGGTCTCGCCGTCCGAGAACGACGGCGAGACGCGCCCTGCGTTCTTCGACACGAGCGCCGACTACGTGGGCGCGTTCGCGCCGGACGGCGACGACTGGACCGCAGGCTGGACGGCGTTTCCCGCGAGCTGAGTCCTTGCCGGAGTGCTCGTCCCGCAGGTCCCGGATGGGAGCGCGCGAAGCGCGCGGACGGTAGGGACCCGCGGGCGAGCCGATCTTTCGGCAGGCTTCTGAGGGTCACTCGTCCATGCCGCAGTACACGTCCTCGACGGTCCGCGGCACGCAGCGTCCGGTGCGGCACACCAGGGATGAGCACGCTTCGTCGTTCACGCACAGCGAGCCGTCCGCTTGGCGCGGCTCGCACGTGCCGGTGCCGAACACACCCGCGCAGTACAGGCCGTCCTGGCAGTCCCAGGTGAGCAGACAGCGCTCGCCCTGCGCGCGCCGCGCCGAGCACTCCCACGCCGTGCCGTCGTACACGCAGCTCTGATCGTCGCGCTCGCACGAGAAGATCGGCGCGACGTCGTCGATGGTCGGTGCGTCGCAGCGTTCGCCACCGGGCACCGTCCCGGCGAGCACCGACTGGAAGCCGGTGCGCTGCAGGATCCAGTCGCTCAGCGCGAGCGAGCAGGTGTCGACCAGCGCGTTCCCCTCGGCTGCGACCCGGGCCGCCGCGTCGGCGTCGTAGCCGGTGCGGGGATCGGCCGCGAGCGTGCCGAAGTCCTGCGCGCACTGTGCCGCGGCGGGGCCGAGACAGGCCTCGAAGTCCACCCCGGCCGCGCTCGGGCAGCACTCCACCAGGCCTCGGCACGCCACCTCGGCGAACACCGAGCAGAACTCGCTCGACGGGATCGGATCACGGTGATCGCTCGTCGCGTTCACCACGCTGCATCCGCCGAGCACGATCGAGAGGAGCGAGAGCTGCCAGCGCATCAGAAGCGCGCTCCTGCGGTGATCCCGGCGCCCTCGGGAGACATCCACGGCGCGAGCGCGATCTGCGGTGTGCTGCGCTCGGGCGGGAGCGCGAAGAGGAACGTGATCCCCAGCGCGCCCACGACCGCCGCCGCGATCCAGCTCGCGTCCGCCGCCACGTTGAGCGCCTCGAGCGTCGAGACGCGATCGGCGCTGCACCATCGACCCGCATCGCGCCCGCAGCTCGACGCGAGCGACTGGTCCTCGAGCTCCGACGCGATCGCGAGCCCGCCGAACGCGACGAGCAGGACGCCGCCGGTGACCAGCATCGCGATCGCCGCGGTCGGCGGGCCGGTCACGACCGGCTCGGGCGGAGCCGTCCGCGGTGTGCTCGTGGCCGGCGCATCGAGCGCGATCGGCACGTCGCCCGCGCTCTCGCGCTCGTAGTCGATCGGCGGCTGCGTGCCCGCCTCCATGCGCGCGACGCGCTCGCGCAGTCGCGCGAGGCGCTGCTCCAACAGCGCGCGCTGCTCGTCGGAGATCGTCGCGCGCGCCACGTACTGCTCGAGCGCCTCGAGCGCCTCGCGTGGCCGCCCCGCGCGCTCCTCCGCGAGATACACGTTGAAGAGCAGATCGGGGTGACCGAGCAGCGCGTACGCCGCGCGGAACTCCGACGCCGCGGTCTCGTAGTCGCCCTGCTCGAACGCGGTGGACGCGCGACCTCGAAGCTGTGTCGTGCCTCGGCGATCTCCGCGTCGGTCGGCTCGCGGGGTGGAGCCGCTCCTTCCTGCGCGGACGCGCTCGCGGACATCAGCATCGAGAGCGCGACCGCGAGGCCCAGCACGGCGTGCGTGCGCATCATCACGTGATCCTATTCGCCGCCGCGATCGCGGGTCAACGAAGCGCGCTCGATGTTTCGGCCCGATGTCACGCGTCGAGCGCGACCGACTCTTCGCCCGACGTGCTCGAGTCGCGCCCGAGCTCGGCGCGCGCGAGGCGCACCGAGAACGTCGTGCCGTGCCCGAGCCGGCTCTCGACCGAGACCTCACCGCCCATGCGCTGCGTCAGGTGCTTCACGATCGCGAGGCCGAGCCCGGTGCCGCCCTGCTCGCGCGAGCGACCCTGATCGACGCGATAGAAGCGCTCGAAGATGCGCGACAGGTGCGACGCCGCGATGCCCGGCCCGGTGTCGACGACCTCGACGCGCGCGGTGTCGGCCTCCTTCCGGAAGCGCACCACCACGCGCCCGCCCGAGGGCGTGTACTTGATGCCGTTGTCGACGAGGTTGAGCAGCACCTGATCGAGCGCGCGCTCGTCGCCGCGCACCGGCACGGCGTCGTGGGTCGCCTCGATGCCGAGCTGCACGCCCTTGTCGCTCGCCTTCTGCTCCAGCGAGGAGAGCACCTTGCTCGCGATCGCGAGCGGATCGATGGGCTCGAGCTCGAAGCGCGCGTCGGGTGACTCGGAGCGCGAGAGCTCGAGCAGATCGTCGACGATGCGCTGCAGGCGGATCGCGTTCTCGACGATGTTGCCCACGAAGCGCTTGGCGATGCGGGGCTCGTCGAGCGCTCCGTCGCGCAGCGTCTCGGCGAACCCGCGGATCGCGGTGAGCGGCGTGCGCAGCTCGTGGCTCGCGTTCGCGACGAAGTCGCGGCGCACGGCGTCGAGCCGCCGGACCTCGGTCACGTCGCGCATCACCACGATCGCGCCCGCGTTCTCCGGCAGCGGCGCGACGTGCGCCGAGATGATCTTCACGTCGAGGCGGAACACCGCCTTGTGGCGCTCGCCGCGCAGCGCCTTCGACACCGCCTCGTGCAGCTCCGCGCTCCGGATCGCCTCGACGCACGCGCGCCCGAGCCCCGCGCCGCCCGAGAGCCCGACGAACGCAGCGTTGCTGAGCACGACGAGCCCGTCGGGATCGGTCACGAGCACCGCCTCGTCCATCGCGTCGAGCATCACGCGCAGCCGCGACTCCTCGGCGCGCACCGCCTCGAGGCGATCCGCCAGCTGATCGGCCATGCGATCGATCGCGCGTCCGATCCCGCCGATCTCGTCGTCCCGCCGCGAGCGCACACGCACCGAGAAGTCACCGCGCGCGAGTGCGTCGGACGCGTGACGCAGCTCGGCGATCGGTGTCACGAAGCGGCGCGCGATCACCTCCGCGAGGACCACCGCCGTGATCGCCGCGAGCACGCTCGCGAAGATCAGCACGTCGCGCATCGCGCTCCGCGTGGCGGCATCGAGGGCGACGTTCTCCGCGTACGCCCAGCTCGCACCGACCACGAGCACGGCGCCGGCGACCGTCGCGATCAGGAGGCGTGCACGGATGCTGTGGAGCACGGTCGTTCGCTCGTGGATCGCGCGCACACCGGGCGCGCGTTGGAGCTCGCAAGCGGGGGTCGAGAGGGATCAGTCTGCGCGGAGACGATAGCCGACGCCGCGCACCGTCTCGATGTAGTCGCGCGCCGCACCGAGCTTCTCGCGCAGCCGCTTCACGTGGGTGTCGACGGTGCGCGTCTCGATCCCGGGCGCGTAGCCCCACACCCGCTCGAGCAGCGCGTCGCGCGTCTGCACGCGACCGGGGCGGCTCGCGAGATCGTAGAGCAGCTTGAATTCGAGCGCGGTGAGCGGGATCTCCTCGGCCTCGACGATCACGCGATGCTGCGGGACGTCGATCTCGAGCAGGCCGATCAGGATGCGCTCGGTCGGCGTCGCCGCGGTCGGCGTCGCCGCGCGCCGGAGCACCGCGCCGATGCGAAGCACCAGCTCGCGCGGGCTGAACGGCTTCACGATGTAGTCGTCGGCGCCGAGCTCGAAGCCGACCACCCGATCGATCTCCTCGCCGCGCGCGGTGATCATCATGATCGGGATCGACGACGTGCCCGCGTCGCGTCGCAGCCTGCGGCAGACCTCGGTGCCGGCCACGTCGGGCAGGTTGAGGTCGAGCAGGATGAGATCGGGCCGTTGGCGCCGGATCTCGGCGAGCGCGGTGTTGCCGTCACGCGCGGTGACGACGGTGTACCCACTCTGGCGGAGGTTGTACTCGAGCAGCTCGACGATGTCCGCTTCGTCGTCGACCAGGAGAATCCGCTCGCGCATTCCGGGTGCCGACACTGACGGAGGAGCGTAGCAGCCATGTGACGACCACGTGGCCGGAGCGAAAGGGATTCGCCCGTCGGTGACAACGGGACCTACCTAGTCTTTCGGGCGGATCTTCGCTCCGCGCTCTCTCGTGCTGCCGCCCGATCGATCCCGGAACGAGCGTCCGGGGCGGCAATACGAGCCAGAATTCCAGGGGCTTTGCAGACCTCCGAGGGCCGCGCTACGTGTCGGCCCCCCTCGGAGGTCCCATGGCGCTGTCGGTCGGGATCGTCGGTCTGCCCAACGTCGGCAAGTCGACGCTCTTCAACGCGCTCTCGTCGAAGCAGGCGGAGGCCGCGAACTACGCGTTCTGTACGATCGAGCCGAACGTCGGCATCGTGCCCGTTCCCGATCCGCGCTTCGACGCGCTCGTGAAGATCGTGCAGCCGGAGAAGACGGTGCCGGCGACGGTCGAGTTCGTCGACATCGCGGGCCTCGTGCGCGGCGCGAGCAAGGGCGAGGGCAAGGGCAACGCGTTCCTCGCGAACATCCGCGAGTGCGACGCGATCGTGCACGTGGTGCGGGCGTTCGAGGACGAGAACGTCCTGCACGTCGACAACCGCGTCGATCCCCTCGCGGACATCGAGACGATCGAGACCGAGCTCGCGCTCAAGGATCTCGACACCGTGCAGAAGCGGCTCGACCGCGCGCGCCGCCAGAGCAAGGGCGGCAGCGCGATCGAGAAGAAGGCGATCGAGGTCACCGAGGCGCTCGAGAAGCTGCTCGATCAGGGCAAGCCGTCGCGCCTCTACGACCCCGGCGACGACGAGGACAAGCAGAACATCGTGCGCGACCTCGCGCTGATCACCCGCAAGCCGATCTTCTACGTGTGCAACGTGAAGGAGGATCAGCTCGCGGCGGGCGACGCGGATCCGCTGGTCGCGCGCGTGAAGACGCACGCGGACTCGGTGGGCGCGCCGCTCGTGGTGATCTGCGCGAAGATCGAGGCCGAGATCATGCAGCTCGCGCCCGAGGATCGCGCGGACTTCCTCGCGTCGGCGGGGCTCGAGGAGCCCGGGCTCAACGCGGTGATCCGCACCGGGTACCGCATGCTCGACCTCATCACGTACTTCACGGCGGGCAAGCAGGAAGTGCGTGCCTGGACGATCAAGCGCGGCACCAAGGCGCCGGGCGCGGCGGGCAAGATCCACAGCGACTTCGAGCGCGGCTTCATCCGCGCCGAGGTGATGTTCTGGGAGGATCGCGTGAGCCTCGGCACCGAGGCCGCGGTGAAGGCCGCGGGCAAGATGGGGATCGAAGGGAAGGAGTACGTCGTCCGCGATGGCGACGTGATGCACTTCCGCTTCAACGTGTGAGCCGGGAGGCGCGACGATCCGCGCTTCGCCGCGGCTCGTTCGCTCGCGATTCGGCAGCGCGCGCCTTCGGCGCCCGGCTGGGGCCGGATGCGAACCGCAGCGGTGCGCCCCCTGGGTCTCGTGGGCGCGGTGCCTATGCGATCTCCTCTACGGGGGTCGCATGGCGCGGGGCGGTGGCGCGCTCGGGGCTGCGGGGATGGTGGTCGTCGCAATCCTCGCGACGATGCTCGCGCCGCGATCTGGTCACGCGCAGACGGCGCCTGCTTCGCGTGGTGTCACCGAGCGCGTGCCGGCGCGTCCTGCCGCCACGATCGCGCCACCCACTGCGCGCGCTGCGCCGCGCCCCGTCGAGACTGCGCCGCCGCCGGTCGAGCCTCCCGATGCGGGCGCGCTCCACGAGCTCTGCGCCCAGGGCTCCGATGCGCTGTGGCGCGGGCACGTCGCCGAGGCCGAGATGCTGGCGCGACAGGCGCTGCGCGCGATCGCGACGACCACGAGCTCCACGGGACGTCACGCGCGGGCTCGCTGCGAGGCCCTCCTCGGTCGCGCGATCCTCGCGCGGGGCTCGCGTGATCCGCGTGTCCATGCCGAGGCCGCGGGCGCGCTGCGGCGCGCGTGGTCGCTCGAGCCCAGCGCGGATCTCGTCGACGATCTCGTGGCGTCGCACTGGCTCGGCAGCGAGCCCGCGCTGCCCACGCTCGATCGTTCGTCGCGCAGCGATGCGCCCGCCGAGCGCGCTGCGGCGCGCGTGGTGAGCGGCGAGGCGCGACGGGTCACGACGCTGCGCTCGGTGCGCGTCGCGGGCGGCACCACGTGGAGCCTCGTCCTCGCGCAGGGCGCGCGCTCGGCGCAGATCGTCGCGGTCGGGTGCCGCGCGCTCGGCGCGTGCAGCGCGGAGGTGCTCGCCGACACGTCGCGCGAGTCGGTGCGCGTCGCGACGTTCGGGTTCGTGCCGTCGCGCGGCGGGGTCGCGCTGGTGGTCGAGCTCGATCGCGCGTGGGCGCGCGGCGGTGTCGCGTGGGAGGGCACGACGCTGCACCTGCGGTGGTGGCGCACGTCGGGCCTCGACGGCTGGAGCCTGCTCACCCGCTCGCGCGCTCGGGTGTGGTGCCGCGAGGTGGGGCGCCGGCCCGAGAGCATCGACGTGCGCGCTCGCTTCGCGCGCGGCCGCGTCGCGTTCCGTCCGATCGGCGACGCGTCGATCGAGGCGATGGCGCGCTGGACGGGCTTCCGCGATCCCGCGTCGATCGCGTGCGAGCGCTGCTGGCTCGCGGGCCTCGTCGCGCCCGAGCCGCCGATCACCGCTTGCGGAGGCGAGGGCGGCTAGAACATGGTGCGCCGATGCCGCGCTTCACGCAGAACGACGCCGGGTGCCGGGTCTACACCTTCAAGGAAGGCCTGCTCTCGGCCATCGCGCACGACCTCGAGATCGCCGTCGATCGCTTCCACGTCGAATGGGACGACGCGCGCACACGCGTCGAGGCGCGCTTCGAGGCGACGAGCCTGCGCGTGCTGCACGCGATGAAGGAAGGCACGCCGAACCCCGGCGCGCTCTCGGATCGCGACAAGAAGAAGATCGAGTCGAACATCCAGGGCGAGGTGCTCGAGACCAAGCGCCACGCCGAGGTCGTGTTCACGTCGAGCGCGATCGAGCCGCAGGGCGAGGGCTTCGTGATCCGCGGCGCGCTCGAGCTCCACGGGCGCAAGCGCGACGTGCAGGTGCGCGTGGCGAAGGAAGGCGGCAAGTGGGTCGCGACCGCGACGCTGCACCAGCCGGACTTCGGCATCACGCCGTACAGCGCGATGATGGGCACGCTGCGCATCCAGCCCGACGTGCGCGTGCGGGTGTCCGCGCCCGCCTGAGCTACCCGATCGGCGCGCAGCTCGCGGCGTCGTGGAGCACGCGGAGCGCGAGCCGATGCGTCGGCACCGGACGCCCGGGCTGGAAGCACGCCAGATCGCGCAGCTCGGCGCGCGCCGGGCTCGCCGCGCTCGTGATCGCCGCGCGCAGCATCGGCTCGAGCACGTCGGGCGCGAGCGCGACGCGCGCGTTGAGCAGCCACTCCGAGCGCTCCACCGCTGCGCGCGCGACCGTGATCCGCGGCTCGCGCCCTCGCGCGACCAGCGCGGCGTGCGCGCCGCTCTCGCTCGTCATCTTCACGTGCGCGATCGGCGCGTCCGCGATCGCCGTGAAGAAGCGCGCGAGGAACACCGCGGGATCGTGGGCCGCGCCCGCCACCTCGACGCGCGCGTCGTACCAACCGAGCCGCGCCTCGGCCGCGGCGTAGCGCTCGTAGTCGATGTCGAGCGGCGCCGAGGGCTCGCTCGGTCGCGCCGCGAGCCATGCGTCGATCCCCGCGCCGGTGGTGCCCGACACCGCGAGGATCGTCGCGCCCGGGCGCATCGCCGTGATGCGCGCGCGCACGTCGGGCCCTGCGAGATCGGCGCGGCTCGCGAGCACGATGTCGGCTTCTTCGATCTGCTTGCGATAGAGGTACGCGACGTCGTCCTCGGCATCGTCGAGCGCGACCTCGGCGAGCCGGAACGGATCGACCACCACCGCGAGCGGCGCGATCCGCACGCGCCCGCGCCGTCGTGCGTCGAGCGGCGCGAGCACGGTGGCGACGAGATCGGTGCAGCTCCCGACCGCCTCGGCGAGGACCACGCTGGCGCCCGCGCGCTCCGCGGCATCGAGCGCCGCCTCGAGCTGGGGGAAGCGACAGCAGAAGCACCCTCCTGCGATCTCCTCGACCATCGCGACGTCGCGCCGGCACAGCGAGGTGTCGACCAGCGAGTGCCCTTGGTCGTTCGTGATCACCGCGACGCGCTCGCCTCGCGCGGCGAGGGTGCGTGCGGCGGCGCGCACCAGCGTCGTCTTGCCCGCGCCGAGGAATCCCCCGACCACCTGGACGTGCATCGCGCGAGGGTACGTCCGATCGACACGCTGCGTCATTGCCACTAGATCTCGCGCCGCATGCTGACGATCCACGCGCGCGGGACGAAGGAGTACGACGCGGCGCTCGCGTCGCTGTCGAGGCGCGGCGACGCTGATCTCGAGCGGGTCGAGCCCGAGGTGCGCGCGATCCTGCGCGCGGTGCGCGAGCGCGGCGACGCTGCGATCCACGAGTACACGGAGCGCTTCGACAAGCGCACGCTCGATCGCATCGTGCTCGATCGCGACGCGATCGTCGCCGGG
This sequence comes from Sandaracinus amylolyticus, assembly GCF_021631985.1. Taxonomy (GTDB): domain Bacteria; phylum Myxococcota_A; class Polyangia; order Polyangiales; family Sandaracinaceae; genus Sandaracinus; species Sandaracinus amylolyticus_A. The sequence goes on along the minus strand of NZ_CP070225.1, from coordinate 5,176,744 downwards.
GCGCGCGCGCTCGATCCCGCGATCCGCGCGCGCCTCGAGGAGGCGGCCGCGCGCATCCGGAAGTACCACGAGCACCAGCGCGAGCCCGGCTTCCGCTACGAAGAGGGCGGCGTCTCGCTCGGGCTGCGGGTGCGTCCGGTGAAGGCCGCGGGCGTGTACGCGCCGGGCGGCAAGGCGCGCTACCCGTCGAGCGTGCTGATGGCGGCGATCCCCGCGGCGGTCGCGGGCGTGCCGCGCATCGTGCTCGCGACGCCGCGGCCCACGCCGGAGATCCTCGCGGCGGCGGAGATCGCGGGCGTCACCGAGGTCGTCGACTGCGGCGGCGCGCAGGCGATCGGCGCGCTCGCGTACGGCACCGAGAGCGTGGGGCGCGTCGACAAGATCGTCGGTCCCGGGAACATCTACGTCGCGTGCGCGAAGCGCCTGGTGTTCGGCGTGGTCGACATCGACTCGATCGCGGGCCCGAGCGAGATCCTGGTGGTCGCGGACGATCAGGCGGACCCGAAGGTCGTCGCCGCGGATCTGCTCTCGCAGGCCGAGCACGACGAGGACGCGTACGCGCTGCTCGTGACGCTCTCGGAGGCGCAGGCGCGCGCGATCTCGCAGGAGGTCGAGCGACAGCTCGCGCTGCTGCCGCGGCGCGAGGTCGCCGAGGTGTCGATCCGCGAGCACGGCTGGGCGTTCGTGGCCGGCGATCTCGCGGAGGCGGCGCGCGTCGCGGACTCGCTGGCGGCGGAGCACCTTAGCCTGCAGGTGCGCGCGCCGGAGGCGCTGCTCGAGTCGATCGGCGCAGCGGGCGCGGCGTTCCTCGGGGATCACACGCCGGAGGCGGCGGGCGACTACGCCGCGGGCCCGAGCCACGTGCTGCCGACCGGCGGGGCCGCGCGGTTCGCGTCGCCGCTGGGCGTGTGGGACTTCGTGGTGCGCACCTCGCTCATCGCCTACTCGCGCGAGGCGATCCGGGCCCAGGCCGATCTGCTCGAGGAGCTCGCACGCCTCGAGGGGCTCGAGGCGCACGCGCGCGCCGTTGCCGCGCGGCGCTGAGCATCCAGTTGGAGTGCTCGCGGGTGAGCGGATCTGGGAGCTGCGCTCAGTCGGTGCGGAGGGCCTCGACGGGATCGAGGCGCGCCGCGCTGCGCGCAGGGCCCACGCCGAACACCACGCCCACCGCGAGCGACACGCCGAGGGCGAGCACGACGCCATAGGCCGGCACCACCGTCGACCATCCGCCGAAGCGCGCGATCGCAGTCGCGCCCGCGCATCCGAGCGCCAGCCCGACCAGGCCTCCCGCGGCCGAGACCACGACCGCCTCCGCGAGGAACTGCAGGAGGATGTCGCGCCGCCGCGCACCGACCGCCATGCGCACGCCGATCTCGCGCGTCCGCTCGCGCACCGACGCCAGCATGATGTTCATGATCCCGATGCCGCCGACGATCAGCGACACCAGCGCGACCGCGCCCAGCAGCGCCGTCAGCGTGCCGGTCACCGCGCCCATCGTCTGCAGCATCTCGGTCTGCGAGCGCACCGAGAAGTCGTCCTCCTGATCGGGCCGCAGCCGGTGGCGCAGCCGCACGAGCTCCTCGATGCTCGCCTGCACCGCGTCGCTCTCGCCCTCGTCCTCGATCTGCACGCTGATCGTGGAGAGGTGGTCCTGACCGAAGAGCACACCCTGGTGCGTCGCCAGCGGCACGAGGACCATGTCGTCGGGCGACAGGAAGCCGGCGTCGCCCTTGCGCTCGAGCACTCCGATCACGCGGAACGCGATCCCGCGGATCTGCACGCGCTCGCCCAGCGCGCTCGCCGTGCCGAAGAGCTCGTCCGCGACGTTCGCGCCGAGGATCACCACGCGCCGGCGCTCGCGGTCGTCGAGGGCGTCGAAGGAGAGCCCGGTCGCGACCTCGAGCGAGCGGATCCCGAGGTACGTGTCGGTCACGCCGATCACCTGCGAGCTCGTGTTCGCGCTGCGGTACCGGAGCTGCGCCGAGCCGCTCACCTCGGGCGCGACCGCGGCCACGCCGGGCACGCGCGCGATCGCGGCGGCATCGCCGAGCGTGAGCGTCTCGACCGACCCGCTGCGCACCGGCCCGAACCCGCCCGCGCCGGGGCGGATCGTCAGCAGGTTCGTGCCCAGCGCGCGGATGCGGCTCGAGACGTCCGCGCTCGCGCCCTCGCCCACGGCGAGCACGACGATCACCGACGCGACGCCGATGATCGTGCCGAGCGCGGTCAGCGCGGTGCGCATCCCGTTCGCGCGCAGCGAGCGCATCGCGCTGCGCGCGACCTCGCGGAGCCTCACGACGCCTCCCTCGCGTGCGCCGCCGCGAACGCGGCGACGACGCGCTCCGAGGGCCCGTCGTCCTCGATGTGCCCGTCCTTCATCCACATCGCGCGCTGCATCGCGCGCGCGACCGAGAGATCGTGGGTGACCATCACGATGGTCGCGCCCTCCTCGTGGAGCTGCGAGAGCAGCGCGAGCACCTCCTCGCCGGTGCGGCTGTCGAGCGCACCGGTCGGCTCGTCGCAGAGCAACATCGAGGGCCGGGTCACCAGCGCGCGCGCGATCGCGACGCGCTGTCGCTGACCGCCCGAGAGCTCGCTCGGCAGGTGCCGCGCGCGCTGCGCCAGGCCCACGCGCGCGAGCGCCTCGAGCGCGAGCGCGCGCGTGTCCTCGCCGGTCGCGCGATAGAGCAGGGGCAGCTCGACGTTCTCCACCGCGCTCAGGCGCGGCAGCAGGTGGAAGCTCTGGAACACGAAACCGACGTGCACGTTGCGCACGTGCGCGAGCTCGTCGTCGCCGAGCCCCGCCACGTCTCGGCCTCCGAGCAGGTAGCGACCCGCGGTCGGGCGATCGAGGCAGCCCAGCAGCTGCAGCAGCGTCGATTTTCCGCAGCCCGAGGGACCGATGATCGCGAGCGACTCGCCGGCCTCGACCGCGAACGAGACGCGATCGACTGCGCGCACGGAGAGCTCGGGCGTGTCGGGGTGATAGATCTTCGAGAGCCCGTCGACCTCGAGCACGCGCGTCATCGGCGCCCTCCTCGCGGCGGTCCGGGCAGCAGGCCCGAGCGCTGCGCCGGCGCTTCGCTCGAGGCGCGCGCCGAGCGCGAGTCGGCGACGATCTCGTCGCCCTCCTCGAGGCCCTCGACGACGACGATGTGGTCCCCGTCGGTCGCTCCGGTGCGCACGGCGCGACGCGAGCCGCCGGCGAGCTCGACCTCGCGCACCGCGCCGCGGCTGCGGATCGCGGTGAGCGGCACCAGGAGCGCGCCTTCCTGCCGCGCCGTCACGATCTCGACGTCGGCGCTCATCCCCGAGCGCAGCAGCGCGACGTCGGGATCGGTCACGACGATCTCGACGTCGAACACCACGACGTTGGTGTCGACCACGCCGAGCGGGCTCACCCGATGCACACGGCCCGCGAACGTCCGATCGGCGTACGCGTCGACGCGGAACGTCACCTCCTGACCGACCTGCACCCGCCCGATCTGCGCCTCGTCGAGCTGACCGATCACCCGCAGGTCGCGCAGATCGGCGATCGTCACGAGCGTCGTGCCGCCGCTCACGTTGCCCATCGGCGAGCTCACGATCGAGCCGCGCTCGACGCCGACCGAGAGCACCGTGCCCGCGAACGGCGCGCGGATGTCGGTGCGCTCGACGTTGCGGCGCGCCTCCTCCACGGCGAGCTCCGCCGCCGCGAGCTGCGCGCGCGCGCTCGAGACCTGCGCGCGCCGCAGCGCCACCTGGGTCGCCGCGACGTCGCGATCGTGCGCGCTCTGCCGCGCGGCGTCGGGCGCGGTGAGGCCGAGCTCGACGCCACGCTCTCCGACCCGCGCGTCCTCCTGCGCATCGCGCGCGCTCGCCTGTGCGCTCGCGACCTGCGCGCTCGCCTCGGCCAGCGCCGCGCGCGCCCGCACGACCTCGCTCTCCGCCGTCCGGAGGGCGCGCTGCGCGTCGCTGGGGTCGAGCCGGAAGAGCACGTCGCCTTGCTCGACCGACTGCCCTTCTTCGACCGCGACCTCGACGACCTCGCCGGCGAGCCGCGAGTGCACGTCGACCTGCGCGTGCGGCTCGATCGTGCCCGACACCGACGCGACCTCGACGAGATCGCCGCGCTCGGCGCGCACCGTCGGCCTCGGCGCGTCGGCGTCCGCGCGCTGCATCGTCATCGCGAGCCCCGCCGCGACGATCAGCGCTACCGCCACGAGCGCGCCCCACGCGAGCGCGCGCGTCCTCTTCTTCGTCACGACACTCCTCCTGCGTAGCGGCCGGCGAGCGCGCCCGTGATGTGCGCGAGCTCCGCCTCCGCCTCCGCGTAGTCCGCCTGCGCGCGAAGCCGCTCGAGCGTCGCGTCGCGCTCGCTCTGCTGCGCCTGGAGCACCTCGAGCGCGGTGCCCGTGCCGAGCCGCAGCCGCTCGCGCTCCGCCTCCGCGAGCTCGCGCGCCGCGCGCTCCGCCTCCACCGAGAGCGCGATGCGCTCGGCCGCCGCGACCAGCGTCGCGCGCAGTGACGCCGCGCGCCCGACGATCTCCTGCGCGCGATCCTCGTAGCGCGCGAGCGCGGCCTCGTGCTGCGCCGACGCGACCTCGCGCTCCGCCCCCGCCTGGCTCGATCCCAGCGGCAGCTCGACCTCGAGGCCGAGCGTGCCGCTGAACGCGGGACGATCGCCTGGGAGCTGCAGCGTGCCGAGGGTCTCGTCGTTGAAGAGCAGACCTGCCGCGAGCTGCGTGACGAGATCGACCCGCGGCTGATCGGCGTCGCGCGCGGTGCGCTCGCGCTCACGCGCCGCGGCGATGTCCGCCTCGAGCGCGAGGAGCTCGCTCGAGCTCGCGCGCGCCGCGTCGGCGAGGATCGCGAGCGCCGAGGGCTCGACGGGATCGAGCGCCGCTGCGTCGGCGCGCAGCACGCGCGCCTCGGCCGGGCCCATGCCGAGCAGCCGCCCGAGCTCGATGGCGCGCGTCTCCACCGTCGTCAGCGCCATCGCGCGCGCCCGCTCCGCGCTCGCGACCTGCGACGCGTAGCGCAGCACCTCGGTGCGCGAGACGGTGCCGAGCTCGCGCAGCCGGAGCTCCGCCTCCTCGTGCTGGCGGCGCGCGAGCGCGAGCGCGTCGTCGCTCACCGCGAGCGACTGCTCGGCGTACCAGAGCTCGCGGTGCGCGGTGACCACGTCGAGCGCGAGCTGGCTGATCGCCTGATCGAGCGTGCGCTCCGCCGCGGTCCGCGACGCTTCGGCCTGACGCTGTGTGCCCAGCGTCGCGTCGTCGCCCGCGCCGCGCAGCAGCGGCTGGCGCACGCCGACCGTCACCTGCCCCGAGTACGTCGGCCCGATGCGGAAGATCGTCGTGCGGCTGGGGTCGAGGTTGGTCGAGCGCCACGCGACGCCGGTCGCGACACCGAGCTCGATCGTCGTGCCGAGGTCGGTCGTCATCGCGACCGTCGCCTCGCTCGAGATGCCGTCCTGCTGCTGGCGCGTCAGCCCGTTCGCGGCGGCGGCCATGCCTTCGGTGTGGTGCCCCTGCGCCGTGAGCGCGAGCGTGGGCGTCCGCGCGCCCTCCGCCGCACGCACCGACGCGCGCGAGCCTGCGAGGTCGGCCTGCGCGGCGCGCAATCGAGGGCTCGCGTCGAGCGCGCGCGAGACGGCCTCGCGCTCGGTGATCGCCTGCGCCGAGGTCGCCGAGGGCGCGACCACGAGCGCGCCGAGGAGAGCGAGGATCGAAGCGATGCGCACGATCGCCAAGCTAGCGAGCGCGATCTTTCCGAGTACCCGGGTCGTCTCAAGAAGTGCAAAGACGCGCCTCGACGATTCTTGACGTGCGCGACGCCCGCCCCGGGCCCTACGTTCTCCCTCCGTGGCCGCGCGCATCCTCCTCGTGGACGACGACGTCGAGCTCGCGGGCCTGCTCCGCGACTACCTCTCGCGCGAAGGCTTCGAGGTGGATGCGGTGCACGAGGGCCCCGCCGGGCTCGAGCGCGCGCGCGCCGGAGACCACGCGATCGTGATCCTCGACGTGATGCTCCCCGGGATGAACGGCCTCGACGTCCTGCGCGCGCTGCGCGCGACGTCGGCGGTCCCGGTGCTGATGCTCACCGCGCGCGGCGACGACGTCGACCGCATCGTCGGGCTCGAGATGGGCGCCGACGACTACCTGCCGAAGCCCTTCAACCCGCGCGAGCTCGCGGCGCGGGTGCGCGCGATCCAGCGGCGCGCCGAGGCCGCGACCCGCACGCCGCGCAGCCGCGAGGTGCTCTCCGCGGGCGATCTCTCGCTCGACGTCGGCGCGCGCGTGGTGCGGCGCGGGGGCGACGAGGTGACGCTCACCAGCGTCGAGTTCTCGCTGCTCGAGCTGCTCCTGCGCACGCCCGGCAAGATCGTCACCCGCGAGTCGATCGCCGAGCAGGTGCTGGGACGACGCTTCTCGCCCTTCGATCGCAGCGTGGACGTGCACGTCAGCAACCTGCGCAAGAAGCTCGGCCCCGGCGCCGGTGGGCGCGAGCGCATCAAGACGGTGCGCGGCGCGGGCTACCTCCTCGCGGAGGACGAGCGGTGAGGAGCCTCTCGGCGCGCGTCTTCGTCGCGATGATCCTCGCGAACGCGCTCGCGATGTTGGGCGTCGGCGCGGTGTACGGCGCGCGCTTCGAGCGACGCCGCGAGCACCAGTCGTTCCTCGTCGGCGAGCTGCTCGTGCGCCGCGGCGCCGACGCGGCGATCGCGATCGGCGCGGGCGATCGGGCGCGCGCCGAGGAGCTCCTCGCCCAGGCGGCGTCGCGCAGCGGGATCGGCGCCGCGATCCTCGACCCCGAGGGCCGCGTCGTCGCGGGCCGCCGCGACGCGCCGCAGGGCCCCGAGCTGGTGCGCACCGCGCGCGCGTCGCGCGAGCCGAGCATCGCGACGCGCGGAGACGTCGCCTGGCACGTCGCGGCGCTCCCCGGCGGCTTCGTGGTGGTCGGCGCGCCGAGCGAGCCGCGCGCGATCGCCGGGCTCTCGCCCCCGACGCTCCAGCTGCTGCTGGTCGGTCTGCTCTCCGCGATCCTCACCCTCGCGCTCGCGCGCTGGATCGCGAGCCCCATCCGCGCGCTGCGCGCCGCCACCGATCGCCTCGCCGCGGGCCGCTCCGGCGTGCGCGTCGGGCCGACGATCACGCGCACCGCCGACGCCGAGGTCGCGGCGCTCGCGAAGGACTTCGATCGCATGGCGGAGCGCATCGAGGCCCTCCTCGAGTCGCGCGAGCGCTTGCTCCGCGACGTCTCGCACGAGCTGCGCTCGCCGCTCGCGCGGCTCGCCGTCGCGCTCGAGCTGGCGCGACAGAGCGCGGGCTCCGGCGCCCACGAGGCGCTCGATCGGATCGAGAAGGAGGCGGAGCGCCTGGGGGAGCTGGTGGGCCTCGTGCTGACGATGGCCAAGCTCGAGCCTTCGGCTGCGCCGCATCGCAGCGAGCCGGTGCGTCTCGACGAGCTCCTCCAGGAGATCCACCGCGACGCGGCGTTCGAGGCGCGCGGCGCGGGGCGCGACGTGGCGCTGGTGCGCAGCGCGCCGGTCGAGGTGCGCGGCGACGAGGAGATCCTGCGCCAGGCGATCGAGAACGTCGTCCGCAACGCGATCCGCTTCACCGCGGAGGGCACGTCGGTCGATCTCGCGCTCGACGTGAGCTCGGGGCGCGCGCGTCTCGAGGTGCGCGATCACGGCCCCGGTGTGCCCGAGGACGCGCTCGACGAGATCTTCCGGCCCTTCACGCGCGTCGAGAGCGCGCGCGAGCGCGCCTCGGGTGGCGCCGGCGTCGGCCTCGCGATCACCGATCGCGCGGTGCGGCTGCACGGCGGGGCGGTGCAGGCGAAGAACGCGCAGGGCGGCGGCCTCGTGGTGACGATCGACCTGCCGATCTGAGCCCGCTCGCGCGCTGCGCGCTCACTCCTCGGCGTCGGCGCTGCCGCTCAGCGCTCGTCGCGCGTCGCGCAGGTCGCGGCGCAGGCAGCGGTGACAGTCCTGCGTGTTCAAGAACCCGCAGCCCCGGCGATCGCGGTGCAGCCGCTCCAGCGCCGGCAGCGCGCGTGCGTCGCCGATCCGCTCGATCTCGCGCACTGCGTTGCGCCGATCGGGGCATCGTTCGCCCAGCTCGAGCGCCACCACCGCCGCCACGAAGGGGGGCGCATCGGTGCGCGCCGCGTCGCGGATCCGTCGCGCCGCGTCGTCGCGCTCGTCGCCCGACGCGCTGTCGAGCAACGTCGAGACGTCGCGCGCGATCTCGATCGGGATCGGCACCCCGCTGGTGTCCGCCACCGGCGCCGCGGGCGCATCGTCCTCCGGCGGATCGGGCGCGCGCGGCAGGTCGCGCTCCGGCGCGCCGCGCCGACCGGTCTCGCGCGCCGGGGGCGCCGGCGCCGCCTCGTGCGCCTCGGGCACCGCCGTCGTCGTCACCGCCGGGGCCGGCGTCTCCTCACCTCCGCCGAACGCGAGCACGCCGACGAACACCAGCATCGCGATCACCAGCGGCGTCGCGCATCCCGCGACCACCAGCGACGTCGGCACGTTCCGCAGCGGGCCGACGTTCATCGTCCCCTGCAGCGTCTCCGCCGCCTTCCCGATCCCCGGCGGAAGCACCACGCTCGGCTGCGGCGTCGCGATCGAGCCCCCGCGGCCCGCATCACCAGCGGACGTGTCCACCACGGCGTGCTGACCGCTCGCGTCGCTCGATCGGATCGGCACCGCGATCTCGCCCGAGAGCACCTTGTGCTCGAGCGCCGCGCCCAGCGCGAGCCTGCGCAGCACGTCGCGCACCTCGCCCGCGCGCTGCGGACGATCGTCGCGCGCCCGCGCCAGCAGCCGTGCCACCAGCTCGTCGAGCTCCACCGGCACGTCGGGCACCACGCTCGCGAGCCGAGGGATCTCGGTCGTCAGCTGCCGCGTCACGATCGCGGTGAGATCGTCGTCGGGGAAGAGCGACTGCTTCGCGACCAGCTCCCAGAGCACCACGCCGAGCGCGTACAGATCCGCGCGGGTGTCGACGTTCTCCCCGAGCGCCTGCTCGGGCGCCATGTAGCCCGGCGTGCCGATGATCGTGCCGACGCGGGTCAGCGCCTTGCCGGTGCTCGCGCTCGCGCCTTCTTCGCTCGCCACCCGCGCGACGCCGAAGTCGAGCACCTTCACCATCTCGCTGCCGTCGTCGCGCGGCTCGAGGATGACGTTCTCGGGCTTCAGATCGCGATGCACGATCCGGTGCGCGTGCGCGGCGCCCAGCGCGTCCGCGATCTGCGCGCCGATCTCGCACGCGAACTGCCAGGTCGCGTCCCCCGCGTCCATCGCGTGACGCAGGCTCCGCCCGCGCACGTACGGCATCACGAGGTAGGCGCCGCCCTCGGGCAGCGCGCCGTAGTCGAGCGCGCTCGCGACGTGCGGATGATCGAGCTTCGCGCTCGCCATCGCCTCGCGCGCGAAGCGCTCCGCGAGCTCACCGTCGCCCGCGAACTGCGGGAGGATCACCTTGAGCGCGACCTTCTTCGAGAGCTTCACGTGCTCCGCGAGGAACACCGCGCCCATGCCGCCCTCGCCGAGCAGCTCGACCACGCGATAGCGCCCTTCGACGAGGCGACCGGTCCAGGTCTCGCTGCGGAACCCGACGTGCGAGCTCTCCTCGGGCGCTCCCATCGGCGGCGGTCGCTCGGTCTGCGCGACGCCGCTCACGCGAGGCCTCCTGAGACTCATCCCTCGCGCTCCGTCTTCGTCGCGGGCGCTTCTTCGAAGCCCGCCGACGAGAGCAGCTCGTAGAGCGCCGCGGCTTGGGTCGGCGCGAGGTCGCCGAACTTCACGCCGAAGCCGCGGCCCAGGCCCGCGAGCCCGTCGTCGCTCACCCAGCGCACCTCGGCCGGCAGCTCGAGCGGGTCCCACGCGGTCGGGCTCTGCAGCGTGACCACGATCGACGCGCCGATCGGCGGAGGCCGGTCCGCCTGCACGAACGCGCCGCCCATCCCGAGGTCCGCGATGCGTCCCGCCTTCTCGAGCGCCGCGCCGGGCTCGTCTCGCCGGAAGCACACGCGCAGCTCGATGGCCGTGCGCGCGCTGCGTCGGAAGTGGGCGTCGGTCATGGACCTCGCGACCATACCATCCCGAGCCCCCGCAGCGATGCCTGCTTGCGGCTTCGAGGGGCGAACGTCACACCTTCGCGCCTCATGGACGAGCGCGAGCGGTTGGAGCGCGATCTCTCCCGGAACGTCGGGCGCTGCATCGGCGATTTCGAGCTGATCGGCGAGGGTGACCGCGTGATGGTCTGCCTCAGCGGAGGCAAGGACAGCTACGCGATGATGCACCTGCTCGACGCGCTGAGGCGTCGCTCGCCGGTGCGCTTCGAGCTGCTCGCGGTGCATCTCGACCAGGGCCATCCCGGCTACGACGGCACGCCGCTCGAGGGATGGCTGCGCGAGCGCGGCTTCGACTACCGCATCGTGCGCGAGGACACCTACTCGATCGTGAAGGAGAAGGTGCCGGAGGAGAGCACGTACTGCTCGCTGTGCTCGCGCCTGCGACGCGGCATCCTCTACAACGTCGCGCAGGACCTCGGCTGCACGAAGATCGCGCTCGGGCATCATCGCGACGACGCGCTCGAGACGCTGATGCTGAACCTGATGTTCACGGGCTCGCTCAAGGCGATGCCGCCGAAGCTCGTGAGCGACGACCAGCGCAACACCGTCATCCGCCCGCTGCTGTACTGCGCGGAGCCGAGCATCGCGCGCTTCGCGGAGCTCGAGCGCTTCCCGATCCTGCCCTGCGACCTCTGCGGCTCGCAGGACAACCTCATGCGCAAGCAGGTGAAGCGCATGCTGGCGGAGATGGAAGCGCACGCGCCGAAGGCGAAGGAGAGCATGCTCGCGGCGATCGGGAACGTGCGCGCGACCCACCTCTTGGATCGCGAGCTCTACGCGAAGCTGGGGCTCGCGGTGGCGAGCGACGGCGACGAGAAGACGCCGCGCACCGCGATCGGGATGGACGGCGCGCGGCGGCTGCCGATCATCGACGCGGGGTGAGCAAGGGTCGCCCGCGAATCGCTTGCGGGAGTGTGATCTCGAGGACGCACGCTCTTTGGGTCTCACTGACCGTGCGGCTTCGGTGTGCACTCGCTCCAGGTGCGCGCTTCGCGCGCACGTCGCTCTGCTGTGATCCAAGGGTCTCGGCGAGCGGGCCGCTCGTGGTGGGGTTGCTTCGCGATCGCGGCGAGCCGAGTCCCCGCAGAGTCGCTTGCGCAAGCGATCGGGCTTCCGAGGGAGCTTCCGGAGGCGTAGCGCAAGCGGTTGGGCTTCCGGGAGAGCTTCCGGAGGCGTAGCGCAAGCGGTTGGGCTTCCGGGAGAGCTTCCGGAGGCGTAGCGCAAGCGGTTGGGCTTCCGGGAAACCTTCCGGATCGCTAGCGCAAGCGGTGGGTCTTCCTGGATGCCTTGTCGACGGCGGTTCGGACCGAGCCGAGCTCCGTCGCGGCTTCCTGGGACGTCTCCGACGGAAGGTTGTCTTCCGTCTTGGCGGACCGTACGCTGGCTTCCCGACATGGACGACGTCCCGGACTTCCTCGAAGCTGCCGTGCTCGCCAAGCGGCTCGGCGTCAGCACCCGCACTCTTCGCGCCTGGATGCAGGCGGGCGCGCTGCCGCGGCCGCAGGCGCGCGGTCACCTCACGCGCTTCGATCGGAAGCTGATCGTGATCGCCTACGCCGTCGCGGCGCTGCGGCGCGACGGAGTGCCGCTGCCGCACATCGCGCGCTTCCTCGCGAACAAGAGCGACGCCGAGCTGCGCGACATCGGCGGGCTCCCTGCCCCGCGCGAGCCTGCCGCGCTGCCCGCGCCTCCGGCGACCCGCGCGCTTCCTTCGGAAGGAACGCCCAGCGCGCCGCCGCGCGAGGGCGCGAGCCAGGGCTCGGGGATCGAGAACGTCGTGTCCACCGAGTCGCTCGCGGTGCAGAACGCGCTCGCCTCGCGCGACGAGCCGAGCAGCACCGGCGTGCCCATCGGTGCGGTGTGGCGGCGCATCGAGCTCCTTCCCGGGCTCGAGCTCCACGTCCGCGCCGACGCGCCGCCCTTCGTGCACGGGATCGCAGCGGCGATCGCCGCGGGTCGGTTCTCGAAGTAGCGCCGCGGTCCTCTGCGGTGAAATGAACCGCAGAGGACGCAGAGGGCCGCAGAGCGAGAGAGGATGTTTCTCTTCTCCGATCTCTGCGGTCCTCCGTGGCTCTCTGCGGTGAGCTGCAGCTCAGTCGCCCGCCATCGCGGCGGTGTCGTGCATCTTCTGCAGCGCCTGATCGATGGTGAACGACGCGGCCTTCTGCCGCGGCGGGAACTCCACGAACGAGTCGGCGAACTCCTTCGCGATCACCTGCGCTGCGAACACCAGATACGCGTGGTCGATGAACCAGTCGTAATAGGTGTTCGACGTGATGTCGGCGCGCTCGAAGGGATCGGTGCGCAGGTTGTAGAGCTTCGGGACGCGCAGCGCGACGAAGGGCTCGGCCCACACCCGCATCGTGCCCGGGGCGCGCTGCTCCATGAAGACGACCTTCCAGTTGTCGAATCGGAGCGCGACGAGATCGCCGTCGTCACTGAAGTAGATGAGACCCGGACGCGGGCTCTTCTTCTCCTTGCCGGTCAGATAGGGGAGCAGATCGTATCCGTCGATGTGCACTCGGAACTTCTTTCCGAGCACGGTGTGCCCTCTCTTCAATTTCTCCTGGATGCTCGTCTCTCCCGCCATCGCGAGGAAGGTCGGGAGCCAGTCGTGGTGGTGGACGATCTCGTTCGAGACCGCGCCCGCCTCGATCTTCCCCGGCCAGCGCACGACCATCGGGACGCGGAACGCGCCTTCCCAGTTCGTGTTCTTCTCGCTGCGGAAGGGCGTCATCGCGCCGTCGGGCCACGTGTTCATGTGCGGCCCGTTGTCGGTGCTGTACATGACGAACGTGTTCTCGGCGATGCCGAGCTCGTCGAGCAGATCGAGCAGCTCACCGACGTGCTTGTCGTGATCGATCATCGTGTCGTGATACGGCGACTGCCATCGTCCCGACTGACCGACGCTCGACGGCTTCGGGTGCGTGCGCAGGTGCATGTGCGTCGTGTTCACCCAGCAGAAGAACGGCTCTCCATCGGCGCTCTTGCGCTTGATGAAGTCCTTCGCGGCCGCGATGAACTCGTCGTCGCAGGTCTCCATCCGCTTCTTCGTCAGCGGGCCGGTGTCCTCGATCTTCTGCTTGCCGACTCGGCCCCAGCGCTCGTCGACGGTGGGATCGTCGATGTCGGTCGCCCAGCAGCGCAACACCCCGCGAGGGCCGTAGCTCGGTCGGAAGTGCGGGAAGTCCTTCGCAGGAGGGTAGTCGGGGAGCTCGGGCTCTTCTTCCGCGTTGAGGTGATAGAGATTGCCGAAGAACTCGTCGAACCCGTGCACCGTCGGCAGGTACTCGTTGCGATCGCCGAGGTGGTTCTTGCCGAACTGTCCGGTCGAATAGCCGCGCCCCTTGAGCAGCTGGGCGATGGTGGGATCCTCGCTGCTCAGGCCGATGGTCGCGCCGGGGACTCCCACCTTCGTCAGTCCGGTGCGGAATCCGCTCTGACCGGTGATGAACGAGGCGCGCCCCGCGGTGCAGCTCTGCTCACCGTAGGAGTCGGTGAACCGCATTCCCTCCTTCGCGATCCGATCGATGTTGGGAGTCCGATACCCCATCAGACCGTCGCTGTAACAGCTCAGGTTCGTGATCCCGATGTCGTCGCCCCAGATGACGAGGATGTTCGGCTTGTCCGACTTCTTCTCGCCGTGTCCGTTGCCGTGCCCGTTGCCGGTCTTGCGCTTGCCCATCGTCGCCATGACGCATGGCCTCCGTCAGCGCTGTCCGCGCAGGGTCGCGTCCTCGACGCGCTCGCCGGTCGAGAGCTCGCACTCGCCCATTCCGCCGGACTGCGGTCCGGCCTCGGGATCGGCGAGCTGGAAGTTGCAGCGCATGCGCTGGCCCTCGGGGCCCGTGAGCTGCGCGATGACGCGGCCGGTGTAGTGGCGGACGAACGTCGTGTCGTCGGCCATGCCGTACCAGGGGCCGCCCCACACGTCCCAGTAGGGATCGAGATCGGTGGCGCGCGTCTCGGTCGTGACCTGGAGGAACTCTCCCGAGAAGTCGCGCCCGTCGAGGAGCTCGGCCTGGATCGTCCCGTGGGTCGCGTCGGGGGCCGCGTTCCACTGGAACGCGACCGGCTCGGTCTGGTCGGGCTTGCCGGTCTCGAGGGTGCCGCTGCCGCCGCCGCTCGTCGCGCAGCCGCCCGCGGAGAGGATCAACGTGACTAGTCCGAATACGGTGCTCGTTCGCATGCGCGGGCCCGATGCGTCGGACGTGCCACGACCCGGCGGATGCGGAATCGAGGATGTCGCGCGGGCGCTCGAGCGGCTCGCGGCGCCGTGCGCGACGTGTGCTCCGCGGCGCCGGGGAGCAACGCCACGCGCGGATCACTCGCCGCGCTCGAAGGGAAAGACGACGCGCCAGTCGTCGCGCACGTCGATCACCGTCCATCCCGACCGCTGCGCGTCGTCGAGCGCGGCGTCGAGACGACCGGAGCGCGCCTCGCGATCGTAGGCGAATTCGCGCTCGGCATCGGTGTGATGGACCAGCGCCGCGAGGCGCGGTCCGGGCCCGGCCGCGACCCACGAGAGCATCTCGTGATCTCCGTCGGAGTTGCCGAATGCGGCGATCGGTCGCGCTCCGATGGTCCTCTCGATCGCGATCGGCTTGCCCGGGCCGTCGTCGATGAATTCGATCTCTCCTCCGCGCACCAACGTGGGCACACCGCCGCGGCGCTCGAGCCGCAGCTGCGCCTGACTGCCGATCACCTGGGAGGGCGGAATGCCATAGACCGCCTCGGCCCACGCGCGCATGAAGTCGGTGTCGCCGCCCGACACGATGTAGAGCCGGAATTCGTTCTCTCGAAGGTAATCGAGCAGCTCGAGCATCGGCTGATAGACCAGCTCGGAATAGCGCCGCTCGAAGCGCGGATGTCGCGCGCTCGACATCCAGGCGCGGACCACACGCTCGAATTCGTCGGGCGTCATCTCCCCGTGCGTCGCGGCGATGATCTCGGCGATTCCTCGGCGGCCGCCGCGCTGGAGCGCGCCCGCGACGTCGGCCCGCAGGATCGCGGCGAAAGGCTGCTGGGTGCGCCACTCGGGGTGCGAAGGCGCGAGCTCGCGGACGCGATCGATCGCGAACGCGAGCTCGAAGGGCATCGGCTGCTCCGCCCACAGCGTGCCGTCGTTGTCGAAGACCGCGATGCGCGCCTCCGGTGCGACGTAGTCGGGACTGCCTTCCTCCGTGACGCGCTCGACGAATTCGACGATGTCGCGCCGCGCCTCTCCGTCGTTCCACGACGC
This sequence comes from Sandaracinus amylolyticus, assembly GCF_021631985.1. Classification (GTDB taxonomy): domain Bacteria; phylum Myxococcota_A; class Polyangia; order Polyangiales; family Sandaracinaceae; genus Sandaracinus; species Sandaracinus amylolyticus_A. The sequence goes on along the minus strand of NZ_CP070225.1, from coordinate 5,161,374 downwards.
GAGCACGTCGTCGGTGCGCGCCCCGGGCGACGCGGAGGGCTTGTCGTCACGGATCGTGTCGCCTCCGCCCCCGCAGCTCGTCAGGGCGAGCACGAGCACGGCGATCACGCGAAGTCGCAGAACGACGTCCATGCTCACGTGGGCTGCAGGAACGGCGCCCGGCGGCTGCGTGGCACGGCGCGACGTGTGCTCCGCGCATGCGGCGTGCAGCGTGCGTGGTCGCCCATGACGACCGCGACCTCGACCCTGCCGGCGCCGCCCGCGCGCATCCACGTGCTCGCGAAGCCGACCGGCGCGATCTGCAACCTCGACTGCGCGTACTGCTTCTACCTCGACAAGGAGAAGCTCTATCCGGGCAGCGACTTCCGCATGAGCGACGAGCTCCTCGAGCGGCACATCCAGCAGCTCGTCGAGTCGCACCGCGGCGATCGCGTCACCGTCGCTTGGCAGGGCGGCGAACCGACGCTCATGGGGCTCGACTTCTATCGCAAGGTCGTCGAGCACGAGCGCAAGCACGCGCGCCCCGGGCTCGTGTTCGAGAACACGCTGCAGACCAACGGGACGCTGCTCGATCACGCGTGGTGCGAGTTCTTCCGCGAGCACGGGTTCTTGATCGGGATCAGCATCGACGGGCCGCGCGCGCTCCACGATCACTACCGCGTCGACAAGGGCGGGAAGCCGACGTTCGACAAGGTGATGCGCGGGCTCCGACTGCTGCAGGAGCACGGCGTCGACCACAACGTGCTGTGCACCGTCAATCGGGTGAACGCCGACCATCCGCTCGACGTCTATCGATTCCTCCGCGACGAGGTGGGCACCGACTGGATCCAATTCATCCCGGTCGTCGAGCGCGTGCTCGGATCGACGGTGTCGGAGCGCTCGGTGCAGCCCGAGCAATTCGGGCGCTTCCTGATCGCGATCCACGACGAGTGGGTGCGCCACGACGTGGGCCGCGTGTTCGTGCAGACGTTCGAGGCGGCGCTGCGCAATTGGCTCGGCCTGAAGTCGTCGGGGATGTGCGTGTTCGACGAGACGTGCGGGCACGGGCTCGCGCTCGAGCACAACGGCGATCTCTACTCGTGTGATCACTTCGTCGAGCCCCGGCATCGAGTGGGGAACCTGAAGGAGAAGCGATTGCTCGAGGTCGTGATGTCGGACGCGCAGCGGGCGTTCGGACGGCACAAGCTCGACTCCCTTCCTCGCGAGTGCCGCGAGTGCGACGTTCGATTCGCGTGTCACGGCGAGTGCCCGAAGAGTCGATTCCTCAAGACGAGCGACGGAGAGCCCGGGCTCAACTATCTGTGCGCGGGATACAAGGCGTTCTTCCGCCACGTCGATCGCCCGATGAAGCTCATGGCCCAGCTCGTCGAGCGCGGGCGTCCGGCGTCCGAGGTGATGTCGATCCTCGCGCGCGAGTCCGCGGCGCGCGCCGGGCGCAACGAGGCGTGCCCGTGCGGGAGCGGGCGCAAGACCAAGCGCTGCCACGGACGCGGGTGACGGCTGGTCGGTCGTCGACATGAAGCGCAACTGGCGCCGTGTCGACGTGTTCGAGCCGCGCATCGAGCCGCGCGCGTGAACGCTCACTCGCTCGGGCCGTCCCGGCGCGTCCTCCGCGCGAGCCGATCGCGGAGCTGACCCACGACGTCGAGCGGGCTCGGGCCGCGCCAGCCGAGGAAGCGTCCGAGCGCCCAGATCGCGAGGGTCGCGGCGATCCCGGCGAGCGCCGATGTCGAGGCCGCGAAGCCGCTCGTGCTCAGGCTCGCGAAGAGCCCCACCCCGAGCACGCTCGGCAACGCGTGGAGGCGCCCCGGCAACATCACGCGCGGGACCTCGTTCGCGAGCACGTCGCGCAGGATGCTCCCGCCGATCCCGCTGATCGTCCCGAGCAGGATCGCCGACGGGATCGGGAGACCGAGCGCCAGCGCGCGCTCGGCGCCGACGATTCCGAAGAAGCCGAGCGCGAGCGCGTCGACGAGCTCGATCGCGAGGCGCATGCGCGCGAGGAAGGGCGCGAAGAAGAACACGAGCGCCGCCGCGATCGATACCGCGAGCAGGTACTCCGAGCGCAGCAGCACGAGCGCAGGGCCGCTGCCGAGGAGCGCGTCGCGCAGCAGACCACCGCCGAGCCCGGTCGCGATCGCGAGCCAGGCGATCCCGACCGCGTCCATGCGGCGCTCGACCGCGTGGAGGCCGCCCGAGAGCGCGCCCGCGACGATGGCGGGGATCTCGAGGTAGAGCGAGGGCAGGCCCTCCGGGACGATGTCGTTCACGTCACTCGCCCGACGCGCTTCGGCTCGGCGTGGCCACCTCGAGCTCGAAGATCCGGAGGTCGCGCACAGCGTGACGAGGCGCGCCGCGCGCCGCGGGCTCGACCGTGCTCCACGCCCTCGATGTCGAGCCCCGGCGCGGCGGTTCAACGCACCTCGTCGATCGAGTCCCGAATCGAGCACTCGCTCGACGCGAAGCTGTCGCTCGTGGTGGGGCGTCGATATCCGGGTGACGCGGAGGCCGAATGCGTCGAGAACGAGAGCGCGAGTACGAGCAGCTGAGCCCGTTCGAGCTGAAGGACACGCTCGGCGCGCTCGCGAAGAAGCAGAGCGCTCACGACGCGCACCAGATGCTGAACGCCGGTCGCGGCAATCCGAACTGGGTCGCCACGACACCGCGCCACGCGTATCACCTGCTCGGCCGGTTCGCGCTCGTGGAGAGCGAGGCGAGCGGTCGAGGAATGGAGCTCGGCGGGCCGATCCGGCGCGGGGGGATCGCCCAGCGGCTGGAGCGCTTCCTGGCGACCGAGCCCGAGGGCTCGGCGGGCGCGCAGCTGCTGCGCGACCTCGTGCGCATGGCCAAGGTCCGCTACGAGCTCGATCCCGACGACCTGGTTCACGAGCTCACCCAGAGCTCGCTCGGCGATCACTATCCGTACCCCGACCGGTTCCTCCCGAACGCCGAGGTCCTCGTCCGCGCGTACGTGCTGCAGGAGCTCTGTGGCGGCTCGCTCGATCACCGACTCGATCTCTTCGCGGTCGAGGGCGGCACCGCCGCGATGACCTACGTGTTCTATTCGCTGGTCGCGAATCGCGTGCTCCGACCCGGCGACACCATCGCGCTGGGCGCGCCCATCTTCACTCCGTACATCGAGATTCCGAAGCTCCCGGACTATCACTTCCGCACGATCGAGGTCAGTGCCGACGAGCACGATGGGTGGCAGTACCCCGACAGCGAGATCGACAAGCTCGGCGACCCGAGCGTGAAGGCGTTCTTCCTGGTCAATCCCAGCAATCCGCCCTCGGTCGCGATGCGCCGCAGCTCGCTCAAGCGACTGGCACGCATCGTCCGGAGCCGGAATCCGAACCTGATCGTGCTCACCGACGACGTGTACGGGACGTTCGTCGACGACTTCCGCTCTCTGCTCTCCGAGCTCCCGCGACACACGATCTGCGTCTATTCGTTCTCCAAGTACTTCGGCGCGACGGGATGGCGGCTCGGCGTGGTGGGGATGAGCGACGACCACGTGGTCGATCACATCCTCCGCGCGCTCCCCGAGGACGAGCGGCGCGCGGTGGACGGTCGTTATCACGACCTGACGCTCGATCCCACGAAGATGCGGTTCATCGATCGGCTCGTCGCCGACAGCCGCGCGGTCGCGCTGAACCACACCGCGGGGCTCTCGCTGCCGCAGCACGTGATGATGACGCTCTTCGCGGCGTTCGGGCTGCGCGACGAACAGCTGGGCGCGCCTTACAAGAGCGCGACGCGGCGCATCGTCCGCGAGCGCCTCGCCCGTCTGTATCGCGCGCTCGGCGTGCCGCTCCCCGAGGACCCGCTGCGCGCGGGCTACTACGTCGTGCTCGATCTGCTCGAGTGGGCGCGGCGGCGCCACGGCGACGACTTCGTCCGCTATCTCAAGAACCGCTACGAGCCGGTCGACATCGTGTTCCGGCTCGCGGAGCAGCGCGGGATCGTGCTGCTCAACGGTGGCGGGTTCGACGCGCCGCAGTGGTCGGTGCGCGTGTCGCTCGCGAACCTCCCCGACGAGGCGTACGACGAGATCGGTCACGGTCTCGCGGCGATCGCGAAGGAGTACCTCGCGGAGTGGAGCGCGTCGCGCGGGGACGACGGCGCGCGCGCACCGAGCGCCGGCGCGCCGGTGCCCGCCGCCGAGTGATCACGCGGCGAGCGCCACGACGATGCCCCAGATCGTGATGAGCACCGAGCTCGTCGCGTAGGGGAGCGTGAACCCGAGGAGCGGCGCGGTGCTCTTCGCCTCTTCGGTGAGCGCGTTCACCGCGGGCGTCACCGACTCCGCGCCTGCGAGCGCGCCGAGCAGCACCACGGGCTGGATCTTCATCACGTAGCGGCCGACCACGAACCCCACGAGCTGCGGCAGCGCCGTCACGACGATCCCGGCGAAGAGCACCGGCAGCCCGTTCTCGCGCAGCGCCTCGAGCGCGTTCGGCGCGGCGGCGAGGCCGACCATCGCAGTGAACGCTGCGAGCCCGAAGTCGGCCATGACCTGCTGCGCGGCGCTGGGGTACTGCGCGAGGTTGGGCTGGACGCTCCGCACCCAGCCGAAGAAGAGGCCCATGAACAAGCAGCCGACGCCGGTGCCGAGCGTCAGCTTCGTCGCGCCGATCGGGATCTCGACGTGCCCGATCGCGATGCCGATCGCGATGCCGAGGGTCATCACGACGAGATCGGTCATCGCGCTGCCGCGCGCCTCGGTCCCGATCGCCTTCGCGAGCGCGCCGACGTCGGCTGCGAGCCCCGACACCCGGAGCACGTCGCCGCGCTTGAGCACGAGATCGTCCTTCACGCCGAGCGAGTGGCCCATTCGCGTGAGCGAGCGCGGGTACACGTTGGGCCCGTGCGCGCGCATCAGGTCGGCGAGCCGCTGTCCCTGGACCTGCTTGCGCGTGACGACGATGTCGAGGGTCTCTCCGATCGCCGCGGCCGCCGCGGGCTCGACCACCTCCGGTCCCACGACGTCGCCCGCCTTCAGGACCGTCTCGCGCGGCCCCGTGATCGCCAGCTCGTCGCCCTCCGCGAGGACGAACGACGCGTCGACCGTGTGGTTCTCGCCGCCGCGTCGCACCCGGACGACGTGCACCTGATCGCCGCCGAGCGCGTGGAGGACGTCGCCGACCGTCTGCTGCGCGCTCGTCCCCGTCGCGCGATGGATGCGCGCGACGCGCTCGCCGTACGCGTAGAACTGGTCCGCCTTGAGCGGCGGGCGTCCTCCGTTCATCTCGCGGTCGAGCTCCGCCGACGCGCCGGCGAGATCGATCTTCATGAGGCGCGGCGCGATCGTGCGGACGAAGGTCAGCACGCCGAACACGCCGAACACGTAGGTGACCGCATAGGCGATCGCGGTGTTGTCGCGCAGCGCGCTCACGCGGTCGGGCGCGAGATCGAGGGTGCCTAAGGTGTCGACCGCCGCGCCGATCGTCGACGACTGCGTCAGCGCGCCCGCCGCGAGGCCCGCGGCAGTGCCCTTGTCGAGCCCGAGGATCGCGGCCATCGCGAGCACGGCGCCGAGGCCGGTCACCGCGACGATGACCGAGAGCGCGATCTGGCTCAGCGAATGGCGGTCGAGGTGGCCGAAGAACTGCGGCCCGACCTTGAACCCGATCGAGTACATGAAGAGCGCGAGCGCGATCGTCTGCACGACCGGGCTGATCTCCGGCCGGAGCTGTCCGACGACGAGCGCGACGAGGATGCAGCCGGTCGAGCTGCCGAGCTCGATGCGCCCGAGCTTGATGCGTCCGACGAGGTAACCGAGCGCGATCGAGAGGAACAGCAGCGCCTCGGGCATCGACTGCACCAGGCCTTCGATCGTGTCCATGCCGAGCGCTCCTCGTCGTGCGAGCCGTGCAGTTGGCGGACCAGGGCGGTGACGCGGCGCGCGATCCCGGCGTGGGCGCGGCATGGAGCCTCGATGCCCGGTCCGTGGCGTGCGACTTCGGGGCTCCTCGGCAGGAGCGATGTCCGCAGTGGATGGGCCGTCGATCCCGAGCGGGCGAGAGCGGGCTCGCGGCGACGATCGCGATGCTCGCGCTCTTCGTCCCACGCGCCTACGCGCAGTCGGCGCCCGCCGCGGAGACCGATCGCTCCGCGCCCGCGCCGAACGCGCCCTCGTCACCGCCCGCGACGACCCAGGAGGACGTCGTCACGACCGACGTGCCCGGCATCCACCTCTCCGCGGACGACGGGTTCGTGCTCACTGCGCCCGATCGCATCGCGTCGTTGCGCCTCGGCCTGGTGCTCGGTGCGCGCGCGCAGGTCGCGGGCGCGGAGGACGTCGACGTCGGTGCGACCGCGGACATCCGCTTCGCGCGTCTGCGGTTCTCCGGGCACGTCGCCGATCCCGCGCTGCGCTTCTTCGTGCAGCCGGACTTCGGCGGCTCCGGGCCGCGCCTCCTCGACGCTGCGTTCGAGGTGCACGCCCATCCGCTCTTCATCGTCGAGGCCGGGCAATTCCTGCTGCCCTGGGGCACCGCGTGGCTCCCGAACCCAGCGGAGTCGATGTTCCCGGAGACCGGCCCGGCTCGCGACTACTTCGCGCTCGGTCGCGACACCGGTGTGATGGTCTACGGCGCGACCGAGGACTCCGTCTTCTCCTATTGGGTCGCGCTCGGGGTCGGGCGCCCGGTGACGCTCACCGAAGACGACGAGATCCGCGACGCGCTCGTCGTCGCGCGCGTGGTGTGGCAGCCGCTCGGCGCGGTGCCCGAGCACGAGTCGCCTTACGCCGACGGCGAGGTCCCGCCCGCGCTGGCGCTCGGCGTCGGCGGCTTCTTCGGTCGTCTCGTGCGCAGCGTCGCACGCTTCGACAACAGCACCGCGACCTTCGGCTCGACGCTGGCGGGGCAGTTCGAAGAAGGATCGTTCTCGGTCGACGCGATCTTCGTCGCGGGGCCGGTCAGCGCGCAGGTCGAGCTCGACGCGGGGCACCGCACGCCGGTCGATCCCGCGGGCGCCGGCTACTGGGCGCTCGCGCTGATCGGGCAGGTGGGCGTGTTCGTGGTCGGGCACGTCCTGCAGGTCGCGCTGCGCGGCTCCTATCTCGATCCCTCGGAGCAGAGCGCGGACGATCTCTTCGCGGCCGGCGAGGTGGAGCTCGCGCTCTATCCGTGGGGCGTCCACGCGGCGCTGCTCGCGCGCTACGGCGTCGGCCATCACGGCACCAACACGACGTTCCTCGATGCACCTGCGGGTTGGGGTCACATCGGGACGCTGCAGCTCCAGGCGTATTTCTAGGCGGGACGAGCGCGCGCGCGGAGGGCCCGGACGCGCTCGACGAACTCGCGCTCGTCGAGGATCTCGAGCTCCGGCGATCGCGCGAGCGACGCGCGCACCTTCGCGCGCACGTTGCCGAGCCGGAGCGCGACCCCGCGCGCCGCGAGCTCGTCGCGCGCCTTCCGCAGCGCGTCGCGCGCATCGGCGTCGGGCACGCCGAGCCCGTCGGCGTTGACGACGATCTCGCGCAGCGCGGGGTGATGGCTCGCCGCGATCGTGCGCATGTCCTCGACGAAGCGCTCGGCGTTGCCGAAGAACATCGGCGCGCCGAACCGGTAGACCAGCACGTCGCCCGAGGCGCGGACGACGTCGTCGGAGAGCGGCTCGTACACGTGATCGGGCTCGCGCGGCGAGAGCACGAGCGCGGTCGGTGCCATCGCGCGTCGCATCGTGTCGGCGAGCGCGACGAGGACGCCGATGCCGGCGCCCTGGATCGGGCCGAGCGCGACCACGCCGATCCCCGCGGCGAGCGCGATGAAGAAGTCGGGGCGGCGCGTCCTCCACATCTCGCGCAGGCGCTTGCGATCGACGAGATCGATCGCCGCCACCAGCACCACGCCGGAGAGCGCGGCGAGCGGCATCGGCGCGAGGAGGCGCACGACCGAGAGCGCGCTCAGCAGCAGGAGCACGCCTGCCATCACGCCTGCGAGGCGGGTGCGCTGGCCTGCGCTCTTCGCGAGCAGGCTGCGCGACGAGCTGCAGCCGGCGACGAACCCTCCGAAGAGCGCCGACGCGGCGTTCGTCGCGGCGAGCGCGAAGTACTCGCGACGCGCGTCGATCCGGGGATCGTCGGGGCTCGCGAGCGCCTCGGCGTTCGCGATCTCGTCGACGTACACGATCAGCGCGAGGCTGAGCGCGGCCGGCACCATCGCGCGCACGTCGGAGAGATCGACGCCCGCGGGGACGTGCGGCAGGTCGAAGCGGCCGAGCGCGGGGCCGAGCACCGGGATCCCCATCTGCGCGAAGCCGAACAGCGCGCTCGCCGCGGTCGCCAGCGCGAGCACCACGAAGGGCGCCGGCGCCTTCGGCACGAGGTGCTTCGCGAGCGGCACGCCGATCGCCGCGACGAGCCCGACCGCGAGCGCGCCGGGGCCGTGCGCGACGAGCTCCTCGGCCTGCCCCGCGAAGATCATCACGCCCGTGCCCGCGAGGTATCCGACGAACACGGGGATCGGGAAGAGGCGCTGGAGGAACGTGATCTTCGCGAGCCCGGCGAGCAGCAGGAACACCGTGACGAGCGCGGTGAGGATCGCGAGCGACGCGGCGAGCTCCGCCTGCGGCACCGACGCGACCGAGCTCCCGACGATCGCGGCGATGCCGCCCGCCGGGCCGATCGAGACGTGCCGGCTCGACGAGAGCAACGTGAACACGATCGCGCCGGCGATCGCGGTCGCGATCCCGGCGGCCGGCGTCGCGTGAGCGAGCCTCGAGTACGCGAGGGCGTGCGCCGCGTACACGGCCCATAGCGTCATCCCTGCGAAGAAGTCGCCCGCTCGACCGCGCGCCGGGAGAGCGGGGATCGCGAGGGGAGGTCGTGCGTCCGCGGTCGCCATCGTCCTCCGAGGCTCACGTGCCGAGGCGCACGAGCACCGCCGCGGTGGCCCAGATGCTCGCGAGGAGCAGCGCCACGCTGACGAAGAGCGGCGGGTTGAGGTGACGATCGAGGCCCGACACCCCGGCGACCGGGAGGAACGCCGGGCCCCACAGGTGCTTGCGCAGCGCGCGGTGCTGGACGAGCGCGAGCGCGAGCCCCGCCGTCCCCACGATCATCAGCGCGAGCCCGAAGACGCGAGGCGCGTGCGGCAGGAGCGCGGGGTGCGCGCCCTGGAAGCTCCCCACGCGCTCGAAGAACTGCACGACCGTGAAGCCGAAGCCGACGAGCGCGGCCGAGGTGCGCACCCACGCGAGCAGCGTTCGCTCCATCGCCATGCGCGTCCTCAGCCACGCGAAGTGGGTGGGCGCGGTCGGGCTCACCGTGAGCGATGCCGGATCGACCGCTGCGTCGCGCTCGTCGTGGTGGGTCGCGTTCGCAGTCATCGGGGCCGCGAGCGCTCGCTCGGTGCAGCGCGCGTACCGCATCGCGCGCGGGCGCTGCGCCACGACGAACGCTCGAGCCGTCGCGCAGCGCAGCGCGTCGTGATCGTGGCGTGCTTCGTGATCGAGCACGGGGCGGAGGAGCGCGATGCGGAAGACGGTGAGCTGGGCGGTCGGACTCGGTCTCGTGGTCGCCGGCGTGGCGGGGTCGCAGGCACAGCGCGCGGAGCCGTCGCCTCGGGCGCGAGAGGGCGGCGCGGAGGCCGCCCCCGACCTGCCGCGCGTGACGATCCTCGCCACCGGCGGCACCATCGCAGGCACGGCGAGCGGGGCGTCGGCGATCGGTTACCACGCGGGCGCGATCACCGGAGAGCAGCTCGTCGCGGCCGCGCCCGGGATCGATCATCTCGCGCGCATCACGACCGAGCAGGTCGCGAACGTCGGCAGCCAGGACATGAACGACGAGGTGTGGGCCCGGCTCGCGCGTCGCATCGATCAGATCTTCGACGACGGCGAGGCCGACGGAGTCGTCGTCACGCACGGGACCGACACGCTCGAGGAGACCGCGTTCTTCCTCGAGAACGTGCTGCGCAGCGATCGCCCGGTCGTCCTCGTCGGTGCGATGCGCCCTTCGAGCGCGATCTCCGCGGACGGTCCGGCGAACCTGTACGAGGCGGTCGAGGTCGCGGTGTCCCCCGACGCGCGCGGGCGCGGTGTGCTCGTCGTGATGAACGACACGATCCACGAGTCGCGCGACGTCACGAAGACGCACACGACGAGCGTCGACACGTTCCGCTCGCCGAACGCCGGCCCGGTCGGGTACGTCGATCCCGCGGCGGTGCGCTTCGTCGAGCCGAGCCCCACGATGGCGCGCCCGCGCTTCGAGCGCGTGCCCTCGTCGCTGCCGCGCGTCGCGATCGTGTACGCGCACTCGAACATGACCGCCGAGGACGTGCGCGCGGTGATCGCGACGCGCCCGCGCGGGATCGTCCTCGCCGGCGTCGGCGACGGGAACACCTCGCAGGAGGCGCTCGGTGCGCTGCGCGACGCCGTGCGCCGCGGCATCGTGGTGGTCCGCTCGTCGCGCGTGGGCAGCGGGTACACCAACCGCAACGTCGAGGTGGACGACGACGAGATGGGCTTCGTCGCGGCGCTCGATCTGAGCCCGCAGAAGGCGCGCATCCTCACCCAGCTCCTGATCGCGAACCGCATCACCGACGCGGCCGCGGTCCAGCGCGAGTTCGCGGTGCGTTAGAGATCGTTGGAGGTCCAACGAATCGCGGGTGCCGACACCTCGGCACCCGCGCCTACGTCGTTTCCGATCGTTGGAGCTCCAACGATCCAGAGCGCCACACCCTGTGGCGTGAGCGCCTCACTCGCACAGGGAGGAACTCTCGTCGCGTGTGCCGGCGCCGAGCACCCGTCTCCAGAGGTGCGTACCGATCTTCGCAGCCGCTGAGCCATCCCATGACGGCGACGGTACCGACGCCCGAACAAAGGAGCTCCGGATGCGACGAAGCGATCCGAACGTCGTCTTGATCATCGCGGGTGCGATGTTGGTCGGCGCCTGCCAGGGCGACCTGGGTGGTGGCCCCGCGGGCCCCATGGGTTCGCCCGGTGCGGGCGGCGGTGGTGGCGGTGGAGGCGGCGGCGGCGGTGGATCGACGCCAACGACCTGCACGGACGACGCGCTCATCGTCGGCAGCGCGCCGATCCGTCGACTCAGTAACTCGGAGTACGTGCACACGCTCCGAGACCTCTTCCCCGGCGTCGACGTGGAGCTCCCCGAGCTTCCGCCCGACACGCTCACGGGTGGGTTCGAGAACGACGCGCGCGCGCTCGGTGCGTCCGACGTCCGCGTGGCGCGCTGGGAGGAGATCGCGTTCCGCTACGGCGGCGCAGTGACGGCCACGCCCGCGTCGCTCGCGGCGTTCCTTCCCTGCGCGGCCGCCGCGAACGATCTCGAGAGCCAGCGCGCGTGCGGCGAGGAGCTGGTGCGCGAGTTCGGTCTGCGCGCGATGCGTCGCCCGCCGACGAACGAGGAGGTCGCGCGCTACGTCGATCTCTTCCAGACGCAGCTCACCGAGATCGACTTCTCGGCCGCGGTGCAGCTGACCGTGATGGCGCTGCTGCAGTCGCCGGCGTTCCTCTACCGCATCGAGGAGGTGGCGCCCGAGGGTCAGCCGCTGCCGCTCGACGCGTACGAGCTCGCGTCGCGCCTCTCCTACTTGCTGTGGGAGACGATGCCCGACGCGACGCTGCTCGAGGCGGCGGCGCGTGGTGAGCTCTCGTCGGCCGAGCAGATCGAGGCGCAGGCGCGCCGCATGCTCGACGACCCGCGTGCGCGTGAGGCGGTCGTGGACTTCCACCGCCAGTGGCTCGACTTCGATCGCATCGAGATCGACGAGCACAAGCGCCGCGTGCCCGAGCTCTATCCGTCGTGGAGCGAGACCCTGCGCGAGTCGATCGCGGAGGAGCAGCGCCGCTTCGTCGAGGGCGTGATCTTCGAGGGTGAAGGGACCCTCTCGGCGCTCTTCAACAGCCGCCGTGCGTACGTGAACCGCTCGGTCGCGGAGCTCTACGGCGTCGAGGGCCCCGCCGACGACGCGACGTGGGTCGAGGCCGAGCTCCCCGAGGGCGAGCGCGCCGGTCTGCTCACGCGCGCGGGCTTCCTCGCGTCGCACGCGCACACCGGTCAGGGCTCGCCGATCCTCCGCGGCATCTTCGTGACCGAGCGCCTGCTCTGCGAGCTGCGTCCTTCGCCGCCGCCGGGCGCGAACGTGTCGCCGCCGACCGCGGAGCCGGGCGACGGACCGCGCACCAACCGCGACCTCTTCGAGGAGCGCACCGCGGCGCCGACCTGCCAGGGCTGCCACATGCGCATCGACGGCTTCGGCTTCGGCTTCGAGCACTACGACGCGATCGGCGCGTACCGCGATCTCGACAACGGCCTCGAGGTGAACGCGTCGGGCAACGTGTTCGGCACCGACGTCGACGGTCCGTACGACGGCGCGATCGAGCTCAGCGAGATCCTCTCGCAGAGCGGGCGCGTGCAGGAGTGCGCGACGCAGCAGTGGGTGCGCTACGCGATGGGCCGCGCGCCCGAGCGTGCGGAGTCGTGCTTCGTCGATCGCCTCGCCGAGAGCTTCACCGAGAGCGGCGGCAACGTCCGCGAGCTGCTCGTCGATCTCGTGACGAGCCCCGAGTTCCGTCACCGCGGCCTCGCCGCGACGGAATGAGCGCCACCTCCAACTTCCCCACGAACAGCAGGAGCTGTCTCGCATGAAGATCGATCGTCGTAAGTTCCTCGCCGCGATGGGCGTCGGTGGTGCCGCGCTCACGATCCCCGGCGCGATCCTCGGTCGCGCGAGCAAGGGCCTCGCGCAGGTCGCCGGCAGCGGCGCGCCGAAGCGCGTGCTCTTCTGGATCACGCCCCACGGCACCGTGTGGAACGCGTGGAACATGAACGTGCCGGGCCTCGCGCCCAGCGGTACGTCGAGCGCGGCGCTCTCGGGGCTGGCCGCGTCGTCGTGGCCGCGCATCGCGGCGCCGCTGCAGCCGCACGCGTCGAAGCTCTCGTTCGTCGAGGGCATCGCGCGCACCGCGGCCATCGAGTACGAGCGCGCCCACGACTCGCAGGGCGGCTCGTTCGATCTGAACCGCCACCACTTCGGCCAGGCGCACCTGATGACGTGCGTCGATCCGATGCAGCGCTCGGGGACGACGTGCATCGGCGGCGGCATCTCGATCGACCAGGTGATCGGTCGCGCCACGACGGCGGCGGGCCGCTGGTCGAGCCGCGTGTACGGCTCGCGCCACATGCACCCGTACTCGTTCGTCGCGGCGGGCCAGGAGAGCGCGCGCGTCGAGGGCGCGCGCCAGGCGTACGACGACATCGTCGGCGCGTACAACCCGCCGAGCGACGGTGGCGGCGACACGCGCGCCGACCTCATCGCGCGGGCGCGCGGCAGCGTGCTCGACTTCGCGGCGCGCGAGCACACGTCGTTCGCTGCGCGCCTGCCGGCGGCGGATCGCCTGAAGCTCCAGCGTCACCAGGAGCTCATCCGCGAGCTCGAGATCTCGTTCGCCGACTCGCCCGAGGACTCGCCCGCGATGTGCTCGCCGACGTGGAGCGATCTCGGGCACGACATGGATCGCTTCGCGCGGGTGATGGCGCTCGGCCTGAGCTGCGACCTCACGCGCGTGATGACGTACGTGACGCCGGATCTCGCGCCGGTGGAGATCGGTCTGCCCGCGGCGACCGACATCCATCAGGACTACGCGCACACGTCGGTGCGTGGCTCGGGCACGTTCCGCGAAGAGGGCGAGCGCGGGATGATCGAGTACAACCGATTCTACGCGCAGCGCTTCGCGTATCTGCTGGAGCAGCTCGACTCGATCCCCGAGGCGGGCGGCACGATGCTCGATCACACCGCGGTCGTGTGGATGAGCGAGCTCGGCACCGGCAACCACGACCTGCACGACCTGCCGATCGTCATCGCCGGCGGCGCGGGCGGCTCGTTCCGCATGGGGCAGTACATCCGCCTCGCGCGTGACACGCGCATCGGCGCGGGCTGGGGTCACTTCAACCAGGTCGGCCCCGCGCAGAACCGTCTGTACGTGTCGCTGATGCGCGCCATGGGGATGGAGAACGACTCGTTCGGCATCGAGTCTTCGCCGACGGCGAGCGGCGGGACCGTCTCCCTGCGCGGCGTGATCCCTGAAATCATGAACGGCTGAGCTGTGCTTCCGGGAGGGGTCTTGGGAAGACCCCTCCCCCCGACCGGCGGAGCCGGCTCGGGGCCCCCCGCCCCGAACGCTGCGCGCGGGGCCCCAGCCCCGCTTGCTCTCGTGAGCACTGCGAGTCCTTCGACGGTGCGAGCGCGTGCGGCCTACAGGTCGCACGCGCTCGTACGATTTTCGTCGAACCCCTGAGCCATCGCGCCGGGGGTCTGGTACTCACGTACCTGATGAGCCGACCGAACGACTGGGGGCGGATCGCTCCAGTGCTCGTGTCGCTCGCGCTGTTTGCGTGCGACGGAGTCCTGCTCGACGGCGCAGCCGGTCCAACCGGCGCGGGTCGACGTGGTGGCGGTCCAGTCAGCTGCGGCAACGGATCGATCGTGCTCGGCACCGCGCCCATGCGGCGCCTGAGCAACGCCGAGTACCTGCACACGCTGCGTGATCTCTTCCCGGGCGTGGCGCCGGCGCTGCCCGAGCTGCCCGAGGACACCGAGGTCGGTGGTTTCGAGAACGACGCGCGCTCGCTCGGCCCGTCCGACCTGCGCGTCGCACGCTGGGAGGACATCGCGTTCCGCTACGCGGGCGAGGTCACGTCGACGCCCGATCGGCTCGCTGCGTTCCTGCCGTGCGCGGCGAGCGCGGGCGATGCGGGCGCGCAGCGCGCGTGCGGCGAGACGCTCGTGCGCGAGCTCGGTCGACGCACGCATCGACGTCCGCTGAGCGACGAAGAGGTCGAGCGCTACGTCGCGTTCTTCGAGTCGCAGCGCGAGGCGATCGACTTCGCCGGTGCGGTGCAGCTGACGACGATGGCGCTGCTGCAGTCGCCGTGGTTCCTGTATCGCATCGAGCTGCCGGGGGAGGGCGGCGGCGACGGCGTGGTGCCGCTCGACGCGTACCAGCTCGCGTCGCGCCTCTCGTACTTCCTCTGGGAGAGCACGCCCGACGACGTGCTGCTCGAGGCCGCGTCGCGCGGCGAGCTCGCGAGCGACGCGCAGCTCGAGGCGCAGGCGCGACGCATGCTCGACGACGGTCGTGCGCGCGAGGCGGTGGTCGACTTCCACCGCCAGTGGCTCGACTTCGATCGCATCGAGCTGGACGAGCACCAGGGCCGCGTGCCCGAGCTCTATCCGACGTGGAACGAGACGCTGCGCCAGTCGGTGCGCGACGAGCAGGATCGCTTCGTCGAGGGCGTGCTCTTCGAGGGCGAGGGCACGCTCAGCGCGCTGCTCACGAGCCGCACCGCGTACGTGAACGGTCCGCTCGCGACGCTCTACGGCGTGAACGGCCCCGGCGACGCGACGACGTGGGAAGAGGTGACGCTCCCGCACGATCAGCGTGCGGGGTTGCTGACGCGCGCGGGCTTCCTCGCGTCGCACGCGCACTCGGGCAACGGCTCGCCGCCGCTGCGCGGTGTGTTCGTGATGGAGAGGTTGCTCTGCGAGCCGCGTCCCTCGCCGCCGCCCGACGCCGATCTCACGCCGCCGGTGGTGCGACCGGGCGAGGAGCCGCGCACGAACCGTCAGCTCTTCGAGGAGCGCACGTCGCCGCCGGGCTGCATCGCGTGCCACACGCGCATCGACGGCTTCGGGTTCGGCTTCGAGCACTACGACGCGGTCGGCGGCTATCGCACGCTCGATCACGGCCTGCCCGTCGATGCGTCGGGCAACCTCACCGGCACCGACGTCGACGGCGCGTACGTCGGCGCGATCGAGCTCAGCGAGGCGCTCGCGGAGAGCGCGCGCGTCGAGGTGTGCGCGACGCGGATGTGGATGCGCTACGCGCTCGGCCGTGCCCCGGAGCGTGAGGACGAGTGCCTGACGAGCCGCCTCGCGCGCTCGTTCCACGAGAGCGGTGGCGACGTGCGCGAGCTCTTGGTCGACATCGTGACGAGCCCCGAGTTCCGCAACCGCCCGCTGGCTTCGGAGTGACCGCGATGACGATGCAGAGGCGTCAGTTCCTCACCGCGCTCGGTCTCGGTGCTGCGAGCATCGGCGGTGGGTTGATGTTGCCCGGCGCGGTGGGCTGGGGCAGCCGCGCGCAGGCGGGTGGCGCGACCACGCCGACCCGCTTGCTCTTCTGGATCACACCCCACGGCACGGTGCCGAACGCGTGGGCGATGAATCCTCCCGGGCTGCCTGCGAGCGGCACCGGCGTGGCGTCGATCGCGACGCTCGAGGACGCCGCGTGGAGCCGCATCCTCGCGCCGCTCGCGCCCTTCAAGCAGAAGCTCTCGATCGTCGAGGGCATCGCCCGCACGTCGGCGATCGACTACGAGCGGCGCGGCGCGGCGACGAGCGGCTGGGATCTCAACCGCCATCACTTCGGTCAGGCGTCGCTGCTGACGTGCGTCGACCCGCTGCAGCGCGCGGGCTCGACGTGCATCGCCGGCGGCGAGTCGGTCGACCAGGTGATCGCGCGCGCGCTCGCGCAGCCGGGGCGCTGGGCGTCGCGCGTGTACGGCGCGAACCATCAGCACCCGTACAACTTCGTCGCCGCGGGTGAGGCCGCACCGCGCGTGACCGCGGCGCGACAGGCCTACGACGACCTCATGGGCGTCTACGTGCCGCCCGACGACGGCGGCGATCCGCGCGTCGCCGCGATCATGCGAGGCCGCGCGAGCGCGCTCGATCTCGCGGCGCGCGAGTACGATGCGGTCGCGCCGCGGCTCGGCACCGCGGATCGCCAGAAGCTCGAGCGCCACGCGCAGCTGCTGCGCGACCTCGAGATCTCGTTCCGCGGCACCACGCCCGGCGCGTCGTGCTCGCCGACGTACGAAGCGCTCGGTCACGAGATGGATCGCTTCGCGCGCGTGATGGCGCTGGTGCTCGGCTGCGACATGACGCGCATGGTGAGCTTCGTGACGATGCCGCTGCGGCCCGAGGAATTCGGGCTGCCGGTGGGCACGAACGTGCACCAGGACTACGCGCACAACTCGGTCGCCGGGCCCGACGCAGCGTTCACCGCCGAGGCCGAGCGCGGGATGATCGAGTACAACCTCTTCTACGCGCAGCGCTTCGCGTACTTGCTCGAGCAGCTCGACTCGGTGCCCGAGGGCGACGGCACGCTGCTCGATCACACCGCGGTGGTGTGGATCAGCGAGCTCGGCACCGGCACCCACTGGCTGCACGACATGCCGGTGGTGATCGCGGGCGGCGCGAACGGCGCGCTGCGCACCGGACAATACGTGCGCTACGCGCGGTCGAACCGGGTGCGCCAGGGCTACAGCGACCTCTCGGTCGGGCCCGCGCAGAACCAGCTCTACGTCACGCTGATGCGCGCGCTCGGCATGGACGTGGACGCGTTCGGCATGGAGAGCACGCCGCTGGTCGGCGGCGGGACGCTCTCGCTGCGCGGGACGCTGCCCGAGCTCCTCGTGTGATCCGAACGGTCGCGCTCGCGCTGCTGCTCGTCGCGTGTGGGTCGGACGACGTCGCGCCGATCGATGCGAGCACACCGAGCGGATACGCGGCGTTCGCGATGCCGGAGCTCGGCGGCGAGCGCTACGGAATCCGTAGCGACGTGGTCGAGGATCTCGTCACCGGTCTGATCTGGCAGCGTGGCGACACCGGCGCGCTGCGCACGCTCGAGGAGGCGCGCGCCGAGTGCGCTGCGCTCGAGCTCGAGGGGCGCGAGGACTTTCGGCTGCCGACGCGCGTCGAGTGGGTCTCGATCGTGGCGCCGGCGCGCAGCCCGACGATCGACGGGAGCGCGTTCCCCGATGCGCTCGCCGAGTACCACTGGACCACGAGCGAGCCCGACGAGGCGCCGGGCTCGGCCTTCAGCGTCTATCTCGGCGCGGGTGAGACCACGCTCGGGCTCGCATCGCGTCCCTCGGCGCGCGTGCGCTGCGTCGCGGGTGGTCCTGCGCCGATCGAAGGCGCGCAGCACGAGGTGCGCGGAGACGGCGTGCACGATCGCGGCACCGGGCTCACCTGGTCGCGCGCGATGATCGACGCGACGACGTGGAGCGAAGCGCGCGACGCGTGCATCGCGATCGGCGCGCGACTGCCGACGATCCGCGAGCTCCAGACGATCGTCGACGAGTCGCGCCGCGCGCCCGCGATCGATCCCGCGCTCTTCCCCGACACGCCCTCGGAGCGCCACTGGACGTCGACCATTCGCGATGCCGGCGACGCGCAGCCGTGGACCGTCGACTTCCTCGACGGGCAGACCTACGCGGACGAGCTCGGCGACGTCCCGCACGTCGCGCGCTGCGTGCTCGGTCCTCCGCCGTGACCTTCACGCGGGCGCCGCGACTAGCCCATCAATAGGACACCACCGCGAAAAGTTCCGCATTTTCACGTTGCGCGGAATGTTTGTGAGAATCACTATCGCCGCGACTGGGAATCGTTCTCGGTGTCGGAGGTGGCGTGATGAGGCCCGTGGTGTGGGTGGGAGCAGTGCTGACCGGCGTTCTGATCGCGTCGTGCGGCGAGCCAGACGAGCCCGCGGGCGAGCCCACCGAGGCGCGCTACGTGCTGTCGTCGATCGTGATCACGCCCGAGGGCCGCACGATGTACGTGCAGACGCTGCCCTCGCTCGACATCGAGGAGCACGTCACGAACGAGCACGCGATCGAGGTCGCGGGCAACGGTGTGTTGCTCACCCACGGTCGCCACATCTTCCTCGGCCTCTCCGAGTCGCCCGAGTGGGTGCGCTACACGGTCGGCGAGGACGGCGCGATCGCGGAGACCGGCCGCATCCACTTCGGCAGCTACGGGCTCACGGCGATCGGCTACGGCAACGCGATCATCGACCCGACGAGCGCGGTGACGGTCGCGGCCGAGCTGCAGCTCGCGATCGTGTGGAGCCCCGAGACGATGACGGTGCGCGGCACGATCCCGCTGCCGCACCTCGAGCGCGGCGACTACGAAGAGGTCGAGGTCTGGACGACGGTCGCGCACGACGGTCGCGTCTACGTCCCGGCGCGTTGGTCGGACTGGACCGGCGCGCGCATCCGCCCCGGCGTGGTCACCGCGATCCTCGATCCGCAGGCGCTCTCGGTGGTCGGCGTCGCGGAGGACGCGCGCTGCACGAGCGGCGGCCGCATCGTCTTCGACGAGGACGGCTACGGCTACGTGATGGGCGACGGTCGCAACTGGTCGGCGCAGCTCTTCGCGAGCTCGCGCGGCGAGGAGCGTCCGGTCAACTGCCTGCTGCGCATCGCGCCCGGCGCGACCGACTTCGACGAGTCGTGGATGGTCGAGATCCCCTCGCTCACCGATGGGCTCGAGTCGATCGGCGAGCTCGACGCGGCGTCGCAGGGCAGCGGCATCGCGTTCACGCGCGTGTTCTACGAGGGCATGCTGCCCGAGGGCACCGAGCCCGATCTCGCCTTCGGGTTCTGGCAGCAGCCGGTCTATCGCACGTGGCGCATCACGCTCGGTGAGACGCCGACGGCGGAGGCGGTCGAGGGCACGCCGTTCTCGTCGATGGGCTTCGCGGGCAGCTCGGTGGACGGGCTGTTCTACGAAGGGCAGAGCCCCGACTACTCGGTCAGCACGGTCTACGAGATCGATCCCGACACGAACGGCGCGCACGCCGTGTTCGAGATGGACGGCCTCTTCAACGGCCTCGCTCGTCTGGGCGAGTGACGTGAAGCTCCCGCCTCGCGCGTTCGTGACGTTCTGGGACGTGCACGCGTGGGCCGGCGTGATCGTCGCGCTCCTCGTGAACGCGATGTTCTTCGCCGGCGTGTTCGCGCTGTTCCGCCGCGAGATCACGATCTGGCAGGACGTGTGCGGTCACGCGATCGGCGCGCCGTGTGATGCGCCGATCGATCCGGCGGTGCGCGGCGCGCTCGCGACGATGGAGAGCGATGGCCCGCTCGAGCTCTACTACGTGAGCGGGCTCGACTACGGGTGCGCGCCGCTGCCGGTGCACGTGCACGCGGCGGGCGGTGCCGAGCACACGCGGCTCGTCGATCGACGGAGCGGCGAGGTGCTGCCCGAGCGCTCCGTGGTCGCGAGCTTCCTCGTGTACTTCCACTTCCTCTACGAGCCCTCGGTGATCGGGCTCGCGGGGATGTACGTCGCGGGGCTCGTCGCGTGGGTGCTGCTGCTCGTGCTCGTGACCGGCGTGCTCATCCACCTGAAGGATCTCGTTCGCCAGCTCCATCGCGTGCGCCACGACGCGAAGCCGCGCGTCGTGTGGTCCGACCTGCACAAGGTCGCGGGCGTGATGGGCATCCCGTTCCAGGTGTCGATGGCGCTGACCGGCGCGATGATCTGCATCGCGGGATTGGTCTTCGGGCTCTGGACGGAGGTGCTCTTCGAGGGCGACGCGGCGCGCGCGGCGCGCGTGACCGAGGGCCACGATCCTGCGCCGCCGGCGACCGGCGAGGCCCGCGAGGAGCGATCGATCGACGCGCTGATCGCGGACGCGCGCGACGTGGTGCCGGGCTTGCGACCTTCGTTCTTCATGGTCGAGCACCCGGGCGATGCGGCCGCGATCGCGACGGTCGGTGGGCGGGTCGACGGGACGCCGCTCGCCTACGGCGATGCGCACATGGAGGCGGCGACCGGGCGCGTGATCCACGCGTGGAGCCCGCGCGAGGAGCGGGTGCTCCAGACCGTCGAGCGGTGGACCTACGGGCTGCACTTCGGGTGGTTCGGAGGGCTCGCGGCGCGCTGGCTCTACGCGCTGCTCGGGCTCGCGGGGTGCGTGACGATCCTCAGCGGCAACTGGATCTGGATCGAGCGACGCGATCCGCAGCGAGCGCGGCGCTCCACGCACCTGCTCGAGCGGCTCACGATCGGCTCGGGCCTCGGTGTGGCGTGCGCGGTGGGCGCGATGTTCGCCGCCAACCGCGCGGTGCCGGTGAGCTGGGACGCGCACTGGCACATCGAGGTGGGCGCGTTCTTCGCGGCGTGGACGATCGCGGTGGGCTTCGCGCTCGTCGCGCCGAGCGCACGGGTGGCGGTGCGCGGTGTGCTCGCGACCGCGGGCGCGATGTTCGTGGCGACGCCGCTGCTCGGTGTCGCGTGCACGCCGCTGCACCTCGCGGCGGCAATTCGGAACGGGGCGTGGAGCGTGGCGGCCGTGGATCTCGGGCTGCTCGTGCTCGGCCTCGCGTGTGTGGCCGGCGCAGTGGCGACGGCGCGCGCGCCTTCGACCGTGAGCGCCGCGATCGACGTGCCGCGAGAGGCCGATGCCTGAGCTCGTCACCGTCGCGCTCGGCGCGCTCTCGTACGTCGCGCTCTACGCGGGCCTGTCGATCGACGGGACGCGGCCGCGCGCGCGCTGGCTCGGGCGGGCGGCATCGGTCGTGCTCTTCGCCGCGTCGGTCGGCGTGGGCGCGGAGCGAGAAGGGATCGGCGTCGCGATCCTGCTCGCGATCGCCGCGTGGACCGCGGCGGGCTCGATCGTTCCCGCGCTCGCGAGGCGCGCGTCGGCGAGCGCGCGGGTGATCGCGATCACCGCTCGACCGGCCCGCGAGCGAGCCGCGGTCGAGCCGAGAACCGGCGCGTGGCGCGCGGTCGCGCGGGCGCTGGTGTCGATGGTGGGCACGCTGCCCGTGAGCGTGCTGCTCGGGACGGTGCTCGCGGCGCGTTTGCCGCTCGAGGAGTCGACCCGGCTGACCATCGGATTCCTCGCGATCATCCCGGTGTGGATCGCGGTGGCGTGCGTGGCGTTCCTCGACGCGCGCGCGTGGCGCGCCGCGGGGATCGTCGCGGTCGCCACGCTGCTGCTCGTGCTCGCGGCCTGAGCGATCCAGCTGGAGTGCTCGCTGGCGGAGGCGCGCACGCGGACGGGAGGGCCCTCCGCCAGCGAGCCGATGTTGGACACTCTCTCAGTCGCAGCCGGCGCGATCGCCGGCCTGACGGCGCTCGACGTCGAGCACGAGCTGGCGCCGTCCCGGCTCCTCGGGCGTCCACTCGAGGCGATGCAGTCGGCTCTCGTCCTCGGTGAGCAGCGAGCGTCGCACCGCGCCGTGGAGCGAGACCGTGAGCAGGTTCGTCGCACCGCCGAGCAGACGCGCGTCGCGCCCGCGCTGCACCACCTCGATGTCGATCGTGTGGCGACCGGGCTGCAGCGCGCACTGCACCTCGTCGAGCGTCGCGTGGCCGCCGCGGCCCTCGAACGACCACACCTGGTTGCCGTCGATGCGCACGCGACCGGTGATGCCGGGCATCGCGGTGACGTCGAGCTGGTAGTAGCGGAGCCGCGCGTCGGGCATCGTGATCGTCTCGGGCGTCGGCTCGGGCAGGCTCTCGTAGGTCACGGGCGGCGCGACCACGACCGGGGCCACCGCGAGGACCACGAGGCGCGCCGGGATGTTCGGCTCGCGATCGAGCGTGCCGGCCCACACGAGGTAGTCGCCCTGCACGGGATCGCCGATCGCGATCGACGGATCGTAGTCGCCCGCGATCCCGTCGTCGGCGCAGATCCAGCGTCCCGCGGGATCGCGGATCGCGAGCACCGCGTCGGCCGCGGCGCGCACCGCCACGTTGAGCTCGCTCGATCCCTCGGGCACCGAGAGCACCGCGTCGGGCTCGGCGTCGACGAATCCCACGCACGACGGACGCAGACCGAGCGTGCTCAGATCCACGCCTCCGCCGATCGTCGCTTCGATCTCCGCGCTGCCGTTCTCGACCGGTCGCGCCGAGGGCACGCGCGCCGCGAGAGCGCGCAGCGCGGGCTCGCCACCACGACGCGCCGCCTCGGGATCGAGCGCGTCGCACGCGAGGGGATCCCCGGAGTCGCACCCGCGCCGCAAGAGCGCGCTGCGCTGCTCGTCCTCGACGTCGAGGTGCTGCGCCCACGCGGTGCACGCCTGCCCGACGTTCGCTTCTTCGCACGCCCACGTGAGCAGCTCGGTGGCGCGCTCGGGATCGCGCGGCGTGCCCACGCCCTCGGCGAACGCCTCGCCGAGCACCACGCACGCGTGGTGGACGCCGTCGCGACACGCGCGCTCGTAGAACTGCAGCGCGTCGAGCGCGGAGCGATCGCCGTCGACGCCGGTCATGCGGAAGCGCCCGATCTCGAGGCACGCCTCGGGCACTCCATCCTCGCACGCGTCCTCGAAGAGGTCGCGCGCGTGCTCGATGCGATCCGGGATGAACCGGAAGATCGCGGAGCCGAGCGCGTAGCAGCCCCAGATGTCGCCGCCTGCGCAGCCACGCTCGAGCAGCAGCGCGCCGCGCTCGACGTCGCGCAGACCGTCGGGCGGATCGACGAACGACTCGCCGATCTCGGTGCACGCGCACGGATTGCCGCTGTCGCACGCGACCGCGAGCAGGCGGCGGGATTGCTCGAGGTCGCCCTCCGCCGCCGCGCGCATGCCCTCTTCGAATTCGATCGGCGCCGGCGCGTGCGGCACGTCGCAGCGGGTGTCGACCGCGCGGTTCGGCTGCGCGGTGGCCGCCGTCGTCCCCGCGCCGCTCTCGCCGTTGCTCGCCGTCGCGCCGCACCCGAGCCCGCACGTGACCGTGATCAGCCACGCGCCGAACGCCCCCGCGCTCCGCAATCGCATGTTTTCCCCACCCGGGGCGCGCTTCCCTGACGCCCCCCGGATCAGCGTGCCCGAACGCCCGACTCGGCGGCAACAACCGGGATCACTGCAGCGCGGCCTGGGTCTCGATCAGATCGGCGAAGAGATCGGCGATCTCGTCGGCGCCCTCGCGATCCATCAGCCGGCGCAGATCGCGGCGCAGCGCGGCGCGCGAGAACCGCGCGAACTGCTCGAGGAACTCGGCGTCGGTCGGCATGTCGGTGGTGCAGAACGACGGCGCGGGGCGGAGCTCGTCGCAGTAGTCGGCGCGGCATGCCTCGGCGACGCCCTCGCGCGAGAAGGGCTCCGCCGCGAGCGCGTCGCGACACCGGCGCCGCGCGAACATCCCGCCGCACTCGCGCATCAGGCGCGCGAAGGTCGGCGCGGTCTCGGGCCCCTCGATGCGCGCCAGGACCTCGCCGCAGCGCGCGAGTCCTTCTTCCTGCTCGCGACGGGGCACCCGCGCCGGCTCGCTCTTCGTCGCGCTCGCGCCGCCCTGCGTCCCCGGGCTCGACGCAGGACGATCCTCGCCGCACGCGGCGAGCGAGACCAGCAGGACGAAGGCGACGAGGCTCCGGGCGCGCATGGCCGCGGATTCTGCTCGCGGGGCGCGCCAGCGTCGAATCGCGAATTCGTGAGAGCTCGCGCGGGTAGTTCTTGCAATTAGTTTGAGCTCAAACTAATTCCGTTCGCGTGAACGATGTGGTGTTCGCCAGTCGAACCCTCGTTCCCCGCCGGTTCAAGGCCCTCGAGCGC
The DNA here is from genome assembly GCF_021631985.1 of Sandaracinus amylolyticus. Taxonomy (GTDB): domain Bacteria; phylum Myxococcota_A; class Polyangia; order Polyangiales; family Sandaracinaceae; genus Sandaracinus; species Sandaracinus amylolyticus_A. Next base: position 5,137,049 of record NZ_CP070225.1, on the reverse strand, counting down.
AAGGATCTCTCCTCGATTCCGCAGCTCGCACGCCTCGGCGAGGGCGAGATCCGCGCGATGGAGATCGTGGCGTCCGTGCTCCCGTTCCGCGTGAACGAGTACGTGACGAGCGAGCTGATCGACTGGGCGCGTGTGCCCGACGACCCGATCTTCCAGCTCACGTTCCCGCAGCGCGGCATGCTGCGCGACGACGACTTCGCGCAGATGGAGCGGCTCTTCGCGAGCGGCGCGGGCAGCGACGTGATCCGCGACGCGGCGCGCGAGATCCAGCACCGGCTCAACCCGCATCCCGCCGGGCAGATGGAGCTCAACACCCCGCTGCTCGACGATCGCCGCACCCGCGGCCTCCAGCACAAGTATCGCGAGACGGTCCTCTTCTTCCCCGCGCAGGGCCAGACCTGTCACGCGTACTGCACCTACTGCTTCCGCTGGCCGCAATTCGTCGGGCTCGACGACATGAAGTTCGCGACGCGCGAGGCCGACGAGCTGGTGCGCTACCTCGCCGAGCACGAGGAGGTGACCGACGTCCTGATCACGGGCGGCGATCCGCTGCTGATGAAGACGTCGGTGCTGCGCCGCTACGTCGAGCCGCTCCTCGAGGCCGACCTGCCGCACCTCGCGTCGATCCGGATCGGCACCAAGGCGCCGGCCTACTGGCCGTACCGCTTCGTCACCGACGCCGACGCCGACGACCTGCTGCGCCTCTTCGAGCAGGTGACGCGCTCGGGCCGCACGCTCGCGCTGATGGCGCACTACTCGCACCCGCGCGAGCTCGAGAGCGCGATCGCGCAGCGCGCGGTGCAGCGCGTCCGGAGCACCGGCGCGGTGGTGCGGTGTCAGGCGCCGATCCTGCGCCACGTGAACGACGCCGCGCTCGCGTGGGCGGAGATGTGGCGGCTGCAGGCCCAGCTCGGCGCCGTGCCGTACTACGCGTTCGTCGAGCGCGACACCGGCGCGAGCCACTGGTTCGAGGTGCCCCTGGTCGAGGCGTGGCGGATCGTGCGGGACGCGCTCGCGCGCGTGTCCGGTCTCGCGCGCACCGCGCGCGGTCCTTCGATGAGCGCGACGCCGGGGAAGGTCACGGTCGACGGCCCCGCGCACATCCGCGGCGAGCGCGTGCTGGCGCTCCGCTTCCTGCAAGCGCGCGAGCCGGACTGGGTGGGGCGCCCGTTCTTCGCGAAGTACGACGAACGCGCGACCTGGCTCGATCAGCTCGAGCCCGCGTTCGACGAGCCGGAGTTCTTCTTCGAGCCCGAGATGCGTCGCGTCCGCGAGGACCCCGACGCGACGCGGACCGAATTCCGCACGCTGCGCCGCCGTCGCTTGCCGGTCCTCGCCGGCGAGCGGTGGTGATCGTTCCTTCGCTTCGCCTCTCTTCCGACCTCCGGAGACGACTGGCGCGTGCGCGCGGCCGCTGCCAGACCTGGCCCCCGAGATGTCGACGTCCGACGCGCCGCTCGAGCCGAAGCTCGGCAAGACGCTCCAGTTCATGCAGCTCCTGTGGGAGCTCACGCACGCGCTCCAGTCGCTCAGCAAGCGCATGGAGGGCGCGATCGGCATCACCGGTCCGCAGCGCCTCGCGCTGCGCATCATCGGGCGCCGGCCGGGCATCGCGGCGGGCGAGCTCTCGAGCGCGATGCGCATCCACCCGAGCACGCTGACCGGCATCCTGCGCAGGCTCGAGGAGCGCCGCGCGGTGCGTCGCGAGCCGGATCCCGAGGACGCGCGCCGCATGCACCTCTATCTCGCGAGCGCGGGCAAGGATCTCGATCGCGAGCGCGGCGGCACGGTCGAGGCCGCGGTGCAGCGCGCGTTGCGTCAGGTCGATGCGCGCGACATCGAGGGCGCCCGCCGCGTGCTGCGCGCGGTGATCGACGAGCTCGCGCGCGAGGCCGGCGAAGAGGACTGAGAGCGTGTCCGAGATCGGCTCGCCCCTCCGCCAGCGAGCACTGACCTCGGACGTCATGGCCTCGCGTTCCCCGACGGCGCAGAGGTAAGACGCATGATCGAGCTCGATCGCGACGCCCTCGACACCCCTCGCTTCGTCGCCTCGGATCGCGGCGGGCACTACGAGAGCTGGTTCCAGCGCGCGAACCATCCCACGCGCCCGCTCGCGTTCTGGATCCGCTCGACGATCCTCGCGCGTCGCGGTGCCGCGCCCGACGAAGCGCTCGGCGAGGTGTGGGCGATCGTGTTCGACGGCGAGCGCGAGCGCGTGGTCGCGGTGCGCGAGGAATTCCCGATCGCGTCGTGCCGCTTCGGCGCGCGCGGGCTCGACGTGGAGGTCGCGGGATCGCGCCTCGACGCGCGCTCGCTCGAGGGTGGCGCGAAGAGCGCGTCGCACTCGCTGCGATGGTCGCTGCGGTACACGAGCGCGGCCTCGCCGCTCCTGCTCTTCCCGCGCGCGCTCTACGACGCGCCGCTGCCGCGCGCGAAGGTGCTCACGAGCGCGCCGTTCGCGCGCTTCGACGGCACGATCGAGGTCGACGGCGAGCCGCTCGCGATCGACGGATGGATCGGCAGCCACAACCACAACTGGGGCAGCCGACACACCGACCGCTATGCGTGGGGCCAGGTCGCGGGCTTCGACGACGCGCCCGAGGCCTTCCTCGAGCTCGCGACCGCGCGCGTCGCCGTGGGCCCGGTGCTCGCGCCGCCGCTGACCGTCGCGGTGCTCCGCCTCGGCGACGAGGAGCTGCGCTTCGACTCGGTCCCGCGCGGCTTCGCGGCCCGCGCGTCGTTCCGCCCGTTCGAGTGGCGCTTCGACGTGCGCGCGAAGGGCGCGCGCCTGCACGGACGGATGGACGCGCCGTCGTCGACGTTCGTCGCGCTGCCCTACGGCAACCCGCCGGGGGGCACCAAGACCTGCCTCAACTCGAAGCTCGCGCGCTGCGAGATCGTGCTCGAGCGCGATGGGCGCGCCCCGCTCACCCTGCGCACCACGCACCGCGCTGCGTTCGAGATGCTCGGCGACGATCCCGCTCCGCGCGGCGTCGCAGTGCTGTGATCAGCGACGCCGCGGGCGAGCGCTGCGCTCGGCCTCGCTGGTGTCGATCACCGCGCTCGAGTCGCCCATCGTCGGCGGCGACGCGGACACCGTGACGCCAGCCTCGGGATCGAGGCGCGACGCGAGCACCAGCGTCGCGTAGAGCGACTCCAGCAGCATCTGCAGCACCGTCTCGCGCGCGACCTCGCGACGATCGAGCCAGTCGAGGCTCGCGGCCTCGACCAGGCCGATCCAGCTGCGCAGCGCGAAGCGCACGACGGGACGAGGCTCGGTGAGCCCGAGCTCGCCCATCATGCGCCGCACGATCGCGTCGCGCGTCTCGTCGACGATCGCGGCGACCTCGGGATCGTTGCCGATGCCGCTGCGCATCAGCGACGCGTAGGGCGCGGCGTGCTCCTCGACGAAGCTCAGGTACGCGTCGAGCCCGGCGCGGGCGCGCGCCGGCTGCGGCAGCGAGCTGTCGGGCTCGGTCCGCAGCTGCAGCTGCTCCGCGGCCTGCCTCACCGTCGCGACGTAGAACGCACGCTTGCTGCCGAAGTAGTGATAGAGCAGCCCCTTCGAGATCCCCGCCGCCTCCGCGATGTCGTCGATGGACACGTCGTCGTACGAGCGCTCGGCGAAGAGGCGCGCGCCGAGCTCGAGGAGCTGTGCACGTCGCTCGTCGAGCGCGAGACGATGGCGGGCGATCGGAGCGCTCATAGGGATCGCCGAGCATGACCCGGACCCGCGTCCAGCGCTATTGACCGAAGTTCAACAGATGCTAGATGCTCGCAGAACAGGGAGGAATTCATGAGCGCGACGGCGAGCGCGGAGAGCACCAAGAGCAAGCGGTCGATCCCGGTGCGCGCGATGGGCTTCGCGTTCCGCGAGGCCGCGGTCCCGCGCTGGTGGTTCTTCGAGAACCCGATCCCGACCCACATCTCGAACGCGCTGAACCTGCTCTTCCCCGACGGCGAGCGCTTCTTCATCCGCTCGGTGAAGCACTACATGCACGTCGTCGAGAACGACCCCGAGCTGCTCGCGCGGGTGCGCGGCTTCTTCGGCCAGGAGGGTCGTCACGGCCACGAGCACGAGCGGTATAACAAGCTGCTGCAGGAGCAGGGCTACGACCTCGAGCCCTTCCTCGCGTTCTACCGGCACTGGGCGTTCGAGGTGCTCGAGAAGAACACGCCGCCCGTGCTGCGCCTCTCGGCGACCGCCGCGCTCGAGCACTACACCGCGACGATGGCGGAGAACGCGCTGAAGAGCGACATGCTCGATCACGCGCACCCGCTGATGCGCGACCTGCTGCGCTGGCATGCCGCCGAGGAGATCGAGCACAAGTCGGTCGCGTACGACGTGCTGCAGAAGGTCGACCCGCGCTGGGGCGTGCGCGCCGCGGGGATCGCGCTCGCGAGCGCGAGCATCGTCGCGTTCTGGATCCTCGGCGCGCGCGAGCTGCTCCGCCAGGAGGCCGCGATGGGCACCGACCTCGCGGCCCATCGTCGCGCCGCGGAGGCGGACCCGGTGCTCGAGCGCGAGCGCAAGCACCGCACCGTCATGTTCCGCGGGGCGATCGCCGACTACCTGCGCCGCGACTTCCATCCGGATCAGAAGGACGACTACGCGCTGGCTCGCGCGTACCTCGAGCGCATCGGCCGTCTCGACGGCTGATTCGAGCAATTCTCCGGCGGATCGTCGACGGTCCGCCATCGCGCGTCGCGCCAGGATCGCACCGTGTCTCGGGAGGCGGTGCGATGGCGCGTCGGCTGGTCTCGTGGGTGTGCCTGATCGCGGCGTGTGGGGGCGCGCCGCTCGCGCCCCGCGCGCGGGACGTGGATGGTGTCGGCACGTTCGTGTCGGTGCCGCGCGGGTTCCACACGCGCTCGTACTGGATCGAAGGGCCCGAGGGTGTCGTGGTGATCGACACCCAGTTCATGCCCTCGGAGGCAGAGCGACTGCTCGACGTGATCGAGCGCGAGACCGGCAAGCCCGTGGTGCTCGCGATCGTGCTCCACGCGAACCCCGACAAGTTCAACGGTGCCGAGGTGATGCGGCGGCGCGGCGTGCGCGTCGTGACCTCGGAGCAGGTGCGCGCGCGCATCCCCGAGGTCGACGCGCTGCGCCGGCGATGGTTCTACGAGCGCTACGCGCCGGACTATCCGAGCGCGATGCCCGAGCTCGAGTCGTTCGGTGACGCGAGCACCGAGATCGACGCCGCGGGGCTCACGCTGCGCGCGCACGTGCTCGGCGCGGGCTGCAGCGACGCGCACGTCGTGATCGAGTGGAACGGCCACGTGTTCACCGGCGATCTGATCGCGCATCGTGCGCATGCGTGGCTCGAGCTCGGCCACCTCGAGGCGTGGCTCGAGCGGCTCGACGAGATCGAGGCGATGCGTCCTCGGTGGGTGCATCCGGGTCGCGGCGAGAGCGGTGGGACGGAGCGCGTCGCGGCGCAGCGCGTGTACCTCGAGCGAGTGCGCGCGATGACCCGCGAGGCGTCGCCGGCGCTGCCGGCGCCCGAGGGCGCGATCGACGCGCTGCGCGCGCGCATCGAGGCCGAACATCCGGGGTACGGCTATCCGGTCTTCCTGCGCGTCGGGCTGCCCGCGGTGTGGAGGACGGTCGCGCTCGAGCGCGCGGAGTAGTCCCGCGGCGTCTCGCCCGCGAAGCGCGCGAACGCATGGGTGAACGCCGAGGGCGTCGCGAAGCCGAGCTCGGTCGCGACCTCCGCGACGCGCGTGCCCGGCACCGCGAGGCGCTCCATCGCGCGCAGCATGCGCGCCGCGTGGAGGTAGTCGCGGAAGCCGAGCGAGAGCTCGACTTCCATGCGTCGCGCCAGCGTGCGCTCCGACATGCCGGCCCCGCGCGCGACCTCCGCGGCGCGCAGCGGATCGCCGAGGCGTGCGTGCACGATCGACAGCGCACGACGGAGCTCGTCGCTGCGCGGCGGTGGCAGGTGCATCGGCAGCGCGTTCGTCGCGCGTGCGTGAGCGAGCTCGATCAGCACCCGCAGGAAGCGACGACCGCTCGCATCGCGCGAGGCCTCGCGCGGAGGCCATCGCATCGCGTGCAGGATCATCTCGCGCGCGAGCACGTCGATCGCGAACACCGCACAGTCCGCGCGAGGCGCGGGCGCGAACCGCGGAGCCCAGTAGATCGTGCGCAGGCTCGACGCGTGATCGACGTCGACACGATGCGCGACCCGCGCGCGGATCAGCGCCGCACGTCGCGGAGGAAGGACCCACACGCCCTCCTCGAGCTCGAGCCGCATCGAGCCCTCCGCCGCGAAGAGCAGCTGGTGCCGTCGATGTGCGTGCCACGCGCCCGCGCCCGGCGAGAGCTCGTCCGCGAGCGCGAACGCCGGAGCGGTGACGCGATCGACGTCGACGTGAGCAGCGCGCACCGATCGAGGGTAACGGGGAGCGCACGTCCTCGTCGTGTGGGATGGCGATGGGCGCGCGCGGGTGACAAGTTCCTCTCACGCGCGGAGGGACGGGGCATGCGTGATCTCGCGGTGCTGTCGTGCGTGATCGGAGTCCTCGTCGCGGCACCGCGCGCGAGCGCTCAGACGCATGGCGTCGAGCTCCAGTGCAACCTGTCGATCCGTCCGTACTTCGCCGACCCATACACCGGCGAGCACGTGCGAGCGACGCCGCAGGACTACGAGCTGCGCACCGTGGGCGACGGCTCGCACGTCGACGCGGAGAGCGACGGGTGGACGGTGCGCTCGGCGTCGATGCGCATCGAGTACGAGATCGTCGAGCGCGCGACCGGGCGCGCGGTGCTGCGCGACACGGCGGAGCTCGCGTGTGGGCGAACGCTGCCGCACGGCACCCCCGAGGGCGTGATCGAGCTCGTGCCGGGGCGCGTGTTCTTCGGCGCGACGATCACCCACGGGCCCGACGACTCCGCGAGCTGTGGAGGCGAGGGCGGGCCGCAGCAGTGGTACGTCGTGCACCTCGCGTCGCCGGCGCGGCTCTCGTTGCGACTCGTGTCCGAGTTCGACGCGACGATCTACGTGCGCGAGGGCGCGATCGACGGGCCCGAGGTCGCGTGCCGCGATCGCAGGGCGCGGCTCGAGACGTTCGACATGCACCTGCCGGCGGGCACGTACTTCGTCGCGGTCGACGGCACCCACGGGTTCGGGCGCTATCGCCTCGTCTCGTTCTACGACCCGGTCGATCCCCGCGCGATCGAGAGCGCACCGCACGGCGAGCTGCACGCGCGCGACGCGATCGAGAGCGAGCTCGTGCCCGCCGCCTCGCGTTACCACGGCAGCTGCGGGGGCACGCAGGCGCCCGAGCACCTCTACGCGCTGCGCGTCGATCACGCGGCGCGCTTCTCGTTCCGTCTCGCGAGCCGCTTCGACTCCGCGCTCTACCTGCTCTCGGAGAACGGCGACGAGCTCGGATGTCGCAGCACCGTGGGACTGCCCGGAGGATGGAGGCAGTCGCGGGTCGCGCTCGATCTCGCGCCCGGCGTGTACTGGGTCGTCGTCGACGGCGAGAGCGCGGTCGGCGGCGCGGGCACGTACCGGCTCGTCTCGCAGGAGCTGCCCGCGCCGGAGTGACCCTCGGCTCGCGCGAGGGGCGATCGCTGGGCATACTCGCGTGCCCGCTGCGGCCTCCTTCTAGATCCGCAGCGTGACGTGAACGAGATGCCGTCTCGCGTGCCTCCTCCGCCGCTCGTCCCGCTCTCCACGCTCCTGCCCGCGGAGCCGCTGCTCCTGATGGGCGCGGGCCCGGTGCCGATCCCGCACGCGGTGGCGCGCGCGAACGGCGTCGTGATCAACCACCTCGGCGAGACGATGGACAAGGTCATCGCCGCGGTGAAGGCGATGAGCCGCTACGCGTTCCAGACGAACGCGGAGAAGGTGCTCGGCGTCGGCGGGCCGGCCTCGGGCGCGATGGAGATGGCGATGGCCAGCTTCGTCTGGCCGGGTCGCAAGGTGCTCTGCCTGAAGAGCGGCACCTTCAGCGGGCGCCTCGGCGAGATGGCGCTGGGCCTCGGCGGCACCGTGAAGTTCCTGGAGCCCGAGGTCGCGACGCCGGTGAGCGCGCAGGCCGTCGCGGACGCGTTCAAGCGCGAGCGCTTCGACGTCGTGACCATCGCGCAGGGCGAGACGTCGTGCGGCCTGCTCAACGTCGAGCTCCCGCAGATCGCGGCGATCGCGCGCGAGCACGGTGCGATCGTGGTGGTCGACGCGGTCGTGACGCTCTCGACGATGCCGATGCGCATGGACGACTGGGGCATCGACGCGGCGGTCACCGGCGGGCAGAAGGGGCTCTCGTCGATCCCCGGCGTGTCGCTGATCGCGTTCAGCGATCGCGCGTGGAAGGTGGTCGGCGAGCGTCCCTCGCCGCGACCGCACTGGTGCTTCGACGCGGAGCGCGCATGGCGCTTCTGGGGCTACCAGCAGTACCACTACACCGCGCCGGTGCCCGGCATCCTCGCGCTGCACGAGGCGCTGCGGCTCATCTGCGAGGAGACCCTCGAGCGTCGCTTCGAGCGGCACCGCGTGAGCAGCGAGGCGCTGCAGCGCGGCATCGAGGCGATGGGGCTCACGCTCTTCGTGCCCAAGTCGCACCGGCTGAATTCGGTGGTCGCGATCACGATCCCGAAGGGCGTCGACGGCGCGCGTGTCCGCAAGACGATGAGCACCCAGTACAACGTCGAGATCTCCGGCGCGTTCGGGCTCGACGTCGTGCGCATCGGGCAGATGGGCGAGCAGTGCCGCTCGCACAACCTGTTCAAGGTGCTCTACGCGATGGGCATGGCGTTCCGGAAGGAAGGCGTGAAGCTCGACGTCGCGGCGGGCATGGCCGCCCTCGAAGAAGCGCTCTCGGGCGAGAGCGAATCGGTCGGCTGACGCGCGACGAAATGCCGCATTGTCGCGGCGCACACCCGCCGCTATCCACGCGCTCGTGCTTCGAGGGAGCGTGGATCACATGCAGAATCGGGTTCTTCCGGCGCTCGTGGTGATGTCGGTGATCGGCGTCGCGGGGAGCGCGCACGCACACATGGGCGCGCGGGGCCCGGCGATCGCGAACACGACGTTCGTCGCGACCTTCACGGTCGGGCACAGCTGCGCGGCGGTCGCCGAGATGCCGAGCATGCCCGCGGTGCCGAGCAGCGACACCCGGACGGTGCGCATCTCGCTGCCTGCGGGCGTGACGGCGGTCAGGCCGATGCACGGCGGCGTGTTCGGGCGTCCCACGATCATCCGCGACGCGAGCGAGGCGATCGTCGCGGTCGAGTACACGCGGCCCGACGACGCGAGCCAGCCTCCGGACGAGCTGTACCACGAGCTTTCGATCCGCATGCGCGCGCCGACCGCGCCGTTCACCGCGCTGCAGTTCCCGTCGGTGCAGACGTGCTTCGACGGTCGCGAGCACCGCTGGGAGGGCGAGGACGCGCCGACGCTGCGCGTGCTCCCGCCGCGCTCGCCGGGGTGGAACCAGATCACGATGCCCGAGGGCACCTACGATCTCGACGCGATCGCCGCGTACTTCGGCGATGCTGCGATCGTGTGGCTGGATCGCCGTGCGTGGAGCCCCAACGCGACGACGCGCGCGCTGATCGAGTCGGACCCGGCGGCCGAGCCGCTCACCGCGATCGAGAGCACCGCCGCCGCACCCGCCGCGGTGTGGGTGCGGTACTGAGGCGGAGCGCAGATGCGTGCGCTGAGGATCGCCTTGTTGGCGGCCGCCGTGCTCGGCGGATGTGGTGACGACGACGCGCCCGCGATCGACGCCGCGATCGCGATGGACGCGGGCGTGGATGCTCAGGTCGACGCGGGGACCGATGCCGCGGTCGAGGTCGACCCGTGCGCGACGCTGGAGCGACCGACCGATCTGGCGTGGCCCCCGGCGGAGGGCCGATTGCCGTGCGATCTGCGTCCGCCGACGTTGCGATGAGAGGACGACGCTCGATGTGGCGATGCTGTGTGCTGCTGATCACGCTCGCGCTGGTCGCGTGCGAGCCGAGCGATGGGGACGCGGGTGATGCGGGACCGCGCGAGTCGGGCGACGACCCGTGCGGGCGCATCATCGAGGCGTGCCACCCGCTCGACATGGGCGGTGAAGGACCGATCCCGGAGTGCCACGCGATCGGTCACGACGAGGTCGAGGCCGCGTGCGTGACGAGCCTCGAGCGCTGCCTCGGCATCTGCGTCGCCGACGGCGGTGTGATCGAGACGGATGCGGGCGACCCTCACGACGAGCCCGATGCGTCGGTCGATGGCGGCGCGAGCGTGTGCCGTTCGATCGCGCGCCGCTGCCACGAGCTCGACCCCGAGGACGGCGGGCCGATCTCGCAGTGTCACGACGTCGGGCACGCAGGCGACGAAGCGGCGTGCGAGGCGCGCCGCGACGAGTGCCTCGAGCTCTGTCCCGAAGCGTGAGCGCGTCGCAATCAGAGCGAGAGATCGAATCGATAGGTCATCTTCAGCGTGACCTCGTGCTCGACGACGACGTTCGTCGCGTCCCAGTCCACGTTCTCGCGCCACACGACGAAGAGATCGCTCCCCGGCGCGTAGCGCCACCGCACCCGCAGGAGGCCGGTGGCGCGCTCGTTCTCGCCGTCGACGCGGCCGATCAGATCGATCTGCAGCGCGGTGGTCGGCGTGACGCGGAGCAGCGCATTGAGCGCGTAGGTCCAGAACGGATCGTGCTCGCGCAGCATCACGTAGTAGACGTCGGCCTGCAGATCGATGCGCACGAAGGGCCCGAGGCTCGCGGCGAAGCGCGCATACGGGTTGTGCAGCACACCGCCGAAGTACGCGTTGCTCACTGAATAATAGAGCTCGACGTAGGGGTTCCGCGCCGACGGCGAGGCGACGTACGCCTCGAGGTACACGCCGCGCCACGTGCCCGCGCGCGCGGTCACGCCGGGCACGATCTCGAAGTCCTCGTCGACGACATCCTCGCGATAGTCGGCGACGAAGCTCGCGATCCATCCCGCGTCGCCCTCGACCTCGGCGACGACGCCGCCGCTGCCGTAGAGCGCGCGCCCGAAGTCGTCGCTCGCCTGCAGCTCGAGCCGTGGGCCGATCTGCATACGACGGAAGAAGCCCGAAGGACGCGCGATCACCGGCGACTCGAACGTCAGCCGCGCCGCGCCGGGACGGCGCGCGAAGCCGAGCTCCGGTGTGTAGTCGTGATCGACGTAGAGACCGGAGAGCACGGGCTGCCAGACCTCGCCGCGCCACCGCGCCGAGGCCGCGCTCGCGAAGCCTTCGCCCTCGCGGCCGGTCTCGAGCTGTCCGTCGAGCGCGGTGCCCGACGCGAATCCGTAGAGCTCGAGTCGATCGTCGGCCGCGCGCACCAGCGCGTCGCCGCCGTAGGTCACGGAAGGACCACGATCGAGCGGGCCGCCGTCCCAGCGGAACGGCTGCCGCGACACCACGAACGCACCGACGTACGACGCGCCTTCATCGAGGGCGAAGCGACCACGCGCGGCGGTGTGGTTCGCGGCGGGCACGTCGCCCTCGTCGTCGGTGAGCACGTCGATCACGCCGAAGCTCACCGGGCCGGCGCGCCCGTAGAGCTTGAGCCCGCCGAGCACGGGAATCGGGTCGCCCGCGGGGTCGAGCCCGATGCGACGCGAATAGAACGGCACGAGCGTCTCGGGCACGCCCGCGTCGAACACGTCGAGCCCGTTGAGGAAGAAGGGGCGGCGCTCCGGGAAGAAGAGCGGGAATCGATCGAGGTTGACCAGCGCGTCGTCGAGATCGACCTGTGCGAAGTCGGTGAGCACCGTCGCCTCGGCCCACACGTCGCCGTCGATGCGCATCAGCGCGTCGGCGCCGATCGCGCCGCGGAACGCGTCCGCGGGATCGCCGCTCTCCGGCGACTCGTACGCGCCGAGCGAGTAGAGCGTGACCGCGAGCGGTGCGCCCGCGCCGCCGATCTCGACGCCCTCGACGACGCCGTAGTGGAGCGCCGAGAACGAACCGAACTCCGGCGACATCGGGGCCCAGTCGTAGGTCGCGGCGCGCGCGTTGTGATCGCGGCTCAGGTTGATGCCGATCGCGCGGGGGCCCTCGGCGTCGGCGAGGCCGAGCGAGATCGCGGGGATGCGCAGCTCGACGATCCAGCGATCCTCGTGCACGCGCACCGCGCTCTGCCAGACCATGTCGACCTCGCGCCGGAACGCGCGGCCGTTGTCGAGCACGAGGTAGTCGAGCTGCGCGCCCGACGCGCTCACGACGAAGCCGAGCGTGGTGCGGTGATCGCGGCGCGCGTCGATCTTCACGCTGATCGCGTCGTCGTTCCAGATGTCCTCGGAGTCGCGGGTCATCGAGAGCGCGCGCGGGGACTCGCCCTCCGCGAGGTCGAGCTCGATGCCGACGTAGAGCGCGCTCGCGTCGTAGAGCACGCGGAAGCGAGTGCCCACGGGGGCGGGCGCGCCGGGGTGGGGCGTGCGCTCGGTGAAGCCCGAGGCGATCTCGGCGCGCGACCACGCGTCCTCGTCGAGCGCACCATCGACGTCGATCGGCGTCTCACCGCGCGCGGCGGCGCGCACGCGTGGTGGCTCGTCGGCGCGCGCGAGGGCGGGCAGCGCGAAGAGGATCGCGAGGACGACGACGAAGGCGCGCACGGGAAACGCGCGGTATGCCGCTAGTCCCGGCGGCCGTCGAGGCAGCGCAGATACGCGACGAGGTCGTCGATCTCCGCGTCGCTCAGCGACGACGTGTGGCCGTGCGCGTCGCCGGCGTTGCGCTCACGGAGCACCTCGCGCAGCGTCGCGGCCGAGCCGTCGTGCAGATAGGGCGCGGTCGACCACACGCCGTGGAGAGCTGGCGTATCGAGCCCGGAGAGCGTCGCGCCGAGGCGCTGTCCCGATCCCGCGCCGAGCGTGCCGACATCGTGCAGTCGCGGACTGCCGCGCTCGTCGAACCCGCTGTCGGTCGTGCGGTCGTCAGCGTGGCAGTCGGTGCATCCAGTCGTGCTCGCCTCGAAGAGCGCACGACCGCGCTGGGCCGCCTCGGGCAGCGAGCCATCGGAGTTGCGGAACGGGCTCGGTGCGAACGTCGCGAGCGACGCCACGTACGCGGCGAGCGCGTCGAGATCCCCGCTGATCCCGGCCTTGCGATCACCGAGCGTCGTGTCGCGCGTGCCGGTGTGGAACGACGCGTCGTCCATCAGTCCGGCGCCGCGGAACGGACCGCGGATGTCGTGCTCGAAGTCCTGCACCTCGTCGAAGTTCGCGGTCCAGTGGATCGCGCCGGTGGTGGGGAATCCGAGGAGCGAAGTCGTGTTGCGCAGTCCCTCGCCGCGATCGGTGAAGTCCCACACTCGATGATCGTCGAGCCCGTCGAGGTGGCAGTGCGCGCAGGCGATGTAGCCATCGCTCGAGAGGCGGGGATCGCGGCTGTCGTTGAACAGGATCTTGCCGCGCAGGAGCATCTCGGAGAGGGGCTCGGTCGTCGGGATGCGCGCCCGCGCGAGCGCGGCCGGCTCGGTGTCGAAGTCGCGCACGTCGTACATCACGATCTCGCGCGAGAGGTACGCGTCGACGAAGAGGAAGCGATCGTCGGGAGAGAGCGCGAGCCCGTTCGGTGCGAGCCCCACGTCCTGGATCGACCCGGCGAGGCGCGTCTCGAGCACGTCGAGGCGCTCCACGGTGCGCGTGCCGCGCGTGAGCGCGAAGAGGTAGTCGCCGCGCGACGAGAGCACGCCGGCGTGGGTGAACCCGCGGTTGTCGAGCTGACGGCGGCGCTCGACGTCCTCGGTGCCGGTGCTGGGATCGAGGAACGAGATCACCGCGCGCATCGTCGTCTCGAACGTGAGCGGACGCGCGCCCTCGGTGACGAAGAGCCCTTCGCCGATCGCGGCCTGCAGCGAGGGCACGAAGGCGATCGTCGCGTCGGGCGAGACCAGCAGTTGCTCCAGATAGCTGGGCACCCCGCCGACCTCGGTGTCGCTCGAGGGCTGGGGATCGGAGGCGAGCGTCCAGGTCTCGACATCCCCGCTCGTCACGTCGACCGCGGCGATCTCTCCGTGATCGTCGGGCGAGCGCCAGCGGGTCACCGCGATGCGCCCATCGGGCAGCACCGAGACGCCGCGTGCGTCGTCGATCGCGCGAATCGAGCGTGCCAGTCGCGGATTGGCACCCTCCAGCGTGATCTCGGCGAGCATGCCAGTCGCTTGCAGCGATACCCACGAAGAATCGTCCGTGCCGACGACGCCGAAGGGTCGCGATCCGCGCGGCAACGCGAGCTCCTGGGCGAGACCGCTCTCGATCTCGACCACCGAGACCACGTCTCCCGTGCACGCCACCACGATGCGACCACGCCAGGGCGAGAGGGTGCGCGGCTCGTCGCACACGCTCGCGCGCCGAACCACCTCGAGCGTCGCGTCGTCGCTCCATCGTGCGATCACGAGCTCGTCGGAGTCGGGGCTCACCACGGCGACCAGATGCTCGCCCACCACCGCGATCGAGCTCGACTGCCGCGGCACGTGAGTGGCCGCGCGCGTCACGCTGATCACGATGCTCGCGCTGCGCCGCCGCCCGCTCGCGTCCCACACCGTGAGAACGGCCTGCTCGCGACCCGGCACGTCGTAGCGCACGCGCAGCACCGGATCCTCGGAGATCGGCCCGGTCGCGAGCCCACCGCCGGGCGACCACTGGTATCGGATCGCACCGGTCGACCCCGATCCGTCGAGCACGACGTCTTCACCGACCAGCGCGTAGCGCGACGCACCGGCGATCGCGCGCAGCTCGACCGGCGCGTCGATCGACTGCGACGCGTCCTCGAGGATCGTCGTGCCCGCGTCGGGCTCGGCGCGCGGCGTCCCGCACGCCCCGAGCCACAGTGCGATCGCGAGCGCGCGCCTCACGGCACGCCCACGCGGAACGTCGCGGTGAACGCCTCGCTCACCGCGTTGCCCGACACGTCGCGCACGCCGCCCGCGGGGATCTCGAGCACGTACTCGCCGGCCTCGAGCGCACAGAACGGCGAGAACGTGACGATCGTCTCCTGCACGCTCACGACGCCTGCGATGCGCCCTTCGTCCGGCGTCCCGCCTGCGCGATACAAGCGCACCGAGCCCTCCCACGCGCTCTGCACGTCGATCATCTCGTCGAACGTCACCGCGAACCGCGACGTGGGCGGCAGTCCCTCCGTGCCGGCCTCGGGCCATGCCCACGTCACACGCGGCGCGTCGGTGTCGGGCTCGGCGCGCCAGGGCGCGATCGCACTGCCCTGATCGTTGGGATCGACTCCGTCGGGCAGCGCATCGACGCTGAGCAGCGCCAGATTCCCGAGCGGCACGATGGTGTCGAGGTCGCCCGGCAGGCTCAGCTCGCGCACCACCCGGATGTTCGAGAGATCCGACACGTCGTAGATGCGCGCGACGCTCGACTCGCCGACGAACGCGTACTGCTCGTGGAGGAACACGTATCCGCCGTTCCCTCCGCTGCGATAGGAGCCTGCATATCGCGGCTGCGTCGGATCGTGGATGTCCATCACCATCAATCCGCCGCCGTCTTCTTTCTTCGCGTACCAGACGTATCCGCCGGTCGCGGTGGTGAAGTACGCCTCTCGCGCTCTGCCGTTCTCGTCGACTGCGTCGAAGTCGCCGCCGGGGATCGGCTGCGGATCTTCGGGATCCGAGATGTCGAGGAGCACGGTGCGCGGGCCTTCCGCGGCGGTGACGATCAGCAGATTGCCGATCGCCTGCACCTGTCCGGCCCGCAGCGTCGGCTCGAACGAGAGCTGTCGCACCAGCACCGGATTGCGGGGATCGGTCGCGTCGACGACGTACACGCCGTTGTCCGCGCCCGCGACGTACACGTACGGGACCTGCCAGAACACGCTGAGCGTCACGCGCGCATAGGCATCGGGATAGAGGAACCCCGGCAGATCGAGGCTCGACACCGCCTCGGGCGCGGTCGGATCCGACACGTCCCAGAACTGCACGCCGCCCCCGTCGCGGAGGAGCGCGCGTCGCAATCCGTCGACGACCGCCCAGCGCCCACCGTGCGACGAGAACCCGATCGAGTGCGACTCGCGCATCTGTCGCGAGCTGCCCGATCCCACGCGCTCCGGCGCGCACGGATCGCTCAGATCGAAGAAGGCCAGTCCGCCGCCGCCGAACTCCGGCGCGATCGGCATGAGCAGATATCCGTCGTACATCACGCCGAGGTTGTGGTGGTCGGTGACGTCCCACTCGCCGCCGTCGAGGAACGCGCAGCTCGTCCCGAGCGCGCTCTCGTCGAAGGTCAGCGCGGGCACACCGGGGCCGTGCGGCGCGGGGAACGCATCGGGCGCGGGGTAGGGCCCCGGCGCAGCGGCGCTGGGATCGCAGAACGGCGTGCGCATCGGCGGGCCCGCGTCGCTGCCCGAGTCGTGGGCCTGCGCGCCCGCGTCGGCTCCGGCGTCCGCGCTGCCGGCGTCGTCCCCGCCGCACGCGATGATCGAGAGCGCGCAGAGCGCCGCCGCTGCGTGATTGCGCATCACGAACCGATGGTATCGGAGCTGGCAGCTCGCGGATCGTGTCTCGCGCGGCCGCTGCACTGGCCGGAGCGCGCATCAGAGACGTCGCGCGGGCGTCACGCGCGCGATGCGTGCGGGTGCGATCGCTCGGCGTGCCTCGCTGGATCCTCCTCGCGCTCGTGCTCTCGGCCTGTCAGCGCTCGCACGAGCGCGCGCCGCTCCAGATCCAGTGCGCGCCGCACGAGTCGCCCGCGTATCTGTGGCGCGCCGATGTGCCTCGGCCGCGCGGCCGCATCCATGCCTGCGAGAACGCGCTGCGCACCGACGAGGAGCTCCTCGCGCGCCGGGTCGAGCTGGGCTGCGCGCTCGTGGGCCCTCGCGCGTCGTGGACGATCGACGGAGCGTGCGACTACGCGCGCGCGGTGTCGCACTGGTCGCGCGTGCGCAGCGCGGAGACGTGCGAGGAGCTCGACGTGATCGACGCGCTCGATCCCTGCGATCGACCCGATCCCACGCGCTATTGGCGCGAGGACGGAACCTGATCAGAACCCCGCGATCGCGGCGACCCACGTGCCGATCGAGGCTGCGCCGAGCGCGGCGAGCGCGGCACCCACGTACATCCGCGCCGCGGCGCGACGGAGCGGCGCCGCGCGGGGAGGTGCGAGCAGCGCGAGCGCGGTGGCACCGAGCGCGAGCGCGACCGCGACGTACCCGAGGTGCTCCTTCGTCTCGAAGAGCCATCCCGCGCGCGCGTCGGCGACGAAGAGATCGCGCTTCACCAGCGTGCGATACGGGCCGTAGATCACGAGCCCGAGCGCGAACGCGAGCGCGGTCGCGATCGCCGAGAGCGCGATCGCCCATCGCGATCCGCGCGCGAGCGGCGCACCACGCCAGAGCCGCACCGCCGGATGGATCAGCAGCGCGAGCGCGAGCACCCCGACGTGTCCGTGCACGCTCTCGAGGAGTCGCCAGCTCACGTCAGGGCCACACGAGCGTGAGCACGGCGAGCACGACCGCGAAGGGGACGACCGAGCGCGCGACGAGCTCGATGATGCGCGCACGCCTTCGCGCATCGGCGGTCGCGGCGTACGCGAGCGCGAACGCGACACCGGCCCACCACGTCGCGGCCAGCGCACGACCGTGGAACGCGATGCGCGGATCGTAGAGGACCAAGAGCGGATCGGCGCCGCCGCCGCGGGTGTGCTCCCACAGCCGCTGCCCGACGTACGCGAGCGCGCCCGCCATCGCGGCGATCGCGGACGTGATCGCGATGCGCTCGCGGCGATCAGTCATCGCTCCGCTCGTCGTCTTCGGGGTCCGGTGCCGGCGTCGAGGGGCGCGCGAGCGCGACCGCGACCGCGGCGAGGATCGCGCCCGACGCGGTCGCCGAGAGGAACAGGTAGTCGACGTAGCTCCCGATCGACGAGCAATTCGCGCTCGTCCCGAGATGGACCGAGAGCACCTCGCCTTCGCCGTCGTCCGCGTCGCTCACATGCTCTCTCCCACGAACGAGATCAGCCCTCCGGAGCGGAGCAGCACCAGCCACGCGACCGCGAGCTCGGCGGCGACCGCGAGCGTCGCGAGACCGATCCGCGCTCGCGTCTGCGTGACGCCGGCCGCGGCGAGCGCCGCGAGCGCGACCACGACGAGCGTGCCGGTCGCGAGCGCGAGGAACGTGTCGGTCGCTTCGTCGTCGTACCGCGTCGCGAGCGCCACGGGCCCGAGCGCGATCCACAGCGCGCCGAGCATGCGCGCCGGGGAGTACGTCGCGCGCAGCACGCCCGCGCCCGCGCGCCGCAGCGTGTGCGCCCCGAGACCGATCGTGATCACGCCGAAGAGCGCGATGATCGCGACGGCGATCGGCGTCGTGCGGCGCTCGAGCTCGGCGCGCGCGAGCGACGCGTGGGTCGAGCCTCCCTCGAGCCCGCTCCGCTCGAGGTACGTGATCGCCGCGCGGCGATCTCCGGTGCGCGCCATCGCCCGTGCGATTCCGTCACGTGCTGCGGCGCGCTCGGGCTCGGTCGCGTCCGCATCGCCGAGGAGCGCCTCGAAGGACGCCTGCGCACGTGCGATCTCGCCGACCCGGAGCAGGTCTTCGCCGACGACCACGCGCGCCTCTCGCCGCACCGGTCCCGCGGGCATCCCGTCGGTCGCCGTCGCGAACTCGATCACCACCTCGCGGGTGCGCGCGTCGAGCGCGAGGTTCTGGAATCGCCAGAGCGCGGCGAGCGGCGCGTAGTCGCCCTCGGCGCGTGCCTCGATCCACGCGAGCCGCGTGCGCGCCCGCGCGGCGATGCGCGAGCCCGCACGTTCGTCGAGCACCGCGCGCCACGCGTCGCGCGCCGCGATCGGATCGCCCTCGCGCTCGGCGCGCGTCGCTCGCTCCACGATGTCCTGCGCCGATGCAGCCGTCGCGATCGCCAGGATCGCGAGCAGCGCGGCTGCCCGGAGCGCGCTCACTCCTTCGACCAGCCGAACTGATCGACGATCGAGTCCGTCATCACGTTGCGCACCGTGACCTCGATCGCGCTGCCTGCGACGCGCACCGTCACGTACGTGCGCTCCGCGCGCGCCGAGTACGTCGATGCGCACGCCGTGGAGACCTCGTAGAGCGGCGCGCCGACGCCCGCCGCGACGAGGTACACGGTGCCCGACGCGACGCCCGCGTTCACCTGCGGCGCGCCGTTCGTGCCTTCCGCCGCGACGACGCCCTGTCCGCCGGTGAGACCACGGATCGGGCGCGAGCGCTCGTACACGTGGTTGTGCCCGGTGAACACCATGTCGACGTGGTGGCGATCGAAGATCTCCTGCCACGACGCGCGCAGCGACGTGTCCGGCTGGTGCGTGCTCATGCACGTGTAGAAGGGCCGGTGGTGCGTCACGAACACCCAGTCGATCGCCGGGTTCGCGCGCGCCGCGGCGAGATCCTGCTCGAGCCACATCGCCTCGGTGGTGCCCCACAGCTCGCGATCGTTGTCGTCGAGCATCACGAAGTGCGCGTTGCCGTAGTCGAACGAGTACCACTCCTCGCCCTGCGCGCGCTCGTTCATGAACACGTCCTGCGGGAACGCGGTCTGCGCGACGAAGTTCACGGCGAGCGCGTCGTGGTTGCCGTTCGCCATCATCAGCGGCACCGACGACAAGAGGTCCTGCACGGTGAACTCCGCACCATCGCCCGCCGACCAGAACTCGTCCCACTGGTCCTGCGCGGTGCCGAGGATCACCGCGTCACCACTGAAGAGCTCGAAGTCCGCCATCGCGTCGCGCACCCGGCGCTGCGAGATCGCCCAGGCGTCCTCCTCGTTGCCGCGCGAGTCGCCGGTCACCGCGAAGGTGAACGGATCGGTCGTGCCCGGCGTCGGCGCGGTCGACGTCGAGAAGACCTCGGTCCAGTGCCCGGTGCCGCCGACCTTGTAGAAGTACTCGGTGTTCGCCTCGAGGCCGCACACGTGCGCCTCGTGCACGCGGGTCTCGCGGCGCGCGAGATCGCGGAAGAGCATGTGGTGGCCGACCGCCTCGAGCACCGCCTCGCCTGCCGCGTCGGCAGCCTCGACCGCCGCGCGATCGGTGCCGTAGAGCACGCGCGACGCGAGCGTCTCGCGATCGCTGCGCCAGTTCACCGCGAACGTGCCGTGGGTCGGACCGGCCCAGCTGACGTGCACGTGGTCCATCGTGGGCGTCGCGCCGAACACGTCCTCCGACGCGCCGGCCTCACCGAGGGGCGGAGTCGAGACCTGGTATCCGCAGCCCGCCGGCTCGTACGAGTACGACTGTTCGGGCGGGACGAATGCGTCGGTCCGGGACGTGCCGGCGTCGTCCTCTTCGACGAGGCCTGTGTCCTGACAGCCGACGATCGCGAGCGCGAGCATGAGGAGGAGCGTTGCCGTGCACGTCTTGATCATTGGAACCTCGCGGTCAGAGGGCGGCAGTGAGCTGGAGCCAGAGCACGTCGTTCTTGATCCCGCGGTACGTGCCGGTGCTCGCGACGACGCGCTCCAGCTCGTACTGCAGGAAGTAATTCAGGCCGATCCGGAGCGTCTGATGGCCGGTCGGGAAGTAGTTGAGCCCGAACGTCAGGCGCCAGCGGTCGTATCCGTTGTCCGAGTCGACGTAGTCGGAGGGCTGGAACGTCGCCGCCTCCGGGCCGGTGCCGAACAGCGGATCGGAGTCCGAGTAGATCGCGAAGGGATCGACCCAGTCGACGCGCGCCAGGAGCTCGAGATCCATGTCGCGGAGGATGTCGACGTCGATCTCGGGAATCGTGTAGTGGATCTGCAGGTGCGCGCCGCGAGAGACGAAGTCGAGCGGCAATTGCTCCGAGGGATTCGAGGGGTCCGGAATCCGGACTGCGCCCTGGCACTGCGCGTTGTCGCCGCCGCCCGCGAGGAACCCGAGGCCATCGGAGTCGGCCCGCCCGTTGCGGAACCACACGAACCCCGCCGACGCATAGAGGCCGATGAATCGGAACTCCGTGTCGACGGTGAATCCGCGATTCCAGTTCCCGCGATCGTCGCAGTTCGAATATGCCGCGGTCGCGACGGAGACACGGGGCGTCTCGTTGCGCGCGAGATCGGACTCCGCCGACGCACCTTCGGGGACGCCGAGCACGTGGAGCTGCAGGCGGAGCGCCCAGAGCAGCACTCCGTCGCTGTTGACCGCGACGTTCGGCCCGCGCCCGACGAACGCGCCGAGCGCGTACTCGAACACCGGATCGTGCGAGCCCGGCGAGGGATCGCCCACCATGCCGAACACCATCGCTCCGATGTCGCGCGGCGCGAGATAACGAACCACCGTGCGGTCCTGTCCGAGCGGCGTGTAGAGCGGGCGATCGAGGAACGCGAGATTGACCTCGTTGAACGAGAACGCGCGCAGGAAGGGCACGATGAATTGCCCACCACGCACGTTGAACGCGGGGTGCAGCGCGAGATCGACGAAGCCGTCCTGGAGGTTCGGCGACGGCACCAGCTCGACCTCGAGGCGTGCCCGCAGCCACCACGCGAGCTGGGTGCGGAGCCCGAAGCGCGCGCGCTGCAGATAGAACGCGTCGTCCTGCGGCGGCCGACTGACCTCCTCGCCGCCGTCCTCGCGGTAGATGAACCCGGGCTGGACGAACCCCGTGAGATCGAGCCATCGGTGATCGCCCTGGGGCGCCGCGGCGACCGGTGCGGCCGGCGCAGGCTCGGGCATGACGGGCTGATCGATCGGCTCGGGCGGCGTCTCGACGAGGTAGATCTCGCAGCGCCCGCACTGCGCGACCGGCACGCACGCGGACCAGCAGCCGTCGACGACCGAGGCCTGCTCGCCCTCGGCGCAGGTCGGCGCCGCCGCCTCGCACGTCGCGCCGTCACACACCGTGCAGCGCAGCTCGGTGCGCGGCGCCGCGGGCTCGCTCGGTGTCTCGGCGGGCGCGGGCTCGCTCGCGACGACGGGTGGCGTCGAGCCGGGCGCGTTCTCCTCGTACACGCGGAAGTCGGCGCGGGCGCCGGGGATCGGAAGCAAGAGAAGGAGCGCAATCGCGAGCGCGACACACACCGAGCGAGAGCGACACATGCGGGGGCGGATGTTCCTCTCTCGAGGACCCGCCGACGTGACTGGATTGCGCCGTTCGTGTGACAGAACAGTCGCCGTCGGCCGCGCAGGTGTCGTGCGAAGCTGCCCGCGGTGCGGCGGATGGTGCTCGATGGGATGTCGGCGCGACGCGTGCGCGCCGAGCGCTTCGGCGCGACGGTCGCCATGCGCGCGCCCGCGGCGGTCGTCTCGGTCGATCGCGTGCTCGCGCGACGGCTCGGTGTCGACGGCGGGGCGCTGTGGGCCGGCGATGCGCCCGCGCCCGCGACGGTGCGCGCGCTGAGCGGCCCGAACGAGGTGCACGTCGCCGTCACCGAGCGCTGTCCCGCGGGCTGCTCGGGGTGCTACGCGGACGCGACGCGTGAGGGTCTCGAGCCCTCGTTCGACGAGCTCGCCGCGCGACTGCGCGCGCTCGCCGCGATGGGCACGCTCTCGATCGCATTCGGAGGCGGCGAAGCCTCGCTGCGCGCGGATCTACCGGCGCTCGGTGCGCTCGCGCGCGAGCTGGGCATGACCCCGAGCGTGACGACGAGCGGGCTCGGCATCGATCGCGAGCGCGCGATCGCAATGCGGGTGTTCGAGCAGGTGAACGTCAGTCACGACGGCGTCGACGGTGCTTATCGCGCAGTGCGAGGGTTCGCGGGCGAGCACGTCGCGGAGCGCGCGATCGCGCACCTTCGCGCCGCGGGCGTGACCGTCGGTGTGAACACCGTGCTGACGCGCGAGAGCTTCGATCGGCTCGAGCAGACGGCCGCGCACGTCGAGGCGCTGGGCGCGGTCGAGCTCCAGCTCGTGCGCCTCAAGCCGTCGGGCCGGGGCCGCCTCGAGTACCTCGCGCGACGGCTCGATCCCGCGCGGGTCGCCGCGCTCCCCGAGCTCTTGCGGCGCATCTCGGGCGAGCGCGCGATCGGGGTGCGCATCGACTGCGCGCTCCTGCCCTTCGTCGCGTCGCACGGCGCGATGCGCGGCGAGGACCTGGTGCGGCTCGGCGTGTCGGGGTGCGAGGCCGGGCGCTCGCTGCTCGCGGT
Organism: Sandaracinus amylolyticus; assembly: GCF_021631985.1. Classification (GTDB taxonomy): domain Bacteria; phylum Myxococcota_A; class Polyangia; order Polyangiales; family Sandaracinaceae; genus Sandaracinus; species Sandaracinus amylolyticus_A. The sequence goes on along the minus strand of NZ_CP070225.1, from coordinate 5,114,023 downwards.
GCGCGCCGACGGCCGCACGTCGGGCTGCAGCTTCGTGCGCGACGACGCGCAGGCGGGACCGCTCGCGTGGGACGACAACGACGCGCTCGAGCGCTTCCGCGATCACGTCGCGCGCGCGCCCGAGCCCTGCGCGTCGTGCCCGGTGCGCATCGCCTGTCGCGGCGGATGTCGCGTCGTCGCGGCGTTCGTCGCCGGCGATGCGTGGGCCCCCGATCCCGAGTGCCCGCGCGTGCAGGCAAGTCAGAACGGGAAGCGGTAGGTCGCCTCGACCGCGATGTCGAGCGAGACCGCGACGTCGTCGGGCAGGATCCAGAACGTCGGAGCGACGATGTCGGCGCCGATCTCCCAGTCCTCGGAGATCGCGTAATTCACGCCCGCCGCCAGTCGGATCACCGGGCCGTTGAAGGGCAGGTATCCGGCCGCGACGCGCAGCGGAATGGTGAGGCCGAGCGCAGGGCTCACGCGGATGCGCTGCTCGCCCTGGATCATCAGCAGCAGGTTGTTCGCGCGCTCGTTGCGGCCCTGGAGGTTCGCGTATCCGACGTACGCGCCGAACATCAGGTCGCGCGTGATGCGCACGTCGACGCGCGCGCCGACGAGGTGATTGTAGAAGCCGCCCTGCGTCGTGCCGATCACCGCCTCGGTCTGCACGCTGAGCTGCAGTCGGCGCAGCGGCGGCTCGGGCAGTCGCACCCCGATGCCACCCGGATGCGCGAGCTCCTCGCGCGGGCGCTCACGCCATCGCCGCGGCACGGCGGCGGGCGCGGTCGGCGTCGCACCGACCGCCGCGGTGGCCTGCTGCTGCCACTGCTCCGGCGGCGGAAGCGTCGCGCGCACCATCCGATCGATCACCTCGCGCAGATCCCCCGAGCCCGCGGTCTCGCGCGCGAAGAAGGGCCCGGTGCCGTCGAGGCTCGCGACCGTCATCTCGATCACGTAGCGACCCTCGGACGCCCAGATGCGCGCGAACGCGCCGCGATGCGCCTGGGCGACCCAGGTGACGCGCCAGAGATCGGCAGGCGCGGGCGGATAGGGCATGCGCAGGCGCTGGGCCGCCGCGATCGTCGCGCTCCCGTCGAGCACCTCGTAGCCGATCTCCACCGCGCTGCGGCGGACGCGCTCGGTGACGACCCGACCGACGACGGGATCGATCCCGTAGGTCGCCGCGTCGATCACGATCAAACGTCGCGAGGCCTGCGGGAGCACGGGTGCCGTCACCGTCTCGGCCGGCGTGGTGCCCGCTTCGGCTGGCGGCGTCTCGGGCGTCTCGGGCGTCGTCGTCGTCTCGGGCGTCGTCGTCGTCTCGGGCACGTCCTGCGCGCTCGCGCATGGAGGCTCGAGCGCGACGGCGAGCAGGAGCGCGGAGAGCGCAGCGACGGTTCCGAGCCGGCGTTCGTAGCGCATCAGTGGGCCTTTGTACCAGGGCGAGGCCGGGTGGGCGAGGTGCGCGTATGCTCGCGCCGTGCGTCGCTCGTGGTCGTTCCTCGGCGTGCTGCTCGCCTGCGCAGCGTGCAGCGATCCCGCGCCCGCGCCCGAGCCGATCGCGCCCGCGCCGTCCGCGCCGAGCGACGCGGAGGAGACGCCCGCGCCTCTGCCTGCTTCGTGGCCCACCGATGTCGAGGACCTGAGCACGGCGATCGAGCACTTCGAGTCCGTGGCCGAGTGCCTCGCGAATCTTCGTGCGCACACTCCCACGCTCGCGGCCGAGGCGCTGGGTGACCTCGGCTACGACGCGTTCTTCGACGATGCGTGCCGCGCGCTCGACGCGGTGCACCGTCGTGATGCCGCCGCGTGCGACGCGCTCTCGGTCTCCACCGCGCGTCGCGGCTGTCGGCGACGCCTCGCGATGATCGCGGGGGATCCCACCGTGTGCCCGGAGGATCTCGCGATCGAAGGACGCGAGCCGCGCTGTGTCGCGTGGGCGGCGCGCGATCCCTCGCTCTGCGATGCCGAGGCGATCGCCGATCGGGCCACGTGCGTGGCCGTGCTCGCGGGCGAGGCGTCGCGCTGCCCGCCGCGTGACCGTGCTCGCTGCGAGGCGTGGGTGCGGCGCTACGCGCGCGCGCTCGGCACCGAGCGCGTGTCGCGCGAGGCACGCGAGCCGGCCGAGCTCCACCTCGACGTGACGCGCGTGCTCCCACCTCCGGCGTCGGGTGGTGCGCCCGTGACGCAGGCCCCGATCGCGATCGATCTCCCGCAGCTCGCGCGCGGCGTGCGTCTGCGCGCCGACGGATGCACGCACCGCGTGATGCTCGACGAGCGCGGCGCCCCCGACGTGCTCTCCACCACGCGCGCCGGGCTGCGCGCCGAGCTCGATCTGCCCTCGGACGCGACGCTGCCTCTCGAGCGCGCGATCGGCCCGCTGGGAGCGTCGATCGAGGTCGCCGTCCCGCGCGTCGGTCGCGCGGGCGGAGGGGAGGGCACGTTCACGATCACCACGCTCGACCGCACGCTGGGCGGCGCGTTCGCCGGGACGTTCCACGCCGAGCTCCCGCTCGCGCCCGGCGCGCTGCGCGTCGAGGGTCGCTTCCGCACCTTCGTGCGCGACCTCGACGCACTGCCGAGCCACTGCCCGGGTGGTACGATGCGCGACTGATGATCGCTCGCCCCCTCTTCACGCTCGCGCTGGTGGTGTCGGCGCTCGCGACCGTTCAACACGCGTCCGCGCAGTCGACCGAAGGACGCCCGCCGCAAGAGTGCGGGATGACCGAGGAGGCGGCGCGCTACGGCGCGCTCGAGCCGGGGACGGTCGTGACGCTGCAGCGCCATCGCTTCGTGTCCGGCGACGACAACTGGGACGATCAGATGGCGCGCTGGCTCGGACGCGCTGCGCGGGTGACGCGCGTGAGCGGTGTCGACGCTGCGGGCTGTCCCGGCGTGCGCGTCGACGTCGATGGTGGCCAGTGGTTCTGGCGCGTGCGCGACCTCGGCATCGGCACCGGCCCGCAGCCGCGCCCCGAGACGCGCGCGCCGAGCGCAGCGGGGATCCCCCAGCAGTGTCGACAGGACGAGATGCGCCCGAACTACGGGCCGATCTCGACGGGCACCGAGGTCGTGCTCGGGCGCCATCGGATGGTCGATGGCGACGACAACTGGGCCGACGAGATGCAGCAGTTCGTCGGACGCCGCGCGCGCGTGGTGGAGCTCTCGGGGATCGACGGAGTCGGTTGTCCCGGCGTGCGCGTCGACATCGACAGTCGGCAGTGGTTCTGGCGCGTGCGCGACCTGCGCCTCGGGAGCGGCGGCGAAGCGGGCGCGGGCGGCGGCGGGCTCGTCGCGAGCACCGGTGTGAGCAGCGATCACGGTCGTCCCGCGAGCGTGGTCGCATGGGGCTCGGGCGGCGGCGGTGGTGGCGGTCTCTTCGGCACCGGTGGCAGCCCGACGCCGCAGGAGTGCGGCCTCACCGACGCGACGGTGCAGTGGGGCCCGATCGCGGTCGGCGCGAGCGTGACGATCGGTCGTCATCGCCCGGTGAACGGCGACGAGAACTGGTCGGCGGAGATGGATCCGTTCGTCGGTCGTCAGGCGCGCGTGCAGCAGCTGATCGGCGTCGACGATCAGGGCTGTCCGGTGGTGCACATCGATCTCGATCAGGGCCAGTGGTTCTGGCGCGTCCGCGACATGACCGTGCCGTGAACGAGGAAGCGCACAGCGCCACGATCGCCGCGCGTCACGCGCCGGTATCGTGGGCGCATGCGCATCCTCGTCGCCGACAAGCTCGCTTCGTTCGTCCCCGGTCGCCTCCAGGATCTCGGCGCTCGACTCGACGTCGATCCCAAGCTCGAGGGCGAGACGCTCGTCGCGGCGATGCGCGAGCTCGACCCCGAGGTCCTGATCGTCCGCAGCACCAAGGTCACCGCGCAGCACGTCGAGACCGGCAAGAGTCTCTCGCTGATCATCCGCGCGGGCGCGGGCGTGAACACGATCGACATGGGCGCTGCCTCGGCGCGCGGCGTCTACGTCGCGAACTGCCCGGGCAAGAACGCGGCGGCGGTCGCAGAGCTCACGATCGGACACCTGATCAACCTCGATCGCCGCATCGCCGACAACGTCGCGAGCCTGCGCGCGCATCGCTGGGACAAGAAGACGCTGGGCGAGGCCCGCGGCCTGAGGGGTCGCACCCTCGCGGTGCTCGGCGTCGGCGCGATCGCGCGCGAGGTGATCGTGCGCGCGCAGGCGCTCGGCATGCGGGTCGTCGGCTGGTCGCGCCGGTTGACCGAGGCGCAGGCGGAGGAGCTCGGCATCGTCCGGGCTGCGACCCCCGAGGCCGCGGTCACGCACGCCGACGCGGTGAGCGTGCACCTCGCGCTCACGAAGGAGACCGAGAAGCGGATCGGCGCGAGCGTGTTCGCCGCGATGAAGCCCGGCGCGTACTTCGTGAACACGTCGCGCGGCGAGGTGGTCGATCAGGACGCGCTGCTCGAGGCGTGCTCGTCGCGCGGGATCCGCGCCGGGCTCGACGTGTTCGCCAAGGAGCCCGCCGCGGGACAGGCGCCGTTCGAGGAGCCGATCGCGGATCACCCGAACGTCTACGGGACCTGCCACGTCGGCGCGAGCACCGACGAAGCGGAAGAAGCGGTCGGCGAAGAGGTCGTGCGCATCGTCGGCGCGTACCAGCGCGCCGAGCCGATCCCGAACTGCGTGAACCTCGCAGTGCGCAGCGCGGCGACGCACGTCGTGGTCGTGCGCCACGCCGATCGCGTCGGCGTGCTCGCGCACGTGCTGCGCATCCTCAGCGAAGCGCGACACAACGTGCAGGGCATGGAGAACGTCGTGTTCTCGGGCGGTCGCGCGGCGCTGGCGCGTGTCGAGGTCGTCGGTGAGCCGAGCGCCGAGGTGCTCGCCGCGATCGGTGAGAGCGCGGACGTCTTCCACGTCGGCGCATCGACGATCTGATCGCGTGGTCGCGCGCCACGCCGTGCGCGACTGCGCGCGCAAGATTCTGCCGTGATCACGAATCACGACATCGCGCTTGTGACCCTTCGCGCGAGTCCCCACGTCACCTTCCGAGGAGCGTGGAACTCGAATGCGAGCACTCAGCTATCAGGGCCCCTATCGCGTGTCCGTGGTGAACAAGCCGGACCCGCGGATCGAGCACCCGCAGGACGCGATCCTCAAGATCACGCGCAGTGCGATCTGCGGATCGGATCTGCACCTGCTGCACGGCCTGATCCCCGATACCCGCGTCGGGCACACGTTCGGACACGAGTTCACCGGGATCGTCGAGGAGGTCGGCCCCGGCGTGGGCAACCTGAAGGTCGGTGATCGCGTCGTCGTGCCGTTCCCGATCTCGTGCGGCACGTGCTTCTTCTGCCAGCGCGGGCTCTTCGCGAATTGCGAGAACTCGAATCCGACGAGCGACGTCGCGTGTGGCGTGTTCGGATATTCGCACACGACGGGCGGATACGAGGGCGGACAGGCCGAGTACGTGCGTGTTCCGTACGCGAACGTCGGTCCGATGAAGATCCCGGAGGACATGGACGAGGAGGACGTCCTCTTCCTCAGCGACATCCTCCCGACCGGCTATCAGGGCGCGGAGATGGCGGAGATCACGCCGGGCGACACCGTCGTCGTGTTCGGCTGCGGGCCCGTCGGCCTCTTCGCGATGAAGAGCGCATGGTTGATGGGCGCAGGGCGGGTGATCGGTGTCGACTATGTCGACTATCGACTCGAGTTCGCCGAGAGATATGCGCAGGTCGAGACGCTGAGCTTCGAAGACGTCGACATCATCCCTGCGATCAAGGAGATGACCGAAGGGCGCGGCGCAGACTCCACGATCGACGCGGTCGGCTGCGAGGCCTCGGGCTCGGTGATGCAGAAGGTGGTGGGCCTCGGGCTGAAGCTCGAGGGTGGCAGTGCGACCGCGATCAACTGGTGCGTGCACGCGACGCGCAAGGGCGGGAACGTGTCGATCGTCGGCGTCTACGGCCCGCCGTGGAACCTCGTCGACATCGGCACTGCGATGAACAAGGGCCTCACGCTGCGCATGAACCAGTGCAACGTGAAGCGCTACATGGAGCACCTGCTCGAGCACATCCGCGCGGGGCGCATCGATGCGAAGGGCATCATCACGCACCGCTTCTCGCTCGAGGACGCGCCGACTGCCTATCACCTCTTCGCGCAGAAGAAGGACGGCTGTGTGAAGTGCGTGCTCACTCCCGGGACCAGCACCATCAGCGCGTGAGAGGAGAGACGATCATGATCGATCCGAGGCAGATCGTCGGATACGGAGTCGACGCGGATCCTTCGCGCCGCCCCGGGTACCCGAAGGAGCGCGAGCCGCGGCCGGTGGAGGGCGCGAAGATCCCGGCGCAGCAGTCGTCGGACGTGACGGTGTTCAAGAACGAGCGGCCGTACAAGGAAATCCCGCCGGTGTACGGCACCGCGCAGCCGCCGAAGGGACTCTCGGGGCGCGTTCGGAAGCTGGCGTACTCGTACCCGGACCACTGGACGCGGCACTGGATGCTGCTGCTCTTCGCCGACCGCGTGGACGTGTGGGAGCACCGTCTGCGCGGCGGGCGTGGCGTGGCGGCGCTCGGCGCGCTCGCGCTCTTCGGCGTCGTCGCGACGCGGATGCTCGCGCGCGGGTGATCGGGTGAGCGTGGCCAGCGCGCGTCTGCGTGCTGGCCGCGAGCATCGGAGTCAGCGTTGGAGTCGCCGGCGACGCCGAGCGCGGATTGCGACCATCGCGCCGAGCACGATCACGGCGGCACTGCCATCGATGCGCGCGTCACCTCCCACCGAGCAGCCCGAGCTGCGCGCGGTCGGCGGAGGCGCGCTCGCGTCGGAGGGAGCCCCCGCGTCGGTGGGCGCGCTCACGCGGAACGAAGCCGTCGCCCAGTCGCTCGTGAACGCACCGTCGGTCACGCGTGCGCGCCACACGTAGCTGCCGGGCGCGAGCGCCTCGGGAACGGTCCACGACGTCACCGCGGTGCCGGCGGCGAGATCCACGACGCGCATCGGTGCGTCGAAGTCGGACGACGTGTCGATCTCGATCTCGTAGCGGAGCGCGTCGCCGTCCTCGTCGATCGCGTTCGAGACGACGAGGTCCGGCGTCCGGTCCTCGATGCTCGATCCCGGCACCGGCGCGATCGGGATCGGCACCGAGGGCGCGCGGTTCGGTCGTACCGCCAGACCGATGGACGCGTCGGTCGCGCCGCCGTCGTCGTCGAGGGCGCGGACCGCGATGATCAGCTCGCGACCTCCGTGCGTGATCTGCGCCTCGCTCGGCCGCACCCGGACGCGATCGCGCTCGAGCGTCACGCCCTCGGGCGCCGAGACGAGCTCGAACGAGAGCCGATCGAGCGGCGACGGATCCTGCGCGCGGAGCACGATCTCGTGGGCCTCGCCGACGCGGAGCTCGAGGTGCTCGGGCAGGTCGACGAACGTGGGCGCGACGTTCTCGACGCGCATCGTCCAGTAGCGCCGGGTGCTCTGGCCGTCCGCGGTCGCCTGCGCGCCGACGCGGATCACGTCGGGGCCGTCGAGCACGTCGCCGGGGACGCTCACCTCGCGCGTGGTGCCCATCGGCACGAGCTCCCCGGTGCCCGTGAGGTCCCAGCTCCACGTCACGTCCTCCGGCTGCGCGAGGGCGCGCACCGGGATCGCAGCGCCCTCCGGCACGATCACGTCGGCCTCGATCTGCACGCGAGGCGCGCCGGGGAGCACCCAGTCGAAGTTGATGACGTCGGGGATCAGCGCGTCCATCCCCACCATCACCTCGGGCGGTGGGCTCGAGGCGAGCTGCGTCGCGAGGTCGCGCGCGCCCTCGAGCGTGCGCGACTTGGTCGCGAAGCGGACGAGCACCACGCGCTCGCCCGCACCGATCCGCACCGTGCGCGAGATCATCCGGACGTAGCCCTCGCTCGTGCTCACGCCCGGCACGGGCGCCGACGCCGAGCCCCACACGAGGCCCGTCATCTCCTGGATCCACGAGAAGCCCGAGACCGACCAGGTGTCGGCGGCGTCGATCGTGGTGTCGCCGCTCGAGCTCGCGAGCTGGTTCGCGGGGACGCGCTCGTCGAGCGTGATCGCGAGCGACTCGTCGCTGGTGTTCGTGATCACGTCGACGATGCGCGCGACCGACGGGCCCTCGGCGGGCACGAACACGCTCCGGCGGAGCTGCACCACGCCGCTCCGCACGTCGGCGAGATCGATCTGTCGATCGCCGAGCGAGAACGTCGTCGCGGTGCCGTCCTGCCGGTACCAGAAGCGCGATCCGTCGGAGCGCACGCCGAGCTCGAGGGTGCGGGTGTCCGAGCCGAACACCGAGAGCAGCGCGCCCGTGCCCTGGTTGGGATCGTCGCTCCACTCGCCGGGCACGTGATCGACGAAGAAGTAGAAGCCCTCTTCGGTCTGCATGCGGTGGCCGGGCTGGGCGGCGGCGGGCGCGGCGAGCGCCGTCGCGAGCATCGCGAGCGCGAGGGCTCGAGCGCGGGATCGAGTCGGCTGTCCCATCGTGGCTCTCCGTCAGATCGGATCGACGAACACGTCGAGCCGGAAGTCGGTCTCTTGATAGCCCTGCACCGCGAGGAAGTACGTGCCGGCGGGGAGCACGCGATCGAGCGCGCGCGGCACGCACTCGTCCGCGACCGGCGTGGCGCAGTCGCTCTCGAGCAGCCCCATCGTCACGGGCGAGAAGGGGTCGAACGACTCGACCAGCGCGCTCACCGCGCTCTCGCGATCGAGCGTGAGCCGGTAGAGCGCGTCCCTGCCGGCCCAGCACGCCTCGACGTCGTCCTGGAAGCCGTAGAGCGTATCGATGCGCGACGCGCCGTCGCCGATCTCGATCGCGTCCTCGCACCGATCGTTGTCGGGCCGCGGGGTCGGCGGCAGGAGCGTCGCGCGGGCGCTGATCGGCGCGTGGTACGCGCCGGCGCGGGTGATCACGAAGTAGTCGCCGGGCGGCAGGCTGTGGAGGAGCGGCGGCCCGTAGGAGCGTGGCGTGTCGAGGCAGAGGAGCTCGGACGCGACGCTGCCGCAGTCGGCCTGCACGAAGAGGTGCGCGTTGTCGCCGAGCCAGTCGACGTCGAGCATCACGTCCGACGTGGTCTCGACCTCGAAGCGGAAGACCGCGTCGGGATAGAAGAGCGTGCCCTGACCGCCGCAATTCGAGAGGTAGTCCGCCTCGAAGCGCGTGCCGTGCGAGCCCGAGCCGACGAGGCGTCGCGCCTCCAGCGTGGCGGTGCGGTTCGTGATGTCGACGGCGGTCCCGCATGCATCGCCCTCGAGCCGCGGGACCGGCTCGGTGATCGTCGCGCGCAGCTCGTACGTCGGGAAGCTCTGCCGCCGCTCGATGATGACGAAGTAATCGCCCGCGGGCAGCGGTGCGTAGCGCAGCCGCGAGACGCCCTGGTCCTCGAAGAGCGGATCGTGCTGCGCGTCGGGCATCGCGCAGCCCAGCGACGTGCTCTCGTCGTCGCAGGTGCGACGCACCTCGAGCGTCACGCCTCGGAAGACGATCGGTGTCATCCCGAGGCTGGCCTCGAGCACCACGTCCATCGGTCGATCGAGGCGGAGCCGATGCACGACCTCGGGGAGAGAGCCCGCCTCGCCGCACGTGGTCGCGAGGTCGTCGTCGTAGAGCGCGAAGTCGCCGGCGATCACGGTGGAGCCCGTGATGTCGACGAGCTCGGCGTCGCAACGATCGCCGCGGACCGGCGTGCCCGGCGCGGTGATCGAGAGCTCCACGCCGAACGCGACGGGCACCGCGGTGGCGACGCGGATGACGTACTCGCCTGCCGCGAGCTCGGGCTCGTCGACCACGATCGCGCCCCCTCCGCCGTTGTTCGCGCAGCGGACGTCGCGCGTGGGATCGGGGTCGGCGCACTCGCTGCGGAGGCGCAGGGAGACCACCGTGTCGACGGGCGTCCAGACCGCGATGCGGACGCGTCGCGGTGCGTCGATGCGGAACGAGTAGAACGCGTCGGTGCCCAGCGCTGCGCAGCTCGACGTTCCGTCGGCGGCGAGGCCGACCGTGGTCCCCGAGTACGAGCCGGAGCCCGGCACCGCGCGCGCGGTCGCGCAGGTGTCGTTCGTCGCGACGCAGCTCGGCTCCGCGTAGTCGCGCAGCCCGTCGCAGTCGTCGTCGATGCCGTTGTCGCAGATCTCCTCGCGCGCGGGACCGATCGAGGCGAGCGCGTCGTTGCAGTCGTCGCCGCCGCAGCGCGCGTCGGGCGCGCCGTCCGCGTCCGCGTCGCGCAGCACGGTCCTCGAGCCGCAGCCCGTGGTCGGATCGCACTCGTCGACGGTGCACGGATCTCCGTCGCTGCAGTCGAGCAGCGCGGGCGCGGGGAGGCAGCCGAGATCGGCGGAGCACACCTCGCGGCCGTTGCAGGCATCGTCGTCCTGGCAGCGCTCGGAGTCGGGGCCGAACACGCAGGTGCGCGCGGCCTCGACGCACACGTCGTCGGTGCACTCGTGCTCGTCGGTGCAGGGGGCCGTGCCCGCCTCGCAGCGGCCCTCCACGCACGCCTCCTCGCCGTTGCAGAAGCAGCCGTCGCTGCACTCCGCGGCGACGGTGCACGCCGCGCCGACGGTCGCGCCGGGCGCTCCGCACGTGGTGGGCGGCGACGCGTCGGGCAGCGCACCTGCGTCGCCGAGCGGAGCGGGACCGGGCTCGCCGCACGCGGCGAGGATCAGAGCGATCGAGATCGACCAGCGCTTCGTCATCGCGGCTCCGTCGTCTGCACGCGCAGTCGCGCGGCCGGGATCGCACCGGGATCGCCCTCGAGCATCACGAGGTGCTCGCCCGCGTCGAGCGTCTCCTCGAACACGATCGTGCCGCTCGCGGACGCCTCCGCCGTGCGGCAGGTCGGCGCGGCGTCGTCGCATCGGTCGAGGACACCGAGGGTGATCGGGCCCGAGCCTTCTTCGGGGGTCACGAAGAAGAGCACGCGCCGTCGCGCGCCCAGCGTGAGCCGATAGAACGCGTCGGCGTCGGGGCGCTCGTTGCCGCAGCGCCGGTCGTCGCGATACGCGGTGAGCACGACGCGCGCGGCGGCGCCGGGCTCGAGCGGGTCCGCGTCGGCGCAGCGATCGTTGGTGGGCGGCGTCGCGGGCGTCTCGGTGCGGAACGTGACCTCGACGGGCCCGGTGTTCTCCATGCACGAGATCGCCGCGAAGTGCGGGCCTGCGGGGACCGAGGGCACGCGCAGCAGACCGGTCCGGCGGCATGCGAGCGCGCCGCGCGTGCTGCAGTCGTCGGTGATCGCCACCGCGCACGGCGGGCCCCAGCCGCTGCTCGCGCCGATGATCACGTCGCGCGCCTCGTCGAGCGTGAAGCGCACGAAGAGATCGTCGGCGGGTCGGATCGTCGGGTCTTCGCACGCCGCGCCGAGCTCGTAGCCGAAGGCGAGCGGATCGATCGTCGTCGCGACGTCCTCGGTGAGCTCGACCGCGCGGGCGCAGACGTCGCCCTCGTGCGCGTCGTCGGCCACCGGCTCGATCGTGACGTCGATCTCCAGCGAGATCGCGGAGGGATCGGTGCGTGCGTCGTCGACGACGATCCAGTGCTCACCGGCGGGCAGCGCGCGCATCGTGAGCGCGCCCGCGCCGCACCCGCGCACGTCGCCGTCGCGCCCGTCGTCGTCGCACACCGAGGTCACCGCGATGAGCGCGTTCGCGCCCTCGATGGTCACGTCGCGCGGCGCGTCGAGCACGAGCCGGTAGACCGCGTCCCTGCCTCCGCGATCTCCGAACCGGCAGTGGTCGGCGACGTCGGCGCGCAGATCGAGGAGCGGCAGCGAGTACGTGCCCGACGCCGTGATGGTGCGCGGCGTCCCGCAGCCATCGCCCTCGATGCCGTCCTCGGGCGGCGCGATCTCGACCGTGAGCTCGAAGGGACCGCGCGCCGCGAACGACGTGACGACGAGCGCGTAGTCGCCGGGCGCGAGGCGTCGCGCCGTGAGCACGGTGGGCGCGTCCGCCACGCGACAGGCGAGCGGCTCCGCGTCGGGCGTTCCGCACTGGGCCCAGGGCCGCAGCGCGAGCGCGACCGCGGTGGCGTAGGGATCGTCGGGGGTCACGCTCGCGGCGCTCACGGAGAGGTCGCTCTCGGCCGCGAGGTGCACGCGGTAGATCACGTCGCCGGGCTCGTTCGCGCCGACCACGCAGGGCGACGGCACGTCGAGCGTCGCGCCGAGCGTGGTCCCGAGGAGCGTCGTCGATGCGTCGATCGCCCTCGCGTCGTCGCAGCCGTCGTTGGTCGCCGGACACGACTCGAGCGCGTCGGGGTTGCCGTTGCAGTCGTCGTCGAGCTCGTTGCCGCAGACCTCGGGCGCGCCCGGATGACGCGTCGCGCCGGCGCCGGGCGCGTCGTCGCAGTCGGTGCCGCCGCAGAGCCGGTCGACGAATCCGTCGTCGTCGCGATCCGCGATCTCGTGCTCGCACTCGCCCTCGCCGGTGCACGAGTCGACGGTGCAGTCGTCGCCGTCGTCGCAGGGATCGGGGCCGGGCACGCAGTCACGCACGAGGTCGCAGATCTCGATGCCGTTGCAGGGATCGCCGTCGTCGCACTCGATGTCCGCGGCGGTCGCGGTGCACGCGTCGGTCGCGGGGTCGCACGTGTCCACCGTGCACGCGACACCGTCGTCGCACGCGGCGCGCTCGCCCGCGGCGCACACGCCCTCGACGCACTGCTCGACGCCGTTGCAGAAGCAGCCGTCGTCGCACGTCGCGTCGTGGGTGCAGAGCTGCCCGTGCGTGAGCCCGGGCGCGACGCACGCGCGCTGGCCGGCGTCGCCCTCGGGGGTTGGAGGGGGATCTCCGTCGCCGCACGCGACGCTCCACGCGATCACGAGCGCGCCGATCAGCTTCGTCGTCCTCATCACCAACGCTCCTGGGCGCATCCGAACGAGCCGATCAGCGTCGCTTCGCCGCGCCGCACGCGCTCGCAGCGCGCGGCGTCCGTGATCACGACGTGTGTTCCGTCGTCACCGAGCCGCGCCTCGCCGCCGGGACGGCCCGGCGTGACGATGCGGAGGCGCTCGATCGATCCGTCGTCGCGACGCAGACCGAGGTTGACCAGCTCGAGATCCCCCTCGCTCGGCGCGCTCGGCCACGGGAGATCGAACGAGCACGACTCGCCGAGCAGACGCTCGGCCTCGTCGAGCCCCGCGCGCACCATCAGGAACTGGCAGCACGCTTCGATCGGCGTGTCCCAGCGACACACCGCCGCGCATCCTTCGAAGCTCGGCGCGCCGCCGTTCGCCGCGAGCACCGAGAGCTCGCCGCGATCGCCACCGAGCGAGATCGTCACCGTCGGCTGCTGCTGCTGCGTCGCGCGATCGCGCACCAGACGCACCAGGCGGTCGGGCACGCCGGGACCGTCGGGATGGCAGGTGTCGAGCCCGTCGGTGAGGAGCACGATCCCGCGCGGCTCGGACGGCGGCAGTCGATCGAGCAGCGCGAAGCCCGACTCTACCGCGGCGGTGAGCGGCGTCTCGCTGCTGAACGGCAGCTCACCGAGCGCACCGACGATCTGTGCGCGGTGCTCCGCGGAGAGCGGTGCGATCGCGACCGTCGGCTCGACCGGCGTGCCGCACCCGGTCGCGTGCTCCGGGAAGCGGACGAGCCCGACCTCGAGCTCGGCGGGCGCCTGCTCGATCCACGACGCGACGCCCTCCTGGATCTCTTCCCAGCGCGTCGCCTCGCGACCCGCGAGCTGCATGCTCACCGACTGATCGACGAGCAGCAGCAGCGAGCCGACCGTGCTCTCGAGCGGCTCGACCCACGCGACGCACGACGAGCCCGGATCGAAGGGATCTTCGGGACCGGCGTCGTGCATCGCGCCGGCGTCGGGGCGCGCGGGCGCGTCGGGCGGCGGGCCGCCGTCGGTCTGCGGAGGCCTGCGTTCGGTGCAAGCGACCAGCGCCGCGAGCGCGGCGATCGTGATGGCGAGTCGAGCGCTCATTCGAGATCCACCGTGTCGAGGTCGAGGCCAGCCGGGTACGCGTACGACGTGTAGCGAGCGAGCCCGAACACGAGGGCGCCGATGCGCGCCTCGGGATCGGTCGCGACGAGCGTGTGGACGCCGCCGGAGATCGGGAACGTCGCGACCTGCTCGCTCCCGATGCTGCGGAACGGCACGTCGAGCGGCGCGCCGTCGAGCAGGATCTCGACCTCGCGCGCGCGCACGACGCTGAGGTAGCTCTGCCCGTCGAGCGTCGAGCGATAGGTCTCCGGCGCGACGAAGGTGTAGTCGGCGCGGTATTGCTCGCGCGGCACGAGCATCGTGAGCGCGGGGTCGCCCACCGGCGTCTCGGGCTCGGCGTAACCCGCGCCGAGCGTGAGCACCGAGACCTGCACCGGGTGCGTCGCCTCGATCGCGAAGGGACCTCGCACGACGAGATCGCGGTGGTCACGGCTCGGCAGCGCGAACGTCGCGCCGTCGACCGGCGGAGGATCGAACGTGACCTCGGTGTCGTGCGCGCTCGCGACGATGCGCACGAGGTTCGCGGTGTCGACACCGGGCTGGACGAGCGCGGTCGACGCGAACGAGCGGCCCCACGCGCGCACCGGGGCGAGCTGCTCCTCCACGTGATCGCACGCGGGCGCGTAGAACGGGGCGTAGAGGCAGGGGTGCGTCGCGAAGACGGCGAGCGGCCCGTCGGCCTCGATGGTCGAGCCCGTGAGGTCGTGCGCAGGATCGTCGCAGGCGATCGCGTTGGAGCCGAGCACCGTGCGCGCGCCGTCGCGCCCTGCGCCGCACGGAGGCGGCCGCTTCGCGAACACCTGCACGACCTCGCCGCGCGCGAGATCGAGCTCGAGCACGTCGCCGGTGGTGAGCGCGGGCCAGCGGCCCGAGCGCTCGGCCTCGATCGGCGCCCGCAGGTGCATGCGCACCCGCACCGGCTCGGGGCTCACGCCCACCAGCGCGATCGCGCCCGTCCACTGCACCACGCCCGCGAGCGGATCGAGGATGTTGAAGGGCGCGAACGAGAGACCGACGTAGCGACCCGCGAGCGCGTGCACCGGCAGCAGCAGCGACGCGTCGTTCGAGTAGCTGAACTGCGCGCCCGCCGGGGTGGCGTACTCGTAGGGGTTGAACTGCGTCACCACGACCGGCCGATCGGCGATCACGCGGTACGCCGCGTCCGGGCTCGCGACGCTCTCGGGCTGCTCGCCGACCCACGCCGACTCGGTCCACGGCAGCGTGACGACCTCGAGCCCGCCCGCCGCGACGTCGAGCGCGTGCACGTCCTCGCCGCCGCGCTGGATGCGCACGCGGGAGGGCGCCGCGCCGGGGTTCGCGATCGAGATGCGGAACGTGAACGTCGCGAGATCGAGCAGGTGGTTGCCGAGCGGGGCCGCGAAGTACTCGCAGCCGATGTACCCGTTGCGACGCTCGGCGATCGCGCACTCGTCGCCGCAGTCGCCGTTGCCGCTGCAGACCGCGCCCCAGTCGGCGCAGTCGCGCACGTGCGCGTAGCCGCTCCCGTCGGGCAGACAGACCTCGGAGCGATCGCCGTCGCAGCGGCGCTGGCCCGGTACGCACGCGACGCAGCCCAGCGACGCGCTGCACGCTTCGTCGCAGCGCGTCTCGTCCTCGCGCGTCCGGCCGTCCTCGCTGCAGCGGTAGTGGACGAGGCCCTCGCACCGCAGCGTGTCGGGCTCGCCGCAGATCGACTCGGGCGCGTCGTCGGCCGCCGCGTCGCGTCCCGGTGGGCGCGGGTCCTCGCTGCACGCGACCAGCGCGAGCGCGACCGCGAGCACGCGGATCGTCACTGCGGCACCTCGCAGCCCGCGCGGAACGCGAGGCGCACCGAGAGCACGCGCGGCAGCGCGCGCGCCGTGCCGTCGAGCGCGAGCTCGAGCTCCACGATCTGCTGCGGGTCCTCACCGCGGAACGCGAGCACCTCACCGAGATCGATCGGCGGCGCGTCGGGCGCGATCGTCGCCACGAGGATCCATCGCGCCCCTGCGAGCGCGCTCTGCGACGCGGCGGTGCGCACGCGCACCGTCATCGACGCGTCGACCGGGATGCCCGCCTCCCACGTGAGGCGGCCGAGCTCCGGCGTGATCGTCGCGACGCCGCCGTCGCAGGTGTCGAGCCGGTAGCGATAGAGACCGCGCGCGCGCGGGGTCGCGCCAGGCCGCGTCGTCATGTCGGTCCACGCGTCGGGCCGGCGCAGGATCGGCACCACGCCCGACCACACCGTGTTGTCGTCGAGCGCCTCGCCGGGCGCGATCACGGTCGCGTCGCCCGTCGCGGAGTTGATCGCCCACACCTTGCCCTCGTCGTCGACCGAGAGGCCCTGCGGCTCCGCTCCGCCGGCGTAGGGCCACGGCGTGACGCTCACCGCCTCGCCGGTCGCGGGGTCGACGCGCACGACACCCACGCCGTTGATGGCCGCGTCCGCGACGAAGACGTTGCCGCGCGCGTCCGCGACCAAGTTGCGCACGTACGACGACTCCCCGTTCGGCTCGCCGAGCCGCCGGCCGAGCGGTGCGCGCGGATCCCACATCGTGTGATAGGGACAGCCGAGGTGCAGCACGCCCTCGAGCCCGATCGCGATCACGCTGCAGCCCGGGATGTCGAGCACCTGACGCACGCAGTCGTCGCCCGAGGGCCCACATGCCGCGGCGACGCAGCTCGGCTCGTCGACGCAGCGCGTGGTGTCGATGCGCGCATAGAAGCCTCGCGCGATCCCCGTCTGGTGCGGCGCGGAGAAGAGCTGTCCGTGCTCGTCGAACGCGAAGACCGTCGGGGGCTGGTGCTCGGGCGTCGAGAACCGGAAGAGCTCCTCGCCGGTGTCGCCGTCGAGCTGGTAGACGAGCTCGGTGTCGATGCCGCCGACCCACACGCGCGGCGCGTACCCGCCGAGGATCGCCTGGTCGCGCACCGCGATCGCCGTCGGTCGCGCGCCCGGCATCGGATGGTTCCAGAGCACGCACTCGTCCTCGCCCCACGGCAGCACGTCGTCGGGACCGCTCGAGGTCCGCACCGCTCCGTCGCCGTCGCGATCGGGGCAGAGCGCAGGACGCGCGGCGATGCGCGTGACGCTCTCGCCGTGGACGTTCGTCACGTAGACGTCGCCGCGCACGTCGACCGCGGTGCGCGAGGGCTCGTCGAGCAGCGCCTCCGGTCCGGTGCGATAGCGCGCGAGCGGCTCGAACGTCCGCACGTCGACCTTCACGATCGTCCCGTCGCCAGTGCTCGGGATCCAGATGAGGTGCTCGGCCGCGGGCTCGGGCGCCTCCATCGAGAGCACGCCGTCGTCGCCGATCGAGACGCCGTCGAGCTGCGCGGGCGGCGCGTCGAACGGCGTGCCTCCGGCGCCGAGGCGCAGCTCGGTGCAGCCCGGCATGCACGAGCCGCAGGCCGTGATGACGAGACCGTCGTCGGCATCGCCGTCGCAGTCGTTGTCGCGACCGTCGCAGACCTCGGCGCCGGTCTGCATCGGATCGCCGTCGTCGCAGTCGGGCCCCATCGAGCACCCGTCGCCTCGACCGTCCGCGTCGGCATCGATGCACGGGATCGGCGAGCAGAGCCCGGCGCGGCAGCTGCCGCCGGGACAGTCGCGATCCACGCGGCACGGCACGAGCTCCTCGCGATCGTCCTCGACGGTGCACGCGCTGCTCACGAGGAGCAGCGCCGCCACGAACGCACTTCGTCGGTGCATCACCCGCTCCACTCCGCCCCGGCGCAGTACACCTGGCCGGGCATCAAGGGCACGCAGGCGCCGCCCTGGCAGCTCTCGCTCGCGCACTGGTCGGACGTCGCGCACGCCGCGCCGTTCGCGCGCCCGGCCGTGCACGTCCCCGACGCGCCGCGCCGCTCGCAGAACGTGCCGCGCTCGCAGTGCGCGACCCCATCGCCGCACGCTTCGCCCGCGACATGGACCGGCTGGCACACGCTCCCCGGCTCGTCGATCGTGCAGCCGAGCCCGTCCTCGCACGCGACGCGCGCCGAGCCGCCGAGCGGGCAGAGCTCGCCCTGCGCGAGCGGACCGTCGACGAAGCGCTGCGGGTCGAGCACCAGCCGCGCGACCTCGCACGTCGTCGCGCGCGCGCGGATCTCGTCGAGCACGCGCGCAGCCTCGGCGCCGTCGTAGGGGCGCGTCGCGATCGAGAGCAGGCCGTCGTTCTGGTCGGTGTGGAAGTAGACCGCGCGACACAGCGCCAGCTGATCGGACACGCACGCCTCGAGCGTCGGCGGCAGCTCCTCGCGCAGCGTGCAGCACGCGAACATCGCGTCGCAGACGACCGTCGCGGCGCGCACGCAGAGCTCGTCGACCGGCACCACGTCGATCGGAGCTCCGGAGTCCGAGAGCGTCGCGTCCGGCCTCTCGTCCGGCGCTGCGCTGCACGACACGAGCAGCCCGGCGATCGCCGAGCGCACGGCGTGTTCGAATCGCATCACCAGAGCGTCGCGGCGGCGCGACGCAGTCGCAATCCAGGTGACACGCGCGGCGTCGCGCACGATCGATCCTCGTGGTCGAGATCTGCCGGATCAGGGCGCATCGCCGAAGAGCGCGTGCAGCTCGACGGAGACGATGACCAGTCGATCCGCGGTGGGCAGTGGAGCCGAGAGCTCCATCAACATCTGCTGGATCGCCCGGCGGTGCTCCTGCAGTCGCTCGTAGCGCTCGCGATCGACCTGGAGCACGACGATCGGCCCTTCGAACCCGGGCCGCAGCGCGCGCGAGCGCGCCATCTCGCGGAACGCGACGCCGAACCGCTTCGTCCGCCGCGCCGAGACGACCCGCGGACCGTCGTCGGGGATCAACGTCCAGCCCTGACGGGTCTTGCGCGCGATCCCGAGCGCGGCGCACAGCTCGAGCGCGGCGCGCACGCGCGGCTCCGGGACCTCCAGCCCGCGCGCGAGCTCCGCGACCGGATCCTTCGCGCGCTGGACCGAGCGCACCGAGAGCGCGGGGATCAGCACTGCGAGGAGCGGCTCGGACTCGAACGCGTCCTCGATGCTCCGGCGCTTGCGCGGTCCCTCGGGCAGCGGCAGCGACGACGCGTCGACGCCGAGCGCGTCGATCACGAGATCGGGCAGCGCCCCGCACGCGTCGACGAGCCCGAGGAACTCGTGGAAGCGAGGCTCCGAGAGCCCACGCAGCCAGCGCCCGAGCGTGGCCCGCGTGACGCCGATCGCGCTCGCGACACGCGTGACCGCGTGGCCCGACGTGATCGCGCGGAGGTACGACGCGACTCCGTCGACGTCGGCGAGCGTGCGCACGTCGGCGAACGCGACCGGGAGCCGCACCGGTTCCTTCTCCCATCGCGGCGCGGCACGCAGCGCGGCGAGCCGCACGACCTCGGTCGTGACCGGGCTGCGCCGGCCGCGCTCCCAGTCGTAGAGGACGTTCGTCTCGTACCCGAGCCGCTCGCTCGCGAGGCGCTGCGAGCGTTTGCCCCGGAGCGCTCGGACCGTCGCGCGCGTGACTCGCTTCCAGGCCGTCTCGGCGGAACTGCTCGCCATGTGGACCGAGAGCGTACGTCGCGCGTGCGTCACGGCGACGTGACGAGCGCGTGCCAACGCTGCGAGTACGTGTGCCCGACGCCCCGTGCTACACCCGCGCCCGCCATGAGCCGCATCTACCGCTCGCTGCCTCCCGCCGGAACCAAGATCGGCCTCGCCTTCTCGGGCGGCCTCGACACGCGTGCCGCCGTCGCGTGGATGTCGCGACAGGGCCTCGACGTCCACTGCTACACCGCGGACCTCGCGCAGCCCGACGAGAAGGACCCGCGCGAGATCCCGCCGATCGCGATGACGCACGGCGCGAAGCTCGCGCGCCTGCTCGACTGCCGCGAGGCGATGGTCCGCGAGGGCCTGATCGCGATCCAGTGCGGCGCGTTCCACCTGAGCGTGGGCAGCAAGAAGTACTTCAACACGACGCCCCTCGGCCGCGCGGTGACGACGACCGCGATCGTGCGCGCGATGCGCGAGGACGGCGTGCACGTCTTCGGCGACGGCAGCACCCACAAGGGCAACGACATCCAGCGCTTCTATCGCTACGGCATCCTCGTCGACCCCGACCTGCGCATCTACAAGCCGTGGCTCGACCAGGCGTTCGTCAGCGCGTTCGGCGGCCGCAAGGAGATGAGCGAGTACCTCGAGTCGATCGGCCTGCCGTACAAGATGGGCACCGAGAAGGCGTACTCGACCGACGCGAACGTGCTCGGCGCGACGCACGAGGCGAAGGACCTCGAGCGGCTCGACACCGGCATGCACATCGTCGCGCCGATCATGGGCGTCGCGCACTGGAAGAAGGACGTCGCGATCGAGCCCGAGACGATCACCGTCGAGTACGAGGCGGGCCTGCCGGTCGCGCTGAACGGCAAGCGCTTCGCGTCGGCGTTCGAGCTCTTCGTGCAGTGCAACGAGATCGGCGGTCGCCACGGCCTCGGCATGAGCGACCAGATCGAGAACCGCGTGATCGACGCGAAGTCGCGCGGCATCTACGAGGCGCCGGGGATGGCGCTGCTGCACATCGCCTACGAGCGCCTGCTCAGCGCGATCCACAACGAGAGCACGACCGATCTCTACGCGACGCTCGGCCGTCGCCTCGGTCGCCTGCTCTACGAGGGCAAGTGGTTCGATCCCGAGGCGATGATGCTGAAGGACGGCCTCACGCGCTGGATCGCGCCGGCGATCAGCGGCTCGGTCACCCTCGAGCTGCGCCGCGGCGACGACTACACGATCCTCGAGACGCGCGCGCCGTACATGGCGTACGACCCCG
The DNA here is from genome assembly GCF_021631985.1 of Sandaracinus amylolyticus. Classification (GTDB taxonomy): domain Bacteria; phylum Myxococcota_A; class Polyangia; order Polyangiales; family Sandaracinaceae; genus Sandaracinus; species Sandaracinus amylolyticus_A. The sequence continues at coordinate 5,093,330 of NZ_CP070225.1, read as the reverse complement.
ACAAGCTCTCGATGGAGAAGGTCGAGCAGCCCGCGTTCACGCCCGAGGATCGCATCGGCGCGCTCGAGATGCAGAACCTCAACGTCGGCGACAACCGCGCGCTGCTCCTGCACTGGATGGACAACGTGCGGAAGCTCGGGCCGGGCACGTCGACCCAGCTCGACAAGCTGCTGACCGACGGCGACTGAGTCCTTGCCGGAGTGCTCGTCCCGCCGGTCACGGCCGCGCCTCGAGTCACTCGAAACACGTCCCGCCGTCGGGCCCGAGCGTGTGCGGGCACGTGCCCTCGTAGTAGGCCCCTGGCACGGGCGCGAGCTCGAGATGGATCGTGCTCGCGCCCGGGGGACAGAACGCGTCGACGAGCGCCCACCCCGGCTCTCCCGAGCCGTACGGCACGCGCGCGAGCTCGCAGACCTGGCGTCCATCCTCGATGGTGCGTCGGGTCCGCCCCGGCAGCGCGTCGCACGTCATCCCCTCGGGAAGCGATTCCTCGACGACGCAGCCCGAGGTGATGCCGTACTGGCACCTCGCACCGAGAATGCGGTTGCCCAGCGCCTCGCCCAATGCGTCGAACGAGGGCTCGAGATCGGGCGCGCAGATCGATCGCAGGAACGTCGGCACGCGCGCGTCGTCGAGGTCGTCGAGCGCTTCCACGATCCGCCGCGGGGGAAACGCGGTGATGCCGGGGCCACTGCACGAGGGCAGGACGCGCGACGGCTGCGTCGGATCCGGCACGAGCTGCATGCGCTCGTGCGCGAGGACGCCGTCGTAGTCTCCGCCGGCGTCGGGCTCGAGCGCGTCGAGCGGTGCGCCGACCAGCGCCGCGATGAACAAGTCGTCGGGCTGCCATCGCAGCCCGAGGAGGCCGCTCTCGCCGTGCTCGCCTTCGACGTAACGCGCGATCGCGTGCAGCGCGTCGCGGTGATCACGGCAGCGCGTCTCGAGCGGCTCCCCGTCGTACGCCGCAGGATCGAAGAGCGAGACGTCCTCGACCGAGCAGTCGTCCTCGTCGGTGACGATCACGGCCGCGAGCAGCGGCGGATAGGGCACCGCAAAGTCGTCGTACTCGGCGAAGCCGTGGCCAGCGCCTTCGCGGAACATCGGCAAGCCGCGGGGGAACACGAGGTCGGCCGCATCGTGCGTCGGCATGAGCGCCTTGAGCGCGGCCTCGAGCGGTTGCTCCCAACCGCAGCCGGAGGTGCCCACGCGCGCCGCACATGCGACGGCCTCGACGAACGCGTCGGCGTCGTCGCCCGGCTCGAACGTGATCACGGGCGAGCTCCCGCCGCACGAGGGATCGCCCGACCGCGGCACGCCGTCGTCGCCCAGGGCCCCGAAGCGCCCGTCGGTGCACGAGGGCACGTCGTGCCCCGCGACGCCGAGATGGCTCGTCACCACCGCGACCCGCAGCGGAAGAGCGGGCACCTCTCGGCGCCCGTCGCCGTCGCGATCGCCCGTGGCGAGCGAGCGTGTCAGGCGCGCGATCGCGCCGTTCACCTCGTCGATGCGGCCGAGGCTCGAGTCATCGAGCACGATCAGCAAGTCGACGGTCTCGGGATGACCTTCGAGCGTCCGGCGGAGCTCGCGGTCCGTGTGCAGACAAGGGGTCGATGAAGTGACGTCGACTGGGGTGCACGCGAGGACGAGCGAGGACGCGAGAGCAGCGAGGAGTCGGCGCATGGCGGCGAGCGTGGAGCAAGCGACACGCCGCGCGCGCATCTCGCGGACATCTCGCGCGCTCGTTCCCTCGCCGCGCCAACCGTGTTGGCGAGTCACCTGTCACAGCGCGCCGGCTCGCCCGTCTTCGCTGCGAAGGAGCCAATCCACATGGACCAGCGTCTCGCCTATCCCCGCATCGTTCCCGACGTGTACCGCGCGCTCGGCACCGTCTCGCGCACCCTGTCCGAGGGCGCGATCGAGCCCGCGCTGCGTCACCTCCTCGACCTGCGCATCTCGCAGATCAACGGGTGCTCCTACTGCGTCGATCTCCACTTCCGCGAGGCACTGGCGGGCGGGGTCGCGGCGCGGAAGATCAATGCCGTGGCCGCATGGCGCGAGACTCCGTTCTTCTCTCCGCGCGAGCGCGCGGCGCTCGCCTGGGCGGAGTCGCTCACGCGCGTCGATCGCGACGGCGCGCCCGATGCGCTCTACGACGAGGTCGCGCGTCACTTCGACGAGCGCGAGCGCGCCGAGCTCACGTTCGTGATCGCGACGATGAACGCGTGGAACCGCGTCGCGATCGCGTTCCGACAAGGAGCACCGGAGACGCCGTGAGCGACGAGCTCGAGCCGCACCGCCGCCGTCTCTGGGGCATCGCGTATCGCATGCTCGGCTCGATCGACGACGCCGACGACATGGTGCAGGAGACGTTCTTGCGCTGGCATCGTCGCGACGCCGACGAGGTGGTGCGGACGCCGGAGGCGTGGCTCGTCACGACGATCACGCGCCTCTGCATCGATCGCCTCCGCGCGCGACGCACCGAGCGCAGCGCGGAGGTCGATCCCTGGCTGCCCACGCCGATCGTGACCGAGTCACCCGAGCGCGCCCTCGAGCTCGCGTCGGATCTCTCGGTCGCGTTCCTGCTGCTGCTCGAGCGGCTCGCGCCCGAGGAGCGCGCGGCGTTCCTGCTGCGCGACGTGTTCGACGTGGACTATCCGGCGATCGCAGGAGCGCTGGGGCGCAGCGAGGCGGCGTGCCGGCAGGTCGTGCATCGGGCGCGAGAGCGCGTGCGCACCGAGCGTCCTCGCGCCGTCGCCTCGCCCGAGGCCCACGCCGAGATCGCGCACCGCTTCGCCGCGGCGCTGCGCGCGAAGGACGATGGCGCGCTCGTCGAGCTGCTCACCGAGGACGCACGGCTCGCGACCGATGGTCGTGGCGTGCGCGGCGCGGCGCGGCGCTGGATCGTCGGGCGCGATCGCGTCGCACGTGCGCTCGCGGGGATCGCGCGCAAGCGGGCCCGTGCGGGCGTCGTCGAGGAGCGTGTCGTCTTCGTCGGAGGCGAGCCGGGGATCGTCACGTACGTCGACGGCGTCGTCGTCTCGATCTCCGCGCTCGAGCTCGAAGGATCGCGCGTGCGTGCCGTGCACCGGGTGCTCGATCCCGACAAGCTGCGCGCGTCGATGGGTCTGCAGGAGTGCTCGTCCCGCAGGTCTCGGACGGGAGCGCGCGAAGCGCGCGGACGGTAGGGGCCGGCGGGCGAGCCGATTTTCGTCGATGGGAGAGCGTGGATGACGTACGTGATGGTCGATATCGAGGCCGACGGACCGATCCCCGGCGACTACTCGATGATCGCGCTCGGTGCGGTGATCGTGGAGCCCGGCCTCGAGCGCACCTTCTACGCGCGCTTGCGTCCGATCTCGGAGCGCTGGATCCCCGATGCGCTGAAGGTCTCGGGGTTCTCGCGCGAAGAGACTCTGACCTTCGACGATCCGACGGAGTCGATGTCGCGATTCTCCGACTGGCTCGCTCGCGAGGGTGGCAATCGAATCGTGTTCGTCTCGGACAACAACGGATTCGACTGGCAATTCGTGAATTGGTACTTCCACCACTTCCTCGGGAAGAACCCGTTCGGCCACAGCTCGCAGAACCTCGGCTCGCTCTACAAGGGCCTCGTGAAGGACACCTTCCAGAGCTTCAAGCACCTGCGGCGCACCGAGCACACGCATCATCCGGTGGACGACGCGCGCGGGAACGCGGAGGCCCTGCTGCGCATGAAGGACGAGCTGGGCCTGAAGATCCGGTGGCGCTGATCGCTCAGAGACCGAGGCAGTCGGCGAGCGACGCGGGCAGCCGCTCACGCTGGTAGTCCGCGGCGGGCGCGACGCCGAACGCGAAGCGCGTCGGAGACTCCTCGACCGTCGCGACCGCGGCGAACGCGGCCCCGTCGCGATCCTCCGCGCGCTCGATGCGGTCGGGCCATCCGTTGCGCAGGCGCACGCCGTGACCGCGATCGTATCCAGGGCGCGCGACGAAGCGCGTCCCGTCGAAGACCACCTCGGTGCCGCCGCCCGCGTCGAGCTGCGTCCACCCGGTCCCGTCGGCGCTCGACCACCAGCCGACCCCGTCGCGCGCGGTCACGAACGTGCCGGCGCCGAACGCGAGCGTGCGCGATGCCTCGTTGCCGGGCAGCGCGTCGGAGACGTTCTCCCAGGCGCTCAGATCGCGCGAGCGCATCGCGGTGCCGTAGCCGCCGGTCGCGACCCACCACCCGTTGCCGAAGTCGATCTGTCCGACCCACTGATCGAACGCCGGCGCACCGACGTCGGTCCACTCGTATCCGTTCGCCGACACGAAGATCGCCGTCGCCGAGCCGGTCACGAATCGACCGTTCGCGTACGTGATGTTCCGGAGCAGGTTCGGATTGTCGAAGTCCGTGGTGCCCGGCGCTTCACCGCGCACCGAGCACCACGTCCGCCCCTGGTCGATGCTCACCCACCGCGCGTGGTTCGAGCCCGCCGCGACGATCACCGGGATCGTCTCCCCGGGATCCCCCGCGTCGGGCCCCGACGACCCACCACCGTCGAGCCCGCCTCCGTCTCGATCCGACGACGATGTCCCCCCGTCGTCGAGCGTCAGCGATGGAGCGCACGCTGCGAGCAGCAGCGCGACCCAGCAGGCGTGCGCGCGCATGCGATCACAGCCCGCCGAAGTCGACCTTCGTCAGCTCGACGCTGCGCTGCCAGAGCTGCTTCGCGACCTCGGGGTCGCGCGCTGCCGTCGTGCAGCCGACCTTCACCGGCGGGCCCGCCATCTCACCGAGGCCCGCGGGACCGTAGTAGTCGCCGCTCTTCGCGTCGGGATCGGTCGCCGCGCGCAGCGTCGGCAGCGCACCCATCGCCGCGGTCTGCGCGAACACGCCGTTGCCGATCTTCATCAGCATCGCGTTGAAGCGGCTCTTCTCGAGCTCGGGTCCCTTGCCCTGCAGCTCGGTCGCCGCATAGCCGGGGTGGCACGCGATCGCCGCGACGGGCACCTTGCCGGGCCACTTCTTCTCGGTGCGGCGCTGCAGCTCGAACGTGAAGAGCAGGTTCGCGAGCTTGCTCTGCCCGTACGCGGCCCACTTCTCGTAGCGCTTCTCGCCCATCAGATCCTCGAAGCGCATCTTGCCCATGCGGTGCGCCTGGCTCGCGACGTTCACCACGCGCGCCGCGCCGGTCTCGAGCAGCCGCCCGAAGAGCAGCCCCGTCAGCGCGAAGTGCCCGAGGTGGTTCGTGCCGAGCTGCATCTCGAACCCGTCCTCGGTCGTCGTGCGCGGGATCGCCATCAGCCCCGCGTTGTTGATCAGCGCGTCGATGCGCCCGTGCTCGCTCTTCACCTGATCCGCGAACGCAAGCACGCTCGCGAGGCTCGCGAGGTCGAGCTTCATCAGCTTCGTCTTCGCGCCGGGCGCTGCCGCGCGCAGCTGCTCGAGCGCGGTGCGCCCCTTGTCCTGACTGCGGCACGCGAGGATGACCTCGCCTCCGCGCTGCGCGAGGATCGTCGCGGCCTCGTAGCCGATGCCGCTGTTCGATCCGGTGATCACGAAGGTCTTGCCCGTCTGATCGGGCACGTTGCTCGCCGTCCAGGTCGTCGCCATGGGGCGCGAGCGTAGCAGCAGCGGGCACGCTCGGTGCACACGCGCTCCTCCACACACGACGCGCTCGCGATTCGAACCGCTGCGTGAACGTCGTGCGTCGCTTCGGAGGAACAATGGTGATCGCTCGTTCACACGCTCTCGCGTCCACGCTTCTCTTCGCATCGGTCCTGGCTTCGACCACGCTCGCGCAGGCACAGGCGAGCACCGGCGAGCTGCGCGATCACGAGTCGACATCACGGGTCGCGGTGGAGCTCGGCTTCTATCACTGGAGCGTCGGCATGTCGGACGTCGAGCTCTTCCAGCCGAGCTTCTACGGAAGCTTCCGCCTCGCGGCGCCGACCGACACGACCTTCGTCGATCTCGACGTCGCGTGGCGCGCGACGGGATCGGCGGGTGACGGCTCCGCGTTCCGCGCCGGCAACCCGTACGTCGGCGTGCGCGCCGGCATGCACGATCGAGAGAACGGCTTCCGCGTGCGCGGTGGGCTCGGCCTCACCGCACCGCTGACGAACCTCTACGACGACTATCGCGACGGTCTCTTCGGCGACGGGTTCGTCGGCATCTTCACGCTCGCGCTCGGCGCCGCGATGCAAGGAGCGTGGGACGCGTGGCTCAGCACGCCGCTCAACATGGCGGTGGTCGCTCGCGGCGACGTCGAGTGGCGTCAGGAGTACTTCGACGTCGGTGCCGAGGCGGGCTTCGGCGCGCTGCTTCCCGTCGAGTACGAGGGGCAGACCGGCGACACGACGTTCGCGCTGCAGGGCGCGGCGTGGGCCGCGGGACGCCCGATCCCCGAGCTCGCGATCGGTGCGCGCTTCCAGGCCGTGATGCTCGCGCCGACCGGCGAGGACATGGAGACCGAGGGCTACCTCGCGCTCGTGCCGTTCGTGCGCGGTGAGATCGGCGCGGGCTTCGTCGAGGGCCGCTTCGTGATGAACCTCGACGATCCCTACGGCTTCGCGTTCGACGACGGCGGCGTCTGGGCCGTGTACGTCTCGGGCGGCGCGGATTTCTGACCGCGGTCAGCGCTCGTACGTCAGCTCGATCGCGCCCGGGAGCTCCGCGAGGACCTCGGGCGCGAGCGTCTCGTGTCCGGTCGCGGCGCCGTAGAGACAGAGTCCCTCCGCGCCCACGCCGGGCACGACCTCGAGGCGCAGCGAGTGACGCGCGCGCGGTCGCGCGAAGAGACGCGCGAGCAGCTCGACGTCGTCGACGACGAGCTCCACCACGCGCCCGATCCCATCGTCGGGCGGCACGTCGATCGTGCCGATCGTGATCTCGTCGATCGACACCGACGCGCGCGCTCCGTCCTCCGACGTCGCGCCGATGCCGAGGCCCGGCAGCTCCGACGACGCGCGCATCCGCACCACGAGCCGCGACGGTGCAGCGCCACGATCGCTACGGAATTCGTAGCGCACCCAACCGCGACCGCTGCCCCAGAGGTGCATGACCGCGCCGCCGTCCCAGCGCCCCACGCCCTCGAACGCAGCGCGGCGGAACCCCTCGATCGGCATCCGCAGCACGCCGTCGACCCACGTGTCGTGCACCTGCGAGGTGCCGCGCGCTTCGCGCGACGCCGGGTGGATCGGCGCCTCGCCGAACGCCTCGCCGAGCCGTGGGTTGCGCTCCTCGGGCGGCGTGATCGTCCACCTGCGCGCATGACGCGCGAGCACCGCGCGCACGTCGCGGGTTCGTCGCTCGCCCTCGCCGTCGGGATGGATGCCGTGCTCGCTCGGACGATCCTCGTAGGGCAGGTACGTCCACACCAGCGCGCCCGCGATGCCGTCGCGATGCCCGGCGCGCAGGAACGCGTCGTACCACCGCGCGCGCGGCACACCGAGCACGCGGAGCTGTCTCGTGCTGAACCCGAATTCACCGAACACGAACGGCTTGCGCGCGACGTGGTGCGCGAGCTGGACGCGATCGTCGATCCACCGCGTCAGCTCGCGCACGTCGCGCACCCGCTGGTACGCGGCGGGGTACGCGTGCGCGTCCGCGTAGTCGATCTCGGGCAGGCGCTGGATCGCGAGCCAGGTGTCGCGATCCGCGGCGCGCTCGTAGCCGATGTGGCCCGCCGCGATCAGATGGTTCGGATCGAGGGAGCGGATGAAGCGCGCGTTCTCCTGGGTCCAGCGCACGAGCGCGGGCGCGGAGCGCGCCGGCACGCTCGACTCGTTCATCAGCTCCCACGCGAGGATCGTCGGCTCGTCGCGGTACGCGATCCCGCTCGTCGAGCTCACCCGCTCCACCACCCGGCGCACGTGCGCGCGATAGAGCGCGTCGCAGCGCGTGCAGTCGAAGAAGCGCGCGAGCCCCGGGCCGCCCGGCGCGTCGGCGCTCCCCTCGTCGAAGGGCACGCCCGCCCAGCGCAGGTACTGGGGCACCCCGCCGTAGTCGCGCCATCGGTTCGCGAGCACGACGATCACGCGCAGATCGCGCGCCTTCGCCGCATCGATCACGCGATCGAGGTGCTCGAACGACGTCGCGATCCAGCCCTCCTCGCCGGTGCGGAACGCGAAGTCGCGGGCCCACGCCGGCGCGTCCTCGGCGCGCTCGCCGAGCGCCCACACGCGGATCACCCGCAGCCCGTCGGCGCGCACCGCGTCGAGCGTGCGCTCCATCGCCGCGCGATGGGGCAGGCCGTGCACCACGCCGACGTTCGCGCCGACGAAGTGGAAGGGCGCGCCGCCCGCGACGAAGCGCGTGCCCGACACCCGCACGAAGCGATCGTCGACCGGAGGAGGCTCGACCCGCTCCTCGAGCGCGACCTCGGTCGGCGGAGGCGCGACCTCGAGCTCGCCGTCCTCCGCGCGCACCACGCTCGCGACGATCACGCACGCGATCGCCGCGACGACGCCCGCGCGCTTCACCGCGCCACCGCGGGCCCCACCTGCGCGTTGCCCGGGCTGCGCACGACGAGGCGATAGTCGCCGACCGCGAGATCCGGCGGCACGCCGAAGCTGCCGCGGAACGCGCCGTGCTCGTTCGTCACCGTCACGCCGAGCATGCGCTCCACCGCGCTGCTCTCCGATGCGAGCAGCACCTCGATGCGCAGCCCCGCGATGCCGAGGTCCGCCGAGCGCGCCGTGCCCGTCACCTCGAGCGTGCGACCGCGCAGCACCTCGATCGTCGACGGCAGATCGAGCCGCAGATCGAGCGCGGCGCGCGACTCGCGGCCCGCGGTGCCCTCCTCGACCTGCGCCTGCACTGCGCCGCCCTGCGGCGGCCCACCGCTACCTCGACCGGTCGAGGTAGCGCCCTCGGCGCCGCTCGACGACGATCCTTCGTCGCCGCCCGACGACGACGACGACGCGTCCTCGCTGAGCCGCGCCGCCTCCTGGTACGCGCGCACGTAGGCGTCGGGGCGCGGCAGCGGATCGGGCACCTCGGGCCGATAGCGCGGGCGCTCGTCGGTGTTGTGCGGCGACAGACCGCGCGGCGATCCGCCGAGATCGATGCGCAGCCACCCGCGGTTCTCGGGCAGGTGCACCTCGACCCAGGCGTGCGCCTCGTTCTGCACGAAGCGCGCGTGGATGCCGAGCGCCTGCGCGGTGATCACGAACCCGTACGCGCGATGGCGGCACACGCCGCGCTGTCCGTTCGCGAGATCCCAGTAGATGTCGCCGGTGTCGCGCGGGGGCTCGGCGCTCTCCTCGAAGTCGCGGAACCAGCGAACGAGCTCGCTCAGCGTGACGTCGAAGGGCATGCCGCGATGCAGGTTGAGCCGCGCCGCGAACTCCTCGCCGCGACGCTGCACGCTCGCGGGCACCTGCGGCACCTCCGCGATCAGCGCGTCGGCGCGCGTGCGCGGCAGCTCGGTCCCGAAGTACGTCCGCGGCGCGTCGGTGAGGAACACGACGCGCACCTCGCTCACCGCGCCGCGCGGCTCGTCGACGATCGCGTAGAAGTTGTCGGCGCCGTCGCGCTCGAAGCGCAGCCGCGTCTCGGGCTCGGTGCGCACCGTGAGCAGGCGCGACTCCGGCGACACCGAAGGGAAGGGCACCTCGCGCCCGCCCGAGAAGTCGAGCACCACGCTGCCCCAGAAGAGATCACGCGGCCTCCAGTCGGGTGCCTGCGCCTGGGCACCTTCGACGGGCACCTCGCGACGCGGACCGCGATCCGCGATCGCGAGCACCGGCGTGCGATCCGTGAGCGTGATCCCGTCGAGCGCGGTGACCCGCTTGAACGGCGAGATGGTCGGCGTGAACACCTCGAAGTACCCGACCTGCCCGTTCAGCTCGGTCACGCGGTCGGGCCGGAACGAGGGCGAGCGACGACCGACCTCCTCGGTCGCGCGCTCGTCGCCCGGCGCGGCCTGCATCGCCCGCTCTTCGCCGGGGCGCATCGGTCCGCCCTCGGGCGCTGGGATCACCTCGCCGTCGTAGACGAGCGCCTCGGGCGCGGCGCCGCCCGACGACACGAGCATCGTGCCCTCGTCCGCCTCCACGCCCGGCACGTACTCGTGCGCGATGGGGTCGTCGGCGCGCGCGAGGGTCGCGCCGAGCATCACGAGCGCGGCGAGCGTGAGGGGGCGCAGGCGCCGCATCGCGCGAATCATGTCATGCACCGTCGCTTCGAGACACCGACCCGTGTGTCTAGTTCTGGTGCGAGGGGCGGGGAGCATCCTACCGGCGCGTTTAGGTTCCCCCCGTGGCCGTCGGCGACATCGGCGGCTAGAGTCAGTGCTGTCGTTCTCCTCTCCTGGAGGGCGCGGAGGAAGGGACACCGGATGAACATCGTGGTCGCGATCCTCGGGATCTCTTTCCTGGTCGTCGTCCACGAAACGGGTCACTACCTCGCCGCGCGTGCCTTCGGGATGCGCGTGCTGCGGTACTCGATCGGCTTCGGACCTCCGATCTTCCGCTATCAGCCGAAGGGCAGCCCGACCGTCTTCCAGGTCTGCGCGATCCCCTTCCTCGCGTACGTGCAGATCGACGGGATGAACCCCGCCGACGAGATCGATCGCGACGACCCCGCGCTCTTCCCCAACAAGGGCGTGCTCGCGCGGATGATCACGATCTTCGCGGGGCCGTTCGCGAACTACCTCGCGGCGATGCTGATCATGTTCGGCTTCTATCTCGGCTACGGCATGCCGCGCACGGTCGAGACCGCGGGCGCGATGGTCGTCGGCGAGGTCGGCGCGGGCTCGCCCGCCGCGGAAGCGGGCCTCCAGCCGGGCGATCGCATCGTCGAGGCGAACGGGCAGGCGATCACCAGCATCGACGAGCTGCAGGCGGTCACGCGACCGCGCGCCGATCAGGCGACCGAGTACGTCGTCGAGCGCGACGGGCAGCGCATGCCGCCCATGATGATCACGCCGATGCGCGGGCCCGAGGACCAGGGCGTCATCGGGGTCGTCGGCGCGCACGTGTTCGAGCCGGTGTCGGTCGGTGACGCGGCGTACAGCGCGCTGCTCTGGCCGCTCGTGCAGACGCGCGTGCAGCTCGAGGGCATGGCCGCGCTGGTGCGCAATCGATCGACCGAGGGCATCCAGGGCCCGGTCGGGATGACCCGCATGGCGACCGAGAGCGCCGAGCGCGGGCCGCGCACGTTCATCCCGTTCATCGCGCTGATCTCGGTGGCGCTCGGTCTGTTCAACCTGTTGCCGTTCCCCGCGCTCGACGGCGGGCGACTGGTGTTCCTCGGGTTCGAGCTGATCACGCGGCGCCGGCCCAACGAGAAGGTGGAGGCCGTGGTGCACATGGTCGGCCTCTTGTTCCTGCTCGGCGTGATCGTGCTGGTGACGTTCCGAGACGTGATGGGGTGACGTTGCGCCTCGCGCTCGTCGTGATCGCAGCATCGCTCTTCGCAGCAGCACCGGCGCGCGCGGACGACGACGTCTGCGCGATCGAGGGCACGGTCCCCGGCATCGAGATCGCGGTGCGCCAGGATCGCGGCCTGCGTCGGGTGCGGGTGCCCGCGGGGACGCGGGTGCGGATCACGCCGCTGCGCCGCGGCATCACCCAGGTGCGCACCCTCGATGGCGAGACGATCGAGGGGACGACGCGCACCGCGCTGCGCTTCGTGCTCGCCCGCGCGATCGGTCTGCGCGAGCACGCGCTGGAGCTGCCCGAGGGACTGCCGCTCACGCGCGTCGAGCCGGCGCTGCGCGGGCCCTGGGCCGACGTCGACGCGTCGCTCGGTGACGGCCTGGTGCTGCGCCGCGCGCCGCTGCCGTGCGACGCGCTGCGCGTGGTCGCGGAGGACGTGCCGATCGTCGCGCGCGATGCGTTCGAGTCGTACGGGCCGCGCTGGCGCGCGCGCACCGAGCGGCTCTGGGTGTTCGCGCAGCCCGACGGATCCGACGCGCTGCGCATCGACGTGGTTCCCGATGCGGTCGCGCGCTTCGCGGAGCTCGCGCGGCGTGGCGCGTGGGTGCGGCTCGCGCTGCGCACCACGCTCGGCGCGCGCGTGCACGCCTGGGCGCGCGACACCGATCTCGTTCGCTGATGCCGGTGCGCGCCCGTCCGCTGATCGTCCGCCCCGGCGCGCGCTTCGCGTGCGCGGGCGACGGCTTGTGCTGCGCCGACGCGCACCTGCTCGGTCCGCTCTCCCCCGCGGAAGGACGCGCGATCCGCGCCGAGCACGAGAGCGCGATCCTGCGCGAGCAGGGCATGGTGCTCCTGCGCACGAAGCGCGACGGCGCGTGCTCGTTCCTCACGCGCGGCGGGCGCTGCGCGATCCACACGAGCCCGCTGAAGCCGCGCACCTGTCATCGTTATCCGTTCCTGCTCACGGCGACGCTCGACGGTGGGCGCATCGGCACCGATCACCGCTGTCCGTGCCGCACGATGGGCGCGCGTCCGCTGCTGCGCGAGAGCGACGCGGAGCCCGCGCTGCTCGGCTCGGGCGGTCGCCTCTCGGTCGATCTGCGCGCGCCCGAGTCGATCCCGGTGAGCGCGGGGCGCTCGGTGCCGTGGGCGACGTGGCGCGCGCGAGAGGCCGCGCTGATGACGCGGCTCGAGCAAGGCGAGCGGGTCGAGAGCGTGCTCGATGCCGCGCCGTTCCCTGCGGTGCGCGACGGCTCGTGGCCGCAGATCGGGTTCGAGCTCGCGGACGACGATCGCCCGATGCGCTGGGCCCGCGCGCACCAGTGGGCGGGCGACGCGATCCTCGCGCTGCACGGCGAGGCGATCCGCGAGACCCGGCCGCGGCCGTGGTCGGACGCGTTCGGGCGCGCGCAGAGGCGCACGCCCGAGGTGCTCTCGCCCGACGCGATGCTCGCGGACTGGATCGCCGACGCGATCTGGACGCTCGAGTGGGCGACGCGCGGGAGCTTCGTGCTCGCGCGCGCCGAGCTCGCGACGCGCGTGGCGATGGCCCGATGGATCGCGGCGCGGCTCGAGTCCGAAGGGACGCGGCTCGACCGCGCGATGGCCGAGGCGATCGCGGTGGTCGAGATGGTCGGGCTGAGCGAGACGTGGACCGCTGTGCTCTCGCGGGTCTCGATCGGATAGGTCTCGGCGTGAGGCGGGGGGTGGTGCCTCCGCCGCCCGGGGTGCTGTCGTAGTCAAGTGCGGACGCGCGTGATCGACGGATCGGGCGCTTCTCGCACCCGCTGATCCGCACACCGGGCCCTTCTTGCGCGAGGTGACTCGCCGCGAACGAGGCTTGGTGTGCGGTGGCTTCAGGCGGTCGGATCGGAGAGCGACGGGACGGATAGGCCCGAACTGTCTTGTCGGACGTCCACGTGAGCGGCGTCGGGTCGGCCTCGTTGGGCATTTCGCCCGCCGCGTCGATCTCGAGGGTGCGCTGGGACTCGCGGTGCAGCCTCTCGGGGCTCCAGCACTCCAGGTGAGCGTCACCCGCTCGATCTTCGCGCCTTGGAGCGGAAGCGAAGGGAAGAGAGCGCGAAGCTCGCCGTCAGGAGCCGACGAGCGAAGATTGGCCCGCGTCGCGTGAAGGCGACGCGGTCACGGCGGTCATCGATCGTGTGTCGAAGAGCTTGGTCGCATCGAAGGGCGCTCCTCGCGCGACGTGCACCATCGCGCGCGCGAGCTTCCGCATCAGCGCGACGACTGCCTTGAGCTTGATCTCGGCGCGGTAGCCCTTTCGCGCTCGGTACCACTCACGCGCGACGGGGTCGCTCTGCACGAAGCGCAGCGCCGCGAGGAAGAGATACCTACGCGCCCGTCCGGGGCCGCGTTTCGTGATGTGGATCGTGTGCTGCCCGGCGTTGTTGCCGCTGCTCTGGACCCTGAGGTTGAGGCCCATCGCCTTCTCGAAGGACGCGGACGATTCGTAGTCGGCGGGATTGCCGAGGTCGGCGACGAGCGCAGCGGTCGTGACGGCACCGAACGCGGCGCGCATCGAGTGGAGCTCGCGATGATTGGCGAGCTCGGCTTCGATGCGCTTGTCGACATCGCGGATGTGCTCGCGCAACGAGAGCATGTGACGTGCGAGCGAGCGAAGGAACGAGCGCTCCTGATCGTGCATCGACTCGCCGAGCGAGCCGACGGCGCAGCCGACGATCTGCTCGATGCGCTCGAAGGAGAGCGCCGCGCGCGAGACGCGTCGGAGCAGCTCGACCGCATCGCCGCGTCTGGCGCGGACCTCGGCAGGCCCGGGCATCTCGCAGAGCAAGTGCAGGTGCCACGCGGCGTCCATGTCGAGGTGCTGGGAGAGCTCGGGCCAGTGACGCGCGACGAGCGCTTCGAGCCGTCCGTACGCGGTCTCGAAAGGTCGAGCGTAGAGGTCGCGCTCGTCGATCAGACTGCGCATCGCCCTCTGGACTGCGCTCCGCTCTTTCCAGCGCTTCGAGATGCCTTGCGCGTGGAGATGCGCGAGCAGCGTGCACGCCTTGGCGTCGTGCAGGCTCGGCACTCCGTCGAGCAGCTCGGCTGCATCGTGGACCTTCTTGGCGTCCACGCGGAACACGGGAATCTCGCGCAGCGTGAGCTGGTAGCGGAGCGCGTCGCCGTAGACGCCCGTCGGCTCCATCGCGACCTCGAGCGCGACGCCGAGCTCGCGGAGACGGCAGAGCAGCTCGAGGAACAGTCGCGTCTGCTTCGGATGCTCGAAGCGCACGATCTCGACGCAGCGACCCGCTGCGCTCGCGAAGCCAGCGAACATCTTCGTCTTCGCGAGGTCGATCGCGACGATGCAGCTCGCTCCGAGCGCACTGGCGAGCTTGCTCGCGTCGACGTGTTGGATCTCGACGGTTCGATAGGTACGCTTGCCCACGGGGACGACCTCCTGCACGGCAGTTTCGACTGTCTATTCGAGGCGTCCCCAACTCTCCTACAGCCGACTCGCGGGCTGCTGTTCGACCGCGGTGAGAGCGTCGGGACGCGGTGGGCGCATCGCGGCGCGCGCGCTGCCGCGCCGCCGCGATGCTGTGGTCAGTCCGTGGTCGGCCTCTGCGAGCCCCCGTCGCACGAGGGCGGCGGAGGCACCACCCCCCGCCCGGTACCGCGGTTCTGCCGTCTCGGGTGGTTGGGCTGAGGTGACTCGCGACGGGTCCGCGCTTCGCCGCGGCCCCGACGCTCGCGGTTCGGGCTCCGCTTCGCGTTCGCCTGGATCGGACGGGCTCCGCTTCGCGTTCGCGCTGAACGAGGAGCGGGCACGCGCGGAAGCGCGGGACCGCGACGGGCGTCGGGGAGGAGCAGCTAGAGCTTCTTCAGCTGCGCCCGCGCGCGCTCTGCGACGTCGGCCGTGTCGACCGGCGGGCCGTGCGCGGGGACGACGATCGCCGGGGGATGCGCGTCGAGCTCGCGCAGGAGCGCGTCGCGCACCGCCGCGCGGTCCTTCACCAGCGTCCACACCGCGAGCTTGAACAGCCGGAACCCGGGCGCGCTGTCGGTCAGCGAGAAGAGCCAGCGGATCGGCGGCCCCGGCATGCGCTGGATGTTCGCCAGCAGATCGCCGCTCCACCACACCGCGCCGCGCTTGGTGTCGGCCTGCACGATCGTCTCGCCGGTCTTGAAGCCGGGCGGCTCGTGGAAGCGCGCGCCCGCGCCCGACGCGAGCTCCGAGAGCGGGCGCCACGGCACGCCGGGCACCTTCTTCGCGAGCGTGGTGATCGCGGCGCTCGGGCAGTGGCTCGTCGCGTCCGGGAAGCGCGCGCGCCAGTCCTTCTGGCCGAGGTGATGGAACGTGTTGTTCGCGACGAGCGCGCGCACCTCGCCGTGCTCGCGCAGCGCGTCGAACGCGCGCGCGTCGAGCCCCGCGCCCGGGCTGATCACGATGAGCCCCTCGGGGCCGCGCACCACGAGCGTCGTCGCGTACGCGCCTCTCGTGAACGGATACTCGCGCCACAGGATCCCGCGCTCCTCGTCGACGACGTTCCAGCCTTCGGTCATGCGCGCACCTTCGCCGATCGCGCCGCGCATGGGCAGTCGATCGTCCGGCATCGGTCTGTTAACCCATTCGGCAACGATGAACCTCAGCCACGTCGAGACCTTCGTGCGCGTCGCGGAGGCGCGGAGCTTCAGCGAGGTCGCGCGCTCGCTCGCGGTCCCGACCTCGTCGATCAGCCGCATGATCGCGCACCTCGAGCGCGATCTCGGCGCCAAGCTCTTCGAGCGCACGACGCGTCGCATCGCGCTCACCGCGGTCGGACGCGCGTTCTACGAGCACGCCTCGCGCGCGCTCGGCGAGCTCTCCGAGGGCGAGCGCCGCGTCACCGAGCTCCAGCGCGATCCCCGCGGCGAGGTGCGCATCACCGCGCCCGGCGATCTCGACGACGGCTTCTTCGCGCGTTGCCTCGCCGATCTCGCGATCGCGCATCCGCGCATCCGCGTGACCTGCTCGCTCAGCAGCCGCTACGTCGACCTCGTCGGCGAGCGCTTCGATCTCGCGCTGCGCGTCAGCTACGGCCTGCCGGACTCCTCGCTCGTCGCGCGGCCGCTCGGGCGCTATCGCGCGTGGCTCGTCGCGTCGCCGGACTACGTCGCGCGGCGGGGCGCGCCCGAGCGCCCCGAGGATCTCGCGCGCCACGAGGTCGTGCTGATGGCGCCGCGCGACGGTGTCTCGCGCCTGCCGCTGATCGGGCCCGGCGGCGAGCACGAGGTCGACGTGCGCGGCCGGGTCGCGTGCGACGACCTGCGCTTCGCGCGCGACCTGGTGATCGCGGGCGCGGGCATCGGCGTGCTCGCGATCGCGCCCGGCGCGCGCGAGCCCGCCGACGCGCGCCTGGTGCGCGTGCTGCCCGACCACGAGCTGCGCGCGCCGGCGCTCTACCTCGTGACCACGAGCGCCAAGCGCGTGCCCACCCGCGTCGCGGTGGTGCGCGACTTCCTGGTGAGCGCGTACGCGGCGGTGTGACGCGCTCGGGGTCTCTTCTCAGCGCGCGAGACGTGTGCTCCCCTCGCCGCATGAACCACCTCACGCTCCGTGATCTCCAGATGATCCTCGCCTTCCTCGTGCGCGATCGCCGCGCCGAGCTCGAGGCCGCGGTCGGCGCGGCGTACGCGCGCACGCTCGAAGAGACACTGACCCAGATCGACGCCCTCCCGGCCGCTGTTGTCGATGCGCCGCTCTCCGAGGAGCTCTCCGCCGCCGACGCGCAGCACGACGCGTGGGGCGCCGCGATCCACTCGCTGTGCAACGCGGTGCTCGAGTGCCCGGGCTCGACGCCCGAAGAGCGCGCCGGCGCGCGCGCCGGGCTCGACTTCCTGCTTCCCGGCGGGCTGCGCGAGCTGCGCGACAGCTACGTGACCGAGGCGTCGCGGGCGCGCGAGCGGCGCGCGCAGCTCGACACCCACCGCGCCGCGCTCTCCGCGGTGCGGATCGGCGCGCGCACGCTCGTCGACTGGGCGATCGCGTTCTTCGACGCCGGCGACCTGCTCGGGCGGCTGCTCGTCGATCGCGCCGACGCCGGGGTCGATCGCACGCCGGCGATCAAGCTGCGCGGCATCGCGTCCAAGCGCATCGCGCGGGCGCGCGGCATCGTCGAGCCGAGCAGCTCGGCGGACCAGCGTCTCTTCGGCTACGTCGACACGATCGTGGGCATGCGCGCGCGTGGCTCGAAGGAGCGCGCGCCCGCGCCGCCCGCCCCGAGCGAGCCGCGTCCCAGCTGAGCGCTCGATCGCGATCGCCGGCGAGCGCCGGGGAGGGCTCGAGAGTCCCGGCGCGCGCCGGGGCGCAGCGCCCGCGAGGAGTCGAGACTCCCGTCGAGCGCCGCGGCGCATCGCGAGCCAGGAGTCGAGGCTCCCGTCGGGCGCTGCGGGGCGTCGCCGGGAAGGAGTCGCGACCGCCGGCGGGTGCCGCGGGGCGCCGGCCGTCGGGAGTCGTGACTCCTGGCGGATGCCGGCCCGCATCGCGGCGAGGAAGTCGCGACCCCTCGCGGGCGCCGAGAGGCGTCGTCCTCCGGGAGTCGCGAGTCCTCGCGGGCGCTCGGGCGCATCGCGCGGCGGGAGTCGCGACGCCTGGCGGGCGATGAGGCGCATGCCCAAGAACGGGGACAGCTCGGCTCAGCGCGAGCGGCTCTTGCCCTTCTTGACGCTGCCGCCGCCCGCGCTCTTGCCGTGCTTGCCGCGGCCGGTGCCCTCGCGGATGCGGCTGGGATCGCGCGGCGGCTTCGCGCTCGAGGCGAGCGCCGCGCGCAGCATGTCGATGGTCGCGCTCGACTGCGCGCCCGCGCCGCGGCGCAGCCTCTCGATCGCCTGCTCGATCGCGGCGCGCACGTCGGGATGCGTCGCCTCGGTGCAGCGCACGCGCAGCCACTCGATGCCGTCGGGCTCGCCGCGCATCGCGACCGCGACGTGCGCGAGGGCGCCGGGCAGCGACGCGAGGATGCGGCGGCGCGCGGGCGAGCGCTCGGCCGCGCGCGGTGCGTCGCGCACTTCTTCGATCGTGCGCTCGATCCAGGCGAGCAGGGCAGGGCGATCCTCCGAGCCGTCGATCGCGCGGGTCTCGGCGATCACGTCGAGCACCAGCGCGGCCGCTGCGTAGCGGTGGTCGCGATCGTCGTGCGCGAGCCAACCGTCGGCCTCGGCGACGAGACGATCGATGCGCCCCGGAGCGCGCGCCGCCCACGTGCCGAGCGCCGCGATGAGCCCGATGCGCACCGGCGCGCGATCGTCCGCGGTGAGCTCGAACACGCCGTTCCACGCGTCGCGGGCATCGGCGTCGAGGCGCGCCGCATATCCGTGGGCCGCGGCGATCGCGAGGAACACCCGCGCCTCGTCGGCCTTCGCGGGATCGGCGGCGAAGGTCGCGAGCACGCGCCGCGCGCCCTTGCCCTCGGTGCCGATCGCCTCGCCGAACGCGGCCGCGAGCGCGAGGTTCGGATTCGGCCCGGGCAGCCCTCCGTGGCGCGCCAGGAGCTCTCCGAGCCGCTGCTCGCGCCCTGCGAGCGCATCCGCGAGCGCCGCGCGCAGCTCCTCGCTCTTCAACCCGGAGATCGGTTCTCTGCCACTCATGCGGCGCGCACTGTAGTCCGAGACCGAGCCCTCCACACCGCCCGTCGCGTCCCGCGCTACGCGCGCGCCCGCGCCGTCTCGACTGCACGCGGCTCGTCGCGGTCCCGCGCGTTCGCGCGTGCCCGCGCCGTCTCGACTGCACGCGGCTCGTCGCGGTCCCGCGCGTTCGCGCGCGCCCGCGCCGTCTCGACTGCACGCGGCTCGTCGCGGTCCCGCGCTACGCGCGCGCCCGCGCCGTCTCGACTGCACGCGGCTCGTCGCGGTCCCGCGCGTTCGCGCGTGCCCGCGCCGTCTCGACTGCACGCGGCTCGTCGCGGTCCCGCGCTACGCGCGCGCCCGCGCCGTCTCGACTGCACGCGGCTCGTCGCGGTCCCGCGCGTTCGCGCGCGCCCGCTCCTTCTCGATCAGCGCGAACGCGAAGCGGAGCCCGGCCCAGTCCGGGCGAGTGCGCAGCAGAGCCCGAACCGCGAGCGCCCGGGCAGCGGCGAAGCGCGGACCGGCCGCGAGCCGTCTCGTCCTCACCAATCAAGACGGCAGAACCGCGGTACCGGGCGGGGGGTGGTGCCTCCGACGCCCTCGTGCGACGGGGGCTCGCAGACTCCGACCACAGACTGACGACAGCATCGCGGCAGAGCGCAACGCGCGCGCCGCGATGCGCCCACCGCGTCCCGACGCTCGCGCCGCGATCGAACAGCAGCCCGCGAGCACACCGGGCGTCGGAGGCACCACCCCCCGCCTCACGCCGAAGCCCCGCCGTGGTATAGCCGCGCCTCTATGTTGGACCTTCGTTGGGTCACCGAGAACCTCGAGGACGCGCGCAAGATGCTCGCGCGCCGCGGCCCCGCCGCCGCCGCCACCCTCGACCGCATCGCCGCGCTCGCACCGCGCCGTCGCCAGGCGATCACCGACCTCGAGCGCGCCCGCGCCGAGCGCAACGACACCAGCGCCGCGATGGCGAAGCTCGACAAGAAGAGCCCCGAGTTCGCGCAGCAGCGCGACGCGATGCGCGCGCTCGGCGATCGCATCAAGGAGCTCGAGGCGGAGACCAAGCGCATCGAGGGCGAGCTCGAGGAGCTCCTGCTCGAGGTGCCCAACGTCCCGCACGAGACCACGCCCGACGGCAGCGACGAGACCGCGAACGTCGTCGTCCACACGTGGGGCGACAAGCCGCGCTTCGACGGCTTCGCGCCGAAGGATCACCACGACCTCGGCGTCGGCCTGCGCATCCTCGACTTCGAGCGCGCCGCGAAGATCAGCGGCGCACGCTTCACCGTTCTGGTCGGCGCGGGCGCGCGGCTCGAGCGCGCGCTGCTGCAGCTCATGATGGACCTGCACGCGAACGACCACGGCTACACCGAGATGTGGCCGCCCGCGCTGATCCTCACGTCGGCGATGCGCGGCACCGGGCAGCTCCCGAAGTTCCAGGCGGACATGTTCCGCACCCAGCGCGCCGAGCTCGGCACCGAGGCGAGCCCCGAGGAGCGCGAGGCGAACGTGCTCTGGCTCGCGCCGACCGCCGAGGTGCCGGTCACGAACTATCACGGCGACGAGATCTTCGAGCCCGGCGAGCTCCCGAAGGCGTACTGCGCCTACACCGCGTGCTTCCGCGCGGAGGCGGGCACCTACGGCAAGGACACGCGCGGCCTCATCCGCCAGCACCAGTTCGACAAGGTCGAGCTCGTGCGCTTCAGCAACGCGAACGACGGGCTCGATCAGCTCGAGCAGCTGCGTCGTCACGCCGAGCGCGTGCTCGAGGTGCTCGGGCTGCACTACCGCACCGTCGCGCTGTGTGCCGGTGACCTCGGCTTCGGATCGCGCAAGACGTACGACCTCGAGGTCTGGCTGCCCGGACAGAACGCGTACCGCGAGATCTCGAGCTGCTCGTGGTTCGGCGACTTCCAGGCGCGCCGCGCGAAGATCCGCTATCGCGAGGAGCCCAAGGGCAAGCCCCAGCTCGCGCACACGCTCAACGGCTCGGGGCTCGCGATCGGCCGCACGCTCGTCGCGATCCTCGAGCAGAACCAGCAGGCCGACGGCAGCGTCGTGATCCCCGAGGCGCTGCGCCCGTACATGGGCGGCCTCGAGCGCATCACGCCGCGGGTGTGATGGAGGACCTCGGCACGCGCGTCCCGCTGGCGCCGTACACGACGCTCGAGCTCGGCGGGCCCGCCGCGTGCTTCGCGAGCGCGCACGACGTCGCCTCGCTGACGCGCCTGCTCGCGCACGCCGAGGAGCGCGAGATGCCCGTCGTGATCCTCGGCGGCGGCTCCAACCTCGTCGTCGCGGACACCGGCTTCGACGGGCTCGTGATCGCGATGCGCATGCGCGGCGTGACCACGACGCGGCAGGGCGACGTCGTGCTCGTCGAGGCCGCGGCGGGTGAGCCCTGGGACGAGCTCGTCGATCGCACGACGCTCGAGGGGCTCGCCGGGCTCGAGTGCCTGAGCGGCATCCCCGGTCTCGTCGGCGCCACACCGATCCAGAACGTCGGCGCCTACGGCCAGGAGGTCGCCGACACGATCGCGTCGGTGCGCGTGCTCGATCGCGTCGAGAAGCGCGTCGTCGAGCTCACGCCCGCGCAGTGCGAATTCGGGTACCGCGACTCGATGTTCAAGCGCGACCCCGAGCGCTACGTCGTGCTCTCGGTCGTGTTCGCGCTGGTGCCCGACGGCGCCGCGACCGTGAGGTACGCCGAGCTCGCGCGCGCGCTCGAGGGCCGGCCGCGCGACGTGCGCACGGTGCGCGAGACCGTGATCGCGCTGCGCCGCGCCAAGTCGATGGTGATCGATCCCGTCGATCCGAACCGCCGCAGCGCGGGCTCGTTCTTCACGAACCCGATCGTCGACGCGTCGATCGCCGACGCGCTCTCCGCGCAGCACGAGAACATGCCGCGATGGCCGCAGCCCGACGGTCGCGTGAAGCTCGCGGCGGGCTGGCTCATCGAGCGCGCGGGGATCACCAAGGGCCTGCGTCGCGGCCACGTCGGCATCTCGACGAAGCACGCGCTCGCGCTGGTGCACCACGGCGGCGGCACCACGACCGAGCTGCTCGCGCTCGCGAGCGAGGTGCAGGACGCGGTGCGCGCACGCTTCGGCGTCGAGCTCCACCGCGAGCCGGTGCTCTGGCGCTGACTAGAACGTCCCGCGCACGCCGACGCTGCCGGGCCCGACCGTCACCTCGACGTTCCCCTGCGGCTCCTGCTCGCCGTCCGCCGCGCCGGTCAGATCGACCACGCCCCACGCCACGCCGACGCCGAGCAACACGCCGCCGGCGACGAGCCCGATGTTCGCGCCGATCGCGAGGGTCTGCGCCTCGTCGAAGAGCCCCACCGCCTCGACCTGCGTCTCCGCGTCGGCCGCTTCGGCGTGACGCTCCATCGCGACGATGCCCACCGCGAGCGCCGCGCCCAGCCCCGCCACGCCCACGCCCGCGACGACCCACGGCCACGGGCTCGGCTCCGCGTCGCGACGACGGCGCTCCTCGGCTTCGGCGCGCCTTCGCGCCTCCGCCTGCTCGGCCGCGACACGCGCTCGCTCCGCCTCGGCCTCTCTCGCACGCGTCGCGTCTTCCTCCTCGCGACGCACGCGCACCCGCTCCGCCTCGGCATCCGCGAGCTCGCGCTCGATCGCGTCGACGCGCTCGCGCACGAGCGATGCGTTCTCCGCGGCCGGTGCCTGCTCGAGGTAGAGCCGATACGCGTCGCGCGCGCGCTCGAGCGCACGTGCCCCTTCGTGTGCGCGTCCGAGGTTGTAGAGCAGGATGGGCTCGTGGCTCAGCGCGTACGCCTCGCCGAGGAGCGCTGCAGCCGCGTCGAAGCGCCCCTCGGAGTACGCGAGCGCCGAGCGCTCGAAGAGCACCGATGCGCGCTCGACCTCCTCGCGCGTCGGTGGCGGCGCGACCTCCTGTGCCGCCGCACGCGGCACGAGCTGCGTCCACGTCGACGCGAAGACGAGCGCGATCACGCCCGCGACCTGCAACCCCCCGATTGCTCGCACGCTTGCCGCATGTAGACGCGGACCTTGGCGCTCCAAACGTCCTCCCTATCTACAACGGACATGGGGGTGGCAGCGGTCGACGAATCGATTCCTTTGCGCATCGGGCCTTACCGCGTTCTCGCGAGGCTCGCGGCGGGCGGCATGGCGGAGATCTATCTCGCCAAGCGCAGTGGCGTCGCAGGCTTCGAGCGTGCGGTCGTCATCAAGCGCATGCTCCCGCACCTCGCGCACGAGCCAGAGCTACGCACGACGCTGCTCGACGAAGCGCGCCTGATGTCGCGCCTGCGTCATCCGAACATCGTCAGCGTGCAGGAGTTCTCGCGCGACTCGCGCGACTTCTATCTCGTGATGGAGTACCTGCGCGGCGAGAGCCTCTCGGGGATCCGCCGTGAGCTGCTCGGTCGCAACGAGCGCCTCGATCCCGCGCTCGGGACGCTGATCATCTCCGAGATGTGCGCAGGCCTGCACGCCGCGCACGAGGTCTGCGACGAGTCGGGCAAGCCACTGCAGGTCGTCCATCGTGACGTCTCTCCGCAGAACGTCTTCATCACCTTCGACGGAGAGGTGAAGCTCCTCGACTTCGGCATCGCGTGCTTCGAGGACCGCTCGGCGCACACGAAGACCGGGATGACGAAGGGCAAGTTCGCATACATGTCGCCCGAGCAGTTCGCGGGCGAGAAGCTCGATCGCCGCGCCGACGTGTTCGCCGCGGGCGCGATGCTCCACGAGCTCCTCACCGGCAAGCGCCTCTTCGCGCGCGAGTCGGAGGCGCAGGTGCTCAAGGCGGTCCTCCACGATCCGATCCCGCTGCCGAGCCAGGTCGCGGACGACGACGTGCTGATCCCCGAGTCGCTCGACGAGATCTGCATGAAGGCGCTCGCGCGCGATCGCGTGGATCGTTTCCCGACCGCCGAGGCGATGCGCGATGCGCTGCGCGAGCTGATGCCGCAGCTCGACCCGCGACAGCGCGCGCACGAGCGGCTCGTCGAGCTCACGCGGCGCGTGCTCCCGCATCGCTTCGCGGAGACCGAGGAGCTGATGCGCTGCGCGGCGCGCAACAGCCCGTCGGAAGAGTTCGACGCGATGACCGTCACCGAGCTCTCCGGGCTCGTCTCGACCGACGGTCCGCCGCGCTCGGGCGACATCGACGTGCAGGTCGTGCTCGACGGCGATCGCCCCACGTCGCCGCAGCGCCCGGTGCGGCTGTACGAGCGATCGCTGCGCGGCTGGGCCTTCGCCGGTTCGCTCGTCGGGCTCGCGCTGCTCGGTGCGTTCGGGTTCGCCCTCCTGCCGCGCGCGAACGCGGGAACGACGACCGCGCCGCCGATCGCCGAGCGCGCCCCCTCCGAGCCGGTGCGACCGTCGCCGCCGCTCGAGATCTCGCCGCCACCGCTCGAGCCCGCGCCCGCGCCCATCCCCGCGACGGTCTCGATCCAGATCGAGAGCACCCCACCGCGCGCACAGGTCACGATCGGCGGCGAGCTCCGCGGCACGACGCCGCTCACCATCGAGCTGCCGCGCGACACCGCGCCGGTCGAGGTCGTCGTCGAGCGCATCAACCACCAGCCGAGCGAGCACACGATCATCCCCGAGCGCGATCAACGGCTCGTCGTGCGCCTGCGGGAGCGCCCCGTCGCGCGCCCCCGCCCCCGCTTCTACTCGTTCGATTGAACGGATCGAGCCGCGCCGTCGGAAGATCGGCTCGCCCTCGCGCTCTGCTCCCGTCCGGGACCCGCGGGACGAGCACTCATGCAAGGGCTCAGCGCGCGAAGAGCTCGTCGCGCGCGCGCTCCGTGATCGCCAGCACCGCCGGGTGCTTGATGCGGCGATCCACCGTGATGACGTAGAAGCGCTGCCGCACGTCCTCGAGCTCACCGACTCGCTGCACGCGGTACTGCTCGCGGATCTCGTCCTCGATGACCGAGGGCGCCGCGAACACCCCGACGCCCGCGCGCCCGAACGCGCCGAGCAGCGCGTAGTCCTGGAATTCCCCGCGGATCCGCGGACGGATCGAGCGCTCCTCGAGCCATCGCTCGATCGCGCGGCGCATGAACGTGCTCTCGATCGGCACGAGCAGCGGCTCGCCCTCGAGCGAGTGCGGGAAACGCCGGCGGAGTCGGCGCGCGGTCGCGGGCGCCGCGAAGAACGTGACGCCGCACTCGCCGAGCAAGTGGCTGTACGCGCGGATCGGAGAGCCCGACTCGACCGGCGCCTCGGCGATCACCGCGTCGATCGCGTGCACCGCGAGATCGGCGAGCAGCCGATCCTGACGATCCTCGTAGCAGACGAGGCGCAGCTCGCTCGCGAGCTCGAGCGCGGGCTGGAGCAGGCGCTGCACGATCAGCTTCGGCACCTCGTCGGCCGCGCCCACCACGAGACGCGGGTGTCGCCGCGTGGGCAGCCCCTCGAGCGACTCCTGCAGCTCGCTGCCGAGCGAGAAGATCTCGTCGGCGTAGCGCATCACGTGCGCGCCCGTGTCGGTGAGCACGAGCTTGCCGCCGCGCCGGTGGAAGAGCTGCACCTCGAGCGCGTCCTCGAGCGCCTTGAGCTGTCCGCTGAGCGTCGGCTGCGCGAGGCGCAGCTTGCGGCTCGCCGCGGACACGCTGCCCTCGCGCGCGATGGTCCAGAAGTAGAGCAGGTGGTGGTAGTTCAGCCACTTCATCCCGCGCCTCCGTGACCATCGGTTTTCGCGATGGACGTTGCTCTATTTATCTCTTCGCCAATAGGCGCGCGAGCCACTAGGAACAGGATGTCTGCTTGTGGCGGAGGGCGTGATGGACGTCGTGGATGGAGCAATCCGCGCATCGTCGCCGGATCGGTGCGTGCTCGAGCCGGGTCGGAGTCCCGCGCGGTCGGCATGAGGCGGCGCCGTGAGCCCGGTCGTGGGCCGGGCTTCGACGGACGTGCGCCGAGCGCGAACGGCTCGGAGATCGGGGCAGCGCTCGGTCATCTGCTCGCGGTCGGGGCGGCCGCCGCGCTCACGACGATGTCGCGCGATCAGCCCGCGCGCGCCCTCGCGATCGTCGCGTTCCTCGTCGGGTGGGCGCTCGTCGCGCACGCCGAGAGCCGTGTCGAGGTGCAGCGGCGCCCGCTTCCCCGCGATGCCTCCAAGGAGATCCCGCGTTGTCCGAACGACCGCTACCACTGATCGCCTGGCTCGCGTTCTTCGCGTTCGTCGTCGCGATGCTCGCGCTCGACCTCGGTGTCCTCCACCGGTCGACGCGCACCGTGTCGATGCGCGAGGCGGCGCGCTGGAGCGCGATCTGGGTGGGGCTCGCCATCGGCTTCGACGGGCTGGTGTGGGCCACGCTCGGCGCGGGCCCCGCGATCGACTTCGCGACCGCGTACGTCATCGAGAAATCACTCTCGGTCGACAACCTCTTCGTGTTCCTCGTCGTGTTCGGCGCGCTGCGCATCGGCCCCGAGCACCAACACCGCGTGCTCTTCTGGGGCATCCTCGGCGCGCTCGTCATGCGCGGCGCGATGATCGCGGCCGGGCTCGAGCTGCTCTCGCGCTTCCACTGGCTGATCTACGTGTTCGGCGGCGTCCTCGTCGTCACCGGGCTCAAGCTGCTGCGCGGCTGGTTCCGCGGCGAAGAGGACGAAGAGGCGGCGCTCGAGAACGGGCGCTTGTTCCGCTTCGTGCGCCGCTGGATCCCGTCGACACCGTCGCTCCACGGCGGACGCTTCTTCGTCGTCGAGAACGGGCGTCGCCTCGCCACGCCGCTGCTCGTCGCGCTCGTGCTCGTCGAGCTCACCGACGTCGTGTTCGCGCTCGACTCGATCCCCGCGGTGGTCGCGGTGAGCCGCGATCCCTTCATCGTCTTCACGTCGAACGTCTTCGCGATCCTCGGCCTGCGGAACCTCTACTTCCTGCTCGCGGGCGCGGTCGAGAAGCTCCATCACCTCAAGCTCGGTCTCTCCGCGGTGCTCGTGTTCGTCGGCGCGAAGATGGCGCTCGTCGACGTCGTGTCGATCTCGCCGCTCGCCTCGCTCGCGATCGTCGCGACGATGCTCGGGCTGCCCTTCGTGCTCGGCCGCGCTCGCCGCGCCTGATCCCGTGTCTTCCCCTGGCGCGCGCCGCGCTCGTCGCGGCGCGCGTCGTCTTTTTTTCGCGTCTGGAGGAGCTGATGCAGAACACCGAGAACACCGACGTCGCGGAGCTCGTGCTGCTCGTCGACGACGACCTGACGACCCTGCGCGAGATGCGTCGCGTGCTCGAGGAGATCGGGCTTCGCGTGCTCGCGTTCACCGCGGCGAGCCCCGCGCTCGCGGCCGCGCTCTCGCGCCGTCCCGACGCGATCGTGGTCGCGCACTCCGGGATCCACGTCGAGGGTCTCGCGCTCGCCGATCGCATCCGCGCCGCGCGCGGCGACGATGCGCCCGCGTTCGTCGCGATCGCGCGCTCTCCCGCGGCGCTCGGCCCGATCGCACGCCGCGCCTACGACGTGATCCTGCGCAAGCCGGCCCGCGTCGCCGACCTCGTGCGCGCGATCGACGACGCGCTCGTGCTGCGCGAGGCGAGGCTCCCGATGCGTGTCCCGCGCCGCGCCCGCGCGGGCGAGTGATCAGGGCAGCACGCCCGCTTCGCGCGATCGCCCGAGATCGCGTGGCGGCGCGCTCCCCGGCGCCGCGCCGAGCCGGCGAACGCGCACTCCGCTCGCCGCGATCCGCGCGAGCGCGCCGTCCTCGCCGACCACGTCGCACGCCGGCAGCGCCACGAACGCGCGGCCTTCCTCGAGCTGCGCCGTGATCAGCGCCGACCACGCATCGATGCGCGCCGCACGCTCGGCCCGGCGCGCGTCCGCGAGCGCACCTTCGCCGAGCGACGCCTCGCACGCGCTCGCGAGCGCGTGATCGTCCGCCGACGCATACGCGCTCCGCAGCGTGCTCCATCGCGCGCGCCACGCCTCCACGTTCGCCAGCGCGTCGCGGAGCCCTTCGAGCGACGCCTCGCGCGGGATCGCCGCGAGCCGCGCCGCCGCCTGCTCGTGGGTGTCGATCGCCACGATCGGCGCGCCCTGCATCCTCGCCCACGCGAGCACGTCGCCGATCACGCTCGAGGTCGAGATCGCGTGCGGCACCGGGTTGCGTCCGTCCGCCTCGGCCTCGACCTCCGCCATCCGCACCCGCACCAGGTGCTCGACCAGGATCATCGGCGGGATGCGCCGCAGCGACTCGTCGGGGAGCGCCGGGCCGAGCTGCGCGCGCAGCGCCGTCCACTCCTCCGCGCCGAGCATCCGATCGAGCCGATCGCGCCGGCCCATCAGCGCGCTCTCGGGCACCTGATCGAGCGGCACCGCCTCGCGCGGATCGAACGTCGTGACGATCGCGCGCGACAGATCGAGCGCGCCGTCGTGCGGCTCGGGCAGCGCGTGCCGCATCGTCGTCCCGAACGGCAACGCCGCGTGCACGTAGCTCGCCTCGGCCTCGTCGCCGATCTCCCAGAGCAGCACCGGCGGCGTCCACGCGTCGCGCTGACGCTCTGCGAGCCGCGTCTCCTCGAGCGTCTCCTGTCGCGACACGTCGGCGCTCTCGACGCGCCGTGGAGCGCTCCCGCCGCACGCGCAGAGCGCGACCACGAGCCCGATCACGCACGCGCGACGCAACGCCATCAGCCTCCGTACATCGACTCGGCGATCTTGTACGCGCTCAGCTCGAGCGACTGCAGCGCCTCGCGGATCGCGATCGCGTCGCCCTCCTCGAGCGTCGCCTTCAGCGTCGCGATGTCCCGCTTGACGACGTCGATCACGTTCGGCGGCACGAGCTCGGCGCACTCCACGACCGCCTTCTCGCTCGTGTAGAGCAGCGCGGCGGCGCTGTTCTTCAGCTCGGCGAGCTCCTTGCGCTTCGCGTCGCTCTGCTTGTGCTTCTCCGCGTCGCCGACGAGCCCTTCGATCTGTTCCTTGGTCAGACCGCTCGACGCGACGACGCGCACCTTCTGCTCGCGCCCGCTGCGGATGTCCTTCGCCGCGACGTGCACGATGCCGTCGGCGTCGATCTCGAAGCGCACCTCGATCTCCGGCACGCCGCGTGGCGCGGGCGGGATCGGCGCGAGCTCGAACTTCGCGAGCGACTTGTTGTCCGCCGCCATCTGGCGCTCGCCCTGGAGCACGTGGATCGGCACGAAGGGCTGGTTGTCGACGCTCGTCGTGAAGATCTCCGACGCGGCGCTGGGGATCGTCGTGTTGCGCGTGATCAGCGTGTGGAAGATCCCGCCGCCGACCTCGACGCCGAGCGAGAGCGGCGTGACGTCGAGGAGCAGCACCTCCTCCATCTGACCTTCCATCGCCGCCGCCTGGATCGCGGCCCCCACCGCGACGACCTCGTCGGGGTTCACGCCCTTGTGCGGCGCGCGCCCGAAGAACTCGCTCACCTTGCGCACGACGAGCGGCATGCGCGTCATGCCGCCGACGAGGATCACCTCGTCGATGTCCTTCGTCGCGACGCCCGCGTCCTTGAGCGCCTTCGCGCAGGGCCCGAGCGTGCCCTCGACGAGATCGCCCACGAGGATCTCGAGCTCGCTCCGCCGCAGCGCGCTCACGAGGTGCTTCGGCCCGGTCGCGTCCGCCGCGATGAAGGGCAGGTTGATCTCGGTCTCGAGCGCGGTGGAGAGCTCGTGCTTCGCCTTCTCCGCCTGCTCCTTGAGGCGCTGCAGCGCGACCCGATCCTTGCGCAGATCGAGCCCGCGGTTCTCCTTCGCGAACGTGCTCGCGAGGTGATCGACGAGCACGCGATCGAAGTCCTCGCCACCGAGGTGCGTGTCGCCGTTCGTCGAGAGCACCTTGAACACGCCGTCGGCGATCTCGAGGATCGAGATGTCGAACGTGCCGCCGCCGAGGTCGTAGACCGCGATGCGCCCGTTCTTCTTCTTCTCGAGCCCGTACGCGAGCGCCGCGGCGGTCGGCTCGTTGATGATCCGCTTGATCTCGAGCCCGGCGATCTTGCCCGCGTCGCGCGTCGCCTGGCGCTGCGCGTCGTCGAAGTACGCGGGCACCGTGACCACCGCGCCGTCGACCTTCGTGCCGAGGTAGGCCTCGGCCGTCTCCTTCATCTTCGCGAGCACCATCGCGGAGACCTCGGGTGGCGAGAGCTCGCGCTCGCCGATCGCCACCCACGCATCGCCGTTCATCGCCTGCACGACGCGGTACGGCACCGACTGCGCGTGGCGCTTCGCCTCCGAGCTCTCGAAGCGCCGGCCCATCAGGCGCTTCACCGCGAACACGGTGTTCTCCGGGTTCGTGACCGCCTGACGCCGCGCGACGCTGCCCACCCGCCGCTCGCCGTCGCGCGTGAACGCGACGACGGACGGCGTGGTGCGCGAGCCCTCGGCGTTCGGGATCACGATCGGCTCGCCGTTCTCGACGATCGCGACGCACGAGTTCGTCGTGCCGAGATCGATGCCGATGACCTTGCTCATGACGCCCGAACGAGAGCCCAATCGTACACAAGTGCCGCGCGGGGGCGCGGGCGAATCAGGCGCTCGCGCTCGGCTTGCGCGCGACCACGACCATCGCGGGACGGACCAGGCGATCACCGAGCTTGTAGCCGGGGACGACCTCCGCGATCACCGTTCCCGGCGGGTGCTCGTCGGTCTCGGTCTGCTGGATGGCGTCGTGCACCGAGGGATCGAAGCGCTGACCGACCGTGGGCACGCGCGTGATGCCGATGCGCTGGGTCTGATCCTCGAAGAGCTTGAGGACCATCTTGATGCCGTCGACGATCGCCGCGACGTCGCTCGCCGCGCCCGCCGCCTGCACCGCGCGCTCGAGGTTGTCGAAGACGGGCAGCATCTCGCGCACGGCGTCCTCGCGCCCGCGACGCTCCGCGTCCTCCAGCTCCTTCTTCGTGCGCTTCCGGAAATTGTCGTAGTCCGCCGCCGTGCGCAGGAGCTGCTCCTTCAGGCGATCGCGCTCCTCGCGCAGCGCGTTCGCGAGCCCGGCGGAATCGGCGTCGGTCAGCGTCTCGGTCCCGCTCGGCGCGTCCTCCGCGTCGATCAGCGTGGCCGTGGTGTCGTCCCGTTCTTCTCCGCTCACGTCCTGAGGCTCCTTCGACTCGATCGCTCGAGATCGAGTGGCATGGGGCCCCCGACTGTAAGCAGCCATCCTCTCCACCTCAAGCACCCCGCACGTTCGAGAGCGCGGACGGTGCTCGGGTGCTCACGCTCCCGATGCTTCGCCGAGCGGGGGCTCGTCGTCGTCGTCGCGCAGCGAGTCGCCGTTCAGCACGTCGGTCGTGATCTGCGCGGCGAAGCTCACGAGGGGCATCAGCTTCGCGTAGTCCATGCGCGTCGGGCCGATGATCCCGAGGCTCCCCGCGCGCACGCCGCCCGCGCGGTAGTTCGCGGAGATCACGCCGACGTCGGGCACGTCGACGATGTTCGCCTCGGACCCGAGCAGCACCTGCACGCCGCCCGCGGCGAGGGTGCGATCGAGCAGATCGAGGAGCTTCTCCTTCTCCTCGAACGCGCGCAGGAAGCCGCGGATCTTCTCGGCATCCACGAACTCCGGGCGATCGAAGAGCACACCCTGGCCCTCGATGATCACGTCCTCTTCGCGCGCCGGTCCCGCCGTCGCGGCGTCGAGCATCTGCTTGGCGCGCCGCCCGAGGCGATCGTACGCGCCGCGCTCGTCGGCCATCGCGCGCGCGAGCTCCTCGCGCACCTCGCGCAGCGTGCGCTCGGTGAGCAGCGACGAGAGCAGGTTGTGGATGCGCTCCATGTCGCTCGCGTCGGGGAGCTCCGGCACCTCGACGATGCGGTTCTGGATCGTGCCCGAGCGCGTCACGATCACCGCGAGGACCTGCTTCTCCGAGAGCGGCATGAAGCGGATCTGCGTGACCTGCTCGACCTCGGTGCGCGGCCGCGACACGAGCGCTGCCGCGCCGGTGAGCGACGCGAGCAGCCGTCCCGCCTCGCGAAGCACGTCGTCCACGCCGGGACGGAGCTGCCGCATGCGCGCCAGGATCGCCGCACGATCCTCGGCCGCGACCTCGCGCATCTGCGAGAGCGCGTCGATGAACACGCGGAAGCCGACCTCGGTGGGCACCCGGCCCGCGCTGTGGTGCGGCTGGGCGAGACAGCCCGCTTCCTCGAGGTCCGCGAGCTCGTTGCGGATCGTCGCGGGCGAGAGATTGATGCCGTAGCGCTTCGAGAGCCGGCGCGATCCGACGGGCTCGCCGGTCGCGATGTACTCCGACACGACCGCGTAGAGGATCCGACGGGCCCGATAGCTCAGCTCGGGCCTTCGCAGCGGGACCACGGTCGGTTGGAAGGGCGCGGACGGCATCGTCATGTGACGACTACGGAATTGCTAGAAGTACACACCGCTGGTGTCAAGCGAGATGGCAAATCGCCCCCGGATCCACGGATCGCGTGCCGGGCGAGCGTCGAATTCGGATCGGAGCGGGAGCGCGCGCGGTGCGTCTCGCGAAAACACTCGTTTTTCCGATCGCACCTGTGCCTTCGTGCAGGCGTCTCGTGCCGAAGCCTTGTTGACACCGAGCGAGGCCGCTATCCTCTGGCCTGTTCGATCCGGATTCTCCGGAGCGGACACCCCACAGAGCACGGCGGATGGGCCACCACAGCCCCGCAATGGTGCGAAATCCCGAGGAAACCGAAAGGTTTCCCCGAACGGGCGTCGAAAGGCTCCCGGGGATTCCTGCCGTGACGCACGAGGGGGTGCTCGCGGCTCGAGCGCAGGATGCGTTCGCCTCGTCTCGTCTCTTCCGAGCCGTGCTCGGAGGAGCGTCGACGATCGGCGCGCCGGCGTTCGTGCATGAGCGCCCCCCCGCCATGGAACGCCTCGACGCGAGCGCGGCCATTCGCTGCCGCAGCCCGGAGGCGCCGGCATTTGCCGGGGAGGGAGAAGGCCAGTGAATAGTACGCAGTGTTTCTCGAAGATCGTGTTCGCGCTCTCGCTGGAGGTTCTGTCGGACTGACGGCCCCTCCCCGATGAGCTGAGAGGGTGGCGGGTCTGGCAGCCCACCACCCTCTCGCCTTTTAAGCGGATCGCCTTTCTCTGGAAGCATCCGGGCGGTTGTCGCATCATCGCCGCGGGTGCCTCAGCACGGCGACAGCGAGAAGCGCGAGCGATCCGACTTCTTCTCGGTCGAGGAAGCGAAGCGGTCGATCCCGAAGATCACCGCGGTCCCCGAGACGAAGGAAGAGATCCGTCGCAGGCGCGTCCGGCGCGTGTCGATCGCGGTCGCGAGCACGATCAGCGCGCTCTTGCTGATCTGGCTCGCGGTGTACCTCCTGCACCGTCGGGAGATCGATCAGGCGCGGCTCGAGGTGGAGCGGACCGGTCGCGCCGACGCGATCGACGACGCGCTCTCGGCGCTCGACGGCGAGACCGGCCCCGGCGACGTCGCGCTCGCGGCGCGCATCCACGCGACGGCCGAGCTCGCGGGGATCACGGGCCATCGCGCGCCCGCGGAGCAGCTCCTCGCGTCGCACGATCCGGCGGCGGACGGCGCGTCGGATCATCGCATCGCGCAGACGTACCTCGCGCTCGCCCAGGGTGATCCGACCGCAGCGGCGCAGCACGCGTCGGCGCTGGTCGCGCGCGGGCCGCGCGCGGCCGAGGCGGGCTACGCGCGGGCGCTCGTGGCGCTGGCGATCGGCAACGTGCCCCAGGCGCTCGCGGCGGCGCAGGGCTCGGCGCAGGAGATGGATCGCCAGGACGCGCCGCGCGTGCGCGCGCTGCTCGGGCTGGTGTCCGCGCGCAGCGGTGCGCCGACCGCGATCGACGGAGACGCGGTCCCGCTGCGGCTCGCGCGGGCGCGGGTGCGCTGGGACGCGGGCGAGCAGCGCGATCAGGTGGGCGGCGAGGTCGCGCCGATCGCGGAGGAAGCGAGCGCGACGCCGGCCGAGCGCGCGTGGGCGCAGCTGCTCACCGGGCTCTCGGCGATCGACGCCGGGGACACCGAGACCGCGACGCGCGCGATCGAAGCGGCCGCGGGCGCGCCGCCGCCGGGGGACGAGCTCTTCCGGGTGCAGCTCGCGGAGGCGTGGCTCGCGCTGGGACGTCGCACCGAGGCACAGGCGATCGCGGACGCGCTCTCGCCGGGGATCTCGACCGATGCGGGACGGCGCGCGCAGCTCGCGTCCGAGCTGCACCTCGCGTCGGGCCGCTTGGATCAGGCGGAGAGCGCGCTGAGCGGCGCGCCCGCGGGGCCGAGGACGTCGCTGCTGCGCGCGCGGATCGCCGATGCGCGCGGCCAGGTCGCGCCGGCCCGTGCGCTCTACGAAGAAGCGGCGCGCTCGCCGGCCGAGCGCGTGGCGGCGAGCGTCGGTCTCGCGGCGATGCTGGTGCGCACCGGTGCTGCCCAGGACGCGATCGCGCTCGTCGATCCCTTGCTCGAGCAGCGCGCGACGCACCCGCGGATCGCCGCGACCGCGGCGGGCGCGCATGCAGGCGCAGGGGATCGCGCGCGTGGGCTCGCGATCGCACAGCGCGCGCTCGAGGCGCACCCGCGCGAGCCGCTCCTGCTCGCGGCGAAGGCGCGCGTGCACCTCGCGTCGGGCGAGTGGCAGCCCGCGCTCGATGCGCTGCGGACCGCGACCGAGGTCGCGCCGCGCGATCCCGCGCTCCAGGCCGAGCGAGGTCGCGCCGCGATGGAGCTCGGGCAGCTCGACGAGGCGCGCCGGGCGTACGAGACGTCGATCGAGGTCGAGCCCGCGCAGCCCGAGGTGCTCCGCGCGCTGCTCTCGATCCAGCTCCAGCAGCGCGATCTCGAAGCCGCGGGCGCGACGGTCGCGCGCATCGACGCGGCGAACGTCACGAGCCTCGAGATCGAGCAGCTCCGCGCGCGATGGCTCGTGGACACGCTCGCGGGGGCCGAGGGGCTCACGGCGCTTCGTCGGGCGCGTCGCACTTCGCGTCGCGATCTCGCGCTCGCGCACTCGCAGGGCCGCCTCTACATGCAGGCCGAGCGCTGGTTCGAGGCGATCGAGGCGTTCCAGGACGCGCTGCCCGAGTCGGGCGCGACCGAGCGACGCGACGTGTTCCTGTGGCGCGCGCTCGCGCTCGCGCGTGCACGGCGCGAGACGATGGTCGAGCAGCTCGCGGAGCAGCTTCGCGAGGGCGCGGCCGAGGCGCCGATGACGCGGGTCGAAGAGGCGCGGCTGCTCACGGCCGAGGCGTGGCTCGCCTTCATGGACGAGACGATCCCGCGTGCGAGCGTGTACGGGCGTCGCGCCCTCGATCTCGATCCGACGAACGCGGACGCGCTGGTGCTGATGGGCGCGATCGAAGATCAACAGCGGCGCGACGGCACGGCGCGGTATCGGCGCGCGATGGAAGCCGCGTCGCCGAGCATCGAGGCCTACGGCCGTCT
Source organism: Sandaracinus amylolyticus (assembly GCF_021631985.1). Classification (GTDB taxonomy): domain Bacteria; phylum Myxococcota_A; class Polyangia; order Polyangiales; family Sandaracinaceae; genus Sandaracinus; species Sandaracinus amylolyticus_A. Next base: position 5,058,057 of record NZ_CP070225.1, on the reverse strand, counting down.
CGCGCTGATCGGCGAGATGAACGCGGAGCGCTGCGGATTCGGGCGTCGCTATCTGCGCGCCGCGCCCGACGGCGGGATCGCGACCGCGGTGCGCGAGCGCGTCGCGACCTGCCCCGCGCAGTGAGCCCCTGCCGGACGGGAGCGCGGGCGAGGCGGTTTTCGACGCTCTTCGAGCGCGCCTACGTAGCTTCGTGAATGGCTCGTGCGCCGACGTTCGCCTCGGCCATCGCTGCGATCGATCGCGCGGGCGCGCTGCTCGTCTATCCGATCGAGAACCGGCTCGAGCCGCCGTCGCTGTGGCATCGCTTCCATCCCGGCGAGACGATGCGGTGGGACTGGGACGAGAGCGGCGACGAGCGCGTGGTCGCGATGTGGCGCCTTCGCGAGCGGCTCGCGCGGTCGCGGCGCGTCGTGTACTCGAAGTGGTTCCGCAACCGCGCGACGTTGTTCTCGCGCGCGCTCTTCACCGCGATGCTCTGCGAGCTGCGCGCGACCGGGCGCATCCGCGAGGGGCTCGAGCCCGACGCGATCGACGTGCTCACCGCGCTCGAGTCGGACTCGCCGCTCGGGGCGAAGCAGCTGCGCGGGGCGGCCGGGCTCACCGGGCGCGCGTTCGAGAGCGCGTACCAGCGCGCGCTGCGCGAGCTCTTCGCGCGCATGTTGATCGTCGGGTTCGGCGAGATCGACGAGGGCGCGTTCCCGTCGCTCGCGATCGGCGCGACGCGCACGCTCTTCGAGGATCTGTGGGACGAGGCGGGCGCGATGGATCCGATGGAAGCATCGCGCACCGTCGCGGCGTTGCTGCCGCAGGGCTCGGCGTTCGCGAAGCACCACGCGAAGATCCTCGCCAGCGTGCGCGGGTGAGCACGCGGACGCTGCGCGTTCGCGCAAGAGTTGCGCGTGTGTGCGTCGATCCGGGGTCGGCGCGAGTCGCTGATTCAAGCGTGGTTTCGCTCGGTTACGAGATGGCTCGCGGGGCGTGGTCGGTGCGGCGGTCGTTGCACCGAAGGGCATCCAGCGACGCGCCGGACGCGCGGACGCTCCACGAGGAGAGAGCGAGTCATGGCGAACCTGAACATGGGCGGATTCACGACGGCGGATGCGGGCGAGGGCAGCGTGAGCCTGCCGAAGGCGGCGATCGGTGCAGTCGCCGGCGCGTTCGCGGTCGGGCTGCTCTACGGCATCATCGGGCGCTTCGTCGGCGAGTACTCGTACGTCGCGTTCCTGATCGGCGCGGCGTCGGGCGTGGGCGCGATGAAGCTCGGCGGTGGACGCTCGATGGTCGCGGGCGGGATCGCGGCGGCGTCGACGCTCGCGGCGGTGCTCTTCGCGAAGGTGATCGTGGGCGCGCCCGAGGGCTGGAGCTGGCTCGAGTATCACACGCAGATGTTCGACATCATCTTCTGCTACGTCGCCGCGCCGGTCGCCGCGTTCTTCGCGGCGGGCACCGATCAGGCGCGCGAGCTCTTGAAGAAGCTGCCGGTCTGAGCGGTCGAGCGACGACCCGGCGTCAGCGGATCGTGAGCGTGTACGGGCCGGTCTCGCCGGCGCTGAAGCTCGTGACGATCACGCGATAGACGCCGGTCTCGTCGAGTGTCTGATCGAGCATCGAGTTCGTGCCGGTCGCGTCGTCGTTGTCGCGCTGGCGGCCCGAGGGGAAGCGCAGGATCAGGTACGTGTCGAAGCTCGGCGAGGCGAGCTCGAGGTGCACGTGCTGCCCGGCGCTGAACGACATCTCGTAGAAGTCCATGTACTCGCCGGTGCTCAGCGTCTGATCGCCGGGGCCGAGCGTGCCGCTGTGCACGCCCGCGCCTCCGGTGCTCCCGCCGGCGCCGGCGACGACGCCGCGCACGAGCTCGATCTGCTGCACCTGGCCCGCGCTCACGTCGACGCGCTGCGACGCGAGCGTGGCGCCCGCGATCTGCACCTCGACGACGTGCGAGCCCGCGGAGAGCACGACGTCCTGCCCGCCGATGAGCACCGGGCCCTGCGGCGCGCCGTCGACCACGAGCTGGCCCGGGATCGTCGTCATCACACGCACGGTGCCCGTTCCTTGTGCGCCGGTCGCGCTGCCCGAGAACGCCGCGTACGCGCCGACGGCGACGACGCCGACGACCGCGAGCAGGCCGAGGCCGATCACGAGCCCGCCGATCACGAGGATGCGCCCCGAGCCCGAGCTGCTGCGCGGCACCGGCGAGACCGCGGGCGGCGGCGTGACGTGCCCGGGAGGCGGCGTGGGCACGCCACCGAACGACGGATGCGACGCGGAGGGGACGTGCGCGCCGTACGAGGGCTGCGGGGTCGCGTGCTGCGCGGGCGCTGCGCCGTAGCTCTGGTGCGAGGGCGTGCCGTAGCTCTGGGGCGGAGAGATCGGGAGCATCACCTGCGAGGGCGCGACGGGGCCGGTCGCGATGCCCGCGCTCTTGCCGCGCGCGACGCGCAGCTCGCCGAGCAGCTCGCGCGCGTCCTTCGGTCGCTTGTCGGCCTCCTTCGCGAGGCAGCGATCGACGAGCAGTGCGATCGCGTGGGGCGTCGCGGGCGCGACGTGCGCGAGCGGCTCGTGGGGCTTGCTCACCGCGTGCACGACGATCGCGCTCGCGGTCTCGCCGCCGAACGGAGGGCTGCCCGAGAGCGCCTCGTAGAGCATCGCGCCGACGGCCCACACGTCCGCGGGGAAGCTGACGCTGCGCGCGCTCATCGCCTGCTCGGGCGCCATGTAGTGCGGCGTGCCCATCGCCATGCCGGTCTGGGTGACCGACTGCGACTTCTCGTCGAGGTCGCGCGCGATGCCGAAGTCGAGGAGCTTGAGCACCTCGCGCCCGTCGCGCTCGCGGTGGAGGAAGACGTTCTCGGGCTTGAGGTCGCGGTGCACGATGCCGCGCGCGTGTGCGGCGGCGAGCGGATCGAGCATCGCCTCGAAGAGGTCGAGCACCTGATCACGCGTGAGCCCGCCGCGCGAGAGGCGATCGCGCATGGTCTCGCCGCGCAGCAGCTCCATCGCGACGAAGAGCGAGCCGTCCTGGGTGTCGAAGCCCGCGTCGTGCACCTCGACGATGCCGTCGTGGCCGATCTGCGCGGGGGCGCTCACCTCGCGGAGGAAGCGCTGTCGTGCGTTCTCGTCGCGACCGATGTGCGGGAAGAGGATCTTGAGGGCGACGGTCTGCTTCGTGAGGTGGTGCTGCGCCTCGTAGACGGCGCCCATGCCGCCCTCGGCGATCTTGCGAACGATCTCGTAGCGTCCTCCGATCAACCTGCCCGCCACGTGCTCCTCCGTCGTTCGCGCGCCGCGCGCTCGGGATCGCGTGCAGCGTAGAGCAGAACGCGGGGCGCGAGCGAGGGCATCACGACGGAGTCTACGTCGGGTGCCGGTGTGATCTTGGCTCCGGCCTGCCGATCAGGGCAGGGGCGCGCCGGTATCGGGGGTGGTGATGCGGTGGATCGACGCGTTCGCGAGGCTCGTGAGGTAGAGCGTGCTCGTGCCGAACGCGTCGTCGCCGAACACGCCGTTCGCGGGGAGCGCGAGCGCGGCCATCGGGAAGACGGTGAGCGGGGGATCGCTCGACGCGGGATCGGCGCGGAGCAGGCCTCGCGAGGACGTGACGAGGTAGAGCGCGCCCTCGCTGGTCGCGACGACGCCGTCGACGTTCAGCACGTTCGCGATCGCGACGCTCGGCGCGCCGTAGGTGGACGTGGACGCGTCGAAGGAGAGCGCGTGCACGGTGCGGCCGTCCCACGAGGCGACGTAGAGCGTGGCGTCGTCGGGCGAGAACGCGAGGCCGTTGGGATACGTGATCGTGTCGGTGATCAGCGTGACGTTCGCGCCATCGGCGTCGGCGCGGAAGACGTGGTCGCTCATCGAGTCGGTGAAGACGAGCGATCCATCGGGCGCGATCGCGACGAAGTTGGTGAGGCCGAAGGACACGTCTCCGGGGCCTGCGGGGATCAGCTCGGAGATCTGCCCCGCCGCGGTGATCGCGAAGAGCACGGGGACGTCGTCGTCGCGCTTGGCGCACACGACCAGCGAGCCGTCGTCGCGCACCGCGATGCCGAGCGGATCGTTCATCGCGACGAAGTCGCTCACGACGCCTTCGGGCGTGATGCGCACGATGCGATCGTCGCGCGTGCTCGCGTAGAGCACGGAGCTGCCTTCGGGCGTGCGGCCGATCGCGAGCCCTTCGGTGAACGCGCGAACGTCGGCGAATGCCTCGAGCGTCGGGCCGGCGTCGGCGGGCGGCGCGTCGATGCCGGCGTCGGTGGGGGCGGGCGCGTCGTCGTCGCCGCACGCGGCGAGAGACAAGCAGATCAAGAAGAGCGAAGCGCGATGCATGGCGCGCGAGTGTGCATCAGGGCTCGATGATCACGAAGTGACGGCATTTCGGGCACACGTCGTCGGGCGTGGGCGCGGCCTGGAAGAAGCGCCACGAGCAGCGCGCGCACTCGACCTCGCGTGGCGTCGCGACGCGCGGCACCGGATCGGTCTCGTACGAGACGAGCTCGTCCTCGCGCCCGCAGAGACATGCGACGCCGCGGAGCGACGTGCCGTGCGGGATCAGGTAGCAGCGGTCGCATCCGGTGCAGCGGATCCGCATCGGTGTGAACGTGACGAAGCCCGTCGCGAGGTCGAAGGGCGTCGTCCGACGCCGCCACGTGTAGATCGGGGGCGCGCGCCATGCGCGCTCGATCGCGCCCTCGACGAGGCCGCGCCTCCACTCGGCGCGCAGCGACTCGATGCCGCGGGTCACGTGGAATTCGCCGCGTTCGATCGCCTCTCGTGGCGCGACGCGTCCCAGCACGACGCACTCGGTCGGCATCCCGCCGGGCGCATCGATCTCCGCGAGGTGCTCGACGACGCGCTCGCAGAACGTCCAGTCCGAGATGACGATCACGATCGCGAACGTCGGATCGTGCACACCGAAGATGCCTCGTGGCACGAGGTCGAGGAGCGCGATGCGCGTGATGACCCCCATCAGCGCCGCGTTGCGCTCGATCTCGAGCTTCCACTCGCGGAGCGGATCGCGCAGCGGTGCGACGGGCTCTCGCGCCTCGACGAGCGTGGGGGGCGTCGCGTCGGGTGCGAGCGGCGGGATGAACGAACCGAGGCGCTCCCAGAGATCCTGGCTCGCGCGATCGGTCGTGCGCCGGACGCGCACCTCGCGCATCGCGCTCGGCGTGGGATCGGGAGGCGGCTCGGGCGCGACGTCGGCCGCCGCGCGCGGCGGGATCTCGGGGATCTCGACGGGCTCGTCGGGCACCTCGACGATCGCGTCGGAGCTCGATCTCGGCAGCTCGGGCTCGCTCGGACGCGTCGTCTCGAGGATCGCGAGCACGCGCGCGTCGAGCGTCGCGCTCCACTCGGTGCGCACCTGCACGAGCGCGTCGTCGAGGGCCGCGCTGTCGATGGTCTCCGCGTCGGCGGCGCTGCGCCACGCGAGCGCGCGCAGCGCGCCTTCGATCATCGGCTCGAGCTCCGAAGAGCCGCGTCGATCGATCGTCGCGAGGCTCTCGAGCGCGACGGAGTGCGCGCGGGCTCGCGCGGCCTCGCGCTGTGCGTCGCGCGATGCATCGCGCAGCGTCTCCGGGCGCGACGCCGCGCTCGATGCGCCAGGTCACGTCGCGGAGCCGCTCGTCCGCGTCCACCATCCGGTCCGCGGCGCGCTCGCGTGCGCGCTCGATCGCGCGGAGCGCGTCGCTCGAGAGCGGCACGTGCACGATGACGCGGAGCGCCTCGCGCGCGGGCTCGTCGAGCGCATCCACGTCGATCGCGCGCTCGGCGATCTCGATCGCGATCGAGCGCAGGAGCGCGCGCGGATCGAAGCGTCGCTCGATCGTCCGCTCGCTCGCCGCGATCAGCGGTCCACGCTCGACGACGCGACCACCGAGCGCGACACGACAGAGGTGCGCGCTGCGCGCGAAGGGGAGCGCATCGAGCACCGTGCGCGCGGCGTGCAGCCCCGACCGGCCCGGCGCGAGCTCGCCCTCGAATCGCTCGACGCGCCCCTCACGCGGCACGTCTCCCGCGGGCGCGAACCACCAACCGACGTGCGCGCTCGGTGGTGACGGCGCGCTCGTCTCGGCCGGCGTCACCGGCTCACGACGCTTGCGCCACGGCGTCCACATGGGCCGATCCTAACGCGATCGCCGCGCTCGCAGCGTCACCAGCGCGACCAGCCCCACGAGCGCGATCCACGTCGACGAGCCGCCCCCGTGCGCGACGCTGCACGTCGAGCCGCGATGGGTCTCGCCCGTCCACCGTCGCATGCGCGGATCCCATGCGGGCGTGTCGTCCGTGGGCTCGCACTGACGACGCGAGCGGCACTCGCCCTCCGCACACGTGCGATCGGCGCGGCACGCGCCGACGACCACGTCGCGCACCACCGGCGTCTCGTAGACCACGCGCCCGTCGGACGTGAATTCGCGCGGCGCGAAGCACTCGTGCACGTCGCGACACGCCGCGTCGCTGCCGCACTCCGCGTCGCTCGAGCACGCGATCGGGATGCACGCCTCGGCGTGCCCCGAGATGCCCTCGCGCAGCCCGGGTGGGCACTCGCCGTCGAACGGCATGATCGCATCGGCGTGCGCGACGCCGACCCATGCGATCGAGACGAGCACCGCGATCGCCGCTCTCATCGGTCCTCCCTCACATCAACACGCCGTTGCCGTCGGGGCGCAGCATCGGGCGGATGTCCTCGTCGCCGAGCCGCTGCCTCACGTTGCTCTCGATGGTGCGCGTCAGCGCCGAGAGCGGCAGCGCGTTCCAGAAGAGCGTGAACGGATCTTCGAGCACGCGACCGACCTCGCTGATCATCATGAACGCGAGGCACACGAGCACGTTGATCGGGATCGCCATCACCCAGAGCTCCTCCGCGATCGCCATCGGGAAGAGCACGCCGAACGCGCGGATCAGCTGCTCCGCGAAGTACCCGTAGCCGCGCGGCATCGGCGTGCGCTTGATGCGCTCGCATCCGCCCTGCACGTCGAGCAGCGCCGCGATGCTGCGATCGAGCGCGTCCATCCGCAGCGGCGCGAGACGTCCTTCGTCGGCCTCGCGCGCGAGCTCCGCGAGCTGTCGATCGAGCAGCGCGTGCGTCGCGTTCGTCTCGTGCGAGAGCGACTCGCGCGTCGGCGCGTCGCTGAAGCGGACCACGTCGTCGTCGCTCCACGGGACCTGATCGCGCAGCAGACATCGCAGCACGTGCACGTAGAGCACGTGACGCTCGATCAATCGTCGCTGCAGCGCGCTGGGTGCGCCGTTCTCGGCGCGCGGCAGGTACGCGAGCACCTGCGAGCAGAACATGCGCGAGACGTTGATCAGCCGGCCCCAGAGCTGACGGCCTTCCCACCACCGCGCGTACGCCGCGTTGGTGCGGAAGCTGACGAAGATGCCGAGCGCGCCGCCGACGATCGCGACGGGGACCGACGGGATGCGCAGCCAGTGCCATCCCAACACTTCGCGTAGGGCGATCACGAGCCCCGCCGATGCCGCGAACAGAACCACCGAGTGTTGCTGCCATCGCAGCATGCCGAGGAGCGATCCCTGTGTGCCGACGATCATGCGCAGCGCTCGAAGGTGCGAAGCCTACTACGCACGCGCGGAGAATCGTCACGAGCGGCCGGAGCCAGGCTGGCCGATCGGCCGGAGCCGCCCAATACTCGGCCGCTGCATGATCGACCTGTTGCGTCGTACGGCGATCGATGCGGACGTTTCGGATGCCCTCTCGGGCTCGCGCCGATCCTCCGCGCGCCGTGCGCGAGCCACGCATCCGGCGGACCAGAGTCAGCTCGGTCCGCGTGAGTACGAAGCGCTCCTGGCGTTCGCCGAGGCGACGATCCCCGGCGGTGGTCGCGTGCAGCGCGCCGACGAGCAGACGATCGCGCTGGTCGAGGAGACGGTCGCGCATCTCTTCCCGCAGCTGCCGAAGGCGCTCGGTGCGGTCGCGCTCGCGTACGACCACGCGGCCATCGCGAAGAAGGGTCGTCGCTTCCGTGATCTGAGCGCCGACGATCAGGAAGACGTGATGCGCGCGTGGGAGAGCGATCCCGTGCTGCGCGCGCCCTTCCAGGTGATGCAGTTCGCGATCAAGTTCGCGCACTTCGATCGCGAGCCCGTGTACGAGCGCATGGGCGGCAAGCTCAACGTCGTGAAGACGCTCGAGCAGCCTCGCTGGCTCGAGCAGGTCGTGCGCGCCGAGACGTGGGACGACGGCGACGTCGAGTGCGAGGTCGTCGTCGTCGGCACCGGCGCGGGCGGCGCGGTCGTCGGTCGCGAGCTCGCGGAGCGCGGCTTCGCGGTGTGCTTCGTCGAAGAGGGCGAGCTGCACCGGCGCGATGCGTTCACCGGCAGCTCGCAGAAGGCGCATCGCGACTTCTATCGCGGCGGCATGGCGGTCGGCAGCAACCTGATGCCGGTGTTCATGGGTCGCCTCGTCGGCGGCTCGACCGCGGTGAACGGCGGCACGTGCTTCCGCACGCCGAGCGCGGTGCTCGATCGATGGTGCGAGGACATCGGCACCGACGACTTCGCGCGCGAGCACATGCAGGGCTACTTCGAGCGCGTCGAGAGCATCCTGCAGGTGCAGCCCGCGGCGCGGCAGCACATCGGGCGCATCGCCGACGTGTTCGCGCGCGGCTGCGACAAGCTCGGCTGGAGCCACTTCTCGATCGTGCGCAACGCGCCGGGCTGCGAGGGCTCGGGGTTCTGCGACTTCGGGTGCCGCACCGACGCGCGTCGCTCGACGAACATCAGCTACGTGCCGCCTGCGCTCGAGCGCGGAGCGATGCTCTTCACCGGGCTCACCGCGAAGCGCGTGATCGTCGAGAAGGGGCGCGCCGTCGGCATCGAGGGCGTCGCGAAGAACGGCAAGACGATCCGCGTGCGCGGCCGCGCCGTGGTGTTCGCGGGAGGCGCGCTGCCGACGCCGCTCTTCTTGCTCAAGAACGGCCTCTGCAACTCGAGCGGTCAGGTCGGTCGCAACCTCACGCTGCATCCGAGCGGCGGGCTCAACGCGCTCTTCGACGACGCGATCCGCGGGATGGATCACATCCCGCAGGGCTACGGCTGCGACGAGCACCTCGACGACGGCATCCTGCTGAGCGCGGCCCAGCCCGATTGGAACTACGCCGCGCTCATGTATCCCGTCGGCGGTCGACGCCTGATGGAGCGCCTCAACGAGCTCGAGCACATCGCGTCGTTCGGCATCCTCATCTCGGACGAGTCGCGCGGGCGCATCGCGTTCGACGTCCAGGGTTCCGCGACCGTGCTCTACAACCTCACGCAGAAGGACGCGGATCGGTATCACCGCGGCGTGATGGCGATGGGCGACATCTGCTGGGAGGCGGGCGCGAAGAAGGTGTGGCCCGCGCTCCTCGGCGCGCACACGTTCGAGAGCCGTCGCGAGTGGGAGCGCTTCCGCAAGCAGACGCTTGCGCCCAGCCAGTGCCTGCTGACGAGCTATCACCCGCTCGGCACTTGCAAGATGGGCAAGGATCCGAGGACGAGCGTGGTGTCGCTCGATCACGAGGCGCACGACCTGCCGGGGTTCTTCATCGTCGACGGCAGCACGGTGCCGGGCCCGCTCGGCGTGAACCCGCAGCTGACGATCATGGCGATGGCGACGCGCGCCGCCGAGCGCATCGCCGCGCGTCTCTGATCCACCGTCGCGCGCGATCGAGCGAACGTTCATGCCATCTCGCGCGATCGAGATGGCACGAGCGCTGCTCCGTCCCGTCGCGTGCACTGCAGTTGGCGCGACTCGGCACGTGGGCTCCTCGTCTCGATCGCGGTGCTGGCGGCGTGCGCGCTCCAGCCATCGACCGTCTCGGCGCAACGAGGTGAGGCGAGCGTGCTCGCGGTGCCTGCCGCAGCGCGCGCCGGCGCCACGTCCACGTCGCGCGGCGTGCCGCGTTCACGCCCCGATCGTGAACGCGCGGACGACCTCGCGGATCCGATGGTCGAGCCACCACGCCGAGAGCCATTCCCGATCGGGCTCGATCTCGCGATCGCGACGCAGGTGCCGCTCACCGTCGGCGTCGAGGCGAACATCGAGCTGCCGCTCGGTCTGCTGATCCGCGGCCACCTCGGGTTCATGCCCGAGCCCTACCTCGGCTTGATGAACGACGTCGTGCACGGCATCGGCGCGTACGGCGACGAGATCGCGTCGCTCGTCGATCGCTCGGGCTCGAACGCGCTCGTGGTGCGCGTGTCGGGCGGCATCCGGCCGGTGCCGGGCTACGGCTTCGAGATCCTCGCGGGCTACACGCGCATCGGCGCGGAGACGCGCGTGGGGATCGACGATTTCGAGGCTGCGGTCGGACAGACGATGAGGTATCCGGGGCTCGACGAGGTCGGCATCGACGCGGAGCTCCACATGCTGCACGTCGAGCTCGGTTGGAGCGCGCTCGTGTGGGATCACCTCGTGATCCGTGGCTCGATCGGATGGGCCCACACGCTCGGCGCGTCGACGTCGATCGTGGTGCCCGACGAGGTGCGGGGGCTCGCGCCGGAGATGTTCGACGACATCGAGCGCGACGTGGAGGATGCGCTCGAGACGTACGGCTTCACGCCGCAGCTGAGCTTCGCCGTCGGATATCGATTCTGATCGCGCGATGGATCCCGCCGACCGTGGCCACTACCATCGGTCGACGTGTCGGACTCGCAGCACAAGGGGCCCGCGGTGTCTGTCGGTTCGCGGACCGAGCGCCGCGAGCTGGTCAGCGCGGAGGAGCGCGACGCGCTCCTCCGCGCGCCTCGCCCGAAGTCCCTGCCGCTCGCACCGATGGCCGAGCCCGCGCGACGTCGCCTGCCGCTCGCCGACGACGCGCGCGCGATCGATCGACGCGTGCGCCCGATCTACGCGGTCTGGGAGATCACGCTCGCGTGTGATCTCGCGTGCCGTCACTGCGGCTCGCGCGCGGGGCGCGATCGACCGGACGAGCTCTCGACCGAGCAGTGCCTCGATCTCGTCGATCAGATGGCGGACCTCGGCGTGAAGGAGGTCTCGCTGATCGGCGGCGAGGCGTACCTGCGCGACGACTGGACCGACATCATCCGGCGCATCCGCGCGCGCGGCATGATGGCGATCCTCACGACCGGCGGGCGCGGGATCACGCCGGAGCGCGCGCGTGATGCCGCGGCGGCGGGCCTGCAGAGCGCGAGCGTGTCGATCGACGGCGACGAGGCCACGCACGATCGCCTGCGCGGTGTCGCGGGCAGCTATCGCGCGGCGCTCGACGCGATGAAGAACCTGCGCGCCGCGGGCGTGCAGGTGAGCGCGAACACGCAGATCAATCGGCTCAGCGCGCCCGAGCTGCCGAGCGTGCTCGAGACGATCGCGGATCACGGCGCGCACAGCTGGCAGATCCAGCTCACCGTCGCGATGGGGCGCGCCGCGGACGAGCCCGAGGTGCTGCTGCAGCCCTACGATCTGCTCGAGGTGTTCCCGATGCTCGCGCGCCTCGCGGAGCGATGTCGCGAGCGCGGCGTGCGGCTCTGGCCGGGCAACAACGTCGGGTACTTCGGGCCGCACGAGCACGTGCTCCGCGGGAGCTTGCCCAAGGGCCACATGTACTCGTGCGGCGCGGGGCGCTCGACGCTCGGCATCGAAGCGGACGGATCGATCAAGGGATGCCCGTCGCTCCCGACGCTCGCGTGGACCGGCGGCAACATCCGCGACGCGAAGCTCGTCGACATCTGGGAGCGCGGCGGCAGCGCGATGCGATACACGCGCGATCGCACCGTCGAGGATCTCTGGGGCTATTGCCGCACTTGTTATTACGCCGACGAGTGCCGCGCTGGGTGCACGTGGACGGGATTCGTCCTCTTCGGGCGCCCGGGGAACAATCCGTACTGCCACCATCGCGCGCTCGAGATGCAGCGCGCGGGCAAGCGCGAGCGCGTGGTGAAGGTGGAGAGCGCGCCGGGACAGCCCTTCGATCACGCACGCTTCGAGCTGATCGTCGAGGACGAGGAGAGCCGAGATGCTGACACCGTGTGAGTCGTGCCATCGCCACGTGCGCGCGAGCGAGGCGCAGTGTCCGTTCTGCGGCGCTGCGATCGAGCCCATCACGATCGACGCGACGACACGCGAGGTCGTGATCACGAGCCGTGCGCAGCTCGTGTCGTTCCGCGCGAAGGCGGGCGCGGTCGCGATCGCGACGGCGATCGTCGGTCTCGCAGGGTGTGAGACGCTGGCGCCGGTGCCGCTCTACGGCGGACCGCCGCGGGATGCAGGGAGCGATGCGGGCGTCGACGCGGGAGCCGTCGCGCCCGCGTACGGCGCGGCGCCTGCCGACTGAACCGACCGCACGATGGGGGACGAGATGACGAATCGATTGCTTCCTTGTCCGGGCTGCACGCGACACGTGCGTGCGAGCGAGAGCGCCTGTCCGTTCTGCGGCGAGTCGCTCGGTGACGCGCTCGCGAGCGCACCGCCACTGCGTGCACCGACGACACGCCTCGGTCGTGCCGCGACGTTCGCGTTCGGCGCGGCGGTCGCGACGACGCTGAGCGTGACCGGCTGCGCAGAGAGCGAAGAGCGCGCGCCCGACGGTGGCGCACAGGTCGACTCCGGGGGTCCGGTGCCCGCATACGGCGCGCCCGCGATCGACTCGGGCACCCCGGCGATCGACTCGGGCACCGAGCAGGACGCCGGTGCCGTCGGCCCGCTCTACGGTGGCCCCACGCCGGTCGACGCCGGGAGCGCGCCCGACGCGGGTGGCGGTGCGGTGCCCGCGTACGGCGCACCGCCCGATCCCTCGTCGTGATCAGCTCGCGGTGAAGGTGGCGCCCGGCATCAGCTGACAGTCCTGCTGCGCCGTCTCGAGCGTGTAGGGCAGTCCGCCGGTCGAGTAGTAACGTCGGATCTGCCCGCCACCTTCGTCGCAGCTGCCCACGCGGCTCTCGGTCGGGCACGTGCCGCCCGACGTGTACGTGCCGGTGCAGAGCCCGCGCGCGAAGTCCTCGCCCAGCGCGAACGCCGATGGGCCGAGGTCGCGACATGTGCTCAGCGTCGCGACGATGTCGCAGCTCGCGCGCGTGTCGCCGGACGCGGGCGGGGGATCGGTGCTGGTGGTGGTCGTCGCGTCGGTGGTGCCGCTGAAGCAGCACGCGCTCGCGACGAGCGCGAGCACGACGAGCGTGGGAATCGAGCGGGTCATTCGTGTGGTCTCCGTCTCCACAGCGCGTCCGAACGTGGCGCTGGGTCGAGCGGAGATCTGTCGAGGAGCGCGCGTCGATGCTGGTCAAAGCCGATCAAAGCGCATCATCGAGCGGAGGGGGGCTCGCGATGGCACGAGAGCGAGCCCATAGTCGAGCGGTGACTCGCAGCAACGTCGGGGGGCGGGCACGAGCGGGGTCGATCGCGGCGCTCACGATCGCTGCGTCTGCGCTCCTGCTCGCGGCATTCGGGCCGACACCATCGCACGGGCAGGACGCGCTGCGCGCGCGCGGCGCGTTGCGGGTGGAGCCTCCGGCGTCGCCCGCGGTCATCGCAGTGGTGCGCGGGCTACGCTCCGAGCGAGGTCACGTGCGCGGCGGGCTCTACGGCTCGCAGTCGACGTTCACGCACGGCGGCCAGGAGGTCGCGACGTGCAGCACGACGATCACCAACGGCGTCGCGCGGTGTCGCTTCGAGAGCGTGCCCGCGGGGCGCTTCGCGATCGGCATGATGCACGACGAGGACGACGACACCGTGTTCGACCAGGGATTCATGGGCGTCCCCGAGGAAGGCTACGGGTTCTCGCGCGACGCGCGCGGGACGCTCGGTGCGCCCTCGTTCGACTCGGCGGCGTTCGACTACGACGGTCGCTCGGTGCGCTCGCTCTCGATCACGATGCGCTACGGCATCTGATCGACGCGGTGGCGTGCGATCAGGGAGCCAGCGCGATCTCGCAGGTCGCGTTGCGCGAGGTGTCGCGCGGGCCGGTCCACACGGTGTAGCTGCCGGTCGTGGGGCACTCGAACGTCGCGCTCGAGCAGCAGTCCGCGCCACCGCGGCACGCGCCGGCGCCGCATCCCGACGCGTCGTTGGTCGCGATCGCCGCGGCCGACGTGCACGACGAGCCGAGCGCGGTCTCGCACACCATCAGGATCGTGTCGCCGCTGCACTCGCCGTATCCGCACGTCGCGGAGCAGCCGAGCGTCACCGTCGTGCCGGGCTCGCACTCGCCGTCGTAGCTGCGCGTGAAGCCGCAGGTGCGATCGAGCCCGAGCGTCTCGTCCTCGCAGGGCGTGCTGATGTCGGTGGGCGGCGGGCCGGGATCTTCGGGGATCGTGACCGGGACGGTCACTTCGTTGTTGCCGTAGTCCGACTCGCGCAGGAGATGGTCGGTGTTGATGCGCACGCGGAGTCGGTAGTCGCCCGGAGGCAGGCCGGTGACGTCGACCCACTGACAGTCGATGTCCGCCTCGTAGACGTCCTGTGCGCCGCGGCGGATGCCTTGGTTGAGGCACGTATAGCCGCTCAGACGACGGCAGTCGGGCACGTCGGGATCGGGATTCGTGTCGTCCTCGTCGCAGGGATACGTGTAGTAGTCGAGCAGGCAGAAGGCCTGCTTGTGACCCTCGGCGACGACGCAGTCGTCCTCCGCGTCGAGCAGCTCGTACGCGGCGTAGGTCTCGAAGTGATAGTGGCGATGGCACGACGAGTACTCGAAGTTCGGCGAGCTCGCCGTCGGCACGCCGAGGTACATGTCGGCACCACCGGTGTTCGGCGTCCACGCGTCGAATCGCAAGAGGCGCCGCATGCCCGGCGCGACGACGCACCCCTCGACCAGCGCGCAGTCGCTGGGACCGATGTAGCGATATTCGAAGTACGGCGCGATGCGCGCGTCGTCGACCCAGAGATCGGCGGCGGGACAATCACCGGACTCGTCGCGCGGAACGCACTGGAATCGTCCTTCCTGCGGACTGCAACAGTGCGTGTCGGGGCACGCGGGATTGCAGCGAGCGTCGTAGTCGCCGTCGCACTCGAAGCCGTTCTCGGGATTGCACCCCTCGTGCACCGAAGGCGCCGCAGGCGGAACGCACGCGCCGCCGCCGTCGACCGGTGGGGGCCGTCCGCCCGCATCGCGCGTCGCGCCCGCGTCCATCCCGCCGTCGCGCTCCGCGGCGGCTCCCTCGGCATCACATGCAGCGAGCAGCACGAGCGCGATGGAGAGCGCGAGTGGGCGGAACGCGAGCATCGGGCCAGTGTGCACAAGCGTTCGTTGCGCTCGCAATCGTCGGGGCCCCGAGCCCCCGCATTCGCTCACTCGAAGTCGTATGCCGGAAGGATCTGCTCGAGCTCGATCGCGCCGAGATCGATCGAGTACGCGACCGCGGTGAAGGCGAGGTACGCGGCGAGCGCGCGCAGGTTGCGCGCCCACGCGGGCACGTAGAGCGCGGGCGCGACGAGCCCGTCGGTGAACGCTTCTTCGAGCAGGAACACGTCGGAGAGCGCCATGCGGCCCGCGAAGAGGCGCTCGATCAGGAACGGCTTGTGGTCCGCGATCGACTTGCGCAGGAACGTGTGCACCGCGACCAGGCCCTGGAGGTACACGACGTCCTTCGTGAACACCCAGCGCCCGCGCACGTCGCCGCCGCGGAAGACGCGCATCGCGGAGCGCACCGACTCTTCGTCGCTCTGCCCGCGCTCGAGGAAGAAGCGGAACACCTCGACGAAGTCCGCGCCCTCGATCGCGAGATGGATCGCGCGGATGCGCAGCGCGATGCGGCGCAGCCGCGCGAGATCGATCGCGCGCGTCGCGAGCTCGGCGACCGTGGCGAGGCCCTCTTGTGTCAGCGTGGTGCGCGGCGCGCCGAGGCCGAGCACCGTGAGCACGGGCTGCTCGCGACCGTTCAGCGCGGTCGCGGAGTGGATGAACGCCTCGTGCTCGACGAGCTGATCGAGATCGAGCTCGGAGAACAGCGTGTCGCCGCGCAGGCGCACGCGCTTCGCGCCCGCCATCGCCTTCGCGCCGAGGTGGGGATCGACGACGACCTCGACGTCGTGCTTCGTGAAGAACGACGCGAGCCGATCGCGCATGCGCGCGGCGGCTTCCTCGCTGGGGATCGTCGCGCCGGGATCGAAGTCGAGCCCGGCGTCTGCGAGCTTGTCGGTCGCGGCGAGGAGCTGATCCGCGGCCTCGAGGTGCGTGATCGACGCGCCCGGCAGGCGGTCGTCGGGCTTGCCGTAGAGCGTCTGCGAGAGCTCGAGGAACGAGGGCGTGCCCGCGTGCTCGAGCATGCGCCCCGCGGCGCGATACGAGCCCGCGGTGTCGTCGAGGAAGCTCTGCACCGGGTCGTGAACGTCGAGCTCGCGGCGGAGCTCGAGCAGGGCCTCGAGCTGGGTGCGATGGCGGCCGTGCGGGTACGTGACCGCGGGCAGCTCGGGCTCGCCGCGCCGCCACGACGCGAGGAACGCATCGACCGTCTCGGCTGGCCACGAGAGCTCGCCGAGAACGCGGATCTCCTTCGCGATCGCGACGAGGCGGCGATCGACGTCGACGATGCGCTCGCGGCGTTGGGAAGGCGACATTCGCTCCGCGTCCGCGCAGCGTAGCGCGGGAGTCCGCGCGGCGTCTCAGCTCTGCGCGGTGCCGCGCCACGAGTCCCGCAGCGCGCTCCCACGGGGACCGGCCGGCGTCGTGGGGCTCGCCTCGGTGATCGGCTCCGCGCTCCGTCGCGGGAGGCGGATGCGGAAGCACGCGCCGCCACCGGGCACGCTCGTCACGTCGATCACACCGCCGTGCTCGCGCACGATGCCGTCGACGATCGGGAGCCCGAGCCCGGTGCCTTCGCCCGCGCTCTTCGTCGTGAAGAAGGGCTCGAAGACCCGGTCGCGATGCTCGGGCGCGATGCCCGGACCGTGATCGCTGACCTCGACCACCGCTTCGCGCTCGTCGTCCGCGGCGCGCACGCGCACCGTGACCGTCGCGCCCGAGTGCGACGCCTGCACCGCGTTGAGCACCAGGTTCGTGACCGCCTGCTGCATCTGCCGCGGATCGATCCACGCGAGGAGCTCGCCCGGCGCGGCGTCGAGCTCGATCGAGACCTTTCGCTCGCGCGCGACGTCCCGGAGCCACTGGACCGACTCGCGCACCGCGCGCACCAGATCGCTCTCGAAGCGATCGGGCGGATCGCGCCGCGCGTAGTCGAGCAGGCCCCGGATGATCCCGGTCATCCGATCGCACTGCACCACGATCACCCCACCGAGCTCGCGCACGCGGCTCTCGGACACCGAGCCATCCGCGACCATCGCGGCGCGCGCACGCACCACGTTGATGGGCGTCCCGAGCTCGTGCGCGATCGTCGACGCGAGCTGTCCCACCGTGCGCAGTCGGTCGGCGTGCCGGAGCTGCTCGAGCGCGCGCATCTTCGCGTCGGTCTCGCGCTCGAGGCGCGTGCGCGCCTCGCCGAGCCGATCGCACATGTCGTTCATGGCGCGCGCGACGTCGCGGATCTCGTCGTCCTGCCGGATGTCCAGCGGCCCCGAGAGGTCGCCCTCGCCGATGCGCCGCGCCTTCTCGGCGAGCCGCCGCAGCGGGCGCGCGACGAAGAGCGTGCCGAACGCGAGCGTGAGCCCGGCGCAGAGCACGATCAGCACGCCGGTCGTCGTCGCGGTGCGCACCAGCGTCGCGTGCTCGTGCTCGCGCTCGTCCGCGAGCGACTCGTCGATCTCGATCGCGCCGTCGCGATCGCCGGGCAGATCGACCGGCGTGTAGCTGAGCATGCGAGGCGCGTCACCGTCCCGCTCGATGATCTCGGACCTCGTGCCGGCGTCGAGCACGGGGACGAGATCGCGGCGCTGCGGCGCTTCCGGCTCGTCGGGCCCCGCGGCGCGCCACACCCAGCGGATCGTCGCGTGGCTCGTCCGGAGGTTCAGCTCCTCGACCATCTCCCTCGCGCGCGCTTCTCCGTCGGTGCGCCAGAGCAGCTCGACGGCGGTCGCGAGGCTGCGCCCGGTGATGTCGTGGTCGCGCCGCACGTCGTCGCGGTACGCCGCGCTGTCGGTGCGCACGCGGACGTAGGCATTGGCTCCGAGGACCAGGCAGATGCCCAGGCCGATCGCGAGCGAAAGCTTCCACGTGAGCTTCATGCGCGCACCCGCGCGATCAGGTCTCGTCGCGCTCGGGCGCCTTCCACCGATCGAGCTTCCGATAGAGCGTGCTGCGATCCATGCCGAGCACCTGCGCAGCGAGCTTCTTGTTGCCGCGAACGGCGCGGATCACGCGCAGGATGTAGCGGCGCTCCATCTCCTCGAGCGGGACGAGCTCGGTGGTGCCGCTGGTGTCCGGATCGCTCGCGCCCGCGGTGCTCCGGCGCACGCGGCCGGGCAGATCCTCGGGGCGGAGCTCGTCGCCCCGCGCGAGCGCCACGGCGCGCTCGATCGAGCTCTCGAGCTCGCGCACGTTGCCGGGCCACTCGTACGCGAGCAGCCGCTCCGCCGCCTCGTGGGTGATCCGGAGGCCGGTGCGCCCGGTGCGCGCGGCGATCCGATCGACGAACGTCTGGGCGAGCGCGAGCACGTCGCCGCCGCGCGCGCGCAGCGGCGGCAGGCCGATCTCGATCACGTGGATGCGGAAGAAGAGATCCTGGCGGAAGCGCCCCGCTGCGACCTCGGTCTCGAGATCGCGATGCGTCGCCGCGATGATGCGCGTGTCGAACGGGACCTCGCGGTCGCTGCCGACCGGTCGCACGCTGCGCTCCTGGATCGCGCGCAACACCTTCACCTGCATGCCTTGCGGCATGTCGCCGATCTCGTCGAGGAAGAGCGTGCCGCCGCTCGCGCTCACGAAGAGGCCGGGGCGCTCGCTGCGAGCGTCGGTGAACGCGCCCTTCGCGTGCCCGAAGAGCTCGCTCTCGAGCAGCGCCTCGGGGAGCGCGGCGCAGTTGATCGCGACGAAGGGGCCCTGCGCGCGCGAGCTCTTGTCGTGGAGCGTGCGCGCGGCGAGCTCCTTGCCGGTCCCGCTCTCGCCGGTGACGAGCACCGTCGCGTCGGACTTCGCGGCGCGCCCGATCAGGTCGATCACCCGGCGCATCGCGTCGGTGCGACCGACCAGCAGGTCGCCGTGATCCTCGGCGGCCACGCGCGAGCGAAGGCGATCGAGCTCGAGACGCATCGCGCGGTGGGCGATCGCACGATCGAGCGCCAGCGCGACGACGGTGAGGTCGAACGGCTTCGTGATGAAGTCGTACGCGCCGCTCCGGATCGCGTCGACCGCGGTGCGGATGCTGCCGAACGCCGTGATCACGACCACCGGTAGCGCCGGATCGTGCTCGAGGATCGCGCGGCAGAGATCGAGGCCCGACGCGCCGCTCATCCGGAGATCCGTGAGCACGACGTCGAGCGCGTGGTGCTCGCGCACGATCGGCAGCGCGTCCTCCGCGGAGATGCGCCAGATCACTTCGAACCCGGCGTGCGAGAGCGCTTCGTCGAGCATCTCGCAGCTGCTCGGGTCGTCGTCGACGACGAGAACACGGCCGCGCATCGGCATTCGGGAGGAGCAGTCGAGCGTGGGAAGGGTGAGCCCAGGGGAGCTTCGCGGCCGGGAATCCGGAGTCTCCCCTGGGCTCGGGCAGGGACCGGCGACACGCATCAGCAAGAACGTGCCCACCGCGAAAACGACGGAGATCTTCGCGCCGTGCACCACGACGATGTCGCGCCTCCGCGACAGCTCCCGTGTGCTGCGCCAGACGGGCGCGGTCGACCGCGCGTTCGCGTGATCGCGACACGCCTCGCGCGCTGCGTCATGCGGATGCGGCGGCGTGCCGTTCCGAACGCGCTCGCACGTCGCGCCCTCGCTCGATCCGTCTGCTCACGAGACGGATCTCGACCGCCGCACTCGGAGTGATCGCGATCAGCGCCGCGCGGCGTGCGCCGCGAGCCAGCCCAGCACGAGGTCCCAGCCCTGCGCGTGGTTCTCGCACTGCTCCGGGCGTCCCGCGAAGCCGTCGTGCACGACGGTGACGCGCGTGCCGCTCGACACCGCATCGAGCCGGTAGCGGATCGTCGTGCGCGCGAATCCGTCCCAACTCGCCTGCCACGTGAGCGTGAGCGCGTGCGGAGGGTCGACCTCGAGGATCTCGCCGCGCACCTCGGAGTGCCCCTGACGTCCTTCCGTCTTCACGCTCCACGCACCGCCCGGGCGCAGGTCCATCTGCCAGTCGTAGGTGCGGTAGAGATCGCCGCCCCACCACAACGCGAGCTGCTCGGGCTCGGTGAGCGCCGCGAACACGTCGGCCGGCGGCGCGTCGATCTCGACCACGGCGCGCACGGTGCCGGTGGTGACGTCGGCGATCGACCTCATCGTTCCGCTCCTTTGCGCTTCTTGCGACCTTCGACGTGGCGCTTGAGCGACGCGAGGTTCGCCGCCCAGAGCGCGCGATACGACTCGGCCCAGTCCGCGACGTCGCGCAGCGGTCCGGGCGTCAGCTCGTAGAAGCGCTGACGACCTTCCTTCTGCTCGCGCACCAGGTTCGCCTCGCGCAGCAGGCGGAGGTGCTTCGAGACCGCGGGCCGCGACATGTCGAAGCCCGACGCGATGTCGTTCACCGGGAGCCGTCCCTCGCGCAGGCGATCGAGGATCGCGCGGCGCGTGGGATCGGACACGGCTTGGAACACGTCGGAGGTCGCTCGGGACGCGGTCATGGAGGCATCGTAGCGCGCGCCTCAGCCGGGCTGACCGACGACCAGCGGCGTGCCGGTCTCGAGCAGCGTCTTCAGGCCCGAGAGCACGACGCTCCATCCGTTCGTGCCGACGCTCTCCGCGGTGTTCGGTGCCCCGTCGAGCTCGTGGATCGCGGTGAGCTTCGTCGCCTCGCCACGCGGCTCGACGCGCCAAGTGACCCTCGAGATCTCGCTCGCGCACGCCGGGGCGTAGTGGATGCGCCACGTCGTCACGAGCTCGCGACCGTTCTCGCGCTTCAGCACCTCGCCGTCGACGACCAGCTGGGGCCCCGCGGTGTACTCGATGCGCCCGTTCTCGAACGCGACGCGCGTTCCGAAGAAATAGCGCTCGGTGTGCTCGGGGCGCGTGATTGCGTCCCAGACCTGCTGCGGCGCGGCGCGGATGAAGAGCTCGTAGGTCTGCGTCGGCATCGGGGCCTCCTCCTGATGCCTCGGATATACGGAACCAATGGGTTACGCGTCAAGCGGAACCAATCGGTTACGCGATTCGTTCGGGCAGGCCGAAGAGCGGAAAGAGCCGCGGCAGCAGGAAGTTCGTGATCTCCGAGACGCGACCCTCACGGAAGGAGAGCACCGTGATCGCGACGGGCTCGTGATCGCCCGCGCTGGACCGCGCGTACTTGGCGACCGCCGGCGAGCCGTTCGCGGCGATCGGCACCAATCGATATGCCCTCGGATCGGCGGCGAGGAATCGCTCGTAGAAGCGCCGAATGGCAGCGATCCCCGCGTACCACTCCGGCTGCGGGGGCATCGACAGAACGGCGTCCTCCGCGATCAGCGCCGTGAACGCGTCGAGGTCGCGGCTCTCCCACGTCGTGACGAAGCGCTGCACCAGCGCCTCCTCCTCGGGAGTCATCGATGCGCTCGCCTCCTCCCGGCGCGTCTCGAGATTCTTGCGCGCTCGCTGCAGGAGAGAATTCACGGAGACCTCGGTCGTCTCCAGGAGCGGTGCGGTCTCGCGCGGTGTCCACCCGAGAACGTCGACGAGCAAGAGCGCCGCTCGCTGCTTCGGCGGCAGGATCTGGAGCGCGGTGACGAACGCCAGGCCGATGCTCTCGCGCATCGACAAGCGCGCATCGGGTCGCGGTGCCGAGTCGTCGGGGACCTCGAGCAGTGCGTCCGGCGCGGGCTCGATCCAGACCGCCTCGCTCGTCGGTGCACCGAACGGATGCTCCGGGTCGGCGGGGCGCGCGAGCTCGCGCGGGAGTGCCCGCCGGCGGCGGCTCTTCAACAGATCCAGACACGCGTTCGTCGCGATCTTGTAGAGCCACGCCTTGGTCGCTCCGCTCGATCGCAGATCGTCCAGCGCCTGCCATGCGCGGAGCAAGCTCTCCTGCGCGACCTCTTCGGCGTCCTGCAGCGAGCCGAGCATCCGATAGCAGTGCAGCGTGATCGCGCGACGATGGACTTCGACGTGCGTCCGGAAGGCCTCGTCCTTCATCCGCTCACTCATGCCACGGATCGCGGCCTCGCGACGATTTCGCGCGACGAGCGATGAAATCGCGATGCGCTCGTCGTCCTAGCGACAGAAGGGACGGCATCATGAGCAATCAGGACTTCGCGATCACGTTCGTCGTCGACGAGACTCCGGAGGAGGTCTTCGCAGCCATCACGAACGTTCGCGGCTGGTGGTCGCGCGGAATCGAAGGCGACACTGCGAAGGTCGGTGACGAGTTCACCTATCGCCACAAGCGACTCCACCGCTCCACGCAGCGGATGAGCGAGGCCGTTCCGGCGCGAAGGGTCGTCTGGCGCGTCGTCGCGGCCGAGCTGTCCCACGCGGAGAATCGCACCGAGTGGACCGGCACGGAGCTGCAGTTCGACCTCGTGAGAAAGCACGGTCGGACGGAGCTCCGCTTCACGCACGTCGGCCTCTCGCGTGGGCTCGACTGCTTCGAGGCGTGCGCGCGAGGGTGGGATTTCTATGTCGGCGACAGCCTCCGTCGATTGATCACGACCGGAGTCGGGAAGCCCGACCCCGAAGCGTTCGCGCGTGGAGCTGCTTAGTCCGCGCGCTCTCAGAAGGAGATGACGGTCATGAACATCAAGGGATCCGTCGCGCTCGTCACGGGCGCGAATCGAGGGCTCGGAAAGGCGCTCGTGTCGGCGCTCGTCGCGGCTGGAGCGGCCAAGGTCTACGCGGCTGCGAGGGACGGACGAACGGCTCACGCAGAAGAGTCACGCGTCGTGCCCCTGACGCTCGACATCACGCGCCCGGAGCAGATCGCAGCGGCCGCGACGAAGGCGCACGACGTGACGCTGCTCATCAACAACGCGGGCGTGCTGACGTCGTTCCACGTGCTGACGACGAGCCGTGAGGCTCTCGACGCCGACTTCCGTACGCACGTCCACGGCACGCTCGACATGATCCGAGCGTTTCTCCCCGTGCTCGAGCGCACGCGGGGCGCGACGATCGTGAACGTCCTGTCGCTGATGTCGTTGGCGAGCGTTCCGGTCTTCGGCGGGTACTCGGCATCGAAAGCCGCGGCCTACTCGATCACCCAGGCGCTGCGCCCGGAGCTGAGGGCGAAGGACATCGACATCCTCGCTGCGCTCCCCGGGCCGATCGACACCGACATGATCAGGAGCTTCCCGCTTCCGAAGAAGACGAGCGCCGCCGAGGCAGCGGCGGGGCTGCTGGCCGGCATCGCACGCGGCGACGAAGAGATCTTCCCCGACCCGATGGCGCAGCAGATCGCTGCGCTCTGGAAGACGAGCCCGAAAGAGGTCGAGCGCGCATTCGCGCGCTTCTGACGCGTCGCGACGGGCTCGCCGAGTCACCGAACGGGTCGACCGCCCTGCGAGCTCAACCAGCGGCCTGCGAGTCGGATGCGCTCCTCGATCACGCCGAGCATCCCTTCGGCGACGCTCGGGTCGCACGCTGCGTCGACGTCGCATCCGCTGATCGCCGCGAGGTGGGGGTCGACCACGAAGCCGTGCGCGCGCAGCGCCGCGAGGTGAAGCACGGCCTGCTGCAGCGCGCGCTCGGCGCCGGCCGTCATGTCGAAGAGCACCGCCTGCTGCGTGCCCGCACCTCCGGTGTCGATCCGCACCGGCGCGCCGCCCAGCGCGAGCGCGAAATTCACCGCCGGCATCAAGGCGTTCTCGGTCGCGCGCGATCGCGCGGGAACGACTCGGCTCAGCGCATCTCGCAAGGCATCGAGGGCACGCGCGACGTGCCGCTCGGCTGGGAGCAACCGCTGCAGGTCTGGGTGCGCCGCGAGCAGCGCGCTCGAGCACGCATCGGAGCAGAGCACGCCGCCATCGCCGCTCGGGACGTGGAACAGGACGAGCGCGCCGGATCGGAGGTCGCAGGGGCGACCGCACTTCGTGCATTGGAATCGGGCCATCCCGTGCTCGTGACACACGAGCCGGGCCAGCGCGAGATCTCAGCGATATCGCTCGAGCGTGGTCAGCAGCGCTTCGCGCGTGACCACGTCGCGCACGTCGAGCTGACCCTCGTCGACCGTGAAGATCAGGCGGTGATGGATGCCGACGCGTGCGGTCCACACGCCTTCCATGCCCTGCATGCGCTTCACGTCGCGCCACGCGGCGCGATCACCCGACGCGAGACGGCCCGCGATCGACACCGCCTGACGCGAGGTCTTCGGCTGCAGCTCGCGCAGCGACTCGATCGCGCGCGGATCGAAGACCGGGATGCGCACCGGCATCGTCGCTTCGTCGCTCGATCCACCGTCGTCCGCGGGGCCGAGCGCGATCTCCGCGCTGTCGGTGTCGCTGCGCGATGCCGACGTGCGCGCGGCCTCGAGCTCCGCGACACGCTCGCGCAGCGACGCGCGCTCCGCGTTGCCCTCGGCGAGCAGCGACTTCATCTCCTCGACCTTGCGGGCGAGGCGCTGGCGGTGCTCCTCCGCGGTGCGATACGCGGCCGCGACCGCGTCGTGCGGCATGCCCGCGTGCTCGCGCTGCACCGCCGACATCGAGCGATCGAGGCGCTCGCGCAGCTCGCGGATCTCGTGCTCCGCCGCGACCACCTGGGCCTGGCGCGCGTCGACCTCGGACTCGGCGCGCTCGAGCTCGGCGCGCACCCGCGCCATCTCCGCGGCCTCCGCCTCGCTGCGCGCGCTCTCCGCTTTGCGGCCCTCGACCCACTCGTCGTAGAGCGGACCGTAGGGATCGCCGGGCGGCAGCTCGAGCCGATCGCGCGAGAGCTCGATCTCGTCGAGCATCGTGTCGCTCGCCTCGACGTGCTCGGGATCGAGCGCGCCACGCGCGACCAGGATGCCGAGCGCCGGCGCGTGATCGAGGAGCGCGTACGCGACGTCGGCGATCGCGTCGACGTCGCCGTGGAGGCCGCGCCGCGCCTGCTCGTCGAGCACCGCGACCGTGCTCTCGCTCGGCCGCGCGCACGCGATGCCGGCGCGCACCCGCGACTGCAGGGCCTCGCGATCCTTCACCTTGGCGAGCTGGCGATCGAGCACGTCGAGGCAGCGCATGCGCAGCGCTTCTTCGATGAGGTCCTCGCGCTGGTGCTCGACGTCGCTGCCGTCGCCTTCCTTCGGCATCGCGGCGAGCACGTCGAGCGCGCGCTCCGCGTCCTCCCAGCGGTGGTAGGCGCGCAGCTGGCGGATCGCGGT
Organism: Sandaracinus amylolyticus; assembly: GCF_021631985.1. Classification (GTDB taxonomy): domain Bacteria; phylum Myxococcota_A; class Polyangia; order Polyangiales; family Sandaracinaceae; genus Sandaracinus; species Sandaracinus amylolyticus_A. The sequence goes on along the minus strand of NZ_CP070225.1, from coordinate 5,032,796 downwards.
GACGAGCGCGGGGCGCGCGAGCCGCTCGAAGGGCAGCGCGAGCACCTCTTGGATGCGCATGCCGTCGACGTCGGTCGCGCTCACGCGAGCGGCATCGACGAGCGGCTGATCGGCGACGCGATCCTGCGCTTCGTCCTGCGTCGCGTGGCACTTCTTGTACTTCTTGCCGCTGCCGCAGTGACAGGGATCGTTGCGGCCCGGGCGCTCCTGCGCCTTGCGCACCGTGTAGCCTGCGACGACGCGCGGCGGCTCGGTCTCCGGCAGGATCTCGAGCACCGGCTGGGTCCAACCCTCGAGCCAGAACTTCGAGATCTCCTCGGCGTTGCTGCGCCCTGCGAGATCCACCCACTCCTGGCCGACGGCTGTGAGGTGCGGGTCGGCCGCGCGCTGGATCACGGTACCGAGCAGCACGCCCGCTTCGGTGCCGAGACGCTGGCGCGCGAGGGTGCGCAGGAGACCGGGCCACGGCGCGGGCCACGGCGGATCGCCCAGCAGCTGCGACGCGACGAACGCGACGATGGCCTCGCGATCGTGGCTCAGCTGACCGCGCTCGAGCGCTTGGCGCATCACGTCGAGGCGCGCCTGGGGCGAGTCGCCGCAGGCACGCAGGAGCGATGGAACGAGGTCGCGCTGATCGACGTCGGGCACGAGCCGCGAGACGAGCGCGGGATCGAGCGTTTGATCGGCGGCGGCGAGCGCGAGCGCGAGCGCGGTCGCGGCTTTGATGTCGCGTCGATCGAGCGTCTCGGCGAGCGCGGCCTCGAGCGCGCTCGCGCTCTCCCGCGCGAGCTCGGCGATGCCGTCGCGCGTGAGCGGCGTGCTCCGCGCGCGTGCGATGAGCGCGGGGTCCGCGGGTGCGCGCTCCACGATCGGGCGCGCATCGCTGGCCTCCACCGCGTCGCGCACGGCGACCTCGGTCGACTCGGTGGCCTTCGATCGGGCCGTCTTTCGGGGGCGAGCCAACTGGGAATTCCTGACATGCACGGTCATCGGATGCCCGTCCCAACACCGCGTTCGCGCTCCGCATTTCGGGAGCTCCGAACCGGCCAACGGGCCGGTTCGAGGTGAGGCGCCGCGACACGCCGCGGTACGGTGGGCGACCGCACCGTCGTGTCTTTTCGATGGTGACCTCGAGGACGGAACGCAAGCGTCGTGCGAGCGTGTGGGCGCACCGGCGGCACGAGGTCGATCGAGCCCGTGGTCGCATCGCGAGGAGATCCGCGCGTGCCCTCGTGGTCGCGTGACGCGCGACGGATCGGCACCCATGCTGTTCGAGATGGACCGAGACGACGCCGGGGTGTTGGGCGAGCTCGAGCTCCACGAGCCCGCTCCGTTGTGGATGCTCGCCCTCTTCGGAGGAGCAGGGCTGGCCACGATGATCGGAGTGCCGATCGCCATATGGGCGATCGCGGGCGAGTCGAGCGCGTTCGCCTCCGAGGGGCCGCGCTGGGGAGATGCGCTACGTGCGCTCGCGCCGGCGAGCGTGCTGTGGGCGCTGCTCTTCGTCGCAGCGCGACGCGTGGCGGCGCGCAGGCTGCGCGTGAGCTGGGACGACTGGGGCATCCACGAGCTGGACGGGCTCCACGTGCGCACCGCGATCGCGTGGGAGCGCGCGCGCGCCGAGCTCGGGACGCGCGACGCGCGCATCGCGTGGGCGCACGTGTTCGACGACGACGGGCGCTGCATCTCGATGCTCACGAGCGAGGGCACGTTCCCGGAGTGGCAGCCCGATCGCGCGTGCACGACGCGCGGGCTCGAGCAGCTCGCGGGGCGGCTGCGCGCGCTGCCGCGAGGGATCGCGCGGCCCGATGCGCGTGACCGCGTGCGACCCGACGCGTGGTGGATGCAGTCGCGCGTGGTGTTCCCGTTCATCGTGCTCGCGTCGATCGGGTGCGCGTGCATGCCGCCGGCGTGGGCGCTGTTCGGGATCGCGCTCACGGCCGCGTGCGTGCTGACGACGCTGCCTGCGGCGATCGAGCTCGCGCGGCTGACGCGCGCGTCGTGGTCGATGCGCGATCTGCGGCCGTTCGTGCTCGCGCGGCGCGAAGGTGGAGTGCTCGTCGCGCACGACGAGGATGGCGCGGTGGTGCGGATCGATGCGCGCGGATGGCGGGCGTCGGACGCGTCGCTGGTCGAGCGGCCGCGGGGTCGGGTGTTCGCGCGGCTCGGGGCGATCGCGGCGGAAGTGGGGCCCTATCGCGATGGGCTGGTGGCGCGCGCGGTGGAGGCGATCGAGACGGAGTTCGATCGGCGGTTGCGGCGGCGGCGGCTGGTCGGGGCTTCGGTGGAGCTCGTGGCGCGACTGGGGCTGGTCGCTACGAGCGGGGTGATTGCCTGGGTGCTCTTGTGGTGGGTGGCTCATCTCACTTGAGCTGATCGCCGCGCGCGGAGAGGCTTCGGTGTGGGGCGCGGGGTGGGGGCCCGTGCTCGGACAGTCCTCGCGATTGCGTCCTGCTGCGGTCGTGGTGACTGATGCGCGGGGTTCTCGTCAGCGCGGGCGCTTCGCGACCGCGCTGACTCGCATTCGGGGCTCTCGCGGTGGCTGGTGGGCGCTGCGGAACTGCGCGCGGGCCCCCACCCCGCGCCCCGGCTGGTGAGGCTTCGGCCGCGCGGGAAGGATGAGCGGTCCTCGGTGGTGGTGGGGGACGCGTGACGAGCGAGGGCGCTTCGCGACCTCGCGCGTCACGCGGACCGACTCGCCCTTCGGGCATCGTGAGTCGAATTGCGGACTCGCCCTTCGGGCATCGTGAGTCGAATTGCGGACTCGGCGTCGTGGAATCGATTCTCACCGGTGAGAATCTGATTCTCACCGGTGGGAAGCCGCGCGGTGTGGAGGGTTCGCAGCACCCACGACGGCGACGGGCCGCCGCGTGGTGAGTCACTCGACGATGGCGCCCCTGTGCTCGGCAGTTGCGGCGTGCGCTCCGGTCACTTCAGGAGGGGGGCGAGCCACTTGCCGGTCACGCTCGCCTTGTTCTTCGCGATCTGCTCGGGGGTGCCCGTCGCGATCACGCGGCCTCCGGCGTCGCCGCCTTCGGGGCCGAGATCGATCACCCAGTCGGCGCACTTGATGACGTCGAGGTGGTGCTCGATCACGACCACCGTGTTGCCGGCTTCGACGAGCTTCGCGAGCACCTCGAGCAGGTGGCGCACGTCCTCGAAGTGCAGGCCCGTCGTGGGCTCGTCGAGCAGGTAGAGCGTGCGGCCGGTCTGGGTGCGCGCGAGCTCCTTCGCGAGCTTCACGCGCTGCGCCTCGCCGCCGCTCAGCGTCGGCGCGGGCTGGCCGATCTTCGCGTAGCCGAGGCCGACCTCGGTCAGCGTGCGCAGGACGCGCGCGAGGCTCGGGTAGGGCGAGAAGAGCTCGAGGCACTCCGCGATGCTCGTGTCGAGCACGTCCGCGATGCTCTTGCCCTTGTACTTCACGCTCAGCGTCTCGCTGTCGTAGCGACGGCCGCCGCACACCTCGCACGGGACGTACACGTCGCTGAGGAAGTGCATCTCGACGCGCACCACGCCGTCGCCCTGGCACGACTCGCAGCGACCGCCCTTCACGTTGAACGAGTAGCGCGCCGCCTCCCAGCCTCGCGCGCGCGAGTCCGGCTGCTGCGCGAAGATGTTGCGGATCTCGTCGAACGCCTTGGTGTACGTGCCGGGGTTGCTGCGCGGGGTGCGGCCGATCGGGCGCTGATCGATCGCGATCACCTTGTCGATGTGCTGCAGGCCCTCGATGCGATCGTGCACGCCGACCGGCTCGGTCGCGTTGTGCAGCGCGCGCGCGAGCGCGGGGAGCAGGATGCCGTCGACGAGCGAGCTCTTGCCCGCGCCGCTCGGTCCCGTGACCGCGACGAGGCATCCCAGCGGGAAGCTCACGTCGACGTTCTTCAGGTTGTGCTCGCGCGCGCCGCGCACGGTGATCGCGTGCTCGTGCTTGCGGCGCTTGGCGGGCACCTCGATCTTCTTGCGACCGGTGATGTAGTCCGCGGTGATGCTGCCCTTCGCCGTCGCGAGCTCGCTGGGCGCGCCCTCGAACACCACGCGACCGCCGAGGTGACCCGCGCCCGGGCCGAAGTCGATCACGTGATCCGCGGTACGAATCGTGTCCTCGTCGTGCTCGACGACGATCACCGAGTTGCCGAGATCGCGCAGGTGACGGAGCGTCGCGATCAGGCGCTCGTTGTCGCGCGGGTGCAGGCCGATCGAGGGCTCGTCGAGCACGTACATCACGCCCGAGAGCTCGCTCCCGAGCTGCGACGCGAGGCGGATGCGCTGCGCTTCGCCGCCCGAGAGCGAGGGGCCCGCGCGATCGAGCGTGAGGTACTCGAGGCCGACGTCGAGCAGGAACCCGAGGCGCGATCGGATCTCGCGCAGCACGCCCTCGGCGATGCGCGCGTCGTGGCTCGAGAGCGTGATGCTCCCCTCGCGGCGATCAGTCCGCGAGGCAGAGGGCGGAGCGAACCACGCGGCGCAGTCGCGCACCGTGCTGTTCGTGATCTCCGCGAGGCCGCGCCCGCCGACCTTCACCGAGAGCGACTCGGGGCGCAGGCGCTTTCCGTCGCACGCGTCGCACGCGACGTCGCGCATGTACTGGCGGTAGTGCTCGCGCATGCGCTCGCTCGTCGTGTCGCGATAGCGGCGCATCAGCGTGGGGATCACGCCGTGGAACTTGATGCCCCACGAGCCGTGGGACTCGCTGCCCTCCTGGCCCCAGGTGACGCGGATCTTCTTGCCCTCGATGCCGTAGAGGACGGTCTCCTGCAGCTTCTTCGAGAGCTTGCCGAAGGGCACGTCGAGGTCGACGCCGGTCGCCTCGCTCATCGCCTCGATGATGCGGAAGGTCCAGCCCTCGCCGCGCTCCACCGACGTCGCCCAGGGCGCGATCGCGCCCTCGCGGATCGACTTCGTGCGATCGGGCACGACGAGGTCGGGATCGATCTCGGTGCGGGTGCCGAGCCCGTTGCACGCGCTGCAGAAGCCGAGCGGCGAGTTGAACGAGAACGACTGCGGGCTGAGCTCGGGATAGGTGCGACCGCAGCACGAGCGCGACGCGCTGAACGTGAGCTTGTCCGCGCCATCGGGCTCGATGGTCAACTCTCCTTGACCTTCTTTGAGACCGAGCTCGACCGCCTCCGCGATGCGCGAGCGCGACGCCGCGTCGGCGACCAGTCGATCGACCACGAGCTCGATGTTGTGCTTGCGCTTCTTGTCGAGCGTGGGCGGCGCATCGAGGCGGTGGATCTCGCCGTTCACCCGGACGCGCGCGAAGCCGCGCGACGCGAGCCCCTCGAAGAGATCGCGGAACTCGCCCTTGCGATGGGTGACGAGCGGCGCGAGCACGAGGAACTTCGTGCCGTCGCGCATGGCGAGCACGTCGCGCACGATCTCGTCGGTGCTGCGGCCGCGCACTTCCTTGCCGCACTCGACGCAGTGCTGACGCCCGGCGCGCGCCCAGAGCACGCGCAGGTAGTCCTGGATCTCCGTGATCGTGCCGACCGTCGAGCGCGGGTTGTTGGTCGCGCTCTTCTGCTCGATCGCGATCGTCGGCGAGAGGCCCTTGAGGCGCTCGACCGCGGGGCGCTCGAGGCGACCGAGGAACTGGCGCGCGTACGCGGAGAGCGACTCGACGTAGCGGCGCTGGCCCTCGGCGTAGAGCGTGTCGAACGCGAGCGAGCTCTTGCCCGAGCCGCTCGGGCCCGTGAACACGACGAGCGCGTTCTTCGGGATCGAGAGGTGATCGACCTGCAGGTTGTGCTCGCGCGCGCCGGTGATCTCGATCGTGTCCGGCTCGCGCGCAGCGGCGGCGCGCTTCGAGTGGGTGGGCGTGGAGGTCGAAGGACGTGAAGCGCGGCGGGGCGGCATGGGCGCGCCCGATCTAGCACGGGTGATCGCGTCCTGAACGCATGTTCTCTGACAGTGTGCTGTCAGGATTGCCGTGGCTGGTGTGTGGACGTGTGGAGCCCATCTACATGGGCATGCTGAAGGAGCTCCGCGATTTCCTGCTGCGCGGGAACGTCCTCGATCTCGCGGTCGCGTTCGTGATGGGCGCGGCCTTCACGCGCGTCGTGACCGCGTTCACCGAGGGCATCCTCATGGCGCTCGTCGCGGCGGCGGTGGGCGAGCCGAACTTCGACGACCTCGCGGTCGATCTGAACGGCACGCCGATCCGCTACGGCGTGTTCCTCACCGCGCTGGTGAGCCTGCTGCTCGTCGGCACCGCGCTCTTCGTCGTGGTGAAGGGCGTGAACGCGCTGCGCAGGCCCACTCCCGCCGCGCCGGTCGAGAGCGATCACGACGTGCTGGTGCAGATCCGCGACGCGCTGCGGACGCCGACGCCCACGATGTGACGATCACCGTGGCGTGCAGCCGCGGCGCGCGAGCTCGGCGACGATCGAGGCGAACGCGACTGCCTTCGTGATCGTCGCGTCGACGCCCGGCGGTCGAGGGTCGATCGGTGCGCCGCTGAGCAGGAGCACGACGACCTCCGGCGCATGGGATCGCAGCGCCGGCACGAGGTCGGTGCCGCGACCGTCGTCGAGGTGCAGGTCGAGGAGGGCCGCGTCCCACCGCGCGCCCTCGGCGAGCCGTGCGCGTGCGGCTGCGAGCGACTCGGCGGTGTCGACCGTGTAGCCCTCGTCCTCGAGGAGCGCGGCGAGCGTGAGGCGATTCCCCTCGTCGTCGTCGAGCAGGAGCAGATGCGCTCGGGCGTGCGGCGCGTCGGAGGCGATCACCCGTGTGACGCGCAACGCCACGCACGCACCGCGGGGCGCGGGCTGGATCGCGAGCTCGCCGCCCATGCGACGCAGCGCGCGCTCTGCGATCGCTAGGCCGAGCCCGAGGTGGCCGGGCTTGGTGGATCGAAGCGGCGTGCGTGCGGCCGCGATGTCCCCGAATCCCGGGCCGGTGTCGCGCACCTCGAGCAGGATCGATCCGTCGTCGGCGCGCGCGGAGAGCGCGATCTCGCCCGCGCTCCCGACCGCGTCGTGGGCGTTCTCGAGCAGCATGCGCAGCGCGATCGCGAGGTCCTCTTCGCTCCCGCTCGCGACGAGCCCGTCGGGCACCTCGACCCGCACCGCGACGCCGGGCGCGATCTCGGGCGCGAGATCGTCGAGCGCGCGACGCAGCGCCACGCTCACGCGCGCGTGCTCGGTCGGGCCGGTCGCGACCGCGGCGCTCGAGCCGACCAGCTCGTCGGCGCGCTGCGCTTCGCTCGCGATGACGTCGAAGAACGTGGAGACACGCGCGTCCTCCTCCCACAGCGGCGTCTTCGAGGTGCGGCGCCGCAGGTAGAACGCGGCGTTGCGGATCGCGGCGAGCCGGTTGCGCAGGTCGTGGCGCAGCGCCGACGTGAGCTCGTCGGCGATCGCGGCGCGGATCGCGAGGGCCAGCGGGCGCGTCGTCATCGCGGGCCTCGCGGCTCGGATGCGCGGGCACGTGCGATCGCGCGCATGAGCTCGCGGGCCGCGACCGGCTCGCGGAAGCAGCCGAACGCGCCGCGCGCGAACGCCTGCCGCACCAGCGCGCCGGTGTCGTCGGCGCAGAGCGTGATCACCGCGATGCGCGGATCGAGCGCGCGCACGCGGGCGACGAGCTCGAGCCCGTCCATCTCGCGCAGCCGCAGGTCGGTCACGCACACGTCGACGTCGGCGCTCTCGAGGATCGTGATCGCCTCGCGGCCTCCGTGCGCGGCGCTCGCGCGCAGCCCCGACTCGCGCAGCGCCACGGCGATCTGCTCGGCGTCGTCGCGCACGTCGTCGACCACGAGCACCATCGGCAGGCGCAGCGCGCGCGTGAGCACGGTGCACGCGCGCTCGAGATCGAAGGGCTTGGGCAGCACCGCGAAGACGCCGCCGTCGACCGCGTCGGCGATCAGCTCCTCGGCGGTGAACGCGGTCATGAGCACGACCGGGAGCCCGGGGCGCATCGCGCGCACGCGACGCAGCAGATCGATCCCGCTCTCGCCGGGCATGCGGATGTCGGAGAGGACGAGCGAGACGTCGGCGCGATCGAGCGCGGCGACCGCGGACGCGACTCCGTCCGCCTCGACCACCTGGAAGCCCTCGAGCTCGAGGTTCGCGGCGAGCGTGGTGCGCACGCCTTCTTCGTCGTCGACCACCAGGATCGTCCGGATCGTCATTCCGCTGCCTCCGCGCGCGCGGCGCGTGCCGCAGGGAGCTCGATGGTGAACGTCGTGCCGCGGCCGACCTCGCTCGCGACCGAGATCGTTCCGCCGTGTCGCTCGACGAGGCTCGCGACCACCGCGAGGCCGAGCCCGGTGCCCTTGGTCTTCGTGCTGAAGAGCGGCTGGAACACCTTCTCCATCACGTCCTTCGGCATGCCGGTTCCGTCGTCGCGCACCTCGATGCGCCACGGCACGTCGCCGCCGCCCGACGCGCCCACGACGACGCTCCCCCGTCGATCCTCGGGCACCGCCTCGGCCGCGTTCTGCACGAGGTTCATCACGATCTGCCGGAACTGATCGCGATCGAGCTCGGGCACCGGGAGATCCGGCGGGACTTCGTTGACGAGCGCGACGTCGTCGCGGTGCGGGACCACGTCGAACGCCTCGTCGACCAGCTCGCGCAGCGGGCACGACGTCATCTGGGGCGTGCGTGGGCGCGAGAAGTCGAGGAGGTTCGCGATGATCTTCTCGCTCGCGTCGATCTCGCGCTCCGCGATGCGGAGGAACGTCGGCACCTTGGGATCGAGCTCGGTGTGTCCCGCGAGCTTCTTCGCGATGAACGTGTGCGCGTTGCGCACCGCGGCGAGCGGATTGCGCAGCTCGTGGCCGACGCTCGCCGCGAGCTGGCCCACCGCCGCGAGGCGCTCGACGCGCAGCAGCTTCTCCTGCTGGCCCTCGATCTGCGCCTGACGCAGCGCGAGCGCCCGGAGCTCGCGATAGCCCTGCAGGCAGTTGAGCACGAGGAACACGTCGATGAACACGACCCAGCCCGCGTGCTCGAGGAAGCGCCACCACTCCGGGCTCGAGAGGCCGTAGACCGACTCGGGCCAGAGCGCGCCGCGCACGAAGTGATCGGCCGCCACGACGATGGTCGCGGGGATCAGCACCGTGACGTCGCGATAGAACGCGAGGATCGCGAGCGAGCCGAAGACGTGGAAGTGGGTCTCGATGCGTCCGCCCGTGAGGTGGATGAGCAGCGCGGACCACAGCATCTGCGCGCACGCGACGACGTAGCGCGTGGTCGCGCGACCGGGCTGCAGCACGACGAGCGCGACCGGCAGCGCGGTGATTGCGCCGCCGAGCAGCACGGCCGCGTAGAGGTGCGCGTGCACCGAGCTCTCACGTCCCTCCCACGCGAGCGGCGACGCGATCCACGCGATCAGCACGGCCGCGATCCACTGCAGCATCATCAGCGCCGCGAAGGGCCGATCGGTGCGGCGCAGGTGGCGATCGTAGTCCTCTCGGAAGATGCGCTCCGCGCGCTCCTGCTCCGACGTCGTCATGGTCCCCCCTCGCGCTCGGCGAGCGCGCAGCCGAACACCGCGCTCTCCGAGCCATCGACTCGTTCTCCCTCGACCAGCGCGACGATGCGGCGGCGCCCGAGGTTGTCGCCCTCGTGGGCGCGCATCGGCGTGATGCCGCCCGAGAAGAGCAGGCGTCCATCGCGCGCGTAGAGGTACGTCTGGCCCGAGGTCGCGGCGCCGAAGCGCGCAGCCTCGCGACCGCCCTCGTCGCGCACCGTGATCACGCCGGCGAGGCTCTCGGCGCGCCGCTGGAGATCGGAGTCGTCCCAGTCGACACCCTCGGGATGCACGAAGAGCACGTACGCGCGGATGCGTCCCGCGAGGCGCGTCGTGATCACCGCGAGCTCGGAGAGGCTCGCGCGCGTGCAGGTGCAGCGCGGGTGCGCGACCAGCACGAGCGTCGGCAGGCTCGGATCGAGCGCGAGCGCGTCGGACGCGGGCCACGTCGGCGGTGCCTCGGCGCGCGCGCCCGGCGTCGCCGCGTGGTTCATCAACACGCCCATCCCGCCCGCGACGACGAGGGCCCACACCGCAATCGCGATCGGGAGCGCGCGTGACCGAGGACGAGCGGAGTCGGGCGCTTCACCCGCGAGCGTCTCGAGCTCGTCGGGCGCGCTCACGCGCCGCGCTTTCGCAGGCGACTGCTCGCGGTCTGCGCGGCGTCGACGGCGCGTCGCATCTGGGCGAACGTCGCGGCGCGCTGGATCGACTCGATCAGCTGCGCGGGGTCGCAGGGCTTGAGCAGGACGCAGTGGAATTGATCGCCATCGGGCTGCGTCGCGAGCTTGTAGTCGCGCATGCCGGTGACGAGCACGAAGCCGACGTCGATGGCGCGCTCGCGCAGCCTCCGCAGCAGCTCGAGCCCGTCCATCCGCGGCATCTTGTAGTCGCTGCAGACGACGTCGAAGGGCTGCTCCTCGATGCGCTCGAGCGCGCGCGCTCCGTCGGATGCGACGACGACCTCGAAGTCGTCCTCGAGCACGGCGCTCATCGACTGCAACAACACGTCTTCGTCATCGACGAGTAAGACGCGCCAGCGTGTGGCCTGCGGCATGGCTGACTTCGAGCCTACGCCGCGTGCGTCTCGCGTGTCTGCATCCAACACGGAGGATTGCGCCGAAAGCGGAACGCCGGTCGGAGACGGCGCGGCCCTCTTCGGGCCGCGCTCTCCGCTCGCTTCGCAGCTACTTCGTGCCGAACAGACGATCGCCGGCGTCGCCCAGGCCCGGGACGATGTAGCCCTTCTCGTTGAGCTTCTGATCGACCGCGCACGTCCACACCGGCACGTCGGGGTGGGTCTCGTGCAGCGTCTTGATGCCCTCGGGCGCGGCGAGCAGACACATGAGCTTGATCGACTTCGGCCCGCGGCTCTTGATGCGATCGACCGCCGCGACGGCCGAGTTGCCGGTGGCGAGCATCGGGTCGACGACGATGACGTCGCGATCCGCGAGGTCGCCCGGGACCTTGAAGTAGTACTCGACGGCCATGAGCGTCTTCGGGTCGCGGTAGAGCCCGATGTGGCCGACGCGGGCCGACGGGATGACGCGCAGCATGCCGGTCAGGAAGCCGTCACCGGCGCGCAGGATCGAGATGATCACGAGCTTCTTGCCCTCGATCACCGGCGCGTCCATCTCGGCGATGGGCGTCTTGATGCGCTCGGTGGAGAGCGGGAAGTCGCGCGTCAGCTCGTACGCGAGGAGCATGCTGATCTCCTCGAGCAGCTGACGGAACTGGCTGACGCTCGTGGTCTCGCGGCGCATCAGCGAGAGCTTGTGCTGGACGAGCGGGTGGGAGACGACGTGGACCTCGGGGGACATGGAGCCTCTCGTTCTTGAGCGATCGTTTCAGAATGCTGTCAGCTGGAGTGCTCGCGGGCGGAGGGCCGCACGGGAGCGCGCGGAGCACGCGGACTGCGCAGTTCAGAACACGGTGCCGTCGGACACGACCTGGATCGGCGGGCCGCCGCCTTCGCGCTTCTCGCGCGCGACCTCGCGGCCCGCGGCCCAGGTGCCGCCCTCGAGCACGTTGCAGAGCGGGAGCTCGGCGGCGCTCTTGCCGAGCGCGGCGCGCACGCGCGTCGCGGTCTCGTCGAGCAGCGCGACGGTGAGCGCACGCCACTCGACGATCACCTCGTCGCCGGGCGCATGGGCGCTCGTGAGGATCTCGGCGCGACGCGGCGCGAGCACGCCTTCGTCGACGAAGAGACCCCCGTTGCGGTACTCGGCGAGGCCGGTGAGCTCGTCGAGCGAGGTGACGCGGATGCCCGCGTGCTCGAGCGGCTCGACGAGCGAGTACGCGAGCCACTGCGAGAGCTTGTGGAACGGCACGAGGCCCTTGGTGAGGCCCTCGCCGCCCGCGTGCGGATGACGCCACACGTCGCCGAGGTTCACGCCCGCGAGCTCGATGCGGCCCGGCCAGATCGGCGCGAGGCCCTCGAGCAGCACGGCGAGGACGAGGCGCGCGGGGAGCTCGCCCTTCGCGTCGACCTGCGCGCGGAGGTGATCGTAGAGCCCTCCGAGCCGCGGGTGCTCTGCGCCGAAGAGGCGCGGCGCGGCGCGCATCGCGGCGCCGAGGCGGGTGAGCAGCGAGGCGCGCCCCTCGAGCCCGACCATCGGGTTCGCGTCGCTCACCTGGAAGCCGCGCGCGAGCGTGCCCGCGTCGACGCGATCGAGCCCCTCGGCGTCGGCGCGCTTCGACTTCCGATCACCGCTGAAGAGCCCGTCGCGGAACATGTGAAAGCTCGCAACCGCGAGACCCTCGCTGCGATCGTAGTCGCGCGCGCCTCCGTTCCCATTCGCCGCAGAGGCCTCGTGGTAGCGCCACTTCGTGCCCGCGCCGGCGTCGAGCAGCACGCTCGTGATCGCGAGCTCGAAGCGCACGCGCGCCTGCTCGTCGCGATCGAGCGCCGAGATCTCGCGATCGAACGACGCGACGCGATCGACCTTGCCCGCGCGGAAGTGCCCCCAGCGGCTGTGATAGGGGATGCGCAGATCGGGGTACGCGGCGCGCGTGACGCGCACCACGCGCGCCACGACCGCGTCCATGCGATCGATCCGCACGTCGAGATGCGCGAGCTCGCCGCGCAGGCCCGCGTCGAGGATCGCGCGGCAGCGCGCTCGGATCGTCGAGGGCGAGCGCAGGAGCGCGATGTCGCTCTCGCTCACAGCGCGCGCCCCTTCGTCTCGCGCAGGCGCTCGTCGGTGACGACCTCGCCCGCCGAGTAGTAGCCCGCGGCCATCTTCGCCTCCATCTCGACGCGCGCGTCGGCGGGGATGAGCTCGTCGGGGATCTTCACGCGCTCGCCGATCTCGATGCCGCTCCGCGTGAGCGCGTCGTGCTTCATGTTCGACATCGACACGAAGCGATCGATCTTCGTGATGCCGAGCCAGTGCAGCGCGTCGGGCATGAGCTCCTGGAAACGCATGTCCTGCACGCCCGCGACGCATTCGGTGCGCGCGAAGTACTGCGCGGCGCTGTCGCCGCCCTCCTGCCGCTTGCGCGCGTTGTAGACGAGGAACTTCGTGACCTCGCCGAGCGCGCGGCCTTCCTTGCGGTTGTAGACGACGAGACCGACGCCGCCTTCCTGCGCGCTCTTCACGCACTCCTCGATGCCGTGGGTGAGGTAGGGGCGGCACGTGCAGATGTCGGAGCCGAACACGTCGGAGCCGTTGCACTCGTCGTGCACGCGGCAGGTCAGCGAGTGCTCGCGGCTGCCGAGCTTGCTCGGGTCGCCGAAGACGTAGACGGTGTGCCCGCCGATCGGAGGCAGGAACACGTCGAGGTCGGGGCGCGTGACGAGCTCGGGGAACATGCCGCCGGTCTGCTCGAAGAGCGTGCGCCGCAGCGTGTGCTCGTCACACCCGAAGCGCTTCGCGATGCCGGGCAGCCACCACACCGGCTCGATCGCGGCCTTGGTCACGACGACGTCGCCGTTCGCCTTGAGCACGGTGCCGTCGGCGTGGAGGCGACCCTTCTCCATCGCGTCGCGCAGCTCGTGCATCTGCAGGTGCGCCTTGGTGACCGCGATGGTGGGGCGGATGTCGTAGCCCTGCGCGATCTGCTCGGCGAAGACCTCCTGCACGACCGCGCCGAACGGATCGATCGAGACGATGCGCTCGGGATCGCCCCACTGCGGGTGCGGCCCGAAGCGGTCGGTGGGTGCGGTGTTGGTGAGATCGGAGCGATGATCCGCCTGCAGCGATCCCGCGGCGACCGCGAGCGCGCGGTAGACCGCGTACGCGCCCGAGTGCGTGCCGATCGCGTTGCGGTGCTCGGGCTTCGAGAGCGTCGCGATCACCGGGCCGCGCTGGCGCGGCTCGGGGTTGCCCCATCGGATCGGCATCGCGACCTCGCCGGTCGGATGCGAGGTCAGCTGGATGTGCTTGCGCGGCTTCTTGTTGTCGGTGGTCATTCGCAGTCGCTCCCCCTCACGACATCCACGTCGCGTCTCCCTGCATCTGCCACTTCGTGGTGATCTTCTTGAGCCAGCTCCAGTGCTCGACGCCCTGGCGGCCGGTCACGTCTCCTGCGCCGTAACGCGAGGTCTTCGTGCCGCCGAACGAGAAGGGCTCGCGCGGCACCGGCACGCCGACGTTCACGCCGATCATCCCGCTCGTCGCGCGGTCCGCGACGTGGCGCGCGACCGCGCCCGACGACGTGAACACGCTGCACGCATTGCCGTACGTGCCGCTCGCCTCGATCGCGAGCGCCTCCTCGAGGTTCTTCACGCGCACGATCGTGATGACCGGGCCGAAGAGCTCCTTGCTCGCGCACTCCATGTCGGGGCGCGCGTGATCGAGGATCGTCGGGCCGAGCCACGCGCCCTGCTCGTAACCCTCGGGCGCCTCGGGCGCGCGCCCGTCGAGGCGCAGCTTGGCGCCTTCGGCGATCGCACGATCGATGTCGCGCACGATGCGCTCGCGCGCGCCGTGATCGATGATCGCGCCCATGTCGCGGCCCAGGCGGACCTGCGCGGCGCGCTCGACGATTCCGTCGATCAGGTGATCGACGTCGCCCACCGCGACGAGCATCGACGCCGCCATGCAGCGCTGTCCCGCGCACCCGGTGAACGACGCGACGACACCCGGGATCGTGACGTCGGGATCGGCGTCGGGGGTGATCATCAGCACGTTCTTCGCGCCGCCGAGGCAGAGCGCGCGAGCGCCGCGGTTCGAGCCGCGGGTGTAGACCGCGCGCGCAGCCGCGCTCGATCCCACGAAGCCGATGCCCGCGACGAGCGGGTGATCGACGAGCGCCTCGACGGTCTCGCGCGCGCCGTGCACGAGCGAGAACACGCCCTTGGGGAAGCCCGCCTCGAGCATGCGCTCGGCCTGCAGCACCGCGGTGAGCGGGACCTTCTCGCTCGGCTTGAGGATGAAGGCGTTCCCCAGCGTGACGGCGATCGGGTAGAGCCACATGGGCACCATCGCCGGGAAGTTGAACGGCGTGATCCCGACGCAGACGCCGAGCGGCTCGCGGCGCACCTCGCACGTCACGCCGCGGCTGACCTCGAGCGCGCCTCCGTCGTCGAGGTTCTGGAGCGAGAGCGCGAACTCCGCGACCTCGATGCCCTTCATGATCCCGGCGCGCGCTTCCTCGACGGTCTTGCCCGCCTCGAGCGCGGCGCGGTGCGAGAGCAGATCGAGATCGCGGAGGAGGATCTCGCGATATCGGAAGAGCAGCTGCGTGCGCTCTTTCAGCGGCGTGCGTCGCCACGACTGCCACGCGTGGTGCGCGGACTCGACGGCGGCTGCGACGTCGCTCGCGCTCGACATCGGCACGGTGCCGACGACCGAGCCCGTGTAGGGGCTCACCACGTCGCGCGTCTCGCCGCTCGATGCGTCGCGCCACTCACCTGCGATCAGGTTGCGGCAACGGATGGTCGCCGCCGGTACGTCCACCAGCTTCATTCGTTCGGTCCCCTCGCTCCCCGTGCGATTGGCCCGCTCCGCCGAGTTCGAAACGGAGCGGAAACGAGCACTCTCGCACGGGTCGAGGGCCGAGGTCCACGACGCGCTGCGTCGTGTCGTCGCCGGGAGTGCTCGTCCCGGAGGTCCCGGACGGGACCTCCGGGCGAGCCGATTTCGCGATCAGGCGCGTCGGATCGAGATGCCTCCGTCGACGAGCATCGCGGTGCCGGTCTGGAACGACGACGCGTCCGATGCGAGCCAGAGCGCGGCGCGCGCGATCTCGTCGGGGGTCGCGACGCGACCGAGCGCGTGCAGCTGGCTCACGAATCGATGCGCGTCCTCGGTGGCGTTCATCGCGCGGTACGCCGGCGTGTCGGTGCCGCCGGGGAGCAGCGCGTTGACGCGCACGCCGTGCGCGCCGAGCTCGACCGCGAGAGTTTGCACGAGGCCGATCAGGCCCGCCTTGCTCGCGGCGTACGCGGCCATGCCGGGCATGCCGACGGTGTGGCCGACGAAGGTCGACGTGAAGATCAGCGAGCCTCCGCCGCGCGCGACGAGCGCGGGCGCCTGGTGCTTCGCGGCGAGGAACGCGCTGGTCAGGTTCGTGTCGATCGTGCGCTTCCAGCCATCGAGCGAGAGGTCGGCGATCGGACCGAGCGCGCCGCTCGCGCCTGCGTTGTCGAACGCGACGTCGAGCCCGCCGAAGCGCTCGACGGCGAGCTCGACGAGCGCGCGGGCATGGCGCTCGTCGGTCACGTCGCCGGGCAGCGCGACGGCCTCGCCGCCGTCCGCGCGGATCTCGGCGACGAGCGCCTCGAGCTCGTGCGCGCGTCGCGCGGTGACGACGAGCTGCGCGCCCTCGCGCGCGAAGAGCTTCGCTGCGGCGCGGCCGATGCCGGAGCTCGCGCCGGTGATGATGGCGACCTTCTGGGACAGTGCGGACATGACGACTCCTGGTGCGCGCGAGGCATCGACTCGCCTCGTCGCGTGGGCGCCAATCTGGAGAGGCGCGTCGTGCTCCGCGCTCCGGGTGTTGCCCTGCAATTTCTGAGGAGAGCAGGAGGGTTGGGAACACCACGGTGCTGTGCTCGCCTGCGACTCGACTCCGCGTCGACGGGAAGACCCATCGACGTGGTGTTCCTAACCCTCCTGCTCTCCTCAGAAAATTCCCCAGCAAGGTCCGGAGTGCCGATCGGGGTGAGCCGGCTGCAGAGTCGCGTCATGAACGCTCTCGTGACTGCCGAGGACGACGACGTGCGCTGGGCCGCGGTGGTGGCGCGGGATCGTGGGGCGGACGGCACGTTCGTCTACGCGGTGCGCACGACCGGTGTGTACTGCCGTCCTTCGTGCGCGTCGCGGCTCGCGCGTCGCGAGAACGTCGAGTTCCACCGCGGCGCGACGGAGGCCGAGCGCGCGGGGTTCCGCGCGTGCCGGCGATGTCGTCCCGGTGAAGCGTCGCTCGCGGAGCGACAGGCGGCGCGCATCGCGGAGATCTGTCGCGTGCTCGACGACGCGGATCGCGAGCACGATCTCGACGCGCTCGCCGCGTCGGCGGGGATGAGCCGCTTCCACTTCCAGCGCGTGTTCAAGTCGATCACCGGCGTGACGCCGAAGGCCTATGCGCGGGCGCGTCGCGCCGAGCGGGTGCGCACCGAGCTCGCGCGCGGCGCATCGGTGACGAGCGCGATGTACGCCGCGGGCTTCCGATCGAGCGGGCGCTTCTACGAGCACAGCGACGAGATGCTCGGGATGGTGCCGAGCGCGTTCCGCGAAGGTGCGCCCGCGCTGCGCATCCGCTTCGCGATCGGTGCGTGCTCGCTCGGCGCGATCCTCGTCGCCGCGACCGACGTCGGCGTGTGCAGCATCTTGCTCGGCGACGATCCCGACGCGCTCGCGGCGGAGCTGCAGGAGCGCTTCCCGAACGCGGCGCTCGAGGCCGGGGATCGCGAGTTCGACGCGTGGGTCGCGCGCGTCGTCGGGCTGGTCGAGGCGCCGCGCGTCGGGCTCGATCTGCCGCTCGACGTGCGGGGCACCGCGTTTCAGCAGCGCGTGTGGAAGGCGCTCCGCGCGATCCCGGTGGGCGCGACGGCGAGCTACGCCGACGTCGCGCGCGCGATCGGCATGCCCGAGGCCGCGCGTGCGGTCGCTCGCGCGTGCGCGGCGAACCCGCTCGCGGTCGCGATCCCGTGTCATCGCGTGGTTCGACGCGACGGTGAGCTCTCGGGCTATCGCTGGGGCGTCGAGCGCAAGCGCGAGCTGCTGCGGCGCGAGTCGTGAGACCGACTACTCGAGGCCGAGCTCGGCGAGCTTGTTGTAGAGCGTGCGCCGGCTGATCCCGAGGAGGCGCGCGGCCTGGGTGCGATTGCCCTGCGCGCGCGTCAGCGCGTCGCGGATCGCGCCCTTCTCGGCCTCGACGCGATGCGCGTCGAGCGTGCCCGCGTCGACCGGTGCCGGGCTCCCCGACGTTCGACTGCCGCGAGCGCTGCGCGCGCCGAGCTCGCGCTCCACGTCGCTGCCGCGGATCGCATCGCCCTCGGCGAACACCACGAGGCGCTCGATGAGGTTCTGCAGCTCGCGCACGTTGCCCGGCCAGTCGTGCGCGCGCAGCGCGGCGATCGCGTCCGGCGCGAGACGCAGCCCGCTGCGCCCGTTCTGCTCCGCGAGCTCGGCGCAGAACCGGCTCGCGAGCAGCGCGACGTCGTCGTCGCGCTCGCGCAGCGGCGGCATCCACACCGGCACGACGTTCAATCGATAGAAGAGGTCCTCGCGGAACGTGCCGTCCTCGACCATCGCCTCGAG
Organism: Sandaracinus amylolyticus; assembly: GCF_021631985.1. Taxonomy (GTDB): domain Bacteria; phylum Myxococcota_A; class Polyangia; order Polyangiales; family Sandaracinaceae; genus Sandaracinus; species Sandaracinus amylolyticus_A. The sequence goes on along the minus strand of NZ_CP070225.1, from coordinate 5,014,608 downwards.
ATCGCGATGGGTCGCGGCGACGAAGCGCACGTCGACCTTCTCCGCGCTGGTGCCGCCGAGACGCTGGAACTCCTTCTCCTGGAGGAGCCTCAGCAGCTTCACCTGCACAGCGGGGCTGATGTCGCCGATCTCGTCGAGGAAGAGCGTGCCGCCCTGCGCGAGCTCGACGCGGCCCGGCTTGCGCTGCGTCGCGCCGGTGAACGCGCCCTTCTCGTAGCCGAAGAGCTCGCTCTCGAGCAGGTTGTCGGGCAGCGCCGCGCAGTGCACCGCGACGAAGGGCCCGGCGTGGCGCGGCGACCATCCGTGCAGCGTGCGCGCGGCCACTTCCTTGCCGGTGCCGCTCTCGCCGCGCAGCAGCACGGTCGCGACGGTGGGCGCGGCCTTCTTGAGGCGCGCGACGCACTCCCTCATCGCGTCGGAGTCGCCGAGCACCATGCCCTCGCCCCGCACCGGTGCATCCGGCGGGCGCGCGGCGACGCGCGCGTTCGTCGCGAGCGCCTTCTCGACGGTGAAGAGCACCTCGTCGCGATCGAACGGCTTGAGCAGGAACTCCGCCGCGCCCGCCTTCATCGCCTCGACCGCGAGGGGCACCGAGCCGTGCGCGGTGAGCAGCAGCACCGGCACGTCGGGCGTGCGCTGCTTCACCTCGCCGAGCAGCTCCATGCCGTCCATCCCCGGCATGCGCACGTCGGAGATCACGACGTCGATCGCGCGCGACGCGAGCGCTGCGAGCGCTTCCTCGCCGCTCGGGACGTGGTGCGACTCGTAGCCGGCTTGCTTGAGCAACGAGGCGAGGACCATGCCGACGGCGCGATCGTCGTCGACCACCAGGACGCGGGCTTTGCTCACGGTCGCGCATCGTCCGACGCGCGCGCCGTGGCGGCAAGTCGTGCTCCGACGATCGAGCGAGGCACGTTCGCCGGATGACTGCGCCGAGCGACGACGATGTCGCGTGGCTGACGCTGCTGCGCAGGCCGGCGGGCGGTCGGGATGACGCGCTCCCGCATGATCGACGAGCGCGACGCTGGTGGTGCGACCGAGAGCCTGAAGGTTCCTTCAGGTCTCGTCCTCGTCCTCGCCCTTCTTCCGCAGCCCGGCCGCCTCGAGATAACGATGCACCTGGCGGCGCGAGCGTCCGAGGGCGCGCGCGATCCGCGAGATGTTGCCCTCGTGCTCGCGGTAGAGCGCGGACACGACCTCCGGCGAAGGCGCGTCGCGCGGCTCGGGCTCGGGCTCGGGCGGCCGCACCGGGGGCGGACGCGTGTCCGCCTTGGCCGAGACCTGCGTGGGCTCGTCGATCGGGCTCGGCGCGAGCAGCGGTCCGGTGTCGACGCGGCGGCCGAGGCGCGACGCGATCATCGAGAGATCGAGCGTCGCGCTCGCCGCGCCGAGCACCCGCAGCTCGGTCGCGATCTTGATCAGCTCGCGCACGTTGTACGGCCACGCGTGCAGGAGCAGCGCCTCGACGAGATCGGGATCGAGCGGCGGCGCGTGCGGGCCGAGGGTGCGCGCGAGCAGCGGGAGCACGTCCTCGCGTCGCTCGCGCAGCGCAGGCGTGCGCAGCAGCACGTCGGACAACCGCGCGAAGAGATCGCCGCGGAACGCGCCGCGCTCGACCGCGCTCTCGAGCGCGCGATGGGTCGCCGCGACGATGCGCACGTCGACGGGGCGCGCCTGGGTCGCGCCGACCGGCACCACCGCGCGCTCCTCGATGACGCGGAGCAGCTTCGCCTGCAGCGGCAGGGGCATCTCGCCGATCTCGTCGAGGAAGAGGGTGCCGCCCGCGGCCTGCTCGAAGTACCCGGGGTGCGAGGTCTTCGCGCCGGTGAACGCGCCCGCGGCGTGCCCGAAGAGGTGGCTCTCCGCGAGCGTCTCCGGGATCGCGCTGGTGTTCACCGCGACGAAGCGCCCGCGACGCCCGCTCATCTCGTGGATCGCCTGCGCGACGAGCTCCTTGCCGGTGCCGCTCTCGCCGATGATCAGCACGTTCACGTCGGTCGGCGCGACGAGCGCGATCTTCGAGCGGAGCTGCGCGATCGCGGGCGCGCTCCCGAAGAGCCCGCCGATCGGCGCGTCGGGCGCATCGAGCGGGCGGAGGCGGAAGAGCAGGAACGAGTCGCCGGTGCGCACGACGTCGCCGTCGATCAGGACGCGCGGCGCGTCGATCCGCCGGCCACCCACGAACGTCCCGTGCGAGCTCGCGAGATCGCGCAGCACGACGCCCTGCGACGACACCTCCACCAGCGCGTGCCGCCGCGAGACCCGCGCGTCCTCGAGCTGGATCGTGCGCGGCGCGGCAGCGCGGCCGATCGACGTCTCGCCGGGGGAGAGCACGATGGTGCGGGGCTCGGCGATGCCACGCGGACCGTGGAGCACGACCAGCGTGGCCACGAGAGGGCGCGCTGCGGGCGCGCGTCGACTGCTCTGATCGGTGCGGTCCTCGTCCCAGCTCATCGGTTCCGAACGAGGAGTGTGCGTCATCCGCGCGAGAAAGGGTCACGCTCACGACGCCCAGTGGGCCGCCCATGTGCGTCGCGTGCCCGATGCTCGACCCAGCAGGGGCATGGGCGTTGCTGGGCGGAACGGGCGATGGCGCATCGTCGATCGACGGCGCGCGCGCTCGTCGTGCGCGTGATCGCGCTGCGACGGGGCGCTCCGCGTTGTAGGCTGGCCTCGTGCTCCAGCCGGGGGAACGGGTCGCGCACTACGAGATCGTCACGCACCTGCGATCGGGTGGGATGGCGGCTCTGTATCTCGCGCGCCGCGTCGGTCCGGCGGGCTTCGCGCGCGACGTCGCGATCAAGCTCGTGCACCCGCACCTCGCGGAGGACGAGTCGTTCCGCCGGATGTTCGTCGACGAGGCGCGCCTCTCCGCGCGCATCGTCCACCCCAACGTGGTGCACGTGGAGGAGCTCGGCGAAGAGCGCGGCCGCTACTTCCTCGTGATGGAGTACGTGCACGGCGCGTCGCTCTCGCAGATCCTCGATCGACTGCGGCGCGGCGGGCAGTGGATCGATCGCGACGTCGCGGTGCGGATCGCGATCGCCGTCGCCGAAGGTCTGCACGCCGCCCACGAGACGCGCGGCGACGATGGCGAGCCGCTCGACCTCGTGCATCGCGACGTGAGCCCGTCGAACGTGCTCGTGACCGAGCAGGGCCACGTGAAGCTGATCGACTTCGGCATCGCGAAGGCACGAGGGCGCGCGCAGGAGACCGAGAGCGGCGTCCTCAAGGGCAAGACCCGGTACATGTCGCCCGAGCAGGCGCGCGGGGAGCGCATCGATCGGCGCACCGACGTGTTCGCGCTCGGCATCGTGCTCTGGGAGATGCTCGCGGCGCGCCGCTTCTTCGGCGAGAAGGGCGACATCGACGTGCTGCGCGAGCTGATCCGGGGGCCCGAGATCCCGCGGCTCGGCGACGTGGTGCCGGGGATGGATCCCGCGCTCGAGCGCGTGGTGGCGAAGGCGCTCGCGAACGACGTGCACGAGCGGTACGCGAGCGCGCTCGAGCTGCGGCAGGCGCTGGCGGAGGCCGCCCCGCGCGCGGCGCTGGTGGATGCGAGCGGGATCGCGGCGATGGTGCGCGCGGCGTTCGACGGGCCGATCCCGCGGCCGATCGCGCCCGCGGGCGTGGTGCCGGCGATCCAGGTGACGTTCGCCGAGGCGCCGACCGCGTCGTCGGCGAAGCGTCGTGCCGGTGCGGTCGCCGACGGTGCGGTGAACGCCGCGCCGACGCCGGCTCCGGCCGTGGCGCCGCGCAGCACGGTTCGATGGATCGCGACCGGCGCGGTGGTGGTGATCGCCGCGGCGGTCGCGGCCGCGCTCGGGATGGCGTCGAGCGAGCCCACGAGTGTGGCGTCGCCGGTGGTGCCGCTGACGCCGGTCGCTGCGGAGCCCGCGAGGCCGCCCGAGATCGCACCGGCGCCGACGGTCGCGGTGGTGCCCGCCGCGCCGCCGCCCGAGGCGGCGACGGTGGACGTCGCGCCCGTCGTCGCGCCGCCGCCCGAGGCGCCGCGCGAGGAGCTGCCGGCGTCGACGACGCGGAGGTCGCGTGGCTCGCGCGCGCATCACGAGCTGATCGACGGCGTGCCGATCGCCGACGACGGCGCGTTCTGATCTCGCTCGCGGCTCGCATCGCGCCATGATGGGCGCGATGGGTCTCGAGCAATGGGTCAGCAGCGCGGCCGGCGCGCTCTTCCTCGCGCTGGGCGTGCTCTGCCTGGTGCGCGGCGCGCGCAGCCCGCTCGCGCCGCCGCTCGCGTTCCTGTGCATCACGCTCTTCGTCTACGACGTGCTCGAGGTCGCGCGGAACTTCACCGACGATCCGGTCTGGGACTTCCTCGACGCCGCCGCCGCCGCGCTGGTTGCGCCTCCGACCCTCTATCTCGTCGCCGCGTTCGTCGGGAAGCGGCGCGCGCTCCGCGTCCCGCTGGTGGTCGCCACCGCGTACTTCGTCGGCCTCGCGCTCTTCTGCATCGCGGCGATCGTCGTGCCCTCGCTCGCGTGGTTCCCGGGCAGCGACGCGTGGGCGCTCGCGATGCTCGGCGGGATGCTCCCGACCTTCGGCGTCGTGCCCTTCCTGCTCGCGCAGCACGCGCGGCGCGCCGGGCCCGAGGAGCGCGCGCGCACCCAGCTCTTCGCGGTCGCGTTCGTGCTCGGGGTGGGTGGCGTCACCTCGGATCTCGCGGCGATCGCGGGGGCGATCGCGCCGCGCGTCGCGGCGGTCGGGCTGCTGCTCGGCGTGCTGCTGCTCGGCGCGCTCGCGCTGCGGGCGCGGGTGATCGAGCGCATCACGGGCCTGGCGATCGTGAACGCGATCGCGCTCGCGGCGCTCGCGATCCTCGGCCACCTGATCGTGCTCGAGTGGCTCGGCGATCAGACGACGCTGATGGTGCTGGGCGCGGTCGCGGTGACGCTCGCGCTGCTCGCCGCGCTGCGCCCGCTGGTGTCGACGCTGACCGAGGAGCGCGAGCGGACGCGCCACCTCGCGACGATGGGCCGCCTCTCCGCGCAGATGGCGCACGACCTCAAGAACCCGCTCGCCGCGATCAAGGGCGCCGCGCAGTTCCTCACCGAGGAGCGCCGGCAGGGTCGCTCGATCGACGAGCAGGACGCGTTCGTCTCGCTGATCCTCGAGCAGGCGGAGCGCCTCGGGCGCGTCGTGGACGAGTACCAGCGGCTCGGTCGCGTCGAGGCGGTGCTCGCGCCGGTGGACCTCGGACGGCTCGCGCAGGAGGTCGCGACCGCACAGCGCGCCGCGGCGCGCGGCGAGGGCGTCGACGTGCTCTGCGACGCGCGGGGAGAGCTCGGCCGCGGCGAGATCGGCACGGTGCAGGCCGATCAGGATCTGCTGCGCGCGGCGCTCGAGAACCTGGTGCGCAACGCGCGCGAGGCGGTGGTCTCCGCGGACCGCGGGAGCGGCCGCGTCACGATCGTCGTCGAGGGCTCCGAGCGCGAGATCGTGCTGCGCGTGGAGGACGACGGGCCGGGCATGGACGCGCGCACGCGCGAGCGCGCGTTCGACGACTTCTACACGACGAAGGCGACGGGCTCGGGGCTCGGCCTCGCCTACGTCGCGCGGGTCGCGCAGGCCCACGGCGGTCGAGCGCGCATCGAGAGCGAGGAGGGCGTGGGGACCAGCGTCGAGATCGCGCTGCCGCGCGTCGTCACGGCTCCACGCTGAACACGACGCCGCGCTCCTCGCGCGCGGCGTCCTTCCAGAGCTCGAGCATCTTCGTGAAGTACGCCCACACGTACTCGAGATCCTCTTCGTCGAGATCGCCGTAGTCCTGCTTCGGGATCCGGTAGTACGCCGCGCGCAGCTTCGCGCGATCCCAGCCCGCCAGCGCGCGCGCGATGCGCTGCACCTGATCGGGCGCCTTCACCGTCACGATGAGCTCGTCGCCGTCGTGCAACCGCCGCCCTCCGAGGACCGCCCACGAGAGCGGCGGCGTGCCGTTGCCGAACGAGAGACGACCGTCGGTGAGCGCGCGATGGATGGCGTCCCACGCCTTGTCGAGCTCGCAGGTCGTCGCTGGATCCCAGCGCTCCTCGAGCTCGCTCACGATCGCGCGCACCTCGGCATCGCTGCTCGCGTCGCCCAGGCGCGCGAGGGTGTCGTCGTCGACCGCGAAGAGCACACCGCGTCCGCTCATGGGCGCGCATCCTACTCGATCGTGATCACGGCGCCGCACGCTCCGTCGCGATAGGCTGCGCTCGCGATGGCTGGTGAGTCCTCCCTGCGCCGCGAGATCGGCACGCTCGCGGCGGCCGCGATCGTCGTCAACGCGACGATCGGCACCGGCATCTTCAAGAAGCCCGCCGAGGTCGTGCGTCAGGCCGGCTCGATCGAGGCCGCGCTGCTGGTGTGGGTGCTCGGCGCGGCGGTCGCGCTGGCGGGCGCGCTCTGCTTCGCCGAGCTCTCCGCGTCGATGCCGCGCACCGGCGGCATCTACGAGTACCTGCGCCGGGCGTGGGGCCCACGCCTCGCGTTCCTCTACGGCTGGTCGAAGATGACGCTGCTCCTGCCGAGCGCGGTCGGCAGCTTCGCGCTGCTCGCGGCGGAGTCGATCGCGGCGCTCGCGGGCTGGGAGCAGGACCGCACGCGCGACGCGGTGGTCGCGATGGCCGTCATCGCCGGGTGCGCGGGCGCGAACGTGCTCGGCGTGCGCGCGTCCGCGCTGCAGCAGGCGCTGATCACGAGCGTGAAGTACGCGGGCGTCATGCTGCTCGCGGTGATCGGTCTGCTCGCGCCGCTGGTCGCGAGCGCCGAGGTGCCGGTGCCCGACGAGATGCCCGCGTTCGCCTCCGCGCCGACCGCGGCAGGCGTGTTCGCCGCGCTGGTCGCCGCGATGTGGGCCTACGACGGCTGGGCCGATCTCTCGAGCCTCGCGGGCGAGACGCGCGATCCCTCGCGCACGCTGCCGCGCGCGCTGGTGGTCGGTACCCTCGCGGTGGGCGTCGCGTACCTGCTCGCGAACCTCGGCTACGCGCGCGTGCTCGGCGTCGAAGGGCTGCGGCGATCGACCGAGGGCAGCGGCATGGCGGCGGCGCACCTCGCGACGCTCACGCTCGGCGCGGCGGGCCGCGCGCTGCTCGCGTCGCTGGTGCTCGTCTCGTGCGTCGGCGGGTGCATGGCATCGCTGCTCACCAACTCGCGCACGTTCGTCCCGATGGCGACCGACGGCGTGTTCGTCGAGTGGCTCGGGCGCGTGTGGGCGCGCACCGGCGTGCCCGCGAACGCCATCGTGATCGGCGCGATCCTCGGCGCGGCGTACGTGAGCTCGCGCTCGTTCGAGCAGCTCACCGACGCGTTCGTCGTCGGCTACTTCCCGTTCTACACGCTCGCGGTGCTCGGCCTCTTCCGCATGCGCGCGAAGGAGCCCGACCTGCCGCGCCCGTTCCGCGTCCCGCTGCACCCGCTGCCCGCGATCGTGTTCCTGATCGGCGCGGCGTGCGTGATGGCCGGCGCCGCGACCGGGCTGGATGGTTCGAGCGCGATCGCCGCGATCGTGATCGCGGCGGGCGTGCCGGTCTCGTTCGTGTGGCTGCGCGCGGGTCGCCCGAGGGCGTGATCTCGAGGACGACCTGGGTGCTGACCGTGTGGCTTCGGCCTGCACGCTCGCGCAAGGGCGCGCTGTCGCGCGCTCGCGCTCGCAGCAGTTTCGTCTGGGCCTCGGCCCGCGGGCCGCTCGTGGTGGGGTTGCTCCGCGGTGAGCGCACCTCGAGTCCCCGCAGATCGTGCTCGCGACCCGGCGCGGAGCGCCACACGAGGCTCGAGCGGGGCTCCCCGGACGCGCGGGGAGCGCCACCCGAGGCTCGAGCGGGGCTCCCCGGACGTGCGCGGCGCGCCACCCGAGGCTCGACCGGGGCTCCCGGGACGCGCGCGGCGCGCCACGCGAGGCTCGAGCGGGGCTCCCCGTACGTACGCGGCGCGCCACACGAGGCTCGAGCGGCGCTCCTCGCACGTGCACGGAGCGCTGCACGAGCCTCACGTGGCGCTCCGCGGCGGCGTGGGCCGTGCGCGCGACGCGCGAGCCTCACGCCGGGGCGCGCGCCGGGTCCTCGTCGGCCCGATGACGGCGGCGATCCTCCACCCGGAAGAAGCGCGCGGGCCAGTCGCGGGGCAGCCCGCGCTCGGCAGCGCGCGCCACGAGCGCGGCGTGCAGCCCGTCGCGCTCGCGGGTGAGGTCCAGCGCGAGCTCCTCGCGGCCGACCCGCGCCGTGCCGCGGACCTGCGCGCTGGCGGCGGTGCGATCGAGCGCCGCCTGGGCGGCATCGGACCAGCGCGTGAGCGGCTCGCGATGCGCGTCGAGGAGCGCGTCGCCGGAGATCGTGAGCCACGCCCGCACGCTCGTGACCTGCCGCGCGAGCGCGCGCGCGACCCACGCGCTCGGCGCGGTGTCGAAGAAGCGCGTCCAGCGCGCCGACGACCGGGGCGCCTCGAGCGCGAGGCGACGGCCGAACTCGGTGCACGCGTCGTCGAGGCGACCGTTCGCGACGGCGCGGAGCGCGCTGGCGCTCGCCTCGGCGATGCGCGCCGAGCGATCGCGGGCGCGCGCGGCGTCGACGAGCGAGAGCCAATCGTCGCTCTGTGTCAGCAGATCGGCGGCGTCCTCGTCCGCCTCGAGCGCGGCACGGGTGAAGAGGATCTCGTCCTCGATCGAGTCGAGTGATTCGTCGGACCCCAGCTTGCGCGGCATGTGATTGCCCTCCCGCCGCGCAGGGTAGCGTACGGGTCGGGGTCGGGGTCCGGGTGCGGGTCGGATCCGGGCTCGGTGCCCCTCGAGATCACGCCACCGAGCACGTTCCGCGGGGACTCGAATCTCGCCCACCGCGGAGCAACCCCTCCACGAACGGCCCGCTCGCCGAGACTCAAACGAAACAGCTGTGAGCGCGAGCGCGCGCCAGCGCGCCCTTGCGCGAACGTGCGCACCGAAGCCGCACGGTCAGTACTACCCGCTCTGGAAGACCACCCACGCGCGCTCGAAGCGCTTCGCGCGCAGATCCTCGTCGCGGATCAGCACGTAGAGCGTGCCGAGATCGACCCACGTGAAGCGATCGTCCTCGGGCTTCAGCTGCCAGAGCAGGCGCCAGCTCTGCGCCTCGGACTCGGCGCGTCGCAGATCCGCGCTGCGCCACGTGCGGGGATCGCCGCCCGCGTGCACGCCGCTCGACGCGAGCTCCGCGGTGATGCGCCCGTCGCGCTGCAGCCACTGCGCGTGACCGCCGACCTGCTGGCGCAGCGCGGGGATCCCGCGGCCCTGCGCGAGCGAGAAGCGCTCGACGTAGTCGCGATAGGCGCGCACCGCGCCGTCACCGGTGAGCTCGAGCGACGCGTACGAGCGATCGTCGGGCCACGGGAGCGTGAGGCCCGCGCTCGCGACGAGCGGCTCCTCGTCGAACGGGATCGCGCCCTCGGGCGGCTCGACGTCCACCGCGCGCGCAGGGTCGGGCGCATAGACCAGCGCGAAGCCCGATCCGTGCGCGGGATCGTAGCCCCAGGGCTGCTCCTCGACGTCGTAGAAGAGCGAGAGCACGCCGTCGCTCGGCAGCGCGACGTCGAGCGCGCGCACCGCCGCGCACTTCTGCGCGGCGTGCTGCAGCTCGCGGAAGTCGAGCTGGCCGACGAAGCTGAGCGGGCCGCGATCGGAGCGCGGCCACGCGACGCCGGGCGGGAGCAGCGGCGCGCCGCCGAGCCGCGTGCGTGTGACCTCGCCGTCCTCGGCGGGGCTCAAGAAGAGGCAAGGGGCGATCGAGGCTTCGATGCGTTCGCGGACCGCTTCGATCTCGGCGGGGAGCTCGAGCCGCATGAGGACGGACAGGATGGGGCGGGCCGGTGCGGCGGCGCAATCGAGATCGAACGCTCGGGCCAGCCGGAGTGCTCGGCCGCGGAGGCGCGTGCGGAGCACGCGGACCGAAGGGCCCGCCGCGGCCGGGCCGATGTTCGTTTCGGTCCCTCAGCCCGCGCCGACGAGACGCACGACGCTGATCTCCGAACGCGAGCCCACGCGCAGGGGAGGGCCCCAGTACCCGGTGCCTTCGCTGATCCACAGCCACGTGCGGGCGACCCGATGGAGGCCCGAGAGGAAGGGCTGCTCGAGCTTCACGAGGAGCCCGAAGGGCTGCATCTGACCGCCGTGGGTGTGGCCCGAGAGCTGGAGCGCCACCCCGGCGCGCGCGGCGTCGTCGATGCTGCGGGGCTGGTGCGCGAGCAGCACGATCGGCGCGCCCTCGGGCGCTCCCTCGACCGCGCCCGCGACGTCGGAGCGGCCCCCGAAGTGCGGCGCGATCACGTCGTCGACGCCGGCGAGCACCAGGGGCGCGCCCTCGTGATCGACGACGACGTGCTCGTTGCGCAGCACGCGCGCGCCGAGCGTCGCGACGTGGTGCGCCCACGCGTCGCCGCCCGAGAAGTACTCGTGGTTGCCGGTGACGAAGAACACGCCGTGGCGCGCGCGCAGCCTCGCGAGCGGCGCGACGCCGTGCGCGAGCTGGGCGACCGAGCCGTCGACGAGATCGCCGGTGATCGCGATGGCGTCGGGCGCGAGCGCGTTGGTGCGCGAGACGAGCCGCTCGACGAACGTGCGATCGATCGTGGGCCCGACGTGCACGTCGCTGAGCTGCACGATGCGGAACCCCTCGAGCGCCGCGGGAAGCCCCTCGATCGGCACGTCGACCTCGCGCAGCACCGGACCGCGCCGCACCCGCGCGATGCCCGCCGCCACGAGCGAGAGCGCGACGACGCTCGCGGTCGCCGCGACCCAGCGCGCGCCGAGGAAGGGCGCGCCCGCGGGATCGACCGCCGCGAGCAGCACGCGCGCGAGATCGATCGGGAGCAGCACGACGTCGAGATAGAAGATCGTGCCGAGCCACGAGTACCCGAGCCACGCGAGCGGGGTCGCGATCGACCGGCGCACGGTGCGCGCGGAGAGGATCGCGGCGGGCACGATCACGCCGAGCACCGCGAGCGCGATCGCGCCGAGCAGCTCCCACGGGCCGCCCCACGCCGGATCGTGGAACAGGCGCAGCCAGGCGTAGCCGTGCAGCAGGGCGCTCACGCTGCCCACCACGCCGAGGAACACGAGCAAGCGCCACGGCGAGATCCGCATCGCGCCAGTTTCTGGGGCGCCCGGTCGTGCTCGCACGTGAAGAAACGTGACGGGCGCAGTGCTTGCGAGGGATCGGCGGGTGACCTCGGCGCAGGTGGTCGTGATCGGTGCAGGCGCAGCGGGCCTCGCGGCGGCCGAGACGCTGCGCGAGGCGGGGTGCCACGTGCTGGTGCTCGAGGCGCGCGATCGCATCGGCGGGCGGATCTGGACCCACCACGAGCCGTCGTGTCGCGCGCCGATCGAGCTCGGCGCGGAGTGGGTGCACGGCGAGGCGCCGGCGACGCGCCTGCTCGCGGCCCGGGCCGGTGCGGACATCGTCGAGGTGCGGGGCCGGCCGGTGCGAGTGCGGGACGGACAGGTCTCGGACGGATCGTCGTTCTGGCAGCAGGTCCAGCGCGTGACGTCGCAGCTCGATGCGGACCGAGTGCCCGATCGTCCGGTGGGCGAGGGCATCGATCGCGCCGAGGTCGACGAGAGCGCGCGCGTCGAGGCGCGGCGCTACGTCGAGGGGTTCCATGCGGCGGATCTCGCGACCGCGAGCGAGCGCGCGATCGCGCGGGCGGAGGACGTGGAGGGCCGCGGGGCAGCGCGCACGTCGAGCGGCTACGACGCGCTCGCCGGCGCCCTCGCGGCGTCGATCGATCGCGACGCACTGCGCCTCGGCGCGCGCGTTCGATGTGTGTCGTGGTCGCGAGGAAAGGTCGGGGTGGCGCTCGAGGAGGGACGGCCGATCGGCGCGCGCGCCGCGGTGATCGCGGTGCCGATCGGCGTGCTGCGCGAGCGCGCGCTGGTCCTCGATCCCGAGCCGCCGCGGGTGCGCCGCGGGCTCGACGCGATCGAGCCGGGCCACGCGGCGCGGGTGACGCTCGTCCTACGGCGATCGATCGGCGAGCTCCTCGAGCGACCCGACGCGACGTTCTTGTTCACCGACGACGACGCACTGCCGGTGTGGTGGACCGTGCACCCGCTCGATGCGCCGATCGTCGTGGGCTGGCGCGGCGGGCCGGGCGCGCGGGCGCTCCTCGCGGGTGGGCGCGACGAGCTCGAGGCGCGTGCGATCGTCGCGCTGCAGCGCGCGCTCGGGACCACCGCACGGGACGCGAGCGCGCTGGTCGAGCGGGTCTGGACCCACGACTGGTCGAGCGACCCCTTCTCGCTCGGCGCGTACTCGTTCGTGCGGGTCGGCGGGCTCGACGCGGCGGACGCGATGGGCGGTGTGATCGACGGCACGATCGTGCTCGCGGGCGAGCACCTCGCGGGGGGCTCGATCGGCACGGTGGAGGGCGCGATCGCGAGCGGACGGCGCGCGGCGCGCGACCTGCTGCGCGCGCTCGGGCGACCGATCGACGTGGCGCCGCGCGCGTCGTGATCGAAAGCGCTCGTCGCGCGCGCGGAGCGGACCACACTCCCGCGCATGACGAAGACGGTGCTGGTGACGGGCGCGACCTCGGGCTTCGGGCGCGCGACGGTGGAGCGCTTCGCGGGCGCGGGATGGCGCGTGATCGCGTGCGGTCGGCGCGCCGAGCGGCTCGATGCGCTGGTCGCGGCGATCGGCGCGTCGCGCGTCCATCCGTGTGCGTTCGACGTGCGCGACGAGGGCGCGATGCGCGCTGCGATCGCGGCGCTGCCCGAGGGGTTCCGCGACGTCGACGTGCTGGTGAACAACGCGGGGCTCGCGCTCGGGACCGCGCCCGCGCAGCGCGCCGATCTCGCGCAGTGGAAGCAGATGATCGACACCAACGTCACGGCGCTCGCGACGCTCACCCACATCCTCCTGCCGAAGCTGATCGAGCGACGCGGCGCGATCGTGAACGTGAGCTCGGTCGCGGCGACGTACCCCTACGTCGGCGGGAACGTGTACGGGGGCACCAAGGCGTTCGTCGCGCAGCTCTCGCTCGGGCTGCGCTCGGATCTGCACGGCACCGGCGTGCGTGTGACGTCGATCGAGCCCGGGCTCGCGGAGACCGAGTTCACGCTGGTGCGCACCGGCGGTGATCAGGCGGCGTCGGACACGCTCTACGCGGGGACGCACCCGATCACCGGTGAGGACATCGCGGAGACGATCTGGTGGGTCGCGAACCTGCCGCCGCACCTCAACGTGAATCGTCTCGAGGTGATGCCGGTGAGCCAGTCGTTCGCGGGGTTCCAGATCCACCGCGCGAAGTAGAGGTCGCCGTCGCCGGCCGCGTCGTGGACGTGAGCGGCGACGGCGACGGGCACGACGAGCGAAGCGATCACGGCTCCACGTGCGCCGCGAAGCTCACGATCCCGTCGCTGTCCTCGTGATCCAGCGGCGCCGCGTCGCGCAGCGCGCGTGCGACGCAGCGCGCGGTCGCCTCGTCGCCGTGCGGTCGCACCGGATGCGGCTGCGCGATCGTGATGCGGCCGCCGCGGTGGACGAAGATCTGGACCAGCACGTCCTCGGCGTGACCGTGACGACACCGCTCGAGCCCGGGCGCCGCGCGCGCCGCGAGGCGATCGAGCGCGGCCTCGTCGACGTCGCCGACGATCTGATCGACCCACGCGCGCGTCGTCACCGGCCCGGGCGGCGGCGGTGTCGGCGCAGGCACCGGGATGTTCCGGAGATCGGGATCGTCGAAGATCGGATCCGCCGCCGCCGCGGGCGCAGGCGCAGGTGCCGGCACGGGCGTGACAACGGGCGCCGGCGGCGCGCTCGAGCGCGACCACACGAACGCGGCGATGACGCCCGCGAGCGCGAGCACCAAGAGCACGATCACCGCGAGCGCGCTGCCGAGCATCACCAGGAGCATCCCGTTCCGAGCGGGCGCGGGCGCGACGGTGGCGTGCGAGGGCGCGGGACCGATCGGCGAGGGCATCATCACCGCCGACGCGCCGATCGACGCCGCGGGGCGATGCGACGCGTACGGCGATGCGACCGCGCCCGGCGTGATCGGCCGCGTCGAGACCGCGGCCGGCGCGAGCATCGCGGGCGGGGTGGTCGGCGGCAGCGCCGCCATCTCGAGCGTGGTGAGCGCCGCGTCGAGCTCCGCGGGCGTCCGGAACCGCGCGTCGGGATCGCGCGCGAGCCCGCGATCGATGATCGCGAGCAGCGCCCGCGGCAGGTGGGGCGCGTGCGCGGCGAGCGGGGTCGGAGGCTCGGTGAGGCGCTGCGCGATCAGGCTGTCGATCGTCGTCGCGCTGTACGGCAGCTTGCCCGAGAGCATCTCGTAGAGGCAGACCGCGAGCGCGTAGAGATCGGCGCGCCCGTCCACATCGCGTGCGCCGTGCAGCTGCTCCGGCGCCATGTAGTGCGGCGTGCCGAGCACCGCGCCCGTCATCGTGATCACGCTCTCCTGACCGCGCGATCGCGACTTGCTGATCCCGAAGTCGAGCACCTTCGTGGTCTCGCTGCCGTCGTGACCGCGCGCGAGGAACACGTTCGCGGGCTTGAGGTCGCGGTGCACCACGCCCGCCGCGTGCGCCGCCGCGAGGCCGGCGAGGATCTGCCGCGCGACCACGATCGCCTCGCGCATCGGCAGCGGGCCGGTGCGCTGGATGCGCTTCGCGAGCGACTCGCCCTCGAGCAGCTCCATCGCCAGGAAGATCTTGCGGTCCTCGCTGATCCCGGCGTCGAGCACCTGCACCACGTGCGGCGAGGCGATCGCCGAGAGGATGCGCGCCTCGCGCAGGAAGCGCTCGACGACGTCCAGCGACGCCTCGCGCGAGGGATGCAGCAGCTTCAGCGCGACCGCGCGCCCGGTGACGCCGTGGCGCGCACGGAAGACCTGCCCGAAGCCGCCCGCGTCGAGCTCCGCCTCGATGACGTACCGATCGATCCTTCGCCCGACGGCGGACATGCGCGGGCCCGAGTCTACGCTGCGCGCGTCGCTCACACCTGCGCTCGACGCCCGCCCGCGGCGCGCTAGGTGGAGGCCCACCATGCGTCCCGCCCTCGCGCTCTCGCTGTCGCTCGCGCTCACCGGCTGCGCGGCGAGCACCTCGTCGTCGCAGCCAACCACCCCCGCGCGCGCCGGCGTTGCGAACCGGCCCTCCACGTCGTCCGGTGGCACGTGCCAGCTCGATCGCGCGATGGGCACCGCCGAGATCGTCGAGGTCCCGGGGACCCGCGTGTCGCTGCGCCTGCCGCGCGTCGACGAGCTCGTGCTGGTGCGTGGCGGGCCCTTCGTCGTGCACGAGTGCGGGCTCGCGATCTCGATCGACGCCGCGCCGCCGGGGCTCGACACGCGCACGTTCCTCGACGAGGTGAGCCAGGACCTGCGGAGCACTCAGGTCGGATGCCGCGAGAGTCGCTCCGCGCAGGGCGAGCCGCTGTGGGCGTGCGACGCGAACGGGATCGTCGTGCGCGCGCGGCGCATCGAGCTCTCGGGCGCGGGCGCGATCGTCTCGGTGCTCGGGCCTGCGGCCGACGTGCGCGCCATCGAGACCATCCTCGCGAGCGCGCGCGTCGATCCCACCGCGACCTACGATGCGCTCGCGCAGATGAGCGTCGTGCTCGATCCGCCCGAGGGCATGACGCTGCGCCCGACGTCGATCGGGGGCGCGCTCGAGTACGAGCTCGTGGGCTCCGCGAGCGTCCCGCCGCGCACCCAGCCCTCGCTCGTGTGGCTCTTCGTGCCGTGGGACTCCGACGAGCAGCACGCCGACGGGAGCGCGTGGACCGATCTCGAGCTCGGTCGCTTCGTGGGTGGGCTCGTCGGCGCGAGCGACATCGATCAGGTCCGCGAGAGCACGATGCAGGGCGGCGTCGTGGGGCCCGGCGTGTTCGAGATGACCGTCGAGGGCGTGGTCGAGGGCGTGCCGGTGACGGTGTGGACCTGGGCGATGCGCGACGACCACGGCGCGTACGTCGTGATGGGCCGCGCGCCGACGTCGGAGTCGACGCTCTGGCTCGATCGCTGGCGCGCTCACGCGGGCACGCTGGCGTTCATGGATTGAACGTCGTCACGGCGCGGCGGCGCAGAGCGTTCGCTGCAGCGCCGCGAGATCATGCTCGAGAGGGACGCGCGTCGGCCGCTCGGCGCGCGCGAGCGCTTGCACCTGCGCGATGCGCTCCGCGGTGTCGGGATGCGTCGACATCCAGCGCAGCGCCGCGGCGTCGTCGGGGCGCTCCATGGTCGCGAAGAACGCGGCGAGCGCGGCGGGATCGAGCCCCGCGGCGATCATGGTGCGCACCGCGTCGGCATCGGCCTCGGACTCCTGCGCGCGGCTGTAGCCGCTCTGGCTCGCGAGGGTCGCCGCGTCCGCGGCGAGCGCGGTCCATCCCTCGACGTCGCCCAGCCACAGCGAGATCGCGAGCCCGATGCCGGCGCGATGCGCGAGGTTCCGCAGGCCGTGGCGCCGCGTGACGTGCGCGATCTCGTGCGCGAGCACGCCCGCGACCTCGTCGCTCGATCGTGCGGTGCAGAGCAGCCCGGTGAGCACGACGACGCGCCCGCCCGGCAGCGCGAACGCGTTCACCTGCTCGTCGCGTGCGATCGTGATCCGGATGTCGTGCCCGTCCGCGCCCGCGTGCGCGACGAGCCGCGCGCGGATCTCCTCGACCAACGCGCTCGCCGCGGGATCGTCGATCTCGTCGAGCGCGCCGAGCTCGGGCGTCGCGGCGTCCCCGACCGCGCGATCGATCGAGGTGGGCAGCATCCCGACGCTCGCCGCGAGCATCGAGGGCACGTTCCACAGCGCGACGCCGAAGAGCGCGATCATCGCCAGCGCACCGAGCTTCGACAGGTGCGCCCCGCGGCGCGACGACGCGCGATGTCGCCCCACCTTCGCGAGCTGCGGTGCGAGCTCGGCGACGTTCGCCGCGCCCAGCGCGTCGACGAACGCCGGGTCGCTGGTCGCGATGGTGAAGCGCGCATCGCGCGGCCGACAGAACACGAAGTCACCGTCGAACCCTCCGGGCTCGAGCGTCATCGCATCGAGCGCGATCGAGGCCTCGCCGCCGTCGTCGCGCACCGCGCGCAGCGAGCCCGCGTCGATCGTGATCGTGACCGCGTGAGGCCGCGGATCGTCGGCGCCCGTGATCGTCCCGCGGAACGTCATCGCAGATCGACGAGCTGCTTGCCGAAGTTCTTCCCCTTCAGCATCCCGAGGAACGCTTCGGGCGCGCGCTCGAGGCCCTTCGCGATCGTCTCGCGGTACTTCAGCTTGCCGGTCGCGACGAGCTCGCCGAGCTCCTTGAGCGCGGCGGGCCAGTGCTCGGGGTGCTCGCTCACGATGAAGCCCTCGAGGCGCAGTCGGTTCGTCAGGACGAGCGCGGGGAACGCCATCGGGATCGGCTGGCCCTCGTAGCCCGCGATCATGCCGCACACCGCGACGCGCGCGAACGGGTTCGTCCGCAGCATCACCGCGTCCATCACCATCCCGCCGACGTTCTCGAAGAGCCCGTCGACTCCGTCGGGGCACGCCTCCGCGATCGCGCGCGAGAGCGACTGCACGTCGCGATGCTCCTTGTAGTCGACGCACGCGTCGAACCCGAGCTCGTCGCGGACGTAGTCGCACTTCTCGCGACCGCCCGCGATGCCGACCGCGCGAACGCCGCGGGCCTTCGCGAGCTGTCCGACCACGCTGCCCACCGCGCCGCTCGCTGCGCTCACCACGACCGTGGCGCCCGGCTTCGGCGCGATGATCTGGGTGAGCCCGTACCACGCGGTCACACCGGGCATGCCCACCGCGCCGAGGTACGCCGAGAGCGGCACGCGCGAGGCATCCACCTTGCGCAGCGTGCGATCGTTCGGGCCCGCCTTCTGGTGCGTCTGCCATCCGCCCATGCCGACGACGAAGTCACCCGCTGCGAAGCGCGGATCGCGCGACGCGATCACCTCGCCCGCGGTGCCGCCGATCATCACCTCGCCGAGCGGCTGCGGCGGCGCGTAGCTCTTCGCGTCGCTCATGCGCCCGCGCATGTAGGGATCGAGCGAGAGATAGTGGTGCCTCACCAGCACCTGGCCCTCGTGGAGGCGCTCGTCGAGCGGCGCCTCCACGAGCTGGAAATTGTCGACCGTCGCCTCACCGGTCGGGCGCGACGCGAGGAGGAAGCGCTTGTGCATCGTGGTCATGGCGACGGAGCATAGGGCTCGAGCCGCTTCCCGCCGCGCCCACATCGAGGTATGCCGGGGGTCCAGGGAGCAATGACGAGCCCGGAGGACAAGACCACCGTCGACCACGACGCGTCCGCGCACTCGGTGCCGATGCGCGCGCAGGCGTCGCTGCTGCTGTATCTGCACGGCGGCGTGAAGGTCGTGCCGCTCGAGCCCGATCGTCCGCTCGTGATCGGTCGCGCGTTCCCCGCGGACGTCGTCGTCGACGACCTCTCGCTCTCGCGCCAGCACGCGCGCATCGGGTGGCAGCAGGGGCAGCTCTGGATCGAGGATCTCGGCTCGACGAACGGCACCCACGTGCGCGGCGAGCGCATCACCACGCGCGTCTCGGTCGCGCCCGGCGAGACGGTGCAGCTCGGCGCCGCGACCGCGTCGGTGAACGTGACGGTCTCGGCCGACGCGCTGCTGCGCGGCGTGATCGCGCACGAGCGATTCCTCGCGCGCCTCGAGGACGAGGTGCTGCGCGCGCGCACGTTCGGCCGTCCGCTCGCGCTCCTGATGGTGCGCGCGGTGGCGGTGGGATCGGGGCACGCGTCGCGCTGGCTCCCGCGCATCCGCGGCACGCTGCGTCCGATCGACACGATCTCGCTCTACGCGCCGGGCGCGGTGCTGGCGCTCCTGCCCGAGACCGATCGCGAGCAGGCGCATCGCGTGGCGTCGTCGCTGGTCACGCCGGCGCTCGGTGAGCCGCCGCTGGTGTGCGGCATCGCGACCTGGCCCGAGGCGCGCTCGGCGCAGGAGCTCCTCGATCGTGCGCGCGATGCGGCGCGCGGTGCGACTCCGTCGAGCGCGGTCCGCCACGCGAGCGGACAGGAGCCCGAGGCCGCGTCGCGCAGCGTCGTCGTCGCGTCGCCCGCGATGCGCGAGGTCTACGGGCTGGTGCGCAAGATCGCGGGCTCGTCGATCCCGGTGTTGATCCAGGGCGAGACCGGCGCGGGCAAGGAGGTCGTCGCGCGCGCGATCCACACCGAGTCGCCGCGACGCTCGCGCCCGCTGCGCTCGATCAACTGCGGTGCGATCCCCGCGACGCTGATCGAGAGCGTGCTCTTCGGGCACGAGAAGGGCGCGTTCACCGGCGCCGAGCGCGCCGCGCCCGGTCTCTTCGAGCAGGCCGACGGCGGGACCGTGATGCTCGACGAGGTCGGCGAGCTCAGCACGGCCGCGCAGGCTGCGCTGCTGCGCGTGCTCGAGACCAAGCGCGTCACGCGCGTCGGCTCGGTGCAGGAGATCGAGTGCGACGTGCGCGTGGTCGCGGCGACGCATCGCGATCTCGAGCAGATGGTCGCCTCGGGCACGTTCCGCCGCGATCTGCTGTACCGCCTCAACGCGATGACGCTGCGGGTGCCGCCGCTGCGCGAGCGCCCCGAGGAGATCGACGTGCTCTCCGAGCTCTTCCTCGAGGAGGCGAGCAAGGCGAGCGGGCTGGCGGTGCACACGTTCGATCCCCAGGCGCGCGCGCTGCTGCGCAGCTATGCGTGGCCGGGCAACGTGCGCGAGCTGCGCAACGTGATCGAGCGCGCCGCGCTGGTGTGCGCGAGCGATGCGATCCGCGCCGAGGATCTCGGCGAGCGCATCACGCGCGTCGAGTCGGTGCCCCCGCCGAGCTCGCCCGCGGTCGCGGTGCCCGCGCGTGCCGACGACGCGGACGCGGACTTCAAGGATCGCGTGCGCCAGTACGAGACCGAGCTGATCCTCGAGGCGCTGCGACGCGCGGGCGGGAACCAGACCCAGGCCGCGAAGATCCTCCGCATGCCGCTGCGCACGCTCGTCCACAAGATGAAGTCGCACGGCATCCGCAAGCTCTGGGCGGGCGCCGAGGGCGACGACGACGAGCTCGGTGAAGGTGAGGACGAGCGATGAGGACCAAGGTCGGTGTGGTGCAGATGACGTCGACGGGCGACGTCGAGGCGAACCTGCTCACGGTCGAGCGCCTGGTGCGCGAGGCGGCCGCGGACCGCGCGACGCTGGTCGTGATCCCCGAGTGCTTCGCGTACCTCGGGCCCGAGAACGGCAAGCTGGAGCTCGCCGAGTCGCTGCCTTCCCCGGAGGGCTCCGCCCCCCTGTCGACCCCCGGCCGCTCCGCGCCGGTGGGCGGTCCGATCCTGGCGCGCATGAGCGAGCTCGCGCGGCGCACCCGCGCGCAGCTGGTGCTCGGCGGGTTCTGGGAGAAGGGCGCTGCTCCTCTTCACGGCAGCGCGGGCAAGGTGCGCAACGCGTGCGTGCACGTCGACGAGCTCGGCACGGTGCGCGCGGTCTATCGCAAGATCCATCTGTTCGACGTCGACCTCCCGGACGGCACGAAGCTCGAGGAGTCGGCGACGGTCGAGCCGGGCTCGGAGCTCGTCGTCGCCGACGCGCCGTTCGGCAAGCTCGGCCTGTCGGTCTGCTACGACGTGCGCTTCCCCGAGCTCTATCGCGGGCTCGTCGATCGCGGCGCGATCGCGCTGGCGGTGCCCGCCGCGTTCACGCTCACGACGGGCAAGGATCACTGGCACGTGCTGCTGCGTGCGCGCGCGATCGAGGCCCAGTCGTACGTGCTCGCGGCCGCGCAGACCGGGCACCACTTCGGGCAGCGTCGCAGCTACGGGCATGCGCTGATCTGCGATCCGTGGGGCACCGTCCTCGCGGAGTGCGGCGAGGGCGAGGGCGTCGCGACCGCGTGGATCGATCCGAGCGTCGTCGAGAAGGTGCGCGCGAGCCTGCCCTCGCTGCGGCACCGCGTGCTCGGGTCGAAGAGCTGAAGCAGAAGAATTCACCACAGAGCGCCGCAGAGGGCCGCAGAGATCGGAGAAGAAAAAGGTTTCTCTCTCTGCGGCCCTCTGTGATCTCTGCGGTGAATTCTCCGGTTTCGTCTCAGCGACGGACGGTGTGCACGACGACCTGGCGGCCGCGTCGCGTCCGCGGGAACGTGCGCGGGCGGACCAGCGGCTCCACGCACGACTGCAGATCGGCCGGCGTGACCGACACCGTCTGGATCGCGCCCGCTTCGTCGATCATCACCGCGATGCGCGCCGACGGGAGTGGATCGCCTTCGGCTCGCTCGAGGCACGCGCGCAGGCGCGCCTGCACCGGCGCCATCACGGCGTCCGTCATCTCGGTGGTGACCGCCTCGGGGAGATCCGCGGCCGGCTCGGGCTCCGGCGCCGCAGCAGGCTGCGGGCGCTCGCGCGCCGGCGGCGGGGTCGGCGCGGGCTCGGACGGCGCGGGCGGCGCGAGGGCCTGCGCGAGCCGCTCTCGCACCGGTGCCGGCGCGAGCGGATCGTCGGCGAGCCCTCGTACCGCATCGAGCCTCACCGGCGCGAGCGCGACCACGGCGCGCGCCCCGGCCGCGAGCGCATCGATCATGCGCGCGTCGGTCGCATCCGCGTGATAGAGGCGCACGAAGCGCTCGATCGGCGCGAGCGCGCGCGCATCACCCAGCGCCGCGAGCCCCTCGAAGAGGCCCGGCAGCTCGTCGACCGGCGTCGCGGGATCCTCGAGGTGCGTCACGAGATACGGCAGCGCCTGCCGCAGTCGCATCGTGCCCGCGGCGCGCGCGAGCGCCGCGATCGGCGGCGCGGGCCGCTGCTCCAGGTACGACGCACCCTCGCGCAGCGCCGCGAGCACGTGCTCGCCGCCCTGCTCGCGCACCGCGAGCTGCTCGCACGCCGCGGCGCGAGCCTGCGACGTGTCGCTCCGATCCGCGCAGAGCGCGACGAGCTGCGCGGTGACGTCGGCGCTCGGATCGCGCGCGAGGAAGCGGATCGCGAACGCGCGCCCCGCCCCGACGCGCACGTCGTGGAGCGACGCGACCGCGTGGAGCCGATCGCGCAGCGGAGGCGCGGGGTCCGAGGTGCTCGCGTCGGGCACCGCGAGGCCGTCTGCGCGCACGTCGGCGGCCCGCACCGGGACCCCGAGGCTGGCCTCGAGGCGAGGCCGACCGTCACGCGCGCCGAGCAGCGAGATGCGACCGTCGTCGGTGAGCACGACGAGCCCGCCCGGCACCGCGTCGGCGCCGACGACGTCGTGCTCGCGATCGTGCACCCACCGCACCTCGTCCTCGCCCGCGGCGAGCCCGAACACGAGCCGGTAGAACACGAAGTAGAGCGCGTCGTCGGCGAACGACGCGGGCTCTCCGTCGGCGAGCGCCCACGCGAGGCGCACGCGGTTGCGCGCGCTCTCCGCGTTCATGCGCGGCTCGTACGCGTCGGGCAGCAGCGGCGGCTGTCCGGGCAGCGCGCGCCCGCGCGGCTCGAGCCCGGCGCGGCGCTGCGCGCGCTCGTCCTCGAAGAGCTCCGCGCTCACCGGGAACACCCGATGTTGTCCGACCATCACGCGCGCACCGTCGTGCATCGCGTGGCCCAACACCGCGTGCTCCATGCGCAGCCGGAGCCGCTCGAGCCCGGTCGCCGCATCGAGGATCGAGAGACGCTGATGGCCCCACGGCACCAGCACGAGCGCGCCGGCGACGGCGGGGCTGCCCACCGAGAGCGGCAGCTCGTGCGACCACGCGACCCCGCCGTCGCGCACACCGACGACGTGACCGAGCGGGGTGTCGCCTTCACCGCGCGCGAGCGCGATCACCAGCGTGCCGGCCTCGCCATCGGCGCCGACGAGATGGAGGTCCTGCTCGTCGAGCGCGAGCACGCGCGACCCGTCGCCGAGCCGCCGGACGACCACGCCTTCCGCCTCGGTCGTGACCACGTGCTCACCCGCGACGATCGGCGTCGAGCGCGCATCCGTCTGCACGCGCCAGCGCTCGCGTCCTTCGCGCAGATCCCAGCAGAGCAGGCCGGGCGGAGACGTCGTGACCGCGACGATCACGGGATCGGCAGCGCGCGCCGGTGTCTCGGCGAGCTCGCGCATCACGCCGCTCATGTGCGGCTCCTGGCGCTCCGGGTACTGCGGCTCGAACGCGCCGCCTCCGCAGGCGGCGAGCACGCACGCGAGCATCACGAGCGCGCGCCTCACTGGCTCACCTCCGCCGCCGCGGCGTCCTCGGTGGCGAGCGCCTGATCGATCGCACGCCGCACCGGATCGTTCTCCGGGAGCGTCGCGCCGACCTCGCGCAGCACGCGCGCCGAGAGCGCGCCCTCGAGCGCGGCGAGCCGCTGCACGATCGCGAGCTTCGTCGGCCGCTGCACGTTCGCGCGCTCGAGCAGGATCCGGAGCGCGGGCGCGCTCGCCTCGAGCGTCGTCGCGTCGAGGCGACGCAGGAAGCGCGCGACGTCCTGCGCGCTCGCCTGGGTGCCGAAGAGGATCGCGGCCTCGGGCACGCCGCGCAGCGCGGCGAGCATCACGGTGTCCATCACGCCCTGCGCGCCGACCTCGCCGAGCGCGACCGCCGCGGCCGAGCGCACCTCGGCCTCGGGATCGTCGAGCAGATCGGCGAGCGCGCCGCGCGCGTTGGCGGATCGTGATCGCACGAGCCCGCGCGCGACCTGCGCGCGCACCGCGGCGCGGCGGTGGCGCGCGAGCGTCAGCAGGGCCGAGACCGCGGGCGGCGACCCGTTCTGCACGAGCGACTCGATCGCGCGCGAGAGCAACGGCGCGGGCAGGCCCGCGTCGATGCGGGCAGCGAGCTGCGTCGCGAGCGCGCGATCCCCGGGTCGCGCGGCCGCCGTGATCGCGCGCTCGATCTCGACGGGGTCGGTGGCCTCGAGCGACTGCCCGGCGGCCGGAGAGGTGAAGGTGAAGAAGACGAAGCAGAGCACCAGGGCGAGATCAACGCGTCGACGCATTCATTCTCCTCGGCTCCCCGCCGCAGGGTACCCGAGACGCGCGAATGGAGGTGACGACGACACGCGACGCGTGGCAGATCCGCGCGAGGCCCATGCAGTTCCTCTTCGATTTCCTCTCGCCCTATGCGTACCTCGCGTGGTCGCGCATCCACGACGTCGCGGCGCGCGCCGGGCGCGAGGTCGAGCCGGTGCCGGTGGTCTTCGCGGGGCTGCTCGGCGCGCACGGCACCCGCGGTCCCGCCGAGATCGACGCGAAGCGGCGCTACCTTGCGCGCGACGTGCTGCGGATCGCGAGCGCGTGGGACGTGCCGATGGCGGCCCCGCGCGCGCTCCCCTTCCGCTCGCTCGGCGCGCTCCGGCTCGCGTCGATCGACATGGATCGCGCGACCCGACGCGCGCTGATCGATCGTGTGTTCGCGGGTGCATGGGCGCGCGGCGAGGACGTGGCGGATCCCGAGACGCTCGCCGTGATCGCGCGCGAGGTCGGGCTCGGCGCGGACGCGCTCGCGCGCGCCGAATCGTTGGAGGTCAAAGCATCTCTCCGCCGCGCGACCGACGACGCGATCGCCGCGGGCGTGTTCGGCGTGCCCACGATCCTCGTCGACGGCGAGATGTTCTGGGGCTGCGACTCGCTGCCGCACCTCGAGCGCTTCCTCGCGGGCGAGCTCGCAGTCGACCCCGAGGTGCTCGCCGCGTTCGACGTCGTGCCGGTGGGCGCGCGACGCAGCGGCGCATGACAGCTCTCCTCGGCATCGCCACGGACGCGCCACACCGGGCTGCCAGGATGGGCGCTCGATGGCTCGGCGGTGGAGCGTGATCCTCGTCGGCACCACGATCGCCGCGTGGCTCGCCGCGGCCGTCGCGATCGACGTGCGCGGATCGCGCGCTGCGCCCGATGGCACCTACGACGCGATCGTCGTGCTCGGGTGCCGCGTGAACCAGGACGGCCGGGCCTCGCGCGTGCTCGCGCGCCGGGCCCGTCGCGCCGCGACGTTGTGGCTCGAGGGGCGCGCGCCGATCGTCGTGCTCACCGGAGGCGTCGGCACCCATCCTCCGAGCGAGGCGCACGCCGCGGCGGCGATCCTTCGCGAGCACGGCGTCCCCGACGACGCGATGGTGCTCGAGGAGCGATCGACCTCGACCGCCGAGAACGCGCGCTTCGCGCGCGCCCTCACCGACGCGCGCCGCGTGCTGATCGTCACCGACGGATTCCACGCGACGCGCGCCGCGCTCGTCTTCGCGCGCGAGTTCGACGACGTCGCGGTCTCGCCCGTCACCGCCGGGCCCTGGGTGCGCAGCAAGGGCGCGCTGCGCGAGGTGCCGCTCCTGGTGCGCGACTACCTGCGGCGCTGATCACGCGAACGGCGTGAGCTCCGGGTCCGCGAACGCGCCTGCGACGGCGCGGTCGCACCCTCGCGGAGCGCCTCGTGCTCTCCGCGCCCGCGCGGTCGCAGGCTCGCATGGATCTCTTGGAAAACAGGGTGTGCACGCCTCGTGCACAGCGGGCCGCCCATGCGACGCGACCTCCTCGCGATCACGATCTCCGCGCTGGTGTCGAGCGCGTGCGTCGGTGCGCTCGAAGACCCGGCCGCGCGGCCCAGCGGCACCGCGCCACCGGGCGGTCCAGGCCCGATCCCCGAGGCGCTCTGCGAGCGCGAGATCCAGCCCGGCAGCTCACCGTTCCGCCGCCTCACCCGCGACGAGTACGACGCGACCGTGCTCGCGCTGCTCGGCGACGAGTCGGCGCCGGCGCGCGCGTTCCCGCCCGACGAGGACGGCCTCGGCTTCGCGGTCGGCGCGACGGTGTCGCCGCTGCTCGCCGAGAATTATCTGCGCGCCGCGGAGACGCTCGCCGCGAGCGCGATCGGGCGCGGGCTCGGCGACCTCCTGCCCTGCGATCTCGCGAACGGCGACGAGGCGTGCGCGCGCGCGTTCGTGACGTCGTTCGGTCGTCGCGCCTACCGCCGCGCGCTCGACGACGCGCAGATCGATCGCGTGATGGAGGTCCATCGCGCGGGGAGCGACTTCGAGAGCGGCATCCGTCTCGTGATCACCGCGATGCTCACGTCGCCGTACTTCCTCTACCGCGTCGAGCTCGGCCCGCCCGATCTCGCCGCGGGCGAGCGTGTCATCCCGCTCACGATGGACGAGCGCGCGACGCGCCTCTCGTACTTCCTCTGGGGCACGATGCCCGACGACGCGCTCTTCGCCGCGGCCGACGCGGGCGAGCTCGAGACCGTCGATCAGATCGCGGATCACGCGCGCCGCATGCTCGACGACCCGCGCGCGCTGCGCACCATCGAGCGCTTCGTCGACGCGTGGCTCGAGCTCGAGCTCGACGTCGTCAGCAAGGACCCCGAGACCTATCCCGACTGGAGCGACGAGCTCGCCGCCGCGATGCACGACGAGACGCGCGCGTTCGTCGATCACGTGCTCACCGAGGGCAGCGGCACGCTCGACGAGCTGCTCACCGCCGACTACTCGTTCGTCTCGCCCGCGCTCGCCGCGGTGTACGGCGTGGAGGTGCCCGAGGGCGCGACCGAGCCGGTGCGCGTCGCGCTCGATCCCACGCAGCGCGCGGGCTTGCTCACGCAGCCGGGGTTCCTCTCGCAGCACGCGCGCGGCAACCAGAGCTCGCCGGTGTTCCGTGGACGATTCGTCCGCGAGCGGCTGCTCTGCCAGACGCTTCCTCCACCGCCCGAGGATCTGCTGGTCGTTCCGCCCGAGCCGGACCCCTCGGCCAGCACGCGCGATCGCTTCGAGCAGCACCGCAGCGATCCCGCGTGCTCCGGGTGCCACGAGCTGATGGACCCGATCGGGTTCGGCTTCGAGCACTACGACGCGATCGGTCGCTGGCGCGATCGCGACGAGGGCTTCGACGTCGACGCGAGCGGGCGCATCGTCGGCACCCGCGAGACGGATGGCGAGTTCGAGGGCGCGGTCGATCTCGCGCACCGCCTCGCGAACAGCCCCGACGTCCACGCGTGCCTGACCCAGCAGTGGTGGGAGTTCGCGTTCCGCCGCACCGTCGAGGAGGCGGACGCGTGCTCGATCGACGAGGTGCGCCGCGCGTTCGACGAGTCGGGGCGCGACCTGCGCGCGCTGATCATCGCGCTCGTCCGCACCGATGCGTTCCTCTATCGCCGCGCCGCCGAAGGAGAGGTGAGCCCGTGAAGCGTCGTGATCTGCTCCGAGGGATCGGGATGGGCGCCGCCGCGGCGGCGCTGCCCTTCACGAACCTCCTTCGCGCGCGCGCCGACGTGCCCGCGTTCCCGCTGCGCTTCGTCGCGATCTTCACGCCGAACGGCACGATCGGCGATGCCTGGGGCACGCGCTCGAGCGACACGTCGTTCACCCTCGGATCGATCCTCGAGCCGCTCGCGCCGTATCGCGCGAAGTCGATCGTGCTCGACGGGCTCGACATGAGCGTGACGCGCGTCGGGCCCGGCGCCGCGCACCAGAAGGGCATCGGCGCGCTGCTCACCGGACAGCCGCTGCTCGAGGGCGACTTCTGCGGCGGCGGCGACTGCGACGTGCGCGCGGGCTGGGCCGCGGGCGAGTCGATCGATCAGGCGATCGCGACGCACCTCGACGGCATCACGCGGCTGCGCTCGCTCGAGCTCGGCGTGCGCGTCACCGGCTCGAACAACCGCCATCGCGTCGCCTACCGCGGCGCGAACGATCCGCTGCCTCCGAGCGACGATCCGTTCCAGGTGTTCGATCGCCTCTTCGCGTCGGCGGGCGTCGACCGCGAGGTGCTCGAGCGACAGCGGCGCGAGCGCCAGAGCGTGCTCGATCTCGCGCGCGACGATCTCTCGGCGCTGCACGGCGCGCTCGGCAGCGAGCACCGGCCGCGGCTCGAGGCGCACCTCGAGTCGCTGCGCGAGGTGGAGCGCTCGCTCGATGCCGCGCTCGAGGGCGGAAGCTGCGCCGCGCCCGACGCACCGGCGCGCTTCGATCACCGCGCGAGCGACAACTACCCGCGCTCGAGCCGGCTGATGCTCGACGTGCTCGCGAGCGCGCTGCGCTGCGACGCGACGCGGGTCGCGACGGTGCTCTACAGCGGCGCGACGAGCGAGCAGCGCTTCTCGTGGCTCGACGTCGCCGAGGGGCACCACACGCTCTCGCACGAGGGCGACGGCAACGCGACCGCGCAGCAGAAGCTGACGCGCATCAACCGCTGGTACGCCCAGGAGATCGCGCACTTCCTCGGCCTGCTCGACGCGATCCCGGAGCGCGACGGCACGATGCTCGATCACACGATCGTGCTCTGGGGCAACGAGCTCTCGAAGGGCAACACCCACTCGCGCAACGACATGCGCCTCGTGATCGCGGGCGGCGGCGCGGCGGGCCTGCGCGGCGGGCGCTGGCTGCGCTACGGCGATCGCCCGCACAACGATCTGCTGGTGACGATCGCGAACACGTTCGGGATGGAGATCACCTCGTTCGGCCACCGCGACTTCAACACCGGGCCGATCACCGGGCTCTGAGCGCCGCGCGGCACGCGGGTGTGCAGCGCGCTGCGCGATGCCCCGCAGTCTTCGCGGAATTCCCGCGGAATTCGTGAGGCACGGGCGCTGCTGGAGCACGGGACATGACCCGTCGACTCCGACTCTCGTGCTTGGTCTCGCTGCTCGTCCTCACCACCGCATGCGCCAGCGACCGCTCGCACCCACCCGAGCGCCGCTCGCCCGAGCTCGAGCCCGTGGACCGCGTGTCGGTGCCCCTCGCCGTGCTCGTCGACCGGATGCGCGCCGAGCCGACGTGGCTCGACGATGCGGGCCAGGTGTGGACGTACCGCGGCGGTCGCGCCGAGCGCGTGCAAGAGGGCACGAGGATCCCCGAGGAGCCGGCGGCGCTGCGCGTCTTCGACGACGGCAGCATGGCGATCGCGACCGACGACGCAGTGCACGTCTACTCGGCGTCGGGCGAGGAGCGCGCGCTCGATCTCTCGGGGCTCGAGGTCGCGATCGACGGCACGAGCATCGACGATCTCTGGGTCATTCATTGGCCGGTGCTCGGCGAGTACGAGCTCTGTCACCACACGCCCGCGGGCGACTCGTGCATCCCGGTGCCCAACGTCGGCGGCTTCACGGCGCTGCTCGCAGCAGGCCCCGACGGCACGGCGTACGTGAGCGATCGCGACGTGCAGCTCCTGCGCTTCTCCGACGGCGCGCTCACGCCGGTCGCGGGCGGTCCTGCGCGGGGTCTCCACTCGCTGCGCCGCAGCGGCGATGCGATCTTCGGGCTCGCGTACGACAGCGGGGTCTACGAGATCCGCGGCGATCGCATGGCGCAGCGCACCGACGGCCACGTGCTCGACGTCGTGGGCTCGAGCGACGAGCACTTCGAGCTCCGCTACGACGCGGAGTACGTGCAGGTCGATCCGTCGTGCGACGAAGGGTGGTTCACGGACTGCGAGGAGCGCTTGCTCTGGTCGCAGACGATCGTGGTGCGGGTGCGGGGCGACGAGACCGACGAGATCGCGCACGAGACCTGCGACGACGCGCACCCCGGGCCGTGCGATCGCTTCTCGCTCGGGCTCGGTCTCGACGGCGACGACGTGGTGGTGATCGGCGCGCCGTTCCGCGTGGCGAGCGCGCGCTGAACGTGAAGAGGCCGCCCGACCTCGCGCGAGGTGGGGCGGCCTTCTTCGTTGCATTTCGAGAGCGATCAGCCCGCGCTGCGCGGCGCGCGCACGTCGAAGCGGATCACGACCTCGTCGCGGATCAGATCGTCGGGCATGCCCGGGTAGACGATGCCGAAGTCGCGGCGCTGGATCGTGAACTCGCTCTGCGCGCGCACGCCGCTCGGCTCGACGGTCAGGATCGCGGGGAACGAGACCGCGCGCGTGGTGCCGCGCATCGTGAGGTTCCCGGTGACGGTGTGGGTCGCGGGCTGGCCGTTCACCTGGCCCTCGCCGCCGGCGCGCACCGCGGTCGACTCGAAGGTCGCGGTGGGGAACTGCGGCGCGTCGAAGAAGTCGGGCGTGAGCAGGTGCGTGGCGAGCTGCGCGGGCTCGATCTGGAGCGACGCCATCTGCACGGTCATGCGCACGGCGCTCGCGGTGACGTCGGCCGGATTCAGATCGATCGTGCCGCTGAAGTCGGAGAACGAGCCGTCGTGCGACGCAGTGATCTTCGCGCCGGTGAAGCCGACCGACGACGAGGCGCGGTCGATCTGCAGGGTCTCGCGCGCGGCGGGCGCGGCGGTCGTGGGCTCGGGCGCGGGCGCCGCGGCAGCGGGCTCGGCGACGGTGGCGGTCGAGACGCCTTCGGTGTGATCGCTGCCACACGCGGCGAGCGCGAGGAGCGAGGCGAGGGCGAGCGCAGTGCGGTTCATGGTCCAGCTCTCCTTGGTGCGCCGACTCTGGGGCCCGGGAGGTCTCGACGGAAGTGATGGTTTTCGACGGGAACCATCGAAACGGTCGATGGTTCCCGTCCGCCCCGGTCCGACGGGTGGGCTATCGACGGCACAGCCGCGCCCGTAGGCTTCGCGAAAAGGGGGGAAGAACATGGAGATCCGTCTCGCTCTCGAGCGCGTCGACCTCGACGCCGAGCTCGCCGCCGCGCGTGCCCAGGAGCTCTCGTTCGGCGCGCCGCAGTCGCTCGAGCCATCGCCGGACGCGGTGACCGAGGCTCGCTTCGTCGAGACCGTCGCGGTGATCGGCGTGGTGTCGCTCGCGTGGATCGCGAAGCGCTGCGTCGACACGTGGCTCAAGGACAAGGAGCGTGGAGTGATGATCGATCTGCGCACGACGCCGCCGACGATCTCGCGCGTCGAAGGTGTGCCGGCCGGCTTCCTCGTGATGGTCGACGCGAGCGGCAAGGCGACGACGAAGAAGATCGCCTACGACCAGCCCGAGCAGATGTTGCCGATGCTCGAGGCCGCGCTCGCCGCGGGGAAGCCCGGCGTGTGAGGGCCTCGTTCGATCTGCTCACCGGCATCGTGCGCGTCGCCGCGGACGCGCCCGCCGAGCTGATCGCGAGCGGGACCGACGCGTTCTACACGAGCCCGAACGATGCGAGGTGGTCCGGCGCGATCTCTCGCGTGCTCTATCACGAGTCCGTTCATCTCTGGCAGCTGATGGCGTCGGGCTTCGTCGCCAACGTCATCGGCGACGAGTGGCGACGGCTCGAGCACTTCGAGCGCGCCGGCGAGGTCCGACCGCGAAGCGACTTCGTGCGCGACCATCTGGACCGAGGACAGGGGCCGTTCTCGGCGTACGAGCTCTTCGAGTGCTGGGCGCGCTACTGGGACGTCCACACCGGAAACCCAGCACGTCTCGTCGACGAGGAGACGCCGGGCGACGAGATCGTTCCTGCCGGCGACGACGCGCCTGCGTACACGTGGCGAGCGTTCGATCGCTTCATGCAGACCGGCCCGGACGCGCGCCTCTACGCCGCGCCCTATCGCACCATGCTCGAGCGATCCGGAGCGGACAGCTTCTTCGTCGCGTGCGTCTTCCCCGCGATCGTGCACGCCGCGCTCGGGACACCCGCGCCGGTTCGGTTCGTCGACGCGGCGTTCACCAGAGCGCTCGCGATCCACGAACGGAAGGCGCTGCTGCGGCGGAGCGGGAACATCAACTTCGACTGGCTGAACAACTGGTCGTCGATCGTGGGGCAGGTCGTCGTGCCTGCTCGCAGCGAGCTCGGGCTGCCGGCGTACACCAGCGGATTCGACGTGATCCAGCGCGGCGCGCTGCGCACGCATCCGATCTACGCGCAGTACCTCGAGCGCGCGCCGATGCTCTCGCAGCGCCTCGAGCTCCTCCGCCGCAGCGCGCTCGACGCGGCGAGCCCTGCGCGCCAGGCGGAGATGCTCGCGGTCCGCGATGCCCCGGCGCGCGACAAGTGGGTGCTGTTCGCGCTCCCCGGGCAGCCGGACTACCGCGCGATCCTCGGTCACGTGCTCCCTCCGCCGCGCATCCGTTTCGCGAATGCGACGATCGACGCGCGGAGGTCGGCGCTCGCGAGGCTCGCGGGGGCGAGCGAGACGTACTCGGCCGAGCTCGATGCGCTCGAGGCACGGGTCGCGCGGTTCATGCGCGCGGAGCGAGCCGTCTCGCTCGGCCTCCCGCCGAGCGCGTTCGAGTCGTGAGCGCCCGTCAGCGCGCGGGGCGGATCACGTCGATCAGACGTCCGAGGCCGTCCGCGCCGTGGCCCGCGTCGACGCACGCGCGCATCCAGCGCTGCATCGTCGTCAGGAGCGTCGTGTCGGTGCCCGACTCGCGGCTCGCTTCGACGAGGTTGTCGAGCGCGAGCAGCTGCATCGCGAGGTTCGAGCCGTCCGCGAACTCGCGGGTGTCGATCGCCGTCGCGATCGCAGGCACGTGGCCGTTCATCGCCTGCAGCCACGGCACGAGGAGCGTCGCGAATTCGCCGGCCGACACACCGCCGTGCCCCGCCATCGCGATCGCCTGGAGCGCGCCCGCGAAGAGGCCGTTCATCCCGGTGAGGAGCGCGAGATCGAGCAGCGCGGCGCGCCCCGGATCGTCGCCGACGAAGCGCGCGGCGCCGAAGCGCGCGAGGACGTCGCGGTGTCGCTCGAACGCCGGCGCGTCGCCCGAGTAGAGCACCAGCGCGTGCGGTGCTCCGATCATCTCGGGCGTCGCCATGATGCCGCCGTCGACGTAGCGGACGTCGTGCTCGCTCGCCCAGCGCGCCATGCGACGTGCCTGCTCCGGCGTGCCGTTGGTGAGGTTCACCACCGTCTTGCCGCGCAGGTGCGTGGCCACCGCGCCGAGCACCTCGCGCGTCGCCGCGTCGTTCACGAGACAGACCACCACGAGCTCGGCGTCGCGGATCGCGTCGTCGAGCGTGTCGGCGCGCTTCGCCTCGAGCGAAGGCGCCCTGCCCGGAGTGCGGTTCCACACCGTCACCGGCGCGCCGTGATCGAGCTGCGCGCGCGCCAGGGCGGTCCCCATCGCGCCGAGGCCCAGCACCGCGATGCGAGTCATGCGCCCTCCTTCGCGACCGCAGCACCGAGGCGCTGGCCGAGGCCACCGTCGACCGCGAGCTTGGCCCCGGTGGTGAACGTCGCGTCGAACGCGAGGAACAGGACCGCGCGCGCGACCTCGTCGGAGGTCCCGTTGCGGCGCATCGGCGTGACCGCGTCCCCGAGCGCCGCGAACGACGCGCGCTCCTCCGCGCTGAGCCCGACGGTGCCCTTGGTCGGCGTGTCGATGAACCCGGGAGAGACGCAATTGACGCGGATGCGGCGGGGCAGGAGCTCCGCGGCGAACGTGGACGCGAACGACACGAGCGCGGCTTTGGTCGCCGAATAGACCGCCATCCCGGGCTCGCCGCCGGTGTCGGCGACCGACGACGTGAGCACGATCGCGCCCCCGTCGCGGACCAGCGGCGCGAGGGCCTGCACGACGAAGAACGCACCGCGCGTGTTCACCGCGAAGTGGCGGTCGTACGACTCCGGCGTGACCTCGTGGAAGGGCGTGAGCTCGGCGACGCCTGCGTTGACGAAGAGGAGATCGATCACCTCGAGCGTCGATCGGACCTCGCGCGCGAGCGCGGCGATGTCGGTGAGGCTCGAGACGTCGGATCGGAGCGCGCGGCCTCGCACACCGAGCTTCTCGGCGGCGGAGCGGACGTTCTCCTGGTTGTTGCCGGTGACCAGGACCTCGGCGCCGCCGGCGATCAACGCCTCTGCGGTGGCGAGCCCGATTCCGTGCGTTCCGCCGACGACGACTGCGCGCCGGCCCTTGTAGCGATGGATGCTGTCGACCATCGTCGTGGTCTACGCGCGCCGAGATCGGTCGGACATGTCGCTGTCGTGGACTCATCGTTCACGCGCGTGGACTTCGCCGGAACATGCTGAATCTCAACGATGTGCACCTCTTCGTCCAAGCCGTGGATCGGAATGGCTTCAGTGCGGCGGCCCGCGCGCTGGGGATTCCGAAGTCGACGATGAGCAAGCGAATCGCCGCGCTCGAGGAAGAACTCGGCGTGACGCTGGTGCATCGGAATTCGCGCCGATTCGCGCTCACCGACGTCGGGCGCGAATTCCATCGCCACGCCGCGGCGATGCTGGTCGAGGCAGACGCCGCCGAGCAGGTCGTGAGAGGGCGATTGTCGGAGCCGAGTGGGCTCGTGCGAATCACGTGCTCCATTCCGACCGCGCGAAGGTGGATGGGTGAATTGTTGCCCGAGATCGCCAGTCGATATCCCGCTTTGCGCGTGTCGCTGCACGCGACGGATCGATTCGTCGATCTCGCATACGAGGGATTCGATCTCGCGATTCGCGCTCATTTCGGCGATCTGCCGGACTCCGATCTCGTACAGCGTCGCGTCGCCGTGGATCCGATCTGGCTGGTCGCGTCTCCGGACTACCTCGCTCGTCGAGGGGCTCCGGCGAATCCGTCGGAGCTCGTGCAGCACGATGCGCTGATGGTCGATCCGTCGCGCGCGCAGTGGCGGCTCGAGGGCGCGCGCGGCGCGTCGGTCGAGGTGAGCCCGGTCGCGCGGATGTTCGCCGACGACTCCCACGTGCTCTCGCGCGCGGTGATCGGAGGGCTCGGGATCACCGCGCTCCCGAGCGAGCAGTGTCGCGCCGACCTGGAGTCGGGCGCGCTGCGACGTGTGCTCCCGACGTGGATCGCGGGTCGAGTCACCACGACGATCCTCACCCCGGGCCGAAGGGCGATGTTGCCCGCCGTGCGCGCGGTGTCGGATCTGCTCGCGACGCGGATGGCGCAGCGGGGCTGACGATCAGAGCGTCCGATACCAGACGACGAGACCGAGGAACCCGCACGCGCCGCCGACGCTGCTCGCGAGATCGCACGCGCTCTGGGACGCGCCGAACCTCGGCGCGACTTCACCGACGAGGAACAGTGCGGCGCCCGTCCACATCGCGAGCTTGCCGATCCTCGCTCGCGTTCGGGTCGAAAGGCCTGCCTCGGCGAGGGCGACCGACGCCGGCGTGCCCTCCTCGCGCGCGTGCTGGACGCGCTGCACGACCGGTGGAGCCCCGACGTCGCGCAGGATTTCCGAGACGCGCCCGGACACCAGCCGGATCGCGGTCTTCGGCAAGAACAGCGCGAGCACTGCGATCACGAGCGCGGCGATCGCGAACGCGAGCAGCGGACCGCGATCGCCGACGTACAAGACTGCCGCCCCGAGCCCGAGGGCGAGGACCGCGGCGACGCGACCCAGCAACGTTCCCGCCTCGCGGTCGTGTCGATCGAGCTCTGGCTCCGACATGCACGCGAGCATCGCACGCCAGGATGCGGATGGCGCGCCGACGAAAGCCGGCGCGACCGTTGACCCGATCAGACGCGCAGGAGCGTGAGGTGCGGCGCGGGCGCGAGCGCCGCGAGGTGACCGCTCTCCTCGGCGACGAACACCCAGCCGCGCTCGTCGACGTGCATCACGTCAGGCACGAGGTCGCAGGGGAGCGCACCGCCGATCGAGGTGCCGTCCGCGGTGCGCAGCACGTGCACCGTCGCCGCGGGCACGAAGAGCGCGCCGCCGCGAAGCAGGGGATCGAGTCGGCGCGGCACGTCGTCGCTCACCGGGTGCGCGAGGTTGCGCGACCAGAGCGCCTCGCCGCTCGCGAGGTCGAGCGCGTGCACGCTCCCGCGCGGCGTGTTGATCACGAGCGCGCGATCGAGCGCGAGCGCCGCGCCTCCGACGCCGAGGCCGGGATCGGGGCTCGACCAGCGCAGCGCGCCGGTCTCGGGATCGAACGCGACGAGCGAGCCGCGACGACCGCCGCCCACCGCGACCACCGCGAGCGAGCCCGCCGCGATGGGCGCGCTCACGCACGGCCCGCCGAGCGCCCGACGGAAGCGCTCGCGACCGCTGTAGAGATCGAGCCCGACGATCTCGCCCTCGCCGCGGCCCGGCTCGCCGGTCACCGCGATCGCGGTCTCGCCGCAGACCAGCGGGCGCAGGCAGAAGCGCGCGTGCGACGTGTGCCGCCACGCGACCTCGCCGTTGACCGCGTCGATCGCGTGCACCGCACCGTCGCCCGCGACCACGAGCAAGAGGCGCCCGCTGCGCAGCACCTGGAAGTCGCCGGCGCCGCGTCCCGAGAAGCGCCAGCGGAGCTCGCCGGTGCGGAGATCGATCGCGGCGAGGCGATCGCGTCCTTCGGCGATCACCGCGGTCGGCGGGATCGGCCCGCCCGAGACGCAGAGTCCCGTCGGCGGCCCACCGAGGCGCGGCGCGAGCTTGGTACGGAGCAGCGCTTCGCCACTGCCCACGTCGCGCAGCTCGACGAGCCCGTCGAGCCCGAGCCGCACCACCGCGGTGCCCGCGAGCATCGCGAGCGCGCCCGCGCCCTCGCGCTGCCAGATCACCTGACCATCGTCGCGGTGGAGCGCGAGCACGCGGCGCGGCGTCGCGACCACCAGGCGATCGCCGCAGAGGAACGTCGTCGCCGCGTCGAGCCCGTCGATCGCGGCGCTCCAGCGCGGCGTGAAGCGCAGGGCACCGGGGCTCGTGGTGCTCGCGACCGTGCGCGGCGCATCGGGCGGCGACGACGCGCGGAGGCGATCGGGATCGCCGTTCACGAAGCCTTCGGTGCGCGAGCGCGCGCGCACGATGCGGCGCAGGCGGCGCACCTCGTCGCGCAGCGCGGTGATCCGCAGGTTGCGCGTCTGCGCACGATCGACGCCGACCAGCGCACGCACGAGATCCGACGCGATGCGCAGGATCGGCAGGCTCGCCCCGGGCAGATCGAGCGCGGGGATCGTCACCACGCCGTCCTCGTCGCTCCCGAGCGTGAGCGCGATCTCGCCGTCCTTGTCACGGCGCAGGCCGATCACGAACCCGCCCGAGCGCAGGCGCACGTTCATCGCGCGCTCGTTCTCCGCGGCCTCGATCAGCGCGCGCACCGCGCTGACCATGCGCTGCACCGCGAGCATGATCGGGCCGCGCGAGAGCGGGATCCGGCGCCCGCGCACCCACGCCCAGAGCGCGCCGCCGAAGAGCATCGCGTGCACGTCGGCATGCGCGACCACGTCGCGCGGGCTCTCGGGCGACGCGAAGATCGCGGCCTCGAACCCGAACGAGAGCGGCTGCTTCTCGCCGGGATCCTCGAGCGCGCCGCCCATGCGCCGCGTCGCGCAGAGACCGCTGTCGGCGTCGGGCGCGATCGCGACCTCGGTCGCGCGCTGCACGAGCCGCGTCCCGAGCTCGCGCGTCCACGGGTCTTCTTCGCCGCCGAGGCGCGCCGCGAGCGCGCTGCTCGTCGCGTCGAGGAGCGCGCGCAGCGGCACGCGCCGATCGAGCACCACGACGTCGGGCGTCGAGTCCGTGTGGTAGTAGGACACCAGCACGTTCGCGCCGCGCCGCAGGATCGCCCACTCCGCGGGGTGCGCCGTGATCGGGAGCAGCGACTTGCGCCGCGTGCCCTCGGCCATCGCGAGCAGCGCGCCGAGCAGATCACCGAGCGCGGGGAGCTCGGTGAGCGGCGCGTCGTCGCTCGTCGCGGCAGCGCCGAGCAGCAGCGTCAGGAGCGAGCCCTCGGTGGCGAGGGGAAGGGCCTTGTCGTCCTCGTGACGCGGCCGCGGGTGGAGCTGGATCACCGTCATCCGTGCATCGCCTCGTGCGCTCTTCGACCTGAGCGAATCGTAGGTAGGCGCACGTACGCAGATCCATTTTTCGCGCGTTTTCGTCGCTTGTTTGACGCCGCGCGCGAGATCGGGATCCGTGCGCGATCCGATGTCGATCACGCGCGCAGAAGAGAAGGACGCGTTCGTCGTCGCGGTGGTCGCGGTGATCGTGCGCGACGATCCCGACGGCGCGCGGCGCGTGCTCGCGATGCGACGCGCGGCGACGAAGGACGCGGGCGCGGGCATCTGGGAGACGTGCTCGGGGCGGCTCGAGGCGGACGAGCAGCCGATCGACGCGGTGGCGCGTGAGGTGCGCGAGGAGACCGGCCTCGAGGTGCGCGTCGACGCGACGCCGATCGACGCATACGCGATGCGACGTCGCGAGCGACCGATGGCGCTGATCGTCTATCGCGCGACGTGGATCGCGGGCGAGGTCCAGCGCTCCGAGGAGCACGACGCGCACGCGTGGTGGACGCTCGCCGAGGTCGAAGCGAGCGCGATGCCGGCGCGCCTCGTCGAGGCGGTGCGGCGCGCGCTCGCGCGCTGAGCCGCGCGAAGCGGCCGGGCAGACAGCTCAGCCGACCTCGTAGCCCGCGTCCTGCAGCGCGGCGACCAGCACGTCGCGGGTGACGCGCTCCTCGCACTCGACGCTCGCCTTGCCGATGGCGACGTCGAAGCGGCGCACTCCGTCGACCTGTCGCAGCGCGTCCTCGACGGCCTTCACGCAGTGTCCGCAGCTCATGCCCTGCACCTGGAGGTCGACGTTCTTCATGCCCGAGCGTCTAGTGCTCGGAGAGCACGCCGTCGAGCACCGCGAGGAAGCGCGCCGCGGAGAGCTCGCGCGCGACGAAGCGCGGCCCGGCCTCGGCGAGGCGCGCGCGCAGCGCGGGATCGCCGAGCGCGCGATCGATCGCGCTCGCGAGATCGGTGGACGCGAGGACCACGTCGTCGAGCGCGAGGCCCGCAGTCGCGCGGGGCACACACACGACCGGCACGCCGCGCGCGAGCGCGTCGATCAGCTTGATCGGCAGTCCGCCCTCGGACTCGCGGGGGACCACGACGAGATCGGCGGCGGCGTGGAGCGTCCGCCGCTGCGCCTCGCTCCCGTCGAGCGCGACGACGCGTCCCGGCGTGCCGCGGGCCTCGCTCGCGGTCGCGATCACGAGCTGCAGCGCGGGGCGTCTCTCGCGAAGCGTCGCGAACGCCGACCACAACGCGTCGAGGCCTTGATAACGATCGAGGTTGCCCGCGTAGAGCACCACCTCGTCGCGCCCATCGAGACCCAGCGCGATGCGCGCAGCGAGTCGCTCGTCCGGCGTGATCGGCGCCGCGAGCGACCACGGGATCGGCAGCCACCGCACCTCGCGATCGGCGAGCGAGGACAGCGTGCGCGCGAGCACCGGCGACACCGCGAGCGCGGCGTCGGCGCGCTGGACCAGCATTCGATCGAGGGCATCTCCTGCTCGCCTCGCGAGCGCGCTCCAGCGCGGCTCGAAGTAGGTCGGGAGCTCCGGCCCGAGCGCGGTGTGCGCGACGAAGATCACCCGCGCCGTGCGCGCGAGCAGCGCCGCGCTCGCGGCCTCCACGTGATGCGCGATCACGACCTGGGGCCGGGCCCGCGCGATCGCTCGAGCGAGCGCGACGTCCTGCGCGACCTTGGCGAGCGAAGGCCCCGAGCGCAGCGAGCGATCGCCGTACGCGTGTCGCAATCGGAGATGCGTGAAGCGCGGTGTCTCGATCTCGGCCGCGCCGTGCGCGTACGTCAGCAGACGCGCGTCGCGACCCGCATCGGCGAGCGCGCGCAGCATCGCCGCGATCGCGGCTTGCGTGCCCTGGGGCGAAGGGAAGGGCAACGCCGCGACGTGCAGCGCTTCAGTCGACATGCGGCGCTCAATCAACGTAGCCGACGGCGCGCAGGCGGGCCTCGGTGCGCGCGAGATCTCCGCTCGATGCACGATCCGCGCGATCGACCGCGGGCAGCTCGCGCGTCGGTGCCGCGCCGCGCGTCAGCAGCTCGCGCAGCACGCGCCCCGCGAGCTCGGGCCCCGGACGCACGTCGAGCCGCGCCAGCAGCGTCGCGGTCGCGTCGGCGATGCGCGCGTCGATCTCGCCGACCGCGCGGACCCTCGGGCCCGCCGCGACGAAGAGCCCACGGGCGCGATGGCTGCCGGGGAGCGATCGACCCTTGCGCCCGAGGTGCTCGCTCGGCGCGAGCTTGCGGAACGCGCCGGTGCCTGGCGGTGCGCTCGCCGAGGGCAAGAGGTTCCACGAGCCCCCACGATCCAGCGCGAGCTCGAGCAGCAGATCGGGCGCGCGGAACACGAAGGGCCCGCGATAGAGCTCCTCGCGCGACCACACGTTCGCGATCACGCGCTCGCCGGTCCACGGATCGCGCAGCGACTCCGCGAGCGACTCGATCCGCGCGCGCAACGCCGGCACTTCGCTCGGCTCGACCACGCCCTCGGGCTCGCGCCCGCGCAGGTTGAAGTGCAGCGCCGGGAAGTAGTTGAGCTCGTCCGAGAACACGCGCGTCCGCGCGAAGTCGATCGCGCCGAACCGCGCCCGCGACTCGAGCTTGCCCGGGAGCGCCTGGCCCATCGCGCGGAACACGACGTCGCGCCCGCGCGGCCCGAGCAGACCGAGCCCGAGGTCCTTGATGCGGGCGACCGGGCTCGTGCCCTCGTGACCGGGCCGGAACGCGAGCAACCCTGCGTCTGCGAGCGCGCGATTGAGGTAGAGCACCTTGTCCGATGCGCCGCCCGATCCGTGATCGCTCACGATCGTGATCTCCACGCTCTCGCCCGCGCGCGCGACCAGCGTTCCCACCGCACGATCGAGCGCTTCGTACACGCGCGTCAGGCCGGTGCGCGCGTCGTCCGAGACACGATCGGGATGACGCGGCGAGCTCGGATCGTGGTGCGCCCAGAGGTGGTGCGACGCGGTGTCGCTCTCGCCGAAGTAGACCGCGAAGAGGTCCCACCCGCGGCGCTCGAGCATCCACGTCGCGAGCTCCACGCGCTCGTCGATGCGCGCGACGAGCTTGCCCGCGAGCGCGTCGTGCCAGCCCGGACGATCCGCGTCGAACTCGTCGACGTCGCCCCAGCGGATCGCGCCGAATCGCGCCCGCACCTCGCTCCACAACGAGGGCGGCCACACGAACGAGCGATCCGCCTCGAACGCGACCGGCGAGTCCCAGCCGCTCACGAACGCGCCGTGCTCGAGGCGCTCGGGCGGCCAGGTCGCGGGGAAGCCCAGCACCGCGCACGACATGCCGAGCCGATCGAGGCGCGCCGCGATCGTCGGCGCCTCGCGCACCGTGCCGCCCGCGAAGCGCACGTTCGTTCCGTCGCGCACCGTGAAGTCGAACACGCCGTGCACGCCGGGGTCGACGCCGGTGAGGAACGTCGTCCAATTGGGCAGCGTCGCGGGCGGCATCACACTGCGCAGGCGTGCCCACGCACCGCGCGCCATCAGCGCGTGCAAGTGCGGCAGGCGTGACGCGCCGAGCGACGTGATCACGTCCACGTCGGCTCCGTCGAGCCCGATCACCAGCGCACGCGTGCTCATCGCAGTCTCCTCAGATCCTCGCCGAGCCAGCCCTCGGGCACGTCCACGTCGCAGAGGCGCAGCGCGCTGACGCCGACGTCGTGGATCGACGCGCCCTCGACGCGCCCCGCGCGCGGCACCTCGGGCCCCGCGAGCACGAACATGCCGTCCCAGTCGTGGTTGCATCCGTCGGCGCCGCGACCGCGCGACGCGCCTGCCTCGTCGGGCCCCGCGAACACGCGCCCGGTGCCCACCTCGCCGAGCGCGCGTCGATCGAGATCGTCGAGGAACACCATGAGGTCCGGCGGCGTGCCGTTCGCCGCGCGGTACTCGCGCGAGGGGCGCACCACGCGGTTGCGCATCGCACGTCCGTGCTCGTCGCGCATCGATCCGAGCGCGTGCTCCAGCGCGTCCAGCGCGCTCGCCTCGTCGCGCGGCTCGATCGCGCCCTCGGGAAAACGTTCCTTCACGTTGAGCACCACGCGCGCGAAGTAGCCGCCCTCGGCCCACGCGCGGGTGCGCGCCCAGTCGACGTCGGCGTGCTCGATCGAGCACGGCGCATCGGGCTCGCGGCGCAGCACCAGCCATCCTTCGCGGCGCAGCCACTCGTTGAGATACACACCACCGCGCAGCGGGCGCGCGCCGTGATCGCTCACGAGCATCACCGTGACGTCGCGCCCCGCGCGCTCGATCAGACGGCCGATGCGCGCGTCGAGGAACGCGTAGAAGTCGCGCGCGTCGCGCACCTGCGGCGAGCTCGGATCGTGCCGCGGATCCGAAGGATCGAGCGCGGGCCACATCGCGTGGTGCAGTCGATCGGTGCCCATCTCGACCATCATCAGGAGGTCGGGGCGCTGCGTCGCGAGGACGTGCTCGGCGACGTCGAAGTGCTGCGTCGCCGCATCGTGCAGCGCGTCGATCAGCGCGTCGTCGCTGTGCTCCGATTCGGACGCGCTACCATGGGGCACGTCGGGCGTGTGCGGACCGAAGCGCGCCTCGAGCTCGGCGCCCAGCGAGGGCGGCCAGGTGTGCGCCGCGTCGGAGCCCGGCGTGAGCAGGCACGAGACCATCGTCCCGTTCGCGATCTCGCGCGGCGGCCAGGTCGGCGGCACGTAGAGCGCGGCGCTGCGACGGCCCGCCGCGCCGAGCACGTCCCACACCCGCGGCACGCGCACGTCGTCGGCGGTCGCGACGCGCAGCGCGCGCGAGCCCGGCACGCGATTGCGGAAGCCGTAGATGCCGAGCTCACCGGGATCGCGTCCCGACACCATGCACGCCCACGCGGGCATCGTGATCGGCGGCACCGTCGACCGGAGCGCACCGTAGGTCCCGCGCGCACGCAGGGCGCCGATCACCGGTAGATGTGCGCTCAATCGATCGAAGACGAGCGCAGGCGGCGCGCAGTCGAGCCCGAGGACCAGGAGCACGGCGCGGCCTACCACGTTTGAGCGCCCGATCGAGCGCCCCTGCGATGGGATCTTCGCGTCCGGGCATCCAGCGAAGAGCGGCTGCGATCCGGGCCGTCCGGAGGGTCACGTCGGAAAACGGCGAGACCGTGCAGCTTTCCGTTATCCTCGTGTCCTCGGAGCCCGTTCGTCCCGATGAACTCGCCGAGCAAGCGCGCCGCGCCCCTCACCCGGTCGGGCGACGATCGTCCGACGGTGCTCCTCGTCGGCGGCGGCGAGCGCATGCAGGAGGCGCTGGCGAGCGCGCTCGAGCGACACGCGGTCGCGGTCGAGCAGGCGAGCACGCCGAGCGCGGTCGACGCGGTGTTCGTCGGTGCGCCCGACCTCGTGATGTTGCTCGGCGACGCCGCGGACGACGACGGGAGCGCGGTGCTCGCGCGGCTCGCGGCGAACGTGGCGACCGCGGTGGTGCCGGTCGCGATCCTCGGCGGCGACGCGGCGCTCGATCGCAGGCTCCAGGCGTTCCGCTTCGGCGCGGTCGCGGTGGTCGAGCGCAGCGCGAGCGTCGACGCGATGGCGCGCCGGATCGCGGAGCTCGCCCACGAGCTGCCGGAGCGCTCGGGCGAGACCGCGGGGGAGCTCGGCGAGGCGAGCCTCGACGAGGTGGTCGAGCTCTTCTCGCGCCGGCTGCGCAGCGGGATCCTCGCGGTGACCACGCCGGGCACCGAAGAGGGCGCGCGCATCGTGCTGCGCGGCGATCGCCCGGTGACCGAGGCGATCGAGGAGTTCGTGCAGCGGATCCGCCCGCTGGTGAGCCGCGCGGAGCCGCTGGTCTGGGAGTTCCAGGAGTCGCCGACCGGCAAGCTGCGCCAGCTCGATCTCGGCGAGCCCTCGGGCGAGATCGATCTCGGCGCGGTGTTCGGCGATCGACGCATCGTGCTCGTCGAGCGCAGCCCGGCGCGCGCCGACGATCTCGTGCAGTCGCTCCGTCAGCGCGGCGCGCACGTCGTGGTGATCGACGGCGAGGGCACGAACGTCGCGAAGGCGCGCTCGATCGATCCCGACGTGGTGGTCGTCGACGTCGACGGGGTGGGCGGATGGGCCGCGAGCACGATGCGCACGATCCGGCGCGACACGCGGCTGCGCTGGGCGTCGCTGCTCGTGGTGCGCGCGCAGGAGCTCTGGCCCGACAGCGCGCCCGAGCCCGACGTGATGCGCCTCGCGTCGGGGCTGCGACCGCTGATCGAAGCGGACGACGCGATCGAGCGGCGCGCGCGCGACGCGAAGACGCCCTTCGAGCTGCGCATGGAGACGACGGGCCCGGCGCGCATGCTGCGCGCGCTGGCGCGCACCCAGCGCACGCTGCACCTCAGCGTGCGGCACCGCCGCGCGCAGATCGCGATCGATCTGGCCGAGGGCCTGCTCGTCGGCGCGAGCGCGAAGCTCGAGGGCGCGACGCCGAGCGCGGAGAAGACGGAAGTGCTGGGCTCGACCGCGCTCGCCGCGCTGC
Organism: Sandaracinus amylolyticus; assembly: GCF_021631985.1. Taxonomy (GTDB): domain Bacteria; phylum Myxococcota_A; class Polyangia; order Polyangiales; family Sandaracinaceae; genus Sandaracinus; species Sandaracinus amylolyticus_A. Next base: position 4,970,661 of record NZ_CP070225.1, on the reverse strand, counting down.
TCGCGCTCGGCTCGGGGCGCGTGCGGGTGGAGCCGCGCACCGCGCCTTCGCTCGCGAACCTGATGGCGCCGGTCGACGCGGCGATCGCGGCGGCGGATCGCGAGGCGCCGCCGCTGCGTCCTTCGCTGCCGCCCGCGAGCATGCCGCCGCCCGCGTCGGGGCCCGGCGCAGTGCGGCCTCCGCTCGGAATCACCGTGCCGCGCCCCCCCGGCGCACCCGCGCTGCACGTGCCGCTGCCCGCGGCCGCGCCGGCCGCGGTCGCGCGCTCGAGCGATCCGCGCGAGCTCGTGCAGCAGCTCGAGTCGCTGCTCGACAAGCTGCGCGCGACGCTGCCGATCGACGCAACCGCGGGGACGCGCGCGCCTGCGCCGGCAGCGCCTCCCGCAGCGTCCACCGCCGCGCCTGCCCCCGCGCCGGTACCGCCTTCGCCGGCACCGGCGTCGATCGCGGCGCCCGCACCGGCGCCGATCGCCGCGCCGCCGAGCGCCGATGCATCGTCGGGCTCGATCGCGCCCCGCGCGCGCACCGTCGCGAACGCGCCGGCGCCCGGCTTCACCCGCGCGAAGAAGAAGACGATCGTCGGCCTCGCGCCGCCCTCCTCGCCGCCGCCGGCGCCCGAGCCCGCCGCGCCCGTCGCCGCGTCCCCGCGACCGCCGATCCCGCTCGACGAGATCCTCGGCGAGGAGCCCACGCGCGAGGTCGCACCGCTCGAGATCAACGCCCTCGCCGCGGCCGCGCGGGCGGGCCTCGCGCCGGTCGATCCGCGTCACGTCCCCGAGCCGCTGCCTGCGTCGCGCGCCCAGCCGAAGAGCGCGCTGCCTGCGCCGAAGCTCTCGGTCACCGAGCTCGCCGCCGTCCCGAGCCCCACGCGGGCCGTGCCGCCGCCCCCGATGACCGAGCCCGAGGCGCTCGCGTCGTCGGAGCTCGCGCCGCTCGCGTCGTCGGAGCTCGCCGCGCCGGCCGAGCGGCCCTCGACCGCCCCGTCCGCGCCGCCGGAGCGCTCGGTCGAGCTCGATCCGTCGTTCGATCTCGACATGGCGCTCGCGCAGCTCCCGAGCGTCCCGCCCTCGGCGGGTGCGGAGCCGATCGAGCTCGCGCCGCAGCCCACGTCCGCGGCGCCCCCGCACTCGCCGCTCGCGAGCGCCGCGCCGAGCCTCGCGCCTGCCCCCGCGGTCACCGCGATCCCGACGCCGGCCGAGGAGACGACGCTGATGCCGGTGCGGCGCAAGCGCGCACCGTCGATCCTGCTCGCGCCGCTGGCCCTCGTGATCGTGCTCGCGATGGTCAGCGCGGGCGCGTACGTCGCGTATGCGCGCGGGGTCTTCGGTCCGACCGCGGAGGCCACGCAGCAGCTCCCGGTCGTGACGGCGCGCCCGGCCGAGCTCGCCGGAGTGCGGCCGAGCGCGGCGGCGGGCGCGGTCGCGCCGACGACGGCGGTCGCGCCGGTCACGCCCGAGCCCGAGGCCGAGCTCGAGGCCGAGATCACGCCGCCGCCGGCCGAGCCCGAGGCCCCTGCCGTGGTCGAGCTGGAGCCGGAGGAGGCGGAGCCCGAGCCCGAGCTCGAGGCGGAGCCCGAAGCCGAGGCCGAGCCCGAGGGCGAGCAGCGCTCGCCGACCGATCAGCTCATCGCGCGCGCGAACTTCCGGCGCAACAACGGTGAGCTGCAGGCCGCGGAGGCCGACTACCTGCGCGTGCTGCGCACCGACCCGCGCAACGCACGCGCGATCGCCGGGCTCGTGCGGCTGCACATGGCGCGTCGTGATGCGCGCGCCGCGACGCAGTGGGCCCGCCGTCTCGTCGCCGCGCGGCCGAACCTCCCCGCGAACCACGTGCTCCTCGGCGACGCGCTGCTGCTCGGCGGCGATCGCGACGGCGCACGCCGCGCCTGGCAGCGCGCGCTCGAGATCAGCCCCGGCTTCCGCGACGCACGCCGCCGTCTCGGGCAGTGACCGCGCTCAGCGCGGCTTGTGCCGCGCGACGATGCGGTCGCGCCACGCGAGCAGGTCCTCGTGCTCGCGCGCGAGCGTCTCGTCGGTCCACGCCGCGCGCGTCGCCTCGCCGAGCGGCACGAGGTGCTCCGACGGACGCACGATCTGCAGCGCCGACGCCATCGCGACGTCGGCGAAGCTCGGCTCGCCGATCACGTGCTCACCGCGCTCGAGCGCGTCGCGAAGCTTGCGCAGCGTCCATCGGATCGTCCCGCGATCCTGCTCCGCTTCCTCGGCGCGCACCCCGTGCTTGCGCACCAGGTACTTCAGCGTCGCGTCGGCCGCGGGCAACGACGCGCGCCGCAGCATGCCCGGGATCCAGCTCGGCATGCTCTCCTCGAGCGCCCGCGGGCTCCGCTGCATCCGCGGCGTGAGCAGCGCGCGCCCGGCGCGCATCACCACGTCGGAGAGCCCGGTCCAGTGCACGACGTCGGCCTCGCGCCCCTTGGGGAAGAGCGGCGTCGCGCTCCCGATGCGGTCCGCGTGTCGCGCGATGTCGACCGACTCGCGCACCACCAGCGTCCCCTCGAAGAGCACCGGCACCGTCACCGGCCCGCGCGGCCATCCCATGCGCGCGCGGAGCACCGGCTCCCCGAGCATGGGCGTGTAGATCTCGTACTCGTACTCGAGCGCGTGATGATCGAGCGCCCAGCGCGCTTGGATCGACCAGGGCGAGTAGGGCATCCCGACGAGCCGACGCATGGCGCGCGGACTCTATCGCAATCTCCGCTCGCGTGAGAGATCGCGCCGCAACGCCCGGACGACCGTGGTACCGCGCGCTTCGGAGGTCGAGGCCGATGAGCGAGATCGCGAAGGTGGTGGTGGTCGGCGCGGGCACGATGGGCCACGGCATCGCGCAGGTCTGCGCGCAGAGCGGTCTGCGCGTCACGCTCACCGACGTCAGCGAGGCCGCGGTCGGCAAGGGCGTGAGCGCGATCGACAAGAGCCTCGAGCGCCTGGTGCAGAAGGGCAAGCTCGCCGCCGAAGCGCGCGATCGTGCGCGCGCCGCGCTCGCCACGTCGACCGATCCCGCGGGCGCGAGCGCCGACGCCGATCTCGTGATCGAGGCGGTGCCCGAGAACATGGCGCTCAAGCTCGATCTCTTCCGCGCGATCTCGGGCCGCGCGCCCGCCCACACGATCTTCGGCACCAACACGTCGTCGCTGAGCGTCACCGAGATCGCGGGCGCGACGAACGATCCCGCGCGCGTGATCGGCCTCCACTTCTTCAACCCGGTGCCGGTCATGGAGCTGCTCGAGATCGTGCGCGGCCTCGGCACCAGCGATGCGACCACCGACGCGGCGCGCGCGTTCGCGTCGCGCATCGGCAAGCGCCCGATCGTCGTGAAGGACTCGCCCGGGTTCGCGACGAGCCGCCTCGGCGTGATCCTCGGGTGCGAGGCGATCCGCATGCTCGAGACCGGCGTCGCGAGCGCGGAGGACATCGATGCCGCGATGGAGCTCGGTTATCGCCACCCGATGGGCCCGCTGCGCCTGACCGATCTCGTCGGGCTCGACGTGCGCCTCGCGATCCTCGAGCACCTGCACCGCGAGCTCGGCGAGCAGTTCCGTCCGCCCGCGCTGCTGCGCCAGATGGTGCGCGCGGGCCGCCTCGGCAAGAAGGTCGGCCGCGGGTTCTACGAATACCCTAGCGACGCGACGAAGTGAGCCGCCGGGCGCGCCGGCTCACGGCGCCGATCGTGTCGAGAACGCTCGGGATCTCGATCCGGAACGTGCCGCCGCGCCCAGGATCCCATCCCGCCGCGATCGCCGTGCGGATGAGCTCGCGCACCTGTGCGGGCGTGATGCCAGTGCCGTGCGGTGCGATCCGATTGTCGGGACGCGTGACGCGCAGGTCCAGGACGAGCACGCTGCGCGCTCCGTCGCTCGCGCGCTGAACAGCGACAGTCATCGGCGACGACTCGATTGCCTGGCGGTACGTCGGACGCTTCCGGATGCGCCAGCGGTACGAGATGCCGTCCGCATCGATCGGGCGACTGCCACGTGTCGGGATGCTCATCGGAGATCGCTCGGGGCCGGGTAGGGCGGCTCGAGCGATCCCACTCGCAGGTCCTCGGGCAGCGCGGGCAGCGCGAGGTCGGTGCGGGCCCACACGTCGTAGTAGCGCTGGTGGTGCTGGCGCACCCGGCCGAGGAACGTGTAGGGCTCGCGCAGCGCGCCGAAGACCGCGCGATCCATCTCGTAGAAGAGCGCGCGCGCGTGAGGATCTTCGACCGTGAGCACGACGAGCTCGGGTCGCTCGGGCACCACGTCGCGGGGGTCGAGATCGCGCCCTCCGGGATGCGGCTGGGTGAGCGCGCGCGGATGGATCTCCGCGACGTGCACGTGATCGCCGACGAAGTACGCGAGCACGCCCGCATCGCGCGTCACGAGCCACGCGCCCGCGGGCAGCTGGTCGCCGAGCCATCGCGCCGCGCGCTCCGCGTCGTTGCCGGGCTGCGCCGAGTGCGCGACGTCCGCGGCGCGGACCACGCGCGCCCACGGCGTGATCGGCAGCAGCACGAGGTCCGCGGCGATCACCAGCCCGGCGATGCGCACCAGCGGCAGGCGCACCCGCGCGAGCGCCCCGGCGAAGAGCGACCACGCGAGCGCGAGCGGCGCGAGCAGGAGGCGCCCGCCGGGCATCCACATGTCGACCGAGAACGCGACGGCGACCAGCAGGATCACCAACGAGCCCACCGCGGTCGCGGCGACACGCGCCCCGGTGCGCCACGCGAGCACCTGGCCGAACAGCGCAACTCCGAGCCCGATCATCCAGAATCCGCCATCGGGCCGGAGGTACGCGAGATCGAACGCCAGCCGCTCGGCGAGCGGCTTTCCCGCCTTGGCGGCGAAGGTGTTCGGCAGGAGCGCGCCGTAGACGACGATCCGGAACAGGGTGATCGCCGCGAGCGTCACTGCGCCTGCACCCGCGATCGCCCAGTGCTCGGGCTTCGAGACGCCGCGCGCGAGATCGAGCGTCGCGAGCACGGCGACCACGGCCGCGCCCTCGGGACGCAGCGTGATCGTGGCGATCGCGAAGAGGACACCGAGCCCGCGCCGCTCCGCGATCACCGCCCACGTCGTGCCCAGCACCGCGGCGAGGAAGAGGCTGCTCTCGAGCCCGTTCGTCGTGACGACCGCGAGGTGGGGATCGAGCGCGAGCCCGAACGGCGCGAGCAGCGCGACCGCGGACACGCGGCCATCGCGGTCGTGCGCGATCTCCTGCGCGATCGCCGCGCTCGCGAACACCGAGAGCACGCCGCCCACCAGTCCGGCGCTGATCATCGTCGCCTGGAGCGACGCGCCGATGCGCGACGCGAGCGCGAGCATCAGCGTCCACGCGAGGTTCGTGAAGCCCTCGATCGGCGGCTGGCCCGCGTCGTAGACCAGCCCGTGGCCCAGCGCGAGGCTGCGCGCGTAGCGCGCCGAGATCCACGCGTCGTCGACCACCGATGGCGCGGTCGGCCACGCGAGCACGAGGAGCAGGGCGGCTGCGAGCAACGTCGCGATCGCGAACGTGCGCTGGGTGATCACGTCCCGCCGCGCGCGACCACGCGGATCGCGTCCTGCCCCGGATCGAGCACTGCCACGCCCTCGCGGTCGCGCATCACGCTCGCGCTGGCGCGCACCCCGAGCTCCTCGCGGTACACGCCCGGGTGCACCGACCACGCGAGCCCCGGGAGCACCTCGCGCGTGTCGTGGATCTCGAACGCGTCGAACGTGCAGCCCTCGCCCGAGAACGGCACGCGCCCGAGGTGGTGCCCGGTGCGGTGCGCGACGTGTCCCGCGTCGCCCGATCGCGCGAGCACCGCGCGCGCATGCTCGTCGACCTCGAACCCGAGCAGGCGCGTGCCCCGCTGCGCGCGCTCGCGCAGCAGATCGATCGCCGCCTCGCGCGCGTCGCGTGCTGCCGCGAACGCGCTCGCGGCCTCGCGCGTGACCTCGTCGATCGCGAGCACGATCCCGCGGTGCGCGAACGGCGTGCAGCGCTGATCTTCGCGCGCGACGAGATCGATCATCACCACGTCGCGCGGGACCACGCGGCGATCGCGCTCGCCCGAGCGCTGGTGCCGCTCGCGGGTGTGCCGTCCGCTCGCGACCAGCGGCGGGCGGCCGAGCACCAGCCCGCGCGACCGCATCGCGTCGTCGGCGTGCGCGCGGATCTCGCTCTCGAGCGGCGTGCGCTGCGACGCGAGCATCTCGACGATCTCCGCATCGACCTCGATCAGCTTCGCGACGGTGCGTGCGTGGCTCGCGCGCTGGGCCGCGCTCCACGGCGCGAGGAAGCGGTTCACGAGGTCCGCGCTCGAGACGACGCGCGGCCCGTAGCTGCGCACCAGCTCGACCGTGCCCGCGTCGACGCGCGAGAGATCGGGATTGCCCCCGATGTCCTGGTGCTCCATCGCGATCGCGCCGCGCCGCGGGAGCGTCCGCTCGAGCTGCTCGCGCAGCGAGCCCCACGCGTCGTAGCGCAGCTCGTCGCCGGGCAGCTCGCCGAACGACTCGATCTCGATCGAATGCGCGATCAGCGCGGGCATTCCGTCGGCGGGGACCCAGTAGAAGAAGCGCCGCATCGGCGCGACCTGCTCGAGCCCGAGCGCGCGCACCGCGATGCCGTTCTGCCCGCGATGATCGTAGAGCAGCCAGCCCTCGAGACGCGCGTCGCGCAGCGCGAGCTGGATCTCGCCGAGGCGCGCCGCGATCGTCCCGCCCGTCTCGATCTCGTCGCTCGCGCCCATCGTCGTCAGGGCACGTGCCCGACGTGCTCGACGCTCACGCGACCGCGCCGATCGAACGTGAGGTCGTAGATGGGAAGGCCCTTCGCGAGGCGGCCGAGCGTTGCCATCATGCGCACCTGCGAGAGCGCGCTCATCTCGGCGAGGAGCGCCTCGCGACGGCTCTCGTCGATCGGCACGAGATCGCCCTGCTCGCAGAGGAAGCTCGCGGTCTCCACGCGCAGCGCGTCCACGACCTGCGGGTGGTTCACGAACATCTGCGTGCCCATGCCCTTCGGCGAGACGAGCGGCACCGGCGTGTACGAGCGCAGCTCGTCGTGCACCCGCACGTTCACCACCGCGCCCTCCTGGTGGCCGCCGGGCAGCGGCACGAACTCGACGTCGGCCGCGCCGTTCCAGCGCAGGCGATGGAACGCGCGCAGCACGTCGCGCACGAGCTGGGGCCGCGCCTCGTACTGCGCGTGCTCCTGCATCATCAGCTTGAGGTGACCGCACCCGACGTGGGGCGGCTGCACCGAGTACTCGAGCAGGAGCTCGCGCACCGACTCGGGCGGGTGCTCGAAGAAGCGGCGCCACTGCATGGTCTCGCTGATGCCCGCGACCGCCTCGTCGAACCGGCGATCCCCGCGCAGCGCCGCGATCATCGTGTTCGCCGCCTGCACGTCGCCGTGCATGTAGAAGCGGCCGAAGGTGTCGACGCGTCGCGAGAGCAGCTCGGCGACCTCGCCGGGGCGCAGCTCGCGACCGAGCACGCGCTCGAGCGCGTGCAGTGCGAGCAGCAGCTCGCCGGAGTCGCCGCCGGGCGTGCCGATGACGCCGGTCTCGTCGCGTCCGTCGACGCACGAGAGGCGACCGTGCAGCAGCAGCGACGCCATCTTCACCCAGCGCACCGAGAGCGGATCGCCCACGTGCTCACGCACCGCGTCGATCGAGAGCGGCCCCGGGCGCGCCGGGACCTCGGGCGCGTCGCGCAGCTCGTCGCGCCGCGCGAGGATCGACGAGTCGCGCGAGACCGCGAAGCCGAGCGAGCGCCACGCGACCATGCCGCCGATCATCGACGCGACGAAGCGCATGCCCGCGACCTCGAGCTCTCGCGCGAGCGGGCCCGAGCGCTCACCGGCGCGCGAGACGAGGATGATCTTCGCGTCGCGATCGAGGCGATCGACGAGCGAGCGGGCGCGGCTCGCGGGGATCCAGTCGCATCCCGGGATGTGACCGAGCGGCCCGACGAGCTCGTCGGGCTCGCGCACGTCGACGATGCGCACTGCGCGCCCCTGTCGCGCGACGAACTCGGGCCAGAGCAGCGGGAAGCCGTTGGGCGAGCGCTCGAGGCTGGAGATCCAGTTCGCGCGCAGCATGCGCTCTTCGGGCGGCGCGGCGCCGATCGGCGGAACGAGGTGGTCGAGATCCCCGCTCTCGTTCGCGTCGCTCATCGATCCTCCTGGGGCTCGGTGGTCTCGGGGAGCGCGGGGCGCGCGCGATCACCGAGCGCGTCGATCGAGGCGCGGCGGCTGCGCTCGACGAGCGTCTGCACGTGGCTTCGCACCTCGTCCTCGAAGCCGCGCCGCACCGACGGCATCTCGAGCGTCTCGCCGACCGAGACCCACGCCGGCGTGCGAGCCCGCGCGAGGAACGTGCGCACGTGCGCGCCGAGGCTTCCGTCGGCGTACTCGTGCCCCGGCGTGTACGCGATGCCGACCGGCACGACGTCGACCGGCAGGCCCGCGGCCGCGCTGAACGCGCCGCCCTTGAAGGGCCGCACCTCGTCGCCCGCGAAGGTGGTGCCCTCGGGGAACACGATCACCGTGCGCTTCATCTCGAGCAGCGCGCGCATCTGGCGGATCGCGGCGGCGCCGCTGCGGCGATCGCCGCGATCGACGAACACCGTGCCGATGCGGTGCGCACCTCGCCCGACGATCGGCGCGCGCGAGACCTTGTGGTTCGCGAGGAAATGACCGCCGAAGAGCGAGAGCAGCGTGACGATGTCGAGCGGCGTGCGGTGGTTCGCGACGATGAGGCGACCGCGCCCGCTGGAGAGCGAGGGCTCGCCGTGCACGAGCGTGGGATCGAGCCCGACGATGCCGCGCATGCCGCGCGCCCAGCGGAGCTTCCAGTCGTCGATGACGGCTTCGCGATCGGGCGAGAAGCGCTCGATGACGCCGGCGCAGGAGAGCACCCACGAGGTCCAAGCGGCGACGCGGACGAGGCGCGACTGACGGCGGATGAGCGTGAGCATCGCTAGGAGGTGGGCATCGTCGCACGCTGAGGCGAGATCGGCGAGGTCTCGGCGGGGGCGCTCTCGAGCACGCGCTCGAGGAACGATCACGGCGCCGGCAGCACCTCGATCGGGGCGCTCGCTTCCACCACCAGCGCGCGGCAGTGGCCTGCTTCGCACGCGAAGCCGTCGACGCGCACGCGCATCACCGCGGTGCCTGCGGTGCGCGCCACGATCGGGACGCGGAACCGGAGCTCGCCGCCCGCTTCCTCGGCGTCGCCGCGCGTGAGCCTTCCGCGCACGACCTCGATCGCGCTGCCTTCGCTGCTCGGCGTGATCAACATCGGGCGCCCCGCGCGCTCGCTCGCGCGCACTCGCACGATCACCTCGGCGCGCGCTCCGACCGCGAGTCGCGCCGGTGGATCGAGCGCGACCTCGATCGCCGCGTCCGACTGCGCGCGCGCCACGAGCGCCGCGAGGGTGATCGCGAGCGCGAGGACGTGGGCGAGGCGGCGCACGCGACGGATATACCGCGGCGGCGTGCTACTACGCCCGCGTGAGCCACGAAGGAACGCCCCCGCCTCGCTCTCCGCGCGCGTCCTACACCGAGATGACGGAGCTCGTGCTGCCGCAGCACTCGAACGCGATCGGCACCGCGTTCGGCGGCACCGTGCTGGCGTGGATGGACATCTGCGCCGCGATCGCCGCGCAGCGCCACTGCGGTCGGACCGCGGTCACCGCCGCGATCGACAACGTGAAGTTCCTCGCGCCCATGCGCGTCGGCGACGTCGTGGTCCTCGCGGCGCGCGTGAACGCCGCGTTCTCGAGCTCGGTCGAGGTCGAGATCGAGGTGCAGGTCGAGGACCGCGCGACCATGCATCGCCGGCTCTGCGTCGATGCGTTCATGACCTTCGTGTGCGTCGACGAGAAGGGCAAGGCGGTGAAGGTCCCGCCGCTGCTCTGCGAGACCGCCGACGACGAGCGGAGAGCGAAGGACGCGGAAGCGCGGAGAGCGCGGAGGCTGGCGGAGCGGTGAGGGCCCTGCGCGCTCTCCGGCCGGTGCAGGAGCCGCCGGCGCGCGTCACGCGCATCACGGTCCATCGGCCGAGCCCGCCGCTCGATGGGCTCGTCGAGCTCATCTGGGCGGCGGACAGCTACGTGGCGCAGGCGGAGCGCGAGAGGGTGCTCCCGAGCGGCGCGCAGTCCCTCGTCGTCCACCTCGGCAACGGCCCGCTGCGCGTCTTCACCGACGAGGACGCGATCGACGCCACCGAGGTCTCGGGCGCGATCGTGTGTGGCGCGCGGGTGACGCCGCTGCTGATCGACACCGCGCTCGGGCCGACGGTCGGCGTGGAGTTCAAGCCCGGCGGGGCGCGCCCCTTCTTCGACCTGCCCGCCGATGCGATCACGGGGCGGGTCGTGTCGCTCGACGCGCTGTGGGGCGCGTCGGCTCACTCGCTGCGCGAACGGTTGATGGAGACGTCCTCGCCGCGCGATCGGGTGCGGCTCCTCGAAGACAACCTCCTGCGTCGGCTCGCTCGCTCGTTCGAGCTGGACGCCGCGCTGCGGCTGTCGCTCGATGCGTTCGAGGGCCGCGACCTCACGTCGGTCGGCGAGGTGAATCGCCGGACCGGGCTCTCACCGAAGCGCCTCTTGGCGCTGTTCCGCGACGAGGTCGGATTGAGCCCGAAGGCGTTCTGGCGCGTCCGACGGTTCCGTTCGGCGCTGCGCGCGCTCGATCACGGCACCCTGCGCGGCGCCGCGGTGGCCGCCGAGCACGGCTACTTCGATCAAGCGCACTTCGTGCGCGAGTTCCGCTCGCTCGCAGGCTCGACGCCTCGCGAGTACCTCGCCGCGCGCGTCGTCGGCACCGACCACGTCTCGGTGCGCCGGTAAAAAGATCCAATACGCGGTTCCGGTCCCGAGGCTCACTCGGCGCATGGGACCCAATGAGAGCGAACAACCCACGCTGAAGGGGTTGAGGCGGCTGCTCGGGATGCAGGGGCCGCTCGTCGTCGCGGCCGCGCTCGCGTCGACGTCGGCCGCGGCCCTCGCGCTCGTGCCGTTCTTCGTCGTCGCGCGCATGGCGACCGCGATCTACGCGACCCCTCCGGACCTCGACACGGTCCGCTCGCTCGCGCTCGTCGCGGCGCTCGCGCTGGCGCTGCGCTACGTCCTCGTCGCCGGCGCGAACGTGCTCGCGCACGTCGCGGCGTTCCGCACGTTGCACGCGCTGCGCCTCGAGCTCGCGAAGAAGCTCGGCGCGGTGCCGCTCTCGTTCTTCAGCCGTCGCAGCGCCGGTGAGCTGCGCAAGACGCTGATGGACGACGTGAACCAGATCGAGGCGTTCATCGCCCACCACTTCCCCGACGCGGTCGCCGCGTTCGTCGTGCCGATCGCCACCACCATCGCGTTGCTCGGGGTCGACTGGCGCATGGCGCTCGCGAGCATCGCGATGGCGCCGCTCGCCGTCGGCGCGATGGCGGTCGCGATGCGCGGCGCCGGCACGGCGCACCAGCAGTGGAACGAGATCCAGAGCCGGACGAACCGCTCGTTGCTCGAGTACCTGCGGGGCATCCAGGTCATCAAGACCTTCGGCCTCTCCGCGCAGCGCTTCGGCGAGCTCTCGCGCTCGATCGACGAAGGTCTCGCGTGGATGGAAGGCTTCATGCGCACCAACGGCCGCGGGTACGGCGCGTTCGGCGCGCTCATCGGCTCGAGCCTCGTCGTGCTCGTGCCGCTCGGCGGCTTCTTCTACACGCGCAGGACGCTCTCGCTCGAGTCGCTCGTGCTCTTCCTCGTGCTCGGGCCGCAGCTCCTCATGTCGCTGATGCGGCTGATGTTCGCGTGGGGGAACGTCGAGCGCATCGAGGCCGGCAACGGGCGCATCCAGGCGATCCTCACGGCGCCGGATCTCGAGCGCACCGCGGGCCTCGCGCGGCCTGCGCACGACGGCATCGCGTTCCGCGGCGTCGGCTTCCGCTACGAGGACGGCGGCCCGGAGGTCCTCCACGACGTCTCGTTCGAAGCCCCGGCGGGCAAGGTCACGGCGCTGGTCGGGCCTTCGGGCGCGGGCAAGACGACGCTCGTGCGGCTCGTTCCGAGGCTGTGGGAGGCGGCGAGCGGCGCCGTCGAGCTCGGTGGCGTCGATGTGCGCACGTTCGCGCTCGACGCGCTGCTCTCGCGCGTCTCGATGGTGTTCCAGGACGTGTTCCTCTTCCACGGCACGGTCCGCGACAACCTCCGTCTCGCTCGGCCCGACGCCACCGACGCGCAGATCGACGCCGCGTGCCGCGCTGCGCGCGCGTACGACTTCATCCAGGCGCTGCCGCAGCGCTACGACACGCTGCTCGGCGAGCGCGGCGCGAGGCTCTCCGGCGGCGAGAAGCAGCGCCTGTCCATCGCGCGCGCGCTGCTCAAGGACGCGCCGGTGCTGCTGCTCGACGAGGCGACGGCATTCGCCGATCCCGAGAACGAAGCGCGCATCCAGGAGGCGCTCTCGGAGCTCTGCGCCGGGCGGACGGTCCTCGTGGTCGCGCACCGGCTGTCCACCATCGCCACCGCCGATCACATCGTCGTGCTCGAGGGCGGCCGCGTGTCCGATCGAGGCACGCACGACGAGCTGCTCGCGCGCTGCGCGCTCTACCAGCGTCTCTGGGAGAGCCACACCGAGGCGCTGGACTGGTCGTTGGGCGAGGCGGATGCGCCTGCGGTCGCGAAGGAGGTCGCGTGATGCTGCGAGACGTCTTCCTGCTCGGCGAGCGGCTCGCGGGCCGTCGCGACGCGCGGCTGCGGCGCGGCTTGTTCTTCGCGTTCGGCGAGGCGCTGGCGATCGCGGCGCCCTACGCCGTCGTCCTGCTCCTCGTGCGCGAGGCGCTCGAGCGCCGGCTCTCGATGACGCTCACGGGGTGGGCGACCTTCGCGATCGCGCTCTCGGTGCTGCTGCGTCTCGTCCTCTCTCGCGGCGCGATGTCGAACATCTTCATCGCCGCGCACGCGCTCATGGGGCAGGCGCGCATCCGCACCGCGGATCACCTGCGGCGCCTGCCGATGGGGTTCTTCACGCAGCGCCGGAGCGGCGAGCTCGCGGGCGTGCTGACGACGGATCTCGCGCTCGTCGAGGACGTGTGGTCGCACACCGTCGCCGTCTTCGCGGCGAGCTTCGCGCTGCCGATGCTCGTCGGCCTCGGCCTCTGTGCCCTCGACTGGCGCTTGGGGCTCGTCGTCCTCGCCGCGCTGCCCGTCGCGCTCGTCGTGCTGGCGGCGACCACGCCCGTCTTCGTGCGTGAGATCGACGCGGTGCTCGACGCGGGGGCCGACGTGAGCGGGCGCGTCGTCGAGTACGTGCAGGGCATCGCCGTGCTCCGCGCGTTCGGCCGCCACGGCGACGTCTATCAGCGCTTGGTGAGCGCGATGGAGCGGCTGCGCGACGCGCTCGTCCGCGCCGACGTGCTGCCGTCGCCGCTGCTCGCGGCGTTCGGATTCGTGATCGAGGTGAGCTTCGTCGCGGTGGCGTACGCCGGGAGCGAGCTGGTCCTCCGAGGCTCGATCGAGCCCGGCGTGCTGCTCGTCTTCCTCGTGGTGACCGTGGGCGTCGTGCAGCAGGTGGCCGGTCTCGGCGTGGCGCTGCTCCTCTTGCGAGCCTCACAGCGCGCGCTCGGTCGCGTCGACCGGCTGCTCGCGGAGGAGCCTCTCGCGGAGCCGTCCGCGAGCGCGCCGCCGATCCAGAGGTTCGACGTGGAGGTCGACGCGGTGTCGTTCGCCTACGACGAAGACGCCGTGCTCGACGGGGTCTCGGTGAGCTTCCCCGAGCGCTCGCTCACCGCGCTCGTCGGCGCGTCGGGATCCGGCAAGTCGACGCTGGTCCATCTCGTCGCGCGCCTCTGGGACATCCCGAGGGGGCGAGGCGCGATCCGCATCGGCGGTGTCGACATCCGCGACGTGCCCTTCGAGCAGCTGCACCAGCACATCGCGATGGTGTTCCAGGACGTCGTCCTCTTCTCCGGCACGATCCTCGAGAACCTCCGCGTGGGGCGGCCCGACGCGTCACGCGAGGAGGTCGAGCGGGCTGCGAAGGCTGCGCGTGCGCACGACTTCATCACGGCGCTGCCGGACGGCTACGACACCGTGCTCGGCGAAGGCGGCGGAACGCTCTCGGGTGGCGAGCGCCAGCGTCTGTCCATCGCGCGCGCGATCCTCAAGGACGCGCCGATCGTGCTGCTCGACGAGGCGACGGCCTCGGTCGACGCGTCGGCGGAGGCCGAGATCCAGCGAGCGATCGACGAGCTCGTCGCGAAGAAGACCGTCGTGGTGATCGCCCATCGACTGCGCACGGTGCGGCGCGCGCATCGGATCGTCGTGCTCGAGCGAGGGCGCGTCGCGGAGTCCGGCACGCACGACGAGCTGATCGCCGCGGACGGCGTCTACGCCGCGCTCTGGCGGGAGCAAGAGCGCGCGAAGGGCTGGCGGCTCGCGGCGACCGCGAGCTGAAGGCGCGCCGTGGCGAGGCTCCGAAGCACACGAGCACGCTCGCCGACGAGCAGACGTCGTCGGTCGTCTCGGAGCCCACGAGCGCGGAGGGCCGTGCGCGAGGCGACTCGCGTAGCATCGTCGCCGTGGGGAAGCTGACGCAGCTCGCGGAAGACGTCATCGACGGCATCGTCGACGTCGAAGAGGTCGCGCCGTTCACGCCGCGCCTCGAGCTCGACGAGATCGCGCCCGGCATCGCGTTCGTGTCGAGCTTCGCGAACGCGACGGCGATCACGACCGAGCGCGGGCTCGTGCTCGTCGACACCGGCTCGTTCCTGCTCTCGGGGCAGGTGCACGTGAGCCTCCGGATGTGGCGCCCCGACGCGCGCGCGCACGCGGTCGTGTTCACGCACGGGCACGTCGATCACTGCTTCGGCGTCGAGCGCTGGGAGCAGGAGGCGGACGCCCGTGGTTGGGCGCGCCCGACCGTCTACGCGCACGAGCTCGTGCCCGCGCGCTTCGCGCGATATCGACGCGCCCGCGGTTGGAACGCCTGCATCAACCAGCGTCAGTTCCAGACTCCGGTGCAGTTCCCCGAGCGCTTCCGCGATCCCGACGTGACGTACTCGACGCGCCTCGCGATCGACGCGGGCGGCGAGCGCATCGAGCTCTTCCACGCGCGCGGTGAGACCGACGACGCGACGTGGGCGTGGTTTCCCTCGCGGCGGCTCGTCTGCGCAGGCGACCTCGTCATCTGGGCCTGTCCGAACGCCGGCAACCCGCAGAAGGTCCAGCGCTATGCGCTCGACTGGGCGCACGCGCTGCGCGCGATGGCCGCGCTCGAGCCGGAGCTCCTCACGCCCGGCCACGGCCTGCCGATCGCGGGCGCCGAGCGCGTGCGCGCGCTCTTGATCGACACCGCGGAGCTGCTCGAGTCCCTGCACGATCAGACGCTCGCGCTGATGAACCAGGGCGCGCGCCTCGCCGACGTGCTCGCGACGGTGAAGGCACCGGCACACTTGCTCGAGAAGCCGTACCTGCGACCGACCTACGACGAGCCCGCGTTCATCGTGCGCAACGTGTGGCGCCTCTACGGCGGGTGGTGGGACGGCGAGCCCGCGTCGCTGCAGCCCGCGCACCCTCGTGATCTCGCGCGCGAGATCGCGTCGATGTGCGGCGGCGCGAGCGCGCTCGCAGATCGCGCGCTCGCGCTCTCCGACGCGGGCGAGCACGCGCTCGCGTCGCACCTCGCGCAGATGGCAGGCGACGCGGCGCCGCGCGATGCCGGCGTGTGGCGCGCGCGTCGTACCGTGCTCGCGCGACGCGCCGATGCCGCGACGTCGGTGATGGCGCGCGGGATCTACAAAGCGGCGTCCGAGGAGACTCCGAAGGAGTGATCTACGCCGCGTGCTCCGCGTCCTCGCGCTCCTGCGCGTCGAGCCGGCGCGCCGCGACGTCGATGCGCGCCTGCATCGCGAGCTGTCGCTCGTCCATCGGCGGTCGGCCCGCGAGCGCCGCGCCGGCGCCGCCCGCGCCCGCGACGATCCAGTCGAGCGGCGTGCGCCCTGCGATCCACCCACCGACGTCGGCCTGGGTGATCACCGAGAGCCAACCGACGCCCTCTCGCGCCGCGACCAGCGCGGTCATCGCGTACAGATCGCCGAGCGCGCCCATCGCGAACCCGAGCAGGAAGAGCACCGCGGCCCACCGTCGATCGAAGAGCGCGCCGAGCGTGCGGCACGGCCGGCCGAGCACGACGCCCAGCGCGACGGCCGAGCCCGCCATCACGTACCAGTGCATGTCGAACCCGGTCCACCGGTTGAGCTCGCCCCACAGCACGATGCCGATCAGCGTGCTCGGGATCGCATAGGCCATCGCGCGACCCGGACGTTGCGCGTCGCGCGCTCCGTCGATCCAAGATCGCGCGAGCGCGACGACCTCGGGATCGTTCTCCGGTGGCAGTTGGTGCTCGTAGACCATCCGGCTCATCGCGCGAGTCTACGAGATTGTCGTCCTCGCGATAGAAATGACGCTCTCGCCTCGCTACCATCGCGACCCACCTTTCTCAGGGGATCGGGAGGACACCCATGCTCCACGGCGGTCGGATCGTCGCACGCGCGCTCAAGAACGAAGGGATCACCCACGTCTTCACGCTCTGCGGCGGGCACATCCAGAACATCTACGACGGGTGTCTCGACGAGGGCATCCGCGTGGTCGACACGCGCCACGAGCAGACCGCGGGGCACGCGGCCGACGGCTACGCGCGCGTGACCGGCAAGCCCGGCGTCGCGCTCGTCACCGCGGGCCCCGGCGTGACCGACGTCGTCACTGCGGTCGCGAACGCGCAGCGCGCGGGCGTGCCGATGATCGTGATCGGAGGCGCGGGCCCGGTCGCGTACAAGCACATGGGCTCGCTGCAGGACATGGATCACGTCGAGCTCATGAAGCCGATCACGAAGTGGTCGGCGACCGTGACCGAGACGCGACGCCTCGAGGAGTTCGTCACGACCGCGTTCCGCATCGCCACGACCGGCGTGCCGGGCCCGGTGTTCCTCGAGATCCCGCTCGACATCCTGATGAACTTCGCGACGGACCAGCAGATCGTCCGTCCGACGCAGTACCGCAGCGAGCTCACGCCCGCGCCCTCGAAGGAGGCGATCGAGGCCGCCGCGAAGCTGATCGACGGCGCCGAGCGCCCGATGGTGATCTGCGGCTCGCAGCTGCGCTGGTCGCGCGACAAGGGCGCGCTCGAGCGCTTCCTCGCGAAGCGCCCGATGCCGACGTTCCTCAACGGCATGGCGCGCGGCGCGCTCGCGCCCTCGCACAGCTGCTTCATGTCGCGCTCGCGTCGCGCTGCGCTCGCGGGTGCCGACGTCGTGATCGTGCTCGGCACGCCCTTCGACTTCCGCGTCGACTACGGCCGCGAGGGCACGTGGGCGAAGGACGTGAAGGTCATCCAGATCGACCTCGATCCCGAGGAGCTCGGGCGCAATCGCGGCGTCGACGTCGGCATCCCGGCGGACAGCGGTCACGCGCTCGCGGCGCTCGAGCAGGCGATCGCGAAGAAGGACGCCGGCGACTGGCTCGCGACGATCCGCGCCGACGAAGAGGGCCGTCAGGGCAAGATGCGCGCGGAGATCGCGGGCGGCGCGACGAGCCCGCCGAACCCGCTCTGGGTCTGCAGCGAGCTCGCGAAGTACGTGCAGGACGACACGATCGTGATCGGCGACGGCGGTGACTTCGTCGCGACCGCGGCGTACACGCTGCCGATCCGGTGGCCGGGGCTGTGGATGGATCCCGGCCCGCTCGGCACGCTGGGCGTGGGCCCGGGGTACGCGATGGCGGCGAAGCTCGTGCGCCCCGAGAGCCGCGTGATCCTGGTGTACGGCGACGGCAGCTTCGGCCTGCACGGCCTCGAGTTCGAGGCGATGGCGCGCCAGGGGATCAAGGTCGTCGGCGTGATCGGCAACGACGCGTGCTGGACGCAGATCTATCGCGGTCAGCGCGACATCTTCGGCGCGGAGCGCACGCCCGCGACGAAGCTCGCGTACACGCGCTACGACCTCGTCGCGGAAGCGGTGGGCGCGAAGGGCTTCTACGCGGAGACGCCGGACCAGGTGAAGGACGCGCTGCAGAAGGCATTCGAGTGCCCGGAGCCGGCGCTGGTGAACGTGAAGATCGGCTCGTCTGATTTCCGGAAGGGCGCGATCTCGGTCTGAGCGAGTCTCGGCGTGCGTCGCGGGGCGGTGGCTCCGGCGCCCTGGTACTCGCGGCTGCTGTCATGAGCGGCCGCGAGCTTCGGGCATCGGAGCTTCGCTCGCTCGTGCGCTCCGCGCACAGCGCTCGCTCGCCGGCGATCGTGCCTCGGACGTGAGCCCGGCGCACGACGTGATCCCATCCGGAGCGGGCCACGCTCTCCGCTCCGAGTTTGCTCACGAATTCCGCGAAAATTCCGCGGGCACACACGGTGCAGACCGCGCTGCCCTCGTGAGCGTCACCGTCTCCATGTGGCTGGGCGTTGCGTTCCTGGCGCTATGCCTCATCGCCGTCCTCCTCCAGGCCTGGCTGTGGAACCCGAAATACTGGGATCCGGTGGCCAAGAAGAGTCACGCGCCGCCGTTCTGGATGGCCGTGCATCGCGTCGTCGGATACGCGTACGCCGCGATCTACGTCGTGATGATGATCTACATGGTGCCGCGACTCTGGGAGTACCAAGTCGAGCTCCCGGCGCGCACGGTCATCCACGCGGTCGCCGCGATCACGATCGGCGTCGTCCTCTTCACGAAGATCTTCATCCTCCGGTTCTTCCGGTACTTCGAGGAGTCGATGCCCGCGCTCGGGCTCGTGCTGCTCGTGTGCACGATCCTGCTGGGCACGCTCTCGCTGCCCTTCGCGATCCGCGCGCACGGCAGCGCCGAGCTGTTGCACGACGAGAACCGCGAGCGCGTCCGCGGCATCCTCGCGAGCCTCGATCTCCCGTCGGGCTACACGGCGGAAGGGCTCTCGAGCGTGTCGTCGCTCGAGCAAGGTCGTGAGGTCGTCACGCGCGAGTGCACGCTCTGCCACGACCTGCGCACGATCCTGAGCGAGCCGCGCACCGGCTCGGGCTGGCTGAGCCTCTGCCGCCGCATGCAGAACAAGCCGACGCTCGGCACGCCGCTCAGCGACGTCGACGTGCACGTCGCGACCGCGTACCTGATCGCGATCACGCCGAACCTGCAGGAGGACCTGCAGCAGCGTCGCGACGAGGAGGCGGATCGCGAGGACGTCGTCGCCGACCTCGAGGCGGATGTCGGAGCGCCGCCGGCGGAAGGCGCGGCTGTCGAGGGCGCGGCGCCGGCTGCCGAAGGTGCGCCCGCCGAGGCTGCCGCCGCGCCGGCTGCCGACGGTGGTGTGCCGCCCGACGGAGGGACGGTCGCGCCCCAGACCGACGCGCCGCTGGTGATCGCGGCCGCCGAGGAGCCGGAGCGACGCAGCCGTGGCCGTCGTGGTCGTCGTGGTCGTCGCTCGCGCGGCGGTCAGTCGAGCTCGGGCGCGACGCTCGCTGCGACGGCCCCTGCGGCGGCGTCGGGCGGAAGCGCGTCGAGCGCCAGCAGCGGTGGTGGTGGGTCCGCGCCCGCCGCGGCGGGATCCGCGACGCCGCAGCTGCGCTACAGCCCCTCGCTCGCGCGTGAGCTGCTCCAGCGCGCGTGCACCGACTGCCACGGTCTGTCCGACATCGACGAGCACGGCGGTGACGATCGCGCGGGCTGGGCCGGCGTCGTGCGTCGCATGATCCGCGAGGGCGCCGAGCTCTCGACCGACGAGGCGCGAATCATGGTCACGTACCTCGCGCAGCGTTACCCCGTCCAGCAGTGAGCGAGCGCGGCGAGCCACCGCACGAACAGCGAAGAGAGCGAAGAGACACGAAGAGCGCGCGAGCGACGGCCAGGTCGCTCGCGCGCTCTCGTCTTTGCGTGCTCGCGAGCGTGGCTTGCGAAAGCGCGATCTCGAGGACGATCTGGGGAGGCTTCGGTGTGCACGCTCGCGCAAGGGCGCGCTGGCGCGCGCTCGCAGCTGTTCCGTCCGGGTCTCGGCGAGCGGGCCGCTCGTGGTGGGGTTGCTCCGCGGTGGAGCCGCTCTCGAGCCCCGCAGCATCGTGCTCGGGGGCGTGTTCGAGAACACCCGCGCTCGCTCGCGCTCTCGATGCCGTTCTCGTGCGACACACACGCGAACGATCGGCGAGCGGCTACTCTGCGATCGCGTCCTTGCCCGACGACGACGACGATGCGGGCGGCTGCGCGCTCGACTCTTCGCGCGCTTCCGCGACGACCTCACGGTCGACCTTCTCCGCGAGCTTCTTCTTGATCGCCTTGCTCACGTAGTGCCCCACCACGAGCACCACGACGACGACCAGCACGCCGATCGTGACCGCGCGCTCCGCGGTCTGGGTGTGGCTGAAGAGATCGTCCCAGCGATCCGCGAAGAACCAGCCGAGCCCCATCCACAGCGGCAGCGAGATCGCGAGCGCGAGCATGTCGGCCACGATGAAGCGCGGGTACGAGATGCCGTGGATCGCGGCGATCGCGAAGGTCGGCCCGCGGAAGCCCGCGACGTGTCGCGCGAAGAACACGACCAGCGTGCCGTGCTTCTCCATCAGGCCCTCGACGTAGCGACGTCGCGGCTCGGGCATCATCCGCTGGATGGGCCGCCACTTGTAGATGCCGGGCCCGATCCGCTTCGCGAGGAAGAAGAGCGCGGTGTCGCCCGCGAACACCCCGAACGCGAGCGCCGCGACGGTGAGCCCGAGATCGGTCAGCCCACGCTGCGCGAGGATCGCGCCCGAGATCATCACGATGTCCTCGGGGAGCGGCAGGCCGAGCCCCGCGGCGATCAGCGCCGCGATCATCAGGCCGTACGACCCGTTCTCCACGAAGAATTGGACCGCTTGCTCCATCGACCTCGGCCCCGGTTCTAGCGGCCGCGCCCGCCCGCGACAAATGGACGCGGGACGCCGTGCCGCGCGAGCAGTGGAGCAAGACGACGGCCACCATGCCCGTGAAGAAACGTGGCGTGCGATCTCGCGCGACCACGTGTGCTCCGCGTCCTCTCGGATCGACGCCGCGGTGTCGATCGCCACGGGGCGCGTCGACCTCGCCACACACGTCGCGATGGTCTGCTCCGTGAGATGCGCGCGGGCGCACAACTCTCGTTGACGCATCGCGTTGCGTCCAGTACCTCGCGGCCCGGGCGCACGGTGCCCACGCTTCGCAGAGGAGGATTCGCGATGGCTCGAATCGAGAGAGCGCTGGTCTCGGTGTCGGACAAGCGCGGCGTGATCGAGCTCTGCCGCACGCTCGCCGACAAGGGTGTCGAGATCCTGTCGACCGGCGGCACCGCGAAGGCGCTGCGCGGCGCCGGCATCGCGGTGATCGACGTCGCCGAGTACACGGGCTCGCCGGAGGTGATGGACGGACGCGTGAAGACGCTCCATCCGCGCGTGCACGGCGGGATCCTGATGCGCGACACGATCGGCGATCGCACCCAGCTCACGGAGCTGGGCGGCCAGGCGATCGATCTCGTCGTCGTGAACCTCTATCCCTTCGAGGCCACCGTCGCGCGCAACGCGCCGCACGACGAGATCGTCGAGAACATCGACATCGGCGGGCCCTCGATGATCCGCAGCGCGGCGAAGAACCACGCGCGCGTCACCGTGGTCGTCGACCCCGCGGACTACGACGAGGTCGTCGCCTCGCTCGACGCGCCCGAGGGCCCGAGCGCCGCGCTCCGCGCCCGCCTCGCCGCGAAGGCGTTCGCCCAGACCGCCGCGTACGACGGCGCGATCGCGGCGTACCTCACGTCGATCGACGCGAGCGGCGCGCGCACCGAGTATCCGGGCACGCTGACGTTCTCGCTCGAGAAGGCGTACGGCCTGCGCTACGGCGAGAACCCGCACCAGAGCGGCGCGTTCTACGTCGAGCGCAACGCGCCTGCGGGCTCGCTCGCGCGCTCCGAGTCGGTCGGCGCGGGCGGCAAGGAGCTCTCGTTCAACAACCTCGTCGACTGCGACGCGGCGCTCGAGGCGGTGCGCGAATTCGACGAGCCCGCCGCGGTCGTCGTGAAGCACACGAACCCCTGCGGCGTGGCGACGCGCGGCACGCTGCACGACGCGTATCTCGCGGCCCGCGAGGCCGACGCGCTGAGCGCGTTCGGCGGCATCGTCGCGCTGAACCGCCCGGTCGATCTCGCGACCGCGAAGCACCTCGTCGAGACGTTCCTCGAGTGCGTGATCGCGCCGAAGTTCGCGGACGACGCGCTCGAGCTGCTGCGCACGAAGAAGAACCTGCGCCTGCTCGCGACGGGCGAGTGGCTGCGCGCCGATCACCGCGCGCTCACCGCGAAGAAGGTCGACGGCGGGTTCGTGGTGCAGCAGCGCGACGCGAGCGCCGGCGTCGAGACGGCGAACGCGAAGGTCGTCACCCAGCGCCGCCCGACGCCCGAGGAGCTCGCCTCGCTCGACTTCGCGTGGCGCGTCTGCAAGCACGTGAAGAGCAACGCGATCGTGCTCGCGCAGGGCACGACGACGGTGGGCGTCGGCGCGGGCCAGATGTCGCGCGTGGTGAGCGTCGAGATCGCGGTGAAGAAGGCGGGCGACAAGTCCCGCGGCAGCGTGCTCGCGAGCGACGCGTTCTTCCCGTTCCCCGACGGAGTCGAGGCCGCGGCGAAGGCGGGTGTGACCGCGGTGGTGCAGCCCGGTGGCTCGGTGAAGGACGCGGACGTGATCGCGGCCGCGGACGCCGCAGGCATCGCGATGCTGTTCACCGGAGTCCGCCACTTCCGGCACTGAGACACACGTCTCGGGAGAGCAGGAATCCAGGAGAGAAGAGGAAGAGGATTCCCGCTCTCCTGCCACTCCTGCTCTCCTCGGAGGAAATCCTCCCTCTCTCCTGCTCTCCCGAGGCGCGATGAAGGTACTGGTCGTCGGATCCGGTGGGCGCGAGCACGCGATGGCGTGGAAGATCGCGCAGTCGCCGCAGGTCGAAGAGGTCATCGCGGCGCCCGGCAACGCGGGGATCGCCGCGGTCGCGCGCTGCATCGACGTGCGCGCCGACGACGTGCCCGGGATCGTCGCGCTCGCGCAGCGCGAGCAGGTCGGGCTCGTCGTGATCGGCCCCGAGGCGCCGCTCGTGATCGGGCTCGCCGACGCGCTGCGCGACGCGGGCATCGCGACGTTCGGTCCCTCACGCGAGGCGGCGAGGCTCGAGGGCTCGAAGGTGGTCAGCAAGGAGCTGATGGCCGAGGCGGGCATCCCCACCGCCGGCTTCCGCATCTTCGACGACGCCGACGCGGCCGAGGCCTACGTGCGCGAGGCCGGCAGACCGTTGGTGGTCAAAGCAGATGGGCTCGCGGCCGGGAAGGGCGTGATCGTCGCGGGAGACACCGACGAGGCGCTCGACGCGATCCGCACGATCATGCGCGAGCGCGTGTTCGGCGACGCGGGCGGGCGCGTGGTGATCGAAGAGGTCCTGCGCGGCCCCGAGGTCAGCTACCACGTCGTGTGCGACGGCACGCGCTACGTCGCGCTCGCGTCGGCGCAGGATCACAAGCGCCTCGCCGACGGCGATCGCGGTCCCAACACCGGCGGCATGGGCGCGTACTCGCCCGCCGCGCCGGTCACGCCCGAGCTCGAGCAGCAGATCCTCGCGCGCTGCGTGGAGCCCACGCTCGCGGCGATGCGCGCGCGCGGCACGCCCTTCGTCGGCGCGCTCTTCGTCGGGCTGATGATCGTCGACGGCGCGCCGTTGGTGCTCGAGTACAACGTGCGCTTCGGCGACCCCGAGACCGAGGTGCTGATGGCGCGCTGGCAGGGCGACGTGCTGCCGCTCTTCCTCGGCGCCGCGAACGGCGATCTCTCGGGCGTGCGTCCGAGCGCGACGAGCGGCGCCGCGCTGTGCGTCGTGATCGCGGCGCACGGCTACCCCGGCACGCCGCGCAAGGGCGACGTGATCGAGGGCCTCGACGATGCCGCGTCGCTCGAGGGCGTGCAGGTGTTCCACGCGGGCACGCAGCGCGCGGGTGATCGCGTGGTGAGCGCAGGCGGTCGCGTGCTCTGCGTCACCGCGAACGGCGCCGACGTCGACGCCGCCGCAGCGAGCGCCTACGCGGCGGTCGATCGCATCCGGCTCGCGGGCTCACAGCACCGCCGCGACATCGGCTGGCAGGCACGCACGCGCTGAGCGTACGCTCGGCGCGATGCGCATCGCGGCACCCGCGCTCGTGCCAGCGCTCCTCGTCTCCTCGTTGCTCCTCTCCTGCACCGCGACACACGAGCGCGCGGACGCATCTCCTCGTGCGTTCGTCGACGCGTGGCACGCCGCGTCGTGCGAGCGCGCCCTGCGCTGCGAATTCGCGGAGCGGAGCGAGCCACCGTCGGCATGCCATCCGACCGCGCGCGCATCGCTCGACGCGCGCATCGACGCGGTCGCGCGCGGTGACGCTCGCTTCGACGGAGCCCGCGCGGTCGAGTGCGTGGAAGGTCTCGAGCGCGCCGCCTGCGGCGACACGCAGGTGCTCGCCGCCGTGAGGCGCGCGTGTGACGGCGTCCTCGAGGGGGCGCTGCGCGCCGGCGATCGCTGTGATCCCACCGACGCGGAGTCCGACCTCTGCGCGCCGGGGCTGGGCTGCGCGGCCGGCTCGGATTGCGCGCGATGCGCGCCCGGGGGCGGTCCTCGCGAGCCGTGCGTCGGCCCCTCGCTCTCGTGCGAAGAGGGGCTTCGATGTCTGATCGTCCCGGTCGATCCGGAGTCGGGCGGGCTGCTGTGCGGCAGGCTTCGCGAGCCCGGTGAGCGCTGCAGCGACACCGATTTCTGCGAGAGCGGCGTCGAGGGCCACCGCCACTCGTGCCAGGACGGCGTATGCACGCCGGTCACGCGCCTGCCGCTCGGGGCCGAGTGCGTCTGGGTGCGCGACCAGTGCGAGGAAGGTGCGCACTGTGGCGCGTCGAACGTCTGCGAGCCCGTCGGGTGGCTGGGTGATCGCTGCGACGCTTCGCACCCGTGTCTTCTCTCGCTGCGCTGCGAAGAGGGCGAGTGCACGAGCGAGGATCCCACACGCGCGTGTTATCTCGACTCCCAGTGCCCGCCGAGCGCGCCGTGGTGCATCTCTGCGAGGTGCTCGTCGGATCCCGCAGGCGCTCGGTGCGATGCCGGCGCCCCTCCCGGTGAATCGTGCCCCGGCGACCTGACGTGCAGCATGGGCATTCACTGCATCCGCACGGTCGCCGACGGCGAGCCGTGCAGCACGCGGTTCGGTGCGCGCTGCGGCGAGCACGCGCGCTGCCTCGACGAGCGGTGCGTCGCGATCGCCCGGCCCGGCGCGGCGTGTGCGTCGAGCGCGGTGTGCCCCACGGGCTTCTCCTGCGATGCCGGCGAGTGCGCGCCGCTTCCGTCGCTCGGCGACGCATGCGAGGACGTTTGTCTGCTCGGTGAGTGTCGCGACGGGCGCTGCGTGCGCTCGCCCGAGGGTGCCGCCTGCGACGCTCCCGACGACTGCGAGGGCTCGTGCATCGTCTCGACGTGCCAGCCTCCTGCTTCGGAGGGCGAGCCCTGTGGTGCCGCGGGACGCTGCGCCGCGCCGCTCGAATGCCTCGTCGACGCCGACGGCTCGGCGAGCTGCGCCGTTCCCGCGTGCTGAGTTGTTCGCGCCGAGGGGCTGCGGCATCCTCGCGGGCGGTGCGTTCCGTTCTCGCGCTCTCGTTCGCGCTGCTCGTCTCGATCGCCTCCAGCGCGTCTGCGCAGGGCGCGCACACCGGTGGCGCGCACACCGGCGGAGCGGCCGTCCCACCGCCGCGCGATCTCTTCGCCGAGCAGTACACCGAGGCCTCGCGCGCGTGGCACGAAGGGCGGTACGAGGACGCGCTCGCGCGCTTCCGCGCGCTCTACGCCTCGAGCGGTCGCGCCGAGCTCCTCTACGACATCGGCGTCACCGCGGATCGCCTCGGGCGGCTCGAGGAGTCGATCATCGCGTTCGAGCAGTACCTCGCGTCGGTGCCCGACGCGCGCAACCGCA
This sequence comes from Sandaracinus amylolyticus, assembly GCF_021631985.1. Taxonomy (GTDB): domain Bacteria; phylum Myxococcota_A; class Polyangia; order Polyangiales; family Sandaracinaceae; genus Sandaracinus; species Sandaracinus amylolyticus_A. Next base: position 4,944,704 of record NZ_CP070225.1, on the reverse strand, counting down.
CCGAGGTCGAGCAGCGCCTCGCCTCGCTGCGCGACGATCTGCGCGAGCAGCAGCACGTCGACGTGACGCCGCCGCCGCGCGAGACCCCGCGCCGCGAGGATCGTCCGGTGATGACGCCGATGGGCGGCGAGCCCGCGCCTCCGAGCGAGCCGTCGCGGTCGGTCGTGATCTCGGATCCGACGCCGCCGGTCGACGAGGTCGTCGACAGCGGTCCCTCGTTCGTGTGGACCTGGCCGCTGCTCGTGCTCACCGTGGGCGCCGCGATCGCGTCGCCGATCGTGTGGGTCGAGGGAGAAGGGCGGCGCGACGAGCTGCGCGATCAGTGCGCGATCACCGGGTGCACGCGTGACTTCGTGAGCGGCGAGCTCGAGGGCTACGAGATCGCGACCAACGCGCTGTGGATCTCTGCGGCCTCGCTCGGTGTGCTCACCGCGATCGTGTTCTTCGTCGAGGGCTCGGCGCGCACGACCGTGGTGCGCCACGCCGAGCGCGAGGGCGTGCGTCTGCAGGTCGGCCTCGGTGGGCTCGCGCTCGAGGGGACCTTCTGATGCGGCGCGTGCTCGTGACGATCTCGCTGCTGCTCGCGTCGTGTAGCTACGATCTCTCGGGCTTCGACTTCGAGGACGGAGGGACCAACACGCCGCGCGTCGACGGCGGAGGGACCTGCAATCCGTTCACGAGCGCCGAGTGCGGCGCGATGACGACCTGCAGCGTGCTCGTGCGCCCCGCGACGACGATCGCGCGCTGTGCCGGTGAGGGCACCGGGACGCCGGGCACTGCGTGCGCCGGCACCGGTAGCTGCCTGCCGATGCTCGTCTGCGACGCGCCGGCGGCCGGCGACGGAACGTGCACCGCGTTCTGCACCACGTCGCGCCCGTGCCCGACCGGCATGACCTGCGACACGGCCGCCCCCATGCCCCTCTTCACGTGGGACGGCACGCCGGCGTACCGCTGTCGCTGAGTCCTCGCCGGAGTGCTCGTCCCGCAGGTCCCGGACGGGAGCGGGACCGGCGGGCGAGCCGATTTTCTCGACAGTCCTCGAGCGATCAGACGTCGTCGTAGCGCAGCGGACGCACCGGCGCGCGACGCAGCCGCGCCAGCACCGCGAGCGCGTCCTCGAGCAGCTCCAGCGTCGGCGACGAGTGCATGCGCACCACCGCCTCGCCGCCATCGACGTCCACGCGCAGATCCGCGCAGCGCGCGTCGAGCCGGAGCAAGCGCCCGCGCGTCTCGTGATCGAGCACGCTGCGCACCGTCGGCTCGTGGCCGCGCACCAGGAACGCGCCGTCGAAGCGGTCGTCGCCCACGTCGATGTCGGTGAGCACGCCAGCGACCTTGCGCAGATCGTCGAGCAGTCGCTCGGGCTCGAGCCGCACCGCGCCGATCCCGCGCGGCGCCGAGGTCGCGATCGCCCAGTGCACGCGCAGCGCGCCGTTCGGCTTCACGCGCACGTCGATCGGCAGGCGAGGGCGCAGCTCGCGCAACATCGACTCGATGCGCTCGCGCGCGAGCACCGTCTCGACCGTCGGATCGGCGCCGCCGCTGCGCGATCCATCACCACGCGGCGCGCGCGACGAAGGGCGACGCCACGCGCGAGTGAGCGAGCTCCATCGCGCGATCACGCGCTCGAGCGCGGCGATGCGCACGCCCAGCTCCGCGACCTGATCTTCGAGGCGCGTGCTCCGGGCGGCCTCGCTGCGCATCAGCGCATCACGTGCCGCGAGCTCCGCGCTGCGAGGGACGTCCTCGAGGCTCCATCGCGAGACTCCGAGCCCCGCGGCGAGCTCTTGCCAGAACACGTCGGTGAAGCGCGACTCGAGATCCTTGAGCTCGGCGAGCATTCGCGCTCGCTCTCGCCCGAGCGCCGAGGCGTCCGTGCGATAAGGCACGACTCCAATGTAGCGCAACGAGTGTTTCCTCGGTGTTCCGAGTTGATCGCGATCCGCTCGCGCGCGCCGACAAGTCCCGCGGTGTGGGACCCAGTCGTTCCGTCGCTTGCGACTTCCTCTAACGAGTGGTAGGGATCTCCCGACCGAGCGTTAGGGAGAGTCGTGGCAACCCCTGCAAGCCGTCGCAGCAGCGCACCGAAGAAGGCCGACGCGAAGCCGCGGCCCGAGCCGGACGCGCGTGATCGAATCCTCCGCGCCGCGACGAAGCTCATCGCGCAGAAGGGCCTCGACGCGACCTCGCTGCAGGACATCGCCGACGCGGTCGGGATGCGGAAGCCCTCGCTGCTCTGGCACTTCGCGAGCAAGGACGAGCTGCACCGCGCGGTGCTCGACGCGCTCCTCTCGCGCTGGAACGAGGCGCTGCCCGCGCTGATGCGCGCCGCGACGCGCGAGGATCGCTTCGACGCGGTGCTCGACGAGACCATCGCGTTCTTCGCCGAGGATCCCGATCGCGCGCGCTTGCTCCTGCGCGAGGCGCTCGATCGTCCCGACGCGATGCGCGCGCTGCTCGCGACGTACGCGTCGCCGTGGATGGCGGTGGTGACCGAGTCGATCCAGCGCGGTCAGAGCGCGGGGGCGCTGCGCGCCGACGTCGATCCCGAGGCCTACGTGGTGATGGTGATCCACCTGGTGATCGGAAACGTCGCGACCACCGGCACGGTGTCGATGCTCGCCGCTGCGCGCGGGAGCAACGGGTCGCGGAGCACGGGGACGAAGCTCCCCGCGCGCATCGCGAACGAGATCAAGCGCGTCGCGCGTGCGGCGCTGATGGCTGGCTGACCGAGGGGACTGATCGCAATGGGCAACTTCTACAAGGACAACGACGACCTCCGCTGGTACTTCGAGAAGGGGCTCGACTGGGACGCGCTGGTGCGCGTGACCGAGCACGAGTTCCGGAGCCCCGGCGGCCCGAAGAGCACGGAGGAAGCGACCGAGCTCTACCTCGAGATCGCCGACATGGTCGGTCAGTTCGTCGCCGACGAGATCGCGCCGCACGTCGCGCGCATCGATCGCGAGGCGGTGATCTTCGAGAAGGGCGAGGCGCGCCTGCCCGACTTCCTCCAGGGCATCTTCGATCGGATCAAGCAGATGGAGCTGCACGGCCTCTGCGTGCCGCGCGAGCTCGGCGGCATGAACGCGCCGCTCGCGCTCTACTACCTGGCGAGCGAGATCTTCGGGCGCGCCGACGTCAGCACGATGGCGCACCACGGCTTCCACGGAGGCATGGCGCTCGCGGCGCTCATGTTCTCGATCCGCGAGGGCACGACCGAGGTCGATCCCACGACCGGCGAGATCAAGAAGACGCGCTTCGAGAACGTCATCCGCGAGATCGCGCGCGGCGAGTCGTGGGGCTGCATGGACATCACCGAGCCCGACGCCGGCAGCGACATGGCGCAGCTGCGCGCGGTCGGTGAGCAGGACGAGAAGGGCAACTGGTTCGTCACCGGCCAGAAGATCTTCATCACGTCGGGCCACGGGAAGTGGCACTTCGTGATCGCGCGGACCGAGAAGGCGGGCGCGCCCGACGATCCCTTCGCGGGCCTCAAGGGCCTCTCGATGTTCCTCGTGCCGACCTACGAGGATCTGCCCGACGGAACGCGCCGTCGCGTGGTCACGCTCGAGCGCGTCGAGGAGAAGCTCGGGCACCACGCGTCGGTCACCGCGGCGCTCGCGTTCGAGCGCGCGCCCGCGATGCTGATCGGCAAGAGGGGCGAGGGCTTCGAGTACATGCTCACGCTGATGAACGGCGCCCGCGTGGGCGTCGGCTTCGAGTGCGTGGGCCTCTGCGAGGCCGCGATCCGCCTGGCCGAGGAGTACGCGGCGCAGCGTCGATCGATGGGCAAGACCATCGATCGCCACGAGATGATCGCGGACTACCTCGAGGAGATGAAGACGGACGTCGCGGGCATCCGCGCGCTCTGCGTCGAGGGCGTGTTCCACGAGGAGATGGGCCAGAAGCTCGGCCTGCAGCTGAAGTTCCGCGGCGATCTCTCGGCCGAGGAGCGCAAGGCGATCGAGAAGAAGGCCGCGCGTCATCGTCGCGCCGCGCGTCGCGTCACGCCGCTGCTCAAGTACCTCGGCGCCGAGAAGGCGGTCGAGATGGGAAGGCGCTGCGTGCAGATCCACGGCGGAGTCGGCTACACGACCGAGTACGGCGCGGAGAAGCTGCTGCGCGACGCGATGGTGATGCCGATCTACGAGGGCACCTCGCAGATCCAGGCGCTCATGGCGATGAAGGACACGCTCGGCGGGATCATCAAGAACCCGCAGCGCTTCGTGCGTCGCGGCGCGCAGGCGCGGTGGCGCGCGGTGAGCGCGCGCGACGGGCTCGAGAAGAAGCTCGCGCGCATCCAGGCGATGTCGCACCAGGCGCAGCAGCACCTGATCATGCGCACCGCGAGCGACAAGCTGCGCGGCCTGGGCGCTGTGTTGGCTGGGAGAGACGTGCCGATCACCGAGTGGGCCGATCGCTTCGCGAAGAACTGGGATCCCAAGCGCGATTTCGCGTTCGCGATGCTCCACGCGGAGCGCCTCACGCGCATCCTCTGCGACGAGGCGATCGGCGAGATCCTCCTCGAGCAGTCGAAGAAGGATCCGGCGCGCCGCGAGATCCTCGAGCGTCACCTCGAGCGCGCCGAGCCGCGCGTGCGCTTCCTGCTCGACGAGATCACGACGACCGGCGATCGCCTGCTCGCGAAGCTCGGTCACGACGTGGGTGCGGCGGTCCACCGCGAAGCAGCGGAGTGAAGCGATGACCACCACCGAAGAGACGCTGCGCTTCGCGCGGCTCCAGAGGGACACGCTGCGCGGGATGGGCTCGCTCGCGCTCGCGGGGCTCGTGCCCGGGCCGCTCCGCGGCATGCCGCCGATCGTGCCCGGTGAGTGGCTCGAGCGGCGTGTGCCCGCGCTGCCCGACGCGCTGATCGATGCGTACGCCGACGCAGTGGGCGCGCCGCGCGACGGCACGGTGCCCGCGCATCTCTTCCCGCAGTGGGCGTTCGCGATGAGCGGCGAGCTGCTCGGCGGGCTGCGGTATCCGCTGCTGCGCGCGGTGAACGCGGGATGCCGGCTCGAGGTGCGCGGCGAGCTCCCGCGCGGTCGCGACCTGATCGTGCGCGGCCGGCTCGCGGCGATCGACGACGACGGGAAGCGCGCGGTGATCACGCAGCGCTTCACGACGGGCGTCGAGGGCGCGACGCAGCTGGTGAACGCCGAGGTGCGCGCGTTCGTGCCGCTCGCGAAGGGACGTCGGGGCGATGGCGCGAAGAAGGAAGCGCCGAAGGCGAGCGCGGGCGCGCGCGAGCTCGGGCGCTTCGACGTCGGGGCGCGCGCAGGGTGGGAGTTCGCGCTGCTCACCGGCGACTTCAATCCCATCCACTGGGCACGTCCGTGGGCGCGCGCGAGCGGGTTCCGCGGCGTGATCCTGCACGGGTTCGGGACCTACTCGCGTGCCTGGGAGATCGTGCGTCGCGCGCGCGGTGGGCTCGCCGAGCTCGATGCGCGCTTCACGCGGCCGCTCGTGCTGCCAGGGAGCGCGCGGGTGCTCGCGGACGGCGATGCGATCTGGGTCGTCGATGCGCAGGACGGCGTCGTGATGGAAGGGCGCGTGGTCCGGTGAAACGAGCACGTGCACGTGAGGGGCTGGAGAGATGGAGACGGTGAGATGAGCGACGTACTCCTGGAGATCGCGAAGCGCCCGGTGGCGCGCAACCTGGTGCAGCGCATCGGGCTTCCATCGCCCGTTCCCGAGCCGCTCCGTCGGGCCGAAGGTGCATGGCGCGAGCAGGAGCTCGCCGGGCTCGACGCGGTGATCGCGCTGCACGGGCCGATGTCCGACGTCGTCGCGCAGGTGCTCCGCGGCGCGGGCGCGCGCGTGCTGTCCGAGGCGCCGAGCGAAGGAAAGATCGGCGCGCTCGTGGTCGACGCGACGGGCCTGACGCGCGTCGCCGATCTGCGCTCGCTCTACGATGCGCTGCACGCACCGGTCGCGAAGCTCGCGCGCTCGGGGCGCGTGATCGTGATCGGTCGCGCGCCGGAGTCGATGGGCTCTCCCGAGGCCGCCGCTGCGCAGCAGGCGCTCGACGGGTTCGTGCGCAGCGTCGCGAAGGAGGTCGGACGCCGCGGCGCCACTGCGAACCTCGTGGTGGTCGGCGAGGGCGCGGAGGAGCGCGCGCGTGGCGTGATCGTGTTCCTCGCGAGCGCGCGCTCGGCGTTCGTGACCGCGCAGCCGTTCCGCGTCACGCGCGTCGCCGCGCCGCTCGCCGGCGAGATCGCTTGCGCGCGCTCGCTCCACGGCAAGGTCGCGCTGGTCACCGGCGCGGCGCGCGGCATCGGCGCGGCGACCGCGCGCCTGCTCGCCGCCGAAGGCGCGCGCGTGGTGCTCCTCGATCGCCCCGACGACGAGCGAGAGACGCTCGCGGTCGCGCGTTCGATCGGCGGCAGCACCATCTCGGCCGACATCACCGATCCCGACGCGCCGGCGCGCATCGCGCGCGCGATCACGGAGTCGCACGGCGGTCTCGACATCGTGGTGCACAACGCGGGCATCACCCGCGATCGCACGCTCGCGAAGATGTCGACGAAGGAGTGGGATCAGGCCGTCGACGTGAACCTCGGCGCGGTGGTGCGCATCACCGACGCGCTCGCGAAGGGCCCGCTGCGCGACGGCGGTCGCGTGATCCTGCTCTCGTCGATCGCGGGGCTCGCCGGCAACGTCGGGCAGAGCAACTACGCCGCGTCGAAGTCCGGCATCGCGGGCCTCGCGCGCGCGCTCGCGCCGCAGCTCGCGTCGCGCGGCATCACGGTGAACGCGATCGCCCCGGGCTTCATCGAGACGCGCCTCACCGCCGCGATCCCGCTGATGATCCGCGAGGCCGGCCGTCGTCTCGCGGCGCTCGGACAGGGCGGCGAGCCCGACGACGTCGCACATGCGATCACGTTCCTCGCCACGCCTCACGCGCACGGCCTGACCGGCCAAGTGCTGCGCGTGTGCGGTGGCGCGCTCGTCGGTGCGTGATCGAAATGCGTGCGTGCTGAGGCAAGTTGCCCCAGCACGCACGCTCACGCGTGTGATCGAGCGCCCGCGAGGCCCGAGCGGATAGGCGTTCCGAGGTTGCCTGCGCGCGAGGGAGCCCGTATCCCGTGATCGCGCGCACGATCGATCCTCGGTCGTGTCGATCCCCCGCCTCGCCACCGCGGAGCACCGCTGCTCGTGAGCTCGCCGCTCGTCTCTCGACTGGTCGAACGGCACAGCCGGGAGCTCGCGCTCGCGTGCGATGCGTCGGCCGTGATCACGTGGCGTGACGACCGCGCGCTGCGCGTCCTCGGCGTGCGGCTGGGTCAACGGCTCACCGAGCTCGCGTGCCCCGGCGCCGAGGAGAAGCTCGGGATCTTCTGCGAGCGCGCTGCGCGCGAGCCTCTCGAGGGATGGGAGCTCTGCGTGCTCGCGGGCGATCGCCCGGTGACGCTCGTCTGCGCGAGCGCGCCGGAGCCCGATGGCACCGGCTTCGCGGTCCTCGCGAGCGTGTTGCCCGAGGACCTCGTCGCAGTGTCGGGCTCGACGTCGGGCGCGCTGCGCGAGGTCGACGCGCTGAACCGCGAGCTCGCGCGACAGGGCCGCGAGCTGCTCCGCGTCAACCACGAGCTCTCGGAGTCGAACCGCGGGATCGTCCAGCTCCACGACGAGCTCGCGCAGCGCGCCGAAGAAGCGGCGACCAGCGCCGAGGTGAAGTCGCGCCTCGTCGCGAACGTGAGCCACGAGTTCCGCACGCCGATCCACTCGATCCTCGGGCTCTCGCAGCTCCTGCTCGACGAGACGGACGGACCGCTCTCCGAGGAGCAGCGCACGCAGGTGCGCTTCGTGCGCTCGGCCGCGGAGGAGCTCGCGCTGCTCGTGAACGACATGCTCGATCTCGCGCGCCTCGAGTCGGGCATCGCGAGCGTGCGCGCGTCGAAGTTCGCGATCGCCGATCTCTTCGAGACGCTGCGCGGCATGCTGCGCCCGCTGGTCCCCGAGGGTGATCGCGTGCAGCTCTCGATCGACGCGCCGCGCGACGAGGTCCTGCTGGAGACCGATCGCGGCAAGGTCGCGCAGATCCTCCGGAACCTCATCACCAACGGCCTCAAGTACACCGAGCGGGGCGACGTGCGTGTCGCCGTCGCGGCATCGTCCAACGAGGTGCGCGTCTCGGTGATCGACACCGGCATGGGCATCGCGCCCGCCGATCTGCCGCGCGTGTTCGAGGAGTTCTATCGCGCGCCCGCCGCGCTCCACCTGCGCGGCACCGGCCTCGGCCTGCCGCTCTCGCGCAAGCTCGCGGAGCTGCTGGGCGGCGCGATCGAGGTCGAGAGCGAGCTCGGCAAGGGCTCGCGCTTCACGCTCGTGATCCCGCGCGTGCACCCCGAGGTGCGCACCGTCGAGGAGATCCGCGAGCGTGGTCGCCAGCGCGATCCGTCGCGCCAGCCGGTGCTGGTCGTCGAGGACGACCGCAAGACGATCTTCGTCTACGAGCGCTACCTCTCGCTCGCCGGGTACCAGGTGATCCCCGCGCGCTCGATCGCCGATGCGCGCGCGCTGCTCGCGGAGGTGAACCCGGCCGCGATCGTCCTCGACATCATGCTCGAGGGCGAGACGAGCTGGGAGTTCCTCTCCGAGGTGAAGTCGAGCCCCGCGACGCGCGACATCCCGGTGCTCGTCGTGACGGTGATGAACCGCGAGCAGAAGGCGCGCGCGCTCGGTGCCGACGAGTTCTGGCTCAAGCCGCTCGATCAAGATCGACTGCTGCGCCGGCTCGAGCAGATCCCGAAGCGCGCGGGCCAGGCGAAGGTGCTCGTCATCGACGACGACGAGCGCGCCCGCTATGTCGTGCGGCGGCTGCTCGACGGAACCTCGTTCCAGCTGATCGAGGCAGCGACGGGCCACGACGGCGTGCGCCTCGCGCACGACCAGCAGCCGCAGGTCATCATCCTCGACTTCCTGCTCGAGGAGACTCCGTCGGCCGGTCGCATGACCGCGTTCGACGTGATCGACGCGCTGAAGTCCGATCCGCGCACGCGGCCGATCCCGGTCGTGATCCTCTCGTCGCACGCGCTGGGGGATGCGGAGCGCCAGCGCCTGGCCCAGACGACCGAGTCGATCCTCTCCAAGGAGAACCTCTCGAGAGAGCTGGCGATCCAGCGCATCCGTGATGCTCTCCACAAGGCGGGTATCCACCCGGTTTCGAACCCGGGACACGGGGGCTAGGTACCGAGAGACCCCACTTCCGTCACCTTGCGATGGGCGAGACCGACCGAGAAGCGCTGATCCTGAACGTCAACGACAACCTCGCTGCGCGTTACATGGTGACGCGGATGCTGAGGGGCGCGGGGTACCGCGTGGCGGAGGCGGCGACGGGACAGCGCGCGATCGAGCTCGCGCGCGGGCTACCACAGCCCGACGTGATCGTGCTCGACGTGAAGCTGCCGGACACCGACGGGTTCGAGGTGTGCCGGCAGCTCAAGTCGTGCTCGGAGACCGCGAGCATCAAGGTGCTCCACACGTCCGCGGCGTTCGTCACGCCCGACAAGAAGGTGCTCGGCCTCGAGGTCGGCGCCGACGGGTACCTCACCCAGCCCTTCGAGCCGCAGGAGCTGATCGCGACGGTGCGCTCGCTGCTGCGCCTGCGCTCGGCCGAGCTCGAGCTGCGCGCGCGCGCCGAGCGTCTCATCGAAGCGGATCGACGCAAGGACGAGTTCCTCGCGATGCTCGGGCACGAGCTGCGCAATCCGCTCGCCGCGATCTCGAGCGCGCTCCCGCTTCTCGCGATGCAGCCGGCGCGCGACCCGCTCGAGGAGCGCGCGCGCGCGGTGATCGATCGCCAGACCAAGCAGCTCGCGCGGCTGGTCGGTGATCTGCTCGAGGTCGCGCGCGTCACCCGCGGCGCGATCGAGCTGCGCCGCGAGCGCCTCGATCTGCGCGCGTGGATCGCGACCCTCGCGGCGTCGATGAGCGACACGCTGCCGAACGCGAGCACCCGACGCGTCGAGCTCTCGCTCGGCGAAGATCCGGTCTACGTCGAGGGCGATGCCGCGCGCATCGAGCAGATCTTCACGAACCTCCTCGACAACGCGATCCGCCACACGCGCGTGGGCGGGCGCATCGAGATCGCGCTGCGCACGCTGACGGATGTGGAAGCGCATCCGCGCGGCGTCGCGGAGCTCGTGCTGCGCGACGACGGCGACGGCATCGCGCCCGAGGTGCTGCCGAAGCTCTTCGCGACGTTCTACCAAGCGGCGCCGGGCATCGCGCGCTCCGCAGGCGGGCTCGGCCTCGGGCTCTCGCTGGTGAAGCGCCTGATCGAGCTGCACGGCGGGTCGGTCGCCGCGCGCAGCGATGGCCTCGGGCGCGGCAGCGAGTTCGCGGTGCGCTTCCCGCTCGCGCGCGCGGAAGGCGCGAGCGAGGGCAGCTCGGGCGAGCGCTCGGCAGGTGGCGTGGTGCTGCTCTCGACCGACGAGCGCACGGGCGAGACGCTGCGCGATCTGATCGGTCTGTGGGGGCACGCCGCGACGTTCGTGCGCGATGTGCCCGCGGCGATCGACGCGATCGCGCTCGCGGGCGCGGACCTCGTGCTGATCGACGTCGCGGGCATGACCGGCGTGCGCGAGGTGGTGCGCCGGCTGCGGGCCGCGACGAGCGCCGCACCGAGCGGCGAGGCGCGCATCGCCGCGATCGCCGACCACTCCGCGCGCCGGCGTGTCGAGGATGCGGGGTTCGACGTGATGCTCGACACGCCGGTCGACGCGTCGAGCCTCCGCGAGGTCCTCGACACCACGCTGCGCGCGCGCGGGCAGCGCCGGAGCGCGTAGACGAATCGGCTGTCTGGGCGGCTGATCTCAGCCGATTCGCCTGGCATGTGACGCATCGGTAGCCGATTCGACCGTTCACGATCGTCGACGTGAGCGTGGTCGGCGACGGGTTTCGAACACGTCCCTAGAAGCTCATCATCCCGCCCATTCCGGGCAGCCACGCGCCTCCGTCCACCACGATCGTCTCGCCGTGCACGTACGACGCGGCGCCCGATACCAGCCACACCGCGCAGCTCGCGACGTCGTCGATGCGCCCGAGCCGACGCAGCGGGATCGTCTGCACGAGCTTCTCGACGTAGCCCGGCGGCGCCAGCCGCGAGAGCCCTTCCGTCTCCGCGATCGGCCCGGGTGCGATCCCGTTCACCTGGATCCCGAGCTGTCCCCACTTGAGCGCGAGCGAGCGCGTGATCGCGTCCACGCCCGCCTTCGCGGCCGACGCGTGCGCCTGCATCGGCGTCGCCGCGTAGTGCAGCGTCGCCGTGATGTTCACGATGTGCCCGCCGTGATCGCGCAGGTGCCGCTGGAACGCCGCCTTGCTCACGTTCCAGGTGCCCAGCGTGTCGATCTCCACGACGGTGCGGAACGCGTTGTAGGAGAGCTGTGCGGCGGGCGCGAGGAAGTTCCCCGCTGCGCCGTTCACCACGACGTCGAGCGTGCCGAAGCGGTCGAGCGTCTTCTCGATCGCGCCCTCGACCTCCTGCGGATTGCGCACGTCCGCCGGACACGCGATGCACTCGCCGCCGGTCTCGTGCGCGAGCTCGCGCGCGGCCTCCTCGAGGCGATCCGCCTTGCGTCCGACGATCGCCACGCGCGCCCCGTGCGCGAGGTACGCGCGCGCGATCCCCTTGCAGATGCCGGAGCCGCCGCCGGTCACGAATGCGACCTTCGTCTCGAGCACGTCGTCGCGGAAGACGCTCTTCATCGCTCGCTGCCTCCTGCGCGCGAGGATGCCACAGCGGCACTGAGCCACCGGTGTCGCGCCGTGACAGCGCGAGCACCGGGCGCGTGACCGCGGGCGGTGTCGCGGCGCGGCCTCGCGTTTGCGTATCCCTGGTCCGTGGCCACGAGCACCACCGATGCTGCTCGCCCCTCGGCGCTCTCGCCTGCGCGCGCGAACACGCTCCGCGCGATCGCGCTCGCGCTGACGATCGGGAGCGTGATCGTGCTCTCGCCGTACGTGCCCTGGCTCGTGCTCGCGGGGTGGACCGCCGCGCTCGCGACGCCGTGGGTCGATCGCCTCGCGCCCCGTCGTGATCGTCGCCGCACCGCTGCGGCGATGGTCACGCTCGCGATCCTCGCGATGGTGGCGGGCCCTGCGATCGCGACCGGCGCGGCGCTCTGGGCCGATGCGCGCAGCATGATCCGCGATGCGCTCGCGACCGGCACCGGCCGCGCTGCGCTCGAGCTCGTCATCGCCGAGCAGCAGACGCCGAGCGACGCGATCCGCGTGCTCTCGAGCCCCGAGGCGCTCGTCGCGTGGCTGCGCAGCACGGGGCCCGAAGGTTGGTCGATGGCGACCGACGTCGTCGGCGCGGCGGGCGAGATCGCGCTCGGCCTCGTGGTGTTCCTCGCGGGCACCTACGTCGGGCTGGTCGAGGGACGGCGCGCGTTCGCGTGGGCGGTCGCGCACGTGCCGCTCGAGCGTCGCGACGTGCGGCGTCTCGCGGATGCGTTCGTCGAGACCGGGCGCGGTCTGCTCGTGGGTCTCGGGCTCACCGGGCTGGTGCAGGCGGTGCTCGCGGGCGGCGCGTACGCCGCGATCGGCGTGCAGCGCGCGCTGGTGCTCGGGTTCCTCACGTTCTTCGCGTCGTTCATCCCGACGATCGGCACCGGGCTCGTGTGGGGCCCGGTCGTGATCGGCCTCTGGATCACCGGACGACGTGGCGAGGCGCTCGCGATGCTCGCGTGGAACGGGCTCGTGGTGTCGACGATCGACAACCTGCTGCGCCCCGTGCTCGCGCGCGTCGGCAAGGTCGACATGCACGTGCTGCTCTTGCTGGTGTCGATGGTCGGCGGGCTCGTCGCGCTCGGGCCGTGGGGGATCCTGCTCGGGCCGCTCGTGGTGCGCCTGCTGATCGAAGCGTTGCGCATCGTGGTGCCGAGCGCGCCGCCGTGATGGCTTGCTCGTGCGGTGCGTCGATCCAGCATGCGCGCGTGTCGACGAAGACCGAGCTGCGCGTGACGACCTGGTCGCTCGAGATGCGCAGCGCGCCGCGCACGCCCGCGCGTGCTGCGCCGGAGGGGCTCGAGCTGCGCGCGATCGAGCGCCCGCCGCTGCACTTCTATCGATATCTCTACGAGAGCGTGGGCGCGCCGTGGCTCTGGGTCGATCGACGGCGCATGGACGACGCGACGCTCGCCGCGATCGTGCACGACCCGCGGGTCGAGATCGCGGTCGCGTACGAGCGAGGCGTGCCCGCGGGCTACTACGAGCTCGATCGCCGCGTGCCGCGCGAGGTCGAGCTCGCGTACTTCGGGCTCGTGCCCGAGGCGATCGGGCGCGGCATCGGGCCCTGGCTGCTCGACGCGGCGATTCGTCGCGCGTGGGACGCGCGGGACGTCGAGCGCGTGTGGGTGCACACGTGCTCGCTCGACCATCCCTCGGCGCGTGCGACCTACGAGCGCGCGGGCTTCAGCGTCTACGACGTGAAGGAAGCGACGCAGCCCGACCCGCGCCCGCTGCCGATGCCGATCAGGTGAGCTCGCCGCGCTTGGCCTTCTCGACCCAGAGCTTCACCTGCTCTTCGATCACTTCCATCGCCTTGCCCTGGAAGACGCGGAAGAGCAGCGGCACGTGCATGTCGACGTCGACCTTCCGATCGCGCACGACGATGTTCCCGTTGAGCTTCACGCCCTTGGCGTTGAACGAGAACTCGCCGCGATCGTCGCCGGTCCAGTCGAAGCGCGGCGAGTAGTCGGCGAAGCGCGTCTTGTACGCGTCCATCGCCTTTTCGATCGCCTTCTTCGACAGCTGCTGGTCGAGCCCGGTGTCGATCGTGTGCTTCATCGGTCGAGATCCCCGTCCCTTCTGGCGGTGAAAGCGCGGTGTCGTGGCACGTGAGGCACGATGCCGCAAGCCATCGCGCGTGCCGAAGTGGGCACCCGATCCAGCCCTGCAACCCCGGCGCCAGAACGCGAAGAGGGCGCGCCGCTCTCGCGACGCGCCCTCGTTCATCACGCGACCGGTGCCTCGCTCACTCCGCGTCGCGACGGGGGCGACGCGCGATCTCGAGCACCTTCTTGCGGAGGCGGATCGCGTCGGGCGTGACCTCCATCAGCTCGTCGCGATCGACGAACTCGAGGCCGAGCTCGAGCGTGATCACGCGCGGCGGCGAGAGGACGACGTTGTCGTCCTTGTTCTTGCTGCGCACGTTCGAGAGCTTCTTCTCGCGCACGACGTTCACGTCGAGGTCGTTCTCGCGGTTGTGCTCGCCGCAGACCATGCCCTCGTACACCTCGTCGCCCGGCTTCACGAAGAGCACGCCGCGCGGCTGGAGGTGATCGAGCGCGTACGCCGTGCACTCGCCGGTGCGATCGCTGACCATCGCGCCGCTCGGACGGCGCAGCATCGGGCCGGCGTAGGGCTCCCAGCCGTCGAAGAGCGTGTTGAGCAGGCCGGTGCCGCGCGTCTCGGTGAGGAACTGCGAGCGGAACCCGATGAGCCCGCGGCTCGGCACGCGGAACTCGATGCGCGCGCGGCCGAAGCCGAGGTTCGTCATCTTCACCATCTGACCGCGGCGCTGGCCGAGGTTCGTGGTGACGACGCCGACGAAGTTCTCGGGCACGTCGACGACGACGCGCTCGACCGGCTCGAGCTTCTGCCCGGCCTCTTCCTTCACGACGACCTCGGGCATGCCGACGGCCATCTCGTAGCCCTCGCGGCGCATCGTCTCGAGGAGCACCGCGATCATCAGCTCGCCGCGCCCGAGCACCGTGAACACGTCGGGCTGGTCGGTCGGCTCGAAGCGCATCGCGAGGTTCTTCCTCGCTTCCTTCTCGAGGCGCTCGCGCAGGTGCCGCGACGTGACCCACTTGCCGCTCTTGCCGGCGAAGGGCGACGTGTTGACGAGGAACGTGACCTTGAGGGTCGGCTCCTCGACGCGGATGCGCGGGAACGCGGCGGCGGGCTTCTCGGGATCGGTGATCGTGTCGCCGATCTGCACCTCGTCCATGCCCGCGAGCGCGACGATGTCGCCCGCCGACACGGAGCCGCAGGGCGTGCGGACCATGCCCTCGAAGTTGTAGACCTTCGTGATCTTCGCGCGGACCTGCTTGTCGTGCTCGGCGATGCGCGCGACCGGCATGTTGTCGCCGATCGATCCGTCGACGACCTTGCCGATCGCGAGACGACCGACGTAGTCGTCGTGCTGCGTGTCGTGCACGAGCATGCGCAGCGGCGCGCTCGGGTCGCCCTTGGGCGGACGCACGCGCTCGATGATCGTCTCGAAGAGGGGCATCAGATCCTTGCCCTCTTCCTCGAGCGAGCGCTTCGCCATGCCCTGCTTGCCGATGGCGTAGAGGACCGGGAAGTCCGCCTGCTCGTCCGACGCCTCGAGGTCGACGAAGAGATCGAAGACCTCGTTGAGCACCTCGTCGGGGCGCGCGTCGGGGCGATCGATCTTGTTGATGACGACGATGATCGTCATGCCGAGCGAGAGCGCCTTGCCGAGCACGAAGCGCGTCTGCGGCAGCGGGCCCTCGGCCGCGTCGACGAGGAGGATCGCGCCGTCGGCCATCGAGAGCGTGCGCTCGACCTCGCCGCCGAAGTCGGCGTGCCCGGGCGTGTCGACGATGTTGATCTTGATCTCGCCGCCCGGCCTCCCAGGAGCACCGGGGTCCGGGAAGCGGACCGAGCACTGCTTCGCGAGGATCGTGATGCCTCGCTCGCGCTCGAGATCGTTCGAGTCGAGGACGCGATCCGCGACCTCCTGACCACTGCGGAACACGCCCGTCTGCTTGAGCATCGAGTCCACGAGAGTCGTCTTCCCGTGGTCGACGTGCGCGATGATGCAGACGTTGCGCAGATGAGAGAGCGCGGAGCTGGACATACGAGGGGGCGCGGTGTGACACAGGCGATACCGGCCCGCAAACCGCGCTATGCGCCTTCGGTGCCCGTGGATCGTGCAGGGATCCTCGACGTTCCGGTGGTGTCGCACGGGCTGCGTGGCCCGTGGCGCTTCACGTGTCCGTCAGCCGGATCGCCATCGGGCCTCCCATGACGGTCGGCATCGTGTCGTCGACGGACGGCTCGCGCGTGAAGTCGGGCAGCGCCATCGGACGGGGGCGCGCGGGCGCGACGGGCCGCGCCATCGGCGGTGGCTCCTCGGGAGGGCGCATCGCGACCGCGCTCGCGAGACCGACGCTCGCGGCGACGATGCCGGCGATCGCCGCGCGACGCCGACGCCGTCCCACGCCGCTCGGGCAGTCGCCGGTCGTGACCGCACCGTCGGGCCTCCGATAGATCCGCATGCAGGGCGTCGTCTCGAACGTCGCGAGGAGCGCGTCGACCTCCGCGCTCGTCATGCCGCGCACGTCGTAGACGTTGCGATCGCAGATCGGACAGTGCCGCACGCGATCGCCGCCCGAGAGCTGATCCCAGGTGAGCGTGCACGGCGCGGCGATGCGCATGCGCGAGAGCAGATCGCGCGCGCCGGGATCGAGGGCGCGGATGCGATCGGCGATCGTCGCGAGCTCGCTCGCGCAGGCGTCGATGCGCGCGCGCACCTCCGGATCGAGATCGGGGAGCTCGAGGCGCTGCAGCTCGGCGCGCAGCTCGTCGCGACGCGCGCGCAGCGCGTCGAGGGCATCGCGGTAGGCCATCGGCCCATCGAGACAACACTCGTGTGTACGGGTTCCCGCCGCATCGCGCTGCTACGCTCGCGACCTCTTTTCCGAGGAGCGGCGAGATGAGCGAGATCGTGACCTACGAGGCGCGTGGCGCGGTGGCCGTGATCAAGATGGACGACGGTCGCGCGAACGCGATGTCGAACGCGTGGATCGAAGCGATGAGCGCGGCGCTCGACGCCGCGGAGAAGGACGCCGCGATCAAGGCGGTCGTGATCGCGGGCCGGCCCGGGCGCTTCTCGGCCGGGTTCGATCTGAAGGTGATGATGTCGGGCCCCGAGGCGGCCCGCGCGCTGGTGCGCGACGGCGCGAACCTGATGATGCGCGTGCTCGAGCTGCGCCTGCCCGTGGTGATGGCGGTGAGCGGGCACGCGATCGCGGGAGGCTTGCTGCTCGCTGCGTGCGGTGATCGTCGTATCGGGATCACCGGCGACTTCAAGCTCGGGCTCAACGAGGTCACGAACGCGCTGCCGGTGCCGATCTTCGCGCACGAGCTCGCGCGTTACCGGCTCGATCCGCGCGCGCTCGAGGAGTCGGTGCTGCGCGCGACGATGTACACCCCGGACGACGCGCTGCGCGTGGGCTGGCTCGATCGGCTCGTCGCGCCCGAGGCGCTCGAGGCGGCGGCGATCACGGAGGCCGAGGCGCTCGCTGCGCTCCCGCAGCCGGCGTACGGGAAGACGAAGCGGAGCGTGCGTCGCCCGCTGCTCGACTACGTGCGCGCGACGATCGACTCGAACCTCGAGTCGTTCAAGATGGGCGGCTGAGCCGAGCGGCTCAGCCTCCGCACGCGACGCATCGGGCCTCGATGCACGCGCCGCTCTCGCACTGGTCTCCGATCGTGCACGCGGCGCCGATCGGCGCGGGGCGCTGGCACACGCCAGCGCTCGGGCCGCTCGCCGGGCACACGAGGCCCACGCGACACGGCTCGCGCGTGGGATGGCAGCGCGCGCCCAGCGTGCGTGGTCCCTCGGGCTCGCAGCCGCGCGGTGTGCACACGAGATCGTACGCGGGGTCGCAGACCGGGTCCGGGTTGAGGAAGTAGACGAGGTCCAGCTCGCAGCGCTCACCCGGACCCGCGAGCTCGAAGCTGCCGCAGCGCGGCTCTCCGCTGCGATCACCGTCGAGGCAGACCAGCGGCGGCGTGCACAGGCGAGTCGGACCGAAGGTGGCGCAGCGCTCGCCCTCGGCGAGCGTCGTGGCCAAGCAGCGCAGCTCACCACGCGCACGAATAGCGGGCAGTGCGCGCGGCGGCGTCGACCGCGATCTCGACCGCGCCGTCCGCGCCGCCGAGCTTCATCGCGGCCTCGAGGCCCGCGGCGAGCCCCTCGACGTACGCGACGCTGCGCGTGATCGCGGTGGGCGCGCCGACGAGCCCGACACGTGCGCTGCGCGAGCTCGTCTCGGCGTACTCCATCTGCCCGCAGTCGCGATAGAGCACGCTCCACGCCTGCGGCGCGCGGCGCAGGAACGCGTGCGGAGTGATCCCGAAGATCGCTCGCGCCGAGCGCGCGATCGGCGCGAGCAGCGGCGCCTCGGTGGCGCGGAGCACACCGTCGCGCGCCCACGCGCGCATCGCGGCGCGGCCGAGCTCCTGCTCGATCGCCTCGGTGAGCACGACGTCGTGCTCGACTGGAAGCCACGCGGTGCGCGCCGCCTCGTCCGCGTCGCGCAGCACCTCGGATGGAATGCGCGCGCGCACGCGCTCCGCGACGGCGGGCCCGAGCGCGCCGAGCGCCTCGAGGTTCGAGTGGAGGAACGCGGCGCGGATCGTCGGCAGCGCCGGCGGTGACGAGCTCCGGCGAGGAAATCGCGAGTTCATCGTTCGTGTCCTCTCTCGTCAGGCGGCGCGCAGGCGCGCGAGCGTATCGCGTGCTTGCGCCATGCGTCCCGGCTCGCGCAGCCGCTCGGCGCGCAGGAGGTGTCGGTACGGCGTGACGCTCGGCGCGGCGAACGTGACGATCTCGGTGCGCCACCCGCGCGCCTCGAGCTCGAGCATGCGTTCCGACGCGACGAGCGACTCGATGAAACCGCGCCGCACCTCGCCGCGCGGAAGGCCCAGAGCCTCGGCGCGCGCGTTGGCGCGCTCGGCCGCCGGGAGCTTGGTCGCGACGCAGCACGGCGCGATCAGGATCGATCGGGCGTTCGCCTCGGTCGCCCGCTCGATGGTGCGATCGCTCGCGTCGCCGCACGCGTGGAGCGCGACGACGACGTCGACCTCGGCGGGCCAGATCGCCGCGTCCCCGACGTCGCCGACGAGCGGCTCGACCCGACCGCCGAGGCGCGACGCGGCCTCGCTCATCAGCGCGATGCGGCGCGGGTCGCGCTCGATCGCGTGCACGTGCAGACGCGGAGAGATCGTCGACGCGATCACGCCGACGTAGCCCTTGCCCGCGGCGGCGTCGACGAGCGTGACGCGCTGCCTCGATCGCGGGCAGCGCGCCTCGGCGCGCGCGACCTCGGCGAGGATGCCGACGAGCTCGCGCGCCTTCTTGCGATCCTCGTCGCGGAGCGAGGTGCCCGGGGCGGCGATCCACCCGCGCGCCAACAGATCCTCGAGCGTCGCGACGTCCACGCGCCGGACTCTAGCGCGTGCGCGCGCGCGTCGTAGGCTGCGCGCCGAGATGAGCAGCGATCTGATCCCGCAGCACGGCGTCCGCGTGCTGCTCGAGCTCGAGCGCGCCGGCGATCACGACGTCGTCTACCGCGTCGAGCTGCACGCACCGGCGACCTCGCACGCGAGCCGCGCGACCATCGCGCTCGAGGGCGGCGCGATCACGCTCGATCCCTGGACGACGTCGCGCGGCGACGCGCCGGCACCCGAGCCGTGGACCGTGGAGAGCGCGCGCTCGTTCCTGAAGATCGTGCACAAGAACCACGCGGCGGAGCGCGACTGGCCGCGCCGTCAGCTGCGCTGGCGCGACAAGCGTTGAAGGACATGCTCGTCCGATGAGCGCGCGTGCGGATCGGATCGTGGACACGGTGCTCGGCCTCGACACGCTGGCCGATCTTCCTCGGACGGGATGGCTGCTGCGCGGTGTGCGCCCGTGCGAGTCGATCGCCGATCACTCGTACGGGGTCGCGCTCGTCGTGATGCTTCTGGTCGACGCGCTGCGCGAAGAGGGCGTGAGCGTCGACGGCGAGCGCGCGCTGCGCATGGCGCTGGTGCACGACGCGCCCGAGGCGCGCACCGGAGACGTGCCGATGCCGAGCAAGACCGTCGCGCTCGATGCGGCCCTGCACGAGCTCGAGGCCTCGCTGGTCGAGCGGCTGCTCCCGCCCGCGCAGCGCGAGGACTGGCGCGTCATGGAGGAGGGCCAGTCGCTCGAGGCGCGGATCGTGAAAGCCGCCGACAAGATCCAGATGATGATCAAGGCGCTCTCCTACGGGCACCAGCAGCGCGGCCACCTCGTCGAGTTCTGGGCGCACCCGAAGAACTTCGACGATCGCGGGATCGCCGTCGCGCGCGAGGTGTTCGAGGCGATCTGTGCGCGCGCAGGCAAGGAGATCCCGCGATGAGCACCACGCACCCGCGTGAGGCGTTTCGCATCGAGCCGGTCACGCACGACGAGCGAGACGACGCGGTGCGCCTGCTCGTGGCCCAGCTGCGCGAGCACCACATCGACACGCCGGAGGAGCTCGTGCGCGTCGCGGTCGACGGTGCGCTGGGCGTGCCCTCGCGCGGTCGCCTCTTGCTGGTGCACGACGACGAGAAGGCGATCGGCGTCGCGTACCTCTCGTTCGTGTGGGCGCTCGAGCACGGCGGTCACGCCGCGTGGCTCGAGGAGCTCTACGTCGTGCCCGAGCGACGCAACGACGGAGTGGGCACCGCGCTGCTCCACGCCGCGATGGGCGTCGCGCGCGTCGAGGGATGCGTGGCGCTCGACCTCGAGGTCGAGGCATCCCGGGCGCGCGTGACGAGCCTGTATCGCCGCGAGGGCTTCACCCAGCACGCCCGCACGCGCTGGGTGAAGAAGCTCTGAGGCGAGCCTCGAGGGGTCGAGAGGGGAGGCGCGCAGCCTCCCCGGGAAAGTCAGCGAGGTGCGATCGCGGTCGGCGTGACCGGCGCGCTCGGCAGGACCGGCACGACGGGCATCGTCGGGCGCACGCCGCCGTCGAACGCCGGCGTGACGATCATCGGCACGCCGCCGTCGGGCACCGGCACCGGCACCGCGCGCATCCCGCCGCTGCGCGAGATCGCGACCGCGCCGCCGTCGGGCAGCATGTACGCGCCGTAGGTCGAGTCCCAGCGCGGCAGCGGGAACTCGATCGGCGTCTCGCGCTCGCCGCGCACGCGGCCCTCGAGCACCTCGACGTGGATCGGCTGCGCGAGCTGGAACACGTAGCCGCCGCGATCGAGCGCCATCTGATAGGTGTGCCCCTCGTGCTCGAGCTCGCGGCGGAAGCCGAGCGCCTGCTGGCCCACGCGCACGTGCGGCCGGTGCGCGAGCACGAAGCTCATGAGGCGCACCGCCATGTGGTTGTGCAGCCGGTGACAGCCGTGCGAGTGCCGCCGCATGATCGACATGTAGTCGACCGAGCCGTGCGTGCGGATCCCTTCGTCGGGCCCGAAGCGCAGCGCGCCGCCTTCGTCCTCGCGATAGCGGATGTGATAGGCGGCGACGAGCCCGTACGCCGACGCGTAGCTCGGCCCGACCTCGTGGTAGTTCACGCGGTAGGCCTCGGCGCCGCGGCCGCGCGGCACGCGCGAGAGCAGCTCGCGGTGCGGCGTCGACTCGGGCGGCAGCCACACCGGCGCGGCGACGATCTGGTGCCAGATCACCGGGCCCGGCGGCGAGTTCTTGTACTTCCACCAGGTGCGGCCCTCGATCTGCTCGCTGCGCCAGCCGCCGATCGTGGTGCCGATGCGCGAGAGCGGGATCCGCTGGCCGCGGTACGTCGTGAAGATCGTCAGGCGCGGGCGGCGCTCGGCGGGCTGCGCGCGCTCCTGGCCCGCGTCGTCGTAGGGGAACTCGTACCAGACGTCGCCTCGGTCGATCTCGACCGAGAGGTCCATGTTGCCGTCGTAGTACTCGGGCAGCTGCGGCGCGCGGATCGCGACGAGGTGCTCCGCCTCCGGCGCGAGCTCCCCGAGCTGCTCGAGGAACGCGAGCGTCGACTCCGCGCTCTGCAGGCCGAACGCCTCGATCACGTTGGAGCGGATCTGCCCCTCGAGGTTCGGCACCTCGTGCTGCGCGCCGTCCTCGCCGCGGAACTGTCGCTCGCCGATCGAGCCGTCCTCGATGACGCCGGCCGCGTGCATCGCGCGCTCGGTGAGCACGCGCACGACGGCTTCCTGATCGCCCTCGAGCGGCGAGCGGCGCAGCATGTCGAGCGTCTCGCGCCCGAGGAAGCCCCAGCCGTAGATGCGATGGCGTCGCTCGAACTCGGCGAGCGCCTCGTGCGTCGGCCAGTCGAGCCCGCCCGACACGTACTCGCCCTTGCCCTCGAAGTAGCCCTCGCACTCGAGGCGCTGCTGCGCCGCGCGGATCGCGCGGAAGCGCGGCATCGTGCGCTGCCACTCCGCGTAGCGGCGCGCATCGCGATCGGAGAGGCGCGCCGCGTCGATCGCGTCCGGCGACTCGACGCGCTGGTTGCGCACGATCTCGCCGACCTGGTTCTCGAGGACGCGGACCGTGCGCGCGAAGTTGCGGCCCGAGTCGCGGTTCTCGTACGCGATGAAGCCCTCGAACGTGCGCAGCGGCTCGAGGTCGAGCGACGCCATGCACTCGAGCGAGCTCGTGTGACGCATGCGCTGACGCAGCAGGCCGAGCGTCGGCATGATGCCGTAGAGCTCGAGGTACTTGTCGCTGCGGGCGCGCTCGCCGTGGTGATCGTTGGGGAATTCGCCGCGCGCGAGCGCGAGGTAGGTCGCGCGGTACGCGTTCGGCGTCTCGGGCTCCGCGGCGTTGCCGCGCGTCGTGAAGAGGTAGGGCGTCCACTCCTCGCCGAGGTCGACGACGACGTAGCCGTGCTCGCGCGCGGTCGCCGCGTCGACCATCTCGCCGGGTCGGCCGTTCTCCCACAGTGGGATGGGCTGGTGCATCGGCGGCGGACGCGCGTCGACGACCTCGGGCTCACCCCCGCCCGACTCGCCCTCGCCCGGTGCAGCGCCCTGGCCTTCGGATCGGGGAGGCGCCTCGGCCGGCGCGTTGACGACCTCGACGTCGCCGCACGCGACGAGCCCCAGGAGGCATCCCAGCGCGAGCAACGGCCGTCGCGACCGGACCCTTTCCGACATCACTCTTCGAGTGTTCGTACACTGCTGCCTTGGCGCAACTTTCTCTCGGATCCGTGGGCGTTCTGCGTGCGCACGAAGGGTGGGACTGCGCCCGACGTGCCAGCGTGGGGAGGCTGGAGAAGCCCATGTTTCTCGGGTGATCCGCGGATCACACAGGGTACGGCGCGTCCCTCGGGACACGCCGTCGCGGGCCGGGGACCGCGTCGTTGCTATCCTCGCGCGCGTGGTGAAGGAGCGTGTGTTCCTGCGTGTCGCCGTCGCGGCGCTCTTCGGAGGGCTGGGCGTGTGGGCGATGGTGGCCCGACGCGACCGACCGGACGAGGAGGTGGCAGCGGTGATCGCCCGCCCGCCCGCGCCGCCGATCGGCGAGCCGATCGCGGCCGACGACGCGACCGCCGCGACCGAGCGACGCGCGCTCGAGCAGGCGATGCTCGGCGGGCTGCCGCTGGTGCGCGTGGTGGAGCGCGGCGACACCGGGGTGCTCGGGCTCGTGCTCGCGGGCCGCGATGCGCTCGGGGCCTGGGAGCGCCTGAGCGAGGGCGTGGCGGAGAGCGGGCGCTGGCCCGTGGTGCTGGGCGACGGGTGGGCGGTGCGCGCCCACGACGAGGCGACGCGCTCGACGGGGGACGCGCCGGACGCGATCGTGCGGCGGGCACGCACGTTCGATCTCGATGCGTGGATCGCGACGCGGCTCGCGACGTCGCGCCCCCGCGAGGGGGACTGGCCCGAGGAGATCCCGGAGCCGGTGCCGGTGCGATCGCGGGTGGTGCGCGACGCGCTCGATCTGCCGGTGCCCGAGGTCGCGGTGGCCCTGGTGCCGACGCGGGATCCCGCGGAGGTGCCGGCGTGGCTCGCGTTCGGCAATTGGGCGGGCTGTCCCGAGCCCACGGTGCACGTCGCGATGCTCACGCGATGGCGCGAGCGCTACGGCGCGGAGGTCGTCGCGCTCGGTGCCGACGTGATCGAGCTGCGCGTCGCGCGCCCGCCTGCGGATCGCGAAGCTGCGATGGCGCTGGCGCGCGAGCAGATCGCGTATGCGCCCGACCTGCTCGCGGACGGCACGCGATCGATCGCGCAGATCGCGGCCTCGCGGATCGGAGCGCCCACGTGGACGTTGCAGTGGGCGCGCACGTCCCGCCGGTGATGACGACGCGCGAAGATTGCCGATAGACTGCTGCGCGCGGAGGATCCGATGCGCCGTGTCGTCGACCCGCGAGGGCTCGTCCTCGCGCTCCTGCTCGTCGCCGCGTGCGAGGAGCGCCCGCCGAGCGTTCCACCGGTGGACGCGAGCCGGTATGACGCGGGCGCCGATGCGGCGATCGAGGACGCGGCGATGGACGACGCCGGCTCGGATGCCTCGACGCCGGTGCCCGACGGGCCCGACGTGCGCTGCGTGCGACCGCTCCACGGCTCGATGATCACCGCGGCTCCGGGCGCGCCGATCGACTGGATCGCGGCGGTCGCGGGCGAGGTCGCGAGCGTCACCGCGAACGGCGTCGCGGTGACGCCCGAGGTCGGCGTGATCGAGGTCGCGCTGCCCGCGCGCTTCGGGATGAACACGCTCGAGATCGTCGCGACCGGCACCGGCGGAGGGGTCTCGCGCGCGGTGTGCACCGTGCTCGTGTCCGAGTCGTGGCAGGACGTCGGCGAGCCGCTCGAAGGCGCGGTGACGATGCGCGTCACGCCGAGCGGTGTGGACGACGGGGACGACGCGTACGGCGAGTACGCGAGCCTCGACGACGTGTTCCGCGCCGCGCTGGTCGGTCCCGGCGCGACGCGCGGGCTGATCGAGCAGCGCCTCGATGCGCGGTTCGGTCCGGGCGGCGAGTCGGAGGTGCTCTCCGACGGATGTCACGCGAGCACGGGCGGCGTGTGCCTCGTCGAGGGCGACTACACGTACGGCGCGCTCACGATCTCCGACGCGACGACCTCGGAGCTGACGCCCGATGCCGGAGGGCTGCACTTCGTCGGTCACGTGCCCCTCGTGACGATCGACGGCACCTACGTGGGGACCTCGGTGCTCGGCCCGCTCGAGGGCGCGCTGCTGGTGTACCTCGACGACGTCGACATCGCGCTCGAGGTCGATCTCGTGGTCGAGGGCGGCGTGCTCGTCGCGCGCACGCGCGGCGAGGCCGTCGCGACGGTCGGCGCGATCCGCGCGGACTACGTCGACGCGCCGGGCGGTCCCGCACCGCCTCCTGCAGCGCAGGAGATGCTCGTCGAGGCGGAGATCGCGGCGCGCATCGGGGGAGGGCGCGAGGGGATCGCCGAGAGCATCGAGGCGTTCATCGCCGTCGAGCTCAACGGGATCATGGAGGAGCTGCTGCGCACGATCGACGTGCGCACGCTCGGCGCGAGCTTCGAGCTCGCAGGCATCGAGGGCGCGGCCACCACGTTCACGTTCGACGCGTCGTTCGCGACCGTCACGCCCAGCGCCGACGGGCTCGTGTTCGGGCTGACGACGCGATACGAAGCGCCCGCCGCGACGCGCGCGACGAGCGGAGTCGTGCGCGCCAGCGTCGCGGTCGACGCGTCGCGCACGTCGGAGCCGGTCGGCAACGTCGTGTCGGAGCGCGTGCTCAACCACGTCGCGCACGAGCTGTGGCGCGCCGGCGGGCTCGAAGGAGTCGTCGCGCCCGACATGGTGGTGGCGCCCGACATGGTCGTGGCGCCCGACATGATCGTCGCGCCCGACATGAGCGTGTCGCCCGCGATGGTGGTCGCGCCCGACATGGTCCGCTTCGAGATGGCGCTGCCCCCGGTCGTGTCGGTGAGCAGCGACGTGTCGGCGATGCTCGGCGGGCTCGAGCTCGTGGTGACGAACGACGCGGCGAACGGGCCGTGGCCCGAGGGCGACGTGCGGGTGCGCATCGCGGCGACGGTCGAGCTCGGCGTGCAGGCGAGCGCGGCGGGCGATCCGCTCTTCGCGGGCACGATGGACGGCGGGCGCGGCGTGCGCTTCGCCGAGCTCGCGGTGTCGAGCGACGTCCCGCTCTCCGCGAGCGCGCGCGCCGGGGTGTACGCGTACGCGGCGTACGCGGCGTACTACGTCGCGACGTTCGCGATGAACCAGGGCGGGCCGAGCCTCCCGCTCCCCTCGTTCCGCACCACGCCGAGGCTCGCGACGTACGGCGTCGTCGGCGAGCAGGTGCTCGGGACGCGCTCGCCCACGATCGCGCTGGGCGCGCGCACGTTGGAGATCGTCGGCGCGTTCGGTCCGGTGAGCGCGATCGCGACCGAGTGAGAGCGGCTCGCTCGGCGCGCGTGTTTCGATCAAAGTCGCGCGGTGGACGATCTGGTCGTGGCGCCCGGCGTCGTGATCCCGGCGCGCGAGCTCGCATGGAGCGCGGCGCGCGCGTCGGGGCCCGGCGGGCAGAACGTGAACAAGGTGAGCTCGAAGGTCGATCTGCGCTTCGACCTCGAGGGCTCGATCGCGCTCGCGCCCGAGGTGAAGGCGAGGGTGCGCGCGAAGGCCGGCGCATCGCGGCTCGACGCGGACGGGCGCGTCGTGATCGTCAGTCAGATCACGCGCGACCAGAAGCGCAATCTCGAGGATGCGCGCGAGAAGCTCGCCGCGCTGGTGCGCGCCGCGATGGTCGTGCCGAAGAAGCGCAAGAAGACGGCGCCGAGCCGAGGCGCGAAGGAGCGACGGCTCGGCGAGAAGAAGCGGCGCGCCGAGACGAAACGAGGCCGTCAGTCGACGAGCTACGACTGAGATACCGTGACCTCGTGCAAGCTCGAAGTGCGGTCGTCAGGCCGCCGCGAGCCTCGGCACGAAGGGCGTGCGGGTGCGCGCGACGCTGATCATCGCGCCGAGGAGCTTGCGCATCGCAGCGATGATCGCGAGCTTCTTCGGCTTTCCGGCCGCGACCAGGCGCCCGTAGAACGCCTTGAGCCACGGGTTGTGGGTCACCGCTCGCAGCGTCGGCATCCAGAGCTTCGCGCGCAGGTCGGCGTCGCCCATCGTGCAGGCGGGGCCTCGCAGTGGCTGGCGCTTGCCTGAGTGGCTCACGATCGGGGCGACGCCGACGTACGCCGCGAGCGCGGCCGCGCTCTTGAACGCGTCGAAGTCGATCGAGGCGATCATCCGCGCCGCGGTGTTGTCGCCGACGCCGTCGATGGTGGTCAGCAGCTTGCCGACCTCGTGGCGCTCGAGGCTCTGGCCGATGTCGTCGTCGAGCTTCTTGATCCGCGCTCGGAGCGTCGCGATGTCCTCGCACGCGTAGCGGATCTGAAGCTCGTACGCCGTGCCCTGGTGGCGGCCCACGGAGGTCTTCGCAGCCGCGCAGAGCGCTTGCGCGAGCTCGACACCGATGACGTGGCGGCCGTCGTACTTCAGCTCCGCCAGCGCGTTCGGGTCGGCAGCACGGAAGGCCTCGGCGGTCGGACTCGCGATGAGCAGCGTGGTCGCTTTGGCCGAAGCCACGTCGCGCACGTGCTCGGTGAACTCCGGAAAACAGAGGTCGAGCGCGCGGTGCAGTTGCCGCGTGCGGTCGCCGAGGTCCTGCACGAGGCGGTCGCGAAGCCGGATCAGCTCACGCAGCTCGAGCGTGGCCTCATCGGGCATCGGGGTCGCCGCAGGTCTCTTCTGCTGCGCGAAGCGTGCGATGCCCAGAGCGTCGAGCGCGTCGGTCTTCGCGCGCCGCAGATCCTCGGCTGCAAACCGCGACGTGCGCGTCGGGTTCAACAGCGCGACCTGAAACCCTGCTGCATGCAGGAACGCGAAGAGGTTCTGCCAATAGTGCCCCGTCGCCTCCATCGCGATGAACGCGTCGGCGGGCTCACCGAGCATCGAGCGCAGTCGTTCGTAGCCCGACGCGTCTTCGGAGAACGGCGTCGGCTTCCGCAGTGCCTTGCCCGCCTCGTCCACGATCGCGACGACGTGCTTCTCCGAACCGATGTCGATCCCGACGAATCTCATGTGCCTCTCGAGCTCGTGTTCGCGTCCCCGGGAGCCTCGGAGCCGAGCTTCGTGCCCTTGCTTGTCCATGCGAGGACGGTGGACGAGCCACGCCTCTGGATACCGTTCGAGCAAAGAAACTCGGTCGAGGGCGCCAATCTCAGTCACGGGGACGATGCCCCAAGCCCTACGCGGCGACCCTCTCCCGAAACCGCTGGACCGGCAGCCCTACCACGGCGGGCAATCGGCCGGTGCACTAGATACAAGCCCTCACCGGAGTGCTCGCACCGGCGGCCGAGCCGATTCTTTGGATGGTCTTCGAGCGCCGAACGATCGCCGGTGGGCGCGCGGGGTCGTGCCCGCGAGTCGCGCGAAGGTCTCGCGCAGCACCGTCGCCCCGCCGAAGCCCGCCTCCGCGGCGACGCGGTCCACCGACCAATCCGTCGTCTCGAGCAGGTGCTGGGCGCGCTGCACTCGAGCGCGCGCGACCCACGCGGCCGGGGTCGTGCCCACTTCCTCGCGGAACCGACGCGAGAACGTGCGCTCGCTCATCGCCGCCCTCCGCGCGAGCACGGCGAGCGAGAGATCGCGCGTGAGGTGCTGCTCGGCCCACACGAGCAGCGCGGCGAACGGCGACTCGCACCGAGGCGGCGGATGCGAGATGAACTGCGCCTGCCCGCCCGCGCGCTCGAGCGGCATCACGCACGCGCGCGCGGTCTGCGCCGCTGCCTCGGCGCCGAGGTCGCGCCGCACGAGGTGCAGGCACAGATCGAACGCCGCGGCCGCGCCGGCCGAGGTCAGCACGGTGCCCTCGTCGACGTAGAGCACGCGCGGATCGACCCGCACGCGCGGGTGACGTCGCGCGAGCTCGTCGGCGGCCAGCCAGTGCGTGGTCGCGGCGCGCCCGTCGAGCGCGCCGGTCGCGGCGAGGACGAACGCGCCGGTGCAGATCGAGGCCACGCGCGCGCCGCGCTTCGCAGCCGCGGCGATCGCACGCAGCGTCGGGTCGGGGACCGCGCGATCGACGCGGTCGAGGCCCGGCACGATCACGGTGTCGGCGCGGCGCAACGCCGCGAGCCGGTGGGGCACCTCGAGCGTCAGGTGCTCGGTGCGGACCCGTCGCGCCTCCGCGCAGATGCGCACGTCGTAGCCGAGCGCGCCGTCGCGGTCGCGCGCACGCCCGAACACCTCGCAGGGGATCGCGAGATCACCGAGCACCACACCGTCGAACACGACGACGACGACACGTCCGCGCCTTGGCGAGAATCCGTCGAAACGTGTCTTTCCAGACATGGCCCGAGCGTAGGCCGGCGCGCAGGGTCCGTCATGCACAGACCTCTTCCGACCGAGCTGCTCGACTACGTCGGCCCAGCGATCGGCGCGCTCGTCTTCGTCCTCGTGATGTCGCGGTTCGCCGACCCCGCGCGCCGCGAGCTCAACGCGGTGATCGTCGGTGGCGCGATGGGCGCGTACCTCGGCGGCGGCCTCGGGATCTGGGAGCTGCCCTTCGCTGCGATCGGCGCCGTCGTGGCCTATCGAGGCCTGCGCTCGCATCGGGCGATCGGCATCGCGTGGTGGATGCACTCGGCGTGGGACCTCGTGCATCACCTCTACGGCGACCCGATCTGGCCGTTCATGGAGACCTCGTCGTTCGGGTGCATGATCTTCGACGCGATCATCGGGCTCTGGTTCTTTCTCGGCGCGCCCTCGATCCGGACGCGGAGGTCGCTCGTAGGAGCGGCGTGAGGTCCTCCGTCCGACGTCGTGTGCGCGCGGGAGCGCGCCGGGGCTCTGTCCGGCTGCGCGAGCCTGGTAGAGTTCTCGGCCGAGGTCGGGTGCACGCGCGAGACACGGCGGCGGAGCGAGCGGGCAACGAGCAGGACGCGGCGCTCGTGCTCTCGATCGCGGCCGGTGATCGCGACGCGCTCGCGACGCTCTACGACCGTCATGCGGGCGCGCTGCTCGCGCTCGGGCTGCGCATCCTGCGGGAGCGACGCGAGGCCGAGGACCTCGTGCACGACGTCTTCCTCGAGGTGTGGCGCCGCGCGCACTCCTACGATCCCTCGCGCGCCAGCGTGCGCGCCTGGCTCGTGCTGATGATGCGCTCGCGCTCGCTCGATCGGCGCAAGTCGCACGCGTTCGCGCGCAGCGCGCCGCTCGCCCACGATCCGCGGGTCGCGCCCGCGTCGGAGAGCCCGGCCGTGCTGCTCGATCGAGCCCGCGTGGCCGCGGCGCTCGCCGCGCTGCCCGAGGCGCAGCGCGACGTGCTGGTGCTCGGGTACTTCGAAGGGCTCTCCTCGAGCGAGATCGCGGAGCGGCTCGGCGCTCCGATCGGCACCGTGAAATCGCGCGTCGCAGCGGCGCTCAAGGCGCTGCGCGAACGTCTCGGCGAGGAGGAGCGCTCGTGAGCGACGACGACCTCTTCGATCTCGAGCCCGAGGCGCTCGAGCTCGCGGCGGCGATCGCGATGCTCCGGAAGGAGCCGCGCGATCGTCTGGTCGCGAGCGCGCGTGCGACGAGCCGCTTCGATGATCTCGAGCGCGAGGTCGCGTCGCTGCTCGACCTCGACGTGCGCGCGGCGGGCGCGCTGCTGCTGCGCGTCGACGACGCGAGCTCGTGGACCGAGGGCCCTGCGCCCGGGGTGCGCCTCTTCCACGTGGAGGGCGGCCCCGCGGTCGCGAGCGCGGTGACCGGGTTCGTGCGGGTCGAGGCGGGGCGCGAGTTCCCGGAGCACGAGCACCTCGGCGACGAGCGCGTGCTGGTGATCCAGGGCGCGCTCCGCGACTCGCACGGCCACGTGGTGCGGCGCGGCGAGATCGCGCCGATGCCCGCGGGCAGCGCGCACTCGTTCGAGGCGATCGGCCCGCTCCCGCTGGTGTACCTCGTCGTCGTGCGCGACGGCGTGCGCATCGGCCACGACGTGATCGGGCCCGACGATCCGCGCGGGTGACAGGCGCGGCGCGCCGTCGTAATCAGCGCGCATGACCAAGGACCAGGTCGTCTGGATCACCGGCGCGTCGTCGGGCATCGGCGAAGCGCTCGCGCTCGAGCTCGCGCGGCGCGGCGCCAAGCTCGTGCTCTCGGCGCGACGCGCCGATCGGCTCGAGGCGCTGCGCCTCCGCTGCCCGGATCCCGCGCGCGTCGCGGTGCTCCCGCTCGACGTCGCCGACACCACGCGTGCGAAGGAGCACGCCGAAACCGCGCAGGTCCCGTTCGGGCACGTCGACGTGCTGGTGCACAACGCCGGCATCACGCAGCGCTCGCTCGTCGTCGACACCGCGCTCGACGTCGATCGACGCATCATGGAGGTCAACTACTTCGGCGTCGTCGCGCTCACGAAGGCGATCCTCCCGTCGATGATCGCGCGCAAGCGCGGGCACTTCGTCGTGGTCTCGAGCGTCGTCGGCTACGTCGGCACCCAGCAGCGCTCGGCGTACGCCGCGAGCAAGCACGCGCTGCACGGCTTCTTCGAGGCGCTGCGCGCCGAGGGCCACGCCGACGGCGTGAAGGTCACGATGGTGTGCCCCGGCTACGTGAGCACCGACATCACGCTCTCCGCGCTGCGCGGCGACGGCTCGGTGCACGGCGAGCGCGCCGCGAGCAACGCCGCGGGGATGTCCCCCGAGCAGTGCGCCGAGCGCATCGCGCGCGCGATCGCGACGCAGCCGCGCGAGGTGTACGTCGGCGGTCGCGAGGTCGCCGCGATCTACCTGCGACGCTACGCGCCCGGTCTGCTCGCGCGCATCCTGCCGCGCGTGAACGCGACGTGATTGCAGCTATCCTCCGGGCGCGATGGACAAGCTGATCCGAGGCATCCTCCACTTCCGCGAGCACGAGCTCCCTCAGCGTCGCGACACGTTCGCGAAGCTCGCGAGCGGGCAGGATCCCGACACGCTCTTCCTCGCGTGCGCCGACAGCCGCGTGGTGCCGAACCTGTTCTCGTCGACCGAGCCCGGCGATCTCTTCACGATCCGCACGGTCGGCAACCTGATCGCGCCCGCCGATCCCGAGGGCGGCGCGATCGGCGACGTGTCCGAGGCGGCGGCGGTCGAGTACGCGCTGATCGCGCTCGAGGTGCGCGACATCGTCATCTGCGGTCACAGCCACTGCGGCGCGATGGGCGCGATGCTCTCGGGCAAGGCGCCCGCGGGCGCGCCGAACCTGCGCGAGTGGCTCGAGCTCGCGCGTCCCAGCGTCGAGCGCGCGAAGCACGTTCCCGGCATCGGCGAGGGGCTCCCGCCCGCCGATCGGCTCTCGCAGATCAACGTGCTCCAGCAGCTCGATCATCTGCGCAGCTATCACGTCGTGCGCGAGCGCGAGGCGTCGGGCCACGTGCGCCTGCACGGGTGGTGGTTCGACGTCGCGACCG
Source organism: Sandaracinus amylolyticus (assembly GCF_021631985.1). Classification (GTDB taxonomy): domain Bacteria; phylum Myxococcota_A; class Polyangia; order Polyangiales; family Sandaracinaceae; genus Sandaracinus; species Sandaracinus amylolyticus_A. The sequence goes on along the minus strand of NZ_CP070225.1, from coordinate 4,912,557 downwards.
GCGAGACGCACATCTACGACTCGGAGCGCGGCGGGTTCGTGCTGCTCGATGCCGAGGAAGCCGAGCGCATCCTCTCGCACGCAGTCCCGGCCCCGCGCCTGCCGATGATGGAACGCTGACTCACTCCGCGTGCGGGTGCCACGCGTAGCAGGAGAAGCCCTCGCCGGTGCTCGCGTCGTACTCGGGCGCGCCGAGCAGCGCCTGCATCGCGGGCATCACGCGGCTGTACATGAAGCGCACGCCCTCGGGATGATCGCGCACGGTCTGGTGCTGGCCCTCGCTGCCCGTCGGGTGCAGCGGGAGCAGCGCCGGGTTCGGCATCGCGTAGTCGTGCTCGCGCGCGCCCTCGCCGTGGCAGGTCGCGCAGGTGAACGCGTCGTAGCGGGTCGCGTCGTACGCCGCGAAGAGTTCGGTCATGCGCGGCAGGACCTCGCGCGTCATGTGCGCGGTGCGCTCGTCGCGTGTGAGCTCGGCCCAGGGTCGCGGTGGGCCGGGGATCACGACGGCTTCGGTCTGCGTCTGCGCCGCGGGCGCGGCGGACGACGCGCCGCACGAGGCGAGCACGAGCGCGAGGGCGAGCGAAGGAGCGGAGCGCATGGGCGCGCATCGTAGCGCGGCGCGCGTCGCGTTCCCGGGGCTCGCGGTCGTGGAGCGAGGAGCGCGTCGTGCGCGCGCGATGCACAGCCCGCGGTCGCACGCTGCCGCAGCTCCCTCCGCGAAGAAAGGGTGCGTGGGCGTGGGGAAGTGCCCCGCTTCTCCGGCGGATCGGCGGACGCGGCCGACCTCGGCCACCGGTCCGCGCGTCGCCCCGGGATCCAAGCCCGCGAGCGCGGCTGGTCGGGGTGGGACGACGGCACCGAGGTTGCTCTCTCCACGGCCGAGGACGGACGATGGAGCTCTCGTTCCTGGAGAACCACGAAGGCGAACGACCGCGCGTCGGACCGGCCCTCGTGCGGCGGCTCGTCGACGAGACGAGCGGGCTCGAGCGCGTGCTCGCACGTCGCGAAGAGGCGCTCGGCGCTGCGCTCGAGCGCGACCTCTTCCCCGACGGCCCGCCCGCCCGTGTCTTGCCCGTCGACGTGCGCGTCGCGCTCGCGGGCAAGCTGCAGACGGCACTGCACGTCTGGGCGGCATCGCCCGGAGGTGCCGCGGGCGCGGGCGACGAGCTCATGCGACCGCTGCGCGCGATCGCGGCGCAGGTCGGCAGCGCGGACAGCGACGACGAGATGCACTCGTACCTGTTCCCGGCGGGCGTGCCCGAGCGCGTGCGCACGACCGATCTGCTGCGCGCGTTCCGTCACGCGGCGGCGCGCGAGCAGCGCTCGCTGGTGCGACTCGCCTCGCTCGCGCCGGTGTTCGGCGCGCACGGCACGCTCATCGAGCACGAGCTCGCAGGGCGCGCCGTGCTGGTGGTGCGTCTCTGGGTCATCGCGCTCAAGTGGTACGCGCTCGCCGCGGGGCGTGCGGGCACGACCCACGCGCGCTCGTTCCACGCGCTCACCGAGAAATGGAAGCGCGTCGAAGGTCAGATGAAGCTCTGCATCGATGCGTGACGGCGCTCCGCGGGTGGCGGCGATGCGTGCGCCGCCGCAACGGGGTACGATCGTGCTCTCATGGAGCCGCGCATCACGATGATGGTGCTCCTCCACGCGAGCGGCGTGTGCCGTGGTGTGGCGACCGTCGCGCCTGCCGAGGACACCGAGGCGGCGGCGCGACGTCTGCTCACCGGACGCGAGGGCTGGGAGGCTCTCTTCGTCGACGGTCACGGCGTCGAGCTCGAGCGCTGGAGCGCGACCGAGCGCGGCGTGGAGCGCACGTGGCAGAGCCCGCTGGGCGCGCCGCGCGCACCGCGCGCGCGATGGATCCTCGAAGGCGACGAGCGCATCGGCGCGTAGTCGTGGCACGTGACCTGCGACGCGATCTCCGTGGAGGACGGAGATGGCGACGACCTATCAGCGCGTGCCGGGGATGGTGCACGTCGAGGATCGCGGGGAGCGACTGCGGCAGCAGAAGCTGCACAGCTCGAAGGGCATCGGGATCATGACCGCGATGTTCGGCGTGCTCGCGCTCACGATCGCGGCGACCTATTGGATGGCCTCGTCCATCGCGCCCGAGCCCGAGGAGAGCGAGGGCTTCGTGCACGAGCAGCCCGACGTGCCCGCGGATCGGATCCGAGATCCGCGGGCGATCGAGTGAGTGCTTGCCGGAGTGCTCGTCCCGCAGGTCCCGGACGGGAGCGCGCGAAGCGCGCGGACGGTAGGGACCGGCGGGCGAGCCGATTTCGACAGAGCGCTCGCCCCGCAGGGCCCGGACGCTACTGGAACATGAACATCATGCCGAGGTTCAGCGCGAACTCGTTCAGGGTGACCGTGTAGTCGACGTCGCGGCCGAGCACTTCGTCGCCGTTGAAGATGTCGAAGTGCCGCCAGCCGAGCTCGATGAAGCCGCCGACGCGCGAGGACGTGATCACGGTGAGACCCGCGAGCGCGCCGATGTTCCACCCCGGCCACGTCGAGTCGTCGGCGCCCGGCAGCGGCGGTGCGGGGAGCACGCCGAGCGTGAAGCCGATCGGCATCGCGGCGTAGGGCTCGAGGAAGAGCTCGCCGCGGATCACCTCGAACATCGCGCGGATGCGCACGAGCAGATCGAAGTGGAAGGCCCACTCGCGCTCGGCGTTGTCGGCGTCCGCCTCGTGGCTCATGGCCTCGAAGAGACCGCCCACCGAGAAGAAGTCGAGGAAGGGCTGCTCGATGCGGAAGCCGAACCCGACGCTGGGGTCGAGGTCGCCGTCGGTCTCCGCGGTGCCGAGCTCCGTGCTCGCCGAGAAGTCGAACTCACCGCCGAAGCCGAGCCCGAGGTGCGCGCCGATGCGGAGGTGATCGTCGCGCTCGAGGATCTGGGCGCTCGCGTTCGCCGGAACCAGCAGCGCGGCGAGGAACGCGAATGGGATCGATGTTCGAAGCTGCCTCATGGCGCGCCAGCCTAGCACCATGACGCGCCGCGTCAGCCGAGGTGCACACGCGCTGCAGCGTGCTCGGAAGACGACACCACGCGCGGCGGATCGCGGGTGAGATCGACGACACGATCGCGCTCTCCGATCGTCGCGCGCACCCACGGACCACGCGGCCCCTCGAGGATCTGCGCGGGGCCGTGCGCGCGCAGCAGGGTGAGCGCGAGCAGCGCTTTCGCGGGCGCGTCGGCGCGTCGTCGCACCAGCGCGACGAGGGGCGCGCGCTCGGCGGGCGCGAGCGGTCGTGCGCGGGTGGGGATCGCGGCGACGAGCCCGAGCACGAGCTCGGGGTACGCGGGGCCCGCGAGATCGATCAGGCGCGATGCGAGCGGCGCGAGATCGGCCTCGGCGCGCGCCACGAGATCGCCCCACGCGCCGAGATCGTCGCTCGCGCTCGCGGCCTCCTCGAGGGCACGCGCGATCGCGCCGCGCTCGAACGCGACGTCGAGGTGCACCGGGCCCGCGGGCGCCTGGCCGATCGCGACCTCGCTGATCCACGCGTGCCGGGTCCACACCAGATCTTCGGTGCGACCCTCGAGCGCGATCCACACGCGACCGAGATCGCCGGGCGCGCCTTCTCCCGGCACGTGCTCGACGCGCGCGGCACGCTCGCGCGCAGGCGCGTCGTCCTCGGGCGCCGCGTCGAGCACGCGATCGAGCCACACCAGCGCGGCGCGCGCGTCCCAGGGCTCGCGATCGCCGCCCTCCCGCGTGTCGTAGAGCGCGCGCAGCGGCGCGGTCTCCGCACCGACCAGGCGCTCGAGCGCGAGCCGCGCGAGCCGCAGCAGATCGCCGACGCCCTCGTGGTGCAGGTGCCGCGCGAGCCCGCTCGCGCCCGGCGTGCGATCGAAGAGCGCGAGGCAGACGCGCTCTTCGATGCGCACGATCTCGACGTCGATCAGATCCTCCGACGCGCGCAGCAGGCACGGCAGCATCGCGCGGACCGCGGTGGCGAGCGCGATCTCCGCCGCGCGCGGGAGCGCGGGCTCGATCACGACGAGGCACGCCTCGGTCGAGTACACGCTCGCGAGCGGATGCGCGTAGGTGCGTCGCTCGACGAGGCGCGGGCCCGGCGCGTAGCGGCGGATGCCATGGAACGTCTCGGTGACCTCGGCGCGCGCGAGCGCGATCGGGATCGGCGCGCCGCCGAGCGAGCGCTCCGAGAGCTCGAGCTTCCCCCGGGGCTCGATGGTCACGCGACGGTCGGGTGTGGTGCGGCCCGGAGGCTGCCCGTGCGCCGCGAGGAGGAGCCCGGGCTCGCTCGCGCCCTCGCGCACGAGGTAGCGACCCCGCGCGTGGAGCACGAGGCTGCCCGGCGGATGCAGCGCGCTCGCGGTCGCGAGATCGAGCTCGCGCAGCACGTCGCGCGTGCCTTCGTCGACGAGCCGCACCCGCGACGTCGACTCGCCCACGCACGCATCGCAGATCGGCTCGCCGATCGCGGCCTCGCTCGTGCTGCGCACCTTCGCGCGGGCACGCGCGTCGTCGATGCGCGCGTCGAACTCGAGCGCGGCGCGGCGCGCGACGCGTCCGTTCGCCTCGAGGCGTCGCAGCGTCTCGTCGACGAAGGGCGCGCCGAAGCGCGTGCGCAGCGCGTCGACGTCCTGCTCGCGACCGAGCGCGCGATCGAAGTGACGCTGGCGCACCACCTCGGGCTCGGAGAGCGGCACCGCGCGAGGGAGCGCGAGCGTGAGCGCGCGGAAGGGCGCGTCCTCCGCCTCGTCGTGCAGCGCGAGCTCGTCGCCCCGTGGCGGTGCGAGGATCACGAGGGTCTCGCCCTCGGGCGCGGCGCGCTGCCCGGCGTGTGCGAGGCGCTCGGCCTCCCGCCGCACGTCGGGCCAGCGCCCTTCGATCATCACGACCTCGGCGTCGAGCGGATCGTCGACGTGCCCCGCGACGGGCGCGAGATCGATCGTGCTTCGCGCGATGCCGCGCCACGCGTCGCCCGCGAGGCGCAGGTGCCAGCGCAGCCCGGCGCGCGCGCACGCCTCGGCGAGCTCGGCGATCGTGACCTCGCGCCCGTCGTCACGACGCAGATCGCGGCGGGTGATCGTCGCGTGCGCGGGGCGCGGCGCTCCGTCGCGCTCGAAGACCCGCAGCGGCGCGGCGAGCAGGTGGCGCGCCCAGCCCGCGATGCCGCTCGCGCTCGGGCCGGCGGTGGCGAGCAGGAGCGCGGGGTAGGGCGCGTCGTGCACCGCATCGAGGAGCGCCCAGGTACGGCGCGCGAGCATGTGCAGATGCATCTCGCGCACGCCGGTGAAGCCCTCGACGTCGAGCACGATCCAGAGCCCGAGGCGCTCGAGGATCGGCTCGGTGCGCGGATCCGAGAGCACGTCCGACTCGAGCGCCTCGAGATGCGCGACGACGATCGCGGGGGTGCGCTCGGCGAGCAGCGCGGCGGCGAGATCTTCACCTGCGACGGCGACCGCGGCGTTCCATCGCGCGGCCGTGCGCTGCACCGCATCGCGCACGCGCTCGGCGAACGCGCGCGCCGAGGGTGCGTCGCGGGTGACGACCAGCGTGGTCGCGCCGCGATCGAGGAAGACCTGCAGCGCCGCGAGCGCGCAGAGCGCGGTGCGACCGCTGCCTTCGGGCAGAAGCACGAGCGGGTGCTCGAGCGCGCCCTCGGCGCCGCGGAACGGCGCGCCCATCGCTTCCTCGCGCAGCTCGGGCGCCGCGCCGCGCGCGGTGGGAGACGTGGTGCGCCACATCGAGGAGAGGTGCTCGAGCACGTCGCGCTGGTGTGTGTAGAGCGTCTCGGCGCCGGTGAGACGGCGGAACGCTTCGGCCGCGAGCGCAGCGGTGCGATCGGGGAGCGCGGCGGTCTCGGCGGTGCGCGCGGGGGTGCGCGTCGAAGGTGCGATGGTCGGGGCGCCCGGTGCGTCGGCGAGCGCGGCGCGGAGGCGCTCGATCGCGGGCTCGGGCGGAGGTGCCTTCGTGTCCTCCTCGGCCTTCTTCTCGTCCTGCTCGGCCGGCGGACGCGCCTGCGTCGCGAGGTGCACGCCGAGCACGGTGAGCAGGTAGAGCGCGAGCACCCACGCGCCGGGCGCGGGCCGCGCATCGTCGCGCGCCTGCTCGATCGGATCGTCGTCGTCCGCGTACGCCGCGGGCCGCACCGGCGCGCCCTGCTCGCCTTCGCGGCACATCATCATCGCGGGGGGCTCGCTCGCGACGAAGCGCACGTAGAAGAGCCAACCCGCGATCGCGTGCGCGACGAAGATCGCGATCCACAGCGGGCGCGCCCAGCGGCGGAAGCGATCGTCGGCGCGGCGCGCGGTGCTCGCGCCGACCCAGCGATGGAAGAAGGGCAGGTCCTCCTGCTTCGTGCTCCACGTGAGCCCGCCCGGCGTCGCGGACACGACGAAGCGCTCGAGCAGCGCCGCGACGAGCACGATGATCGGCAGCCACACGATCGCGTGCAGCGCGATCGCGATGTCGGGGTGCGCATCGAGCGGCACGAGCGGGCGACCCCACGGCGCACCGAGGAGACGCCACTCGAAGTACGAGACGCGCTCCCACAGCGCGGGATCGACGTCGTCGGGGCGATGCAGTCGATCACGCAGGAAGGGATCGGCGATGCGCGCGAGGCCGTAGAGCGCGACCGCGACGATCGAGGCCGCGACCCAGGTCGGCGTGTGGCTCGCTCGACCACGACCGCCGGGCAGCGCGCGCGCCGCGCGACCGAGCAGGTACGACGTCGCGATCACGAGCAGCGAGGGCACGAACGCGACGACGGTGATCCCGAGCCCAGGGATCAGCGCGGACAGACGCGCGAGCTCGCACGCGAGACGCTCGAACGCGTTCACGCGCCCTCCTCCGGGTCGGAGTGAGGGGGCGAGGGCGGCTTGCGGGCGAGCGTCGCGACGCGGGCGGCGGCTTCGTCTTCGATCTCGAAGCGCGGGGCTTCGGCGGCGGTGGGACGTGTCGCGGTCGTGGTGCGCAGCGATGCGACGCGCTCGAGCTCGATGTCGGTCACCACCACGAGCCAGTACGCGCGATCTTCTTCGATGCCGCGCGCGCAGCGGATCGGTGCGCCCGATGCGCTCTCCTTCTCCAGCCTTCGCGCGACCTCGGGCTCGGCCGCGGGCGGGACCACGCCGAGGCCCTCGTACACGACGTGCGCGTCGCCGCCGACCTCGCGGCCCGTGAAGTCGAGCGCGACCCTCAGCGAGCGCGCTTGCCTCCGCAAGAACGACGCGATCTGCGCGCTCGCGGCCTCCGCGTCCTCGCTCTCCGCGAACGGATCCCACGCCGCGACCGGCTCGGCGTGCGGCGCCGCGCCCGCGCGCAGCGACACGAGCGACGAGAACGGCACCTCGTCGCGCCAACGCCGCGACCAGCCCTCGCGATCGGCGAGGGCGCGCAGCAGATCGCGCTCGCGCGTCGGCCGCGCATCGGCGGGGAGCTGACGCATCAGCGCGCGCGCTGCCGCCGCGCCCGCGAGCCCTTCGACCAGCGTCTCGCCGCGCCCACCGAGCAGCTCCGAGAGATCGACGCGCGCGCCCTCGCGCACCACGCCCAGCGCACGCTGCTCTGCGAGCAGCTCCGCGCGCGCACGCTGCGCCGCGCGCTCCGCGAGGAGCAGCGCCTCCGCGTCGCGATCGAGCACCGCGCGCAGCGCGAGCAGCGCCTGGACCCGTGCCGTCGCGCGCGACAAGCGCAAGCGCGTCGTGAAGTACGTCGCGACCGATCGCTGCTCGCCCATCACGGTGCGACGGATCGCGGCCCACATCTCGCGGTGCGCCTCGACCGTCGCCGCGTGTGCGCTCCACACGTGCCACGCGAGGTGCGCTCCGATCGCGAGCAGCCCGAAGGTGCCCGCGGTCCAGATCGCGCGCGCCCGCAGCCACGGCTCGTACCAGTCGCTCGGCTGGGCATCGATCGCGCCCGCGAGCTCCACCAGGATCGACGGCACGAGCACGATCGTCGCCATCGTCGCGAGCAGGCCCCAGAGCACCATGCGCCCGAGATCGGGCCTGCGGCGCGCCGCATCGAGCAGCTCGGCATGCCTCGCGCGCAGATCGTCGAAGCTCGGCGAAGGCGTCGGCTCGATCGCGTCGCGCTCGGTGATCGCGTCCTCGAGCCGCATCGCGACGCCGCGGCGCAGCTTGTCGACGAGCTCGGTCGTGCGCCGGAACGCGTCGGGCGACGGCGTTCCCCAGAGCTCGCGATCCACGCGCGCCTTCACCCGCGTGAGCAACGACTCGCGCGCCGCTTCCATGTCCGCGCGCTCGCGCGCCACGAGATCGTCGAAGCGCCGCCGCTGCAGGAGCCGCCAGGCGTCCTCGATCTGCCGCATGCGCTCGAGCGCGAAACCCACCGGCTGCTGGGGCGGCGGCTGCGGATCGTCGAGCGAAGGATCTCCGTGATCGGGCCCGTAGCGCGCGCGGATCTCCTCTGCGCTCTCGTGCCAGCGCGGCGGCGCGTCGTTCTCGATCGGCGGCACGTAGCGCTCGAGCACGTCGCGCACGACGTGCGCGGCGTCGGCGGTGGGATCGAGCGCGTCGAGCTCCACCTGCTCGAGCGCGTCGACCTCCGACAACGTCGCGCCCTCGAGCTTCGCGTCGAGCACCGCATCGAGCAGCTCGAGCGCGACCTGGCTCGTCGCCCAGCGCCGGATGCGCTCGCGCGGGAGCTCCGCGACGGCACACGCGAACGTCGCGAGCGGTGCGTCGGGCGCGGTGCCGTGCAGCACCGTCTGCACGCGATCGAGCGCCGGTCGCGCGCGCAGCAGCAGCGTGACGAAGTTGCGTACGTTCTGCTCGAGCTCGCCCTCCGAGAGGATCGAGAACTCCGCGACGTCCTCGACGAGCCAGACCTGCGGCGTGCAGCGCCGCGTCGCGGGACGTGCGCGCACCGCGCTCACGAGCGCGCGCACCGACGCGATGATCGCCTCGCCCTCCGCGTGTCCGTGGGGATGCGGCATCGCGAGCATCGGCGCGACGATCGCGTTGCGCTCGCTCCCCGTACGGAACGGCTCGAAGATCGGACCGAGCTCGCCGATCACGCGCTCCTCGATCGCCGTGAGCGCGGCCTCGATCGCACCGCGTGGTCCGCGCTCGCCGAGGTGCGCGATCGGGATCACGAGCAGCTCGGTGAGCCCGTCCTCCCCCGCGGCATCGCGCGCGTGCACCATGCGCTCGTGCGCGAGCAGCACGCGCGCCCGCTCGATCACCGCCGACGCGATCGCGCTCGGCGAGGGGCACGGATCGAGCGCGACGAACGCGAAGGGCGCGCCCTCGCGCGACAGCTCTTCCTCGAGCCGACGCGCGACGCTCGCGCCGAACGCACCGAGCCCGCAGACGATCGCCGCGGTGGTCATCGCGATGCGATCAAGCTCAGCCGCCGAGGATCGCCGCGACCTCGCGCAGCTCGTCGTACTCGCGCTTCTGCGCCGAGTCGAGACCGGCCAGCAGCTCGAGCTGCATCGCGCGCTCGCTCCACGTCTTCTGTGCGCCCGCGACCTCGCCCTTCGCGGTGCCACTCTCGAACGCGCTGCGCAGCGGCAGCACGACCGACTGGAAGATCGAGGGCTTGCTCTGCTCGAGCGCCGCGAGCGCGCCCGCGGCCTCGATGGGCCCGCGACCGAGTGGCAGCCGCGACGAGCCGATCACGAGCTCGAGCCCGCTCTCACCGCTCGTCACCGCACCCCGCGTCACCGCGATCGCGAGCGCGCCGAGCGCGCCCTTCAGCTGCTTGCGACGCGACTCGATCGCCGCGCGCCGCTCCTCGGGATCGAGATCGGGCAGCGCCTCCCAGTTCGCGTCGATGTGGAGCGGCCACGCCTTCTCGCGCTGCGCCTGGTAGCGCTGGTAGCAGGCCTTCATCTCCTCGTTCACGTGCGGGAAGCAGTAGAGCGGCACGCCGAGGATCGAGCGATAGAACACGAGGCGCTCGGCGTCCGGCCAGTCGTCGATCGTCTGCGCGCTCAGGCCCTCGGTCGCGCCCGCGAGCAAGCGACCGAGCGCGCTCCCCGCGAGCGACGTGTGCACGCCGACGAGCAGCATGTCGGTGTGCTTCATCAGGCTGCGCGCCTCGGGCGAGAGACGCGTGAGCGGCTGCGCCTTGCCGATCGTCGCGCGCAGCTTGCGCAGCGCGTACTGCCGCACGTTCTCCTCGCCCCACAGCGACGCCGGCGAGAGCGGCGACATCGCGCGCAGCGCGGCCTCGGCCGTCGTCTTCTTCCGCTCGCGCTCGGCCAGCACCTCGTTCTGCGTGTGCAGCTCGTAGTACTTCGCCTCGAGCGCGATCGCCTGATCGAGCGTGAGCCCGGCGCGCTCCGCGGGATCGTCGCTCCGCGGATCGCCGAGGATCACCTTCGCGAGCACGCCCTCCGCGACCTCGACCAGCTTGCGCTCGATGTCGCTCACCATCTCGCGCGCGGTGCGCGACACCGGACGTCCCCGCTCGTCGAAGCGCGGACGCATCGCGTCCTGCACGGCCGCGACGATCTCCTTGCTGTCTCCGGTCTCGGGGCCTGCGGCGCCCAGGGAGCCACGTGCGACCTGGTCCAGGTAGTACCAGCTCCAGAAGCGCTGCTTGCCGCTCGGGTGCTGCAGCGCCTCCACGTCGAGCGCGAAGTCGTTCACCTCGCCCGCGCCCGCGTGCCCACCGTCGAGCTCGAAGCGGCGCGCCTTCTCGTCGAGCTCGACCGACAAGCGCGACGCCGACGCCTCGATGTTCCGGAAGCTCGCGCGCAGCGCGTCCGCCGCGCGCCCCAGCGCGACCCGCAGCTCGTGCAGCGCGCTCTTGAGCAAGAGCGCGCGCTGTCGCTCCACCTGCTCGTTGAACGTCGCGACCGCGCGATCGCGCGCCGCCTCGAAGTCCTTGTCCTTGCGCAGCACCACCGCGTCGAACCCGCCGTGCGTGCGCTTCAGCGTCGACGCGTGCGCGTCCATCTCGCTCGTGAAGCGACCCTCGCGACCGAGCTCGCACTCCTTGGTGAGCCCCGCGATCTGTCGCGTCACCTCGTCGAGCGCCGCGCTGCCGAGCAGGCCCGTGGGCTCGCGCAGCATCGTGAGCACGTAGCGCTGCTCGTAGGGCGAGAGCTCGGGCGCTCCGTCGGGGCCCGCCTTCGCGAGCAGCTCCGGCCAGAAGCTCCCGCCGTCGATCTGCGCGAGCACCGTGCCCAGTCGCGCCTGCACGTCGGCGCGCGCCTTCTCGACCTCGCGCCCCAGCGCGCCGATCGTGTTCGCGGGCGTCCACGATCCGTCGAGGATGCGATCCGCGCTGATCTCCCGGACCTGCGTGGTCTTTCCGCGCAGCTCGGTCTCGATCCCGTGGAGCGTCGCCGCGATCTTCGCGCCCGCGGTCTCCTTCAGCGCGACGATGCGCTTCCAGATCCCGCCCTCGCGATCCTCCTCCGCAAGCAGATCGATGCGCGACACGAAGCTCTGATCGACACGTCGCGCGCGCTCGTCGGGCGAGAGCGTGTCGAGCTCCGCGGGATCGAGCGCGAACCGCTTGAACCGCTCGCGCTGCGACTCGCTGACCAGCGCGGGATCGTCGAGCAGCAGGTAACGCCGCACCGCGGCCGCGCTCCACCGTCGCGCGCAGTACTCGAGCAGGTCCTTGCGCGGCAGGATCACCAGCGCCGAGCCCAGCGTGCCGTAGAACGCGCTGTATCCGTCGCTGCCGAGCTCCGCCGGGAAGAGCGCCCGCGACTCCTTCGTGTAGTTGTCGTAGTCGGCCTGCTGATCCCCGAGGATCGGCGAGAACACCTGCAGGTAGCTCGCGTCCGCGAGCGCCTCGCCCACCTCGTCGAGGCTGAAGCTCGCGGGGCGATCGACGAGGTACACGAGATCGTAGGGACGTCGCGCGACGGTCTTCCGGCTCTTGTTGCGCGGGTCGTAGTGGAACGCGATCGCGTCGGGCGAGCCGCTCGTGTTGGTGTCGAGCCGCATCAGGTGCTCGAGCTCCTTGAGCGCCGCGTAGCCGTTCGCGTAGACGCCGTCGCGGTTGCGCCCCGCGACCACCTCGAACGCCTCGGGCAGGATCGCGAAGCCGAACACGCGCGAGCGCTTGTCGCCGAGCGCGTCGCGCACGAGATAGCCGAAGGGCAGGAACGCGCCCGATCCGGTGCCGCCCGCGACCGAGAAGTAGACGAACACCTGCACCGGCGCGTCGTGACGGCGCATGCCCTGCGCGTGGTGCCGCAGCGCATCGAGGATCTCGCTCAGTCTCGCCGAGAGCGAGCCCACCTCGACCGCGCGGTTGAACGAGAGCCGGCTCTCCACACGGATCTGCCCCGCGCCTGCGCCGCTCTCCTCGCGGAAGCGGTACCAGGGGTGCACCCACTGCGTGAAGTACGGATCGGCGTCGGCGAAACGATCCCCGCGGCGCAGCGACGAGTACTCGACCTTGTCGAAGTCGCTGATCGCGACCGTGCTGTGGATCGCGCCTGGGCCCTGGCGCAGCCGCGCGAGGTCCGCCTCGTTGGTGTCGATCGCGAGGAAGCGGACGAGGCCCTCGTAGCGCACGCCGAAATCGGCCCGCGCGCGAAGGTGCCGCGCGATGCGTCCGATGGCGCGGCCCCCCGAGCCGCCGAGGCCGACGAAGAGCGTCGGCGTGACCTCGCCCGGCAGGATGTTCGTCATGCGCGTGACCGTACCTCCGCTGCGTGAGCCGCGTAAACCTGAACGCGGCGCGCGAAGCGGTGTTCCGATCACGACGTGCGACCGGACGCTACGTGCGAGGCGCGACGCGACCGCCGCCACGCGTGCGCGTCGCGCTCACGCTCGCACGCCGCGCGCGGGCCTCGGGCGACGTCGTGTTGCGAGTCGTCCGGCTCTTCAGCTGGTTGTCCGCCTTCTGCGAGTTCCCGCTGCGACGCGTCGACTTGCGCGACGGGACCGACTTCGAGTCCTCGAGCGCGTAGCGCGCGCTCGCCGCGTTCTTGCGCGAGTTGCGGCGCGCGGTGGACTCGCCGCCCGCCTTCTTGTCGGTCGCGCTGATGCCCTTCTTGCTGGTGTCGACCGGGTAGTCGCCGTGCATCTTCTCGGGGCGCTTCAGGACGTCGCCGAGGTCCTTCGAGCTGCGACCGACGCGACGGCCCATCAGCGCGCCGCCGGGCGGGGCTGCGTTCGGTGCCTTCTTCGCGCCACGATCGTCTTCACGTCGCGGCTTCGGGCTCCGCGTCTCGCCGCGCTGCCTCGTGTGGATCTTCGACATGTGCCGACGTCGGTGCACGGTGCGGGCCACGCGCACGATCGGGGCTGGCGTGATCGTGTACGCTCGGCGCGATGGTGACGACGCAGGACGTGAGCTTCGGGATGCTGTGGGCGAAGCTGGTCGGGAAGGGCGCGCGATGGGCGCCCGGCGACGACGACGCCCCTGCGCTGCACGTGCTCGAGCCGCGCGCGCCCGAGCGCCCGCCGACGTTCGGCGCCGGCCTGGTCGCGGTGTGGGTCGCCGAGGAAGGCCCCGTGCTCATCTGCGAGCCGAACAAGGGCCTGCGCGCGATCAAGGCGATGACGCCGGGCACGCCGGTCGAGGATCTCCGCCGCGCGCTGCGCGAGTCGGGCGCGGTCGTGCGCGAGCAGGACGAGCCACGCCGCGACACGATCGTCTGAGGAGAGCAGGAAGCAGAGGGAACACCACGTCGACGGATCGTCTCGTCGACACGCTGTTCCCGCTGCGCTCGACCTCGAGCGAAGAGAGTTTCTGAGGAGAGCAGGAGGAGAAGGAAGACCACGTCGATGGGTCTCCTCCTCGACGCGTTGCATCTGCTGCGCTCGGCCTCGGAGAATTCACCGCAGAGGGCCACGGAGGGCCGCAGAGAAACACTCTCTGAAGCCAACTCTGCGGCCCTCCGTGTCCTCTGCGGTAGATCCTCTCTCTTCTCTCTCTCTCGCACTGCGGGACGCGTCGGGATCACCAGCGAGCTCAGTGCCGTGGTCTTCCTGACCCTCCTGCTCTCCTCAGAAGCTCCGGCTCCTGCTCTCCTCAGAGCTCCGGCTCCTGCTCTCCTCGAGATCTGGAGAGGATCAGCCGTGTGCAGGCACGAGCCGCGAGATCGCGGTGAGGAGCGCGTCGAGCACGCAGGGCTTGCGCACGATCGCGTCGAACTCGGGCTCGACGCCGCGCGCGCTCTCGCCCGTCGGGGTCATCGCGACGAGCGCGGGCGGGTGCGCGCGGCGCGCATCGCGCATCGACGCCGCGATCTGCGCGCCGCCCATGTCCGCGACGTGCGATCCGGTGAGCACCACGTCCGCGCCCTCTCGCGAGACGAACTCGATCGCGTTCTCCGCCGACGTGAACCCGTGCACGACGAAGCCGAGATTGCCCAGCCAGGACGCCAGCACGTGGACCGTGCGCTCCTCGTCGTCGAGCACCACGACGCGCGTTGCTGCTGCTCCGATCGTGGCACTCATCGGTCCTCCGTCGTTCGACCGTTCTTCGTGGAGGCATGTACGCGCGGTGTGGCCGGAACAACACCGCGCGCACCCGCGCTTGGCGAGCCCCGACCGACGCGGCACGCTGCCCGTCGGTCGACGGATGTCGAACGCCCCGCAGCTCCGCGTCCTGCTCGTCGACGACGACGACGCGTCGACCTACGCGTACTCCCGCCTGCTGCGCGGAGCGGGTCTCGACGTCGTCGCGTGCCGCTCGGCGTCCGACGCGCGCACGCACATCGGAGAGGAGCGCTTCGACGTCGTCGTCGTCGACTACTGGATGCCCGAGATGACGGGCGCGCAGCTCCTCGCGTCGGTGCGCGCGAAGCTCGGTCCGCGCACGCCGCCCTTCCTGCTCGTCACCGCGATGGCCGCGCCGATCCCGCCGGTGCAGCGCGCGCGCTTCGCGGCAATCCTCGAGAAGCCGTTCTCGTTCGCGTCGCTCCGCCACGCGATCACGATGCTCGTCGAGACCGCGCGCAGCGCCCGCACCTGAGCGCTCGATCTGCCCGCTCGCGGGCGCGATCCGATGCCCCGCGCGAGGCGCATCGCCGCACTTCTCGGCCGTGTCGCGGGCGTGCCCGCGCGTTCGTGGGTGCGGCGCGCTGGATCGCGGCCTGCACCAGATCGCCACGTCGCTGCGCGGCGACGGACTGCATGCGCAGCGCTCGACGAGGTAACTCCATGAAGCACGATCCCCAGGACTTCGAGCGCACCACGATGCCCGAGGCGCTGCCTCGCCCCGAGAAGCGCGTCGCGGGTCGGACGCCGACGAGCAAGACGCCGGTCACGGTGCGCGGTCATCACGTCGCGATCGAGGCGCACCATCGCGAGTACGTGCGCGAGCGGCTCGGGCAGAAGCTCGCGAAGTTCGCCCCTTCGATCGAGCGCATCCACGTGATGCTCGAGGACCTCAACGGACCGAAGGGTGGTGTCGACCACGAGTGCCGCATCCAGGTCACCCTGAGCGGCCTCGGCGTCGTGGTGGTGAAGGAGCGCGATCCCGATGCGATCGCGGCGTTCGATCTGGCGGCCGACCGCATGGAGGTGAAGCTGCGCCATCACTTCGGGCGCGTGCGCGAGGGTCACGTCGCGGAGGCGCGGCGCACCGAGGAGCGGTATCGCGAGAGGCTGCCGACGCTCGTGGAAGAGCTGCGCTGGCGGCCGTGATCGCGGCGCGCGTGCTCGTGCTCGCCGAGGGCACGAGCACGTGCGCAGGTCACCTTCTGAACTCGAGGAAGAGCTCCTCGCCGCGCTTGATGCGCACGCGCGAGGGCACCGGGTGCGTGCCGCGCTCGATCTCGACGTAGCGGCTCTCCGCGTCGTTCCATCGCTCGATGCCCGGGCCGGTCACGACGAGCGACGCGCCACCGCCGGGCTGGG
Source organism: Sandaracinus amylolyticus (assembly GCF_021631985.1). Taxonomy (GTDB): domain Bacteria; phylum Myxococcota_A; class Polyangia; order Polyangiales; family Sandaracinaceae; genus Sandaracinus; species Sandaracinus amylolyticus_A. The sequence continues at coordinate 4,896,771 of NZ_CP070225.1, read as the reverse complement.
CCTCGATGCGTCCGTCGGCGGGCTGCCGCTTGAGCGAGGGCAGCGGCGCGCGCGGTCCGCCGAGCCACACCGCGGCGGGGCGACGGAAGCCGCGCTGTGCCTCGGTGAAGCGACGGAGGTGACGCCATCCGTCGTCGCCCTCGCGCATCGAGAGCAGCTCGTCGTGGCTCGACGCGCTGAGCAGGAGCGCGCCGGGATCGAAGCGCGCGGGCGAGACCACGCCGTGCACCAACCAGATCACGAAGACGAGCGCGAGCAGCGCCGCGATCGCCATCGCGATCTGCTTGCCCGGGCACGTCCAGAACGACGGCGGACGCACCTCGATGCGCAGCGGCACTCGCAGCTCGCTGCGATCGTCGGCGACGAGCACCAGCGTCGCGTCGCGCGGGCCCGCGCCGCAGCAGTCGCTCGCGCTCGCGCGCAGCGTGATCGCGACCATCCGATCCTCGCCCGCGCCGAGCTGCGCGTGGGGCGTCACCGCGGCCGCCTCGATGTCGTCGCCCGCGCCCTCGACGTGCACGTCGACCGCGCTCTCCGCGACCGGCCCGGGCACCCGCACCTCGTGCTCGATCGTCTCGCCCGCCGTGAGCTCCATCGCGAGCGGGGGCACCGCCGCGTAGCGCAGCGTCGCGTCGATCGGGAGCGAGTGCGCGCCGACCTGATCGCTCGCCTCGGGCTCGACCACCAGGCGCATGCGGATCGGGCGCGGCGCCGCGTCGCCTTCGCTCGCGCGCGGACAGAACGCGCGCCCGCGCACCGTCGCGTGGATCGTGAACGCGTCCTGCAGCGACACCGTGTCGCCCTCGGGCAGCGCGCACTCGACGCACGACGCGAGCGCCTCCGCGCCCTCGACCTCGCAGCGCACGCGCGCGCGGGTGCCCGCGGGGAAGCTGCCTTCGTAGCGCAGCGTGAGATCCTCGGAGACCGCGCGCGGCAGCTCGCCGAGATCGATCGACGAGACCGCTCGCTCGTCGCGGGTGACGCGCTGCACGCCGAAGCTCATCGCCGCGAAGCCGCGCGTCGCGATCACCGGCGCGGCGAGGGCGCCACCGCGCGCGCGGAACGTGCGCTCGTGACGGCCGCGCGCGAGCTCGGCGCCGAGCTGCGCGTGGAACACGCCGTCGTCGCCCGGCTGCATCGGGCTCGGTGAGGTGCACTCGCTCGTCTCGCAGAGCTCGATGCCGAAGTCGAACGAGCGCGCGGGCACGATCGTCTCGCCGGTGTCGCCCACCAGGCGCGCGAACGCGCACGCGGGCTGTCCCGCGCGCACCGCGATCTCCGCGTCGAACGAGGGGCGCTCGTGCTCGCAGGGCGCGACCACCGCCTCGACGCGCAGCCGGCCGTAGACCGGGATCACCAGCACGTCGACGCCCGTGCTCGCGCTGCGCACCGCGAAGGGCTGCTCGCGCGGCGCGATGGTGGTGCTGCGGAAGCTCCACTCGTGCGCGGGCTCGCGATAGGTCGCGCCGCCGGGGATCACGACTGCACGTCCTTCGCGTTCGACCTGCTCCAGCGCAATCGGGCCCTCGCCGCGATCACGAATGGCGAGCACGCGCACGGCGCGCGCCCCCGCGAAGGTGCGCTCGAGCCCGACGCGCCCGCCCTCGTCGTAGCGAAGACCACGCGAGAACGAGAGCACGTCGGCGAACGCGCGCAGCAGCGAGCGCGCGTCGAACGCGACGCGGGTGTCGCCCTGCCATCCGGTGTGGCGCCCGTAGCTCTCGAGCGTGCGATCGATGCGCTCCGGGCCCTGGCGCATCAGGAGCACGAAGCGGAAGCGACCTTCGCGGTGCGCGCGCAGCGACGCGAGCCAGCGCTCGGCCGGCTCGACCGCGCCGCCGTTGCACGCGCCGTCGGTGAGCATCAGGAGCGTCTGCGGTGCGCCCGCCGACGCGGCGGGCTCGAGCAGCGCGCGCGCGGCCTCGAGCGCGGCGCGACACGGGGTCTGGCCCTGGTGCTGCTCGAGGCGCTGCACCCGATCTCCGGCGATCGGTCGCGCCCCTTCCTGTGCACGCTCGGGCAGCAGCTCGCGCGGCGACACGAAGCGCGGCGAGGTGATCGCCCCCGACGCGAGCTCGTTGAGCCCGACGAGCATCACCTGATCGCCGTCCTCGAGCGCTGCCGCGAGCGCGAGCGCGGCGAGCGGCGCGAGGCGGCGCGGATCGCTGCCGTCCATCGAGCCCGAGTCGTCGAGCACCACGAGGTACTGGCCGTACGACGCGGACTGCGCGCGAGCGACGCTCGGGATCAGCACGAGCGCGATGGCGAGCGCGAGGAGAGATCGGAGCACGCCGGCAGTGTAGTGCGAGCGCGCCGGGGTCGAGAGTCCGCGCGTGCTCGTGAGCATCGTTGTTGCTGGGTGCGCGCGCATGGCGACGCGAAGTGGGTGGTCGATCGGAGTCGGCGCGCTGGTCCTCGGCGCGTGCGTGGGCGAGATCAGCGGGACGCTCCCAGGCGATCCACAGAGCGGCTTCGACGCCGGCGCGCGCGACGCCGCGATCGTTGCTCCGATCGACGCCGCACGGAGCGCTCCGGGCGACGCTGGGGACGACGGTCCTCCCGGTGACTCCGGACCCGACGCCGTCGTCGACGCGAGCGCGCCGGCCGAGGGCGGCATCCCGTGCGAGGTCGTCGCGGTGCTCGCGCCGTGCGTCGGCTGCCACGCGAGCACGCCGGTCGGCGGCGCGCCGATGCCGCTCGTCGCCTACGACCATCTCGTTGCGCCCTCGCGCTTCGCGGGGCTCACGATCGCGGCGCTCTCGGCGCAGCGCATGCGCGACGACGCGCGCCCGATGCCGCCCGCGCCGGCGCCGCGCGTCGCCGATCTCACCGCGCTCGACGACTGGCTCGCCGCGGGCGCACCGCGCGAGGAGTGCGTCGATCCCGGGCCCGGCCCGACCGATCCCTTCGACACGCCCGAGGTCTGCACGTCGGGCACGTTCTGGACGAGCGGCGACAACGGCTCGTCGCAGATGCACCCGGGCGCCGCGTGCATCGCGTGCCACACGAGCCGCGGCGACGGACCGCGCCTCACGATCGCCGGCACCGTGTTCCCGAGCGCGCACGAGCCCACCGACTGCAACGGGCTCGCGGGCAGCGCCGACGAGCCGCTCGTGGTCGAGATCACCGACGCGAACGGGGTGGTCACGACGATCCAGGCGAACGGGGTCGGCAACTTCCGCTCCTCGACGGCGATCGCGGCGCCGTACACCGCGCGCGTTCGCTACCAGGGTCGCGAGCGCGCGATGGGCACGCCCCAGCGCAACGGCGACTGCAACGGATGCCACACGCTCGACGGGCTCAACGGCGCGCCGGGCCGCATCGTCGCGCCGTGAGCGGCGGCGACATCGCGCTCGTTCACCACGGGGTCAGCGATGGCGACGAAGAAGAGCGAGCGCATGGCGCGGGAGCCCGATCGAGCAGGCGCCCGTCGACGCCGAGCTCACCCTCCGATCACCGCCTCTTCCACCTCGTCGCGCAGCCGCCCCGTCATCCCCTCGAACGCCGTGTTCGTGAGCAGCACCGACGACGTCTCGCTCGCGCGATCCACGAACCACGAGTGACCGTACGCGCCGCCCCACCGCACTGCCCCGCGTGAGAGCGGCGAGCGCGCGGCGACCGGATCGCGGAGCACCGACGCGCCGTAGCCGTACCCGTATCCCTCACCGAGGGTCGGCGAATCGATCGGCGCGATCCGATCGCTCCACATCGTCTCGATCGACGCGCGCGACAGCGACGGCAGCGCCGCCATCCGCAGCGCCTCGAGGAGCTTCCCGAACTCGTCGATCGTCCCGGTCATCCCCGCGCCGCCCGACGCGTACGAGCTCGGGACGAGCGCACGCCGCGGTGCGAACGACACCGCGAACGGCCCGAAGAACGTCACCGGCTCGTCTTCGCGGATCACGAACGGCGGCTTGCCCTCGGCGTAGGGAACCGCGAGCCCCTCGAGCGCACGGAACCCGAGCGTCTCGAGACCCAGGGGCCCGGTCACGAGCTCGGCGATCACCTCGGGCAGCCGCGCGCCGGTGGCGCGCTCGATGACCGCGCCGAGGACGTCGCTCGAGAGCGAGTAGTGGAACTCGGTGCCCGGCGACGCGCGCAGCGGCACGCCCGCGAGCCTCCTCAAGTTCTCGTCGATCGAGAGCCCCGGCTGATCGAGCCCGTCCGACACGCGCGCGCGGTGGTACGGACCGTCGGGCGCCTCGAGGAACCCGTAGCCGAGACCGCTGGTGTGCGTGAGCAGCTGGTGGAGCGTGATCGCCGGCGTCGCCTCTCCGAAGCGCGGACGGAAGTCGGGCAGCCAGCGCGTGACCGGCGCCTCGAGCGCGAGCACCCCGCGCTCCACGAGCGCGAGCGCCGCGACGGAGGTCACGGGCTTGGTGAGCGACGCCAACCGGTGCGGCGTCTCGGGCGTCATCGCGCGGCCCGCCTCGCGATCGGCGAGGCCCACGGCCCGGCGATAGATCACCTCGCCGCGTCGCACCACGCGCGCGATCGCGCCGACCACACGCTGCTCGCGGACCGCGCGCGAGAGGACGAGATCGAGTCGAGAGGAAACGTCGTTCATGCGAGCGACTCTGGCGGTTGCCGCAGGCCCCGAGTAGCGAGCCGCGGCGCATCGCACCGTTGCCGCCGCGTCACGAATTGCCCAGGGTGAGCGCGTGAGCGCGTTCGGCGAGATCGAGGTGTTCGTCCGCGTCGTCGACGCGCGCAGCTTCACGCGGGCCGCGCGATCGCTCGGCCTGACGCCCTCGGGCGTGAGCCGCGTCGTCGGCCGGCTCGAGCAGCGGCTCGGCGTGCGGCTCCTCCAGCGCACCACGCGGAGCCTCGCGCTCACCGACGAAGGCGCCGCCTACCACGCGCGCTGCACGCGCATCCTCGCCGATCTCGCCGAGGCCGAAGCGACGATCGGGCGCGCGCGCGCGGCGCCGCGCGGTCGGATCCGCGTCGACGCGCCGGTCTCGGTCTCGCGCTTCCTCTTGAGCCGCGCGCTCCCCTCGTTCCTCGACGCCTATCCCGATCTCTCGGTCGATCTCACTGCGCGCGACCACCTCATCGATCCGGTCGCCGAGGGCATCGACGTCACGCTGCGCATGGCCGCGCCGCGACCGAGCGAGCTGGTCTCGCGAACGCTCGGCGAGCTGCGCCTGGCGATCGTCGGCGCGCCCAGCTACTTCGCGCGGCGAGGTCGGCCGCACACGCCCGACGAGCTCGGCGAGCACACGACCATCGGCTTCCTCGTGGACGGCGCACCGCTGCCATGGCCGTTCCGCGACGGCCGCACGATGGACGTGAAGGGGCGCCTTCATACGAACAGCACCGACGCGCAGCGCGAAGCCGCGCTCGCCGGGCACGGCCTCGTGTACATGTTCGCGCTGGAGGTCGCCGAAGACCTCGCGAGCGGCGCGCTCGAGGCGGTGCTCGTCGAGCACGAGTGCCCGCCGCGCCCGGTGCACGCGCTCTACGCGCGCGGACGCGGCGCAGCGCCCAAGGTGCGCGTGTTCCTCGAGTGGGTGCAGGGGTTGCTGGCGGCCGGGGGCCGCCGGGACGTCTCGCGAGCGCCCACGCCCGTCGTGCAGGGCGCCCCGACGTCGAAGCCTTGATCGATCTCGCCGAGTGCCACGGTGGCACTGCCTCTCGCCGCGCATGCGGTCGCTGCGCGCTCGTACTACGGTCCGGGCCGCATGCGTCTCGTCGCTCGGATGGTGCTCGTGTGGATCGTGTCGGTCTCGTCGATCGCGACGGCGCAGCGCGCCGCGACGCCCGCGGAGACGACGTTCGTGCTCGACTGGCCCGCCGGAGCGGAGGCGACGGTCGTGGCGTCGCGCGTCATCCAGAATCCGTTCCGCGGCTCGACCATCTCGTCCGAAGCGCGCTTCTCGATGACCGTCACGCGCGCTGCGGGCACGACGACGCTCACCTCGCGCGATCTCTCGCTCGCGCCGATCCGCGAGCGCATGGCCGAGGACGCGCTCCACGCTGCGCTCGTCGCGACGATGTACCTGCCGTCGGCGACGCTCACGCGCACGGGCGGCGTCGGCGCGCTCGTCGATCCCGGCGGCTCGCGCCGGGCGATCGAGTCCGCGGTGGCGAGCGCGCTGCCGGAGGAGACCCGCGCGGGGCCGCTCTGGGAGATGGTGTCGGGCGCGTGGTCGAGCGATCGCGCGCTCGAGGCGAGCGCGAGGTCGACGATCGAGATGATGCTCGCGTCGCTCGCGTCGCGTTCGCTGGTGCCGGGACGCAGCGTCGAGGCGACGGGCGCGTCCGAGCTGATCGTGTCCGGCGTGCGCGTGTCGCAGCGCGGGACGCTGCAGATGGTGCGCACGCTGCCCTGCTTCGACGGCGACGCGCCGGATCGCTGCGCCGAGGTCACGATGCGCACGGTGCCCGATCCCGCGGCGCTCGCGCGGATCGCCGAAGCCGCGGGGCTCGGCAGCCTCGAGATGAGCATGGACGCGGTGCTCGTGACCGAGCCGCGCACGCTCCTGCCGCATCGCTGCGAGGTCCGCACCCGACGGCGCTACGCGATCCCCGTCGGTGGAGCGACCCGTCAGATCGAGGAGCTCGAGATCCGCACGTGGCGCTTCACCTACCGGGCCCGCTGATTCCTTGCCGGAGTGCTCGTCCCGCGGGTCCGGACGGGAGCGCGCGAAGCGCGCGGACGGTAGGGACCTGCGGGCGAGCCGATTTTTGTTCCTTGCCGGAGTGCTCGTCCCGCGGGTCCCGGACGTGAGCGCGCGAAGCGCGCGGACGGTAGGGACCTGCGGGCGAGCCGATTTTTGTTCCTTGCCGGAGTGCTCGTCCCGCGGGTCCCGGACGTGAGCGCGCGAAGCGCGCGGACGGTAGGGACCTGCGGGCGAGCCGATTTTTGTTCCTTGCCGGAGTGCTCGTCCCGCGGGTCCCGGACGTGAGCGCGCGGACGGTAGGGACCTGCGGGCGAGCCGATGTCTGAGCCGCGCTCACTCGAGCAGCGTCACGACGTCGCCCAGCGCCCTCGCGATCGCGCTCCGGCGCTCCTCGCGCAGCGCCTCGTCCTGCACGTCCCGCAGCAGCGCGATCCGGATCTCTTCCTGACGGGTCTGCCGCGCGACGCGCGCGAAGTAGTTGTTGAACGTGTAGAGCGGCACGCCCTCGACCCGCGCGATGCGCACGCGGCCGTCCTGCACCTCGATGCGCGTCCGCAGCCACACACCGTCGCGCGTGCCCGGGAGGATCGTCGCGGGGTGCGCGCCCTCGACCTCGGGGCGCGTGACGCGGTAGCGCATCCCCTGGTTCGACAGGAGGTTGCCCAGCGAGTACGCGCAGAGCGCGTCGCCGCGTGGCGAGGGCAGCCGCTCCACGTCGTGCAGCACGTGCGGGCCGTGCGCGAGGATCAGATCGGCGCCGTGCTCCACGAGGAAGCGCGCGCGACGGCGCTGGCCGCTGCTCGGGTGATCGAAGAAGTCGTGGCTCCAGTGCACCGAGACGACGAGCACGTCGGCGTCGCGTCGTGCGCGCTCGAGCGCCGCGGCGACGACCGCGTCGTCCTCCCAGCGCGCGATCACGCTGACCGGCGCCTCGGAGCCGGGGCCCGAGTTGATGTGATCGGTGAGCGCGACGAACGCGACGCGCAGCCCGCCGCGCTCGATCACGTGCGCCGCGAGCGCATCGTCGATCGTCGGGCCGGCGCCGATCGCGCCCATGCCCGCGCCGCGCACCGCTGCGATGGTGCGCGCGAGCCCGGTCGCGCGCTGATCGTAGGCGTGGTTGTTCGCGACGCTGAGCACGTCGATCCCGGCGCGCGCCAGCGCGGGCGCAGCCTCGGCGGGCGCGCCGAGGATCGGAGGGCTGCCGGTCTCGGGCGGGCGCTCCATCGAGAGCGGTGTCTCGAGGTTCGCGAACGCGATCTCGTCGGGCGTGACGATCGACGAGAGCGAGCCGAGCACCGAGTCCCACCCGTGCTCGGCATATCCGGCGGCTGCGATCACCCGCAGGTGCAGCAGGAGATCGCCGCTGCCGCCGATCGTCACCGCGCGCGCTGCCGAGCGCGACTGTGCGCCCGCCCAACCCGCGAGCGACCACGCGATCAAGAACGCGATCCACGAGCCCCGACGCACGGCGTGGAGGATACCGGGGCGCTCGGGGAGGGGCGCGGGAAACGACCGTCGCCGACGGCGACGATCACTCCATCGGGAGCGCCGCCTCGGTCGGGCCTTCGCCGATCGGTGCTGCGACCGAGAGCCTCCGAACCTCGCCACCCCCGCTCCACTGCGCGAGCGCGACGTCGATCTCGACCTGCGCGTCCATCCCGCGCCGCGGCAGCGGGCCCTCGTTCGACGCGTAGCCGCGCGCGCGCATCGCCGCGGTGCCGCTCGCCGCGTCGTAGACGAGATCCTCGAGGCGCACCGAGATCTCGCGCAGCAGATCACCATCACGCTCGGCGTCGGGCCACATCGCGATCTCGAAGCGCGTGATCGCCGCGACCCCGTGCTCGACGCCATCGGCGCCGTCGATCGCGAGCGCCATCTCGTCGGGCGTCGGTCCGCACGGCGCGCCGCCCTGGAGCGGCAGGCTGCGCTCCGAGGCGTAGCGATACGAGACGCTGCCGCGCGCCGGTGCGACGTCCGACGCGATCACCACGAAGCGCACCGCGGCGCGACGGCGCACCACGCGCGACGCGAGATCGTGGCCCTCGTAGAGCACCGCGCGCTGCAGCTCGCCGGGCTCGAAGCGCGCGCGCACCCGCACCGAGAGCGTGTCGTCGTCGCGCGTCGCGCTCACGATCTCGATGCCGAGCGCGCGCATCGCGAAGCCGCGATCGGCGGGCCACGAGGGCGGGTACTCGCTGCCCTGCGGCAGATCGGTCGTGAGATCGAAGCCGTCGATCGCGACCACCAGCTCGCTCGCGCCCGCGAGCCCGCTCGCGGCGAGATCGACCAGCGCGAACGCCTCGCCCTCGGCCTCTCCCGAGGGGAGATCGACCGTCGCGAGCCCGCGCGCGGTGCGCGCCGACGGTGCACCGGCGTCGGGCGGCGGGACCTCGCTCGCGGCGATCACCTGGTAGTCGAAGAGCGCGACGCCGACGTCGGGCAGCTCGGCGAGCGTGCCCGCGCTCGCCTCGCTCACGAGGGTCGCGCCGCGGATCGCGGCGCCGCGCGGACAGCCCGCGGGCACGTTGTCGGTGAGGTCGAGCGCGATCGCGGCCTGCGCGAAGAACTGCGCCTGCCGCTGCCACCGGAGCCCGAGCCCGCTCGGCACGATCCCGTCGGCGCAGAGATCGATCGAGCGCAGCGGCACCTGCGCGTCGAGCGGCCCTTCGCGCGGACAGAGCGCGGGGCCCGCATCGCGCGGCGGAGGCGGAGGAGACGACGCATCGACGCCCGCGTCGACGTCGTCGCTCGGAGACTCGCCACACGCAGCGAGCAGGAAGGAGATCAGGAAGATCGCACGGCGAAGCACGCGCGCAGTGTAGACGCATGCACGCGGTCCGACCCGCTTCCGTCGGGTGCAGCGTCGGGAGCCGCGCGAACGCCGCGCGTCGCCGTTCGTGTCCAGTACGCGAAGGAGCTCGCGGCGCTCGGCATCAAGGTCAACGCGGTCACTCCGGGGTTCTGCGACACGGACTTCAACAAGCCGCTCGGCATCCCGATCCCCCGGACCGCCGCGGATGGCGCGCGGGTGATCGTCGCGCTGGCAACGGTGGGCCCGGACGGCCCCACCGGCGGTTTCTTCGACGAGAACGGCCCCGTGCCCTGGTGAGCGCAGAGGCCCGCCTCGTCCTCGCGCGACGCGCTCGGACGTGTTCGATCCTCAGTCGAAGCGCTCGTAGGGATCGCGCTGCGGGCGCGGCGGCGGTGCGCTCACCGTCGTGGCCGTCACCGGCGTCGGCTCGGGCGTGGCGGTCTCGCGCGCCGGTCGCGCTCGCTCCGAGCCGCTGCCACGTCGCGCGACCCGGCGCTGCGGCACCAGGGTGACGGTCTGGGTCGAGGCCGCGCTCGCGAGCTCCAGCGTCGCGCTCTCGTGGCCGTCGAGGCGCAGCTCGAGCGTGCCGTGCTCGCTCGCGCCCACGTCGAGCGCATGCGGCGTGGTGCCGACGCGCGATCCATCGCGCCACACCTCGGCGCCCGGGGGCTCGCTGTCGACCACGACGTGGCGCGTGGTGGTCGGCGTCACCGCGATCGCGGCGGGCGGCGGCGTGCTCGGCGCCGCGGGCTCGGCGGTGCCGGTGTCGATCACGGTGAGCTCGGTCGCGGTCTCGACCGGCGGCGCGCCCGATCCTGCCGACGCGACCATCACCACCGCGACCACCATCGCGACGCCGACCACGCCCGCGCCGATCGCGAGCGGCACCCGCGGCAGATCTGCGACCCGCGGCACGAACATCGGACGACGCCCGCTCTCGAGCGCGGCCTTCGCGGCGTCGACGTCGGCGAGCACCGCGCCCAGCGCGCGCTCGAACTCGTCGGCGCTCGCGTAGCGGTCCTCGGGGTCCTTCTCCATCGAGCGCAGCACCACGCGCTCGAGGCTCGCGGGGATCGGGCGATCGGGCGCGGCGCGCCGTGGGGCCTCGGGGCGATCGCGGATGTGCTTCGCCATCACGACGACCGCGTCCTCGTCGACGAAGGGCGGGCGCCCGGTGAGCAGCTGGAAGAGCAGGATGCCGACCGAGTAGAGGTCGCTGCGGGGATCGAGCGCCTTCCCCTGGGCCTGCTCGGGCGACATGTAGCGCGGCGTCCCGAACACCGTGCCCGCCTGCGTCTCGAGCTGATCGATCTTCCCCTCTTCGCGCCAGACCTTCGCGATGCCGAAGTCGAGCACCTTCACCACGGGGATCGCGTGGCCCTCGATGCGCGCGAGGAAGATGTTGTCGGGCTTCAGATCGCGATGGACGATGCCCTTGCTGTGCGCCTCGTGCAGCGAGCGGAGGATCTCCTGCACGAACGAGATCGCTTCGCGCACGTCGAGCACGCCCTCGCGATCGAGGCGCGCGGTGAGCAGCTCGCCCTCGAGCAGCTCCATCGCGAGGAAGAGGTGACCGGTGGCCGGGTCCTCGCCGAAGTCGAACACCCGCACCGTGTTCGGGTGCAGGAGCATGCTCATCGCCTTCGCTTCGCGGTGGAAGCGCGCGACGGTCTCGCGCTCGATCACCAGCTCGCGCTTGAGCACTTTCAGCGCGACCTGACGCGAGAGCCCGGCTTGCTCGGCGCGATAGACGGTGCCCATCCCGCCGGTGCCCACCCGGGCGACGATGCGGAAGCGCCCGGCGAGCGTGGCGCCGATCAGCGGGTCCGAGCGCTCCGCGGCGAACTGTGCGGCGTCGACCAGCGGCGTGCCGTCCCGCGGGCACGTGCTCTGCGTTCCTCGCGTCGGATACGCGCTCTTGCAGGTGGGACAGATCCGCATCGGGAGCCCGGGGAGCATACCGGATCCGTCGAGCCTGGTCGGTCCCGCAGCGCTGTTTCGCTCACGGGGCATCCGACGGCGAGAGAACAGCCGTGCCGAGCACGTGGCACGTGTACGAGTCACGACGCGGCGCCGCGAGACCGCGAGCGCCGCGCCCTCCACCCGCGCCTCTCGCCGAAGCCTTGCCTCAGAGGATCTGGAGAGGCGGCGCGCAGCGCATCTCCCAGTGATCCCCGTCGACGAAGGGCCGGCAGATGTCGCTCCCGCAGTCCGCGTTGCTGCAGCACGTCGCGCGGCAGATGCCGTCGATGCATCCGCGCTCGAGGCAGTCGACGTTGGTCGTGCACGCCTCGCCCGCCGCCCGGCCGCTCGACTCGAAGCACGCCTGGGTGAAGTCGGTGGTGTCGGTGAAGCGCGCGGTGAGGCAGCCCATCTCGACGACCTCACCGGACAGCGCGGAGTCGGTCGACTGGTTCCAGCCGTCCTCGAAGCGCCGGCAGTCCGCGAGGGTGCGGCACGCGCCGCTGCAGGGCCCCGACTCGACGGTGCGGAACTCCGCCCAGCTCCAGAATTCGTGGCCGAAGAGGCAGATCCCCGACTCGCACTGCGAGTTGCTGCGGCACGCGCCGGCGTCGCGGCGCGCGGTGTTGCCCGCGCACACGAAGCCGAATCGCAGGCGATCGTACGCGTCGTACTCGAAGGGCAGACACTGCGAGGGCTCGCAGGCGATCGCGTCCGAGCAGGTGCGCTCCTCCGCCGTCGGCGCGCCGAGGCTCCCCTGCTGGAGCAGCTCGCGATCGACGCAGCCGCGCGCGCCGGTGCCCGGCGCCCAGCAGGCCTGACCCGCGGGGCAGTCGCGATCGTCGCAGCACGCGCGGGTGCAGATGCGGCGCGTGCCCGCGTCGAGGCCGGTCTCGAGGGCGAGCGCCTCGCGCGCCGGCATGCAGACGCGATCGGCGCACTGCGCGTCGGTCTCGCAGGTCGCGCCGGGGGGCAGCGGATCGACGCACGCACGGGTGACGGGATCGCAGACCTGGCCCGGCGTGCACCCGGTGCGCTGGCAGTCGCCGGGGACGCACGCGCCGTCGGAGCACTGGAATCCGTCGGGGCAGCGGAACTCCGGGTACGTGCAGAGCGGGTTCACGCACGCGCCCTCGCTGCGGCTGCAGCGCTGCGGCGCGATGCAATTCGCGGCCTCGATCAGATCGACGTCGGTGCCGTCGCACTGGTTGTCACGGCCGTCGCAGACCTCGTCGGGCGCGGCGATGCCGCGGGAGGGATCGGCGGGATGGACCGCGGGGTCCTCGTCGTCGCAGTCGGCGAACGCGGCGTTGCCGCCGCCGCACCAGGTGAACCCGTCGGCGTCGCGATCGCTCTCCGGGCCCTCGTCGGTGCGGCCGTCGAGGTCGTCGTCGGTGCCGTTGCAGACCTCGCGCGATCGACAGAAGCCCTCGACGCACGCGCGGCCCAGCTCGAGGCAGGGATCGCTCCCGTCGCGGCGCAGCGTGCACGCCACGTCGTCGGGCGCGCCCGGGTTGAGCACGGAGCACCCGATCGCGATCGTCGCGATCATCGCCGATGCGATCGCGGTCGTGGCGCGCATCAGAACGCACCTCGCACGGCGAGACCGCCGCCGCCACGGGGATCGGCCGAGACGTCGACGCGCAGCGGCGCGGAGCTCGGGTAGAGCTCGACGGTGCGCTCGCGCAGCAGCCAGAGCAGGCCCGCGCTGAGCAGGGTGACGCCGCCGACCGCGCCGACGATGTCGGTCGTGAGCGCGAGCGTGTCGACGGTCTCGAAGCGCGCATCGAGATCGGAGAGCTCGCCGTCGGCGCCGATCTGAAAGCGCGTCGCGTCGTCGCGCACCAGCACCATCGCCAGCGCGAGCCCGACGGCGCCGACCGTGATCACCGCGCCCGCGGTGAGCGTCGCCCAGAAGAGCTCGTCGTCGACGCCGCGCTGCGAGACGTAGATCGGGCGCGAGTAGATCTCCTCGTCGGGGCGCACGTAGGAGCGCGCGCCGCGGAGGCGCTGGACGGCGGCCTCGGTGCGCTCGCGCTCGGCCGCGTCGTCGGGCGGGATCACCCGCAGATAGCGCTCGTAGGTGGCGATCGCGCGGTCGTGCTCGCCCCAGAGCTCGTAGACGCGCCCGAGGTTGTAGAGGAGCGTCGGCGACTCGGGATCGATGGCGAGGGCCTGCTCGAGATCGGTCGCGGCGGCCTCGTAGCGCCCGTGCTGGTAGTGCTCGCGGGCGCGCTGGAAGAGCTCGATCGCCTCGCGGGGGGTATCGCGTGGAGGCGCCGCGACCGAGGTCGCGAGCTCGGTCGCCTGGCCGAGGGGGGCGGAGTCCTGGGCGTGCGCGCGACGTGGCCCGACCGTCATCGGTGCGAGCGCGAGCAAGGCCGAGAGCACGGCCACGCGGGTTCGTCGGCACCCCCGGAGCGGGTCCATCCGCAGGCACGTTACCCGATCCCCGAGCGAGGGCGCCAGGTGCCGCGCGGTGCTCGCCTGGCGCGGAGGGCCGCGGGCGGGCCAAGAAGGGCGACGATGGAGGGTTCGGCGGGCCTCTTGGCGGTGATCGCGATCGCGCTGGCCTTCGGAGGGGCGGCGTGGGGGGCGATCGTGGTGGCCGCCCGGCGGCACCGGCTGCGCGTCGATCGGGCGATCGTGCAGCGGGGGATCGTGGTGACCGCAGCGCTCGTGACCGCGCCGGGGCTGCTCTGCGCGCTCTCCGGGATGTTCAGCGGGACGCGCGGCGAGCTGGTGCAGGTGGCGGTCGGGCTCTGCGTCCCCGGGGTGCTGCTCGCGTCGTGGGGGATCGCGCGGACGATCGCGGGCGCGACGAAGAACGCGCGCGATCGGCGGTGGGTGCTCCAGGGGGGCGACCCGGCGACGGTGCTGCCGCGGATGCGGGCGCGGGCCCGGGCGAGCGCGGAGGCGGCGACACCGGCGGCGCGCGAGGATCACGCCCGAGACGTGATCGGCGACGTGAGCGCCCTGCTGGTGATGGGGCGGGCCGACCACGCGATCCCGCTGCTCGGCGTGGTGGGGCGCGATCCGATCGCTGCCGTCGCGACGCAGGTGGTCGCGCTGCGCGCGCTGGTCCTGCTCGAGGAGGACGCCCCCGACGCGGCGCGGCGCGTGATCGGGACCGTCCCCGCCGCGCAGGAGCGCGACGCTGCGGACCTCGCCGCGTGCGTGAGCGCCCTGATCGAAGGCGCCGATGGCCGCTGGATCGACGCCGAGACGAAGCTCCCCGCGGACCCTCCCGCGCACGGGATCCCAGCGGCGCTCGACGCGCTGGTGCGCGCGCACGCCGCGGCGTCCCGCGACCGGCCCGACGAGGCGCTGCGCTGGCTCGTGCGGGTGCGGCCCGAGGCGGCGAGGCGACGGCTCCTCGAGCGCTGGTCGGGTCCGGCGCGGCCGCTGCTCCTCGGCGTCGGTCCGTACGGGCGCTGATCGCGAAGCGCGGACGTGCGCGCGCGGGGCCGCGGGGCGATGGCGAGAGTGAGTGCGCCCCGACGCCATCGTCATCGCCGAGATCGCGGCGATCGTCGTGCTGCTGATCGCGGCGGAGGCGAGCTTCGCGTGGGGACGTCGCCGCGCCGACCGCGTCGACGCCGCGCAGCGCAGCGAGCTCGGCGCGATGCAAGCCGCGACGCTCGCGCTGCTCGGCCTCCTGCTCGCGTTCGCGACCTCGATGGCGGAGGAGCGCTTCTCGGGCCGTCGCGCGCTGATCCTCGCGGAGTCGAACGCGATCGGGACCGCATATCTGCGCTCGAAGTGGCTCCCCGAGCCCCACGCGAGCGAGCTCGCGGCGCTCTTCCGCCAGTACGTGCGGGCGCGCATCGAGCTCTACGACGCGGGCACCGATCTCGAGCTCGACGAGCGCCTCACCGAGCGCGCGGCGGCGCTGCACCGCGAGATGTGGGCGCACGCGGTCGAGGTGATGCGCGCCGATCCCCACTCGATCGCCGGCGCGCGCTTCGCGGAGTCGCTCACCAGGTGATCGATCTCGAGTCGTCGCGCTGGATCGCGGTGCGCGCGCACGTGCCCGCGTCGATCCCGATGGTGGTGATGGCGGTCGCGATCGTCGCGATCAGCGTGACTGCGTTCCTGTGCGGGCTCGATCGGAGGCGCAGCTTCGTCTCGCTCACGCTGGTGCCGCTGCTGATCGGGATCGCGTTCGCGATGATGCTCGACCTCGACTCGCCGCGCGTGGGGCTGGTGCGCGCGGGGCAGAGCGTGATGCTGCGGCTCGAGCGCACCCTCGCGGTGGACGCGGTGCCTTGATCACGCCCGGCGCGTGCTCTGTACGAAGCGCGCGTGCGCGCGCTGGTCCCAGGCGCGTCGCTCGGCGCGCATCTCGAAGAGCGGCACCTCGAGCACCTCGAGGCGCTCTTCGCCGCGGGGGATCACGATGCGCGGCGCGCCCTTGTCGGGCGAGGTCGCGAGCGAGCCGCCGAACGCGGCGAAGTTGCAGAAGAGCGTGCACGCGTAGAGCGCGCGTCGCGCCTCGGCGTGCGCGGTCTCGAAGTCCGAGGTGACCATCGTGAACGCGGGGTTGATCAGGAGATCGATCGGCGGCTCGGTGTTCTTCAGCGCGACGCGCAGATCGAGATCGAGGAAGTCGCGGCACACCGCGATCGCGATCCGGCCGATCCCGGTCGATGCGACGACGAAGAGCGGCTGCAGCGGGATCTCGATCGGCTCCTCCACCACCGCGCCGGCGACGCGCATGGCCGCGGGCACGTGCTTGCGCTGTCGCCACAGCTCGCCCTCGGGCCCGATCACGACGCACACGTTGGTGCGCGTCGCTTCGTCGTGGTGCCCGCCCGAGACGATCATCACGCGGTGCAGGCGCGCGAGCTCGTTCACCTCGGCCGCGAGCGCGTCGTGCCCGAGATCGACGCTCATCTCGGGGAACACGACGATGCGCGCCCCGCGCTCCGCCGCGCTCGCGACGTACGACGCGACCTTCGCGCGCACCGCGTCGACGCGCTCGGGCGCGAGGCGATACAGGCCGCTCGCGCTGGGCTGCGGCATGTCGGCGGGCTCGCCGATCTGCGCGAGCGCGACGCGGAACGTGCTCTCCTCGGGATCGCGCCGCACGCGATAGTGCAGCACGCGGAACTCGCGCCACGCCTCGCGCGGTGCGTCGTGGTGCGAGGGCTCGGCCGGGACCGAGGCGGGACGCGCGCCCAAGAAGTCCTCGAGCAGCTGCGCGATCGTCGCCCAGTCGCCGAGCCACGGGAAGTGCACGTCGCCCTCGAGCATCACGAGGCGCGCGCCGTCGATCTCCGACGCGATCCCGACCGAGAGGCGGCTCGCCATCGCGTGATCGTGGCGGCGCGCGATGACGAGCGTGGGCGCGTGCACGTCGCGCAGTCGATCGCTCACGTCGAGCTCGAACGACATCGAGAGCAGGCGCGCGGCGGTCTCGCGATCCGTCGACTCGCGCTGGAACCGCACGAGGTCGTCGAAAAACGCGGGATCGGGCGCGTTGGGCACGAAGATCGACGCGAGCGTGCGCGAGCCGAGGCCCCAGCTCGCGCGGACGAGCGCGTCGAGCGAGCGCTGCACGTCGGGACGCGCGACGTCGGCGCCCCGCGCGAAGGTCCCATAGAGCGCGAGGCGGTGGACCCGCTCGGGATGTGTCGCGGCGTACGCGATCGCGATCGCGCCGCCGTGCGACGAGCCGAACATCGCGACCGGTCCGTCGGTGACGCGCGCGATCACCGCGTCGAGATCGACGATCTCTCCTTCGAGCGAGAAGTCGTCGCGCGCCCGCTGCGAGAGCCCGACGCCGCGCCGATCGTAGAAGACCAGCTGGAACGATCGCGCGAGCCGCGCGTAGAGATCGTGCATGCCGAGGTAGTGCCACTGCAGCTCGAGGTGGCTGAGCCAGCCCGGCACCACGACGAGCACCGGACCTTCACCCCACGTCGCGTACGCGATCCGCGCTCCGCCGTGCCCGCGACAGAATGCGACGCTCGGCTCGCTCATCGCCGAGCGCGCGCTGCAACGACGCGGCCAGCGCGCGGCACCGCGGATCGACGTGCCGGACGCGGGGAGACGCGCCGCGCTGCGAGGCCGATCCGTGACGCGGCGCCACCCCTGTGCTCAGCGAGGACGCCGCGCCCGGATCGCGAGCATCAGCGCGAGCGCCGCGAGCAGCGCGAGCGCCGCGCCACGCGAGGGGCCACCCACCGCGCGGCAGCCGCAGCCGTCGCTCGAGCTCGTCGGTCCGGTGCCGGGCCCGGCGTCGCCGGTCTCGCCCGCGTCGCAGGTTCCGTCGCCATCGGCGTCGGGCCCGTCGTTCTCGGGCGCGCTCTGCCCCGCGACCGCGCAGTCGTCGCACGTGTCGGAGTCGCGGGGTTCGGCACCGTGTTCTCGTACGCGTTCACCGCCTGGCACTCGGCGAAGAAGTGCGTCGGGAACGAGAGGAACTGGCGCACCTCCGCGACCACTTCGTGCCCGTGGTACGTGAACGTCTCGCCGCTGCACTCGGCCTGCGTCGCGGGGCACGCGCCACCATCGCAGCGCACGGTCTCACGGTCCGCGACACCCCAGTGCATGCTCATGATCTGGCAGTACGCGGGCACGCCGTCGTCGGTGAAGAGCGCGCCGTTTCGATGATCGAGGTCGGGCGCGTCGCACGTGCCCATGTCGCCCATGACGCTCTCGACCGTGAGCATGTCGGGGTTCGCGGTGCCCGGTCCGCACGCGCCCGCGGCGCAGCGCGCAGCGGGGAACTCGGCGCCGCTCGACTGCGGGATGCCCGCCGCGCGCAGATAGCCGGTCGCGATGTCCTCGTTGCCGTCGGAGAAGACCGCGATGGTCGGGGCGGCGAGCATCTCCTTGCGCACGTCGCCGACGAACGCCTCGGTCGCCTCGTGCACCGTCACGACGTGGAAGACCGTGCGGCGCGCCCACGGGCTCGCGTCCCACGTCGCCGGGTCGTTCCACGCCTCGATGATCGCGCGGGCGCGCGTCGCGTCGGCGGCGTCGATCACGAACGGACCGCCGCGGTAGCCGTGGCGCGTGATCGTCGTGCCCTCGGCGTCGCCATCGCCGTCCCAGAGCACGCGCGCGGCCGCGTAGAAGTCGGGGCTCGCGGTCGGGTACGAGCACTTGATGCCCGAGCCTTCTTCGCCGCAGTCCCACGCGCACTCGTCGCCGGGCGTGTCGCACGGCGCGTGGTGCCACGTCTTGTCGGGATCGATCACCCAGTGCACGCGCACGTCCTGGCGCAGCAGCTGGAACACGAGGCCGTACGCTTGGAACAGCCCGGTGTCCTGGTAGGCGAGATCCATCGGGACGATGAGGCTGCCGCGCTCGAACGTGCGCTCGTCGGCGCGCGAGCTCGACGGTGTGATGACGAGCCCGAAGAGCGCTGCGACCGCGAAGACGCGGGACCACGCCGAGGACGATGTCGTCATCATTCCACGCTATCACGGCAAACTGGAGCACCGAACGACGAAACCCGCGCGTGCGCGGTGGTGGTACGGTGCGCCTGTGCTCGCACGTGGCTGGTCTCGCTCGATCGCCGCGCAGTTCGCGGTCCTCTGTGTCCTCTCGATCGCGACGAGCGCGTCGGCGCAGCTGCGTCGAGCGACGTCGCCGGTGTGGCAGCCACCGGTGTCGATCGTCGCGCCCGACGACGCGCTCGCGGTCTCGGTGAACCCCTCGGCGCTCGCGTACCTGCGCAGCTGGAGCGCGGTCTACGTCCACGCGGAGGGCGAGGATCGCACCGGGCTCGCGGAGCGCGGCGACGGGATCTACGCGGCGACGCCGCTCTTGCTCGGCTTCTCGCTGGGCGCGTCGGTCGACAGCGTGAGACCGACGAGCGCGTCGGGTGGCATCGAGCACACGATGCTCTCGCTCGCGCTCGCCTACGCGTACGACGACGCGATCTCGGTGGGCGCGGCGACGCGATTCCTGTGGTCGCCGAATCCCGGCCTCGCCGAGCTCTTCACGCTCGATCTCGCCGCGAGCTGGAGGCCGCTGCCCTACGTCGCGCTCTCGTTCCTCGCGCGCGACGTGACGGGCCCGGGCTACCACGGCGGCGGTGGGTACGTGCCGCGCTCGTTCCTGCTCGGGCTCGCGGTGCGTCCGACCGGAACGCGCACGCTCACGCTCGATCTGACCGGCGCGGTCGACGAGGACGGTCGCGTCGGGGCGCGTCTCTCGGGCGAGGTCGAGGTGCCGTGGATCGGTCGCATCCAGGCGGCCGCGGAGGTCGAGCGCGTCGGCGACGAGCAGCCCGACGCGCGCGTGACCGCGGGCGTGATCGTCGACTGGGGGCAGGTCGGTGCGGGCGGCGGTGTGGTGCTCGGCGATGGATTCGACGACTCGCCCGGTTGGTACGTGACCGCGCGCGTCGAGGGCAACGAGCGCACCGGCGTGCCGACCGGCGCGTACGTCGCGGACGTGGTGCTCGCGGATCTCGGCGCGCGATCGATGCTGCGCGTGTCGCGTCGGCTCGAGCGCGCGCTCCACGACCCGCGCATCCACGGCGTGGTGCTGCGCCCGCAGGGCAGCGACATCGGGCTCGCGTACGCGCAGGAGCTGCGCCTCCTGATCGACGCGCTGCAGGACGCGGGAAAGCCGGTCGTGTGCATCCTCGGCGACGCGTCGGGCGCGGAGATCTACGCGTGCGCCGGTGCGCGCACGGTGCTCGCCGATCCTGCGGGCGGCGTGCGCCTCTACGGGCCCTCGATCGAGATCACGCACCTCGCGGGGCTGCTGCAGCTCGTCGGGATCCGCGCCGACTTCGTGCGCATCGGTCCCTACAAATCGGCGATCGAGGACTATCAGGACATGCGCTCGAGCGAGGCCGCGCGCGTCGCGCGCGACGAGAACCTCGACGATCTCTACGGACGCTTCGTGTGGGACCTCTCGCGCGATCTCGAGGTCGAGCCGGCGCGCGTGCGCGAGATCGTCGACGGCGGTCCGTACGTGACCGACACCGCGATCGCGATGGGCCTGGTCGACGGCAGCGCCGATCCCTTCGACGCCGGCGACGCGCTCGCCGAGGCGTTCGGCGGGCACTACGGGCGCGAGCGCCACGAGCCCGATCTGCCGCGCGAGCGCTGGGGCCGTGAGCCGCGCGTCGGCGTGGTGGTCGTCGACGGCGAGATGGTCGACGGCGACAACGTCGACATCCCGATCCTCGAGATCCACGCGACCGGCGGGCGCACCGCGGTCCGCGAGATCGAGCGCATGGCGGCGGATCCCGCGATCGGCGCGATCGTCGTGCGCGTCGACAGCCCCGGAGGATCGGTGCTCGCGGCGGATCAGATCTGGCGCGCGATCCGTCGGGCGCGCGAGCGCAAGCCGGTGATCGCATCGATGGGCGCGGTCGCGGCGAGCGGCGGGTACTTCGTCGCGTCGGCATGCGACGAGATCTGGGCCGACCCGGCGACGCTCACGGGATCGATCGGCGTGTGGTTCGGCAAGGTCGACGTGGAGCCGCTCGCGGAGCGGCTCGGGGTCGAGACGGAGTTCTTCTCGCGCGGCGCGCACGCGGGCGCGGAGTCGTTGTGGAGGCCGTTCACGCCGGACGAGCGCGCGATCCTCTCGGAGATGGTGCGCCGGTGGTACCGCGACTTCCTGCGACGCGTCGCGGAAGGGCGCGGGATGCGGATGACCGAGGTCGACGCGGTCGCGCGCGGTCGGGTGTGGACCGGCGATCGCGCGCTCGAGCTCGGGTTGGTCGATCGTCTCGGCGGGTTCCGCTCGGCGTTGGTGCGCGCGCGACAGCTCGGTGGGCTGCCGCACGACGTGGACTTCGAGATCGCGCCGTCGCGCCCGAGCTCGCTGCTCGACTACGTGCTCGGCGACACGCCGCTCGGTCGTGCGATGGCGGGCGCGTCGGCGGAGGGCGCGTCGAGCGCGGAGTCGGAGGCGCTCGAGGTGATCGCGCCCGAGCTGCTGTCCGCGCTGCGCGCGGCGTGGGTGATCCGCGCCGAGCAGGGGGCACGCACGCCGGTCGCGCGCATGCCCCTCGAGATCGCCTACTGAGAGACCCAGATCTGGGCGCCGAACGTCCCGCCGCCGCGCGCCATCCGGACCTCGACGCGATAGAGCCCGGTCTCGGTCGGACAGATCGCGCGCTGCACGCCGATGACGGGCGCGGCGCTCTGCGTCGCGTCGCGCTGGAGCAGCACGTTGTTCGGCGAGTACACGACGAGATCGAGGTCGCTCACGCCCGGCCCGCCCTGCGCGAGCACCTTGTAACAGAGCCCCGCGCGCAGGACCGAGGTGAAGTCGCGACGCTCGCCCTCGGGCAGCTCGCCGCGCACGACGGGCTCGTGCGGGATCATCAGCATCGCCTCGTTCGGCGCGCGCTCCCGGATCGCCGCCTCCAGCGCATCGGCGGGAGGCGGCAGATCGGGCGCGTCGTCGATCTGACGCGGCTCCTCGTAGGGCTCGACGTCGCACCCCGCGAGCGCAGCGAGCGCGAGCAGCGCGAGCCCGAAGCACCGCGTCGCGCGCATCACAGACCGGTCACCTGGACGGGCGCGTGGCGGGGGAGGACTTCGTCGGGGGTGGGGCTGAACGTGGCGCTGCCTTGGGTCTGGAGCATGTCGTTCCGACCCCAACACCAGACTTCGGTTCCCTCGGCGCGCACGATGCACGTGTGATCGACACCCGCGTCGACGAACGTCGCGTCGTCCACGCCCATGACGGCGACCGGGGTGGACGAGCAGTCACCGCTGTCGTCGTCGGCGATGCGGCAGGCGGTCGCCTCGTGGGACTCGTCCCCGTCACCGAGCTGGCCGAAGCGGTTGTAGCCCCAGCAGCGCACTCCGCCGTCGCTCAGCACCGCGCAGGTGTGGCTCCCGCCGGTCGTGATCCGCGTCACCCCCGAGAGCCCCGTGACGGCCGTCGGGACGATGCGCGCGTTGCGGTCGCCGGTCCCGAGCTGTCCGGCATCGTTCGCGCCCCAGCACACCACGGTCTGGTCCTCGAGCAGCGCGCAGACGTGCTCACCGCCCGCGGCGAGCTGCGTGATGCCCATCTCGGGCAGGCCGGCGATGACCATCGCGCTGCTGGTGCAGCGGTTCTGCGCGGCGCTGCCGGTCGCGCAGTTGCTCGGGAGCGCGGCAGGATCGGTCGCGAGCTGCCCGGCCTCGCCCGAGCCCCAGCACAGCACCTCGTCCGCGGTGCGCGCACACGCGAAGTCGGAGAACGTGCCGAGCACGACCTCGAGCGCGCCCGTGAGCGCCGTGCCCGCGGGCTCCGCGCGCTGCACCGGCACGGGGCTCAGCTCCGTCGTCGAGAACTCGCCCTTGCCCGTCTGACCCGAGCCGTTGTTGCCCGCGCAGCGGACCGCACCGCCGTCGCCCATCGCACAGATCGTGAAGGTCGCCTCGGCCACGGCCTCGATGTCGGTGAGCATCGGGAACGGCTGCGGCGAGTACCGAGCGGCCTCGGCGGGCAGCGTGCCGATGCGGAAGCCGGCCTCGCCCCAGCACTGCGCGTCCGCGTCGGCGTCGATCGCGCAGATGCTCGTCCATCCGGCGCTCATGCTCGACGCGGCGCTCGGGAGGTCGACGATGACGGGGCGCGGCGAGCAGTCGAACGTCTCGACGATGCCGCCTCCGACGCAACGACCGCCGTGCGTTCTGCTCCCGTCGCCGAGCTGACCTTCCTGGCCGCGGCCCCAGCACAGGACCTCGCCGTTCTCGCGGCGGGCGCAGCTGAACTTCGAGCCCAGCGCCAGCTCCGCGATGTCGCAGCCGCTGGTGCACGAAGGACCGGCGTCGGCCCCGGCGTCCCGACCCGCGTCGGGCGTCGCGATGCCCCCGTCGGTCGCTCCCGCGTCTTCGACACCCGAATCCATCGGTGTCGTCGATCCGTCATCGTCGCCGCAGCCTGCGACCAGGGCGAGCGCGACCAGTACCAGGTTCGTGCGGCGCCACCCGAGCTCGAGCATGGACCCCTCCAGAGCGAAGGGCGCGAGGCTATCGGGCGGTCCCGCGCGGCGCAACGAGCGACCTCACCGGTACGTGCGTGCCCGCGCGCGGGCTACCGTCGCGCCGGGGTCCGCTCTCTCATGGCCCGCAGCGTTCGAACATCGACCCGTTGCGAATCGCGAGAACGACGCCCCCTCAGCGCCCCGGGCACGAGCACAGCACGCGCGTTCGATAGGGCGCTTCGGGGTGCGCTGGCGGCGGGATCATCGCTTCCGAGCTGCAGTCATCTTCGAAGGCGACCACCAGCAGCGCGGTGTGGTCTGCGAGTGCGGCTCGATAGTCGTCCCATTCAGCTTCCGCGACGCAGCTGGTCCTGCGACAGTCCAAGCTCAGCGAGCGCGCAGTAGGCGCGGCTGTTTGGTACGCGCTCCAATAGGAGCTCTCGACCGCGCGCGCCATCCACCTGTCGCGACGAGCGAGCGTGGGCGGAGAGGCGTGCCTCGAACTCCGCGATCGCGTCCTCTTGCGAGCGAGCGTGGTACTCGCCCTGCGAGCCCGCCCTCTCGGAGTCCATCGTTGTCCTTGTCGGAACCGGGATTCCTGCGTCCGGCGCGAGCTGCCGGATCAGGGCCGCGGTCGGGCGTTCCTCGAGCACGTCGCCGACTCGCGGCGTGACGGGAGGGGAAGGGACGGGCGAAGCCTCGCCACGCATTTCGGGGTCCTCGCCATCATCGAACAACGACGTGACGAGAGCGCCTGAGACTGCCCCGCCCAGCAACGACAGAAGCAGTGAACCGAGTGTCATCGCCCGCCCCATGACTCAATCCTCCGCCTCGATACCGAGCAGAGTGCTGCTTGCCGTCGAGCCTTCCCCGGGCGGGAATCCGACGAACACGTACGCGAAATCGTGCGGATTGGCGCGCCAGGTATCGAGGTCAGCTCCGCTCAGTGTGATCGAGCCGACCTGCCCGACGGGCCTTCCGTCGGTCCGCACCGTCCCGCAAGCGGTCGACCATCCGTGCCATCGCGTCACGCACGCGGCGGCAGCGAATCCATTCGTCGTGCCGCGCATGTCACGGAAGTGCACGTCGAGCATTGCGACCTGGCTGTGCTCCAGCGTCGCATCGTCGATGAACGAGCAGTACAACCCCGCGTAGAAAGCGCTTCCCTTGTAGAAGAACCCGAAGCCGTCTGCCTCGAAGCCGCTCCGAGCCTGCACGCAGAGGTGCGACGTGAAGCGTCGTGCCCGCGCGTGGGCAGCATCGGTCGTCAATCCAACGCCGCTGACGACGGCTCCGAATACGAATGCCAGAACTAAGTTTCTCAACATGAGACGTTCCTTTCTGCGAGCGATCTCGTCTCGCCTTGGCGCGGCGACAGTGCCGCGCGAAGTCACGTGTTTCGTCCCGTTTTCCCGCCGAAGCGCACGTTCGCGGCAACGAGCAAGCGCTCTCTCTCGCGCGCCCGTGTCGCGATTACGCGCGCAAAGCGCTGCGGAGATGGGCTGTTCGAGCGTTCTCAGCGCCCCGGGCACGAGTACAGCACGCGCGTTCGATAGGGCGCTTCGGGGTCCGCTGGCGGAGGGACCATCGCTTCCGAGCTGCAGTCACCTTCGAAGGCGAGCACCAGCAGCCCGGTGTGGTCTGCGAGCGCGGCTCGATAGTCGTCCCATTCAGCTTCTGCGACGCAGCTGGTCCTGCGACAGTCGAAGCTCAACAAGCGCGCAGTAGGCGCGGCTGTTTGGTACGCGCTCCAGTAGGAGCTCTCGACCGCGCGCGCCCAATCCACGTGTCGCGACGAGCGATCGTGGGCGGAGAGGCGTGCCTCGAACTCCGCGATCGCGTCCTCTTGCGAGCGAGCGTGGTACTCGCCCTGCGAGCTCGCCCTCTCGGAGTCCGTCGTGGTCGTTGTCGGAGCCGGCATTCCTGCGTCCGGCGCGAGCTGCCGGATCAGGGCCGCGGTTGGGCCTTCCTCGAGCACGTCGCCGACTCGCGGCGTGACGGGAGGGGAAGGGACGGGCGAAGCCTCGCCACGCATTTCGGGGTGCTCGCCATCATCGAACAACGACGTGACGAGAGCGCCTGAGACTGCCCCGCCCAGCAACGACAGAAGCAGTGAACCGAGTGTCATCGCCCGCCCCATGACTCAATCCTCCGCGTAGAAGCCGAGAACGGTGCTGCTCGCCGTCGATCCTTCGCCCGGCGGGAATCCGACGAACACGTACGGGAAACCGTTCGGATTGGCGCGCCAGGTCTCGAGATCACGTCCGGTCAGCGTGATCCAACCGACCTCGCCTACGGGGCGCCCGCCGGTGCGCACCGGACCGCAAGCAGTCGACCATCTGCTCGATCGCGTGACGCACGCGGCTGCGCCGAATCCATCCGTCGTGCCGCGCATGTCACGGAAATGCACGTTGAGCGTCTCCACTTGGTCGTGATTGAACGTCGAGTCGTCGACGAACGAGCAGTACAGAGGAGCCCGGGTGCGGCTCCCTTTGTAATAGAACCCCCAGTTGTCGGCCTCGAAGCCGCTCGTGCCCTGCACGCACAGATGCGACCCGAAGCGACGCACGAGGGCGCGAGCGCGATTGGCAGTCGTTCCAATGCCGCTGACGACGGCTGCGAACACAAACGCCAGAACTAGCTTTTTCGACACGAAGACACTCCTCTCCGCGAGATATCGTCTCGCCTCCGGCGCGACGAAGTGCCGCGCGAAGTCAGATGCTCCAGCTCGGGCTCAGAAGGAGCCCCAGACCCGGAGCTCGGCGCGCTGGTCGTCGACGTGCACCGCGGCGCCTGCGCTGCGATCGCGCGTCGCGTCGCGCACGAGATAGATGAACGGCACCGAGAGCAGTGGCACCGCGTGCGCGATCAGGTGCGCACCGAGCCATGCGGGCTCCGTCGTGAGCGTCTGCGGCGGGCCGATCGCTTCGCCGTCCTCGGTGAGCTGCCAGATGCCGACGCCCGCCAATGCCGCGCCAGCAGCCGCGGGGATGAACGACCACCACGGCACGCCTTCCTCGTGCGGCAGAAGGAACGGCAGCGCCATCGTGAGCAGCGCGCCACCGCCGATGCCCGTGCCGAGCACGATCCAGCGCGTCATGAAGATGTCGTCCTGCGCTTGCGCGTAGGCGACGGTCATCTCGACGTTCTCGAACGTGTCGAACGTCGCCCACGCTGCTTCGAGCTCGGTCCAGTAGTACCAACCGACGCACAGGCCCGCGGCGCCGCCCAGCGCGAGGATCGATCCGAGCACGAGCGACGCGACGTTCGGCGCGCCACCGCCGCCTGCCTGCACGTGCGCCGTTTCCTCTTCGCGCGCATCGCTCGGCACCGCGCTCTCGACCGGCGCGTCGAGCTGACGTCCGGAAAGCACCGCTGCGACCGCCTCGCGGCTGCGCGTCATGTCGATCGGCTCGGGCACCGGCGCCGAGCCGACGAGCAGCGGGCCCTCGTCGCTCACCGCGAACGCGCGCACCGCGAGGTTGCGGCCATCGTCCACCGCCGCGAGCATCCGCGTCGCGCCGAGCGTGTGCGCGATGAGCGCCACGTCCTCCGGCAGGTGGTTCGCGAGCTGCTCGCGCGACGTATAGACCAGTGCGAGCGCGGGGCGCGTCGTGAGCCGCTGCGCGAGCTCGACGTGGATCATCACGCGGGTCGGCGAGTCGCCCGCGACCTGCACCGGATGCACGCGCCCCGCGCGATCGGCGGCGCACTCGATCTGCACCACGTAGGGCCCGGGCGGCAGCGGCACGCGCGCCCACGGCGTCTGGCCCATGCGACGACCGTTCACCCGGATCGCGCATCCCTCGGGATCGGTCGGTGCCGCGTGCACCGCGAGGATCCCGCCCTCGCCGCGCTCGAGCGACGCGCGCGCCTCGCTCACGAGGTCGCGCACGCTCGGCGGGTGCAATCGCTCGTCGGCGCGCAGATCGGGCACCAGTCGCAGGCACACCTGGACCTGCTGTCGCGCCGCACCGATGTCGCGCTTCTGCACGTGGGCGCGCACGAGATAGAGGCAGAGGTTCGCGACGTCGCTCGCGGTCTGCTCGTCGCGGCCGAGCCCTGCGAGGTGCGGATCGAGCTCGGCGAGCAGCGGCTGACCCACGTCGAGCCCCTGCTGGTTGCGACCGAACGCGACGTCCTCGAGCACCGCTTCCGCCGCTTGCCCGAGGCGCCGCCCGATCTCCGGCGGCGCGGCGCGGAAGGGCTCGCTGAGCGCGCTCTCCACGCGCGCGACGGCGCGCTCGTTGGGGATCACCCCGCCGACGGTCGCGCTCAGCGCGGCGGCGGAGTGATCGGCGGTCTCGATCGCGCGCTGCATCTCGGTGGGACGCGTCGTCGCGACGATCACGCCCCACGTATCCTGCGCGTGTGCGGTGCGCGCGGAGATCGAAACGAGGGCGCAGAGGAGCGCGCTGGTGAGCGCGCGGCGGGCTGGCTGGTGCTGAGGCATGTCGCTGGGGCGGCTCATCGAGACGGGCGCTCGGTCGTTGCGTCGCGAGGCGCGCTCATCGCGCGAAGCACCCGGGCGCGCTCGGGCGTCTTCATCGGGCCCTCGTAGAGCGCGAGGAGCGCGTCGAGCGCGCGCGTGTGCGCGGGCGAGCCCGGGTGCGCGTCCATCGTCTGCCACAAGTATCGCTCGAGCCCCTCGAGATCCTTGGCGCGCATCATCGCACGCTCGACCAGGGCGATGGTCGCGGGCTCGCCCGGCGCGATCGATTCCCCGCTCGCCAACAGACGCAGCGCGAGGCGAGGGCGCCGAAGCTCGTCGAGCGCGATCGTCGCCGCCTCCCGGAACGCGTCGGCGCGCTCCGAGACGGCACGCGCGGTGTCGTTGCCGCGCAGGATCGCCTCGTCGACCTTGGTGTTGGCGGCGCGATCGCCGCGCCTCCGCAGGATGGCGGGCAGCAGCGCCTGCGCGACGATGAAGAGCACGAAGAGCAGCGCCGCCGCGAGCAGCGCGGCGTTGATCGTCGTCATCGCTTGCGCCCCTTGCTCTTCGGACCGCCCTTGGCCTCGGCGGCGCGTACCTTCGCGGGCGCGGCCCACGAGCAGATCGGGCACGCGCTCAGATCGTGGCGCAGCGCAGGGCAGTGCTCGCGACCGAAGTAGATGATCTGCAGGTGCAGCTTGTCCCACTTCGATCGATCGAAGGTGCGCTTGAGGTCCGCCTCGGTGCGCTCGACGTTCGACCCGTCGGAGAGGCCCCAGCGCCACGCGAGCCGGTGGATGTGGGTGTCGACCGGGAACGCCGGGTGGCCGAACGCCTGGATCATCACCACCGACGCGGTCTTGTGGCCCACGCCGGGCAGCGCCTCGAGCGCCTCGAACGTGCGCGGCACCTGACCACCGTGCTCGTTCACGATCTTCGTCGCGAGGCCCTTGAGCGCCTTCGACTTCTGCGGCGAGAGCCCGACCTGGCGGATGTACGCGAGGATCTCGGCCTCGCTCAGCGCCGCCATCTTCTCGGGCGTGGGCGCGGCCGCGAAGAGCGCGGGCGTGACCTCGTTGACCTTCTTGTCCGTGGTCTGCGCGGAGAGCACGACCGCGACGAGCAGGGTGAAGGGGTCGACGTGATCGAGCGGGATCGGCGGGCTGGGGTAGAGCTTCTCGAGGATCTCGACGATGCGAGCCGCCTTCTCGTCGCGCTTGAGCACGGGCGCGTTCATGCGGGCCTCTTCATTCGGGCGGCCTCTCCATTCGGGCGGAGTGTAGTGCCCGAAGGACGGGACGACAGAGCCTCTGAGAATTTGCTCAGTGGATCCGCGCTTGGTAGGTGGGGGGCCATGCGAAAGGCTCGGATCGTCGGGATCGTGGTCGGGATCGCGGTGTGCGCGATCGCGTCGTGCGTGGGGTGCTCGGGAGGAACGGAGCCGGCGACCCCGCCGAGCCCGCCCACGGAGGCGCCGCCTGCCCCGGCTCCGACGCCTCCGACCCCGACCGCGGCGCGCACCCAGGGCGAGCAGCGCGGGCTCCTCGTCGCGAGCTCGCAGTTCCGCGTCGAGAACGGCGCGGTCACCGCGACGCCCGGCCCGGCACGCCTCGAGATCCTCACGCCCGACGGCGATCAGTGGCGCGCCGAGGTGATCGAGGATCCCCGCAGCAACGTCTTCCACAAGGCGCTCTGGTGGCAGCCGCCGACGGGTGAGCCGGGGATCGTCACGCTGGGCGGCATGGCCGCGGCGGTGAAGCTCTGGCGTCGCGGCGCGAGCGGGTGGACCAGCGAGACGCTCTGGACCGAGGAGTTCGGCGGCCAGTTCAACCGCATGCGCGACGCGGAGATCGCGAACGTGTACGGCGATGGCCCCGCGATCGCCGTCGCGACGCACGATCAGGGCGTGGTCGCGACGGTGCGTCCGGGCGCGAGCGGGTGGACGATCGATCGTCTGGATCGCGAGCCCAACACGTTCGTGCACGAGATCGAGATCGGCGATCTGAACGGCGACGGGCAGCTCGAGATCTACGCGACGCCGAGCGAGCCCAACGATCTCGGGGGCGGCGAGCAGAGCGGTCAGGTCGTGCGCTACGTGCCGCGCGCGCAGCAGGGCCGCACGGTCGTCGCGGACCTCGGGAACCGTCACGCGAAGGAGATCTGGGTCGGCGACGCGGACGGCGACGGTCGCGACGAGCTCTACGTCGCGGTCGAGGCGCTCACGCGGGGCAGCGGCGCGGCCCTCGAGATCGTCGAGCCGGTCGAGATCCGTCGCTACGACGCGGACACCGCGCCGACCGCGGGCAACGTGATCGCGCGCATCCCGGGCGAGCGCCTCACGCGCTTCCTGACCGTCGGCGACGTCGACGGAGACGGGCGCCGCGAGATGGTGATCGCGACGTTCCGCAGCGGGCTCTGGCTCGCGCGTCCGGGTCGCGATCCGCGCGGCGAGTGGTCGCTCGAGAGCATCGATCGCGAGTCGAGCGGCTTCGAGCACGCGGCGCTGCTCACCGACCTCGACGGCGACGGCAAGGACGAGCTCTACGTGGGCGCGGACGAGCAGGGCGAGCTGCGCCGGTACGTATGGGTGAACGGGCGCGCGCGCCGCGAGGTGATGCTGCGTCGCGAGGTGCCGCGCGCGATCATGACGTGGAACCTCATGCCGGTTCCGCTGAGCGCGGTCGCGCCTCGCTGACGTCGCGAGAGAGGGTCGAACGAGGACGCGCCGGGGCACCTGCTCCGGCGCGTTCGCATTTTGGGCCTCGCCCGAGTGCTCGTCCCGGAGGGACCGGACGGGAGCGCGCGGACGGAAGGGACCGGAGCGGCGAGCCGATTTCTTTTTCGGTAGCCTCGATCCCGCAGGCGCGTTTTCGATCAGAAACGCGCGAGCCCGGAGGAACCGACGGGCGTGGACGCGGGGCGCGAAGACGGGCTGGAGGTGGCGCTCGCCGCGGCGCGCGCTCGCGCGGTGGGCGCGGGCGGCGTCGACGTGGGCGCCGTGTTCGACGCGCACGGCAAGTACGTCGCGCGCGTCTTGCGCTGTCTCGGGGTGCGCGATCAGGAGCTCGCCGACGTGTGCCAGGAGGTCTTCCTCGTGGTGCAGCGTCGATTGCGCGAGCTCGACGGTCGCGCGTCGCTGCGGACGTGGCTCTACGCGATCTGCGTGCGCAAGGCGCTCGCGGCGCGGCGTGATGCGGCGCGACGACGCGCGCGCGAGGCACCGGAGACGAGCGAGCCGATCGGCGAGCGCACGCCGCAGGACGAGCTCGAGCGCACGCGCCGTCTCGCGCAGGCGATCGAGATCCTCGGCGGCATCGCCGAGGACAAGCGCGCGGTCTTCGTCCTCTACGAGGTCGAGCAGCTGCCGATGCCGGAGGTCGCGGAGATCGTGGGTTGTCCGCTGCAGACCGCGTACTCGCGGCTCTACGCGGCGCGGAAGGAGATCGCGGAGGCGCTGCGTCGCCTTCGCGCCGGTGGGAGGGCGGAATGAGCGGTGGGATGCACGACGACGACGCGATGCTGCGCGAGCTCGTCGAGGTGCTGCGCGGTGCGGCGCCCGAGGGCGAAGCGCTCGCGGTGTTGCGCGCGGAGGTGGTCGCGGGCGCGGCGCGCGGGCGGCGCGGTGGCTCGGGTGGCGCGTGGGTGGTCGCGGGGGTCGTCGCGCTGCTCGTGAGCGGCGGCGAGGTCGCGGCGGCGCCGGCGCGCGAGGTGGTGCGGGCGCCGGAGGTGGAGCACGCCGCGATCGTGATCGCGCCCGAGCCCGTCGTCGCCGAGGCACCGCGGGTCGAGCCGATCGCGGAGCCTGCTGCCCCGCCGCCGCGCTCGCGATGGCGCGCGCGGGCCGCGGTGACGCCCGAGATCGACGAGCCGATCGTGGACGCGTCGTGGCTCGCCGCGCTCGCGCGCGTGCCCTCGAGCGCGAAGTCCTCACCCGCCCCGAGCGAGGTCCCGTCGACGCTGCACGCCGACGCGCTGCGCGCCTACGCCGCAGGCCGGTGCGACGAAGCGATGCCGATGCTGCAGCGCGTGGTCGAGGGCGAGAGCGAGGACGCGCCCGCGGCGATCGAGCGCGCCGAGCTCCTGCTCGCGGAGTGCCTGTTCCGCGGCGGGTTCGTGCAGTCGTCGTTCGCGATGGTCGATGCGATCGCGCGACGCGGCGAGGCACACACCCAGCACGACGAGGCGCTCGATCTGCTCGGTCGCATCGCACAGCGCGCGCCCGATCCCGACGCGCTCGTCGACACCGTGTCGCACTACTCCGAGGATCGGCTGGTGCGACTCCAGGGCACGCCGTCGCACGACGCGCTGCTGCACCTGCTCGCGCGCGCCCGCTACCTCGCGGGCGACTTCGACGCGGCGGCGCGGCTCTTCGCACGCGCTCGAACCGGCACTCGCTGGTACGTGCCATCGCGGTACTGGGAAGGCATCGCGCACGTGCGGCGTCGTCGCGCGCAGCCGGCGACCCAGGCGTTCCAGGCGGTGATCGATGCCGTGGGCACCGATCGCGACGGAGGCAGCGGCGAGCGCGAGCACCTGCGCGACCTCGCGCGCATCGCGATCGCGCGCGTCGCGTACACCGCGGCGACGCCGGGGCGCGAGAGCGCCGATCCCGCGCGCCAGACCGTGCTGCTCGAGCGCGCGCTCGAGGCGTGGCAGCGCGTCGATTTCGGCAGCGTGCACGGGCTCGACGCGTTCTTCGAGGAGTCGTGGGCGCTCTACCTGCTCGGCGAGCACGCACGCGCGCTCGGTCACGTGCACGGACTGCTCTCACCGCAGCTCGAGGATCGCGTGCACCCCGAGGCGCTGGTGCTGCGCGCGACGATCTACTTCGAGCACTGTCGCTACGAGGCGGCGGAGCGCTCGGTCGCCGACTTCCACACGCGCTACGACGCGCTGCTCGATCGGATCGGCGCGCAGGAACGCGGCCTCGACGATGCGGATGCGGCCTATGCGCTGCTCGATGCGGTGCGCTCGGATCGCGGTCCCTCGGGTGTGCTCGGTCGCGTGCTGCGCACCACGTTCGCCGATCGCGAGATCGCACGACAGCTCGTCCTGGTGCGCTCGATCGATGCCGAGATCGCGCGCGTCGATCGCGCGTCGTTCGCGGGCACGTCGCTCGCGGCGCGCGTCGCGCAGGAGCTCGCGATCCAGCGTGCGCTCGCGGTCACCCGCGCCGGGGAGTCGGTGCGCACCCGCATCGCACGGCTCGCGGACGAGCTCCGTGCGCGCGCGAACGAGATCGACACCGTACAGCTCGAGATCGAGACCGCGCGGCGCCGCGCCCTCGAGGACGGCGTACCGCTCACGCGCGAGCCCGAGCGCCCGACCTCGATCGTCGCGGTGCAGGGCGATCAGATCTGGCCCTTCGACGGCGAGTACTGGGACGACGAGCTGCCCTACTACCGCGAGCACGTGACCTCGATCTGCACGCGCTGATCCGGTACATCGGCGGGCGTGCACGTCGTCGTCGCGATCAAGGCGCTCACCGTGGTGTACGCGCTCGCGTCGTCGGTGCGCGCGCGCTTCCACGTCGGGCTCGCGGCGACCATCGCCATCACGCTGCTCTCGGTCGTGCTGCCGATCCTGATCCTCACCGATCACGCGGGCGCCCTCGGTGCGAGCGCGATCGAGCACCCCTGGGTCGCGCCGCTGCTCAGCGCGATCGTGGGCGCGATCACCACGCGCATCGCGTTCCGCGCGGTCGATGCCGAGCGCGAGCCGGGGCGTGTTCCTGCGTTCGAGGGCGCGGCGTACGCGCTGCTCGGGAGCACGCTGCTCGACCTCGGGATGGCGGTGATCGCGGGGTTCGTGCTGCACCTGATGGCGCGCACCAGCGCCTCTTGAGCGCACGTGCCAAGACTGCGGGGATCGCATGCGACGTCCCGACGACCGTGATCCCCGCCCTGCGCCGTCCCATCGCGGCAAGCCGGTCCAGCGCCCGAGCAAGCCGCCGCTGCGGGTCCAGACCACGACGCTCTGGGAGTACCCCTCGCAGCACTACGGCGCGGGCATGCAGGGCGATCAGCGCTACGTCGGCGCGACGCCCTCGTACGTCATCTGGAATCTCATCCAGCGCTACACGCGCGAGGGCGATCTCGTCGTCGATCCGATGTGCGGCTCGGGCACGACGATCGACGTCGCGAAGGACACGAACCGCCGCGCGCGCGGGTTCGATCTCGCGCCGTTCCGCGACGACATCGAGAAGTCCGACGCGCGCAAGCTCCCGCTCGGGAAGGAGAGCGTGCAGCTCGTCTTCCTCGATCCGCCCTACGGCGATCACATCGACTACTCCGAGGATCCCGCCTGCATCGGGAAGCTCAGCGCGTACGACCCGCGCTACTACGAGGCGATGGGCCAGGTGCTGCGCGAGTGCGCGCGCGTGCTCGTGCCCGGCGGCGTGATGGGCCTCTACGTGTGCGACTACTTCGAGAAGAAGAAGGGCTTCGCGCCGGTGGGCTTCCAGCTCTTCGCGCAGCTCGCGTCGCTGATGATCCCGCTCGACGTCGTGGCCGTCACTCGGCACCACAAGACGCTGAAGATGGGCAACTACCACAAGGCCGCGGAGGAGCAGAACTTCTTCCTGCGCGGCTTCAACTACCTGTTCATCGTGCAGAAGCCCGAGCGCGCCGCCCGCCGTCGCTGAGCGGTGTCCAAAATCGGCTCGCTGCCGCCAGCGAGCACTCCAGCTGGGCTGAGCGATCAGAAGCCGACCACGCGCACCGGCGTGGTCGATCCGACGCGGGGCGCGCCGTCGCCGAGCTGGCCGTAGTCGTCCTCGCCGAAGCACGCGACGCCGCCGTCCTCGAGCGCGACGCACGCGTGCTCGAAGCCGATCGAGTAGCGACGCGCGCCGAAGGGCCCGATGCGCACGTCGGCGCCGACGTGCGGGACGAGCACCGGGAAGCACCCGAGCGAGCCGTTCTCGTGCACCACGCACGCGCGTCCCCGCTCGCCCGCGCCGACCTGCAGCGCGCGCGAGAGGCCGACGATCTCGTGCGCAGGGAACGGTCCTTCGGCGCGGCCCGAAGGGCCCATCGAGCCCCAGCACGAGACGCGTCCGCCCTCGAGCACCGCGCACGTGTGGTGCGTGCCCGCGCTCACCTGCTCCGCGCCCGCGACGCCGGGCACCTGCACCGGCGTGAGGATCGCCTCGACGCGCTCGACGCCCAGCTGGCGCTCGAGGTTCTGGCCCCAGCACCACACGCTGCCGTCGTCGCGCACCGCGCAGGTGTGTCGCCAGCCCGCTTCGATGTGCTCGATGCGATCGAGCGCGACGACCGTGATCGGCGTCGTGGTCGAGGCGGTGTCGCCGTGGCCGAGCTGTCCGAACGCGCCGTGGCCCCAGCAGGTCGCGGTGCGATCGGAGCGCACCGCGCAGGTGTGCTGTCCCGCGGCGCTCACGCCGCGCGCGCCCGTGATGCCGGGCACGCGCACCGGGCGATTCGTCGTGCTCGACTCCCCGAGCACCACGCCGACCTGACCGTGGAGGTTGTGGCCCCAGCACCAGATCTCGCCGCGGCGCGAGCGCGCGCAGGTGTGCTGCATGCCCGCGGAGATCTCGGCGAAGGGCTCGTCGTGCAGCACCTCGACCGGCGCGTCGCGGTCGACGTAGGTGCCGTCGCCGAGCTGACCGCTCGCGTTGTTGCCCCAGCACAGCGCGCGTCCTCCGCGCAGCGCGCAGCTGTGTCGCCAGCCCGCCGAGACGATCTCGACGCGCGGGCTCTCCTCGATCGGATCGCGCCCGCCGTCGTCGAGCGGGATCGCGGCGTCGCGCTCGTCGGCGCGCGCGTCGCGCGGCACGTCCGCGTCGCGGAGGCCGGGATCGCTCGGCGAGCCCGCGTCATCCGACGCGGGCTCGTCGTTGCTCCAGATGGGATCGAGCGGCGAGCGCGCGCCGCATCCCGACACGATCACCGAGCAGACGAGCAGGAGCGAGGCGAGGACGAGCGTGCGCACGAGCGTGGGTCGCGCCCGCGCGTGAGCTTTTCCACACGGCGGGGCTCAACGCGGCACGCACAGGCCCGAGGCGTCACCACTGCCCTGCGGCATGCAGGTGCTGCTCTCGTCGCAGGGGTGTGCGTCGTCACAGAACGGCCGACAGCGCGCCTCGGGGGCACCGGCGCGGGTGCAGGCGTGATCGGCGGGGCAGTCGACGCTGCGATGGCAGATCTCGCCGCTCGGCGTGGTGCCGATCGCGCGACACGCGAGGCCGTCGGTGATCGCGCCCTCCGCATCGAGCACGGTCGCGCCGTCGCACGTGGCGAACGACGGGCACTCGGTGCCGAAGCGCGTGCAGCTCGGCACGCAGTAGCCGACCGGCGGCGCGGTGAGCGCGTACCAGCGGCACGCCTGTCCCTCGCCGCACTCGCCGTCGTCGCGGCAGATCGAGCGGCACACGATCATGTCGTCGCCGAGGCTGCCGGCGGTGCAGGTGAGCCCGGCGCCGCAGTCGTCGGTGCCGGAGCCGCCGACGGTGCACGCCTCGCCGGCCATCGCTGCGCCGCGCCGCACGCACGCGCTCACGATCGGCGCGGGCGCATCGAGCCCGAGGTTGACGGGCGCGCAGCGCTCCTCGGCGGTGCACTCGTCGTCGGCGACGCAGCATGCGTGATCGAGCGCGCGCGTCGACGACGCGCGGGCCTCGCACGAGAAGCCGATCGACTCGTCACTGCACGTGATGTCGATCGCACCGCGATCACGACGCCCGGTGCACGCGAGCCCGCCTGCTTCGAAGCGCAGCACGTCGCCCTCGACGGTCGCGTCGATCGCGCCGAGGCTCCCCGAGATCGTCGCTGCACATCCGTGCTGAGCGATGCACAGCGTGCCGAGCTCGAGCGCGGTGCCGCGCAGGCAGGTCTCGTCGAGACCGACGCCGTACGCGCCCTCGAACGATGGGCATCCGCTCGCGTCGAGCTCGGTGATCGTCGCGTCGACGGGCGTGCTCGCGTCGTCGGGCTGGCTCGTCGCGTCGTCTCCGCAGGCGACGAGCGAGGCCGAGAGCAGCACGACTGCGAGGCGTGGAAAGGCGTGCACGGCAGAAGGAGTAACACGAGCGACTGGCTCGCCGATCACTCGCTCCAGCAGCAGCGAAAGCCCGTCGAGTAGTCGCGGTGCGAGACGTCGTGCGCCGTCGTCGTGTAGAGGCAGCCGGGACCGTTGCGCACGGTGTCGACGTAGAAGCCGCCGCGGAACGTGCCCGCGGGATCCGACGTCCACTCGTGCAGGTTGCCCATCATGTCGAGCGCGCCGCTCTCGCTCTCGCACATCGGGTGATCGCCGGTGCGCGCGAGCGAGTCGGGCAGCTGGCTCAGGCACGGATGATCGAGCTCGGAGTAGATCCAGTCCGCGCTCGTCATGAAGTACTCGACCGCGGGGTGCTGCGCGCGCGCGTCGTTGCACCAGCCGGGCATGCGCGTCGCGCCGTACGGATACGTCGTACCGCTCGAGCCCTGACACGCGCGCAGCCACTCGGTGTTGGTGCAGAGGCGCTTGCCCGCTTCGGTGCACGCCGCGGCCGCTTGGGTGCCGCGGATGTAGCCCTGCGGGACCGCGCCGCGCAGCGACGTCGCGCGCACGCGCACGCCGACCGGCTCGAAGTAGGGCGACCAACCGCGCGTCGATCCGTCCGCGAGCACCTCGACGAGCGAGGCCTCGAACCGATCGATGCAGAACGCGTCGGTGACCCGCACCATGCCGGCGGGGCATCCGTCTTCGCCGGGCTCTTCGACGAGCCCTTCGTTGGGCAGCGGGCGCGCGTCGGGATCACACGTCGACGAAGTGCCGCCGTCGCGCGGCGCGGTGCAGCACTGGATGCTCGTCGGGCCGGGGCAGAGGCCGGGCGTCGAGGTGCCCTCGCACGCCGCGACGTCGACGCAGCGCCCCGCGATGCCCGAGGCCGTGCACGGGCCCCAGTCCGACGCGCCGTCGAGCGACGCGTCGTCGGGCATCGTGCCCGCGTCGTCGAGCCCGAGCTGCGCGTCGGGGCCCGCGTCGAGACGATCACCGCCGCCGTCGAGGTCGGAGGCGACCGGTCCACAAGCCATGACCGTCGCGGCGAGGAACGCGAGCACGAGAGCGCGCACCGGATCGGGATATCACGGGGCGCTCCGGATGCGGAGGTGGGCGGCCCGCGCGGCGCACATGGGCGTGGGTGGGCGCGCCCATGTGCGCGATCCTCAGCGCTGCGCGAGCCGGAACTGCACCTCCGCCTGCATCGACGGGATCGAGCGCAGCCCGATCTTGCGGCGCACGTCGGCGAGGAGCGCGCGCACCGAGCCGTCGGCGAGCGACATCGCGCTCGCGATGCCCGCGCAGTCGCGCCCGCGATGGGTCCACCACAGGACCTCCGCCTCGCGCGGCGTGAGGCGCCATTCCTGGCAGGCGTCCTCGAAGCGCAGGGCGCGACGGCCCGCGGCGCAGTGCGCGGACGCGACGAATTCACCGAGGGCCGAGACCCGCTCGTGCGCCTCGGCATCGGCTCGGACCACACGCGCGCGCGGCGTGGTCACGAGGGGCGCGCTCATCGAGCAGAGCAGCAGCATCGGGATCGCGAGCTGCGCGGAGTGGAGCTCGAGGATCGCCGCGTCGGACGGCGAGGCATCGGCCACCACGACGCCCGCAGGGCTCGCGAGCTCGTCGAGCGCATCGAGCGCGACGTCGAGCGTCGCGACGACGTGCACGGTCTCGGACCAACTGCCGAGGTGCGGCAGCAACGTCCCGAGATCACCGAGCGCCACGACCGTGTGGGTGGTCGGCGCGAAGGGGACGCGGCGGGCGATGCCGGGCCGGGAAGCGGGCGGGCGGGCGCGGAGTGGGCGGGCGGACACGCCGCGTCACGAAGCGCGAAGCGTGCCATCGCGCCGGCGCTCAGCGAGCGAGGATCTCGTCGAGGTACGTCAGCTCGTCGCCGCAGAAGGTCGAGCGCGCGAACCCGCTCTGCCGTGCGCGCTCGCCGAGCGGGCGATCGCCGCCGCGATCCATGAGGCAACCATCGCCGTCGGTCTCGTTGTGGAACGCGGTCGCGGCGCCGTAGGGCTGGGCCATGCCGAGGCTGTGGCCGAGCTCGTGCGCGGTCGTCTCGCCGATGATCGACGCGAGCGCGGAGAGCGCTCGCTGCACCGCTGCGACGCGCGTCGCATCCCCTTCGCCGCGCACCTCGGCGAGCGTCGCGGGGGCGCGACGCACCGCATCGAAGAGCTCGTCGAAGAGCGGCTCGGGATCGGGCGAGCTCGGCGGTCGCTCGCCGGGCAGATCGGGATGCGACGACCACCACAGCAGCGACTCGACGAAGACGCCGCCGTAGCCGGGATATCCGTCCATCTGCGTCTCGGCGTTCGCGCCGCCGATGCGATCGAAGAGGCGCAGGTTGCCGATGTCCTTCCCGGGCGAATTGTCGTAGCCGAAGAGCCCGTTTCCGTTGGGATCGGGCCCGCCGATCTCGACGACGGCGAACGCGGTGGGATCGAAGTCGTCGGGCTCCTCGAGCCGCACCTCGAGCGACCAGCTCGCGTAGATCTCCTCGATGCGCGCGACGATCGCCTCCTCGATGGCGCCCGCGGCGGCGCCGAGCCCGAAGCGCTCGAGGCTCGAGTAGAAGCCGGGCAGGAACCGCAGGTGGACGATCTGCCGGATCGGCCCGAGCACGAACGAGAAGGGCACGGCAGCGCCTTCGATCTCGTCGGTCCCCGCGATCACGATCGGGGTCGCAGTGCCGGCGAACTCGCCGCGCGCGGCGCCGAAGAGCGCGGCGACCACCGCGTCCTCGCGCACCTCGGTCTCGATGACGAGCCGCACCTCTGCGCCCGAGACGAAGCGCGGCACGAGCTCGATCGGATCGAGCGCCCGTGCAGTGCCGCCCTGCGGCGTGAACGTGCCCTCGAGTCGGATCAGCGAGGTCTCGCTCGGGCGATCACGACCGCCGAGGAATCCCGCGCCGCGCACCCGCAGGAGCGCGCCGAGCGACGCCATTCGGGGCTCGACGGAGAAGAGCTCGGGCCCGCCGAAGCGCAGTGTGGTCGCGACCGGCGCGGTGTCGCGCGCCCGACCGCCCGCGAGCGTCGACTCGAGGCGCATCGTGCCCTCGAACGTGCCGGGCCACACGCCGCCGAGGTCCGTCGTGAGCACCACGATCGCGCGATCGCGCGCGGTGCGCTCGGCGAGCGCGATGGGAAGGCGTGCATCGACCGCGCTCGTCGCGCCTCCGAGCTCGCGCGTGAACGTGCCCTCGAAGTGCGCGAACGACTCGCCCTCGGTCGCCGACACGAACCCCGCGCCGCGCAGCACGACGACGTCGTTGCGGTGCACGTCGCCGCTCGGCGGCGCATCGAGCGAGAGCGGCAGATCGCGCGCGAGCTCCCACGTGTCCTCGAAGGGCTCGCTGCGATCGTCCGCGCCCTCGACGGTGAGCGTCACGTCGACGAAGCCCTCGCCGAGCGCATCGACGAGCGTGCGCGGCACCTCGAAGAGGAACGCGTCGTCCTCGTCGTGCGGGACGCTGGGCAGGTCGAAGGTCGTTCCGCCGGTCGCGACCTCGAGCACGGGATCGCGGCCCACCGCGTCGAGCGCGACGCCCGCGACGCGCAGCACGGTGCCTGCGAGGACGGGCTCGGGCGCCTCGACGAGCGTGATGCGCGGCGCGGGCACGTCGGGCGGACGCACCGGATCGGGATCGCCGCACGCGACGACGAAGAGCGCGAGCATGACGATCGACGCGCGCATCACGATGCCGGCACGCACGCGAGGTGGAGCGTGCCGCCCACGTCGTCCACGAAGTCGCACGCGTAGCCCTCGGCGTCGCGACAGCGCTCCACGTCGCT
Organism: Sandaracinus amylolyticus; assembly: GCF_021631985.1. Lineage (GTDB taxonomy): Bacteria > Myxococcota_A > Polyangia > Polyangiales > Sandaracinaceae > Sandaracinus > Sandaracinus amylolyticus_A. Next base: position 4,856,216 of record NZ_CP070225.1, on the reverse strand, counting down.
CTCGCACTCGAGCACGCACGCGCTCACGCCGCTCGTCGTCACGCAGAACGTGCCGCTCTCGCAGTCCGCGTTCGTGCGGCACCCGGCGCGCGCGCAGTACCCGCCCGGCCACGCGAGGCACGCGCGCTGTCCGCCACACGCCGTCGCATCGGCGCACGCCGCGCCGTTCGCGCCGGCGCCGCGCACGCCGCACGCGCGTCCTTCCGCGAACCACTTGCACGCTTCGGTCGAGCGGCAGTCGGAGTTCACGGTGCACGTCGCGCCGCAGTGACGCGCGGCGCTGCCCGGGCCGTACACCGGGCACAGGTGCGACGACGGGCACATCGCGTCGGAGGCGCACGCGTCGCTGCGGCACGTGCCCGCGTCGCAGACCTCGCCCGATGCGCACGCGCGGGTCGTGGTGCACGTCGTGATCGGCGTGGTCGTCACCTCGCCGACGTAGGTGTTCGCCGCGGTCGAGAAGCCGTGCACGCGCACGTAGTAGGTGCCCGCTGCGGGCAGGCTCGCGTCGATCACCTCGCTGTCGCCGGTGCCCTCGGAGATCGCGATCCGGGCGCCGTCGGGGCCCTGCAGCTCGAGGTCGAGATCGCCGATCGCCGCGTCGAAGAGGATCTCGACGTGCGCTGCGCTCGCGCCGGTCACGGTGAACGCGACGTAGTCGTCGTCGTCGGGGCAGATCGTGCCTTCGAAGTCGCGCGTCGTGAGCCGCCGTGCGGTGGCGCGCGTGTCGTCGGGCTCGAACGTGTCGTCGCTGCAGCACGCGAGCGGAGCGCGCGTGATGGAAAGGTCGTACGCGTTCTGCGCGTTCATGTAGCCGAGCACCTGCGCGAAGACGCGGCCGGTGTCGCCGAGGCAGAAGCTCGCGCTCTCGCGATCCATCGTGCTCGCGCTCGACGCGACGATGGTCCCGCTCGGCGAGAGCAGGCGCAGATCGAGATCGCCCGCGTCGTGATCGAATCCGTCGATCGTCACCGTGACGAGATCTCGGAACGCGCCGTCGATGCGGAAGAAGTCGGAATTCCCGCCGCAGATCTGCAGATCGGCGTAGCTCGTCATCGACGCGAGCGTCGGCGTCTCGAGCGTGTCGTTGGGCTCGAGCGCGTCGTCGGTGCACCCGGTGCTGCCGCCGCACACCGCCGCGACGTCGCCGCACGCACGGCGGGTCGCGCCCTCGATCGTGATCGCGTCGCCGCAGGTCCCGACGGTGCACGCGCTCACGGCGCACGACGTCAGGCAGCGCGCGCCGCCCGCCGCCGCGACGCAGATCCCGCTCGCGCACTCGGTCGATCGCGCGCACGGCGAGCACTGCCCGAGATCGCCGCCGGTGCTCGCGCCGCCGACCGCGAAGAACGCGACGACCGACGAGTCGGTGCGGTGATCGCACGCCGTCCCCGTCGCATCGTCGTTGTCGGTCGCGGTCGCGAGATAGAAGACCTCGGCGTCCGCGCCCTCGGCGAGCCCGAGCGAAGGAATGCGCGCGCGCCACTCGCCGCCCTCGTTCGGATCGAACACGACCTGCTCGAACGCCGTCACGTCGGGGCTCGCACGATCGTCGGGCGCGGTGCGCGACCAGTAGAGCAGCGGCGCGTCGCGCAGGCCCACGTCGTCGGTCACGCGGATGCGCACCTCGTATCCGCTCGAGCTCGTGACGCGCTCGCCCTCGAGCGGCGTGACCAGCGTGATCGAAGGTGCCGCGCCGGGGCAGCCGGTCGTGGGCCCGGTGCGCAGCACCACGACGTAGTCGTGCGGCACCGGCGGGTGATCTCCGTCGTCGGCCTCGAGCTCGATCGTCCAGCGCTCGCTCGCCGCGATCTGATCGCCGGTCGGGCACCACTCGAAGCGCGCGCTCTTCGCGCCCTCGTTCACGATCAGCGCACCCTCCGGCAGCGGCGCGCGCTCGCGGATCTCGACGGCCGGCGTGTCGTCGTCGCGGATCTCGACGTCGAAGCGCACGCAGGGGTCGCGCATCAGGTCGTGGGTGCCGCCCGCGCCCGGGCGCAGGAACACCGGCGCCGAGTCCTCCGAGGGCACGACGTTCACGACGACGCGCTCGCCGTCGTAGCGCTCGCCCGAGGGCGACGTGATCTCGAAGAGCAGCTCGTGACGTCCCACGTGGCTCGCGAGCGGCGTCCACCGGAACTCGCCGCGCCCGGGCGATCCCGAGAGCGACGTGACGCTCTCGAACGCAGCGAGCGGCGGGCCCTCGATCGACACGCGATAGCGCAGCTCGCGACCCGCGTCGTTGCGCACCGGGAGCTCGATCGCGAGCGTCTCGCTCACCCGTGCGTCGACCGGGAGCACCGGGAGCAGGTCGGGCGTGTCGCCGTCGGGCTCGCACGCGAGGAGGACGAGCGCGAGCGCGAGAAATGGAGTCGTGGAGGACCGCAAAGCACGGCGATTCTAACGCGACGGCGCGCGAGCGTTTGCCGAGGTGTGCGTCGCGGCCGTAGGTTTGAGCCCCGAATGTGCCGTCTCTTCGGGTTCCGCTCGGTGATCCCCTCGCAGATGCATCGCTCGCTGGTCGCCGCGGACAACGCGCTCGGACGACAGAGTGAGCGGCACCCGGACGGCTGGGGCGTCGCGTACTACGTCGACGGCGCGCCGCACGTCACGCGCAGTCCGACGCACGCGCTCGGGTGTGCGCTCTTCCAGCGCGTGAGCGGCGTGGTCTCGAGCGAGACCGTGCTCGCGCACGTGCGCAAGGCGACGCAGGGCGGGCACACGGTGCTCAACTGCCATCCCTTCCAGTACGGGCGCTGGACGTTCGCGCACAACGGCGACGTGCCGACGTTCGCGCGGGATCGCGATGCGCTCCTCGCGGAAGTGTCGCCGCGGCTGCGGCGCTTCGTGCTCGGCGAGACCGACAGCGAAGTGATCTTCTTCATGGTGCTGACGCGCCTCGAGGCGCTCGGGCCGCTCTCGTCGCCGCGCGACGTCGACGACGTGATGGCGGCAGTCGCAGCGACGATGCGCGACGTCGATCGCATCGCGCAGCAGGACGCGGACGCGAAGCCGAACCTGCTCACGGTGATCCTCACCGACGGCACGACGATGGTCGCGCACCAGGGCGGCAAGGAGCTGCACTTCTCGACGCACAAGAAGCGCTGCGCCGATCGCGAGTCGTGCTCGTTCCTCGCGCCGCACTGCGAAGCGCCGACGACGACCGGCGCGATCAACCACCTCGTGCTCTCGAGCGAGCCGCTGCACGGCGAGAACGTCTGGTGCGCGCTCGAGCCCGGCGAGATGGTCGGCGTGGATCACCGGATGCGATTGGTGCGCCGCTCGAGCGATCCGCGGAAGCTCGCGGTCGTCGCCTGAGGTAGCCTGTCCGGCCGATGTCGGAGCCGAAGAAGCTCACGCTGTCCGAGCTGCGCAAGCGCTACGTCGACGAGGCGCGGCCGCTGCCGCAGGAGATCGAGAACGCGCTGCGCGCCGACGAGCGGCCCGGCGCGAAGTCGCTGCTCGCCGCGATCGAGAAGCGACGGCGCGCGAACCGCGCCGAGGGGCAGCGGCTGCGGCATCTCTCGCGCTTCGAGAACGAGCTCTGGGAGTCCGGCGTGCAGCTCGTCGCGGGCGTCGACGAGGCGGGGATGAGCCCGCTCGCCGGGCCGGTCGTCGCGGGCGCAGTGATCCTGCCGGTCGGGTTCAAGCTCGTCGGCGTCGACGACTCGAAGAAGCTCGATGCGAAGGCGCGCTCCGAGCTGGTGATCGAGATCAAGGCGCGCGCGATCGCGTGGGCGGTCGGCATCGTGCCGCCCGACGAGATCGATCGCGTGAACATCTATCGCGCGGGGCTGCTCGCGATGCGTCGCGCCGTCGAGGCGCTCGCGACCGTGCCGCAGCACCTGCTGATCGATGCGCGCAAGCTCAAGGAGCTCGCGATCCCGCAGCGCGCGATCATCCACGGGGACGCGCTGAGCGTGTCGATCGCGGCCGCGAGCATCGTCGCGAAGACGACGCGCGACGGGATGATGGACGAGCTCGATCGCACCTATCCCGGCTACGGGTTCGCCAAGCACAAGGGCTATCCGGTCGCCGAGCACACCGACGCGATCACGAAGCTCGGCGTGTGTCCGATCCACCGTCGCTCGTTCGGTCCGGTGCGCCGCGCGCTCGGGCTCGAGCCGGTGCAGACCGAGCTCTTCGCGACGCCGAGCGCGCCTCCCGCGATCGATCCCAGCGTCGCCGCGGAGATCGCGGCGATGGAGGCCGAGGTCGCCTCCGAGCCCCAGTGAGCGCGCGCGTCCTGCGCCAGCTGCGCGTGCATCGCGACGAGGTGATCGCGTGCCGCCGCTGCGACGGCGTGGTCGGTCCCTCGGTGATCGGCCCCGCGATGACGTCGCGCATCTACGCGCTCGGTCAGGCGCCCGGGCCGCACGAGGCGAGCAAGGGCCGGCCCTTCGCGCACACCGCGGGCAGGACGCTCTTCTCGTGGACCGAGCGAATCGGCGTCGACGAGGCGCGTTATCGCGAGCGCGTCTACATGGCCGCGGTCGCGCGCTGCTTCCCGGGCAAGGGCAAGTCGGGCAGCAAGGGCGATCGACTCCCGAGCACCGACGAGATCGAGCGCTGTCGTCCCTTCATCGCGCGCGAGATCGCGCTGCTCCGGCCCGAGCTCGTGATCCCGATCGGACGCCTCGCGATCGCCGAGGTGCTCGGCCCCTTCGAGAAGCTCGAGGACGTCGTCGGCACGAGCACGCGCGCCCGCTTCCACGACCGCGAGGTCGACGTGATCCCGCTGCCGCACCCCAGCGGGCTCTCGGCGTGGCCGAAGATCGAGCCGGGCAAGACGCTGCTGACACGCGCGCTCGAGCTGCTCGCCGCGCACCCGACCTGGCGCGCGACGTTCGACTGAATCGCGACCCGGCTCAGCGCGGCGGCTCGAACCGCACGCGGCGCGTCGACGTGCGCTTGCCCACGAGCGGCAAGACCACGAGCAGCGGGCCGGCGACGATGAACCCCAGACCGATCACGCCTGCGCAGACCACGCTCAGCAGGTTCGCGGCCGTGAGCACGGCACTGCACGCGAGCCCGCCCGCCAGGAACGTGACGATCGCGATCGCGAGGTTCAGCAGGTACGCGGGCCTCGTGATCCAACTCCGCCACGCGGCGGCATCGGTCGCGCCGCAGCGTGGGCATGGGGCCATCGCGACGTCCGACATCGCCTCGGACCACGCGCGCGCCTCGGCCTCGTCGCGCGCCATCTCGCCCGCGCGGTCGTTGCCGAAGACGAGCCCGCCCTGCTTCATCGTGGCCTTCTCGATCGCGACCGCGTGCCCGACTCCGGAGTACCCGCACTTCGCGCACGTGTACGGCTCGGCCGTCGCGGCCCTCGCGGTCGCGGAATGAACGACGTCCATCGACTGCCCCCTTTCGCCGCAGACGCTACGCGGCGGCGAGGTCGAGGGCAACGGACGCAGCGTCGTGTCAGATCCGAGGCTCGGCTTCGCACACCGGCGTGGCGCACGCGCCGTCGAGGCAGCGCCCCGCGAGACAGTCGTCGTCGCTCGTGCACGTCGGGATCTCGGAGCAGCGCAGCTCGCCGCCGCCGAGCGGCGCCATGCACCGCGCGCCGAGCTCGCAGTCGTCGGGCACGCCCGCGACGTCGGTGAACACGCGGCACGGCTCGCCGACCTGCACCTCGCCGATCACCGGATCGTCGAGCAGCTGCGCGCGCTCGCAGTCGTCGAGGCTGCGGATGATCGACGTCGCGAGCGCGCCGTTCCACAGCACCTCGCCCGCGTCGACCGCCGTCTGCAGCGACTGCGCGTTCATCGACTCGCAGCGCGCGGTCAGCGCCTCGTCGGAGAGCGGCTCGCCGTCGCACTCGCACAGCAGGTGTCGATCGCGCAGCGCCGTCTCGAGCGACACGCACCAGCTCTCGAGGGGCGTGCTCGCGACCGTCGGTCGATCACACGCCGCGAGGAGCACCACCAGGACCCACGCAATTCGCCACGTCACAGCGCCGCGAGGATAGCTTCAGAATCTCGAAAGGTGCCTTCCGTATCTCTCATCGTGTCGCCACCGAGCCCCCTCGGGGCGCCGACAAGGAAGGAAGACCACGTGAAGAAGCAGTCCCTCTCGTTCCTCCTCGCGGCCGCGCTCTCGCTCCCGATGTTCGCGGCCTCGCTGCCCGCGCTCGCGCAGGACGCGGGCACGCCGCCCGCCGACGGAGAGCGCCCCTGCCACGGTGGACGTCGCGGTCACCATCGCGATCCCGAGCGGCGCCTGCAGCACATGACGCAGGCCCTCGGCCTCGACGCGAACCAGGTCGCGCTGGTGCGCCAGGCGTTCGACCAGGCGCGCGCCGAGCACGAAGCGCTGCGCGCCCAGCCTCGCTCGCCCGAGCGTCGCGAGCAGCACCGCGCGATCATGGAGCGCACCCGCGAGCGCATCGACGCCGTGCTCACGCCCGAGCAGCGCGCGCGGGCCGAGCAGCTCCGCGCCGACCACCACGCGCGTCGCGAGATGCGCCGTGAGCGCCGCGAGCAGGGCGGCGTCGATCCGCGTGGTATCTGACCTCTCATGAGCGGGCGCGTCCTCGTCGTCGAAGACGATCCCGAGCTCGGCGCCGAGATCGTGCGCCAGCTCGAGCGCGCGGGCTTCACGCCCACGTGGCTGAAGGACGGCGACGACGCGCTCGCGGCGAGCCCCGAGGAGTACGACCTCGTGCTCCTCGATCTCGTGCTGCCCAACGCCTACGGGCTCGACATCCTCAAGCGCTACCGCGCGGTCAGCGAGGTCCCCGTGATCCTGCTGACCGCGCGCGATCACACCGCGGACAAGGTGCGCGGCCTCTCGCTCGGCGCCGACGACTACGTGACCAAGCCGTTCTGGCCCGACGAGCTCCTCGCGCGCATCCGCGCGCGCCTCCGTCGTCCCGGCATGCGCCGCGAAGGCGACGCCGTGGTGCGCGCCGGCGCGATCGAAGTGGATCTCGACGCACGCCGGGTGCGCGTCGACGGAGAGCCGGTGGAGCTCACGCGCGCCGAGCTCGACGTCCTCGCGACGCTCGCGCGCCGCGCCGGACACGCGGTCTCGCGCGCCGAGCTCGTCGAGGAAGCGCTCGACCCCGGGCGCGAAGGCGGTGAGCGCACGCTCGACGTGCACGTCTCGCGGCTGCGCAAGAAGCTCGGCGCCGAGGGCAAGCGCATCGCGACGGTGTGGGGCATCGGCTACCGACTCGAGATCGATCGATGAGCGTCCGGACCCGCGTGGTGCTCGCGTTCGCGGTGTTCGCGCTGCCCGCGATCGCGCTGGTGCTCTGGGGCACGTGGAGCACGCGGAGGCAGGCTGCTCTCGAGGCGACGCGCGAGGCGATCGTCGCGCGCATGGAGGACGGGGGAGGGCGCGCGCGCTGCGAGGCGGACCCCACGCGCTTCACGCTCGGGCGCCGTCATCACGGCCGTCGCCACCGCGGTCCGCTGATCGAGCACGGCCGCGTCGAGGCGTACGACGCGTCGTTCACGCCCGCGCATCCCCACGCGCCTCGGCTCGACCCCGAGGTGCGCGACGCGCTCGAGTCGAGCGATCTCGGCATCGTCGAGATCGAGGGCGAGCGCCGGCGCGACGGTGCGCTCGCGGTGCGCATGCCGTGGGACGAGGGGCCGTGCGTGGTCCTGGTGATCGAGACGCCGGGCGCGCGTCCTGCGCTCGGGCAGCGCATCTTGCGTCGTGATCTCGCGGGCTCGGCGGCGGTGCTCGGCCTCGCGCTCGTCGTCGCGCTGATCGCATTGGGCCCGCCCCTCGCGCGGCTGCGTCGTCTCGCGAAGGCGGTGCGCGCGTCCGACGGAATCGGGTTCACCGTCCCGCACGGCGTCGCGGGCACCGACGAGATCGGTCGGGTCGCGCGCGCGCTCGACGACGCGAGCCAGCGCGTGCGCGATCACGTCGCGCGTCTCGAGGAGCGCGATCGCGCCCTCACCGCGTACGTCGACGCCACGACGCACGATCTCGCGATCCCGCTCACCGTGATCCAGAGCCGCCTCGCCGAGCTCGATGCGCGGGTGCGCGCGGGCGAGCGCATCGAGCCGAGCGCCCTCGAGCCGCTGCTCGCCGAGCACGAGTACCTCGGCCAGCTGGTCTCGAACATGGCGGCCGCGGCGCGCTTCGCGAGCGGACAGCCCCACGTCGAGAAGCACGCCGTCGACCTGCGCGCGCTGGTCGAGCGCGTCGCGGCGAGGCATGCGCCGCTCGCGCGCGCCCAGGGTGTGGTGCTCGAGCACGCGGTGCCCTCGCGCGCGGTGACGATCGAGGGCGACGACATCCTCGTCGAGCGCGCGCTCAGCAACCTCGTCCACAACGCGATCCGCCACGGCGCTTCGCGCCGCGGAGGACGCGAAGGGCACGTCGCGCTCACGCTCGACGCGCGCCCGCAGGGCGGCTTCCGCATCGCGGTCGCCGACGACGGAGAGCACGCCGACGTCGCGCGCATCGAGCGCGTCCTGCGCGGCCCGATCGAGCGCGGCGAGGGCAACGCGCGCGCCCGCGGGCTCGGCCTGCGCATCGTGCGCGCGGTCGCCGACGCGCATCACTGGTCGATCGAGGTCGAGCCCCACGAAGAGGGCGGCACCGTCATCACGATCACGGGTCGCTAGCCGACCCTGGGTCAGTTGCGCTAGCATCTCCGCCCATGTCGTCACCCGATTTCGCCACCGTCGCGCCGCGCGTCTCCTCGACGCCGATGGCGCAGATCGACGCCATCGTCGCGCGTCTCGCCTCGCGCAAGCACGAGTGGCCGCGCGTCTCGCTCCGCGAGCGCGCCCGCCTGCTCGATCGCTGCATCGACTCCACGCTCGCGATCGCGCACGAGTGGGTGCGCGCCGCGTGCGACGCGAAGGGCATCGATCCCCAGAGCCCGCGTGCCGGCGAGGAGTGGCTCGGCGGTCCGATGACGACGGTCCGCAACGTCCGCCTGCTGCTGGAGGCGATGCACGCCGACGGCGAGCCGGCGCTGCCGAAGGTGTGGTCGCGCCCCGACGGTCAGCTCGTCGCGAAGGTGTTCCCCCAGGGCCTCATCGATCGGCTCCTCTTCACCGGCTTCTCGGCCGAGGTCTGGATCGAGCCCGGCAAGGCCGCGACGCAGGGCGCGATCTACCGCGCGAAGAAGAAGCGCGGCGTGGGCGAGCGCGACGGCAAGCTCTCGCTCGTCCTCGGCGCCGGCAACGTCGCGTCGATCGGGCCCATGGACGCGCTCTACAAGCTGTTCGTCGAGGACGAGGTCTGCATCGTCAAGACGAACCCGGTGAACGCATACCTGCAGCCCTTCTGGGAGCAGGCGTTCCGCCCGCTGCTCGACGCCGGCTACTTCGCGGTCGTGCGTGGTGGCGCCGAGGTCGGCTCGCACCTCTGCAACCACCCCGAGGTCGACACGATCCACATGACGGGATCGGATCGCACCCACGACGCGATCGTGTGGGGCTCGACGCGCGCCGAGCAGGAGCGGAACAAGAAGGCGGGCACGCCGAAGCTCAAGAAGCCGATCACCAGCGAGCTCGGTGCGGTCACGCCCTGCCTCGTGGTGCCCGGCGCGTGGAGCGAGGACGACCTGCGCTTCCAGGCGCGCCACGTCGCGGGGATGGTCGCGAACAACGCGAGCTTCAACTGCAACGCGTGCAAGGTCGTGGTGACCGCGAAGGGCTGGCCCGAGCGCCAGCGCTTCCTCGACCTCGTGCACGAGGCGCTCGAGCGCACGCCGCCGCGCAAGGCGTACTACCCCGGCGCGCAGGAGCGCTATCAGGGCTTCCTCGACGCGTACCCGCAGAGCAAGCCGCTCTCGGAGCGCGGGCGCGACGTGGTGCCGTGGACCGTGATCCCCGACGTCGCGCCGGACGGCAGCGAGTACGCGCTCAGCAACGAGGCGTTCTGCGGCGTGCTCGCGGAGACGTCGCTCGACGAGTCGACCGCGTCGGGCTTCCTCGCGGCGATGACGGAGTTCGCGAACGACGAGTGCTGGGGGACGCTCAGCTGCATGATGCTGATCGACCCGAAGACGCAGAAGGAGAACGCGGCCTCGCTCGACGCGGCGCTCGCGGGCCTGCGCTACGGCGGCATCGGCGTGAACGTGTGGGCCGGGGTCATCTACGGACTCGTGGTGCCCACGTGGGGCGCGTACCCCGGCCATCCCCTCGAGGACATCCGCTCGGGCCGCGGCTTCGTGCACAACGCGCTGCTGATCGATCACCCGCAGAAGTCGATCGTGCGCGCGCCGTTCCGCATCAACCCGACGCCGGCGTGGTTCCCCGATCACAAGACGCTGCACCAGCTCGGGCCGATCCTCACGGACTTCGAGGGACGGCCGTCGGTGGCGAAGCTGCCGAAGCTGATCGCGACGGCGCTGCGCGGCTGAGCTTCGAACGGCCGTCGCCGAGCGCGCCGTGGATCGTCTCCGACGAGACGCGCGCCGCGTGTCCCCACGAGCACGACGCGTATCGAGAGTGCCCCGAGAAACCCCGTGTTTCTCGGGGCACGCGCGTTTGGCAGGCCTGCTGCTCATCGCCCTCGGCAGGAGGATGCGATGAGGAAGACGATCGTGATCGCGACGGTGATGGCGCTGGCGTGTGGTGGTGCGGGCGTCGCGATCGGGGCCGCCACCTTCGCGCGTGCCGACGACCACGCGCCGCGCACCCAGGTCGTGCGCACGACGACGACCACGACGCGCGTCGAAGCGCCCGCCGCGCCGACGCCGCCCCCGCCGATCACCACGACCACCACGCGCGACGAGCGCGAGCACGACGGCGAGCTCCGCGTGCGCCGTCTCGTGCTCACGCGCGGCATCGAAGGACGCGAGCCGATCGACGAGATCGACGAGCTCGCGCTCGACGAGCGTCTCGAGCGCGTCTACGCGTTCCTCGATCTCGCGAACGACGGCGACGACGCGGCCGCGCTCGTCGTCACCTTCGAGCGCGAGGGCGGCGACGAGGTGACCGGCCACGTCGAGCTCGAGGTCCCCGCGAACGTCGGTCGCTGGCGCACCTGGGCGTTCACGCGCCACGTCGATCGCGAGGGCACCTGGCGCGTCGTGGTGCGCGACGACGGGGGCCGCGAGCTCGCGTCGCACACCTTCGAGGTGCGCTGAGCCTCGCCGGAGTGCTCGTCCCGCCGGTCCCGGACGGGAGCGCGCGAAGCGCGCGGACGGTAGGGACCGGCGGGCGAGCCGATTTTCGAGCCCTCGCCGGAGTGCTCGTCCCGCCGGTCCCGGACGGGAGCGCGCGAAGCGCGCGGACGGTAGGCAGCGGCGGGCGAGCCGATTATCGAGCCCTCGCCGGAGTGCTCACGGGAGCGCGCGAAGCGCGCGGAGGCGAGCCGAGTCTTCGACCGCGGGAAGATCGGAGAAGCCCGTCCGGTACATCCGCACGGGCTTCCACCCCCGCCCGGTCGTCTGGTACGACGTTATCCACCTCGATGCGCGCCATCTCGTACGCCCTCATCTCGCTGGTGATCGTCGCGCTCGCGGGCGCGTGCAGCGGAGGCGGAGGCACCCCGCCGCCGCCTCCGCCCCAGCAGGGCCAGCCGGCGCAGCAGGGGCAGGCGCAGATCCAGGTGCCGCCCGGTCAGGTGCTCATCACCGTCGCGGCGAGCTCGGCGCCCCAGGGCGCCACGGTGACCGGCGGCGGCCGCATGCTCGGCCGGACGCCGTTCACCACGCAGGTTCCGATCCCCGCGCCGCGTCCCGGCGAGACCCAGACGTTCCAGTTCACGTTCCAGCTGCCCGGCTATCAGCCCGCCACGATCAGCGCGAGCCCGATCAACAACACGATCACGCTCAACGCCGCGCTCGCGCCGGTGGTCGCGGCGACCCCGCCCACCACGCCGACCAGCACGCCCACCGCGCCCGGCGGCGGCGAGCCCTCGTTCACCGTGCGCGGCCCCGCGGGCGGCGCGATCCGCGACTTCGCCGTCACGACGAGCGCCGCGCGCGTCGAGCACCAGTGCATGGTCGCGGAGCTCACCGTCGACATCGACGGCAACCACTCGTACTTCAGCGATCTCGTGGTGAGCCTCCGCGGCCCCGACGGCACGAGCTACTCGCTGCAGAGCCACGCGTCGCGCAACCCCTTCCGCAGCCACACCGTGCGCCGCGCCGAGGGGCATCCGACCCAGGGCACGTGGACGCTCTCGGTCAACGACACCGTGCGCGCCGACTCCGGTCAGCTGCGCGGCTGGAGCATGGCGGTCCGCTGTCGCTGAGCTCGGAGGTCGTACCTCTCGGCACGATCGCGCAGGGCGCGTGACCCGGTCTGCCTGGTACGATCCACCTCCGTCCAGCACGGAGGCTCGCGATGAAGAAGATCCTGGTCGTCGAGGACGACGCGGTCAGCGCGCGGATGCTGCGGGACTACCTGGACGCGCACGGCTACGCGACCACCGTCGCGACCACCGGGCCCGAGGGCTGGAACCGCTTCGAGGAGACGCACCCCGACCTCATGGTCGTCGACGTCGCGCTCCCGATGAAGAACGGCTTCGAGCTCTGCTTCGACGTGAAGCGCACCGAGCACGGCCGCGCGATGCCGCTGGTGCTGATGAGCGCGGTCTACCGCGACGACCACGCCGACAAGTACGCCCGCGAGGATCTGCACGCGCAGGCGTGGCTCTCGAAGCCGTTCGAGCTGCGCGCGCTCCTCGAAGAGGTCGAGCGCCTCATCGGCGCCGGCGAGGCCTGAGCCCTTGCCGGAGTGCTCGTCCCGCAGGTCCCGGACGGGAGCGCGCGAAGCGCGCGGACGGTAGGACCGGCGGGCGAGCCGATTTTTTCGACAGCGCTCTGAGCCCTCGACATCGCGAGCGCTTCCCGAGCACGCTTCGCGCTGATGTCGACGTCGATGCTGCCGCTGCCCGCGTTCGCCGCGGAGATGGGTCTTCCGCAGCATCGCGCCAAGCTCGTCTTCAGCACGTACTCCGGCTACGCGATCACGGTCGCGTTCGGCGCGCTCGCGGCGCTCGGGCACATCACCGGCGTCGTGCCGATCACTGCCGGCATGCTCGGCCTCATCGGGCTCAAGCTCGCCACCAACACGCTCGCGTGGCTCGCGCTGCGCAACGAGCGCTTCGTGCTCGAGCTCTGCGGGCTCAACGTCGTCGGCGACATCGTCGCGATGACCGGCGCCATCTATCACACCGGCGCCGCGACCAGCCCGCTGCTCCCGATCTACGGGATCGAGCTCACCGTGGTCGCGCTGGTCTCGAACGTCGGCGTCACCGTCGCGACCAGCGTGATCACGTTCCTGTCCTACGCGTCGATGCTCGCGCTCGTGCGCATCGGCGTGCTCGACAAGCCGCCCTCGATTCTCGACCTCACGGGCGGCGTCACCGACACCTACGTGATCGTCGAGCTCGCGTTCGTCGCGTTCGTGCTCGGGCTGCCCACCGCGTTCGCCGCCGCGATCCTCAAGCAGCTGCGCGAGAAGGAGAGCACGCTGCTCGCGCGGACCGAGCAGCTCGTCGAGGCGCAGCGCCAGCGCACGCAGTTCATGGCGAACGTCACGCACGAGCTGCGCACGCCGATCCACGGCATCTGCGGGCTCGCGGACCTGGTCGAGAGCGGCGTGTACGGGCCGGTGACCGAGAAGCAGAAGGACGCGGTGCGCGACGTGAAGAGCGGTGCGCTCGGCCTGCTCCGACTGATCGACGACCTGCTCACACTGGCGCGCGAGGACGCGGGCAAGCTGGAGTACCGGCCCACCGACGTCGACCTCGACGAGGTGCTCGCGAGCGTGATGTCGACGGTGGGCTCGCTGCGCGGCACGCGCCCGCTCGAGGTGCGGCTCGAGCCCCACGACCCGCTGCCTCCGATGCGCACCGATCGCGGCAAGCTGGTGCAGATCCTGGTGAACCTGCTCGCGAACGCGGTGAAGTTCACGCCCGACGGCGGGCACGTGACGCTGCGCGCGCGGGCGCTCTCCGGCGATCCGATGCGCGTCGAGATCGAGGTCGAGGACGACGGCATCGGCATCCCGCTCGATCAGCAGAAGGCGGTGTTCGAGGCGTTCCGCCAGGTCGACGGCTCACCCGAGCGTCGCTACGGCGGCACCGGTCTCGGCCTCGCGCTGGTGCAGCGCCTGACCGCGCTGCTCGGCGGCTCGGTCGCGCTGCGCAGCGAGCCGGGCAAGGGCTCGACCTTCACGGTCACCCTTCCGGTGCAGGGCCCGCCGGCGCGGGTGACGGGGCGCCATCCGGCCGTGGCGGCGTGAGCACGTACGAGGAAGCGATCCTCGCGGCGATGGAACGGCGCGCCACGCTCGAGGAGCTCGTGGCGATCACGGTGCGCCATCGCGAAGATCACGGGCTCGCGCGAGAGGACGCGCTCCGCGTGCTCGAAGCGGCTCGCGCTCACGCTCGTGACGAGCGGAGCGAGGACACGGTGCTCGAGCTGATGGACCGCGTGAGCGGGTGGTGCCCACCGGGCCACGACCTCTTCTGAGCTGCACTCCCGCGGACGACGACCGAGGACGACGCGCTCGAAAGAGACTTTGCGGGGACTCGAGATCGCTCCACCGCGGAGCAACCCCACCACGAGCGGCCCGCTCGCCGAGACCCTTGGATCACAGCAGAGCGACGTGCGCGCGAAGCGCGCACCTGGAGCGAGTGCACACCGAAGCCACACGGTCAGTAAGACCGAACGACCGTGTGTCCTCGAGACCAACACCACCGCAAGCGACTCTGCGGGGTCTCGAGATCGCCGAGCGCAGCGAGCGCGCGCGCTTCGTGGTCCGAGGCAGTGCGGCTCGTGGTCCGAGGCAGTTCGGCTCGTGGTCCGAGGCAGTGCGGCTCGTGGTCCGAGGCAGTGCGGCTCGTGGTCGCTGACAGTCCCGCTCGTCCTTCGTGTGGTCGCGAGGACCGCTCGTAGGTCCAAGCTTGGATGACTCGGAGTGCTCGCGAGGACCACTCCGACCTCCGAGATTGGATGACTCGGAGTGCTCGCGAGGACCGCTCGGACGTATCCAATCTGGAAGGGTCTGAAAATCGCGCGAATTGCCTTCGAAAACGCGCGATCAGGTGTCGGCGCGTGCGAGGGATCGGCCGGTCGCGCTCTCCCAGAGGCCTCGGAAGAAGTGGCGCGCGTGCACGCCGAGGTTGCGCGTGTGGTATCCGCCCTCTTGCACGACGAGCGTGGGCACGCCGAGCGCGCCGATCCGACGTCCGTTGCGCTCGAAGTCGCTCGCGCCGAGCGACCACGTGCCCGTCGGGTCGCCGCGACCGGGGTCGAGGCCGAGACACACGACGAGGAAGCTCGGCTCGTACGCGCGCACCGCGTCGAGCGCGCGCGCGAGCGCGAGATCGTAGGCCGCTCCGTCGACCTGCTCGGGGAGCGGGAGGTTCAGGTTCGCGCCTTCGCCGTCGCCCCAGCCGATCTCGTCCTCGAATCCCGTGAAGTACGGGTACGCGAAGCGCGGGTGGCCGTGGATCGACACCGTGAGCACGTCGCCGCGCTCCCAGAAGATCTCCTGCTGCCCGTTGCCGTGGTGGTAGTCGACGTCGAGGATCGCGACCTTCGCGCCGCCGGCGCACGCGCCGAGGTGGTGCGCGGCGATCGCGGCGCTGTTGAGGTAGCAGAAGCCGCCGAACGACTTGTGCTCGGCGTGGTGACCGGGCGGGCGGACCAGCGCGTACGCGAGGCGCGCCTTGCCCTCGAGGATCATCGCGGCGCCGGTGAGCGCGCAGTCGACCGCGTCGGTCGCCGCGGCCCACACGTTCTTGTGCAGCGGCGTGAAGGTGTCGATGCAGTACCAGCCCGCGCGCGTCTCGAGGTCGTCGGGCATCCGGCCCGCGTTGCGCACCGGGAACACGTAGGGATACGCGGAGCGCTTGGGCGGCAGGGCGGCGCACACGCGCTCGAGGTACTCGACGAACTCGTCGTCGTGCACCGCGACGATCGGCTCGCGACCGAAGCGGCGCATCTGCGTGGGCTCGAAGATCGGGAGGCGATCGAGCTCGCGCTTGATGACCGGGATGCGCACCGGGGCCTCGACGTAGCCGCGCTCGCGCACGTGGTGCACGTCGTGGCGCTCCGCGACGAGCAGCGGGATGCGGAGGTGCGCCGGGACCTCGATCGGCGCGGGCGTCGTGGGCGCGTGCACCTTCTTGCGGCGATAGCGCGCGGGGCGGAGCTGGATGGGATCGTCGACGATCGAGGTGACGACGCGATCGACGTACTCGCTCGTGACGAGCCACGCGTACTTGCGCTCGAGGATCGCGCGCACGATCTCGCGCGCCTCGTCGCGACCGAGCGGACGGCCCGAGCCGAGATCGTCGAAGACGAGGTAGGGCAGGTCCTTGGTGGACCCGCCGGGCTCGATCGCGGTGCGATACGCGGTGTGGATGACGGGGCGCGCGCCCCAGCGCTCGTAGAAGCGCAGTCGCGCGCGGTTCTGCTCGAGCGTGGTGGAGTCGGAGACGTCGTCGGGATCGTCGGGGAGGCACTCGAAGAGGAGGCCCTTGGCGCCGAGGGCACGGCACTCCTCGCGCACGCGCTCGTAGAGCGCACCGCCGACGCCGCGGCCGGTCTCCTTGGGCGCCGCGGAGATGAAGTCGAGGTAACAGAACTCGAGGTCGGGCGCGTGGGCGAGGATCGCGAAGCCGCGCACGTCGTTCTGGCGCTGTCGCTCGGCGACGAAGACGAACGTGCGGATGCGATGGGCGAGGGGATCGCGGAGCAGCGTCGGGAGCTCGTCGACGGTCTCGTGGCGCAGCCCGGGGAACTGCGCGCGCAACATGCTCTGCACCTGCGTGAGGGCGACGCGATCGGCTTCGAGCACGTCGTCGTGGATGAGGCGGATGCGAAACATGTCGTGGGGGAACGATCGTGGGGCAGGGTGAGGTGGACTGTCGAGGTCTCGGTGGTGGCGCGGGGTGGTGGGGTCGTCGCTCGACTTGCGGGGCTGCTGGACGCGCGCGGTCGCGAGCTTCGGGTGGCGGGGTGGTCGTTCGCTCCGCGCGCGTTCGCGCGCTCCGCTCACTCCGGATCAGCGTCGGCGGGGCGTCTGGTGGCCCCCGCTGCGCACGAGCGCCGACCCCACCACCCCGCGCCGGCACGCGGGGTCTGCCGTCTCGCTTGGGGAGGGTGGGGAGGCTCGCGACCGATCCGCGCTGGTCGCGCGGCTCGGACGCTCGCGGGTAGCAGCGCGCGCTTCGCGCGCGACTGGAGCCGGATGGGCCCGCGGAGCGCGGCGGGGGCGCGGGCGAGGGCGAGGGCGAGGGCGGGGGCGGGCGCGAGGGCGAGGGCGGGGGCGGGGGCGAGGGCGAGGGCGAGGGCGGGCGCGGGGGCGATGCGCGTGCGGTTCGAGCGGATCGAGGGCCGCGGTGTGAGCGGTTGTGGAGCGAACGCTCGCGCGGAGCGCGGGCGCTCGCGCGGTGAGCGCTCGCGTAGTCGAGTGGTGATGGAGCGAGCGCTCGCGCTCGCGCGGTGAGCGCTCGCGTAGTCGAGTGGTGATGGAGCGAGCTCAGCGCAGCGTGCTGCGCGGGGATCTGCTCCGATCTCTGCCGCTCTCTGTGATCTCTGCGGTTGGGCTCGGCCTGCTCGGCGCGATGCGGAGCGCGCTGGCCGTCGTGCTCGTCGAACCACGTCGTGAATCGTCCACGTGCACGTGCCACGTGCTCGTGCACGGCTGTTCCGCCGCTTGCCGCTCGCCGCCCGCCCCTCGCCGCTCGCCCCGCTGCCCGTTACTTCCCGAGCTTCTTCGACGCGTCCTCGCCGAGCTGCTTCGCCCGCGCGGTCGCCGTCTCCACTGCGTCCATCAAGGTCTTGCGCAGCCCGCCCGCCTCGAGCGTGTGGAGCCCCGCGATCGCCGTGCCGCCCGGGCTCGTCACCATGTCCTTGAGCCGTCCCGGGTGCTCGCCGGTCTCGATCAGCAGCTTCGCCGAGCCGAGCACCGTCTGCGCTGCGAGGAGCTGCGCCGAGTCGCGGTGCAGGCCGACCTTCACGCCCGCGTCCGCGAGCGCTTCGATGATCAGGAAGATGTACGCCGGGCCCGAGCCCGAGAGGCCCGTCACCGCGTCGAGCAGGCTCTCGTCGAGCACGACGCTGATGCCGATGTCGTCGAAGATCCGCTTCACCAGCGCGAGGTCGTCCGGCGTGGCGTGGGTGCCTGCCGCGATCGCGGTGGCGCCTGCGTCGACGATCGCAGGGGTGTTCGGCATCGTGCGCACGACGCGCGCGCCCGCAGGCAGGCGCGCCTCGATCGCGGCGATCGGGATCCCCGCCGCGATCGACACCGCGAGCGCCTCGGGACGGATGCCCTCGGCGACCTCGGGCAGCAGGCGATCGAAGACCTGGGGCTTCGTCGCGAGGAACACGACGTCGGCCCACGCCGCCGCCTCGCGGTTGCTGCGGCCGGTGCGCACGCCGTGCTTCTTGCCGAGCTCCTCGAGGCGCTCGGGGCGCACGTCGACGCACCAGATCTGTTGCGCGTCCACCGCGCCCGACGCGAGCAGCCCGCGCACGAGCGCGCCCGCCATGTTGCCCGCGCCGAGGAACGCGATGCGCTTGTCGATCTTCGTGGCGTGTCCCATCGGCCGCGAAGGGTGGCCTCTCGGACGCGCGCCGTCGACCTTCACGCGCGGCGGACCCGCGGTGCGGAGGGGTCGATGCCCGCGCGCATCATGCGGCTGATCAGCGTGGTGCGCGGCATCTCGAGCGCGCGCGCGGCGTGGGCGAGGACGCCGCGGCTCTCCTCGATCGCGTGGCCCAGCAGGGTGCGCTCCGCGGCCTCGAGCGCGGCGCGATCGCGCGCCAGGCGCTTCCACCGCTCGGCGATCGGCGCCGCTGCATCGAGCGGCTCGGCGATCGTGATCGCCATCGCGCGCGCCGCCTCGATCGGCGGGGCCGGCGACGCGCCGGCGTAGCTCGCGTCGAAGTGCTCGGGCGCGATCTGCGTCGCGCCGGGATCGCGGGCCAGCGCGCGGGCGCGGGCGCGCGACACCGCGGCCTCGAGCTCGCGCACGTTGCCCGGCCACGCGAGCTCCGGCGAGCGCAGCGCGCGGCGCGCGCTCACCGAGAGCATCCAGCGACGCGCGGGATCGGTGCGGCGGAGGTGCTCGAGCGCGAGCGCGGGCACGTCGTGGCGCCGCTCGCGCAGCGCGGGCATGCGGATGATCGTGCCCGCGAGCCGGTAGTAGAGGTCGCGGCGGAACGTGCCGCGCGCGACCGCGTCCTCGAGGTCGCCGTTGGTCGCCGCGATGATCCGCACGCGCGCGCGGCGCGGCTCGCGGTGCTGCCATCCGAGCGGCCGATACGTTCCGAACTGCGTGAGATCGAGGAGCAGCTGCTGCGCGTGCATCGGCAGGTTGAGCACCTCGTCGAGGATCAACGTGCCGCCGTCGGCGAGCTCGACGAGACCGGCGCGGCGGCTCGTCGCGCCCGAGAACGCGCCGCGCTCGTGGCCGAAGAGCTCGGACGCGATGGTGTTGAGATCGTCGCTCGCGCCGAGCATCGCGCGCACGACGGGCTGTCTGCCGCTCGCCTTCGCGAGCGCGCGCGCGAGCAGCGTCTTGCCGGTGCCGGACTCGCCGACGATCAGCACCGGCGTGTCGAGGCGCAGGCAGGCCTCGATCTCGCCGCGCAGGGGCGCGAGACCGGCGGTGTCGAGCAGCGTCGCGAGCTCGGGCTCGCTCGTGTCGGGCGCGCTCGCGCGCGGGCGATCGCTCGGCGCGACGCGGGGCCGGGTGCTCGCGCCGATCAGCGCGGCGACGCACGCGAAGAGCTCGCGATCGAGCTCGCGCGGCGCGTGCAGCGGATGGCGGAAGTCCGCGTAGAGCACGCCGGGCGCGTTGGCGCCGAGGGGCGCGGCGATCGCGCCCACGATGCCGAGCTCGGCGATCGTGTCGACGCGCTCGGGCTCGCGCCGGCGGTGCACGCAGCGCCGCGCCTCGCGCGCGTCGTCGACGACCGAGCGGCACACGTCGGAGAGCTCGCCGTCTCGGAGATCGCGACCGGTGCGGCGCCCGAGGCGCACGTGCTCGGCGTCGGTGCCGGAGAGCACGAGGATGCGATCCGCGCCGAGCGCGAGCGCGAGCGCGTCGAGCGCGCTGCGAATCGCGTCGTCGCCGGGATCGAGGAGCGCGTCGCGGAGCTGGGAGAGCAGCGACCACGCGGCGGTGCCGTCGGGGCTCAGCACGACGCACCTCCTTCGCCGCGCACCGCGCGCTCGAGAGTGCGCCGGCCGCGGCCACGGCGCGCGACGCAGAGCGCGGTCGCGAGCGCGGCGGCGGTGGGGCGCGCGTCGGGATCGAGGCTGATCGCGCGCGCGACGAGCGCGTCGATCTCGGGCGCGACGCGCGGGCGCCACGTCGAGGGCGCGGGGTGCCGGCCCTGGACCACGCGCTCGGCCGCATCGAAGAGGCTGCGGCGCGGCACCAGCACGCGGCCGGTGAGGCACTCCCAGAGCACGACGCCGAGCGCGTAGACGTCGGCGCGCGCGTCGACCTCGTCGCCGCGCAGCAGCTCGGGCGGCATGTAGCCGATCTTGCCGAGCGCGAGGCCCGCGGTGGTCGCCCAGTCGCGATCGCGATGGCGCACCAGGCCGAAGTCCGTGAGCTTCACGCCGCCGTCGCGCGTGAGCAGGAGG
The DNA here is from genome assembly GCF_021631985.1 of Sandaracinus amylolyticus. Classification (GTDB taxonomy): domain Bacteria; phylum Myxococcota_A; class Polyangia; order Polyangiales; family Sandaracinaceae; genus Sandaracinus; species Sandaracinus amylolyticus_A. Next base: position 4,835,658 of record NZ_CP070225.1, on the reverse strand, counting down.
TTCGAGGGCGAGACGTCGCGGTGCACGATCTCGAGCGAGCGTCCGTGCTCGTCCGCGAGCGCGTGGGCGTGCGCGAGGGCGCGCGCGGCGCGCTCGGCGACGTAGAGGCAGGCGTCGATCGGCAGGTGCACACCGCGCGCGCCGAGCTCGCTGCAGAGCGCGAGGAGGCTCGGTCCTTCGACGAGCTCGAGCACGAGATAGGGCTCGGGCCCCGCGTCACCGTCGAGCACGCGCACGACGTTCGGGTGCGAGAGCGCGCTCTGCACGAACGCCTCGGCCTCGAAGCGGCGGAGCGCGCCGCTCGCGCTCGCGGGGACGCCACGCAGGCACTTCACCGCGACGCGCGTGGTGCCGCGCTCCGCGAGATAGACGACGCCCATGCCGCCCTCGCCGAGCACGCCGAGCACGCGATACGGGCCCACCCGCTCCGGCCTGCGCGGCACGCGGGGACGCACCCCCGAGACGTCGTCGCGCGTGTCTTCGTCGGAGGATCCACCCGCGCCGAAGCGCGTCCGACCGACCGAGTCCATCCGAGCCATCCGCCCCTCCCGACCGCGGGATCTGCCCGTCGGTCACGAGAGCGAAGGTGCCGGTGCGAGGACGCCTCCGACATCCAACTCGTGCGGGTGGGGGGTCGAACTAATTCGAGGGATGGGTCGAAGCGCTTCAGACGAGACCGGCGCGCACCGCGTACTGCACGAGATCGCCGAGCGATTCCGCGCCCAGCTTGTCCTTGATGCTGCGCACGTGGGTGCTGACGGTGCTGGGCTTCACGTCGAGCGCGTCGGCCACCGCCGACGGAGTCATCCCGCGACCGAGCATCACGAGGATCTCGTGCTCGCGATCCGAGAGCGACTCGTGCGGGTGCTCGCTCGTGCTGCCCGAGAGCAGGAGCTCGGCGAGGCGGCCCGTGACGTACTTGCCCTCGCTCGCGACCTTCCGGATCGCCTCGAGCAGCTCCTGCGAGGAGCGGCCCTTGGTGAGATAGCCGTCGGCGCCCGCACGGAGCACGCGCAGCGCGTACTGATCCTCGGCGTGCATCGTGAGGATCACGACCTTGGTCTGCGGCCTGCGCGCCTTGATGCGGGTGAGCACGTCGAGCCCGCTGCGGCCGGGGAGCGAGAGATCGAGCAGCAGCACGTCCCACGACTCGTGCTCGGCGCGCGCGAGCACCTCGTCGCCGTCGCCGGCCTCGCCGACGAGCATCATGTCGGGCGCGGTCTGCACGATGCGCTTGATCCCCTCGCGCACGACGGCGTGGTCGTCGACCACGAAGACACGGATCATCGTCGTCATCGGATGCCATCCCCGGCGTGCGACTGCGCGCCGACTGCGAGAGTGTCTTCCGTTTCGCGGACTGGCCGCCGCGAAGTGCCGATCGGGAGCGTCACCTGCACGCGCGTGCCTCGGCCCGGCGCGCTCTCGATGGCGAGCGATCCGTCGTGCGCGAGCGCGCGCTCACGCATCCCGAGCAGCCCGTACCCAGCGCGGACCGCGCTCGGATCGAAGCCGCGCCCGTCGTCGGTGATCGCGAGCGCGAGCACCTCGCCCTCGCGCGCGAGGCGCACCTGCACCGAGCGCGCGGCGCCGTGGCGCGCGACGTTGGTGAGGCTCTCCTGCACGATGCGGAACGCGGCGGTCGAGATCTCGGGCGATGCGACGAGCTCGCGCGGCTCGACGACGAGCTCGCAGCGCAGGCCCGAGCGCGTCGCGAAGCGCGGCACGTACCACTCGATCGCGGGGCCGAGCCCGAGATCGTCGAGCAGGCGCGGGCGCAGCTCGCCGACCAGGGCGCGGGTCGCGTCGAACGCCTGGTCGAGCACGTCGTTCATGCGCTCGAGGCTCGCGGCCAGCGATCCTTCGCCGGCGCGCGCGAGGTCGAGCTCCATGCGCAGCGCGGTGAGGAGCTGCCCGGTCTCGTCGTGGAGATCGCGCGCGATGCGGCGGCGCTCGTCCTCGCGGCTGCGCTCGAGGTGACGTGCGAGCTCGCGCAGCTCCGCGGTGCGCTCGCGGACCTTGTCCTCGAGGCGCTCGTTGGTCTCCGCGAGCTCGCGCTCGAACGCGCGGAGCTCCAGCAGGTTGCGGACGCGCGCGAGGAGCTCGCCCGGCTCGAAGGGCTTGTTGAGGAAGTCGTCGGCGCCCGCCTCGTAGGCCTCCACGCGCGCGGTGCCGCCCGTGCGCGCGGTGAGGAAGAGCACCGGGATGCGCGCGGTCTCGGGCCTGCCGCGCAGCGCGCGCGCGAGGTCGAACCCGCTCGTTCCCGGCATCATCGCGTCGGTCACGATCAGCGCGGGCGCGACGTGCGCGACCGCGTCGAGCGCCTCGCGGCCGTTCGACGCCGCGATGACGCGATAGCGCCCTCCGAGCAGCCGCACGAGGTACGCGCGGAGCTCGGGATCGTCCTCGGCGACGACGATGGTCTCGCCGATCTCCGAGATCTCGGCGCGCGGCGGCGGGACGGGCGCGGCGGTCGCGAGGCGGTGCAGCGCGGCGAGCTCGTCGTGCTCCAGCGTGACCCGCTCGTCGTCGGCGGCGGTGGGCGCGCCGATCGGGATCGCGATGGTGAACACGCTGCCGCGCCCGAGCTCGCTCTCGAGGCGGATCTCGCCGCCGTGCGCGGTCGCGATGTCGTGCACCAGCGCGAGCCCGATGCCGGCGCCGCCGCGCGATCGGCCGCGCCCCGCGTCGACCTGGAAGAAGCGCTCGAAGAGGCGATCGCGCGCCGAGCTCGGGATGCCGATGCCGTTGTCGGTCACCGCGATCTCGACGCGGTCGCCGGCGCGGCGCACCGCGACCTCGATGTGGCGCGTCGCGGGATCGGTGAACTTGTGCGCGTTCGAGAGGAGGTTGTGGAGCGCGGTGCGGAGCTGGCGCGCGTCGGCCTGGGCGAGCACCGGCTCGTCGCAGCCCGCGAGCGTGACGCCGCTGCGATCGGAGGCGCGGAAGTTCGCGCTGACCTCGCGCGCGAGCGAGGCGACGTCGACGGTGCGCCTGCGCGGCTCGGCGCGCCCGCTGGTGAAGCGCGCGAGCTCGAGCAGCTCGTCGATCATGACGAGCAGGCGCGCGGCGTTGCGCTCCGCGGTCTCGACCCGGGCGCGCGTGCCTTCGTCCTCGTGCTCGCGCAGCTCGCGGAGCATGCCGAGGATCAGCGTGAGCGGCGTGCGCAGCTCGTGGCTCACGTTCGCGAAGAAGTCGTTCTTGAGGCGGTCGATCTCCTCGAGCTCGCGCGAGCGCTGGTCGAGCGCGAGCTGCTGCGCATGGCTCTGTCGCGCGAGACGATGATGCGTCTCGCCGAACACGACGCTCACGATCGACGTGAACACGACGAGGCTGACCTGTCCGGCGATCAGGCTCGGGTCCCACGGCACGACGCCCGACACGAGGAGGGGCGCGACGTACGCGGTGGTCACGACGGCGGTCGTCAGCACGCGCAGCGGCCACGCGACGATGAGCGCGATCGACGAGAGCGGGAGAATCGTGGAGACCTCGAAGTAGCGCTCGCCGAGCGCGCCGCTGATCGAGCCCGCGTACCCGACGATCGCCGCGTCGAGGCACATCGCGGCGATGATCACGGTGTGCACCGCGCGCGAGCCGCGCGGCAGCGCGCGAAGCAAGGCGATGCCCAGCCCGGTGACGACGATCGTGCTCGCGCGCCAGAGCGCGAACGCGCCGAGCACCCGGGGATCGTCGAAGAGGAGCAGGTCGATCGGCCACCAGAGGATGGCGGCGACGATCATCACGAGCCCGAGCTGCGTCGCGTAGCGCACCGAGCTCGCGCGTGCGTGGTCTTCGAAGGAGGCGTCGTACTGCACCGCGGTCGAGAGTACGCGAGCGCCGCGGCGCGAGGCATCGGGGACCGAGCTCGCACCGCGGCGCTGCATGATCACGACCTCGCGCTCAGGGCGCGGTCGGCACCGAGATGCCGGCAGGGCCCTGGTTCAGCGTGCCGCCACCCGCGCCGCCGGTGCCCGCGGCCCCGCGGAGGAGCTGCGTGCTCGAGTCGACGCTCACGACCGAGCCGGCCGCCTGATAGAGCGCGACCGAGTCGCCGCCCGCGCCGCCCGCGCCGTCGCCGCCGTCGCCGCCGCGCCCGCCCGGGCCACCGGCCGCGCCGTTATCGCCCTCGCAGGGCGCGCCACCGCCACCGCCGCCGCCGCCGCCGCCCGCACCGCTCGCGCCGGCGACGCCGTTGCCGCCGCGCCCGCCGTTGCCCGCCTGCAGCGTCGAGTCGACGATGCGGATCGCGCGCGCCGACTGGAAGAAGACTGCGAACGAGCCTCCTCCTCCTCCTCCTCCGCCACCGCCGGCGCCACCGCAGCCGCCGCCACCGCCGCCACCGCCGCCGCCGCCGGTCTGCGTCCACTCGCCGTCGCCGCCGCCGCCGCCGCCGCCGCCGCCGCCCGAGCCGCCGCCGGCGCCCGACCAGCCACGACGCGGGATCCAGTAGCCGGCGTGCACGACGCCGATCGACGTGGGCGCGCCGCCGTCCTGGCCGGGGCTGCCGTCGCCGCCGGTGCCGCCGGTGCTCTCCTCGCCGCCGCCCGATCCCGGGCTCCCTCCGTTGCCGCCGGTCGCGCCGCCGATCGCGTTGGCGCCGATCGAGCCGCGCGAGCCGTTGCTGCCGCTGTCGCCGCTGTCGTTGTCGTCGCCGTCGCCGGCGCCGCCGCCGCTTCCGCCGCAGGGGCCCCAGCCTCCTCCGCCGCCGTTGGCGCTCCCGTCGGCACAGCCGCCGCCCTCGCCGCTGCCGCCGGTGTAGCCCGCCAGCGCGGCGCCGGGTGCGGTCGCCGACGCGCCGACGCCGCCGTCCGCCGCCTCGATCACGACGCGCTCGAGCGTGAGGTTCGACGTGCCTGCGCCGCGCACGCCGTAGTACGAGGGCGCCTCGCCCGACGAGACCGGGACGGCCTCGGCGCGCACGCGAAGCAGCTGCAGCGTGGTGCTCGAGCGGATCGAGCTGGTGTCGATCGCGACCGCCACGCGCACGGTGACCGTACCGCACGTCGAGCAGAGCGCGTCGACGGTGCCGACGTTCACGTCGCGGAACGCGCGCACGATGATGCGCGTCGCGCGGGGATCGGTGCCGCGCGCGGTGAACGCGCTCGAGTAGCCGCCGTAGAGGCTCACGCCGTCGGGCAGATCGATCGTCGCGGGCGTGTCGTAGGTGCCGACCTCGATCGCGAGATCGCGGCTCGCCATCTGCGCTTCGCGCACCGCGTGCGTGATCGAGCGGAAGGGGGCCGTGCGCGTGCCGCCGCCGCGCGACGCGGGCTCGTCGCGGCCCGTCGCCGAGACGAAGAAGAGGCGCGCGAGGTCGCCGTCGATGCCGTCGCAGTTCGCGTCGAGCCCTGCGAGATCGGGATCGTCGACCGCGGTCGGATAGCGGCGCACGTTCGCGTCGTCGCAGTCGAACGGCGCGCCGGCGCGCTGCACGATGTAGTGACCTTCGCTCGCGGCGGGTGCCACGCAGCGCGTCGTGGTCGTGCCGCTCGCGCCGTAGCCGTCGTCATCGGCATCGAGCACGTACGTCGCGGGCGTGTCGCAGCCGCACTCGAGGCGACCGAACGCCGCGGGATCGCCGTGCGCGTGGAACTGCACCGCGCCGGGATCGGGGCAGAGCGCGCGGCCCCAGTCGCTCGTGGCGTGGGGCTCGGCCGACTCGTCGATGCACCCGAGCGACCCATCGCTCGCGTAGCGCATCGCGGTCCATCCGACCTGCGCGGGAGCGCCGTGCGCCGGGCGCGGCTGGAGCGCGCACGTGAACGGCGTGCTCGCCGACGCGTCGTTCGCGAAGCAGCGCTGGAACGACGCGACGCCGGTCCCCGACACGACGTCGTGGATCGTCGTCGTCGCGATCGCGTGGGGCGCGGAGGACGCGTCGTCCGCGAGCACGCACCGGAACTGGCTGTGGTGGTGCATGCCGCGCCACGCGCCCCAGCTCGCGCTCGTGCCGAGCTCGCAGAGGCCGTGCTGCGGCGCCTGGGTCGGATCGGTCGTCGCGCCGGTCGGCGGGAGCGGCACGTCGCACGAGCCGCGCGCCGCGCCGCAGGTCCACTGCGCGAAGTCCGTCCACGGCAGGGGCGAGGCCGCCTCGAACGCCGGATCGCGGCGGCGGTGGCACTCGCGCCAGTACGCGCTGTCGCCGGGCTGGTAGCCGAGCGGGAAGGTCGCGGCGTCGCAGCGCGAGCGCTCGGCGATCGCGAGCGCGCCCGCGCCGCCGTGCGTGCTCGGGACGAACGACGCGACGTGGAGCTCGACGAAGTACGCGAACGCGGCGAGCCGCTCGGCGTTGGTGCGCACCGAGGCCGCCTCGGCCTGGGCCTGCGCGACGTCGGGGGTGCCGTCGTCGTCGTAGTCGGCGTGCTCGCTCACGCATGCGCGCGAGAGGCCGTGCAGCTCCTCGGCCTCCAGCGCGCGGCCCGCGCCCTCGAGCGCATAGGGCGGCGCCTCGGGCGCGGTGCCGGTCGCAGCGCGCGCGAGCAGGCTCGGGCTGTCGTTGCGATCCGACTCGACGAGCTCGATCGGCGCGACGCCGCCGCGGTCGGCGCAGACCATGTCGCTGTCGCCCGCGACGAGCCCGTTCGCGCACGACCACACCGAGAGCACCTGCGCGTACTCGTTGGTCAGCTCGACGCGCTCGGCCTCCTGCACGTCGCAGCGCACGTTCGCGAGGAGCGCGGGATCGCCGGCGTCGCGCGCCGAGACGGCGGTCTGTCGCACCCAGCCGTCGGCGTCCTCGTCGCACGGCGCGGCGCGGCCGTCGCCGCCGCGCGGGATGAAGAAGCCCTGATCCGTCGCGCACACGCACTCGCCCGCGGTGGTCGTCTGCGGGTGCACCGTGCCCGTCTCGCCCGCGCCGTCGCAGGTCAGCGTGCACGACACGCACGCGCCGCTCGGCGTCTGGGCCTCGCCCGCGCCGCACACACGCGGCACGCACGTGCACGAGCCGTCGGCCGCGCGATCGGGCATCTCGTTCGGCGCGCAGAGCACGCCGCCGCAGAGGTTCTCGTCGACGCACTCGCCGCTCGCGTCCATGCGGAAGCCGTCGACGCACGCGCCGCAGCGCACGGTCGCGCCGCCGTCGTCGCACACGCGGTTCCGCGTCGCGCAGTCCTCGCAGGTGATCGGCGGGCCACAGCCGGTGTCGGGGCAGCGGACGCAGGCGCCGGTCTCGTCCTCCTGCCAGCCCTCGTCGCACGCATCGAGGCAGCGCGGCGCGCCGGCGACGATCTCGCACGCGCGGCCCTCGGGGCAGAGACCGCCCTCGCGGAGCACGCTGCAGGTCGTCGGGGCGAGGCAGCGATCGGCGCTGGTGCACACGAGCGAGCCCGAGCACGCGCCGCCGTCGCACGCGCAGCCTTCTTCACCGGGCGCGCACGCCTCGCAGGTGCCGGCCTCGCACGCGAGGCCGTCGTCGCACGCCGTGCCGCTGGCGCGACACGCGCAGCCCTCGCCGCCCTCGGGGCACGCGACGCAGGTGCCGCTCTCGCACGCGAGGCCCACGTCGCAGCGCGCGCCCCCGCGGCACTCGCAGCCGAGCTCGCCGGGCTGGCACGCACAACCACCCTCGCCGCACGCGCTCACGCACGCGCCCTCCTCGCACGTCGCGCCCGCGCCGAGGTGCGCGCACTCGACGTCGGCGCTGCACGCGGCGCATGCGCCCTCGCTGCAGATCTCGCCCGACGCGCAGTCGCTCGGGCTCTCGCAGCTCGATGTCGTGCCGCCGTCGCCGCACGCTGCGAGGAGCGCGGACGCTGCGAAGACGCAGAGCCACGCTCCTCTCGAGGTCGCCGATCGTCCCCATCGTCTCGCCATGTTCACCCTCCGGGTCGGCGCGTCGTGGAGCGAACCTCGTGCCCTCGTGATCGCGCGCGGAGAGCGCGGCGCGACGAGGTCGCGACGTGTCGAAGCCTCGACGCACGACGCCGTGACGTCGGACGCACGACGCCCCGGAGGCCGCGTGGGCGCTCCGGGGCGTCGTGAGGTCGAGCACGCGCGGTCAGCGCGCGGTGCAGGCGCCGGGGTCGGTGAAGTCCGTGTAGTAGACGTAGAGGTACACGTCCGTGATCTGCCGCAGGTCGATGTCCTGGTTGTCGCGGTCGTGTCGCTGGTCGAGCACCAGCCTCCACTGCGTGTTGACGAAGGGTCGCTCGCGCAGCTCGAAGCGCCGGTAGACGACGGGGTCGAACACCGTGTTGTTGCGCCCGAAGTACGCCTGGACGATCGAGAGCGCGGGCGGCAGGCGGTAGTACTGCGCGCCTCCGCCGAAGCTCTCGATCACGCCGGTGCCCTCCTGCCAGACGTTCACGCTCGCCTCGTCGTCGCCGAGCCCCGAGCCCTGGATCGCCACCTCGATGAAGTTGATCTTGTGGTTGCGCGTGCAGGGCGAGAGCTCGTCGGTGCTCGTGCGGAACGCGATCGAGAGGTGACCGTTCGCGTCGAGCATGGACGCGTCGGTGAGCCGCTCGTGCAGCATGTCCTCGCGCTCGCGCTGCGAGTACGGCGTGCCGTCCTCGCGGAGCAGCGGGATGCCGAGGATGTCGTCCATCAGCGAGAGCCGCTCGACGCGGTTGGCCGGGGCGCGCACCTCCTCTTCGAAGAGCAGGTAGTGGTGCCGCAGATCCGCCATGTAGCGCTCGAGGTTGTCCTCGCCGCGCGAGACCATGCGGATCTGGAAGAGCCGCTCGAGCCCGGGATAGCTGCGGCTCGCGTAGTACTCGAAGACGCGCGTGGCGCGGTACGCGTGCTGCGCCGCGAGCTCGAACGAGCGATCCGCGTTGAGGATCGCGTCGTTGCGATAGAGCCTCACGTTCGGATCGTTGCGCGCCGACTCGACGCGGATCGCGAGCTGCTCTGCCTCCGCGAGCTCTTGCTGGACGCGCTGTGCCTGGAGCACCGCGCGGCGCAGCTCCGCCTCCGAGAGCGCGATCTGGAGGTGGAGCTGCTCCGTCTCGAGCCGGAGCTCGACGAGCTGGCGCAGCTTCGCGCGCATCAGCACCTCGGAGTCGATGCGGATCGACTCGCACTGCTGGACGGTGCGCCAGCGCGCGGTCTCGAGCTGGATCTCGGCGATCTCGTGCTCGGTCGCGTTCACGCCGGCCTGCAGCCCGAGCACCGCCGAGTTCGCGATGACCGCAGCGATGCCGTAGCCGATCGCGAAGGGCTTGCCCTTGTCCTGCGCCGCGAAGCCCAGGATCCCGTGCAGCGTGGAGAGCGCGCGATCGAGCGTCGACATCGCGAGGCTCATGCTCCGCACCTGATCCTGCAGGCTCAGCGTGCGCTCGCCCTGTCGGTACTCGAAGTCCGCGATGCCCTCGAGCAGCTCGCAGTGGCTGTCGACGCGCTCGGCCTCGTCGCTCATCTCCTCCTGGATGTGGGCGAAGCGCGTGGCGAGGAGCTGGCGCTGCGATGCGAGCTGCTCGAGCCGCAGCAGCTGGTCGTGGATCTCGCCGTTGCCCATGCGGCCGCAGGGATCGCCGAACGAGGCGGCGTCGTCGTCGCGTGACGCGTAGCGGGTGATCGCGGGGTAGGTGCGTCCGTCGTCGCCGGTGAGGTAGCCGCAGATCGGTGCGAGGCGCTCCTCGTAGCTGCGCTGCAGGCGCACGAGCTCGGCCTGGAACGACGCTGCGTCGGTGTCGAACGCGCGGCTCGAGCCGATCGCGGTCTCCTCGTGCCCGCGCGCCTCCGCGACGAACTCGAGCGTGGTGCGCAGCACGTCCTCGAACGCGTTGCCCGCGCGGAAGTCGTTGTCGGCGCGCACCGGGAACGGCACGTAGTCGGCGGGGAAGCCGAAGTACGTCACGTCGTCGGTGAGCGTCTCGTGCACCTGCCGCATGTCGGTCATCGCGACCCGGTAGCGCCGCATCGCGTCGTCGAGCGCCAGCTGCATCTGCGGCGCGTGCGCGGCGTCGACCTGCTCCGCGATGCGCTGCATGAAGCGCGCGATCGCGACCGACTCGAGGTAGCTGCCGGCGTACGCGCGCTCGAGCACGTGCCGCGCGAGATCGGCGCGGTGCAGGCGGTGGTAGCGCCGCGCGATCTCCGCCCACGCGCGCGACTTCTGGGCGGCGCCGCGGATCAGGCGCTCGAGGTAGTAGGTGACGGTGCCGGGCGTCACGACGTCGTCGGCCGCGGTGCCGGCATCGCCGCGCGCCATCGCGACGACGAGCACGCGCTCGAGGTCGTAGAAGCGGTCGAGCGCGAGCTGGTAGTACTGCGCCGCCTGGTAGAGCGAGCGCATCTCGTAGCCGGCGACGCCGCTGAGATCGATGCCGTTCGGCTCGAAGCGCGAGCCCTCGAAGCTCGCGCCGCGCGTCGCCGCGGAGTCGAAGCGCGAGCGGTACGCGTTGGTGAGCGCGTCGTCGGCGAGCATGATCAGCAGCTCCGCGTAGAGGCGCTCGAAGCCCTCGACGAGCAGCGGCGAGCTCTGCCGCGGGTCGTGGATCTCGCTCGCGCCGAAGCTGCGCGAGAGCGCCTCGCGCAGCGCGGTCATGCGCGGGTCGATCGTGGTCGCGCCGTATGTGCGGTAGATCGCGGCCATGCAGTCGACGCGCTCGCGCAGCGCCTCGATGGCCTCGGGCTCGTAGCAGTAGGGCGTGAGATCCGAGCTCGGATCGCAGACCACCGGCGCGAACCCGACGCTGCGCCCGTCGGGCGACTGGAAGCGCAGCTTGTACCGGAAGGCGTCCTCGATCGCCGCGTCGAGCGGCATGAACACCGCGTCTCCGGGCTCGAAGAACGCGCGTCCGGCGCGCAGGTCGGAGCGGTTCGCGCTGCACGTCGCGCCGTCGACGCAGGTCCAGACGAGCTCGGGCACGACGCGTCCTTCCGCGATCCAGGCGTCGACGACCGGGCCGCAGGTGCCGCGCGTGCCCGCCGCGGCGTCGTAGCCCGACTGGCAGTCGAGCGCGGCGATCTCCGCGGCGGTCGGGGCCGCGTCGAACGCGAAGTACGTCACGTTCGAGCCGGCGGGGCAGGGCACGCGCGAAGCGGTCGCGCTGCCGTCGTCGTTCGGCCCGCCGTCGACGAGGCCGGTGTCCTGGCAGTAGTAGTGCACCTCGGCCGTCGGGATCGGGCTGCCGCTCCCGACGCGTCCGGTGCGCAGCGCTTGCGCGAGCTCGAGCGCTGCGGTGCGCGTGCCCGACGAGCCGTCGAGCGAGACCGGCGCGCCCAGCGTCTCGAGCACGAGGTCGGGATCGCACGACACGCCGAGCGTGCTCGCGCGATCCGGGATCGACGCGGGCAGCACGTGGCCGCGGAAGTCCTCGGCGCGCAGCGCGTCGGGCTGACGCGCCAGCAGCATGTAGCCGTAGGCCGAGAACGCATCGGGATCGTCGACGTCACCGCACGCGTGGAAGCGCTCCTCGAACAGCACGAAGAGCGTCTCGCGCGCGACGAGCGCGCCGTCGAGCGCGCGCATCGTGCGGCAGCGCGGGCGGCCGTCGGGCACCGGGTTCGCGCCCGCGAGGCTCGCGCTGCGTGCGGCGGCGTTCGCGCCGGTGAAGGGCACCAGCGAGTCGCGGCACTCGGTGCGCGAGGGCGCGCCGGTGCTCTCGTCGAGGAACGTGCCCTCGCGGAACCCGGCGACGAGCCACGGGAACGAGCGCGCCTCGAATCCGCTCGCGCAGGCCCCGGTGCGCGGCAGGTAGCGACCGCCGACCGCGCTCTCCGAGCTCATGCTGGACACGAACGCGACGCAGTCGGTGCTCACGCCCGGCACGCACGTGTTGGGATCGCCGGCGAGCACGATCTCCATCGCGGGATCACCGGCGTAGTGCAGCGCGAACGAGCTCTCGACGCGCCCGCGCAGGTGCAGGCGATCGCCCTCGCTCCGGAGACTCACTGCGAAGGGGAGCTCGGTGACGCCGGTCGGCACCGGGACCTCGCGCTCGTTCGTCACGTAGCTGCGGATCCCCGACGCGTCGCCGTCGAACAGATAACAAGCGCCGCGGCCGTCGGGGTGCAGCGCGAGGCACGCGTCGCGCGTGCTGCGCCAGCGCCACGACTCGCTCGACGTGGCGGTGAGCATCGCCTGCAGCTCGCGGAAGCCGCCCATCATGCGGCCGCTGCGGAACGCGGCCCAGCGCTGCACGAGCGCGTTCTCGACGTCGGTCGCGCGGCTGCGATCTCCCGCGGCCCACGCGGCGACGCCGCCCTCGCCGAAGCTCGCGAAGTAGAACATCGTGCCCGACCAGCGCCCGTCGAGGCCGCGCGCCCATGCGAGCGAGACGTAGCGATCTCCGAGCGACGCGTGTCGCACGCGCAGCGTGCCCTCCCAGCGCGTCCAGCTCGCGGTCGGCGGCGCCGCGGAGCGGATCTCGATCGGCACGCACGTGGTCACGTCGCATCCCGGCTCGATCACGACCTCGAGCGAGCCCGCGAGCGCGCGCGTGTCGCCGTGGCGCAGCTCCACCCAGTCGAGCGGCGCATCGTCGGCCGCGGCCTCTTCGATCAGCGCGCCGTCGCGATCGTAGGCGCGATGCGAGATGCGCTCGATCGTGAACGTCTCGCGGGCGTGACCGTCGTGTGCGAGGCGGAAGCGCCCTGCGCCCTCGCCGAGCACGAGCGTGTCGACGTCGAGCGCGAACGACGCGTCGACCTCGGTGTGCTCGGGCGCGTCGGGATCGACCGGCGTGACCGGCATGCACACGCCGCCGCTGCCGCTCGGGCTCTCGCACGTCGTGCCCTCGGGGCACGCGCTTCCCGCGGTCGCGGGCCACGCGCAGGGCACGCGGCACGCGTGCTGGTGGCAGATGCGCCCGACGCCGCACTCCGCGTCGCGCTCGCAGTCGTAGTAGCAGCCGCCCGCGATGCAGCGCTGGTGACCGGGACAGTCGGCGTCGACGGCGCATGTGGGCGCGGCGCTTCCGGGAGGGACGCACGAGCCCTCCTGGCACACGAGATCGCCCACGCATCCGTCGAGCAATCCATCGGCGCCGCAGCGACGCACCGTGCCGTCCTCGGCGACGAGATCGCCGCGGCACGGCGTGTAGCACTGCGGGTCCGCGGGCGCGCCGGGCTCGGGCGGGATGCAGCGCCCTGCGACGAGCAGGAGGCCGTCGTTGCAGCGACCCGCGCTCGGCACGCAGCCCTGGCTGCCCGGCGAGCAAGGCACGCACACGTCGAGATCGCTGTCGCAGCGACTCTGCTCGCGGCAGAGGCCCATCTCGGGGCAGGGCCCGCCGGGATAGCCCGTCGCGTCGACGCACGTGCCGCCGCCGAGCGTCGTGTCGCAGTAGAGGCCGCCGCCGCAGCTCCCCGCGAGGCACTCGCAGCCCATCTGGCCGGCGACGCACCCGGTGCCGCGGCAGATCCCGTCGCGGCACTCGAGGCCCTCACCATCGCACTCGGTGCCTGCGCGGCAGACGCACGCGGTGGTGCCCGGCGCGCAGCGAGCGCCGACGCAGAGGCCCTCTTCGCAGAGCAGCGCCTCGCCGTCTTCGGTCGTGGCGCACACGTCGCCGCGTGCGCACGCGCAGCCGAGGGCGCCGGGATCGCAGGGCCCGGCGTCGTCGCCGGGCGCTTCGCCGCCGCTCCCTTCGCAGCCCGCGACGAGCGCGAGCATCGACATCGTCAGCCAGGCCGCGAGCCTCGCGGCGCGCGGCACCCTCTTCGTGCGCGTGTCCATCGCAGGCCTCCTCCTCACCCGCCGATGCGGACCGACGCCGACGGAATCTCGGCGCCCGAGCCGTCGAAGCAGCGCGAGCGCTCGACGGTGAAGTCGCCCTCGCCGAGCACCTGGACGTGCACGGCGCCGCGCTCGATCGGCGCGTCGTCGTGCGCCGCGAACGAGATCGAAGTGCGCGGTGCCTCGCGCACGTGGGCCCCCGCAGCGCGCGGGAAGCGCACGGACGCGACCTCGCCCGAGCCGTCGCGAAGGAGCACCTCGCACGCGCGCGCGTCGTCGTCGTCCACCTCGAGCGTGATCTCGCGCGGAGCGCGGCACGTCTGGTCGGCGCACACGAGGTCGCCCTCGCACGAGCCCGTCGCGTCGCACGGGCAGTCCTCGGTGCCGGCGGCGCACTCCGATGGCTCGGCGCTGCACGCCGAGCCCGTCGCGATCGCCAGCGCCAAGAGCGTCCTACGAACCCAGGTCCATCGCGTCGCCATCGTCTCGCTCCTTTCGGCGGGCGAGCGCCAGTGCGAGCCACGTGCCTCGCGCGCGTCGCGGGTCTCGCAGCGATCGGCGAGCCGTCGCCGCGTCGAGACGTCGACGCGCGTCGAGCGATCGACACGCGCCGCTTTCTTGCGCGTGCGCGCCGGCGCGTGCTCGGAATCGTGCATGGCGAGACGAGCATCGATGGGCGCGCGCGCGTCGCGGGATGCCGACGCGACGACGCCGTTCCGGACCACGTTCTTGCGCCGAGGTCAGTCGAGCGCGGTGCACCGACACGACGAGACCGCGGCGTGGATCCACGTCGTCGCGGGCGAGGTCGTGGAGGAGCGCTGGACGCGCGACGCCGAGGGCGGCTTCGTGCACGAGCGCCGCACGCTGCGGTGCGGGCAGTCGATGGCGGCGCCTGCGGACGCGCTGCATCGCGTGACCGCCGTCGACGACGCCGCGTTCGTGACGACCTGTGCGTGCGACTGCGCGCGCGCTCGTGCGGTGCCCGCGCGCGAGCTCGACGCGGTGACGCGGCTCGCGCGGTGCGGCGAGGATCGCGAGTGGGCGACCGCGACCGCGATCGGCGTGGCGAGCCCGCGCGACGCCGGGTGACGGAAGCGCGCGACGCGCGCGACGCCTCGAGGGCATCGCGCGCGTCGCGGTGTGTGCCGCGCGAGCGGCGAGCGGGTCACTGCTGCGTGGGGTTCGAGTCGTTCGTCTCGACGGGGTCGTTCTCCATCTGCAGCTCGGTGCCGCCGCCCTGCTCGACGTCGGTCGTCGGCACCGGATTCGCGCCGCCGGGCGGCGTGTCCCACGCCTTGCCGAGCACCGCGCCGCCGAAGTCGGCGAGGAACCCCGTCGTCTCGGCGAGCACCGTCTGCACGGCCTCGCTCGCGCCCTCCCACAGGCCGAATGCCTCGCCTCCGACCGCGCCGACCGTGCCGACGGTCGACTGAAGGATCGCGGAGCCCATCGACGCGCCGCCCTTCATGCTCTGCCGGGCCTCGAGGGCGGTACCGCCGAGCGCCACCAGGCTCGAGACCACGGCGCCCGTCGTCGAGTCGTTCTGCGCGTAGTGGAACGCGAGCGAGACTGCGGCGTTCGTGACCGCGCGCATGAGCGGGCCGGCGTTGTCGGGCGCGACGGCGTTGAACGCCGACGTCAGCCGCTCGAACATCAGGCCGGTCGGGTCGATCGCGTTGATCGGGTTCGCCGAGACGTACCCGTAGCGGCCGATGCCCTCGAAGACGCGCACGACGTCGTCGGTCACGCTCTCGAACGCGGGATCTGCGCTCGACCAGCGGCCCGCGCGCGTGTCGAGGTAGCGCCACTCGAACGCCGAGAGACCGGTGCTCGCGTCGCGCTCCTGCCCCGTGAACCCGCGCTCGTCGACGAAGCCGTCGTCGGCGCGGATCTCGCCGAACGCGTGATAGCGACGGAGCCCGACGCGCTCACCCTCGCGCGTCGCCGCCGCGAGGCTGCCGAGGTGATCGTGGAAGAGCTGCACCGGCTCCGGCGCCGCCTCGTGCAGGAAGCGTCGCGCCGCGGCGTGGTGGCGCGACGCGCGGCTCGCCTGCTCGGCGCGCGCGAGCCACGCGTCGCCCGCGTCGACCTCGCCGTCGTCCGACGGGTCGCCGTAGATCGACACGCCCATCGCGGTGCTCTGCGCGCGCGCCACGCGATCGCGCTCGATGCGCGCGTAGACGCGGCTCACGCCGTCGCGCACCTCGAAGTCCGCGCCCGCGTAGATCGTCACCGCGCCGTCCTCGATCTTCGCCACGCGGCGCTGATCGGGGCCGTACGCGAACACGCCGCGCGGCTCGCCCTCGCGCGACGCCGACACGAGGCGCCCGAGGAAGTCCCACGCGAGCCCGAGCTCGCCGCGCTGCGTGAGGAAGCCCGCGACGTCGTGCTCCATCACGAGCTCACCCGCGCGCGACGCGACGCCGGGACGGTCGTACTCGTAGTCGCCCACGTGCGCGACGCTCGTCGCGCCGAGGCTGCTGACCGCGCTCAGCGTGTTGTCGATCGCGTCGTAGGTCCACGCGAGCGTCTCCGCGCGCTCGGTGCCCGCCTCGAGCTCCGCGCCGCGGAGGCGGTACCACGCGTCGTAGGCATATCGCGCGCTCGCGCTCGCGAAGCCCGAGGGCAGCTCGGCCCCGTCCTCGATGCCGAGGAGCAGCCCGTGGCGATCGCGGTCGTACGCGTAGTCCTGCATCGCGCCGCCGCTCGCATCGACGCTCGAGAGCCGCGCGAGGCGCATCAGCGCGTCGTACTCCATCGAGTCCTCGCTGCCGTCCGCGCGCACGATGCGCGCGACGAGCCCGCGCGCGTCGCGCTCGATGCGCTCGATCAGCCCGTCGATCCCGACGAGGCGCGACGCTCCGTCGAACCGGCGCGTCATCCGCTGTCCGTCGGGGAACACCGTCTCGACCGGGCGATCGACTCCGTCGAAGCGGGTACGCGTCTCGAAGCGCGCCGCGCCGAGCACGCGCGCCTCGTAGCCGACGCGCCCGCGCGCGTCGTAGCCCACGTGATCGAAGCCGCGCGCACCGCCGACGAGCTCCGCGAGCTCCGCGGGCAGCGGATAGCTCGCCTCGACGAGCTGAGCCGCCGCGTTCGTGCAGCGCGTCGCGTCGCACGTCTCGGGCAGGTCGTAGCGGTACTCGATGCGCGTCGCCTCGGGCTCGTCCGCGTCGAACGAGACGAGCGGTCGGTTCGCGCCGTCGTACTCGGTGCGCGCCGTGATCCCGCGCGCATCGGTGCGCGCGATCACGTTGCCCGCCGCGTCGTGCTCGAACGTGATGACGCCGGTGTTGGGATCCTCGATGCGCACCACGCGCCCGAGCAGATCCACGTCCTGACGCTTCACGTTGCCGAGCGCGTCGACGTAGCCCGCGAGGCTGCCCGCCGCGTCGTAGAAGAGGCGCGTCACCGCGCGCTCGAGGCCCGCTTCGGTGCGCAGCACGCGCTCGATCGCGATGGGGCGATCGAGCCCGTCGACGTGCACGGCGTCGGGCGTCCCGTGGTGCGGGCTCTCCGCGTCGCTGTCGTTCTCGTCGTGGGTGATCGTCGCGAGCGGGAGGTGCTCGGTCCGAACGATCGACGCGCTGCCATAGAGCGCCGCGTCGGGCATCGTGCGCAGGATCTCGCGCTGCGCGCCGTCGTACTGCACGTCGACGTGCGCGACGCCGGTCGGAGGCTCGAACGCGCACGCGCCGCTCGAGTCGGTGTAGGGCTGGTAGATGCGGACCTCGGCGCCGCGGCGGTTCAGCTCGGTGAAGCCGTTCACCATCCACTCGCCCTCGGCGATGCGCGTGCGCTCCAGGAACACGCGACCGCGTCCGTCCGCGCACTGCACGCTCTCGATGTCGAGCTCGCCGCCCGCCTCGCTGCGCTGGCGCACCACGATGCGGCTCGCGGGCGCGTCGAGCTCCCACGTGACCTCGAGCGTCGGGCGCTCGAGCGTGTCGCCGGGCTTCGCGATCGCGACCACCCGCGCGAACTCGTCGTAGGCGTAGTAGGTCGGGTTGCGCGGCGAGGTCGCGCCCGCTCCGTCGATCATCCACGCGGTCGACTCGACGACCTTGTCGAACGCCGGCTCGTACGCGTACTCCTGGCGCAGCCGATAGGGCTCGCCCTCGGGCGTCGCGACGTGGACCTCGACGCGCAGCACGCGCAGGCCCGCCGCGTCGTAGGTGTAGCTGCGGCGGTGCGCCGACTCGTCGTCGGGCGCGCCGAGCGGATCGAGCGTCGCGATCACGTTGCCGTGCGCGTCGTAGGCGTTGCGCTGGGTGTCGACCGTCTCGCCCTCGCGCACCATCGACGTGACGCGCGTCGGCATGCCCAGCTCGAGCGTGCCGTGCGCGAGGCCGACGAAGTCCGAGCCGTCGTAGTACGTGCGCTCCTCGGTCGCCGGCCCGCCCTCGCGCGCGAAGCGACGCACCGTGTGCGCGCGCCCCAGGATCCAGCGATCGCCGGTCGCGCGCCCCGGCTCGATCAGCTCGCGCACCTCGATGCGCTCGTCGCCGCTGCACTCGTCGCCGCACGCCGCGCCGAACGTCCCTTCGAGGTCCGCGTCGCACGCGCCGCACGCGACCGGCGACTCGGGCGCGCCCATGTGCGCGACGCCGTGCTCGGTCGTGCGGACGACCTGGCCGTAGCCGTTGCGCTCGTACTCCACGCGCGTCGTCGCCCACGCGTCGGGCTCCGCGCCCTCCTGGCGGATCGTCGTGACCGACGTCTCGCACGCGTGGTGCACCGCGAAGCGAAGACCGCTCGTCGGCACCTGCGCGACCTCGCAGTCGTCGTACTCGTGGCGCTCCTCGCTCAGCGGGCGGAGATCATCCCCGCTCAGCACGGCGCGACGCGAGAGCAGCCCCGTGAAGTACGGATCTTCGACGAGGTACTCCTCGATCGTCAGCGCGGGCTCCTGGCTGTCGCGCGACATCTCCGCGAGCAGTCGGCGCTCGACCCGCGCGAACCCGCGGAACGCCTTCTCGATGCCGTCGTAGAACCCGTCGCGGTACGTGCTCTCGATGACCTCGTGCAGGCCCTCGCCGTCGTCGCCGCCGGTCAGCGTGACCCAGGTGTCGGTGCGATCGACGACCTGCATCGCGTGGGGGAGCGTGTAGCGCCACGGCGTCTCGCTCGCGGCCTGGTGCGCGACGCTCGTGCCGTAGGTGATCTCGTGCACGAGCCCGAGCCCGTTCTCGAGCCGGCTCATGAGGTTCGGGCGGACCGGGAAGAGCTCGAGGAAGCGCACGCGGCCGTCCGCGCCGACCCACACCGGGTCCTGCGAGCCGCTGCCGTTCATGTCGGCGAAGAGCACGGTCGTCGTCGGCTCGCGCACCGGGAGACCACCGTCGACGTCGCCTGCGCCGATCGTCACGAAGGGATCGAAGCGCCCGGCGTTGCGGTTGATCGCGTAGCGCACGGTCGAGCCCTGCACGATCACGAGATCGTCGAGGCCGTCGCCGTTGAGGTCCTGGAGCTCGGTGTCGTTCATCGCCGAGTCCGAGCCGATCGACGGCCCCTCGACCGTCACCCAGTCACCCCAGCGGCCCCATCCGAGCGCGAGCCGGTAGCGCACCGTGCCCGCCTCGACGACGACCGGATCGAGCAGCCCGTCGCCGTTCATGTCCGCGAGCTGCAGGCGATCGCCGTCGAACACGCGACCGATCGGCTGCACCGCGAGCGCGGTGAACCCGCTGCCGGTGTTGAGCCACGCCTGCACGTCGGTGGCGCCGTTGGTGCGAAGGATGTCGATGCGGCGATCGCCGTTGAGATCGACGAAGCGCGTGCGCACCGGATCGCTGTCGCCGTCGCCCGCGACGCCGTCGTCCTCGAGCGTGAAGCCCTGCTCGCTCAGCACGCCGCAGCCCGAGGTCGTCCAGTCGCCGCTCGCGTGGTTGCAGCGCACCTGCGCGGTGCGTGCGTTGACGAGATCCGCGAAGCCGTCGCCGTTGACGTCGAGGATCTTCACGTAGGGCTGCGAGAGCTCGAAGCCGCTGCGCGAGGTCGTCGTGCTGTCGACGCTCGCGGAGTCGAAGCGCGCGCGCCCCGCGCCCTCGAGCACGTTCACGTAGAAGCGGTGCGGCCCGGTGCGCGAGCTGTCGACGAGATCGGGCAGCGCGTCGCCGTTGATGTCGACGAGCGTCGCGTCGCCGGTGCCGATGCCCGCGGCGCCCGAGAGCGTGCCCATGTCGACGACGAACGGGCGATCGCAGCGCGCCTCGCCGCAGACGCCGCCGAGCGAGCGCGAGTACCCGAAGCGATGCGCCACCGGGTACACGCCGCCGTCACGACCGATCTGCTCGACGGTGCGGACGCGCGAGAACCCGCCGCTGTCGGCCATGTCCTCGTAGGTCAGTCGGTACGCGCGGATCGCCTCGCCGCGCGAGCGCACGCGCACCAGCCACAGCCGCTCGGTGATGCGCTCCTCGAAGCCGGGCTGCGCGTCGCTGATCGGATCGGGGCGCGCCTCGTACTCGAGCTCGATCGCGTAGCGCGGCGTCGCCGAGCCCGCCTCGAACACCCAGCCCACGCGCCGCAGCAGCGGCGTGACGCCGGTCTTCTCGTACTCGTAGCGGATCGAGTGGCCGTGCACGTCGACCATCTCGACGAGCAGGTAACGGAACGTGTCGCCGTCCTGCGCCTCGAGCCGCGCCTCGTGCACCAACGTCCCGGCGGCGGTCGCGCCGAAATAGCCGATGCGTCCGTCGGGGTACTCCGCCGTCCAGTAGCCCGCCGACCCGTCGCCGACGGCGCGCCACGTGTAGCGCACGAACCCGCGCTCGAAGCGCGCGCGATAGACCGCGGTGTCGCCGCTGCGCGAGACGCGCACGAGCTGCTCCGCGCCGTCCGCCGCGAACTCGTCGTCCGCCACGTAGCGCGGCAGGCCGCGCAGCGTGAGCCGCTCGATCGAGGGCACGCGCATCGACCACCCGACCCCGAGCAGCCCCGCGCCCGCGCTCGAGCTGTAGGAGAGCGCGAGCTCGGGCGTCATGCCCTCGTAGCCCTGCGGAGCCTCGATCGGGATCGAGTAGCTCATCGCGCCCATGTTGCCGTCGACCGAGACGTTGTCGCCGATGCCCTCGATCGACCCCGGGCCGTCGGGGAGCACCACGCGATCGTCGGACACGCCCGTCTGCGCGCGCGCTGGAGCGCTCACGCATGCCAGCGAGAGCGCGAGCGCAGCGAGCGCTGCGCCCCGCGTTCTCGTTCGTCGATGAAGCTCGCACCCGTCGTTCACGGCACACCTCCGTGCCGGCGACTGGTGCGATGCCCGTGCCCCGCGGCGCGCCGTCGCAGCGCGCGATCACGACGCGCTCGCGACGTGTCGAACGTTCGTCACCACCCTCGCGCGCGTCGACGGCCCGACGCGCGCGAGGACGATCGCTCAGCGGGCGCTCGGCGCGGTGCAGCTGCCCGACACGCAGCCGAGACCCTCGGCGCAGTCGAAGCTCGTCGCGCAGGGCTGCCCGGCGCGCTGGGGCGCGCAGACGCCGTCGACGCACTCCATGCGACCGCAGCAGTCGCTCGTCTCGACGCAGCGCTCGGCCGCGGTCACGCAGCACTCGGGCGCGGTCGAGCCGACCTCGGGGATGCGGCACACCAGGCCGCCGCAGCACTGCGACGACTCGGGGTTGCACGCGACGGTCTCGCGCTGGCACTCCGACGCGTCACGGCACGCGCCCGCGATGCACACGAGGTCGTCGCAGCAGTCGCTGTCGTTGAGGCAGAGCACGTCCTCGCCGCCGCACTGGCACTCGCCGTCCTCGCACAGCATCGCGCCGCAGCAGTCGGTCGAGTCGACGCACGCGGTGCCGCCCTGCGCGCAGCACGCGGTCGACGCGCCCGCTTCGGTGCTGCGATTGCCGCACGCGAGCCCGTCGCAGCACTCGCCGCTCATCGAGCACGACTCGCCCTGGTCCTTGCACATCGGGCCCTCGGGCTGGCAGAGGAAGCTCTGGCAGGTGAGCCCGTCGCAGCACTCGCTGCTGTCGATGCAGAACGAGTTCATCCGGCCGCACTGACACGTGCCGTCGCGGCACTGCATGAAGCCGCAGCAGTCGAGCGAATTCTCGCACTCCTGGTCCTGACCGACGCAGCAGCGCGGAAGGAGCGGCGCCGGGCGACAGACCGCGCCGTTGCAGCACTGCTGGCTCGGAAGGAGACCGCCGAGCACGCAGCTGAGGCTCGGGCCCTGACAGGTCGTGCAGTCGCCGAACTCGCAGTTGAGCGCGCCACCGCAGCTGCCCTCGGTGCCGCCGGTGTCGCAGCACATCTGCATGTCGCGACCGCAGTCGGAGGGAATCGCCTCGCACTGGTTCGTGGTGCGGTTGCAGATCAGGTCGGGATCGCACTGGCCGCGCGCGCAGCACGGCGCGCCGTCGAAGCCGCAGTCGTCGGGGCGCAGGCACGTGCCGCCGACGCAGCGCAGCGCGCCTTCGCACTGATCGCCACCGGGCATGCCGCGATCGTCGCAGCACGCGCGATCGATGCTGCCGCACGCGGTCGCGGGATCGACGTTGGTGCAGGTCCCGCCGACGCACACGAGCGAGCCGTTGCAGCCGGCAATGCCATCGCAGCACGCCTGGCCGGCGTCGCCGCAGCCGCCGCAGGTGCCGCCGCTGCACACGAGGCCGGAGCGACACGTGAACATGTCGCAGCAGTCGCCGCCCGCGCCGCCGCAGGTCTCCTCGCCGGGGAGATCGGTCTCCGGGCTCACGCAGATCCCGGCGCGTGAACAGACGAGCCCCGTGCAGCAGTCGCTGGACCCGGTGCAGGCTCCCGTGCGCGGCGTGCAGCACGCGCCGCCCTCGCACGAGAGGCCGCGACAGCAATCGGCCGCCGAGTCGCAGCTCGGACCGCCGGGCTGGATGCAGCAGCGATCGCCGCTCCCGCAGCGGAGGCCGAGCTCGCAGGTGCGCCCCGCGCAGCACGCGTTGCCCCCGCTGCCGCACACCGTGTCGGTGGGCACCTCGCCGTCGGGGCGCGTGATCGATCCGTCGCGTGTACCGCCGTCGCGGCCGTTGTCGTCGTCGTTGCCGGTGGCACAGCCGGCGGCGGACACGGCGAGGAGGAGAGCGAGCGATGCGAGGACTGCGGAAAGAAAAGAGCGAGACGTCACGAGGCCGACGTTATCACGCGCTCCTCTTGCGACGGAAACGCGCGGCGTGCGCGATCACGCGCGGGCGATCGGGCGGGCGCTCGGTGCCGAGGGGTCGGGCATGCCGAAGAAGCGGCGGGCGATGCGCGGGAGCCAGCCGGTGCGCTTCCGAACGGGCTCGCTCGGCGCGATCGCGCGGCGCGTCTCGTCGCCGATCGGATCGATGCGATCGAGCGTCGAGAGCAGATCGTCGAGGTGCGCGTCGGCGAGCTCGGGACGCGAGATGCCGGCCTCGCGCATCTGGTCCTCGATGCGTCCGAGCAGCGCGACCAGCGTGGTGTCGTCGAGGTTGCGCGCCAGCGCGTGCTCGACGATCGGGAGCGCCTCGAGAAGTGCCCCGCGATCCGCGAGCATCGTGCCGAGCAGCCGCGCGGGCTCGCTCCAGTCGGGCGCGAGCGCGATCGCGCGGCGCAGCGCGTCTTCGGCGCGCGCGTCCTCGTGCCGGGCGCGGCGAGCGCGCGCCTCGACGACCAGCACGTCCGCATCCTCCTCGCGCCCGAGCGCCGTCGCGATCACCTCGAGCGCCTCGGCCTCGCGATCGTCGTCGAGCAGCGCCTGCGCGAGCAGCGCGGGCTCTTCGTGCTCGGGATCGTCGCGGAATCGTGCGAGGCGCGCGTCGAGCGCGACGCGTCGCTCGTGGCGTCGCACCAGCTCGCGCGTCGCGTCGTCGGTCGCGCCCGCGGCGATCGCGCGCCGTGCCACCTCGGCCGCGCGCTCCTCGCGGCCGCGCATCGAGAGCACCATCGCGAGCCAGCGCAGCGGCTCGGCCCACTCCGGTGCCTTCTTCGCGGCCCGCGTGAGCACGAGCTGCGCGAACGTGAGCTGTCCCGTGCGCACCGCGGCCACGCCGCAGCCGAGCAGCAGATCGACGTCGTCGGGATCGGCCGCGAGCGCCGCGTCGACGATCTCGAGCGCGTCGTGGGTGCGTCCCGCCGACACCAGCTCGAGCGCGAGCAGCGCGGGCTCCTCCGAGTCGGGTCGGCTGCGGAACCGCAGCACCCTCACGTCGAGCTGATGATCGAGCGTGCCCTCGAAGCTCGCGCCTGCGTCCATGACCGACTGCCTCCCGATGAGCCCCGGGTATGCAGCCGGTCGATCTCGCCCTCCAAAATTTCCGCGTTACTCGGCCGGCGGCCCACCGGGGTTCGTCGCCCAGTCGCAGTCGACGATCTCGTCGGGATAGAACCCGCGCGCCATCACGAGCAGGCTGCCCGAGTCGGGGCAGGTGACCGTGAGCCCGGGGCAGCGACCGCACATCGGGCCGTCGTCGTTCTCCCCGATCTGCACGTCCCACGTGCACTCGTCCTCGTCGAGCGTGCCGTCGCACACGCGCAGCACGGGATCGGGCGTGGTCTCGCACGAGCCGACGCCGAGGCAGCCGCACGAGACGAACACCGGCTCGCCCGGTGTGCAGTCGGTGGTGCCCACCTTGTTCCCGCGGCACCCCGCGACGAGCGGCATCGCGGCGATCGCGATCGCGAGCAGGACGTTGCGCGTCATGAGGAGCCTCCTGCGTCGGTGCTCGGCGTGCCGGCGTCGCGCAGCGTGAGCGGCGGGCGCTCGTCCACGCGCCAGTCGCACGTGAACGCGCTGCTGCTGCCGCTGTAGCCCTTGAGCGTGACCGTGATGTGGCCGGACTCCGGGCAGACCATCTGCACGATCGGGCACGTCGAGAAGCAGAGCTCGGTCGAGTCGTCGCTCTGCGCGATGAACGAGCCCTCGACGCACGACGCGACCGGCGTGTCGCCGTCGCAGATCTGCAGCCACGGATCGCCGCTGCACTCGCCGATCGAGCACGCCTGGTTGCAGCCGACCCAGATGTGCGCGCCCGGCGTGCAGTCGACCGTCTCCTCACCGCGCGATGGCTTGCAGCCCATGATCGCGAGGGCTGCGCCGACGAGCGCGAGCGCGAGCGAGCGACGAAGCAGGACCATGCGGCCACGTTACCACGCGACCGCGGGCGAACGCGCGATCGGTGCGCGTCGATCGGCCGCGCGTATGCTTCGCCCCGTGCGTGCACCGATCGAGCGAGCCCGAGAACGAATCGAGCAGTGGATCGACGCACGCGCTGCGGCTCGCCTCGCGAGGGGCGACGCGCGGCGCGAGGCGTCGGCGAGAGAGGAGAAGTTGCGCCGGGCGCTCGGCTCGGGCGAGGTGCGCGAGGCGATCGGCGAGGCCGCGTCCCTCGGGCAGATCGCCCATGACGAGCACGCCGCGATGCTCGTGCACGTGGCGCGCGCCGCGCGCGACGAGGTGCTCGCGCGCGCCGGCGTGAGCCCGCTCGCCGCCGATGCGGGCGTGGTGATCGCGGGGGTGCCGCGCACGCTCGGGGCGCTGCTGCACGACGCGCTCGCCCATCCCGACCCGCGCCAGCGCACCGTCGCGCTCGACGCGATCGAGGAGCGGGCCTCGCAGGATCGAGCCCGCATGCTCGAGGCGCGCGACGAGGCCGACGCGCTCGCCGCGAAGGTGCGCGCGCGCGGTCCGAAGAGCGCGGACGAGCCGCCCGACGATCTCAACGAGCGCGCCCAGCGCTTCCTCGACGCGACCGACGACGCGATGCACGAAGCGCTCGCGCGCGCCGCGCACGCGACCGGCGCGCCTCGCCCGCAGACCGTGCTCGATGCGCTCGGCGTGCTCCGCGCGCCGGCGCTCGACGTGACGGTCGCGCCTGCGGGACGCGGTCGTCGCCTCGGCGCGGGGCTCGCTCCGCTCGGGCTCGACGCGCCGCTCTCGCGCGTGCGTCTGGTCTCGTCGCACGCCGAGCTCGATCCCGCGGCACACGTGATCGCGAGCGATCCGCCGCGCCGGGTCGACGTCGTGCCCTCCGCGCTCGAGCTCGGCGTCACGTCGGAGCTCGCGCTGACCGCCGCCCTCGGTGAGGCGCTCGCGTCGGCGCTCGTCGCGCCGGCGTTGCCCGCCGCGATCCGTCGCGCATGGCCGGGATCGGTCGGCCGGGGCCTCGGCGCGCTGCTCGCGTCGCTGCACGCCGATCCGCTGTTCGTCCAGCGCGTCCGACGGCTCGAGGGAAGCGCCGCGAACGCGTCGCGCCGCGGCGCGCTGGCGATCGTGCTCGGTCGCGCGCGCACCCTCGTCGCGAGCCGGCTCTCCGAGCGTGCGTCGTCGGATCGCGAGCGGCGTGATCGCGGCGCCGGGCTCGTCGCGCGCGCGCTCGGCGTGCGCGAGCCGTCGACCGCATCGTGGCTCTCCGCGCCGGTCGTGCTCGACCCCGCTGCGCGCGATGCCGACCTTCGTGCGGCTCTGCTCGCGCCCGCGCTCGCGGCGGCGCTGCGCGAGCGCTTCGACGAGGACTGGTTCCGCAACCCGCGTGCGGCCGAGCCCCTGCGCGCGGCTGCGGGACGCGGAGCGACGCTGTCGATCGAGGCGTGGGGAGGCGAGCTCGGCGCGGGGGTCGAGAGCGGTCTCGCGCGGCTGGTCGAGCTCGCACGTTAGGCGTCGCGCGATTCCAATCGGCCGGAGCGCACCGCGGCCTCGAGCGTCGCGTGGTCGCGCTCGGTCTGGTCGGCGTAGGCAGCGGCGAACGCGGCCATCGAGGTCTCGAAACGGTCGCTTCTTCCGAGATATCCGCTGAGGATCGCAGCATCGCCGGCGCGTGCATGAGCGCGCGCCAGGCAGCGCCCGCAGAGCTCCGCGTAGCGCTCGAGCGCGCCCGGCCTCGCATTCTCCAATGGAATGGAGAGCTTCATGTCGCGCAGCTGGCGCACGTAGTAGTCGCGCCCGCTGCGCGTCTTCGTCCAGCCGAGGAGCACGTCGCTCGCCGACTGCATCGAGCGCTGTCCGACCACCACGCGCTGCCCTTGGTGCGTGTACGCGCTCGCGCCGGCGTAGGGCTCGAGCACCGAGCGCGCAGCTTCTTTGAGCTGCAGGACCAGCGGCTCCTCGTCGGCCGTCGCGAAGAGCGCGATCCAGCAGCGCGTCCCGACGCTCCCGATGCCCACGACCTCGCGCGCGACGTCCTCGAGCCGATGCCGATCGAGCAGCATGCGGCGCTCGGCGGGGAGCGACGCGCGGTATGCCGCGAGCCCCTCGCGCACTCGCGCCTCGGCCTCGCCGTCCGTGACGTGCTCGATCAGCGGGGGATCGTCGACGAAGCGGAGCGCACCGCCGATGCGCGTCGTGAGCTTGGGGAAGAGCGCCTCGACCACGCGCTTCTGCGCGCTCGCCGCGAGCTCCTCGCGACGGCGTCGCGACGCCGCGTGGGGCGCCTCGGCGATCAGCGTCTCGGCATCGAGCCGCGAGTACCAGACCTCGAGCGGGCTCATCCGAGCGCACGCGGCGACGTGCTCGCGATACGCGCGCACGCTCGCCATCGTGACGTCGCGCGCCCTCGCATCGGACAGCCCGAGCGCGCGCGCCGCGACCTCGGCGCTCGCGGCCAGCCGCGCGACGTCCCACTCCCACGGCGCCGGCAGCGTCTCGTCGAAGTCGTTCACGTCGAACACGAGCTGCCGCTCGGGCGTCGCGAACAGACCGAAGTTCATCACGTGACAGTCGCCGCACGCCTGCACGCGCACGCCGGAGCTCGGGATCGTCGCGAGGTCGTGCGCCATCACCGCCGCCGCGCCGCGCAGGAACGCGAACGGGGTGCGCTGCATGCGCCCGTATCGGATCGGCACGAGCTCGGGCAGCCGCCCCGCGCTCGAGCGCTCCAGGATCGCGATCGGATCGCGCTCCGCGATCGGACGCTTCCATGCGGCCCACGTGCTCCGCGGGACGCGCTCGCGCAGCGCCTTGCCCATCGCGATCCGCTCGGCGCGCGGCAGGAGCGGCGGCATGGTGTCACGCGCGTCACGAGCCGGGCTCGCCTTCGTACGGAGGCTTCTCGTCGCCACGTGTGTCTCCTCGCACGCATGTAGTTCCGGGCGGCTCTGCCCAGCATCTCGGCTGATGCCCTGCGCGCCGGCCCATGCCATTCTCGCGCGATGCCCCCGGAGTCCCCGCTCGCGTTCGCCCCCGCCCTGACCACCGAGCTCGCCGAACGGCGTCGCGTGGTGATGGAGCGCTTCGGCGCCGGGGTCGTCGTGCTCACGTCCGCGCCGGTCCACGTGCGCAACCACGACGTCGAGCACCCGTATCGGCAGGACTCCGACTTCTTCTATCTCACCGGCCTCGACGAGCCCGAGTCGGTCGCGGTGATCACGAACCGCCACGCCGAGCATCGCTACGTGCTCTTCGTGCGCCCGCGCGATCCCGAGCGCGAGACGTGGGACGGACCGCGCATCGGCGTCGACGGCGCGGTGAAGCAGCTCGGCGCGGACGCGGCGTTCCCGATCTCCGAGCTCGCCGAGCGCCTGCCCGGCTATCTCGCGAACGCGCCGCGCATGCTCTACGCGCTCGGTCGTGATCCCTCGATGGACACGCGCGTGCTCGCCGCGCTGCACCTCACGCGGCGCCGCCAGCGCATGGGCGTGCTCGCGCCGACCGAGATCGTCGATCCGAGCGCGCACGTGCACCCGATGCGCCTCTTCAAGAGCGCGCTCGAGCTCGACGCGATGAGCCGCGCGATCGAGGCGACGCGCGAAGGGCACGCGGCGGCGATGCGCGTCGCGAAGCCCGGTGCGTTCGAGTACGAGGTCGAGGCCGAGCTCGTCCGCGCGTTCCGCCGCCACGGGTGCGAGCGCCCGGCGTACGAGCCCATCGTCGGCTCGGGCCCCAACGCGACGATCCTCCACTACCGCAAGAACGATCGGCGGATGGAGGAGAACGATCTCCTGCTGATCGATGCAGGCGCGGAGTGGGGCTACCAGAGCGCCGACGTCACGCGCACGTTCCCGGTGAGCGGTCGCTTCACCAAGCCGCAGCGGGCGGTCTACGACGTGGTGCTGCGCGCGCAGGAGCTCGCGATCGCGGCGGTGCGCCCGGGCGCGACGGTCGAGGACGTGCACCGCATCACGGTGCGCGCGATCACCGAGGGCATGATCGAGATCGGTCTGATCGAGGGGCCGCTCGAGGATGCGATCGAGAAGGAGCGCTACAAGGCGTTCTACATGCACCGCACGTCGCACTGGCTCGGCATGGACGTGCACGACGTGGGCTCGTACTTCGTCTACGAGGGCGAGGGCCCGTCGACGCGCCCCCGCGGGATGGAAGCGGGCGCGGTGCTCACGATCGAGCCCGGGATCTACGTCGCGAAGGACGCGAAGGCGCCGAGCGAGTACCTCGGCATCGGCGTGCGCATCGAGGACGACGTGCTCGTGACCGAGGGCGGGAGCCGCAACCTGACCGCGGCGATCCCGAAGAAGGCGGACGAGCTCGAGCGAATCCTCGCATCGCGCTGAGCGTTGGGGCGGCGTGGACGTCGTCTGCCCGCGCTGCACCGCTCGCGTGTCTTCCACCGGGCTCGACCTGATCGCGACGTGCGCGAGCTGCGGCGTGCGGTTCGCGTCGGCTCAGCTCGTCGCGCGTGATCCCACGGTCCGACACCGTCGGCCCGCGTGGATCGTGGTCCAGCGCGAAGGAGCCGCCGCTCCGCGCGCCGGCTATCGCGATCACGCGCAGGTGCGTCGAGGCACGCTGCGCGTCCTCGGTCGTCGCGAGTGGCTTCCCTTCGTTCTCGTCTCGCCCATCGTGCTGCTGCTGAATGCGCTCACGTTGCGCGCGCTCCTCGCGTCGCGGTTCGAGTCGGGACTGCCACATGCGCTCGTCGGGCTCGCGCTGCTCGTGGCGATCGGGGTGATGCTCGCGCGCCGACTGCGGATCACGATCGACGGCTCCTCGCTGACCGCTTCCGTGTGGCCCTCCCTGTGGCGCTCGGGCCGGCGCCTCGACGTCGGCGAGCTCCGCACGATCTCCGTCGTGCGCCCCCCGCAGCTCCTGGGCTCGTCATCTCATGCCGCGCCGACCTACACGCTCTTCGCCGAGCTCTCGGGGGCCACGGTCGTGCTCGCGACGGGCTTCACCACGGCGGACGAAGCGCTCTACGTGGCACAGACGATCGAAGACCACGTGGGCATCCGCGAGGAGACGACGGAGCGATGACCCATCCGCGCCCCGACACGATCACGGTGGAGATCGGTCCGCCGCTGCCGGCCGGGACCGGCGCGTACCGCGCGCGCGCGAGACCCTGGCGCACGCTCCGGATCACGCGACGATGGCGCGACGCGGGCTCGTGGTTCGTGTTGTTCTTCGCGATCCTCTGGAACGGATTCCTCGCGCGGTTCTTCACGCTCGCCCATTTCGGGGAGGACTGGCTGGGAGCGCTCTGCGTGAGCCCGTTCGTCGCGGTCGGCGTCTGGCTCGCCTACTTCGTGCCCGCTCATCTCGTGAACCGCACCACGATCACGATCGAGGGCTCGACGCTCTCCGTCGCCCACGCGCCGCTGCCGTGGCCGGGGGGCCGAGCGATCGAGCTCGATCGGCTGCGCCGAATCTTCGTGCGCGAGCAACCCGACGCGGCCGGCGGCAGCGTTCACTCGCTCTACGCCGACGTCGACGGAGCCGAGCTCCGGCTCATCGCGAACATCCCGCCCGAGCAGGCGCTCTATCTCGCGCAGGTGCTCTCGGGCGACTTCGACCGATCCGACGAACGTCCGGCGTGATCAGCACGGCCGCGCCGACGAGCTCGCGCGCGTCAGAACGAGCCACGGACTGCGACGCCCACGAGCTCGGGTGATGCGACCGGCGCGATCACGACGGGTTGCTCTTCGGGCCCGGGCAGCGCGAGGCCCGTGATCCAGAGCGCGAGGCCTGCACACTGCGTGAGCAGCACGGACGCTTGGAAGATCACCCAACCGTCCTGCCAGTCGAGCACGGCCATGCCGATGATCGGACCGACCACCGGGATCTGCATCAAGCCCAGGAGGTCGCTCTCGGCGCCGCCGAACGAGAGCACCAGCCCGAAGCCCGCATTGGGGAGCCAGCTCGTCACGAACACGCTCACTCCGGTGATCGTCAGCGCCCGCTTCGGCTCGAGCTCGATGGGCGGAGGTCGATAGGGCTCGATCGACTGTGCGACGAGCGCCGCCGGATGGGCGAGCGCGGAGAGCAAGAGCAACGACGCGAGCGCGAGGGCTGGGCTCCGAGACGCGGTGCGCACACATCGACGATAGCGCAGCGGGGCGCTGCATTTCTGCTAGATCCGCGCGCGATGTCGTCGTTGCTCCTCACGCAGATCGGCGAGCTCATCGCCACGCCCTCCGTCAGCTCCGTTCGTCCGGAATTCGACATGGGCAATCGCGCCGTCATCGATCGCCTCGCGACGTGGCTCGACGACGAAGGCTTCTCCGTCGAGGTGATGGAGGTCGACGCGCACGGCGGCGGGCCGAAGGCGAACCTCATCGCGACGCGCGGTCGCGGGCCGGGCGGGCTCGTGCTCGCGGGCCACACCGACACCGTGCCCTTCGACGAGGGGAAGTGGTCGAGCGATCCGTTCCGCGCGACCGAGCGCGACGGGAAGCTCTACGGCCTCGGCACCAGCGACATGAAGTCGTTCCTCGCGATCGCGATCGAAGCGGCGCGACGCACCCGTGATCTCCCGCAGCACGCGCCGCTCACGATCCTCGCGACCGCCGACGAGGAGTGCGGCATGTCGGGCGCGCGCGCGCTGCTCGCGGCGCAGAAGCCGGGCGGCAGCGCAGCGGTGATCGGTGAGCCGACCGGCCTGCGCCCGGTGCGCATGCACAAGGGCGTCTCGATGGAGTTCCTGCGCCTCCTCGGGCGCAGCGGGCACTCGAGCGATCCCTCGCTCGGCGCCAGCGCGCTCGAGGGCATGCGCCGCGCGATGAACGCGATGATCGCGATGCGCGAGCAGCTCGAGGCGTCGCACCGGCGTGACGATCTGAGGCCGCCGACCACCACGATGAACCTCGGCAACATCCAGGGCGGCGACAACCCGAACCGCATCTGCGCGCACTGCGAGCTGCAGTTCGATCTGCGCGTCCTGCCCGGCATGGACGACGCGATCGTGCGCCGCGATCTCCACGCCGCGATCCGGCACGCGATCGCCGGGCTCGGGCTCACGATGGAAGCGGGCCCGCTCCACGATCCGATCCCGCCCTTCGAGACCCCGGCGAGCGCGGCGATCGTGCGCGCAGCGGAGCAGCTCACCGGGCATGCGGCGGGCGCGGTGTCGTTCGGCACCGAGGCGCCGTTCCTCTCGAAGCTCGGGCTCGAGACGATCGTGCTCGGCCCCGGCGACATCGACGTCGCGCACCAGCCCGACGAGTACCTCGGGCTCGATCGCATCGAGCCCTGCATCGACCTCCTCACGAAGCTGATCGCGAAGATGTGCGGAGGTGCGTCGTGAACGGTCAGGCGCCGAGCTCGTTCGTCGACTTCTTCCGCCTCTCCGCGCCGTACATCCACGCGCACCGCGGGCGCACCTTCGTCGTGATGTTCGGCGGCGAGGCGGTCGTCGACTCGTCGTTCCCGAACCTGATCCACGACGTCGCGCTGATGCACGCGCTCGGCGTGCGGGTCGTGCTGGTGCACGGCAGCAAGCCGCAGATCGAGGAGCGCATGCGCGAGCGCAACCTGCGCCCACGCTTCCACAAGGGCATGCGGGTCACCGACCCCGCGACGATGCGCTGCGTGGAGGACGCGGTCGGGAACATCCGCATGCGCATCGAGGGGCTGCTCTCGATGGGCCTTCCGAGCTCGCCGATGGCGCACTCGCGCATCCGCGTCGCGTCGGGCAACTTCGTCGTCGCGCGTCCGCGCGGCGTGCGTGACGGCGTCGACTACCAGCTCACCGGCGGCGTGCGGCGCATCGACGTCGAGGGCGTGAAGATGCGCCTCGACTCGGGCGCGATCGTGCTGCTCTCGCCGCTCGGCTATTCGCCGGCGGGCGAGGCGTACAACCTCTCGTCGCACGAGGTCGCGGCGAGCGCGGCAGTCGCGCTCGGGGCCGACAAGCTCGTGCAGCTCGTCGAGGGCCGCGGGGTCGTCGATCGCCGCAAGCGCCTCATCCCGCAGCTCGGCCCGGTCGAGGCCGAAGAGCTCGTCGAGGGCGGCAAGCACCTGCACCCCGACACCATCAAGCACCTCGCCGCGGCGGCTCGCGCGTGTCGCGAGGGCGTGCGGCGCACCCACCTCGTCGAGCGGCAGCTCGACGGCGCGCTCCTGCAGGAGCTCTTCACGCGTGAAGGTCGCGGCACGCTGGTGACCGCCGAGCGCTACGAGGACATGCGCGGCGCGCGCATCGACGACATCCCCGGCATGCTCGAGCTGCTGCGTCCACTCGAGGAAGCGGGGATCCTCGTGCGCCGCAGCCGCGAGACGCTCGAGAACGAGATCGACCGTTTCACCGTCGTCGAGCGTGACGGAATGATCATCGGATGCGCCGGGCTCGAGGCCTTTCCCGACGAGAAGACCGGCGAGCTCTACTGTCTCGCGGTCGACGGTCGTTATCGCGAGAAGGGCCGCGGCGAGGCGATCGTCGAGTACACCGCGCAGAAGGCGCGCGCGATGGGCCTCGAGACGCTCTTCGTGCTCACCACGCAGACGACCGACTGGTTCCGCGAGCGCGGCTTCCAGCCCGCCGGCGTGCGCGCGCTGCCCGAGGCACGGCGCGCGCGCTACGACCGCAAGCGACGCTCGAAGGTGCTCGTCCGCGACCTCTCCGAAGAGCTGATCGAAGACGACTGATCGTTCACGGCGCGGCCGCGATCGCCTCGACCTCGGCCGCGCTCAGCGTGATCGGCTCGCTCGAGCGGAGCCGCGGGATCAGCAGATCCACGACCGGCCGCACCAAGCTCTGGTGATCGCCGCCCGAGGGCACGATCACCTGGATCGGGGCACCGGGCGGCGCTGCCGCCGCGATCGCGCGCGCCGCGAGCGCCTGCGACTCGTTCGCGCCCTCGACCACGAAGGTCGGGCTCGTGATGCCCGCGAGGAACGCGATCGGCGAGCGCACCCAGCTCTCCTCGACGCGACGGGGATCGTAGACCCAGCCCTGATCGTCGGGGCCCCACGCGTTCATCCAGTGCGCGTCGGCGCAGGGCCCGAACGCGAAGTACGCGCGCGCCGGCGCGCCCGACTCCGCGAGCAACGTCGCGAGCGTCCCGCCGACCGAGTGGCCCATCACCACGACACGCTCGGGATCGACCGCCGGCAGCGCGCGCAGGTGCTCGAGCGCGGCGCGCACGTCGTCGACCTCGCCGAGGAACATCTCGATCTGCCCGTCGCTGCCGTGCTCACCGCGCGTCGCGGGCAGCATCACGACGAAGCCCGCTTCGGCGAGCGCGCGTGGGCCCCACTCGGGATCGAGATCACCGTCGTCCATCGCGTAGCCGCCGTGCAGCCAGAGCACCGCGGGGCGCCTCTCGCGCTCGCGCGCGTTGCGCGTCAGGTACGCGGCGAGCGAGCCGACCGGCGACTCGTAACGCGAGACCTCGAACGCATCGTCGTCGGGCAGGGGCGCGAGCGGAACCGGATTGCGCGGGCCGCGCAGCGGCGTGCTGGTGAACGACGCGCGCGCCGCGGCGAGCGACGTGGTGCGCGGCGCGAATCCGGGCGGCGGCGCGCCGGGCCCGCGCCACGGCTCGTTCGGTGTGTGCACCTCGAGCAGGTACGGCATCGCGTCGTCGTCGGGGTGCGTCTTCATCGCGACGAAGAGCGCGTGCCACTGGCCCGCGTCATCGCGCCACGCGCGGTATCGCGCGCTCATCGCGACGGGACCGTAGGCGTTCGATCCCGCGGCGCGCGCCCAGACGTCGTGATCCTCGTCGGACCACGACACGAACGTGGGATCGAGCGTGCGATCGGCCGTGATCGCTCCGCGCAGGAACGCGTGGATGAACGCGGTCGCGGACGCCTCGGTCGGCTCCGCGCTCGCCCTCAGCGCGGCGACGAGGATCATCGCGCCGGTCTCGCGCGAGGTCCACGCCCAGACACCCTCGGGCATGCCTGCCGGGCGCAGCGAGATCGCCATCACGCGCACCGCCGGGCTCGACGATCCGTCCTCGAAGTCCTCGGTCGGCGCGCCGACGAGGAAGCCGAGCGTGGGGTGACGGAGATACGCGTGATCCGCGGTCGCGATCGGCTCGAGCGCGACGACGTCGGGCACGATCGAGCGCACGCCCTGGTACACCACGCCGCCGGTCGCGCAGCACACGTTCGACACCAGCCCGAGCGCGATCACGCCGCCCCCGAGCCAACGACGACCGGTGGTGAACGCGACTGCGCCTGCGGTCCCGAGCGCCGCGCCGATCACGCCGCCGAGCACGGCGACCATCGCGCCGGCGCTCGCGCCTGCGACGGCGCCGAGCGCGCCCGTGACCAGCGCGGTGATCGCGACGCCGACAACGGGGATGCGCGCTGGCGGGGGCTCGTGGGCGAACGTCTCGTGGTCCATGCGCGCGACCTTCGCGCCGCCGGTTCGCGCGCGCAACGTGATCCCGCACGGGGCGCGGTCGGACCGATCGAGAGATCGAAATCTTGGATCACGCGTCCCAGCTCCTCGTTGACGCGCGGCGGGGTCGCGCGGAGGAGGGGTCGTGCGTGGCGTGATGCGATCGATCGCGCTGGCGATCGTGTGTGCGCTGGTGCCGAGCTGCGCGGGAGGCCCGTCGGGCTCGAGCGCGCCAGCTGCGGAGTCGACGTCGTCGGGCGGCGAGTCGATCACCAACGTCCAGGAGCAGGGCGTCGACGAGGGCGGCATCGTGAAGATGCACGGCGAGCACCTCGTCGTGCTGCGCCGCGGGCGGCTCTTCTCGGTCGATCTCGCGGGCGGATCGATGCGGCAGATCTCGGTGACCAACGCGTACGCGCCGGGCCACCACGCCGCCGACTGGTACGACGAGCTCCTGATCCACGGCGACACCATCGTCGTGATCGGCTTCAGCTATCGCGACAGCGCGACCGAGATCGGGCTCTTCGAGATCGACGCGCGGGGGCTGATCGTGCATCGCGGCTCGTTCCAGCTGCGATCGAACGACTACTTCTCGTCGCGGAACTACGCGTCGCGCCTCGTCGGCGATCGCCTCGTGCTCTACGTGCCGCACTACCTCGGGTACGTGCAGGGCGACGGATCGTTCGATCGCTCCTTCCCCGGGCTGCGCGCGGTCGGTGGCGCGTGGTCGTCGATCGACGGTCCGGTGCACGCGTCGCTCGCGCCGCGCGACGGCTACGCGGTGCTGCACACCGTCGTGATGTGCGAGCTCGGCGAGCGCGATGCGCTCGGTTGTCGCGCGCAGGGCATGGTCGGCCCGGTCGGGCGCACGTTCTACGTCTCGCGCGACGCGGTCTACGTGTGGATCAGCGACGCGCCGCGCGCGGAGGAGGGCGGCGTGCCCACCGACGCGATGGTGTATCGCCTCCCGCTCGACGGAGGACCGACCGGTGCGGTGCGCGCGTGGGGCGCGCCGACCGATCAGCTCTCGTTCAAGGAAGCCGACGACGGACGGCTCCACGTGCTCGTGCGCAGCGAAGGTCACGGCGATGCGATGTGGGCGCCCGAGCAGCGCGCCGGTGCGCTCGCGCTCGCGAGCATCCCGCTCGGCGCGTTCACGAGCGAGGGGCGCGCGCTCGACGTCGCGACCTATCGCGCGATGCCGCAGGTCGACGGCATCGGCGCGATCACGAACCGCTTCGTCGGTGACTGGGTGCTCTACGGCACCGGCAACGCGTGGGGCTGGGGGCAGGCGCGCGGCGGGAGCGTGTACGCCGCGTCGTGGCGGCACGGAGGGCCCGCGTACCGCGTCGACGTCGGGCACGACGTCGAGCGGATCGAGGCGATGGGCCGCGGCGCGGTCGTGGTCGGTCGCGAGAACGAGGGGCTCGCGTTCTCGTCGATCGCGCTCGACGGAGGCGTGCAGCCGGTCGATCGCTACGTGCTGCGCAACGCATCGCAGGGCGAGACGCGCACCCACGGCTTCTTCTATCGCGACGACGGCGAGGGGCAGGGCGTGCTCGGCCTGCCGGTGCGCGGCGGCAACGAGAGCGGCTGGCACCAGCTCTGGCACGGCAGCGCGTCGGTGTTCTTCCTGCGCGTGAACGGGCAGCGCTTCACGCCGCTCGGCGGTCTCGCCTCGGGCGACGCACACATCGACGATCACTGCGTCGCGTCGTGCGCCGACTGGTACGGCAACGCGCGTCCGATCTTCTGGCGCGGACGCGTGTTCGCGCTGCTCGGATACGAGCTGGTCGAGGGCCGCGTGATCGCGGATCGCGTGGAGGAGAGCGCGCGCCTCGTGCTCCGGCCGTGATGAAGAGCGCTCATGGATCGCACCCGCGATCCATGAGCTCACGCGGACCGGGCAGCGCAACGATGGGCGTCGGCGTCGCGGCCGAGCTTGCGATAGTGCCCGGCCGCGAGGCCGTACGCGGCCCGCGCGCGCGACGCTTCGCCGCGCTGCACTGCGATCTCCGCCGCGCGCTCGGCCGCCCACGCGACGTCCTCTTCACTCGTCTCGAGCCCGCCCAGCACGCGCTCCGCCTCGCGCTCGTGCCAGTCCCACTGCTCCCACGCGCCCGCCTCGGCGGCGCCCGCGAGCGAGAGCACGTGGAGCGTGCCGCGCAGCTGCTCCTGCCCGAGCCGCTCCGCGCGTCGGAGCCCGAGCTGCAGCTCCTCGTAGGCGTCGGCGTACGCGCCCTGTCGCATCTGCACCACCGCGAGGTTGCCGATCACGATGCCCTCGAGGTGCGACGCGCCCGCCTTCTGGGCGACCGCGAGCGCGCGCAGATAGAGCGTCTCCGCCTCCTCGAGATCGCCCTGCGCGCGCGCGACCTCGGCGAGGCTGTTGAGCGTCGAGCCCATGCCGTAGAGGTTCCCGTGCGCCTCGAAGATCGTGAGGGCCTCGCCGATGCGCGCGGGATCGCCGGGCCGGTGCTCGGGATCGCTGATGCCTGCGCCGCCGAGCGCCGCCGCGATGCCGAGCCGATCGCCGGCGCGCTGCGCGAGCTCGAGCGCGCGCAGGTACGCGCGGAACCCGAGCGCGAGCTCGCGACGCCGCCAGTGCGCATAACCCACCGCGCGCAGCGCGCGGCTCGCCTCCGCGTCGTCCCCGAGCTGCTCGAAGCGCGCGCGCGCCTGCTCGAGGTGCTCGACGCCGTGCGCGACCTCGCCGCGCTCGACCTCCGCGAAGCCCTGCACGAGACACGCGCGCGCCTCGATCGAGGCCTGCTTCTCCGCAGCCGCGACCGTCCGCACCACCTGCGCGAGCGACGACGCGCGATCGAGACCGCCGCGCCGCCGGAGGATCTCGGCGCGCGCGATCTGTCCCTCGAGGCGCTCGGGGTGTCGATCCGAGAGCCCGAGCCGATCGAGGAGCTCGGCATGGCGATCGAGCAGCGACTCCGCGCGCGCGTAGTCCGATCGGTTCTGCCACTCGCGCGCCGCCGCG
This sequence comes from Sandaracinus amylolyticus, assembly GCF_021631985.1. Classification (GTDB taxonomy): domain Bacteria; phylum Myxococcota_A; class Polyangia; order Polyangiales; family Sandaracinaceae; genus Sandaracinus; species Sandaracinus amylolyticus_A. The sequence goes on along the minus strand of NZ_CP070225.1, from coordinate 4,797,581 downwards.
CGCAGCGGCGCGAGGGCGCCCGCAGGATCGCCGCCGAGCAGTCGATGCGTGGCGAGCCGCTCGGCCGCGCCCGTCTCGCCGCCGTGGTAGCGGGTCTCGAGCGCGTTCGCGATCGCCGCGTGGTGCGAGGCCGCGCGCCGCTCGTCGCGCGCCGATCGCTCGAGCGTCTCGCGCAAGAGGCCGTGCACCAGCTCGAGCGTGATCCCGTCGCCGCCCTCGCTCTCGTCGAGCAGGAGCAGCATGCGGCTCTGCAGGAGCCGATCGATCGCGGCCGCGGGGTAGGGCAGGCCCGCGGCATCACACGCGCTCGCGAGGAACGCCGCGTCGGCGCGACCGCCCGCGAGCGCGAGGATCTCGAGCGCACGGCGCGCCGCGCCCGCACCGGCCTCGCGCTCGTGCTCGCCGAGCAAGTGCGCGAGGCGCGCGCGCCACACCGAGTGCAGATCGTCGGGCAGCTCCGCGCTCGCGCCCTCGCGCATGCGCAGACCTTGTGCGCTCGGCTCGAGGATGCCGCGCTCGACCCAGTCGCCGACGAGCTGCACCGCGAAGAGCGGATGGCCCGCGGTGCGCTCCGCGACGCGCTTCGCGAGCTCGCCCTGCGTGCCCAGGAGCCGCTCGACGAGCGCGCGATGCGCGTCCGGCGGGAGCGGGCCGATCTCGATCTCCGTGACCTCCTCGCGCCCCGAGAGCGACGCGAGCTGGGCCCACTCGACGGGGCGCTCCGCGAGCGCGTCCTCCTGCGCGGTGAGCACGAACAGGATCGGCGTCGGCTGATCGCCCTGCGCCTCGAGGATCGACTGCGCGAGCGCGATCGCCTCGCCGCCCCACTGCACGTCGTCGAGGCGCACGACCAGCGGTCGCTCGCGTCCGAGCTGTCCGAGCACGCGACGCACCATCGCGAGGCGCGCGCTCGCGCTCGTCACGCCGCGATCGTCGCGCGGCGCGAGCAGATCGGTGATCGCCTCGCAGGTCGCCGAGTCTTCGCTGGGCAGCGCGCGCCGCACGCGCGCCAGCACGCCACCGCGCGTGAGCCCGAGCGTGCGCAGGTGCGATCCGATCATGCGCGGAAGCCCGCTCGCCGACGACGCGACGGGCTCGTGCACCGCGTGCAGCGGCGTCGCCGCGCCGACCTCGTGGGCGCGCTCGCAGAGCCACTCGACGAGCCGGCTCTTGCCGAACCCCGAGGGCCCACGCAGCACGACCGCACGCGCGCGACCGTCCTGGCACACCCGCTCGAGCGCGCGCCAGCACTGCTCGCGCTCGCTCTCGCGCGCGACGAACGGAGGTTGGCGCAGGCCCCACAAGCTCAGCGCGGCGCCGACCCATCCCGGCTCGTTCGACGATCCCGGACGACGCCAGTCGGGCAGCGACTCCTCGCGCGGCTGCGTGCTGTCGACGAGCCCGGCGGGGATCGAGACGTCGGTCGGGAGCGGCGTCGGCGCGGCGACGATCGCGGCGAGCGCCGGCAGATCCTCGAGCGTCGCGACGACCGACTCGGCGTCGCTCGGCGGCTCCTCGCGCTCGTCGTCGCCGAAGTCGACGCGCAGCTCGGTCGCGGGCGCGGTCTCGACCTCGGTGCCCGGCGACGACGTGACGACCGGCAGCGCGGGCACGACGGTCGACGTCGAGACCGGCTCGCCCTCGTCGACCGCGAGCAGCGCGCGCGCCGCGTCGGACGCGCGCTGGAAGCGGCGATCGGGCGACTTCTCGAGAAGGCGTCCGACCCACGCCTCGAACGCGTCGGGCACCGGGAAGAGCGGTACGAGACGAGGCGGCGGCGAGCGCAGGTGCATGTGCGCGAGCTCGTCCTCGTCGGGATGATCGAAGGGCGGCTTGCCGGTCGCGAGCTTGAACGCGATGCAGCCGAGCGCGTAGAGGTCGGTCCACGGACCGAAGTCGCGCACCGCGCCGCGGAACTGCTCGGGCGCCATCATCTGCGGCGTGCCCGCGGCCGCGCCGCGCTCGTCCGCGGGATCGGTGCCGAGCGCGTGCGCGAGCCCGAAGTCGCTGAGCTTCAGCACCGACGAGCCGTCGCGCAGCCGCACGCGAAGCACGTTCGCGGGCTTGAGATCGCGGTGCACGAGGCCGCGCGCGTGGGCGTGTGCGAGGGCGTCGAGCAGCGTGCGCAGCACCGCGCGGGTGCGTGACCAGAGGCGCGCCGGCGCGGGGTGATCGAGCGTGCCGTGCGCGAGCTCCATCACGAGGTACGGGCTGCCCTCGACGAGGTGCTCGGGATCGGCGACCGCGGCGGTCGCGGGCACCACGCCGTGATCGAGCACGCGCACGATCGCTGGGTGATCGAGCGAGGCCATCGCGCGCACCTCGCGCTGGAACGCCGCGATGGCGCGATCCTGCCGGGCGCGCGCGTGCGAGAGCACCTTGATCGCCACCGGCATCCCGAGCCCGCGGTGCTCGCCGCGCAGCACCAGGCCCATGCCTCCGCGCGCGATCGGATCGAGCAGATCGAAGGCGTCCAGCGGGATGCGACGCATCTCGGAAACGATCCGTTAGGATGGGAAACGTGCGCTGTCGAGCGCACAACGTGTGCGCCATCGCGTAGGCTCGCCGCGCATGGGCCACCACATCCAGGGCGTGATCGCGCGTTCGTCCGTGGTCGCTCGGATCGCGCAGGACTTTCCGGGCGCCGAAGTGGTGCCGCTGGAGCAGGCGCTGCTGTGGGTCCCGACGCCCGAGTGGCTGCTCGATGCGATCGACGAAACAACGCGAGGCGACGCGCTGCGCACGCCGATCACCGGCGAGCACGTGTATCTCCATTTCGTCGCCCGCTACCTCGAGCAGATCACCTCGCGCGACGTCGCGATGTACTTCGAGACCGACTATTTCGGCGGCCTCGGCGCGCAGAGCGCGGCGGTCTACCGCGATGGGGTGCTGGTGCTCGATGCCGGACGCGCGTCGCGCCCCGGTCCGATCAACGCGGGGCTCGCGTTGCTCGGCGTGCTCGCCGACGCAGGGCGCGACGCCTTCGACACCGTCGGGCTGCAGCACCATCGGCGCATGCCGCACGACCGCTGATGCGTCAGCCGTGTGCGGGCGGGATCTGCGCGATCTCGTGGAGCAGCGCGGCGATCGCGGGCGCTTGGCCGCCGCAGTCGAGCGCGACCCATCCGCGCTCCGCGAGCAGCACGCGCACCGTGTCGGCGTCCCCGCCGAGCGCGTCGACGCCGCGGACCTCGGACCACGCGAACCAGATGCGCGTCGCCGTGCCGGTAGAACGCGTGCGACGGAGTGTGCCATGTCCCCTCGCGCCGACGCGGCGTGTACGATCGCGCAGGCATGACTCGACTCTGCTCGTTCGTCGCGCTCGTCGTCCTCGCGCTCGCGTCGGCGTGCAGCGAGAGCCACTCGATCACCGGTGATGCGGCGGTGCGCGTCGATGCCGGCGCGCGCTGTGGCGACGAGGTCTGCGCGATCGACGAGGTGTGCTGTCCCGGATGTCCCGGCGAGGCGCCGCTCGGTTGCACGCCCGGAGGTTGCCCGCCGATCGCGTGCCCGGGCGGATGGACGCGCTGCGAGGACGCGCTCGCCGGTGGAGCGAGCGGCGATCCGTGCTCGTTCGGCGGCGCGTGCGAGGCCGACGAGGGCTGCTGCGCGCGCACCGCGCGATGCTCGAGCGGCGCGCTCGTCCTCGAGCGCGAGTGCGGGCCCGGATGCTCCGCGTGCGCGTCGAGCGCCGACTGCGATGCCGAGTCGTACTGCGACTTCACCGCGCTCGGCTGCCACGGTCCGGGCTCGTGTATGCCTCGCCCCAGCGGGTGCCCCGAGGACTGCCCCGGCGTGTGCGCATGCGACGGCACCACGCACTGCAACGCGTGCATCGCGAACGCCGCGGGCGCGAGCGTGGCGCGGCCGGGCGCATGCGACGCCCCGGGCTGCGAGGCCCAGGACGCGCGCGGCGAGGGCGCGTGCCTGCTCTTCCTCGGCTACGCGTGGAACGGCGCGGCATGCACCGGGATCAGCGGCTGCCAGTGCATCGGTGCCGACTGCGACGAGCTCTATCCGAGCCCCGACGCATGCAGCGCCGCGCGCGCCGGCTGCCTCGCCGACTGATCAGAGCGAGACGCGGCTGCGCGCGCCGAGCGCGTCGTAGATCAGCGCGATCAGGCACCCGACGCACCCGACGCCGACCATGAGCGTCGACGTCGCGGGCCAGATCGCCGCGACGATGCCCGCGGCGAAGCACACGCCCGCGGCCCACCACAAGCGCCCTCCGATGCCGATCGCCGCGCCGAGGAACACCGCGCCGACCATCATCACGCTCAGCGCGCCCGCCTCCAGGCTCGTCTCGCCGCGCGAGGCGTGGACCTGATCCGCGATCGTCGAGGCGCCGAGCGAGAGCAGCAGCAGCGACGCGAGCTGCTTCGTCAGCCGGTTCTTCAGCAGACGACGCCGGAAGACCCAGAGCGTGCTCGCCATGATCCCGAGCATCGCGACGTCGACGCGGACCACGCGATCCATCGGCACCGGACGCGCCGACACGTGCTCGCGCGTCAGCGCCAGCCCGAACGTCACGATGCAGAGCGCGATGATGCCGAGCGTGATCGGCACGCGATAACGCGACGTCGACTCGAGCTCGCGCTCCTGGCGCTCGGCGCGGCCTTCCTCCTCGAGCTCGCGCGCCTCCTCGAGCTTCGCGCGCAGCGACTCGATGCGCGCGTCGAGCGCGGGATCCGGCGGGTCGAGCGCGCGCGCGACGGTCGCGGCTCCGTCGGCGCTCCGCCGCTCGAGCTCGGCCTCGACCATCCACGTGAGCGTCGTGTGGAGCGCGCGCCGCGCGCGCTGGTTGCCGGGCCACTCGGCGAGCGACTGTGCGAGCGCGAAGCGGCACTCGACGAGCTCTGCGAACGTGTCGGGACGCGCGAGCAGCGCGGCGCTGCCTCCGGTCGCGATGCGCAGCGCCTCGAGCTTCGACTCCGCGGTCGCGGCGAGGCGGAGCGATCCGCGATGACGGAGGAAGTCGGCGAGCGCATCGCGGAACGCGCGTGCGCTCTCCGGCCGATCCGCGGGATCGACGGACGTGCACGCGTTCGCGAGCGCGGCGAGCTCCTCGGGGACGCTCGCGTCGTACTCGAACGGCTCGGAGAGGAACGCCGCGAGCAGCACCTGCGCGCTCGAGTCGCCGCGATGACGGTTCGTGCCGACGAGCACCGCGTGCAGCGTCGCGCCGAGCAGATAGACGTCGGTGCGCGCGTCCACGAGCGTCGCGTCCGCGCGCACCATCTCGGGCGCCATGAACGCCGGCGTGCCGACGATCTCGTGCGCCTCGTCGCTCGCTTCGTGGAGCTGCAGCGCGACGCCCCAGTCGACGACGTAGACCTCGCCGAAGCTGCCGACCATCACGTTCGCGGGCTTCACGTCGCGATGCACGACGCCGCGGCTGTGCGCGAAGTGGAGCGCGTCCGCGACGCGCACGAGGATCTCGCACTCCGCGCCGAGGCGATCGCCGTGGCGTCGCTCGAGCTCGGCCCACGCGGGGTGCGCGTCGTCGCGCAGCAGCTGCTCCAGCGTCGCGCCCTCGATGCGCTTCATCACGAGCAGCGGCGAGCCCTGCTCGTCGACGCCGAGCACGTGCACCGGGACGATGCTCGGGTGCTCGAGCGCGCCCGTGATCCGCGCCTCGGCGAGGAGCGCGGCGGCGTGTCGTGCGTCGTCGGTGCCGCCCGCGGGACTGCCCGCGCGCAGTCGCTTGACCGCGACGTCGCGCCGCAGCGAACGCTGCCGCGCGACGAACACCGCGCCCATCCCGCCCGCGCCGAGCAGCTCGCCGAGCGTGATCTCCGCGCCGGTCGCGGTGGTGTCGGTCGACTCCGCGAGGTCGAGGCGCGGGAGGCTCGCTCGATCGTCCTCGAGCGGGCTCGGTGCGCGGGTGCGCGTGCCGCTCGGAGGCTCGTCGACGACGAGCGTCCCGCGCCGCAGGGTGCCACCGGCGGGCACCGCGAGATCGCGGAGGCGCAGCGCCCGGGTGATCGCGTCGAACTGCGCGCGACGTTCCACGGCCCGATGCTAGACCGCGACCGGGCTCGCCGCCCGTGGAACCTACCCCTTCGGGCCGCGGAGCTGCGCCGCGAGCTCGGCGAGCCACGCGTCCTTCGCCGCATGACCCGTCGACGGCGTCTGCCCGCTGGTGACGATCGACGCGAGCTCGGGCCCGAGGCGCGACGCGCGCGAAGCGAGCACCTCGGTGATCGTCGCGAGCGGGAGCATCGCGCCGGTCCGCTGCGCGCGCTCGGTCGCCGCACGCTCGAGCGTCGCGTCGTGCTCGAAGGGCGCCTCGTGATCGTGGCCCGGACCGAGCGCGTTGATCGCCGCGAGCACACGATCGGTGCGCTCCTTGTACGGCATCGCCTGGAGCTCGATCGGATCGATCGGCGCGCCCACGAAGTAGTCCTGGCGGCCCATCCCGAACGGCATCTCGATGCGCTCGGCGAGCGGCTCGCGCGGCAGGCCCCCCACGAAGCGCACCGGCACGATCGGCGTGCCCAGCGTGATCGCCATGTCGACGAACACGCCGCTCATCTTCGTGATCGGCTGCGCGCACGAGAGCGCGCGCGTGCCCTCGACGTGGATGACCACGTTCTTGCCCGACGACCGCATCATCGCGCCGAGCTCCCCGAGGATCGTCGGGAGCGACGCGGGATCGCTGCGATCGAAGTACGCGATCACGCGCGGGTCGACGACGCCCGGGTACGCGAACGCGTGCATGATCAGCTTGCCGAGCCAGGTGTCGCGGTGCTCTTTCTTCGCGAGCGTCAGCGTGCTCAGCCCGTTGAGCGCCGACATCGTGATCCCGAAGAGCAGCGACTCGACACCGACCTGGTGGTTCGCGAGGAAGAGCGCGCTCTTGCCGCGGATCTTCGCGAACGCATGGGGATCGGTGAGGTGCACGCGGCGCACGAAGCGCTCGATCAGCGTGAGGAAGAGGTCCTCGCCCGCCCACGCGCCGATCCCACTGTGTTTTCCGGGGAAGAGGTGCTCGCGCCAGAACGCGCGGATCGGCGCGACGTCGATCGTGATCGGCGCCGCGTCCTTCACCACGATCGAGGTCTCGTCGCGCGACACGCTCACCACGCGCGGCCCGAGCGGCTCGTGCGCCGAGCGTGCTGTCTCGCCCGTGACGTCGACGCGCGACGGATGCGACGCGGTGCTGCGCGCGACGTGATCCTTGATCGCGACCTCGGTCGCGACGTCGCGACCGCTCGGGATCGCGTAGACGCGCTCCACGGTGCCGGGCAGCCAGTTGCTCGCGGCGAGATCGCGCACGTCGAGCTTCGACGTCGACGCGTCGATCGGCTGGGCGAGCGCGACGCCGCCCACGTGCTTCCGATCGCGCAGGAACGCCTGACGCGCGAGCGGCGGGGCCATGCCGATCGGGCCCTTCGGGAGCAGCACCTCGACGAGATCGATCTCGCACCACACGCGCTCGCCGACGACCAGCTGCAGCGACACGCGCGCGTGACCGTCGAAGCCCGCGGCGCGCGCCTCCACGCGCACTTCGCCGCCGGTCGGAGCCGCGCCGAAGAACGCCGCGCGCTCGATGCGATACGGGTACGCGGCGCGCCCCGGCGGGATGCGCGCGTCCCACGTCTCCATCGCATCGTGCGGCACGCCGTGGGTCGCCGCGTCGAGCACGATCGGGTGCAGCTCGCCGGTCTTGCCGCTCGCGTCGAGGCGCGCGCTCGATCCCGCGCGGCCCATCTTCAGCTCGCGCTGGCGCTGGAACGCGGGGCCGTGGAAGAGCTGGCCCGTCGCGTACGGCGAGGGCACCACGCGCGCATCGGCGAGCGGCGCGAGCGGCGCGGGCGCCGCGGGATACGCGCCCACGCGCACCTTCGCGGTGGCGGCGGGCTCGAAGCGCGAGAGGCGCGGATCGCGCGCGTCGCGGAACACCTCGAGCACCGCGTCGAGCACGCCTTCCTGCGCGCTGGGGGTCACCCGCGCGCGGATCTTCGCGGGGCCGCTCGCGGTGGTGATCCATCGCTGGATCTGCATGTCGCGCACTTCGATCACGTCGCGACCGCTCGCGCGCTTCGCCGCGGCGGCGATGCGATCGAGCATCGACATCGCGGGCAGCGCGGGAATGACCCACGTGGGGCAGTGATCGGCGATCGACGCCGCGTCGACGATCTCTTCGTCGTCGTCACGCGTCGTCGGCGCGTCACCGTCGTCGACGATGCGCATGCCGAGGTTCTTCGCGTCGTAGATGCGCTTGCCGTCGACCCACAGCGACGCGTCGGCGATCGCGAACGCGCCGCGCTCGTCGCGACCGACCTCGGTCACCTCGAGCGTGCAGCCGATCACGCCGTTCGTCGGCACGACCTGCCCGCGGTACTTCCACGTCAGCACCTTGCCGACCGCGATCGGCTCGAGGCGCGGGCGCTTCATGCCCTCGTGCATCTTCGTCTCCAGCATGAAGAGCTGGAGCAGCTGGCACATCGCCTCGATGCCGAGCGATCCGGGCTGGACCGGATCCTGGAAGAAGTGCGCCTTGAAGAACCACTCGCCGGGATCGACGTCCTTCTCGGCGCGCAGCGCGCCGAGGCCCTTCGCGCCGCCCTTCGGGTCCCAGTGCACGACGCGGTCGAGCATCAGGAGGAAGGGCGTCGCGAGCTTCGCGCTGCCGGTCGTGAGGTGCGCGGGACGCGCGCGAAGATCGATCACGGTGTCGCCGCCGCTCGCGAAGAGCGCGCGCTGCGCGTCGCTGATCGGAAGGCCCGCCTGGTTCTCGAACGCCGCCTTCGGGAAGAACCCGAACACGGTGTCGAGCGTGTAGACGAGCACGTCGTTCACGGTGCAGCGCACGTCGAACGCGACGATGATCATCGTGCCGCTCTTGCTGAGCGACTTGAGCTTCGCGTGGGTGCGCAGCGTGCCGCTCGTGGGCAGCACCTCCGCGTGCAACGTGCCCTTGCCGTCGAGGTTGCGGAAGAGGAGGTCCTCTTCGCTCGTGAGCGCGCAGCCGACGTAGCTCGCGAGCCAACCGCAGGGCTGGAGCGCGGCCTCCATGAGCACGCACATCGGCATGCTCGCCGCGCCGTTCTCGTGGAAGTACCAGGCGTCGCGCGGCACGTCGTAGTCGACGGTCACTTCCGCGCCCGACTTGGCCTCGCCCATCGGGCCCTTCACGTCGACGACGCGCGACATGAAGTGGTAGGGCGGACCGGGCAGGCGCGCGACCTTCCGCACGCCGTCGAAGCGCTCGTAGATCTTGCCGAACGCGGTGCTGGGCTTGCCCCACGCGCACGCGAGCAGCGACGCGTAGTCGAACGGGAAGCCCTCGCTCGGACCGTTCGACGCGCGCGCGACCGGCTTGCTGGGATCGGCCTGCGGCAGCGCGAGCGGCTCGTGGCCCGGCGCAGGCGGCAGCGCGTCGCCCGAGACGAGGCGCGGGTGCTCCGAGATCGGCCAGTCGGGCACCAGGCGCAGGCCCATGCGGCGCGTGTGGAACGCGCCGAGGCCATCGACGGTGCAGAGCAGGTCCGCGTAGATCGTCGGGATCGGTCCGTCGTGGATCTCCTCGACGAAGACCTCGTAGACGAGCTCCTTCGACTCCGGCACGACCTGGCCGCGGCAGAGCATCTTGTAGGGCTCGCCGGTGACCGGCTCGAAGCGCCAGCCGTCGCGCTCGACCGTCACGCCCTGCGCCGCGAGATAGAACGAGAGCGCCTGGAGGCAGCCCTCGAACATCAGCGTGCCCGGCATGCACGGGTCGTTGTGGAAGTGCCCGGGGAAGAACCAGTCGTCGGGCGTGATGTGACGCGTGGCCTTGAGGTAGCCGCGCTTCCACGGTCCGCCGCTCGACTCGAGCGCGTCGACGCGATCGAAGAAGAGCATGCGACCGCCGGCGATGCGCGGGGTGCGCACGTGCGCGTTGGTCGGCGTGAACGCGGGGCCGAAGCACGACACGACGTCGCCGCGCGCGTAGGCGTCGAGGTGCTCGCGCTCGAACGAGGTGCGCGCGAGCGGCAGGAGCGGCGCGTCGACGCGCGCGTCCTTCACGATCTCCTGCTCCTCGGGCTTCCAGAGGATGCCCGCGGAGTCGTCGAGCTCGGCGCGCGTGAAGAAGCCGGCCTGGCCGCGGCGCACGGTGAGCACGGGCTCGCCGGCGCTGCCGTCGGGGCTCACGACGCGGCAGTCGTAGTGGAAGAAGAAGAGGCGGACGTCGCCCTGGTTGGCGTGGCCGTCGACGTGGATGTCGTAGCGGATCGTCTCGCCGGGGATGGGCGGGCTGCGGTGGTAGGTGAGCTCGCAGCCGAGCAGTCGATAGGCGCGCTTTCCTTTGTTGAGGAAGTCGGCGCCCATGTACGAGATGAGGAAGAGATCGGCCTGACCCGCCTCGATGAGGATGCCGGCGGGCATGCGGCCCTCGTGGAGCCACCACGAGTCCCAGCGGATGTCGGTCTCGGTCCAGACGGTGCCCTTGCCGTCCTTGCCGAGCACGGCGTCCATGCCGCGGCCGAGGATCCCGGGAACGGCCTCGATGCCGACGACACGATCGGCGAGGAGCATCGGCTCCATCGGCATGCGGACCTGCACGGCGTGCTCGTCCTGCTGCGCGAAGAGCTCGCCGAAGATCTCGGAGATGCGACCACCGGCGTGGACCTCGAGCTCCGCGCGCGACCAGCTGCGACCGGTCGGAGGACGCGGCGCATCGGGCTGGAGCGCGCGCGACCGGGCCGCGGTCGAAGTCGGCGGAGACACGACCTTCGGAGCGCCCGTGACGACACTCGAAGGCTGCGACCGGACATCCGAGCTCGCCGGGAGGACACTCGAAGGCTGCGACCGGACATCCGAGCTCGCCGGGAGGACACTCGAAGGCTGCGACACGACATTCGAGCTCGCCGGGAGGACACTCGAAGGCTGCGACCGGACATCCGAGCTCGCCGGGAGGACACTCGAAGGCTGCGACCCGACATTCGAGCTCGCCGGGAGGACACTCGAAGGCTGCGACCCGACATTCGAGCTCGCCGGGAGGACACCCGAAGGCTGCGACCCGACATTCGAGCTCGCCGGGAGGACACCCGAAGGCTGCGACCCGACACTCGGCGCCGCAGCGGCGCCGCCGAGCAGGACGAACATCGCGTTCTGTCGCGTGCGGAGGAACTGCTCGTGCAGCGCGCTCTGCTGCGCGAGGAAGTCGCGGTGCATCGCGCCGAGCGCGCGCTGGTGCTCCGCGACGCGCGCGAGGATCTGCGCGTGCGGCGAGGACGGCGCGGGCGACGGCGGGTGCGCGGGCGACGGCGGGTGCGAGTGCGACGGCGCGGGCGGGTGCGACGGCGCGAGCGAGTGCGAGGGCGACGGCGCGGGCGGGTGCGACGGCGCGAGCGAGTGCGACGGCGCGTGCGCCTGCGTGAGCGCGGGCGAATGAGCCGGCGCCGCGAGCGGCGCGTGCGCGGTCGACGGCGCCTGCGTGAGCACGGGCGCGGGCGACGGCGCGGGCTTCGTCGCGGCGGTGAACGGCTCGTGGTGCTCCTTGCCGTTGAGGACCGGCGGGAGGCTGGGGGCGGGCTCCATTCGCTGCATACGAGGCTTCACCGGGAGGACGTCGACGCGCGGGGGCGCGGGATGCGCGGGCAGGCGCAGCACCGGGCCGCTGGGCGCGGGAACCGGCTGGATCGGGGCAGGCGCGCTGCCCTCGGCGGCGCGCAAGTGGATCACCGAGCGCTCGCCCTCGAGCGCGTCGATCACGATCTCCGCGCGGCGCTCTCGCCACGCTTCTGCGGCACCGGCGCTCGTCCTCGGACGCACGCCGTGGTGGATCGCGAGCGCGCCCGCGGCGACGTGCACGAGGCCCCACGCCGCGTGCGCGCGGCCGAAGAGCGGCGCCAGCGACGTGCCTGCGTCGCCGAGCGCGAGCGCCTCGCCCGATGCGTCATCGATCACCGCGAGCACCGTCGCGCCCTCGCGGCGCGCGTCGTCCTCGCGCATCAGCACGACGACGATCGCCGCGTCGCCCGCGAGCTCGGCGCGCCCCAGCACCGCGTCGCTCGCGCGCCGATGCACCGGCTCCGCGCTCGCATCGACCGCGCCGACGTACACGACGTCGATCTCGCCGCGCTCCAGCGCTCGACGCGCGAGCTCGAGCGCGCGCAGGCCCGACGCTTCCTCGGCGCTCACCGTGTAGCTCGCGCCCGACACGTCGAGCTGCGAGTTCACCCGGTTCGCGGGGATGTTCGGCATCGTGCCGACGACCGTCGCCGCATCGAGCGAGGGCGCGATGCCGTCACGCGCCTTGCGCAGCGTCGGCTCGTCCCAGCCCTCGCGCTTCGCGATCTCCGCGAGGCGCCACCGCGCGCCCCAGCGCGCGACCTCGGGATCGCAGCCCATGCCGACGATCGCCGCCGCGCGATCCGCGCGGACCTGCGGGACCTGCGCCGCGGCCTCGCGCGCCGCCGCGAGCAACATCGTCTGCTGCGCGATCGAGCGCTGCAGATCGACCGGCGGGAAGCGCAGCCCTTCGAGCGCGAGCACGACCTCTTCGGCGCGCGCTGCGCCATCACGGACACGCGAGCGTCCGGTCGCGAGATCGCTCGCGAGGTCCGCGCGCGAGGCACCGTCGCCGACGCGCGCACCGATGCCGATGATCGCGATGCGCGGCTTGGGCCCCGGCGCTTCCACGTCGATGCGCTGGCCGCGCCACTCCTCGACGATCAGGTGGGCGTCGTTGCCGCCGAACCCGAACGCGCTGATCGCCGCGCGACGCGGGCCGCTCGAGGTCCACGGCTCGGGCGCGCGCACCACGCGCAGCGGCGTTCCGTCGAGCGCGCTGGTCGTGCGATCGAGGTGCGGCGTCGGCGGCTTGGTGCCGTGCTCGAACGCCGAGAGCACCTTCATCAGGCCCGCCGCGCCCGCGACGGTGACGAGGTGCCCGAGGTTCGCCTTGAGCGATCCGATCGGCAGCGCGCGCGCCCCTTCGAAGGTGCGCGTCATGCTGCGGATCTCGGTCGCGTCGCCGACCGGCGTGCCGGTCGCGTGGCACTCGACGTACTCGACGCTCGAGGGATCGAGCCCCGCGACGTCCCACGCCGCGCGCATCGCGCGGATCTGTCCGTCTTCGCTCGGCGCGAGCAGGCCGCGGCCGCGACCATCGTTCGCGAGGCCCACGCCGCGGATGACACCGAGCACGCGCTCGCCGTCGCGCAGCGCGTCGGCGAGGCGGCGCAGCACGAGGATCGCCGCGCCCTCGCTGGGCACGAGGCCGTCCGCGTCGGGATGGAACGGGCGGCTGCGGCCCGTCTTGCTCATCGCCTGGAGCGCGCAGAACCCGACGTGGATGAAGAGATCGTCGGCGCAGTTCACCGCGCCCGCGAGCATCGTGTCGGCGCGGCCCTCGTGGAGCGCGTCGCACGCGAGCGCGATCGCATAGAGCGAGGACGCGCACGCGGCATCGAGCGCGAAGCGCGGACCGCCGACGCCAAGCGCGCGCGAGAGCAGATGCGCGGGCAGGCCCGACATGAAGCGGTTGCGCGGATCGATCGCGCCGGTCGCGGGCGCGTAGGGCGTGCCCTCGAGCCACACGCTCGCCGCGTAGCGGCTCATCGTCGCGGTCGGGAACGAGAGGTTGCCGAGGATCGCGCCGGTGCGATCGCCGCCGCCCTTCGCGCGCCCTTCGCTCAGCCGTCCTGCGTCGCGCAGCGCCTCGCGCGCGGTGTGCAGCACCCACTGGAAGAGCGGATCGAGCCGCTTCACCTCGCGCGCGTCGATCCCGAACCCGCTCGGATCGAAGATGTGCTCGAAGCCGCGTACGTAGCCGCCGCGATCGCTCCACGCGCGATCACCGCTAGGCTGTCCTCCCGAGGCAGAGCTCGCCGGCCCGAGCACGTCCTCCTTGCGGAGGCCCCAGCGATCCTCGGGCGCGGGCGTGATCGCGTCACGACCGGCCGCGACCAGCTCCCAGAGCGCCTCGGGAGAGAGCGCTCCGGGGAGCACACACGCACGACCGACGATCGCGATCGGCGCGAACCGAGCGCGCTTCACGCGTCGGCCCGCGAGCGCGCCGCGGCCTCGAGCTCCTGACGGCTGCCGGGCAGCACCGAGATCTCGACGTCCTCGAGCTTCGCGACCGCCGCGCCGCTCGCGTCGCTGAACACGACGTCGAACACCGCCTGATCACGGTTCTTCGCGCGACCGCTCGCGACCACGCGGAACGGACCGCGCGCGCCGTTCTTGAGCGGCACGTACGCACCGATCGACGTGGGCAGCGACGCGCCCTTGAGCGCGTGCTTCACCCAGAGCACCGCGAGCTGCAGCCCGCCGTCGAGCAGCGCGGGATCGCTCGCCCACGCCTCGTCGGTGCTCCAGCCGAGCTCGTGCAGGCCCACGAGCGTGCCCGCGATGCCGCGCTCGCTCTCGCCCTCGAGCGACTGGATCGCGTGGAAGAGCGGGCCGTGGAAGAGCACGTCGCCGTAGACGATGTCCGACCACGGCGTGAGCGATCCGAGCGCGGGCGCGCTCGCGCTCGACACCGCGAGGCGCGGCTCCATCTCGATCTTCGCGGTGTAGTGCTTCACGCCGCCTTCGCCGACGAGCGCCATCTCGTAGGTCGCGCTCGAGCCGTTGGTGACGAGGCGCGAGGTGACCGTGAAGCGATCCCCCGTGGTCTCGTACTGCGCGAGGCGGATGCCGCGCAGCACCTTGAGCTCGCGCACCGCGCTGACCACGAGGTCGCTGCGACGCGTGCGCGCCGCGCGCGCGAAGAGCTCGATCGCCATCACCGCGGGGAAGACCGGCGTGCCCTTCACGACGTGGCTCGCGACGAACGGGGACGCGGCGCGATCGATCACGATCTCGAGCGCGCGCTCCTCGGTGGCCTTGCCGGGCTCGGTGACCAGCGCCTCGGCGCGCGGCTCGCCGCCGAGCACGAGCTCGACGTCGTCACCGGCGCCGCGACCGAGCTCGTCGACGAGCATCTTCGCGCCGTCCGCGAGGCCGATCAGCGGCACGCCGAGCTTCTCGAAGCGCGCCTTGAGCGCGGGCGTCACCATGCCGCCCTCCCACGGGCCCCAGCCGAGCGACTTCACGCGCACGCCGCGCTCGCGGCGCAGCTTCGCGCCGATCTTGTTGAGCACCTCGTTCGCCATCGCGTAGTCGCACTGGCCTTGGTTGCCGCAGCGCGCCGCGACCGACGAGAAGAACACGACCGTCTTCAGCGGATCGTTCGCCGTCGCCGCGAGCAGCGCGCGCAGGCCCTCGATCTTCGTGTCGAACACGCGATCGAACTGGTCCTGCGTCTTGTCCGCGATGAAGCGATCCGCGAGCACGCCCGCGCCGTGCACGAGGCCCGCGATCGGGCCCCAGCTCGCGCGCACCTCGTCGAGCGCCTTCGACACTGCGCTCGCGTCCTGCACGTCGACCGCGACGTACTTCGCGTCGCCACCGGCAGCGCGGATCGCGTCGATCGTCCCGCGCACCTCGCGGTTCGCGAGGATGCGCTCCACGCGCTTGCCGAGCTCGGCCGGCGCGATCGCGGTGCCGCTCTTCTTCGCGTCCTCGAGCAGCGCGCGCTTGAGCGCGGCGTCGTCGTTCGCGCCCTTCGCCGCGCCGGGCTCGTCCTCGAGCGCGGTGCGGCCGAGGAGCACGAGCTTGCACTTCGTCTCGCGCGCCAGCGCGATCAGCGTCGCCGCGGTCACGCCGCGCGCACCGCCCGACGCGACCACCACGCTGCCCGCCTCGAGCACCGAGGGCGAGCTCGCGACCGCGACGCGCTCCGAGATCAGCGTGAGGCGCTCACCGCTCGCGCGGAGCCCGACCTCGAGCTCCGGGCCGCCGTGCACGAGCTCGTCGGCGATCCGCGCCGCGAGCGTCGCTGCATCGCGCCCACCACGCTCGAGATCGATCGCGCGCGCATGCGCCTTCGGCCACTCCTGCGCGGCGGTCTTCACCAGCGCCGAGAGCCCGGCGAGCCACGCGCGCGACGAGCCCGAGAGCCCGAAGTCGCCGCCGGTGTCCTGCACCGTCACGAACGCGCCGCCCTTGCTCGCGAGCGTCGCCGCGACCGCCTTCGCCGCGCGGAACGCCTCGCGGTTGATCGCGATCGCGTCCTCGTCGCGCGCGACCTCGCGCAGACCGGCGAGCACGATCACCGCGTCGGCGTCGGCGGGAACGTCGCGCACCACCTCGGCGCGCAGCCCGCGCGACGCGAGCGCGCTCACGAGCGCCGCCGCGATGCCGGTGCCCTCGTCGGTGATCACGACGCGCGACGCGCCGAGCAGGCCCGGCGTCAGCAGGCCGCTCGCCGGCGCCGCGACCGCGCGCGTGACGTAGCGACCGAGCGCGGGCTTCGCGGTCGTCTTCGCGGGCGCGCTGGTGGTCGCGGCCGCGGCGACGGGCGCGCCACCGGGCAGGTGCGCCTTCAGGTGATCGACGATCTCACCCACCGTGCGCAGTGCACCGAGCGCTGCGGGATCGAGATCGGGCAGCCCGGGCGCCTGCTCGCGCACCGCGGCGAGGATCTCGACGCGCTTGATCGAGTCGATGCCGAGATCGGCCTCGAGCTCCATCTCCATCTGGATCATCTCGGCGGGATAGCCGGTCTTCGCGGCGACCACCTCGAGCATCACCTTCATCAGATCGACGCCGCCCGCCGCGCTGCTCGTCGACGTGGTCGTGGACGGCGACGTGGTCGATCCGCTGGGCAGATGCGCCTTCAGGTGATCGACGATCTCACCGACCGTGCGCAGCGCCCCGAGCGCCGCGGGATCGAGATCGGGCAGCCCCGGCGCCTGCTCGCGCACCGCGGCGAGGATCTCGACGCGCTTGATCGAGTCGATGCCGAGATCGGCCTCGAGCTCCATGCCCATCTGGATCATCTCGGCCGGGTATCCGGTCTTCGCCGCGACGACCGAGAGCATCACCGCCATCAGATCCACCGACGGCCCGCCAGCCGTCGACGGCGACGTGGTCGTGGACGGCGACGTGGTCGTGGTCGATCCCGCGGGCAGATGCGCCTTCAGGTGATCGACGATCTCGCCGACGGTGCGCAGCGCACCGAGCGCCGCCGGATCGAGATCGGGCAGCCCCGGCGCCTTCTCGCGCACTGCGGCGAGGATCTCGACGCGCTTGATCGAGTCGATGCCGAGATCGGCCTCGAGCTCCATGCCCATCTGGATCATCTCGCTCGGGTAGCCGGTCTTCGCGGCGACCACGTCGAGCATCACCGCCATCAGATCGACGGTGGCGGGCGCGGGGGCCACGACGACGGGTGCGGGCGCGATCGGCGCCGGCGCTGCGATCGGCGCCGGCGCTGCGATCGGCGCGGGCGCTGCGACCGGCGCGGCGTAGGTGTTCGGCAGCGCGATCGGCTGCGGCTGCGCGACCGGCGCGGGCGCGGGCACGTACGCCACGGGCTGCGGCGCGATCACCGGCGCGGGCGCGTACGCGAGCGGCGCCGCGCTCATCACCGGGCCCGCGCCCAGCATGCTCGCGAGGCCGATGAACGAGGTCTCGCTGCTCTTCAGGAACGCCGCGTGCGCGTCCGCCATCGAGCGCTGGAAGGCAGCGTGGGCCTCGGCCGTCGCGCGCTGCGCCTCCTGGAACGCGCCGATCCACGCGAGCTGCGCCTCGGCGGGGAGCGCTACGGAATTCGTAGCGGGGACGGGAGCGTGCTTCGGGCGATCGTCGTGGCTCATCTCGTGGCTCGCAGCGGCAGTCGGTTGGGGAACGTGCACCGGCACCTCGACGATGCGCTCGACGATGCGCACCTCGGGCTCCTTCTCGGGGTTCGGCTGCGGCAGCGCCGCCGCGCCGCCCTTCGGCGGATAGGGCTTGTCGTAGTTCGAGCCGTTCAGCTTCAGCGCGAGCTTCGGCTTCTTCTTGCTGCGCGGATCGAGCGCCGGCGCGTACGCGCTCCACAGCGCTCCGAGCTGCACCGGCAGGCCCGCGACCGCGAGCTTGCCCAGCGCGTGGTGCCAGCTCGTGAGCCCCGTCTCGCCCTTGCGATCGGTCGCGATCGCGCGGTGCGGACGCCCTGCGAGGATCTTCGAGACCAGCCCGGTGAGCACCGAGCCCGGCCCGACCTCGACGAAGGTGCGCACGCCGTCCGCGTACATCGCCTCGACGATCTCGACGAAGCGCACCGGCGCCGCGAGCTGCGCGCCCAGCGTCTCGCGCACTGCGCTCTCGCTCGCGCCGTAGGGCGCCGCCGTCGCATCCGCGTACACCGCGATGCTCGGCGCCTTCACGCTGACGCCCTCGAGCCACGACGCGAAGGGCGCCGCCGCTGCCGCGACCACCGGCGAGTGGAACGCGGTCGCGACCTCGAGCCGCTTCACCGTCAGGCCCTCGCCGCGCAGCGCGCCCTCGGCCTTCTCGATCGCGCTCGTCGTGCCGCTGATCACCGACTGATCGGGCGCGTTGTGGTTCGCGATCACCACGTCGAGGCCGTGCTTCGCGATCGCCCCGCGCACCGCGTCCGCGCCCGCGATCACCGCGCTCATCGCGCCCTCGGTGGTGCGCGCCGCCTCGGCCATGCGCTCGCCGCGCGCCTTCGCGATGCGCAGCGCGTCCGCGCTCGAGATCGCGCCCGCCGCGTGCAGCGCGATCACCTCGCCGAAGCTGTGCCCCGCGACCGCCGCGGGCAGCAGCCCGACGCTCGTCAGCAGGCGCAGCGCCGAGAGGCTCGCCGCGCCGATCGACGGCTGTGCGTTCTCGGTCGCGGTCAGCGTCGCGCGCTGCTTCGTGCGCGTCGCGTCGTCGAACGCAGCCTTCGGGAACACCACGTCGTGCAGCGCGAGCCCGAGCTCCGCCGCCTCGTCCCACGGCGCGCGCGCCGCGTCCCACGTCGTCGCGAGGCCGAGCCCCATGCGCAGGTACTGCGAGCCCTGACCGGGGAAGAGGAACGCGACCTTGCCCTCGTGCGAGCCCTGCTCGAAGTGCACGCCGTTCGGCAGCGAGAACGAAGAAGTGGAAGAACCTTCCAGTTTCTCCGCCGCCGTCTTCAGCTTCGCCGCGAGGTCCGCCTCGTCGCTCGCCACGATCGCGAGGCGCGCGCCCGTCGTCGCGACGAACGCCTCCTGCGTCGTGCGCGCGAGGTACACGAGCATGCCCGGGCGGTTCTCGGCGATCGTCTGCTCGACGTCCTTCGCCATCGCCCGCGCGTCGCCCGCGAGCGCCTTCGCGTCGGGCGCGCGCAGCAGCACGAGCTCGGTGTCGCTGGTGCGCGAGCGCCACGCGCGCTCACCGGGGCCGACGTACTCCTCGACCGCGATGTGGAAGTTCGATCCGCCGAAGCCGAACGAGCTCACGCTCGCGCGCCGCGGATGATCACTCGTGCGCACCCACGGGCGCGCCTCGGTGTTCAGGTAGAACGGGCTCTCGTCGACCTTCAGCTTCGGGTCGGGGCGATCGATCTTGATGGTCGGCGGCAGCACCTTGTGGTGCAGCGCGAGCACCGCCTTGATGAGGCCCGCCGCGCCCGCCGCGCTCTTCGTGTGGCCGATCTGCGACTTCACCGAGCCGAGCGCGCACCACTGCTTCGCGCCCTGTCCGGCCTCGCCGAACACCGTGCGAAGGCCCTCGAACTCCGCCGCGTCACCGGCGCGCGTGCCGGTGCCGTGCGCCTCGACGAGCTCGACCGTCGTCGGCGCGTAGCCCGCGACCTCGTACGCGCGACGCAGCGCCTTCGCCTGACCGGCGGGCACCGGCGCGTACACGCTCTTCGCGCGACCGTCGCTCGAGCTGCCCACGCCGCGGATCACGGCGTAGACGCGATCGCCCGCGGCCTCGGCGTCGCTCAAGCGCTTCAGCGCGATCATGCCGAGCCCTTCGCCCAGCATCGTGCCGTCCGCCTTGTCGCTGAACGGGCGGCAGTCGCCGCTCGCGCTCAGCGCCGGCGTCTTGCTGAAGCACATGTACATGAAGATGTCGTTCATCGTGTCGCAGCCACCTGCGATCACGAGGTCCGACTGCCCCACGCTGAGCTCGTTCACCGCCATCGAGAGCGCGCTGAACGTCGATGCGCACGCCGCGTCGGTCACGCAGTTCGTGCCGCCGATGTCGAGGCGGTTCGCGATGCGCCCCGCGACGACGTTGCCCAGCAGGCCCGGGAAGTTCGACTCTTCCCACTTCGTGTAGCTGCTCGAGATGCGATCGCAGATCGCGCCGACCTGCGACTCCGGGATCCCCGACTCGCGCAGCGCCTTCGTCCACACCGGGCGCTGGAGCCGCGAGACCATCGAGCCCATCAGCTCCTGGCCCGACGTGACGCCGAGGATGCAGCTGACCTTGCTGCGATCGATGCGCGAGAACTGCCCCTGACACGCGTCGTCGAGCACCTTCTGCGCGACGATCAGACCGAGCAGCTGCGTGGTGTCGGTCTGCGGGACGATCGACGGAGGGATGCCCCACTCGAGCGGATCGAAGTCGACGTCGTCGAGGAACGCGCCGCGCTTCGCGTACGTCTTGTCGGGTTTGCTCGGATCGGGGTCGTAGTAGTCCTCGATGAGCCAGTGGCTCGCCGGGATGTCGCGCAAGAGATCGCGCCCCGCGAGGATG
Organism: Sandaracinus amylolyticus; assembly: GCF_021631985.1. Classification (GTDB taxonomy): domain Bacteria; phylum Myxococcota_A; class Polyangia; order Polyangiales; family Sandaracinaceae; genus Sandaracinus; species Sandaracinus amylolyticus_A. The sequence continues at coordinate 4,777,076 of NZ_CP070225.1, read as the reverse complement.
TCGTGCCAGAAGCCGGTGTGATCGACTGAGCCGGGGAAGAGCGCGCTGACTCCGACGATCGCGATCGGTTCGTGGTGCTGCTTCATCTCTCGTTGACCCTCGACTCGTGTGGTGCGCAGCGACTGAGCTCGGTGCCGTGCGGCCTCGCGGAAAGGCGCGCCCCGCACGACGTGGAGATCGAGCGGGGCGATTCGGCCGCACGGCCGGGGTGTAGGTGGATAGCGCGACCGTGAGGTCGCGTGTGTCACGGTTCCGTCATTGGGGGCAAGGGCGGAAGCGTGCTGTGCGCACGGTCAGGCGCGATCTCGCACAGGGTTCGCTGACGCAGCGTGTCAGTGCGTATCGCTCGCACGACAGGCAGCGGTCGGCGGGAGGGTTCGCCGCACGAGCCCTCCGGAAGAGAAGGGCTGATTGCAGCGCGCTCGCGCGTCAGCGCAAGCGCGCGTCGCCATCAGTGCGTCAAGCGCGCGAGCTTCTCGATGACGAAGCGCGCGGCGACGTCGGCGCCGTCGTCGCGCATCCGGGTCGCGACCGCGAGCGCGCGGGCGCGGACGTCGGGGCGCAGTGCGATCGCGAGCGCGCGCTGGAGCCTTCGTGCGTCGAGACGCTGCAGAGGAAACGTCGCGCCGAGCTCCATCGCCTCGATGCGGCGGCCCCAGAACGGTTGATCCGCGTAGACCGACGCGATGACGCTCGGCAGCCCGGCGCGCAGCGTCGCGTGGACCGTGCCCGCGCCGCCGTGGTGCACCGCGGCGCGACAGCGCGGCAGGACGTATGCGTGATCGAGCTCGCCCGCGATGCGCACGTGCGGCGCGTCGGTCTCGAGCGACGACGCGGTCCATCCCGCCGCGATCAGCGCGCGGACACCGAGCCGCGCGGTCACGCGCTCGATCATCGCGAGCGTCGCGCGCGGATCGACCATCGGCAGCGAGCCGAACCCCACGTAGACCGGCGCATCCCCCTCGTCGATCCATGCGTCGAGCTCGGGATCGATCGGCGGATCGAGCGACACGTCGAGGGCCCACTCGCCGGTCGACATCACGTTCGGCGGGACGTCGGAGGGATGCGGCAGCAGCGCGTCGTCCCACGCGTGCAGCACCGGGACCCGCGCGCGACGCGCCTCGGCGTATCCGTCGCGACGCAGCGCGGACAGTCCGACGCGACGGCGGCGCGCGTCGACACGATCGGCATGCAGTGCCCACATCGCGCGCTCCGCGGCGAGGTGCGTCGCGGCGTTGAGCGGGCCGAGCGAGCGCGATGCGATCATCGGCGAGGGATACGCGCGCGTCGGCGCGCCGGCCGGAATCATAAGCCCGATCGCGAGCGGCATGCGCGCGACATCGATCGAGGCGAGCGCGAAGGGCACCGAGAGCGCGTGCACGACCATCGCGTCGGCGCGCTCCGCGACGTCGGCGACACGATCGGCGATGCCCTCCCAGCGCGGCTCGAGGAACGCCCACATCTCGCGCGCCCAGGTGATGCGATCCCCGCGCGCCAGCACGCGCTGGCCGCGCTCCGACTGCATCAGCGCCTGCACGTCGCCTGGCAGCGCGACGAAGCGCACGCCCGCGCTCATCACGAAGGGCGCGAAGTTCTCGGGCGCCGCGAGCTCGACGTCGGCGCCGCGCATCGCGAGCGCGCGGGCGAGGGCGACGAAGGGCTGCACGTCTCCGCGCGAGCCTTGGGCGACGAGGGCGATCCGCATCTTCCGAAAGGCGCGGAGGATGCCACGATCGCGGACGGGTGGGGACCGTGAATCCTTTTCGTCGCGAGCGGGCTTCTCCGGGTGTCAGGAGGGCCTCGTGGGACGAAACGTGGGTGGATGGGATCGTGCGGCGCGCGCGGTGGGCGCGCTCGGAATGATCGTGTGCGCGGTGATCGCGCCGATGCCGCTGGTCGCGCGGGTCGGGCTCGTGGTGATCGCGCTCTACGTCACGGGCACGGCGCTGGTCGGGACGTGCCTCGGCTATCGTCTGATGGGCAAGAGCACGTGCCCGGTACGATGAGCCACGACGAGACGCTCCGCGCGGCGATCGCAGGCGAAGGTGACGCGCTGGAGGCGCTGGTGCGCGCGTACCACGATCGCGTGTATCGCTTCGGCCTGCGCGCGTGCCGTGATCGCTTCGACGCGGACGACGCGGTGCAGGAGGCGTTCGCGAAGCTCGCGCTGCGGCCCGACGTGCAGCGCGATGCGAGCGCGCTCTCGTGGCTGATGTCGGTGGTGCGCAACGCGTGCCTGCGCTTGTTGCGCCCGTTCGCGCGCGCTCGGGCGAGGCTCGGCGAGCGCGTCGACGATCTCGAGGCCGTGGAGAGCGAGACGGTCACGCCCGAGGCCGCGATGCAGCGCTTCGAGCTCGTCCAGCGCGTGCATCGCGCGATCGCGGCGCTCGCGCCGACCTACCGCGAGGTGCTGATCCTGCGCGACCTCGAGGGATGCTCGGGCGAAGAGGTCGCGGCGACGCTGGGGATCAGCGAGGCCGCGATGAAGAGCCGACTGCACCGCGCGCGATCACTGGTGCGCGACGCGCTGCTGGAGGACGCGCGATGACGTTCGGGAGCCGCAGCGTGGGCGCGCATCTGGTGCGCGGCGCGATCGGGATCGGTGCGCTGATCGCGGCGATGACGATGCGCGAGACGTGGAGCGCGATCGTGCTCGTGGTGATCGCGCTGATCGCGCTGCGTGGGTGCCCGATGTGCTGGACCCTCGGCCTGGTCGAGACGGTGATCGCGAGGGTGCGCGGACGACGCGTCGAGGACGCGTGTGTGAGTGGAGCGTGCGCGCTGCGTCGGGGCCGAGCGCCGTGAGCGCTCAGTGGAACGTGCGGTCGCGCGGGGGGCTCGCGACCTGGACGCGCAGCGGCGCGAGGTGCGCGATGCGATCGCGGTCGATCTTCGTTCCGCGATCCGGCACGCCGATCGCGCCGTCGGCCATCTCGGGCACGAAGAGGATCGGCGTCCCCGCGCCGTCGTATCCGAGCTGCACCAGCAGATCGCTCTCGAATCGACGACAGCGCTTCTCGCAGCAGAAGAACGGATCGGCGACGCGATAGAACCCCTCGTGCGGCAGCGGCTCGAGGTGCACCGCGTGCTCGCGGCTCGGCAGCAGCGTGCCCGGCGCGTCGAAGCGCGCCTTGTTCGCGACCCACCGCGTCGGCAGGTACACGCCCGGCCCGGGGTCGCCGTGATCGTGGAAGTACACGAGACGTCCCGCGGGGACCGAGCCGATCGGCGCGCGCGTGACGTAGAGACCGCAGGGCGGAAGCGGTGAGTCGCTCATCGCGCGATGTCTGGAGCGCCCGAGCTGCGACGTCCAGCGCCGGAGTTGCGGTGGACGTCCGCCTGCGCGCATGTTGCGAGTCGTGTCCGACATCCCGTTCCACGGCCTGGTGTGGGCCCTCGCCGCGCTGATCACGACCGGCGTGTGCGGCCTCGGGCTCGCGCTCCAGCCGCTCTTCGTGCTGCTCGCGCGGCGCGGGAAGGGTGCGGCGAGGCGTCACGTGCTCGGTGCGTTCGTGGGCCCGCTGCTCGCGACGATCGTGGGCGCGATCGCGCTCTTCGTGGCCGAGCACGCGAGCATCGAGACCAAGCGCACGCTCGACTCCGTCGCGCTGCTCGTCCCGGTGCTCGCGCTGGTCATCTGGGCTGGCGTGTCGTTCGCGCTGCTGCGCCCGCGCGCGTGATCGGGCCGCGAGCGCGACCAGCCGACGTGCGCGGCGTCACGAGCGGGCACGGCGATACGCGTCGTGGCGATAGTACTTCGGTCGCGCGTCGAGGCGCAGATGCAGCCACGACACGCCGAGCCCGGCGGTGCTCACCCAGAGCGGCGCGTCACCGATCCGCGCGAGGATCGCGCGCGCCAGCTTCGCGAAGAGCATGTCGACCTGCGCGGGCGGCGCACCGCGCACGAACGCCGCGAGGTGCGCGTAGCTCGCGTCCGCCGCGCGCGGCGCGGGCACGATCAGCGTGGCGTCGCGACCGAGGTTCGGGAACACCAGCACGTCGCCCGCGGGCTCCGCGTCGAAACGCTCCTCGAAGTCGCTCGGGTCCGCGGTGATGCGCGCGAGCGCGGGCGCGTCGATCAGCGCGTGCTCGTAGGTCGTGTCGAGCGTGCTCGCGGTGAGCGGCGGCGTCTCCCAGAAGAACGCCGTCCAGCGCGACTCGGCGAGCGTGCGCGCGAAGAACGCGCGGAACGGCGCGCTGTCGCGCAGGAGTGCGAGCACCTCGGCGCGCGAGAGGGCGCGTCCGTTCGCGTCGAGCACGTTCGCAATCATGGTGCTCGTGCCTTCGTCGGTCGCTCGTGTGCTCCAGGTCATCGCGTCGTTCCTCTCGCGTAGGCGGCGGGCGTGACGCCTACGATGCGCCGGAAGTGTCGTCCGAAGTGGCTCTGATCCGCGAACCCGAGCGACATCGCGACCTCGAGCGCGCCGGTCCCCGATGCGAGCGCCGCGCGTGCTCGTTCGATCCGCACCCGAAGGTGGTACGCGTGCGGCGTGGTGCCGATCTCGCGTCGGAACCGCCGCACCAGCACGAACTTGTCGCTCCGCGCGAGGTGCGCGAGCTCGTCGAGGGCGACGTTGCGATCGAGCGTCGCATCGAGGTGCGCGAGCGCCCGCGCCACGGCGTCGTCTCGCGTGCGGCGTGCGCGTCCGAAGCGCAGCGCGCTGCGCGCGCGGAGCCCTTCGAGCAAGAGCGCGATCGACTCCTCGCGCAGCGCGGTGTCGAACGGGCACGCGGAGACACGCGTGATCGCGTCGTGGAGCTCGGGCAGCGTGTCGTGGAACGTCATCGGCGCGTACTCGATCGCGTCGTCGAGCAGCGCGGGATCGACGTCGATCGACACGAACGCGACGTCGGACGGGTCGGACGCCCACACGCATCCCGGCGCGCGCACGCAGATCGCGTCCTCGGGATAGTCGCGCCGCGCTCCGTCGCTGATCACGCGGTGCGCCGGGCCGCGCTTCAGGCACACGCCGAGGCTCGTGCTCACGCGCTCCGGGAACGCGCGCAGCGCGCGTGGCGCCTCGACGATCTCGATGCCGCTCGCGTGCACCACGCGGCAGCCCTCGAGCGCGCGCGTCGCGCTCAATCGGCCCTCGCGGTCGACAAGAACGTTCTAGCCCTCGATCGCGCGACCTCGATATTCGCAAGGCGACGAGGAGCGAACGACATGATCGAACGCGTAGTGCTCGAGAGCGAAGGGTGCAAGCTCGTGGGTCGGCTCCATCTGCCGCACGGCGCGAGCGCGGTGAGCCCGCTGCCCGGTGTGGTGATCGGCGGCTCGTGGCTCACGGTGAAGGAGCAGATGGCCGCGCGGTACGCGGACCGTCTCGCGAGCGAAGGAATCATCGCGCTGACCTTCGACTTCCGCGGGTTCGGCGAGAGCGACGGCACGCCGCGGCAGCACGAGTCGCCGGAGAAGAAGGCGCAGGACTTCGTGGCGGCGGCGCGCTTCCTCGCGGCGCGGCCCGAGGTCTCGGGCGTCGGCGCGCTCGGTGTGTGCGCGAGCGCGGGATACCTCGTGAAGGCCATCGCGGAGCACGACCTGCCGGTCGCGTCGCTCGTCACGATCGCCGCGTGGCTCCACGACGCAGCGATCGTGCGCGCGTTCTACGGCGGCGAGGAGGGCGTCGCCGCGCGGCTCGCCGCGGCGGAACGCGCAGGCGCCGACGAGACCATCCCCGCCGCGAGCGCGACCGATCCCCGCGCCGCGATGTTCGGCCCGTTCGACTACTACCTGAGCCCTTCGCGCGCCGCGATCCCCGAGTGGCCCAACGAGATGACGACTCGCTCGTGGCGCGACTGGCTCTCGTTCGATCCCATCCCGCTCGGCGCGCGCGTCCACGTGCCTTCGCTTCACGTGCACTCGCACGCGGCGGCCACGCCCGGCGGCCTCGAGCGGATGATCGCGACGATGCGGGAGCCCACGCCGCGCGTGATCTGGCGTGACGGCGACCAGTTCGCGTTCTACGACGACGAGGCCACGGTGCGCGCTGCCGCGTCGGATGCAGCCGCGTTCTTCCGTGAGACGCTGGTGAGCGGAGGAGCGCGTTGATGGAGATCACGCTGCGGGTCGCGGAGCTGCTGCAACGGCTCGCGCACGGTGTCGACCAGCTCGACTGGGACGCGGTGCGGCCGCTCTTCGCGGAGCGCGCGCGCATCGACTACACGTCGCTCGACGGCGGCGATCCGGTCGAGCTCGCGCGCGAGGATCTGATCGGCGCGTGGAGCGCGATGCTCCCGGGCTTCGACGCGACCGAGCACATGATCGCGTGGCCGCTCGTGACGCGACGGGGCGAGCTCTGGCACGTGCGCTCGCAGGTGATGGCGTGGCACCGCATCGGCGGCGGCGCGCAGCCGTCGATCTGGGAGATCGGCGGCCGCTACGATCACCTGCTGCGCGATCGCGAAGGACGCCTCGAGATCGTCGCGATGACGCTCGAGGTCGCGTGGCAGCGCGGAGACGACCTCCGCCCTCGCGCCGCCGAGCGCGCGAAGCGGGGCGAAGGTCGCTGAGCGATCACTCGAGCGGGCGCGGCGCGAAGCGGAACGATGCCGCCGGCACCGGCACGCCGTAGGTGCGCAGCTGCTGCGCGCGCGTCACGACCGCCGCGCCCTCGAGCAGGTTGCGCGCGATCTGCACCGCGGTGCGCGCCTCGGGCTTCTCGAGGAACGAGCCCTTCACCCAGTCGTTGAACGCGCCCATCGCGGGGCCGCACCAGATCTGGTAGTCGAGGCGCCGCGAGGGCTCGCCCGTGATCGCCCAGCGGCTCGAGAGCCCGAGGTACCAGCGGAAGCACAGCGCCATCTTGTGCTTCGGATTCGCGGTGGCCTTCTCGAGCTCGCGCGGATCACGCTCGCGCCAGAACGACTGGGTCGCGGCCCACACCTCGTCGACGCTCGTGCCGAGCACTTCCTTCTCGAGCTTCGCGCGCGCCGCGGGCGAGAGCGACTCGAGCGAGTCGTGCGAGTGGTAGACCTCGTAGAGGCGCAGGCCGCGCGTGCCGAACATCGTGCCGCGACGCAGCACCTGGACCTTCACGCCCATCTCGAACATGTCGGCGGCGGGCGCCATGATCACGTCCGCGAGCCCCGCCTGCGCGAGCATCACGCGGCCCGCTTCGCTGAGGCCGCTCTCGATCGCCGCCTGGTTCACCGAGCCGGTGAGCACGTACGACGCGCCGAGCGCGAACGCCGACGCGACGCTCGAAGGCGTGCCGAGGCCACCCGCCGCGCCGACGCGGATCGGGCGCGTGTAGCCCTGCTCGCGCGCGATCTCGTCGCGCAGCGCCATGATGATCGGGAACACCGCGCCGAGCGGGCGATTGTCGGTGTGGCCGCCGCTGTCCGACTCGACCGTGATGTCCTCGGCGATCGGCACCCGGCGCGCGAGGCGCGCTTCGTCGGCGGTGATGAGCCCCTTCGAGAGGAGCGCGTCGAGCATCGCCTGCGGTGCCGGCATCAGGAACGGACGCGCGACCTCGGGGCGCGAGATCTTCGCGAACACGTGGTGCCGTCGCTCGATCGTCCCGTCGGGCCGCTCGCGCAGGCCGACGACCGCGTAGCGCACGATCGCGGGCGTGAGCGCCATGAACGCCGACGCCTCGACCCGGCGCACGCCGCGCTGGATCAGGAGGTCGGCGACCGCGGCCTCGAGCTCGGGCTCCTGCGGCGAGTGGATGAGGTTCACGCCCCACGCGAGCTCGGGCGAGCCGCCGAGCTCGCGCACCAGCTCGTCGACCGCCGCCTCGACGCGGGGCTTCGCGAGCCCCGCTGCGCCGAAGAACCCGAGCATGCGCGCGCGCGCCATCGCGATGACGAGGCGCGTGGTCGCGATGCCGTTCGCCATCGCGCCGGTGCAGTACGGAAAACGGACTCCGTGCGCCTCTTGGAACGAGCGATCGCCGAGCCACTCCGGATAGAGCGCGGGGAGCGTCGCCATCCACAGCTCGCTCGGCGCGCCGTTCACCGTCTTGCCCGCGCGCGGCTCGCCCGCGAACGCGACGCCGAGCTTTCCGCTCTTCGCGTCGCGCACGACGTGCACGGGCTCGCGCACGCGATGGCACGCGGCCTCGATGTCGCTCGCTGAATACGCGGGCGCGCTCGCGCCCTGAGAGGACCAGAGGCCGATCGGCTGGAGGTCGGTCGCCATATGGGGCGGCGAGGGTGTCACGCGTTGGCGCGAGCGCCAAGCGTGGCCCGCGACATGTGGGCGGCACGCGCGCGTGCCCGCGCGCCGCACGGACGCTCTCGCGGAAATCCCGAGCGAATTGCTCATGGATCGGTGCGATCCGAGTGGCACGCGTGCTGCGATGAGGGTCCCGCATGGCAAGCGTGGGGGGACGGCGCGCGCTCGTGAGGGACACGAGAGGCGCCGTGATGGCCGAGTACATCGTCATCACTGCGACGGTGGGGCTCGTCGTGGCCGCCGCGGCGGCCGCGATCGGCGTGCCGCTCGTCCAGTCCTTCCAGTTCGCACAGACGTTCCTCGTCCTTCCGTTCCCGTGAGCGCGGGAGTCGTCGGCAGGGCGGAGAGCACGTGAGTCGAGACATCGAGACATCGAGAACCAAGGAGAGAACAGTGGAACAGTCGACCCACCTCGAGACGACGCGCGCGCGCAAGCGCTCGCTGCTGCGCAACACCGTCGGCGCGAGCTTCACCGAGTACATCCTGATGATCGGCCTGATCGTCATCGCCGGCATCGTGGCGTGGTCGACGTTCGGTGCGGCGATCGACGGTGCGATCACCGGCCAGGGCAACACGATGACGGATGTGGCCAACGGCGGTCGCCGCGAGGGCGGCGGGGGCTGACGTGGGCGCTGCGATGGAGACGGTCGAGCTCGGGTATGCCGTGCTGATCGTGGTGGTCGCGCTCGCCGCGATCACCGACGCACGCACGGGGCACATTCCGAATTGGATCACGCTCCCGGCGCTCGCGCTGGGCGTGGTGTTGCACCTCGTCACCGAGGGAGTGCCCGGGCTCGTCGTCTCCGTCGCGGCGGTCTGTGCCTGCGCGATCGTGCCGTATCTGCTGTTCCGGCGGGACGCGATGGGCGGCGGCGACGTGAAGCTCCTCGCCGCGATCGGCGCGCTCGCGGGGGTGCGCGCCGGGATGGAGATCCAACTGGCCACCTTCGTCGTCGCAGCCGTGTGGGTGATGACGAAGATGGCATTCCGCGGGCGGCTGACTGCCACGCTGGGCCGGACTGCGAGAGTGGCAGTCGCGAACGTGCGTCGTGCGCCCCTGCCCGAGACTCGCGAGCTCGATCCCGAGATGACCGATGCGGTCCGGCTCGGTGTGCCCGCGCTCGCGGCGACGATCTTCTGCGTCCTCTCGAGGACGCTCGCGTTCTCGCCCTTCTTCGGAGGATGAGCCGATGCGCCTCGCCCGGGATACGCGCGGTGTCGCGTACACCGAGTTCCTCATCGCGTTCATGCCGTTCTTCGCGCTGGTGCTCGGCCTGACGCAGCTCGCGCTGCTCGGTCAGGCACACCTCGCGGTGCGGCACGCGGCGAACGCGGCGGTGCGCTCGGCAGTGGTCGTCGTCGACGACGATCCGGCGCGCTACGGCGAGCAGCCACGACGTGAGCTCGATCCTCGAGCGCGGGGCACCGGCGGCTCGAACGCGCTGTTCCAGATGCTCGGCGCGACCGGGATCTCGCGGCGCGGTGATGCGCGCACCCGCGACATCCGGCTCGCGGCGTACGTCCCGCTGCTCGCGATCTCGCCGGCGCGGAATCAAATCTTCTCGACCAGCCAGCGCCAGTCGATCCAGCGCGCGGTCGGCACGGGAGAGCTCTCGCGCGCCGGCTTCGGGATGCTCTACGTGCTCGGCGCGAGCGGCGTGGTGGTGGGGCAGCGTGGTCGCGCCACGCGCTACGCCGAGGGCGACGACGTGACGGTCCGCGTGACCCACGCATATCCGTGCCTCGTCCCGCTGGCGTCGCGGCTCCTCTGCGACAACTGGATCGAGCTGCAGACCGGATTCCCGATCACGACGACACGTGATCTGATCGATCGACTCCGCGGCGGCGTCGCGGGCCCCGACGACATCCGCGCGATCATGGCGGCACAGCGTCGGGTGCGCGATCAGCGCGACCGACTGCGGGACTCGCGCGATCCCCTCCGCGACCTCGACGAGGCCGAGCTCGCGGGCTTCCTCTGGACGACGATCGCGACCGGCACGCGCTTCCGACTCCTCACCGCCGAAGCGACGCTCCCGCTGCACTCGGCGCCCTATCCGTACCAGAGCGAGGTGCGTCGATGAGCCGCTCGATCCGGCACGACGAGCGAGGCGCGATGATCGTGATCGGCCTCTTCTTCGCCGTGATGCTGTCGGGGTTCCTCTACTACCTCATCGGCATCGGCGAGACGATCGTCTATCGCGAGACGATGCAGGACGCGGCCGACGCGGGCGCGTTCTCCGCCGCAGTCGTCCACGCGCGAGGGATGAACATCCTCGTGCTGATCAACATGATCATGGCCGCGCTCCTCGCGGTGCTGATCGCGCTGAAGCTGATCGAGACGCTGATCATCGGAGCGATCGCGGTGTGCGCAGCGCTCGCGTTCGTGACCTTCGGCGCGACGCTGGCCGCGATTCCTCCGCTCAACGTCGCGCGCACCGCGGTCAGCAACGTCCACCGCGCGACCCAGCGCGTCGTGTTCCCGCTGCTCCGGATCGGCAATCGGACTGCGCGCATCGTGCGCGTCGCGATCCCGCCCGCGGCGACGGTGCGCGCCTACGACGTGGCGATGGACGACGTGTACGCGCCGTCTCCGACGTTCGCGTTCACCTGGCCGATCGGAATTGGGCGCTCGCTGCCGACGGAAGACGGTGACTTCCGCCTGCTGTGCCGCAAGGGCGGCGAGGCAGTCGGCGAGGTCGTCGCGCTCCCGTTCCGCCGCATCCACAGCCGCATCGCGAGCTGGGTTCGCAGCGCGACGGGCTCGCTCGCGGCGACGTTCTCCGAGTGGTTCTGCAGCGGCTCGGGCGGGCCTCCGAGCTACTCGTATCCGATCGAGTTCGCGATCCCCGAGGTCGACACCCCCGCGGCGCGCGAGTGCCGCGACTGCCAGGGCGACGACTGCGAGGCGATCTGCGAGCGCTCCGAGCAGGAACAGCAGTCGTCGCAGCCGGCGGAGGATGCCAATCCGTACGACTGCCCGACTCGCGCCGACGGCAGCGAAGAGCCGATGTGCACCCAGCGCGCAGTGGCGGCGCGCACCCAGTGCCAGCCGGGATCGGGGCCGCGCAAATTCGACTACGTCTATCAGGACGCGGAGATGACGCGCTGGTACTGGCGCGAGGCGATCCCGAACACCGACCCGGTGCAGTACCGAGATCGCCACACCGGCGACTCGCTCTCCGACGCATCCGACGAGACCCAGCAGGATCGCCTGAACCGCGCGGTGCGACGCACCTCGGAGCGCAATCCCTGCCTCGGCGCGGTCGGCTTCCCCGGCGCGGAGAACTGGTCGTGGACCTGGAGCACCGAGGACTTCACGGACCTCTGCGGTCGCAATCCGCCGACCATGCACCCCGACTATCTGCTCCCGGGATCGCAGCTGCCGATCGGTCGTGATCGCGCGGTGTCCTATCGATACCGGATCATCCGCCGCCTCTTCGCCTGTCACGAAGAGCGCAATCAGACGCTGCAGGTCGAGGGTGGCAGTGGTGTTCCCTCGAACACGAGCGACATGCGCCCTCAGCGCATGCGAGCGCGGGAGTCCGACGGGACCCCGATCGAGCTCGGAGAGGACTCGTTCCAGGTGCGCATGATCGTGACCGGCCGCGAGCCCGGCGCGCACATGGAGCGCGGCGTCGAGCTCGCGAACTGGGGCCGCGACGTCACGGGGCCGGGCGGGACGCTCGCGCTCTTGCGCAACTTCGGCGAGTACTCGGTGGCACAGGCCGAGTTCTTCTATCCCTCCACCGATCTCCGCGATCGCGAAGAGTGGATGTGGAACATGCGCTGGCGCGCGCGCATGCGCCGATTCGTCCCGCCCTTCGGCGACAGCGGCGGCTCGTCGTGCCGCGAGATGGCGGGAAGCGGCGGCAGCGGGAGCTGCGCCGAGACGTCGGGATTCGTCGGCGCGATGAGCGACGCGATCGTGCACTGAGCTTGCGCTCGACCCCAAACGCTGCGCGCGGGGCCCCAGCCCCGCTTGCACCTCGCCGGCACGGCTCGATTCCGACGTGGGAGAACACCGATGACGACATCGACTCGAAGGGCTCGCTCGCTGCTCCGCGACACGCGCGGTGCGGCCTATGCCGAGGTCGTGCTGATGATGCCGGTGTTCATCTCGCTCTTCGCGGGCATCGGCTTCTTCCATCACTTCTACATGGCGCGCATGGACGCGGCCGCGGAGGCGCGCCGCTGTGCGTGGGCCTATGCGAACGGCGGCTGCGATCAGGTGCCGGCGGGGTGCGAGGGAGTCGTCGGCGGCGCGGGCGGAGGGGCGGAGTCGCGCACGTCGCGTCCCGAGGTGAACAGTGGAATCGCCGATGCGCGCGAGGGTGTCGCGCAGATGGATCGCGACATGCCGCTCTCGGCGAGCCGCCGCATCTACGAGGCGATCCTCGGGAGCTCGACGACCGCTCGAGGATCGGAGTCGGTGCCGATGCCCGACTGGGTCGGTGGGGGCAGCCGCGACGCGCGCTGTGGCTACACCGTGGTCTGCAACGAGCGCGAGCAGACGCTCGGCGGGCTGATCCGCGAGGCGTTCTGCAACAAGGCCAACGACATCGGCGTGGGAGGCGCGCTCGGATGTTGAACGTCGGAAGCAAGCGCGCGGGACGAGCGCGCGCGATGTGGCGCGAGCGCGCCAAGGGCTTCGGTCGCGCCGCGGGGTTCCTCTCGCTGGTGTGGATCGCGGCGACGTTGGTCGCGGTGCGCGCGGCGCGCGCCGATCTCGACGAGGTGATGCTCGGCTTCGGCGCCGAGACGATGCACCTCGCGGAGGCGCGACAGCAGAGCGCGCCGACCGCGCTCTCGATCAACGGCGCCGAGATCCTCGTGTCGTCGGGCATGGACGATCGCGAGCTCGATGCGGTGCTCGACGTGTTCGAGGCGCGCTGTCGCGCGTCGGACGGACATCTCCACGCGCAGCTCGAGCGCGCGGGCGAGACCGAGGTCGCAGCGGGCGGCTGGCTCGACGGCACGCTGCGCGAGGACGACGACGATCGCGGCTACGTCGCGTGCCTCGACCTCGGTCCCGAGGACGTCGAGCCCTCGGCGCTGCTCGAGCGGGTGCAGCGCTTCGTCGACACCGGCGATCTCGCAGCGATCGGCGAGCTCCGATACGTGTTCGCGGAGCGCGCGGAGCACGGCACGCACTTCGTCGCGTACTGGACGGAGGGGAGCTTCCCGATCTCCACGATGTTCCCGAGCGAAGGGGACGCGCCGGGCCGTGACGTCGACGGGGTGTCGCGTCCGCCGGGATCGCGGCGCGTGCTCTCGGCGCGCGCGGGCGACGAGCCCTATGCGCTCACCGTCTTCACCGGCGCGAGCATGGGAGTCGACGGGCTCGAGCGCTTCTATCGCGACTCGCTCTCGAGCGAGGGATTCCGACTGCTCGAGCCGGAGGCGCTCGAAGGACGAGCGTACGAGTCGGACGGCGCGCTCGGGCTCGTCGCGGAGCGCGACGGACGGATGGTGACCGTGGTGATGGTGGACGACCCCGAGGCGGGTCCGACGGTCGAGATGCTCGAAGCATCTGTCAGCACGTTTTGACCGCAGGAGTGAGCGATGAAGATCGGAGCATTCGTGGCATCGATGATCGTGGCGCTCCTCGGCGTGGGCGCGATGTTCGTGTCGATGCAGCAGTACCAGGCGCGCACCAGCGGCGGCGTGCCGGTGCAGGTCGTGATCGTCACGCGCGATCTCGCGCCCGGCACCGTGCTCACCGAGGACGCGCTCGGCGTGCGCTCGATGCCGGAGTCGTACGTCGAGCGGCGCCACGTGAGGCCCGCGGACGTGCACATCATCCTCGGGCTGCGCGTGCGCTCGCGCGTCGAGACCAACGAGTCGCTGGTGTGGAGCGACGTCGAGACCGGCGAGGAGGGCGCGCGTGAGCTCTCGCGCCTCGTGCGCAGCGGCGTGCGCGCCGTGACGGTCAACGTCGACGGCGCATCGGGCTTCGATGGCCTCTTGCGCGCGGGTGATCGCGTCGACGTGTTCCACCACGCGACGCGCGACGGCGAGGGCCCGGTGACGACTCCGCTCCTCCAGAACGTGCTCGTGATGGCGGTGCGCGGCGACGTGGGCCGCGGGAGCGATCACGAGTGCGGCGGTGGGAGCAGCCAGCACGTGACGCTCGCGGCGACCGCCGAGCAGGGCCAGCTCCTGCTGCACGCCGACTCGTCGGGCTCGATCGGCCTCACGCTGCGCAACCCGACCGACATCGCGATCGTCGACTCGCTCGACACCACCACCGACGGTGACCTGCGCGACCCCGAGCAGCTGCGACGGCTGCAGTCGCCGGTCGGTGCGGACCCGCTCGCGGCCGTCACGGCGCCCGCCGACGTGCGCGCCGACTGACGCGCATCGGAGCGCGAAAGGAGTCGAATCGTGGACTCGGTGCTGAGCATGGGATGGACGGCGATTGCCGCGCTCGCGCTGACCGGCGTCGGGCTGCTCGGCGCGGCCTGGAGCCAGCTCGGGCGCGACGACAGCCGTACGCGGCGCGGCTGGGCGCGCTACGTCGTGCTGCTCGATCGCGACGTCTCGTTCCTCCGGCTCGAGATCGCCGCGCCGCGGTTCGCGCAGATCCAGCTCGCGATCTCGGTCGCGCTGCTGATCCTCGCGTTGATCCTGCGCAATCCGGTGCCGGTGTTCCTGGTGCCGCTGGTGTTCGGTGCGCCGCTCGCGATGCTGCGGCGCGCGCGCGACAAGCGCGTCGCGTCGATGGAGGACCAGCTCGACGGCTGGATGATGGGCCTCGCGAACACGCTGCGCGCGACGCCCGCGCTCGGCGAGGCGATCGACTACTCGTCGAAGATCGTCGGCGCGCCGCTCGCGGACGAGTTCGACTTCCTCCTCAAGGAGCGCTCGCTCGGCGTGCCCCTCGACGACGCGCTCCGCAACACCGGCGCGCGCATCGGGAGCCGCGCGATCGGCGCGGTGCTCTCGACGCTCGTCGTCGGCCGCACCACCGGCGGCAGCCTCCCCGAGATCCTCGAGACCTCGGCGGCGCAGCTGCGGGAGATGGCGCGCCTCGATGGAGTCATCCGCACCAAGACCGCCGAGGGGCGCTCGCAGGCGTGGGTGCTCGCGCTGATGCCCTTCGGTCTGCTCGCGGCGATCCAAGCAGTCGATCACGACTTCTTCGAGCCGCTGCTGCTCTCGATCACCGGCTGGATCGTCATCGCGATCTCGACCGGGCTGTGGGCCATCGCGGTGTTCAGCGCGAAGAAGATCCTCGAGATCGACGTGTGATCGAAGGAGGCCAGTCGACCATGTCGGAGATTGCTGCAGCTCCCTGGCTTCCCTGGGCCGCGCTCGCGATGCTCGGAGTCGGGCTCTTCGGCGCGACGCTCGTCGTCTCGTTCGTGCCCGCGGTCGCGAGCCCCTCGCTCGGTCCGCGCGGCGCGCAGCGACAGCGTGCGAAGAGCGGAGGTCCGTTCGGCGCGCTCGAGCCGATGGTGCGCGTGGTCGCGGGGTGGATCGCGCTCCTGCCGCCCGCAGAGTGGCGCGGTCGGGTGGAGGCCGATCTCCTGCGCTCCGGCTACTGGCTCGGTCTGACGGCCGACGAGGTCGCCGCGATGTCGGCGCTCTACGCGGTCGGGCTCGGGGTCGCGGGCACCTGGCTCACGGTGCGCTTCGGTTGGTCGCCGCTCGTGCCGGTGCTCTTCGTCACGATCGGCGCGGCGCACCCGTTCTCGCAGCTGCGCGACGCGACGGCGCGACGGCAGAAGGAGATCGAGCGCCGACTTCCCGAGGCGGTCGATCTGCTGAGCCTCTGCATGGGCGCCGGCCTCGACTTCCCGTCGTCGCTGCGACGCTTGATCCTCGACGGACTGCCGAAGGGCACGCCCACCGCGGACGAGCTCGGGCGCATCCTCGACGAGCTCGAGCTCGGTCACACCCGCGCGAAGGCGCTCACCGGCTTCGCCGATCGTGTGCCCACGCGCCCGGTGCGCGACTTCGTCGGCGCGATCGTGCAGGCCGAAGAGAAGGGCACGCCGCTCGCGGAGATCCTCAAGATCCAGGCGCGCGTGCTGCGGATGCGCCGCAGCGTGCTCGCGGAGGAAGCGGCGGCACGCGCTGCGATGCAGCTGATGATCCCGCTCGTCCTGATCTTCGTCGCGATCATGCTGCTCGTGCTCGGGCCGGTCGCGATCACCGTGATGGAGATCGGCAATGTCTAAGCTTCGGATCACGCTCCCCGACGGCTCGGAGCTCGAGGCCCCGATCGTCGGTCGCACCACGATCGGCACCAGCGCGAGCGCGGGAGTCCGGCTCCCCGCCGATCTCGAGATCGAGGGAGAGCACTTGTTGCTCGTCCCGCGCGAGGATGGCTGTTGGATCTCCGTCGCTCGCAATGCGCGGACTCCGGTGCTCCGCGATGGCGCGGTGCTACAGGACGCGACCGTGCCGTGGGGCGCGCGCCTCGTGATGGGCGGCGTGACGCTCGAGGTCGGTGTGCGCGCGGGCGCCGGGGAGGGCAGTCGCGTCCGGACGCTGCTCCTCGCGATGGTGGTCGGGATCGCAGCGCTGCTCGCGGTCGCGGTGGTGCGCAATCGGAGCGCACGTGCGGAGTCGCTGCGCGACGGGTCGCTCGAGCCCTCTGCGCTCTTCGACGCGCCTGGTGACTGTGCCGACGCGGCCGACGCGCGCACCGAGGGTGCAGAGTCGCTGCGCGTGGCGCGCGCCCGCGGAGAGCGATTCCGCTACGACTACCAGGACGGCATCGCGGCGGTGTCCGCCTATTCGCGGGCCGAGCAGTGCTTCCTCGCCGCGGGCGCGGTGCCGGCGGCCGAGCGCGCGCAGCGTGAAGGGCACGCGATGCGCGAGGAGATCGAGGGCACGTACCGCCGGCTGCGTCTGTCGCTCCAGCAGTCGCTCGATCGCGGCGACGACGCGACGGCGCTCGACACGCTGCGCGAGCTCCGCGAGCTGACGCACCACCGACGCGACGACTACACGGCGTACCTCGCCGAGCTCGAGCGCGAGCTCCAGCTCGATCTCGGCCTCCTGCTCGACGACCAGGGAGCGCGATGAATCCCGTGCACAACGAGGAGATCCGATGATGTCCACTGCACAGAGCGCAGCGCAGGGCAGCGCGCCGCGCGTCGACGCACCGCAGGGTCGCGTCACCGTGCTGCGCGGTTGGTCGACGACGTACGTCTGGGAGATCCCGCCCGGTGCGGGACGCACCGAGGTCGGCGTCGGCAGCGGTCCGGTGGGGTGGCGCATCGAAGCGAACGGCGTCGCGCCGCGGCACCTCGATCTCGTGTGGGACGGAGAGGCGATCTGGGTCGTCCCGTACGCGCCGGTGCTGGTCGACAGCACGCCGATCGCGAGCGCGGTGCGGCTCGAGGGCCGTCACGTCGTGGAGCTCGGATGGGCCGCGATCGAGCTCGCGACCACCGCGCGCGCGGCGCGACGCTTCGACCCGAAGCGCACGATCCTCGGTGGGCCCGCGATGGACGTGCCCGCGCTCGACGACGGTCGACCGACGATCCCGGCGGGCGCGCTGGGCGCCGACGCGATGGGCCGCCCGTCGATCGCGCCGGCGCTCCCCGCGGCGCCCTCGATGCCTGCGCTCCCCGCGGTCGCGAGCGAGGTCGTGCCCGCGCCGCTGGCGGTCCACGCGCCCGCGATGGGCCACGCGATGATCTCGCCGGTGAACGGCTTCGCCGACGTCACGGTGGTGAGCCGCGCGGTGTCGCAGGCGACCGTGATGTCGCTCGAAGCACCTCCCGGCCCGCTGCCCGCCGCGATGCGCCCGCACCTCGGACAGGCGCCGATCGCGAGCGAGCCCGCGGCCGCGCCGGTCGTGGCGGCGCCCTCGGTGAGCCCGCCTGGCGCCGAGGACGCGGCGTTCTCGGAGCCGCCGAAGCGTCGCGGGGTCCCGCCGCGGACGCTCGCGCTCGCGCTCGCGTTCGTGGCGCTCTCGGCCGTCGCGATCGGCGTCAATCACATGCGGCAGGCCCGCGCCCGCGCGATGGCGCGCGAGCAGGCGGAGCTCGTGGCGACGACGGTCGCCGAGGCCGAGACCGAGGTGCAGGCCCAGACCGAGACCGTGGACTCCGATGCTCCGGAGACGGACTCCGATGCTCCGGAGACGGACTCCGATGCTGCGGCGACTGCCGTGGTCGCTCCCGATTCGGTCGCTCCGGTCGTCGATGCCGAAGGTCGCACCGCGCTCTCTCGCGCGATCGATCTGGTGGCCGCGGGCCGATGGGGGGACGCGGCGCGCGAGTACGAAGCTCTCGCGACCGAGCATCCCGAGAACGGCGAGTACCGCGTGATCGCGCGGATGCTCCGGCGTCGTCTCGAAGCGGCGTGCGCCGCGAGCGGAGGAGGTGCGTCGTGCGCGCAGCCGTGATGGTCGTCCTGGTCGCGCTGGGTCTCTGTGCCGCGTGCGGAGCGCCGCCTCCGTCGCGCGCGCGCGTGGCGCTGCCGGTGGTGTTCGCCGCGGAGCGCGATCCCGGCGAGCCGCTCGCCGGGGTGCGCGTGCACGTCGCCGGCGACGACCACGGCGTGACCGGCGAGGACGGAACGCTCCGCGTGATGATCGACGAGACCGAGGGCGCTCGGCTCGCGATCGCCGCGGAGTGCCCCGCCGGACACCGCAGCGCGGAGGTCGCGGACGAGATCGTCGTGCGCGCGGTCGAGTCGCTGCGCGGCGAAGAGCCGCGCCTCCACTATCCGATCCGCTGCGCGCCCACCGAGCGCCGCGTCGCGCTGCTCGTGCGCACCGGTGGCGAGGCCGACCTCCCGGTGCGCGTCGCGGGCCGCGAGGTCGCGAGGACCGACGCCGCAGGCGCCGCGCAGGTGGTGCTCGCGATGGCGCCCGGCAGTGCGTTCCGCGTGACGCTCGGCACCGAGGGCGACGAGCGACTGCGCCCCGTCGATCCGGTGCGCGCGTTCACCGTCGGCGACCGCGACGAGATCGTCGTGCTCGATCAGCACTTCGAGCACGTGCGCGGCCGATCGGGGCGTCGTCCGACGCCGGAGCCGGAGCCCGAGGTGGAGGTCGCGCCGGAGCCCCCGTCGGAGCCCACGCGTCCGCCCGAGCGCCTCAACTGACGCGCGTCAGCGGGCCGTGTCGAGGTGATCGCGGAAGTCGGTGCGATCGAGCAGCGAGCTGAGCGCGGGCATCAATCCGTCGAAGTGCTCGCGCCGCGCGACGAGCCAGAAGCTCACGATCATCGGTGCGCTGCGCCCGCCGTCGCGCCAACGCGTGCGCGGGCGGACGAACACGACCTGCGCACGATCGGTCGACGTCGCGATCACGTCGCCGGTCGGTCCGAGCGCGGCGCCCTCGAACACCGCCTGGTACGCATCGGCACCTCCGACGCGCACCGGCCCTTCGTGCACGATGCGGACGACCTCGACCGAGCCGCTCTGCTGGGTGCTGCCCGCGACGCGGTCGAGGATGTCGTGCACCAGCACGTCGACGCTGCGCTCTCCGAGCGACTCGGCAATCGGCGACGTGCGCACGAGGAGGCTCGCGCCGTTCTGTCGGTGCTCGAAGCGCAGATCGAAGCGCTCACCGGTCGTGTGGAGATCGCCACGCCCGTCACCGTCGTGATCGAGCCAGATGCGCGTCTGATCCTCGCGCGTCCAACGACCCTGTGACGGCAGTCCGTTCTCGAATTCGAGATTCAGCGGACGCCACTCGCTCCCGAGCAATGCGCGCGATGCACGCGCGTCGGGCAGATAGCGAATCCGATAGTGCTGCCGCACGGCGTAGAACGCCTGATCGTCGAAATACCCGACGCGGCTGGCCTCGGCACAACCGGCGACGAGCACGAGCGCGAGAATCAGAGCGCGAGTCACAGGAACACCCCACCGATCGTGAGCGCGATGCGCGGGACCCAGGACGTCCCCGCGTAGTTCTCCGTCACGGCGACGTCGTTGGCGATCTCGACGTGCGCGTGACTGCGATCCTGGACCGCGAGCGCGAGCCCCAGCTCGAGCCGGCGATCGTCGAGCGCGCGGAACACCACGCCGAGCTCGGGACCGCCATAGCTGCGCACCACGTCGAAGACGGGTAGCACCTCGAATCCGTACTCACCGCCGGCTCGCAGCGACAGCCACGACGTCACGTCGACTCCCACGAGACCGCGCAGTGCGACGTAGCCGAACCCCGTCGCGTGCAGCACGTGCGTCCTGTTGTATGCATATTCGTTGGAAAACGATTGATGGCTCTGTAGTCCGAGCACCAGCGCAGCACGGACGTGCAGGATCGTTTCCGGGACACGCAGGTCCGCACCGATCGCGAGGTCACCGCCGAAGCGGCCCTGCATGCCGTAGTACGGATCGCCGAACGACAGCGCGAACGCGACGCGACCCTCCACGACGAGATGCAGCATCCCCTCCGGCCGCATCACGAGCTGTGTGCGCGGATCGACTCCGTTCCACGCCACATCCCGCGCGTGCCCGTCGCCGTACTCCCCCACCGCACCGGGCGCGGTGGCGGTCTGCAGTCGATCGAGATCGGCGCCGCTCAGCGCGTCCGCGGTCGACGGCTCGGCGTGCTCGATGGCCGGCGGCGGCTCGGTCACGGGCTCGCTCGGGGCGGGCTCCGCCGGGGGCGGCGTCGCGGGCTCCGTCGTCACCGGCGGCGCCTCGGGCGTCGGCGCGCTCGGCGCATCCGCGAACTGCACGCGATCGAGCTCGCTCGCCTCGATCGTCCTCCGCGATCCGTCGGGCAACAGGATCACCACGCGCACGCCGGGCTCGAACACCTCGACGGTGCCGCGCAGTCGCCCGCCGTTGCGCAGGAACACCGTGTCCGCGCCCTGCGCGCTCGCGCTCGACGCGACGAGCATGACGAGCGCGATCACGATCGCGGCGAGCCGTCGCTCAACGACAATATCCGACGCCACTGACCGTCCTCCCGCTGCAAGTGCCCGTCGTGCAATCGAGGCTGTCGCCACACAGCTGCCGGCACGTCCCGCCGATGCACGCGGCGCCCCTCACGCACGAGTCCGCCCACGCGCACGACTGCCCGACCGCGGCTGCTCCGGGCGGCAGACACGTCGCGATCTCGCCTTCGCTCTCTGGATCTCCGAGGAGCACGCAGGCACGCCCGCCCGTGCAATCCTGCGTGAAGAGATCGCAGTCGTTCACCGGGACGCAGAGCCCGAGGCACGTCTCACCGGTGCGCGCCTGCATCAGGCATCGTCCCGCCGCGCCACAATCACCGACGCCGTCGATTCGACACTGCCTCACGCACGCGAGCTCGCTGAAGAGCGCCCGGCACTCGAGACGTTCCGCGCACTGGTTGTCGACGCTGCAGCTCTCGCCCTCGCCGCGGAGCGTGAACGCCGACGAGACGCAGCGCGTGCGCATCGTCGCGTCGGAGATGCACGTCCGGTTCGCGCCGCACGGATCGCGCTCGAAGGGATCGCACGCGCCGCCGGTCACGACGCAGGCAGGCGCCGCGCCCGCGTCGCGTCCGGCGTCCTGGCCCGCGTCGGTTCCCGCGTCGTGCCCGGCATCGGGCCGCGGAACGAATGCGTCGACGCGCGCCACAACACCGCTGTCGATCGGTGGTGGGAGCTGCACGTCGATGTGATCGG
The DNA here is from genome assembly GCF_021631985.1 of Sandaracinus amylolyticus. Taxonomy (GTDB): domain Bacteria; phylum Myxococcota_A; class Polyangia; order Polyangiales; family Sandaracinaceae; genus Sandaracinus; species Sandaracinus amylolyticus_A. The sequence continues at coordinate 4,755,320 of NZ_CP070225.1, read as the reverse complement.
GGTTGCAGCCGGCGATCGCCACGACGAGGGCGATGGATGCCGGCCAGGATGACCGAGTACGGCGGGTCACGAGGGGCGCGAGGATAGAGCGAGCGCGCGGAGTGCTCAACGACAGAACTGCTCGCCGCTGCTCGTCGTGCCGGTGCACGACGTCGCGATCGGGCACTCCTCGCTCGTCGTGCAGAGCGGCTGGCATCGGAGGCTGCTGGTCGAGGATCTCACGCAGACGACCCCGGGCGCGCACACCGTCGGGCCGCCGTAGCAGTTGCGCGTCTCTTCCCCCGCGGGGTGGCAGAACTGATGCTCGCGTCCCGCCTCCTCGTCGCGGAGCCAGTAGCAGCCGCGGCCCGCGCCGCAGTCCTGCTCCGAGAGGTCGCACTCGGCGAGCGCGACGCACCAGCCGGTGCAGGGCGCGAGGCGGCCGATCTCGGCGCACCCTTCGCCCGCCGCGCAGTCCGCGTCGGCGTCGCACAGGCGCCGGCACACGCCGCCGCCGACGGTTTGCGTTCGCGTGCAGTAGAGGCCCGGCCCGCAGTCGTCGGTTCCGTTGCAGATCCCGCCGACGCCGCGCGAGCCCGACGTGCCACACGCCCACTCGGCGCTGAAGCTGTCGAACCCGCAGCGGCAGCTCGCGTCGTAGAGCGGGTGGCAGTCGTCTCCGAACGGCTCGCAAGAGCGTCCCGCGTCGAGCGGCGGCGTGCCGGCGTCGTGTCCGCCCGCGTCCGAAGGGCTCGCCGCGTCCTCGCGAGCTCCCGCATCCCGACCTGCATCGAGCCCGGGCTGGACCGAGCCCGCGTCGAAGGGCGCGAGATCGAGATCGATGTGGTCGGGGTTGCAGGCCGCGATCAACACGAGCGCGAGCCATGGGATCGAGCGCATCGCGCTCGTCGTCATCGCCACGCTCACGTACCGCGGGCCTTGTCGAGCAGGTGCTCCCACTCCGTCAGCTTCACGCGCGGCGCGCCTTCCTGCGCCGTCTCGTGCTCGTGCTTCTCGATCTTCTCCCAGTCCGAGAAGGTCACGACGTGCACGCCGCGCTGCTTCAGCAGACCGTCGATCGTCTCGCGCCCACCGGTCTTCGCGCTTCCCTCGGGCAGCGTCTTCAGCATCCGATCGACGACCTCGAGGCTGTCGCCGCGGTTCGTCGCGATGACGCCGCTCGGCCCGCGCTTCGCCCAGCCGACCGCCCACAGGTTCTCGCCCACGTGCCCGTCGGTGTTCGGATAACACGTCGAGCACTCGGGCATCGGCAGGCCCTCGATCGGACGGCAGTAGTACCCGATCGCCTTCACGATCACGCCGACCGGCAGATCGATCGTCTCGCCCGTCGACACCGCGCGACCGTTCTCGACCTTCGTCTTCATCAGACGCAGGCCCGTGACCTTGTCGCCGTCGCCCAGCACCTCGTGCGGCGCTGCGTAGAACATGATGTGCAAGCGCACCGGCTTGCTCTGCGGATCGTTCTGCGAGTAGCCGCGCAGGATCTCGAGGATCTTGTCCTTGAGCTTCTGGTCCTTCGGATCCTTCGCCGCGATGCTCGCGGGCAGCTGCGATCCGTCGACCACCGCGACCGTGTTCGCGAGATCGCCGAGCTCGCGCAGCTCGACCGGCGTGAAGCTCGCTTCGCCGGGGCCGCGCCGGCCGATCATGTAGATGTCGGTGAGCGGCGCGCGCGCGATGCGCTCGCTCGCGTACGCCGGCAGATCGGTCTTCACCATCTCGGGCGGCGTGCGACCGAGCACGCGCGCGACGTCGACCGCGACGTTGCCGTTCCCGATGATCGCGATGTGCGAGCTGTCGAGATCGGGATCGAACCCGCTCCAGTCGGGGTGCCCGTTGTACCAGCTCGTGAACGGGTGCGATCCGATCACGCCGCGCTGGTGCTCGCCGGGCACGCCGAGCTCGCGATCGATCGGCGCGCCGATCGCGAGGACCACCGCGTCGTATGCGTCGCGCAGCTCGTGGAGCGACACGTCGCGCCCCATCTCGACGTTGCCGAGGAAGCGCACCTGCGGGCGCTGCGCGGTGCGCTGGAAGACGCGCCACACGTTCTTCGTGCCCTGGTGATCGGGCGCGACGCCGCTGCGCACGAGGCCGTACGGAGTCGGCAGTCGATCGAAGATGTCGACCTGCGCGTCCGGACGCGCCTTCACGATGCCCTCGGCCGCATAGAAACCGGCCGGTCCGCTCCCGATGATCGCGATCGTGTGAGCCATGGGACGGGCGAGCCTACTGCATGGTCCGTCCGCACGCAGGCGTGCGTGATGTCAAACATGTTTGACTCGATGTCAAAGCGACGTTACATCAGGGCGAGTCAAACATTCTTGACACGGAGGCCGCGTGACCGCCGACGCCCGATCGCTCCGGATCGCCGGGCTGCTCTATCTGATCCCGACGTTCTGCGGGCCCTTCAGCATGATGTTCGTGCCCTCCGCGATCGTCGTCGCGGGCGACGCCGAGGCCACCGCGCGGAACGTCGTCGCGTCCGAGGCGCTCCTGCGCGCGGGCCTGCTCGGGCACGTCGCGATCGTGCTCTCCGAGGTCGTGCTCACCGCGGTGCTCTTCTCGCTCTTCCGGCGCGTGAGCCCGACCGTCGCGCTCACCGCGACGTTCGCGCGCCTCGCGATGAGCGTGGTGCAGGCGGTCAATCTCTTCCCGCTCCTCGCGGCCCTGCAGCGACCCGACGACGCGCTCGCGCTCTTCGAGCTGCACGCAGCGGGCGTGCACGTGTGGGAGCCGCTCTTCGCGCTCCACTGCCTCGCGCTCGGCGCGCTCGTGATGCGCGCGGGCTGGGCGCCCCGGGTGCTCGGCGCGCTCTTGATGATCGCGTCGTTCGGATACGCGCTGAACGGCCTCGGTCACCTCGTCGCGCCGAGCGGCGCGCCGATCTACGAGATCGTCGTCGGAGTCGCCGCGCTCGTCGGTGAGGTGCCCTTCGTGCTGTGGCTCGTGTTCGCCCGACCGCGATCCGGGGCCCCCCGAAACACCTGAACGGATGCGCGACGCTTGCCTGCGTGACGCATCGATCCGACACTGCGCCGGCATGAAGATCCGCGAGCCGATCCCGGGAGCACCGCTCCCCGTCGACCAGCCCTCGATCAAGCAGTCGATCGTCCATCACCTCGCGCACACGCGCATGCGCGACCAGTACCGCGCGAGCGCGTCCGACGTCTTCCACGCGGTCGCACGCGCGGTGCGCGATCGCATCGCGGACCGCTGGCTCGGCAGCACGAAGGCCCAGTGGGACGACGGCAAGAAGCGCGTCTACTACCTGTCGATGGAGTACCTGCCGGGGCGCCTCCTGCGCGACGCAGTGCTCAACCTCGGCATCGAGAGCGAAGTGCGGGGCGCGCTCACGGAGCTCGGCCTCTCGTACGACGACGTGCTCGAGACCGAAGCGGATCCCGGGCTCGGCAACGGCGGTCTCGGGCGCCTCGCGTCGTGCTTCCTCGACTCGATGGCGACGCTCGGCATCGCGGGGACGGGCTACGGCATCCGCTACGACTACGGCATGTTCCGCCAGGCGATCGTCGGCGGAGCGCAGGTCGAGGAGCCCGACACCTGGCTCCTGCACGGCACGCCGTGGGAGGTCTCGCGCACCGAGACGACGTACACGGTCCGCTACGAGGGCCGCGTCGAGCCGCGCGTCGATCCGACCGGCCGCACGTTCTACGCGTGGGTCGACACCCACGACGTGATCGCCGAGGCGCACGACATCCCGGTGCCCGGTTATCGAAACGGCGTGGTCAATACGCTCCGTCTATGGTCGCCCCGCCCGGTGCAGGAGTTCGATCTCGCGCTCTTCAACGCGGGCGATCACTTCGGCTCGGTGCACAAGCGCAACGTCGCCGAGAACATCTCGCGCGTGCTCTATCCGAACGACTCGGGCCCGCCGGGCAAGGAGCTGCGCCTCCGCCAGGAGTACTTCTTCGTGAGCGCGTCGCTGCAGGACGCGGTCACGCGCCACCTCGCGCGCTGGGGCTCGCTCGACGATCTGCCCGAGAAGTGCGTGTTCCAGCTGAACGACACGCACCCCGCGCTCGCGGTCGCCGAGATGATGCGGCTGCTCATGGACGAGCACCTCTTCACGTGGGAGCGCGCGTGGTCGATCACGAAGCGCGCGTTCGCGTACACGAACCACACGCTGATGCCCGAGGCGCTCGAGACGTGGCCGGTCCACATGCTCGATCGGCTGCTTCCGCGTCAGCTCGACATCATCCGCGAGATCGATCGCCGCCTCGGGATCGAGATCGCGCAGGGGCACGACGAGCAGGCCCAGGCGCGCATGGCGATCATCGAGCGCGGCCCGCAGCCCAACGTGCGCATGGCGAACCTGTCGATCGTCGGCAGCTTCAGCGTCAACGGCGTGAGCGCGCTCCACACGCAGCTGCTGCGCGAGCGCATGTTCCCCGAGCTCGACAAGTTCTTCCCCGGCAAGTTCAAGAACGAGACGAACGGCGTCACGCCGCGCCGGTGGATCCAGCAGTGCAACCCCGAGCTCGCGAAGCTGATCACCGAGGTGGTCGGCAGCGACGCGTGGGTGACGGATCTCGAGAAGCTGCGCGAGCTCGAGAAGCACGCGGGTGACTCCGCGTTCCTCGAGCGCTTCCGCGCGATCAAGCGCGACAACAAGGTGAAGCTCGCTGCGTTCCTCGAGAAGGAGCACGGCTTCCGCTGCGATCCGAGCTCGATCTTCGACATCCAGATCAAGCGCATCCACGAGTACAAGCGGCAGCTCCTCAACGTGCTGCACGTCATCCACCGCTACCAGCGCATCAAGGCGGGCGAGAAGCCCGAGGCACCGCGCACGGTGATCTTCGGTGGCAAGGCCGCGAGCGCCTACGACATGGCGAAGCGGATCATCCACCTGATCAACAACGTCGCGAAGACGATCAACGAGGACCCCGAGGCGCGCGAGCACCTGCGCGTGTTCTTCGTTCCGAACTACCGCGTGTCGTACGCGGAGCGGCTCATCCCCGCGGCCGATCTGAGCGAGCAGATCTCGACGGCGGGATGGGAGGCGTCGGGCACCGGCAACATGAAGTTCGCGATGAACGGCGCGGTCACGATCGGCACGCTCGACGGCGCGAACATCGAGATCGCCGACGCGGTCGGCGAGGACAACGTGCTGATCTTCGGCATGACCGCGGAGCAGGTGATCCAGCGCGTCCGCGCGGGCTACCAGCCGTGGCAGCTCTACGAGAGCGATCAGCGCCTGCGCGCGGTGATCGACGGGATCTCTCACGGTGCGTTCTCGCGCGACGAGCCCGGCCGCTTCCGCCCGGTCGCGCAGTCGCTGCTCGACAACGATCGCTTCCTGCTGCTCGGCGACTTCGCGTCGTACGTCGAGACCCAGCAGCGCGCGGAGCAGATCTTCCGCGACGTGCCGCGCTGGACCCGCATGTCGCTGCTCAACGTGGCGCGCATGGGTCGCTTCTCGAGCGACAACACGATCCGCGGGTACGCGAAGGACATCTGGGGCGTGCTCTGATTCCGTGGGGCGCGCCGCGCCCCCTGGACTTGGAATCCGCGTACGTCGGGCTCACACACTGAGGCGTGGAGGAGCCCACGACCGAGACGACCAGCGAAGCCTCGCGGCGTCTCGACGAGGCACGGCTGCGGCTCGTGCACCTCGACGCCGAGGGCGCGAGCTCGCTCGCCGCGAAGCTCGCGCGCATCGCGCGGATCGCGGCGAGATGCCTCACCGTCGAGCGGGTCAGCATCTGGATGTTCGCGGGCGAGCACGAAGGTGGGCTCCGCGCGCTCGAGATCTTCGATGCGCGCCCGCCCGAGCGCGACATCCGCTGGATCCCGGCGCAGCGCCTGGGCGCGTACGCGCACATGTTGCGGGATCGGCGGGTGATCACCGCGCAGCGCGTGGCCGACGACGAGGCGACGCACGATCTCGTCGAGGGCTACTTCGCGCCGCTCGAGATCACGGCGACGCTCGAGTCGCCCATCTATCGCGACGGCGTCGTGGTCGGCGTGGTCTGTCACGAGCATCGCGGGCCTCCGCGCGGGTGGAGCGCAGAGGAAGCGGACTTCGCGGTGTCGGTCGCGGAGGTGGTCGCGCTCGAGCTCGCGACCGCGGATCTGCGCGAGGCGCACGAGGCGCTGCGGCGACAGGAGGTCGCGATGCACGACGCGATGCGCGACGAGGCGATCGCACGGCTCGCGCGCGGCGTCGCGCACGACGTGAACAACCTGCTCGCGGTGGTGGTCTCGGCGGCGGCGCTGCTGCGCCGCAACGCGCGCTCCGACGCACCGCCGGCCGAGGCCGAGGTGATCGAGGAGGCCGCGAACAGCGCGGCGCGTCTGGTGCGCGACCTGCTCGAGGTCGGTCGTGCCGCGTCCACCGATCGCGGCGACTGCGGGCTCGACGAAGGGCTCCACGACGCAGTGCCCTCGCTGCGCGCGATCGCGAGCGAGAGGCGGCTCGCGATCATCCCCGATGCGCCGGGCTGGATCGTGCCGCTCTCGATGGTGCGGCTCGAGCAGGTGCTGCTGAACCTCGTCGCCAACGCGCGCGACGCGACGCGCATCGGTGGGCACGTCGAGGTGCGCACGCTGGTGCTCGCGCCGGGACGGGTCGCGATCGAGGTGGAGGACGACGGCACGGGCATCGCTCCCGAGGCGATGCCGCACGTGTTCGAGCCCTACTTCACGACGAAGAGCGAAGGACGCGGGCTCGGCCTGCCGACGGTGCTCGCGATCGTGCGCGGCGCGCGCGGCACGATCGAGGTCGCGCCCGCGCCCGGCGGGCGCGGCACCATCGCGCGCGTCGAGCTGCCGGCGAAAGCTCCGCAGCGCTGAGCAGGCACGTCGCGTATGCTGACCGAGATGGCCAGCACACGGTTCGGTCTCGGCCCAGAAGCCGAGGACGACCAGGAATCGACGGTGATGGTGGAGGTGCTCGCCTCGGGCTCCTTCTTCGCCGATCGATTCCGCGTTGGGCCACCTCTCGGCGTCGGCGCGATGGGGCGCGTGGTGCAGGCGCACGACCTCGTGTCGGGCCACGACGTCGCGTTGAAGGTGCTGCACCGCGAGCGAGCGCGCGACGCCGAGACGATCGAGCGCTTCCGTCGCGAGGCCGCGATCCTCGAGTCGATCGGACACCCCGCGATCGTGCGCGTGCTCGCGATGGGCGAGGCGTTCGGTGTGCCGTGGCTCGCGCTCGAGCTCGTGCGCGGCGAGACGCTCAAGGAGCGCCTGCGTCGCGGCCCGATGCACCCGCACGAGGTCGTGCCGGTGCTCAACACGCTCTGCGACGCGCTCGCGGCGGCGCACATGCGCGGCGTGGTGCATCGCGATCTGAAGCCCGACAACGTGCTGCTCGTCACGGGTGGGTACCCGCCCTGCAAGATCGTCGACTTCGGTCTGTCGAGCTTCACCGCCGCGAAGACGCTCACGCAGACCGGATCGATCCTCGGCACGCCGCGCTACATGGCGCCCGAGCAGATCAAGTCGGCGCGCGACAGCGATCCGCGCGTCGACGTGTTCGCGGTCGGCGTGTTGATCTACGAGATGCTCACCGGCGTCTCGCCGTACCCCGCGGAAGACATGGGTCAGCTGCTCGGGTGCGTGCTCGAGGGACGCGTGGTGCCGCTCGCGCATCGACGGCCCGATCTGCCGCCCGCGGTGGGCGCGGTGATCGAGCGCGCGATGGCGCGCGATCGTGCGCAGCGCTTCCAGACCGCGGGCGCGGTCGCCGAGGCGTACGCGAACGCGATCGGCGTGCGCTCCGGTCGATCGCAGCTCGACATGCCGGCGCCCGAGCTCGCGACGCCCGCGCCCCATCACCGCGAGGGCGCGGCGCCGCTCGTCGATCCGTTCGGCGCGTCGCAGCCGATCGCGGCGCGCCCCGAGTCGGATCGACCGGCCGCGCTCGCAGCCGACGTGCGCGAGGGCGAGCTCTCGAGCCACCCGCTGCTCGCGACGATCGCGCCGCGTCGCGAGAGCGCGATCCCCGCGACGCGGATGCACCTCGAGGAGGTCGCGCCTCCACCGGCCGCTCGCGCGTCCGCGCCCGGCGTGCCCGCCGAGTTCACGCGACCGAGCCGTCCGACTCCGGCGCCCGCTCCGGTCGCGGCGCGCCCTGCGCCGGCCTCGCGTCCCAAGCCGGCGCGCTCGCGCGGTGGGTGGCTCCTCTTCGGCGTCGCATTGGTCGCGGTCACGATCGTCGCGACCGGCGCAGGGCTCGCGCTCCGGATGTGGACCAGCGGTACCCTGCGCGTGCCCGCGGCCGCGATCACCACGCCGTGAGCCCACCACCACGATGACATCCACGAGCCCTCTCCTCGTCCCGTTCGCCGAAGGCATCTGGACCGCGCGCACGCCGCACCCGTTCCTCGGCCTCCAGCTCGGCACGCGCATGACCGTCGTGCGGCTGCGCGACGGCGGTCTGCTGGTGCACTCGCCGATCGCGCTCTCGCCCGCGCTGCGCGCCGAGATCGAGCAGCTCGGCAGCGTCGAGCACATCGTCGCGCCGAACCTCTACCACCACGTGTTCGCGGGCGAGCTCCAGAAGGCGTGGCCCGACGCGATCCTGCACGCGCCCGCGCGGCTCGCGAGCAAGCGCCCCGACCTGCGGATCGACGCGCCGCTCGGATCGGCGCCCCACGCCGACTGGGCGGGCACGCTGGAGCCGCTCGTGATGCGCGGCTCGATGCTCCAGGAGACCGTGTTCGTGCACCCGAGCACGCGCACGCTCGTGAGCTGCGATCTCGTCGAGCAGTTCTCGTCCACCGAGCACCTGCCCTCGCGCATCTACTTCCAGACGATGGGCATCTGGAAGAAGCCCGGGCTCGCGTACGTGCTGCGCCTCGTCTATCGCGATCGACGCGCCGCGCGGCACAGCTTCGACGAGCTGCTCGAGCGCGACTTCGATCGCATCGTGCTCTCGCACGGGGATCTGATCGAGGCGAACGGCCGCGAGATCCTGCGCGACGCATATCGCTGGCTGGAATAGTGGCACGCGCGCTGCGTCGCGCTGGCGCATGGCCACGCACGATCTGAGCGGGAAGAAGGTCGCGATCCTCGCGACCGACGGCTTCGAGCGATCCGAGCTGCACGAGCCCAAGAAGGCGCTCGAGGAGGCGGGCGCGAAGGTGCGCGTGATCGCGCCGCACGAGGGCGCGATCCGCGCGATGGAGCATCACGACTGGGCGGACGACATCGCGGTCGACGCGACGACCGGCGAGACCATCGTCGACGACTTCGACGCGCTGGTGCTGCCGGGCGGCGTGATGAATCCGGACAAGCTGCGGATGGATCCCGACGCGGTGCGGCTGGTGCGCGAGGCACACGCGATGGGCAAGCCGATCGCGGCGATCTGCCACGGGCCGTGGACGCTGATCGAGGCGGACATCGTCGACGGCCGTCGCGTCACGTCGTACCCGAGCCTGCGCACCGACCTGATGAACGCGGGCGCGAAGTGGGTCGACGAGCAGGTCGTGGTCGATCGCGGTCTCGTCACGAGCCGCCGGCCCGACGATCTCGCCGCGTTCTGCGCGAAGGTGATCGAGGAGATCGCCGAGGGCATGCACGGCCGCGCGAAGGAGGCGCCCCGCGAGCAGCCGCGCGCGTGATGCGGCATGATCGCGGCGTGCGCTTCGTCGCTCGCAAGCCCTCGCCCGCGCTCGCGCCCTACGTCGACGCGATCTGGTGCTACGAGTCGAGCGCGCCGAGCCACACGCGCGAGCGCATCGTGCCCACCGGCGGGATGCAGCTCCTCGTGAACCTCCACGAGGACGAGCTGCGCTGGTGGGACGGTGGGGCGCTCGATCGCGCGCACCGCATCCACGGTGCGGGCATGCACGGCGTCTACGATCGCCCGTTCGCGATCGACACGATCGAGCAGCGCGCGATCGTCGGCGTGGGCTTCAAGCCGGGCGGCGCGTGGGCGTTCTGCGGTGTGCCGGCGAGCGCGATCGCGCGCGAGCACGTCGCGCTCGACGAGGTCTGGGGACGCGACGGCGCGACGCTGCGCGAGCGGCTGCTCGAGGCCCACGCGCGCGGCGAGGTGCTGCGCGAGCTCGATCGCGCGCTGCTCGCGCGGCTCTCGATCGATCGGCATGGCCGCGACCTCGACGTGCCGGCCGCGGTGCGCGCGCTGCACGAGGGCATGTCGGTGCGCGCGCTGACCGAGGCGCTGGGCACGAGCGAGAAGCGCTTCGTGCGCGCGTTCGTCGCGCGCGTCGGCGTGACCCCCAAGCGTTATGCGCGCGTGCTGCGCTTCCAGCGCGTGGTGGCCCGGGTCCAGCGCCCCGAGCGCGCGGAGTGGGCGCGCATCGCGGCGGAGTGCGGCTACTACGATCAGTCGCACCTGGTGCACGAATTCCGCGCGCTCTCGGGGCTCACTCCGTCGGCCTACGTGCCGCGCGCGCCCGAGGAGCCGAACCACGTCGTCCTCGGTTGATGCGCTACTGACCGAGCAGACGACGCACGAGCTCCTGCGGCGCGGGCGCGCTCGTGTCCTTCGTCTCCTCGCCCTGATCGACACGCGTCCACGACTGATCGAGCTCGAGCCGATAGCTCCCGACGAACTCGCTCGCGTTGCGCCCCGCCCACTCGGCGGGCCCGATCATCGAGAACCAGAGCTCGCCGTCCTCGCGGCGATAGAGGTGATAGACCTGCCCGGGCCGCCGCACGAAGCTGCAGCGCGCGCGGTGCAGATCGAGATCCTTGCGCGTGTCATCGAGGATGCGCCGCGCCTCTTCCTGGAGCGCCTGGATCTGATCGGCGATGACGCGCAGCTTCGCGCTCGCGGTGGCGCCGATCATCGCGTCCGCTTCCGCGATGCGCTTCGCGACGTCGACGAGATCGTGCGTCGGCGCGAGGCGCGACATCGGATAGGGCGAGGTGCGCGCGGGGCCGAGGTGCTTTCCGCCCTCGTCTCTCTTCGTGTCGTCGGACATCAGGGCCCGGAAACCTGGGTTCCTGGGCCCGTGTGGTCAATCACCAGTGGTTCACGCGCTCCCACTGCGCGATCACCCGGTCGTCGCCCGCGACCACCGCGTACGACGCGTGCATCGCGGCGGTGATGCACGCGTGGTTCGGTCGGATCCGCACGCGATCTCCGACTCGCAGCGACGACGGCGCGCCCGCGATCATCCCGTGCTCCTGGTTCACCGAGGTGACCAGCGCGCCGAGGGGCGCGTCGCGCAGATCCCGCACCTCGCCGTAACCCCCGCCGAACCGCTCCATGCTGCGATCCGCCGAGAGCGCGAGTGAGCCCGCGTCGATCAGCACGAGGCCCTCGCGACGGCGCACGCCGATCACCGAGGCGAGCACGGTGAGCGCGAGGTCGTCCTCGCCGCACGAGCCGATCGCGTGCTGGAAGCGATCGAAGAACGTGTACACGCCCGCGCGCAGCTCGGTCACCCCCTCGAGGTGCGTCGCGTGCACGGCGGTCGGCGTCGAGCCCACGCTGATCGTGTCGATGTCGTGGCCCGCGTCGCGCAGCCGCGACGCCGCGCGCACCGTGCGCGCTCGTTCCTCCTCGGCGATCGCGGTGATCGCCGCGACGCTCTCCGCGCCGTACGAGTGCCCCGCGTGCGCGAGCACGCCCGCCAGGCGCAACCGACGACCTCGCGCGAGCATGCTCGCGATCGCCAGCAGCTCGTCGCTCTCGGGATCGACCCCGCCGCGATGCTGTCCGACGTCGACCTCGATCAGCACCCGCAGCGCGGGATCGCGCTCCGAGAGCGCGCGCGCGACGTCGACGTCGTCGGTGATCACCGTGAGCTGCGCACCGCGCGCGACGAGCGCCTCGCACGCATCGATCTTCGCGGGATCGAGCCCCACCGCGTACGTCAGATCGCGCACGCCGTGCTCGAGGAAGTACGACGCCTCGCGCAGCGTCGACACCGTGATCGCGCCGTCCGCGGCGCGCCGCGCGACCTCGATCGACTTCGCGGTCTTGAGGTGCGGCCGCAGCGACACCCCGAGCGCCGCCGCGCGCGCCTTCATCCGCGCACAGCTCCGCTCCATCACGTCGCGCTCGAGCACGAGGCACGGCGTCGGGAGTTCACGCAACGTCGTCATCGAGGTCCCTTGCTACCATGCGCGCCTCTCATGCACGACGTCGCGCGGGTCCTGGTCCTGCACACGGGCGGCACGATCGGCATGCGCGAAGGCCCGCGTGGCTTCGCGCCGGTGCCGGGCGCCCTCGAAGAAGAGGTCGCGCGCCGACCGATGCTCTGCGATCCCAGCGAGCCGCGCTTCACCACCGCGCGCTTCGAGGACGGAACGCGCATCCGCTACGACGTCGTCGACTACGACCCGCTGCTCGACTCCGCGAACCTCGAGCTCTCGCACTGGGCGCGCTTCGCCGCCGACATCGGCGCGCGCTACGACGACTACGACGGCTTCGTGGTGCTGCACGGCACCGACACGATGGCCTACACCGCGAGCGCGCTCTCGTTCCTGCTCGAAGGGCTCGCCAAGCCGGTCGTGCTCACGGGCTCGCAGATCCCGCTCTCGCGCGTGCGCAGCGACGGGATGGACAACCTGCTGACCGCGCTCTGGATCGCGGCGCGCTCGCGCCTCCCCGAGGTGATGCTCGCGTTCCACCACAAGGTCTTCCGCGGCAACCGCGCGACGAAGGTGGACGCGACCGAGCTCGACGCGTTCGCATCGCCGAACCTGCCGCCGCTCGCCGAGGCCGGCATCGCGCTGCGGGTGCGTCGCGAGCTCGCGCTGCCCATGCCGACCACGCCGTTCCGGGTCGACCCGTCGCTCTCGCCGCACGTCGCCGCGTTGCGGCTCTATCCCGGCATCACCGAGAGCATCCTCGAGAACTTCCTGCGCCCGCCGCTCGAGGGCCTGGTGCTCGAGACCTACGGCACCGGCAACGCGCCCGAGCGACGCGCGCTGCTCGACGTCATCGAGGCCGCGACGCGCCGCGGCGTCATCGTGCTCAACGTCACCCAGTGCCTGCACGGCACCGTGAGCGCGTCGTACCAGGCGGGTCGCGCGCTCGCCGACGCCGGGGTGCTGCCCGGGGGCGACCTCACGCCCGAGGCCGCGCTCACCAAGCTCTGCTGGCTGCTCGGCAAGCGCGAGCTCTCGCGCGACGAAGTGCGCCGTCGCCTCGTCACCCCGCTGCGCGGCGAGATGAGCGACGAGCGCGCCTGAGCCTCAGCGACGGCGGCCCCAGCGACCCTCGACACGAATCCCGGGCACCTGGATGTGCACGCCGCCGCGATACACCGGCGCGTAGGGCGCGATCACGGTCCCGGGCGGGGGCATCACGATCACGCGGCGCGGCGGCGGGGGCGGATAGTAGATCCGCGGCGGCGGAGGCGGCGGGTAGTACACGCGCGGCGGCGGCGGCGGCGCGTAGACCGGCGGCGGCGGCGCGTAGACCGGCGGCGGCGGCGCGTAGACCGGCGGCGGCGCGTAGACCGGCTGCACCGGCTGCACGGTCGTGCCCGCGACGCAGCCCGTCGCTTCGTAGCCCGCAGGGGCGCCGGTCACGCTGAGATCGGGCGCGAGCTGCTGCCCCGGCTGCGCGCCCGCCGGCATCGGGTAGTACCACCACCGGCTCTGCGAGCAGACCCAGTAGCCCGACACCGCGCGCCCGGTCGGCCCCGGCACCACCACCGTCGGCCGCGTGCCCTGCGGCACCTGCGCGACGAACCCGCCCGCCTGCGGCGCGACGACCTGCGGCTCCACCACCTGCGGCGCGACGATCTGCGGCTCGACCACCTGCGGCGCGACGATCTGCGGCGCCGCGATCTCCGGCTCGACCACCGTGACCCGCGCCTCGCCCGGGGCGGCCTCGGGCGCTGCATCGACCACCGCCGGCGCCTCGCCCGCGACCTCGATGCGACCGAACACCTGCGTCACGTAGAGCCCGCGGTCGTCGTGCACCGATGCGATGCCGACGTGCGTGAACCGCGGGTTCAACATGTTCGCGAGGTGCGGCTCGCTCGCCTCGAGCGAGCGCTGCGCGTCGAGCGTCGTGTGGTGCATCGCGACGTTCTCGGCGAGCTCGTCGATGCCGAGCCCCGCCGCGTGCACACGATCGGCTGGGGTGCCGCTCTGCTCGCTCACGTGCTCGAGCGCGTCGCGGTCGGACATCTCGGCGCTGTGCACCAGCGCGGCCGCCTCGAGGTGCGCGTCGCGCGTGAGCGGCGCGAGCCCGGCCGCGGTGCGACGCGCGTTGATCGCGTCCAGCATCGCCTGCTCGCCCGCGGCGTCGCGGGTCTGCGCGCTGACCATCGCAGGCACGGTGATCGTCGCGAGCGCGACGAAGGTGAACAGGGCCAGACCGGACTGCGATCGATGCATGGCGTTTCTCTCCAGTGTGGAGACGTGCACCGGCCGGAGCAATCCCCACGCCACGTGACGCCACGCCTCCGGAGGGGTCGTTTGCCTCGGAAAAACGCGCACATGCCCGCGCCGCGGACCCCCAGTGACGCCGATCGTGCCAGGGGATCGCGTGGACGCGCGTTCACGCACCAGCCCTTGCGACGTCGCGATCACCGCTGCAGAGCTGCCCACATGACGAGCGACGCGCGGGTGCGAGAGGCGGGCTGGCTGGCGACCACGGCGGGCGTGCGCGCCCTCGACGACCGGGTGCTCGTGTCGGTGCGCGGTGACGACGCGCGCACCTGGCTCAACGGGCAGATCACGAACGACGTCCGCAGCACCCACGCCGGCGACGCGGTGTACGCGCTCGCGATCCACGTGAAGGGCCGCGTGCTCGCCGACCTCTTCGTGCTCGATCGCGGCGAGCGCGGCCTCGCGATGACGCTCCCGCGGCGCAACCTCGCGGCGCTGCTCGAGCACTTCGAGCGCTACGTGATCATGGAGGACGTCGAGCTCGTGACCGACGAGGGCGTCGTGCTGATCACGGTGCAGGGCCCGCGCGCGAAGGACGTCGTCGTCGAGGGCCTCGAGGCCTACGCCTGCGATCGCCTGGGGCAGGGCGGCGTCGACGTGATCGTGCCGAGCGGGCAGCGCGACGCGGTGCTCGCGACGCTCGGCGAGCGCGCCGCTGGGATCGGTGGTGGCGTGGTGAGCGACGAGGGCTGGGAGCTCGCGCGCCTCCGCGCCGCGCGTCCCGCGCTCTTCGCCGACTTCGGCGAGCACACGTACCCCCAGGAGGCCGGCCTCGAGCAGGGCGCGGTGTCGTTCCAGAAGGGCTGCTACCTCGGCCAGGAGGTCGTGTGCATGCTCGAGAACCGCGGGCAGCTCAACCGCCGGCTCGTCGCGATCGAGAGCGAGGCCGAGCTCGAGCCCGGCCTCGGCATCACCGACGCGAGCGGGACGAAGCTCGGCGAGATCACCAGCGCGGTGCGCGATCCCGAGCGCGCGCGCACCCTCGCGCTCGGGTTCGTGAAGCGCGCCCACGCGAGCGCGGGGACCGAGCTCACGAGCGACAAGGGCGCGCTGCGCGTCACCGCGGTCGTCGCGAGCGCATGATCACTCGCGCGTGACCACGCGCTCGACGAGCAGCTCGAGGCGCTCGGTCTCGCTCGCGCCGCGCGTCGTCGGCGTCACCTTCCAGCCCGGATCGCGCATCAGCGCTTCGATCACGGCGCGCGCCACCCGCGGGCGCACCACGCGATCGAAGCGCGCGTGCCACTCGTACCCGTCCTCTTCGCCCTCGTAGTCGTCGGGGAACGCAGCCGAGAGCCGGAGCTCGATGGTGTACGTGCGCTCCTCGCGATAGTCGTCGCTCATGCGCGCTGTCTTTGCGCCGCGCGGCGCGCGCGTCGAGCGCGTTTCGGTCACGCCGTCGGGCGCCGGTAGCGGCTCATCAGGAAGGGCTCCATCCACAGCACCTTCCCGAGCCCCGCCGCCGCCGCGGCGAGCCGCGCGTTGGTGCCACCGCGCCCGAGCAGCACGCCGCTCGCCGGCGCCAGCGCGGTGTTGCCGACCGCCTGCATCGCGCCCGCGAGCATCCACGCCGCGGCCTCCGCGAGCGACGGGTTCTCGCGCGCGATGCACGAGTACGTGCGCATCTGACCGCACGAGAACCGGTACTTCAGCGTGCTCGAGAGCTCGAGGCGCTGCGGCGGCACGTGCTCCAGCACCCGCGCCTCGCGGCACCACACCAGCCGGCCCCCGCGCTCCTCCATCGTGCGGATCAGCTTCGTGTCCTCGCCGCCCACCAGCCCGAGCGAGACCTCGAACGGCGCGTCGCTGCCCAGCGCCTCGCGCAGGAACATCGAGCTCCCGGTGCCGACGTGGGCGACACGCCGCGGCTCGAGCGGCCCGCTCGGATCGTCGAAGTCGCGCGTCAGCCACTCGAGCGCCCACTCCATGCCGTCGGGGATCTCGCCCTCGCACACGAAGATCACCGCGCCGAACACCGCGTCCGCGCGATGTCGCGCCTGCGCGTGCTCGAGCTCCTCGAGCCAACCCGGCTCGGCTTGTTCGTCGTCGTCGAGGAACGCGATGCGCTCGCCGCGTGACGCCGCGACACCGCGGTTGCGCGCGTACGAGATCCCCGCGCGCGGCTCGTGCTCGTAGCGCAGCGGGACCGGTGACTCGTCCATCAGCGCGCGGACCGTGTCGCGCGCGCCGGCGTCGGGTGAGTTGTCGACCACCACGATCTCGTGCCGCGCCCGCGCGTGTGGGTGCTCGTAGCAACTCCGCACCGCGCGCCGTAGCGAACGGTTGCGACGGAACGTCGGGATGACGATCGAGGTGTCCATGCGCGCTCCGCAGTGCATGCGGAGCGCCACCTCGCGACGCGCGCGACCACGCGGTCCCGCGCGCCGCGCTCACTGCGCGACGAGCGTGGCGCCCACGCCTCGGCGCACCACGAATCGGTGCCCCGACGTCACGCGGAACGTCTCGCGGGTGCCCGCGTCGTCGGGCCATCGCACGTCGACTTCCGCCTCGCATGCGGCGCCGAGGCCGAACGTCAGCGCCAGGTCGCCCTGATCGCCGTAGTGCCCGTGCCCACCCTCGATCTCGCGCGTCTGCGCCACGCCGGGGGTGCGCACCGTGACGCGGGCGCCGATCGCGGTGCGGTTCATCGCGCCGTCGCCCTCGAAGCGCAGCTGCACCCAGCTCGCCTCGCCGCCGTCGCTCGCGAGGCTCTCGAAGAGCCGCACCTGCGACGTCGGATAGCAATCGTCGGGAGGGCCGCAGCGCGCGCGCGAGTGACCGAGGACCACGTCGAGGTCGCCGTCGCGATCGAAGTCCGCGACCGCGATCCCCTGGGCGCGGTGGTGATCGATCCCGTCGGCGATCGGCACCTCGCGGAAGTGCCCCGGTGTGTCTTGTTGGTAGAGGAGGCCGTGGTTGCCGGGGTACTCGCTGCCGCCGAGCCACACGTCCATCCAGCCGTCGAGATCGAAGTCGAAGAGCGCCGCGGTGATGATCCCCTCGTCCCACGACGTAGGGTCTGCGTGCGGGATCACGAGGCCCGTCGCATCGCGCCCCGGTCGCTCGAAGCGGACCTTGGGATCGCCGGTGTTGAGCAGCAGCTCCGCGCCATCGGCGCCGCGGCCCGCCCACCAGTGCCGGATCTCGGTGGTCAGCAGATCGACGTCGCCGTCGTTGTCGACGTCGCCGCAGATCGTCGCGCCGCTGTTGCCGCCGAGCCGGTACGGACGGCGATCGGTGTCGTGGCTCCAGCCGTCGGCGCACGCGACCGCCGGCGCGGGCACCTCGGCGCAGCCCTCGGCGGCGCGGTCCGCCTGGCAGAAGCAGCGCGCGAACTGGTTGTCCTCCCACGACCGATCGCCGTCGAACGCGTAGCCGGACTCGACCGACGCGTTGTCGTAGACGACGTCGTTCCCGTCGCGTCGCGCGCGCCACAGGTGGTTCGGCGCGCGGCCGTACGACGCGACGAGCAGCTCGGACAATCCGTCGTCGTTCAGGTCGCACGCCGCGGTGGACCACGCGCGGCTGTGGCCGCGCGCGGCGTCGAGGTCGTCGAGCGAGATCCAGTCGCGGGTCTCGAGCCCGGCCGCGATCGTCGCGTCCTCGAAGCGCCCGGCGCCGTCGTTGCGCCACAGCACGTCCTGCAGGAACACGATCTGGCCGGTCGAGGGCGACGTGAAGTTGTGGTGCCCGACGAAGAGATCGAGGTCGCCGTCGAGGTCGTGGTCGACGAACGTCGCGCCCGCGGGCGCGTCGACGCCCACGTCGAAGTGCACCGCCGCGCCGACGGTGAACACGCCGCCCTGCTGCACGAGGACGTCGCTCCGGTCCTCGCGGAGCTCGCCCTCGCCGTCGAGCGAGCTCACGCCGAGGTACGCGTCGAGATCTCCGTCGCCGTCGACGTCGCCCCAAGCGATCACCTCGACCGCGCGACCGCCGGCGCCCGCGCGCCGGGTGAGGAAGCCCGAGCGCTCGGTCACGTCCTCGAAGCGCCCGTCGCGGGTGTTGCGGAGCAGCCAGGTGTGGCGCGCGCCGCCGGGCGCGAAGTCGTCGATGCCCGCGGGGATGCGGCGCACCACGAGGTCGGTCCACTCGTCGCCGTCGTAGTCGATCGCCTCGATGCGCACGCCCTCGATCCCGTCGAGCGCCCACTCGCTCGTCGCCTCGCGGAACGCGGGCTCACCGGGCTCCCAGCGATGACCGGTCCCGCAGATCGCCGGCGGCAGATCGCCGCACGCCTCGACGTCGCAGAACTGGTCGCCGCTGCAGACCTCGCCGCCCGGCGTGCCGCAGTGACAGAGCCCGTCGTCGGGTGAGCACACCGCGCCCGCCGCCGCGCACTCGACGTTCGCACATCGATCCTCGCAGCCCGCGACCGAGACCAACACCACGCACGCGACCACGACACGCCACAGCATCGCCGCGCATCCTCGCAGGGCGGGGCGCTTCACGTCGATGGAGGGCCCGTGCGAAGGTCCACACGTCATGAGCGATACGAAAGAAGACGACGCGAAGAAGAGCGTCGACGCGCTGCGACCGGTGCACGCCGAGCCCACCGAGATCGCGTCGATCACCAAGCACGAGACGATGCTCGCGGGGCGTCGCCTCGCGTACACCGCGACCACCGGCACCATCGTGCTGCGCGGCCCGAAGGACGAGGCGCGCGCGAGCATCTTCCACGTCGCGTACACCCTCGACGACGCCGCGCCCGAGCAGCGCCCGGTCACGTTCTGCTTCAACGGCGGGCCCGGATCGTCGTCGGTGTGGCTGCACCTCGGCGCGTTCGGGCCCAAGCGCGCGGCGTTCCCCGATCCCCAGCATCCGCCGCCGCCGCCCTATCGCCTCGAGGACAACGACGCGTCGATCCTCGATCTCACCGACCTCGTGTTCGTCGACCCGGTGGGCACCGGGTTCTCGCGCATCGAGGGCGAGGCGAAGCCCGAGGAGTTCTACGGGCCCACGCCCGACGTCGAGTCGGTGAGCGAATTCGTGCGTGCGTGGATCACCCGCAATCGCCGGTGGAACTCGCCGAAGCTGCTCGCCGGCGAGAGCTACGGAGGCACGCGCGTCGCCGCGATGGCGAGCTACCTCCAGGAGCGCGGCATGTTCCTCAACGGCGTGCTGCTGATCTCGCCGGCGCTCGATCTCGCGGCGCTCGAGTTCGGCCCCGAGAACGATCTGCCGAGCGTGCTCTACCTGCCGAGCTACGCGATGACCGCGCTCTACCACGGCGCGCTCGCCGACGTGCCGGTCGATCGCGAGGGCTGGCTCGGCGACGTGCGCGAGTTCGCGATGCGCGAGTACGCGCCCGCGCTGCTGATGGGCTCGCGGGTGCGCAGTGACGAGCGCGCGCGCATCGTCGAGCGCGTCGCGCGCTTCACCGGGCTCGCGCCGGCGTGGATCGAGCGCAACGATCTGCGCGTCGACATCGCGCGCTTCTGCAAGGAGCTCCTGCGCGATCGCGGGGTCCTGGTCGGCCGGCTCGACAGTCGGTTCACCGGGCACGACGCGGATCGCGGCACCGAGAGCATGGGGCGCGACCCCAGCTACAGCGCGCCGCACGGCCCCTACGCCGCGCTGATGAACGACTACGTGCGGCGGGTGCTCGGGGTCGAGCAGGAGCGCGCGTACGAGATCCTCAGCCTCAAGGTGAACGAGAGCTGGAAGTGGGAGATCCCGAAGGGCAAGAGCGGCGGGTACCTCAACGTCGTGGGCCCGCTGCGCAGCGCGATGCTCGACAACCCGCACCTCAAGGTGTTCTTCGCGAACGGCTACTACGACCTCGCGACGCCGTTCTTCGCGGCGGAGCACGCGGCGAGTCATCTCGGCGGAGAGGCCCACGTGCGCGCGAACGTGATCGAGGCGTTCTACGAGGCGGGGCACATGATGTACCTGCACGCGGCGTCGCGGGCGCGGATGCGGAGCGATCTGGTGCGCTTCTACGCTGCGGCGATCGGCGAGCGGTAGGCCGAGCACGCGCAAGTGGCACGTGGACGAGCACGCGGGACGAGCACGGGGCGGCGCGGTGGGTCGCGACGCGTCGGGGTGAAGCGTCCGGTGGATCCGGCGCGGCGGTGCTGTGATTCGCACGGACCGCCCCGGACACGTGGCGGGTGGGCTCCTGCGCATCGCAGGGCGCCGGCGGACACGCGTCGGGTGGCTCCCTGCGAATCGCAGGACCGGTGCGGACACGTGTCGGGTGGCTCGCTGGGAATCGCAGGACGCGCTCGGACGCGTGTCCGGTGGGTTCCCGCAGATCGCAGGGCGTCCCCCGACACGCGTCGGGTCTGGTGCTGCGAATCGCAGGATGCGCGTGGACACGCGTCGGGTGTCTCCCTGCGAGTCGCAGGACCGGTGCGGACACGTGTCGGGGCCGGCCCGGAAGTCTCGGCCGGGCTCGCGACGCGGGAAGTTGACGGCACGCGCGTCGTGGTGCGCGATCACACCGGGCCGAACAGGAGGGCCCGCACGATGCAGCTCCCCAGCAGAGACACACCCATCGCGCGCTGCGTGACGCTCAGCGCGTTCGCGCAGGCCGCGCTCCGCCGGTACGCGACGTTGTTCGACGCGACGCCCGACGTCCGGGCGCGCCTCGAGTCGCTCGCCGGCACCCTCGCCGACGTCACCACGACGCTCACCACCCAGCAGGCTGCGTACGAAGCCGCGGCGCTCGCGCTGATCGGGCCGCGCGTCGAGGTGAAGCTCGTCGATCTGCACGCCGACACCGTCGTGCGCAGCGTGAAGCGCGCCGCCGACGACGCCGGCGTGGGCAGCCTCGTGTTCCCGGCGGGCATGCAGCCGATCGTGAAGCCGGTCGGGGCGACCGAGGTCGCGGCGCTGCGCACGCTCGAGGGTCGCATCGCATCGGCGAGCGCGTGGGCCGATCGCGAGCTCCAGCGCGCCCGGATCGCGGCGGTGCGCGCGGAGTACGACGCGGCGCTGCTGCGGCGGCGCGACGCGCGCGCGGCGGCCGCGGATGCGCGCGCGCTGCGCGACGACGCGAAGGAGTCGTTCCTCGATGCCTACGCGGCGGTGGCCGCGGCGATCAAGGAGCTCTTCCCCCGCGACCGCCCGCGCCAGGACGTGTTCTTCGACGAGGCGCGCGCCGCGCGCGGCGAGGCCGACGACGACGAGGAGCCGGCGCCGGCGACGTGAGGTGGAACGCGCGCTCCGCATCACCGTGCGGAGCGCGCGTCGCTCTCTCTCAGAAGATGTCGATCTCGAACACCCGCTCGAGACCCTCGCCGTCGTTCGCGTTCGAGTAGGTGACGAAGAGCCGGCAGGTGCCGCGATCGAAGCCCTCGATGCGCACGATGCTCGCGGGATCGACCTCGCTGCGCGCGCCCTGACGATCGAGCTGCACGTCCTCGACGACGCGGCACACCTCGGGCGTCGCGACCTCGATCACGCGATCGGGGCGGCCCTGGCAGAGCGGGCGCTCGCCGACGATCGGCACGATGCGCACGGTGCCGACGCTGCCCGCGGGGATCGTCGCGGCGTCGGTGCCGCCGACGAGGATCGCGTCGTCGATCGCGCCCTCGGCGACGACCTCGACGGCGAGCGTGTCGGCGTCGTCGAGCAGGCTGGTGATGGTGGCCACGCCCGGGCTCTGGCCGGTGCGCAGCGGGAGGTTCGAGGTGGGCGCGGCCTGGGTGTCGAGCTGCAGCGTGTTCGCGGGCTCGATCGCGAACGGGTAGCTGCCCCAGCCGGTGAGCGCGACTCCGTCGCCCGCGGTGAGCACGAGCGGGAGCGAGATGCGCGAGCCGCCGGCGAGGTAGGGGCCCTCGTCCTCGGTGGCGCAGGCGTTCGAGACCACGGCGCGCGCGACGTCGTCGGCTTCGACGATCACGGTGTCGAACACCTCTTCGTCGGGATCGTCGCCGGTCGAGACGCGCACGTCGATGCGCGCCGCGCCCGGGCCGTTCGCGATGAGCTCGACGAGCTGGGAGTCGAAGCGCGCGACGTCGACCGCGGTGGGCGTGTCGCTGCGCGCTTCCACGATCGAGCCGACGGCGAAGCCGGGACGCGGATCGAGCACGAGCGTCGCGCGGGATCCGACCGCGATGGGCGTGGCGACGTCGACCAGGCCCTCCTGCGTCGCGTAGGCGAACGCGAGGCTCCCCGCCTCGCCGTCGCCGTCGTCGCAGGCGGGCAGGGCGAGGAGCACGATCGTCGCGAGGGATCTCGCGATGCCCGAAGGGCGGGCGAAACGCAGCATGGCGATGTCCTCCGTCGTGAGCAGAGGACATCCATCGCGAGGGGTGTGCCGGCGCGTGCTGACGAGGGAACGAGCACGAGCACGTGCTCGGTCGGACGGGGCTCAGGGCCGATCGGAGAGGAACGGGTACCGCCAGTCGGTCGGCGGCACGAACGTCTCCTTCACGGTGCGCGGGCTGATCCACCGGATCAGGTTGAACATCGAGCCCGCCTTGTCGTTCGTGCCGCTGGCGCGCGCGCCGCCGAAGGGCTGCTGGCCGACCACCGCGCCCGTCGGCTTGTCGTTGACGTAGAAGTTCCCCGCGGCGTTGCGCAGCGCGACGTCGGCCTCGGCGAGCGCGATCGAGTCGCGCGCGAACACGGCGCCGGTGAGCGCGTAGGGCGACGTGCCATCGACGAGCTCGAGCGTGTCGCTCCACTTCGCGTCGTCGTAGACGAAGCACGTGACCACGGGGCCGAAGATCTCCTCGCTCATGAGGCGGTGCTTCGGATCCTCCACCTGCACGAGGGTCGGCTGCACGAACCAGCCGTCGGCGTCGCTCGCGCCGCCGCCCGCGAGGATCGTCGCGCTCTGCCGCGCGAGCTCCTGGTAGCCGCGGATGCGCGCGAACGCGCGGTCGTCGATCACCGCGCCGACGAAGCTCGAGAAGTCGGCGACGTCGCCCATCTTCATCGACGCGAGGTCGGACACGACACGATCGCGCACCGTGGGCCACAGCGAGCGCGGCACGTAGATGCGCGAGGCGGCCGAGCACTTCTGGCCCTGGTACTCGTAGCCGCCGCGCGAGATCGCGGTCGCGACCGCGATCGGATCCGCGCTCGGGTGCGCGACGATGAAGTCCTTGCCGCCGGTCTCGCCGACGAGGCGCGGGAAGGTGCGGTAGCGATCGAGGTTCGCGGCGACGCCCTTCCACAGGTGCTTGAAGGTGCCGGTCGATCCCGTGAAGTGGATCGCGGCGAGGTGCGGGCTCGCGAGCGCGACCTCGCTCTGGGTGGGGCCGTGGCCGGGCACGAGGTTGAGCACGCCGTCGGGCAGGCCCGCCTCGCGCAGCATCTCGAGCACGTGCCAGCAGCCGAGCAGGCTCGAGGTCGCGGGCTTCCACACGCACACGTTGCCGCCGAGGATCGGCGCGCACGGGAGGTTCGCGGCGATCGCGAGGAAGTTGAACGGCGTGACCGCGAAGACGAAGCCCTCGAGCGGGCGCATCTCGAGGCGGTTCCACATGCCGCGCGACGAGACCGGCTGGTGCTTCTGGAGCTCGGCGTAGAAGTGGACGTTCCACCGGAAGAAGTCGGCCATCTCGGCGACGGCGTCGATCTCCGACTGGTGCGCGGTCTTGCTCTGTCCGAGCATGCACGCGGCGCTGATGCGCGCGCGCCACGGGCCGCTGAGGAGATCGGCGGCGCGGAGGAAGATCGCGGCGCGCTCCTCGAAGGGCGTCTCGGCCCACGCGGGCGCGACCGCGAGCGCGGCGTCGATCGCGGCCTGGGTCTCCTTCGCGCCGGCCTCGTGGGCGCGCGCGACCACGTGGCGCCGGCGGTGCGGCATCGTGACCTCGAGGATCGAGCCGGTGCGGAGGTCGTCGGGCCCGGCGACGATGGGGATCTCGGCGACCTCCTTCGAGAGCGTCGCGAGCGCTTCGGCGAGGCGCGCGCGTGCGGGCGAGCCCGGCTCGTGCGTGTCGACGTGCTCGTTGTAAGGCGCGGGAAGGCTGGACATTCGATCCTCCAGTAACTGCGGGCGTGTCCAAAATCGGCTCGCCCGCTCCAGGCCCTCCCGTCCGCAGCTCCGCACGCTCCCGTGCGGGCCCGGTGCAGGCGAGCACTCCGGTAACTGAGATCGCACCTGGCTCGTATGGTTGGGTATGAGACGCCGCACGATGATCCAGATCCTGCTCGCGACGCCGATCGGGCTCGCGTGCTCGGGCTCGTCGATCGCGCAGACGACGCAGGGCGAATGGCCGGGGCCGGTGCAGCCGGTGTCGTACGTAGGCGCGGTGCCCGCGGTGGGCGATCGGCTGGTGCTGAGCGACGAGGAGTGGAGGCGGAGGCTGACGCGCGCGCAGTACGAGGTGCTGCGTCGTCAGGGCACCGAGCCCGCGTTCACCGGGGCGCTCTGGGAAGAGCATCGCGAGGGGACGTTCTTCTGCGCGGGATGCGGGAACCCGCTGTTCCGCTCGAGCGACAAGTTCGACTCGGGAACGGGGTGGCCGAGCTTCACGCGACCGCTCGAGCCGGGGCGGGTGGAGGAGCAGCGCGACGCGTCGCACGGGATGGTGCGGACCGAGGTGCACTGCGCGCGCTGCGGGGGGCACCAGGGGCACGTGTTCGACGATGGGCCGGCGCCTACGGGGCTCAGGTACTGCATCAACAGTGTGAGTCTGGAGTTTCGGGTCGGTAGCGCTCCGGTGTGAGGCGGGGGGTGGTGCCTCCGCCGCCCTGTGTGCTCGCGGGCTGCTGTACGGAAGGGCGCGAGCGTCGGGAATCGGTGGGCGCATCGCGGCGCGCGCGTTGCGCTCTGCCGCGATGCTTCGATCAGTCTGTGGTCGGCCTCTGCGAGCCCCCGTCGCACGAGGGCGGCGGAGGCACCACCCCCCGCCCGGTACCGCGGTTCTGCCGTCTCGCTTGGGTGGGATGGGGAGGCTCGCGACCGATCCGCGCTTCGCCGCGGCTCGGACGCTCGCGTGTAGCACCGCGCTTCGCGCGTGTGCGCGCTTCGCGCGTGAATTGATGCGGTGAGATGGCGTGAGGAGCACGCAGCGCGCGTCAGCGCGATGCGGGCGGTGGCGCGAAGCGCGGTGAGATGGACGTGAGGAGCACGCAGCGCGCGTGAGCGCGATGCGGGCGGTGGCGCGAAGCGCGGTGAGATGGACGTGAGGAGCACGCAGCGCGCGAAGCGCGATGGGTGCGGTGGCGTGTGTGAGATGGACGTGAGGAGCACGCATCGCGGATCGGCCTGGACCAGATCCTTCGGGCGAGCGCTGCGCGCGGATTCGCGTCGACCAATGGGTGCAGCGTCGTGGTCTTCCTAACCCTCCTGCTCTCCTCAGAAATTCTCTCCGGCTCTCCTTGTCGCGAAAGTCCGATACGCCGGCTCGCCGCGCGAATACGTTCTCCCGCATGACGGAGCTGCCGAAGAAGACGATCGTCGCGACGTTCGCGATCACGCAGTGGGACGAGACGGTCACGCACGAGCCGAAGGCCGGCGAGGGCGGGGCGAAGATGGCGCGCGTGGTGGTGCGCAAGACGTTCTCCGGGCCGCTCGAGGGCACGAGCGTCGCGGACGTGCTCACCGCGCGCGGGGAGGGGGGCGCGGGGTATCTCGCGTCGGAGCTCGTGGACGGAACGCTGGAGGGACGGCGCGGGACCTTCGTGCTGCAGCACGGCGGGATCGACGACGGCGGGAAGCAGCGCGCGTTCGGGTGCGTCGTCGCGGGGAGCGGGACCGGTCAGCTGCGCGGGCTGCGCGGTGACGTGGTGTACGCGCACGACGAGAACGGCGCGCGCATCACGCTGACGTACTCGCTGGAGAGCTGACGGAACGACGAGAGGGCCCGTCTCGCGACGGGCCCTCTCGATCTGGATCACTCGCTCAGCGACGACGACGCGCGAGCACGAGGCCGAGCGCGATCAGCATCGCGAACGCGCCCGTGCTCGACGTGCGACCACCGGTGCGGCAGCTGCAGCCGCCGCCCGACGCGCCGCCCTCCGCGCCTCCGTCGCGCGCGCTGCCGCCGTCGCGACCGCCCGTCGCCGCGTCGTCGGGCACGCCCGCATCGGCGCCGACGCCGGCGTCGCTCTCGCTGCCTGCGTCGGGCATGACCTCGACGGTGCACGTCGCCGAGCAGCCGTCGCCGTCGGTCGTGTTGCCGTCGTCGCAGGCCTCGCTCGCCGCGGTGTTGAGCGCGCCGTCGCCGCACGCGACCACCGTGCAGTCGGCGTCGCACGTCACGGTGGCCGCGCCCTCGTCGCAGGTCTCGCCCGCGGTCACGTTGAGGATCGCGTCGCCGCACGACGCGGTCGTGCAGTCGGCGTTGCAGGTCGCGGTCTCCGCGCCGTCGTCGCAGCGCTCGCCCGCGTCGACGACCGAGTTGCCGCACGCCTCGACCGCGCAGGCGTCGGAGCAGCCGTCGCCCGCCATCGTGTTGCCGTCGTCGCACGCCTCGCTCGCGGTCGCGTTGCGCGTGCCGTCGCCGCACGTCGTGCTGGTGCAGTCGGCGTCGCACGTCGCGGACTCGGCGCCGTCGTCGCAGTCCTCGCCCGCGTCGACGACCGAGTTGCCGCACTCCTCGAGCTGACAGGTGGGCGAGCAGCCGTCGCCCGCGGCGGTGTTGCCGTCGTCGCAGCCTTCGCCCGCGACGGTGTTGCGGGTGCCGTCGCCGCAGGTCGCGGTGCTGCAGTCGGCGTCGCAGGTCGCGGCGTCGACGCCGCCGGTGTCGCAGTCCTCGCCGAAGTCGACGATGGTGTTGCCGCAGACCTCGATGCCGCAGATCGGGCTGCAGCCGTCGCCCGCGGTGGTGTTGCCGTCGTCGCAGCCCTCGCCGGCGGTGGCGTTGGTGCGGCCGTCGCCGCACGCGACCACGGTGCAGTCACCGTCGCAGCTCGCGGTCTCGGTGCCCGCGTCGCAGCTCTCGCCCGCGACGGTGTTGAGCTCGCCGTCGCCACACGCGACCGCGGTGCAGTCCGCGTCGCAGGTCGCGCTGACCGCGCCGGTGTCGCAGGTCTCGCCGGCGTCGACGACCGAGTTGCCGCACTCCTCGAGCTGACACACCGGCGAGCAGCCGTCGCCCGCGGTGGTGTTGCCGTCGTCGCAGCCTTCGCCGGCCGCGGTGTTGCGCTGGCCGTCGCCGCAGCGGACCGCGCTGCAGTCGGCGTCGCACGTGGGCGTCGCGCCGCCGGTGTCACAGGCCTCGCCGGCGGCCGCGTTGCGCACGCCGTCGCCGCACGCCGCGACGGTGCAGTCGACGTCGCAGGTCGCGCTCTCGCCGGCGGCGTCGCACTGCTCGCAGCCGCCCTCGACGCGGCCGTTGCCGCAGCTCGGGATCACGGTCGGGTTCGCGCGGATGCGCCACACGCCGGGCGTGCCGACGTTGCTCTGGGTGAGCAGCGTGTCGGTGACCGAGAGCGTGAGCGAGCCCGGGAGCTGCGCCGCGGTGCGCGTGTCGCCGTAGTCGATGCCGGCGACCGCGGGGCGGCACGTGCCGTTCATGACCGTCGTCTCGGTGCAGCGTCCGTCGGCGGCTGCGCCGCTCGCGGTGCCGGCGTGCCACGAGAGCGCGGCGTAGCGGAACTCGACGACGATGCCGGCCTCGCCGCAGACCTCGGCGGGGCTGAGCACGAGCTGGAACGTGTTGACGCGCGCGTAGCTCGTGGCGGCGCTCGTGGCGTCGTAGTGGACGGTGTTGCTCCAGGTGACCGTGACACGGTTCGCCGCGGGATCGACGCAGTAGCGCACGTCACCGGGGTTCGTGTCGGTGGCGCTCCGGTTGCGCAGGTCGACGTCGGCGAAGAACGGCGCGAGCGTGAGGCGCGTGAGGCCCGGCACCGCGGTCGGCGTGAAGGTGCTGAGCGCGCCGCCGAACGTGACGTTGCCGTTCACGTTGACGAACATCGACGTGTAGGAGTTGCCGGCGATCGTGACCGGCCGCGCGGTGGTGAACACCGGGGCGAGGTCGACCTGGCGGCTTCCGTCGTCGAGCGCCGAGAAGAGCGGGTCGAGCAGGGTCTCGGTGCCGCCGCATGGGAGGATCGACGCCTGCGCGCTGGCGAGCGAGGGTGCGCCGAGGGTCAGGAGAACGAGCAGGAGGGCCGGGAACGTCGAGCGATCGTGCAACACGCCACCTCTCTGAATGCGGTGTTCGTGTATTGGTACATGATTGCTGGATTTCGGTAAACAGCCCTCGTCAGCGCGATGCGCGCGCGATCGCGCCGAGGATTCCCACCAGCGAGCGCACCTCGTCGACCGCGGCGCGCGCCTCGCGCGCGAGCTCCGCGACGCCCTTGCCCTTCGCGGTGTGCCCGTAGAGTCCCGTGAGATGCCGCCGCGCGCGCACGTGCGAGGGCATCGCCGCGAGCAGCGCCGCGCTCTCGTCGTGCGGGATCACGTCGTCGCCGGTGCCGTGCACGAGCTCGACGTCGCAGCGCAGGCCGTGGAAGTGCGGGCGCGGATCGACCCAGTCGAACGCGCCCTGCGAGCGCTCCAGCGCGGCGAGGCCGATCGCGTCGGTCCCCGGCGCGGCGCGCGCGCCCGCGAGGAAGAGCTCGCGCAGGTGCGCGGGCAGCTCGAGCGCGAGCTCACGCGCGACGCCCTGGTAGACCTCGGGGCGCTTGTTCTCTTCCTTGCCCCAGGTGCGCTCGCACTGACGTCGCCACGTCGCGCGCAGGAGCTCGCGATCCTCGGGCGCGACGTCCATGTGCTCGACGAGGTTGATGAACACCACGGGCGCATTGAGCGGATCGTTCGCGCGCGTTCCGTCGCCCGAGAGCGCGAAGCGCACGGTGCGACGGAAGTCGGCGAAGCCGCCGAACACGATCACCGAGCCCACCTCGTCGCCGCGCGTGCTCGCGAGGCGCAGCGCGGGCATCGAGCCGAACGAGATGCTGAACACGCCCGGCTTGCCTCGCGGTCGATCCGGCAATGCGAGCAGCGCCTCCCACGCGCGCTCGGTGTCGCCCACGAGATCGCGACCGACCACGAGCTGCGTGAAGTCCGGCAGGTGCGGCGCGAGCACGAGCAGCCCGGAGCGCGCGAGCACGCGCGCGAAACGATCGAAGCGCGGATCACGCGGCCCGAGGAAGTGCAGCCCCGGGACGAGCAGCAGCGATCCCGTCGGAGGCTCGTCCTCGGGTCGCCACACCGTCGCCGGGAACACCCGCGCGCCGTCGCGCACCGTGAGCTCGCGACGCGCGATCGCGGGCGGGACGAGCGCCCCGTCGGTCCACGGCCCGAGCCAACGCAGGAGGTGCATGCCACGACGTGCGCTCATTGCCTCGCTCCTCGCGCGCGCGGCGCGTCCTCGTCGTCGTCGTCGTCGACCTCGTCGTCGACGCTCTCGTCGCGCTCGGCGTCCTCGAGCGCTTCCTCCGCCGCGAGCCGATCGTTCGCGGTCGCGATCTCTCCGGCGATCGATCCGCCGCACTTCGCGCAGGTCGTCGCGTCCCACGAGAGACGCCCGCCGCACGCGGGATCGGAGCAGAAGTCGGCGCGCTCCCGAGCGCCGAGGATCCATCCGACCAGCGCGGAGATCGGCAGCGCCAGGAGCGGCCACGCCCGACCCGTCGCGCTGGCGCCCGCGACGAGCGCGACGATCCCGATGCCGACGCCGTGGCCCATCCACGACCACGACTTCGTGTCGCGCACGCGGAACGTGCGACGTCCTTCGTTGCGCCGCTGCACGTCGCGCGCGCGCAGCTCGGACGGGCGGATCACACGCGCGATCCCCGACGGCGTCTCGCGCATCGGCGCGACCTCCGGCGACCACGGCGCGGGCCACGCGCTCGGCGGAGGGACACCGAGCCGCTCCCGGAGCGCGTCGGCCTCGCCCGCGAGCGCGTCGGTCCACGCGCCCACGTCGGACGACTGGTTCGCGCCGAGCTGCGCGCGCACGCGCTCGATCGTCGCCTCGTCGGCGCCGCGCACCACGAGCTGCACCGCGAGCAGGAAGCACACGTCGACGACGTCGAGCCCGCCGACCTGATCGTGGACCCACTCGGTGCGCGCATCGCGACCGATCTGCTCGCCCTTGGCGCGATAACGATGCGCGCCGTTCGCCGCGACGATCCCGAAGCCGAGGTAGAGCGACGCGACGCTCCCGAGCGCGGCATCGAGCTCGGGGTCGGCCGCCTCCTCGGGCGCGCCACCGCGATACGGATGTGCGCCGCCACGATCGAGATGCCGATGCGCGCGGAACACCCGCGCGATCTCGTGCGCGACCGACGGCACGACGTCGACGTCGGTGCCGAGCTCGTGCAGCTCGAGCTCGACGGTCGGTGCGGCCTCGGTGTCGATCTCCGCGAACCACACCGACGTGAGCGGCGTCAGGAGGCTCCGCCCGCGCTCGGCGGGTTGCAGATCGATCACGCGCACGTCGAGGTCGTCGATGCCCGCGTGGCGCAGCAGACGTCGCGCGACGGTGCGCACGCCCTCGGGCGCGTGCTGGTAGCGATCGGGGAAGAACGCGTCGTTGGGCTCGATCAGCGGCGCGAGGACGAAGCGCTCCCATCCCGCGCGCGCGACGATCTGCGCGAGCGAATCGAGCAGCCACTCTCTCGCGTCGTCGCTCGGCAGCGTCGGGGTCACGCTGCGCTTCGTATCACGCCGCGAGGATCGCGGGCGCGGGCAGCGGCCAGCGCATGCGCGAGAGCATCGGCGCGCACGCCTCGATCGCGCGGCAGACGTCGTCGATGGTCGCGCGGCGGCGCGGATCCTGGCGCAGTGCGTGGCGGATCGCGTCCACGAGCGGGAGCAGATCGCGCTCGAGCTCGACGAGCGCATCGAGCGCGGGCAGGTCGCCGTCGTGCTGCAGGTGCGCGGTGACGGTCGAGAGATCGGTCGGGCCGTTGAAGAGCGTCTGGCCGGTGAGGATCTCGTACATCACGCAGCCGAGCGCGTAGACGTCGACCGGCATCGGGCGCGGCGCGTGGCCCTTCGGCATGAGGCCCCACACCTCGGGCGCGCCGTAGCTCGCGGTCGCGCAGCCGGGGCGCAGCTTGCGCCCCGCGAGCCCGAAGTCGACGAGCACCGAGGTCTCGAGCTCGGGGCCCGGGCCATCGGGATCGCGGAGGATCACGTTGGATGGTTTGAGGTCCAAGTGTCCGACGCCGACCTCGTGCATCGCGCCGAGGCCCGAGGCGATCCCCCACATCACGCGCAGCGCGCGCTCCATGTCGAGCGCGCCGGTCTCGATGATGCGCTCGAGCGTGGGGCCCTCGACCATCTCCATCACGAGGATCGGCTTGGGCCGCGCACCCGCGTCGAACGTGACGAGCTTCGCGAGGTTGGGGTGGGGCGGCACCGCGAGCAGCGCGCCCGCCTCCTCGCGGAAGAGCTGGAGGAACTCGCCCTCCGAGAGCGTGCGCGCCGCGCTGCCCGCGTACTCCGGGACCTTCAGCGCGAAGCGCGAGGCGTTCTCGTTGCTCCGCTCCTCGGCGCGTCGCGCGACGAACACCGAGCCCACCGCGCCCGAGCCGAGCGCGCGCAGCACGTAGAAGCCGCCGATGGTGCGGCTCGGCGGGAGCCACGGCGGCAGCGCGGCCTCGCGGGCGCGCGACGTGGCGCGCGGCGGGCGCGAGCGGCGCTGCGCGTACGCGGGCAGCGTGACGATGCGCGCGAGCACGTTCGCCGCGACCTCCGCGAGGTGCAGCGGGAGATCGACGCGCAGCGTGTCGATGCCCGCGGCGATCGCGTCGGCGAGCGAGCCCAGATCGAAGGGCTCGTCGGCATCGCCCACCGCGCTCGCGTCCTGGCCCGCGCGCGCCGCGTGAAGCACCGCGACGTCGATCGAGCGCAGCGCGGCGCCGACGTTCGGAGCCTCGCCCGACATCGTCTCGCCGAGCCGGCGACGCGCTCCGACGACCAGCCGCGCGAGCGCGCTCGAGGCCTCGCCGAGCGCGGCGATCGCGGAGCTCGTGCCCTCGAGCAGGCCCGCGAGCTCGGCGAGCGAGCCCGCGTCGGAGATCGACTCGACCGCCTCGGCGTACGCCAGCAGCGCGACGCGCAGCGCCTCGACGCGCGGAGAGCCCGCGCCCGGCAGATGCCGGATGAGCGCCTTGAGCGCGTCGAGGCTCGAGAGCGCGCGCGCCTCGGTCACGCGCGCGCTGCGCTCGGTGCGCTCGATCAGCGACGCATACGCGCGGAACGCGTCGGCGGCCTCGGGCACCATCGTCGCTTCCGCGACGATGCCGAGATCGTGCTCGCTGTGCAGGTGGCTCGCGGCCGCGATCAGCACGTCGGAGAGCTCGCCGAGCTCCTCGCGCAGGATCGCGTCGCAGGCACGCGCGAGCGACGCGCCCACGATGCGGCGCAGCGGCGAGGGCTCGTCCTCGCGCGCGCGCTTCACCAGCAAGCGACCGGTGCGGAGGCGTCGATCGCGCAGCTCCGCGGTGCGCTCGTCGAGGTGGCCTCCGTCGGCGTCGACGACGTGCAGCAGCGTGCGCATGCGGCGCATGCGCAGCGTGAGGTGCTCGACCTCGCCGCGCACCGGCTCGCTCTCGCGCGCACCGAGGTACGCGGTGAGCCGCTCGAACACGTTGTCGAGCACGCGATGCGCGGCGCCCGCGCCCTTGTCGCCGAGCTGCAGCAGATCGGCGAGCGAGCTGCTCTCGAGCAGCGCGCTGTCGAGCTCGCGCAGCCGCAGGAACGACTCGATGCGCGTGTCGCGATCCTCGTCGCGGCTCGCCTCGAGCACGCGCAGGATGCCCTCGACGTTGCGCAGCACGCCGAACGCCTTGGTGTACGCGGTGCGCGCGTCGGCCTCGACGAACGCGGCCTTCGCGTCGTCGAGCTGATCGCGCAGCGTCGGCGGCGACCCGTCGCGCTCGTCGCGGCTGCGCAGCTCGGAGTCGATCGCGCGGAGCAACGCGGCGCGACCGTCGTCGCCCTCGTCGCGCGCGATCGCGTCCTCGCGGAGGCGTGCGAGCGCGAGGCGCGCGGCCCACTCGCCGAGCTCGCCGCCGACGCGCTCGGCGCGGATCTCGATCAGCGCCTCGATCGCGTCGAGGCCGCCCGCGCGCACCAGCTGGTTGAGCAGCTCTTCCGCCGCGTCGGGCTCGGCCTCCGCGGCGCGCGCGAGGCCGAGGATCATCGCGCTCGCGAGGCCGGGATCGCGGCGCGCGAGGTCGCTCTGCAGGAGATCCGCGCAGCGACGGCGCGCGCGCTCGGCGTCGATCGCCATCGTCGACGCCAGCGACGCCGCCGCGCGCCGCCACTCGGTCGGCGTGAGCGACGCGTGCAGCGAGTCGTCGATCTCCACGCCGAAGCGCGGGATCGCCTGCGCGAGCAGGCCGCGCGCGGTCGCGACGTGGCGCCACACCAGCGGCTCGCGATCGGAGAGCAGGCGCTGGGTCGCGCTCTGCACCGAGGGGCGATCGAAGATCGCGAGGGCGCCCGCATCGCCGGCCTTCGCGCGACGTGCGGCCTCGCGCGCCGCGCGCTCGAGCAGGCGCGCCGCGAGGCGCCGCGAGGGCAGCGAGCCGGTCGACGGCGTGATCAGCCAGTCCTCGGCGAGATCGCGTCGCGCGATCAGCGCGAGCGCGAGCGGATCGGCGCGGATGCCGCTGCCGATCGGGAGATCGAGCGCGAGCGCGACGCGCGCGCGGATCGCGCTGCCGCTGAGCCCGCGGCGCGAACCGCTCGCGAGCAGCGTCGCGAGCAGCGTGAACGTCGCGGCGTTGCCCTCGTGCAATGCGCGCAGCACGCGCCGGCCGAGCTCGCGCTTCTCGTCTCCTGCGGGCAGCGCGGCACCGAGCTCGTAGAGCGCGCCCGCGGCGGCGGCGGGCGTGAGCCAGCCGAGATCCTCGAAGAGACCGTTCGCGAGCGCCATGCGCGTTCCGTCGCGCAGCGCGATCGGATCGAGCCCCTCGAGCGGCACGGGACGCAGGTCCGAAGCAGCGGCCGCGAGCGTCGCGATCGACTGCCGGAACACCGCACGTCGCTCCTCGGCGTCGGCGATCCGGTGGAGGCGCGCCAGGCCGTCGAGATGCTCGCGGGATGCCCGCATCGAGCGGCGAGAATATCTCGCGCGTGCGCGGAAGTGTTGGCTTGTTCGCGGACTGACGCCGCGAAGTGTTGGCTTGTTCGCGGACTGACGCCGCGAAGTGTTGGCTGTTCGCGCACCGACCCCGCGTCCAGACGGGTACGACGGCGGGTGCGGGTGCGGGTGTGGGTGTGCTTCAGCGCAGCGCCGCGGCTTCGTCGGTGAGCGCGTCGTCCGCCTCGACCTCGATGCCTGCCTGCTGGAGGAGGCGCAGCGCGTTGCTGGTCTTCACCACGCCGGGCCGCAGCCGGTAGTCGAACGTCATCTCGCCGCCGTCGAACACGTCGGTGAAGTGCACGTTCTTCACGCACGCGCCCATCTCCTGCTCGAGCTCGGAGAGCGCGACGTCGTGGGTCGCCACCAGGCCCATCGCGCCCCGCGCGAGCAGGTGCTTCACCACCGCGCGCGCCCCGCGGTGACGCGCCCGCGCGTTCGTCCCGCGCAGCAGCTCGTCGAGCAGGAAGAGGAGCGGCGGCGGATGGTCGGCCTCCGCGATCACCGTGCGCAAGCGGATGAGCTCCGCCTGGAAGTAGCTCGCGCCCGACTGCACCGAGTCCGAGATGCGCATGCTCGCGCGCAGGCGCACCGGCGGGGTCGAGAAGCGCGTCGCACACACCGGGCCGCCCGCGAGCGCGAGCGCGACGTCGACGCCGAGCGCGCGCAGCAGCGTGCTCTTGCCCGCCATGTTCGAGCCCGTGACCACGAGCGCGCAGCCCGGGCCGTCGATGCGCAGATCGTTGCGGACCCTGCGCTCCTCGGGGATCAGCGGGTGCCCGAGGCCCTCGGCGACCAGCGGCGCGCCGTCCTCTGCGATCTCCGGCATCACGACGCCGGGATCCTGCGAGAGCATCGTCGCCAGCGACGCGAGCGCCTCGACCTCGCCGAGCACCTCGAACCACTCCGCCGAGCGTCCGCCCGCGCGCTTCATCCAGCGCTCGACGCCCGCGAGGCAGTGCAGATCCCAGAGCAGGAAGAGATCGATGAAGACGTGGGCGATGCCCTGGGTGCGCAGATCGAAGAGCGAGGTCCAGCGCTCGAGATCGCGCAGCTGCGCCGACGGCGTCTTGCCCTCGATGCGCAGCTTCTCCTGCAGCGCGCGCAGGAGCGGCGCCTCCCACTTCGCGCTCTCGACGACGCGCAGCAGCTGCGCGAACGACTCGACGAAGCGACGCCGCGCCGAGAGGAGCCCGTAGCGCACGCCGATCTCGTGCTGCGTGCGCCACAGCAGGACCGCCTGCGCCGCGAGCGGGAGCACCCACGAGTGCCGCGGGAGCGCGTTGCCCGAGAGGAGCACGCTCGCGACGAACGTGATCGGCATCGCGTAGGTCAGCGCGACGAGCCACGGCTTGTCGATCACGAAGGGCGGCTTGCCCGTGAGCTCGAGGAAGGGCCGCGCGTCGAGCAGCTCGTTGCCGGTGTCGAGCACCGCGGCCTCGAGCTCCTGGCGCAGCTCGACGTCCTTCGCGAGCTCGCGCACCGCGGCCTGTCGCGCCAGCACCGTCTCGCGATCGGTGGGCGCGCCGAGCCACGCCGCGAGCGTCTCCGCGCCGCGACGGGTGTGCGCGACCGAGATGCGCTCGTAGATCGAGCCGGGCCCGACCACGTCGAGATCCGACGCGTAGGGGTGCTCGCCGGGCAGCAGATCTCCGCCGTTCGGGAAGCCCTGGGTGCGCCCTTCGATGCGCTTCAGGTGCCGCTCGTGGATGTGCTGCCGCGTCTGCGCGCGATCGCGTTTGCGGATCACCACCGCGTGCGCGATCACCGCGAGGCCGAACGCGAGGAACGTCACGGCCCCGCCGATCAGCCACGCCTGCGATCCGCGCGACAGCCCGATGCCCGTCTCGAGCACCGCCGCGCCGAAGAGCGCGAGGCGCACGAACGAGATGCGAACGCCGATCGCGTCCTGGATGCCCGCTTCGCGCGCGAACGAGTCGCGGCGTCGGGCGTGCTCGTCGCGCGCCGCGGTCATCGTTCGATCAGAAATGAGCCGGGCTCACTTCTTCTCGCCGCCTTCGGAGGGAGGCACGTAGCCCTCGGGCCTCGCGCCACCGCCGCCGAAGAAGAACTCCTCGCACTGCTTGAGCAGGAACTCGGTCGCCTGCTTCGAGGAGAGCTCGAGCCGATACTCGTTGATGAGCATCGTCGAGTGGGCGATCCACTGCTTCCACGCTTCTTTCGAGACGTTCTCGTAGACACGCTTGCCGAGCTCGTTCGGGAACGGAGGGCGATCGAGCCCCTCTGCCTCGTGCCCGAGCTTCACGCACTGGACCATCCGCATGAGGCGGAGTCGTAGTGAAGCGCGACCCCGAGCGCAACCGTGCGCGCTCGTGCAGGATCGCGGCGATGTCGACCGCCGGAGGAACGCAGACCGGGACGCCGCGCCTCGCGCTGCCCCCGCTCGAGCTGTTGCGTCGCACCGCGGGCACGCCGCGCGAGCTCGCGACCAAGATCGCGCGCCTCGCGCGGACGCTGCGCGCGCTCGCGGATCACGACGCGCTCGACGCGCGCCTGTCGCGCCTGGTGGCGCTGGGCCACGTCGAGCGCGCGCCCACGCGCCTGCAGCTCGTCGTCGGCTCGATCGACATGCTGCGCTTCTGGATCGAGCCTGCCGCGCGGGACTACTACGCGCGCCGCGGCATCGGGTTCGGCCTGCACCAGGTGCTGCGGGTGCTCGACGACCCGGCGTCGATGGTCGACCCCACCGGCTTCCTCGTCGATCGCGACGTGATCATCGGGCACCTCATGCAGGTGGTGCACGCGAACCCCGCGTACGACCTGCAGCTGCTCGAGAGCCACGAGGACGGCCTCGAGGAGCTGGAGCGACAAGTGCGCGCGATGCTCGGAGGCACCCACCCGCGGGCGCGATCGATCGGCGCGATCGTCGAGGAGCCCGACTACCACGCGCGCCTGCTCGAGTACGTGCGCGCGTTCCGCGACGACCCGCGCGCCGCGCACGCCCCGGTCCGCGACAACGTGGTCGCGAGCGATCACTTCCGCCGCATCGAGCAGACGTTCGGCACGCTCCCCGGCGCGATGCGCTACTTCGCGCGCCTCCCCACCACGCCCCTGGGCGCAGCGACCCATCTCCTCACCGTGCGCGAATTCCCGGAGGAGAATTTCTGAGGAGAGCAGGAGGAGAAGGAGGGACCACGTCGCTCGGCTCCTCCGTCATCCCGCCTGTGCTCGAAGATCCTCAGGGGAATCAGAGGAAAGCAGGGCCCCAGGAGCGACCTCCGACGTGGTCTTCCTAACCCTCCTGCTTTCCTTAGAAAATCCGTTCGATCTCCGCGCGGACCGCGCGAAGCACCTGACGTGGTCTTCCTCGGATTCCTGCTCTCCTCAGAGAGTCGAGAGGCTCAGCGCGGCTTGCGGCTCTCGAACACCCACGCCGGCGGGAAGTTCAGCGGCACCGGCGTGCGCTGTACCCGCTCGAAGCGCGACTCGAGGTATCCGAGATAGTCGAACGGCACGAACCCGCGCTCGGTGCTGATCACCAGATAGCGCGTGTGGATGTAGCCGAACTGCACGTACACCCCGCCCGGCGCGAGGCTGTCGATGATCGACTCCACGATCCGATCGCGCACCGCGGGCGGGATCAGGCTCATCCCGAGCGACGACACCACCGCGTCGACCTTCTCGGAGCAGCCCTTCTCGGCGAGCAGATCGGCGATGTGCTCCGCCGATCCGCAGATCGGGTGCAGCCGCGGATCGACCACCGCGCGCACGAGCTGCTCGTGGATCGGCGGATCGATCTCGATCGTGTAGAGCTCCGCGTCGTCGCGCATCCGCGAGAGCAGCGGCTTCGTCATCACGCCGACGCCCGGGCCGAGCTCGACGATGCGCCGCGCGCGCTCCGGCTCCGCGCCGTTCACCATCGCGTCCACGAGGAAGCGCTGGCTCGGCACGAAGCTCGCGGTCTGATCCCACTTCGCGAAACCCTGCCGGAAGAACGTCCAGAACGCGCGCGGGTCGGGCTTCATGCGAGAGGTGCTGCCTTCATCAGAGGGGAGGGGAGTCGGCGCGCGCGAATGTAGCCGAAATGCGTGCGGCGCCAAGCACCGGGAGCCAAGCCGACCGGCGTGAGCCGTTGTCCGAAGAGGGCTCCCACCCGTACGCTCAGGAGGCCCGAAGCCGTGCGTTCCTCGATGTCCGTGACTCCCGCCGCGACCGCCGCGCCGAGGTCGCCCGCCCATTCGGTCGGGTCGATCGCCGCGCTGCCGATCGCCGTGCTGGATCGCGTGCGTCTCGCGTGGCTGCGCGCCCTCGGCCCACTCGCGCCGACGCTGGTGCGCTCTCGTGAGCTGCGGGTCGCGCTCGCGGGCTCGATCGGGATCGTGCTCGCGCTGCTCCTCACCGCGGTCGCGCCGCTGTGGATGCTCGCGCTCGGGCCGGTGGTGCTCGGCGTGCCCCACGCGGCGAGCGACGTTCGTTACCTCGTGACGCGCCCGGGCCTGCATCGCTCGCCGCGCTTCTGGCTGCTCGTCGCGCTGCCCCTCGTCGCGCTCACCGTGACCGTCGACGTGCGGTGGGGCCTCGCCGCGATCGTCGGAGGCGCGCTCGCGGGCCGGGGCCGCTGGGCGCGACGGATCGTGGTCGTGTCGGTCGGCGCGCTGCTCCTCGCGCTCGCGTGGGACCACACCTACGGGGCCGCGCTGATCGCCGCGCACGCCCACAACTTC
This sequence comes from Sandaracinus amylolyticus, assembly GCF_021631985.1. GTDB lineage: Bacteria > Myxococcota_A > Polyangia > Polyangiales > Sandaracinaceae > Sandaracinus > Sandaracinus amylolyticus_A. The sequence continues at coordinate 4,716,322 of NZ_CP070225.1, read as the reverse complement.
GTCGCGCTCGCGATGTGGCTCGCGTGGCGCCGCCGCACGACCTGGCTCCATCTGATCCCGCTCGCCGCGCTGGCGCTCGGGTGCGCGCTGATCGCGTGCGGCGCGCTCGATCCCATCGTGATGGCGAGCGAGGGCTGGGCCGCGACCCCGGGCGGCACCGGGGCCTGGTACCACCTCGCGTCGATCGCGCCCGGGCTCGACGATCCCTGGGGCCCGCGGCTCGTGCTGCTCTTCGCGTTCGCGCAGTCGGTGCACTACACGATCTGGATCCGCCTGGTGCCCGAGGAGGATCGCGCCCGCGAGACGCCGCGCACCTTCGCGGCGAGCCTGCGCGCGTGGCGGCAGGACTCGGGCACGCTCGTCGTCGCGCTCGCGTTCCTGCTCTCGCTCGCGGTCGCGCTCTGGGCGCTCGTCGATCTCGTCGGCGCGCGCGAGGGCTACCTGCGCGGCGTGATCTTCCACGGCTACCTCGAGCTCGCGATCGTGTCGTGGTGGATCGTGGAAGGGCGCGCGCTGCGCACCACCGGATGAGCTGGATCCTCCGCTGGCTCGCGGCGTTCGCGCTCACGCAGTGCGTCGAGATGGGCGTCTACGTGCAGGCCCACGACGCGCCGCGCCCACTGCGCGAGCGGGTCGCGATCGCGTTCGCGTGCAGCGGGATCACGCACCCGCTCGTCTGGTTCGTGCTGCTCGAGGTGCTCGGCGAGCTCGGCGTGCGCGCGTACTGGGGCCAGGTCGCGATCACCGAGGGGATCGTGGTGCTCGTCGAGGCCGCGTTCCTCGCGTGCTTCGGCGTGCGTCGCGCGCTGCTGTGGGCGCTCGCGGCGAACGCGCTCAGCGTGCTCTTCGGGTTCTTCTGTTACACGCGTCTCGCGTGGTGATGGTCCGCGCGATGCACGCCGCGTCCGCGCGGAGGTGCCTCGATGCGGGTCGAAGAGGTGATGAGCACGCCGGTGCGCGCGATCGCGCCGGACGACACCCTGCACGACGCGACGCGCGAGATGTGGCGGCACGGCTGCGGCGCGCTGGCGGTGATCGACGGGCGGGACCGCGTCGTCGGCATGCTGACCGATCGCGACGTCTGTCTCGCGGCGTTCATCCAGGAGGACCGGCTCGACGCGCTGCGCGTCGAGAGCGCGATGACCCCCGTCGTGTACTGCTGCCGCGTCGGCGAGTCGCTGCGCCACGCCGAAGAGGCGATGCGCGACCATCACGTACGACGCCTGCCGGTGCTCGACGCCGCGGACCGCTTGGTCGGCATGCTCAGCATCGACGATCTCGCGGTCGCGGCCGCGCTGCGCCAATGGGGAGGCGACGACGCGCTCGCGTCGGTGGAGATCGCCGGCACGTTCGCGTCGGTCGCGGCGCCGCGCGCGATGGATCTGCAGTCGCGGGCGCTCGCCGAGGAGTGAGGAGATTTTCTTAGGAGAGCAGGAGGGTTAGGAAGACCACGTCGAAGGGCGATTTCGGATCACGCCGTGCGATGGATGCGATCCGAGGCGCGTGAGGCGCTCTCCTCAGCGGCACTCGCTCTCTTCTCTCCTGAGCGGAGCTCCCGCTACTCGTCGCTGCGCGTGACGTTCGGGAGCTCGAGCACGAAGTCCGCACCGAACGCGCGCGACGGAGTCTGGAAGCCCGGCTTCGCCTCGCCGCGGAGCACGCGCTGCACGATCGCGAGCGATGCGTCCGCGGTGAGCGTGTAGCCCTCGGGCGCGCGCATCCGCGAGACGCGCGTCTCGCCCTTCGCGTTCTTCACCTCGCCCCACAGGAACGATGCGCCCTTCGCGCGCTGCGCGTCGGTCGGGCCCGCGGGGCGCGCGTCGACCACGCGCTTGAGCAGGCGCTGCACCGGCCTCGAGCCCATCACCGGTGCGAGCAGCGTCATCGCGCGCGCGCCGGCGATCATCTGCTGCGTCGCCGGGATGAACACGTCGATGTTCGGGATCCTCGTGCTGTGGAACGCGGTCGAGACGTCGCCCCACGGGATCGCCATCGAGAGCCGCGGCCGGCGCGCGCCGTAGTCGATCGTGCGCACGATCGAGCCCGCGGGGATCGGCACGATGCGCCCGTCGCGACGCACCGCCGAGCCGCGGTGGATGTTCTCGATCATCGTCGTCGCCGTCCCGTGCGACACCGCGCCGGTGCCGAGGAACCCGAGCGCGAGGTGCGTCGCGTCGGGCAGTCGGCGCGCGAGGTGCGCGGCGAGGCAATCGCTCGGCACCACGTCGAAGCCCGCGCCCGGCAGCACCATCACGCCTGCGCGCTTCGCGTCCTCGTCGCGCTGCGCGCACGCCTCGAACACCTCGAGCTCGCCGGTGATGTCGAGGTAGTGCACGCGGTTGCGCAGGCACGCGTCGACCATCGGGCGCGAGGTGCGCGAGAAGGGCCCGGCGCAGTGGAGGACCACGCGCACGCCTTCGAGCGCGGTGTCGAGCGCCTCGGGATCGTCGAGCGAGAACACGCGATGCGGCATCCCGTAGCGCGCCGCGACCTCGATCGTCCTGCCGGGGTCGCGCCCTGCGAGGATCAGATCGAGGCCGCGCTCGCGCGCGACGCGCGCCGTGAGCTCACCGGTGTACCCGTAGGCGCCGTAGAGGAGGGCGGTCATGCGCCGCGCACTCTACCGCCCGGAGCTTCGCTCCGGGTTTCTCGTCGATCGAAGAGCACGAATCACTTGCGTTGATTCGTGCTCTTCCGTTTCTTGCCGGAGGGTCTGTCCGCAGACCCTCCCTCCAGCCGAGTGAATCGGCCGGAGCCTCCCTCCCACCGATTCGCTCCGCTTCACCTGCGTTCGATCAACGCAAGTGAAGCCCGCTCTCAGGCGCGCGTGGGGGTCCCGTAGGGCGGCGTGTCGCTCCGCACCGACTGGCGCGTGATCACCTCGTCCTCGGCGACGACGGGCTCGCGACGCACCCGCGCCCGGCGCCGGAAGAGCGAGCTCGGCGCGTCGGGATGCGCGTCGGGGTCGACGCCGATCGCGAGACGATCGACGAGCTCGCCGCCGAGCCAGCCGGTGACGCCCGCGAGCGCGAGCCCGCCGACCTGGAGCCAGAGCGCGAGCTCGCCGACGCGATAGCGGTACTCGTCCGCGCGGAGGTAGAGCGCGGCCGCGAAGAGACCGAGCACGATCACGTTGCCGATCCCGTGCACGAGCCCGACCCGCTTGGCGCGCGTGCCGCGCGGGATCTTGGTGAAGTCCATCAGCCCGAACACCGCGGCGATCAGGCCGGTGACGACGCCGATCGCGATGTTCCAGAACGAGACGACCGTGATCGCGCGGTCGTCGAAGAACTGCGCGACGATGTCGAGCACGGCACCGGTCGCGAGCAGCCCGAACGGGATCGGGATGAGCATCTGGTGGATCGGGTGCCCGAGGAGCTTCGCTCTCGCTTCCATCGCTTCGTCCTCCGCGCGAGAGACGAAGCACGCACGATGCCGCTCTACGTCGCGCTCTCGGTGGGCACTTCTTCGGGCCCGGGCTCGGGCCATCGCGCCCAGCGCGGGATCTCCGGCCAAGGGCGACGCGCCACGGTGATGGCCGTGAGCGTCCCGATGACCACGAGCACGATCGCGGCGTAGTGCCCCGGGGTCAGCCCGAAGTAGCGCGTGTCCGCCATCGCGAAGTCGGTCGCGCGCAGGAAGTCGAGCCCGAAGCGCACCGGCGCGTAGAGCAGCGCGAGCAGCGCGAGGTAGAGCCCGCGCGGTCTCTGCTTGCGCGCGAGGAAGAAGAACAACCCGACGACCAGCGCGCTCCAGATGACCTCGTAGAGCCCGAGATCGTGGCGCACCTGATAGGGCGGGTACCCCACCTCGTAGTCCGCGACGCCGAGGAAGAACGTGGTCACGCGGCCCGGGTGATCGTGCACGACGAAGCACCCGGTCCGACCGAAGAGCCACCCGAGCGGGAACGCGAACGCGATCGGATCGGCGAACGCGAGGCCCGGCAGCTTGCGACGTCGCGACCACACGAACGCGCCCGCGACCGCGCCGAAGAACCCGCCGAAGCTCGAGATGCCGTCCCAGATGAACAGCAGGTGCCAGGGCTGCTCGGCGACGAGCTGCGGTCGGTACGCGAGATCGTCGAAGACGTGCGCGCTGATGAACCCGGGGATCAGCACCCAGCCCGCGAGGTTCATGACGGTCTCGGGGTGCAGCCCGTCGCGCTGCGCCTTCCATCGCGCGAGCCACGCGCCGAGCACGACGCCGGTCGCGACGAGGAGGCCGAAGGGATGGATCGCGATGGGCGTGCCCCACGGCGTCGGGATCATCCACGCCTCGGCGCGGAACCACGGGATGTAGAGCAGCACGTCGAGGGCGGTGTAATCCCGTACGAGATCGACGTCGAGATCGCGCCGCGCGAGGCCGCAAGTGGGTGGGGACCCACGCGCAGCTCGAGGGGTCGAGAGGGGAGGCGCGCAGCCTCCCCCGGGGAGAACAGCTCAGCCCGAGGGCTCGCTGCAGACCTGGGTGCCCCACTCGATGCGCACGCGACGCTCGGCGTGTGCTTCGATGCCCGTCCGATCCTCGATGCGGCCTCGCAGGACGAGGTCGTCGCCGATCGCGCCGTCGGGCTCGGCGACCTGCAGCGTGAGCCCGGTGAGCTGCGCGAACGCGCCGCTCGCGTCGGGCGTGAACGAGAGACGCAGTCGGAATTCACCGCTCACGCTCTCGCCGCTGCCTTCGCGCACCAGCTCGAGCTCCACCACCATGCCGCGCGGATCCATGTCCTCGCTGCGCAGCGTGACGAACACGTGCTGGCTGCCCTGACACCCCCGCGCGAGCAGCAGCGTGTCGCCGTCCTCGATGGCGCGGAACGCGAGCTCGCCCTCACCGAGGTGCAGCGTGCCGGTCGCGCGCGCATCGGGACCCGCGTCGAGGGGATCGTCGGGCCCGGCGCTGCACGCAGCGAGGAGGATCGCGATGGGCAGCAGCGCGCGCACCGACCGCATCATCGCACGCAGGACGAATTCGCGCGCACCGCCGATGAGTCGCGCCGCGTGCGGGCGTCTACCTCCATCGCTCGAGGAAGGACGACCGACATGACCACGACTCACACACTCCCCGTTCGCGGCGGACGTCTCCACTACGAAGTCCGCGGCGAAGGTCCCGTGCTGCTCGTCATGGGCTCGCCGATGGACGCCGTGATGTTCGGGCCGCTCGCCGATGCGCTGGCGCGCGATCACACCGTCGTCACCCACGACCCGCCGGGGATCTCCCGCAGCACGTTCGACGATCCGCAGCTCGAGTCGACGCCCGAGCTGCGCGCCGACTGCGTCGTCGCGATCCTCGACGCGCTCGGCGCGAAGACCGCCGACCTCTTCGGCAGCAGCGGCGGCGCGGTCACCGGGCTCGCGCTCGTGACGCGACACCCCGGCCGACTGCGCACGCTCGTCGCGCACGAGCCTCCGCTGCTCGAGCTGCTCCCCGACGCGGCGCAGCTGCGCGCGATGACCGAGGAGAACATCGCGATCTACCAGCGCCACGGGGTCGGCGCGGCGTGGATGCAGTTCATGAAGAACGCGGGCTTCGACGTGAGCGAGCACGCCGGCCCGCCGGGCGAGCCGACCGAGAAGGACCTGCGCAACAGCGCGCGCTTCTTCCTCCACGAGCTGCGCGGCACGACGCGCTACCTGCCCGACATCGCCGCGCTGCGCGCGTCCGAGACGCGCGTCGTGGTCGGCCTCGGCGAGACCTCGGGCCACCTGCTCACGTCGCGCACGTCGATCGCGCTCGCGGAGCGCCTCGGCACCAAGCCGACGATGTTTCCCGGCGATCACGGCGGCTTCATGGGCCAGCCGAACGAGTTCGCCGACACGCTGCGTCAGGTGCTCGCGCGCTGACGGACCCACTCGGGCAGCCGCACGTGATGGTTCGTGGCGTCGAGGTCGCGAACGCGCGCGAACTCGCCCGGGGAGACGCCGCAGAACTCCACGAAGTCGCGGATCAGGTGCGCCTGATCGAAGTAGCCCGACGCGAGCGCCACGCGCGACCAGCGCGGGGCGTCCACGCGTCGGGTCGCGGCGAGCACGCGCTGGAACCGCCGCAGGCGAGCGAACTTCTTCGGCGTGACGCCGACCTGCGCGGTGAACACTTCGATGAGCCGGCGTCGGCTCAGGCCGACGTGGTCGGAGATCGCGCCGACGTTCGTGTCGCCGCGCTCGAGCGCGCGGAGCGCCACCGCCACCGCGTCGTGGCCCGGCCGCGCGCGCTCCAGCCGCCGCAGCAGCGCCGCTTCGAGGATGCGGAACCGATCGGCCGAGGTCGTCGCGCTGCCCAGCCGATCGCGCAGCTCCACCGCCGACGCGCCCCAGAGCGCGTCGAGGTCCACGTGTCGATCCGCGAGCTCTCCCAGCGCGACGCCGAAGAAGGGCCACGCCCCGCCGGGGCGGAAGTGGATGCCGACCGCCGACGTGTGCTCGCGCCCTTCGGCGAAGAACGGGCGACCGTGCGCGCCCGAGACGACGGCGCCCGAGAACCGACGACAGACGGGGGAGTCGACGTCGTAGATGCGGCGCTCGTCCTCGTCGAGGTGGACGACGAGCGAGAGCGTGCCGCTCGGCAGGATGCTCCCCCGCCCCTGCGAGGGCGCATCGGGCAGCGACCAGAGGTACTCCACGTAGCGGGCGAGCGGCCCCGCCGGCGTGTGGATCTGGTAGGGCTTGGACGCGCCGCGCATCGCACCCGAGCCATTGGGCCCGCTCGCTCGAGCTCGCAACGCGCGAGGTTCAAATCCGTCCAATCCGCGCGCGCCGGCGGGCGGTACGTCCGTGCCCATGCAGACCCTTCTCCTCGTCCGCGCTCGAGCCGTCCTCGTCGTCGCCGCGCTGCTCGCGTGGCCCGCGGCGCCTGCCGCGGCGCAGGCCGCCGCGGGCGTGATCGGGACCGGCTCCGGGCGCGCCGGCGCGACCGTGGCCGCGCTGATCGCGCTCGCGTCGGTGATCACCGGAGGCTGGGCGACCGCGCGCGCCCACGGGAGGCTCGCGGTGGGCCACGCACGGGACGGCGCGATCGTCGCGCTCGTGCTCGCCGTGATCGGGATGGCGCTCGCGGCGCTGCACCTGGCGACCTCCACGGGCGCGGTCGGCACCGGCAACGGGCGTGGCGGCGCGATCGTCGGGGTGGTGCTCGCGGTGATCGGCCTCGCGCTCGGGCAGCGCGCGCTCGCCCGCTCGGTCCGCACTCAGTGACCCTGAATTGGGACGCGCAGCCAGACGAAGTCGTCTGGAAGGTCGGTGTCGACACCCTCCGCCAGACGAAATCGTCAAAAAGGTCGGTGTCGACACCCTCCGCCAGACGAAATCGTCAAAAAGCTCGGTGTCGACACCCTCCGCCAGACCAAATCGTCAAAAAGGTCGGTGTCGACACCCTCCGCCAGACGAAATCGTCTGGAAGGTCGGTGTCGACACCCTCCGCCAGACCATTCCGTCAGCCGCTCGGCTGCTCTCCGCCGCTGGGCTCTCCGCCGCTGGGCGCCCGTCGCTGCGGGGCGGCGCGCACGCTGAACAGCGAGGGGAAGAGCTCGTCGGGCTTGCTGCTCCGGTACATCGCGATGCCGAAGAGCCGGATCGGCTCGTAGGTCGTGGCCAGCACCGCGTACGAGCGGTTCACCGCATCGGCCCAGGTGTCGTCGGTCGAATCGCCGAGCGCCGAGACGATGCGCGCCGCGAGCGAGCGGGCGCGGTCGACGTCGCCGTCGCGGTAGCGCAGCGTGTCGGCGGCGAGCGCGTCGGCGTGGGCGTCGTAGAGGGTCGCGAGCCGGCCGAGGTCGCTCGCGAGGTCGAGGTAGCCGACGCCGCTCACGATCGCGGCGAGCTCGCGCATCGCCGTCTCGTCGTCGGCGAGCACGTACGACACGACGCGGAGCATCGTCGTCTTCAGCGCGGTGGCGTCGGCGACGAGCGCGGCGGGCAGCATCGCGTCGGGCGTGGTCGCGTCCTTGGTCTCGCGCTGCACCGCCGCGTGCCAGAGCGCCCAGGCTGCGGGCCCGAGCCGGTCGACGAGCTCGCCGGGCAGCTCCTTCTCGACGTGTCGGAAGCGCTGGCGCATCGGCGGCTCGGCGATGCGGCGGGCGATGCCGAGGGCGAGCACCGCGACCTCGCGGAGGTCGAGGCGCGGCGCGACGTCGACGCTCTCGCCAAGCGCGCGCCGGGCTGAGGCGAGCGAAGCGAACGCGCCTTCGCCGAGCTTCGCGTCGTACTGGATGGAGTCCTCGTGGGTCTTCTTGCGGGTGGCCATGCGCGGACGCTCTCACCGGCGACCAGCGCTCGCTAGCCCCGGGCGCGGAGATCGGATCACCCCAGGCGCGGGCCGTGACGGCGGAGTGAGCTCCAGATCGAGAGCACGATCAGGTCACCGCCTCGAACTGCGTAGTCGACGTGGAACCGCGTCTGCGTGAGCAAGAAGCGCCGTGTTCCTGGTCGCGCACGCGGATACGCGACGCCCAGGTGCGGTGCGGTCGTGAGCGTCGCCAACGCAGCTTCGAGCTCGTCGAGAACGAGCTCGGGGGCGGACGGTCGCTCCGCTCGCCACCACTCGGTGATCCGCGTGAGCTCGCCGCGCGCGCGTGGCGTGAGCTTCGCGCGCAGCATCAGCGCCGCGGCGCGCGAAGGCCACGGATCACGTCGGCGGCGTCCAACATCTCGCCGCGTTCGATCTGCGCGTACGACTCCTCGATCGATGCTTCCATGGCACGACGCGAATCGTCGTCGAGATCGTCGTCGACGATCGCGAGCGTCACCTCGAGACCGTCGGGAAGGTCGGTCGGAGCATCGACGATCAGCCGGCCGTCGCGAACGCGTGCGCGGATCGAGGACACGAGAAGATCCTACGCCCTTCGGGCATGCGACGCACCTCGCTCTTGCACCTGCTGCATCACGGATGAGGAGGCCCCGCGTCAGGCTCCGAAGTGTGCGAGGCGAGCGTCGTCGCGCGCTTCCGCGATCCGGGGACGATCAGCGCACCTGCTGCATCAGCGACAGGAGCTCTTCGGCCTCGATGAACTCGGTCACGCGGTGCACCTCGCTGCCATCGCTCGCGTGCAGCACCACGAGCGGCAGGCCGCGCTGCGCGTAGCCGCGCAGCAGCGCGCGCTTCTCCTCGGTGTCCTGCCCCGGCGAGAGATCGACGTGCACCGCGACGAAGCGCGAGCCCTCTTCGATCACGCGGGGATCGGTGAACGTGTTGCGCTCGAGCTCGCCGCACGCCTGGCACCACGACGCGCCGAAGTCGACGATGTAGGGGCGCCCCTCTTCACGCGCCTCGGCGAGCGCGGCCTGGAAGTCCTCGCGCCAGGTGAGGCCCAGCGCCGGCGTGATCATCCACGCGAGCACCGCGAACGATCCGGTCGTCGCCAGCACGATGCCGAGCGCCTTGCGCACGCGTACCGCGACGTTCGGCTCGTGGAAGTCGAGGTGCACCGCGCCCACCGCGAGCCCGATCGCCGCCACCCCGAGCGCGATCGCGAGCACCAGCCAGGTGCGCTCGAACGCGTCCATCAGGCCGGGGATCAGATCCTTGATCCAGTAGAGCGCCATCACGCAGAGCACGATGCCGAAGACGCTCTTCACCATCTCCATCCACCGGCCGCTCTTCGGGAGCGACACCGCGAAGGTGCCGACCACCCAGAAGAGCGTCCCGAGGCCGAGCGCGTAGAGGAACATCGCCCCCGCGCCGAGCCCGACGTTGCCGGTGTTGCCGATCCACGCGAGCAGCGCGACGAGCGCGGGCCCGGTGCACGGCGTCGCGATCAGCGCCATCGCGAAGCCGAGCGCGAACGCGCCCTTCAGGCCGATGCCGCCGACGCCCGCGAGCTTGTTCTGCAGCGCGGGCGGCAGGTTGAGCTCGTAGAGGCCGAACATCGCGAGCGCGAGCGCGACGAAGAGCACCGCGAACCCGATCAGCACGACCGGGTAGTTCAGCCACTCGCCGAAGAAGCCGCCCGAGAGCGCGCTGAACACGCCGAGCGGCGTCATCAGCGCGCACATGCCGAGCACGTACGCGGTCGAGAGCATCGCGCCCTCGACCTTCGTCTTGGCCTGGCGCGCGCCGAACACCGAGACCGTGATCGCGATCATCGGGTACACGCACGGCGTCAGCGCGGTGCCGAGGCCGGCGAGATAGATGAGGGGAAGGGCGATCGCCCAGTTCCCCGAGCTCAGCGCGGCTTCGAACTCCGCGGCGACGTCGAACATCGCGCCGAGTATAGGGAAGCCCGGCGACCCCACCAGGATGCGATTCGTCCCCACACCGGGCCGACGTTGCGCTTGCACACGGGGGCTCGTGACCCCGACCTCCGCCCCCGCGGGGTCGCCGCCCCACGTGGATCGCGCCGCTCGTCGCTCACGGGATCACGAGTGGATGCAGTCACTTACGTGATCCGTGGTAGCGTGGATCGAGCGTTGCACATTGCCCCGCCCGACGACGGCCGACCCTGAGCAGGGCGGCGCTTGGTAACGGGGCAGCGCCCTCGGAAGGACCGGCGGCACATGGAGGCGGGCATGCGGAACGGGTGGTGGTCGCGCGCAGGGACGCTGTTCGGCGCTGTGTGCCTAGGCACCGCAGGCATCGCGCTCGCAGGCTGCGGCGGGGGCGGCGGCGACAGCGCGCTTCCCGGCGTCCAAGCCCTGGTGTTCGTGCAGCGCGCGTACGAGCGGGAGGATCTCTCGCACGACGTCGCGAGCGGCTCGGGCCAGGTCATCGACTACCAGCGCTACACGCCGGGCGGCGCGGTGATGGTGCTCGAGCCTCCGACGCCGGACGGCACGCTGCGCAACCTCACCGAGGGCTTCGAGGGCGTCGACGTGAACGGCCTCGACCTCTCGTTCGACGCGCGCCGCGTGGTCTTCTCGATGCGCCACGCCGACGACGACCACTATCACGTGTTCGTGACGAACGTGGACGGCACCGGCGAGGTGCGTCAGCTGACGTTCGGCGACTGGGACGACATCCGCCCGATCTTCGTGCCCGGCGATCGCATCGCGTTCGTGACCAACGAGCCGTACACGGTGATGGGGACGCGCGCCGACGAGTACAACCACGGCCGCGCGGTCACGCAGATCGCGACGGTGTCGATCGACGGTGGTGACGCGGATCGCCGGCTCTGCGCGCACAACCTCTCGCACAGCGCGGATCCCTTCCTCGTCACCGACGGCGAGAACGCCGGCCAGATCGGCTTCTCGCGCTGGGAGCACCTCGGCCCCGTCAACGACGTGAAGCTCTTCCGCATGAACCCCGACTGCTCCGGCATGGAGGCGATCGCGGGCCAGTTCAACCGCGGTGCGGGCGACAACGCGGACTTCAACTCGCTGGTGCAGGCGACCGAGATCGCGCCCGGTCAGTTCCTCGCGATCGGCACCAGCCGCAGCCGCACCATCCAGTCGGGCGCGGTGATCCGCATCGACGCGCGCGCTCGCGAGGGCCGCGACCCGCTGCGCATCGACGTGCAGCAGGCGACGTTCGAGAACCTCACGCCGCTGGTCCCGACCGAGAGCGAGAGCCCGCCGAGCGGCGTCGGTCGTTATCGTCACCCCCGCGCGATCACGGGCTTCGAGGGCCAGATCCTGGTCTCGTGGTCGGACGGCGACGTGAACGATCGCAACGAGCTCGCGGAGTCGGCGCCGCAGTTCGGCATCTATCTCTACGACGTCGAGAGCGGCCGCCGCACGCTCGTCTACGACGACCCGAACGTCTGGGACGTGTACGCGATGCCGGTGATGCCGCGCGAGGAGCCCGCGGTGATCCCGTCGACGGTGAGCGGCGCGTTCGAGCCCGCGCGTCCCGCGGTGATCGGCTCGATCGACGTCGCGGAGACCTCGCTCGGCGAGACCGTGCGCGGCGCGCAGTTCGGCGAGGGCGTGTCGCTGCACGACGCGCTGCTCGAGGCGACCCACGTGCGCATCATCGAGGGCTTCAGCTCGGAGATCGGCGCGGTCGGTCAGTTCGGCCTGACGATGCACGAGGGCGCGGCGATCCTCGGTGAGACGCCGGTCTACGAGGACGGCAGCTGGAGCGCGCAGGTGCCCGCGTACCTGCCCTACCACCTGCAGCCGATCGATCGCTTCGGCCTCGCGATCCGCAACCAGATGCTGTGGATCCAGGCGATGCCCGGCGAGTCGCGCCAGTGTGGTGGCTGCCACAGCTCGCGCGCCGGCGAGGTCATCCCGCGCATGGGCGCGACGACGGTCGCGCAGTCGGTCGGCCCCGACACCTCGACGTTCCGCACGATCCCCGATCGCGTGGAGCTGCCGTGGGCGGGCGCGGCGAGCGTGCAGAACGTGCAGGACGTGCTCGATCGCAACTGCGTCGGCTGCCACGACGGCGGCGCGAGCGATCCCTTCGCCGGTCAGACGTACACGGTGAACGTCACGACGATGGAGGGCGAGATGATGACGTTCGAGATCCCGTATCTCGATCTGTCGAGCCGCCCGATCAGCACGTACTACGAGCGCGAGGTCGTGACCTATCCGGCGTCGTACGTCTCGCTGCTCTACCCGAGCGCGATGATGGGCGACTCGGTCGCGACGGGCACCGTCGCGCCGGAGTGGATCGTCCCCGGTGATGCGCGCGGAAGCCGCCTCGTCGAGGTGATGAACGCGGTGGACGAGGCGGGGACGCGCGCGTGGAGCGACGACGCGCACCCGCTGCACCCCGAGGACCAGGGCGTGACGGTGTCGCGCGAGGATCGCCTCGTGCTCATCCGCGCCGCGGACCTCGGCGGTCAGTACTACTCGCGCTGGAACGTGGACGGCGCGGGCAACTGGGCGGGCACCGAGTACTGAGCTCGAGCAGGAATGAAGAGGCACATCATGAAGACGATCATCAAGCTCTTCGTCCTCGCCGCGCTGCTGGTGGGCCCCGTCGCGAGCGCCTCGGCGCAGGCGACCGGCTCGCCGGACTTCAGGCCCTACTCGCGTGAGGGCGAGATCAGCCCCCACACCCAGGCGCCGACGCGCGAGCAGCTCATGAACGCGATCGACGTCGCGCGCAGGAGCTCCCCGGTCGCGCTGCAGACGCTGCTCGAGTACGGCGAGCGCGTCGAGTGCCACGAGTGCGTGCCGCTGCTCGAGCAGCGCATGCTCGACCCGCAGGAGGACGCGCGGGTGCGCGAGATGGCTGCGTGGTGGCTGCGCCGTCGTCCCTTCGGGTTCGGCGCGATCATGGCGGAGACGCGCGCGGTGCTGGAGAGCGATCCCGATCCGGCGCGTCGCGCGGTCGCGGCCGATGCGATCGGCGAGTTCATGGATCCGCACGGCGTCGCGCACCTCGGTCGCGCGCTGACGAACGACGGTGACGTGCAGGTCCGCGTCGCGGCGGTGCGCGGCCTCGCGCGCATCAACTCGGCGGCGTCGCTGCCCTTCATCTCGCAGGCGCTCGGCGACGCGAACGTCCAGGTGCAGGACGCGGCGCTGCGCGTGGTGCTGCACGTGAACTTCTTCCGCGACCACGAGGCGCTGCTCCCGCTCCTCGCGAGCACGGAAGGATCGATCCGTCGCCGCGCGGCGCTCGTGATCGGCACGATGCACGTCGACGCCGCGGTGCCCGCGCTCGCCGCGATGGTCACCGGCGACACCGACGACATGGTGCGTCAGTCGGCGGCGTGGGCGCTCGGTCGCATCGGCACCGCGGACGCGCGCGCCGCGCTGCGCGAGGCGCAGGGCACGGAGCGCTCGACGCGCGTGCTCGACGCGATCGAAGTCGCCATCCGCATGCGCTGATCGTGTAGTCTCGAGGCGTGCGCGAGAGCGCAAGACGAACGAAGGGCTCGCTGCGCGAAGCGCTGCGGGCCCTTCGCGTTCCGGGCGAGATCGAAGAAGCGAAGAGAGGTTCGATGAGGACGAAGAACGCAGCCGTGTGCGTCGTCGCCCTGACGCTCGTGTCGACGATCGGCTGCGGCCCGCCGGATCTGCCCGAGAGCTCGTACTACGACGAGCGCATCCAGCCGCTCCTGTCGACGAGCTGCGTGCGACAGAACACCGGATGCCACCTCGGCACGCCCGAGGGCCTGAGCGCGGGCAGCCTCGACCTCACGTCGTACGACGCGGCGATGCGGCGCGACGACCTCTTCACCGCATACGGGCCGTACCCGCTGCCGCTGCTGCTGATGAAGCCGGGCGATCCGGTGCAGGTCTCGGTCGAGACCTTCGACCCGCCGGATCCCGCGCGCCCCGACGAGCGCTTCGTCCGCGTCGAGACCGACATCCGTCACGCCGGTGGCTCGACCGTCGATCTCGGCACGACGGGCTTCGCGCTGCTGCAGCAGTGGACCTCGTCGGGCCATCAGCGCAGCGGCGTGCCCGACGAGACGCTGAGCGAGAGCATCGGTCCCTGCCGTCACGGCGCGGGCAGCGTCGTCGGCTACGACCCTGCGGCCGCGGACGTCGATCCCGCGCTCTTCGAGCGGTTCCGCGACGAGGTGCAGCCGGTGCTGCGCGAGGCGTGCGCGGGCTCGAGCTGCCACGGCACGACCATCGCCGACCTCTATCTCTCGTGCGGCGAGGACGACGAGGAGCTGCGCTGGAACTACTGGGTCGCGCTCCAGTTCGTCACCACGCCGGTCTCGACGTCGGAGCTCCTGCGCCGTCCGCTCTCGACGTTGCGCGGCGGCACGTTCCACGAGGGCGGCAACGTCTTCGGGTCGGTCGAAGATCCGCGCTACGAGGTGCTGCGCGCGTGGGCCGAAGAGGTCGCGACGCGACAGCCCGCGCTGCTCCAGCCGTGGATCCCCGAGGACGCCGACGAGGAGGGCTTCCGCTTCTTCGCGAACCGCGTGCAGCCGGTGATCGTGCGCAAGGGCTGCATGTTCCTCAATTGCCACTCGCCCGCGATGTTCCACGACCTGCGGCTGCGCGGCGGCGCGGGCGGGCACTTCGGTCGTCTCGCGACGGTGCGCAACTACCGCATGGCGCGCGAGCTCCTCGCGCCCGAGGCGAGCACGCCCAACGAGAGCCGCATCATCGCGAAGAACCTCTTCCCCGACGAGCAGGTGTCGGGCGCGTCGGGCCTCTTCCATCGCGGGGGATCGCTCTTCGAAGACTTCGGTCGCGACGGTGGCGCGCCGAACCCCGCGGACCCCAGCGACTGCGCGGGCGTCGACGCGGACGCCGGGGATCTGAACACGATCCCCGCGTACTGCGTGATGGCGCGGTGGTGGGAGATCGAGCGCGAGGGCGGCATCACGCGCGGCGAGATCGTGCCCGACGGCGCGAGCGCGGTGGTGTGGGTCTCGCGCCCCGCGGGCGTGGGTCGCGTCGACGACTTCGACACATACCGGCCGGGCGCGGATCTGGTCGCGGCCGACGCGACGTTCGCGGCGGACGGAGCGCTCTCGCTGGGCGCCGAGCGATCGCTGCTCGCATCGTGCAGCGGCATCACCGTCGCGAGCGCCGACGTGCGCGGGCCCGCGGTGACGTGGGACGGATCGCGCGTCGCGTTCGCGGTGCGCACCAGCGCGAGCACGCCGCTGCGCTTGTGGTGGGTGAACGTCGACGGCAGCGGATGCGAGCCGATCCCCGGGGTCGCCGCGAGCGTGGAGACCGCGAACGGGATCCTCGTGCACGACTTCGATCCCGCGTTCGCGCCCGACGGTCGCCTCGTCTTCGCGTCGACGCGCGGAAACCTCGATCCGAGCGCGACCGGTCGGACCGGACCGACGCGCGCGCCCGCGACGATGCGTCCCAACGCGAACCTCTACATCGTCGACGAGGGCGGCGCGGTCCGTCAGCTCACGTTCCTCTTGAACCAGGAGCTGCAGCCCGCGCTGATGACCGACGGGCGCCTGATCTTCTCGACCGAGAAGCGCGAGGTCGAGTTCCATCAGTTCGCGGGGCGCAGACAGAACCTCGACGGCGGCGACTACCACCCGCTCTTCGCGCAGCGCGAGAGCGTCGGGTTCCGCAGCGCGACCGAGATCGTCGAGCTGCTCGATCGCAACCTCGCGATGGTCGCAGCGCCGATCGACGCGGCCGACGGCGCGGGCACGATCGTGATCGTGAACCGATCGATCGGTCCCGATCAGGACGATCGCGACGGGAACGATCGCGCGTACATCCACTCGATGCGCTTCCCCGCGCCCGGCGCGTTCGACGGAGGCAGCGGCGTGTACCGCTCGCCCTCGCCGCTGCCGAGCGGACGTCTGATCGTGTCGTGTGATCTCGCGGCGACCGATCTGCGCGCGGGCGGCTTCGCATTCGAGCTCTGCGAGATCGATCCCGACACCGGCGCGGTGCGCACGGTCGGCGGTCGCGCGGGCGCGGCGGACGTGGAGGCGGTCGCGGTGTACTCGCGCCTGCCTCGCGAGATCTTCCACTCGCGCATGGACGAGGTGAACGGCTCGACCGGGATCGTGCCCGGCGCGACCGACGCCGAGATCACGGTGATGGACTTCCCGATGCTCGCGACGCTGCTCTTCGCGAACCGTCGCACGTCGCGGCCGATCGTCGGCGAGATCGGCGGCTTCGACGTGCTCGAGGCGCTCGCGCCACCCGACGGAGCCGACACGTTCGGCGACGTGATGGGCGAGGTCGTGAGCGACGACTTCGGCATGTTCTACCGCTCGATGCGCGATCTCGGTCACGTCGATCTCGCGCCCGACGGCTCGGCGAGTTTCCGGGTGCGGGGCGGCGCGTCGATCGAGCTGCGCGTCACCTCGCGCAGCGGAGCGCCGCTGGCGTTCGGCGAGGACGCGATCTTCACCGGCGAGATGCACCAGCGCGAGCACATGCAGTTCTATCCGGGCGAGCGCATCCGCCAGTCGATCCCGCGCGCGCGCTTCAACGAGCTGTGCGGCGGATGTCACGGGAGCATCAGCGGCCGCGAGCTCGACGTCGCGGCGGACATCGACGTGCTCACCGAGGCGTCGCGTCACGTGAGCGCGGTGGGAGAAGACCCGGTCGATCTATCGGGGCTCTGATCTCCGTTCCGATCGAACGACCGTGCACGGCTGTTCTCCTCCCGAGGCGACCCGAGCGCCCTCACGTTCGTCTTTGACCCTCCGACGGGTTCTCCGTACTCTCGGCGCGTGCCGCTGCCGACGGTGCTGTTCCTCGCGTTCGCGACCGGGATCGCGGCCGCGCTGGCGGGACGCACGGAGCTCAAGATCAGTCCTCGCCCTGCGCTGATCACGCGCAGCTCGCTGGCGTTCCTGATCTTCGACTTCCTCGTGCTGGTCCCCGCGTCGGCGTACTTCTACGCGTTCCACGGCGACTGGTTCCTCCTCTACGTGCTCGACGTGCAGCGCATCCCGTCCGCGGTCGCGCTCGTCGGGTTCGTGCTCGAGGGACTGCTCGCCGCGGGCGGCTTCGCGCTCGGCGCCGGCCTGGTCCGCACCCAGCGCGAGACGGTCGCGGGCGTGACGATCGGCCTCTCGCTGCTCTTCGGCATCGGCGCCGCGCTCGCCGCGAGCGATCGCCTCGCGGTCGTCGGGAGCTACGCGCAGTACCGCGGCAGCTTCGGGCTCGTGCCGTTCACCGAGGGCCCGCTCTTCATCGGCACGATCGCGATGTGCTCGATCGTCGCGATCGGCCTCGCGTTCCTCCTCGCGCGAATCTGGCTCGGCGCGCGGCGTCAGGGCTGATCTCGACCGCGGCGCTGTTGACGCGTCGTTGCCGCGCTTGGTAGCGTCGCGCCGAATTCGCCCTGGGATTCGGGGGTTCTGCGCTTTGACTGCTTCCACGGCCGCGCCGCGCACAGTCGACGATCGTCCACGCGCTCCTCGCACGTTCATCGTCGCGCTCGCGTGCGCGCTGCTGCCCGCGTGCGGTCCATCGCTCTACACGTTCCAGATCCTCCCGGCGTCGTCGGCGGTGAGCCAGGCCGAGCAGGCGGGCGCCCCCGAGCACGCGCCCTACGAGTACTGGACCGCGCACGAGTACCTCGAGAAGGCCGCGGAAGAGGCGAACGAGGGCAACTACCAGGACGCGATCCGCTTCGCCGAGCGAGCACGCGAGATGGGCGAGCTCGCGCAGGAGGAGACGTCGCGCCGCATGCGCGTGTCGCGAGAGGACGAGGCGCAGTGATCCGCTCGCGTCGTCTGGCCTCGCTCGTGCTCGTCGTCGCGCTGCCCGCGCTCACCGCGTGTCAGGCGACCGCCGTGCTCCGTGGGCGGATCCGCGGTGCGCGCGACATCACGCAGCAAGCGGAGGAGCGCGGCGCGCGCAACTGCGCTCCGCGCGAGCTCGCGACCGCGCAGGCCCACCTCGAATTCGCCGAGGTCGAGCTCGATCAGGGCAACCTCGGTCGCGCCCAGGAGCACTTCGCGCTCGCCGAGCCCAACGCGCGCGCCGCGCTGCGGATGAGCCCGCCCGAGCGCTGCCTCCCCCACGAAGAAGAAGCACCGCCGCCCGCGCCCGGCGATCGCGACGGCGACGGCATCCTCGATCCCGACGATCAGTGCCCCGACGATCCCGAGGATCGCGACGGCGTCGAGGACGCCGACGGCTGCCCCGAGGACCAGGACACCGACGGCGACACGATCACCGACACGAACGATCTCTGCCCGTTCGAGGCCGAGGATCGCGACGGCACGCTCGACGACGACGGCTGCCCCGAGCCCGACGACGATCTCGACGGCATCCTCGACGACGCCGATCGCTGCCGCACCGAGCCCGAGGACCACGACGGCTTCGAGGACGCCGACGGCTGCCCCGATCTCGACAACGACGCCGATCGCTTCCCCGACGCGACCGATCGCTGCCCCAACGAGCCGGGCATCGAGGCCGAGCAGGGCTGCCCGCGCGTCTACCAGGACGTCGAGGTGACGAGCGAAGGCATCGTCATCCACCAGCAGGTCTTCTTCGAGACCAACCGCGCGGTGATCCGCTCGGTCTCGTTCCCGCTGCTCGACACCGTCGCGCAGGTGCTCCGTGACTTCCCTGACATCACCGTCGAGGTGCAGGGTCACACCGACTCGCGCGGCCGCGACGCGCACAACCTGAGGCTCTCGCAGCAGCGCGCCGACTCGGTCCGCGAGTACCTGATCCGCGCGGGAATCGCGCCGGAACGGCTCACGGCACGCGGCTACGGCGAGACCCAGCCCATCGAGACGAACGCGACGCCCGACGGGCGCGCGGCGAACCGACGCGTCGAATTCCGACGCACCGACGCGGGGGCCCGGCCGCGTTCGGCGCCTTGACTTTCCTGTATGCTCCCCGCGCGTGTCGGGGGTAGGGCCGACCGCTGCGCGATCATCACTGCGCCTCGATGGACCACGCCATGAAGCACGAGCGAGCTTTTCGTCTTCCTTCACCCCTGATCGCGTTCGCGATCGCGCTCGCGAGCGTCTTCGCGATCAGTGCCCCAGCCCACGCGCAGCGCGCGCTGCAGCAGGTCCTCGACCTGAACCGGCAGGCGATGGAGGCGTACAACAACCTGGAGATCGAGCAGGCGCAGACCCTGCTCAACCAGGCGCTCCAGACCGCGCAGCGCGGGCGCGTCACCGGCGCGCCGCTCGCCCGCACGTACATGAACCTCGGCGTGGTCGCGATCGGCGGCCTCGGCGACAACGGCGCGGGCCTCAACTACTTCACGCAGGCGCTGCAGGCGGATCCCAACGTCGCGCTCGACCCGCTGACGAGCACGCCGGACATCCAGACGACGTTCGCGCTCGCGCGCCAGCGCGCCGGCACCGGTGGCGGTGGTGGCGGACAGGTCGAGGTGCCTCCGCCCGATCAGACCGGTGGCGGCGGTGAAGGCGGCGGCGGTGCGGCCGCGCCCGGCAACCTCACGCACGTCCCGGTGCCCGAGCAGCTCGCGCAGACCGCGGTGCCCGTCTACATCGAGATCCCGGGGCGCCCCGCGCACGTCTACCTCTACTACCGCGCGCACGGCATGCGCGAGTTCCAGCGCGTCGAGATGCAGCGCGTCGCCGGCGGCTACGGCTACGAGATCCCGTGCACCGACGTGTTCGAGCCCGAGGTCGCGTACTACGTCGTCGCGTTCGGCAACGACGGGAGCCCGGTGGGCTTCGCGGGCGCCCAGGCGACGCCGATCACGGTGCCGATCGTCGCGTCGCGCACCCAGCCCGCGCCCGCGCTGCCGGGCCGCGCGCCGCCGACACAGTGCCAGGAGAGCGAGTGCCCGCCCGGCATGGCGGGCTGCGAGAGCGGCGGTCGCGCGCTCGGCGACTCGTGCTCGAACGACTCGCAGTGCACGAGCGGCAACTGCGAAGACGACCTCTGCGCGCCGGCCGACGGCGGTGATGGAGGCGGCGGCGGCGGTGGTGGTGGTGGCGCGCCGCGCTTCTTCGCGCGCATCGGCGGCGGCCTCGGCATGTCGTACGTGCAGCAGGGCATGCGCGCCGATCGCGTCCCCTGCGCGCCGGGCGATGTGGACTGCGTCGACTTCGCGCAGGACCCCGTGCAGGAGATCGAGAACTGGCCGAGCTACACCGCAGCCGGCTACGCGTACGACCCCGGCTTCTGGGGCGGCAACGGCTACGTGCCCGTGTCCGGGTCGACCGAGGCGAGCGGCAACGACACCGTCTGCGGCGGGTCGCTCGACGAGCAGGGCTTCGGCAACCAGGCGTGTCTCTTCGTGCGCGACCCGGGGCTCGTGGCGAACCTCCAGCTGCGCCTCGAGGTCGGCTACTACGTGCTCGAGTGGCTCGGCATCTCGGCGTTCGCGCGCTTCCAGCCGATCTCCGGGCTCGGCACGCTCTCGTTCATGCTCGTCGGCGCGCGCGTGCACTTCCGCGTGTTCGACGAAGGGCAGGACTCGGGGCCGAACGTCTCGGTGCACCTGGGCGGCAGCGCCGGGCAGATCCAGGTCGCGGTGCCGAACAACGGGCCGAGCGCGCCCTATGGGCAGTCGGGTCTCGGCGGCTTCCACGTCGGCGCGAACGTCGGATATCGATTCACGCGCAACGTCGGGATCTTCGTGAACCCGGACTTCATGTTCCAGGTGCCCGACTTCTTGTTCAACATCGACCTGACGCTCGGTCTCGAAGTCGGCTTCTGATCCTGCGCGCGGGCGCAGCGAGACCTGACCGTACGTCGGGGCTCGCTGCGCCCTTCGTCTTTTCGCGCGACCGGCGGTTTTGCTCGCCGCATGAAGGCGCTAGATCTCGCGCCCATGTCTCCGGCACCCAAGTCCCTGACGCTCGCGCGTCATCCTCGTTTTCCCGGTGTGAAGGGCCCGGTGGTCGTCGCCGTGATGGATGGCGTCGGCATCGGCGCGCGCGACGACGGCGATGCGGTGCACCTCGCGCGCACGCCGAACCTCGACTGGCTGATCGCGGAGGCGCCGTTCCGCCTGCTGCGTGCTCACGGCACCGCGGTGGGCCTGCCGAGCGACGACGACATGGGCAACAGCGAGGTCGGGCACAACGCGCTCGGCGCGGGGCGCGTGTTCGATCAGGGCGCGAAGCTCGTCAACGCCGCGATCGAGAGCGGCAAGCTCTTCGAGGGCGACGCGTGGCGCACCGCGATCGCGCGCGTGAAGCAGACCGGGCAGCCGCTGCACTTCCTCGGTCTGCTCAGCGACGGCAACGTCCACTCGCACATCGAGCACCTGTTCGCGCTCATCCGTCGCGCCGCGCAGGAAGGCGTGCAGAAGGTCCGCGTGCACGTGCTGCTCGACGGACGCGACGTGCCCGAGACGAGCGCGCTCACCTACGTCGAGATGCTCGAGCAGGTGCTCGCGGAGATCCGCGCGACCGGTAAGGACTATCGCGTCGCGTCCGGTGGTGGCCGCATGAAGGTCACGATGGATCGCTACGAAGCCGAATGGCCGATGGTCGACCGCGGCTGGAAGCACCACGTGCGCGGCGAGGGGCGCGGCTTCCGCTCGCTCGGCGAGGCGATCGAGACGCTGCGCGCCGAGACGCCCGGGGTGATCGATCAGAACCTTCCCGGCTTCGTGATCGTCGGCGACGACGGCAAGCCGGTCGGGCGCATCGAGGACGGCGCGGCGGTCATCCTCTTCAACTTCCGCGGCGACCGCGCGATCGAGATCACGCGCGCCTTCGAAGAGGACACGTTCACCAAGTTCGATCGCGGTCCGAAGCCCGACGTCTTCTTCGCCGGGATGATGCAGTACGACGGCGACCTGAAGCTGCCCGCGCACTTCCTCGTCCCGCCCCCCGAGATCGACCGCACGCTCTCCGAGCACCTCGCAGCGAACGGCGTGTCGCAGCTCGCGATCAGCGAGACCCAGAAGTTCGGCCACGTGACGTACTTCTGGAACGGCAACCGCAGCGAGGCGCGCGCTGGCGAGACGTGGATCGAAGTGCCGAGCGACACGCGCCCGTTCGAGGAGCGGCCGTGGATGAAGGCGGCCGAGATCACCGACCAGCTCGTCGATCAGCTGCGCACCGGCAAGCATCGCCACGCACGCCTGAACTGGGCGAACGGCGACATGGTCGGTCACACCGGCGTGCGCGAGCCCGCGATCGTCGCGGTCGAGTCGGTCGATCTGCAGATCGGTCGACTGCTGCCGGTGATCAAGGAGCTCCAGGGCGCGCTGCTGATCACCGCGGATCACGGCAACGCCGACGAGATGTACGAGCGCGACAAGAAGACCGGCGCGATCCAGCGCGACAAGCAGGGCCGCCCGAAGGCGAAGACCAGCCACACGCTGAACCCGGTGCCGTGCTGTCTCTACGCGCCGAGCGCGCCCGAGCTCCGCTTCGACGAGACGATGAAGAACGCCGGTCTCGCGAACGTCGCGGCGACCGTGCTGCACCTGCTCGGCTATGCCGCACCGGCCGACTACCTTCCGAGCCTCCTCACCACGAGCGAGTGAACCGATGACGCGAGCACGTCTGTCCCTCTTCGCGCTGATCGCGATCGCCCTGACGACGGTGATCGCGGTCGCTCAGGAGCGTCCTGCTTCTCCCGAGAGAGCAGCGCGGCGCTCGCCGCCACCCTCGGAAGCTCCACGACCGAGCGACGCGATCTTCCCGAATCGCCCCGAGGTCGAGCGCCTCCCCAACGGGCTCACCGTCGTCACGGTGCAGTGGCCGAGCCCGGGGATCGTCGCCTACTACTCGATGGTCCGCGTCGGCTCGCGCGACGAGGTCGAAGAAGGGCACAGCGGATTCGCGCACTTCTTCGAGCACATGATGTTCCGCGGGACCGAGCGTCACTCGCAGCACGAGTACGAGCGCACGCTCCAGGGCTTCGGCGCGGACAACAACGCGTTCACCTCGCAGGACTACACCTGTTACACGATCACCGCGCCCACGCGCGCGCTGCCGACGGTGATCGAGCTCGAGGCCGATCGCTTCCAGCATCTCTCGTACGACGAGAACGTGTTCCGCACCGAGGCGGGCGCGGTGCGCGGCGAGTACCAGGTCTGGTCGAGCAATCCCTCGCAGCCGCTCTGGGAGTCGCTCAGCGAGATGGCGTTCACGCGCCACACGTACGGGCACACGACGATCGGGTACCTGCGCGACATCGAGGCGATGCCCACGCGCTACGAGTACGCGCGGCAGTTCTTCCGGCGTTACTACACGCCCGACAACACGACGCTGATCGTCGTCGGCGACTACGGTGATCGCGCCGCGCTCATGGCGAAGATCCGCGAGCAGTACGGCGCGTGGCGCGGCCGTCGTGATCGTCCGCGCATCCCGACCGAGCCCGAGCCGACGCAGGGCGCGCGTCGTGATCTACCGTGGGCCGGCGCGACCCCGCCGCGCATGTTCGTAGGCTGGCGCATCCCCGCGTTCGAGTCGACGGATGCGCGCCGTCGCGAGGCCGCGCTGCGCGAGACCGCGGCGCTGCAGATCGTGCACGACCTCGCGTTCGACGAGTCGTCGCCGCTCTACCAGCGCCTCGTGGTGCAGGACCAGAGCGTGCTCGAGCTCGAGTCGTGGGCGGGCGAGCAGACGCGGGATCCCGGGTTGTTGGTGGTCACCGCCGCGATGACGCCGGGGCAGGCGTTCGATCCGATCCTCGACGCGATCCAGGCCGAGATGACGCGCATCGGGGCCGGCGAGATCCCCGCGGAGCGGGTCCGCGCGGTGCAGCAACACCTGCGCTACGCGCTCGCGATGGGGCTCGAGACGCCGAGCTCGGTCGCGGGCTTCATCGCGGGCATGCTCGCGGTGAGCGGTCGCATCGAGGCGATCGACGACTACCTGCGCGCGCTCGAGCAGGTGACGCCCGAGGACGTCGCGCGTGTCGCGCGCACGTACCTGGTGCCGGAGCGCCGCTACGTCGCGACGCTCGCCCAGCGTGAGGGAGGTGCGCAGTGAAGAGGACGATCTCGATGCTGTGCATCGCCGCGCTCGCGGGATGTGGCGGCAGCACGGGCCCCGCGCCCGAATATCCGCCGATGCCCGAGCCCGAGACGGCCCAGGGCGTGACAGGCGCCGAGCTCCCGACCGAGCCGCTGCGCGATGCGCCCGTGCTGATCGAGCAGCGCAGCGAGTCGCCGATCGTCACGGTGCGCGTGGTGTTCGAGGCGGGCTCGGGGAGCGATCCCAGCGGGCGCGAGGGCGCGACCGCGCTCGCCGCGACCCTGATGAGCGAAGGCGGCGCGGGCGAGCGCAGCTACGCGCAGATCGTCGACGCGCTCTATCCGATGGCGGCGCAGCTCGGCGCGCAGGTCGATCGCGAGCAGACCACGTTCATCGGTCGCGTGCACCGCGATCACGTCGAGGCGTTCTACGAGATCTTCCGCGACGTGCTCCTGCGCCCGCAGATGAGCGCGGAGGACTTCGAGCGCGTGAAGCAGCAGATGCTCTCGGCGCTCACCCTCGAGCTGCGCGGCAACGACGACGAGACGCTCGGCAAGGAGACGCTGCAGGCGATGCTCTACGAGGGGCATCCGTTCGGACATCCCGAGCTCGGCACCGAGCGCGCGCTCACGCGGCTCACGCTGGACGACGTGCGCGCGCAGCGCGCGCGCGTGCTCTGCGGAGGTCGCGTGACGATCGGCGTCGCGGGGGGCTACCCCGAGGGCTTCGCGCCGCGTGTCGCGCGCGACGTCGGCGAGCTCGCGAGCGAGGCCTGCGTCGGCCGGAGCGCGCTGCCCGCGCCGCGCGCGAGCGAGTCGCGCATCTGGATCGTCGACAAGCCCCAGGCGAGCTCGGTCGCGGTCTCGATGGGCATGCCGATCGACGTGCAGCGCGACGACGAGGACTACCCCGCGCTCGTGCTCGCGGTCGCGTGGCTCGGCCAGCACCGCCAGTTCGTCGGTCGCCTGATGCAGTCGATCCGCGAGCGCCGCGGCATGAACTACGGCGACTACGCGTACCCCGAGCACTTCGAGCAGGAAGGGTGGGGCGTCTTCCCGCTCCCCAACATCGCGCGACGCCAGCAGTACTTCTCGATCTGGCTGCGCCCGCTGCGCCCCGAGCAGGCGCACTTCGGGATGCGTCTCGCGATCGCGGAGCTGCGCAATTTCGTGGAGAACGGGCTCGATCAGGCCGAGCTCGATCGCATCCGCAGCTACCTCGACGGCTACTACGCGCTCTTCCTCCAGACCGAGAGCCGTCGCCTCGGCTACGCGATCGACGACGCGTTCTACGGCGTCGATCGCCCGTGGCTCGAGCGGCTGCGCGCGGCATGGGCCGAGCTCACGCCCGAGCAGGTGAACGCGGTGATCCGCCGCCAAATCGATCCTGCGCGCCTGCAGATCGCGATCGTCGCGCCCGACGCGTCGCGGCTCGCGGATCGCATCGCGAGCGAGCAGCCTTCGCCCATCGAGTACCCGGGGCGCACCGTGCCGCCCGAGGTGCTCGAGCAGGATCGTGTGGTCCAGGAGCTGCGCATCGGCATCCCGCGCGAGCGCATCCGCATCGTCCCGGTCGCGCAGATGTTCGCCGAGTGAAGCTGACGCCCGACGAGCTGCGGATGCTCGAGCACGATCCCGTGCTGCGCGCGCTCGACCCAGCCGCGCAGCGCGACTTCATCGTGTCGAACCGCAAGGTCGGGCGCGCGGTGACCGCGTTCGCGCTCGGGGTGCGCGTCGTGCTGCTCTGGGGCGCCGGCATCTCCGCGCTCGCGCTCGCGCGCGACGCGCTGCTCGTCGGGCTCGGCGTGATCGTGCTGGCGATCGCGGTGTGGGCGACGCTCGGCCTGAGGCGCCGCTGGCGCGAGCTGAGCGCTCCGGTGCCCGAGCTCGATGCGTGGCCGACGCGCGATCAGCGGTGAACGACGACGAGCCGCGGGCGCTCCCCTGCGACGCCGTGCTCGCGACTCCGGTAGTCGCTGCCGTTCTGGCCCGAGGGCACCAGCGCGAGACCTTCGGCGGTCCCACGCGAGATCCAGTCGCGCACGGCGCTCGTGACGTCGATCCGGACGCGCCCCACGCGCGGCGTGATGCTCGCGAGCGCGGGCTCGCGGCGCGCAGGACGGCTCGACCACCGCGTGCTCGCCTCGCTCCACGTCGCGCCCAGCGCGTGCACGCGCACGTCGTCGCCCTCGTCGAAGCACGTGAGCTCGAGCCGCGCCTCGAGCACCTCCGCGCCCGTGGGAATCGCGTCGAGCGAGGTCGGTCGCAGGAGCGCCTCGTAGCGCGCCGGCCACGCGTCCACGAGCAACGTCGTCTCGCCGCCGAGCGCGCGATCGGGCGTGCTCTCGTCGACGGTCGCGTCCTCCAGCGCGAGCTCGATCGTGCGCACGCACGTCCCTCGCTCGCAGCGCGGTGCATCGAGCGTCGCGGGGCACGCATGAGCGCACGCGCCGCAGTGCGCGGGATCGAGGAGCACATCGATCTCGCAGCCGTCGCTCGTGCGCCCGTTGCAGTCGGCGAATCCGAGCGCGCACATCGGCGGCCCCGCGTCGGAGCCCGCGTCGACCGCCGACATCGACGCGTCGCGCTCGACCGGCGCATCCGCGCGCTCGCCCGCATCGGGGATCGCCGCGTCGTGCTCGATCGTCCCCGCGTCCTGCTCGATGTCACGCGACGCGTCGACGACCGCCATCCCCAGCGCGCCCCCGTCGCGCAGCAGCTCGTCGCTCGCGCCGCGCGCGCACGACGCGCAGAGCATCGCGCCCAGCATCGCCCATCCCAGCGAGCGTCCCATCGTCTGCCCCCTCCGACGGGCGCGGACTCTAGCGACGCGATCGACACGGCTCCCCGCGCGAGCGCGAATCGTCACCTGCGCCGGCGCGCTTTCACCGATGCGACGGCCACGTGCCGGATCGGCGCATCGCGCGACCTCGCGAGATCGTGGTACTGAGCGCGGACTCCCTCACCGAGGCGGCGCATGACGAAGCACTGGCAGGATCAGGTCGCGTGGATCACGGGCGCGGGCAGCGGCATCGGGCGCGCCCTCGCGATCGAGCTCGGGCGACAGGGCGCGATCGTCGCGGTCTCGGGCCGGCGCCAGCAACGGCTCGAGGAGGTCGCGCGCGAGGTCGAAGCGGCGGGCGGTCGCGCGCTCGCAGTGCCGTGCGACGTCACCGAGGAGAGCGACGTCGTCATCGCGTCTTCGAGCATCGTCCGCGAGCTCGGCCGGCTCGATCTCGCGATCGCGAACGCAGGCTTCTCGGTCGCGGGCGCGGTACGCGATCTCAGTGCCGAGGACTGGCGCCGCCAGCTCGACACCAACGTGATCGGCGCCGCGATGACCGCGCGCCACGCGCTGCCGCACCTCGAGCGCACCAAGGGCCGCATCGCGCTCGTCGGCAGCGTCTCCGCGCTGCTCCCCACGCCGCGCATGGCCGCGTACACCGCGTCGAAGTACGCGCTGCGCGCGATCGGTCAGACGCTCTCGATCGAGCTCGACGGCACCGGCGTCTCGTGCACGCTCGTGCACCCCGGCTTCGTCGAGAGCGAGATCGCGCAGGTCGACAACCAGGGCCGCCACGATCCTTCGCGCGCCGACAAGCGCCCGAAGAACCTGATGTGGCCCGCCGATCGCGCGGCGCGCGAGATGCTGCGCGCCATCCGCGCCCGCAAGCGCGAGCACGTCTTCACCGGCCACGGAAAGCTCGGCGCCGCGCTCGGCCAGCACGCGCCCGGCATCGCGCACTTCGTCATGACGCGTGGTGCGGCGAAGCGTCAGGCCGCCGCGGTCGTCAAGAACGGGAGCTCTTCCTCCAACGATCGTTGATCAGCGCGGTCTGCACGTGGTCGCGCCACGCGCCGTCGATGTGCAGGTAGTCGCGCGCGTAGCCGGTCGGCACGAACCCCAGCCGTCGCAAGAGCCCTGCGCTGCGCAGGTTGTGCGGCTGGTGGTTCGCCTCGAGGCGGTGCAGCTCGAGCGGGCCGAACGCATACGCGATCATCCCCTCGAGCGCCTCGCGCATGAAGCCGCGCCCCTCGAGCGCGCCGTCGAGACCGAAGCCGAGGTGCGCGTTGTGGAACGCGCCGCGCACGATGTTCGAGAGCCCGATCGTCCCCACCACGCGCGCTTCGCGCGCATCGCGCTCGAACAAGTGCACGCGCACCAGGCGCCCCTCGTCCTCCTCGCGACGGAGCTGGTGGATGCGCTCGTGCCAGTACCCCTCGGTGTAGAAGCCGGGCGGAGGATCGGGCTCCCACCGCACGAGGTGCGCCCGGTTGCGATCGAGGTAGTCCACCACGAGGTGCGCCTCGAGTGGCTCCGCCAAGCGGAGCACGAGGCGCTTCGTTTCGAGGCGCAGCCTCACTCGTCGCCGAGCTCGTCCGAGCCACCCTCGCTCGGGGCGGTCTCGGCGGGCGCCGCTCCGTCGACCGGCGTGAGGTCGCTCCGGCGCACCACGCCGCGCACCGCGCTGGCGTCGTCCACCGCGACGTAGACGTCCACGCGCTCCTCGTCGATCGGCCCGAGCTCGCGCGCCCAGCCCTGTCCGCGCACCCGCGCGATGATGCGATCGAGGAAGCGCACCCGCGTGCCCTCGCCGACGCGGTAGAGCCGTCCTTCTTCGTTCGCGATGCGCGCCGGCACGCCCTGATCGTTCGGCCCCGGCGCGGAGTACGTCGGGCGCGGCGCCGCCTCGGCCGCCTGGAGCTGCGCGGTCTGGATGTAGCCGACGACGAAGGGCCCCACGCCCGCGCGCACGCCGCCCCAGCCCTCGCGCTCGCGCAGCACGACCACTCCGTGCGGCGGATCCGCGATCGGCAGCGACGCGATCACGCGCCCGTTCGGACGGTCGTAGATCGGCACTTCCTGACCCGCCGCGACGACGCGGTTCTCACCCGGATTGAGCCCACCGTCGCCGCCCTCGGGGCGCGTGTCGCTCAGCCAGTCCGCGGGCAGCTCCGCGGTCCACGGCCCGAGCCGATCGTTCTCCGCGCGACCGAGCCACGGCGCGATCTGCACCCGGAACCCGGCGTCGGTCTTCTCGACGATGCTGACGAGATCGCCGACGCCCACGTACGTCGGCGTGCCCTCGATGCGACCACGCTGCGTCGTGTACGCGCCCACGCGCCCGAGCGGCATCCAGCCGCGCGCCGAGAGCCCACCCGACACCGTCACCGGCACCCGGCCGTTGCGCACCGGCCCGTCGAGGCGCACCCGCGTGCCGGTCGAGAGGTATCCGATCGCCGGCGAGTCGTCCTCGGGCCCGAGGAAGAGCGCGGGCCCCGAGCCCGGCGTCACCACGAGCACGCGCGGCCAGCCCTCGGGCGCCCCGGTGCGCGCGTCGTCGTCGTCGCCGATGGTCGCGGTCGTCGCGGTGCGGCTCCCGCCGCCACCACATGCCGATGTGATCAGGAGCGCCAGGAGAGCCACGAGGGACGCGCGCGGGCGAAGCATGCTGAAGCACGTAGCAGAACGTGGGCCGCCGCACAAAATCGTGGTTTTCCACGTCCCTCGCGCGAGATGTACGGCCGTTCACGGCGCGGGTGTGCCGGGCTGCGCACGCGGCGATCGAAAGATCGGCTCGCCCGCTGGTCCCTACCGTCCGCGCACTCCGGCAGACACTCAGATCATGTCGTAGACGAGCTTCACCATGCTCGCGACGACCGCGACCACGACCGCGATGCGCACGAAGCGATCCCCCAGCGCGACGGTGGCGCGTGCGCCCACGAGCCCGCCGATCGCGCTGGTCGCCGCGAGGACCCCACCGCGCACCAGGTCGATCGTCTCGCCGCGCGCCGCGAACACCGCGATCGCGATCACCGTCAGCGCGAGCGTCACCGTGCTCTTCACGACGTTCGACGCGACCAGCGACACGCCGTGCGCGATCGACAGGTAGAGCAGCGCGACGATCCCGACCCCGGCCTGGAGGAACCCGCCGTAGGTCCCGATCGCGACGAACGCCGCGATCATCCCCGGCGTCGGCGGCGGCAGCTTCGGAGGAGGCGGCGGCGCCTCGCCCTCGGCGCGCTTCGTCTCGTCCTTCTTCTTCTTCGTGGGGATCAGCGAGAGCACGAGCATGACGCCCATCGCGATCACGATCGCGATCTGCATCTGCTCCGGCGCGAGCAGCGTCGCGATGAACGAGCC
Source organism: Sandaracinus amylolyticus (assembly GCF_021631985.1). GTDB lineage: Bacteria > Myxococcota_A > Polyangia > Polyangiales > Sandaracinaceae > Sandaracinus > Sandaracinus amylolyticus_A. The sequence goes on along the minus strand of NZ_CP070225.1, from coordinate 4,686,006 downwards.
GATCCCGCCGCCCACCATCGCCGCGCCCGTGAGCACGAGCTCGTTGCGTCCGACCGAGAGCCCGGCGCGCCGATAGCCGAGCACCGCCGCGATCGTGGTCGCGAGGATGCCGAGCCGGTTCGTCGCGTTCGCCGCGCTCGCGTCGAGCCCGGTAAAGATCAGCGCCGGCAGCAGCAGCAGCGAGCCCGCGCCCGCCACCGTGTTGATCCACCCGGCGACGAGCCCGACCAGCGCGAGCACGACGAGCTCGACTGCGCTCGCGTCGGTGATCACGTCAGCGCATCGCTGCGGGACGCAGCTTGATCCCGAGGAACGTCGCGATCGGCTGCGCCTGCGGGCGCGGGATGTGATTCAGTCGATCCTCGACCACCGCGCGTGCCCGCGCGTGCGGCTCGCCCTTGAGCGAAGGCAGCACGATCTCGGTCCAGCGCTGCAGCGTCTTGGGATCCGCGGTCGAGAGCGCGAGCTCGAGCACCGGCTCGAGACGCTTCTGGTACGCGACCGACGCGGTGCACAGCGCCGCGAACGTCGACACCAGGCCGTCCTTCCCGATCTCCGACGCCTCCGCGAAGCGATCGGTCAGCGTCGGCAGGTGACGCGCCACGCGCGCCGGCGCGAGCCGCGCCATCACCGGGAGCGCCGCGGCCGCGGTCTGCACCGAGCGCTTCGGCCCCGACGTGATCACGCTCACGAGCTTGTCGATCGTCGGCACGAGCATCTCGGGCTTCTTCGCGAGCAGCTCGTCGAGGATGCGCGCGGCCGCGGTCGCGGTCGTCGGCTTGTCGCTCGTCAGGTGCTCCGCGTGCGCCGCCACCGAGGCCGCATCGCTCGCCTCGAGGATGCGATCCGCGAGCTCACCCGCGCCGCCCCCACCGCCTCCGCCGGCAGCGATGCCGCCCGCCGACGTGATGCCGCTCGTGCTCGCGACGTCCTCGACGATCGGCGCCGGACGCTCCGAGACGGCCTTGGGCGGCGGCGGCGTGGGCGTCGCGGCCCGGGCCGAGGGCTTCTTCGCGCTCGCGTTGCTCTTCGGCGCCGCGCTCTTGGTCGCCGCGCTCGGCTTCGCAGGCGCCTTGCTCGGTGCGCTCTTCGCGGATTGACGCGCTGCCGATTGTCCACTCGAGGCGCGAGGCGCACGTGCGGCGGGCTTGGGGGAGCTCTTCGAAGCCGTCTTCTTGGTCATGCGCTCGAGCCTCGGCCGTCTCTTCTCCGCGGCGGTGAGTCCGCGAACCAGCAAGCACGCCCGTGGTTCACGCGTGCCGCCGCCGGTGCGGGCCGAGCATACGCGAAGCGATGGCATCGAACCACGGCGCGCATCGTAATCGATCGCGTGCTCGCGTCTGCGCTCGATCACCGCGCGAGCGCGCCGATCAGCGCCGGCAGCGACACCGCGTACCGCGCGTGCGTTCCGCGATGGCCGCCCGGGAATTCCTCGTGGCGCACGTTCGCGCCTCGCGCCCGCAGCAGCTCCGCCATCCGGCGCGCCGCGAATTGCAGCCCGTGCTCGTCGCGATCCCCGGCATCGAGGAACACCAGCGCGAGATCGCGCATCGCGCTCGCGTCGCGCTCGAGGCGCACCACCGGATCGTGCTCGAGGAAGCGCTGCCACACCGCGTCGATCGGCAGCGCGGTGCGCGGATCGAAGGGCAGCTCGCAGTGAGGGAAGGGCGCATCGGGCGCCGGTGCGTAGGCCGCCGCGGTCGCGATCATCGCGATGGTGTCGAAGTCTCCGCCGCCCTTCGGCCCGGTGCGCTCGAAGCGCTCGAGGAACTTCTCGAGCCCGCCCTCGCGATCGATCGTGATCGCGACGCTCGTGAACGTCGGACGGATGCTCACCTCGAAGAGCCCGTCGCCCGCGTGGCTGCCCACCGCCGCGAAGAGCTCCGGCCGATCGAGCGCGATCCGCAGCGCGCCGAACCCGCCCGAGCTGCGCCCCACCACCGCGCGTCCCGCCTTCTCGGCGATCGTCCGATACCGCGCGTCGACCGCGGGCAGCACCTCGCCCGCGACGTGCGACTGGTAGAGCCCGCTCGCCGGCGAGTCGAGGAACTGACTCCCTCCCCACCGATTGCAGCAGTCGGGCGACACCAGGATCGCCTCCTCCGCCTCACCGCGCGCGAGCAGCGACTCGTAGAGCTCGAACGTGCTCGGCTCCCACAGCCGCCACGCGACCATCGATCGGTTCGTCGCCGCATAGGGCGCGAGGATCACGACCACTGGATAACGGCGCGTGCTCGACGCGTCGTACGAGGGCGGCAGATAGACCAGCACCTCGCGCGCATCGGGATCGCCGAGCACGTTCCCGCGCAGCGCCGCGCTCTCGATCACGAACGACTCGAGCCGCCCGCGCAGCTTCGCGTTGGGATCCGTCGCCGCCCGCATCACGCGCTCGCCGCCTCGAGCGCGCGCGCCAGCTCGAGCACGTCCGCGTAGCGATCCTCGCGCTTGGGCGCCATCGCCTTCGCGACCACCGCGCACACCGCCTCGGGCACGTCGGGCGCGGCCTCGCGCAGCGGCGTCCCCTGGCCCATCACGATCTCGAACATCAGCGCTCCCGGGTGCACCTTCACGAAGGGCAGGCGCCCCGCGAGCGCCTGGTAGAGCACGACGCCGAGCGCGTACTGATCGAGCCGCGCGTCGAGCTCGCTCGCGCCGGTCAGCAGCTCGGGCGCCATGTACGCCGGCGTGCCAGTGAGCTCGCCGGTGCGCGTGAGCCGCTCGAGCCCTTCGATCTTCGAGAGGCCGAAGTCGACGATCTTCACCGGGGTCTCGCCGCCCTCGGTGAGGAACACGTTCGAGGGCTTGAGGTCGCCGTGGATCACGCCGTGCGCGTGCACCGCGCCGAGCCCGTCGGCGATCGCGCGCAGCATCGGCGCGAGCGTCGGCGCGTCGAGCCGCCTGTCGCGCGCGAGCCGCGCCTCGAGCGTCTCGCCCTTCAAGAGCTCCATCACCGTGTACGAGCGATCGCCGGCGTCGGTCCCGAGGTCGAGGATGCGCACCACCGCGGGGTGCGAGATCGACTGCAGCACCGACGCCTCGCGCCGGAAGCGCCGGCGGATCGAAGGCTCCGAGTGCAGCTCGGGCCGCAGCACCTTGAGCGCGACCACGGTGCCCGCCTCGACGTGGGGATCGGCGGCACGCCCGGTGGTGTCGATCGCCTCCCACACCGCGCCCATCGCGCCGGCCGCGATCTCGCGCACCAGACGGAAGCGTCCGTCGAGCGTCGCGCCGGGCTGCAGCGTCGGGTCGAGAGAGCGCCTCACCGCGACATCATTCCCGATGCCTCGCGAGGAGAGCAAGAACGAGCGAAGCGCCAGGAACACCGGGCCACTGACGAGACCAAGAAGGAGCGGAGCGAACGAAGGGAGGTCGACGATCCGAGCGCCCGGCCACCTGCGCGAGACCCGTGCTCGTGCACGTGCTCGTCCCGCGTGCTCGTCCACGTGCCACCTGCGCGTGCTCGAGCTCAGTCCGAGACCACCTCGCGCGCCTCCACCCGCTCCCCTTCGATCCCCACCTCGACCCAGCACCGCTTCCGCGCTCCGCCCTCGCGCCACACCCGCGGCACCCGCGCCGCGTTCACGAAGAGCGTCTCGCCTTCGCGCACCTGCCACGCGCGCTCCCCGCCCCCGCGCAGCTTCCGGTGCATGTGCCCCGCGACAACCGCGATCACCTTCTTGCCGCGCGCCCTCGCGTGCTCGATCGCCGCGCGCAGATCCACGTCGCCGTGATCGCCCTCGCTCGGCCTGAAGTCGACGCCCCAGATCGCATCCCGCCGATCCCCGAGCCCGCTCGGCCCGTTGTGCGCGAGCACGATCAGACGCTCGCCCTCGACGCGATCGATCACCGCGCACAGCCGCTCGGTCGACTGCTCGATCGACTCCACCCCGAACGCCTCGCGCAGGTACGCGCGGAACGAGAGCCGAGGCCCGCCGAACGAGTGCGGCCGCGCCACCACCACGTCGATCCGCTCGCCGTCGGCACCGCGCACCGCGTGCAGCGAGTACCCGCCGAGCGCCGCTCCGCCCAGCGCCGCGCGCAGCTCCGCCACCCGCGCGCTCATGCCTCGCGACACCAGCGCCGCCGCCGCGTCGTTGTGCATCACCTCGGCGAGCAGCTGCGCCGCGTTCGTCGCGTCGTGGTTCCCGGGCACCACGATCGCCGGCGTGCGCAGCGTCGCGATCACCTTCGCGACCTTCACCCCGCCCCGCTGCGCGTACCCCGCGAGATCCCCCACGAAGAGCAGCGCGTCGTACCCACGCGCATCGAGCGCCGCCACGTCGCTCGCATCGAAGCGCAGATGCACGTCCCCGATCACCGCCAACCGCACGCGCACAGCATACGTGCTCGTGCACGTGCTCGTGCTCGTGCACGTCCTCGGCAGTTCCTCACCCGCGGCTCATTGTCGTGGCCGCGCCTCTCTGGTACCGAGGCGCGCATGGTCGCCACCATCGGTCTCACCGGTCTGCGCCCCGCGCCCGAGCAGGTCGCTCTCGTCACCGCGCCCCCCTACGACGTCATCAAGAAGGGCAGCAAGCTCGAGGCGCTCCTCGCCGCGCGCGCGCAGTCGCTCTATCACGTCACGCTCGGCGAGCGCCCCGCGGAGGCCTTCGCGCGACTCCGCTCCGACGCCGCGCTGATCGCCGACGACGAGCCCGCCTACTACGTCTACGAGCAGCGCTTCGGCGCCGAAGCTCGCACCGGCGTCTTCGTCGCGGCCGAGGTCACGCCCTACGCGGCGAAGCAGATCATCCGCCACGAGAAGACCTTCGACGACAAGGTGAAGGGCCGCATCGCCCTCGCGCGCGCCACCGATCACACCTTCGGTCCCGTCTTCGCGCTCACCCAGGCGAAGATCGGCGCCGTCCTCGCGAAGGCCAAGAGCGCCGCGCCGCTCTACCACTTCACGACCGACCTCCAGGCGCTCAACGACCTGCACGGCATCGAGTCGCGCATCTGGCGCGTCACCCAGGCGAGCGAGCTCGGCCGCGAGATCCAGTCGACGCTCGCGACCCAGCCCTTCTACATCGCCGACGGCCACCACCGTTATCACGCGGCGCTGCTCAACCCGCAGACCCACGCGCTCGTCTACGTCACCGAGGAAGCGCGCATCCAGGCCTACGACCGCGTCGTCAACGGCGTGCGGAAGTTCGCGGACATCAAGAGCGCGCTCGAGCTGCGTCCCACCAGCACGCTCCACACGCCGCCGAAGCACACGTTCTGTCTCTACACCCGAGACGGCGCGTACCTCCTCGACGCCAAGACGATCCCCACCGACGTCGTCGGCCGCCTCGACTGCTCGATCCTCGAGCGCGAGCTCTATCCGCAGCTCGGCCTGACGCACTCGATGATCCAGGACCCGAAGCACTTCGACTACTACCCCGAGTCGCAGATCGATCAGATGAAGGCGGTCGTCGATCGCGGCGAGTACGACCTCGCGATCGCGCTGCACCCGGTGTCGATCGACGAGCTCGTCGCGGTGGCCGACGCGGGCCTCTCGAACCCCGACATCGTCATGCCGGAGAAGAGCACCTTCTTCGCGCCGAAGATCCTCAGCGGCCTCTTCGTGTACCGCCACGTCATGAAGTAGTCTCGCTCGCGATGTCGATCCGCGCGCTGTTCCCACTCGCTCTCGTCCTCGCGCTCGCTGCCTGCGGGGACGACGGCCCCGAGTGCGTGATCGACACCGACTGCCAGCTCGGGTACCGCTGCGCGTCGGATCGCACCTGCCGTGCGATCGGCGCGCAGACCGACGCGGGGTCGAGCGACGGCGGCGCGCGCGATGCCGCGGTGAGCGACGCCGGTCCGCGCGATGCCGCGCCCCCCGACAGCGGCCCCACCTGCGTCGCGCTCACGCCCGGCAGCTACGCCGAGACGGTGGGCGGCTGCGGCGTCGCGATGAGCGCCGCGCTCAACGTCCGCGCCGGCGCGAGCTCGTGCGAGTGGATGATCGCCACCGTCGCCGACGCCGCGGTCTCGGGCACGCTGACCGTCGACCCCGAGGGCGCGGTGACCGCGTCGCTCTCGCTGGCGGGCGCCGAGGCGGTCGCGTGCACCGGCAGCTACGACGCGACCGCGGGCACCCTCGCGATCACCTGCCCGCCCGACTGCACGCTGACGCTCGATCGCATGTGAGCCCGGGTTCTCCGAGCCTCGAGGGGGGTCGGAACGGCATGCGATCCCGCTCGGGTCACCCGTTCGGGTGAGCCAACCGGGATGGGATCCCGTCTCGCCGACCCTCGAGGTCCGACCGAACGGCATCACATGCCGTTTGTGGGGGTAGTTACCCCCAACCGAACGGCATCGATCCCGTTCGGTTCACCCCTTCGGGTGATCGGATCGGCATGGGATCCCGGTGGTTGGGGGTAGTTACCCCCGAACGAACGGCACGCGTGCCGTTTGGTCGACCCTCGAGGGTCTCCTCACCGCGCTGCTGCCGCGCCGTCGCCCGCGGTTCGGGCGAGATCGGCGAGCCACGCCTGGTTGGCGGCGTCGAGCCGCCGGCTCAGCGCGGCCCGGCCGAGCTGCGGGAGCGGGCCCACCTGGGTCTCGTGGCTGACGACGACGGTGCTCCGCCCGTCGGGCGTGGGACGAAGCGTGAACGAGTGCTCGGCGTGCAGCCCCCGGGCATCCGCGGTGAACGTGAAGGTGCGCGGTCGATCGGCGGCGACGACGGTGCTGCGCAGCGCGACCGGGTGTGCCTTCCACCGGAACGACGTCGGCCGGGTCGCGCCGTCCGCCGAGTCGACGTGGACCCATCGGCAGGCGCGATGCCACGAGGGCCAGCTCGCGACGTCGTTCAGCAGATCCCACACCCGCTCGGGCGAGGCGCGCACCACCGTCTCGTTGTGGACCTCGATCGGAGGGCGGGGGGCGGTGCTCGTGGGGCCCAGCAGCCGGGCCGAGACGCGCGCGAGCCACTCGCGCGGCATGAACCGGCCGCCGGTCGCGATCAGCTTGTTCCGCAGGCCGGGGATGACGACGGCGCGGCCCTTGTCGAGCCCACGCAGGCCGGCGTCGATGACGGGCTCGGGGTCGGCGAGCCGGCGATAGATCGCGGTGTGGCCGACGTCGGCGTCGAGCGCGTCGACGAAGCCGGTGCGGGTCGGCCCCGGACAGAGCGCGGTGACCGCCACGCCCGATGCGCGCGCCTCGGCCCACAGCGCCTGGCTGAACGACAGCACGAGCGCCTTGCTCGCGCCGTAGACCGCCTGATAGGGCGCGGGCTGGAACGCGATCGCCGACGCGACGTTGAGGATCCCGCCGCTGCGCCGGGCGAGCATGCCGGGGAGGAACGCGCGCGCCAGCAGGATCACGGCGCCGACATCGACCGCGACCTCGTTGGTCCCGCGCTCGGGATCGGCCTCGGCGAAGGGGCCGTAGCTGCCGAACCCCGCGTTGTTGACCAGGACCTCGATCGGCCGGTCGCCGATGTGACGGAGCAGCGCGGAGATCCCGGAGCGGGTCGAGAGGTCCGCGACGACGGTCTCGACCTCGACCTCGGGCGCCGCGCGGCGGATCTCCTGCGCGGTCTCGTTCAGCCGGGCCTCGTTGCGGCCGGTCAGCACCAGGGACATGCCCCGATCGGCGAGCCGGGCGGCGAGCCCGCGCCCCAGCCCCGACGACGCGCCGGTCACGACGGCCCAGCGGCCCTGGTAGTGGATCATGACACCTCGACATGCTCCCCGGATGGGGACAGCCAAGGGTCAGAAGCCGAGCACGTCGCCCATGCCGAACCGGCCGGCGCGCCCCACCGACGCGACCCACCGCGCGGCGCGCAGCGCGCCGGTCGCGAAGAGCGAGCGATCGTGGGCGCGGTGCGTGAGCTCGATGCGCTCGCCGGGCCCCGCGAGCACGAGCGTGTGATCGCCGATCACGTCGCCTCCGCGCAGCGCGACGATGCCGATCTCGCGCTCGGGGCGCGCGCCCACCTGGCCGCTGCGCCCGTGCACGAACGACTCGGGCCCGAAGCCCTTCGCCTCCGCGACCCGCTCCGCGAGCCGGATCGCGGTGCCGCTCGGCGCGTCGACCTTCTTCTTGTGGTGCATCTCGACGATCTCGGCGTCGAACGCCGGGCCGAGCAGCCGCGCCGCCTCCGCCGCGAGATGGAAGAGCACGTTCACGCCGATGCCGGTGTTCGGCGCGACCACCACCGCGGCTTCCTTCGCGAGCGCGTCGATCGCGGCGTTCGCCTCGGCGTCGAGCCCGGTCGTGCCGATCACCATCGGGGTGCGCGCCGCGGCGCACGCGCGCGCCATCGCTGCGGTCGCGATCGGCGACGAGAAGTCGATCACCACGTCCGCCTTGGTCGCGAGCGCGCGATCCGCGGACACCGTGACCCCGAGCGACCCCACGCCCGCGAGCTCGCCCGCGTCCTTGCCGATCGCATCCCCGCCTTCGCGATCGATCGCCGCGATCAGCGCGAGCTTTCCGTCGTCGGCGATCGCGCGGACGATCGCGCGGCCCATGCGGCCCCCCGCGCCGTGCATCGCGACGCGCAGCGCGCGAGCGGTCACGCGCTCGCCCCGCGGAAGGCGCGCAGCGCCGCGCGCACCTTCTCGACCGACGCCTCGCCGGGCCACACCAGCGGCAGGCGTATCTCCTTCGCGATGTGCCCCGCGTCGGCGATCGCGGCCTTCACCGGGCCGGGGTTCGCCTCGACGAACATCGACTCGTGCACCGCGTTCAGACGAAGGTGCAGCGCGCGCGCCCCCGCGACGTCGCCCGCGTTCCACAGGCGCACCACGTCGCTGGTCTCCTTGGGCAGGAGGTTCGCGGTGACGCTGATCACGCCCTTGCCGCCGACGCTCAGCACCGGGAGCGTCAGCGCGTCGTCGCCCGAGAGCACGTCGAAGCGATCGCCCATCCGCGCGACGATCTGCTGGCTGCGCAGGACGTTGCCGGTCGCCTCCTTGATCCCGACGATCGCCTTCACGTCGGCGAGCCGCTCGAAGGTCTCGAGCGCGAGGTCGACGCCGGTGCGCCCCGGGATGTTGTAGAGGAGCGTCGGCAGCGGGACCGCCTTCGCCACCGCGCGGAAGTGCGCCTCGAGCCCCGCCTGGGTCGGGCGGTTGTAGTAGGGGCACACCAGCAGGAGGCCGTCAGCGCCGGCGTTGCGCGAGATCTCCGCGAGGTGGATCGTGTGCGCGGTGGAGACGGTGCCCGCGCCCGCGACGACCGGGACGCGCTTCTTCGCCTGCTCGACCACGGTGCGCACGACGAGCGCGTGCTCTTCTTCCGAGAGCGTCACCGACTCGCCGGTGGTGCCGCAGGGCACGAGCCCTTCGCAGCCTCCCGCGATGCAGCGCTCGACGAGCTCGCGCAGCGCCGCGACGTCGACCTCGTCGTCGCGGAACGGCGTGATCAGCGCGGGAAGCGTACCGGTGAACGTGCTCATCGCAGCCGAGTCTCCCTGGTCGGCGGAGCGGGCTCGCCTCGTTCGCTCGGGCGGGGCTCCGAAAGACGCGCGAGCCTAATGGCGACGAGGAGCACGATCAACGCGCCGCGATGCCGATCGGGAAGGGCCCGCCGAGGGGCTTCCGCTCACGATGCGCGGGCCCTAGAGCGCTGGCACCCGGGGTTGCCACCGAGCACCCGAAGGGTAGACTCCCGCGCTCCGACGCATGCCGCGTTTCGTCCTCGCCGCGCTCGCGATCGCGACGCTGTCCCTCCCGGGGGGCCGCGCGGCGGCGGACGACTGCATGTGCCTGGGCCCCGATACGCTGTTCCCCACGGCGTCGGTCGCGCAGATCGGGGACGTCCTCGAGTCGCCCGACGACACGATCGAGACGGTCGATCGCACCGCGCCCGAGCCCGAGCTGACGCCGGAGCCGGCGCGCCCCCGCGGTCCCGTCGCGTGGTGTCGCTCCGCCGACGATCCTCGCTGTCAGCGCGACGACGCGCGCGAGACCTCGCACCGCGAGACGCTCCGCCATGCGCCGATCCCCACGCTCCTGACCACGCCGCGCATCGGCCGCGCGGGCGTGACGCTCGTCCACTTCTCGCCGCGCGCGATCACGCACGGCCCGAGCGGCGTCACGTCCCGGCTCGACCGGCCCCCGCGCGCCTGATCGTCGTCGCGTCGCATCGTCGATCGTGAAACGTGCGCCCTGCGCGCGCGTCGCGATCGGACTTCGCGCGCTCGTGCGCGCGCTGCTCGCGAATCGTTCGATCCGAAGACAACCAAGTTCCGGCGCTCGCCGGTGCGGGGGCTCGCTCCGCGCCGCCGTGCGCCACGAGAGGACCCTTTTCATGGCAAGCAAGAGCACCAACAACCCGCCGGTCCAGCCGACCGGCACGATCAGCACGCCGTCGGCCGTGATCGCGATCCTGATCGCGTTCGTCGGCGGCCTGATGATCGGCAACCTCACCGGCCGCGGCAGCGGCGCCGCCAGCGAGGAGATCGAGATGGCGGCCGGCGATCGCGCCGGCGGTGGTGGTGAGCCGGGCGCGGGCCCGGCCGTGCAGGACGACGTCGAGCGCTTCCGCGCGCTCGCTCCCGACAACGCGCCGCAGCGTGGCCCGGACGACGCCCTCGTCACGATCGTGATGTGGTCGGACTTCCAGTGCCCGTTCTGCTCGCGCGTCGAGCCGACGCTCGATCGCATCACCGAGACCTTCGGCAACGACGTGCGCGTCGTGTGGCGCAACAACGCGCTGCCCTTCCACCAGAACGCGATGCCCGCCGCGGAGGCCGCGATGGAGGCCTACGCGCAGCGCGGCGACGAGGGCTTCTGGCGCATGCACAACACGCTGTTCGAGAACCAGCGCGCCCTCGAGCGCGCGAACCTCGAGCAGTACGCGCAGCAGCAGGGTCTCGACATGACCCGCTTCCGCGCGGCGCTCGACAACCACACGCACCAGGCGGGCATCCAGGCGGACATGCAGGCCGCCAACTCGCTCGGCGCGCGTGGCACGCCCGCGTTCTTCATCAACGGCCGTCAGCTCATGGGCGCGCAGCCCTTCGAGCAGTTCGAGACCGTCATCCGCGACGAGATCCAGCGCGCGAACCGCGCGATCTCGGGCGGCACGCCGCGCGCGGGCTACTACGCCGCGCTGATGCGTGGCGCGCGCACCGCGCCCGCCGCGGCCGAGGGTGAGGCCGCTGCTGCGAAGGCGCCGCCGCGCCGCCCCCAGCCCGACCCCAACGCGGTCTACCGCGTGCCGGTCGGCGACTCGCCCACGAAGGGCCCGAACGACGCGCTCGTCACGATCGTGATCGTCAGCGAGTTCCAGTGCCCGTTCTGCAACCGCGTCCGCCCCACGCTCGATCAGATCGAGGAGCGCTACGGCCGCGACGTGCGCTTCGTGTTCAAGCACAACCCGCTGCCCTTCCACGACAACGCGATGCCCGCCGCCGAGGCCGCGGTCGAGGCGTACCGCCAGCGTGGCAACGACGCGTTCTGGCGCATCCACGACCTGATGTTCGAGAACCAGCAGGCGCTCGGCCGCGAGCAGCTCGAGGGCTACGCGCAGCAGGTCGGCCTCGACATGGCGCGCTTCCGCCGCGCGCTCGACGAGCACACGCACCGCGCGACGATCGAGGCGGATCAGACGCTCGCCCGCCAGCTCGGCGCGAGCGGCACGCCCTCGTTCTTCATCAACGGCCGCAACCTCCGCGGCGCGCAGCCCTTCGAGGCGTTCCAGCAGGTGATCGACGCCGAGCTCGCGCGTGCGCGTGAGCGCGTGTCGGCGGGCACCCCGCGCGCGGGCGTGTACGAGGCGACGATCGCGAACGGCGCGACCAGCCCGGTCATGCTCCCGATGCCCGAGGGCGGCGGCGAAGAGGCCGCGGCGGCGCCCGACGCCGATCGCGTCTACGACATCGCGGTCCCGCGCAACGCGCCGACCCGTGGTGCGGCGAACGCGCCGGTCACGATCCAGATCTTCAGCGACTTCCAGTGCCCCTTCTGCGGCCGCGTCGGTCCGACGCTCGAGCAGGTCATGACGCAGTACGAGGGTCGCGTGCGCCTCGTCTGGCGCAACTACCCGCTGCCCTTCCACCAGCAGGCGGGCCCGGCGGCCGAGGCGGCGATGGAAGTGTTCGCGCAGCGCGGCTCGGAAGCGTTCTGGCAGTTCCACAACACGCTCTTCGAGAACCAGCGCGCGCTCGCGCGTGAGGATCTCGAGCGCTACGCGACGCAGATCCCCGGCATCGACATGGCGCGCTTCCGCCGCGCGCTCGACGAGCACACGCACCAGGCCGCCGTGCAGGCGGACATGGAAGCGGTCCGTCGCGCGGGCGCGGAGATCGGCACCCCGTCGTTCTTCATCAACGGCCGCCTGCTCCAGGGCGCGCAGCCGTTCCCCGCGTTCCAGCAGGCGATCGACCGCGCGCTCCGCGAGGCGCCCGCGCGTCGCTGATCCGAAGCGCATCTCCTGAAGGGGCCTGCCCGCGCGCGTCGTGGGCAGGCCCTTTCGTTTCCGGCGTAGCCTCGCGCGCATGCTCAGCACGGTCGCCGACTACCTCGCTGCGCTCCCCGCCGATCGTCGCGCTGCGATCACGCAGCTGCGGGAGATGATCGACGCGAGCCTCGCCCCCGGCTTCGACGAGTCGATCCAACACGGGATGATCACGTGGTCGATCCCGCTCTCGCGTTATCCCGACACGTACAACGGGCAGCCGCTCGCGGTGCTCTCGCTCGCGTCGCAGAAGACGACGATGTCGCTCTACCTGATGAGCGTGTACGCCGACGAGGCCGAGCGCGCGCGCTTCGAGGAGGCGTACCGCGCGAGCGGCAAGAAGCTCGACATGGGCAAGTCGTGCCTCCGCTTCCGCTCGCTCGACGCGCTGCCGCTCGACGTGATCCGCGACACCGTCCGCCGCATCACGGTCGACGGCTACATCGCGCGCTACGAGGCGAGCCGTCCGCCGAAGCCGGCGAAGAAGCGCTGACCCGCAGGATTCGCGTGTGAAACAGGGTCTCCAGACCCCGTTTCGCCGTCCATTTGACGTTCGACGCCCCGAGATCCAGGATTGCCGCCCCGAATTCCCTCGGTTTTCGGCGACTGCACCCCGGCGCATCGCTAGCGAACCGCCGCTCTCTGAGCTCCAGCGAGGTTTCCTTCATGGCCAAGGCCGCCGCCGCGCGTACTCCCGAGAACCAGCCCGTCGTCGAAGAGCTCCACTTCAAGAGCGAGAGCGCGTTCCTGTGCCTCCTCCTGAACCGACGCGTCGGGCTGATCCGCGTGATCGACTTCCGCTCGGGCGCGCTGCCGGCGAAGAGGCTCTTCATCCAGAACGTCGCGCGCCGCGAGGGCGTCGAGAAGGTGATCCTCCTCGTCGAGAAGGACGAGGTCTCGAGCTGGACCCGCGTCGGCTTCGTCCGCGAGGGCACGATCCCCGGCTTCTACAAGCGCAGCGACGGCCACCTCGTGGGCTGCGTCATCGGCGAGAAGACCGCGTCGGTCGAGGTCGGCGACGAGGGACAGAAGCTCGCGGAGCGCACCGTCAACGCGGGCAAGAAGAACGCGCGCGAGGTCCCCGAGACGCTCCCGATGGTGAGCGCGGTGATCGGCGACGAAGAGGACGCGCTCAAGGCGCGCGACGAGGTCTGGCGCAAGGGCCAGGGCCTCTCGGGCTTCGACGCGTTCGGCCGCGACGCGGCGCGCTACTTCGTCGAGGCGACGGCGAAGAAGGGCCGCGCGAACTGGCTCTCGGCGGAGTACCAGGACTGCTTCGGGCACTCGCTCGTCGAGGTGCTGCGCGCGCCGACGGACGACCTCGACGTGCTCGCGCTGACCGGCGGTCTGCGCTTTCTGTGCGACGACCTCAAGGAGCGCGGCATCGTCAGCGCGTTCGGGTTCGCGCCGAGCGACGACATCGGCCTCGCGACCGCGTACGTCGCGGCGGGCTTCCGCAAGACGGGCCTCCTCGCGAGCGGCGTGCAGATCTCGGGCGGCGGCCCGAAGGGCACCGCCGAGCGTCGCGACGCGATCCTCTGGACGCGCAAGCTCGCGAACCCGGGCGGCGACGAGGAATGACCTGATCTCGACGCGCTCTCTGCGCGCGTCGGGAAAGAAGGTTGGCTCTCGCGCGTTCTCGCGAACGGCGGTACGGTTCTCCGCGATGCTCGCTCTCGAGGGAGGAGCGATCATCCACGGAGAGAACGCCGGCGATGAGGACGCGCGAGGACATCGAAGCCTATCTTCTCCGCTCGAACCACCCGCACCGCGAGCTCGCCGAGGACACTTGGCTCGTCGGTGACGCGTCGGGCTCGCGCGAGAACATCGTCGTCCGGATCGCGAACGGCATCTGCCTGTTCCGCCTCAAGGTCATCGACCTCTCGGCGATCGATCCGAAGAAGTGCGGCGACTTCTATCTCGAGCTGCTGCGCCTCAACGCGACCGAGATGGTGCACGGCGCCTACGGCGCGTCGGACGGCATGGTGCTGCTCACTGCGAGCCACCTGCTCGAGAACCTCGACTTCAACGAGTTCGCCGGCGTCGTCGAGGAGTTCGTCCTCGCGATGGCGAACCACCACGAGCGCATCGCGAAGTATCGCCGCAACGACGATCGCCGCGCCGACGTCTGATCCACCCGACGCCTGAGGGGAGACAACACGAAGATGGGTTTCTTCGGCCGCCTCGCGACGCTGATCAAGAGCAATCTGAACGACCTGATCTCCAAGTCGGAAGATCCGGAGAAGATGCTCAACCAGATCATCCTCGACATGAACGCGCAGCTCGTCGAGGCGAAGAAGCAGGTCGCGATCGCGATCGCCGACGAGAAGCGACTGCATCGCCAATGGCAGAGCGAAAAAGCAGTCGGCGACGAGTGGCACAAGAAGGCGATGCTCGCCGTGCGCGCCGGCGACGACGCCCTCGCGAAGGAAGCGCTCCAGCGGAAGAAGGAGCACGAGCAGATCGCGAAGGCGTTCGAGGATCAGTGGAAGAAGCAGAACATCGCGGTCAACCAGGTGAAGGCCGCGCTGCAGGCGCTGAACAACAAGATCGGTGAGGCGAAGCGCAAGAAGGACGTCCTCATCGCGCGCAACAACCGCGCGAAGGCGATGCAGGAGATCCAGAAGACGATGGGGTCCCTCCAGGACACCAGCGCCTTCGATGCCTTCTCGCGGATGGAGCAGAAGATCGAGCAGGCCGAGGCGGAGGCCGAGGCTGCGGGCGAGCTGCACGAGGAGTACTCGGGCGACGTCCTGAAGAACAAGTTCGCGCGGCTCGAGCAGACCGCGGGCGCCGACGCGGACCTCGAGGAGCTGAAGCGCGAGATGGGCCTCATCCCGGCGCGCGAGGCCGCGGTCCCGGCGCGCGTCGAGGCCGAGGAGGCGCCGATGGACGAGGCCGAGATGGCCGAGCTCGAGGCGGCGCTCGAAGAGCTGAAGAAGCGCGAGGAGATGGCGAAGGGCTGAGCCCGATCGACGGCGCAGCCCGATCGACGGAGAGCCGCCCCGCACGATGCCGGGCGGCTCTCGTCGTTCTGGCGGGGCGTCGCAACGAGCGTCGGGTGATTCCGATGGCGGCCCATCGCGGCGGGCATCACGCTCGCGGCACGGAGCGCCAGGGAGCGGCGCGACGAGGGGGCCGTGTTGGATCGGTACGACGTGATCCTCCAGGCGATCGACGATGGCGTCGATCGCGAGCAGGCCGTGCACGCCGCGGCGGTGGTGCTGGGGCTCGACCCGCGGGGCGCGTGGCGCGCGCTCGAGGCGCTGCCCGCGAAGGTGCTCGAGGACGTCGACGAGCGTTCCGCGGAGGAGCTCCTCGTGCCGCTGCGCCGCGCTGGATGGCGGGTGCGGCTGCTGAAGCGCCCGCTGCGCCGCGGGTCGTACCCGAGCCCGCAGGGGCTCCAGCCCGCGAGCCGTCATCCCTCGAGCCATCGGGGGCTCCAGGCTGCGTCCCGTCCCTCGCCGTATCCGCCGCCCCCCACCCCGATCCCCCCGCCCGCGGTGTCGTCGTGGCCACCGGCGCCGGGCTCGTCAGTGAGCGCGCCCGCGAGCGAGCCTCCCGTGCTCGACGCGCCCTTGCTGCCGCTCCCGGAGCTCGAGCTCGATCATCCGCTCACGCCGCTGCCCCCGCGCCGCAGCGCGCCCCCGCAGGGCCCGGTGTCGAGCGCCCCGGTCGCCCAGGAGGAGCCGGAGGGCGAGTCACTCCTCACGTTCTTCGCGTCGTTGCCGCGCACCTTGCTGACGCCGCTGCGCGGCGGCGCGTCGCGCTGGTTCCTGCGCACCGTGGTGCTCGCGATCGGGTTCGTGCTGCTCGCGACCGCGGGCACCGGGCTCGTGCTGACGCGCAGCTACACCGGGCTCGGGGTGTCGGTGCTCGGGATGCTGGGCGGAACGGCGTTCTGGATCGGGCACCTGTTCTCGTGGTTCCGCGCGTGTCTGTGGGCCGCGCTGGGCCGCGAGGAGGGCCCCGATGCGCCGCCCGATTTCGACGGCGACGACCTCTACGCGCGTGTGTTCGACGGCGGCGTGATCATGGCGACGTTCATCGTGGTGAACGTCGGCATCGTCCTCTCGGGCGTGGGCGCCGATCCGGACGCGATCGCGGCGGGCGAGCTGCCGTTGCGGCTCGTCGTCGTGAACCTCCTGTTCGCGCTCCACGTGCCGATCGGGCTCACGCTCATGGCGACGCGGCACTCGCGCCTCGCGTACTTCGACGTGCTCGGCGCGATCAAGCTGGTGATCGGCGCGCCCATCCACCTGCTCGTGGTGGTCGCGGTGTGGGCCTTCGTGGCGCGGGTCGCGGGCGCGGGCGTGCTCGCGATGGCGCAAGGTGCTGCGGCGGCTGCGGAGGCGGGCGCCCCGGCTGCGCTGCTGTGGGTCGGCCTGCCGCTCGCGGGCCTCGTGCTGCTCGTGCTCACGATGCTGCAGTGGGGCGTGCTCGGCGCGGCGATGGGCGCGGTCTGCCGCGCCAAGCCGCGCCTCGTCTCGTGAGCGCCCCTGCCCGGACGGGCGACGACGGCGGGCTTGCCTTTCGTTCGTCGCGGCTTACCCTCGCGCCGGATCATGCCGACGTACGAGTACAGCTGTGAGGCGTGTGGCGCCGGTTGGGAGATGGAACAGCGCATCTCCGAGAACCCGGTGAAGGTCTGCCCGAAGTGCGGCGCGGAGAAGGCGAAGCGCCTGATCTCCGGCGGCAACTTCATGCTCAAGGGCGAGGGCTGGTACAAGGACCTCTACCACAAGCCCGCCGCGAAGAAGTCGAGCGGCGAGTCGGGTGGAAGCTCGAGCGGCGGTGACTCGGGCAGCTCGTCGAGCTCGGGATCGTCGAGCTCGGGCGGCAGCGAGTCGAAGGCCGCGAGCAGCTGAGCCGCCCCCGCGCCCTGTATGCTCGCGGAGTGAACAGGGCGCACCGATGTCTGGCGGTCGGCGCGGTCGTGTCGGCGCTCGCCGGCTGCTACGTCGATCATGGCATCGAGCGCGATCTCGACGCCTCGGCGCCGCAGGACACGTCGATGGCGGTCGACGCGTCCACGGTCGACGCGGGCCCGTCGTGCGCAGCGTCCGAAGCGCGCGTCAGCGTGGTGCGAGAGCCGCTCGGCACCGATCGCTGTGAAGGCGAGGCGCTGCGGGGCGTCCTGAGCGCGTCGCCCGAGGCGGCACCCGAGATCGACGGGCTGAGGCTCGCGCTCGATCTCTGTCCGGACGCCGACGCCGACTGCCGATGTGTGCTGCACGTCGGTGGGGTCGGGGCCGATCTCGCGTCGCGCATCTGGCTCCAGCCGGGGCCGTTCGAGGCGCGCGTCGACGCGGACAGCCTGGTGCTCGTCGCGACGCACGAGGGGGGCGAGGCGGGCGCGTACTACGAGCTCGCGCTCTACGCGCACGACGGGTCGCTCGAGGGGCCGAGCTTCGCCGTCGACGGTGTGAGCTGGACCGCCGAGCCTGCGTGCAGCGGGCCCGCGGACGACGACTGCCGCGCCGTCGGGTACGCGGCGGAGGTCACGGTCGAGGCGCGCGCCGCGGGCTGGGATTGGGGGGACGGCGGCGTGGCCCGGCTGGTCGAGGGCGAGACCGCGGGCGTGCCCGAGTCGTTCGTGACCGCGCGGCTGCTGCGTGCGCATCGGACGGTCTGCGGGTCCGCGTCGCCGCCCGACGTGGCCTTCGTGCTCTGGTGGACGTTCCCGCCCGCGCCCTGAGATGGACAGGCGCGTGTCGCCCGCGCATCCTCGGGCTCGTCCCCGCGCACCACGCTGCGGTGCGCGCTGCGACGGTCCATTGATCCATCACGTGTTCGTCGGGGCGGGCGCCCACTCGAGGAGAGGTCGAGGGCGCCCTCGGACGTGAGCCCGATCGATGTCGCCCTGGTGCGTGCGCTGCGCGAGCGCGCGACACGAGAGGCGACCGGGCTCTACGTCGTGGAAGGCGCGCGATTCGCGGTCGCGGCGGTCGATGCGCGCGCCGAGGTCGTCGCGACGGTGATCGCGCCGAGCGCGCTGCGCACGCCGATGGCGCAGATGATGACGCGGCGCCTGCGACAGCGCGGCGTGCCCGAGCTGCGCGTGTCGGAAGAGGAGCTCGCGGAGCTCGCATGCGCGCGCGAGCCCCAGGGCGTGCTGCTCGTGCTGCGCCAGCGGCGCGTGGCGATCGATGCGATCCGCCCGCCGTCACGTGCGCTGTGGCTCGTGATCGACGGAGTGCGCTCGCCGGGGAACCTCGGCACGGCGCTCCGCACCGCGCACGCCACGGGCGTCGACGGCGTCGTGATGGTGCGGGGAGGGCGCGAAGGTGCGGCCGATCCGTTCGATCCCGCGTGTGCTCGCGCGTCGATGGGCGCGATCGTGAGCACGAACGTGATCGACGCCGACGTCGACTCGCTGCGCGCGTTCGCGTCGCGCACCGGGACGCGTCTCGTCGCGGCGGTGCCTCGCGCGCGCCACGACTATCGCGCGGTGAGCTATCGCGGCGCGACCGCGCTGGTGCTCGGCTCGGAGCGCCAGGGCGCGAGCGACGCAGTGATCGACGCGTGTGACCTCGCGGTGCGCATCCCGATGGCGACCGCGATGGACTCGCTCAACGCCGCGGTCGCGTCCGCGGTGCTGCTCTACGAGGCGTACGGGCAGCGCCGTCGCGCGTGAGCCATCACGTGGGCTCGAGGAAGTCGGCGCGGATCGTCTTCTTCCCGTGCCCGGGGAACTCGACGTCGACGTTGGGCGGATCGCCGGTGCCGAAGCGCACGACCTTGCCCTGGCCGTAGCGCACGTGCTTGACGCTCTGCCCGACGCGCAGCGAGACCTGGCCGCCGCTCTTGCGCGTGACCTTGGCCTCGCTCGGCCCGGCGCTGGTCGAGAGCACGCGCGAGGGGCGCGCATCGAAGCGCTCCACGCGCGAGCTCCCGCGATCCTCGATCCACGCCGCGCTCGCGCGGCCGAAGCTCGGGCGATCGCCGGTGCCGCCGACGAACTTCACGTCGGAGCCGGGCAGCTCGTCGATGAAGCGCGAGCGCGTGCAGTCGCGCAGGTTGCCGAAGAAGTAGCGAGTGCTCGCCCACGAGAGGATCAGCCGCTCCCTCGCGCGCGTGAACGCGACGTACGCGAGGCGGCGCTCCTCCTCGAGCTCCTCGGGATCCGCGTCCTGCTCGAGCCCGCGGAACGGGAAGAGCTGCTCCTCCATGCCCGCGACGATCACCACCGGGAACTCGAGGCCCTTCGCGGCGTGCACGGTCATCAGGGTGACGATCTCGTTCTCGCCCTTGCTGTCGCCGCCTTCGGCGTCGGTCTGCAGCGTCACGCGCTCGAGGAACGCGGTCAGCGTCGGCTCTTCCGCTTCCTCGACGAACTGCTCCATCGAGCCCACGAGCTCGGCGAGGTTCTCGAGGCGCGCGTCGGCCTCCGGCGTGTTCTCGGTCTGCAGTGCCTGCACGTAGCCGGTCTCGTCGAGCACGGTGCGCGCGAGCCCCGGCAGATCGAGATCCGCGACCTTCGCGCGCAGCGACTCGATCAGCGTGACGAAGTCCGCGAGCTTGTTCCCGCCGCGCTCCTCCGACTGCGCCTTGCACGCCTCCCACACGCCGTTGCCCGCCGCCGCGGCGCGATCGAGCAGGCGATCGATCGTCGTCTTCCCGATGCCGCGCGCCGGCACGTTGATGATGCGCAGCAGCGAGACGTCGTCCTCGGGCACCGAGAGCACCCGCAGGTACGCGAGCAGGTCCTTCACCTCGGCGCGATCGTAGAAGCGCACGCCTCCGACGACGCGATAGGGCAGCGAGGCCGCGCGCAGTGCTTCTTCGAGCACGCGCGACTGCGCGTGGATGCGATAGAAGATCGCGAGGTCCGCGAGCGACTTGCCCTCGGTCTTCAGGGTGCGCGCGGTGGTGACGACGAGGTTCGCCTCTTCGCGCTCGGTGTTGAGGCGGTGCACCTCGACCTTCGCGCCCTCGTCGTTGTCGGTCCACAGCTCCTTCGGCTCGCGATCGAACGCGCGCGAGATCACCGCGTGCGATGCGCGGAGGATGCGCTTCGTCGAGCGGTAGTTCTGCTCGAGCTTGACCACGTGCGCGTCCGGGAAATGCCGGCGGAAATCGAGGATGTTGCGGCGATCCGCGCCGCGCCATCGATAGATGCTCTGGTCGTCGTCGCCGACCACGCAGAGCGCGCGGTGCACGCTCGCGAGCGCGAGCACCATGCGCAGCTGCGAGTGGTTCGTGTCCTGGAACTCGTCGACCAGGATGTGCTGGAAGCGCGTCGCGAGCTCTTTGCGCAGCACCTCGTCGTTCTCGAGCGCGCGCACCACGCGGTAGATGAGATCGCCGAAGTCGAGCGCGCTCGCCGCGGCCATGCGCTTCTCGTACTCGGTCACGATCGCGCGCACGTGCGGCGTGTCGACCACGCCCGCGTCGATCTCGCTCGGCTCGACCATCTCCTGCTTCGCGCGCTCGATGCGCCCCGCGATCGACTTCGGCGGGAAGCGCTTCTCGTCCATCTTCAGGTCGCGCAGGACGCGCGTGATCATCGCGCGCTGATCGGCCTCGTCGTAGATCGTGAAGTCCCGCCGGAGCCCGATGCGATCGTGGTGGCGGCGGAGCAGGCGCGCGCACGTCGCGTGGAACGTGCCCACCTGCAGATCGCGCGCCGCGCCCGGCACGAGGTGCTCGAGGCGCTCGCGCATCTCCTGCGCGGCCTTGTTGGTGAACGTGACCGCCAGGATCCGCCACGGCGGGATCCCGCGCTCCGCGACCAGGTTCGCCACCCGATGCGTGATCACGCGCGTCTTGCCGCTTCCCGCGCCCGCGAAGACCACGAGCGGCGCATCGCCGTGCAGGACCGCGTCGCGCTGGGGCGGGTTCAGGGTCGAGAGGTCGATGGCCATGCGAGCCGTCGCTCATACCCGACCGCGACGCCGTGTTCCAACCCCGCGGGCGTCCGTGCTACGGATCCGCGAGATGACGCGCGCCAGGCGGGACGCCGAGCTCCCTGCGAGCGGCGCGGGGACGAGGCCCTCCGGCGCCAAGTCCCCGGCCGGGGTGCGCACGTCCGACGAGGATCACGACGTGTCCGGCGAGTCCGAGGCGTCGCGCCTCGCCTCGGACCAGAACGCGGCCGACGAGAACGTCGACGCGGCGGTGAATCCCGAGGGAGCGGGCGCGTCTGACGGGGACGATGCGAGCCCCGAGCGCGATGCCGCCGAGACTCTCGATGCTGCAGCTCTGGAAAAGCTCGGCGACGAGCTCCCTCCCGCTGCGCTGCGTTCCGGTGGAGGAGCGGCCGAGGATCGCGAGCGCGATCGCGAGCTGGTGCGGCGCGCTCAGCAGGGCGATCAGCGCGCCTTCCGCGAGCTCTTCGACCGCTACCACAAGCGCGCGTACGCGGTCGCGTTCGGCGTCCTCAAGAACAAGCACGACGCGCTGGACGTCGTGCAGGAGTCGTTCGTCAAGGTGCACCGGCACCTCGACGGGTTCCAGGGCAGCTCGAGCTTCTACACCTGGCTCTACCGGATCGTCATGAACCTCGCGATCGACCAGCTCCGCCGCAAGAAGACGGCGCGCCCCGTCGAGTACGACGACGCGATCGATCGCGAGGGTGCGCTCGCGGACGAGCACGTTCTGCCGCGCATGCTCGACGCGAACCCGCGTCGCACGGTGATCCGCCGCGAGCTCATGCAGCGCGTCGAGGAGGCCCTCGCGACGCTGCCCGAGTACCACCGCCAGGTGATCGTCCTGCGCGAGATCGAAGGCCTCAGCTACGAAGAGATGGCAGAGGTCCTCGAGGTGCCCAAGGGAACGATCATGAGCCGCCTCTTCCACGCGCGCCGGAAGATGCAGGTGGCTCTGCAGGACTTCGTCGAAGGAGGCGACCTCGAGGTCGAGGAGTGAACGCCGTGGGGGATCAGCGTTTCGCAGACGATCGGCTGCATCGGTACTTCGACGGCGAGCTCTCGCCGGAGGAGGCGTCCGAGGTGCGCCGCCTCGTCGAGACCGAGCCCGCGCTGCGCGCGAAGCTCGACGGCCTGCGCGAGGTGCGCGGGGTGGTGCGTGCGTCGGTCGCGGACGAGCTCGACGACGTGCCGAGCGACGACCTCTGGGCGCGCATCGAGTCGCGCATCGCCGAGAAGCCGGCTCCGGCCGCCGCGCCGCAGCAACCGGCGCTGCGCGCGATCGAGGGCGGGCGCTCCGAGGAGACGGCGCGCAAGCCGAAGGGCCACGATCCCGCGCGCCAGCGGCGCATCGTCGGCGTGGTGATCGCGGGGATCGCGCTCGCGGCCGCGGTGCTGCTGCTCGTGCTGCGTCCCGGTGAGCCGCCGCCCGGCACCGAGGGCCAGCCGATCGCCGAGGGCGGCGAGCCGTCGCGCGACGACGACGCGATCGATCTCGGTGGAGGCGAGCCCGACGCGGAAGAGCTCGTGTTCCAGACCGAGGTGCTCGAGGTGGACTTCGGATCGAACTCGGGCGCGGTGTTCGCGGTCGAGGGCGACGACGGAGAGCGCTACGCGGTGGTCTGGCTCGCCGACGTGCAGCCGAAGCCGCCGGTCGAGTCGCCCGAAGAGATCACGCCGGAGCAATGATGGGCAGCGAGACGAAGCTCTTCGCGCTCGCGCTCGTCGCGGCGCTCTCGATCGCGGTGTGCCCGCGCGCGCTCGCTCAACAGAGCGCGACGACGGCGCGCGCCGGGACCGGCTCTGCGGCCGCGGTGCGCAGCGAGGTGTTCGTGGTGCTCGCGAGCGAGACCGAGGGGACGATCGATCCCGCGCTCTCCGAGATCCCCGCGCTGCGCCGCCCGCCGTTCAACGCCTTCCACACGATGGAAGTGCTCTCGCGGACGACGTCGCATCTCTCGGCGGAGCAGCCGATCGAGGTGCAGCTGCCCAACGGGCGTCAGCTGCGCGTCGAGCTCGAGCGGCCCACCGAGGACGGGCGCTATCGCGTGCGCGTGTCGATCAACACGCCGGGACAGAGCGACTACCTGCCGCTGCTCCAGATCGTGGCCTCGCCGGGCGATCCCTTCTTCGTCGCGGGACAGAACTGGCAGGGCGGCACGCTCGTCATCGGCGTGCGCATCGGGCAGCGACCGGCCGCGCGCTGACGCGTAAGCGTGGGTGATCGCGAAGAGATCGGCCCGCCGCTGCGTTCGCTCACCACGGTCGCTCTTCGATGCGCTTGTATGGGAACTCGCATGCCGGTAACGTGACCCCCGGGCGATCGTGAGCGCGCAACGCTTCATCCGCTGCAAGCACTGCGGCATGCCGCACGAGGCGCAGGCCACCTCGTGCCCCGTGACCGGCAAGCAGCTGGTGCCGGAGCAGCGCAAGCGCGTCTCGGCGCCGCCGCCGAAGGTCGCGGGCCCCGGCTATCAGTGGGCCCACAGCGTCCATCCGTACTCGGATCCCAACGACGCCGATCCCGAGGCGACGCGCTCGATGGGCTCGCTCACGGGCCAGGTGCTCGAGGGCAAGTACCTCATCGCCGAGCCGCTCGGGCGGGGCGGCATGGGCGTCGTCTACCGCGCCGAGAACACGCGCATCGGCAAGCAGGTCGCGATCAAGATCCTGCTGCGCGGGTACGCGAAGGGCGGCGAGAGCGAGCGCCGCTTCCTGCGCGAGGCGCGCATCGCGGGGTCGATCGGTCATCCGAACATCGTCGAGGTGTTCGACCTGGGCACGCTGGAGAACGGCGCGCCCTACCAGGTGATGGAGCTGCTCGAGGGCGCGACGCTCGCGGCGCGCATCCGGCTCGAGGGCGCGCTGCCGATCGACGAGGTGCTCGATCACGCCGAGCAGGTGCTGAGCGCGCTCGAGGCCGCGCACGAGCGCGGCATCGTCCATCGCGATCTCAAGCCCGAGAACATCTTCCTCCACGAGCGCGCGGGGCTCGTCACCGCGAAGCTGCTCGACTTCGGCGTCTCGAAGTCGCTGCTCAACGATCACACGCTCTCGCTCACGCAGACCGGCGTGGTGGTGGGCACGCCGTACTACCTCGCGCCCGAGCAGGCGCGCGGCGAGCGCGGCGTCGATCATCGCGTCGACATCTGGGCGATGGGCATCGTGCTCTACGAAGCGCTCACGGGATCGCTGCCGTTCCGCGCCGACAACTACAACGCGCTGATGGCGAAGATCCTCAACACGCGTCCGGCGCCGCCGCGCTCGCTGCGGCCGCACCTGCCCGACGCGCTCGAGAACGTGATCCTCAAGGCGCTCTCGTTCGATCCGCTGCGTCGTTTCCAGACCGCGGACGACATGCTCTCGGCGGTGCGCGCGGTGCGCGGCAAGCCGCAGCGCTCGTCGGATCGACCGTTCCGCTCGCTCCCCGATGCGCGCGCGCCGCTCGCGCCGCAGCCCTCGGATCACACGCTCTCCGATCTCACGATCTCGGTGGTGCAGGGCCCCGACGACCCGACGGAGATCAGCGACAGCTTCCAGTACTCGGAGATCGACGCGGGCCGCAAATCGCGAGGGTGACGGTTGCGGCGCGCGCGCGCCGCTTCACTGTTGCGCGCGATGAAGCGCGACCTTCCCGAGGTGA
This sequence comes from Sandaracinus amylolyticus, assembly GCF_021631985.1. GTDB lineage: Bacteria > Myxococcota_A > Polyangia > Polyangiales > Sandaracinaceae > Sandaracinus > Sandaracinus amylolyticus_A. The sequence continues at coordinate 4,661,091 of NZ_CP070225.1, read as the reverse complement.
TCGAGCTCGCAGGGCTCGCTCCGCTGCCCAAGCCGGCCGCGGAGATCGTGCGCGTGCTCTCGCCGCTCGTGACGCCGCAGCGCTGGGCTCGCATCGAGGCCGTGGTGTCGCGGCGCACGCGCTCGCTGGTGCCGGTGCTCGAGGACCTCGCGGACCCGCACAACGGCGCGGCGGTGATGCGCTCGGCGGACGCGTTCGGGTGCCAGGAGGTGCACGTGATCGAGGGGCGTCATCGCTTCGCGGTGTCGCATCGCGTGACGCGCGGAACGCATCGCTGGCTCGATCTGGTGCGCCACGAGGGACCGGTCGCGTGCATGGATCACCTGCACGCGCGCGGGTACGAGGTGTTCGTCGCGGCGATGGACGGCGACATCGGGCCCGAGGAGCTCGCGAAGAAGCCGAAGGTCGCGATCGTCTTCGGCAACGAGCACAAGGGCGCGTCGCCCGAGGTGCGCGCCCGCGTCGACGGCGTGTATCGCATCCCGATGGAGGGCTTCGTCGAGAGCCTCAACGTGAGCGTCGCGTCGGCGATCACGCTCTACGTCGCGTCGCGCGGGCGGCACGGCGATCTCGACGAGGCCGCGCGCGACGAGATCCGCGCGAGGTTCCTGCTCGCGACGGTGCGCGACGCCGAGCGCGTGGTGAAAGAGCGGATCTAGGGCGCGAGGTCGACGAGCCACGCGCCGGGATGCGCGGCGATCACCGCGGCGGGCAGATCGATCCAGCCCTCGACGCGATCGAGGATCCAGCCGTCGCCGGTCGCGACGATCGACGACGACGCAGCGAGCACGCGATCGGGCGCGTCATCGAGATCGATCGCCCAGTGCCAGCCGTGCTCCTCGGCGATCTCGGCGAGCAGCGCGCGCAGGCGACCGCTGTTGCCCACCGGTCGATCGAGGTGCCAGCGGATCGTGCGCGGCGCGCCGCGCGCGAGCGCTTCGCCGATCGCGACGATCACCTGCGAGGTCTCGGACACGCGGCGCCACGTGCCGTGCACGCTCGCGAGGTCGCGGTGCGCACGGTCGCGACCCACGAGCACGAGCCCGCCCGAGAGCGCGCTCTCGCCGACGATCAGCGCGTTGAAGCCGTCGATGTCGACGTCGCGATCGCGGATCGCATCGAGCGGGAGCGCGCGGGCGCGGCGGTGATCGCGCTGGGCGTCGGTGCACGCGCAGCGCATGACCGCGGTGCGCTGGCGCGCGGTGAGCGAGTGTCGATTGCCGACGAGCGCGAGGGCGCTGGTGTCGGAGTAGCCGCGCGACAGGAGCCACGAGAGCTCGAGCACCGCGTCGCGCAGCGCGGGCAGCGCGTGCTCGTCGAAGAGCGACTCGTCCTGCGGCGCGGCGCCGCGATGGGAGCGGGTGTCGGGCATCGGCGTGACGCGCACAGCATCGCACGAGCACGCAGGAATCCCGGGACCGTCCGGAAACGTTGCTCATTCGGCCGCCTCGGGGCATCGTCGTCGCGGCCTGGGCATGGCGGAACGCACCACGAAAGCCTCGCGCGATCGCACGAGCCCGAGCCTCCGCACCCGGCGGCCGCTCGCGAGCGTGCGCGAGCATCCGCGCGCGCGTCGAGGGCGCCCCGGGGTGTGGCGCTGGATCGGCCGCGGGCTGATCGCGCTCGTGGTGCTCGTGGTGCTCGCGGTGCTCGGGTTCGCGGGCGTGATCGCGTACTACTCGCGCGACCTGCCCGACGTCGCGTCGCTGCGCACGTTCCAGGAGCCGCAGGTGACGCGCGTCGTCGATCGCGACGGCTCGCTCGTCGGTGAGATCTTCACCGAGCGACGCACGGTGGTGCCGCTCGATCGTGTGCCGCGCGTGCTCGTGCTCTCGGTGCTCGCCGCGGAGGACGCCGACTTCTATCGCCACGAGGGGCTCGACTACGCGGGTCTGTTCCGCGCGGTGGTGCGCGGCGTGCTCGACGGCGGGAACTTCCGCGGCACGTCGACCATCACGCAGCAGCTCGTGAAGAACCTGCTGCTCGGGCCCGAGCGCAGCTGGGAGCGGAAGATCCGCGAGCTGATCCTCGCGCGGCACGTCGAGGAAGAGCTCAGCAAGGACGAGATCCTCGGGCTCTATCTGAACCACATCAACTTCGGGCACGGCCGCTACGGCGTGCAGGAAGCGTCGCAGTTCTACTTCGGCAAGGACGTCTCGGAGCTCACGCTCGCAGAGGCGTCGCTGCTCGCGGGGATCCCGCAGTCGCCGACGCACCTCTCGCCGCGCACCCATCCCGAGGCGTCGCGGCGGCGCCAGCGCTTCGTGCTCGATCAGCTGGAGCGCAAGCGCGAGGAGTACTGGCCCGATCTCACCGTCGAGGAGATCCGCGCCGCGCGCGAGGCGCACGTGGAGCTCGCGCCGCTGCCCGAGTCGCGACAGAGCGCGCCGGAGATCATGGACGTCGCGCGTCGCGTGCTCACCGAGCGCGTCGGCGAGGAGGCGGCGCAGCGCGGCGGGTACGTCGTGCACACGAGCGTCGATCGCGCGCTGCAGCTCTCCACGCGCGAGGCGCTGCGCACGGGGCTGCGCGCGATCGATCAGCGCTCGGGGATGCGGCCGCCGATCCGGCGCGCGCGGGTGCGGCGCGGCGAGCGGATGCCCGAGATCGATCGGGCGCCCGAGCTGCGCGTGGGCGGCACCTACGACGCAGTGGTGACGAGCCGCGACGACGAGACCGGCGAGATCGGCCTCGAGGTCGCGGGGCACGCGGCGACGGCGCGCATCGCCGATCTCGCGCGATGGAACCCCGAGGAGCTCCCGCCGTCGCGCTTCGTCGACGAGGGCGCGCGGCTGCGCGCATCGATCCTCGCGCTCGCGGAAGAGGGCGTCGAGGGCGCGCGCGCGAGGGCACGGCTCGAGCTCGGGCCGCAGGGCGCGGTGGTCGTGATCGATCCGCGCACGCGCGAGGTGCTCGCGCTCGTCGGTGGCTACGAGGCGGAGAGCGGGTTCGATCGCGCGCGGCTCGCGCAGCGCCAGCCGGGCTCGACGTTCAAGCCCTTCGTCTACGCGCTCGGGATCCGCTCGCGTCGCTACACGCCCGCGTCGATCGTGATCGACGCGCCCGGTGTGTACGACCAGTGGATGCCGCAGAACTTCGAGACGTGGAGCTTTGCGGGCGAGATGCGGCTGCGCGACGCGCTCGCGAGCTCGGTGAACCAGGTCGCGGTGCGGCTGATCGAGGATCTGACGCCGGCCGAGGTGGTCTCGTTCGCGCAGCAGCTGGGGATCACGTCGGAGCTCGATCCCTCGCTCGCGCTCGCGCTCGGGGCGAGCGAGGTGCGTCCGATCGAGCTCGCGAACGCGTACGCGACGTTCGCAGCCGGCGGGCGCTGGGCCGCGCCGCGCGTCGTGACGCGCATCGTCGGCCCCGATGGTCGTGACGTCCCGTTGCCGGAGATCGAGGCGCCGCGCGACGTGCTCACCCAGGCCGAGGCCTACGTCGTGACGAGCATGCTCACGAGCGTGGTGCAGAGCGGCACCGCGCAGGCCGCGCAGCGACTGCGCCGTCCGATCGCGGGCAAGACCGGCACGAGCAACGAGGCGCGCGACGCGTGGTTCGCGGGGTACAGCGCGGATCTCGTCGCGGTGGTGTGGGTCGGCTACGACGATCATCGCTCGCTCGGTCGTCGCGAGAGCGGTGCGCGCGCGGCGCTGCCGATCTGGATGGACGTGATGCGCGTGGCCGAGGAGGGCAGGCCGGTGATCGACTTCCCGGTGCCCTCGGGGGTCGTCACCGTGCGCATCGATCCGCGCAGTGGGCAGCTCGCGTACGAAGCGCAGCAGGACGCGATCGACGAGGTGTTCCTCGAGGGCACCGCGCCGAGCGAGGTCGCGCGCGAGGCGGGCGTGCTCGATCCGAGCGCGTTCCTGATGGAGCAGTTCGGCGCGGGCGGTGAAGCGCCGGAGCAGGAACAGGTGCTCGCGCCGTGAGGCTCCGTCTGGGCCTCGCGCTGCTGCTCGCGGTGGTCGCGTTCGTGCCCTTCGCGCTCGTGGTCGACTGGACCCGCGAGGCGAACGACGCGATCGCGCGCGAAGCACGCGAGGAGCGCGCGGACGCGATAGCGAACGAGGTGCGCGCGTACGTCGACGAGGAGCTCGGCGAGCTCGGCCACGCGCTGGAGATCGCGTGTCGCGATCAGGGCGCGGCTGCGGAGAGCCTCTTGCGCGCGGCGCGCGTCGATGCGCCCGCGGGCGCGCCGGCGCTGCAGGTCGCGTTCGTGCTCGACTCGCCGGCCTGGGCGGGCGCAGGCGCGCGTCCGCTGCTCGCGCTCTCGGAGTCGGCGCGCAGCGCGATGCGCGCGGACTGGACCCGCATCGAGCTCCCGGGCGCGCGCGGTCGCGACTACCTCGGCCGCGCGTGGCGCTGCGGCGATCACGAGGTGCTCGGCGCGTTCCAGGCGAGCGCGTTCCTGACGCGCGGATCGGCGCGCGACGCCGCTGAGATCGCGCTGCTCGCGCCCGACGCGCCGCCGCCCGAGGGCGCGGATCGCCGCATCGTGCGGGCGTTCCGCGACGTCTCGGGCCGCGATGCGCTGGTGGTCGCGGTGACGATCCCGCCCGCGAGGATCGGCCATCGCGAGCAGGCCTCGCTCGAGCTGAACGTCCAGGTGCTCGCGCTCGCGACCGTCGTGATCGCGCTGCTGCTCGGCCTCTCGATCGGCGGGCGCGTGACGCGTCCGCTCGGCGAGCTCGAGAAGGCGGCCCAGCGCATCGGGCGCGGGGAGCTCGACGTGAAGATCGATCGTGCCTCGGGCAGCGCGGGCGCGACGTTCTCCGCGTTCAACCGCATGGCCGAGGAGCTGCGCAGCGCGCAGAGCCGCGCGAAGCGCGCCGAGCGCGTGGCGGCGTGGCGCGACATCGCGCGCCGCATCGCGCACGAGATCAAGAACCCGCTCACCCCGATCCGCATGTCGATCGAGACGATGCGGCGGACCAAGCAGCGCCAGCATCCGGACTTCGACGAGATCTTCGACGAGTCCACGCGCACCGTGCTCGAGGAGGTCGAGCGGCTCGAGCGCATCGTCACCGAGTTCTCGCGCTTCGCGCGCCTGCCGCGCCCGCAGCCGACCTCGCTCGACGTGCGCGAGGTGGTCGCGCAGGTCGTGCAGCTGCACTCGCCGGGCGGCGACGCGACGATCACCGACACCTCGCCGCGCCTGCCGATCAAGATGACGCTCGCGAACGACGCGCCGCGGGTTCGCGCCGATCGCGATCAGCTCACGCAGGTGCTGGTGAACCTCGTGCAGAACGCGCTCGACGCGGCGCAGAGCAAGCGCGGCGACGAAGGGCACGTCGAGGTCGAGGTCGAGCCGACCACCGACGGCGGGGTGCGCGTCACGGTGAGCGACGACGGCCCCGGCATCCCGGCCGAAGAGCGCGCGCGCGTGCTCGAGCCGTACTACACGACGAAGGCGCGCGGCACCGGCCTCGGCCTCTCGATCGTCGATCGCATCGTGAGCGAGCACGGCGGCACGCTCGAGATCGGCGAGTCGCGCCGCGGCGGCGCGCAGATCACGTTCACGCTGACGCGCGAGGGCCCGGGCGAGGACGCCGAAGCGTCGGCGACGAGCTGAGTCGGTTCTGCTCGTCGCGAGAGCGCGCAGCGCGTCGTGAGACCGCGCAGCGCGTCGCGAGGCCCCGCAGCGCGTCGTGAGAGCGGTCCACCTCGTCGCGAGACCGCGCTGCTCGTCGCGAGACGGCGCAGCTCGTCGTGAGACCGGTCCACCTCGTCGCGAGACGAGAATTCTCGTCGCGAGACGGCGCGGCGCGTCGCGAGGCCGACATTCCCGTCGCGAGGCGGAGCCGCCCGTCGCGAGAGCGCTCCACCTCGTCGCGAGGCAGCGCTTCCCGCGTCGCGACGCACGCGCGCCCGACTGCGTCCTCGCGCGCGGACGCTCGAGGGTGGACGATTTACACCGCGATCTTGGCCCTCCTACTGTCCGCGGCATGGCGACTGCGAAGAAGAACACCAAGAAGACACCCTCGCCCCGCCGTCCCGCGGCGGGCTCCACCCCGATCGACACGAGTCGCGCTTGGTCGCTCGAGGAGCTCGATCCCCACCTGCCTCCGGTGCGCGACGAGGACCTCGCGCTGGTGAAGGAGTCGCTGATCCGCGCGCAGTCCAACGAGGGGCTGATCGCGCTCGGCGCGGGCTTCCGCACCGAGCACATCCTCGCGGTCGCGCCGGGGTTCGCGGCGGGCGCGATGCTCGCGGTGCGGGCGCTCGGCAAGCCTCCGGCCGGGCTCGCGATCGAGCTGCTCCCGTTGCTGGTGCGCGAGACGCGCGAGCTGCAGCGCGTGAACCTCGCGTTCGAGCAGCAGCGCCGCGACGTTGCGAGCGAGATCTCCGGGCGGCGCGAGCAGCTCAAGGCCGCGACCTCGCGCGCGCTGCGAGCGCGCCGCAGCGTGGTGCTGACGCTCAACCGCCACGTGCTCCCGCACGGCTCGAAGGTGCGCGCGGAGCTCGCGCGCGCCGCGAGCAAGGCGCCGACCCCCGCGGTGGCGGTGGCGAGCGTGCGCACCGTCGCGCGCATCCTCGGCGAGCTCCGCGCGGATCCCTCGCTCGCGCTGGTGCTCGATCGCTACGGCTACGACGAGGCCTTCGTCGCGCAGCTCACGAGCATCGCCGACGAGACCGAGCGCCTCGACCGTGCCGGCGCCGACCTCACGCCGCCGCAGCGGACCGATCAGCGCGCGCTCGATCGCCAGGACGGCATCGTGCTCGCGATCCTGCGCGCGATCTGGTGGCCGCTGCACGACGCGCAGCAGGACGGCGCCGCGATCACGGCGCCGCCGCTCGGCGCGCTCGAGCGCCTGGTCGCCGGCTCGCGCCCCGAGGACGACGAGCCCGAAGAGCCGCCCCCGACCGAGCCCACCGCGACCTGACGCCGCCCACGGCGCGACCACGAGGAGCCGCGCTCGCGCCCGGCTCCTCGTGTCGTCTCGACCACGCCATCGCGAGCGACTCTGCGGGGACTCGAGATCGCGCCCACCGCGAAGCAACCCCACCACGAGCGGCCCGCTCGCCGTCACCCTTGGATCACAGCAGAGCGACGTGCGCGCGAAGCGCGCACCTGGAGCGAGTGCACACCGAAGCCCCACGGTGAGCACGACCCGAAGAGCGTGCGTTCTCGAGACCGACACCACCGCGCGCGACGCCGCGGGGTCTCGGCAAGACCCGAGCACACCGGCCGCGGCTACTGGATCGTCACGAAGCCGTTCACCATCGCGACGTGGTGCACTTCGTCCGGGCCGGGGCGCACGATCCAGTGGTTCATGTAGCCCGCCTCGATGCGCAGCTGGCCGGGCACGATGTTCCAGCCGACGCCGAGGAAGAGGCGGTTCTGATCGAACCCGAGCCGCTGCCAGAGCCCGCCCGCCGAGAGGCCGGCGTCGTTCAGCGCGATGAACGCCTCGTCCCAGAGCGACAGGTGCACCGGGAAGTCGCGCGCGAAGGGCACGAGCACGCGCGCGAACTGGCGGAAGCGGATGCCGACGTCCGACGAGATCTCGGGGCGGAAGCGCTGCTCGAGGCGCGAGCGGAAGAACACCTTGAGCCCTCCCTCGAGGCCCTGCAGGTCCCAGGTCCACTGCTCCCAGATCCGATGCTCGTCGGTGAACTGCTCCTCGCGGTTCCACGACGGAGTCCATCCGTAGCCGAGCCACACCTGCATGCCCGGCGCGACGCGGTACGCGACCGCGGGGCGATAGAGCTGCTGATAGGGCCCGAAGTCGTCCCAGAAGCGCCAGTTCAGATCGATGTAGAGCATCCAATCCGGCGTGACGTTTCCCTGCACCGCGACCGAGAGCCACGTCTGGTACGAGTCGTCGTAGGCCTGAGCGTGCACGCGCGATGGAGCGAGCGCGACGAACGCCGAGAGCGCGATCGAGAGCGCGAGCGAGCGGGTCATCGCGCGGAGCATTGCGCACCGGCGCACGCTTTTCATGAGGAGATTTGCCTCGTCTGCGACCTGCTCGGAAGGGGGGTCGAAGGTGGTCCCCGCGGCGTCTACGTCGACCGAGAGAAGCTGTGCGCAGCGCGAGCGCCATCCCGCGACACACCGCGGTCCTGCCGTCGAGGTCGCCGCTGCTCCGCTACGGCGTCGCGGTGGTCGTGGTCGGGATCGTGGTCGCGGCGCGCCTGCTCTTCGACCCGCTCCTCGGCGTCGATGCACCGCTCCTGCCCTTCACCGTCGCGGTGATGCTGGCGGGCTGGTACGGCGGGATCGGGCCCGGCCTCGTCGCGACCGCGCTGAGCGCGCTCTGCGCCGACTTCCTGTGGCTGCACCCGACGCACTCGCTCTGGATCGAAGCGCCGCGCGATCGCCTCGAGCTCGGGATCTTCGTCGGCACCGGCGTCGCCATCTCCGCGCTCAACGAGGCGATCGTCGTCGCGCGTGGTCGCTCCGATCGCCACTCCGCGGAGCTCAAGGAGCGCGAGGAGGCGCACCGGCGGATCCTCGAGACGGCCACCGAGGGCATCTGGACGGTCGATGCGCGCGGCCGCGTGACCTTCGCGAACGCGAGCATGTCGGAGATGCTCGGCGTGCCGCTGCCCGATCTGATCGGACGCAACGCGCGCGAGTTCGTCTTCCTCGAGGATCGCGGCGAGAACGTCCGGCGTTTCGGATCGATCCTCGCCGGGGATCGCAGCGCGTTCGATCTGCGGCTGCGGCGCACCGACGGGCGCGAGATCTGGGCGCACGTGTCGACCGCGCCGATCCCCGATGCGCGCGGTCGCGTCGTCGGCGCGCTCGGCATGTTCACCGACGTGACCGCGCGCATGCACGCGGAGAGCGAGCTCCAGCGCCTGCTCGAGTCCGAGACGAAGGCGCGCGCCGACGCAGAGGCCGCGAACCGCGCGAAGGACGAGTTCCTCGCGACCGTCTCGCACGAGCTGCGCACGCCGCTCAACGCGATGCTCGGCTGGCTCACGATGCTGCGCTCCGGCGCGCTCGACGCGACGAAGACCGCGCGTGCGATCGCGATCATCGAGCGCAACGCGCGCTCGCAGGCGAAGCTCATCGAGGACCTGCTCGACGTCTCGCGCATGATCTCGGGCAAGCTGCGGCTCGAGCGACGGCGCGTGTCGCTCGGCGCGGTGGTGCAGAGCGCGATCGACACCGTCGGGCCGACCGCGGTGGAGAAGCAGATCCGCATCGAGCGGCGCTTCGATCCCGGGCCCGATCTGGTCGCGGGCGATCCCGAGCGGCTCAAGCAGATCGTGGTGAACCTGCTCTCGAACGCGGTGAAGTTCACGCCGATCGCGGGGCGCATCCGCGTGGCGGTGGAGCGGCGCGCGGGACAGCTGGTGATCGAGGTGGAGGACACGGGGCAGGGCATCGCGCCCGAGTTCCTCCCGCACGTGTTCGATCGCTTCCGGCAGCAAGACGGAGGCATGACGCGCAAGCACGCGGGCCTCGGCCTCGGCCTCGCGATCGTTCGTCACCTCGTCGAGCTGCACGGCGGATCGATCGCGGCGCACAGCGAGGGGCCCGGCAAGGGCTCGCGCTTCACGTGCTGGTTCCCGCCGCTCGAGGACGCGACCGCAGAGATCCCCGCGCGGGAGACGCCCGCGCCGAACGACGCGCGCGTGTCGCGACCGCCGAACGAGACACCGCTGCGCGGCGCGAAGGTGCTCGTGGTCGACGACGAAGCGGACAGCCTCGAGATGTTGCGCGAGCTGCTCAGCGTCGCGGGCGCCGACGTCCGCACCGCGAGCACCGCCGCGATGGCGCTGCCGATCGTGAAGACGTTCCGGCCGAGCCTGCTGGTGTCGGATCTCGCGATGCCCGAGGCCGACGGCTACGAGCTGCTCGCGTGGGTGCGCGCGCTGCCGATCTCGCAGGGCGGCGCGACGCCCGCGATCGCGCTGACCGCGCACGCGCGCGCGACGGACCGGCTGCGCGTGCTCTCGTCGGGCTTCCAGGCGTATCTCGCGAAGCCGGTCGAGCCCGACGAGCTGATCGCGACCGCGCAGCGGCTGGTCCGACAGAGCGAGCCGCGCGCCGCACATCCGTGAGCACGAGACGGCACTTTCGACGCTCACCGCAATTCTGCTACGACTCGGAGCCAGTTCGCCCGCATGGCCTCGGCTCCCCCGGACAAGCTCTCGCCTCGCGGCGCGCTCCCGCCTCTCGGACCGGTCGTGCTCGTCACCGGCAAGGGCGGAGTCGGGAAGACCACGCTCGCCGCGGGCATCGCCGAGGCTGCGGCGGCGCGCGAAGGGCGCGCGGTGCTGATCGAGTTCGGCGACGGCGAGAGCGGCAAGCGCATGCTCGGCGCGCGCAGCAAGGTCGCGCATCGCGTCGTCGATCCACGCGACGCGATGGAGCGCGCGGTCGCGAACATCCTCGGCTCGACCATCCTCGCGCGCCTCTTCATCGGCAATTTCGCGGTGCGCCCGATGCTGCGCGCCGCGCCCGCGATGCGCGAGCTCGCGATGCTCGAGGTGGTGCGCATCTACGCCGAGGAGCACCCCGGCGCGCGCGTCGTCGTCGACATGCCGGCGACCGGGCACGGCCTCGCGTGGCTGCGCCTGCCGGTGCAGATGCGCGACATGTTCGCGTCGGGGCCGATCCACGATCTCGCGCAGCGCTTGATCGATCGATTGGTCTCGCCGTCGCGCTGCTCGGTCGTGGTGGTGACGCTGCCCGAGCGGCTCGTGCTCTCGGAGACGATCGAGCTCTGTCGCGCGCTCGAGGTGGAGGTGGGCCTGCCGCCCGCGCGCCTCGTGGTGAATCGTTTTCCGCGCGATCTGCCCGCGGAGGCGTGGGACGCGGCGCGCGCGATCACGGCGCGTGGCGGTGAGAGCGCGCCCGCGGCGCAGCAGCTCCTGCGCATGCTCGACGCGCGCCGCGAGGCACAACGCGAGGCGCTCGAGATCCTCGGCAGCGCAGTGAAGACGAGCCTGCACACGCGCCCGCTGATCCTCCGCGAGCAGATGGAGGATCCGAGCGCCACCGACGTGGCCGCGTGGCTGACCGAAGAGGGCGCAGCCTGATGGCGACGAAGGTCCCGGTCACGATCGTCTGCGCGGGCGGCGGCGGCGTGGGGAAGACCACGTCGTCGGCCGCGCTCGCCGTCGCGCTCGCGCGCACCGGGAAGAAGACGCTGATCGTCACCGTCGATCCCGCGCGCCGGCTCGCGCACGCGATGGGCGTCGAGGTCACCGAGGAGATCCAGCCCGCGCACGTGGAGCCGGCGGTCGAGGGCAAGCTCTTCGCGCTCATGCCCGAGCCGCGTCGCTCGACGCCGACGTTCGCGAAGGTGCTCTACGAGGGGCGCCCCGACGATCTTGCGCGGGTGATGAAGAACCCGGTGTACCTGACGATGGCGGACGCCGCGGCGGGCATGCACGAGATCGTCTCGCTCATCCTGGTCGCGAAGGCGATCGACGAGGGCGACTACGACTACCTCGTGATCGACACCGCGCCCTCGCGGAACGCGCTGGACTTCGTCTCGTACCCGGGGCGGCTCGCAGTGCTCTTCGAGGGGCGCGCGGTGGGCTGGCTCGGCAACCTCGCGTCGAACGTCGCGCAGGACGATCGTGGCCCCGGGCTCTTCGCGTCGATGGAGAAGCGCGTCGAGGCGATGTTCGGGCGCATCCTGAACCCGCGCGTGCTGAAGGATCTCGCGCAGCTCTTCGCGGACCTCGCGCTGATCAAGGACCGCTTCGCCCGCTTCGCGCGGATGAGCGAGCGCATGCTGCTCGGCGAGCGCACGCGCTACCTGCTCGTGTCGGCGCCGACCGGCTCGGCCCAGGCGGACGTGTCGTTCCTCGCGAAGCGCCTGGCGCGTCTGAATCACGAGCCCACCGCGCTCCTGCTCAACCGCAGCGACGAGCGTGAGCCCGAGTGGATCGCCGCGCTGCGCGCCGAAGCGCCGGGCTGGCCGCCGCTCGCCGAGGCGATGACGCAGGTCGAGCACGAGTTCCAGGTGCGAAAGCGCGCGGGCGATCGCCTGAGCGCCGCGCTCGGCAAGGAGCTGGTGCGCGTGCCGCAAGTGCGCCTCCCCACGCTGGAATCGCCGGACCCCGCGCAGATCGTGCGCGAGCTCGCGACGAAGCTCGAGCCGCACCTCGCGACGCTGGTGCGCCCGATCGGCTGAGTCAGCGCAGCGCGGTCACGAGCGCGGCCGCGCACCTCCGCGACGACGGCGCAGCAGCGCGAGCACGAGCGCGAGCGCCAGGAGCGACCCCCGCGACGCCCCACCGCGTCCGACCGCGCAGTCGCATCCCGAGCCCGGCATCGGAGGCGCGATCGCCGCGTCCCCGGCCACACCCGCATCGTCGCTCGACGTGCCGCCGTCGGTCGCCGTCATCGCGGCGCGACAGTCCGCGAGCGCCACCTCGCTGCCGATGCAGAGCGCGGGCGCGCGGCCCGCTCCGTCGTCCTGGTCGAGCGCGCGCACGATCGTGACGATCGCGCTCTCGCCCTCCGACGCATCGATCCACTGCGGACCATCGCTCGCCGCGGCGCTGCGCGTCTCGCCGAGCGCGCCGTCGATCTCGGGCGTGACGAGCACGAACAGACCCTCGGTCGCGCCCTCGCGCCCTGCGGGCTCGAGCAGCTCGACGCCGACCCGCGCCGCGAGCATCACGCGATACGAGCGCGACGAACCGCGGAGCATGCGCACGCGGGTGTCCGCGTACGGCACGGGCAGCGCTTCGATCGCGAGCTCCGCGAGCATCGCGCCGCGCTCGTAGCTCGCCTCGGGATCGGCGCGCCGCCCGGTGCGCAGGTTCCATCGCGCGTGCTCGAGCCACGCCGCCTCGAACGTCGTCGCATGATCGCGCTCGAGCGCGCTCGAGAGCACATCGAGCCACCGCGGATCGCCCACGCCGTGCGCGCCGTCCTCGACGTCGCGCACCACGCCCGCGACCAGCTCGGGCCCGTAGCGCTCGGCGAGGAACTCGAAGAACACGCCCGCGCCGTACGTGAACGGATCGACGGGCCCGGTCGCCGACTGCTCGATCGAGCGATCGGTCGCGCCGAGGTAGGAGTCCGAGAACGCCTCGAGATCCTCGAGCGCCGGATCGAACGCCTCGCTCGCCCACACCGCGCTGCCCTCGCCGAACACCGCGGACTGCTCGGCGTCGTACGCGGCCTGCACCGCGTGGAAGAGCTCGTGGCTCGCGAGGATCCGGATCGCGCTGCGGCGGCTCGCGAACCCGTATCCCGCGAAGTCGTTCTCCTGCACGACGTGGCCGATGCACGTCGCGCCGTTGCAGGTGTCGTGGCGGAACGCGCCGGTCGAGCCACCCGCGAAGTCGACGAGGTACACGTCGAAGCGACCGTCGCCGCCGTCGCCGTCGGGCACGCCTTCGTCGCCGAGCGGCGCGCGCAGCCCGAGGGAGACGTAGTACGCGAGCGCTTCGTCATAGGCGGTCGCGACCTCCTGCACGAAGTCGGGCACGCCGTCGGCGTCGAGGTCGGCGAGGGGCACGACGTGCGCGCCCGCGCGCGTGAAGTGGATCGCGAACGCACCGCCCGGCGAGTCGAAGCGCTCGACGACGTCGCCCTCGGCGAAGCGCGGCGCGATCGCGCGCACGTCGTCGGGACGCAGCGCGATCTCCGCGCTCCCCACGACTGGCGGAGCGCACGACGCGACGAGTGCTCCGAGCGCGATCGCGTGCAGACGCATCGTCAGTCCAGGAAGGCCCAGCGTACGCGCATGTTCGCCGATCCGCTCGGCGAGGTCGGACTGCCGCCCGAGTTGCACGCTTCCTGGTTCTCCGGCGAGTAGTACGAGATCACCTCGAGCTTCACGTGCCGCCCTTCGCGGAGCTGCAGCACGTAGACGTTCCCCGTCATCATCAGGCACATCGTCGGCGAGTAGCGCCAGTAGCCCGCGAGGATCGTGTCGGGCGCGCCCGGAAGACCGCTGCCGTCGCTCACGAGCGTGCACTCGCCGGGGCTCGCCTCGGTGAAGTACTCCTCCTCGAAGAGCTCGAGATCCGCGGGCACCTCGGTGACGCTCTCGAAGGTCGGCGGCTCGCCCTCGGCGGTCGGCGGAAGGCGCGCGCCGGTCACGCACGAGGGGCCCGAGATGCCGCTGTTGAGGCGGATGACGTAGCGGCGGAACGCGATGTCCCATCCGCTCGAGAGCAGCGCGTCCTCGTCGCCGATCTCGACCTGCTCGAGGCCGGTCTCGGTGAAGCGCGCGTAGACGTACGAGGTCGTCGGCGAGGTGCCGCCGACCGGCATCGCGGTCGCGTCGACGTGCGTCGTGAACTCGCCCGCGGTCGTGCCTTCCTCGGTCACGAGGCCGGCGAGCGCGGAGGGCTCGAAGAGGCGGAGCTCGGTGATCGAGGCCTCCTGGCAGCGCACGTCGTGCGCGGTGCACTGGGGCGCGGGGCCGGCGTCCGAGCCCGCGTCGTCGACGCCGCCGTCGTCCGTTGGAGCGGGGCCGTCGTCGTCGCCGCACGCGGCGAGCGCCAGCATCGAGAGCAAGAACGAACCGATCTGCATCGACTTCATCGCCCACCACCTTGTCGAGAACGGTTCTCAAAGTCAACGTGCGCTATCCTCGTCGGGATGCGCGCCACCGTCCGACTCGCCCTCGCGCTCGCCTGCTTCGCCGGAGCGCCAGTCGCGTCCGCGCAGCTCGCGCCCGATCATCACATGGTCGAGCGCGCGCCGATCACGTGGCGCGACGGTGCGCGCGTGATGAGCGCCCATCCGCGCGACGACGGGTCGGTGTCGATCACCAGCGAGGGCCGCACGTTCGTCGCGCGCGTCGGTGCCGAGGCGATCGTCGCGGGCTCGCTCTCGTCGCTCGATGCGCTCGACGTCGAGGTGGTGCGCGTGCTCAGCGAGCGGCGCGGCGTCGCGCTCGTGCGCTCGCGCCGCGACGAGGACGGCATCGCGCTCGCTTCGCGCCTCGCGGCGCACGTCGATCACGAGCTGCGCTACGCGGTGCCCGATCTGCGCCTGCGCCGTCGTGTCGCCGCGATCGACGTCCCGCCCGACGACCCGCGCTACGGCGCGCAGTGGTACCTCGCGCGCATCGACATCGAGCGCGCGTGGCGCATCGAGACCGGCGATCCGAGCGTCACGATCACGATCGTCGACAACGGGTGCGATCTCGCGCACCCCGATCTCGCGCCGCAGCTGCTCCCCGGGCGCGACGTGCTCGACGGCGACGACGATCCCTCGTACGTGCCGCTCGCGACGGGCAACGAGCACGGCACCGCGTGCGCGGGGATCGCAGGGGCGCGCGGCGACGACGCGATCGGGATCGCCGGTGCGTGCCCCGAGTGCTCGCTGCGCTGCGTGCGCCTGCTCGCGGCGGGCGAGAGCGAGATCCCGCTCTCCGCCGACATCGAGGCGTTCCAGCTCGCGATCGATCGCGGTGATGCGGTCGTGTCGAACAGCTGGGGCTTCGTCGAGCGCGTGCCGGTGCCCGCGCCGCTCGCCGAGGCCGTCGAGGCGGTGTTCGTCGAAGGGCGCGGAGGGCGCGGCGCGCTCGTGGTGTTCGCGGCGGGCAACGACGATCGCGAGCTCGGCGACGAAGAGCTCACCGCGGTGCGCGGCGTGCTCACGATCGGTGCGCTGCGCAGCCGCGACGAGGCGACGTCGTTCACGAACCGCGGTGCGAGCGTCGATCTCAGCGCGCCGACGGGCACGGTCACGACCGACATCACCGGCACCGACG
Organism: Sandaracinus amylolyticus; assembly: GCF_021631985.1. Classification (GTDB taxonomy): domain Bacteria; phylum Myxococcota_A; class Polyangia; order Polyangiales; family Sandaracinaceae; genus Sandaracinus; species Sandaracinus amylolyticus_A. The sequence goes on along the minus strand of NZ_CP070225.1, from coordinate 4,645,432 downwards.
GGAACGACGAGACCGACTACACTGCGCTCTTCGGCGGCACCTCCGCCGCGGCGCCGGTGGTCTCGGGCGTCGCGGCGCTGCTCTTCGCGGCGGTCCCCGAGGCGACCGCGCAGGAGGTGCACGACGCGCTGATCGCGACCGCGCGCCGCGCGCCCTACGCGACGCCCGACGAGAACGGCCACGACCCGATCTACGGCTTCGGCGTCGTCGATCCGGGCGCCGCGCTCGAGCGCCTGCTCGCCGCGCATCCGCAGCCCGATGCCGGCGTCGGCGATGCGGGCCCCGCGCCCGCCGACGAGCCCTCGGGCTGTGCGTGCTCGAGCGCGGGTCGTGGGCCGCGCGCGGTGCCGGTCGGGCTGCTCGTGATCGTGCTCGCGCTGCTTCAGCGCGTGCGCTTGTTCCAGGGCTCGAAGCGCTCGATCTCTTCGATCTTCGGGAACGTGCCCTCGAAGCGCCAGCCGCGATCGTCGATGTAGACGCGCGCCGGCGGCTTGCTGCGCGGGAACGAGATGCGATCGACGAGCTCGGGCGCGAGCCCGTACGCGCGCAGCCACTCGCGCATCGCGTCCGCGGCGCCGGGCTCGCGGGTGCGCGTCGAGAGGATCGCGATCTCGAACGACTCGTAGAGCTTCGTGAGCCACTCGATCGCGCCGGGCACCGGCGGATCGGGGATCACGGTGCCGCCCTTCCAGCCCGAGGTGTAGCTGTGGAGCACGCCGTCGAAGTCGACGCACACCGTGTCGCGCCGCGTCTTGCGAGGCTTGCGCGCGCGCTTCGCGGGCGCGGGCTCGGGCGGCGGCGTGGGCTCGGGGAGCCACGCGGTCGGCGGCTCGACGTCGTGCGCGTGCGAGGGCTGCGCGTCGCCGTACCACGCCGCGTCGTCGGTGGGATCGTCGTAGACGTAGACCGTCTCGGTCGTCTCGTGCGTGACGTACTCCTTCTCGGGATCGCCGAGCATCGGAGAGACCGGCGCGTGGCGCACCGGCACCCGCAGCACCTCGCCGACGTCGACGCCGAGCTCGCGCGGATCGAGCAGCGGCGCAGCGCGCGTGAGCGCCTCGCGCGGGTGCTCGGCGTGCGGCACCGCGGGCAGCGCGTACGTCGCCGCCACGCCCTTCATCGAGGGATCGATCTCGCCCGCCGCCTGGCGCTCCGCCCACGCCCAGACCGACTCCCACTTCGCCGCGGGCACCGGCACCGCGAGCGGCAGGATCACCCGGAATTTCGGGTGCTCCGGGGTGTGCGACCACGTCGTGTGCACGAGGTGGAACCAGTCCTGCCAGAGTGCGATCGCGTCGGGGATGCGCACGCCCTTGTCGTAGTCGAGCACCAGACACGAGACGTGCGTCACGCCCTCGCTGCCGCGCTCCTTCCATCCCTCGCGGTACACCGCGGGCGACCACAGGCGCAGATCGCGCTTCGCCGACGCGCGCGCGTGGAAGCGCATCTCCTCGGCGCGGGCGCGCATCGCGGGCGTCGGATCGTGACCGCCGGCGCGCGCCTTCGCGCCGGCCTCGAGGATCGCGACGAGCCGCTCGCCCACCGCGGGCTCCCCCGCGAGCGCTTGCTCGAGCGCACGATCGATGCGCGCCATCTCGCGCGCGATCTTCTGGTGCAGCTGCGGCTTGAGCTCGAATCGGCGGAAGCACGCCGCGAGCTCCGACAGCGTGAGCACCTCCGAGAGCGGCTCGGTGTCGAACACCCGCTTGAACGTGCAGACCGGGAAGGTGGGAGCGCTCTCCTCCATCCCGCGCAGCGTACCCCCGATCACGGCTCGGGCAGGACCACCTCGGTGGGCTCGACGTGGTACGACGCGCGACCGTCGCCGAGCTGACCGTGGGTGCCGTCGCCCCAGCACCACACGCTGCCGTCGCGGCGCACCGCGCACACGTGGTTCGTGCCCGCCGCGAGCGACACGACGTGGGTCGTGAGCGGCGACGCGACGTCGACCGCCGTCGTCCGGTGATCGCGCCGGATCTCGCGCCCGAGCTGGCCGTAGCCGTTGTCGCCCCAGCACGCGACGCCGCCGCGGTGCAGCGCGCATCCGAAGCCGTCGCCGTTCACCACCGCGGTCGCTTGGTCGAGGTTCGGGATCGGCGTGCGCGAGCCCGGCGTCCATCGACCCTCGTAGCCGAGCTGACCGCGATCGTTCTGGCCCCAGCACACGACGCTCGCGTCGGCGCTCACGAGGCACGCGTGATCGTGGCCCGCTGCGAGCGAGCGTGCGCCCTGCAGATCGGCGAACGCGGGCTCGCCGGTCGAAGCGCCGGGCGCGTAGCGCGTCACCGCGCCGCCGTCGTCGAGCACGAACGAGAGGTTCGCGCCCTCGGCGAGCGAGCGCGCCCCGTCGAGCGACGGCATCGCGATCGGCGTGGTGGTGCCGCGCGCGCCGAGCAGGCCCGAGCGTCCCCAGCACCACGTCGTTCGGTCCGCGCGTCGCGCGCACACCGAGGCGAGCCCCGCGAGCAGCGCCTGCGCGTCCTCGATGCCCTCGACCTCGACCGGCGTCGTGTGCATCTCGTCGTGGCTCGCGCCGATCGCACGCCCCCAGCACGCGACGCGCCCCGCGCGTCGCCGCGCGCACACCGCGTTCGACGTGGCGGCGAGCTCGACCGCGTCGTCGAGATCCGAGACCGCGACCGGACGCGCGCGGTTGATGCGGGTGCCGTCGCCGTTGTTGCCCCACCACGCGCCGCCCCAGCACGCGACGTGTCCGTCGCGCCGCAGCGCACACGTGCTGTGTCGCGTCGCGACCACCGCGCTCGCGTCGTCGATGCCCTCGACCCGTCGTGGCGCCGCTGCGTGCAGCGCGGCGGTCTCGTCGCGGATCCAACTGCGCGGTCGATCGTCGCGCCAGAGCCCGCGCACGTCGCCGTGACGGTGCGGACCGACCGGTATGTGCCCCCAGCACACGATCGGTCCTCCGCGGCGTCGCACGCACGCGAAGTCGCGTCCGCCGACGAGCTCCTCCGCGTCGTCGATGCCGGGGACCGGCCCTGCATCCTCGGTCTGCGACGCGAAGCCGCGGCCGAGCTGCCCGACGAGGTTCTCGCCCCAGCAGCTCACGCGCGCGTCGCCGTGCCGCACGCACCCGAAGCGCTCGCCGACCGCGAGCTCGTGCGCGTCGTCGATTCCCGCCACCAGCGCGGGCGGCTCGGTGCCTCCCGCGTTGCAGCGCACCCGTCGCTCGGCGTCGATCACGCAGACGCGCTCCGCGCCCATCTCCACCGCGCGCGCGCCCGACTCGATCAGCGTCACCAGCTCGCTGCCCTCGGAGCGACAGCGCACCGCGCCGACCTCGTCGCGCGCGCACATCCAGCTCGAGCTGCCGGTGATCTCCACCGCGCCTTCGATGCGCGGCGGATCGCTCGCGTATCGGTCGGCGACGATCGGCGCGCCACGACGCGTCAGCGCGAGCGTCTCGAACCCGAGCGCGACGCTCGCGCTCTCGTCGGCGCCGCTCGCGAGCTCGTGCATCGCGCCCGCGAGCTCGTGGCTCCCGCCCCAGCACACGAGACGACCCCCGCGCTCCACCGCGCACGATCGGTCCTCGCCCGCGAGCACCGCGATCGCGTCGCTCACGAAGGGCACGATCGTCGGCGTCGCATCGCGCGTCGCGGGCGGTCCGAGCGCGCCGAGATGCGCATCGCCCCAGCACGTCACGCGACCGTCGCGACGGAGACCACAGACGTGCGACGCGCCCGCCGCGAGCTCGACCAGATCGCTGGGCGCGCCGGTCGGCGCAGCCGGTGCGACCTCGGGCGGAGGCGCGCTCGGAGGTGCCGCCGCGTGCTCGACGGGCGCGGGCGCCGCGGGCTCTCCGCCGCACGCGGTGATCCACACCAGCGCGCAGACCGACGACGAAAAGGTTCGAGAGCGCATCGGCCTCCGGAGAGCGCGCGAGCGTGCCGACGTGGCTCACGCGCGCGCAAGGATTGCTCGGACGAGCCCGCACGCCATCACGCGCCGGAACGCGCGCATGGACGACCGCCGGGGCCCGCCGCGCGCCCGCCGAGCACGAAGCGCGCCCGCCGTGCACCACGCTGCGCGCACCAGCGCATCCGCTTGCACGCGCCGCACGAGAACGCCGCGGAATCCACGAGGCACGCAGGGTGCGACGGGGCCGCGCCATGCGACACCTCTTCGTCTTCGCCCTCTTCGCGTCCCTCTCGTTCCACGCGCTGCCCGCGCTCGCGCAGGACGACGTCGACCTGCTCTCGGTCGAAGACCGCGACGAGCTCTCCGCGATCGAGACCCAGGCCGACGTCGCCACTGCGCTCTACATCGGCGGGCTCACCGTCCACGTCGCCGGGCTCGGCGGCGCCGTCGCGTACGGGCTCGCGTCGTTCTGCATCTCGTTCAGCGGCTCGTGCCCCGTCGTCGACGACGGATGGGTCGAGCCCGTGCTGCTCGGCGTCTCCGGGCTCGGCCTCGCGGTGTTCTTCACCGCGATCGGGCTCGACGTCGACTCCGGCGTCCGTCGCCGCGACCTGCGCGAGCGCACCGGCGTCGACGTCTCGATCGCGCCCACGCGCGACGGCGCGAGCTTCCTGCTCTCCGGTCGCTTCTGACCCGTCTCTTCCGCTCTTTGATCGCGTTTGATCGCCTTTGAGGGAGGGGCGATCCGAGGGTCCCGGTACTCCATCGCGCAACGAGGGCGGCACGTCGTCGCCCGCACGAACGAGGACCGAACCCATGGCGATGTTCTTCAGCGATCTCTACGTCGACACCCTCTCGAAGGCGCTGCTCGCGCCCGGTGAGCGCCTCGTCGCGCGCGCCAGCGGCATGGACGTGCCGTGGTGGTCGATGGGCATCCCGATGCTCTCGAGCCACTACCTCGTCCTCGTCACCAACCAGCGCGCGGTGCTGGTGCGACACAAGCGCGGATGGGTCACCGGCGACCGCATGGAAGAGGTGAAGAGCGTCGCCTGGAGCCAGGTGCAGAAGCTGAAGGTGAGCGGCCTCTTCATGAAGAAGAAGCTCACCCTCGAGGCGGGCGAGGTGCGGCTCTCGCTCGCGATGCGCGGCGGGTTCCTCGAGATCCCGGGCAACCTCGAGGCCGCGACGCAGGCGGTCGACACCTGGCAGCAGACCAAGGCCCTGCCGTCGAGCACTGCGTCGTACGCCCGCGCGTCGTGATCGAAAAATCGTGAACCCGCCCTCGCGTGTCGCGCGTTCTACCCGGGAGAGCGACGATGCGGGGGGCCTTGGCGAGCACGGACGCAGTCCCGGAGGGGGAGCAACAGGGAGCGCGCGTGGTCGCGCTCCCCGCTCCTTCGCAGAGCGAGCGCACGCTCCTCGACCGACATCGCGGCGGCGATCCCGCGGCGTTCGCCGAGCTGATCGAGACCTGGCAGGGGCCGATCCACGGCTACCTCGCGCGCTCCGGCGTCGCCGCGCCCGAGCGCGACGATCTCTTCCAAGAGGTCTTCCTCCGCGTGCACCGCGCGCTGCGCGGCACCGAGAGCACCGACGACGGGCTCCCACGCGGCCCGCTCGGCCCGTGGATCTTCGCGATCGCCGTCAACGCCGTGCGCAGCCACTTCCGCAAGGTGAAGGTGCGCGCCGTGGTCTCGCTGCGCGACGACGCGGGCGACGCGACCGCCGATCACGCGCCGAGCCCCGAGGGCGCGCTGGTGATGCGCGAGACGACCGAGTGGGTCGAGGCGCAGATCGCGCGGCTCCCCCTCGAGCAGCGCGAGGCGCTCCTCCTGTGCACCGTGCACGGGCTCGAGCTGCGCGACGCGGCCGAGGCGCTCGGCGTCCCCGCCGACACCGTGAAGACGCGGGTGCGACGCGCGCGGCTCGCGCTCGCCGAAGCGCGCGCGCGTCGAGCGCTGCGCGAAGAGAGAGAGGAGGGCGCACGATGAGCCTCTCGTGCGACGACGTGCGCGATCGTATCGCCGACGGCGAGCCGTTCGCCGAGGGCGAGCTCGCGGCCCATCTCGCCACCTGCGATGCGTGCCGCGCGATCGCGGCTTCGCTGGTCGAGATCGACACCGCGCTCGCGGCGATGCCCGAGCGGAGCGCGCCGCCCGCGCTGGTGCGCGCGACGATCGAGCGCGCGAACGCGGCCAGCGCGCCGGTGCCCGCGGGACGGCTCGCCCTCGCGGCGCTCGTCGCGGCGGTGATCGCGCTGGTGCAGGCGCCCTTCGCGCTGCTGCGCTGGCTCGCGACCCCGAAGCGCGCGGGGCTCGCGCTCGGCGCGACCGCGCTCGGCGCGGCGACCGTCGCGCTGGTGACGGTGCGCAGCGCGCGCGTCGACGTCGTGACCCACGCCGACGCGACGGTCGCCGTGGTCCCCGAGATCGTCGACGGCGTCGTGATCGACGGCGATCTCGGCGGTGAAGACGAAGCACGCCGCGACGAGGACGGCGAGTCCGGCTACTTCGCGTGGAACGAGCACGACATCGACGGGCGCTTCGCGACGGGGCTCGAGGAGTCGCGCGGTCCGAGCGGCAGCGAGGCCGTCATCGACGCCGAGACCTGCGCCCAGCTCCGCTCCCTCGGGTACTTCGACGGGACGTGCGACGACCAGACCGAGACCGGCGAGTCGCCGCCCCGATCGACGGTCACCGCGGGCGCCTCCGAGGTCGATGCGCTGCTCTCGAGCGCCCTCGGGCAGCAGCGCGCCCAGACGATCGCGGGCTACGACGGATGGCTCGCCTCGCTCGATCACGTCGACGTCCCGACCCAGCCCCGCACCGGCTGGTGGGAGAACACGTACGTGCCCGGCGATCCCGCGCTGCGCGTGCTCCATGCGCGCCTCGCGTCGCGCCCCGACGCCCTCGCCCTCGCCGAGCTCGCGTCGCCCACCACGCCTGCGCTCGCCGCGCCGCGCGACGCCGCGCTCGCCCTCGGGGTCCGCGCCGACGTGCGCGCCACCGAGGACGCGCGCCGGGTCCGGGTCGAGCTCGCGCTGCGCGGCATCGAGCGCCCCGCGGGACGCCGCGATCCGATGCACGTCGCGGTCGTGATCGACGCGCGCCACGGGCTCGACGACGCCGCGCAGCGTCGCGCCCGGGCCGTGCTCGCCGCGCTCGGTAGGGCGCGTGGCGCGCGTGATCGCATCGCGCTCCACGCCGCAGGCGTGGGCGGCGGCGAGCTCGTCCCGCTCGGCGCGCTGCGCCACGGCGAGGTCGAGGTCGCGCTCCGCGATCTCGCGGTCATCGCCGCCGACGAGCCCGACGTCTCGCTCGCCGACGCGCTCGCCGCCGCGATGCGCGCGGCGGGCGGCGGGGAGGGCGCGGGCCTCGTCCTCTTGCTCACCCCCGACGGCACCTTCGACGCCGGCAGCGAGTCGGCGGTGCACGCCGGGGCCCTCGCGGGCGTGCCCACCACCGCGCTCGCGCTCGACGCCGCGGCGCCCCTCGCCGCGCTCGATCGCATCGCGCTCACCGGCCAAGGCCGCCGCCGCGCGCTGGTCGACGACGCCGACGCCGAGCGTGCGGTGCGCGACGAGCTCGAGATCGCCTCGCGCGTCGTCGCTCGCGCGGTGCGCGTCGAGCTGCGCCTCGCCGAGGGCGTGCAGCTCGTCGACGTCGTCGGCTCGCGACCCCTCGACGACGAGCGCACCGCCCGCGCCCGCGAGGCCGAGCGCACCGTCGATCGCGAGCTCGCGTCGAGCCTCGGCATCACCGCGGATCGCGACGACGCGGGCGAGGGCGTCGTGATCTACGTCCCCGCGTTCCACGCCGGCGCGTCGCACGCGGTGCTCCTCGATCTCCTCGTCTCGGGCCCGGGCCCGGTGCTCGAGGCCGACGTGCGGTTCAAGGATCTCGTGCGCCTCCGCAACGGCCGCGCGACCGGCGCGCTCTCGATCGCCCGCGGTCGCCCCGAGCGTGGCCCCGCCGAGCTCCGCGTCCTCGCGCGCCTGGTCTCGACCGAGATCGCGACCGCGCTCGACGAGGCCGCCGATCACCTCGAGCGCGGCGATCACGCCGCCGCCCGCGACCGCGCGTCGCAGGCCCGCGCTCGCCTCGACGGCGCCATCGCCGCGCACCCCGAGCTGGCGCGCGACACCACGCTGATCGCCGAGCGCGCGCTGCTCGACCGCGTCGACGCCGCGCTCGTGTCGCCCTCCGCCGTCCTCGTCGCGTCGCTCCGCTACGCGTCGCGCCGCCACGTCGTCGTCCCCGACGCGTTCTAGCTCCGTCCATCACGAGGTCACTCATGTCGCTGGCCCGCTTCGTCGCGGCCGCCGCGCTGTCGGCGTCCGTCCTCTCGTCGTCGCTCTCGCACGCGCAGGAAGGCACGGTGCGGGTGCCGCTCGCGACCTGGCAGCAGCTCGCGTCTCCGCCCTCCGCGCCCCGCGCCTCGATCGGCGCGACCAGCGTCGCGATCGGCATCGACGGCGAGCTCGTCGCGACGGTGCGCGCCACCCTCGCGATCCGCGCCCGCGTCGACGGTGCCGAGGCGCTCGTGCTCCCGCCCGGCGTCGTGGTGCACCAGGCCAGCGCGGACGGCACGCCGATCGATCTCGTGCCCACCCGCGAGGGCCTGGTGTGGATCGTCGAGACCGCGGGCTCGCGCTCGCTCGAGCTCGTCTACGACGTGACCGGCGCTCGCGACGAGCACGGCGCGTCGATCGGCATCCCGCTCCCGCTCGCGCCCTCGGTGCGGGTGCGCGCCGAGCTCCCTCCCGACGCGGCCTCGGCCAGCGTCGTCCCCGCGGTCAGCTCGTACTTCCTGGACGGCGTGCTCGAGGCGACCACCAGCGGCACCGGCGCGCTGCTCGCGTGGCGCACCCTCGATGGCACCGGCGCCGCCCCCGCGCCCAGCCGCGCGCTGTACCGCGGCGAGCTGATCGACGGCGCGGTGCGCTTCGAGGCCGAGCTCGACGTCGAGCTCGCGCGCGACGAGGCGGTGCTGGTGCCGCTCTTCCCCCGCGACGTCGCGCTCGCGGTGCTCGAGGTCGATCGCGCCGCCTCGCCGATCCGCACCACCGACGACGGCCGCCTCGCCGCCCTGGTGCGCGGCCGCGGGCGCCACGTGCTGCACGCCACGTTCGAGGTGCCGATCACCTCGGAGCGCGGCCTGCCCGGGGCGCGGGTGCCGATCCCCGAGGTGCCGGTGTCGCGCTTCGAGCTCGCGATCCCGGGCGACAAGGACGTGCGGGTCGAGCCCGCGGTCGCGGTGCATCGCGCCCGCCGCGGCGCGAGCACGCTCGTCAGCTTCCACGTGCCGATGAGCGCCGAGGTGCAGCTCGCGTGGCCCGAGGCGCTGCCCGAGAGCGCGACCGGCGAGCCCGAGCTGCGCGCCGCCGCGACCCTCGTGCACGTCGTGCGCGCCGAGGAGGGCCTGCTCCGCGCGACCGCGCACGTCGAGTACCAGCTCGCGCGCGGCAGCGCGTCGCGCCTCGAGCTGCGCGTGCCCCACGGCGTCGAGGTCGACGCGGTGCGCGCCGACGCCGCCGAGGTCGCCGACTTCCGGGTCACCGGAGAGCGCGAGCGCGTGCTCACCGTGTTCCTCGATCGCGCGGTGCAGGACGTGGTCTCGCTCGAGATCGACTACGAGGTGCTGCTCGGGCGCGCCGGGCCCTTCGAGGTGCCGCTGCTCGAGGCGCGCGGGGTGCGTCGCCAGCGCGGCCTCGCGGCGCTGCTCGCGACCCGCGACCTCGTGCTCGAGCCCGCCTCGGAAGAGGGCCTGGTGCGGGTCGGCGAGAACCAGCTGCCCGCCGCGATCCGCGCCCGCATCGACGCGACGATCGCCCACGTCTTCCGGTGGTCCGACGCCCCGCCCGCGCTGCGCGCGAGCACCGCGACGCGTCCCCGCGAGGCCGCGCGCTTCGACGCTCGCCTCGACGCGCTGGTGTCGCTCGGCGACGCCTCGACCACCGCGTGGGCCGCGATCGACGTGCGCGTGAAGTCGGGCAGCCTCTCCGAGCTCGTGATCGCGCTGCCCGAGGGCGCGAGCCTGCTCGACGTCGTCGCGCCCTCGCTGCGCGAGCACCGCCTCGAGGGCTCGCGGGTGCGGCTCTCGTTCACCCAGGAGATGGAGGGCGACGTGCACGTCGAGCTGCGCTGGGAGCGCATCGTCGCCGCGGGCGAGAGCGAGCTCGACGCGCCGATGGCGCACGTCGAGGGCGCCGACGTCGAGCAGGGCCGCGTCGCGATCGAGGCCACCGCGGCGGTCGAGGTCGAGCCCGCGCGCACCGAGGGGCTCTCGCCGGTCGAGGTCTCGGAGCTGCCCGAGGAGCTGGTGGTGCGCAGCGAGAGCCCGGTGCTGCTCGCGTACCGCTGGGCCCACGCCTCGCCGGCGCCGCGCCTCGCGCTGCGGGTCGCGCGACACCGCCGCGCCGAGCTGCGCGAGGCCGCGATCGACGACGCGACCTATCGCACCCTGGTCACCAGCGACGGCCTCGCGGTGACGGTCGCGACGTGGATGGTGCGCAACGAGCGCGAGCAGTTCCTGCGCGTCGCGCTGCCCGCGGGCTCCGAGCTGTGGTCGGCGCAGGTCGGCGGTCGCGCGGAGACGCCGGCGATCGCGGGCGACGTGCTGATGATCGGCGTGGTGCGCGCCGAGGGCGCGTTCCCGGTGGAGATCGTCTACGCGACGCCGATCGCGCGGCTCGGCGCGCTGGGGCGTCTCGCGCTGCCGCTGGCGCGTCCCGAGGCGATCGCGGCGCGCACGCGATGGGAGGTGCTGCTGCCCGAGGGCGTGCGGTGGAGCGCGCCTTCGAGCGAGCTCGCGCTGCGCGAGCGCGGCCCGGCGATCGGCGAGGCGCCCTTCGTGCACGGGATCACGATGCGGGGCGGCGAGCGCGTGGTGCTGGAGGGGCTGTTCGCCGGGCGCGAGGGGCGCGCGCCGAGCGTGTCGATCGCGTACGCGTCGGGCGCGGGGGTGTGGGTCGGGTGGCTGATGGGGATCGTGGGCGCGCTCTTGGTGTGGGTCGGGCTGCTCGGGCTCGTGATGGCGCGCACCGGGGTGATCGTGGTGCCGGAAGAGGGTGCGGCGGGCACGGTGGAGCTCGCGACGTACCGCGTGGCGGCGAGCGCGCAGCGCGCGACGACCACGAGGCGCGGCATCGCGATGCTGGCGGCGAGCGCGATCGTCGGCGCGGCGCTGCTGGTGCTCGCGCTGGGGTGGCTCGAGAGCAGCGCGTGGGGGCCGGTGGGGATGTCGGCGATGCTCGCGATCGGGCTGGTGATCGCGGGGAGGAGGAGGATCGCGGCGTGGCTCGCGAGCGTGCGAGCGAAGGTGGCGCCGGCGGGGGCGCCGCCCGAGGGGCCGCCGGCCTCGTGAGCGTGTCGCGTGAGCGTGTCGCGTGAGCGTGAGCGTGAGCGTGTCGCGTGAGCGTGAGCGTGAGCGTGAGCGTGAGCGTGAGCGTGAGCGTGTCGCGTGAGCGTGAGCGTGAGCGTGAGCGTGAGCGTGTCGCGTGAGCGTGAGCGTGAGCGTGTCGCGTGAGCGTGAGCGTGAGCGTGAGCGTGAGCGTGAGCGTGTCGCGTGAGCGTGGGCGTGAGCGTGAGCGTGAGCGTGGGCGTGGGCGTGGGCGTGGGCGTGAGCGTGTCGCGTGAGCGTGAGCGTGTCGCGTGGGCGCGAGCGTGAGCGTGGGCGCGAGCGTGTCGCGTGTTGCGTGTTGCGTGTCGCGTGGGCGTGAGCGTGTCGCGTGAGCGTGTCGCGTGAGCGTGAGCGTGGGCGTGAGCGTGTCGCGTGAGCGTGAGCGTGAGCGTGAGCGTGAGCGTGAGCGTGAGCGTGGTTCTCGGCCGAGAGGGATCTGCCGTCTCTGACGCGCGCGGAGGAGAGCCGCTCGGGATCCTCATCGTGCCGCGGTGCTCGGACGCGTCGAGGACGGTCGCTTCGCGACCGCCGTGCTCGCAGTGCTCGCCATGCTCGCTGCGCTGCGCGTGGCTGCGCGCTGCTCCGCGCGGCGCTGCGCTGCGGGCGAGCTGCGCTCGTCCTCGCTCCGCGTCCCCGACCCGTCCTGCGCGCCGTGGCGGGGGTGGGGCGCCCGAGAGAGGGCGAGGAGGTCACGATGCTGAAGGTCTACACGGTCGCACGCCAAGCACTCCGACGAATCGGCGCGATTGCCACTCTGATCGAGAAGCACGACGGAGATCTCGCGCGACAGATGCGACGCGCGGGAACGTCGGTGTTGCTCAATCTCCGCGAAGGATCGCAATCACAAGGTCGGAATCGAAACGCCCGCTACTGGAATGCCGCGGGCAGCGCGAACGAGGTGCTCGGATGCCTCGATTGCGCAGAAGACCTCGGATACGTGCGCGACGTGGATCCGAGCCTGCGCGCGGAGCTGAATCACGTGGTCGGCGTGACCGTGCGCGTGGCGCGCGGAGTGCGTTGAGACAGGCGCGGCGGGCGTCGGACGCGGCGCCCGTCGCGCACGATCGCGTGCGCAGCCGCGCGGCCGGCGCGCGAAGGCGTCGGCGTGAGCGTGTCGGGTGAGCGTGAGCGTGAGCGTGAGCGTGTCGGGTGAGCGTGAGCGTGAGCGTGAGCGTGAGCGTGTCGGGTGAGCGTGAGCGTGAGCGTGAGCGTGTCGGGTGCGCGTGAGCGTGTCGGGTGAGCGTGAGACGCGGCGACCGGGGCGCGGCACGATCCGGTACCCCTTCGACGACGCGGCGACGGGGCACGGCACGATCCCGCACCCCTTCGACGACGCGGCGACGGGGCACGGCACGATCCCGTGCCCCATCGGCGACGCGGCGACGGGGCACGGCACGATCCCGCACCGCATCGGCGACGCGGCGACGGGGCACGGCACGATCCCGCACCCCATCGACGACGCGCTGTGCGGGCGCGACGACGGTCAGCGCTGCGTCAGCGTCCGCTCGAGCTTCCGGAGCACCTGATCCCCGCTCGCATCACGGAAGGCTGGTCCAGGGCGAGAACGGCGCGCCGCCTGATCCGAGCGCCTCTCTCCGCGCGCGCCCGAGCTCCCAGCCGAGAAGCCCGCTCCCGCTCCCGCCCCGCTCGCGCTCACGCCCACGCGAACGCTCACCGCCCACGCCCACGCTCACGCTCCCGCTCCCGCTCCCGTTCACGCTCACGCCCACGCTCACGCTCCCGTTCACGCTCACGCCCACGCTCACGCTCACGCCCACGCCCACGCTCACGCCCACGCCCACGCTCACGCCCACGCTCACGCTCACGCGAACACGAACACGAACGCTGCCCGCTTCGTTGCGCGTCCCCGTGCGTCCGTGCTCCCCTCGCCGCCACACACACACGGGAGGCACGGACATGGCGACACTGCAGAGCGGGACCTCGCCGGGGCAGCGAGTGAAGGCGGGCGACTTGGTGCTCGACCGCGCGAAGGGCGCGCCGATCACGCCGATCAAGAAGCGGGTCGACGGCTTCGCGAAGGTGCATCGCGAGCTGGTCAAGGCGCAAGCGGCCGCGCAGAAGGCGGTGGCGGCGCACGTCGCGCAGGAGCGCAAGATCGGCGAGGCCGACGACGCGCAGGACGCGTCGGTCGGGGAGCTCGCGGGCGCGCTCGTCGGCGCCGGCGCGCCGCGGCTGAAGCCGTTCCAGGGGTACTCGGAGCACTCGCCCAGCGACCTCGCGGGCATGCCGCAGCAGAAGCAGGCGCGCGAGCTCGTCAAGATCGCGAGCAAGTGCGCGAAGCACCCGGACGCGCGGGTGAAGAAGGCAGCGAGCGCGGCGCGCGCCGCGGCGGAGAAGCTGCTCGCGGCGGAGAAGCCGCTGGCGGCGCTCGCGCGAGAGAGGTCGGCGGCGATCGCGGCGCGAGACGCGATCGGGCCGCGCTGGGAGAAGGCGTTCAGCGCGCTGAAGCGCGCGGCGAAGTCCGCCGAGGACGACGGTGCGACCGGGCTCTTCGCGGCGCTCTTCGAGGTCGAGGGACCCGCGCGCAAGAAGACGACGAAGAAGGGCGAATGAGCGCGGGCCGGCTCGCGCTCGTCGCCGTCGTCGTGCTCGTCACGGGGTGTGGCGGCGGTGAGCGCGAGCCGGAGCGCGCGATGGCGCCACGGCGCGCCGCGACGCGCGCCGAGAACGTCGTCTGGATCGTCGTCGACTCGCTGCGCGCCGACGCGATCCTCGACCCGAGCGCGACCCCCACCTTCGCGCGGCTCGCCGAGCGCGGCACGGCGTTCGAGGCGCGCAGCGCCGCGACGTGGTGCAAGCCCGCGGTCGCGTCGCTGCTGACGTCGCTCGACCCCGAGCGACATGGCGCGACCACCGATGTCGCGGTGCTCTCGTCCGCGGTGTGGACGCTGCCCGAGGTGCTCCGGTGCGAGGGCTTCGAGACGGCGAGCTTCTTCTCGAACGGCTGGCTGTCCGAGCGCTTCGGCTTCGCGCAGGGCTGGGATCACCACGTGAACTACGTGCGCGCCGGCGGGCCAGCGCCCGCGGAAGACGTCCTCGACGACGCGCTCGCGTGGATGGCGGCACGGACGACGCGGCGCTTCTTCGTCTACGCGCAGCTCATCGATCCGCACCTCGCGGTCGGCGAGCTCGCGTCGTCGATCCACCAGCGCGGCGCGCCCCCGACCGACGCCGAGAGCGCGACACTGCGCGCGCGGTACGCGGAGGCGGTGCGCGCGGTGGACGCGGCGCTCGCGCGCTTCTTCGAGCAGCTCGACGGGCTCGGGCTCGGCGCGTCGACGCTGGTGGTGATCACCTCCGACCACGGCGAGCTGCTCGGCGAGCGAGGGCTCGTGGGACGCGGCGCGCCGGAGCGGGACGCCCACGACGAGCTGCTGGAGGTCCCGCTGCTCTTCGTCGGTCCGGCGCGTCCGCCGGCGAGCGACGAGGTGGTGAGCACGCGCGACGTCGCACCGACGGTGCTCGAGGCGCTCGGCGTCGCGATCCCCGAGCGCTTCGAGGGCCGCAGCTTCGGGCCGCAGCGGCTGCGGGCGCCGCAGTCCGAGCCGGTGCGTTATCACTCGCCCGGCTCGGTGATGACGCGCGAGCTCTGCCTCCAGCTGACCGCGCTCTACTACGGCGTGCGTTGCGACGAGTACCCGAGCGCCGACGAGGTGCTCCGCGAGTCCTCGGATCCGCTGCCGCATGCGCCGTGCCTGCCGTGACTATGTGCCCGGATCGATGCAACGCGGGCTCCTCGTCTGGAACGCACGCGCCGGCGCGCAGGATGACGCGCGCTGCGAGCAGATCGTGTCGCTGCTCGGGCGCTCGCTCGACCTCGAGATCCACGAGCTCGAGGAGGGCGCGTCGGCGACGCCCGCGGTGCGCGAGGCGATCGCGCGCGGCGTCGAGGTGATCGTCGCGGCGGGTGGGGACGGCACGGTCTCGACCTGCGCGAGCGCGGTTCTGGGCACCCGCGCCGAGCTCGCGATCGTGCCCTGCGGGACGAGCAACTCGTTCGCGCGCGCGCTCGGGCTGCCCACCGACGTCGAGGGCGCGTGCGAGGTGATCGCGAGCGGTGGGCCGCGGTGGATCGACGCGGCGCGCGTCGGCGGGCACGCGATGGTGCTGCTCGCGTCGATCGGGTTCCACGCCGACACGATCGAGAGCACGACGAGCGAGTCGAAGAGCACGCTCGGCAAGCTCGCGTACGTGATGCGCGGCCTGGCGCACCTCGGCGAGTTCGAGAGCTTCGACGCGCGCATCGAGACCGAGCACGGCAGCACCGACCTGCGCGCGATGGCGCTCACGATCGCGAACCTCGCGCCGCCCGAGACGCTCTTCGCGCACGGCGCGCCCGAGCTGGTGCCCGACGACGGCTGGCTCGACCTGACGCTGGTGAGCGCAGAGACGCCGCTCGGCGCGCTGGCAGCAGGGATGGAGCTCGTCGCGTCGACGCTGGTCGGCGCGGAGGCGACGGGGCCGCACGTCGGCTGGGCGCGGTGCAAGAAGGCGCGGATCATCGCGGAGCCGCCGCAGCACGTGCTGGTCGACGGCGACGTGATCGGGACGACGCCGGTGGAGATCGAGATCGTGCCGCGAGGGTTGGCGATAAGGGCGCCGCGCTGACGCGCGGCGGCGAGGGCGGGGGCGAGGGCGAGGGCGAGGGCGAGGGCGAGGGCGAGGGCGAGGGCGAGGGCGAGGGCGCGGGCGATGGCGGGTGCGAGTCGGAGACCCGACTCTGACGTGCGAGCGGCTCTCGAGATGGGCGATGCGCGCAGCGCGAGCCCGGCCCGCGAGACGTACGAGCCCGCAGAGCGGGCTCGTGCGTCTCGCTCTTTCCCCACCAAAGAAAGAGGCGCGCTCTTCCTCCCCGCGCGGCCGAAGCCTCACCAGCCGGGGCGCGGTGCGGGGGTCCGCGCGCAGATTCCGCAGAGGCCCACCAGCCATCCAGAGCGCCGCGCGAGCCAGTGCACGCGAGCGCGAAGCGATCGCGCGCACGACACCACCTCGCCCGCCACCTCGCTGCGCATCGCAAGCGATCCTCGAGGACTGCCCGAGCACGGACCCCCGCACCGCGCCCCTACCGACGCCTCTCCCCGCGCGGTCTCATCGCTCTACACTCCGCGGCCATGGCTCGCACAGAACGCCTCGTCCTGGTCGACGGCAGCTGGCTCGTCTTCCGCGCCTTCTTCGGCCTCCCGTCGAATCTCGCGACGCGCACCGGGCTGCACACCAACGCGACCTTCGGGTTCGCGACGATGTTCCGGAAGCTCTTCTCGGGGCGCATGCCCGATCGCGGCGCCGTCGTGTTCGACGCGCCGGGCGCGACGGTGCGCGAGGAGAAGTTCCCGCAGTACAAGGCGCAGCGCCCGCCGATCGCGGGTGAGCTGCGCGAGCAGCTGGCGTGGATCGATCGCGTGGTGAGCGCGAACCACTTCCCGATGCTGCGGGTGCCCGGCTACGAGGCCGACGACGTCATCGCGACGCTCGCGAAGCGCGGGCTCGAGATGGGCATGGAGGTCGTGATCGTCGCAGGCGACAAGGACCTCGCGCAGATGGTGCGCGAGGGCATCCGCATGCAGGACACGATGAAGGACGTCGTCTACGACGCCGAGCTCGTGCGCAAGAAGTGGGGCGTGCCCCCGCAGCGCATCCCCGACCTGCTCGCGCTGATGGGCGACAACGTCGACAACATCCCCGGCGTGCCCGGCATCGGTCAGAAGGGCGCGGCGCAGCTCCTCGAGACCTACGGATCGATCGACGGGATCCTCGCGAACGTCGAGCAGCTCAAGGGCAAGCAGAAGGCCACGCTGATCGAGCACGCCGAGGAGGTGAAGCTCTATCGCGAGCTCGCGACGATCGATCCCGACGTGCCGCTCGACGTCTCGCTCGACGCGCTGATCATCGCGCCGCCCGATCGCACCGAGCTCGACGCGCTCTACCGCGAGCTCGAGTTCTACTCGCTGCTCTCGGGCGGCGACGAAGCGCGCGCGAGCGACACCACGACGAGCGCGGTGCGCTGCCTCGGCACCCTCGACGCGGCGCGCGCCGCGATGGACGCGCTGCCGCGCGATCGCGACGTCGCGGTGCAGCCGGTCTTCGAGCCGATCGCGCACGTGGTGCGCGGCGATCTCGTCGGGCTCGCGTTCGCCGCGACGGCCGGCGACCCGTTCTATCTGCCGCTCACCGGACAGGGCGCGTGCCTCGGCGAGGAAGGGCTCGCGCTGGTGCGCCCGTTCTTCGAGGACGCGTCGCGACCCAAGGCGGTGCACGACGCGAAGCAGCTCGAGATCCTGCTGCGCCGCGAGAACGTCACGCTGCGCGGCGACGTGTTCGACACGATGCTCGCGTCGTTCCTCGTCGAGCCGAACAAGTGCATCCCGCACCGGCTCGATCAGGTCGCGAAGGAGTACGTGCAGCGCGGTGTGCCGCCGCTGAAGTCGCTGGTCGGCAGCGGGCAGAAGGAGCGCAAGCCGAGCGAGGCGACGTGCGAGGAGGCCGCGTCGTGGGCCGGGCAGCTCGCCGACGTGGTGCTCGCGCTCGCGCCGGTGCTGCGCGAGCGGCTCGAGAAGGAAGGGCAGCGCGGGGTCTACGAGAAGGTCGAGCGCCCGCTCTCGAGCGTGCTCGCGTCGATGGAGCTCGCGGGCATCCGGGTCGACCAGGCCGACCTCGGCGCGATGAGCGAGGAGTTCAAGGCGCGCAAGGCCGAGATCGAGCAGCGCATCTACGCGCTCGCGGGCCACGAGTTCAACATCGGCTCGACCAAGCAGCTCGCCGACGTGCTCTTCGAGGAGCTGAAGCTGCCGGTCGTGAAGAAGACGAAGACCGGCTACAGCACCGACGCCGAGGTGCTGGAGCGGCTCGCGCCCAAGCACGAGATCGCGCGCCTCATCCTCCAGCAGCGCGAGCTCGCGAAGCTGATCAACACGTACACCGACGTTCTGCGCGAGGCGGTCTCGCCCGAGACCGGGCGGGTGCACGCGAGCTTCCTGCAGACGACCGGGGTGTCGGGGCGGCTCATCACGACCGATCCCGATCTGCAGCGCACGCCGGTGCGCACGCCCGAGGGCAAGCGCATCCGCAAGGCGTTCGTCGCGCCCGAGGGCACGGTGCTGATCGCCGCGGACTGGAGCCAGATCGAGCTGCGCGTCCTCGCTCAGTTCTCCGACGACGCGCGGCTGCTCGAGGCGTTCCGCGAGAACCTCGACCTGCATCGTCGCACCGCGTCGCTGCTCTTCTCGATCGCGCCCGAGGACGTCACGTCCGAGCAGCGCAACATCGGGAAGACCGTGAACTTCGCGACGATCTACGGGCAGGGCGCGACCGCGCTCGGGCAGATCCTCGGCATCCCGCGCAAGGACGCGCAGCGCTACATCGAGCAGTACTTCGAGCACTACGCGGGCGTGCGCGCGTGGCTCGATCGCACCATCGCGAGGGCGCACGAGACCGGCTACGTCGAGACCCTGCTCGGTCGTCGCCGCTACATCCCCGAGCTCTCGAGCCTGAACTCGACCGATCGCGCGACCGGCGAGCGCATCGCGGCGAACACGCCGATCCAGGGCTCGGCCGCGGACCTCTGCAAGCTCGCGATGCTCGCGATCGCGCGCCGGCTGCCCGAGGTCGCGCCGAGCACGCGCATGCTGCTGCAGGTGCACGACGAGCTGGTGTTCGAGGCGCCGCCCGCGGAGGTGGAGCTTGCCAGCGCCGTCATCCGTGGCGAGATGGAGCGCCCGTGGTCCGACCTGCGTGTTCCGCTGGTCGTCGAGATCGGCGTCGGTCGGAGCTGGGGGGAAGCGAAGTAGCGCGCGGCCATTCGCGGGACGGGGGCCTCGCCGCTTCGCGGAGCGGGGCGGGGGCCCCGGGGGAGGTCCTGCGTGAGAGCCAGAGAGGGCTTGTGCTTCGTCTCGATCTTCGCGGCGATGGCCGCGCTGCCGAGGGTCGCGAGCGCGCACGACGTGACCGTCGACGGCAACACGGCGGAGTGGTCGTCGCGCACACCGCCGCCGGGCGTGACCAACCTCGCGCTCGTCGTGCGCACGATCGACCCGGCCGGTGAGCTGGTCTGGAGCGACGCGCCGGGCGACACCCGCACCGATCTGTCGGCGCCGGGGCCGGAGATCCCGGCGGACCTCTCGCGCTTCGCGGTGACGAGCTCGGCGGCGGGGCTTCACTTCCTCGTGGTGGTCGGGCCCGATCCGATCGGTGGCGATCCGACGCAGGTGCAGATCGCGATCGATCTCGATCGGACGAGCGGCAGCGGCGAGGCGAATTTCGGCGGCTTCGCGGACACGACGGTCGCGGCGGACGCGGAGTGGGAATTCCTGGTGCAGACGCAGCGCACCGGCGGCGCACCGAGCGTGCGGGTGCTGAGCACGGCGTTCGCACAGGTCGGCACCGGCACGATCGATCAGGCGGCGACGGGCGCGATGGAGATCACGATCCCGTGGGCGGCGCTCTCGCGCACCGGCCCGCCGGCGGCGATGCGGCTGACGGTCGCGACGTTCCGCGAGGACACGAGCACCGGGAACACGCGCGCGATCGGCGATGCATCGATCTCGAACGCGCTCGACGCGCTGACGAATTACGGCGGCCCGGCACGCACCGGGAACACGTGGGACGAGGTGATGGACGGCGACGTCGATCACCACCTCGACGTCTTCTTCGACACCACGAGCGGCGAGGTGGTCGCGCCGCTGCTGGTGGCGCGCTTCGCGTCGAACACCGCGGGATCGGCGGAGCCCGACGAGTGGCTCGCGATCTTCAACCAGACCGGGTCGGCGCTCTCGCTCGCGGGCGTGAAGGTCGGCGACGAGGAGACGATCCGCACGAGCAACGGCGCCGAGGCGATGCTGTCGTTCCCCGCGGGCTCGACGATCGCGGCGGGCGACACGATCGTGATCGCGCGCCGCGCGATGGTGTTCGCGACGAGCTTCGGTGCGCCGCCCGACTACGAGATGGAAGCGAGCGATCCCGCGGTCCCCGATCTCACGCCGTACTTGGCGTGGTTCACCGGCACGCCGGGCGCGGCCGGGCTCGGCAACGGCGCCGACGAGATCCTGGTGGTCGATGCGCGCGACACGATCGTCGACGTCGTGACGTGGGGCACGTCGAACGCGTTCGGCGTGGCCGCGCTGAGCCCGCCGATGGAAGGTCAGGTCGCGATCCGCGGTCCCGCGACGCGCGACACCGACGACACCGCGACCGACTTCTCGAGCGTGGTCGCGACGTGTGATCGCGCGGAGCCGGCGACGTGTGGGGGCTGCTACGAGTGCGCGGCGCTGTTCAGCTGCGAGGTGAGGGCCGCGGGCACCGCGTGCCCCGACGCGGATCTCTGCGACGGCGAGGAGACGTGCGACGCGACCGGCAACTGCCTCGACGCGACGACGCCGCTCGAGTGCGACGACTCGAACCCGTGCACCGACGACGCGTGCGTGGCGGCGACCGGCTGCGACCACGATCCCGCCTCCGCCGGCACCGCGTGCGCCGACGCGGATCTCTGCGACGGCGCGGAGGCCTGCGACGCGGCGGGCAACTGCGTGGCGGGCACTCCGGTCGACTGCAGCGACGACGATCTCTGCACCGACGACGTGTGCGCGCCCGCGACCGGCGCGTGCACGAACCCCCTCGCAGCGGCAGGCGCGACCTGCGCGGACGAGGACAGGTGCGACGGCGACGAGACGTGCGCCGCGTCGGGCGCGTGCGTCGCGGGAACGCCGCTCACCTGCGAGGACACGAGCCCCTGCACGACGAGCGCGTGCGACCCCGCGACGGGCTGCACGACCGAGCCTGTCGCGGCAGGCGTCGCGTGCGACGACGGCAACGGCTGCACCACCGGCGACGCGTGCGACGCGGAGGGCACGTGCGTCGGGATCCCCGGCGAGACGTGCGACGCGGGGGCGACCGACGAGGACGCGGCCGTGACCGATGACGCGAGCGTCGGGAGCGACGCGGGGCGTCGCGACGGAGGTGCCGCCGACGGCGGTGGATCCGTCGACGGCGACGAGGGCTGCAGCTGCCGCGCCGCGGGCGCACGTGGTCGCGGCGAAGCGAGGGCCGCGCTCGGCCTCCTCGCTGCGCTCGGGCTCGCCATCGCGATGCGCCGCCGGCGCGCGCATCACGGTTGACGGCGTCGAGCGTCGCTTCGATCATGTCGGCTCATCGATGAGCGTCCGCCCCGCCCGCGCGAAGGCCCCGTGGTGAACGTCGCGCCGGGCGCGGTGGTCGCGGGTCGCTTCCGCCTCGAGCTCCCGCTCGGATCGGGCGGCATGGCGGACGTGTGGCGCGCCCAGGATCTCGCGACGCAGCGGCCGGTCGCGCTGAAGCTGCTGCGCCCGCAGATCGCCGCGAGCGCCGAGGCGATGCAGCGCCTCAAGCGCGAGGGCGAGGTCCTGAGCGCGCTCTCGCACCCCGCGATCGTGCGGGTCGAGACCTACGGGCAGCTCGACAACAACTCGGTGTTCGTCGCCATGGAGCTGCTCGAGGGCGAGACCCTCGGCGCGCGCATGCGGCGCGGACCGATGCAGCCGCTCGAGCTCGCGCCGATCGTCACGGGCACGTGCGCGGCGCTCGCGGCGGCGCACGCGAAGAGCATCGTCCATCGCGACCTCAAGCCCGACAACGTGTTCCTGGTGCCGCTCGCGAGCGGCGGCGCGGGTGAGCAGCAGGTGAAGCTGCTCGACTTCGGCATCTCGAAGGTCTTCGGCGGCGATCGCCTCACGTACACCGGCGAGGTGCTCGGGACGCCGCGCTACATGTCGCCCGAGCAGCTCGGTGCCGAGCCCGACATCGATCCGCGCGCCGACGTCTACGCGCTGGGCGTGATCCTCTACGAGGCGATGGCGGCGAAGCCGCCGTTCCTCGCGTCGACGCCGACCGATCTCATCGTCGCGATCCTGCACGGCAAGGTCGCGCCGCTGCGCTCGCTGCGTCCCGACCTCACGTCGGCGATCGAGGCGGTGGTGATGCGCGCGATGGCGCGCGCGAGAGAGGCGCGCTGGGCGAGCGCGACCGATCTCGCGGATGCGTTCCTCGACGCGGCGGGCGCGACGTCGCGGGCGCGCGCGCTGCCGAAGAAGGTGCTGCGCACCCAGGCGCTCGGCGGGGCCGGGCTCGTCGGGCCCGGGAGCGTGCCTCCGCCGCCCCAGCCCGCGCACCCGCCGCCTGCGAGCGCGATGGTGCCGAGCCCGGCGCCGCGCGCGGGTGCATCGTCGGATGCGCTGCGACCGGGCACGTTCAGCGCGTTCGGCGTGATCGACGAGACCGAGCTGCGCGCGTCGGTGCCGGGCCCGAAGCCCGCGCCGGCGACGCTGGTGATGGCGAGCGCGGACGCGCCGTCGCCGGTGGCGGTGCCGGTCGCCGCGCGCCCCGAGGTCGCTCCGAGCGCATCGCGCGGCGCGTCGGACTCGTGGCGCGAGCAGACGCAGTCGCCTCCGCGCGCGTCGGCGACGGCGAGCTCGAGCGGATGGGACGCACCGTCGCCCGCGCCGCCGAGCAACCCGATGCTCGGTCGGCTGCTGCTGATCGTCGCGGGCCTGGTCGCGGGCGCGATCAGCGCGGCGATCGCGGTCGCCGCGCTGCACTACATGCGCGCGCCCGACGCGCCCGCTCCGCCCGCGACGACGCCCACGCCGGCGACCAGCGCACCGGCGCCCAGCGTCACGCCGCCGCCCGTGAGCCCCGAGCCCGCGCCCGACGAGGCCGAGCCCGAGAGCGCCGACGAGCTCCCGGTCGCGCCCGACGTGCCCGAGGAAGCGCCGCGCCCGACGACGCGTCGCACGCGCCGCGAGCGCACCGCCGCGCCCGAGCCCGCGCCGGTGGAGCCCGAGCCCGCGCCCACGACGCTCGATCCGCTCGAGCTCGCCTCGCGCGCGCTGGCCGAGGGCGATCCGAACCTCTGCATCACGATCCTCGACCAGCTGATCGCGCACGGCGCGACGCCCTTCGCGATCAAGCGACGCGCCGACTGCGAGCTGCGCGCCGGCCGACGCGCCGACGCGATCCGCGACTACCAGCGCTTCTGCCAGATCGCGCCCGATCACCCGGCGATCTCGACGGTGCGCGAGCAGCTCGCGGGCATGGGCCTCACCTGCCCGTGAGCGCGTAGCGTCAGCTCTTGGCGAGCGGACGGCGGGTCGAGCGTGCGGCGGCGAGCAACGCGGGCCCATCGGTGGCGCGCGACTCGGGCCGTCCCGCCAGGCCGATCTCGAGCCCGAGCGGCGCGCCGATCGCCGCTCCCGCGAGCCCTCCGCTCTCCTCGCGCTCGCGCAGCCGCCGCACGACGGTCTTCGCATCGCCCGCGCTCGTCTCGGGCAGCAGCACCACGAGCTCGTCGCGATCGGCGCGGAACAGGTGATCGATCGCGCGGATGCAGCCGCGCACGCCCTGCGTGAGCTGCACGAGCACGCCGTCGCCCGCCTCGCGCCCGAGCTCCGCGATCACGCGGCCGAGCCCCGCGACGCGCAGGCTCACGCACGAGAGCGGATGCCCGTAGCGCACCGCGCGCGTCATCTCGTACTCGATGCTGATCTGCATCTGCGCCGCGCTGCCCGCGCGGGTGAGCGGATCGAGCAGCTCCTCGTCGCCGAGCGAGAGCAGCCGGCGCTCGGCGATCACCCGGCGCAGCGCGTTGCGGATGCGCTGCTGGATCTCGAACACGCGATAGGGGCGCGCGACGTAGTCTTCGGCGCCGAGCACGATCGACGCGCGCCGGCTCTCCACGTCGTCGGCGGGCGTGGTGACGAGGACGGGGATCGCCTTGAGCTCGGGATCCGCCTTGAGCACGCGAAGCACCTCGAGCCCACCCAGCGGCTCGTCGCCCTTCGGCAGCGCGACGGGCGCGGGCACGTGCATCGGCAGCCCCACGTCGATCAGCGCGAGGTCCGGGCGCTTGCGCGCGACGAGATCCAGCGCGGCGCCGCCCTCGAGCGCGGTGACGACCTCGTGCCCCGCGGCCTCGCAGACCTCCTGCAAGAGCCGGAGGTTGAAGGGATCCGGCTCTGCGATGAGGACGAGCGCGTTCACGGGCGAGCGCCTCTCCGTCGTTCAGGGACGCGGGCCGGGGCGGGACTTGCCCGCGTCCTCGAGCCCGTACGCCTGCACCTTGCGGATCAGGTTGCGGCGGCTGATGCCCAGCGCCTCCGCGGCCTTCGTCTTGTTGCCGCGCGCGCGGCGCAGCTCCTCGGTGATCATGCGGCGCTCGAGCGTCTCGACCGCGTCGGGCAGCGAGGGCGGCGGTCCCGCGGTCACCGGCTCGGCGCTGGTCGCGATCGGCGCGGTGGGCTCGGCTGCGGGCTGCGGCGCGATCGGCGCGCGGCGCTTTCCGATCGCGGGGCTGAGCAGGTCCTCGTCGATGACGCGATCGTCGCCCGAGAGCACCCAGAGGCGCTCCATCTCGTTCTCGAGCTCGCGCACGTTGCCCGGCCACTCGTGCGCGACGAGGCGCTCGAGGGTGCGCGGCGTGAGCAGCTTCTCGCGCTTGTCGCGCTTGCCGAGCTTCCCGAGGAAGTGGCTCACGAGCACCGGCACGTCGTCGCGACGCTCGCGCAGCGGCGGCACGCGCACCGACACGACGTGGAGGCGGTAGTAGAGGTCCTCGCGGAACGTGCCCTGGCGCACCATCGACGCGAGATCGCGGTTCGTCGCCGCGATGATGCGGACGTCGACGTGCTTGGGCTCGGTGCCGCCGACCGGCATGAACACGCCCTCCTGGAGGACGCGCAGGAGCTTCACCTGCATGCCCGGCGACATGTCGCCGACCTCGTCCATGAAGAACGTGCCGCCGTTGGCGACCTCGAAGAGGCCCGGCTTGTCGTTCACCGCGCCGGTGAACGCGCCGCGCTTGTGCCCGAAGAGCTCGCTCTCCAGCAGGTTGTCGTTGAACGCGCTGCAGTTCGTCGCGACGAAGGGCTTGTTGCCGCGGCGGCTCTGATCGTGGATCGAGCGCGCGACGAGCTCCTTGCCGGTGCCGTTCTCGCCGAGCACGAGCACCGTCGCGTCGCTGTTCCGGATGCGCTCGAGCATGCGGAAGAGCGCGAGCATCGGCGCGCTGCGCCCGACGATCTTCGGGTGGTGCGAGACCGGCTCCTCGCGATGACCGAGCGCGCGCTCGATCTCGGTCGTCGCCGCCGCGAGCCCGCGGTTCGCGAGGCGATCCGCGTCGTCGTGGTCGAGCACCTCGATCGCGACGCGCGCTCCGTCGCGCAGCGTGAGCTCGGCGCGCGCAGCTCCGGCGCGGGGGGCGCTCATCTGGGCGCGGCCGGAAGAAGGTGCCGCATCGCCCTCGCTCGCCATCACGCTGCCTTCCTCGGAGCCCATCCGCATCGGGGCCGGCACGCTAGCACAGTGCGTTTCCCTCGTTCAATTCGGCCGTGATCTCGCGCGCGAGCGCGCGCAGCGAGGTGCGTCGCGAAGGGTCGCCTCCGTGCTCGCGGTTCGAGAGCGCGAGCATCGCGTCGACGCGCTCCGCGTCGAGCACGTCCTCGGCGCGCGGCGCGTGATCGTCGCCCTGGAAGTTGAGCGGGCACCAGGTGAGCGCACCGCCGTTCGCGCCCTTGCCGCGCGCCATGATCGCGGCCTCGGGGATCACGCCGTCGGGGTAGCGCAGGGGCAGGCCCTGGGTGCGGCAGACCAGCGGTCGCGCGTCGTAGATCGCGCAGCGACCCTCGTGGTCGAGCATCACGCAGCGACCGTCGTGCACGTCGACGCGCTCGGCGATGTGTGCGCGCGCCGCGTCGTCGAGCACGGCGAGCCCTTCGCGCACGAGGGCGGCCTCGACGTCGCACACCGAGAGCTCGGCGTGACAGCACGCGCTGCAGCCCGCGCGGCACGCCATCGAGGCATCGCGGCGCGCGCGCACCGCGCCCTCGAAGGCGTCGACCTTCGCGACGAGCGCGCGATGTGCGGCGAGCGGATCGTTCATCGGGAGCCGGCGATCGTGGGGCCCGCGGCGCGCTCCCGCCAGCGTCGATCGGGCGACGTGATCGCGCGGTGAACGAAACCGTCGCGTACAAAGGCGACCTGCTACGATCGGCGCCGTGACCTGGCCGCCGCGAGGTCGGGCGACGGTGCCCGAGACCGACGTCGATGGCGCTCCCCGGAACGGCACGGACGGGGCGGCAAAGAGGCCGGTGCTCGTGGTGCTCAACGGCCCGCAGATCGGCCTTCGCCTCGCGCTCGACGAGAGCGCGATCGAGATCGGTCGCGACCCCTCGTGCGATCTCCCGCTGCGCGATCCCGGGATCGCGTGGCGCCACGCGCGCATCGAGCCCGGGCCCGAGGGCTGGAGCGTGGTCGATCTCGGCCAGCACGGCGTCGAGGTCGACGGGATGCGCGTCGCGAAGCTCTTGTTGTCGGCGGCGGATCGCATCCAGATCGGCGCGACGGTGCTGCGCTTCGAGCTGCACGGCGCGGTGGAGCAGGCGTTCGACGCGGAGGTCGAGGAGCGGCTCTGGCGCGACGATCTCACGGGCCTGATGTCGCGTCGCAAGCTCGAGCTCGAGGTCGCGGCGCGCCTCGACGCCGCGCGCGCAGGTGCGGGTCCCGCGATCGGGCTCGCGGTGATCGATCTCGATCGGCTGAAGCAGATCAACGACGTGCACGGGCACCTCGTCGGCGCGCGTGTGATCACCGAGGTCGGGAGGGTGATCGGCGCGACGGTGGTCGCGCCCGCATTCGCGTGCCGGCTGGGCGGCGACGAGTTCGCGGTCGCGCTGCCGGGCGCGGATGTGCGCGCGATCGAGGCGCTCGCGCAGCGCGTGCTCGACGCGATCGCGGCGATGCGCGTGATGCACCTCGGCGAGCGGCTCGGGGTCGGCGCGTCGGCGGGTGTGGCGGTCGGGCCGGCGCAGGGCGACGAGGTGTTCACGCTGCTCCGCGCCGCCGACGAAGCGCTCTTCCGCGCGAAGAACGAAGGACGCGGCGTCGTCAGGACGTGACGCGGAAGCGCACGACCTGGTAGGCGTCCGGGCCCTCGTCGCTCGCGATGCCGAACGGCCCGATGCGCCACACGCCATCGTCGTCGGGCGCGAGGGGCACGCCCTCGACGCGATCGACCAGACGCGTGAGCCCCGCGATCTCGCGCTCCATGCGCGCCGCGACCTCGGGCCCCTCGGCGCGCGTCGGTGAGCACACCGCGAACGCGAGCACGCCGCCGGGCTTCACCATCTTCGCGGCGTTGCGCGCGATCGCGATCTGCAGCGCGCCCATGCGGGCAGGATCGGCGGGCGTGAGGCGCAGGAGCAGCTCGGGGCGGCGGTGGATCGTGCCGAGGCCGGTGCACGGCGCATCGACGAGCACACGATCGAACGCGCGCTCGAGCCCACCGGCGCCGACCGAGAGATCGCGCGCCTCGATGCGCGCATGATCGCGCGGGAGCCCGAGCCGCGCGAGCTCGCCGTCGATCTGCTCGAGCTTGCGCTCGTGGAGATCGATCGCGGTCACGCTCCCGCTCGCGCCGACCTGCGAGACGAGGAGCGCGGTCTTCCCGCCTCGGCCCGCGCACGCATCCGCGATCGACTCGCCCGCGTGCGCGTCGAGCAGCGATGCGACGACCTGCGAGCCCTCGTCCTGCACCGCGAAGAGCCCCTCGTCCCATCCGGGCAGCGCGCGCGGATCGCCCACGCCGCTGACGAGCAGCGCGCGCGCCGAGAGCACGCCCTCGCGCACGGCGCCGCTGGGACGCGCCTCGCGGATGCGCGCAGCGAGCGCTTCGCGGGTGGTGCGCCCGAGCTCGACGCGCAGCGCGATCGGCGGCGGCAGCGGACGCGCGCGCAGGAACGCCTCGGCGCGCTCGGCGCCGAGGCCGCGCGTCATCTCGCCCTCGAGCCACTTCGGCACTTCGAGCCTCGTCGCGCGCTCGGGCGAGGCCGGGCGCTCGCGCGCGAGCGCGCGCAGCACCGCGTTCGCGAAGCGAGAGAGCCCTTCGCCGCGCTGCGCACGCACGATCGACACCGCGTCGGAGACGACGGCGTGCGAGGGCGCGCCCGACAGATGCGCGAGCTGGTACTGCGCCGCGCGCAGCGCCGCGCGCGTGAGCGGCTCGAGCTCGCCCTTCTTCGTCTGCTTCGACGCGAGCGCGCGATCGATCGAGGGCAACGTGCGCAGCGTGCCGTAGACGATCTCGGTCGCGAGCGCGGCGTCGCGTGCGTCGAGCCCGGCGCGCTCGATCTCCGCGTCGAGCGCGGGCGATGCCCACGCGCCCTCGGTGCCGATCCGATGAAGCACGCGCGTCGCCACGACGCGCGCAGGAGAAGCAGGCGCGACCACCGATCACTCCAGCGCTTCGAACGCCGCCACGATGTCCGGCCACTGCCGCGCGACGTCGTTCGTGAAGACGAGCACCATCACGATGACGAGCATCGCGAGCCCGGTGAGCGACGCGAGCTCGCGCAAGCGCCGGCTCACCGGACGACGCGACACGCCCTCGACCGCGAAGAAGAAGAGGTGCCCACCGTCGAGCACCGGGATCGGCAAGAGGTTCAGCAGGCCGAGGTTGATCGAGATGAACGCCATGAGCGCGAGGAAGTCGAGCGACCCTCCGCGCGCCGCGATCTGCGCCTGACGCGCGATCTCGAGCGGTCCCCCGACCTCGCGCGGCGAGACGCGCCCCTGGAAGAGGCGCACCAGCGACACGCCGGTGAGCTCGATCATCTGCCACGTCGCGCTCAGCGACTCGCGGAGCGCGAAGCTCACGGGCGAGGGATGCGGCACCGGCGCGTCCACCGTCGTCGGCGCGAAGTGCTCGATCCCGTAGCGATACGAGATCACACCGCCCTCGACCGTGCGATCGCAGGTGAGCCGGATGCGACGCGTGATCTCCTGATCGTTGTGCTTCCAGGCGAGCGTGCGCTCGTCGCCCGCGTGCGCGCGCACGTCCTCGAGGAACTGCGCCCACATGCGGATCGGCTGGTCGTCGAGCGTCAGCAGCCGATCCCCCGGGAGCAGCCCGGCGCGATGCTCGGCCGACCCCGCGACCACGCGTGCGACGTAGAGATCGCTGCTCTCGAGCCCGGCGCGATCGATGCCGCTCCCCGAGCCACCCTCGGGCGTGAGCGTCGCGACGTGGGGCTCGTAGAGATCGAGATCGGCGAGCCCCGACAGCACGTCGGTGAGGCGCTGCGGGCGCAGGTACGTGATGGGCAGCATCGAGCCGCGGTTCCGCTCGAGGACCGCCTGCAGATCGATCCATCGCTCGATGGGACGACCTCCGGCCGCGACCACGCGATCGAAGCTGCGGAGCCCCGCCGCCGCGGCGGGCTGCGACGGTGACGTGATGCCGATCACCGCGAGCGGGTGGTACGGCATGACGCCGATGCGCCCGAGGCGCGCGCTCAGCTCGAGCGGTCGCTCCTCTTCGCTCCACGTCGGCGTGATCGAGCGCTCGAGCTGCTGCCCGTCGCGCTCGATCGTGAACACCAGCGCGCGACCCGCGCTCGGCTCGACGTGCTCGCCGAGCCCGTCCCAGGTCGCGATCTCGTCGCCGTCGATCGCGACGATGCGGTCGCCGGGCATGAGGTGCTCCGCCGCGGGGCGATCGGGGAACACCGTGCCGATCACCGGCGGCGTGCGCTCGGCCGCGACGCCGAGGAACACGACGAAGTAGAGGAGGATCGGGAACGCGAGGTTCATCGCCGGCCCCGCGAGCACGATCACGAAGCGCTTCCACAGCGGCTGCTCCGCGAACGAGCGCCCCGCGTCCTCCGGCGAGACCGTGTCGTTCGGGTTCTCGCCGAGCATCCGCACGTACCCGCCGAGCGGGAACGCCGCGATGACGTACTCGGTGTCGCCGCGCTGCACGCCGGCGATGCGCGGTCCGAAGCCCAGCGAGAACTTCAGGACCTTCACCCCGAAGAACTTCGCCCACGCGAAGTGGCCGAGCTCGTGCACGAAGATGAGCACGCCGACCAGGACGACGAAGTAGACGACCGCCACGCCGCCCCGAGGATGACCGCATCGGGCCCGCGTGGCACGCTCGCCGTTCGGGCCCCGAGGGAGAACCTCGCGGCGCCGGGGTACGAAAAGCGCCGGGAACTTTCGCCGAGGAGCGCTGTCCAAGCCTCCTCGCACGCCGGGGTCACAGTGTTCCTGGTTCGCGGACTGACCGCCGCGAACGCTCTCAGCGGGAGGAAGAGGCGGATGGAGGCGAAGCTCAACGTCGGGATCCTCTGCACGCTGGCGCTCGCGTGGGCGTCGCTGACCCTGGCCGAGCCCTCCTCCGCGATGGATCCACACGCCGAGCTCACTCGTGATCTCGCGGACATGGAGGATCGCTTCGCGCGCGATCGCGAGGACCCCGCGCTGGCCGAGCACCTCGCCGACGCCTACCTCGACCTCGATCGCCCCGACCTCGCGGTCGCGACCCTGAGCACCGCCGACGCATCGGTGCAGGCCGACCCCGCCGTCGCACATCGTCTGGCACGCGCCTACGAGCAGAGCGGTCGCGTCGCCGATGCGCTCGCCACCGCGGAGCTCGCGGCCGCGCGCTGTGCGCGCTCGATCGGCACCGCGGACTCGTCGTCGGTGACCCCGATCCCCGAGCGCAGCTGCTCGGAGCGCACCTACGCGGCGCTCTCGATGCACCGCAACGCGCTGTCGCGCATGCACGCGTGGGGCGTGACCGACCCGCGCACCGACAGCCGCGCGCAGCTCGCGTACTCGCTCAGCGTCCGCGCCGCGCGGATCTTGAGCGCTTCACGGTGAACGCGAGCCGGGGATCCACCGGGAAGGACGCGGCGCGATACGGGGGCTGATCGTCCCCCGCCGTCTGCGCGCGGTGCTCACGGACCGAAGTCCGCTCCGCTCCGTGCTCGCCACCGGGCGCCGCTGAGCCCCCGTCTCCCGCCGCGCGACGAACGCGCGGATCTGTCGTCTCGCGTCAGCGTGCGTTCTCGTCGCGGGCAGCGCTGTCGCAGCGCGCGAGAGGCTTTGTCTCGCCGAGCGGAAGGCTCCGAGGGGCTCGAGAGGCGTTCTCTCGTCTTGCGCAAGGCCCTCGACGGGCTCGAGCGGCGTTCTCTCATCGCGACGAAGGGCGCCGACGGGCTCGCGAGGCTTTCTCTCGTCGTACGGAGGCCCGACGAAGAGCGCGAGAGCCTTTCTCTCGTCATGCGCAAGGCTCTGGAAGGGCTCGAGAGGCATTCTCTCGTCGTGCGCAAGGCTCTGGAAGGGCTCGAGAGGCTCTCTCTCGTCGTGCGAAAGGCTCTCGAACGCTTCGACGAGCGCCTTTCTCATCGCGCTTGATACGTCCGCGGCGCGCTTCACCCGGCGGGGAGCCTCGTCGTGCGCTGCCCGAGTCGCTCGAACGCGTCGCGCGGGCCCATCGCGAGCCAGCGATCGCCGGGCGCGACCACGCCGCTCTCGTGCGAGTCGCGCCACGGCGCGCGCGCGCCGCCGGTTCGCACTGCGAGCACCCACAGCCCGAGCTCGCGACGCACCGCGCTCGGGTCCAGCGCGCCGCCCACCGCGTCCTCGGGCGCGTCGATCGGCCCGATGCGGTAGTTGCGCGGCAGCTCGATCAATCGACCGGGCTCCGCCTCCGACCACGTCATGCGCGTCAGCAGCAGATCGCGCTGCAAGAGCTCGCGATCCATCGCGCCGAGCAGACCGCGTCGCGTCACGATGCCGAGCACCTCGCCGCGCGCATCGACGACCGGCAGCTCGCCCCACTCGGCGTCCCAGAGCCGCTCGCTCATCCGCGGCAGATCGTCGTCGGGCACGATCGGATCGACCTTCGTCCCCGCGTCCCCGAGCGTCGCCCGCCGCTGGGCCTCGTCCGCGTCGGCGAGCGCGCGGAAGTCCACGGCGACGACGCGACCCTCGTCGATCGTCGCGTACGCCACCCGTGCGCGCCGCGCCGCGAGCTCCGCGTGCACCTCGGCGAGCGGCATCTCGCGCGGAAGCACCAGCGCTTGCTCGAGCACGTCGCGCGCATGCACCGCCCGCGCGAGCCGATGCGCGAGCGAGCCGTCCCACGACACGCCCTTGCGCCGCATCTCCGCGCCGTAGATCGACTCGCGGCGCATCGCGCGAGCGGTCGCGGTCGCGAGCGACGTCGCCGCGAGCAGCGGGAGCACGAGCGCGTAATCGCCGCTCATCTCGAACGCGAGCACCGTCGCCATCAGCGGCGCGTGGGTCGTCGCCGCGACCACCGCGGCCATGCCGACGAGCGCGAACGAGCCCACGAACGCCTCGCGCTCGGCGTCGATCCCCGAGGTCGCGAGCATCGACGCGATCACTGCGCCGAGCGACGCGCCGAGGAACATCGACGGCGTGAACACACCGCCCGCGCTCCCCGACGACACCGACGCGGTCGTCGCGAGCGGCTTCGCGACGAGCAGCGCCACCAGCGCGAGCCCGACCACGTGCCCGTCGAGCAGCTCGCGGATCGGCTCCGCACCGTTGCCGGTCACCGCCGGCAGCTCGATCGCGATCGCGCCGACGATCAGACCGCCGAGCGCGGCGCGCATCGCGAGCGGCAGCTTCACCCGCGAGAAGAGCGCCTCGCCGCTGCTCAGCATCTGCATGAAGAGCACGCCCGCGAGGCCGCCGAGCGGACCGAGCACGATCGAGCTCGCGAGCTGTCCGGGCGTCACGAGCGCGTAGTCGCGCAGCCCGTAGAACGGCAATTCGCCCAGCGTGATGCGCGAGATCGCGGTCGCGACCGCCGCGCCCACGACCACCGGCACGATCACCTCGAGCGCGACCACGCCGGTCACGATCTCGATCACGAAGAGCGTCGCCGCGATCGGCGTGTTGTACGCGGCCGCGAAGCCCGCCGCGGTGCCCGTCGCCAGCAGGATGCGGGTGCGCGAGGGCGACATCCCGAGCACACCGCCGCACGCGCCGCCCAGCGCCGCGCCCACCTGGATCAGCGGACCCTCGCGACCGAGCGATCCACCCGACACGATCGCGCAGATCGACGACGCGGTCTTCGCGAGCGCAGCGCGCAGCGAGACCCGGCCGCGCCCGAGCACCACGCTCTCCATCACGTCGCCGACGCCGTGCGAGGCCGGCAGGCGCGCCGCGGCCGCCATCGCGATCAGCCCGCCGAGCAGCGCGCCGAGCGCGGGCGCGACCAGGCACACCCACGCGGGGAGCGCACGGAAGGCCGCGACCACCTCGCGATCTCCGAAGAGCATTTCGGTCGCCCGCTCGATGCCGCCGCGCACGACGACCGCGAACGCCGCGCCGAGCACGCTGGTGACCACCACCGCGATCGCGAAGCGTGCACGCTCTCGGGCGCGGTCCCATCGGCTCACCGCGCGAGGGTGCCCATGCGACGCGCGCCGGCGCAACGTTCCCGGGTCGATGAACGCCCGCTCCGGCGGTGTCATGATTCGGAAGAGAGATGCCGTCCTCGCCGAACCCTCTTTTCGGCTCCGCCGAACGGCCCGAGATCCCGGCGATGTCGTCCGCGTCGCAGTGGCATGCCCTCCTCCACGGGGCCGAGGGCGCTGCCGACAGTGGTGCCTTCGCCACCGAGCCCGACGACTTCCGCGACTCGCGCGTGCGCTGGCTCATCCGGCTGCGGTGGGGCGCGATCACGTTCATCGCGCTCGGCGCGATCTTCTCGTGGGCCGGGCTCTTCCCGGGGCTCCACGCGCCGATGCTCGCGTGCATCGCGATCGTCGCGGCCGGGTACAACACGATCCTCGCGATCCGCCGCACCCACCATCCGCGCGCGGGCATCGTGCACGCCATCGTCGACATGGCGATCCTCACCGCGGTCCTGTGGGCCTCGGGCGGCGTCCACACGCCGTTCATCGCGAACTACATCTTCCACGTCGCGGTCGTGGGCATCCTCGGCGGGGCGCGCGCGACGTTCATCGCGGCCGGCGTCGCGCTCCTCGCGAGCGCGGCGCTCTGGGCGACGGAGCACGTCTCGGCGCTGCGCATCGCGACGTGGGATCCCGTCGCGCCGTGGGATCTGATCAGCGAGCTCGTCGCGTTCGGTGGTGTGCTCGGCGCCGTCGCGTACATCGTGTCGCACGCGGTGCGCGAGCTGCGCGAGCGCGAGCTCGCACTGGCGCGCATCGGCGATGCGGTGGCGCTCGAGTACGAGGTGCTCTCGAACACGCTCAGCGAGCTCGACGCAGGCCTCGAGGTCGTCGACGGCGACGGCACGGTGATCTGGCGCAACAAGCGCGCGGCGGAGCTCTCGCCGTACGCGCAGGCCGGGGGGATCTGGAGCTGTCCCGGCGAGCATCGTCCCTGTCAGGGCAAGGTCGAGGGCGAGTGTCCGGTGCGGCGCGCGCTCGCGGCGTCGGAGCCCGGGCGTTGTCGCTTCGCCGCGACGGTCGAGGGCATCGAGCGCGTGTACGAGATGCTCGTGTTCCCGCTCGCGACGGCGGGCGCGCGCAAGGGTGGTCCGCGCCGCGCGATGAACCTCTACCTCGACCGCACCAGCAGCGTGATCGACGAGCGCGGCCTCATCCTCGCGGAGCGTCTCGCGAGCCTCGGTCGCGTGACCACCGGCGTCGCGCACGAGCTCAACACGCCGCTCGCGACGATCCGCACGCTCGCCGCCGACATGCAGAAGGTGCTGCGCGACCTCGAGCACGAGAGCGCGGCCGACACGCGCTCGCGCTTGATCGCGGATGCCGCGGAGAGCGCGGCGATCGTGCAGGACGAGACGCGCCGCCTCGGCCGCATCACGCAGGGCCTCCTGACCGGCGGCGACGTGGTGCGCGCCGAGATGCAGGGCGAGGTCCCGCTCGCCGCGGTCGTCGAGCGCGCCCGCGCGCTGGTGTTCGCGGGCATGCGTCGCGCGCCTCCGGTCGAGATCGGCGAGGGCGTCGATCAGCTCGGTGTGGTCGCGGATCGTGATCGACTGGTGCAGGTCATCGTGAACCTGCTGCAGAACGCGTACGACGCGGTGCGCGAGCAGGACGACGGGCGCGTCTACGTCTCGGCGCGCTACGACGAGGCAGAGGGTCGCGTGGAGCTCGTCATCGACGACGACGGGCCGGGGATCTCCGAAGAATTCCGGCAGCGTCTGTTCGAGCCGTTCGCGACGACGAAGCCGCCTGGACAGGGCACGGGACTCGGGCTCTACACCTCGTACATGCTCGTTCGCGCCATGCAGGGAACCATCGAGCTGGTGCCGCGCGAGGGTGGAGGCACGCGGGCGCGCGTGGTGCTGCCCGCCGCGCGCGCAGGCGCGATCCGCACGGCGAGCAGCGCACCGCGCGAGGGCCTCGCCCGGGAGGTCCCGGCGTGAGCACCAGCGACGGTCGCGTGCTGGTCGTCGACGACGACGCAGCGTTCCGCTTCGCGATGCGCAAGGCGCTCGGTCGCCTCGGCTATCGCGTCGACGAAGCAGCCGGTGGGCACGAGGGCGTGCGCAAGCTGGAGGCAGGCGATCCGCCCGATGCGGCGCTGCTCGATCTGCGGATGGACGATCTCGACGGGCTCGAGGTGCTGCGCCGCTGCTCGCGCGTGCCCACGAAGTTCGTCGTGCTCACCGGGCACGGCTCGGTCGACGCGGCCGTGCAGGCGATGAAGCTCGGCGCGTTCTCGTTCCTCGAGAAGCCCGTCGACGCCGACATCCTGCAGCCGCTGCTCGATCAGGCGATCGCCGAGGCGCGCCGTGGCCGTGGCGCGGTCGATGCGGGCAGCGCGGCGAGCGACTTCGCGCCGCCGCTCGTCGGGACCAGCGCGGCGATGGAGGAGGTGCGCTCGTTCGTCGCGCGGGTCGGACCGACCGACGAGACCGTCGCGCTCTACGGCGAGACCGGCACCGGCAAGGAGGTCGTCGCGCGCCACCTGCACCTGCGCTCGCCCCGCAAGAACGGGCGCTTCGTCGCGCTCAACGCGGCGTGCGTCCCGCGCGATCTCTTCGAGAGCGAGCTCTTCGGCCACAAGAAGGGCGCGTTCACCGGCGCGACGGGCGATCGCCTCGGGCTCTTCCGCGAGGCGAACGGCGGCACGCTCTTCATCGACGAGCTCGGCGAGCTCCCGCTCGAGTCGCAGGCGAAGCTCTTGCGCGCGCTCGAGGAGCGGAAGGTGCGCGGCATCGGCGAGGCACGCGAGATCCCGGTCGATGTGCGCATCGTCGCGGCGACGAATCGCGATCTGTGGAGCGAGGTCCAGGCGGGCCGCTTCCGCGAGGATCTCTACTTCCGCCTGCAGGTGTTCCCGCTCCGCCTTCCTCCGCTGCGCGAGCGCGTCGAGGACGTGCCCGAGCTCGCGGTGCACCTGCTCGAGCGCATCGGCGGCGCGCCGCGGCAGCTCGCGGCCGACGCGATCAAGGCGCTCACCAGCTACGAGTGGCCGGGCAACGTGCGCGAGCTGCTCAACGTGCTGCGCCGCGCGTCGCTCTTCGCGACCGGCGAGGTGCTCGACGGCGAGCTGGTCCGCCGGATGATCGCGGCGAGCGTGTTCGCGCATCCGAGCGCGACGACGACCCGCGCATCGACTCCCGCCGTGCGCGTGGTCGCGCCGAGCGCGCCGGCGTCGAGCGACGAGGAGATGAGCCTCGCCGAGCTCGAGCGCACGCACATCGAGCGGACGCTCGCGCGCATGGGCGGCAACATCACGAAGGCCGCGACGAGCCTCGGGATCGATCGCCGCACGCTGCAGCGGAAGCTGCGCAGCTACGGCATCGCGGCGGGAGACGAGTGATCGTGCGGGCGTGGATGATCGCGGTGGCCGCGCTCCTGGCCGCGTGCGGCGGCGCGACGAACGTCGGCACCACGACACCCGAGGACGCGCCGCGGCGCGAGTGCACCGCCGCGTTGCGCTTCGCGGAGCCCGAGGTCGCGCAGACGAGCGACGAGGAGATGCCGCGCACCGCGATCGGCCTCGTGCTGATCTGCGAGGACGAGCCGATCCAGACGGTCGCGATCGGCACCGAGGTCGGCGCGTGCTTCAACGACGAGGCGAGCGAGGGCGCGCTGCTGCGTGCGCGGTGCTGGTGGGCGGGGCAGGGCGCGATCGTGGTGGTGCGTCGCAACGGCGAGGTGCTCGAGGTGCTGCGCGCCGACGTCGACGAGCAGACGGGCATCGGTGAGCTCGAGCCGGTGACCCAGCTCGAGATCCCCGCGAACCACGTGCTGCACGCGCTCTGATCTCAGTCCCAGTGCTGGAAGACGACGTCGCCCACGGTGCGCGGCTTCCAGTACGCGACCTGCTGCATCTCGGCGCGCGCCAGCCGAGACAGCGCGGCAGCGTCCGCGGGATGTCCGAGGACCTCGAGCGGCACGAGCACGAATGGTGAAGGCGGGAGCGCATCGCGCGGCGGCGCGACGAAGCGCAGGCCGGCGTCGGCGAACACGATCCACGGATGCGTGCGGTGCACGAGCACGCGCAGCGTCGAAGCCCGCTGACGCACGCGGAGATCGTAGAAGCTCTTCACGCTCCACGGCTTCGGATCGGGCTCGAACGTGATCGCGCCCGAAGGGGCCAGCATCGTCCCGATCGCGCGCCGCGCATCGTCGAGCGTGATGAAGGGCAAGGGCTCGTCGCGGACGTGACGGAGCCCCGTCGCGCCGCGTGGGAGTGGGAGGAAGTCCATCACGCGAGCATGCGACGCGGTCGCTGGCTACGCTCGTCGCATGCAGCTCGAACGTCTGCTCATCGCGACGCTCCAGGCGGACGAGCCGCTCGAGCGCTACTTCGCGCGTGCCGAGGAGGCCGGTTTCGCGCTGGAATCGGCGTTCGAAGCGATCCCGTTCGAGCGCGACGCGAGCGGATGGATCTTCCTCGACGACGAGGAGTGGGACGTCCCTGACGGCGTGGTCGCGCTCGTCGAGCACTGCGGCTCGATCGAGCGCGCGCAGCGTGTGCTCGACCGGACCACGAGGTTCTGCGGCACCGATGTCGCCCGTCACGTCGCGCGACACCGCGCGGTGCGCGCCGCGTGGGCCGCGATCGAGCGCGACGCGCCGACGGCGGAGCTCGCACGTCTCGTCACGGACGATGCGATCATCGACAGCGAGAGGGTGCGCCTCGTCGAAGCAGCGTTCCGGCGGCGAACCGCGCTCGACTCGGCGAAGCTCCTGCTCGCGCTCGGCGACCGTGCCCCGAGTGGCGTGCACGTCCGCTGGGAGCCGAGCCAAGTGCTGCGCGCTCTCGAGGACGTCGGACCGGATGCATCGCGGCTCGTCGACGCTCTTGCCATATCGCGGGAGCAGGACACGGAGCTCGCGTTGATCGACGTCTACGCGCGGCTGTGCGCGCAGGGATCGCGTCCCGTGCGCGACGGGATCCCCTTCGCGAGCGCGCGCACGCACGTCACGGCGTGGGCGCCGCTCCTGCGCCGTCACGGCCTCGGCGCGAGCGCCGTCGCGCTCCATCTCGTCGAGCGCGACCCGCCCACGCCGACGCCCGAGATCGCGCGCACGCTGCACGAGGCGGGCTACGGCGACGACGACGTGCTGCGCGCGCTGCTCGAGAACGGCGTGCGATCCAGTGCCGCGCTGAGCCTCCTCGGTGCGCACGGATGGAGCGTCGATCGGATGGTCGCGTCGCTGCTCGGGCGCGCGATGCTGCTCTCCGAGGTGCGCGATCACCTGCTCGCGCTCGCGCTCCCGCGCGAGGCGATCGCCGACGTGCTGCTCCGCCACGCACCGGCTGACCAGGTCGCGCTGGTCGTGCCCACGTCGCGTTGAGCTACCATCGCGCCGTGCGCACGCGATCGCTGCCCGAGGGAGTCACCGCGACGCTCAGCGCGCCGCAGCGCGAGACCGTCGAGGCCTGGTGGGCCGAGCTCGACGACGAC
Organism: Sandaracinus amylolyticus; assembly: GCF_021631985.1. Taxonomy (GTDB): domain Bacteria; phylum Myxococcota_A; class Polyangia; order Polyangiales; family Sandaracinaceae; genus Sandaracinus; species Sandaracinus amylolyticus_A. Next base: position 4,606,437 of record NZ_CP070225.1, on the reverse strand, counting down.
GCGCGCGACGAGTTCGCGCGTCTCTGGGACGCGCGCTCCGACGACACCGCGTACTACGCGACCGTCGACGAGCGCGGCAGGACCGAGTGGCACGAGCTGCCGATCCAGCTGCGCGCGTACTTCGTCGATCCCGAGACGCACCGCGAGAACGCGATGTGGACCCGCGATCTCACCGAGTACATCAACTCGCACGAGGACGTGGATTTCTTCCTCGTGCACCGGACCTTCCACATCTGTCGGGCCCACGCGACGGCCCGCGAGGTCGCGCGCACCGGCGTGATCCCCGCGGACTTCGCGTGCCCGTTCGCGCACGCCCGATGCCCCTTCGAGCGCGCGCTCGAGGGCGCGAACGGCCGCGCGATCTGGCTCCTTCCGGTGCCGTGTAGCGCGCGCGGCTGATCGCGCGCTACTCGCTCTTTCGCGGTCGGAACGGGATCACCTTCGCCGTCTCGATCTCGGCCTCGTCGCGCTCGTCGCCTTCTGCGAGACCGCGATCGCGCTCCGCGTTCGCGAGGTACTCGTCGCGCTTCTTGCCCGGTTTCTCGCGCTCCGCGGCGCGCTCCCAGAGATGCGCGGCCTCGAGGTACGCGCGCTTGCGCGCATCGCCGTCCCGCGCGGCCTCCGCCTTCTGCACGGCCGCCTCTGCCTTCGCGACGTGAGGGTTCTTTCCGAAGCTCATCCGCGCCGTTGTAGCAGCTACCGCGCGCCCGCCGGGTCCAGTCCGAGCTTCTTCATGCGCGACTGCAGCGTGCTCGGAGGCACGCCGAGGATCTTCGCCGCGCCACGCTCGCCGTAGATGCGCCCCTCGGTCGCGCGCAGCACCGCCGCGATGTGCCGTCGCTCGTTCTCCGCGAGCGACACCAGCTCTCCGTCGCCGCCGCGCGCCTTCTTCGTGCTCACCGGCGCGCGCTCGCTCATCCCGAGATCGACCGGACCGAGCGCCCCGCTCGCGCTGAGGATCGCCGCGCGCTCGAGCACGTTCGCGAGCTCGCGGATGTTGCCCGGCCAGCGATGTCGCGCGAGCGCCTCGATGGCCTCGCGCGTCGCGTGCACGCCGCGACGTCCCGTGCGCGCGCGCTGGTCTGCGAGCAGGTGCTCGCACAGCGCGGGCAGATCCTCGAGCCGCTCGCGCAGCGCGGGAAGACGCAGCGGGAACACGTCGAGCCGGTAGTAGAGGTCCTCGCGGAAGCGTCCTTCCTCCACCGCGCGCGCGAGGTCCACGTGCGTCGCCGCGACGATGCGCACGTCGACCTTGATCGTCCGATCGCTGCCCACCGACTGCAGCTCGCCGGTCTGCAGCACGCGCAGCAGCTTCGCCTGCAGCTCGAGCGGCAGCTCGCCGATCTCGTCGAGGAACAGCGTCCCGCCGTTCGCCGTGCGGAAGCGTCCGCTGCGCTCCCGCGTCGCGCCGGTGAACGCGCCGCGGTCGTGCCCGAAGAGCTCGCTCTCCAGCAGGCCCTCGGGGATCGCCGCGCAGTTCACCACGACGAAGGGCCGATCGCGCCGCGCGCTCCATCGATGGATCGCGTGCGCGAGCCGCTCCTTGCCGGTGCCGGTCTCGCCGAGGATCAGCACCGGCGTCGTCGTCGCCGCGACCTGCCGCGCCTTGCGCGCGAGCTCGCGCACCGCCGGGCTCGCGCTCGTCTCGAGCACGCCGCCCTCCTCGCCGCCCTCGATGCGCTCCTCGAGCAGGCGCGCGTGCTCGCGGCTCTGCGCGCCGAGCCGCGCGAGCGACGCGCTCTGCTCCGCGCTGCGGATCGCGAGGGCCAGGATGCGCCCGTAGATCTCGACGAGATCGACGACGGCCTGCGGATACGTCACGCACTCGCGGCGATCGAGCGAGAGCACGCCGAACGCGCGCTCGCCCGCGGCGAGCGGCACGACCATGCACGCGTGGCCCGCGGGCAGATCGATCACTCCGTCGAAGGGATCGCCGTCGCCGTGCGCGTGATCGTCCTCGGTGTACGCGCGGGCACGTCGCGTCTCCAGCGCCTCGCGGATCGTCGGGAACGCGTCGAGGTCGAGGCGATGCGAGCGCACCTCGGCGCGCGCCAGCGGGCCGCGCATCGCGCGCACCACGAGCTGATCGCCCTCGAGCTGGAACACGCACGCGAGGTCGTAGGGCGCGAGCTTCGCGAGCCAGTCGAGCCCGCGACGAAGCATGTCGTCGAGGTCCGCTTCGTCGCTCGTGGCGAGGGTCGCGAGGTCGGCGAGATCGCGGGTGAGATCGAGCGTGGAGTCGGGCACGTCGAGAGTTGTGGCACCGCTCCACCGAAATGTCGATGGCGCATCCGTCACCCATTAGTCGGTGGTCGAGATCACCGTCAGGTCGGTGATCGTCGGTGTGATTCGTTGAATCCACAGGGTTTTCGGCTGGCACGCTCCGCGCAATGAGCCCTGGCCATCCACACCAGGAGAAACCCGGAATGTTGACCGTCGGAGACAAGCTTCCCGCCTTCTCGCTCCAGTCCGTCGTCTCGCTCGACGAGGGCCGCGAGTTCGAGACCCTCGGCGATCGCAGCCACGCCGGACGCTGGCAGGTGCTCTTCTTCTGGCCGATGGACTTCACGTTCATCTGCCCGACCGAGATCGCCGAGTTCGGTCGCCGCCACCGCGACTTCACCGATCGCGATGCGGTCGTGCTCGGTGCCAGCACCGACACCCACTACGTCCACCTCGCGTGGCGCAAGCAGCACCCCGATCTGCGCGCGCTGCCCTTCCCGATGCTCGCCGACACCAAGCGCGAGCTGAGCCAGGCGCTCGGCATCCTGCACAAGCAGGACGGCGTGCCGCTCCGTGCGACCTTCATCGTCGATCCCGACGGCATCATCCGCTGGGCCTCGGTGAACGATCTCTCGGTCGGCCGCAGCGTCGACGAGGTGCTGCGCGTGCTCGACGCGCTGCAGACCGACGAGCTCTGCCCGTGCAACTGGAAGAAGGGCGAAGCGACCCTCACGCCGAAGAAGGAGGCCGCGTGAGCCCGCTCTCGCCCGCGACCGAGAGCGCGACGGTCGACGTCGAGCGCATCCGTGACGCGCTCCCCGAGGCCGCCTCGGATCTGCGCCTGAACCTGCAGAGCGTGCTCGGTGACGGCGCGCTCACGCCGGTGCAGCGCTACGGCGTCGCCATCGCGTGCGCCCATGCATCGCGCGACAGCGATCTCGTGCGCGCGCTGATCACCACCGCCCGCGCCCAGGTGGAGCCCGCGCTCCTCGATCCCGCGATCGACGATGCGCGCGCCGCCGCGGCGCTGATGGGCATGAACAACGTCTACTACCGCTTCCGACACCTCGTCGCGAAGGAGTCGTACTCGCAGATGCCGGCGCGCCTGCGCATGCAGCGCATCGCGCGCACCAAGGGGCCGAAGCTCGACTTCGAGCTCTTCTGCCTCGCGGTCTCGGCGATCGGCAACTGCGAGACGTGCATCCGCTCGCACGAGGAGGTGCTGAACAAGGGCGGTGTGACCGAGGCTGCGATCCACGATGCCGTGCGCATCGCCGCGACGGTCCACGGCGTCGCGGTCGCGCTCTCGACGTGATCGACCCTCCGCGGCGATGAGCCCGCGGAGCGACGAACATTTCGTCCGGTGCCCCCTCGACGACGAGGGGGTCCGGGTCGAAGTACCTTCCGCCGAGCTCACGCTCGAGAACGACCGCCTCAGCAGCACCGGGTCGGCGAGCCACCAGACACGCCGCGCACGCGGCACAGGGAGGACGAACATGGAGCCCCGAATCGGAATCGACGACGGCCGCCGTGCCACGGCGGAGACCGGACGCCGCGAGATCAGCGAGATCGTGACGCACGTGATGGCCGACACCTACGTGCTCTACTTCCAGACGCAGTCGTTCCACTGGAACGTGCGCGGCCCGCACTTCCACTCGCTGCACAAGATGTTCGAGGAGCAGTACGACCAGCTCGCCGAGGCGGTCGACGTGCTCGCGGAGCGCGTGCGCGCGCTGGGCGCGCTGGCGCCGACCTCGCTCGGACAGATCGCGAGCATCGCGCGCATCCCGCTCGATCACGGCGCGCCCGGCGCGCGCGGGATGGTGGAGATCCTGCTGCGCGGCCACGAGCACCTCGCGCGCGACGCGCGTCGTGCCGCGCAGATCGCCGACGACGCGGGCGATGGCGTGACCCATGACATGTTGATCGCGCGCGCCGACGAGCACGAGAAGACCGCGTGGATGCTCCGCGCGACGCTCGACGAGTGACCACACCGCGAACTCGACCGGAGGCCGCGCCCAGCTCTATGCTCGGCGCGGCCTTCGTGCGTCCGTCTCCGCGCCTCCACGCTCCGGCCGTCCAGGCAGTGCTCGCGGCGCTGCCGCTCGCGCTCTGGCTCGCCTTCCACCTCGGAGAGCAGTGGAGCGTGTTCGGCGGGCGCGACGCGTGGATCGCGCGGATGCAGTCCACGTCGCGCGGACCGCTCGCGATCGCGATCGAGCTCGTCGTGATCGGCGCGCTGAGCGCGTGGGCCGTGCTCACGGTGCGCGCGTTGGTGCGACGCGACGCGCTGTCCGGCGCGGCGCGCGAGGACGACGCGGGCATCGTGCGCGCGCTGGGGCGCCTCGCGCCCGTCGTGTCGATCGCGTCGATCGTGTTCCTCGCGATCCACGTCGCGACGATGTGGGCGCCGAAGCTCGCGGGCGCCGATCTCGTCGCGCAGTGGGTCACGCTCACGCACGCGCTCGGTCGTCCCGAGGTGCTCGTTCTGCACGCGGTCGGTCTCACCGCGATCTCGCTGCACCTCGTCGTGGCGATCCCCGCTGCGCTCGAGGCGCTCGGGCTCGTGCGCAGCGAGCGCGGGCGCCGCTCCGCGATGCTCGTCGCCGCGACCTTCGCGCTCTGCGCGTGGGTGCTCGCGGCGCAGCTCGTCGGATGGCTCGGCACCGGCGCCGGCACGTTCTGGGGGATCTCGGTCACCGAGTGACGCAGGGGGCGGAGCGCGGCTGACGCGTGCGCGTGCGTCCGGACGGCCCGCGACGTCCGCGCAGATCGCCGAGGGGCACTACTGAAGCGCTCAGAGGCTCGCGATCTTGAGCTCGCGCTTCGGCGCGTCGGGCTCGTGGAACGCGAGGAGCGCGTCGGCTTCCTGCTCGAGCTCGGGGCGCACCTTCTTCGCGATCGTGTCGAACGGCGTGACCGTCAGCGTCGCGCCCGTCTTCTTGCGATCGATCTTCCACGTCGCCGCGACGACGCCGTCGATCAGCACCGTGGGCGCGACGCGCAGCGCGCTGAGGAACACGTGCTGGCGGTGCTCCGCCGCGACGAAGCGCTCGTCGGCGCGCGCGACGATCGCGCCGTCCCACTCGGGCAGGAAGCGCAGCGGCGCGCTCGCGTCCTCGCCCGGGCGCGGCGCGTCCTCGAGATCGAAGAGCTCGCGGCCGCGCTCGTCGGCGAGCACGCGGAGCTCGTCCTTCATCGCGTCGAACGTCGGGCGCAGACCACCGAGGCCCGTCCACGCCTGCGCGTCGGCGACGCTCGCCGGGCCGTACGCCGCGAGGTAGCGACGCACCAGCGCGTCGGGCGCCGTCTCTCGCGCGTCGATCGTCGTGCCGAGCCACGCGTCGGCGAGCGCGAAGTCGGCCTGCGCCGGGAACGACCACGCGTCGTCGGTCGGCACCTGCACCAGCGGCAGCGACGTGCGGATCGCGTAGCCCATCGCGCGATCGTCGGCGTCGGGATGCAGCGCCGCGAGGTGCGCGCGCACCGCCTCGAAGTCGCGCGGCTCCGCGGCGAAGAACGGGCGCGCCTCGGCGACGAGCTGATCGACGTCGAGCGTCGCGCCTCGCGCCTTCGTGATCGACGCGAGCGCGCGCGCGAGCACCGGGGCGATCACGCCGCGCAGCGCGACGTAGTCGCGCGCGCTCATCAGGTGCAGCGTCGTGCGCAGCGAGGTCGCGCGCACCACCTCGCGTCGTCGCAGCAGATCGGCGAGGTCCTCGCGACGAAAGCCCTCGACCCGCGACCACAGCCCGACGAAGGGCGGCCTCGGGAGCTGCGCCTGCACGCCGATCAAGCGCTCGATCGCGTCGAGCGTGCTCGTCTTCTCACGCTCGAGGAGCATCTGACGCGCGAGCGTCGCGCGACCGACCGCGCGTCGCGACAGAACCGGAGCATTCGAGGCCTTCTTCGGCATGAACGACGCTCGTCGCACGTCACTCGCGGCGCGTCGACCACGAATTCCGGCGCGCGACGCGCGCGTCTCACGAGATTTCGATCGACCGGAGGCCGATTCGCGCGATGCCGTGCGCGGAAAACACAATGAAAACACGCGTCTTCGCGACGCCCGCGAATGGCGACGAAGATCGAGCCTCTCGATGTCTCCGATCGAGCACGGCGAGGGACGGCAGAGCCAGGCCTCGATGTCTCCGATCGAGCACAGCGAGGGACTGCCCCGCCAGGTCTCGGGGCTGCCGACCGAGCCTCCGAGGCTCGGCTAGCGAGCGATCGGCATCTCGCCGACGATGGCCCGCGCCCCACCGCGCGTGAGGATCACGGCTCCGAGCCCCGCGAGCGTCGCGCCCACCACGAGCAGTCCGCCGATCACCGGCACGCGCGAGACCACGAACAAGATGGCGACGCCGACCGCGAGCTGCAGCACCGGTCGGTCCTTCAGCGCCGCGATCGGCAGCGCCGCGCCGATGACCGACGCCGTGGCCGCGAGCCCGAGGTACGCGCCGAGGAAGAGCCCGAGCGCGAGCACGATCGCCGCGGGGATGCCGAGGATCGTGATCACCAGCACGAGCGTGAGCACCGCGCCCGCGATCACGCCGAGGAAGCCCGACGCGAGCACGCGCAGCGGCTGCTTCACGAGCGTGCTCTGCAGCATCGAGAGGCGTGCCGGCGCGAGCCCCATGAACACCAGGCCGAGCAGGAAGAGCAGCGCGTGGCGCATCGCGGCCTCGAGCGTCTCGCCGACCCATCCGCGGCTCTCGTCGTCGTCGTGGTGCGAGGCGGCGCGCGTGGTGTCGGGCGCGCTGGTCACCGAGAGCGAGATCGAGCCCTGGTGATCGCGCACCGGCTCGTCGACCGCGATGTTGCCGCCCATCGCGTTGAGCTGGCCGTGCACGTGACCGCCGCGCGCGACGTGGATGTCGCCGCCCATCGTGACCACGTCGCCGACGACGGTGCCGCGCACGTCGGCGTCGCCGCCCATCGTGACCACGTTGCCGAACGCCTGGCCCTCGACGCGCGCGTTGCCGCCCATCGTGATGACGTCGCGCACGCGCTGATCGGGGAGCACGCGCGCATCGCCTCCGAACGTGACGAGGTCGCGCAGCTCGTCGCCCGGCGGCGGCGGTGCGGGCGGCGCCGCGGGGAGCGGCGGCGGAGGCGGGAGCACGAGCGGCGGAGGGCTCGGCGCGGTCGTGGCGATCGCCTGCGGCGACTCGACGGCGGGACGCACCACGAGCAGGTGACCGCTGTGCCGCACGCGCGCCGGCACGTCGGCGAGCAGCGCGTCGAGGACCTCGCGCAGCGGCGCGTCGCGCACGTGCAGCGTGACCTGGGGATCGTCGGGGAGCGTGTACGCGAGCCCGAGCTGCGCCGACGCGAGCGCCTGGCGCAGCGCCTCCGAGAGCGGCGTGCGCTCGACGTCGACCGACACCGTGACGTCGGGCTCGGGCCACGCGCCCTCGAGGTCGTAGGCGTGTGCGCTCGTGGTGGCGCCGAGCACCGCGAGCATCAGCGCCGCCGAGGACGGCGCGCGCGACCACCCGCCGCCCGCGATCGCGCGCAGCGGGAGCGCGAGCAGCGCGAAGAACGCGAGCCCGATCGCCGCGATCGCGGCCCAGCCCCCGGGGAGCATCGCCGCGATGCGATCGAGCGCGGTCGCGAGCGTGACGCCGAGCCGCGCGATCGCGGTGAGATCGGACCACGCCTCGCGCGCGAGCACGGTGGGCTCGGCGCTCGCGAGCACCGAGGCGAGCCCCGACACGAGCGCGACCGCGGTGCCGATCGCGGCGCCGGTCCAGAGGCTCGCGCGCGAAGGGCTCGGGTGCTCGCTCGGCGCGTGCTTCATCGCGCCCGCGATCAGCGCGTCGAAGTCGTCGATCTCGGGGGCCGCGCGCTTGAGCGCGACCGAGGTCTCGCGGGCGTCCTCGCGCTCGCGCTCGAGCCACGCGGAGAGCGCGGCGTCCTCGTCCACTGCGCGCGCGATCTCGTCGCGCACCAGATCGCGACGGCCGTGCGCGAGCGCTTCGAGCTCCGACTCGGTGGGACGACGATCTCCGCTCACGGCGCGCCTCCCGTCGTCGTGTCGCTCTCGAGCGCTGCGCGCAACCGCTTCCTGCCGCGATGGAGCCAGGTCATCACCGTGCCGATCGGGACCTCGAGGGCGGTCGCGATCTCCTCGTACGTCGAATCGTGCACGTGGAAGAGGACGACCGCGAGCCTCATGCCCTCTGGGAGGGTCTCGAGCGCGGCGGCGAGGCGGCGGCTCTCGATGCGCGCGAGCGCGACCCGCTCGACGTCGGGCGCTTCGCTCGCGGTGGTCGCGGTGACCTCGTCGCCCTCGCCGACGAAGGTGCGTCGCTCGAGCCCGCGGCGGCGCAGGCGATCGCGGCACACGTTGCGGGCGAGGGTGAGCGCCCACCCGCGGAACGACCCCTTGGCGGGATCGAACCGGGTGATCGAGGTGACGATCTTCTCGAGCGACTCCTGGGCGGCATCGCGCCCTTCGGTGGGGCCGGCGAGATAACGACAGAGATCGTGCACCGCCCGCGCGTGCTCGCGCAGGAGCGCCTCGAGCGCGCGACGATCGCCGCGCGACGCGCGGCCTTCGAGCGAGTCTTCGATGGTGCCTCTCCCCGACCGAGCCGAGGTTGCCGCGCGCGGGAGCGAGGGCAAGGGAGCGGTGAGCGCGATCATGTCGGGAGGTCCCTACGGGGGGCCTCGGGTGGGTATTTCGGGGGCCGGAAGAAACAGCCGTGCACGTGCTCGTGCACGGCCGTTCACTCCAGGATCGCCATCTCCGTCGCCCCCGGATCCGCACCGCCCTCCGCGGCATCGTCGATCCGGATCGTCCCGAGGACGTTCCACCCGCGCTCGGCGTCCCACGTTCCTTCGTTCGCCGTGCGGATCGCGTAGTCCGCGCGCATCGCGATGCGCTCGCTCGCATCGGGCATCCACAGCGCGATCGCGTGCTCGCCCGCGGGCACCGCTGCCGGCAGTCGCACCCGCACGTCGATCTCGCTCGTCTCGCCGGCGGCCCAGCGGCGCACGTCGCTCTCCGGGATCGCGACTGCGCCGGCTCCCTCGAGCGCGAGCCACACCGGGCGCGGGTTGAACGGCGCGGCGTAGCCCTCGTTGCGCACGCTCACGTGCACCCGGAACGAGCCTCCGGGGCGCACCGACTCGGGGAGCTCTCCGTCGACGAGCACGAAGCGATATCCGAGCCGCGCCTCGATCTCGTCCTCGCATCCGCCGCTCGACCACGACGCGACGACGTCGGGGTGGTAGTCGCGGTTGATGAACGAGACGTGAAGTCGCTCCATCTCGCCCGGCACGAACGAGCACGTCGAGCGCGAGGGGAACACCGCGCACGTCTCGCCGCCCATCGGCACGAAGCGCGTGTCCGCGCCGACGTACGCGACCCAGCGATCGCGCTCGCCCTCGGGGTACGTGCCCATGTCGCTGTCGCTCGCGACGAAGCAGTCGTTGTGGTGCCCGATGCGCGACTCGTCGCCCGTGTCGCGCGCGTCGAGCGGCTCGCCGTAGATCGCCTCTTTGTACGCGGGATAACGGACCTGCGTGCTGCGGCTCCCGGGCAGTGCGTCGAGCAGCGCCTCGAGGATCGCGCGGCGTGCGTCGGGATCGTCGTCGAGGCCGTTCGTCGAGGTGTGCCACTCGCCCCACGCGCCGATGAAGCCCGCCTGCAGCACCGCGATCACGTCTTCGTTCGCGCGGAGCAGCGGCGTGACCTGCGTGATGTGCGCGAGCACGCGCTCGAGCGGCGCGTCGGGCTCGGAGTCGGGGTAGGGGCCCTCGTTGTACGCGAACCGGAGGATCACCTTGATCCCCGCAGCGCGCGCCGCGTCGAGCCCGGCCTGCACGTCGTCGAGCAGGCTCTCGGCGATCGGCGCGTCGCGGTACGCATCGAGCCGCACGTAGCTGTAGACCAGCGTGTCGCCGCCCTCGCGCACGAACGCGAAGTCTCGATCGCTCGCGATGTCGACGTAGCGATAGAAGCCGCGCTCGGGACCGAGCAGCGGCGCATCGCTCTCGGTCCACGTCACCGCGCGACCCGGCGCATCCCCCTGCGCGACCTGCGCGTCGACGGTGGTGAGCGCGTCGACCCCGACCGCGGCATCGCGCGGCGCGACGTCGTCGTCACCGCCGCACGCGCTCAGCAGCACGGCGAGCACCAGCGCGCGCCTCACGGCGCCACCACGTGCTCGAACGTGTCGCGCTCCACGCCGACGTCGTCGACCACGCGCCCGCGGATCACGTCGCGTCCTTCGCCGTCCTGCACGATCTCCACGAACATCGCCTGGAGGAACGAGCCCGACGCGACGCGCAGCGCGGCGTCCTCGGGCAGCTCGTCCACGAGATCGTCGATGTTCGCGTCGACGAACCCACCCGCGCCGGTCGTGATGTACGTGACGTCGCCGACCTCGAAGCGCTCGTAGCCGTGCATGTGCCCGGCGAGCACGAGCGGGATGCGATGCCCGTCGATGATCGGCAGCAGCGACGCGCGCTGGTTCTCGCGCGGACGATAGTCGCCGACCGAGTAGAGCGGCCGGTGCAGATAGACGATCGAGAAGCGGTAATTCGGATCCGCCTCGGCCTCGGCGAGCTCCTCTTCGAGCCAGTCGATCTGCGTCGATCCGAGATCGAGATCGTGCTCGCTCGAGAGCGAGAAGAAGTGAACGCCGCCGGTCTGGTAGTGGTACCACTCGTTCGTTCCGTCGCGGCCCGCGGGCGAGAAGAGACGAAGGTAGTAGTCGTCGTACTCGTGCGGGACCTCGTCGACCTCGTGGTTGCCGACGCAGGGCAGGAACGCGTTCGCGCGCAGCAGCGGGCGCATCAGGCGGAACCACGCCTGGTGCGTCTCGATCACGGTCGAGTAGTACTGGATGTCGCCGACGTGCACGGTGAACTCGGCCTGCGCGGGATCTTCGCTCGTGATCAGTCGCACCGTGCCCATCACCGCGGGAGACGTGTCGCCGATCGCATAGAACGTGATCGGCGTCGTGTGATCGTCGGGCGCGTGCATCGTGCAGAAGCGCCCGCCTTCCTCGGGATAGCCGGCGATCGAGTACTCGTAACAGGTCGCGGGCGTGAGCCCGGTGATCTCGACCTCGTTGACGAAGTAGGTGCCGGGATGGTCGGGCTCGCGGATCGCGGCGCTGCCGACGCCATACGAGAGCTGCACGATCGTCTCGCGCGAGGTGCCCTCGTGGGTCGTGATCTCGTCGCTGCCCTCGGGGTGCACCTCGAGCGCGACGGGCTCGGGCGCGAGGCGCGACTCCCATCGCACCACGATGCGATCGACGTCGGGGCGCAGCGTCCACGGGCCCTTGAGCGGCGAGTCGTCGGGCGGTGGACCGGCGTCGGGCGGGCCCGCGTCGATCACCGGTTGTCCCGCGTCGGGCGGAGCCACGTCGTCGTCGCCGCACGCGACGCAGAGCACGAGCACGAGCGAGCACGGGAGCACAGCGCGCATGGCCGCGAGTCTACCCACCTCCTGTGCTACACGTCGCGGCCATGCCGTGGACGACGATGCGTCTGCGCGGGCAGAAGGTGCTCGTGCGGTGCGACGAGGCGGGCACGCCGCAGGCCGAGAGCGGCCGCGTCGAGATCCGATACAAGCCGAACGACGGTCGCGCCTATCGCGCGCTGCCCGCGAACCTCGAGGCGATCGCCGACGCCGAGGTGCTCCCCGACGATCACTGCGCGCCCGCGGAGGACGCGCCGAAGAGCGGCGCCGCGGCGACGACCACGAAGACGTCGAGCGCGAAGAGCGGCGGCGCATCGAAGGCCGGACCGCGCAAGACCGCGGCGATCGCGGCCGGCGAGCAGAAGGCGCGCGACGGCGCGGTGGTCGCGTACGCCGACGGCGCGTGCAGCGGCAATCCCGGCCCGGCGGGGCTCGGCGTGGTGATCGACGACGACGGCACGCGCCGCGAGCTCAGCGAGTATCTTGGTCAGGCGACCAACAATGTCGCCGAGCTCACCGCGATCCTCCGTGTCGCCGAGCGCTACCAGGGTGATGCGCGCCCGATCGAGATCCGCACCGACAGCCAGTACTCGATCGGCGTGCTGGCGAAGGGCTGGAAGGCGAAGGCGAACACCGATCTCGTCGCGCAGGTGAAGAAGGCGCTCGCGGGCGTGCCCGAGGTGCACCTCATCTACGTGCCCGGGCACTCGGGGTTCGCGGGGAACGAGCGCGCCGACGAGCTCGCGCGCGACGCGGTGAGCGGGCGCAGGTCGAGCGGCTGGATGGAGAAGAAGCGGGCCTGAGCGCGATTCTGGCGCTCATGTAGGATATCGACCTACCATGAGCGTCGGAGGTTCTCGCATGGCCCGGTTTCGTCGTCTCGATCGCTACGTCGTCGGATCGCACGGCCGCGCGACGACGCTCGACGGTCTCCAGCTGATCGGCGATCGCGTCCTCGACGCGTCGGGCGAGGGTGTGCTCGTCGCGTGCGACGAGCGCGTGGAGCTCGGGCAGCGCGTCTTCGTGTCCTTCCCGGTGCCGGGGAGCGAGCTCGTGTTCGACGCGGAGACCGAGGTCGTGCGCGTCGTGCGCGGCGAGCGCGAGGGGGATCCCGGGCACTGCGCGGGGCTGCGCTTCACCGCGTTCGATCGCCGCGATCGGCTCGCGCTCGGCATCGATCTGCGCGAGCTCCCGCTCGTGCCCCGGCGCGTGCGCTGGGACGCGACGCGCGCCTCGCCGATCCCGCTCACGCAGGTGAAGCGCGCGGTGCTGGTTCGTCCGATCATGCCGATCGGCGCGTAGTCGGTTGTGCAGCGCGCTGCACGCCGGCGCGCGGTGATCTCGCGATCGCCGAGGTTTTCCACGGGCACGCGGCATGCTGCGAGAGCGCACCGAGGAGGAACTCGGTGCGACTCGAGCTGCTCTCGCTGTCCGTGCTCGCCGCAGCCGCGCTCGCTGCGCTGATCGACTCGGCGCGTCGCGCCGGTCCGAGCGACGGCGACGACGAGACCGTTCCGATCGCGTCGCCGAGCGCGACGCTCGAGCTGCTCGTGCGCACGCGTGCGCGCCTCGACGATCACCCTCCGCGCGTGCTGATCGCGCTCGGCCTGGCCGCGCTGGTCGTGGCGTTCCTCGCGTCGCTCGTCGAGGTGCGCTGCCTCGAGATCGCGGCGGTGCTCGGCGCGGCAGGCGTCGGGCTCCTGATGCCCGGGCTGCGCTGGGCGCACGACCTGCGCCGCGAGCGGCGCGCGCTCGACGCGCGCATCCATCAGGTGCGCGCGAAGATCTCGAGCTCGCCGGGCCTCATGCGAAGCGGCGCGCCGCTTCCGCGATCGTGACGAGCTCGTAGCCGTGGCGGCGCAGCGTGCGGATCGCGCTCTCGAGCGCGGCTTCCTTCGCGCGCGCGGTGCGGCGGACGTCGGGCTGGTGCGGCTTCAGCCAGGTGAGCCCGTCCTCGTCGGCATCGGCGAGATCGATCCCGTGCAGCTCGAGGTTCACGAAGGGGCGCCCCGCGATCATCTCGGTGAGCACGCGCGCGCCCGCTTCGCCGCTGAGCACGACGCTCGTCCCGATGTACGGCATGCGCCCGGTGCCGTCGCGCGTGACGCCGATCGGGAGCTCGAGCAGGCCCTTGCCGCGCGTCCAGTACGGATGCCCGCGCCGATACGGATCGGCAGGCGCGATCAGCACCCGCGGATCGTCGACGATGCTGTGGCTCTGCCGGCCGCGCGCGCGGATCGCGCCGATCGCGAGGGTCTTCGCGCTGTAGTACGCGGGGCAGGGGAACACGCTCGAGTCGTACGTGTAGCCGAGCTCCTCGAGGACCTCGAACACGTCGTCGTCGATCGTGTAGCCGGGCGCGCGGAAGCCGACGGGCGCGATCCCGGTCGCGCGCACGATCGCCTCGCCACCCTTCGCAATCTCCTCGAGCACCTCGCCGCGCGGGCGCTTCGTGAGGTCGTAGAAGTGACGCCACGAGTGGTTCGCGATCTCGTGGCCCGACTCCGCGAGCGCCCGGACACGCGTGCGGTTCTCCTCGCGGTCGAGATCGCGCCCGATCGCGAAGAACGTCGCCGGCACGCTCTCGCGCGCGAAGAGCGCGGCGAGCCGAGGCAGCGCGCGGTCGTAGATCGCGTGCTCGCTGCCCGAGGGCACGTCGAGCCCGTGGATCGCGGCGTAGCAGGGGATCTCGTCGAGATCGACGCTGATCGCAGCGAGCTTCACCGCGCGGCCCTCAACCCTGGATACGGATCGCCCAGACCAGCTTGCCGAGGTTCTTCATCACGTTCGGCACGCGGCGGAAGAGGCCGATCGTGGGCACGCGCTTCTCGAGCACGCGCACCGGGATCTCCACCACCGCGAGCTTCGCGCGCTCGGCGCGGATGACGAACTCGCTCGCGAAGAGGTCCTTGTCGACGATGCACGCGCGCGCGATCGGGACGAGCTTCTCGCGGCGGAACGCCTTCAGGCCGTGGGTGTCGGTGCCGGTGAAGCCGAGCGAGGCGCGCAGCATCCCGTTGATCACCTGGGTGCCGAGCCGGCGCACGAAGGGGCGCTCGTCGCTCGCGCCGCGCATCGCCTTGCTGCCGACGACGAGGTCCGCCTCGCCGCTGTCGAGCACCGCGAGCGCGCGACGGTAGAAGTCGGTGTCGCAGAGATCGATCTCGTCGCAGATGACGTACTCGCCGCGCGCCTCGAGGATGCCGCGCTTGAGGGCGCCGCCGTAGTTCGGCTGGCCGAAGCTGAACGAGCGTACCTGGGGGAAGCGCTGCGAGAGCTTCTCCGCGAGCTCGACGGTCGCGTCGCGCGAGCCGTTCTCCGCGATGATCAGCTCGTAGTCCCAGGGGAACTCGCGCAGGCGATCGATCAGGTCGATCACTGCGGACTGGAGGATCGGCTCCTCGTTGTAGACCGGGATGACGATGCTGACGTGCGGGCTGGCCATGCGGGCGCGCGGTATTTCCCGCGCAGCCGCGCGTGCGTCAAGGCGCTACTCTCTCGACCTTTCCGGCTGGAGGAGCGATGGAGCGCGTTCGTCATCTCGTGGTCGGCGCAGGGATCTCGGGGCTCGCGTACGCCGATCGCCTCGGCAAGGGCGAGGACTACCTGGTGCTCGAGGCCGACGCGGAGATCGGCGGGTACTGCAAGACCGTCGCGCAGGACGGCTTCACCTGGGACTACTCGGGCCACTTCTTCCACTTCAAGCACAGCGAGATCGAGCACGACCTCGTCACCCGCATGCACGGCCAGCGCATCCTGCGCGTGCAGAAGGACTCGCGGATCTTCTGGAAGGACGGCACGTGGATCGACTTCCCGTTCCAGAAGAACATCCACCAGCTCCCGCGCGAGGAGTTCCTGGAGTGCCTGCACGATCTGCACTTCCGTGATCGCAGCGCGAAGCCCGCGAGCTTCCGCGACATGCTCTACGCGAAGTTCGGGCGCGGCATCGCCGAGAAGTTCCTCGTTCCCTACAACGAGAAGCTCTACGCGACGGACCTCGCGGTGCTCGACGTCGACGCGATGGGGCGCTTCTTCCCCTACGCCGACGAGGACGAGATCCTCCGCAACTTCACGCAGCCCGACAACGCCTCGTACAACTCGACGTTCACGTACCCCGAGGGCGGCGCGATCCAGTACGTGCACGCGATCGCGAGCGGCGTCGATCCCGCGCGCATCGCGCTGTCGGAGCGCGTCCAGAGCATCGATCTGCGGCGCAAGGTCGCGCGCACCTCGAAGGGCCGCGAGATCGCGTTCGAGTACCTCGTCAGCTCGGCGCCCTTCGTGAAGCTGCTCGAGATGAGCGCGCTGCCGCACGAGCCGAGCACGTACACGTGGAACAAGGTCCTCGTGTTCAACCTCGGGTTCGATCGCAAGGGCCCCGAGAGCGTGCACTGGATGTACTTCCCGCAGCGCGAGCTCTCGTTCTATCGGATCGGCTTCTACGACAACATCTTCGGCACCGATCGCATGAGCCTCTACGTGGAGATCGGTCACCCGAAGGACACGACGATCGACGCGGCCGCGATCGAGAGCGCGCGAGCGCACGTGATCGAGGATCTCGTCGAGGCGGGGATCGTGACCGACCATCGCCTGGTGTCGTCGCACTCGGTCGTGATGGACCCGGCGTACGTGCACATCACGCGCGCCTCGCTGAAGGACGTCGCGGCGAAGAAGCGCATCCTGGAGTCGCGCGGCGTGTACTCGATCGGCCGCTACGGGTCGTGGACCTACTGCAGCATCGAGGACAACATCGTCGAAGCGAGAGCGCTGGCAGACGCGCTCGTGGTGCCGTGGCGATGACGCGCTGATCAGACGCGCGACAGGTAGCGCCGCACCAGTCGCGCGAGCTCGTCGATCAGCTGCTCGCGGGGGATCGGATCGCCCGACGGATCGCACGCCCAGCGGTGCACCGCGGACTCGAGCACGTCGACGACGATGCGCGCGGCAACGTGCACGTCGGGCACGTCGACGTCGGGCATCGCTGCGAGCAGCATCGCGAGCGCCTCGGTGTGCCGCGCTTCGATCGCGCGCACTCGCGCGCGGACCGCCGGCGGGTGCGGCACTTCCTCGAAGAGCGCGCGGTGAAGGCGCGGCGCGTCCTCGTGCAGCGCGACCATCGTCTCCACGATCGCGCGCGAGAGGGCATCGACGCTCGGGCATCCCGTCGCGAGCTCGCTCGCGCGCGCCGCGAGGAGCGCCTCGGCGCGCTCGAGGTGCCGCTCGACCAGCGCGGTCACCAGCGCCTCCTTGCCCGGAAAGTACTCGTAGAGCGTTCCGATCGACACGCCCGCCCGCTTCGCGACGTGGTTCGTCGTCAGCTCGCTCCACCCGCGGCTCACCAGGATCCGAGCAGCCGCGCCGAGGATGGCCTCGACCGTCTGCGTCGATCGTCGCTGGATCGGCGCTCTTCTGGGGCGGAAACGAGCAGCGGTCGCGCGCGCCATCGGGCCTCCGGATCCGAGTCGTCGATCCGAGCAATTGCTCGGATTCTTCCTCGTGTCGAGAGGAGGTGCGGCATGCCGGGGATCGCGCTGATCGGTTGGATCGTCTACGTGGGGATCGCGTTCGGGCTGCGTACGTGGATGCAGATCCGCGCGACCGGCGAGAGCGGGTTCGTCGGTCTGCGTCGTGGCGCGGGGATGCTCGAGCGCTTCGCGGGCGTGCTGATGGTCCTCGCGTTCCTCGCGTCGCTCTTCGCGCCGATCGCGGTGTGGCTCGGGCTCGACGTGATCGTGGTCGAGAGCGCCCCGCTGGCGCTCACCGGCGGCGCGCTGATCGCGCTCGGCACGGCCGCGACCCTGCACGCGCAGATCGCGATGCGCGACTCGTGGCGCATCGGCGTCGATCCCGGCGCGCGCACCGAGCTCGTGGTGCGCGGTCCCTTCCGTCTGGTGCGCAACCCGATCTTCACGGCGATGATCCTCGCGAGCCTCGGCCTCGGGCTCGCGTGCCCCAGCGTGCTCGGGCTGCTCGCGCCGATCGCGCTGCTGGTCGCGCTCGAGATCCAGGTGCGCGTCGTCGAGGAGCCGTACCTCGCGCGGGTGCACGGCGAGGCCTATCGCGCCTACGCGCGCCGCGTCGGACGTTTCGTGCCCGGCCTCGGGCGCCTCGCGTGACTATGTGCTCGGGACATGCGCAGAGAGAGCCGGCACGAGCGCGACGATCGCGAGCTGAACGAGCTCGTCGGCGAGCTCCGTGTGGTCCTGCCCGGCGCGACCGTGCTCTTCGCGTTCCTGCTCACGGTGCCCTTCGCGGATCGCTGGGACGCGCTGCCGGAGCTCGAGCACGCGGTGTTCTTCACCGCGTTCCTCGCGTCGGGGCTCGCCATCGTGTTGCTCGTCGGCCCGAGCGCGTACCACCGGCTGCGCGGCCATCCCTACGACAAACACGGGCTCGTGCGCACCGCGGGCCATCAGACGATCGCCGCGCTCGCGCTGCTCGCGATCGCGCTCTCCGCGTCGATGTTCGTCGTCGGCTCGTTCGTCTACCAGCGCACGCTCGGCACGATCGCGGCGCTCGTGGTGCTCACGGCCGCGCTGGTCACGTGGTTCCTGCTCCCGCTCGCGCGCCGTCGTCGCGCTCAGCGCGAGGGCCGCTGGGGCGCCGGACAGCACGACGCGGCGCACGGATCGTGATCGACCCCGAGCGTCGTGAGCGCGCGCTTCGGCGCGCCGGCGATCTTCTCCTGCACCAGCTCGCGCAACCCCGCGACGAACGCGGGATGCGTGCCCACCGTGCCCGCGCGCACGAGCCGTAGACCGAGCTCGTCGGCGCGCGCCTTCGCCTCGTGATCGAGATCCCAGACCACCTCCATGTGGTCCGACGTGAAGCCGATCGGGATCACCACCACCGGTCTCGCGCGATCCTCGCTCGCCATCCGCGCCAGCACGTCGAGCACGTCGGGCTCGAGCCACGGCACCTGCGGCGGCCCGCTGCGGCTCTGCCAACAGAGCTCCCATGCGGAGGTCCCGACGCCGCGCGCGACGAGCTCGCACATCGCGCGCAGCTGCGCTTCGTACGGCGCCGTGCGCGCCATCGAGACCGGCACCGAGTGCGCGGTGAAGAGCAATCGCGCGTGCTCGCCCTCGATCGTCGCGAGCGCGTCACGCACCCGCGCGATCCAGGCCTCGGCGAACCCCGGATGATCGAAGTAGAGCCGCAGCTTCTCGACCACCGGCGCGCCCTCGCCGACGCTCGCCCGCGCGCGCTCGACGTCCTCGCGGTACTGCCGGCACCCCGAGTAGCTGCCGAACGCCGAGGTCACGAGCGCGAGGGCGCGCCGGACACCGTCGTCCTTCATGCGACGCACGGTGTCCTCGAGCATCGGGTGCCAGTTGCGGTTGCCCCAGTAGATCGGGAGCGTGATGCCGTGCGCGCGCAGCTCGCGCTCGAGCGCCTCGATCAGCGCGCGCACCTGGCCGTTGATCGGCGAGACACCGCCGAAGTGGTGGTAGTGCTCGGCGACCTCGAGCAGGCGCTCGCGCGGGATGCCGCGACCTCGCGTGACGTTCTCGAGGAAGGGCATCACGTCGGCCTCGCCCTCGGGGCCGCCGAACGAGAGGACCAGGAGCGCGTCGTAGGTCACGACGCGTTTTCTAGACGGGGGTCACGGGGCCGTCGAGGTCGCGGCGCGACGCGTCCCCAGGCTCGCCGCGAGGCGGCCCCTCGGCACGCGGCGGGGCACCAGGCGTCGCGAGAAACGTCGAGCGCGGCGCGCCGCGCGGAGGCTCTCGCTGATCCACGTCACGAGGCCGGCGAGGAGCACTGGTGCGAGCCACACGACGCTCGCGGCGACCAGCAGCATCCCAGTTCCGGCCAGGCTCCAGAGGTTCGGGTCGGGAGTCATGATGACGCAATGCGTAAGCGCCATGACGCGTCGCGTCAAGATCTCGGCGTGAGGGTCCCTTGCGTCGCATGAAAACTTCGCGATTCCCAGTTGTTACACTGCGTCGTCAGCGCGTCGCGAGCGTGAGCGCGAACACGAGCACGGCCAGCGCGGCGACGATCCACCACGCGATGACGCTGCGCGTCAGGGGCGCGCGCATCCGCGTCGTGGGCGGTGCCGGTCGGGGTGCCGGGGTCTTCGTCGCGGGCGGGGTGCGCACGAAGGGCGTCCCGCGGGCCGCGGTCTCGCCGGTCTCGTCGAAGATCGAGGGCAGCACCGGCGTCGCCGCGTCGTGCTCGATCGGCACCTCGATCACGATCGATCGCAGCTGCTCGCGGTGCGTCAGGGTCATCGCCTCGATCTGCGTGGGCGCGTCGTCGTCCGCGTCGCCGAGGGGATCGCTCTCCAGCGCCGAGGCGCGATCGAACTCCGCCGACGCGGCGGGCGGCGCGGGCAGCTCGATGCGCACCGTCGAGGTCGCCGCGATGCGCGCGCGCAGCTTCGGCGCCTCGGTGTAGCGCATCGCGCGATGCACCTCGCGCAGGCTCTCGAGCATCTCGTCGGCCGAGGCCCAGCGCTCTTCCTTGCGGAACGCGAGCGCACGATCGACGAGCGAGGCGACGAGCTCGGGCACCGCGGGCGCGATGTCGCGCACCTTCGGCGCGGGCTCGCGCGTGGCCTTCATCAGGAGGTCGAGGTGCGTGCTCCCGCGGTGCACGGTGTGCCCGGTGAGCACCCGGAACATCGACGCGCCCACGGCCCAGACGTCGGTGCGCGCGTCGACGAGCTCCCAGTCTCCGCGCGCCTGCTCGGGCGCCATGTACGCGGGCGTTCCGAGCAGGAACCCGTGATGGGTCGCCGCCGCCGACCCGCGCGAGACCTCGAGCAGCCGCGCGATCCCGAAGTCGAGCAGCTTCACGCGCCCGTCGATGCACAGGAACACGTTCTCGGGCTTCACGTCGCGATGCACGATGCCCTTCGCGTGCGCGACCGCGAGCACCTCGAGCACCTGCTCGGCGACCGCGAGCGTCTCCGGCGCGCCGAGCTGCACGCGACGCGTCGCGAAGCTCTCGAGGCTCTCGCCGTCGAGCAGCTCCATCACCAGGAAGATCGAGCCGTCCTCGGCCTCGTCGTCGTCGAGCACGCGCACCACGCCGGGGTGCCCGACCGAGTTCGCCAGATATCCCTCGCGCAGGAAGCGCCGCTTGGCCTCCTCGGTCGCGACGAGCGGGTGCAGCATCTTGATCGCGACGCGGCTCCCGTTGCGGTGCGTGGCCGCGTACACCGCGGCCATCCCGCCCACCCCGAGCAGCGCGTCGAGCCGCCACTTGCGGCGAACCGTCTTGCCCAGCCGCGCCTTCGACAGGCGCAGGTACGGATCGCCCTGGTCGCGGCTCGGCTCGCCGGCCGACGAGCCGCTGCGCGCGCGTACGTGCGTGCCGCTCTCGCTCAAACGGTGAGACCCCCGATCTCTCAACGGTACCCGACCTCGGCGGTCGCTGGCGAGCGTCACCGGATGCTCGTGGCGTGCGCGATCACTCGCCCGCCCGTTCGCGGCGTTGCCGCACCCCACCTCCGTCCGTATCCTCCGCGCGCGCTGAGGGCCCCCCTGCCTGCTCGCGCGCACGAAAGGGAGAGCGGATGAAGGTCGCGGTCGTCGTCTTCCCCGGCAGCAACGCCGACTGGGACGCGCTGCACGCCGCGCGCGACGTGCTCGGCGCGGACGCGAAGTACGTGTTCCACAAGGAGCGCGAGCTCGGCCCGGTGGACGCGGTGATCGTCCCCGGCGGCTTCTCCTACGGCGACTACCTGCGGTGCGGCGCGATCGCGCGCTTCTCGCCGATCAGCGAGGCGCTCCGAGCGTTCGCGGAGCGCGGCGGGCCGGTGCTCGGGATCTGCAACGGCTTCCAGATCCTCACCGAGATGCACCTCCTGCCCGGCGCGCTCTCGCGCAACGCGCACCTGCGCTTCGAGTGCCGCGACGTGTGGCTGAAGGTCGAGAACCACGGCGCGTGGACCGGCGCGATCCCGGTGGGGAACGTGATCCGCCTCCCGGTCGCGCACGGCGAGGGCCGCTACGAGTGCGATCCCGAGACCCTCGCCCGGCTCGAGGGCGACGGGCTCGTCGCGCTGCGCTACGTCGATCCGACCGGCGCGCCCTGCGGCGAGACCACGCCGAACGGCTCGGTGAACGACATCGCGGGGATCTACAGCGCGCGGCGCAACGTGATGGGCCTGATGCCGCATCCCGAGCGCGCGTCGGAGGCGATCCTCGGCAACGCCGACGGGC
This sequence comes from Sandaracinus amylolyticus, assembly GCF_021631985.1. Lineage (GTDB taxonomy): Bacteria > Myxococcota_A > Polyangia > Polyangiales > Sandaracinaceae > Sandaracinus > Sandaracinus amylolyticus_A. Next base: position 4,584,600 of record NZ_CP070225.1, on the reverse strand, counting down.
GCGGGATCTTCGAGTCGCTGAAGCGGCACCTCGAGGGCGGAAAGGTGGTGGCGGCGTGAGCACGCAATCCGAGACGACGCTGCCCGGCGCACCGGTGCCGTTCCCCGGCGAGCCCCAGGTCAGCGAGCAGCTCGCCGCGACGATGGGCGTCGATCAGAGCGAGTGGCAGCGCATCCTCAAGGCGCTGGGGCGCGAGCCGACCTACGCCGAGCTCGGCGTGTTCAGCGTGATGTGGAGCGAGCACTGCTCGTACAAGAGCTCGCGCATCCACCTCCGCAAGCTGCCGACCAAGGGCCCGAAGGTCGTGCAGGGCCCCGGGGAGAACGCGGGCGCGGTCGACATCGGCGACGGCTATTGCGCCGTGTTCAAGATGGAGTCGCACAACCATCCCTCGTACATCGAGCCCTACCAGGGCGCGGCGACGGGCGTGGGCGGCATCCTCCGCGACGTGTTCACGATGGGCGCGCGCCCGGTCGCGAACCTCAACTCGCTGCGCTTCGGGCGTCCCGATCATCCGCGCACGCCCGAGCTGCTGCGCGGCGTCGTCGCGGGCATCGGCGGGTACGGCAACTCGATCGGCGTGCCCACGGTCGGTGGCGAGGTGCAGTTCGACGCGAGCTACGACGGGAACATCCTCGTCAACGCGTTCACGGTCGGCATCGCGCGCAGCGAGGGGCTCTTCTTCGGCAAGGCCGAGGGCCTGGGCAATCCCGTGATCTACGTGGGCTCGCGCACCGGGCGCGACGGCATCCACGGCGCGACGATGGCGAGCGCCGAGTTCGACGCCGAGAGCGAGAAGAAGCTGCCGACGGTGCAGGTCGGCGATCCCTTCCGCGAGAAGCTGCTGCTCGAGGCGTGCCTCGAGATCTTCGCGAAGGGCTGCCTGGTCGGCATCCAGGACATGGGCGCGGCGGGCCTCACCTCGTCGAGCGTCGAGATGGCGGCGCGCGCGGGCAACGGGCTCGAGCTCGACCTCGACGCGATCCCGCGCCGCACCTACGGGCTCACGCCGTACGAGATGCTCCTCAGCGAGTCCCAGGAGCGCATGCTCATGGTCTCGGAGGCGGGGCGCGAAGAAGAGGTCTTCGAGATCTGCCGCAAGTGGGATCTCGACTACGCGGTGGTGGGCCGCGTGACCGACACCGGTCGCTTCGTGTGCAAGGCGACGCCGGGGCACGATCCGCTCGATCCCCGCAGCGCGCCGAAGAGCCCGCAGGTCGTGGTCGACATCCCGATCGGTCCGCTCGCCGACGAGGCGCCGCTCTACGATCGTCCGCAGGAGACGCCGCCGCCGGTGGGCGATGCGGGCGGTCCGGCGCTCGGGGATCTGAACGGGCTCGATCTCGCGCGTGAGCTCGTCGAGCTCGTGGGCTCGCCGAACATCGGATCGCGCGCGTGGATCTGGCGCCAGTACGATCACATCGTGCGCGCGGGCTCGGTCTTCCGGCCGGGCGAGAGCGATGCCGCGGTGGTCCGCGTGTTCTGCGGCAAGGACGGCGATCCCGCGTTCGAAGGCGCGAAGGTGAAGTACCTCGCGCTCTCGAGCGACTGCAACGGGCGCCACGTCCTGCTCGATCCGCACGACGGCGCGGCGATGGCGGTCGCGGAGTGCGCCCGCAACATCGTGTGCTCGGGCGGCGAGCCGCTCGGCCTCACCGACTGTCTCAACTTCGCGAGCCCGCAGAAGCCCCAGACGATGTGGCGCTTCGCGCGCGCGATCGAGGGCCTGCGCGACGCGTGCACTGCGCTCGGCGTTCCCGTCGTGAGCGGCAACGTGTCGCTCTACAACGAGACCGAGGGCCGCCCGATCCTGCCGACCCCGACGGTCGCGATCGTCGGTCAGCTCGCGTCGGTCGAGGATCGGCTGGGCCTCGCGTTCGCGAACGACGGCGATCTGATCGCGCACCTCGGAACCGGCTCGCGCGGCGCGCTCGGTGGCTCGGAATTCCGCACCCGCAAGACCGGTGTCGTCGGTGGCGATCCGGTCGGGATCGACCTCGACGCCGAGGTGAAGCTCCAGCAGTGCGTGCTCGCGCTGGCGCGCGCCCACGTGCTGCGCTCGGCGCACGATCTCAGCGACGGCGGCTTCGCGGTGGCGCTCACCGAGAGCGCGATCGCGGGCGGTCGCGGGTGCCGCGTGACGCTCCCCGGCCACCCGGCGATGGCGAAGGCGGCGCGCCTCTTCTCGGAAGAGCCGACGCGCGTGATCGTGAGCTTCGGCAAGGAGCAGCGTGCCGAGGTGGAGCGCATCTGCGCGCAGCACGGCGTGCCCTTCGAGGTGATCGGCGAGGTCGGCGGCGAGACGGTGACGATCGAGGAGTGCCTCGAGGTGCAGGTCGCCCAGCTCGCCGACGCGCACGCGCGCTGCCTCGAGCCGATCGTCGGTTCTTGAGGCTCGCCCACGTCGCGTTCCTGGTCGACGACTACGACCGAGCGCTCGAGTGGTTCACTCGAGCGCTCGGGTTCGTGGTCGTCGAGGATCGCGACCTCGGCGCGTCACCTGGTTCCTCCACACCGACGACTTCGCGCGCGACGTGCGCTTCGTCGAAGCACCGCTCACGAGCGCTACGTACGGGACGGTAGCCGTGTTCGAGGACCTGTATGGCGGCCGCTGGGACCTGATCGGCCCGCGGTGTCCTCGTTCGAGGACGCGCGCCGAATTCCGGAGTCGTTCCGCACACTCGAAGCGCTCGGAAAGAGGCCCTGCGGGGTCGGAAAGAGACCCTGCGGGGTCGGAAAGAGGCCCTGCGGGATCGGAAAGAGGCCCTGCGCGCTCGGGAAGAGGGGTCGGCGCGCTCGGGAAGAGGCCCTGCGCGATCACGACGAGGCCCTGCAGGATCGGGAAGAGGGGTCGGCGCGATCACGAAGAGGCCCTGCGCGCTCGGGAAGAGGGGTCGGCGCGATCACGAAGAGGCCCTGCGCGCTCGGGAAGAGGCGCTGCGCGATCACGAAGAGGCCCTGCGCTCTCACCGAGAGGGTCGCGGCATCGTCACCCGCCGGCCGGCGCCGGCGGGTGATCGCCCCGCGCTCACTCGAGCACGCGCAGCAGCTGCGCCGCGACCTTGGGGCGCGCCTCGTCGTAGGGCGGGTAGAAGAGCGGGAGCGCCGACGCGATGCGATCGACGACCGCGCGCGCGTGCGAGAACGTCTTGAAGCCGTGGTGCCCGTGGTAGTGGCCCATGCCGCTCGCGCCCACGCCGCCGAAGGGCAGGTACGGGTTCGCGACGTGGAGGAACACGTCGTTGAGCACCGCGCCGCCCGACGTCGTGCTCGAGAACACCTGGTCGATCACCTCGCGATCGCTCGCGAACAGATAGAGCGCGAGCGGCTTGTCGCCCGCCTGGATCTTCGTGCACGCCTCTTCGACCGAGCCGATCGGGAGCACCGGCAGGATCGGTCCGAAGATCTCCTCGCCCATGATGGGCATGTCGTGCCGCACGTTGGTGAGCAGCGTCGGCGCGACGTAGCGCTCGCTCGCGTCGGTGCCGCCGCCGAACTCCGCCTTGGCGCCCATCGCGAGGCTCTTCTCGAGCAGCGTGCTCACGCGACGGAACGCGGCGTCGTCGATCAGGCGCGGGAAGTCGTCGCTCTTCTTCCGCGCGTCCTCGGTCGCGCCGTAGAAGCGCTCCACGGTCGCGCGCGCCGCCGCGACGAAACGATCGAGCACGTCGCGGTGCACGAACGCGTGATCGGGCGCGATGCAGGTCTGGCCCGCGTTCACGCACTTGCCCCACATGATCCGCTTCGCCGCGCCCTCGACGTCTGCCGAGCGATCGATGATCACCGGCGACTTGCCGCCGAGCTCGAGCGTGATCGTCGCGAGGTGATCCGCCGCCGCGTGCATCACCTTCTTGCCGATGTTCGTGCTGCCGGTGAAGAGCACGTGATCGAAGGGAAGGGCGAGCAACGAGTCGGCGACCTGATGGCTGCCGGTGAAGATCGCGACCTCGTCCTCGCGGAATACCGAGCGGATCAGCTCCGCGACCGCCTCCGCGAGGTGCGCCGTCTTGCTCGAGGGCTTGAGCACGACGCAGTTGCCCGCGGCGATCGCGCCCACGAGCGGCGCCGCGAGCAGATTGAACGGGTAGTTCCACGGCGAGACGATCAGCACGACGCCGCGCGCCTCGTAGCGGATGGTGCTCTTCGCGCCGGCGAGCACGAGCGGCGTGGTCACGCTCTCGGGCTTCATCCAGTCCGCGAGGTGCTCGATCGCGTGGTTGATCTCGTCGACGACCGGGTGGATCTCGGTGAGCTCGAACTCCGCCTTGCTCTTGCGGAAGTCCTTGTGGACGGCCGCCGCGAGCTCGTCGCGACGCGAGAGGATCGCCTCTTTGAGCGCGCGGAGCTTCGCGATGCGATCGGCCGCGCTCGACTGCGCGACGTGCCAGCGTCGCGCGCGCTGGGCCGAGAAGACGCGCTGGATCTCGTGATCGATCGACTGGTCCATGAGGCTCTCGCTCCGGCGGGTTAGATGACCGTGGGTCGGTTATTAGGTGACCCCAGGTCGCGGGATCGTCAAGACGACGAGCTGCGCGATCTGGGCCCCGTGCGATGCTGCGCCAACGCGGAGCTCGGGGAGAGACCGCGAGCGAGGACGGAGCGGATGATCGAGCGCGCCGTGGTCGAGGGTGTCGAAGTGATCTGGCTCTATCGGCCCGCGGGCCCTGCGGAGATGGCGCTGGTGCGCGCGAGCGGGATGAAGCGCTGGCCGCCGCGGCTTCCGGAGCAGCCGATCTTCTATCCGGTCACGAACGAGCGATACGCGCGCGAGATCGCGGAGCGCTGGAACGTGCCCGAGAGCGGCGGCGGCTTCGTGACGCGCTTCGCGGTGCGCGCGGATGCGATCGCGAAGTACGACGAGCAGACGGTGGGCGCGCGCCACCACACCGAGCTGTGGATCCCCGCCGAGGAGCTCGACGCGCTGAACGACGCGATCGTGGGCGTGATCGAGGTGATCGCCGAGTACGCGTAGGTCGAAGACCGTCGAAAAATCGGCTCGCCCGCCGGTCCCTACCGTCCGCGCGCTGCGCGCGCTCCCGTCCGGGACCTGCGGGACGAGCACTCCGGCAAGGGGTCAAATCGGCTCGCCCGCCGGCCCCTACCGTCCGCGCGCTGCGCGCGCTCCCGTCCGGGACCGGCGGGACGAGCACTCCGGCAAGGAGTCAAATCGGCTCGCCCGCCGGTCCCTACCGTCCGCGCGCTGCGCGCGCTCCCGTCCGGGACCGGCGGGACGAGCACTCCGGCAAGGAGTCAAATCGGCTCGCCCGCCGGCCCCTACCGTCCGCGCGCTGCGCGCGCTCCCGTCCGGGACCGGCGGGACGAGCACTCCGGCAAGGACTCATCGCCGGATCACCTCGACGGAGCCGACGCCGGTGTAGATGCCCTCGCGCTGCGTGCCCGCGAAGAACCACACGTCGTAGCGGCCGGCGCGCGGGAGCTCGCAGTGGATCCGGACGCTGCGCTCGCCCTGCACGTCGCACTCCACGCGCGCGCCGCCGTCGCGCGGCAACGCCTCCGCGCTCACGAAGCGGCCGCGCGTGCTGGTCAGCGTCGCGTCGAGGGCGCGATCGACCTCGACCTGCGAGCGGGTCGGCGCGACGAGCTCGAGCCCCGCGGCGACGAAGCGCGGCGACACGTTGGGCTGTCGATGGAACTCGCCGCGCGTGATCGGGTGCTCGCGCAGCTGCCACTCGTCGCGCTCGGGGAAGTGGTTCAGGCCGAACGTCTCGGGCGGGGTGAGGAAGTAGAGCGTCGAGTAGCGCCGCACGAACCCGTCGTGATCGTCGACGTAGCCCGCGTCCCAGGTGGCATCGACGAGGTACCAGCCGCCCTCGAGCTCGATCGCGTTCCACGCGTGGCCCTCGCCATCGGTGTCGTCACCGGCGTGGCGCGCATCGCCGACGACGTAGAGCGCGTTCAGACCGGCGGCGCGCGCGAGCGCCTCGAAGAGCTGCGCGTAGCCGGCGCACACCGCGATGCGCGTCGTGAACACGGTCTGCGCGTCCTGCGGCGGGAACGAGTGGTTGCGATACGAGGGCACGTCGTACGCGACGCGCGTCGCGACGTAGTCGTGCACGGCCTTCGCGCGCTCGAAGGGATCGGCGATGTGCGAGGCGAGGTACGCGCCGACGGAGTCGATCGAGGCCTCGGTCTCCGAGGGCAGCGTGGTGATCAGCGGGTGCACCTTGTCGTCGAGCGGCCAGGTGCGCGACGACGCGACGTCGGTCTGCGCAGTGGTCTCGATCTGCGCAGTGGTCTCGGTCTGCGCAGTGGTCTCGGTCTGCGCAGTGGTCTCGGTCTGCGGCGCGCCATCGTCGGCGTCGTCGCGCAGCGCGATGGCGACGCCGGCTCCGGCGTTCGGCGCGGGGATCTCGTCGTGGTCGACGTCGTCGCGCGCGTACGGGTTGTCGTGCGCGGCTTCGTACATCCACGCGAGCTCGTCGGCCGCGGTGAGCACGCCACGACGTGCCGGCTCCGCGCCCGGTACGTGCTCGAGGAACCAGTCGCCGCGCGTCGAGAGCGCGGTGAAGATCGCCTCGGGCCAGCCGATCAGGAACACCGCCAGGAACGCCCCGTTCAGCGCGAGCGTGCGCAGCACCAGGCGATCGCCGAACGTGAGGATCGGCTCGCGCGCGTCCTTCGCGCGCTTGCGCCGCCACGCGCTCCAGCCCTCCCACGCCAGCGGGAGCACTGGGAACAGCAGCACGCCCGCCGCGATCGTCGCTTCGAGCGGCCCGTCGGAGTACGCCGCGAGGCTCGACGCGGCCCACACCCCGAGCAGCGGCACCGCGAGCATCAGCGCGAACGCGAGCGCCTTCAGCCCGAGCACCCACACCCGACCCGCCGTGCGGAGCATGCCCCCTCCCTCCCGGAGAGAGCGAACCGAGCGCATCGCGCGGGTGTTCCGCCTCAGCGCGCGCGCACGTAGGCCTCGAGGTCGCCGAGCTCGCCGTCGCCGAGGTGCTCGATGTGCCCGTGGCCCACCGCGCCGGTGAGCGCGGCGCGGAGATCACCGGCGCGACCGTCGTGGAGGTAGGGCGCGCGGAGCGCGACGCCGCGCAGCGGCGGGGTCTGCCAGGTGTCGTCGCCGACGGTGTGCGAGAGCCCGTCGGTGCCGAGCTCGCCCGCGTGGCAGCTCGCGCAGCCGACGTCGTCGCGCTCGAAGATCGCGCGGCCGCGCTCCACGGCGTCGTGATCGAGCGCGGGGCCCGCGGGCGGCGCGGGCAGGCGCGCGAGCCAGCGCTCGGCCGCGCTCACGACCTCGGGCGCGAGCCGCGGGCCGGCCATCTGCTCCTGCAGCGCGTCGATCAGCACCGGGAAGCTCGGCACGTCGCCGCGGCGGTGATAGGGCGTGAGGCCGACGACGCCCTCGAGCGACTGGGTGCGCACCGCGCCGATCGCCGAGAACGTCCACACGTGACCGTCGTCGCCGCCCTCGGGATGACACGACGCGCACGCGATCGCGCCGCCGGTGTCGAGGTGGAAGACGTCGTGCCCGCTGTCGCGCACGCTCGCGCCGCCGAGCTCGATCACCTCTCCGTCGACGACCAGACGCGCGGGCTCGCGCAGCTGCACCAGCTCGCGCTCGCCGGCGAACGCGACCGCGATCACCTGACCGTCGAAGCGGCGATCGGCGTCGGGCTCGAGGCAGCCCTGCGGGTCGTCGCGCTCCGCGACCGCGAGCGAGCTCGTGACGACCTGGGGCCCGAGCCGGAACTCTCCGCCGGGCTCGCCCGCGAACGCGATCGCGACCCGACCGCTCGACGAGACCGCGACGTCGACCGGCACCACGCCGCGCGCGATCGACGGCGCGGTGTGCAGCGCCACGCCTTCCGCACCGACGAGCGTCGCAGCGGCGTGCACGACCGCGTTGCCGCAGGGGTCGCGCCACACGTCGCCCTGATCGTTCTCGACCGGCTCGTTCGAGTACGTGTAGCTGCTCGTGGGGCGCGGCACGTCGGCGAAGACCGCCTCGGTGCCGATGCGCGCGCGCTGATGGAGCACGATCGCGCCGCCGCCGGGAGCGCTGGTCGTGCGCACCGCGACCCCGGGCTCGTAGCGCTGCTCGAGGCCGGACAGGGACCCGTCGGCCGTGATGCCCTCGAGGCGCGCCTCGGGGATCGAACGCGTGTGCGCGGCGCCGGTCTCGTCCACCAGCACGAGCTCGGCGCGGCGGAAGCGGCTGACGAGCAGACCTCCGCTCGTGACGACGACGTCGCGCAGGTCGGGCTCGAGCTGCGCGCGTGCGAGCTCGTCGAGCAGCGCGCCCGACGCGTCGCGCTCCAGGGTGACCAGCGCTCCGTCGGCGCACGCGACGTGGAGGCGGCCGGGCGCGGCGGCGAGCCCGCGCGGGCTCGAGCACACCGCGTGCTCCGCGACGATCGTCGCGTGCTCGACGTCGATCTCGAGCACGGCACCGGCGCGCCGCAGCGCGACGAACGCGCGTCCTTCGGGAGCGAGCACGACGCGCCCGGGATCGGCGCCGGCGGCGATCTCGATCGCGCGGACGTCGTGGGTGTCGAGGTCGACGACGAGCACCCGGTCGCGGTCGGGATCGGCGGCGATCGCGATGCGCGCGTCGGCTGCGAGGGTGCCGCCGCTGATCGGTGGCGGCGGATCGTCGAGGCTGACCACCGGCGTGTCGCGGTAGGGATCGTTCGCGTTGAGACCGCACGCGGCGGTGCCGAAGGTCGCGACGAGCGCCAGCGTGGCGGCAGGACGTCGTTGGATGGGTCGCATCGGCTCTCCTCTCCTCACGGTCTCAGCTCGATCCCCACGCCCAGCGCGGGGCCGACGATCCAGCGCGCGTCCCGGCACGGGACGTCGAACCGGCACAGCGGTTGGTGGAACACGCCGGCTCCCCCGACGTGCACCGAGACTCCGATCGTGCGTTCGCGCCCGAGCCACACGACGGTGCCGAGCTCGCCGAGCGCGATGCCGTCGTGACCGCCGGCGCCGCGCGCGAAGAGCTCGACCGGTCCGAGCGGCAGCCGCGCCAGCGCGTGGAACGAGAGCACCTCGAGCGTGTCGCCGAACGCCCAGACCGCGAGCTGCGCCTCGAAGTGGAAGAGATGGAGCCGCCCGATGCGCGCGAACGTCACGAACGCCGGCGTCTCCTGGGCGCGCTGGCCGTCGAGCCGGGTGGCGAGCACCGAGATGCCGGCGCCGGCGGCGACTGCGACGAGCCCTTCGTCGAACCCGACGACGAGCGAGAGCGAGCCGCCCGCGAGCCCACCTCGGTCTCCGCCGCCGATGCCGAGCGGCGAGCCGCCGAGCCGCACGAGCAGCGGGGCGAGCGGACGCGCCTCGACGAGGAGGTCGCCGACGAGCGCTCCCTGCTCGCCCTCGAGCCCGAGCACGCCGCGCGCGCTCGCGGCGATGCGCACCGGCGGGATGCGCGTCTCGGGGGAGGGCGGGCCGACCTCGAGCGCCAGCGTTCCGCCGCAGTCCTGGCTGGATCCGTAGCACTCGGTCTGGACGACGTAGCGGCCGCTGCGTCGCACGACGAAGCGGAACGCCGAGCCGAGCGAGAAGCACGCGTCGTCGTTGAACGCGACGCGGCTTCCGTCGGGCGCGATCAGCGCGAGCGTCGTGTCGCCGGAGAACGTCGCGCCGGCGACCCCGCAGGTCGCGGCGTGCAGCTCCTCGCCCTCGCCGAGCTCGATCGCGACCTCGCCGCCGGGAACGTGCGGGACGACGCGGCGCTCCGCGCGCTGGGCCTCCGCGTCCGGCGCCACCAGGAGGAGCGCGACCAAGGCGAACGAGGCTGGACCGAAGCGAGGAATGCGGCGGCCTCAGCAGAGAGCGTGCCGCGGGGATTGCGATGGGATCTCGTGACGCCGACGAGCGCGGCTGTGAACACGCAACGACGAAACGAGCCGATCCGGCACAGCCGGACGACTCGAATCGTCGGACCAGGACCTGAAATCCAGGATCGACGATCGCGATCATCCGGTCGCGGCGTGAAATCCCGGATCGACGATCACGATCGTCTCTCCCTGGACCTGAAATCCAGGATCGACGACTCGAATCGTCGCGTCGCGCCGTGGAATCGCTGCCCGGTGATCGCGATCGTCCGCGTGCGCGCCGAGCGCGCTTCGTGAGGACTCAGCTGGGCCGGCGATCGCGCAGCAGCGAGCGGGCATGAAGCTGCCCACACGCGGCGTCGATCGAGGCGCCGAGCTGCTGCCGGCGAGTCGCGCGAACGCCCGCTGCGCGGAGCCGCGAGACGAAGTCGTCGACGCGCTCGGAGCTGGGCGCTCGATGCGACGGGTCGGCGCCGGACGCGTCGTTGTAGCGGATCACGCTGACGTGGAAGAGCTCGGGACGCGCACGTGACCTCGCGAGCTGCACGAGCGCCTGCAGGTGATCGTCGGAGTCGTTGACGCCCGCGATCAGCAGGTACGCGAGATACACCTTCCGCCGGACCGCGACGACGTGGCAATCGAGGATCGCGAGGTTCTCCGCGAGCGAGAACCGGCGCTCGAGCGGAACGAGCTCGGCGCGCTGCGCGGGAAACGGCGAGTGCACCGAGAGCGTGATCGTGACCTGGGGATGCTCCCGGGTGAGCCGCTCGAGGCTGGGCGCGAAGCCGACGGTCGACACCGTGATCCGCCGCGGCGAGAGCCCGCCGTACCCCGCGGTCGTCAGCAGCTGCAGCGCGGTGAAGACGTTCGGGTTCGCGAGCGCCTCGCCCATCCCCATGAACGCCACGCTGTCGGGCGCCGCCGCCGCGGCGCTCTGCCAGCGACGGTGCACGACCTGCGCGCAGATCTCGTCGGCGCTGAGGTTGCGAGAGAGCCCGAGCGCGCCGGTCGCGCAGAACGAGCAGCCGAGCCCGCAGCCGGCCTGGGTCGACACGCAGACCGAGGACCACCCCGCGCGATAGCGCGAGAGCACGGTCTCGAGCCGCGCGCCCGAGCGCGTCTCGAACAGGACCTTCTCCACCTGAGGCGCGGAGCGGACCGTCACGAGCTCGAGCGGCAGCACCGTCGGGCCGAAGCGCGCGCTCAGCTCGTCGCGGAGCGAGCGCGGCAGCTCGCCGACGTCGTCGAAGCGCTGGGCGCCGCGCTGCAGCGCGAGGACGAGCTGACGGTAGCGGTACGGAGGCGCGCCGGCGCGCGCGAGGTGCGCGTGCACGTCGGCGAGGATCGTTCCGGGCGGCGGGGTCGGAAGGACGTTCACGAGCGCGGCGGGATGTCGAGCGGGGCGAGTCGATCGGGGTTCGGGCATCGTCGATGCTCCTCTTGCGAATGGAAGGGCGCGCCGCGCAGATCGCGCAGCGGCGGCGGACGTTCAGCTCACGCACACGGGGTCGCGCGCCCTCGAGACGGAGGGCGCAGCGCCGACGAACGGGTGGAGAGAGACGTCAGGCCATGATCGCGTCGCGGGAGCGACGCACTGCCGAATCTGTCACGCGCCGCGGCCGGCGCAACGCGCTCACGCGGCGTGTGCTCGCAGCGCGACCAGCGCTCCGTCGAGGGCCGCTTCGAGCGGCGCGATCGACTCCGCCGCGTGGGTGAGCAGGAGCCCGCCCTGGAGCGACGCGAACGTCGCGAGCGCGAGCCGCGTCGGGCTCGCGTCGGGCCGCAGTCGCTCCGCGCGCCGCATGCGTGCGAGCCCGCGGCGCAGATGCCCTTGCCACTTGTCCATCTGCGCCTTCGCGATCGCGGCGAGCTCGGGGTCGCTCCGCGACAGCTCGCTCACCAGCGCGCCGATCGGACAGCCCCAGTGCGGCTGGCTCGCGTAGTGCGCGACCACCGCGTCGCGCCACGCCTCCCACGAGGGCCACGTGTCGAGCGCGTCGAGGTGGGGGCGCTGCGCGTCGAGCAGGCGCTCGCTCTGGAACACCGCGATCGCGGCCACGAGCTCGTTCTTGCCGCCCGGGAAGTAGTGGAAGAGCTGGCTCTTGCTGGTCGAGGTGCCGGCCCGGATGTCGTCGAGCGTCGTCGCTCCGACGCCGCGCGCGAGCACCAGATCGGCGGCGGCTTCCACGATCCGCTGCCGCGTGGCGAGGCCCTTGGACGTGAGGCGCGAGGACTCTTCCATGCCGTTCAGCGTACCGCCTCTGGACTAAGCGGTCCATTCGACCCATGAAGTGGACCACTTGGTCCAAACTGGAGGAACGGCATGACGAACAGGCTCGCGAACAAGACCGCGCTGGTGACCGGCGCGACGAGCAACATCGGCCGTGCGATCGCGGTCGCGCTCGCGCGCGAGGGCGCGCACGTGGCGGTGCACGGGCGCGACGCGGCGCGCGCCGCCGAGGTGGTCACCGCGATCCGCGAGGCGGGCGGACGGGCGGAGTCGGTGCTGGTGGATCTCGACGGCTCGCTCGCGGCCTCGCGCGCGCTCGCCGAGGAGGCCGCGCGGGTGCTGGGCGGCCGCGTCGACGTGCTGGTCAACAACGCCGGCATCTATCCGGCGCCCAACCTCGCCGACACCGACGAGGCGACGTTCGATCGCATCATGTCGGTGAACGTGAAGGCGCCGTACTTCCTCACCCAGGCGATCGCGCCCGGCATGGTCGCGCGCGGCGGCGGCGCGATCATCAACCTCGGGTCGTGGATCGTGCGGCTCGGCGTCCCGCGCGGCAGCGTCTACGCCTCCAGCAAGGGCGCGGTCGAGACGCTCACCCGCGCGTGGGCCGCGGAGCTCGGGGCGTCGGGCGTGCGCGTGAACGCGATCTCACCGGGCGTCGTGCACGAAGAGAGCGACTCGCCGCATCCCGGCGACGTGATGATGCGAGGCACGCCCGCGGGCACGAGCGGCTCGCCCGAGGCGATCGGGAACGCTGCCGTCTATCTCGCGAGCGAGGAGGCCTCGTTCGTCCACGGCATCGTGCTCGACGTGGACGGCGGCCGGACCGGCGTGGCGGTGATCGCCGCCTGACGGAACGCGCAGCGCCCTCGCCGATCGACATCGGCGAGGGCACCACGATCGCGATCACGCCACCGCGTGCGACGCGTCGTGCGCGGCCTGGCGCTGCTTCTGGCGGAGCTCGACGCTGACGAGCTTCGAGATGCCGGGCGTCTCCATCGTCACGCCGTAGAGCACGTCGGCCATCTGCATGGTCTTCTTGCTGTGCGTGATGACGATGAACTGCGAGTGCTTGGTCATCGCGCGGATGGCCTCGCAGTAGCGACCGATGTTCGCCTCGTCGAGCGGTGCGTCGACCTCGTCGAGGAGACAGAACGGGCTCGGCTTGTACTGGAAGATCGAGAAGATCAGCGAGACCGCGGTCAGCGCCTTCTCACCGCCGCTCATCAGCTCGATCGAGCCGAGCTTCTTGCCCGGCGGCTGCGCGAGGATGTCGATGCCGGTCTCGAGCAGGTCGTCGGCGTTCGTGAGCTTGAGCTCCGCCTTGCCTCCGCCGAAGAGGCGCGGGAAGGCCTGCTGGAAGCGCTCGTTGATCGCGTCGAACGCCTCGCGGAAGAGCTTCTTGCTCTCCCGGTTCATCTGCTTGATCGCCTTGTCGAGCTGATCGAGCGCCTGCTCGAGGTCGAGCTTCTGACTGTTGAGGTACTCGAAGCGCTTGCTCTGCTCCTCGTACTCCTCGATCGCGGTGAGGTTGATCTCGCCCATGCGCTCGACGAGACGAAGCAGCTCGTCGATGCGCGTCTTCACCGAGTCGTCGGGGATGTCGCGGAAGTGGTAGTCGCCGAGCACGCGCCGCAGGTCGACGCGGTGACGCTCGTTGACCTGATCGAGCAGGTGCTCGATCGCCATCGCGAGCTCGCGCTCCTCGATCGTGAGCGACGAGACGCGCCCCTGGCCCTCGTCGATCTTGCTGCGGATCTCCTTGAGGTCCGCCTCGCGGGTGCCGAGCTCGAGCTTCGCGACGTCGTAGCGCTCGCGTGCCCCGCCGAGCACCTCGTGCGCCTTCATCGCGCGCTCGACCTTGTCGACCAGCTCTTCCTTCGTGACGACGAGCGCGCCCGCCGTCTCGCCCTGCTGCTTCGCGCCGCGCTCGAGGTCGCCGCGCAGGCGCTTCTCGCGCTCGCCGAGCTCCTGCACCGACTTGTCGAGGCGATCGAGCGCCTGGCGATCACCCTCCGCGCGCTGCCGCGCCTGCGCCGCGCGCACCCGCACGTCGGTCACGCGCGCGTTCTGCTGATCGACGAGCGAGCGGCGCTCCTCGTAGATCATCTCGTTCGACTCGAGCGCGCCCTCGGCGTCGTGCTTCGACTTGCTCGCCGACTCGATCTCGGCCTGCGCGTCGTTGCCCTCGCCCTGCGCATCCGCGAGCTGCATCGCGAGGTCGTCCGCGTCCATCGCGACCTTCTCGACGCGCTGGCGGGTGCGGTTCAGCTCGTCCTCGGCGCGGCGGAGATCCTTGTCCGCCTTCACGATCGAGATCTCCGCGTCGTGCGCCTCGTTGCGCGCCGAGTCGAGCGCGGCCTGGCGCGACGCGATGCCGTTGCGCAGCTCGCCGTGGCGCGCGACCGCCGCGGTCATGTCGGCGTCGAGCTTCGCGACGATGCCGTGCAGATCGCGGATCTCGCGCTTCACCGCGATCATGTGCGCGCCGACCTGCTCGCCGCGCCCGCCGGTGATCGCACCGCCCGCGCCGAGCACCTCGCCGCGCTCGGTCACGAACGTCGAGGCGTTCACGCCTGCGTCGTAGAGGCGCTTCGCCGACGCGAGGTCGCGCACCACCAGCACGCCCTCGAGGAGGTGCCGCACCAGCGCCTCGTCCTGCTGGGTCTCGCGATCACCACGGACGAGATCGGCGAGCCACCCGACGATGCCCTCGTCGTTCGGCAGCTGCGCGAGCGGACCGACCGCGCGACGCGGCGTGCGCGGGATCGCGGTGGCACGACCACGGTCGCCCTGCTCGAGGAACTCGAGCACGCGCAGGCCCGCGTCGACGTCGCTCACCACGACGTGCTGGAGGCGCTCGCCCAGCGCGCCCGCGAGCGCCTGGGTGTACGCCTCGGGGCACTCGATGCGATCCGCGACGAGGCCGAGCACGCCCGATTCTTCTCCGGCACTGGCGAAACGGAGCATCACCGAGCGCACGCCCGCGCCGACGCCCTCGAACTTCTTCGTGATCTCCTCGAGCGAGCGCAGGCGCGAGCGCTTCTCCGCGAGCTCGCTGCGCAGCTTGTCGACGGTGCGCTCGCTCTCGGTGATCTGCACCCGCAGATCCTTGAGCTCGGTCTCGAGCTGCTCCTTGCGCTCGGCCGTCGTGTTCTTGCCCTCGCGCAGACCCTCGAGGCGCGTGCGGAGCTCGTCCGCTTCCTGCGCGAGCTCGACGAGACGGCCCTCGAGCTCCTCGCGCTCGCTGCGCATCCGATCGAGCCGCGTGCGCGCCTCGTCGCGACGACGCTCGTAGCCCTTGAGCACCGCCTCCGCGCGCGCGATGCGCTGCGCCGACTCGCTCACGCGCGCCCGCGCCGAGCTCACGGTCTGCTCGGCCTCCTGCGCCGCGAGCTTGCGCTCGTCGAGGATCGAGACCTCGCGATCGAGCTCGTCCTGCTCGGTGCGCTCGATCTCCTCGAGCTCCGCGATGGTCGAGAGCAGTCCGTCGCGCTCCTGCGCGAGCACCGCACGACGCGCGCTCAGCGCCTCGAGCTCGCGCTCCGCGAGGCGCTCGCTGTCGCGCAGGCCCTGGAGGCGCTCCTTGTGCTGCTCGACCTTGCCCTCGAGCATGCGCACCGAGTTGTCGAGCTCGTACGAGACGCGCTGGGCGCGCTCGACCTCGGTCTCCGCGCGCTGCACCGCGAGCCGCTCGCCCTCGAGCTCGGCCTCGCGGATGCGCAGCGCGTAGCGATGACCCTCGAGCGCGCCGCTCGCGTGGGTGAGCTCCTCGTCGATCACGCGGCGCGTGACCGTGAGCTCCATCCAGCGATGCGACGCGACGAGCAGCTCGAGGTCGCGAATCTCGGCGCGGTACGCCTTGTAGCGCTCGGCCTTCTGGGCCTGGCGCTTGAGGCTCGCGAGGTTCTTCTCGATCTCCGCGACGATGTCGCCGATGCGCAGCAGGTTCTGCCGCGTCGCGTCCATCTTGCGCTCGGCGGCCTTCTTCTTGGCCTTGAACTTCGTGATGCCCGCGGCCTCTTCGATCAGGCCGCGGCGGTCCTCGGGCTTCGCGCTGACGATGTAGCCGATCTTGCCCTGCTCGATGATCGAGTAGGCCTTCGCGCCGATGCCGGTGCCGAGGAAGAGCTCGGTCACGTCCATCAGGCGGACCGGCGTCTTGTTGATGAAGTAGTCGCTGTTGCCCTGGCGATCGAGGCGGCGCGTGACCGCGATCTCGGCGTACGCGCGGTACTCGGGCGAGGCGAGGCCGTCGGTGTTGTCGAAGGTGAGCGTCACCTCGGCGAACGAGTGCGGCCCCCGCGTCTCGCTGCCGTTGAAGATGACGTCGTCCATCGACTTGCCGCGGAGGTTCTTCGCGGACTGCTCGCCCATCGTCCAACGGATGGCGTCGACGACGTTCGATTTGCCGCAGCCGTTCGGGCCGACGATGGCGGTGACGTCGTGGTCGAAGAGGACGACGGTGCGGTCCACGAACGACTTGAAGCCGCAGATCTCGACCTTCTTGATCTTCATCGGCGCGCCTTTCCCCGCAATTCCGGGGCCCCCGTGTCGAGCGTGATCGCCCGAGGCGAACCCTTGTACGATCGCGGTTCGGCGATCGCAATTATCTTGTGCGATTCCTGGTGGGGGTCTTCCGGTGACCACCACAACCCGTGGTGGTGGATCCCGGTCGCTACCGCAGCCGCTACCGGAGCCGCGTCGCCATGTCGCAGGGGGCGATCTCGAGATCGGAGTGCTCGGGGCGGGGGCTCTCGACCCGCTCCAGGTCGAGCGCGCCGAAGCCGGCGTCGGTGAACACGAAGAGCCCGTCGACCCAGAGCGCGACGCGACGCCCGCCCGGGCGCTCCGCGGCGACGAGCACGCGCCGGAAGGTCCAGCCGTCGGCGCGCAGGCCGAGCGGTCCCGCGGCGGGCTCGTCGCGCGCGTCCTGGAGGCAGACCCCGAGGTACTGCGAGCCGTCGAGGCCGAGCGGGACGCGGCCGACCTCGTCGCCGAGGCGCATCCCGACGGTCGCGCGGTGCGCGCCGATGCGGGTGGCGGCGTCGCTCTCGAGCAGCACGCGAAGCTCGTCGTCGCCGAGCATCACGTCGGCGGGCCGACCGGCGGCGAGGGCCGCGAAGAGGCGCGCGCCGAACGCGTCCATCGCGGCGTGCCGCGCGGCGACCTCGGTGGGCATCACCAGCGGCGTCGTCGGGCGCGCGGGCGCGACCGCGCCTGGACCGCTGCACGCAGCGACGAGGAGGACGAGCGCGAGCGCGGCGCGCGGGGCCATGACGCGCGAACGTAGAGCACGCGGGCGTGTCGGCGCCAAGAACGAAACAGCCCGCGGCGCCGGAGCGCGCGCGGGCTGTCGTCGAGGATGCACGTCGAACGTACGGCTCAGGGCGTCGGACGGATCGACATCGGGTACTGCACGCGGAACTGGGTCTGGCGGAACGCCGGGAACTGCGCGCCGCGGAGCGCGCCTTCCATGCACTGACCCTGCGGCGTGCCACCGAACGGGCTGCCACCGATCGCGACGCTCGCCACGGTGCCGTCGTTGCGGACCATGATCGTCGCGACCGCCATGCCCGCCTGCTCGCCCGCGCACTCGCGGATGCGCGGCATCAGGCCGCCCAGAATTCGACGGACGTCGGTCTGGCTCGGCGTCTCGGGGAGATCACCGCGCGGTGCGGCCGCGGCGGCGGTGGGCGGCGCGCTCGCGGTCGTCGTCGGGACGGTGCGCGTGCCGCTGCGATCGGGGCGACCACCGAGCGCCTGATCGAGCACCGAGTCGAGCGCGGCGCCGCCACGGGCGCTGGTCGACGCGGTCGCCGTCGCGGTCGGAGCGGCGGGCGCGGGCTCGGCTGCCGGCGCAGTGCGCTCTTCGCGGGCGGGCGTCGGGGTCGCGGCGGCCACGGGCGCGCTCGCGGTGGTCGAGGCGCTCGCGGTGGTCGAGGCGGTCGCGGTCGTGGTGCGCTCGCGGGTGCGGGCGCTGCGACGATCGTCGGCGGTGGGCGCGGGCTCCGCGGCGGCGACGGCGGGCGTCGGCTCGACGGCGGGCGCGGGCTCGACCGCAGGCGTGGGCTCCGCGGCGGGCTCGGCCGCGGCGACCTCGGGCTCGGGCGCGGGCTCGACGGCGGGCGCGGGCTCGGCCGCGACGCGGGGCTCGGCCGCGCTCGGCGCGCTCGCGGTCTCGACGATGCTCGTGGGCGTCGGGGTCGCGGCCTGGGCGGTCGGCTGCGCAGCCTGCCCGGTCACGAAGAAATAGACGCCGACACACGCCGCGGCGCCGATCCCGAGGCCGATCCACAGGCCGTTGTTGCCTCCGCTCTTCGCGGGCGCGGGCTCGACCGGCTGGGCGATCTCCGCGACCGGCGCGGCCTCGACGCTGGCGGCCTTCTTCTTCTTCGCGGGCTCGCTCTTCGCGGCCGGTGCGGCCTTCGCGGGCTCGCTCTTGGCCTTCGCCGGCTCGGCCGCGGCGACGACCGGTGCGTCGGGCGCGGGCGGGGGCGTCGACGCGACGAGCGCGCGCAGGTCGAGCTTGCCGTCGTCGTCCTGCTCGTCCTTCGGCGACGACGGGGCGAGCGAGGGGCGCACGAGCGCGGCGAGCGCGCTCTCGTCGAAGTCCTGGTCCTCGATCTTGTTCTGGCTCACGTCCTCGACCTCTCGGCGCGAAAGCCCATCCCCAACGAAAGCCGGCACCCTAGCACAGGCCCGCGCGGGGAAAGCACGCGCGCCGTGAGAAGACCCGGGGGTCTCGGCAGTCCTTGGAGAGCGATGAGTCGACCCGTCGAAAACGACAAGGGCGCCGGCTCGTCACCGACGCCCTCCCCATACGTGTGCTCGACCCCGCCCGATCGGCTCAGCCGTGCTTCTTGAAGTACTCCTGCGAGCCCGTCGGGTCGGCCTTCATGCCTTCCTGACCGGCCTGCCAGTTCGCCGGGCAGACCTCGCCGTGCTTCTCGTTGAACTCGATCGCGTCGATCAGGCGCAGCGGCTCGTCGATGTTGCGGCCGAGCGGGAGGTCGTTGATCGTCACATGGCGGACGTTGCCCTGCTTGTCGATCACGAACGTGCCGCGGAGCGCCACGCCGGCGTCGCCGCCGTCCTCGACGAGCACGCCGTAGTCGCGCGCGATCGACTTCGTGATGTCCGCGACCAGCGTGTAGCGGACGTTGCCGAGGCCGCCCTGCGCGCGCGGAACCTTCTGCCACGCGAGGTGCGAGAACTTCGAGTCCACCGACACGCCGATGACCTCGGCGTTGCGCTTCTTGTACTCCTCGAGCTTCTCGTCGAACGAGATGATCTCGGTGGGGCACACGAAGGTGAAGTCGAGCGGGTAGAAGTAGAGGACGACGTACTTGCCGTCCTTGCCGCCGAGCTTGCCGCCCGCCTTGTAGTCCGAGAGCTTCACGTCGACGAACTCGAGGCCGCGAACGCCCTCTGCCTGGAAGTCGGGCGCCGGCTTCTGCACGCGAACGGTCATCGAATCACCTCCCTGAGGGGAAAAACGCTGGACGACGGTAGATCGGAGCCCGCTTTCTGGTCCCGTCGCGTTCTGGTGGCAAGCACGAACGTGGTGCATCGCGCCCCGGGTGAGAGAACGCGTCCCACGAAACGGGCGCGCGCATCCATGACGTGCGCCGCGGCGCGCGCTAGGGTCGGCGCGATGTCGGCGAACGATGGGGACGATCGGCGCAAGCGGCTGACGACCGTCTTCGGCTGGATCGCGGGCGGCGCGCTCGGGCTGCTGCTCAACTACCTCGGGTTCCTCGCGGTGGGCGAGGGATATCCGACGGTGCCCACGACCTTCGTCGCGTTCCTGCTCGGCGCGTTCGGCGGGATGGCGCTCGCGGACAAGCTCGGAGCGCGCGGCTTCCGTCCGCTCGGCATCGCGGCCGGCGTGCTGCTCGCGCTCTTTCTCGCGCTCGTCGTCGCGGTGCTGATGTCGCCCGCGCCCGAAGCGCCGCTCTAGGGCGCGTCGATCGTCGCGCGCGGCATCTCGATGCGGAGCGTGCGGTCGGCGTCGGGCACGACCATCGTGGTCACGGTGAGGTGATCGGCGCTGCGGAGCGCGATCACCACGGGCGTCTCCTCGCGATCGAGCTCGAGCGCGATCGGGGTGCGGCCGAGCACGCGATCGTCGACGCGCACCTCGGCGGCCGACGGAACGCTCTCGATGACGAGGTGCACGCGCTCGGTGCTCGTGGTCGTCGGTTCGCTGCTCGCCAGTGCGGCGAGGCCGAGCGCGGTGGCGAGCGCGCCCGCGAGGAGCCATCGGGCGCGCCTCGGCGGCGGCCGCGCGACGGAAGGACGCGGAGGTCGCGTGGCCCCGTCGACGTCCTCGGTCATCACGCGACGGATCCCCGAGTGGGGCGGCACGTCGGTGCGGCGGACCGCGGGCACCGTCGCGCTCTCCTTCGCGCGCGGGGCAGGGCGTGTGAGCTCGGGCGGACCGTGCGCGATCGCGAGCTGCCCGAGCGCATCGCGCAGCTCCGGCGGGACGGGCCCGAGGTGCATGCGCAGCGCATCGCGCATCTGCTCCGCGGTCTCGAAGCGCTGCGCGGGATCGCGCGAGAGCGCGCACATGACGATGTCCTCGACCTCGCGCGAGATCGCGAGCCCCGGCACCCGCTCGCTCGGGCGAGGGACGCGCTCGAGCAACACTGCGTTCACGGTCTCGGAGTCGGTCGCGCGACCGAACAGGCGCTCGCCGGTGAGCAGCTCGTGGAGCACCACGCCGGCCGCGTAGACGTCGGTGCGTCGATCGGGATGCGCCTCCGTGAACTGCTCGGCCGCCATGTATCCGAGCTTTCCCTGCGCGACGCTGCCGTTCGCGTGCCCGCGCGACTCCTTCGAGTACGCGATGCCGAAGTCGAGCAGCTTCACCTCGCCGAACGCGGTGACGAACACGTTGTGCGGCGAGACGTCGCGATGCACGAGCGCGAGCCAGCGTCCCTTCTCGTCGCGGAGCTCGTGCGCCGCGTGCAGGCCGGCGCAGAGCTCGGCCACCACGTGCATCGCGAGCGCGGGGTGCATGCGATCCTTCGCGGCGCGCATCCCGCGCGCGATCGCCGAGAGGCTCGCGCCGACGAGGTGCTCCATCACGAGGTAGAGCGACACGTCGTCGTGGCCGAGCTCCTCGACCGCGACGACGTTGGGATGACGCAGCCGCGCCATCACCCGACCTTCGTCGGCGAGCGCGTGGGCGAGCCAGGGATCGCGCGCGAGGTGCGGGAGCATCCGCTTCACGACCACGCGCCGCTCGAAGCCGCCGACGCACGTGCGCTTGGCGAGGAAGATCTCCGCCATGCCTCCGCACGCGAGACGCGCGAGCACCGGGAAGGGCCCGATGCGCGCGGGATGGTCGGGAGCAGCGAGGCTCGCGTTCATGCTCTGTCCTCCGGTCGACGCAGACGTCCGCGCCTCGCCGCGGGTCGCGGCGAGCGCGCGCGTCGTGCTCGCACGCCCGATGTGAGCGAGACGCACGAGCACGACGCGCGGCACGCGTTCGCGCGTCAGCCCCCCGGCAGACGCGACGATCGCGGTCGCGGGCTCCTGTTCAGCAACGGATGTGCCGTTTCAGGCGACGGCGGAATCTCACGCCTGCGACGGATATTCGGGTGTCCCCAGCGCAATCACACGTCGCGGCGATTCGCCTCACGCGGGGCAGTCGGTCACACGCTCCCTGCGCGCGTCGCTCATCGCGGGTCCGCGACCGGCGCGCGCAGGATCCACGCGTCCTCGCCATCGTCGTAGTACCGCGGGCGCACGTCGAAAGGCTCGAAGCCGAGGCTGCGGTAGAGCGCGATCGCCGGCGCGTTCGAGGGGCGGACCTCGAGGAAGCACGCGTCGGCGCCGTGCGCGCGGCCCTCGTCGAGCATCTCGCGAAGCAGCGCGCGCGCGAGGCCCTGGCGTCGCGCGTCGGGCGCAGTCGAGACGGTGAGCAGGCTCTGCTCGCCGGCGACGAGCCACCACACGGCGTACGCGCGGATCGGTCCTCCGGGCTCGGTGCGCACCACGCGGCAGTGCGCGACGTCGCGCGCCAGCTCGTCCGCGAACGCATCGCGCGTCCACGCGTGCTCGAACCCGCTCCGCGCGATCCCCGCGACCTCGTCGAGATCGCGCGCGGTCATGGCTTCGATCCGAATCACTTCGTGAAGCCGCGGACCGGCACCGGGCGCTCGGGATCGCGCTCGAGGAGATAGTCCGAGTCGGGCTCGACGAAGATGAAGCGCATGTGGGGCAGGGCCTCGCGGATGCGCGACTCGAGCGTGTCGATCGCGGCCTCGACCCCCTCGATCGCGAGGTTGCGATCGAAGCCGACCTTCAGCGCGAGCAGCACGTGCTGCGGGCCGAGGTGCATCGACAGCAGCTGCGTGACCGCGTCGACGCCCGGGACCTCGCGCGCGATCGTCTCGACCAGCGCGCGGTCCTCGGGGCTCGCCGCTTCGCCGAGGAGCAGCGAGTGGGTGCGGCGCGCGAGCACCCACGCGACCCCGCCGAGCACGCAGCCGATCAGCAGCGAGCCGATCGCGTCGAAGCCGCTCCAGCCGGTCACGTGGCTGAGCGCGACCGAGACGAGCGCGATGCCGAGGCCGAGCAGCGCCGCGGTGTCCTCCATCAGCACGACGGGGATCGTCGGATCCTTCGCGTGCATAAGGGTCTCCCAGACGCTCCGGCCCTTGCGCATCTTCTGGAACTCGCGCGCCGCGACGAAGCACGAGTAGCTCTCGAACGCGAACGAGGTGCCGAGGACCGCGTAGCTCCAGATGCGCGAGCCGGGCGGCTCCACGGGGTGCCCCGCGAAGAGCTCGTGGAGATCCTCGATGCCCTCGTAGATCGCGAACGCGCCGCCGAGGAGGAAGATCATGATCGAGACGAGGAACGGCCAGAAGTAGCTCTCGACCGCGTGCCCGAACGGATGCAGCAACGTCGGGCGGCGCGCGGCGCGACGCAGGCCGACCATCAGCAGCACCTGGTTCACGGTGTCGGCGACGCTGTGCACTGCCTCGGCGAGCGTCGCCGCGCTGCCCGAGAAGAACGCCGCGACGAATTTGCTGATCGCGATCAGCAGGTTCCCGGTCAGCGCTGCAATGACCACGCGAAGGCTGTCGCCTTCACCGCTCGGAGCCGACATCTCCTCGTTCCTCCGCCTCCTCGACGCCGCGATCCGCGGCGTCTTCCTCGAAGAGGGCGGCGAAAGGTACGACGACGCGCACCGGCGTGCGACTCCGAAGGACCTCGACCCAGCGACGCACGTCGCGCTGCAGCGCGGTCTGCGCGAGCCACGCGCGCAGCGGCTCGCGCACTTCGTCGAGCGGGCGATCGGCGAACGGGTGATCACCGCTCGCGTAGGTCTCCTCGACGCGCGCGTCGGAGATCAGCGTGCTGCCCTCGAGGTTCGCGCGGAGGAACGCGTCGACCAGCGCGCGGCGGCGCGTGATCGCGTCGATCTCGGAGACCGCGAAGGCGTGGCGCTCGAGCAGGCGCGCGAAGCGCTCTTCGCCGCCGACCGAGCGCACGAGCTCCTCGTGGTGACGATCGATCTGCGAGTCGGTGGGCTCGGGCGCGTGGAGGCGCGTGGCCTCGCGCGCGATCACGAGCTCGCCGACGATCTCCTGGAGCGTCGCCGCGAGCAGCTCGGGCGGGAGCTCGGCGGGCGCGGGATCGTGGGTGCGCGCGGCGAGCGCGAGCACGGCGCGGAGCTCGACGTCGCTGCGCAGCACGACGTCGGTGGTGGGCGAGGGCGTGTGCCCGCCGACGATCGCGACGATGCCGTCGACCGCGTGCGGGACCTGGTCGCTCTGCGCGCGCGCAGGCGCGACGACGACGAGCGCGTGCAGCAGCAGCGCGCTCGCCGCGAGCAGCCGCGGCGCGTCAGGCCTGCGGCTCGTCCGCACGTTCGTCGTTCGTGCCGTTCGGCCCACGCGGCGGGGCGTCGGACGCGAGGTCGAGCGCGGTCTCGCCCGACGCGGTGGTGTCGCCCGCCTCGAGCGTGCCTTCGCCCTTCGCCTTCGGACGCGGCAGGTGCTTGCGCTCGCGCAGGAACTCGAGGAACGCCACGGCGGCGTCGAGCTCGCGCGCCGGGAGCTGATCGGCGAGCTCGTGCAGACGACGGCGATGCGCCTCGGCGATCGCCGCACGGTTGCGGCGCGCCGGCTTGTCGCTCTCCTCGGCGGCGGGGCGCACCTCTTCCGCGGTCGGCACGCGCCACTGCTGGCGCTGCACCGCCTCGATCGCGTGCGCCTGGAGCCAACCCTCCATGCACGAGCGCAGGCGCTCGCTGCGGAACGCGAACCAGCGCTCGCGATCCACCGGGTAGCTCATCAGCACGTCCTTGAAGCGGCGGAACGCGCCCTTGCCGTCGATCGCCTGGACGAGCTTGTCGCGGAACTCGCTCTCCTCGACGGTCGCGATGAAACGCTCCATCCAGCGGTACTGCTCGCGCGAGCTCACCGGCTCGACCCGCAGATAGGTCGTGTCGTTCATCACGCGCTGGTGCATCTGCGGATCGGCGATGCCGTCGACGATGCGAATGACCTCGCCGGTCTCGAGGTGCAGGTAGCTGTGGACCTCGGGCGCGTTGTTCTCGAACGCGTCCTCCAGCGCTTCCCACGCGATCGGGACCTGACGGATCGGGGTACCAGGCGCGACGGCGGTCGCGGGTTTCTCGTCTCGGGTGTCGTGGTCGTCCCGGCTCATCACGCGCTCGATCCGCATCGTACCCCGAACGAGGCCGCCGGGTGAGTGGCGTCCGGCCCCTCGTTCAATTGTTCGTCCCCGCCGAGGGCTCGGACAACCCCATCGGCGAGGCGGTTCCTCGTGCGATCGGCGCTCATACGAGCTTCCCGCGCGCGCGTCGGACGCCGTCGTTCCAGCGCGCGAGGTGCTCGCGCCGCTCGCCCTCGCGCATCCCCGGCTCGATGCGCCGCGCGGTGCGATGCGCGCGCTCGATCGCCTGGAGATCGGGGAACACGCCGACCGCGAGGCCGGCGAGGTAGGCCGCGCCGAGCGCGGTGGTCTCGGTGTTCGCGGGGCGCTCGATCGCGACGTCGAGCACGTCCGCCTGGAACTGCATGAGCAGCTCGTTCTGCGACGCACCGCCGTCGACGCGCAGGCGCGCGATGCGACGGCCCATGTCGGCCTCCATCGCGCGGCCGAGCTCGGCGACCTGGAACGCGATGCCCTCGAGCGTGGCGCGCGCGATGTGCGCGGCGCTCGATCCGCGGGTGAGCCCGAAGAGCGTGCCGCGCGCCTCGGGGTCCCAGTGCGGCGCACCGAGGCCCGAGAGCGCGGGCACGAACACGACGCCGCCGCTGGTCTGGACCTTC
Organism: Sandaracinus amylolyticus; assembly: GCF_021631985.1. GTDB lineage: Bacteria > Myxococcota_A > Polyangia > Polyangiales > Sandaracinaceae > Sandaracinus > Sandaracinus amylolyticus_A. Next base: position 4,559,239 of record NZ_CP070225.1, on the reverse strand, counting down.
GCGGCGAGGCCCTCGATGTCGCTGCTGCTCTTGATGATGCCGAGCTGATCGCGCAGCCACTGCACCGCGGCGCCTGCGACGAACGCCGAGCCCTCGAGCGCGTAGCGGACCTGATCGCCGAGCTTCCACGCGACCGTGGTGACGAGGCCGTTCTGCGACTCGGGCGCGCGCTCGCCGGTGTTCACGAGGAGGAACGCGCCGGTGCCGTAGGTGCACTTCGCGTCGCCGATCTCGAAGCACGTCTGGCCGAACAACGCGGCCTGCTGATCGCCGGCGATGCCCGCGATCGGGATGCCGTCGGGGAGCACGCGCAGGCCCTTGGTGCGCGCGTAGACCTCGCTCGAGCTCTTCACCGCGGGCAGCACCGCGCGCGGCACGTGGAGGTGACGACAGAGCTCGTCGTCCCACGCGAGGCGGTGGATGTCGAAGAGCAGGGTGCGCGACGCGTTCGTCACGTCGGTCACGTGCGCGGTGCCGCCGCTGAGGCGCCACACGAGGAACGAGTCGACGGTGCCGAACGCGAGCTCGCCGTCCTCGGCGCGCTTGCGCACGTCGTCGACGTTGTCGAGCAGCCACTCGAGCTTCGTGCCGCTGAAGTAGGGATCGAGGACGAGGCCGGTCTTCTTGCGGTAGAGCGAGAGCAGGCCCTCGGCCTCGAGGCCGCGACAGCGCGCGGCGGTGCGACGGTCCTGCCAGACGATCGCGCGGTGCACGTGCGCGCCCGTCTTGCGATCCCACAGCATCGTGGTCTCGCGCTGGTTCGTGATGCCGATGCCCGCGCACTGCTTCGGGTCGACGCCCGCCTCGCGATACGCGCCCTCGATGGCGTGCTCGACCGAGGCCCAGATCTCCTCCGCGTCGTGCTCGACCTCGCCCGGCGTGGGGAAGTGCTGCGGGAACTCGCGCGTGGCACGACCGAGGATGCGAGCCTCGGTGTCCAGCACCAGGACGGTGCTGCCGGTCGTGCCCTGATCGATCGCGAGCAGATGGCGCGTCATGTCGATCCCCCTCCGGCGCCGCGAGCCGGGCCGGACGTGCTCCATACCACAGGTCGCAAGAGGTGAAGGTCCGGGCGATCAGGAACGGCGCGCGCGGATCGCCAGCGCGACGAGCGCGAGCATCACGAAGAGCATCGGCGAGGGCGCGCGGCGCGGCGCGACGCGGCAACCGCAGCCTTCGTCACCGGCGGGCACGACCGTGGGGCCGGCATCGCGCACCGTCGTCCCGGCGTCGACCGCGAGGGACGCATCGGGCTCGGGGCGCACGCCGGCATCGCGCGTCGTGGCACCTGCGTCGGGCGCGGCGGTGCACACACCCTCGACGCACGTCTCGCCGCGCTCGCAGTTGACGACGCGAAGGCGCGCATCGTCGCAGTCGGGATCGGGCGCGCCGCACGCGCAGTCGCAGTCGTCGTACGCGGCGTACCAGCGCACTTCGCAGGTCCACTCGTCGGGCACGATCGGGCCGCAGTCGCCCGCGCACGTCGCGCTCTCGCCGCGATCGCACACGTCGTCGCCGCAGCGCGGGGCCTCGCAGTCGGCGGCGCAGGTCTCGCTCGTCTCGGTGCCGCTGCAGGTGCCGTCGCCGCAGGTCGCGGGGCGGCCGCAGAGGCGCGCGCTCGGCCACCCGCTCGCGCAGAGATCGTCGATCGCGTTCTGCGCGTAGCCGATGTACTCGCCGTGCCCGGTGCAGTCGCCGCCGGGGCACGCCTCGTCGACCACGTTGACGACGTTGCAGTCGCCGCGGCGCGCGTAGTCGTCCTCGCCGCCCGAGAGCACGCCGACGAGCTGGCCCTCGGCGTCGAACACACCGGAGCCCGAGTTACCGCCGAACGCGTCGACGCTCGCGTAGAAGCGATCGAGCTCGGCGGCGCGCGGATCGTTCACGTGCCCGCTCGCATCGATCTTCATCGGGATCACGTCGGGGTATCCGATCAGCACGAGCGGCTCGCCCTGGGTGACCGCGCCGCGCCGCAGCGTCGCGGGGGTGCGGCCCACCACCGGGCGATCGAGCTGGATGATCGAGTGATCGCGCCAGGGCGAGTCCTGGTAGCGGTGCGCGACCAGGCGACGACAGCCGTAGACGTCGTCCTCGCCGATCGTCTCGAGCACGCCGTCGCTCGCATACGCGTAGTCGAAGACGAAGCGCAGCGCGCGGCACTCCTCCTCGGTCTCCACGCAGTGGCCCGCGGTGAGATAGAGGTCGTCGTCGATCAGCGTGCCCGAGCACGACGCGGCGGTGGGCTGATCGAGGAAGCGCTGATCGTCGCAGAGGTCCTCGTCGCTCTGGAGGCGGCGCCCCGACGGCGTGATCGCGCTCGGGTCGCGGCGATCGAGGCTCGCGGGATCGAAGATCGCGGCCGAGCTGCCGAGCGCGAGCGCGCGCAGCGTCGCGTCCACCTCGTAGGCCTCGCGCCGACCGTCCTCGCCGTACACGACCGGCTCGCTGGTGACCGATGGGCTGGGCCCCGGCGCGCAGGCGACGAGCGTGGTGAGCGCGAGTCCGAGAGCGGTGCGGCGGGCGAGCATGACCGGACGGCGTAGCACGAGCGGAGACTCCGTATCGCTGGTCCCCCGACCTCGGATAGTCTGGAGGCGCGAGAGGGGGACACTGCATGTTCGAGTTCGACTCCGGCGCCGTTCGAGATGCAGCGAAGGCCTACGAGAGCGTCCAGCTCCAGCCGGTGCAAGAAGCGCTGGTGAAGGATCTCGGGAACCTCGTCGGCACGAAGATCGGGCTGGATCCGTTCCCGTGTCGCGGCTTCTGGCTGATGGCGGTGCGCGCGTGGCAGGTCGAGCACTCGACGACCGCGGACAGCATCGGCTCGATGCCGCCCGACAAGCGTGCCGCGGCGGCGCGCGAGATCGCGAAGCACTTCCGCAACATCGTCGTCAAGCAGCTGCGTGATCCGCGCGAGCAGTCGCGGCTCGATCGCGTGCTCGACGACGCGTTCGCGCACTACCTCGCCCGCTACAACAAGAGGTGACGCCGGCCACGCGTGTTAGAACGCGTGGCGCGTGGATCCCGACGTCATCGAGGTGCGCGGGCTGACGAAGCGCTACGGCGCGATCGAGGCGCTGCGCGGGTTGGATCTCACCGTGCGGCCCGGGGACGTGTACGGGTTCCTCGGGCGCAACGGCGCGGGGAAGTCGACGACCATCCGCATCCTCATGGGCATCACGCGGCCGAGCGGGGGCTCGGTGCGGATGTTCGGCGAGGCGGGCGGACGCGACCTCGTGTCGTGGCGACAGCGCATCGGGTACGTCGCGCAGGAGCAGTCGTTCTACGGCTGGATGACGCCGGTCTCGATCGCGCGCTTCGTGCGCTCGTTCTTCCCGCGGTGGGACGACGCGGAGTACACGCGCCTCTTGCGCGTGCTCGACGTGCCGAGCGCGCAGCGCATCCGCACGTTCTCGGGCGGCACGAAGGTGAAGCTCGCGCTCGCGCTGGCGCTCGCGCATCGCCCGCCGCTCCTGCTCCTCGACGAGCCGACCGCGGGGCTCGATCCCGTCGCGCGCCGCGAGTTCCTCGAGATCGTGCGGCACGAGGCGGAGCACAGCGGGCGCACCACGTTCTTCTCGAGCCATCTCGTCGACGAGATCGAGCTCGTCGCGAACCGGGTCGGCGTCGTCGACGGGGGAAGGACGCGCTACGAGGGCAGCATCGACGAGCTGGTGCAGCGCGTGCGAGTGGTGCGCGCGAGCGAGCTCGCGGATCCCGCGCCGCTGCACGCGGCGATCACGGAGCTGCAGCTCGCGGTGCGACACGAGGAGGTGCGCGAGGGCGAGCGCCGCATCGTCGTGGAGAGCGACGATCCGGGGCGCTTCGACGCGCTCGCACCGATGATCCCCGACGCGGTGATCGAGCTGCTCCCGCTGGAAGAAGTGTTCATCGCGATGGTGCGGCGCAGCGCATGAAGCGCATCGCCGCGCTGGCGCTGAAGGACGTCGCGGAGCACGCGGTCGCGCTCGCGATGCTCGTGCTCTTCATGGGCATCGCGTGGGCGCTGCTCTCGCTGATCATCCTCGCGCAGCCCGCGACCGTGACGTACCTCGAGGTGCACGCCTGGCTGATGCGGTTCTTCCTGCCGGTCCTGGGCCTCGCGCTCGGCAATCGGCTGGTCGTCGCGGAGTACCACGGGCGCACCCAGCGCTTCCTCGAGGCGCTGCCGCTCGGGCGCACCGACGTGATCGTCGTGAAGCTCGTGCTCGGCGTGCTGGTGATCGAAGCGCTCGCGCTGGGCTCGCTCGGCGCGACGCTGGTGCTCGCGGTCACGCGCGAGCCGATCGACGCGCTCTTCGTCGGCATCCTCGCGGCGCGCACCGCGACCTACGCGCTCTTCGGGATGTGCTGGTTCACCGCGATGGGCCTGCTCGGGCGGCTGCGCGTGCCGCTCTACCTCGCGATCGGGATCGGGCTCGCGCTGGTCGCGGACGCGACCGAGCTCGAGGTGTCGCGCTTCGGGCCGATCGCGCTGGTCGCCGAGGACTTCGTGCTCGAGCGCACGCGCTGGCCGGTCGAGCCGCTGCTCGTGACGCTCGCGCTCGCGGTGGGCTGGGCGCTGCTCGCGATCGGGCTCGCGACGGTGCGCGAGGGGTCGGTCGCCGAGACGCTCGCGAAGCGGATGAGCATGCGCGAGGGCGTGACCCTCGCGATCGTCGTGATCGCGATCCTGATCGCGTGGGTGGAGCTCTCGCCGCCGAACCAGCGTCCGCCCTACGAGTGGCCCGAGGGCGGCGTCCTGCGCGCGAGCGATGCGCCGATCGAGATCATGTACGGCACCGAGGACGCGCTGCCCGATGCCGAGGCGCTGATGGCCCGCTTCACGAGGGAGCTACCGCCGCTGCGCGACGCGATGGGCTGGGACGCGCTGCCGAAGGTGCGCGTCGCGCTCTCCGAGCGGCTCGACGGGACGACGTTCGAGCGCGTGACGCTCGGCGAGGACGACGGGATCCTCGTGCGCGCGAACTATCGTCGCGGCCCGGAGTGGGACGAGGACGCGCTGCTGTCGGAGATCGTCGGGCTCGTGATCGACGATGCGACCGGCGGGCGCGCGCTGTGGGAGCCGATCGAGTGGCCGCGCGACGGGATCGCGGCGTGGTGGCCGCATCGCGACGACGCCGAGCTGCCGCAGACGATCGTGCAGCGCGCGCTGTGGGCGACCCGCGAGCGCGGGCCCGACGCGTCGCGGCTGCGCGCGTGGGATCGCACGATCCAGCGCGAAGGCGAGCGCGTCGCGGGCGCGCTCGCCGCGGTGGGGATCGACGTGCTCGAGGAGCAGCGCGGGCGCGACGCGGTCTTCGCGCTGGGGCGCGCGCTGTACGGGCAGGAGCCGCCCGACGACTTCCGCGCGGTGGTGCACGGCTGGTTGCACCCGCTGTCGCGCACGCTGCGCGAGGTGGCGGGCATCGAAGAGCGCGCGCTGATCGAGGCGTGGTACGCGCGGCTCGCGTCGCTGCGCGCGAGCCACCGCGACGCGTGGGTGCCGCGCGTCGAGGCGCGCATCGACGTGGAGATCATCGACGGCCTCCCCACGATCGTCGCGCGGGCGACGCTCGATCGTCCGCCGCCGCCCGGCACGACGGTCTCGCTGGCGCACTTCGACGACGGGCCCTTCGACGACTTCGTCTGGCCATGGGAGCCGCAGCGCGAGGAGCGCGCGTGGCCCGACGGCGAGCGCTCGATCGAGATGCGCCTGCCGGGCCGCTACGGGCCGGGCTCGCGGGTGTGGGTCGCGCTCGACCTCGAGGGCACGCCGCTCGGCGCGCCCGCGCGTCTCGCCGAAGCGCGCGTGGAGGTGCCGTGATCGCGCTCTTGCGCAAGGAGCTGCGCGCGCTGGCCCCGCACGCGCTGCTGTGTTTCTTCGCGATCAGCGGCGACGTGATCTCGCGCCCGCTCACCGAGCAGCTCGACGTCGCGACCTGGTCGTCGATCGCGAGCATCGATCCGGGGGAGGGCGGCGAGCTCGCGTTCATGCTCGCGCTCGTCGCGTTCGCCGTCGCGTACGCCGCGTTCCCGCGCGAGCACGACGACGGGACGATCGACTTCCTGCGCTCGCTGCCGGTGACGCGGCGCGCGATCTTCGGCGCGAAGATGCTCGCGGGCGCGGGCGTGCTGGTGTTCTTCACCGCGCTCGGCCAGGTGACGAACTGGCTGCTCCAGCTGCCGAACCCTCAGAGCTTCATCGGCGATCAGTTCCGGCTCGACGTCGCGGTCGGGGCGGGCGCGCTGCAGGCGACCTTCGTGCTCGTGCTCTACGCGCACGGCGTGCTCGCGTCGACGATGCGCCGCTTCGGGTTGCTGCCGTACGCGCTGGTGATGTTCGTGATCCTCGCGGCGGAGGAGATCGAGCCCTCGCTCGCGTGGCTGAACCCCGCGTCGATCTGTCGGCTCGCGTACCGCGGGCAGGTGCTGCTGGTGCCGTGGGGCGACATCGCGGTGCACGTGCCGATCGCGATCGCGGCGCTGGGGATCTCGTACGCGGTGTGGATGGGTCCCTTCGAGCAGCTGCGCGACGCGCTGGCACCGAAGCGCGACGCGCGAGGGGCGGCGATCGCGTTCGGGTGCGGCACCGCGCTGGTCGTGTTCGCGGGGCTCGCGGTGATGACGTTCCTCGCGGTGCGCTCCGTCGAGGAGGACGGGATGCCGAGCGACGAGCCCGAGGGCATCGCGTGGCAGACCGCGGAGGCGCGCACCGAGCACTACGCGTTCGTGTACCCGACGAACTTGCGGGCGCGCGCGTTGCGCCTGGTGGGGAGCGCCGACGAGATCGCGGAATCGGTGGCGCGCGTGGTCGGAGCGCGCGAGGTGCCGTTCATCACGGTCGATCTCGCGGAGACGAGCGCGCACCACGAGGGCATCGCGGCGGGGACGCGCATCCGGATGGGCCTCGTGGGGCAGGACGACGAGGTGCGGCTGCGCCACGTGCTCGCGCACGAGAGCACGCACGTGCTGCAGGGGCGCGAGTCCGATCGACGGTTGATGACGCAGCGCGGGACGCGCGCGTTCGTCGAGGGCTCGGCGGAGTGGGTCGCGTACCAGGTGGTGCCGAACGAGGCGGCGCTGACGGAGTCGCGCATCGTCGCGGCGGCGGGATGGACGCGGCATCGGCTACAGCTCGAGGACGTGCTCGACGACGAGTCGCTGCGGCAGCGCTTCGACACGTCGCTCGCGTACTCGCTGGGCGAGGTGCTCACCGAGGGCATCGCGCGGGCGTGCGGCGAGCGCGCGGTGGGCGACGTGATGCGCGCGATCGGGCGCAGCGATGCGCCGCAGGATCTCGAGCCGCTCGCGCTGTGGCAGGACGCGCTGCAGTCGATCGGGTGCAGCGAGGTCGCGGCGCGCGGGGCGATGGAGCGCGTGATCGACGAGGTGGCGCGCGATCACGCGGACGCGATCGAGGCGCTGCCGCGCGCGGGCGCGGCGGTGACGGCGCGCGACGACGAGGCGACGACGGTGGTCGCGACGCTCGATCGCGATGCGCCCGAGGGCGCGACCTGGGCGCTGCGGGTGCGGCGCGATCGGATGGTGAGCGACACCGAGATCCGATCGGTGCGTGGGGTGATCGAGGGGGCGCGACGGGTGGTGTTCTACGTGCCTCGGGGGTGGAGCTGGCCGCGGTTCGATCTTCAGGTGTGCATGGTGCCGGCCGGGGGGAACTGGTCTTGGTGCGAGGGGTGGACGTCTGGATAGGTCTCGGTGAGAGGCGCCGGATACCGCGGTTCTGCCGTCTCGCTTGGTTGGGCTGAGGCGGCGAGCGTCCGGTCCGCGCTTCGCCGCGGCCCGGACGCTCGCGGTTCGGGCTCTGCTGCGCAGTCGCCCTGATTGGCAGAAGCAGAGGCGACTGCACGCGCGTCAGCGCGGCGACGGTGGTGAGCGTGGAGTCGACGGCACGCGCGTGTCAGCCCGCCGCGCGGTGCAGCACGCGCCCGCCGCGCGCTCCGGTGTGCTTCCCGTCCTTCACCGTGTGCACGCCGTTCACGAACACGTGCACGATGCCTTCGGGGTGGTTCTTCGGGCTCGCGTACGTCGCGCGGTCCTTCACTCTCGCCGCGTCGAGCACCACCACGTCCGCCTTCGCGCCCGCTCGCAGCACACCGCGATCGCGCAGCCCGAGCTTCTTCGCGACCATGCCCGTCATCTTGTGGATCGCGGTCTCGATCCCGAAGAGACGTCGCTCGCGCACGTAGTGCTCGATCACGCGCGCATAGGTGCCGAACGCGCGCGGGTGCGGCTTGCCCTCGCGCTGCGGGAAGCCATCGGTGCCGATCATCGTCGCGTCGTGCGCCATCACGCGCTGCACGTCGTCCTCGCTCATCACGTGCGCGATCGCCGCGATCGCGAGCTCTTCCTCGACCAGCAGATCGAGCAGCATGTCGTAGAGCTTCTGCTTTCGCGCCTTCGCGATCTCGCGCAGCGTCATGCCCTCGTACTGCTGCTGGTTCTTCAGCGAGCTCACCACCACGAGGCGGCTCAGCTCGAAGAGCACGAAGGGCAGGATCAAGCGCTTGGGCACGATGCGATCGAGCACGCCCGGCAGCTGTGCGAGCTTCATCATGCGCTCCTTGCTGCCCTCCACGATCTGCTTGCGCACCTCGGGATCGCGCAGCCGCTCGAGCAGTCGATCCTGCGAGCCCTCGAACGCCCAGAGCGGCAGGAACATCGCGCTCAGCACCGTCGATCCCGCGGTGTACGGGTAGACGTCGCTGTGCACGTCGAGGCCCTCGGCGCGCGCGCGATCGACCATCGCGAGCGTCGTCTCGACCTTGCCCCAGTTCCAGCGACCGGCCGCCTTGTGATGCGAGATCTGCACGGGGATCTTCGCCTCGCGTCCGATGCGCAGCGTCTCCTCGACCGACTGCACGAGGCGCGATCCCTCGTCGCGCATGTGCGACGCGTAGATGCCGCCGTGCGCCGCGCTCACCTTCGCGAGCTCGACGATCTCCTCGGTGTCGGCGAACGCGCCCGGCGCGTAGACGAGCCCGGTCGAGAGCCCGAACGCGCCCTGCCGCATGTTCGTGTCGACGCTGTCGCGCATGCGCGCGATCTCGTCGGGACGCGCGGCGCGCTCCGCGAGCCCCATCGCCTCGCAGCGCACGTTGCCGTGGGGCACGAGGGGCACGACGTTGACGCTCACGCCGCGTTCCTCGAGCCGCGCGCGGTACGACGCGATGTCGCGGAAGCATCCGCCTCCCGGCTCGCCGAAGAGCATCGGCGAGAGGAGCGCGTAGAAGCGCTCGACCGTCTCGTTCGAGGGGAAGAGCCCGAGGCCGCAGTTGCCGACGACCTCGCTCGTCACGCCCTGCATCACCTTCGCGCGCGCCTCGGGGTCGCCGGGCAACGTGAAGTCGGAGTGCGAGTGCACGTCGATGAAGCCGGGCGCGACGACGAGCCCGCGCGCGTCGATCACCTCGTCGGGCGCGAGCGTGGTCGCGCCGATCTCGGCGATGTGATCGTCTTCGAGCAGGACGTCGCCCGCGTCGGCCTCGGCGCCGGTGCCGTCGATGATCGTCGCATCGCGAAGGAGCACGCGCATGCGCGCGAGCCTAGTGGATCCGTGGGGCGGCGGCGATTTCCGAGGATGCGCGCTCGCGCCTCGAGCCGACGATCAGTCGGCGGCGTCCTCGGCGCTCGCGCTCTCGCTGCGCGGCGGCGTGCCCGGGTACCACGCGTGGAAGGGCTCGCGATCCTCGCAGGTCGGTCGATCCGCGGGCGGGCAGTAGATGCGCACGTGGAAGTGATTGCGGTGCGGGTGCCCGTGCGAGGGCTGCACGAGGAGCTGCTCGGCGCGCGCGACGATCGACGCGGGGGCGCGGCGGCGGCGCGCGGTCGCGAGCAGGCGCCGGCGCAGCGTGTCGGCGACGAAGACGTACTGCACGCGCGCGTCGGGATCGGCGACCAGGCGCGCGACGAGCTCCCAGTTGCGCGCGTCGTCGAAGCGCAGCGCGTCGTTGGGCGGCATCCCGTTGCCGTGGCGATCGAACGCCGCGAAGCCCCACGGGTCGTAGGGACGACCGTCGCGATCGATCATGTAGAACGCGATGTCGACGTCGCGCCCGTTCTGGTGCGAGCGATGGCCGCTGACGCGACCTCCCTGTCGCGCCGAGAGCTCGCCCACCGAGAGGCGCGCGCCGGGCAGCCGCTGCGACACGCGCGCGGCGGATCGCTCGATCAGCTGCACGAGCTCGTCGGTGCCGTAGAAGCGCCCGCCCTCGCGGTACTCACCGGCGTAGCGCACGTGCTCGGACTCGCGCAGCAGCACGCCGTTGCGCAGGCGCCCGCGGAACGGAAGCCCGACCGACGTGGAGGGCGTCGCGCGACGCGCGCGTCGCGGGCGCGGATCGTCGTGATCGCCGGGCGTGGCGCGCGCGACCGTCGCGAGGAGCGCGATCGCGATCGCGAGGAGCACGGCGGCGCTGCGACGCATCGCGATCGGCAGTACTTCGCGCGAGCGCGACGACGCAAGAAAACGGACTACGCTCGGCGTCGTGCGTGCCCATCACCTCGCGCTCGCCGCGCTGCTCGTCGGATGCGGCGGCGCGTCCTCGACCACGGCCCCGACGACCGCGCCCGAAGCGCCCGCGCCGCGCGAGGAGCGACCGAGCACGATCCCGACGTCGCCTCGCACGCTCGCGCGCGACGCGACGTTCGCGGATCTGATCGCGGCTGCGCGCACCCTCGACGATCGTCGCGACCAGGAGTCCGACGCGGCGTGCCTCATCGCCGTGACGCCGAGCGGCTTCGAGCTGCGCGCCGATCTCGCGGTCGCGGTGCGCCCGCTCGCCGAGCCCGAGGCCGATCTCGATCAACGACTCGCGAACGATCCCGGGCCCGTCCGCGTGCTCACGCGCTACGGGAGCTACGGCACCGGCGCCGCGCAGATGGGTCTCGTCGCGACGAGCACCACGCTGCCGCCGACGCGCGGCACCGCGCTCGCGCTCTTCCTCACGCCCGAGGGCGTCTACACGCGGCGCAGCGATCAGGCGGGCGGCGAGCGCGATCCGTCGCGCGTGGCGTGGGTGATCGAGCACACCGAGTGGAGCGCGTTCGATCTCGTCGTCGTGACCGCGGAGGCGCGCGTGCCGATCACCACGCTGGTCTCGCTGCTCGAGGCACTGCCGGCGTCGCTCGCGGGGCGGATCACGCTCGCGGTGCCGCTCGCGGCGGGCACCCGCCTGCCCGATGCGCCGCCGGCGATCGACGGCACCGCGGAGCGCGGACAGCTCTGCCCCGACGGACTGCCGGCGCTCACGGAGGACGCGCCGCTCGGCGATCTGCCGGCGTCGTCGATCCGCGCGGCGCTCGCGCCGCTGCAGTCGAGCGCGGAGCTCTGTGTCGGCACGAGCACGGGGCCGGGCGCCGCGGGCGGTCGCGTCTCGCTCGCGGTGCGCATCGCCCCGGACGGCCGGGTGAGCGACGCGTGCGTGATGGAGGACTCGACCGGCGACGCGGCGCTGCGGGCATGTCTGTCGCGGGCGGCGCTCGAGCTGGGGTTCGATGCGCCGGGCGGATATCTCGACTTCGCGCTGCCGCTGGTCCTCGAGCCGGGGCGCGCCCAGCGACAGGTCCCCGTGTGCCGCTGACTGGCCCAGGTCGTGGGCAATTATTCCTGGCGTCGTCGCGTGTGATCCCTCATCGTTCTCCGTCGATGCGTCTCGCTCGCCGCGCGGCCGTGACCGCGGCCCTCGCATGCGCCCTCGGCGTGCTGTTGCCGCTCTCGACGGCGGAGACGATCGGCGCGCAGGATCGCGGGTTCACCGACGCCGAGCGCTCGGTGCTCGCGGCGGGCCGTCTGATCGCGCGCCGTCGGATGGAGCAGCGCGGGAACCTCGTGCACTTCGGCGGCACGAGCTTCCAGACCGTCGATCGCCCGCTCGCCGAGGTCTGGCGCGCGGTGCGCGACCCCGCGAACTACGGGAACCTGCTGCCGCAGGTCGAGTCGGTCTCGGTCGTGTCGCGCGGCGAGCACGAGGGCGTGATCCGGATCGAGCACGCGTACGGGCTCATCCGCGCCGCGTACCACCTGCGCCTGCGCTTCGCCGACGGGCGCCACGATCTGACGTTCGACCTCGACGCGACGCGCCCCAACGACGTGCGCTCGGCGCGCGGCTTCATGACGCTGAGCGAGTGGCCGGACAACCCTGGGCGCACGCTGGTGACGTGGGGAATCCTCGCGGCGGTGGACGAGGGAATCCTCGGCGGCCTGGTCCGCCCGCAGCTGCACGCGTGGATGCTCCGCGTGCCGACGACGATGCGCAGCTACCTGCAGGGCCGCGGCCGGTCGCGCTTCCTCGCCGACTCGGGCCACGCGTCGACCGCGACGCATTGATTGCCCCGGGGGGCTCCGCCCCCCTGTCGACCCCCGGCCGCTCCGCGCTGGCGCGGGGGGCCCTACGCCCCCTTGCGTCTCGGGCGGCGCGCTTCTTGGTCGGGCGGCGCGCGCGTCTCGACGGGCGCTTGCGTCTCGGCGGGGGCTGCGTCGCGACGGGCGCGCGCGTCTCGGTCGGAGCGCGCGTCTCGACGGGCGCTTGCGTCTCGAGACGTGAGGCGCCCCCTCAGCCGCTCTTGCCTCGCGGGCGCTTCGTCGTGGCGGGCGGCGGGCTCGAGCGCGAGCGCTTCGCCTCCTCGGCGAGCGCGCGCATCGTGGGCACCAGCATGCGCCGACGAAGCAGCACGACGAGGCGCTCCGAGAGCGTCGTCGCGGCCTCGGTGAGGCCCGGAAGATCTTCTCCCGCGCGCGGCATGACGCCGTCGCGGAACATGCGCAGCTCGATCTCGACGAGCGCGCGCAGCGCCTGCGCGTACTCGCCGAGGATCGTCACCGGGAGCATCTCCGCACTGATCCCCGCCTTGCGCGACGCGCCGAGCACGCGCAGCAGCTCGAGATCGTCACCCGCGTAGACCTCGCCCTTCGTCTCGGCGAGCGGCGTGATCAGCCCGGCGCCGCGCAGCCAGTCGAGCTGCTCCTTCGGCATCCCCGCTGCGAGCAGCTCCTCGCGCGTCCGGCGCTCGGTGGGCGCGGTCTGCTCGAGCACCCGCGCGATCGTGGCGCCGACGGTCTCGTCCTCGCTCTCCAGCTCGGACTCGTCGAGGACCGACTTGATCACCTTCAGCGGCAGGAAGCGCGTGCGCTGGAGCTCCTTGATCTTCTTGATGCGAGGGACCAGCGACACGTCGTAGTACGCCATGTTCTTGCTGGTCCGCGACGGCTCCGGGAGCAGGCCCTCGCGCACGTAGTGCTTGATCGTCGCCGCGGGGACGCCCGACATCTTCGCGAGCGCGCTCACCTTCACGCGGCGCCCGTGATCCTCGAGCTCCGAGTCCTCGTCCATCGAACGTCCGACGTCTCGCTTTCGAGCGCGGATGATGGCGTCGCCCGGCGAGGGCGTAAAGAGCAGTCACGGATCGATCAGCGTGACGTCGACGTCGTGGGCATCGCCGCCCTCGATCACGATCGGATCGCTCGGGAAGATCCGCGGATCTTCGGCGCCCGGGATCGTCGGATGGTTCGAGCCGAGATCGAGCACGACGCCGAGGTAGTACGTGCCGACGCCGAGCCCGGTGAGCTCGTAGTCGATCGGGAACGTCGGATCGTCGCGCACGAAGATCTCGCTGGGTGGGCCCGCGGGCGGCGTCTGCGGCCACACGCCGACGGTGAGACGACCGGCGCCGCTCCCCGCGTAGAGGATTGTCCCGGTGATCGTGCCGCGCGTCGATGTCGGGCGCGCGTCGTCGCCCCCGTCGATCGTGGTGGTCGCGCGCTCGTCGCACGCGCTCAGCGCGATCGCGAGCGCGAGCATCGTCCTCGGCGTCATCGTCGTCTCCTCACTCGCTCTGCAGGTACAGGCGGGAGAAGGTCCCGCTCGTCACGCGGCGGATCTCGCCCAGCGAGTACTCGGCCTCGCGCATGCCGAGGACCATCCGCTGCACGTAGCTGCGCACCATCCCCGAGAACTGCGGCCCATCGGTCGCGAAGAGCGTGCGCTCCACGAGGCCGCGCGCGCGGATGCTGCGCAGCACGGCCGGATACTGCGGCTCGGTGCTCGCGATCGGCTCGCCCTCGTCGTCGAGGAGGAAAGGGCGATTCAGCGCGCTGATCTCGAGCCACACGTTGTCGTGCGCCTCGGCGAGCGCGAGCGCGTGCTCGACCGCGCGCGGATCGCCCTGGCCGACGTGCGAGAGGACGAAGTCGACGCGCGGCATTCCATGCGCGCCGTCGTACGCGGTGACGACGGACTCGAGGCCCTCGGGGTCGTAGTACGCAGGATCGGTCTGGGTGCCGGGAAATGGGCTGAATCCGGTGTGGAGCAGCACCGGCACGCCGAAGCGCGCCGCGACGTCGTAGACGCCGAGGTAGCGCGTGTCGTCGAGGGTCACGGCCTGGTGCGCGTGCGCGAGCTTGATGCCGACGAAGAGATCGGGGCGCCGCTCGAAGTACGACGCGAGCGCGTCGAGGCGCGGCTGCGCGACGCCTTCGTCGAGGAAGCCCTCGTAGTCGATGCTGACCATGCCCCAGGCCCAGCCCGCGTTGCGCGGGTCGTCGAGCACGCGCTCGAGCTCTTCGTTCGTGTAGAAGCCCGTCGAGCGCGGCGCGTACACCGCGAAGAGCACGGCGTGATCGACGCCCGCCATCTCGGTCTGCGCGCGGATCCCGACGTGCTCGCCGTAGGGATCGAGCAGCGTCTCGATCAGCGCGGGCGCGTACATCCTCGCGAAGGGCGGGAGGCTCTCGGTGATGAACCGGCGACCTTCGGTCGCCATGTTCGCGTAGTGCCCGGGGTGGAGGTGCATGTCGATGACCTCCACGCGCTCGCCGTCGATCTCGATCTCGGCGCGTGCATCGCTCGCGATCGTGATCGCCGCGAGGATCAGCGTGGTCGCGAGCCGTCTCACGTGCCCTCCCGTCGTGTCGCGGCGGCGCGCATCGGAGGTGGCGTGGGCTCGTGCGCGTAGGGCCGGAACACGCCGACCTCGAGCACCGCGTCCCCGTCGCGCTCGACGCTGAAGCCCTCGACGTAGAAGGCGGTGTCGCCCGCTTCGTCGTCGGGCTCGCCGAACGCGTCCTCGAGCGCGTCGCGCGTCATGCCGGGCACGACGGGACCGACGAATCCGTCGCTCCTCAGCGCGCCGACGCCGATCACGATCGCGTCGTCGCTGACGCTCGCGTCCTCGCTCGAGACGAGCACGACCTCGAGCCCGAGCGACGCGTAGCGCCCGAACGCGAGACGATCGCTCGTGAACGCGCCCTCGAGCGGACCGAGCGCCTCGCGCACGTCGGCGTAGCGCATGCCGATCCGCACCGGTCCGATGCCTTCGCCCGGACGCACCTCGAGCCCGGCGCCGGGCGTCTCGGCGCCGCACGCGACGAGGAAGAGCGCGATCGTGATCGGCGTGCGCATCGCGATCACAGCGACGTGTACGAGCCGGGACAGCTCGCGCCGGCGTTGCAGAGGCCGACCACGCCGCCCATTCCGCCGGGCGGACGGCACGTGTGGCAGGTCGCGCCGCCACTGCAGTCGGCGTCGGTCTGGCACATCTGGTGGCGCGAGCCGCACGACGCCGCGCACGTGGTGCCGGTGGTCAGGTCCGCGAGGCCCGTCGGCGCGCAGCAGAGCTGGCCGCCGCTGCAGTCCTCGGGGCCGTCGCAGTTGCCCGGCGCCGCGAGGCCCCCGCTGCACGATGCCGGCGCGACGCAGCTCTGTCCCGAGAGCTGGGTGCAGCACGTCTGCGCGGGGACGTTGCACGTCATCGATCCGCAGCCGACCTCGCCGGGATCGGGATCGGTCTGGAGGCGCGGATCGCGCTCGCTTCCACCTCCTCCGCCGCCATCGGTGCCGGGCGCGACGTACGCGTCGACACCGCCCGCATCGGTGCCCGGCGCGACCCACGCATCGGGCTGCGGGCCACCGTCGATGCCTGGAGGCACCTGCGCGTCGACGCCGATTCGACCCCCATCGACTCCGCTGGGGCCATCGTCGTCCCCACCACCGCACGCGACGAGCGCGAGCGAGCACAGCCACGCGAGCGCGACCTTCTTCATCGTCCCCCTCCAGGCGCGCTCTCAGCGCGCGTCGTTGCGTCCGATGCGCGCGCCGAAGCACGCGGCGGCGTCGGGCTCGAGCCCGGTGATCGGCGTCGCGGGCGTGGTCGCGCCGAGCGCGTCGCGCAGGTGCGCGACCGCGTAGTGACCGACGATCGGCCACGCCTCTTCGGCGGGCAGCGCCTGCGGCTGACATCCGTCGGTCGCGAGGGTCACGACGAGCTCGTCGATCTCGAGGCCCGCCTCCTGCGCGATCGCGAGCACGCCGCCGCGCTCGCGGCCGATCACGCAGATGTCGCTGAAGGCGAGGTGTCCCGCGCCCTCGATGCGCACGAGCCGCGCGGGCGACGCGACGACGTCGTGATCGAAGAGCTCGTCCATCGACGCGACGGTCGCGAGCTGATCGAGGCTGCCTCCGAGCAAGAGGCCGGGCACCGTCGACTCGAGCGGCGCAGCGACCGTCGCCATGCCGATCCACGCGTCGGCCTCGAGCGGCGAGCGATCGACGAGCGCCTGCACCGCGCCCCCGCCCGCCGAGTGGCCCATCACCGCGACGCGCGAGAGATCGAGCGCGCCCGCGAAGCGCTCTTCGATCGCGAGGCGCGCGTGCGCCGCGAGGATCTGATCGTACGCGTCGTCGCTGATCGACACGCCCGGCGTGCCCATCGCGACGAGCAGGACGGTCGCGAGGTTCCGCTCGGCGTGCTCGGGCGCGGCGACGACGAAGCCCCACGACGCGAGGTGCGCGGTGATCGCCGACGACTGCTGGCGATAGCCGCCGAGGCCGTGGCTGAAGTACACGACCGGGAACGGGCCGCTGGCGATCGGCACGTCGCGGTGCGCGGGCGTGGCGAACGTCGTCGGCGCGTCCTCGGGGATCGACGGCGCGAGCTCGGGCGGGAGCAGGTCGCGCATGTCGTAGGTGTCGCGCGGCGCGCCGGCTTCGCTTCCGGGGGTCGCGGGGTACCAGACCTCGACCGCGAGCCCGTCGACGTCGAGCGTCGTGACCCCGGCGACGAACGGGCCCGGGGTCGCGAACGGCGCCGCGGGGCACGCCTCGTCCTCCGCGTCGCAGGCGACGAGGGCGAGCACGACGAGCAGCGAGAGCGCCGAAAGCGGGCGGTTCGTCACGACGACTCCTAAGAAGTAGGAAGTCGAACTTTCAACAAACGGCGCGACGAGATCAAGCGACCCCCACGGCGCCGGTGAGCGCGCTCACGACGAGCGACACCCGCGCGGTGGAAGAGCGGCGGAGTTGGATCAGCTCGGCGTCGTGAGGTCGGCGGGCGCGATGCCGGCCGCGGCGATCAGGCGCGACCACAGGCGGTCGCGGCCATCACCGGTCTCCGAGCTCACGCCGACCACGGGACGTCCCGCGCTCGACTTGAGCTTCGCGACCTCGAGCAGGCGCTGGCTCGCGGGCAGCTTGTCGAGCTTGGTCGCGACGAGCACCGCGGGGCGCCGGATGTGATCGAGGAACTCGAGCAGCTGGCGATCGTCGTCCTCGAGCCCACGGCGCACGTCGACGATCACCACCACCGCGCGCAGCCCGACGCGGTTCTCGAGATAGCCCTCGATCATCGGGCCCCACGAGCGACGCTCGACCTTGCTGCGCTTCGCGAAGCCGTAGCCGGGCAGATCGACGAGATCGAGCGTCGCGAGCTGCGGCTCCTTGCCCGCGCGCTGGATCGCGAGAGCGGTGCGGAAGAGCAGCAGTCCGCGGGTCGCGCCGGGCGTCGAGCTGGTGCGCACCAGCTTGCGCCGCACCACCAGCCTGTTGATCAGGCTGCTCTTGCCCACGTTCGATCGACCCGCGAACGCGATCTCGGCGAAGGCGGGCGGCGGGAGCTGATCCTGCCGCATCGCGCTCGCGACGAAGCGAGCATCGCGGATGTCGACCTGCATCGCGCTGTCTTAGCTCAGCTGACCGCAGACGCGCTCGGCCGCGGTGACGAGCACGCCGCGATCGACGAGCTCGCAGCAGCGGACGATGTCGGGGTGCAGCACGCGATCCTCGGTGAGCGTGGGCACGTGCTCGCGCAGCGCGAGGTGCGCCGCGCGCACGCCCACACCGGGCTCGAGCGGCAGGCGCAGATCGAGGCCCTGGCCCGCGACCATCGCCTCGATCGCGAGGACCGTCCGCACGTGCTCCGCGACCTGCATGCACTTGCGCGCGGAGATGCTGCCCATCGAGACGTGATCCTCCTTGCCCGCGCTGCTCGGGATCGAGTCGACGCTCGAGGGATGGCAGAGGACCTTGTTCTCGCTGACCAGCGCGGCCGCGGTCACCTGCGCCATCATGAAGCCCGAGTCGAGCCCGCTGCGCGGCGCGAGGAAGGGCGGCAGGCCGCTCGACATCGCCGGGTTCACGAGCTGCTCGAGGCGGCGCTCCGCGCAGTTCGCGAGCTCCGCGATCGCGATCGCCGCGGTGTCGAGCGCGATGGCGAGCGGCTGCCCGTGGAAGTTGCCGCCGCTCACGAAGTCCGCCTCGCCGCGCTCGTCGACGAACACCAGCGGGTTGTCGACCGACGCGATGATCTCGCGCTCGATCACCTGGCGCGCCCACGCGAGCGCGTCGCGCGTCGCGCCGTGGATCTGCGGCATGCAGCGCAGCGAGTAGGGGTCCTGCACCTTCCCGCAGTCGCGGTGGCTCTCCATGATCGCGCTGCCCTCGAGGAGCGCGCGCAGGTTCGCGGCGGTCGTGGCCTGGCCGGGGTGCGGGCGGACCTGCTGCACCCGCGGATCGAAGGGACGTCCCGTGCCCTTGAGCGCCTCGAGCGACATCGCGCCCACGACGTCGGCGTTCGTGCAGAGCCGCTCTCCGCGGATCACGGCGAGCGCGCCGATCGCGGTGATCAGCTGCGTGCCGTTGATCATCGCGAGGCCTTCCTTCGCCTCGAGCTCGACCGGCGTCAGGCCCGCTGCGGCGAGCGCCTTGTCGCCCGGCATGATCGTGCCCTGGTGCTCGGCCTCGCCCTCGCCGATCAGCACCAACGCCAAGTGAGCCAGCGGCGCGAGATCGCCCGACGCGCCCACCGAGCCCTGCGACGGGATGCACGGGTGCACGCCGCGCTCGAGCATCGCGATCACGAGATCGACGATCTTCGCGCGGGCGCCCGAGTTGCCCATCGCGATCGTCTGCGCGCGCAGGAACATCATCGCGCGCACTGCCTCGCGCGGGAGGAGCGGGCCCACACCGCACGCGTGGCTGCGCACGAGGTTGCGCTGCAGCGCGCGGATCTGATCGTGCGCGATGCGCGTCTCCGCGAGCGCACCGAAGCCGGTGTTCACGCCATACACGTTGGGCGCGCGATCACCACCCTCGGCGAGGCGATCCACCGCGGCGCGCGCACGATCGATGCGGGCGCGCACTTCGTCGGTCAGCACCACCGTCGCTTCGCCGCGCGCGACGAGGTCGAGGGTCTCGAGGGAAATCGCGTCTCCGAGGCGCACCTGAGGCCGGGTCATGGGCCGGCGAGCCTGCCGCGGGCACAGGGCAGGAGCAACGCCTGGGCCCCGTTGACGCTGCGAATCCGCACTGCCTATCCTCGCCCGCGAAATGCGCGTGATCACACGGATCGTGGCCCTCGCCTCGGTGCTCTTCGCGGCAGGTCCAGCGCTGCTCGTGCCCACACGCGCGATGGCGGACGACGACGAGCTGGTGCTGATGCGCGAGCCCGCGTCGTTCGTCGACGTGATCGACGCGTTCGACGATCAGGATCCCTTCGATCTCAACATCTCGATCGGCTACGTGCGCACCTGGGAGCTCGGGCGCATCCAGCGCGAGCCGGGCACGGGTGACGCGCGGATGTCGCGGGAGTGGCGCGACGTCGCGGACTACTCGCGCGAGGTGAACCAGCTCGTCTTCGGGCTCGACATCGGCATCTTCCGCGACCTCGCGCTCTACGGGCGGCTCCCGCTGGTCCTCAGCGACGATCGCTCGCTGGCGCGCATCGGCAACGACGATCCCTCGACCGTGCTGCTCGATCGCAGCATGACGCCGGCGCCGCTCTTCGACGTGCCCGCGGGCGACGGCTTCCGCTCGCCGACGCGCTCGGGGCTCGACTGGGTGAGCGTCGGGCTCGCGTGGTCGATCCTGAACCAGCAGCGCGATCCCCACGCGCCCACGTGGATGCTCATGCTCGAGGGGCGCTTCAACATCGACGAGCCGATGCGCGCGTGCCGTCGCGACGGCGGCGACGTGGTGTGTCAGGGCGGCGGGAGCGAGCCCGGGATCTCGCGCGGCACCAACGCGCTGCGCTTCGAGACGCGCGGATCGTGGCGCGATCGCTACGTGGAGCCCTACGCCGGCCTCGCGTTCCAGATCGAATTCCCGGGGAACGCGGCGGACCTCTTCACCCAGGGCGGCAACCTCGCGGGGTACATCAACCAGCGCCCGCCGATCCAGGGGCGGCTCACCGCCGGCGTCGCGATCATGCCGTGGGAGGATCGCCAGCACTGGCAGCGCTTCTCGATCGATCTGCGCTTCATGGGCGACTACGTGAGCGAGGGGCGCGACTACTCGCCGCTCTTCGACGCGCTCGGCTCGTCGACGAACCCGTACCTGACGAGCCCGGCGTGCGAGGGCGTGACCGGCGGCGCGACGTGTCAGGGGGCGGGCTACGAGCAGGTCGACTTCACGGGGCTCACCGACACGCAGGCGCACGCGCGCCTCGGTGGGCAGGTCACGCTCGAGCTCCAGGCCGCGCGCTACGTGCGCTTCGGCGTGACGACCGCGATCTTCCACTCGCCGTCGTACGGGCTGACGCAGGCGGATGCGTGCAATCCGAACGCGAGCAGCGACGATCCGAACCGTGTGGGCACGTGCCGCAGCGGGATCATCAACCCGCACCATCGCGCGGTGATCGATCTGCCCGGGCAGCGCTTCCGCATCGAGAGCCTCACGCAGATCGACGTCGCCGCGAACGTGACCGCGCAGTTCTGAGGAGAAATCCTCGAAGGAGAGCAGGAAGGCAGGAGAGGGAGAGCTCGAGGCTCCCACTCCTGCTTTCCTAACACTCCTGCTCTCCTCAGAAATTCCGTGGTCGGGCATGCGGGATGCGTCCTTCCGCGGCGGAGGTCGCGTCATGTCGCGCGTCGGAATCGTGCTCTCGCTCATCGGCGCGCTCTCGTGCGCGGCGTGTGACTCGGAGGCGGAGAACGCGTTTGAGCGCCGGATGGACGAGCGTCGTGTGCGGCTCGAGGAGCGCTACGGGCATCGCGAGCAGCAGGTCGCCGACGACAGCGAGGTGCAGCTCGGCGAGATCGATCAGCGCATCGAGCAGTTGCGCATGCGCCGCGAGGCCGAGCTCGAAGAGGAGCTCGCGCGCGAGCGCGTGCGGATGGAGGACCAGATCGAGCGCCGCCGCGATCAGCGGCTCGAGTCGCTCGCGGCAGAGCGCGAGCAGCGCCTCGACGCGCTGAGCGAGGATCGCCAGCGCGGCGAGGATCGGATCGAGGACGGGCTCGCGCCCGATTGATCAGTCGTCGTCTTCTGCCTCGAACGGGCTCTCCGCTGCCGCGGGCCAGGGCGGCTCGGCACCGCCGTGGAAGTGACGCCAGAGCAGGCGCGAGAGCCCGGGCTGCTCGTCGGGGCGCGACCAGTCGTAATTCGCGCTGAGCAGCGCGTCGGCGCTGCCGTCGCGCGGGTTCGTCTCCTCGGGCCAGCGACGCTCGATGTGGTCGTAGGGCGTGTAGTCGGGCGTCGACGTGAAGAAGTCGTAGAGCGGCGCGGCCCGCTGCCAGCCGAGGCTCTGCGTGTCCTCCTCGATCCCGAAGATCAGCGAGATGGTCCGCCAGATCGAGGCCTCGCTGACGTGCGTCGAGCTCACGTGCCCGCGCCGCGCCCACGGCGAGATCACGAGCAGCGGCGAGCGGTGGTTGTCGACGTGATCGCCGCCGTCCTGCGGGTCGTCCTCGATGACGATGATCGCGGTCTCGGGCCAGTACGTGCTGTGGCTCAGTCGGTCGACGATGATGCCGACCGCCTCGTCGTTGTCGGCGATCATCGAGCGCGGCGTGGGCGCGCCGGGATCGCGACCCCGCGTGTGATCGTTCGGCAGCACGACGTACGTGAACGACTGCAGCATGCAGCTCTCGACGCGCCCGCCGAGGAACTCGGCCTTGTCGACGTCTGGCAGGTAGCTGTACGTGAGCCCCGGATAACGCGGATCGAGGCGCGCCATGCGCGAGCCGATGATCTCGCCGAAGTTCGAGATCGTGACGCCCGCCTGCGCGAGTCGGTCGAAGCCGCTGCCCTCCTCCGGATAGCCGAGCGGAGATGCGGTGCCCTGCGGCGGGACCGCGTAGTAGCCGCGGCCCCACGTCGTCAGCCAGCTGCGCTCCACGAACTCGGTGGTGCGGCCCATGCTGGTCCACACGTGGCCCTGCACCGACTGCTCGGCGTGCGAGTAGTAGTTGTCGCCGAGCGCGAACCCGAGCGCGAGCGCGCGCGTGTTCGGGATCACCTGATCGATCTCCGCGCCCGGGATCAGCGTGAGCGCGGGATCGCCGTTGCCGTGCGGCACGCCGCTCTCGTCGGTGAGGTTCCCGAGGTACGCGTCGTACGTCTTGTTCTCGCGGATCACGAGCACGACGTGGCGGATGCGCGAGGACGCGCCCTCACCGGGACGCGGGATCGGGAAGTCGTTCGCCGCACCGCCCTCGCACTCGACGGTCACGAGATCGCTCATGCGCGCGTTGTTCTCCGCGATCTCGCTCGCCCACGTCGCGAGCTGCGCGTCGTCGAACGTGCCGGGATCGACGACGCTCATGCTGCCCGCCATGAGCTGGGTGATGTCGGTGCTGTCCGGCGTCGTGTTCGCGCCGGTGCCGACGTGGCGCGCGTTGAGGAACACCAGCGAGCCGGTGCCGCCCGCGACGTCGCCCAGCGGGAGCACGTCGCTCGGGTGCCACATCGTCGGCACGCGGCCGACGCGCGTCCACGCGCTGCCGCTCCGCTCGAGCACGTCGATCGCGTTCTCGAGCGCGTCGGCGACGTAGAGCCGACCGTCCTCGCCGAAGCGCAGCGCCCCCGGCGCCGCGCCGCGCGGCGCGTCCTCGCCGACGACGTAGAAGCGCTCGCCCACCGCGCGCGTCGCGACGTCGATCAGCGCGACGTGATCGGAATCGGAGCACGCGACCGCGAGCGTCGCGCCGTCGGGCGAGAGCGCGAGGCCCATCGGGTTCTTCCCGACCGCGATGGTGCTGGTCACCGCGCGCGTCGCGAGATCGACCACCGCGACCGCCGAATCGGCCCACAGCGACACGAACGCCGTCGCGCCATCGGGCGAGAGCACCACGTCGTACGGCGAGCTCGCGGCCTCGAGCGGCACGCGCGCGATCTCCGCGCCGGTGCTCGAGTCGAAGAGCGCGAGCGCGTGCTCGAACATCAGCGCCGCGACGAGCGTCCCGTCGTCGCGCAGCGCGAGCCCCGAGACGTACGCGCGGCCCTCGGTCGCGCTCACCGTGATCGTGCGCGCCGCGCTCGCGGTGATCGCGCCGGTCGCGGGATCGAGGTCGTAGGCGAGGATGCGATCGGTGCCGCCGCCCGACGCCCAGAGCCGCCGGCCGTCGTCGGAGATCGCGAGACCGAGGAAGAGCGCTTCGCTCTCGGTGTAGGCGAACTCGTCCTCGCCCACGACGGTGAGCGTGTCGAGATCGACGACCGAGAGCGTCTCTTCGCGCAGGCCCCCGTCGCTCACGACGACGTAGCGCGTCCCCGGCACCGCGATGACGCGCATCGGGAACCCGCCGGGCGGCAGGTTGCGGCCGACGCGAACGAGCCGCTCACCGCCCGGGATGATCCACCCGGACTCGCCCTCGGCCCCCGCCGCGAGCGTGGCGCCCTCGAGCACCGTCGCGCTGCACGCGCCCGGGCTGGGCGTCGGGAAGTCGCCCGCGCTCGCGAGACAGCTCGGCGGTGGGCCCGAGTCGGTCCCCGCGTCGGCCTCGATCACCGCGTCGTCGTCGCCGCACGCGGCGAGCGCGCCGCACACCAGCCCCAGCGCGATCGCCCCCTTCGATGTCCTGCGCACGCGCGCGATGGTCGATCGACGCTCCCGCGCCGCGCAAGGCCGGGCCGGTGACGAATCGGGGTCACCGAGGCGTGCGCCGCTCGTCACCGACACGATGCGCGCGCGCCGCGACGTGCGCGGAGAGTTCGCGCGCGTGTCGCTCGTCCTGCACCTCTCCGATCTCCACCTGCTCGGCGAGCCCCGCGAGCAGGATGCGATCCTGGCCTCGCTGATCACCGCGCTCGAGAAGGAGCGCGCGCGCCGCGGTCGCCGCGTCGATCTGATCGCGATCACCGGCGACGTCTTCGACAGCGCGACGATCGATCCTCGCGTCGCGGTGCGCGAGCTCGACGCGCTCCACAAGTGCATCACGCGCGCGCTGGGCGACGACGTGCCCACGATCGTCGTGCCCGGGAACCACGATCGCCGCCGGATCGGGCTCTTCGGACCGCACCAGGACGGGCTCTTCCGCGCGGTCCGCGAGGCGCTCGGCGCGCGCATGTTGATCCACGGCTGCGACACGCCGTTCCTCGCGAAGGTCGTCCCGCCCGCGTTCCACGCGCAGCCGCTCTGGGCGATCGCCTACGACTCGACGTACCTGCCCCACGGCTGGCTCAGCGCGGGCGGCGTGGTGCGCCACGAAGATCTGCTGCACGCGGCCGCGCAGATCGGCGATGCCGAGCCCGACTGGCCGGTGCTGTTCCTCTTGCACCACCACCTCGTCCCGACGCCGCTCACCGATCTCGGTCCCATCGAGACGCATCGCATGCATCCGGCGCTGTGCTGGATGTTGCACCGGATCCTGCCGGTCCTCGTCGCGCACGCCGATCGCGAGGAGCTCACGATGACCGCGCTGGGCGCGGGCACGGCGCTCTCGACGCTGCACGATCTGCGGCGCGCGGTGCTCGTGCTGCACGGCCACAAGCACTACGCGACCGCGCGCAAGCTCGAGGCGACCGAGGCAGGGCAGGGCGACGTGCTGCTGGTGTCGGCGGGGAGCGCGGGGACGGCGCAGCGCTGGAGCCCGACGTCACCGCGTGACACCGCGCGCCTCTGGCCCTCGTTCAACGTGATCGAGCTCGAGGGCGACGCGATCACGATCGAGGCGGTGTCGTTCGGATGGAAGGGCCGCTCTGCGGGCGAGACGGCGTATCGCCCGCTGGTCTGGGCCGAGCGCGAGGGCGCGAGGTGGCGCCTCCATCCGATCGAAGGCGCGCATCCGCGCAGCGGTCCGAAGCTGATCACGAACGAGTCGCGGGTTCGCCTCATGAACGCGCGGCGCTTCGGCGCGCGGCGCTGGGACTACGAGTGCGAGCGCCGCGTCGAGCCCAACGGCCGGGGACCGCGGCGCTACGTCGAGACGATCGAAGGCGCGCGCGGTGCGCTGCTCGAGTCGCTCGATCGCGCGTCACCGGCGCGCGCGACGCCGGCGCAGCTCGAGCTCGGGCTCGGCGGGCTCACCCGCTATCGCGTCGATGGTGGTGTGTGCCGGAGCCTCGACGAGGCGTCGCGCGTGCGCGGCGCAGCGAGCTCGCCCTTCGAGTGGATCGGCCTGATGAACCGCTATCGCGCGCGGCGATCGCGGCTGGTGCTCGAGGGGCTCGGCGCGCACGCGGGGAGCGCGTTCGCGAGCACGACGGACCTCGCGACCGGACAGGAGACGCCACTCCGCTGTCACCGGGACGTCGGCGGAGATCGTGTGGTCCTCGAGCTCGACGACTGCGCGGCGCGCACGCTGCTGCGCGTGTACTGGCCGCTCGAGGCGTGATCCTCACGCACGCTCCATTCGCGATTCACATCCGCGCCATCCGCGATTCACGCACGCGCGATAGCCATGCGAGGTCGAGAGAGAGGAGGGGCCGATGCAGCTCCGCGACGTCGCCTTCGAGCACACGTTCCAGCGCCTGTTCGTCTACAACATCCTGTTCGAGGACGCGGAGGTCGACGAGACGCACCTCGGGATCGACGAGCGCTCGCGCGTGCTCTCGATCACCGGTGCGGGCTGCGGCGTCGCGGGCATGTTGAGCCGCGATCCGCGGTCGATCGATGCCGTCGACATCAACCCGCACCACCTCGCGCTCACCGCGCTGAAGTGCACCGCGGCGAAGACGATGCGATCGTACTCGCGCTTCTACGATCTCTGCGGGCGCGGGTGGCAGCCCGATCCCGAGCGCACGATCGCGCAGCTCGCGCGCACGATGCCCTCGTGGATGCAGCGCTACTGGTCGCGCCACCACGGCCGCTTCGACCGCAGCGTGTACCGCGAGGGCCTCACCGCCGTGATGCTCGGCGCGTTCCGGCGCTTCACCGGGCTCGACGCCGACTGGCTGCGCTGGGCGATGCGCCTGTCTCCCGACGAGCGCGTCGCCGCGGTCGACGATCACATCGCGCCGGTGCTGCTGAGCCCGCTCGCGCGCGCGTACTTCTCGTCGCCCGCGCAGCTCGTCGCGCTCGGCATCAACTTCTCGCAGCGCGATCGCATCCTCGCGACCGAGGACTCGCCCGATCTCGCGGCGTTCGTGCTCGATCACCTGCGTCGCCTCGCGCGCACCGACGTCGCGACGAACTGGTTCATCTGGTGGGCGATCGCGGGGCACTTCGATCACGAGCGCACCACCGACGCGGTGCCGCCCTACCTGCGGCCCGATCGTCACGCGCGCTCGATCGAGGCGAGCACCGAGGTGCGCTACCACCGCGCGAACCTCTTCGACGTGCTCGAGCGCTCGCCGCAGCGCTCCTACACGCACTACACGCTCTGCGACGCGCCCGACTGGATGCCGGAGCGCACGCAGCGCCAGCTGCTCGACGAGATCCTCCGGACCAGCGAGGACGGCGCGATCGTGCTGTACCGCTCGGTCGAGGACGAGTGCATGGCGACGCGCCTCGGGTACGAGCGTCGGTTCGTCCCGCTGCGCGACCGCACCGAGCACGCGACGCAGGCCGATCGCTCTCGCCAGTACCGCGCGGTGCGCTTCTACCAGGTGGCGCACTGATGGAGATCGTCTCGCCGGTCTCGCGCGACGACCACAAGCGCTTCCTCGACGCGTACTACGGCTGGGCGCGCGACGTGTACGACGTCACGCGCCGCTACTACCTGCTCGGTCGCGACCGGGTGATCGACCAGCTCCTGCGCGAGCCGTGGAACAGGCTCGTCGAGATCGGGCCCGGCACCGGCCGCAACCTGCGCAAGCTGCACGCCGAGCGCCCCGTCGCGCTCTACGGAGGCATCGAGGCCTCGAGCGCCATGCTCGAGCGCGCGCGCGCTCGCTGTCCGTGGGCGATCTTCGAAGAGGGCTTCGCCGAGGACGCCGAGTACCGCGAGCTCCTCGGTGCACCGCCCGATCGCGTGCTCGTCTCGTACACGCTCTCGATGGTCCAGGACGTCGAGCGCGCGATCGAGAACGCGCGCGAGATGGTCTCGCCGCGCGGTGAGATCGTGGTCGTCGACTTCGGCGATCTGCGTGGATTGCGCGGCCCGCTCGCGCCGGCGCTGCGCGCCTGGCTAGAGGCGTTCCACGTCACGCCCCTGCCGTCCGGCGTGCTCGAGCGTCACGCGCGCACGATCGAGGACGGGCCGCTCGGCTACTACCGGATCGCGCGGATCCCACCGGCCTAGAGGATCTCGAGGTCGATCTCGCGCGCGACGTCCTCGAGCCATTCGTCGAGCTCGGCCTCGCGATCCGTCGTCGTCACCAGCACCACCACGCCGGTGCGATCTCCATGCGCGCTCGCCAGCCCGTCGTAGCCCGCGAGGATCCCGCGCAGCCGCACGATGTCCGACGGTTGCATACGCAACCGTCGGACCACGAGGCCCTCGCCGAGCGGGACGTGCGACGCGCCGTCGATCGGATCGCTCATGCCGCCCCCTCGGCCATCGCGCGCACGCCTTGTCCATCACGCACCGCGAACGGCACTCCGTCGCACCACACGATGCGATGCGACGCGATCGCGGGGACGCGCGCGCCCGGCGTGAGGATGCCCACGAGGTTGAGCGGATCGATCGCGCTGATCGTGATCGCGTCGCCGCGCCCCGGCTTGCGCCGCACCTCGCGCAGCTTCTCCAGTGCCTCGGGCAGCGCGAACTGCTCGCCGCTCTGGCCTGCGACGAAGCGTCCTCCGCGGATCTCGCCGCGCGCCTCGAGCCGGCGCAGCACCCGCACCAGCTCGCGCCACGGCGGCGCCATGCCCTCGCGCTCCAGCACTCGCCGCACGATCACGCCCCAGCGCGCGAGCAGCACGCGCGCGACTTCTTCGACCGCGTGCTCGTCGACGCGCTCTCCGTCGCGCGCGCCCGCGGTGCGCACCAGCGACCATCGGCCGGCCGACTCCATCGCGGAGAGCGAAGGCCCTCGGCGCCGCGCCGTCGTCACGCTCTCGATGCCGCGCTCGGCCTGGGGCGCGATCAGCGCGCGCAGGCCGCTCCACGCGTCCGAGCTCACTGCGCCCCGCGCGACCAGCTCTGCGAGGCCGGCCTCCACCGCGCCGCGATCGAGCCCCGTCGCGCGCTCGAGCTCGTGGAAGAACGACGCACCGCGCGCATCGAGCACGCGCTCGATCTCGCGCGCCGCGCGTGATGCCTCGGGCAACGAGGGCCACGCCGGGCGCACCGCGGCCCACGTCTCGAGCCGACCACGATCGAGCAGCACCACGCGCGTCGCGCGCACCGGCGCGGGCACCCGATCCTGATCGAGCGTCGGAGCTCCTCCGCGCGCCCACGCGACACGACCCGAGAGACACAGCGCATCGAGCGAGCGCCCGACCTCGCCGATCGCCCGCGACGCGAGGAGCTCTTCCTCCCACGCCCCCGCGGGCGCCTCGAACCCCTCGAGCTGCTGCACGATCGTGTGCACCGCATCGTCGCCCGAGAGCCGCGATCCCGGCGCGACGTGCTGCCACTCGAAGAGGAAGCGGAGATAGTCCGCGGTCGTCACCGGCTCGATCGCGCGCCGCAGCGTCTCGACCGTCGCGCGATGGATGCGCGCGAGCAGGCGACGCTCGCACCACTCGAGCGCGTCTTGCGTCTCGAACCTCCCGCGCATCACGAAGCCCTCGGCCTCGAGCGCGTGCAGCGCGCCGTCGACGTCGCCCTCGCTCACCGCGAGGTCGGCCGCGAGCACCGATGCGCGCACCGGCCCCACGCCCTCGAGCCGGCTCCGCACCAGCTCGCGCAGCGCGTGCTCGCGCTCGATCGTGCGCGACGCGTGCGCGCTCGGGATCGCGATCGCCGGCGACCACAGCGCGTTCGCGTGGATCGCGCGGAACTCCGCGAGCCGCTCCGCCGCGACCCATACCCCGAGCGCGAGGCGCGTCACGCGTCCTTCACGCGCCAGCGACGCGCGCCACGATCCATCACGATCGACGCGCGCGATCTCCTCGTCGCGCATCCAACCGAGCGTGCCGAGCGCGTCGTGCAGCTCGTCCGCGTCGCGCGGATCGGGCCACGCTTCCTCGCGCACCCGCGCGATCGCGTCGGGATCGAGCGCCGCGAGATCGCGCAGCCGCGCGCGATCGTCGAGGCGACGCATCATCACCGCTTGCGTGCGTCGCTCCTCGAGCGGCGCGTCGTCGAGGTACGCCCACGGCCGCGCACCGAGGATCTCCGCTGCGAGCGCGGACGGCTGCGGCAGATCGCGCGCGATGCACGTGATCTCGCCGCGCTCGATCCGCGCCAGCACGTCGACGAGGCCGTGCACGTCCATCGCGTCCTCGAGGCAGTCGCGAAGCGCTTGGTGCACCAGCGGATGATCCGGCACCTCGCGCTCGCCCTGGATGTTCTCGAAGCACGCCTGCGCATCGGGGAACACGACGCTCAGCAGATCCTCGGCATCGATGCGCTGTCGCGCCGGCGGGCTCTTCTTGCCGCCGCGGCTGCGCGGCACTGCGAGCGAGATCGTCGCGGCCCAGCGCCATCGCGTCCCGAAGAGCGGCGCGTCGAGCACCGCCTGCGTCAGCATGTGCGCCGCGCGCCCGCTCTTGAGGAACCCGAACACCTCGTCGAGCGGGAAGCTGTGGGTCGGTCCGAGCGAGAGCACGATCGCGTCGTCGGTCGCGGCCGCCTGGAGCTCGAAGTCGAAGCTGCGGCAGAACGCCTTGCGCAGCGCGAGGCCCCACGCGCGGTTCACGCGCGCACCGAAGCGCGTGTGAAGCACGAGATGCGTGTTCGCGGCCTCGTCGAAGAAACGCTCTGCGACCACGGTGCGTCCGTCGGGCAGCACGCCGAGCGCGGCGCGCGCCTCGTCGAGGTACTCGATCGCCTGTCGCGCCGGCTCGTGCGCGATCGCGAGCTTCGCGCGCAGTCGATCGATCGCGTGCGCCGGTCCGTTCGCCGCGAGCTCGCGATCGATCTCGCCGACCAGACGGGTCACCGACGTCGAGAGCTCGCGCGTGCGCGCCGGTCCCTCGCCGAACCAGAAGGGCAGGGTGGGCGGCTGGCCCTTCGCGTCGGCGACGCGCACCACGCCGGGCTGCACGCGCACGATCTTCCAGCTCGCGGTGCCGAGCTGGAAGATGTCGCCCGGCATGCTCTCGACCGCGAAGTCCTCGTGGATGTTGCCGAGCTTCGTGCCCTCGGGCTCGAGCACCACGTCGTAGCTCTGGTTGTCGGGGATCGCGCCGCCCGAGCTCGTCGCGAGCAGCCGCGCGCCGCGCCGCGGGCGCAGCACGTTCGTCGCGAGATCGACGTGCACGCTCGCGCCGCGCCGGCCGCGACGCACCCCGAACGCATCGCCCAACGTGCTCACGATCGCGTCGAACGATGCGCGCTCGATCGCGCGGTACGGCCATGCGCGCCGCGTCGTCTCGAAGAGCCCGTCGATCGAGGTCGCGTCGTCGCGTCCCGCGACCTCCGCGATGATCTGCTGCGCGAGCACGTCGAGCGGTGCGTCGGGCACGCACACCGCGTCGAGCTCTCCGCGCGCGATCGCATCGAGCAGCGCGAGCGACTCGACCAGATCGTCGCGGCTCGTCGGGAAGAGACGTCCCTTCGGCACGCCGCCGAGGAAGTGCCCGCTGCGCCCCACGCGCTGCAGGAGCGCCGCGATCGCGCGCGGCGATCCGATCTGACACACGAGATCGACGTGCCCCACGTCGATGCCGAGCTCGAGCGAGCTCGTCGCGATCACGCAGCGCACCTCGCCGTGCTTCAGCTTGTGCTCGGCCTCGTGCCGCATCTCGCGCGACATCGATCCGTGGTGCGCCGCGACCATGTCCTCGCCCAGGATCTCCCCGAGCGCGCGCGCGAGCCGCTCGCACAATCGACGCTGCGGCACGAACACGATCGTCGTGCGATGCGCCTGCACCAGCGACGCGAGGCGCGCGTGGATCTCGCCCCACACGTCGTTCGCCATCACCGCCTCGAGCGGCGAGTCCGGCATCTCGAGCGCGAGATCGATCGTGCGCGCGTGACCGACGTCGACGATCGCGCAGTCGGGCACGCCCTCGCTCGACACGCCCGCCGTGCCCACGAGGAAGCGCGCGACCTCTTCGATCGGCTTCTGCGTCGCAGAGAGCCCCACGCGCTGCAGCCGTCCCCCGATCAGATCGACGAGCCGCTCGAGCGAGAGCGCGAGGTGCGCGCCGCGCTTGCTCCCGACCACGGCGTGGATCTCGTCGACGATCACGGTGCGCACCGTGCTCAGCATCCGCCGCCCGCTCGCGCTCGTGAGCAGGATCCCGAGCGACTCGGGCGTCGTGACGAACACGTGCGGCGGGCGCTTGCTCGCCTTCGCGCGCTCCTTCGCGGGCGTGTCGCCGGTGCGCAGTCCGACGCGGATCCCGTGTCCGCCTTCGCCGAGCTCCGCGAGCGCCGCGTCGATGCCCTCGAGCGGCGCGCGCAGGTTCACCTCGATGTCGTGGCTCAGCGCCTTGAGCGGCGAGACGTAGAGCACGCGCGTCTCGTCGGGCAGCGCGTGCTCGCGCGACTCGCGCACGAGCGCGTCGATCGTCGCGAGGAACGCGGCGAGCGTCTTGCCCGAGCCAGTGGGCGCTGCGATCAGGACGTGCCGCCCCGCCGCGACGTGGGCCCAGCCCTCGCGCTGCGGCGGTGTCGGTGCGCCCAGCGCGCGCTCGAACCAACGCTGGACCGCAGGATGGAACGACGGAGCGGACATGGACTGAACACCATACCAGTGTTCAGCGCTGTGTTCAGCGCAGGGCTCGCACGAGAGCGTCCGGGCTCTTCAGCGCCCGAGCATCTTCGCGAGCTCGCCGCTCTCCGCGAGCTTCTCGAGATCGTCGGCCCCGCCGACGAGCGTGCCCTTCACGAACACCATCGGGAACGTGGGCCAGCCGGTCCACATCTTCAGCGCGTTGCGGCGGCGCCAGAGCGAGAGATAGCTGCCGTAGCCGAGGTACTCGTGCTCGATCCCGAGCTTCTTGAGCAGCGCACGCGCGCGCCGCGGGTTCGGGTTCTGCGACATCCCGACCACCACCACGTCGTGCTTCGCGACGGCGGCCTTCACCTCGTCGACGATGTCGCGGTGATGCGTCGCGATCTTCTCGCGGACTGCAGGATG
Source organism: Sandaracinus amylolyticus (assembly GCF_021631985.1). GTDB lineage: Bacteria > Myxococcota_A > Polyangia > Polyangiales > Sandaracinaceae > Sandaracinus > Sandaracinus amylolyticus_A. Next base: position 4,526,672 of record NZ_CP070225.1, on the reverse strand, counting down.
GATCTTCGACTCGTCGAGCACGTCGCGCGGCATCTCTCACACCCCGTGGCAGAAAATCCCGCAGTGCTTGTCTTCACCATCCTGCGTTGGCAAGTTCGCGCGCCATGCGTTCACGATTCTTCGCAGTGATCGCGGCGCTCGCGAGCGTCGCGTGCGCCGGCAGCGCCCCCGCCCCACGCAGCGCGGCCGACCTCTCGCCCCAGGCGCAGGCCGACGAGCTGCTCGCGCTCTACGATCCGATCTACGTCGCGCTCTACACCGAGTCGGCGCGCGCCGCGTGGGTCGCGGCGACCGACGTCTCCGAGGAGCACACGGGCCAGCGCACCGGCGCGGACACGGCGTTCGCCGCGTTCGCGGGCAACGCCGAGGTCATCCGCCGCGCGCGCGCACTGCTCGAGCAGCAGGACCAGCTCGATCCGCTGACCGTGCGCCAGCTGCGGCAGATGCTCTATCTCGCAGCGTCCGCGCCCCAGACGCGTCCCGATCTCGCGCGTGCGCGCGTCGCCGCCGAGGCGCAGCAGAGCGCGCGGCTCGACGGATTCCAGTTCTGCCTCGCGCGCGAGGGCGACACCTGCACGCAGCCGGTCACGACGAACGATCTCGATCGTGTGCTGCAGACGTCCACCAATCTCGAGGAGCGCCTTCGAGCGTGGCAGTCGAGCAAGGAAGTCGGCGCCGTTCTCCGCGACGGTCTCGTCGAATTGCGCGGGCTGCGCAACGGCGTCGCGCGCGAGATGGGATATCGCGACTTCTTCGCGTTCCAGGTCGACAACTACTCGCTCACGACCGAGCAGATGATGGCGCTGCTCGACCGCCTCGTGGAGGAAGTGCGCCCGCTCTACGTGCAGCTCCAGTGCTGGGCGCGCCACGAGCTCGCGCAGCGATACGGCCAGAGCGAGGTCCCGACGCTGATTCCCGCGCACTGGCTCGGCAATCGATGGGGCCAGAGCTGGCCCGGCCTGGTCGAGGGCGTCGACATGGACTCGCTGGTGTCGTCGCGCGAGCCCGAGTGGGTCGTGCAGCAGGCCGAGCGCTTCTACGTCTCGATGGGCTTCCCGAGCCTGCCGCAGTCGTTCTGGGAGCAGAGCGATCTCTATCCGGTGCCGGAGGGCGAGACCCGTCGGAAGAACGCGCACGCGAGCGCGTGGCACGTCGATCTGCAGAGCGACGTGCGCTCGCTGATGAGCGTCGAGCCGACGTGGGAGTGGTTCACGACGACGCACCACGAGCTCGGGCACATCTATTACTACATCTCGTATTCGCGCCCCGAGGTGCCTTATCTGCTACGCGAGGGTGCCAATCGCAGCTACCACGAGGGAATCGGCGATCTGATCTCGCTCGCCGCGTCGCAAGAGCCCTATCTGCGCGAGATCGGTCTCTTGCCCGAAGGGCAGGAGATCGACGAGATGCGCTGGCTGCTCGACTCGGCGCTCACCGGCCCGATCACGTTCCTGCCGTGGTCGGCGGGCGTGATGAGCCACTTCGAGCGCGATCTCTACGCCGGCGAGCTGCCGCCCGAGGAGATCAACCGCCGCTGGTGGGAGCACGTCGCGCGCTTCCAGGGCATCGCGCCGCCGAGCGAGCGCCCCGCCGAGGGCTGCGACGCCTGCACCAAGACGCACATCAACGACGATCCCGGACAGTACTACGACTACGCGCTCGCGAACGTGGTGCTCTATCAGCTCCACGATCACATCTGCCGGAACATCCTCCAGCAGGACCCGCGCGCCTGTAACTACTACGGTCGTCGCGAGGTCGGCGATTTCCTCCGCGCAGTGATGTCGCCCGGCGCGAGCCGCGACTGGCAGGAAGTCCTCGTCGAGCACACCGGCCGCGAGCTCACCGCGGAGCCGATGCTCGAGTATTACCGCCCCCTGATGCAGTACCTCGAGGAGCAGAACCGCGGCCGCACCTGCGGCTTCTGATCGAGTGGCGCGGTGCGCGCCGCGTCGCATCACCGCGCGAACGGTCTCCCGAGCTGCCCGAACGGCGGGCTCGCTGCCCCGGCCCGCTGCTACGCTCTTCTCCGAATGACGCCGCCGACGCTGCTCGTCGAGCTCGCGGAGAAGATGGGGCTCCTCGCGGCCGCCGCGCTGGTGGCCGTTCTCTTCCCGCCGCTGCGCAATCGACTGCTCGGCGTCGGCCGTCGCGTCGACAAGCTCGCCGCGGTCGGCCTCGGCTTCGGGCTCTCGGTGTGGGGCGCGACGCTCGGGCTCCACGTCGCGGGCGAGGACATCAACGTGCGCGCGATCGGCATCCTGATCGCCGCGATCCTCGGTGGCTGGAAAGCAGGTCTGCTCGCGGGCCTCGGTGGCGGTCTCTTCTACGCGTTCCAGGTCGACCCCCAGACGGCTCCCTACGTGCTGATCGCGTCGGTCGTCGACGGAGTGCTCGCGGGTGTCGTCGCCGAGCGCAGGCCCGAGTGGGTCGAGGGCCCGCGCGTCTTCTTCACCGCGATCGCCGTGCAGGGCGTGCACCTCTTCGTGGTCGGCGTCGGCCTCGTCGCCTTCGGCTACGCCGAGCGATATCTGCCCGCGTGGCCCGCGCACCTCGTGAAGCTCGTCGTCAACGGCGCGGGCGTCACGCTCTTCGTCATGGTCGCGCGCCTCGTGATCTCGCGCGAGGAGCGCGGCGTCGCGCTCGCTCACGCGCGCGCCGCCGCCGACAAGGCCGCGCTCGAAGCGCTGCGCCGCCGCCTCGAGCCGCACTTCCTCTTCAACGCGCTCACCGCGATCCGCGCGACCATCCGCCGCGATCCCGAGGCCGCCCGCGAGCTCGTCAGCGATCTCGCCGATCTCTATCGCTACCTGCTCTCGCACCCCGACGACGCGCCGCTCTCGGCCGAGGTCGATCACGCGAGCGCGTACCTCGCGATCGAGCGCGCGCGCCTCGGCGAAGGCCGCGTGCGCATCGACATCGACGTGCCCACCTCGCTCCGCGCCCATCGTGTGCCCGCGCTCCTGCTCCAGCCGCTCGTCGAGAACGCGGTGCGTCACGGGGTCGCGCGACGCAGCGGAGCGGGCACGATCCGCATCGGCGCCCACGAGGACGGCGACTCGCTCGTCATCGAGGTCGAGGACGCGTGCGAGGGCGACCCCGTGCCCGCCAACGAGAAGGGCAGCGGCATCGCGCTGGCGACGCTGCGCGAGCGCCTCGGCCGTCTCTTCGGCGATCGCGCCGCGATCGATCTCGACGTCGGTGCGACCGGCGCGCGCGCGTGCGTGAGATTGCCGCTCGAAGCGCAGACTACGTCCAGCGGGTCTCGGGTGCTCGCATCGATCGAGGAAAGGGCGAATGCGTCATGAGCACGACGATCCGCGCACTGGTGGTCGACGACGAGCCGCTCGCCCGCGACGAGCTCGTGTTCACGCTCGAGCAGATCGGCGGTGTCGAGGTCGTCGCGCAGGCCGAGAGCAGCGCGAAGGCGCTCGCGCTCCTGAGCGAGCACGCGCCCGACGTGGTGTTCGCGGATCTCCGCATGCCCGGCCCCGACGGGCTCGCGCTCGCCGAGGCGGTGATCGCGCGTCGTCCCAGCACCGCGATCGTGATGGTCTCGGCGCACGACGACGGCGCGCTGCGCGGCTTCGAGGTCGGCGTCGTCGACTACCTCCTCAAGCCGGCGCGCCTCGACCGCGTGCGCAAGGCGATCGATCGGGTGCGCGCGCGCATCGCCGAAGGTCCGAGCCCCAGCGAGCCACCGCCGCGCGAGGGCGCGACGCTCACGCGCCTCGCGGTGCGCCGTCGCGGCGCGTACGTCGTCGTCGACATCCACGACGTCGTGTGGTTCGAAGTGAAGGACGAGCTCGTCTGGGCAGTGACCGAGAACGATCGCTACGCGCTCGATCTCACGCTCTCCGCGCTCGAGCAGCGCCTGCCCGACGGAGTGTTCTTCCGATCGCACCGCGGCTTCCTCGTGCGCCTCGATCGCATCGCCGCGATGGAGCCGAGCGGCGCGGGCACGTTCGAGCTCACGCTCAGCCATCCCGAGAAGCCGCGCATCCCACTCGCGCGCGAGCGTGCGCGCCTGCTCCGCGATCTGATCCCGATCGCGGGCTGAGGCCTCTGGGCTCCAACGTGTGGAGCGCGGAGCGCTCCGCATGCGCGGCGCACGCTCCGCACCGCGCGATTTTCGTGGATCCTTGCGGCTGCACGGGTTGGACGCGCCCTTGCAAATGGCCGCGCCGATGCGCCACCTGCTCGTGCTCGCGCTGCTCGGGACCTCGATCGCGTGCGCTCCAGGAAACATCGGCGACGTCGAGCGCACCGACGCCGGCGGTCTCGTCGGGCCGCGTGTCGACGGCGGACGCACCGTCCCGCCCGGCACCGACGGAGGCCCGGCGCCGATCGACGACGACGCGAGCACGCCCGACGACACCGACGGCGGCACGCCGCTCGATCCCGACGGCGGCGGCCCGGTGGTCCCGCCCGCGGATCGCGGCGCGACGGTGCCCTGGGACGAGTACGAAGCGGAGGCGGGCCGCACGAACGCGACGGTGCTCGAGGATCGCCGCGAGGTCGGCACCGTCGAGGCCGAGTCCTCCGGCAGGCGCGCAGTCCGTCTCGACGACCCCGGCGACTACGTCGAGCTCACCGCTGCACGCCGCGCGAATTCGATCGTCGTCCGATATTCGATCCCCGACGCGCCCGGCGGCGGTGGAATCGACTCCACGATCAACGTCTACGTGAATGGCACCCTTCGCCACCGACTGCCCGTCACGTCGCGATATGCGTGGTTCTACGATCTGAATTCATGGCTCAACGGCGGGCCCAATCACCCCACCGACGACCCTGCGCGCGGCACTCCGTTCCACTTCTACGACGAGTCGCGCGCGCTGATCGGCGACATCCCCGCGGGCGCGACGGTGCGCATCCAGATGGATGCCGACAACGCCGCCGACTACTACGTCATCGATCTCGTCGATCTCGAGCTCGCTCCCGATCCGCTCCCGCGCCCCGACGGATTCCTCTCCATCGTCGACGACTGCGGCGCGACCCCGAACGACGCGACCGACGACGGCAACGCGATCCAGACGTGCCTCGACCGCGGCCGCGCCGAGTCGCGCGGCGTGTGGATCCCCGCGGGCACGTTCGAGACCTCGTACGCGCCCGCGCGGGACATGGGCTTCTTCACCGACCGCAACACGATCCGCGGCGCCGGCATGTGGCACTCCACGATCCACGGCTCGGGCGCGCGCTTCTACTGCGCGGGCAACGACTGCGTCTTCTCCGACTTCGCGCTCTTCGGCGACACCCGCGTTCGCGACGGACAGAAGCGCAGCAATGGATTCAACGGCAGCGCCGGCACCGGCTCACGGCTCGATCGCATCTGGATCGAGCACGTCGAGGTCGGTTATTGGGTCGGGCTCGACAGCCCTCCGAATGGTCCGACGAATGGCCTCGTCATCTCCGACTGCCGCATTCGCAACACCTACGCAGACGGCGTCAACTTCTGCAACGGCACCAGCAACTCCGAGGTCGTGAACACGCACCTCCGCTACACCGGCGACGACTCGCTCGCGGTGTGGGCCTACACCGCGCCGGGCGCCGTCGCGACGAACAACGTGTTCCATCGCAACACCGCGCAGCTCCCGTGGCGCGCCAACTGTTTCGCGATCTACGGCGGCGCGGACAACCGCATCGAGGACAACGTCTGCACCGACACGCTGACGTTCCCCGGCATCCAGGTCGGCGGCCCGTATCCGCAGCACGCGTTCGGCGGCACCACCCGCGTCGCGCGCAACACGCTGCTGCGCGCGGGCGGCGTCTCGTTCGGACAAGAGCACGGCGCGCTCAAGCTCTTCTCGTTCCAGGTCGATCTGAACCAGATCGTCGTCGAGGACATCGACATCGAGGATCCCAGCTACTTCGGGCTCGACCTGCAGTCGTGGGGCGCCGACGCGAGCCGCATCGCGCAGGCATCGATGTCGCGCGTCACGATCAGCTCGCCCGCGCGCCACGGCATCCACGTGCGCGGCGATGCGCGCGGCCGCCTCTCGCTGAGCGAGGTCGTGGTGCGCGACGCGTCCGCCGGGGGACTCCTGCACGAGGGCCCCGCCGGGCAATTCACGATCGAGCGCGGCACCGGCAACGAGGGCTGGTAGCCCGCTCCCCTCCGTTCGAGCGGGCCCCGCGCGAGCACGCGCGTGAACGCGTTATCCTCGTGCTCGCATGCGCCTGCCGTACGTCGCGCTCCTCGCGCTCTCGCTCGCGGCCTGTGGCGACCTCGGTCTCGCGTCGGTCGACGCATCGGTCCCGACCGACGCGATCACGCCGCCCGCGATCGACGCGACGCCCTTCGACGGCGGCCCGCCGCCCGCCGATCTCGAGGGCTTCGTCGACTGGCACATGCGCGCCGGCGGCATCCGCGGCCTCGCTGCTGCGATCACCACGCGCGACGGCACTGCGCTCACGCTGCTGCGCGGTGAAGCGAGCGAGGGCATTCCCGTCGCCGAGGACACGCTCTTCGTGCTCGCGTCGATCTCGAAGACGTTCACCGGGATCCTCGTGGTGCAGCTCGTCGAGGACGGCCTCCTCGATCTCGATGCGCCGCTCGACGACGACCTCCCGTACGCGGTGCGCAACCCCGCGTTCCCCGACGTGCCCGTCACCGCGCGCATGCTGCTCACGCACACGTCGGGCCTCCGCGATCAGCTCACCGTGCTCGGCATGGCGTCGACCGCAGGCACCGATCCCGACATCGCGCTCTCCGACTTCGTGCGCGACTACGTCGCCGTCGCCGATCACTGGAGCACGCGCCCCGGCACTCGATACGAGTACACCAACGCCGGCTTCGCCGTGCTCGGCGCGCTCGTCGAGGCGATCACCCAGCAGGACTTCCGCGCGCGCAGCGACGCGCGCCTGCTCGATCCGTTCGGGCTCGACGGCGCGGGCTGGTTCCTCGCCGACGTCGACGTCTCGCTGATCGCGACGCCGTACGCGTGGAGCGAGCGACGCGGCTTCACCGCGCTCCAACACGGCGGCTACGCGTTCTATCCGGCGAGCTCGATGCGCGCGTCGATCGCGCACATGGCGCGCTACGCCCGCGCGGTGTCACGCGGCCTCGAGATCGACGGCACGCGCGTGCTGAGCGCGGAGCTCGCGACCGAGATGCGCCGCGTCCCCTTCCCCGAGATCGCCGGCGATCGCGCGCTCGCGTGGGAGATCGAGACGATCCGCGGCCGCGCGTACATGCACCACTCCGGCGCGACGAACGGCGGCGCGACGCTGCTCTACGTCGGCGACGACGGCGTGAGCATCATCGTGCTCACCAACAGCGACGCGTACATCCGCTCGCGGCTCGGCATGCGCGAGGGCGCCGACGCGCTGCGCGAGATCGTGCTGCGCCTCGACACCGAGGCCGACACGCTGGTGCGCGAGTGATCACCGACGAGCAGCGGACCGCGTTCGCGCGCGATGGCTACATCGTGTTGCGCGCCTGCGTCCCCGCCGAGCGCGTCCGAGCCGCGCGCGATCGCATCGCCGAGGCGCTCGAGCGCGACGAGTCGATCGGCGAGCTGCCGCGCTTCCTCGCGAGCACGTTCTGCCCCTCGATCACCCGCGACCCCGAGATCGTCGGACTGCTCGAGCCCGCGTACCCCGCGATCGCCGCGCTCTTCGGCGTCCCCGAAGCACCGCGCGCGAAGAGCGGTCAGATCGCGCTGCGCTTCCCGGAGCGCGCGCGCATCGACGCACGCCACGGGTTCCACCTCGACGGCTTTCCCACCGCGCTCAACAACGTCCCGCGCGGCACCGTGCACCGACACACGCTGCTCTGCGGCGTGTATCTCACCCCGCTTCGCGGTCCCGATCGCGGCAACTTCGTCGTGTGGCCCGGCTCCCATCGCCACTTCGCGCGGATGCTGCGCGCGCTCGACGCGCCCGCGTTCCTCGCGACGCACGGCGCCGAGGCCCTGCTCGATCGCATCCGCGCCGAAGAGGTCGGCCCGCCGCGCCAGATCGAGGTCGAGCCCGGCGACGTCGTGCTCGCGCATCATCTCCTCGCGCACGGCGCGTCCGACAACCTCGCGCTACGAACCCGCGAGACCGTCTACTTCCGCCTGCTGCATCCGCGCGACAGCGCCCAGGATCCGACGCCGCTGATGGACGAGCGCGCGATGTTCGACGGAGTTGATTGGTCGACCAACCAAGATTGATCGACTACCCGAGCACGCGCACCAGCCCGACCGCGCGCTCGAACGCCTCGCGCCTGCGGCGCGCGATCGGGTAGTAGCGCTTCTCGATGAGCGCCCCGCGCATCGCGTCGGGCGTGAGCACGTCGAGCACGCGTTCTCTCGGCGTCCACGCCTCGCGCGGCAGCACCTCGCGGATCTTCGCCGAGGCCTCGAGGAAGATGTCGCCCATGCGCAGGTAGTCGGCGCGGAACCGCGCGAGATCGGCGCGCCCCGCGTAGCTCGACAGGTGCACCTTCGCGATCGCGCGCGGCAGATCGTCCTCGATGTGCGCGCGCATCCCCGCGTGGATCGATCGCATCGCGCGCACGAACACCGTCGCGTCGTCGCGCGCCGCGGTCTCGGCGCGCCGATGCGCCTTGACCCAGTGCGCCTCGACGTCTCCGCTGCGCTCCCCGAGCCGGATCGCGAGGTTCTCCTCCCAGAGCCCGTGGAACGCGATCACGAGCCGCAGCACCCACGCCGGATGATCGAAGCGCCCCGCGGCGCACGCGATCAGCTGGCCCTCGGTGACGTGCTCGTACACCCGCGCGAACCACCCGCGATCGTCGTCGCGCTCGAGCAGCATGTCGGCGTAGGCGCGCTGCGACTCCATACACGCCTCGGCCTCGCGCAGCAGGGCGCGCGACTCCGCGAGCTCGTCGAGCGATCGCAGCGGGGGCAGCGTGACCTCGACGTGATCGTCCATCTCCGTCGCGACGCGCGCCATCGCGTCGAGGCTGCGCTCCAGCGAAGGGCGCAGCGCCGCGCGCGCCGCCCACTCGAGCGGCAGGGCCGCGAGCGTCGCCTCGACCCGCCAGTGCACCCGCGATCCGCGCGCGCTCGGGGTGATCGTGATCGTCCCGCGGTGCTGCTTCACGCCGCCGCCCGCGAGCACGCGATATACGAGCAGCCCCGGCGCCTCGGCGCGCTCGATCACTTCTTCGAGCACCACCTCGCGACCCATCATCCGCGGCCGCACCCGCCGGAGCGCGCCGGTCCCGCCCGGATGTCCGGCATCGCCGCCCAGCACGCGCTCGACGCGCGCCTCGGACCAGCGGTTCATGCGATCGGGCTCCGACACCAGCGCGAACGCGACCGCCGGCGGCACCGAGAGCTCTCGCTCGAGATCGAGAACGAGCACGGTGCCCATCATAGACCCGACGGAAACGAAGAGGCCGGCGTCGTCTCCGACGCCGGCCTCGTTCGACGCTCACGCGTGCGCTGCGATCACTCCGCGCAGGGCGAGCCCGCGGCGTAGTCGTTGCGCAGCGGGCCGAGGGTCACGATCGTGACGCCGTCCGCGAAGACCTGGATCTCCTCGCAGGCCACGCGCTCCGCCGCGGCACCCTCGGTGCGGCTGCCCCAGAGCTCGACGCGGATCGGATCCGTGGTCGCCTCGGCGTTCGCCGCCGCGAACAGACCGTTCATCGGGTTCGTCGTGGTGCGCGTCGCATCCGGCAGGCGGGTGTTGCCGAAGTAGCCGGCGAAGAAGTCGGTCGGGTTCGCGCCCGGCGCGATCTCGGTGCTGCCGCGGAACACGCGGACCACCGCGTTGCCGACCGGCGCGCCCGCGCAGTCCGTGAAGCTGCCCGACACGATCGCCGTGCCCGGGAGGCGCATGCGGCGGTAGAGCGACGGGATGAACCCGATCGTCATGCTCGACACGCTCGGGAGCTGCGCCGTGCCGCCGGTCGCGGGGACCTGGCGGTTGTAGCCGACGGTCAGGACCGGGACGCTGCCGCCGCTGCCGGTGCCGGCCGCGACGCGGTACGCGAACCACGCGCCTTCCATGCCCGTCAGGCCCGCGACGTTGCCATCGGCGCCGGGCGTGTTCGTGACGCAGGTTCCCGCGCAGGCCTCGGACACGACGTTGTCGGGGAAGTAGTCGACGGCGACGCCACCGACGCTGCTCGCCTCACCGCTCTGGAAGTCGTAGACGTGCCCGGTGAACGTCGACGCCGCGCCGCCGGTCGGCGCAGTGCGCGTGCCGACGCAAGAAAGATCGCCGGTGAGCGCCGGAGGCGGAGGGCCCGCGTCCGGATCCATCATCATCCCGTCGTCGTCGTCGCCGCCACACCCCGCCAAAGCAACGATCGCACACGCCAAGAAACCGAGCCGTTTCCGCATAATCCTCCCCTTCTTCCCACCGAAGGCGACGGCGAGTCTGACACTTTCCAGTGCTCACGCCAGGGTTCCACCCGCCCGCGGACCCGTGCTTGACGCCCAGGGGGGTGGCCCGCATACTCCGCCGACTTTCAGGGCCCAGGACGTTCCCGGGCCGCTCGTTTTTGGCCCGTTTTCCCGAGATTTCCGCATGGCTCTGAACCCCGAGCGCAAGACGCAGATCATCGAGCAGTTCCGCACGCACGAGGGCGACACCGGCTCGCCCGAGGTGCAGATCGCGCTGCTCACCGAGCGCATCCAGTACCTCACCGAGCACTTCAAGACGCACGCGAAGGACCACCACTCGCGTCGTGGTCTCCTGCAGCTCGTCAGCCAGCGCCGCCGTCTGCTCGACTACTTGCGCCGCGAGAGCGTCGACCGTTACCGCAAGGTGATCGGCGCGCTCGGCATCCGTAAGTGATCCTGGGTCGTTGGAGCGCGTAGCGAGAGAGCGGGTCCCGGCACCGCAGATTGCGGTGAAGGGATCCGCTTTTTCGTTTCCGTCTCCGCGCCCATCTTCAGCACGTTCCAACCACCAACCCCAACGCCGGCGCGCGTCCGCGAGAGAAGGGACAGCGTTCGGACTTCGATTCGAGCCCTCGAGCACGACGACACCCCTCGTCGTGATCTCGTTCGAGGCCTGGAACCGAGGACCGAGCACCCCTCCGCGCCGCGACACCGGCATCGCTCGAGGAGTGTCTCTTCATGTCCCAGTTCATCCGAGAGAACGTCAAGGTCGGCGACCGCGTCATCACGCTGGAGACCGGCCGCATCGCGAAGCAGGCGCACGGCTCCTGCCTCGTCACGTGTGGTGAGTCGATCGTCCTCGTGACGGTCTGCGGCACCACCGAGCCGCGCCCCGGCATCGACTTCCTCCCGCTCAGCGTCGAGTACGTCGAGAAGACGTTCGCCGCGGGCAAGATCCCGGGCGGCTTCTTCAAGCGCGAGGGTCGCCTGCGCGATGCCGAGATCCTCGTCTCGCGCCTGATCGATCGCCCCTGTCGTCCGCTCTTCCCCGACGGCTATCGCAACGAGGTGCAGGTCATCGCGACCGTGCTCTCGTTCGATCAGGAGAACCCGACCGACGTGCTCGCGATGCTCGGTGCGAGCGCCGCGCTGCACATGTCGGCGATTCCGTGGGCGGGCCCGATCGGCGGCCTCCGCGTCGGGCGCGTCGACGGCAAGTGGGTCGCGAACCCGACCTACGCCGAGCAGGAGCGCAGCGACTGCGAGCTCGTCGTCGCGGCCAGCAAGGACGCGATCGTGATGGTCGAGGGCGAGGCCGACGAGATGAGCGAGAGCGACCTCGTCGAGGCGCTCTGGTTCGGCAAGAACGCGATCCAGCCCGCGATCCAGCTCATCGAGCAGATGCGCGAAGCGGCGGGCTCGACGAAGTGGGCGTTCACCCCGCCCGCGAAGACGCCGGGCCTCGCCGATCGCGTCGCGCAGGTCGCGAGCGAGGGCATGAAGAAGGCGATCAACACGCCGGTCAAGCACCAGCGCTACGACCTCTTCAAGAAGGTGAAGAAGGACGTGGTCGCGGCGCTCCTTCCCGAGCTCGGCGCCGAGAAGGAGAAGGAGATCAAGGAGGCGTACGAGGATCTGAAGTACGTCTCGATGCGCGAGCAGGTCCTCACGGACAAGCGCCGCGTCGACGGGCGTGACTTCACGACCGTGCGTCCGATCTCGATCGAGATGGGCCTGCTCCCGCGGGTGCACGGCTCGACGCTGTTCACGCGTGGCGAGACCCAGGGCATCGTCACCACGACGCTCGGCACCACGAGCGACGAGCAGCGCATCGACGCGCTCGAGGGCAACACCTGGAAGCGCTTCCTGCTGCACTACAACTTCCCGGCGTACTCCGTCGGTGAGGTGAAGCCGATGCGCGGCCCCGGCCGTCGCGAGATCGGCCACGGCAACCTCGCTGAGCGCTCGCTCGCGAAGATGGTCCCGGGCAAGGAAGAGTTCCCCTACACGATCCGCATCGTCAGCGAGATCACCGAGTCGAACGGCTCGAGCTCGATGGCGACGGTGTGCGGCGGGACGCTCTCGCTGATGGACGCGGGCGTGCCGATCAAGGCGCCGGTCGCGGGCGTCGCGATGGGTCTGATCGCCGAGGGCGATCGCTACGCGGTGCTCACGGACATCCTCGGTGACGAGGACCACCTCGGCGACATGGACTTCAAGGTCTGTGGCACCAAGCGCGGCGTCACCGGCATCCAGATGGACATCAAGATCTCCGGCCTCAGCCGGCAGATCATGGAGCAGGCGCTCGCGCAGGCGAAGGACGCGCGCCTGCACATCCTCGACAAGATGCTCGAGGCGATGCCCGCGGCGCGCCCGGAGCTCAGCAAGTACGCGCCGCGCATCACGACGATCAAGGTCAAGCCCGACCAGATCCGTCTCGTGATCGGCCCCGGCGGCAAGACGATCAAGGGCATCGTCGAGGCGACGGGCGCGCAGGTCGACATCGAGGACGACGGCACGGTGCACGTGGCGTCGGCGGATCCGAAGGCGGCCGAGAAGGCGCTCGAGATGATCCGCGGCCTGACGACGGAGCCCGAGGTCGGCAAGACCTACAAGGGCATCGTGAAGCGCGTGGAGCCCTACGGCGCGTTCCTCGAGATCATGCCGGGCACCGACGGCCTCTGTCACATCTCGGACTTCGCGTGGGAGCGCGTCGAGAAGACCGAGGACGTGATGAACCTCGGCGACGAGATCGAGGTGCAGGTCACCGACATCGATCAGACGGGCCGCGTGCGCCTGTCGCGCAAGGCGCTGCTGCCGAAGCCCGAGGGCTGGGTGGAGCGTCCGGCGCGCGAGCCCCGCGAGGGCCGTGGTGATCGTGATCGTGATCGTGGTCCGCACGATCGTGATCGTGGTCCGCGCGATCGTGATCGTGGTCCGCGCGATCGTGATCGTGGTCCGCGCGATCGGGGTCCGCGTGATGATCGTCCGCGCGACGACCGTCCGCGCGACGACCGCCCGCGCGACGATCGTCCGCGTGAGGATCGTCCGCGCGATGATCGCCCGCGTGATGACCGTCCGCGCGAGGATCGTCCGCGCGAGGATCGTCCTCGTGAGGATCGCCCGCGCGACGATCGTCCGCGCGACGACCGCGACAACGACTGATCGCGCGACGAGCGCAATCCCGACGAACGCCCCGGCGCGCCACGCTCCGGGGCGTTCGTGTTTTGGTGAGGGGTGTCGAGCATGGAGCGACTTCGGATCCAGCGTCTCCGCGACGATGCGCCGCTTCCCGTGTACGCCACGGACGGTGCCGCCGGTCTCGATCTCTCCGCTGCGCTCGACGCGCCGATCGAGGTGCGTCCCGGTGACGTCGTGCGCGTCCCGACCGGTCTCGCGATCGCGCTCCCGCCGGGCCACGAGGGCCAGGTGCGACCGCGCAGCGGTCTCGCCGCGCGCCACGGCATCACGGTGCTCAACGCGCCCGGCACGATCGACGAGGACTATCGCGGCGAGGTCCAGGTGATCCTCGTGCACCACGGCCGCGAGCCGCACGTGATCCGTCACGGCGATCGCATCGCGCAGCTCGTGGTCGCGCCGGTCACGCGCGTCGCGATCGACGTGGTCGATGCGCTGGAGACGACGCCGCGCGGCGACGGCGGCTTCGGCTCGACGGGGCTCGGGCGTCGCTGATGCGCTCCGAGGACGCCCCTCGACGGGGAGCGCAGGCCTCGAATACCCTCGAAGGCCCGATGGATGGGCCCACGCGAGCTGGCGGCGCGCGCCACGATCCTTCGAGGTGCTCGCTCCATGAGTGACACGACGCTGGTGACCGGAGCGCCCGGCGGCCGTGCCCCGCGGAAAGGCGAGGTCCTCGCCGAGCGCTACGAGATCGTCGAAGCGCTCACGAGCGACGCGCTCGTCCTCACCTACCGCGGGCTCGATCAGGAGAGCGACGCGCCGATCCTCCTGCGCTGCACCGCGCCGGGCCTGCTCGGTGAGCGCGACGCGCGCGGGATGGTCGAGCGGATGCGCCCGCTGATCGGCGGCGGCGGTCGCGTGATCTCACCGCTGCGCGACGTCGATCGCGAGGGCACGTTGGTGCTCACCGTCGAGCCGTGGCCGCGCGGCACCTCGCTGCGCGCGGTGCTCGATGCGCGACGCGCGAAGGCCGCGGGCACGCTGGAGCCGCGTGAGGTGCTCCCGGTCGTCGCGCGCCTGGCCGCGGCGATCGCCTCGATCCCCGAGTTCTTCTGGCACGGCGACGTGCGCGCCGATCGCGTGTGGGTCGATCCCGACGGGCTGCTGCTCACCGGCGGCTTCTTGCTGTCCGCGATGTCCGGCGAGCTGGTGTCGAGCGCGCTCGAGCGCGAGCCGGGCCTCCGTCAGGGCCTCGCCCCCGAGATCGCCGACGGGCTCGGCGGTCGGGCCTCGGATCGCTGGGGTGTCGCCGCGATCGCGTGGGAAGCGCTCACCGGGCGCGGCGTGGACATGCGCCGCGCGTCGCCGCCGGCGGCGCTCGGCCCGGTCGGCATCGAGCTCGCTCGCGTGCTCAACGCCGATCCCGCGGCGCGGCCCCCGACGCTCGACGCATTGGTCGGTGCGCTCGCCGATCTCGCGCGCCTTCCGGTCCCCCAGGTCGATCGCGACAGCTTCCCCGTCGCGACGTCCGCGACGACCGACGAGACGACGCAGGTCGCGGAGCTCGAGGGCTCGCCGACCGATCCCTCGCGGCGCACCAGCTCGTCGTACCCGACGTTCGCCGATCCGCCGACCGATCGCGTCACGCGCTCGGCGGAGGCGTCGCTCGACAGCGACGAGCGTGTGCCCACCGATCCTGGGATCACGCCGACCGCGTCGCGTGACACCGCGCGGCACGTCGCGCTCGGCCCCGACGGGCAGCTGCCCGAGGCGAGCGATCTCGATCCGCGTCTGGTGCGCGCCGCGCTCGCGTCCGAGCCCGACGTGCTCGCGAGCGCGGAGCTCGAGCTGCTCGACGGCAAGACCGATCCCGGCGCGAAGGTCGACCCGCGCGACACGATGAGCGACGAGCTCGATCCGCGCCTGGTGCGCGCCGCGCTCGGCATCGCGCTCGACGCACCCCCGCCGAAGCGTCGCTCGGCGCAGATCACGCAGGAGCTCGCGCCCACCGATCTCGAGGAGCTGCGCGCCACCGCGCCCGGCAAGAAGACGCCGAAGATCGCGAGCGCGAAGGCGACCGCGGTGGGCATGCCCGTGGTGGTCCCCGCGATCGTCTCCGAGCCCGAGCCCGCGCGTCCCGTGCGACGTCGCCCTGCGCGCGAGCCCGAGCCGGTGCCGCTGCCCACCGACATCAAGCCGATCCCGCGCCCGCGCGCCGCGGACAGCGGCGAGATGATCGCGCCGGGCCCGGTGCTGTTCGACGCGTCCAAGCCCGCGCCGCGCGCCGCGGCGCCGGCCGCACCTGCCCCGCAGACCCCCGCCGCCGCCGTCCCTGCCGCGCCGCGCGGGCCCGCACGACGCACGACCTCGTGGACGAGCTACGCGATCATCGCGGGCGCAGTGGTCATCGCGATCGCGATCGTCGGGGCCGGGTTCCTCTATCGCGCCTCGATGCAGCGCGAGCAGGAGCGCCAGCAGCGCATCGAGCAGCGCCTCCGCGAGCTCCAGAGCACGACGCCCTGATCCCTCGCGGGACCAGGGCGTCTCTCGCTCGTCGCGAGCGGCGCGCTCAGGCGCCGATGCCGGTGTCGATCAGGCGCGCGAGGATCGTCTTCGGCGCCGCGCCCTGCTGCTGCGCGACGATGCGTCCGCCCTTGAACACGTAGAGCGTGGGGACGCCGCGGATGCCGAAGCGCGCCGCGGTGCTGGGGCTCTCGTCGATGTCGAGCTTCACGACCTTCGCGCGCCCGGCGTACTCGTCGGCGAGCTGGTCGATGAAGGGCGCGATCTGACGGCAGGGCCCGCACCACGTGGCGGTGAAGTCGACCAGGACCGGCTGGTCCGAGTTCATCACCTCGGTCTCGAAGTTGAGATCGTTCACCACGAGCACGTTCTTGCCGGCCATGAGCACCTCCGAAACGCGGTGAACGTAGGGAACCACCGGGGGGGTGTCAATCGAAGCTGCCGTGCGAGCTCAGCCCATGGCGCGCAGCACCACGTAGAGCACCGCGAGCGCGGCCCACAGCACCGCGGACACGCGCGCGCCCGCCTTCCACGCGACGTAGGGCGTGGCCAGCGGCACCAGCCCGAGCGACTTCGTGCGTCGATCGATCGCGTCCGATCGCAGGAGCTTCACCGTCGCGAGGACGTGCACGAAGAGCCACACGCCGGCGGTCACGATCCACGAGATCAGAAGCGCTGCGCCCGACGGCAAGATTGGAGCCTCCTACCAGCTTTCGTGAGCACGGCCCATGAGGTATGTCAGCGCCCGTGACGAGGTCGATTCGGATCGGGATGCTGGGCTGCGGCGTGGTGGGGCAGGGCGTGCTCCGGACGATCGCGACCCGCCGTGAGAGCCTCGCGCGCCGCCTCGGTGCGCCGATCGAGGTGCGCCGTGTGGTCGCGCGCGATCCCGACAAGGAGCGCGGCGAGCACGCGCCTCGCGAGCTGCTCTCGTTCGATCCCGAGAGCGTGCTCGGCGATCCCGAGATCGACGTCGTCGTCGAGGTGATGGGCGGGCTCGATCCCGCGGGCGCCCACGTCGTGCGCGCGATCGAGGCCGGCAAGTCGGTCGTCACCGCGAACAAGTTCCTGCTCGCCGAGCGCGGCTCGGAGCTCTTCGAGCTCGCCGAGGCACGCGGCGTCGACCTCGCGTTCGAGGCCGCGGTGTGCGGCGGCATCCCGGTGATCCGCGTGCTGCGCGAGGCGCTCGTGAGCGACAACGTCGTCGCGCTGCGCGGCATCGTCAACGGCACGAGCAACTACATCCTCTCGCGCATGTACGACGAGAAGATCGACTTCTCGGTCGCGCTGCGCGGCGCGCAGGACGCGGGCTACGCCGAGGCCGATCCCACGCTCGACGTGAACGGCGGCGACGCGCTCCACAAGCTCACGATCCTCGCGTCGCTCGCGTTCGGCACGCGGGTGCTGCCCTCGCAGATCCACCAGGAGGGCATCGAGCACGTCGCGGCGATCGACATGCAGATGGCGGCGCGCTTCGGCTACGTGATCAAGCTGCTCGCGATCGCGCGCGCGCTGCCGAACGGCGCGCTCGATCTGCGCGTGCACCCGGCGCTCGTGCCCGACGACAGCGTCATCGCGAGCATCTCGGGCGCGCTCAACGCGATCTACATCGAGGGCGAGAGCCTCGGCCCGCTGATGATCTCGGGCTACGGCGCGGGCTCGATGCCGACCGCGATGAGCGTGGTGAGCGACATCGTCGACGTCGGGCGCAACCTGATGATGGGCTCGCGCGGTCGCATCACCCATCGCTCGCTCGCGGCGCGCGAGGTGCGCGATCCGGGGCACCACGTCGGCCGCTACTACCTGCGCTTCACGGTGATGGATCGCCCCGGCGTGCTCGCGCGGATCGCGGGCGTGCTCGGCGCGTTCGACGTGTCGATCGAGCAGATGATCCAGGAAGGCCGCGCCAGCGCCGACGGCGAGCCGGTGCACGTCGTGATGCTCACCCACGCGTGCAAGGACGCGAACGTGCGCAGCGCGCTCCGGGAGATCCACATGCTCAGCGGCATCGCGCAGCCGGCGCGCGCGATCCGCATCGAGGAAGGCTGAATGCCCGCGCCCCGCGATCTCACGGGCATCGGCGAGCTGCACGCGCTGCTCGGCCGCGGCGCGCGCTTCGAGGGCAAGCTCGCGTTCGAAGGGCGGGTGCGCATCGACGGCGCGCTCAAGGGCGAGATCCTCGGCGACGGAGTGCTCGTCATCGGCGACGGCGCGGAGGTCGAGGCGAACATCGAGGTCGGCACGCTGATCGTGCGCGGCGGCGTGCTGCGCGGGAACGTGCTCGCGCGTCAGCTCATCGAGATCCACCCCGAGGGCGCGGTCTACGGCGACATCCAGGCGCCGGAGATCGACATCTCGAAGGGCTGCGTCTTCGAGGGCCGCTGCACGATGCTCCCGGTCGGTCGCGACGACGAAGAGGCCGAGACCGGGGAGACCGCCGTGCCCGACGAGCACGGATGATACCGCCGGGCGCGCCCGAGCCTTTCATTCGGCGAAAAACGTGACTCCGCGCGGGCCGGAGGCTGCCTTCGACCGAAGAACGGCTCCGGTCCGGTGAAACCGGCGATCTTCGGCGAAAAACCGGGTCTTGCCCGGGGCCAGACCCGTTTTTTGCTGAAAGAACCAGGGGCGGCGCCCGGGCGCCGCGATCACCAGTAGCCGATGCCGGCGAAGATCCCGATGCGCACGCCGCCGTCGGTCCCGCTGTCGCCCGCGAACGCCGCGTCCGGCGGATCCGAGAACGTGAGCCAGTAGTTCACGTAGCTGACCTGGAGCGCCCAGGTGATCCCGAACGTGCCCGCGAGCGTGAACCCGCCGCCGAGCGACCCGCCGACGTCGAAGCCGATCGTGTCGCCGGAATTCCCGTACTGGTTCAGATCGCCGCGGCTCAGCACCGGGCGCACGCCGACCTCGGCGCCGATCACGAAGAGCTCCCGGTAGATGCGCATGCGACCGCGCAGCGCGGGGCGGAGATAGACGTACTCCGCGCTCTCGAGGAGCGGGTTTTCGCTGAGGTTGTAGGTGTCCCAGCCCGCGCCGAATTCGACGCCGAGATCGAGCACGTCGGCGAGCGGGAAGAGCCAGCCCGCCGCGAAGTCGACGCGGTAGAACGTGCTGTCGACCGGTTGTCCCGTGCTGTCGACCTGCGACGACAGACCGACCGCGTGGGCGAAGAAACCGCGCGCGTAGATCCCCTGGATCACGCCGGGATCCGCGTTGAACGGGCGCAGCTCGCCGCGCACTGCGAGCTCCGGGTACCACGCGTTGTAGCGACCGTGGCGGCCGTCCTGGAACGTCACGTCGGCCTCGCGCGAGCGCGGCACCACGCCGAACTGGAGCTCGAGCAGCGGGGCGCGGCGATCCCACGACGACGGGGCGCCTTCCTCGGCCTCTTCTTCCTCGACCTCCTCTTCGACCTCTTCCTCGTCGGGCAGCGTCGTGGTGCGCACCGGCGGCGGCGCCTCTTCTTCCACCTGCTGCCGCGGCCCGGGCAGGCGCGAGAGGCCGTCGTCGAGCAGCGATCGCGCGGCGCGCGCGACGCCCTGGCCGCGCATCTGCGCGCTCGCGCTCGCGACCTGGTGCCCGTTCTCGTCGAGGGCGGTGAGCTGGAGGCGCCGGCGACGACCGCGTCCCGTCACCCGGCCCTGCACGATCATCCGAGCCTCGAGATCGCTCGCGACCCGACCGGGATCGCTCCCCGCGGAATCCACCCGATCGAGATCGACGACCGACACGCGTCCGTCTTCCTCGAGCGCGCTCTGGACCTGACGTCTCGCCCCGCCCGCGCCCGCACCCTCGAAGGGCATCACCGCGACCCGCACCTGCGCCTCGGCCGGTGCTCCGTCGATCGTCACCAGGGCCGCGGCTGCGATCGCGGCCGCGACTGGGATCCAGCGCGTCGTGACACTCATCGGCGCGGAGCATAGACGAAAAGGCGTGCTCGGACAGAGGCTTCCAGCCACGTGTGGGACCTCGTTCGAGAGCCCCTCGCCGCCGCGCAGGAGCGACCCCACGTCCGACGAGAAAGGCCCATGTTTCTCGGGCATCCGCGCGTCTCGCGAGCACTCGCGACCACGCTTGACTGCCCACACCCCCATGCTACACAGCGCCCGCCCGAGGGGGCCCTCCCCCCGAGCGCGCGCCCGCCGCCACTGATTTCCCGGCCCTCTCGAACCCCCGACCGCTTCGCGCTGGGCAGGGGGCCCTCTCTCGAGGCGTTCTCGAGAGCTCCCTTGCGAGGCGCCTTCGCCCTCGAGGAATCGGCATGCCGTCCACTCTTCCTGCCCTGCTCCTCTCCGGAGGCGCGGTGATCGATCTCGACGGGTCGCTGCTGATCCAGCTGCTGATCTTCTTCGTCGCGTTCGAGCTCCTGCGCCGCTTGGTGTTCCGCCCGATGATCGCGCTCTTCGATGCGCGGGAGGCGGCGATCGACGGAGCGAAGCGCGAGGCGCGCTCGCTCGAGACCGAGGCCGAGGAGAAGCTCAAGGCCTTCGAGTCCGAGATGAAGAAGGTGCGCGCCGAGGCCGCGGCCGATCGCGACTCGATCCGCCAGGACGCGCAGCGCCTCGAGCGCGAGCTGCTCGCGAAGGCGCGCGTCGAGGCCGACGGGATGCTCGGCGACGCGACCGCGAAGATGCAGTCCGACGCGACGGCCATCCGCGCCGACATGAAGAAGACCGTGCCCGCGCTCGCGGGTCAGATCGCCGAGAAGCTGCTCGGCAGGAAGGCAGCCTGATGCGCACGCTGCGGATGTGGCTGCTCGCGGCGATGCTGGGCCTCTCGGTCCCGGCGATCGCGAGCGCTCAGGATCACGGCGAGCACGGCGCGCCTGCGGAGCACGGTGACGCGCACGGCGAAGGCCACGGCGACGCGCACGGCGAGCACGGCGGCGAGCACCACGCGGAGATCAACACGTTCGAGCTCGGTGGCTCGATCGTCAACTTCGCGCTCCTGCTGCTCGTCCTCTTCCTCCTGATGCGGAAGTCGCTGCCCGAGTTCCTCCGCAACCGCCGCGCGTCGGTGGTCGAGGGCATGGAAGAGGCGAAGCGCGTCAAGGAAGAGGCGGAGACGAAGTACAAGGAGTACTCGGCCCGCATCGACAACCTCGACGCCGAGCTCGATCGCCTCCGCGAGGAGATGCGCCGCGCCGGCATGGACGAGCGCGATCGCATCGTCGCCGACGCGAGCAAGCGCGCCGAGAAGATGCGCGACGAAGCGCGCTTCCTGATCGAGCAGCAGATGAAGCAGCTCCGCGAGGACCTGACGCGCGAGGCGATCGAGGCCGCGGTCGCGGCCGCCGAGTCGATGCTCGTGCAGTCGACGAACGCGCAGGACCAGGAGCGCCTCGCGAAGGACTACCTCGGCACGATTCGCACCTCGCTCGCCGAGAAGGTGCAGGAGAAGCGGCTGTGATCGCGTCGGGAGTCGCCAAGCGCTACGCAAAGGCTCTCTTCGAGCTCGCGAGCGAGCAGAAGACGGTCGAGACCATCGGGAAGGGGCTGGCCGACGTGGCGGGCGCGCTCGAGTCCAGCGTGGAGCTGCGCGGTGTGCTCGAGAACCCGAAGTACCTGCCCGAGACCAAGAAGCAGGTCGTGCGCGGCATCGCCGAGCGCGCCGGCGCGCCCGCGATGCTCGTGAACGCGCTGATGATGCTGACCGAGCGCGGCCGCCTCGAGCACCTGCGCGCGATCTCGGACGCGTACCAGTCGATGGCCGAGGCCCAGGCAGGACGCCTGCGCGCCGAGGTGATCAGCGCGACGCAGCTGCCCGAGAGCTACTACGCCGAGCTCGAGCGCACGCTCTCCGAGGCGACCGGTCGCAAGGTGCAGCTCGTGCGCCGCACCGATCCCTCGCTCATCGGCGGCGTCGTCGCGAAGGTCGGCGACGTCGTGTTCGACGGCTCGATCAAGAACCGTCTCCGTGACATCCGCCACCAGCTCCTGGTGGCTGCTTCCCCGCAGGGTCGCGCCTGAGGGCGCCGCCAGTCGCCAACGAGGACAGGAACATGCAGCTCCGCGCCGAAGAGATCTCGGAGATCATCAAGAAGCAGATCGCCAGCTACGACAAGGCGGTCGACGTCCTGGAGACCGGCACGGTGCTGTCGGTCGGTGACGGTATCGCGCGCATCTACGGCCTCGAGAGCGCGATGGCGGGCGAGCTCGTCGAGTTCAGCGGCGGCCTGGCCGGCATGGTGCTGAACCTCGAGGAGGACAACGTCGGCGTCGCCATCCTCGGCACCGGCATCGAGGTCCGCGAGGGCGACACCGTCAAGCGCACGGGCCGCATCTTCGACGTGCCCGTCGGCCCGGCGCTGGTCGGTCGCGTGGTGAACTCGCTCGGCGAGCCGATCGACGGCAAGGGCCCGATCGAGTCGAAGCTCCGCCGCCGCGTCGAGATCAAGGCGCCCGGTATCGTGCAGCGCCAGCCGGTCAAGGAGCCGCTGCAGACCGGCATCAAGCCGATCGACGCGATGATCCCGATCGGCCGTGGTCAGCGCGAGCTGATCATCGGTGACCGCCAGACCGGCAAGACCGCAGTCGCGCTCGACACGATCATCAACCAGAAGGGCCAGGGCGTCTTCTGCGTGTACGTGGCGATCGGCCAGAAGCAGTCGACGGTCGCGAACGTCGTGACGAAGCTCCAGGAGCACGGCGCGATGGAGTACACGACGGTCGTCGTGGCCGGCGCGTCGGAGTCGGCGCCGCTCCAGTTCATCGCCCCCTACGCGGGCGTGACGATGGGCGAGTACTTCCGCGACAACGGGCAGCACGCGCTGCTCGTCTACGATGATCTCTCGAAGCAGGCGGTCGCGTACCGCCAGCTCTCGCTCCTCCTCCGCCGCCCGCCGGGCCGCGAGGCGTACCCGGGCGACGTCTTCTACGTCCACTCGCGCCTGCTCGAGCGCGCCGCGAAGCTCGCGGAAGAGTGGGTGTGCGTGAAGAAGGATCAGGAGCCGAAGCGCGGCCTCCCGGGCGTCCACGTCCACCTGGGCGAGGAAGCGAAGAAGGAGGCCGAGAAGGAGGCCAAGGAGAAGGGTGGCGACTACGTCGCCAAGAAGATCCCCGACTCCGGCGGCTCGCTCACGGCGCTCCCGATCATCGAGACGCAGGCGGGTGACGTCTCGGCGTACATCCCGACGAACGTCATCTCGATCACCGACGGCCAGATCTTCCTGGAGTCGGACCTCTTCTACTCGGGCGTCCGCCCCGCCATCAACGTCGGCATCTCGGTGTCGCGCGTCGGCGGCAGCGCGCAGACGAAGGCGATGCGCAAGGTCGCCGGCCCGCTGCGCCTCGAGCTCGCGCAGTACCGCGCGATGGCGGCGTTCGCGCAGTTCGCGTCGGACCTCGACAAGGCCTCGCAGCGCCAGCTCGCGCGCGGCGCGCGCCTGGTCGAGATCATGAAGCAGGACCAGTTCGCGCCGCTCACGGTCGACAAGCAGGTCGTGTCGATCTTCGCGGCGACGAACGGCTACGTCGACGAGATCCCGACCGGCGAGGTCCGCCGCTACGAGCGCGAGATGCTCTCGTTCGTCGAGGGCTCGCACGGCGCGATCATCGACGCGTTGAAGAAGAAGCCCGAGATCACGAAGGAGATCGAGGGCGACCTGCACAAGGCGCTGAAGGAGTTCGCCACGATCTTCTCGGTCGAGGGCGCCGGCGCCAAGGGCGGCAAGAAGGCGAAGAAGGCCGCGGCCGAAGACGCTGAGCGTTCCGACGACGTGGCGGAGTGATCGATGGCCAACCTCAAGGCCATTCGTAAGCGGATCGGAAGCGTCAAGAACACGCAGAAGATCACGCGCGCGATGAAGATGGTCGCCGCTGCTCGGCTCCGGAGAGCACAGCAGGCGATCACCGAGCTGCGGCCCTACGCCATCAAGACGATGGAGGTCCTCAGCTCGGTCGCGACCCGCGCCGGTGAGGAGGATGTCCATCCGCTCCTCGCGCGACGCGACCGCAAGAAGGTGCTGATCGTCGCGCTGACCAGCGACCGCGGCCTCGCGGGCGCGTTCAACGCGAACATCAACAAGGCCGCCTTCCGCAAGTGGAAGGAGCTCGAGGGGCAGGGCGTCGACGTCGGCTTCGCGGTGATCGGCCGCAAGGCGCGCGACTTCCTGCGTCGTCGCGGCGCGAAGATCGAGTTCGAGTTCACCGGCGTCTTCGAGAACCTCTCGGTGCTCAAGGCCGGCGAGATCGGGCGCGCGATCGTCGCGGAGTACAAGAGCGACGGCTACGACGAGGTCCTCCTCGCGTACAACGAGTTCAAGAGCGCCATCTCGCAGAAGGTCGTGCTCGAGCCGCTGCTCCCGATCGTCCCGCAGAGCGCGGGCGACGCGGAGGGTGCGGGCGGCGCGTCGGTCGACTTCATCTACGAGCCGAGCAAGGTCGCGCTGCTGGATCGACTCCTCCCGATGTACGTGGAGATCGAGATCTTCCGCGCGCTGCTCGAGTCGGTCGCGTCGGAGCACGGCGCGCGCATGACGGCGATGGACAACGCGACGAAGAACGCGTCGGAGCTCGTCGGCAAGCTGACTCTCGCCTACAACCGCGCGCGCCAGGCGGCGATCACCACCGAGCTGATGGAGATCATCGGTGGCGCCGAGGCGCTCAAGGGCTGAGGCGCTCTGCACGACCGCCGCGATCCTGCTCTGCGGGATCGCGGCGTTCGTCGTTCCGTCGACTCCTTCGCTCGCACAGCCGACCGGCGGTGGCGGGTACGCGTGGGACGACCCGGACTGGCGCTTCGTCCTGCGCTCACGGCCGGTGAAGGTCGTGTTGCTCGCGGGCTCGATCGGCGCGTGGCGCGACGAGCCCTACGGGCGGCTCCTGCACAACTGGTGCGGCAACGCCGAGGTGCGGAACCTGTCGCGCGTCGGCTACGGCGCGTGGCAGCTCTACGAGCACTTCCGCACCGAGGTGCTCGACAATCCGCGGCTGACCCTCGGCGCGCCGGAGCAGGAATACTGGCTCGTGTGGAACGGCGGGCTGAACAGCGCCGGCGTCTCGCACCGCACGAACCACTACATCCGTCGCACGTTCCGCGACGCGCATCGGCGCGGGATGCGCGTGGTCGGCATGACGCTCACGCCGTGGGGCAGCTTCGACGACGAGCGTCGCTGGGGCGGTGCGCGCGGGCTCGAGACGTGGCGCAGCACCCGGCGCATCGTCGACTTCGTGATGGGGCGCATCCCGCCGCGCGAAGCGCTCGGAGAGCACGCGCAGCACCGCGAGCTCGATGCGGACGCGCCGTGGGCGTCCGAGGAGCTCGCGGACGTGCGCATCGACCTCTACGACTCGGTGCTCCGCGATCGCGGCGCGGCGCCGCGCGACGTGGCCGAGATGCGGCGCGTCCTCGAGCAGGACTCGCGGGCGCGGCGGATGCTCGCGGCGTTCCCCGAGGCCGTGCGGATGGCGCGGCTCGATGCCGACTCGCGCATCCTCGCGGAGCTCCCGCGGTGGTTCCTGCGCCCCGAGTACCGCGGGTTCGACCCGGTGCACCCGAACCGCGAGGGACATCGGCTCATCGCGGAGACGGTGTGCCCGCAGCTCCCCGAGAGCTGGGGATGCTCGTGCCCCAGCGCGCCCCGCGCCTCGCGGTGATCCTTTCCGTCGCGATCGTTCCGGTGTACAGCCGGCACCAGCCACGGGTATCGTGTGTGCTGTGGGCGCCCGATTCCTGTACGGAGACTCCGAGCCGTTCCCCGACGGCTTCGATTTCCTGAGCGCGCTCCGCACGTTCGTGCGCGCCTCGAGCCGCGTGCTCGCCCTCGCGTACGAGGCCGACGAGCTCGAGCGATCGCTCGGCGAGCGCGCCCAGGAGCACCTGCACGCCCTCGAGTCGCTGCAAGCCTTCTTCAATGGCCTCGGGGACGTGATCGCGGAGCGCGCCGCGCGATCGGGCGCGCCCCAGATCGTCGGTCCCTATGCCAGCCAGCTCCTCGATCAGATCGACGCGCTCTCCGCGAAGGCGCGCGCCGCGCGCGCGAAGGATCTCGACGCCGATCAGGTCGAGGTCGCGGCGCGCATCCGCGCGAGGCGCAGCGAGCTGCGCGCTGCGCTCGCCGAGTACCTGCTGAGCGATCCGCTGCCCGTCGACTCGTGGGCGCTCTCGCTCGGGCTCGGCGGCACCGCGCCCCAAGGGCAGGTCGTGCGCTCGCACCCCGGTGATCTCACGACGAGCTTCTCGCTCGACGTGTCGCGCGACGCGAGCTGGGGCCGGCCGCGCCGCATCGGGGACTTCGCACCGGGGCTCGCGCTGCAGGTCGGGTTCAAGAAGGCGTTCCTCCGCAGCTCGCTGCACCCCGACGTCGTCGTGCTCGACGAGATGATGATCGCCGCGCTCGAGCTCGGTCCGGACTCGATGGAGATCCACCTCCGCCGCAAGCTCGACGCGCCGCGCGACAGCTTCGTCATCACGCTCGATCCCGAGGGCGACGAGCTCGTCGCGAAGATCACGCGCTTCGACGAGCGCACCGGCGGCGGCAGCGACGCGCCGTATGCGAGCCAGGGCGAGGAGATCGCGCGCATCGCCGAGCTCGCGGAGTCGCTGCGCGCCGAGTGCGCGCCGCTCGTCGCGCGCAAGCAGCGCCTGCTCTCGGCGCAGCTCGACGGCCACGACGTGTTCGAGCGCAACCTCGTCCACGTGCTCCTGCTGCGCATCTCCGATCGCCTCGCGAGCGTCGCCGCGGAGGTCGCGCGGCACAGCCCGAACCCGCACGAGCTCTCGCTCAAGCTCGAGCGCGAGGACGGTCGCCGCGAGGAGCTCTACCTGCGCAAGAGCGACCTCGTGCAGATGGTCGGGGACCTCCCGCCCGAGGCGATCCAGCTCTACCAGCGCCTCTCGTTCCTGCCGCTGCCGCAGACGCGTGCGCAGTCGGTCGCGCCGCCGATGTCGCACGTCGACATCGACGTGATGGTGGAGCCGCCGCGCCCTTCGTCCGCGCCGCCGCCGATCAAGCCGAGCTCGCCGCCTCCACCGCCGAAGCGCAAATGGTGATCGACGAGGCTCCGCGCACGATCGGATGATCCGCGCACGCTCGGTCGTTTCCCACGCACCGGAGGTCGCTCGATGGTCCCGTTCCTGCTGCTCCTCGGTCTCGTCGGCGCCGCCGTGCTCGCGTCGTCGGTCAAGCAGATCAACGAGTGGGAGGTCGGGCTGAAGTTCACGCTCGGCCGTCTCTCGGGTCGGCTCGAGCCCGGCATCCGCATGGTGCTGCCGGTCGTGCAGCGCTTCGCGCGCATCGACAAGCGCATCCGCAATCGTGATCTGCCGCGCCAGGTCGTGATCACGCGGGACAACGTCACCGCGCTGATCGATGCGGTCGTCTACTTCAAGGTCGTCGATCCGCAGAAGGCCGTGCTCAACGTCGAGAACTACGAGCTCGCGGTGAAGGATCGCGCGAAGGTCGTGCTGCGCGACGTGGTCGGCGAGATCACGCTCGACGAGCTCCTCGCGAACCGTGACGAGGTCGCGGCGCGGGTGCGCGCGCAGGTCGAGCAGTTCGTCTCGCAGTGGGGCCTGCACCTCGAGCTGATCGCGCTGCAGGACATCCAGCTGCCGAGCAACATCTCGGACGCGATCGCGCGCAAGGCGATCGCGGAGCGCGACAAGCAGGTCGTCATCATCAAGTCGCAGGCGGACCTCGAGAGCGCGAAGAACTTCGCGGAGGCCGCGCGTGTGCTCACCGCGCAGCCGGGCGCGCTCGAGCTGCGTCGCCTCGAGGCGCTCCAGGGCATCAGCGGATCGGGCAACACGAAGATCGTGTTCGACCTCGCGAAGCCGAGCGGCGGCGACGATCGCGCGCAAGCGGCGGCGCTCGCCGCGGCGATGGCGGAAGATGCGCGCCCCGCGGCCGACGTGCGCGTCGCCGACGAGGAGCCGGGCCTCGCGGAGGACGAGCCCGGTCTCGCGGCGCGCATCCGGCGCAAGGCGTGAGCGCAGTCCCCGAGCTGCGGCGTGCCGCGCTCGCGCGCGCGGCGACGATGCGCGACGGACGCGTCGCGGAGGTGCTGCGCCGCTCGATCGTGCACGTGTTCGAGCGCGCCGGGGATGCGTGGGAATCGAGTGATGGAACGGTGCGCGCGATCGACGTGCGCCTCGAGGTCGACGGGCACGCGCTGGGCTCGTGCGAGACGTTCCCGTCGGTGCGCGACGCGGTGATCGTGACGATCACCGCGGAGGCGCCGCGCGTGCTCGGCGCGAGCGTGGTCGACCTCGCGATCGTGTGGGGCGTTCGCGAGCGCAGCGTGGAGGCGGGCTATCGCGACGACGCCGGCGAGCCGCTCGATCGCGGGTTCGGCGACGACGTGAAGCGCGCGCTCGTCGGCTTCCTCCGCGCGAGCGGGGACGACGAGAGCGCGCGTGCGCTCGCGGGCGGCGAGCTCGAGATCGGCGCCCGCGAGGTCGACGTGATCGGTGCGCGGGTCGAGACGTCGAAGCTCGAGCCCGCGCTCGCGGTTCTCTACGGCCGCCCGATGCGCGTACGCGCTCGCTGACTACAGCCCGCCGCCGATGCCGACGCGACGCTCGACGTAGCCGGTGCGGCAGCTGCCGATGCGCACCGTCGCGGTGCCGCGACCGCGCACCACCCAGCGCAGCGTGCGGCTCGTCGCGGAGCCTTGGCTCGCGGGGAAGAAGATCGAGTGCCCCGCGTCGCCGAGCCCGCGCCCCCAGCCCTCGAGGTGCCCGACCGATCGATGCGACGTCCCGCGCTCTTCGAGCACGCACGCGCCATCGCAGATCACGTCCGCCCAGAGCGCCTCGTTGTGGGGCAGATCCATCGCGTGCTGCATGCCGTACGTCGGCAGGTAGCCGTGGTTCTCGACCACGACGGTGAGCTCGGTGACGTCCTCGCGCAGCGGCGCGACCTCGACGCGGCTCACCACGATGCGCGGCAGGAGCGACGCGACGCGCAGCATCAGCGCGCTCTGCTTCTCGCAGATCCCCGGCAGCTCCTCGTACGACGGGTTCGAGAGCCCGACGCGACGATCGATGCCGCCCACCTCGACGTCGCCGAGCTGCGGATGACGCACCCGCTTCCACGGCCGGAAGATGCGCCCGCGGTTGTGATCTGCGTCCCAGCGCGCCAGCGCGACCCAGTCCTCGCGACGGAAGCGCGTGTAGTAGTCGACGAACTTCTTGGGTCGCGGCATCCCGAGCCGCGCCATCAGATCCCAGAGCTCGCACACGTAGGAGAGCGCGCCGCGCTGCTCGTACGCCCACTCGCTGAGCGCGCCGTAGAGCGGCTTGCCGGGCTCGTAGAGGAACTCGTCGTGGCCGCTGACCATCGGATATCCGGTGATCTCCTCGGCCCACTGACCGACCTGTCGATAGACCGCGAGATCGTACGAGCTCATACGATCGTCGGGCACGTCTCCCGGCGGACGGATGAACACGCCGCCGAACGTGTGGAGGTTCAGCCATGCGAAGAGGCTCGGCGTGCGCGTCGCGTGCTCGACCATCGCGCGCACCTCGGGCTCGCTCGCCGGGAACGCGCCCGCGCCGCGCTGCTGCGGCTCGGCGGCCCAGCGGAACGGGAAGTTGCGATTGAGATCGACGTCGGTGTCCGAGAGGAAGTCCGGCGCGGGCACCGTGACTCCGTCGAAGTGCTCGATGCGCCCTTCGGGGAAGAGCTTGAAGTAGGGCGGCGGGTCGTCGATCGTGCGCGGCACGAGCAGCCCGGGGAACTCCGCGATCTCGACGAAGTCGCCCGCCGGATCCTCCTTGCGCATGTAGAGCGCGACCCCGTCGCCATCGACGTCCTCGGGGATCCAGCGCGGATGCGCGCGGTTGAGGCGCGAGTCGCGGGGCACCGAGCGCACGTAGCGTCCGGTCGTGAGCACGGCCTCGGCGCCGTCGGGCGAGACGCGCGGCATCACGTGGAAGAGCACGTCCTTCACGATGCGGCGCAGGTGGCGCGGCAGGCCGACGCCCGAGACGGTCTCGTCGTCGAGGTGCAGCGCGATCACGTCCTCGGCGATCGCGAGAGCGACGCTCGAACCCGAGAGCTCCGACGCGTGCATGTTCGCGTCGATCCAGACGCCCGGCCGCACGCGGTCGGGCTCGGGGCCGATCGTGAGCACCCAGAGATCGCGGCCCTCGGGCGTGGTGCCGATCGAGCGGAGGCGAACGACGTCGGGGAACGCGTCGGCCCAGGCGCGGAGCTGCGCGGTGAGCGCATCGTGACCGAGGTAGTCGCGGCGGAAGCCTTTCGAGAGCGCTGCGAGGCGGGCGCGGGGAGAGTCCTCGTTCCTCATGGAGCGCGGAGTGTAGATTCATTCGGAGCGGGGTGGGGGATGCGCGACGACGTGATGGTGGGCGCGTGGGCGGTGCTCGTGCTCGCGGCGTGCGGCGACACACGCGACGCGCCCGACGCGCCGATCGATGCGAGCGTCGTCGACGCCGCCACGTCGAGCGCGTGGCGCAGCGAGCCCGCGGTGCCCGAGCGCATCCAGGAGATCACGGGCGCGGTGCACGACGGGCGCCTGTGGATCGCGGGCGGCCTCGATGCCTCGGGCGCGACCTCGAGCGCGGTGCGCATCTTCGATCCGGGCACGAGCACATGGAGCGAGGGGCCGTCGCTGCCGCGCCCGCGCCACCACGCGATGATGGTGTCGACCGGTGACGACCTCTATCTGATCGGCGGAATGGAGACGCTCGAGTTCGATCCGCTCGAGACCGCGTGGGTGCTGCGCGACGGGGCGAGCGCGTGGCAGGAGATCGCGCCCCTTCCCGAAGGTCGCGGCGCGGCGGTCGCCGAGGTGATCGGCGATCGCATCGTGGTCGCGGGCGGCAACGCGACGCGCGGTGGGCTCGCGACGAGCACGCTGCGCTACGACCTCGCGAACGATCGATGGGACGCCGGCGCGGCGATCCCGACCCAGCGCGAGCACCTCGGAGGCTTCGCGCACGACGGGGAGCTCTGGGTGGTCGCGGGCCGTCGCAACTCGCTGTCGACGAACACCGACGTGGTCGAGATCTACGATCCGATCGCCGACGCGTGGCGCACCGGGCCCAGCATTGCGACGGCTCGTGGCGGGTTCGGGATCGCGGTGCTCGAGGGCATCGCGTACGCGGTCGGCGGCGAGCAGCCCGATCGCGCGCTCGACTCGGTGGAGGCGCTCGATCTCGCGACCGAGACGTGGTCGCAGATCGAGCCGGTGCCGACGCCGCGTCACGGGCACGTCGTGCTCGCGGCTGCAGGGCGCGTGTGGGTCGTCGGGGGCGGAGATCGGCCGACGTTCGCGGCGGTCGACGTGGTCGAGAGCTTCGCGCCGTGATCAGCGCCCCATCGTGATCACGACGCGGATGCGCGATCCGCCGTCGGCGATCGGGAACGTGCTGGTCGAGAGGGCGCGCGCGAGGCACTCGAGGCGCGGCTCTCCTTCGCGCGACGCATCGAGCTTCATCAGCGCGAGCACGCGACCGTCGGGCGCGACCCCGAGCCCGAACGGATACGCGCCGGGCTCGCCCTGCGCGGTCAGGCAGCGACGAGCGGCGCGATGGATCGGCATGCGCACGGCGGCGACTGGCGCGTACGCGAGCCCTCCGGTGATCGTCGTCTCGACGAAGTACGGCGCTCGGAGGCGCCGTCGCGGGCACACGTGCAGCCCGTGGCAGGGATCGCTCATGACGATCGGTGCGCCGCTCGTCGATGCGAGGGCGCGTGTGCTCCCGCGATCGATCAGTCCCTCGCCGCGCGCGCCGAATGCGCCGCACGCTTCGCCGGGTGGACAGCCGCGCGCGGGCGCGTGCCCGAGCGCCTCGATCGTCGAGCTCGAGAGCGCGAGGCGAGATGCCGTCGCGGTCGCGACGTCGAGATCGACGTCGTCGCGCGTGCCCTCGGTCCCGAGCGTGCGAAGCGCACCGGCGAGCGCCTCCGTCAGCGCGATCGTCGCCTCCCGTGCGGCACCGGGACGCGCGCTCGAGCGCGCGTCGTCGCGACCGATCGAGAGCCCGTCGTCGTTCACACCGCTCGGCACGGGATCGCCGCCCGGATCGTCGCCTCCGCCGGTGTCCTTCGAGCCCACGGCGCGCTCGAGCGCGAGCGACTCGACGAACTCGATCGCGATCGGCTCGTGCGTTTCGCCACGGCGCGCAGCGCCCGACGGAACGAGCGCGAGCACCACGACGTGCACGATCAGCGCGACGAGCCCCCAGCGCACGCGCGTTCGACAACGCGAACGCGCGCGCGTTCCGGATCAGCTGCGGTCGAGCGCGTCGAGCAGCGCGGCGAACGACGCGAAGCGCGGCTGCGCGAGCGACGCGACCTTCTCGCGCTGCGCGCACGCCTCGGGGCCGAGCGCGATCAGCGCCTCGTGATCGAACGCGACCACGCGCGCATCACCCGAGTCGTCGCGCGCCTGGAGATCGATGCAGAGCGGGCCCGCGTCGAGACCGTCCTCGCCGATCGCGACGAAGCCCGCGCGCTCGAGGGGCGACCACGCGTCGAGCAGGCTCTCGAGGTCGCGCAGCGGCGCGTCCGACCACAACGCGGGCAGGCGCAGACGATCACTCTCGAGCGGCCCGATCGAGCTCGTCGAGAGCCAGGCGCGCACCAGCGGCGGTAGCTTCGCGCCGATGCGCTCCTCGACGCGCTGCAGGTCGCGCGGCGCGACACGCGGCTCCGTCGCGCGCCAGCGCACCCAGCCCGAAGGATCCGGCTCTCCGTCCCACATCGCCGGCGGCACGCCGCCGTCGTCGGGATCGAAGGGCGGCTCCTTGGCGACGTAGACGTTCTTGCCCGCAGCGATCCACCGCCGCGTCAGCGCTTCGATGCGCTCACCCGCCTGCATTTGTCGACGCGTCTCCCCTGCTCGTCGACGTGCGTCGCATCGTCGCGGGCTCACTGCACACACTGCGTCGCGCGCGGCTTCCACCACGCCGCGCGCGCTCGTCACGTCACGTCGCGATCGGGATCACTGCGCGAAGCGCACGTACTCCCAGTCGAACGGCTTGCCGTCGACGCCCTGCTTCGGCGGCGCGATCCAGTTCGCGATCTTTCCGCGCTCGTGCACCGCCGTCATCAGCGAGCGCACGTACTCGCGGTCTTCCGGCGTGGGCAGCCACTTGCTGCGCATCGACTCGAAGTGCTCCTTCGAGATCGGCTCGCCGTTCGGCGCGAACGACTGGCCCGCGTAGATGCCCATCGAGCGATTGAAGCGACGGCTCGGGATGTAGAGCTCCACATCGAGCCCGGTCTTCTTGATCGCGTGGTTCCACTTGCGACAGGCGCGCTCGCAGTCGGCCACGTACTCGTCGCGGAGGATCTCGTTCATCGCGTTGCGCAGCGGCACGTCGCGCGACGCGAGGCGGCCCTGCTCGCCGGGCACCACCATCGAGTACGCGCCCTCGAGCGCCTTGTGCTCGGTGTACTTCTCGCGCTCGCGGAAGCGACCCTTGAGGCCCGTGGCGAAGTAGTCCGCCGCGTTGCTCGAGATCTCGCCGCCGAAGAGCTCGACCGCGCTCGAGAACCAGAAGTTGATCCACTTCTGGATCGTCCCGAGGTCGATGCCGCCCTGCGCGCGCGCATCGCCGTTCGCATCGAGCTTCGTGAGCTCCGCCGCGCGCTGCACGATGCGCTCGACGCCGGTCTCTCCCGTGAAGAGATGGAAGCTCTCCTCGGTGAGCATGAACTGCGTCGCACGCGCGAGCGGATCGAAGCCGCTCTCGCTCAGGGCCGCGAGCTGGTACTTGCCGTCGCGGTCCGTGAACATCGTGAACATGAAGAACGACATCCAGTCGTCGGTCTTCTCGTTGAACGTCTGCAGGATGCGCGGCGTGTCGGGATGACCGCTGCGGCGCTGCAGGAGCGCCTCGGCCTCTTCGCGACCATCGCGACCGAAGTACTGGTGGAGCAGGTGCACCATCGCCCAGAGGTGCCGGCCCTCTTCGACGTTCACCTGGAAGAGGTTGCGAAGGTCGTACATCGACGGAGCGGTCTTGCCGAGCTGGCGCTGCTGCTCGACCGACGCGGGCTCCGTGTCCGCCTGCGTGACGATGATGCGACGAAGGATCGAGCGCAGCTCACCGGGCACTTCGTTCCACGCCTTGTCGCCCGCGTGATCACCGAAGCCGATGTCGCGCTCGCCCTCGCGCGGCGTCAGGAAGATGCCCCAGCGATAGTCGGGCATCTTCACGTACTCGTAATTCGCCCAGCCCTTGGGATCGACCGAGATCGCGGTGCGCAGGTAGATCTCGTCCTTCTGGAACCCGTCGGGGCCCATCTCCATCCACCAGTTGATGAAGTCGGGCTGCCACTTCTCGAGCGCTCGGAGCAGCTTCTTGTCAGAGCCGAGATCGACGTTGTTCGGGATCGAGTCGGTGAGCGACATGAGTGCGTATCTCGGGTGGCAGGATAGGTTGCTGCGCACTTCGGCCGTCGTGCGGTGGCTCACTCGCGAAGCCCGCGCGTGCGGTGGCTCACCCGCGCATTCCAGCACGCGAAAAGGCGCTGTGATCACTCACGGAAACGCATGACCCGACGCGCCTGAAAACGCGCACGGCGAGGTGCTACGTAGCACCTCGCCGCGACGTGAACACGCGTGTTAACTCGGTCGTCGTGTGCCGCTGCGCGATTAGCAACGCGTCCACGCGAAGACGGCACGATCGGGCTGCCCGTACTTCGTGAGCGCGCCCTGCGGACCGACCGCGTTGGGGCGCTGGAAGATCCAGTTCTGCCACGCGGTGAGGCGCGCGAAGATCTTGCTCTCCATCGTCTCGGGGCCGGCGAAGCGGAGGCTCGCCTCCATGCCGGTGAGCGCGTCGGGCGAGAGGCTCGCGCGCTCCTCGATCGCGATGCGCACGTCGTCGTCCCAGTCGATCTCGTCGGGCGCGACCGTGACGAGACCGAGCGCGTTCGCGTCCTCGGTCGTGATCGCGCCTTCGGTCGCGAGCACCTTCTGCACACGCTCGGGCTCGCGCTGGAAGCGCGACTCGAGGCGCGAGAGCCCGTGGCTCATCGGCATCGCGCCCGCGTTCGCGGGAGACACCGCGATGGCGACCTCCTCGTCGTCGTCCGCGAGCATGTAGATGCGGTCCGACGCGAGCGCGAGCTCGAGCAGCGAGCCTCCGAACGCCGAGCCCTTCTCGACCAGCGCGAAGATCGATCGCGAGGTGAGATCGAGGCGGCGCAGCACGCGCGCCTGGAGCCGCAGGATCTCGTTCGCGAGCCAGTGATCCTTCGCCGCGTGCAGCGCGCGATCGGTCGCGGCGACCTTCGCCGCGTCGCCCTCGGTGCGCAGCACGAGCATGCCCACGTCGAGGTGATCGATGCGCAGGCGCAGCAGCGCGTCGTCGAGCTCGCGGAACGCGCGCAGCGACCACTGCGACGCGCCCGCTGCCTGGATCGCATCGCCGCCCTCGGGGATCGATCCGGTCGGCGCCTTCACCGTCACCGTCGCGACCCGCGCGCTCGCGTCGATCGCGAGCGTGACGAAGCGATAGCGATAGGTGCCTCCGTCGATCTCCGGCGCGAGCGCGTCGAGCTCGATGCCCGGGCCCTTCTTTGCGTCACCCGCCTTCTTCGCGAGCGAGGCCGCGCGCTCCTTCACCGCGTCGGCGAACCGGCTGCGCGGCGCGATCGCGTCGACGAGGCCCCACTCGACCGCGCGCTTGCCGCGCACGCCCTCGCTCGTCGTGCAGAACACGTCGGCGAGATCACGACGCACCTTGCGCTTGTCGACGACGCGGGTGAGCCCACCGGTGCCCGGCAGCACCGCGAGCAGCGGAACCTCGGGCAGGCTCACCGCGCTCGATCCGTCGTCGACGAGGAGGATCTCGTCGCAGGCGAGCGCGAGCTCGTAGCCACCGCCCGCGCATGCACCGTTCACCGCGCAGAGGAACTTGATGCCGCTGTGCTTCGACGCGTCCTCGAGATAGAGCCGCGTCTCGTTGGTGAACTTGCAGAAGTTGACCTTCCACGCGTGGGTGCTCGATCCGAGCATGTAGATGTTCGCGCCCGAGCAGAACACGCGATCGGTGCCGCTCGTGACGACCACGCACTTCGCCTCGGGGTGCTCGAAGCGGATCCGCTGGATCGCGTCGGCGAGCTCGATGTCGACGCCGAGGTCGTACGAGTTGAGCTTGAGCTCGTAGCCTTCCTTCAGTCCGCCGTTCGGATCGACCTGCATCGCGAGCGTCGCGATCTCTCCGTCGAACGAGATCTTCCAGTGCTTGTAGCGGCTCGGGTGCGTGTCGAACGAGATGGTCATGGTGACCGGGCACGATACGCGAGCGTGGTGATCGCCGTGGAGCCGGAAGTGCGGATCCGCACCGGGAAAGGCAGCGGTATGCTCGCGGCGCGTGATCGATCTCAACTCCAAGACCGTCGAGTGCTGGTTCGACTACTCGAGCCCGTTCGCGTACCTCGGCACGACGCAGATCGAGCGCGTCGCGCGTGAGCACGGTGCGCGGGTCGCGTGGCGTCCGTTCCTGCTCGGCGCGCTGTTCAAGCAGATCGGGACGCCGCTGGTCCCGCTCGACAGCTTCGGCGAGGCGAAGCGCCGTCACGCGCAGCTCGACCTCGAGCGCTGGGCCGATCACTGGGGCGTGCCGTTCCGCTTCACGACGCACTTCCCGCTGCGCACCGTCGACGCGCTGCGCGTGACGCTGCTGCTCGACGACGAGGCGCGTGCGCCGCTCGTGCACGCGGTCATGCGCGCGTGCTGGGTGCTCGATCGTGATCCTGCCGATCCGGAGGTGCTGCGCGCGTGCTTGCGTGAGGCGTCGATCGATCCCGCGCTGCTCGATCGAGCAGGCGACGCGAAGCAGGCGCTCTTCGATGCGACGTCGCGCGCCATCGAGATCGGGGCGCCGGGCGCGCCCTGTTTCGTCGTCGGCGACCAGCTGTTCTGGGGACAGGATCGCCTCGAGTTCGTGGGCAAGGCGCTCGCGGGGTGGCGTGTGCCCGGCGCTGGCTCCAGAGTTTCGGGCTCAACGTGACTCCGCACTTCTCGCTCTTCGGCGTTCCCGTCCGCGTCCACGGCGCGTTCTGGTTCCTCGCGTTGATCCTGGGGTTCCTCCAGTACGGGCGCAGCAGCCACCCGTGGGCGATCGTCATGTGGCTGCCGATCGTGTTCCTCGCCGTGCTGCTGCACGAGATGGGGCACGCGCTCACGGGGCGTCGCTTCGGCCTCCGTCCCGAGGTGCACCTGACGTCGATGGGCGGGCACACCGCCTGGAGCGCCGGACGGAACCTCACGCATTGGCGCAGCATCCTCGTCTCGTTCGCGGGTCCCGCGGTCGGGCTCGTGATCGGCGGCGGAGCGCTCGCGTTCGCCGCGTTCGGTCCCTCGGTGCCGTTCGTCGCGCGGCTCGCGCTCCAGGACATCATCTGGACCAACCTCGGCTGGGCCGTCTTCAACCTTCTGCCGATCCTCCCCCTCGACGGAGGACACATCGTCGCGGCCGCGCTCGACCGCTTCTTCGGTGTGCGAGGTCAGCGATGGGCGCGCCTGGTGTCGGTCGTCGTTGCGTGCGCGCTGCTCGCGTTGGCGGTCGCGTATCGCAACGTCTTCATGGCTTTCATGATCGGCATGTGGGCGCTGCAGAACTACCGCGAGTGGCAGGCGAGCTCGCAGTTCGCCGATCGACTTCAGACCCAGGCGCGCATGCGCCCGCGCGCGGCCGCACCGCAGTCGGAGTCGCTCGAGGCGCCGCTGCGCGAGGCATGGTCGGCGCTCGAGGCCGGTGATGCGCAGCGCGTGCGTCGCATCGCGGAGGCGCTCGTGTCGCGGGCGCGTACCGAGGACGATCGCTTCGACGTCGTGCACCTGGTCGCGTGGGGGCGTGCCCTCACCGGCGATCCCGAGGGCGCGGCGCAGGCGCTGCGCATGCTGCCCGCCGGACGTCTGCCCGACGCGCTGCTCGAGGGTGTGATCCAGCTCGAGCTCGGGCGTCCGGCGCAGGCGGTGAAGCCGCTCGCCGAGGCGATCGTCGGGCGCGCCGACGACTTCGTCGCGAAGCGTCTCGCGCGCGCGGCCGCGGGATCGGCGCGCTACGACGACGTGCTCGCGATCCTCGACGACGCGAGCAAGAGCGAGGCAGTCGGCGTGCGTGCGCTGCAGATCGTCGCGAACGAGGCGTTCTACGCGGGGCACCACGAGGCCGCGGCGAAGCTCGGCGAGCGCTTGTTCACGCGCTTCGGCCAGGCGACCGACGCGTTCAACGTCGCGTGCGCGCTCGGTCAGCTCGGGCGCGGGAGCGATGCGCTCGAGTGGCTCGAGAAGTCGATCGACGCGGGGCTCTCCGATCCCTCGGTGATCGATCGCGACGGAGATCTCGCGCCGCTTCGTGCGCTGCCCGGGTTCCAGGCGCTCCGTGTGAAGGCGGGGCTCGCAGCGACGTGAGCTGAGTCGGCGTCGCCGCTGGTGTAGGCTCGCGGCGATGAGGGTCAGGGTGGGGCGCTTCGTGAGCGCGATCGTGATCGCGGTGCTCGCGATCGCGTGCGGCAGCGGCGGAGGGCAGCAGAGCGGAGGAGGGCGACCGCGGGTCGCGGTCTCGATCTTCCCGCTCTACGACGTCGCGCGACGCGTCGCGGGGGATCGCCTCGACGTGGTCTGCGTGCTCCCGCCGGGGCGCTCGGAGCACGGCTACGATCCCACGCCGCGCGAGGTCGCACGGGTCACCGATGCGCGTCTCGCGGTGCTCGTCGGGCTCGAGATGGACGAGTGGGCCGAGCGCATCGTGCGCGGCGCGAGCGACGCCGAGCCCGAGATGCTCGAGCTCGGTCCGCGCCTCGAGCCGCGTCGTCTCACCGCGCACGAGGTCGGCGACGAGCTCGACGAGCACGAAGAGGAAGGGCACCACGACGAGGAGGAGCACCACCACCACCACGGCGCGCTCGACCCGCACTTCTGGCTCGATCCGGTGCGCATGCGACGCGCGGTGCCGATCCTCGTCGAGGCGTTCTCGCGCATCGACGCCGAGGGCGCGGCGGGGTTCCGCGAGCGCGGCGCGCAGGTCGAGGCCGAGCTCGGTCGCCTGCACGACGAGATCGACGCGCGTGCGCGCACCTGGTCGCGCCGCACCATCGTCACGTTCCACGGCTCGTTCGGCTACTACGCGGAGCGCTACGGGCTACGCATCGCCGCGGTGATCGAGCCCTTCCCCGGTCGCGAGCCGACGCCGCGCTACATGCAGGACGTGCTCACTGCGATCCGCGAGAGCGGTGCGGCCGCGCTGTTCTCCGAGCCGCAGCTCGATCCGCGGCCCGCGCGCGTCGTCGCGCAGCAGGCGAACGTGCCGCTCTTCGAGCTCGACCCGATCGGCGGTGGTGGATCGAGCACCAGCTACGAGGCGCTGCTCCGCGCGAACACCGACGTGCTCGAGCGCGCGCTGCGATGAACAACTCGTCCCGACAGCTGACGATCCCCGATCGCACGTCGCTCCCGATCGTGCTCGACGCGAAGCAGGTCAGCGTCGTGATCGAGTCGCGCGTGATCCTGCACGACGTGAGCTTCTGGATCCCGAAGGGCGAGTTCGTGTGCCTCTGCGGCCCGAACGGTGCGGGAAAGAGCACGTTCCTGAAGACCGTGCTCGGCCTCTTGAAGCCCACGTCGGGCACGATCGAGATCCTCGGCAAGCCGGCCCACGAAGGGCGCCACGCGGTCGGCTACGTGCCCCAGCGCAAGAGCTTCGATCGCGACTTCCCGGCGCGCGCGATCGATCTGATCGTCGCGACGATGCGCGGGACCTGGCCGTTCCGCATCACGGATCAGGAGCGCGAGCGCGCGCGCAGGGTGCTGCGACGCGTCGGCGGCGAGCCGCTGCTCGACAAGCCGATCGCCGGGCTCAGCGGTGGCGAGACGCAGCGCGTGTTCCTCGCGCGCGCGCTGGTGAACGATCCCGCGCTGCTGATCCTCGACGAGCCGACCGCGGGCGTCGACGTGAAGGGGCGCGCCGAGTTCCTCGACGTGCTCGCGGAGGTCTCGGCATCGGACGAGCTCGCGGCGATCCTCGTGACCCACAACCTCGCGGCGATCGCGCGCACGGCCGAGCGCGTCGTCTATCTCACCGACGGTCACCTCACGGCGTGGGGCCTGCCGCACGAGCTGCTCGGCCGTCGCTCGTTCGAGGCGCTGCACGACGGAGCCTCGGCGCGCGCGATCGGCAGCGAGAGCGCCTTCCCCGACGAGGATTGATCGGATGGACTGGCTGCTCGAGCCGCTCTCGCAGAGCTTCATGATCCGCGCGCTGATCGCGGGCACGATCGTCGGCGGTCTCTGCGCGACGCTCGGCGTGTTCGTCGTGCAGCGCGGCCTCTCGTTCCTCGGCGACGGTCTCGCGCACGCGGCGTTCGGCGGCATCGCGCTCGGGCTGCTGATCGGCGTCGCGGTCGATCGCGCGACGTGGGTGGCGCTCCCGTTCACCATCGCGATCGCGCTCGGCATCGCGTGGGTGCTGCGCCGCGGGAAGCTGCGCGGCGACGTCGCGGTCGGCGTGTTCTTCTCGGTCTCGTTCGCGCTCGGCGTGCTCTTCCTCGGACTGCGCCCCAACGATGCGCCACCGGTGAACGTCGAGACGGTGCTCTTCGGATCGATCCTCGCGATCTCGACCAACGATCTCTGGGTCGTCGCCGGCGTCGCGATCGCGTCGGGCCTCGTGCTCGCGGCGACGTGGTCGCGCCTCGCGTTCGCGACCTTCGATCCCGAGCTCGCGGCGATCGCGGGTGTGCCCGTGGCCGCGCTCGACTCGATGCTGCTCGCGCTGGTCGCGGTGGTGATCGTCGTCGCGGTGAAGACGGTCGGCATCGCGCTCGTGAGCTCGTTCATCGTCATCCCGGCTGCGACGGCGCGCATGCTCGGTCGCACGCTGCCGGGCGTCGCCGCGTACGCGCTCGCGCTCGGCATCGGCGGCGCCGCGCTCGGCCTCCTGCTCAGCTACCACCTCAACGTCGCGAGCGGCGCGACGATCATCCTCACGCTCGGGGGGCTCTTCGGCGTGGTGCTCCTGGCGAAGCGTCGTTGATCGAAGGCGGGGGACTACATCCCTCGTCGTGCGCTGGCAGCAAGGTCGACGAAGCACGAACGTCCGGGATCTCCGTGGCAGCGGTGGTGGGGGTGGTGCAATGCGCCTCCCCATCCCGATGCGTGCGGGCGGCGGTCTCGTGGTCCTCGCGCTGCTGGCGATCTCGCTCTTCCTCGGCGTCGATCCGAGCATGCTCACCGGCGGCGGCGGTGCGAGCCCGAGCGATGCGCCCGCGGTCGCGCCCCCCGCGAGCGACGAGACCGCGCAGTTCGTGTCGGTCGTGCTGGGCAGCACCGAGGACACGTGGCCCGCGCTGCTCGCGCGCCACGGCGTCGCGTATCCGCAGCCCGAGCTCGTGCTCTTCGAAGGGCAGGTGCGCTCGGCGTGCGGCTTCCAGTCGGCGGCGGTCGGGCCTTTCTACTGTCCGCCCGACTCGCGCGTGTACCTCGACCTCTCGTTCTTCCGCGAGCTCGATCGCAACTTCGGCGCGCCCGGCGATTTCGCGCAGGCCTACGTGATCGCGCACGAGGTCGGGCACCACGTGCAGAACGTGCTCGGCACCTCGTCGCAGGTCGACGCGCGCATGCGCGCGCTCCCCGAGGAGCAGGCGAACGCGCTCTCGGTGCGACAGGAGCTACAAGCGGACTGCTACGCGGGCGTGTGGGGACATCACGCGGCGCAGCGCGGCCTGCTCGAGCCGGGCGACGTCGAAGAGGGCCTGCGCGCAGCCGCGGCGATCGGAGACGATCGACTGCAGGCGCGCGCGCGTGGCTACGCGGTGCCCGAGTCGTTCACGCACGGCACGTCGGAGCAGCGCGTGCGGTGGTTCCGTCAGGGGCTCTCCGCGGGTGATCCCGCGGCGTGCGACACGTTCTCCGCGTCGTCGTTGTGATCGCACGAGAGTACGATGGGGCCTCTCGCCGGAGGTCCCGTGCGCACATCTCGCTGGGTCGTGCTCTCGCTGCTCGTGCTCTCGCTCGTCGCGTGCGGTGACGACGACGGAGGCTCGGGCGGCGGTGACGGAGGCGCTCGCGGCTCGTGCGACGACGGCCCGCTCGACGCGCCGATCCCCGATTGTTCGCCAGCTCCGCTGCCCAGCACCGGCGATCCCGCGGAGGACTGCGTCGCGCGCATCAACCAGCTTCGCTGGGAGTGTCAGTGCCTGCCGCCGCTCGCGCGCTGGACCGAGGGCGAGCCCTGCGCGTCGATGCACGCCGAGTACGACAGCACGCGCTCGCCGCACGCCGGCTTCGGCGACGGCATCTGCTCGCCGGGTGGCTTCGGTCAGAACGAGTGCCCGGGCTGGGGCAGCGTGGGTGACACGATCTCGGGCTGCCTCCAGCTCATGTGGGACG
The DNA here is from genome assembly GCF_021631985.1 of Sandaracinus amylolyticus. Classification (GTDB taxonomy): domain Bacteria; phylum Myxococcota_A; class Polyangia; order Polyangiales; family Sandaracinaceae; genus Sandaracinus; species Sandaracinus amylolyticus_A. Next base: position 4,484,386 of record NZ_CP070225.1, on the reverse strand, counting down.
AAGGCCCGGGCGAGGACTTCGCGTCGCACGGCCACTACCTCAACATGACGAACCCCGACTTCGGCGAGGTCGCGTGCGGGTTCTTCACCACGCCCGACGGCGAGGTCTGGGCGGTGCAGAACTTCCAGTGAGGTTCGAGGAGCCGCACGCGTGGTTCGAGCATCGGCGCACACGTCACGGCGAGTGGGCGCTGCGTGCCGCGTGCGTCGCGCTGCTCGTCGCCTGGGTCGCCGGCTGCGTGCGGGGGCTCGCGATCACGTTGGAGTCGGACGCGCTGCTCGAGACCGTCGAGAGCGTCGAAGTCGGCGCGTTCCTCCTCGCCCCGGTGCTCGCGCTGTCCAGCTGGATCTCGTTCGTGGCCTTGCAGCATCGCGACGTAGCCGTCCGCGTTCTGTCGCACCGGGCGTTGGAGTACGGCGCGTCGCGCGTGATCGAGCCCGCGTCGATCGTCTCCGCCGTGCACGAGCAGGACGGGGTCGTCGCGATCGACACCCGGGAGGGCGTCGCGCTTCGTATCGGCGTCGGCAGCGTCGAGCGCGCCGACGCGCTGCTCGACGCGCTCGACCAGGGCCCCGCGTCGCGACGCGCGCGCCTGGCTTGGACGATCGCATCCGAGCGCTGGGAAGTGTTCTGGCCCACCTCGATGATGCTCGCGACCGTCCTGGCGCTCGGCGCGCTCTACGGACCACCGGTCTTCGAGCCGCTCTTCTGGCGCTCGCTGTTCTCCGTCCCGTGGGCGCTCGGCGGTTGGCGCGCGCTGCACGCGGGTCGTCGCGCGGTCGAGATCGGTGCCGATGCGATCGTCGTGCGTGCCTCGGGCGCGCCCGATCGCACGCTTCGCTTCGGCGACCTCGAATCGCGCGCCGACGCGCTCGCGCTGGTGCCGAGCGACGTGCCCGGCGACGTTCGTCGCGCGATCGAGCGTCGCATCGATGCGGCGCTCGCGATGCTCGCCGCACGCCACGATGAAGCGGCCTTCTCCGCGCTGCTCGCCCTCGGTGGCCGCAGCTTCGATGCGTGGCACGCGTCGCTCGCATCCATCCGCGACGGCCGCGCGACCCTCCGCGCCGCGACGATCACCCCTGCGCGACTCGCGACCCGACTCGGCGATCCTGCCGCGCCTCCCGACCAGCGCGTGGGCGCTGCGCTCGCGCTGCTCGCACTCGATCGCGACGAAGCGCTCCGCCGCGTCCGCACGGCCGCAGAGACCACTGCTGCGCCCGCGCTCCGCGTCGCGCTCGAGGCCGTTCTCGACGGCACGCTCGATGCCGCGATTCTCGACGCTGCCCTCCGAGAACGGCCCAATTCCTGAGACAAACCTCGTTGCTTGCGTCCATGCGCATCGTCGCATATATCGTTCGCCGTGGACGCGGCGCACGCCCTCTCGGCGACCCTCCTCGCCGAGGCGAGATGGGAGCTCTACCGACTGCTCGGAGAGCCGTTCCGCATCCGTCTGCTCGTGCTCGCGTCGGAGGACGAGCTCTCGGTCGGTGAGCTCGCGGAGCTGCTCCACGAGTCGCAGCCGAACGTCAGCAAGCACGTCGCCGCGCTGCGCCGCGCCGGGCTGCTCGTCGATCGCAAGCAGGGCACGCGCGTGTTCGTGCGTCTCGCCGAGGGCGCGCCCGAGGACGCGGTGGTCGCCGACGCGCTGCGCGCCGGTCGCGCGCTCTGCGAGCAGGACGGCAGCCTCGCGCGGGTCGCCGAGATCGTGCGCAAGCGCGACGCCGCCGCCCGCGACTTCTTCGCGCGCGGTGGCCAGACCGAGGGCGAGCTCGAGCCCGATGCGCTCCCGCCCGAGCTCCCTGCGTACCTCGCCGCGCTCGCCCCGCTGATCGAGCGCCGTCAGCTCGCGGTCGACGCGGGAACCGGCGACGGTCGCCTGCTCGACGTGCTCGCGCCGCTCTTCGATCGCGTGGTCGGTCTCGATCGCAGCTCGGCGCGCCTCGCGCGCGCAGCGCAGCGCGTGTCGCGTCGCGGCTACGTGAACGTCGAGCTGGTCGAGGGCGAGGTCGACGACGCGGCGGTGCGACGTCGCGTGCGCGCGCTCGGCGGTGCCGACGTCGTGTTCGCGTCGCGCATCCTCCACCACGCGCCCAAGCCGGTGAAGCTGCTCGAGGCGCTCGCCGCGCTCGCGCGCCCCGCGAAGGGCGATCACGAGGGCGGCGCGGTGGTGGTGCTCGACTACCAGATCCACGAGGACGAGCGGCTGCGCGAGCAGCAGGCCGACCTGTGGCTCGGCTTCGACGAGCGCGAGCTCGTCTCGATGGCGCACGACGCCGGTCTCTGTCGCGCTTCGGTGCGCGGAGTGCCGAGCGGCGTGCGAGGACGCGGGCCCGACGCCCACGTCGGATGGCAGGTGCTCGTCGCGCGCCGCGCGTGAGCGCATTGGAACGATCGAAGAGAACGAGGAGACCGGACAGATGACGCAGAAGCCGAACCAGACCGCGAAGTACAAGGTCGCCGACATCAACCTCGCGGACTGGGGCCGCAAGGAGATCGAGATCGCCGAGACCGAGATGCCCGGTCTCATGGCGATCCGCGCCGAGCACAAGGGCAAGCAGCCGCTCAAGGGCGCGCGCATCGCGGGCTGCCTCCACATGACGATCCAGACCGCGGTCCTGATCGAGACCCTCAAGGAGCTCGGCGCCGAGGTCACGTGGACCAGCTGCAACATCTTCTCGACGCAGGATCACGCGGCGGCGGCGATCGCGGCGTCGGGCGTCCCGGTGTTCGCGTGGAAGGGCGAGACCGAGGAGGAGTACTGGTGGTGCATCGAGCAGCAGCTCGACTGCTTCGAGACGGGCAAGGGCCCGAACATGATCCTCGACGACGGTGGTGATCTCACGATCCTCGTCCACGAGAAGCGCAAGGACCTGCTCCCGCAGGTCGTCGGCCTCTCGGAGGAGACGACGACGGGCGTGCACCGCCTCTACGAGATGATGAAGAAGGGCACGCTCGCGCTGCCCGCGATCAACGTCAACGACTCGGTCACGAAGTCGAAGTTCGACAACCTCTACGGCTGCCGTCACTCGCTGGTCGACTCGATCATGCGCGCGACCGACGTGATGCTGAGCGGCAAGATCGCGGTCGTCGCGGGCTACGGCGACGTGGGCAAGGGCTCGGCGCAGTCGCTGCGCGGCCAGGGCGCGCGCGTCTGGATCACCGAGGTCGATCCGATCTGCGCGCTGCAGGCGGCGATGGAGGGCTACGACGTCGTCACGATGGACGAGGCGGCGGACAAGGCCGACATCTTCGTGACCGCGACCGGGTGCGCCGACGTCATCACGTTCGAGCACATGAAGCGGATGAAGAACAACGCGATCGTGTGCAACATCGGGCACTTCGACAGCGAGATCCAGATCGCCTCGCTCACGGACGCGAAGAACGGCGTGCGTGAGGAGAACATCAAGCCGCAGGTCGATCACTTCGTCTTCCCCGACGGGAAGAAGATCATCGTGCTCGCGCGCGGTCGCCTCGTGAACCTCGGCTGCGCGACGGGTCACCCGAGCTTCGTGATGAGCGCGAGCTTCACGAACCAGGTGCTCGCGCAGCTCGCGCTGTGGACCGAGCCGAAGAAGTACGAGCGCGGCAAGGTGTACGTGCTCCCGAAGGAGCTCGACGAGAAGGTCGCGCGCCTGCACCTCGACAAGCTCGGCGCGAAGCTGACCAAGCTCACCAGCAAGCAGGCCGAGTACCTCGGCGTGCCGGTGCAGGGCCCCTACAAGAGCGAGTGGTACCGCTACTGATTGCGACGCTCGCTCGCGCTCTTCGGCGCGAGTGAGCTGCGATCTCCGTGGACGAGCCGCCGCGCCCGCGAGGGTACGGCGGCTCGTTCGCGTCCGTCGGGGCGCGGTCGACGAACCGACGCCGAGCGTGCTCCACTCGACGCCGGATGGGCTTCGAGATGCGATGTACTGCGCTCTGCCTGCTCCTCGCGAGCGCATGCGGAAGCTCGCCGCCGCGCGCGACGGAGCACGCTCCGAGCGCCGCATCGGGCGAGGCGTCGTGCGGCCCACGGCTCGTGGGCTCACCCTCGCAGGTCACGCTGCCACCCGACGGGCGCGGCTACGTCGTGAGCGACCAGTGCACGCTCACCATCGGAGAAGCGCGTTATGGAGTGAGCGGGCGCGGATCGGCGCGCCCCGGCCTCGGCGTGCTGAGCGAAGCGATCGAACGAGCGTGCCGCGATGCCGGCATCCAGAGCGTGTTCGGCGTGGGGACCGGCATCGGGTGCAACGCGTCGGGGCTTCGTGTCTACGTGTCCGATTGGGCCGAGGTCGGGCGCGTCCTCGAGGTCGTGGGCGGCGTGCTCGAGCGCATGGATGCGAACGTCGACGTCGGACTGCTGGTGACCGGCGGATGGTGCACGGAGGAGCTCCGAGGCGCCGAGGGATGAGCCCTCAGGGCGACATCTCGTACGCGCCCTTCAGCGACAGGACGTGGTCCTTCCAGACGTGCTGGTAGCGTCGCTCGTCGAACGCGGGCTTGAGCACGAGGCGCAGACAGAACGCCTGCTGTGCCTCGGTGCTGCTCGGCTTCGCATGGAGCTGCTGCGCGAGCTTGCCGAAGTCGCGCACCATGAAGTCGAACATCTGATCGACGAGGTCGTCCTCGACGCCGTAGATCTTCGCGTTCTCTGCGACGAGCTGGGCGTAGACGACCAGCGTGAACATCTCGCCGAGCGTCATGAGGAAGTCGAGATCCTTGCGCTGCGCGTCGTCGGGCGTGGCGACCATCAGCAGCTCTTTCAGGATCGCGACCTGCTTCTGGAAGATGCGCACGTTGGGGAGATCGAACGCGCGGAACGCAGGCTCGTAGTCGTGGAAGCGAATCTTGCCGAGCCCCGCGGCGTCGCCCTGTCGGAACAGGAAGTCGTCGTTGGTCGCGTCGTCACGCCGCGGGACCTCGGGGAGGCTCGCCGGCGCGAAGAAGTAGTTCGGCATGAACTTCACGATGAGCGCGATGTTCACGTGCACCGTGCCCTCGAGCTTCGGCAGCGCACGGATGTCGCGTGCCGCCATCTCGAAGTACGTGTCCTTCTCGAAGCCACGCGCCGCGATCACGTCCCACAGCAGGTTGATCACCTCTTCGCCTTGCGTGGTGACCTTCATCTTCACGACGGGGTTGTAGAGCAGATATCGACGATCGTCGGGTGACGCCGAGCGCATGTAGTCGGCCGCGCGGAGCGCGAAGAGCTTCATCGCGACGAGTCGGGCGTATGCGTCGGTGAACATCTGCTTCACGTGCGGGAAGTCGGTCACGTACATCCCGTAGAGGCGGCGATTGCCCGCGTGGTTCAGCGCCTCGTAGAGCGCGTGCGTGCACATGCCGATCGACGCCCAGCCGAGGTTGTACTTCCCGATGTTCACCGTGTTGAGCGCGGCATTCCACGCGTCTTTGCCACGCGAGAGGATGTCCGAGTCGGTGATCGGATAATTCTCGAGCGCGAATTCCGCGACGTACGACTGGCTCGCGACGACGTTCTTCACGAGGCGATAGCTCGGGTGCTTCGGGTCGACCGCGAAGAAGACGTACTCGTCGGTGCCTTCGAGCTTTCCGAACGTCGACAGCGTCGCCGCCGCGTTGCCATTGCCGATGTAGTACTTGCCGCCGTTCGCGACGTAGGTTCCGTCGCCCTTCGGCGCGAGCACCATGTCGGTCGAGTAGATGTCGGCGCCGTGCTCGCGCTCCGAGAGCGCGAATCCGAAGATGCCGCCTCGTGCGAGCTGCTCGGCGGTCTTCTTCTTGCGCGCCTCGTTGGAGGTCATCCAGAGAGGACCGAGGCCGAGGATCGAGACCTGCCACGTGTACCAGTAACAGAGTCCGTAGAAGCCCAGGATCTCGTTGAGACCACAGTTGCGCCAGGTGTCCCAGCGTGCGTCGGAATCGCCGTGGCCCGCGGGCGTGAGCAGTGTCGCGAACACCTTTTCCTCGCCCACGAACTCGAGGAAGTCCGCGTACCACGTGCGCGCGAGATCGTGCTCTTTGAGCTTCCTCTTCCCGCGTCGTTCGAAGAACGCGATCGTCTTCTCCATCAGCTCGCGCGAGCGCGCATCGGGATAGGTCCGCGTGTAGCTCTTCGGGTTCAAGAGGATCATCGGCTCTCCTTGTGCGCTCACCGGAGATCGATGGGGCCACGTCCGATCAGGACGCTCAAGGCTCCCGACTCGGGTACGCGCGCTCGGGGGTCAGCGCGCGAGTCGCTGCGAGAGCTCCGCGGCGCGGCGCTCGGCGCCCCAGCGCGCGTATGCGTCGCGCGCCTCGCGGAGCTGCTCGATCGCGTGATCGCCACGCTCTGCGTGGAAGCGCCAGAGGAGCTCGAGCGCCAGCGCTTCCCACTTGCCTCGTCGATGGGCACGCGTGCGCTCGACCGCCTGCTCGAAGTGCGCGACGGCGTCGCTCGCTCCGCGCACCCGCGCGTGCTCGGCCAGCGCGACGAGGTAGAGCGGCTCGAAGCTCTGCGGATTGACCTGCGCCCATCGAGCGAGCTTCGCGAGGCTTCCTCGCGCTCTCCACGCGATCTGCGCGCGCTCCAGCGCGCCCGCGCTCCGATGTGAGCGCGCACCGACGAGCACGCGCCACGCCTCGAGCTCGACCGAGGTCGGGACCGAGAACACCGCGCCGACGTGACGATCGCACTCCGCGAGCAGCGCGCTCGCGCGCGCGTCGTCGTCGTGGAGATACGCGAGCTGAGCGCCGAGCAGGTGATAGTAGAAGATGGCCACCGGCGTCTTCCGCTCGCTCAACGACGCGCGGAACGTCGCGTCGTCCGAGTCCTCGGCGGCGAGGGTCGTCGCATCGCCGTCCGGTCCCCGCATCGCCGCTGCGTACCGCGCGTGCGTCGAGGCCAGCGCCGCCATGTCCACGTCGCGACGGCGCACCGCGATGGCTCGACACGCCTCTGCGGTCTCGCGCAGCTCGCCGAGGTGCGCTGCGTCGCAGTAGGTGATCACCGAGAGCGTGCCCGCCGAGTACGCCTCGTACGCGGTGTCTCCGTATCGCGTGCCGACCGACACCGCGTCGCGCAGCTGGGCCTTCGCGGCCGCGAACGGCTCGACCCACGGCGTGAGGTACGTGCCGTTGACGAAGAGCAGCTTGCAGGCGAAGCGCTCGCTGCGGAAGCGCTCCTGGAGCACCAGCGAGAGGCGCCCGAACGCGTGCGCGTTCGCGTGATCTCCGAACGCGCCCGAGAGCACCGCTCCGTAGAGCGCGAAGCCGTACGCCGACGCGTCCATCACGCCGTGGTGCAGCGAGAGCTGCGCGATGCGCAGGCTCACGACCACGAGGAGATCCGTCGACACGAAGAACGCTGCGGGCACCATCGCGACGAGGATCTCGATCGCGCATCGTGCGCGGACGTCCTCGAGCTCGGGAAGCGCTGCGAGCTTCTCGGCCGAGCGGCGCCCGACCGCCCACCGCACCGCGGCGTACTCGAGCAGCACCGACGCCGTGCTCGCGTTCGCCGGCAGCGATTGACCGAAGCTCCGCAGCGCCTCGCGTGCGGTCGCGATCGCCTCGACGCTGCGGCCGTGCCCGGTCTCCAGCGCGATGCGCGATGCGTAGAGACGCGCGCGCTCCGCAGGGTCGGCGAGCCGCTGGAGGAGCTCCGCGAAGAGGCGCTTCGCGAGGTCGATCTCGCCCGCGAGGTACGCCGACTCCATGCGCTCCCACCAGACGGAGCACGCGAGCGCGTGCTCCGTCGTCCACGGATCGCCGAGCCCTGCGATCAGCACGGTCGCGCGCTCGAGGTACTCGAGCGCCGCGCGATACGCGGTGGTCTGCTTCGCCTGACGTCCCGCGACGAGACACAGCTCCGCGAACCGCCGCCGCGCGTCGCGCGACGACACGAGGTCTCCCGCCTGGTGCAGGTGCTGCACGATCGCGAAGACCACCGAGGGCAGCGCCGCGCTCGACGTGTGCGCGACGAGCTCGAGACCGAGGCTCAGGTGCAGGTGGCGCAGCCGCGCCGCCATCGCCTCGCCGCCGTCGTCGAAGTGCCGGCGGATCGCCTCGCGAATTCGGTCGTGATAGGGCTCGACCAGACGATCCTCGCCGTGACGGCTGACGCGGATCATCTGCGCGGTGCGGAGCGCGCCGATCAGGATCGCGCTCTGGCTCACGTCGAGCCCCGCCGCGCGCGCGATCAGCTGGAACGGGAAGGGCGCGCCCGCGAGCGCGACCATCTCCATGAACCGACGCGCGGGCTCGTCGAGCTCCGCGATGCGCGTCCAGATCACGTCCTGCAGGCGCGCGCGCGAGGTGGCGCCGCGCTGCGGCCTCCGCGCGAAGCGCACGAGCTCCGAGAGGAAGAGTGGATGTCCGCCGGCCTCGTCGAGGAACGACGCCGCGTCGCGTCGGGCGAGCCCGGCGTGCGGCCCACCGTTCGCGATCCACAGGAGGTTCCAGAGCGCCTTCGACTCCTCGTGCGAGAGCCCACCGAGATCGAGCGTGCGCGGCGACAGCGCGTCGAGGCGCGCCTGCATCTCGGCGCTGCCCGCGCGCATCGTCGCGACGAAGAGCGCGCGAGGCGCGCCCGGCTGCGCGAAGAGCGCCTCGAGGAGCGCGAGGCTGTCGCGGTCGGCCCACTGCAGATCGTCGACGAACACTACGAGGCGCGCGCGCTCGGAGAGCGCTCCGAGCACGTCCTTGAGCTCGCGGAACGCGAGATCGCGCATGAGCGACACGTTCCGCAGCGCGCTGCCCGGAGTGACCATCTCCGCGACGGCGGGTGCGCGCCGGAGCACGGGGAACATCATCGCGAGGAACTGCGCTCCTCCCGCGAGCAGCGCGCGCGCCTCGGCGATCGGAAGCGCGGCGATGTGCGCGCTCAGCGCGTCGATGATCGCGTCGAACGCCTTGAACGGGACCGACTCCTGCTCGTAGCAGCGGCCCGCGAGCACCAGCGCGTCGCGATCCGGCGCGACGTGCTGCTCGAGGAACGCACGCACGAGCGTGCTCTTGCCGACGCCCGGCTCGCCGCGCACCACCACCAGCTCGCGCCCACTCGATGCGACGCGCACGAACGCGTCGGCGAGCGTCGCGAGCTCGCGGCGCCTTCCGACGAACGCGGCGGGCACCTCGAGCATCGCGGCGCCGTCGGGCTCGGACGCGACGAGATCGTCGGCGGGAGGCTCGGCGCCGAGCGCGCGGAGCACGTCGTCGCCGCACGGACGCACCGCGGGATCGCGCTCGAGGAGCGCACGGCACAGTCGATCGAGATCGGGCGGCGCTCCGGGGACCAGATCGCTCGGCGCGGGCGCGGCGCGCTCGCGCTTCTCGCGCATCACGACGAGCGGGTGCCCGCGGAACGGCAACGTCCCGGTGAGCGCCTTGAACAGCAGCACGCCGAACGCGTACCAGTCCGCCTCCGGGCCGACGTCGTCGTCGACCACCTCGGGCGCGATGAAGTGAGGTGTCCCGACGATCGCGCGCTCGCCGCTCTTCTCGACGTGGCGCTCGACCGTGGTGCCGAAGCGCTCGACCAGACCGAAGTCGAGCAACACGACGTGTCCGTCGTCGCGCACCAGCACGTTCGATGGCTTGACGTCGCGATGCAGTCGACCGCGTCGGTGCAGTGCGTCGATCGCGCTCGCGAGCTGCCTCAGCGTGGACCGCAGCCGCGCCTCGTCGTAGCCGACCTCGCACGCGATGGGGCTCGGCTCGTCGGCGACGTGCTCGCGTGGCTCGTCGTGGAGCGTGGCGTCGTCCTCGGTCTCGATCTCGCGCGCGCGGCGTCGTCGGCCGGCGGGCGACGCGTCGCGCGTCTTCTCGTCGAGCGGGCTGGACGCGCTCGCTCCGTGCCGCACGTACGCGAGGAGATCGACCCCTCGCACCAGCTCCATCGTGAAGAACCACTGATCGCCTTCGTGATGGAGCTCCCCGAAGCGCAGGATGTTCGGGTGCTGCACGTCGGCGAGCGCGCGGAACTCCTGCTTGAAGCGATAGAGCAGGTGCGCGTCGCGCGTCTTGAGCATCTTCAGCGCGACGATCGCGTTCGTCTCGCGATCGAGCGCCTCGAAGACGACGCCCATGCCCCCGCTGCCGACCTCACGCAGCAGCTCGAAACGAGCCGACGACAGCGCAGGGTCCCTCACTCCTGCTCCTCTCGCTCGCGGCCGAGCCCGCCACCCCGGGTGCGTCGACCGACTCTCGCCAAACTACGGACGGCCGTCGCGGACTGTCAATACAGGCGAAAGAGCCCGACCAGTATGGATTCCCGCCACCCAGTGCCGGCGAGCCGTTCGGCTACACTCGGTGCGTGGCCCGCGTCCTCGCGCTCATCGTGCTCGTGGCGGCTCCCTCGCTCGCGCATGCCCAGCCACGTGCCGTGCGCGATCCCGCGATCGCCGACGCGGCCCTCGCGCTCGAGGGTCCATCGGGCGCGCTCACGGTCGACGAGCTCGAGACCGGGCTGCGCGCGGTCCTCGCGCCGATCAGCGCGTGTCTGCGAGAGCGTCCCACCGACCCTGCAGACATCACGCTGGAGCTCGAGGTGGGCGCACGCGGTCGCGCGACGCCGCGCATCACGAGCACGCTCACCAGCGCTCAGCGCCGCTTCGCGCGATGCCTCACGCGCGCGTTCGGTGCCGCGCGGTTCCCCGAGCGCGATGCGAGCACGCGAGTCGTCGTGCACGCGCTGATCGGCACACCGACTCCCTCGATCCCGGGATCGACCGAGACCACGTCGGCCTCGACCGTGCCCACGGCTCCGCCGCCTCCGACGAGCGCTGCGCCGTCGCGCCCGCTGACCGAGGAAGAGCTGCACGCCCGCGCGCTCGCGAGCGTGCAGACGGCGATGGCCGCGCATCCCGAGGCGCTCGCCGCGTGTGCGCGCCGCGCGGCGGTGCAGGCACACGGTCGCGTCTGGGTGCGCGTCACCTTTCCGAGCGCGAGCGGCGCGCCCGCGATCGACATCGTGCGCAGCGACATCGAGAGCGAGGCGCTGACGAGCTGCGTCGCCGAGACGATGCGCGGCTGGACCTACGAGAGCCCGGGCGCGACCGCGAACGTCGTGCTGCCGATCGCGATCGCGCGCCCCGGGAGCTGACGCGGTTCGGAGCACCTCGGCCCGTTCCGTCCTCGGCTATCCTGGCCCGGATGAACGACGAACGAACAATCGTCCTCGGGTTGCTCTCCGATGTCCTCTTGCCCGGTGAGGAGCTCGCGCTCGACGACGCCAGCTGCGAGCCCGAGTCCCTCAAGCGCGCGCGCAAGCGCAAAGCTGCGCGAGTCGTCGCGCTCCCGCTCGACTTCGCGCTGCAGCTCCCTTCGTTCGTGACGGGGCGCGTGGGCGTGCTGGCCGAGGTCGTCTCGCTCGCGCGCGGTGGGGTGCGCCTCCGCGGCCTTCGCCGTGCGCGCGTGGTGGACGTCGAGACGGCCGAGCCCTTCGCGGCGCGCCTCGAGCTGCTCGACGAGGTCGACGCCGCGCGTGTCGCTGCCCGCGTCCTGTCGCTCGCGCGCGAGCGATCGAGCGCGGAGTCGGTGCCGGCGCTCCGCGCGATCGAGCGCACGCTCGCGACCCACGGTGCGCTCGCCCGCTCCGTCGCGGACGGTGATCCCCCGGCGCCCGACACCCCGAGCGCCGTCGCGCCCGACGCCGCGACGGTGCTCGAGTCGCTCGCCGCGCGCCTCGCCGCGGGCGACACGAGCCACGCCGAGCGCGCGCGCATCCTGCCGATCGCCACCGAGATCGCCCGCACCCTCGGCATCGCGGAGCCCCTCGCGGGTCGCAAGCTGGGTGGACCGCTCGAGGTCGTCGCCCAGAAGCTCGAGCGCCTCCCGCTCCCCGAGGCTGCGCGCGCCGTCGCCCGTGAGCGCCTCGCGCTGCTCGCCGACATGCCGCGCAACGCGCACGACTACCACACGTACCTCGCGCACCTGACGCTGCTCGCCGACCTCCCTTGGGGCGAGCCGCCGCCCGCGACGATCGATCTCGACGAGGTGACGCGCCGCCTCGACGCCGAGCACGAAGGCCTCGCGCGCCCCAAGCGCCGCGTCCTCGAGCACCTCGCGGTGCGCAAGCTCGGCGGCAGCTCGCGAGGCCTGGTGCTGTGCCTCGCCGGCCCGCCGGGCGTCGGCAAGACGACGATCGCGCGGAGCATCGCCGAGGGCCTCGGTCGCCCGCTGGTGCGCGTGCCGCTCGGCGGCGTGCACGACGAGTGCGAGATCCGCGGCCACCGCCAGTCGTTCCACGCGGCGTCGCCGGGGCGCATCGTGCAGGGCATGCGGCAGGCGGGGCGCACCGATCCCGTCCTGCTTCTCGACGAGCTCGACAAGATCGGCCAGGAGAGCTTCCGCAGCCCGGCCGCCGCGCTCCTCGAGGTGCTCGATCCCGAGCAGCACCACGCCTTCTCCGACAACTTCCTCGGCGCGCCCTACGACCTCTCGAAGGTCCTCTTCATCGCCACCGCGAACGACGTCGATCGCATCCTCCCCGCGCTCCGCGATCGCCTCGAGGTCGTCGAGCTCGACGGCTACACGCTGGGCGAGAAGGTGCGCATCGCATCGCGCCACGTGCTGCCGCGCCTCGCGCGCTCGCACGGCCTCGCCGCGCCGCTCACCGCCGACGCCGAGACGCTCGCCGCCATCGTCGAGGGCTACACCCGCGAGCCGGGCGTGCGCGAGCTCGAGCGCGTGCTCTCCGCCGTCCACCGCGCCCGCGCCGTCGAGCTGGCGCGCGGCGCCGCCGCGAGCGACGCGCCGATCACCATCGCCGAGATCACCACGGTCCACGGGCCGCCTCGCCACCGCCGCGTCCCCCCCGCGACGCGCCTGCCGATCGGCTCCGCGCACGGCCTCTCGGTCGGCGGCGACGGAGGCGGCGCAGTGCTGCCGATCGAGGTGCTACGCGCGCCTGCGCGCGGCGCGCGCCCCGAGCTCCACCTCACCGGCCTCCAGGGCGAGGTCATGCGCGAGTCCGCGCGCACCGCGCTCTCGCGCATCGCCGCCGAGGCGAGCGCGATCGGCGCGCCCGACGCCGCGCTCGTGGCCGACCTCCACGTGCACATCGCCGAGGGCGCCGTGCGCAAGGAGGGCCCCTCCGCCGGCGTGCCGCTCTATCTGGCGATCCGCTCCGCGATCACCGGGCTCGCGGTGCGCGGTGACGTCGCGTGGACCGGCGAGATCACGCTGCACGGCGCGGTGCTCGCGGTCGGCGGCGTGCGCGCGAAGGTGCTCGCCGCCGAGCGCGCCGGGCTCCGCGCGGTGATCGTCCCCGAGGCCAACCGCGCCGACGTCCCCGCCGAAGCGCGCATCGAGATCCTCTTCGTGCGCGACCTCGCCGAGGCCGCCGCGATCGCGTGGGACGAGCCCTCACCGCCGAGCGTCGCATGACCTGGATCGATCGAGAGCGTCTCGTCGGGCTCGCCGACGCGTCGATCGCCGCGCTCGATGCGCCGGCCGATCGCACCTCCGACACCTTCGTGGACGCCACCACCGAGCGCGCGCACGCCCAGGCGAAGTACGGCGCGCTCGCCACCGCGCTCCCGCTCGCTGCGGCGATCCTCGGCGCCGAAGGAGACCCGCTCGCGCTGCGCTACCTCCGCGCGACACGCGGGCGCACCGAAGGCTACGACGACCGCAACGGCTCGCTCTCGATCGCGATCGCGCAGGCGATCGAGCAGCTCGTCACGCTCGCGGGGCCGCGCGCGCTGCCCGAGGCGCGCAAGCTCGTCGGCAAGCGCACGCCCACCGCGCGCGCCGCGATCGCGCGCGGCCTCGCGCCCCACGCCGCCGGCAGCGCCGACGTGCGCGCGCTCCTCTACGACCTGCACGGCGACGAGGACGACACCGTGCGCGCCGCCGCGCGCGAGGCGCTCGGGGGCCACGGACCGCCCGCGTGGCATGGCGTCTTCCCCGCCGATCCGCTCTCTTCGCGCTCGGCGGAGGACGCGCGCCGGCTCCGCAAGCCGCTCGACGCCGCGCTCGCCGCGCTCGTCGAGCCTCCGTGGAAGCACGAGGAGGCGCAGCGCGCGATTCGCCGCGCGATGCGCGCGCTCCCCGACGACGTCGCGGGGGCGATCCTCACCCGCTTCTTCTGTCGCGATCGCGCGTGGGACCATGCGCTGGGCGTGCGCTGGCTGCGCGCGACCGGCGGCCTCGAGATCGGCCGCGTCCTCGACGCGCGGCCCTACGCGATCATCGAGCAGCTCGAGATGCTGATCCCCCGCGCGCTCGCCGAGTGTGCCGAGCCGGTCCGCGCGCGCGCGCTCGAGACGCTCCTGCCCGCGCTCGGCGAGCAGCGCTCGGCCGATCGCTACGTCGCCGAGCGCATCGTCACGTCGCTCGCGAGCCTCGTCGACGACCTCCGGCCGCTCGTCGCGCTCGCCCTCGGCGCGCCGCTCGATGCCGCGGCATCGGTCCCCGCCACCGACGCGCGCGCGCACACGCCGCTCACCCGCGCGGTGGCGTCGGCGATCTCCGCGCGCACCGCTCTCGGCCCGCTCGCCGAGTCTGCGGTCGCCGCGCTCGAGGCCGGCTTCCCCGGCGCGTGGTCGCTGCTCGCCACCCCGCTGCGCACCTCGCTGCTCGCCTCGGAGGACCCGCGCGTCACCGCCTACGCCGAGCGCGCGCTCGCGCTGAGCGACGATCCCGACGCCCTCACGTTCGCGCTGCAGCGCATGGCGCGGGTGCGCGGCAGGGCCGGGCGCGCGCTGCTCGTGAGCGCGCTCGACGCGCCGCGCCTCCGCGCCGTCGTGATCGACTGCGAGCCGCTGCGCCGCGTCGTGATGCGCACCCTGCGCGCGCAGCTCGCGGCAGGGCGCCTCGCGGGGGACGAGATCGCGATCGTGCTGCGCGCGATCACCGCGCACGCGCGCTCCGCCCCTCCGAGCGCCGCGGAGCTCGCCCGCGCCCGCGACGCCCTCGACGCGCTCCTCTCCGACCCGGCCTCGCCCGACGCGCTCGCCACCCTCGGCGCGCTGCTCGTCGAGCTCGCGAGGACGGGCGTCGTCGCGCACGACCATCCCGCGGTCGAGCACCTCTTCGCCGCGGTCGCGCCCGCGTCCGCGCCGCCGCTCGAGATCCGCCTCTACAACGCCGCCCTCGCCGCGAGCCCGCCGTGGGTCACCGTGCTCGAGCGCCTCGCGGCCTCGGCCTCGTACCCCGCCCGCGATCTCGCCGCCGACGCCCTCGCGGACCTACGCCGCGACCTCGAGGGGGGCGCACGATGAGCGCGCCCGACGATCGCTTCACCTGGCGCGAGCTCTGGGCGCTCGCGCGCGAGGTCCGGCCCCTCATCGATCACAGCGCGCTGGGCGACGAGGAAGACGAGGCCCGCGCGTACGACGCCCGCACCGCGGACGGTCTCTCGCGCGCCGCCCGCCGCGAGGCGGCGGCCGAGCTCTGGCGCTTCGTCGCGGCCGCGTGCGCGTCGCGCGCGCAGGTCGAGACCCTCCCGCTGCTCGCCTGGATGCTCCAGCTCGCCGAGGACCACGGCGGCGACGAGGACGATCGCAGCTACAGCCTCGCGATCGCCAGGGCGGTGCGGCACGCGGCGGCCCGCGCCCACGAGCTCCCCGCCGAGCTGCGCGCCTCGCTCGGCGATACTCGGGCGGCGGTGCGCGAGGCGCTCGCGCTCGGCCTCTCGCTCGAGCACGCGCGCGACGCGCTGGATCAGCTCGCGGGGGATCCGCATCCCACCGTCCGCCGGGCCGCGCGCGCGCGCCTGCAGCCCACGCCGCCGTGGTGGCACCGCATCCTCGACGCCGATCCCGAGCCGGCGCTCGACGAGCCCGCGCGCGCCGCGCTCGCGCGCCTCCGCGCCGCGCTCGAGCTCGAGCCGTACCCGCTCTCGAAGCAGCCCGCCGGCGAGGTCGTCGAGGCCGCGGCTGCGTTGCCGGACCCGCTCGCGATCGCGCTCCTGACGACGCTCGCCGCCGGCGCGGGTGCGCGCGAGTCGACGCTCACGTGGCTCACCGCGGCCGCGAGCCGCCCCGGCTCGGCCGCCGCCGTGATCCGCGCGCTGCGGGCGTGGAGCGGCGAGACCTTCATGATCCTCGGTAAGCTCGATCCGCTGGCGTCGATCGACCGCGCGCGGCGCATCGAGCTCGGCGTCGCGCTCGCCGACGCGCTGCTCGCGGCGCGCGCTGCCGCGCACGAGCGCTCCGACGACGACGTGCAGTACGCGCTCGCCCGCGCGTTCGGCGCGGTGTGGCCGCGCGACGCCGACCCCTCGGTGCCGTTCGCCGTCCTGCTCGGCGGCGCGCTCGCCGGCGCCGCCGATCGCGAGCCCGCGTCGTGGCGGATCACGCATCCCGTCGAGGCCGCGATCGATCCGGCGCACCCGGCGCTCGAGGCGCACCGCGAGCTCATCGTCGAGGCCCTCCGACGCGGCAAGCCGGGCGCGTGGGCGGCGATGCCGCACGCGATCGAGCAGCGCTTCGCGCCCGCGCTGCGCGCGGAGCGCCGGGAGCGGGCGCGCCTCGACCTCGCCGGGCCCGATCGCGCCGCGCAGATCGCCGCGATCGACGGGCTGCTCGGCGACCTGCACGACCCCGAGGCCGACCCGCCGGTGGCGCGGCTCGCGACGTCGCTGTACCGCGATCCCGCGACGCGCAGCGCGCTGCTGCGCTCGCGTCGCGCGACGCCCGGCGTGCTCCGCGCCGCGCGTGCGGATCTCGTCGCGGGCGCGCTCGACGCGCTCCAGGCGGCCGGCGTGATCCGCGCGATCGGCGGCGTCGCCGAGCCTCTGCGGAACGTCGCGATGGCGCGCTACGGCAAGCCGGTCCGGCGCCGCGGCAAGTCGCCCTCGGAGGCCGAGTGGGAGCGCTTTCGAGCGCTGCGTGACGCGCTCGATCTCGACGCCGTCGCGGGCGACGAGCTCTCGCTGATCGCGTCGACGCTTCCCTCGGGCGCAGGCATCGACGCGCGCGACGTGCAGGTCGTGCGGCGGGCCGTCGCGCGGATGCTGGCGAGCGGAGACGAGGAGCTCGTGCGGGTGATCGATGTGCTCTCCGCCAAGCGCGACACGGAGGTCGACGCACTGCTCGTCGAGGTGTTCGAGCGCGGAGCGGCGGAGGGCAGCGCGGAGTTGCGCGCGAGACTGGCGCTCGCAGCGCGCCTGTGGAGCTACCCGGAGGGCGCGGTGGCGGCGCTGCGGGCGAAATAGCTCGCCAGCGAGGGGTCGAGTCCCTGCGAGTCTCTTGCGGTGGCGTGATCTCGAGTCCCCGCGGAGTCTCTTTCGAGCGCGATGTGCCGAGTCCCCGCGGAGTCGCATGTGGTGGAGTTGGTCTCGAGGACGCGCTCTCTCTTGGTTGTACTGACCTGCGCTCTTCGGTGTGCACTCGCTCCAGGTGCGCGCTTCGCGCGCACGTCGCTCTGCTGTTTCGTTTGGGTCTCGTCGTTCGGGCCGCTCGTGGTGGGGTTGCTTCGCGGTGGGCGTGATCTCGAGTCCCCGCAGAGTCTCTTTCGAGCGCGATGTGCCGAGTCCCCGCGGAGTCGCATGTGGTGGAGTTGGTCTCGAGGACGCGCTCTCTTTTGGTTGTACTGACCTGCGCTCCAGGTGCGCGCTTCGCGCGCACGTCGCTCTGCTGTTTCGTTTGGGTCTCGACGTTCGGGCCGCTCGTGGTGGGGTTGCTTCGCGGTGGGCGTGATCTCGAGTCCCCGCAGAGTCTCTTTCGAGCGCGATGTGCCGAGTCCCCGCGGAGTCGCATGTGGTGGAGTTGGTCTCGAGGACGCGCTCTCTCTTGGTTGTACTGACCTGCGCTCTTCGGTGTGCACTCGCTCCAGGTGCGCGCTTCGCGCGCACGTCGCTCTGCTGTTTCGTTTGGGTCTCGTCGTTCGGGCCGCTCGTGGTGGGGTTGCTTCGCGGTGGGCGTGATCTCGAGTCCCCGCAGAGTCTCTTTCGGGAGTGATGTGCCGAGTCCGCGCGGAGTCGCTTGCGGTGAAGTGGGTCGCCGATGACAGGAGCTCTGCGGCCTCTGCGATGGGTTTTTTCGCGGTGACCGTCCAGCTCGTCCAACACCGCCCAGCTCATCGAAAGACCGTTCAGCTCGTCCAAACACGGTCCAGCTCGTCGAAAGACGGCTCCACCTCGTCCAGAGACCGAAATTCTCGTGGAAAGACCGTCCAGCTCGTCGAACGACGGCTCCACCTCGTCCAAAGACCGAATTTCGCGTCCAAAGACCGGATTTCGCGTCGAAAGACCGTTCGAGCTCCTCGAACGACCGTTCCAGCTCGTCAAAAAGACAGATTCGCCGGACTACGTCTCTGCGCGCGGACGTCCCGGTCTCGGACGATTTACACGGCGCTTCGCGGGCTCCTACTGTCCGCGGCATGGCGACTGCCAAGAAGAAAACCACTCGCAAGACACCGACACCGCGGCGCCCGTCGGCGCCGTCCACCATCGACACGAGCCGTGCTTGGTCGCTCGAGGAGCTCGGTCCGCACCTGCCCGCCTTGCGCGACGAGGACCTCGCGCTCGTGAGAGAGGCGCTGATCCGAGCGCAGTCGAACGAAGGGCTGATCGCGCTCGGCGCGGCCTTCCGCACCGAGGACATCCTCGCGGTCGCGCCGAGCTTCGCCGCGGGTGCGCTCTTCGCGATCCAGTCCATCGCAAAGCCGATTCCGGGGCTGGCGCCCGAGCTGCTGGCTCTGCTGGTGCGCGAGGCGCTCGAGCTCGGACGCGTGAACCTGTCGTTCGAGCAACAGCGCCGCGACGTGTCCACCGCGATCCTCGGCCGGCGCGAGGAGCTGAAGTCGACGAACTCCCGCGCGCTGCGCATTCGCCGATCCGTCGCGCTGACGCTCAATCGGCACGTCGTGCCGCACGGCTCGAAGGTGCGCGTGGAGCTCGCGCGCGCCGCCGCCAAGGCGCCGACTCCGGCGTCGACCGTGACGAGCGTTCGGACGGTGGCACGCGTCCTCGTCGACCTGCGAAAGGAGCCCGCGCTGGTGCCGGTGCTCGACCGCTACGGTTACGACGAGGCGTTCGTCGGCGAGCTCGAGGCGCTCGCCGGCGAGATCGAGCGACTCGACCGCGCGGGCGCCGAGCTCACGCCTCCCCAGCGCGTCGACCAGCGCGCGCTCGATCGCCAGGACGGCATCGTGGTCGCGCTGATGCGCGCGATCTGGTGGCCCCTGCACGACGCCCAACAGGACGGCAGCGGCATCGCGCCGCCCCCGCTCGGCGCGCTCGAGCGGCTGGTCGCGGGGTCGCGCCCGGAAGACGACGACGAAGCGCTCGTGGAGCCCGCGCCCCCCGAGCCCGTCGCGAGCTGATCCCGCGAGACGACGACGAGACGAGGAGCCGCGCTGTTGCGCTGCTCCTCGTCTCGTCTTTCCCGCCCGCGCGCGGGGCGGGGTTCACCTCAGGGCATGCCCTGGCGGAGCGACGCGATCACGCCCGAGTACTCTCGCGTGATGCGCACGCCGGTGTTCGGTCGGTCGTCGTCCCCGCCGCACCGGAAGCAGTGCTCCCAGCTCACCACGCCGGTGACCGCGAGGGTGTCCGAGTCGAGATAGGTGTAGAGCGACGAGCCGCTGTGACCGCCGGACATGTCGCAGCTGAAGCGGAATCGACGCTCGATTCCATCGGCGTCCGGCGACGAATGCTCACCGACCGCGCACGACTGGGTGTCGCCGTAGAGGCCGAGTCGCTGGCACGAAGCGGGCGCGTTCTCCGAGCCGCAGACCGGATATCCACGGTTGTAGCGGGTGCGATTGGCGAACTCGGCGTCGTCACCCCACCAGTACCAGCCCATCCAGCCGACGGTCTCGCCGAGGCGCGACGCGTGCGTGACGATCACGCCGATGTCCCACGGCGTCGCGGCGTACGGCATCTTCTCCTGGCCGTCCGCCTGCGCGATGAAGCTGCCCGGCACCCAGTACCAGGTCGCGGCGACGTCGGGATCCGGGTGGTACTGCGCCGACGAGCGCCAGGCGTCCTGACCGCTGCGGCCCGCGTACGCCGTGGTCCCGCGCCAGGTGCGGTTGGTGAAGTTCCGGATGCAGTGCGCGGCGGTCACGATGTGCTTGGGCCCGACGAGCGTGCCCGAACAACCACCGTTCGTACCGAGCGAGACCAGGCGTCGATAGGCCGAGTCGGTGTGCGCGACTCCGATGGTCCCGCGGAGCGTGCGAGTGTCCTGTCCGTTCGACCAACCCTTGCGCGTCGTGGGATCGAGCGCGGCGTCGTCCTCGACGAACGGCGCCGTCGGGCGCTCCGACGCTTCCGAGACGGGCTCGCGAGTGCCGCGATCGATCCCGCGCTCGTGCGCGCGCTCGTCGGCAGCGTAGAGGAGATCGCGGGGGAATCGGACCTCGAACTCGTTCCCGGTCTGCAGGTGGACTGCCACCCACGTGGCGAAGTCGGGATCGTCGGTGACGGTGGCGTCGCCGGAGTCGTCGTACTCGGTCTCGAGCGGCGCGTCGTCGCCCGAGATCACCTCGCCGTGACCGCGGTAGCGAACGACGATGCGCGAGTCGGCGTCGTCGCCGAAGCCGAGGTCGGTCGTCATCTCGCCGAGCGAGTCGCGCAGCGACGCGATGTCCGCAGTGAGCGCCGCGTCGGGCTCGAGATCGTCGGGCAGGACCACCTCGACGGGCGTGACGGCGGGCGCGTCGGGCCCTGGCTCGGGCGCGGCCTCGCCTCCGCGGGCGGCGCAGCCCGCGAGCGTCACGATCAGCATCGAAAGGACGTAGCGCTTCATGTCGTCTGTCTCCACGTGAGAAGAAGAGCGGAGGACGACCGCGACGTCGTCGCGCCCCCTGCCCGACGTGCTCCCACTGCAGCGCACGTGCCGCGCTCGATTGCCGTGATTTCGGCGGGATTTCGCGCCGTCGCGGGTCGCGAGAATCCGCGAGTCGCGAGCTTCCGAGAGCATGAGTCGCGAAGATTCGCGACTGGCACGGACCACTCTCGCGCTCGGTCGTCGCGCTATCCTCGCGCGCGATGCCCACCGACGCCGAACTCGCCTCGCTGCGCGCTCGCATCGCCGAGCTCGAGCACGAGAACGCGCGCCTCCGCGAGAGCGTGTTCGAGCCGAGCACACCCGACGTCGTGCGCGTCGCGGGCGACCTCGCGCCGCTCTTCGCGCAGGTCGGCGCGACGATGCGCGAGCGCTTCCGCCAGATCGACATCGACCCCGCGCGCGCGATGATCGGCATCGGCGGAGAGCGCTATCTGCTCGTCCGCGCCTCGTCCCTCGCGACCGACTTCCTCGACACGCTGGTGCAGCTCTACGCCGATCGCGGCGAGCGCGAGGCGCTGTCGATCGCGCGCGGATTCCTCTTCGACATCGCGCACACGATCGGGCTCCACGATGCGCGCTCGATGCACGAGCAGCTCCGCTCGAACGAGCCGCTCGAGAAGCTCGCCGGTGGACCGATCCGATTCGCGTACACGGGCTGGGGCCAGGTCGAGATCCGCCCCGAGAGCCGTCCGATCGCCGATGACGACTTCTTCCTGCTCCACGCGCACCCGTACTCGTTCGAGGCAGCGAGCTTCATCGCGTCGGGGCGCAGCTCCGACGTGCCGGTCTGCATCATGGGCGCGGGGTACTCGTCGGGGTGGTGCGAGGCGAGCTTCGGCCTCGAGCTCACGGCGGTCGAGGTCGCGTGCAAGGCGCGCGGCGACGACGAGTGCCTCTTCGTGATGGCGCCGCCGCACCGCATCGCCGATCAGATCCGCGAGCGCTTCGGCGGCGAGCGCGGCGGTGCGCTGCGCGAGAGCGCGATCGACATCCCGACGTACTTCGAGCGCAAGCGCGTCGAGGAGGAGCTGCATCACTCGATCGAGCGGCTGCGCGAGGCGCAGGAAGAGCTGGTGCGCAAGGAGCGGCTCGCGACGGTCGGTCTGCTCGTCTCGGGCGTCGCGCACGAGGTCAACACGCCGCTCGGCGTCGCGGTCACCGCGATGGGCGTCGTCGGCGAGGAGATGAGCGCGCTCCGCGCGCTCTTCGAGCGCAACGATCTCACCAAGGGCGCGCTGCGCGCGTTCCTCGAGCGCGGCGGACAAGCGGCCGAGATGGTGCGCTCCAACCTCGAGCGCGCCGCCGCCGAGATCACCAAGTTCAAGCGGGTGTCGGTCGATCACTCGAGCGAGGAGCCGCGGCGCATCGACGTCGGCGAGTACGTTCGGCAGACGCTCGACAGCTTGCGCCCGCTGGTGCGCAGGGCCGCGCTCGACGTCCGCGTCCACACCGAAGGCGACCTCGGCTGCGTCACCTGCCCGGGCGCGCTCGCGCAGATCGTCACGAACTTCGTGACCAACACGATCATGCACGGCGCGCGCGGCGACGGGTCGCGCACTGCGGTCGAGATCACGATCTGGCGCCCGACGCCGCGCACCGTCTCGCTCGTCTACCGCGACGACGGACGAGGGATGAGCGAGGCGACGCGTGCGCAGGCGTTCCAGCCGTTCTTCACCACCACGCGCGGTGCCGGCGGAACGGGCCTCGGGCTCTACGTCGTGCAGTCGCTGGTCGCCGACACGCTGGGGGGCAGGGTGACGCTCGAGAGCGAGCTCGGGGGCGGCACCACGCTGAGCGTGGTGTTCCCGGTCGATCGCGCGATCACCGGCGCGTGATGCCGAAGCTCTTGAGCTGATACGAGAGCGTCGACGGCTTCACGCCGAGCAGGTCCGCGGCGCCGCCGGGCCCCGCGACCTTCCCGTCGGCCGCGTTCATCACCGCGAGCAGGTTCTCGCGCTCGAGGTCGCGCAGCTCGTCCGCGGTGTAGAAGCCGCGTGTCGGCCAGCGCGAGGCCCCTCGCGGCTCGCTCGGCACCGCCGACGAGCGCGACGGCTCGGCGAGCACGTCGTCGGCCGCGCTGCTCGCGGTGTCGGGGAGGATCGTGTCGAGCCGCAGCACTCCGTCGACCGCGAGGATCACCGCGCGCTCCACCACGTTCTCGAGCTCGCGCACGTTGCCCGGCCAGGGATAGACCTCGATCGCGCGGAGCAGCGCGGGCGAGGGGGGCACGAAGGGCCGGCGCAGCCGCGCGCAGGCCTTCGCGACGAAGTGCTCGAAGAGCGGCGCGATGTCGGCGCGTCGCGCGCGCAGTGGCGGCACGGTGATCGGGAAGACGTGGAGCCGATAGTAGAGGTCCGCGCGGAACGTGCCGGCCTCGACGCACGCCTTGAGGTCGCGGTTGGTCGCCGCGACCACGCGCACGTCGACGCGCTGTGCCCGCGTGTCGCCCACGCGCTCGACCTCGCGCTCCTGCAGCGCGCGCAGCAGCTTGCTCTGCAGCTCGAGCGGGATCTCTCCGACCTCGTCGAGGAAGAGCGTCCCGCCGTCGGCGAGCTGGAATCGCCCCACACGATCCTTGTGCGCGCCGGTGTACGCGCCCTTCACGTGCCCGAAGAACTCGCTCTCGAAGATCTCGCGCGGGACGCTCGCGCAATTGACCTTCACCAGCGGCCCCGACGCGCGCTCGCTGCGCGCGTGGATCGCACGCGCGACCAGCTCCTTGCCGACGCCGGACTCGCCGAGCACGAGCACCGTCGCGTCGGTCGCCGCGACCGCGTCGACCTCGCTCAGGATCTTCTGCAGCGTCGCGGACGCCGCGATGATCTCCGCGCCGCCGCCCGCCTCCGACACTTCCTCGCGCAGGTAGTCGCGCTCCCGCTCGAGCCTCCGCTTGAGCTGCGCGATCTCCTCGAGCGCCGCGCTCTGCGCGGCGTAGGCGCGCGCCAGCTCCTCGCGCTGGGCGGTCACCTCGAGGAGCTGCTGGTAGGTGCGCAGTGCCGCGATCACCGTCGTGAGGAGCCGCGTCGACGTGAGCTCGGTCTTGGTGCGGTAGTCGCTGATGTCGAAGTCGCGGATCACCGTCGACTCCGGCGCTTGTCCGGGCTGACCGGTGCGGAGCACCACGCGCACGTTGCGGTTGCCCAGGGCCTCGCGGATGTGGCGCACCAGCTCGAGCCCCGCGTCGTCGGTCTCCATCACCACGTCGAGCAGCACGAGCGCGAGATCGGGATGATCGGCGAGCAGCGAGCGCGCCTCGTCCGCCGAGCGCGCGCTCAGGAACTCGAGCCGTCGATCGGAGAACGAGACGCTGCGCAGCGCGAGCACCGTGACGTCGTGCACCTCCTGCTCGTCGTCGACGATCGCGATCTTCCAAGCACCGTCGGTGCGCGCGCCGGGCGCTGGACGCGCTGCGTCGTCGTCGTCGTCGCGTGCGAAGGGAGACTCGTGATCGTCGGACCGCAGCACGTGCGCGAGCGTGCCGAGCGAGCAACGCAATTACAACACCGCCCCCGGCGGGCCGTGAGCTCGTCAAGCGCTGTCGAGAAATCGGCTCGCCCGCCGGTCCCTACCGTCCGCGCGCTCCGCGCGCTCCCGTCCGGGACATGCGGGACGAGCACTCCGGCCGAGCTCAGTACATGTCGTAGCCGAGGCCGCCGAGCAGCGCGATCGTCTGGAAGTCGTCGCCGAACCACGTCGGATGGACCTCGAACGAGATCTGGATCGCGTGGCGCTTGCCGGGCCCGTCGCTCCCGATGTTGAACGCGAGGCGCCCGTGGAGGCCGAAGAACGGGTTGGTGCCCGCGCAGCCTGCATTGACCGGCGTGTTCACCTGTCCGTCGCCCTGCGCGCCGTCCTCGCAGCCCATCCAGACGTCGACGGAAGGGCCGGCGGCGATCGAGATCACGTCGGCCGGAGTGAGCTCGAACAAGAACGAGTTCCACAGCGAGAACGCGCCGTCCGTGTTGCCGCCTTGCACCACGAGCGACGCGTACTGCGCGGTCGGTTGGTAATACGCCGCGATCCAATCACCGATCTGGATGCCGAGCCGCAGACTGCCACCCAACATCCAGCCTTCGGGCTCGTTGAACGTATATCCGCCGTTGATCGACGCGCCGAGCCGGGGCCGGATCATGTCGGGGCTCTCGACCTCGACCTGGTGGACCGGTGCCACTTCCGTGTCCACCGCCTGGACCGGAGGCGCCTCTTCTTCGACGATCACGCGCTCTTCGACGACCACGGGCTGCTCGACCACGCGCTCTTCGATGATCGTCTCTTCCTCGACCTGCGCCGACGCGCTCGGCGCCACGGTCGCCCACGCAGCGCACGCCGACGCCACGACCCACTTCTTTCGCATCGGTCACGTCCTCCTGCGCTCGCGAGAGCGCGCCCGAGGCATCCGCACTCCGCGTTCCAAGCTCTCGCGAGGCGCGGACCGAGGGCGCACGGCCGCAGCGCGCCCTCTGCGAGCGGCGCAGAGCGTCGAGTCGAGAGCAGGTCCGGCGCAGCACGCCTCGCGCGCACCGCGTTCCCACGTTGCGTGTCGCGCCTCGTCTCACGAGCTCCCGAACGTGAGCGGGACCATCGGCCTCGCCAGCGCTCGCACACCCGCGATCATCGACCACCCGTCGTGGTCGATCGCAGGCTCACGCGGTCGCGTCGAGCCGCGCGAGTGAGCGTCGCGCCATCGCGGCGTGAGGATGATCGCCGCCGAGCTGTCGCTCGAGCTTGCGCGCCGCGGACTCGATCAGCGGGCGCGCCGCGCCGGCATCGCCGAGCTCCACGTGGATCGTCCCGAGGTTGTGCTCCTCGAGCCACGCGGCCGGGCACTCGCCCCAGAGCGCGAGCTTCGCGTCCCACACCGCGCGCTGCACGTCGATCGCGCGTCGATCGCGGCTCGCGAGGAGCGCGTTCGCGAGCGCGTCGGCGATCCCGAAGCCGGTCGCGGACTCGACCAGATCGCGCGGCCTGGCGCGACGCTGCTCGAAGAGGCGCCACGCGCGATCGAGCGCGTCGGGCGCCCCGCGCGCGAGCGCGATCTCGATCGCGCAGAGCTCGGCGCGTGGCTCGTCGAGATCCACCGCGTCGCGCCGCGCCTCCGCGAGCAGTCGCTCCGCATCGTCGATCGCGCCCGCGCGCACCGCGGCCCGCGCCGCGCCGAGGAACGCGGGCGAGCGGCTCGGCTCGTCCGCCGGCGCGCCCTGCGCGGCGCGCGCGAACACGCGCCACGCGTCCTCGAAGCGACCGACGCGCACGAAGAGCCGGCCGACCACCGAGGCCGCCTCGAGGTCGTCGGGGAGCTCGGCATGGAGCCGCTCGGCCGCGGCGGTCGCGGTGCGCATCGTCGTGCGCTCGGTCGCTTGCCGGACGACCACCTCGAGCTCGGAGAACGGATCTTCCGCCGCTGCGACCATGGCGCCGAGCGCCGCGTCGAACCGGCTCCAGAGAGAAGCTGCGCCCTGCGCGTCGCTCGATCGCTCGGCGATGCCGCCCAGCGCGCCGACCCACTCGGGCGTGGTCGCCATCGCCCACGACGCGATCGTGACCGCCTCCGCGATCGCCTCCTCGCGCGGATCGTCCGGAATGGGCGATCCGCGGAACGTGCCGCCGCCGCCGAATCGCGGGCCGCGCGTCCGGAGGAACGTCTGCAGCACGTCGAGGCCCTCCTCGACCTTGCCGGCCGCGAGGAGCGCACGACCGCGCGAGCGGCCCGCGATCGCAGCGCGCTGCTCGTCGCTCACGCGACGCGCGATCGACTCGGCCTCCGTCGCCGCCGCGAGCGCGTCGTCGGGCAGCCCGTCCTCCAGCGCCCGTCGCACCACGAGGTCGAGGGCGTCGATCAGGAGCGCCGGCTCGGCGTCGATCGCCCGCAGGTCCGCGACGAGCGCGACCACGCTCGCGAGCGCATCGTCGTCGGCGCTGCGCAAGCAGCTCTCGTAGCGAACCTTCAGCGACGCAGGGTGACTCGGCCCGCGCGTCGCGAGCACGCCGGCTGCGAGCCACGGTCGCACCGCGCGGAGCGCCGTGGTGGTCGACGCGAACCAGGTCGATCGCACCTCCTCCGTGGCGTCGGAGACGCGCCGCATCCACGCCTCGAAGTCGGGATCGACCTCGAGCAGCGCGTCGACGAGCTCGCGTGGAGCCGCGGCGGGCCGGTGCTCGATCAGGTGCTCGATCAGGGCGCGCCACGCGTCGGGATCAGCGCGCTCCAGCTCGCTCACCGACCCGGGATCGCCCGCCAGGATCTTCGCGATGATCATCACGAGGATGGTACTCGCTGGGGCGGGAGGTCGGCGCGCTCGGCAGGGGCTGCAGCAGCGCAGGGTCGAGATCGTCGACCGCGCGCGTTCCGTCGATCGCCTCGACGAGGCTCCGGAATGCGCGGCTGTGCTCGCTCTTCATCACGAGCAGTGCCGCATTCACGCCCGCTTTGACTGCGATCGGGACTCCGCCTCCGAGCTCGGCCCACTGACCACTGAAGATCAGATTGCGAACCGGCGTGAAGTAGTGCGCGACTCCGCTCCACAGGTTCGCGCGGCTCGCCTTGGTCCCGACGATGCTGCCGTCGCGATTGCCCGTGTAGCGGAGATGCGTGATCGGCGTGGCCACCTCGCGGACCACGACGTGCTCGCGGAGCCTCGGTGAGAGCGCTCGCTCGACGCGCTCGATCAGGATGTCGGCATAGGCGTTCTTGTACGCCGCGTACTCGGGCCCACGAGCGAGACCGGGGCCCGTCTTCCAGTGGTCGGCATCGCGGATGTTCGCCGCCACGCAGAGCCTCAGCGTGCCCATTCCCTCGGGCGCGAGGCTCGGATCGCGCACCGAGGCCGCGAGCGCCGTGATCGCGACGCGCGTCGGATCACCGGCGTTGTGGTCGCGCCGCGAGACGTCGTCGCGCGTGAGCATGTAGAGCTCGGAGCCGAAGCCGAGATCCTCCGCAGGGCGATCGAGGCCGAGGAACACCGACACGTGCGAGTCGCCGATCTCCGCCTCTCGCAGCTTCGCGACCCACTCCTGATCGACGCTCCCGGGCGGCAGCATCCGCTCGTACACGCTCGCCTGATCGCACGCGGCGAGCACGTACTTCGCGCGGATCGAGCCGCGGCGCGTTCCCGTCACGTACGACACGCCGGTCGCGCGGCCGCTCTCGACGTGGATCCGCTCGACGCGCGTGCGGCAGACGACCTGGCCCTGCCACGAACGAATCGCGCGGACCAAGAAGCGCCAGAGCTCGCGAGCGCCGCCCCGCGGCGCGCACTGATAGTCGTGCTCGTAGGCCCAGCCGAGCGGCAGGATGCAGGAGAGCAGACGCTCCTCGGAGCAGAAGATGCGCGCCATCACCGGCGCTTCGAAGAGCTCGTCGAATGCGTCCTCGGTCGACCACTTCAGGTACCCCGGCAGACGCGCGCGAAGGCCGCGGCTCGCCATCCCGATCCCGTGCGTCGCCTTCTCGAGCAGCGACATCGTCGCCGCGATCCGCATGTGATCGGCGAACCCGGTGAGCGCGCTGCCGAGCGCCTTCGAGGCCGCGAAGAAGCGCTCGATGCCGCGCGCCTGATCGGGCACGTCCGCCACGATGCGATCCCGGAGCGCGTCGGGATCGTCGGTGAGCAGATAGTCGAAGCTCTGCCCCTTGTAGCGCCTGATCTTGCGCAGCATCGGAGTCTCGGGCGCGCCCGGTCCGACGATGTCGAGGACGCGACGCACCGCGCCCCCGGGACCGCACTGATTCAGCCAGTGGATCCCCGTGTCGAACAGGAACTTCTGGCGGCGGAACCCCGCGAGGTATCCGCCGGGGGAGTCGGCCATCTCGAGCACACAGACGCGGTGCCCGGCTTTCGCGAGCAGCGCTGCGCTCGTCAGCCCGCCGATCCCGGCACCGATGACCACGACGTCGCATTCCTCGGGCAGCATGCTCGGGGAGCACATATCGTCGCGCGCCGCCGGTCTGGTATCCCACCCGAGCGGCTACTCGTCCTCTTCGTCGAAGCTGCTCTCGAGCGCGATCGCCACCGCTCTCGCGAGCAGATCGATGTCGCGTGCGAGCGAGTCCAGCTTCGCGCCGAGCGACTGCAGCAGGCTCTCGTGCAGCGCGAGCAGTCGCGGGTCGTACACGCCGCCGTCGCGGAACAGGATCGTCTCCGCGAGCGCGCGCTGATCGCCGAGCTCGGCCTCGTCGATCACCTCGGTCCACTCCGCGATCAGCTCGTCGCGCGGCGAGGGCCCACCGTCGGCCGCGGGCATCGTCAGCATGCGGAGCACGAAGCGCGGGTAGAGCAGCTCGGGGTCCTCGCCGTCGACGATCGGCTCGAGGATGTTGTGCTCGTGCACGTAGATGATCGAGCGCCGCTCGCGCACCAGCGCCGCCGCGCCGAGCGCGGTCGTGATCGCGGCACCGCCGATCGAGATGATCAGCGGCGCGTCCTCGGCGAACGGGGTCGACGCGTGCGCGTTCGCGAGATCCCACACGCCCGCGACGACGCTGGCACTGGCACCCACCACGAGCGACGAGACGGTGTATGCGAGCTGTCGATCGGTCTCGCCCTCCTCGTACTCCTGCAGCTCGGTCTGCAGGAGCCCGCGGATGCAGTCGCACTCGAACTCCATCGCCGTGAGCTGCGTCTGCAGCGACGAGATGCGCTCTGCGAGCTCGAGACGCATCGAGATCAGCACCGGCGCGTGGGGATCGCCGACCCGATCGCGCTCGCGCATCACGCGCGCGAGCAGCGGCTCGATCCCCGCGGCCACCGCGGTACGACGGACGTCGGCGGGGAAGCGCGCGAGGTGCTGCGCGAGCTCGGGGTCGGTGACCGCGCCGGGGAGCGGCTCGCGAAACGGGCTCTCGGGCCCGGGCGCGCCGTGCATGCAGCGATCGCTCGCGGTCTCGGCCACGCGCAGCGCATCGCCGGGGAGCTCGTCGGGCACCCCCGCGCGCAGGCTCGCGCCGCAGCCCGTCACGAGCAGGAGCAGGAGCGCACCGATCGGAATGGGTCGCACGGCGCAAACCTACTCTCGTCGCGCGCTATTCGTCCGGATAGTGGAACACCTGATCGAGCGGGACTCCGAGCACGCGCGCGATCTTGAACGCGACCTCGAGCGAAGGTGAGTATTTCCCCTGCTCGATCGCGATCAGCGTCTGTCGCGTGACGCCCACGCTCTCGGCGAGCTCGGCCTGCGTCATCTCGCCTCGCGCGAAGCGCAGCGCCCGGATCGAATTCGTGACCTTCGTCGGCTTCACCACGGCGAGAAGCCCCGGCGGTAGGCGACGAGCTTCACCGTCGTGCTGATCAGCGCCGCGAGCACGAACGCGAGATAGATCGCGTTGCCGATCCAGAAGTGATCGGCCTCGAGCATCGTGAGCGCGAGCGCGACGACCACCCCCACCGAGGACACGAAATAGCCGACGACATCGCCGTAGCGATCGATCGCGCGATCACGCTCGTCCTTCTCGTGCGCCTCCTGCGGCGCCCGGATCGAGAGCACCACGGTGCCCACGATCGACGCCGCGATGGCGACGCCGATCGTGCCCAGCATCGGCCCCGCGTAGGGCACGTCGGCGATCGGCACGCCCTGCGCGCGCACGAGGACGATCGCGACGTACCCCGCGTAGGTGAGCGCCGTGACGATCAGATAGATCCAGGTCCGCTTCTCCTCGAAGGACATCGTCGTCCTGCGAGGGATACGGGATCAGACGGGCTCGGTCATCTTGCCGTGCGTGCGCGCCTTGATGGGCTCGGGGAGGAATTCCGAGAGCACGCCCATCACGCGCGTCTTGAGGCTCCCCCCGTAGATCTTGTGCTTGCCGCGCATCATCGCGTCGAAGCCCTGCCGCGCGACGATCGCCGCGTCGTCCTTCCGCTGCTGCCCGACGCGCGTGTGCTCCATCCCGGCGCGCCGGAAGAACTGCGTCTCGGTGGGCCCGGGCTGCAGCGCGGTCACGGTCACGCCGGTGTCGCGCAGCTCGTCGCGCAGCGCCTCCGCGAACCCGAGATCGAACGCCTTGGTCGCGCCGTACACCGAGGTGCCCGAGCCCGGCATGAGCGCGACGACCGAGGACGTGATCAGCACGCGACCCTTCTTGCGCGCGACCATCCCCGGCAACACGCGCTTGGCCAGGTGCACGACCGAGTCGCAGTTCAGCGCGACCATGCGCAGCTCGCGATCGAGGCTCGTCTCGCGCACGAAGTCACCCGCCACGCCGACTCCCGCGTTGAGCAGCAGCGCGTCGACCGGACGTCGCGTCTCCACGATCTCGCGCCACGCGTCCTCGACGCCCTCGTAGGTCGCGAGATCGATCTGCCGCGCGTAGGTGGTCGCGCCCTTGTCGCGCAGCTCGTCCGCGACCTCGGTGACCTTCGCGTCGTCGGCGATCAGGAAGACGTCGAACCCGTTCGTGACGCACTGCCGCGCGAGCTCGAGCCCGATCCCGCTCGATGCGCCGGTGACGACGGCGAGGGGCTTGTCCGTTGCGTTCGCCATGCGGTCTCTCCTTTCGACGCGCGTCCGCTCCGCAACGGGCATACCGACGCGAGACCTCGGCGAAGAGACGATCGTCGCGCGGCGATGCGCCACCATCGACGTGATCACGCGGCGTGTCGTCACGCGTGCAGCGCGATGCACACGCAGCGTGCGGGCCAGTGCACGATCTCGCGCGAAAAGGCGCGTGTTTGGTGCGGCACGACGCGTGATTGGCCGCGCGACACCACCCTCGACGAGGTCCCATGCGTCCGCTCCGTCCTGCTCCACTCGCTTCGCTGCTCCTGCTCGTCGCGTGCTCCGATCCAGCGCCCGCAGGAGACGACGCGGGGACGCTCGCCGACGCCTCGACGCTCGACGCGAGCACCAGCCTCGACGCGTCGGTCACCGACGCGGGCGCTCGGCCCGACTCGACGACCGGGGACGCCGCCACGCCGCGCAGCGGGCTCGTGTCGCTCACCCACGCGAACGTCGGCGGCGAGGTGCGCCACGTGCTCTTCGCGTACTTCGGGACCGGAACGATCGAGGATCTCCGCGCCGGGCTCCTCTTCGCGGCCTGCACGATCGACGACGAGCGCGGTGACTGCATCCGAGTGTCGTGCCCCGGCGGTGCGAGCGTGACGAGCGACGACGCGGGCGCGCTCAGCGCGTCCATCGACGGTGCCGAGGTCATCGCGGCGAGCGCGCCCAGCGCGTCGGGTACCTACTCCGTGCTCGGCACCGGTCCGGCATTCGAGTCGGGTGACGTGGTGACGCTCGCCGCGACCGGCGCCGACGTGCCCGCGTTCTCCGCCGACGTGATCGCGCCTTCGCCGCTCGACATCACGCTCCCCACGAGCATCTCGCGCGCGGCGCCGCTCACGCTCACCTGGGGCGCGACGACGGCGGAGTCGGTGCAGCTCGGGCTCGTCGCCGCGGGCACGGCCGTGCGCTGCATCGTGCCGGGCGCGAGCGGCACTCTCACCGTCGATCCCGCGCTGCTCGCGGCCGGCGGGATCGGCTCGAACGCGCTGATCAGCGTGAGTGCGTTCACGACGACCGAGGTCGTCGCGAACGCCTACGCGCTCGACGTGAGCGTCGCCCAGGGTGTCAGCGCGAGCGTGACGCTCGAGTGATCACTCGAGCGTGACCGCCAGATCGAACGTGCCGCGCGAGGAGAGCTCGCCGTCGACGACGACGTACACGATCGCGCCGGCATCGACGGTGAACGTGATCTCCTCGGGCTCTCCCGCATCGTTCAGCGTGGTGCCCGCGACGCATCCGGTGCCGCCGCACGCGCGCACCGCGTAGAGCAGCGGATCGAACGACGGCGTCGTCGGCGTGACGCGCACGCGATAGGTCGTCTGCGCGGCGGGGCTCACGACGTACACGAGGTCGCGCCCCGACGCGGCGCCACCCGCGGGACAGCCCGGGCCCATCGGGCCGTAGTCGTCGGTCGCGGTCATCGTGCTCTGGCCCGTGAGCGCGACGCCTGCGGTCACGTCGATCGCACGCTCGCAGGTGTCGCCCTCCTCGCCGGTGTCGGCGTCGGGGCTCGACGCGTCGGCGCCCGCGTCGCCGTCCGCGCTCGCATCGAGCGCGCCCGCATCGGTCGCGGCGGCATCGTCGCCACCGGCGTCGACGGGCGTGCTCGCGTCGCGCGGGCCGGCGTCGATCGGGGTGCTCGCGTCGACGCCGGCGCCCGCGTCTTCGTCGACCGCGGGGCCGTCGTCGTCACCGCACCCCATCGCCATCAGGAGCGCCATCGAGAGCACGAGCCATCGAGTCATGGCCCGAGCGTATCGCGGCCTCAGGCGAGATCGAACACCAGCACTTCGCTGTCCTCGCGACCTTCGATCGCGAGCCGTGCCTCGTCGCTGAGCGAGGCACCGTCGCCCTCGCGCAGCGTCTGATCACCGAGCTGGATCGAGCCGCGCGCGACCTGCACCCAGGCGTGACGTCCGGGGCGCAGCGCGAGCTCGGCGCGCTCCCCCGCGCCCAGCAGCGACGCGTAGAGATCGACGTCCTGGTGCACGTGGATCGATCCCTCGCGCCCGTCGCGCGACGCGACGAGGCGGAGACGACCGCGGCGCTCCGCGTCGTCGAAGCGCTTCTGCTCGTACGAGGGCGTGATCCCGCCGCGCTCGGGCACGATCCAGATCTGCAGGAAGCGCGTGCCCGCGTCGGCCTGCGGGTTGTACTCGCTGTGCAGCACGCCGCTGCCCGCGCTCATGCGCTGCACGTCACCGGGGCGGATCACCGAGCCGGTGCCCATGCTGTCGCGGTGCTCGAGCGCGCCCTCGAGCACGTACGACAGGATCTCCATGTCGCGGTGCCCGTGGGTCGGGAAGCCCGCGCCCGCGGTGACGCGATCGTCGTTGATCACGCGCAGCGCGCGGAAGCCCATGTGGCGCGGGTCGTAGTGCCCGCCGAACGAGAACGTGTGGCGGCTGTCGAGCCAGCCCATGTCGGTGTGGAACCGATCGTCGGCCCTTCGGAGCGTGATCATCGAATCGATCTCTCTTCCGCTCGCGACTGTGGTGGTGGGCTCGGGACGACAGCCCGCGAGCAAGGCCGTCGCTCCCATCACGCCCGTGGTGATCGCGTCGCGTCGTCGCATGACCTACGCACGCACCTTCGCGGCGACCTCGCTGACGCGCTTGCCGAGGTAGCGCGCGTGCGCGAGGTCGTTCTCGGTCGGGCCGTCGCCCTTCGGGCCCGTCGTGACCGAGGGGCCGTAGGGGTTGCCGCCCGCGGCGAACACGCTCTGGTCGGTGTAGCCCGGCGTCACGATGACGCCGCCCCAGTGATAGAGCGTGTTGTAGAGCGCGAGCAGCGTGGACTCCTGTCCGCCGTTCGCGTTCATCGCGGACCTGAAGCCCGCGTAGACCTTGTTGGCGAGCTTGCCGTGGAACCAGAGCCCGCCCGTCGTGTCGAGGAAGCCCTTGAGCTGCGCGGCGACGTTGCCGAAGCGCGTCGGCGTGCCGAACACGACCGCGTCGGCCCAGTCGAGATCCTCGAGCGACGCCTGCGGCTGGTCCTTCGTGCGGTCGTAGAACTTCTGCCACGCGGGGTTCGACGCGATCGCCTGCGGCGGCGCGTTCTCCGCGACGAGGCGAACTCGAACCTCGGCGCCGGCGGCCTTCGCGCCTTCCGCGACGGCGTTCGCCATCGCCTCGTTGGTGCCCGTCGACGAGTAGTAGATGACCGCGACCTTCGTGCCCATTTCGTCCTCCGCGAGCACCGAAGTTAGGTCGCGCGATCCATCGACGGAAGTGACAAAAGGTGGATGCGAACCATCGATTCGTGTCATGGATCGCCCGTGATCGATCCCATCACGCTCGACCAGCTGCGCGCGTTCGTGACCATCGCGGACGAGGGCAGCTTCTCCGCGGCGGCGCGCAAGCTGCGGCGCGTGCAGTCGGCGATCAGCCACGCGATCGCGACGCTCGAGGACCAGCTCGGGCTCGAGCTCTTCGATCGCTCGGCGCGGCTTCCGAAGCTGACGGATCAGGGCAACCTCGTGCTCGCCCACGCGCGCCGCGTGCTCGCGAGCGCCGACGAGCTGCGCACGCTCGCGGAGGGGCTCGTCGGGGGTCTCGAGCCCTCGGTGGGGCTCGCCGTCGACGCGATCTTCCCGACCGATGCGCTCGCGAATTCGTGTCGCGAGTTCGCGCGGACGTACCCCACCGTGCCGCTGCGCATCCACACCGAGACGCTCTCCGCGGTGAGCGCGCTGGTGCTCGACGGAACGTGTCAGCTCGGCGTGGTCGGGCCCGATGCACCGACGGTCGGGCTCGAGCGCCATCACCTCACGACGGTGTTGATGATCCCGGTGGTCGCGCCCGCGCATCCGCTCGCGAGAGAGAAGGGCAGGGTGACGACGAGGCGGCTCGCCGAGCACGTGCAGATCGTGACCAGCGAGCGCACGCGCGAGGGCATGCCCGATCGCGCGGTGCTCTCGCCGCTGACGTGGAGGGTCGCGGACCTGCACACGAAGCACGCGCTGCTGCGCGCGGGGCTCGGCTGGGGGCGACTGCCGGGGCACGTCGCGGCCGAGGATCTCGAGCGCGGCACGCTGGTGCGCATCCGGCCCGAGGCGTGGGGCGATGCCGATCACCAGCTCGCGCTCGCCGCGGTGCACCGCCAGGACGCGCCGCTCGGCCCCGCCGCGCGCTGGCTCGTCGAGCGCCTCGGTCAGCTCTGCCGCGAGTCGACCCCGGTCACGAGCACGCCCACGAAGCCGGCGAAGAAGAAGAGGCGCGCGTCGTAGTCGAAGCGACCTCGTTCCAATCGCGGATCTCACGATCGTCCCCGACCGGCATCATCGCGGCGGCCTGCTACGCTCGGCCCCCGCAATGGTTCACGCCTGGCACGATCTCCCCAATCCCGAGCACGAGCTCGAGCGCGGCTTCAACGTCGTGATCGAGATCCCCAAGGGCTCGAAGGTCAAGTACGAGCTCGACAAGCCCTCGGGCATGCTCCGCGTCGATCGCGTGCTCTACAGCGCGGTGCACTACCCCGCGAACTACGGGTTCCTGCCGCGCACGTACTGCGACGACGGCGATCCGCTCGACGTGCTCGTGCTCGGCAACGAGAGCGTGTACCCGCTCTCGATCATGCGTGCCCGCGCGATCGGCGTGATGCGCATGGCCGACGAGGGCAAGGGCGACGACAAGATCATCGCGGTGCACGCGCACGATCCTGCGTTCGCCGACTACAAGGATCTGAGCGAGATCCCGCGGCACACCTGGCGCGAGATCAAGCGCTTCTTCGAGGACTACAAGACCCTCGAGAACAAGCAGGTCCAGGTCGACGACATGCTCGGCGCCGAGCACGCGCACCGCGTGATCCGCGAGGCGATCCGCCTCTACCAGGCGCAGGAGAATCGCCTGCGCGGTTGGGGCTGAGTCTTGCGGGAGTGCTCGTCCCGGCGGTTCCGGACGGGAGCGCGCTTCGCGCGCGGACGGTAGGGACCGGCGGGCGAGCCGATTTTCTCGAGACTCACGCCGAACGATCGATCGACGAGGGCGCTTCGTCCGCGCGCTCGTCGATCGTTTCGTCCTCCGCGGCGGTCTCGCTCTTCGGCGCGACGTCGCTCTTGGTCGGGGGGATCCCATCGCCGCCGACCTCGGTCGTGCCCGGCATCGCACGCGTCGCGATCTCGCCGCCCGCGTGCAGCGCCTCGTAGCGCACGCCGCCGCCCTCGGTGGGCAGCCAGTCCTCGGGATCGAAGCCCTTGGCGCCTTCCATCGGGCGCGGGTCGATCGACGCGAGGCGCAGCGGATCGTTCGAGCCCTCCGCGACCCGGATCTCGGTGTGGAACCCGGTGTCGCGCTTCAGCAGCTGGCCGAGCTGGAGCCACGCCTGCGCGATCTCGCGCGCCAGCGCGTCGTGTTCCTTGCGCTCCGGTGCGCTCGTCCAGCGCGCCTCGGCCTCGGCCTCGGCGACCGCGCGACGTCGCTTCGCGATCACCGCGATCACGACGCCGACGACGAAGCACACCGCGGCGATCGGCAGGAACCACGACGCGGGCCGCAGGTACTCGAGCCACACGCCGATCGCCATGCCGCCCGCGGCCGAGATCAGCACGCCCGCGGGCTCGTAGTCGACGAGCGGGATCTTGGAGAGCGCGAGCGCGCTCGCCTTCGCCTCGGAGAGCCGCTTCATGTCGGCGTGCACCGGCGCGGGCAGCGCGATCTCGAACACCTTCGCCTCGAGGAAGGGGCTCTCGGGCACGTCGATCGATCCCTGCGAGCGCACGTCGCCCGGCTCGAGACGACGCCACGCGACGATGCGCCGCCGCACGAGCGCGTCGCCGGGCTCGCCCTCGAGGATCCGATACACCGACGGCTCGCTCACCAGGTCACCTCGCGATCGCGATCTCGACGCCCTTGCTGTGCGCGATCCGCTCGATCGCCTCGCAGAGCTCGGTGCCGCTGCCCTTGTCGTCGAGCCAGCGCTCGCTGCGCTCGTCCCAGTCGAAGTGCCACGCGCGATCGCCGCCCGCGAGCCACACCTGACGCACCGGACGCTGGGTGTTCACCACGCAGCGCGAGCCGTCCTTCCACGCGATCGTGATCACGTCGCCGGCGCTCTCCGCGTCCGCGTCCTCGATGTCGACGTCGTCGAACGCATCGAGGATCCGCCGGAACGTGCGGTGCGCGAGATCGAGATACCGCGACTCGTCCATCGTCGTGCCCCTCTGCACTCTATCGCATCGACTCCATCACCGCGCGCAATCGCGCGAAGAGCGTGGTGAGCATTCGATGCGTCAGCCCCCACACCACGCGCGGGTGCTCGCCGTCACCCACGCGGAACCCCGGGAAGCGCATGGACTGGCCCTTCCACACGTACTCGTGCGTCGCGTCGCGCTCGCCGCGGAGCATCGGTGCGATCGGTGCCCAGTGGATCTCGTCGACCTCGACGCCGTTGGGCACGAGCTCCGGCACGTCGTGCACCTGCCACACGTACGGCTTCACGACGAGCCCGGTGACGAGCCCGCGCGCGCTGCCGGGGATCGCGTCGTCGAGGCGACCGAGCAGCTCGCCGTGCGCGTCGAGATCGAGCCCGACCTCCTCGCAGGTCTCGCGCACCGCGGTGGCGCGCAGATCGGGATCGTGGGGCTCGCGGCGTCCGCCCGGGAACGCCATGTGGCCCGACCACGGATCGGAGGGACGCTCGGCGCGCCGGATGAGCAGGACCTCGGGCCCGTCGAGCTCACCGGGGCGCAGGATCGCGGAGACCGCGGCGTAGCGGATCTCGGTGCCGGGTTGCGGCGTCCCGACGTCGATCTCGTGCGGCGGTTGCGCTCGCAGCGCCTCGCGCACGAGCGAGAGATCGAGCGGCTGCATGGACTGAGGCGCCTACTCCCCGAGCCCCTCCGCGTCAACCGCCGGAGACCCTCAGGCCGTCGTCGCCGCGCGCTGCGCGCGCCGCTCGTGGCGCGTCTTCACGTCCTCGACGAGCTCGGGCGAGAGGTGCCCGGTCTTCGAGAAGTGCCGCATGTGCAGGATCGGCACCCCGCCGATGTCCGCGGCGGTGCGGCCCTCCACCAGCTCGACATAGGTCTTCGGGTGGAACGACTTCAGCGTGTCGTCGTCCGCGACGTCGAGGCTGCGCACCAGATCGATCAGCGCGTCGAGCGAGTTCATCTTCATGTACGGGCACGTCGCGCAGCCGCCCGCGGTCGAGCATCCCTCGCCGCCCGACACGCCGGGCACGATCGCGAGATCGCTCTCGCCCGTCGCCGCGATCGCCTCGCTCGCGACGGGGAACGCGATCTCCACCGCGACGCCCGATCCCGCATGCGCGCGCAGCGCCTTCTGCGCCTCGCGCACGATCGACGTGATCATCCCGGCCTCGGTGCCGAGCACGAAGCGCAGCGTCTCGTTCCCGCCGCGCGCGACCGCGCCCTTCACCTTGCGCGTGATGAACCCGAGGATGTCGCTCGTCGATCCCACGACGCCGCGATCCGCTTCGCGCGCCTCGAGCGCGAGCTCGAACATCTCGCCCGGCACCTCGAGGTGCGCGGTGACGAACGAGCCCTTCTCCTCCTCGCGCACCCGGCGCACCACGTCCTCGCCGAACATGTGGTGCACGATGCAGTGCCCCTGCTCGAACCACGCGA
Organism: Sandaracinus amylolyticus; assembly: GCF_021631985.1. Lineage (GTDB taxonomy): Bacteria > Myxococcota_A > Polyangia > Polyangiales > Sandaracinaceae > Sandaracinus > Sandaracinus amylolyticus_A. Next base: position 4,445,614 of record NZ_CP070225.1, on the reverse strand, counting down.
AGCGCTCGCGCAGCTGGGCGATCGTCGCGCGCGAGTGCGCGGGGTGCACCTTGCGGATCTCCTCGTCGCTCATCTCGCTCATCGACGCGAAGAGCTGACCGAGGTTGCGACCCATGTACGTGTCGGGGCCGAAGAACACGTGGACGTCGGGGATCTCGGCGAACGCGGTCAGCACGGTCTGCACGACGTTCGACGAGGTGCACGTGATCGTCGGGATCACCGCGTGGGCGCGCGCCTTCGTGCGCAGCGACGTGTTGATGTAGACGACGTGCAGCGAGCGCGGCGTCTTCGCCGCCTTCGTCAGCCACGCCTGGTACGTCATCGTGTCGGCGGCCGCGGCGAGCGAGCAGCCGATCGGCTCGGCCGCGACGCGATACACGGGCACGTGCGTGAGGCCCGCCTTGTCGAGCATCGCGCGCGCGTTCTCGCTCATGAAGTCGACGCCGAGCACGATGATCGATCGGCATCCCGCCTCGGCCATCGCGACCGCGCGATCGGCCATCACGAGCGAGTCGGAGATGTGGATGTGCGGCCACGTGCAGCTCGCGAGCACGCCCTGGAGCTGCGGGTCCATGTAGAAGTGCGCGACGACCCCGATCTTCTTCTCCGCGAGCAGCGCATCGAGCTCGCGCACGATCGCCGCGTCGGGCTGGAGGTACTCGGCTTGCGCCTCGGCGAAGGCGCCCTCGGCCTCGAAACGATCCTCGAGCACGCGCAGCGAAGGGAAGGTCCGGCTCGTCGACATGGTCGCGCGAGTATGGAGCCGTTCACGGAGGGGCGGCAGTCCACGTCGAGACGTGCCCCGCGACCCTGCGGCAACTCTTGGCCACTCGGCCAAAAGGTTGTCGTCGCAACCATTTCGATCGAGCTAAATGCTTGTCTTCACAATGGTTTCAGGAGCGCGTCAGTTTGACGACCGGGCCTCCTCCGAAGCAACCTCGGCCCGGTCTTCGCCATGCAGCAACGCCGCCGCCTCTTCCTCCCACTGTCCCGTCGCACCTTCGTCAAGCTCGCCGCCGCGAGCGCCGCGTCCGCCGCGTTCGTCGGCTGCGGCCCGTCCGGCGCCGACGCCGAGGAGGTCGACAACCTCATCATCGGCTCGGGCTTCGGTGGCTCGATCAGCGCGTACCGCCTCGCACAGGCCGGCCACTCGTCGGTCGTGCTCGAGCGCGGCCGTCGCTGGACCATCGAGAGCCCCGGCGACGACGTCTTCAGCGACATGGGGTTCACCACGGGCGACGCGTACGACTACCGCTGCCGCTGGATGGGCACCCAGGCGCCGCTGCCGGGGCTCCCTCCGAGCCGTCCTCTGCAGCAGTACGCCGGCGTGCTCGAGCGCATCCCGGGCGACGGCATCGACATCGTCTGCGCCGCGGGCGTCGGCGGTGGATCGCTCGTCTACAGCGGCATGATGGTGCGGCCGCGAGACGATCACTTCGAGTCGGTCTTCCCGAGCGAGCTCACCGCGCGCTCGATGGATCCCTACTACGAGCGCGTGCGCGATCTCGTGCAGCCCTCGGCGCTTCCCGACGATCTGCTCGAGCTCGATCCGTGGATCGCGTCGCGCACGTTCATCGAGCAGGGCATGCGCGCGGGCTACGACGTGCAGCGCCTGCTCTGCGGCTTCGACTGGGAGAAGGCGCGGGCCGAGGCGCGCGGCGATCTGCCGCCGCAGCTGATCCGCGGCTCGTACATCTTCGGGCTCAACAACGGCGCGAAGGCGACGCTGGACAAGCTCTACCTCGGCATGGCCGAGGCGACCGGGCTCGTCGACGTGCGGCCGCTCCACTGGGCGCAGCGGATCATCCGCGACGGCGCGCGCTGGCGCGTCGAGGTCGATCGCATCGACGAGATGGGCGTCGTGCAGGAGAGCTTCGCGATCTCCGCGCGCCGTCTCTTCGTGTGCGCGGGCACCGCGAACACCAACGCGCTGCTGATCCGCGCGCGCGACGAGGACACGATCGCCGATCTGCCCGAGTCGCTCGGCGAGGGCTTCGGCAACAACGGCCAGCACATCCGCGCGCGCCGCGGCGTCGGCGTCGACACCGGCGCGTTCCAGGCCGGTCCCGCGTGCATCATGCTGTTCGATCAGGACGCGCCGATCGCGATGGAGAACGGGCCGGCGCCGCTCGGCACCGAGATGCAGATGCTGATCGGGACCGGTCAGGGCATCCCGAGCGGGCGCGGTCGCTTCATGTGGAACGCCGCGGAAGGTCGCGTCGTGCCGGTGTGGGATCCCGCGTTCGACGCGGAGGCGCGCGCGAACACCGACGAGGTGATCCGCCGCCTCAACGAGATGAACGCCGGCGAGGACGCGACGGCGCGCATGAACCTCGATCAGTCGGTCACGTTCCATCCGCTCGGCGGCTGCGTGATGGGGCAGACCACGGACCTCTACGGTCGCGTGAGCAACCAGGACGGGCTCTACGTGGTCGACGGATCGCTCATCCCGGGCGTGACGCCGCTCTCGAACCCGTTCTGGACGGTGAGCGCGAACGCCGAGCGCTGCATCGAGCGGATCATCGCCGAGGACTACGCGGAGGCGACGTCGTGAGCACGCTTCGTCACGTCATCGGCGGCGCGTGCGTCGCGCTGATCTCGCTCGCGCAGGCGGGCTGCTACGGCAACGAGTCGACGCTCTTCCCGGCGGGCGCGGAGCCCTGGGAGGAGAACCTCGCGTCGATGCCGCCCGCGAACGACGGGACGCCGTGCGCCGAGGAGCTGACGTTCCATCGCACGGCGTGGCTCACCGCGCGCGCGGTCCACGCACGCGCGTGCATCCACCAGCCGCTCGAGGTGGTGTGGCGCGCGCTCCGCAACCCGCAGACGGGACGCGATCCCACGACGACGGCGCGATGGCGCGTGGTGGAGTGGGACGTGGCGCGCGACGAAGATCCCGCGCCCGACTTCAGCTACCGCACGTACCTCTTCGTCGACGACATCATCGATCTCGAGATGGAGCAGGTGTGGCGCCACTACCTGGTCCAGAGCGAGACCGACGAGACCGGCGCGGAGACGCCCTCGCTCGTCGCGACGCGCTGGCAGAAGGTGTGGGGCACGAGCGCGATCAGCGTGATGGAGGGCTCGGTCGTCGCGCGCCCGTTCGAGGAAGACCCGTCGATCACGCTGGTCGAGTACCAGTACCACCTCGACGCGGTCGCGCGTGACGATCACCGCACGATCGAGACGTTCCTCGGCGTGATCTACGGGCGCCTCAAGCAGGACGCGCACGGCGAAGCGCTCGATCCGAGCGACTGCGACGAGTGCCCGGAGCCGCCCGACTCGTATCTCTGAGAGCCTTCTCTCCACCGGGAAGGACGCGGCGCGATACGGGGGCTGATCGTCACCCGCTCGCTGCGCGCGGTGCTCACCTACCGAAGTAGGCTCCGCTCCGTGCTCGCGACCGGGTGCCGCTGAGCCCCCGTCTCACGCCGCGCGATGGACGCGCGGCTCTGCAGTCTTTCGTCGCGCTCGTTCGACTCGAGCGTGCGCGTGCGAGCGGTCAGCTGCCGCGCTTCTGGTACTCGAGCGTGAAGTGCACGGGCACGGGCATCATGGGGCCCTGCTGCGTCGCGGTGACGGTCATCGTCCGGCCGTCGGGCGAGAGCGCGTAGGTGTTCCAGCGGCGCCCGAGCGAGTGCCCGAAGTACTGCTCGAGGCGGCCCTCGCGGAAGTGCTGGGTCACGTCGACCGCTGCGCCGTCGGGCAGCGTGAACGGCTGCGCGACGCCGGGACGCGTGGTGTACGTGAAGCGCGAGTCGAACACGCACGTGATGCGGCCGTCGGCGAGGAAGTCGAGATCGATGCGGCGGTTGAGCGGCGTCTTCTCGTGCAGCTGATCGCGCGTCACGCCCTGCAGGAAGAAGTTCATCTCGCCGACCGCGCGCTCGATCGCGGCGTCGATGCGCTGCTGTCCGGTGCGCTCGGGGGTCGAGAGGAACCACGCGCCGTCGAGCAGCGTGCGGAGCTCCGCCTCGGTGCGCTGCGCGGGCGGTGTGTCCTGGGTCTGCGCGCGATGTGGGATCGCGACCGCGAGGGCGAGGATCAGCGAGACCGAGAGGGCAAGACGTCGGGCCAGCATGGAAGTCGACCCTAGACTGCTCGACGCGCTCGTTCGATTCAATCGGCTCACTGCGCAGCCGGCTCCCGTGCGTGCCCGCGGCGGGCACTCCCGTCCGCCGTCTGCTCCGCGAGCACTCCTGTCTCGATTCAATCGCGCGAGCGGGGAATGCGCGTATGCTCCGCGCCCATCGTCATGGCCGAGGCCGAGCTGCATTCCATCGCGACCTGGACCGAGATCGGTCTCGCCGCGCTCACGTTCGTGTCGCTCTTCTTCGTGACCGCGCCCTACGGGCGGCACGGGCGCAAAGGGTGGGGCCCCGAGATCTCGCAGCGCCTCGGCTGGGTGCTGATGGAGCTGCCCGCGTGCGTGCTCTGGCTCGGCATCTACTTCGCGGGCACGCACGCGTTCGAGCTCGCGCCGCTCGCGCTGATGGCGCTCTGGCAGCTGCACTACGTGAACCGCACGTTCGTGTTCCCGTTCCGCATCAAGGCGGAGGGCAAGACGACGCCGGTGTCGATCGTCGCGACCGCGATCGTGTTCAACACGCTGAACGCGTACGTGAACGCGCGCTGGGTCTCCGAATTCGGCAGCTATCCGATCAGCTGGCTCTACGACGCGCGCTTCGTGATCGGTGCGGTGCTCTTCGTCGCGGGGTTCGCGATCAACCAGCACGCCGATCAGGTGCTGATGAACCTGAGGAAGCCGGGCGAGACGGGCTACAAGATCCCGCACGGCGGTCTCTATCGCTTCATCTCGTGCCCCAACTACTTCGGGGAGATCCTCGAGTGGACCGGATGGGCGATCGCGACGTGGTCGCTCGCGGGGCTCGCGTTCACGCTCTACACGATTGCGAACCTCGCGCCGCGCGCGCTCAAGCACCACGAGTGGTATCGCGAGAAGTTCCCGAACTACCCGACCGAGCGCAAAGCGCTGCTGCCTTTCGTCATCTGAAACCCAGCGGGCGCACACCGCTGATCGCGGCCTTCTCTCGACGGTTCCTTGACGCCCGGCGCGCGTTGGGCCGATGGTCGAGGACGTGCGCCGGACCACCGCGATCCTCGTGCTCGCGCTGTCGATCCTGCTGCTCGCCCCGGGGCGTCCCTGGCGCGCGCGGCGGCGCGCGGGCGTTCGTCCCAACCACATCCTGACCGAGCGCGTGCTGCCCGCGGACTGGCCGAGCGAGCCGCGCACCCCGGCGCGCATCGATCACGCGCGCTTCGCCCGCGCGCTGCACGAGCTCTGCGGGTTCATGCCCCCGGGACGCGACGAGCGCTGGGCGACGTGGATCACCCAGTACGCGCAGGAGTTCGACGTCGATCCGTTCCTCATCGGCGCGCTCGTCCATCGACAGAGCCGATGCCTGCCCGACGCCGAGAACGTCGAGGGCCCCGGGCTCGGGCTCACCCAGATCCATCGCGAGATGTACGCCGAGCAGCTGCGCGACGGGGTGCTGCGTTATCGCGTGATCGAGAACGATCGCTGGGTCGATCGCGAGCGTCGCGCCGATCGCTTCCCGTTCGCCGGGCCGCGGCTCTTGATGGCGGAGCCGAACATCTACTTCGCGGCGGCGATCCTCGCGATGTGGAAGGACCAGCACGACACGCTCGACGGCGAGTTCGATCAGCAGGCGCACCGCCACTGGGTCTCGCACTTCCTGTGGGGCGACGCGGTGCGCAGCGACTGGGAGGAAGAGCGCGTCTTCGCCGATCGACGGCGGCTGCTCGAGTACTACGGCGCGCACCAGGGCATGGCGCCGCTGCGCGTGCGCGGGGTCGAGATGGGATGCCCGCTCGATGGCTGTCCGCGCGTCGTGCTGAGCTGGCTCGGCGCGGAGCGCGAGGGCGGCGCGCGCGAGCATCGGGGCATCGACGTGGACTCGCTTCCCGGCGAGCCGGTGCGCGCGATCGCCGACGGGCTCGTGACGTTCGCGGGCGTCGATCTGCCGGGGCATCGCTCGCACGTGCAGGTCGCGCGCGCCGAGGAGTACGAGCGCTACGGGCGCCGCGATCTCGGCGCCGGCGGACGCTACGTGTGCATCCGTCACGGGCGCGGCGAGGGCGACGACTCGAGCCTGCGCTCTTGCTCGATGCACCTCGAGACGGTCGAGGTGCGCTACGGCGATCGCGTCACGCGCGGCCAGCGCATCGGCACGGTGGGCCGCACCGGGATGCAGCGCAGCGCCGCGCACCTGCACCTCGAGATGTACACGGGCGAGCGGCTCGAGGACGCGAGCGAGCTCCTGCGTGGGCTCTTGCTGGGGCGTCCGCCCGAAGATCCTCGCGCGCGACGTTGATCGCGATTCTGTCGTTATCGCGGCTGATGCGGTCAGGCCCGCGGAGCGTCTCGTGTGTATCGGGGACGATGCGGTCAGACGCGCTCGGGCGTTGGTAGAGCGCCGAGGGCGTGGGTGGAAGGCTCGTCGGCCTGGTGGGAAGGCTCGTCGGGCTGGTGGGAAGGCTCGTCGGGTTGGTCGGAAGGCTCGTCGGGCTGGTGGGACGGCTCGGATGCGCGGTGGGGCGGGTCGGACGCGCGGTGGGACGGGTCGGACGCGCGGTGGGACGGGTCGGACGCGCGGTGGGACGGGTCGGATGCGCGGTGACGAGCCTCGGATGCGCGGTGACGACGCTCGCCGGCAGCTCGATCGGGCTCGTCGGTGCGGGGTGGCGCGCCCGGCGAGCTCACGACGTCGCGAGCGCGTCCCAGACCGCGTCGTCGAGCGAAGTCGTGTCGAGCACGAGCGTCGCGAGGAGCGCGACGGCCTCGCCCGCCGAGGTCACGGCGTCGACGAGCAGCCCGCGCTCGACGCTCGCGGGAGCGGTGACGAGCAGCGTCGCGGGTCCCGGGTGCGCGGGCAGGAACGCGTGCACGCCGCCGCCCATGTAGCTCGCGGTGGTGCGCGCGCGGAGCAGTCGATCGGACTCCATCGACGACTCCGCCGCGCGCAGCGCCTCGAACGCACGGCACACGTGACCCGCGGCGCGCGCGATCACCGCCTCGCGCGTACGGTCGCGCTCGCGGTAGCTGCCGAGGGCGTGGGCGTCGCGCTCGCAGCGCTCGGCGAGCTTCGCCGCGGTCTCGGCATCGCTGGCGGCGACGCTCTCCTCGACGGCCTGCTCGAACGCCTCGGTCTCGGGCGCGCTCTCGACGACTGCGAAGAACGCGGCGGCCGCGGACTCGGCGATCGTCTCCACCGCGACGCCGGAGACCGCGCCGAGCCACACCCGATGGCGCGACGAGGGGCTCGCGTCCCACGCGTCGTCGAAGGACGGATGCTTCGCAGCCCACGCCGCGATGTCCGCGGGAGCGTCGAAGTCGCGGAGACGTTCGGCGTGGTTCGACATCGCGCGAACCTGGCGTCACCGCGGGGCCCCAGCAAGCAGCGACGTGCGCGCGCCCGGGGCGGCGCTAAGGTCGCGCCGCCATGATTCCGCGCTACACGCCCGCCGACTTCGAAGAGCTCTGGAGCCCCCGCCGCAAGTACCTCGCCTGGCTCGACGTCGAGCTGGCCGCGTGCGAGGCGATGGAGCGCGCGGGGATCGTGCCCGCGGGGACCGCGGCGCAGGTGCGGCCGGTGGCCGATCGCATCGATCCCGATCGCATCGACGCCATCGAGCTCGAGACGCGGCACGACGTGATCGCGTTCCTGACGCACGTCGAGGAGCTCGCGGGGCCGCCCGCGCGCTGGCTGCACCGCGGCATGACCAGCTCGGACGTGCTCGACAGCTCGTTCGCGCTGCTGCTCGTCGAGGCGACCGACAAGCTGATCGCGCGCACCGACGCGCTGCTCGACGCGTTCCGCGCGCGCGTGCAGGAGCACCGCAGGACGCCGATGATCGGGCGCTCGCACGGCATCCACGCGGAGCCGACGACGTTCGGCGTGGCGCTCGCGGGCCACTATGCGGAGCTCGCGCGCGGCCGTGCGCGGCTGGTCGCGGCGCGCGCGGAGATCGCGTTCGGGAAGATCGCGGGCGCGGTCGGCACCTACGCGCACCTCACGCCGGCGATCGAGGCCGACGCGCTGGGCAAGCTCGGGCTGACGCCGGAGACCGTCGCGACGCAGATCGTCCCGCGTGATCGCCACGCGGTCCTCGCGAACGCGATGGCGGTGGTCGCGGCGGGCATCGAGCGCTTCGCGACGAACGTGCGGCACTGGCAGCGCACCGAGGTGCTCGAGGCGGAGGAGCCGTTCGCGAAGGGCCAGAAGGGCTCGAGCGCGATGCCGCACAAGCGCAATCCGATCCTCAGCGAGAACCTCTGCGGCCTCGCGCGCGTGGTGCGCGCGGCGGTGGTGCCTGCGCTCGAGAACGTCGCGCTGTGGCACGAGCGCGACATCAGCCACTCGTCGGTCGAGCGCATGATGATGCCCGACTCGACCGCGACGCTCGCGTTCATGCTCGATCGCACGAAGCGCCTGATCGAAGGGCTCGTGGTCTATCCCGAGAACCTGAAGCGCAACCTCGAGAAGACGAACGGGCTCTGGGCGAGCGAGGGCGTGCTGCTCGAGCTCGTGCACAAGGGGCTCGCGCGTCAGGGCGCGTACGTGCTGGTGCAGCGCAACGCGATGCGCGCGTTCGCGGGCGAGGCACCCTTCGTGACGCTGCTCGAGGCGGACGCCGACATCCGCGAGCACCTGAGCGCGGAGGAGATCCGCGCGCAGTTCGATCTGGGGCACGCGCTCGCGCACTGCGACACGATCATCGACCGCGCGCTCGCGGGCTGATGGCGCGCGGCGTGCTCCTGCGGGAGACCGACGCTGCGATCGAGCCGGAGCGAGCTCCGGGCTGTGGCGGGAGGCCGCAGGGGGAGGGACAGCGTGACCTCTCCGCGCAGCGTCGGAGGAGCCGATGCACCGCTTCGCCCGACGATTCGCCGTCCTCGCGCTGTCCTGCAGCGTGATCACAGTCGCGCTCGCGGATGCGGGCAGCGCCGAGGCGCAACGACGTCGCCGTCCCTCGGGACGTGCGCGTGACGCGCAGACCCAAGCCCAGGAGCAGCAACGCGAGGGCGTCGATCCACGTCTCGACGAAGAGGCGCGACAGCTCTTCCTCGCGGGGCAGACCGCGTACGACGCGGGTCGCTACGAGGCGGCGCTCGACTACTTCACGCGCGCGCACGCGCTGAGCGGGCGACCCGGGCTGCTCTTCAACATCGCGTCGGCGTCGGAGCGCCTGCGCCGCGACGACGAGGCGCTGCGCGCGTACGAGGAGTACCTGCGCGTGATGCCCGACGCGTCGAACCGCGAGTTCGCGGAGCAGCGCATCGCGTTCCTGCGCGAGCAGATCGCGGCGGACGCGCGCCTGCGCCAGGCAGCGCAGCGCGCGGACGGCGGCGACGTGCAGATCCAAGCGCGCGAGGACGAGGAGCGGGCACCCTCGGGCGCGGCGCGCGCGACGACGACGCCGCGGCCCGCCGAGCCTCGGCCGATCGGCGAGCCCGCGGTCGCGCCCGGCGCGCTCGCGGTCGACACCGACACCGACGATCGTGATGGCGACGTGACCGGCGAGTGGTGGTTCTGGACGCTGGTCGGGGTCGCGGTGGTGGGCACCGGCGTCGGCGTGGGCGTGGCGATCGCCGCTGCCACCGACGGAGACTCGGGACCGCCGGTGCAGGGCGACTTCGGGCCGGGGGGTGTGATCGTCGCGCTGGAGGCCTTCTGATGCGCGCCCCCATCGCGCTGCTGTGCGTCGCGATCGCGCTGGTCGCGTGCACGTCCGACGGCGACGACGCCACCCGCGTCGTGGTCACGATCGACGCCGACGAGCCGCTGCGCACGCAGGCCGCGTCGCTGCGGCTGCGCGTCGATCCCGGAGGCGAGGGGACCTTCGATCAGACGCTCGCGGCGCGGAGCTTCGACTGGCCGGCGCGCACCACGATCGTGCCGCGCGATGGCGACGCGTCGCGCGTCTACGTCCTGGAGGCGATCGCGCTCGATCCCTCGGGCGCACCGCTCGTGACCGCGCGCGCGATCAGCGGGTTCGTGCCCGGCGAGACGCGCGAGCTCGTGATCGAGCTGACGAGCGCGTGCCTCGGGATCGAGTGCGCGGCCAGCGAGACGTGCGCAGAAGGCCAGTGCGTCGACGCGCGCATCGCGGCGTCGTCGCTGCCGCGCTTCGGCGAGACCGGCATGGACGGCGGCGTCGCGCCCGGCGACGACGGAGGCATCGACGCGTGCACGCCCGCCGCGAGCTATGCCGACGAGGACGGCGACGGCTATGGCGATCCCGCGACGCTCGAGACTCGCTGCACCGTCCCCGAGGGTCGCGTGACCCGCGCGGGGGACTGCGACGACGCGTGCGAGGCGTGCCGGCCCGAGGGCGTCGAGGTGTGCGACGGCACGCGCGACGAGGACTGCGACGGCACCGCCGACGAGGGCTGCGCGTGCACCACGGGTGCGACGCGCGCGTGCCCCGGCGCGAGCGACGTCGGCGAGTGCGTCGCGGGCATGCAGCGCTGCGTCGAGGGCACGTGGAGCGTCTGCGGCGATCGCGTCGACCCGCTCCCCGAGACCTGCGACGGCGACGACGAGGACTGCGACGGTCGCGTCGACGAGGGCCTGCAGCGCGCCTGCGAGGGCGCGTGCGGCAGCGGCACCGAGACGTGCCGCGGTGGCGAGTGGGAGGGCTGCACCGTGCGCGCGCCTCGCCCCGAGACGTGCAACGGCAGCGACGACGACTGCGACGGCACCACCGACGAGGGCGTGCTCACCACGTTCTATCGCGACGCCGACGGAGACACCTACGGCGCGATGACCGCCACCACGCTCGCGTGCCGGGCGCCGACGGGCTACGTCGTGCGCGCCGGCGACTGCGACGACACGTGCCGCGCCTGTCGTCCCGGCGGACGCGAGACGTGCGACGGGCGCCTCGACGAGGACTGCAACGGCACCGTCGATCAGGGCTGCGCGTGCACCGCGGGCGCGACGCGCGCGTGCCCCGGCGGCGTCGACACCGGCGAGTGCAGCGCAGGCATGCAGACGTGCAGCGGCGGCAGCTGGGGCACGTGCACCGGCGCGGTCCAGGCCACGGCCGAGAGCTGCAACGCGCGCGACGACGACTGCGACGCGCGCGTCGACGAGGGCGTGCAGCGCGCCTGCGGTCCGACGAGCGACGTCGGCGTCTGCCAGCGCGGCACCCAGAGCTGCAGCGCGGGCGCGTGGGGCACGTGCACGGGCGCGGTCGCCGCGCGCACCGAGAGCTGCAACGCGCTCGACGACGACTGCGACGGCACGACCGACGAAGGCGTGCGCACCACGTTCTACGCCGATGCCGACGACGACGGATACGGCGTGACGTCGAGCGCGATCCAGGCGTGCACGCGCCCGAGCGGCTACGCGACGCAGGGCGGCGACTGCGACGACGCGCGCCCCGACGTGCGTCCCGGCGCGACCGAGACCTGCGACGGCATCGATCAGGACTGCGACGCTCGCGTCGACGACGGCATCAGCTGCATGCCCGACGCGGGCGCGCGCGACGCCGGCGTCGACGCGGGGACGAGCATGGTCGAGGTGGACGCCGGCCCTTTCCCGTGAGCGACGACGCCGGCATGCCGCGTCGTCGCGGCGGCCGAGGGCGGCGCTGAGCGTCAGCGCACCTCGGCCCCGCACCCGGGGCATCGCGGGATCCCGCGCGGGAAGGGCGCGCGGCACGCGTGACAGATCACGCGCGCGCCGATCGAGTGCTCCGCGATGACGACCATCGCGGGATGGCGCGCCTCGAGCTCGCGCGTGCTCAGCTTCGCGCCCTCGGCGGGCGGCGACCACACGAGATCGCCCGCGATCATCTCGTGCGGCTGCACGTTGCGAAGACCGCGCAGCGCGATCGCGAGATCGTTCGCGTCGTTGGCCTTCACGTCGACGAGCTCGCGCGAGGCCGCGACGATCACCGTGATCACCACCGCGCCCTCGGCGGGATGCGCGTCGGGATCGGCGATGCCCGACGCGTCTGCTTCGATCGCGGCGCGTGCTCCGTCGGCGAGCGATCGGAAGTGATGCTCCGCTTCGGGCGGCGACATCGGGTGGAAGTTGGAGACCTCCGCGCGCAGCCACGCGACGCGCGCTTCGTCGAGCGCCTGCGCGATCGCGGCGACGTGCTTCACGAGGCCCGGCTTCTTCCGCGCGTCGGCGCCCTTCGCGAGCTCGAGATAGCGCTCGTGCACGAACGCGCGCGCACGCCAGTCGATCGCGATGCGCACCGCCGTGATGTCGACCTGGTTCCAGAGCGGCGAGCCCGCCGCGGGCGGCCGCCCGAAAGGCATCCCCGCGTCGCGCGCGTTGCGTCGCGATCCCCGCACCAGCAGCCACGCGCCACCCGCGAGCGCCACGATGATCAGCGTCGGGATCGGCCCGACGGTCACGAGCAGCACGCGGATCAGCATGAAGACGAGGTACGCGGCGCCGCCCCCGTCGTCGTCCGACGAGCTCCCACCGCCGCCTCCACCGCCTCCACCGCCGCCCCAGTTGCCGCCGCCGAAGCTGCCACCGGTGCCCTGCGCGAACACGCTCTCGGGCCAGAAGGCCACCGCGAACGCCGCGATCAGCGCCACGATCCAGAGCGCGCACGAGCGCGTCGTGATCCCTCGCATCGGGCGCATCGTACACCCCCTTTCGCGCCCAGGTTCCTCTGCTAGTCTCCGCGCCGCCGCGATGCCCATCGACACCGAGACGCTGCGCAAGGGCCTCGAGCTCACGCTCGACGCGACCGACCTCGGAGGCCCGCCGCCGCGCGGCCTCGGCACCAAGTACGAGGGCAAGGTCCGCGACAATTACCTGCCCGGCGACGGGCGCCGCATCCTGGTCACGACCGACCGGATCAGCGCGTTCGATCGCGTGCTCGGCACGCTGCCCTTCAAGGGCCAGGTGCTCAACCAGCTCGCGGCGTGGTGGTTCGATCAGACCAAGGACGTCGCGCCGAACCACGTGCTCTCGATCCCCGATCCGAACGTCACGATCGGCATCGACTGCCGCCCGCTCGAGGTCGAGCTCGTGGTGCGCGCCTACCTCACCGGCGTCACGTCGACGAGCATCTGGACGCACTACGCTCGTTCGGTCGCGGAGGGGCGCGCGCCCGTGTTCTGCGGGCACGCGCTGCCCGAGGGGCTCTCGAAGAACGATCCGCTGCCCGCGCCGATCCTCACGCCGAGCACGAAGGCCGAGAAGGGCGGCCACGACGTGAGCGTGTCGCGCGACGAGCTGCTCGCGATGGGCCGGGTCAGCGCCGAGGAGTTCGATCGCGCATCGCAGCTCGCGCTCGCGCTCTTCCGCCGCGGTCAGGAGCTCTGCGCGAAGCGCGGGCTCATCCTCGTCGACACGAAGTACGAGATGGGCGTCGATCCCAACGGGCGCATCGTCGTGATCGACGAGATGCACACGCCCGACTCGTCGCGCTACTGGTTCCGCGAGAGCTACGAGGAGCGGCGCGCGCGGGGCGAGGAGCCCGAGAGCTTCGACAAGGAGTACGTGCGTCGCTGGCTCGCGGCGCAGGGCTGGACCGGCGACGGCCCGATGCCGCCGATCCCCGACGAGGTGCGCATCGAAGCGTCGCGCCGTTACGTCGAGGCGTGCGAGACGATCATGGGCCGCGCGTTCGTGCCCGACCTCGAGGACCCGCAGGTGCGTCTGCGCCGCAACCTCGCGCTCACCTGATTTCCGGAGAGACCATGAAGGCGAAGATCTACGTCACGCTCAAGCGCGAGGTGCTCGATCCGCAGGGCGACGCGGTGCGCCGCGCGCTCGGCTCGATGGGCTTCGAGGGCGTGCGCGACGTGCGCATCGGCAAGCTCGTCGAGATGGAGATCGACCGCAAGGATCGCGCGGGCGTCGAGGCCGACGTGAAGTCGATGGGCGAGAAGCTCCTCGCGAACCCGGTGATCGAGGACTTCCGCTTCGAGATCGTCGACTGAGCGCCCCCGGGGCGGCTCATGCCGCCTCGAGCGCTTCCGCGACCTCGCGCGCGCTCGGTCGCTCACCGGGATCGAGCGCGAGGCACGCCTCGAGGATCGCGACGATCGCGGGATCGCCGTCCGGCCAATGCGGCGCGAGCGGCAGGCGCGGCGGTGGCGAGCGCCCTTCGAGCACGGCCAGCGCGACCGGCTCGTCGAAGGGCCGGCGCCCGATCAGGAGCTCGTAGGCGAGCACGCCGAACGCGAAGAGGTCCGACGCGGGCCGCAGCGCGCCGTGCCCGCGCGCGAGCTCGGGCGCGATGTAGAGCGGCGTGCCGGGGAGCAGCCCGGTCTCGGTGAGCGGCGGGCCCTCGTCCGACGAGCTCTCCTCGCGCTCGCTCACGAGCGCGTGGGCGCGCTCGATCACGGTCTCGGTGGTCGTGCTCTCGGGCTCCGCGCCTTCGAGCGGCAAGAGCAGCGGCACCGCGCGTCCTTCGTCGACGTGGGCGCGCGGGGGCGCCATCGCCGGCGTCCACCGCGAGATCCCGAAGTCCGCGATCTTCGCGCGCGGCTGCTCGGGATCGCCGGTGAGCACGACGTTCGCGGGCTTGAGGTCGCGATGCACGATCCCCGCGTCGTGCAGCGCCTCGAGCCCGCGCGCGATCTGCGCGAGCACCCGCACCGACCACCGCGCGTCGCCGGTGCGCCGCGCATCGCGCAGCGAAGGCCCCTCGACGAGCTCCATCACGAGATAGAGGAACCCCGCGGCCGCGACGTCGACGTCGACCACGCCGACCACGTTCGGATGATCGATCTGCGCCGCGATGCGCGCCTCGCGCGCCAGCCGCGCGAGCGCACCGCCGCCGAGATCGCGCGTGAGCTTGAGCGCGAAGCGCTTGCCGTCGGAGAGGCGCTCGACCTCGTGCACCGAGCCCATCCCGCCCGCGCCGATCGCGCGGAGCACGCGATACCTCCCCTGCACGACCTCGCCCGGCGCGAGCCGCGGCGCGTCGATCGCACCGCGCTCGATGAGCGCGAGCGCCGCGTAGATCTGCGCCGAACGATCCCCGATCTGGCGCCGCAGCTCAGCGTTGAGCGCCTCGATCTCGCGCCCTCGCGTCTCGAGCTGCGCGACGCGCTGCGCGAGCTGATCGTTGAGCGTGCCCTCGCGCGCGATCGACACGATGTGGCTGCGGCTGAGCAGCAGCGAGAGGAAGAACGCGAACGTCGCGAGCCCGAGGCTGCCGCCGTGCACCGCGCCGAGCGGCGCGCCGAGCCCGAGCCAGAGCGCCATGTCGGGCGCCACGCTCACCGTGAGCGCGATCCAGCAGGTGAAGAGCAGCGCTGCGCTCGTCCGATCGTTCCCGCGTCTCATCAATCGCGCGCAGGTGGAGAGCTGGTAGACGCAGACCACCGCGACGATCCCGACCGTGACCGGGCCCGCGATCTGCGTCGTGAAGTACGGCGACGAGGCGAGCAGCGGCACGACGCACGCCAGCGCGAGCGCGACGCGCCACCCCACGCCCGGCTCGCCCAACGCGAAGAACGCGCGGGTGAACCACACCGAGACGATCGGCGCGACCACGAGCGCGATCGCGAGCACCGGCACGTCGAAGCGCCCCAGCACGAGCTGCGGCACGCCGAGCACGTAGAGCGGGTAGTACGCCGCGGAGAGCCCCTGGATGCCGAACCAGAGGTACGCCTTGCGCCGGCGATCGACGAGATACACCAGCACGCACGACACGCCGATCTGCACCAGCGCGACGAAGCCTGCGGCCGCGAACACGAGGTCGAGCACGCGCCCGAGCTCGCTGCGATCGTGGCGCGCCTCGGCGGGAAGCAGCACCGGGCGCGTGTCCCACCACGCGCTGCGCGTCCAGCGATGCGCCACGGTGATGCGCAGCGACACGTGCCCGTCGCGCGTCGCGTGCTGCGGGATGCGGAACGCGCGCGGCGTCTCGACGCGATACCCGTCGAGCAGCGGCGGCGCGATGTCGTCGAGCACCTCGCCGTCGCCCTCGACGCGGACCCGCGCGGGCAGGCGCACGATGCGCAGATCGAGCGTGCGATCGCGCAGCGCGTCGGGCAGGTCGACCTCGGCGCGCAGCGTGTACTCGAGATCGCGCCGCGGCAGATCGAGGTGCGCGGGCAATGCGACCGTCTCCTCGCGCCCCTCGACCGAGAGCACGGCGTGATCGATCTCGAGCACCTCGGCCTGCGTCGCGCACCCCGCGGTGACGAACAGCACGATCGCGGCCGCGCGCAGGCCCACGCTCCCCAAGGGCACAGCGTTTCTAGAGTCACTCGAACGCGGCGCGGGGAGCAAGACGGCCCCTCCGGACCCCGTTGGTGACGGCCTCGCGGCACGCGTGCTATGAGCCGCGCCGTATGCGTTACTCCCAGGCCTTCATCCCCACGCTCAAGGAAGTGCCGAAGGAAGCGACGACTCCGTCGCACGTGCTCCTCCTGCGTGGTGGGTTCGTCCGCATGGTCGGCGCCGGCATCTACGAGATGCTCCCGCTCGGCCTGCGCGTGATGACGAAGATCGCGGCCATCGTGCGCGAGGAGATGGATCGCGCGGGCGCGCAGGAAGTGCTCATGCCGGCGCTCTTGCCGAAGGAGTACTTCGAGGAGTCGGGGCGCTGGGACTCGTTCGGCGACACGCTCCTGCGCCTCAAGGATCGGAAGGCGGGCGAGTACCACCTCGGGCCGACGCACGAGGAGATCATCACCGACATGGTGCGGCGGGACGTGAAGAGCTACCGCCAGCTCCCGCTGAACCTCTACCAGATCCAGATGAAGTTCCGCGACGAGGCGCGCCCCCGCGCGGGCCTGCTGCGCTGTCGCGAATTCCTCATGAAGGACGCGTACTCGTTCGACACGAGCGAGCAGAACGCGATCGCGTCGTACGAGGCGATGCGCGAGGCGTATCACCGCATCTTCCGCCGCCTCGGGCTCGACTACCGCATCGTCGCCGCCGACTCGGGCGCGATGGGCGGCTCGACGAGCGCGGAGTTCCAGGTGCTCGCGCAGAACGGCGAGGACTCGATCGTCGCGTGCACGAAGTGCGACTACGCGGCGAACGTCGAGGTCGCGGCCCAGGTCGCGCCGGCGAAGAAGAGCGACGCGGTCGCAGCGCGCGAGAAGGTCGCGACGCCGGGCAAGAAGACGATCGAGGACGTCGCGAAGTTCCTCGGCCTGCCCGCGTCGCGCACGATGAAGACGCTGATGGTCGTCGCCGACGGCAAGCTCACGATGGTGCTCGTGCGCGGCGATCACGAGGGCAACGACGTGAAGATCGCGCGCGCCGCCGGTGCGCGCGAGGTGCGCATGGCGAGCGACGTCGAGATCCGCGAGGGCGTGGGCCCGGTCGGATACCTCGGGCCGGTGGGCTGGAGCGGACCGGTGATCGCGGACCTCTCGCTCGACACCGGCGAGGGCTTCGTGAGCGGCGGCAACGAGGTCGACGTGCACCTGCGCGACGTGGTGCTCGGCCGCGACTTCCAGGCGAAGGTCGCGGACGTGCGCACGGTCGGCAACGGCGATTCCTGCCCGCGCTGCGGCGGCGAGCTCAAGAGCTATCGCGGCATCGAGGGCGGCCACATCTTCGTGCTCGGCACCCACTACAGCGCGAAGATGCGCGCGACCTTCCTCGACGAGAACAACGTCGAGAAGCCGATCGTGATGGGCTGCTACGGCATCGGCGTCTCGCGCCTGGTCGCGACGTCGATCGAGCAGCACCACGACGAGAACGGCATCAAATGGCCGATCGCGATCGCGCCGTACCACGTCGTCGTGACGACGGCGGGCAAGGGCGACGATCTCGATCAGGCGGCGGTGCGCATCTACGACGAGCTGCGCGCGAAGGGCGTCGAGGTGCTCTTCGACGATCGCGACGAGCGCCCCGGCGTGAAGTTCAAGGACGCCGATCTGATCGGCATCCCGCTGCGCGTCGTCATCGGCAAGAAGGGCCTCGCCGAGGGCAAGGCCGAGGTGAAGGCGCGCGACGAGAAGGACCCGACGATGGTCCCGCTCGCCGAGGTCGCGGCGTCGATCGAGCAGCGCATCGTCGCGGGCGGCGGGCGCCTCCGCGCGGGCTGACTCATGGCGCGCAAGCACGATCTCGCACCGACGAGCGCCGAGCTGCAGCGTGGCTCGCCGCTCGCGGTGACGATCGGTCTTCTGATCGGCTTCGTGGTGCTCGCGATCGTCGGCGTCGTGACCGTCGTGGTTCCGGAGGTCACGGACGACGGCGACGAGGAGACGCAGGACGCCGAGGGCGATCGCCCGGCCGACGCGCCCGAGGGCGACGCTCCGGCCGCGCCTCCCGCCGCGAGCGCCGCGCCCTGACGCGCGGTCGCTCCTCCTCGATCACGTCGGGGGCCGGCAGCGGCTCGACGAGGCGCGACTCGCCGCGCGCGATCGCGGCGAGCGCGCGCTCGAGCCACGCGTGGAACGTCGCGTCCATCTCCGCCGACATCGAGTGCCCCACGCCCTCGTAGGTCGAGAGCTGGAGATCCCACCCGAGCGTGCGCAGCCGATCGTAGCTCTCGCGCACCGGCTCGAACGGAATGCGCTCGTCGTCGCGGGCGTGCATCGCGCGGATCGGCGCGGCGCCCGCGGGCGGACCGAGCTCGGGCCAGAGCGGCGGCGGCAGCCAACCGGCGAGCGGGAACGCGACGCCGACCAGCGTCGGGTACCGCACCGCGAGCGTGATCGCGAGCATTCCGCCTTGTGAGAAGCCGCTGACCATCGTGGGTCCGATCGTCGGGCGCGACGCGCGCACCTCTTCGATCAACCGCGACAGCCGTGTGCTCACGTCGCGCAGCCCCGCCGCGAGCAGCTCGGTCTGCCCTTCCATCACGCGCACCGGCAGCCACCCGAAGCCCTCGCCGACGATCATGGGACCGCGCGGCATGATCACGCGCACCGGATGGGTGAGCCCCTCGAAGGGCCCGCCCGGGACGCGCGGTCGATCCCCGCGCCCGTGCAGCACCACGATCATCGGCAGCGGATCGTTGGGGTCGACATCGCCGAGCACGATCTCGAGGAAGCCAATGCCCTGCGACTCGCCCTCGCGCACCCGCACGCCGGGCGCGCGCGCCTGGTAGTGCTCTCGCGGCGTCGGCGGCGGCAGCGGGACGCTCGGCTCGGGCACGCTCGCGGCGACGATCGGCTCGGGCAGCGGCGCCTCCTGCTCGGCGACCGGGGGCACCGTCGGCACCGGCGGGTCGCTCGGCGGCGGCCACGCGGCCGGCGGCGTGCGCTGCTGCCTCGCCTGCGTCGGGCGCGGAGGCGAAGCGCCACACGCGCTCAGCACCGCGAGCGTGATCAGCAGAGCGACGAAATCGAAGCAGCAGAGTCGACGTCGCACGATCAGGTCTCGCCGTGAGCGCGATGGGGACGATGCCTGGAAGAACGAGGGGTCCGCGCGTGCGTTTTTTGCGCGCGTGAGCGCGATCGCACATCTTGAGTGTCGGACTCGGAATCCGAACGGGGGTTGTTTGCCGTGATCAGGACCGAGCGAGTGCGCGGCAGTGCCGCGCTGTGCGTTTCGTCGAGGCGCAGCGTTCGATCGTGGATGTCGCTGGCGTCGATCCTCTTGATCGGCGGCAGCACGGTGCCCGCGAGCGCGTGGGACGGGCCGATGTGCGCGTCCGACGGCGTGTCGATGTGGGGCGTGTCGACCGAGGGCGCTGCCACGTGGAGCGAGGCGGCGATGGCGCCGGCCTCGAGGTTCTCGGACGCGAGTCTGACGTCGTGGCCGCGAGATGGCGAGCCCGCAGTGCTCGCGTGCCTTCCCGGC
Organism: Sandaracinus amylolyticus; assembly: GCF_021631985.1. GTDB lineage: Bacteria > Myxococcota_A > Polyangia > Polyangiales > Sandaracinaceae > Sandaracinus > Sandaracinus amylolyticus_A. The sequence goes on along the minus strand of NZ_CP070225.1, from coordinate 4,425,869 downwards.
ACGCCGGCCTACACCGGCGGGACGCCGGCCTACACCGGGCTCTCGTCTCCCGCATCCGCTGCGCCCACGGTCGATGCGCGCTTCGACGCCGCACGTCGTGCGTACGCGTCGCTCGCCGCACATCGCGCCGCGGCCCGTGACGCCGACGCGCTCATCTCGCTCGCCACGCTGCGCGAGCTGGTGCCCGAGCTCTCCGATCGCTGGGATCTGATCGAGGGCGAGATGCGCCCCGCCGATCGTCGAGGGTGCGAGGCCTACGAGCGCGCCGCGTCGAGCCCGCACGCCGCGGTCGCGGCGCGAGGCCGGGTGGGGCGCGTGCGCTGCCTGCTCGAGGTGCGAGATCGCCGTGCCGACGTGGAGCTGCGCGCGCTGCTCGCGCGTTATCCCGAGCTCCCCGAGGCGCTCGATCTGCGCCTGCTCGAGGCGGAGATGCGCGAGGGACGCGGGGACGTGCGCGGCGCGATCGCGATCCTCCGCGACATCGATCTGACGAGCCCCGACATGCCCGCGGCAGAGCGCGCGCGTGCTTCGGTCGCGCGACTGGAGGCATCGGGGCATCGGATTCCGCCGTTCACGCCCCTCCAGATCGTCGAGCGCCTCGATCGCATCGTGCGCCGCGGCGCGCCCGACTTCGCGCGCGCCGAGATCGAGCGCGTGCAGTCGATGCGCCTCCCGCGCCGCGAGCTCGCGGAGGTGACGCTGCTCGCGGCGCGCATCGCGCGCGTCGAGGGGCGCTTCGAGGACGCGGCCCAGCTGATGCGCCAGGCGCGCGGCGCGACCGACGACGCCGACATCCGCGCGCAGGCCGAGGATCTCGCGGCCGCCGCGGTCGCGCACGCCGAGGGCGAAGCGCGCGCCGAGCTCGCGCGCTTCACCGGTCGTGCGCGGACCCTGCGCACCGTCAACACCACGCGTCTCTTCGGGTACCTGCGCACGGCGACGCGCGCCGGTCTGCGACCCGAGGTCGACGGCGCGCTCGACGAGCTCGCGACGCGCTCGCTCCCCTGCGGGCTGCGCCTCGAGGCGGGCGTCCTCGCGAGCGGCGCCGGCGACGACGAGCGCGTCGCGCGTGTGCTCGAGCAGTGCGTGAACGCGCCGGGCTCGATCGGCGTCGCGTCGCGTTATCACCGCGCGCGTGCGCTCGAACGGCTCGGTCGCCACGACGTCGCGCGCGCCGAGCTCGCGCAGGTCATCGCGCAGGATCGCACCGAGACGCGCTGGTACGCGCTCTGGGCGCGACAGTGGCTGGGCGGCGAGCCGGTCGCGAGCGCGGCGACGACGAGCGCGCTCGAGCCGGGCAAGACGCGCGAGCACGAGGGCGATGCGCCGGAGCCGACGCTGGTCGTCGACGCGCCCAGCCCGCGCGGCACCGCGGTCGCGCCCCAGCCCGCGCCGAGCCCGACCGTGGCGAGCGACGAGGAAGACCTCGACGTCCCGGTCGACGCGCCCGCGCCGCGCTTCCGCCCGATGCCGCGCGACGAGATCGAGCAGCGCCTCGCGGTGCTCGCCGAGACGCATCGAGCCGGCTATCCGTGGCTCACGCGCGCGCTCGCGATGCTGCGCCTCGGCGACGACGCAGGCGTGACCGACGAGCTCCACGAGGCCTTCCTCGCGTGGTACCAGGCGCGCGGTCGCGGGACGCTGCGCGCCGGCGTCGAGGCGGTCTATCGCGGCGCGACGCCGCCGCGCATGCGCGCCGAGTCGGGCGAGGCGATGCGCGCGCGCCGTCAGCTCGGTGCGGTCGATGCGGGCGTGCTCGGCGACATCGCCGCGTCGCTCGGCGACTTCGGTCTCGCGATCCGCTTCGGTGGTCGCTCGCGCGCCGCGATGCGCCCGCGCGCCTACGAGCAGATCGTGAACGAGGTCGCGCGCGAGCGGGGGCTCGATCCCAACCTGCTCCTCGCGGTGATGCGCGTGGAGAGCGTCTACAACCCGCGCATCGTCTCGTACGCGGGCGCGGTCGGGCTCCTCCAGATCATGCCGCGCACCGGGCGCCTCATCGCGCGCTCGATGGGCCGCGAGGCGCAGTTCGGCGTCGACGATCTGCTCGACCCGCGCACCAACATCGAGTTCGCGGCCTGGTACCTGTCGTCGCTGATCCGTCGCTTCGAGGGGCGCGTCCCGCTCGCGGTCGCGTCGTACAACGGCGGCCCGCACAACGTGCGTCGCTGGCTCCGCGATCACTCCGAGGACATGCCGATCGACGCGTTCTGCGAGCGCATCCCGTTCGATCAGACCCATCGCTACGTGCGGCGCGTGCTCGGACACTGGGCCGCGTATCGCGCGCAGCAGGGCCTGCCGATGGTCGAGCTCGATCCGAGCATCCCCGAGCTCGAAGCGGACCGCGTCGCGTTCTGAAAAACGAAACGCGCCCGGATCCGCGTGGATCCGGGCGCGTCGTCACGTCGAGAGCGCGAGCTCAGGTGCCTGCGGCGGCGTCGGTGCCGGCGTCGGTGTCACCCGCGTCCGCGCCACCGCCGTCCGCGTCACCGCCATCCGCGCCCGCGTCGCTGCCCGAGTCGACCCCGGGCGTTCCCGAGTCGACCGGCGGCGGCGTGCCGCTGCCCGCGTCACCGGTGAACAGGCACACCCGGCGGTCGTGGTCGTAGGTGAACCCCTCGGGGCACGCCGCGTCGAAGTCGCAGGCGACGCCGAGCAGGCCGAGCACACAGATCAGCACGATGCGATTCGTCATCGTCGGCGCCTCCTCAGAACACGAACGCGATGCGGCTCTGCAGCGTCCACGCGATGTCGTCGGTGAGGCGATTGCCGGTGGAGATCGGGCCGCCGGCACCGAGCGCGTCGCCGACGCCCATGATGCCGAACTCGTTGCTCCACCGCATCTCGTCGTGCGGGCCCCAGCTCAGCTTGAGCGCGAGGTCCGCCTCCCAGCCGAGCAGACACTCGCTGCCGATGCCGCAGCCCATCGACGCGTCGATGGGGCGCGTGTTGCGGAGCGGCGCGTTGAGCTGATCGGCGAAGCCCATGAGGAACTGGCCGATGATCTCGACGCCGCCGTTGTAGCCCAGCGGGCGGAGGCGACCCTGCGCGAGGAAGTAGATCGAGTTCCAGACACCACCGTTCGACCAGAGCGCCGACGCCGGATACTGGTTCGCGGTGCGCACGTTGAGCACGATCGGATAGAGCAGCAGACCGACCTGGTAGTTCGGATTGTTCGGGCGCTGCGTCAGCGTGCGGATCGCGAAGATGTTCCCTTCCTGACCGGTCGAGAAGCCCGACTCGAGCGTGACCGCCCAGTACGAGTCCTCGACGCCGAGGCGCACCGCGCCGCCCCAGATGTTCGCGCCGCCCGTCGTCGCCGTACGACCGACCGGCACCGCGATCGGCGGCGCGCTCGGGTTCGTCGGATCGGGCAGCACGCAGCCCGTGAGGTCGTTGCAGAAGTCGCCGGTGAGCGCGACGCCGTTGGTGCGGCCCTGGATCGTCCAGAGCTCGCCCTCGCTGTAGATCAGCGGCGCGCGACGCCCGAACGCCGACCAGCGCAGGCGATAGAAGAGGTCACCGATCCACACGTCGGAGCTCGTCGACGCCTGACCGCGGTGCACGAGCACGACACCCGCGCTGAGCTCGTCGCGCGCGTTCACCGCCATGTTGAAGTCGGCGTCGCTCCACGCGAGCACGAGGGTCGTCTGCCAGACGTCGTCCTCGCCCGCGCGATCACCGAGGAACGCGTAGGGCACCGGGCTGCGGAGGCGACGTTGCGCCTCGGCGAAGTCGCGCTCACCCGCGGGCGTCGGGTCCGCCGCGCGCTGGTAGGTGAGCTGATCCTCGACGAGCCAGTCGTACGCGACCGCGAGGATCAGCGGCGTCGCCCGGCTGTCGCCACGCGCGAGCGTGTTGATGATCGTCAGCGGGCGCGTCGCGAAGAGGATGCGGTCGAACGTCGTGCCGCTCAGCGCGTCGCCGAAGTCGTTCTTGAAGTCGTTGCCGTCGTTGAAGAGCAGGCCCATGCCGCCCTGCGAGGGCTGACGGCCGATGCGGATCTGACCGACGGGCGTCATGAACTCGAGCCAGAGCCGGCGGACGAAGATCGGATTGACGTCCGTGCTCCACGTGAAGCCGGAGAACAGGCTCGTGTTGCTCGGGTCGTTGGCGAAGATCGGTGTGCCGTTGAGGCGCGCGTTGTCGCCGAACACGACGTTGTCGAGGATGTCGAACTGCGCGCGCAGTGCCGCGACCGGCTGAGCGCGATTCGATCCGAACACGATCGACGGGTCGAGGCGCAGGCGCATGAACCCGAACGCCGCGTCGGTCGAGCCGTCGCGGAACGATCCGATCGTCGGATCGGGGTTCGGGATCGGCAGGCTGTCGATCACCTCGAGACGCGCGCGGTAGTAGCCGTGCAGCTGGAACTCGATCGGGATGTCGCCGCTGGGCGCGCCCTCACCACCACCGCTGGCCGGCGGCGGAGGAGGAGGCGGCGGGGGCGGAGGAGGCGGCGGGGGCGGAGGCGGCGGCGGTGTCTGCTCGCCCTCGGGGCCGACCGGCGCTTCGCCGGAGACGGTCTCGCCCTCACCGGGAACGTCCTGTGTCTCGGCGGGTTGGACTGTGCCCCCCTCGGGCTCGGTCTCTGTCTGCTGAGCGCTGGCGAGCGATGGAATCGTCCCGCACGCGAGCAGCAGCACGATCGCGAGCGTGGACCGGAATCGTTGCATCGTTCCTCCCGGAGTCTCCTCGGGTCTCGAAGCGAGAGTGCCGCGCGCGCTCTCCCATCCACCGAGAGCACGACACGAAATCGAAACGCGGCGGGCCCATTGAACACGAAGGGACGCCGATCGAGAAGGGCCGACGTGCGATTGGCACGCACGATAGGCTCTCGATGGCTCGAGCCTGAACGCTGATTCAGTGCGTTTCGTCGGTGATCACTCCGCGGCGCACGGATGACCAGCGCCGTAGTCGCTGCGCTCCGGACCGAGGTTGACGATCGTCACCGCGTCGGCGAGCACGCGGACCGCCTCGCACCCGATGCGCACCGGCGGGCCTTCGCTCGGACGGCCCCACGCCTCGATGCGCAGCACGTCGTCGGTGGCCGCGGGCAACGGGATGTGGATCGCGACGTAGAGCCCGTCGGCGTGCGTGTGCGTGCCTTGCTCGGACGGGAACGAGTCGCCGTCGAAATAGTGGAAGTGCGGATCGGACGGCTGCTGACCGTCTTCGATGCGCGTCGATCCCGAGTACGCGCGGATCTCCGCGCCGTACACCGGGGTCCCGGCGCAGTCGACGACGGTGCCCGCGAGCAGCGCGGTGCCGGGCGTGCGCACGATGTCGAGCACTGCGGGGATGAGCCCGAGCGTGCCCGCCGAGACCGCGTTGCCGGTCACCGCCGAGTCCGCAGCGGCCGGCGCGGGCTCGTTGTACTGCATCGAGTCGATGACCGTCGTCGCGGCGGTGGCGCCCTCGCGCGGGAAGACGCGGTACGCGTACCAGCCGTCCGCCGGGAGCGAGACGGTCGCGTCACCGTCGGCGTTGGTCATGAATTCCACGCACCCCGGCGCGCTGCACGCGTCGCGAACCACGTTGTCCCGGAAGAGCCAGACTCGCGTGTTGCCCACTGCCGCGTCGGACTCGAAGTCGCGCAGCTGGAACAGCGTGCCGACGTCGGCGCCGGACGCGGGCTGCGTCGCGGTGCCGTTGCACGCGTAGTCCGCGGCGCCCGTCGCCGGATTCAGCTGCGTTCCGGTCGACAGCACTGGAAGGCTGCTGGCGCCGGCGTCGGGATCGGCGGGGGCGTCGTCGCCGCCACAGCCCACGACGCTCAGCCCGAGCGCGACGAGCGCCACGTTCCACGAAGCGAATCTTGAGTCCATCGCAGTCCCCTCTCCCTGCGCTCCCACGCGGGGCGCCGGCATCCTCTCACGAAAACGCGATGGCGAGCGTGCCAGTCGGATTGCCCCTCTCGCGAGCGGAGCACGATATCGACGGGTCGCGTCGAAGAGAATCGCTCCTCCGCGCCCTCGTGCGTCGTCGCACGAGCGCCGTGGTATGAGCGGCGAGCGAATGACCGGACGCGCACCCAATGCCTCCCTCGCGACCTTCGTGATCGCGTCGCTCGCCTTGGTCGCGTGCGACTCGTGCGAGCGTGGAGGGCCCGTTCCGTTCGGCCTCGACGGCGGCGGCGCGGCGCGCCCGCGCACCGAGGGCCCGGGCACGAGCGAGACGCCGCAGCGACCCGACGCGCCGGCGCGCGCGCCGATGGTCGCGCGCGAGCTCCCCGACGGCACGACGCAGGTGGAGGTCGAGGGTGCGTCGATCGCGATCGAGGGCGAGAGCCTGCGCGCGCTGGGCGCGATCGATCTCGATCGCGACGGGGATCGCGACGTCGTGCTGGTGACCGGCGGCAGCGCCGCGCACGGGCCGCGCGTGCTCTTCGTGGCGCGCGACGGCGCCGCGTTCGCCGCGCCGAGCGAGCTCGCGAGCACGCCCGCGCTCGCGACCGGGTGCACGATCGATCGCGCGAGCCTGCGCGGGCTCTCCGATGATCGCCTCGTCGCGCAGGCCGACGCGAGCTGCGCGTCGAGCGACACCCCGCGCGTGCTCCACGTGATCGCGATCGCGGCCGAGGCGCGCCCCCGCGTGCTCGAGCGCTTCGTGCTGCGCGCGCGCGCCGCAGACGAGTCGCTCGCGCTGCGCGTCGAGGATCGCGACGGAGACGGGCACGCGGATCTCGTCGCCGATCTCGCGCTGCGTGCCGAGGGCGTCGACGCGCCGGCCGACGTGTCGTTGGTGTTCCTCGATCGCCCCGCGGGCCTGGCGCGCGACGCGACGGAGCCCGAGGCGCGCATCGCTGCGCTCGCGCAGGAGGCGCGCACTGCGCTGCGCCGTCATCCCGATCGCGCGCGCGCCGGCGCATTGCGCGCGCTGACGCTCTGGGACGCGCTCTGCCGCGAGCCGGGGCGCGCGCGGCTCGAGATCGGCGGCGCGGCCGGCGTGCCCTGTGGGCGCTCGGCGGGCGCGGGTCGCGCGCTCGCGGTGCTCGCGCAGTCCGCGGCGCGCACGAACGATCCGCTGCTCGCGCTCGACGCGCTCTCGCGTCTCGACGCGTCGTCGCCGATCTCGGTGCGCGACGGCGAGCGCGACGCGGCGCGCAGCGCGCTCGACGGCCTCTCCGACGCGGCGCTCACGATCCACGAAGGCCCTGCGCTCGAGGCCCCGCGCGAGCGCGGGCCGCGTCGATCGGTGCTCGCGTTCCTCGGCGAGGATCGCCTGCTCGTGCGCGGTGGTGCGCCGCGGGTGATCGCGCTCGCGAGCGGCGAGGAGCAGCGCGGCGCCGCCGCCGAGGGCTCGCTCGCGATGGTCGATCCGTCCGCAGGCCGGCGCCTGGTGGCGATCGAGCGTCGATGTGCGGGCACGGTGCTCGTGATCGGCCCGGTGGACGCGCTCGCCGATCTCGGTGGTGCGCGCCACGACGCGCTGATCGCGCCGCGCCGTCCTCCGCCGGGCGCGCCGTGCCCCGACCTCACGCCCGCGCTGCGCGCCGACGAGGACGGCTGGCGCGCGCTGGGCTGGGCCCCCCAGGGCGTGCTGCTCGCGCGTGGGACCGAGCTGCGCGTGGTGCCGCTCGACGTCGAGGGGCGCGCCGCGGGTGATCCCGTGGTGCTCGATGCGGGCGCCGCGATCCCCGCGCCGATCGCGCCCGGTCACGCCACGTCGGACGCGCGGATCTACGCGTACGCGACCCACGCGGGCCTGGTCGTGATCACGCTCGCGCCCGAGCGGCGCGCCGAATTCGTGCGCCCGACGGGATGGGTCGCGCCCGAGGGCGCGTCGATCGACGTCGCGATCTCGCCCTCGGGGCGGCGCCTCGCGTGGATCGCCGACGGGCGGGTGCGGTGGATCGAGCGCGCGCCCTGAACAAGACGGGAACGCCGCTTTCTGCTACAGGTGGCCCGGCCAGGGGAGGGCTGACCCGCGCGTGAGACCACGCTGCATCGCCACCGCCCCGTCCTTCCCGCGTACAACTCGCCCCATGCCGAGCCGTTTCTTCGTTCCATGCGCGTCCGCGCTCGCCGCGCTCCTCGCGTCGTGCGGCCCCGCGATGCCGCAGCCCGGGCCCTGCATGTCGGATCGCGAGTGTCGCGGCGATCGCATCTGCCACGAGGGCCGGTGTCGCTTCGAAGAGGAAGTGCGGACCGAGCTCGCCGAGCGGAACCGCGCGCTCTCGAGCGGCGGGGAAGTGGGCGCAGATGCGGGCACGCCGGTCGAGCCGAGCACGCCCGACGCGGGCACTCCGATCGCGCGCCCGACCGAGCTCCCGATGTTCATGGGCGGCCCGCGCCACACCGGTCGCACCGCGGCCGCGGGCCCGGCGTCGGAGCCACGCGTTCGCTGGGTCCATCACACCAGCGCGCGCGTGCACGCCGCGCCGATCCTCGGCGCCGACGGCACCGCGTACGTCGGCTCGACCGACCGTAGCTTCGTCGCGATCGCGCCCGACGGCTCGCTGCGCTGGCGCTACGCGGGCGCGGATCGCTTCTACGCGTCCGCCGCGATCGCGAGCGACGGGACGATCCTGGTCGGCAACCACGACGGCTCGGTCGTCGCGCTCACGCCGCAAGGGCAGGTGCGCTGGCGCCGTACGCTCGGTGCGCCGGTCGATGCGAGCCTCGCGATCGACGAGGACGGCACGATCTACGTCGCGGCGGACGGCCTGTGGGCGCTCGATCGCGCCGGCAATCCGCGGTGGCACGTCGCGACGGCCGAGGCGCTTCGCACCGCCCCGGCGATCCATCCGAGCGGCCTCGTGATCGTCGGCACCACCGACGGCCGCGTGATCGCGGTGCGACGCAACGGCGAGGTCGCGTGGGAGGCGCGCGCCGGCGCGAGCGTCGACGGAGGCGCGTCGATCGCCGACGACGGCACGATCTACGTCGGGAACGATCTCGGCGAGGTCCTCGCGATCGCGCCGGGCGACGGCACCGTGCGCTGGCGCTACCAGGCCGAGGGAGACGTGCGCGCGACACCTGCGATCGCGCGCGACGGGACCATCGTAGTGGGGAGTGACGATCGCTCGATCCACGGCATCGCCCCCGACGGCACGCAGCGCTTCCGCGTGCGCACGTCGGGTCGCGTCCGGGCCTCGGCGCGCATCGACGCGGAGGGAAGGATCTACGTGGGCTCGCAGGACGACTACCTCTACGTGCTCGCTCCCGACGGCACGCTGATCTACCGCCACAACCTCGGCCACGACGTGGACTCCACCGCGGCGATCGGCGAGGGCGGCGTGCTGATCGTCGGCACCGACGACGGCGGCATCTACGCCCTCGAGGCGACCTCCCGATGAGCACCACGAAGTCGATCGGCCGCGAGCAGGTGATGAACGCCCTGCGCGCGAGCGGCGGGCGCAGCCTGCACGTGATGGAAATCGTGCAGATCCTCGGCGCGCCCAAGAGCGCCAGGGACGAGGTGCGCGATCGCCTCCAGGACCTGAAGGAGCTCGGCCTCGCGAAGGAGCTCCCGGGCAATCGCTACAAGGTCGGTCCCGGCCGCAAGCACGCCGCGCCGCCGCCGCCCGAGGCGTTCGTGACGAAGCCGCGGCACAAGCGCGAGGCCGAGCAGGAGGCCGCGGAACGCTTCGAGAAGCCGCGCGCACCCGGCGGTCCGGCGGTCACGGGCTGGCTCACGATCACGCCGCGCGGCTTCGGCTTCGTCGCGGCGGACGACGGCGGGCCCGACGTGTTCGTGTCGGCGCGCAGCCTCGCGAACGCGATGCACGGCGATCGCGTCGAGGTCAGCGCGCGACGCACCGAGAAGGGCCGCGAGGGCGAGGTGCTGCGCATCGTCGACCGCGGTCTGTTGCGCATCGCGGGCCGCCTCACGCGCGCCCGCCGCGTGTACCTGATCGAGACGCACGACGCGCGTCTGCCCGAGGTGTTCCGCGTCAGCGGCACGCTCCCGCTCGAGACCGAGCCGGGCTCGGACGTCGTCGCGCAGATCACGAAGTACCCGGAATTCCCGGGCGAGATCCCCGAAGCGCGGGTGCTGCGCGTGCTCGGTCCGCGTGGCTCGGCCGAGGTCGAGATCGCGAAGATCCTGATCCGCGAGGGAGTGGTCGAGGAGTTCCCCGAGGACGTCGTGCAGGAGGCGCTCGGCTTCCCCGCGCAGGTGCCGGATCACGACATCCGCGAGCGCGAGGATCTGCGCCACCTCGATCTCGTCACCATCGATCCCGAGGACGCGCGCGATCACGACGACGCGGTGTGGGCCGAGCAGACGCCCGACGGCTTCCGCGTGATCGTCGCGATCGCCGACGTCTCGCACTACGTGCGCGAGGGCAGCGCGATCGATCGCGAGGCGCTCACCCGCGGCACCTCGATCTACCTTCCTGGCCGCGCGATCCCGATGCTCCCGCCGGAGCTCTCGACGAACCTCGCGTCGCTGGTGCCCGACGAAGATCGCCTCACGCTCGCGGTCGAGGTGCGCCTCGGCAAGCTCGGCAAGATCCTCTCGCACCGCCTGATCGAAGGCGTGATGCGCTCGAAGGCGCGCATCAGCTACGGCGGCGCGGCGCGCGCGCTCGGCCTCACCGAGGACGCGCCGCGACAGGAGAGCGCCGAGCAGCACCTGCCGCTCTTGAAGGTGCTCCACCAGATCTCGCGCCGCCTGCGCGCGCTGCGCAATCGACGCGGCGCGCTCGGCTTCGAGCTGCCCGAGGCGAAGGTGCTGCTCGACAAGAGCGGCGAGCCGCGCGACGTGATCCGCTCGCGCAGCGACGCGGGCATCAAGGAGGCGTACGAGATCGTCGAGGACCTGATGCTCCTCGCGAACGAGGTCGTCGCCGAGGACCTCACGCGCCGCAAGGTGCCCGCGATCTTCCGCGTCCACGGCAAGCCCGATCCGAACAAGGTCGAGACGTTCGCCGCCGTCGCGGAGGCGTTCGGCCACGCGCTCGAGGAGAACGCCGCGGAGAGCCCGAAGAAGCTCCAGAAGTTCCTCGATCGCATCGCGGGCACGCCGCACGCGCAGTCGCTCGGGTTCCTCCTGCTGCGCGCGATGCAGCAGGCGAGCTACGACACGCGCAACCTCGGTCACTTCGCGCTCGCGGCGCGCGACTACCTGCACTTCACGTCGCCGATCCGTCGTTATCCCGATCTCGCGGTGCATCGTGTCGTGCGCGCGCTCGCGCGCGGCGAGCGCATCGAGGCCACCGCGCTGCGCGAGAAGCTCCAGCAGCAAGCGCAGCAGTCGAGCCGCATGGAGCGGCGCGCGATGACGGTCGAGCGCGAGTCGGTGAACCTCTATCGCTGCCTGCTGATGAAGGATCGCGTCGGCGAGGAATTCGAGGGCACGATCACCGGCGTGACCGAGCACGGCCTCTGGGTCTCGCTCGATCTCCCGTTCGTCGAGACGCGCGCTCCGATCGAGCGCCTCGGCGAGGACTACTACGAGCTCGATCGGCTCGGCATCCGCCTCGTCGGTCGTCGCTCGGGCCACTCGTTCGCGCTCGGCGGTCGCCTCACCGTGCGTCTCGAGTCGGTCGTGATCGAGCGTCGCGAGATGGTCGCGGTGCCGATCACGCTCCCCGAAGCGCGTCGCACCGAGCGACGTCGCAGCGAGCGCCCGCGTGCGCACGCCGAAGAGCCGCGGCGCGAGCGTCCCTCGCGCGCACCGCGCCCCCAGAAGCCCGGCAAACACCGCGATCGCGGCCCGCGCCGCAGCCGCTGAACGTCACGAGAACCACGAAGATCATGCAGTCCCGCGCGAACGCGAAGAAGAAGACGACGACGAAGTCGAAGCCCGCCGCTGCCGAGCAACCACTGCCCACGGTCCCCGAGCTCATCGTGCGCAAGCGCGAAGGCGGCCGGCTCACCGCGCGCGAGATCCAGCACCTCATCGAGGGCTTCACCGCGGGCACCGTCGCCGACTACCAGATGAGCGCGCTCGCGATGGCGGTCCTGCTGCGCGGCATGGATCCCGACGAGATCGTCGCGCTCACGCTCGCGATGCGCGACTCGGGCCTCGTCGTCGACACCAGCGACATCCCGGAGACGAAGGTCGACAAGCACTCGACCGGCGGCGTCGGCGACAAGGTCTCGCTCTGCCTCGCACCGATGGTCGCCGCGTGCGGCGTCGCAGTGCCGATGGTCAGCGGTCGCGGGCTCGGCCACACCGGCGGCACGCTCGACAAGCTCGAGGCGATCCCCGGCTTCTCGGTCTCGATGAGCACCGAGCAGTTCGTCGCGCAGGTGCGCGACATCGGCTGCGCGCTGATCGGTCAGACCGCGGACATCGCGCCCGCCGACAAGCGCCTCTACGCGCTGCGCGACGTGACGGGCACCGTCGAGAGCATCCCGCTGATCACCGCGAGCATCCTCTCGAAGAAGCTCGCGGAGGGCATCGACGGGCTCGTGCTCGACGTGAAGGTCGGCCGCGGCGCGTTCATGAAGTCGCTGCCCGACGCGCGCGCGCTCGCGACGTCGCTGGTGCGGGTAGGGGGCCTCGCGGGCAAGAAGGTCACCGCGATCCTCACGCGCATGGACGCGCCCCTCGGACGCACGATCGGCAACGCGCTCGAGACCGCCGAGGCGTTCGAGATCCTGCACGGCCGCGGCCCGAAGGATCTTCTCGAGATCACGCTGGTGCTCGGCGCGGAGATGCTGCGCCTCGGCGGTGTCGCGAAGACGAACGCGCAGGCGCGCAGGATGCTCGAGGCGTGTATCGCCGACGGCAGCGCCGCCGCGAAGATGCGTGAGATCGTGCGCGCCCAGGGCGGCGATCCGCGCACCGTGGACGAGCCCGATCGACTCCCGCGCGCGTCGCAGGTGATCGACGTGCACGCGCCGAAGACCGGATGGGTCCTCGGCATCGACGCGCTCGAGCTCGGCCTGACGGGCGTCGCGATCGGCGCGGGCCGCACGCGCGCCGATCAGGCGGTCGATCCCGCGGTCGGCATCGTCATCAAGAAGCACGTCGCCGAGAAGGTGAAGAAGGGCGAGGCGCTCGCCGAGCTGCACCTCGCCTCGGGCGTCGACCCGGATCCCATCGCGAAGCGAGTCGCCGCGGCGTGGACGATCGGGACCCACAAGCCGCGCCCGAAGCGCGCGGTGCTCGACCTGATCCGCAGTGCCTGAAGGTCAGTAGCCTTCGGCCTTCGAGATGATCTCGTTCATGATCTCTCGAGTCCCGCCGCCGATCGGATAGAGGCGCGCATCGCGATAGAGGCGCTCGACGAGCACCTCGCGCATGTAGCCCATGCCGCCGTGGATCTGCACCGCTTGGTCGCAGACGAACGAGCACGCGTCGGTCGCGACGTTCTTCGCCATCGCCGCGAGGGCGGGCACCTGCTCGCCCTTCGCGTGACGCACCGCGAGCTCGCCCGTCAGCGCGCGCGCCGCCGCGATGCGCGATGCCATGTCGGCGAGCTTGTGTCGGATCACCTGGAATCCGGAGATCGACTTGCCGAACGCGACTCGCTCCTTCGCATATCGAATCGACTCGCGATAAGCGAGCTCCGAGATCGCGACACACTGCGACGCGAGCAAGAGCCGCTCTTGCGCGAAGTTCATCATGATCGAGATGAACCCCGCGTTCTCGATCCCCACGAGGTTCTCGGCCGGAACGCGGCAGTCCTCGAACGTCAGCTCGGCGGTGTCGCTCGCCCACCAGCCGGTCTTCTTGAGCTTCTTCGACACGTGGAAGCCGGGCGTGCGCGACTCGATGATCAGCAGCGACACGCCGCCGTGCCCGGGCCCTCCGGTGCGCACCGCGGCAGTGACGAAGTCCGCGCGAGCGCCCGACGTGATGAACGTCTTGCTCCCGTTCACCACGTAGAAGTCGCCGTCGCGCGCCGCGCGCGTCCGGAGCGACGCCACGTCGCTGCCCCCGCCGGGCTCGGTGATCGCGAGCGCCGAGATCAGCTCGCCGCGCAGCGTCGGCGCGACGAAGCGCTCCTTCTGCGCATCGGTGCCCGAGTGCACGATCGGCGGCAGCGCGATCCCGTGGGACCCGAGCCCGACCGTCGTGCCCACGCTGCGGCCCGCGAGGATCATCTCCTCGGCCGCGACGACCACGTGGGTCACGTCGCCGCCGCTCCCGCCGACCGCCTCGGGATAGCCGGTGCCGAGCACCCCCGCGGCGCCCGCGCGCCGGTAGAGCTCGACCGGGAATTCCTCTTCTTCTTCCCAGTGATCCGCGTGCGGCGCGATCTCGCTCTGGGCCCAGCGACGCACCTGCGCGCGAAGCGCGGCGTGCTCCTCGGTCTCGAACAGGTAGGTCATGGCGCGGCGAGCCTATCACCGACTGAACCGTCATTCATAGACGGGGGCAAGTGACCCCAGGTCATTGACCCGATTTCAGTTCGATTTCGACCCCGTGTACGCTGCCTGCGCAGCTTGCTCTTTGGCAGGGGAAGGGGGTCGTGATGAGAAGTCGATCGAATGCGATGGGTGCCGTCGTGCTCGCGCTCGCGCTCGCTACAGTCGGGTGCGGCGACGACGACGGAGGGGATCCCGGAGACGCGTCGGTGGGGACCGACGCGCAGGTGCGCAGCGATTCGGGGCCGTCCACTGGTCGGTGCGGCGACGGCACCGTCGATGACGGCGAGGAGTGCGACGACGGCGGGCGCCTGGCCGGGGATGGATGCTCGGCGGCGTGCGAGCTCGAGTGCGGCGATGGCGTCGTCGGCACCGGCGAGCTCTGCGACACCGGCATCGGCGAGGGCGAAGAGGGCGCTTGCCCGACCGACTGCGACGACGGCATGGCGTGCACCAGCGACACGCTGTCGGGCACCGATTGCTCCGTCGAGTGCGTCCACGGCGACATCACGGCTGCCGCGGATGACGACGGCTGCTGTCCGCCCGATGCGAACGCGTCGACCGACAACGACTGCGCGGGCTCGTGCGGCGACGGCTTCGTGACCGGCACCGAGGCGTGCGACACCGCGATTGCGAGCGGCACGGTGGGCGCCTGCCCGGCGTCGTGTGACGACAGCATGAGCTGCACCACGGACTCGCTCACCGGGGGCGGCACCTGCGACGCGGTCTGCACGAACACGCCGATCACGACGCCCGGCGCGGCGGACTCGTGCTGTCCTCCCGGCGCGACCCTCGCGAACGACCCCGACTGCGCGATCGCGTGCGGTGACGGCGTCGTCTCGGCCGGCGAGGCCTGCGACACCGGCATCACGTCGGGCGCGGGCGCGTGCCCGACGACCTGCAACGACGGCGCGGCCTGCACGACCGACATGCTCGTCAACGCGGGCACCTGCGCCGCGACCTGCACCTCGACCGCAATCACCTTGCCGGCGAACGGCGACGGCTGCTGCCCGCCGGGCGCGACGATCGCGAACGACTCCGACTGCACCGCGACGTGCGGCGACGGCGTCGTGAGCGGCGGCGAGGCGTGCGACACCGGCATCACGTCGGGCGCGGGCCGCTGCCCGACGACGTGCACCGACGGCATGAGCTGCACGCGCGACGTGCTCACGGGCGCCGGCACCTGCGCTGCCACGTGCTCGTATCCCGCGATCACCGCGCCCGCACCGTCGGATGGCTGCTGCCCGCCCGGCGCGACCATCGCGACCGACAACGACTGCCCGGTGCGCTGCGGTGACGGCGTGCGCTCGCCGAGCGAGGCGTGCGACACCGCGATCGCCAGCGGCGCGGGCGCGTGCCCGACGACGTGCAGCGACGGAATGGTCTGCACGACCGACACGCTCGTGAACGCCGGCACCTGCAGCGCGGCGTGCACTTATCCGCCGATCACGACCCCGGCGGCGGGCGACGGCTGCTGCCCGACGGGCGCGAACATCGGCAACGACAGCGACTGTCCGCGGCGCTGCGGCGACGGCGTGATCACCGCGCCCGAGACCTGCGACGACGGAAACACGGCGAACGGCGACGGCTGCAGCGCCACGTGCACCACCGAGGTCGTTCCCACCGGCTTCCGGGTTCGCGACATGGACCTGCTCGACCCGCACGCATTCGCGAACGTGCTCGGGTGTCTCGACATCACGAACCTCGACCTGTTCGGCCAACAGGGCGTGAATCCTCTGATCCAGACGCGGCTGACGACCGATACGTCGCCGAGCGCCGATGGAGAGCTCGACCTCAATCTCCTGGTCGCGTTCACGCCGCTCGCGCAGGCGGCGGGCAGCAGCACCACCGGACACGTCGTAATGCCGGATTGCACTGCCCCGCTCTCTTCGACGATGTGCACGCTCCCGGCGGGCGCCGATCGGTCTTCCGGCCCGGTGAGCAGCTACGGATCGCCGATGGTCTGCCTCCAGGCGCTGGATGGCACGACGGGCGGCTACTCACCCGCAGTCGCGTCCACGACCGCAGCGGCGGGAGCCGCGTGCTTCACCGCCGACATCGGTGAGCTCACGATCAATCTCGCAGGCATTCCGATCACCCTGAGTGACACGCGCATCGCGGGTCGCTGGTCCGGCAATCCCGCGAGTGCGATCACGAACGGGCTCATTCGCGGGTTCCTGCCGGTCGCAGTCGCGGACGGGATCGTCATTCCGCCGGGCACGACGGGGCAGGCGGCGATCGACAACCGCCCCCTCTCTGCGCTCTTCCGCGGCGGCATGAATAACTGCTCGCAGGCGGCGCCGACGCGAGGCGACCGCGATACGCACATGGGCATGGACGGCTGGTGGCTCTATCTGAGCTACGTCGCCGACCGAGCCCCGTATACGGAGCTGTGAGAGCTCGCGGAACGTGGTGAGAACGGCTCGGCGCGATCGCGCCGAGCCGTTTGTCATGTCGCTCACCGCACGAGGCGCAGCTCCCAGAAATCACCGAGCACGCGCACGTCGTCCGACCAGGCCGCGCGTCCTCGCGCGCCACCGTAGACGAAGATCCGCTCCGGCACGCCGGCGATCACGTTGGACCCTGCGACCGCGACGTGCAGCGCGCGACCGAGCGGCGCACCGTCGCCATCGGTCGCGGGCTGCAGCCGCGTGAAGCGAACGGCCCCGGCTGCCGACTCGACGAGATACAGCTCGTTCGTGTAGCCCTCGGAGAGCTGCCCGCCGAACATCAGCGAAGGTCCCGTCGTGATCGTGTGGCCGCTCCGCGGCGCGGGGATGTCGCCCTCGATCGCGAGCTCGGTCCAGCGCGGCGGAGTGCTGCACGTCCCGAGCTCGAACGCGTCGAGCTCGGCGGAATGCGGCGCACCTCCCACCACGACGAACGTGCTCGAGTTCGCATCGATTGCGAAGATCGCTGCCGCAGTCCGGGGGCTCGGGGGTGTCCCAGCTGTCGCCAGCGTCGTCCAGGTGCAGCCCGAGTCTTCGTGCTCGCAGTTCATCAGACTGACGTCGCCGGTCGCCGCCTCGCTCGCCGAGACGCCACCGAAGACCGCGAGATCACCACCACACCTGTTCGCGTTCGAATCGAAGAAGATCCCGTCCGCACGCGCATGAGCTGCAGTCGGCGTCCCCGCGAGCTGTCGCGCGATCCATTGCGAGCCGCGCAGGACCCACGTCGTCGAATCCGCGAACGTGCCCGCACCCGTACGACCTCCGGAGAATCCGAAGACCTCTCCGAAGCTCTGGAAGCTGGCCGCGTAGCGCGCCTCCGGACGACCCGCGACGGGATCGGGGCTCGCGTCGACCGGACGGAATCCATTGAACGAGCCGGCGCTGAACGCCCAGAGCTCCGACGTCGGCGTCCGCTGGAGGTCGGCGCCACCGAACAGAACGATGTCCGGCCCGACGACGCCTGCGATGCTCGAGAACGTCGGCGTCGGGACGGTCGCGCCGAACACGTGCACGTTCGTCGCTGCGGTCGCGTTCGACGACAACGCGAACAGCTCGTACTCCGCATGCGCGAACAGCGAGCGTCGGCCCGGGACCAGCAGAAATCGGTCGTCCTCGTCGTCGTGACCAATCCATCCGAGAACTCGCGAGGGCCGGCCGACGGTGGCAACGACCGGCGCGACCGCGAGGTCCGCCAGTGTCAACGTCCAGAGCCCGGCCGCGGTGGCCCCTTCGCCGATGCCGGCGCCGAAGACCACGCGATCCTCGCGACCACGTGCGGCGATAGGAGCCAGCATCGGCAACGGCAAGCGCGCCTCCGTCTCGACGAGGCCGCCGCTCGGGTTCGCGAGGTCCACGACGTGCACGCGGTCACTGGCCCTCGAGGCCGCCAAGTCACCGCCGCCGAGCACGTACGCCCGCGCACCGTCCTCGCTGATGACCCACGCTCCGAAGAGCGCATCTGTCGGTTGGTCCTGCGCGACACGCTCGAGCGTGAGGTCGGGCCCGCCGAGGCCCAGCGACCAGAGCTCGACCGGCTGGTCGTCCGCCGCCCGGGCGGCGAACAGCGCGCGATCCCGCCTCTCGTCGATCACGACGCTGAGCCCGAGCACGGCACCCATGAGCGCGTCGCCGCCAGCGACCGTGAGCTCGCGCCATGACTCTGCGCCGCGAGTCGCGACGTCGAGCGCGAACACTTTGAGCCGAGAGTCTCCCGCGTGGACCTGCAGGACGAGCAGGCGCCGGTGACGCCGATCCCATGCGCGTGGCGAGAACTCCACGCGAGGAGGCGCTCCGGTCGGGCGCAACTGCACGAAGCGATCGTCGTGAGGAACGTGCTCCCACAGCTGAGCCGGAATCGACGTCTCCGCCATCGTCTGGATCAGCATCCTGCCGTGATGCGGATCGAAGCTCGCGAAATCGATCCGCGCGCGGTCGGGCCAGTGCTGGATCCAACGTGTCGTGTTCGGCACGATCACCGCAGGGCCCGCGGCAACCACATTGGACTCGAGCTCACCGTCCGACGCTCGCGCCTCGACGTAGACCATCGCACCCGCCGTCAGGCTCGCACCGGCGAGCCGTAGCTGTCGGGTCGTGTTCGGCAGCTCGGTGGCATCGACACGCCATCGATACGAGATGGTCAGCGTATCGCCGTCGGCGTCGCGAGCGCTGGTGGGCAGCCCCTCGAGCGTGTCACCTTCGACCGGTCGATAGTGGCTCAGGCCGACGCTCCGTAGCGTCGGTGCGGTATTCGCAATCGTCACCGAGGCCCGTCCTGGCGCGCCGCGCCGCCCGTCGAGCGCCACCGGAGTGACCTCGACAGTCCAGCGATCGCCCCGGGACGTGACGTCGGGCTCGACACGTTCACTGGAGACCTCGGCATCGAGGTCGTTCCGCAACCAGCGGTACTCGTAACGAACCTCTGCGCCGTCGGCGTCGACGCTCGGCTCGACGATCGATGCGATCAACGCGTCATCCGTACGCGGCGCGGCGGGCGCGATCTCGATGACCGGCGAGCTCGGAACGGCAGCGTCGACACCCGCGTCGCTGACCGCGGCGCACGTGCACATCTCCTCGCCCAGGCAGACGAACTCGGTTCCTGCCGGACACGCACACCGTTCTTCGTCTGGGTCGTACTCGAGGTCCCCGCAGCGAACTCGATCGTCACAAGCGCTCGCGATGCACGCGAGCACACCCAACACCAACGCGCGATTCTGCATGGCGACGGCCCCCATCGCGCGCTGTCTTGCTCGGTTGCGCTCGTCGTCGCAACCGGCGCCGCTTCAGGGCACCAGCACGCCCGCCCACACCGCGATCGGCATCGACGCGAACCCCACGCACACCAGCGCGGCCAGCGCGATCGCGACCACGTTGCGCGTCTTGTCGACCTGCGGGTCCACGAGCCCGAGCGTCTGGAACAGGCTCGACACCCCGTGCGCGAGGTGGACCGTCAGCGCGCCGTTCGCGACCACGTAGAACGCCGCGACCCACGGCACCTGGAAGCTGCGCACCACGTTGCCGTAGTAGTCGTGCGGATCGTGCGCGAGCCCCGCGGGCATCGCCGCGCCGACCGTCAGATGGAGGATGTGATAGACGAGGTAGAGCCCGACGATCGGGCCCGTCCAGCGCATCGTCCGCGCCGCGTACGTCGTCACCACGTCCTTCTTCACGTGATAACGCTGCGGCCGGGACTCGAGGCTGCGCCGCGTGATCACGATCGACGTCCCGACGTGCACCACGATGCCCGCGATCAGCACGCCACGGATACCCCAGAGCATCGCGGGGCTCTCCTTCAGCGCGTCGTAGTACCCGTTGAACGCATCGCGCCCGAGGAACAGGTGCAGGTTCGAGTACAGGTGGTTGAGCAGGAAGAAGAACCACCCCGCGCCGCTCAGCGCGAGGAGCGTCTTCAGGAAGAGCGACGTCGAGAGCGAACGAGCGCGGAGCGATACGGCCTGCACGGCGACACCTCGTCGAAATCGGCCCGAGGATGGGCTCTACCTGGATGACGTGCCAGCACTTCGTGACGTGACATCTCAGCCACGCGCGACGGACCTCTCGAGCGCGTCGAACGCCTCGTACCCCACCTTCGACGCCGCGCTCCGCCGGAGCTCGTCGGCGAAGAGCGACCACACCATCGTGTCGCGCTCTCGCCCCTCGGGATCGAGCGTGCGCCGGCGCAGCGTCGCGTCGTGGGTGTACCCCAGCCGCCGCGCCACCGCCGCGCTCCGTGTGTTCCGCGGATCGCAATGGATCTCGACGCGCCCCACGTGATGCACGTCGAACGCGACACGCGTCAGCGCGCCCGCCGCTTCGGTCACGTACCCGCGTCCCTCGTGCGCCGCCGAGATCCAGTACCCGATCTCCAGCGCGTGCGGACCGATCCGCGCGTGGAGCCCGATGCCGCCCATCAGCTCGCGCCCGCTGGCGTCGAAGATCCCGTACACGAGATCGCTCCCGCCGCGATCGAGCTCCGCGCGCACGCGGCGGATCCACCCGAGCCGCGACTCGACGGTCGTTGCCTCCGTCGTGGCCCACGGCATCCAGCGCAGGTGCTCGAGGTTCGCCTTCAAGAGCTCGCCCGACGCCACCGCGTCGGAGGGCTCGTATCCGCGCACCAAGAGCCGCTCGGTGCGCACCGAGTACACGGGAGCTTCCATCCCGCGCTCATAGCGCACCAAAGCGAAAAGGGCCGCGAGCCATCGGCCCGCGACCCTCTTCACGACTGATTGGCACCCTCTGCGAGGGTGCCAATCAGTCGGCGCTCACTCCTCTTCGGAGGCCGCCGCCATCAGGTCGTCCGCGGGCGAATAGTCGCTCGCCGCCGACCCGTCCTCGACGATCATGTCGAGGCGCTTGTAGGCCGAGAGGCCCGTACCGGCCGGCAGGAGGCGTCCCATGATGACGTTCTCCTTGAGGCCGCGGAGCTCGTCGACCTTTCCGTTGATCGCCGCCTCCGTGAGGACCTTCGTGGTCTCCTGGAACGAGCTCGCCGAGATGAAGCTCTCCGTGCTCAGCGAGGCCTTCGTGATGCCGAGCAGCAGCGGCTCGGCGATCGCGGGGGCTCCGCCACGCGCGAGGACCTTCTCGTTCTCGCGCTCGAACACGGCCTTCTCGACCTGCTCGTCCATCAGGAAGTTGGTGTCGCCCGGCTCCTTCACTCGGACGCGGCGCAGCATCATCCGCACGATCGTCTCGATGTGCTTGTCGTTGATGCCGACGCCCTGGAGCCGGTAGACCTGCTGGATCTCGTTCACCAGCCAGGCCGCGAGCTCCTTCTCGCCCTTGATCTTCAGGATGTCGTGCGGGTTGGCGGGGCCGTCCATCAGCGGCTCGCCGGCGCGGACGTAGTCACCTTCCTTGACGGTGAGGTGCTTGCCCTTCGCGATCAGGTACTCCTTCGCGTCGCCCGACTCGGGCTGCACGAGGACCTTGCGCTTGCCCTTGGTGTCCTTGCCGAACGTGACCGTGCCGTCGATCTCCGCGACGATCGCGTGATCCTTCGGCTTGCGGGCCTCGAAGAGCTCGGCCACGCGCGGCAGACCGCCCGTGATGTCCTTGGTCTTCGTGGTCTCGCGGGGGATCTTCGCGAGGATGTCGCCCGCGTCGACCTCGGTCCCGTCCGCCGGGATGATGTTCGAGCCGACCGGGAGGAAGTAACGCGCGAGGTTCTCACCCACGCCCGTCTTCTTCGTCTCGCCGCTCTCGTCCTTGATCGACAGGCGCGGCCGCGCCGACGCATCGCGCGACTCGATGACCACGCGCTGCGAGAGGCCGGTCACCTCGTTGAGCTTCTCCTCCATCGTGACGCCATCGATGATGTCGCCGTACTTCACGATGCCGGAGACCTCGGTGAGGATCGGGATCGCGTACGGATCCCAGTCCGCGAGGACCGTTCCCTTCTGCACGAGCGAGCCCTCGGGCATCTTGAGGAATGCGCCGTAGACGAGGTTGTAGGTCTCCTTCTCGCGGCCCGACTCGTCGACGATCTTCAGGACGCCGTGGCGGTTCATCACCACCACCGTGCCGTCCTTCTTCGTCACCGTGTTGACCTTCTCGAGCTTGACCCGGCCCTCGAAGCGGTTCTCGATGCTCGACTGCTCGATCTTGCCGCGCGCCGCCGCACCACCGATGTGGAAGGTGCGCATCGTGAGCTGCGTGCCCGGCTCACCGATCGACTGCGCCGCGATGACGCCGACTGCTTCACCCGTGTTCACGCGGTAACCGCGCGCGAGGTCACGGCCGTAGCAGAGGGCGCAGATGCCGCGACGGGTCGCGCACGTGAGCACCGAACGGATGCGCACGCTCTCGATGCCCGCCTCTTCGATCTCGCCGACCTTCGACTCGTCGATCTCCTCACCGGCGGCGACGACCACTCGGTCCTCGTCACGCGGGTCGAAGATGTCCTCGAGCGCCGTGCGGCCCAGGATGCGCTCGCCGAGGCCCTGCACGATCTCGCCGCCCTCTTCGAGCTTCGCGATCTCGATGCCGTCGATCGTTCCGCAGTCGTGCTCCGTGACCACGGCGTCCTGCGCGACGTCGACGAGACGACGCGTGAGGTAGCCGGAGTTCGCGGTCTTGAGCGCGGTGTCGGCGAGGCCCTTACGCGCGCCGTGCGTCGAGATGAAGTACTGGAGAACCGTCAGACCCTCGCGGAAGTTCGCGGTGATCGGCGTCTCGATGATTTCACCCGACGGCTTCGCCATCAAGCCGCGCATGCCGGCCAGCTGACGAATCTGCTGGTTCGAGCCACGCGCGCCGGAGTCCGCCATCATGAAGATGGGATTGAAGGAGGCAGTCTCCTTCTTCTCGCCATCCTTGCTGACGATGACTTCGCGGCTGATGCCCTCGATCAGATCGCGCGCGACCTGGTCCGACGCAGCGGCCCAGATGTCGACGATCTTGTTGTACCGCTCACCGTCGGTGATCAGGCCTTCCTGATACTGCTCGATGACGGTTTCGACGTCGGCCTGCGACTGCTCGAGGATCGTCTTCTTCGACGGCGGGATCAGCATGTCGTCCATGCAGACCGACACGCCCGACTGGGCCGCCATCTCGAAGCCGAGGCTGCGCATGCGGTCCGCGAGGAGGACCGTCGCCTTGTTCTGGTGCGCGCGATAGCAGGCGTCGATCACCTCGGTGAGCGCCTTCTTCGTGAGCACGCGGTTCATCAGCGAGAACTCGAGCTTGTCGGGCAGCACCTCGCTCACGAGGACGCGACCGACGGTCGTGTCCGCGAGCTTGCCGTCCACGCGGCACTTGATGCGCGCGTGCAGCTCGATCTCACCCGCGTCGTACGCCATGCGCACTTCGTCGGGCGACGCGTAGATGCCGCGGAAGTTGCCCGTCTTCTCGCTGCCGTCGACGTACTCGCCGCGCGCGAAAGGACGCTGCCGCGTCATGTAGTAGAGCCCGAGGACGATGTCCTGGGTCGGGTTGATGATCGGGCGGCCGTTCGCGGGCGAGAGGATGTTGTTCGTGCTCATCATGAGCACGCGCGCTTCCATCTGCGCCTCGATCGAGAGCGGCACGTGGACCGCCATCTGATCGCCGTCGAAGTCGGCGTTGAACGCGACGCAGACGAGGGGGTGCAGCTGGATTGCCTTGCCCTCGATCAGCACCGGCTCGAACGCCTGGATGCCGAGACGGTGCAGGGTCGGGGCTCGGTTCAGCATCACCGGGTGCTCGGTGATGACCTCCTCGAGGATGTCCCAGACCTCCGGCTTCTCCTTCTCGACGAGCTTCTTCGCGCTCTTGATCGTCGTGACGTAGCCGCGCTCTTCGAGCTTGTTGTAGATGAACGGCTTGAAGAGCTCGAGCGCCATCTTCTTCGGCAGACCGCACTGGTGAAGGCGCAGGCTGGGACCGACGACGATGACCGAACGACCCGAGTAGTCGACGCGCTTGCCGAGCAGGTTCTGGCGGAACCGGCCCTGCTTGCCCTTCAGCATGTCGCTGAGGGACTTGAGCGGGCGCTTGTTCGGACCGGTGATCGTCTTGCCGCGACGGCCGTTGTCGAACAGCGCGTCGACCGCCTCCTGCAGCATGCGCCGCTCGTTCCGGATGATGATCTCCGGCGCGTTCAGCTCGATGAGGCGCTTCAGGCGGTTGTTGCGGTTGATGACACGACGATAGAGATCGTTGAGATCCGACGTCGCGAATCGACCACCGTCGAGCGGAACGAGCGGGCGGAGATCCGGCGGGAGCACCGGAATCACCGTCAGCATCATCCACTCGGGACGATTGCCACTCTCCTTGAAGGCCTCGATGACCTTCAGGCGCTTGGCGTACTTCTTCCGCTTCGCCTCGCTGCTCGACTCCTTCATCTCGGAGCGGAGCTGCTCGGCCATCGCGTGGACGTCGATCTCCTTGAGGAGCTCGAGGATCGCTTCGCCGCCCATGCCGGCCTTGAAGCGGTCGTCGCCGTACTCGTCGAGGAGCTCCTGGTGGCGCTCCTCCGAGAGGATCTCGCCCTTCTCGAGGGGCGTGTCGCCCTTGTCGAGAACGACGTAGCTCTCGCAGTACAGGATGCGCTCGAGATCCTTGAGCGTGATGTCGAGGATCGCGCCGATACGCGACGGAAGGCTCTTCAGGAACCAGATGTGCGCGACGGGCGTCGCGAGCGTGATGTGGCCGAGGCGCTCACGACGCACCTTCGACTGGATCACCTCCACGCCGCACTTCTCGCACACGATTCCACGGTGCTTCATGCGCTTGTACTTGCCGCAGATGCACTCGTAGTCCTTCACGGGACCGAAGATCTTCGCGCAGAAGAGCCCGTCCCGCTCCGGCTTGAACGTGCGGTAGTTGATCGTCTCCGGCTTCTTGACCTCGCCGTGCGACCACTCCCGGATCTTCTCAGGCGAAGCGAGCGAGATACGAATCGCCGAGAACGAGAGCGGATCCTTCGGCTTCTCGAAGAACGAGAAAATGTCCTTCATCGTCTACCTCACTCCTCCTCGGCAACCAGCACGTCGTCGGCCTTGCGCGGCGTGCCCCCCGGACCCTCGATCAACTCGACGTTGAGACAGAGGGCCTGGAGCTCCTTCATCAGGACGTTGAAGCTCTCCGGCAGACCCGCGTCGAGGATGTACTCGCCCTTCACGATGGACTCGTACATCCGAGTGCGGCCCTGCACGTCGTCGGACTTGACGGTCAGGAACTCCTGCAGCGCGTACGCCGCGCCGTAGGCCTCCATCGCCCAGACCTCCATCTCGCCGAGGCGCTGACCACCGAACTGCGCCTTGCCGCCGAGGGGCTGCTGGGTGACCAGCGAGTACGGCCCGATGCTGCGTGCGTGGATCTTGTCGTCCACGAGGTGGTGCAGCTTCAGGATGTACATCACGCCCACCGTCACATCGCGGTGGAACGCCTCGCCGGTGCGACCGTCGAAGAGCACCGTCTGACCGCTGGTGCGCGCCGACACGTGATAGAGCGACGAGCGCTGCTCGTGCTCCTTCGCCGTGTCCTGCACGAGCTGCAGCATGCTCTTGATCTCGCTCTCGTGCGCGCCGTCGAAGACGGGCGACGCGAGCTTGAAGCCGTTCTTGTACTTCTCCGCGAAGGACACGAGCTCTTCGGTCTTGAGCTCGTCGATCAGCGCGCGGGTCTCACCGCGCTTGAAGATCGCCTGCAGGTGCTTGCGCAGTCCGTCGCCACCGAGCTTCTTCTCGGCGATCAGCTCCTGGATCTGCCGACCGAGCAGCAGGCCCGCCCACCCGAGGTGGACTTCGAGGATCTGACCGACGTTCATGCGGCTCGGGACGCCGAGCGGGTTGAGCACGACGTCGACCGGCGTGCCGTCCGGCAGGTAGGGCAGGTCCTCCTCGGGGAGGATGCGCGACACGACACCCTTGTTGCCGTGTCGACCCGCCATCTTGTCGCCGACCTGGAGCTTCCTCTTGATGGCGATGTAGACCTTCACCATCTTGATGACGCCCGGCGGCAGCTCGTCGCCCTTCGAGAGCTTGCCGATCTTCTCCTGGAAGAGGCTCTCGATCGCGCCGACCTGCTCGTTGAGCTCCTCGAGGATCGCCTGGACCTTCTCCTGGCCCTTGTCGATCTCGATGTCCTTCCAGTACTTGCGCGGGATCGGGTCGAGCATCTCCGCAGTGATCTCGCCGCCCTTCGCGAGGAGGACCTTGCCCTTCTCGTCGACGAGCTTCGACTGCGTGGTGCGACCCGTGAGGAGCTTCTTGACGCGGTTGTAAGCGGACTCGCGGATGATCTTCTGCTCGTCCGCCATGTCCTTCTCGAGCTTCGCGCGCTCGGCGTCCTCGATCTCCTTCGCGCGGTCGTCCTTCTCGGTGCCCTTGCGGGAGAAGACGCGCGCGTTGATCACGACGCCACCGACGCCCGGCGGGACGCGCAGCGACGTGTCGCGCACGTCGCCCGCCTTCTCACCGAAGATCGCGCGGAGCAGCTTTTCCTCGGGCGAGAGCTGGGTCTCGCCCTTCGGCGTAATCTTGCCGACGAGGATGTCGCCGCTCTTCACCTCGGCGCCGATGCGCACGATGCCCGAGTCGTCGAGGTCCTTGAGGGCGTCCTCACCGACGTTCGGGATGTCGCGCGTGATCTCTTCCTTGCCGAGCTTCGTGTCGCGCGCGACGCACTCGAACTCCTCGATGTGCACCGAGGTGTAGATGTCTTCCTTCGCGATTCGCTCCGAGATCAGGATCGAATCCTCGAAGTTGTATCCACCCCACGGCATGAACGCGACGACCACGTTGCGGCCGAGCGCGAGCTCGCCGACATCGCAGCTCGGACCGTCGGCGATCACGTCGCCCGCCTTCACGTGCTCACCGGGGCGGACCACCGGCTTCTGCGTGTACGACGTCGACTGATTGCTGCGCGCGAACTTGCCCAGACGATAGATGTCGGGGAACGCGCCCGCCTCGCCCTCGGCCTTCACGACGATACGCGTCGCGTCGACCGAATCGACGATGCCATCGCGCTTCGCGAGGATGCACACGCCCGAGTCGCGCGCGACCTTGCCCTCGAGGCCGGTCCCGACGATCGGCGCGTCACAGCGGACCAGCGGCACCGCCTGACGCTGCATGTTCGAGCCCATGAGCGCGCGGTTCGCGTCGTCGTGCTCGAGGAACGGAATCATCGACGCGGCGACCGAGACCAGCTGATTCGGACTCACGTCCATCAGCGTGATCTGGTCGTGCGGCACCATCACCGACTCGCCGTTGTAGCGAGCGGGGACGAGGCCCGCGATGAGCATCCCGTTCTTGTCGGTCTGCGCGTTCGCCTGAGCGATGTAGTGGCCTTCCTCCTCGAGGGCGGAGAACCACCGCACTTCCTTGGCGACCTGACCGCCTTCGACCTTGCGGTACGGCGTCTCGACGAAGCCGTACTCGTTCACGCGCGCGAACGTCGAGAGCGACGCGATGAGGCCGATGTTCGGACCTTCCGGCGTCTCGATCGGGCAGATACGACCGTAGTGCGTCGGGTGGACGTCGCGGACCTCGAAGCCCGCACGCTCACGGGTCAGACCGCCGGGCCCGAGGGCCGAGAGACGACGCTTGTGCGTCACCTCCGAGAGCGGGTTCGTCTGATCCATGAACTGCGAGAGCTGCGAGCTGCCGAAGTACTCCTTGACCACCGCGGAGACGGGCTTCGCGTTGATCAGGTCGTGCGGCATGAGCGTCTCGATCTCCTGAGACATGCTCATGCGCTCCTTGATCGCGCGCTCCATGCGAACCAGGCCGATGCGGTACTGGTTCTCCATGAGCTCGCCGACCGCGCGCACGCGACGGTTGCCGAGGTGGTCGATGTCGTCGACCGAGCCGCGGCCGTTCTTCAGCTCGATGAGGTGCTTGACGGTGTGGAGGATGTCGAGGGTCGTCAGGACCGACACCTCGAGCGCCGGACGCGCCGGATCCTCTTCCTTGTAGAACTTGTAGTTCAGCTTCAGGCGGCCGACCTTCGAGAGGTCGTAGCGCTCCGGGTTGAAGAACAAGTTGTTGAAGAGGGTCTTCGCCGTCTCGAGCGTCGGCGGATCGCCCGGGCGCAGGCGGCGGTAGATCTCGAGGATCGCCTCGTCCTGCGTGGTGATCTTGTCCGCGTTGAGCGTGTCGCGGAGGTAGCTGCCGACGTTGAGGCCGTCGATGAAGAGGATCTTGAAGCTCTCGATCTTCGCCTCGCGAAGGCGCTCGAGCTTCTCCTCGGTGACCTCTTCGTTGACCCCGAGAAGGACCTCGCCGGTCTCCTCGTCGATCACGTCCTCGGCGCTGACCTTGCCGACGACCTCGGGGAGATCGAGCGGAAGGCGATCGAGGCCCGCGTCCTTCAGCTTGCGGATCGCGGCGCGCGTGAACTTGCGGTTCTTGCGCACGATCACGTCGCCCTCGACCTTGATGTCGCGGGTGGCGCGCTGACCGGGGAGGAGATCGAACTCGATCGAGCGCGCGTACTTGCCGCCCTTCTCGAGGAAGATCGTCTCGGTGTCGTAATAGAACTTGAGCAGATCCTGCGTCGAGTAGCCGAGCGCCTTGAGCAGCACGGTCGCGTGCAGCTTGCGGCGGCGATCGATGCGGACGTAGATGAGGTCCTTCGGATCGAACTCGAAGTCGAGCCACGAGCCGCGGTAGGGGATGACGCGCGCCTGGTAGAGCAGCTTGCCGCTCGAGTGCGTCTTGCCCTTGTCGTGGTCGAAGAACACGCCCGGCGAGCGGTGCAGCTGGCTGACGACGACGCGCTCGGTCCCGTTGATGATGAACGTACCGTTCTCGGTCATCAGCGGGATCTCGCCGAAGTAGACCTCCTGCTCCTTGATGTCGCGGACGGTCCGCTCCGAGCCTTCGCTCTGCGTGTCGTAGATGATCAGCTGGATCGTGACCTTGATCGGCGCGGCGTAGGTCATGCCGCGCTGCACGCACTCGTCCACGTCGTACTTGGGACGCTCGAGCGTGTATCCGACGAACACGAGCTCGCTCGTGCCGTTGAAGTCACGGATCGGGAAGACGCTGCGGAAGACGCCCTGCAGGCCGATGTCTTCGCGCCGGTTGGGAGGAACGTTCGCCTGGAGGAACTTCTCGTACGACCGCTTCTGGATATCGATCAGATTCGGAATGCCGATGATCTGACTGATCTTCGCGAAGCTGTGCCGAATCCGGAAGTTGGTCTGAATCTGCGAGGTCGAGGCCATCGGAACGTACCTCTATGCGTCTTGGTTCGGGAGCCCGGAAGCTAGTCGAAGGACGGGGTAGAACCCCAGAAAACGTGCGGCAGAATCAGGCGACCCAAGTGCGAGCGACTCACGTCGTTCGGGTCGACACCAGCGACTCAGCCGAAAATCGCCGCGGATGCGAGCGGCGAAAAGGCGCGAGAAAGACGGAGCACGGCGCAGGGGCCTTCCGGCCCCCGCACCGTGATCCTTTCAGCCGTGCTCGTGATTGCAGATCCCGGTCACTTCAGCGTGACCTTGGCGCCAGCCTCCTCGAGCTTCTTCTTCATGTCCTCGGCGTCGGCCTTCGACACGCCTTCCTTCACGACCTTCGGCGCGGCCTCGACGAGGTTCTTCGCGTCCGCCAGGCCGAGGCCCGTCAGCTCGCGAACGACCTTGATGACGTTGATCTTCTTGTCGCCGCCGCTGGTGAGCTCGACCGTGAACTCGGTCTGCTCCGCCACGGGGGCCGCCGCCGCCGCCGCCGGCGCCGCCGCGCCAGCAACGACCGCCGGGGCCGCCTTGACGCCCCACTTCTCCTCGAGCGCCTTGATGAGGCCAGCGACCTCCATCACGGTCCAGCTCGAGAGCTCATCGACCATCTTCTGCTGATCCATCGTCGCCATGTTGACCTTCTCTTCCTGCAATCACGCGCACTTGAGCAGGTGCGCAAATCTCATGTTCGGTTCGTTTCGGTGAGTTGGAGTATCGAGCGAATCGCTCGGGCTCAGCCGCCGCTGCTCTCTTCGAGCTGCTTGCGACGCGCCTCGAGCACGTAGACGAGGTTCTGCAGGGGGGCCTGCAGCTGCGCGACGAGGTTCTGCGCCGGCGCCTGGAGCGTCGCGAGGAGCATGGCGCGGAGCTCGTCCTTGCCAGGCATCGAGGCGAGCTGCTTCTCGACGTCACCGCCAGCCATGACGGCGTTGTCGAGAACCGCGGCCTTGACCTCGAGCTTCTCCTGCTTGTCGCCTTCCTTGCGGAAGTCGCGCACGACCTTCGCGGCCGTCGAGGGATCCTCGAACGAGAACGCGACCGCAGTCTCGCCGGCGAGGACCTTCCCGAGCTTGCCCTCGAGGGGCGTGCCCTTCAGGGCCTGCTCGACGAGCTTGTTCTTGACGACCTTGTACTCGACGCCCGCCTTGCGGAACTTCGAGCGCAGGTCCGTCACCGTGATCACGTCCATGCCCTTGAAGCCGAGGAACACGACGCTGGTCGCCTTGTCGAAGAGGCCCTTGACCTCGTCGACGACCTTCGCCTTGTCCTCACGGGCAGTGCTGGTTCCGTTGGCCATGATCACGCCTCCGCAGTCGCCTGCTCGACCGTCGCCGTGTCGACCTTGACGCCCGCGCCCATCGTGGTGCTGATGGTGATGCTGCGGAGGTAGGTGCCCTTGGCCGCCGACGGCTTCGCCTTCATCAGCGCAGCAATCAGTGCACGGGCATTCTCCTCGAGCTTGTCCGGCGAGAACGACTTCTTGCCGATCGGAGCGTGGACGATGCCACCTTCCTTCTCGGCGCGGAACTCGACCTTGCCGCCCTTGGCCTCCTTGACCGCCTTGGTGACGTCGAACGTCACGGTGCCGGTCTTGGGGTTGGGCATCAGACCACGCGGACCGAGCACACGACCGAGACGACCGACCTGACCCATCATGTCGGGCGTCGCGATCACCGTCTCGAAGTCGAGCCAGCCTTCCTGGACCTTGGCGACCAGGTCGTCGGCGCCGACGAAATCGGCTCCGGCCGCCTGGGCCTCCGTCGCCTTCTCGCCCTTTGCGAAGACCAGGACACGAACGGTCTTGCCGATGCCGTGGGGCAACACGGTTGCTCCACGAACCATCTGATCGGCGTGCTTCGGGTTGACCCCGAGCCTGACCGCGATGTCCACACTCTCGTCGAACTTGGCGAAGCTCGCCTTGGCGACGAGAGCGACGGCCTCCGGGAGGGCATAGCGACGATCACGATCGATCGACTCGATCGCGCTCTTGCGCTTTCTTCCCGTCTTCATCGCTCCTCCATTCGGCGGCCCCGACCCCATTGTCGGCGTTCCCGCCTCCCACCGACGCCGTCACTTCTCAGCGGCAGTGGTTCGATCACCGACGTTCCACCCAACCAGCGGGAAGGGTGTTGCGACGATGTCAGTCCGAACTCGAATCGTCGCTCGAGAGGGTCAGTCGACGACGTCGACGCCCATCGAGCGCGCGGTGCCCGCCAGCGAACGAACACACGCCTCGATCGACGCCGCGTTCGTGTCCTGGATCTTCTCCTGCGCGAGCTTCGTCAGCTGCGCGCGGGTGATCTTGCCGACCTTGTCCTTGTTGGGACGCGACGAACCGCTCGCCGGCTTCTTGCCGATCTTCAGCCCGAGCTCGCGCTTGATGAGCACCGAGGCCGGCGGCGTCTTGGTGATGAAGGTGAACGAGCGGTCGGAGAAGACCGTGATCACCACCGGGATGATCAGCCCTTCCTGCTTGTTCGTCCGCGCGTTGAACTCCTTGCAGAACTGCATGATGTTCACGCCGTGCTGACCGAGCGCGGGACCGACCGGGGGCGAGGGGTTCGCCTTGCCGGCAGGGAGCTGGAGCTTGATCTGACCAGTGACCTTCTTCATGGCTGCGTCCTGAAATCCCGCGCGCGCGGAGCGAAGCGACTCGAAACCGTCTGCTGGGCTCGTCGAGACCCAGCCTCAAACACCGCTACTGCGGTGCGGAAACCACCGTGGCAGCGCCGAGAGCAACGAGCACTCGACCGGCGACTGCCACTCTCGACTACTGCGTCTTCTCGACCTGCCCGTACTCGAGCTCGACCGGCGTCGCGCGGCCGAAGATCGAGACCAGCACCGTGACCTTCTGCTTCGCCGGGTTCACTTCCTGGACGGTGCCAGTGAAGTTCGCGAACGCGCCGTCGGTCACGCGCACGTGATCGCCGGTGTCGAACACGACGCGCGGCTTCGGCTTGGCCGCGCCCTCCGCGACCTGCTGGAAGATCGCGTTGATCTCACTCTCCGGGACCGGGCTGGGGTGACGACCACCCACGAACCCGCTGACCTTCGGCGTGTCCTTGACGAGGTGCCAAGTACGCTCGTTCAGGTCCATGTTCACGAACACGTACCCGGGATAGAAGGTCCGGCTGGACACGCGCTTCGTGCCGGTCTTCGTGGTGTCCTGGACGTTCTCCTTGGGGATCAGGATCTCCCCGAAGAACTCCTCCATCCCGTGCTGACGGACGCGCTCCTCGAGGGCGGACTTCACCTTGCCCTCGTAGCCCGAATACGCCTGCACCACGTACCACTTCTTGGCCATCGAAGCCCCACTCTCGCGCCGGCTGTCGAGGCGCCCTTCGTACTGCATGGGCCTCTCGCTTCGAGCGCGCCCCCGCTCGATCAGACGTTGTAGATGAGGTCGGTGAACGCCGACCAGAGCGCGTCGAAGACGCCGGTGTAGACCGCCGCGATGATCGAAGTGACGATCACGACGACCGTCGAGTAGTACGTCTCGTCGCGCGTCGGCCAGGTCACCTTGCTGAGCTCACCGACCACCTCGTGCGCGAGCTCGTTCACGCGCGGGTGACGGTAGAGCAGGAAGGCGCCCACGATGCCGACCAGCGCGGCCGCGCCGGAGACGATCGTCGGGTCGGGCTCCGCGAAGAAGCCCCACACGAACGTGATCAGCCGGTCCGAGAGGTAGAACGTGATCACCGCGGCCGCGATGAACGCGAACTGGACCCAGCGCTCGATGCCGAGGAGGCTGGTGACCGGGTTCGCCTCGTTCTCGGCGGCGGCCTCGGCGAGCTCGCGCTCCTCGCGCTCGATCGCGGCGGCCTCTCGGCGCGCGACGTCGTCGTCCGCGCTCGCCTCGTTCGGCTCCCCGGCCTCGCTCGAGGTGTCCTCGTCGCCGTCGCGCTCGAGGTCCTTGTCGTCTTCGTCCGCCATCCGTGTTCCAGCGTTCGTTTGATATCGACCCGTCGAGGTCAGGCCAGGAGGGATTCGAACCCCCAACCCTCGGATTTGGAATCCGGTGCTCTACCGTTGGAGCTACTGGCCTATTCTCGAGAGCCTCGTTTTCTTCGTCGAGGCTCTCGAACGGTCACTTCGACTCTCGATGAGTCGTGTGCTTCTCGCAGCGGGGACAGTACTTCTTGATTTCCAGACGCTCGGCCTGCTTCCGAGACTTCGTCGTCTGATAGTTGCGCGCGTCGCACTCGCTGCAGACGAGCGCGACGCGCACTCTGTCACCCATCTAGCGGGCTCCGATCACTCGATGATCTTCGTGATGACGCCGGCGCCGACGGTGCGGCCGCCCTCGCGGATCGCGAAGCGCTGCTGCTCCTCGAGCGCGACCGACGTGATGAGCTCGACGGTCATCGAGACGTTGTCGCCCGGCATGACCATCTTCACGTCCTCGGCGAGGTGGATCGTGCCGGTCACGTCCGTCGTCCGCATGTAGAACTGCGGGCGGTAGTTGGTGAAGAACGGCTTGTGACGGCCGCCCTCCTCCTTCTTCAGGACGTAGACCTCGGCGTTGAACTTCTTGTGCGTCTTCACCGAGCCGGGCTTCGCGAGCACCTGGCCGCGCTCGACGTCGTCCTTCTCGATGCCGCGCAGGAGGCAGCCGACGTTGTCGCCCGCCTGGCCCTGGTCGAGCAGCTTGCGGAACATCTCGACGCCGGTGACCGTGGTCTTGCGGGTGTCGCGGAAGCCGAGGATCTCGACTTCCTCGCCGACCTTGATCACACCGCGCTCGATGCGGCCCGTGACGACCGTGCCGCGGCCCTTGATCGAGAACACGTCCTCGATGGCCATCAGGAACGGCTTGTCGGTGTCGCGAACCGGCTCGGGGATCCACGCGTCGAGCGCGTTGAGCAGGTTGATGACGGTCTGCTCGCCCTCGGGATCGCCCTGCATGGCCTTGAGGGCCGAGCCGCGGACGACCGGCGCGTTGTCGCCGTCGAACTTGTACTTGTTGAGGAGGTCGCGGACCTCCATCTCGACGAGCTCGAGCAGGTCCGGGTCCTCGACCGCGTCGACCTTGTTGAGCCAGACGACGATCTTCGGCACGCCGACCTGACCCGCGAGGAGCACGTGCTCCTTCGTCTGCGGCATCGGGCCGTCGAGCGCGCTGACCACCAGGATCGCGCCGTCCATCTGGGCGGCGCCGGTGATCATGTTCTTGATGTAGTCGGCGTGACCGGGGCAGTCGACGTGCGCGTAGTGGCGCTTCTCCGACTCGTACTCGACGTGCGAGACCGCGATCGTCACGATCTTCGAGTCGTCGCGGACGGTGCCGCCCTTGGCGATGTCGGAGTACGAGATCTCCTTGCCGCCGAACTTCTTCGCCGCGACCTTCGTGATCGCCGCGGTCGTCGTGGTCTTGCCGTGATCGATGTGACCGATCGTGCCGACGTTGACGTGCGGCTTGGTCCGGACGAACTTTTCCTTCGCCATCGCGCCGTGCTCCTATTTTCTCTTATTCAGCGTGTGGGTCTCGAGCCCAGGATGAGAATCGAACTCACGACCTCCTCCTTACCAAGGAGGTGCTCTACCTCTGAGCTACCTGGGCGTACGGAACTGGGAATCTGCGAAGAACCGAGATTTTCAGAGAAGATTTCGCGGTAGGTGAGTCCGCGAACGATCGGACAGAGCGGGAGACCGGATTCGAACCGGCGACGTTCAGCTTGGAAGGCTGACGCTCTACCAACTGAGCTACTCCCGCGTAGCGAACGAGCGGGGATATGGAGAAGCGGACTGGAGGGTGGTGGATTCGAACCACCGAAGGCTGGCGCCGGCAGATTTACAGTCTGCTCCCTTTGGCCACTCGGGCAACCCTCCGGAATGTCTAGCGATTTCGTCTACGTCGTTCTGGGCAGCGTCGTTCGGGCTGGCGGTCTTTCGGGCTGGCGGTCGTTCCCGATCTGGAGGCGGTCAGTAGCAGCTCGTTCGCCCGAGGGGGAGAAGACAGTGAGAAAACGAGCCCGTCCAGCCAGCGTGTTCATCGAGAGAGACAGGGAATCGGGCTCGAGCTGACGGTGGGACTCGAACCCACGACCCCCTGTTTACAAAACAGGTGCTCTACCGATTGAGCTACGCCAGCACACCTTCCTGGTGCCCCGGAGAAGCGGAGCGGGCCGACACGGACTGCGGAGAACGGACCACTCCACCCGCGCGGGGAACGCGAGGGCGCGTTATGTACGGTGCCCTCGCAAAGCTGTCAAGCGAGATCGATGCACCCGGGTACGACGCTTGCTCGGATGCGCCGGCGGGGATCCCCAGATCCCGGGGATCATTGATGAACAGGGGCGCTCGAGGGGGCTGCCGCGGTGCTCGTCGAGGGGCGATCGGGGGTGTCCGAGGGCGATCCCAGAGCGCGCGCGGGCTCGGGCTCGGTGTCGGACAGGGGGCCTCCGAGCAGGAGCTGTCGGGCGCGGTCGAGCTCGGTGCGCGTGCGCTCGACCCAGTCGGACCGCACGCCGGTGCGCTCGACCATCAGGAGGGTCAGCTCCCAGTAGCGGATCGCGTGACGCACGAGCGGACGGACGCGATCGGCGAGCTGGCCGCGGTACTCGCGTCGGTAGATCTCGAGCGCGTCGCCGGTGAGAGGACGATCCGGGGGCGGCGGCGGGACCGGCGCTTCGGTGATCGCGCGATAGAGGTGCTCGTACATCGCTCCGATGCGGTAGCCCGCCGCCGCCGCCCAGCGGGCGTCGGTGTGCCGCATGGTGTCGAAGTACGCGCGCTGCGCATCGAGCAGGAGCTGGGCGCGACGGTCGAGCGTCTCGCGCTGTGTCACGACGTCGGAGTCCGGCAGCGCGAGCGCCTCCGAGCGGGTGCGGATCGTCTCGGCGAGCACGAAGTTCGCGGCGGCCGCGAAGTACTCGTCCGCGATGAGCTCCTCGCCCTGACGCGTGCGGTAGTAGGCGAGGGCGTCACGCGCCGCGCGCTCCGCGTCCTCGATCCGGCGCAGGCCGAAGAGGGCCTCGGCGCGGCGGGCCATCGCCTCGAGTCGCTCGTCGCTGCGGAGATCGTCGCGATCGAGGAGCAGCTCGGCGGAGTCGAGCGCCGGCTCCCAGCGCTCGAGCTCGACCAGCGCGGCCGTCATGAGGAAGCGCGCGTGCTTTGCGTCGGGGGCGTCGGGCACGCGCTCGAGCAGCATCGACCAGCGCTCCACTGCGCCTGCGAGATCCCCGGCGTCCTTCAGGCAGAGCCCGGCGTTGTAGAGCGCAGGAGAGAGGTAGCGGCTGCTCGGGAACTCGGCGACCACGCGGTCGTAGAGCTCGACCGCGGCCGCGCACTCGCCGCGCTGGCCGAGCTCGTATGCGCGCTGGAAGAGCTGGCTGGCGTCGTAGGAGTCGAGCTCGAGCTCACCGCCGCTGGTGTGGCGCGCGACGATGCGCGTCTCCTCGAGCTGCACCGCGGGACCGGTCGGGGCCGAGGTGCGGGCCGCGCCGCACGCGGCCAGCAGTGCGAACGAGGTGAGGGCGAGCAGCGCGCGCTTGATCATTCCGGCGGGGCCTCCGTCACGCGGGACAACGCGCGCACGGGAGAGTTCCTTGGCGCCTGAGCATGGGGCCGCGTGGAGCGGAACGGGAGCGTAACAGCGTAACAGGGTGTTGCGGTGCTCCGCCGTAACTCCGCGAGTCGAACGTTACGATCGGCGGCTCGGAGTTCTTCCCTCGTTCCGATTTCGTGAGTGATTTCGTGATCTATCAGTGCCCTGAGCGCGTGGCACGGCGGCTGCTCAAGGCGGCGGCGCGGCTCGACGGGGACGACGAGCTGCGACCCGGACGGGGCCGGCAGCCTCGGGCTTTCTCTGCGGATCACGAAGGACGGGACATGACCACGAATCGGTTCGAGACGGCGGCGAAGCAGGCGGAGACGTGGATCGACGACACCCTGCTCGCGCGGATGCTGCTGAAGGAGTCGCTCGCCTGGCGCGAGTTCCACCGCCGCTTCGATCGCTTGGTCTATCGCTGCATCCACAAGGTCACGAGCCGCTTCCCGGGCTCGCTCTCGAGCGAAGACGTGCGCGAGATCTACGCGCAGTTCCTCCTCGGGCTCACGCGCCGCGACATGCACAAGCTCCGCACGTTCGACGCGGAGCGCGGCAACAAGCTCAGCTCGTGGGTCGGCATGCTCGCGACGAACGCCGCGTGGGACTACCTGCGCACCGTCGCGCGCCAGCCGCAGTGCACCGAGCTCTCGGACGCGGAGAACGTCGGTGAGATCGAGGCCGATCCGTACACGCAGCTGCTCGACAAGGAGCGCTGGGGACGGATCGACGCGACGCTGCAGACCTTCTCGGCGAAGGATCGCACGTTCGTGCGCCTCTATTACATGGACGGCCTGACGCCCGAGGAGGTCGCCGAGGAGATGCACATCTCGGTGAAGACCGTCTATTCGAAGAAGCACAAGATCCGCTGCCGCCTCCAGCGCATGCTGCAGCCGATCGTCGATCACGCGGCCTGATGCCACCGCGAGGCACGAGCCGTATGCTCCGCGGCCGTGCCGCCGTCCTGGATCGGTCCTGCGCTCGCGATCATCGCCTATCTGGTGGGCTCGATCTCGTTCGCGCTGCTGATCGCACGACGCAAGGGCATCGACCTCTACGGTGAGGGAAGTGGGAACCCCGGTGCGACGAACGTCGGCCGGGTGATCGGGAAGAAGGAAGGACGTGTCGTCCTCCTGCTCGACGCGCTGAAGGGCGCGCTGCCGTACGGCGCGGCGCTGCTCGTGCTCGGTCGAGACGACGTGTGGACCGCGGTCTGCGGGGTGGCGGCGGTGGTCGGGCACTGCTTGCCGGTGTGGCATCGGTTCCGCGGCGGGAAGGGCGCGGCGACGGCAGCTGGGGTGATGCTGGTCGCGCAGCCGATCGCGGGGATCGCGGCGGTCGCCGGATACTTGGTGCTCAAACGAATCACACGGCGAGCGAGCGTGGGATCGCTCGTGGGCGCGGTGATCGGTGCGGCGATCGTGGTCGCGCTCGAGGGCGCGCGATCGATGGTCGGGATGATGACGATCGCGATCGCGATCGTCGTGTGGCTGCGGCACGCGGACAACCTGGTGCGCCTGGCGCGCGGCGAGGAGCCGCCGTCGTGATGCGTGCGCTGGGTGTGATCGCGGCGAGCGCGGTGCTCGTCGCGTGTGGGGGCGCGCCGCGGGCGGTGGTGCCACGCGCCGTGAGCTCGTCGGGGGACGAGCAGGTCGCGGCGATCGGGGACGCGTCGCTCTCGGTGATCGCGCGGCCCAGCGATGGGCGCACCTGGATGTCGCTGTGGATCGACGCGGGATCGCGCGATGTGGACCCGGCCGGGATCGCGACGGTCGCAGCGTGGGCGATCGCCGAAGGGCGCGGCATCGAGGCGCGCGTGATCCCCGACGGCACCGAGCTGCACGTCGGGTGCGAGAGCGCGCAGGTCGAGGCGTGCGTCGAGGCGCTCGCGGGCGCGCTCGGGGCGCGATCGATCGAGGAGCGTGCGCTCGACGCCGCGTTGGAGCGATTGCGCGCGACGCGGCGCGGGGCTCGCGCGGACGTCGCGCGTGCGGCCGATCGGCTCGCGATCGCGGCGCTCACCGGCGATGCGGCGGGGATGGATCCGCTCGGTGAGGCGAGCGCGGACGCGTCGATCACGCGGGCGGAGGTCGAGCGCTTCGTCGCGACGCACTACGGACCGGCGCGCGCGCTCTTCGTGGTGATCGGCGATGCCGACGAAGCGCGCGTGCGCGCGGCGATCGCCGATGCGCTCGTGCGTGCTCCCGCCGCGAGCGGGGTGCGCGCGGCGCGCGCGTTCGTGCCGAGCGTCGGCGCACGCGTCGACGTCGACGAGCAGAGCGCGACGAGCGTGGCGCTCGCGGTGAGCGACGTGCCGCGCGCCCTCGCGATCGCGCGGCGTGCGACGGCCGAGCTCGAAGGTGGCAGCGCGAGCGTGTTCCCGCTGCGCGGCGGCGAGATCGTGCTGTTGCGCGGGCGCGATGCCGACGAAGTGATCGCGGCCGCGACGTACGCACGGGCGCTCGGAGGAGAGCGCGTCGATGCGCTCGCGGAGGACGATCCGCGCTCGCTCGCGCGGCGCGTCGGCGCACGGTGGGTCGCACGCACGAGCGAGCGCGCCGAAGGAGGGCTCGGCGTCGGTGCGGTGATCGCCGGAGGGCGCGGCGATGCGAACGCCGACGATCCCGATGCGCGGATCCGCGACGAGGAGCGCACCCGCATCGAGGCGCTCGCGCGCGCGAGCGATGCCGCGGCGCGCGGTGAAGGGCTGACCGAAGAGGCGGACGCGGAGGGCACGTCGATCCGCGACGAGCACGGGACGCGCGTGGTCGTGCGTGCGGCGCCGATCGGACGCGTCGCGATCGCGGTGTCGATCGCGGGTGGCGTGCGCGACGAGCCGGCGCGGGTGCAGGGGCGCAGCGCGCTCCTCGCGCGGCTGCTCGCGCGCTGCGTCGACGCGCACGATGCCGAGGCGTGGGTCGATGCGAGCTCGTTCGGTGCGAGCGTGGAGGTCGCGCCCGTGCGCGCGCTCGATGCGGTCGAGAGCATCACTCGTTGCGTGCGCAGACTGGCGTGGAGCCCCGCGTCGCTCGAGGAGGTGCGCGCTCGCGCGATCGCCTCGCTCGACGGCGACAGCGAGCGGCTCGCGCGCGCCGCGTCGGTGCTCGTGCCGGGCGCGCCGGGGATGATCGCGCCGTCGGGGACGCTCGCCTCGCTCGCTGCGATCGATCCGCGATCGATCGAGCGCGCATGGGCGAGGCTCGCGACGCGGGGCGCGGTGACGGTCGCGATCGTCGGCGAGGTCGATGCGACGTCGATCGCGCGTGCGGCGATGCTCGGTCTGGTGTCGCTGCCGGCGCCCGAGAGCACGCGCGCGAGCGATGCGATCGCGAGCGTGGGCAGTGAGGAGATCGTCGCGGTGCGTTCGGTCGACGAGCGTGTCGAGGTGACGATCGCGCTTCGTGATCTCGCGCCGCGCGCGAGCGACGACGTGGGGGCGCGCGCGGCGCTCGATGCGTGGATCGCGGCGCTCGACGGGCCCGCGCTGCGCGTCGTGTGGGCGCGCTCGGGCTCGGGCGCGGAGGGCGCTTGGCTCGCGATCGCGGTGCGTGGTGACGAAGAGACGATCGCGGCGCTGCCTGCGCGTATCGATCGCGCCCGCGACGCGGCGCGCGCCCGGATCGACGAAGCGCTCGCGAGCGCGATCGGTGCGATGCGCGAGGTGCGCGCCCGAGACGTCGCGACCGCGCGCGCCCGGGCGCGTCGTCTCGCGCGGGCCGACGAGGATCGCGCGATCGACGAGAGCGCATCGTCGCGCACCGCGCGCGCGCTGATCGACGGTGCGCCGCGTTACGTGATCGCCCGTCCTCCCGCGGCCGAGGAACAGCGCGGGCGTTGACCCTCCGCCACGCGCGTGGCATACGCCCGCGCGTGCCGAATGAACGGCCATTCAGCGCGGGGGAAGAGGGCGAGGAGGAGGCCCCGCCCGCGCGCGCCACGAAGTCGCGGGGCAAGCGCGCCTCCGATCGCGGCGGTCCCGACAAGCGCGAGCGCATCCTGCGCGCCGCCATTCGCGTGTTCGCGCGCAAGGGCTTCTACGCCACGCGCGTCAGCGAGATCGCGAAGGCCGCGGGCGTCGCCGACGGCACCATCTACCTCTATTTCAAGAACAAGGACGACGTCCTCGTCTCGATCTTCGAGGACCGCATCTCGAAGCTCATCAAGGTGCTGCGCAGCGAGCTCGAGCAGGGCGGCACCTTCGACGAGAAGTTCCGGCGCGTGATCGAGCTGCAGCTCGGTCTGCTCGAAGGTCAGCGCGACCTCGCGGAGGTCGTGACGGTGAACCTGCGGCAGTCGTCGCGATTGCTGAAGCAGTACGCGACGCCGCTCTTCACCGAGTACCTCGAGGTGATCGCGGGGCTCGTCGCGCAGGGACAACGAGAAGGGGTCGTTCGTCCCGATCTGAATCCGCGCATCCTCGCGCGCGCATTGTGGGGCGCGCTCGATGGTGTCGCGGTGACTTGGGCGCTCGGTGGAGGAGGCGAATCGGGCCAGCTCCATCGCGCTGCGTCGCAGGTTGCGAGCGTGTTTCTAGAGGGTGTTCGCCGCAACGCAGACCGTGCTTGACACACTGCGTCGTGGCTTCTACATCGCCGCTGGTTTTCGTTGGTGACGCACCTCACGAGGTGCAGAGTCGCCTGCTTCTTCCTCGATTCGTCCCGTAGGAGGGCTCACGTGAAAATCCTCGTTCCCGTCAAGCGCGTCGCCGATCCGGACAACGCGAACAAGGTGAAGGTCTCGCCCGACGGTCAGCGCGTGACGTCGGACGGGCTCGAGTGGAAGCTGAACCCGTTCGACGAGTACGCCGTCGAGGCCGCGCTTCGCATCAACGAGAACGGCGCGAGCGGCGAGAAGCTCGGCGAGGTCGTCGTGGTGAGCCTCGGGCCGGACGACGTGCAGACGACGCTGCGCCAGCCGCTCGCGATGGGCGCGGACCGCGGCGTGCAGATCAAGGCGACCGACGATCAGCTCGACTCGAGCGTGGTCGCGAAGGCGCTCAAGGCGCTCGTCGACGCGGAGAAGCCCGACCTCGTGCTGATGGGCAAGCAGGCGGTCGACGGTGACTCGAACACCGCGGGCCAGATGCTCGCGGAGCTGCTCGGCTGGCCGATGGCGACGTTCGCGATGGCGATCGAGGCCGACGCGAGCGGCAAGACGCTGACGGTCGGCCGCGAGGTCGACACCGGCGTGCTCACGCTGAAGGTGACGCTGCCCGCCGTCGTGACGGTCGACCTGCGCATCGTGTCGCCGGCCGCGGTGAAGAACGGCAAGACGCCGGACACCCACAAGTACAACGAGGGCGCGCGGTACGCGTCGCTCAAGGGCATCATGGCCGCCAAGAAGAAGCCGATCGACGTCAAGTCGCTCGCGGATCTCGGCGTCACGAGCGCGCCCGTCGTGAAGTACTCGAAGTTCGAGCTGCCGCCCGCGCGCTCGGGCCAGGTCAAGTACGTCGAGTCGGTGCAGGAGCTCGTCACGAAGCTCCGCACCGAGGCGAAGGTCCTCTGAGAGCCACCGCGAGAAAGTAAGGAGACGGGAACATGACGGATGTCCTGGTGGTCGCGGAGCTCCTCGAAGGTGGGATGCGCCGCAGCACGCTGAGCGCGGTCAACTTCGCCAAGCAGGTCGCCGAGGGAACGGGCGGCTCGTTCGACATCCTCGCGATCGGCGAGGGCGCGGAGAACGCGGCGTCGCAGCTCTCGGGCTTCGGCGCGCGCAAGATCTTCACCGCCGAGGTCGAGGGCGGGTACGTCGCCGAGAAGTACGCGCCGACGGTCGCCGAGGTCGCGAAGAGCGGTGACTACGGCGTCGTGACGGCGACGGCGACGACGTACGGCAAGGACCTGGCGCCGCGCGTCGCGGCGCGCCTCGAGGCGGGCGTCGCGAGCGACATCGCGAGCGTCGCGGTCGACGGCGGGAAGATCGTCTATCGCCGCCCGATGTACGCCGGCAACGTGTTCGGCTACTGCACGGTCGAGACGCCGATCCAGGTGGTCACCGTGCGTCAGACCGAGTTCGAGGCGGCGGCGGAGAGCGGTGGATCGAGCGACACCGAGTCGGTCTCGATCGCCGAGGACGGCGCGGCGGCGCGCG
The DNA here is from genome assembly GCF_021631985.1 of Sandaracinus amylolyticus. GTDB lineage: Bacteria > Myxococcota_A > Polyangia > Polyangiales > Sandaracinaceae > Sandaracinus > Sandaracinus amylolyticus_A. The sequence continues at coordinate 4,382,843 of NZ_CP070225.1, read as the reverse complement.
TGGAGTTCGTGTCGCTCGAGTCGCAGAAGAGCGAGCGCCCCGAGCTCACCGAGGCGGAGATCGTCGTGTCGGGCGGTCGCGCGCTGAAGAGCGCGGAGAACTTCAAGAGCGTGCTCGAGCCGCTCGTCGACACGCTCGGCGCGGCGATGGGCGCGTCGCGCGCGGCGGCGGACGCGGGCTACGTGCCGAACGATCTGCAGGTCGGTCAGACCGGCAAGGTCGTCGCGCCGAAGCTCTACCTCGCAATCGGCATCAGCGGCGCGATCCAGCACCTCGCGGGCATGAAGGGCTCGAAGGTGATCGTCGCGATCAACAAGGACAAGGAAGCGCCGATCGCGTCGGTCGCCGACTACTTCCTGGTAGGCGATCTCTTCCAGGTCGTGCCCGAGCTGACGAGCGAGATCCAGAAGGCGAAGGGCTGAGCCCTTTGCCGAAGTGCTCGTCCCGCAGGTCCCGGACCGGAGCGCGCGAAGCGCGCGGACGGTAGGGGACGGCGGGCGAGCCGATTCTCGAGCGCTCGAACGGGACCGCGCGCGGCGTGAGCTGCGCGCGGTTTCGTGTTCCGTCGGTCGAACGTTGGTATGTTGCGCCCCGGTGAGCGTCGGGGATCGTCGGGGTTGGGTCGCGCTGGTCGCGGCCGTCGTGATCGCGAGCGCAGCATCGAGCGCGCGTGCGGACGGGCCCTACGAGGGCGACTGGCGCGCCGGGCCGATGCGCATCGACGTGCAGGTCGAGAGCTGGGGCGGTGACTGCGGGCCGCGCCCGGAGTCGACGACGGTGCCCGGTGGATCGACGGTGCACGTCACGCAGTCGGGCGACGATCTGACGTTCCAGGGGCGCCCGGCGCGCAGCACGCGCGGTTGCTGGAGCGAGAACGCGTCGGTGCGGCGCGTGTCGTCGAGCTTCCAGTCGGGCACGTGGCGGATCGTCTGCCGCACGCCGGACGACGATCCGCGCGCCGAGACCGGGCAGTACACCCTGCGCGCCGAGGGTACCGAGCGGATCGAGTTCCGCGACGTGAGCCGCTACGACTGGCAGCTCAACGAGTCGTCGTGCCGCGCGACGATCACGTCGACGCAGACGTTCGAGCGCACCGGCGGCGCGAGCCCGACGCCCGAGCCCGAGCCGACTCCGACGCCCACGCCCGAGCCGGAGCGCGAGCCCGCGTGCACCCCGGGCGCGCCCGCGCGCATCTCGTTGCGACCGGCGCAGACGACGCTCGAGCCGGGCGGTCGCGTGTGCCTGAGCGCGCGTGTGGTCGACGCGAACGGATGCGCGATCCGCGGGCGATCGCCGCGGCTCGAGCTCCGCACGCCGCCGGGCGCGACGGGACAGCTCCGCGGCAGCTGCTTCGAGGCCGCGGCGAGCGCAGCGGAGGGCGAGGGTGAATTCACGATCGTCGCGCGTGATGGGTCGATGGAGGCGCAGGCGCGCGTGCAGGTGCGGACGCCGGACCTCTCGGATCTGATCGCGCGGCGCGCCGAGGGCGGCGGCGCGGTGACGCTCGGCGATGCGGAGAGCACATCGGAAGAGGCGGCGCGCGTCGCGGCACGCAGTGAGGGGGCGGCGCGCGGCACGCCGGGCTGGCTCGTCGCCGGCGCGGTGCTCGGGCTCGTGATGGTCGTCGTGGCGAGCATCGGGCTCGTGGTGGTCGGGCGTCGTCGCAAGAAGAAGAAGGAGCGGCCGATCGTCGCGAGCGAGGTCCACGAGGCGCCGCCGATCGCGCCGATCGCACCGGCTCCGATCGCGCCTGCGCCGGTCGCGAGCGGCGAGCCGAAGATCTGCCCGACGTGCCGTCGTGGATATCCGCCCGACGCGACGACCTGCTCGGTCGACGGCACTCCGCTCGTCGCCTATGCGGACTTCGCCGCCGGGAAGGTCGCGAGCACGGGCGCGAGCGAGAAGATCTGCCCGGTCTGCGGCACTCGATATCCCGCGACGACCCGCTTCTGCGGCAAGGACGGGACGACGTTGACCTGAGGCATGATCGCTACACCCAAGGGTGTGCGCGTCGTCGGTTCTATCAGGCCGAACGAGATGTGAGCCGAGCTTGATCGCCGCGATGCGGGACGGGTATCCTCGCACGCGCTTTCGGGCCGCTCCGCCATCGTTCCGAGCTGTTTTGGTGCTCGGGGGACCAGGCCATTCGACCGATCGAGGGGATCACCGAGATGAAAATCGTCTGCGACAGCTGTGGCGCCAAGTACTCGATTGCCGACGAAAAGGTGGCGGGCCGGGTCTTCAAGATCCGGTGCAAGAAGTGCGGCGCGGCGATCGTCGTGCGCGGTGATCAGTCGTCGTCGCAGGAGAGCGCGGCCCCTGGTGGAGCGGCGCCGGCCGGCAACTTCGACTACGGCGGCGAGGCCGTGTGGCACGTGGTCGTCGAGGGCGAGCAGCAGGGCCCGTTCTCGCCCGCGCAGCTCGGCCAGATGATCTCGGCGAACACGATCGCGTGGGACGCGTACGTGTGGCGCGAGGGCTACGACGACTGGAAGCCGGCGCAGGACATCGAAGAGCTGGTCCAGGCGATCATGAACCCGGGCGGTGGCGGGGCCGGTGGTGGCGACGCGGCGCCGAGCGACGATCCGTTCGCCGAGGCCGCGGCGGCGCCTGCGAGCAAGCCGGCACCGGCGGCGTCCACGGGCTCGGATGCGGGCGCGGATCTCTTCGCGCAGAGCGAGTCGGCGAGCCCGTTCGGCGGTGGCAGCCCGTTCGGTGGCGGCGGGGACGACGACGACGTGGTCGCGTCGGCGCCGAGCCCGCGCGTGAGCGCGAACCAGGCGATGACCGGCGCGCGCAACGAGAACTCGGTGCTGTTCTCGCTCTCGAACCTCCAGGCGCTCGCGACGGGCGGGTCGAGCCCCGGTGCATCGGCGAGCTCGTCGTCGAGCGGCGCGAAGGCGTCGGCGGCGTCGTCATCGGGCGCGGCATCGCGACCGGGCATGGCGGCGGGTGAGGGCTCGGGCCTGATCGACATCCGCGCGCTCGCGAGCGCGACGGGCATGTCGGGCGGCGGCGGGGCGCCGGGGATCGCGCCCGCGGCTTCGCCGGCGCGGGTCGACGATCTCCTCAGCATCGGCACGGCATCGCCGGGCCTCGGATCGGCGCTCGGCGCGCCGGTGATCATCCCCGAGAAGAAGGAAGAGGGCGGCGGCAAGGGCCTCGTGATCGGCATGTCGATCCTGGGCGGCTGCATCCTCGTGGCGGCGATCGCGATCGTCGTCGTGATGTCGAACCAGCCCGATCCCGCGACGATCGCGGCGGCGGACACGGCGGCTGCGGGCGCGCTGGCGCCGGGCGCAGCGGCGGCGGCGGCTCCGGGCGCGACGGCGGTGCCGGGAACGACGGCGGTGCCGGGCACGGCGACGCCGACCCCCGCGACGGGCACCGAAGCGGCGGCCGGTGGAACGACCGGCACGACGTCGCCCGCGGCGCCTGCGACCGGCACGTCGGCGGCGCGCGAGGAAGAGGGCAGCAGCGAGGGACGCAGCGGTGGTGGCGGCGGTCGTCGTCGTGACCGCGGCGCGTCGGCGGGCGGCTCGTCGGGCGGCAGCGAGCCGGCGGCGGCCAGCGGCGGCGGCGGTGGATCGTCGGGTGGCGCGTCGGCGGGCGGCTCGTCGGGCGGCAGCAGCGGTCGCAGCGGCGGCGGCGGTGGCGGCAGCGACATCGACAGCCTCCTGCAGGGTGCGCTCGGCGGCAGCGGCGGCGGTGGCCGCAGCGGCGGTGGCGGCGGTGGTGGCGGTGGAGGCGGCGGTGACTCGTCGCTCCCGCAGACGCCGTCGCGTGACGACGTCGTGCGCGCGATGGGCAGCGTGCAGAGCGCGGTCGCGGCGTGTGGTGGTGGTCAGCACGGCACCGCGACGGTCGCGATCTCGGTCGCGGGCACCTCGGGTCGCGTGACCAACGCGACGGTCGGTGGTCAGTTCGCGGGCACGCCCGTCGGGTCGTGCATCGCGCGTGCGGTGCGTGGTGCGTCGTTCCCGCGCTTCCAGCGCGCGACGTTCACCATCAACTATCCGTTCCGCCTCTGACCGCGAGCGCGTGAACGAATCGAGGAGCCCCGTCCGCGCGAAGCGGGCGGGGCTTCTTCGTTCCGTCGATCAGCGACGCCGGCGCACGAAGAACGCGATCACACCCGCGATCAGCGCGACGACCCCGACCGCGAGCGCGACCAGCGGCGTACGCACCTCGCTGCGCGCGGGATAACGAACGCGCGCCCCGAACGTCGTCGGCTGCGCGCCGCCGCGCGCGATGCCGAGCTCGTCCTCGTCGCAGCGCGCCGGGTCGCGCTCGGCGCCGCACGCGATCATCTCCGCGCCATCGTGCGCGCGGAACGCGACGTCGGTGCGATCGAAGGTCTCGCGCCGCACCATGCGGTCCTCGAACACGACGTGGTGCTCGCGCGCGTCGGTCGGCAGGTGCGCGACCATCTCGATCGTCAGCGGCACCTCGCGCACGCGACCGATCGGATCGAGCCATCCATCGCCCCACGCGAGCTCGACGGGCGCGCCGTCGAGCTCGACCGGCAGCTCGGTGCGCAGGCCTTCGCCCCACTGCGCGAGATAACGATCCGACTCCTCGCGCGTGACCTCGCGATCGCCGTTCTCGTCCGCGGCGGCGAGCACGCGCTCGCCTTCCTCCGCGCCGAGCATCAGCGAGACCACGAGCCGCGTGTCGTCCTCGGTCGCGTCGAGCTTCAGGTAGCGCTCGGCGCGCAGGATCACGTGGCCGAGGTGCGCTCGCGCCGGACGCGCGACCGCGATCGCGCCTCCGACGAGCGCGATCGCGATCGCGAGGCGACGAGCTTCACGCACTCTCGCCGAGCGCCTCGAGGAAGCGCACCGCCGTCGTCACGCCGAAGCCGGTCCCGCCCTTGGGCGCCGCACCGTGCGGGCGATCGAGGAACGCCGGACCCGCGATGTCGAGGTGCATCCACTTCGACTGCCCGATGAACTCGCGCAGGAAGAGCGCCGCGGTGATCGAGCCGCCGTACTGCTCGCCGACGTGCTTCATGTCCGCGATGTCGCTCTTGAGCAGCTCGCGAAGCTCCTCGTCGAGCGGCATCCGCCAGAACGTCTCGCCCTCCGCGTCCGCGGCCTTCTGGTAGCGGTTCGCGAGCTCGTCGTCGTTCGCGAAGAGACCCGCGCGCCACGGACCGAGCGCGACCATGCACGCGCCGGTGAGCGTCGCGTGATCGATCAGGTAGTCGGGCTCGATCTCGCGCGCCGCGTAGGTGAGCACGTCGGCGAGCACGAGGCGTCCCTCGGCGTCGGTGTTGATGATCTCGACGGTCTTGCCGTCGAGGCTCGAGAACACGTCGCCCGGCCGGTACGCGGCAGGACCCGTCATGTTCTCCGTCGCGCCGATGAAGCCGTGCACCTCGACCGGCAGGCCGAGCCGCGCGCACGCGACGAGCACGCCGATCGTCACGGCCGCGCCCGCCATGTCGCACTTCATGTCGACCATCGACTTCGGCGGCTTGATGCAGAGACCGCCCGAGTCGAACGTCAGGCCCTTGCCGACGAAGACGATCTTCTTCGCGCCCTTCTTCGCGCCCGCGGGCTTCCACGCCATGTGGACGAGGCGCGGCTCTTCGGCGCTCCCGCGGTTGACCGCGAGGAAGAGGTTCATGCCGAGCTTCTCGATGCCCTTCTTGTCCCAGACCTTGCAGCTCAGGCCGTGGGCCTCGGACTGGGTGCGCGCGGCCTCGGCGAGCGCGGTGGGCGTGAGATCGTTCGGCGGCGCGTTCACGAGGTCGCGCACGAAGTTGATCGTCTCGCCGAGCGCGGTGCCGCGACGCAGGGCGTCCTTGGCGCTGGCCGCGCTCTTCGCGACGACGATCTTCGCGGTCTCGGTGCGGCGCTTGGGCAGACGATCGCCTGTGAGATAGCGCGTGTACTTGTAGCTGCCGGTGATGAGGCCCTCGGTCGCGACGCGCACCGCGCGGTCCTCGTCGGGCACGTCGTCGGGCATCACCAGCGCGACGTGGTGATAGCGGCTCGCGGCCTGCGAGGCCTTCACTGCGAGCGAACGGACGTCGCGCTCCTTGCGCTCTCCGTCACCGAGGCCGAGCACCAGCACCACCGGCGCGCCGAGCCCGCTCACCGTCACGCGGAGCGACTCGCCGTTCTTGCCCGTGAAGTCCTCGCGCTTCGCCGCCGCCGAGAGCGCACCGTCCGTCGCCTTGTCGAGCTGCTTGAAGACGGTGTCCTTGCCGAGTTGACCGGCGCGCACGCCGATGGCGAGCAGATCCGCCTTGATCTTGGTGGGCGCGTCGGTGCTGAGGCTGACCTTCATGATCCTCCGGAGAGCGTGCGGGGCAATCGCCGCGCGGTCCCCCCGGCGCTCGGCGCGCGCGATGGTGCCACGGTGCGCTCGCAGTCTCAAGAGACGAGGGTGGCTGACGGCCGCCATCCCTCCGCCGCCGATCCCGCCAGATCGGCTCGCGTTTTTCTTTGTTTTCTCACACCGCCCGAGCGGATCGCGAGTTGCGATGGAGACGGGCACGCCGCGCGATGGCGGCGAGAGGAGGTCGAATCGAAATGGAGAGCGCCAGCAGCAGGTCGCCGCTCGTCGTCTACACGATCGTGGAGCGAGAGCGCGACGGGAAGAAGTTCTGGGTTCGTATCGGTGCCGCGTTCCGCAACCGCGACGGGAGCCTCAACGCGTTCCTCGATGCGGTGCCGGTGAACGGCACGATGCACATCCGCGAAGCGCGCCCGTGGAACGAGCGCGACACCGGTGACGTGCCGCACGACGACCTCGCGGTCGCCGACGCGCTCGCGGAGTGAACGAGAGCACGACTGGCACGCTCGCGAGCGTGTCAGTCGAGAGTGTCAGTCGAAGAGAACACGAGAAAGAGAGTCGGAGTCATGGAAAAGCAGAATCGTTCGATGTTCGGAATGGGCCTCGTGCGCGCGACGATCGCCGCGCTCGCGATCACCACGCTCGCGGCGACGCCGCACGCGGACGCGCAGCGACGTGCGGTCGCGGCCGCACAGACCAGCGCCTCGCGCGCGCCTGCGGCAGCGCCCGCGACGGCGAGCGCCGAGGGGGTCGTGAACATCCAGACCGCGAGCGCCGAGGAGCTCCAGCGCTTGCCGGGCATCGGGCCCTCGAAGGCCCAGGCGATCGTCGCGTTCCGCGAGCGGACAGCGTTCCGGCGCGTGGAGGACATCTTGCGCGTGCGCGGCATCGGTCGCGCGACCTTCCGCCGGCTGCGCCCGATGATCTCGGTCACGGGCCCGACGACGCTCACGCAGGACGTCCGTTCGCCGCGCCGCGCCCAGGCCGACGAGCCGGCGGACGCGGAGAGCGAATCGGAGTCGGAGAGCGAGGAGTGATCAGCCCGTGGACCGCGAGGCTCGGCGCGCGCCGGGGCTCGCGGTCCGCGCGTCCGTCGCTTGCGCGCGAGCGGGCTCGAGCGCGGCGAGGATCGGCGCGATCGCATCGCGCTTCAGCTTGAGCGCGGCGCGGTTCGCGACGACGACCGAGGACACGTCGCAGATGCTCTCGAAGGTCACGAGCCCGTTCTGCCGCAGCGTCTCTCCGCTCTCGACGAGATCGACGATGACGTCCGCGAGGCCGGTGATCGGCGCGAGCTCGACGGAGCCCTGCACGAAGATGATCTCGACCGGGATCCCACGACGCGCGTAGTGCGCGGCCGCGATGTTCGGGAACTTCGTCGCGACGCGCAGGGTGCGCGGCGGGGGAGGGCGATCGGGCAGGCCCGCGACCATCATGCGGCAGCGACCGATCCCGAGATCGACCGGCGCGTAGAGGTCGTACTCGCGCTCGAGCAGCACGTCGCGCCCGACGACCCCGAGATCCGCGGCGCCGTACTCGACGTAGGTCGGCACGTCGTCGGGCTTGAGCAGGAGGAACGAGACGCCCGCCTCGCGATCCTCGCGCATCAGCGTGCGATCGTCGGCGAGCAGCGTCTCGCGACGCACGCCGACCTTCTCGAGCAGATCCGCGAGCGGCTTCAGGATGCGGCCCTTCGGGACCGCGATGGTCACGCCGCGGCCACTCACGGCGCGCAGCACCGGACGCTTCTCAGGCACTGCCCTTCACCCTCTCGATGTCGGCGCCGAGCGCGCGCAGCTTCTCCTCGATGCGCTCGTAGCCGCGATCGATGTGATAGACGCGCAGCACCTCGGTCTCACCCTGCGCGACGAGCCCTGCGAGCACGAGCGACGCGCTCGCGCGCAGGTCGGTCGCCATCACGCGCGCGCCCTGCAGCTTGCTCGGCCCGTGCACGAACGCCGAGCGGCCGCGGATGTCGATGCGCGCGCCCATGCGGACCAGCTCGGGCACGTGCATGAAGCGGTTCTCGAAGATCGTCTCGGTGATGACGCTCGAGCCGTTCGCCATGCACATCAGCAACATGAACTGCGCCTGCATGTCGGTCGGGAAGCCCGGGTGCGGCTCGGTCGTGACGTCGACCGGCTTGAACGGCGGCTTGCCGACGACGCGGATCCCGCCCGCTTCGCGCTCCACGACGATGCCCGCCGATCGCATCTTCGCGCAGAGCGCCTCGATGTGATCGAACGTGATCCCCTCGAGCAGCACGTTCCCGCCGGTCACGGCGGCCCCGACCATGTACGTGCCCGCCTCGATGCGGTCCGCGATGATCGCGTGATCCACCGGGTGGAGCTCGTCCTTGCCCTCGATCGTGATCACGTCGGTGCCCGCGCCCTCGACGCTCGCGCCCATCTTGTTGAGCACGCACGCGAGCTCTTCGACCTCGGGCTCGCGCGCGGCGTTCGCGAGGCGCGTGCGGCCCTTCGCGAGCACGGCCGCGCACATGAGGTTCTCGGTGCCCGTGACCGTCGGGATGTCGAGGTGGATCTCCGCGCCCTTGAGGCGTCCGCTCGGCACGGTGACGTTCACGTAGCCGTGCGAGAGATCGATCTCGGCGCCCATGGCCTCGAGGCCCTTGAGGTGCTGATCGATCGGGCGCGCGCCGATCGCGCAGCCGCCCGGGAGCGACACCCGCGCGCGGCCGTAGCGCGCGACGAGCGGGCCGAGCACGAGCACCGACGCGCGCATCTGCTTCACGAGCTCGTAGGGCGCATCGGGCTCGAGCACCGGCTTTGCGCGCACGGTGACGACCGGCGGGTTCACGTCGACCTCGAGCCCCATGTGCTCGAGCAGCTTCGCCGTCGTGACGATGTCGCGCAGGTCCGGGACGTTGCGGAAGACGTGCTCGCCGTCGGCGAGGAGCGCGGAGCAGAGGATGGGCAGCGCGGCGTTCTTCGCACCGCTCACGCGGAGCGTGCCGCGCAGCGGCGTGCCTCCGCGTACCTTGATGTTGTCCACGGTGCGGCTTCTCCGGTGGGGCCCACGATGGGCCGGGCTCCATCTAGCAACGCCGCGACGGGGCGAGCAACATTCCTCACGCCAGCGCGAGCCCGAGCAGGAACGAGCCGAACCCGAGGATCCACACCGTTCCCCACACCCGCGCTTGGGCGGCCACGAGGCGATCTTCCTCGTCGATCGCGCGGGTCACGAATGCGAGCGCGGCGACGATCCAGGTCGCGAGACCGAGCAGCGCGACCAATCCCCAGAAGGGCGAAGGCCGCGGGACCTCGCGCAGCAGCTCGAGGTGGGCGGCGCGCCGCTCTGCTTCGCTGCGGCCCGCGTCGACCGGCGGGGGGCGCATCGCCGCCATGAGCGTCGCGATGTGCTCGTCGGCGCGCTCGAGCCGCTCCTGGTGCGGCACGTAGAAGCTGCGCGCACCGAGGATCGCACCGCGCACCGAGCGCCATGCCGCGAGCGCGAGATCGGGATCCCTGGCGGCCTCTGCGCTCTGCGCGATCTCCGCGAGCCGATCGAGCGCGTCGGTCGAGTACGGATTGCCCGGCGCGTACCAGCGCGCCGCGCGACGGTAGTGCGCGACCGAGGCATCGACGTCGCCACGCTCGCGCAGTCGATCCGCCTCGACGAGCTCGGCGCGCGACGCGGTGACCACGCGCACCGCGAGCACCAGCAGCAGCACGCCCGCGATCGCGACCGCGCGCGCGATGCGCCGCGCCCAGCGTCCGTCTTCGCGCGCCGGTGCGGTCAAAGGAAGTCGCGCCTCCGGAACACCACGCACGCCATCACGATCAGGATCCCCGCGTAGAGCGCGCCGTAGCCCATCGCCGAGGCGACGTACTCGACCGGCCCACCCGAGCCCTCGACGTGCTCGGTGAGCGCGCGGTGCGGCGGCACGAAGAGGTTGAGGTTGGGCACGACCCACGCGAGCCCGTGCAGCAGATCGCGCACGCTGTCGGGCAGCACGTTGCTGCGCATCGTCGCCATCTCGTCCGCCGAGCGACCGACCAGCCACACTCCGACGGTCAGCACGCCGGTGAGGAACGGCGTCGAGAAGCTCGAGAAGAAGAGCGCCACCGCCGCCACCACGAGCACCTCGCCCACGTCGAGCGTGAGCGCGGCGAGCGTGGGCCCGACCGCGACGCCCGCGCTCTGCGCGACGCCCGCCGATGCCGCGAGCGCGACCAGCGAGAAGGGCACGAGCACGCTGGTGCGATCCTTCGCCTTCCACAGCGCGAGCCCGAGCGCGACGCCGAGCACCACCGGCTCGATCACGAGCAGCGTCGCGGACGCGCCGGCCTGGATCGCGGCGAGCCACAGCTGCAGCGCGCCCATGATCGCGACGAACACGATCGCGGTGAGCGCGATCCCCGCGTACTTGCCGATCAAGAACTCGTGCCGGCGGATCGGCTTCGGGAGGATCACGTAGAGCGTCTTGCGCTCGATCTCCTTGTAGAGCAGCGACGAGCCCAGGAAGATCGCGACCACCACCGAGAACAGCGAGATCGACGCGAGCCCGAGATCGCGCACCACGCGCGCCTGCTGATCGAGCGAGAGCTCGGCGAGCGCGAGCGTGAAGAGCAGGAGCGCGGTCGCGAACCCGAGCACGCCGTAGAGCACGCGATCTCGCACCGCTTCGCGGAACGTGTTGATCGCGATCGCCCAGACGCGGCCCATCGGCCGCGCATCCTAGCTCACGTCGTGGTCAATTGAGCCAGCGCGGGCGCTCGTCCTCGCTCGACTGACCGCCCGGGATCACCTGCAGGTGGGACGCGCCGCTGCGCCGCCGCGGCCCATTGCCACCGGTCTTCTTCGTCGGCCGCGTGGGGCGCTGCTCGATCCAGCGAACGAAGAGCACCGCGGCCGCGAGCGCGCCGAGCGCGATGAGGAGCGGCGTCGGCGTGCGCGCCCACATCGACTGGAGCGCGGTGATCACCAGGAAGACACCGAGCGCGTGCCACGCGCTCATGCTCGGCATCAGCACGAAGTTCACCGGCGCACCGCGCGTGATCACCGCGAACGCGCCCATCATCGCCCAGGCGATCGCGCCCGCGCCCGCGGCCGGCATCGCGTAGTCGCCGAAGAGCAGCCCGAACGCGAGGGGCAGGATCGCGCCGCCGAGCACCGACACCACCACGAGCTGGAGCGTGCGGTTGCGCCCCAGGTGCGACTCCGCCATCGCACCGAAGGTCCAGATCAACAAGAGGTCGATCGCGCGCGAGATCACCGCGCTCGATCCCACGTACTCCACCAGCGGGTACGTCGCCCACTGCCACGCCAGAGGCACGTCGAGCTCCGGAGAGAGCGCGAGCCAGTCGAAGAGCGGCAGCCCGATGAGGCCCTGCAGCAGGCTCTGCGCGACGAACGACGCGAAGAGCACCACGAGGATCACGCGGACGACGGGTGTGAGCGGCGGGAACGCGAACCTCATGCAGACCCTCCGGGGAGCGGATGGGGACGACGCGGTTCACGAAGCGTTCCACGTTCGGCGCGCGGCGGCGAGCGCGACCTGTCTTGACCCTTCGATCGACATGCTTACCGTCCGCTCGTCGCCCGGAGCGACGCCGAGGCCGAGCGAGAGCTCGCGAATGCGGCGCCGCCGAGGGCAGAGCGCCAACCAAACGTGTCGACGCGCGGCGGCCGAGGTCCGTCGCGCGAAGGGAGGAGTACGCCGATGCTGACCCGCTGGGATCCGTTCACCGAGATGAGCCGTCTCCAGGACGAGCTGTTCCGTTCTTCGTTCGCGCCGCGCGGTGCCGCGGCGACCCGCGCGACCTTCGCGCCCGCGGTCGACGTCTTCGAGGACGCCGACGCGATCTTCGTGCAGGCCGAGCTCCCCGGGCTGAAGCTCGAGGACATCAGCGTCGGCGTCGAGAACGACGTGCTGACGTTCAGCGGCGAGCGCAAGAGCGAGCGCGACGAGGGCCACTACGTGCGCGAGCGCTGGGTCGGTGCGTTCTCGCGATCGTTCAAGCTGCCGCGCACCGTCGACGTCGAGAAGATCGAGGCGACGCTGAAGGACGGCATCCTCACGGTGCGCCTGCCGAAGCGCGAGAACGTGAAGGCGCGCCGCATCGAAGTGAAGAGCTGATCATCTGCTGAGAAACGACGAAGCCCCTCTCGCCTTGAGGCGAGAGGGGCTTTTTCGTGTGCTCTCGAGGAGCGATCAGCTCGCGGTCGAGGCGCGCGGGCGCGTGCTCGCGCGCGCGGTCTTCGCGCCGATGTTCGCGAAGGCCTCCTCGATGAGCTGCTGCTGCTCGAGCGCGTGCGCCTTGCCCGAGCCCGTCGCAGGACTCGCTGACTCGACTCGGGAGACACAGCGCAGCGGCAGGCGGTACTCGATCATCGAGGGCAGGCGCGCGTTCAGGAAGTACCACGCGCCGCTGTTGAACGGCTCCTCCTGGACCCACACGAGGTCGGTGCCGTCCGCGTAGCCGCTCAGCACGTCGCGGATCTCCTCGGGGCGCAGCGGGTAGAGCTGCTCGAGCCGGATGATCGCGACGTCGTCACGGCCGAGCTTGTGACGGTGCTGCGCGAGGTCGTAGTAGACCTTGCCCGAGCACAGGATCACGCGCTTCGCCTTCTTCGGCGCGATCTCCGCGTCGCCGATGATGCGCTGGAAGCTGCCGTTCGCGAGGTCGTCGAGCGTGCAGGTCGCTTCCGCCGAGCGGAACAGGCTCTTCGGCGACATCACGACCAGCGGCTTGCGCCACGGGCGCATCACCTGACGGCGCAGCGCGTGGAAGATCTGCGACGCGTTCGTGAGGTTGACGACCTGGATGTTGTCCTCGGCGGCGAGCGCGAGGAAGCGCTCGAGGCGCGCGCTCGAGTGCTCCGGGCCCGCGCCCTCGAACCCGTGCGGCAGCAGCATCACGAGCCCGTTGAGGCGATGCCACTTGTCCTCGCCGCTCACGAGGAACTGGTCGATGATGACCTGCGCACCGTTCGCGAAATCACCGAACTGCGCCTCCCAGATCACCAGCGCGTCGGGCGAGTCGAGCGAGTAGCCGTACTCGAAGCCGAGCACGCCCTGCTCGCTGAGCGGCGAGTCGTAGATCTCGAAGCGACCCTGGCCGTCGCCGAGGTGGTGCAGCGGGACGAACTCGTTGCCGCTGTTGGTGTCGTGGAGCACCGCCATGCGGTGGGCGAACGTGCCGCGCCGCGAGTCCTGCCCGGTGAGGCGGACGTTGTAGCCCTGCGCGAGCAGCGTCGCGTACGCGAGGTTCTCCGCGACGCCCCAGCGGATCCCGGTGCCCTTCTCGGCGGCTTCCTTGTACTGCTGCTGGACCGCCGCGACCTGGCGCATGAGCTGGAAGCCGTCGGGGACGTGCGCGAGCGTGTTGAGCAGCGGCACCAGGGTCGACTTCGCGACCGCGGTCGGCGCGTCGGGCGCGCTCGCGTCGGGGCCGCCCTGGTAGGCCGTCCACACGCCGGTGAACGCCGTGGGCTCGTAGGTGTGCTTGGTCTCGCGCACCTGGTGGAGCGCCTTCGACAGACGCTCGCGACGCTCCTGCATGATCGCGTCGGCCTCGTTCGGCGTGATCTTGCCGAGCTCGAGCAGGCGGTCGACGTAGACCTGGCGGACCGTCTTCTTCGAGTCGACCGCGCGGTACATCACGGGCTGCGTGAAGCGCGGCTCGTCGCCCTCGTTGTGGCCGTACTTGCGGTAGCAATAGAGGTCGACGACGACGTCCTTGCTGTAGCGCTGGCGGTACTCGGCCGCGAGCTTCGCGACCTGCGCGACCGCCTCGGGGTCCTCGCCGTTCACGTGGAAGACCGGGCAGCGCAGCATGCGCACGAGGTCGGTGCAGTAGCGCGTGCTGCGCGCGTCCTCGACCTCCGTCGTGTAGCCGATCTGGTTGTTGATCACGACGTGGATCGTGCCGCCCGTCGTGTACCCGGGGAGGTTCGCGAGGTTGAGCGTCTCGGCGACCACGCCCTGACCGATGAACGCCGCGTCGCCGTGGATGAGCAGCGGCACGACGCGCTTGCGGTGGTGGTCCTCGCGGCGATCCTGCTTCGCGCGGACGCGGCCCTCGACCACCGGGTTCACGAACTCGAGGTGGCTCGGGTTGAACGAGAGCGTGAGGTGGACGTTCTTGCCCGCGAGCTTGCGATCGCTCGAGTACCCGAGGTGGTACTTCACGTCGCCGCGGCCCTTGTACTTCTCGGGCTGCGCGTCCTCGAACGCCGCGAGGAGGTCGTGCGCGGGCAGCTCCATCACGTTGACGAGAACGTTGAGGCGGCCGCGGTGCGCCATGCCGATGACGACCTCGTCCGCGCCGTGCGCGGCCGACGTCTCGATCAGCAGCTCGAGCAGCGGGATCGTGCTCTCACCGCCCTCGAGGCTGAAGCGCTTCGTCTTCACGTAGGTCGTGTCGATGAAGGTCTCCCAGACCTCGGCCTCGGTGAGCTTGCCGAGGAGGCGGAGCTGCTGCTCGCGCGTGAGATCGACGTGGTTGAGCGTCGACTCCATGCGGTGCTGCAGCCAGTTGCGCTCCTCGGGATCCTCGATCTGCGTGACCTCGGTGCCGATCGTGCGGCAGTAGGTCTCCTTGAGGCGCGAGACGATCTGCCGCAGCGAGAGCTGCTGGCCCATCGCCTGGAACGTCGTCTCGAGGTCGACGTTGTCGAGGCCGAACGCCGAGAGATCGATGTCGAACGCGGGCTTCGGGGCGAGGCCGAGCGGATCGAGATCGGCGAAGAGGTGGCCGCGCACGCGGTACGCGTTGACCATCGCGGACACGCGGCTCTGCAGCTCGGTGGCGGTGCGGGTCTCGGGGCCGGGGATGAACGAGCGGCGATCGGACGCCGCGCGCGCGGCGATCACGGGCTGCACCGCCGCGGCCGCCTGGCCGTTGCCGCCGTTGGTCGTGGGCGCGGGCGCGGTGATCGTCCCGACGGCGCTCGGCGTGAGCAGCGTGCCCACCGAGCTCGGCGCGGTGAGCGTGCCCGCCGAGGAGCGACGGGGCGGGAACGGGTCTTCTTCGAGCGTATCGAAGAACTTGCGCCATTCCGCGGCCACCGAGGCCGGGTTCTCGCGGTACTTGAGGTAGAGCTCCTCGACGAGTCCCTGGTTGACGCCGAAGTCGTGAGCCATCTCTAGCCTTCCTCGCTCTGCTTCTTCGCTCGCTGCGCGCGGCTTCCGCGCGGCTGGGCGAGAGGAATGACCCGGTTCCGCGGTCGTGCACGCGAAATCCGCCGGGGCGGTGGAACGTGCCGTGATCCTGCACGGCGACGGAGAAACGGTCTGGATGGTACAGCCGCGGATCGCGATCGACCAGGGAACGGGCGCGTTCCGTCGTGACGGTTCGCCCAGCGGCGGCGGGCGTGCCGGCAGGGGCGGGTGAGTCGGTGGAACCCCTGAGGTCCCGCGAGGTTGCGCGATATCGTCGGGCGTGCGTCGGCGGTCTGGCGTGCGTGCACGAGCCCACCACGGACGTGCACGAGGCCATCGCGGACGTGCACGAGGCCGTCGCGGACGTGCACGAGGCCATCGCGGACGTGCACGAGGCCATCGCGGACGTGCACCAGGCCACCATGGACGTGCACGAGGCCACCATGGACGTGCACGAGGCCACCGGGGACGTGCACGAGGCCACCATGGACGTGCACCAGGCCACCATGGACGTGCACCAGGCCACCATGGACGTGCACCAGGCCACCATGGACGTGCACGAGGCCATCGCGGACGTGCACGAGGCCATCGCGGACGTGCACGAGGCCATCGGGGACGTGCACGAGGCCATCGGGGACGTGCACGGGGCCGGTGCGGGCGTGCACCGGCCCGTCGCGCGTCGGTCTCAGACCGCGAGCGGCTCGTCGTTCGCCAGCGCGCGCAGATCCGCGACCGGCGTGTCCTCGACGAGATCGAACGGCGCGCGCGCGAAGCGCAGCGCCGCGGCGCGGGCGCGCGCGTCGCGCTCGTTCTTCAGCGACCAGTCGGCGTGGTGCGCGAGGAGGAGCAGCTCGAGCGAGCGTCCGAGCGTCAGCGCGAACCGGCGCGCCCCGCCCTCCACGTCGAGCGGGCTCGACGAGTAGCTCGACGCGAGCCAGCCCAGCGCGCGCCGCACCGCGCCCCGCGCGCGCTCCGCGACCTCGCGCAGCGCGGCATCGGCGATCGTCCCGACGCGCGCCTCCATCTCGTGCTCGAGCGCGGCCGCGACGTCGGGCCCGTGGCCGAGCGCGCGCAGCGTGTCGAGCGAGAGCACGTTCGTCGTGCCTTCCCAGATCGGCAGGACCTGCGCGTCGCGCAGCAGCACCGGCAGCCCGGTGTCCTCGACGTAACCCGCGCCACCGAAGCTCTCGAGCACCTCGCTCGCGACCGCGACCGCCTGCTTGCCGGTGACGAGCTTCGCGATCGGCGTCAGCAGTCGCGCGAGCAGGACGTCGCGATCGCTCGCCTCGCGTGCCTCGATGCGCCCGTGGAGCTGCACCACGAAGAACGCGAGCTGGAGCGCGGCCTCGTACTCCGCCGCGATGCCCGCGAGCGTGTCGACGTGGAGCGGCTTCTCCGAGAGCGGCGCGCCGAACGCGACGCGCTTCGTCGCGTAGTCGCGCGCCAGCGCGATGCCGCGCCGCATGCCCGCCACCGCCATCACCGTGTTCCAGGTGCGCGTGACGTTGAGCATCGGCGAGATGTACTTGGTGCCGTTGTCGAGCCCGATCACCGGGGTCGCGGGCGTGCCGTCGAGCGTGAGCTCCGCGGTGGGCACCTTGCGCGTGCCGAGCTTGTCCTTGAGGCGATGCACCAGGATGTTGCGGAGGCGCCCGCTCGGATCGCGGGTCTCGACGTAGAAGAGCGCGAGGCCGCGACCGCCGGGGCCGTTGCCCTCGGGGCGCGCGAGCGTGAGCGACATCTGCGCGGTGGTCGCGGAGGTGAACCACTTGCGGCCCCAGAGGCGCCACTGGCCGCTCTCGTCCTTCGTCGCGACGGTCTCGCTGCGGCCGACGTCGGAGCCGCCGGTCGACTCGGTCATCCACTGGCCGCTGGTCCAGAAGCGATCGGGATCGCGCGAGGTGAGGCGCGGCACCGCGCGCTCCGCGAGCACCGCGTTGCCCGACTCGAGCAGGGTGCGCGCCGCGCCGTCGGTCATCGCGAGGGGGCACGCGTAGATGTCGGTCGCGGGCCCGAAGAGGTGCACGAGCGAGAACTGGTGCACGCGCGAGAGCGCGCCGAGGCGACGCTCGTAGGCGGTCGCGACCAGGCCCTTCTCCGCGGCGATGCGCTCGGCGCGCCTCCAGAGCGGCGAGACCTCGATGTGATCGATGCGATTGCCCCACGCGTCCCAGTGGACGAGCTTCGGGTCGTTCTCGCGATCGTCGAGCTGCATCCGGTAGAGCTCGCCGCCGGCGAGCTCGCCGAGGTCGCGCAGCACGGGCTCGATCGAGAGGAGCGCGTCGCGGGGGACGATGCGGGCGAGCAGCGAACGGAGCGGTCGATCCTCGTCGTACTGGTTGCCCAGCGCGGGCGGAGGCTGGTTGAACGGCGTGACCTTCATGGGAGAAGGGAGCGTACGCGCGTGCGCGGACGGGTGCTATCTTGGCGTCCCCGCATGGAGCGCGATCTCGCCGGACGCTGTGGCACCTGCTCGTTCTTCATCTCGTACCGCGAGACGGACGACGGTGCGCAGGAAGGCGAGTGTCGGCTCGGATGCTGGGTGCCGCCCCTCCGCGACGACAACACGTGCTCGCACTACAAGGCGCGCGGCACGTCGTGGGACGGAGCGCTGAAGCGCAAGGTCGCGGCGGGCACGCCGCGCCGGATGCGCGAGGACGAAGCACGCGCGGACGAGCCGAAGAAGCCGCTCCCGCAGGAGATCGACATCGACATGGACCAGGACGAGTTCCGCCGGGTGCTGCGCGAGGTGCTCCTCGAGGAGCTGGGGGTCGGCGACGTCGCGATGGGCGATCGATGGCGCGGCGGCGAGATGATCCTCAAGCCGGGCAAGGACGGGACGCAGCCGAAGAGCGTCCCGCTCGATCAGTTCTTCCACAAGATCGTGATGCTCCGCGACAAGCTGCGCGTGCTCGAGCAGAAGGTGAACTCGAGCAAGGGCCTCGCCGACGACGAGAAGGTGCAGCTCCAGCAGTACATCACCGCTTGTTACGGCTCGCTGACGACCTTCAACGCGCTGTTTCGGGATCGCGAAGACTACTTCGTGGGGCAGGGCACGAAGGAGTAGGTCTCGGCGAGAGGCGCGAGGGGGTGGGTCCGGCGGCCTGGTGCTCGCGGGCTGCCTCTCGATCGCGGTGGGGATGTCGGGAAGCGGTGGGCGCATCGCGGCGCGCGCGTTGCGCTCTGCCGCGCTGCTGACGTCAGTGTGTGGTCGGAGTCTGCGAGCCCCCGTCGCACGGGGCCGCCGGACCCACCCCCTCGCGCCCGGCACCGCGGTTCTGCCGTCTTGCTGGGTGGGGGTGAGATGGCTCGCGAGCGATCCGCGCTGTTCGCGCGGCTCGCACGCTCGCGGGTAGCACCGCGCGACGAAGTCGCGCGTGTGCGCGCGCTCTGCGCGCGGGAATTGGGGGAGGAGCGCGCGACGGCCGCGTAGCGGACGGTGCGTGCGGCGGGGAGCGCGCGACGGCCGCGTAGCGGACGGTGCGTGCGGGGGTGCGGGTCGAGCGAAGAGCGCGCGACGGTCGCGGAGCGGACGGTGCGTGCGGGGGGCGCCGCGGCGTGGGCAAGCCGCGCGTTACTCCGCGAGCCGGCGTGCGAGCACGTCGCGCAGCTGCGGCGAGGGCGCAGCCTCGAGCGCGAGCTCGCGGTAGCGATCCGCCCGCTCGCGATGGCCCGCGCGCAGGTGGAGGTCGGCGAGCACCGCGGCCCAGAGGAACCATCCCGCGAGCCACGTCGGCGGCTCGACGTCGTCGAGCACGGCGAGTCCCGCCTGCGCACCACGCCACTCTGCCGTTGCGATCGCGCGGTTGAGTCGGTGGAGCGGCGACGGGGCGAGACGCTCGAGCTGTTCGTACAGCTCGATCACGCGATCCCATCGCGTGCTCGCGAACGACGCGGCCAGGGAGTGCTCCGCCGCGATCGCGGCCTCGATGTGGTACCGCGAGAGCACGTCGCCGCTCGCCGAGCGCTCGAGCCACGCGAGCCCGGCGTGAATCTCGTCGGCGTCCCACGCGGCGCGGTCCTGCTCCTCGAGCAGAACGAGGCCTCCTGCTGGATCCAGCCTCGCGGGCGTACGCGCGCGGTGGAGGTGCATCAGCGCGAGCAACGCCGCCGTCTCCGCCGTGTTGCCAGCTCCATGATCCGAAAGGAGCATCGCGAGGCGGACGGCCTCGTCGCAGAGCTCGACGCGCACCGCGCCGTCGGCGTGCGACGAGAGGTGTCCCTCGGTGAACATGAGATACAAGACTGCGCGCACTGCCGGAGCCCGCGACGCGAGCTCCGGCAGTGCGAGATCGCCCTCGAGCGGCGATCGCCGGCGCAGCCGCTCGCGCGCTCGCGCGAGCCGCTTGTAGACGTTCGCTTCGGTGAGGAACAGGCGCTCCGCGATCTCGCGGACGCCGAAGCCGCAGAGGGTCTTGAGCGCGAGCACGAGCTGCGCCTCGATTGGGATCCCGGGATCGCAACAGACGAACAGCATCCGAAGGAGGTCGTCGGGCACGTCGGCAGCGAGGTAGGCCTCCGGCGCGTCGGTGAGCTCGCTCTCCGGGCGGTGCCGTCCGCGAAGCCGCGCGCGACGCGTCTCGCTCCGTAGCGAGCCGAGCACGGCGTTGTGCGCCGACCGGAAGAGCCACGCGGACGGATTCTCCGGCGCGCCGCCCGTCGGCCAGGTCTCGAGCGCGGCGAGCAGCGCGCTCTGCACCGCGTCCTCGATCGCCTCGAGGTGCCGGGCGCCGACGCGACGCACGAGCATCGCGACGAGGCGCCCGTACTCGTGGCGGAAGAACGCGTCGCCCTGCGCGGCCGGACTCACGGCGTGCGGATCTCGATGACCTCGACGCCGGAGCCCGCGCTCACGAGCCCGGGGCACTCGCGTGCGATCGCGGCGGCCTCGTCGAGGCTGCTCGCGGTCACGATCATGTACCCGCCCACGAGCTCCTTGAGCTCCACGAACGGGCCGTCGGGGACCGGCTCGCTCGTCACGAGCCGGCCCTGGCCGAGCCGGCCGCCGAGGTCCGTGAGGTTCGCCTGGAACTTCTGCCTCCAAGCATCGAACTTCGCGTACATCGCCTGCATCTGCGCGGGGGAGGGCTTCTCCGCGGGCGAGCCACCCGGAAGGGAACGCTGGAGGCAGAGGTACTTGGGCATGTGGATCTCCTCGGGTCGTGCACGGTCACCGTGACCGTCGCGCCGATGACGCGCGAGCGACCGCGGATTGGACAGGATGAGCACGAGGGCGAGAATTCTGACTCGCGACCTGTGGGGGCAGTCGTCGTGAGCGAGAATTCTGACTCGTGACCTCATACGCTTGGTCACGAACGCGAGAATTCTGACTCGCGACGCTCGGATGCTGCGGGCTAGGTCGTCGCCACCGGTGCGCGCCGTCGCGCGAAGGCCATCGCGAGGTACACGCCGAGCAATGCGGGCGTCACGAGGTCGCCGAAGCGGACCCACGGCGTCAGCGCGCCGTCGAGGAGGCGCACCTCGGCGATGAACGACGTGCGCTCGAAGGGCGGGGTGCGGCCCGCGTCCTCGCCGGTCGCGAGCACGAGGCCGCTCACGCCGGTGTTCACCGCGCGCACCAGATCGCGGCGCGTCTCGACCGCGCGTAGGCGCGCGAGCATGTGGTGCAGGTGCGGCGCGAACGTGTCGCCGAACCACGCGTCGTTGGTGAAGTTCGCGAGGAACGACGGGTCGAGCGCGGCGGTCAGGCGCGCGTGCTCGACGAGGAGATCCTCGTAGCAGTTGAGCACGCCGACGTGCGCGCCCGCGATCGGCACCGTGCCTTCCGCGAGCCCATGGGTGAAGCCGCGACGCACCACCCGCTGCAGCGGCGGGAGGAAGTCCCAGAGCGGCACGTACTCGCCGAACGCGAGCAGGTTGACCTTGTCGTAGATGCCGGTGACGTGGCCCTCGCGCGCCAGGCCGATCACCGAGTTGTAGCGGCGGCCGGGCGCCTCGGTGAGCGCGCCGAAGAGGATCGGGCCGCGCACTCCGTCGCTCAGGATGCGCCCGATCGCGCGCAGATCGCGGTTGGGATCGTGCGGCAGGTACGAGGGGTACGAGCTCTCGGGCCAGAGCACGAGATCGACGCCGCGCGCCTCGAGCTCGCGCGTCATGTCGCGGTGCAGACGAAGGTGCGCGTCGCGCAGGAACGGGTCGTGTTTCTCGCGCACGCCGAGGTTCGGCTGGACCACGCCGATCCGCAGGCTCGGGGCAGCCTCGCGCTGCGCGCGGATCGCGTCGATGCGCCACGCGCCGTATGCGTAGGGCAGGGCGATCACCAGCGCCGCGATCACCGCGACCCGCGGATCGCGGCGACGCAGCGCGTGCATCGCGGCGCACGAGCCGAGCGCGAGCGCGAGATCGATCAGCGGCGGCCCGCCGAGCTCCGCGAGCTGCACGAACGTGACGCCCGGCATCTGCGACACCCCGAGCCGCCACGGGAACAGCATCGGCGCGATCGAGCCCGCGATCGTCAGCGTGATCGGCAGCGCGATCCATCCCGCGATCCCCCGCGTCATCAGCGGCGCCGCGAGCCACGCACCGACGGCGATGGGCAGCGCCTGTCCGATCCACATCAGCGCGCCCACCGCGACGCCTGCGATCGTCGGGAACGCCGCGTACTCCTCGAGCAGCGGGACGATCCACGACGTCGTGATCGCGTTGCACACGAAGCCGCACGACGCGCCCGCGAGCAGCGCGATGCGCGGCGACGTCTCGCCATCGTCGATCGCGAGCAGGAGCAGCGCGGGGCCGAGGAACGCGAGCGCGACGAGCTCGAGCGGCGATCCCGCGACCGCGATGCACGCGCCGCCCGCACCGCCGAGCAGCACTGCGCGCAGCGCTCGTTTCATCCGCGCAGGTGGATCGCGCTCGCGCGCACCGAGAACGTCGCGGGCAGGCGCCCCGGCGCTTCACCATCGACGTCGAGCAGCACGTGGTCGCCCTCGTTCACCGGCTCGGCGCGCACCCGGCGCGCGCGCTCGAACGTGACGCCGGGGCGATCGAGGTGGCGGCCCTGGTAGATGCGCGACGTGAGCCCGAAGCTCGCGCTCACGTCCATCTCGAGCCCGACGACGTCGAAGAGCCCGTCGTCGATCTCGGCACGCGGCGCGATCTGCATGCCGCCGCCGAAGAAGCGGCCGTTCGCGACCGCCATGTTCACGATCTTCGTCTCGCGCGCCGGGCCGTCGTCGAGCCGCACCCGCACCCGCTGGCTGCGATACCGCGCGAGCGCGCGCACCGTGCCGAGGAAGAACGCGGGCGTGCCGCCCATCCACTTCGGCGTCTCGTTCACCAGGCGATCGACGAGCCCGCCCACGCCGAAGCTCGCGATGTTCAGGAACGCGCGGCGCGCGGGCACGCCCTCGTGATCGATCATCTCGAGCCAGCCGACGTCGAGCGGCCTCGGCTTCGCGGCGACGAAGCGATTCGCGAGCGCGTCCATGCCGCGCCCGCCCGCGCCGACGTCGGGGCTGCCGATCGTCTTGCGGAAGTCGCCGCCGGTGCCGCACGAGAGCGGGCCGATCCACGCGTCGGGCTCGATCACGCGACCGTCGGCGTCGAAAAACCCGTTCACCGCTTCGTTGAGCGTCCCGTCGCCTCCGACCACGCCGATGCCGCGCACGCCGCGCCCGAGCGCATCGCGCACGATCTCGGTGGCGTGGCGCGGGCCGGCGGTGCGCGCGATCTCGAACTCCGCGCCCGCCGCGCGCAGCGCGTCGCTCAGCGCGGGGAGGCGCTTCTCGGCGCGACCTGCGCCCGCGCGTGGGTTGACGACGAGAAGGAAGGGATCGCGATCCACGCGCGCGAAGCTAACAGAGTCGTGGCGATCAGTCCGAGAGCGGAGCGAATCGCTGCTCACTCCGGCGCCGGCACCAGGAGCACCGTCGCGATCGACTCGGGCGCGCCGGGCTCGTCGAGCGGGAGCGTCTGGCTCGAGAGCACACCGTCCTCGTCGAACGAGCGCACCGCGATCGCGATGTCTCCCGCGCGGAGGATCCCGGTGCCGCCGATCGGGATCGACGTCTCGCACGCGTCCTCGGTGCACACCGTTTGGTTGCCGACCGTGAGCGCGGCGAAGTCGTCGGTGATGGTGATGTCTCGCCACCCGACCAGGTCGTCCGTTCCCGAGATCGAGAACGGGATCTCGGCGAGCTCGCCCCACGCGTACTCGGGGCGGAACGCGTCCTCGGAGCCGAAGAACGCCACGGTGCTGAGCGCGGCGTCGAGCGTGCCCGCGGTGTCGGCGAGGCTGCTCGCGGTGAGGGTGACGCCTTCCTCGCTGCCGTACGCCGCGTCGAGCAGGAGCATCATGCCGCGCCCCACCTCGACGCTGCCCTCGATCCCGATCCACAGCCGCGATCCGGTGCGCACCACGAGCAACCGCGTGAGCCGATCGGCGAACAGGGTCGCGGGCGTCGAGCTCGTCACCTCGATCCCGAGCTCGTACTCGCGCTCGCCGATCACTCCGTCGACGATCGGCAGCCCGACGCCGGCATCGGTCTCGCCGCCGTCGAACGCGCCCGCATCGAGCTCGGCGTCCATCGGCTCGGCGCCCGAGTCGCGAGGCCGGATGATGATCGGGCCCGCGTCGGGACGTGGGATCGCTCCGTCGCGCTCCGGCGCGAAGGGCGGTGGCTCGCGCTCCTCGCACGCGATCGAGAGCGCGCCCACGAGCACCAACGCGCACGTCGCGCGCATGCGATCAGTCGGCATAGGGGATCACCTCGTACGGCTTCCGCATCCCGTGCCACTTCACGAGCGAGATGCGCGGATCACCGTCCTCCGAATAGTCGATGGTGCAGTACGTGAGCCCGCTGTCCTGCCCGAGATGGCTCACGTCGAGGTTGATCATCTTCATCCAGGTGCCGGTGTTCACCAGCAGCTTGCCGCCCGGCATCTGCAGGTACCGCGGCCCGTGGCTGTGCCCGATGATCAAGCACCGCACGCCGCGCAGCTTCTTGAGCTCGCGGTGCACCACCTCGTCGAAGCCCCCGAGCGCGATGATGTCCTCGCGCAACATCTGCGGGAGCCTGCGGATGCGCTCGACCCACGCGCCGATGTCGAACACCCGGCGCCGCAGGAAGTAGAGGCTCGAGTGGTAGAGGAAGCGCAGCACGAACATCGTGTCGAAGAGGAACGCGCCGAGCAGGAAGCGCCCCAGCGGCTGGATGCGATCGACGTAGCTCCGCTGCTCCTTCGCGGGGTTCATCACGTCGAGGATCCACAGGCTGCCCCAGGGCAGATCGAGGATCTCGCGCCCGTCGCGCAGCTTCCGGGTGAGGCGCGCGTAGTCGACGCGATGGATGCGCTCGAGCTGGTGCCCGTGACGGATCTGGATGCCTTCGGGCAAATGGTAGGTGTCCGTCGAGGTCACGAAGCGGACGCGCTCGCCCAGCGGACCCGGGGCGACGTACCGGCGGAACAGCTCCTGCGGGCCGGGCAACACCATGTCGAGGTCGTGATTGCCGGGAAGGAAGACGAGACGCCGCCCCTTCTTCGCGAGCAGCGCCCGCAGCGCGTGCACGAAGCGCGGATGTCCGTCGAGGCACTGCCGCAGCTTCTCGGTCGCGATCTCGTCGGTGATCTCGGTGGGCCAGCGGCCGTCGATCTTCACCTTGAGGAGATCGAACACATCGCCGTTGAGGATGAGCTCGAGCTCGCCGTGCTCGCCGACCTCGCGGTCGTGGTGTGCGAGGAGGTCGGCGAACTCGTCGTCGTGCCGGAAGTCCTCGAACGCGTTGAGCTCCCCGCGACGCACTCCGGTGCCGAGGTGCAGATCGCTGAGGACGAGCCGTAGGAGCTTCATCGAGAGACGGACCCGGCCGGAGACCCTGCCTTGACTTGGTTCGACATACCTCGATACTGCGGGAATGGCCAAGAAAGGCCTGACGACTCGTGTGACGCGACGGATGCAGCGCGGCGCGGCCACACATCGTCCGCGGACCCTCGTCTGCCGTTCATTCTCGATGACGTCTCGCAGCGCTCGCCCGCACAGTCGGCTTGGGCTGGTCTGCGTCTGACCTGCGTAGGAGCTCGAATGTCGGGACGCTTCCTTCTCCTCGCGCTCGTGGCCACGTCGCTCGCCGCGGGGTGCAATCGACCGGGCGCCATCGATCTGCCGGACGCCGCGGGCATCGACGCCGCCACTCCGATCGATTCGGGCGTCCCCACCTTCTCGGACAGCGCGATCGCCAACACGTCGCTCTCGCTCGATCGCGTCGTGCCCGCGCACGGTCCGTTCGTCGGCGGCAACCAGGCGATCCTCCGGGGCACCGGTTTCACCGACGACGCCCAGGTGACGATCGGTGGCCGCGCGGTGCAGCCGGCCGATCACCAGCTGATCGACTCACGCCGCCTCGCGGTCATCGTGCCCGCGGGTGACGTCGGGCCGGCCGACGTCGAGGTGCAGGTCGGCGACGACGTGGTCGTGCTCGAGGACGGCTACACGTACGACGCGCTCCAGGTCGACCCAGCGCGCGGATCGATCGCCGGCGGCACGTTCGTGACGATCACCGGCAGCGGGACGACGTTCGCCGCGGGCGACACCGTCATCTTCGGTCGCATGCCGTGCACCGACGTGACGGTGGTCTCGGAGACGCGCATCACGTGCCGCACGCCGGCGTCGTCGGCGGGCGAGGTCGACGTGACCGTGCGTCGCGCCGCGGATGGCGCGGAGACGATCGCGGAGGACGCGTTCGAGTACTACGACACGTCGGATCCGCTGAACGGCGGGCTCGGCGGCGGAACGATCTCGGGCTCGCTGAACGTCACGGTCGTCGACTGGTTCACCGACACGCCGCTCGAGGGCGCGTTCGTGATCGTCGGCGAGGACCTCGCGACGCCCCACCAGGGCCTCAGCAACGCGCTCGGGCAGATCACGTTCTCGGGCCCCGACATCGTCGGCCCGCTCACGGTCCACGTCGCGAAGGACTGCTACCAGCGCACGTCGGTGGTCGCGTTCGACGCGTCGGACGTGACGGTCTTCCTGCGCATGTGGGATCCCCTGACGCTGCCGGAGCGCTGCCGCTCGGACGGCGAGCCGCCGCCGCCGACCGGTGGGCGCGGTCGGAACCTCTCGTTCGTCGAGGGTGATCTGATCTGGCGCGGGCCCAACGAGTACGGGCCGAACCCGTGGGCGAACATCCCCGAGCCGCGCGACGGCTGGGAGCGCGTCGCGTACGTCTACACGACGGTGCGCGAGATCGGGCTCGCGAACCCCGACCCCGCGGCCGGTGGCGCGCACCAGCGCGTGATCGAGGTGCTCCCCGACGACGGAACGCAGCACCTCGGGTACCCGTACCGCATCCTCGCGTATCCGCGCGGCATGGCCGTCTACGCGCTGGCCGGTCTCCAGGAGCGTCGCACCGGAGGGCGCTTCATCCCGTACGTGATGGGCGTCGCGCGCAGCGTGCTCGCGGGCCCGGGCGACACGGTGAGCGGCGTCGACATTGTGATGGACATCCCGCTCGACCACTACGTCGACGTGGATCTCGGCACGCTGCCGGCGAGCACGCCGGTCGGGCCGAACCGGTTCCGCGTGCAGGCGTTCCTCGATCTCGGTGGCGAGGGGCTCATCCGCCGGCAGGTCGCGTCGCAGGACTTCGACACGCTGCGCCGCTACGACGCTGCGCGTGACTTCCGGTTCGTCAGCCAGCCCGCGCTCTCGGGCTCGATCGCCGACGGGCGCTATCGCGTCACCGCGGGCTGGTTCTCCGGCGACGGGGACGGCGAGCCCTTCACCTACGCGGTGCGGAACGGCGTGACGGCCGTCGACGAGACGGTGCTGATGCCGGACTTCCTCGGCGTGCCGATCGCGGTGGCGCCGAGCGTGGGCCAGAGCCTGCCCGCCGATCGCATCCTGCGCTGGCGCGCCGACGGGGGCCCGACGCCGGACCTCTACTGGCTCCTCCTCTTCAGCGAGGACGGCAACCTCGCGTGGGAGATGTTCGTGCCCGGCACCGTCACCTCGGCGCCGATGCCGGACCTCTCGACGATCCCCGAGCTCTTCGACGTGCCGGACGGCGCGATCTACTGGCAGGTGCGCTCGGCGCGGATCCCCGGGTTCGACTTCGACGAGCTCAGCTACGCCCAGCTGAGCGATCGCTACTGGAGCCACTCGGCGCGCAACACGTTCATCGTGCAGCGCTGATCGGCCCACCGATGAGGAACGACATGGTGTTCGTCCGTTCGCTGACCGCCGCGTGCGCGGCGGTCGCCATCGTCTCGTTGTCCTCGTGCACCCAGGGCACGGGGCGTCCCGATCGACCCGACGGTGGCGAGAACCCGATCATCGACGGCGGGTTCGTGTGCTTGTCCGCGACCTCCGAGGCGTGCCTCGGTGACGTCCACTACTCGTGCGAGGCCGACGGCGAGTTCTTGCGCCCGGTGGTCGAGAACTGCGCCGACGAGGGCAAGACGTGCGCGGACGGCCTGTGGTGCGTGACGTGCCGCCCGAACAGCGGCGGGTGCGACGAGCAGGGCAACGCGGTCGTGTGCAACGACGACGGCAGCGGCTGGGAGGTCATCGACGAGTGCGACATCGAGCACGGCGAGGTCTGTGATCTCGGCTCGTGTCGCAACCTCTGCGAGGTCGCGCTCACGCGGCGCAGCTACCTCGGCTGCGAGTTCTTCGCGACCGATCTCGACAACGCGGCGCTCGGCGCGGGACGCGACGCGTCTGCGCAGCAGTACGCGGTGGTCGTGTCGAACCCCGGCAACTACCCGGCCGACGTGGTCGTCGAGATCGACACCGGCGCGTTCGGCGGCGAGACCGTCCCGGTGATCGTCGCCGAGCAGCGCGTGCTGCCGGGCGATCTCGAGGTGTTCGAGCTGCCGCGGCGCGAGCTCGACGGATCGAGCTCGATGACGCCGTGCGCCGCGGACGCGGAGTGCCAGTCGGCGACCGAGGCGTGCTGGTGCTCGGGCGGGAGCCCGGTGGGCACTCCGGGCGCGACCGACTGCCGCTGCCGCAACGCCGCCGGTGCGAACGGCTTGAACGACGGGACGCACTCCGCGCTCACCGCGCACGCGTACCGCGTGCGCTCGTCGCTCCCGATCGTCGCGTACCAGTTCAACCCGCTCGACAACGTCGGCGTCTTCTCGAACGACGCGTCGCTGCTGCTGCCCACTTCGGGCATCGGCGAGCGTTACACGGTCGTCGGCTGGCCTCAGACGATCGCGGACTCGACCGATCCCGACGAGGACTTCGATCCGAGCCGCACCGACGAGGATCTGCGCGCGTTCCTGACGATCGTGGGCACGCAGCCCGACACCCAGGTCTCGATCACGCTCGGTGCCGAGGTGCGCAACGTCGTCGGGCTCCCCGGCGAGGAGAACTACGGCCCCGGCGACGTGATCGAGCTCGAGCTCGGCGCGTTCGACGTGATCAACCTGGAGACCCAGGGCTTCAACGCGGACTTCACGGGCACGCAAGTCGTCGCGAGCCCGGAGCATCCCGTCGCGGTGTTCGTCGGGACCGAGGCGAGCGATGCGCCGCGCTACGAGACGCTGCTCAATCGCCAGTGCTGCGGTGACCACGTCGAGGAGCAGCTCTTCGCGAACGACGCGCTGGGCAGGCACTTCTTCATCGGGCTCACGCCGCGTCGCTCGCGCGCGCTGAGCGCGGCGCTGATCGACGGCAGCTCGGTCGGCGACTTCGCGGAGCCGGAGTCGGTGCGCATCGTCGCGGTCGCCGAGGGCGTCACGATGATCGAGACGACGATCGACGACGGCTTCGGGGGCTTCCTCGCGTACGAGCTCGAGCAGAACCAGAGCCTCGTGATCGAGACGACGCAGGACTTCGAGATCCGCTCGTCGCAGGCGATCGCGGTGCTGCAGGTGCAGTCGAGCCAGGAGTCGATCGGCATCGACTCGCGTTATCCGGGCGGCGATCCGTCGATCGTCGGCGTGCCGCCGGTCGATCAATTCCGGCGCGACTACGTGTTCCTCACGCCCGATCTCTACGCGTTCGACTTCGTCACGATCGTCGCGCCCGCGAGCGCGCAGATCCTCCTCGACGAGCGCCCGCTCACCGAGTTCGAGTGCGAGGCGGCGGCGGCCGACGGAATCGAGCGGATGATGACGGACCCGCCGCCCGAGTGGTTCGTCTATCGCTGCCAGCTCTCGTTCCCCGACGTGATAGGCCCGCCGAACGTCGAGGTCGAGGACGGCGTGCAGAACGACGGCTATCACACGCTGCGCGCGACCGAAGAAGTCAGCCTGATCGTGTCCGGCTTCGACGCGTACGTGAGCTACGGCTACGCGGGCGGCGCGGACCTCGAGTCGATCGACTGAGCAGTGTCCCGAATCGGCTCGCCCGCTCAGGGCCCTCCCGTGCGTGTGCTCCGCACGCTTCCTTGCGGGCCCTGCGCCGGCGAGCACTCCAGCTGGACCGAGCAGCTCCCGCAGCGCGGGTTGCGACGGTGATGGGTGGGCAGCGATACTGCCCCGCATGTCGCCTCCGCGATCCGCGCTGCGCTCGTTCCTGCTCACGCTGTTCTTCGCGTTCGTGATCGCGATCGCCGGTCCGGCGCAGGTCGCCGCGCAGGGCACGGGCGGCAGCTTCGGCGGCGGCGACTGGAGCGGCGGCGGGAGCGGTGGTGGCGGCGGCGGCGGCGGAGGCGGCTCCGACTGGGGCGGCGGCGGCGGCAGCTACGGCGGCGGCAGCTACGGGGGTGGCGGCTACGGCGGGAGCTACGGAGGCGGCGGCTACGGCGGGAGCTATGGCGGTGGTGGCGGCGGGATGGGCTGCGGCGGCGCGTGCTGCCTGCTGATGTTCATCGGCCTCTTCGTCACCATCGCGATCATCAACCAGCGTCGCCGAGGCGGCGGCGGTGGCGCGCCGTTCATGGGCGCGCCTCCGATGGGCATGCCCGGCGGCGGCGGGATGGGCTACTCGGGCCCGAACGCGATGTACCTCTCGCAGATCCAGCTCGGCCTCGACTGGCGCGCCCGCGCGCAGCTGCAGCAGCACCTCATGCAGCTCGCGCAGACCGGCGACACGCGCAGCCCGAGCGGCCTCGCGCAGCTGCTCTCCGAGACCGTGCTCGCGCTTCGCCGTCACGAGATCAGCTGGCTCTACGCCGCGACGAAGGACGGCGGCGGCATGCAGCCGCAGCAGGCCCAGGGCGCGTTCCAGCAGTGGGCGAACGAAGCGCGGTCGCGCTTCCAGCACGAGCTCGTCCGCGGCCACCAGGGCCAGATGCAGCAGCAGCAGGGCCCCGAGATGAAGGCCCACGCCCACGAGGGCCAGGGCACCGTCGTGGTCACGATCATCCTCGCGACGCGCCGTCCGGTGCAGGGCTTCATGGTCCCCGACGCGAACCAGATCCGGAACGCGCTCAGCGATCGCGGCGCGATCCTCCCGAACCAGATGGTCGCGCTCGAGGTGATCTGGTCGCCCGCCGCCGAGAACGATCGGATGAGCACCTCGGAGCTCGAGCAGAACTACCCCGAGCTCAAGCTGATCGATCCGAACAGCATCGCGGGTCGCGTCTTCTGCGCGTACTGCAGCGGCCCCTTCCCGATGGAGCTGCTCAACTGCCCGCACTGCGGCGCGCCCGCCGAGGCGAGCAAGGGACGTCGCGAGCCCCCGCGCTGATCACGGGCCATGCCCGCGCGGCGTGGTAGGGTCGGCCTCATCACCGGAGGGGCCATGAAGGCACGCTCGCGCGCGGGTACACGTCTCGTTCGGCTCACCGCGCAGATCTCGACCATCCTCGCGATCGCGAGCTGCGGTGGAGGCTCGACGCAGATCGATCCGCGCTTCGTCACCGTGCACAACACGATGGCCGCGATGGGTCTCGTGCAGAGCGGCGAGATCAGCCAGGGCTCTCTCTCGGAAGGCGCCGAGACGACCATCCGCATGCCGATGCGCGCCGGCGACTGCTACACGGTCGTCGCCCTCGCGCAGGAGGGCGTGCGCGACCTCGACGTCGTCGTGCGCGACGCGTCGGGCAACGAGCTCGGGCGCGATCGCACCCAGGACCCACAGGCCGCGGCGCAGGTGTGTCCGCCCTACGCGGGCGAGTTCGAGGTCGTCGTGCGCATGGTGCGCGGCAGCGGCACCTGGATCGCCAGCGCGTGGTCGGGCGGCGCGCGCCCCGCGGGCGACTTCCCCGGCGGCGAGGAGCCGGGCGGCGCGATCGTCTCGCGCCCGCCGCACGGTGGTCCGGGCACGTGCGAGGAGCCCTATCCGATCACCGCGGGCACCGCGGTGCGCGGCGACACGACCAGCGGCGACTCCGTGATCACCGGCACCTGCCTCGGCGGCGGCAACGCGCCCGAGCACGTGTACTCGTTCACGCTCGATCAGCGCTCGATGGTGAGCGCGGTGATGAACTCGGTGTTCGACGGCTCGCTCTATCTCCTCGGCGCGTGCGGCGAGTCGCGCAGCGAGATCGCGTGCAACGACGACGCGCCGAGCACGTCGCGCTCGGAGATCGGCGCGACCCTCGAGCCCGGCGTGTACTTCCTCGTCGTCGACGGCTTCGGCACCGCGCTCGGTGAGTACGAGGTGACGCTCACCACCACCGCGATGCAGTCGGTCGCGGAGATGTGCGGCGGTGCGACGACGCTCACGCCGGGCCAGCCGGTCGCGGGCACGACCGCGGCGCGCGCCGACTATTTCCAGGCGACGTGCGCGGGCCAGACGCGCTCGGGCGATCAAGTCTACGCGGTCGACGTCGCGCAGCGCTCGCGGATGCGCGTGCGCATGCAGAGCACCTACGACGGCGCGCTCCACGTGCGTCGCGACTGCGCCGATGCGAGCACCGAGCTCGCGTGCAACGACGACTTCCGCGACACGCGCCACTCGCTGATCACGGCGACCGTCGATCCCGGCCGCTACTACGTGTTCGCCGATGGCTACGCGAGCGGCGCGACCGGCGACTACTCGCTCATGGCAGAGCTCGCGCCCGCGACCGGCACTGGCGCGGCGAGCGACACCTGCGCGTCTCCCGGCGCGTACGTCGCGGGGCAGGATCTGATCGCCGACACGTTCACCGCGGCCGACGATCTCGCGGGCAGCTGCGGCGGGCAGGGCGCGCCCGACGTCGTGTACCGCCTCGACGTCCGCTCGCGCACCCGGGTTCGCGCGCGCTTCCTCGATCAGGAGTTCGCGCCGATCGTCTATCTGCAGAGCGCGTGCGGCACCCAGAGCAGCGAGCTCTTCTGCGTCGACGCGAGCGCGGGCGCGCCGATCGATCAGACGGTCCAGCCCGGCACGTACTTCCTCGTGGTCGACGGGCAGAACGCGGATGCGTTCGGCAGCGCGCAGATCTCGCTGCAGCTGGACGATCTGGGCGCGCTCGATCAGTCGTGCCGCTCGGCCCCCGCGATCCGCCCCGGCCGCCAGATCACCGGTGACACGACCGGCAGCACCGATCGCTTCCAGGCGACCTGCGCCGGCAACGCGCAGAGCCCGGATCTCGTGTACCGCCTGCAGCTGCGCCGCCGCCAGCGCGTGCGGATCAGCTCCGAGCAGACCGACTTCGACGGCGCGATCTACGTGCGCAGCGACTGCATCGATGCGAACACCGAGGTCGCGTGCAACGACGACGCGGGCGACAACCGTCACTCGATGATCGAGGTCGTGCTCGATCCCGGGAATTACTTCGTGTTCGTCGACGGGTATGCGACGGGCAACCAGGGCCGCTTCACGCTCGACGTCGACCTGTCCGCACCCTGAGGGCTTCGTTCACGCGACGTTCACGAGCGCGTCGCACGATCGAGGCACGCACCGCGCACAGCGCTGCCGGCGCGACACCGGCTGGCTCGATTGACCACCGAACGGGCTCTCGCCTACGTTGAGCCCCGTCGGTTCCAGGGGAAACGCACGAATGTCTCGACTCCGTAGCTTCCGTCCAGCTCTCCTCGCGATGGCGATCGCGCTCGCTCCAGCGCTGCTCGCGCCCGCGATCGTGTCCGCGCAGCAGGCGGCGCCGAGCGCCGAGCAGCGCCAGCGCGCGCGTGAGCTCTACGGAGAAGGCCAGACGCACTTCGAGGCCGGCCGTTTCGCCGAGGCGCTGGCGGCGTTCGAGGGCGCGTACCGAGAGGTGCCGAACCCCGTGGTGCTCCTCGGTGTCGCGTCGGCGCAGGAGCGCCTCGGGAATCCGCTCGACGCGTCGCGCACGCTGCGTCGTTATCTGCGCGAGCGGCCCGACGCGCCGGATCGCGCGACGATCGAGCAGCGCATCGCGCAGATGGATCCGACCGGCGTGACCGCGTCCGAGGAGCCCGCGACGCCCGCCGAGACCGGCACCATCCGCGTGGTCTGCACGCCCGCCGGCGCCGCGATCGCGCTCGACGGCGCCGACACCGGGCGCACTGCACCGGCGGACCTCGAGGTGCCCGCCGGCGAGCACACCGTCACGCTCACGCTCGGCGGCTACCTGCCGATCAGCGAGACCGTGACGGTCACGCCCGGCGGCATGAACGAGCTCGCGCTCACACTGGTCGCGGCGAGCGCGGAAGGCGAGGGCCTGCAGGGCGAGGGTGACGCGTTCGGCGAGGCCGGCGCGGAGGAAGCGCCCGCCGAGGGCGAAGGGGAGGGCGCGGCCGAAGCGCCTCCGCCGACCGACACCGGCCCGAGCGCGGGCGTGTGGGTCACCACCGCGATCGCCGGCGTCGGGCTCGTGACCGGGACGATCTTCGGGTTCCTCGCGCTCTCCGAGCAGAGCGACTTCGACGCGATGCCCACGGCCGATGCGGCCGATCGCGGCGAGACCTTCGCGCTGATCGCGGACCTCTCGTTCGGCGTCGCGATCGCGGCGGGCGTCACGGCGATCGTGCTGTACGCCGTCGATCGCCCGCAGCCGCAGAGCGAGGTCCCGCCGACCGCGCGTCGCGACGAGGGACCTCGCTTCACGCTCGCGCCGTGGGCCTCGCCGACGGCAGGCGGCGCCGCGGCGCGCATCGAGTTCTGACCGGCTTGGCTTCGTGCGGAGGATCCAGAGGATGCTTGGAGTGAACGCCCGGGCCCGGATGATCGCGGCCCTGCTGATCGGCCTCGCGCTGCCGGGATGCCAGCTGATCGTCGACTTCGATCGCAGCCGGATCGTGGACGACGCGGGCTCCGACGGAGGCCCCGCCGACGGGGGCGGCAACGCGATGGACGCGGGCAGCGACGCCGGCGGCGACGACGCCGGAACCGACGCGGCGATGGACGATGCGGGCACGGACGACGCCGGGACCGACGCGGCGATGGACGATGCGGGCACCGACGCCGCGGTTGCGATGACCTGCGGCAACGGCACCGAGGAAGGCACCGAGGCCTGCGACGACGGCAACACGGTGACCGAGGCCGAGTGCGCATACGGCTCGACGCCGCCCTGCATGATCTGCGACGCGACGTGCGAGAACGAGATCGAGCGCACGACCGCACCGCGTTGCGGCGACGGCGACACCGATGCGCCGCAGGAAGACTGCGACGACGGCGCGAGCAACGGCACCTACGGCATGTGCAACACCGCGTGCAGCGGCGTGCTGCGATGTGGCGATACCGTCGTGACGGCGCCGCAGGAGGAGTGCGATCCGCCGGACGCCACCACGTGCGCTGCCGATTGCACGCTACTGTGAAGCGCTGTCGCCGAGGTTCACCCGCAACGACGAGAGCGATCGAGCGATTCACACGCATCTGACCTGCTCCATGAGGAGGATGAGATGCGGATGGTTCGTCTCGTGTTGGTTGCGCTCTGCGTGTGTCTGTGCGCGGCCTGTGGGTCACCGCTGCAGTGCGGCGAGCTCGAATACGACGCGGACGAGCACCAGTGCGTCTGTCCTGCGGGCCGCCACGCGATTGACGGTGCCTGCGTTGCGCTCGTCGGAGACGGCGGGATCGTCGGGGATGCCGGGGATGGCAGCGCACCGACGGACGCCTCGAGCGCCCAGGAGCTTGGAGACACCGGTGTCGATGGTTCGGTGAGTCTGTGCCCGGAGGGATGGGCCGACTGCGACTCGAGCGACGACAACGGCTGCGAAACGCAGCTGGACACTCTCGCGCACTGCGGAGGCTGTGGCGACGCGTGCGGCTGGGCATGTGAACACGGCGTCTGCAACGATGCGATCGCCATCGCCGCGGGCGGCCTCCACTCGTGTGCACTGCGCGAAGCCGGTGACGTCGTGTGTTGGGGGGATAACGAGTACGGTCAACTCGGAGACGGAACGACTCTCGACAGCCTCGTTCCGGTGCGCGTCGCCGGACTTCAGAACGCGGTGGCGATCTCGTCCTCGCGGGGCAGCCACACCTGTGCGCTGCTCGAGTCTGGGCAGGTGCTTTGTTGGGGGGCCAATAACTCCGGACAGCTCGGAAATGGCGAAACATCCACCGCACAACCGACCCCGGTGCCGGTGCTCTCGCCTGGAGCAGCATTCGTCGGGGTCTCGGCAGGCAGCAACAGCACGTGCGCGTGGCGTTCGAGCGGCGAGGCGCTCTGTTGGGGTTACAACGGCTCCGGTCAGATCGGCGACGGGACCGAGGAGCGGCGCGTCGTACCGACTCCAGTCGAGGGGATCGATGACGCCATCGCGATGCGCGTCGGTGGCGGACATGCGTGCGCGATTCGATCCGGACGAACGCTCGAGTGCTGGGGCAGCAACGCACACGGTCAGCTCGGCGACGGGACGGACGGCGCCGGGGTCCCCGACCGCGCAGACAGCGCGTCACCCACTGCTGTCGCCAATCTCGGACCGAGCGTCTACTCGATCGGTGCTGGTCTCTGGAACACGTGCGCGGTTTTGGCCGCGGGCGGACTCCGCTGCTGGGGGCGCAATTCCGAGGGCCAGGTTGGCGACGGGACGACGACCCTGCGGAACGCGCCGACGACCGTACGCGGACTCGAGAGCGGCGTGCTCGGCGTGGACGGCGGCACGTTCCACGCGTGTGCGCTCATCTCCACGGGCGCGGTCGAGTGTTGGGGCCGAAACAACGAGGGCGAGCTAGGGGACGGCACATCGGTCGATAGGTCCGCGCCCGGGCCAGTCGCTTTGCGGGGCGCGGCCATCGCTCTCGCAACCGGAGTCGCTCACTCGTGTGTCGTGACCGCCGAGGGAGCCGTTGAGTGCTGGGGTCGAAATCTCGCTGGGAATCTCGGCGACGGAACGACGCTGAGCCGCACGACGCCCGTCGCTGTGCTTCCCCCCGCGGTCAGCAGTGAATGACCAGCCGCGCGCGTTGCGACCGCTGGGCGTCGCCCTAGAATCGCGCTCGTGGACTCGCGCGACGAGAAGAAGACCGCGGCTCCGAAGAGCGAGGACGTCGTCCTCGTGCACTCGCCGACCGATGACGGCCGAGGCTGGCGCGTGCTGCGCAAGCGCGAGGATCGCATCGAGGCCGGCGCGATCCATCCGGTGCAGGAAGGGCAGCCGATCCAAGGCGAGCTCGTGTCGCTCACCCACCGCGAAGGCACGCCGCTCTTCGACGTCGAGAGCCACTACGCGCCGAAGAGCGGCCCGGCGCAGGTCGCGACCCCCGCATACCGCGAGAACTGGGACGCGATCTTCGGCCCGCGCGACGAGGAAGCGCCGCAGCTGATGAACTGAGCGCGTTCTATCGCGCCCGCGCGCGCCATAGAATGCGGCTATGTCGAATGCGGCGATGTCGCCCGACGCGCTGACGCCGGCTGCGCTGCGCTACTTCGTGTCCATCGCGGAGCTCGGCAGCCTCACCGCCGCGTCGCGCGCGCTCCGCATCAGCCAGCCCTCGCTCACCGTCGCGCTGCGCAAGCTCGAGGAGGAGCTCGGCACGACGCTCTTCGTCCGCACCAGCCGCGGCGTGCGCACCACGTCGAGCGGCGATGCGCTGCTGCGCCATGCGCGTCAGGTGATGCGCTCGCTCGCCGATGCGCGCACCGAGATCGAGGGGCTCGAGAAGGAGCCGCGCGGGCGCTTCACGCTCGGATGTCACGAGAGCCTCGGCGCGTACTTCCTGCCCGGGCTCATGGCGCCGTTCCTCGCGCGTCATCCGGGGATCGAGCTCGCGCTCTGGAACGGCAACTCGCGCGACGTGCAGCGCGCGGTGCTCGATCGTGTGGTCGACGTCGGCATCGTGGTGAACCCCGAGCCGCATCCCGAGCACGTCGTGCAGACGCTCTTCGAGGATCGCGTCGAGCTCGTCGTCGCGTCGTCGCTGCGGCGCAGCGCACGTCGCGAGCCCCACGCGCTCTTGTGCTCGCACCCGCTGCTCTACGTGCCCGAGCTGCGGCAGGTGCAGTGGCTGCTCGTCGCGCTCGAGAAGCGCGACCTGCGAGCCTCGCGCCCGCTGCCGTGCTCGAGCATGGAGCTCGTGAAGAGCCTGGTGCTCGACGGCACCGGCGTCGGCATCCTGCCGCGTCGCGTCGCGAGCCATGGCGTCGCCGGAGGACGCCTCGTCGCGCTCGACGATGCGCTGCCGGCCTACGAGGACTCGATCGCGGTGGTGCGCCGCGCCGACGCGCACGTGACGAGCGCGATGCGCCTGCTCCTCGACGCGCTGGTCGCGCACGGGCGGGGGATGCGCGCCGCCGCGAGCGTATCGCGATAGGATGCCGGTCCCCGCCTCGGAGCGGGGCGAGGAGCACGGGAATGGCGCGTTCGATCGTGGTGCGTCTCGGGGACGAGGAGAGCGCGTTCGCGTTCGCGAAGGTCGAGCGCGACAAGCTCTACGGGCGCAAGCAGCGCGTGGTGGTCGACGAGCAGAGCCGCGCGTGCGCGCAGGCCTATCTGACGGCCGACGGGAC
Source organism: Sandaracinus amylolyticus (assembly GCF_021631985.1). Lineage (GTDB taxonomy): Bacteria > Myxococcota_A > Polyangia > Polyangiales > Sandaracinaceae > Sandaracinus > Sandaracinus amylolyticus_A. The sequence continues at coordinate 4,344,689 of NZ_CP070225.1, read as the reverse complement.
CGCGCTCGTGCCGACCGGCGGCACCGCGCACGTGTGGATCGACGAGCGCTGGGACGCGGTCGAGCAGGACGCTCGCCTCGCGGTCGACGAGGGAGGGCACCCGCTCGACACGCATCCCTCGACGCTCGGCGTCGCGCAGGACGCGACGATCGTCGATCCCAAGCGCGTGCTCGATCACGTCACGAGCGCGATCTACCAGCTCGACGCGGAGGCGCTCTCGCCGAAGCTCGAGGACGCGCTCGCGAAAGGCGCGATCGTCGAGATCCCGTTCTGCTATCGCGACGGCTTCGATCAGGACGTGCTCTTCGTGGTGAAGAACGACGAGGGCTACTTCGCGATGGTCGCGCAGCCGACCGGGTTCGAGATGCTCGAGCGCGAGGCGCTGCCGCTCGCGATCGAGCCCTCGGGCGAAGAGACCGACGAGCTCTCGGACGATCTCGACTTCTCGATGATGTGAGGGAAGGGCGATGCCTCGGCTGATTTCGATCGCAGATGCGAAGAAGCGCGACGCGCAGATCGAGCTCGTCTCGCCGGCGCGCGGGGAGCGCGTGCGCTGGGTGAGCAAGGGTCACGGCGCGCCGCTCAAGCTCGAGCGGCTGATCAAGAGCACCGAGAAGACGAGCTTCGATGCGCTGGTGAAGCAGGTGGGCTCGCCCGAGGCGCTCTCGAAGGCGCTGGTCGAGGGCGATCCCGAGATCGATCTCGAGCAGATCGGTCGCCGGCTCGGCAACGCCACGCGGGTGTGGGTCGGGCCCGAGGGCAACGTGCTCTACGCCGCGCGCGTGCTGCAGATCGTGAGCGCGCCCGATGGTGCCGAGAAGTCGCGCGCGGACTTCGTCGACGTCGAGGCGACGGTGGGCGAGGAGCAGCCGCCGATCCTGTGGTCGGGCCGGTTGATGCCCGCCGATCAGGTGGTGCGTCGCTTCGCGCTCGTGCGGAAGGTGCAGCTCCGGCATGTGAACGGCCTCACGTTCGACTTCCTCCACGACATCGCGGCGCACCTCGATCGCGAGCAGAAGCTGCTCGTCGTCGGTGCAGGACCGAAGGCTGCGCTGCCGCTGATCTTCCAGACCAACGGCTCGCCGTTCCGCGGGTTCCTCGAAGGACGCGTCGAGGGTGAGCGCTACAAGCTCGTGCTCCATCTCTCGAACCTCGAGATCAAGCGCGTCGCTGCATCGCCGAAGGACGTGGCGCTGCCGAAGGAGGGCGCGTGATGAGCGCCGAGGCGTGGAAGGCGTGGGCGGCGGTCACCGAGCCCTACGGGACCGGGCGCAAGGCGGGCGTCGGCGCGCTGCTCGATCAGGATCTCCTCTCGCGCCTGAAGCGCTACAAGCGCCAGGTCGCGAAGCGCTATCGCGTGGTCGAGCCCGACATCGTCGAGCGCGCGCTGCCGAGCGGTGAGCAGCTCTTCATCTCGCCGAAGCTCGACGGAGAGCTCTGGTTCCTCGTGAAGCGCGAGGGCGACGTCGCGCTCGTCGCGTACAACGGGCGCGTGCTGCACGGCATCTCGGTGCTGAGCGGCATCGCGAAGAAGCTCGAGGGCGTCTCGCAGATCGTGATCGCGGGAGAGCTCGTCGGTGCGTCGGGAAGCGAGCGCCCGCGATCGCACCACGTGAACACCGCGCTCTCGGACACGAAGCTCGAGGGCGCGCTCTCGTTCCATGCGTTCGATCTCGTCGAGGAGGACGGCGCGGACGCGCTCTCGCGCAACTACGAGGCGCGACACACGCGATTGCTCTCGCTGCTCGGCGAGGATGCGGGCGCGCGCTGCACGGTCGTGCACACGCAGCGCGGCGAGCCGAGCGTGGTCGCGCAGCGTTATCGCGACTGGGTGCTCGCCGATCGCTTCGAGGGCGTGGTCGCGCGCAGCGATCGCGGGCTCACCTACAAGATCAAGCCGACGAGCACGGTGGATCTCGTGGTGCTCGCGTTCGGCGAGCGCATCACCGGCAACGTGAAGCAGGTGCGCGAGCTCCAGGTCGGGCTGGTGCGCGAGGACGGGAGCTTCCAGCTCGTCGGCTCGGTGGGCACCGGTCTGTCCGAGGACGATCGCGTGAAGTGGCACGCGAAGCTCAGCGCGATCGAGGCGAAGAGCTCGTTCCGCCTCGCGAACCGCGAGGGCACGCTGTGTCGCTTCGTGCGGCCCGAGATCGTCGTCGAGGTGCGCGTCTCCGACTTCCTGTCGAGCGATGGATGGGACGTTCCGATCCGGCGCATGTCGCTGGGATGGGATCCGTCGAGCGGGTGGCGCGCGATCGGCGAGACGCGCACCGCGGTGCCGCTGCATCCGGTGCTGCTGCGCGAGCGCACCGACAAGACGGTCGACGTCGGCAGCGTCGGGATGACGCAGATCACGGCGTACCTCGACGACGTCGCGGAAGAGGTCGTGAAGGCGACGCGGCGCGCGAGCGCCGAGGTGGTGCGTCGCGCGGTGTTCACGAAGGACGCGAAGGGCGCGGTCGCGGTGCGCAAGGTCGTCGTGGTGCGCACGCACAAGGAGCGCGAGGGCTCGCACCCGCCGTTCGTCGTGTTCGCGACGGATTACTCGCCGGGCCGCAAGGAGCCGCTGCAGACCACGCTGCGCACCGCATCGACGTTCGAGGGCGCCGATGCGCACGTCGTCGCGTGGCTCGTCGAGAACGTGAAGAAGGGCTGGAACGAGGTCGTCGAGCAGCGCAAGGGCGCGCCGGCGGCGGACGCAGCGGTCGACGAGAAGCCGAAGGCGAAGAGCGAAGAAGCCGCGCCTCCGAGCGAAGCGGAGAGCGCGGCCGAGGAGAAGCCGAAGAAGAAGGCGGCGCGAAAGCGCACGACGAAGGGCGCGGGCGCGTCCGAAGACGAAGCGAAGTGAGTCGGGCTCAGATCCGGAGCAGCGACTCGAGCGTGCGCTGCGTCGAGGTGCGTCGATCCCCGATCGCGGCGCGGCGCTCGTCGGCGCGGCGATCGGGCACCTCGCGGCGCGCCTCGGGCTCGGCGTAGTCGGCGATCGAACGAGTCTGCTGGGGGTCGTTCCAGAGCATGGCGGGCAGTCTCGGCAAGCGCCGGATCGCGAGCAAGAAAGCGGCGCTGCGACGCATCGTGCATGGCGAGAGCCTCGCGGCGCTCGCGACGTTGCCCGATGCGTGCGCGCGGCTCGTGTACATCGATCCACCGTTCAACACGGGCCGCGTGCAGTCGCGACGAAGGCTGCGCGTCACGCGCGACGAAGAGGGCGAGCGCATCGGCTTCCAGGGCGCGCGCTACCGCGTGGAGAAGCTCGACGAGGTCGCGCGCTACGACGACAAGCGCGGCGACGACTACGTGCCGTGGCTGATGACGCGCATCGAAGCCTCGCTGCGCTGCCTGAGCGCGGACGGATCGATCTTCGTGCACGTCGACCCGCGCGAGTCGCACTACGTGAAGGTCGCGCTCGACGGACTGCTCGGTCGCGCGTCGTTCGTGAACGAGATCGTCTGGGCCTACGACTACGGCGCGCGCACCAAGAAGCGCTGGCCCGCGAAGCACGACGTGCTGCTCTGGTACGCGCGCGATCCCAAGCGCTACGTGTTCGATCACGATGCGATCGATCGCGTTCCGTACATGGCGCCGAAGCTCGTCGGGCCCGAGAAGGCGGCGCGCGGAAAGACGCCGACCGACGTGTGGTGGAACACGATCGTGCCCACCAACGGGCGCGAGAAGACGGGCTATCCCACCCAGAAACCGCTCGCGATCCTCGAGCGCATCGTGCGCGTGCACAGCGCGCCGGGCGACGTGGTGCTCGACTTCTTCGCGGGCAGCGGGACGACCGGCGAGGCGGCTGCGAAGCACGATCGCGGGTTCGTGCTGATCGACTCGAGCCGCGACGCGGTGCGCGTGATGAAGACGCGGCTCGCGGCGTGGGAGCCCGAGATGGTGCGCGTGCGATCGCGCGTTTTTTGACCGCCGATCTCCGTATCGTGCATGCATCGCGACACGAGGTGGTCGGCGATGAGCGAGAAGGAGCTTCTGGATCGCGTTCGTGCGTTGGTGGCGGACGTCACGCGCGCGCGCTTCGAAGGCAGCGCGTACGCGAAGCTCTCGCGCGCGCACGGCTATGCGGATGGCTACATGCGGGCGCTGCTCGATGCAGGGCTCGTGAGCCGTGAGACGTTGATCGGAGCGGTCGGCGACGCGCGTCGTGGCGTCGTGGACGGCGAGCTCGAGCCGGTCTCGCGCGTGTCGTCGCGCACCGCGGCCTGAGCCCAAGTTGGAGTGCTCGCACGGGCGAGCCGATTTCGGTCAGTCTCTGATCTGAGCGACGGAAAAGCGAAGCGGCGAGCGCCTCTCTCGAGGGCGCTCGCCGCTTCTTTCGTTCCGTCAGCTCGCGATCACTCGACGGTCAGCACGCGCACGCCCTGCTCCGACGCGGCGCGCGACTCCTGGCGCCACCACGTCGCGACGTACGACGTGGTGCCGATCAGGACCTGCTCCGCCCAGAAGCCGGTGTGGTTCTCGTCGTCGAGCACCGAGACCGTCCACTCGCCGCCGCCCGCGGCACGACGCGCGAGCATGAGGTGCTGCACCGTCGCGTCCTGGTAGGTCACGCGGATCTCGCCGCCGTCGGTCACGACGATCGACGAGTCGTCGCCGACCACGTGACGTCCGTCGGTGTGCGGCGTCGTGCCGTCGCTCGTGCCGGTGTCGATCGTCTGCGGCACCGAGGCCACGCCGCCCGCGATCGTCACGTAGCGCAGCGCCTCCTCGGCGCCGTCGACGTAGGCGACGTGCACGGTGCCCGCCGCGTCGACGAAGATCGACGTGCCGATGCCGCTGTCGCCCGAGCTCGAGTCGTCGCCGCGCGCGTAGCCGTCGACGAGGATCGGCGTGCCCCACGTGCCGCCGATGCTCGGCAGCTCCGACGCGTGGAGGTTGCCCTGGCCGCGGTCGTACCACGCGACCACGAGCCCGCCCGAGGGCGTGCGCGCGAGCGCGGTGTAGAGGCCGTACGCGGGCGGGAGATCCTCGACGTAGTTCGCGGGAAGCGCGGCCTCACACGTGCCCATGAAGCACTGGTTGTCGCCGCAGTCGTCCGCGCAGTCGCTCGTCGGGACGACGCACGACCCGTTCTCGAGGCAGGCCTGGCCGGTGCCGCAGAAGTCGGGGCGGCAGAAGATGTCCGCGCCCGCGACCTCGGTGATCGTCCAGCTCGTCTCGCTGGTCGGGTTCGCGTCGCTCGCGACCGCGACGCGCACGGTGCTGCGCGGCTGGCCCGAGCCCGCAGCATTCTCCTCGACGCGCATGTACGCGATCGCCGGCACGCCGCCATCGAGCAGGACCATCGACGCGTAGCGACCCGCGTCACCGGTGTCGTCGACCGTGTGGGTCTCCCACGCGCCCGGCGATCCGATCGCGAGCTTCAGCGCGCCGTTCGTCGCGTCGTAGTACGCGATGTAGAGGCTCGTCCCCGAGTCGGTGATCGAGGTCCAGCGACCCACGTCGTCGCCGGGCGCGCTCACGCCCGAGCGCCAGCCGTCGGGATCGTTGGTGACCGGACGCTCGGGCGCGCCGTCGACGATCTCCCACTCCACGTCACCGCCCGCCGAGATCGTGCCGAGCACGAGATCGCCGTAGCGCTGCGTCGTGGGCACGCCCGCGCTGTACCCGCTGACGAACTGCTCGCCGCTCTCGCTCACGACGAGATCGAGATCGGTGCCGATCATGCCCTGCTGGAGCGGCGGCTTGCGCATGCACTCGCTGCACGTGACCGCGCAGCCGGTGCCGACGACGAGGTTCGCGATCGGGCAGGTGAAGCCCGGCTGACAGAGCGCGTCCACGTCGTAGCTCGCGCACATGTTCGTCTCTTCGCAGCAGATCTGACCGGCGGTGAGGCCGGGCGGCGCTGCCGCGATGCACATGTCGCCGCACGGCGGCCCGCTCTCGCCACCACACTCGCAGCCCTGCGCGCCGAGCACGAGCGGGAGCAGGAGCATCCCGATCGTCAGCAGGCGACGGAGCTTCGAGCGATCGATCGTGCGACGGCGGCGCACCACCATCGCGCCGAGGAGCAGCATCGATCCGACGAGCGCGAGCGGTCCGTTGCGATCGGTGCCGCCCACCGCGACGCCGCAGTCGCAGCCGCCGCCGTTCGGGTTCGGGATGCCGCGGATCAGCGGGAACGTCGCGGAGGTCACGTTGCCTGCCTCGTCGCGCACCTCGATGCCGAGCATGCCGCCGTCGACCAGCAGCGTGTCGGGCTCGTAGCGCGGCGACACCTGCCACGCGCTCCACTCGCCGTCGCGTACGCGGAAGCGGTACTCGAGCTGCTCCGCGGCGCTGATCAGGTCGTTCGCGTGCACCACGAAGCCGGTGCCCTCGCTCGAGACCTGCACCTCGGGCGGCAGCACGTCGACGATGAGCTCGGTGCGCGCCGGGCTGCGGTCGACCGAGTCGGCCTCGCCGCGGATGCGCGCCCGCGCCTCGATCACGTGGCGCGCCTGCAGCAGCAGGACGTCGTCGTCGATGCGCACGCGCGGATCGCTGGTCCAGCGCGACCACGTCATGCCGTCGATGCGATAGCTGTACTCGTAGTCGGAGCTCGGCGCGCCCTCTGCGCCGAAGTGGAGCCACACGGTGTTGCCGTCGCCCTGCGCCCAGGTCTCGAGCGCCATGCTCTCGTGATCGAGCTCGAGGTCCGACACCTCGAGGCTCGTCTCGACCGGCGACACGATCGCCGAGCCGGCGATGCGCAGGTTCGCGAAGATGCCGAGGAACGACTCACCGCCGTCGGCGACACCGCGGATGCCTTCCGCCGGCACGTCGAGCTCGAAGCCCATGATGTCGGGGAGCGCGATCGGGCTGATCGAGCCGCCGAGCATGCCCGCGAACGTGCCGAGCACGTTCTCGACCGCGCGCGCGACGGTGTCGGGGTTCTCGGTGATCAGCTCGTTGTTGAAGATCATCGAGTTCGACGCGGTCACGCCCTCGATGCGCGGCACGATCTCGCCCGCTTCGACGTCCAGGTTGATCTCGATGGTGAGATCGGTCTGGTACGTCATGAAGCGCACGTAGCGCTCGGTGCTCCACACGTACCAGTCGATCTGCACCTGCTCGAGGAACACGGTGAGCAGCGGCGCGCCCGCGTTCGTGCCGATCGTGAAGTCGGGCGGGAGCTGCGGACGGATCGCGAGCGTGAGCGGCGAGCCGCGCTCGGGGAACGTCAGCGTGTTCAGCGAGGGCACGAGGCCCGAGACGAGACCGGTCGAGAGCTGCTGGCTCAGGCGCGTGCCCGCGCCGATGCACAGCATGCCGCTGTCGAACATCCCGTAGCCCGCGTAGTCGAGGAAGTCCTCGGCGATGCCGATCCCGACGTGCGAGGTCGTCGAGGTGCCGGGGATCACGTTGCCGCGGAACGCCTCGGCGCGCGCGATGCTGCAGCCCTCCGCGCCTTCACCGCCGGGCACGCAGGGCGGCTCGACGACCGGCACGCACGGGTTGTGTCCGGGCGACGTGGTGAACGTCGGATCCATCGACATGAACCCGCCCACCATGAAGAGCGACATGCCGTTGTTCACGGCCTCGCCGTCGCCACCTGCGCCGAGCACGAACTGTCCGTGTCCGTGCGTGCCCGGTGAGAACCCGCCGAGGAAGGCGTTGCCGAGATCGCCGCGCCCGTCGGTGCCGAGGAGGATCGGCACGCACTGATCGGGGGCCGACTCGAACACGCAGGTCGCGTCGGGGCCCTCGCCATCGGGCCGCGAGCCCGGCGTCGGGCAGCCGGTCTCGCCGGCACGGGTGCAGAGCTGCGAGTCGATCGCGTCGGTGAGAACGGGGGTGATCTGACCGGTGAGCGCACCCAGGAGCTGGTCCTTCACGAGGCCGATGACGCCGTTGATGATTCCGCCATCGAGCCCGTCGCAGCCGCCGATGTCGATGTCGTCGCTCTCGATGTCCTGACCCTCGGCGAAGTCGGCGCTCGCGACGGTGAGCCGCGTGTAGCCGGTACGCGGGGCCCGCGTCTCCTCCACGAAGTCGATGTCCGCCGCGAACCCGATGTGCGAGCGCGACCCGTTCCTCGTGTCGATGTCGGCCTGGCACGTGGTGTCGAGCCAGAAGAGCACTCCTGATCCCCGCAGCCGGACAGGGATCGCCCGGCGATTCCCGGCCGAGTCACGGCTGTCGAGGATCACCTGGATGAGCGCCGAGAGGCGATTCGAGCCGTTCTGCGGCGTGAGATCGAGGTCCTGGATCTCACCGCGCGCGACGCAGTCGTTCGACGTGCAGAGCGTGTAGGACACGTTCCCGACGCCGATCGACTGGCTCCCCGACATCTGCGGAACGTCGAACTCGAGCCCGCCCATGAGCAGCGTTCCGACGATGCTCATGATGTTGTCCTCGATGAACTGGATTCCGCTCTCCGAGAGGCGCACCTGCGCGGAGTTCGGAATGCGCTGGTTCAGCGGGAAGCCACCAGGAATCGGCGCGACGCCACATCCTTCGCACCCGGAGCAGCCACCGCCGCCGCATGCGAACACCGTGAAGATCAGCATGACCGCGAACAGCGGCCGGCTAAGCGAGCCAAGGCGTTTCATGGAACATCCTCCCCGACGCTCGCGCACATTGCGCAACACGCGGTTCCACCGTCGAGGGAGGATAAGCGGGTCGTTGAACTCGAATCAACGGCGGGCGAGGTATCAGAGCCGGCCGTCGTGCGCGGCGACACGGCGATGCGGGCTCACGGACAGCCGACCGGGCGCGCGTCGAATCTCGGCGCGCCGCCTTCGCTGGCGTGTGCGAGGGGCAGCCACGGCGTCGTTCCGATGGCGGCGGCCCGCCCGATCCCCAGCGAGCGAACGGTCGTCGACTCGATCTCGAGCTGTTCGCCCGCGACGTGCGCGTCACGAGCAAGGGGATGGAGCGAGACCGCCGACGAATAGGTCATCTCCAGCCTCTGCGCGACGATCGCGAGCCAACCGCCCGCGTACGGCACGAGGTCGTGGGTGCCGAACGCGTTGATCGTGCCGATCATCACCTCGTCGCCCGCCGGCCAGGGACTGCTTGCCGTCGGTACGATCGAGTGGACCTGCAACGACGACGTGCCGGACCCGGTCGTGGCGCGCTGGAGCCAAGCGATCGCGAGTCGATCGTCCTGCTCGGCGACGATCGGACGATCGTCGTGCAGTGCGTTGTCGGTGATGCGGTGCGCGGTCCCGTCCGGCCCGAGCGAGGTCACCGGCTGCACGTAGATCTCGTAGTCCTCGGCCTCCGAGGATCGACCGGAGTAGACGATGTACGTCCGGTCGATCGAGGTCGCGGGGACCACGACCTCGTACTCGAGCGTGCTCACCGCGACTGCGGTCCGCTCGTTGAACGCGTCCGTCGCGATGTTCGTGCCCGACCGCATGCGGATGCCGCTCCCCGATGCGGCGTCGTGGAAGACCATCGTCGTGTACGTGTGCTCGACCTGCAGGGTGTGGGTCGGGGAGGCGAGGCTGGCGATCCGCCGAGGTCCCGCCGTGACCGTCAGGGACGGCAGCTCCGCCGAGAGCAGGTAGATCTCGCTGCCGCGCGAATACGCGACGTACAACACGGTTCCGCGAACGTCGGTGTCCAGTTGATCGGCGTTGAGCGTGGACGCGAGATCGATCGTCGCGCCTGCGGGCGCGCCGGATGCATCGACGAGCCGCGCGTGCACTCCCGCGTCATCCGCCCACACCGCGACGAGCCCGTCCGTTCGCGGCTCGACGTGGAAGTGGTTGCCCACGAGCGCGATCCAGTCCACCGGCTCGCCGACGGCCAGCACGCCTTCGTCCACCACTCCGTCGCAGTCGTCGTCGTCTCCGTCGCACGCCTCCTCCGGCGGCGTGCACGTCGCGCTCGCCGGCACCGCGCAGTCGAGCCCGCATGCGACGACGCCGGTCGAGCCGCAGCTCGTCTCGCACTCCGTCGCGGCGCCGCGCACGCACGCGAACGGGTCGTCCGCGCCGCTCGCGCAGTCGTTGTCGCGGCCGTCGCAGATCTCGGTCGCGCCGGGGAAACACTCGGCGCACGTGTCGTCGCAGTCGTCGCCATCGGTCACGCCTTCGCAGCGCAGCGCGCCGGTGCCGGGGCGCCCGCGGCCGTCACCGTCGGCGTCCTCGAAGAGCTCGCGCATCGGGCGCCCATCCGGGCACGCGCCCGGGACCTCGCCGTCCCATCCGGGCGGGAAGATCATCCCGCCGTCGCTCAGCAGGCACGTGCCCGCGTCGCTCTGCGTCGTGCCCATCGGGCACACGCAGCGCCCCTGGTCCTCGCTCCACACGAAGTCGCCGCACGCGTAGTCCGGCTCGCATCCCACGAGCACCATCGCGACGCACAGCCCCACCCACACCTTCGGCATCGAGCCCTCCCGCCGCGAGCCTACTCGCGACGGGCCGCCATCGCTCTCGCGCCGTGCGCGTTGCGCCCCACAACGACGAAGCCCGCCGCGGTCCTCTCGGACCGGGCGGGCTCCATCACGCGCTCGTCCGCGCGTCAGTTCGTGATCTCGACGCCCTGCGCCGCGAACTGCGCGACCAGACGCCACGCGTTGCACGCGGGAAGGCCCGTCGTGCTGTCGCCGCCGCGATCGCACACGTCCTCCTCGCAGCTCGCGTTCGCCGTGCAGCCGGTCTCGGTGCAGAGCGAGTCGGGCTGCGTGATCCACATGCTCTGCGGGTTCTCCTCGCAGTAGTTCGCCTGCGTCAGCAGGCCCGCGATCGCCGCGCACACCGTCGTCATGACCGGGCCGCTCACGACCATGCCCTGGCGCGCCGACTCGACCTCGATGAAGCCGTCGAGGATCGCGCCGGTCTGGAACCGACCGCGGCTCGACTGCCAGCCGACGCAGCTGCGCTCGCTGTTGAGCTCGCCCTCGATGACCTGGATGTTGCGCAGCTCGAGCTCGAGCTGGACGTCGGTCTCCGCCTCGTTGAGCACCGGCACGACGACCGAGCCCGTGTGACGCTCGGTCACCACGCGCTCGCCCGTGATCGTGCCCGGGATCTCCGCGGGGCCGTAGCGCTCCACGTCGTCGACGCCGAGCGGGTCGCTGCCATCGCCCGTCGGGAAGGCGTAGGTGCCGTCCTCGGCCTTCACGCCGAAGCCGGTGCGCACGGTGACCTCACCGTCGGCGTCCGCGCCCTCGACGCGGATCAGCCACGCGAACGTGCCCTTCTCGAGCGCGTTGTTGAGCACGCCGAGCAGCACCGGCCCGGTGAGCGCCGAGCCCTCCGGCGCGCTGATCTCGAGGTAGCGGAGGCGCAGCTCGGGCGCCTCCTGCACGTCCGACTGCGAGTCCACGTAGCAGCACGCGCCCATGCCCGGCGTGCCTCCGTCGGGCGCCGTGCACTCGACGTCGGTCGGAGGATCTTCGGTCGGCAGCGTGGGCGGTGTCATGGGCGTACAGCCCGCATCCGCCTGCCCCGCGTCCGTGCCCCCCGTCGATCCGTCGTCGTCACCGCACCCGACGCTCAGCGCTCCGGCGAGCGCAATCATCGCCAAGCCAATCCGCCCCTTCGACATCGCCAATCTCCTCGTGGTCGCGCGCACGCGCGGGGCGCCATCCTAACCACAAAGCGAGACGGTCGGCGCGCTTCGTAGCGCGCGCAACGATTTTTCCCGGGGGCGACCCGAAGGTCGCTACGGAATCCGTAGCGCTACGGATTCCGTAGCGGCGCGCCCGATCAGAGCGTGCCGATCTCGGACGGCGTCGCGAAGTGCGCGAGCCGCGCGAACGCCGCGTACCGCGTCGCGATCTCCGCGGGCGTCACGCGCACCAGGCGCTCCACCGAGATTCCCTCGACGAGGAACGACGCCATGACCGAGCCGTGGATGACCGCGCGGCGCAGCGTCGCGCCGTCGACCCGATCCTCCTTCGCGAGGAAGCCGAGCAGGCCGCCCGCGAACGAGTCGCCCGCGCCCGTCGGATCGAGCACTTCCTCGCAGGGGTACGCCGGCGCGCTGAAGACGCTCTCGCCCTCGAAGAGCAGCGCGCCGTATTCGCCGCGCTTGATCACGACGATGCGCGGTCCCATCGCGAGCAGCGCGCGCGCCGCCTTGAGGATGTTGTGCACGCCCGAGAGCTGGCGCGCTTCCTCCTCGTTGATCACGAGCAGGTCGATGCGCTTCAGCATCTTCGCGAGCTCGAGCGGCTTGCCCGAGATCCAGAAGTTCATCGTGTCCGCGATCACCAGCTTCGGCGCGTCGATCTGATCGAGCACCGCGACCTGCAGCTCGGGATCGATGTTGCCGAGCATCACGTACGGCGTCTTGCGGTGCTCCGCGGGGATCTTCGGCTGGAACGACGCGAACACGCCGAGCTCGGTCTTGAGCGACTCGCGGCTCGTGAGGTCGTCCGAGTAGCGGCCCTCCCAGAAGAACGTCTTGCCCTCGACCACCTCGAGGCCGCGCACGTCGACGCCCTTGTCGCGCAGCAGCTGCACGCCCGAGTCGGGGAAGTCGCGTCCCACGACGCCGACCAGCTTCACCGGCGTGAAGTACGACGCCGCGAGCGCCGCGAACGTCGCCGAGCCGCCGAGCACGCGCTCGTGCGTGCCGAGGTGATTGTGGATGGTGTCCTGCGCGACCGAGCCGACCACGAGCATCGACGACATGGGCTCACTCCTCATGAGAACGAACGGGGCACACACGAGTCCGCGCCGCGGCGATCCTCTCGGTTGGCGAGGACGCGCGCGGCGCGCACGAAGGGAGAACGACGAGGCGACGGGCTACGAAAGATGCCGGCCGATGAGGGCCGCGAGCTTCTCCTTCGCCGCCGCCGAGATGTGCGAGGGCGGGGTGATCAACGCGTGCCGCAGCGCGTTCGTCGCCGGGCTCGTCGCGGGATCCGGGATCTTCGGCGAGACCGCGCGGAGCAGCGCCTGCGCGGTCCCGACGTTCTTCTTGAGCACGGCGAGCACTGCATCGACGCTCACCGCGGCCTCCTCGCGACGCCAGCAGTCGTAGTCGGTCACCAGCGCGACCGTCGCGTAGGGCAGCTCCGCCTCGCGCGCGAGCCGCGCCTCGGGGAGGTTCGTCATGCCGATCACGGTCGTGCCCCAGCTGCGATAGAGATCGCTCTCGGCACGCGTCGAGAACTGCGGGCCCTCGATGCACACGTAGGTGCCGCCGCGGCGCGCGCGCACGCCGACCTCGAGCGCGGCGCGATAGAGCGCGTCCTGCAGCGCGGCGTCGATCGGATCCGCGAACTCGACGTGGGCGACGACCCCGTCGTCGTCGAAGAACGTGCTCGGGCGGCTGCGGGTGCGATCGATGAACTGATCGACGAGCACCACGTCGCCGGGGTGGATGTCCTCCTGCATCGAGCCGACCGCGCTGATGCTGATCACCTGCTCGGCGCCGAGCTGCTTCAGCGCGAGGAGGTTCGCGCGGTAGTTGATGCGGTGCGGCGGGATGCGGTGACCGCGCCCGTGCCGCGGCAGGAACAGGAAGCGCGTGTCGCCGAGCGTGCCCGCGATCACGACGTCGGAAGGATCACCGAACGTCGTGGTGACGCGGTGCTCGCTGCGCTCGACGAGCCCATCCATGTCGTAGAGGCCGCTGCCTCCGATCACGCCGACGATTCGCGTCGTCATCGCGTTCTCCCCGCGAAAAATCGCGCGACCCTAGCACCCGCCCGCGCCGGGCGCGAGGCGCTCCAGCGCGAGGCCCCAGCGCACCCCGCCGTTCGAGATCTCGATCGACGAGGCGCCCGCGCGCTCCGCGATCCGATCGAGCAGCAGCGCGCCGGCCGCGACCACGTCCTCGCGGCCCGGAGGCACGCCCGGGGTCGTGCGTCGCTCGTCGATCCTCATCGAGGCGAGGCGTACCGCCACGTCGTGCAGCGCGTCGCGTGACAAGCTCGTGCCGTGCACCGCGTTCGCGCCTTCGGGATCGATCCCGCGCGCGACCGCGGCGACGGTGCACGCCGTGCCCGCGAGCGCGACGAATGAGCCCGCGAAGCGCGCGCCGCTCGCGTCGATCGCGCGATCGACGTCGGCGATCAGCGCGTCGATCTGCGCGCGCGAGGGCGGATCGGCGCGGAGGTGTCGCTCGAAGAGGCGCACGCTGCCGACGTCGAGGCTCACCGATCGCGCGAGACGAGCGCCGCGCCCCGATGCGATCTCGGTGCTCCCGCCGCCGACGTCGACGACCGTGATCTCCTCGCGATCGTCGATCGGCACGAGCGGCAGCGCGCCGCGGAACGCGAGCTTCGCCTCGCGCGCCCCGTCGATGACCTCGATCGCGACGCCGAGCTCGCGCGACGCGCGCTCGATCATCACCTCGCGGTTCGTCGCGTCGCGCATCGCGCTCGTGCCCACCGCGACGATCGCGCGCACGCCGTGCGTCGCGCGCGCGTGCTCGACGACGTCGCGCATCGCGCTCATCGCGCGATCCATCGCGTCGTCGGCGAGACGGCCGCGCGCGTCGACACCACGACCGAGCCGCGTGATGTGTCCGAGATCGTCGAGCACGCGGATCGTCCCCGCGCGCTCGACGATCAGCCCGAGCAGCGTGTTGGTCCCGACGTCGATCGCGCAGACGCGATCGCTCAGGACCCGCCTCCGCCGCCGGTCTCGCCGGTGAGCGCCGAGAGATCGGGCAGCTCGTCGATGTTCGGCACGAGCTGGATCTCGATGCGGCGGTTGTGGGCGCGGCCCGCGTCGGTGTCGTTGCTGTCGACCGGCTGGGTGTCCGCGTAGCCCGCGGCGCTGATGCGCTCGCCCGAGATGCCCTGCTCGATGAGGTACCGCGCGACGCTCACCGCGCGCGCCGTCGAGAGCTCCCAGTTCGACGGGAAGCGGCGCGATCGGATCGGCACGTTGTCGGTGTGACCGGCGACCTGGAACTGCCGGCCCTCGATCGAGCGCAGCACCGACGCGACCTCGGCGAGCGTCTGCTGGCCCTGCTCGCGCAGCTCGGCCTCGCCCGAGTCGAAGAGCACGTTGTCGGGCAGCTCGACGACCATGCGGTTGCGGAAGATCCGCACGCGCAGCCGGCCCGAGTCGATCATCGCGCGGAAGCGCTCGAGCATCTGGCGGAACGTCGCGAGGCGCGCCTGCTGCTGGCGCTCGCGCTCGCGCAATTCCTCGAGGGCGCGCTGGGTCTCGGTGAGGCTCGACTGCAGCGAGCTGCGCTCGCTCTGCAGGCCCTCGACGTCCTGCCCGAGCGCCTCGAGTCGCGACACCAGCTGGGCGTTGAGCGCCTCGAGCTCGGTGATGCGCGTCTCCATCTGTGCGCGCTGCTCTTCCGCGCTGCGGAGCTGACCTTCCAGCTCGTTGATCCGCGCGATGTCGCGCTCGTCGCGACCGCCGCATCCCGCGACGCTGCCGAGCGCCACGCCGAGCGCCAGCACGGCCACTGTTCCCCACGTCTTCGCCCGCATGTCGTCCTCGCCTGCCGCGTCACCGCGGCGCTGGTGTTGGAGCCCTGTGGCGCGGGTCCCGAGACAGGGCGGCCGACCCGCGCGGCGGACCTTAGCCCCCCGTCCGCCGGGGCTGCAACCCCGGGTCGCGATCTGCCCGATCGGGCTGGTCACCGCTTCCCGTGCAGTTCCGCGGGTGTGCGTGACCATGCAAAAAAACCGAGGAAATTCGGGAATATGCGAAACTGATCGTGAAATGAGGGGTCTGTGATCACTAAGTTAGATATAATTTATGTGGCAGTTCGGCTTGACACACTGAGTGACGTGACAATACGGTACGTCAAGTCGGTGGTCGTGAGACCGCGGACAAGGACCCCGCTGAAATTCCTCGGGGCCGCTAAGGAGGTCGACTGATGGCGACGAAGAAGGCTGCGAAGAAGGGCGGCGCGAAGAAGGCCGCGAAGAAGGGCGGCGCGAAGAAGGCCGCCAAGAAGGCCCCCGCGAAGAAGGCCGCCAAGAAGGCGCCGGCGAAGAAGGCCGCGAAGAAGGGCGGCGCGAAGAAGGCGGCTGCCAAGAAGGCGCCGGCGAAGAAGGCGGCCAAGAAGGGCGGCGCCAAGAAGAAGGCGTCGAAGCGCGGCGGCAAGAAGGGCGCGGCGCCGGAGACCACCTCGCTCGAGGCGGGCTCGACCAACCTCCTCAACGGCTGATTTCCAGCCGAGCGCGGACCCGCTGGCGGGCGCGCATGAAAGTGACGGGCCCGGCGCGCAGACCGACCCAGGCGGCACGGGTCGCCGCCGGCCCAGATTGAAATCCGGAGCGTCCTCGGCCTCGCGTGCCCCGTGTGCGCCGCCCTGGACGTCTGCGCCCTGACGGCAACCACCGTCAGGGCGTTCTGGTTTAAGCCCGGTCTCGGGTCGCGATCAGTCGTTCGGCTCGCGGCCCAGCAAACGAGACAGGCGATCGGGCTCGACGCGCAGCGCGAGGGCGCGCTCGTTCGCGACGATGACCTTGCCGGGCGCGCCGCCCTTCGGCTTCCGTAAGTGCTTGCGGGGCGCGTGCTGGATCTCGACCTGGGGCTCGCCGCGCGCGCTCGAGAAGTGCGCCGCGAGGTGCGCGGCGTCGACGAGGAGCTCCGGCGGGCAGATCTCGCCGCGCTTCAGCGGGACGATCACGTGCGAGCCCGGGACGCCGCGCACGTGCACCCAGAGATCGTGCGGCGATGCGACGCGGAACGTGAGCTCGTCGTTGTCGGTGCCGCCCTTGCCGACGAGGATCACGCGGCCTCCGTGGCCCTCGTAGCGCCGGAACGGCGAGCGCGACTCGGGCTCGCGCTTTCGCTTCGCGCTCGCTGCGGCGGGGGCGATGCGGAGGCGCGCCGCTTCGGTCTCGAGCGCTTCGATCTGCGCGTCGTCGGCGAGCTCGAGGCGCGCGCGGATCGACTCGATCTTCGCGGCCTCGGCCATCGCTTCGTCGTGGCGCGCCGAGGCGATCGCGGCGCCCGCTTCGAGCTTGCGGGCGCGCGTGAAGAGCGCGTCGGCGGTGGGGCGCGGGCCGATCGCGGGATCGATGTCGATCTCGAGCGTGCCCGGCGGATCGGTCGACCAGTCGGGGAGCGAGACGTGCGTCGCGCCGCGCGCGATCGTCGCGAGCCCGGCGAGGAGCGCCGATCCGCGGGCACGCAGCGCGGGCGCTTCGTTCGCGCGATCGAGATCGCCGAGCGTGGCCTCGGCGCGACGCAGCGCGCGCTTGTGCGCACGACGGAGCGCGCGATCGAGCGCGGTGCGACGAGCGCGGGCGTGCGCGTCGCGACGCGCTTCGACGAGCGCGGTGCCGAGCGCGAGGAGCGAGTCGAGATCGCTCGGGAGATCGCGGGCGCGATCGCTCGGCTCGGGCGGCGACCAGGCCTCGCCGAGCTGGAGCCCGCGCTCCGCGAGGCGCGCGGGATGGAGCGCCGCGACGATCGCGCCCTCCGCGTCGAGCACCAGGACGTTCGAGCGATCACCGAGGGACTCGTGGACGAGCGCGATCGCGTCGGGGCCGCGGCGCAGATCGATCGCGATCGCGCCTCCACCCGCGTCGAGCGCGCGCTCGAGGCGCGCGCCTTCGACCAGGTTTCGCAGCTGCTTCGCGACGCCCTCCGCCGGTCGCCCCCGCGGGCGCTCGGGCACGCAGCCGAGGCCCGGCGACGCCGGATCGGTCGAGAAGAGGAGGGCGACGCGGAGCTCACCCACGCCGAGCGTGAGCGCGACGAGATCGGGCTCCGGGACGTCGACGCGGCGCGCTCGCGCGCCGAGCAGCGCGGCGAGCGGAGCGTCGCTCACTCGTCCTCGTCTTCGTCGTCCTCGTCGTCCTCGTCGTCGAGGTCTTCGTCGCCTTCGTCGTCGAGGTCCTCGTCCTCGTCGGCTTCCTCGTCCTCGTCGAGCTCTTCGTCCTCTTCGTCCTCTTCGTCCTCGTCGAGCTCTTCGTCCTCTTCGTCCTCTTCCTCGTCGCCGAGGTCGATCACGATCCCGCCGCCGCCGCGACGCAGCACGCCGGTGCCGCCGCTCTCCTCGCGCAGATCCGCGAGCAGCTCGGACACCCGTCGCGCCTTCTTGAAGCCGAGCTCGGACTCGATCGCGAGGTAGATCGTCGCCGCGTCGCTCGCCGCGATCGACTCGACGATCGCCGAGAGAAGGCCCTCGCCGAGGCGCGATCGTGCGCCGATCGCCCGCACTCGCGCGTACGCGATCTCGCCCGTCGGCGCGGGGCTCTCGAGCGGATCGAAGGCGCAGACGACGCCGAGGCTGTTCGCGAACGTCGCGGCCTCGTCGATGTCCCAGAGCCCGCCCGGCTGCCACACGATGCGTCGCTTGCCGCCGCCCGCGAGATGGCCCGCCCAGGTCGCGAGCCGCTCGCGATCGCGCGGCCCCGGCGTGAGATCCGTGCCCGTCACGAGCACGATCGCGTCCGCGGCGAGCGCATCGTGGGCGCGCGCCATCCACTGCGCGCCCTCCGACTTGTTGGGCGCGTCGCGGAACGGGCCGGCGGTGCCGCGCCAGGTCTCGGGGGGAGGGCGCAGGGTGAAGCGCGCCTGCTCCGGCGCGCCGGCGCGCCACTTCGCGAAGACGCTCGCCTTGGGCAGCGGCCTTCGCGGTGCGATCTCGGCGAAGCGGAGCGACTCGAAATAACGGGGACCGGGGGAGCGCTCGACGACGGCGCCGATCAGGTGCTCGGACATGTGGCCGAGTAAGGTAGTGCAGCAGCCGAGGCGTCGCACCCTTTACTCAGCGCGGGATTGCGCACGCGGGGCCCCGCTCGGTGGCGCGCGTCGCCATGATAGGCTCGCGCGCGATGCGCTCTTGGTCGTGGATGCTCGCTGCGTGCGTCGCGCTCGCGGGGTGTGAGTCGTCGGTGCCTTCGTTTCCACCCGTGACGCGAGACGCGGGCTACGAGTGCGGAGACTCCGACGGCGGATCGGTCGCCTGCCCCTCGGGCGAGGTCTGCCTCCAGGGCTTCTGCTACGCGCAGTGCAGCGACACGCGCCCGTGCGGGCCGCGCGAGATGTGCTCGGCGCAAGGGATCTGCGTCGCGAGCACGACCGACGCGGGCCCGCCGGTCGACGGTGGCCCGCCCGATCCGTGCGAGACCACGACCTGCAGCGATCCCACGCCGTTCTGCCGAGCCGGCAGCTGCCTCCAGTGCCTCGAGGCGACCGGCATCTGCCCGGCGCCGGCGCCGGTCTGCGATCTCGCGCGCGGCAACTGCGTCGCGTTCGACGCTTCGGCCGGCGCGATCTGCACGGCGTGCAACATGGACGCGGACTGCACGTCGGTGAACCCGATGCTGAGGTGCTTGGCGCGCTCGTATCCTGCGCCGACCGAGCGGGTGTGCGTGCCGACGTGCGAAGGCGGCGCGGCGTGCCCGGCGGGGCTCGAGTGCGACGGCACGACCATGCGCTGCGTGCCCCGGTTCAACTCGTCGTGCACCGGCTTCCGCGCGGCGCAGACCGCGCGCGCGTGTGGCAGCGACGCGGACTGCGCCCCGGTCGGCGCGACCGCGGAGGACGGGCTCTTCACCGGGAGCTGCTTCGATCACGGAGCGGGGATGACCTGTCACGTGCCGTGCGGAATGGACGCGGATTGCCCGGCGGGGACTTGCTCGAGCGGGTTCTGCCGCTGAGCGTTCGTGCTTCGACCGCCGCGTGCGCTGCCGCATACTGAGCGGGTGGTGCGCCGGCGTCGGCCGTTCTCGTTCGTCCTCGCGATCCTCCTGCTGACGATCCCGGCGGCCGCTCGCGCGCAGGACGACTGGGGGATCACCCGCGAGCGCGGCGGCAGCGGCACGACGACGCGGCCGCGCGGAGGAGGGGGCGCACGACGGCCTCGCACCGAGCCGCGTACGCCGGAGGCGCCGACCGATCGCAGCGCGGTGCTGATCGAGCGCTACCTGCGTGTGCTCGAGTCGGAGCCCGCCGATGGGTTCGCGCTCGATCGGCTCGTCGAGCTGTACCGCGAGCGCGACGGGAACGATCGCGCGCTGCGCGAGCTGCTCGAGCCGCGCGCCGCGGAGGAGAGCGGCTGGTGGGCGCACATGCTGCTCGGCCACCTCGCGCGGCGTGCGCACCGCCTCGAGGCCGCGGTCACGCACTACGAGCGCGCCGCGGCGATGCGCGCGGATCAGTCGCTCTCGATGGTCGCGATCGCGCGCGTGCTGCGCGAGTCGGGCGACGTCGAGGGCGCGCGCGGGCGCTACGAGGCTGCGCTCGATCGCACGCCGCGCGGCCCGGCGCGCGACGAGATCCTGCGCGAGCTCGCGACCCTCGCGCTCGATCGCGGCGACTACGACGAGGCGCGACGTCGCTTCGATCAGCTCGCGGGAGGCGCCGGAGGCAGCGTCTATCTGCGCACCGAGATCGCACGGGCGCTGCTCGCGCGTGGCGATCACGAGCGCGCGATCGCCGAGTACGAGCGGGTCGCGGACGCGCTGCGCGGCGATGCACGCGCGAGCGCGCCGGTGCTGATCGAGCTCGCGCGCGCGCAGCTCGGCGCCGGGCGCGATGCCGAGGCGATCGAGACGCTCGATCGTGCGGTCGCGAGCGCGGGCGGTGCGTCGGGCACGCGGGCCGAGGCCGACGAGCTGCGGCTCGAGGCCTATCGTCGCGCCGATCGGCTCGACGAGCTCGCGGCTTCGCTCGCGCGGCGCAGCGGTCCCGAGGTGGCTGCGCTGCTCGGTCGTGTGCACGACGAGCTCGGTCACGACGATCAGGCGCTCGACGCGTATCGCCGCGCGCTGCGCGCGCGTCCGCGCGACGTCGATCTCCGCCTGCGCATCGTGCAGGTGCTCGCGCGCGCCGGACGCATCGACGAGCTCATCGAGGAGTACCGCGCGATCGTGCGCGGCGCGCCCGACGAGCCGCGCCACGTCGTGCGGCTCGCGGAGCTGCTGCGCGAGACCGGGCGGCGCGACGAAGCGCTCGCGACGCTCGAAGCGGCCTCGCGACGCTCGCGCGATCCCGTGCTGCACCAGCGCCTCGCCGAGCTCTACGCGCGGTGGGGCGAGCGCGCGCGCGCCGAGGCCGAGCTCGCTGCGCTGGTGCGTCTCGATCCCACCGACGCGATGCACCTGATCGCGCTCGGCTCGCAGCAATTCGACGCGGGCGATCGCGAAGGCGCGATGACGACCTGGCGGCGCATCCTGACGCTCGGCGGAGATCGCGCCGACGCGCACGCGACGCTCGGCGGCATCCTCGCCGATCACGATCTGCTCTCCGACGCGATCGACGAGCACACCGAGGCGGTGCGGCTCGCGCCCGATCGTCTCGAGATCGTGCGCGGGCTCGCGACGACGCTCGAACGTGCCGGGCGCGATGCCGAAGCGCTCCCGCACTGGCAGCGCGTGCTCACGCTCGCAGGGGATGACCGCGCCGCGCGTCGCGAGGCGCGCGAGCGCATCGTCGGCCTCTGGGTCCGCACGCGTCAGGTCGATGCGATGGCGCAGTCGCTCGGGCGCGCGTTCCAGGCGGATCCGCCGGATCTCGAGGCGGGTCGGATGCTCGCGGAGATCCATCGGCGACGGCGCGATCTCGAGGGCTCGCAGCGCGTGCTCGCGCGTCTCGCCGAGCTCGAGCCGGGCGACGTCGAGACGCTCACCGCGCTCGAGCGCGTGCGCTCGCAGGCGGGTGATCGCGCCGGCGCGATCGAGGTGCTGCGCCGGCTCGTCGAGGTTGATCCGCGCCGCGCTGCGACGCACCTCTCGCGCATGGCCGAGCACGCGCTCGCGCTCTATCGCGACGACGACGCGCGCGCCTACGCGGCCGAGGCGGTCGAGCTCAGCCCCGACGACGCGAGCGCGCATCGGCGGCTCGGCGATCTGCTGCGCGCGGGCCAGGACATCGATGGTGCGATCGCGAGCTATCGCCGCGCGCTCGAGCGTGATCCGCGGCTCTTCGACACCGCGTTCGATCTCGCCGAGATGCACCTCGCGCGCGGCGAGCACGAGGACGCGGATCGTGTGTACCGCGAGGTCCTCGCGCGCGCGCCGGACGATGACCTCGTCGCCCGCGCGGCGCGCGCGTCGCTGCAGATCCATGTCGGCGCGGGGACGCTCGAGGCGCTCGAGCGCGAGCTCCTGCCGCTCGCGCTCGCGCACCCGGAGCGCCCGATCTACCGGCGCGTCGTCGTCGAGCTCTACGACGCGATGACCGGGCCGCTCGTGGTGCGGGCTCGCCGCAGCGGGCCCGAGGGCGACGAGGCGCGGGCGTCGCTCCGTCGCTGGGGCGCGCGCGCGATCAAGCCGCTCCTCGAGGCGCTCGCCGACAGCGATCCCTCGCAGCGCCGCATCGCGCTCGCGATCCTCGGCCCGCTGGGCAACCCGGCCGCGGCCGCGCCGCTGCTCGGAGTCGCCGAGACCGCGGAGTCGCTCGACGTGCGCGTGCAGGCGCTGCTCGGTGTCGCCGCGATCCCGTCGCCCGCGCTGGTGCCGCGGCTCGCGACCCTCGCCACCGCCGAGCCCGCTGCGATCCGCGCGGCCGCGACGCTCGCGCTCGCACGCACCGGAGGACGCGCCGCGATCGAGGTGCTGCGCGCGCGGCTCGCCGACGACGACTCGCAGGTGCGAGGGTGGGCCGCGCTGGGCCTCGGGGCGGCGCGCGACGTCGCGAGCGCGCCGGCGCTGCGACGCATCGTCGAAGATCCGCGGCAGCCGCGGGCCAGCGCAGCGCTCGCGCTCGGGTGGCTCGGCGATCGCGAGGCGATCGCACCGCTCGTCGCGCTGGCGCGCGAAGCGCAGCCCGGGGTCGCCCCCGCCGCGCTGGCCGCGCTCGCCGCGCACGACACTCCGGTCGCGCGGGCGTCACGCGTCACCGCGCTCTTCGCGGGCGATGGACGTGTGCGGCGCGCCGCCGCCGCATCGCTCCGCAGCACCACGCGCGCCCCCGACGTGCTCCGGCTGCCGGCGCCCGGAGAAGGCCCCGCCGATCTCGCGCTGCGCCTCGCGCGCGCCGACGAGACGCTCCCGCCGCCCGATCTTGACGCCCTCGGTCCCACGCTCGTCGCGGTGCTCCGCGAGGCGCTCACGAGCGGGCCCGCGGCGCGCGTCGCCTCGACCCTCTCGGTCCTCGCGGCCGGTCCCGGGCCTCTCGGGCTCGGCGAGCTCACGCGCGATCTCGACACCTGGCCCGAGCCCGCGCGCACCTCGGCGATCCGATCGCTCACCACCCTCCTCGCGCAGCTGGTCCCCGATCTGACGACCTGCGCGCGCGCCGACGACGCCACCGTGCGCGCCGAGGCCGCGCGCGTGCTCGCGCACGCCGACGACGCGACCGCGGCCACGGTGCTCGCCGACGCGCTCGACGACGGCGCCGCGACGGTGCGGCGCGCCGCGCTCGACGCACTCGCCGAGGCCGAGCTCGACCCCACCGAGACGCTCCGCGCGCGCACAGCGTCGCTCCTCGCGTCGAGCGACGACTGGGCGATGCGCACCCGCGCCGCGCGCGCCCTCGGCACGCTCGGCGGCGACGCCGCGCGTCAGGCGCTGATCACCGCGCTGCGCGACGACCCGTTCGCGTTCGTCCGCGAAGAGGCCGCGCTCGCGCTCGGAGGCCTCGGTGGCGAGGGCGCCGACACCGCGCTGACCGATGCTTGCGCGCGCGACGACGAGCCCCGCGTCCGGGCAGGCGCGGCCCGCGCGATCGAGGCGCTCGGCGGCTCCTGCGATCCCCGTGTTCGTTGACGCCGCGTCGGCATCCGGCCTACAACGTTCGGGTTCCGAGGAGCGAGCGAGCAGTCGATGGAGCACGACATCGGGA
Source organism: Sandaracinus amylolyticus (assembly GCF_021631985.1). Classification (GTDB taxonomy): domain Bacteria; phylum Myxococcota_A; class Polyangia; order Polyangiales; family Sandaracinaceae; genus Sandaracinus; species Sandaracinus amylolyticus_A. The sequence goes on along the minus strand of NZ_CP070225.1, from coordinate 4,321,071 downwards.
TCGCGTGTGGCCGCTGCGACACGTTCAACCCGATGGGGGCGGCGTTCTGCTCCTCCTGTGGGAACGATCTCTCGTTCCGTGCGAGTGCCAAGGCGGCGAGCCCGGCTGCGGGCGTGTCGGAGGATCCGATGGAGCAGAACCGATATTACGTGTGCAAGGAGTGCTCGTCGCCGGTGCCGCCCGGGCACAAGTTCTGCGGCGCGTGCGGTGCGACAGTCCCGGACGAGCTGCTCGACAAGAAGGTCGAGTTCTTCGGGACGATGCAGGCGCCGGGCAAGGCGCGCTTGATCCTGATCCGCGGCACCGACGGCGCCGACGGCCTCTCGTACCTGCTGCAGGGCACGGAGCACGTCACCGGCCGCACGAACGCGCAGATCCCGTTCCCGAACGATCCCTTCGTCAGCGATCGTCACGCGAACTTCATCTACCGCGGTGACAAGCTCGTCGTGCGCGACGAGGGCAGCCTCAACGGCGTCTTCGTGCGCGTGCGCCAGCCGGTGCCGATCGCGCCGGGCGATCAGTTCCTCTGCGGCGAGCAGGTCTTCCGTCTCGACGCGACGCCGAAGGACACGTCGGGCCCCGATCCCGATCAGACGTACTTCTACTCGTCGCCGAAGCGCCCGAGCCCGTTCCGCGTGGTGCAGGTGCTCCGCGGCGGCGGCGACGGGATGGTCTACTGCGCGCGCGACACCTCGGTGCAGATCGGCCGCGAGGACAACGAGATGAATTTCCCCGACGACATCTACATGTCGGGGCGCCATGCGAAGGTCGAGCTCTCGCCCGATGGCTCGTACGCACTGCACGATCTCGGATCGCGCAACGGCACCTACGTGCGCATGCGGGGCGAGCGCGAGCTCGCGCACGGCGACTACCTGTTCTTCGGCCAGCAGCTGCTGCGCGTCGAACAGACGGCGTGAAGCTCAGCCGCCCTGCTGGGCGATGATGCGCTCGACGACCGCGCGATCCGCGGCGTCGGGCGCGAGCTCCAGATAGCGGCGATACGCGGCGATGCTGCGCGAGACGTCGCCCGCGCGCATGTACGCGCGCCCGAGCTGCTTCTGCACGTCGGCGTCGCGCGGCGCAGCGCGTGACGCCTCCTCGAAGCGGGCGATCGCGCCCGGGACGTCGTTCGCGAGGAAGCGCCGGCGTCCTTCCTCGAACGCGATCTCCGCGATGCTGCGCGCCGGCGTCTCCACGGGCGCGACCTCGACGCTCGGCGCAGGCACGCTCTCCGTGCTGCTCGCCGTCGCCGTCGTGCGCTCGCGGCGCACGCGCGGGGTGGGGCTCGGCGCCGGCGCCTCGGGAGTGGACTCGATCGACGGGGCCTCGACCGCGGGCTCGATCACCGGCGTCTCCACCGCGGGCGGCGCGGCGACGCTCACCTCGGGGGCGCTCGGCGTCGCGATCTCGCGCGCGATGCCACGCTCTTCCTCGGGCGCTCTCGAGCCGAGCACCGCGACCAGCGCGATCGCCGCGATCAACGCGGGCGCGAGCATCATCCAGGTGCGCGGCAGCGCGCTCGCGCGCTTCGCGACGGGCTCCTTCGGTGCTTGCGACTTCCTCGGCTTCGCGGTCGCCCGGAACGCGCCTTCGCCGAGCCGCGTCTCCGCGTCGCTCCCGAGCTCGCGCGCCATGCGCTCGAGCGCGTCCGCCATCTCCGCCGCGCTCTGCCATCGCGCGCCGGGATCCTTCTCCAGCGCGCGCAGGCAGATCTGCTCGAGCGCGCGCGGCACGCCGAGCTCCGGGCGCCGCTCGCTCGGCGGCACCGGCGCCTCGACGAGGTGCCGCGTGAGCACGCCGAGCGCGTTCTCGCCGCTGAACGGCACCACGCCGCAGATCATCTGGTAGAGCACGACGCCCGCGGCGTAGAGGTCGCTGCGGTGATCGATCACGTCTCCGCGGCTCTGCTCGGGCGCCATGTACTGCGGCGTGCCGCACACGAACCCGTCGACCGTGATCGCGCGGCCCTCTTCTTGATCGAGGATCTTCGCGATCCCGAAGTCGCACACCTTCACGTGCTCGCGCCCGCTGCGATCGGGCTGCACCACGACGTTCTCGGGCTTCAGATCGCGATGGATGATCCCGGCGCGATGGGCCTCCTCGAGCGCGCGCAGCACCGGCACCAGCAGCGCCGCGATGCGCGCCGGCGAGAGCGGATGGTCGTGGTCGAGGATCGTCTGCAGATCCTCGCCGTCGAGCAGCTCCATCGCGATGTAGAGCGTGCCGTCGTCGGTCGTCCCGAAGTCGTGGATGTGCAGCGAGTTCGGGTGCGAGAGCCGGCTCGCGGCGCGCGCCTCGCGATGGAAGCGCATCTCGATGCGCTCCGCGCCGGTGAGGTGCCGGTGCAGCACCTTCACCGCGATCTCCTTGTCGAGCGCGATCTGCTTGGCGCGGTACACGCGGCCCATCGCGCCTTCGCCGAGCAGCTCGAGCACCTGGTACTTCCCGGCCAGCGTCGCGCCGAGCACGGGATCCGGGCGGAGCGATTCGCGACGCGACCGCGAGCGCACCTTCGCCTCCACCCCCGTGTGGGTGACGGACGACGCGCCGCGCCCGGGGGCGTCGTCGTCGTGTGCGGGGGCGCTGCTCATGAGCTGCGGGTCTCGCGCCTCGAGCCGAGGAGTGTACGAGCTTCATGGGCGCGGGCCAAGGACGCGCCAGGCTCCTGCTTGCTTGACCCCACAAAGGCACCGCGGCTATCGTGCACGCGGCCAAGAGGGTGCAAAACGCCCTTTTTTTCGCGAGGAGCCCGAGGTGATCGTCTGCCCCCGTTGCGGCAAGGAGAACCAGGACCACTACAAGTTCTGCCTCGGCTGTGGTGCCGAGCTGCCGCGAGACGCCGCGCACGCGCCGAAGAGCTTCACGGCGGCGACGCCGCCGGCGGGTTTCCAGGGTGGATCGGGAGGCGCGAGCGGGGGCTTCGGTGCGCCGCCGCCGGTGCAGGGATCGCCCGCGCCGCGTCCGGGCGGGTTCGGTCCGCCGCCGGGTGGTGGGTTCGGTCCGCCGCCGCCGGTCGCGTCGCCCGCGCCGTCATCGGGCTTCGGTGCTCCGGCCGCGCCGATGGGCGCGCCTCCGAGTGGAGGCTTCGGTCCGCCGCCCGCGATCTCGCCGGCCGCCGCCCCGCCGATGCCCGCGGCCGCCGCGCCGAGCGCCGGTGGTGACACCGTGACCTGCCCGAAGTGCGGCAGCTCGAACAACAAGAACTTCAAGTTCTGCGGCACCTGCGGCCACCCGCTCCAGGGCGCGTCCGCCGCGCCGCCGCCGATGGCCGCGCCGGTCTCGGCGCCCGCGGTCTCGTCGGGCCCGAAGCGCGGCTCGCTCGTGCTCATCCGCCCCGATGGCAGCGAGGGCGACTCGTTCCCGCTCTCCGACGTGACGGTGGTGGGCCGTGAGGCGGGTGGTCTCTTCGCGAGCGACTCGTATCTCTCCCCGCGCCACGCGACGTTCTCGTTCGGCGCGGGCGGCCTCACGGTGCGCGACGAGAGCAGCCTCAACGGCGTGTACATCCGCATCGCCGCGGACACGCCGAGCGAGCTGCGCGACGGCGCGATCTTCCGCATCGGTCAGGAGATCATCCGCTTCGAGCGCCTCAAGGCGGCCCCGGCGCAGCACGGCGTCGAGGTGATGGGCAGCCCGAGCGCGGGCCTCGTCGGACGCATCTGCCTGATCATCGGGCGCGAGACGGCGGGCAACTGCTACGCGATCCCCGCGACCGGCCTGCACCTCGGTCGCGAGCGCGGCGACATCCTGTTCCCCGACGACGGCTACGTGTCGGGCCTGCACTGCCGCCTGCACGAAGAGGGCGGCCGGATGCTGATCACCGACGTGGGCAGCTCGAACGGCACGTTCCTGCGGATCACCGGCAGCGTGCCGGTGCCGAGCGGGTCGTTGCTGCTCATGGGCCAGCAGCTCTTCCGCGTCGAGTTCTGACGACCGGGAAGGACGCGGCGCGATACGGCGCCTGATCGTCACCCGCTGGCTGCGCTCCGTGCTCACGTACCGAAGTACGCTGGGCGCGGTGCTCGCCACCGGGTGCCGCTGAGGCGCCGTCTCCCGCCGCGTGTGCTCGGAGACGTCCGTCCGCCGACCGGCGACGATGGCGCAGCGCGCCACGGTCTCGGTGGCGTCGTGTCGGTGGTTCGATCGGGCGCGCGGGCTCAGCCCGCTTGGCGCTGCGAGCTCGCGACGTTCGCGAAGCGATCCGCGAGCCACTTCGCGATCCGCACCTCGACCGCGACGGGCTGCTCCACGGGCGCTGCGTGGCTCGCGCCGCGCAACAGGAAGAACTCGGCGCCCGGGATCACGTCCGCCATGTGCTGCGCGAGCGCGTACGGCGTGAACGTGTCGCGCTCCGCGGCGACGACGAGCGCCGGCACGTGGATGCGCTCGAGCACGTCCTCCGCGGTGTGCTCGCCCGCGAGGCGCAGCATCGCGAAGAAGATGCCGGGCTCCATCGACGCGACGTGCTCCATGTAGAAGCGGAAGTCCTCCTCGCGGATCGCGAGCGCGTCGACCTCGCGCGCCAGCTGCGCGAAGCGGAACGCGAGCGTCGGCGGGATGCGACCCCACACCGCGCGCGCGAGGCCCTGGTTCTTCTCGACGACGTCGATGATCGAGGGCAGCACGGTCTTCAGCACGTCGCTGCCGTGGAACGTCGTCGTGATCTTTCCGTACGAGCCGCACAGCAGCGCGAGCCCGCGCACGCGATCGGGCGCGAGGCGGTACGCCTCGAGCGACACCTGCGTGCCCATCGAGTGCCCCGCCAGGATCGCGCTCTCGATCCCCGCGGCGTCCATCACCGCGAGCAGATCGCGAGCGTGCGCCGCGATGTCGATGCGCGCCGAATCGACAGGCAGACCGCTGCGCCCGTGAGCGCGGTAGTGCCAGTGCACCACGCGATGCCGCTCGGCGAGGTGCGGTTGGAGATAACGCCACGCGAACCCGTCGCAGCCGATGCCGTCGCTCAGGATCCACGTGGGACCCGAGCTACCGGACTCCAGCACGTCGGGCCGCGGCCCGCGCACCCCGTAGAACAAGCGGGTGCCGTCGGGCGCGGTCGCGAACGCTTGTCGGTCGTACTGCATGAGGACCGGTGTTGCGTGCGTGTGTGCTGCGCGATCGACGGGGGAGGGGCGCGGAGGCGACGAACGAGACGAGCGACGTCGAGCTGCGTGGACGTCGCTCGTGTCGGGCGTCAGCCCTCCTCGCCGCCCTCGCCCTCTTCGACGTCGTTGACCGACGGGAGCTTCCGGATCTCCGGCAGCCCGATCTTCACGCAGCGCTGGACGATCCACGAGAGAGAACGGTCCAGACGGGCCGCCTCGTGCTGGATGTCCTGAAGCATCGACTCGGGGAAGTACAAGCTCTGCTTGCGCTTGTCGGTGCCCGCCATCCGTGTGCCTTCCTTGTTTGAAGCGAGCCGCTTGGGCGCGACCCGATCGGACGCCGATGGTACTACACGCATACCGTGGAACGGTCAACGAATGTCGGGAACGCGACGCGGATGGGGATCGCGCGAGCGGAACGTGCGAGGTCGCGTCGTCTGTGGGCCGTGTGCGCGTCGGCGTTCGGCGGTGCGTTCGCCGCGGTGCTCGTGCTCGGCGCGACGCTGCGCGCCGAGGCCACGCCGACGCGTGCGAGCCCGTACGCGAACCTCGCGATCTTCGCGCGCGCCCTCGCGCACATCGAGGCCTCGCACGTCGAGCCGCCGGATCAGGATCGGCTGATCTACGGCGCGATCAAAGGGATGGTCGAGACGCTCGATCCCCACAGCACGTTCCTCGATCCCGACGAGTACCGGATCCTCACCAGCGACACGCAGGGGCGCTTCGGTGGCATCGGCGTGTCGATCGACGTGCGCGACGGATGGCTGACGGTGCACGGCGTGACCGAGGGCAGCCCCGCGGATCGCGCGGGTGTGATCCCCGGCGATCGCTTCCTCACGATCGACGGCTGGGCGGCGCGCGACATGCCGATCTCCGAGGCGGTGCGCCGCATGCGCGGTGATCCCGGCACCGAGGTGCGCGTGCGGATCCGCCGCGAGAACGTCGAGGACGCGGTCGAGGTCACGCTCACGCGCGAGGTGATCCACGTCGAGGCGGTCGAGGCGCGCGTGCTGCCCGATCGCGTCGTCTACGTGCGCATCCGATCGTTTCAGGGGACCACGACCGACGAGCTGCGCGCCGCGATCGATCACGCCGCCGAGGAGACGCGCGACGCGGGCGGCATCACCGGCGTGATGCTCGATCTGCGTGGCAATCCGGGCGGGCTCCTCGACGAGGCGGTGCGCGTCTCCGACGAGTTCCTCGACGAAGGTGTGATCGTGTCGACGCGGGCGCGCGGCGGCGAGCTCATCGAGGAAGCGCGCGCGCGGCGTGCGGGCACGCGGCCGAACTGGCCGATGGTGATCCTCGTCGATCACTTCAGCGCGAGCGCGTCGGAGATCGTCGCGGGCGCGTTGCAGGATCATCGTCGCGCGATCGTCGTGGGCTCGCGCACGTGGGGGAAGGGCAGCGTGCAGAACATCGTCGAGCTGCCCGACGGGAGCGCGCTGAAGCTGACGGTCGCGCGCTACTTCACGCCGAACGGCACGTCGATCCAGGCGCACGGCATCGAGCCCGACGTCGAGGTCGAGCAGCTCGACACCGAGACGCTGGCACGGCTGCGTCGCGAGGGCGTGGTGGTGAGCGAGGCCGTGCTCGAAGGGCACCTCTCGGGCGAGCGCGAGCGACGCACCGAGACGAGCACGCCGCGCGATCAGGCGCGCACCGGGCCGAGCGAGGGCGAGGGCAGCGAGAGCGCGCTCGACGAGGACTTCCAGGCGCACCTCGCGCACGAGATCCTGAGCGCGATGATCGCGCGCGATCGCACGCGCTGAAGAGGTGACCAGACCGCGCGTGGTGCGACGAACTGCACGTCGCACCACGCGCGGTCGGGTCACACCTTCAGCTCTGTGTTTCCTGGGTCGAGCATCTTCGATGCTCGAGGACTGCACGTCGGACCACGCTCGGTCGGGTCACACCTTCAGCTCTGTGTTTTCCGCGTCGAGCATCTTCGATGCTCGAGGACTGCACGTCGCACCGCGCGGGCGTCGCATCTCCGATGCTCGAGCGCACCTCGCACCACGCGGGCGCCGTCTCTCGTGTGAGGCTCGGAGGGCGCACATCGATGTCCTTGATCGTCGCGGTGCGCGCTCGGATGATGCGCGCCGTGTCCAAGCGCTTCATCCAACATCGTTCGTGGTTCGTGGTCGCCATCGCGGCGGCCGTGGTCGGCTGTGGTGGGCTCCGCGTCGCGATGGTCGACTCGGCGTACCAGCGTCCCAGCAACGTCGCGGTCTACTTCACGGTCGACACGGCGGGAGGTGATCCCGTCGGTGGCTTGCAAGCGACCGACTTCCGCATCTACGAGGACGGTCAGCTCGTCTCGCCGACCGAGAGCGAGCAGACGATCGTGAACCCCGAGGTCGCGGCCGAGCACTACACGCTCTTGCTCGTCGACATGAGCGGCAGCGTCGTCGAGAGCGATCAGGTGCCGGCGCTGCAGCAGGCGGCGACCGAGTTCACGGCGCAGCTCGAGGGCCATCAGAAGGTCGCGGTGTACGCGTTCGACGGCGCCGAGGATCTCTACGCGATCGCCGACTTCACGTCGGGCGGCGGCGCGCAGGGCGCGATCGCGCGGCTCGGCTCGTTCCGCCCCCGCGATCCGTCGACGAACCTGCACGGCGCGGTGGTGCAGGGCATCGCGGTGCTCGACGCGGAGCTCGCGCGCTCGCGCGTGCCGCTGCGCTTCGGGACGATCGTCGTGTTCACCGACGGCAGCGATCGCGCGGCGCGCATCACGCGCACCGACATGGGCCGCGCGATCGACGCCTCGCCCTACGACATCTTCGCGATCGGCGTCGGCAGCGAGATCGACGAGGGCACGCTCGGCGCGGTGGGCCGCGACGGCTACGTGCTCGTCGAGGACACCGCTGCGGTCACCCAGGCGTTCCAGCAGATCGGCGCGCACATCCTCGCGATGACCCAGCGCTTCTACCTGCTGAGCTACTGCAGCCCGGCGCGCGCGGGGCAGCATCGCGTGACGGTCGAAGCGGTGGCGCCCGATGCGCGCGGCTCGCTCAGCTACGACTTCGACGCGACCGGCTTCGGGCCCGACTGCAACCCCAGCCGCCCGCCGCCGTTCGCGATCGGCAACGCGCGCAACACCCGCACCCGTCCGCGCGCCGAGCGCGGCGCCCGCATCGAGGTGCGCGCCACCGCGCAGTGAGCCGGAGCGTGGTCTGGACCACGCGGACCGCCTCGACGGTGGTCGCGCGTGGTCTGGACCTCGCGTCGCGATCACTCGGCGTCGGGCTGGGGCTCGGGACGGGGCGCGGGATCGCGCGCTTCGTCCTCGCGGATCGAGTAGCGGACCAGCGCGCGCAGGATGTCGTTGCGCTCGAGGTTGCCGGTGATGCGCTTGATGTCCTCGTAGATCGAGGGATCGACGAGCAGACCACCGATGGTGCCTCGGCCCGCGCGCACGTCCGCCATGACCGCGCGCAGGTCCCCGCTGATCGCGGTGAGGTTCGAGATCAGATCGCCCGCCGAGTCGCCGTAGAGCAGCTCGTGCGCGTTGCCGTCGCCGGTGCGCACGTCGCGCAGGATCGTCGCAGCCTCGCCGGCGGTGTCGGCGAGGTTCGAGACGAGGCGCGTGCCGGTCTCCCCGTAGATCAGCTCGTGCGCGGTGCCGTCGCCGTCGCGGATCTCGTTGGTGATCGCCCGGACGTTGCGCGCGGTCTGCGCGAGCTCGGACGTCGCGACCTGCACCGAGCCGAGCGTGCTCTCGACGCGATCGGCGAGCTGCGGATCGCGGATGAGGCGCGGGATCGTCCCGTCCTCCTCGGTGAGCATGCGCGTGAGCTCCGCGACGTTGTGGCTGATCGCGTGCAGGTCGCGCCGGAAGTTCTCGTCGGCGAGCGCCTCGGTGAACTCGCGCACGTTCTCCACGGCGGGACGCGCGTCCTCCATCAGCTCGCCCGCGCTCGAGAGCGCGCCGAAGAGACCACCGGTCTCCTGGCTCGGGATCATCGCGCCCGCGGGCAGCGGCTCGCCGCGGCCGGGCGAGAGATCGACGAGCATGTCGCCGAGCAGGCCCTTGCTGCCGAGCGTCGCGACGGTGCCGCCTTCGCCGGTGGCGGGATCGGTCGGCGACGTGACGAGGTGGTGGACGTCCTCGCGCACCTCGAGCACGACCTCGAGCTCACCGTTCTCGGTGAAGCGGATGTCCGAGACCGTGCCGACCTCGATGCCCGCGAGGCGGATCGGCGATCCGGGGCGCAGGCCCGAGACGTTGGCGAAGACGGTGCGGAACTGCAGTCGCGAAGCGAAGAGCGCGCTGCGGTTGCCGAGCGTGAAGACGAGCGCGGCACCGATGACGAGCGCGAGTGTGACGAAGATGCCGACCTTGAACTCGGTGGAGCGGCCTGAATTCATGAAGTCGTGAGCCTCTCTATCGGCCCCTCGTAGGACACCCCTCGAAACCCGTCAACACGTCCTCCGTGGGACGATGTGGGGGCTCAGCCGCCGTAGCGGAGCAGCGTCGCGGCGTCGTCGGTCTCGGGCGCGTGGCCCATGATGAAGTCTCGCACCTGCGGGTTGTCGGTGGCGCGCGCCTCGTCGACGGTGCCGGACCACACGACGAAGCCCTTGTGGATCATGGCGATGCGATCGCTGACCTCGAACGCGCTCTCCATGTCGTGGGTGACGACGATCGAGGTCACGTTGAGCAGCTTCTTCGTCTCGACGATCAGCTGGTTGATGCGCTCGGTGTTGATCGGATCGAGACCGGTCGTGGGCTCGTCGTAGAGCAGCACCTGGGGACGGATCGCGCTCGCGCGGGCGAGGCCGACGCGCTTGCGCTGACCGCCCGAGAGCGACGACGGCATCGAGCGCTGGGTGCCGGGCAGGCCGACGTCCTCGAGCGCCTTGGCGACGCGCTCCTCGATCTCGTTCTCGGGCAGCCGCTCGTGCTCGCGCAGGCCGTACGCGACGTTGTCGTAGACGCTCATCGAGTCGAAGAGCGCGGCGCCCTGGAAGAGCATGCCGATGCGGCGCCGGATCGCGGGGAACTCGCGCTCGCTCTTGTCGTCGATGCGCTGGCCGTCGAAGGTGATCGTCCCGCCGTCGGCGCGCAGCAGGCCGATCAGCATCTTGAGCATGACGCTCTTGCCCATGCCCGAGCCGCCGATGATCGTGAGCGACTCGCCCGCGTGGACGTCGAGGTTCAGATCCTCGTAGACCACCTTCGGGCCGAACACCTTGCGGACGTTGCGGAACTCGATCAGCGCCACGGCGGCGAGCCTAGCACTCGGCTTCGCGATCTCCTGTGCCGGAGAGCGCGCGGAGCTCGATGCGACGCGCGCGGTGGAGATCGCGCGCGAGCACGCCGAGGAGATGGACGCGTTCGAGCGCTGGGCGCGCCGCGTCGCCGCGGCGGACACGACGTTCCCGAGCCGCGCCGCGCTCGAAGAAGCGACGTTCGCGCCGGTGCGCAGAGAAGAAGGCGTGGTCGGCGCGTGGGTGGAGCGCGAGGGGCCCGACCCGTGGTCGCTCGCGATGCGCCGGCGCGATGCGGTCCCCGAGGAGCTCGCGTGGCGTCGAGCTCGGCTCGGCGGGCTCCAGGAGTACGAGGTCGCGGTGGCGGGCGCGCGTCGTTACGTGCGCGCGCGGAGCGAGACGACCGGCGGCGCGATGTTGATCGTGACCCTCGCGTTCGAGTGATCGATCAGGCGTCGGGCTCGCCGTCGAGCGCGGGCGCGGCGCAGCCGACGGCGGTGGAGCTGCCGGGCGCGCTCTCGTCGCGCACGTCGCGCGCGCGGCGCAGCATCGAGAGCAGCGGGCGATCGATGGTCTCGTCGATCGCGTCGGGCGGCGAGCTCACGACGATCACGCTCGACGCGCGGTGGGCCGTGAGCCGGTGCAGCGCGTCGGCGCGGAGGTGGAGCGACTGGCCCGCGAGCGCGCGGGTGCCTTCGTCGCGCCACGCGCCTTCGTCGTCGCGTGCCCAGCGCTCGAGCGCGAGCTCACCGGCGACGACGTGGACCCAGACCTCGGCGTCGGGGCGCACCACGATCTCGTGGATCGCGCCGCGCGGCCACCACGCGGCGCTGGTGCGGTGCAGCTCGCTGCGCCCGAGGATCGCGTGCGATGCGCCGTTCGAAGCGCGCGTGGGCGCGAGCGCGCGGATCTCACCCCAGCCGAGCCCAAGCAGCGACGCACGACGATCGGTCATGCATCGAGCGAGTGCCCGAGCGCGCGATCCAGCGCAAGAAATCGGTATGAGACCAGCGAACGCGCTCTTGCTTGCTCTGCTCGTGGCCTCGTGTGCGCAGCCCTGCGAGGTGCCGCGCCGAGACACGGCCTATCTCCTGTGGTCCCTCTCGATCGAGCAGGCGACGCGCGACGACGGCCGGAGCGTGGCGCCCGGCTTCGACCTCGACGGGCTCGTGACCGCCCGGCCTCGTTTCGATGGCTCGTGCGTCGACGCGAACGAGGATCACGAGTATCGCGGGGTGCGCGGGATCGACAACGCGACGGCACACCTCGCGGGTCTCGCGCAGCTGCTCGCGCCCGAGCCGATCGAGCTGGAGGTCGCGCGCAAGGTCGTGTCGGGCCAGCTCGTGCTCCTCCTCGACGTGCGATGGGGCGAGGACGGTGGCATGCCGTCGATGCGCATCGTGCGAGGCGAGCCGGTCAGCGGCGCGATCGAGACGATCGGCGAGCGGCCGCGGATCGGGCAGGCGTTCCGTGTGGTCGAGGTGATGGCGGACGTGCCCGTCGTGGTTCGGCGGCGGTGCGCCGAGCGGCGCGACGAGCTGACGGCGATCGTGCCGGCGTTCACGCCGGTGGGCGACGGGGTGGTGCGCGCGTTGCCGCTCGAGCACGCCGAGGTGACGCACGTCGGGATCTCGACCGACGGTCTCACGCTGCGCGACGGCTGGCTCGGAGGGAGCTGGACGGTCGACGACGTCGCGGACTGGGTCGCGGATGTCGCGCCGGCGATCGGCCGCGATCAAGCGAGCGTCGCGCTGTCGGGGGTCGCCGATCTCGATCCCGATCCCTCCGACCCGATCACGTGCCGGCGCCTCTCCTTCGCGCTGCGGTTCGAAGCGGTGACCGCCGAGCTCGTCGACTGATCAGAAGCTCGCGTCGAGCTGCAGGCGCACCAGGTGCGCGCCGACGAGGAAGTCGTCGCCGAACGAGTGCGACCAGTCCGCCTGCACCTTGAGCAGGTGGCCGTGCAGGTAGAGGTTCGCGCCCGCGGAGAGGCCGTGGCCGCGCTCGTTCGCCTGGGTGACGAGCGTGGGATCGGTGCCCTCTTCGGCGACGAGCTGCTCCCATCGGGACCAGATCTCGAACATCGGGTGCAGCATCACACCGACCTGCGCGAGGTAGCCCCAGCCCGAGCGCGACCACTCGCGCAGGACCTGGCCCTCGTCGTCGGTGTGCTCGACGAAGTCGCCGCTCGTCGACTGGCGCCAGACGATCTCCGCGAGCAGCGAGATGCCCGCCCACTTGAAGACGAGATCGCCCGCGAGGTGCAGGTAGTCGAAGCGCGCGAAGGTGTAGGGCACGCCGGTCGTGGAGCGCGGGCGATCGCTGCGGTGGTTGAAGCCGAAGCCGGCGCCGATCGCGAGCCGCGGATTCGGGCTGCGCGCGAGGTCGCCCTCGCTGTCGTCGTCGAAGCCGCCGAACGGACGCACCGAGACGCGCGCGGTGTAGAGGAGGCCCGCGTCGGGCGTCGGGCCGAGGCGGTTGCGGCCATCTCCGCCGAACACGCCGAGGAAGTACGAGAGCGCGCCGCCGAGGCCCAGGAAGTCGGTCGACGAGAGCACGACGCCGACGTCGCGATCGAGCGTGAGCTCGCGGACGACGTCGGTGCGATCGACGGTCTGCAGCGCGAACTCGCGGATGGTGCGCGCGCGATCGAAGGGCACGAAGAACTGACCGACGCGCACGTTGAGCTCGCGCAGCTGGCGCAGCTCGAGGAACGCGTCGAAGATCGGGCTCGGGTTGCCGGGCTCGAAGTCGTTCGCGCCGAGCGCGAGCTGCAGGCCGTAGCGCACGTCGGGGTGCAGCACGTGGCCCGTCCACCAGAGGCGCGCGGTGCGGATCTCGATGCCGGTGTCGACCTGATCGTCGTCGATGCGCAGCGTCGCGCGGACCTGCAGGCGCGCGCGGATCGAGCTCGAGAAGGTGTCGCCCATCGAGATGGTGAGGCCGCGGCCGGGCTCGGCCGTGACCGCGATCGCAGGAGGTGCGGGCGGCGTGCTCGCCGGAGGCGGCGCGATCACGGGCGGCGGGGTGCTCGCCGGGGGCGATTCGATCGCGGGCGGAGTCTCGGTCGCGGGCGGTGCTTCGACCGGCTCGGTCGCGGTGGGCTCGGGCTCTGCCGGCGCGACGTCGGTCGGCGCTGGGGTCGCGTCCTGCGCGCGGGCGATCGAGGAGAGGGAGACGGTCGCGACGCACGCGAGCAGGGTGGCGAGGGCGGTCTTCATGTCAGCGCTCTTCACGCGCGGCGATCGACGGGGAGCGAGCGGGCATGACGGCCGCGCTCAGCACGCCCCGCGCCACGCACGGCGCATCCGTGGAATTCCACGGGAGCCCTTGCTCCATCGCGGGACGGTCCCGTGGTCCGGCACGGAAATGCCCGTGGCCAGGCACGGAAAGCACTGAAATCCGTGCCCAGCCACGGTTCTGGAGCGCTCGACGACGGCGCTCGGGTGGGTGCGCCCGTGGTCGGCAGCGGCGCGATCGCGGGTGCGACGCAGCGTGATCGCGTGCGGGCTCCCGTGATCGCGCACGGGCTCTGCCCGCGCCGAGCACGACGATGCGCGAGACACGCGCGAGAACGCAGCGATCTCCGCACGGTCCGGGACGTGCACTGCGCCGCCGCGTGACGGACGAGCGATGCGCGCGACGCGCGCGTCGAGCTCGCGCCGGACGTGGAGGCACGCGTCGCGTGAGCGGCGCGCGGTGCGCTCGTGCGCGCGCCGTTCGAGTGATGGAGGAGCCGATGAGTGGACGAGCGGGATCGATTCGAGCGGTACGGACGAGCGGCGTCGAGCGCGTTTGTGCGATCGAGCTCGCACCACCCGCGTCGATCGCGCGCGCGGGGCTCGTCGCATTCGATGCCTACGATGCGCTCGCGCGCATCGCCGACGGCGATCCGCTGCGCGTCGTGGCGCTGAGCTCCGGCGTCGCGCGATCGGCGGTGATCGGGCGCGCCGACAAGGCGTGGGTGCGGCGCGGGCTGCGCGCGGCGGTGCCCGCGGCGAGCGCGCGTGCGTCGCGCGTCGCCGCGGAGATCGCGCTGCACGTCGCGCTCGGTGCGCGCGCGAAGGAGGTCGAGCGCGTGGAGCTCGAGCCGGGACGCGCGAGCGCGCTCGGTGCGCTCGCGCGTGATCGCGTCGATCTCGCGTGGACCGAGGAGGACCCCGCGCTCGTGCCCGCGGGCGTGACGTCGTGGGTGACGTTCGATGCGCGCTCGGGGCTGCCGAGCCCGCGCGGTCCGATCGTGATCGCGACGCGCGCGTCGACGCTCGCGACCGACGGCGCGGTGGTGGTGCGCGCGCTCGCCTCCGCGGTGCGCGCGTCGCTGCTCGCCGACGATGCGAACGTGTGGAGCCACGTGTCGGCGCGTCGCGGGTGGAGCGTCGAGCACGCGCGGGTGACGATCGGGACCACGCTCGCGGAAGCGACCCGGCCGACGCTCGACGAGGCCGCGATCGAGTGGCTCGCGGCGTACGCGGCGCGGGCCAGGCAGCTCGGGTTCCTCGCGCGACCGATCGACGTCGCGCGCTCGTGCGATGCGCGTTGGCTCGCGCGCGCCGAGCGCCTCGCGCTGCGCGACGAGCTGCCAGAGCAGGAGACGAGCGTCGAGGTCGAGACCGAGCTCGCGATCGCGCTCTGAAGCGATCAGAGCGTCTCGAGCAGCGCGCGGAGCCGCGCGAGCCCGCAGCGTCGCAGGAGGACGGCGGGCTTGCCGGCTTCGCGCGCTTCGCGGCGCGCGATCCCGACCGCGCCGTGGCTGTTCACGTCGGTGAGCACGAGCACCACGTCGGCGCGCGCGATCACGCTGCGCAGGCCGACCGAGCCGCGGCCTCCGACCTCGCCGTCGTGCACCTCGAGCGCGTGGCCCATGCTGCCCGCGAGCTTGCGATAGCTGTCCGCGGAGCGGCTGATCCCACCGATGAGCGCGAGCCTCATGAACGCTGCGCAGTGCGACACGCGTGCCTGCGTCGATCGCGCGCAATTCGACGAGATCCGTGACCGGTGCCCGTACTCGGTCGCGGGCGCTCGCATCCGTCGTGGCGAGCGACCTTCCGTCGTGGCGGAGGAAAGCGCGCGGCTCGGGGAGAACCTCGTTGAACGGCTCGCGTGTGGGCTGCACACAGGGCTCGTGGGCGCGCCGATCGCGCCACCCCCACGAGGAGCCGCGCCCATGATGATGCCCGCGATGTCGATGCCTCAGATGCCCGCTTCGATGCCCATGCCGATGTCGGGCATGCCGATGATGAACGGCATGATGCCGATGATGAACGGCATGATGCCGATGATGGGCATGCCGATGATGAACGGCATGATGCCGATGATGAACGGCATGATGCCGATGATGCCCGGCATGATGATGCCGATGATGCAGTGCCGGATGACCTGCGAGATGACCAAGGACGGCATGGTCTGTCGCATGATGCCGATGGACGCCTCGCAGATGGACGCGATGAAGGCGTGCTGCGAGATGATGAACGGCATGATGGCGATGGGGATGCCGTGCATGATGTCGTGCAACGGCATGCCCATGCTGATGTGCATGCGCTGAAGCATCACCGCGCGACGAACGAACGAGGCCGACCCGCGTCGCGGGCCGGCCTCGTCGCGTTTCACTCGCTCTCGATCACGTACGTCATCACGAGGTAGAGGACCGCGTCCTCGTCGCCGTCGTTCTCGTAGGTGTGGGGCACGTCGGCGACGAACTGGATCGCGTCGCCCGGCTCGAGCCGATGACGGTCGCTGCCGACCGCGATCACCACGCGGCCGCGGCTCACGACGAGGTTCTCCATCGTGCCCGGCGCGTGCGCGTCGGCGCGCTCGATGCCGCCCGCGCGCAGCTGCAGCTCGTAGAGCTCGCTGGTGCGGCGCCCGCCCCATGGGAACAGGGCGCGCGAGCGGAACGCACCGTCGTGGCTCGTCAGGATCTTCGCCTCGCGCGCGCGGAGCACCTGTGGCCCGGTGGGCTCGCCGTTCGAGAGCAGCGCGCCGAAGGGGACGCCGAGCGCGCTCGCGATGCGCCACACGACGTTGATCGTCGGCGCGCTCTGCGCGAGCTCGATCTGCGAGAGCATGGCGCGGCTCACGCCGCTCTTGCGCGCGAGGCGCTCGAGCGAGAGCCCGCGTCGGGTGCGCAGCTTGCGGAGGTTCGCGCCGACGACGGGCAGCAGATCGGGAGACGGCTGCGCCGATGCATCGTCGTCGCTCGCCGGCGCGGGCGCGCTCACCCGCGCGGCCACAGCCAGTAGCCCCACGCGGGCACGATGGGCGCCATCGGAGCGATCGGCGCGAAGGGCACCATCCACACGAAGCGCGGCGCGCTGCGCGACGACACTTCGCTCACGGTCGCGCTCTCGCGCTCCGAACGACGCTTCCGGAACTCGTCCAGGTCGACCACCTTCGCGCTCTGCTCCGCACGCATCGATGTCTCCTCCGCGACCGCACGCTGCGCTGCCGGTGAGCGTCTCTCTCAGCACGTGGCGATCCATCGATCGTTTCAGCGAATTCTCGCGATGATCTCGCGCCCGCCGCGGCGCACGACGGGCGCGCCCGTGACCGGCCACGGCGAGCCCTCGTCGGCCACGGCGCGCGTCACGGTCACCCGTGCGCTGCTCGCGACGTCCTCGAGCTCGCGCGCGATCTCGGCGTCGGAAGGGACCACGATGCGCTGCACGCGCGCGCGGCTCGCGAGCTCGAGCGCATCGCGCGTCGGAGCCTGCGCGAGATACACCGTCGCGCCACGCGCGGCGCTGCCGGCATCGAGGATCGCGAGGTGGATCGCCGCCACGCGCGCGCTCGACGTGACCGCCTCGGCGAGGCGCTTGCCGCGCTTCACCACGATCGCGGCGCGACCTCGAGAGCGCGCCGCGAGCGCCGAAGCGCGCGCGGACCAGAACGCGTCTTCGAGCATGTTCATCGCGCACCCCGATCGAAGTAGACGCCGCGCACCCAGCGCGCGCCGCGGAACCCGGTGCGCGCGTGGAGCATGCGATGGTTGTCGTAGAGGAGGACGTCGCCGGCGCGCAGCGTGGTCCGCACCGCGCGCTGCTCGACGAGCCGCACGAAGCGGCCGTACGCGCGGTACCACGCCTCCATCTCCGCGAACGGCAGGCGATGCGGCGCCATCGTGAACGGCGAGAGACGCACCTGGAAGCGATCGTCCTGCACGTCGAGGATCGGCCCGGTGAAGAGGCGCTCGAACGCCTTCTGCTTGCGGTGGAAGCGCACCGGCGTGCGAGTGAGGACGCGGAACGTCTCGACGTCGTGCTGCTCGAGCCAGCGCGCGGCCCGCCGCGCGTCGGACACCAGGCTCTCGCCGCCTTCATCGGCGGGCTGGATGCCGTGCAGCAGCTGGTAGCGCGGCGGTGCGTCGAGGAACGGCTGATCGGTGTGCAGATCGATCGGCGCGTCGGTGTAGCCGAGCTGATCGGTGTTCTGGTTCGTCGTGTTGTCGGTGCGCAGATCCTCGATGCGACCGAAGTGCGTCGAGATCAGCGTGAGCCCCTCGGCCGCGATCTGATCGACGAGGCGCTCGGTGTGCTCGGGGCCGGTGATGCCGGTGGGGTGACGCGCGATGAGCGCGCCGTCGCGCGCGAGGCGCTCGGCCCAGTCGGGCGGGAGCAGCGCTTCGTTCCCGACGAGCGTGGTCTCGAGCTCTGCGAGGGTGCGCGCGGGCTCGACGTCGTCGCGATCGGGCGCGTACGCGTGCTCGCGCAGCCAGCCCAGGGGATAGCGGCTCGCGGCGCGCTCGGCGCGCTCGCCGGTCCAGCGGACGTGCAGCGCGTCTCCGTCGATCCACGCGTACTGCGCGCGGAGATCGGGCGAGATGCGCGAGCTGCAGAGCGTTCGCTCGCCGGTGGTCGGGTGGCGATCCAGCGCGCACTCGTGACGCAGCCAGATCCAGTGGAAGTCGGCGTGACGGCCGTCGTCGAACACGATGCGCGCGAACCGATCGTGCGAGACGACGCGCGGCTTCGAGAGGCTCATGGGCCTTTCCGTTCGCAACGCGTGTGCCGCGGAGATCACGCGAGAATCGGCGCGTCGCCCGCGGCCGGTCACGGGCGTCGCGCAGGGATCACGGCTCGACGCGCAGCCGCGCCTGGGACCACGCCGCGCCTCCGCGTGCATCGCGCAGGACGACGACGAGCGTGAGCTCGCCGGGCTCGTCGGGCGCCGTGAGCACGTTCTCGCTCGCGCTCGTCGTGTCGTCGTCGGCGACGCCGGTGCGCTCGGACTCGAGGGTGCCGCCGCTCACGTACCACGCGACGCGGATCGACTCGCGCTCCGGGACGAGGGTGCGCGTGGCGAGATCGAAGCGCAGGTATCGCTCGGCGCCGCCGCAGCCCGCGCCGATCGTCGTGCAGTCCGCGGCGCAGCTCGCGCGCGTCTCGTCGATGCCGCAGAGGGCGTCGCCGCAGGTGTCCTCGAGGGCGCACTCGGGCCAGCGCACGCGCACGGTGAGCACCTCGCCGGCGCGCACGGCGATCGCTTCGTCGCCGAGCGTCTCGGTGGTGCCGTCGTCGCGCGTGATCTCGAGCGCCTCGACGGTGGGCGAGGCGTTGCGGCGATAGCGCTGCGTGTACTCGACCGATTGCTGCTGCGTCGCGCCGAAGAGGCCGCACGCGAGGCGCGTCTCGACGAGCGAGGTCACGCCTTCGCTGGGATCGAGCACGCGCAGCGGCTGCGCGTATCCGCCGGTCACGTCGGGATCGACCGGACGACCCGCCGGCTCGCCGCCCTCCGACGGAGGCGGCTCGGGGCCGAAGAGACGGCACGCGTCGCGCGGGATCGCGCCGCTCACGTCGAGGCCGACGCCGATCGGGACGAGCGCGTCGTTCTCGACCTCGAGGCACGCGCGCGCCACTGGGCCGAGCTCGGCGAGCGGCTTTCGTGCGATGCAGAACGCCCAGTCGAGCGGTGCCTCGTCGATCGCGCCCGACGCGTCGGCGTAGAGCCCGACGAAGCGCACCGTGTCGCCGGGCGCGGCCTCCGAGGGCTCGGCGCGCACCGCGAGCAGGCGCGGCGCGCCGAGGAGCGACTCGTCGACATCGACGTCGGGCACACACGCGCTCGCGAGGATGCCAATCAGGATGCCAGTCGTCTTCAGAACGTCCATCGAAGTCCCAATACCGGCAGGATCGGCAGTCCGCGGACCGTGTCGCGGCGCGTGTAGTCGGGAGAGAACACGAATTCCTCGGCGTTCGCCTGGTTCGTCACGTTCTGCACCTCGAGCCAGATCTCGAGGCGCGTGTCGCCGAGCTCGAGGCGCTGTCCGACGCGGAGATCGAGCTGCACGAACTCCGGCAGTCGGATGCTGCTGCGCTCGCCGAAGAGCGGCTGCCAGCGATCGCGCCCCGCGTCGTAGAACGCGTCGACCACCGGGGTGCGCGGGAATCCCGTCGAATATCGGAATCGCGCGCCGACCTCGAATCCGCCGCCGGGCGTCCACGAGAGCAGGGCAGTCAGCACGTGAGTCTGGTCGTAGTCGAAGAGGCGCCACGGCTGACCCGCGGCGTCCTGTCGCTCCGAGCGCATCAGCGTGTACGCGACCCATCCCGAGAAGCCCTCGGTCTCCTCGAGCCGCACCAGCGTCTGCACGCCGTATGCGCGGCCCCAGCCCTCGGCGACGAGCGCCTGCGCGCGCAGCGGCGAGTCGATCTGGCTGCGCACCGCGAGCCCTTCGGAGAACGACGCGAACCCGGTGACCTCGATGCCGAGCGTCGGGATCGGCCGCACCGTCGTGCCCGCGAGCACGTGCCACGCCTGCGCGACCGGCAACGTCGGATTGCCGAACGTCGCGCTGAGATCCTCGGGGACCGCCGACTGATGATAGAGGCCGCCCGCGGCGCGGAATCCGAGGAACGGGTAGGGGTCCCACCGCAGCGCGAGGCGCGGCTCGGCGCGGAAGTCCTGCAGCGCGAGCCCGATGTCGGGCGCGTCGCCCTCGCGCGGCGAGCGACGGCTCACGGTGCGCGCGTAGGGATCGATCCGCAGCCCGGGCACGACGTGCAGCGAGCCACCGAAGAACGCGAGATCACCCTCGACGTACGGTGCTGCGCCGACCTGCACGACCTCCCATGCGTCCGACGCGATGCGATCGGGCGGAGGCTGACCGAACACGCGCACGTCGCCCTCACGCGCCGGCAGTCCGATCGAGCCCTGTCGCGAGAGCCCGACGACGTCGAGCTCCGCGTCGACACCGACCTCCACGTCGAGCCCGAAGTCCGGCAGATCGAAGGCGCGCACCCGATGGCTCGCGCGCAGGCCGAGGAGCCACGTCTCGCTCGCGACCGACGTCGTCACGTCGCCGAAGCGGCTCGCACGCAGGCTGCGATCCCAGCCCACCCAGGGCACGATCGTGCTGCGGCTGCCGTCGCCGCCGTCGCGATCCCAGCGCGCGTAGAGGCGCTGGAAGTCGAGCTCGCGCGACTCCGACGTGGCGAGCGCGGGATCGCTGCTCGGCACCCCGCGCGAGATGCGATCGCCGCCGAGCATGTGCACGAGCTCGATGGTCTCGCCGGGCCGCACCTGGTGCGCGGCGCGCAGCTGCGTGTCCCAGTAGCGCGGCACCGCGACGTAGTCGCCGAGATCGCCCTGGGTCGCCTCGACGAAGAGGTGGAGCCAGCTCACGCGCGCGGCGCCCGCGGCGCGCCAGCGATCACCGGCCGAGCCGCGCAGCGTCGTCGAGACGTCGTAGAGATCGGCGGAGACGGTGCCGTGCACTCCGTCGCCCAGCGGCGTGAGGGTGCGGACGGTGACGATGCCGCCGAGGCCGCGCCCGTACGCCGCGCCGTAGCCACCGGGCACGAGATCGAGCGACTCGACGAGATCGGACGCGATCACCGAGCGCAGTCCACCCTCGTGATAGAGGCGCGGGATCCGGACGCCGTCGACGTAGACGCGCGTGTCCTCGGGCGATGCGCCCCACACCACGAGCTGACCGGTGCCGACCGACGAGCGCGCGACGCCGGGCAGGCTCTCGACCACGCGCAGCACGTCGCCGCCGGTGCCGGGCACGCGTCGCGCTTCTTCGGCCTCGACGCGCGTGGAGACGACCTCGCGGCGCAGCGCCGGGGCGACGACGACGATCTCGAGATCGTCCGCGTCCTCTTCGCTCTGCTCGTCCTCGGGATCGCGCAGCGTGACGTCGTACGCGACCTCGAGGCGCTCGCCCGCGGTGATCGTCTCCTCGGTGCGCAGCGCGGTGAGGCGCTCGCCGGAGAGCGACAGCACGACGGGGCCGGGCGCCAGATCGGGGAGCTCGAAGCGGCCCTCGGTGTCGGTCGTCGACGAGGGGCCGTTCTCGATCGCGATGGTGACTCCCGCGATCGGCGCACGACTGCGACGGTCGCGGACGATGCCAGTCAGCGTGCCAGTCGTGGGCGGCGGTGGTGCTTCTTCTTCGAGGGTGAATCGATACGCATAGGAGATGCGGATCGCAGCGGGGGCTCCGTCGACCTCGGCGGGCGTGAAGCGGAACTGGCGCGCTGCGGCGATCGCGGCCGCGTCGAACGCCTCGCCCGCGCTCTCGATCACCAGGGCCTCGCTCACGGCGCCGGTCGCGTCGATCGTGATCTGCAGCGTGACCGTCGCTTCGGTGCCGGCCTCGCGCGCCTCGGGCGGATACTCCGCCTCGACGAACTGCACGAGCTCGGGCGCGCGCGTGAGCTGCGGACCCTGCGGCCGCTCCTGCGCATGCGCGGTGAGCGGGGCGAGGGCAGCGGCGATCAGCGTCGCGATGAACAGCGCGATCACGACGCGTGGCGAATATCTCTGTCGTCGCACGGCGAGGTGGAGCAGGAGGAGAGTCAGGGGGACGAGCGGTGGAGCGGCCGTGATCAGCGCGCTGGTCGTGGATGCCGTGCTCACAACGTGAACCGCACCGAGATCGTGAAGGTCGCGCTGGTGGCCTCGCCGCAGCGCATCGCGGGCTCGAAGCGCGCGTCGCGCACCGCCGCCGCCGCGGCCTCGTCGAGGCCGTGCCCGAGGCCCTCGACGACCTCGACGTTCGTCACCGCGCCGGTCGCGTCGACCTCGATGCGCACCCGCACGCGCCCCTCGATCTGTGCCGTGCGCGCTTCGTCGGTGTAGGCCGGCTGGGGCATCGAGACCGGTCGCGGCCGCGTCGCTTCTTCGGCGCACGCGTCTTCGCTCGCCGCGCGCGGCGCGCGCTCTTCCTGCGGCGCCTCGAGCGTGCGTGCGCTCGCGGTGCGGGTGACGGCCTCGCGCGGCGCAGTGGGGCTCGCGTGCACGTCGCCGACCGGCACCGCGACACCACCGAGCCCGACGCCGCCCTGCATCGCGACGCCGAAGTCGAGCGGCGCGGCGGCCGGCACCGGCGGCGGCGGTGCGGCCTCGGGCGGAGGCTCGGCGCGCGGTCGCGGCGGCGGTGCGGGCTCCGGCGCGGCCTCGGGTGGAGGAGGCGGCGGCGCCTCGGGCTCGGGCGGCGGAGGCGGCGGCTCCACGGGCTCGGGCGGCGGCGGAGGCGCTTCGCGCATCGTGATGCGCACGGTCTCCACGCGCGCCGGCGGCTCGATCGCGGAGACCGCGGCCGCGAGCACGCCGTGCGCCAGCAGACTGCCGACGTAGAGCAGGACGATGCGATTCTTCGCCACGGTGGATGCGCCGCGTGGAGGGTGGGAGTCAGGGTGCCAGTCAGCGTGCCAGTCGGATCACTGCGTGCGCTCGACCTGGACTGCGAAGCTCGTGATCCTCTCGGTGCGCGCGACGTCGAGGACGTGAACCACCACGCCGTGCTGCGCGGCGCGGTCCGCGCTCACGATCAGCGTCAGCTCGGGATCGCGGGCGCGCGCATCGCGCAGGCCCGTGATCAGCGCGGCCTCGTCGACCGCTTCACCGTTGAATTGCAGCGAGCCGTCCGCCGCGATGCTCACCGCCGCGAGCGATGCCGCGCTCCCGTCGGACGTCGCGGTGTTCGGCAGATCGACGTGCATGCTCTGCGACACGATGTAGGTCGCCGAGACCATCATGATGACGAGCAGCACGAGCACGACGTCGACCATCGGCGTCACGTTGATGCCGACGATCATCCCGCCACCCCGGCGCCCACGACCTCCGCTCGACGTCGTCGCAGCCATCGCTCACTCCCCCGCCTCGGCGGCCGCCAGCGTGAGCTCGGGTCGCGCGTCGTCGCGCACGCGCGACGGGCTCTTCGTGGTCGCGTGCACGGGGTGCTCGCCGCCGGTGCGCAGCCATGCGGTGACCAGCTTCGCGAGCGCGTGCACGTCGTTCTCGACGTCGGCGATCTTCTTCTGCGCGACGTTGTAGGCGACGACCGCGGGGATCGCGACGAAGATGCCGACGCCGGTCGCGACGAGCGCCTCGGCGATGCCGCTCATCACGTTGCCCATCGCGGCCTCGCCCGCGCCGTCCGAGAGGTGGTGGAACGCCTCGATGACGCCGAGCACCGTGCCGAAGAGGCCGATGAACGGCGCGTTGTTCCCGAGCGTGCCGAGCAGCGTCATGCTGCGCTCGAGCTGCGCGCGGGCCCGGCCGATCTCGCTCTCGACCGCGTCGGAGAACGCCTCGGGCCCGCCGCGACGCCACTCGAGCGCGGCGCGCAGCACGTCGGCCTCGACCGAGGGATTCGAGATCAGCGCCTTCGAGAGCGCTGCTTCGTCGTCCTCGTGGAGCGCCTTCGCGAGCGAGCGACGCAGCGCCTCGCCGCCGGCGCGATTGCGCCGGAAGAAGACCCAGCGCTCCGCCATCGCGGCGAACGACACGACGGAGAGCGCGAGCAGCAGCCAGAGCACCCAGCTCGAGCCGAGCAGCGCGACGCGGAGGAGGGATTCGACGATGTCCATGTTGCTACGTCTCTCGAGTTCCTGCGGAATCAGGGAATCTCGACGGCGGTGACGTAGAGCGGACTGCCCGCTCCGCCGTTCGCCGCCATCGACATCAGCGCGCCAGTCGTCTGACCGGTCTGCACGAGTCGGAACTGGCCCTCTCCGGTCTGCTCGCGCGCGTAGGTGGTCACCGCGAATCGCACACTCGGGTGCCCGCACGCGTCGAACAGATTGACGTACACGAGGTACGTGCCGCCGCCGCCCGGCGGCTCCTGGAACGTCAGGCTCTCGCTGTTGCGGCCGTCGGGCTCGCACGCTGCGAGCGAGTCGCCGTCGAGCCGTCCGACCGTCGGATCGCGCAGCACCTCGGGCGGGATGCGCCCCGAGTCGTCGGCGAGCGCGGTGGTGGGATGACGCGCGTCGACGGTCTTCCCGTCGGGCGTGACGACCACGAGATCGAGATCGACGTCGTCGTCCCACGTCAGCGCGACCACCCCAGCAGGCGGCGGAAGCGTCGGGTCGCACGCATTGAAGTTGTCGGCGACGCGCGGGTCGGTGACGCAGACGTCGAGCTCGCTCCACGCGCCCCCGCGGCCGCTCTCGTCGATCGCGACCACGCGCAAGGTGTGCAGACCGGGCGGCAGACCACCGCTCACGTCCAGCTCCACCGACCACACGCGCTCGCCGGGGAACGCGGGATCGAGCGCGCCCACCGGCAGGCTCCAGTACCCGCTCCCGAGCCCGACGATCTCGAGGCCGATCGCCCACGTCTCCTCGCTCGCGCGGCCCTGCAGCGTGCGATCGAGCTGGCCCTGCGCCCAGATGCCGCCCGTCGACTCGATCGCGGTCACGCGCGGGCCCTCTTCGAGCTCGGCGGCGCCCGGCAGATCGTGGCCGCGGCGCAGCTCCGCGCCCTGCACCGCGATGGGCTCCTCGACGCCGAGCGGGCTCACCTCACCGGTGCACGCGACGGCCGCGAGCATGCCAATCAGGATGCCAGTCCGGACTGCCGCGCTCATCGGAACTCTCCCTGCACGCGCACCGTGAATTGGTCGTTGCGCAGGTCCGCAGGCACTCCGCGCGCGTCGCGGCCGAGCGCGTCGACGATGGCGTCGTACTGGAACACCAGTCGACCGGCGAAGCCGGGCGCGACCTCGGGCGGCAGGCGCACTCCGACGAGCGGAGAGAACGTGTGGATCGCCGCGTCGGCCGGCACCGACAGACCACGTCGCTGATCGACGAGATCCGAGTTCGGATCGTAGTAGTCGTAGCGGAAGCCGAGCAGGCCCCAGTCGAAGATCTCCTGGGTGAGCGCGGCGTACGCGGAGAGCTGCCGCACATCGAACCCGGTCTCGACGGGATCGGCGACGAAGAGCGAGCGATCGAGGTTGCTCGCGAGCGTCGCTTCGACGAAGAGGCGGGTCCAACCGATCGGAGTGCGCACGCCGGCGCGCGCATCGAGGTTCACGCCCCAGCGCTCGAACGTGAGCGAGGGCGTCGCGGCGCGGCCCGGGATCGCGACGATCTCGCCGGTGTCGAGCGTCCCGCTCTCGTTCAGATCACGCCACTCGAGGCGGCCCTTCACCGCGTCCTGTCCGGGGTGGAACCCGGTGCCCCAGAGGAACGAGACGCCGCCCGCGAGCTCGAAGTCGCGCTCGTTCACGGTCTCCACCCCGACGCGACCGACGATGTCGGGCGCCGACGTCGGATCGACCGCGAAGCCCTGACCCGCGCGATCGTCGAGCGGCGTGCCGCCCATCACCGCGACGTCGTAGCGGAGCACACCGAGTCCGCCCTGCGCGCGCACACCGAGATCGAGCGGACCGCGGAAGAACGCGAGCGAGCCCAGCGAGCGCTCCATGAAGAGCCAGTCGCGCTGGCTCTGCCGCACTTCGTGGCCGAACGGAATCTCGGTCAGACCGGCAGACAGCTCGACGAAGGGTGGCAGTCCGGGCTGCGGATTGCGCAGCAGCGCCGACACCGTGGTGCGTCGCAGTCCGAAGAAGGGCCCGCGCGTCGTGCTGCCGTCGAGCTCGATCTCGAACGCGAAGTGCTCCCATTCTCCGGCGAGTCGGATTCGCCCGCGGCGAATCGAGAAGCGATTCCGATTGAGCACCACGCCGCCCTGGAGCAGCTGGTCCTCGCTGAGATCGCTCCACTCGTACTGCGCCTGGATGTAGCCGCTGAGCGCGAGGCCCCAGCGCTGGAGCTGGGCGGGCACGTCGAGGCTCGGGCTCTCTTGCTCCTGCACGGGCTCGGCAGGCGGCGGCTCTTCGGCCGATTCCGTCGCTTCGCGCGCGCGCTCGGCGTCGATCGCGTCGAGGCGCTCTCGCAACGTCGCGAGCTCGGCGCGCAGTCGCTCCACCTCGCTCGGCTCGGACGCGACCGGTGCGCTCTCGGCCGGCGGCGATGGCGGCGTCGCGGGGACGACGATCTCCTCGTCGTCCTCTTCGATCTCGATGGTCGCGGACTGCGCCTGAGTGGGTCTCGCGGGCGCCCATGCGAGCGCGACGAGCGCGAGAGTCTGCGCGAGCGAGCGACGGAATCGCGGAACGATGGACAAGCGGGCTCCGGATCGATGGGGTCGAATCGGCGATTGCGTCCTTCGACGCGGCGCGACCCGTGAGCACGCTCGATGCCATCCCGCGAAACCCAATCGGGACATGTGAAAATCGCTGGATCCGGCCCGATTCGATCACGGGCGCCGTGTCCCGTGATGGATCGAGCCCGTGGGATCCGACGGGCCGTGCTCCGCGCTGGGAGCCGATCACGGAACCGTGAAATGCGAGAGGCCCCGAGCATCACAAGGACGCTCGGGGCCTCTCTCGATCGCTCTCACGCCTCACGGAAGCGGCGGCACCGTTCCATCGGCGCGCAGTCGCGGCAGGCGCGCCTGGGTGATCGGGAACTCGATGCACGTCGAGTCGGTGCATCCGTTGAGGAAGTGCTCGGGCTCGGTGGGAAGGCACGACCAGCAGTCGGGCCGACTCGTGCATTCGCCGCCGTCGGGCAGCTCGCGATCCGGCAGCTGCGCATCGACCTGCGCGTCGGTGGGCTCGGGGTCCTGCCCGCCGTCGAGCTCACCCGAGTCGACCTGCGCATCACGCCGGCCACCGGCATCGGGCGGCGTGGGATTGTCGCGCTCGCATCCCATCGCGAGCATCGCGAGGAGGGTGAGAATCGCCGTCGTACGCATCACCGCACCTCGCAATATCCGAAGCGGCACACCGAGCCGGGCGCGGTGCAGTCACTGGCCTCGTCACACGCCGTGCACGATGCGGGCGCGGTGCCGGTGGCGACTTCCTCGTAGTAACAGCCGCACGGCGCGGTCGGCAGATAGCTGTAGAGCGGCCCCATGTCGGTGTCGCGCCACACCTGCATCGCACACTCGGGGATGTTCCCGTTCTGCGCGGTGATCTCGAGCAGCGGGAGCTCTTCCGGCGTCTCGACCTCACCCGTGAAATAACCCACCAGCGCGCGCGTGAGCGGATTCGTGAGCTGGCCCGCGCCGTCGACCGGCGCGTAGAAATGATAGGAAGACCAGAGGAAATAGTGCCCGTCGCGCACGTTGCGCTTGTCGAAGCGCGTCGCGGTGGAGTCCGGCAGATAACCGCACGACTGCTCGTAGTGCTGATACGCGAGCGTGCGCACCTGATCGCGCGCGTTGTCGGCGACTTCGGTGCTGACGAAGCCGAGCGTCGCTTCCGGCGCGACCTGACCGCTCTCGTAGACGCGCTGGATCATCGCCTGGTTGGTGCGGACGTCCCACGCCATGCGATCGCCGGAGAACCACGAGCCCATCCGCTCGGGCGGCACGTCGATCGCGAGCGCGATCGCGATGAGCGCGGCCGAGGTCGGGTTGCGGCCCCAGAAGTGCGCGGGATCGGTCCACGGCGAGACCTGCGCCTCTGCAGGGCCGAAGCCGTAGAGCAGATAGGCGGCCTCGGCGGCGATCACGGTCTGCGCCGAGGTCTGCGGGACGATCAGGCTCCACGACGTGATCGGGCCCGCGAAATCACCGATGCCCGCGGGGATCTCGGTGACGCCTTCGCAGAGCGTGCCCGCGGTGCCCATCATGCCGAAGTCGGGCACCACGCCGGTCAGCGGCAGGTTGCACGTGCGCTGCACGGGCGCGGTGCCGGCCGGGCTTCCGGCGGGCGGCGGATCCCAGTAGCTCGCGGTGCCGGTGATCGTCGTGCCGTCGACGTACGGCGTGATGCCGAAGCATGCGCCGGGCGACTGATAGACGACCGTCACCGCGGGATTCTCGACGCTGCGGAGCGCGGCGCCGACCCTCGCGAGCAGCGGCACCGACGCGCTGCCGCCCGCGCCGATCACGACGTTGGGCAGGTCTCGACAGTTCGTCTGCGCATCGGCGCGCGACGCCGCGAACAGCGGTGCAGCGAGCGCGAGCAGCGCGGGAATCAACAAGCGAATCGGGACTCGGCTCTTCATCAGTGCTCCTCGTGGCCGCGGCCCGCTGAGCACGGAGAGTGCCAGTCCGATTCAGGTGCTGATCCCGCGAAATCCGATGCTCTCCCCAGCGCCGACGCACGGATTCGCGATCGAGTCGCCGTGCCCGGTCACGGCCCGTGCGCGGGCACGGCTCGCTCCATCAACGGACGCGGCGAGACGTGAAGTGCGGCTCCGCGGCGAGCGCGGCGAGGAACTCGAGGATGCCCACCTCGCCGTCGAGCAGCGCCTGTCGCGCGCTCTCGCCGAGGCACTCCACCTGACCTCCGCCGCCGTACGCGTAGAGCGTCATCTGCCCCGACACGCACACTGCGACGTCCTCCGACGCCGCGAGGGCGCGCGCGAGCTCTTCCTGCCCGACGAAGGTCGCGCCGGTCTGCGGGATCGAGCCCGACGCGTCGACCGCGATCCCCGCCTCGAGGTCGCGATATCGCCCCGCCTCGTCGTAGTGCTCGAAGCCGAAGCCGATCGGGTCGAACTGCGAGTGACACGACGCGCAGAAGGCGTCGCGCGTGTGCACGGTCTCGATGCGCTCGCGCGTGGTGCGCCCCTCGGCGGGCTCGAGCTGGGTCGACACGCCGGGCGGCGGCGGACGGCGCACCTGACAGAGCAGTCGCTCGAACACGAGCAGGCCGCGGTTGGTCGGTGAGCTATGCGTGACGTTCGACGTGCCCGCGAGGATCGAGCCCTGCGCGAGGAGGCCGATGCCGCGCCCCTCGGGGCGCGTGACGAGCGACGGCGTCCCGCCCGCGGGCGCGGGGAAGCCGTAGAAGGTCGCGAGCGTGGGATCGACGATCGTGTAGTCGGCCGTGAGCAGCTCGCTCAGATCTCCGTCGCGCTCGTAGAGCACCTCGTCGACGAAGCGGCTCGTCTCGTCGACCATCGCGCCGCGCACCTGCGTGAACGCCTCGCCGACGTGCTCCTTGGTCTGCGATGCCACGTTCTCGTAGCGGAAGTGCTCGCGGAAGAACTGCTGCACGACGCCGTGACCGCCGGGCGTCTCGAGCAGTCGTCGCGCCTCGGCGATGCGCACCGCGGGATCGGCGAGCCCACCGCTCTGCGCCATCGCGAGCAGCGCGTCGTCGGGCGGGCCTCCGCCGAACGTGTAGCCGAGCTGGCTCGCGAGCTCGTACGCATCGAGCTCGCGCGCGTCACCCGCCGCGAACCCCGCGCCTCCGCCGATCTCGGAGCGATACACCGCGTGCGGCGACTGGATCATCGCGACGAGTGTCCACTTCGCGCCCGTCGCGAAGTCCGACTCACCCGACACTCGCTGATGGAGAGCGAGATATCGACTCCGTTCGTCGCTCGAGAGCGGGCGACGGAACAGGCGCGCTCCATATCGATCCGCCAGCTGTCCCGCGCACGACGCATCACCGCTCGAGGCGCAGGGGAGCGTCGCGCTCAGCGTCGCGGGGCGCGTCATCAGCGTCGCGACCTCCTCGGCGGTCTCGAGCAGATCGCGCGCGGTCTGATTGCCCACCACCAGCGCAGTCGCGTTGTTGGTGAACCCCGTCTGATTGAGATCGGGCCCGAGGCGCACTCCGCTCCACTCGCCCGCGATCTCGGGGAACACCGCGCGCAGCGTGCGATCGATCTCGCCGCGCGTGAGCCGCCGCAGGAGCGGCGGCCCGACCTCCGAGGTCTCGCAGCGCGCGGTGGGATCGACCGGCGGCACCACCGGCGGATCGGGCTCGTCGGTCGGTGGGCGATCGGTCGGCAACATCCCATCGGGCCCGGCGGCAGGACCGCCGATCTCGCCGAGACACCCTGCGAGCGCGCCGCACAGCGCCATGACGACCAGGCGCTTCATGCCCGCATCTCCGCGATCGGCGTGCGCCCGTTCATGCCGAAGCTCGTCATCGGCGCGCCCATCGCCTGCGCGATCGTGAGCAGCGCGTCGCCGTGGGCCCGGTTCTCGAAATCGATCACCTGACCGCCGCGCAGCGCGCCTCCGCCGCCGCCGATCACGACCGTCGGCACGAACTGCTGGTAGGCGCGGCCCTCGACCCACACCTCGGCCTTGCGCGAGAGGTGCCCGTTGCCGTCGGCGATCTCGCTCGTCACCACCAGCACCGAATTCTCGAGCGCGGTGTGCGAGGGATCTTCGGGATCGGGCACGTCGAGGATCTGCGCGACCCGCGCGACCTGCTCGTACATCCAGCGCTGACAGCGCGCGAACTTCTCGCGACCCGGGCCGTTCAGCGAGTGCGAGATCGGCTCGTGGTGCCCCTCGGGAATGCCGATGTGCCCGAAGGGCACGTTGGCGTTCACGTACATGTTCTGGATCGTCGCGACGCGCGTCACGCCACACAGCAGCGCCTGCGCGGCGATCTCGACCTGAGCCTGCGCGATCGCGCCGAAGTTCTCGTCGCGAAGGAAGAACGCGTCGTCGTTCCCGCGCAGCGCATCGACGCGCGCGATCGAAGGACGCGTCGTGCACGTCGCGCCGCTGGGCGGCGGCATCTCGATCTCCGCGCGCAGCGTGCGCACCGCCGCGAGGTGCCGCGCGAGCTTGTCCTCTTCGCGCGTCAGGCCACGCAGCGAGCGCGCGAGCGTGTCGAGCTCGCCCTCCGTGAGACCCAGCGCGGCGTTGCGGAACGCGATCTCGTCCGAGACCGGATCGGGCCCGGTGCCGCCGCCGATGCCCGCGAAGGTCTCGTCGTACGCGCGCACCGGGTTGGAGATCGGCCGCACCCACTCCCCGTCGCGCACCAGGAACGAGTCGGCGTCGAGCCCGCCCGCGCGATGCGGCAGCGCGCCGAGCACCAGCGGTCGCGTCTCGAGCGCGCGCGCGATCGCGAAGTCGATCGACACGTCGCCGCCGTCGGTGAGCACCGCGCGGATCGCGGCGTGGTTCGAGTGATCCTTGATCTCCAGCCCGCGCAGCACGGTGGTGAGCTGCTTCCACGGCTCGAGCGGACCGAACACGCCGACGCCGCTGCCCTCGAGCGAGAAGCTCGCCCCCGACCCGACGGGGTTCATGTGCTCGGGCGGCGCGCCGTGCGGCACGTAGAACACGAAGAGCCGCTTCGGCCGCTCCGCCTGCGCGCTCGCGAGACGCGCGAGCCGCGTCGCGAACGGCGCCGCGAGCCCGAGGCCGAGCGCGGTGAGGAACACGCGCCGTCGCAAGCGTCGCTCGGCCGGGCCCTTCGTCGATCGATCGCGAGGCGACATGGTCCTCCTGGGTCGCAGGAGGGCCAGTGGCGCGTCGCGCGCCGATCGGGTCACACCGCGAGATCAGTTCAGGCGGAGTGCTCGCCGGCGGAGGGCCCGCACGGGTGTGCGGAGCACGCGGACGGGAGGGCCCGGAGTGGGCGAGCCGATTTGGATCTTCCTTCAGTCGGCGTCGGCGCCGCGGAACCGACTCCAGTCGAGCCGCAGCTTTCTCATGCGCGCCCGCAGCGTGTGCGGGTTGATCCCGAGCAGCGCCGCCGCGCCCTTCGGGCCCTCGATGCGTCCGCGCGTCGACGCGAGGACGCGCTCGATGTGCGCGACCACGATGTCGTCGAGCTTCTGCGACCTCGCCTCGACCGCGGGCAGCGTCGTGCCGTGCCCGTTCGTCTCCGCGCGCGGCGCGCTCGCCGTCGTTCGCGGCGCGGTCGGGAGCGGCCCACCGAGGCCGAGCGCCGCCGCGACCTCGAGCTTCTTGCCGTGCCCGAGGATCGCCGCGCGCTCGATGACCGCCGCGAGCTCGCGCACGTTGCCGGGCCACGAGTACGCGAGCAGCAGGTGCAGATCCTCGCGCGTCGGCGTGAGCGGTCCTGCGCCGAGCCGCGCGCCCGCGCGCGCCGCGAAGTGCGACGCGAGCTCGGGGAGATCCTCGAGGCGCTCGCGCACCGGTGGCAGGCGCAGCGGGAACACCGAGAGGCGATACCAGAGGTCCTCGCGGAACTGACCCGCCTGCACCATCTGGTGCAGGTCGCGGTGCGTCGCGGCGACGATCCGCACGTCGACGTGCAGCGTGCGCTGGCCGCCGACGCGCTCGAGCGTGCCCTCCTGCAGGATCCGCAGGAGGCGCACCTGCGCGGCCGCGGGCAGCTCGCCCACTTCGTCGAGCAAGAGCGTCCCGCCGTCGGCGCGCTCGAACCAACCCTTGCGCGTTCCCACCGCGCCGGTGAACGAGCCGCGCTCGTGCCCGAAGAGCTCGCTGTCGATCAGCTCGCTCGGGATCGCGCCGCAGTTCACGCGCACCATCGGCCCTTCGCGGCGCCGCGATCGTTCGTGCAGCGCGCGCGCGATCACTTCCTTGCCCGAGCCGGTCTCGCCGAGCAGCAGCACCGGCACCTCGGCGTTCGCGACCTGCTCGACGCGCTCCATCAGCGTGCGCAGGCCGCCGCGCTCGCCGATGATCGACTCGACGATGCTCTGGCGATTGAGCCGCGTGAGCAGCGCACGGTTCTCGGCGAGCGCGGCCTCGCGCAGCTGGGCGAGCTCGTGCACGCGGCGATCGTTCGCGAGCGCCACGACGAGCGGCTCGACGATCGTGCTCACGAGCTTCGCGTGGTCCGCGCTCACCCTCGCGCCCTCGCGCGCGATCAGCGCGAGCACGCCCGCGGGCCCCTCGTCGTCGGCGAGCGGCGCGACGATCACGTCGCTCGCGACGCGCGATGGGTCCTCGCTCGGCGTCGCGCCGAAGAGCGGATCGTCGCCGTCGAGCCGCGTCGCGTGCGCGGTGCGTCGCTCGAAGAGCGCGAGCACGCGCGCCATCTGCGGCGCGGGCAGCTCGAAGGGCGCCTGCGTCACGTCGACCGTGCGGCCGACCTGTGCGACGGTCTCGAGCCGTGCGCGCGGCACGTCGAGCCGGCGCAAGGTGATCGCGTCGATCGGGAGGTGCCTCGCCAGCACCGGCAACATGCGCGAGAGCGAGTCGTGGATGTCGAGGTGACGACACGCCTCGCGCCAGATCTCGAGCTCGAGCATCATCGTGGGCTTGGCGCGCTCAGCACGAGGCGTGCCCGCGTCGAGACCCTTGGCGCCTCTATGGTCGTGGACTTCGGCCCGTGACGGGCGCGGGGGAATCCGTGACATCTCACGGATCATCCCGTGACCCGGCACGGAACGCCAGAGCAACCCGTGGCGGGTCACGGGTGCGACATGCCAGCCCGTGAAAACCGCGGGGCTCTCGAGCTGGCATGCCTCTGGCGAAGGGCGCCGCGCGATGCGAGCCCGCGCTTTCCCACTGCTCCTCTCCTCCGCACTGCTGATCACGCTCTCCGGATGTTCCGGCGGCGGCGCGAGCGATGGGCAGGGGACCATCACGCTGCTCCACGTCTCGAACGATCCGACGCGCGAGCTCTACGCCGAGATCAACCCGACGTTCGCCACCGCATGGGCGCGCGATCACGGCGGACAGCGGGTGGAGATCCGCATGTCGCACGGAGGCTCGGGCCGTCAGGCGCGCGCGGTGATCGACGGGCTCGACGCCGACGTGGTGAGCCTCGCGCTGCCCTTCGACGTCGACGCGATCGCGCGCGAGGGACAGCAGCTGCTCGACCCGCAGTGGGCGGCGCGCCTGCCCGATCACAGCTCGCCGTTCTACTCGACGATCGTGTTCGTGGTGCGTCGCGGCAACCCGCGCGGAATCCGTGACTGGAACGATCTCGTGCGCGGCGAGACCCAGGTGATCGCGCCGAGCCCGAAGACGTCGGGCGGCGCGCGCTACGTCTACCTCGGCGCGTACGGGTACGCGCTGCGCCACGGCTACGACGGACGCACCGGCGACGAGGCGGGCACCGAGATGGTGCGCGCGCTCTACCAGCGCGTGCCGGTGCTCGACTCGGGCGCGCGCGGCAGCTCGACGACGTTCGCGCGCAACGGCATCGGCGACGTGCTGCTCACGTGGGAGAACGAAGCGCATCTCCTGCTCGCGGAGAGCCCCGACGCCGGCCTCGAGATCGTGATCCCGAGCGAGAGCATCCTCGCCGAGCCTCCGGCCGCGTGGGTCGATCGCAACGTCGAGCGCCACCACACGCGCGAGGTCGCGGAGGCGTACCTGCGGCACCTCTGGTCGACCGAGGCCCAGGAGATCGTGGCGCGCCAACACTACCGGCCGCGTGATGCGGCGGTCGCAGCGCGGCACGCGCAGGCGTTCCCGACGATCACGCTCTTCACCGTCGAAGAGGTGTTCGGCGGATGGGAGCGCGCGCACGCGACGCACTTCGCGGAGGGCGCGCTCTTCGATCGGATCTACCAGCCGGGGCAGGGCGGAACGTGACCACGACGCCCGTGGTCGCCGAGGCGGAGGAGACGCCCAGCGTCGCTCCGCGCGCGGCGCGCCCGCCGCGATCGATCCCCGGCTTCGCGCCCTCGCTCGCGATCACCGGCACCGTGCTCGTGGTGCTCGTGCTGGTGCCGCTCGGCGCGCTCGTGCTCGCGGTGGCGCGCGCGCCGTGGGACGCGATCGTCCGCGCGCTGACCGATGCGCGCACGCTCGCGGCAGTGGGGCTGAGCGTGGGCGCGTCGGGCGTGGCTGCGCTCGTCTCGGCGCCGCTCGGCGTGGCGATCGCGTGGACGCTCGCGCGCTACGAGCTGCCCGGTCGACGCCTGCTCGACGCGATCGTCGACGTGCCGTTCGCGCTGCCGACCGCGGTGTCGGGCATCGCGCTCACCGCGTTGTGCGCGCCGAGCGGATGGGTCGGCGCGCTCTTCGCGCCGCTCGGGATCGAGCTCGCGTTCAACCGCGTGGGCATCGCGATCGCGCTGCTCTTCACCGGGCTGCCCTTCGTGGTGCGCACGGTGCAGCCGGTGATCGAGGATCTGCCCGCGGAGATCGAGGAGGCCGCGTCCTCGCTCGGCGCGTCGCGCGCCCAGACGTTCCTGCGCGTGATCCTCCCCTCGCTGATGCCCTCGATCGTCGCGGGCACCACGCTCGCGTTCGCGCGCGCGCTCGGCGAGTACGGCTCGGTCGTGTTCATCGCGGGCAACATGCCGATGCGCACCGAGATCGCGCCGCTGCGGATCCTCTCGCACCTCGAGGGCTACGACTACGCGAGCGCAGCGGTCGTCGCGCTCGCGATGCTCGTCGCGTCGGCGGGGCTGCTCTTCGCGGTGAACGCCGCGCAACGAAGGCTGGTGGATCGTGGCGCAAAGGGCGCGTGAGCGACCGCGCGGGCGCGCGGCGTGGGCCGTCGCCGCGATCTCGATCGGCGCGATGGCGGTGCTCCTGGTGCTGCCGCTCGTCGTCGTGTTCGTCGAGGCGTTCGCGGAAGGTCCGGCGCGCTGGGCCGCGGCGATCGCGAACGAGGACACGCTGCACGCGCTGAAGCTCACCGGGCTCGTGGTCGCGATCGTCGTGCCGTTCCACGCGGCGTTCGGCATCGCCGCGGCGTGGGCGATCACGCGCTACGACTTCCCGGGCAAGGGCGCGCTGCTGACGATCGTCGATCTGCCGTTCGCGGTCTCGCCGGTGGTCTCGGGCCTGCTCTTCGTGCTGCTCTTCGGGGCGCGCGGCACCTTCGGGCCGCTGCTCGCCGAGCACGACATCCGCATCGTGTACGCGGTGCCGGGCGTGATCCTCGCGACGCTCTTCGTGACGTTGCCCTTCGTGACCCGTGAGCTCGTGCCGCTGCTCGAGGCCCAGGGGCGCGAAGAAGAAGAGGCCGCGGCGAGCCTCGGCGCGGGCGGCTGGTCGATCCTCACGCGCGTGACGCTCCCGCGCATCAAGTGGGGCGTGCTCTACGGCTGCGTGCTCTGCGCGGCGCGCGCCGCGGGCGAGTTCGGCGCGGTGAGCGTGGTGAGCGGCCACATCCGCGGCGAGACCAACACGCTGCCGCTGCACGTCGAGGTGCTCTACGGCGAGTACGACTTCGTCGCGGCGTTCGCGGTCGCGTCGCTGCTCGCGCTGTCGGGCCTCGTGACGTTGACGTTGAAGGCGCTGCTCGAGCAGCGCGCGAAGAACCGAGGAGCGCTCGCATGAGCATCGAAGCGATCGGCGTGACCAAGCGATATCGAGCGCACCACGCGCTGCGCGACGTGACCGTGCGCATCGAGCGCGGCGGGCTCGTGGCGCTGCTCGGTCCCTCGGGCTCGGGCAAGACCACGCTGCTGCGCGTGATGGCGGGGCTCGAGGCGCCCGACGCGGGACGCGTGCTCTTCTCGGGGCGTGACGTCTCGGCGGCCGGCGTCGCGGAGCGCGGCGTGGGCTTCGTGTTCCAGCACTACGCGCTCTTCCGCGAGATGACGGTGTTCGAGAACGTCGCGTTCGGCCTGCGGGTGAAGCCGCGCAAGGAGCGACCGACGGAGGAGAAGATCCGCGCGCGCGTGCACGAGCTGCTCTCGCTGGTGCAGCTCGAGGGCATGGCGCGGCGGCATCCCTCGCAGCTCTCGGGTGGACAGCGCCAGCGCGTCGCGCTGGCCCGTGCGCTCGCGGTCGAGCCCCAGGTGCTGCTGCTCGACGAGCCCTTCGGCGCGCTCGACGCGAAGGTGCGGCGCCAGCTCCGCGCGTGGCTGCGCACGCTCCACGACGAGCTGCACGTCACGACGGTGCTCGTCACCCACGATCAGGAAGAAGCGCTGGAGATCGCGGATCGTGTGGTGCTGATGAACGAAGGCCGCGTGGAGCAGGAGGGCTCGCCCACCGCGCTCTACGACGCGCCCGCGACGGCGTTCGTCGCGTCGTTCCTCGGCGACGTGAACGTGCTCGAGGGGGTCGTCGAGAACGGTGCGATCGCGATCGGGGCGCTGCGTCTGCCCGTGGTCGGAGCGCGCACCGGCGAGCGCGTGCGCATCGCGGTGCGCGCGGGGGATCTCGACGTCGCGCCGGCCGACGACGGCGATGCGCACGCGACGATCTCGCGCATCGCGGATCTCGGCGAGCGCATCCAGCTCGAGGCGACGATCGACGGCGGTCCCACGGTGCGCGCCCACGTGCCGCGCCACGCACCGCGTGCCGCCGAGCGCGGCAGCAGGGTGCGCATCGACGCGCGCGTGCAGCGCGTCTATCCGGCGTCGTGATCGATCACGAGAGGCGTCGCGCGCCCGAGCCCTCGCTCGGGCGCTCGAGCTCGTCGAGCCGCATGCGCGGCAGATAACGCCCGCCCTCGAGGCGCTGCATCAGCCCGAGCGCGAACTCGCGCGTCGCGCAGCGCAGATCCCACGTCGCGCCCGCGTCGCGCGCGCTCACGAGCACGCGCACCTTCGCGGCGCGCTCGGTCGCGTCCACGACCTGCACCCCGAGCACGCGACGATCCCAGAGCGGATGCGCGCGCACGAAGCGCTCGATCTCCGGGCGCAGCCGCTCGATCGGCGTCGCGAAGTCGACGTAGAAGAACACGTCGCCGATCAGATCGTCGGCGGCGCGCGTCCAGTTCTGGAAGGGCAGCTCGAGCAGTCGCGCCATCGGCACGATCAGGCAGCGCTGATCCCACACCCGCACCACGACGTAGCTGAGGTTCACCTCCTCGACGGTGCCGAACTCGTTCTCGATCACGACCTGATCACCCACGCGCAGCGGCTGGGTGAACGAGAGCTGGATGCCCGCGAGCAGGTTCCCGAGCGTGCGCTGCGCCGCGATGCCGACGACGACGCCCGCGACACCGGCCGACGCGAGCAGCGACACGCCGACCTCGCGCACCGGGGGGAACTGGAGCAGCAACACCGACGCGAACACGACGGTCGCCACCACGTTGAGCGCGCGCCGCAGCAGGATCACGCGCGTCCGCACCATGCGCGCGCGCCACCCCTGGCGCGCCGCCGCGCGCTCCGACGCGACCTGCGCCGCGAAGTCGATGCCGCGCACGACGAGCCATCCGACCGCGACGATCCACGCCGCGCGATACGCGTCCGCCAGCACCGCGACGACGCTCGGCGGGTAGCGCAGCAGCATCGCGAGCAGCCCGAGGTACGCGAGCGTGAGCGCGACCCGCGCGGGCGGGCGCACCCGTCGCACCGCGCGCCCGAGCTTCGCGCGCTCTTCGCGGCGCAGCGAGCGCCACAGCAGCCACATCAGCGCGCGCCCCGTCGCGGTCGCGAGCACCGCGGCGATCACGAGCGCGAGCGCGCTGCCGATCCACTGCCACGGCTCGAGCTCGGCGAAGCGCGGCTCGCGCAGCGCCGGCCCGAGCCGATTGCCGATCGGCCCCCGATCGATGCGCGCCGCGAGGTCGGGCGCGACGCGCACCGTCGTGCGCGAGAAGACCCAGACCGGACGACCATCGCGCAGCAGGCGGCGCATCACGACCCCGGGCTCGACACCGGGGATCCACGCCACGCCGACGACGTGCGATCCGCCGGGCTCGGGATCGTCGGGCAGCGACTCGGGGGTCGCGCCGCGATCGGTCAGCACCGCATCGATCGCGCGCGCCGCTTCCTCGCCCCGCGCGATCGTGCGCTCGGGCGGCACGTCGCGAAGATCGAGCACACGCGAGGCGTCGATCCACTCTCCGTCGGCGACGCTCGCGTCGAAGAAGCGCAGCGCGCGGCGCGGCGTCGAGAGATCGACCGGCTCGTCGGGCGGCGGAAGCCCGGTGGGCTGCAGCGCGACCTCGCCCTGCGCGCGCACGATCCCCGCCATCATCGTGACGAGCGCGAGGAACGAAGCCCACGAGGCGAGCGCGCGGAAGCGCGTGCGCATGCGCCCGCGGCACGCAGGCACGGTGCCAGCGCCGGGGAGCGAGGTGGTCTGCCGCGTGGCAACACGCGACGTCGACGCGAACGAGCACACGCACCATGCTGCGGCGCGTGGAGATCGTCCTCGTTCGTCACGCCGAATCGATCTGGAACGCCGAAGGTCGCTGGCAGGGTCAGACCGACGTTCCGCTCTCCGAGCAGGGCCACGCCGAGGCCGCGAAGCTCGGCGCGCGTCTCGCGAAGGTCCGCTTCGATCGCCGCATCGCGTCCGATCTCTCGCGCACCCGCGACACCGCCGCCGCGATCAGCGCGGACTTCGTCCACGACCCCGCGTGGCGCGAATTCGATCTCGGCGTCTGGGGCGGCCTCCTCCACAGCGAAGTGCGCGAGCGCTTCCCCGAGGAGGTCCAGGCGATGGCGATGGGCACCGACATGCCGATCGGCGGCGCGGAGTCGATGGTCACGTTCGACGCGCGCGTGCACCGCGCGCTCGACGCGCTCATCGCGAGCGGTCGCGAGGGCGAGCGCGTGATCGTCGTGACCCACGGCGGCGTGATCCGATCGATCGTGATGCGCCTCCTGGGTCTGCGCGGACGTCCGCTGATCGGCGCGACCAACACCTCGATCACGCACCTGCACGTCGGCGCCGATCGCCGCGTCCGCATCGTCTCCTACAACTGCGCCGCGCACCTCGACGCCACCGACACGCACGACGACGAGATCCTCGAGGGCGCGCCCGACGACATCGTGCGTCGCGTCGCGTCGCAGCTCGGCATCGGTGAGACGGAGCGCGCGAGCCTGCATCCGCCGCGTCCCGGATCGATCACGCGCCTCGTGCGCGGCACCGCACATCCGGTGCTGCGCAGCTTCGCCACGCCCGCGTTCGGGTGATCGCGCGCGGCGCACGACGCGCTCCGGGCGCGGCGCCTCGCGTGCTCCGAGCCCTCGTCGTGCGCGTCGGGCCTCGCGCCGACACGTCCTCGATCCGCGCTGGAAACCTCGGCTGCGCCAGCCGGCGACCCGCGTGGCCGGGCGGCCGAATTCTCCGCGATCTGCGGGCATCCGTGCGTGGCACGTGCGCTGCTCTTCGTGTCGCCCATGCAACGCGAGACCAATCACCGCACGCCCCGCCGCACGCGCTCGACGCTCGCTTCGGCCGAGCTCCGGCGTCTCGATCACGACCTCGTCGCGCTCGAGGCGCAAGCCTCGACCGACCCGGTGCTCGCCACGATGCTCGCCGCCGCGCGCGCCTGCCGCGCGCAGCTGGTGCGCGACGGCGAAGGCTGACCGACCATCGCGCGGACCGCGTGCGATTGCGCGGACTTCCGCGACGAGAAAGAAACTCTCTGGAAACGTGGTGCGGGCTCCGGCATTCTTCCGGCCCCGTGTCGTCTCTGAGCCTGCGCGGAATCAAGAAGGATCTGGGGGGGAACCCGATCCTGCGCGGAGTCGACCTCGAGGTCGGCGACGGAGAGCTCGTCGTGCTCGTCGGCCCGAGCGGCTGTGGAAAGAGCACGCTGCTCCGCACCATCGCCGGCCTCGAGATCCCCGACCACGGCACGCTGAAGATCGGCGAACGCGACGTCACGCAGCTGCCGCCACGCGACCGCGACGTCGCGATGGTCTTCCAGAGCTACGCGCTCTATCCGCACCTCACGGTGCGCGAGAACCTCGGCTTCGGTCTCAAGCTCCGCGGCACCGACGCGAAGACGATCGCCGAGCGCGTCGACGAGGTCGCGCAGATGCTCGGCCTCGAGAAGCTGCTCGATCGTTACCCGCGCCAGATGAGCGGCGGGCAGCGCCAGCGCGTCGCGATGGGCCGCGCGATCGCGCGCCGTCCCTCGGTGTTCCTCTTCGACGAGCCGCTCTCGAACCTCGACGCCGCGCTGCGCGCCGACGTGCGCGTCGAGATCAAGCGCCTGCACGCTCGGCTGAAGGAGCAAGGGCAGGGCGCGACGATGATCTACGTCACGCACGATCAGGTCGAGGCGATGACGCTCGCCGACCGGCTCGTCGTGCTGAAGTCGGGCCACGTCGAGCAGATCGGCGCGCCGCTCGAGGTCTACGCGAAGCCGCGCTCGCGCTTCGTCGCGTCGTTCCTCGGCTCGCCCGCGATGAACTTCGTGCCCGGCGAGATCGTCGACGGCCGCATCCGCGCCGACGGGCTCGACGCGCAGCTCCCGCAGAACGATCGCATCGCGAGCAAGAACGTGCTCGCCGGCGTGCGCCCGCACGACGTGCTGCCCAGCGCGAACGGCCACGCCGACATCCTGCTGCGCGTCGAGGTGATCGAGGCGATGGGCTTCGAGGCCTACGCGCACGGCAAGGTCGGCGCGCATCCGTTCGTCGCGCGCCTCGAAGGTGATCGCGCGCGCGCCGCGCGCCCCGGCGACACCCTCGCGCTCGACATCGCGCAGGGCTCTCTCCACCTCTTCGATCCGGACTCCGAGCGAACGCTCTCATGAGCTGGCGGAGGACCCAGACGCGCGCGGTGCTCTCGGCCGCGCTCACGGCAGCGCTCGCTCTGATCGCGGGCGTCACGCTGACCTGGGTGTCGTCCGCGCGAGGCCAGACGACGACGATCACGCTCTGGCACTCCTATGGCGAGCGCGAGGAGCGCGGCCTGCGCGCGGCGGTGGACGCGTTCGAGCAGCGCCATCGCGGCACCCGTGTCGAGATGCTCGCGGTCCCGTTCGGCGCGTACGCGTCGAAGCTCGAGTCCGCGATCCCGGTGCAGCGCGGCCCCGACGTGTTCGTCGACGCGCACGATCGTTTGAGCTCATACGTTTCGTCGCACCTGGTCCAGCCGCTGGGTGCGGAGCTCGACCGATCGCTTCGAGCAGGCGCCGAGCTCGAGCGCGCACACCTCGACGCGCTGACGATCGACGGCGCGCTCTACGGCGTGCCGCTGCAGCTCAAGAGCGCCGCGCTCTTCGTCAACGACGCGCTGCTCGGCGATCGCACCATCGAGTCGCTCGAGGATCTCGAAGCGCTGCGCGCGACGCTGCCCGAGGGCTCGTTCCCGCTCGCGTGGGACGCCGACGACGCGTACCAGTTCGCGTCGCTGCTCCATGCGTACGGCGGCGGCCTGCTCGAGCCCGACGGCACCTACGCGTTCGTCGGACCGCGCACCGAGCGCGCGCTCGATCACCTCCTTCGACTGCTGCGCACCCGCACGATCCCCGAGGAGACCTCGTACGAGCTGGTGCGTGATCTCTTCCGCAGCGGGCGCGCCGCGACGGCGATCAGCGGCCCGTGGTTCGCGAGCGATCTCCCGACCGATCTGCAGTGGTCGGTGCGCCCGCTCCCGATCGTGCGCGGCGCCGACGGCGAGCCGATGCGCGCGTTCGCGACCATCGAAGCGGCGTTCGTCGCCGAGGGCGCGCGCGATCTCGATGCGGCTCGCTCGCTCGCGGTCTTCCTCGCGACGCCCGAGGCCGCGCGCCTCCGCGCGATCCACGGCGGCCACGTCGTCGCGACCCGCAGCGTGTGGAGCGATCCCGAGGTCGCACGCGACACCCGCCTCGTCGCGTTCCGCGAGGCCGCGTCGCACGCGCGCATCACGCCGACGCACCCGAACATGCGCGCGGTGTTCGTCCCCGCGGAGCGCGCGCTCCGCAACGTTCTGCGCGGCGAGATCGTGATCGACGAAGCGCTCGCCCAAGGCCAGCACCGCTTCGACGACGAGACCCGCGAGCCTCCCGCGCCGCGCGATCCCTCGACCGGCCTGCTCGCGTTCGGCCTGGTGCT
Organism: Sandaracinus amylolyticus; assembly: GCF_021631985.1. Classification (GTDB taxonomy): domain Bacteria; phylum Myxococcota_A; class Polyangia; order Polyangiales; family Sandaracinaceae; genus Sandaracinus; species Sandaracinus amylolyticus_A. The sequence goes on along the minus strand of NZ_CP070225.1, from coordinate 4,278,161 downwards.
GCTCGCGATGGTCTTCTCGATGGTGCGTCGCGCGCGCGACCCGATGTTCCGCGTCGCGCTGCGCCGCTCGATGCCTGCCTACGCGTGGGTCGCGCACGCCGCGATCACGGTCGGCATCCTCGTGATCCTCCCGCTCGTCGTCGGCGCGGGCACGAGCTTCTTCGCGGGCCACGGGCGCGACCTCCACTACGTCGGCCTCTCGAACTACGTCGACATCATCACGGTGCGCGGCGGCGATCTGCTCGGCCACGGATCGTTCTGGGCGGTGCTCGTCGTGACCGTGCTCTGGACCGCGGCGAACATCTCGCTGCACGTCGCGATCGGCGTCGCGCTCGCGCTGCTGCTCAATCGATCGACCCTGCGCTTCAAGGGCCTCTACCGCGTACTGCTCGTGCTGCCGTGGGCGGTGCCGAGCTACGTCACCGCGCTCGCGTGGCGCGGCATGTTCCATCGGCAGTTCGGCGCGGTGAACGCGATGCTCGAGGCGCTCGGCGCCCCGCCGATCTCCTGGTTCGCGCGCTGGTCCACCGCGTTCGCGGCGAACGTCACGACGAACGTGTGGCTCGGCTTCCCGTTCATGATGGTCGTCACGCTCGGCGCGCTCACCGCGATCCCCAAGGACCTCTACGAAGCGGCCGAGGTCGACGGCGCGACGCGCTGGCAGCAGTTCCGCTTCGTCACGCTCCCGCTGCTGCGTCCTTCGCTCGCGCCCGCGGTCGCGATGGGCGCGGTGTGGACGTTCAACATGTTCAACGTCGTGTACCTCGTGAGCGCGGGCGAGCCCGACGGCACCACCGAGATCCTGGTGAGCGAGGCCTATCGCTGGGCGTTCACCCGCGGCCATCAGTACGGCTACGCCGCGGCGTACGCGGTGTTGATCTTCTTGTTGCTCTACTTCGGCACGCGCGCGCTGCCGGGCTCGGGCAGCGCGAAGGAGGGCGCGCGATGAGGGCGCGTGCGCTGGGCCGCGAGCTCGCGGTGCACCTCGTCCTCTGGGTCGCGGTGCTGTTCGCGCTCTATCCCGTCACGTGGGTCGTCTCGCAGGCGCTCTCGAGCGGCGCGACCACCGGTGGGCGCATCCTGCCGTGGCCCACCGAGCCCTCGCTCGAGCACTTCGAGGCGGTCGTGATGCGCGTGCACGAAGGGCGCTGGCTCTTCGCGCTGCAGCTGCTCAACAGCGTCGTCGTGAGCGCTGCGACCGCGCTCGTCGCGATCGCGATCGCGACGCCCGCTGCGTACGCGCTCTCGCGCTTCGAGTTCGTCGGCGCGCGCGGCGCGACCCGCACGCTCCTCGCGACGCAGATGTTCCCCGGCGTCGCCGCGTCGATCCCGCTCTACCTGCTGCTCGACGCGTCGAACCTGCTCGACACCCGCACCGGCCTCGTCCTCGTCTACGCGACGAGCGCGGTGCCCTTCGCGATCTTCCAGCTGCGAGGCGCGTTCGACGCGATCCCGCGCGACCTCGAAGAGGCCGCGATGGTCGATGGCGCGACGCGCGCCGGCGCGTTCTTCCGCGTCGTGCTCCCCGCCGCGCGCCCCGCGCTCGCGGTGACCGCGCTCTTCGCGTTCATGACCGCGTGGAACGAGTTCATCCTCGCCGCGACGTTCCTGACCTCGCAGGACCTCTACACGCTGCCGATCCTCCTGAACGGCTACGCGAGCGAGTACGACTCCAACTTCGGTCACTTCGCGGCGGGCGCGATCGTCGTCTCGATCCCGGTGATGGCGCTCTTCTACGCGCTGCAACGGCAGCTCGTCGGCGGCCTCACCGCGGGCGGCGTGAAGGGCTGAGATCTCCGTTCGAGGCGATCTCCGTTCGAGGACGTGCACCTGGCCCGTCGATGGCCGGAGGTGACAAGAGAATCCTGAGCCGGTTCGCGCGCGGCTCGCCACTTGTTGATCATGGGGGCGAGCACGCACGGAGACGGGGCGGCTGCGGAGCGCGTCGTGGCGCATCTCGCAGCGAGGGTCGGGCTCAACGACATCGAGCGGCGCGTGATCGCGCTCTCGCTCGCGGGCGTCGCGCCCGAAGCGCTTCCGGCGCAGCTCGGGGTCGACCCGTCGCTCGCCGCGGCCGCGCTGCGCGTCGCCTGCGTGCGTCTCGAGATCGATTCGGTCAGCGACGTCTGGCGCCTGGTCGCGCGCGAGCTCGGGCGCAGCTGAGAGGTGTCCAAAAACGGCTCGTCGGCGCAGAGCCCTCCCGTCCGCGTGCGCCGCACGCTGCCGTCCGGGCCCGCCACCAGCGAGCACTCCCGCTGGACCAAGATCCCATCTGCGGAGTCGTGTGAGGCGTTCCCGGAACGACGTTCGGGAATAGCTGGCCGAGAGACGCGTTCTGCAACCACATTGCATTCTCAATGTTGGTTGCGTCTGCAATGCACCTCTCGTAGGGTTCCGCGGCTTCTCGCGCCCTTTTACCTCAGGATCTCGCCCGAATGGACATCCAGGAACGCCTCACCGCCTTCGCGATGCTCGGGGCCACGTGGGTCATGTGGCTGCTCGTGCTGCTGTCGATCGTGGGCTTGGCGATCATTCTCGAGCGCGCGTACTACCTCTTCGTCTCGCGCGACGACATCGCGAAGCTCAAGAGCGACCTGCTCGCGAAGCTCCGCTCCAACGACGTCGACGCCGCGCGCACCCGCATGCGGCAATCACGGAGCGTGGAGGCGCAGGTCGCGCTCGCCGGGCTCGACGCGGCCGAGGACGGCGCGGAGACGGCCGAAGAGCGCATGGACGGTCAGACGTCCATCTCGCGCCTGAACATGGAGCGCAACCTCGCGTTCCTCGGCACCGTCGGCAACAACGCGCCCTTCGTCGGGCTGGCCGGCACCGTCATCGGCATCATCCGCGCGTTCCACGAGCTCAACGAGAGCCAGGGACAGGTCAGCGCGGGCCTGATGGCGGAGGTCGGTGAAGCGCTCGTCGCGACGCTGATCGGCCTGCTCGTCGCGCTGCCCGCGGTCGCGTTCTTCAACCTCTTCCAGCGCATCATCAAGGCACGCCTCACGCGCGCCGACGCGATGGGCAGGGAAGTGCTGGCGTTCCTCAAGTCCGAGCGCCGTAAGAACGGCGTCGCGGAAGCCGCGGCGGAGTGACGCGATGGGCGGTGGAACCGGTGGTGGTGGCGACGACGATCTGATCACTTCGATCAACGTCACGCCGCTCGTCGACGTCGTCCTCGTGCTGCTGATCATCCTGATGGTCACCGCGAGCTACATCGTGTCGCACAGCATCCCGATGGAGCTGCCGCAGGCGACGCCCGAGGACTCGTCGGCGACGACGCCGCGCACGCTCGCGGTGTCGGTCGACTCGGAGGGGCACCTCTACATCGACGCGCAGCCGATCTCCGACGAGGCCTTCCGGCCGGCGATCCGTCGCTACGTCGCGGGCCTCCCCGATCGCAACGAGTCGCGCGCGACGATCGCGGCCGACGGCCGCATCCAGCACTCGCGCTTCGTGTACGTGCTCGACTCGCTCCGCCAAGAGGGCGTGACGCGCTACGCGATCAACGTCCGCCCCGAAGACCTCGCGCAGTAGTCGAGACGCTTGGGAGACGGCGGGGCAGGGCTCGCGAGGCTGTTCGGCGCGCTGGTGCTCAGCATCGGCGCGCACGTCGTCGTCGCGGTCGTGTTGATCGCGCTGCCGATCGTGCGGGACCTGATCCCGAACGAGCCGCAGATGATCGAGATCGTCGCGATCGAGGAGCCCCTGCCCGAGCCGGAGCCCGAGCCGGTGGTCGAGGAGCCCGAGCCTCCGCCGCCGGAGCCCGAGCCCGAGCCGGTGCGCCCCGAGCCGCGTCGCGTGGAGCGCACCGAGCCGCGCCCGACCACGCCGGACCCGCAGCCCGAGCCGCCGAGCGAAGAGCCGCCGCCCGTCGAAGAGGCGATCGCGGACTTCACCGGCGAGACGCTGACCAACGAGGGCGCCGAGACGTTCGCGATGCCGGTCGGCAACGGCGCGCCGATGGACGGGCCGATCGGCCAGCCGGGCGCGGTCGTCACCGGGCGTCGTCGCGAGGGCGGTCGCGGCGGCGCGGTCGGAGGCACCGGCACTGCGGCGCCCGAAGGACCGCGCGTGGTCGCGCTCGCAGATCTGTCGCGACGCCCGAGCCCTCAGGGCGACATGAACGCGGTGCTGCAGCGGAACTATCCGCCGCGCGCGCGTCAGCTCGGCATCGAAGGGCGCGTGGTGATCGGCTTCCGCATCATGCCGGACGGGAGCGTGCAGAGGTTCCGCACCCGCAGCGAGACCCCGCCGTCGCAGGGCTTCGCAGAGGCGTGCCGTCGCACCGTGCAGCAGCTGCGCTGGGATCCGCCGCTCGCGCAGGACGGCGCCGCGGTCGCGACCGACGCCAGCTTCGAGTGCGAGTTCGCGGTCGGGCTCTGAACGGGGGCCGGGTCCGGGTCGCTTTCGGGAACGCGCTCAGGTCCGGACCAGGCGCGGGGCGCGCGCCACGAGATCGCGGGTCGGCGTCGTCTCGCCGGCACCGGGCGGGAACCACGTGAGATCGACCTGCACGATCTCGCTCGATGGCCGGCGCGCGAGGGACTCGAGCGTGCGCCGCGCGGCTTCGGGAGGCGCTCCGATCGCGTCCGGGAGCTCCGCGCGCGTGAGGACGATCAAGGAGACGAGCGCGTGCTCCTCCTCCTCGCGCGCCGCTTCGCCGCGATAGCCGCGGCCGGGCTCGGGCGGGACCTCGAGCGTCTCGCGCGCCGCGATCTCGGCGCGCACCGCGCGGTGGCGCTCCTCCGCGACCGGCGCGTCGGTCCTCGCGTACTGGCGGAGCGCGACGTGCGTCCACGGCGCGCGCGCGAGCGCGGTCGCGAGCTCGGGGAGCACGTCGCGCGCATTGAGGCGCGACGCGAGGATCTCCTCGAGCGCGTGCCGCACGGCCGCGACGTGCTCCCGCGCGAGCGCGACCTCGACCACCGCGAGGTCCCACTGCTCGACCGGTGGTGCTGGTGACGCGGCCCGCCGTCGTGGCGACCGCCGAACGAAGAAGAACAACACCAGCACCGCGAGCGCCCCGCCGACGATCGCGATCGTCTCGTGCGTGACGGCCCGCAGGTGCGCTGCTCGCTGCGCGCGATCCTCCTCCAGACACTGCTCGCGCCCCACCGCGTCGCAGCGTGCCTGGAGCGCCGCCATCTCGGAGTCGTGCTCCGCGATCTCCTCGGGGGTGAGCTCGCGGTGCGACGTCGCGGGGCGCGGGTGCCGGTACGTGCGCTGGGCGCTCGCCGTCGTCGCGAGCGCTGCATGGAAGGCGAGGACGAGCACGAGCCCGCGTAGCGACATCGTCGCGATCATGCGCCGGCCCGAGCCCGAAGTGGTCGTCTCCGTGACATCCCCTGCCCTGCGGCGCGTTGCGAGCTCGAAGACGTGGGCGAGCTGGCTGCCGTCGGCTCGATCACCGCGTGAGGTGCGCGATGTGATCGATCACGGCGGCTCGCGCTTCGAACGTGACGCCGAAGGTGCGGTCGAGGTCGGTGGTGTCGAAGACGAAGGGATCGGCTGGGAGGCCGGTGTCTTCGACGTGGACCTCGCCGGTGCCGACCCGGCGGACGATCTCGCGGGCGATGTCCTCCCAGCTCACGACGTCGCGGGCGACCGCGAGGATGGTGCCGCCGGCATCCGTCTCGAGGGCGCGGGTGTAGAGCTCGGCGAGATCGCATGCGGCGATCCACTGGCGGGCGTCGTGGCGCGCCACGACCAAGCGCTCTCCGCGGCGGGCACGCGCGACGAGATTCTCGAGGCGCCGATCCGACTTGAACGGTGCGCCGGGGAACGCGGGCGCGCCGACGACGGCGCTGGGGCGGATCACGGTCCCGCGAAGGCCGTGAGCCTGGGCGACGGCCCACAGCGCGAGCTCGCCGGTCGCCTTGGTGACGCCGTAGAAATCGGCGGGCGCGAGGGGATCGGACGCGCTCATGCGGGCGTGGAACGGGCGGTGGACCGCGGTCGACGACGTGTAGAGGAGGCGCGGGATGGCGGCGCGCTGGGCGGCGTGCAGCAGCGCGATGGTGGCGCGGGGATCGACGAGATCGAGCTCGGTGGGCTCCTCGTCCCAGATCAGCGCGTTGTGGATCAGCGCGTGGTGGCCGCGGAGCGCGGGCTCGAGGGACGCGGCGTCGCGCAGGTCGCCGCGCACGAAGCGGATGTCCGCGGCGCCGGCCCACGACGGGATCTTCGCGGGGTCGCGCGCGAGCAGCGTGAGGCGGTGGCCGCGCGCGAGCAGGGCGCGCGCGAGGTGCGCGCCGACGTAGCCGGTGCCGCCGGTGAGGAAGACCTGCACCGCGCGCACGGTAGCGCGAGTCGACCGCGGGCTCGACGATCACGGTGCGTCATACGCGCGGCGCGCGAAGAGCGCCCTCACGTTCGACGCGATCAGACGTGCAGCTCGCGGAGTGTCCCGCGCACGTCGATCGCGCTTCCGTCGCGACGCGTCACCTCGCGCATCCCGAAGTGATCGTCGTCCCAGCCGAAGCTGCGCAGCAACGTCACGAAGAGCTGCGAGAGCGCGGGCCCGTGCGAGAGCGGTCGCCCCGCCCAGTCGATCGCGGCGCGCACGTCGCGCGCGTAGCGCACGTAGCGACCGGTGCGGAAGAAGTCGGTGCCGCCCGCGATCAGCGTGCACGCGTCGACGTGTTGGTGCGTCGGTGAGCCCAGCTCGGTCAGCCACACGACCGTCGTGTGATCGAGCATCGTCCCCGATCCCTCGGGGACCGCGTCGAGCATCTCCAGCAGCGCGAGGAAGCGCTGCGAATAGAAGATGCCGTAGTCGATCATCGCGCGCTCCGACACGGGATCGAAGGGCTCGCTCCCGTCGTCGACCGAGCTGTGGGCGAAGCGCCCGTGCACGTCGGAGCTCGCCGGATAGCCGAACTCCGTGGGCTCGAGGATCGGCGGGACGATCGTGACGACGCGCGTGAGATCGCACGAGAGCGCCAGGGTCGCGAGGCGCGAGTACTGGTCGATCACGTGGCCCGTCGACTCGAAGGCGGGATCGCAGCGTGTCGGCACCGCGATGCCGAGCGCGCGCTCGAGATCGCGAACGATGTCGCGGTGCTGCTCGAGCTTGCGCGCGCCCTCGAGCCCCATGCGCGAGCGCATGAATTCGTGCTCGCGCGCCACCGCGTCCAGCACGCTCCCGCGGAGCGCGCGGATGCGCTCGTCGCGCGTGCGCGGCGTGTCGGTGGTCGGAGGCACGTAGAGACCGAGCAGATCCGCGTAGGCACGCTCGGGATCTTCGACGCGCGGCGCGGCCTGGCCCGCGCCGAGGACGAGTACGGCATCCAGTGGTTGGCGCCCCAGACGCACGCGTCGAAGCGTCCGGGCTGCGCGAGGCGCGCGCCGATCTCCTGATCGATCGAGCGCCCGCCGCCGATGCAGATCGTCCCGGGCCCACGCTGCTGCGCGATGCGCGTCGTGAGCAGATGCGCCATCGCGACGTTGTGGTGATTGCCATCGACGCCGGTCTGGCCGGCGAGCGCTGCGAGATCCCCGAGCACCGAGGTGTGCGCGATTCCTTCGATCGGCAGCACGCGATCGCGCATCGCGTGGAAGGGCCGCAGCACCGGGCTGAGCTCGTCGCGCGAGAGCTCGAGCAGCGAGCGCTCCACGGTGCGATCGGTGGGCAGCCCTGGGAGCGCGACGTGCCAGCCGTTCCACACGTGCGCGTGGCCCGTGCAGAAGAACACGATGCGTCGCGGCGGTGGCTCGTCGTCCCCGGCGTGCACGGTCGATCGCCCCAGCGCCGCCGATGCGAGCGCCGACAGACCCATCGCGCGCAAGAACCGTCGTCGATCGAGGATCGTCGTCATTCGCCCACCGCCGTGCGCCGCGCGAAGCTCGGGTGCGTGACGATGGCGAGCATCAGCGCTCGCACGTCGCCGCCGCTCTCCGCGAACCGCTCCTCCAGCTCCGCGAGGAGGAACTGCTCGCTCGCGTCCGCCGGCCTGCCGCGCACGAATTGCAGCCAGCGGCGCGTGTAACACGCATGCACGTCGCGGCTCGTCGCGAGCCGGCTCGAGAGCTCGAGCGCACCTTGGTAGGGCCCGTCGACGTCGGTGCCGTGGAGCGCGCCCGCGGCGTCGATCGCCACGCCCACCTCGACGTCGCGCCACACGCCGGCGGCGTCGTAGTGCTCGAGGCTGAAGCCGATGCCGTCGAGCCGCGCATGACAGCCCTGGCACATCGCGGAGCTGGTGCGCTGCGCGAAGAGCTCGCGGTTGGTGCGTGGGCCATCTCCGTCGCTCGGCCGCGGCTGCGAGAGATCGACGTCGGCGGGTGGGCTCGTGCGCGGCGCGCAGAGGAGCGTCTCGAGCACGAAGCTGCCGCGCAGCGGCGGAGACGCGTAGCCAGGGTGCGCGTGCGACGCGAGCACGGCGATGCGCGTGAGGATGCCGGCGCGTCGTTCCTCGGGCAGCGTCACGCGACGCCACTCGTCGTCGGCCCACGAAGGGTCGGTCGCGACGTCGTAGAGATGCGCGAGGCGTCCGCTGAGCTCGGCCTCGGGGCTCTCGAGGAGCGACGCGAGCCGGCCGTCTCCCTCGACCAGCGCGAGCCGCACGAAGCGCAGCGCTTCGGTGTGCGCGTCGCGCTGCGTCCGCGCATCCCAGTCGCTGCGCGTCTCCTCCGCGCGCACCGCGTGCTCGGGCTCGAGGATGCGATCGAGATCGAGCCACTGCCGATGGAAGTCGACGATCGTGTCCCCCGCGCGCGCGTCGGAGATCATGCGTCGGGCTTCTCGCTCGATGCCTTCACCGCTCGACAGCGCACCGGTCGCAGCTGCCTCGAAGAGCGCGTCGTCGGGCATCGACTGCCAGAGCGCATACGAGAGCCGACTGGCCATCTCGTAGCCGTCGACCGCGATCACGTCGTCGCCGCTCGCGGGCTCGGTGCGATAGAGGAAGCTCGGCGTCTGCAGGAGCATCTGCACCGCGAGCTCGATCGCACCGAGGAAGTCGGTCTGCATCGTCCACGCGCGCATGCGCGAGCGGAGTCGCTCCGCCTCGTCCTCGCTGAGTGGCCTGCGCAGCGCGCGCATCGCGAAGCCGTCCACGAACGCATCGATGCACGCTTCCTGCTCGCTCGGCGTGGACCATGCGTCGCACGCGAGGATCCGCGCGCGCGCACGCTCGTCGGCCATCACCGCGCTCGCCACGGCGCGTGCGGACTCTTCGTACCGCGCGATCCCGAGCTGCGAGGGCCCGAGCGAGCGCGCGTCGTTCTCCAGTCGATCGAGCGTCGTGTCGACCGGAAGCTCCAGCACCGGCAGCGCGGTGCCCGGGAACAAGTCGCGCAGCGTTCGTTCGTGCTCGACGCGCGAGAGCCGTCGCAGCGGCTCTGGCACCGCGGGGATCACGCGTCCCGTCGGACGCGGTCGCGCGATGGGCAGCTCGTCGCCGCAGCCCGACAGCGCAGCGAGGAGGAGCGTGATGGCGAGGGGCACAGCGTGGCGCACGCCCATCTCCGTTTGCATGTCCTGCACCGAGGACTTGTCGCTCGCCGTCGTCGCGTTTTTCAGGCCCGAGCGCGTTGGAATCGAGCGCGCGATCCGACGACTGGAGTCGTCGCGCTCCACCGTCCGCGGTCGCGTGGGCCGCGCGCGTGCGCGCCCGCGGGCCGCCCGCGTGCGGTGCGTGCGTTCTGCACGATTTCGAGCACACGGGCGCGTGGTACGCGCGCTGCTCAGGCGGCGCGTCCATGCTCGACCTTCGTGGCGTCGCGGTGCTCGCCCTCGTGCTGATCGTCGCGTGCGAAGCGCCGCCACCCGACACCGCAGTCGACGGCGGCCTCGAGCCCGACGGAGGCCCCGCCCTCTGCGTGCTCGATCGCGAGTGCCAGAACGGCGTGTACTGCGACGGCGAAGAGCGCTGCATGCCCGGCGCCACCGACGCCGATCAGCGCGGCTGCGTGCCCGCCTACGTCGAAGCGTGCGAGCCCGGCTACGTCTGCGAAGAAGAAGCGCGACGCTGCGTGACCGACTGCCCGGTCGCGCTCGACGCCGACGGCGATGGTCGCATCGCGGTCGACTGCGGCGGCGACGACTGCGACGACACCGATCGCAACCGCTTCCCCGGCAACACCGAGGTCTGCGACGCGGCAGGGCACGACGAGGACTGCAACGCCGCGACGTTCGGCTTCGTCGACGACGACGGCGACGGCTCCGCGTCCGAGGCGTGCTGCAACGCGGACGACGAGGGCACGACCTGCGGCGACGACTGCAACGACGGCGACAGCCTGATCAACCCGCGCGCCGGCGAGGCGTGTGATCGCGTCGACAACAACTGCGACGGTGTCGCGGACGAGGTCTGCCCGTGCGCGCCCGGCGCCGCCGAGGTCTGCGGCGTCGGCGAGGGCGCGTGCCAAGAGGGCCGCCGCGTGTGCGTCGAAGGGATCTTCGGCGAGTGCATCGGCGCGGTCGGTCCCACCGAGGAGCTCTGCGACGGAGTCGACAACGACTGCGACGCGAGCGTCGACGAGCACGTGCTGCGCACCTACCACGAGGACACCGACGGCGACGGCTACGGCTCGGCGACCTCGGGCGTGACCACGAGCGCGTGCAGCGTCCCCGAGGGCTGGGCCTCGAACACGCTCGACTGCGACGACGCGCGCGCCGGCGTGAGCCCCGCATCGCCCGAGGTCTGCAACGACCTCGACGACGACTGCGACGGCACGACCGACGAGGGCTTGCGTCGCGTCTACCACCTCGACGGCGACGGCGACGGATTCGGCGGCGCCGCGAACACCGCAGGCGCGACCTGCGGCCCTCCGAGCGCGTCGTACGTCGAGCGCCGCGGCGACTGCGACGACGCGCGCGCATCGGCGAGCCCGGTCGGCATCGAGTCGTGCAACGGCGCCGACGACGACTGCGACGGACGCACCGACGAGGGCGTGCTGCGCACGTTCCATCGCGATCAGGACGGCGATGGCGTCGGCGGCGCGACGACGAGCACCGGCTGCACTGCGCCGAGCGGCTACGTGACGCTCGGCGGCGACTGCGCCGACACCGACGCCGCGCGCCATCCGGGGCGCCACGACTCGTGCAACGCGATCGACGACGACTGCGACGGCGCGACCGATCCCGGCTGCACGTGCACCGACGGCGCGCGCCGCGACTGCGGCACCGGGCCCGGCGGTGGCGCGCCCACGAACGTCGGCGAGTGCGCGATCGGATCGCAGATCTGCGTCGGCGGCTCGTGGGGCAGCTGCGTGGGCGATGTCTCGTCGAGCGCCGAGGTGTGCGACGGGCTCGATCAGGACTGCGACGGACGCACCGACGAGGGCACGGTGGTCACGACGTGCCTCGGCGACGGCGACGGCGATGGATACGGCGCGGGCGCGGCCACGCGCCAGTGTCGCGACGCGACGCGCGCGAGCGCGGGCTACTGCCCGCCGGGATGGACCACGACCGGCGGTGACTGCAACGACGCGAACGCGTCGGCGCGCCCGATGGCGACCGAGTCGTGCAACGCGATCGACGACGACTGCGACACGACGATCGACGAGAGCACGATCGCGACCGGCTGCTTCCCCGACGCCGACGCCGACACCTACGGCATCGGCAGCGCGACCGCGCAGTGCCGCGACGCGACGCGTAGCGCGCACGGCTTCTGTCCGCTCGGTTACACCAACCGCGGCGGCGACTGCAACGACAGCTCGAGCGCGATCCGCCCCGGCGCCACCGAGGCGTGCAACGGGCGCGACGACGACTGCGACGCCGCGGCGGACGACGGCGCGGGGATGATCTGCGCGCTCGGCACGGTGCGCGCGGGCACCGGCGCGTACGGCTCGTGCGGCAGCGTCGCGGGCACCTACGCGTGCAACGCGGGCTGCACCAGCGAGACGTTCACGCCCTCGCCTCCGTCCGAGACGTGCAACGGCAGCGACGACGACTGCGACGGCGCGATCGACGACGCGTTCGAGTGCCGCCAGAGCTCGACCGGCCACGCGTGCGTGACCGGCTGCGGCACCGTCGGCACGCGCAGCTGCAGCGGGAGCTGTTCGTTCGGCGGCCAGACCTGTCGCGGCACCGAGATCTGCAACGGCTGCGACGACGACGTCGACGGCACCGCGGACGACGGCTTCACGTGCCGCCTGGGCGAGACCCGCAGCTGCACGCGCGCCTGCGGCAGCGGCAGCGTGACCGGCACCCAGCGCTGTCTCGCGGACTGCAGCGGCTGGAGCGACTGCACCGCGACCGAGACGTGCAACGGCTGCGACGACGACGGCGATGGCAGCGTCGACAACGGCTTCTTCTGCCCGCGCAACGCGATCACGTACTGCACGACCGCCTGCGGCACCGCGGGCCAGCAGATCTGCAACGACAGCTGCAGCGCGTTCACCGAGAGCGCCTGCTACGCGAGCGCGGAGAGCTGCAACTACTGCGACGACGACGGCGACTCGGCGACGACCGACGCGAGCCTCGCGAACGGCATCGTCACCGACCTCTACACGTGCAGCTCGTTCCGTGCGGCCTCGACCATCACCACGTGCACGACCATCACCTCGCGCACGTACACGCTCGTGAACGGCGCAGCGAACGACGCGGGCGCGATCTGGCTCGACAATCCCGCTGCGATGCGGCGTCTCGGCTGGGGGCCGATGAGCTTCGTCGCGGAAGTCACGGCGGGTCGCAGCGCGTCGCCGACGACGTACCCGGCGGACGGTTGGGCGGTGATCCTCGGACGCAACGGAAGCGGCGATCTCGGGGCGATCGGCGGCGGTCTCGGCGTGCCCTCGACCCGCGACGGGCTCGTGTTCGAGTGGCGCTACTACACCGGCACGCCCTCGAGCCAGAGTGATCAGGTGCAGGTCGTGCGGCAGTCGGGCGGGATGCGGACCGTGCTCGGCACGGTGACGCCGCCCGCGGGCCACCTCGACTCGACGTCGTCGAGCGACGTCACGCAGCGCCTCTTCATCGAGTACACGCCGGACGATCCGCGCACCGTCACGAGCGAAGAGCGGCTGCGCCTGCGCTTCACGGTGAACGGCCCGATCGCGCTCGACGTCGCGCCCTCGCCCTCGTCGTGCGGCGGATCGATCTGCGCGTGCGATCCACCGTGCGCGTCGCCCTCGCTCGCGCGCGAGCTCGTGCCGGGTGAGCCCTTCCAGATCGGGTTCAGCGCCGCGACCGGGGGCGCGGTGTCGATGGCGCGCGTCGAGCTCAACGGCACGATCGTCGGCACCGGCCCGTACACGCGCGCCCAGCGATCCAACGTGTGCTTCTGAGGCGCGATCAGCGGTAGTAGGCGAGGGCGGTGCAGAGCTCGTCGCTGCTCGACAGACCGGCGGTGACCGTCGAATCGCCGGTCGTGATCGTGCACGTGAGCCGCAGGCCGTCCTCGCCGCCGAACGTGAGCCGCGGTGCGGCGATCGTGGTCCCGGGCGCGGTCCAGTCCAACGCGTCGTGGAGCAGCACGCCCGCCGCGTCCGCGGCCGACGCCGCGTGGCGCACCGTCGCGTCGCCGCGCGAGCGCGTCAGCGTCGTGAGCGCGATCAGCTCGGCGCCCGACGGCATCGCGTGGAACGAGGTCTCCGCGCAGGTCGTGTGGGCGGGGCAGGCGATCATCCAGTCGAAGAGCAGCGCGACGTCCAGCGCGTCGCGCTCGGGCGCGCCGGGATCGAGCACGTCGAGCTCGACCTGGACCGACGCTTCGAGGTCGGCGTCGCTGGTGTTCGCGACGCGCTGCATGATCCTGATGTGCTCGTGCGGCGCGAGCACGAGCTCGGTGTCCTCGGGCAGGACGAGCGACGCGGGCGAAGCCGTCGTGACCAAGAGCGGCGCCGCCCCGACGTCTCCCGGGCACGTCGTCGCGCCTTCGGTGACCGGCGCGGTCGTCCGGGAGATCTCGACTTCGTAGGTTCCCGGCGACGGCGTGACGTGGATCGCCCGCACGCGCTTGCCCGCGCTGCCTCCCGCGTCGACCACGAGGCAGAGCGTCTGCTCGGTGCCCGCGCCGCTGACCCAGGGCCCGAGCACGATCTCGTCGCCCGCCGTGTCGCGCTCGACCTCGATCCCGATGTCGAGCTGTCCCGGCCCCGTCTCGACGACGTCGCCGCTCACCACGAAGCGGAACCGCACCTGCGTGGTCGCTGCGGCCGCGACGGTCGCGCTCACCGGGTTCGGCGAGACGAGCGTCGCCGCCACGTCGGTCGCCTCGCCGCCGCCGACCCGCTCGAGCCGCCATCCGTCCGCGAGCGTGACCGTGTACGCGCCCGCCGCGAGCTCGAGCGAGATCGTCGCCGCGTCGGGATCGGTCTCGGTCGACGCGCTGGTCGTCTCCGGTCCGGCGATCGCGAACGTCGCGTCGCGCAGTCGATAGGTCGCCCCTTCGGCATCGGTCGCCGTGAGGTGGAGCGAGAGCCCCGTCGAAGGCTGCTCGGGCGCACAAGCAGCGAGCGCCGACGCGAGAACGAGAGCTGTGCGATGCATGCGGATCCTCCTGGGTGGACGGAAGGGGCCGATCATGCGCCGTCCCCCTCGGCACCCGCCGACGTAGCACGCAAGCAGGCGCTGGATGCGCGAGGGCCCCGCGACGCGCCTGATCGCGCACCACGCACGCGCGCAGATCTCGAAATTTCGCGCGCCACCTGTGCGGGACTTCCCTGACAGCGATACTGGATCCGAACGCTCTCGGCGTTTTCGACCTTGTTCTTCGCGGTGGCGGTCTGAGATACTCGCTCCGCGCGCGGATCGCCGCTCCTGCGCGCGCTGCGCCCGCCCTTCGAACCAACTGGGGGAGCTCTCGATGCGCCGAATCGCCGCTGTCGTCGGCACGCTCACGTGTCTTCTCGCTGCGTGGACCGATCACGCGTCCGCTCAGCCATTGGGGGAGTTCAGCGTCCTCCGCTACCACCCGGCCCCAGGCCCGAACAACTACTTCGGCGTGGATGGCGCCGCGGTACGCGGCGAGGTCGCGGGCGCTGCGGGCCTGCAGCTCGACTACGCGCACGAGCCCTTCACGCTCTACAGCGCGACCTGCGAAGCGGGCGACGCGGGCTGCGAGACCACGGGCATCGAGGCGAACGTCGTCCAGTACACCGCGGCCGCGCACCTCTGGGGCTCGATCGCGCTGTTCAATCGCATCCAGATCGGCCTCAACGTGCCGCTCGTGCTCACCGAGGGCGACGCGTTCCCGAACCCCTCGGGCCCCGGCGATCTGATCTCGTCGGGCAGCGGCTTCACGCTCGGCGATCCGCGACTGCACGTGAAGGCGAACCTGCTCGACGACGCGAGCGGCCTGCGCCTCGGCCTCGCGGCGTGGGTGACCGCGCCGGTCGCGGTGCACATCGCGGAAGGGCGCTACGTCGGCGACGAAGAACCGAGCTTCGGCGGCCACGCGATCGTCGAGTACGTCAACCAGGGCGTGCACGTCGCCGGCAACATCGGCGGCTACTGGCGCGACGGCGACACGCTCTTCTCGACTGTCGCCGGCCCGGCGCTGAGCTACGGCCTCGCGTTCGGCTACGACATCACGCCCCTCGTGATGGTGTTCGGCGAGATCCAGGGCTCGACCGCGTTCTCCGGACAGGTCGACGAGAACCCGCTCGAGGCGCGGCTCGGCGGTCGCCTGCGCGTCGACGACGTCGTGTTCGAGCTCGGCGGTGGCGCGGGCCTCGTCGCGGGCGTCGGCGTGCCGGTGTTCCGCGTGCTCGGTGGCTTCGCGTGGGCGCCGCAGCGCGCCGACAACGACGGCGACGGCATCGACGACGCGATGGACTCGTGCCCCGCGGATCGCGAGGACCTCGACGACTGGCACGACGACGACGGCTGCCCGGAGCCCGACAACGACTCGGACGGCCTGCTCGACAGCGCGGATCGTTGCCCGAGTGAGGCGGAGGACATGGACGGCGACGCCGACGAGGACGGCTGCCCCGACCTCGACACCGACGGCGACGGCATCCACGACGGCTACGACTCGTGTCCGACGCAGGCGGAGGACATGGACGGCGACCGCGACGACGACGGCTGCCCCGACGCCGATCGCGATCGCGACAACATCGACGACGCGGCCGATCAGTGCCCCGATCAGCCCGAGGACACCGACGGCTTCGGCGACGAGGACGGCTGCCCCGAGACCGACTTCGACGGCGACAACCTGCCCGACGACGGCGACCAGTGCCCCGATCAGCCGGAGGACGCCGACGGCTTCGAGGACGAAGACGGATGCGCCGAAGAGGCGGGCCCGCCGCCCGCGGAAGAAGCGCCCGCCGATCGTCGACGCCGCGCGCGCTGAGCTCGGTTGCTGCTCGAAAGTTGACCCGGTGACGCGCTCGCCCGTACGTGGGCGGGATGCGGCACCGGGTCGCTTCGCTTCTGGTGGTCGTCTTCGCGCTCGTGGGCACGCCGTTCGTGCTCGCGTGTCGCGACGTCGACAGCACGTCGGGCACGTCGATCGGCAGCTTCGAGGTGCACGGCACGCTCGACGAGAACGGGTGCGCGCCCGGGCTCGACACGATCGATCCGCTCGAGTTCCGCGTCGACCTCGCGCGCGATCACGACACGCTGACGTGGCGCATGCAGGGCGGTGGGCCGGTGTTCGGCACCATCGAGGACGACGGCGAGTTCCGCGTGCGCTCGTCGAGCGAGACCGAGGCGTGGCCCGAAGATCCGGTGAACGGGATCCGCGGCTGTCGTCTCACGCAGGTCGAGACCGTCGAGGGGACGATCCGCGATCTCCCTCCCGCGAGCGACGGCGGGGTGCCCGACGCCGGCACGCAGGGCGACGGAGGCGCGGGCGCGCGGCCGAGCTTCGAGGCGTCGCACCGCATCGAGGTCCTGCCGGTCGTGGGCTCCGACTGCAGCCCGCTGCTGATCGTGCACGGCGGCAGCTTCCCGACGCTGCCCTGCTCCGCGCTCTACGAGCTCGAGGCGGACGCGGACTGATCAGCTCTCGGTGCCGCTCTCCGACGAGTCGGTGAGCGGCGCGTCGACCGCGTCCATGCTGCCGGTCTTCTTCGGCGCGGGCGGCGGTGCGGCCTGCTGGATGCGGCGCTCCGCGAGGATGATCAGCTTCGGCGAGTCCGCGCCGAAGAACACGCCGGGCGTCGCCTCGCGGCCCGACACCTCGACCACGCGGAACGCGCGCTGGTGGAGGATCTGGCCGAGCTCGTGCAGCGAGTACAGCCGCACCGAGTACTGGTTGTCGCGCTGCCGTCCGTCGTCGAGGATCACGGTGCGCTTCACGGTCAGGCGCGACGTGATGAAGTTCGCCTGCGTCTCTTCCATCACGACGCAGCCATCGCCCTCGAACCACACGAGGTTGGGCTGGTTGGGCACCACGAAGTCGCGGTTGACCACCTCGAGCAAGAGCTTGCCCTTCGGGCGCAGCGCGCGGTGCAGGCGCTCGACGACCCCGCGGTTCTGATCGTCGTCGAAGTACCCGAACGTCGTGCCCCAGCAGAGCACGGCGTCGAACGCTCCGTCGAAGTTCATCTCCCGCATGTCGGCGTGGAGGAAGTTGATGCGGAAGCCCTGATCCTGCGCCTCGTCCGCGGCGCGCGAGAGCATCGGCAGCGAGAGGTCGAGGCCGACGACGAGGTAGCCGCGGCGCGTGAGCTCGATCGCGTGCAGGCCGAGCCCGCATCCGACGTCGAGGATCGTCGAGCCTTCCTTCAGCGCGAGGCGCGCCTCGATGAAGTCGCACTGACGCGCGATCTGCCGCGGGTTCGGCGGCGGCACGGTGCGGAGGTAGTCGTCGTTGAAGAAGTCCTCCCACCAGTTGCCCTTCTTCTTCGAGCGGCGCGCGGGCTCGGCCGCGGGCTCGGCGGCGCTGGTGGTGGCGGGCGCGCTCGCAGGCGCGGCCGCGGGCGCTGCAGCGGCGGGGCGCGCCGGCGGCGGCGCGGCGCGTCCCGGCTTGTCGGGCGGCGGCGGCGGAGCAGAGCGCTTCTTGGGATCGAGCGAGTCGGTCTCGCCGCTGGCCTCGACCTCGAGATCGTCCGCGGCGAGCTCTTCCTCCTCGGCGGGGCGCTGGGCGCGCGCCGGGGGCGGCGGGGGCTTGGCCGCGTCGGTGAGCTCGTCGTCGGGCAGCTCGAGCTCGGCCGCCGAGACCTCGACGTCGTCCTCGGGCGCGCGCACGACCGGCTCGTCGCCGATCGACTCGTCGCCGATCGCATCATCCGCGATGGCATCGTCCGCGATCGCATCGTCGTCGAGCTCGTCGTCGGCGAGCGCCGCCATCATGTCGCGCTCGTCGTCGCCGACGTCGACCTCGAGGTCGTCGAAGCTCTCGCTGATGCTGAGCTCCGGCTCCTCGTCGTGCGCCGGCCACGCGGGCGTGGGCGCCGCGGCGTGCGAAGGCACCGGTGACGGTGCCGGCGGAGGCGTCGAGATCGCCACCACGCGCGAGACGATCACCGCGGGCTGCGGACCGGGCATCGACGACGTGCGCGCCTCGTCGGCCGCGCGGGTGATCCCGGGCGAGGTTCGCTCGTCGGCGGGGGGCGGCTGGCTCGGGGGCGGCGGCGGGTCGGTCATCGCGGGTTGCGCACCGGGATCGGTCTCGCGCACGCGCTCGAGCTCGGGCTCGGTCGACGGGCTCGCGAGCGCAGGTGCGACGGCGATCCGCGTCGGCTCGCCGTCCAGCGTCGACGCTCCGGCGCCCGCTTCGTCGTCGACCTGGAGATCGTCGGTGTCGAGCTCCTCCCCGAGATCGACCTCTGCGAGCTCCATCCCGAGCTCCGACGACGTCGCGACCCCTGCGCTCACCTGCGTGCGCTCGGTCGGCATCGGCGCGAACGGATCCTGCTCTTCGGGCGCGGCACCGTCCGCCGATCCGAGCTCGCCGTCCGGGCTGCTGCCACGACGCGGCACCTCGTCGACCGGGACGCGCAGCGAGCGACGTCGTCCGGTGCGACGCCGCGACGAGCGCCCTGCGAGCGCGAGGGCATCGGGGCTCGACCCCTCGCCCGTGCCGTCCGGACCGTCGCCGTGCTCGCGATCGGTCACGACACGCTCCTCCCGCCGCGCACGCGTCGCGCGATCACCTGTCCCATCCGCACCGGCGTCCCCGGCTCGACCGCGAGCTCGATCTCCGAGCGGCGCGTGGTCAGCACGATCACCGTGGATCCCAGCTGGAACGCGCCCAGCTCGTCGCCCCGGCCCAGCGTGGGCTCGCGCCCCGGCAGGTAGCGCACCGTACCCCGCGGCGGTCCGTCGTTCGTGCGCATCGCGGGATCGAACGTGAGCGTCACGCTGCCGACCACGATCGCGCCGACCAGGATCGTCGCGACCTCGCCGTGGACCGGGCTCTCCTGGAACACCGCCACGCGCTCGTTCTTCGCGAAGAGCCCGGGGACGTGCTCGAGGCCGATCTTGTTGACCGGGAACAGCGTGCCGCCGACGTGGCGCACCACGCGAACCGGGCCCTCGACCGCCGCGTGCACGCGGTGGTAGTCGCGCGGCGAGAGATAGATGATCGCGAAGCGGCCGCCCTCGTAGCGCGACGCATCGCGCTCGTCGCCGAGCAGCTCGCCGACGTCGTAGGGGCGGCCCTTCACGCGGAACGTCGCGCGCGCGTCGATGGTCCCGCAGTCCTCGACGAGCCCGTCGGCGGGCGAGACGATCGCGCCGGGATCGGGATCGATCGGGCGACAGCCGTCGCGCAGCGGGCGCGTGAAGAACTGGTTGAACGACGTCCACCCGCCGCTCGGCACGTCGCACTCGGAGAGATCGACGGCGTAGGCGCGTACGTAGAGGTCGATCGCCCGCTGCAGCAGGGGGACCGGGACGCCCGCCGACGCCATCCGGCCGAGGACCCGGCTGATCCGCTTGCGCGGCAGGAAACGCAGGGTCTCGGCGGCGATGCGCGATGCGAGCATGTGTGCGGGGTTCCCTCGCTGCCTCCCCGCTCGGTTCGAGCCGTTCTCTCGCGATTCGGAGGACGGTGCGGGGCTGGTGTGGCGCCAAGACAGCGGGCGCGAGGGGCGACGAGGATGCTAAGCGAGCCCGGAAGCGGCCGTCAAACGCGTATTTACGTCACCCGGGCAGCCGCGCGCGCAGTGTGAACGTGAGCGGGAGCCAGTCGCGGTGCGCCTCGGGCAGACGCCAGAGCCCGTCGTCGCCGCGCGTCATCGACTCGAAGGGCTGGTACTTCGCGTCCCGGTGCTCGTGCAGCATCTCGATCACGAGCCCGACGTCGAGCAGCGCTTGCACGATCTCGCCGAGCCCGTGTGCCCACTCGAACGACGTGACGTTCTCGAGCTGTGGCCGGCCCTCGGTGTAGGTCGTGCCGTCGTCCCACCGCGTCGGCTCCTCGCGCTCGAAGTAGGGCCCTTCGAGCACGAGCTTCCCGTCGCGCTCGAACACGCCGTTCATCATGGGGTGCACTTCGCGCACGTAGAGCACGCCGCCCGGCTTCAGCAGCGCTCGCACGATGCGCGCCCACCGCGCGATCGACGGGAGCCAGCAGATCGCGCCCACGCTCACGTACACGACGTCGAAGGGCGCTTCGTCGCCCAGCGCGCGCTCTGCGTCGTGCACGTCGCTCTCCACGAAGCGCGCGCGATCCGCGAGCCCACAGCGCTCGGCGAGATCACGCGCGGTCGCGATCGCATCGCGCGAGAAGTCGAGCCCGACCACGCGCGACGCGCCGAGCCGCGCCCAGGAGAGCGTCTCGACGCCGAGGTGACACTGCAGCTGACACACCGATCGGCCTTCGACCGACCCGAGCTCCACACGCTCGCATGGATGCAGCCAGATGCTGGGCGCGCCCGCGACGAACCCGTCGAGGTCGTAGAGCTTCGAGCGCGCGTGGATGCGCGCGCGCTCGTCCCAGTTGCGCTGGTTCGTGTCTCGATGCTCGTCGCGCATAAGAAGAATCGGCTCGCCGCTCCGGTGCTCCTCGCGCACAAAAAGAAAACGCCCCCCGTGAGGAGGGCGTCTTCTTACGCGATCGCGGCAGCGATCACACGTCGTAGTACATCATGAACTCGAGCGGCGTCGGGCGGAGGCGGATGGGGTCGACCTCCTTCGCGCGCTTGTACGAGACCCACTCCTCGATGACGTCGCGCGTGAACACGTCGCCCTTGAGGAGGAACTCGTAGTCGTGCTCGAGCGCGGTGAGCGCGTCGTGCAGCGAGCCCGGGACGTGCGGGACGTTCTTCAGCTCCTCGGGCGAGAGCGAGTAGATGTCCTTGTCGAGCGGGTCGCCCGGATCGATCTTGTTCTGGATGCCGTCGAGGCCCGCCATCAGCATCGCCGCGAACGCGATGTAGGGGTTCGTCGACGGGTCGGGGAAGCGCACCTCGATGCGCTTCGCCTTCGGCGACGTCGAGTACATCGGGATGCGGATCGACGCCGAGCGGTTGCGCGACGAGTACGCGAGGTTGACCGGGGCCTCGTAGCCCGGGACGAGACGGCGATAGCTGTTCACCGTCGGGTTCGTCAGCGCGCAGAGCGCCGGCGCGTGCTTGAGGATGCCGCCGATGTAGTGGAGCGCCATCTCGCTCATGCCCGCGTAACGGTCGCCGGCGAAGAGCGGCTTGCCCTCGCGCCAGATCGACTGGTGCACGTGCATGCCCGAGCCGTTGTCGCCGTAGAGCGGCTTCGGCATGAACGTCGCGGTCTTGCCCGCCATGCGCGCGCTGTTCTTCACGACGTTCTTGAACCAGAGGAGCTGGTCCGCCATGTGCGTGAGCGACTGGAAGCGCATGTCGATCTCGCACTGACCGGCCGTCGCGACCTCGTGGTGGTGCAGCTCCACCTCGATGCCGACCGCCGTGAGCATGCGCGACGTCTCCGTGCGCCAGTCCATCAGCGTGTCGTTCGGCGCGCAGGGGAAGTAGCCGCCCTTGTAGCCGATCTTGTGGCCGAGGTTCGGGCCCTCGTGACGGCCCGTGTTCCACGCCGCCTCGATCGAGTCGAGCTCGTAGAAGCCGCCGTTGTTCGCGACCTCGAACTTCACGTCGTCGAAGACGAAGAACTCGGCCTCGGGGCCGAAGTACGCGGTGTCGCCGATGCCCGTCTGGCGGAGGTAGCTCTCCGCCTTCTGCGCGATGTAGCGCGGGTTGCGCGAGTAGGGCTCACGCGTGATCGGGTCGACGACGTCGCAGATGAGCACGATCGTCGGCTGCTCGGTGAACGGATCCATCTGCGCGGTCTTCGCGTCCGGCAGGAGCAGCATGTCGCTCGCGTTGATCGGCTGGAAGCCGCGGATCGACGAGCCGTCGAACCCGAAGCCGTCCTCGAACGCGCCCTCGTCGAGGCGCGCCGCCGGAACGGTCGTGTGCTGCCAGACGCCGGGGAGGTCGCAGAAGCGCAGGTCGACCATCACGGCGTTGTTCTTCTTGGCGAGCTCGATTGCCTTCTTCACGTCGCTCATAAGTCGGTTCTCTCTCTCCGGGTCTGTGGCTCTCTGGAGCAGATGCTGCGGGGACGGGCTGCGGGACTCGGGCTCTGGCTCAGACGGCGTCCTCGCCACGCTCGCCGGTGCGGATGCGGACCGCCTCCTCGACGTGGAAGACGAAGACCTTTCCGTCGCCGATGCGGCCCGTCTTCGCCGAGCGCTCGATCGCTTCGAGCACCGGGACGACGAGCGCGTCGGGAATCACGACCTCGATCTTCACCTTGGGCACGAAGTCGACGACGTAGGCGGAGCCGCGATAGACCTCGCGCTTGCCGCCGGTACGGCCGAAGCCTTTCACCTCGGTGACGGTCATGCCCTTGACGCCGACTTCCGCGAGCGCGTCCTTCACCTCGTCGAGCTTGAACGGCTTGATGATGGCCTCGACCTTCTTCATGGCTCGTCTCTCTCCGGTGGGGCGCATGCGCTATGAACGTGGTTTGTTTCGGTTACGTTTCGGCGCCGTAAATAGGCGACCGGAAGGTGCTTCGTCGAGCCGAACGTGGTGACTCGTTCGATTTGAGTCGCTCCTGATACGTGAAGAAATGCGCGGGATCTGCGCACTTCCCGGGTTTCGCTCACGGCATCCAGGTCGCGTGGAAGATCGGGCCCTGCGCGCCCGGCTCGGCGATGACGCGCACTTGATCCCGACCCGCGAGGCGGAGCACGGACTCGATCGCGATCCGGATGCCGCGGGCGGAGAACTCGGGGATGTCGGGCCAGCCGACGACGCGGATCTCGGCGCGACCGGGGCCGACGACGCGGGGGACGAGCTCGCCGCGGTTGAGGGCGCGCGCGTAGATGCGGGGCGTGCGCGCGACGAGCGCCTCGTCGGTCGTGAAGCGGAGCAGCAGGCGCCAGAGCGTGGTGAGCGTGCGCTCGACCGCGGTGCGCGAGACCTGCTCGTGGAGCTCGACGGGATCACGCGCGAGCTCGGCCGCGACCGCCTGCATGATGTGCTCTGCGGTGGACACGCGCGGCCACGAGACCGCGGAGGTCTCGTCGTACTCGCGGCGCGCGTCCGCTGGAAGCCGATCGAGCGCGCGGGCGAAGCGCGCCGCGCCGCAGAGCTCCTGCAGGATGCGTCGGTGCTCGAGGACGAGCGCGCCCGACATGCACGCGATCGCCGCCGACGGTGCCCCCGTTCCGTCCATGGGCGGATGCTAGCCGCCGCACGATCGGCGCGGCAACCGAGGGTCACTGGATGGGTGCGGCGCCGCACGCAGCGCGCACGCGGGCGGCGTGCATCGAGCGCGGGTGAGCGGCGAGGAAGCGCGCGGTCTCGGTGCGCGCTGCGTCGGTGCGACCGGCTTCGCAGAGCGCGAGGACGCGGGTGGCGAGGCGCTCCTCGCGAAGCGTGCCCTGCGGGAAGCGCGCGGCGTGATCGTCGAGGAGCGCGAGGGCGCGCGTCGCGTCGTGCGCGCGCAGGGCGCGGTGTGCGTCGCGGAGGAGCGCGGTCTCGGCGAGGAGCGCGTCGGGCGCGGCGGGCGGCGGTGCGCTCGCGCGGGGGCGCGGGCGGGGATCGACGGGGACGGGCTCGGGCGCGATCTGCGGTGCTTCGGGCTCGGCGGTGGGGGGCGCATCGGGGGGAGTGAGGTCGAGGACGATCCCATCGTCGACGGCCGGCGCGGCCTGGGGCGCGGGATCGCTGGCGCGGGGGGGCTCGGGCGTGCGCGACGAGATCACCGTGATCGCAGCGCCGCCGACGAGCGTCGTGGCGAGCGCGGCGACGGCGATGATCTTCCACGCGGCGACGGCCTTCGCGGCGGTCGCGCTGGCGGCCGCGCCCGAGACCGCCGTGCCCGCGACCGCACCACCGGCGATGGTCGCCGCCACGGCGCGGCGCAGGCGCGCGCGCTCCTCCGCGCTCGGACCGAGGCCCTCGCGCGCTGCATCGATCAACGAACGATCGATCTCGCGCTCGTTCACGGCTGCCTCCATGCATCCTTCGCGCGGAGGCGCGCGAGGTGTCGCTCGTACTCGCGGCGCGCGAGGCGCAGGCGCGAGTAGACGGTGTTCACGTTCACGTCGAGCGCCGTCGCGATCTCGGGGACGGGCATCTGCTCGATCTCGGCGAGCACGAACACGGTGCGCTGCTCCTCGGTCATCGCGGAGAGGATCTCGCCGAGAAGGCGCACCGCCTGGGCGCGCGCGACCTCTTCGTGCGGGCCGGCGCTCGTCGCGTCGACGACGTCGTCGGGGAGCTCGGCGTGGTCCTGCTTGCGGCGGAAGCGACGACGATGCTCTTGGATGACGCGCACCAGGATGCGCGCGAGCCAGGTGCGCATCGCGGCGCGCCCTTCGAACTCGGGCAGGCGCCGGTGCACCACGACGAACACGTCCTGCAGCACGTCGTCGATCGCGGTGGGCGGCACGCCGAGCGCGCGCGCGCTGCGCCAGAGGAAGTCGACGTGGGCGTCGTAGACCTCGTCGAACGAGGGCACGTCCGCTGGCGCGTTCGCGGGCTCCGCGACGCCGACCGGATGCGCGCTCGTGGCGGACACGAAGGCCATGCTCTCACGACAATGTCCGGGGGGCGCCCGGTCCGTCACGCGAACTTCAGGGCAGGCGGAGCAGGGCGCCGAGGCCGAGGATCGCGCCGGCATCCGAGGCGCGGTGCACGCGTCGTGGCGCACCGTCGATCTCGAGGTCGAACGCGGGCGGGACGAACGGGACCTGGAGCTCCGCGAGCACGGTGATCGCGAGCGGGCCGACCACCCACACCCGCGCTTCGCCACCGACCGCGATCGCGGCCCAGGGTGCGCTCCCCGAGAGCATGATCGGCACGCCCTCGCCGCGGCCCCACATCGCGCCGCCTTCGATCGCGAGGCAGGGCGCGAGCTCGAGGAGCGGAGGTGCGGCCTCGAGGGGAACGCACGCGCGGAGGCGCGCCGCGGCGAGCCCGAAGGTGCCCCCGCGTGGGTCTTCGTCGGTGAGCTGTGCGCCCTGCTCGCCGAGGAAGGAGCCAGCGAGCCAGAGCTCGAGCGCGCCTCCGTCGAAGATGCCGAAGCGAACGCCGAGCGCGAGCATCACGCCGGGTGAGACCGATGGCAGCGGGCCGATGCCGAGGATCGCGTGGGCGCTCGCGACGAAGCGCACGTCGAGCGGTCGCGCGGGAGGGCCGGCGCGGGGCGCGGGCTCGTCCTCGGAGCCGTCGACCGTCGGTGTCGCCAGCGCCGCGGCGGTGTCGGCCCGTGCGATGGGCGGGGTCGCGCTCTCGTCGATCACGGGCTCGGCCTCGGTCTCGGGCTCGGCCTCTGTCGCTGCGACCGCGTCGGGGTCGATCGCCATCGCGATCACCAGCGCCGCGGCCTGCGCGAGCGCCTCGCACGACGCGCCTCCGATCGTGCGCGCACCTTCGCCTTCCGGCGTGATCGTCACCACCTCGAGCTCGAGCTCGGTGCCACGCCGCTCGATCGTCGCGCGCACCCGGATCTCGGTATCGCGCCGTGCATGCGCGCCGAGCAGGCGATCGACCTCGCTCGCGACCGCGTCGCGATCGGGACAGCCCACCGGCGCGCTCCACGTGAGCACGTCCGCGATCGTCCGCGGCTGCGCGTGCGCGCGGGGCGCCGTCGCGCTGCCGAGCACGATCGCGAGCACGAACGTCGGACCCCACCAGTGTGCTCGCATCCCCCCTGCGCCGCCGAGCGGGTATGTCCTCGCGATCCCTCGCGCGCAACGACGTGCACTTCGCGTGACGGGCCCGGCAGCTCGCGGTCATTGCCCCTTCAGAGCAGCTTGGGAGGACGAATGACTCGTACGAGACACTGGACGACGCTGGGCCCTGCGCTCCTGCTCCTCGCGCCTGCGCTCATGGGCGCGCGCGGTTGCGGCGAGCCGGTGCCGATCGGGGGGACGTGCGAGCCCGAGGACTGCGGCGCGCCGTCGGGCGCGCCCGCGATCGTGTGCGCCGATGGATCGATCGGCGGCAACACCGGGCGCTGCATCGCGAGCGGATCGCAGTGCGGCTGGGAGTTCCGTGATTGTCCCGATCCCGATCCCGGGGAGTGCACGCCGCCGGAGGACGCATCGACGTGGCTCACGATCGATCAGTGCGAGGCGTGCGGCGGCTTCGTCGTCGGTGATCCCGGTGACGGGAGCACGCACCGCGCGGACTTCCTCTGCCCCGACGGCACGCCCTCGATGGGCTCGGTGAGCTTCGGCATCGAAGGCGGCGCGTGCTGCCGTCAGCCCGACGACACCTGCGCGAGCAGCGAGTGCGGCCCCGCGCCGGACGTCGCGACGTGGATCTGCGAGGACGGGCGCGTCGGTGGGTTCACCGGTCGCTGCCTGCGCGACGCGGCGGGCGCGTGCGGCTGGGAGATCGTCGACTGTCCGCGCGGTGACGCGTGCGAGCCCGCGGAGTGCGGTCCGGCGCCCGGCGCGCCGGCGATCACGTGCCCCGACGGATCGATCGGCGGCAACACCGGACGCTGCCTGCGCACCGCCGACGGCACGTGCGGCTGGGAGTTCCGCGAGTGCCCGAGCACCGTCGCGTGCGGCGGCCTCACCCCCACGCCCGTCGACTGCGGCGAGGGCCAGTACTGCGCGTGGACGCTCGAGAACATGTGCGGCGCGTTCGACGCGCCCGGCGTGTGCCGCGAGCGCCCCGACCCGAGCTCGTGCGCGGCGATCGACTCCGCGCCGGTGTGCGGCTGCGACGGCACCACCTATCGCAACGACTGCTACGCGGCGGCGGCCGGACAGAGCGCGTTCAGCAGCGGCCCGTGCGGCGGCTACGCCGAGTGCGATCCGATGCTCGTCGCGTGCGATGCGCTTCCCGGTCCGTGCCCCGAGGGCGAGGTGCGCAGCGTGAGCGGAGCGTGCTGGGGCGAGTGCGTGCCCGCCGATCGCTGCCGTCCCTACGACTGCCGTCGCGAGGGGTGCGGGGTCGGGTACTCGTGCGAGGCGTGCCTCGCGCCCGAGGGCGCCGTCTACACGTGCATCCCCGAGGGCGCGGCGTGTTGATGCTACGGAATCCGTAGCGCTACGGAATTCGTAGCGGGCCCGCGATCCTCGTCGATCGCGGGCCCGCTCGCGTTCTATCTTCGCGCGTGCATGGGACGAACGGCGATCGCTCCGGTGGTGGTGGTGCACGGCGGCGCGGGGGACGTGCCCGAGGCATCGCGCGCGGCGCACGCGGAGGGATGTCGCGTCGCGGCCGCCGAGGGGCTGCGCGTGCTGCTCGAGACGGGCTCGGCGCTCGAGGCCGCGGTGCGCGCGGTCGAGGTGCTCGAGGACGACCCGAAGTACAACGCGGGCACCGGCGCGTGCCTCACCGAGGCGGGCACGATCGAGCTCGACGCGTCGGTGATGGAGGGCACGACGATGCGCGGCGGCGCGGTGTGCGCGCTGCCTCCGTTCCACAACCCGATCCGCATCGCGCGCGCGGTGCTCGAGGAAGGGCGGCACGTGCTCTACGCGAGCGAGGGCGCATCGCGCTTCGCGATCGCGCACGGGTTCGGGCCTGCCGATCCCGACACGATGATCACCGAGAAGGCGCGACACCGGCTCGCCGCCGTGCTCGCGGGGCGCGCCGAGCGCGGCTGGGCAGGGGGCACGGTGGGCGCGGTCGCGTGTGATCGCGAGGGGCGCGTCGCGGCGGCGACGAGCACCGGAGGCATGGTGGGCAAGCGCGTGGGGCGCGTCGGGGACAGCCCGATCCTCGGCGCGGGCACGTTCGCCGACGACGAGTCGGGCGCCGCGTCCGCGACCGGGCAGGGCGAGGCGATCCATCGCTTCGGGCTCACGCGCTACGTGTGTGATCTGCTGCGCGCCGGTCTCACCGCGCAGCAAGCGGCGGACGTGTCGATCGCGCGCTTCGGCGCGCGGGTGTCGGGCAGCGGCGGGCTGATCGTCGTCGATGCGCGCGGCGAGGTCGGGATCGCGCGCAACACCGCGACGATGAGCTTCGGGGTGGCGCGCGAGGGCGATGACGCGCGGGCGGGGCACTGAAGGCGCGACCCGGCGTATCATCGGGCTCGCTTTCGGAGGCGCGCGCGTGAACCAGTCGTTCGGTCGTCTCTCGCTCGGTGCGCTCGTGGTGCTCTCGTGGATCGTCGTTCCAGGCTGCGGCGACGATGACGCCGTCGTCGAGGAGGACGCGGGCGGGATCGACGCTGCCGTCGTCCGGACCGACTCGGGCCAACAAGCCTTCGACGCGGGCGCGCCGGAGACGTGCGACACCCCGGGCGCGATCGAAGACGTGTCGTGCGGTCGATGCGGGCAGGCGCAGCGCTTCTGCACCTCGGAGCGCACGTGGGCGTACGGGCCCTGCGGCGGCGAGGGCGGTGAGTGCGAGCCCGGCACGACGGACGAGGTCGCGTGCGGGATGTGCGGCACGCAGACCGCACGCTGCACCGCAGAGTGCGTGTGGGAGGCGACGGGCACGTGCAGCGGCGAGGGCGAGTGCGCGCCCGGCAGCGAGACGCGCACGTCGGAGGGCTGCGGCCCGGATGAGACGCGCCCCGTCGAGTGCGACGACGCGTGCACCTACGTCGCGGTCGGCGAGTGCGAGGACGACAGCTGTCCGACGCCCGGTGCGTCGGAGACCGTGACGTGCGGGATGTGCGGTGAGCAGGATCGGTTCTGCACGATCGGCGGCGTGTGGGAGTACGACCCGTGCAGCGGCGAGGGCGAGTGCGTGGCGGGCTCCACGCGCACCATGCCGTGCGGGCGCTGCGGCACGCGCACCGAGCGCTGCGTGACGACCTGCGCGTGGGAGCTGGGCGCGTGCACCGGCGAGACCGGCGACTGCGTGCCCGGTGCGACGCGGCGCGATCGCGCGGACTGCGCGGCGGGCGAGACCCGCGCTCAGCGGTGCAGCGACACGTGCGGATGGGTCGAGGACGGGCCCTGCGAGGCGACGGCGCGCGATGCCGGTGTGGACGCGGGCCGCGATGCGGGCGCGCGCGATGCGGGGCGCGTCGACGGCGGCGGGTGCGCACCGCAGCTCTCGGCGTGCACGACGACGGCCGACTGCTGCGCGCCCGCGGTGTGCCAGCTGCCGTTCCTCGTCTGCCTCTGATCGGACCGCGCGCGGTTGGACAACCTCACGCACTCGCTCGCGGGGATCGTCTGCGCGGAGCTGGTCGTCCAGGCACGTCGCGCGCGCGGTGACGACGTCGATCCGCGCTGGTCGCGCGCGGCGTGGTTGGTGAGCGCGGGCGCGCACAACGTGCCCGACGTCGACTTCGTCTACTCGTGGATCACCGAGGGCAAGCTCGGGTACCTGCTGCACCATCGCGGGCACACCCACACGCTGGCGCTCGCGCCGCTGATGGCGCTGCTGCCGCTCGTCGTCGCGTGGATGTGGGCGCGGCGCGCGAAGGTCGTGTGGTCGCGCGCCGATCACGCGTGGCTGATCGCGCTCGCGCTGGTCGGCGCGGTCGGGCACCTCTGCCTCGACTTCTCGAACAACTACGGGGTGCACCCGTTCTGGCCGATCGCGAACGGGTGGATCGCGGCGGACTCGATCTTCATCGTCGAGCCGCTCTTCTTCGCGGCGACGATCCCGATGGCGATGCTCGCGTCGCGCTCGAGGCGCGCGCGCATCGCGTGGGGCGTGGTGCTCGCGATCACCCTCGCGCTGCCGTGGGTCGCCGCGTCGTACGTCGCGTGGCCGTTCGCGCTCGGCACGACGATCGTGGGCGCGCTGGTGCTCGCGGTGACGCATCGCGTCGATGCGCGGTGGCGTCCGATCGTGGCACTGAGTACCAGTTTCGGCGTGCTCGCGACGTTCGCGATCTCGGGCGAGCGCGGCGAGGCGCATCTTCGCGAGGCGCTCGAGCGCGAGGCGCCCGACGAGGAGATCGTCGACGTCGCGCGCATGCCGATGCCGACCGCGCCGCCGTGCTGGGAGGCGGTGGTCACGTCGATCGATCGCGCGAGCGATCGCTACGCGATCCGGGTGATGCGCGTGAGCGCGTGGCCGGAGCTCGTGCCGGTCACCACGTGCCTGCGCATGCCGCGCCTCGAGACCACCGCGCCGCTGGTGCGCGCGCCGCGCGAGCTCGATCGCGCGGTGCACCTCGAGTCGACGCTCTCGGCGGAGCTCGACGTGCTGCGCGCGATCGCGTCGCGCTGCGACGGAGGTGCGTTCATGCGGTTCGCGCGCGTGCCCTTCGTCGTCGAGGGGGAGCGCGCGATCGTGCTCGGTGACGCGCGCTACGACCGCGAGGCGGGCGAGAGCTTCGCGGAGATGGAGATCCCGCGCGTGCTCGGTGAGTGTCCGCGCTTCGTGCCGCCGTGGACGCCGTGGCGGGCATCCGATCTGCTCGCGCCGCGCGAGTGATAGGCTGCGCGCGCTCTTTGCTCGAGAGCGCGAATCGACGAAAGGGAAGGTCATGGCGGATCTGAAGGGCAAGACCCTCTTCATCACCGGCGCGAGCCGCGGAATCGGTCTGGCGATCGGCGTGCGCGCCGCGCGCGACGGCGCGAACGTGGCGATCGTCGCGAAGACGACCGAGCCGCACCCGAAGCTGCCGGGCACGATCTACACGGCGGCCCAGGAGATCGAGAAGGCGGGCGGCAAGGCGCTCCCGATCGCCTGCGACATCCGCGACGAGAACGCGGTCGCGGCGGCGGTGCAGAAGACGGTCGAGACGTTCGGCGGCATCGACGTGCTCGTGAACAACGCGAGCGCGATCTCGCTGACGGGCACGCCCGACACGCAGATGAAGCGCTACGACCTGATGCACTCGATCAACACGCGCGGCACGTTCGTGTGCTCGCAGGCGTGCATCCCGCACCTGCTCAAGTCGTCGAACCCGCACGTCCTGAACCTCTCGCCGCCGCTCAACATGGAAGAGCGTTGGTTCGCGCCGCACGTCGCGTACACGATGGCGAAGTTCGGCATGAGCATGTGCGTGCTCGGCATGGCGGGCGAGTTCCGCGGCCGCGGCATCGCGTTCAACGCGCTCTGGCCGCGCACGACGATCGCGACGGCGGCGGTGCAGAACCTGCTCGGCGGCGACGACATGATCCGCGGCTCGCGCAAGCCGGAGATCATGGGCGACGCGGCGTACGTGATCCTCACGCGCCCGAGCCGCGAGTGCACCGGGAACTTCTTCATCGACGACGACGTGCTCGCGTCGGTGGGCAAGACCGATCTCAGCGAGTACGCGATCGATCCTTCTGCGAAGCTGATGCCTGACTTCTTCGTCTGAAGGGTTTCGGCGAGAGGCGCGAGGGGGTGGGTCCGTCCGATCCGCGCTGCTCGCGCGGCTCGGACGCTCGCGTGTCGCGCGCTTCGCGCGTCTACGCGCTTCGCGCGAGATCGATCCGCGCGTGCGTCGGGTGCGATGCATTGGTTCGGAGTCGCTCGGCCTCGGCCTCGGTCTCGATCCACTTGCCGCGATGGCATTGTCGCGGGAGGACCGGGGAACCAGGTGAGGTCGGGGCGCGCGGTCTCGCCCCGACCTCGAGACGACCACACGAGGGACAATGCGAGCGACACGATTCACAGGGAGCCTGCTCTGCCTCTGCATGATGCTCGGCATCGCGTGCGGCGGCGGTGAGCGACGCGCCGAGTCACCGAGCCCGACACAGACCGATCGCAGCGCGGACGAGATGGGCCTCGCCGCGTCGGAGGGCGGCGGTGGCACTGCCGGCGCCGAAGAAGCACCGCCTCCGGCGCCGCCGCCGGTCACGGTGGTCGCGGGCGAGAACACGCCGATCGAAGGCGCGACGCCGACGCTGCGCATCACGCAGCCGCGCGCGAACCAGGTGATCCGCACCGGCAACGCGATCGTGCGTCTGCAGGTGACGAACTGGCCGCTCGAGGCGCCGCAGGGACGTCACGTGCACCTCATCATCGACGACGAGCCGTACATCGCGATCCGCGACGTCGGTCAGCCGCTCGATCTCAACGCGCTCTCGCAGCAGCACCTCGGGCACGATCTCGCCGAGGGCACGCACGTGGTGCGGCTGTTCCCGAGCCGCGGCCACCACGAGTCGGTGAAGGACGCGGGCGCGTTCGGCGCGGTGATGTTCCACTACCGCACGCGCACCGAGGGCTTCGAGTTCGACGCGACGCAGCCGCTGCTCACGTACTCTCGACCGAAGGGCTGCAATCCCGCGGGCGAGCGCGTGCTGCTCGACTTCTTCCTGACGAACACCGAGATCGGGCCCGACGGCAACCGCGTGCACTGGCGCATCGACGACCAGGAAGGCGACATCACGCAGTGGGTGCCGCACTGGATCGAGAACCTGCAGGAGGGCGAGCACTCGATCTCGCTCGAGCTGCGCGGCGCCG
Source organism: Sandaracinus amylolyticus (assembly GCF_021631985.1). Lineage (GTDB taxonomy): Bacteria > Myxococcota_A > Polyangia > Polyangiales > Sandaracinaceae > Sandaracinus > Sandaracinus amylolyticus_A. Next base: position 4,245,557 of record NZ_CP070225.1, on the reverse strand, counting down.
ACGGGACGCCGGTGCCCGGGCGCTTCAACTCCACGACGCGCACGTTCACGGTGGCCTCGAGCTGCCCGAGCTGATCGACGCTCGGGAAGAGCGCGGAGGGGGGCGAACCTCGCGCTCGTGAAGTGCTCGGCCGCTTCCGTGGGGGGTGAGGATCGGGGCGGCGCCGTCGTGCAGGGCAGACGACGGCGCCGCGCCCCGGACCTCGTGCTAAGCGCTCGCGCATGGACGCGAGCGACGGCCTCGACGATGCGGCGCTCTGGGCCGCGTTCACCGGCAAGACGCTGACCCACGCGCAGTGGACGCACCGCGCGCACCTGCGCGTCGCGTGGCTCCACCTGTCGCGATGGTCGCTCGACGAAGCGCACCTGCGGATGCGCGCGGCGATCATCCGGCTGAACGAGGTGCACGGCCTCGAGGAGACGCCGGCGCGCGGCTACTTCGAGACGCTCACGCGCGTGTGGCTCGTGCTCGTCGCGGCGGCGCGTCGCGAGCGGGCATGCGAGTCGTCGCTCGCCTTCCTCGATGCGTCCCCGTCGCTGCTCGATCGCGAGGCACCGCTGCGCTTCTACTCGCGCGAGCGATTGATGACGGCGCACGCGCGCAGCGTGTGGGTCGCGCCCGATCGGGCGCCGCTGCCGGAGCTGTGATGCTACGCTCGGCGCCCGAATGGCTCCGCCCACGCTGCTGAGCGCGGTTCGCGATCTCGATCGCCTCCGCCAGATCGTCGCGGTCCTGGTGCGACACGGGTTCGGTGAGATCGTCGCCCGCACCAGCCTCGGCTCGCTCGTCGTCGGCAAGTCGGAGGCGCGCAACAACCAGTCGGTCGGCGAGCGCGTGCGCCTCGTCATCCAGGACCTCGGTCCGAGCTTCGTGAAGCTCGGGCAGATCGTCTCGACGCGCCCCGATCTGATCCCGCCCGAGGTGATCATCGAGCTCAAGAAGCTCCAGGATCGGGTGCCGCCCGTCGCGTACGAGGCGATCAAGGAGCAGATCGAGAGCGACCTCGGCTCGCCGCTCGATCAGATCTTCGAGAGCTTCGACGCGGTGCCGCTCGCGTCCGCGTCGGTCGGCCAGGTGCATCGCGCGCAGCTCAGGACGAGCGATGGTCAGGTGCGTCAGGTCGCGGTGAAGGTCCAGCGACCGAGCATCAAGACGGTCATCGAGCGCGACGTCGAGCTGCTCTACATCCTCGCGCAGGCGGTCGAGCGCTCGATCCCCGACGCGCGCATCTACTCGCCGGTGAAGCTCGTCAGCGAGTTCGATCGCGCGATCACCGCGGAGCTCGACTTCGGGCTCGAGGCCGATCACGCGATCCGTTTCGCGAAGAACTTCGAGGGGCACCCCGAGGTGCGCTTCCCGAAGATCTATCGAGAGGCCTCGGGCAAGCGTGTGCTCGCGCTCGAGTTCTTCGAGGGACGCAAGGTCTACGACGCGGTCGCGCAGGGCTTCGACCCCGAGAAGATCACGCGCGCGACGCTCGGGATCATCATCAAGTCGATCTTCGAGGACGGCTTCTTCCACGCCGATCCGCACCCCGGGAACGTGATCCTGATGGGCGTCGCCGACGCGCCGGTGATCGGGCTCATCGATCTCGGGCTCGTCGGTCGCCTCACGCCGCAGCTCCGCGACAAGACGATCGATCTGATGGTCGCCGCGGTGCAGGAGGACTATCGCGGCATCGCCGACGCGCTCTACGCAATCGGCACGCCCACGCGGAAGGTCGATCGTCAGGCGTTCGAGGCCGAGGTCGCGATGCTGGCCGAGAAGTACCTCGGCAAGAAGCTCGCGGACATCCAGGTGAGCGCGCTGATCCGCGACCTCGTGCAGGGCGCGACGAAGTACGGCATCGAGATCCCGCCCGACTTCCTGATGGTCGGCAAGGCGCTGATGACCGTCGAGGGTGTGGGCAAGGAGATCGCGCCCCACTTCGATCTCTACGAGGAGATGAAGCCGTACTTCTTGCGGCTGCTCGCGAACCGCTACTCGCCCGAGCGCATGCTGCCCGAGCTGCTGCGCAGCGTCGCGCGCATCTCGAGCGCAGCGACCGAGTTCCCGATGCAGGCGCAGGAGATCCTCGAGGACCTCCGGCGCGGCCGGCTCGAGGTGCGGGTGCGCGAGCCCTCGCTCACGCAGGCGTTCGACGTGATCGGGCGGCGCATCTACAGCGGGTTCGTCGTCGGCTCGCTGGTGATGGGCAGCGCGTGGCTCGCGTCCGCGGGGAGCTGGACCGCGAGCGGGCTCTTCTTCGTGATGGCGCTCGCCTGGGGCGGCGCGCACACCGTGCTCGCGATGTGGCTCAGCCGGAAGAAGCGGCCGTGACGCACGGGCTCGTCGCGCGCCGAGGACGCGCCGCGATCTCGGCGCTGATCGTCACGCTCCGCCTGCGCGCGGTCCTCACGTAGATCCCGCTACGCTCCGGTCCGTGCTCGGCCGAGCGTGCCGCTGAGCACCGATCTCGCGGCGCGCAGACTGGGCGAGCGGTCGCATCAGGGCGTAGCCCGCGCGAGGATCGGGAAGCGATCCGCGAACGGGATGGTGCGCGGGGGCGCGAACGTGGGCTCGTGGCCCGCGAGCTCCTTGCGGACCGCGAACGCGTGGCTGCGGTTGCCGACCCACGAGAGCAGGCGCGTCGCGCCGGGGATCGCCTCGCGCGCGCGCTCGATCGGCTCGATGATCAGCCGACCTCCGGGCACGAGATAGCGGAACCAGCCGTCGGGCACGCCGAGGTCGTTCGCCTTCTCGTCGCCCGCGGTCGCGCGGGTGATCGCGTCGTGCCAGCGCAGCAGGATCGGCGAGATGAGGTGATCGATCGGGCGATCCTTGCGGTTGCCCGTGACGTTGCGCAGCGCGTTCGCGAGCGCGATCGAGTCCGCGTCGGGGCCCGGCTGCATGTCGTCGATCATGTGCGCGACGTCCATCGCCTCGCGCTCCGACGACGGGAGCAGCGCCGGATCGACGCCGCTCAGCCAGCCCACGTAGCGCCACAGGCGGATGAACGAGTCGGCTTCTTCGGTCGTGTAGCGGAAGCCCATGATGCGCGTCGCGTAGAGCACCGACACCGAGAACGAGAGCGACGTCGCGGCCATGTCGGCCTGGTTGATCGGCACGCCCCACGCGCGCGCGTCCCAGCGATCCGAGCGCGAGAGCATGCGCCGCACGTGCGCGTGCACCATCCGCACGCGCACCGACGTCTTCCATCCGTCGCGCCCGCGCTCGAGCCCGCCGACCTGCGAGACCTCGAAGAGGAAGCGCCCGGTCTCGGCGAGACGACGTCGCGCCATCTGATCGAGCCGCCCGGTGAACGCGAGCGGCTTCACCGCCGCGGCCGAGTGATAGCCACGCATCAGCGAGAACGCGGAGAGCACCATCGGACCGCAGAGGCCGGTGCGCTGATACGTGCGCGCGCCGAGTGCGAGCTCGCGCTCGTCGACCCACGCCGGCGGCGCATCGAGGTGAGCGAAGAGCGCGCGCACCGCGGGCGGCGCGCTCGCGTACTCCGCGCGCTCGATCGCGTCGTCGAGCACGCGCTTGCCCTCGGCGCGCGGGAGCGCCTCGAGCGCGTCGACCGCCGCGTCGGCGAGCGGATCGCCGACCGAGAAGCAGCGCACGAAGAGGTCGGCGTACGCGCCGTGGGTGCGCCGCATCGCCTCGAGGTTGCACACGCGGGTCGGGAGCTCTTCGGGAACGAGCGGCACGAGATGCATGGCGGTCACGTTCGCTTCCTCCTCTCCCGCGAGCCCGACGCCCTCGACGACGCCGCGCTCACGAGCGCGAGACCTTGCTTGAGGTAGGCGAGCACGCGCTTCGACTCGCGATCGTCCTCGCGGACGAGCTCGGCGAGCGCGAGCCCCTGGAGCAGATGGAAGATCACGCGGCGGCCCTCCTCGAAGAGCTCGGGCGTGGGCGCGAGATCGGCGAAGAGCTCGCGCGAGGCCTGCGCGATCACCTCTTCGTAGCGGCGCGCGAGCGGCGCGTAGACCTCGAAGAGCTCGGGATCGGTGCGCGCAGCGAGCGTGATCTCGAGCACGGCCTGCGAGCTCGGGCTCGAGAAGAGCTCCCAGAGATGATCGACGATCGCGTCGATGTAGCCGGGCCCCTGCGGGAAGCGCTCGAGCGCCTCGCGCAGCTCGGCGATGCGCTTGTCGACGAGGTACGCGACCGCCGCGGCCACGAGCGACGCCTTGTCCGGGTAGTGGTGCAGCATCGCGCCGCGCGAGACGCCCGCGCGCTCGACCACCTCGCTCGTCGTGGTGCGCGCGTAACCGAGATCGACGAGGCACTCGAGCGTGGCCTCGAGGATCGCGCTCTGCGTGGTCGCGGAGCGCTCGGCCTGGGTGCGGCGTCCGTTCTTCGGGCTGCGCTCGTCGGTCGACATGATCTGAAACCGTCACCTGATCCTGTTTTCGATCGCGGTTCCAGTCAACCCTGACGGTTTGGTGATGCGGCGCGGGATCACGTCCCCGATGCGGCGAGGAGCTCGACGTGCCGCAGGGCCGACGCGAGGCGCGCGCGGATCGGCTCGGGGAGCGCGGGATCGACGCTCGGCGCGGGCGGGAGCGCGGGGATCGGCTCGCGCGCTTCGAGCGCGCTCGCGATGCGCTCGAGCGACGTGACGACGTAGTCGGCGATCGCGCCGACCGATTGGGGCGGCGGCGGATGATCGAGCGCGGTGCTGGCGAGCGCGGTCATCGCGCCCGAGATGCGGCGCGCGTAGGTCACGACGTCGAGCGGGAGCGAGGCCTCGCGAACGTCGCGCCGCGGCTCTGCGAGGAGCCGCTCGAGGGCGGTCTCGGCGTTCGCGAGCGCGATCGCGACGGTGCGCCGCGCCTCGCCGAGCGAGTGCTTCGTCTCGCGCGGCGCGACCCACACGTCGAAGGTGGCGCGCGCGTAGGTCGCGACGGCGCGCACCGTGCTCGCGAGCACGTCGGGCATGCGCTCGCGCTCCCACGACGGGGCGATCGCGAACGCGGCGACCACGCCGATGAGACCACCGAGCGCGGCGTCCGCGGCGCGCGCGAGCGCGGTGTGCCAGTCGCCCGGGTACTGCTCCGCGAGCAACACGAACACGGGCGTGATGAAGAACGTGAAGAGGCGGTAGCTGCGCGGGCGCGTCGCGACCGCCGCGACGGAGAGCGGGAACATGATCGCGCCGATCACCCGCGGATCGTGGGTCGCGAGCGAGATCGCGACCGCGACGACGCTGCCGAGAACGCTGCCGGCGACGCGCTCGAGCGCGCGCTTCCACGTCGCGCCGGGGTAGGGCTGCAGCACGACGATCGTCGTGACCGCGACCCAGTGCGCGTGCGCGGGCGACACGTAGCGCCCGATGATCGCCGCGAGCGCCGCGGCGCACGACACCCGCACCGCGTGGCGCAGCACGATCGATCGCGGCGAGAGCGCATCCCGGAACGCGATCAGCGTCGCGCGCACCCCGCGCCCTCCGGGCAGCACGCCGAGATCGGGATCGGCAGCGCCGCGCGGGCGATCGATGGTGGTCGCGATCTCGGCCACGTCGTGCAGCAGCTCGTCGAGCCGCGTCGTCGTGCTCGCGGGTGGCGGCACCTCCGGCGCGAGGCCGCGCGCCACCGACGACGCGATCGCGCGGTTGGTCTCGGCGGCGCGCGCGAGCGACGCCGCGATCGGGCCGCGCGCGTCGAGCGGCGCCGCTTCGATCTCCTCGCCGAGCGTGACGAGCAGCGCGAGCTCCTGCTCCGCCGTGCCGAGCAGCGCGCGCAGGCCGCTGCCGATCGCCATCGTGCCCGCGCGCCGCGCCCGCAGCGCCAGCGCGATCGCGCGCGCGTCCTCGATCGCCGCGCGACACGCGCGGCGATGGGTGCGCGCGATCGTCGACCACCACGCGTCTCCGTCGGGCGTGCTCGCGAGCCCCGCTTCGCGCAGCGCGTCCGCGTAGGCCGCGAGCGCGTCCTGCACCCGCGCGACCGCGCGTCGCAGCGGCACGTGCGTCCCGATCGGCCACACGACCGTCGAGAGCAGCAGCGCCTGCGCGGAGCCCGCCGCGAAGAACGCCGCGTCCCGCAGCGGCGTCGCGCTCGGCCGCACGACGGCGATCGCGATCACGATCGCGAGCAGCGTCCCGAGCGTCGCGCCGGGCGCGCCGAGGGCTCCGAGCAGCGCCGCACCGAAGCACCCGACGCCGAGCGTGACCGCGGCGATCCCGGCATGCCCCGCGGCGGGCTCGGCGATCGCGATCGCCAGCGCGCCGAGCGCCCCGAACGCCACCACGAGCTGCGCCCGCGCGGCGCGCGTCCCGCCGGGATCGGCCAGCGTGCCCAGCCATCCGCCGAGCGCGGTCCACGCGAGCGCCTCGTCGTGCAGCACGTCGACGAGCAGGAAGGGGCCCAGCGTCGCGATCGCGGCGCGCAGTCCTTTCTGGAGGTCCGGCGCCATCGCGAGCACCGGTGCCGGCACCCACGCGCGCAGCGCGTTCCACCTCGGAGCGAGCACGCCCGGGGCTTAGCGCGCTCGCGGGGTCACTGCGACGCGCGGTTCTTGTCGACGATCGCGCCGATGATGATCAGGAACGCGCTGAGGCGGACGAGGTACACGAGCGCGCGCGCCTCGTAGTCGGCCGGGACGAACGCGACCGCGACCCAGTTCACCGCGAGCAGCGCGAACGCCGCCGCGAACATCACGAAGAAGCGATCGCGGCTCTCGCGCCAGAAGCGCAGGAACGCGAGCGAGGCGACGATGCTCGCCATCGTGAGCGCGCCGTACAGCAGATCGCGCAGGTGCTCGATCATCGCGCCTCCCACACCAGTCCGTACACCAACATCGCCATCCCGAGCGCGGCGATCGCGGTGCGCCACAGCGACAGGTCGTAGTTGGGCCCGAGCAGGAAATCGACGAAGAGCAGGATGTTGTTCAGCGCGAGGCTCACGAAGCAGATGCTGCTCCAGAGCAGGAGGCGCGTGCGGCTCGCGCGATACCCGCGCACGAGCAGGACCGCGCAGATCAGGCTCGTCGCGGCGCACAGCAGGTACACGACGACCGGCACGATCGACGTCACTTGTCCCTCCGCAGCTTGAACGCGTCCGCGAACGTCCGGATGACGTCGTTCGGCTTCGAGAAGATGATCTCGATGACGCTCACCCGGCGCTCCGGGTAGACCTTCGCGAGCCCCTCGACCGCTGCCTGCATCGCAGGATCTCCGGGCGCGTAGCGGAAGCGCCCTGGGCTCACCTCGGACAGCAAGCCGCGCGCCGCGAGGTCGGTGAGCCGGTTGCCCGCGGAGATCGCCGCGACGCGCAGCTCCTTCGCGACCTCCTCGGCATTCCAGTCGCGCCCGGCCTGGGCCCGCAGCAGAAGGAGGATCTCCAGCTGCTCGACCGACACGATGTGCTCGACGAGGAACCGGAAAACGTCGTCGGGAATGCCGCTCTGGGATGCCACTGGGAGAGCTGCTGCCGGTGGTGTGCGGGCAGTCGGGGCGGAGCCGAGGACCGCGGGGTGATGCGCGTTGCTACAGGTGTCGCCCATCTGGGCACTCGAAACCGGGTCACAACCCCCCTGACCTGTGGGCGTGCGCCCGCGCCCCGGCGGGGGTTGTGGCCGCAGATGCGGGAGCTAGGTCCCTCGCCTCGGAGCCCGTGAGCAGGACGGAGGACGCTCTCCGCAGCCTGCCCGGGCGTCACTCGGAGGGAGCCGATGGGGAGTCGTGAGAGCGCCGACGGAAGCGAGAAGCGCACGAAGCGCAAGCCCGCGAAGGCGGTGAAGAGTCGCACCGCCGCGCACGACACCCACGGCAGCACGAACGGCCACGCGAGCGCGCACGGCGCGTCGAACGGCCGGACCGACGGCAAGGCGCGTCCCTCGCGCGAGCAGCCGCCGGCCGCGGCGCCGCGCTCGCGCCAGGGCCACTACGACCGCGAGCTCCCCGCCTCGGGCACGATGTACAACGCGCTCGGCAGCGCGGTGCCGGTGACCGAGTGGGATCGTCTCTCCGCGCTCAGTCGCGCCGAGGTCGATCACCTCGTCGACGTGCTCAAGGCGGTGAAGCAGGGCGATTTCAGCGTCCGCTTCGAGTACGAGAAGACCGGCATCCTCGGGCGCGCGGGCGAGCTGCTGAACGACATCATCGGCCTGAACGAGCACATGACGACCGAGCTGGTGCGCATCAGCCGCGTCGTCGGTCAGGAAGGCAAGATGCACGAGCGCGCGTCGGTCGGACCGGCGAAGGGCTCGTGGGCGTCGGGCATGACGTCGGTCAACCAGCTCATCGCGGATCTGGTCGCGCCGACGAACGAGGTCGCGCGCGTCATCACGGCGGTCGCGCGCGGAGACCTCTCGCAGAAGATGGTCCTCGAGATCGACGGCCGTCCGGTGCGCGGTGAGTTCCTCCGCATCGGCACGACCGTCAACAGCATGGTCGATCAGCTGAACTCGTTCGCCGCCGAGGTCACGCGCGTCGCGAAGGAAGTCGGCAACGAAGGCAAGCTGGGCGGTCAGGCCGACGTCAAGGGCGTCAGCGGCACGTGGAAGGACCTGACCGACAACGTCAACGGCCTCGCCGCGAACCTCACCGCGCAGGTGCGAAACATCGCGAAGGTCACGACGGCCGTCGCGAAGGGCGACCTCTCGCAGAAGATCACCGTCGACGCGAAGGGCGAGATCCTCGAGCTGAAGAACACCATCAACGTGATGGTCGATCAGCTCTCCTCGTTCGCGTCCGAGGTGTCGCGCGTCGCGAAGGAAGTCGGTACCGAGGGCAAGCTCGGCGGTCAGGCCGAGGTCAAGGGCGTCAGCGGCACCTGGAAGGATCTGACCGACAACGTCAACGGCCTCGCCGCGAACCTGACCGCACAGGTGCGCTCGATCGCGAAGGTCACGACGGCGGTCGCGAACGGCGATCTCTCGCAGAAGATCACCGTCGACGCGCGTGGCGAGATCTACGAGCTGAAGAACACCATCAACACGATGGTCGACACGCTCCGCTCGTTCTCGGCCGAGGTCACGCGCGTCGCGAAGGAGGTCGGCTCCGAGGGCAAGCTCGGCGGCCAGGCGGACGTCAAGGGCGTCTACGGCACCTGGAAGGACCTCACCGACAACGTCAACGCGATGGCGTCCAACCTGACCGTGCAGCTGCGCGACGTCAGCAAGGTCGCGACTGCGATCGCGAATGGCGACCTGACTCAGAAGATCACCGTCGACGTGAAGGGTGAGATTCTGCAGATCAAGGACGTCATCAATCGGATGGTCGATCAGCTGAACTCCTTCGCTGCGGAAGTGACCCGCGTCGCGAAGGAAGTCGGTGACGAAGGAAAGCTGGGTGGTCAGGCCGAGGTGCGCGGTGTCAGCGGCACCTGGAAGGATCTGACCGACAACGTCAACGGCCTCGCCGCGAACCTGACTGCCCAGGTCCGCAACATCGCGAAGGTGACGACGGCAGTCGCGAACGGCGATCTGACTCAGAAGATCACCGTCGACGCGAAGGGCGAGATCCTCGAGCTGAAGAACACCATCAACGTGATGGTCGATCAGCTCTCGTCGTTCGCCGCCGAGGTCACGCGCGTCGCGAAGGAAGTCGGCACCGAGGGCAAGCTCGGCGGTCAGGCGAACGTGAAGGGTGTCAGTGGCACCTGGAAGGATCTGACCGACAACGTCAACGGTCTCGCGTCGAATCTGACCGTCCAGCTGCGCGACGTGTCGCGCGTCGCGACGGCGATCGCGAATGGCGACTTGACCCAGAAGGTCACCGTCGACGTCAAGGGCGAGATTCTTCAGATCAAGGACGTCATCAACAAGATGGTCGACCAGCTGAACTCCTTCGCTGCCGAGGTGACTCGCGTCGCGAAGGAGGTCGGCACCGAGGGCAAGCTCGGCGGTCAGGCCGAGGTGCGCGGCGTGCGCGGCACGTGGAAGGACCTGACCGACAACGTCAACGTCCTCGCGGCGAACCTGACGACTCAGGTGCGCAACATCGCGAACGTCACCACCGCAGTCGCGAACGGCGATCTCTCGCAGAAGATCACCGTCGATGCGCGCGGCGAGATCCTCGAGCTGAAGAACACCATCAACGTGATGGTCGACACGCTCCGCTCGTTCTCCGCGGAGGTCACGCGCGTCGCGAAGGAAGTCGGCACCGAGGGCAAGCTCGGCGGCCAGGCGGACGTGAAGGGTGTCAGTGGCACGTGGAAGGACCTGACGGACAACGTCAACGTCCTCGCGGCCAACCTGACGACTCAGGTGCGCAACATCGCGAAGGTCACGACCGCGGTCGCGAAGGGCGATCTCTCGCAGAAGATCACCGTCGACGCGAAGGGCGAGATCCTCGAGCTCAAGAACACCATCAACACGATGGTCGACACGCTGAATTCGTTCTCGGCCGAGGTCACTCGCGTCGCGAAGGAGGTCGGCACCGAGGGCAAGCTCGGCGGTCAGGCGGACGTGAAGGGTGTCTATGGCACCTGGAAGGATCTGACCGACAACGTCAACGCGATGGCGTCGAACCTGACCGTGCAGCTGCGCGACGTGTCGAAGGTCGCGACTGCGATCGCGAATGGCGATCTGACTCAGAAGATCACCGTCGACGTGAAGGGCGAGATTCTTCAGATCAAGGACGTCATCAACAAGATGGTCGATCAGCTGAACTCCTTCGCTGCGGAAGTGACCCGCGTCGCGAAGGAGGTCGGCACCGAGGGCAAGCTCGGCGGCCAGGCGGACGTGAAGGGCGTCTACGGCACCTGGAAGGATCTGACCGACAACGTCAACGCGATGGCGTCGAACCTGACCGTTCAGCTGCGCGACGTGTCGAAGGTCGCGACGGCGATCGCGAATGGCGACCTGACTCAGAAGATCACCGTCGACGTGAAGGGCGAGATTCTTCAGATCAAGGACGTCATCAACAAGATGGTCGACCAGCTGAACTCCTTCGCTGCGGAAGTGACCCGCGTCGCGAAGGAAGTCGGCACCGAGGGCAAGCTCGGCGGTCAGGCCGAGGTGCGCGGCGTCAGCGGCGTCTGGAAGGACCTCACCGACAACGTCAATCACATGGCCGCCAATCTGACGAAGCAGGTGCGCGGCATCGTGAAGGTCGTGACCGCCGTCGCGAACGGTGATCTGAGCCAGAAGTTCGTGCTCGAAGCGAAGGGCGAAGTCGCCGCGCTCGCCGAGACGATCAACAACATGACCGACACGCTGCGCATCTTCGCCGACCAGGTGACGACGGTCGCGCGCGAGGTCGGCATCGAAGGAAAGCTGGGCGGTCAGGCGAAGGTGCCCGGCGCCGCCGGCACGTGGCGCGATCTGACCGACAACGTCAATCAGCTCGCCGGCAATCTGACCTCGCAGGTCCGCGCGATCGCCCAAGTCAGCACCGCAGTCGCGAAGGGCGATCTCTCGCGCTCGATCACGGTCGAAGCGCAGGGAGAGCTCGCTGCCCTGAAGGACACGATCAACCAGATGATCGGGAACCTGAAGGACACGACCGACAAGAACCAGGAGCAGGACTGGCTGAAGACGAACCTGGCCCGCTTCTCCGGCATGATGCAGGGCCAGCGCAACATCGTCTCGGTCGCGCAGCTGATCATGAGCGAGCTGACGCCGCTCGTGGACGCGCAGCACGGCGCCTTCTACCTCATGGAGGAAGAGGAGCCGCGCGAGCCGCTGCTGCACCTCATCGCGAGCTACGGGTTCGGCGGGCGCAAGAGCCTCGCGAACAAGTACAAGCTGCGCGAGAGCCTGATCGGTCAGTGCGCGTTCGAGAAGAAGCGCGTGCTGCTCGGTGACGTGCCCGAGGGCTTCATCTACATCGCGACCGGCATGGGCGAGGCGCCGCCGCGCAGCGTCGTCGTGCTGCCGGTGCTCTTCGAGGGCGAGACGAAGGCGGTCATCGAGCTGGCGTCGTTCAAGCCGTTCAGCGCGAACCACCTGACGTTCCTCGATCAGCTGATGGACTCCATCGGCGTCATCCTGAACATGATCTCGTCGAGCATGCGGACGGAGGAGCTGCTCCAGCAGCTCAAGAAGTCCAATGCGGAGCTCGAGGCGCAGGCCACCGAGCTGAACGAGAAGGCGAAGCTCCTCGAGGTGAAGAACAACGAGGTCGAGCTCGCGAGCCGCTCGCTGGAGGAGAAGGCGGAGCAGCTGCAGCTGATCTCGAAGTACAAGTCCGAGTTCCTCGCGAACATGTCGCACGAGCTGCGGACGCCGCTGAACAGCCTGCTGATCCTGTCGAAGATGCTCGCCGACAACGTGCAGGGGAACCTCACGCCGGAGCAGGTGAAGTTCGCGCAGACGGTCTACACGTCGGGCAACGATCTGCTCTCGCTCATCAACGAGATCCTCGATCTGTCGAAGGTCGAGGCGGGCAAGATGCCGATCGATCCGCGCAGCGCGTCGATGGGCGAGGTGCGCGACTACCTCGAGCAGACGTTCCGCCACGTCGCGCAGCAGAAGTCGCTCTCCTTCGACATCGAGGTGGAGCCCGGCGTGCCCGGCGAGCTCTACACCGACATCCTGCGGCTCCAGCAGATCCTCAAGAACCTGCTGTCGAACGCGTTCAAGTTCACTGCGCAGGGCGGCGTCACGCTCACCATCGGGCGCGCGCCCAAGGATCGCGGCGAGAACATCGTCAGCTTCGCGGTGACGGACACCGGCATCGGCATCGCGCACGACAAGCAGAAGCTGATCTTCGAAGCGTTCCAGCAGGCCGACGGCACCACGAGCCGCAAGTACGGCGGCACGGGCCTCGGCCTCACGATCAGCCGCGAGATCGCGCGCCTCCTCGGCGGCAGCATCGAAGTGAAGAGCGAGATCGACGAGGGCAGCACGTTCACGCTCTACATCCCGGCGAGCTACGTCGGCGCGGAGTCGCTCCGCGGCGACGAAGAGCCGAGCGTGGTCGACGGCACCGTGCTGACGCTGCCCTCGGACGCGAGCTTCGCGGGCACGAAGGTCCTGCTGGTCGACGACGACACGCGGAACCTCTTCGCGCTGCGCACGATCCTCGAGGCGCGGAACATCAGCGTGCTCCACGCCGAGAACGGCAGGGTCGCGCTGGAGATGCTGCACAACCACCCCGACGTCGATCTGGTGCTGATGGACACGATGATGCCCGAGATGGACGGGCTCTCCGCGACCCGCGCGATCCGCGACATCCTGCAGTTCCAGACCCTGCCGATCGTCTCGCTGACGGCGAAGGCGATGAAGGGCGACCGCGAGAAGGCGATCGAGGCGGGCGCCACCGACTACGTGACCAAGCCGGTCGACCCCGACAACCTGCTGGCGGTCGTGCACCGCTGGCTCCCGAAGCGCCGTAGCGCAGGGAGCGTGCCCTCGTGATGCCCGACCTCCGCGCCAACAACGGCGACCCGCTCGCCATGATCCGCCCCAGCGTCCTGCTGGTGGACGACACCCCCGCGAACCTGATCGCGCTCTCGGCGGTGCTGAGCCCGCTCGGCGTGCGCCTCGTCGAGGCGCGCAACGGGCGGGAGGCGCTCGAGCGCGTGACGAACGAGCCCTTCGCGGTCGTGCTGCTCGACGCGCAGATGCCCGAGATGGACGGCTTCGAAGTGGCCGAGCACATCCGGAAGCTCGAGCACGGCCGCGAGGTGCCGATCATCTTCCTCACGGCGATCCATCGCGACGAGCTCTACGCGCGGCGTGGCTACGCGAAGGGCGCCGCGGACTACATGACGAAGCCCTTCGACGCCGACATCCTGCGCGCGCGGGTGAAGGCCTTCGTCGACCTCTTCCGCCAGCGCGAAGAGGTGCGTCGCGCGCAGCTCGCGCTGCGCACCGAGGAGCGCGACGAAGCGGTGCGCAGGCTCGTCGCGTTCGAGCGCATCGCGACCGCGGTGCTCGAGCGCTCCGATCTCGACGCGTTCCTCCACGAGCTACTCGACATCTTCGCGGGCGCGACCGACGAGGTGGACTCGGCGGCGATCCTGCTGCGCCAGCGCGACGATCTACGCCTCCGCGCGGCGGTCGGGCGCATCGCGCAGCACGATCACTCGCTCGCGTCGGAGCGCATCGGCGAGGGCTTCGCGGGCCGCATCGCGGCGACCGGACAGCCCTGGGAGATCGGCGAAGCGGCGAGCTCGCCGATCGTCGCGAGCCCGTGGTTCCGCACCGGCGACACCCGCGCGATCTTCGGCGTCCCACTGACGAACGACGGCGAGGTGCTCGGCGTCGCGTTCGTCGCATCGAGCGAGACCGGCGCGTTCGCGCAGCGCGACAAGCGGCTCTTCCTCGCGGTCGCGGAGCGCGCGTCGTGGGCGGTCGCGAAGTACGAGGAGCGCACGCGCCTCCGCGACGTGCTCGAGGCGTCGCCGGCGCTGATCGCGATCACGCGCGGGCCCGATCACCAGTGCGAATTCGCGAACCCGGCGTTCAAGGACTTCTTCAACGACGCGGGGCGTGCGGGCGTGCGTCTCGCGACGCTCGGCGTGACCGGGGCCGCGCTCGCGGTGCTCGATCACGTGTACCGCTCGGGTGAGATGGTGAGCTCTCGCGAGCTGCCGCTGGTCGTCGACTGGAGGGCCGGCGAGCCGCCCGATACCCGCTATCTCGACGTGACGGCCCAGCGACTGCGGACGCCGATCGGCGCGACCGACGAGCTGCTCGTCTTCGCGGTCGACGTGACCGCGCAGGTGCGCGCGAGGCAGGACCTCGAGCACCACCAGTCCGAGCGCGCGCGCCTGCTCGAGAGCGAGCGCGCGGCGCGACAGGAGGCGGAGGTCGCGAACCGCGCGAAGGACGAGTTCCTCGCGACCGTCTCGCACGAGCTGCGCACGCCGCTCAACGCGATCATCGGATGGACCGCGATCGCGCGCGCCCAGGCGCCCGCGGAGCTCGATCGCGCGCTCTCGATCATCGAGCGCAACGCGCGCTCGCAGGCGCGGATCATCGAGGACGTGCTCGACGTCTCGCGCATCATCAGCGGCCAGCTGCGTCTCGAGCCGCGCGCGCTGCACCTCGCCGATCCGCTCTCCGCGGCGGTCGAGTCGGTGCGGCCGGGCGCGGAGACGAAGGAGATCACGCTCGACGTCGACGTCGCGCAGGACGTGACGATCGTCGGCGACCCCGAGCGCCTCCAGCAGATCGTCTGGAACCTGCTCGCCAACGCGATCAAGTTCACGCCGCGCGGTGGGCGCGTCGCGCTGCACGCGAAGCGTCAGGGCGAGGTCGCGTGCATCGAGGTGATCGACAGCGGCCAGGGCATCGAGCCCGCGTTCCTGCCCCGCGTGTTCGACCCGTTCCGCCAGGCCGATGGATCGACGACGCGGCGTCACGGTGGGCTCGGCCTCGGGCTCGCGATCGTGAAGCAGCTCGCGGCCGCGCACGGCGGGACGGTGCGCGCGAAGAGCGAGGGGATGGGGCGCGGCGCGACGTTCGTCGTGGAGCTCCCGATCGGCTCGCGTCCCACGATGCCGCACGGCGTCACCGGGCTCGATCGCGAGCCGGTCGTGCTGCACGGAACGCCCGACGTGCGGCTCGACGGGCTCGACGTCCTCGTGGTCGACGACGAGGAGGATGCACGCGCGCTCGTGGCCGAGGTGCTCGTCGCGCGTGGCGCGAAGGTCCGCAGCGCGTCGAGCGCGGGCGAGGCGCTCTCGCTCTTCGAGGCGGCGTGCCCCGACGTGCTGGTGAGCGACATCGGCATGCCGGATCGCGACGGGTACTCGCTGATCCGCGCGATCCGCAAGCTCCCGGCGTCGCGCGGCGGGCGCACCCCGGCGGTCGCGCTGACCGCGTACGCGCGCAGCGAGGACGTGGAGCGAGCGTTCTCGGCGGGGTTCCAGCGGCACGTCGAGAAGCCGGTGGATCTCTCGAAGCTGATCTCGCTCGTCGCGAACCTCGGGGGTCGCTCGTTCGGCGGCGCGTAGCGCGCGTCGCCGGGCTTAGGATCTCGGGCGAGGGAGCGTGTCGATGAGCACGGGAGCGAAGAAGGCAGAGGGTGCGCTGGCCGCGGCGGCGCAGGAGTTCGAGCGCGAGCTCGAGCGCTACGAGCGGCTCGCGTCGGAGCTGCAGCGCACCGAGGTGAGCTCCGAGAAGACGCTGGCGCGCAGCAAGAAGCTGCTCTCCGACGCGTCGGAGTCGGAGCAGCGCCTCGGTGGCCTGCTCGGCAGTCTCCTCGCCGCGATGAACGGCGCGCGCGACGTGCAGCAGACGAGCATGGAGCGCGTGCTCGATGCGGCGAAGCGCATGCAAGTGCGCGCGGCGGAGCTGCAGACGCTGCTCGATCGGTTCACGAAGCTCGGTGCGGCGGCGCGCGAGGTGCACGGGCCGGTCGCGCAGGTCGCGGAGCGCCAGGCGGCGGGCGCGAGCGCGGACGAGCTGCTCCCCGCGCTGAACGAGGTGCGCGGGCGCATGGACTCGGTGATCACCGAGGCCGAGGCGATCGCGGGGCTCGCGCGCGATGGCAACTGGCCGGACCTGGTGCGCGAGGCGAGCGCGCTGCGCGATCAGGTGCAGGCGATGCGCAACCGCGTGCTGCACGTGCAGCGCGACGTCGCACAGCGCGCGACCTCTTAGGAGAGAGTTTCCGCTGAGGAGAGCAGGAAATCAGGAGAGAATCCTGCGAGATCGAGACCCGTGGGTGCCGCTTCGACGAGCCATCGACCTCGCTCGGCCTTCCGCTTCGTCCGAGAATTCTCCCGGTCGAGCGCGACGGATTCAGTCGGTCGATCAGAAGACCCATTCACTTGGTCTTCCTTCTCCTCCTGCTCTCCTCAGAAATTCTCCGCTCCTCAGCCGGGCGTGTGGCAGACCGCTTCCACGTTGTTGCCGTCGGGGTCGAGCAGGAACCCGCCGTAGTAGGCCGGGTGGTAGTGCGCGCGCACGCCGGGCGCGCCGTGATCCTCGGCGCCCGTCTCGAGCCCGCGGCGATGGAACGCATCGACCTCGGCGCGGCTCTGCGCGGCGAACGCGATGTGCCGCGGCGTGGACGACGCGCGCGCCTCGATGATCCAGTAGATCGGCTTGTCGCCCGGGCCGTACGCGCACATGCGCTGCGTGGGCCACTCGGGGTTCCAGCTCGCGGTGAGCTCCATGACGCACCGGTGGCCGAGCGCGGGCATCACGGCATCGTAGAAGCGCTTCGTCGCGGCGTAGTCGGTCGCGTAGGTGCTCAGGTGATCGATCATCGTCGGGTCCTCCTGCGCCCGAGGAGAGCACCGCCGCGGAGGCGGCGCTTGACCGTCCGTGCGCATCGAGCCCGGCGGCCGTCGCGCGAGGGCTTGCACGACGTCGCGGCGCGTGGTCCTCGTGCGTCATGCGTGCGCCGTGCGTGGTGTGGCTCGTGCTCGTGGTGTCGTGCGGGAGCGACGCGATGCGTGAGGACGCTGGCATCGATGCGGGCACCGACGCCGGTCGCGACGGAGGACGTGACGCGGGCCCGCTGCCGGCGTGCGGGCAGGACGAGCCGCTCGCGCTCGCGAGCTGCGTCGACCGTTCCCGCTACGAGCGCGATCTCGTCGCGATCGCGCACCCGCGCGAGCCGGCGTCGGACCACTGGCAGGCGGTGCAGGACCTCTGCGCGACACGGCTCGAGTCGCTCGGGTTCGAGGTCGAGCGACACGACTACGGCACCGGCGTCAACGTGATCGGCACCCGTGTCGGGACGACCACGCCCGAGCGCCGCGTGATCGTCGGCGCGCACTACGACCACGTCGCGGGCTGCGACGGCGCCGACGACAACGCGAGCGGCGTCGCGGGCGCGCTCGAGATCGCGCGCGTGCTCGCGTCGCGCTCGTTCGCGCGGACGCTCGTCGTCGCGTGCTGGGACGAAGAGGAGCGCGGGCTGATCGGCTCGACCGCGCACGCGGCGCGCGCGAGAGACGCGGGCGAGACGATCGACGCCGCGTTCGTCCTCGAGATGATCGGCTACACCAGCGACGCGCCGGGATCGCAGCGGCTCGCAACGGGCATCGACGTGCTCTTCCCGCAGGCCGCGCGAGAGATCGAGGCGAACGAGTCGCGCGGCGATTTCATCGCAGCGATCGGCGATCCCGCATCCCGCGCCGCGATCGACGCGCTCGAGGCGCACGCCGATCGCATCGGGCTGCCCTTCGTGCGCCTCGACGTGCCCGCGTCGGTGCTCGCGTCGCCGGTCGCGTCCGATCTGCGTCGCTCCGATCACGCGTCGTTCTGGGCGAGCGCGTATCCGGGGCTGATGCTGAGCGACACCGCGAACTTCCGGTACGACAGCTACCACTGCGGCGCGGGGCCGGACGTCCCCGCGAACCTCGATCTCGACTTCGCGACGCGCGTCGTGCGCGTCACGGTCGCGGCCGCGGCGCAGATCCTCGATGCGCCGTAGCGATCACGCGCGCAGCCGGATCCAGACCTCGGTGCGGTGCTGGTCGGGCGGCGTGTCCTGCGGCGTCAGGTAGTGCTCGATCACCGGCTCGGGCGCGAGCTCGGCGCGTGCCGCGGGCGCCCAGCGTCCGAGCAGCGCGAGATAGGTCGGGCCGATCGTGTGGTGCGGTCCGACGTGCAGCGCGACGGCGTAGCGCCCGCCCGCGATCGTGTGTCGCTCGAGGCCGCTCGCAGGCCCGGGCGCGAGCGACGTCTCGATGCCCACGTCGCTGCGCAGGCGATCGGGCGCGGTGATCTCGGATCGTCGTGATAGAGCCCGATCGAGCGCGCTGCGCCGGGCACCACGCCGCGCGTCGCGGCCCATCCGAAGAGGTGCCCGAACGCCTCGCCGAGCGTGTCGAACGGGCCCACGTGACGGCGCACGACGACGTCGAAGGGCTCGATGTCGCGCAGCTCGACGGAGCGCTCTTCGATCACTCCGGCCACGCGCAGCGGAGACTCGCCGCGATAACGCGAGGGCGGCATCCCGAAGACATCGCGGAACGCGCGCGTGAACGCCTCGTGCGATCCGTAGCCCGCCTCGAGCGCGATCTGCACGACCGGCACCTCCGACGCGCGAAGGCGCCGCGCCGCGCGCTCGAGTCGGAGCCTGCGCGCGTGCTCTTCGACCGACTCGCCGACCACGCCGCGGAACACGCGATGGGAAGTGGTGCAGCGAGAAGCCCGCGAGCTCCGCGAGCTCGGCCGGGCCGGGCGGCGCGTCGAGCCGTGCTTCGATCGCGCGCTGTGCGCGCGTGATGCGCGCGCGATAGTCGATCTCGGTGGACGCCTGTCGGACCATGCGCGGCGAGACGCTCTAGCACGCTCGACGCGCGCGACGGGACCGTGCGCTCGGCGTCAACACGTCGTGGAGCGTTGGGCCAACACGAGGCGCGCCGACATGTGGTCGCATGTCGACCACTGGACCCTTCGCCTCGGTCCGCGTCGTGCGTCGCACGGTCGCGGTCCTCGTCGTGCTCGTCGCCGGCGGCTGCGAGGGCGAGCCCGCTGCCGGCCTCGTCACGACGCCCGCGCCCGAGACGTGCGACGACACGGACGCGGGTCCATCGACCGAGATCGACGCGGCGATCGACGCCGGTGTCGACGCGGCGATCGATGCCGGGGTCGACGCGGCGATCGACGCCGGCGTCGATGCAGCCCTCGATTCGGGCGTCGATGCCGGCGTGGATGGGGGGCCCATCGTCATCGACGCCGGGACCGACGCGGGCCAGCCCGCGTGCGCGTGCGCGACGCGTGATCTCGGCGCGCTCCCGCCCGAGCTCGCGGAGCTCACCTGGCCCGCGCTCCCGATCACGACGAGCGTCATCGACGTCGACACCGACTCCGAGCTGCGGGCCGCCCTCGATGCGTTCTCGAACGTGACCGTCCGCGTGCACGGCGATCACGCGGGCTTCTACACGATCCGTGGCTCCGACGTGGAGGTGATCCTCGACCCCGACGCGTCGATCGAAGCGCTCACGATCTACTGGAGCCAGCAGCGCATCCGCATCTCGGGCGGCAGCTACGACACGATCCAGATCTGGTTGCCGATCGACTTCAACAACCCGCCGCACACGCCGCAGGAGCACTTGATGGTCAGCGACGTGACCATCGAGTGTGTGACCGTGCGCTCGAGCGACACCGCGTTCTTCCTGCACGGTCGTCGCATCGCGATCGTCGGCGCCGACGTGACCGCCGCGCGCTACTCGCTGTTCACCGGGCTCGTCGCGCCGCTCTTCAGCGAGGACGTGATCGTCGCGCACAGCGTCCTGCGCTCGGCGGGCCCCGAAGCGACGGTCCGCTTCCACGAGACCGATCGCACGGTCGTGGCGCGCTCGACGCTCACCAACCCGGGCAAGCACAACTGGCGCGTGCACGGCTCGTCCTCGCGCGCGTACCTCGGCGAGAGCACGCTCGTCGGCACCGGGTTCATGCTCGGCAACGAGCCCGGCGACGACATCGATCGCGCCTGGATCGTCGGGAGCACGGTCCACTACAGCGGCACGAACGGCCTCGCGATCGTGAGCCCGACGACGATCTCGGACCTGACGATCACCGACAACGTCTTCTACAGCGACTCGGGCTTCGGGCTGCCGCCGGCGCCCCCCAGCTGGACGGTCACGCGGAACACCACGCTGCCCTACGCGCCGCCCGCACCCGACGTCGAGACCTGCCACTGACGTTCGTCGCGGTGCCCACGCGCGCCGGCGCGGGCACCGCGATCGTCGTGCTCAGGTGCGGAGCTCGCGCTTCAGGATCTTCCCGGTCGGGCCCTTCGGGAGCGCATCGCGGAACTCGACGACGCGCGGGTACTTGTACGCGGCGAGGCGCTCCTTGCAGTACGCGATCACGTCCTCGGCGGTGACCGACTCGTGTCCCGCCTTCTTCGCGATCACGGCCTTCACCTCTTCGCCGTGGCTCGCGTGCGGGATGCCGATCACCGCGGCCTCGGCGACCGCGGGATGCGCGTAGAGGACCTCTTCGATCTCGCGCGGGTACACGTTGAACCCGCCGCGGATGATCATGTCCTTCTTGCGATCGACGATGAAGTAGTAGCCGTCCGAGTCGCGCGTCGCGACGTCGCCCGAGTGGAACCAACCGTCCTTGATCGCCTCGGCCGTCGCCTCGGGGCGCTTCCAGTACCCCTTCATGACGTTGTGGCCCTTGATGCAGATCTCACCGGGCTTGTCGTTCTCGGTGACGACGTTGCCCTGATCGTCCTCGAGGCGGAACTCGCAGCCCCAGATCGGCACGCCGATCGAGCCCGCCTTCTTCGGCTTGTCGAGCGTGTTGAACGAGGCGACCGGCGACGTCTCGCTGAGGCCGTAGCCCTCGAGCGTGTTCACGCCGTACTTCTGATCGAACGCCTTCATCACCTCGACCGGCATCGCCGATCCGCCCGAGATGCAGTGGCGCAGCGACGCGACGTCGTACTTCGCGGACTCGGGGTGGTGCAGCAGCGCGAAGAACATCGTCGGCACGCCGGCGAACAGGTTCACGCGGTGCTTCTGCATGATCTGCATCGCGCCGTCGGGATCGAAGCGCGGCATCAGCACGACGGTGCCGCCCGCGGCGAGCGTCGCGTTCTGGATGCAGGTCTGGCCGAACGAGTGGAAGAGCGGGAGCACGCCGAGCGCGATCGTCTCGTGCGTGATCGGCAGCAGCTGCGTGCGGACGAAGTGCGCGTTGAAGAAGAGGTTGAAGTGCGTGAGCTCCGCGCCCTTCGGACGGCCCGTCGTGCCCGACGTGTAGAGGATGACGGCGGTCTCGTCGGGCATCGTCGGCGCGACGTCGGTGACGGGATCGCTGCTCGTGAGGAGCGCGGTGAAATTGACCGCGCCCTCGGGCGCCGAGAGATCGGCGCGGTCGGCCTTGCACACGATCAGGTGCTTGCACGAGTCGGTGCGCGCGAACGCAGCCTGCGCCTGCGGCAGGAAGCCCTCCCACACGACCAGCGCGACCGCGTCGGAGTCGTCGAGGTGGTACGCGATCTCGTCGGCGGTGAGCAGCACGTTGAGCGGCACGATCGGCGTGCCGGCGTAGTGACCGCCGTAGTACGCGATCGTGAAGTGCGGCACGTTCGGGAGCATCAGCGCGACGTGCTGCCCGCGGTGCACGCCGAGCTTGGCGAGCCCGCCCGCGAAGCGCTGCACCATCCCGTGCAGCATCGCGTAGGGCAGGGTGACGTCGCCCAGCACCATCGCGGGCTTGGCCTCGTACCGCTTGGCGCTCTCGCGAAGCAGCGTGGCGATGTTCAGCGTCATCGAGAATCCCCCTGTTTCGTTCGGGTGAAGAGCGCGCGATGGTAACACCGCGTGGTGTCGCGGTGTTAGGCCGAGCGTCGCGCGAGGACCCCGCCCGATCGCGTAGCATCGCGGGATGCGGACCCTCGCGCTCGCCGCGTTCGTGTCGTCGTTCGCAGTCGTCTCCGCGCGGGCGCAGCCAAGCGTCGAGGGTTGCTGGCCGGGGCAGACGTGGTCGAGCGACGCGCGAGCCTGCGAGGGCACGCCACGATGCCCATCGGGCTGGCGCGCGGACGGCGAGAATTGCGTCCTCGCGCTCGACGCCGCGCCGGAGGTTGCTGCGCCGGGCCCGCCGGGCGACGAAGCGGACGAGCCCGACGAGACAGCCATCGATCACGGCTTGGTCGGTGCTGGCGTCGCGTCGTTCCTGACCGGCTACACGATCTCGTTGCTCTACGTCGTGTGGCAGTCGTTCGGCACCGGCGATTGGTGCCGCGAGCGATCGCGCCCGCTCGCCGCGCTCCCGGCGCTGGGCGCCCTCGTGAGCCTCGTCGCGTTCGACACCTGCGGCTCGTTCCACGAGGACCTCGCGGGCGAGTGGGGCGCGGTCGTCGCGATCACGTCCGCGCAGGTCGTCGGTCTCGTGCTCTTCGTGATCGGGCTCGTCGAGCGCCATCCGGTCGTCGGCGCGATCGAATTCTGAGAGGGGGGCGGACGTTGCTACGGATTTCGTAGCGCTACGAAATCCGTAGCGGTCCTCGCTCAGCCGCTCACCTTCTTCCAGCTCTCTCGCGCCGACACCTCTGCCCACCAGCGCGACACGTTCTTGCGCGAGGACGCGATGTCGCCGTGCCCGAGGCGCTCGAGCAGCGCGAAGTACGGCATGAACGAGATGTCGCCGAGCGAGAACGAAGCGCCGCCCAGGTACTTCGCCTCGCCGAGCCGGCGATCGAGCACGTCCGCGGTGTGTGCGAGCTTCGTGCGGTTCTCGTCGACGATCTTCGCGTCGGGCTGTCCGCCGCGCGCCTGGTAGAGCAGCTGGATGCTCGGTCCGCTGAAGTACGACTGCTCGATCGACACGAACTGCTCCATGCGCGCGTAGTCGCGCAGGTCGCTCGGCGTGAGCGAGACGCCCGGCAGCGCGCGATCGAGGTAGCGGACGATCGCGCGCGACTCGTACATCTCGAATCCGTCGTGATCGAGCACCGGCACCACGCCGAAGGGCTGACGCGCGAGGTGCTCGCTCGACTTCTGCTGCTTCGTCGCGAGATCGACGACGCGCAGGTCGTACCTCGCGCCCTTCTCCTCGAGCGTGGTGAGCACCTTGCGCGTGCACGTGCTGTGCGGGTTGCCGTGGACGGTGATCATCGATCGTCTCCTCCTGGGTCCGTCCTATAGCCGCCCCTGGCCTCTTCCCAGCGCTGGTGGACTGCGATACCTCTCGCGCCACGATGCGGCGATCTCCGGCGTTCCTCGGGCTGGCGCTGATCGCGGCGCTGCTCGCGTCGTGCGACGAGCCGAGCGAGTCGGGCCTCGAGCGGGTGCGGCGGACCGGCGTGCTGCGCTGGGGCGGCGACGTGCAGGGCGGCGAGCCCTACGTGTTCGAAGACCCCGCGCGCCCGGGCACGCTGATCGGCTTCGAGGTCGAGCTCGCCGACGCGATCGCGCGCGAGATGGGGGTGCGCGCGCAGTTCGTCCAGAACGACTGGTCGAACCTCGTGCCCTCGCTCGAGCGCGGCTCGTTCGACGTCGCGATGAACGGGCTCGAGGTCACGCCATCACGTGCCGACTCGGTGCTCTTCACGCGCCCCTACTTCGTGTTCGCGGCGCAGCTCGTCGCGCGCGCCGAGGACACCAGCGTGACGGACCTCGAGTCGCTGCGCGGGCGCCGCGTGGGCACGCTCGCGAGCTCGTTCTCGTGGGACATGCTCAACGCCGCGGGCGTCGAGGTCGTCGCGTACGAGGGCGTCGAGGAGCCCTACGCCGATCTCGAGGGAGGCCGCCTCGACGCGGTGCTGCTCGACGACATCATCGCGTCGCGATACGGGCTCGTGCGCCCCTCGCTGCGCCTCGTCGAGGACAGCGGCGAGGGCTTCTACGCGGTCGCGGCGCGCCAGGGCGAGGGCGATCTGCGCGACGCGATCGACCAGGCGATCGCGCGCCTCGCGGCGAGCGGCGAGCTGCGGCGCATCCTCTCGCGCTGGGAGATCGACCACGAGCGACAGGGGCGCCTCGCGACGTGGACCGAGGACGACACGCGCGCGATGCTGCGCGTGCACGGCCACGCGCACTTCTCGCTGCACCACGTGTGGCTCTTCCTGCAGGGCGCGATCGTCACGCTGCTCGTGAGCGCGTCGGCGATGGTGCTCGCGATCGGGCTCGGGCTGCTGCTCGCGCTCGCGCGCATGTACGGGCCGCGTGGGCTGGCGGTGCCCGCGACGTTCTACGTCGAGCTCTTCCGCGGCACGCCGGTGCTGCTGCAGCTCTACCTGCTCTACTTCGGGATCATGCCCTCGGTGCGCCACGCGCTCGGGTGGCACGCGGGGATCGAGTCCGACGCGCTGGTCGCGGCGGTGGTCGGCCTCGGGCTCAACTACGCGGCGTACGAAGCGGAGATCTATCGCGCCGGCATCCAGGCGATCCCGCCGGGACAGATGGAGGCCGCGAAGGTGCTCGGCATGGGCACGATGCTCGCGCTGCGCCGCGTGGTCGTGCCGCAGGCGTTCCGCATCGCGCTGCCCGGCGTGACCAACGACTTCATCGCGCTGCTCAAGGACAGCTCGCTGGTGTCGGTGATCACCGTGGTCGAGCTGACGAAGCGGATGACGATCACCGCGATCGACGTGCGCAGCTGGCTCCTGCCCGGCCTGCTCTGCGCCGCGTTCTACATGGCGATGAGCTATCCGCTCTCGCGTCTCTCGCAGCACCTCGAGCAGAAGCTCGCGAGACAGGAGTCGCGATGAGCGCGCCCGTGATCGAGGTGAAGAAGATCGTGAAGCGCTACGGCGAGCGCACGGTCCTGCGCGAGATCTCGTTCGAGATCGCGGCGGGCCAGGCGGTCGCGCTCGTCGGGCCGAGCGGCGGCGGCAAGTCGACGATGCTCCGCTGCATGATCGGGCTCGAGCCGTTCGAGGGAGGGAGCGTTCGCGTCGCGGACGCGCACCTCGCGCCGGGCACGCTGCGCAAGAACGCGGCGGCGCTGAAGGTGCTGCACGCGCAGGCGGGCATGGTCTTCCAGCAGTGGCACCTGTTCCCGCACCGCACCGCGCTCGAGAACGTGTGCGAGGCGCCGATCCACGTGCGCGGTGACGCGCCCGAGAAGGCGCGGGCGCGGGCGAGCGAGCTGCTCGCGAAGGTCGGCCTCTCGCACCGCGAGAGCGCGATGCCGCGCAGCATGTCGGGCGGCGAGCAGCAGCGCTGCGCGATCGCGCGCGCCCTCGCGATGGACCCCAAGGTGCTCTTCATGGACGAGCCCACGTCGGCGCTCGATCCCCAGCGCGTCGGCGATCTCGTCGACCTCCTCGATCAGCTCACCGAAGAAGCGAAGCTCACGCTGGTGATCGTCACCCACGAGATGCGCTTCGCGGAGAAGCTCGCGGATCGCGCGCTCGTGCTCTACGAGGGCCACGTCATCGAGGACGGCGCGCCCGGTGACGTGCTCGCGCGCCCCACCGATCCGCGCACCCGCACGTTCCTCGGCCTCGAGGACTGAGCTCCCAGGGGCAGCGCTCAGCCCGCGATCATCGGGAAGAGCACGTCGTTCTCGAGCGAGACGTGCCGGACCAGATCGCGATCGAGCGCGTCGAGCGCCTCGTAGAGCGCGCGCCAGCGCGGCGTCGCGGTGTCGGGCGGCGTGTAGCGGCGCGTCAGGTGCCGCATGCGCGCCATGATCTCGCTCGCGGCATCGTGCTCGCCGCGCATCACGCGCACCGGATGGCGCGGATGACCGAAGGGCGGCGTGGGCGGCGTGGTGCCCTCCGCGTCGTGCACGCGCAGCGAGAGGATCCACGGAAAGAGCACGCGCTCCTCCTTGCGCATGTGCGGCTCGAGATCGGTGCGCAGCGACGCGAACAGATCCGCCAGCTCCACGAGCTCGCGGCTGCGCGCTTCGCGCAGCACGTCGTCGAACGCCGCGCCGATGCGCTCGAGCTCGCGCCACGTGAACGGATGGTGCGCGTCGAGCAGGTGCTCCACGAGCTCCCACGGCGCGTGATCGCTCCAGCACGTCTCGCGCGTCGCGCCGTGCACGCGCGTCCGCGCGCGCTCCGACTCGAGCTCCGCGATCACCCGCGCGACGTCGAACCCCTCGCTCGCGCACGCGTCGCGCAGCGACTTCGCGCTCGCGGCCGCGTAGTCGATGTGGCGCTCGCCGAGCACTCGCCACGCGCCCTCGACGCGCAGCGCGAGCTCGCGGAGCGAGGTCTCGGGACCGATGACCAGGGGTGCGGCCGGCATGGATCTCCTCCGAGCTCCAGGTCCCCACGCCGCTCCCCGTGCGCGTGATGGTGCTCACCCGCACATCTGCGCACTCGGTTATCCTGCGCGGCTCGATGCTCAGGCGTCTCCTCTCGCGCAAGCCGATCGCCGACCTCGAGCCCGGCGACTCCCCGCACTCGCTGCATCGCGCGCTCGGCGCGCGCGATCTGATCTTCCTCGCGATCGGCGCGGTGATCGGCGCGGGCATCTTCAGCTCGATCGGCACCGCGGTCGCGGGCGAGGTGCGCGAGACCGGCGAGGTCGTGCGCTACGGCGCGGGCCCCGCGGTCGTCGTGTCGTTCATCCTGCTCGGCGTCGTCTGCGGCCTCGCGGCGCTCTGCTACGCGGAGCTCGCGTCGATGATCCCGCAGGCGGGCAGCGCGTACGCGTACGCCTACGCGACGCTCGGCGAGATCGTCGCGTGGATCATCGGCTGGGATCTCATCCTCGAGTACGCGGTCGGCAACGTCGCGGTCGCGATCGCGTGGGCGGGCTACCTCGACTCGATGCTCTCGGGCTTCGGCATCCACATGCCGGGCTGGCTCATCCACGGCTACTTCGACGTCGCGGCGAGCAGCCATCCCGAGGTGCGCGCGCTGCTCGAGACCGCACCGCACGTCGCGGGCATCCCGATCCTGATCAACCTGCCCGCGTTCCTGATCGTCGGCGTCGTCACCGGGCTGCTCCTCATCGGCGTGAAGGAGAGCGCGCGCGCCAACACGATCATGGTCATCGTGAAGCTCGTCGTGCTCGCGCTCTTCGTCGTCGTGGGCGCGATGAACATCGACCCCGCGCACTACACGCCGTTCGCGCCCAACGGATGGACCGGCATCCACCAGGGCGCGGCGATCGTCTTCTTCGCGTACATCGGCTTCGACGCGATCTCGACCGCGGCCGAGGAGACGAAGGACCCGCAGCGCAACATGCCGATCGGCATCCTCGCGGGCCTCGCGATCTGCACCGTCATCTACGTGATCGTCGGCGCGGTCATGACGGGCCTCGCGCCGTGGGACTCGATGCGCGTCTCCGATCCGCTCGCGCATGCGCTCGAGACCGCGGGCCTGCCGGTCGTGCAGTGGCTCGTCGCCGCGGGCGCGGTGATCTCGCTGAGCGCGGTGCTGCTCGTCTTCCAGTACGGCCAGCCGCGCATCCTGCTCTCGATGGCGCGCGACGGATTGCTCCCGAAGCGCATGGCGAACGTGCACCCGAAGTACAAGACGCCGTGGACGCTCACGATCCTCACCGGCGTGCTCGTGGGCGTGGGCGCGCTCGTCGCCGACGACGACGCGACGTACGACCTCACGAACATCGGGACGCTCTTCGCGTTCCTGCTCGTCTGCATCGGCGTGATGGTGCTGCGCGTCGTCGATCCGAACCGTCCGCGCCCGTTCCGCGTGCCCTTCGTGTGGGTCGTCGCGCCGCTCGGTGCGGTCGCGTGCCTGTGGACGATGGCGGGCCTGCCCCCGACGGCGTGGGAGCGTTTCGCGGTGTGGCTCGTGATCGGCCTCGCGCTCTACTTCGCGTACGGCTGGCGCAACTCGGTGCTCGGCAAGAAGACCGGCGGCTGATCACGCGCGCGGGCGATCGCTGCGGCGGCGCACGTTCGTGCGCTGCTCGTCGGCGAGCCACGCGATCGCGCTCGGCTCGTCGTCGAAGTACGCCCACGCCGAGGGCGTGAGGCGCATCCACCGCAACGAGTCGACGAAGGCGCGCACCGGCGCCGATCGCGTCACCACCGCGTGCGCGAGGCAGCGCGCGTCGGGACCGATGCGGCGCATCGCATCGAGCATCATCCCGAGCTGCGCCGGCGTCGGCGGCCGCGCGTCGCGCGCGTCGACGAGCAGCACGAAGGGCCGACCTCGCTGCGCGATCGCCTCGAGCGTGTGCAGTGCGTCCGCGACCTCCGCGTCGTGCCGAACGCCGGCAGGCCACGTGAGCCGCACGCGCGGCCACGTGTCGATCGCGACGTGGATCCCAGTCCTCTCGCGCGCCGGATCGACCGGCGCTGCGAGCGCGTCCCCCAGGCTCATGGGGGCGAGACTCTTCGCGCGATCGATCGCTGTCAACGGGTGCGAACGAGCGCTACATGTCGCGATTTCGCCCTTGTTTCGCGGGTGATCCGCGCGATCCGCGATCCGCCGCGCGGCGTCGCTCGTAGCTTCGTCGAGGGGGCGAGCGAATGCGACGAAGCGATCAGTTCCGGAGGCAGCACCAGGAGCTCCAGGAGCTCGCGGTGGAGATCGGCACGCACCTGCGCATCGAGGTGCTCGAGCAGGACGCGTCGCTCTGCCGGCGTCTCGTCGCGCGATTCGCGGGGAAGCTGAGGGTGCACGCGGCGATGGAGAACGACGCGCTCTATCCCGAGCTGCTGCGCCACGACGATCCGCAGGTGCGCGAGCT
The DNA here is from genome assembly GCF_021631985.1 of Sandaracinus amylolyticus. Taxonomy (GTDB): domain Bacteria; phylum Myxococcota_A; class Polyangia; order Polyangiales; family Sandaracinaceae; genus Sandaracinus; species Sandaracinus amylolyticus_A. The sequence goes on along the minus strand of NZ_CP070225.1, from coordinate 4,216,620 downwards.
CGCGGTGCGCCTCGTCCGCGAGCTCGGTCCCGTCTACGAGGGCTTCGACGCGTACGAAGCGCGCTGGTCGAGCGCGCACGCGATCTCGCTCGAGCCGCGCGCGTTCATGGTCTCCACGCTGGAGACCTTCGAGATGTTGCGACGCCGGATGGCGACGGAGAACAAGCAGCTCTATCCGGTGGTGGACGCGCTGGTGCGCTGAGAACCTCGCTTCTCGCCCCTGCCCGCGCGAGGTGCTAGAGCGCGCGCCTCATGGCGAGCACGCTGGACGAGGCGCTCGCGTCGTTCCGTGTGGGGGCGGCGCCCGACGAGGTGGTCGATGCCGCGCTCCGCGAGGCCGATCGCGCGCTCGAGTCGGGCCAGGCCCTCGACGGGATCGAAGCGCTCGTGCGCGCCGAGATCGAGCTCGGAGCGGGCTTCGGCGGGGTGCGCGGAGGCGGGCTCGGCGTGCGCCACGTCGAGCGGCCGCGGGTGCACGCGCTCCTCGGGTTCCGCGAGCGCGTCGATCGCACCCTGCCCGCGCTGCGCCGTGCGGTGCGTTTCCCCGAGGACGTCCGCCGCGCGCTCGAGCTCGAGGTGGAGCGCGCGATCGCGCTCTCGCGCGCGTTCGTCGAGCTCGGCTGGTACGCGCACGCGGCATCGATGCTCGCGGCGTCGGAGCTTCCGCTCGGGTACCTCGGCGCGCGCCCCACGCAGCGCTTCGAGTGGCTCCGCCAGCGCGCGAGCTGGGCGTTCGCGGCGCGCGAGCTGGGCGAGGCGCGCCAGGCGGTGCGCGACTACCACGCGCTCGTGCGCGAGGGCGAGCTGCCCGATCCCGAGATCGATCGCCTGCTCGACGAGCTCTCGGGATGGCTCGAGGTCGCGCCGGTCCGCACGCTGGTCGCGGAGCTCGCGCCGCGCGTCGCGGGGCACCCCGAGCACGAGGGGCGCCTGCTCGCGTGGGACATCGCGTCGACGCTCTTCTTCCCGTGGGACGAGGCGCTCGAGGCCGAGCTCGAGTCGCGCCTGCGCGAGCCCACGGTCGCGACGCTCGAGGCGCTCGTCGATCGTGTCGGTGAGGCGCTCGCCGCGCGCGCTGCGCTCGCGAGCGATCCGCTGCCGCGCCCCGCGCTGCTCGAGGACGGCGGGCGCGTGCTGATGCTGCTGGATCGCCTCGCCGATCTCGCGAGCGCACGCGGCGCCGAGGATCTCTCGTTGCGCGCGCGCGTGACCGCGCACGAGCAGATGCTCGACGTGCTCGCGGCGCTGCGCCCCGACGCGCTCGAGGCGATGCACCCGGTCGACGCGGCGCGGGTGCGCGAGCTGCTCGACGAGTCACCGTGGTCCGAGAGCGCGCGCGGCGCGCGCCTCGCTCGCCTGCGTGCGTCGATCACCGACGCGGCGGATGCCCGCGTGATCTCGGCGCTGGTCGCCGACCCGCTGCTCCCGGCGAGCGACGCGGAGGCGCTCGCGGGCTCGCGGCTCTGGCGCGACGGCGCGCTGGTCGGGCCCGACGAGGACACCCTCGATCTCGTCGCGGCGCTCGTCGATCGCAGCGCGCTCGGGGGCAATCGCGATCTCGAGCGCGGGACGCTCGCGCTCACCCGACGCTGGCTCGAGCACGCGATCGCCTCCGAGGATCGCGCGCTCGCCATGGAGGCCAAGGAGATCCTCGCGGGCGCGCTCGAGCTCGAGGGAGATCTCGCGGGCGCGCTCGCGCTCTTCGAGGAGCTCGCGACGTACTTCGAGGCGCGCGATCACGAGCGCTGGGTGCGCGCGATCGAGCGCTGCGCGATGCTCGCGAAGCAGACCGGCCGTCTCGCCGCCGCGGGGCGCGCCGCGCGCAGCGGGTTCCGTCCCGGCGGGCGCGTGCAGCTCCCGGCGCAGGATCTCCCCGAGCCCAGCGATCCGATGCAGGCCGAGGAGCAGGCCGAGCGCGCGATCGCGGTCGCGCTGCGCACCAGTGATCCCGAGGTCGGCGAGGCGTGGCTGCGGCGCGCGCTCGCGCTCTACGATCGTGTGCCCGACGGTCGCCGTCGCGAGGACGAGATCTGGGAGCGCATCGCGGATCTCTGGCAGGCCGAGGCCGACGCGCTCTTCGAGTCGGGCGACGCGACCAGCGAGACGCTCGACGAGGCCCATCGCCGCGCGCACGAGGCGCTGGTGCGCGCGATCGAGGTGAACGAGGACCTCGGCGACGGCGAGCGCGTGTTCGAGCTCTCGGGGCGGGTGCTCGACGTGCTCTGGACGTGGCTCACGCGCTGGGAGGACGCGATCGACGCGTTCCTCACGCTCGCGCGCGGGCGCTTCCGCTCGGCGATCGCGCGGGCCGATCTCGATCACGCGGCGGCGGCGCTCTTCGAGCTGCGCGCGCACCTCGCGGACTTCCGCAGCGACACCTCGGATCTCGAGATCGCGGGCGACGAGGGCAGCGCGTTCGTCGCGCGCTTCGAGGAGCTCGAGCGCGAGATGGCCGAAGGCGTCGCGACCGAGAGCGAGAAGCTCGCCGAGCCGTGGTGGGCCGAGCGGCTCGAGCGTCGCGCCGCGCTGCTCGAAGCGCGCTGGGCACAGCTCGACGGCGACGACGACGAAGGCGACGACGACGAGCCCTGAGGGGCGTACCGTTCGGGCATGCGAATCGGGGTCGACCTCGGCGGGACGAAGATCGAAGCGATCGCGCTCGCGGAGGACGGGAACATCACCGCGCGCCGCCGCATCGCGACGCCGGCGCGCGACGGGTACGACGCGATCATCGCGGCGATCGCCGAGCTCGTCCGCACCGTCGAGCGCGAGGCCGACTGCGAGGGCGCGAGCGTCGGCGTGGGCACGCCGGGCGCGCTCTCTCCCGCGACCGGTTTGCTGCGCAACGCGAACACGGTGTGTCTCAACGAGCGCCCGCTCGATCGCGATCTGTCGCGCGCGCTCGGGCGTCCGGTGCGCATCGCGAACGACGCGAATTGCTTCGCGCTCTCGGAGGCGAGCGACGGCGCGGCAGCGGGCGCGGAGATCGTGTTCGGCGTGATCCTCGGCACCGGCGTCGGTGGCGGCGTCGTGGTGCGCGGCAGCGTGCTGAACGGTCGACACGGCATCGCCGGCGAGTGGGGCCACACACCGCTGCCCTGGCCGCGCGACGACGAGCGCCCCGGCCGCGCGTGTTACTGCGGTCGCCACGGCTGCGTGGAGACGTGGTGCTCGGGCCCCGCGCTCGCCGAGGATCATCGCGCGCGGACCGGTGAGACGCTCGACGGTCCGACCATCGCCGCGCGCGCCGACGCGGGTGATGCTGCGTGCGAGGCGACGCTCGCGCGCTACGTGGATCGCCTCGCGCGCTCGCTCGCGATCGTGATCGACGTGATCGATCCCGATGTGATCGTGCTCGGCGGCGGCGTGGGATCGATCGCGCGGCTCTATCGCGACGTGCCCGCGCAGCTGTCCTCGTGGGTGTTCAGCGACGTCGTCACCACGCGCATCGTGCCTCCGGAGCACGGCGACTCGAGCGGCGTGCGCGGCGCGGCGTGGCTCTGGCCGATCGGCGGTGCGCGATGACGAGCGAGTGGCGTCCCGATCTCTACGCGCGCTTCGCGCGCGAGCGCGCCCAGCCCTTCCACGATCTGCTCGCGCTCGTGCATCCGCGCCCCGCGATGCGCGCCGTCGATCTCGGCTGCGGCACCGGCGAGCTCACGCGCGTGGTCCACGACACGCTCGCTGCGTCGACCACGCGCGGCATCGACTCGAGCGAGACGATGCTCGCGAAGAGCGCGGCGTACCTCGCGCCCGGGCTCTCGTTCGCGCGCGCACCGATCGAGGCGTTCACGCCCGACGCGCCGCTCGATCTCGTGTTCTCGAACGCTGCGCTCCACTGGGTCGACGATCACCCCGCGCTCCTCGCGCGCCTCGCGTCGTTCCTCGCGCCGGGTGGACAGCTCGTCGTGCAGGTGCCCGCGAACGAGCGTCATCTCTCGCACACCGCCGCGGCCGAGGTCGCGACCGAGCCGCCGTTCCGCGCCGCGCTCGCGGGCTGGACACGCATCTCTCCGGTGCTCGAGATCAGCGAGTACGCGCGCGCGCTCCACGCGCTCGGCCTCGTCGACGTGCACGTGCGAAGGCAGGTCTATCCACACGTGCTCGACACGCGCGACGCGGTCGCCGACTGGACGCGCAGCACGCTGCTCACCGCGTACCTCACGCGCCTGCCGCGCGAGCTCCACGCGCCCTTCGAGGCGCGCTATCGCGAGCTCTTGCGCGCGCGCCTGCCCGACGAGCGCCCGTTCTTCTTCCCGTTCGAGCGCATCCTCTTCCGCGCCGTGCGATCGGAGTAGGATCACGAGCGCATGTCGTTCCGCGACGATCGCGACGCGCTCCGCCACCGCAACGAGGCGCTCGAGCGCGAGGTCGAAGCGCTCCGCGAGGAGCGCGACGCCGCGCACCAGGCGCGCGATCGTGCGCTCGCCGACGCGGAGCGCGCGCGTAAGGGCGAGATCGTCGACGCACCGCACAGCGCGTATCGCGTCGGCGAGAAGGTGATCGTCGAGTGGCGCGGCTCGTGGTGGGACGCGACGGTCGTCGGCGTCGTCGGACCGCGCGAGTGGCGCGTCCACTATGACGGTTGGTCGAGCTCGTGGGACGAGAACGTCGGGCCCACGCGCATCCTGCCGCGCGCCGCGACGCCGCCCGGGCCGCGCGCAGGGAAGGGCGGAGCGCGCGCCGTGCAGGTGCTGTTCGCGCTGCTCGTGGTGGTGATCGCGGCGGTGATCGTCTTCGTGAAGGCGAACGATCCACCGGATCCGCCGGCCTCGGTGCCCGGTGCCTACGCGACGCCGGGCACTGCGCTCACCGCGAGCGACGTGCTGAGCGTCGGCGCACCGGTCTGGGTCGAGTGGCACGGCACCTGGTATCGCGCGACCGTGCTCCAGGCCTACGCCGACGGAAGCGCGCGGATCCACTACGACGGCTGGTCCGACACGTTCGACGAGACCGCCGCGCGCTCGCGCATCCGGCGACCCTGACGCGGGGATCACCCGGTCGGGCGAGCGACTGCCACGACGCAGTGCGCTATCCCCGGAGACCTGCGCGCGCGCCGGGGTCGGGGGGGCAGCGGCGCGCGCGCAGGGCCTCGGCCCTTCCTAGGACGCGCTCTTCGCGAGCGCGTCCTGGAAGGCGCGAAGCACGTCGTCGCTGAAGAGCACGAAGCGGATCGCATCGATGCGCCAGTCGCGCTCGCGCGCGACGCCGATCGCGATGCACGCCGCCGCGTCGATCGGATAACCGAACACGCCGCACGAGATCGCGGGGAGCGCGACGCTCTTGGCCTCGTTCGCCTCGGCGAGCGCGAGCGACGCGCGGAACGCCGACGCGAGCAGCCGCGCGTCCTCCGACACGCCGCGATAGCGCGGGCCCACCGCGTGGATCACCCACGTCGCGCGGAGCTTGCCGAACGCCGGCGTGATGCGCGCCTCGCCGACCGGGCAACGCACGCGCGGAGGCTCGACGATCGGCAGCGCGCGGCACGCCTCGAGGAGCTCGCGCCCGGCCGCGCGATGGATCGCGCCGTCGACGCCGCCACCACCGAGCAGCGTCTCGTTCGCTGCGTTCACGATGGCCTCGACCTCGACCTGGGTGATGTCCCCGCGCTCCACCGTGATCGCCATGCGTTCCAGAGTAGTGCGTTTTGCACCTCCTGAGCACGCGTGGTAAGGGTCGCGCCCACATGGGCCGCAGTACGTCCAGGTGGAACGCCGCGCTCGTCGTGGCCGCGCTCGTCGCGGTCCCAGCCGGCGCCCACGCCGAGGACGCGGCCGAGGTCGATCCCGAGAGCGGTCACGTCTCGGTCAGCGGCGGCGCGCTCGCCGGCGACGACGCGGGCTCGCTCGCGTTCCGCCCGCTCGTGCGAGCGGAGGTCGCGTTCAACGTCGCGGGACCGCTCGCCGCGGGCGGGTTCCTCCAGGTCGCGTTCGCCGACGGCGGCATGAGCGACGCGCCGGCGTTCGGCGGCGGTGTGCTGCTCACGTTGCGCCCCGACCTGCCCGAGCTCGGCTTCGTGCCGCACCTCGAGATCACCGGCTCGCGCGTGCAGCTGCCGAGCCGCGGCGACGGCCTCGTCGACGCGTGGTCGGCGGGCATCGGCGGCGGCATCGGCGTCCCGATCGTCACCGGCGTCGCGGTCGAAGCGCGCGTCCACCACGGCTGGTACTTCGGCCTCCCGGCGACGAGCTCGCTCTCCGAGAGCGCGTGGACGTTCGGCGGCGCGCTGACCGTCGATCTGCCCTGATCAGGCCTCAGCTGTCGTAGACGCCGTTCGAGATCTCGAGCGAGTACGTCGCGCAGCTGAGCGCCGAGCCGGGCCGACGGCGCACCCGCACGAAGAAGGTCGCGCTGTCGTCGGTGCAGTGCGCGGCCGCCGCGCTCGGCGTGGTGCCGCCCGCCCAGCACGGGCACTGCCCCGAGACCACGCCTCCGACGTCGCCGCGGAAGTCGGTCGCCCACGAGTAGTCGATCGTCGGCGTGACCGGGCCCGGGCACGCGACCGCGGCGCAGCTCCCGCGCGAGACGGTGATCTCGAACGTGTCACCGGGGTTCGACGTCAGCTGCGCGCGCACGTGGAAGTTGTCGCAGGTCGTGTCGGCGACGTCGGTCGCGGTGAAGCGGTACCAGACGACGCGATCATCGGGCAGCACGTTGCCGGTCACGACCTGCGTGAGCCCCGGCGAGTCGGGGAACGAGCCGAGATCGATCGCGGTCTCGCAGGTCACGCCGAGACCGAGATCGGGCATCGCGGCGCACTCGCAGCCCGGCACCTCGCGATCGAGATCGAACGTGCCGCTCGGGCATCCGCACGAGCCGTCGATGCACACGCCGCCGCCCGGGTAGTACTCGCAGATCGCGGCGGGGTCGCCCTCGTCGACCTCGGTGTCGCAGTCGTCGTCGTCGCCGTCGCAGATCTCGTCGAGCAGCGGGCTGTTCTCGGGATCGGCCTCGTCGCAGTCCTCGCCCGCCGGCGAGCCGTCCCCGTCGACGTCGACGTCGTCGGGCACGCAGTACCGCGAGTGGCAGGTGGAGCCCGCGCGGCAGGTCCCGTCGCCCGCGCACGGCGGGTACGACGCGCACTCGCCCTCGAAGCAGTACTCGAACGCGTCGCACGTCACGCCTTCGCACGACGGCGGAGCCATCGCGTCGACCGGGGGCCCCGAGTCGCGTCGTCCCGCGTCCACTCCGCCCTCGCCGACCTGCGCGTCGCGCACGCCCGCGTCCACGTCGTCACCGTCGCCGCCGCCCCCACCGCAGCCCGCTGCGAGCGCGCCTGTGAAGACGAGCAGGGCAGCGATCGACGGGACCAGCGAGACGGCTCTCTCAGCTCGAGTCACGGCCAAGCACCTCTGCCCGTCGAAGCGCGATCGCAACGCGATGCCCTCGGAGGCGGTGAAAGCGCGCGGACATCGCGCGTTCGATGCGAGGCTAACACAGACCACCGAGCGCCCGGAAACCCCAGCCGTTCGAGTCGGTTCGCGCCCGCGAGATCGATGGCCCGGATCCGCGCAGCTCGAGACGGCAACGCGTCGTAAGCGGGTTCGAGATCCGCGGCACCTCGAGACGGAAGCGCGCGCAGCGCGCACGTCGCAAGCGGGATGGGGACCCGCGCGCAGCCCGGGGGTCGACAGGGGGGCGCGCAGCCCCCCCGGGGAGACTCAGCGCGGCTCGTCGACGCGGATCAGGATGACGCTGACGTTGTCCTTGCCGCCGCGCTCGTTCGCGTCGCCGATCAGCTTCCGCACCGCCGCGTCGAGATCGTCGCTCGAGGCGCGGATGATCTTCGCGATCTCGTCCTCGGGCACCATCTTCGAGAGCCCGTCGGAGCAGAGCAGGTAGTAGTCGCCGTTGTGCGGCTCGTCGACGTTGAGATCGACCTCGACCTCGTCGAACACGCCGACCGCGCGGCTCAGCTTGTTCGCGCTCGGGCCCTGGATGCCCATCGCGCCGAGCGTGTGATCGGTCGTGAGCTGCGTGAGCTCGCCACCACGGAGACGATAGAGACGGCTGTCGCCGACGTGCGCGATGTACACGCGCTTGCGGTTCGGCGAGAAGCGCGCCGACACCAGCGTCGTGCCCATGCCCGCCTGCGCCTCGTTCGCGCGCGCCTGCTTGAGGATCGCGGCGTTCGCGGTCTGGATCGCGCGCACCAGCTCGTCGCCACGGCGCGGCAGCCCGGCGATCGGCGAGCCACCGAAGTGCCCGGTCTCGAACGACGCGGTGATCACGTCGATCGCCATCTGGCTCGCGACCTCGCCCGCCGCGTAGCCACCCATGCCGTCGGCGATCGCGAAGAGCGAGTGCGCCTGGAGCACGAGGTACGCGTCCTCGTTGTGCTTGCGGCGACGGCCCGCGTCGGTCTGGCCGACCGCGGTCACGAGGATGCGCGGCTGCGGGCCGGTGGGCTCGTCTTCCTCGATCTCGCCCGGCAGCCCGGTCTCGGAGATCTCGATCTCCATGCTGCCGACGTTCGAGCTGGTGTTCGGGTGGGCCGCGCCGGCCGGCGGAGGCGGGTTGGACGCGAGCTTGGTCCCGGCCTCTTCGCCCGTCGCATCACGACGGCGCTCGAGCGGGCCCGCCGCGAGCCCGGCCGCGCCGACGCCGACCGCAGCCGGCTCTCGCGAGCCGCCGTCGCGACGCCTGCCGAGCAGGAGGAAGAGAAAGGCCACCAGCACGAGGCCGGCGACGCCTGCGATGATCCAAGTCGTCATCCGGGGCGATTCGCATCCTAACAAGGTCTCATGGTGCGGTGGGAGCCCAATTCGGTCCCGTTGCGGTAAGCCTCCCATCTCGTGGAGGAGAAGCCCCCGCACCCTGACCGGTTTCTTGCGTGTTTTTCGTGAGCGCGTAACTCTCCTGCGGGTGCTCTCCCGCCCCACGGCGCGATCGCCGCTCCGGCCCGGGCCCGACGAGACGGTCGTGCCGCTGGTCGTGCGACGGCGCGGCGAGGACGCGGAGGCGCGCCGGGAAGAGGGTGGGGCGCGGATGTCGTCGGTCGCGAGCCTCGCGTCGGTCGAGCTCTCGGGCGTCCTTGCGACGTCGCCCGACGCGCTCCGTCGACGGCTGCTCGGACCGTGGGCGCTCGGCCTGCGCCAGTACCTCGCGCTGAGGCTGGGCGACCCCCAGCGCGCCGGCGATGCGTTCCGCGAGCTGAGGCGTCTCGTGTCGGCGATGCCCGCGTCGGAGCTCGTGCGCGAGCCGGGGCCGAAGGCGCACGTGTACCGCCTCGCGCGGCGCATCGCGCTCGACCTCGCGGCGCAGCGCCCGGCCTCGGGGCGCGAGGCGCTCGCGTTCCGTGACCCGCCCGAGGCGACGCGCGGCTACGCCGACGCGCTCCAGCGGGTGCGCCGTTCGCTCTCGGGCGACGACGCCGAGCTCGTCGAGCTGCGCTTCGCGCGCGAGCTCTCGCCCGCCGAGATCGCGTGCGTCGTCGAGCAGCCGCTCGTGGACGTCGAGCTGCGCCTCTCGCGCGCGACGTCGCGGGCGTTCGATCTCCTCGGCGCGCACGCGCCCGATCCGCACGCGACGCGCGGTGGCCCGCTGGTCGATGCGTTCGCGCTCGCGAAGGGCGCGCAGGGCAGCGCGACGCGCACCGTCGACGGCGAGTCGCTCGCGGCGCTGCCGCCGGGGACGCTGATCGGCGCGCGGTATCGCGTCGTGAAGCGCGTCGGCATCGGCGCGTTCGGCGACGTGTACATGGCGGACGATGCCGACGTCCCGGGGCACCGCGTCGCGCTCAAGATGCTGCGCGAGCCCTCGCTCTCGACCGCGGCGCGCGAGGCCGCGCTGCGCGAGCTCAAGCTGATCGCCGCGGTGTTCCACCCGTCGGTCGTGCAGTTCAAGGATCACGGCTGGCACGAGGATCGGCTGTGGTTCGTCATGCCGTGGTACGAGGGCGAGACGCTCGATCAGCGCATGCAGCGCGGTCCGCTCGCGCGCGCCGAGGCGCGCCGCATCTTCGAGCCCCTCGCGCGCGCGCTCGCGGCGCTGCACGCGAACGGCATCCGTCATCAGGACATCAAGCCGGACAACGTCTTCCTCGCGCGCATCAAGGGCTTCGGCCCCGACGGCGAGCACGAGGAGAGCATCCCGGTGCTGCTCGATCTCGGCGTCGCCGCGAAGGAGCACGAGGCGCTGATCGGCGGCACGCCGGTGTACTTCGCGCCCGAGGTCGCGTCGCACTACGCGAACGTCGACGACGAGCGACCGATCGGCCCGAAGGCAGACGTGTTCGCGCTCGCGCTCACGCTTCGCAACGCGCTCGAGCCGGACACGGAAGAGGACGTGCCCGCGGGCGCGATCGAGGCGTTCATCGAGCGGCGCGCGCGCGAGCGCCCGCCGCTGCCGCGCGCGAAGGAGCTGCGCTGGCTCGCGCCCTCGTTCGAGCGCTGGCTCGCGATGGATCCCGATCAGCGGCCGAGCGCGGAAGAGCTCGCGCGCGAGCTCGCAGTGCTCACGCGGCCCGAGGAGCGGCGGGCGCGACGTCGCGCGGTGCTGCAGTGGCTCGTGCCGCTGCTGGTGGGCCTCGGCGCGGCGTTCGGCGCGCTCGTCTACGTCTTCGTCCGCGAGACCGAGCTGCAGGAGCTCGAGATCAGCCGCGCGCGCACCGAGGCCCAGGCTGCGCGCGCCGACCTCATGGTCGAAGCCGCGCGCCTCGAGGCGCTCGACGCCGATCACGCCGCGCTGCTGGAGCGCTACGAGCAGAACCGCCTCACGCGCCAGCAGCTCGCGGATCAGCTCGCGACCGCGGAAGGCCAGATCCGCATCCTCGGCGATCAGATCGGTCAGCTGATCGGCGATCGCGAGTCGCTGAGCGCGTCGCTCGACGAGACGCGCGAGGCGCTCGCGACGACGCAGGAGACGCTGCTCACGCAGCGAAGGCAGCTCGACACCGAGCTCACGCGCGTCCGCGATCTGACGCGGCACATCGACGAGCTGCGCATCGACTCCGAGCGCGTGACCGCGGAGCTCGAGGGCGAGCTCGAGCAGACGCGCGGGCGCGTCGAGCAGCTCGAGGATCAGCTCGAGATCTCGCGCGCAGCGCGCCGCGAGGTGACGGCGCGCGCGGAGTCGCTCGAGAGCCAGCTGCGCGAGTCGGAGGCCACGCGCGAGCGCGCGATGGAGGAGCTCGTCACGCTGCGGCGTCGTGTCGCGCAGCTGCGCGAGATCCTCGATCCGGCCGATGGCCCGTCGCGCCGGCAGGACACGACCCCGGTCGACGTCCGCGCCCCCGAGCCCGCGACCACGGGCTCCGACGACGCGCCCTGAGGATCACTCCGCGGCGATCTCGACGCCCGCCTCGGGCGGTCCGTCGATCGCGACGAGCGTCCAGCGCGCGCCGGCGGTGCCGCTCGCGGTGGTGAGCGTCGACTCGACGAGCCCGAGGTTCGCGCAGACCGTGAGCGTCGCGCGCTCGCCTGCGTCGTCGCGCTCGAGCCGCGCGCAGCCCCGCCCCGCGATCGGCGTGCTCAGGTCGCCGACCCGCTCCGCGAGCCGCCAGCCCGCCGACACCTCTTCGCCCGCGACACCGACGCCCGGCGTCAGCCAGTCGCGCGGGAGCCGCCACGCCACCGTCTCGGCGGCCTCGGTGAGGATGCGCCCGGCGTCGTCGATGGGCGCGTAGCCCGGCTCGGTGGTCAGCGCCGCGTGCTCGTCGAGGCCCACGAGCTCGCCCTGGTCGGCCACGATCCAGCGCGCGTACACCGGCTCTTCGTCGAGCGGCGTGCCCACCGGCGCGAGCAGCACCGCGATGCCGGCGCCGCGCCGCACGATCTCCTGCACCCGCATCTGCACGCGCCGCGGTGCGCCGTCCCCGACCGCGACGTCGTAGCTGAGCGTCCCGCCCGGCGGCACGTCGTTCAGCCACTCGCTCGTGGATGGGGGCTGTTCGACCGCCGCGAGCTCTCCGCCGCTCGTCGGCTCCGCCGCCGTCGACGCGCTCCCGGGCCCGCAACCGAGGCCGAGCGCGAGGCTCGCGCACATGCCGAACCGCACGCCGAATTGCATGCGGACGACACTATCACGAGCGCACGGTCACCCGTCGCACGATCGCGGGTCGCTTATTCGAACGTCACGCGTCCGAAGCGTTCGGGTACGTGGAAGTCGCCGATCAGCGGCGGCGACCATCCGACGCCGAGCTGTCCCTGCGCGCGCACGTCGAGCACGTAGAGCGCGATGCGCCAGGTGTCGCCGCGCGAGGGGCGCGACGCCGGCGTGCCGAGGCGCTCGAACGCGCTCCACGGGATCGCGATCTCGGCGGTCCAGCCCTCGTCCGCCGCGTCGTCGTTGGGCGTGCCCTCGGTGGACACCGCGGAGCGCAGCTCGCTCGACCACGCGACGCGACCGAAGGGCTGGGGCACGCGGCGCGCGTCGAACCACGTGTCGAACACCAGGTTCGTCGGCGAGACCTGCAGCTCGGCGTAGCTGCGCCCGTCGCCGTCGGGATCGATCATCAGCTCGACCGCGTCCTGCTCCCACAGGTGCGCGTCGTGGCCTTCGAGATCGCAGCGCAGGAGCTCGTCGGCGACCTCGAACGCGACGTAGAGGGCGTCGTCGTCCCACGCCATCCGCGCGGTGACCTCGGGCTGCGCGTGCGAGCCGTCCATCGTGTCGACGAAGCGCTCGGTCCGCGCGGCATCGCGCCAGATCGCGTCGTCGAGGCGACCATCGAGAGTCGGCGGTGCGCTCGCCCGCGGGACGCGCAGCGTGGGGATCTCGGTGCGCGGCGGAGGCGTCGCGCAGGTGCAGCCCGAGAGCAGCGCCACGGAGATCAAGAGCTCACGAGCACGCACGACGCAGCTCCTCCGGCACGCTCACCGGGCGCGCCTCCGCGAGGTGCACGACCGCCGTCGTGATCGCGCCTTCGCAGAGCACTTCGCCATCACGCAGCACGCGCGCCTCGAACACGATGCGTGCGCGCGTGATCGACGAGACCCACGTCTCGATCACGACCTCGTCGTCGAAGCGCGCCGGCGAGCGATACGCGAGGCTCGCTTCCACGACCGGCATCGCGAGCCCGCGCTCGACCTCGAAGCGTCGGTAGTCGACGCCGCGCGCGCGCAGGTACTCGATGCGCCCGGCCTCCATCCACACGAGATAGACCGTGTGGTGCACGACACCGGCCTTGTCGGTGTCGACGTAGCCCACACGAGCACGATGCCGGACGACCGCGGTGCGATCGTCCGGCACGTGGGGCGCGAACCGAGCTCGGCTCAAGCGGCGGCGGCGAGCTTGCTCTTCACGAGGTCGTAGACCGCCGTGAAGTGCGTCATCTTCTTGAGCTCGTCCTCGGGGATCGAGAGCTTGAAGGTGCGCTCGACCTCCGCGACGATCTCGATCGCCATCATCGAGTCGATCCCGAGCTCCTTGAAGGGAGTCTCGTCGGGGATCTCGTCGACCTCGCTCACCTCGGCGATGATCTCGCGGAGCTTCTCCCTCAGGTCGCTGTCCGACATCGCGACTGCACTTTCTCGCCGCTTGGGGCGCTACGGGTCTGGGCTCAACGCGCCGCGACCGCGCGCTTCTCGACGAGATCGAGGAGCTGACGGACGGTCTGGATGCCGACGAGCTGCTCGTCCGGGATCTGCACGCCGAGCTCGCGCTCCATCTGACCCACGAGCTCGAGCATGCCGAGCGAGTCGATGCCGAGCGCCGCGATCTTCGCGTCCTCGGTGACGTGGCTGAAGTCCTTCTCGGCGATCTCGCTCGCCATCCGCTGGAACGTCTTGATCAGCTCGGAACGGTTCATCGGTCTTCTTCTTTCGATCTGGCCGGAGGCGCTCGGCCGCTCAGGCCGACACCGGATGCTCTTCGAGCTCGCCGCTCTCCCACATCGCGCGGGTCTTACGGCGCTGGGCCTTGCCGCTCGAGGTCTTGGGCAGCGCGCCCACCGCGCAGATCGCGACGTGCGCGGGCGTCAGGCCGAAGCTCTTCTGGATCGCCTCGGCGATCTCGGTGCGCAGGCGCGCGGCGTCGCCGCTGTTGCCCTCGGCCGCGATCACGAGCTGCTCGACGCCGTCCTTCATCACGCTGAACGCGACGACGTTCCCGCGGCGCACACCCTCGATCTCACCGACGGCCCACTCGAGATCCTGCGGGTAGTGGTTCGCGCCGTTCAGGATGATGAGATCCTTCACGCGGCCGCAGATGTACACGTTGCCATCCGCGACGTAGCCGAGGTCGCCCGTCCAGAGCCAGCCGTTCTTGAACGACTCGGCGCTCGCCTCGGGGTTCTCGAAGTAGCCCTCGGTGACGCTCGGGCCCTTGCTGAGGATCTGACCGACGACGCGCTCGCCGACTGGCTGGCCGCTCTCGTCGACGATCGCGAGCTCGTGGCCGGGGAAGGGCACGCCGCACGAGACGAGCTCGAGGGCGTCCGCCGCGGTGCTCGGCGTCGCGCGACCGCTCTTCATCGCCGCGCCGTCGACGCGATCGACGATCATCTCGGTGCTGCGCTGGTGGAACGTGATCGCGAGGCAGCTCTCCGCCATGCCGTAGCTCGGCAGGAGCGCGTTGCTCTTGAAGCCCGCGGGGCGGAACTTCTCCGCGAACTCGATCAGCGTGCGGGCGCGGATCGGCTCGGCGCCGCAGCCCGCGACCCGCAGGCTCGAGAGGTCGAGCGCGGCGAGGTCCTTCTCGTTGCAGCGCTTGGTGACGAGCTGGTACGCGAAGTTCGGCGCGTAGGTGATCGTGCCGCGGTGCTTCGTGATGAGCTCGAGCCACATGCGCGGCATGCGCGCGAAGGTCGGCGTGGGCAGCAGCACGACGGGCAGATCGACGATCAGCGTGCCGAGCACGAAGCCGATCAGGCCCATGTCGTGGAAGAGCGGGAGCCACGAGACCCCGACGTCGTCGGGCGTGCGCGCCAGGCCGTGCGGGCCGAGGAACGACGTCGTGTTCGCGACGAGGTTGTGGTGCTTCACCATCACGCCCTTCGGGCGGTTGGTGGATCCACTCGTGAACTGGAGGAAGCAGAGATCGTCCGGCGTGACGACCGGCGGCGCGAAGGGCGGCGCCTGCCCGGTGAACCCGGTCTCGGTGTCGAGGATCGGCAGCGCCTCGAGGCCCTCGCGACCGCGCAGCTGATCCACGATGTCGCGGTTCTGCTGCATGCAGATGACGGCCTTCGCGTGCGAGGCCTTCACGATGTGCTCGAGGGTATCGACGTACTGGTCGGCGCCCTTGAACGACGCGCGCGGGAAGATCGGCACCGGGACGAACCCGCCGACGCTCGCGCCGAGGAAGCTCAGCACGAACTCGTGGTTCTCGGGGAGCACGAGCGCGACGCAGTCGCCTTTCCGCATGCCCAGCGCGGCGAGGAACGCGGCCCGGCGGTGCGCCTCGGCACGCATGGCCTCGTAGGGGAAGTAACGCTCCTGGCGATCGGCTCCGTAGAACCGGAAGCCGCGCGCCTCGCCGCCCGGCAGGCGGTCGAGCGCTTCGACGAGCGTCGAGGGGTAGGCCGTCATGGGCGCGCGCTTTCTATGGGGCGGTGAAGAGGCTGTCAAGGAGCGATGGAGGCCGAAATGCCCGGCAATTCCGGCCGTTCGGCCGAAGCCGAGAGGCCGATGCCCGGGCTCGTCACGACCTCGCGCTGCGGGGTGCGCGCGTGCACCAGCCGGGCGAACGCGAGCAGCCGGCGATGCAGCTCCTCGGGGTGATCCATGTGGGGCGTGTGCCCGTAGTGCTCGACGACCTGCAGCTTCGCGTGGGGCGGCAGGTGCCGGCGGAAGAAGTCGAGGTGCGTCGGGTGCAGGATGCGGTCGGCCGCGCCCCAGACGACCTGGATCGGCATGCGGAGGCGACCGAGCTCGCGCGCGCAGAGCAGGTCCTCGGGCTTCACGCGCTCGAGGAGGTCGCGCAGGCCGGGGCGCTCGAACTGCTTGCGGGTGCCCCACGCGAGCACCTGGCGCATCGGGTGCGGCTTGGCGAAGAGGCGGTCGACGAAGTCGAGCGCCTCGTCGTGGGTGCGGAGGCGGAAGCGATCGACGAACGCGTCGAGCTCGGCCGCGTCCATCGGCGCGCCGCCGGGGGCGACGAGGAAGAGGCCGCGCACCTTCTCGGGGCGCTCGAGCGCGAGCGTGAGGGCCGCGGCGCCGCCCAGCGAGTTGCCGAACACGATGCACGGCTCGTCGACGACGCGGTCGATGGTCTCGAGCATCGCGCGGCGGCACGCGCTCTCGTCGAGGCCGGCGGCCGGCATGTCGCTGAGGCCGTGGCCGAGCATGTCGGGCGCGACGAGGCGCTTGGCGTGGGGGCGCATGCGCAGCAGCACGCCCTCGTAGAGGTGCCCGGCGGCCGAGAATCCGTGGAGCACGAGGAGCGGCGGCAGCGAGCCGCGGCCGGCCGCCTCCAGGACGTGCACGTGGCCGGCGCTCGTACGGACTCTGCGGCTCGTGAAGCCACGGAGCTGGAGCTGTCCGACGAGGAAGCGATCCGAGAGCTGCATGAACGTGTGCGGCACGACGGGACGATCATGATACACGTCGCGTGCCGAGCGGAATTCATGACGTTTCGAGGCTGAGAACCGGGTCGGAGCGCGTGGCTTGCTACGCACTGCGTCGAGCGCTTCGCGGGGCACGACGGGGTTGATGTGGGCCGCTCGATCGCCGAAGGTCGTGCCCATGCGCCTCCGAGCCGTGTCGTCGTTCGTCGTCCTCGCCAGCTTGGTGTGGACGGTCGCCGCGGGATTCTCGACGAGAGCGGACGCGAGATGCGCGCCGCAGGGCCTCGCGCCGCGTGTGCTGACGCCGGTGACCGCGAGCCTTCCGCGCGACGGCGGGGGGATCGTCGTCGCGATGGTGGGCTCGAGCGGCGGCCAGGACGTCGCGATGCCGAGCGGCGTCCAGCTGGTGCGGGGGCGGCGGACCCAGGATCTCGTGGCGCGCGAGCTCGCGCCGGGGCTCGTGCGGTTCGCGGCAGCGACGCGGCTGACGCCGGGCACGTTCAACGCGCCGGCGCTCGGGCCGACCAGCTCGATCGCGGTGGGACGCACGCCGCTGCCGGGGGTGCCGACGCGGCCCTCGGTGACCGAGCTGCGGAGGGTCGCGGCGACCGGCATGTCGTCGCGCCGGACGCCGCGCACCGAGGTGCGGGCGACGCTGGAGTTCCCGGTGCCCGCGGGGATCGTCGCGATCGTGGTGGGCTGGGGCGAGGACGGCGCGCCCGCGGCGTGGCAGCCGGCGATCGAGGGCCAGCGCGAGGTGGTCGTGTGGAGCGAGCCGGCGCGCTGTGCGAGCGCGCCCGAGGGGACGATCGCGCCGCCGGAGGGCGAGGGCGCGAGCGGGCGCATCGCGTTCGTCGATGCGTACGGGCAGGTCTCGCCGTTCTCGGCGCCGGTGCCGCTCCGCTAACGCGAGACGCGTAGGGTGATCGTCGCGGTCGCGCCGGCGGGCGCGGCGCGCAGGGTGAAGCGAGCCCTCGAGGGGCCGAGGATCGCGATCAGACCGCGGGCGCGGTGGGCGCGCGAGAGGGCGAGCGATTCGCGCTCGGTGGACGCGGGGCGCGCGACGATCTCGACGCGCAGGCTCCGGTCGGCGCGGAGGAGGTCGGCGATGGCGCGGATCTGCGCGCGGTCGACGCTCGACTCGACGGCACCGTCGTGTGGGAACTCGATGCGCAGCGCCACGCCGCGCGCGAGCTCGGGCGGGATCTCGTCGGTGGTGCGCGGAGCGCTTCGCGGCTCGGTGCGCAGAGGCGGCGGCGGCGCAGTGGCCGCGAGCTCGACGGGCGCGCCGAGCAGCGACGCGAGCATGCGCTCTCGCGCGCGGTAGGACGCTGCGTAGCGATCACAACGCGCGCCGCACGATGCGCGCTCGATCCGGGCGAGCTCGGCGCGCAGCGAGAGCGGGCGGACCATCGCGCTCGTGGGCTCGTTCCACCACGCGCGCTGCGGCGTCGCGATCCAGTACGCGTCGCTCGTGATCGATGCGATCTCGAGGCGTCCGTGCGCACCGCGGCGCGTGCGGACGCGCGCGATCACGGCGTCGCGCACCGAGGGCTCGGGCGCGTGCACGCGATCGTCGTCGACGTCCATCACCGCGACGAGGTTGCCGAGCGACCAGAGCACGGGCACCTCGCGCCCATCGCTCGCGACGACGCGTCCCGCGGGCGCAGGCTGGTGCGGGCCGTGCGCGTATACGAGATCGGCGCCCGCGTCGGCCGCGGCGCGCACCAGGCGCTGCATGGTGCGGGTCGGTCGATCGTCGAGCGGGCTCGTCCAGTGCAGGCTCACCACGACGAGCTCGGCATCGCGACGCGCGGCGCGCACCGACTCGGTGATGCGCGCCTCGCTCGCGATCGCGATGCGCGGTGCATCGGGATCTCCGTCGCGCACGCGCCGGTTCGTGCCCTCGCTGAACGCCGCGACCGCGATGCGATGGCCGCTCGCGTCGAGCACGATCGCGCGCGAGGCGTCGTCGAGGTCGCGCCCCGCGCCGATCGTCGGGAGCTGGGCGCGCGCGGTGTGCGCCAGCGTGCTCGCGAGCCCCGCGACGCCTTGGTCGTATGCGTGGTTGTTGGCCACGGTGAGCGCGTCCACGCCCACCTGCGAGAGCGCGTCGAGCAGCTCGGGCGGCGCGGCGAACGTGGGCGCGTCGTGGTCGGGGCCACGCTCGTGGGTGCGCGGCGCGACCGGGGTCTCGAGGTTCACGATCGCGAGATCGGCGCGCGAGAGCGCCGGGCCCATCTCGGCGAGGAGCTCGCGCAGCGCGGGGGCGGGCGCGTCGCCGAAGAAGCGCTCGATCGCGTAGGTGATGTGGCCGTCGAAGATGACGTCCCCGCCGAGCGCGAGCTCCGGGCCGGTCTCGTCCTGCGCGCGCACCGGCGCGAGCGCGAGCAGGAGCGCGGCGAGCACGACAGCGTGGCGAGCGAGGTCACGCACGACGCGACGGTACACCGAGCCGGGGCTTCTTCTATCCTCGCGCCCGCGAGGTGGTATCGATGTCGTGCTCGAGGGGCGTCGCTCTGTGTGCGCTGGTGCTCGCGATGGGAATCGCAGGCTGCGATGGATCCGATCACGAGCGGCCGCGCGTCGAGCTCGACGGTGCGAGCGGCGGCGCCGACGCGGGCCCAGTGAGCGGCGACGAGTGCGAGACGCTCGGTGACACCGGCGCGTGCAGCGGGACGATCGCGCGCTGGTGCGAGGGCGGCACGGTGCGCGAAGAGGACTGCGCGGACGATGGACGCGTGTGCGGAACGGTCGCGGGGCGGCATCGCTGCGCGGAGCCGCCGCCTCCCGAGTGCGGCGATCCGATCGAGCAGGAGCAGCTCCGGCTCACGAACGACGAGCGGGTGCGCGCGGGGCTCTCGCCGCTGGTGTGCGATCCCGGGCTGACGCGCGCGGCGCGGCTGCACTCGCAGGACATGTGCGATCAGGGCTACTTCGATCACGACTCGCTCGACGGGCGCACGTTCCGCGATCGCATCGACGCGCAGGACGTCACGTGGCGCGCGATCGGCGAGAACATCGCGCGGGGACAGCCGACGCCGGCGGACGTGCACGAGGCGTGGATGAACAGCCCGGGCCATCGCGCGAACATCATGGGCGAGCAGTTCGGGCGCATCGGGATCGGACACGTCGCGTGCGGCGGGACCGGGCCCTACTGGACGCAGGACTTCGCGGACTGATCAGAGGCCGGCGGCCGCGAGGTCCTCGCGCGTGAGCGCGCCGCACGCGAGGCCTCGCGCGAAGAACCCGCGGAGGCCGCGTCCGGTCGCGGCGTCGTCGAACGTCGCGCCGACGCGGGTCGCGCGCTCTCGCTCGGCGCGGAAGTTCGCCATGCGCGCGGTCGCGTCGGCGAGCGACGACAGGAAGAAGCCGTGCAGCGCGCCGAGGCGCGCGACGAGCTGCGCGGGATGGAGATCCCAGCCCTGCCACACGCCGAGCGCGATCGCCTCGCGGACGTGCTCCGCGTGCTCGCGCCAGCCTCCGTGCACCGCGGCACGTGCGTCCTCGGGGCTCGCACCCTTGGGCGCGAGGGGGAGGCGCGTCGTCGCTCCGTCCGAGACGTGCACGTCGCGACCGGCGAGCGCGAGCTGCGCGCGCAGGAGCGCGTCGACGCAGATCGGGTGGTGCAGCGTCTGGTGCGGCGCGGGCACGTCGATCGACGCGGAGAGATCGTACGCGCCGAGGTGCACGCCCGAGAGGCGGCCTTCGCACGCGTCCGGCCATCGCGAGAGAGGGCACGCGCCGCTCGCGTCGATCAGCGCGCGCGGCGTCTCCATCATCGCCTCGATCGTGATCGCACCGCGCGCGAGCCCGAGCTGGGCCTCGAGGCGATCGAGCGCGCGCGCGAGCAGGCGTAGCGCGTCCTCGGACTCGACCTTCGGGAGCGTGACGACGAACGTCGAGGGCAGTCGCCCGGCCTCGGTCACGAAGAGCTCGAGCGTGCGCAGCGCGCGGCGCGCGGTCTCGCCCTCGAGCGGGCGGATGCGGATCCCGATCGACGGGGGCAGCGTCCCGGCGTCGAGCCCTCGCGCGAGCTCGTGCGCGGCGCGCTTCGCGTCCGCGTCTTCTTCTTCGTCGGAGTGCGGCCCGTAGCCGTCCTCGAAGTCGATGCGGAAGTCCTCGACGGGCTCGCGCTCGAGCTTCTGCCGGACGCGCTCGTGCACCAGCGCGGCGGAGCGCGGATCGTTGCCCAGCGCGCGCGCGAGCTCGAGCGGCGTGCTCGCGTGCTCGTCGAGCGCGCGGAGCGCGATCGCGCCGAGCTTCTTCGAGAGCTCTGCGGTGAAGCGCGGGGCGCCGGCGTACACCACGTGCACCGGCTGACGCCGCGGCGCGGCCGTCGTGCTCGATGCGAGCGCGGTGAGCGCGCGCGCGATCTCGGGATCGTCCTCGAGCATGATCAGCGGATCGCGCGTCGCGCGCGGCTCGCGAAGCTGCCCTCGGGCGCGAGCTGGAGGTAGCGCTCGTACGCGGCGCGCGCGTCGGGCGCGTTCTCGCCGGCGAGCGCCTCGCCGAGGTGGAAGAACGCCTCGGCCGGGACGCCGGCGACTGCGGTCGCTTCGCGCAGCTTCGTGCGCGCGGTCTCCATGTCGCGGCTCATGAGCGCGACGCGCCCCTCGAGCATCGAGAGCCGGGCGTGCAGGCGCGGCGGACGGATGCGCGACGTCAGCGACGTGCGGGCACGCGCGAGGAGCGGAGCCGCATCGCGCTCGGCCTCGCCGCGCACGTAGAGCTCGGCGCGCCCGATCAGCGCCTCGGGCGAGTCGGCGTCGAGCGCGAGCGCTTGCTCGTACGCCGCCGCCGAGGGCTCGACCTGGCCGGCCGCGAGCAGCGCGTCGCCGTAGAGCGCGAGCACCGTCGGAGATGCCTGCTGCCCGCTGCCTTCCGCGGGGAGCAGCGCGCGCAGATCGCGGATCGCATCGCCGGCGCGACCGCGCGCGAGCGCGAGGCGCGCACCGGTCAGGCGCGCGGGCGCGGACTCGCGATCGCCCTCGCGAACGCCCTCCATCTGCACCTGCGCGTCGTCGAGACGACCGAGCCCGATCAGCGCCTCCACGCGCCCGAGCCGTCCCGTCGCCGCGAGCGAGAGCCCACCCGCGCTGCCCGCGGCGCGCGAGAGCTCGCCGTAGAGCCGCTCCGCCGCCTCGTCCTCGCCCATGTCGAGCAGCAGACCGCCGAGCGCGATCTTCGCGTCGACGTGCTCGGAGCGCAGCGCGATCGCGCGCTCGAAGCTGCGCTTGGCGCCCTCGCCGTCGCCCTGCATGCGGCGCGCGCGACCGAGGAGATAGTGACCGTCGGCGTCGTCGGGCGAGGCCTGTGCGACTTGCTCGAGCGCGCGCGTCGCGGTCTCGGGATCACGCGCGCGCAGCGCGGCTTCGCCGAGCGCGAGGCTCGCCACCGGATCGCCCGGGTTGTCGCGCGCGAGCTGGCGCGCCGCCGCCAGCATCGGTGC
Source organism: Sandaracinus amylolyticus (assembly GCF_021631985.1). Lineage (GTDB taxonomy): Bacteria > Myxococcota_A > Polyangia > Polyangiales > Sandaracinaceae > Sandaracinus > Sandaracinus amylolyticus_A. The sequence goes on along the minus strand of NZ_CP070225.1, from coordinate 4,194,721 downwards.
AGGGTCGCCGGTCTGGACGCCGATGCGGATGCGCAGCGCGCGCAGCTCGACGTTCGCGTCCTCGTGCTCCTGGACGTACTGGTCGAGCGCGGCGCCCGCGCCCGCGAGCGCTTCCTCGCTGCCCACCAAGATCGCGGCGCGCCCCGTCATCAGCACGACGTCGGGATCGTCGGCCGGCAGCTGCGCGAGCGTCGCGATCGCGCGCTCTCCGTTGCGGCGCTCGAGATGGATGTTCGCGAGAAGCTTACGGAAATCGACGCTCGACGGGCTGCCGCGCACCGCCGCCGTCGCCGCGTACTCGGCCTGGACGAGGCGCCCCGCCGTCATCGCCGCGCGCGCCATCAGCGCGAGCAGGCGCGGCTCCTGCGCGCCCGCGCTCAGCGCCGCGTCGACCGCTGCGGCCGCGCGCTCGTGCTCGCCCTGACGACGCAGCAGGCGCGCACGCGTGAGCTCGGTGAGCACACGATCCGTCGGCGCGCCGTGCTCGAGGCGGGCCTCGATGGGCGCGAGCGCCGCGATCGCCTCGGCGGGATCGCGATCGTCGGCGGTGAGGAACGCGCGCCACAGCTGCGCCCGCAGGTTCTCGCCGTCGCGCGCGAGCACCTGATCGATCAGCGTGACCGCTTCCTCGGGCCGACCCTCGTCGTGGCGCGCCTCGGCGAGGGCGATCGCCGCGGCCGTGAGCTGCGCGTCGCGACCGACCGCCTGCTGCAGGTGCTCGAGCGCGGTGTCCACGCCGAGGCGCTGCTCGAGACGGCCCGCGACGTAGAGGAGGCCCGCCTGCTCCGCGCCGCCGTTCTCGAGCGCGTGGCCGATCGCGGTGCGCGCCGCGTCACGATCGCCTTCGCCCGCCGACATCACCGCGCGCGCGGCGTGGAGCCACTGCGCGTCGGCCTCCATGCGCTCGGCGCGCGCGATCGTCGGGCGCAGATAGCCCACCTCGAACGCGCCGTCCTCGAGCGCGCGCTGCGCGTGCACGAAGAGCAGCACCGTCGAGTTGGTCGCGTCGTTGGGGTTCAGCTCGCGCGCCTCGCGCAGGTGGCGCTCCGCGTCGACGAGGCGCTGGTGATCGCCAATGCGCGCTTCCTCGCGCGCCTGCGCGACGAGCTCGGCGGCGCGCGCGTGGCGCTGCTCGACGTACTTCTGCCAGCCGAACCAGCCGCCCGCGACGAGGCCCGCGGTGAGCACCCATGCCGCTGCCATCCACAGGCCGATGCGCGTGCCGGTGACGCCCGCTTCCTTGCGGGGTGCCCACGCGGCCACGTCGCCGGTGGGCGGCTCGAAGATGCCCTGCGACTCGAGCATGCCGAGGATCTCCTCGACGTCCTCGGGGCGACCGGCGTCCGCGCCGCTCTCGAAGTCGGGCTCGGGCGGCGGCACTTCCTCGTCGCTCGGCGCGACCAGCTCGGCGTCCTCGGGCTCCGGCTCGGGCGGTCGGGCCGACGCGCGCGCGAGCGGCGGCGGGCGCACGCTCTCGGGAGGCGGCGCGGGCGAGACCGCGGGCTCGGCGAGCCGCGGCGGCGGCGCGGCGGGCACGTCGTCGATCGCGCGGCGAGCCGGTACGGGACGCGCGGCGAAGGGATCGGGGATCGGCGTCGGGCGCTGGCGCGGCGGTGCGATCGGCTCCTCGCTGCGCGCCGGCTCCGCGGGCCGCAGCGGGGCCGGAGGCGTCGGCGCGCGCGGGGTGAGCGGCGGCGGCACCGACGACGCCGGGGCGGGCGCGCGCGGCGCGGGTCGGGCTGCGGCGGGCACCGGTGCCGCGGGCGTCGCAGGCTTCGCCGCGACCGGCGCCGGCTTCGCGGCGGGCGGGATGCCCGCGCCGAGCGGCAGCGTGGCCCTGTGCGGGCGCGAGAGCGGACGGCCCGGCGCGCCGAGCCCGGGCGCGGCAGCCGGCGCGGGCGCATCGCCGCCGCGTGGCTCGAGCGGTCGGGTCGCGGTCGCCGCGGCCATGGGCTGCAGCGCCTTCACGATGTCCTGCCGATCCATCAGCGAGGTCGGCGAGTCCTCTTCCTCCGGCAGCGCGTGGGCCTCGCGTCGCACCGGCGCGGGCGAGGGCGGGCGCGTGCTGTTCGCGAGCTGCGCCGACACCTCGGCGCGCACCACCGTGCGCTCCTCCGGCAGGTCGTCGTCGTCGGTCGCGAGCGAGGGCACGCCGACGTCGGCCTCGCTGTCGGCGATGCGCGCGAGCCGCTCGGCGCGCGCGTGGAGCGTCTGCACCGCGCGATCGTCGGCGTCGATCGCGCGTGCACGCTCGAGCACCTTGATCGCGCGCTGGGGATCGCCGCGCTTGAGGAGCACCTCGCCGAGCCAGCGGAAGGGCTCCTTCTGAGCGGGCGCGATGCGCGCCGCCTTGAGCAACGCCGCCTGCGCGCGCAGCAGATCGCCCGCCGCGTAGTGCGCGCGTCCGTCGAGCACGAGCAGCGAGAGATCGTCGGGCGCGCCCCGCAGCCCTGCCGCGGTCACGTCGATCGCGTCGACCGCACGATCGGCCTGCAGGAGATCCGCGGCGAGTCGGCTCGCGTCCTCGCTGCCCGGACGGGTGCGGAACCGCAGGAGCCGCGTGTCGAGCTCGTGCGCCGAGCTGGTGCCGGGGGGCTTCGCCACGGCGGCATCCTACCAAAAGGGGTCGAGCGCGCGCCCTTCATTCGCGCGCGCGGGGGAGCCGCCCCCGGCCGCACGGGCAGGGATGCGCGTCTATCGTTTTATGGCGATGATCGAGATCGTGAATCGCTTCATTGCGAGGTCGAGATCGGCTGCGTTATCGTCCGCTGCCGATGAAGGACGCGATGTTTTCGCGCGACTCCGACGATGTCCGCGCCGAGCCGGCGCCGGACCTGCGCCCGGTCGAGGGACCGGAAGCGGACGAGGACCTGGCCCGCCTCGCCAAGGCGCTCGGTCACCCCACGCGCGTGATGATCCTGCGTCGCGTCCGCGTGCGCGACGGCTGCACCTGCACCGAGCTCGTCGGCGAGCTCGGCCTCGCCCAGTCGACGGTCTCCGAGCACCTGCGCGTGCTGCGCGAGGCCGGCCTGGTGCACGCGACCGATGGCGAAGCGCCGCGCAATCCGTACCGCGCCGACGTGCATCGGCTGCGACGGCTCAAGGCGCTCGTCGGCTCGCTCTAGCCGTCGGCGAGGGGCGCGAACGCGCTCGTCTCGAACCAGCGATCGATGGTGGGGCCGAGCTCCTGGAACGCGCGCGGCGAGCCCATCGCCGTGACGATCAGCTGCTCACGCGCTGCGACGGAGCGCCGCTCGCGGATGCGCAGAGGTGTGCCGTGATCGGTCCCGATCCCGTTCACGAGCGCTTCGATCGCGGGCAGGGCGCGCTTCATCGTGAGCTGCGTCGCGTCGCGCACCTCGACCGACTCGATCGTCGCGAACAAGGGCCCGAACGCGGCACGCCAGTCGGTCGCCCGGGGATCTTCGGGGAGATCGCGGGTGGGCTCGAGCGTGTAGATCTTCGCGAGCAGCGCGAGCGGCTCCGGCGGCGCGATGCGCACGTACCGGAGCACCATCGCGGTGAACCCGTCCCCGCGGCGCGCGTCCTCGGCGTGGTCCCAGCCGTCTTCCGTCGGCGCCTCGATGACACGAACCGCGCCGTCGAACGCGGTGTGCGCGACGATCCGCGGGAGTGGATCACGGCGGCCGAAGATCTTCGAGAAGAAGCTCATGGTCGCGACGTCATACCGGACGTTCGCGCGCGTGCCGCTCGCGCGAAGCCTCCGTAAGTCAGTCGGGGTCTTCGATCTTCCAGACGCCGTCCTCGCGCACCAGCTGGGCGCGGTAGCGCTCGCCCCACGGCATCACCGCGTGATCGCCGCGCTCCTCGATCGGCGCGCCGCCATCGAGCGCCGCGCGCAGGCCCGCTGCGAGCCGCTCGATCTCCTCGCGCGACTCGCCCTCCCAGCGCGCGCGCAGCGTGTCCTCGCTCATCCCTTCGGCGTCCGCCGCGGGCACGAGCCGCAGCACCACGTCCCATCGGCGCCGCGCGATCGCCCGCACGAACGAGCGCAGCGCCTGGCGCGGCGTCCGCTGCCCGTAGTAGTCGACGACGTCGCTCGCGACGCGCCATCCCGACGGATCGCGCACGAAGCGCACCGGATCTTCGCCCTCGATCGCGACGGTCGCCTCTTGCTCCGCCGGTCCCGCCGGGCGATCGAGCGCCTCCGCGAGCGCGCGGATCTCGTCGGGGCTCTCGCGCATCCAGCGCGCGAAGTCTTCCTCGCGGACCCGACGTCGATAGCCCTCCGAGGTCAGCGCGTACGCGCGCGACGCATCGCCCTCGCGCAACGCCCGCGCGAACGCAGCGAGCGACTCCTCCGGGCTCGCGGTCGCGGCACCTCCGCCGCACGCCGCCGCGCTCGAGATCACCGCCGCGGCGATCAGCGCACGAGCACCACGAATCATCGCTCGCCGCCCTCGCGCCCTCTGCGCCGGCGACCCTCGGCCGGCGCGGTGTCGGTCGGATGCAGGATCGTGAACTCGACGCGCCGGTTCAGCGCGCGCCCTTCCGGCGAGTCGTTCGGCGCGACCGGGTGCTGCGAGCCGTAGCCGCGGAACTCGAGGCGCTCGCGCGGCACGCCGCGTGACACGAGGTACTCGACGACCGCGCGCGCACGGCGGAACGAGAGGTCGGTGTTGTACTGCGCGACGCCCTGATCATCGGTGTGCCCTTCGATGCGCACGCGGAGCTCCGGCGAGAGCTGACCGATGACCTCCGCGACCTGATCGAGCAAGGGCGTGCTCACCGAGCGGATCGTGTCGGTGTCGAACTCGAAGTAGATGCGCTCGGAGATCAGGATGCGGGTGTCGGTGACCGTCACCGCGATCGCGTTGGGGCCGGGCTCGGGGCAGCCGTCTTCGTCCTGAAAACGATCGGCGTCCTCGGGCTCCATCGGGCACTGATCGCTGCCGTCGGCGACGCCGTCCTCGTCGTTGTCGGGCTCGGGGCAGCCGTCTTCGTCGCGGAACGCGTCGACGTCCTCCGAGAGCATCGGGCACGCGTCGTTCGCGTCGAGCACGCCGTCGGCGTCGTTGTCGGTGTCGGGGCAGCCGTCGTCGTCGGCGAACTCGTCGACGTCCTCGGGATCGTTGCGGCACGCGTCGAGCACGTCCTCGAGGCCGTCGCGATCGTTGTCGAGATCGGCGCAGAAGTCTCCGTCCTCGAAGCCGTCGAAGTCCTCGGGCCCGCCGACGCAGGGATCGCGCTCGGTCGCGTAGCGGAACGTCAGCACGCCGCGCGCGAGCGGCGCGCCGTAGCCGCCGTGGATGCCGAAGCCCACCGCGGCCTCGAGCGTCATGCCGTCGCCGAGCGCGACGCGCGCGCCGGCGTTCGCGTCCCACGGCACCTCGTTCTCGCGCACCGTGCGACCGCCCGTGCCCACACGCAGCTGCGTGTCCACCACGATCGACACCTGCGGCGCGATCGGCACCTCGCCGCCGAGCGCGATCTGGAGCTCGTCGTCCTGCTCGAAGCCGGGTAGCGATCGACGCTGGCGGAAGCGATAGCCGAGCTCGCCCGCGAGCCGCACGACCCCGAGGTCCCACGCCGCCACGATCTCGGGCAGCGTCGTCCAGTAGCCCATGCCGAGGAACGCGCCCGAGTCGCCGGTGGGCAGCCCGACGACGAGCCTTCCCGCGAGCGAGAAGTCGCCGCGCACGATCGGCATCTTCATCGACAGGCGCATGTCCGAGAGGCCTGCGACCAGCGAGCGCGAGAGCTGCGGCGCGAGCGCGTCGTCCGCGACCTCCGCGACCGCGACCGGCAGCGCGAGCCCGAGCTCGATCCACTCGAAGAGACCGATCGCCGCGAGCAGCTCGCCCTGGAAGAGATGCGACATCACCGGCTGCGTCGAGCCTTCGGGATCGACGCGCACGAAGGGCTCGCCCGCGTAGCTCGCCGCGATGCCGAACACCGCGTTCAGGTGTCGCGGCACGCCGGGACGATCGATGACGAACGTCGATCCGACGGCGGCGGGCGGGTTGTACAGCTGCAGATCGAAGCCGCGTGGAGGCTGCGCCTCGGCGACGGCTGGAGCGCCCCCGAAGGCGGCGGCGACGAGCGCTGCGATCAGCACGCGCCCGAGCCCCCGGCTCGCCGCGCGAAGAGAAGGGATCACGAGCGGGATGCTAACCGCGCATCGCGCTCGGGTGGAAGTCATGCGCGGCTGCGCAGCGCCTCGAGCGCCTCGCGCAGGTCGGGCGGCAGCGGCGTCTCGAAGCGCAGCGTCTGCTTCGTGATCGGGTGCACGAAGCCGAGCACCGCCGCGTGCAGCGCCTGTCGTCCTCCGAGCTTCTCCGCGACCTCGCGCACGAACGGATCGTGCGGCGCGCGCCCGTAGAGTGGATCGCCGAGCAGCGGAAAGCCGTGCTCCGAGAGGTGCACGCGGATCTGATGGGTGCGCCCGGTCTCGAGCCGGCACCGCACCAGCGACGTGCCGCGCAACGACTCCACGCGCTCCACGTGCGTGACCGCGCGCTTCCCGCGCACGACCTTGCCGCTGAACTTCTTGCGATCGCGCGGGTGACGGCCGTGCAGCGTGTCGTAGGTCGCGCGCGCCGGGTGCTCGCCCTCGCAGATCGCGAGGTACGCGCGCTCGATCGAGTGCGCCGCGAATTGCGCGGTGAGCCCTTCGCGCGCCGCGGGCGTGCGCGCGACGACCATCACGCCGCTCGTGAAGCGATCGAGGCGGTGCACGATCCCCGGGCGCGGCGGTCCGGTCGGGATCGCATCGTCGTCGTCGCTCGCGCTCGCGGGCTCGTCGATCGTGATCCCGAACCGGAAGAGCAGGGCGTTCACCAGCGTGCCGTCGGCGTGGCCCGGCGCGGGATGCACCACGAGCCCCGCGGGCTTGTCGATCACCGCGAGGTGCTCGTCCTCGTGCAGCACGACGAGCGGGATGTCCTGCGGCGTCGCGTCGCTCGGGGGCGGCGGCGCGGGCACGACGTGCACCTTCGCGCCCGCCTTCGCGCGCGTCTTCGAGATCACCGGCGCGCCCGCGATCGTCACGCGCCCTTCGTCGATCCAGCGCTGGAACGTCGAGCGCGAGATCGACGGGCACATCGCGGCGAGCACGCGATCGAGCCGGTCTCCGTCGTGCGCCTCCGCGATCTCGAGATCGAAGGGAGCGCTCGGATCGCTCACCACATCTTCGACTGCACGTGGCCCTTCGAGCGCACGAGGATGTCGATGATCGCGCGATCGTAGAAGCCACGCGCGTAGAGCTCGGGCGCGACGCGGCTCTTGAAGAGCGCGCGGCCCTCCTCGATCTCCTCGGCGAGCACCTCGAAGAGGTTGTCGCTCTGGATGCCCTGCACGATCTTCTCCTCGTTGTAGAGCGAGAGATCGCTCGCGATCGCGCGTGCCAGACGACGTGCAGCCTCTTCGGTCTCGATCAGCGCCATGGGCTCCTGCTTCCGAAAGCGACTCGCATCCTAACGCGGTGCGCGCGCGAGAGTGAACTAACTGCGGGCCGGCGAGACGCGCTCCTCGCGCGCCACGGCGTAGCGGATCTTCACGTCGCGCCCCAGCGCCTTCCGGACCGCCGGCCGCACGATGCGGTGCTGCACGTAGGGCGCCCCGGGATCCCCGCGGAACGCGCCGGTCAGCGTGAGCACGAGCTCCTCGCCGTCGAACGACACGAGCTCGATGCCGCCGCCGTCGGCCTCCAGCAATGGCCGCAGGATCTCGTCGATCATCCGTTCGAGGTCGGCGCGAGGGCTCAAGACGCGGCGAGCATACCTCGCTGCGCACGGCGGCGCGAAGGATCCAATCGCTTGACCTCCGCGCGCGACCGGGCTTCGATGCGCGGATATGGCTCATGCGGTCTCTTCCGCCGCGCGGCTCGAGGAGGCGGTCGCCGCCGTCCGGGCCCGCACCGACGCGTGCCCGCGCGTCGCGCTCGTTCTCGGCTCGGGGCTCGGCAGCTTCGCGGACACGCTCGAGGGTGCGACGCGCATCCCCTACGAAGAGATCCCCGGCATGCCGGTCAGCGGCGTCGCGGGTCACGCGGGTCGCCTCGTGATCGGTCGCGCCGAGGGCGTGCCGTGCATCGCGATGCAGGGTCGGGTGCATCTCTACGAAGGGCACGAGTCGGCGGACGTCGTGTTCGGGCTGCGCCTGATGATGCGGCTCGGCGCGAAGGTCGTCGTCGTGACGAACGCCGCGGGCGGCGCCAACCCGGCGCTCGAGCCCGGCGATCTCATGCTGATCGAGGATCACCTCAACATGACGGGGCGCACGCCGCTGCTCGGGCCCAACGACGAGGCGCTCGGGCCGCGCTTCCCCGACATGAGCGAGGCCTACGATCCCGGGCTGCGTCGCCTCGCGCGCGAGGTCGCGGGCGAGCTGGGCGTTCCGCTCCGCGGCGGCATCTACGCGGGTCTGCTCGGGCCGAGCTACGAGACGCCCGCGGAGATCCGCATGCTGCAGCGCCTCGGCGCCGACGCGGTGGGCATGAGCACGGTGCTCGAGACCATCGCGGCGCGTCACGCGGGCGCGCGGGTGCTCGGCATCTCGTGCATCACGAACAAGGGCGCGGGCCTCTCGGCGCAGCTCCTCGATCACAAGGAAGTGCAGGAGGTCGCGGACCGGGTGCGCGACCGCTTCGTGGCGCTGCTGCGCGGCGTGCTCGCTGCGCTCGCGAAGGAGAGCGGTTGAGCTCGCCGGCGATCGACTGGGACGCGCTCGCCCGCGCCGCGCGCGAGATCCGCGGCCGCGCCTACGCGCCGTACTCGGGCTACACGGTCGGCGCGGCGCTGCTCGCGGAGGACGGGCGCGTGTTCGTCGGCTGCAACGTCGAGAACGCGAGCTACGGCCTCTGCATCTGTGCCGAGCGCAGCGCGATCTCGGCGGCGGTCGCGGCGGGCGTGAAGCGCTTCCGCGCGATCGCGGTCGCGTCGCCGGGCGACGTCGCGGCGACGCCCTGCGGCATGTGCCGCCAGGTGCTCGCGGAGTTCCCGCCTTCGTTCCCGGTGCGCTGCTATCCCGAGCGCGGCGAGGCGATCGAGAGCGACGTGGCGACGCTGCTGCCCGGCGCGTTCGGGCCCGCGGTGCTCGAGCGCGGAAGGGCGAAGGCGTGAGCCTCGACATCGACGTGATCATCCGCGGCGGCACGGTGATCACGATGGATCCCGAGCGCCGCGTGCTGCGCGCCGACGTGCTCGTGCGCGGCGATCGCATCGTCGCGATCGAGCCACGAGGGCGCATCGGGACGGCCGCGCGCGTGGTCGACGCCGACGGATGCGTGGTGGTGCCCGGCTTCGTGCAGGCGCACGTGCACCTCTGTCAGGCGCTCTTCCGCGGCATGGCCGACGACCTGCCGCTGATGGACTGGCTGCGGCGCCGCATCTGGCCGCTCGAGGCCGCCCACGACGAGGCCTCGCTGCGTGCGAGCGCGCGGCTGGGCCTCGCGGAGATGATGCGCGCGGGCACCACGACGATCCTCGACATCGGCACGGTGCACCACGAGGACGTGGTGTTCGAGGCGATGGCCGAGTCGGGGATGCGCGGCTTCTCCGGCAAGGCGATGATGGATCGCGGCCAGGGCGTGCCGAAGGGCCTGCGCGAGACGACGCGCGAGAGCCTCCGCGAGAGCGAGCGCCTCGCCGCGAAGTGGCACGGCGCGGAGAGCGGACGGCTCGGCTACGCGTTCGGTCCGCGCTTCATCCTCTCGTGCAGCGAGGGCCTGCTGCGCGAGACCGCGACGCTCGCGCGCGACAAGGGCGCGCGCATCCACTCCCACGCGAGCGAGCACAAGGGCGAGCGCGACGAGGTCCGCAAGATCCTCGGCAAGGACGACGTCGACGTGCTCGCGGGGTGGGGCATCGCGGGGCCCGACGTGATCCTCGCGCACGGCGTGCAGCTCGGGCGCGCGCAGATGAAGCGCATGGCGGAGCGGGGGACGCGCATCGCGCACTGTCCGAGCGCGAACCTGAAGCTCGCGAGCGGCATCGCGGACGTGGTCGCGATGCGCGAGGCCGGGCTCGTGGTGGGGATCGGCGCGGACGGAGCGCCCTGCAACAACCGCATGGATCCGTTCACCGAGCTGCGTCAGGCGGCGCTGCTCGCGAAGGTGAGGCGCGAGGACGCGGCGGCGCTGGCGCCGATCGACGCGCTCGCGATGCTGACGATCGACGGCGCGAAGGCGCTGGGGATCGACGGGCAGGTCGGCTCGATCGAGATCGGGAAGAAGGCGGATGTCGCGGTGGTGCGGCTCGACGGGCTGCACTGCGAGCCGCTGCCGACGGGAGAGCCCTACGAGGACGGCGCAGCGGGCGGCGATCCGGTGGCGAGGCTCGTGTACTCGGCGACCGCGAGCGACGTGACCGACGTGCTGATCGACGGGCGCGCGGTGGTGCGCGGCGGGGCGCTGAGGACGTTGGAAGAGGGAGCGGTGCGGGAGGAGGCGCGACGGGAGGCGTTGCGGCTCCGGAAGCGCGCGGAGATCCGCTGACGGCCGAGCACGCGCAGGCGGCACGCGGGACGAGGCACGCGGGACGAGCACGAGCAGGAGCACGCTCGGACGCCGTGGCTCGAGGTCGCGAGCGGCTCGCGAGGTCACCGCGGAGCCATCGGATGGCTCGGTCGGGGCCATGCGATGGCTCGGTCGGAGCCATGCGATGGCTCGATCGGAGCCATGCGATGGCTCGATCGGGGCCATGCGATGGCTCGATCGGGGCCATGCGATGGCTCGATCGGGGCCATCGGTTGGGGTTGGGCGACCCCAATTCGAAAACGTGCCGAATGGCTCGGTGAAACGACGGATTCTCGCGTCGAGATCACGCGCGCCGACACGAATTTCGATCGATCTCCAAGCGATCGAGGTCGAAATTCACGCGCGCGAGCCCGATCCGACGGGTTCTCGCTGCGTCGCAGCGTCGACCACGCGGGCTCGCGAGCTTCCCGGGACCGTCGCGCACCGTGCTCGTGCTCGTGCGCGTCCCTCGTGCTCGTCCCGCGTGCCGCCTGCGCGTGCTCGGCCGTGCCCCCGCGCTACTCCCTTCGCGGATCGCGCCGCCCCCGCGACGCATCGATCTCCACGATCTTCCTCGGCCCCTCGGGAGGCGGCGCGCTCGACGGCGGCGGGGCGACGGCGCGCACCCGATTCACGTCGAACGTCCGCGTGTGCTCGTCGTCCCGTCCCCAGCGTTCCACGGACCATCGATGACCGGTCCGTGGCGCGTCCTTCACTCGCCCGGCGGGACCGCTCCGAGATCCATCATCGCGTCGCGCACCTCGCTGCGGTCGATCGCGCTCGCCGGCGCGATCTCGAGGTAACGACGGTAGTGCTCGATCGCGCCCGCGCGCTCGCCGCCGAGCCGCTGCGCGTCGCCCTGCAGTCGATGTGCGTCGGCGAGCCACCCGGGCTGCGGCGTCGTCGCCTCGCCGAGCAACGTCGCCCTCGCGAGCGCCCGCGCCGCCTCGCCACGCTGGCCTGCGTCGAGGCGCAGCCGTCCGAGCCGGTACCACCACTCGCCCTGGGTGTCGCGCGCGGCGACTGCACGCTCGTACGCCGCGATCGCCTGCGGGAGCTGGCGCACCTGGTCGTAGCACTCGCCCATCAGCGCGATCGCCTCGGTGCGCTCGGGGCGCAGCTCGATCGCGCGCTGCAGGTCGACGAGCGCGTCGCGCACCGCGCCGGTGCGCAGGCTGACCGCGCCGCGGATCCAGTACGCGTCGCCGAGCGTGGGATCGCGGCGGATGGCCTCCTGCACGCGCTCGCGCGCGCGGCCGATCTGACCTTCCTCGAGCGCGGCCCAGCCGGCGTAGAGGTGGAACTCGCCGCGGGTCGCGTCGAGCCCGATCGCGCGCTCGAAGTGCTGGCTCGCGGTCGGCAGGTTGTGGCGCGAGAACGCGACGCGGCCGAGGAAGTGCTCGACCTCGGCCGAGCTCGGCGTGAGCCGCTGGGCGCGCGTGAGCGAGTCCTCCGCGGCGTCGATCTGCCCGGCCGCGACCTGCGCCGCGCCGAGGCGCAGCAGCAGCTCGGGATCGTCGGGCGACTCCGCGAGCGCGTCCGCGTAGAAGCGCACCGCGCGATCCGACTCGCCGCGCGCCTCGTAGAGCAGGCCGCGCTCGAGCGCGAGGCCGGGATGGCCGGGATCGATCTGCGCGAGCCGCTCGAACACCTCGGCGGCATCGTCGAGACGGTTCGAGCGACGCAGCGCGACGCCGAGCCCGAAGCTCGCGCCGGGCAGCTGCGCGTCGAGCTCGAGCGCGCGGCGCAGCTCGCGGATCGCCTCGGGCAGGCGGTTGCGGCCGAGCTCGAACATGCCGAGCGACTGCCGCATCTCCGCGCTCTCCGGCACCTGGGTGCGCGCCTGCTCGAGCACCGCGAGCGCGTCGCCGCCGCGATCGACGTCGACGTACAGGCGCGCGAGCGCGAGGTAGCTCTCGAACACCGAGGGTCCGAGGCGGATCGCCTCGCGGAACTGCTGCTCCGCGGCCTCGGGGTGCTGGAGCTGCTGCTCCGCGCGGCCGAGCCACAGGAAGACCTCGGGATCCTCGGGGCGCTGGGCCGCGAGCGCCTCGAGGTTGCCGCGCGCTTCCTCGACGCGGCCCACCGAGAGCTTCGCGCGCGCCGCGCCGAGCTGCGCCTCGTGCTGCGCGCTCCGCCCGCTCGGCTGCACGATCACCTCGACCGCGCCCTCGACGCCGAGCACCGCCTCGAAGCGCGCGAGCGCCTCCGAGGGGCTCTGCTCGAGCAGCATGCGGCCCGCACCGAGCGCGGCCTCGACGCGGCGCCCGTCGGTCTCGCGCGCGGCCTCGTACGACTGGAGCGCCTGGTGGATGCGGCCGCGGCGCTCGTGGATGCGACCGAGCAGGACGAGCGCGTCGGCGCGGTCCGCGGACGACGCGCGCAGCGTCTGCCCGTCGACCGGCTCCATGCCCGCGACCTGACGCGCGAGCGCGAGCGCACCGGCCTCGTCGGACGCGTTCTCCCAGAGCCGCCGCGCCTTGGTCACGCGCGCGCCGGCGTGCATCGGGCTCGCGGCGAGCGTCGCCTCGATCGCGGCGTCGATCGCGGCCTGGTCCTCGCCGCTCGTGAGCGCGCGCGCGAGGCCCCACTGCGCCGCCGCGCCACCGCCGTGATCGAGCGCGGCACGGAACGCGGTCGCCGCATCGGCGGGGCGTCCGTCGGCGAGCGCGGCCTCGCCCTCGACGATGTCGACGAAGGGATCGGTGGGGGCGTGCTGGCGCGCGGTCGCGATGCGCGCGACGACGCCGCTCGGGTTGCCGCTGCGCAGCTGATCGGCGGCGAGCGCGAGCGCGGCGCGCGGGTCGTCGGCCTCGCGCTGGGTGAGGCGCTCGTGGATCGCGGCGGCGCGCGCAGCGCCTCCGGCGTCGGCGCCGAAGCGGATCTGGTAGAGCGACTCGTGCAGCAGGCTGCGCGCGAGGAGCTCGCGGCTGAGGCCCGCATCGCGACGCGCGACGCCGAGCTGCTGGAGCGCGCGCCACGAGTCGCTGCGCACGTCGTGCGCGACGAGCGCGTCGGCGTCGGTGATCACGCGCGCGACCACCGCGGGATCGCCCGAGCCGGGAAGGAAGGGCTCGAGCGCGAAGATGCCGAACGGGCCGAGCGGCGTGAGGCCGAGCGCGGCACCCGCGCCGACGATCAGCACCATGAGGCCGATGAGGATCGCGGCGGTGCGGCCGCGCTTGGGCGGGGTCGCGGACTTGTCGCGGGCACGCGCGGTCGAGGGGCGCGCGACCGGCGCGACCGCCATCGGCGCGGAGCCGCCGCCGGGGCTCGCCTGAGGGATGTCGGCGAACTCCATCTCGTCGTCGCCGCCGCCACCGAGGTCGAGCTCGCCGTGGCCGCGCGATGCGCGCGGGGCGGGCATCGGGAGCTCGAGCTCGTCGCCGGGCGGGAGCGAGGCGCGGCCCGCGGGCGCGTTGGGCGTCGGGAGCTCGAGATCGCCGAACGACGAGTCGGCGCCGGGCAGCGGGAGATCGGAGTGTCCGGCGCGCGGGATCGGGAGGTCCGCGTCGACGCGTAGCGCGGGGAGCTCGGCGCGGTGGGTGGCGGGCGTGGGGAGATCGACGCCGCCGTCGCGGGGAGCGGGGAGGTCGAGATCGCCGAAGCTGAGCGCGCCGGCGCCGGCGGGCGGCGCGCTGCGTCCGCCCGGCATCGGCAGGTCGAGGTCGCCGAACGCGTCGTCGGCGGCCGCGAGCGCGGGACGTCCTGCGGGCTCGCGGGTGGCGGGGAGATCGAGCTCGAGATCGAAGCTGCCCTTCGGCGCGGGGAGCTCGGCCTCGGGGCGGATCGCGGGGAGGTCGAGGTCGTCGTCGAACGGCGTGCGCGAGGCGTCGGCGAGCGCCGGTCCGCGCGGTGCCTGGGGCGCAGGCGCAGCGGCGGCGCGGGGCGCGGGGAGATCGAGCTCGAGACCGATGCCCCGGGACGCGCCGCGGGGCGCGGGGAGATCGAGCTCGAGACCGTCGGCGGGGCGCGCCGGCTCGAAGGCGGGCGCGAGCGGCTTCCGCGGAGTCGCGGCGCGCGGGGTGGGGAGGTCGACCTCGCCGCCGGGCGTGGGCTTCGCGGCGCGGGGCGCGGGGAGATCGAGATCGAAGCCGTCGTCGGGCGGGGCGGCGCGCTTGGCCGCGCTGCGCGGCGCGGGGAGATCGAAGTCGTCGAGCGCCGCGGGCGCGGGCTTCGCGGGCGCGGCGGGCTTCGCGGGGGCGGGCTTCGCGGCGGCGCGCGGTGCGGGGAGATCGAGGTCGAGATCGCCGTCGAGCCCGAGCGGCGCGGGCTTCACCGCGCCGCGCGGCGCGGGCAGATCGAGATCGGCCGACGCGTCGAACGCCGGCGCGAGCGGCGCGCGGGCCTGGGGCGCCGGAGCCGGCTGGGGCGTGGGGCCCATCGCGATCGGTGCGCGCTTCGCGGGGGCGGCGGGCTGCGGCGGGGTGGGGCCCATCGGGATCGGCGCGCGCTTCGCGGGGGCGGCGGGCTGCGGCGGGGTGGGGCCCACCGCGATCGGTGCGCGCTTGGGCGCGGCGGGCGCGGGGAGATCGAGGTCGAGATCGTCGAGCGGCGTCGCGGGCTTCGCCGGCGCGGGGCGGGCTGCGGCGGGCGCCGGTGCCGGCGCGGGGGGCGGTGCGACGCCGACCTGCGTCTTCTTCGGTGCGGCGGCGGCGGCCTCGGCGACGCGACCATCGGGAAAGACCTGGAACGTCGTGCCGCACTTCGGGCAGCGCATCTTCAGCCCGCTCGCAGGCAGGCGCCGCTCGTCGAGGTCGTACGGGGCGGCGCAGGAGAGGCAGGCGACCTTGATCATTCCGCGGGATTCCTCGGTGAGCCGTCCCCGGCGAGGCACGCTCGGACGCGCGCCGATGCGGCAGGTGAGGACGCGGAGCGAGGGTATCACGGGCCCTGCGGCGTCGGACCAGCGATCCTCGCGCGCGCAGGAGCGGGACCTCCCTCTTCGGCCGGGCCGCGGCATCCTTGACGCGACCTCGGGGGCCCCCGTAGCTTCGTGCGGATTCCGTGAAGAGAACCGTCACCCTGGAGATCGCGGGCGCGCGCTATCGGATGGCGTCCGACGCCGACGAAGAGCACCTGCGTCGGCTCGCCGATCTCGTGAACGAGCGCATCGCCGCGCTCGGCCCGAAGGCGACGAAGAGTGCGACGCCGGCGCAGCTCCTCGCGGTGGTCGCGCTCGGCCTGGCGGACGAGCTGGTGCAGAGCGAGAACCGCCGTCGCGAGCTCGAGTCGAGCACGCGCGACGCGCTCGCGCGGGCCATCGCGCGGATCGACCGGCGCCTCGAGACCGACGCCGCGAGCGACTCGGAAGGCTGATTCGTCATGGACCCGATCGCAGAAGAAGACGCGCTGCGGAGGCGCGTGAAGGCGGAGCTGCGCACGCGGATGCGGGGGGTGCGTCGCGCGCTGCCCGCGGAGGCGCGCGCGGTGCGCAGCGGGCGCATCTGGGAGCGCGTGCTCGCGCGCGAGGAGTGGGCGAGCGCGAAGACCGTGATGCTCTTCCTGTCGATGCGCACCGAGATCGACACGAGCACGGCGGCGAAGGTGGCGTGGGACGCCGGCAAGCGCGTGTGCGCCCCGCGCGTGACCGAGAGCGGGCTCGCGGTGCACGAGTGGCAGCGCGACGTGGTCCCGGTCGAGTCGGGCTCGATGCGCGTGCCCGAGCCGCCCGAGGATTCGCCGCTGGTCGATCCGAGCGAGGTCGATCTCGTGATCGTGCCGGCGCTGGTGCTCGACGAGCGCGGCGCGCGCATCGGCTACGGCGCGGGCTACTACGATCACCTCCTGCCGCGGCTGACGCGCGCGGTGCGCGTCGGCGTGGTGTTCGACTTCCAGCTCGTCGCCGAGGTGCCCGAGACCGCGGGCGACGAGCGCGTGCACGTCGTGGTCACCGACGAGCGCGTGATCGAGGTGCTACGGAGTCCGTAGCGACCGCGCGAGCTCGACGACGATGTCGTCCTCGGCGCCGTGATCGTCGGTGCCGTTCGGTCCCACCGACCACACGCGCGACACGTCGATGCGCAGAGGACGCCCGTCGAACGGATCGACGGGAAGCTCGCCCGCGACGCCCACGCGTCGCTCGAGCGCGACGACCAGCGCGCGTACCCGGGCGCGCGTCGCGGCGTCGTGGTCGACGTAGAGCTCGAGCCGGCCGGCGCCCTCCAGCACCCGCGGGCTCGTCGACGACGCACGGCGTGCGGCCAGGGCGCGCAGCTGACTCCGTTGCGCAGCATCGTGCGCGTGGCGGGCTCGCTCCCACGCGCGTGCTTCGCCCAGGAAGAACGCCCACGCCTCGAGCGCGGCGAGGCGCGCGAGGGTGCCCTGGCGATCGAGATCGGATCGGGTCGTCGCGGCCGCGGCGACGGACTCGGTCGCGAGCGCATCGACGAGCGAGGGCCAGGCGAGATCGAGCGCGCGGAGCGCGCGCGCGGCGCGTGCGAGCGCATCGTTGCTCGCGCCGTTCGCGGCGCGGGACAACGCCCGCATCGCGAGCTCGAGGCGCGCGCTCGCGGCCATCACTCCGAGCATCGCACCGCCCGGCGCGAGGTCCTGTCCGAGGCGCATCGCGCGCACCGCGGTGCCGACGCACTCGTCGTCCGAGCGCGCGCATGCGGACGCGAGCGCGAGCGTCGTCGCGTGGAAGAGCGGCGCGAGCGGGGCGTCCATCCCCTCGACGCCGCGCGAGAGGTCGAGCGGGAGCTCGCTGTGATCACACGTAGCGACCGCGTTCCACGCCTGGAGCGCGGCTTCGTGCTGCATCGCGAGCGCGAGCACTTCCGTCGTCGGGCGTCCCGCGACGATGGCGTCGATCGCCGCGTCGTCACGAAACAGCGCCGCGTCGGGGACGTCTGCGACCGCGCGCAACTGCTCCGCGTAGGAATCGCACTCGCGCGGCGCGCCCTCGAGCACCGGACGCGCGCGTGGCATCGCACGCACCCAGGCCACGAGCTCGTCGTGCTCCCCCGCGAGTCGCTCCGCGCGCACCGAGGACCACGCCTCGAGCCCGGCCCATCCCGCGACGAGCGCGACGGCTGCGATCGCGACGACCACGACCCGGCGCCGGACCGATGGCCGACCTCCTGACATACGCGCGTCAGCATGCCTGCCCGCGCGTCTCGTCCGCCAGAGGCGCATCGCGACGGCGCGCCCCATATTCGCGCTCGTGGCCCTTCCCGAGATCGTCGACGCCAAGCTGGACGCGCTGCCGAGCGCGCCGGGCGTGTACGTCTTCCGCGACAAGAAGGGGGGCGTGCTCTACGTCGGCAAGGCGCGCTCGCTGCGCTCCCGCGTGCGCAGCTACTTCCAGCCGAGCTCGAGCGACACCCGCTTCTTCATCACGCGCCTACCGCGCGAGATCGGTGACCTCGAGACCTTCGTCGTCGAGAACGAGAAGGAGGCCGCGCTCCTCGAGAACGCGCTGATCAAGGAGCACAAGCCTCGCTACAATTTCAAGCTGCGCGACGACAAGGACTTCCTCTCGCTGCGCCTCGACACGCGCGAGCCCTGGCCGAAGCTCCACGTCGTGCGCCGTCCCAAACAGGACGGAGCGCAGTACTTCGGCCCCTACGACTCCGCTACCGCAGCACGCAAGACGCTCCGCCTCGTCAACCGCTTCTTCAAGCTGCGCACGTGCAAGGAGGGCGACTTCAAGTCGCGCGTCAGGCCGTGCCTGCAGTACCAGATCAAGCGCTGTCCCGCGCCCTGCGTGCTCGACGTGAACCGCGACGAGTACCTCGAGCAGGCGCGCCTCGTCGCGCTCTTCCTCGATGGCCGGCACGACGAGCTGGTGCGCGACCTCGAGGGCCGCATGCGCGACGCGGCGGGCGGCATGGAGTACGAGCGCGCGGCGGCGTATCGCGATCAGCTGCGTGCGGTCGAGCGCGTGCAGGACGATCAGCGCATCGACTCGCTCGAGGACGTCGATCAGGACGTGATCGGCCTCTACGTGCAGGGTGATCGCGCCGAGCTCGCGCTGATCATGGTGCGCAACGGGCGCATGACGAACGTGCGCACGTTCGACCTCGGATCGGTCGGTCTGCCCGACGACGAGATCCTCGCGTCCTTCGTGAGCGCGTACTACGCGCAGGGCGCGCACCTGCCCGACGAGATCGTGCTGCCCACCGAGGTCGAGGCGATGGAGGGCCTCGCGGCGGTGCTCACCGAGCGACGCGGCCGGCGGGTGCGCATCGTGGTCCCGAAGCGCGGCGCGAAGGCCGCGCTCCTGCGCATGGCGAGCGAGAACGCGGCGCACGCATTCAAGGAGAAGCAGCGCGAGAAGGAGGATCTCGACGCGCGACTCGCCGAGGTGCAGCGATTGTTGCGGCTGCCCAAGCCGCCGCGCCGCATCGAGTGCATCGACGTCTCGCACACCGGCGGCACCGACACCGTCGCGGCGATCACGGCGCTCGCCGACGGCGAGCCCGATCGCCGTCGCTACAAGAGCTTCCACGTGCGCAGCGTCTCGGGCGGCGACGACTTCGGCGCGATGAAGGAAGTGCTCACGCGCCGGCTCGGGCGCGCGGGCGAGGCGGCGTGGGAGCTGCCCGACCTCCTCGTCGTCGACGGCGGCAAGGGACAGCTCGGCGTCGCGGTCGCGGTGCTGAAGGAGCTCGGCATCCGCGATCTGCCGGTGTGCGGTCTTGCGAAGGAGAAGGAGCTCGGCGGCGAGCAGCGCCAGGAGCGCGTGTACCTGCCGGGGCAGAAGAACCCGATCGTGCTGCGTGATCGCAGCGCGGCGCGCTGGTTCCTCGGGCTGGTGCGTGACGAGGCGCACCGAGTGTCCAACGAGCTGCGCAAGAAGCTCGGTCGACGCCGTCGCCTGCGCAGCGGGCTCGACGACGTGCCGGGCATCGGGCCCAAGACGCGCGCTGCGCTGCTCAAGAACCTCGGCTCGCTCAAGGCGGTGATCGACGCCGACGAGGCCGCGCTGATCGCAGCGGGCGCGTCGCCGAAGCAGGCGAGGGCGATCCACGCCGCGTTCCGCCCCGACCTGAGCACGAGCGTCGAGGCCAGCGAGGGCGAGATCGATCGCGCGGCCGAGGAGCTCGGGGAGTACCCGATCGAGCAGGAGAGCGGCACCGACGCCGACCCGATGCGCGTCGCGGCGCACGAGACGACCGAGGAAGAGGCCGGCGCGGACGCAGAGGAAGTCGCGCTCTCCAACGCCTTCGAAGAGTGGGAGACTGAGGCGTCCTGAGGACACGATGCCGGACCCCGACGACCTCGTTCGCTCGCTCGTGCAGAGCCACGGCCTGACGCACGCCGGCGAGAGTCGGAACACCGCGTACTACCGGCTCGACGACGACGTGCTCGTCGCGATCCCGCACGAGGGCTCGCAGGACGACGGCGCGACCGCGCGCGACAACGTCGCGAGGCAGCGCGAGATCTTCCGCGCGACCGGCAAGCGCGGTGCGATCGTCATCTTCTTCGACCGCATGACGTCGCAGAACAAAGATGCGCGCGCCGTCTATCAGTCGATGGACGACGTGCTCACGTGCACCGCGCTGGTCGGAGGCACGATGCTCACGCGCGCGATGGCGTCGTTCTTCCTCGGGCTCTCGCGGCCGAGCGTGCCGATCAAGCTCTTCGCGACGTTCGATGCGGCGCTCGCGTGGTGCCGTCAGACCAACCAGAGCGCGGATCGCACGCTGCGCGCGGAGCGCACGGCATGAGCAGCGAGCCCGACATCACGCGGTGGACGCTGCTCGGCCACACGAGCAACGCGGACTTCTACGAGATCGAGCCACGCGTGATCGCGATCGTCCCGCACGAGCGCTCGATCGACGATGAGCGCACGGCCGCGGAGAGCGTCGCGTTCCAGCACGCGCACTGGCGCGCGCGCGGGACGCGCGGCGCGTCGATCGTCTTCATGGATCGGCTGGTCGATCAGCAGCCCGGCGCGCGCAAGGTCTACACGAGCAAGCCCGATCCCGCGTCGATCACGTGCTTCGCGCTGGTGGGCGGGACCGTGTTCGGGCGCGCCGCGGCGTCGGTGTTCCTCGGCCTCGCGCGACCGACCGCGCCGACGCGCCTCTTCGCGAGCTACGAGAGCGCGATCGAGTGGGTGCGCAGCATCAACGGCTGACGCACGCGCGCTCGTAGCCCTGGCCGCACGCCTGGGCACGCAGCGCGCTCGCGCGCTCGGCGTCGCGCGGCACGCCGCGTCCCGCGTCGAGCATGTCCGCGAGCTGCGCGCAGCCGCGCGCGTGGCCGATCTCGCAAGCGCGTCGATAGAGCGATGCGGCGCGCGCGGGATCGGCGCTCAGCCCTGCGCCGCCGCTCTCCACGAGCGCACCGAGGTTGGTGCACGCGAGCCCGTTGCGTCCTTCGCACGCGCGCTCGAAGAGCTGCACCGCGCGCGCGGTGTCCTGGGGCACGCCGCCCTCGCCGCGCAGATGGAGCACCGCGAGGTTGCTGCACCCGCGAAGCACACCGCCGTCACATGCGCGCGCATAGAGATCGCGCGCCCGCACCGCGTCGGCGCCCACCCCGAGCCCGCGCTCGAACATGTACCCGAGGCTGTTGCACCCGCGGAGCTCGCCGCCCTCGCACGCGCGCCGGAAGAGCGTCACCGCGCGGCCCGCGTCCTCCGCGACGCCCTCGCCCGACTGGTGCATCAGCCCGAGCCGCGTGCACCCCGCGAGCTCGCCGGCATCGCACGCGTGCGCGAAGAGCCGCGCCGCGCCCGCGAGATCCCGAGGCACGCCGCGCCCTTCCTGCATCATCGATCCGAGCGCGACGCAGCCGAGCCGATCCTCGTCGTTGCACGCGCGCGAGTAGAGCGACGACGCCTGCGCGAGATCCTGCATCACGCCGCGTCCCGCCTCGAAGCGCGCGCCCAGCGTGGTGCACGCGATCGCGACGTCCTCGCTGCAGGCGCGCGTCAGCAGCTCGGTCGCGCGCCGTGCCTCGCGCCGCTCGTCGAGCGCGATCGCGAGGTGGTAGCAGCCGAGCATCGCGCCGCCGTCGCACGCGCGCTCGTAGAGCTCTCTCGCGCGCGTCGCGTCCTGCACGACGCCGCGACCTTCTTCGTGCAGGAGCGCGAGGTTGTTGCACCCGACCGGCGCGCCGCCCTCGCACGCGCGCTGGTAGAGCTGCGCCGCCGCGGCGACGTCCGCACGCGCCCCGCCGATCCCGTCCTCGACGAAGCGCCCGACGTTGTTGCACGCGAGCGCGATGCCGCCGTCGCACGCGCGCCGGAACAGCACGAGGGCGCGCTCGAGATCGCGCGCCACGCCCGCTCCGTCCTCGTGCATCAGGCCGAGCCCGTTGCACGCGGAGAGCACGCCGCCCTCGCACGCGCGGCGCAGCGCGCCCGCCGCGCGCTCGGCGTCGCTCTCGCGCAGCGCCTCGCCCCATCGCTCGCACGCCGCGAGACGTCCGCCCTCGCACGCGCGCCCGAGCCACGCGACGCGACGTCGTGGGTCGCTCTCCGCGCGATCCGCGAGCACCTCGCACGCGGCCGCATCGTCGTTCTCGCACGCGCGCTCGTAGAGCGATCGCGCGCGCTCCGCGTCGGCGCGCATCCCTCCATCACCGCGCTCGAGCATCCCCGCGAGCTCGCCGCACGAGGCCCACACCCGCGCGTCGCACGCCCGCTCGAGCAGCGTGATCGCGCGCTCCGGCTCGGCGCGCCCGCCCTCGCCGCGCGCCAGCATGCGCGCGAGATCGAAGCACGCGCGATCATTGCCCGCGTCGCACGCGATGCCGAAGAGCGTGTGCGCCTGCACCACGTCGAGCGCCACGAAGCGCCCCAGCACGTGGAGCGCACCGAGCACGCGACACCCCTCGCTTTCGCCGCGATCGCACGCGCTCCGGAGCATCGCGACCGAGCGCGTCGGATCCTGCTCGAGGCGTGCGCTCGCCTCACGCGCGCACGCCGCGGGCGCGAGCGCGCCGCACGCGCTCTCCTGCGCGCGCGCCGCATGCGCGACACCGCTCAGCACGATCGCGATCACCATCGCGACTGCCCGAGCGGCGCGCGCGTCTCGATCACTCGACGCGATGCTCGATCTCCATGGGGTTCTTGAAGAACGCGTTGTGCGCAGGGTCGTTGTAGGAACGCCAGTCGAGGTCGAAAGGCGCCATCTCCGTCGTCCCGTCCTGGTGCGTCACCAACATCGCCTTGGGCGTGACGCTGCGATAGCTCGAGCTCTCCGGCAGATCCTGGTTCTCCGCGCCGCCCGCGGAGAAGAGCGTGATCAACGTGCCGTTCGGATCGTCGTAGACCCGCTCGTACCCCGCCTCGACCTTCTCGTGGCCGCGCACCAGCGCGTTGCACCCGATGCGCGAGAGGAACGCCTGCAGCTGCAGCCTCCCGAACGGGAAGCGCGCGGTCTGCTCCTGCAGCGCCGCGGGGATCACGTCGGCGTGCGCGGGATCGCTCCACATCATCTGGAAGCGCATGTCCTGATCGTTGAGCGACGAGAGGTCCTTCCAGCGCTCCTTGATCAGCCGATCGCGCGGGATGCCCGCGTGCACGAACATGGTGCTGCCCGCGAGCAGCACGTTCGGCATCGCCTCGAAGAGCGCCATGTAGCGACGGAAGACGTCGAGCGGCAGGTACGGCTTCAGCGTGTTGATCGCCTCGGCGGGCTTCACGCCTCCGTAGATCTGTCCCTTGTACTCGACGTAGTACTCGTGGTTGCCGCGCAGCACGCAGACGTGATCGGGCGCGGTCACGAAGAGCTGCATCACCGTGCGCAGCACGCCGTTGAGGCTGAAGATGCCGCGATCGATGTAGTCGCCGAGCAGGACGAGCTTGGGCTCGGGCGCGTTGTCGGGATCGCGCCGGAACGCCTCGACCTTCTCGAAGAAGCGCGTCTGCATGATCGCGGCCTTGAGGCACGAGTAGCAGCCGTGCAGATCGCCGAGCACGACGAGCTCGTAGCGTCGTCCCGGCTTCATCGGCATCACGTAGACGTGCCCGTCGAGGAACGCGTCGCCGCCCTCGAGCTCCTGCACCGTCTTCTTGCCCTCGAGCTTGCCCGCGCCCTTGCTGCGCTGCTCCGCGAGCACGTCGATCATCCGATCGACCAGCGCGAGGTCGGCCTGCACCTGCTTCTGGATGCGCTCGGGCTGGCTCGAGTAGTGGTGCTCGAACTGCTTGAAGAACGGGTGATCCGCCTTGTCCCCACGATCGACGCGCAGGCGCAGATCGATCGGCTCGGAGAGGCGCACGGGCACGCCGCTCGCGTCGTCGACGACCTCGATCGGCACCTCGTCGTTCGCGCCGAGCAGCGCCGCGAGCTCGCTGCGGAACTTCGTCTCGGCAGGATGCGAGTGGCCGTCGGCGAGGATGAACTCGTCGACCGTCTCGAGCACCGCTTCCTGGCTCGCGCGATCGAAGCTCTTGAAGAGCTCGAAGCAGCGCAGCTTCAGCTTCGCGTGCACGACCTCGTCGCGCGAGTCGTCCTTGCTGATCGGCTCGCTCATCACCTCCGCGACCCACCGCTCGATGTTCTCGAACGTCTCGTGGAAGTGCTTGGTGAAGCGCTCCGCCACGTCGCGTTTCACCTCGGGCGTCGCCTCGGGCATGCCGGTCGCTACACGATGGGTGACGAGCTTGCCGATGAACTCCTTCACGAACGCGCGCTCGCGGTCGTCGAAGTCTCCGTCGATGTGCCCGAACGTCGTGAGCGAGAAGATGATCGCCTGCATCTGCTTCTCGGCGACCTGCGGATCGCGGCTGAAGGTCAGCATGGGTGCGATCATACCGGATCGACGGAACGCGATTCGGTCCCTACAATCGCTCCTGTTGCGAATGCGGTCCGCATCGACTCGGAGCGGGGATGGCAGGCCCGCCGGCCCATGAGCCCCCGAACGACGAACGACTCGCTGGAAGACCAGCGCAAGCAGGCGGCGACGCGCAAGCCGCGCATCGAGGTGCGTCGCTTCCAGGGCACGGCCAAGCACGCGGAGCAGCTCGCGCACATGCGCGTGGCGCACCTGACCGACCTGCACTTCGGTCGCGTGACTCCGATGGCGGTGCAGCGTCGCGCGGTGGAGCTCACCAACGAGGAGAAGCCCGACCTCGTCGTGATCACCGGCGACTTCGTCTGCCACAGCCAGCTCTATCTGGATCAGCTCGTCGAGACGCTGAGCGGGATCCAGGCGCCGACGATCGCGGTGCTCGGCAACCACGACTACTGGTCGGGCGCTCCCGAGGTCGCGCGTGCGCTGAAGAAGGCGGACGTCGAGGTGCTGCGCAACCAGCACACGGTCATCACCCTCGATCACCAGCGCATCCAGGTCGTGGGGCTCGACGACTCGTACACCGGCCACTGTGATCGCGAGAAGGCGCTCAAGGGCCTGCGCCGCGATCTCCCCTCGCTCGGTCTCTCGCACATCGCGGAGGAAGCGGACGCGCTGTGGCATCGCGGCGTGCCGCTCGTGCTCGCCGGCCACACGCACGCGGGGCAGGTCACGCTCGCGCGCCTGCACGAGCTCGCGCTCGGGCGCATCGTCGGGCACAAGTACGTGCACGGCCTCTACGGCAAGCGCGCGGGCGCGCCCCTCGGCGCGGTCTACGTGGGCGCGGGGATCGGCGCGGCGGTGATGCCGCTGCGCATCGGCGAGCGGGGTCGGCGCGAGCTCGCGATCTTCGAGCTCGGCGCGGACGTGCACGACTTCGACGAGCACCACGACGAGCAGGTCGCGCTCGCGGGTCGCAAGCCCTCGCCCGAGCTCACGCAGAAGCGCCAGGACTACGTGTTCAAGCGCGAGCTGCAGCGCGAGATCCGCGAAGCGCGCAAGTACCTCGCCGAGCTGAAGAAGCAGGGCCGCGGGCTCTCGGCACCGCCTCCGCCGCCCTCGGAGCTCGACGAGCTCGCGTCGCCGCCGCCTCCGCCCGAGGGGCTCGACGATCTCGCGACGCTCGACGGCCCCGCGCGCGAGCTCCCGACGTTCGAAGATCGCGAGCGGTAGCGAAGAATCGGCTCGCCCGCCGGTCCCTCCGTCGGCGCACTCCCGTCCGGGACCTGTGGGACGAGCACTCCGGCAGGGACAAAACTCGGCTCGCCCGCCGGTCCCTACCGTCCGCGCGCTTCGCGCGTTCCCGTCCGGGACCTGCGGGACGAGCACTCCGGCAGGGACTCAGAACCCGACGTCGCGGATGCGCCAGAAGAACTGGCCGCCGTCGACGTCCACGCGCACGCCGGGGCAGCCCATCGTGTCGATGCCCGAGAGCTGCGTGACCCGCGCCCGCACGCCGACGAAGCGCTCCATCTCGGCCGCCCAGTTGGTGTCGCCGTTCCACGGCGAGTGACGACCGAGCACGATCACCGCGCCGGGCACGATCGGCCCGTACGACGTCGTCGCGTCCGTCATCCCGCACCAGCGCGGCAGCGCGGCGCCGAGGCCCATCGGCATGCTCGTCCCCGCGAGCTGCATGTCGCGCACGCGCCAGTAGTACTGGCCCCCGTCGACGTCGACGCGGACCACCGGACAGCCCACTCCGTCGATGCCCTCGAGCGACGTGACGCGCGCCATCCGACCGACCCACGCGTTCATCTCCGCCGCCCAGTTCGCATCTCCGCGCCAGGGCGCGTGCAAGCCGAGCAGCACCATCGTCCCCGGGCCGATCGGCCCGTACTGCGCCGCGCTCATGTCGCAGACGCGTGGGATCTCCATCGGGAGCCCGCCCGCGATCTGCGCGTCGCGGATGCGCCAGAAGTACTGCCCGCCGTCCGCATCGACGCGCACGCCGGGACAGCCCGCGGTGTCGACCCCCGCGAGCTGCGTGACGCGCGCGGTGCGACCGACGAAGCCGTTCATCTCGGGCGTCCAGTTCGCGTCGCCGGCCCACGGCGTGTGCATCCCGAGCGTGACGATCGAGCCGACCGCCAGCGGCCCGTAGGTCTCGTAGCCCGCGCTCATCCCGCAGTGACGCGGGACCATGCCGCCGTACTGCGCGGTCGCCTCGCGCGGTGTGATCGCGAGCATCGCGATCGCCGCGATCGCCAGCACCGTCGTCCTCATGCGCGTCGTCCCCTCGTTCGCTCAGCGGACTACGCCGCGAGCACGAGCGTCAAGACGTGCGAGAGGACGTTCCGGCTCACTCCGCGGCGACGGGCTGCGAGAGCCACTCGCGATAGCCGACGCGCGGCGCCTGGCTCTGCTGCTCGAGCGGCGTGTGACGGAGCAGCGCGCAGAACGCGCGTGCTGCGGCGACGACACCGGGCGCGGTCTCGGGCAGCACCGAGAGCTCGATCCCGAGATCGTGCACCTCGCCGCGGAACTGGATCGCGACGAGCTGATCGGGACGGCGAAGCACCTCCGCGATCTCCACGAGCCGCTCGGCCGGTGATGCCGTCGCGAGCACCGCGCCGCCGCTCATGCGCGCCTCGAGCGTCGCGAGCAGCGCGCGACGCGTGCGCGGATCGGAGGGCGTCGCGTCGATCACGAGATCCACGTCGGCGACGCGCGCGAGATCGTGCGTGACCTCGACGTGCGACTCGATGCGCGTGCGCTGCGCGATCGTGATCTCGCCGCGCTCGACCGCGATCCCGAGACGGCGCGTGACGCGCGTGCGGATCGCCGCGAGATCGCCGCGCGACGCGCGCAGCAGACGAACCGGCATGCCTTCGACGGCGCACGCGAGCGCGATGCGGCAACCGACTGGGCCCGAGCCAACGACGCTCACGGTGCTGAAGGACATGCGCTCTTTCTTTCGTCTCGAGTGCGTCGCGATCGCCCGGAGCAGTTTACACGTTCACACCGGGATCTAAACGCTCGTGGCGTGACGTCAACGCGACGTTCTACGTCGGGCTCGTCGGGTGTTGCTCCTCGAGCCCTGTAAACGCGATGTCAATCACGGTCCCAGACCTGGGTTGGCTTGCGCGTCGGTCCACGCCTCCGTACAGTCGCGCTCCGTGTTTGCAGCGCCGTGTCTTCTGGTCCTTCCAGGAGAAACGGCCGGACGAGGCACCTCCCCGACCCGCCTCGTCGACTCCACGGCACTGACCCACAGCACGGCGACGTCGGCCGCTCCTCGCGGGCGTTCGACGAGACATCCAGCGCTCGTTCCCGGGACGCCAGGCCCCGGAACGACACCAGCTCGAACGAGACGAGGGTCCGCGACCGGACCTCTCGCGGAGGACCACGACCGATGAGCACCCGACGCACCAAGTACATCTTCGTGACGGGCGGTGTCGTCAGCTCCATCGGCAAGGGGCTCGCGGCGGCGTCGATCGGCGCGCTGCTCGAGGCGCGCGGTCTGAAGGTCACGAACGTCAAGCTCGACCCCTATATCAACGTCGACCCCGGCACGATGTCGCCGTACCAGCACGGCGAGGTCTTCGTGACCGACGACGGCGCGGAGGCCGATCTCGATCTCGGTCACTACGAGCGCTTCACGTCGACGCGCATGACGCGCGCGAACAACTTCACGACCGGGCGCATCTACGACGCGGTCATCTCGAAGGAGCGACGCGGCGAGTACCTGGGCGCGACGATCCAGGTGATCCCGCACATCACCGACGAGATCAAAGCGCGCGTGATCGACGTCGCGTCGCGGGCGGACGTGGCGATCGTCGAGGTCGGCGGCACCGTCGGCGACATCGAGTCGCTGCCCTTCCTCGAGGCGGTGCGCCAGCTGCGCCACGAGGCCGGCCCGCAGAACGCGATCTCGGTGCACGTCACGCTGGTCCCGAACATCGCGGCGGCGGGCGAGCTCAAGACGAAGCCCACGCAGCACTCGGTGAAGGAGCTGCTCGGCCTCGGCATCCAGCCCGAGATCCTGATCTGCCGCACCGAGAAGCAGCTCTCGCGGTCGATCAAGGAGAAGATCGCGCACTTCTGCAACGTGCCGGTCGGCGCGGTGATCTCGGCGCCCGACGTGAGCGTGATCTACGAGCTGCCGATCGCGCTCCACGCGGAGAAGATCGACGAGCAGATCACGGAGCGGCTCAACATCTGGTCGCGTCCGCCGGATCTCGGTGCGTGGCACCGCACCGTCGAGATCATGAAAAACCCGCCGCGCGGGAGCGCGACGATCGCGCTCGTCGGCAAGTACGTGCACCTGCGCGACTCGTACAAGTCGCTGCACGAAGCGCTGTCGCACGGCGGCCTCGCGAACGAGTGCAAGATCGAGGTGAAGTACCTCGACAGCGAGACCATCGACGCGTCGAACGTCGAGCGCGAGCTCGCGGGCGTCGACGGAGTGCTGGTGCCTGGCGGCTTCGGCGGGCGCGGCGCGGAGGGGAAGATCCAGGCGATCCGCCACGCGCGCGAGAACGGCATCCCGTTCTTCGGCATCTGCCTCGGCATGCAGATGGCCGTCGTGGAATTCGCGCGTCACGTGTGCGGCGTCGCGGGCGCGAACTCGACCGAGTTCGATCCGAACGCGAGCGATCCGGTGATCGACCTGATGCCCGATCAGCGCGGCGTGAAGGCGAAGGGCGGCACGATGCGCCTCGGCGCGTATCGCTGCGCGCTGGTGCCGGGCAGCCTGGCGGCCGAGATGTACGGCTCGAGCGAGGTGAGCGAGCGCCACCGCCACCGCTACGAGTTCAACAACGCGTACAAGGAGCGGCTCGAGCAGTCCGGCATGGTGATGTCGGGGCTCTCGCCGGAGCTCGGGCTCGTCGAGATGATCGAGCTGCCCAAGCACGTGCACTTCGTGGGCTGTCAGTTCCATCCCGAGTTCAAGAGCCGCCCGCACGCGGCGCATCCGCTCTTCACGCGCTTCGTGCGCGCATCGCTCTCGCGCCGTGACGCGCGCTCGCGCACCGAGACGCGCACCGACGTGAGCGAGGGCGCGGCCAGCAAGCTCGTGCACTGAGCCGAGCTACCCGGGGGACCCCTCGAGCTGCGCGTGGGTCCCCACCCGGTTGCTTCGCCACGGGTAGCGCCCGCTCTCGCGAGGGAGCGGGCGTTTCGCGTTCTGGGCCTGCGTGCAGACCTGTCGCTGACGTCGAGCGGATCGCGACACCGAAGTCAGAGTCGGCGCCCCAGGGATCCCGAGAATTCCGCGTTGGCGTGAGGCGTGCTCTTGCGCTCGCCGCATCGTTGACAGCCGCGATACGTTCGAGTCCGATTTCGATGACGACGACTTTCTGCTCGGAGGCTCGGATGGTGCTTGAACGGAAGTGGCAGCGCGGCGCGCTCGCGCTCGCCCTGGCAGTGACGCTCGTCGCGTGCGGCGACGACGACGATGGCCGTCCAGGCCTGATGGACTCGGGCGTCGACTCCGGGACCGGCGGGGGAACGGACGGCGGCGGCGGTGGCGGGGACGACGCGGGCGGCGATGGCGGTGGGGGCGGCGGTCGCGTCTGCTCGATCGCCGGCGGCCAGTGCGACGTGATCATGCAGAACTGCCCGAACGCGACGCAGGGCTGCTACATCGCGATCATCGAGGAAGGCGGCGAGCCCACGACGTTCTGTGGGGACGCGGGCACCGCCGACGAGGGCGAGGCGTGCGATCCGGCGGAAGTGACCGGATGCCTTCCCGGCTTCGGCTGCGGCGACGACGGTGTGTGTCGCCGCTACTGCTGCGAAGGTCGCGCGAGCGACTGCACGGCCGGGTCGGGCCAGCTCTGCACGCAGTACAGCAACGCGATGCCGCTCGGCATCTGCGAAGTGCCGTCGGGCTGCGGCGTCGTTCCGCAGACCGGGTGCGAGGCCGGAGAGGCCTGCGTCTTCCTCAGCATGGACGGCTCGACCGACTGTCGTGCCGCGGGGCCGGTTGCGCCCGGAGGCGAGTGTGGCCCGGGCAACCTCTGCCAGGCCGGCAGCGCGTGTGTGACCCCGCCCGGCGGGACGCGCATCTGCGCGCCGATCTGCCGCATGGGCGAGGCCGGTGACTGCGCGGACGGCATGCAGTGCGGTGGCGTCGACACGTTCCCCGAGACGCACGGCGTCTGCGTGGCCGCGGCCGGCACCTGATCGCGAAAGGCCGATCGCATTCGTCGCTCCGCCGCATTCCTCCCGTCGCTGCTGATGCTCGCGCTCTCGGCGTGCGGGCATACGCATCGCGAGGAGCCGGACGCGGGCATGCTCCGGGACGCCGCCCTCGCCGAGGGCGGCGTCAACCCGAGCGACGCGGCCGCCGTGGATGCGGGCACGATCGGCAGCGACGCCTCGAGCGCGCGTGATGCGGGTGGGGGCGCGTGTGGATCGTCGGCGTGCGATCCGCGCGCGCCGAGCTCGTGCGGCGATGGAGATGCGGGCGTGTGCGCCCTGGTCGATCGCGTCGCGCAGTGCGTGGCGAGCATCGGTGAGCGCCGCGACGGCGAGATCTGCGTGAGCGACGACGAGTGCGCGCCGATGCTCGCGTGCTTCGGCGCGACCACGCCGGGCGAGGGCGTGTGCGCGCGCATCTGCTGTCCGAGCGATCGCGGCGCGTGCGGCGACCAGGACGAGGTCGACTGTCGCGCCGACGCGGTGTTGGTGACGGGCGTGCCGACGCAGTGGGGGCGCTGCGGGGCGCTGCGTACCTGCGACGTGCTCGCGCCCGAGCGCGACTGCGCGCCCGGCGAGGGCTGCTACATCGAGACCGATCCGGCGCGCACGGTGTGCCGCTGGGCGGGCGAGGGCGACGTCGGCGATCCCTGCCTCGAAGCGCGCGACTGCGGGCCCGGGTTCTTCTGCGGCGGCGTCCCGTCGCGCACGTGCGTGCGCGTCTGCCGCGTGGACGACCCGACGAGCTGTCCGCTCGAGGAGGGACGCTGCGTGGCCCAGGCGTACTCGCCGCCCGGCTCCGGCGTGTGCGTCGCGAGCGCCGCGCGGATGTAGCGCGATTGACCGCTCGCGCGGGGTTTCCTACAAGGTTCGAGTGCAGATCGTCGCCTGCCGGAACCATCCCGCGCGCGAGGCGATCGGCGTCTGCGTGAAGTGCCGCGGCCGCGTGTGCGCGGAGTGCAGCACGAAGATCGAGGGCGTGAACCACTGCGTGGAGTGCCTCGGCGCGCTCGCAGTCGTGGCGAGCGGAGCGACCGAGCGCGCGGCGCCGAGCGTGTGGCGCGGCCGGGTCGCGGCGGGCGCGGCGCTCGGTGGCGCGACGCTGCTGTGGTGGGCGCTCGTCGAGATCGCGCTCCCGCGCTGAGAGGTCGTCGATGAATCGGACGCTGCGCGAACGAGAGCAAGCGGGGCTGGGGCCCCGCGCGCAGCGTTCGGGGTGGGGGAACTCGATCCGGCTTTGCCGGTCGGGGGGAGGGGTCTTCCAAGACCCCTCCGAAAACTGAGCCACATGTCGCAACGCGAGACGAGCTGGCGCCGCGACCTCTCGCCCGCTGGTGCGATCGATCGGCTCGATCGCGCGTTCGCGCTCGCGCGTGCGGGCGGCCTCACGCTCGCGCTGCGTGCGTGGGTTGGAGGCGCGGGCGTCGCGCTGATGGTGATCGCGTCGTGGTATCTCGAGGCAGTCGAGGGCGTGCGCGCATTGCGGCCGGTGCTCGTGCTGGCGGCGGCGCTCGCGTGGTGGGCGCGCGCGGTGCTGCTCGGGCGCGTCGCGCGAGCACACGTGAGCCGGCTCTGGGCGGACGCGCCGATCCCACCCGGTGCGGGGCGCGCGCGAGACGTGGCGCGCACTGCGGGGTGGGCTGCGATCGGGCTCTGGATCGGCGGCTGGGTGCTCGCGATCGGCGCGCTCGCGGGGCCGCTCGGCGTGGTGCTGGTGCTCCCGCTCTTCGCGGTGCGTGGTGCGCTCGCGCCGTCGTGGATCGCGCGCAGCGCGTGCGGTGCGGAGGCCGGGCTCGCGGCGCTGCGCAGAGCGATCGGGGACTCGAGCGGGCAGCGCTTCGCGGGGATGATCGCGGAGCTGCTCGTGCTCGTCGGCGCGCTCGGGCTCTACGTGAACGCGCTCGCGACGATCGCGGTCGGGATGCTGCTCGCGCGCTCGTTCCTCGGGCTCGACGTGGCGACGCTCGATGCGTTCCTCTCCGTGCGCAACACGTTCGTGCTCGTGGTGGTCGCGATGATCGTGCTCGTCGCGATCGAGCCGCTGCGCGCCGCGCTCTCCGCGCTGACGTGGGTCGAGGCACGGGTGCGCGAAGAGGGGCTCGATCTGCGGATCGCCATCGACGACGCGATCGCGCGCTCGCGTCCCGGTCGCGCGCGCATCGCGGCGGGGATCGTGATCGTGATCGCGCTCGGCGCAGCGCGGGTCGATGCCCAGCCGCTCCCGCCGCCGCCTTTGCCGCCGGGGTTCGCACCGCCGGCGCAGGTCGATCCCGAGCCCGAGATCGTGCCGGAGAGCGAGGCCGACGTGCGGGCGCGCCAGGACGCCGAGGCGATCCTCGCGCGCCCCGAGTTCCAGGAGCACGGCGACGCGCGCGGGCGCGGCGTGCGCGAGCTGATCGAGCGCCTCCTCGAGTGGCTGTTCCGGCATCGCGATCCGATCGAAGCGCCCGCCGCGCCGCGCGCGCCCGAGATCCCGCTGCCCGGACCGCTCGTGTTCCTCGCGATGGCGATCGTCGTGCTGCTCCTCGTCGCGGTCCTGCTGCACGTGACGCGTCCGCTGCGACGCGCCCCGCGCGTGATCGACGAGCCGCGGGGCGCGCCCGACGCGATCGCCGATCCGCGCGAGCGTGCGCCCGACGAGTGGGTCGACGACGCGGCGCGGCTCGCGGCCGAGGGCCGCCATCGCGAGGCTCTGCGCGCGCTCTATCTCGCGACGCTCGTCGCGCTCGATCGGCGCCGTCTCATCCGCTTCGAGAAGACGCTCACGAACGGACAGTACCTGCGGCAGATGCCGGAGGGCGATGCGCGCGTGGACTTCCGCGACTTCACGCGACGCTTCGATCGCACGTGGTACGGGCGCGAGCCCGCCAGCGAGCACGACTATCGCGCGTGTCGCGAGCTCGCCGAGCGCATCGTCGCGCAGGCGCGCGGAGGGCCGGCGTGAGCGTCGCGCTGCGTCGCATCGGGGTCGCGCTCGCGATCGTGATCGGCCTCGGCGCGAGCGGGCTCGTGTGCGCGCGCGTCGCGGACCGCGGGCGCTGGGCGCTCTCGTACTCGACGCACGGCGCGGGGCCCGATGGCGCGCGCGGGCTCTATCTGTTCGCGCACGAGCGCGGCGTGCCGGTGCGTCGATGGTCGGAAGATCTCGGCGCGCTGCCCGACGGAGGGATGTTGGTCGCGCTCGGGGGCTGCGATCACTTCGGTGCGCGCGCTGTGTCGCGGCCGGAGCGCGAGCGGCTCGTGCGCTGGATCGAGGCCGGCGGGACGCTCGTCGTCGCGGGCGCGAACGACTACTTGCCGCGCGAGCTCGGGGTCGCGCTGAGCGGCCCCTCGGGCGAAGCGTGTCTCGGACGCACCGGAGCGTTCGGGATGATCGTGCGCGCGTGGGAGCGCGCGAGCGAAGACGAGGACGACGAAGAGGTGCGCGACGTGACCGGTCGCATCGCGCGCGATCCGGGGCGCGCGGCGGACGAGCTCGCACCGGAGGACGCACCTCCGCCGATCGTCTCGGCGCGTGCGGTCGGTGGATCGCTGCTCGGGATGCCGTCCGTCGGGCTGCGCCGCGCGGCGTCGGTGCACGTCGACGATCCTGCGAGCGCGACCGTGCTGCTGCGCATCGAGGAGCGCATCGCCGGCGTCGCGCTCTCGCGCGGGCGGGGCACCGTGATCGCGCTCGCGTCGGCGAGCGCGCTGCAGAACCGCGATCTCGCGAGCACGGGCGGCGCGGCGCTCTTCGCGCGCCTTCTCGCGTCACACGAGGGCCCGGTGTACTTCGACGAGTACCACCTCGGCGTCGGCGCACCGCGCTCGTTCATGCGCTGGGTCGCGGAGATCGGCATGATGCCGCTCGCGCTGCAGCTGCTCGTCGTGGTGCTCTTCTTCCTGTGGCGCGCGAGCGCGCGCTTCGGCGGCACGCGGCGCGACGTCGAGCCCTCGCCCGCGACGACTGCGAGCCTGGTGGGCGCAGTGGGGAATCTCTTCGCGAAGTCCGAGGATGCGTCGGGCGCGCTCGCGCTGATCGCACGTCACGCGCTCACGCGCATCGCCGCGCATCATCGGCTCGAGGGAGTCCCGCACGAGCGTCTCGAAGGCGAGCTCGCGCGCAGGAAGCGTCACGACGCGGCGGACGCGGTGCGTCGCATCATGTCGAAGCACGGAGGCACGATCGATCTCGCGCGTCGCACCCGCGAGATCGACGCGGAGGTCGCGCGCGCGACGCGCGAACGGGTGTAGGGGACGGCATGGATCACGTCGAGGAGCTCGCGAGCCTCAAGCGCGACGTCGCGCGCGAGGTGCGCAAGGTGGTCGTCGGGCAGGACGAGGCGATCGAGGGCATGCTCGTCGCGCTGCTCGCGCAGGGGCACGTGCTGCTCGAGGGTGTGCCCGGGACGGCGAAGACGCTGATGGTGCGCGCGCTCGCCGCGACGATGGGGCTCGGGTTCGGGCGCATCCAGTTCACGCCCGATCTGATGCCGAGCGACATCCTCGGCACGAACGTGTTCGACTTCGAGCGCGGCCGCTTCCAGCTCACCAAGGGTCCGATCTTCACGGAGCTGCTGCTCGCCGACGAGATCAACCGCGCGCCCGCGAAGACGCAGAGCGCGCTGCTCGAGGCGATGCAGGAACGGCAGGTCTCGCTCGACGGCCAGCGCCACGCGCTCGGCGCGGACTTCACCGTGTTCGCGACGCAGAACCCGGTGGAGCAGGAGGGCACGTATCCGCTGCCCGAGGCGCAGCTCGATCGTTTCCTGCTCAAGATCGTCGTCGGCTATCCGAGCGCCGACGACGAGGACCGCATCCTCGCGCACGCGAGCGTCGGTGTGGGCTCGGTCGACGTGGGGGCGTCGGGGATCGATCGCGTCGCGACGCGCGAGCGCATCGCCGCGGTGCGCGAGCTCGGGCACCAGGTGCTGATCGAGGATCGCGTGCGCGGCTACGTGCGCGATCTCGTCCGCGCGACTCGCAACACGCCGGCGATCCTGCTCGGCGCGGGGCCGCGCGCGGGCGTGCACCTGCTCGTGGCGTCGCGATGGTACGCCGCGCTCGAAGGGCGCCGATTCGTCACACCCGACGACGTGCGGCGCGCGCTGCGTCCGGTGATCGGACATCGGCTCGTGCTCGCGCCCGAGGTGGAGCTCGACGGGCTCTCCGCGAGCGAGGTGATCGAGCGCGTCGCGTCGACGGTCGAGGTCCCGCGTTGAGCGACGACGAGCGCGCAAAGGCGACGCGATGGGCGCCCGGCGCGCGGCTCGCGCCCGCGGCGCTCGCAGCGATTCCGCTCGCGCTCGGTGGGGGCACGCTCGGGTTCGTCGGATCGCTCGCCTTCGATGCGGCGCTGGTGATCGGCGCCGCGATCGACGCGCGCCGTCTGGCCGCACGCGCGCCCCACGCCGAGCGACACCACGATCCGCGGCTCGTGCTCGGGGCGCGCAATCGCGTCGCGATCCGCCTGCACAACGCGAGCGAGCACGCGATCCGCGTGACGGTGCGCGACGATCTGCCCGACGGCTGGCGCGCCGATCCCGACGAGCTCGTCGCGGAGATCCCCGCGCACGCTCGGCGCGAGCTCGTCTACCACGTCGTGCCTCCCGCCCGCGGCGTCGCGCGCTTCGGCGATCTGCACGTGCGCATCGAGGGCGGCCTCGGCCTCGGCGCCGCGATCGCGAGCGTCCCCGCCGCCGAGGAGACGCGGGTCTATCCCAACGTGCTCGGGACCCGCCGCCGCGAGCTCGCGATGCGCGTCTCGCGCTTGGTCGCACCCGGCATGCGCAGCGTGCGCGTGCTCGGCGGAGGCGGCGAGTTCGAGCAGCTGCGCGAGTACGTGCACGGCGATCCGTTCCGCGATCTCGACTGGAAGTCGACCGCGAAGCGCCATCGCCCGGTCACGCGGGTGCTGCAGCAGGAGCGCAGCCAGCAGGTGCTCCTCGCGATCGACGCCGGCCGCATGATGGCGAGCCGCGCCGGAGACGGCAGCACGAAGCTCGATCACGCGATCCATGCGGCGCTGCTCCTCGCGTACGTCGCGCTGCGGCAGGGCGATCGCGTGGGGCTGGTCGTGTTCGCCAGTGACGTGCGGGTGTTCGTCCCGCCGGGGCGCGGCGCGACGCAGTACCGCCGCTTGCTCGAGGCGGTGTTCGCGGTGGAGGCCGAGCTCACGCACGTCGACGTGCGCCGGCTCGTCGACTTCGTGCGAGCCCGCGTGCCCCGGCGCGCGCTCGTCGTGCTGCTCGGTGATCTGCTCGACGAGGCCCACGCGATGCCGCTCGCCACCCACGCTGCCGTGCTGCGCCGCAAGCACCTGCCGCTCTGCGTGACGATGCGCGATCCCGTCGCCGACGAGCTCGCGTCCGCGCCCGCCGCGCGCGATCACGACGCGTACGTGCGCGCGGCCGCCGCCGATCTCGTCGCCGAGCGCGCCGCGATGAAGGCCCACCTGCGGCACGCGGGCATCGGGGTTGTCGAGGCACCGCCCGGAGAGCTCGGGGTCGCTGCGGTCGGACGCTACCTCGAGCTCAAGGCGCGCAGCGTGCTCTGAGAGCGCTGACGCTCGCGCGTGGTGCGGCGCTCGTGCATGTTCGTCGCATGGCACGCACACCGCTCCAGGCAGACGAGATCACGAGCGCGCTCCGAGACCTCCCGGGCTGGACGCACGAAGGCGACGCGCTGCGGAAGACCTTCCGCTTCCAGAATCACCGCGAGGCGATGAGCTTCCTGGTGCGCCTCTCGTACGAGGCCGAGCAGCGCGATCACCACGCCGAGATCCACAACGTGTACGCCACCGTGGAGCTCGTGCTGCGGACGCATGACGCGGGCAATCGCGTCACGCGCGCCGACGTCGAGCTCGCGCGAGTGATCGAGTCCTTCTCCTGGGTGTGACCGCCCGGCCGCCACGGGGCGCGGTGCATCACCCGGAATTCGAGGCTTTTCCGCGCGATCTGGGCGCTCATCGTCGTGCTCATGGGGGCCGAGATCATCCAGATCGAACGAGCCTGGGATCCGATTGGGCAGAGCCTGGACCCCGTCACGTGCGCGATGGAGGAGCGCCGGCGCTGTCCACTCTGCGACGGCGAGCGGCGCATGACGCTCTGGAAGGGGCGCTTCGTCGACCCCGAGATCCGCGCGTTCCTGGCCGCGCATCACTACGCGGGCGATCCAGTCGCGGTGCTCGCCGAAGAGCACTTCGAGCTCGTGCGCTGCCTCCAGTGCGCGCTGCGCTACCACGCGCGCGTGCTCGATCGGAACGGTCTGGCGCTGCTCTACGGGACGTGGATCGACGCGCGCCAGATCGAGCGCTTCGAGGCCGAGCACGTTCCGCCCGAGCGCCGCGAGCCGTTCTCGGTCGGTCGCCACATCGTGAAGGACCTGCTCGCGATGCACGCGCTCGCGGGCGGCTCGAACGAGATGAAGCTGCTCGACTTCGGATGTGGCGACGGACGTGCGCTCCGCATCGCGGCGGCGCTCGGGCTCCGCGCGGTCGGCGTCGATCCCAGCCTGACCCGCAGCACGCGCGCCAGCGACGGCGGTGGCGCGGTGCACCCGACGCTCGGGGAAGCGCTCGCCGACGTCGGCGGGAGCGTCGACGCCATCCTGATGAGCGAAGTGCTCGAGCACCTCGTCGAGCCGCGGCGCGTGCTGCTCTCGCTCGTCGCGGCGCTCCGCCCGGGCGGCGTCATCCTCATCGAGACACCCGACACGCGCGGGATCGACGGTCCGCCGCGGACGTTCGAGCACATGCGCTGGGTGCACCCGCTCGAGCACATCAACGGGTTCACTCCGGAGACCCTCGAGCGCATGGCGCGCACCGTCGGGCTCGAGCCCACGCGGCTGGTGCGCGCGCACGCGACGACGCGGCTGCGCGACGTCGTGCGCACGGAGCTCGGGTGTCTGGTCGGGCGGCCGAGCACCAGCCGCATCTTCGTGAAGCCCTGAAGGCTCGAGGGCTGTCGACGATCGGCTCGCCCGCCGGTCCCTACCGTCCGTCCGGGCCCGGCGGGACGAGCACTCCTGCAAGCGCTCAGCGCGCGGCGCGACGACGTGCGCCGGGCCGGCGCACGACACGATCGCATCCACACGCGGTCGCGTGTCGCTCCAGCGCGGCGTCGAGCGCGTCCTCGTCGAGCGCGATCCCGTCCTCGCGCCACACGCGATCGATGACGAGCGTGGCTCCGTCCACGTGCCCCTCGAGGCGTCCGACGAAGCGCCCGCGGTGCAGCAGCGGCACGACGTACCAGCCGAAGCGCCGCTCGCTCGCGGGCTTGTAGACCTCCCACACGTAGTCGAAGTCGAACGCGTGACGCACGAGGTCGCGATCCCAGAGCACGGGATCGAGCGGGCCGAGGATGCGCATCCGATCGTCGGGCGCGATCACGCGACGCTCGCGGAAGCCGGCCGGCGCGAGGTAGCTCCTACGCGCTCCGTCGATCGCGACCTCCTCGATCGCGCCCTCGTCGAACAGCTGCTCGATCGTTCCGTCGGTGCGTGCGTCGCGCAGCATCGACCACATCGCGCCGCCCGCGCGCGAGAGCAGGCCCGCGGCCTCGACGCGCTCGCGCAGCGCCCACGCCGCGAAGCCGTGCCCCGCGACGTCGACGTCGTGCTGATCGGGCAGCGCGCGCCGCGGCACGTCCCACAGCTTCGCGCGCGCGGTGCGCCCCGCGACGACGATCTCGCAGCGCGTCCAGAGCACCTCGATCGCCATCGACGCCGCACGTCCGGTGCCCTTCCAGCCGCTCCAGTCGATCGGCTCGACGCGCCCTCGATCTTCGAGCTCACCTGCGGCGATCGGACCGCGTGCCGCGACCTCTTCGCGCACCGCGTCGATCACGCCCGCGGGGAGCCGACGCAGCCGATCACCGAGCCTCCACCACGGCGTCTCCGCGGCCTGATCGCGATAGTGAGGGAACGCGCGCGCCGGCAGCAGACAGCGCTCCTTCGCGAAGTGCTCGAACGCGTGTCCCGGCAGCGTGTGCGCGAAGAGATCGCCCTTCGCGATGCCGTCGACGCGCGCGAGCGCGACGAGGTCGGCGTTGGTGCCCATCGGATCGAGCGGATCGAGCTGCACGCAGCGGAGCGCGTCGAGCATCGCGCGCACACCTCGCCCGCCGCGCTCGCGACGAGGACGCGCGAGCCCGAGCTGCGAGACGAGGAACGCGCGTGCTTCCTCGCGAGAGAGCGTGGTCGTCGTCATCGAGGCGGTGGAGTCTAGCGTCACCGGCGCTGGGGACCGCAGGCCGGATCGGTAGGCCGATTCGGACCGCGCAAACGCGTTCGCACACGCTCGGATCGCGGCTGCGCGCACGAGCGACGCGAGGCACCCGTCTTGCGTTGCCGCGCGCGATGTCTCGCAGTGGGTGCTTCGTCCTCTTCGCCTGCGTCCTCTCGCTCGCCGGATGCGAATGCGGCTCGACGCCGATCGGTGCGTGTGACTCGACCAACGACTGTCGCGCGGGCCAGCGCTGCATCGACGGGATGTGCACCACCACGAGCGTGCTCGACGCCTCGCACGACGACGGCGCGACCGGATCGTGCTCGCCCGCGTGCGACGACGGCGAGCTCTGCGTCGCGAGCGTGTGCGCGCCCGATCTCGGCCCCTGCGCATCGTCCGAGGAGTGCGGCGCCGACAGCTACTGCGAGCCCACGCACATGCGCTGCGTCCCCTACGGCGTCCCGTCGGGCTACGTCGCGGACTCGACGTGCTCGCGCCTCGTCGCGGCCGGAACGTTCGCGCCCTCGGTGCAGTGCGAGTTCACCGCCGCGCCCGCGGGCGATCCGTTCCCCACGCACCTGCACGTGCTCTCGACGCCGATGGTCGTCGACTTCGCGATCAATCGTGGGCCCGACGAGCCCCATCGCCCGTCGATCGTCGCGGTGTTCGACGACGGCGTCGACGGATCGTCGGAGGTCGCGACCGGCGTGATCCGCATCCTCGACGGCGAGACCTGCACGCAGATCGCGGAGCTCGGATCGCTGCAGATCGTCGCGCACAGCGCGCCGGTCGCGCTCGGTGATCTCGACGGGGACGGGCGCGCCGAGATCGTCGCCTACAAGGCCGAGCCGCCGAGCGACGGGCTCACGCCGGCGACGCGCGGCGGGCTCGTCGCGTTCACGTACGACGAGGACACGAGCGCGTGGCGCGTGATGTGGCGATCGACGCGCGCCGACGGCAGCCCCTACGAGCCGGTCGGCGGCGGCTGGGCGGGCCCGTCGATCTACGATCTCGACGACGACGGCCGCCCCGAGGTGCTGCGCGGCGCGATCGTGCTCGACGCGAACGGCGTGCTGATCGACGAGAGCAGCGCGTCGCTCCTGAACTACGGCTCGGGAACCTTCGCCGTGGTCGCGAACGTCGACGCCGACGCCGACGTCGAGCTCGTCGGCGGGCACGGCGTGTGGTCGTGGAATCGCACGTCGCGCACCTGGGTCGCGGAGAGCTGGGCCACCGGAGGTCAGCCTCACGGGCACGTCGCGATCGCGGATTTCGGCGCGTTCCCCGGCAGCGCGTCGTGGCCCGCCGAGGCGCCCGAGGTCGCGGTGATCACCGCCGGCAACGCGCGCATCCAGACCCTCGACGGAACGATCGTCCTGCCGCCGATCCCGCTGCCCGGCGGCGGCAGCGGCGGCCCTCCGACGATCGCGGACTTCGACGGCGACGGCCTCCCCGAGTTCGCGAGCGCCGGCGGCAGCGCGTACTCGGTGTTCGATCCCGACTGCAGCGCCACGCCGCGCACCGGCGGCGAGTGCGCATCCGGGACCACGACCGGCGTGCTGTGGACGCAGCCCTCGCAGGATCAGTCGAGCAACGTCACGGGCTCGAGCGTGTTCGACTTCGAGGGCGATGGTCGCGCCGAGGTCGTCTACGGCGACGAGTGCTTCGTGCGCGTCTACGACGGCGAGAGCGGCTCCGTGCTCTTCAGCCAGTCGCGCTCGTCGTGCACTTGGTACGAGAACCCGGTCATCGCGGACGTCGACGGCGACTTCAACGCCGAGATCGTGATGGGCGACAACTTCAACTGCGGCTCCGCGGAATTCGGCACCGACTGCAGCCGCTTCGGGCTCGGCCCGCGCAACACCGATCCGCTCTTCGCGGGGCTGCGCTGCGCCGACGGAGCCGACTGCGTCTCGGGCGTGTGCGACGCCGGCTTCTGTCGCTGCACCAGCGACGATCAGTGCTGCGTGGGCGCGGGCTGCGCGGCCGCCGCGTTCGTGTGCGAGGTGCCTCCCGCGGGCACGCCCGGCACCGGCAACACGTGTCGCGCGTCGCGTCCGATCGGCACCCGCGGCATCCGCGTGTTCCGCGACGGCGGCGATCGCTGGGTGCGCTCGCGCATGATCTGGAGCCAGCACGCCTATCACGTGACCAACGTGCGCGACGACGGAACGATCCCGCGCACCTCCGAGGTTGGCCTCAACTGGCGCGAGGACGGCCTCAACAACTTCCGCGCGAACGTGCAGGGCGACGCGATCCCCGGCGCCGCACCCGATCTCACCTCGCGCGGCGACACGCGCCTGTGCGACGCGACCGGCGGCACCGCGATGCTGCGCGCGACGCTCTGCAACCGCGGCGCATCGCCGATCGGCGCGGGCGTGAGCGCGACGTTCTACGCGGGCGATCCCGGCGCAGGCGGCAGCGCGATCTGCAGCGCGGTCACGACCGGCGATCTGCGCCCCGGCGCGTGCGAGCCGCTCTCGTGCGCCTGGACATCGCCGCCCTCCACCGCGACCGACGTGTGGATCGTCGCCGATCCCGCCGGCGAGGCAGGCGAGTGCCGCGAGAGCAACAACGTGAGCATCGTCCGCGACGTGCGGTGCGACGGCGTCATGTGATCTAACCTCGGCCCACAGATGCGCTCGCAGTCCTTCGCTTCGATCCTCGCGCTCACGCTCCTCACGCTGACCTCGACCGCACACGCGCAAGCGGTGCTCGGTGAGCCATCGGCGTTCCGCTTCTACCAGAGCCCCGGGCCCGACACGTTCCTCGGGGTCGACTCGCTCGCGATCGGTCGCGAGTGGGAGCCCAGCGTCGGTCTGCTCGCGGACTACGCGCACCTGCCCTTCGCGCTCGACGACTACGACTGCCTCACCGGCACGTCGGCCGCGTGCACCGGGCGCGAGCTCGACGTGGTCGGGGGCACGTTCACGCTCCAGCTGACCGCCGCGATCGCGTTCGCCGATCGCGTGCAGATCGGGCTCAACCTCCCGTTCATCGCCTACACCTTCGGCGACGGGCACCAGTGGACCGAGGGCGGCGCGCCGCGCCGCATCCTCTCGGGCAACGCGACGACGCTCGGCGATCCGCGCATCCACGCGAAGGTGAAGATCTTCGACGAGGAGCTCGGCGGCGGCGCGCACTTCGGTCTCGGCGTCGTCGGCTACGTCACGTTCCCGGTCGCGCAGGCGATCGCGCCGGGCCGCTACGTCGGCGAGCCGAGCGTCGCGGGCGGTGGTCACGTGGTGCTCGGCTTCGGCATCGAGCGCCTGCGCGTCGCGCTCAACGTCGGCGCGCAGATCCGCGAGGAGGCGCAGATCCTCGAGAGCCGCCGCGTGTCGGAATTCGCGTGGGGCGCCGCCGCTGCGTACGACTTCGACGAAGTCTGGGGCGCGATGGCGGAGATCCAGATGCAGACCACGTTCGGTCTGGTCTTCGACGACGAAGCGCCCACCGAGGTGCGCGCCGCGGGCTATGCGCGCGTCGGCGATCTCACCTTCACGCTCGGCGCAGGCGTCGGCATCGCGTACGCGATCGGCGTCCCGATCTTCCGCGTGCTCGGCGGTGTGCAGTGGGAGCCGCGCCCGCGCGGCGACGCGGATCACGACGGCCTCGCCGACGATCGCGACTCGTGCCCGAGCGACGCCGAGGATCGCGACGGCCGCGCCGACGAGGACGGCTGCCCCGATCTCGACGACGATCGCGACGGCATCCCCGACGAGCAGGATCGCTGTCCGACCGAGGCCGAGGATCGCGACGATCACGAGGACGACGACGGCTGCCCCGACGGCGACGACGACGGCGACGGAATCGCCGACGGCTACGACTCGTGCCCGAGCGCCGCCGAGGATCGCGACGGCGATCGCGACAACGACGGATGCCCCGAGGACGATCGCGATCGCGATCGCATCGACGACGCGCGCGACCCGTGCCCCGACGCGGCCGAGGACACCGACGGGCTCGCCGACGAGGACGGCTGTCCCGAGACCGACTTCGACGACGACCGCGTGCCCGACGAGTCCGATCAGTGTCCCGAGCAGGCCGAGGATCGCGACGGGTTCGAGGACGCCGACGGATGCCCCGAAGAGGGCGCGCCGCCGCGCCGCGGGCGCGCCCGTTGACGCGCACGACGTCGTGATGCGGTGAGCGCGCGCAGGCGCGCGCTGGACGCACCGCGTGATCCGTGGTTTCACTCGGGCCGCCTACTTGGAGGACGAATCGCGATGGCAGCCTTGGCCGAGGTCCTGACGAGCGACGCGAAGAAGGCGCAGGTGGTCGATGACTGCCTCGTGCTCATCGACCAGGAGGTCGAGGACAAGGGCGGCATCTCGGGCATGGCCATCAAGGCCGGCTACGCCGCGGTGAAGAGCATCCGCCCGGGGTTCCTCAAGCAGGTCGTCACCGATCTGCTCCCCGAGTTCGCGAAGGCGCTCGATCCCGTCTACCAAGAGGCGAGGTCGCAGTCGCGCGGGGTGAGCGATCACTTCTCGTCGAACGCGGGTCGCGTCGCTGACGGCCTGCTCGCGATCACCGACGAGAAGGCCAAGCGCACCAAGAGCGGCGTGGTGAAGGCCACCTACGATCGCCTGCGCGGCACCGCGAAGAAGAACGTCGAGTCGGCCGTTCCGCGCCTCGGCAAGCTGATCGAGAAGCACGCGGGCTGATACTCTCCGCGCCCATGAGCACCGACACTGGCTCCGCGGCGATCGTCCCCACGGATCGCAACACAGGCGCGATCGAGCCGCGCAAGCGCTACTCGTGGATCGAGATCCTCCGCGAGATCGGCCAGGGCGAGCGCGAGACGCTGATGATGCGCGGCACCGCGCCGCGCTTCGAGGATCTCGTCGGCTGGGAGTTCGCGGGCGCGAACGCGCTCGGGCTCACCAAGCTGATCGGCATCCGCAAGTTCACGAAGGGCTTCTACGAGGGTCCGCCGCGCAGCGACGGGCCTTCGCCGTTCGTGCAGGGCTACAACATCGTCGTGCGCCAGAACGGCGACGAGGCGCCGCACGAGTACGTGCCGAGCGACGCCGCGCCCAAGCGCCACGGCTTCTATCGCGTGCACGCCGTCGATCCGCAGGCGCGCGACGCCCGGTATCCGAACGCGCTGCTGCTCGACTACGGGCTCGGCGGCAACGGCCTCTTCGGCCCGCCGCTGCGCGACTACATCGTGCAGGTGTATCCCGACGATCCCGATCTGCTCCTCGGCAAGGCGTACCTCGCGCTCGGTCCGGTGCGGATCCCGGTGAGCTTCTTCGTGCTGAAGCGACTGAAGAAGCACG
Organism: Sandaracinus amylolyticus; assembly: GCF_021631985.1. Classification (GTDB taxonomy): domain Bacteria; phylum Myxococcota_A; class Polyangia; order Polyangiales; family Sandaracinaceae; genus Sandaracinus; species Sandaracinus amylolyticus_A. The sequence goes on along the minus strand of NZ_CP070225.1, from coordinate 4,149,855 downwards.
ACTTCAAGGGTTGAGATGAGCAAGTCGATCCAGAAGGGGAAGGTGGCGTTCGTCTTCCCGGGACAGGGCTCGCAGAAGGTCGGCATGGGCCGCGAGGCGTTCGACGCGTCCGATGCGTCGCGCGGTGTGTTCGAGGCCGCCGATCGCGCGCTCGGCGAAGCGCTCTCGAAGCTCTGTTTCGAAGGACCCGACGAGCAGCTGCGCCTCACGCGCAACACCCAGCCCGCGGTGCTGACGAGCTCGGTCGCGCTGCTGCGCGCGTTCGATCAGACGCCCGACGTGGTCGCGGGACACTCGCTCGGCGAGTACAGCGCGCACGTCGCGGCGGGCACGATGGCGTTCGACGATGCGGTGCGCCTCGTGCGCATCCGCGGCGAGCTCATGCAGGAGGCGGTGCCGGTCGGGCAGGGCGCGATGGCCGCCGTGCTCAAGATGGAGCGCGCTCCGCTCGAGGAGATCTGCCGCTCGATCGACGGGATCGTGCAGCCGGTGAACTACAACTCGCCGGGGCAGATCGTGATCGCGGGCGAGACGCGCGCGGTCGAGCTCGCGAGCGAGAAGTGCAAGGCCGCGGGCGGTCGCGTGATGCCGCTGCCGGTGAGCGCGCCGTTCCACTCGTCGCTCATGAAGCCCGCGGAGGAGAAGCTCGCGCCGCACCTCGCGGCGATCGCGTTCGTCGATCCGCGCGTGCCGGTCTACGTGAACGTCGACGCGGCGCCGGTGACGAAGGGCGACGTCGCGCGCGACGCGCTGGTGCGCCAGGTCGCGCGCCCGGTGCGCTGGGACGAGTCGGTGCTGCGCATGGTCGAGGACGGCGTGACGCTCTTCGTCGAGATCGGCGTGGGCAGCGCGCTCTCGGGGATGATCAAGCGCACGACCGATCGCGCGGTGTCGGTGAGCGTGCAGACGCCCGGCGACTTCGACGCGGCGCGCGAAGCGATCGCGACCGCGCGCGGCTGAGCGTCACTTCGCCGCGCGACGGCGCGTGCTCGAGACGACCTCGTCGACGACCTGCAGGAACGAGCGCACCGCCGCGCTGCGGTCGTCGCGCCGCCACACCACCGAGACCGTGAGCGGCATCGAGAGGTCGCGGATCGGGCGCGTCACCACGGCGGGCGGCTTGCGATGGCGCGTCGCGCCCACCGCGAACGCCATGCCCATCCCGCCCGCGACGAGGCTCAGCACCGTCGAGTCGGTGATCGCCTCCTGCACGATCCGGATCGTCACGCCCTTCGCCTGGCACTGACCGAGGATCGCGTCCTGGTACGCCGGGCTGATCGCGCGCGGGAACCACACCATCGGCTCGCCGTCGAGCTGCTTCACCGAGACGCTGCGACAGCGCGACAGCGGGTGTCCCTTCGGCATCGCGAGCACCACCTCGTCGCGGCTGATCGCGCGCGACGCGATGCCGCGATCCGCGGGCGGTAGGTGATAGAGGAACCCGAGGTCCACGCGCTTCTCCTGCAGCGCGTGCCACTGACCCATCGACGTCGAGGGCAGCAGCTCCAGCGCGATGCCCGGGAAGCGCTGCCGGAAGCGACGGTAGATGGCGATCGGCACCCCGTCGTAGGTCGCGGTGTCGACGAACGCGACGCGCAGGTGACCGACCTCGCCCTTCGCGACGCGACGCGCGCGATCGAGCGCGCGATCCGCGGAGGCGAGCACGTCGCGCGCGCTGCGCAGCAGCTCCTCGCCCACCGCGGTGAGCACGACGCCGCGCGGCACGCGCTCGAAGAGCGGCGCGCCGATCTCCGCTTCGAGCTCGTGGATCTGACGGCTCAGCGGAGGCTGCGTGATGTGGAGACGTCGCGCGGCGCGACCGACGTTCCCTTCTTCCGCGACGGCCACGAAGTAGCGAAGGTGCCGCAGCTCCATCCATACCCTCCGGGTATCGATCCGATGCGAACGATGTCTTGGACGCATCGCGTCCGCCATCGCCAGAGTGCGCGCATGACTCGCACGATCCGGGACGCGACACCCGCGGACGCCGCGGCGATCTCGCGCATCTACAACTTCTACGTGAGGACCTCGACCTGCACGTACGCGCTCGAGGAGGAGACGCTCGACGAGCGCCGCGCGTGGCTCGACGCGCACGGTCCGATGCACCCCGTGCTCGTCGTCGAAGAGGAGGGCGAGGTCGTCGCGTGGGGATCGCTCTCGACGTACAACCCGCGCCGCGGCTACGCGCGCACCGTCGAGGACTCGATCTACGTGCGCGACGATCAGCGCGGGAAGGGCATCGGGCGCGCGCTGCTCTCCACCTTGATCGAGCGGGCGCGGGCGCTGGGGCACCACACGATCATCGCAGGCGCGTCGGCGGATCAGGACGCGAGCATCGCGCTCCACGCGGCGCACGGCTTCGTCGAGGTCGCGCGCCTGCGCGAGGTGGGGCGCAAGTACGATCGCTGGCTCGACGTCGTGTACCTGCAGAAGATGCTGTGACGATCAGCGCGCCGCGATCTCGTGGACGACGCGCTCCGCGCTCTCCAGCGCGCCCTCGAGGAAGCCGTGGTGCTCGCGCGCGGTCTCGGTGCCGGCCCAGTGGATCGGGCCACACGGCGTGCGCAGCGCGGCGCCGCTCTCGCTGAGCGCGCCGGTGCCGAAGAGGCTGATCGGACAGCCGCGGCTCCAAGGCTCCTCGCTCCAGTCGTGCTCCACGTACTCGAGCGGGCGCAGCGCCTCCTCGCCGTACCACCGCGCGAAGCGCTCGAGCACCACGCGCCGGCGATCGGCGCGCGACCGCGCCGCGTGCTCGCGCGCGAGGGCGCCCACCGAGAACCCGAGCAGCGCGGGCTGCGCGCCGTCGTGCGAGGTGTTGTCGAACGCCACCGCCAGCGGCCCACGATCGCTCACCGCTTCACCGGACAAGCCGCGCTCGCGCCAGAACGGACGATCGTAGAGCGCGAGGCACTTGATCGTGCTGCCCTGGAACGCGCGCTCGAACAGGTGCGCGCGCTGCGTCGGCAGGAGCGGATCGAATTCGATCGTGCGCGCCAGCACCGGCGGCACCGCGACCACGACGCGCTCGGCGAGGTAGGTGCCGCGATCCGCGTCGACCATCACCTCGCCGCCGCGCACCGAGATCCGACGCACCGGCGTCGAGAGCCGCACCCGGTCGCCGAGCGAGCTCGCGATGCGCGTCGAGATCTCCTGCGCGCCGCCCACGAAGCGCGTCTCCTGCGCGCCGCCCTGGATCTCGACGAGCGGCATCAGCCCGCCCGCCGCCTGCGCGTAGAACAGGAAGTGGAGCAGCGAGATCTCCCCGAGCTCCGCGCCGAACACCACGCGCGCCGAGGCCTCGAGCAGCGCGCGCACGTGCGGCGATCGGACGCGGGTGCGCGCCCACGACGCGACGGTGCGCGAGTCGTCCTCGGCCGCGCGCGGCGACTCGTGCGGCGCGTCGGTGCGCACGGCCTTGCGGCGCGAGTCGATGCGCGAGAGCACGACCTGCAGCTCGAGCAGCGAGAGCGGATCGAGGCGCGGGATCGTGCCCTCGTAGCGCGAGAGCTTGCCCGCGAGATCGAGCACCTTCGCGCCGGTGTCGTAGGTCGGGAACGTCGCGATCCCGAGCTCGCGCACCAGCGCCTGCGCGCGGCGCTGCGAGGGGCCGATCCACTGCCCGCCGAGATCGAACGTCGCCTTCCCGAGCGGGCGCGACAGTGTGCGACCGCCGACCCGATCGCGCGCCTCGAGGACCAGCACGTCGGTCTCACCACGTCGGACGAGGAGGTCGGCGGTGCGCAGGCCGGCGAGGCCGGCGCCGATGACGAGGACACGTGCTCGGGTAGCCATGCGGGGCGAATGAGAAGGCAAGCTCGCGACGTCCGCAAGCGCCCGGTCGGGACTGGTATCCTCGACGGCGCGGATGCACTTCGGGCTCGAGCGAGGCGCGAGGATCGCGCGCAAGTACCGCGTGGTGCGGGAGCTCGGGCGAGGCGCCTTCGGCGTCGTGTTCGAGGCCGAGAACGAGGCGACCGAGCGCCGCGTCGCGATCAAGCTGCTCGCCGCGCCCGAGCACGACGAGGCCGCGACCGCGCGCTTCCTGCGCGAGGCCCGCCACGCCGCGCGCCTCGTGCATCCGAACGTCGTCACGGTGCTCGACGCCGATCGCGATCCCGATCGCGGCTGGCTCTATCTCGTCCAGGAGCTCCTCGTCGGCGAGGACCTCATCACGTGCCTGCGGCGCGAAGGCCCGCTCGCGCCCGCGCGCGCCGCGCAGATCCTCGTGCCGGTGATGGACGCGCTCTCGGCCGCGCACGCCGCGGGGCTCGTGCATCGCGACGTGAAGCCATCGAACATCTACCTCGCGTGGCGCGGTCGCGGCTCGGACGAGCTGGTGCCGAAGCTGATCGACTTCGGTCTCACGAAGTCGTTCGAGCAGGACGACGGCGACTACACCGCGACCGGGCTCGTCGTCGGCACGCCGAGCCACATGTCGCCCGAGCAGCTCGTCGCGCCCAAGGAGGTCGGCCCGCAGACCGACGTGTGGTCGATGGGCGTGGTCTGGTACCAGACGCTCTCGGGACGCCTGCCCTTCGAGGGTGATCGCGTCGCGGACGTCGCGTTTCGCATCGTCGAGGGACGTCCTCCGCCGCTCGCGAGCCGCGCGCCGTCGGCGTCCTCGGCACTCGCGGCTGCGATCGATCGCGCGCTGCTGCGCGAGCGGGAGCGACGGTGGGCGACGATGGACGAGCTGCGCAGCGCGATCGAGAGCGCGCTGCGCGCGTGGAAGCCGATCGCGCCCTCGATCGACGTGCCGCTCGACGATCTCGAGCCGGAGCCCTTCGACGAGGCGGAGCCCACGATGTTCGCGCGTCGTGGCGCCCGCGTCCGCGCGGCGATCGCAGCGCGCGCCGGTCGCCTGCGGCTCGGCCTGGTCGCCAGCAAGGAGCGCGACCTCTCGCCGCAGACCGCGCTCGCGCTGGGCTCGCATCTCGGCATCGAGATCACGTTGTTGCGTCATGCGAGCCACGCCGATCTCGTCGAGGCGCTCGACGTGGGCGAGCTCGATCTCGCGTGGCTCTCTCCGGTCGCGTTCGCGCGCGCGAACCAGAACGAGATCGCGCGCGGCCTCGCGTGTGTGGAGCTCGAGGACGCCGACGACTACGCGGGCGTGCTCGTCGGGCATCGCGCGCGCGCGCCGCGGCTCGAGCGCTTCGCGCTCACGGGGACGCGCGCCGCGTGGGTCGATCGCTGGTCGGCCGCGGGCTACACGATGCCGCGCGTGGTGCTGCGCGCTGCGGGCATCGAGCCCGAGCAGACCTTCCTCGAGCAGCGCTTCGTCGGCTCGTACAAGGCCGCGCTCGCCGCGCTGCGCGAGGGCAGCGCCGACGTCGCGGGCATGTACGCGTACCTCGATCGCAGCGGGCGCATCGCGTCGCACGGCGCGTCGGGCGATCCCTCGCTCGTCGTGCTCGCGACCAGCGATCCCATCCCACCCGACGTCGTCGCGGCGCGGGTCGATCTCGACGAGCGCGAGGTGCGCTCCCTGATCGCGCGCCTCGAGCACGCGCAGCTCGCGCCCGCGGATCCCCTGCGCGAAGCCACGGGCGCGTCGTCGTTCGCGACGTTCGCTGCTGCGCGCTACGAGGCGCTCGCGACCGCGCTCGAAGGCGAGCCCGACGCCTGATGCGCGCGCCGCGCGGCGCGCGTAGACTGCCGGGCCCATGTCGGTCTTCCTCGATGCGTGCCGCGGCAAGCCTACTCCCTACACGCCCGTGTGGCTCATGCGGCAGGCGGGGAGATACCAACCTTCGTACCGCGCGATCCGCGAGAAGGTCTCGTTCCTCGAGCTCTGTCACGACCCCGATCTCTGCGCGCAGGTCGCGCTCCGCGCGGTCGACGATCTCGGGGTCGACGCGGCGATCGTGTTCGCCGACATCCTGCTCGTGCTCGAGCCGCTCGGCATCGGCTTCGAGTTCACGAAGGACGACGGCCCGCGCATCGAGCGCCCCGTGCGACTCGCCTCGGACGTCGATCGCGTGTCGCCGTCGATCGATGCGAACGCGTCGCTCGGCTACGTGATGGAGTCGGTGCGCCGCACCAAGAAGGCGCTCGCGGGGCGCGTGCCCCTGATCGGGTTCTCGGGCGCGCCGTTCACGCTCGCGTCGTACGTCATCGAGGGCGGCGGCTCGCGCGAGTACTCGCAGACCAAGCGCTTCATGTACGCCGACGAAGGCGCGTGGCACGAGCTGATGCGGCGGCTCTCGAGCGCGATCACGGCGTACCTCCTCGCGCAGATCGATGCGGGCGCCGAGGCGGTCCAGCTCTTCGACTCGTGGGTCGGCGCGCTCGGGCCCGACGACTACGCGCGCTACGTGCAGCCCCACGTCGCGTCGATCTTCGCCGCGCTCGGGGATCGCGTGCCCGCGATCCACTTCGGCACCGGCAACCCCGCGCTCTATCCGCTCATGAAGCAGGCGGGGGGTCACGTGATCGGGCTCGATCAGCGCTGCGAGCTGGGCTCGACGTGGCGCGCGCTCGGCGACGTCGCGGTCCAGGGCAACATGGATCCCATCGCGCTGCTCGCGCCGCGCGAGGTGATGATCGAGAAGGCGAATGCGGTGCTGCGCGCCGCGGGTGGTCGTCCCGGTCACGTGTTCAACCTCGGCCACGGTGTGGTCCCGCAGGTCGATCTCGCGCAGGCGCGCGCGCTCGTCGATCACGTGCACGAGGCGTCTTCGCGATGAGCGCGCGCGGCGCGCGGCGGGTGATCGTCGTCGGCGCCGGGATCAGCGGCCTCGCGGCCGCGTTCCGACTGCTCGAGCAGGATCCGTCGATCGAGCTCGAGGTGCTCGAGGGCGGCGCGCGCCCCGGCGGATGGCTGCGCACCGAGGAGCGCGACGGGTTCGTGATCGAGCTCGGGCCCGACTCGATCCTCACCGAGAAGCCGCACGCGCTCTCGCTCGTGAAGCGCCTCGGGATCGAGGATCGCGTCGTCTCCACGAACGCCGCGAAGCGCGGCGCGTACGTCGTCTCGGGAGGACGCCTCGTGCGCATCCCCGAGGGCTTCTCGATGATGGCGCCGGTCGATCCGTTCGCGTTCCTCGCGTCGCAGGTCGTCTCGCCGAGCGCGAAGATGCGCGCCGGGCTCGAGGTGGTCGTGCCGCCCCGGCGCGCGAGAGAGGGCGAGGAGAGCCTCGCGCGCTTCGTGCGTCGTCGCTTCGGCGCCGAGCTGCTCGAGCGGCTCGCGCAGCCGATGATCTCGGGCATCTACGGCAGCGACGCCGAGACGCTCTCGCTCGAGGCGACGATGCCACGCTTCACGCGCATGGAGCGCGAGCGCGGCAGCGTGACCCGCGCGATGCGCGCCGCAGCGACGAGCACGAAGAAGCAGGATGCGGCGAGCGGTGCGCGCTACGGGCTCTTCATCGGCTTCGATCGCGGCATGCAGGTGATGATCGACGCGCTGGTGCGCGCGATCGGTCCGCGGCTCCGCACGAATTCACCGGTGCGCGCGATCGAGCGCCACGGGGAAGGGTGGCGCGTGGTGCTCGAGTCGGACGAGGCCCGCGAGTGCGACGCGGTGGTGCTCGCGGTCGCGTCGCACCGCATCGCGTCGATGCTGCGCGAGGTCGACGGTGCGCTCGCCGACGGGCTCGACGCGATCCCCCACGGCTCGGCCGCGACGGTCACGTTCGCGTGGCGCGAGAGCGAGGTGCCGCACCCGCTCGATGCGTTCGGCTTCGTGGTGCCCGCGGTGGAGCGTCGCTCGATCCTCGCATCGACGTGGGCGAGCACGAAGTGGCCGAACCGCGCGCCCGCGGGATGGGCGCTGATCCGCGCCTTCGTCGGCGGATTGCACGATCCCGACGCCGCGGATCGCGACGACGACGCGCTGGTGCGCAGCGCACGCCGCGAGCTCCGCGCGCTGATGGGCATCGAGGCGAGCCCCGCGTTCACCAAGGTGATGCGCTACCCGCGCGCGATGCCGGTCTACCAGGTGGGGCACATCGCGCGCGTGGAGGCGATCGAAGCGCGCGCGTCGCGTCACGAGCGGCTCGGGCTCGCGGGCAACGGCATGCGCGGCGTCGGCATCCCCGACGCGATCGCGAGCGGTGAGCGCGCGGCGGAGCGCGTGCTCGCGTCGGTGCGCGGCGCGTGAGCCTCTGGCGTCGTCTCTTCGGGCGTCGCGATCTCGCGCTCGAAGAGGCGCGCGCGGCGATCGAGCGCGGCGCGCACGAGGACGCGTGGAACGCGGCGCTGCGCTCGAAGAGCGTCGACGCGCGCCGCATCGCGTCGCGCGCGGCGCGTGCGCGCGGGATGATCGAGCTCGCGGTGCGCCTCGATCGCGCGGCCGACGATCCCGCCGACACCGAGCGACTCTTCGATCTCGCGGGCGCGCTCGCGCGCCAGGGCGAGCTCGACGCGGCGATCACGACGCTCGAGGACGCGCTCGCGATGTCGCCCTTCGACGCGGTGCTGCGCTCCGAGCTCGCGATCCTCCTCGCGCGCGCGGCGCGTCCCGCGGAGAGCGCCGCGACGCTCGCGCTGCACCCGTGCCTCGCCGACGATCCCGGCGCCCTCTTCCAGTTCGCGTGGAGCAGCCTGCTCGCGGGCGATCATCGCGCCGCGCGCGAGTGCGTCCCGCAGCTCGCGGAGCACGACGACGCGCACCCGCTCGCGATGGTCCTCGAGGCCGCGCTCGATCGCGCCGACGCGGTGCCACCGCCACGCGATCTGCGCGACTGGCTCTTCGTCGAGCACGGTGCGCTGCTGCTCGACGGGAGCGCTCCGCGCGCGCCCGTCGATCCCGATCACGTCGCGCGCATCCTCACCCCGAGCGTCGTCGCCTCGCTCGACGCGCTCGACGATCGCCCGCGCCGCATCATCACCACCGATCGCGCCGTCGCGACGGAGCTCGCGACACGCCTCGACGTCGAGCTCGTCACCGCGCGCGCCGGCATCCCCGAAGGCCTGCTCGTCGTGCGCGACGCGCGCGAGCTCGAGCCGCTCCTCGCCCACGTCGCGACCCATGCCTCCGTGCGCACGCTCGCATGGACCCTCGACACGTCATCCAGCGCGATCGTCCCCGACCTGGTCGGCACGGTCGTCCACCGCACCGCGCGCGCGCCCGAGCTCGCATCGCCTGCCGATCTCGAGCGCTACGTCACCGCGCGCCGCGCGCTCCTCACCACCGCGCGCATCCCGCGCCCGTTCGTCCCCGACGCCCCGCTGGCGTGGTGACCTAGAAGTGCAGCCCCAGCTGCGCGAACCCACGCGCCTGCGCGCCGATCGCGTCGCCGTCCTGCGTCGGGCAGAACTCGTTGGGCGGGCACTCGAGCGAGTTGATCGGCTGCCGCGTCATGTTCAGCACGTCGAGGCTCGCGCCGACGCCGAGCGTCAGCCACCACGTGATGAAGAAGTCGAGGCCGATCGCGCCGTCGAGCATCCACCCGTACACCGTCGTCTGGCTCGCGCGCGCGTCCGTGTAGTTCGCGCTGCCCATCCATGCGTAGCCCGCGCCGAGGCGGATCCACGGCTCGATGATCGGCGTCGGCAGCCGGAACTGCACCTCGCCGCCGACCGTGCCGATCTCGAACCCCGGATAGCTCGCGAGCGTCGCCCGCGCGCCCATCGCGAAGAAGAACACGCGGAAGCCGAGCCCGACGCCGACCATCGGCCCGACGCCCGTGACCTCTTCGAAGCCGTCGACCGTCGTGCCGTCGGGCGCGCTGAAGTTGTCCTGCTGGAACGCGATCAGATCGACGTACGAGACGCCACCCTCGACCTCGAGCCAAATGAAGTCGGCCTTGCGCCCGTCGTCCTCTTCGTTGACGGGCACCTCTTCTTCCTCTGCCGGGGGACGGCGCTCTCGCACCGGCGCGCTCGAAGGATCACCTCCGCGCGTGATGGTCGCGGTCGAGCCGCTCGTCTCCGAGCGTGTGTGCTCGGTGCGCGCCGGCGGCGTCGTGCTCGGGCTCGACGTCGGCGCCGTCGTGGTGGTCCCGCCTCCGCCCGTCGTCCCTCCGCCTTCCTGCGCCTCTGCGCTCGCTGGAACCAGGCTCGGCAGCAGGACCATCGCGAGCACGACCGGAGCGAACGAGCTCGAGCGCATGCGGACTCCTTGGCAGAAGAAGCTACGAGGGCGCGTTCTCGCCGTCGGCGTTCTCGGCAAACGCAGCGTCGTTCTCGACGAACGCGCTCGGTCCGGCGATGCGGTACGCGCCGTCGAGCCAGTTGCCGAGGTCGATGAGCTTGCAGCGCGCGGAGCAGAACGGGTGCGTCGGGTTCTGGTCCGGCGCCGGCAACGCGCGATGACAGATGGGACAGCTCGGGGTCATCGAAGAACGCGACCCGATCCTAGCACGCCCTGCCGAGCGATCCTCGCACGGCGAGCGACCCGCCTTTGATAGACTCCCGCGTCGATGACGTCGACGGAGAGCCAGCCGTCCCCCGCCCCCGCGCTCGAGGTGATGGCTGCGGCCGACAAGGACATCGGCGGTCGCGAGCACGACGAGGACGGCTTCCTTCTGCGCCCGGATCTCGCGCTGTTCGCGGTCGCCGACGGTGCCGGCGGAGAGAACGCGGGCAACGTCGCGAGCAGCATCGCGCTCGCGAGCCTCGCGCGTCACTTCGAGGCCACCCAGAAGAGCGCGCGCACCACCCAGACCTTCGATCGCCTCGGACTGCCGCTCCTCGCGCGGCGGCTCTCCGCGGGCATCCACCGCGCGAGCCGCGAGGTGCTCGAGATCGCGCGCTCCGCCGATCGATACCGCGGCATGGGCACGACGATGGTCGCGCTCGCGCCCGACCTCGAGACCGCGGTGCTGCACGTCGCGCACGTCGGCGACTCGCGCTGCTATCGCCTCCGCGCCGGGCGTCTCGAGCTGCTCACGCAGGATCACTCGCTCGCGCAGGACGTGCTCGAGCTCTCGCCCGAGATCGACGAGGACAAGGCCGCGAAGCTCCCGCAGAACGTGATCACGCGCGCCCTCGGGATGAGCGAGACGGTGCGCGTCTCGGTGCGCTCGTTCGACCTCGCGCTCGGCGACGTGTTCGTGCTCTGCACCGATGGCCTGACGGACGTGCTCTCCGACGAGGAGATCGCGGAGACGCTGCTCACCACGAACAGCGTGCGCGGTCAGGTCTCGGCGCTGCTCGGGCGCGCGAAGGCCGCGCCCGCCGACGACAACGTCGCGATCGCGGTGGTCCGCTTCGACGCGCTCCCCGGCGCGCTCGCGGTGCCCAAGCGCCACGCCACGCGCCCGCACCCGACGCGCCCGCCGAGCGGTGCGCCGCCGCGCGCGACGTTGCCTGGCGACAGCTGGCACGACCCCGAGATCGTCGTGCTCGAGAACGAGCCCGACGACGACGAGCCCGCGCTCCACATCGTCCCCGCGAGCGTGCCGCCCGGCATGCTCGACGCGCTCCACGACGTGGTCCTCCCGCGTCCTCGCCCGCGCAAGCGCTTCCCGCGCCCCGAGCCCGAGGGTGAGCCGCGCGCGCGCGCCGACGAAGACGCCCAGGACGCCGAGCCGCCGGCGCTCACGCTGGTCGACGACGACGACGACTGAGAGTGTGTCCGAGATCGGCTCGCGAGCACTCCAGCGGGACCGGCGTGTGACATGATGCGCGCCTCGTGACCCGCACCCTCGTCGACATCCCGAGCACCCTCCTCGATCCACGCACCGGCGCGCCCGCGTTCGGCTCCTATCGCGGCGCGTTCCGCCGCACCGAGGTCGGCGCGCTCTCGCGCGATCGCTTCGAGCGGCTCGCCACCGAGAAGCGCTGGTTCTGGGGCTCGATCACCCAGCCCGATCGCATGATCGCGTTCGCGATCGTCGACCTCGGGTACGCCGCGAGCGCGTTCACGTTCGTGTGGGAAGCGGGGCGCGGTCTGGTCGTCGATCGCTCGCTCGTCGGCGTGCCGCGCCTCTGCCGGGTGCGCTCCACGAAGGACGCGCGCATCGACGCGCGGTTCGTGCATCCGCGCGGCTCGCTGCGGGTGCGTGCGCGCGACGGAGAGCCCGGCATCGAGGTCGCGATCGAGCTGCCCGATCTCGAGGTGCACGCGACGCTCGACGAGCGCGGCGCGCCGCCCGCGCTCACCGCGGTCGCGCCGGTCCCGCGGGGCGTGGTGAACACCACCGAGAAGCGCGCGCTGATGGCGGTGCGTGGTGCCGCGCTGATCGCAGGACGTCGCGTCTCGCTCGACGACGCGCTCGGCGGATACGATCACACCCACGGCCTGCTCGCGCGCCGCACCCAGTGGAACTGGGCGTTCGCGATGGGCCGTGCCCAGAGCGGCGAGCGCGTGGCGTTCAACCTGGTGCAGGGCTTCGTCGGCGAGCCCGAGTGCGCGCTGTGGATCGACGGCGCGCTCGCGCCGCTGCCCGAGGGGCGCTTCGAATTCGATCGCGACGCGTACGATCGTGCGTGGCGCATCACCACGCCGGACGGCGCGGTCGATCTCGCGTTCGAGGTCTCGGGCATCCACCGCGAGGACCTCGATCTGCGCCTCGTGAAGTCGCGCTTCGTGCAGCCCTCGGGCACGTTCCGCGGCGCCGTTCGCGCGGGCGATCGCACGCTCGTGATCGAGAACGTGCCCGGCGTGGTCGAGGACCAAGACGTCCTCTGGTGAGCGCGTCGGGCGTGCGAACGCCTGTGGTACACCTTCGGCGCTCATGGATGTCGTCAAGCCGCTCCCGCTGACGCGCGACGAGCTGCCGGAGTCGCTGCGGCGCTTCGGCGATCCGCAGGCACCGACTCCGGCGCGCACGATGGCGGCGCGCGGCCTGGTCCCGCTCAAGGGCGGCGACCTCGTGATGCTGCTCCTGCAGCTCGCGGCGGATCCCGCGCCCGAGATCGCCGAGAGCGCGCGCGGCACGCTCGAGAAGCTCCCGCCCGAGGTGCTCGACGCGGCGTGCGATGCGCCGATGCCCGCGCCCTTCCTCGACGCGCTCGCGGATCGCATCGCGGAGAGCAGCGATCGCCTCGAGCGCATCGTCGCGAACGCCGCGACCGCCGACGCGACGGTCGCGCGCATCGCGCGCACCTGCCCCGAGCGGGTGTGCGAGCGCATCGCGCTCAACGAGCAGCGCGTGCTCGGCGCGCCCGCGATCATCGAGGCGCTCTACAAGAACCGCAGCACGCGCATGTCGACGGTCGATCGCCTCGTCGAGCTCGCGGCGCGTCACGGCGTCGAGCTCGAGGGTGTCCACACGTACCAGGCGCACGTCGAGGCGATCCAGGGCCAGCTCCTGCCCGAGCCGAGCGACGAGCCGCTCCCCGGCGATCAGATGTTCGGCGAGGCGCTCTCCGAGGATCGCGACGCCGAGGCGATCGATCAGGACGCGGTCGAGGGCACCGAGGCGGTGAAGGACGAGTTCCGCCCGCTCTCGCTGCGCATCGCGCAGATGACGCTGCAGGAGAAGCTGCGCCTCACGCTCGTCGGCAACGCCGCGGCGCGCGCGCTCCTCGTGCGCGACTCGAACCGCATCGTCGCGATGGCCGCGATCGCCTCGCCGATGACCACCGAGGCCGAGGCCTCGGGCATCGCGAACAGCCGTCAGGTGCCCGAGGAAGTGCTGCGCTTCATCGGCAACAAGCGCGAGTGGCTGGGCAACTACGAGGTGAAGAAGGCCCTCGTGTTCAACCCGAAGACGCCGGTCGGCATCGCGATGAAGTTCCTGTCGCACTTGCAGATCGGCGACCTGCGCACGCTGGCGCGGAGCCGAGGAGTCTCCGCCGCGGTGAAGACCGCAGCCGCGCAGCGCGTCGCGAAGAAGGGCAGTGGCTGATCATGTCGTTCCTCAAGAGGATGTTCGGTGGTGCGAGCGCGGAGGACGAGCGTCGCGAGGGCGATCGCCTCTGGGGCGCGAAGGACTTCTTCCAGGCGCGCCAGGCCTACGAGCGCGCGATCGAGAAGGCGAAGGGCGGGGGCGAGCTGCGCGAGCACTGCGAGGCGCGGCTCGTCGCGTGCGCCGATGCGATGGCCGAGGCGCGCATCGAGGAGGCCGAGGCGCTGCGCCGCGACGGACAGATCGAGATCGCGCGTGGTGAGCTCTCGACCGCGATCGATCTCGCGCGCAGCCCGAAGGTGCGCGAGCGCGCGCGCCGCGCGATGGAGATGCTCGAGCGGCGCGACGCCGTGGAGCAGGCGACTGCGGTGCCCGAGCTCACCGACGACGAGCGCTGGGCGGTGATCGCGGGCAACTGGGACGAGGCGCAGCTCGACGAGCTCGACGCGCACGGCGACGAGGGGCGCGCCGCGATCCTCGCGGTGCACGCGGTCGCCGACGAGACCGACGTCGAGCAGCAGAAGGTGCGCGCGAAGAGCGCGCGCGCGGTGCTCGAGCGCCTGGTCGAGTCGGACGCCGACGCGGTCTACCTCTGGCTCGAGGTCGGGCGCGCACGTTTGATCGACGGCGACGAAGAGGGCGGCGCGAAGGCGCTCGGCGCGTTCCTCGAGCGCGTGGGCGAGGACGGCAACGCCGATGCGCGCCTCGCTGCGCACGTCGCGCTCGCCGCGCTCGCCGACAAGCAGGGCGACGAGGAGAAGGCGATCGAGTGGCTCCAGCAGGGCATCGACGTGATGCCCGGAGATCCGCGCCCGTTCCTGCAGCTCGGCGTGTACCTGCGGCAGAAGGGCCACGCCGAGGAGGCGGTCGAGGTGCTCGAGACCGCGATCGAGCTGATGGACGAGGATCGCCCGAGCTGGGAGGCGTTCCAGGAGCTCGGCCTCGCGAAGCGCGACGCGGGCCACGACGCCGAGGCGATCGACCTGCTCGAGAAGGTGCTTCGCTTCTTCGTGGCGCGCTCGCGCCTCGACTTCCCTTCGTCGACCGCGCGGCCGCTCGCCGAGCTGCACGAGAAGGCAGGTCGTCTCGAGCGCGCCGCCGATCTCTATCGCGGCCTCGCCAACGGCAGCGATCGCGCGAACCACCTCGCGTACCACCGCGACGCCGCGCGCGTGCTGACCGAGCTCGGCCTGCTCGCCGAGGCGCGTCGCATGCTGACGCGCGCTGCTGCGCTCGCGGAAGGGCAGCCCGAGATCCTCGCCGACGTCGAGGCGAAGATCGCGAAGCTCGACGAGCAGCTGGGGTGAGCGCCACCGTTCGTCCCCGAGGGGCTGCGCGCGGCGCGAGTGCGACGATGGCACTGGCAGTGCCACCGTGGCACTGGCTCGGAGGCTGAGATGCGCATCCGATGGGGCCCGCTCGCGATCGCGACGTGTGGCGCGCTCGGCGCGGCGCTCGCGGCGTCGCTCGGACTGTGGGAGCCGGGGTGGGGCGTCGCCGCGGCGTTCCCGCTGCTCGTGGGCGCGCTCGGCGCAGGCGTGGTGCGCGATCCCGACGGGCCCGAGGTGCACCTCTTCCTCGGGGCCGCGATGGCGTTCACCGCCGGGTTCCTGATCGTCGGCGTCGCGCTCGGCACGAGCGAGCTCGATCGGCTCTCGACCCGCGCGAGCGCAGGCGCGGAGCAGATCGTCGCCGACGAGGTCGCGCGCATGCGCGAGAGCACGCGACCGAAGTGGGTCGTCATCGGCAGCGCGCTCCCGATCGGCGGGGCCGCGCTGCTGTGGCGACGTCGCGCGCTGCGGCGATCGCGCTGAGGTCCGCTCGCGCCGGACCGGTGCACCGTCAGCGGTCGAGGGTGCCGGAGGCGACGCGCTTCGATCTATGCTGGTGCGATGTCCGAAGCCGCGGTCCGTACCGAGGACGAGGCGCTGTCCTCCGCAGAGGTCCCGACGAGCACGACGACCTCGGTCGGCTCGCGCACCGCGGCGACGGCCGAGGCCGCGCTGCGCAGCGTGAGCGGCGGGCTGCAGGAGGCGACGCGCCGCTTCGACGCCGAGCGTGAGGACTGGCAGCGCTTCCTCGCGCGCTCCGAGCTGCCCGACGTGCGCGGCGAGGATCCGATCGCGGAGCTCGCGGTGCGCATCGATCGCGAGGCGGACTTCTGGCGCAGCGTGGCGGTGCGCGCGATGCGTCCCGGCGCGTCGCGCAGCATCGCGGTCGGCGCGACGCTGGTGGGGCTCACCGGCGGGCTCGGCCTCTCGTTGCTGGGCGGCATCCGCGGGCTCTTCGGCACCGATGCGACCGCGGGCCAGCTCTGGGCGGCAGCGGGCGCGCTCGCGCTCGGCGTGGCGCTCGCGCTCGCGGCGGCAGCGTGGCTCGATCGCACCGCGGCGCGCTCTGCGGGCGAGGCGCTCGCGCGCGCCGATGCAGCCGAGAAGCGCCTCCAGCGCATCGCCGCGCTGCTCGCGCTGCGCCGTGCCGACGCGAGCGCGTTCCGCGACGCGCTGGAGCGCCTCGAGCGAGGCTGACACCTCGTTCGTGCTAAGGTCGCTTCGCGATGCAGATCCGCGGGATCACGAAGACGGACTACGACCATGTCGTGTCGGTCCTCGATCGTTGGTGGGGCGGGCCATCGCGCGAGCAGGCGCACCCGATCTTCTTCTACGAGCTCGGCGAGCACGCGCTGATCGCGGACGACGAGGGCGAGGTCATCGGGTTCCTGCTCGGGTTCCTCGCACCGAGCGCGGGCGGCGACGTGCCGCACACCGCGTACGTGCACCTCGTCGGCATCCACCCCGAGCACCGTCGCCGCGGCGTGGGCAAGCGGCTCTACGAGGTGTTCGTCGAGCGCGCCCGTCAGGCGGGCGCGCAGCGCGTGAAGGCGATCACGAACGTCGGCAACGAGGGCTCGATCGAGTTCCACCGCGCGCTCGGCTTCGCCGTCGTCGAGGACCACGACTACGCGGGCCCGAACCGCACGCGCATCGTCTTCACGAAGATGCTCTGAGTTTGCCCGGGGGGCTCCGCGCTGGGCTTTCCCCGGGAACTCCGCCCCCTCTCGACCCGGCCGCTTCGCGCTGCGCGCGGGGCCCCAGCCCCGCTTGCTCGGGCGCCGGGTTCGTGCCGGCACGCGCCGCCGCACTTGCAGGCGCCATCGCACTCGCACGCGCGGTCGCCGCACGCGCACGCGCCGCCTCACCCGCGCCGCCGCACTCGCCCGCGCCGCCGCACTCGCAGCCGCCCGCGCCGCCGCACTCGCCCGCGCCGCTGCACCCGCACCCGCCCGCGCCGCCGCCCGCGCCGTCGCACCCGCACTCGCACGCGCACTCGCCCGCGCCGCCGCACTCGCCCGCGCCGCCGCACCCGCGCCCCGCCTTCCGCGCTTGGATCCGCTCGCGTCGCGGACTAGCATCGCGCGTCGAGCGGGGAGAGAGATCGGAACATGGCCTACTCCGGTGCGAGCACGGCGCGCCAAGCGCGCGAGAACCTCAGCAAGGCGCTGGCCGCCCTCCAGGAGGACCCGAACATCCCGCCCGACGTGCTCGCGGTCGCGCAGAACATCGCGCAGGCAGTGGGCGCGCTCTTCGAGGCGGAGCGCGCGTCGTCGGAGCCCGATGGCAAGGCGAGCGTGAAGAGCGCGCTCGGGTTCGTGAGCCAGACGCTCGCGCTGCTCCAGGAGGTCCGCGGCCAGCACGCGGGCGTGGGCACCGCGACCGAGGCGATCGCGCAGACGCTCTCGATGCTGTTCCCGCTGAGCACGCAGCCCTCGCGCGTCCCGCCGCCGAGCGCACAGGCGCAGCCCGCGTACGCGCCGCCGCCCGCTGCGGTGCCCGTCGTGACCGGCTCGCCGATCACCGACGCGAACACGACCATCCGCGACGAGGTCGCGCCCTCGCACGGCGCCGGCTTCACCGCGCCGATCCCCGCGCCCGCCGCGTCGGCGCCGCAGGGAGGCTTCACGCCGCCGGTCGCGGCGCCGCGCACGTCCGCACCGGCCCCCGCCGAGCCGAGCTATCGCGGCGACGTCCCGCGCGAGGCGCTCGAGGTCAACATCGGCGCGACCACCGAGTCGAACTTCTACGTCGGGTTCTCGGGCGAGATCGCCGAGGGCGGCGTGTTCGCCGCGACCTACAACATCTTCCAGCGCGGCACGAAGATCCGCGCGCTGATCACGCTGCCCGGCAACTTCGAGCACACGATCCTCGGCACCGTGCGCTTCGTGCGCGACCCGATGGACATGATGTCGGAGAGCGAGCCCGGCATGGGCATCCAGTTCGAGTCGCTCGATCACGAAGCGCGCGAGCTGATCCTGCGCTTCATCCGCAAGCGCCCGCCGATGTTCTACGACGAGTGATCCGCGCTTGAGCGATCGAGCGCGGCGCAAGGAGCTCCGGAAGGCTGGTGTCGCGGCCGCCCGTGACGCTCGCACCGTGCTCGCCGAGGCGATCGCGGTGCTCGATGCCGAGGTCGCATCGACCGAGCTCGGGCGCGCGATCGCGGCGCGCGTGACGGTCGCGGTCGCGGCGCTCTATCGCGCCGAGATCGGAGAGCCCGAGGCCGTGCGTG
This sequence comes from Sandaracinus amylolyticus, assembly GCF_021631985.1. Taxonomy (GTDB): domain Bacteria; phylum Myxococcota_A; class Polyangia; order Polyangiales; family Sandaracinaceae; genus Sandaracinus; species Sandaracinus amylolyticus_A. The sequence continues at coordinate 4,131,547 of NZ_CP070225.1, read as the reverse complement.
ATCGCCTGGTCGACGCCGCGACGGTGCTGGGCGATGCGCTCGCCGCGCTGCACGCCCCCGGCGCGACGGCGCTGCTCGACCGTGCGGGGCCCTTGGTCGCGCGGAGCCTCGCGATCCTGCACCCGGCGCGCGCCGAGCTCGAGCGTGCGCTGCGCGAGGTGCCTCCGAGCGCGACGCCGCCCTCGAACGCACCCGAGGCGCTCACCGCGCCCGTGCCCCGAGGTTTGCCGCGCGACGAGCGCAGGAACGCGCCGCGGGTGCGCATCGAGGGCGCGATCGGCGCGCAGAGCGGCGCCACGTTCGTCGCGGGCGAGGCGAGCGATCTCTCGACCGGTGGGCTCTTCGTCGCGACCGGCGATCCGCTGCCGATCGGCACCGAGCTCACGCTCGGGCTCCTGCTGCCCGACGGCCATCGCGTGGTGGTCGACGCCGTCGTGAGCTGGGTGCGCGGACCGCACGACGGACGCGCCGAGGGGATGGGCGTGCGCTTCCTGCGCGTGTCGCGCGAGGACGCGGCCGCGATCGCGCGCCACGCGGAGTGACTACGCGAGGATCTCGTCCTGCGGCGCGGTGCCGTCGGGCGACTTCACCGCGTGGCTCAGCGCGATCACCTCGACCAGCACCGCACGGTAGATGTGATCGAAGGCCTCGAGGTCGGGATCTTCGCCCGCCTGCGAGAGCGCCTGCTCGAGGTGGTGCTGCACGAAGTGCAGGAGCACCGGCTGGCCCATCGCGACGACGTCGTCGCTCTCCATCACCTCGGCGGGATCGTTCGCGCGCAGCTCCTCGTCGGCGGCGAGCGTGTCGATCGCGAGCTTCAGGTTCGTCTCGTCGACTTCGGTGAGACGCGTGGGGAACGCCTCGCGGAACGCCATGTAGACGGTCACGACGAGGAAGTAGCCGAGCGACTGCGCGAGGTCGTCGGTGCGGCTCGACACCTGCTCGCCGAGCCACGATGCGAGCGCGGGCTGCTTGCGATCCATCTCGCGATACGTCGCGTCGAGCATCTCCTGCAGCTCTTCGCCCTCTTCGCCGAGCTGTTCTTCGACGCCGGAGATGGCGACCTCGTCCACGACCGCGTGGCGTGGAACGGGACGCAGCGCGGCCTTGAGCACGAAGCGCACGGAGGCAGCATAGCGCGGTCGTCGGCCGACGCGCCCGATCGATCTGCGTGCGCTCCGCGACGTCGCACGCCAGGGGCTGACTACAGCCGCTCGCGCTTCTGGAGCTCGCGCTCGACGCGCGCCGCTGCTTCGGCTGCGATCTCCTCGGCCTCGCTCGTCTCGACGCGGACCTTCGGTCCGCGCTTCGCGACGATCTCGCGGAACACGTAGTGGACGATCCCGTCCGCATCGACCTCGACCGACACGCGCGCCCCGTCCGCCATCGCGGTGAGCGTCGCGTCCGCTTCTTCGAGCCCGAGGTGCAGCTCCTTCGCGACGTCGGTCGCGGTGAGCTCGCCGCCGCGCAGCTCCGCGAGCCCGAGGATGCGCCGCTCGAGCTGCGCCTTGCGGCGCTCGCGCGCGCGAGTCTCCACGCGCGCGGCCTGGCTCATCGCGGTGATCCCGCTGATCCCGAGCGCCGCCGCCACGACCATCATGAGCACGATCGGCGCGCCCGGCGCCACGAAGCCCGCGGCGCCCGCGACGAGGCCCGCCGCGACCAGCATCACGCCCGCGAGGCGCACCAGACGAGCGAGCGCGCGGCTCGCAGGATCGACCCCGGCCACCGTGAGCTGCTCGACGCGCGTCGGACCCTCGTCGCCGAGCACCGTCGTGCCCGGACCGACCTGCCGCGCGCCACCACACGCGACGCACACGTAGCCCGCGCCCTTGCGCCGCACCGCCGCGATCGCGTTGCAGTGCGGGCAGCGGTTCGCCTCGCCGAAGACGCGCCCGCAGCCCGGGCATCGCGCTGCGCCCGCGGGGACCGCGGTGCCGCACGTGGGGCACTTGGTGGGCGCGTCGCTCATCCCTTCAACGCACGACGACGCCGGTCGCGTCGATCGAGAGCGACGACGCCGTCGCGAGCGCGCCCTCGGACTCGAGGTGCGCGCGCATGTCGGGGCTGAGCGCCTGCACCGCGACGCGGCCTTCGATCGTCGCGGCGCGTCCCGCGACGTCGCGCGGAAGGAAGAACGCGTGGCCCGCCATCGGGACCCGCACCGCGGGCGCGTTCTCGCCGCGCAGCTCCATCCAGCAGCCCATCGCCTGGCAGACGCGCTCGATCGTGCCCTCGGTGCGCACCACCTGGCCCGCGTAGCGATCGGGGCTCGTGGTGATGTCGGAGAGCGCGACCACCGGCGCCTCGCCGAGCTCCGCGCCGAAGAGGCGCGCGCCGTCGTCCATCACGCGGGTGGGGCGAGGACCGCTCGGCGCAGCAGGAGCTTCGGCATGCTGCGCGGCGGCCTCGTGGTGGGCCTCGTGGTGCTCGCCCGCGCCCTCGAAGCTCGGCTCGTTGCCGCCACACCCGATCATCGCCAGCGCGATCACTGCCGTCTTCAGAAGACCAGCCGCGCCCAGAACACCACCGCGCATCGTTCTCCTCGTCCTCACGCGTCGCAGACGCCGAGCAGCTTGTTCATGCTCGCTTCGTCCGCCGGCGTGAACTCGTACTGATCGAACTCGTCCGACGTGACCCAGCGGTACGCGTGCACCGCGAGCGCCTGGAGATCCGCCGGGCCACGCACCGTGCACTCGTAGAGCGTGAGCTCCACGCGGTAGTGCTCGTAGTCCCAGACCGTCTCCGAGATCCACTCGCCCACCTCGGAGTCGACGCCCAGGCGCTCGAGCAGCTCGCGCCGGAGCGCCTCGCTGTCGGTCTCGCCGGCCTCGACCTTGCCGCCGGGGAACTCCCAGAGGAGCGGGAGCACCGCGTTGGGCCTCCGCTGCGTGATGAGGTAGCGGCCGTTGCGCTCGACGACGGCTGCGACGACGCGGATGGTTCTGCGCGGCTCGGACATGGTTCTCGGCGTCTCGGCGGCTCGACCGTCGGCGCCGGGCGAGACGGGCGGGTATACCACTTCCGTGCGCTTCCTGTATCTCGGGCTGCCGCTCGGCGCGACCGTGCTGCTCCGCGCGGGCCACGTGCCGGTCGCGTGCGTGATCGGCCATCCCGACGCGCCGGGCATGCCCCGGCTGCGGCGGAGGCTGCCGCGCGAGACGCTCCTGCTCGGGCGTCCTTCGCTCTCCGATCCCGCGGTGCGCGACGCGCTGCTGAGCACCCGCTACGACGCGCTGCTCTCGTGGTTCTGGCCGAAGCGCATCCCGATCGAGCTGATCCGGGCGGCGCCGCGCGGCGCGTTCGGGGTGCATCCCTCGCTGCTCCCCCGATGGCGCGGGCCCGATCCGTACTTCCACGCGATCGCAGCCGGGGATCACACGACCGGCGTGTCGCTGCACCGGCTCGAGGCCGACTACGACACCGGCGCGGTGATCGCGCGGGTGAGCGTGCCGATCCGCGACGACGACACCGCGTGGACGCTCGCGCGGCGGCTCGATCGGCCCTCGCTCGGGCTGCTCGTCACCTGCGCGGACGTGCTCGACGCGGGGCTCTCGCTCGGCGGTGAGGCGCAGGATCCGGCGCTCGTGACCGAAGCGCCGCCGCCCGGCGAGGAGGAGCTCGCGCTCCGCTTCGTGGACGAGGACGCCGACGCGCTCTGCCGTCGCGTGCGCGCCGCGGCGCCCGAGCCCGGCGCGAGCGCGCTGCTCGAGGAGACGCTGGTCACGGTGCAGCGCGCCCGACCGTGGCGAGGCGCGTTCCCGAGCGCGCTGCGCGCAGGCGAGGCGTTCGTCGCGCCCGAGGGCGTCGTGGTGCGGGCGCGATCGGGCGGGGTGCTGCTCGAGCGCGTGCGCGTCGAGGACGACGACGAGGTCCTCGAGGGCGCCGAGATCGCGCAGCTGCTGGGCTAGTCAGCGCGTCGCGGGGTAGGTCGAGACGACGCGCTTCTCGGGGCGCTCGACCGAGAGCACCGGGCTCGTCACGAGATCGCGGCCGCCCGCGTGGAAGAAGATCGACTCGCCGACGCCCGGCTGACCGAGGTTCGGCAGGATCCCGCCTGCGCGCGTGAATTTCAGCCCGCCGTGCACGCGCTGGCGCAGCGCGAGGTGCCCGCGGAGCCACTCGCCACTGCGGCGATCGCGCACCGCCACGCAGACGTCGCGGCGGACGTGGTACTCGGTGTTGCGCGTCACGAAGACCTTGTGGATACGACGCTCGGCCTGGACCATTGCGCTCTCGGACATGCGGACGACCTCCTGAGCGTCTTCGAGACTACGCATCCCACATCGACCCACCAAGTTCTCGACACGTGATCCCGCTGCTCCTCGCCGAAGGCAACGTCACCTCGCCCGCTCGCACACCCTGGGGCGGGCATCGGATCGCGCGCGTGCTCAAGCACGGGCGCATCGACGAGCACGTGCGCATCGGCGAGTCGTGGGAGCTCTCGGCGGGGCCCGAGCTTCCCTCGCGGCTCGACACCGATGCGCGCACGCTCGCCGACGTGCTCGGTGCCGCGCCCGCGCTCCTCGGTCGCGAGGCGTCGCGCGGAGGCACCGCGCTGCTCGTGAAGGTCCTCGACGCCGCGGAGCCGCTCTCGGTGCAGATCCATCCGAGCGACGACTACGCACGGCTCGCGGAGGGTGAGTCGGGCAAGCCGGAGAGCTGGTACGTCGAGCACGCGGAGGAGGGCGCGGGGATCTTCCTCGGGCTCGCGCCGCACGCGACGCGCGATGCGGTCGCGCGTGCGATCGCCGAGGGCGAGGATCTGTCGGCGCTGCTCTCGTTCGTGCCGGTCTCGGAGGGCGACTTCGTGCTGGTGCAGGCGGGCACACCGCACGCGATCGGCGCGGGCGTGACGCTGGTCGAGCCCCAGCGCGTGCTGCCGGGGCGGCGCGGCGTGACCTATCGCTACTGGGACTGGAACCGCCGCTACGACGCGGACGGGCGCGTCGATCCGAAGGGCGCGCCGCGCGCCCTCCACGTCGACGACGCGCTCGCGGTGACCGACTGGAGCGCACCGCGCGGCGATGCGTTCCTGGCGCGGGCACGACGTCGCGCGGGCGCGCCGGAGCTCGCGGGCGCGCCGCGGCTCGAGGCGCTCGCGGGTGCGCGCGACGCCGCGCTGACGTCGGATGCGCTCGAGGTGTGGCGCGTCTCGGGCACCGGTGCGCTGGTGCTCCCGCCGCACGATGCGCTGCGCTCGATCACGGTGCTCGCGGGGCGCGTCGAGATCGGCGATCTCGAGATCGTGCAGGGACGCACCGCGGCGCTGCCCGCGACGCGCGATGCGCAGCCGATCACGCTCGATCGTGCGTGCGCGATCCTCGCGTCCGCGCTCTGAGAAATGTCTCGATCGCGGCGCACCTGATCTACGCTCGCCGCGGATGCCGCGCGGGTTCTGGAAAGGGCTCTTCAAGGTGCTCGCGTTCTTCGCCGTGATCGGCGGGATCGCGATCGCGGTGCTGCGCGTCTGGTTCGTCGACGTGGTGACGGTGCGGCACAACGGGATGGCGCCGACGATGGTCCTCGGGGATCGCGTGCTCGTGTGGCGCGACGCCGAGCTCGAGCGCAACGACATCGGGCTCTGCCGTCATCCCCAGGATCCCGCGCGATGGGTGATCGGACGCGTCGCGGTGATGCCCGGCGGCGAGATCGCGGCGGAGCGCGGGCAGCTGCGGCTCGGGCGTGATCGTGTGACCCACGACGTGCGCGGCCAGGTGCAGTTCACCGACGGCGAGACGGGGCACACGTACCCGATGGCCTGGGGCATCGAGGAGTTCGACGACTACGAGGAGCACCTGTTCTTCGATCGCTCGGATCGTCAGCTCGCGATCCGCGCGATGACGCGCATGAACGGCCTCTATCTGCTCGGCGACAACCGCGCGCACGTCGGCGAGGACAGCCGCACGTTCGGCCCGGTGCAGGCGAGCGGATGCCGCGGTCAGGTGTTCATCCGGCTCACCGCCGCGGAGGGCGGGCTGCCCGCGGAGATCCCCCACGGGATGCTCGACATCCTCGACTGATCGTGAGATTCCAGGCCGCATCATGACGATGCGGAACCGTGTGCTCGGGATCGCGATGCTCCTCCTCGGCGTCGCGATCGGCAGGCTCGTGGACGTGGTGCCGGCGCTCGCGCAGGAGGGCACCGAAGAGGCGCCGGCGCACGCGACCGAGACGGTGCCCGAGGGGCAGCCGCGTTATCTCGCGGCGATGCGCACCGAGCTCGAGCACATGGGCATCGAGGGCTTCGCCTGCAACGCGACCGACGCGCAGCGCGCGACGTGCGAGCTCACGCAGCGTGGACCGAGCTCGCAGCGCGAGTTCCGCATCCGCACGGCGTACAGCGATCGCACCGACACCGTGTACGTCTACGTCGAGCGTTTCCTCGTGGCGCCGCAGGACGCCCCGACGACCGACGCGGTGATGCGTCGCCTGATGGAGCTCAACTGGCAGATGCTGCTGGGCAAGCTCGAGTGGGATCCGAGCGACGGCGAAGTGCGGCTCGCGATGGTGCTCAACACCGACTCGAACTTCGATCGACGGGCGTTCCGGAGCGCGATCCGGGGGATCGTGCAGCTGGCGGATCGTTATTGGAGCGAGCTCGATCGGGTGCAGCGCGGCGCGTGAGGGGTCTCGCGCATTCGGTACGGGCATCGGGCGACCGATTTCCCGCGTCCGGCTCGCGATGAGACGTGCCGCGCCGCGTCGGGCGCGCGTCGCGCGGTGCGCCGAGCGCGACGGCCACTGCGCGCCCGGGGCTCGGGCATCGGGGCGACCACCTTCGGAGGCTCCGTGCCCCGCTTCGAGCGTTCATGGTCCCCGCGGGACCGTGAACGATCGAGCCGGGGGCCGAGTCGGCGGAGGCGGGGGATCATCGTGCCGATCGCGGGGGGTGAGATCGCGGACCGCGGGGGCCCATCACGCGACGCGGGGGGCTCGATCGTCCGAGCCGGGGCGGCCGGATGTTCGAGGGTGGGGGGCCGTTCCGCGACGCGGGGGCCATCTCGCCGCAGCCGAATTCCGCGCGCTCTGCCGCGGATGCGCGCACAGCCGAGCTCTGCTGACTAGTCGGCGACCACGCGCACCGGCACGTCGAGGTCGAACGTGCGCGCGTCGCTCGTGACCGGCGGGAGCGTGATCGCGCGCAGCGCGCCCGCGATGCACTCGGCCTCCGTGCTGTCGCCGATGTCCGAGATGGCGGGGCGGCTCTCCACCACGCGGCCGGTGCGGCCGTCGACGCGCACCCGCACCACGATGCGCCCCGTGGTCTCGGCGCCGCGCGCGATGCCGTCGCGATGACAGACCGCGAGCGCACGCGCGACCTCGCCCGTTCCCGCGGTGACCACGCCTTGCTGCCACGGCTCGGGCACCGGGCCCGACGGAGTGCTCGGCGTGCCGAGCGCCGCGCGCGGACCTTCGCCCGGCACCGCCTGGCGCTCCGCGTCGTCGCGCCACGCGCGATAGCGCTCGGTGTCCTCGCGCGCGATCACGGTGCCGTCCTCGCCGAGCAGCTCGACGTAGCCGACGTCCATGCGGACCGTGCTCACCGCGTGGCGCGAGCGGAGCACGCACGCGGTGCGCTCCGGCTCGTCGAAGCCCAGGAAGAACCCGATGCGCAGCCGCGCGCCGCGCTGCCTCGCGGCCTCGAGCTCGTCGGCGCGCTCGGGGGTCGCGACGAGCCCCAGCGGCTCGAGGCGCGCCGGGTAGAGCTCCACGCGCCCGCCGAGCGCGCGGAAGTTCCGGCGCGACTCGATCGCGAGGAAGCCGTCCTCGCTCAGCGTGCCGAACGTCCATCCCGGCTCGACGTCGACGACCAACAGCTCGCGCGCCGGCCGCGCCTGCGCGATGCGACACGCGTCCTGCAGCGACTCGAGCGTCGCGACCGGGCGCTCCTGATCGGCGTGCGCGAGCGCGGGCGCGATCACCAGCGCGAGGGTCCCCAGGGCGACGGCGGAGCGCATGGAGGCAAGCTGCCGTGCACACCGGGGAGGGTCAACTCTTCGGCCGGAGTGCTCGTCCATGTGCGGGAGGAGAGCCTACGCACGCACCTGCCGGGGCACCGCTTGGCGCAGAAAACCGTCCGGGTTACACCCGCCGCCATGCGTAGCCGTACCGCTCTCCTCGTGCTCTTCGTCGTCGCGTCGCTCACGGGCTGCACCGACCGCACCGGCGGTGACCCACTGCCGCCGTTCGACGCGGGCACCTTCGACGGCGGCAGCACGACCACGACGGACAGCGGTCCGCGCCCCGACTCCGGCCCGCAGCTCTCGAACGTGCTGATCTACGCGCACTCGCGCGACGTGCTCTTCACGTTCTCGCCCTACACCAACACGGTCGAGGAGATCGGCCCGTTCATGCTCCCGGGCGACGACGAGCCGACCGCGATCATCGACCTCGCGGTGAACGCCGACGGCGAGGTGTACGTGGCGGGCTACGACGCGCTCTTCCGGGTCGACCCCGAGACCGCGGCCCTGACGCGGGTGGGCGACTTCGACGTCGACGAGAGCTTCTTCGCGCTGACCTTCCTCGGCGAGGGCGTCATCCGGCCGGTGGAGACGCTGATCGGCGCGACGAACGAGGGCGTCTACCACGAGATCGATCGCTCCGACGCGTCGACGCAGCGGCTCGGCCAGTACCCCGACGGCTGGATCTCGAGCGGCGACATCGTGTCGGTCGGTGGGCGCGCGTTCGCGACGCTGAAGGATCCCGAGAACCTCGACGCGCCCGACGTGCTCGCGGAGATCACGTTCGACGCGAGCGGGCGCAGCACGGTGCGCGAGCTCGGCTCGACGTGGTTCCGGCAGCTCTTCGGGCTCGGCTCCTGGGGCGACTCGCTCTACGGCTTCTCGAACTCGGGCGAGCTGGTGCGGCTCGACCCCGACAGCGGCAGCGGCACCATCGTCTCGATCGCGACCGGGATCGACTCGTACTGGGGCGCGGGCGTCACGACGAGGGCGCCGATCCTGTTCTGATCGCGTCGAGCAGCGCGCGCACCGCCTCGACGGGATCGCGCGCCGCGAGCACCGAGCGGATCACCGCGACTCCACGCGCGCCGGCGCGCACCGCCTCCTCGGCGCGCGCCGTGTCGATCCCGCCGAGCGCGAGCACCGGGACGTGCGTGGTGCGCACCATCGACGCGAAGCGCGCCGCGCCCAGCGCGTCGCCCTTGCCCGGCACCTCGGCATACGGACCGAGCACGACGTAGTCGGCCGCGTCGCGTCGCGCGAGCCCGGCCTCGTCGTGGCACGACGCGCCCACGATCGCGCGCTCGCCGAGCACCATGCGCGCGTCGTCCACCTCGAGCCCGTGCTCCTTGAGGTGCACTCCGTCGGCGCCGACGGCGCGCGCGACGTCGGCCCGATCGTTCACGAGGAGCGGCACGCCGTGGGTCCGCGTCACCTCGCGCAGCGATCGCGCGAGCATCGCGAGCTCGGCCGCACCGGCGCGCACGTCGCGCACCTGCAGCGCGATGCGCCCCGGCGGCGCGTGCTCGATCACCGCGATCGTCGCGTCGCGCCATCCTGCGATCGACGGATCGGTGATCAGCAGCAGATCGAACGTCACGGTGCGCCCGTGCTCGCCTCGTCCTGCTCGAGCCACATCCGCGCGCGCTCGGCCTCGCGCGAGTCGGGATAGCGCTCGATCAGGTGGCGCAGCGTGGTGCGTCGCGCGTCGTCGTCGCCTTCTTCCCCGAAGCGCTCCGCGAGCCCGAGCAGCGCCTCTGCGGGCGAGTCCTCGCGGCGCCGATCGGGATCGGGCGCCGACCCGCACTGGAGCGGCGCGAACGCGAACGACGCCGCGAGCACCACCGCGAGCGCGCGCATCAGGTCTTCGTGCTGCCGATCACGCCCTCGAGCGGGCTCGACGCGGTCGCATAGAGGCGCTTCGGGATGCGACCCGCGAGGTACGCATCGCGCCCCGCCTCGACCGCGAGCTTCATCGCGCGCGCCATGCGCACCGGCTCGCGCGCCCCCGCGATCGCGGTGTTCATGAGCACGCCGTGGCAGCCCATCTCCATCGCGATCGCCGCGTCGGACGCGGTGCCCACGCCGGCGTCGACGATCACCGGCACCTTCGCGTTCTCGAGGATGATCTCGAGGTTGTAGGGGTTGCGGATGCCGAGCCCGCTGCCGATCGGCGCGGCGAGCGGCATCACCGCGGCGCACCCGATGTCCTCGAGCTTCTTGCACGAGATCGGATCGTCCGTGATGTACGGCAGCACCGTGAAGCCTTCCTTCACGAGCACGCGCGCCGCCTCGAGCGTCGCGACCACGTCGGGAAAGAGCGTCTTCGGGTCGCCGATCACCTCGAGCTTCACGAGGTCGGTGCCGAGCATCTCGCGCGCGAGGCGCGCGGTGCGCAGCGCGTCCTCGGTGCTGTAGCAGCCCGCGGTGTTGGGCAGGATCGCGTAGCCGCTCGAGACGAGGTGCCCGACGACCGAGCCCTCGCCCCGCGCCCCGAGATCGACGCGGCGCACCGCGAGCGTCACGACCTCCGCGCCCGACGCCGCGAGGGCCTCGCGCGTCTCCTGCGCGTCGCGGTACTTGCCCGTCCCGACGAAGAGCCGCGAGCGGAACGAGTAGCGTCCGACGACGATGCGATCTTCCTGCGGGGTCTCCACGCTTCAGCCTCCACCGACGAAGTGGACGATCTCGAGCCGATCGCCCTCCGAGATACGCACGCTCGCGTGCTCGGCACGCGGCACGATCTCCTCGTTGCGCTCGACCGCGACCAGCTGATCGCCGAGCGCGAGCAGCACGAGCAGCTCGCGCACCGTGAGCCCGTCCGCGACGTCGCGCGGCTCGCCGTTCACCTCGATGCGCATCGCGCGGCGAGCCTAGCACCAGATCGGTGAACGAGACCCGGATCGCTCACGCTCCGCGGGGCGCCTCGTTGGCGGCCTCGAAGGGCCCGACCTCGACGCCGACGCGCGCGAGCGCGTCGCGCAGCTGCTCCATCGAGAACGGCTTCTGGAGCGCGGTGGTCCGCGCGTCGCTCATCGGGACGAACTTGTGGAACCCGCTCATCATCACGACGCGCAGCTCGGGGCGGCGCTCGCGGATCCGCAGGAGCACGTCGTGCCCGTCGAACCCGCCGGGCATGCGCAGATCGAGGAGAACGACGGCGAGCTCGCCGTGCTCGTCCAGCACGTCGAGCGCGGCGGCGCCGCTGCCCACGACGCGCGGCTCGAGCCCGAGCAGCTCGGTCATGCGGCTCACCGCGGTGCGCACGCTCTCGTCGTCGTCGACGATCAGCGCGCAGCGGCTGCGTCGCGCGCGGATGTCGCGGGGAGGGCGCGCCTCCTGGCTCGCGCGCTCGCTCGCCGGGAAGAGCACCGTGAAGGTCGTGCCCTGGCCGGGCGCGCTGCGCAGCCGCAGCCCTGCGCGGTGGGCGCGCAGCGTGCTCAGCATCGCCGCGAGGCCGAGGCCGCGTCCCTCGGGCTTCGTCGTGAAGAAGGGCTCGAACATCTGCGCGCGCACCGCGTCGCTCATGCCGACGCCGTCGTCGTCGACCTCGAGCACGACGTAACGTCCGGGCGGCAGCGCAGCCTCGTCGGCGACCGCCGCGGGCACCGGCTCGCGCACGGCCTCGGCGCGCACGCTCACGCGCACCTTGCCGTGCTCGGGATCGACGGCCTCGATCGCGTTGGTCACGAGGTTCATCACGACCTGCTGCACCTGCGCGGCGTCGGCCTCGACCGTGGGGACGGGGCGCGAGATCGCGGTCTCGATGCGCACGGCCCGGGGCGCGGAGCCGGCGAGCAGCCGGGTCATCTCCTGCGCGAGCGCGCCCACGTCGACCTCGGTGACCGCGAAGCGCCCGCGGCCCGTCGACGCGAGCAGTCGCGAGGTCAGCGTCGCGCCGCGCGTGACCGCGTCGTCGATGTCGGCGAGCGCCGCGGCGACGCGCGAGTCGCTCGACGTCGTGGTGCGCGCGAGCTCCACGTTCGCGCGCACCACCGCGAGCAGGTTGTTCACGTCGTGCGCGACGCCGCTCGCGACGAGCCCGAGCCGCTCGATGCTGCGCCGCCGCGCGAGCGATGCCTCGACGCGACGTTGCTCGGTGACGTCGGAGAGCGAGCCGACCACGCGGAGCGCCTCGCCGCTCGGTGCGCGCTGGGCCGCGGCGCGCGCGCGGAACGTGCGGTGGTCGCCCGCCTTGCAGCGCAGCCGGACCTCCACGTCGAAGTCGCGCGTCGTGCCGCGCACGAACGCCTCGCGCGCCGCGCCGAGCTGCTCCGCGTCCTCCTCGTGCACCAGGTCCTTCCAGATCTCGGGCCCGAAGCGTGGCGCGAGCTCGCCGTGCGCATATCCGAGCTGCTCCTCCAGGCGCGGCGAGATCCACACGCGGTTCGTCGTGAGATCCCAGTCCCAGATGCCGTCCTGGTTCGCGCGGATCGCGAGGTCCCAGCGTTCTTCCGCGGCGCGCACGTCGGCGAGCGACGCCTCGAGCTCGCGCCGCAGGCGCGCGTCGGACTCGGCGCGCTCGCGTCGTTCTCTCAGCTCGCGCGGGATCCATCGCCGCACGATCACCGCGAGCACCGTGACCGCGGTGACGAGGTTGAGGATCTTCGGTGCGATGAGCATCTCCGGCCGCGCGAGGATCGCGCCGAGCGCCGTGAGCGCGATCTCGTACTCCGAGGCCCAGACCACGCCGAAGTACGCGCTCTCGATCGCGCTCTTCGTCGCGTCGAGCGCGAGCACCGCGGCGAGGGTCGCGACCAGGGGATCGACGCTCCGCGCGAGCCGTCGCGACCGCAGGTAGAGGACGACGATCGCCGACCAGAGCAGCGTCAGCAGCAGGTAGTTGCCGACGGTGAGGTACGCGACGAACGTCGAGCTCACGAGGCGCGAAGCATACCCCTCCGCGGGTCATCCAGAGCACGTTCGGAGCACGCGGCGACGCCCCGCGAGCCCGAAGGTCGGGTGGACCCTCCGCATTCGGAGGAGATGCGCGCGAGATACCGGGCCGACTCGGGAGGCGTGGTAAGAGTCCTTCGTGGCGTCGAACGCGCCGGAGGCCGAGACGAAGACGAGCCCGGTGGTGGCCGCGGAGCCCGCCGGGCCGAGGCTGTGGGAGCGCGCCGCGGACGCGCTGCTCGCGATCCCGATCGCGCTCCTCGCGGAGGTCGGGACGATGGCGCGGCTCGCGTACGAGACCGTGCGGTGGATGGCGCGCCCGCCCTATCGCGGCCGTCAGCTCGTCGACGCGATGGAGTTCATCGGCGTGCAGTCGATCTTCATCGTCGGGCTCACCGGCACGTTCGTCGGCGCGGTGTTCGGGCTGCAGCTCGTCGACTCGCTGCGCGACTTCGGCGCCGAGAGCCAGACCGGATCGATCGTGAGCGTCGCGCTCGCGCGCGAGCTCGGCCCGGTGTTCGCGGCGCTCATGGTCTCGAGCCGCGCCGGCAGCGCGATCGCGACCGAGCTCGGATCGATGCGGGTCACGAACCAGATCGACGCGCTCACGACGATGTCGGTGAGCCCGGTGCAGTACCTCATCGTGCCGCGCGTGATCGCGGGCTTCACGATGGTGCCCGCGCTCGCGCTGGTCTTCGATCTCGTGGGCTATGGCGGCGCGTACTTCGTCGCGGTGAAGCTCTTCGGGCTCGACGGTGGCGTGTTCGAGGAGCGCGCGCGCTGGTTCGTCGAGGGCAGCGATCTCGCGCAGGGCCTGGTGAAGGCCGCGGTGTTCGGCATCGCGGTCACGATGATCGCGTGCCGTCAGGGCTACTACGCGACCGGCGGTGCGGCGGGCGTGGGGCAGGCGACGAACCGCGCGGTCGTGCAGAGCGCGGTCGCGGTGCTCTTGCTCGACTACGTCGTGACCGCGATCTTCCTGGGCCAGGGCGGATGAGCGACGCGAAGAGCGCGGAGAAGGATCCGATCCAGGTCCGCGTCGTCGATCTCAAGAAGAGCTACGACGGCGCCGAGGTCCTGCGCGGCGTCACGTTCGACGTGTACCGCGGGAAGATCAACATCGTCATCGGCGGCTCGGGCGCGGGCAAGAGCGTGTTCACGCGGCAGCTCCTGCGGCTCGAGCAGCCGGACTCGGGGCGCATCGAGGTCGACGGAGTCGACATCGTGCCGCTCGACGACTGGCAGCTCGTGCCGATCCGCAAGAAGTTCGGGATGGTCTTCCAGTTCGGCGCGCTCTTCGACTCGATGACGTGCTTCGAGAACGTCGCGTTCCCACTGCGCGAGCACACGAAGATGAAGCGCAAGGAGATCGAGGAGCGCGTGATGCAGCGCCTCGCCGATCTCAACGTCGCGCACGCGGCGAAGAAGCTCCCGGGGCAGATCTCGGGCGGCATGGCGAAGCGCGTGGCGCTCGCGCGGGCGCTGGTGCTCGAGCCCGAGATCCTCGTCTACGACGAGCCGACGAGCGGGCTCGATCCGGTGAGCTCGCGCCTCGTCGACGATCTGATCGCGGAGACGAGCTCGAAGTACGGCGTGAGCTCGGTCGTGATCACCCACGACATGGCGTCGGTGTTCAAGATCGGGCACCGCGTGAACATGCTGTACCAGGGGCGCATCGAGGAGTCGTGCACGCCCGACGAGATCCTGCGCACCGACAAGCAGGTCGTGCGCGACTTCCTCGTCGCATCGGGCGTGAAGATGGAGTGAGCCGAGCGGGCGCGCGCTCCGCGGATTGATATTCTCCGCGCGCAATGACCTCTCGATTCCGCTTCGCGTTCCTCGCGATCCCGCTTCTCCTGCTCGCGGGCTGTGGTCCACCGTGGCGCGTGATCCGCGCGTCGGGCCCGCCCTCCGCGCTTGCGTCGGCGTCGGTGATCGGCGTGTCGTTCGACTGGTCGCGTGCGCTCGTGGGCGGCGCGCCCGAGCAGCAGTACCTCGCCGGCCTGCCCGCAGACGAACGTTCGAATTACGTGGAGGTCCGCACCGCGATCGAGGCGACCTACGTTCTCGAGCTGCAGCGGCAGGCGGCCGGTGTGCAGGTCGTCGCGTCGACGGGCGCGGAGCCGATCCAGCTCGTCGTCATGCCCGGCTTCCTCGAGCTCGGGTTCCATCGCGTGCTCGTCGCGCGCGACTCGCGGCTCGACATGCACCTGGTCTTCGCGATGGGCGGGGTCGTGGTCGACGAGATCGAGATCCGCTCGACGCGCGGCGCCGATCTTCGCAACCCCACGGTGCTCAACCGCATGAGCGAGTGCGCAGCGCTGAACGCCCAGCTCACTGCGCAATTCATCCGGCGGGCGCGGGGCTGATTCGACGACGTTCACGCGGCGCAGTCGTCGCGTGCTCGCGCTCCGGGACGCGAATCACGGATACGGTTCCCATTCACGGGCAGGTGGTGATAGAAGCGGGTCCATGAATCGAATCCCGAAGCCACTCGCGCTGGTGCTCGCTGGTTTGGCCTTCGCCGCCTCCGTCGGGGCATGCGCTCGCGGGCCGAACATGACCACGTTGCGGCAGCGCGCCGCCTTCGACATCGACTGTCCCGAGGCCCAGATCGAAGCGACTGACTTGCCGGGCGAGGCCGCGGGCGTGTCGGGGTGCGGCCGACGCGCGACCTACGTCGAGCACTGCGATCGCGGCGGCTGGGGCTCGCGCCTCAACTGCACCTGGGTCCTCAACTCCGCGCCGGGCGCGACCGCTCCGGCCGCGGCGGCTCAGTAGCTCCGAGGTTGCGACGCGCGCACTCGTGCGCGCGTCGAGCTCCGTCGCGCTTCGCTCAGCCGAAGAACATCGTGCGGATCGACTTGCGGAACGCCTCCGCGCCGAGCTCCAGACGCTGCGCGTACATCGCCTTCGCGTCCTGGCCCGCGACGTAGCGCACCTGATCCTTGCCGTCGGTCGCGGCCTCCCAGACGACCTCGGCGATCTGCTCGCCGGTCGAGTAGCCCGCGGCGCGCTCGGGCGACGTGAACACCGCGAGCACGCGCTCGACGAGCGACTGATATGCCGGGTGCTGCGCGAGCACGAGCGAGCGGCTGAGGAAGTCGGTCTTGATGCCGCCGGGCGCGACCGTCTTCATCGCGACGCCGAGCTGGCCCAGCTCGAACGACATGCTCTCGGTCCAGCCCTCGAGGGCCCACTTCGTCGCGTGATAGACGGAGTTGATCGGGAACGTCGCGAGCCCGCCGATCGACGTGGTCGTGATCACGACGCCCGCGCGCTTCTCGCGGAAGTGCGGGAGGAATGCCTGCGTGGTGCGGATCACGCCGAGCAGGTTCGTGTCGATCTGCCGGCGCAGCATCGCGTCGTCGATGCCCTCGAGCGGCCCGGCGAGGCCGTACCCCGCGTTGTTGAAGAGCACGTCGATGCCGCCGAGCTCGATCGCGCGGCGCGCCGCTTCGTGGATCTGCGCGAGGTCGGTCACGTCGAGCGGGAGCACGGTGATGCCCGGCTTCGAAGCGAGATCGGCTCCGTCCTCGGGGCGGCGCATGGTCGCGATCACCTTCCAGCCGCGCTCCGCGAAGAGCAGCGCCGTCGCGCGGCCGAGCCCGGTGGACGCGCCGGTGATGAAGATCGTGGGGGACATGGGAGCCTCCTCTTTCATGAATAGATATTCGTTTTAGGAGCGAACGAGAGGGCGCGAACACCGCGATCGACGCGGTGCGCGCGCCCGGGTTCGGTTCAGGCTTTCAGCGCGTCCCAGGCGAGGCGTGCGATCTGGGCGTAGCGCTCGCGATGATGACGGCTCGGCTCGCTGCCGACGTACGCGGTGAGCTCGGCGAGCGTCGCCTGCAGGAACGCGATCATCAGCGGTGTCGGGACGTCCTTGAGCAGCCCCTCGGCCTTGCCGCGCTCGAGCAGCGCGAGGAGCGGCGCGGTCGCGTCCTCGGACGCCGCGAGGGTCCCCTCGAGCACGAAGGGCGAGTTGCGGAATTGCTGCATCAGCAGCACTTCTGCGCGGTGCGCCGCGACGTACTTCATGTACGCGATGCACACCCGCTCGAACGCGGGGCGCACCGGCTCGGTCGCGCTCGCGTGCCCGAACACCTCGCGCGAGAACGCGCGTTTGGTCTCGAGGTAGAGCGCGTTGAGCAGCGCTTCCTTGCTCTCGAAGTAGATGTAGACGGTGCCGATCGCGACGCCCGCGGTGCGCGCGACCGCCTCCATCGAGAGCCCGGCGAGCCCTTGCTGCGCGACGAGCGCGAGCGTGCTCGCGAGGATGCGGCGCTCCTTCTCTTCGTCGCGTCGTCGCACGGCTCACCCAATCATGAGCCGATATTCATTTAACGCAACCTCTCGCCCAGAACGCGAACGGGGCGCCCAGCGTCTGCCGAGCGCCCCTCAGGAGAAGCGAAGGGGAATTTCTCAGGAGAGCAGGAGGGTTAGGAAGACCACGGCACCGAGCTCGCCTGGTCATCGCGGCGCGTCCCGCAGTGCTCTCCAGCCGAAGGCGATCGATCGTTCACCTTCGGAGGCGCGGTGGATGCAGCGGGTCGATCGGAAGACCCATCGACGTGGTCTTCCTAACCCTCCTGCTTTCCTTAGAAAAACTCTCCTCGTTCGAGCGCAGTGGATGCAGCGGGCCCTTCGGCTTTCTGCTCTCCTCAGCGGGTCGATCAGTAGTTGCGGACCACGACCTCGCTCACCAGCCCGCGGCCGCGCGCGTCGCAGCTCACCGCGCGCGGCGCGGCGACGAGATCGATGCGCCACTTCGCGTAGAGGCCGCGGATGAACGGCACGTCGCTGTTGCTCAGCATCAGCTTGCAGCCGCGGCGATCGAGCTCCGCGTACACGTCGCGCAGGCGCTCCTGATCGCGCTGCGAGAAGCCTTCCTCGGCGTAGCTCGTGAAGTTGCTGGTGCGCGAGACCGGCTCGTAGGGCGGGTCGAGGTACACGAAGTCGCCGGGCTTCGCGGTGCCGAGCAGCTGCTCGAAGCCCTGGTTCACGATCTCGCAGCCCTGCAGTGCCGCCGATGCCGCGCGCAGCGTGTCGTGATCGAGGATGCGCGGGTTCTTGTAGCGGCCCTCGGGCACGTTGAACTCGCCCTTGCGGTTCACGCGGTGCAGGCCGTTGAAGCACGTCTTGTTGAGGTAGACGAACATCGCGGCGCGCTGCGCGCGCGACAGGCCACGGCGCGCGTTGTAGCGCTCGCGGACCTCGTAGTACGTGCCGTTCGCGGCCTCGTGCTTCTGCGCGAGCGGCTCGAGCGCGGCCATCACCTCGTCGACCTCGTCGCGCACCGCGAGGTACGTGTCGACGAGCGCGGGGTTCACGTCGCAGAGCATCGCGCGCGCAGGACCACGCGCGAAGAACATCGCCGCACCGCCCGCGAAGGGCTCGACGTGGCGCATCAGCTCGGCGCCCGGCGGGAGCAGCGGGAGCAGCTGCCCCAGCAACTTGCCCTTTCCGCCGACCCACTTGATGAAGGGCGACGCCTCGCGGGTCGCGGGGACGCTCGCGCGCGACTTGGCAGGACGCGCGAGGTGCGGGAGCGAAGGACGAACGAGCGAGACCCGGGCGACGGCAGCGGATGTCGGCATGAGTCGGACGCTATCCGACATCATCCGACCTGAGAAAAAAGCGACGAGCCGAGGCCGCGAGCCTCGCTCGATCACGGGTCCGCGAGTGGGATCAACGGTGCGTCCTGCCTCGCCCGAGGCAGCGATGAGGCAGCAGCGAGGCACTCGCGTCGCGCGAAATCAGCGCGATTCCCGGCCCGCCGTAGCAGGGCACGTGCGCTGCACACGGAGAGACGCGCGGGATGCCACGGGGTGGAGGTGCGCCGTCGCGCATCGCCTCCGCGGCGCGTGCGAGGTCTTCGATGAAGGTCCTGGGGTACAACGGCGGGCTCGACGGGTACGTCGCGAGGTTCGGCTCGAGCCACGACTCCGCAGCCGCGCTGGTGATCGACGGAGAGCTCGTCGCGGCGGCCGAAGAAGAGCGCTTCGATCGCGACAAGCACTCGGGCGCGTTCCCGATCCGCGCGATGGAGTACTGCCTCGAGGAAGCGGGGCTGCGCAGCTTCGAGGAGCTCGATCTCGTCTGCTACTACCACTCGCACGATCGGATGTGGCAGCCCGGGATGATCCGGGAGAACGCGCCGCGCATGAGCCCGCTCGGTCGCGCGCTTCTCACCGGCGCGGTGAGCGGTCTGCGCGCCGTGCATCGCGCATCGAAGCTCGACGACGCGCGCACCGCGCGCACGTTCGCCGAGCGCACCGGATGGGCGCCGCCGACCGGAAAGTACCGCGTCCTCTGGCACCACCTCGCGCACGCAGCGAGCGCGTTCTACGAGTCGCCGTTCGAGCGCGCGCTGTGCGTCGCGCTCGACGCGCAGGGCGAGAGCCACTCGAGCACCGCGTTCGTCGGCGATGCGCGCGGACTGCACCTCGTCGACGAGACGTTCGCGCCGAACAGCGTCGGCTATCTCTATCAGTCGATCACGTACTTCCTCGGGTTCGAGACGGGCGACGAGTACAAGGTGATGGGGCTCGCGCCGTACGGTGATCCCGCGCGCTATCGCCGCTTCTTCGAGCGCGTGGTGCGCACCGGCGCGGGCGGTCGCTTCGTGATCGATCCCGAGTGGCTCGGGTGGCTCGTGGTGCGCGACGGGCTCTTGCGCGCGGGAATCGGCTACCCGTCGTCGATGCTGCGCGAGCTCGGCATGCCGCGCCGCGACGACGAGCCCATCGAGCAGCGGCACATGGACCTCGCGGCCGCGCTGCAGGAAGCGCTCGAGCGCGCGGTGATGCGCTGGCTCGCGACGCTGCGCGATCGCACCGGCGAGAAGCACCTGTGCCTCGCGGGCGGCGTCGCGCTGAACTGCACGATGAACGGCAAGATCGCGCGCTCGGGCATGTTCGAGGGCGTGCACGTCGCGCCGGCCTCGCACGACGCGGGCACCGCCGCGGGCGCGGCGCTCTACGGCTACCACGCGATCCTCGAAGGGCCGCCGAAGCAGCCGATCCGCGAGCGCCGCGCGAAGGTGTATCTCGGGCCCTCGTACACGACGATGGAGGCGCGCTCGGCGGTGCGCGAGATGCGGCACGCGGTGCGCGCGAGCCGTCCCGGCGACCTCGCGCGCACCGTCGCGCAGGCGATCGCGGACGGGAAGGTCGTCGGCTTCTACCAGGGCCGCATGGAGTGGGGCCCGCGCGCGCTCGGCAACCGCAGCATCCTCGCCGATCCGCGGCGCGCGGACATGAAGGACATCGTCAACCACGCGGTGAAGCTGCGCGAGGGGTTCCGTCCGTTCGCGCCCGCCGTGCTGATCGAAGAGGCCGATGCCTGGTTCGATCTCAGCGGCCTCGGCGGCGAGAGCCCGTACATGCTCTTCACGGTGCCGGTGCACGAGCATCGTCGCGAGCGCATCCCCGCGGTCACCCACGTCGACGGCAGCGCGCGCGTGCAGACGGTGCGGCGCGAGGACAACGCGCGCTTCCACGAGATCCTGCGCGCGTTCTTCGAGCTCACCGGCGTGCCGGTGATCATGAACACGTCGTTCAACGTGAAGGGCGAGCCGATCGTGAACACGCCGATGGACGCGATCCGCTGCTTCCTCGGCACGCAGATCGACCTGCTCGTGCTCGACGATCTGATCCTCGACAAGCGCGCGGTGGTGATCGACCGCCCGTCGCGCTCGCGCGATCTCCACGTCGCGCAGACCGCGTGATCACGCGCTGAACGTCTCGCCCGCGAGGTCGCGCAGCGCGCGCTCGGTCTCGGCGTCGGCCGGGAAGTACGACTCGATGCGCAGCTCCTGCGCGGTCACGTCGAGCGGCGTGCCCAGCGTCGTGAGCGTCGTGAAGAGGCGCAGCTCGCGATCGCCGCGGCGTAGGCGCACCGGGAGGAAGGGAAGGGCAGGGCCCGCGCTCGGGTGCGCGACGCGCGGGACGTCGTGCAGCGAGCCGAGCAGCGACGTCATGCGCGTGCGGCGTGTGTCGTCGGTCTCGAGCTGCAGCTCGTGCTCGAGGCGCTCGATCATCGCGCTCGCGATCTCGTCGAAGTTCGCGATGCGCGGGCGCAGCGCCTCGGGATGGAAGATCGCGACGAGCAGGTTGCCGAGTGCTTCGGGAGGCGGGGTCATGCCCTCGAGCGCCCAGCCGAGCAGGCGCGTCGCGCCCGCGTTCATGCGCACCACGTTCCAGTCGCGATCGACGACCAGCGCTCCGAACGGCTCGTGCGCGCGCAGCAGGTGATCGAGCGCGCGGCGCACCGGCTCGAGCATCGCGCTCTCGATCGGCGAGCTCGCGTAGACCGGCGCGAACCCCGCGGCGACGAGCAGCGTGTTGCGCTCGCGCAGCGGCAGATCGAGCGCGCTCGCGAGCACGAGCACCATCTCGCGGCTCGGCGCGGCACGGCCGTTCTCGAGGAAGCTCACGTGGCGCGGCGAGACCTCCGCGTGCTCCGCGAGGCGCTCCTGGCTGAGGCCGCGCGAGCCGCGGAAGCGCTTGAGCATCGGGCCGAAGCGGGCGTGGGCGAGATCCATGTCGCGGAGACTAGAACGCGGCGCGTCCGAGCGTCCTTACCTCGCACGTCATGGTTCGCGTCGCGCGACGACGACAGGTTCGGAGCATCGGAGGTGCTCGTCATGAACGTCCGGATGATCGTGCCGCTCCTCGTGCTCGTTCCCTTCGCGCTCTTCAGCGGGATGGTGGTGCTCGAGGAGGGCTACCTCGGGTTCCTCTCGGTCGCGCGCGAGGAGCCGTGGGGCATGCAGATGCTGATCGACCTCGTGATCTGTTTCGTGCTCGTCCTGCGCGGGCTCGCGAAGGACGCGCGCGAGCGCGGGCTCGCGCTCTGGCCCTGGGTGATCGGGACCGCGCTGTTCGGGTCGATCGCGCCGCTCGGCTATCTCGTCTATCGCGAGATCGTCGCGCGCCCCGCGCGGCTGGCGCACGCGGTCGCGGAGAAGTGAGCCCGACTCGCTTCACTCGCAGACGCAGTTGCGGTCCGCGCCGTCGCAGCGTGTGTCGTCGGCGGCGCGGCACGTCGTGCCCGAGCGACAGTCGGCGTCGACGGTGCAGCCCGGGAAGCACGCGCGATCGCCGCCCGGCAGCGCGACGCACGCCCAGCCCGGCAGGCAGTCGTTCGCGACGGCGCAGGTCGGCGCGCAGAGCGTGCGCGATCGGCTCTCGGTGATCGGAAGGCACGTCGCGGCGGTCTGATCGCAGACGGTCGGCGCGGGCACGGTCACGCCGGGCCAGAGCTGGTCCGCCTGGCCCGCGATGCAGTCGTCGACCACGCAGGTGCCGTCGGCTTCGCCGAGGCGCGCACGCAGGCAGTGACCGCGGCCGTACGGCGAGTAGCACTCGTGGTCGCCGGTGCAGCGCGCGCCGACGTTGGCGTCGAGCACGTCGTTGTACGAGCCGGGCAGGCACGCGCCCTCGGTCGTGCCCGGGCCGTGGTGCAGGCACGCGAAGCCCTGAGGGCATGCCGCGCCGCGGCCCTCGCGGCCGATGCGGAACTCGGGGCGATCGGCGCCGAGCGTGCACGCGTTCGTGCAGATGCTGGTGCCGTCCTCGCGTGCGATGCACGCCGCGTTCGCGCCGCAGCTCTCGTCGCTCGAGCAGCCCACGCGGCCGCACTGACCGGTGCTCATGTGCGCGGCGTCGCGCAGGCACTCGAACCCCGCGGGGCAGTCGAAGCCCTCGAAGCACGCGGGACCGACCGACACCGCGTCGGCGGTGCACACGCCGCTCGCGCACACGAGCGTGCTCTCCGCGTCGTACGCGAGCGCGTCGTCCTGCCCGTCGCCGTTGCTGTCGATCGTCGTGAAGCGGCACTGCTCGTCCGCGGTGCACGCCTCGAGGCACGCGCCGACCGTCGGATCGCAGGCGTACCCGGCGCCGCACTCGAACGAGAAGCAGCGCGGCCGGCACACGCCCGTTCCGCCGACGATGCCCTGCAGGCGCGCGCGCCCCGCGAGCGCGTAGGGCACGCAGCGCGCGCACTCGCCGCAGTCCGCGTCGACCGAGCACGACGTGCTGCACAGGCCGTTCGGGAACGCGACGACGTCCAGCGTCGCGGTGCCGCCCTCGTGCTCGACCTCGGCGGTCGCGTGGCGCTCGCGGAAGCACGTGAGCTGCGCGTCGACGCACTCGCGCTCGCAGGGCGAGCCGAAGCCGCTGAGCCCGCACGCGCCGGGGAACGGTCCGCTGCCGTCGGGGAAGAAGGGGCCGCCCGCGTCGGCGAAGCAGGGCCGGAAGCCGCAGGGGTCGCTGGGTGGCACCGGCGTCGGCTCCACCGGGCTCACGCAGCACGCGGTGACGAGGGACAGCGCGGCGGCGAGCGCGAAGCGAAGGGCCATGCGCACCGAGCGTAGCGCCGATCGCGCGGGCGATGGATCAGGCGGCGTCGGCGATCATCTCGCCGAGCCGAACGAGCGCGCGCTCGAGCGTCGGCATCGAGGGGCCGAACGAGAAGCGCACGTGGTGCTGGAACCGGCTCGGCCGCCCGCCCCGGCGCTTGCCGGGATCGACGTCGAAGAACACGCCCGGCACGGTGATGATCCGGCGCTCGAGCGCGGCCTGGAAGAACTGCTCGCCGGTGCGCAGCGACGCGGGCAGCCCGCTCACGTCGCCCCAGCAGTAGAACGTGCCCTCGGGCTCGAGATCGAAGCGCACGCCGAGGCGACGCAGGCCCTGGAGCAGCACCTGGCGCTTCGCGAGGAACGACGCGTGGATGGCCTCGGTCTCGGCGCGCGTGCTCTCCTCGTCGAGCAGCGCGATCGCGGCGCGCTGCATCGGGCGCGAGGGGCCGCCGTCGAGGAACGATCCCGCGCTCGACATCGCCTGGATCACGCTCCTGGGGCCGACGGTCCAGCAGATGCGCCAGCCCGGGTAGCGCCAGTTCTTGGTGAGCCCGTCGAAGAGCACGATCGGATCGTGATCGACGTCCTCCACGTACTGCGCGGCGGACGACATCGTCACGCCGTCCTTCCACACGTAGTGCGAGTAGAACTCGTCCATCAGCATCGCGCAGTCGAGCTCGCGCGCGAGCGTGACCCACGCCCGCAGCTCTTCGCCGGCGATGACCTTGCCGGTCGGATTGCACGGGTTGCTGAGGAGCAGCGCGCCGAGGCCGCGGCCGAGGATCTCGCGGCGCAGCTGGCGCACGCTGAAGTCGTAGCCGGTCTCGGGATCGAGCAGGATCGGGATCGGCGTGAAGCGCCGGAAGACGTCGAGCAGCTCTTCGTACGCGGTGTAGTCGGGCAGGAAGTGGCCCATGTGCACGCCGCCGACCGCGGCGCACGCGCGCATGACCGAGACGCGACCTCCGCCGCCGATCGCGACGTTCTCCGCGCTGTACTGCGAGGGCAGGCCGCGCCGGTAGAGCTTGTTGTAGAGCGACGCGACGGTCTCGCGGAGCTCCCACAGCCCGGGCACCGGCGAGTACTCCTGATCGGCCGGATCGATGTCGACGTGCGTCACGCGCGCGGGCGCGCCGGGCAGCGGGCCGGTCTCGGGCTGGCCCTGTCCGAGGTTGCACCAGTCCGGATCGTCCTGCCGGTAGCCGCGGCGCGTGGCCTCCGCGGTCACGTAGATCACGCCGGTGCGCGGGACGGGGCGGAAGGCGTTGAGACGCGGCGACCCGTCGTGGGTGCTCGACATGCGCGCACCGTAGCAGACGGCGTCAGCGCAGCGGGAGTGCTCGCTGGCGGAGGGCCCGCACGGGAGCGTGCGGCCCACGCGGACGGGAGGGCCCTGCGCCGGCGAGCCGATGTTGGACACTCGCTCACGCTGCGGTCAGGCCGCCGTCGAGCACGAGCAGGGTGCCGGTCGCGAAGCGCGCTTCGAGCAGGTACTCCGCGGCCTCGGCGATCTCGTCGGCGGTGCCGATGCGGCCGACCGGATGCAGCGCGGCGAGCTCGCGCAGGCTCTCTTCGCTGCGCGGCGCGCGGATCATCTCGGTGTCGACCGCGCCCGGCGCGATGCACGAGACCCGCACCCGCGGCGCGAGCTCGATCGCGAGAGCACGCGCGAGCGCGACGATCGCGCCCTTGGTCGCGGCGTACACGCTGGTGCCGGCCACGCCCTGCAGCGCGAGCGTGGACGCGAGGTGGACGATCGCGCCCGACGCATCGCGCGCATCGAGGTGGCGCGCGAGATCGCGCGAGAGGAAGAGCGGCGCGCGCAGGTTGAGCGCGACGTGCTCCTCGAAGAGCGCCTCGTCGATCGCGGCGAGGGGGCGATGCTTCGCGATGCCCGCGCACGACACCAGCGCGTCGACGTCCCCGAGCGCCTCGATCGCGCGCGGCACGACGGTGCGCAGCGCGTCGAGCGACGCGAGGTCCGCATCGATCGCGACCGCTCGACCGGCCGACGACGCGACCAGCGCATCGAGCGCGCGCGCGTCGCGCGCGACCGCGGCGACCCGACGTCCGCTCGCGATCAAGCGCTCGGCGGTCGCCCGACCGATCCCCCGGCTCGCGCCGGTGACGATCACGCTCTCGATCGCCCTCACGTCGGCACCACACCGCTCGAAGCGTCGACGGAGTGCAGCGGCAGGAAGGGCGGCTCGGGCGCGACCTCGTCGGGCACGCCCTCGGCGAGCTGCTCGTCGTGCGGCAGGAAGGGCGGCGAGTCCACGCAGAGGATCGACTGCCAGCGATCGCTCGGGTTCTCCCAGAGGTGCTTCTTGCCGTGCGGCCAGCGATGCACCTGACCCGCGGGGATGCGCTTGCCGCTGAGCACGAGCCCGTCCCCGAGCGCCATCTCGGACTCCTGCATCTCGTGGTGCGCGTGCAGCGGGATGTGCTGGCCCGGCGCGACGTTGAGGCGGTAGATGCCCTCGGTCTTCGTCTCGTGCACCACGTCGACGGTGCCCCACGGCTTCGTCTCGTGGCGCAGCCGCACGTCGGCGGGGACGCGGTGCACCTCGAGCGAGGGCACGCCGTTGCCGCCGAGCGCGTTGGGCTTGGTGAGGCGCAGCGTGACGCCCTGCACGCGCGGTCGATCCTCGCCGAGGGCCGGCGGCGCGAGCAGGTAGCGCGTGAGCGCGTGCGCCGCGGTCTCGAGCAGGTGGAAGCGACAGCTCTGCAGCAGGAACGCGAGCTGCGACGCGATCATCGCGTAGTCGACGGTCATGCGCAGGCGCTGGGTCTCGCCCGCGACCGCGGTGTCGAGCATCAGCTTGAGATCGACGCGCAGCGGCTGCGGCTCGTGCCGCTCGTGGGGATAGACGCCGACGACGCAGTCCACCTGCAGACCGTCGATCGAGATCACGTCGGGCGGCGCGGTACGAGCGCGGAAGCGGGGCATCGCGGGATCTCTAGTACACCGGCCCGGAAGCGCGAAACACCGGCCCAGGCGCCGGGAGGCGCAATCGGGCCGCCGGAATCGCCTCCGCGCGGGTCCGAGAGGCCGAGCCGGCGCCCGGAACGAGCTCCCCGGACGTCCCGAGCGCGCGTTCCGGCGCTTCGAGAGGCCTCCCCGGACGTCTCGAGAGCGGGTTCCGGCGCTTCGAGAGGCCTCCGCGACCGTCCGAGAGCGCGTTCCGGCGTCCGGAGAGCGCTCTCGGGACGTCACGAACGGCGATTCCGAGGCCTCGATTGCGCTCTCGGACGCTCGCTGTCCCCAAATCGGGGCGCCGGTGGCGGCTCTTTCACCCGCTGGGGCCGAGGATCGTGATCGCGATGCCGGCCTCCTCGCGCTGCACCCGGGCCCGCATGCCGAACGTCTCGGCGATCACCGCGGCGTCGAGCGCGTCCTCGGGGCGCCCGTCGCGCACCACGCGCCCTGCCGCGATCACGATCACGCGATCACAGGTGCGCGCCGCGAGCGCGAGATCGTGGATCGCCGCGAGCACCGCGATCCCCGCGCTCGCGCGCTCGCGCACCACGCGCATCAGCGACCACGCGTGACGTACGTCGAGCGCGGCGGTGGGCTCGTCGAGCAAGAGCACCGCGGGCTCCTGCGCGAGACAGCGGGCGAGCAGCACGCGCTGCTTCTCGCCCTCGCTGAGCGTCGGGAACGTGCGATCGGCGAGCGCCTCGATGCTCGTCGCCGCGATCGCGGCATCGACCGCCGCGCGATCGTGCGCGCCCGCCGGCGCGTAAGGCCCGAGGTGAGGCAGCCGTCCCATCGCGACCACCTCGCGCGCCCGGAACGCGAGGTCGGTGCTCTGGGCCTGGGGCAGCCACGCGAGCCGGCGCGCCACGTCGCGCCGCGACATCGAGGCCATCGTCGCGCCCTCGAGCCGCACCGTGCCCGCGCGCGCTGCGAGCGCGCCCGACGCCACGCGCAGCAGCGTGCTCTTGCCCGCGCCGTTCGGACCGACGAGCCCCACCACCTCGCCCGGCGCGAGCGCGAGCGACACCTCGCGCAGCACCGCGCGACCGCGATAGCCGGCCTCGACCCGATCGAGCTCGAGCCGCGGGCTCACTCCAGCGGGAGTGCTCGAGGGCCCCGCGCCCGCGAGCCGATCTTCGGGCTCCTTCACTCCTCGCCTCCCGCCGCGCGATCGCGCACCAGGAGCCACAAGAAGAAGGGCCCGCCGAGGATCGCGGTGACCACGCCGGGCCGCAGATCGACGCTGCCCGCGACCGCGCGGCAGAGCGCGTCCGCCGCGACGAGGCCGAGCCCGCCCGCGACCGCCGATCCGACGAGCACGCGCCGATGCGCGGGCCCGACGATCAGCCGCACCACGTGCGGCGCCATCAGCCCGAGGAACGCGATCGCGCCCATCACCGCGACCGTCGCGCCGGTCGCGAGCGCAACCAGCATCAACACCGCGCGCCGCAGCGCCGGCACGTCGACGCCGAGCCCCGCCGCGCTCTCTTCTCCGAGCGCGAGCGCATCGAGCTCGCGTGCCCGCGCGAAGAGCAGCCCACCACCGACGACGATCGGGGGCGCGACGATCGCGGCGTGGGTCCAGCTGCGACCCTCGAGCCCGCCCATCATCCAGGAGAGCATCTGTCGCCCCAGCTCCCAGTCCGCGACCGCGATCGAGAGCACCATCGACGCGAGGGCCGTCGCGACACCGCTCACTGCGACGCCGGCGAGCAAGAGCGATGCGGTGCGCGCGCGCCCGCCCGCGCTGGCGAGCCGGTACACGACGAGCGCGCACCCCAGCGCGCCCGCGAACGCCGCGCCCGGCACCACGACGAGCGGCAGCGCCGCGCCCGCATAGAGCGCGACGATCGCGCCGAGCGTCGCGCCGCCCGACACCCCGAGCACGCCGGGCTCGGCCAGCGAATTGCGGAAGAGCCCCTGCATCGCCGCGCCCGAGAGCCCGAGCGCCGCTCCGCCGAGCAGCGCGACCACCACGCGCGGCAGTCGCACGTCGAGCACCACCGCGCGCTCCCAGGGCGCCACGTCGCGTGCGACGCCGAGCAGCACCGCGAGCACCCGATCGACGGCGAGCGTGCTCGGCCCGATCGCGGTCGCGAGCGGGATCGCGAGCGCGATCAGCGCCAGCGCGACGATCGACGCGGGGAGCACGCGCTTCATCGCGGCGGCTCGAGCGCGTCGAGCGCGCGAGAGAGATCCTCGGCGAGCGACGCGACGTGGTGGCTGGTCGCGAGCAGGTGCGCGCTCGGCAGCGCGATCACGCGATCCTCGCGCACCGCGCGCAGCGTGCGCAGCCGCGGATCGTCCTCGAGCGCCGGCTCGGGCACCACGGCGCGCGCGCGGCCGTCGGCGCGATAGCGGTTGGTCACGATCACGTCGGGATCGAGCTCGAGCAGGTGCTCGATCGTGAGCGGCGCATAGCCGCTGAGGCCGGCCTCGGTGCTCGCGCAGGTCGCGCCCGCGAGCACGGCGAGCTCGCAGAACAGCGTGCCCTCCGCGGGCGTGTGCCCGCTCCACGAGAAGAGCAGCACGCGCGGACGCGACCGGCGCGCCGCGCCGTGCGCGCGCACCACGTCGATGCGCGCGTCCATCGCCGCGATCACCTCGCGCGCTCGCTGCGGCTCGTCGAGCAGCGCGCCGATGCGGGTGATCTGGGCGCGCGTGCCCTCGAGCGACTGCGCGGAGATCACCCGCTCGACCGGCACTCCTTGCACCCCCAGCAGCGCCTCGAGCTGGGGATCCGACCACCCCGACAAGAGCACGAGATCGGGGCGCGCCGCGATCACCGCCTCCGCCGTGATCGGCTGGTGCATCCGACCGCGCACCGCGCGCGCGTCCGCGACGACGTTCGAGGCCTGCGCGTCGTCGACGTACGCCTCGAGCGCGAGCACGCGATCGGGCGAGACCAGCGCGAGC
This sequence comes from Sandaracinus amylolyticus, assembly GCF_021631985.1. Lineage (GTDB taxonomy): Bacteria > Myxococcota_A > Polyangia > Polyangiales > Sandaracinaceae > Sandaracinus > Sandaracinus amylolyticus_A. The sequence goes on along the minus strand of NZ_CP070225.1, from coordinate 4,102,419 downwards.
ACGATCTCGTCGGCGGGCAGCGTGAGCGACACGATGCGCGAGGGACGCGGCGGAGGCGCGACCGGCTGCGGCGCCCACGTCGACTCGGGCGCCAGCGCGCCCAGCGTGGCCGACGCCGCCAGCGCGAGCGCGCATGCGATCGGCGTCGCCAGGTCGCGCATCACAGCTCGATCTCGTACGCGACCTCGCGCACGTCGCGCGCGCCTCGCGCGGCGAGCGACGCCGAAGTCTCGGTCTCCATCGCGCCGAGGCGGGTCACCTTCGCGCCCGCGTAGAGCGTGCGCACCTCGTCCTCGGACACCGAGAACGGCGGTCCGTCGGGCGCGTCGTGCTCGAACGCCACGAGCAGCACGCGCGCCCCGGGCTCCATCAGCGAGCGCAGGTGCGCGACGTACGAAGGGCGCATCGACGGCGGCATCGCGACGAGCGCGGCGCGATCGAAGCACGCCTCGAAGCGCCCGATCTCGGCCGCGGTGATCTCGAAGAAGTCGCCGACCACGATCTCGATCGTGCCGCCCTCGTAGCGCACGAAGGGCCCGTCGTGGGTGCGGTGCATCGGGATCGACTGCTCCTCGAAGAACGCGCGCGCGCCTTCCTCGACCAGCTCGACGCCCACCACCGAGGGCCCACCGGGCCGGGCCGCGATCCACGCGAGATCGACCGACTTCCCGCAGAGCGGGACCAGTGCTCGGCGCGCGCCCTCGAGCACGCGCGCATGCGCGACGAGGTGCGGGCTGGGCGCGCCCTGGTGCCACCCGGTGCGTCCTTCCGCCCAGCGCGTCCGCCAGAAGTCGGGGTCCATGCCGAGCGTGGATATCGCGGGCGCCCCCGCGTTGCCATGTTGATCTGTCGCGCCGACAGGAGTGCTCGTCCCGGAGGGCCCGGAGCGGCGAGCCGATTTCTTGACCTGGCTCGGCGGGCCCGATCTCCTCCCCTCATGCGCCAGCGCCGCATCGCCCTCGTCGCCACGATCAGCACCGCGCTCGTCACCGCCGGTGCGCTCGCGCTCGGCGCCCATCGCGACGCGACGGCGGACCAGCTCGTCGCCGACGCGCGCGCGCGCCTCGACGCGCCCTTCGTCGAGGCGCCCACGCTCGATCGCATCCAGGCCTCGACCGCGATCTCGCTGCTCGAGCGCGCGCGGGATCTCGGGCGCGACGACGCCGAGCTGCGGGGCCTGACCCACTACGCCGAGGCGATCGAGGATCTCCAGCGCGGCGATCTGATCCTCGCCGAGGGCGAGCTCGCGACGGCGCTCACGCACCTCGGCGAGACCCCCGATCTGCACGTCCTCGCGGCGGCGCTCTCGCGCGGTCGCCTGCTCGACGCCGAGGCGCGTCGCGAGGTCGAGGCCGCGCTCGAGTCCGCGCCCGACCACGCGCGGGGCCGCATGCTCGCGGCGGACCTCGCGCTCGACGCCGGCGACGGCGGGGCGGCGCGTGCGCACCTCGACGTGCTCGCGTCGCTGGAGCCGCGCTGCGCGCCGGTGTGGAACCGCCTCGGGCTCGCGCGCGAGCAGCAGGGCGACGCGGAGGGCGCGGAGGCGGCGTACCGGCGCGCGACCGAGCTCGATCCGCTGGGGCAGGACCCGTGGATCAACCTCGGTCGTCTGCTGCGGGTCGCGCGTCGTCACGAGGACGCGCGCGATGCGTTCGGCGAGGCGATCACCCGCGCGCCGGCCGACGGAGGCGCGCACCTCGGGCGCGGTCTCGCGCGCGCGGCCACCGGCGATCTCGAGGGCGCGGTCGCGGACTTCGAGCGCGCGTCGGAGCTCGTCCCGAACGACGCCGAGCCGCTCCTCGCGCTCGGCGATCTGCTGCGCGACCTCGGTCGGGTGAGCGAGTCGGTCGACGTGTACCGCCGCGCGATCGAGCGCGAGGACGCCGACGCGGCGTCGTGGCTCAAGCTCGGCAACGCGCTCGCGCTGCTCGAGCAGTACGACGCCGGCGCGGCGGCGTTCCGCGAGGCGATCGTGCGCGCGCCCGAGCTCGCGGCGGCCCACAACGGCCTCGGCGCGTGCCTGGTCCACCTGAATCGCGCCACCGACGCCGAGACGACGCTCGAGCACGCCGCGCAGCTCGACCCCAGCGATCCGAACCCGCTGATGAACCTCGCGCTGCTGCGCGAGCGCCAGGGCGACCGCGACGCCGCGCGCGCCGCATGGCAGCGCGTCCTCGATCGCGCGCCCGGCCTCGCGATCGCCGAAGCGCGCCTGGCCCGCTCGAGCTGACCCGGTACGTTCAGCGCACCAACACTCTCGCGACGAAGACGCCGTCCGCGCTCGGGCTCCATCCGTCTTCGATCCCCGGCGGCAACGTCCCCTCGGCGGTGCGCACCACGATGCAGCCCGCGCCGCCGCCGCCGCCGCCGCCGTTCGCGCTGCGCGTCTCGTTGCTCTCGCCGTCGCGCCCCTCGAGCACCTCGCCGCCGCCCGAGTCCCCGCCCGCCGCGCCGTACTCCGCTCCGCCGCCCTCACCGCCGCTCGCCGACGTCAGCGAGACGCGCCCGTCCTCGCCGTCGTCGCCGCTCACCAGCGCGCTCGCGCTCCCGCCTCCGCCGCCGCCCGTCGCGCCCAGCGTCGCGCTGCCCTCGAACACCACCTCCGGCGCCTCGAGCAGGATGCCGCCGCCGCTGCCGCCGCCTCCGCCCGCGCCCCAGTTGCCGCTCTCCACGCTGCGCCCCGCGCGCCCGCCGCCGCCCCCGACCAGGATCGCGCCCTCGATCCGGATGCGGCCCAGCGCGCTGATCTGAACGCCCCCGCCGCCTGCTCCGCCGAGCCCGAACGTCCCGGTCGCCCCCGCGCCGCCGCCCGTCGCCCCGAGCCCCAGGCCGCCGCCGCTCCCACCGCGCAGCGGGATCAAGAGCTGCGCGTCGGTCGCCGCGCCTCCCATCCCGCCCGCCGCGTCGCCGCCCGCGCCTCCGCTGCCGCCCGCCCCGCAGAGCCCGCCGCCGCCGCCCCCGCCGTCGTCGAAGCTGCCCATCCGCGCGCCGCCGCGCCCCGGGCCCCAGCCGCTGCCGTCGATCGCGCCCGGCCGTCCGCCCGCGCCCCCGCCCGGCCCCGGCCGCTCCAGCGCCGCGCTCGCGTCGAGCGTCCCTCGGATCTCCACGTCGCCGGTCGCCAGGATCGCGAGCGGCAAGCTCCCCGTCACGCTCAGCTCCGCGCCGCTCTCCACGCGCAGGTTGCGCACCTGGAGCACGCACACCGAGGGCCCCGCGCCCTGCGGCACCACGCCCGCGAGCGACATCGTCGACATGCACGTGCTCGTGTCGAAGCGCGCCGTCCCCGCGACCACCACGTCGCGCGCCTCGCTCGTCCACAGCTCCGCGCTCACGTTCGACGGGATCATCTCGCCGCAGCGCGCGCCCTCGGTGGCGCACGGCAGCGTGCACGTCTCGACCACCGGCCGGTCGCCCTCGCAGCGCGTCAGCGTCGACCCCTCGCAGCTCGGCACGCACCCGCCGCCCCCGTCGATCGGAGGAGGCCCTCCGTCGACCCCGGGGTCGCCACCTCCGTCCACCGCACCGCCGTCGACGCCGCCGCCGTCGCTCCCCGTCGGAGGATCGAGACGACCTTCGTCGGGGTCGACGATCGTGCTGCATCCGGGACCCCCCAGCGCCAGCACCGAGACCATCAGAAGACGTGCGAAGCGACCGCGCATGGAGGTGATCGTCTCAGTCCTTTCCCGCGATGTCACGTCCCGCCGCGCTGCCTCGTCCTCGGGGCGAACGACGAAGGAGAAGGCGAAGATGGAGACCAAGCCCCGGGTGATCGTGGTCGGCGGTGGGTACGCCGGAGTGATGGCCGCGCTGCGCGCAGCGCGCCGCCTGCGCCATCGCGGCGAGGTCGTGCTCGTCTCGGATCGCGACGCGATGATCGAGCGCGTGCGCCTCCACGAGGCGGCGGCCGGCATCGTCGATCCCGCGCGCCCCCTCGCGAAGCTGCTGCGCGGCACCTCGGTGCGCATCGTCCGCGCCCGCGTGGAGTCGGTCGATCGCGTCGGGCACGAGATCACGCTCTCGGGCGGCGAGCGCATGCGCTTCGATCGCCTGATCGTCGCGATCGGCAGCCGCGTCGACGCGAGCGCGATCCCCGGCGCGCGCGAGCACGCGCACACGCTCGAGCCCGACGGCTTCGCCGAGCTCGAGATCGCCGTGCGCGAGGCCGCGCGCCGCGAAGGCCATCTGGTCGTGATCGGCGGCGGGCTCACCGGCATCGAGGGCGCCACCGAGCTCGCCGAGCGCCACCGCGGCCTGCGCGTGACGCTGGTGACGTCGGGCGCGATCGGCCCCGGCCTCGCGCCGCGCGCCGTCGATCACCTGCGCCGCACCTTCGCGCGCCTCGGCATCACGCTGCGCGAGCACGCCCGCGTCGAGCGCGTCGATCCCGACGCCGTCGTGATCGCCGGCGAGCGCGTGCCCTTCGACGTCTGCGTCGGCGCGGTCGGCTTCGCGATCCCCGAGTCGCTGCGCACCTGGGGCTTCCCGGTCGACGCCCGCGGCCGTGCCCGCGTCGACGCGATGCTGCGCCTCGAGGGCGTGTCCGACGTCTACGTCGCGGGCGACTGCGCCGCGCCGAGCGGCGTGCTCGGCTCCGAGCTCCCCTTCGGCTGCAAGAGCGCGATGCCGATGGGCGTGCACGCCGCCGAGAACGCGGTGCGCTCGCTGCGCGACGAGCCCGAGCGCGCGATCGACTGGTCCGACACGGCCTACTGCATCAGCCTCGGCCGCCGCGACGGGCTCGTGCAGCTCATGACGCCGCAGGGCACGCCGCGCGCGACCTTCCTGTCGGGCCGCCTCGGTGCGATGGTGAAGGAGATGATCTGCCGCTACACGGTGCGCAGCGTCGAGCTCGAGCGCGACGGATGGTGGGACTACCGCTTCCTGCGGGTCCGCCTCCACGCGCTCCCGTCGCGCGAGCTCCCGTCGCCCCGCGAGGCCGCATGAAGAACGATCCTGCCGCGCTCTACAGCGAGCACCGCTCGTTCCTGATCGGGCTCGCGTACCGCATGCTCGGCAGCGTCGCCGAGGCCGAGGACGCGGTGCAGGAAGCGTTCGTGCGCGCCCAGAGCGCACCCACCGACGACGTGGCCTCGCCGCGCGCTTGGCTCGCGACGGTGGTCACGCGCATCTGCCTCGATCAGCTGCGCTCGGCGCGCGTGCGGCGCGAGCAGTACACCGGTGACTGGCTGCCCGAGCCGGTGCGCACCGACCTCCCCGGCGCGGTGGTGCAGCCGCGCGATCCCGAGGACGCCGAGTCGCTCTCGCTCGCGTTCCTGCTCTTGCTCGAGCGGCTCTCTCCGCTCGAGCGCGCGGTGTTCCTGCTGCACGAGGTGTTCGACTACTCGCACGCCGAGGTCGCGGCGATCCTCGAGCGCGACGAGGTCGCGGTGCGGCAGCTGATGTCGCGCGCGAGGGCGCACGTGAAGGAAGGGCGGCCGCGCTTCCCCGCGGATCCCGATCGACATCGCGAGCTCGTGATGCGCTTCGCGATGGCGATCGGGCAGGGCGACCTCGGAGGGCTGCAGTCGCTGCTCGCGAAGGACGTGGTCGCGCGCTCCGACGGCGGCGGTCGCGCGAAGGCGGCGCGCCGCGCGGTGCACGGCGACGATCGGGTCGCGCGCTTCGTGATGGGGCTCTCGCGGAAGGCGTCGGCCGACGTGAAGTTCGAGCTGATGGAGATCAACGGGCGCACCGGGATCGGGTGGAGCAACGCGGGTGGGTTGCTCGGGGTGCTCGCGCTGACGGTCGACGGGGATCGGGTCGTGGAGATCGATCTGGTGGTGAACCCCTCGAAGCTCTCGGGGATCTCCGCGCGGGGATAGGTCTCGGCGGGGGCGCGTGGCAGGGGGCCCTCGCTGAGCCTCGCGACCGGCTTGCGGTGAGCGCTGGGGCGTCGGGAGGCGGGATCGTTCTCGGCATCGCGGATGCGATGCCGAGAACCGGGCGGGTAGGTGGCTGCCGTCGGGTGGGTCGCTGCGGAAGCGCTCGGGCCCCCTGCCACGCGCCCTGCTGGTGAGGCTTCGGCCGCACGCGAACGAGGAACGGCGCGCGGTGTGGTGAAGAGGGCGGACGCGTGACGACGCGAGAGCGCTTCGCGCGCTCGCGTCGTCACGCGGACCGACTCGCCCTTCGGGCATCGTGAGCCGATTGGCCGGGCTCGCCCTTCGGGCATCGCCTCGATCGCGGCGCGGAGACGCTGCACGAGGCGCGGAGAGCGATGATCGTGGCGCGGAGACGCCGCACGAGGCGCGGAGAGCGGCGAACCTGGCGCGGAGACGCCCCACGAGGCGCGGAGAGCGATGATCGTGGCGCGGAGACGCTGCGCGAGGCGCGGAGAGCGATGATCGTGGCGCGGAGACGCTGCACGAGGCGCGGAGAGCGATGAACCTGGCGCGGAGACGCCGCGCGAGGCGCGGAGAGCGATGAACCTGGCGCGGAGACGCCGCGCGAGGCGCGGAGAGCGATGAACCTGGCGCGGAGACGCTGCACGAGGCGCGGAGAGCGATGATCGTGGCGCGGAGACGCTGCGCGAGCCGCGGAGAGCGATGAACCTGGCGCGGAGACGCTGCGCGAGGCGCGGACACCGGCGATCCCGGCGCGGACGCCGGCGATCCCCGGCGCGGACACCGACGATCCCGCGCTCGACACCGTCCCTTCCCCGGCGGGCGTTTGCGCGGCCGCGGGCTCGTCCTCTACCGTCGCGCGCATGGCTGCCACGAAGAAGACCAAGAAGACAACGAAGGTCGCGGCGAAGAAGCGCGCGACCAAGAAGGCCCCGACACGAGCCGCGGTTGGGCTCGACACGAGCCGCGCGTGGTCGCTCGACGAGATCGAGCGCGACCTGCCGCCGACCTCCGAGGCGCGCGTCGCCGCGGTGCGCGAGGCGCTCGCGCGCGCCTACGGCAACGAGAAGCTCGTCGACATCGGCGCGACCTACCGCACCGAGGAGATCCTCGCCGTCGCGCCGAACGTCGCCGCGTCCGCGCTCCACGCGCTGCGCACGCTCGACCCGCCGCCGCGCGGGCTCGCCCCCGAGCTGCTGAGGCTGCTGGTGGTCGAGGGACGCGAGCTCGCCCGGATCGACCTCGCGTACGAGCAGCAGCTGCGCGATGTCGCGAGCGAGATCGCGGGGCGACGCGACGCGCTGAAGGTCGCGAAGGGGAGGGCGCTGCGCGAGCGCCGCGTCGTCGCGACCCACCTCGCCCGCAACGTGGTCGCGCTCGACTCGCCGCACCGTGCCGAGCTCCAGCGCGCGTCGGCGAAGGCCCCCACCGCCTCGGCCGCCGTCGCGAGCGCGCGCACGGTCGCGCGCATCCTCGAGGAGCTGCGCGCCGACCCTCAGCACACGCTCGTCCTCGATGCGTACGGCTACGACGACGCGCTCGTCGCTCGCCTGCGCGAGCTCGCCGACGAGACCGAGCGCCTCGCCGGCACCGGCGCGGCGCTCACGCCGCCGCAGCACATCGATCAGCGCGCGCTCGATCGTCAGGACGGGCTGGTCCTCGCGATCCTGCGCGCGATCGTCGGGGCGCTGCGCAACGCCCAGAGCGAGGGCGCGTCGATCTCGCTGCCCTCGCTGGGCGGCCTCGAGCGCTTCGTCGTCAGCGCGCGGGACGCGAGCGAGGACGAAGAGGGCGAGGACGAGGAGCCCGCGGCGTCATGAGCGAGCCGGCGATCCTCGCGCACACGCTGGTCGCCGCCGACCCCGAGCGCGTGCGCGCGTTCGTGACGGGGTACGGCGCGATGGCGCGCGCCGTCGCGCGCGGCGGGACCGAGGCGGCCGCGAGCGGCGAGGCACAGTCGTCGCTGTGGCGCCTGCTCTCGACGTGGAGCGTGCAGGACCACGCGCGGCAGGTCGCGGATCGTGTCGAGGTCGCGGGCGATGGGTGGCGCGTGATCGAGCGGGGCCTGCGCGACGCGCTCGAGCAGCTCGACTACGTCGACGACCTCGAGCGCGAGGACGTCGAGCGCACGCTGCGCGGCGCGCTCGGCGGCGTCGGCATGATCCCGCGCGCGACCCAGCACGCGCTCGAGGAGAGCGTCGAGCGCCTCGCGCGGATGCGTGAGCTCGGGGGGCCCGCGATCTTCCTCGGCAACGAGGCGGTGCTCCTCGCGCGCAAGCTCGAGGGATGGAGGTCGCCTCCGCCGCCCTGGGACGAGACGCCCGACTGGTCGCGCGGGTGCGCGGGGCTCTTGCGGGTGGGGCTCGAGGCGTGTCTGCGCGACGGGCCATCGGGGCGCGACGTCGTCGAGCTCGGCCTCGGGGTGAGCGACGTGGCGGAGCTGCTCGGCGTCGATGTTGGGCAGCTGGACGCGGCATCTCGCGAGGACGCGCTCGAGACGCTCGTGCCCGCGCTCGGCGCGGCGCCGCTGGTGCCGCGAGGACGGGTGCACGCGCTCGGGCCGACGTTCCTCGCCGTGCGTGATCACGGAGAGGGCATCGGCCCGATCGGGTGGGCGGCGGGCGACGACCTGGGCGCGCTCGTCACGGAGTACAACGCGCTGGCCCGCGAGCACCGGCGGCGGTACGGCCCGCTCGAGCGCGTCGCCGGCGCGCTGTCCGAGGCGCGCCGGTGTGGGGACGCGGTGGTGGGCTGCATCGAGGTCCTGCCGCCCGAGAGCGAGGGCCACCGCAACTGGCTCGTCGCGCCGTAGCTCAGCGCGCGGCGGGCAGTCGCAGCACGAGGTGCGGCGGGCTCGAGCCGTTGGGGAACGCCGCGCCGAGCAGCGACACGACGCGCATCACCGGCGTCTCCTCGTCGGCCTCGACGACGGTGGGGCACGGCGAGGCGCCGCACACCGGGCGGGTGACGCCGGAGATCGCGGAGTCGGCCGCGGTCGCGACCTCGGCGCGGAACGCGAAGGCGCCGGTCGTCGACGGGTCGGGCGGGATCTCTTCGCCCTCGCCGGTCGGTGCGGCGCGGACGCCCTCGATGAGCGCGGGGCCGCTCGGTGCCTTGCTGGGCTCGGGCGGGGGCGCGCCGACGCGGTTGAAGCGCACCTGCATGCCGCGCCCGCGGGCCCAGAGCACGACCTGCATCTGGCCGTCCTCGGGCGTCACCGAGGCCTTGGGATCGCAGTCGGTGTACTGGCCGGCGCCGGCGGCGCGGCACGCGTCGTACGACTCCTCCCAGCGCGACGTGAAGTCGCCCCATCCGCGCGCCGGTCCGCCGTAGGTCGCGGGGTCGACGGGCTCGGGGCCGAAGGGCGCGATCTGGGGCGACGAGATCGGCATCCAGCTCGGCGCGGTGGGCGCGGCGCCGGTGCCCGAGACCGGACGCACCGCGAGGAGGATGTCGCGATAGCCCGCGGCGGTGAGCGTCTGGATGGTCCGCACCAGCGTCCCGTAGGGCACCATGCCGTGGGCGGTGAGCGCGACGCGGGGGCGCGCGGGCGCGGCCTGGAGCGCGGTGCGCAGCTGGGTGAGCCCGTCGGCGGTCACCTCGGCGGCGGGCACGCGCCCGCGCTCGAGCGTGTAGACGGGACGGCTCTCGAGGCGCAGCTCGGTCGGGCTGATCTCGACGCGCAGCGCATCGCTCGGCGCGGTCGCGTCGCCGCGATGCGAGATCGGCAGCTCCATCACGCCGACGATGGGCGTCGTGTCGACCGCGTCCTCGGCCGCCTCGGAGCCCCCGCACGCGGTCGAGAGCACGAGAGCGGACGCGAGCATCAGAGAGCCTGGAAGCGAGCGGTGGCCATGCATGGCGCGGGAGAGTAGCGGAACTGCGCGCGCGGAAGGGCGAGAGCGGACGCACAGGAGGGCGGGGGGCGGGGGAGAGGGCGGGGGCGGGGGCGAGGGCGGGGGCGAGGGCGAGGGCGAGGGCGCGTGCGAGGGCGAGGGCGAGGGCGAGGGCGAGGGCGAGGGCGAGGGCGGGGGCGCGTGCGGGTGAGAGACAGCGAGAGAGAGCGCGCGAGCGAGAGCGCGAGAGAGCGCGAGTGAGCGAGAGAGCGCGAGTGAGCGAGAGAGCGAGCGAGAGCGCGAGAGAGCGCGAGAGCGCGAGAGAGCGAGAGAGCGAGAGAGCGAGTGAGCGAGAGAGCGCGAGAGAGCGCGAGAGCGCGACCGTCTCGGGCATGCCGGGCGATCCCGTCACCACGATCGCGTTCGGTCGCGACTCATCGGGGCGAGGCGCGCAGCGCGAGCCCGATCAATCGGCTCCACGATGCCCGAAGGGCGAGTCAGCACGCGTCCCCCCACCACACCGAGCTGCGTTCACCTCCGCGCGCGGCCGAAGCCTTGCCAGCCGGGGCGCGGGGAGGGGGCCCGCGCGCAGTTGCTGCTCGACCCGCTCCTTCGTCGCGTGTCGAGCATTGCGCTCACGCCCGGCCGCCGCTTCGCGTCGTCCGTGCTTCGCGTCCGCAGCGCCGACCAGTCTCGGCGAGGCCCGCGAATGCGAGCGAGCAAAGCGCGGAGCGCTGCGCGAGCGAGAGCCCCGGCCATCGACCATCACACCGCGCAGCAGGTCGGATCGCGAGGACTGGCCGAGCACCGGCCCCCTCCCCGCGCCCCACACCGAAGCCTCACCCCGCGCGGAGATCAGCGAAGTCGACCAGCGAGCGCTTCGAGCCGTCCGCGCTCCGCCGGATCGCGAACCCGAGAGATCGCCCGTCGCACACCGGCCTGCGCCTCGAGCCCGTAGATCCGCACCACGAGCTCGCTCGCCCGGGCCGTCAGCGACTCGGTCCGCACCGCGCGCAGCAGGTTCTCGAGGATCGCCGGATCGCCCCGCACGCTCTCGTCGACGCCCACCGCGCGCTCGTACTGATCCATCGCCGGCGAGAGCCAGCCGCGCGCCGCGTACGCGTGCCCGAGCACGAGCCGACCGCGCACGTCGCCGGGGCGGTCGTTGCGATATCGCTGCAGCGAGCGGATGTCGCCCGCGCCGATCGGACGGCCGCGCTCGATGCGCGCATCGACGCGCGAGAGCACCGCCGGCAGCCGACCCCGCAGCGGATTGCGCGCCGGCGGTCGCGGGCCGACGCGCACCGGCGCGACGAACGGCGCTTCGACCTCGGGCGCGACCTCGCCCTCGTCCTCGTCGCCGACCAGCGCCTCGGTGTCCTCGTCGCCCGCTGCGACCGGATCGTCGCCCGGCGTCGCCTCGGCCACTGCGACCGCCGCCGACGGCGGCGCCGCGGTCGTGCCCGGGCCCTCGCTGCGCGCGGGCGGCGCGACCGGCGGCGGGCTCGCTCGGGTCGTGTCGGTCGCGTCGGCGACCGGCTCGGTCGTCGCGCGCCGCGCAGCCCACGCGATGCCCGCGATCGTCATCAGGAACACGAGCGCCGCGATCCCGGCGCGCATGCCCATCGCGCGCGCACGCTCGGCCGCGGTCGGGCTCGGCGGCGGACGCTCGCTCGCCGCCGCAGCCGCCGAGATCGGCGTCGGCCGCGCAGGGCGCGTCGCGTCGTGCCGCGCGTCGTGACCACCGACGCCGCCGCGCACCAGTGGCTCGTAGGGCAGCGCGTCGATCGCATCGATCATCGCGCGCGCATCGGGGAAGCGATCGTCGGGCGACTTCGCGAGCGCGCGCACCAGGAGCTCCTCGAGCTCGGGCCGCACCACCGCGCCAGGGAGCGCCTCGGCGAGCGTCGGAGGCTGCATCACGAGATGCGCGCGCAGCAGCTCCGCGGGCTCCTCGAACGTGAAGGGACGACGGCCCGCGATCAGCTCGAAGAGGATGAGGCCCGCCGCGTAGAGATCGGAGCGCGCATCGGCGCGCCGCGCGCCCGCGGCCATCTGCTCGGGCGGCATGTACGCGGGCGTTCCCACGACGAGCCCGCTGCGCGTGAGGTCGCCGCCGGGATCGTCGCCGACGAACTTCGCGAGCCCGAAGTCGAGCACCGTGACGTGATCGCGTCCGTCGGGGAGCTGCCGCACGATCACGTTCGCGGGCTTCAGATCGCGATGCACCACGTCGCGCTCGTGCGCGTAGGCGAGGCTCGCGAGGATCTGACGCACGATGGAGAGCGCGCGCTCCGGGGGCAGCGGCTCGCCGACGATCTTCGCGAGCTCGGTGCCCTCCACCAGCTCCATGACGAGGAAGGGCATGCCGCCCTCCACGCCGTAGTCGGTGATCGTCACGACGTTCGGATGCGAGAGCGACGAGAGCGCCTTCACCTCGCGCTCGAAGCGCGCGCGCAGCTGCGGGATGCCGCGTAGATCGTCGCGCAGCACCTTCACCGCGACGTTGCGCGCGAGCTTGAGGTGCTGCGCGCGGTAGACGGTGCCCAACCCGCCTTCGCCGAGACGCTGCTCGACGCGGTATCGCTGCTCCAGCACCCGACCGACGAACGAGTCGGCGGGAGACACGAGCGGAGCTTCGGACGGGGCAGGGCGCGACATCGAGCCCCCCAATCATCGGAAGACTAAGGCGCGAGCGCAACGCGAACCTGCTTGCGCACCCTCCAAGGCCCCACACGGGCTCAGGGCATCGCGATCCCCCGCACCCGCGCCACCACCGCGTCGAGCGCCGGCCCGATGGTGTCCGCGGCGATGCGATCGGTCACGGGTTGCCCCAGATCCCGCAGCATCTCGTCGTACTGGCCGGCCGCGTCGGCGTCGGTGTTCGTGCGATAGAGGACCAGCAGCAGCGTGCCGTCCGCCAAGAGCCGCGAGCGCACGGTGGGCCACGTCGCGGCGGTGGGGATGGTCGTGTAGGGCGAGTGCAGCGCGGTCGACGTCGGGCTCGGCCCGTTGTGGCTCGACGCGTCGGTGTAGATCACGACCACGCGCCGCGCGCCGCCCCGCCAGCAGCCGCCGGCGGTGCGCCCGCTCGAGCACACGAGCGGGATCGCCGACGCCGGCGTCGTGCCGCCGGCGAGGATCGAGAGCGCCTCGATGCCGCTCTCCGGCAGGTCGTTCCCGCCGCGCTGCGGGACCGCGGCGAACGCGCCGTCGACCTCGCTGCGCGTGCGCGTCGGCTGCACGCCGCCCTCGAACGGATGATCGCCCGCGCTGCCGTACGAGTCGATCGGGAAGTCCGCGTACCACGCGACGCCGACCGCGACGTCGTCCATCGCGAGCAGCGGCGCCACCAGGCGCGTGCCGAACGTCGTGACGTTGTCGCGCACGTAGGTCGCGTGCGAGCCGGTCACGTCGAGCAGCACCATCACGTCGACCGGCACCGTGCTGCGGCACGCGTCGAGCGGGGTGTACGCGCACGACGCCGTGCACTGCACGCGCTGCGTCTGCATCGGCGGGCAGAGCGCGCCGCTCCGCGTGATCGTCCCGGGCGCGCACACGCCCTCGCCGGCGCAGGTGCCGCTGCCGTCCCACTGGCACGAGGCGGTGCAGCGCGCGGTGCGGGTGCCGCAGTTGCCGCAGGCGACGGGGCCGGTCGTGCCGGGCATGCACACGCCCTCGTCCTCGCAGGCGCCGTACTCCCAGACGCGCTCCGCCGTGCAGAAGCGCTCGCGCGTCCCGCACATGCCGCAGGCGACCTGCTCGATGGTGCCGGGCGTCGTGCACCCGTCCGCCGAGCACTCGCTCGCGGGCTCGAACGTGCACGCGTCGCTGCACAGGAATTCGCGGGTCTGGGGCGCGGGGCAGGTCTCGCCGCTGCGCGTCCGCGCGCCGGGCGCGCACTCGCCCTCGTCGGTGCACGCGCCGGTGCGCTCCCAGACGCACGCGGTGGTGCAGCGCGCGGCCTGCCGGCCGCAGTTGCCGCACGCGACCTGGTCGATGGTGCCGGGCGCGCAGACGCCCTCGTCCTCGCACTCCGCGTACTCCCAGACCCGCGCCGCCGTGCAGAAGCGCGAGACGGTGCCGCAGTTGCCGCACGGGACGCTCTCGACCGTGCCGGGTGAGTCGCAGCTCGCGGGCGGGCCGGCGTCGACGTCGGGCGACGACGCGTCCTCGTCCGGGGCGCTCGCGTCGTCGCCGGGCGTCACCCCGGCGTCCTGGTCGGGCGCGATCGACGCGTCGACGTCGTCCTCGCCGCCGTCGCCCGCTGGGTGGGACTCTCCGCACCCCGCCGCGATCGCCGCGAGCACCATCGCGATCCCGCGCCACGCATCCCGCCTCATCCGCACCTCCGCCCGTCGGCCGCCCTCGGCGGAGGATTCTACTCGGCCCGACCGCGACCCTTCCTCACCCCGAGACGCGGCCGGCCCAACGGGTGTAGACATCGCCGGCGCCCCTTGCTATCAGGCGGCCCCGCCGAGGGTGGGCGCGCGGGATAGGGAAGCGCTCGACCCGACATCTCGCCCAGCGGTGTCATTGCCTCGTCCGGAGCGCGCTCCGGGCGTTCGGAGACCCAGGAGTCCTCATGTCCAGCCGTCTGCACTCGCTTCTCGCTCGCGTGTCAGCCGCCGCTGCCTCGCTGGCGGCCTTCGCGGCGCCGAGCATCGCGCTCGCCCAGGAGACCAGCCACGCCGCAGGCGGCGAGGCCAGCCTCCGCCTGCCCGACTTCTCGACCGTCACGATGCTCGGCGTCGACGGCCGCACGCTCCTGATGAGCGGCCTCGCGGTGTGCGCGCTCGGTCTCGCGTTCGGCTTCGTGATCTTCAACCAGCTGAAGGCGATGCCGGTCCACAAGACCATGCTCGACATCAGCGAGCTGATCTACGAGACGTGCAAGACGTACCTGGTCACCCAGGGCCGCTTCATCATGATCCTGTTCGCCTTCATCGGCGCGATCATGGTCGTGTACTACGGCGTGTTCGCCTTCGCGCACCTGCCCGCGGGCGAGCGCTGGCTGCGCGTCGGGATGATCCTCGTGTTCGCGCTGATCGGCGTCGCCGGCAGCTACGGCGTCGCGTGGTACGGCATCCGCGTCAACACGTTCGCGAACTCGCGCACCGCGTTCGCGTCGCTCCAGGGCAAGGGCCACCCGGTCTACGCGATCCCGCTCAAGGCCGGCATGAGCATCGGCATGATGCTCATCTCGGTCGAGCTGATGATGATGCTCCTCATCCTGGTCTTCGTGCCGGGTGAGTTCGCGGGCCCCTGCTTCGTCGGCTTCGCCATCGGCGAGTCGCTCGGCGCGTCGGCGCTCCGCATCGCGGGCGGCATCTTCACGAAGATCGCCGACATCGGCTCGGACCTCATGAAGATCGTCTTCAAGATCAAGGAAGACGACGCGCGTAACCCCGGCGTCATCGCGGACTGCACGGGCGACAACGCGGGTGACTCGGTCGGTCCGAGCGCCGACGGCTTCGAGACCTACGGCGTGACCGGCGTCGCGCTCATCTCGTTCATCCTCCTCGTGCTCACGAGCCCGGAGGCCGCCGAGGCGCAGAAGATGCTGCTCGTGTGGCTCTTCATGATCCGCGTCGTGATGGTCGTGGCGAGCGCGGGCTCGTACCTCGTGAACGAGGCGATCGCGAAGAGCCGCTACGGCAACCTCGGCAAGTTCAACTTCGAGCACCCGCTCACGGTCCTCGTGTGGCTCACGTCGATCGTCTCGATCATCGCGACGTTCGCGGTCAGCTCGGCGCTGATCCCCGAGCTCGGCGGCGCGTCGAGCGCGTGGTGGAAGCTCTCGGTGATCGTCAGCTGCGGCACGCTCGCGGGCGCGATCATCCCCGAGCTCATCAAGGTGTTCACCTCGGTCGACTCGGGCCACGTGCGCGAGGTCGTGACCGCGTCGAAGGAAGGCGGCGCGTCGCTGAACGTCCTCGCCGGCCTCACCGCGGGCAACTTCAGCGCGTACTGGATGGGCATCGTGTTCGTCGCGCTGATGGGCGTCGCGTACGGCGTGACGATGCTGGACGCGGGCACGAGCGAGGCGCTCGGCGCGATCATCCGCTTCCAGACCGAGGCCGGCTGGGTCGACGTCTCGCCGATCTTCGCGTTCGGCCTCGTGGCGTTCGGCTTCCTGGGCATGGGCCCGGTCACGATCGCGGTCGACAGCTACGGCCCGGTCACGGACAACGCGCAGTCGGTGTACGAGCTCTCGCTCATCGAGAACGTCCCGAACGTCAAGGAAGAGATCAAGAAGGACTTCAAGTTCGACGCGAACTTCGAGGTCGCGAAGGAGCTCCTCGAGGAGAACGACGGCGCGGGCAACACGTTCAAGGCGACCGCGAAGCCGGTGCTCATCGGCACCGCGGTGGTCGGCGCGACGACGATGATCTTCTCGATCATCGTGCTGCTCACGGGCCTTCGCCCCGAGCTGCTGACGCAGCTCTCGCTGATGCACCCGCCCTTCCTGCTCGGCATGCTCGCGGGCGGCTCGGTGATCTTCTGGTTCACCGGCGCGTCGACGCAGGCGGTCTCGACCGGTGCGTACCGCGCGGTCGAGTTCATCAAGGCGAACATCAAGCTCGAGGGCGTCGAGAAGGCGTCGATCGAGGACTCGAAGAAGGTCGTCGAGATCTGCACGGTCTACGCGCAGAAGGGGATGTTCAACATCTTCCTCACGGTCTTCTTCTCGACGCTCGCGTTCGCGTTCCTCGAGTCGTACTTCTTCATCGGGTACCTCGTCGCGATCGCGCTCTTCGGTCTCTTCCAGGCGCTCTTCCTCGCGAACGCGGGTGGCGCGTGGGACAACGCGAAGAAGGTCGTCGAGACCGAGCTCAAGGCGAAGGGCACGGACCTCCACGCGGCGTGCGTCGTCGGCGACACCGTGGGTGATCCCTTCAAGGACACCTCGTCGGTCGCGATGAACCCGGTGATCAAGTTCACCACGCTGTTCGGCCTGCTCGCGGTCGAGCTCGCGGAGATCCTCCAGGGCAGCATCGAGAACGGCGCGACGATGCGCGTCGTCATCGCGGCGGTGCTCTTCGCGATCAGCGCGTTCTTCGTGTACCGCTCGTTCTACGGCATGCGCATCGCGGCGGTCGAGGGCGAGAGCCACGCGAAGACCGCGGCCGCGCCGGCCGAGTGAGCTGAGCGAACGGACGAGAGAAGCGGGCGTCGAGCGAAGAGCTCGGCGCCCGTTTCGCGTTTCAGCGCGACCATGCGTCGAGGAGCGCGCGCGCCGAGTCGGGCAGCGTCGCGTAGAGGGGATCGCTCGAGAGCGGGGGAGCGGCGACCGCCGCGATCGCGAGCACGCGGTTCAGCGGATCGACGGCCGGGTCGGCGGCGAGCGTGCGGAGACGCGCGACGAGGTCTCCACCGAGATCGGCCACGACGCGCCGGACCTCGCTCAGCGAGAGCACGCGTCGATGGCCGGTCAGCTCGATGCTCAGCCCGAGCACGAGGCGCGCTGCGTCGACGCCGAGCATGGCGAGGAGCCGCCCATGCCTGCGCGGGGGCGACGACGGAGGCGAGAACCAGCGGCGGATCGTGTGCGTCCAACCTTCGACGGCCCACCCCGTTCGCCCCGCCTGCGCGGCCGCGAGCGCGCGCATGAACGCGATCTGCCGCGGGCGCGGACTCAGCATCTCCAACCCGCAGACGAAGACGCGACGAGGCGGACGGAGGCGCAGCACGTCGAGGTGCGGCGCGAGATAGGGCAGCTGGTCGGCGTCGAGGTCGAGATCCCACGCGTCGTCGGGGATCCTGGACAGGGGATCTTGGCGGGCGCGCTCGAATTCTGGCGTGATCACGACCAGCGCGGGCGCGTCCGACGTCTCGGCTTCGTCGGGCTCGGCGACGAGCGGACCCTCGAACGCGAGCAACGTGCGCGCGTACGCGACGTCGTCGAGCAGGGCGTCGGGGAGCGCGCTCGGCTCGTCTGCGGGCTCCTGTCCCGCGAGCGCACGCGGCCACGCGCACGGGAACGAGTCGCAGAGCGTTCCGTCGTACGAAGCCTCGCCGGTGATCCCGACGAGCTCCCATCCCTCGCTCGTGCGCCGCGCGAACGCGACCTCCCAGTGCCCCGCGTGCGCGACCTGCCCGAGCGTGATCGCCCGACCGAGCGATGCGCGTGTCGCCTCGAACACTTCGGGCGCTGGCCAAGTGACGTCGGCCGGTGCGCTCGGTGGGCGCTCCCAGCGAGGCGTGCTCGGTGGTGAGGGCGCGCCGGTCGTGATCGGCGCCGGCGCGTCGTGCGACGCGGCGATGCAGCTCGAGGTCGAGAGCGCGATCACCGAGATCAGCGAGATGTGTGGAGAGCGAGACCCGAGCACGGGTCGAAGACATCCGGGCGCGCGCCGGAGCTTCCGCGTCCTACGTCACACGCCGCTCATCAGGGGATCGCCCTCGAGCACGAAGACCTGCTCGCGCACCGGCTGGTAGCCGCATCCGCAGCAGCTTCCGCCGTCCCCGGGCAGGTGGACGCGCATCGGGATCGTGCGCTCGCCGACGTGCACCACGAGGCCGTGCGTGCCGCCGCCGAGCTGCGGAGAGGTGCACGTCACGGTGCTCGGCGCGTCGGCCGCGATGCACGCGAAGCCGGCGACCGAGACGCTCGATGCGTCGTGCGTCTCGTCGAGGTGCACGTCGATCGTGATCGGCGGCGGGCACGGGAGGCAGGCGCACGCGCCACAAGCGGAGAGCCCGAGCGCGGCTGGGATCGCGAGCAGGACGAAGCGCATCCGCCGACGCTACCACGCGGGTCTTCGCGCGATGTCGATTGGTCGAAAGTGAGAAGTCCCACTTTCAACTATTTACGCGAGCCATCCCGCGCCAGCATCGTCGCGGTGCACCAGGGGGGTCTCGATGCATCGCCGCACCATCGCTTCGCTCGTTGCGCTGACCGGTCTCTCGCTCGCTGCGTGCAGCAGCGACGAAGGCACCGAAGGAACCGACGCCGGCTCGATCACGAGCGGCACCGACTCGGGCGCTCCACGGCCGGCGGCCGACTCCGGTGCGCCGCTCGTCGAGGACGCCGGCACGCCGCCCGAGGGCGAAGGCTCGCTCATGGGCGTGGTGACGCGCTCGGCGATGCCGATGGCCGGAGGACGCGGCCACCTCTACATCGCGATCTTCGATCGCGACCCGGTGCTCGATCGCGACGGCGCGACCGTCGTCGCGAACGGCCTCGTGATGGACGCCGACATGAGCGCGAGCGGCGCGCGCATCGTGTACTCGGTCCTCGGCATCCCGCCGCGCGCCGAGCCCTACTACGTCGTCGCGTTCCTCGACGACAACGGCAACGCCGACACCAGCGATCCCCGCCGCGCCGGTCCCGATCGCGGCGACCTCGTGAGCCTGATGGGCCTGAGCTCTCCGCAGGTGACGGTGTCGAGCGCGACCGTCGTCGCGCGCGACATCGATCTCAACGCGAGCCTGCCGTTCTGATCCGAGAGGGGACGATCATGAACAAGACGATCGCGATCCTGGTGTGGGCCCTCGGTGCGGTGAGCTGCGGCGGCGAAGAGCCTGCGAGCTGCCCCGAGCGCGGGCTCGAGCCCGATGGGCCGTACCTCGGCTACGACCGCTGCAGCGACGTGCGCTATCCCGACTTCACGAGCCGCGAGGCGCGCTGGGACGGCAGCTATCCCGAGGGCTGCGAGGGCGTCTCCGGCGCCGACGCGTTCGGCTGCGCGGAGCAGATCTTCTGGCAGGTCTTCCAGTTCGATCACGAGCGGCGCGCCGAGGGCTACGACCAGCTCGTCGCGCTCGTCGAGCGCATCGAGGCCGAGGACGATCCGGAGCTCGATCGCCATCAGCGCGCGCGCCTGCACTGGCGGCTCGGTCAGCTCGGGGTCGCGATCGTCGCGGAGAACGGCGTGCTCATGGCGGGGATCCACGTCGAGCAGCACATCCGCGACGCGCTCGAGCACGAGCCCGAGAACACGATCCTCCAGGGCTGGCTGAAGACCGTGCAGATCAACCAGCGCGTGCTGCTCGGTCAGCGCGTCGAGCCCGAGCTGCTCGACGAGCTGTGGGCGCTCTACGAGCGCGATCCCGGCGGCACCGCGGGCACCGTGATGGCGGTCGCGGCGGCGATGCCTCGCGAGTCGGGCTGGCCCGACATCGCGGTCGAGATCGTCGACGGAATCGCGGAGGGCATCTCGTGCGAGCCGTGGTGCGGATGGACCTTCCATCGGGCGCCCTACACGTTCGCGGGGCAGGAGCTCTCGTACGCCGAGGTCTACGCGCGGGTCGGCGATCGCGAGCGCGCACGGGTGCACCTCGAGCGCGCGCTCGCGGCGAGGCACGCCGACACCTGGGCGCAGCGCATCGAGGTCGAGGCGTTGCTCGCCGATCTCGACGCTTGGATCGCCCGCTTCGAGGAGCGCGGCGACACGATGCCGGTGAGCGATCTGATGCTCACCGGGAGCCGCGCCGCGTGCACGAGCTGCCACGCGCCGCTGCGGTGATCGCTCACTCGTGGTTCGCGCCGATCGCCTCGCGCAGATCGTCGTCGAGCGCGTCGGGCTCGACCTCGATCCGCCCGTGCTCGATCGAGCTCACGGCGGTCGCGGGCACCACGAACGCGCCCGCGCCCGGCACGTCGATCACGAGCAGCTCGCGGCGCACGTCGAGCACGGTGCCGAGCGGCTCCGCGCGACCTCGCGCGTGGATCGCCTGACCGACCTCGACCGTCACCTCGGCCGCCGGGCCGCGGCTCGCGTCGCGCTCCTTCAGCGCCTTCTGCAGGAGCTTCGGGAGCTTCACGACCTCGTCGTTCTTCCCGACGCGCGCGTCGAAGAGGGGGCGCACCTCGTCGGGCGCGCCGTCCTCGGGCTCGAGCGCGATCAGCACCAGCTCCTCGAGCTCGGGCCGGCTGCGCATCGCGAGCGCGAGCTCGACCGCGTCCTCCTGCTCGAGATCGATCACCACCGCGTCGGGATCGCTCGCGTCGTCGAGCGCGTCCATCGCCGATCCGAACGCGCGCACCTCGAGGCCCACGCGCTCGATCAGCATCGCGATCGCGCTGCGCACGCGCTCCGGGCCCGCGATGAGCCACACCACCGAGCGCTTCCGCTGCTGGCTCTCGCGCTGTCGCTTCGTCGAGCTCTTCGCTGCGCGCGCCGCGCTCAGCGCGCTCGCGGGCGAGCTCTTCTCCGCGAGCACGCGCCGCACCTCGGCCTCGACGCGCACCGGATCGACGGGCTTCGCGAGCACCGCGTCGCAGGGCGGCACCACCTGCAATCCGTCGTGCGCCTGACCGGTCACCGCGATCACCGGCACGTGTGCGGTGCGCGGGTCCGCCTTGATCCGCAGCGTCGCCTCGATGCCGTCCATCTTGGGCATCCCGATGTCCATCAGGATCACGTCGGGCGGGCGCTCGGCGGCGCGCGCGACGGCGTCTTCTCCGTCGACCGCTTCCTCGGTCTCGAAGCCGCGCGCGGCGAGGTGGCCGGAGAGCAGGTCGCGGGCATCCGCGAAGTCGTCGACGACGAGGACTCGGGCCATGTCAGACGCGCCACCAACTAGCCCCCGAGGCGCTCTGCCACAACCGGTCATGGTGGCGGCCCATCTGCGTTCTTCACGCTGTGACTCGGGCTGCGGTACGCTCCGGTCGTGGCGGAGCCCAACGATCTCGTGATCGTCGAGGCCGATGGCTCGGTGCGGGTCCCCGGGCGCGGCGCGGATCGGCGGTTGCGCGACCGTGCCGGACGTTATCGGCTGGTGGTCGACGCGACGGGGCTGATCGTCCTTCGCGCCGAGAAGAGCGACGGTGCCGCGCAGCCGCGCGTGCTGATGGCGGGCGAGATCGTCTCGCGCACGTCGATCCTCGAGCTCGTGAACATCATCGCGAGCGCGAGCTGGCGCGGCGACATGCACATCTTCGGTCCCGACGCGCACCGCGTGCTCTCGATCGATCAGGCCGCGCTCAAGAGCGCGACCAGCACCCACCCCGACGATCGCCTCGGGCAGGTGCTCTATCGCAACGGGATCCTCAGCAAGCAGCAGCTCGACGAGATCCTCGCCGAGGTCGATCCCGAGCGGCGCTTCGGACAGATCGTCGTCGACAAGGGCGCGATCTCGCAGGAGCAGCTCTTCGAGCAGCTGCAGAAGCAGGTCGAGCAGATCTTCTTCGCGTCCCTCCTGATCCGCGAGGGGCACTACGTGTTCGTCCAGCCCGACGACGGGGCGGAGGCGCCGGTGCATCCGGTGCACCTGCCGGTGCAGGCGCTGCTCATGGAGGGCGTCCAGCGCATCGACGAGATGGCGCTCTTCCGCGAGCGCATCCCGCACGACGAGCTCGTGCCCGAGGTGCAGCCACGCGTGAGCGTGCACTCGCTCGAGGAGAAGGCGCAGACCGTCCTCGCGTGGGCCGACGGCAACCGCACCATCGAGGACATCGCGCGCGAGACCGGTCTCGGGCAGTTCATGACGGTGAAGGCGCTCTACGGCCTCCTCCAGCAGAACCTCGTCGTGCTGCGGCCGAAGAAGTCGGTCGACTCGACCGCGGTGCGCAAGGTCGTGTCGCAGTTCAACGACGTGCTCCGCGACATCTTCATGGCCGTCGCGACGTACGGCGGGATGGACCAGACGCGCAGCACGCTCGAGGCGTGGATCGTGGGCAGCGGCTACGGGCCGATCTTCGGCGAGCACGTCGAGGAGGACGGCAGCATCGATCCCGCGGTGGTCGCGCGCGCGCTCGCCGACATCAAGGTGGACAACCCGATGGAGGGCCTCCACCAGGCGCTGCACGAGCTCGCGGCGTTCGCGCTCTTCGCGGCGACGACCTCGCTGCCGCGCGATCAGGAGCTGATGCTCTCGCGCGACGTGACGACGCGGCTCAAGCGCATCCGGATGTGAGCGGCGCGAGCGTATACCGCGGGTATACGAAAACGCGCGACGACGGCTAGCCGCGCGAGCCGCTCGGGCTGCACGCTGAGGACCTTCAAGGAGTCGTCCTCGCATGCGTCACGCGATCTCGATCTCGATGCTCGTCTCGGTGCTCCTCGCGCTCTCGGGCTGTGGTGGTGACGAAGGCGCGAACGCCGACACCGACGCCGGTGGGGGCGTCGACGCGGGCTCGGGCGACGTGGATTCCGGCCCGACCGAGGAGGACACCGACAGCGGTGCCGACGAGCCCGACGCCGGGCCGCCGCCGGTCGACGCGGGCCCTGCCGCAGACGTCGAGTGGCTGATCGAGCCCGAAGCGCTCGAGATCGATCGCGACATCGGCCTCGACTACGCGTACCGCTATTCGTACACGGTCGACGGCGATCCGTTCGTATACACGCTCGACCTCGAGCGCTGCGTGAACATCGCAGGCGAGGACCCCTCGTGCTGGACCGATTCGCTCTCGAACGTGCCCGGTGAGGGCGGCGTGCGCTGGGGCATCGATCCGTCGCAGTACGCGATCGGCGAGAACAGCTACTCGTTCCGGCTCGTGGTGAGGCGCGGCGACGAGATCGTCGACGAGGACTTCATCCAGCTCGACGTGACCGTGACCGACTGCACGTCGTGCGTCGGGACCGAGCCGCCCGCGGAGTGATCGTCGCTCACGCGTCGTCGCGCGGTGCCCCCGCGCGACGCGCGAGCACGAGATCGAGCACCGGGTCGAACCCGTCGACCACGCGGAGGCACGCGATCGCGCGACCGGAGTGCGATGCGAGCTCCGCGAGGCGCGCGCCGTAGACGAGATCACTGCCCCACACGACCGCGGTCACGCTCGAGGGCAGGCGCGACAGGCGCCAGAAGAGCTCCTCGGCCGCGACCGCGGGCACGTCGGACGCGTCGGTGATCACGACCA
Organism: Sandaracinus amylolyticus; assembly: GCF_021631985.1. Lineage (GTDB taxonomy): Bacteria > Myxococcota_A > Polyangia > Polyangiales > Sandaracinaceae > Sandaracinus > Sandaracinus amylolyticus_A. The sequence continues at coordinate 4,078,933 of NZ_CP070225.1, read as the reverse complement.
CGGGCGGGGTCGCGAGCGCGCGATCGATCGCCGCCCCGCTCGCCGCGGCGCGCGCGTGGATGCGCTCCGGCCCGAGCGCCGCGGCGAGGCGCATCGCGAGCCCGCCGCGCCCCGCGAGAACGAGCACCGGGACCGGCGCGTCGAGCACCGGGAGATCGTGGGTCTCCTCCTCGACCCACACGTCGGGGATCTCGGAGAGGTCGACGGGGATCGTGTGCTCCTCCGTGGGCGCCGACGCCGTCGCGAGCACGTCTTCGAGCGCGATCATCACGCGCTTCGCGTGCGCGTCGCCGAGCCGCGCGCGCAGCGCGTCGCGCAGAGGGACTGCGACGAAGGACTCGATCTCCTCGATCTCCGAGGGCACGCGCTGCCCCCACTCCGCGAGCGCATCGAGCAGGACACGCGCGGCGTCTCGCGACGGGAGGGTCGCCTCCAGCGTCTCGCGGATCTTTCCGAGGATCGCGGGCTCGCTCACGCCGCGATCTGTCTCACGAGAGGGACGCGGCGGCAACGATACAATCCGGCGGGTCAGCCTCGGGTCTCGCTCGCGTTCGTCTCGGCGAGCTCGGAGATCGTGCGGTCCGCGCTCGACGTCGACGCAGCGGCGCGACGCGCGACGAGGAGCGCCTGGATCGGCGCGTCGCTCTCCTCCCACGGCAGATCGGGTGTGCCGGGCGCGCGCTCGAGCGCATCGAGCACGGTCGACGCGCGCAGCGTCGCGGGATCGGGCACCAGCGCGTAGCGACGATCGGTGCGCTCCAGGCTGGCGCGGACCAGGCCGTGTGCCGCGAGCTCGTCGAGGACGCTGCGAAGCGGGCGGAGCCCGACGCCGAGCTCGCCCGCGAGCACGCGCAGCGCGACCCCGCTGCTGCGCGCGCCCGCGCCGCGCTGGGCGAGCGCGATCACCGCGCGCACCGCGAGCGCTTGCCGCTCGGCGTGATCGCGCAGCGTGCCGCGCGCGAGCTGTCGCAACGTCGGTGCGTCCTGGTGCGCTGCGACGATCTGCGCGCCGAGCAGCACGATCACCCACGACACCTGGATCGAGAAGAGCAGGATCGGGAACGCGCCGAAGCCCGAGTAGATCGCGTTGTATCGAGCGAGGCCGACCTGGAAGCGGATGTGCGCGAGCTGGATGCCGTACCAGCCGATCGCGGCGAGCGCGGCGCCGAGGAGCGCGGATCCGCGTCGCACCGAGGCGTCGGGGAGCTCGAGGTAGAGCACGAAGAGCGCGAGCATCACCGCGAGCGGCGGAAGCACCGAGAGCAGCACCTCGCGCACGAACGGGAACGGGATGACGTGCACGACGACGCGGCTCGCGAGCGTCTGGTGCGAGAGCACGGCGCTGGTCATCGCGTAGGTGAGGCCGATCGGCGCGGTGATCGCGACGACGAGCATCGCGCGCACCCGGCGCAGGAACGGGCGCGGCGGGCCGCGGTGCTGGAACACGTGCTCGAACGCCTCCTCGACGCCGAGCAGCACGCGCACGAGGGCCCACACCAGCACGACGAGACCGGCGATCCCGAGCCCCGCGACGTGCGTCGATCGCACCAGCACGAAGAGCCCGTCGAGCGTCGAGCGCAGGCCGCGCACGCCTTGGGGGAGGGTGGGATCGTCGGCGTCGCCGAGGGTCTGGCCGAGGAAGGGCTCGAGCGTGTCGTGGATGAGGAGATCGGTCGCGCCGAGGACGTCGGCGATCGCGAACGCGAGCGCGGCCGCGGGGACGATCGCGAGGATGGTCGCGAACGCGAGGGACGCGGCGCGGATCTGGAGGCGCTCGCGGAAGAAGCCGCGCGTCGTGAGCCACGCGAGGCGCAGCGCCAGCACGAGCCATCGGCGCGGCGGAGACAGCGTGGTCTCGTCGATCTCGAAGAGGGCGCGGCTCAGGTACGCGACGCCGCGCTCGAGCGGCGCGGGCAGCGGGGCCACCGTGAGCCAGGACCGCCGGTCGTCGGGCATGCGCGAGCGGGCAGGGTAACGCGGCGGACAGCCTTGACGGAGCAGAGAACGCGCCGCACGACTGTCCGCCGCCGGCGCCACGCGCGCGGCGCGGAGGAGAGCGAATGGTCGAGCCCGAGACGGTCGAGCAGCGGATCCGATCGGCGATGCCCGACGTCGAGGTCGTGCGCATCGAGGACCTCACGGGCACCAAGGACCACTACCAGGCCGTCGTCGTCTCGCCGTCGTTCGAGGGGATGACGCGGGTCGAGCAGCACCAGGCGGTCTATCGCGCCCTGGGTGAGCTCATGGCGGGCCCGGTGCACGCGCTCGCGCTCCAGACGTACACGCCCGAGGCGTGGAAGAAGAAGAACGGCTGAGGAGGTCGGTCAGATGGACGAGCAGCTTCGTCAGCGCATCGAGGGGATCCTGGGCACGCACAAGATCGTGCTCTTCATGAAGGGCACGAAGAGCTTCCCGCAGTGCGGGTTCTCGGCGACGGTGGTCGAGGTGCTCAAGCGGGTGAACGCCGACTTCCACACGGTGAACATCCTGCAGGACGCCGAGCTGCGTCAGGGCATGAAGGACTACGCGAGCTGGCCGACGTTCCCGCAGCTCTACGTCGACGGTCGCTTCGTCGGCGGGTGCGACATCGTCCGCGACATGTTCGAAGGCGGCGAGCTCCAGCCGATCGTCGACAAGGCGCTCGGCCGCGCCTGAAGTGGGTGTACGATCGGGCGCGTGAGCGCTCGGTACCAGGTCGAGCAGACCCGCGTCTTCCGCGCCCCGCGCGCGCTCGTGTGGGCGATCGTCTGCGACACGAATCGCGTCGATCGCGCCGCGGGGCTCGCGGTGCCTCGCTACAAGTGGGTGCGCGACGAGGATCGTCTCATCCGTCACGCGAGCGCGACCGAGCTCGGCATCGAGCTCGAGTGGCTCGAGCCGCCCTATCGCTGGATCGAAGGGCGCTTCATCGAGACGAACCGCTTCTTCCAGAAGGGTCCGCCGAAGGAAGGCGGGCTCGTCGTCACGCTGCGCGACGTGCCCGAGGGCACCGAGGTGCACGCGACGCTCTACGTCGATGGGCCCTTCTGGGTGGGCTGGATCCAGAAGCCGAAGTTCTCGCGCGGCCTGTCGCGCTACTTCGATGCGATCCAGGCGGTGCTCGATCGCGGCGCCGCCGAGGTGCGCGAGAGCGACGAGCCCGCGGTGGTGCGCGCGCGACGCCTGCTCGCGACGACCCACGACGCGGTCGCGGTCGGCCCGCGCACGCCGGTCGACGAGGACATCCTCGCGGTGCGCCGCGAGTCGCTCGCGCGCACGCCGGTCGATCCCGCGATCGCCGAGCGCCTGATCGCGTGGATCCGCGAGCGCCCCGACGACGACGTCGCGCAGCTGCGCCCGTTCGAGCTCGCGCGGCAGTGGGAGGTCGATCGACGCGACGTGCTGCGCGCGTTCCTGCACGCGACGCAGGTCGGGCTCGTCGATCTCAGCTGGCAGATCAACTGCCCGATCTGTCGCGTGGGCGCGCGCCTGGTCGACGACCTCGGCGCGCTCGACGGCAAGTCGCACTGCGGCGCGTGCGAGATCGACTACGAGATCGACTTCGCGCGGCACGTCGAGGCGGTGTTCCCGGTGAGCCCCTCGGTGCGGCGCGTGGTGCCGCAGCTCTACTGCGCGTCGAGCCCCGCGTTCCTGCCGCACGTGCTCGCGCAGCTGCGCCTCGTGCCCGGCGAGGTGCGCGAGGACGAGATGGATCTGCCGCGCGGCGCGCTGCACCTGCGCACGCTCTGGCACCGGCGCACCGCGGACCTCGAGAACGAGCGCGTGCCCGCCTCGATGACGGTTCGCGTCGGCGACGAGCACATCCACGTGGAGATCGAAGGCGAGGCCGCGCGCGGCGCGCCGACGAAGGTGCGCTGCGAGAACGCGTCGTCGCGCGAGGTGGTGCTCCTCGTCGAGCGCAACGCGTGGTCGGCGGACGCGGTGCTCGGCACCGTGATCGCGTCGATGCCGGAGTTCACGAGCCTCTTCGCGACCGAGGCGCCGGCCGCGGGCGTCGAGCTCACGGTCGGCCACATCGCGCTGCTCTTCAGCGACCTCACGGGGAGCACCGCGCTCTACGAGAAGGTCGGTGACGCGCGCGCGTTCGCGATCGTCGAGGATCACTTCCGCCTGATGGAGCGCGCGATCGCCGAGCAGGGTGGGGCGATCGTGAAGACGATGGGCGACGCGGTGATGGCGAGCTTCGCCAGCGCACGCGAGGCGATCGCCGCGTCGTTCGCGATGATCGCGGCGCACGACGCGAAGTACGCATCGATGGGCCTCGGCGTGAAGATCGGCGTGCACGCCGGGCCCTGCCTCGCGGTGCGCGCGAACGATCGTCTCGACTACTTCGGCACGACCGTGAACGTCGCGGCGCGCCTGCAGGCGCAGGCGAAGGCGAGCGAGGTCGTGATGACCGAGTCGCTCTCGCGTCAGCCTCCGGTGCGCGCGCTGCTCGAGGGCATGCCGCGCCGCGAGTTCGACGCGGCGCTCAAGGGGATCCGCGAGGAGCAGAAGCTCGTCGGCATCGACGCAGCGAGCCTCGGCGCGCCGAGCGAGCCGTCGGGCGCGCGCGACCCCGAGCACGAGGCCGCGCGCGCCTGATCGTCAACGAATGTTCGCGATGGGGCGCAGCGCCCCACGCACCGCAGCCTGGAGCGCGGCGCGCGCGAGGCGCTCGGGATCGTCGACGCCACGCGCGCCTGCGCGCCCCTGGAGCATTGCGCGCACCGAGCCGCCGCGCGCATCTGCGACGATCAGCGACACCTCGCAGCGCACCTCGAGCCCATCGGCGACCGCGTGCTCGTCGAGCTGCACCACGGAGCCACGCACGACCCAACGCGCGCGGCGCGTGTCCTCGGTGAGGCGCACGTCGCGGCGTGCCGCGATCTCCTCGGAGAGCGCATCCCCGAGCGCGCCCGCGATCGCCGGACCTCCTTCGCGCGCGGCGGTCTCGCCCACCGCGATCGTCGGCGGCGCATCGCCCGCGGCGTGCGCCGCGACGAAGACGGACCACGACATCACGAGCGCGATCGCGCCCGACCAAGTTCGACGCATGGGGCCTCCAGTGCGGCGCTCTCCGACGTGCTCTCGCGCCTCGCTCCCGTTCGCCCCGGGACGTGCGCGCTCTCGTGCGCCGACGTTCGCTGGTATCCGAGCCGCGCTCGGACCGTCAACAAAACGGCTTTGTCGTCCTCGCGACAAACACTGCAGAGCGCGTGCCCGGACCCCTTCGCAAATGCTTGCAGCGACGACTATGATCGTCGCCGCCGTGGCCGACCTTCATCAGCTTCTCTCGGAAAAAGCGGGCATCCACGCGATCGCCGCCCACCTCGACGCGCTCGACGACGACGAGCGAGAGCGACAGGCGAACGATCTCTCGGGGCGCGAGCAGGCGCTGCTCTGGGAGATGTCGGCCGATGGGCCGCGCATCGATCTCGCGCACTTCGTGCCGCCCAAGCGCGCCGAGCTCGAGCCGGTGCACCACCCCGGGCGCAACACGATCCCGACGTTCCGCTACTTCCAGCACTTCGAGAAGCGCTTCTGCAAGCCGCGCGGCGAGACGGGGCGGCTCTTCGGCTACAACGCGTCGAACGCGTCGTTCGTGCACCCCGGCTACTTCGTCGCGTACGACACCGCGGGGCACGACGAGTGGGCCGATCGCGGGCCGGTGGTGATCGACTACCACCTCGTGCCCGACGAGGACGTGCCGGGCGCGTGGCCGAAGGTCGTGCCGAACTCGGTGGGCCTGCAGCGGCTCGTCTACTTCCGCACGCGCGACTTCATGCGCCGCGTGTCGCAGCACGTGTCGATCGGACGCGCATCGAAGGAAGACGAGCACGGCGATCGCGAGCTCGACTTCTGGTTCACGTTGTGTCGCCGAGACTGAAGGCCGCAGGCGCTTCGGCGAGTGGGGCGACGAGGGGTGGAGCGCGGGACGCGTCGGGGCGCGACGCGACGTGTTGCGCGCGTGTGGCGCCGTCGGCCGACGCGCGAGAGTTCTCTCGCTGGCGCGCGAATGGGAGCGCCGGCAGTCTCTCGCGACGACGATGACGATCCATCCGAAGACCCACGACGTCGCGAAGCACGCCGACGAGCGCTTCGAGGCGACCCTCGAGCGGCTCGCGCTGTACCTCCGCTTCCCCGCGATCTCCTGCGATCGCTCGCGCGCCGAGGACGTGCGTGCGCTCGCGACGCGCATCAAGGACGACCTCTCCGCGCTCGGGTTCACGGACGCGCGCGTGCTCGAGCTCGAGGGCGCGCTGCCCTGCGTCGCGGCCGAGCGCATCGCGTCGCCGAGCGCGCCCACCGTGCTCGTCTACGGTCACCTCGACCTGCAGCCGATCGCCGGCGAGGACTGGTCGAGCCCGCCGCACGAGATGCAGCGTCGCGGGGATCGCGTCTACGCACGCGGCGCGGCCGACGACATGGGCGGCTGGGTCTCGCACCTCGCGGCGCTCGAGAGCTGGCTCGCGGTGAACGGCGAGCTGCCGTGCAACGTGAAGCTGCTCATCGAGGGCGAGGAGGAGATCGGCTCGCCGAACCTCGAGCGCTTCATGGACGCGTACCCCGAGGCGTTCGAGAGCGACGTGATGGTGCTGACCGACTGCGAGAATCCGTCGGTCGACATCCCCGGTCTCACCGTCTCGCTGCGTGGTCTCGTCGAGGTCGAGCTCGTGTGCGAGGCGCTCTCGTCCGACGTGCACTCGGGGCTCTGGGGCAACCTGATCCCCGATCCGTCGATCGTGATGATGCAGCTCGTGTCGCGCCTGGTGGACGAGGACGGACGCCTGAAGCTCGGGCGGCAGGACGTGCCCGAGGCGTGGCGCGACGCCGCGTGGGACGTGCCGCTCGGGCCCGACGTCGTGAAGAAGGGCGCGCGCCTCTTGCCGGGGGTCGAGCCGCTGCCCGATCGCGGTCATCCGCCGGCCGAGTGGGTGTGGAGGCAGCCGGCGGTGACCGTGCTCTCGACCACGCTGCCGCCCGCGGGCTCGGAGAAGAACGCGGTGCGCCGTCGCGCGTCGTGCGTGCTCTCGTTCCGCGTCGCGCCGGGGCAGGAGGCGAAGGATCTGCTCGCGCTCGTCGAGCAGGAGCTCACGCATCACGTGCCGGGCGGGCTGCGCGTGTCGCTCACGCCGCGCGGCAAGCCGGGCATGAGCTGGCTCTACGAGCCGCAGGGCCCCGCGTTCGACGCCGCGGATCGCGCGTATCGCGCGGCGTGGGGGCGCTCGCTCCTGCAGATCGGCGTCGGCGGATCGATCCCGTTCGTCGCGCTCTTCGGGCGACGGTTCGGCGATCGACCGCTCGTCCTGAACGGCGTGATGGATCCCGAGACCGGCGCGCACGGACCGAACGAGTCGATGCACGTCGAGGTCTTCCGCAAGGCGATCCGCGCGAACGTGCACCTCTACGCCGAGCTCGCCGCGGTGCCCGAGCTCGCACCGAAGAAGCGATCGTGATCACGCTGCGCGCGATCACGATCGACGACGCGAGCGACGTGCATCGCCTCTGCGCGCACGCCGAGGTCGCACGCTTCCTCGGAGGCCTTCCCACCGACGGTCTCGACGGCTGGAAGAAGCGCATCCTCGAGCTCCCGCACGATCGTGCGAGCCTGATCGGCGCGTTCGAGGAGAGCGCGCTGATCGGCGTCGCGATGCTCGACGGTCAGCTGCGCGCGCGTCGCAAGCACATCGCGCGCATGTGGGTCGCGGTCGATCCCACGCGCTGGGGGCGCGGCGTCGCGAAGCAGATGATGGGCGCGCTCGTCGACGCGGCGGATCGCTGGTGGGCGTTCGTCCGGCTCGAGCTGGACGTGCACGCCGATCACGCGCCCGCGATCGCGCTCTATCGATCGCTCGGGTTCGAGGTCGAGGCGCAGAAGCGCTGCGACATGCTGCGCGACGGACGCATCGTCGACGGGCTGCACATGGCGCGCATCCGTCCGGGGTTCACGCCGCCCGAGGAGCTCGCGAGCGCGCCGGTGATCGCGCACCGGGGCACGAGACTGAGCCCGGCTCGAATTCGTGTCCGTCCCCATCGCCCCGACGACGCGGCCGAGATGGCCGCGATGCAGGGCACGGACTCGGTGATGGAGGGCACGTTCGCGACGCCGTTCCAGAGCGAGCGCGAGTGGCGCGCGCGGCTCACCGGGATGGACGCGAGCGTGCGCGGGCTCGTCGCGATCGTCGACGGCAAGCTCGCGGGCTCGGCCGCGCTCTTCGCGCACGCGTCGCCGCGCCTCGCGCACGCGTGCGGGTTCGGCATCTCGGTGCACCCCGACTTCCAGGGCTGCGGCGTCGGCGACGCGCTCACGGCCGCGACGTGCGAGCTCGCGGATCGCTGGATCGGCGCGAAGCGCATCCAGCTCGAGGTCTACGCCGACAACCTGCGCGCCCAGGCGCTCTATCGGAAGCACGGCTTCGAGCTCGAGGGCACGCAGCGCTACGCGTCGTTCCGTCGCGGCACCTACTGCGACGCGCACCTGATGAGCCGCATCCGAAGCTGATCGAGATTCAACCGCAGAGATCGCAGAGGGCCGCAGAGAGGGTCGGTCGAGCTCTCGGGGTCAGCGCTTCGAAGATCAAGGCTCCTTCACCGGGGTGCGCAGCGTGACCAGCTCTTCGGCGGCGGTCGGGTGGATCCCGATCGTCGCGTCGAAGTGCGCCTTGGTCGCGCCCGCCTTCATCGCGACCGCGACGCTCTGCACCATCTCCGCCGCGCTCTCGCCGACGACGTGCACACCGAGCACGCGATCGGTCTGACGATCGACGATCATCTTCATCAGCGTGCGCTCGTCACGCCCCGAGACCGTGTGCTTCAGCGGGCGGAAGTCGGTGCGGAACACGAGGATCTCGTGGTGCCGGCGCGCCTGGGCCTCGGTGAGCCCGACCGTCGCGATCTCGGGCGTGGTGAACACCGCGGTGGGGATCGCCTCGTAGTCGACGACGATCTTGCCGCGTGATCCGAAGAGCGTGTGCGCGAGCGCGGTGCCCTCCGCGAGCGCGACCGGCGTGAGCTGGACGCGCCCGATCACGTCGCCGAGCGCGTGGATCGAGGGGACGTTCGTGCGGAACTCGTCGTCGACGGTGATCGCGCCGTCGGGCTTGTACTTGATCGAGAGGGCCTCGATCCCGAGGCCCGCACAGTTCGGGTGGCGCCCGATCGCGAAGAGCACGCGATCGGCGAGCAGCTCCTCGGGGCACTTCTCGTCGCCGCGATCGAAGCGCACTGCGATGCGATCGCCGCGCTTCTCGAGCGCCATCACGTGGCGCTCGCACGTGACGTGGATGTCTTGCTTCGCGAGCTCGCGCTGCAGCGTGAGGCCGACCTCGCGATCGAAGTGCGGAAGGAGACGCTCGCCGCGCGCGACGAGGCGCGTCTCGACGCCGAGCGACGCGAAGATCGACGCGAACTCGCACGCGATGTAGCCCGCGCCGACGATGATGATCGAGCGCGGCAGCTGCTCGAGCACGAACACGTCGTCCGAGATCATGCCGAGCTCGGCGCCCGGGATGTCGGGGCGGCGCGGCGTGCTGCCGGTGCAGATCGCGATGCGCTCCGCGGTGACGACGCGCCCGTCGACGCGCAGCGTGTTCGGGCCTTCGATCACCGCGCGCGCGTCGTGCACGTCGACGTGCGACTCGACGAGCAGGCGTCGATAGATCCCGTTGAGGCGCGCGACCTCTTTCTCTTCGTTCGCGCGCAGCACGCGCCAGTCGAAGCTCGGTGTCGGGATCGTCCAGCCGTAATTCGCCGCGTCCGCGAGCTCGTGCGCGACGCGCGACGAGTAGACGAAGAGCTTCTTGGGCACGCACCCGACGTTCACGCAGGTGCCACCGAGGCGCGCTTCCTCGGCGAGCGCGACCTTCGCGCCGAGCGCGCCCGACGTGCGCGCCAGCCGCACGCCCGCCGAGCCCCCGCCGATCACGTAGAGGTCGTAGTCCCAGCGACGCGCCATCGAATCCGCCTCCTCCGGCGGGCCCCTACCGAGCGCCCGGGCGGGGCACCATGGTACCGAGCAAGCGCATGCACAACCCCGACGACCTCGCGCTCTACTACTACGACGGCTGCTTCTACTGCTCGCGCGTGCGGCAGGCGCTCGACGATCTCGACGTGCGCGTCGAGATGCGGAACATCGTCGAGAGCCCGCAGCACCTGCAGGATCTCGTCGCCGCGCGCGGCCGGCGCACGGTGCCGGTGCTGCGCATCCGCAGGGAGGGCGGCGACGAGTGGATGCCGGAGTCGGCGGACATCGTCGACTACCTGCGGCGCCGTTTCGGCTGATCGCTCCCACGTCCGAAAGCGGCCAGACGCCGGGCCCGCGGCGCGATAGGGATCGCGTCGTGACGCTCGACGCCGACACTTGTTATCGCGCGCTCGTCGCGCGGGATCCGCGCTTCGACGGAGTGTTCTTCGTCGGCGTGGAGACGACCGGCATCTACTGCCGTCCGGTCTGTCGCGCGCGCACGCCCGGACGCGATCGCTGCACGTTCCATCGCAGCGCGGCTTCCGCCGAGCGCGCGGGGTTCCGCGCGTGCCTTCGATGTCGTCCCGAGCTCGCGCCGGGCGATGCGCCGATCGACTCGGTGCCGCGCCTCGTCGCGCGTGCGGTCGCGCGCCTCGACGAGGCAGCGCGCGGCGAGGTCAGCGTCGCCGCGATCGCAAACGATCTCGGCGTCTCGGATCGTCACCTGCGCCGCGCGATCGAGGCCGAGCTCGGGGTCTCGCCGCGCGAGCTCGTCGCGTCGCGCCGACTCGCGATCGCGAAGCAGCTCGTCGTGGGCTCGTCGCTCTCGCTGGCGCAGGTCGCGTTCGCGAGCGGGTACGGCAGCGTGCGTCGCTTCAACGATGCGTTCCGCGCGCGCTTCGCCCGCACGCCGACCGCGCTGCGAGCCGGTCGCGCGCGAGAGAGCGAGGGGGTGGTCACGCTGCACCTCGGCGTGCGCGTGCCGTTCGCGTGGAGCGAGGCGCTGGCGTTCCTGGCGTCGCGCGCGCTGCCCGGGCTCGAGTGGGTCGAGGGCGACGCGTGGCACCGCGCGGTGCGCATCGAGGATCGCGCCGGTGTGATCCGCGCGTCGAGCGAGCCCGCGCGCGCGATGGTGCGGGTGGAGATCCCGACCGCGCTCGCGCCCCACGCGATGACGATCGCGTCGCGGGTGCGCGCGGTGCTCGATCTCGACGCCGCGCCTGCGCGCATCGACGAGACGCTCGCGGCGGACCCGTCGTTGCGTCGCGCGGTCGCGCGCCGTCCCGGGCTGCGCGTGCCGGGGGCGTGGGACGGTTTCGAGCTCGCGGTGCGTGCGATCCTCGGACAGCAGGTGTCGGTCGCCGCGGCGCGCACGCTCGCGGCGCGCATCGTGGTGGCCCTCGGGCCTGCGCCGATCGACGGTGCGCTCGCGTTCCCCGACCCGTCGTCGATCGTGCGCGGCGGGCCCGATCGACTGAGCGCGCTCGGTGTGCTTCCCGCGCGTGCGCGATCGATCGTCGCGCTCGCACGCGCGGTCGACGAAGGTGGGCTGCGGCTCGATCGCGGCGCCGATCCCGAGGCGACGATGGCCGCGCTGCAGACGATCGAGGGCGTCGGTCCGTGGACCGCGTCGTACGTCGCGATGCGCGCGCTGCGTTGGCCCGACGCGCTCCCTGCGAGCGATCTCGTGCTGAAGAAGCGACTGGGCGTGAAGACCGAGGGTGCGGTGCGCGCCCACGCGGAGCGATGGCGACCGTGGCGCGCGTACGGCGTGATGCACGTGTGGGCGCGCGGCGAGGAGGAGTGACGTGGAGACGGTGACGACGACGTTCGACGCGCCCTTCGGCGCGCTCCGGATCTATGCGCGCGAGGGTGCGCTGGTCGGCGTGTACTTCGAGGGGCATCGGCCCGCGCCGGTGCTGCCCGACGACGTGATCGAGCGCGCGGGCGAGCGCGTGCTGCGCGTCGCGTGCGAGCAGCTCGCGGAGTACTTCGCGGGGGAGCGCGTGCGCTTCGAGGTGCCGATCGCGCCGGTGGGCACGACGTTCTCGCGCGAGGTGTGGCGCGCGCTCGCCGAGCTTCCGTTCGGCGCGCGCGTGTCGTACGCGGACCTCGCGCGGCGCGTCGGTCGGCCTCGCGCGATCCGCGCGGTGGGCGCGGCGAATGCGCGCAATCCGCTGTCGATCGTGGTGCCGTGTCATCGCGTGATCGGCGCCGATGGATCGCTGACGGGCTACGCGGGCGGGCTCGCGCGCAAGGAGTGGCTGCTCGCGCACGAGGCGCGCCGCGCGGCGTGAGAAGTACATCGGATGTACGGGTGTGTGCATCCGATGTACTTGGGGCTCGAGCCGCTCCGACGCGCTGCGTCGGAAGCGAAGCGGCGACTGCGTCGCGCGTCGTGGCACGACCGCTGCTGAGCCCCGCGCCGTGGGAGGCGCATGCAGGAGCTCGAGACTCTGTTCGCGATGGCGTTGTGCTTGGGAGGGCCGGTGGCCCTCGTGCTCGCAGCCATCGCTGGGATCGTCGCGATCGCGCGACCGAAACCGGACCACGAGCTCGCGCGGCGTGTCGCCGAGCTCGAAGCCGAAGTGGTTCGACTGCGTGGTGAACACACCACGCTCCTGACTCGGATGTCGCGGTGGGACGGCGCGGCGGTCGTGATGACGCCGCGCGTCGAGACGGTCGTGGAGCAGTCCGAGACTGCGGCCGAGAGCGAGACCGAAGCCGAGACCGAGCCCGTCGCGCCGGCTCCTGCGGCTGAGACGACCGAGAGCGACGTGGCGCCGCCCTCCGGTGCGAGCCCGCCCGCACCGCCCCCGCCTGCTCCGCCTCCGCCTCCGCCTCCGCCGGCTCCGAGCGACTCGACCGGCGCGTGGGAGCGCTGGATCGGCGTGCGTGGTGCGGCGGCCGCGGGCGCGATCGTGCTCGTCATCGCGGGGCTCTCGCTCTTCCAGTACTCGATCGAGCACGGGTGGATCACGCCCGCGCTCCGCGTCGCGCTCGGGGGGCTGGTCGGGCTCGCGTGCGTCGTCGCCTCGGAGTGGCCGCTGCGCACGCGCTTCCCTGCGCTCTCCGGATGGATCGCGGGCGCGGGCGTCGCGATCCTCTATCTCGCGTCGTGGGCCGCGAGCGCGCTCTACGAGCTCGTGCCGCTCGGCATCTCGGGCGCGCTCATGGTCGCGGTCACCGTCGCTTGCGTGGTGCTCTCGGCGCGACGCAGCTCGCTCCCGATCGCACTGCTCGGTCTCTCCGGCGGGTTCCTCACGCCGCTCGCGCTCTCGACCGGCGCCGATCGACCCATCCCGCTCTTCGCGTACCTGCTGGTGCTCGACGCGGGCTTGCTCGTGCTCGCGTATCGCAAGCGCTGGCCGGGGCTCGCGCTGCTCTCGTTCGTCGCGACCGCGCTCTATCAGCTGCTCTGGGTCTTCGCTTCGATGGGTGATGCGACGGTGCTCGTCGGCGTGGCGATCGTCGTCGCGTTCGCCGCGCTCTTCGTGCTAGCGCCCGCTCCCCGACGCGAGGGGGACGCGACGTCCGATGGGTGGACCGTGCTGCTCCGCGCGGGCGCGGTGCTCCATCCGTTCCTGCTCGTTCTCGCGTTCGCTCGCCTCTCGAGCGCGCCGCTCGCGCTCGGCGCGACCGCGGCGCTCCTCGTGGTGCTCGCGATCGGCAGCGCGTTCGTCGCGCGCCGCGACGGGCTGCCGTGGATCGCGCTCTTCGCGTCCGCAGCGGCGGTGGGCGTGTGGTCGGTCGGCATGCTCTCGTGGCCGCTCGCGTCGATCGGGGACGCCTCCGCGCCGCTCGCGATCGCGCTCGTCATCGCGCTGGTGTTCCACGTGTCGGCGGAGCTCGATCGCGGCGCACGCTTCGAGCTCGGCGCGGCGTCGTCGCTGGCCTCGACCGCGCCGCTCGCGACGATCGCGATGGTCGCGTTCTCGCGGGATCCGGCGTGGGTGCCCCTCGCGGTCGCCGCGCTCGTGCTGCTCGCGCTCGCGCTGCGTGCATCGTGTCTGCCCGGGCGTGCGGCGCTCGCGCTGCCCGCGGCGGTCCTCGCGCCGATCGCGACCTACGCGCTCGCGCACGCGGCGCGCGATGCTGCCTCGCCTGCGCTCGTCGCAGCGCTGATCCCGCTCCAGGCGGTGCCCTTCCAGATCGCCGCGTCGCTCGCGACGCCGACCTCGCGGCGCGCGCTCGATGCCGCGGCGGCGGTCGCGGCGCTCTTCGGCGGGATGATGCTCGCGCTCGCGCCGGGCGTGCCGCCGGTCGCAGGCCTCGGCGCGTCGCTGGTGTGCGCGCTGCTCGCGCTCTTCGCCGCGTCGCGCGAGGGCGGTGCGTGGATCGCGGTGGCAGCGATCGTCGTGACCGCGCTCGTGCAGGCGCGCTTCGCGCTCCCCGGTGCGCCCGCGGAGATCGACGCGCAGCGGCTCGCGCTGCTCGCCGGATCCACGCTCGTGCTCGCCGCGTGGCCCTCGCTCGCCCCGCGGCTCGCGCGCACCGAGTGGGGCTGGCGCGCGGCCGCGCTCGTCGCGCCGCTCTCGTTCCTCTCGTTGCGTCACCTCTGGCTCGCGGTGCTCGGCGATCGTTTCGTCGGTGCGCTCGCGATCCTCTGTGCGCTGCTCTCGCTCGCGGTCGCGCAGATCGCGCGGTCGCGCAGCCTCGACGGCGCGGTGCGTCGCGTCGCGCTGGTGTGGCCCATCGCGGTCGCGGCCGGGTTCGTGACGCTCGCGATCCCGCTGCAGCTCGATCGCGAGTGGTGGACGATCGGCTGGGCGCTCGAGGCCGCCGCGCTGCTCGTGCTCGATCGTCGCTTCGATCACGCGGGCGTGCGCTACCTCGCGATGGCGCTCTTCGCCGCGGTGACGGTGCGTCTGGTGCTGAACCCCGACGTGCTCGTCTACTACCCGCGCGGCGAGCTGCGGATCGTCAACTGGCTCTCGTACACGTACCTCGTGCCCGCGCTCGCGCTCTTCGTGGGCAGCCGCGCGCTCGCGGATCTCGAGGTCGCGCGCCGTCGCGCGTGGGAGCGAGGGCTCTATCCAGAGGGCGCGCTGCTCGCGCCGACGCTCTTCGCGGCCGGGCTCGTCGTCGTGTTCGTGTGGCTCAACCTCACGATCATCGACTGGTTCGCGACCGGGCCCGCGCTGACGATCCCGATGGAGCGGATGCCGGCGCGCGATCTCGCGATGTCGATCTCGTGGGCGGTCTACGCGCTCGTGCTCCTCGCGCTCGGCATGGCGCGCGGCAGCACCGGGCTGCGCGCGACGAGCCTGGGCCTGCTCGTGATCACGTGCGCGAAGGTCTTCCTCTACGACCTCTCGCACCTGCGCGATCTCTATCGCGTCGCCGCGCTCTCGGGGCTCGCGGTGTCGCTGATCCTCGTGTCGCTCGCGTACCAGCGCTTCGTGTTCCGCAAGCCTGCACCGGAGGCCGCATGAGCTCGCTCCGCTCGCTCTCGATCGTCGTGGCCGCGCTGGTGATCGCACCGAGCATCGCGTCGGCGCAGGCCACGCCGCCGCTCGTGCGGCTCTTCCCGCATCGCGCGACGATCGACGCGCCTCCGGGGCTCGTGCGGCTCGCGCTGCCCGCCGAGGTGCTCGTCGAGTCGCGCGCCGATCTGTCCGACGTGCGCGTGCTCGACCCCGACGACCACGAGGTGCCCTATCTCGTCGATCGCGGCGAGCGTCCGGTGCCGCACGATGCGCCGCCCTACGCGCCGGCGCCGGTGCTCGATGCCGAGCGCGAAGCGACGCGCGTGCGCGGTGTGATGCAGGTGCGCGAGGTGCTGACGATCGAGACGCCGAGCGCGCCTCCGGTCGGGGCGACCTGGGTGCTGCGCGTGTCGACGGCGCGATCGCGCTTCGTCACGCGGGCGAGGCTGGTGTGGACGCAAGCGCCGGAGGGCGAGCGCGAGGTCGCGCGCGGTGCGTTCTTCCGGATCGGCGCCCCGGCGCGCGAGAAGCTCGAGATCCCGACGTCGGGCCTCGGTCGAGGCCGGGTGCGCGTCGAGCTGGAGGGCGAGGACGGCTACCTCGAGCCCACGTTCGTGTGGCTCGCGGTGCGTGACGACGCGCGCGCCTCGACGCTCGACGTGCCGCTCGCGATCGCCAGCACGCGCCGCGATCGCGGTCGCACGATCGTGATCGCGACGCGCCCCGCGGGCATCACGCCGGAACGGATCGTGATCGGCACGCGCACCGCGAGCTTCGTGCGGCGGATCGACGTCACCGCGATCGACGCAGCGCACGGACGACTGCCGCTCGCGACCGGCACCGTGCTGCGCGTGCCGGGTGTCCCCGGCGCGGACGAGCGATCGCTCGACGTCGCGCCGGCGCGCGGCGATCGGCTCGAGATCACGATCGACGACGGCGACAGCCCGCCGCTCGAGGGGCTCGAGATCACCGCGATGGTGCGCGCTCCGTCGCTGGTGTTCGAGGGCGATCGCGCGGCGATGCTGCGCTTCGGCGGAGGGCGCGTGCGCGCGCCGAGCTACGATCTGCAGCGGCTCTTCGGCACGCGCGTCGGCGAGGAGCTGCTCGATCGACGCCTCGCGGGCACCGCGGTGCTGGGCGTGATCGAGCGCGAGCCGGGCTTCGTGGCGGGCCCGGCGCTCGAGGTCGCGATGCGGCCCGGCGCGCACGCGGACGAGCGCGCGTTCGAGCACGTCGCGACGCTCACGATCCCCGAGACGCGCGACGGGCTCGCACACGTGGTGCTGCCTGCGGCCGTGCTCTCGGCAGCGCGCACCGATCTCGCGGATCTGCGCGTCGTCGACGGCGATGGCGCGCAGCGGGGCTACCTCCTCGGTGACACTGCGGCGCCGCTCGACGTCGCGCTCTCGGTCCGTGCGCTCGATCGCGGTGAGCTCGCCGAGGGGTGGAGCCGTGTGGCGCTCGACGCACCGATCGAGCGGATCACCACGAGCGCGATCGAGCTCGTCACGAGCGCAGGCTTCGTCGAGCGCGAGGTGGTGATCGTCGGGCGCGGCGAGGACGACACCGAGATCGAGATCGCGCGCACGTGGCTCTCGCGCACACCGGGAGAAGCGCGCCCGCTGATCGTCGCGACGCGGCCCACGCGTGTGCGCTCGCTCGAGCTCCGCGTGCACGACGGAGACGAAGCGCCGCTCGCGATCACGTCGGCGATCGCGCGGGTGCCGACGTTCGATCTCTTCGTCACCGCGCCCGCAGGCGACTACCGCGTGCTCGCGGGCGCGCCCGACGCGCCGGCGCCGCGCTACGAGATCCAGCGCGCGAGAGAGCTCGTGCTCGCGGTGCAGCCCGGCGCCGCGAGCATCGGCGCGGTGACGCGCAACCCCGCGTGGCGCGGGCCGGGATTCTTCGACCGCGCAGGCGGCGAGACGCTCGTCGTGTGGGCCGTGCTGATCCTCGCGGTGATCGTGCTCGCGGTGATCACGCTGCGCGTCGCGCGGAGCGCGCCCGAGCCCGCGGAACAGCCGGAGATCTGAGCGAGTGTCCGAAAATCGGCTCGCCGGCGGAGGGCCCTCCCGTCCGCGTTCGCCGCACGCTCCCGTGCGGGCCCTCCGCCAGCGAGCACTCCAGCTGGACTGAGCGCGAGAATGCGCGCGCGCCTCCCCTCGTCGAAGCGCGCATGGCCCCGACGAGGGCCGAGGAGGCCGATCATGAGCGACGTACGTGTTCCTTCGCGGGAGCGCGACGTTCCCGAGGACGAGGTCCCGACTTCGAGCGAGCTCTGCGCGCTGCTCGCGCCCGCAGCGTGCGGTGACGATGCGCGCGATTCGTTGATCGACATCGTGACGACGCGTCACGCGCTGGTCCCGCCCGAGACGCTCCCGCTGCCCGAGGCCGAGCGCGCGCCGCGTCGCTGGGCGCTCGCGGGCGCGTCGATGCTCGCAGTGCTCACGCTCTCGATGATCGCGTTCGCGGCGGTGCCGCGCCTGCTCGCGCCGCGTGCCGAGCGCGAGCGAACCGTGGAGACGCAGGCGAGCACCACGCCGCGTCCGCGTCCGCGTCCGCCCGAGCCCGTCGTCGCCGCGCCCGTCGAGGCGGAGCCCGCGGCGCCGGTCGAGACGATGCCGGAGCGCGCGCCCGCGGTGCGCGTGCGGCCGCACGTCGCGGTGGTGCCCGATGCGGCTCGCACCCGCCCGTCGGCGTCGAGCACGAGCCCGGTGCGCGTGACCACCGACGTGCCGCAGGGCGCGCTCGATCCTTCGGTCGCGAGCGCGGTCGATGCCGCGCTCTCCGGCGGCGTGGGCGGCGCGGCGCGCGAGTCGCTCCCGCTGCTCCCCGCGCAGCGCGACGTGAGCGCGACGCTGCGTGCGCTCGAGCGTCGTGTCGCGACGTGCCGCGAAGGCGAGGGTGGCATGGCCACCGCGCACCTCGTGATCGACGGCGCGACCGGCCGCGTGTCGCGCGTCGACGTGCGCGGCGAAGGGGCGAACGCGGCGTGCGTCGCGACGATCGTCGAGAGCGCGACCTTCCCGCGCTTCGCGCGCGAGGAGCTCCCCGTCGTCTATCCGTACCGCCTCTGATCGTGCGAGCACGCGTGGTGGTATCGTCTCGCGCGTGAGCGAACCGGCGGATCCGAAGCACGATGCGAGCGTCGACGCCCTGCTCGCCGACGTGCCCTCTCTCGCGCCGCGCCCCGACCTCGTGGAGGTCGCGCGCGGCGCGTTCCGTTTCGCGCAGTTCCTCCTCGACGACGAGGAGAACCTCACGCGCACCGGCAACCTGAGCGGCGCCGCGAAGGAGCGCTTGCGCGCGCGCACGCTCGAGCTGCTCGGGGTCGAGGAGCGCGACGGCGAGGGCGATCCGACGTGATCCTCTCGCTGCGCCTCAAGGGCTTCCGTCGCTATCGCGACGAGACGTTCACGTTCGCGCCGGGGATCAACTTCGTCGAGGGCGAGAACAACGCCGGCAAGAGCACGGTTTTCTACGCGATCGAGTACGCGCTCTTCGGTCGCGTCACCGGGCACAAGACGATCGCCGCGCTGATGGCGCCCAAGGCGCGCGCGATGGGCGTGGAGCTCGTGTTCCGCGGTCGCGATGGACACCGCTATCGCCTCCAGCGCATGCACGCGCTCCCGCCGCGCTCGCGCAGCACGACGATCGGGCACTTCACGCTGAAGCGCAGCGCGCGCCCGATCGACGCGCCGAGCGAAGAGGGCGAGGACGTCGAGACCTACGTCGCGAGCTCGGACTTCGAGGATCGCGAGGACGCGCTCGCCCTCGAGCTCTCTCGCGCGCTCGGGCTCACCCGGCGCTTCTTCGACGTCGCGGTGCACCTCCGGCAGGGCGAGATCACCGCGATCCTCGAGGGCGCGCCGCGCGAGCTCGACATCGTGCTCGGCGTCACGTCGGCGGTGGTCGCTGCGGACGAGATGCGCGCGATGGCGCTCGAGCGCGAGAAGGAGTGCGCGACGCTCCCGGTGCTCGAGGAGTCGCTGCGTCGGATGGAGCTCGATCGCGAGGGAGGACGCGCCGAGATCGAGCGGCTCGCGACCGAGCGCGCACGGCTCGACGAGCGCCTCGCGTCGTTCGAGGGAGAGGCCGCCGCCATCGCGAGCGCGCTCGCTGCGATCGCGCCGCTCTCGGACGTGGCCGCCCGGCTCGAGCGTGCACGTGCCGAGCATCGCCGTGCCGAGGAAGCGCGCGCCGATGCGATCAGCGCGCTCGAGTCGCTGCCGAGCGCGGAGGCGAGCGGCGCGAACGAGGATCAGCGCGCGTCCGACCTCGCGATGCGCGAGCGCGAGATCGACGCGCACCAGCAGAAGCTCGACGCCGAGCGTCGCACGCTCGATCGCGCGCGCGGCGATATCGGTGCGCGGATCGCACGTCGCCGCGATCACGCGCACGCCGGCGCGGGCGCCCGGTGCGAGGCGTGTGGGCAGACGATCGACGCTGCGCTCGCAGCGCGCGAGATCGAGGCGTGGAGCGCGGAGCTCGCGAGCACCGATGCGCGCCTCGGCGCGATCGAGGCCGAGCTCGCGACGATGCGCGAGTCCAGCGCGACGCTCCGCGCCGAGTCGCGGCGCATCGCGGAGTCGCGCGCCCGCGCCGAGGCGCTCGCCGCACGTCGCGCCGATGCGCAGAGGCTCGTCGAGCGCCGCACCGCGTCCTTCGACGAAGCGGCGCGCGCGCTCGCGGTCGCGATCGACACAGCGCGCCCGCAGCTCTCCGATCCGCCCGCCGACGCCGATGCGCTCGCCGCGGCGCTCGCCGCGAAGCTGGAGGCCGAGCGCGACGCGCTGCGCACTCGACGCGCGCGCCTCGATGCCGAGCGCGACGTGGTGCGCGAGAGCCGCGGGCGCTACGCGACGGAGCATGATGCGCGCACGCGGCGCGCCGCGGAGATCGAGCGCGAGCACGCGCGCACCCTCACCGCGTGCGAGCGACTGCGCGAGCTCGCGTCGACCGCGAGCCGGCTGCGCGTGCTCTCCGAAGGATTCCGCGAGCTCCAGGCGATCCTCCGCGATCGCGCAGCGAGCGCGCTCGCCGAGCACACCCACACGATCCACCGCGCGCTCCAGGGCGACGCGCACGACGCGAAGAACGCCGAGCTCAAGAGCGTGCGCCTCGATCCCGAGAGCTACGCGCTCCTGGTCACGCCGAACGACATCGGTCGCGAGGTGCCCGCCAGCGCGGCACAAGGCGGCGGTCATCGCCTCCTGCTCGGGCTCGCGCTCGAGCTCGCGATCGCGCGCCTCGTCGGACCTCCGCCGTTCCTGCTCCTCGACGAGCCGACCTACGGCCTCGATCGGCCGCGCCGCGCCGCGCTGCTCGCGCGCATCGCGTCGCTCGAGATCACGCCGCAGATCCTGCTCATCACGCACCACGACACCGAGGGCGTCACCGGACGCCGCCTCCGCGTCGTGCGGCACGGCAAGCACAGCCGCGTGGAGGCCGCGTGAGCGACACGCCCGAGGTCGATCGCACCTGGCGCTCGCCCGTCTACCGCGTCTGGTACGAGCTGCACGGCTTCGTCGACGAGGGGCTGCGCGATCCGATCCTCACGCAGCCCGAGATCCTCGCGGGCATGGGGCCCTTCGAAGAGGTCGCGGAGGCGGTCGCGACCGCGCGCGCGCAGAAGGTCGTGCTCGGGCTGCTCAAGGCGCGCCTCGATGCCGAGCCCGCGATCGCGCATCGCTTCGTCGCGCAGCCCGGATGGCCGTGGCTCGCGAAGCTCGTCGCCGCGGTGCGCCTCAAGGAGCTCGCGTCCGCGCGCATCGTGCAGCGCGGCGCGCGTGGTCGCGCGAGCTACGACTGCACCGAGCTCGTCCGCACCTATCACGGCAAGAGCCTGATGCGCAGCCTCGGGTTCGAGCGACGTCGCGTGCTCGGCAAGGACGAGCTCGCGAAGCTCGAAGAGGCGTGCGCGCGGATCAAGCTCACGCTGCCGCGCGTGGTCGAGCCGACGACGACCGAGCGCTTCTTCGCGGGCGAAGACGAGACGACGAGCGACGAGACGGAGGACTGATCGTGGATCACGTGGAGCTCTTGGCGCGCGCGAAGGTCGACGATCCGCGCAGCGAGTCCGGCGTCGTGCTCGAGGGGCAGTACCGAGAGGCGTACGACGCGATGCTCGACGCACACAACGCGGGGCTCTTCGTCGGGCTGATCGGGCCGGTGGGGGCGGGCAAGACCGCGCTGTGCCGCAAGTTCGCCGAGGACCTCGGGCGGCCCTTCGAGTGGGTCACGTTCAGCGATCTCGTGCGCCCCGCGAACCTCGTCGGCAGCTTCGATCCGACGCTCGTGTTCAAGTACGGCTACGCGCCCGAGGCGTTCGTGCCCGGGCCCTTCACGCTCGCCGCGCTGAAGGGCGGCGTGTTCCTCGCGAACGAGCTCAACCGCGGCGACGAGTACGTGCTCAACACGATGCTCGACGCGCTCGAGGAGCGTCGCCTCTACATCCCCGCACTGCGCGCGTGGTACCGCGTGCACGAGGACTTCTATCTGATCGCCGCGATGAACCCGACCGAGAACCGCGGCACGCGACGCCTCCCGAGCGCGATCCGCGATCGCATCAAGGTCTGGATCCGCCTCGCGTACCCGAAGCGCGCGACCGAGCTGAAGATCGTCGAGCAGCACTGCGGCGAGTACAAGCTCGCGCCCGGTCAGATCGAGCTCGTGCTCGAGATGGTCGAGCAGACGCGAGAGGACCCCGCGATCGAGTCGCCCGCGTCGATCCGCTCGAGCATCGGCATCGCGCGCTTCGCCGCCGAGCGCGCGCGACGCCTCGGTCAGCCCATCGATCACAAGCTGCTCGCGCAGGCCGCGCGCCTCGTGCTCTCCGAGGCGATCCGCGTGAAGCCGGGCCGCAACCTCGAGCACTACCTCGACTCGCTCCTCACCAAGACGCTGGGGACCACCGGTTGAGCGAGATCGACGACGGACGCTTCCGCGGCGACGAGACGCCGGAGTGGACGCCGATCGCGTTCGCGGTCGAGCTCACCCGGAGGCTCCGTCGTCACGCCGGGATCGCGTGCACCCCGAGCCTGCGCGCGACGATCGCGATCCCGCGCTTCCTCACCGCGCGTTATGCGCGCACGAAGCGGCTCACTGCGCGCGACTACCTCGACGCGGCGATCCTCACGACGCCCTTCGAGGACCAGGCGATCGCGGAGTCCGTCGCGCGCGAGCTGCTCTTTCCGCGCGCCGAGACCGCGGGCGCGGCGTCGTCGCCCACCAAGGTGCGCGAGGACGCGAAGGTCGTCGCGACCGCGCCGGTGCCCGACGCGGTCTCCGGCATCCTCGGTGATCTCGCGGCGCTCGATGTCGACCTCGACTCGCTCGCCGATCTCGCCGATCTCGAGTCGATGATCGACGACGGCGCGAAGCCGGACTCCTCGGATCCCTTCGAGCTCTTCGAGCGCCTCTATTCGTCTGCCGATCCCGAGGAGCGCGCGCTCGGCGAGCTCGTGGTGCTCTTCGGCGGCGCCGCGGAGATGGCGTCGGTCTCGGCGCGCACCGTCGATCACGTTCGCGTGCTGGTGCGTGAGCGCCTCCTCGCGCAGGTCGGCGCGCTCACGCCCCCGCACGTGCTGCACGCGTGCAGCGCGGGCTTCGGCACGCTGCTCGCGCACGAGGCGCGTCATCCCTGGGAGGTCGCGGGCTTCCTCGCGGGCCTGGGCCGCGATCGCGAGCTCCGCACCCACCTCGCCGATCTCGCGACCAGCGCGTCACCGCGCGATCTCGGCACCACGCTGCGCTTCGTCGCGCCCCACACGATCGACTCGCGCGACTTCCGCCGTGCCGCGCTCGCGCGCCCGCTCGATCTCGCCGAGCACGCCGAGCTCCTGCTCGGGCTCGAGGAGTACGTCGATCCTTCGGCCGCGCTGATCACGCGCTCCGCGATCGAGAGCCCGAGGCGCGCGATGAACGCCGCGCGCACGCTGCGCGAGCGCTTCGGGCACAGCGTCGAGGATCGTGTGCTCGAGGCGTGGGCGAGCGCGCTCGGCCGTGCGCCCACGCTGCGCGAGCTCGTCGACGTCGCGGTCGACTCGGCCCGCTATCACGCGCTCGTCGGTCCCGCCCTCGAGGCGCACGTGCTCGAGATGCGCGAAGAGGCCGCGGACGACTACCTCGACGCGACCACCGATGCGCTCCCGCCGGTGCCCCACGCGCTCGCCGCGAGCATCGTGCTCGCGCGCGATCTCGCGGGCACCAACGTCTCCTCCGCGGTGAAGGCCGCGCGACGGCTCGCCACCGAGGTCCCGTGCACCGTGCGCGTCGCCGCGCACTTCCTGCCGCTCCTCGACGAGCTCCTCGAGCACGCGCTCGTCCCCGACGATCTCGAGCGGCTCGTCGAGGTCGCGACGCTGCTCGGCATCGATCCCAACGAGGTCTACGACCGCATCGGCCAGGCCCTCGAGCAGCTCCGCGCGATGGTCCTCGGCGACGCGCACGACGCCGATCGTTACGCGCGCCTGGTCGATCGCATCGGGTCGATCCCGCACGCGCTCCTCGACGAGCTCTGCGGCGTCGCGAGCGAGACCTCGAACCTCGAGGCGATCGCCGCGCTGCTCGCGATCGATCTCGGCGGCGCGACCCAGCGCCTGCCCGAGGACCTCGTGATGCAGGGCCTCGGCTTCAAGGGGATCGGCGGCGGCTCGAACCTGCTCAAGCAGTGGTTCTCGCACCGCGGCGCGCTCGTCGATCCCCTCAAGTCGCGCATCAAGGCGATCGCGAAGGACGCGCTGGTCGATCTCGCGTTCGAGTGGCTCGGCAAGTCGGGCGCGAGCGCGGAGCGCGGCTTGATCCCCGAGACCCGCACCCGCCCGATGCGCGCCGGCGACGACCTCGATCTGCTCGATCTCGACGCGAGCCTCGAGCGCGTGATCGAAGAAGGACGTCGCCTCGACGACGCGCGCGACGACGATCTGCTCGTGTCGGAGACGGTGCGCGGGCGCGCCGCGGTCTCGGTGCTCATCGACATCTCGGGCTCGATGAGCGGGCCCGATCTCGCGATGTGCTCGATCGCGGTGGTGATGCTCCTCGGGAAGCTGCGCTCCGACGAGATCAGCCTCGCGCTCTTCGAGAGCGACACCCACGTGGTGAAGCGCTTCGCGGACGAGGCCGATCTCGACGCGGTCGCCGACGAGCTGCTCGACCTCTACGCGCGCGGCGGCACCTGCGTCGATCAGGCGCTGCGCTTCGTCGAGGACGAGATGACTGGCGTCGAGGCCACGCTGCGCGTGCTCTTCGTGCTGAGCGACTTCGCGTTCAGCGAGCGCCCGGACGAGCTACGCACCCTCGGATCGCGCATCGCCGATCACGGCGTGTCGCTGATCGCCGCGGCGCACGGCTGCGTGATGAAGGAGAGCCGCGACGCGCTGGTCTCGTCGATCGGCGGCGAGACGATGACGATGAAGAAGGCCGAGGAGCTCCCCTCGCTGCTCCTCGACGTGCTCTCGCGCATCGCGGACGGACGTTAGCGCCAGGCGATCTCGAGGCCGAAGCCGTGCGGTCCGACGTCGTGGGCCTCGATCGACACCAGCGTGCGGCTCGAGAGCGCGACGAGCCCGCACGCGCCGGTCATCGCGAGCAGGCGCCACGTCGGATGCTCGAAGAGCGGGCTCTCCACGTAGCGCAGCCGCGCCCGCGAGCCCTGCACCGACGCCTCCGCGCGTCCTTCGCTGCATGCGTGCCCGTGCAGCGACCCGGTGCGCGAGAGCAGCGCGCCCGGTCCTGCGGTGCGCAGCGCGAGCTTCGACATCGTGCTCGCGTTGCGCATCGCGTCGTCGATCACGACCGGCACGAGCGCGCGGCGATCTCCGCCGAGGAAGAGCTCGACGACGAGCTCGGTCGCTCGCAGCTGCGCTGCGACCGGCACCCACGCGTCGTCGCGGGGATCGTCCGCGAGCGCCAGCGCGCCCATCCGCGCCTTCACCCGATCGGCGGCGTCCGCGCCGAAGCGGCGCCGCAGGTTCTCCGCCCAGCGCCGCACCAGGAGCCCGCGCACCGTGCCCGAGAGCGCGCACGTCGCGTCCACGCCCCACGCCGCTTCGCACGCCACGTCGTCGATCGACCGCGCCCGGTCGATCACCGCGCCCTGCATCGCCGCACCGCTCACCCCGAAGGCGTGAAAGCACGCCCCGCCCCGTGCAATGCGGGTCACGGCGATTCGGCCGACCTGTCGTCAGGAGCCCCCGAACCGTCCCCCGGGCGGCCGAACGGATGGCCGTCCGACCTCTCGAGTCATGACGTCGCCCGCGATCGGATCGCGCAGCATCGCCGAAGACCATCGCGCGGCGGGAGACCGGGCCTCAGCGGCCGCCGGTCGCGAGCACCCCCCGCAGCGTACTTCGGTACGTGAGGAGGGAGCGCAGCGAGCGGTGGACGATCAGGCCCGGGATCGCGCCGCGTCGTTCCCGGTGGATCACCGAGCTCAGTAATGGCGCTCCAGCACGTACCAGCCGAAGCCGCGGAGCATCACCTTCACGAGCGACGCCTCGACCAGCGGATCGAAGCGCGCCCACGCGTCCTCCACGAGATCGCGCGCCTGCTGCTTGCACGCCGCGATCGCGCCCGAGCTCGCCATCATCTCGACCGCGCGCGCGACCACCGTCGTGTCGCTCGGCTTCGACGCGACGATGCGGAACAGCTCGACGCGCTCCTCGCGCCCGAGCCGCGACATCGCCTTCGCGAACGGCAGGGTGACCTTGCCGTGCATCACGTCCTCGCCGCGCGTCTTCAGATCGCCGCGGAAGCCCTCGAGGTTGAGCACGTCGTCGACGATCTGGAACGCGAGGCCGAGCGCCTCGAAGAACCCGCCGACCGCCTCGATCTGCGCCTCGGTGCCCTGGCCCGCGAGCGCGCCCATCCGCGCGAGCGCGGCCGCGGGTGCCGCGGTCTTCAGCCGATGGATCGCGAGCACACGCTCCTCGAGATCCGCGCTGTCGCCCGACTCGACCGCTGCCGGCACGAACTGGTGCAGCCCCGCGAGGTCGAGCGCCTGACCGCCGTGCCCGGCTCGCAGGGCTTCGAAGTAGAGGTCGTAGATGCGCACCTGGCGCGCCGACGACATCGCCTCGTCGCGCAGCAGCTTCTGCCCGAGGAAGTACGCCGCGGTCCCCGAGTTGATCGCGATCGCGTCGCCGTGCACCGCGTGGCATGTCGGCCCGCCGCGCCGGACCTCCGATCGATCCTGCACGTCGTCGACGATCAGCGATCCGGTGTGCATCAGCTCCGGCATCGCGAGCCAGCGCACGTAGCGTCGGGAGTCGCCGCCGACGACGTCGCAGCACGCGAGCGCCGCGTACGAACGCCACGACTTGCCGCCGCGATCGACGATCTCGCGGATCGGCTTGGTCAGGTAGTCGGCGACGAGCTGCACGTCGACGCCGCGCATGTACTGCTCGCGCTCGCGCGAGGCGATCAGCTCGCGCATCTCCGCGACGCTCGGCTCGAGCGGCATGATCGAGTGCACGCTGCGGCGCGTCTCGGTGCCCACCGCGGAGAAGAACTCGTCGAGCGTGTCGGTGTGCGAGAAGCCGCTGCGCTCCACGAAGCCGACGCCGCGCACCGCCTCGCCCGCGATGGTCCCTCGGACCTCGACTCGTCCTTCCCAGAACGCCGGCTCCGAGAGCACGGTGATGAACTCCTGATCGTCGACCGGCGCGACGAGCTCGAGATCCAGCCGCGCCTCGGGCTGACGCAGCCGCCACGACGTCGGGTACTCGTTGAACGTGCGGGTCGAGACGAAGCGTCCGCTCGCCTCGAGCGTGAACGCGTCGTGGCTCGCGACGCGCCCAGCCCGATCGATGACCTTCGTGCGCCCTTCGATGCGCTTCTCGCCCTGACGCGCGAGATCGAAGAGGTCGTACGCCGAGATCTCGACGCCGTTGTCGAGCTGCAGCGAGACCCAGTTCCACGCGACCTCGCGCTCCGGCTCCGGCTCGCCCTCGGCGGGAGCGTCCGTCGTCCCGCTCTCGCGATGCCCGCCGAACTCGTGGTCGTACCAGCCGATCGCGCGCTCCACCGGCACGCGCTGCCCGTCGAGCACGAGCGACCCCGTGACCGTCGCGCGCGGGCAGAAGTAATAGAACATGTCCTCGCCGGCCGGCCCGCGGACCACGCCGTCGTCGCCGTGGCGCACCACCGGCTTGTCGAGGCGGAACTGCAGATCGCAGCCGAGCGCGCGGCCCGGATGGCGCAGCGTCAGCGAGTAGGTGCCGTCGTCGTTCTTCACGAAGCGCTGGCCGTCGTAGTCGAGCTCGAGCTTGCGCGTCGCGACCGTGACGTCGCCCTCGAACATGCGATCGGGGAGCGGGACCTCGCCCTTCTCCAGGATCTCGCGGATCGCGCGGCGGAGGCGCTGATCGCTGGTGCCGTGACCGCGATCGAGCTTCTCGAGACCGATGCGCGGCGCCTGCTTGTCGACGAGCGAGTCCGCGACGTACTCGCCGCGGTCGAGATCGACGATCGCCCAGGTGAGCGAGTGCGCGTGCTGGCGCTCCTTCGTCTGTTTGTCGACCCCGCTGAGGATGCGGAAGAACGACGCGAAGAGCGCCAGTCGTCGCCCCCCGGCGACCTCGAGGTGGCTGTTCACGTACCACCACTCGGTCGTCGACGACGCGTGTGGAAGGTCGTGAACGTCGAGGTCGATCGGTCCGGGCAGAGGCCAATCGGTCGGTCGATCCAGCATGACGACTCCTCTCGGCCGCGCCCCGGGCCCTCACCCCACGGCCGAGTGCGCGAGTACTGGCCGGCCCCGGTGCTCGTCAATACCGGCACCGGTTAAACCTGCTCACACCAATGTTTTCGTGTGCAAGAGTTCCGGCCACACGGCTGCAGTACGATTACGGCGCTCGAAACTCACGCGAGAGTGGCGCGGAGGGAAACCAGGGCGATGCGCGACGGACATCGGCGAGCGGTCGAGGAGCTGGAGCGCGGCGACGACTACCTCGCGACGCGCGCCGCGTACGGGCGCATCCCCGGCGGCGTGTACCTGCGACCGACCGAGCGCGGGCTCGTGGTGCTCGGGCTCGACGCGTCGTGCGCGAGCATGATCGGGGTCGGAGGTCGCGACCGAGAAGATCACGTGCTCACGCGGCTGCCTCCCTCGCCCGAGCACGTCGCGCGGGCGCTCGCGGGGTACGACGCGAAGCGCGCGACGTTGGCGCGGCCGAGCCTGGAGGAGAGGCACGCGCTCCGGCTGATGGCGGGAGCGCTCGGCGGCGATCTCGCGCTGCCGTGGCCGGACACGTATTTCGTGCACCAGGAGTGGCGCTTCGAGGACCGCACGAAGATCGATCTGCTCGCGGTCGATCCGTCGCGGGGTCGATGGATCGTGATCGAGCTCAAGAAGTCGGAGGCCGCGGCGCGCGCCCACGACCCGAAGAAGGGCGGCGACGCCTGGGCCCAGGCGCGGGCGTACGCGAGCCGACTCCACGCCCAGCGAGCCGAGCTCTACCCGTTCTTCCAGCGGATCGCGCGGGCGCTGGCGGCGCACCACGGATCGCCGGGGGCGATGCGGGAGCTGCGGGTCGATCCCGAGCACCTTCCCGACGTGATCGTCGCGTGGCCCGAGTGACATGTCGGAGTCGGATCGACACCACCACGGGTGTCGGCCTTGCGGCTTTCTCGCGCGCGACTAGAACCCGCGCCACGAATGAAGAAGCGCGACCTCTCTCGACGCATCGCTGCAAGGCGGAAGCTGCACGCGATGGCGCACGAGGCGGCCCCGTTCTTCGGTCGAGAGAGGCTCGCGCGGATGCTGCGCGACCGCGCCCCGGACCTCGTGAAGCTCGTCGGCGAGCGTGAGGTCCAGGCGATGGTGGAGCTCGTCTCGAGACCGTTGGGCGCCGCCTGACCTGGACAATCTCGGCTCTCCACAGGAGGCCGCGGCGCGATGCGGGGGCTGATCGTCACCCGCTGTCTGCGCGCGTGCTCACGGACGAAAGTCCGGATGCCGCTGAGCCACCACCTCGCGCCGCGAAGCGAGCATCGGCGATCTGCCGTCTCGCGAGCGGGCCCGAGAAGTAGACTGCGAGCGTGCAACGCGCGCTGCTGATCCTCGCGATCGTGATCGGAACGTGCGTCGCGGCTTCTCCGGCGAGCGCCGACGCGATCCCGATGCCTTCGCGCCCGGGTCCCGACTGGGACGAGGCCCCGCTGCCGACACCTCGGCCGACCGAGGTGGTCGCCGGAATCGGCGTGGTCGTGCTCGCCGGCATCCTCGTCGTTCGCGGGAGGAAGCGATCGTGAGCTCGGCATGGCCCGGGTGGCTCGACGCTCCCCGCTGGTCGAAGCTCGGATGGTCGGAGGGGCGCGACACACGCACCGGGATCCCTGTGCGCGTCGCGTCCGACGACACCGACTGTCTCCACGACGCGCAGCCGCTCGCGCGACACTGGCTCGCGTTCGATCGCCGCGCGCACGTGCGACGGCTGCAGGCGGCGGAGGTGGCTGCTCGCCTGGCGAGCCCGGCGTTTCTCCCGGTGATCGCGAGCGATCCGCTCGTTGTCGAGGCGCCCCCTGCGACACCGGCGCTCGACGCGTCCGAGGCGATCGAGTGTTTGCTCCAGCTGCTCGAGGCGCTCGGCCAGCTGCATGCCGCGGGGTGGGCGCATCGCTGTCTGATTCCCGCGCAGGTCGGCGTCGAACGGCGCGAGCACGGTGTGCAGGTGCGCGTCGCGTTCCCCGCGGTCGGTCCGGCCGCGCCCGACCACGACCACGAGGTGGTGCGGGCGATCGGACCGATCCGCGGCGATCTGCTGCAGGCGGCGCGGCTCGCGCGGATCTGGGTCGGCGAGATCGACGCACCGCGCATGGAAGTCGCCCGGCTCTCACGCGCGCTCGCTCGGGTCGAGAGCGCGGCGCAGCTCGCCCACGTGCTCGCGCCCGGGCGATGGCGCGATCGCGCCGCGTCGATCCCCGACGTCGTCGAGCTACGCCCGATGCCGACCGACTGGACGCGCGTGATCGACTCGCTCGAGGCCGATCTCGCCGCGCCCGTCCACCCGTCGCGAGTCGACTACACCCGCTATCCGCTCGCCTTCGCGCTCGACCAGCGCGCGCGTCTCGCGCTCGTTCGTCGCGAGCTCGACCTCGCCCGGCGCGATGCGGAGCGCGCGGTCGAGCTCGACGACGAGCCGAGCCAGCGCCTCACGCGCGCCGTGGTCCGGCTCGAGCTCGGCGATCTCAACGGCGCGCTCGCCGATGCGGAGCGCGCGCTCGCGCCTCCCCCGGTTCCGTCCGAGCACATCGGCGACATCGAGCTCCTCGTCGCTCCTCGGCGCCAAGAGCTCTCGCCTGCTACGCTCGCCCGCGCCCACCTCGTCGTCGCGCGGGTCCATCAGGAGCGCGGCGAACACGCCGCCGCGCGCGACGCGATCGCCCGCGCGCGGGCCTGCTCCGACGAGCCGATCGTCGCGGAGATCGAGCGCGCTTCGCGCTGACGCTCCGCGCGCTGGTCGCGTGCGCGCACGCGTGGGAAGCTCGATGCCGCTCGATGGCACGTCGTCCCGCCGCCGCGCCTTCTCGCACGCGCTCTCGAGGCGCGTCGTCGTCCTCGCTGCAGCAGGCGCTGGGCGAGGCCGCGAAGCTCGCGCCCGTGCTGCTCGCGGGACGTGACGCGCCCGCGCCGAAGCTCGTCGCCCGCGCCGAGGCGCTCTTCGCGACGTTGGTCGACGATGCATCGCGCGCCGTCGCGAAGCACCCCGCGCTCGCGTCGGAGGGCGCGCTCGCGGCGCTCTCGATCGCGCGCGGCGAAGCCGAGCGGACGCGCGCCTACGATGTCGCCGCCTCCGCCGCGAACGCGCTCGGGGGAACGGCCGCCGCCGAGATCTGGCTCCGCATCGCGATCGACGCGTGGGCCCACGGCCGTATCGCGCGCGCACAGTCCGCGGCCGATCGTGCGAGCGAATGCGCCGGGGACGACGCGCCGCCCGAGCTGCGCGCGCGCGTCGCGCTCGAGCAGGGCCGCATCGCGTTCGGTCGCAGCGAGTGGGCCACGGCGCGCGCCCACACCGAAGTGGCGCGCTCGATCGCAGCGTCGAACGAGCTGGTCGCGCTCGAGGCGCTCGCGCACGTCGGGCTCGCCGCGATCGGCTCGCACGAGCTCGCGCCGGACGCCGCGCGCCACGCGCGTCGCGCCATCCTGCTCGCCGAGCGCATCGGCGCGAAGGACGTGCTCGGTCGCGCGCAGGCGCAGCTCGGCATCGTGCTCGTCGAGCGCGGCGTGCACGACGAAGGACGGCGCGTGCTCGAGAGCGCGATCGCGCTCGAGCGAGAGCGGGGCGAGGGCGAGAACGAGTGCCGCGCGCTCCTCTATCTCTCGATGCTCGAGGTCGACGCCGGACGGCCGCTCCACGCGCTGCACTGCCTCGGCCGCGCGCGCGAGGTCGCGATGGCGCGCGGCTCGCGCGTGGCACGCGCGATGGTGCACGGCTCGGTCGGCGTCGTGCACCTGGTGCGTGGCCATCCGCGTCCCGCGGCGCGCGATCTCGTCGAGGCCGATCTGGTGCTCGAGGACGTCGGCAATCGTCACGCGCGCATCACGTTCTCCGCGTTCCTCGGAGCTGCGGAGGCGCTCGCCGGACGGCCGACCGAAGCGCGCGCCGCGTTCGCCCAGGCGCGCCTCCTGATGCAGGAGGGCGTCGGCCCCGCGTACGGCGCCGAGCTGATGCGCGTGCTCGAGCAGGTGCTCGCGGTCACCGAGGGCGCGCCGGTCGACGACGCGCGCGACGTGCTCGCGGAGATCGAGCGCGGCTCGGTCGCGGCGCACTGGGCCGACCTGCGCGTCGCGTGCGCGCTCGCGCGCCGCGCGATCGTCGGCGAGGCCGCGTCGAAGCTGCCGCGCATCGAGCCCACGCCCGGCCTCGTGATCGCGCACGACGGACGCTGGTTCTCGCTCGAGGGCTCGCGGCCGATCGACCTCGAGTCGCGCCCGGTGCTGCGCAGGACCCTCGCCGTGCTCGCGGAAGCGCGCGTCGCCGAGCCCGGCGTGACGGTTGCGCGCGCAACCCTGGTCGCGCGCCTGTGGCCCGAGGACGCGCGGCTCGGCGAGCGCCTCCTCGAGAACCGCATGAACGTCGCGATCGCGACGCTGCGCCGCCTCGGGCTGCGCGACGCGATCCGCACCGGTGACCGCGGCTATCGCCTGCGCGAGGATCTCGCGGTCACGATCGATCCCGGCTGAGGATCGATGCCCTGCGGCGGCGCGGATCGCGCATGTCCTCGCGCCCTCATTCGCTCGCCGGAGTCGGAGACGCGCCGGGCTCGATCGCCGGCTCGACGGGCTCCTCGACGACACCTTCCTTGACCCGCATCGCGCGGTACTCGTCGATCGGAGCGACCGCGCGGCGGAATCGCTCGATCGACGCCGCGTCCTCCTCGTCCACCTTCGCCGCCAGGAGGCGCGCGTAGGCGCCCACGGCGCGCGAGAGCTTCGCGAGCGCTTCCTGCAGCGCGGTCGCGCTCGGGACCTCGGTGCGCGCCGTCCGGCCGACGCCGATCGCCTCGCCCAGCGCAGCGGTTCCCTTCTTCACCGCGGTGAGCATCGCCGCGCCCGCGAGCGCTCCGATCTCCTCCAGCCGGTATTCCTCGACCATCCGATCGAGGCGGCGCTGGCCTTCGAACCAGGCGGCGTACGCATCGAGCCGCGCGAACCCCACGCCTTCGGGGAAGTACGCGTCGAGGAGCGCCTGCGCTCGAACGCCGTCGTCGCCGAAGGCCGTGCCGAGCCGGGCCTTCGACACCAGGAGCTCGTGGAGCGCCGCCCAGTAGTTGATGAACGCGTCGCGGTGCGGCCGCACGCGCGCGCTCGAGAAGCGGTCGCGCTCGGCGAACACGACCTGGACCTCGTCGCCGAGGTCGACGATTGCGCGGAGCGTTCTGCGGAAGGGTCCGGGTCGAGATTCGGACCGCCGATGCTCTGCGGAGCGCTCGACGGACCGCGCGAGCCTCCGGTGACGCGATCAGGGCGGCGCCACCTGGAGCGTCGCGGTCAGGACGCGCTCCAGCTCGAACGGACGCCGCAGCACCACGATGCGTCGCCACTTGCCGACGAGCTCACGTGGTTGGGCTTCGCAGCTCACGACCACGCACCCGATCGCGCGCCATTTCGGGTGCGTGCTCATCCGCGTGACGAGCGCGAGCCCGGGATCGTCGTCGTCGAGCGTCGATGCGCTCGAGATCAACACGTCGACCTGGAACGCCCTCAACACCACCAACGCGTCGGCCGCGGTCGCGATCGAGATGACCCGCGCGCCGTGCAGCTCGACGTACTGCGCCACCATCTCGCGTGTGTCCGCGTGGCTGTCGACGACGAGCACCGTCATGCCCGCGAGCAGCTCGGCGCGTGGGTGCGCTCGCAACATCGTGCCCGACGCACGATCGCGCCGGCGCGCGTGCTCGATCGGTCTCGGTGGAATCGACGAGAGGGCTCGACGTCGCATCGCGTCTCCTCCGCTGCGCTAGGGCACCAGGCCAGGAGGCTCCACGTGCGCCGCAGCCGATGCGACCGACGAGCTCGGACCGCGCAGCGCATCGCGAGCGCGTCGCGCCGTCGCGCCGGTCTCGCGCTCCAGCTCGATCCGGACGTCGTGATCGGCGTCGGGCACCAGCGGCTTCGTGACCGTGACGTGCCCCGCCGCCGTGATCGTGATCGGGATCGCGGCCTCGCCTCGCGTGATCTCGAGCGTGAGCGGCGTGCGACCGAGGGTGCGGTCGCTCGTGCGCACCTCGGCGTCGGGCGGAACGCTGTCGATCGCGATGCGCACGCGATCGCTCGGCTGCGGCGCGGAGGCGACGAGCGGGAGCGGTGCCGTCGCCGCCTCGTCGATCGACGGCTCGGCGGTGTCGCTCGCGGGCAGCGTCGAGCGATGCATCACGACCAGGAGCGCGAGCATCGCCGCGCCGGACACGGTGCAGGCCCACAGCCAGCGCGCGTCGAGCGTCGGACGCACCGGGATCACCTGCGACGCACCGGTCGGCGGCCGCGCGACGTCGTCGACCCGCACCTCGAGCGAGATGGGCTGCGACGAGGGCTCGTCCTCCTCGTCCGCCACGCGGAGCTGGACGCCCGAGACGGCGCCGCCGATCCACCACGGCACCGAGGGCAACGTCGCGGTCTCCTTCGGCTGCGTCGTCGCCGGCTGCGCGCCGATCAGACCGGGGTCGCCGTGCGCGACCGCGAGCTCCGCGATCTGCTCGCGTGCATCGTCGAGCTCTCGCGACGCGACGATCTGCGCGCGCAGCGCGGCGCGGAGCTCCGCCGCGGTGGCGAAGCGCGCCGCGGGGTCGCGATCGATCGCGCGCATGCAGATGTCCTCGACCTCACGCGGGACGCCGAGGCGCGGCACGCGGTCGCTGGGGCGCGGCACGGCGTCGTGGAGCACCGCGCGAACGGTCTCGACGTCGGTGCGGCACTGGAAGAGGCGACCTCCCGTGAGCAGCTCGTGGAGCACGACGCCCGCGGCGTAGACGTCGGTTCGACGATCGGGGCGCGCGCCCGAGAACTGCTCGGGCGCCATGTACGCGAACTTGCCCTTGGCGAACCCGGTGCGCGTCTTCTCGCGTGCGTCGTTCGAGAATGCGATGCCGAAGTCGATCAGCTTCACCTCGCCTTCGACGGTGAGCATCACGTTGTGCGGCGAGACGTCGCGATGGACGAGCCCGAGCCAGCGTCCCGTCTCGTCGCGCAGCTCGTGCGCGGCGTGGAGCCCGGCGCACATCTCGGCGACGACGTGCATCGCGAGGACAGGGTGGAGGCGCTGACGGCGAGCGCGCACTCCGCGCACGATCGACGAGAGGCTCGCGCCGCGGAGGAGCTCCATCACGAGGTAGAGCGACTCGTCGTCGCTCCCGAGCTCCTCGACCGCGACCACGTTCGGATGGCGGAGCCGCGCCATCATGCGTCCTTCGTCGAGCAGCGCGTGCGCGAGCGAAGGATCGTGCGCGAGGTGCGGGAGCATCCGCTTCACGACGACGCGGCGCTGGAAGCCGCCGATGCACGCGCGGTTCGCGAGGAAGACCTCCGCCATGCCGCCGCACGCGAGGCGGGCGAGGATCGGGAACGGGCCGATGCGCTGCGGCAGCGCGGGACTGGCCAAGCTCGCGTTCATGCGCGGGACGCCTCCTTCGAGCGGATCGCGGTGTCACGTGCTCGAGGAGTCGTGATCCGCACGACTCCGAGCACGCGTCCGCGCCACGCGAGGGCCGTCGAGCAACCCTCGTGCCTCTCGTGAGCACGTAGAATCACGCTACGGTGCGATCGTGCGCGTGATGCGCGCTGCCTCGACTGTGGCGCGAATGTCGCGAGCCCGCGTCGCACGCTGCTCCACGAGGGTCCGGAGCCAGCGTCGACACCCCTCGGTGGACCCGCAGCACGTGCTCGCTGCTCGCAAACGTCCGCGCCGCGCGAGGCGCGAGGAGGTACGCACCGCACCGCGCGGTGCCATGCGGGCTCGCTCTCGAGCGAGGGGGGTCGCCGCGACAGCATTCGGTCTCGATGGTGCGCAGCTCGTTCGCCGCCGCGACGCTCGTCGTGCTCGTCGGGTGCGCGACACCGGCGGGCCCGCGATCGCACGATGCGTCGACGCGCCCAGTCGATGCCGCGGACGCCGCGATGCCCGAGCGGCGCTGCGTGGCTCCCGCGGGCGTGAGCGGATCGCCGCGGACGATCGCGGACGTGGTGGCGCTGATCGACGCGCTGCCTCCGCCGGTGACGATCCCGTGCGTGCTCGAGAGCCTCGACCGCCCGCTCTACGTCGAGGCGACGTCGAGCCGCTTGAGCGCGCAGCCCGCGGTGGGGGAGCGCAGCCCGCGCATCTTCTTGTTCTTCGGCGATCTCGTGATCTCGGTGGTGCCCGAGGGACTGGGCGCGCCGCTGCTCGAGATGAGCGAATTCGTCGACACGACGCGCAGCCGCAAGGCGGAGCTCGCGTTCCCGGTGTCGCTGCCGCTGAGCGAGGCCGCGCCCTACGAGCGGCTCGGCTCGACGGGCACGCTCTGCGGCGGCTGTCACGGCCGCGAGGTGCGAGACGAGATCATCGCGGGCGCGTTCGTCTCGCTCGCGCTGCGCCCGCACGACGAGCACCTCGTCGCGATCGATCGGGTGCGCAGCGAGTGGCTCGCATGCCGCGCCGAGGACGAGCGCTGCGCGATGCTCGACGCGCTCTTCGGGCGCGGGGCGGTCGTGCACCAGGGCTTCCCGCCCGAGCTGCCGACGCACTGACGCGCACCGGGCCGGCTCGCGCGCGCCCGCGTCGACGGCGTCAGTCCTCGCCAGTGAAGACTGCGATCACGCACCACTCGCGCCCGATCGCCGCGACACCCCAATCGAAGGTGGCGGCGGTGAGCGGGCTCCAGCTCCGACCCGTTCCTCTCCGCGGCGTGCTGTTGCCGAGCACGATGGCGTCGCTGCCGGCGACGTCGAGGAAGCGTCGCGCGCGATGAGCGGCCGACGCCGCTGATCGACGCACCGTCTCGTACGCGAGGTGGTGACCGATCGTATGTGCGAGATCGGTGTCGGCGTCGGGGCGCGGCATGGGCCGCCAGCCATTCGCGATGGGAAAGACGCCTACTCCGAGGGCCATTCGATCGGCGACCCGAGTCGCATCTTGCTCGCCCGGTGTCGCGAAGATCGAAACGAACGCGCGAGTGCCCACTTTGCGCGCTCGCCTCGCGTTCTCCCCGTGGTCTTCGGTGAGCCCGAGGCGCGCGTGAGCCCAACGCGTGATCTCCACCGGCACGATGGGCGTTGCGGGGCGCAGTGCGAGCAATCGCTGACGTTCTGCCACGACGCCAGCCCAGTGCTCTGCCCACGGCGAGCCCGGTGAATGACGGCTGACGTGCTCGAACGAGTCGCGCGCCATCTGCACGCGCCGCGCGTCCATGAGCGCTGCTCTGGCGAGCTCCTCGTCGCCGTCGAACGTCTCGAGCGCCCAGAGCGCGAATCGGGAATTGCGAAGCGCGCCAGCGGCGACGCGACGCAAGGTGTCGCCAGCGTCGTGGGCATCGAGGTCGAACGTTCGCACGCCCTACGATGCAGGATCGCTCGCGTGGGTGTCTCACGGGTCGCGTGATCGGAGGGCGTTCGACCACGCCGCGAAGTGCGTCGCCTCGGCGGACGTCGCGCGCGCGATCACCGTGCACGTGACCGAGGATCGTCGACGACCAGAAGCAGGCGGCGTCGTCGTCCAGCTCGTCAGCCGAGGTGGCACTCGCGCGGACGGAATTAACCGGCCGACGATCACGATCGTTTCTCTGAGCGGGCTATGGGATTCGAACCCACGACATTCAGCTTGGGAAGCAAGCGCGCGGTCTCAGTTTTGCGCGTTTCCGGGCGTTTCTTGCCGTCGCGGTGCCTCCGACATGGGTCAACAATCGGCGCGTCGTAGCCGGTTGCCGGGGTCCGAGCCGGGGATCCCGGATGACGCCGGCATCGAAGTCGGCCTGCTCACTCGAGCGCCGAGACCGCGCCCCAGCGCCAGCTCCGGCATCACCAAGAATGCGCGAGCGCGCTCGGCGAGCTTTGACCGCGCTCAGCGAGGTTCGTCGATCGCTGCTGCGAATCGCGTGTGGAGCACGACGAACAAGTCGGCCTGCCATCGCACGTCGGCCCGCTGCCAAGCGGGAACCGGTTCACTGGGATCGTAGGACGCGAGCTCCGCGCGGTCATACGCCAGCCGCGCGGTGAGCGGCGTGCAGAGCGGATGCGCGACGACGCGCACGACGAGCTCGTTCCCGCTGTCCCAGTTGTGCGCGTCGACGAGCGCATGGAGCAGGCTCGCCGTGACCGGCTCGGGGAGGGCGTCATCCTCCCAATCCTCCGCGATGGCTCGTTCCGAGGATGTCGCGTCGGTTAGGGGCGCATCGCCCGGTTGGAGAATCCAGCTCGCGAGCTTCGGCCATCGGACGGCGACGTTGAGCCGGCGCGCCAGCTTCAACGGGGGCAAGCTTCGGCCTGCGCTGGGCATCGCGTCGAAGAGCGTCGCGTCGCCCTCGTCGAGCGCAGCGTCGAGTGCGGATTCGCCGCGAGGATCGGAAACGAACGGATCCGCGCCGCGCGCGATCAGTCGCGCGATGCAGGTGTGCCGCCCGGTTCTCACGGCGACGTGGAGCGCGGTCCGCCCGTATCGATCACGCGGGCCGTCGGGATCCCCGCCGTTCGCGAGGGCAGCGTCGACGGCATCCGGGTCAGCGCTCCGCAGCGCAGCGAACAGCGTGGCGTCGTCGACATGGGTCATGGCCGAAGCCTACCTACAGCGTTCGGCGTGAGCGCGGTCGTTAGCGGGCGACGAGCTCGCGCACGAACGCGAGGCGCTCCTTCGGGATCCCCATCGCCGACCTGAGCTCCTCGATAAGTTCGCACTCGCGTTGCGAGATGACCACGGCGTGCTCGAGGAGCTGGTCGCAGAGCGCTTCGAGGGCGAGGCCCCACTCGCGAAACGAGAGGTATGCGAGCGCGTCACTGAGGACCGCGGCGTCCACGCGTTCGGCGAGGGACTCTCGCAATCGATCGAATCGCTCGTCGTAGTCGCGCACCGCGGCTCCGTGCTCCCGGCCGCGCGCGAGCTTGGTGGTGGACGGTACCCGAAGCCAGGCGTTTGCGAGGAAACGGCGAGGCACCGTCCAGTACGTCACGAACGGGTACGTCCGGAAGAGCGTCGAGAAGGTCTGCGCCGTCGCGAAGATCAAGCTCGGCGACCGCCCCGCGGTGCACTGCCTCCGGCACACCTGGAACAACCTCGTACGCCAGCACGCGAGCGAGCTCGTGCGTCAGGCGCTCATCGGCCACGCCGACGAGGCGAACAACGAGCGGTACTCGAAGGTGGGCGAGGACGAGAAACGCACCGCCGTCCACGCCGTGGTGAAGGTCGTGAAAGGGGGTGCGTAGCCGGGGATCGAGCCGGGGATCGACTCAGACGCCTACCGGATTTTCAGAGCGGGCTATGGGATTCGAACCCACGACATTCAGCTTGGGAAGAGGGATGTCGGGCCCGCAACCATGATCGAAGTCGTGTGATCTTCAACAGTTAGCGCCTCGTGGCGTTGCGGGCCGATGCAACGCGATGCGCTCGAAGTGGAAGTTCAGGTGGAAGCCAGCTGCGTGTTGATGCTGATCTTGTGATCAGGTATGTATGTGTCGCGCGGCGAGCGCGTAGAATGAAGCGCGATATGGGCGAGCCGGGGATCTGCCGATTCTGTCGGCGACAGCGCCAAACATCGGCGCGGTCGGCAGCGGAGAACCCGTTTTGCAGCCTGTGCCTACAGGATCGAATCCGCTTGTCGAACGCGCGACCCGCCGCGAAACGAGCAAGGCCTAGGGCAGCGAGCGGAAAGCGCGCTTGAGGAGGGTGTTGGCCTTCACCCACGTCAGCTTCTTGCCCCAGAGGCTGCTCGCGGCGCGTTTTCGCGGCGATGCGTCGCCGGTCTGCGTCCAGACTTCGACACTCCAGTACTTGCCGTCGAAGCGTGCATAGACCTTCACGGCCGAGCGGTCGGCCGTCTCGTCCAACACCCATGCATAGCCATCGTGATCGTCCTGGGTCACGCGCCACGGGTGCTTCGGGTCGACGTCTCCCAGAGCGTCGGATAGGTCCGCGGCGGATTCGAAGCGATCGCTGGGTTTGAGCGCCGTCGCCTTCCGGATGACGCGGCGCAGGTGATCGGGAACGTGAGGCAAGAACGCGTCGCGATCGGGGAACGTGCCGTCAAGGATCTTCGGCGCGAGCTCGAGTTCGTGCAGCTGATCGAGCTGGGAGCGATACCAGTTGTCGCCGTTGACCGCTGCATAGAGGGTCAGGCCGATCTGATACACATCGGAGAGGACGGTGAGCGACCGCTTCTTAGCGAAGACCTCGGGCGGCCAGTAGGGCTCGTACATGCGTGGCTCGCTGATCGCGATTCCGAGCCCGTCGACGCGCATCGCTTGCCCGAAGTCGGCGATCACACCTCGTCCGTGAGCGTCGAGAAGCACGTTCGCGGGCTTGAGGTCCAGGTGAAGACGTTCGGCTCGGTGAACTGCACCGACGCCATCGCAGATGTCCTGGCCGATCGCGATTGCACGGGCCGCGGGGATCGGTGCATCGCGGATCTCCTTCGCGAGCGACCCCGCCATGATCGGCATCGTCAGACAGATGTGCGTGTCGTTCCTGCCGGCCACGTAGAGCGGGACGACGCGGTCGCAGGCCGCGGCGCAAACCGCTTGCGTCTCCTCGAAGAAGAGTTCGGGATCGCCGTCGAAGAAGCGTAAGTCGATCTCCTTGAGGATCACCTGGTCGCCACGTTGGCGATCGAAGGCACGCCAGACCTGCGAGTTTTGGCCTTCGCCACGGCCGATCCGCTCGATGCGCTCGAATCGAGAACTGATCGCGACGCGCCGTTCTCTGCTAGGTGCCGAGCTCACTTTGCGAGCCCCGCACAGGCGGCGTGCAGCGCGTCGTGGTCCTCCGCGGAAAACCCAGCGCAATTGACGCCGCGGAACTCAGGCGCTGCGAGGTATCCCTTCCGCTTTCCTGCCTTGTTCTCGACGCCGAGTCGCGAAGCGATCGTCGGCCATTTGAGGAGCTCGACGGGCTTCGCGTGTGCCGACGCAACCTCGAGCGCGACACCCTCGGCTCGCACGCGCGGGAAGAGCTTCGTCGCGCCCGGCGTGTAGTCGCTCTCGCGAACGACGACCGCGTCGACCTTCTGGTCGGTGATTAGCGCGCGGAGCTTCTCTCGGAGATTGCTCAGCGCCTTGTTGTCGTCGAATGCTTTCGCCTTCTCGATCGCACCGCTCGCGATGAGCTTCGGCGCGGTGACAGTGCCTTCGACGAGCACCCAGTGCGCACCGCCGTTGATCGCGCGAACTCCCAAAGCCCTCATGCACCCCCCGCAAGCTCTGGCCGGCCCCGGCCGAAGGGGTGGGATCGGTAATGCTGCTGTCCGGGAAGGCAACAGCGGCACGCGAACATTCATCAGGGTCAGTGTTTTCCCTAGCCAGACGTCAGTACGCCCCCAGGGGGGACGTCGAGACGCATGTCCAAGCCGCTCGTCGAGCTCGAACCGCTCGGACCGGAACGGCGTCGTGTCTCCGGGTCGTATGTTCGCGCGCTGTAGTTCGCGCGCATTCGATTCGGCGCCGTTCTGACGTCAGCGTCAGTGGCGCGTCCGCCCTCGCGTCTGGACGTCCATGATCTCCGGTCGCTCAGGTGTTCGAGGCGCCAAGATCCCGACCCCTCGGCAGGAGGCCGAAGCCGCGAGGCGCGCAGCCGACGAGCGAGCGCGCGCGGGCGCGGAGCTCGCCCGCCTCGTGGCGCCGACGGGCGCGCTCGTGATCGACGGCATCGAGTGGCGCGTCTCGGTCGGCGTCGACGGGCTCGGTGATGCGCGCGCGACGGCGTCGATCGCGCCGGGCGGGCTCGTCTCGGTGTGGACGATCGCGCATCGGCGCGGACGGCTCCCGGGCGACGTCGCGGCCGAGCTCGAGCGCGACCTGCGCGAGCACATCGCCGATGCGCACGCGGGCGTGCTCGGTGTCGCGGCGCGCCTCGCTGCGCACGCCGACGCGACCGAGACGCACGCGCTGGTCGTCGGGATGCTCGGCGACGACAAGCCCCGCCTGCGCGCGCTGAAGCGCGCGGCGCGGTACCTCGTCGAGCGCGACATCACGGACGCGCGAATCGCCGAGCTCGCAGCGATGACCGATCCTTAGGCGCTCGCGCCGGGCAAGCTTCGAAGCCGCTAGTAGTAGTGATGGAGCGGGTACGTCGGGTATCCCCAAGCATGCCGCAGATGGTTCTCTACGAAACCATCGAAGTACTCATCGACCGGCTTGAACTGAGGTAGCGCAGCTTGTCCGAGCAGGTTTTCGAACCGGTCTCGGATCTCCTCGATGTTGGGGTCGGCCACTGCGAATCGCCGAATGCGCGCGCGGCCCGTAGTTCCGATCCCGTAGAGCATCTGGAAGAAGCCGTCGGATGCCGCGAGCGAGAATCCCGCGACGTCGATGTACTCCGCGTCGCGGAGCTCACGCGCGGCCCGCCGCCATACTGGTGCGAGCAGTTGATACGACGGCAGCTTGCTCCACGACGGAGCAACGATGACCGGTCTGCGGGCGTACTTGTCGCCGAGCTTCCCCAGGAACTTGCTCACGGGAACGGAGAGCGTCTCGGACGATCCGAGATGCATGGACCCTGTGAGCTGCGACCACGGAAGGGCGACGATCTCTTCCGGCGCATCGGGCGAGGTCGCCCAGTTTAGTGAGCCATGAAGCTTGAGCAGCCGGACGCCGTTCGGCTCCGCGCCATCGAGACAGTACGACGGATTCGCTCGGTAGTAATGCAGCGCGTAGTCGAGCGCCGTGTCGTAGTTGAATGTGATGATCGTCGGCGGCTTGCCGTCGTCGAGCATCTGCTTGCAGAGGAGGGCCAGCCACGAATACGTGCGCGGAGGCTCCAGCGAGGCGGTTCCCCTCTTGAACTGAATTCTGTTCTCGATGGTGTCGACGATCAGCGTTCGCATCGATGCGGAGAGCTTCTTGACGTCCTCGGGAGCCATGTCACCGAGCGTGCCGAACAGTTCCGCCATCTCGAACGCAGCGAGCACCGTCTCAATGTTCTGAACGTCGAGCTGCGCATTCGAATGCGCTCGCCGCAGGTGGTGAATGCCCTCAAACACCCGAGCGAACGCCGCGTGATCCACCCCGGAGGCCCGGTCACGCATCAGGTCCTCGGCGATGTCGAGGAAGTCGCGCATCACGGGGCCCCCGCAGTCCACGGATGCACCGGCCCCGAGAACAATCACGTGCGATGTCATGGATAGAAGAATACTCGTCTGCGCGCGCCGGTGCTCCGCGCGCTACGCACTCGCACTCGACACCCGTCGGAGCACCTTCCCCGCGTCGCCGATTCGCCAGACCAGCCACGAGCGCCTGTGCCCGATGACGAGCTCGGCATCGATGGGGATCCCGCCGGTCTCGCGCTCGTGCAATTCGAGTCGCCACCCGTACCCGTCGCCGGGTGCCCACAGTGTCCAGCTGTTCCAGGTCTCCATGCCCGTCGCATCGGCGCGAGCTCGCGCGCGTTGCGCGGCCCGACCCGTCGTGCTCTCCGTCTCTGCATGAAGCGTCGCTCGCTGCTCACGCGCCGCATCGCCGCGCGCCGTCGCATCGTCGAGATGGCGTTCGACTACTCGCCGTTCTTCGATCGCACGCGCCTCGAGCGCCTCCTGCGCGAGCGCGCACCAGGGCTCGTACAGCTCGTTGGCGAGCGCGAGATGGCCGCGGTGCTCGAGCTCGCGACGCGTCCGCTCCGCGGCGGGCTGCTCCTCGCCGCGAACGCGTGATGCGGATGTACCTCGTGAGGGCGCACGCGGAGCCCGAGCGCCCGTGGTCGCCCCTCGGCAAGCTCGCGAGCGGAGGGCGCGTCGAGTACTGCGTGGCGACCGACCTGGACGCGCTGCTCGTGCGGTATGACGACTGGACGTCGTGGCGGGCGGCCCACGGCGCGGGGCTGACTCCCGAACTGCTCGAGCTCGTGGCGCGCACGATCGCGATCCAGATCGATGGCGTGCCGGAACTGCTCCCGCCCGACCTGCAGGCGCCATAGCGCGTCAGACCGGCGCGC
Source organism: Sandaracinus amylolyticus (assembly GCF_021631985.1). Taxonomy (GTDB): domain Bacteria; phylum Myxococcota_A; class Polyangia; order Polyangiales; family Sandaracinaceae; genus Sandaracinus; species Sandaracinus amylolyticus_A. Next base: position 4,034,951 of record NZ_CP070225.1, on the reverse strand, counting down.
CGCGCGCGTCCTCATTCGCGTGACGTGCGAGGCCTGTGGAGCGGAGCGGCGGACGCATCGGTGTCGCGGGGGATGTCGACGCCACATCTGCCGCGCGTGCGAGCGGGCGTGGGTGTTCGCGGACCGACGGTTCGTGTGCGTCGCGTGCGGACTCGACGAGATGGTGCGCGTCGCGCGACGGCTCGGACCCGACGCGGTCCGCTCCGGCGTGGTGACCATCGTCAGACCAGACGAGCGCTCGGCCGCGTGAAGGCACGTTCGCGCGACGCTCCTACATCACCCGCGCAATCGACGGTTACTGTCGTCAAAACTGTTGCGCGCGTCAGTTGAAGTGCTAGTTTCATCTGGTCGGCGGCAACGTCGACAACCGACCGGGCGGACCCCGGGACTCCTTGAAAACGGAAGACAGATGATCGAGGTGACCATCCTGGTCCCGCTCGCCGACAACGACGGCGAGCACTTCTCCGCCACTCACCACCGCGTGTTCGAGGCCTTCGTCCTCGACCGCTTCGGAGGCCTCAGCTGGCTCCCAAAGGGCAGCGAGGGCCTCTGGCGCGACGAGGGCGGAATCACCTACCGAGACGCGACGGTCGCGATGGTCGTCGCAGTCGAGGGGATGGTGAAGCAGGCGGATGCGCTCCGCGAAGTCATCGATTTCGCGAAAGCGCACTACCGACAGCTCGCCATCTACACCCGGTACCTGGGGGTGGCCGAGATCGTCTGATTCTGGACGGGGGGCCGCTTGGAGGAAGCGAGCCCCCCGTCGCCTTTTCGAGCGAGAGGAACAGAGAGCCATGACCACCGAGCGCTACACGACGATCCTCGGCGAGGTGATCGAGTACGCGAAGCCGAGCGCCGAGGTCGCGACCTTCCTCGAGCGCGTGAAGCGCGCCGCGCACGATCCCGGCGTGAGCGAGGCGCAGCTCTCCGAACTCGTCTACGGCCGCGGGAACCCCGTGCTCGATCAGAGCGTGTTCCCGGGTCGCGGTGCGGTCACGAAGGCCGTGCACGCGAACCCCGTGTGGCACGTGATGCAGGACCTGCTCGACGCCAAGCGCGTGCAGAGTGGGAACCTCGATGCGGGCGCGGCGAACGCCGCGTTCTCGCTCACCGTCGCGGAAGCTGCTGAGAGGCTCGAGATGAGCGAGGGCGCCGTGCGTCAGGCGATCGCGAGCGAGAAGCTCGCCGCGGTGAAGCGCGGGAACGTGTACCTGATCGACCCCGCGTCGATCGCGACCTACCGCGAGCGCGTGGCGCGCCGCGGGCCCCGCGCGGCGCCCGCGCCTGCGCTCGAGCTCCGCATCGGGAACGCGCCGGGGGCGAGCTTCATGGTGAAGGGCGGAGCGTTCGAGGAGAGCGGCCGTGACGGCCGTGTTATCGACGGCGTCATCCGCGAGTTCCGGCGCGTCGCGATCAAGTTCGGCGACGGTGGGCGACACGCGCAGCGGATGTTCGTTCTCGAGCCGGCGACCCGATCCGACGAGTTCACGCTCGGCCCGTTCTTCGTCCGTGGGCGGTACCGGGTTGTCGAGAAGATCAACAACCCGGCCGACGTCGCGGAGCGCTGGAAGACGTTCGATCCGGAGGTCGGCGAGGAGACGCCGCCGGACGCGCAGTGGCACGACACCGGAGGCAACCTCCGGCTGCGTGCGCGTCGGCCGAGGATCGAGCGCGAGGAGTAGGATCGGTGTCGATGAGCAACGACCGCCGCCCTGACGCCGTGATCGTCGATGACCCGATCGCCGGCGAGCCGGAGCACCGCGAGCGCACTCTCGCGCGGTGGCACTCCCTCGGTCCGTTCGCCGAAGTCCGCGTCCGGCTCCGGGATCCGCGAGAGGGCGAGAACGTCTCGACATACCCGCTCGCGCTCCGCGTCGTGACGCCGACCGGCGATGCCGAGATCCCGCTGTCGTCGGAGCACGCCGCCGATCTCGGCCGCGAGCTGCTGCGGCTCGCCGCACGCGATGGGACCTCGTGCACCGCGACGGCCGGTGGCTCGGAGGCGTGATCGTCGAGCACGCGGGCGACGCGATCACCGTGCGGCAGGCGACGTCCGCGCCGCGCCCGTGAGCGAGCGCCGCATCGTCGTCGTCTCGTGGCCCGAGTCGGTGGGCCTCGGCCTCCGCTGGGCGCCGCTCCTGCGCCGCGGCCATCGCTGGCACGGATGCGAAGTCGAGTACGACGTGCGCGGCTACACCGTCTACCTGCGCGCGTCGACGTGGCACGCGCCGATCGACTCGCCCGTGCGGCAGTGGTCGCACGCGGAGCTCGAGCGGGAGCTGCTCGCCCTGTACGGGCGGGTGCGGTCGCAGGGTTCGTAGCCGTCGCTCACGCCGACCTCGCGACCGACGGGAGGGAGTACGATTCTGTCGATGAGCGAAGACGAACAGACACGGGCGATCCCTGAGGCCGTGCAACGGGCTCTGAGGGCGGAGGTCAACTACGGGTGCCCCGTACCTGGATGCGGCAACCCGCTCCTCACGTTCCACCACTTCGATCCCCCGTTTCACGAGGGGCGCTCGCACAATCCCGAAGGGATGATCGCGCTCTGTCGCGTCCATCACGATGCAGCGGACCCCAAGGGCAATGATCGCGGCCTCTACTCGACCGAGCGCCTGCGCGCGTTCAAGCGAGCGCCTTACGTCACTGAGCGTCTTGCCACCCGTCTTCTAGAACTGCCGTCGAAGTTCGTTGCTGGAGGCGGGGAGGCGCGGGGTTCGTCGCTCGTCGTTTGGCTCTGACGGCGTACACGAAGTCGCTACGTGACGCCGAGTTCAGCCCGAAGGCGGTTGGCTGGCGAATCGATGCTGGTCACGCGGGTAGCGTCAAACTCAGGTTTCAGCGGCTCACGCGCGGTGCGTTCGTGGATCACCTTGTTCGGACGTGGTCGGGCAAGTTCCCCGAGTTCGAACGGGATCTTCCAAAGATTAGTTCATTTCGTGGCGGCGGCGGTACGCTGCGCGCGGCGGCGGAACACTGAGTCGACGCGTTCCACGATCTCGTCGAGAGTGATGGCACTTACGGAGTCGTCGAGCTGTGGCTTCGAATGCCGATCAAGGATCTCAACGGCGTCGACTGTGTGCTCCGGGTAAGCCCATTCGCGGCCGACGTAGAGTTCCCCGCGAACGTCCGCTCGTTGTATTTCGATTGGTTCGGACGTCCGGTCGAAGTGAAGCGCCCACAGCGCGGGTGGTTGCGTTCGCTCTATCGCATCAACGTGCTCGCGTTCCCGATGGCGTCGCACGACCTTTCTTCGCCCCTCTCGGTCCTGCCGGATGGCGCGGATCCATCGTCTTCGCAGCGCTTCTGGTCGCAGCTGTACATTGAACTCGCCTATCGATCTACGAAGGTCGGTCGATTCGCAGATGCCGCGGCGATGCTGGATAGAGTCGCGCCTGACGAATCCGAGACGCTCGTCGCGCTTGCTTTGCTGCGGATTGCGATCGGGGAGGTTGACGCCGGCCAAGAGGTCCTCTCTAGACTCGCAACGCCGGACGATCACCCGCTCTCTCGGCTGGTGGACGCGCTGCTCGAGACGGACGCCGAGCGGAAGTTGGAACTCGTGCGGTTGCTTGACATTGGTCGCCCACAGATTCCGTTCCTCTGGTACGCGCAGCGCGCGCTGATTGGGTGGTACGAGGAACGGATGGGGCTGAAGGTGCCGATAGAAGCTGTGCTTCGACGTGGCGGGTCGCTCACGCTGCACCCGTCGTTCCGACCGGACGATCTGCTGCCAGCGGTGGAAAACGGGAGCTCGCCCGCTGGGAAGCGTTCAGGAGACTCGACCACGTCTAAAGCTCGCGGTGGATCTCGCCCACGCACATCTCGACGAGCGTGAGCCGAAAGTCCGCATCCTCGCGCAGCCGCCGCGTCCACGGTTTCCACAGCGAGGAGCCGGGCTCGACGATCCAGTAGCCGCCGACACCGCCGACGGGCGATCCCATCCCGTCGAAGAAGCGCTTGCGCGGGTTCTGCGTCGCGTGGCCCGCGGTCTCGTGGGCGAGCACGCGCGCGTCGACGAGGCCCGCGCGGCACATCGCGTCGCGCAGCGCATCGGCGAAGCCGCCGTCGCCGCCGGGTCCCTTGCCGCTGCCCGTCGAGCACGCGTAGAGCGCGACGCGCGAGCAGCCGACCTCAGCGAGCGCGGCGGCGAGCTCGTCGACGGTGCCCATGTCGAAGCCGAGCTCGATGCGCCGCGTGAGCCCGTGGCAGAAAAAGCCGACGATCGACGGACCCGCGGATCGGATCGACGCCGAGATGAGCATGCGCATGTCGCTCGCGGTCGCATCGAGCGGGATGCGCGCAACGTCCCGCGCGTGGCCCGCGAAGCGCAGCGCCTCGGGCGCGAACGCGCCGCTCCAGTCCTTCTTGCCCGGCCGGTTGCGGTCGCCCGTGAACGCGAGTCTCGTCATCGGATCACCCCACAAGAGAGCCGAGCCAGCGCAGCGCCTCGATCGCGGTCGCGAGCGCCGCGCCGAGCACGACGACACTCACCAGCACCGCGACGGGCTCGACGATCCACCAGTACGGCGGCGGGCGCGGCCTCACGCGTTGCCCGTGTCGACCACGTTCAGTACGAGGTCGGGCGTCACGGCGATCGCTGCGCTGCCGGGCGAGAGGATTCCCGCGCGTCCGCCCGCCCGCCACGTGATCGACGGGCTCCTGCCCTCCGCGTACCCGCCGAGCGAGCGCGCGAGCGCATAGTCGATGACCGCCGCCGCGATCGGCGTCGTGCGCCCGTTCACGACGATCGACGCCTCGCCGAACTTCGCGTGCGCCTTCGCGTCCGCGACCTTCTTCGCAAGCGTCGTCGCGAGCTCGGGCCCGAGCAGCTCGCGCACGGGCTTGTCGAGGATGGACGCGTCGCCCGCTTGGATCGCCGAGACGATCGCGCGCGCGAGCGTGAGCGCGATCTCGAAGCCGAGGGATACCCAGTTCATCACGCCTCCCCTTCGCACGCGTCGAGCGCGAACGAGCGCGCCGTGGTGATCACCGCATCGAGCTCGGGCGGCGTCGGGAGACCGACCGCCGCAAGCGCGCTCCGCAGATCGGCGAGCGCGACGACGACGCAGGCCGCGAGCTGCGGCCATCGTTCGGCCCCGCCTGCGCGCCACGCGTCGAGGGCGGCGTCGGCCGCGAGGATCGTGCTCTGCGAGACGCGCAGCGCCTGCTCGAGCGCGTCGTGCGGGCTCATCGCCGCGCGGTACTCCGCGAGCGTCGTCGACCGCTCGATCGCGGCCTCGGCTGCCGCCGTGTAGCGCACCGCGGCGTCGCGATCGGCGTCGAGGAGCACGACGGTCGCGACCTCGACCGATCGGCGCGCTGCATCCGGCGGGCCGTCGCAACCCGAGAGCGCACCGAGCGCGATCGCGCCGAGCAGCATCAGCAGCGGGGCCACGGGCGGCACCCCGCCTCCTCCGCGAGCGCGCCGGGGTGCGGCGTGTCCGAGCGCCGCGCCGATTACCAGCGAGCCGACCTCGGTCTGGCCCATCTGGTAGAGCACGATCCCGGCGATCACCAGGCCGAGCAGCTGCGCCGCGGCGAGCGCGGCCTCCTGCATCCTCTCGCTCATCTCGATCACCTCTCCTCGAGCTCCGCGCGCGCGTCGCTCATCAGCTTCGTTTCGATGCGTTCGATGCGCGTCTCGTGGCGCTCCACGCGCGAGAGCGCGGCTTCGAGCGTCGCGACCTGCGTGCCCACGTAGAGACCCACCCCGACGCACGCGGTCGCGACCGTCGCGGAGCCGCCGAGCACCATCCAGCTGAGGCGGCGCACGAGGCCCTCGAGCGCCGCGACGCGGCCGTCGAGGTCGTGGTGCGCCCGCTGCGAATCGCGCTTCCGCGCGTTCGCCGCAAGCTCGAGCGCGAGCACGCGCGCCGGCATGTCAGCCGGCGTCGGCAGCCTCACCGCGTGCGCGGCGTCGCGCGTGTTGGGGAGGTCGTCGAGGTCGAGCTCGGATGCGTTGCTCATGCGTCCTCCACTCACAGGAGCGCTGCCCACTCTTGATAGGCCGCGTGCATCGCGGCGCCGATCGCAGGCGCGGAGGCCGCGTCGGGGTGCAAAAGGTCGGCGTACGTCGCCGCCGCACAGGCCGTCGCGAGCGTGTCGTCGCTGATGACGTTGTGGCCGCGCGTGACCGCGTCAGCGACGACGACATCGTGGAAGTTCGCGTTCCAGTCCACGACCTTGCTCGCCGCCGCGTCGAATCGCGGCGGGAGCTTTTGCAGCGGGATCAGCACCCCCGGCCATGCCGCCGCGATGAGGTCGATCAGACCGCCGACGAGCGGCGCGAGGTCGGTCGGATTCTGGCCGCCCGTGCCGAGGTTGTTCGTGCCGATGCAGATCGGAGCGATCGCCGGAGTGAGGCCGAGCGTCGCGAGGTTCCACGCCGAGAACCACCCGGTGAGCGTCGACACCTGTGCGCCGCCGACGCTCATCGACCAGTCGTTGTCGAAGGCGGGGTTGGCGTTCTGCCAGAAGCCGATCGGGTTGTACCGACGCTGATAGTGCGGGAGCGCTGCGTCGATCTCGCCGACGACCTTCCGCCACTGCGCGAGCGTCGCGAGCGTTCCGCACGTGAGCGAGTCGCCCCACCACATGACGTCGATCGCCTCGGGCGTCGTCCCGAGCGTCGCAGCGCCGCCGGGCGCGGTGAGCGCTCCGAGCCGCGCCCAGACCTCCCCCGTGCCGCCGTAGATGCCACCGACCCGCACGTTGCCGGGCGTCCAGCTCCACGAGCTGCCCGGCGCACTGGTGACGCCACCGAGGCCGACCGTGCCGGCGCCGGGATCCCACGTCAGCGCGCCGAGCAGCGCGTGCGCGGCCCACGCGCCGAGCGTGAGCGACGCGACGACGACGCCCGCGGCGAGCGCCTCCAGCACGATGTTCGTGCCCGTGTGGCGGATACGAATGCCGCTCTGGTTGCCGTCGATCGAGAGGAGCCAGCGTTCCTCCCCGCTCGCCATCTCTGCGCTCGAGGAGACCGGCGAGAACTGCGACAAGCGGCCCGGCCCCGAGAAGATCCCGGCAGGGACCTGCGCGCTCGTGCCGACGATCGTGTCGGCGTAGCGCGGCGTGTTGAACGCCGACGACTTCGCGCGGGTGCGGATCGCGCTCGACGGGAAGCGACCGACCTCGGCTTGATAGAGGTCGATCACCGAGTCGCGCGGGCCCGCGGCGAGGCCGCCGACCGTGTTCCGCGCGACGCTCTCCTGGATGTAGTAGCTGGTCCCGCCCGAAACGTAGGTCGTCAGGAGCGCCGAGATTCGCTTCCACGTGCTCGTGAGCGCTGCGTCGCCGGCCGCGACGATCGCCGAGCCTCCTGCGAACGCGGAGATGTGCGCGCTCGACCCGACGGCCGCGCGCGCCCATGCGCTGATCGCCTGGGGCACAGTCGTCACCGCGGCGCGCGTCTGCTGCCGACGGTTCGTGCCCGTCGGCGTCGCGAGACGAACAGCGCCGCGCCCGAGCGGGCCGATCGCGTAGTTTGCGACCGGCGTCGAGTCGGCCATCGCGCCTAGCGTCCCCCACGTGGCGCCGTCCAGCGCCTGCGAGAGAGCGTTCGTCGCTTCGCGCAGCCCCTCGATCAGCAGGAGGGGGCCCGCGCCGTCGCCGCGATCCTCGTAGCGCGGAGCGTTCGGCGCGGCGACGCGCATGAACTGACTCGAGCTCGGCGCGCCCGTGAGCAGCGTCGCCTCGGTGTTGCGCGTGACCGTGAGCTGCGAGTAGTCGACGGACCAGAGTGAGGGGTCGCTCCCGCCACCGCCGCCGCCACCGATCCCGCGGAACCCCGCACGGCGCGCGGAGCCCGCGCCCGGGCGACGGTTGCGCACGCGCATGTCGTCCGCGCGCCGCACCGATCACTCGTCGACGAGCGAGTAGTGGAGGTCGCCCGCGGCCGCGCCGATCAGTCGGATCGCCCTGCGGCTGTTGGTGACCTTGAAGTCCTGCGAGACGTCGGCGGGCAGGTAGACGTCGTCCGTCGTCGGCGCTCCGACCGAGCCGGGCACGCCCGAGCGGATGTGCACCTTCGCGGTCGCGATGACGATCAGGTACTTGCCGAGGTGCGCGGAGAGATCGACCTCGCCGCCCGCGCTCGTGGTGAACGAGACCTTCGTGCCGGGCCCGGGGAGCGGCCGATGCGCTGCCTGCGACTCGTACTGGCCCATGCGCGCGCAGCCTTTGCGCGCGATCTCGGGCCGACAATGATGACGCGCGCACCATGCCGCGCGCGTCATCATCCGGACGCCATCGCGTGCGAGCATGCTTGGATGCGGTGCGTCCCTGTATCTCGTGGCGCCGTCCGAGAGTGCGGCGCTCGTGCTCTGGTGCGAGTTCGCGAGGTGAGCGCGTCGTACGGCCCATGCGCGCGCGGTCGGTTTGCGAGCACGAGAGCAGCCGTGCGAGCCTCGCGGTCATGACGAAGCCACGGTGGACAGCGGGTGCGCTCGTTGCGGCGATCGCGGCGGGCGCGTGGGCGTGCGGTAGCGACGTCGTCGAGCATCTCGGTGACGCTATGGTCGACGCGGGCGAGTCGCTACGCGATGGCGCGAGCGACGACGCCGACGCGCAGGTGACGATTGATGCGGAGTGCTCGATCGAGCGGACGCTCGTGAGTCGACTCGGCAACGACGCGTCGTGGGACGAAACGCAGTCGACGAACTGGTACGCCGAGGTGCCCTTCCCGGAGGCTCGCGAAGGCGGCGCTCCGATGCTCGCGGTTCTGTGTGGAAGGGTCGACTTCGGAAGCGGAACGCCATGCAGTTCGGGTTGGACCTGCACTGGTGACCCGCCGCTTCCGGAGCTCGACTGCGTGACGCGGGAGGTCGAGTTCGCGGACGGCATCGCGCGTGTGTACTGTGGCTGCCGCTACGTGCGAACGAGCAGCGAGCCCGCGCGGGCGGGGATGAGTGGGTCGCGACGCCTGCGCGCGCGTTTCCACGTGCGCTGATGGGCGCGCCACCGCGTCGCTCACCAGAGCCCGTCGTACAGGTTGAAGCCCTGCACGTAGACGTTTCCCGCGCCGCTCGCGCGCCGCACCTCGAGCTGCACCGTCGGCCACGTGCCGCTCGGCAGACCGTCGACGGTGCCCGCCTGCTCGCAGCGGAACGCGCGCGCCCCCGGATCGAGCCAGGTGCCGGTCGTCGCGGTGATGGACGCGAGCCCGCTCACCGCGCCCGTGTCCGTGACGATGCGCGCGTCGCCGGTCGTGCCGACGTCGCACCACGCGTAGAGCGTCCACTGGCAGCTTCGGATCGAGTCGCCCATCCCGACGCGCGGCGGGACGATGCGGATCGGGAGCTCGAACACGCTCTCGTACGTGCCGCTCGCGAATTGCAGCTGCGGGCCCCACCACGACACGAGCCCGACGCGCCGGCCGTCGGCGCTCGCGAGCGCCTCGCACACGCCCGCGACAGACTCGTAGTCGCGGTCGAGGATCGGGCGCCCGCTGTCGAGCGTGCCCAGGTCGATCCCGAGGTCCGTCGCGTCCTTCGTGAGCTGCGCGCGCGGCAGCTCCCAGCACGTCACACCGACGATCTGCACCGCCCCGGAGACCGCCGCGAGCGCGACCGTCATCGACGAGATCGCCGTCGTCTTGGATGCGGTCTCGACGAGCAGGAACGCGCGATCCGCCGACGACGTGAGCGGCCCGACTGCGACGGAGATAGTCGATGCTCCGACGCTGACTGTCGCGCGGTCGCCGCCCGTGTTCCCGACGAGCTCGAAGAGCCACACGCGCGCGATCGCGCGTCCGCTCGGACGCGTGCGATAGCGCAGGTTCCGATTGGTGGGGCCGAGCGAGCCCGCGGCGTCGACGATGAGCATCGGCGCGTGCCCGGGGATGAGCACCGAGCCACGGCCGCGCAGGTAGTTCACGAGCGGCGCGAGCTCGCTCCACTGCCGCGCCGCGACGGATCTGCCGACCTGTACAGCCTCGCCGAGCGGGACGGTGCGGCGCACCGAAGGAACACGCGTCGATTCAGGCATTCAGGCCCCCACGTACTCCGAGAGATGCACGCCGTAGACGCGCGGCGTGACCGGCCCCGCCGACTTCGCGTAGATGACGAGCCACGCCTCGCAGGTGTCGACGCTCGCCGGCTCTCCGCCGGTGTCGCGCAGCGTCGGGCGCGCGCCCCAGCCCTCCGCAACGATCGACGGATCGAGCTCGAAGAACTTCGACCCGCTCGCCGCGGCGAGCCACGCCGGCGTCGTCGATGTCGTCGCGGCGAAGATCACACCGCGGTTCGCGATGATCGACGAGTCGGTGACGTAGTCGGTGCCGAGCGTCGGCGCGGGCACCAGCACCGCCGCGAACGTCACCGCCGTGCCCGCGGAGCTCGCTGCACCCGCGAGCTCGAGGCGCAGCGGATAGGAGCGGCCCTCGTCGCGCGGCGTGAGAGGCAACGGCCCGTACATCGCGACGCGCACGAACGACGTCGAGACGGGGTTCGGGATGCGCGCGACCACCGTCGTCTGCCCGGGCGACGCGAGCGAGATCTTCGGCGCCACCCAGTTCACGAGGTGATTGCACCTCTGGTCGGCGAGGTGGTGCGCGTTGCTCGCGAGCAGCCGCAGCGCGTGCGACGAGAGCGACTCGCGGCCCTCGAGGCGCGTGCTCGGGAGCAGCACCCGTCCTTCGTACTCGCTCGTCGTCATGGCGCGATCACCCGTGCGTCCTCTGTCGTGTCGGCGAACGGCACGCGGCCGGTGCTCTCCGCGACGAACGCGAAGCGACCGAGGTTGTCGGCTCGGTTCTGCTCGTCGGAGATAAGAGGGCGCACCGTCCACAGGCCCGTGCTGCCGCCGAACGGATCCCACGGCGCGTCGAACGTCACCTCGATGGTCTGCTCGTCGACGACCGAGCTGATGGTCCCCGCGGCCTCGCTCGGGGTGAGCGTGTTCCACTCGACCGCGCGCACGCGATCGCCGACCTGGAACCATGTCCCGATCGGCTGGTCGCTCTCCTCCGCGACGTTGCAACCGAGCTCCCACACGTCGCTCGCGCCCACGTGCGAGTCGATGCGGAACTCGGGCGAGTAGCCGACGAGCGGGCGTGAGTGCGTGAGCTGCTCGAGCGTGCCGCGCATCGCGTCGAGGTCCCACGCAAAGCCGATGAGCACGCCGAGCAGATCGTCGACGCCGAGCGTCCCATCCTCGTCGGGCACATAGCGCGAACTCGTCGCGATCGCGTCGCCGAGCTGCGCGTTGAACGCCGCCGCGCCGACCTGGCTCGTGAGGATGTCGTACGTGCCGCCGAGCAGACCGAGCCAGAAGCGGCCGATCTGCCCGACCTGCTCCTGCGTCGGCTCGCCCGCGGTGCCGCCGCGCGGGCCTGACGTCGTGAGGCGCGCGCCCGGGATGCTCTTCTGCGCGAGCTCAAGCTTCTTCGCGACGCGCGTCGGGGATCGCGCCTGCACGTTGATGAAGCGGACCTCGGGCCCGGTGTGCTCGTCCTCGAGCGGGTCGTAGCCGGTGAGGTACACGAGGTCGCTCACGAAGCCCCAGAGCGCGCCCTCCTCGAGCGTCGGCATGCCTCCGACGGGCTTCGCGCCCTCGTCGCGCGTCGGATCGACGCGGATGCGGAGCGTTGCGGCCTCGGTCTGCGCAGCGAGCCGTGCCGCGCGCGCGCCGAGCTGTCCGGTGCTCGAGAGAGTCCAGTGGAGCCCGCGGGCGACGAGCTCGGGCCCGAGCAGCTCGCCCAGAGTGCAGTCCTGACCGAAGGCGATGAACGCGCGATCGTTGCTCGCCGGCGTGTCGATGCCCTCCGCGACCGCCGCGCGGAACGCCACCGCGTCGATGTCGCTCTCGCGCAGGAGCGGCGCGGCGCCGGCGTTCGCGATGTCGGCCGACGTCGCGAGCAGCGCGTCGACGAGGTCCGCGACGGTCCCGCGCGCGAACACGCGGCCGAGGCGGAAGCGCGTCTCGGGCCCGAGCGGACGGAACTGCGCGAGCTCGCCCATGCTCACCCAGCGATTCGCCGCATCGACGGCGCCGACGCGAGAGAAGACCGGCGGGTCGCCCTCTTCGGCCATCACCATGTCGGCCGAGAGCGCGACGAGGCCGCCTAGGTAGATGCGGCCCGCCGGCCACGTCGCGGCCTGCGTGGGCTCGGTGAACGTGCCGCCTCGGGGATCGGCGTCGGTGAACGGCGTCCGCGCTCCGAAGTACGCGCGAGGCACCGGCGACGCGAACGAGTAGACGTAGGCGGTGGAGGCAGCGACCGACACCGTCTCCGTCGCACCGGTCCCCTCGTTGAACCACGCGCCGTTCGTCGGCTTGTCGAAGGTGCGCTCGTCGATCGCGAGCCAGCCCGCGCGACCCTCGTTCACCGCGACCCATCGCTGGCTCGCGGACGGGGTGGTGTAGACGAGATCGAAGCCGATCGAGGTTGGGCGCGCGACGATCGTCCCGGTCCACCCCGCGGTCGCTGTCGCGATCGCGCTCGTGAGCGCCGCGCAGAAAGTCGCCTGGTCGGCGAAGAAGCCGACAACGCGGACCGTTACGAGCGTCCCGCCCGGTGCGTTCGCTGCTGTCCCGCCGCGCGACAGCGAGAGCACGAAGGGCGCCGACCACGGGTAGTAGATCCCGCGGATGCCGACGGGGCTCGCGACGTCGCCGCCGATCTGCTGCTCGAGGATCGACGTCGGCGGGTCGACGTTGAACGTGACCTTCAGCCCTTCGAACTTCGGGCTCGTGCGGCACACGCCCTGCCATCGTTGCGTGCCCTCGCCGAGCGGCGCGTCGCCCTCGCCGTAGAGGTGCAAGAAAAGCCGGCGGCCCTCGATCGTCGTCGGACGGTCGGTGACCTCCGGGAACGCCATCGCCGCGTTGTCCGCCTCGAACGCCGCAGCGATCGAGCTCGCGTCGGCCGCGAAGTGCGCCTGCGGCTCGCTGTTCCAGTAGCCGCGCGTGCAGCCCGTGAACGTCGTCGAGGTCTTGCCGGTGTATCGGATCGCCTCGGTCCCGATGTGCAGCACGCCCTCGCTCGGCCAGCCGTCGGTGCTGAACACCGGGACTGTGGTCGCGCTCTTCGAGATGTAGCCGAAGAGCCACGTGCGGTGCGTCGGGCGCTTCCGGAAGGCCTCGATGATCTTCCGCGCGGGCGTCGGGTCGACGCACAGCACCGTGAACCCCTGCGCCTCCATGCTGCCCGTCGGCAGGTTCAGGCGCGCGGCGAGCTTCATCCCCTCGAGCTTCAGCCCGTTCACGCGCTCGCGACCGTCGGCGAGCGTCTGCACCATCGCGCCGCGCGTGACCGGCTGGTAGCCGAACCCCTCGATCTCGATGCGTGCGTTCAGCTTCCCGCGCCCGGTTGCGATGATGCGATCGAGACTCATGCTGTCGCTCCATGCGAAACGTGGTGGGGGTGATCGCGGCACTGCTCCTCGTGGCGTGCGCGAACGAGACGGTGAAGTCGGTCCCAGCGTGCGAGTGCTATCCGGACCCCTCGCCGACGACGCCCGACGTGTGCCTGATCACGATGGGCTGCGCGGACGACGAAACCATCGTGTGTGAGCGTCAGGACGGCGCGCTCTGCAGGGGCGCGATCGAGATGTGCTCCGGCCCCGGCGACATGCCGGGATGCGGTCACGCGGACAACCTCGACGGCACCGTGGTCTGCGTCTCGCTCGACGACGCGCTCGAGCTGCTGAACTGCGAGTAGCGCGGCGCGCATCAGGTGTGCCCGATGCGGCGCGCCATGATCGCGATGTCGGCCGCCTCCCACCAGTTTTTCCCGACCGGCGTGGGGCGCGGCCTCGGCGCGAATAGACGCCCCTCGCGGCGCATGCGGATGAAGAACTTCCGCGTGATCGTGCCGTCTGAGAAGTCGAGGCAGAGCGGCAGCACGTTGCGCACGTGCCGGAAGAGCCGCTGCCACGTGAAGGGCGTCGATGTGCTCGCGAACTCGTTCCACACGATCGCGCGCGGCTCGTGCGGCAGCACGGCGTCGAACTTCACCGGGAGCTCGTCCTCGGCGATCGCGGAGTCGGTCGCGTCGTGGGCGATCACCTCCTCGCCGAGATCCCCGTCCTCCTCCTCGTCCCAGAAGAAGTCGGTGAGCATCCCGAGGTTCGTCTGGATGCGGTACCACGGCGCCCGCATCGCGATGTGCAACGCCGCGTTGCCAAGCACGCCCGTGTAGCCGAGCACCTTCAGGGCGTGCGCGTTGAAGCCCGACATCGAGAACGTCGCGACGCCCGTCACGCTGATCGCGATGCGCTGCGTGACCGGGTTGAAGGTCACGGTGTACGTGCCCGCGCCGACCGCCTCGAGCGCGGCTTTCAGCGCGGGCAGGAACGGCGCCCACCCGAACGCGAGCACGGTCTCGAAGTCGGGCCGCGTGATCGTCGTGCCGTCGATCGTGAGGAAGTACTTCCCCGCGATCATCTGCACGACGCCGACCGCGATCCCGTTCTCGGTGAGCGTGAACGTGATCGGCCCTTGCGCCTCGAGGTCGAAGCCGGTCTCGACGTAGAGCGTCACGCCGCGACCCTCCCGTAGCGCTGGTAGGCGCGGCGCCCGAGGCGATCGAGCGTGCGCCCGACGTCGGCCTCGGTGCCCGCCGACACCACGGGCGCGTTCCAGTTGTTGACGAACATGGTGCGCCCGTAGTTGCCGTCGTTCGCCGCGACGCGATCGGGCGACGATGCCTGCTGCCCCTGTCCGGGCGGCGCCGAGACCGCACCGGCCGCCGCGCCCGTCGCGACCGCAACGCCGGTGAACGCGATACCCGCGGCGATGTGCGACGCGAAGCCGCCCCAGTCCTGCCGCGCCGCGGATGCGACCGCGTCGGCGTACTCGAACGCCGCCTTGATGAGAGCCTGCTCGGCGATCGCCGCGAGGAAGCTCGCGAGCATCCCCTTGAAGGCCTCCTCGGAGGTCTTCGCGCCGCTCGCGATCTCGCTCACCGCGGTGACGAGCGAGCGACTCACGCCGCTCGCGAGGTCGGAGAACGTCTGGAGCTCCTCCTCGCGCTTCTCGGTCTGCCGGTCGAGGCTCTCCTGGCGCTCGTTCGCGTCCTGCTCGAGCCGGCGCAGCGCGCGCGCGAGACGCGCCTCCTCGCGCTGGTCGGTCTCCGCGTCGACGCGCTCGTTCGCGGCCTTCGCCTCGAGCGTCGCGCGCAGCGTGCGCTCCTCCTCGGAGCGTTGCTTCTCGTACTGCTCGGTGATGAGGTCGAGCAGGCGCTGCCGCGCGTCCTGCTCCTGCTGCAGGCCGCGGAGAATCGACTCGTTGTAGCGCTCCCACGCCTCCTGCTCGCGCTGATAGGCCTCCTCGGCGCGCTGCGAGGCCTGGAGCCGCGCCTGCGTCGCGAGGTCCTGCTCGCTCTGCACCGCGGTCAGTCTCCCGGTCGCCTCAGTCTGTCGGCGCTGCGCGGCCTCGAGGGCGCCGCGTCGCTCGATCTCCTGATCGAGCAACGCCATGCGCTGTCGTGCGGCGTTGAGCTCCGCTTCGACCTCCGGGAGCGTCGTGTCCTCGCGGCGGAGCCCGTCGCGCTGACGCGACCGCTCGAGACGCGAGCGATCGGCGTCGAGCTCGCGCGCCTGCGCGGCCGCAAGCGCGCGCTGCTGTTGCAGCACCTCGGGCGGAACCGCGCCGAGGATCGCGCCGGCCATCGACGGATCGGCTAGCGCGCCCGCGATGTCGGCCTCGAGGCGCTGCGCCATCATCGACTCGCGTAGCCGGTCGGTCTCCTCGCGGAGCCGCTGCGTGCGCTCGATCGCGGTTTCGAAACGCTCGGAGAGCGCAGAGATCGCGGGGATCGCGGCGCCGAGGATGCCGCCGACGAGGGCGCCGCTCGGCCCGAACGTGCCACCGAGCTGCGCGCTCGCCGCGGCGCTCGCCGCCATGCTCGCGAGCAGACCCGCTGCGCCGCCCTGCACACCGAGCGCGCCCGTGAGCGACTGCACCGCACCCGCCGCGCCGGCGAGCTTCGTGGTGAAGTCGATCGCCTTCGCGGTGCTCTCCTGCGCGAGCCGCGCGAAGTCTGCCTGTCCACGCTGCTGTTGCTGCTGCGCCTGCTGCAGCGTCGTCGTCTGGGCTCGCAGTCGCTCGAGCTCGGCGCGGAGCGCCGCGGTCTCGTCGCTCGCGACGCCCTCGGCCTGCGTGAGGCCGTCGATCGACGCCTTGAAGCGCGACGCGTCCTCGGCGGCCTGGGCTCCCCCGACCGCCTCGAGCACGACGCGCACGTGCTTCACTTCGTCAGCCACGGATCTTCAGCCCTCCTCCGGGCTTCTCTTCGACGGTGATCCCGCCGGGGCCGGGGCCCTGCGGCTTCTCTCGAGCGGCCTGCGCCGCGGCCTCGAGCGCGCGGTGGTAGAACGCCACCGCCTCGACGAGCCACGACTCGGGCTCGTCACCCCACGCGTGGTGCAGACCCGCCGACCAGAAGCCGTGCGCCCAGCGCACGAGCTGCACGTCCGGGTCGAAGAAGCCGGCCCACGGGCATGTCTCAGGGCGCACGTGCGTGGCCTGCTCGGCAGCGTCGAGCTCGCTCGAGCACGCGCGCGCCTGCCGCTCGTCGACGGGGCCGGACCATCGTTCCGACTCGCCGTCGCACGGGCAGCGGTACGCGCGTCGCAGCTCGAGGCGGACACGACGCGACTCCTCGCCGCTGCCGGCTAGGGTGCCTTGGGCCCGTCGCTGCTCGGGGGAGCAGCGCTCGCCCTCCGCTCCGCACAGAGTCGCTGGACCGCGACCCACGCGTCCACCGACGAGCGCAGCACCGGATAGGAGGGCGTACAGCCGAAAGGGACGTTCGACCTCGCGAGGATCTGCGAGCCCACGTCGAGCAAGTCGGGCCACTCGATCCCGTGGTCCTTCTCGAGGTCGCGCAGCTCCTTGTCGTCCATCGTGAGCGCGCCCTTCGCGAGCCACTTCGGGACGTACTTCGGGCGATCGGGAAAGCGGATCTCGATCACGCCGGCCTGGAACGCGCGCACGTACTCGTCGTCGTGCGACGTCGCGAGGGAGATGTACTTCTGTCGCTGCGGCGTGGTGAGACGCCGACACACGAAGTACACGGGCGTCTCGCCGGGGAACGTGTGGACGAGCACCTTCTCGAGGTCGCGCTCGGTGCAGAACCGGCCCTCGTCGTACAGGCGCACGAAGCCCTCGCCGCCGCACGTCTCGCAGCGCCCGTCGTCGACGGCCTCGTCGAGCCCGTTGCTGCATCGCTCGTTCGGGCACGGCTGAGGACGCTTCACGGCGTCCCAGTCGATCGCCGGGTCGTGCAAGCGAATCACGTCGAACGGCTTTCTCGTCTCCATCATGCGGGCTCCTCTCAGACGAAGTGGAAGCGGATCGCCGCCGTCTCGAGCTCGGTCGTGCCGCCGGTCGTGTCGGGGAAGCTCCAGAAGGGCACCTCGGTGCCCGCGGCCTCGCCCGCGGCTGCGCGCTTCGGTTGCCCGAACTGCACACGCGGAACGCTGATGAGGCAGATCCCCCCCGCGATCGTGCCGAGCTGCTGGTAGACCGAGCGGATCTCGCGCGCCTCGTACGACGCCCAGCGCGTCTGGTCCTCGAAGCGCTCGACGAACGAGCCCTTCACGAGCGGGCGCCCGGGCAGGCGGCGCTTGCGGCGGATGCCGTTCACGCCCGAGCCACTCCGCTCGTCCATGTACTGCAGCGCGAGCTCGAGCTTGAAGTCGGCCTGGTGCACGAGCGCGCGCGTCGACGTGCCGAACACCGGCACCGTGAGCGGCGCATCGACGCTGCGGATGAGCTGGAACGGCGAGTAGGTCGGCGTCGTGACGCCGGAGCCATCGGCGAGGCGCGACCAGTCGGCGCCGCCGAGGTTGAACGAGAACTTGCTCGGCTGCGCGTCCTGGCCGAACTGCGCCGTGATCCCGAAGCCGCCGTTCAGTCCCATGATCGCGAAGCGGTCCGACAGCTCGCGACCTTCGATGAGCAGCTGCGCGCTCGTGTCGGGATCGCGCGTCGGGTAGGCGGTGACGCCGCCGCGCACCTGCGTGCCGGTGGTCGGGATCGCGCTGAACGCCTCCTTCACGGTCACGACGTCACCCGCGACCGAAGCGACCTCCTTCGCCTCGAGCGCGGTCGATCCGGAGACCGTCTGGCACGCGATCACGCTGCCGCGCTGGAAGCGCGCGCCGTGGCCCGTCGTGACGGTGACGGTGTTGATCGTCGTGCCCGCGACGACGAGCGTCGGCGCGCCGGGGTTCGTCGTCGCGACCACGCCGCCGAGACAGATCTTCAGCAGCCGCAGGAACGCCCACGTGCTGATCGTCGGCGCCGCGTTGACGCCGTTCAGGTCGAGACCGTGCGAGTGCAGCGGGATGTCGAACGCCGCGGTGACCTTCTTGGGCCCCGGGATCTGCACGTCGTAGTCGTCGATCCCGACCTTGCCCGCCATCGGGTCGAGGTTCGTCGTGTCCGGGTCGATCTTCAGCGACCCTTCCATGTACGGCAGCGCGAGGAACGTGCCGGGGATCGTGCGGATCTTCCCGTAGTTCGCATCGCCGGTCGGCTCCTCGTCGAGCCCCACGTACCGCAGCCGATCGATCTCGAGCGTCATGGTGCCCTCACGCCACCGCGCGCACGCGGTGCATCAGTCCGGTCATCAGGAACTCGACGACGTAGATGCGCGCCGCCCAGTCCTCGCGCGCAGTGCGCACCGGGCCGCGGCGGTTGAGCGCGTCGCCTGCGAGGCGCGTCAGCACGCCCTCGCTCGTCGCGTGGAGGTTCCCCGCGAACGCGAGCGCGTCGCGGCAGGTGTCGGCCGTCTCGAACGCCGTCGCGCGGACCGCGAGGCGCTCGTCGGCGTTGAGCTCGCTCTCGGTGGAGAACGCGAGCCGCACGCGCACCGTGAGCTTGTCGATCGAGAGGTTCGCGCTCTCGTTGGCGACGATCCCCGTCGTGTCGTCCTCGACGACCTCGACTTCGTAGCTCGCCTTCACGAGCACCGACATCCGCAACTGCTCGTCGGTTACGCCGGCGTACGCGCCGCGCTCGAGCGAGCCCGCGTCGACGGTGCGCACGCCTCCGATCGTGCCCGCGAGCACTTCCTCGGCGGCCTTCAGCATGGCGCGCTTCGTCATCGCGCACCCCGCACGATCCAGTCGCCGACGCGCTGCTCGAGACCGCGCAGCGACCCCTCGTCGCGCGGCGTATCCCCGTCGAACGGCAGAAAGCGCCTAGGCTCCATGTGGCCGGTGCCGTCCTGCACGAAGCCGGCGTAGGGCGCGGTGAACTCGACGATCGCCTCGGCCTGCTCCGCGAGCACGCGGCCCGATGCTGCGAGGCGACCCGATCGACGCGTCGGCGCGCGCGGGCGCCCGCGCTCTCCCGCGCGTGCGGTCGTCTTCTTCGGTGCGGGCCAGTCCGAGCCGTCGGGCGCGGTACGCGACCCGATCGACGCACGCGCCTCGGCGAGCATGCGGTCTGCCTCGGCGCGGAGCGCGGGGGTGGGCTCGCGGAGCCGCGCAGCGATCCCGCCGAGCAGTTCCGACGCTTCGCGCGCTCCCTCGACACGCACGCCCACGTCAGTACCCACCGTCGCGGAACGAGCCGCGGCCGAACACCTGCTGACGCGAGGTCGAGGATGTCGGCGACGTGTCGCTCGAGAGGATGCCGCCGACCGCGCGCGCGACGTCCTTCTCGACGCCCGGGATCTCGTACTTCCCGGTCCGCACGAGATCGAGCTTCCGCACATACTCGAGGAACTGCGCGGGGATCTCGACGCGCTTGCGGCCGTGCGCGAGCTCGATCCACGCGCCGTACGCGAGCAGGCGGATCGCCTTCGGACACGCCTCGAGGGTCGAGTACACCGAGCTCGGCACGGCCGAGCGGTACCCGCCGTTCTGCAGCGCGGTCTCGGTCTCGGCTTCCGCCGCCTCGATCACGCGCGTGAGCTCCGCCGGAGTCGGACAGAGGGCAGAGACCTCGTTCGACCCGAAGAGCTCGCGCAGATACTGCTCGGTCAGGTACACGCCGACTCCGTCGCGCGCTCAGCTCTTCTTGCTGCGCGCGCCCTTCTCGTCGCTCGCGTCGGCGTCGCCGCGCGACTGCATGCGCTCGAGCTGCGAGAGCATCGCGGCCGCCACGCCCGCGCTCTTCACCTCGTCGTCGCTGACGATCGGCGCGTGCGTGCCGGGGAGCACCTTCAGCGACGTGATCGGAGCCAGACCACGCCCAGCGATCTTGTGGAACTCGCGCTCGAGCGAGCCCCCGAACGTCTCGGCCTTCTGGCCCGTCGCCGTCCAGCGTGAGAGCTCGCGCTCGAACATCTCGCGCGCCTGCGCGAGCATCGCGCGATCCTTCTCGGTCTCGACGAGCTCGCGAACCGCGTCGACGCGCGACTCGGCGACGAGGATGCGGTGCGTGCCCTGCGGCACGACGTGTCCCTCGACCACCTGCGAGAGCGGGCGGACGGTGATCTCGAGCATCACGCGCGGCTCGTACGCGCGCAGATCACGGCGGCGGGTCTCCTGCTGGATCAGCTGCGGCTCCATGTGGCTCCTCCAAAAAGGCAGAGCGGCGGCTGGATTCGCACCAGCGATCTCCGGCTTATGAGGCCGGCGGGGACGGCTTCTCCCCCACACCGCTACGAGGTCCGGTGCTCGAGCAGGACCCGACTGCTCGCGCTCTCGACGCCGGACGCGCCGGCCCTAGCCGGGCAGGCCGATAGGTCAGAGATTCCCGAAGAGCGTCGGCCAGACGCCCGCGCCGAGCGCGAAGTCCGCCTCGATCGAGCCCTCCCAGTCGTCGCGCTCGAAGCGCGCCGGGCTGTCGGGCTTGTCCATCGCGATCGCCTCGGGCTTGCGCGCGACGCCGATCACGAGCGGCGCGAGCCCCGGCTTGCTCATGTCGAGCACCGCCCACTTCGTCGCGCTCACGCGCGGCGAGACGATGACCGTCGTGCGGCCCTGGAACACGTTCTTGACGGTCGTCACGCCGACCACGTTCGCGTTCGCGTCGAGCGTGCCCGTCTGCCCGACGTTCACCGGCTTGTCGACGCCGGCGACCTCGAGCGCGATGTCCTCCTGGTCGGTGCCCACGAGCAGCACCGTGCCGCTCATCTCGAGCGGCTCGCCGTTCTCCGAGAGCCAGCCGCCCATCGTCTTCAGGGCGGCGCGGTACTCGGAGTGCGAGAGCGGGTTGTTCGACTTGTTCGACTGCACGCCGCCGTTCGGTCCGAACGGGTGCGAGGTCGAGCACAGCGCGACGCCGTCGAACCCGACGGGGTTCGACATGAGCATGTCGAACACCGGCTTGTCGAAGTAGCTCACGACGCTCTGCAGGAACGCCGAGATGCGCCGCGCGATCGCGCCGCTCGAGTCGTGCCGCACGTTGAGCGCGGGGATGCGCAGGCTCTTCTCGTACGGCTCGACCGGGTAGCTCTGCCGGAACGAGCGCAGGTCCTGGAAGCGCTTGCTCCCGATCCACTTCCGCACCGGCGAGTCGTCGCCGAGGAAGGGGGCCTCGAGCGTCAGCCCGGTAACCGGCACTTCCTCGCAGATCATCGAGAACAGCGGCGTGCGCTGCCGATTGAAGAGCTCCTCGAAGCCCTGGTGGAACGCGGTCGTCGCCGCCGCGTAGTTCGTCGCGTAGTTCGTGATCGCCATGACGTCTGTCTCCCGATGCTTGAGGGCGCGTCAGGGCCTCACGGCGCGTTGACGCCGCGGAACCGACCGATCTCGACGTAGGCCTTGCTGTTGCGGTACGCGACGATGCGGCCCGCGGGCAGACCGGTCGCGGTGTCGGCGGTGCCGCCGACGGTCCCGTCGTCGACGGTGCGCGCGTCGAGGCCGACGTCGGTGATGTCGAGCGTCGGCGCGGCGATGCCCTCGACCTGACCGCGACGGAGCTTGATCTCCTTCGCGCCGTTCGCGCCGCCGGTGTTGTTGCCGCCGCCGTCCGCGACGCCGACGATCTCGAGGCCCGCCGCGCTGGTCGCGGCGATGCCGTAGCCGCCCGCGTTGCGCGCGATGAGCGAGCCGTTGAACCACACCGCGTTCGCGGCCGCGCCGATGCTCTCGAGGACGCCATCCTCGCCGAGCACGTCGCGCTTCTTGTCCTGCGTGAGAGCTGCCATGTCGCCTTCTCCGTGTTCGTGCTGGCGCCGGGATCACGCCCGCGCGCGACGCTCCTCGGTCGTCTCGCGCGCCTTCGCGGCGCAGACGTTCCGGTCCCACAGGCGCATCGCGAGGAGCGCCTCGAAGGTCACCTTCTCCTCGTCGTCGAGGTCCGCCTCGGCCACCGGGCCAGCATTGCCGGTCGGCCCCTTGCCGAGACGCGCCTCGGTCGACTGCGCGACTCGACCCGTCGGCACCGCGCGCGCGTTCTTCGTGAGCTTCGAGTAGAGCGCGCCGTTGAGGCGAGCGAGCTCGAGATACTCGTCGCGCTCCGCGGTCGGGACCTTTCCGGCCGCGACGTCCGCGTCGACCATCTCGACGACGCGATCACCGACCTGCGCCTCGAGCGTGGCGATGCGATTCAGCGCGAGCGACAGCGCGAGCTTCGTGCCCTTCGCCTTGCCGCCCTTCGACGCAGTGACGGCCGCGCCCTCGCCGGTCCCCGCCGGGGCCGCGTCATCGTCCTCCGCGAGCGCCGCGATCTCGTCGACGTTCTCGGTGACCCACGCGAGCAGTTCCGCGTCGGTCGCGACGCCGACCTTCTCCTTGAGCAGGTCCGCGAGCTGCGTCGCCTCGGCCGAAGCCGCCGGAGCGGTCGCGCCCTCGGTCCCGCCCTCCGCGGTGCCGCCCTCGGCGCGCTTCGTCGAGACCGCCTTGCGGTGCGCGGCGTACGCCGCGGTCACCGCGGCCGCCGGATCGCCGCCGCCCTTCGGCAGCGCCTCGATCACCTGCTCGCCCACCGCGAGCTGCTTCAGCGCCCGCACGCGCGAGACGGCCGGCGACGACCACTCGTCCGCGTCCATCTCCTCGCTGAACTCGATCCCGATGAGCGCGCACAGCTCGGTGAGCGCGGTGAGCGCGGCGCCGCGCAGAGTCATGACCTTCGGCTTCGTCATCGTGTCCTTCCCTCGCGATCGCAGGGTCACCACGGCACGCCGGCCGCGGCTCAACATCGCCGTGCTCGGCAGGAGCGTCTGCACCACCGGGCGGTTCGTGAGCGCGTGCGACTCGAGCGTCGCGCCCTCGATCGCGCCGGTGTCGTCCATGTCGTCGCCTTCGACGTGCACCGAGCCGTAGGCGAGGCGTCCGCGATCGACCTCGCGCGCGACCGTCGGCCAGAGCTCGGCGCGCAGCGCGAGGTGCGTGCGGCCCTTGTCGTTCACGAACGGCACCGCGGCGTGCGCCCAGCCGTTCGCGGGCGTGCCGGAGTCCTCGTAGGTGCCGTGCACCTCGCTCGGCGCGAAGTCGCTGGGCACCTTGCCGCCGTCGATCGGGCGCGGCATCGGCGACGCGTTCAGGTTCGCCGCCATCGAGTCGATCGCGGCCGCGGTGATGCGCGGGCGCGCGACGTTGCCGTCCGCGTCGAGCACGTCGGCTTCGTCTTCCTCGCTGGTCGCATCGAGCCAGCGCCACTGCCCGACCGTCTCGCCCGTCTTGTCGTCCCGGAGGTGCGGTCCCTTGAGCACGTCGCCGAGCTCGGCGAGCGCTGCGTCGAGCGCCGCGTTCCGCGATGCGTGCGTCTCGCCGACGCGCTCCCCGCTCGCGCGATCGACGACTTCCCACTCGCCGTCCGCGACTGCGCGCACGAAGACCGACGGAGCGATTGTCTCGCTCGCGGTGGTCGTCTCGCTGCTCGCGTCGCCCGGCATGCGCGAGGGACTCTGCGAAGCACGATCGAGGGCGACAATGATGACGCGCGCATCATGCCGCGCGCGTCATGTCGCGCGCGTCATGATGGTCTCAGCCTCGCGCGCGACGCACGACGCGCCTCGTGAGCAACGCCGAAGAGCAGCAGACCGCAGCGCCGCTCGTCGTGCGGCCGGTCACGCGCCGCATCGCGCGCGCGACGGTGCGAGACCAGCGCGACCTCAGCTCGAAGTTCGCAGAGTTCACGCCCGCGAAGCTCGGATCGATCCTTCGCGAAACCGAGCGCGGGCGCGTCGAGAACTGGGCCGATCTCTGCGACCGCATGGTGATCGACGCTGGCGTGCGCGCCGCGTACGAGACGCGCATCGCGGCGGTGAGCGGCGCGCGCCGCGAGGTGCTGCCCGGGCACACCGGCGATCCCGCGCGCGACCGCTACGCCGACGACGCGCGCGCGTTCGTCGAGAACATCATCGAGCAGCACCCGACGTTCGACGACGTCATCCACGATCTTCTCGACGGCATCGGGAAGGGCGCTGCGTTCGCCGAGATCGAGTGGCGCTTCGAGGACAACACGTGGCTGCCCGTCGGCCTGCACTGGGTCCACGCGCGCCGGTTCATGTACTCGCGCACCTGGGAGCCGCGGCTCGTCGACGACGGCGAGCGCGTGCACGCCGAGGGGCTCCCGCTCGAGCCCGGCAAGTGGATCGTCCACACGCCGAAGACGACGAGCGGATACCCCGCGCTCACCGGCGTCTTCCGCTCGGTGTGCTGGCCCTACTTGTTCAAGAAGTGGGGCCAGCAGTTCTGGCTCAGCGGCGCCGAGCGCTTCGCATGGCCCTTCATGTGGGCGAGGGTCCCGCGCGACGCATCGCGCGAGGTCCGCGAGAAGGCCCTCGAGTCGATGGAGCAGCTCTCCGCCGATCACGCGGCGGTCATCGAAGAGCCGGCCGCGTTCCAGTTGCTCGAGTCGACGATGAAGGACGCGGGGACGTGGAAAGAGTTCGACCTCGCGATGAACAACGAGATCGCCAAGGCGATCCTCGGCATGACCGACCTCAACCAGCCGTCGCGCATCGGCGCCTACGCGTCGGTCGAGAGCCGCCGGGGCGCCACCGTCGACGCGCGCATCGCGCTCGACGAGCGCTCGCTCGCCGCGACGATCCGCCGCGATCTCACGAAGTACCTGATCTGGTTCAATCGCCACCGCTTCGGCGGCGTGTTCGCGCCCGTGCCGCGCATCGGGTGGGTCGTCGCGAGCAAGAAGACGGAGGGCGCCGAGCTCAGCGACTCGCAGGTGAGCGCGGTCGCGGCGATCGTCGCAGCCGTCGAGGCGGGCACGCGCACGCCCGAGACCGGCGCTCTCATGATTCGACTCGCCGCGCCCTCGATCACGCCGCAAGAGGCCGTGAACCTCGCGCGCGCGGCCGCGGCGTCGAGGCCGAAGAGCGAGCCGACGGAGCCGAGCGACGCGCTCGCCGAGCAGGAGTCCACAGAGGACCCGATCCAGCCCGAGACCGAGTGGATCGACACCGAGGACGGGCACCGGCTGCAGGTCACCTCGGTGAGCGAGACGACGGTGTTCTTCGTCGACCTCGACGCGCCGAATCCCGCGCGCCAGTGGAGCTGGCGCCGAGCATCGTTTATCGAGCGCACGCGCCCCGCGCCGGCCGCGAGCGGCCTCGAGGACGGCGATGATGGCACCGGTCGCAAGTCTGACGAGGTCGGGCTCGCGAAGCGCGTGCTCGCGCATCCGAAGGGCGTGCTCCGCGACGGCGCCGACGACCTCGTCGATGTCACGAAGCGCGAGGCGTACGTCCTCGGCAAGTGGGCTCGCCGTGGGTGGTGGGAGTACGGTAGTTCGCTCCGTGGCGGCTGGCTCACGGACGAGGGGCGCGCGGCGCTGTCGACGATCGTCGCGAGCACGTAGTCACCCCAGCGCGTGGTCACCCCGCGAAGAAGCCGCGGGCGCGGCGTCGAGCGCGGGACGCCACCCCCGCATCGGCCGCGTCGCGGCGCGCGCCGCTCGAGGGCGTGAGCACTTCGAGGCCGTCGCTCTGCCGCAGCGCATCGAACGCCGCGGCCGCTGCGTCGACCTGGTCGTCCGGATCGCCCTTGTTGCCCGTGAACGCCGAGTGCTCGGCGATGAACTTCGACGCCCACATCGCCTTGCGCGGGATGCGCACGCGGCCGCGCGGGTCGTTGTATGCGCCGGCCCATCCCTGCGCGCGCTCGAACTTCTCCGTCGTCGCAGGCCACGCGTCGATGTAGACGGGATAGTCCGCGTGGCTCGCGAGCAGCTCGAGCAGCTGGTCCTCGGTGCGCCCCGTGTACATGACGACGCGCGCGCCCGGGTAGCGCCCGACGAGCGCGTGCAGACGCCGCGCGAAGCCCGGATCGATCGCGCCCTCGCGCTCGACGTCGCGCCGGTCGGCGAGCACGCCCTGCTCGCGGAGAGCCTCGACGACGTCGATCGTCCCGGTCTCGACGTTCAGGCGCAGCACGACGGCGGCGTTGTGGTCGCTGCGCGTGCGCGCCGTGCGCGCGATGTCGACGCCGATCGCGTACCGGAACGTGCCCGTGCTCTCGAGCTCGTCGACGAGGTTCGGATCGCCGAACACCGCGCCCGAGCGCGGGCGCGGCGAACCCATGTAGAGCGACCACCACCCGTACTCGCCGACGCGCGCGCGAAGGCGCTGCAGCCGGTCGAGCGTGAAGAGCTTCGGAGCGAGCGCGCGCAGCCCGTACGCGCCGTCGTTGGCGGCCCCGCTGATCGCGGTGAGGTTGAGCAGCTTGAACGGCGGCACCGCCTCGACGTCGTCGTTCGACGCCTGCGCGCGGGTGAGCTCGCCGATCAGGTCGTTCTCGTGCCAGCGCGTGTGGACGACGAACACGCTCGTGCCGCGCGGGTCCTGGCGCGTGTAGATGTCCTCGCGGAAGCCGTCGATCACGCGCTCGCGAATTCGGCGCGACTCCGCCTCTGCGCGGTTCTTGTGCGGGTCGTCGACGAAGACGACCCGGAAGCCCTCGCCGGTGATCTGCCCGCCGACGCCGCAGGCCTTCACGCCGCCGCCCGCGGCCGTCGTCCACTCGTCGCGCCGGCGCACGTCGCCGAGCGCGATCCCGGCCTTCACCGCGAGGCGCATCGCCTTGCGCACCTGCTTCGCGGCGAAGCCGTGCGCGTACGACGCGTAGAGGATGGTGCACGTCGGATCGCGCAGGAGCAGCCACACGATCGCGTGCACGAGGAGCGTCGTCTTGCCGTGCCGGGGCGGGACCGAGATGCAGACCTCGACCGTCTCGTCGAGCGCGCGCTCGATCTCGTTCGCGACGGGTTCGAGGTGCTCGGGCTCCTGCAGCTGCGGCGAGACGCGCGGGACGAGCGTCAGCAGTCGGCCCGGCTCGATCGCGCGCGAGCGCCCGAAGCGAGCACGACGTGCGATCACCTTCGCGCGCTCGCGCTCGATCCGTGCGACTCGTGCCGCGATCGCGCCCACGTCAGCCCTTGGGGTCGACCTCGGGCCCGAGAAGCGACTCGGCCTCGGTCGCGATCGCGCCGAGCTTCCCCAGAGCGCCGATGAGCTCGAGGGTCGACAGGCCGCCGGGGTCGCCGCCGAGCGCGACGCGTCGATCGAGCTCGGCGAGGAGCGTGCGCAGCGTGCTCGCCATCGGCTTGCGCCAGCTCTCCGGGTCGCCCTCCGCGACCAGCGCGCGCGCGACGTCCATCGCGGTGCTCGGGGAGCTCGGCGGCTTCGAGCGCTTCTTCCCGGACCGCTTGCGGGCGGGCTTGTCGGGGCGCTCCGCCGTCATCGCGCCAACGCCGCCCCGGCGATCGCGCCGAAGATTAGACCGAGCGCGAACGCGCTCACCACCATCCGCTCGTACAGCCGCCGGAGCTCCGCGTCCCAGTCCACGATCGCGCGCAGCACCGGCACCCGCACGCGCGCGTCGGGCACCGCTGCGCGGAGCGCGTCGGTCATCCGCTCGGCCTGAGCGCGCACGGTCACGCCCCCACCACGCACGGCGGGCCGTGCGGCCGATCGAACTCCGCCTCACCGCACCGAGCGCACTGCCCATGCGCGCGCTCGACGAAGGCGTGGTGGAAGCCGCCGCAGACCTCGCACGTCTCGGTGTCCCAGGGCCCGTCGGGGTCGCGCGCGTCTCCGAGCTTCGACGACGTCCCGTTCTCGTCGGCGCGTGCCACTCGCTCGGCGGCGTTCGGGTTGTCGAGGTACTCGATCACCTCGCCGCGCGTGAGCGGCGGCGTCTCGTACCGGTCGACGACCGTGTTCCAGACGCGGTAGCGCGGTCCGTCGTCGGTGTTCTTCCGGTGGACGAAGTTGGCCATCACGTCAGCTCCACGCGTCCGACGCGCACGATGACTTCTCGCACCACGAGCACTCGCGGTACGCGCCTCCGCCGGCCCGTCGGAGCCGGCCCATGCGAGCCGAACGCGCGAGGTCCTCGAAGACCTCGAGCACCGCGGCGGGATCGCGCTCGATGTGCTCGGCGAGCGTGCTCACGACTCGCCTCTTCCGCGCAGCAACGCCGCCGTGTGACGCGCCTCGCCCGCGGCCTCGTCTGCGAGGTGCTGCAGGTGGTCGCTCGGCCATCGCGTCCCATCGAGCGCGGCCGCTGCCATGTCGCAGGCACGCGCGAGCAGTTTCGCGCCGGGGCCAGGGCGATTCAGCGAGAGCGGCGGGCCGATCCTGCGCTCGACGCGCCGCAGCGCGACGTGCAGGTGCATGAGCTCTAAGCCGTCTGCGCGGCGCGACATCGCTGCGAGCGCCGCGTCGACGCGCTCGCGCAGCACCTCGAGGTCGTCGCGCAGCGTGCGCGGTCGAGTCTCGGTCGCGCGATAGGCCCCGACAGGCAGACGTCGCTCCGGGTCTCCGCCGCAGGTGCACCAACGCCCGACGCGGCTTGCACCCGGCGGTCGCGAGCACGCGTCGCAGGCCTGCGCGGTCCACTTCCCGATCGTCGTCATCACACACCTCCCGCGCCCGCGGGCGCGCTCGTCTTCGGCCGGAACACACGCCAGTGCAGGCCCGTGCGCTTCGCGAGCGCGCGCGCCGCCTCGTGGCTCATCCGTTCGCCCGCGTCGGCGCGCAGGACCGTGCGCTTCGAGAGCCCCGTGTCCTCCTGCAGCTCGAGCAGTGAGACGTCGTGCACGGCTCGCCACGCGCGCAGCGGGGTCGGGCGGAACTCGCCTTCGCACTTCGAGCACAGGTCCTTGCCCGCCGGCAGGCTCCGCGGGCAGAGCGGGCAGGGGAGCTCGAGGCCGAGTCGGAGGGCGCCGATCATCGGAGCGCCTCGATCGCGGCATCGATCCGGCCCTCGTGCCCCGTGTCGATGCCCATCGACGACACGACGTCGCGGAGCTTCTGGAGCTCGTCGCGCAGCGCTCCGACCCGGTGCGCGATCCGCTCGCCGAGGAACGCGGGGCCCCTCGCGTCCGACGCGTTCCACGCGGCACGACCGCGCCGCGCCGCGTCGATCTCATCGAGTAGCGCGGGTAGCGACTCGCCCTCGATCGCGAACCACTCGCCCCGCACGCGTCGGTGTCCGAGCACCCGGTGGAGCTCGGCCTCTGCCGTCATGTCGCCGTCGATCACGCCGAGGATCGCGAGCAGGTGCGGGCACCCGCACTGCAGCGTCGCGACCCTCGCCGCCACGTCCTCCGAGGCGAAGCCGACCTTCACGTACGGCGTGCCGACTGCACGGACGAAGTAGATCACGGCGAGGCCCTCCTACATCTGGCACCTGAAATCGCGTCCGACGCGCGCGCGGCAAGCCGCACCGACCCCCACCCCCCTTGGTGATTTCGGTCGAGCATCAGAGGTCGACTCCTCGACGGCGTCGCGTCGAGCGCTCGGTCGCGCTCTCGTCGATGGCCTGCGCAACGACCTTGGCGACGCGCTCGTCGCGTGCGCGGACTGCTTCGATCACGCGCCTGTCGGTCGCGATGTCGCGGTCGATCTCGGTGTCGAGTTCGGCGATCACCGTCGCGACGCGCTCCTCGCGCTTCGCACTCGGCAGGCCGAGCAGATCGCGCATCGGGATTCCCGTCGCCTTCGAGATCCTCTGGGCGTTCTCAGGAGATGCCCGCCGCCCCGCCGCGATCGCCATGATGGTGCGAAGCGGCACGCCGGTGCGCTTCTCGAGCTTCGTCCACGGGAAGCCGCGATCCGAGTGACGCCACGCGCGCAGCGGGGTGACGGGGAGCGTCGCGTCGGGGTGGGCGCTCATCGAGCACACTCCACGACGCGCAGCACGACCTCGGTGCGCGGGCTGGCTGCGTCGATCTCACGTCGCCCACGGACGTCGACGAGGCGCCGGTCGTTCGTGTAGGCGACGCCCTGCAACGCATCGGCCACGAGCTTCGCGTAGTTGTCGGCGTCGCCACGCTGCACCGGGGCGCAGTACGCGACGACCTCGAGCGTGTAGTGCGCTTCGAGCGGCCACGTGCGCATGCGCGCTACGAGCGACTGCACGAGCAGGGCGTGAGCGTGCTGCGCAGCGCGCATCGCGGGGTCCGTCCAGCGCTGCGAGCCCTTCGAGCGGGCGCGCTTCCACGTGACGGGGCGGCCCGGGAGCGTGTAGCGGAGCTCGGTCACAGCGCACCGCCGCGCATGCTCTTGCCCTCGATCCCGATCACGTACGCGTCGCGACGCATGCGGTCGTAGGTGCGACCGTCGTACGTCCCATCGACGAGCGCGCCGAGGAAGCCCGAGGGAGGTTCGACCTCGCCCTTCTTCGCGTTGGTGAGCGCGATCGTGAGCTGCCTACGTCGCGACTGTCGACGGTCGACGATGCGGTGCCACGCGGGGCGCTCGAGCTTCGCGAGCCAGTCGTCGAGGTCGTCGCGCGAGAGGTCGCCGCGGAGCTCGTCGATCACGAGCAGGCCGCTCGCGTCGTACCGCGAGAGTTCGGCCTTGCCTCCGTCCTCGCGCGAGCGATCGCGCTGCCACCGCGCGTAGTCGCGCAGGTACTCCTCGAGCGTCACGTACCGGCCGCCCATCTGCGCGATCGCCCACGCAGCCGCGAGCGTCTTGCCGGTGCCCCGCTCGCCACACAGCACGAGCATGTTGCGATCGGGCGTGACGGTGTCGGTCGCTCGAGCGAGCCACCCGCGCACGACGCGCATCGCGTGCTTGTTTGGATCGAAGGTCTCGTCGAGCAGCATCCTCCGGTCTTCGTCTCGAAGCGGTCCGGGCTCTGCGACCCCGCTCGCGAGGAGCCGCTCGTTGCGCTCCTGCCGACGGAGCCGAACCTCCATCCGGTGGATGTCCTCGTCGCTCGCGGTCGCCATCGCGGCGGTCGCCTCGATCACGGCGGCGAGATCACGACCGACAGGCGCGAGAGGTCGCTCGGCCCCGCGGCGCTCCTCGCGCTCACGTCGAAGGCGAGCGTCGCGCTCGATCATCGCGCGCAGCGGGCACGCGTCGAGGACGTGCTCGCTCGAACCGCACTCGGCGCACGGAGGCGCCTTCGTCTCGCCGTCAGCCACCGAGCACCCCCTTCGCGTACGTGTTCAGGCGCCGCTCGAGCGCTGCGCGCCCCTCGGGCGTCTCGTCGGGCAACAGCCCGAGCTGCCCGAGCTCCTCGTCGGTCGTCGCGTTCGCCGCGTGCTCGTCGGCCGAGGGCAGCGCCGCACGGCCTCTTGCGGGCGCCTGCAGGTACCGGCCGGGCTCCGCCGCGATCCGCGCGAGCGGGTAGGTCGCTTCGCGCATCCACGGATCGGCGAACGCCCCGGCGAGCACTCGCTCGACGATCGCGGCGTGCTCGGCCGCGCGGTGCTCGTCGGCGAGCCACTGCGCGAGCGCCTCGAGCGCGTCGGCCTGCGTTCGATGCGCCGGCATCGGGGCGCCTCGCACGATCGCGTCGACCTGCGAGCGTCCGAGCCACACGCACTTCGCGTTGCGGCGCTTCGTCGCGTAGGCCTCGGCCCACAGCCGCACGAGCCCCGACTTCGACGGGTCGGTGGCGCGCATGCCGAGCCCGTGCAGTTCGGCGGGGCTCGGGGGTGGCGTCGGCGCGGGCTTTGGATTTTCCGACCGGCCAGCGTCGCGCGCACGCGACTCCGAGCGTAGCGAGGAGATCTCTTCGTCTTCGTCCTCGTCCGGAGCGTCCGGTTGGAAATCCGGGTCATTTCCGGTCGGATTTCCGGGTCCGTTTCCGGTCGGATTTCCATCCGGAAATCCACCCTTCGGACCCTTCCTGTTCCGGTCGGCTTCGAGCTGCTTTTCCCAGTTCGCGCGCGTGATGTTGATGGTGGTGAAGTCGTGGCAGAGCGCGTCGATCTCTCCTGCGTCGATCGCGATGAGCGGCTCGCCGCGGCACCCATCGGACGCGGGATGTCGCGCGGTGAGCTCGGCGCGGATCGCGGGCCAGCGCTTCGGCTTCGCCCACATCTCGAGCATCTCGACCGGCACGAGGCCATCGGTCATCTCGGACGCCGCGTAGGACCACGCGCGCGTGAGCACGCCGAGCGCCTCGTTGGAGATGCGACGGATCTTCGGGTTCTTCCAGAGCCCGCCCATGAGCAGCGCGTAGCGCTCGCGCCTCGGTCGTCCGCGCTTGCCGCTCACGCTGCGTGCTCCTCGTCGTAGCGGGTCCAGAACTCGGGCGGCGTGCAGCCCTTCCGCTGGTTGCACGCGCGGCAGAGCAGCTGGACGTTAGCGAGCACGTGCCGGCCGCCGCGCGCGAGCGGCACGACGTGATCGAGCGTCGCCTGCAGCGGGTGGTTCTCGATGAGGTTCACCATCTCGCCACAGCCGAGGCACCGACCGCCGGCCGCGTCGATCACGCGCTTCCGGAGCCAGTGTCGCGCGCGGTTCTCGCGCTTCCAGTGAGGCCGCTTGCGCGTCACGCCGAGAACCCCTCGCCGGCGCGCGCGAGGGGCGCGACCATCAGCGTCCAGAGGGCGCCCCGCACGACGAGCACGGGATGCCCGAGGCCGAGCGACGCGACGGCCATCTGCGCGACTTCGACGCTCGCGTCGCCGTGGCCCTTCGCGAGACCCATCGCGTGGATCACGAAGCGCCGATCGACTGGCACGCCGGCGACCACGCAGACGCCGTCGCGGTCCGCCTTCCGCGCGAGCCAGGCCAGCTTGCTCTGATCGATGGTGCTCGACGGCGCGGAACGTGCGCGCTCGAGCGTGCTGCGCATCGTCGGCGGGACCGAGCGCGGCGGGCGCGTGAGACGCGCGAGAATATCGGACGCGAGCACGCCCGGGCGTGACGCGACAGCGCACCACGCCGACTCGGCGCCGAGCATGAAGAGCTCGTCGCCGCCGTCGTAGAGGGCCTCGAAGTCGATGAGGGTCAGCTCGCTCACGCGGCCTCCGATCGCGGGCGCGACGCGCCCTTCGCGGTGGTGAGCGCCTCCGCGGGCGTCCACCCGCGCTTCACGCGCTCGTAGATGGCTTGCGCGGTGAGCGCGACGTCGGGCTCGCGCGACCACTGCGGATACGACAGCTCGCGGTCGCCCCACCGCAGCATCAGCAGCGGACCGCGCGGCGTCGTGCGCGCCCTACGTCGACGAGGGTGCACCTCGCGCGCGAGCAGGCGCTCGCGGACCTCCGCGAGCTCCATCACGTGCCCCGGGCGGTACGCGCTCGGATTCAGCCCACGCGTGAGCGTGTCGAGCCGCCGCGCGCGTGCCTGGAGCTCGTAGCTGAGCGCGACCATGCGCTCGCCGAGCTCGGAGTAGGGCACCGCCGGAAGGTCGGGCCCGTCAGTCGGCCGTCGGCCGCGCGCGCGTGCACCAGTCTCGGTCACGCGGCGGCCCTCCGCTCGTACGCCTGCACGTACGTCCACGCGAGTTGCGGGTAGACGCCGAGGGCGTCCGCGATCTCGCGGTACGACGCACCCGCAGCCCGCATCTCGCCCGCACGCCTCACGCGCTCGGCGCGGACCTCGGGAGCGACGCGACGGAACTTCGGTTCCCGGCGGCGCTTCGTCCTGGGCTCGCTCTCGCCGCACGGCGAGGTCGCGAGCGCCCACGTCGCGAGCGCTCCACAGGTCGAGCACCTCGCGATCGTCTCGCCGGTGACGGTCGTCTCGGGCGTCCACATGTGAGCGCGCGTCATGTCGCGAGCACCTCCGCGATCGGCCCGGTCCAGCACGACTCGGGATCGGTGCGCGACCAGCGCTCCTCGATGACGACCTCGGCCGCTCCGGGCGCGCGGGGCGCGGTGCGCGGCACGATCTCGAGGACGACGTAGTTGCGCTCGGCGCCGCCCTGCTTCTTGCCGTCGACGTGCGCGCCGAAGCGCGGGCGCTCGACGAGCATCGCGCGCCGGCGCACGCGAGCGCGCTCACGCCAGAAGGGCGCGCGACCGTCTGAGTACTCGAAGTCGGTCTTGAGGATCGCGACGACGCATGCGGGAGCGGTCCGGTCGAGCATCGCCAGCGTGCGCTCGACGAACCGCAGGTCGAGGTCGTTGCCGTACGGCGGGTTCTGCAACGACGCGGCGACCGTGTTCGGCACGTCGGCGCCGGTCGTGAGCTTCAGGAAATCGCCCTCGTTGACCAGGAGCCCCGGGAAGCGCGTGCGCGCGTGCGCGGCCCATGCGGGGTCGAGCTCGAACGCGAGCACGTTCTCGATGGGGTGCCCAGCGAGCACGAGGCCCTCGACCAGGTTCCCGCTGCCGCAGCTCGGCTCGAGCACGACGGCGCCGCGCGGGATCCAGCGCGCCGCGCGCCGCGCGATCCACGCCTCGGTGAAGTACTGGTCGAGCTCGGAGCGGCGCTCGGGCTCGAAGAGGTCGAGGTTGCTCATCGGTACCCCCGCAGCGCATGCACCTCGCGGCGCAGCTCCATCGCGTGGCGGATCCACCACGTCGCGACGGCTTCCCAGTGCGCGCCCTCGTCCTGCGCGCCGTTGCGCTGGCCGACGAGCAGACGGCGTACGTGCTCGCATCGAGCGCGCTCGCGCTTCCGCCCGATCACGAACGCGATCGACGCGACGAGGCCCGTCCACGCGACGAGAGCGATCACGGCGAGCATCACGCCGCACCACCCATCGGCAGCGGGAACTGGACGCTCGCGAGACGCTGCTCGATCAGGCGCGCGTATTCGGGGTTGAGCTCGATTCCGAGTGCGCGCCGGCCGCGCTCGAGCGCGACCTGCAACGTGGTCCCGGAGCCCGCGAACGGGTCGAGCACGAGGCCCTCGCGCGGGCAGCCCGCGAGCACGCAGGGCTCGACGAGATCGGGCGGGAACGTCGCGAAGTGCGCGCCCTCGTAGGGCCTCGTCGCGATCGTCCAGACCGAGCGCCGGTTCGCGCCAGCGGGCTCGCCGTCCGCGTTGAGACGCGGCTTCCGCTCGGGCACGTCGCGCGCGATGTTGTGCGCGGCGATCTTGCCGAGCGCGTCGGTGCCCTTCGACCGACGCGTGGTGCCATACGCGGTGAACGTCTTCTCGGCGAGGGGCGTGCGGATCGAATCGGCGTCGTAGAAGTACCGCTCGCTCTTCGTGAGCAGGAAGAGATACTCGTGGGACTTCGTCGGCCGGTCGGTCACCGACTCCGGGAGCGGGTTGGGCTTCGACCAGATGATGTCCGAGCGGAGCCACCACCCGTCGTCCTGCATCGCGAGCGCGACGCGCCACGGGATGCCGACCAGGTCCTTGGGCTTCAGCCCGTGGCCGCGCTTCTTCGTGTCGATGCGCGCGGTGAAGGTGCGCGACGCGCGCTGCCCATGCTTCCCCTGGAACCCGCCGGGGTTGCCCGCGTACGAGTCGCCGAGGTTCACCCAGCACGTGCCGTCGGAGCGGAGCACGCGACGCACCTCTCGGAACACCTCGACGAGCTTCTCGACGAACTCGTGCGGGCTCTCCTCGAGGCCGAGCTGCCCCTCGACGCCGTAGTCGCGCAGGCCCCAGTAGGGCGGCGACGTCACGACGCAGTGCACGCTTTCGTCTGGGAGCTCGCGCAGGCGCGCGCGGCAGTCGCCGACGAGCACGAGGCCCTTCCGCGTCGCGTCGATCACGGCATCACCTCGGGGCCCGCGAGGACCGCGATCTCACAGAGCGTGCAGCGCCACATCGCTACGGCGATCGGGCGCAGGCAGCCCTCGCACGGCTTCGTCGCGGGCTCCTCTCGAGCCTCGGCGACCAGCACGCAGCGCATCTCGCGCGCGACGTCGACGAGCGCGTGCTCCACGCCGATCGGCGCGGGCCACACGAGGCTCGAGAGGACCGCCAGCATCAGGTCGCCCCGCCCGGTCCGATGACGAGAGTGAGCACGTCGACGTCGGCGTGGTCGATCACGATCGGAGGCGCGTTCGGGATCGCCGGCTTCACACCGCCCGCGCGGTAGAGGCGCGCGGTGCCGATGCGCACCTCGCGGATCGTGTGTCCGCCGACGCGCGCATCGGCGATCGCCGCCCCAAGCGACGCGCAAAGCGCATCGCGCTCGCGCAGCTGGTCCTCGGTGAGCGTCGCGGACAGCATCACGCCTCCGGCGTCCCGAAGAAGAGCGGCAGCTCGGTCGCGATGCGCGCCTCGTCGCACGCCTCGGCGAACGCATCGTCGAAGGCCTCGTCGGCGCGCTGGAGCTGGACCGTCCACGTGATCGATCCCGCGTGCACGCGGTAGCGCAGGCGCGCGATCACGACGTAGAAGCGCCCGCTGCGGAACACCGGCATGTTCAGCGCGAACGCAGGGGGCACGCGCACCTGGCCGCCGCCCGCGTCGCGGTGCGTCTCCTCGAAGCCGAGCGCCGTCTCGCCGGTCGACAGGTTCACCGCCTGCGTGACCTTCGCGTCGACGCGGACCGAGAGCCCCTTCGACAGCACCATCAGCTCGATCGAGTTGGCGAGGCGCTCGATGTGCATCTCGGCGACGCGCTCGAGCGTCTTCTCGCCGAGCTTCTCGGGCGAGATCACGTCGACGATGCGCTCTTCGAGGAACGCGGCGAAGTCGCCCTGCGACAGGGGCTTTCCCGCGATCTCGGTCCACGCCTTCCACGCATCGGAGATCGGGAACGCGTACTCGGCGCGGTGCTCGCCGAAGCGCGGCTGCCCCGCCGTGACGACGCGCCCGCTCACCTCGTCGCGAGCGTTCGAGTGGTGATAGTCGAACACCGCGAGGAGCTTCGGCGCCTTGCGGTTGTCGACCGCGAAGAGTGCCGACTCGTCGTCGGCGAAGCGACGCACGAACCCGCAGAACGCGGCGAGCGTGGTGAGCTTCGCGGTGCCCTTCTTCCGCTCCGGGCGCTCGCGGCGCTTGTCGATCTGTGGCTTCAGGTCGACGATCTCCATCCCCTTCGGGATCACGACGAGCTCGCCGTCTGCGATGCCGTCGACCTCGCACACCTTCGGCGTGGCGAGGCGCTCGACGGCTTCGATCGCGGCGCGCACGTCGCCCTGCTGTTCGCTGTTGCCCTCGTAGCTGCTCATGGATCAGACCTCCCTCGGCGCAGCGCGGTTGCTGCGGTCGTCGATGTCGCGCCCGACGGTCGGCTCGCGGGGCGGCGAATTCGCGCGTCCCCCCGGCACCTCGCGCAGCCCGGGCAGCTCGGCCTGGCGCGGGTTCTCGCTCGTGAGGTTCCCGCCCGCCGTGAGGTACGCGAAGCCGGGGGTCGTGCTCTTCGACGGGTCCTTGCGCTTGATCTCGTAGGACGTCGCGACGAGGCCGGAGCGATCGGCCTTGAGCTTGATCTTGAGCGTCAGCTCGCCGGTGCACGTCCGATCGCGTGCGGTCGTCTCGTGCACCAGACGCCGGCCGAGCTCGAAGAGCTCGTCGGACATCTCGCGGGCGGCATCGCCGCCACCGAGTTCTGCGATGAAGTGGAGAGCGGAGCGCGGACCCTCTTCGGAACTCGACATCGATCACCTCCTCCGCGCCAAGCGCGGGTTCGTCTCAGCGCGGGACGCGCTTCAGGGGGACGCGCGCGACGACGACACCGCGGACGCGCTCGCAGCGAGCACACGCCCCGCGCGAAATCGCGTGTCGGCACTGCGCCACGCCGCACGCCTTGCAGCGCTCGACGCCGCATCCCGCGCAGTCCGCACCACGCGGGCATTCCGCCTCACCACGGCCGGCGACTTCGCGCGGCGCGATCACGGGCGCATAGGCGTCGCCCAGCGGGCGCGCGTCGCGCTCGTCGATCGACGGACCACGGCCTGCGCTCGACGGCGCCATTGAACTACGACGCGCTCCGGTCGCCCATGCGGACGGGAGCGACGCCGTCGCGTTCCGCCTGCTCGAAGAGCTTGTCGAGCGCGGCGAGCAGCTCGCGCGCCTGCCGGATCACCGGGCGCACCTCGCGCGCCTCGGCGCGATCGACGAGCCGATCGGCCATCGCACGCAGAGCCACCGCGATCGCGTGCCCCGCCGCGCCTTGTGCCTCGGCGACCATCAGCAGGTCGCACGAGCCCTTCGAGGCGGCCGAGCCGATCGGCACGAGCTCGAAGCCGGCGGCGCGCGCGAGCATCCGCGCGAGGCGTTCACGCACCTGCTGCGGGGCGAGGATGGCGTCGGCGACCGAGATGCGCGCGGGACCGATGGGGGCGCACCACTGCCGGATGAGCGCGCGGCTCACGCCGCTCGCGCCGGCGATGTCCTCGAGGCTCTCCTCGCAGTCCGCGTACCCGCGGTTCGTCTCCGCGGCGACCGCCTGCTGCGTCTCCTCGCGGATGGCATCCGCGTCGAGCGCCGTGCCGGGATCGGCCTTCATCGGCACTGCCCCGCGGTTGCGACGCGCTTCACGTTGCGAGGCGTGACGACCTCGCGGGCATCGGAATCGTCGATCAGGCCGACCCACGAGCGAGCGGGAATCGGGCCGCGGTCCCAACCCCGCGTCTCGTCCTCGATGGCGAATGCGACAGCGAGATCGGGGGTGCGCACGCCGCTCTCGAATCGCGGCAGCTGCGAGGGGTGGCACCCAAGCCGCACCGCGATCTGCGTACGCGTGACGCCCGCGGCGACCTGCTCTTCCAGCCAGAGCGAGAACAACTCACGAGGGTTCATGGACGCAGAACATGCCACGCGGCAAGCCGCACCGCAACTCTTGCCATGCGACAAGACGCGGATGCCGCGACCTGCGCCCGATCTCCTGCCCGGTCAGCGCCTGCGTCTCCTGCTCGACCAACTACGCGTCGAGTGGGACGAGCGTCATGGCGACTCCCCGGGCTTCCAGCGAGATGCGGCGAAGAAGACCGGGATGTCGGAGTCTCAGGTCAGCAAGCTCGTGAAGGGGGAGCGCGCGGGTGGGGATCTCAAGACGCTCTTCGACGTCATCCGGACGATGAAGATCCGGCCCGACTTCTTCTTCGACGAGGCCCTTTCTGAGCCACATTACCGCCAGTTCGTGAAGAGTCGCGGGCCGAAGCTCGCCCCGGTGAGCGAGGCGTGGGCGACGTTCCTCGAGATCGGTGGACCGAAGAAGTACGGACTCACCACCGAGCAGACGGAATGGCTGCGCACCGCTCCCTTCCGGGGCGGCGCACAGTCGGTCGACGACTACATCGCGGCGGCGCGCGCGATCACGAAGGCCACAGCGCAGCGCCCGCCCGGGTGGGCGGAGGCCGAGGCGGACGAGGGCGACGAGTAGTCACATCGCGATCGCGTCAGCGCGGGCGAGCGACACGACCCGGAGCCACTCGTGCTCGGGGCTCGGCAGCGGCCAAGCGCCGACGCCCGCGATCACCTGCGGCTGAAGGCTCGCCGCGGCGTCCCGCACCAGCTTCCACTCGATCCGCGTTGGCTTCTTATGGCGCGCCACGAGCCCGCGCGACGCGACGCGGTAGCCCTTCCGGACGCCGGGCCCGCGGTCGCACACCCAGAGCACGGCCGGCTGCAGGCTCACGATGCGCCGGCCGATCGCCTCGTAGGACGACCACCGGCAGTCGGTCTTGAGCGCCGCCAGATCCCAACCGCGAGCCGCGAGCCGCTCGAGGAACCACGCCTCAGGATGAAGCAGCGCGGACGCGAGCCAGTTCGCGTGCTTCTCGGACTCGGAGATCGAGAGCCCGAGCGCTCTCATGATCATGTGCGCGAGCTCGTGCGCTGCGGCGAAACGCTGCCGCTCCTCCGGTTCCTCGGGCGTGACGAAGATGGTGCGGCCGAGCACGGTCGGGCGTGACCCCGGTTCGCCAAGCCGCACGTCGTACTTCATGCGGATGCACAGCCGGTAGATGTCGACCGGCAAGGGCATCCCATACTTGGCGAGCGTCGCCGTTGCGATGTCTTCGAGCTGGCGTTCCATGCTGGTGTCGCCGACGTCCAGCGCGGATCAAAACTGACGCTCAGCGCGGCCGACGACGCGTGTGCGGATGCACGTAGGTTCCGTCGCGCCGGTAGTAGCCGTGCACACGGACTGGGCCGCCCGACGCCGCTGGGTGCGGGGGACTCGTGGGGTATGCGGCGGTTGCGGACCCCTCGAGGTCATTGACTTCGTACACGCCGCCATCGTCGCTCCACGCATAGATTCGGTAGACGCCGCACACGTTTACTGACGCGCGGTCCGAGTGGATCCAGCGATCGAAGCGCACGTCAGCGCACTCGGGGTACTGAGCTCGAGCGAGGGCAAGTGCGTCCTCGCCGTTGGCTGTCGGCTCTTGTGGCGCCACGGAAGCGGGCTCGCTCACGCTGACAGTCTCCGCCGCGGGACTCGAATACGGCGCGTAGCACGCGGCGTGAGAAAACAGCACCGCTGCCGCAGCGACGTGAAGACCGATCTTCATCCGCCGATGCTCAGCCTTGCCGAGCGGCAAGCAGAGTGAGAAAAGTCTCCGTCGACTATCGATATGACTTGCCGTGCGGCAAGTCGCACAGCATGCTCCGCCCATCGACGACGCGGTGACCGCGACGCGAGGAGGAGACCCGTGGCCCGTCCATCGAAGAGCCCTGCGGTGCGAGACGCCGAGAAGCGCGTCGAGCGTCGGCGCGATGAGGTGATCGCGCGAGCCCGTGACCTGCGTTCGGTCCGCGCCACCAAGGCAGCCGACACGCGCACCGCCGGGCGTGACCTCGACCTCGCGGTCGACGACCTCGACAAGGCCGAGCGCGAGCTCGCCGACGCGCGCGCCGCGTCGCTCGAGCCGACCGAGTCGGCGACGACCGCCGCAGAGGCCGAGTGATGCAGGCGACCGCCGATCACACGGCGTATTTCGCCGCGCGCGCTCGCTCCGCTGCGCTCCCGCCCGCGATGGAGAGCCAGGTCGCGCGAGACCTCGAGGCGCGCCTCGCGCGCACGACCGACCCGACCATCCGCGCGTGCATCTCGAAGCTCATCGAGAGCGCACGCCGCGGCCCGTACATCCCGCGCCCGTCGCGTCTTCCCGATCTCGCCCCGAGCCGCCACGGCGTCGAAGGCGACTACCGCGGGGCGACCTCGTGATCGCGCCCGCGCTCACCGCGCGCGCGTCGATCCGCAGCGCGAACCGGAACATCGCGCGCGAGGCCTCGCGCCGCGCCCGCGTCTACGCCGCAGCGGCCCGCCGCATGTTCCGCGAGGAGGACTTCGACGCCGCGGTCGTGATGCTCGCGGCCGCGTTCCGCTCGCGTCGCACTGCCCGCGCGCACCGCGCGATCGCGAGGGGCCGATGAGCTGGCTCGATCCGACGCGCCCGGAGCGGCCTGCGCACCCGACGTCGATCGTCGTGCTCGGCGTCGTCTGCGTCGCGATGCACGAGACGCACTGGGCAGGCGTGGTCGCGCAGCTGCTCGTCTGCGCGTGGCACCAGCCGACCGGTTGGTGCGTGTCGATCACCGACACGCGCGACCCGTCGATGACGCCGCTCGCGACGGGGAGCGCGGACACGCTTCCCGCGGCCGAGGCGCTCGCCGAGAAGCGGCTGCGCGACAAGCGCGACCGCTTCGTCGACGCGATGGCGGTCCTCGCTCCGTCGAGGGCGGCGTGAACATCGTTCGCCCGATCACCGACGACGGCCGCGTCGGATACGACGAGTTCGGTCAGCTCGTGCTGACGAGACGCGATCGCACCGGCGAGGTCTCGACGTTCATCGTCGACGTGCGCCGCCACACCTGCGCGATCTGCGCGCGTGGCTGGGAGGCGACCGCGGTGTCGATGGCCGACCAAACGCGATGGCACGTGCTCGGCGAGGGCCTCGGGTCGTACGTCCACGAGTCCTGCCTCGTGCGTCACAAGGGGCTCGTCGAGCGCACCGCGTTCCTCAGCGCGCTCTGCGCGGCACGCATCCGCTTCCGCGGCCTCGTGCCGATCGCGAACGAGTACTTCCGCGCGCCCGACTCGTGGGCCGCGAAGCCTTGGTACAGCGCCGAGCTCGTCGATCACCCGGTCCGCATCGACCTCGGATGGCGGAAGCGCGTCGCCGAGATCCGTCTCGTCGCCGAGGGTGGCGTGCCCTTCTCGTGGTGGGAGGCGGCCGAGGACGCGTTCGCCAAGGACGACGTCACTAAGAGCTTCGGTTCCGCGCTCGTGCTGCTGCACGCGTGGGGCGACGACGCGGTGCGCGACTACCTCGCGCGCCTCGCGACGGTGGGCGGTCTGGCGGTGGCGTCGTGACGCTCGCCGGCACCTGCATCGACGGCATCGTCGACCGCGGCCCGTTCCGCGATCCCGAGCGGTGCGAGGGCTGCGCGTCGTGCGACGCCGCGACGTTCGCCGCGCGCGAGAGCGGGAAGCAGTGGGTCGTGCTCGTGTGCGGGCACTCGGTCTTCACGAAGCCGCTCGATCAACTCTACTGCTCGACGTGCTCGGATACGCGCGCGGCGGAGCACCGCGATCCGGCGCGCCGCGCCGAGCAGCTCGATGCGCTCGCGACCGAGTGCTTCGCGGCCGCGCAGCGCGCGCGCCGCGAGATCGACGACGAACTCGCGTACGCCGCGGGCGGCGGATACCCGGTCGCGCCGAAGGGGTGGCTCGACGAGCAGCGCGACAAGGCAGCGCGGGCGATGGAGCTCGCGCGCTCGGCGCAGACGAGGGCTCTCGAGGCGCGCGACGAAGCGCGCAGGAAGGCGGCGTGATGAACGGACCGAAGGTCGACCTCCGGCGCCCGTGGGCAGCCCCCGGGTCGCCCGAGCACGCCGCCTGGGACATCGCGCAGGTGGCCGAAGCCAACGAGCGCGAGGCTCGCGAGCGCGAAGACCGCGCGCGAGCGCGGCAGCTATTCATCGACGCGGGCAAACCGGTGCCGTCGTGGTGCGCCGAGCCGGAGCCCACGCGCCCGTCGATCGACGCCAGCGCGGCGATCGAGGCGGACGACGAACTTCTCGACCGAGGCCGAACGTGAGCGGCGTCGACTACGCGTCGATCGACGCGGTCAACTGGTCGACGCTCGTGCACCTCGCGACCTCCGCGAAGCTGCTCGAGTACCGCCGCGATCACGCGCGCGAGGACACGCGCGCGCTTCGTCTCGGGACGCTGATCCACTGCGCGGTGCTCGAGCCCGAGCTCTGGGCTACCCGCTTCATCGTCGAGCCCGACTTCGGCGACGGCCGCAGGAAGGAAGCGAAAGAAGCGAAGGCGGCGTGGCGCGCGTCGATCGATCCGGACGCGGTGATCGTCGACGCCGACGAGCACGCGCTCGTCTCGCGCTGCGCGGAAGCGGCGCTCGCGCATCCGGCGGTGCGCGACCTGCTCCGCGGCGGACACGCCGAAGAGGTGCTCACGTGGCACGACGAGGCGACCGGCATCGCGTGCAAGGGCCGGCTCGACTACGTCGCCCCCGCGTACCTCGTCGATCTGAAGAGCACGCGCGCGGAGACGCTCGAGCAGCTCGCGCGCGAGGTCGCGGGGCGCCTCTATCACGGGCAGGTCGCCTTCTACCTCGACGGCGCCGTCGCGACGCGCCGGCTGCACCCGCTCTCGTCGCAGGTGTTCGTGGTCGCGATCCAGACCGTCGAGCCCTTCGACGTGATCCCCGCGCGCATCCAGGTCGCAGACCTCGAGCGCGGGCGCGCCCTCTACCGCTCGCTCCTGCGTCGTTACGCGGAGTGCCGCGCGGCCGATTGGTGGCCCGGGCTCGCGCCCAGCGTCGTCGATCTGCCGCTTCCCGCATGGACCCCCTCGGGCGAGCCCGAGCAGACCGGAGACGACTGGTGACCGACACGCACAGAGGAACGATCATGACGGCTCCGCTCGACGCGCCCGCGCGCGCGCACCCGCTCGTCGCCGCCGCGATGGCGCAGGGCACGGCGCTCGCCGACCCGGCGACGCTGCGCGAGCTCCTCGCGGTCCAGCGCGAGTGGGAGGCGGGAGAGGCCCGGAAGGCGTACACGCGCGCGCTCGCCGCGCTGAAGCGCGATCTCCCGACGGTGATCGCGAAGGACTCGACGGTCGACTTCACGAACAACGCGGGCAAGCGGACCAACTACACGCACGCATCGCTCGCGGGGGTGATGAACGCGATCACCGGTCCGCTCACGCAGCACGGGTTCTCGCTCGCATGGGTCCCGACCACTGGCGAGA
Source organism: Sandaracinus amylolyticus (assembly GCF_021631985.1). Lineage (GTDB taxonomy): Bacteria > Myxococcota_A > Polyangia > Polyangiales > Sandaracinaceae > Sandaracinus > Sandaracinus amylolyticus_A. Next base: position 3,990,807 of record NZ_CP070225.1, on the reverse strand, counting down.
AGAGCACCGTGCGCGTGACGTGCCGCCTGACGCACGCCGAGGGGCACTCGGAGGAATGCACCCTCGATGCGCCCTCGGACACGAGCGGGCACAAGAGCCCCGCGCAGGCGGTCGCATCGACGATCACGTTGCTGCAGCGGTACACGGCGCTCTCGCTCCTCGGCATCGCGACGGCGGACATGCAGGAGGACACCGGCGAGCGCGAAAGCGCGAAGGGCGGCGACGAGGTCGACGCCGATCGCAACCTCAAGGCGGCGAAGTGGCTCGTCGACTGCGGCATCGCGCGCGAGGAGTACGAGCGCCACGTCGGGCGGCCGGTGAGCGCATGGACGGCGCGAGACCTCGAGGCGCTGCGCCCGTGGGTCGTCGCGCAGCGTCGGCGCGCCGCGCCCGATCCGAGCGCCGGTGAGGTGCCCGCGCACGAGGAGCCGCCGGCGAGCTGAGAGCTTCGCCCGCGCCGACCGGGCGAGCTGGCAGCGGGCTTAGGCGCACGCCGAGCGATGGTGCTCGGCCTCTGCGCGCTGCGCTCGAGCGTCGGACCCCCCACCGACCTCGGCTCGAGCGCAGCGCGGAGGGACACGCGCATGAACGACAGGACCATTCGAGAGCTGCAGTCCGCGCTGCCCTGGACCGCGCACTACCACCGCGACTTCAGGTCGTCGCCGATGACGCACAAGGACTTCGCGCATGCACTGCTGCATGTGCACAAGGCGGGCGGGAAACTCGCGGCGATCATCGATGAAGCCGAGCACGGGGGCTTCGACTGGGCGGACCCGGCGAAGCGGGCGGACGTCGAGAAGTACATCGCCGATTTCGTGATCTGCGCGCTGCGCATGGCGACCACGTGTCCCGACGGACAGGTCGACCTGCAGCGCGCGGTCGAGCAGCGCCTCACGGCGAAGAACAATCAGCTCGCCGCGGTCGCCCCCGAGCTGCGCGCTGTCGAGCGACAGGGGCCGCGATGAAGCGATACCGCGTGAAGGTCGCGGTCCCGACGCGGGACGGCGCGACGTCGATCGACGAGTTCCGGTCGATGGAGGCCGATTCGCCCGAGCTCGCGAAGCGGCACGCGATCGAGATGGCCGCGCGCGACGAGAGCGCGCGCCGATACATCGACCACGACGAGGCCGTGAGCGACGAAGCGATCGCGCGCGAGTGCCGCGTCGTGCTCTGCGAGGAGCTGCCGCAATGACGACGTCGATCGAATGGACCGACGCGGCGCACCCCGTCGGCACGCGCGTGCGCTTCTGGACGGGGCTCCGTGAGGGGCCCGGCCGCGTCTCGACGACGCGGGCTCCCGCCGCGTGCATGAGCGATCACGCGTCGGTCTGGATCACTGGCGTGGCGGGAAGCGTCGCGCTCTCGCACGTCGAGGTGATCGACGAGGTCGACGAGCTTAGCGCGGGCGAGGGATCGCGATGACCGACCTCCGCGAGAAGGTCGTCGGCGCGCTCGCCGCGTGCGCGTGGTCGCATGACGGCGACGACTGGTCGATCGACGTCGGGGGCGCGTGCCCGGTGCAGGGCGAGGGCGACGTCGACGGCCTCCCGATGTACTTCCGCGCGCGCGGCGAGGGCTGGTCGCTCCGCATCGCGGCGACGCCCGACGGCAATCCCGTTGCGGTCGGCTTCCCGCGAGCAGACCGGGAGTCGCCGCCGGGATGGGAGGCGGGCGGCCGCTACGGCGCGTTCCCCGACGCCGGGTGGATGCCGGCCGAGCACTCACGCGCGATCGTCGAGGCGTGCGTGCGAGCGTTCCGCGCGCAGCGCGCAGCACGGCCGGCGACGACCGAGGGCACGACGATCGACGTCGAACGTGTGCCGACCGAGCCCCCGCCGAGCGAGGTCGGCAAGTGAGCCCGCGCGGTCATACGTCGCAGCTCCGCCTCGGCGCGTGGGTAGAGCGCGAGCTCGTCGTCGATCTCTTCGCGGGCGGCGGCGGCGCGAGCGAGGGGATCGCGCGCGCGCTCGGCCGGCACCCGGACATCGCGGTCAACCACGACCCCGCCGCGATCGCGATGCACGCGGCGAATCACCCGACGACGGTGCACTACTGCGAGAGCGTCTTCCGCGTCACGCCGCGCGAGGTCGTCGGCGGGCGCCCCGTCGGACTGCTCTGGGCGTCGCCCGATTGCACGCACTTCTCGAAGTCGAAGGGCGGCAAGCCGCGGAAGAAGAAGATCCGCGGGCTCGCGTGGGTCGTGGTGCGGTGGGCGCGCGATGTCGCGCCGCGCGTCATCGCGCTCGAGAACGTCGAAGAGTTCGCCGACTGGGGCCCCCTCGGGCCCGACGATCGGCCCGACAAGGCGCGCGCCGGTCAGACCTTCCGCGCGTTCGTGCGCAAGCTCGAACGCTACGGGTACCGCGTCGAGCACCGCATCCTCGTCGCTGCCGACTACGGCGCGCCGACGACGCGCAAGCGGCTCTTCCTCGTCGCGCGTCGCGACGGGCAGCCGATCGCGTGGCCCGAGCCGACGCACGCGCGATCGGGGCGCGGGCAGCGCGCGTGGCGCACCGCCGCCGAGGTCATCGACTGGTCGATCCCGTGCCCGAGCATCTTCGAGCGCGCGCGCCCGCTCGCCGACGCGACGCTGCGACGGATCGCCGCGGGCATGCGCCGGTATGTGGTCGACGCGGCGCGCCCCTTCATCGTGCCCGTGACGCACCCGCGCGACGCGCGCGTGCACTCGATCGACGAGCCCGTGCGCACCGCGACCGCGGCGAACCGCGGCGAGCTCGCGCTCATCGCGCCGACGCTCGTGCAGACCGGGTATGGCGAGCGCGACGGGCAGGCGCCGCGGGTGCCCGGGCTCGACAAGCCGCTCGGCACCGTGGTCGCGGGCGCCGCGAAGCACGCGCTCGTCGCCGCGTTCGTGACGAAGCACTACGGCGGCGTCGTCGGGCACGAGCTCGGGCGCGCGCTCGGGACCGTGACGACGCAGGACCACCACTCCCTCTCGGTCGCGCACCTCGAGAAGTTCTACGGCACCGCGTCGGGCGCGGACGTGCGCGAGCCGATGCCGACGATCACCGCGGGCGGGCAGCACATCGCCGCGGTGCGGACGCTGCTCGCGCGCTACGAGTCCGGTGCCGAGCCGCTGCTCACGATCGACGGCGAGCCCTACGCGATCGTCGACATCGGCATGCGCATGCTCGTGCCGCGCGAGCTCTTCCGCGCGCAGGGCTTCGGCGACCACTACGTGATCGATCCCGTCCACGACGGGAAGCCGCTCACGAAGACCGAGCAGATCGCGAAGGCGGGCAACAGCGTGTGTCCGCCGCTCGCCGAGGCGATCGTGCGCGCGAACGTGCGCGGGCGCGTGGAGGCTGCGGCGTGAGCATCCGATCGAAGAAGCGGCGCCGCGCTCGACGCGAGCGCTTCCGACGCACGCTCGCCCTGATCGCCCGCACGGGCGTCGTGTACGTCTCGCCTGACGTGTGGGAGCGGCTGCAGGCGCGCGCCGAGGGCGCCGCGCCGGGACGGCTCGCGAAGATCCTGCCCGGGCTCGATGTCGTCGTGGTGCCGCACTTCGAGCGCGGCACGATCGCGGGCATCGACCGGTTCGCACCAAGGCCGCTGGTCTACGAACCGCTCGGGCCCCCGCCGCCGCTGGAGCTGCCGCCGCTCGGAGCGCTCTATCCGGAGTGGCTGTGATGAGCGATCCGCGCTCGCTCGCCGAGCTCGCCGCGCTTCCACCGCATGCGTGGCTCACGACGGCCGAGGCAGCGATCTATCTCCGCTTCGAGAACCCCGCTTCGGTGCGCACCGCGATCGCGCGCGGCGAGCTGAAGCCCGACGGCGGCGGACGCCACGGCGGCCACTCGTTCTTGCGCTCGACCCTCGATGACTTCCAGCGCGCGCGCGGCGCGCGCTACGCTGCCCGCCGGTCCGCAACGCCCGGGGCAGGAGGACCTTGTGGAGAGGACCAAGTACCCCGGCGTGCAGCGGCTCCGCGACGGCCGCTACAGAGTGCGCGTGAAGGCACTCGACCCGAAGACGGGGAGAACGAAAGACGTGATCAGGATCGTCGAGGCGAAGTCGGCAGCCGAGGCCTCGGCGAAGCGGGACGATCTGCGACGCACGGAGGAAGCGAGCAGCGGGGCGCGCACGCGGGAGCGCCTCGGAGATGCCGCGACCTCGTGGATGCGTTCGAAGCTCCCCGCGCTCAGGGCGAGCACGCGCCGCACGTACGCGGACGTGATCGACCTGCATATCGTGCCGCGCCTCGGTGACTACTACGTCGATGCGATCACGCCCGACGATGTGGTCGAGCTGCGCGACGAGTGGTCCGCACAGACCGTGGGCGAGGGCGAGAGCGCCCGGCCCATCTCGCCGACGACGGTGAACGGACGCCTCCGGGTGCTCCGCCAGCTGCTCGCCGACATCACCCACGACCTCGGGATCAGGGACCCCGCCGCGCGCGTGCCGGCAGTCCGGGTGCCGAAGCCGAAGAAGCGCAAGGGCCTCGAGGCGCACGAGCTCCGCAAGGTGCTCGAGGTGCTCCGCCGCGACTACCCGCAGTGGTACGCGATCACGCTCACGCTCGCGCTCACCGCGCAGCGATGGGGTGCGGTCGCGGCGCTCGAGTGGTCGCAGATCAACGACGCGCGCGGCGCGATCCTCTTCGATCGCGCGCACGTGCGCGGGATCGTCGACGAGCAGAAGACCGGCGCCGAAGTCGAGGTGCCGATCGTGGAGATCCTCCGGACGGCGCTCGCCGAGCATCGGCGCGCGCAGCTCGAGGAGCAGGCACCCTGGCTCGGCCGGGGGCTCGTGTTCCCGTCGACTACTGGAACGCTCATGCAGCCGAGCTCGCTCCGGAAGCCGCTCGCCGCGGCGTGCACGAAGGCGGGGGTGCCCGTCATCTCGCCGCACGGCCTGCGGTACACGTTCAATCACCTCGCGAAGAAGGTCACGACGGGCGACGTCGCGCGCTCGATCACCGGCCACGTGACCGAGGAAATGACCACCCACTACGACTGGATCGGCGACCGCGAGAAGCAGCGCGCCGTCGCGAAGGTCGCAGCCCTCGTCCACCCCACGTCCCGCGTCGCGCGTGGAAGTGGAAGTTCTGGTGGAAGTGGGAGGGGACGGAAGAACTCGGCCCGCTGAGGGTGCCACCTCAACGGGCCGTAATCACTCCGGAATCTCTGAGCGGGCTATGGGATTCGAACCCACGACATTCAGCTTGGGAAGCTGACGCTCTACCAACTGAGCTAAGCCCGCGTGGGCCCGAACAGTTAGCGAAAACGCGAAACGGCGTCAAGCGCTACGCTCGCTCGAATGCAGATCGTCGGGCGCTCCTGCGCGCTCTGTCGGGTGGTCTTCGAGAACGAGCTCGGCGCCTGCGGATGCGAGGCGTGCATCGCGAGCTCGAACGTCGGCGTGACGCCGTGCCCGGGCTGCGGCGACGACCGAGCGCGTCAGCCCGCGTACGACGCGCGGCCTTCGACCGCTTGTCCTTCGCGGTCCAGTCGCAGCCACTCCGCGCAGCGCTGGCCGCGGTGGTTGCGGTAGCCGATCACGAGGCAGTCGACGCCGACGTAGACCTCCTCGAGCTCGAAGCGCAGCTGCGGCGCGCTCGCGAGCGCCTTCCACCAGTACGCGCGCAGCGCGTCCTTGCCGCGCACCGTGCCGCTCGGATCGCCCATCACCGCGGCGATGCGCGGCGACGCGAACACGCAGTCGTCGGCCCAGTGCGCGAGGATGCGCTCGATGTCGTGCGCATTCCACGCGTCGATCCACTCGTCCACGAACGACCGTGCTCGCTCCGTCCCCAGCATGCGGGCGTTGTAGCTTGCGGGACGTCGCTCCGCGCGTACGAGACCTACGCATGCGCATCGTGTCGAGCCCCGAGGAGGCGGTCGCTCCCATCGAGAGCGGACAACGCGTCTATCTCCACGAGGCCGCGATGGCGCCGGTCTCGCTCCTCACCGCGATGACGGAGCGCGCTCGCGCGCTGCGCGACGTCGAGGTCGTGCACCTGCACACGAACGCGCCCGCGCCCTACGTCGCGCCGGACATGGCGGGGCACGTGCGGCACAACGCGCTCTTCGTCGGCGCGAACGTGCGCGAGGCGGTGCAGTCGGGGCGCGCCGACTTCACGCCGGTGTTCCTCTCGGAGGTGCCCTCGCTCTTCCGCGACGGCACGCTGCCGCTCGACGTCGCGATGGTGCAGGTCTCGCCGCCGAACCGTCACGGCTTCTGCCGCCTCGGCGTGTCGGTCGCGTGCGCGCGCGCCGCGGTCGATCACGCGCGGATCGTGATCGCGGAGATCAACGATCGAGTCCCGCGCACCGACGGGAACTCCGCGGTGCACGTCGATCGCATCGCGCTCGCGGTGCACGTCGATCGCCCGCTGCCCGAGCACCACGACGAGCCGCCGGGCGCGGTGGAGCGCGCGATCGGCGCGCTGGTCTCGGCGCAGATCCCCGACGGCGCGACGCTGCAGATGGGGATCGGATCGATCCCCGACGCCGTGCTCGACGCGCTCCACTCGCGCAGCGATCTCGGGATCCACACCGAGATGTTCAGCGACGGAGTGCTGCGCCTCGTGAAGAGCGGCGCGGTGACCGGCGCGTGCAAGACGCGCTTCAAGAACCGCGTCGTCACGTCGTTCGCGATGGGCTCGCGCGAGCTCTACGAGCACTGCGATCACAACGCGTCGATCGAGTTCCACCCGAGCGACGTGGTGAACGACGCGGTGGAGATCGCGTCGCAGCACGCGATGATGGCGATCAATTCCGCGATCGCGATCGATCTCACCGGGCAGGTGTGCGCCGACTCGATCGGGGATCGCATCTGGAGCGGCATCGGCGGGCAGATGGACTTCGTGCGCGGCGCCGTGCAGAGCCCGGGCGGCAAGGCGTTCATCGCGCTGCCCTCGACCGCGAAGAACGGGACGCTCTCGCGCATCGTGCCGCGGCTGTCGCCGGGCTCGGGCGTGGTGACGACGCGCGGTCACGTGCAGTGGGTCGTCACCGAGCACGGTGCCGTGAACCTGCGGGGTCGCTCGCTGCGCGAGCGCGCGGAGATGCTGATCTCGATCGCGCACCCCGACTTCCGCGCCGAGCTGCGCGCGGCCGCGGTCGAGCGGAAGCTCTTGGTCTGACCCGAAATCGCCCCGAGCCGCCCCCTCGCACGTGAATCGTGCGGGCGCCCTGTTCCATGCGCGCGCGATTTGTTGTAATGCGCAAGCATTCTTCGGGCGGGGCTCTTTTCTTGGGGTGATCATGCACGTGGTCTCGAGGGTCGCAGGGCTGCTCGCGGTCGGCTTCGGGGTGCTCGCGAGCACGGTGGCGGGTTGTGCGGACGGAGGGAGCGGGCGCGCGCCCGACTCGGGTCCAGGCGGCGGCGGCATCGACTCCGGCGGGGGCAACGGGGAAGTCGACGCGGGTCGCGACGACGAGCCCGACGCGTGGAGCGGCGACGCGGGCGAGCTGCTGCCCCAGCGATGCAACCCCGACTACGCGTTCTTCGAGGACGAGTTCGGCCGTCAGGCGTACTGCATCTACGTCGCGACCACGGGAAGCGACGAGACCGGCGAGGGCACCGCCGACGCGCCCTACGCGACCATCTCGCACGGCATCGAGGTCGCGGTCGCGCGCGGCGCGGCGACCGGTCGCGTGCACGCGGTCGCGGTGTCGAAGGGCACGTATCGCGAGCGCGTCGTGATCGAGAACGGCACGTCGGTGTACGGCCAGTTCGACGCCGAGGATCGCTGGTCGCGCGACGACGCGAACGAGACGATCATCGAGAGCGCGACCGTCGAGAACGATCGCATCGAGGGCGTGGTCGCGGAGGGCGTGAGCGCGCCGACGGTGTTCGAGGGCTTCACGATCGTCGCCGGCCCGGCGCCCGCGGAGTCGCGCAACGTCGACGTGTACGGCGTGCGCGTCGCGGACAGCACGCCGGTGCTGCCCGAGCTCGGCGGCCTCGTGCTGCGCGAGCTGCGCGTCGAGGCGGGCGCGGGATCGCCCGGTGACGACGGGATCGCGGGCACGGACGGAGAGGACGGCGTGCAGGGCGCGCGCGGCACCGACGGCACGAAGGCGAACGGCAACTCGCAGCCCGGCGGGCCCGGCGCGGTGTCGGTCTGCGCGGGGATCACGCTCGATCGCACCCGCGGCGGCGACGGCGGATCGGGCGGTGGCGACGACCTCGCGGGCTGCGGCACCGGTCCCGACGACGCGCGGAGCGGGGGCTCGCCGCCATCGCTGACGAGCTGCGGCGGCGGGACCGCGGGCGACTCGTGCAGCTGCGCGGTGCCCGTCGATCACGACGGCGATCCCGGTGGCCCCGGGAACGCGTGTGCGACCGAGGCCGCGGTGAACGGCGACCCGGCGAGCGCGCCGACGGTGCGCGGCTCGGTGGTCGACGGCCTGTGGGCCCCTCGCGCCGGCTTCGCGGGCAACGACGGCGAGGCCGGCTTCGGCGGATCGGGCGGCGGCGGCGGTGGATCGGGCTGCGACGCGGGCGGCTACGGGCGCACCGGCGGCGGCGGTGGCGGCGGTGGATCGGGCGGCTGCGGCGGGCTCGGCGGCGGTGGTGGTCGCGCGGGCGGCAGCTCGTTCGCGCTCTTCGTGAGCGGCTCGGGGATCGCGGTGCCGGGATGCTCGTTCACGAGCGGCGACGGCGCGGCGGGCGGCGGCGGTGCGGCGGGTGGTCTGGGCGGTGATGCGGGCGCGGGCGGCGAGCCCGGCGCGGGCGGGTACGCGGGCGGCGTGGGCGGCGCGGGCCAGCCCGGCGGCATCGGCGGCTCGGGCGCGGGTGGGCCCGGCGGATCGAGCATCGCGGCGCTGCTCTGCGAGAGCGACGTGGACGGCCTCGATCTCGGCGCGCTCGAAGAAGGCGCAGCGGGCGCGGCGGGCGCGGCGCCGGCGCGAGGGGTCGCGGGCATCGCGGGCGTCGCGGCGCGCGTGGTCGACGGCTGCGAGCTCTGATGCGGGAAGGCGAGAGCCGACCGCGTGGTCGGCTCTCGTGCCGCGCTGCGTCACCTTGCCGACATCCCGGGCCGCCCGCTACGTTCGCGCCCCATGCAGCTCGAGCTCACCGAAGAACAGAAGATGGTCCAGCAGATGGCGCGCGACTTCGCGACTCGCGAGGTCGAGCCCAAGGCCCGAGAGCTCGACAAGGACGGGCGCTGGCCCACCGAGCTCGTCGCGCGCATGGCCGAGCTCGGGCTGATGGGCGTCGCGATCCCCGAGCAGTACGGCGGAGCGGGCTTCGACAACGTCTGCTACGCGCTCGCGATCGAGGAGATCTCGCGTGCCTGCGCGAGCACCGGCGTGATCATGTCGGTGAACAACTCGCTCGTCTGCGACCCGCTCTACAAGTTCGGCAGCGAGGCGCAGAAGAAGGAGTTCCTCGCGCCCCTCGCGAGCGGAAAGCTGCTCGGCTGCTTCGGCCTCACCGAGCCCGCGAGCGGCAGCGACGCGTCGCACATGGAGACCGTCGCGGAGGACAAGGGCGATCACTGGATCGTCAACGGCGCGAAGAACTGGATCACCAACGGCCCCCACGCCGACGTGATCCTGCTCTTCGCCGCGCACGACCGCTCGCTCGGCGCCAAGGGCACGGTCTCGCTGATCATCCCGAAGGGCACGCCGGGCTTCACGCTGAACCCGCGCGATCACAAGCTCGGCATCCACGCCGCGCACTCGTGCACCGTGTTCTTCGAGAACGTGAAGGTGCCGAAGGCGCAGATGCTCGGCGAGCCCGGCATGGGCTTCAAGATCGCGATGTCGACGCTCGACGGGGGCCGCATCGGCATCGCGTCGCAGGCGCTCGGCATCGCGCGCGCCGCGTTCGAGAAGGCGGTCGAGTACAGCAAGGTGCGCAAGGCCTTCGGCGAGCCGATCGCGAACAAGCAGGCCATCCAGTTCATGATCGCCGACATGGCGACCGAGCTCGACGCGGCGCGGCTGCTCACCCACCGCGCGGCGTGGATGAAGGACCAGGGCGCGCGTCACTCGCAGCAGTCGGCGATGGCGAAGCTCTTCGCGTCCGAGGCGTCGACCCGGATCGCGCACAAGGCCATCCAGATCCATGGCGGGTACGGCTACTCGACCGAGTACGATGTCGAGCGTCACTACCGCGATGCGCGCATCACCGAGATCTACGAGGGCACGAGCGAGATCCAGCGGATCGTGATCGCGGCCAACGCGCTGAAGGCGTGAAGCAGGGCCCCGGGGCCGGCCATCGAGGCCCCGCGTCCCTCGTCCAGTGACGCAAGAAAGGGAGCGGGCGGATGGATCGAACCGGGTGGGCGGCAGTGGTGCTGATCGCGGCTGCGGTCGCGGGCTGTGGCGGATCGTCGGAGAGCACGGAGACGGCGGCGCGCGGTGACGCGACGGCCGGCGCCGAGCGACCCGCCGAGCGCGACGACGGCAGCCAGATCACGGGCCTTCTCGGTACGATCCGCCCCGACCAGGTCGACAACGCGCTGCAGCCGCGCATGGACGCGTTCATGCGGTGCCTCGCGCCGCGCCTGAGCGAGGTCGAGTTCCTCGGCGGCGACGTGCGCCTCTCGTTCCGCATCCACACCGACGGCACCGTCGCGTGGGTGTTCCCGAGCCAGACGACGATCGGCGATCGCCAGGCCGAGCGCTGCGTGCTCGACGTGGCGCGTCGCGCGCGCTTCCCGCGCCCGCACGGCGGCGAGGCCGAGTTCACGTGGGGCTTCGCGTTCGATCCGCCCGAGGACGTGCGTCCCCCGACGAGCTGGGAGGCGACCCACATCGGTCCGGCGCTGCTGAGCGGCGCGCCCGATCTCGCGACGCGCTGCGGCGTGAGCGGCGTGCGCGTGACGGCGTACGTCGCGCCGGGCGGGCGCGTGCTCGCGGCGGGCGCGAGCGCGCCGGACGCGCAGGCGCTGGAGTCGGTGGACTGCGTGGTCGACGCGGTGCGCGGGCTGACGATGCCCGACCCCGGCTCGTACGCGGCGAAGGTGACGTTCCTGGTGCAGTGACCGAGTCAAGCGCGCCGCGGTCACGAATGATCGCGGCGCGCGCTCGGGCGATGTCCCACTCTGCCGCGCCGGCCCCACTGAGGTCGGGCAGAGGCTGACGACATGGCTCGAGCGATCTGGGGGACGCTGCTGTTCGTGCTGATGGGGGCATCGACGGCGCGCGCGGACGAGCGCGTGGTGTTGGTGCGGCTGCCAGCCGAGCGCGGCGCGGAGATGACGTCGGCGTTGCGGCTCGAGCTCGCGGGGCGCGCGGCGATGATCGAAGGCGCGCCGCTCGAGGGCGAAGATCCGACGGTCACCGCGATGCGCGACGAGGCGCGCGCGGCGGGCGCGACGCACGTGGTGTGGGTCGTGTTCCCGAGCCGCGTGCTCGCGCCGGCGGAGGTGCGGGTGCTCGACGTGGCGCGCGCGGCACCGGCGCACGCGATGACCGCACAGGCGTGGGACGTGGTGGATGCGCGCGTGGTCGCGGTGCTCGCGGCGAGCTTGGTGGAGGCCGCGCACGAAGAGCCGGTGATCGTGGTGCCGGCGACGGTCGTCGACCCCGAGCCCGTCACGCCGCCGCCTGTGGCTGCCGCGGTCGAAGAGCCCGCGCCCCAGCTCGACGAGCCCGAGCTCGGTGCGTCGCGTCGTCCGGCGACGTTCGCGTTCTCGATTGCAGGGTTGGGGCTGGCGCATCGATTCGATGGCGAAGATCCGCGGCTCGTCATGGGCCAGATCGCGTTCTACGGGCGCGTCTCGGAGTGGGCCGCGATCGGTCTCCGCTTCCGCGGCGGGATGGGCTGGTCGAGCATCGAAGGCGCGGTGTTCCAGGGGACGTTCGGCGTCCCGTCGATCGCGGTGTCGTTCCGCATCCCGCTCGGTTCGGTCGCGGCGTTGGAGATGGGGATGCACGCCGAGGGCGGGCTCTACGTGCAAGCGGTCGAGGCTCCGACGGAGGAGCTCGTCGCGTTCGGCATCGGCGCGGGCGCGTTCCTCACGCTCGAGCTCGGCCGACACAACGCGCTGATGTTCGACTACTCGATCGATGCGTACGGGTTCGATCGTTCGCGGCCGTCGATGCAGGGCGCATTGACGCTCTCGTACCAGTACCGGTGGGACTGACGTGTGGCCCTTCCGGCGGGCGCGCGAGGACGCGCGCGAGAGCGTCGACGAGCAGGTGCTGCGCGATCTGCTCGCGGACGCGCGCCGCTGGATCGCGCGGTACGCCGGGCCGCGCGCCGATCTCGACGACCTCGTGCAGGAGTCGATGATCGAGCTGGTCGTCGCGCTCGAGCGGTTCCGCGGCGACTCGAGCGTGCGCACGTACGCGCATCGCATCGTGCTGCGCACCACGGCGCGCGAGCTCGCGAAGCGCCGCACGACGCGGGCGCACATCGAGCTCGTCGGCGAGATCGAGCGCGAGGGGCAGGGCGGCGATCCCGAGCGTGCGCTCTCGGATCGACGCACGATGGCGCGCTTCTACGAGGCGCTCTCCGCGCTCAGCGAGAAGCGACGCAACGCGTTCGTGCTCTGCGCGATCGAGAAGCTCGCGCACGACGAGGCCGCGGCGATCGAGGGCGTGAGCGTGGAGACGCTGCGTGCGCGCCTGAAGCACGCACGCGCGGATCTCGAGCGCGCGCTCGCGGGCGATCCCTTGCTCGGCTCGTACGTCGCGGGAGGTGAGCGATGAAGATTGGGATCGATCGGCTCGCCGACGCCGCGTCGCGACGCGCGGTACCGCCCGCGCGCGACGCCGAAGCCGTGATCCGCGAGGCGTTGATCGTCGGGCGCGCACGATCGCGCGCGGCGGCGCGCCGTCGTCGCGCGATGATCGCGAGCGGCGTCGTGATCGCCGTCGCCGCGGCGGCCGTGCTGGCGTGGGCGCCGCGCGCGCCCGAGGTCGTGGTCGCGCCGGAGGGCGTGATGGAGCTCGCGCTCGGTGCGCATCGCATCGACGCGACCGCGGGCACGCGCATCGCGTCGTCGCGCCCGGAGCCCCAGCGCGCGGTGTGGCGCCTGGGCGAGGGCGCGGCGCTCTTCGACGTGGCGCCGCTCGGGGTCGGCGGCGCGTTCGAGGTGCGCACGCCGCACGCGACGGTGCACGTGCGCGGCACCGTGTTCGCGGTGAGCGTCGAGGCGCGCGGCACGCGCGTCGAGGTGTTCGAAGGACGCGTCGAGGTGCACGACGCGCACGGCACGCGCGCGCTGGCCGCGGGCGAGTCGTACGCGACGAGCGCGCAGGTGCGCGTGCCCGAGGTGCTCGCGTCGCGGGGCGCGCTCGCCGCGCAGCGCAGGCTCGAAGCGGACGCGCGCGAGCAGCACGAGGACGTCGATCGGGTCGCGACGCCGCGCGACGACACGCCGGTGCATGCCCCGAGCGAGGAAGCGCCGGCGGTGCGTCGTGCTCGGGCCGAGCCCGCGATCGATCTCGCGCACGTCCGCGCGCTCTGCGATCGGGGCGAGTTCGAGGCTGCGCTCTCCGCGATCGCCTCGGCGCGCCCTCCGCGCGCCGAGCGCGGCGACTGGGCGATGCTCGAGGGCGACGCCCATCGCGCGCTCGGGCACACCGTCGATGCCGCGGGCGCGTACGAGCGCGCCGCCTCGAGCCTGACGCCGACGCGCGCCGCGCTCGCGGGCTTCCTCGCGGCGGCGCAGCGCGAGCGCGCGGGGGATCTCGACGCTGCGCTCGCGGTGCTCGATCGCACCCACGCCGCGGAGCGCGGCTCGCCGCTCGAGGAGCGCGCGCTCGCGATGCGTGCCTCGCTGCTGGCGCGGCTCGGGCGCGACGAGGACGCCGCGATCACCGCGCGCGCCTATCTCGCGGGCTTCCCCGGCGGTGAAGCGCGCGCGCGCATGGAGGCGCTGCTCGCCGAGTGACCCGTGACGAACTCCACGCACCGTCGCCGGGAGCCCGTGGTAGTGCTCGCGCATCATGGAGTTCCAGCTCGAAGAGACGCAGCGCCTGGTGCAGGAGACCGCCCGTGAGTACGCGACGCGCGCGATCGCGCCGCGCGCCCGCGAGATCGATCGCGACGCGCACATCCCGCGCGCGGTGCTCGCCGGTCTCGCCGACATCGGTCTGCTCGGCGTGAACGTGCCCGAGGCGCTCGGCGGCGCGGGCGCGGGCGTCGTCGCGTACTCGCTCGCGATGACCGAGGTCGCGAAGGCGTGCGCGTCGACGGCGGTGACGATGGCCGTGAGCAACATGGTCGCCGAGGTGATCGCGACGTTCGGCACCGACGCGCAGCGCACGACGTACGTGCCGCGCCTCTGCGACGGAACGCTGGTCGCGGGATCGTTCGCGCTCTCGGAGCCCGAGGCGGGCAGCGATCCCGGCGCGATGCGCACGACCGCGCGTCGCGATGGCGACGAGTGGGTGCTCGACGGATCGAAGCAGTGGATCACGAGCGGCGACTTCGCGGGCGTGTTCGTGGTGTGGGCGCGCACCGGCGGCCCGGGCACCAAGGGCATCAGCGCGTTCCTCGTCGAGAAGGACACGCCGGGGCTCTCGGTCGGTCACCACGAGGACAAGATGGGCCTGCGCGGATCGAGCACGACCGCGCTGCACTTCGATCGCTGCCGCATCCCCGCGAGCGCGCTGCTCGGCCAGGAGAACGGCGGCTTCAAGATCGCGATGATGGCGCTCGACGGCGGGCGCATCGGCATCGCGTCGCAGGCGCTCGGCATCGGCGAGGCCGCGCTCGAGAAGGGCATCGCGTACGCGAAGGAGCGCAAGGCGTTCGGCGCGCCCATCGCGGACAAGCAGGCGATCCAGTGGATGATCGCGGACGCGCGCACCGACCTCGACGCAGCGCGCCTGCTCACGCTGCGCGCCGCGTGGCTCAAGGAGAAGGGCGACGTGTTCTCGCAGCAGGCCGCGATGGCGAAGCTGTGGTCGAGCGAGGCCGCGTGGCGCGTCTGCGATCGCGCGCTGCAGATCCACGGCGGCTACGGCTACGTGAAGGAGTACGACGTCGAGCGTCACTATCGCGACGTCCGCGTCACCCGCATCTACGAGGGCACGAGCGAGGTGCAGCGCATCGTGATCTCGCGCGGCGCGATCGGCTGACGCTCGAGATCGTTGGAGGTCCAACGATCGGGGCCTCCGAGATCGTTGGAGCTCCAACGATGTGATGCGCCGCGTGTCGCCGATGTAGGTGCGGCGAGATGGTTGGAGCTCCAACGGCATCGTTGTATGGGCGGTGCGCGTGGGCTATCGTCTCCGCCGTGCGATGGCCGTCCCGCATCGCGTGCGCTGCCTCGGCGGCGCTCGTCGTCCTCGCGACCACGCTCGCTGCCGGCGGTGACGCCGGCGCGCAGGAGCGCGATCCACTCGCCAGCGATGGCGCGGCTCGAGACGATGGTCGCATCGCGCGCGCCGGAGACGTCTCGCGTCGCGTGCGTCGCGAGGAGCGCCCCCGCGCGGCCGCGCTGCCCGTCGAGGGGAGCGTCTCGGTGGGGCGCCACAACACCGGACGTCTGCTCGGGGGTCGCGAGATCGTCGAGTCCGAGCACGTGCGGCTCAAGCATCCGAACGGGGATCAGCACCACGGGACCGACGAGCTCGTGACGCTGCTCGAGCGCTCCGCGGCCACGGTCGCGTCGCAGTTCCCCGGCTCGCGTCTCACCGTCGGGGATCTCTCGCGTCGTCGCGGCGGTCGCTTCCGCCCGCATCGCTCGCACCGCAGCGGTCGCGACGTCGACGTCGGCTTCTACGTCGTCGACACCTCGGGGCAGCTCGTCTATCACGATCGCTTCGTCGACTTCCGCCCGGACGGCACGACGCGCGCGAACCCCGACTGGCGCTTCGACGACGCGCGGAACTGGGCGCTCGTGGCCGCGATGGTCGGCCAGGACGACGCGCCGGTGCAGTACATGTTCGTCGCGCGCTGGCTCAAGCAGCGCCTGCTCGACCACGCCGCGAGCATCGGCGCGCCGCAGGAGCTCATCGATCGCGCGGCCGCGATCCTCGATCAACCGAGCCGCGGCGGGCGCCACGAGGATCACTTCCACGTGCGCATCTACTGCCCCGCGAGCGATCGACCGCGCTGCGTCGACGACGCGCCGTGGCACGCGTGGGTCGCGCGTCCGAGCGCCGAGGAGCTCGCGCAGATGCGCGCCGCGGACTCGTCGCGTCGCGCCGAGCGAGCACGTACACGTCGTCGCGCGGACCGCGAAGAAGCGCGTCGTCGCGAGCGCCGCCGTGCGCGTCGCGCCGCGGCTGCTGCCGCGAGCGAGATGCAAGAGATCCCCGGCGGCTGAGTTTCCCGGGGGAGGCTGCGCGCCTCCCCTCTCGACCCCTCGAGCTGCGCGTGGGTCCCCACCCACTTGCTCGCCATGCACGGCCAGCCCCGTCGAATCGCCGGCCTCTCGCTGGAGATCCCGGCGCGACCCCGTGCTAGGGTCTCGCGCGCCTGGTTTTCGGGCCCGGAGAGAGGTTGTCGACCAACGTGAGTCCGAGGGAGAACGGCGCGCCGCCGCAGGATCGCGACGTGATCGTGGTGGGCGCGGGACCCGCGGGGCTGACCGCCGCGCTGCTGCTCGCCGAGAAGGGCTGGCACCCGATCGTGCTCGAGGCCGACCCTCGCTACGTCGGCGGCATCTCGCGGACCGTCGAGTACAAGGGCTATCACTTCGACATCGGCGGGCACCGCTTCTTCTCGAAGGCGCGCGAGGTCGAGGACTTCTGGTCGCGCGTGCTGCCCGACGACATGCTCCTGCGGCCGCGCAAGTCGCGCATCTACTACCGCGGCACGTTCTACTCGTACCCGCTCAAGCCGGTCGAAGCGCTGATGAAGCTCGGCCTGGTCGAGAGCACGGCGTGCATGCTCTCGTTCGCGCACGCGCGGCTGCGTCCGATCCACGATCCGCAGAACGTCGAGGACTGGGTCCGCAATCAGTTCGGGCGTCGGCTCTACGAGATCTTCTTCAAGCACTACACCGAGAAGGTGTGGGGCATGAGCTGCCGCGACATCAAAGCGGACTGGGCCGCTCAGCGCATCAAGAGCCTCTCGCTCGGCACCGCGGTGATCGAGGCGATCAAGTCGAGCCTGCCCGCGAGCAAGCCGACCGGTCGCGATCAGGTGCACACCACGCTGATCGACGAGTTCCGCTATCCGCGCAAGGGCCCGGGGCAGCTCTGGGAGGAGTGCGCGCGCAAGGTGCAGGCGCAGGGCGGCGACGTGCGCATGGGCGCGCGCGTCGTCTCGATGCGCCGCGACGGTGCGCGCTGGATCGTCACCTACGATCAGGACGGCACGCGCCACGAGGTGAGCGCGCCGAACGTGATCTCGAGCGCGGCGATCAAGGACGTGGTGGCGTCGCTCGATCCCGCGCCGCAGCCCGCGCTGCGCGAGGCCGCGGGCTCGCTCAAGTACCGCGACTTCCTCACCGTCGCGCTGATGATCAAGGAGCGCGACGCGTTCGACGACAACTGGATCTACATCCAGGAGCGCGACGTGCAGGTCGGGCGCATCCAGAACTTCAAGAGCTGGTCGCCCGAGATGGTGCCCGACGCGAGCACCGCGTGTTACGGCCTCGAGTACTTCTGCTTCGAGGGCGACGGGCTCTGGACCTCGAAGGACGAGGATCTGATCGCGCTCGCGAAGAAGGAGCTCGAGCACCTCGGGCTCGGCAAGGCGGCGGACGTGTTCGACGGATGCGTCGTGCGTCAGCCCAAGGCCTATCCCGTCTACGACGAGGCGTACGCGCGGCACGTCGAGACCGTGCGCGACGTGGTCGAGCGCGAGCATCCCGGGCTGCACCTCGTGGGTCGCAACGGGATGCACCGCTACAACAACCAGGACCACTCGATGATGACGGCGATGCTGACCGTCGAGAACATCGTGTCGGGGAGCAAGCGCTTCGATCCGTGGCGCGTGAACCAGGACGCGAAGTACATCGAGGCGGGCACGCACGGCGAAGAGCAGCTCATCGAGGGCGGCGGCCGCTCGGTGCCGCGCGCGACCGCGCGCTGACGAGCCGTGACGCCCGCTCCGGCGGGTGGTAATCACGGGCCGCTCGATGTCTCTCGCGCCTCACGAGCGCAACCGCGCGCTCCTCGCCGCCTTCGCGGGCGCTGCGCTCGTGCTCTTCGGAGCGTCGCTCGGGGACGCGTTCGCGCGGCACGGGTGGACGGCGTCCTGGTACGTCGAGCACGACGGCGCGCGCCTCGAGATGGCGCGCTCCACCGAGCATCGCGTCGTCTTCCCGAACGAGCAGCGCGCGCTCGCGCGCTACATCCAGCGCTGGGACTACGCGCGCTTCGGCATGCCCTCGTCGCTGCCGCAGATCGACGCGACGCTCCGCGCGCGCCTCCACGTGCCCGCGGGCGGTCGCGTGCTCGCGGTGCGCTCGCCCGACACGACGCGCATCGAGGTCGACGGACACGCGTACGCGGAGGGCGCGCGTGTGCCCGAAGGATGGCATCGCGTCGACGTCGAGTGGCAGGCGCGGGTGCGACCGCAGAACGCGCTCGAGCTGCAGTGGGGCACCTCGCCCGCGACGCTCGAGGCGGTGCCGCGCGATGCGCTCGTGCCGCTCGAGGGATCGTGGCCACCGCTCCGCGTGTGGCTCTGGGTGCTCTCGGCAATCGCGGCGCTGCTCGTGGGAGGGCAGTGCGCGCGCATCGCGACGTCGGTGGGCACGGTGCGCGCGCAGCGCATCGGCGTGCTCGCGACCGCGGGAATCCTGGCACTGGGTGTCGGTTTTCGGCTCTTCGACTACGACGTGATGCCGGACTTCCGCGAGAACGACGACGAGCGTTTCGCGATCTGGAACGGCTACTCGCTGCTCGAAGACGGAACGACGCGCGGGCTCACGTTGTGGTGGCAGGACTATCTCGCGGCGGGGCAGGGCGAGATCGAGCGGCCCCAGTACTTCGAGCGCAACTACCACGTCGTCACGCCCTACTTCGAGCACCCGCCGCTGCTGCACGTGCTCGTCGGTGCCGCGGGGCATCTCGGTGGTGCGCGCGATCACCTCGAGGTGCCGCTCGCGCACGCGCGGCTCGTCCCGATCCTGCTCTCCGCGATCACGATCCTGCTCATCGTCGCGCTCGGTCGTCGCCTCGAGCCGCGCGGGCCGGCGCCCTGGCTCGGCGCGCTGCTCTGGGCCGCGCTGCCGTGGATCGCGATGCAGACGCGCGTCGTGAAGGAAGAGGCGCTCGTCACCCCGCTCGGCATCGGGATGGCGCTCGCATTCGTGATCTGGCGCGAGCGGCGGCAGACGAAGTGGCTCGTGCTCGCGGCGGTGCTCGCCGGGCTCGCGCCGCTCGCGAAGGTCACCGGCATCGCGTTCGTGCTCGCGCTGCTGATCCTCGTCGCGAGCGAGGGTCGTCCGCGCGACTTCGGGATCACGCTGCTCGCGTCGCTGCTCACGACGAGCCTGCTCTTCGTGTTCGGCGCGGCGGTCGACTGGGACGCGTTCCTCTTCACGCAGCGCCTCCAGGGCGGGCGCCCGGTCCACTGGAACATCTTCCTGCGCTTCTTCGACAGCCCGCTGATCAACCACAGCGTGATCGGGCGCGGATGGCTGCTCTTCCTGTGGCTCGCGACGATGGCGGGGCTCGCGAAGCGCGGTCGTCGCGACGTCGCGGTGATCGCGGTGCCGCTCATCTGTTATCTCGCGGCGATCGCGCTCGGCAGCGGCACCTGGACGTTCGGCTGGTACGTGACGCCGCTGCTGCCCTTCCTCTGCGTCGCGGCGGGGCGCTTCCTCGCGGACCTGTGGCGCGCGCCCGATCTCTGGCGCGGCGCGCTCTTCGTGTTCGTGCTGGTGTTCTATTCGCTCAACTTCGTGCTCGACCCCGAGATGGCGAAGGAAGCGGCGAATTGGACCGACATCCGCCGCGTGATCACCGCGGTGCTCGCGCTCTCGCTCGCGCCCTTTGCGCTGGTGCAGGCGTTCGGGACGAGCGCGATCGGCCCGCTCGTGCGGAGCTGGGCGCGCAGTGCGATGGCGCTCGGGCTCGCGGTGGTGGTCGTGCTCGGCGGGCTCTTCGTGGTCCGCTACGAGACGAACGCGGTCACCTATCGCGACTTCGATCGCGACCGCTACTTCGATCGATGAACGTTCGCGGTCACGGGCGGAGCGCGCGCGCATCAGTAGAGTGTCTCCTGGTGGAGGTCTCACCATGCGCGTCGTCGATCCGTTCTCGCGGCGTGGGGCTCTGACGGTCGCCATCCTCCTGAGCCTGGCGGGCTGTACTGATCCAGGCACACGCAGCGACGTCGACGGCGGCGACCCGCGCCCGCGCGTGGATGCGGGCTGCCACGAGGGCTCACCCGACGACGACGCCGATCGCGACGGTTGGACCGAGGCGATGGGCGACTGCGACGACTGCTTGCCCCGGGTCAATCCAGGCGCGTTCGACGATCCGGGCAACGCGGTCGACGAGGACTGCCGCGACGGAGTCGCCACCACCGCCGAGGCCTGCGACGTGGGCCTCGCGCTCGCGTCGGAGGATGCGAGCGACGGCGCGCGTGCGGTCGGGCTCTGCCACTTCACGACCGAGACCACGCGCGAGTGGGGCGTGCTCTCCGCGCGCTGGACCCGCGCCGACGGCACCGGGACGCCGCTCGATCCGCGGCAGCACGGGCTGATGCCGCAGTTCGGTGTGCTCACGGCGCGCGGCGGCGGGACGATGCTCGCGCTCTCGTCGGGGGCGGCGCGCGCGCCGAGTCAGCCGGGGTTCACCTCGGGGTGCGACGAGTACGGGCTCGATCAGGGCGGCGCGTGGCCCGCGGGCCTCGAGCGCACGTCGCCCGCGTGCCCCGGCGTGACCGGGGGCGACGTCTACGATCCGATCGCGCTCGAGGTGCGGCTGCGCGTTCCGACGAACGCAGCGGGCCTGCAGTTCGAGTCCAACTTCTTCACGTACGAGTACCCGTATTACATCTGCTCCGAGTACAACGACTTCTTCGTCGTGCTGATGGAGCCGCGCCCCGGGGGCTCGCGCGACGGCAACATCGTCTTCGACGCCGCGGGCAACAAGGTCAGCGTCAACAGCACGCTGCTGCGCGCATGCACGCCGGGCACGCACGGAGGACGCACCTTCGCGTGCGACCTCGGCACCGAGTCGCTCGCCGACACGAGCTACGACGACTCCGCGGACTGCGGGCAGAACCCCGACCTGCCGGTGCCGCCGCGCGGACCGATCGGCGCGTCGACGGGGTGGCTGCGCACCCAGGTGCAGGTCGAGGGTGGATCGATCATCACGCTGCGCTTCGCCATCTGGGACGCGGGCGATCCCGATCTCGACTCGCTCACGTTGATCGACTCGTTCACGTGGCTCGTCGAAGATCCCGGTGAGGCGTCGACCGATCCCGTTCTGTTCTGATCGGTCTCTCACGGGACGGGCCTCGGGGGGCTTGCACGCACGAGTAGAGTCTCGTGCGGGGTGGAGGGCTTCACCATGCGCCAGTTGTCTTGCAGTGGGGTTCTGACGGTCGCGATGCTCGTGACCGCAGCGGGTTGCACCGACCGCGATCCAGGCACGCGTCCTCCGCGCGGAGACAGCGACGGTGGCGTCGTCCTCCCGCCCGGCGTCGACGGGGGTGACCCGCGCCCGCGCGTCGATGCGGGCTGCTACGAGGGCACGCGCGACGACGACGTCGACGGCGACGGTTGGACCGAGGCGATGGGCGATTGCTACGACTGCTCGCCGCAGATCAACCCGGGCGCGTTCGACGATCCCGGCAACTCGGTCGACGAGGACTGCCGCGACGGAGTCGCGACCACCGCCGAGGCGTGCGACGTCGGGCTCGCGCTCGCGTCCGACGATCCGAGCGACGGCGCGCGCGCGGTCGGCCTCTGCCGCTTCACCACGGAGACGACGCGCGAGTGGGGCGTGCTCTCGGCGCGCTGGACCCGCGCCGACGGCAGCGGCGCTCCCGCCGACCCCGATCAGCACGCGATGATGCCGCAGTTCGGCGCGCTCTCGGCCCGCGGCGGCGGGACGATGCTCGGGCTCTCGTCGGGCGCGGCGCGCGCGCCCGGTCAGCCGGGCTTCACGACGGGCTGCGACGTCTACACCGACGAGCCGCAGGGCGCGTGGCCCGCGGGGCTCGATCGACGGTCGCCGGCGTGCCCCGGCGTCGTGGCCGGCGACGTCTACGATCCGATCGCGCTCGAGGTGCGGGTGCGGGTTCCGTCGAACGCGGCGGGCCTGCAGTTCGAGTCCAACTTCTTCACGTACGAGTACCCGGACTTCATCTGCTCCGAGTACAACGACTTCTTCGTCGTGCTGATGGAGCCGCGCCCCGAGGGCTCGAGCGACGGCAACATCGTGTTCGACACCGCGGGCAACAAGGTCAGCGTCAACAACTCGCTGCTCCGCGCGTGCTCGCCGGGGAACTTCGGTGGACGCAACTTCGCGTGCGACCTCGGCACCGGACCGCTCGCGAGCACGAGCTACGACGACAGCGCGGAGTGCGGGGTTCAGCCGCCGTTCCTTGGGATCCCGGGGAACGCCGGCCCGGTCGGCGCGTCGACGGGCTGGCTGCGCACGCAGGTGCCGGTCGAGGGCGGATCGATCATCACGCTGCGCTTCGCCATCTGGGACGCGGGCGATCCCGATCTCGACTCGCTCACGCTGATCGACTCGTTCACCTGGCTCGTCGAAGATCCGGGTGAGGTCTCGACCGATCCGATCCTGTTCTGATCCACGTCGCACGACGGTGCCCGCGATGCGGAACGCGACGTCGATCGCGTCGCGCGCGGGCACCGTGCTCTCGTGCCACCCACGCGACGTGCACCGCGCGCGTAGGTCAGCGCGAAATCGCGTCGAAGCAGAGCCAGCGACGATTCGGGTCCTCGGCGTCGATCTCGATGCGCAGCGCGTGGGTGCCGCCACGGGTCTCGACGTCCTGCTGCACCCACTCGCGGCCGTTCGGGATCACGAGGCGCGCGCGCTCGGCGTCGTCGATCACGACGCTCATCTCGAGCGGCGCGCCGAAGCCTCCGGCGTGCGTCTCGTCGCTGATCCCCGCGCCGACGCGCAGCGCGCCGCGCAGCGGTGCCTCGGGCCACTCGATCACGAGCGTCCCGCTGGGCGGCGGATGCGCGGTGATGCAGCCGCGGAACCAGCCGTCGACGATCTGCGACGTGCGTCGGATCGAGACGTGCGGCGCCGACGCGCACTGCCATCCGTCGTCGTCGGGCGGGTGGTCGGTGCAGAGCTCGGTGCGCCCGTCGTCGTGGCGGATCGAGACACGCGCGTGCTCGAGATCGTACGCGAAGTGATGGCCCGACGCGGCGCGGAGCATCGCGAGCGCGATCGCGAGGAAGGGCAGGGCGATCACGATGCGATGCGCGTTGTCGCGGACGCGCAGCGGCACGCGATCCCAGATGCGATCCCGCAGCGCGATCACGCGCGCGCGATGTCGCCCGGGGACGCGCGGCCACGCGGCGTAGAGCGCGATCGCGAGCACGCCGATCAGCGTGAGCAGGATGCCCATCGCGGTCGGGAAGAAGAGCGCGCCGTAGCGGAGCTCCACCCGTGACGCGCCCTCCGGCACCTCGACGCGCATGAGCCGCAGGCGCGCGCTGCCGGGCACCGGCTCGGGCGTGATCGTCAGCTCGCGACCGTTGGCGTAGGCGCGCCATCCGGGCGCGAACGCGCGCCGCACGATCACCTCGCGCGCCGTGTGTCCGGTCGAAGCGATGCGCGGATCGAACACCACGCGCTCGCGCTCGAGGTTCGTCACGTCCGCGCGCGCACCGGTGCTCGCATCGACCACCACCGCACCGGTCCAGCCCTCGAGCTCGAACACGCGCTGGTCGCCGAAGCGCTGCACCTCGTGCGCGGCGCGCCGCAGCTCGCCGGGCAGCGAGGTCGCGACGACGTAGCGCACGTTGATCGCACGCAGCGCGTCGGGATCGAGGGTGTCGGGCGTGTTGCGGAACGCTTCGCCGACGAGCACGCCGTGGACGAGCCCGGGATGCCCCGAGAACGCCGGCGCCGCTTGCGGGAGGTGCGTGCTCTGATCGAAGTGGAGCACGCGGAAGAAGGGCGACGAGGGTTGCGCGCGCAACCATGCCCACGTCGCGCGGCGATCCTCCCAGTCGGGCAGCGTGCTGGTGTACGTCGCCTCTCGCGTGATCAGCACGCGCGCGAGCGTCTCGGGGGCGTCGGCGAGGAAGGGCGCGCACAGTGCGATCGTGAGCGCGAGGCTGACGCGACCGCGCCACGTCGACCACGTGCGCGACAGCATCGGCGTGACGCGCGCGACGAGGTCGTGCACCACGCATCCCGCGAGCGCGAAGAGCAGCGGCTTCGCGATCATCATCATGCGGGGGAACACGATGCGTCCGAGCGGCGGCAGCCATCGCACCATATCGAGCTGCAGGAGCCAGGCCGGGGTCGCGATCAACATCGCGATCAGCGCGCCCACCGCGAGCACGCGGCGATGCCCGCGCGTGAGCACGCCCATCAGCAGCCCGAGCCCGGTCAGCGGACCGACCCAGGGCCCGCCGTTCAAGATGCCGGTGCCGTCGAGGAAGCGCGCGCCGATGTCGGGCGCGCTGCGATAGAGCTGCCCGTGATCGTCCATCCACGCGGTGTGCGCGAACATCGGCAGCATCCACCAGCACGCGACGAGCCCCGCGACGATGAACACCGACGTCAACCGCGCGACGTCGCGCCGGAGGTGCGGCTGCTCGACCGCGCGCGAGACGAGCAGCGCGGGCCCGATCGCGCCGAGCGCGAGCAAGCTCGCCTGGTGCGAGAAGAGCGCGATGCCGAGCAGCGCCATCGCGCGAGCGCCCTGGGCGCGCCGGCCTCCGTCGAGGAACGCGAGCAGATCCGCGAGACCGAGGAAGAACACGCTCATCGCGAGCGCCATCGGCCACACGCCGAAGAGCACGTCGTAGAACCAGCCGCCCTCGCTGTGGTCGCCCCAGTCGGCGAGCATCAGGAGGCCCGCCGCGACCGCGCCGATCCGGCCCGCGCCCGCGACGCGCGCGAGCCGGTAGACCGAGAGCGAGACGAGGGCGCGGAAGCCGACGAACGCGAGCGCGTACGTCTGGTGCCACTCGAGGTGCGGCGTGAAGAGCCGGAACAGGAGGATCCAGATCGTCCCGGTCGGCGTGTAGAGCGTGTGCTGCGGGACGCCCGCCTCGACGCGATCGGTCCAGCCGCGCAGCCACGGGAGCAGCTCGTCCCAGACGAGCGCGGCCTTCCCGAAGTGCGAGCCGTGATCCCAGCTGATCGGCGGGGACAGATCCGCCGAGAGGCCGGGCCAGAGCTGCGCGATCGCGACGGCGATCAGCGTGAGCGGCGCGAGGAGCGCCAGGAGGCGCGCGGCGGACGGCGCCCGCATCGCGCTACCGCGCGCGCTCGAGGCGCAGCTTCCACACCATCGTGATCGCTTCCATGAAGATGCGGCTCGACATCTTCGACTGGCCGTTCTTGCGATCGACGAAGTGGATCGGGACCTCCACCACCGCGAAGCCTCGCTGGATCGCGCGGTAGGTCAGCTCGATCTGGAACGAGTAGCCCTCGCTGCGCACCGCGCCGAGATCGATCGCGCGCAGCACGTCGGCGCGGAACGCCTTGTAGCCGCTGGTGAGATCGCGGATCGGCAGGCCGAGGATCGTGCGGCTGTAGAGCGAGCCGCCCTTGCTGAGGAAGTGGCGCCCGAAGCCCCAGCCCGTCACGCCGCCGCCCGGTACGTTGCGCGAGCCGATCACCACGTCCGCGCCGCGCTCGAACGCCTTCAGGAACTGCGGCAGGTGCATCGGATCGTGCGAGAGATCCGCGTCCATCTCGAGGAAGAGCTCGTAGCCCTCCGCGAGCCCGCGCTGGAACGCCTGCACGTACGCGGTGCCGATGCCGAGCTTGCCCGGGCGGTGCATCACCTTCACGCGCGGGTCGCTCGCGGCGAGGCGATCCGCGACGTCGCCGGTGCCGTCGGGCGATGCGTCGTCGACGATCAACACGTGGGCCTCGGGCACCCAGCGGAGCACGCCTTCGACGAAGCGCTCGAGGTTGTCGCGCTCGTTGTAGGTGGGCGTGACGATCAGGGTGCGCGGGGTGGCCATGTGGTGTGATGCAGCCGGGAAGAAAGGCGGCGGACGATAGCACGGGGCCGCGTGCGTGCTCGGCGCGGAACGCGGAGGCAGCGTGCTATACACGGGGCTCCCCCGAGGCCCCTGTCGTACGTGAAGAGCTCGACGGAACGCGACGTCGTCGCCGCAGGCGAAGGACGCATTGCGACGAACCGGTTCCCGCCGATCGCAGGGCACGTCTCGATCGGTCTCGTGACCGCGGTGGTGATGGTGATCGCCGACGTGGTGCAGTCGTCGCTGCGCGACGTCGCACCTCGTGTGACGCCGGGACAGCTCGCGGTCGCGGGGCTGCACCTCGCCGCGCTCTACGGGCTCGTGGGCGTGGTCGCGGGCGCGGGCATCGGGATCGTCGCGCGATGGCTGCGGCGTTCGCGGGTGACGTCGGCGGCGCTCGCGCGCGCGTCGTCGATCGCGTTCTGGACGCGGGGTGATCCTCCGCTCTTCGCGAGCGGTGTGGCGAACGGGATCGCCGCCGCGCTGATCTTCGGGCTCGTCGCGTGGGGGCACGTCGACTTCAGCACGCGCTTCCATCGCGCCGATCTGGCCGGGTACGCGCTCGGCGCGGTGGTGTTGGTCGCGGTCGTCGTGGTGCTCGCGGTGCGCGCGGCGCTCGCGTCGGGAGTGCGCGCCATCGCGTTCCGCATGGGCCGGCTCGCGTCGCTCGGCGCGCTGGTGGCGGTGCTCCTCGCGGGCGTGATCGCGGCGGTCGTGATCGGGCTGGTGCGCCACCCCGAGATCCTGCTCGCGTACGACGCGCGCACCCTCGCGTGGCCCGCGGGCACCGCCCTCGCGTGGCTCGTCGTCGCGTTGCTCCTCGTGCGCCCGCTGCGCCGCGCGCGTCCGGCGCGGGTGCGCGCGCTCGCGGCGTTCGCGTCGGCGCTCGTGATGGTCGGCCTGGTGACCAGCGCCGCGACGTTCGGCGACTCCAACCGCGTGCGCAGCGTGGTCGAGCAGCGCAGCGTCGTCGGTCGTCGGCTGGTGCGCATGCTCCAGGCGACCAGCGATCGGGATGGTGATCGCTACGCGTGGGCGTTCGGTGGCGGCGACTGCGACGACGGAGATCCGCGCGTCCATCCGGGCGCGATCGACGTCGAGGGCGACGGGATCGACTCCGACTGCTTCGCGGGTGATGGCGCGCCGCGCATCGTCGAGCGCGGTCGCGGGCAGTTCGGCGACGTGCCGTCCTCGCTCGTGCGACCGAACTTCCTCGTGGTGACGATCGACGCGCTGCGCCGTGATCACCTCGGCGCGTACGGCTATCCGCGGCCGACGTCGCCGCACATCGACGCGTTCGCGCGCGAGGCGATCGACTTCCGCGAGGTCGTGCCCCAGTCGTCGCGCTCGCTGCGATCGATCCCGGCGATGTGGACCGGGAACTACGCGTCCGAGATCGCGTTCGGGCCCGAGTACCTCTGGCCCTCGCTGCTGCCCGAGAACGTCACCGCGCCCGAGCTGCTGCGTGACCACGGCGGGTACGCGACCTCGGTGATCATGGCGACGGAGTACTTCCGCCGCATGGACGACTTCTTCCAGGGCTTCGACCAGGTCACGCAGTTCGAGATTGCCGATCCCCCGCGCGAGCGCGCGGTGAACCAGGCGCTGCCCGAGCTGCGCCGCCTCGCGTCGGGCACCCAGCCGTGGCTCTTCTGGGTCCACCTCTACAACTGCCACGTGCCGTACCTGCAGGACGGAGTGCCGTCGCGGTACGGGCACGAGCAGGTCGATCTCTACGACACCGAGATCGGCTTCGCGGACGAGCAATTCCAGCGGCTGCTCGATGCGCTCGACGAGCTCGGGCTGCGCGATCGCACCGTCGTCGTGCTCGCGTCCGATCACGGCGAGGGCTTCGGCGAGCACGGGACGTTCGGGCACTCGACGACGCTCTACGAAGAAGAGATGCGCTCGGTGCTGATGATGCGCATCCCGGGAGTCGCGCCGCGTCGGGTGGAGCACGTCGTCGGGCTGCTCGACGTCGCGCCGACGATCCTCAACCTCGCGCAGGTCCAGCCCACCGAGGACCTCTCCGGGATCAGCCTCGTGCCCTTCGCGACCGGCGCGCGCGAGCCCGATCCCGAGCGACCGGTGTTCGCGGAGCTGCTCCCCGACGGGCTCACGCCGTACGACGTGAAGGTGATGCGTCGCGGCGTGCACAAGCTGATGTGGTGGGTGCGCGACGGGACGTTCCAGTACTTCCACCTCGAGGCCGATCCCGACGAGCACCACGATCTCTCGGACGCGCGCCGCGAGGAGGCCGAGGCGATGCTCGGCTCGCTGCGCGCGTGGGTCGCGAGCTCGAGCCGCGCCGAGAACCGCAGCGAGACGTTCGTCGCGCAGAACCGGCTGCGCGCGGTGCCGGCGGGGATCTCGCATCCGACCGACATCCGCTACCCGGGCATGTTCACGCTCGCGGGGTTCGATCTCCCGCGGACGCGCTTCACGACCGGCGACGACATCCCGCTGACGTTCTACTACCGCGTCGACGCGCAGATCTCGCGCGACCTCTTCTTCCTCGTCGACATCGAGGCGCCGCCCGGCGTGCGGCTGCCCGCGCATTTCCACGCGTGGCACTGGCCGCTGCACTCGCGCTATCCGACGACGCGCTGGGAGCCCGGCGAGGTGGTGCGCGATCCGACGCCGATCGTGATCCCCGAGGGCGTGCCCACCCCGGTGCGGCTCGGGCTGTACCTGCGGGTGCGCGACGGCGGCGAGCTGCTCGAGGCGACGCACGACGGTCGTCAGGAGGTGCGGGTGCACCTCGCCGACATCGAGGTCGAGCCCTCGCCGCCCTCGGTTGCGACGCCGCGCTGAGTCCTGGGCCGGCGGGCGAGCCGATCTTCAGAGTCTTGGAGCGATCACTCGAACGAGAGCTCGGCGAGCCCTGCGCCGGTGCGGTGATGGCTCACGACGACGAAGCGGATGCGATCGACGTCGTCGATCCCGACCGCGTGCTCGACGGGCTCGGGCGCCGTGGAGAAGGCGAGCTCGCCCTCGATGGTGCGCACGATCTCGCCGCCCGAGTGGATCTCGACGCGGTACTGACGCGTCGCGCGATCGTGGTGCGGCGGGTTGTGGGTGTTGAGGAGCCGGATCCGCTCGATGCGGCGACCGGGCGCGATGCGCACGTCGAGCCAGCCCTCGGCGCGATCGGGGAGGAGCCAGAACGTGTCGGGACGTCCGTCGAGCGCAGCGTCGGCCCCGTACGCGGGCGCATCGGCCCACGTCCCCGAGACCTCGGCGGTCACGCCCTCGGGCGTGTGCAGCGCGAAGCGCAGGACCACGAGCAGTGCGACGATCGCGAGGATGGTGCCCGCGATGCGCGCGCCGCGCGCGAACTGGATCTCGCGGCGCTCCATGCCCGCGCTGCCGAGCGCGCGATCGATCACGCGTCGCGCGTCGCTGGCGCGCTGGTAGAGCTCGGCCTGCGCGGGGCTGATCTCGGCGTCGAGCTCGGGCAGCGTCGCGCTGCGCGCCGCGGCGACGGAGGTCTCGAGCGCGCTCGCGCGGGCGGGCACGATGCCGACGATGCGCAGCGACTGCGCGAGCGTGCGCGGCGTCGGGGCGACCTGCTCGGCCTCGATGGGCGCGGTCTCCTCGACGGCGGCCTCGGTGAGCGCCTCGGGCTCGGGCGCCGCGGGCGCGACCTCGGGGTCGAGCGCGCGCGCCGTCGTCTCGGCCGCCTCGACCGTGCTCTCGAGCGCGGCGATCACGAGCCGAAGCCCCTCGGCGGCGTGACCGCTCGCCCAGAGCGCCTCGGCCGCGTCGGCGCGCTGCCGTCCCACCGACCGTGCGCGCGCGATGGCGCTGCGCGTCGTGGCGTCGATGCGGGCCTGCAGCGCGAGCGCGCCGCGCGCGGTGAAGGGCTCCGAGAGGGAGTCGAGAAGGCTCACGCGCGGCATGTGTACCGGCCTGCCCGCGGCTGGGCAAGGACGCTCGCTCGACGCGTTTGTCGTGCCTCGATCGAACGTCTATCGTTCGCGCCGCCGATGGTCGCCTCCGCTCCGCCACTTCGCGCCGCGCCCCGTCGCGGTGCCTGGGTGGGCCGCGCCATCGTGCTCGTGCTGGGCGCGATCGGTGGTGCGGCGCTCTGGGCGACGTCGTGGCCCGGGCATCGCGAGACCGGGAACTGGTTCTTCCCGGTGAGCTGGCGTGGGCTCGACGCGAGCCCGTGGGCGCTCGCGTTCGCGCTGCCGATCCCGGTGCTCGCGATCGCCGCGATGCGCGCCGCCTCCGCCCGCCGCCACGCGCGCGCGCTCGCGCTGCTGGTGATGACGAGCCTCGCAGCCCAGGGCGCATCGCTGCTGCTCGTCGGGCCCTCGCTCGAGACCGCGCTCGATCGTTTCGCGGGCGGTCACGCGGAGTTCCTCGTCGCGGCGCACGCGCACGAGGGGCGCATCGCCGAGACGATCCGCGCCTATCCCGAGCGCGTCGCGGAGGGCGCGCTCGGTGGGTTCGCGCCGAGCAAGCCGCCGGGCACGTTCGCGTACTACGCGCTGATCGACCGCATCGGCGGGGACGAGACGTTTCGCGCGCTGGTGCGCCCGCTGCGCGAGCTGGTGTGGGCGCGCCCGCCGCTGCGCCGCATCGTCGACGGTGCGACCGCGGGGATCGTGCTCTTCCCGATCTCGACCGCGCTCGTGGTGCTGCCGCTCGTGCTGCTCGGTCTCGCGCTCACCGGACGCACGTCGGTGGGCTACGACGCGGCGCTGCTCTGGGCGACGTGCCCGGTCGTCCTCGTGATCACGCATCACACCGACGGCGCGCTCTATCCGGCGATCGCGACGCTCGCGTGCGCGCTCGCGGGGCTCGGGGCGCGGCGCGGATCGATCGTGCTCTCGATGCTCGGTGGGGCGACGCTCGGGCTCGGGCTCTGGTGCAACTACGGGCTCCTGCCGGTGATCGGCCTCGCGCTCGGCGCGCAGATCGTCGCGTCGATCGACGTGGTGCGCGGGCTGGGCGCGCGGCGGGTGATCGCGCGGAGCGCGGCGCACGTCGTCGCGCTGGTCGCGGGGCTCGCGCTCGGGCTCGGCGCACTGATCGGGGGAGGTTGGTTCCCCGAGCCGATCGAGGGCTATCACACCGCGATCGACTACCACTACCGCTGGAAGCTCGGCTTCGTCGGGGGGCGGTGGGGGCTCACCGGCGGGCTCGAATTCTGGGCGTGGACGGGGCTCCCGATGTTCCTCGCGTTCCTCGTCGCGTGCCTGCGCTCGCTGCGGGTGGTGCGCGTCCCGGCACATCGCGCGCTCGCGCTGGCGACGCTCGGCCTGCTCGCGGTGCACCTCGTCGTGATGCTCTACGCAGGCTCGAACGAGTCGGCGCGGCTCTGGCTCTTCCAGGTGCCTTTCTTCGCGACGGTGATCGCGGCGGACCTGCGCATCGCGTCTCCCGTCGGACGCCCGCGCTTCCTGCTCGCGCTCGCGGTGATGGCGAACCTCGTGCTCGTCCCGATGACCCGCGCCGGGCAGGTCTGGTGAGCGTGCTTGCCAGGAGGACCGGCGCTCGGTAGTCCTCTCGCCGATGTCCGAGCCCGAGACCGAGGCCGAGCCCACGAGCGCGCCCGCAGAGCCCGTGCCCGCTCCCGACGCCGAGAGCGCCACCGTCTCGGAGCCCGAGCCCCCGCCCGCACCGGCGACGCCCGCGGCGCCGGCGGGCCCGGTGCACGCCCCGACGAGCCTCGGCGAGCGCATCGTCGAGCACTTCACGCTGCGGCGCGCGCTCGGGGTGGAGGCGAAGCTCGGTGACGCGGCGCGAGAGCGCCTCGCGCGAACGCTCGCGCTCGGGACCCAGCGCGCGGACGCCGCGGAGTCGCTCTGGCAGAACGGGCACTCGGCGGAGGGCCTGCGCCTCGGGGTCGAGGCGCTCGACGTCACGCTCGACGCGCTCCCGATCTACGCGGGCGCGATGAGCGTGCCGGGCGCCGACTTCGAGGCCGATCCCAAGGCGGCGCGCGCCGCGACGCTGCGGGCGCGGGGGGTTCGCCCCGACGCGATCGCGGCGATCGAAGCGGCACGCGAGGCCGCGCACGCGAGCCCGCTGCCGGTCGAGGAGCGCGAGGTCACGCCCGCCCACACGAGCCTCTGGCGCCAGATCGCGGGCGCACAGCACACGGTCGGCCGGGCGCTCGCGGACGCGGCGCGCTCGCGGCGACAGCTGCGTACGACGTCGATCGGGCGCATCGCGAACACGGTCTTGATCGTCGGTGTGGTGCTGGTCGGCTGGTACTTCGCGACCCGTGAGCCCGAGGGTGTGTTCGCCGACGCGTCGGGGGTCTGGGCCGACAGCGACACGTTCTCGCCGGACAAGGCGATCGACGGGCGCGCCGACACGTTCTGGCTCGCGCCCGACGGCGTCGAGGCGACGCTGGACGTGCGGATCTCGCCGCCCCGCCGCGTGGATCGCGTGCGCCTGATCAACGGGACGAACCCGCCGCACCTCGATCGCGGCACGCGCGACTACCGCGTCGAGGTCTTCTCGGACGGCGAGGTCGTGCGCACCGAAGAGGGCACGCTCGCGCAGGACGCGACGCCGGTCGAGCTCGAGGTCGGCACCGACGCGGTGCAGCGCATCCGCTTCACCGCGCGCTCGCACTACCGCAACAGCGCGGGCCTCGCCGAGCTCCAGCTCGAGTAGTCGATTGGGCCCGGTGCGACCGTCCCGCTCGACGATCCTGCGCTCGCACAAGCTGCCCTCGCCGCGCGCCACGCTCGTCCTCGGCGCGTGCTTCGCGTGGCTCGTCGTGCTGCTGATCGTCGACCCGATGCCGGGCACGGTGCACGGCGACGGCTACTACACGTGGCTCTGGGCGCGATCGATCGTCTTCGATCAGGACGTCGACTTCGAGCGCGACTACGAGATCTGCGACGATCCGTGGGGCCTTCGGCACACCCAGCAGGGCGACGTCATCAACCAGTGGAACCCGGGGCCCTCGCTGTTCTGGATCCCGATCCTGCTCTTCGACGTCGCGACCGATCACCCCGCGCTGCACCATCGCGATCCCCGCTATCGGCTCGGCTGCATCGGACCGCTCGCGGAGCGCGCGGTACGGGGATCGCTGATCGCCGGTGTGCTCACGATCGTGATCGCGTTCGTCGTGGCGCGTCGCGCGTTCGGCGAAGGTCCAGCGCTCTTCGGTGCCGTCGCGATGGGCGTGCTCACGCCGCTCACCTACTACGCGACGATGTTGCTCTCGTACGGGCACGCCGCGTCGGCCGCGACCGGTGCGCTCGTCGTGCTCGCGTGGGATCGCGAGCGCCGTCGCCCTTCGCGCTGGGGCTGGGTGTGGCTCGGCGTCGCGACCGGCCTCGCGATGCTCACGCGACCGCAGAACGCGGTGATCGCGATCCTGCCGCTCTGCTTGTGGATCGAGCGCGCGTGGGGCCGCATCAAGGAGCGCGACGGACGCGGGCTCGGGGTGCTGGTCGGGTGGGGCGTCGTCTACGCGCTGGTGACCGCGCTCGTGTTCGCGCCGCAGGTCTGGCAGTGGTGGGACAGCCAGGGCGAGCTCTTCTTCCTGCCGCAGGGCCGTCACTACCTGCGCTGGGGCGCGCCGCGCCTCGACAAGGTGCTCTTCTCGACGTCGAACGGGCTCCTCGTGTGGAGCCCGATCCTCTACGTCGCGGTGATCGGGCTCGTGATGCTGGCGTGGAAGCGCGAGACCCGATCGATGGGCCTGCCCCTCCTGCTCTTCTTCGCGATCAGCACGTACGTGAACGCGAGCGTGTACGACTGGTGGGGCGCGCTCGGGTTTCCCGGCCGTCGCTTCGACTCGGTCTCGGTGCCGTTCGCGATCGGGATCGCGGCGGTCGCCAGCGAGGTGGTG
Source organism: Sandaracinus amylolyticus (assembly GCF_021631985.1). GTDB lineage: Bacteria > Myxococcota_A > Polyangia > Polyangiales > Sandaracinaceae > Sandaracinus > Sandaracinus amylolyticus_A. Next base: position 3,956,968 of record NZ_CP070225.1, on the reverse strand, counting down.
GAGCGACAGCGGCGCGGGCGCAGCGTGGCCCTCGGCGCGCTCGCGACCGCGATCGTCGTGGTGCTCGGCGCGTGGTCGACCGGCACGCAGGTCGGTGTCGCGCAGGCGCTGCGGACCGACGTCGCGCACTCGTCCGAGCGCATGTGGATGGACATCTGGGGGCGCATCGCGCGCCCGGTGCGCGAGCACGTCGGCAACCCGCTCGCGTGGCCCGCGTCGATCCCGTTCGCGATCCGCCATCGCATCTCGCCGCGCGCGTGGGACGTCGCGGGCGCGCCCGAGCTCTTCTTCCACGAGTGGCTCACGCTCGCGCGGCGCGCCGAGGAAGCGACGTTCGACTTCGTCGAGCGACACCAGGAGCTGCTCGTCGGGTTCGACGAGGACGTGCGCACGATCCAAGGGCGCCGCGTGCGCGGGGTGCGCGAGGGATATGCGCGCGCGATCGTGCCGATCAGCTGGCCCGAGATCGGCGCGCTCCGCTTCGAGGTCGCGCGCCCGCCCGACAGCGAAGGCCCGGTGCACGTGTGGCTCGAGCTCGACGGCGAAGACCTCGGCTCGTGGCGCGTCGATCCGACCACGCGCGAGCTGCGCGTGCCGGTGATGCGCGAGCACCAGGGCATCTGCGAGCTGCGGATCCGCGTGGTCGGCGGGTGGCTCGGCTTCGGCAAGATGGAGATGCTCGATCCCGAGCCCGCCCCCTCGGTCGAAGAGGCGGCGCACCTGCGCGCGATCGCGGAGCGCCGTCGCGCGTGGAGAGCGGCGCGTCACGGCGACGCGCCCGCCGAGCCCTGATCAGCGCGGGAAGGGCGTGCGGTACTCGCCGCGCCGCTCGAACACGTAGACCGGCATGTGATCGAACGCGACGGCGAGCATCTCCGCGTCGCTCTCGTCCCACACGATCGGCCCGAGCCGCGGCTCGCGCGCGAACGTCGCGACGAGCTCGAAGCCGGTGTCTCCGTCGAAGAGCGCGCGATAGAAGCGCGACTGATCGCGCGCGCGCCATCGCGCCTCGGGGTGCGTGCCCCGGCGCAGATAGAACTCGTCGACGACCACGAAGCGCGCGTCACGCAGCAGCGAGTCCACGTGCGCCGGGACGTCGGCCGGGCGCGACTGCCACATGCGCCGGACGCGCAAGCCCGGCATCGGCGGGCGATCCACGCCGACTCCGTCCTCGTTGCCGCCGAGCGGCGCGGAGTACGACGCCTCCGGCCCGAGCACGACGATGTCCCCGCGCTCCGCGTGATCGAGCAGCCAGCGCCCCGCGAGCGCGCGCGGATCGGGCTCCCAGAACATCGCGGTGAACGCGATGCCGCGCGCGAGCCCCGCCGCGATCACGAGCGCGACCAGCGCGCGCCGCCACGCGCCGCGATCCCACGCCCGCGCGCACCACAGCCCGGCGCCGAGCAGCAGTCCCGGCACCACGGGGATCGCATAACGAATCGTCTTCACGCCCCACGGCCCGACCAGCAGGAACGTCGGCAGCGCCGCGAGCAGCGCGATGCGCGCGCCCTCTCCATCGCGCCGCCACCACCGCGCCATCCCGACGATCCCCGCGATCATCACGGGGATCCCGACCGCGTACGGGATCACGTGGGTCAGCAGGTACAGGAACGGCGTCGTCCCGTTGTAGGTGAAGCGCCAATCCCAGAATTCGTAGTCGGAGTCGGTGTACTGCGAGAGGAACACGTGGCGCCCGCTGCGGTTCGCGGGCACGGCGAAGTACGCGTCGCGATCGAAGAACGCCCACGGGCAGAGCAGCGCGTAGATCGCGATCGTGACGACCACGACGATCGCGAAGCGCTTCGTCGCGAGCGCTGCGATCGAACGCCCGACCCAGTGCCGCGCGAGGAAGCGATCGCTCCGCAGCAGTCCTTCGTTGCCCGTGCTCGCCGCGATCGCGACCGGCACCACCGCGAGCAGCACGAGCCCGGTCATCTTCGTCGCCGCGATCAGCCCGAGCGAGATCCCCGCGTAGAGCGCGCTCCCGGAGCGTCCAACGCGCGCGAGGCGTGCGCACGCGTGCAGCAACATCGCGGCCCACACCAGCACGAGCGAGTCGGTCGTCGCGTAGTGCGACGCCTGCACGAGCCCGGCGCAGAGCGCGGAGAGCCACGCCGTGATCACACCGGCGCGTGGGCCCGCGAGCTTCCACGCCGCGAGGCCCATCAGCGCGATCGCGATCGCCGATCCGATCGCGCCGAACACGCGCACGAGCTGGGTCCAGCGCAGGAACGAGTAGGGCTCTCCGTCGTCCCACGCGTCCATGCCGGCCACGACGTAGGCCCAGGAGTCCGGGTAGCGCTGCGCCTCCTCGCGCGCCTCGTCGAACCCGCCGAGGAACGCCCACTTCAGAGCGAGGGCGAGCTCGTAGATCACGGGCCCGTAGGTCGTCGTGTCGGGCCGCCACTCGCCGCGCGTCATGCCGCGCCACTCGATCGACGCAGCCTCCCACATCACGAAGCCGCGCTCGTCGGGATGGAACAGGAACGGGTCGCCCCAGGTGACCGTCGACAGGCGCAGCGCGCCGCCGACGAGCGTCGCCGCGATCAGCGCGAGCAGCGACGCGCGATCCGCGTTCGAGCTCGTCCTCGGGGCGCGCACGGCGCGCATCGTATCCGGGGGGCGCGGAAGGTCACGCGCTTTCTCCTCGGGTTTCTCGCTGCTCGCGGGGCGTGCAATCGCGCGCGGACGCGGCTACACCTCGGGGCTTCGGATGGACGGGAGTGTGGCACGCACCGAGCCCGGAACGCGCGCGGGGACGCGCTGCCCGATCTGCCAGGGCGAACGTCATCGCCCCGTGTTCGGCGCGACGCTCCCCTGGGTCGTCGAGTGCGAGCAGTGCCACCTGCGCTTCGCCGATCCGCAGCCCTCCGACGACCAGCTCGGCGCGATCTACGACGAGCACTACTACGAGCAGTTCGGCTTCGTCGAAGGCCCGCACAGCTCGGACGCCGCGCTGGCGCGCACGAAGAAGGCGACCTACGCGAGCGTGCTCGACGTCGCCGAGCCCGCGCTGCGCTCCGACGGTCGCCGCTTGCTCGACGTCGGATGCGGCCTCGGGTTCTCGCTGCTCGCGGCGCAGGAGCGCGGGTTCGACGCGGTCGGCATCGATCCGCTCGCGCCCGCCGATCCCGCCGCGCGCCCCGGCCGCCGCGTGCTGAGCGCGACGCTCGAGACGTTCACGCCCGACGCGCCCCTCGACGTCGTCTCGATGATCGACGTGATCGAGCACGTGCGCGATCCCGTCGCGACGCTGCGCCGCGCCGCGGAGCTCCTCGCGCCCGGCGGCGTGATCGCGCTCGCGACGAACGACTCGAGCAGCCTCGGCGCGCGCGTCCTCGGCCCGCGCTGGACGCACTACCACCGCGCGCACCTCTGGTTCTTCACGCCCGCGTCGCTCTCCGACGTCGCGCGCCGCGCCGGGCTCGAGGTCGTGCTGACCGCGCCCGCGCGCCGCACCTACAACCTCGAGTACATCGCGTCGATCCTCGCGCGCGGGACCAACTTCGACGCCGCCGCGAAGGTCGCGCGCGTCGCGCTCGCCATCGCGCCCGAGCGCGTGAAGCGCGCGGCGTGGCCGCCTGTGTCCGAGGGGTTCGTCCTGGTGGCGCGACGCGCTCCGAACGCATGACGCGCGAGCGTGTGGTGCGCGGGCTCGGGGTCCTCGTCGTCGCGCTGATCGCGATGGGCGCGTTGTGGTCGCCCGCGTTCCTCACCGGCGCGAGCGGCTGGGGCGACTGGCAGTGGTTCCATCACATGTGGGAGGCGGGCCGCGTCGCCTACGTGCGCTGGGGCGAGCTCCCGCTCTGGAACCCGCATCACTGCGGAGGCGTGCCGCTCTGGGGCAACCCGCAGGCGCAGGTCTACTCGCCCACGTACCTGATCTTCGCGCTGCCCTTCGGGACGAACCTCGGCCACAAGCTCTTCGTCCTCTTCCACGCGGTCGTCGGCTTCGCGTCGATGTACACGTTCGCGCGCCGCGAAGTGTCGCTCACGCGGATCGCATCGCTGCTCGCGGCGATCGCGTGGTGCGCGTCGGGCTTCTTCGCGTGGCACGGCGCGGGCGGCCACGCGACGTTCCTCGCGTTCTACTACGCACCGGCGCTGCTCCTCGCGTGGCGCGCGGCGGAGCGCGATCTCCGGTGGTGCGGCGTGGTCGCGGCGTGGATGGTGCTCATCGTCCTCGAGGGCGGGCACTACCCGTTCCCGTACTTCGTGCTGCTGCTCGCGTTCGACGCGCTGGTGCGCGCGTTCGCGCTGCCGCGCCTCGTGCCTCGTCTCGCCGCGGTCGCTGCGCTCTCGGGCGCGCTCACCGGTCTGCTCGGCGCCGCACGCTTCCTGCCGATCCTCTTCGCGCTGCGCGCGAACCCGCATCCCGTGCCCGATCCCGACTGGCTCTCGCCCTCGGAGATCCTCGAGATGCTCACCGCGCGCACCCACGACTACCGCTTCGCGGGGCACGGCTGGGTGTGGCCCGAGTACGGCGCGTACGTCGGCTGGGCGATCGTCGTCCTCAGCGCGCTCGGGCTCGCCGCGGCGTTCGCCTCGATCACCGCGTCGCGCACCAGCGCCCGCTCGCGCGCGACGATGCTCTGGCTCGTGCTCGGCCTCGTGCTGTTCTTCCTGTTCACCCAGGGCAGCGCGACCCCGCACCATCCGTGGCCGCTCCTCCAGGAGCTCCCGTTCTACCGATCGATCCACGTCCCCTCGCGCTTCCGCGTCCTGCTGATCTTCTTCATGGCGCTGCTCGCGGGCGTCGCGCTCGATCGCATCGCGCAGGCGATCGCGTCGCTCCCGGTGCGCGCCGACGTGCGCGCGCTGTCGTGGGCGATCCCGTGGACCCTCGTGCTCGCGATCACGATCGATCTCTACGTGATCAACGTCGGCATCATCGATCGCTGGAACGAAGAGCCGGTCGGGGTGCGCGCGCCGGTGGATCACCACCTCGTGCGGGGGCGCAGCTACCTCGACGAGTACGCGAACTATCCCTCGGAGAACGTCGGCACGATCGAGTGCTACGACCCCGTCCCGTGGCCGCGCTCGACGCGGCTCTGGCTCGGCGAGGGCCCCCAGGCGCGCATCGTTCCCGAGGAAGCAGGGCGCGTGATCGCGTGGGGCCGCACGTCGCTCACGGTGTGGGCCGACATCGAGCTCGACGAGCCCGCGCTCGTCGTGTTCAACCAGAACCACGCGGACGACTGGACCAGCGCGCAGGGCCAGGTGATCTCCGACGACGTGCGGCTCGCCGTCGACGTGCAGCAACCGCGCGGCCGCATGCGCGTCGAGGCGCGCTACTTCCCGCGCGATCTGCCGTACACCGTCGGGCTCTCGCTCACCGGCGCGATCGCGTGCGTGGTGCTCGCGCTCGCGCCGTGGCGCCGTCGTCGCGCCCGTCAGGCCGGCGCGCCCACGGTCTGATCGCTCGCGCGCGCCGGCGCGGTCGTGGTGCCCAGCATCTCGTCGATCACCGCCGCGTAGTCGAGCAGGTGGCGGATGCCGAGGAACTGCACGCGTGCGCGCTCCTTCGCCGCCGCGCCGATGCGATGGCGCCGCTCGGGATCTCCGACCAGCCCCGCCAGCGCGTCCGCGAGCGCGTCGAGGTCGTGCGCATCGTCGATCATCACGCCGCTCTCGCCCTGGACGATCTGATCCTGGATGCCGCCGGTGCGCGACGCGATCACCGCGCGCGCCTTCCACATCGCCTCGGTGACCGTGAGCCCGAAGCCCTCGTGCAGGCTCTTCTGCACGACGATCTCGGCGTGCCGCTGCAGCGCGTTCACGATCGCCGCGTTCTCGTCGACGTCGGCGGTCGGCAGCATCGCGAGCGTGATGCGCGCGCGCGCCGAGGGCGGCAGCTTGTACCAGCCGTCGAGCACGTCGTGGTACACGCGCGGCCCCTCGGGATCGTCGGCGACCGCGTGCACGTTGGGCCCCGCGAGCACGAGCGCCGAGTCGCCCGCGCGACCGCTCGCGATCAGCTTCGCGAACCCGCACATCACGCCGTGCATGTCCTTCAGCGGATCCCACCGCGAGACCTGCACCACGAGCGGCACGTCGATGCCCGGCGCGGGCCCGGCGCGCACGATGTCCGCGACGCGCTCGACCCGCGCCGGCGAGCCGTCACGACGCACGTAGACCGGCGACGCGCGATCGGGGCACGGCCCCGCGAGCACGCCGACGTGCGCGAGGATCGCCCTCACGACGTCGACGTCCATCTCCTCGTTCTTCGGCGAGAACGCGTCGATCGAGGGCTGGATGATGCGGATCCGCGGCCCGTCGAGCTCGCGCGGCACGTACTCGCGACGCGAGAACACGAGCACCGGCACGCGCTCGAGATAAGGCCGGAGGAACGCCCATCCTGCGTCGACCTCGGGCGTGCGTGCGTCGGCGCCGATGTGACAGCGCCAGATCACGCGCGCCCCTCGATCGATCAGGTGCGGCGCCATCCCCGCGGTCTGCGGGTCGTGCAGGATCACGACGTCGCCGGGACCGAGCCGCAGCGCGAGCTCCGATGCGTTCGCGGTGCACGTCGCCTCGTAGAGCGGGCGATCCACCTCGCGCGGCGGCCCGCCTTCGCCTGCGCTCCCGTGCAGCGCGTGGTGGACGCGCTTCGTGAGCACGAAGAACTCGTGCTCGCCGTGGATCACGACCCACCGCGCGTCGATCTGCATCCCGCGCGCGTACGCGAGCAGCGAAGGCAGCATCTCCGCGACGCCGCCGCCCACCGCGGTCGAGTTCACGTTCCACACCGCGCCGCCGCGGAGCTTCTCGCGGATCGACGCCGCGAACGCGAGCGTGGTCGCGACGCGCTCCGGCCCGAGCACCGGGACGAAGCGCTGGAGCGGGACGGCGCCGATCTCCACGTCCGAGATGAGGCCCATGAAGGTTGACGTAGGCGCAGCGCCCCGGCTCACGACGGGGAGTCCAGGCGAGCGCGTCGTGTTATGACGCACCTCGTCATGGGACCCGCACGCCCGTCGTTCGAGGAGTTCGTCGCGCTCCGGCGCGAGTCATCGATCGTTCCCGTCACGCGCGAGGTGCTCGCCGACACGCTCACTCCGGTCGCCGCGTACGCGGCGCTCGGCGGCGGCGAAGGCAGCTACTTGCTCGAGAGCGTCGTCGGCGGAGAGAAGTGGGCGCGCTACTCGTTCGTCGGGTTCGATCCCGATCTGCGGGTGCGCGGTCGCGGCGACCGCTACGAAATCCGTAGCGGCTCGCTCAGCGGTGGTCGCGTCGAGACGAGGACCGGCGTCGATCCGTGGAAGGAGCTGCGCGCGACCCTCGCGCAGTACCGCGCGCCCGAGGTGCCGTGGCTGCCGCGCTTCTGGGGCGGCGCGGTGGGCTACGTCGCCTACGACGCGGTGCGCGCCTTCGAGCCGAGCGCGCTGCGCAAGGACGATCGCCGGCCCGCGGAGGAGTGGGACTTCTCGTACGCGATCGGCGGCCCGATCGTGATCTTCGACTCGCTCAAGCAGACCGCGCGTGTGGTGCTGCCGGTGCGCTCCGACGTTCCCGACGCGCGCGCCGCGTACGACGACGCGCTCGCGCGCATCGACGGCGTCATCGCGCGCATGCAGCGCAACGTCGCCCTGCGTCCGATGAGCCCGCCCGGCCCTCCGCGCCACGATCGCCCGCTGCCCGCGAGCTCGTTCGATCGCGATCGCTTCTGCGCCGCGGTCGAGCAGGCGAAGGAGCACATCCGCGCCGGCGACATCTTCCAGGTCGTCGTCTCGCAGCGCTTCACCGTGCCGAGCGAGGGCGTCGACCCGTTCGACGTCTACCGCGCGATGCGCGCGATCAATCCGTCGCCCTACATGTTCTTCCTGCGCTTCCAGGAGTGCCGCATCGCGGGCGCGAGCCCCGAGACGCTGGTGCGCCTCGAGCACGGGCGCGCCGAGGTCCGGCCGATCGCGGGCACGCGCCGTCGCGGCGCCACCGAGGAGGACGACGCGCGCGCCGCCGAGGAGCTGCTCGCCGATCCCAAGGAGCGCGCCGAGCACGTGATGCTCGTCGATCTCGGTCGCAACGATCTCGGTCGCGTCTCGCGCCCGGGCACGGTGCGCCTGACCGAGAAGATGGTGATCGAGCGTTACAGCCACGTGATGCACACGACGTCGAACGTCGTCGGCGATCTCGAGCCCGGCCGCGACGCGCTCGATCTGCTCGCCGCGACGTTCCCCGCGGGCACGCTCAGCGGCGCGCCGAAGGTGCGCGCGATGCAGATCATCGACGCGCTCGAGCCCGAGCCGCGCGGCATCTACGGAGGCGCGGTCGGGTACCTCTCGTGGAGCGGCAACATGGACGTCGCGATCGCGATCCGGACCGTCGTGGAGCAGGGCGGCGAGCTGCGCGTCCAGGCAGGTGCCGGGCTCGTCGAGGCGAGCGTGCCGGAGTCGGAGTACGACGAGACGGTCAACAAGGCCCGCGCCGCGCTCGCGGCGATCGAGGCCGCGAAGAGCTGATCGTGGTGTCCGACACTCGGCTCGCCGGCGCAGGGCCCTCCCGTCCGCGTGCGCCGCACGCTCCCGTGCCCCTCCGCCAGCGAGCACTCCAGCTGGGCTGAGCCGCCGCGCCTGGGCGTGCAGTCCGCTGCACACCCAGGACCGAGATGGCGTGCACGCGCGTGCACGTCGTCGCGTTCACCCTTCGTTCTCTGCCGGCGCGTTTCGTGCGATCGTGGCCGCCACTTCGGAGGGACCGGGATGGCGATGATGCGTACGAAGGTGCTCACAAGGGTGGTGCTCGGGCTCTCGCTCGGGCTCGCTGCGTGCGGTGGAGACGATGGGCCGCCCGAGGGGTGCGACCGTTGGGTCGAGCCGGGCGGCGACGCGCGCGCGAACGTGCAGACGATGTTCGAGGAGGCGGTGGACGGCGACGTTCTCTGCTTCACGCCGGGCACCTACACGTTCGACGACGGCGTGAGCATCTCGGACAAGGCCGACATCACGATCCGCGGCACCGGCGAGGATCGCGAGGACGTGCTCCTCGACTTCTTCGAGATGGGCACTGGCAACAGCGGCATCAACGCGACCTCGATGACGAACTTCACCATCGAGAACATGCGCGTGATCGACGCCGCGGCGAACGACGTGTTCATCACCGACTCGACCGGCGTCACGATCCGCAACGTGAGCGCGGGCTGGACCGATCGCCGCGCGCCCGAGGCGCACGGCCGCTACGCGCTCTATCCCGTCCAGTCGACGCAGGTGATCGTCGAGGACAGCGAGGCGTTCGGCAGCGTCGACGCGGGCATCTACGTCGGTCAGACCGACCGCTGCATCGTGCGCAACAACCTCGCGCACGGGAACGTCGCGGGCATCGAGATCGAGAACTCGCTCGACTGCGAGGTCCACAACAACATCGCGCGCGACAACAGCGCGGGCATCCTCGTGTTCGAGCTGCCGGGCCTCGAGCGTCAGGGCCGCCGCACGCTCGTGCACCACAACGAGATCACCAACAACAGCGCGCCGAACTTCGCGCCCTCGGACGTCGGCATCATCGCGCTCGTGCCGGCCGGCATCGGCTTGATGATCCTCGCGGCGAACGAGGTCGAGGCGCACGACAACACGATCACCGGCAACGTCAGCACCGGCGTCGCGATCGTCTCGTACTTCGTGCCGCTCGCGCTCGGCGCGCCGATGCCGGACGATCCCGAGTACGACTTCTACTCGGAGAGCATCTACCTCCACGACAACACGTACGAGGACAACGGTCAGATGCCGACGTCGGCGTTCCTGATCATCCTCGGCGCGCAGGATCCGCCGGGCTCGACGCTCGAGGACATCCTCTGGGACGGCATGATGCGCGAGGGCCAGGAGCCGGGCGACGTGCTCTGCCTCGACGAGACCGGCACCTACCGCATGGCCGTGATCGACAGCGATCCGACGAGCATGGACGACCCGCTGTTCGGCGTGCAGTCCACGGATCGCGCGCCGGTGACCTGCACCGGCATGACGATCGATCCCGCATTCTGATCCTGCGCGAGGTGGTGACGTCGTGAAGCGCTCGTTCTCGGTCCTCCTGGCGATGGCTTCGTTGCTCGCGAGCTGTGATGGCTCGGGCGGCGAGAGTGGTGCCCCGATCTCGACGCGCGGTCTCTTCGAGGACGCGCGCACGCAGACGCCGAGCGAAGGCGTCGAGCCCTACGAGATCGTCGCGCCGCTCTTCTCCGACTACGCGAGCAAGCATCGCTTCATCCAGGTGCCCGAGGGCGAGCGCATCACGGTCGGCGAGGACGGCTACTGGGACTTCCCGGTCGGCACGATCCTCGTGAAGACGTTCGGGTTCCCGATCGACGCGCGCGATCCTTCGCTCGGCGAGCGCATCATCGAGACGCGCTTGCTGATCCGCGAAGAGGATCGCTGGCGCCCCGAGGTCTACATCTGGAACGACGACGTCAGCGAGGCGTATCTCACGCCCGCGGGGCGCATCGTGCCGGTCTCGTTCGTCGACGCGCAGGGCGAGACGGTCGAGCTCGACTACCGCGTGCCGAGCCACACGCAGTGCAGCAACTGCCATCGCTCGAGCGACGGGCTGCGCCTGCGCCCTCTGGGCCCGCGCACCGCGCAGATGGATCGCATGCACGCGTACGCGGACGGCGCGGAGAACCAGATCGATCACCTCGTCGAAGCGGGATGGCTCGACGCGCGCCCCGCGACCGACGACGTGATCATCGACTACGAGGCGGTGCGGAACGATCCCGAGGCGACGTTCGAGGAGATCGACGCCGCGGCGCGCTCGTACCTCCACGCGAACTGCTCGCACTGCCACCGCGACGGAGGCCCGGCCGATCAGAGCGGGCTCTTCCTCGAGATCGAGGCGATGGACCGCGGCCACCTCGGCGTCTGCAAGGTCACGGTCTCGGGCGGATGCGACTTCGGTCGCGCGGTGATCCAGCCCGGCGCCCCCGATGCGTCGATGATGGTGTGCCGCATGGAGAGCACGGAGGCGGGCATCAAGATGCCCGAGCTGCCGACGGTGCTCGCGCACACCGAGGGCGTCGACCTGATCCGTCGCTGGATCGCGGCGATGCCCCCGGACGACTGCGGGTTCAGCGACTGATCAGAAGCGCGCGCCGACGTTGAAGAGATGCATGAAGTGCTCTCGATCGACGTCGTACTCGAGCGTGTACGAGAGCAGCATCGGGCCGTGCATCAGGTTGATCACGGCCATCGGGCGCACCGACCAGTCGTCGGTCTCGTCGTCGCGCCAGCGGATCACCGGGCCTGCGCCTTCGTCGACGATCTCCGCGACGCGCGCCTCGCGGCTCCACCGCGTGACCGACGCGCCGAGCGCGAGCTCGAAGTGCATCGCCATGCGGCCGAAGACGAGGATCTGTCGCCAGCCCACGTACGCATCGCCGCGGATGCGATCCTTGGTGACCGAGGCGACGTCGCTGCCGGTCGGCTCGAAGCTCGAGTAGAAGTACGAGAAGCGACCGACGAGCACGAACGCGTCGAGGCCGACGACGCCGATCATCAGCGTGCCGCCCCAGAGCCAGTCGGGATCTTCGTAGACCGCGCCGAGCGCGAGGCCGCCCGTGAGGTTCCACCGTCCGCCATAGCCCTCGGGGCTGGCGAGGCGCGAAGTGAGATCGACGAGCGCGGGCACCGCGGGCATCGAGTGCACCGTCGGGCCCATCATGCGGTCGTGCGCGGGGCCGAGGATCGCGACGACCTCGCCGGCGCAGGTGACGATCGGGCTGCCCCGCATCGTCGAGATGCGCGCGTCGGTCTGGATCGCGCGCTCGCCGCGTGACGCGACGACGCCTTCGCTCACCGCCCACGGCAGCGTGCCGCGGAACGTGCCGGGCAGGAACCGCGGCGCTTCGCTCGCGGGCGCGCCGACGAGCACGACCGGCATGCCCACGCTCACCACGTCCCACGGGGCGATCGGCAGCGCGGTGCCCGGCAGCGGCGCGTCGAGCTCGATCATCACGAGCTCGTCGGAGTCCGCGGTCAGCACGATGTGCCCGCGACGACGATTGCCCTGCGCGTCGGTCACCGTGATGTCGTGCCCCTGCTCGACGATGCGCAGCACGCTCACGACGTGACGCGAGTCGACGACCAGCACGCCCGCGCCCGAGCGACCTCCGCTCTCGACGTGCACGACCGAGTCGCGCGCTCGCGTGTGGGCCTGGCCGGCGCACGTGGTCGCGGGCGCGACGACGGTCTCGGGCGTCGGCGGCGGCGGGGTCTCGACCGGTGGAGGCGGGGTCTCGACCGGTGGAGGCGACACGTCCTGCGCGGATGCGAGCCGAGACACCAAGACCGACGGCGCGACCAGCGCGACCGCGAGCACGAGACGAGCGCGCGAGTGCATCGCGTTCGATGTAGACGCGCCACGGTGGGCGGTCCACCTGCGCGCCCGGGAGCGAGGCGACGATGAGCGCTCGATGCCGGTGTCGTGGCTCCCTTGGCTCGCGCTCGCGCTCCAGATCGGCGCGGCCGTGCTGACTGCGCGCGGGAGCGCGCTCGCGTCCCTCGTCGTGCCCGCGTCGTGGGCGCTCGCGGTGCTCGCGTGCGTGACCGTCGCCGCCGCGAAGGGATATCCGAGGTGGCTCGGGATCTTCTGCGCGGTGCTGGGGCTCGGGATCGGGCCGCTGATGGTGATCGCGCTCCCGACCCTGAGCGACGCGGACGACGCGGCCTGAGGACGCCCGCGCGCGCAGGACGCGTGATGGTGACGCTGGACGGCGCATGCTACATGCGCGCACCGTCCGTGACGCGCGCTCTCGCCCTGGTGCTCGCCTCGATCGCGCTCTGGCCGGCACGGGGCGCCGCCCAGGAACGCACGAGCCTCGTGCTCCCGGTGTCGATCGGCGGCGCGCACCCAGCCGACGTGGCGTCGATCGCGACGCAGATCGGGGCGCTGCCTCCGGACCAGGCGCGCGCGCGATACGACGCGCTGGCGTCGCGGCCGACCGCGCCCACGAGCGAGGCGCTCGAGCGCATGGTGGCGCGCTCCCGCGACGCGGTCCGCAGCCTCGCGCTCGCCGAGCACGATGCCGCGCGCGAGGCGCTCGCGGAGTCGCTCGCGATCGCAGAGCGCCACGTCGTCGAGCTCGGCCGTGATCCCGCGCGGGCGCGACAGGTGCTCGACACCTGCCTCTACGACGTGCGCGCCAGGCTCGAGACGAACGACGAGAGCGCGGAGCCGCGTGCGCGAGCGTGTCGCGTGCTCGTGCCGCGTGGTGAGCCGAGCCCCTATCAACATCCTCCCGAGGTCGTCGAGCTGCTCACGCGCGTCGACGCCGAGCTCGAGCGCGCGCCGCGCGGCGTGCTGCGCGTCGAGAGCGAGCCCGCGGGCTGCATCGTGCGTGTCCAGGGCGTCGAGCTCGGACGCACGCCGTACGCGAGCGAGCGGCTCGCGCCGGGCGAGTACGACGTGCAGGTCGAGTGCGGAGAGGCGCGCGGCCGCGTCCAGCGTGTGATCGCCGCGGAAGCTGCGCCGCCGCTGCGCATCGATGCGCGCTTCGAAGGGGCGCTGCACAGCGACGACGCGCTCGCGCTCGCATACCGGGATCGCGCCGACGCCGACGCGCATCGGTTCGACGACGCGCTCCGCCTCGCGACGCTGCTGGGTGCGCGCGAGGTGTGGCTGGTCGAAGCGCGCGGCTCGACGCTCCGCATCGATCGCATCGATGTCGCGGCGCAGCGCGTGATCGCGTCGTCTCGCGCCGTCGGGGCGCGCGCCGATGTCGCGATCGCCGATCTGCGCGCGGGTCGATCGCGAGATCATCGCGGCGCCAGCGCGACGGACATGGCGCCGTGGGATCCCCATCCCGCACCTCCGACGCGACCCGATCACACGATCGAGCACGTCGTCGGATCGGCGATCGGTGGCCTCGGTGTCGCGATGTTCGTCGGCGCGTGGGCGTTGTACGGATCGCGCGTCGATCTCGGCCCGGATCTCGAGGTGAGCCAGCCGACGGACCCCGACTTCATCCCGCTGCGCGACACGTGGCTCAACCGCCGCTACGCGGTGTGGGGGCTCGCCGGCGCGGGTGCCGCGCTCGGCATCGCGGCGCTGCCCTTCGTGATGATCGAAGCGGACGGCGTGCCCTGGTGGTCGTGGGTGATCGCGGGTGTCGGGCTCGCGACGAGCGCGATCGGCATCGTCGAGATCGCGACGGCGGACACCTGTCCGGACCACGCGGATCACGATCGACGCTGCGTCGATGCCGCGGCCGCGGTCGATCGCGGTGCGATCGTGATCGCGACGAGCGCGCCGCTGATCGCAGTGCCGGTCGTCTACGCGACTCGCGACACGAGCACGACCGTCACGGTGGAGGCGAGCAACGAGCGCGCCTTCGTCGGAGTGCGAGGCACGTTCTAGTCGGGGGGCATCGATGTCCGTGAGAGTCACGTTCGTGGTCGCGTCGGTCGTGCTGATGACGAGCTGTTCGTCGCCGGGATGTCCCGAGGGCTACACACGACGCGACGACCGCTGCATCGCCGAGAGCGAGGCGTGCGACGGCGCGGACCTCGACGGCGACGAGCTCGCCGACGTCGACGATCCCGACGCCGACGCGTGGTGCAACGATCCCAGCCGCGCGCTTCCTTCGGCGCTCGCGCGGTGCGGCGCGTCGGGCTGCGAGGTGGACGAGTGCGACGCGACCCGGCTCGACTGCACGAGCGCGCCGGGTTGCGAGACCGATCCGGTGGCGAGCGAAGAGCACTGCGGGACGTGCGGGCACGCGTGCGGGTGGGAGTGCCGCGCGTCGGAATGCGACGACGCCGTGCAGATCGAGAGTGGATGGGCGTTCCACTGCGCGCGTCGAGCGTCGGGCACGGTCGTGTGTTGGGGCTCCAATGATCAAGGCCGTCTCGGTGACGGCACCCGCACCGATCGCGCGACCCCGGTGATCGTGGTGGGCATCGACGATGCCGTGGAGATCACGCTCGGTGAGCACCACGCGTGTGCACGACGGAGCGACGGAAGCGTTTGGTGCTGGGGCAGCAACGCGAGCCAGCAGCTCGCACGGCCGGTGTCGTCGCTCGGGTTCAGCAACACGCCGATCGAGGCGCTGCCGAGCAGTGCCGGCGCGGTCGAGATCGCGGGAGGCGGATTCCACTCCTGTGCACGGCTCGCGACCGGTCGCGTCACGTGCTGGGGTGACAATGCTCGTGGTCAGCTCGGTGACGGCACCCGCACCAGCCGGCCGACGCCGGCCGATGCGAACATCGACGACGTCGTCGAGCTGTCGGCCGGGAGCTTCCACATGTGCGCGCGCCGACGCTCCGGTGGCGTGTCGTGCTGGGGTGCCGATCCGACGCGCGTGCTCGCCGACGACACGCGCCGCGACGTCCTGTCTCCGCCGCCGGCGATCGCGCGCCTCGAGGCCCTCTCGATCACGGCCGGGAACATCCACAACTGCGCGATTCGATCGGACCGTCGCGCCGTGTGCTGGGGCGACGGGCGTTTCGGGGCGCTCGGGGTCGGAACGGTCGCGAACCACCCCGCTCCCGATGTCGTGGTCGCCGAGCTGACGGACGTGGACGAGATCGCGGCCGGCCACCAGCACACCTGCGCCCGCGTCGGGAGTGACGTCTTCTGCTGGGGCAACAACGGTCTGGGCGAGCTCGGCACGGGCACGCTCGACTACGAGACGCTGCCGCGCGAGCTGCCGGTGATGACCGACGCCATCGATCTGAGCGTTCGAGGTCACGACACGTGCGTGCTCCGCCGCTCCGGCGAGGTGGTCTGCTGGGGACACAACGACGCCGGACAGATCGGCGACGGGACGACCGGTGAGGACCGCCTCGCGCCCGGCGCGCCGGTCTCGCCGCCCGAGTGACGACGCGCGTACCGCTGGTACATTCGCGTCGGTGAACGCTCCTTCCCGGCTCGGATCGTACGAGCTCTCACGTCGTCTCGGCGCCGGCGGCATGGCCGAGACGTTCGTCGGAGTTCGTCGCGGGCCGGGAGGATTCGAGCAGCGCGTCTGCGTCAAACGCATCCTGCCCGAGCACGAGAACGACGCGCTCTTCGTCGCGCAGTTCCTCCAAGAAGCGCGGGTGTCGGCGCGATTGCAGCACACGCACATCGTGCAGGTGCTCGACTTCGGCGTCGCCGATGGATCGCATTTCCTGGTGCTCGAGCTGGTCGAGGGGATGGACCTCGAGCGACTGCTCGAGACACTGCAGCAGCGAGGAGAGCGATTGCCTCCCTCGCTCGTCGCGTTCATCGGGCAGAACGTCGCGCTCGCGCTCGATCACGCGCACACGCACGCGTCGGGCGCGGTGCACCATCGCGACGTCTCGCCCTCGAACGTGCTCGTCAGTCGCGCCGGCGAGATCAAGCTCTCGGACTTCGGCATCGCGAAGGCGGTCAGTCAGACCGAAGGTGGATTGAAGACGCGCACTGGCGTCATCAAGGGGAAGGTGCCTTATCTGCCGCCCGAATATCAGCTCACCGGGCGATTCGATGCGCGCAGTGATCTCTTCGCGCTCGGCGTGATGTTGTTCGAGTGCCTCGCCGGAGAGCGTCCGTTCGTCGGCGTGACGGATCTCGATACCTGTCATCGCATCATCACCGGCCGACACCCGTCGCTCGCGCAGCTCCGGCCCGATGCGCCGCCAGCGCTCGTCGCCGCGATCGAGCGGCTCCTGCGCCCCGAGCCCGACGAGCGCTACGCGAGCGCCGCTGCGCTCATCGATGCGCTCGCGGAGGTCGCGCCGCCGCCCACCGCGCGCCGACAGCTCGCGGACCTCGTGCGCGTCGCCGAGGTCGAGGCGCTCACGACGCCGCTCGAGCCGCTCGCCGGCGCGACCACCGCGCTCGACGCGCCCGCCGCCGGCACCGAGCCGGTGGCGACGATGCGGGTGCCGATGCGCCGGCGCAGCCTCGGCATCGCGGCGGCCGCCGCGGTGATCGCGCTCGCCGCGGCGGTGATCGCGAGCGTGCCCTCGAGCCCGCCCGACGCGGTCGTCGCAACGCCGCCGACCCCCGCGCTGCCGCCGGCGGCTCCACCCGCCGAGATCGCGCCCGCTGCCGCCCCGCCTCCCGAGCCCGCCGTCGCCGCGACCGAAGCGCCGGCCGAGCCTCTTCGCGCCCTTCCACGACGCGAGCCTCGCGCCCGTCCGCCCGAGCCTCCGCCCGTCGTCGCGCCCGCGCTCGAGCCTCCCGCCGAGCCCGAGCCCACCGGCATGCTGCGCGTGGTCGTCGCGCCCTGGGGCCTCGTGTGGATCGACGGGCGCTACATGGGGCGCGCGCCCGTCGACGTCGCGGTCTCGCCGGGCTCGCACCGCGTCGAGGCCGGCTTCGAGCGCCCCACCGTCTCGCAGACGATCCGCGTCGGCGCAGGCGAGACCGAGCGCGCGTTCGTCGAGCTCACGCAGCCGCCCGGTTGAGCCACCAATCAGCTTGCGTTCGGGCCCGAAGGACTGCCTACTACGGCCGCCATGAATTTCACGCTCGTCTACGTGCTCCTCTCGATCGGCGTCCCCGCACTGACCTTCGCGGCCTGCGTGCTCGGTCAGAAGATGGGCAGCCACTGATCCCAGCCCGAGGCGCGCCGCCGACGACAGCCCGCGACGCGCTCGCGTGGCTCGCGTCCCGCGGCGCTCCTCCCTGGCTCGTCCGCCACCACGAGCTCGTCGTCGAAGCCGCGGAGTCGCTGCTCGACGCGCTCGGGGCGCGACTCGGGATCGATCTCGATCGCGCGCACGTCCTGCTCGGCGCCGCGATCCACGACGCCGGCAAGATCGAGCATCCGCACGAGATGCACGCGCCGGGGCACGATCACGAAGGCGCCGGTGAATCGCTGCTCCTGCGCGCCGGCTTCGCGCCCGAGATCGCGCGCGCCTGCGTCACCCACGCCGCGTGGTCGGAGCCGCGCGCGACCCTCGAGGATCGCTGCATCGCGCTCGCGGACAAGCTGTGGAAGGGCAAGCGCGACGAGGCGCTCGAGGGCGCGCTGCTCGGCGAGCTCGCAGCGCGCACCGGACGCGCGCGCTGGGACGTGTTCGATGCGCTCGACGCGATCTGCGACGACGTCGCGCGGCGTGGCCCCGAGCGTCTCGCGCGCTCGGTCGTCTGACGCTCAGCCGGCCTGCGCGCCCTTCGAGTTCTTCGCGCGCTTCGCGGCGTGACGGCGTGCCGCGTCGGCGAGCTCGGGGTCGAGCTTCGCGAGCGCGTCGAGCGCCTCGTCGACCTCACGCGCCTTCGCCGCCTCGCGCGACTCCGACTCGATCTCCGACGCGATCTGCTCCTGCCGCTCCGGCGTGAGCAGTCGGAACGCGACGAGCATCTCGCGCTCGTGATCCGACACGTGGAAGTACTCGCGCACCGGTGCGCGCTTGGGGCGAACCACCGGCGCCTTGGTGCGACCGCGCTTGTTCGAGCCGGGGTACGCGGACTGCCACGCATCCGCGCTCTCGATCTCGGGCTCGCTCACCGCGGGCACGAACCGCGCGTTGTGCCACTCGGCGTATCGCTTCGAGAGCGAGCGCCCACCCGCGACGCGCCCACCACCCTTGCCGCCGGTGCGCTGCCACGTCGCGATCGTCTCGGCAGTGATCGTTCCTTGCTGGAGCTCCGGCATTCGCGGGCTTCTAACGCCGCGCGGCCGGCGACGTCAACGCATGAGCATGGAAAGCCGAAGCGCCGAGATGGAAAGCGGAGCGACGGAAACGAGAAGCCCCGCTGGCATCGCCAGCGGGGCTCTCTTCGGACTTTCGCCTTTGTCTCTCGGGCGAAGCGAGCGGGGTGGACGGGACTCGAACCCGCGGCCTCCGGCGTGACAGGCCGGCGTTATAACCGACTTAACTACCACCCCAATCGGGACTCTGTTTCCCTCGGGCCGTCGCCGTCGGGAGGCGCTTTCTAGCATGGTCGATCGGGCTGTCAACGGCGTGCGCGAAAATCTTTTCGTCACCTCACGAGAGCATCACGCACTGCGCGTCTGACCTCGCCCAGACCGAGAGGCAACAGGTGCGTTCCCGGCAGCAGCGTCCACTTCACGCGCGGGTACTTCCGGCGGATCGCCTCGATCTGCGCGAGCCTCGCGAGCGCGTCGTGGCGCTGCGCGATCACGTGCATGCGCTCCTCGTCGATCGCGAGGTGCATCGAGAGCGGATCGGCGAGCGCGAGCAGCTCCTCGAACCTCGATCCGTGGAAGCGCTCGAGCGCCGGCGTGATCAGCGGCGAGACGTGGCGCATCAGGCCGAGCTCGCGCGCCGTCGTCGCGAGGCTCGTGACCGGGCAGTAGAGCACCGCGTCGTCGACCTCTCCGGCGTGCGCGAGATGCAGCGCGAGCTGCCCGCCGATCGAGAACCCGACCACCGCGACGCGCTCGTAGCCCTCGTGGATCCGCAGCCACCGCACCAGCGCGCGCACGCCGGTCACCGCGCATCGCAGGTTCTCGACGAAGCGCGAGAGGCGTGCGCTCACGAGCCCGCTCCCCGGCCACGCCGGATACGTGCCGGGCTGGTGGTGCCCCATCACGTTCGTGACCACGTCGACGTCGAGCCCGCGGAGCCCGAAGAGGCGACGCATCACGCGCGGCGAGGGCACGCCGTAGCAGTGACAGATCACGAGGAGCCTGCGCCCCGGGTTGCGCGGCGCGCGCTCGAGCCAGCCCATCACGCGATCGCCGCGGCTCCCGCACACGCGCTGGTAGGGGTTCGTGCCGTGGATCGATCCGTCGCGCGCGAGCGCGAGGTCGAGCGCGCCGTCGTCGAAGGGCGTGTGGAAGCCGTTCGACGTGACGTCGTCGTGGAGCGTGCGGTGATGCGGGTCGCGGAGGATCTCGTCGAGCCGCGTGAGCGCGAGGCCGATCTCGCCGAGCGACCACGCGTGGCCGAACGCGTCCTCGATGCGACCGGCGAGCGCACCGATCCACTGCATGAGGATCACCGTAGACCCCGGGATCGGGCTCGCGACGTGGCGTCCCGCGACACCCGTGCGCGCCGTGGCTCGCGCGTGCGCTCCCGCGGTGCTAACGCCGGCCGATCATGGGCGCGCAATGGAAGCAGAAGGGTCGTGAAGCGGCGGCGAATGCGAAGGGGAAGGTCTTCTCCAAGCTCGCCAAGGAGCTGCAGATCGCAGCGCGCGGGGGAGCCGATCCCGCGACGAACGCGCGCCTGCGCATGGCGGTCGAGGCCGCGCGCAAGGCGTCGATGACGCGCGACACGATGGAGCGCGCGATCAAGAAGGGCGCGGGCCTGCTCGAGGGCGCGGCGCAGTACGAGACCGTCGTGTACGAGGGCTTCGCGCCGCACCACGTGCCGGTGATCGTCGAGTGCCTCACCGACAACAAGAACCGCACGTCGAGCAACGTGCGCGTGCTCTTCCGCAAGGGGCAGCTCGGCGCGAGCGGCTCGGTGTCGTGGGACTTCACGCGCCTCGGCGCGATCGAGGCGACCCCGCCGGCCGCGGGCGCAGATCCCGAGGAGGCCGCGATCGAAGCGGGCGCGCAGGATCTCGAGCCCGACGAGGGCGGGACGATCTTCTACTCCGAGCCGACCGAGCTCGACGCGGTGAGCAAGGCGCTCGGTGAGCGCGGCTGGACCGTGTCGTCGGCGAAGCTGATCTGGAAGGCGAAGAACCCGGTCGCGCTCGACGACGAGACGAAGCGCGCCGAGGTCGAGGCGTTCCTCGCCGCGATCGACGACGACGACGACGTCGAGGCGGTGTTCGTCGGCCTGGCTTGATGGGCAGGCCGCGGGGACGACGTGGTCGGTGAGACCACGTCGTGGACCGTGCGACGAGGTGCGACGAGGCTCGTCGCACCGCGCCCCATCGCCGCACCGGGAGGTGCGCGCGATGCACCATCGCGACCCCTGATTCTTCAGCGAATTCCGCGAATTATCCGCCGTTCCGAGTTGGCGCCCAGCTTGCGATGAGGGCTCGCCATGGTTGGACGGGGTTGGTGGTTCGTGGGGGCGCTCGCGCTCTCGGGGTGTGGTGGGATCGCGGCGGCGCAGGGCGGGGACGAGGAGGAGGGCTCGCCCGAGTCGACGTCGACGCAGCGCGCGGTGGAGGGCGCGGCGTGCGAGGCGCCGTGCCGCTGGGGATGCGACGCGGAGGGCTGCGACGTGCCGGAGTGGGTGGTCGTCGGCGAGGCCCACTCGTGCGCGCTGCGCGAGAGCGGCAGCGTCGATTGTTGGGGCTCCAACGATCTCCACGAGCTCGGCGACGGAAGCACGACGGTGCGCTCGCGCGCGGCGCTGGTGGGCGGCATCCGCGGCGCGATCGGGATCGACGCGGGCGCGCACCACACCTGCGTGATCGACGTCGAGGGCGCGGCGTGGTGCTGGGGCGCCAACGATCGCGGTCAGCTCGGCGACGGGACCACCGAGGAGCGCGCGGCGCCGGTGCTGGTGCGCGCGCGCGACGTGCTCGTCGACATCGCGGCGGGCGGGGATCGCACCTGCGCGTCGACGCGCGAGGGCGACGTGCTGTGCTGGGGCGCGGGCGATGCGATGCCGCGGCGCATCGAAGGCGCGAGCCGCACGATCGAGCTCGACGTGGGCGATGCGCATGCGTGCGCGGTGCGCGCCGACGGAGAGGTGTCGTGCTGGGGCGACAACGCCGACGGTCAGCTCGGCGACGGGACGCGCGTGGCGCGCGCGGATGCGACGCCGCTCGGTCTGCACGGGATGATCGCGGTGCGCACCGGACGCGCGCACACCTGCGCGATCGACGCGACGACGCAGGCGGTGTGCTGGGGCGACAACTCCGCGGGCCAGCTCGGCGACGGCACCCGCGAGGATCGGCTCGAGCCCTCGGTGCAGCATCGCTCGGTGCTGACGCTCGGCGGCGATCGCACGTGCGGTCGCGTCGCGTTCGGCGACGTCGCGTGCTGGGGCGAGGGCTACGGCGTGGACAAGGCGCTGGTGCCGATCCTCGACGAGGCGAGCGCGGTGACGATCGGCGCGCGTCACGGCTGCGCGGTGCACCGCATCGGCACGGCGCGCTGCTGGGGCGCGAACGAGGCGGGACAGATCGGCGACGGCACGAACGAGCCGCGCGAGACGCCGATCGACGCGCTGCCGCCGAGCTGATCGAGAACGGCGCGCGTCGGGACGATGGCCGTCATCACGGCGCGAAGCAGCGAAGGGGGGCGAGCGCCGACTCCGCGGTCGAGCGCGGATCTCGCGATTTCGCGTACTCTCCGCCGCGATGAATCGTCGCTCGCTCGCGGTGCTCGCGGTGGTGTTGCTGTCAGGGGCCCCAGTCGTGCTCGCGTCGACGACGGCCGAGGCGCAGGCGTCGTCGTCCGCGGTGCGCGTCGACTCGGAGGCGCGCTCGCTCTTCGAGGCGGGCGCGGCGGCGTTCGCGGACGGGCGGTACGAGGACGCGCTCGGGCACTTCCGGCGCTCGTACGAGCTGAGCGGCCGCCCCGAGCTGCTCTACAACATCGGGCAGGCGCACGACCGCCTCCGGCACGACGCCGAAGCGGTCGCGGCGTTCGAGGAGTACATCGCCGCGGTGCCGGACGCGGCGCAGCGCGAGGAGATCGCGGCGCGGCTCGCGATCCTGCGCGCGTCGATGGAGCGGGCCGATGTGAGCGAGGCGGGCGCGGAGGCGACGCCCGAGGTCGAGCCCGCGACCGTGGAGACGGCCGAGCCGGCCGAGCCCGAGATCGTCGCAGCACCCGCGCCCGATCCGGCACCGTGGGTGCTGCTCGGGACCGGCGGCGCGGTCGCGATCACGGGCGCGATCCTGCTCGGCTTCGGCTACGCCGACGTCGCGACCGTGGAGAACGCGCGCGACGTGCCGTTCTCGTCGGTGAGGCGCGCGTACGACGACGCGCCGGTGCTGACCGGGATCGGCTGGGCCGCGCTCGGCGTCGGCGTGGCGGTCGCCGGCGTCGGGCTCGTGTGGGGTCTCTCGAGCGGCGGCGGAAGCTCGGGCGAGCACGCGCGCCTGCAGCTCGGTCCGACCGGAATCGCAGCCTCGGGGAGCTTCTGATGTCGAGTCTCGAGATGCGCTGGATCCTCGCGGTGGTCGCGCTCGCGGGCTGCACCCCGACGCTGCAAGACGGTCAGTTCACCTGCACGACCGACTCCGATTGTCCGACGGGGTTCACGTGCCGAGCGTCGGACATGCGGTGTCATCGCTCGGGCGAGGACGGCGGCGCATCGCAGGACGGCGGCGCACCGGACGACGCGGACGTCGCCGACGCGCCGACCGGGTGCGGCGCGAGCTGCATCCAGCTCATGGTGCTCAACGCCGATCCGTTCCTCACCGGCACCATCAGCTACGACGATCGCGATGGCGAGACCGGGCACGTGGCGATCCCTCCCTACGGCACCACGTCGGCGGTGGTCGACCTCCCGAACGTGCCGGTGGGCGAGACGCTCCGCGTGAACGTCCCGCCGACGATCACGATCTTCCACGATCTGCCGATCCCGACCGAGAGTCGATATCTGCTCGTGCTCGGCCCGGCATCGATCGGCGCGAGCGTGCGACTGCTGGAGTCGAATCCCGAGGGACTGCACACCAACGGATACGCCTACGTGCAGCTCGTCGACATGGTCGCGGACGAGACGGATGGGCTGATCGCGCGCGGCGCAGGGCGCAACCCCGACGCGCAGATGCTGCCGAATCCGTTCGATCACGAGGGGGACTCCGCCGTCCTTCCGTTCCTCCCCGGGAGCACCGGCGCGCTGCGGCTCGAGCTGGCCGGAGAGACTCCGGAGCTCATCGCGGCGCTCCTCGGCGATCGGATCCCGGGCACCGAGGGCACTTATTACGTCGTCGTCGCGGGCCGCCTGTCGGCGCACCTCGACTCGATGGAGGGCCTCCGGTTCATCCCCGGACTTCCCGGCGCGACGGCGCTGCGATCGTCCCGGCTCGTGCGATTCGTCAACTCGCTCACGACGAGCGCGACGGTGTGCGACGGCGCGACGCCGCTCGCGACGGTCCCGGCGGGCGCGCTGCGCGGGCCCTTCGTGCCGCCGGGGAGCGGGCCGTGGGCGCTGAGCGTCCACCGCAGCACGGACTGCGCGACCGGCGTCTCGCACGACGTGAGCGTGGGGACGAACGTGGGCCGCACGCTGGTCTCGATCGCGGGAGACGACTCGCTCGCGGCGGGATGGCAGGCGGTGGCGATCCCCGAGCCGCTGCCGACCGCGGGCGTCGAGACGATCGTGATCCACAACGGGCTCTCGACCGCGGCGGACATCGCGATGGTCACCAACATCCCGAGCCTCGGCACCGCGTCGACGACGGTGATCACGGCGCCCGACTCGATCACCGCGACGACGATGGAGGGCGTGCGCACGTTCGAATGGGCGCCCCGAACGCGGCAGTCGTGGGTGGTCATCGGACGCTCGGGAGCGCGCTTCACGGCCTACGAGATGGACTCGCCGTTCGACGAGGCGTGGACGCTGACCGAGGTGACGGGCGTCGAGTGAGCCGAGCGCGGGGCAGGGCAGGGCTCCTGGCCGCCGGTGCGGTTCGACCCACGGTGCGAACGAAGCCAAGCTCGCCCCGTGCTGCGCGCTGCGATCTTCGATCTCGATGGGCTCCTCGTGGACAGCGAGCCGCTGTGGCGGCGCGCGGAGATCGAGCACTTCGCGAGCGTCGGCCTGCACCTCACCGACGCGGAGTGCGAGGAGACGACGGGGCTGCGCATCGACGAGGTCGTCGCGCTCCGGCACCGGCAGCAGCCGTGGGAGACGCCGAGCGTCGCGGAGATCACGTCGCGCATCGTCGATCGCATGGTGTCGCTGCTGCGCGAGGAGGCGCCGGCGAAGCCGGGCGGTGCGCACGCGGTGGACCTCTGCGCGCGCGCCGGGCTGCGGCTCGCGGTCGCGTCGTCGTCGCCGCTCCGGCTCATCGAGGCGGCGCTCGCACGGCTCGGGCTCCGCGAACGATTCGAGCTCGTGGTGAGCGCGGAGCGCGAGCCCTACGGCAAGCCGCATCCCGCGGTGTTCCTGCGCACCGCGGAGCAGCTCGGGATTGCGCCGACGTCGTGCCTGGTGTTCGAGGACTCGCTGAACGGGCTCGTCGCGGCGAAGGCCGCGTGCATGGCGTGCATCGCGGTGCCCGAGCGCAGCGATCCGCGCTTCGCGCTGGCCGATGTCGTGCTCCCCTCGCTCGAGGCGCTCGAAGCACGTTCGCTCGCCGCGATGATCGAGCGCGTGCGCTGAGTTTCGGAGGGGTCTTGGAAGACCCCTCCCCCCGCCCGGCGAAGCCGGATCGGGTCCCCCCACCCCGAACGCTGCGCGCGGGGCCCCAGCCCCGCTTGCTGAGTTTTCGGAGGGGTCTTGGAAGACCCCTCCCCCCGCCCGGCGAAGCCGGATCGGGTCCCCCCACCCCGAACGCTGCGCGCGGGGCCCCAGCCCCACTTGCTCTCGTTCGCAGCGCTTCCGATGGCTCCGAATGGCGCGTCGTGCGCGCGCGGCACAGGCTCGCGCGCATGAGCGTCGAGCCGCTGGTCCTCGTGGGCATGTCCGGCGTGGGCAAGAGCTTCTGGGCGCGCCGGCTCGCGGAGCAGCGCGGCTTCGTGCGACACGACTGCGACGGAGAGATCGGCGCGCGGCTCTCGTCGATCGTCACGCCCGCGCCGGGCGAGGAGCCCGTGCACGCGCTCGGGCGCTGGATGGGCATGCCCTGGAGCGAGGGCTACGCCACGCGCGAAGCGCGCTATCTCGCGCTCGAGGAGGCGGTCACGCGCGAGGCGCTCGATGCGTGCCGCGACGGACGGCCGCACGTGATCGACACCACCGGCAGCGTGATCTACCTGCCCGATGCGCTGCTCGAGGCGCTGCGCGGCGCGGGGCGCGTGGTGTACCTGCGCACGCCCGAGGCGCGTCGCGAGGCGATGCTGCGCCGCTACCTCGAGGAGCCGAAGCCGGTGGTGTGGGGCGACGCGTTCGCGTGCGCGGCCGGAGAGACGCCGAGCGAGGCGCTGCCGCGCTGCTACGCGTCGCTGCTCGCGTGGCGTGATCGACGTTATGCGGCGCTCGCGCACGTCGTGATCGACGGCGCGGAGCTCGAGGCGAACGATCCCGGCGTCGAGGGGTTCCTCGCGCGCATCAGCGGATGAGGCCCGCCTCGCGCGCGATCGACGCGACGATCTCCGCTGCCGGGAGCTCGCGCGCTCGCGCGACGCCCTGACCCGCCCAGAGCGAGAGCAGCTCGGCATCGCCGGCGCGCGCCGCCGCGGCCCGCAGATCGCGGGTGAGCGCGTGCTGCAGCGGGTAGGGCGCGACCGGAGCGCGCTCCATCTCGCGGGCGAAACGGTTCGCGAGGCCGCGCGCAGGCTTGCCGGTGAACGCGCGCGTGATCGTGGTCGAGGTCTCGTCGGCGCGCGCGAGGGCGTCGCGATAGGGCGCGCTCGTGCCGGCCTCCGCGCAGCGCAGGAACGCGGTCCCGAGCTGCACCGCGGACGCGCCGAGCGCGAGCGCTGCCGCGACACCGCGGCCGTCCATGATCCCACCCGCCGCGATCACCGGGCGCCGCACCGCGTCGACGATCGCGGGCACGAGCGCCGTCGTGCCGATCAGCGCGCCCGCATCGCCGCCGAGGAACCCGCCGCGATGACCGCCCGCCTCCGCGCCTTGCGCGCAGATCACGTCGACGCCCGCGGCCTCGAGCGCGCGCGCCTCGGCGACGCTCGTCGCCGTGCCGATCGTCGTGATCCCCGCGCGACGGCACGCGTCGAGCGCATCGCGATGCGGGATGCCGAACGTGAACGAGAAGAAGGGCACGCGCTCTTCGATCAGCACGGCGAGCTGCGCATCGAACGACGGCGACGACACGTCGAGCGCGGTGCTCTCGAGGCCCAGCGCGAGCCGGTACGGTGCGAGCGCGTCGCGCGCGTCGCGCGTGCGCGCGTCGTCGGCGATCGTCGCCTCGCCCGGCACGAAGAGGTTCACCGCGAAGGGTCGATCGGTCTTCGCGCGCACCTCGCGGATCTGCGCGCGGATCGCGTCGGGCGCGGAGTATCCACCGGCGAGGGATCCGAGCCCTCCGGCTCCGCACACCGCGATCACCAACGCGGGCGTCGTGGGACCACCGGCCATCGGCGCGAGGACGACGGGAAGCGGCGTGCCGAAGAGCGTCGACATGCGCTCACGATGGGGCCCTGCGCACCGCACCGCCAGCGGGGTCCACGCGCGCGGCGAGGCGCGACGCTACGTCGGGGCGGGGTCGCGCGGCGTCGCGCTCCGCGCGAATCGTGCGGCGCCCCGCGCTTCATCGGAAACGTGGCTCGCGCGCCATCCTCTTCGCGGTACGCGACATGCAGAACCGAGCGGCGTGGCAACCGAGCAGGAACCGGAGCGCGAGCCCGTGGTGCTCGAGGCGTGGCGTGCGCGGCTCTGCGCGCGCGGTCTCCGCGACGCGTACGACCGCATGCGGCGCGCGATGATGGGCGGAAACCTCGACTTCAAGCAGGCCCTCGCGATCGCGCAGTCGATGGACGCGGCGGTGGACATGCTCCGCGAGACCACCAAGCGGTTGGCTCCGGGCACGCCGCTGCGTCGCGCCGCGGAGGAGACGATGGCGGCGTTCGTCGAGTGGCGCGTGGCGTCGCCGCGCAGCGACGCGTCGCGACGCGCTGCGGCCCGCTTCGGCGCGCGCGTGATCGCGCTCGAGGACGCCGCGAAGAGCGCGTCGCATCGCGAGACGGCGAGCGCGGAGCCCGACGCCGCCGCGCCCGAGACCGGGGCCGAGGAGACCCCGATCGACGCGCGCGAGCTCGAGCGCGTGAGTCGTGAGCTCCAGGAGATGCGCGAGCAGGAGGCCGCCGCGAGCGCACCTCCCGCGAAGCCCGAGCCGCGCCGCGGATCGCGCGAGCGCTCGAACGGGTCCGGCGGATCGTCGTCGCGCCGTCGCGGGCGCTCGCGCGATCGCGCCTGAGCGAGCGGTCGCGGCCGAGGAGCACGATTGGGCGTCGTGCGTGGTTGACCGTGCGCGCCGAGCGCGCTCCTCTCCGTCCGCATGAGCACCCTCAACGAAGACGTGAACGTGCTCGGGCGCGTGCTCGGCACGGTGCTGCGCGAGCAGGAAGGCGTCCCGTTCTTCGAGCTCGTCGAGGAGGTCCGCACCCGCACCAAGGCGCTGCGCGCTGCCAGCGCCGACGCGCGCGGCGCGGACACGAGCGCGCTGCAGACGCGGCTCGCGTCGGTGTCGCCCAGCGATGCCGAGGGCCTGGTCCGCGCGTTCTCGATGTACTTCCAGCTCGTGAACATGGCCGAGGAGAACGAGCGCGTGCGCCGCGTCGCCGAGCGCCCGGGGCCGCGCAAGGAAGGCGTCGAGGAGGCGTTCCGCGCGCTCGCGGCGCGTGGGCTCGATGCGGGCGCCGCGCGCGCGCTGGTCGAGCGCGTCGAGCTCGGGCTCACGTTCACCGCGCACCCCACCGAGATGCGACGGCGGACCGTACGCGAGCACCTCGCCGCGATCGCCGGCGAGATCCCGCGCCTCTCCGATCCCGACGCGCTGGAGCGCGTCACCGCGCACGTCGAGGCGCTCTGGGGGACGCTCGAGCTGCGCCGGGTGCAGCCCACCGTGCGCGACGAGGTGCAGGGCGGCCTCGCGTACGTACCGGTGATCGCGTCGGTGCTCCCGCAGCTCGCGCGCGATCTCTCGCGCGCGTTCCGCGAGGTGTACGGCGTCGAGGCCTCGCTGCCGCTGCCGCTCGCGCTCTGCTCGTGGATGGGCGGGGATCGCGACGGCAACCCCAACGTCACGCCCGAGGTCACGCGCGAGACGTTCGAGCTCCACACCGAGCGCGCGCGCACGATGCTGCGCGAGTGCATCGACGACTCGTTCACGAGCCTGAGCCAGCACGCCTCGCGCGTGCACTCCGTTCCCGAGTCGCTCGGCGATGGAGCAGAGCCGTGGCGCGCCGCGCTGCGCACGCTCTACGACGCG
Source organism: Sandaracinus amylolyticus (assembly GCF_021631985.1). Classification (GTDB taxonomy): domain Bacteria; phylum Myxococcota_A; class Polyangia; order Polyangiales; family Sandaracinaceae; genus Sandaracinus; species Sandaracinus amylolyticus_A. The sequence goes on along the minus strand of NZ_CP070225.1, from coordinate 3,928,132 downwards.
CTCGACGACGACGCCGCGACGAGCCGCGTCGAGCCGGTGCGCGCGCTCACCCAGATCGAAGAGACGCTGCGCGCCGCGGGGCAGCGCCGCAGCGCCGATGCCTTCGCGATGCCGCTGCGCGTGCGGGCGCGCGTCTTCGGCACGCACCTCGTGTCGCTCGACGTGCGCGAGCACTCGCACAAGACCGGCGCCGCGGTCGCGCAGCTGCTCGAGCGCGGCGGACGTCCCGGCTACGCGTCGCTCGACGAGCACGGCAAGCGCGCGGTGATCGTCGAGGAGCTGAAGACCCGTCGCCCGCTGCTCGGCGTGGGTGAGGTGCCGTCGCCCGAGCTCGAGCTCGTGCTCGGGCCGCTGCGCGCCACGCGCGACGCGATCGATCGCGCCGGGCCGCGCGCGTTCGGTCGCTACATCACCTCGATGAGCGAGGACGTCTCGGATCTGCTCGAGGTGCTCGTCCTCGCGCGCGAGGTCGGCGTGCGCGTGCTGCCGGTCCCGCTCTTCGAGACCAAGGCCGATCTCGAGCGCGCGCCCGACGTGCTGCGCGAGGTCCTCGCGATCCCCGCGTACCGCGAGCACCTCGGCAGCGACGTGCAGGAGGTGATGATCGGCTACAGCGACAGCAACAAGGACGCGGGCTTCTTCGCCGCGTACTGGTCGCTCTACGACGCGCAGCGGCGCATCGCCGAGGTGTGCGAGGGCTCGGGCGTCCGCTTCCGCTTCTTCCACGGTCGCGGCACCAGCATCGGGCGCGGCGGCGGGCCCATGGTGCGCGGCATCCTCGGCCAGCCCGCGGGCACGATCGGCGCGGGGCTGCGCATCACCGAGCAGGGCGAGGCGCTCGCCGACAAGTACAGCCACCCCGAGCGCGCGCGGCGCAACCTCGAGCAGGGCCTCTACGCGCTGCTCGTCGCAGCGGCCGCGCCGCGCGAGGATCTGCCGACCGAGTGGACCGACGCGATGGCGCGCGCGACCGACGCGAGCGTGCGCACCTACCGCGAGCTCGTGGAGCACCCGCGCTTCCTCGCGTTCTTCGAGGCGGTCACGCCGATCAACGAGATCGCCCACCTGCGCATCGCGTCGCGCCCGGTGCGCAGGCCCGGCCCGCCGACGCTCGCGAACCTGCGCGCGATCCCGTGGGTCATGTCGTGGACGCAGAACCGCGCGAACGTGCCCGGCTGGTACGGCGTGCACGTCGCGCTGCGCGAGATCGGCGTCGAGCGCGCGCGAGGGATGTACCGCGCGTGGCCCTTCTTCCGCACGATGCTCGACAACGCGCAGATGAGCCTCGCCATGAGCGACGACGCGATCTTCCGCGCGTACCTCGCGCTCGCGCCGGGCGAGGACGAGCTCGCGCGCCGCGTGCTCGAGGCGCGCGAGGAGACGATCGCGCGGGTCTGCGAGGTCATCGAGGGCCCGCTGCTGAAGGACGAGCCGCGCATCGCGCGCTCGATCGAGCTGCGCAACCCGTACGTGGAGCCGATCCATCGCCTGCAGGTCGAGCTCCTGCGCCGGGTGCGCGCGGCGGGCGAGGGCGACGTCGATCCTCCGCTCGAGCGCGCGCTCTTGCTCTCGATCCACGGCATCGCCGCCGGCGTGCGCAATGCCGGCTGAGGGCAGGGCGGGCTAGGATTCGCACCCGTGGCCGATCCCAAGAAGCCGAGCTCGCCGTTCTCGTCGCTCGCCTCGCTGCGCGACGCGCTGCCCGCCGGTCCCGAGCGCGCGCCCGAGACCGCTGCCCCGAGCGCGCCCGCCGCGAAGGATCCGTTCGGTGGCGCGAAGATCGTCGTCGCCAAGAGCCGAAAGGGCCGCGGCGGCAAGACGGTGACGACGATCTCGGGCATCGCCGAGCACGCGCTCGAGGCGATCACGAAGGAGCTCAAGCACGCGCTCGGCACCGGCGCGACGATCGAGGACGGCGACATCGTGGTGCAGGGCGAGCACGGACCGCGCATCAAGACGTGGCTCGAGCAGCGCGGCGCCAAACGTGTCGTGCTGGGGTCCTGATTTCTTGCTGGAGTGCTCGTCCCGCAGGTCCCGGACGGGAGCGCGCGAAGCGCGCGGACGCTAGGGACCGGCGGGCGAGCCGATTTTGACTTCTCGCCGGAGCGGAATCGCATTCCGAAAGCGGAAGTCCGTCATTTCGGACACGGAGTTCCGTGCCGCCCATGACTGACGAATTCGTCGCGTTTTCTGCGAATTCGTAAGTGGCACTGGGAATGCTCAGGCGCCGCGCGTGAGCGACGACCGAAGCCGAATCCCGACCCGACGCCTGCGACCGCAGCTCCCACCCGAGCCCGCCTCCGAGAGCGACGCGACCGAGGGGACCGCGCGCGACGTGCCGGCCCGGCTCGAGCCGTCCTCGACGGACCGACAGAGCACGCCCGAGCCGAGCTCGCGCGCGTGAAGGAGAGCCGCGATCGATGAGCCTCGCGAACGTCACCCCGGAACAGCAGCGCATCGCCGAGCTCGAGGCCGAGCTCGCGCGCTCGAAGGATCTGCTCACCGCGCTGATCGACCATAGCGTCGACGGCATCCTCGTGTTCGACGCGGCCGGCGGCCGCCACCAGAACCCCGCTGCGCGCGCGCTGCTCGAGGACGACCGCACGAAGGTCGACGACTGGAAGCAGGAGTCGCAGTTCTTCCGGCCCGACCGCGTGACGCCGATGCCGCTCGAGGAGACCGGCGGCATGCGCGCGATGAAGGGCGAGTTCGTCGATCACGAGCTGCTCTGGTTCGTCGACGTGCGCGGCCGCGGCTTCATGCTCGCGGGCCAGGCGCGGCCCCTCGCGGGCGGCGGCGCGGTCGTCATCTTCCGCGACGTGACCGAGCGGATGGCGCTCGAGGCGGATCTCGCAGCGCGCAACGAGGCGCTCGCGAAGCGCGAGATCGAGAACCGCGAGCTCATCGAGCGGCTGCGCGTCGCGCTCGACGAGCTCTCGACGCCGGTGCTCGAGGTGCGCGAGGACGTGCTGGTGCTGCCGGTGATCGGGCTCGTCGACACCCAGCGCAGCGCGCAGATGTCGGAGCGTCTGCTCGCGGAGATCGTGCGCACGCGCGCCAAGCACGTGATCGTCGATCTCACCGGCGTGGAGCTGCTCGACACGAGCACGGCGGACCGCTTCGCGAAGCTCGCGCGCGCGGTCGAGCTGCTCGGTGCGCGCTGCATCCTGAGCGGCCTGCAGCCCGCGGTGGCGCAGATGCTGGTCGAGCTCGGCGGCGACTTCGGCGGGCTCGAGACGCAGCGCAACCTGCGCCACGCGCTCGAGGCGTGCGCGCGGCAGATCGAGCGCCGCGGAGAGCGCTCGAAGGCGCTACGGAATCCGTAGCGTCAGGCGCGGCGCGCTTCCCAGGTCACCGAGATCGACGGATCGAGGCTCGCGGTCGCGGAGCAGTACTTCTCGACCGCGAGCGACACCGCGCGCTCGAGCTTGTGCGCGTCGACCGCGGCGTTCGCGACGAGCACCACGCGGATCGCGGTGAACGGCGCGGGTGTCGCGTCGGCACGATCGCCCTCGACCTCGATGTGCAGCGACTCGAGCGGCTCGCGCTGCTTGCGGAGGATGTGCACCACGTCCATCGCGGCGCAGCTCGCGATCGCGGTGAGCATCAGCTCCATCGGGCGCATGCCGCGCCCCTCGCCGCCGATCTCGGGCGAGCCGTCGAGCACGACCTTTCCGCCCGAGCCCTCGGCGACCGCCTCGAACGCGGCAGTCCCGATCCGATCGAGCCGCACCCGCATCGTCTTGCCAGCCATCGTGCTCGAAGACTGTCGAAAAATCGGCTCGCCCGCCCGTCCCTAGCGTCCGCGCGCTCCCGTGCGGGACGTGCGGACGAGCACTCGGCAGACTCAGTCCTGGTGCTCGAAGAGCGGGGACGACAGGTAGCGATCGCCGCGATCGCAGAGGATGCACACGACGACGCCGTCGCGTCCCTCGCGCGCGAGCTCCGCGCACACCTGGCGCGCCGCCCACACCGCGCCGCCCGAGCTGACGCCGACGAACACGCCCTCGCGCCGCGCGAGCGTGCGCGCGGTGTGCTCGGCGTCGCGCTGCTCCACGTCGATCACACGATCGACCCGCTCGGGCTCGTAGATCTTCGGCAGGTACTCGATCGGCCAGCGGCGGATCCCCGGGATGCTCGAGCCCTCGGTGGGCTGACACCCGACGATCTGCACGCTCTCGCGCTGCTCCTTCAGGTAGCGCGACGTGCCCATGATCGTGCCCGTCGTGCCCATCGAGCTCACGAAGTGCGTGATGGTGCCGTCGGTGTCGCGCCAGATCTCCGGGCCCGTCGACTCGTAGTGCGCGCGCCAATTGTCGGCGTTGCCGAACTGGTCGAGCATCAGATAGCCGCCGGTCGCGACCTTCTCGCGCGCGTGATCGATCGCGCCCTCCATGCCCGCGTCGGCCGGCGTGAGGATCACCGTCGCGCCGAGCGCGCGCATCTGCTTCACGCGCTCCGCGGTCGCGTTCGCGGGCATCACGAGCTCGATCGCGTAGCCGCGCGCGGCTGCGATCATCGCGAGCGCGATGCCGGTGTTCCCGCTCGTGGGCTCGATGAGCTTCATGCCCGGGCGCAGATCACCGCGCGCCTCGGCGCGCAGGATCATCGATCGCGCCGGGCGATCCTTCACGCTGCCGCCCGGGTTGTTCCCCTCGAGCTTGCCGAGCAGCCGGATGCCCGCGCGATCGACGCCGGTCTCCAGCATCACCAGGGGTGTGTTCCCGACTCGATCCAGGATCGACTTCACGTCCATTTCGCCGCTCGCCGCGCTCCTCGTCGCCAGCTACGTTAGCTCGATTCCGAAGTATGCGTGCCGACCCCAAGCGCTACCGCGAGCTCGAGGATGCGATCGACGGAGTGGTCGCGAGCTACACCGGTGAGCTCGAGATCGACAACCTCGAGAGCGCCGCGCTTCCCAGCAAGCGCGCGGTGATCGAGGCGCTCGATCACCTCAAGCCCGTGCTCTTCATGGGGTTCTACGCCACGCGCGGGCTCCACCGCGACTCGCTGCGGCACGCGATCGCGACCCACCTGCACGCTGCGCATCAGCTGCTCGTCGAGCAGATCGAGCGCGCGCTCACCTACGATCACTGGATGGGCCGCACCGATCGTGTGCTGCCCGCGGGCTCGGGCGAGGCCGTCGTGCTCGGGCTCTTCCGCGATCTCCCTGCTCTGCGGCGCACGCTCAACGGCGACGTGCGCGCGGCGTACGACGGAGATCCCGCGGCGAAGAACATCGAGGAGATCGTCTTCAGCTATCCGTCGATCGAGGCCGTGACCGCGTATCGCATCGCGCATCGGCTGAGCGGCGCGGGCGTGCCGATGCTGCCGCGCATCCTCACCGAGCACGCGCACGCGCGGACGGGCATCGACATCAGCCCGGGCGCGCGCATCGGCGAGCGGTTCTTCATCGATCACGGCACCGGCGTCGTCATCGGCGAGACGGCGGTGATCGGCAACGACGTGAAGCTCTATCAGAACGTCACGCTCGGCGCGCTGAGCGTGCCGAACCGCGAGGACGCGCCCGGCAAGAAGCGCCACCCGACGATCGAGGACGAGGTCACGATCTACTCGGGCGCGACGATCCTCGGCGGCGACACGGTGATCGGTCGCGGCTCGGTGATCGGCGGCAACGTGTGGCTCACGAAGAGCGTCCCCCCGGGATCGAAGGTCTTCGGCCGCGGCAAGAGCGAGCCCGAAGAGACCTGATCGATGCGGCACGTCGCGCTCGTCGTGCTCGCGATGGCGCTCGCGTCGTGCGGGGCGAGCGGGCCGCCACCGAGCGCCGCGAGCGATCTGCGCGCCCTCGCGCGCTTCGTGCTCGACGTGCACCCACGTCCGCACGCCTACGTCGACGACGAAACGTTCGACGCGCTGGTCGAGGACGAAGCCGCGCACCTCGAAGAGCTCGAGGACGCGACCGACGTCGAGCTCGGTCGTGCGATGCACCGCGTGCTCGCGCAGCTCCACGACGGGCACGTCGCGATCGCGCTGCCGACGTTCCAGACGGGCCCGCTCTCGCTCCTGCCGCTCCTGCCGAAGCGCGCGGGGGCTACGTTCTTCGTCGACGCGTCGTCGCCCGAGCTGCCGCACGGCACGGTGCTCCTCGCGATCGATGGCGAGCCGATCGAGGCGCTCTGGAGCGAGCTCGAGGGCATGGTGCTGGCCGACGGGACGCACGAGAGCGCGCGACGCGCCGCGCTCGAGCGCGCGTTCGCCCGTCACTTCCACGTCGCGCGCGGGACCCGCGAGACCTACGTCGTGCGGGTCCGCGAGCCCGACGGCACCGAGCGCGACGTCGAGCTCGAGGGCGTCGATCGCGACGTACTCGCGACGCTCGCCGACGCGCGGCGGTCCGCGCCGGTGTGGGGACCACGCTCGACCGAGGCGCAGCCGTGGCCCTTCGTGGTCGCGATCGACGACACCACGGTGTTGCTGCGCCTGCCGGCGTTCGGCATCGCGGATCAGGACGAGTACCTGCGCCGCGTCGACGCGATCTTCGCGACGATCGATCCCGACTCGACGCTGGTGCTCGACGTGCGCGGCAACGAGGGCGGCCTGCGCACGCACGGCATCGCGGTGCTCAACCACGTGCTCGGGCGAGCCTACGCGCAGTGGGCGCGCATGGAGACACGCGTCACGCGCATCCCCGACGCCCACCGCGCGCAGGTGTCGTTCCCGTACGTGCCCGAAGAGGCGCTCCCCAGCTTGTTCCCCGGCGCGCCGGACGAGGAAGGGCGCTTCGTCCACGAGGGGGATCCCCTCGCGTCGATGATGACGCCGCACGGCGCGGGACATCGCGGTCGCGTCGTCGCGTTCGTCGACGGGCACACGAATTCGGCGGCGGTCGAGATGATCACCGCGCTGCGCGCGTTCCGCCCCGACGCCGAGCTGATCGGCGAGGAGACCGGCGGCGAGTGCGGGCGCCACGTCGGCGAGATGCCGGTGCTCTACACGACGCCTGCGCTCGGTGTCGCGGTGCTGACGTCGATCATCGAGCTGACGCACGTCGAGGTCGCGGGCTGCGAGGCTGGACGCGGGCACGTCCCGGCGCGCCTCGTCCGCTACGACGAGTCGCACTTCCTCGCGGGCGCCGATCCCTACCTCGACGCGCTCTGATCACGCGGCGAGGAAGCCGCCGTCGACGTGGAGCGGTGCGCCGGTGACGAAGCCCGCGCCCTCCGAGCAGAGCCACACCGCGGCCGCCGCGACCTCCTCTTCGCTCGCCATGCGGCCCATCGGGTGCTGCGCGACGAGCGCCTTCACGATCTCGGGCACCACGCTCTCGGCGGCGCGCATCGCGGGGGTGCGCGTGACGCCGGCGCAGAGCGCGTTCACGCGGATGCCGCGCGACGCGTACTCGAGCGCGACCGACTTCGTGAGGCCGAGCACCGCGTGCTTCGACGCGACGTACGCGTGGTGCGCGGGCTTGCCCGCGATGCCGTAGATCGAGCTCGCGTTCACGATCGCGCCCCCGCCGGTCTTCAGCATCAGCGGGATCTCGTGGCGCATCGCGAGCCAGGTGCCGCGCGCGTTGATCGCCATCGTGTCGTCCCAGATCGCCTGATCGGCGGTCTCGAGCGGCTGCATGTCGCCGCCCGCGCCCGCGTTGTTGATCGCGAAGTCGAGGCGCCCGAAGCGCGCAGCGATGGTCTCGATCGCGCGTGCGATCGAGGCCGCGTCGCGCACGTCCATGCGCGTGAAGAGCGCGCGCACGCGGTGCTCCTCGAGCTCGGTGAGCACCTCGGTGCTGCGCGCCTCGTCGCGCGCCGCGATCACCACGTCGGCGCCGGCACGCGCGAAGGCGAGGGCGGTCGCGCGACCGATGCCCGACGTGCCTCCGGTGACGAGCGCGACGCGGCCGGAGAAGTCGTAGCTCAGCATGTTCGGATCGTTCCTTTCGGTTCTCGCGGACACGACGGACGGACGGCTCCATTGCCGCCGGTCCGGCGGTCCGAGAGGTCGTTGAGTGGGGGGCGCGGTTACGCGCCGAGGCCGCGCTGGATCAGCAGCAGCGCTTGCTTCGCGAGGCGGCGACGCCGTCGAGGATCGAGCCTTCGTCGCAGCTCGTCGGACGCGAGGATCTCGTGGAGGTCCGCGCCGAGCTCCTGCAGCACGACGTTGGTGAGGCCGGGCCCGGTGATCGCCGTGACGAAGTGCACCGCGATCTTCGGATCGACGTCCTTCGAGATCGCGCCGCGGCGGATGCCCCGCTCCAGGGATCGCTCGAGCTCGGCCTCGCCCGCCTGGCACACCGCGCGATGGAGGCCGCGCACCTCTTCGTGCGCGGTGGGATCGGCGGCGGCGGCGGTGATGCGCGCGAGCTTCGGGTGCTCGACCAGGAACGCCATGCCGCGCTCGATCTGCGTCTCGAGCGCGGCCCAGAAGTCGGCGTCGGCGTCGTCGATCACGCCCACGAATTCGCGGCGCCGCCGAGGCACTTCCTCGGTCAGCAGCCAGCGATACAGATCGAGCTTGTCCGCGAAGTACTGGTAGACGCTGCCCTTCGCGATCCCGATGCGCTTCACGATCTGCGAGAGCGACGCCTCGGCGTAGCTGCGATCGGCGAACTCGTTGATCGCCTCTTCGACGAAGCGCTCGCGCTTCTCGTCGGGCAGTCGGAAAAACGTGGGCGTCGGCATGTGACCGACCAGTCATATGACCGGGCGGTCACTCGTGCAAGCGAGATCCGATCACGCGAAGAAATGCGCGTGATCGCGCGCCCACTCCTCGAACGCGCGCGGGGGACGGCCGAGCAGTCGCTCGACGTCGGGCGAGACGTGATCCCACACGCCCTCGCGGACGGCCGACATCGCGCCGACGAACGCGTTCGCGAGATCCGCGGGGAAGCCGCCCGCGAGGAGCTCGGCGCGGATCTCCGCGGGCGGTCGCTCGCGCAGCACGATCGGCTTGCCGGTGATCGACGCGAGGATGCGCACGACCTCGCGGTAGCTGAGCGGCGTCGCGCCGGTGAGGTCGTAGACGCGCCCGTGGTGCGCGCTGCCCGACGTGAGCGCGAGCACCGCGACGTCGGCGATGTCGCGAGGATCCACGTGGGCGAGCCCGCCGTCGCCGGCGAGCGCGAACACCGACGCGAGCGGGCTCGTGGGATCGGCGAACGCGAGCGCGTTGCTCGCGAAGTTGCCGCCGCGGAGCATCGTCCACGCGAGCCGCGATGCGCGCAGCGTGCGCTCGCTCGCCTCGTGCCAGCTCGCGGATCCGATCCTCGGTGTGCCCTCGGGCATCATCACCGAGAGCTTCACGACGTGGCCGACGCCCGCGCGCTCCGCCGCGGCGATCGCGTTCGCCTCCTGCTGCGGGAGATCGCTCCCCGTGGTCGCGAGGAACACGCGGTCGACGCGCGCGAACGCGCGATCGAGCGTCTCGGGGCGCGTGAGATCGCCGACGACGATCTCGACGTCGGGTCCGAGCTTCGCGGCTCTCGCGGCATCGCGCACCAGCGCGCGCACGCGCTCTCCGCGGGCGAGCAGACGAGGGACGACGTGGCTTCCGATGGTGCCGTTCGCACCGGTCACGAGGATCATGGAGGGCCTCCTTCGGCGCGCATTGGCGCGCGCTCGAAGGCCAACCTAGAACTCCGGATCGGGACGCACAGTGACCAGAACGCCCGAAGATCGATCCGTCCGTCTCGACGTGCTGGACCCCGTGACCGAGGTGCTGAGCGCGATGCGGGTGCGCAGCGCGATCTACTTCCGTCTCGATGCGACCGCGCCGTGGGGCGTGGACTTCCGCGGGCCGGCGCACGCGAAGTTCGGGATGGTGGTGCGAGGGAGCTGTTGGCTGAGCGTCGCGGGCGAGGAACGGCCGCTCGCGCTGCGCGCCGGCGACTGCTTCCTCGTCGCGTCGGACGCGACCTTCGCGCTGCGCGACGCGCGCAACACCCGCGCGGTGCCGTGCTCGGAGCTCGTCGCGCGCAAGGTCGGCAACGTCGTCGAGCACGGCGGCGGCGGCCCGGCGACGTCGGTCGTGTGCGGATGGTTCGAGCTCGACGCGTGGGGGAGCACGCCGCTCGTCGATCTCTTGCCGCGCGTGCTCTGCGTCGCGACCGACGGCGCGGAGGCCACCGCGCTGCGCGCGACGCTCGATCTGCTCGCGGCCGAGACGAGCACGCCGGGCGTCGGTTCGCCGATCGTCGTGAGCCGACTCGCGGATCTCGTGCTCGTGCAGATGATCCGAGCGCACCACGCGGCCGGTCGTGGCAACGAGCTGCGCTGGCTCGGCGCGCTCGCCGATGTGCGCCTCGGTCCGGCGCTCCGCGCGATGCACGCCGATCTCGAGCGCCCGTGGTCGGTCGAGTCGCTCGCGGAGCTCGCGGGCATGTCGCGCTCCGCGTTCGCGCTGCGCTTCCGCGAGCACGTCGGAGAGGCCCCGCTCGCGTACCTGACGCGATGGCGCCTCTACAAGGCGGGGTGCCTGCTGCGATCGACGCAAGAAGGGCTGGCGTCGATCGCCGATCGGGTGGGGTACGCGTCGGTCGGCGCGTTCGTGCGCGCGTTCCGCCGGGCGCATGGCCAGAGCCCCACCGAGTTCCGGCGATCGGCGTAGCGGCGCCGCCGCGCAACCAGCGCGAGGAGCGACAGCGCGATCAGCACGCCCGCGCGGGAGCGCGACGGCTGGACGGAGCAGCTCGCCGCGGCCGCTGCGGTGGGCGTCGGGCATCGCACGAAGCAGCGGCAGTCCTGCTCGTCGCCGGTGCCGATCGCCGCGCAGGCGCCGCTCGCGCACTCGACGCCGCGCTCGCACGGCTCGCCGAACGTTCCGGGCCCGAGGCCGGCGTAGCCGCAGCGGCGTGCACCGGATCGATCCGGGAGGCAGCGCATCGCGGCGGGGCACTCGTCGTCGATCGCGCACGGCACCGCGCAGAAGTCCGCGGTCACGTCGGGCGGGGGCCGCGCTTCGGGATCGAGCGCGCCGACCGCGGCGACGAAGGGCGCGAGGAACGCGTCCTCCTGCGCATCGACGCGCGTCGCGACGGTGACGCTCGCGCAGGCCGCGTCGCCGGAGCGGATCACCCCGACCAGCGTCGGGACGTCGCCCGTGAGCCGGAGCACCGCGCCGCCCGAGTCGCGATCGCACGCGACGCTGGGCGCGGGCGCGAGCCGGAGCGTCGTCGCGTCGATCGCCGAGAGCACGGCGGCGCCGCCGAGCCGCGCTCCACCGCCGTCGGTCGGCGAGGTCTGGCCGAAGCCGACGAGCCGGAGCTCGTCTCCCAGCTCCGCGCCCTCGGGCCCTCCGCGCGCGAGAGGCGCGATCGGCGGTGCGCTGGCGAGCTCGAGGAGCGCGAGGTCGAAGTCGTCATCCGCAGCCACGGCCGCGTCGACGATCGCGATCCCCGCGCCCTCGACGTGCTCGCCGAAGACGACCTCGAGCTGGTCGAGGCCCAGGATGCCGCTCGTGAGATCGGTGACGCAGTGGGCCGCAGTCAGGAAGACGCGCGGCGCGATCAGGCTGCCGCTGCACACCAGCTGCGCGGGCTCGCCGCACACCGCGCGGCGGATCCTGAGCGCGCCCACCGCTTCGTCGCGCGGGTCGCGCGCACCGCGGGTGATCGCGGCCTCGGTGATCGCGACGTCGGTGACGCACGCGCTCAGCGCGCATGCCGTCAGCGCGAGCGCGAGCCTCATCGCGCGGGCACCGGCAGACCTGCGAGCGCGCGCTCGTCGATCGTGAGCGTCGCGACGCGCCGGAGCTGGACCATCAGCGCGTCGACGACCTCGTCGCGGCGCTGGCGGGCCAGCAGGTTGCGAGCGCGCGCGGCGAACGTCTCCCACGGGCGCGCGGGCCGCTCCACCCGCATGGCGCGCAGCACGAGCCAACGTCCGTCGTGCGCCTCCGCGAGCCCGACCATGCCGGGCCGGCGGAGCTGCCACGCGACCTGGAAGACCGCGCGATCGAGCTCGTGGTCGTGCTCTCGGACCGGCGCGAGCACGCCCGCGCGTGCGCGCGACGCCGCGTCGATCGAGTGCGCCGCGACGAGCCGCGCGAAGCCCGATCCGTCGGCGCGATCGGCCTGCGCGAGGAGCCGCTCGGCGAGCGCCGCGTCGGTCACCACGATCGCGGCGACGAGGATCTCGCTCGGCGTGTCGAGCCGATCGATGTGGTTCTCGACGAAGCGTCGCAGCTCGTCCTCGGGGATCGCCTCCGGCGCCGGCACACCACGCCGTGCGCTCTCCTCGTCGACCAGCGCGCGGACGAGCGACGACTGCACGAGCGCGGGCGGCCCGTCGAGCGGCGCGAGCCCGCGCCGGCGTGCCTCGCGCGCGAGGAGCCGCACGCGCACGGCCTCGTCGAGCGCCACACGGCGCGGATCGATCGCGGGGCCCGCGCCGATGCGCGGTGGCGCGGGACGGAGGTGGAGCTGCACCTCGGAGGCGAGCACGGGCTGCCCGTCGAGGTGCGCGACGATCACGTCGCCGTCGGCGCGCGCCGACGTCTCTCTCGCGTCACACCCCGCCGCGAGGACGAGCACGAGCGCGATCGATGCGCGCGCCCGGCTCAGCAGGCGTCACCCCACGACCACCAGTCGTCCGCCGCCTCCCAGTACTCGTCACCGCACGACGCGTCCCACGGGTTCGTGCCGCCGCCGTGATCGATGCTGCAGTCGTCGTGCTCGAGGCAGTCCCACGTGAACAGGTTCCAGCTCGAGTTGCAGGTGATCCCGCAGCGCCCCGAGCACCCGTCGGTGCCGGTGCCGTAGGGGCTGTTCTCTGCGCGCAGACAGTGGTTCGTCGCGTCGTGCTCGGCCCACGCCCAGTGCACGCCGTTGCAGCCGGGCAGACGCCAGATCCCGTCTTCGTTGCCGTACTGACAGTGGAGCGCCTCGGGCGCGCTCGGATCGTCGACCGCGAGGATCTCGCCGTCGGCGCCCATGATCCCGACGACGGTCTCGACGCCGCCGGGCAGCGTCTCCTGCACCAGCGTGCCCGGGCTCGGGAGCTTGTCGCCTCCGCGCGCCTCCGAGACGTCGACCACGCGCGGGTCGAACGTGAGGCCGAGCGGCGCATCGCCGAGCTGGCTCGCGGCGCGCAGGAGCGCGACCTCGTGGAGCGGCGTGCTCTCGTCGAACGTGAACGCGTCGCCGAGCGTCTGCTCGAGCGCGGCCATCGCCTCGCGATCCTCGACGAAGACGGTGCCGCCGTGACCGTCGAGATGCACGGTGCCCGCCGCGCGATCCACCGCGACGTCGTACGTGAAGCCGTTGACGACGAGGTGGAGCTCGGCGCGTCCGGAGCCGGTCGTGCGGCTCTCGAACGTGACGAGGCTGCCGGCGCGCGCGTAGGACCCGACGAGCTCGGAGGGTGTGCGCGAGGTGAGCACCAGTGCGCTCTCGCTCGCGGCTGCGTCGTCGGACGATGGACCTGCGCACCCTACGCCACTCAGCACGACCAGGAGGGGAACGAGAGAAACGAGTCTCGCCTGGAGCATGAGCACCTCCGCGTGGACGTCCGTGTTGGTTGTCAGCTGCTCGGTGGGTGGAGCGGTGGTGCCGTTCGGGTTGATAAATTTTGATGTGTTGTCGTCTTGTCACCGAGCTCTCGTGTGGGTCGAATTCGGCCGATCGGCCGGGACAGGGGAGCGCGCCTGGCGTCTCCCACCGGCGAGCCCTAGGCTCGCGCCCCTCCATGCCCGTCCTCGACGCCCGCGAACTCCGGAAGAGCCTCGGAGCGCGCACGCTGCTCGACGGCGTCTCGCTCACGCTCGAAGAGGGCGAGCGCGTCGGCCTCGTCGGCCCCAACGGCTGCGGCAAGTCGACGCTCGCGCGCATCCTCGCGGGGATCGATCCCGCCGATGGAGGCGAGCTCGCGCGGCAGCGCGGCGCCCGCGTGATCTACCTCGCGCAGGAGCCGACGTTCGAGGGCGATCCCACCGCGCTCGAGGCGGTGCTCGCCGGGCTCGGCGAGTGGCAGGCGGCGCGCGCGAAGCACGACCGCGCGAGCGAGGCGCTGGCGCGCGGTGAAGATCACGATCGCTGGCTCGCCGAGATGGAGAGCGCGGCGCACGACATCGAGCGCCTCGGCGGGTGGGATCGTGATCACGAGGCGCGCTCGTACCTCTCGCACCTCGGCGTGACGCGGCTCGACGCGAAGGTCGAGACGATGTCGGGCGGCGAGCGCCGTCGCGTCGCGCTCGCGCGCCTGCTCGTGGCGAGCCCCGAGCTCGCGATCCTCGACGAGCCGACGAACCACCTCGACGTCGAGACCATCGAGTGGCTCGAGAAGCACCTCGCGTCGTCGTTCCGCGGCGCGGTGCTGCTGGTCACCCACGATCGCTGGTTCCTCAACCAGGTGGTCGCGCGCACGCTCGAGCTCGAGCGCGGCAAGCTGCACTCGTACGAGGGCGGCTGGGAGGAGTACCTCGAGGCGAAGGCGGAGCGCGGCGCGCTCGAGCGTCGCGCCGAGGCGAACCGGCAGAACCTGCTGCGCCGCGAGCTCGAGTGGCTGCGCCGCACGCCCGCCGCGCGCACCGGCAAGCAGAAGGCGCGGATCAACCGTGCGGAGAGCACGATCGCGAACGCGCCGCCGCCGCGCGAGCGTCAGGTCGAGCTCTCGATGGACGCGACACGCACCGGCCGCACCGTGATCGAGCTGCACGATCTCTCGCTCGCGATCGGCGGGCGCACGCTGGTGAAGGGGCTCGATCTCTCGCTCACCAAGGGCGAGCGCATCGGCATCGTCGGGCCGAACGGCGCCGGCAAGTCGACGCTGCTGCGCGCGATCCTCGGCGAGCTCGAGCCGATCGCGGGGCGCGTCGTGCGCGGCGCGAACACGAAGATCTCGTACCTCGATCAGCACCGCAGCGGGCTCGATCTCGAGAAGTCGGTCGCGGACAACGTCTCGCCGCACTCGCGTCAGGTCGACTGGGGCGGGCGGCGCGTCGAGCTCGTGAGCTACCTCGAGCGCATGCTCTTCGACGCCGATCAGCAGCGGCAGCCGGTGGGTGCGCTCTCGGGCGGCGAGCGCGCGCGCGTGCTGCTCGCGCGCATGCTGCTCGAGTCGGCGAACCTGCTGATCCTCGACGAGCCCACCAACGATCTCGACGCGCCGACGCTGGCGGCGCTCGAGGAGATGCTCTCGGAATTCGAGGGCACCGCGCTGGTCGTCACCCACGATCGTTGGTTCCTCGAGCGCGTCGCGACCGCGATCCTCGCGTTCGAGGGCGAGGGCCAGGTGCGGCGCTGGGCGGGCAGCTACTCGACGTGGCGCGCGCTGCGCGCGCAGGAGGACGCGCGCCTCGCCGAGGAGCGCGCCGACGCCGAGGCCGTCGTGAAGAAGAGCGCGGCTCCGTCGCGCGCGGCGACGCCCGCGAAGAAGAAGGGCCTCAGCGGCGCGGAGAAGCGCGAGCTCGAGAGCATCTTCGAGAAGATCGGGGCGCGCGAGGCCGAGGTCGCGCGTATGGAGGCCGAGCTCGCCGACGCGAGCGTGTACGCGACGCGCGGCGCCGAGGTGCCCGCGATGCTCGCCGCGCTCGAGGTCGCGAAGGCCGAGGTCGCGACGATGATGGCGCGCTGGGAAGAGCTCGAGGCGCGCAAGGACGCGTGATCAGCGCCGCTTCGGCCGCGGCACCCGCTGGCTCCACAGCACGATCGCGGTGACCGTGATGATCGCGTTGGCGATCGCCTCCGCGATCCCGATCCACTGCGGCCACACCGAGCCCACGCCGAACGCGACGACGAACGCGAGCGACGCGATCCAGAACGCGCGCGACACCGCGGCCGCGAGCATGCCCACCGTGCCGCTCGCGACGAGCATCACGACCGCGTGGCACTGCGCGATCGTCATCTGCGCCGCGCTGCCGCCGACGTAGATGAAGATCTCGCCGAGCTGACTGAGGAAGAACGCAGCGGCGAGGCGGCGGTTGAACGACGTCTGCAGCACACGATCGCGCAGCGAGAACGCGACGACCGCGACGAGCGCGGTGAGGATGACCGGCAGCACCGTCATGCTCGCGTGCGAGCTGCCGTAGGTCGGATCGACGTAGGGCGCGAGGACCGGACCGAGCGTCCAGAAGAGCCCGACGAACACCGTGATCGAGAGGCGCAGGCCGCGACCGAGCGAGGGATCGTGCTCGCGGTCGAGGCGCAGCAGCGCTTCCTGTCGCGCATCCCACGCGCGCACCGCGTCGTTCACGCGCGACGCGAGGGCGCGAGGCGGCGCGTCGAGCTCGCCGATCAGCGCCGCGGCGGCGTGCGGTCGGCCGGCGTCGAGCTCGTGCGCGACCATGCGCGAGACCGCGCGCTCGAGGCCCTCCTTCGCGCGCGTCCCCTCGGGCCACGCGCGCAGCGCGGCGCGGAAGCCGAAGCGGCACTCGGCGAAGTGGCGATCGATCACCTCGCGCGCGGGCGTCGCGTCCTCGCGCGCGAGCTCCTCCTCGAGCGCCGCGAGCGAGCGCTCCGCCTCGATCGCGAGCTGCACCGCACCGCGATGCCGCAGGAAGCCCTCGACCGCGGTGCGCAGCGCGTCGGCGCTGCCGAAGCGACGCGCGGGATCGGGATCGAGCGCGCGCCGCACGATCGCCGCGAGCTCCTCGGGCACGCTCGCGTCGAGGTGCGGCCGCGACTGCACCACGCTCGCGAGGATCGCGTGGAGGTTGCTCTCCTGGTGCGGCGCGCGTCCGGTGACGATCTCGTGCAGCACGCCGCCGAGCAGGTAGACGTCGGTCGCGGGCGAGAGCCGCGCGGCCGCGCCGCCGAGCATCTCGGGCGCCATGTACCAAGGCGTGCCCGCGAGCACGAGGCCCTCGGCGGGATCCATCTTCGGCGTCGCCGAGGCCTGATCCGCGGTGCGCACCGCGAGGCCCCAGTCGAGCACGTAGACCTCGCCGAAGCCGCCGATCATCACGTTGTCGGGCTTCAGATCGCGATGGAGCACGCCGCGCGTGTGCGCGAAGTGCACCGCGTTGCAGACCTGGAGCAGGACGCGCAGGTGCCACTCGAGCGGATCGGTCGCGCCGTGATCGCGCGCGACGCGCTCGGGGTCGCGCAGAAGCTCGCTCCACACCACGCCGTCGATGTGCTTGAGCACGATCAGCGGCGTGCCCTGCGCGTCCGATGCGATGTCGTGCACCGGCACGACGTTCGGGTGCTCGAGCGCACCGGTGACGCGCGCTTCGTAGAGCAGCTTCGCCGTCGCGCGCTGCGTGCCGGCATCGCGATCGCGATCGCGCAACGTCTTCACCGCGACGCGCCGCGCGAGGCTCACCTGCACGCCCTCGCGCACCACGCCCATGCCGCCTTCGCCGAGGGTGCGACCGAGGCGGATCGCGGCGCCCTCGCGCGCTTCGATCGCGGGCGCGAGCGTGTCGAGCAGCGAGGTGTCGGGGGAATCGGGGCGGATCGTCGCGCCGGGCGCGCGCTCGATGGTCTTCGCCAGCGAGCTGATCCCCGCGATGCGGTCGGCGATCGTGCGCGGCGTCTGCGGCGACGGGGCGTCTTCGAGCGACATGACGGAGCGCCCGGATGCTCGCACGGCGGGCGCCTCCCCGTCAGGGGACGTGTTGGACACCGCCGAGGAATGCGGTGGTGAGCCCGTCTCCGAGGCGATCGAACGCGCTCGTCGCGAGCACTTCGTAGATCGTCGACTCGCTCGGCGCGCCCGAGCCACCGTCGACGCGCACGTGCTCGTCGGGCTGCACCACGAGCTCGAACACGTTGCGCTCGCTCGCGCCGGGGATGCGCATCTCGATCGCGAATCGCACGAGGAACGCGGCGAATCGTCGCTCGTCGTGCTCGACGTCGAGCCCTCCGAACGCGTCGAACCGCGGGGCAACCGGGCTGCTCACGTACACGTCGCCGGTCGGCACGATCGTGTACTCGATGCGGATCTCGGGCGCGGTGCCCTCGTCCTCCGCCTCGGCGAGGATCGCGGCGCGCATCGCCTCGTGCTCTTCCTCGGGCACGCCTTCGAGGCGCAAGAGGATCTGCTCCTCGCTCGGCACGTCGGGCAGGTTCGCGCCGCGCGCGAGGTGCATCACGTCGCGCGGCACGAGGGGCTCGAACGCGGTGTTGAGCCGATCGAACACGAGCGCCTCGCGCTGCACCGACAGGCGTCGCGAGAACGAGGGCGCGATCGGCTCGATCGGCACGTTCTGCGACTCGTCGACCAGCGCGTCGAAGATCCGCAGCGCCTCGCTCGACGGCGTGCGGAAGCGAACCAGCACGCTCGCGTCCTCGTGCGCCTCGAGGTGCGCGAAGAGGGCGCGCAGGAACGCCGTCACCTCGGGCCTCGCGCCGCGCACGATCAGCGCCTCGAGCGCGCGCTCGTAGCGCGCGTGATGGAGCCGCCGCGCCTCGTCGCCCTCGGGCGTGCCCGCATATTCGCGCGCCACGTACGCGTAGGCCCCCGCGTCGTCGGAGCGCCGCGCTTCCTCGAGCGCGAGACGCGGCATCGCGGTGCGTGCTTCCGCGACCTGCGGGGCATCGGGGAAGCGCGTCACGAATGCGCGCAGGCCCCACGCGCTCGATCGCGCGTTCTCGTACTCCAGCTCGATCCACCGGGTGCGCGCCGCGGGGGTGTCGGGGCCCTCGGGATAGGCCTCGACGTACTGACCGAGCGACGCGGTGTCACCGGCCGCGATCGCCTGCGCGTACGCTGCGCGCGGCAGCAGCTCGGCGCGCACCCGCGCTGCGTCGGAGCCGCCCGAGTCCGCGTAGCAGCGCAGCGCCTCGACGTCGTTCGACGCGCTCGCGCTCGCGATCGCCGCGGCGTCGCTCAGCGCATTGCGCGCGAGCACCGAGAGCGCGCCGATCACGAGGGCGAGCGGCACCGCGAGCGCGATGCTGCGCGCCCAGTCGCTGCGCGGCCGCGCGTCGGTCGCGCGCTCCCACGACGTCGAGCGCCGCAGCTCCGCGAGCGGGTCGTGCCTCCGCCGGCGCGTCGCCTGATCCTCGGGCGCGAGAGCCGCTTCGCGCGCTCGCTCGACCCGCTCGGCGGCCGACTCCGCGTCCGCCACCGGCACGAGGCACGTCTCCGCGGGCTCGCCCTCGAGCCAGAGCGTGATCTCGGCGAGCCCTCCGATCGGCAGACGACGCGGCGCGCTCACGCCCGCGACGGCGCGGAGCGGCACCACGCGCACCTCGGGCCCGTGCGCGATCACCACGTCGCGATCGAGCACGTACACCCCGGGCGCGAAGGGCATGCGCCGCGCGCGCAGCGGCGCGAGGATGGCGCGCACGATCAGCAGCGCGAGGGGCACCGCGGGGAGCGCGTACACCAGCGCCCACGTCGGCTCGTGTCGGGGCTCGCACGCCGCGGCGAACGCGCGCGCCGCGAGCGCGACCATCACGAACGCGCCGATCGGAGCGAGCGCGATCGCGGCTCGCTCGCGCCACGCGAAGCGATCGGGCGCGGCGAGCAGCGCCGGCCCTCGTGGCGCGAGCACGCTCGCGAGCTCCCGGCTCAGCGCGGGAGGGAGCGACGCGACGTCGAGGGTGCGGGCGTTCTCGCCTTGCAGATCGGACACGCGAACACTCTACGCTCGTCGCGCCCGGGTATCCTCGCGCGCATGTCGCTGCCCGAGCGGGTCGAGCTCCTCGTCGTCGGTGCGGGCACTGCGGGCGCCGCCGTCGCGTCGCTGGGCGCTCGCGCAGGCCTCCGCACGCTGCTCGTCGATCGCGGTCCGCTCGAGCGCGCCGGGGCGCAATGGATCAACGCGGTGCCTCGCTGGTGCTTCGACGAAGCACGCATTGCGCAGCCGCGCGGCGCCGAGCTCGTCGGCGACGAGGTCCCCTATCACTTCCGCGCCGGCGAGGGGCACGTCGTGGTGCGCGATCACGGCGTGCTCGAGCTCGACATGAGCCTGCTCGTCGCGCGCCTGCACCAGGACGCGCGCGACGCCGGCGCGATGCTCGAAGGAGAGGTGCGCGCGCTCGGGCTCGAAGGCGGCGTCGAGGGCGGCGCGCTGCGCACCGATCGCGGCGTGGTGCGCGCCGACGTGATCGTCGACGCGTCGGGGCTCGCGGGCGCGCGCCTGCTCGGCGAGCCGCCGGGCCTCACCCGCCACGACCTCTGCTCCGCCGCCCAGGAGATCCGCGAGGTGCGCGATCGCGGCGAGGCCGAGGCGCTCTTCGCGCGGCACCGCGTGCCGATCGGCGAGGTGCTCTCGTTCGTCGGCAGCGCGGGCGGCTACTCGGTGCTCAACCTGCGCCTCGAGCGCGATCACGTCTCGATGCTCACCGGATCGATCCCCGCGGAGGGTCATCTCTCGGGCCGCGCGATGATCGAGCGTTTCGCCGCCGAGCATCCGTGGATCGGCGCACCGCTGCGCGCCGGTGCCCGCGCGATCCCGCTCGGTCGTCCCGCGCTCCCGCTCGCGCAGGGTCGCGTCGCGCGCATCGGCGACGCCGCGCTGATGGTCTTCTCGGCGCATGGCTCGGGCATCGGCGCGGGGCTCGTCGCCGCGCGGGTGCTCGTCGATGCGATCACGCGCGGCGGTGGGCTCGCCGAGTACGAGACGCGCTGGACCCGCGAGCGCGGCGGCGTGCTCGCGGCGTACGACCTCTTCCGCCGTTACAGCCAGCGCATGACGCCCGACGAGCTCGAGCGCCTCGTCGCCGGAGGCCTGCTCGATGCCGCGATGATGCGGCCCGCGATGACCCAGCTGCCGCCCTCGCTCGGGACCCGCGCGCTCCTCGCGAAGGCGCCGCGCGCCCTCCGCGAGCGCGCGCTGGTGTCGCGGCTCGCGCGGGTCGCCGCGCGCATGGAGGCGATCCGCGCCCTCCATCCGCTCTATCCGTCGCGTCCCGGGGCGGCGCGCGCGGCGTGGTCGCGCGCGCTGTCGCGCATGGTCGCGCGCTCATAGCTCGCCGCGAGCCATGAGCGCGCCCTCATCACGAGGGAGGACCGAGCTTCGCGACCAGGAACTCCCGCGCGAGCCGCCCGACCTCCTCGAGCGCGCCCGGCTCCTCGAAGAGGTGGGTCGCGCCCACGATCACCTCGAGGTGCACCTCGTGCTGCATGCGCGCGATCGCCTCGCGATGGAGCTCGAGCACCGGCACGTCGTCGCCGCCGACGATCAGCAGCGTGGGCGCGCGGACCAGCGGCAGCGCGTTGCCCGCGAGGTCGGGACGACCGCCGCGTGACACCACGGCCGCCACGGCGTCGGGGCGCAACGCCGCAGCGACCAGCGCCGCGCCGCCGCCCGTGCTCGCGCCGAAGAACCCGAGCCGCAGCTCGCGCGTCGCGGGATCTCGCCGCGCCCACTCGATCGCCGACACGAGCCGCTCCGCGAGCAGCTCGATGTCGAAGCGCAGGTGCGCGGTGCGCGCGTCGATCGCCTCTTCCTCGCGCGTGAGCAGATCGAGCAGCAGCGTGCCGAGCTTGCCGCGCTGCAGCACCTCGGCGACGTAGCGATTGCGCGGGCTGTAGCGGCTGCTCCCGCTCCCGTGGGCGAACACGACGAGCCCGCGCGCGCCGGTGGGGACCACGAGGTCGCCCTCCACGTGCGCGCCGCGGACCGGGATCGACACCTCGCGCCGCTCGGCGACGATCTCGGGTGCACGGCGTTCGCCGGGATGGATCGACGTGGGCCGGCTCATGGCGACCGAGATGTGCACCATCCGAGCACGGGCAAGCGAAGCCGGAGCACGCGCGCAATCCCAGACCAAGCGAGCCCGCTCGAGGTCCCTGCGCGGCGATGCGCCACACGTGTGCTCGACGGCGCTCTCCGCGCACGAGGATTGCTGAGCGGAGGTGCCAGGAGGACACGCACCCTCGATGACTCGTGACGATCACGTCGATGCCTTCGAGCACACGATGCAGCTCAGCTACGAATGGCTGCACGCCTACGTCGAGGAGCTCGGCTCGGGCACCACGCAGCTCGCGTATCGATGCCTCCGCGCCGCGCTCCACGCGATCCGGGATCGGCTCCCGGCGAACGAGTCCGCGGCGCTCGCCGCGCAGCTCCCGCTCCTGCTGCGCGGCGTGTACTACGAGGGCTGGCGTCCCTCGCACGTGCCCGCGGCGCTCGCGAGCGTCGACGAGGTCTACGACGAGATCGCGTCGGGCCTCGAGGGCGGGCCGCACGCGGCGCCGCGCGACGTGCTGCGCGCCGCGCTCTCGGTGCTCAACGAGCACATCGACGCCGGCGAGATCCGCAAGCTGCGGCACCAGGTCGGCGAGGCGCTGCGGGAGATCTGGCCCGAGCCGCCGCTCGATCTGGGCCCCGCGCAGCCCGCGGCGTGATCACGCGGAGCGCGCGTCGCGCGTCGCGATCCGCTCGGCGACGATCGGGAGCACCGCGCCCGCGCGCGCCTCGAGGCGCAACGTCGCGAGCGCGTCGCCGCGCGTCTCCCCGACGTTGAGGATCGCGATCGGGATCGCGCGCTCCGCCGCGGCGCGCACGAAGCGCAGCCCCGAGTACACCGCGAGCGACGAGCCGACGACGAGCATCGCGTCCGCCTCGCGCACCATCGCGTGCGCCGCGTCGACGCGCGGCCTCGGCACGCTGTCGCCGAAGAACACGACGTCGGGCTTGAGCACGCCGCCGCACGCCTCGCACGCGACCACGCGGAAGCCCTCGAGCGCGTCGTCCTCGAGCTCCGCGTCGCCGTCGGGGTTGAGCTCCACGGGACGCTCGACGAACCCGGGGTTCGCGTGCAGCAGGCGCTCCTGCACCTGCGCGCGCGGCGCGGTGGTCCCGCACGCGAGGCAGCGCACCTCCGCGAGCGCACCGTGCAGCTCGACGATGCGCGCGCTGCCCGCGGCGTGGTGGAGGCGATCGACGTTCTGCGTGATCAGCCCGACCAGCGCGCCTTCGCGCTCCATCGCGGCGAGCGCGCGGTGCGCGTCGTTCGGTCGCGCGCTCGCGATGCGCGGCCAGCCGTGGAGGCTGCGCGCCCAGTAGCGCGCTCGGGCGCGCGCGTCGTGGAGGAACGCGCGGTACTGCATCGGGTTGCGCGCGCGCTTGCGGGTGCCCTCGCTGCGGTAGTCGGGGATGCCCGACTCGGTGCTGCACCCCGCGCCGGTCAGCGCGACCACGCGTCGTCCCGCGAGCAGCGTGCAGAGGGCTTCGAGGTCGGTGGTCATCGGCGAGAGCGGACTCTGTGGACGCGGGCGCGCGATGGCAACGAGGGCGTGTGATGCGCTGTACGCTGTGCAGCGCGCTGCACGCGTCGCGCATGCCCGGGCGTGCCACGCCCAGGGCCGCCCGTGTGAAAACCCGGCCCGGTGGCGCGCTCGACGCGGCGAATTCCGGGCGTTTCTGCGCTGGCGCACGGCCTGCTATGCGCGGTCCGGGGCGGGGCGTGGGCCTCGCGAGGAGCGAGAGAGAGAATGACGCGCAACGACTGGTGCTCGATCGCGCTCGCGAGCGCGATGCTCACGGGCTGTCTCCGCCCACCCGACACGGCGCCGACGCCGGACCCATTCACCCCCGGGCCCGAGGCGCGCTCGCCGTTCATCGATCCGCGGTTCTACGAGGGCACCGTCACCCAGGAGGTCGCGCCTCCGCCGATCAGCGGCGGCACGCTCCAGGTGCAGGACGGCTGGGCGATCGCCGCGGACGCCGATCGCGATCGCATCCTGGTCGTCGACTATCGCCGCGCGCGCGCGGTCCACGCCGAGGTCGCGCTGCCTCCGGGCGCGGAGCCGGGGCGCATCGTGAGCGACGGCGCGGGTCGTGCGCACGTCGTGCTGCGAGGCACCGGCGAGGTCTACTCGTTCGATCCCGAGCGCGCGCGCGAGGGCGAGCGCCGCGCGGTGTGCCCGATGCCGCGCGGCATCGCGTACGACGGGGGGCGTGATCTGCTCCACGTCGCGTGCCGCGGCGGCGAGGTCGTGAGCCTGCCTGCGGCGGGCGGCGCGTCGGTGCGCGAGATGCGCGTCGAGGGCGGCGATCTGCGTGACGTCGTGGTCGACGGGGACACGCTGCTGGTCACGCGCTTCCGCAACGCCGAGCTGGTGCGGCTGAGCGTCGACGGTGCGGTCATGGATCGTGTCGCGCCGAGCGCGGTCACCGATCCCTTCAACGGGTTCATCGACGGCACGGGCGTGTGGCGCGAGGCGGTGTTCCAGCCCTCGGTCGCGTGGCGGACCATCTCGATGCCGAGCGGCGACGTCGCGATGGTGCACCAGCGCGCGAGCGACACCGAGCTGCAGCTCGCGCCGGGCGCGTACTACGCGACGGGATTCTGCGACGGATCGATCGTGCAGAGCGCGGTCACGGTGTTCTCGGATCGCGGCGCGTCGCGCGCGCCGAACCTCGGCATGTCGTCGCTGCCCGTCGATCTCGCGGTGTCGCACGACGAGACCGAGATCGCGGTGGTCAACGCGGGCAACCAGTCGGGCGAGAGCGCGGTCGCGATCTATCCGCTCTCCGTGCTCGACACGAGCGTCGACGATCAGGGCTGCATGTTCCCCAACGAGACGGTCGCGGGCGTGCAGAACCCGGTCGCGGTCGCGTACGGCGAGGGCGGCCTGCTCGTGGTTCAGCAGCGCGAGCCCGCGCGCCTCGTGATGATCGAGCGCACGACCGGCGCGCGCTTCGAGGTCGATCTCGGCGGCGAGTCGCGCTTCGACACCGGTCACACGATCTTCCACGCGAACGCGAGCCGCGGCACCGCGTGCGCGTCGTGCCACCCCGAGGGCGGCGAGGACGGTCGCACCTGGCTCTTCGCCGGGCTCGGCCCGCGCCGCACCCCCGCGATGCACGGCGACGTGACCGAGACGGCGCCGTTCCACTGGGACGGCGACCTCCCCGATCTTCGCGCGCTCAGCGAGGTCGTGTTCACGGGTCGCATGAGCGGGCCGCGGCTCTCGGGCACGCAGGTCAACGCGCTGGGCGGTTGGCTCGACGAGCTGCCCGCGCCGGTGGTCACGCCGCGCGATGCGATCGCGGTGCAGCGCGGTCGTGAGCTCTTCTTCGGCGGCGCGGAGTGCGGCTCGTGTCACTCGGGCGCGATGCTCACGAACAACACGACGGTCGACGTCGGCACCGGCGGCGCGTTCCAGGTGCCCTCGCTCGTCGGCGCGTCGCAGCGCCTGCCGGTGATGCACGACGGCTGCGCGACCACGATGCGCGATCGCTTCGACCCCGAGTGCGGCGGTGAGTCGCACGGCGCGACCTCGCGGCTGACCGAGGCGCAGATCGGCGACCTCGTCGCGTACCTCGAGACGCTCTGATCGAACGACCGTCGCCGTTCACGTCGCCGACCACGTCCACGTCAACGATGGGTTCGTGGACGTGGGCGTGGTCGTGAACGGCGACGGCGACGGCGACGTCTCTCCCCGTCGGCGATAAGATCCCGCTCGATGCCCGAACGCGAGTCGGTCCCTCCCGCGACGCTCCTCCCCACGCGCGCGCTGGTCGCCGATCCCGAGCTCGCCGCGCTCGTCGACGTGATCACCGGCGAGCGCGGCCTCGATCGCACGATCGATCATCCGCGGATCCAGAAGTCCGGCCTCGCGCTCGCCGGGCACCTCGTGGGCGTCGTCGCGTCGCGCGTGCAGATCCTCGGCGAGACCGAGATCAGCTACCTCGAGACGCTCGCGCCCGCGCTGCGCGTCGAGCGGCTGCGCGGCTTCTTCGGTCTCGGGCTCGCGTGCGTCGTGGTCACCCGCGGCGTGGCGCCGCCGCCCGAGCTCGAGGCGGTCGCGCGCGAGACCGACGTGCCGCTGCTCGTCGCGACCCCGCGCTCGAGCACCACGATCGCGGCGCTGCACGGGGCGCTCGATCGCCTGCTCGCACCGCGCGAGTCGACGCACGGCGTGATGATCGAGGTGCACGGGCTCGGCCTCCTGCTGGTCGGACCGAGCGGGATCGGCAAGAGCGAGAGCGCGCTCGTCATGATCGAGCGCGGGGCGCGGCTCGTCGCGGACGATCGCGTGGACCTCGTGCGCATGGGCGATCGCGTGCTCGGCACGGCGCCTGCGCTCCTGCGCCATCACCTCGAGATCCGCGGCCTCGGCATCCTCAACATCCGCGATCTGTTCGGCGCGACCGCGGTGCAGGACGAGGCGAACCTCGACGTGATCATCGAGCTCTGCCACCTGCACGACGAGCGCAGCGACGAGGGCTTCGATCGCCTCGGGCTCGACGACGCGACCCGCAGCGTGCTCGGCGTGCCGGTGCCGATCCTGCGCGTCCCGGTCTATCCCGGCCGCGACATGGGCGTGCTGCTCGAGGTCGCGACCCGCAACCAGCTGCTGAAGCGCGCGGGCCACCACTCGGCGCGCGAGTTCGCACAGCAGCTCGCGCGCGGGCTCGGCGTTCCGTCACGCTGAACGGAGACGCTGCGAAGCGCGCCCGCGATGCCGTATGCTCTCGGTCCGACCGTGGGCACGCCGCTCCATATCGTGGTGGTCACCGGCATGTCGGGCGCGGGGCGCACGAGCGCTCTCCACGTGCTCGAGGACGTCGGGTTCTTCTGCGTCGACAACCTCCCGCCGAAGCTCGCACCGGGCCTCGTCGATCTCCTCGCGGCCGACGGCGAGCTGACGCGCGTCGGCCTCGGTGTCGACGTGCGCACGCGCGGGTTCCTCGCGGGCGCGGGCGATCTGCTCGATCGTCTCTCGGCGGGCGGGCACGAGGTCGAGGTGCTCTTCCTCGACTGCGCCGACGACGTGCTGGTGCGTCGCTACAGCGAGTCGCGGCGCCCGCATCCGCTCGCGCAGGGCGGCGACGTGATCGAGGCGATCTCGCGCGAGCGAGAGCGCCTCGCGAGCCTTCGCGTGCGCGCCCGGCGGGTGATCGACACCTCGCGCCTCAGCGTGCACGACCTGCGTCGCAGCCTCGTCGAGGCGATCGGGCGCGGCGGCGCGCGACCGACGATGCAGGTCCGCATCGTCTCGTTCGGCTTCAAGTACGGCCTGCCGGTCGACGCCGATCTCGTCTTCGATCTGCGCTTCCTGCCGAACCCGCACCACGTGCCCGAGCTCAAGCCGCTCACCGGTCGCGACCCGCCGGTCGCCGAGTACGTGCTGCGCGCGCCGGAGACCCAGTCGCTGCTCGCCGATCTGAAGCGCGTGCTGACCGACTGGCTCCCGCGCTACGAGGCCGAGGGCAAGGCGTACCTGACGATCGCGGTCGGATGCACCGGAGGACGTCATCGCTCGGTCGCGATCGCGGAAGAGCTCGGGCGATCGCTGCGTGGCGAGGCCGAAGGCGAAGGACGCGACGTGATGGTCGCGCACCGGGACGTCTCGCGATGAGCGACGGCGAGCGCGAGCTGGCGCGGGCCGAGGGGACGTTCACGATCGTGAACGAGCTCGGCCTGCACGCGCGCGCCGCGACGAAGCTCGTGCAGCTCGCGTCGCGTTATCGCGCGGAGATCGAGCTCGAGAAGGACGGACAGCTCGCGAACGGCAAGAGCATCATGGGCGTGCTGCTGCTCTGCGGGAGCCCGGGCGCGCAGCTCGTCGTGCGCGGCCGCGGCCCCGACGCGCGCGCCGCGGTCGACGCGATCGGCGCGCTGATCTCCGCGCGGTTCGGAGAAGAGCGTTGAAGCGGGGGGCTCCGTGAGCGACGAGCCGCCTCGGCCGCAGCGCGTTCGACGCAGCTCGTACCGGCGGCTCAGCCTGCCCCCAGGTCGGTCCACGCTGCGTGGCATCTGCGCGTCGCCCGGCGTCGCGGTCGGCAACGTCACGATCTTCGATCGCCGCAGCGTGCCGATCCCGCGGCGCGCGATCGGCAACGGCGAGGTCGACGGTGAGGTGCAGCGCCTGATGAGCGCGCTCGCGACCTCGCGCCGCGAGCTCGAAGAAGCGCGCGATGCGATCGATCCCACCGCCGGCGCCGAGCATCGGCTCGTGCTCGAGGCGCACCTCCTCATGCACCGCGACGAGCTCTTCGTCGGCGCCGCGGTCGAGGGGATCCGCAGCGGGATCAACGCGGAATGGGCGGTGCGGCGCGCGATCGAGGCGATCGTCCGACGCCTGATGAACGCGCGCGAGCCGTACCTCCAGGATCGCGCTCGCGACGTCGAGCAGGTCGGCGAGCACGTGCTGCGCGTGCTCACCGGCGTCGGGTTCCAGCTCCCCGTGATCGATCGTCCGACGATCCTCGTCGCGTCCGATCTGAGCCCCGCGGAGACGGCGCGCTTGCCGCGCGATCGAGTGCTCGCGCTCGTGACCGATCTCGGCACTGCGACGAGCCACACCGCGATCCTCGCGCGCGCGCTCGGGATCCCCGCGGTGGTCGGCGTCGACGGAGTGACTCGCGCGCTCACGCCCGGCTGCGTCGTCGTGGTCGACGCGCTGCGCGGTGAGATCGTCGTCGAGCCCGACGAGGACACCCAGCATCGCGCCGAGGAGCGCGCGCGCCGGTATCGCCATTTCACCGGGCGTCTGCGCGATCGCGAGGGCACGTCGGGCCAGACGCGCGACGGAGTGCGCGTCGAGGTGCTCGCGAACGTCGAGCTCGAGGTCGAGGTCGACGAGGCGCACGCGCAGCGCGCCGAGGGCATCGGGCTCTATCGCACCGAGTTCCTCTATCTCGAGGACGAGCTGCCGAGCGAGGAAATCCAGACCGAGATCTACGCGCGCGTCGCGTCGCGCTTCGGGCCGCGCCCGGTCACGCTGCGCACCTTCGATCTCGGCGCCGACAAGATGCCGCTGCTCGGCACCACGCCCCTCGGCGCGGGGCGCGCACCGAACCCCGCGCTCGGCTTGCGCGGGCTGCGCCTCTCGCTCGCGTGCCCCGATCTCTTCCGCGTGCAGCTGCGCGCGATGATGCGCGCCGCCGCGGTCGCGCCGCTCCGCGTGATGTTCCCGATGGTGTGCACGCTCGAGGATCTGCGCGCCGCGCGCGCGATGGTCGCGAGCGCGCAGGCCGAGCTCGAGCGCGAGGGCATCCCGTACCGCGCGGTGCCGCTCGGCGCGATGATCGAGGTGCCCTCCGCGGTCGTGCTCGCGGACGCGCTCGCGCGCGAGTGCGACTTCTTCAGCGTCGGCACGAACGATCTCGCCCAGTACACGCTCGCGGTCGATCGCCAGAACCCACGGCTCTCGCACATCGCGCGTCCGCTCGAGCCCGCGGTGCTGCGCTTGCTCGACCTCACGTTCCGCGCGTCGCGCGACGCGAGCATCCCGATCTCGATCTGCGGCGATCTCGCGTCGCATCCGATCGCGATCCCGGTGCTGCTCGGGCTCGGCTACCGCTGCCTCTCGATGAGCGCGTCGGAGATCCCGCTCGCGCGCGAGATCCTCGATCGCGTCGACCTCGTCACGTGCGAAGAGGTCGCGCGCGCGTGCCTCGGATGCGGCACCGGGACCGAGGTGGAGCGCGTCGTCGTCGAGGCGCTCTCGCCGGTGCTCGCCGAGGTGTGGGACGAGCAAGGGATCGAGATCGCGATCAGTCCGGCTCGATGACGAGCGCGTCGTCGGGCGGCGCTTCGTCGCTCTCGGGCGGCGGCGGCGTCTCGGTCTGCACCGGCAGCGGGGTCGGCCGGCGCGGCGCTTCCTCCGTCGGCGTCTCGGCCGGCGTCATGATGCCACCGCGCGCCATCGCTTCCTGATGCCACTGCTCGATCACGCGCTCGCTCACGTACCCGGTGTGCCGCGCGACCTCGCGCCCGTGCGCGTCGATCATGACGAGCGTCGGGATCGAGTCGATCGCGCCGAGATCGGTCGTGCCGAGGAGGATGCGCCCCGCGGGCTCGTACGCGACGGTGTAGGGCGGGGATTGCGACTCCACGTACGCGGCGGTGAACGTCTCGGCGTCGGGCTGCAGCGCGACCGCGATCACCACGGTGTCGAGGGCCTCGCGGGTGAAGCGCGCCACACCGCGCGCCGCCGCGAGCGACGCACCGTCGTAGGTCGCGAAGAGAAAGAGGAGCACGGGGCTGCCCTGTTGATCGGAGAGCTCGAGCGCGCGCCCGTCGTGGGTGCGCAGCGAGAGATCGATCGCGTCCTCCGGGCGTGGCGCGTGGCTGCTCCCGATCGTCGTCGACGACGACGCGCTCGCGCCGCCGCACGCGACGAGCAACGTGAAGAGCGCGGATCCGGCGAGCGAGCGGAGCACTGACAGGCCTTCTATCACGGCTCTAGACTGTCCGACGCCCGTGCGTTCTTCCCCTCGGCTCGAGCTCGTTCGCGAGCGCCTCGATGCGTTGCTGCTCTCGACGGATGCAGTCGCGCGCCGCGACGCCGATCCGGTGTCCTTCGTGCACCGCTACGCGCGCGCCGAGGATCGCGAGGTCGTCGCGCTGATCGCCGCATCCCTCGCGTTCGGCAACGTCGTGGCGATCCGCGGCAAGGTCGCGCTGGTATTGAAGGCGCTGGGAGAGTCCCCGGCCGCGACGATCGATCGCGAATCGCGAGAGGCGCTCGAGACGCGGCTGCACGGCTTCGTGCACCGTGTGTGGCGCGGCCCCGACGTCGCCGCGATGCTCGCGAATGCCGGCGTGATCCGCCGCGACCACGGCTCGCTGGGCGCTGCGTTCGCGACGGGGCTGCGCGCCTGCGACGCGGAGATCGAAGACCAGGACGAGGCGTTCGTCGAAGCCCTCGCGAGGCTCGCCGACGCGCTGCGCGGTGAGGACGCGTCACGCGGCCTGCGTCACCTCGTCCCCGATCCGCGCGCCGGCAGCGCGTGCAAGCGCCTGCTCCTCTGGCTGCGCTGGATGATCCGTCCCGCCGACGGAGTCGATCTCGGCCTGTGGCCGGTCTCGCCCTCGCGGCTCGTCATTCCGGTCGACACCCACGTGCACCGCATCGCGAAGAACCTCGACCTCACGCGCCGCAACGACGCATCGCTGCGAACCGCTGCCGAGATCACGTCGAAGCTGCGCACCTTCGATGCGAACGACCCGGTGCGATACGACTTCGCGATCTGTCACCTCGGCGTGAGCCGCGAGTGCCCGAGCCGGCGCGACGCCGCGCGCTGCGAGACGTGCGTGCTGAAGGAAGCCTGTCGCCACTGGCAGCGAGACGCGCGGAAGCTGCGCTGATCGTCAGCCCCAGCGCTCGCGCTTCGTCTTCGGCATCGCTCGCGCCGCGAGCGGCACGCTCGTGTCGAACGAGCTCTTCTCTTCGCCCTCCGGCACCGCGCCGTTCCCGTAGCCGAGCGAGTAGTCGTAGTAGAGCTTGATGAAGTCCTCGTCGCTCATCCCGGTCGCGCGCACGACCGGGTGCGCGAGGCACGCGTCGCGGTAGCGCTTCACCCGCGCGTACTCCGGCGCATCCGGCAGCGTGAACCCGCTGTAGTGCTCGTTCAGCGCGTAGCGCATGAAGAACGGCGCGATCGTCAGCTCCGCCATCCCGAAGCCATCTTCGTCCCACAGCCACGTTCCGTCCGGTGAGAAGCGCATCAGGAACGCGCCGTTTCACGCCCACGTCGCGCGCGCCGACGCGATCAGTGCGTCCTCCTTCGCCGGGTCCTGGTTCATCAGCAGCTGGTACATGGGCGCGACGAAGCCGTGGTTGACGTAGTCGATGAAGATGCGGCTCTGCGCGCGTCGATACGCGTCCTCGGGGAACACGCGCCGCGCGGGAAAGACCTCCTCGAGGTACTCGTTGATGACGCTCGACTCGTTCAGCACGCGCCCCGCGTGCGCGATCACCGGCACCTTCCCGAGCGGATTGAGCTCGAGGAACCACGCGGGCCGCGGACGCGTGATGTCGATCTCGGTGAGCTCGAAGGGCACGCCCTTCAGCGTGAGCAAGATGCGCGTGCGCTGCGCGAAGGGGCAGACCTGGATGCTGTAGAGATGGACCGCTGCGTTGCTCGACATCGCGCGAGCGTAGCCAAAATTCCTTGACCTCCCGCTTACTTTCCCGTGCGATCGCCGCTCGTGAGCGAGCCGCGAACGAGCACGCCGCCGGAAGAGCGCACCTCGCGCATCTCGTTGCTCGACGTCGCGCCGGTCGCGAAAGGACGCGCCCTCGCGCAGGGCCTCGGGCTCACCGGCGCGCTCGTCGCGGCGCTGGTGATCGTGGTGCTCGACTTCGGCCTCGCGATCCACCTCTGGGCGTCGATCCCGCTCACGGTGCTGCAGTCCGTGCTCGCGCTGCCGTGGATCTCGTTCGTGCTGCGCGCCGAGCCCGGCGAGCGACGGCCGCGCGGATGGCTGCCGAAGCTGCGCATGCTGCTCGCGCACTTCGTCAACATCGGGCTGCTCGGGTTCGCCCTCGTCGAGAAGTGGATCGCGCTCGCCTCTGCGCTCCACGCGAGCGACGTCGCGCCCTTCGTCTCGGGCTATCGATCGTTCTCGGTCGTCGCGCTGGTGATGGCGACGCTCGGGATCCTCGGCCGTGGCCATCGCGCGCAGCGATTCCTCGCGGACGCCGCCGACCACCCGGCGCGCCTCATGGTCCTCTCCTTCGGCGTCACCGCGTTCCTCGGCGGCTTCCTCCTCACGCTGCCCGAAGCGGTCGTGCGCGTCGAGGACGCGTCGTTCCTCGACGGGCTCTTCACCGCGACCAGCGCGGTGTGCGTCACCGGCCTCGCGGTGAACGACGTCGGCGCGACCTACACGTTCTTCGGCGAGGCCGTGATCGTCGTGCTCGCGCAGATCGGCGGGCTCGGCATCATGGTGCTCTCCGCGTCGTTCGTGGTGCTCGCGGGCCGCAAGCTGCGCGTGAAGCAGAGCGCGGTGCTGGTCGAGATGATCGACGCCGGCTCGCTCGCCGCGCTGCGCCGCACGCTGATCGCGATCGTCGGCTACACGCTGCTCTTCGAGGCGATCGGCGCGCTGCTGCTCTACGCGTTCACCGGCTTCCACCCCGAGGTGATGCGCGGCCCCGACGATCCCCACCCGATCGCGGGCGCCGGCGATCGCGCGTGGTGGTCGGTCTTCACCGCGGTGAGCGCGTTCTGCAACGCGGGCTTCTGCCTCAGCCACGCCAACCTCGCGGGCTTCGCGACGAGCTGGCCGGTCTGCCTCACCATCGCCGCGCTGATCACCGTCGGCGGCATCGGCTTCCCCGTGATCGAGGAGCTGCGGCGCCACGCGTGGGCGCGCATGCGCCGCCGTCGTCCCGATCGTCTCTCGCTCCACGCGCGCATCGCGCTCGGCACCAGCGCCGCGCTCACGTTCGGCGTCGCCGCCGTCGTGTTGGTGCTCGAGTGGAGCCAGTCGCTCGGGCACCTGCCGTGGCACGCGCGCGTGCTCGCGTCGCTCTTCCAGTCGGTCAGCATGCGCACGGCGGGCTTCAACACGATCGACCTCGGCGCGATGCGTGCGGTCACGATCGCGATCGCGTGCGTCGTGATGCTGATCGGCGCCTCGCCCGGCTCGACCGGCGGCGGCATCAAGACGACGTCGTTCGCTGCGATCTGCGCCGAAGTATGGGCCGAGCTGCGCGGCCACGCGTCGGCGCGCCTGCTCGATCGTCAGCTCGAGAGCGGCGTGGTGCGCCGCGCGATGGGCGTCACGTTCCTCTCGCTCGCGATCGTGATGATCGGAACGTTCGTGCTCCTGATGACCGAGGAGCACGAGCCGCTGCGCGTGCTCTTCGAGGTGTGCAGCGCGTTCGCGACGACGGGCCTGTCCACGGGCATCACGTCGTCGCTCACCCCCGCGGGCAAGCTCGTGATCATCGTCATGATGTTCGCGGGCCGCACCGGCCCGCTCACGCTCGCGCTCGCGATGGCGAGCGAGGCCAGGCGCGCACCGGTGCAGCTCGCGTCCGAGCGCGTGATGATCGGTTGATCGACCCATGAGCGTCCGCTCATCCCAGAGGGCGAAGGTATGAAGGCGAAGAAGGTGCTCGTGATCGGCCTCGGCCGCTTCGGCGACTCGCTGATCGAGACGCTCTGGCAGGCACGCGCGGAGATCATCGCGGTCGACGCGGACCCCGAGCAGGTCGAGCAGGCGAAGGACAAGACGAGCGCGGCGTTCGTCGGCGATGCGACCGATCCGCGCGTGCTCTCCGCGATCGGCGCCGATCACGTCGACACCGCGGTGGTCACGTTCGGCGAGGACTTCGAGGCGACCGTGCTCTGCGTCACCACGCTCAAGAAGATGGGCGTGAAGGACGTGATCGCGCGCGCCGCGACGATGCGCCAGGCCGAGGTGCTCCGGATGGTCGGCGCCTCGCGCGTGGTGCAGCTCGAGCACGAGATGGGGCACCGCGTCGCGGCCGACGTCGTCATGCCGGTCGCGAGCGACCTGCTCGATTTCGCACATGGAGTTCGCGTCGTGCCCTGGATCGCCGAGGGCAAGATGGTCGGCAAGACGCTCGCGCAGGCCGAGCTCCGCAAGCGCTGGGAGATCCACGTGCTCGGCGTCCGCCCCAAGGGCGCGGGCGGCAAGAAGCTCGAGGTGCCCGGCGCCGACTACACGATCGCGGCGGGCGACACGCTCCTCATCGCGGGCGCGGAAGCGTCGATCAACCGCTTCGTGCGCGAGAGCGAGTAGCTCCGGGATTGCCGTTCGGCCCGCGATGCCCGAGATCGAGGCTCGCGACGCAGCCGCGCGCGATCGAGTAGCGTCGCGCACGACAGAGGGAGGGCCGAACGTTGAACGCATCCGAGACCTTCGTCCGTGCGCTCGAAGCCGAGGGCGTCACCTACGTCTTCGGCATTCCAGGCGAGGAGAACCTCGATCTCCTCGAGGCGCTGCGGACCTCGCGCATCCGTCTGATCCTCACGCGACACGAGCAGGCCGCGGGCTTCATGGCCGCGACGCACGGTCGGCTCACCGGGCGCGCGGGCGTCGCGCTCTCGACGCTCGGCCCCGGGGCGACGAACTTCGTCACCGCCGCCGCGTACGCGCAGCTCGGCGCGATGCCGATGCTGATGATCACCGGCCAGAAGCCGATCAAATCCTCGAAGCAGGGGCACTTCCAGATCGTCGACGTCGTCGACATGATGCGCCCGCTCACCAAGTACACGCGGCAGATCGTCTCCGCCGACACGATCCCGGCCCGCGTGCGCGAGGCGTTCCGCTCCGCCGAAGAAGAGCGCCCGGGCGCGGTGCACCTCGAGCTGCCCGAGGACATCGCGCGCGACCCCGGCGGCGCCCCGCTGATCGAGCCCGCCGCGACGCGCCGTCCCATCGCCGACGAGAAGGCGATCCACCGCGCGCTCGCCGCGCTCAAGGACGCGAAGCGACCGCTCCTGATGATCGGCGCCGGCGCGAACCGGAAGCTCACGAGCAAGATGCTCCGGCAGTTCGTCGATCACACCGGCATCCCGTTCTTCACGACGCAGATGGGCAAGGGCGTGCTCGACGAGACGCACCCGCTCTGGCTCGGGAACGCCGCGCTCTCCGACGGCGACTTCGTGCACCGCGCGATCGAGCGCGCCGACTGCATCGTCAACTGCGGCCACGACGTCGTGGAGAAGCCGCCCTTCTTCATGCGCGGCGCGCGCACGGTCATCCACGTCAACTTCAGCTCGGCCCACGTCGACTCCGTCTACTTCCCGCAGCTCGAGGCCGTCGGCGACATCGCGAACACGATCTGGCGCCTCAAGGAAGCGCTCGATCCCCAGCCGCACTGGGACTTCTCGTTCTTCCGCACGGTGCGCGAGCACCTCGACGCGCACCTCGCGAAGCGCGCCGACGACGATCGATTCCCGATGCACCCCGCGCGCGTCGTCGCGGACCTTCGCCGCGTGATGCCCCACGACGGAGTCGTCTGTCTCGACAACGGCATCTACAAGCTGTGGTTCGCGCGCGCATATCGCTGCCGCATGCCGAACACGCTGCTGCTCGACAACGCGCTCGCGACGATGGGCGCGGGGCTGCCGTCGGCGATCGCCGCGAAGATCGTGCACCCGAACCGTCGGGTGCTCGCGGTCTGCGGCGACGGTGGGTTCATGATGAACTCGCAGGAGCTCGAGACCGCGGTGCGCCTCGGCCTCGATCTCGTGGTGCTCGTCCTGCGCGACGACGCGTACGGGATGATCCGCTGGAAGCAGGCGCACATGGGCCTGCCCGACTACGGCATGGCGCTCGGCAACCCCGACTTCGTGAAGTACGCGGAGTCGTACGGCGCGCGCGGCCACCGCCCTTCGAGCGCCGGCGATCTCGCGCGCATCGTCGAGCGCGCGTTCGACAGCAAGGGCGTCCATCTCGTCGACGTCCCCGTCGACTACTCCGAGAACGATCTGATCCTGAACCGCGAGATCCGCGAGCTCGCGGCGGCGATTTGAGGACCTCATGACCCAGCTCCGAGCACGTTATCCGTTCTTCGTCGCGAACCGACCCGAGCAGCCCAACGAGGAGCTCGAGGTCACCGACAAGTTCTCCGGCGAGGTCGTCACCCGCGTCGCGCTCGCGCGCACGCCCGACATCGACCGCGCGATCGCCGCGGCGGTCGCCGCCGAGAAGCCCTTCGCGCAGATGCCGCCCTACGCGCGACAGGCGGTGCTCGAGCACTGCGTGAAGCGCTTCCGCGAGCGCTTCGAGGAGCTCGCGTACGCGCTCTGCGTCGAGGCCGGCAAGCCGATCAAGGACTCGCGCGGCGAGGCCATGCGCCTGATCGACACGTTCCGCGTCGCCGCCGAAGAGTCGGTGCGCATCGACGGAGAGGTGCTCAACCTCGAGATCTCGGCGCGCGCCAAGGGCTATCGCGGCTTCACCAAGCGCGTGCCGATCGGCGCGTGCTCGTTCATCTCGCCGTTCAACTTCCCGCTCAACCTCGCGGCGCACAAGGTCGCGCCGGCGATCGCGGTGGGCTGTCCCTTCGTGCTCAAGCCCGCGTCGCGCACCCCGCTCGGCGCGCTGATCATCGGCGAGGTGCTCGCGGAGACCGAGCTGCCGCCGGGCGCGTTCTCGATCCTCCCGGTGCACCGCGACGGCGCGGATCTCTTCACGACCGACGAGCGCTTCAAGCTGCTCTCGTTCACCGGCTCGCCCGCGGTCGGATGGGACCTCAAGGCGCGCGCGGGCAAGAAGAAGGTCGTGCTCGAGCTCGGCGGCAACGCCGCGTGCATCGTCGACGAGGACCAGCGCGATCAGCTCGATCGCGTCGTCGAGCGCATCGTGTTCGGCGCGTACTACCAGTCGGGCCAGAGCTGCATCAGCGTGCAGCGCATCCTCGCGCACGAGTCGCTCTACGACGCGCTGCGCGAGCGCCTCGTCACCGCGGTGCGCGGGCTGCGCTCCGGCGACCCGAAGGACGAGAGCACGTTCATCGGCCCGATGATCTCGGAGAGCGAGGCGAAGCGCCTCGACGGATGGATCCAGGACGCGGCGAAGAAGGGCGCGAAGGTGCTGGTCGGCGGCAAGCGCCAGGGCACGATGCTCGAGGCCACGCTCGTCGAGGACGCGCCGCGTGACTGCGCGCTCTACGCCGAGGAGGCGTTCGGCCCGGTCGCGCTGCTCTCGCGCTTCGAGCGCTTCGACGACGCGATCGCCGAGGTGAACGACAGCAAGTTCGGCCTCCAGGCCGGCGTGTTCACGCGCGACGTGTTCAAGGCGCAGCGCGCGTGGGACGAGCTCGAGGTCGGGGGCGTGGTGATCAACGACGTGCCGAGCTTCCGCGTCGACAACATGCCGTACGGCGGCGTCAAGGACAGCGGGCTCGGCCGCGAGGGCATCCGCAGCGCCATCGAGGACATGACCGAGGTCCGCCTGATGATCCTGAAGATGCCCTGAGGGTGCCGGATGGTTGGAGCTCCAACGACATTCGTTGGAGCTCCAACGATCGTCACACCCACGATGCCGCGAACGCCATCCGCTCCGCGGTCTGCATCTCCGCGATCTGCTTCAGGAACACCCGCCGCGTCACCAGCCCCAGGCTGCTCTCGAACCAGCCCTGCCAGCCGTTCCGGAAGTACGGCGCCTGCACCATGCGCGTGCCGAGGCACTCGATGCGCGCGTCCTTCATGCCCGTCTTGTAGACCGCGGCCGAGCCCCCGATCATCACGCGGTCGAAGACCTTCTGCGCCTGCGCGAGCACGAGCTCCATCGACACGCCCGCGCCCGACGCGCGCATCGCGCGCAGCAGCGTCTCGATGTACGCGTTCTGCACGCGCGCCGCGGACTCGCGCCCGATCGCGACCTGCTCCGCGGGGTCGGGGATGAGCGCGCCCATCGCTTGATAGTGCGCGAGCGCGACCTCGACCGGGACCCACGAGGTCGCGACGAGCTCGCGCATCGCCTGCACGTGCTCGGGCGCCAGCGTCTGCCAGTACGCGTCGATCAGCCCGCGCTCCTCGACCTGACGCATCGAGTTCGCGAGCACCGTCCCGCGGAGGTGCGAGTTGGGCGGCACCGGGTTTCGCGGTGCGAGGATGACGGTCTCCGCCACGTTCTCTTCGAGCCTAGCGCAATCGAGAGTTGCACGTCCCTTCGTGGAACGATCGATGCGTCGTGTGCCCGAGCAACGAACAACGAGAGCGAGGCGGACGTGGCGCGAGACGAGAGATCGAGAGCGGAGCGTGAGCGCGCGATCGTGGGCCCCGGCGTCCTCGCGGGGCTCTTCGCCGCGACCGTGATGGGCCTGATCCTGATGACCGGCTCGGCGATGCTCGGGCGCGGCTTCTGGACGCCCGTGCAGCTGATCGGTGCGACGCTGCTGCGCGATCGCTGGAGCGAGATGCCCGCGCTCGCAGGCTTCGTGGGCGTGGTGCTGCACCTCGCGGTCGGTGTGGCGTGGGGCGTCGTGTTCACGGGGCTCACGCGTCGTGTGCACGGCCGGAGCAACCTCGCGATGCTCGGGATCCTGTTCTCCGCGTTCGTGTTCCTGGTGATGACGTACGGCGTCGCGCCGTGGGCGAGCCCGTGGTTCTTCGCGAGCTATCACGTGGGCCGCTACTTCATCGTGCACCTCGTGTTCGGCCTCGTGCTCGGCCTCTCGTTGCCGAGCGCCGAGCACGTCATCGCGTCGCGACGCGCGCACCTGCACCGGCACGGGCCCGTCATGCGTCGCAGCCCGTTCCGGCGCAGGCCGGCGTGATCGATCACCAGTAGCGATGGCCGTTCAGGCGGAACGGCACGTCGAGCTCGCGCGCGATCTCCTCGAGCACTTCGGGCGTGTAGAAGTAGTTGCGCACGCGCGCGATGCGATCGCCGTCGAGCTCGAGCCGCGTGAACGCGCGCACTGCCTCGCCGTCGTCGTGATCGTACCAGTGCACGAGCAGCCACTCGCCGCGATGCGCTCGCGCCTCGACGCGCGGCGGGGTGGGGCGCGCGCCCTGGATGAAGCGCGGATCGATCCCGCCCTCGACGTCGGCCGCCGCGAGACGGCGGCTGCCGAACATCATCCCGGTGAGCACACCTTCGCGTGCGGCCGCGCGCCCGTACTGCGTGCAGACGTGGTCCACCTCGACCGTGCTGCGCTCCATGAGCAACGCGGCGACGCGATCGAGATCGTGCGCGTTGAACGCGTCGACGAACGCGTCGATCACCTCGCGCGGCGGCAGCGGGCGCGCGCGCTCGTGCAGCGTGGGATCGGCGAGCCTGCTGCGTCCGCCGTGCAGCGCCGCCTTGACCGCGCCGACCGTCGTCGAGAGCGCCTCCGCGATCTCCTCGAGCGTCAGGTCGAACACGTCCTTCAGCACGACCGCCGCGCGCTCCTGCGGGGACAGCTGCGAGAGCAACGTGCCCGCGGCCTCGCGCTGCGCGCGCGGATCGTGGGTCGTGCTCGCCGCGTCGGCCTCGCTCGCGAGCTCGCGCTGTCTGCGCACGCGATCGATCCAGAGGTTCGACGCGATGCGGAACAACCACGCGCGCGGGCTCGTGGGGGCGCCGCCTTCGATCGTCCCGAGCGTGACGAACGCGCGCGCGAGCGTGTCCTGCGCGAGGTCGTCCGCGTCCCACGGCGAGCGCGTGAGGTGGCGACAATATCGATAGAGCTCGGGCCGCAGCGGCTCGTAGAGATCGAGGAATCGATGCCACGAGCCCTTCACGGCACCGGAGAGATCGAGGACCGGATCGTCGTTCGTCGTCGTCATGCGAGAGAGACGGACGATCGGGCCCTCGAGATACCGGTCAATCGATCACGAGGTGCTCGATCAGCACGCGATCGAGCTCGACGTAGGTCGTGCCGTCGTCGATCAGCGCGCCCGGCTTGATGTGATCGCCCTCGACGCGGACGACCTGGTGATCGTGCAGCGCGGCGAGCGCGTTCTCGAGCTTCGGTCGCGCCACGCTCTCGCGCAGCGTGATCTGTCCGGAGAGGTAGCGACGCTGCCCGAGCGCGAGCGCGTTCTTCAGCCACTCCTTCTTGCCGAACGACGCGATCTCCCCGTTGCGCAGCGCGCGCACGCTGAGCAGCGCGAGGCGATAGCTCTCGAAGTACGAGCGCAGCATCTCCGCGTAGCGCTCGATCGACGCGCTGCTCGCACCGCCTCCGCGACGCACCATCGAGCCCGCGATCTCGACCTCGCCCGCCGCGCGCATCGAGCCCAGCGCGTCGTCGAAGATCTCGTCGAACTCCGCGTCCGCGCGGTACATGAACTCGAGCTTGAAGAGCCGCGAGAGACGGCGGACGCGGTCGCGCAGCGTCTCGAGCTCGGCCTCGCCGTTCATCGCGAGCAGCGCGCTCGAGATCAGCGCGCTCGGCACGAAGAAGTGGAGGACCGTGTTCTTGTGGTACTCGAGCGCGATCCGGCGCTCCTCGGGGATCTGGTAGATCGGCTCGTCCGGCGGCTCACCGCGCTTGGGATCGCCCTTGCCGTCGTCGACCGTCACGACGAGCTTCGCGTCCTCGAAGAGCCGCAGTGACTCGCTCAGCGTCTCGGGGCGGAAGCGACCCTCGTCGTCGATCACCGGCTTCGCGATGCGCGCGCCCAGCCGCTCGAGCGCGGCCAGCATCGTGCGCGCCTGACGCACCAGCTGATCGTGGGTGATGCCGCGGCGGCGATGCGCCATCAGCGCGGTCGCGCAGAGCGCGGCGGGCGTGACCACCGTCGCGCGGTTGATCTCGTAGGTCACGCGGTGCGCGATGCGCTGCACGAGAGCACGACGCTGCGAAGGAGAGAGCCCGCTCTCGCCATTCGGCATCGACGGCGCACCGCGCGCACGATCGTTCTTGCCCGCGAGCGCGACCGCTTCGTCGACGAGCCCGCGGAACGACATCGTCTCGCCGAACTGGAGATAGAGCCGCCCGTACTTGCTGCGCAGCACGCGGCTCGTCGCGAGCAGACCGCCGATGCTCTCGGGCTGCTTCTCGCCGCCCGACTGCTCGTGCACGTACGACTTCTCCTCGATGATGCGCTCGTAGCCGATCGAGATCGGTACGAACGTGATCTCGCGATCGCGGAGCTGCAGCGCCGCATCGACGATCATCGAGAGGATCCCGAGCTTCGGCGAGAGCAGCTTTCCGGTGCGCGATCGACCGCCCTCGACGAAGAGCTCGAGGTTCCAGCCCTCGACCAGGATCTTGCGGACGTACGCGTCGACGAGCTGCGGATAGAGCTTCTTGCCCTTGAAGCTGCGCTTGATGAAGAACGCGCCCGAGCGCCGCAGGAAGGGCCCGAGCGGGAAGAACGAGAGGTTGTCGCCCGCGGCGATCAGCGGCGGCGCGAGCCCTTCGCGATAGAGCAGATCGCTCACCACGAGGTAGTCGACGTGGCTCTTGTGCGAGGGGAGCAGCACGAGCGGCCCCTTGCGCGCGGCCTCGCGCACCCGCTCGAGGCCTTCGCGATCGACGACCATCCCGTCGTAGATCCGGTTCCACACGACGGTGTCGAGGAAGCGATGGAAGAAGTGGACGACGTTGGTGTCCGGCGCCGCGCAGAGCTTGTCGAGATCGCGCCGCGCTTCGGCTTCGACGTCGGCGATCTCGCGCTTGCTCTCCTTCGCGGCGTGCTCGACGTGCTTGCGCAGGCGCGGGCTGCGCATGAGCTCGTCGACGATGCGCGTCGACGTCTTCTTCGCGGGCCCGAGCACCAGCGCACGCTCGCGCTCCATGCGGCGCAGCAGCGCGTAGCGGATCGCATCCGCCGCCTGCGCATCGGTCATGTCCTGGTGCTCTTCGAGGAACGCGCGGACGTCGAACGGCTCGCCGCTGCGCAGCAGCGAGTTCTTGTAGTTCGCGAGGAACTGCAGGAACACGCGGATGCGCCCGGGCCACTCCGCGGGCCCGAAGATCAGATCGATCGCCGAGCGTCGCTGCGGGCTCGCGGGGCGCTTCGTCCACACGAACGTCTGCGGCACGAGCACGATCGGCTTGCTCGTCTTGCGCTGCAGCTCGACGAGCGTGCGGATCAGATCGACCTCCATGTCGTCGCCCTTGCGGCCGTTGCCCTGGAGGCGCGGCGGGCGACGCAGGAAGAGCAGGGCGCTGTGCTCGCCCTCGAGCGTGTCGAGCAGCGCCTGATCGTCGGGGATCTGCTTCTGGAGGCGCATGCGTCGCGAGCCCCGACCGAAGGGCTCCGCGACGAACATCCCCACGTCGTTGGTGAAGCGCACCAGCGGCAGGGCGTGCTTCTTCGTGAGGAAGTCGAGCGCGAGGAAGTCGAGGAACGAGAGCGAGCGCGCCACGTACACGACGAGGCCGCGCTCCGCTTGCTCGCGGACGGTTCGCTCCCATCGCTCGTCGAGCTTGATGTGCGCGAAGAACCGCTCGTACAGCGAGCGCCACGCGCCGCTCGGCTGGTAGACGACGGGTCGGTACCTATCCTCGCTGGTGCGCGCCGGAGGGCTCCCGGCGGGCTCCTCGACGGGACCGCGCGGGGGCACGTTCGACGGGCCGACGGCGGCGGACGGAGGCAGCTGGCTCATGGTCCAGCGTCCGACGTTAGCACGCAGTCCGCCGCCTACAGCCCTGCGCGCCCGGAGGTGTGATGGCGACCACGACGACGAAGACGAAGGTGCTCGGCGCGGCGTTCGCGCTCGCGATCGGGGCGTGTGGTGGATCGTGCCCGGAGGCGCGGACCACGACCGCGACGACGGGCGGCATCGGCCCACTCGCGGGCTACGGGTTCCTCGCCGGGACCTGGGTCGCGGACCACGACGACGGCGCGCGCACCGAGGAGACGTGGACGGTGCCCCGCGGGAGCGTGATGCCCGGCTCGTCCCACACCGAGGCGCCCGACGGCCGGACGCGCAGCTGGGAGAGCCTGCGGATCGAGCAGCGGGGTGATGCGATCTTCTACGTGGCGCTGCCGGTCGGCGCGGACGGAGAGACCTCGTTCGCCGCGGTGGAGCTCGAGGCCGATCGCGCGGTGTTCGAG
Organism: Sandaracinus amylolyticus; assembly: GCF_021631985.1. GTDB lineage: Bacteria > Myxococcota_A > Polyangia > Polyangiales > Sandaracinaceae > Sandaracinus > Sandaracinus amylolyticus_A. Next base: position 3,885,106 of record NZ_CP070225.1, on the reverse strand, counting down.
AATCCGCAGCACGATTTCCCGCAGCGCATCACGTACCAGCTCGAGGGCCCCGAGATCTTGCGGGCGACGGTGAGCGATCTCGGTGGGGCGACGCAGACGACCTGGCGCATGAGGCGGGAATCGCGCTAGAAGGGAGGCCTCGGTCGCGCAGCGCGCGCAGCCGGGCAGCGGCTCCGGCCCGAGTGGCTGGGCTGCACGGGCGGCTTCGCTTGACACGGCGAGCCGCTCCATCTACATCACGCGCCCCTTCGCGCCCCGGCTCGGGGCGCTTTTTTTCGCAGGTTCTCGATCATGCGCCTTCTCCGTGCCCAGCAGACGCACAGCGCCAATCCGGCGGAAGTCAATCGCCGCTGGTTCGTCGTCGACGCCGAAGGACAGCCCCTCGGCCGAGTCGCCTCGCGCATCGCGGCGGTCCTTCGCGGCAAGCACACGCCGCTGTACACGCCCCACGTCGACACGGGCGACTTCGTCGTGGTGATCAACGCCGAGAAGGTGAAGCTCACCGGCGCGAAGCTCGACGACAAGTTCTACTACAAGCACTCGGGCATCCCGGGTGGCTTCCGCGCCGAGCCGTACCGCAAGCTGCTCGATCGCAAGCCGGAGTTCGCGCTCGAGAAGGCGGTCAAGGGCATGCTCCCGAAGACGCCGCTCGGCCGCAAGATGCACACGAAGCTGAAGGTCTACGCGGGCCCGACGCATCCGCACGCGGCGCAGAAGCCGGAAGTGCTCAAGTTCTGATTTCCCGCTGAAGCTCTAGAGGACGAGACAGAGACATGCCCCAGGCGGTCATCCACGGTCGGCAGTACGGCACTGGCAAGCGCAAGCGCGCCATCGCTCGTGTGTTCCTCAAGCCGGGCAGCGGCGACATCACGGTGAACGGGCGCACGCTCGCCGAGTACTTCCCGCGCGAGACCTCGCAGATGATCGCCCGCCAGGCGTTCGAGGTCATCGAGAAGATGAGCGACTACGACGTCACCGCGACTGTCTGCGGCGGCGGCGTCGCGGCCCAGGCGGAAGCGGTCCGCCACGGCATCTCGCGCGCGCTCCTGAACGTCGACGCGGAGCTCCGCCCGTCGCTCAAGAAGGCCGGCCTCCTCACCCGCGACGCGCGTGAGAAGGAGCGCAAGAAGCCCGGTCAGCCGGGCGCGCGCAAGAAGTTCCAGTTCAGCAAGCGCTGATCTTCGGACTCCGGATCCACGAAGAAGCCCGCGATGCTCGAGAGAGCACGCGGGCTTCGTCGCGTCTGGAGCTCAGCTCGGGCGCGCGTTGCGCGCCGTCGGATCGATCGCGACGAGGCGCGACCAGATCGCGTCCTGCACCATCCGGTACGACGCGGCATCGCGGCCGTCTTCGGGCGAGGCCTCGCAGAGACGCGCGGTCGTGAGCGCCATGCGCAGGAAGTCGGGCAGCGCGAGATCGGGGCGCAGCGCGAGCTCGGACCAGCGATCGAACGTCTGGGTGCTGCGGCCGAGCCCGATCTGCTCGGCGATGTTCGCCATTGCGCGCTTCAGATCGTCGCGGGGCGACCACGGGTTGTCGAGCAGCGCGGGATCGATCGCGGTGCCGAGGAAGCGCTGGTAGATCGCCCGCCGCGCGAGCTCGTCACCTGACACCGCGAAGCGCGTCGCGATCCAGATCACGATCGCCCCGAAGAGCGCGAGCACGCCGAGCACGATCGCGATCGGCACCGCGACGCTTCGCCCGAACGGCATCGGATCACCCGCGAACATCGCCTGCCCCGGCAGGAACGCGAAGAGGATGCCGATCCCGAGCAGCCACACCGCGGTGCACGTCGACCAGCCGCGCAGATAGCCGACGCCGATCGATCGCCAGTCGCGGCGCAGCTCGGTCACCCGGAGGTTGCTCCACGACGTCGCCGCCGAGCCCTCGACCCAGTACGTGCCCTGCGGGAACAATGGAAAGCCGAGGAATTGATAGAAGAGCGTCTGCACCGAGCCCTTGCCGACACGCGCGATCGAGCCGTAGAAGCCCTCGTACTGCGGGTGGATGATCATCGTCGCTCCCTTCGCCGGGCCCGCGGTGGAGCAACCGGCGTTCCCCGCGATCGTCGCAGATTCGCTGCGTGATCGGCGATCCCGAGCGTCGCGCGCGAGCAAACGTTGCGTGCGCCGCACGTGCGGTCGCGTGCGCGCGGGGGTATACGTGCGCGCCATGACGAAGCGCATCCGGGCCGCGATCGTCGGCGCGACGGGCTACACCGGCGCCGAGCTCGCGCGACTGCTCCTCGGTCACCCGAACGTCGAGCTCGCCGTCCTCGTCGGGGCGAGCAAGGCGGGGCAGCCGGTCGAGCGCGTCCTGCCCTCGCTCGCCGGGATCGTGCGCGGCGACGTCGAGGCGTTCGACGCGGATCGCGTGGCGGCGCGTGCCGACGTCGCGTTCTGCGGCCTGCCGCACGGCGCGAGCGCGCCGATCGTGAAGGAGCTGCGCGCGCGCGGCGTGATCGTCTTCGATCTCAGCGCCGACTTCCGGCTCGTCGATCGCGCGGTGCACCGCGAGTGGTACGGCGAGGATCACGCGCCCGAGCTCGCGAAGAACGCGGTCTACGGCATGCCCGAGCTGCACCGCGAGGCGCTGCGCACCGCCGATCTCGTCGCGGTGCCGGGCTGCTATCCGACCGCGACAATCCTCCCGCTCGCCCCGCTCTTCGCCAAGGGGCTCGTCGAGGACGGGCCGGTGATCGTCGACGCGAAGAGCGGCGTGTCGGGCGCGGGGCGCGCGCCCTCGGAGCGCACGCACTTCAGCGAGACCACCGAGGGCTTCCGCGCCTACAAGATCGCGGGCGCGCACCGCCACACGCCGGAGATCGAGCAGGAGCTCGGGCGCGTGGGATCGCGCGACGTGCGCATCGTGTTCACGCCGCACCTCGTGCCGATGACGCGCGGGATCCTCTCGACCTCGTACGTGCGCCCGAAGCCGGGGGTCGACGCGGCGCGCTGCACCGCGGAGGCGCGCGCGTTCTTCGAGGGCTCGCCGAGCGTGTTCGTGCACGACGCGGGCGCGTGCCCCGACACGCTCTGGGTGCGCGGCTCGAACCGCGCGCACGTGTCCTACGCGCTCGACGCGCGCACCGGGCTCCTCATCGCGCAGGGCGCGATCGACAACCTCGTGAAGGGCGCGTCGGGCCAGGCCGTGCAGTGCATGAACGTGCGCTTCGGCTTGCCCGAGGGCGCGGGCCTCGCGATGCCGGCGGCTTGGCCGTAAGGTCTCGGCAGAAGCCCGTGCGCATCCTCCACTTCAGCGACATCCACGTCGACGTCTCGCCGCACCTGGTCCCGTTCCGCGACTGGCTGGGCAAGCGTCTGGTCGGTGGCGCGAACCACATCCTGCGGCGCGGCAAGCACTTCCGGCGCACACGCGAGAAGCTCGCGGCGCTCGGCACGTTCGCCGACGAGAACGAGATCGATCTCGCGATCTGCACGGGCGACTACACGATCCTCGGCACCGAGGTCGAGCTCGCCGCGGCGCGCGAGGCGGTCGAGCCGATCACGAAGCGCCCGCTCGGCTACGTCACGGTGCCAGGCAACCACGACGTGTACCTCCACGACACGATCCGCGAGCGGCGCTTCGATAAGTACTTCGGTGAGTTCCTTCGGAACGATCTGCCGGATCTCGCGAGCGCCGATGGATGGCCGCTGGTGCGTCTCTTCGGCGATCACCTCGCGGTGGTCGCGGTCCGCAGCGCGCGACCGAACCCGCAGGTCTGGCGCTCGAGCGGGATGATCGAGCCGGGCGAGCTCGCGGCGATGCAGCGCATCGTGCGCGATCCGCGGGTGCGCGATCGCTTCGTGATCGTCGCGACGCACTACGCGCTGCGGCGCCCGGACGGACGGCCCGACGGGCGCAATCACGGGCTCGAGAACGCCGAGGCGATGCTCACCGCGCTCGCGGAGCTGCCGCGCGGCTGCGTCCTGCACGGCCACATCCACGAGCGCTTCCGGCTGCGCCTGCCCGGCGTGCGCCCGACGATCCTCGGCGCGGGCAGCGCGACGCACGAGGGCGAAGAGGGCTTCTGGATGCTCGAGGTCGACGGCGAGGGTGGCTCGGCGACGCCCGGGTGGTTCGACGGGAAGGGATACCGGCTCGACACCGCGGAGACCGTGGCGATCCCCTGAGGCTGCTGCTCGGTTTCTTGCCCCGCGCGCACGCCATCCGGGACGATCACGCCCGGAGGTGGACGCCATGCTGCAGTCGGTCGAGGTGCTTCCTGCCCACCGCGCGACGCTCCGCCGCGACGTGCGCATCGGATGCGAGCTCACGACGGACGCGCTGGGAGCACGTCGCGAGGTGCTCGTCGATCTGTCGCCGCGCGGCGCGCGCGTGATGACCGACGCCGCGGTCGAGCCCGGGGATCACGTGCTGCTCGGGTTTGCCGACGAGCGGCTCGGGCGGCGCGTCGAGACGATCGCGCGCGTCGCGCACACGGCGCATCTCGCGATCGAGAGGCCGTCGATCGGCGTCGAGTTCGTCGCGCTCGACGACGATCTCGGCGATGCCCTCGCGCTGCGGCTGCGCCACGTGCCTCCTCCGCTCCCGCACCGCCGCGCCCGCCGCGAGCTGGTGTGGATCGACGCGCTCGTGACGTGGGAAGAGGACCTCGGCGATCGCGTGAACGTGTTCGAGGTGAGCGAGGCGCTCGCCGCGATCGACGACGACGAGCTCGCGATCGAGACGCTCGCGCCCGTGCTCACCGGCAGCGCACGCCCGTATCGCTGGATCTGCTGAGCGTCCCAGGACCCAGCGTCCTGTGAGCTGAATCGAGGGTACGGAGCGCGCGTGAGCGCCGCGCGCGGGACCCCGCTCGCGGGGCGACGACACCGGACCTTCCGACTATGCTCCGGCTCGTCGTTGCCCTCACCGGCGATGGCGAGGAGGAAGGCCCGGGTGAAGTCGTCCCGTGCGATCGCCGGACGATCTCGTGAGGCGTGCGCGTGAGCGCTGCCGCGCGTGGTGGTCTTGCCTCTCGTCGCGTCGAGCCGGGGCGCGCCGACATCGAGGCGTGTTATCGCGCGACCGATCTCGCGTGGCGGCTCAAGCAGATCCCGTCGAGCGCGACGTGCCGCGGTGCGTTCTTCAACATGCTCGACGATCGCGCGGGCACGCTCTCGCCCGACACCCAGCGCGAGTACCGGCGCTTCTTCGCGGTGCACCGGCTCTCCGCGTTTCGCATGTACTCGTTGCGCGACTATCTCACGCGCATCGTGCTGCTCTCGCAGATCCACTACGGCGAGCACCAGATCCACGCGGGGCTGCGCGAGCTGCAGTCCGGCGCGTTCGACGCGTGGGCGGGCACGCTGCTCGGGCGCGCGGCGCTCGCGGTGGTCACGCCCGATCTGCTGAGCGTGCTGCGCGTGCTCGAGCGCGCCTACGCGAGCCAGACCGTCGTCTCGCACGCGCGCTTCTCGGTCGAGTCCGCGGACTCGCGCACCATCGTCACGCGCATCAAGCAAGAGCACGTGTACATCGAGTCCGCGATGGTCGGTGCCCTCGAGGGCGTGGCGCGCACCTGCCGCGAGCGCGTCGAGGTCGCGGCCGAGCTCGACGGACCCTTCGACGGCATCGTGCGGATCCGGCGCCTCGGCTCCGAAGAGGACGGCCCCGAAGAGGACACCGCATGAAGGGCACGGTCGCGCTGCAGCTGGTTGACGTGCTGCGCGATTTTGGTGTGGATGTGGTGTTCGGGATCCCGGGAGGTGCGATCAGCGCGCTCTACGCCGCGCTGCTCGAGCGCCCCGACGTCCGCATCATCACGACCAAGCACGAGTCGACCGCGGCGTTCCTCGCGATCGGCTACGCGATCGCGACCGGGCGTCCGGGCGTGGTGCTCACGACCGCGGGGCCCGGGATCACGAACGCGGTGACCGGCGTCGCGAGCGCGTTCTACGAGGGCGTTCCGGTCGTGCACATCGCGGGCGAGGTCGCGCGCTCGGCGTTCGGTCGCGGCGCGCTGCAGGAGGGATCGCCCGCGGGCTTCGACGCGGTCGCGATCATGCGCCGGGTCACGAAGATGAGCGTGATGCTCTCGCACCCCGGGCCCGCGACGTCGGTGCTGCGCAAGGCGCTCTCGACGGCGTACAGCGGGCGCCGCGGCCCGGTGTTCGTCTCGCTTCCGCTCGACGTCGCGTGCGCGCACGTGGAGTCGCAGCCGCTCTCGGGCAGCGTGCGCACCACGTTCGAGATCGACTCGGACGCGACGCGACGGGCGCTCGACATGCTGGAGCGCGCGCAGCGTCCGTTGATTCTCGCGGGCGCGGGCACGCGCGATCTCTCGGGACGGCGCGCGCTGCGGAGGCTCGCCGAGCACGTGGGCGCGCCGGTCTGCGTGACCACGAAGGGCAAGGGCGTGTTCCCCGAGGACCACCCGCTCTTCCTCGGCGTGCTCGGGTTCGGTGGGCACGACTCGGTGATCTCGTATCTCGAGCGCGGGGTCGACGTGCTGCTCGCGGTCGGCAGCGGGCTCAACGACTTCACCACGAACGCGTGGTCGCCGCTGCTCCGCGCGACCCGGGCGTTCCTCCAGATCGACATCGACTCGGCGCAGCTCGGGAAGAACTACCCGATCGATCTCGGGCTCGTGGGCCCTGCGGATCAGGTGATCGGGCGCATGCTCGAGCATCGATCGGACGAGCGCATCTCGAAGCCGCTCGGTCGCGGTCCGAGCCTGGTCGAGACGCAGCCGCTCGTGCCCTCGCCGAGCGGCGCGCTGACGACGATGGAGGTCGTGCTCGCGATGAACGAGGCGTGCCCGCGCGACGCGGTGTTCACCGCGGACATGGGCGAGCACCTCTCGGTCGCGCTGCACTACCTGCGCGTGAGCGAGCACGGCGACTTCATCACGTGCCTCGGCTTCGGATCGATGGGCTCTGGCATCGCGACCGCGATCGGTCATCAGTTGGGCGCGCCGCAGCGGCGCACGTTCGCGATCTGCGGCGACGGCGGCTTCCTCATGTACGGCAACGAGCTCGCGACCGCGGTGCAGCACGGGCTGCGCGTGACGTTCGTCGTGATGAACGACAGCCGCTTGAACATGGTGCACCACGGCATGCACGACCTCTTCGGGCGCGCGCCGGACTTCACGACGTCGCCCGTCGACTTCGCGCTGATGGCGCGGAGCATGGGCGCCGAGGGCCACGTGGTGCGCACGCGGCTCGATCTCGTGCGGCTGCTCTCGGACGAAGCGGACGGGCCGGTGGTGCTCGACGTGCGCTTCGATCCCGACGTGCGCCTCGCGGGCAACCAGCGCGTCGCGGCGCTGAAGCAGTTCGGGAGCTCGGAGAACGATGGGTGAAGAAGGCGCGCGCGGTCTGCGTGGGATCGGGATCGTGGGGATCGGGACCGCGTTGCCGCCGAAGGTGCGCGACAACTCGTTCTGGAACGGCGTGCTGGTGGCGCGCGACGAGACCCAGCGACGCGGCGACGTGCTCGCGGTGGAGCGCACGTCGTCGGGCGCGCGCACGGCCATGCCACGCGAGATCGCGGATGCGATCGCGGCGACCGGCGACGATCTCTTCCGTGGCGCGCGGCTGCGGCACGTGATCGACGACGACGACGACGTCTCGGAGCTCGAGGCCGCGGCGGGGCGCGCGGCGCTGCGCGATGCGGGCGTGGATCCCGAGTCGATCGACCTGCTGCTCGTGCACTCGCTGATGCCCGATCGACTGATCCCGTCGAACGCGCCGGCGGTGCAGGATCGGCTCGGGCTCACGCGCGCGGCGGCGTGGAGCCTCGACGTCGGATGCGCGAGCTTCCAGGCGCAGCTCGTCACGGCGGCGGCGCTGATCCGCGCCGGCACGTTCCGTCGCGCGCTGATCGTGCAGTCGCACGCGGGGACGCGCTCGGTGGATCCGACGAGCGTCGCGTCGGTGAACTTCGGCGACGGTGCGGCGGCGGCGGTCATCGAGCGCGTGCCCGACGACTTCGGTGTGCTCGGCCACTACGCGCGCACCGATGGATCGCTGCGGGACGGAATCGTGCTCGCGCCGGTGGTCGAGGGCGCGCCCCGGCGCGCGTGGTGGGAAGGGCAGGGCCGCATGCAGCTCGCGTCGTTCGATGCCGACGCGGGCAAGAGCGCGGGGCTGCGCGCGGGTGAGTTCTGTCGCGAGGCGTGCAGCGGCGCGCTGCGCGACGCAGGGCTGACGCTCGACGACGTGGACCTCTACACGGGCAACCAGAGCCTCGGATGGTTCCTCGATGCGTGTCGTCGATCGCTCGGTCTGCCGCGGGACCGCACGGTCGACACCTTCGCGCGCATCGCCAACGTCGGTGACGCCGCGATCGTGTTCAACCTGCAGGAGGCGCGCGCGCAGGGTCGGCTCGAGCACGGGCGCATCGCACTGCTCTACTCGCCCGCGGCGGGCTTCACCCGCACCGCCGTCGTGGTGCGCTGGTACGATGTGCGCCGGTGCAGGGTGTGAGCAGCGGTCCCGTCGTCGCGTTCCTCGCTTGGTCGCGGCCCGAGCTCGCCGACCGCCTCGTGGAGGCGTCGCGCGACGAGCTCGAGATCGCGCTCGCGTGGCCCGCGAGCGACCCACTGCCGGAGCTGCGCGGCGGCACCGTGCTGCTCGTGGAGCTCGGTGATCACGGCGCGGCCTCGATCGCGCGCGCGCACAGCTTGAGCGCGGCGTTCCCCGAGCTGCTCGTCGTGCCGGTGGTGCACGACGCGGTGGATCTCGACATCGAGCGCGCGCTGCGCGAGGGCGGCGCGGCGGACGTGGTCGACGCGGCGGATCTCGAGCGCGGGATGATGCGTGTCGTCGCGCTCGCGCGGCGCGTGAACGGGATGCGCGAGGAGCGCTCGCGGCTCACTGCGGGGCTCGCGCACAGCGAGCGTCTGACCGCGATCGGCCTGCTCGCGGCGGGCGTCGGGCACGAGATCAACAACCCGAGCACCGCGATCCTCGCGAACACCGAGCGCGTGCGGCAGGAGATCGAGGCGGTGATGTCGCGCCCGCGCTTCCAGCAGGCGGACGTGCTGCACCAGCGCGCGAGCGACTGGCTCGAGGCGCTCGGCGACGTGCTCGCGGCGTCGCGTCGCATCACGTCGATCGTGCGCGCGCTGCACGTGTTCTCGCGCAAGAACGAGGACGACTCGCGTCCCGAGCCGACGTCGATCAACGACGACGTGCAGACGGTGATGCGCCTCGTCGGGCGCGAGGTGCGCTATCAGGCGAAGGTCGATCTCGATCTCGCCGGGGACCTTCCGTACGTGATGGCCCCGCCGCACGCGATGACGCAGGTCGTGACGAACCTCGTCGTGAACGCGCTGCAGGCGCTCGAGTCCATCGCGCTCGAGACCCGCAGGCTCCGCGTGATGACGAGCCACGACGACGAGGCCGTGTGCCTCGAGGTGGCGGACAACGGTCCGGGGATCGCGCCGGAGACGCTGGAGCGCATCTTCGATCCGTTCTTCACGACGAAGGAGATCGGCGCGGGCACGGGGCTCGGTCTCTCGATCACGCGCGAGCTGGTGCGCCGCTGCGGCGGAGAGATCTTCGTCGAGAGCGAGCCCGGCTTCGGCGCGCGCTTCCGCGTGATCCTGCCGCGCGGACGCCGGATGCACTCGATGCCCCGCGCCGTCTCGCAGCCGCCACCGCGCGCCAGCCGACTGCGCCTGCTGATCGTCGAGGACGACGAGCTCCTGCTGCGCGCGATGACGAGCTCGCTGTCGGAGGACTTCGAGTGCACGCCCGCGCCGAGCGGCCCGATCGCGCTGCAGCTCGTGCGCAGCGAGGAGCGCTTCGACGCGCTCTTGAGCGACATCGTCATGCCCGGGATGGACGGGCTGCGTCTGTACGAAGAGATCGCCGAGCTCGACCCGAGGCTCGCCGCGCGCACGCTCTTCGTCTCGGGCGGCCTGCGCTCGGAGACGCTGCACCGCGCACTGCTCGAGACCGGCCGCCCGCTGCTGGCGAAGCCGTTCTCGATGCGCGACCTCGCGCGCCGAATCCGCGAAGTCGCCGCGTAGCCCCGGCCGTCCGAATCCGAGCATTTGCTCGGATTCGCTCCCGCCCCCAGACACCGAGGCGCCCCCGTTCCGACATGTATGCCGAAGCCACGCGCCCGGGCCGAACCACCGCCGTCCTAGTTTCCCTGCGTATCGTCCTGCAGATACGCGACGGTACGAACCAGCGCGACCACCTGCTCCCGCTGCTCCGCAGTCAGCGCCTCGAACCGCACGCCCATGCCCGGGTTCGGGTTGTCGCCGTTCGCGCGCACCGGGTTGATCCACACGACCATCCCGCTCAGCTCGAGCTCCGCGCCCTCATCGGGCGCGAACCGCATCCGCAGCTCGGTGCCGATCGACAGCGGCGACTCCGAGCGGATGAAGATGCCCATCTCGCTGATGTTCGTGATGTAGGCGAAGAGGAACGTCTCGCCGCTCGTCACGTCGACGTGGATGCGCGTGTCGAAGCGCTCGTACGAGCGGCGCTCGGTGCCGCTCGTCTCGCTCGAGTCCTCCGAGGGCGTCGTGGCCGTCGAGACGTCGCGCTCCTGCGACGCGACCTCGTCGGTCTTCTTGCCCCCGTCGCTCACGCGCGCTGCATAGCCGAGTCGTGTCGCGAGATCAACGCACGAGGAGGGTGCCGGCACGCGCGCGGTCGACCTCGTCGGACGGGCCCTCGATGATGTCGAGCCGCGACTCGCCCGCGTAGAAGCCGATGAAGAACGTGTACTGACCGGGCGGGAAATTCGCCGGCACGCGCAGCGTCTGTCGATCGACGACGATGTCGCCCTCGTCCCAGAGCCGCACCGGATAGTGCCCGTCGACCGGCTCGTGATCGCCGTTCAAGCGCTGCCCCGCGCCGTCGACGTGGAGGAAGATCTGATAGCTGCCGGGCACCGGCGACATCACGCGCCAGTACCACGTGACCGTGAACTGCTGGCCCGGGCCCACGCTGTTGCCGCCCGGCAGATCGAGGTCGTAGCCGACGAGCTCGACGCGTCGATCGAAGTTCGCGCCGACGCGATGCTGCACCTGCGGCACCTCGTCGAGGATCGCGTCCGCGAGATAGTTCTGGCTCGCGAGGCCCTGCGGCGGCTGGTTCGTCGCGAGCAGCACCCGCGCGCTCGACGCGTCCGCGACGAAGAGATGGCGCTGCGTGCGCTGGCGGTACGCGCGATCGAGCTGCGCGAGATCGTCGGCGCGGAACGCGAGCCACACGCGCTCGGGGCGCGCGAGGAAGTCGAGCACCGCGTTCTGCTCGGTGAGCTCCTCGACCTCGCCGTGCGCGTAGTACGCGGCCGCGCGCCCACCGACGCGATACTCACCGAGCGGCTCGCCCTCCGACGCGAAGCGGTTGTACGCGTCGTACACCTCTCGCGGCGAGAAGTGCGAGCTCATCTTCGGCTGGAAGAGGAAGCTCGTGTACCCGCCGATCGCCAGCCCCACGAGCAGCATCGGCGCGAGCGACCACTCCCCCATCTTCTGGAAAGCGAAGCGCGCGGCGCGACCGAGCGCGATCAGCACCACGATCGCGGGCACGAGGAACGCGAGCACGCGCCCGATGCGCACCGCGAGGCTCGAGACCTGCGGCTGACCGAGGATGCCGTTCGCGATCGCGAGCGACGTCAGCACGACGCCGGTGATCGCGAGCCACGTCACGAGACGCCCGAGGCGCGCGCGCGCCGCGTCGTCCTTCGAGAGCGAGCGCGCGACCGCGATCCCGATCACACCGAGCCAGGTCCCGCCCGCGAGCGCGCCGGTCACCGCCGCGAGCACCAGCAGCGACTCGTAGGGACGCTCCTCGCCGAGCAGGAAGCACTCGAGCCCGAAGATCGTGCACGCCGTCGCGATCAGCAGGAACACGATCAGCCACGCCTGGAAGCCCGGCCCACGTCGCCACTGCTGCACGAGGAGCCCGTGCGGCCAGCCGAGCAGCACCACGCCGAGCGCGACACGCGGCGCGGGCGCGAGCGACGACCAGCGCGTGTCCTGCAGCGTGATGTCGCGGACGAAGCGCTCGTCGCTCTCTTCGCGATCGACCGAGAAGCCGAGCAGCGCGACCCCGCCGAAGAGCGCGAGCAGCGCGAGCCATCCGGTCGAGCGCGGGAAGTCCTCGGGCAGCGCGAGCCCTTCGATCCCGAGGCCCGAGGCCGGGCTCACCGGGTACCCGCGGAAGTCGCGCAGCAGGAGCGCGGCGAGCAGCAGCGCGACCAGACCCGCGGCCCACGATCCACGCCCCGCGCGCTCGACGTCGCGCAGCAGGAGCGCGACCGATCCCGCGAGCGCGATCACCGGCAGGAACGTCGCGCTGCCGAAGCGCGACACGTAGATCGTCTGCGCGCAGAACCCGAACGCCGCCCAGAGCACGAGCCCGATGCGCAGCGAGGGCTCTTCCGCGAGCGTCGCGGGCACGCGATCCTCGCCCTCGGCGCGGCCCGCCATCGCACGACCGATCGCGATCGGCAGCAGCGCGCTCCACGGCGCGAACGAGTGGAACACGAGCTCGAGCACGCGCTCGAACGTCGGCGGGTTCCCGCCGCGCGGCAGGCCCCCGATCCACGCGCTGTACACGTCGGCGTCGATCGCGACGAGCCGCGCGACGTGCACCGCGACGAGCGCCGTCCCGACGACGGTCGCCCACGCGATCGCCGCGCGCACCCGCGCTTCGCCGTTCGCCCGGAAGCGCTGGGGCGCCAGCTCACCGCGCGCGATCGCGGTCGCCGCGACCGCACCGAGCGGAGGCAGCACGCCGAGCAGCACGCCGCTCGCGAGCGTCGACAGCGCGATCGACACGACGAGCCCGACGGCCCACAGCGCACGCGCGACCGGCGCCCGCAGCGTCGCCGACTCGGCGCGCTCGGGCTGGAAGAGCAGCGACACCGCGCAGAGGAACACCGCCGCCTGCGCCGCGAACGCGGGCCCGGCGCCGATCATCTGCCGCGCGTTGAAGAGGAAGAGCGGGCTCGTGCACGCGATCAGCGCGGCGTAGATCCCGGCGCGACGTCCCGCGAAGCGCGCGACGAGCCAGTATCCGATCGCCACCGCAGCGAGCGCCGAGAGCCCGATCGGGATGCGCCCGGACCACTCGTGGATCCCGAAGATCGAGAAGCCCTGCGCGACGAGCCAGGGCCCGAGCGGCGGCACGTCGAGCGTCCCGCGCTCGGTCGGAGGCTCCCCGGCGGCGAGCCGGCGCGCGACGTCGGCGCTCGCGAGCTCCCAGGGATCCCAGATCCCGAAGCTCCAGATGCCCGCGAGCACCAGCACCGCGGCGACGACGAAGGTCACGCCCGCCGCGATGCGGGCCGTGCGGATCGGAAGCTCCATGCGGCGAAGTCGTTGCGGCGAAGTGGAAGAGGCGCGGCGAAGTGAATGAGGCGCGGCGAAGTGGAAGACGCGCGGTGAGATCGAAGGCGAAGCGGCGGCGCCGATCGCAGCGGCCTCGTTCGTCGGCGGCGGAGCGTAGCCGCACCACACCAGCCACGCCAAGACGTCGCGCGCCAGGGAGGGCGGAGTAGGTTTGATCTCCCGGGGCCCCCCTGATAACCCTTCCGGCCGCCGATGGCCGACGAGACCCCGAGCGGGATCCCGACGCACCGCCCGCTCCCGTCGGTGGGCATGCCTCTTCTCCGCGACGATGTGCGCACGACGCGGCAGAAGCAGCTGCTCGCCGTCGTGGTCCTCGTCGCGCTCGCAGCCGTCACGATCGCGGTGGTCGCGCTGGTCCCGGGCCCGCCGCAGGAAGGCGAGGGCGCCGAGGTCCCCAGCGCCGACGAAGGGCCCGCGGTGCCGCTCGCCGTCGGGTTCAGCCCGCCGCACGACGCGGGGCCCCTCGCGATCGACGCCGGCCCGCCCGCTCCGCCGCCCGAGCCCCTCGCGGTCGAGTCGACGGGCGTGCCCGGCGGGACGCGCACCACCCACGCGTTCGGGCGCGCGGTCGGCTTCCGCCCCGCGCTCACCAACTCGGGCGTGAGCGGCGCCGACGCGGATGCGCTCACGACCGCGCTCACCGGCGTGCTGGATTTCCGCCGCTGTCGCCCCGAGCACCAGATCGTGCTCGAGCGCGACGCCGACGGATCGCTCACGCGCTTCGAGTACCGCGCGTCGATCACCCAGATCTACGAGGCGGTGCGCGACGGCGCGCGCTGGCTCGGGCGTCAGGTCGAGGTGCCGGTGCAGCGCACGCGCCTCTCGCGCGGCGGCACGGTCGCGACCTCGCTCGGCGCGGCCCTCGAAGGCGCGGGGCTCGGTCGCGCGATGGTCGGTACGTTCGTCGAGACCTTCGACGGCCGCATCGACTTCAACACCGAGACGCGCGCCGGCGACGCGTTCCGCATCCTGCTCGACGAGGAGCGCATCGACGGGCAGTTCCTCGGCTACGGCACGGTCTGGGCGATCGAGTACCGCAGCCAGCGCCGCGGGGTGCTGCGCGCGTTCTGGTTCGAGACGCGCGCGGCCGGCGGCGGTCGTCCCGCCGAGGGCGACTTCCACGACGAGACCGGTCGCGCCGTACACGGCGGATGGCTGCGCACGCCGCTCCGCTACGATCACATCAGCTCGCCGTTCAATCCGCGCCGCATGCACCCGGTGCTGCGCCGCGTGATGCCGCACAACGGCATCGACTACGCCGCGGGGACGGGCACGCCGGTGTGGGCCGCGGCGGACGGAACGATCACGTTCATCGGCCCGCGCGGGGCGAACGGGAACCTCGTCGCGCTGCGCCACGAGGGTGGATACGAGACGTTCTACGCGCACCTCTCGCGCTTCGCGCCGGGGCTCTCGCGCGGCGACACGGTCACCCAGCGCCAGGTGATCGGCTACGTCGGATCCACCGGGCGCAGCACCGGCCCGCACCTGCACTTCGGGCTCAAGCGGCACGGCGGGTTCGTCGATCCGGGGCGCGAGCTCAACGGCCCGGGGCGCATGCTGCCGGCCGCGCAGATGGGCCGCTTCCGCGCCCAGCTCGCGGGACTGAGGCGCGAGCTCGACGCGATCGAGATCCCCGAGGTCGCGGTGAGAGAAGCGCCCGACGCGCATCCCGTCGCGGCGAGCGAAGACGTGATGGACTGACGCTGCCGGCGTCCCGTCGTCGAATCTCGGAGATTCGCCCCGGCGATTCTGGAATCGGTCGTCGAATCTCGGAGATTCGCCCGGCGATTTTGGAATCGGTCGTCGAATCTCGGAGATTCACCCGGCGATTATGGAATCGGTCGTCGAATCTCGGAGATTCACCCGGCGGTTCTGGAATCGATCGCCGAATCTCGGAGATTCACCCGGCGGTTCTGAAATCGCTCCTCGAATCTCCGAGATTCGCTCGGACCTCAGGCGTCGAAGAGCCCGAGCGCCCAGCGCAGCGTGTTGCGGTCGATGTTGTGCCCGGTGTGGAGGATCACGACCTTCTTCCGGGCCAGCTCGCCGCGCAGCTTGAACGCCGCGGCATAGGATGCCGCCGCCGCGCCCTCGGCCGCGTTGTGCGTGCCCTCGAGGGCCGTGCGCACGGCCTCCTTCATCTCGTCCTCGCTCACGCGCACGACGCGGTCGACCTTGCCCTTCGCGATCTCGAAGGGCAGCTCGAACGCGAAGCGCGTCGCGAGGCCGTCGGCGAAGGTGTCGGCGTTCTCGATGCTCGTGAGCATCCCCGACTCGAGCGAGCGCGCCATCGCGTCGGCGCGCTCCGCCTGGACGCCGATGATCTGCATGTCGGGCCGCAACGTCCGCAGCGCGACGATGGTGCCCGCGAGCAGGCTGCCGCCGCCGATCGGCACGATCACCACGTCGGCGTCGGGAAGGTCCTCCGCGATCTCCATCGCCATCGTGCCGATCCCGGCGATCAGCAGCGGCTCGTTCGCGGGGTGCACGTAACGCAGCAGCTCGTTGCGCGCGCGGGCCTCGGCCTCCATGCGCGCCTCGTCGAAGTCCCGGCCGAACTCCACGACCTCGGCGCCGAGCGCGCTCATGATCGCGTTCTTCTCGGGGTTGTTCCCCTTCGGCACGTAGATCACGGCGCGCGATCCGAACGCGCGCGCCGCCCATGCCAGCGACAGGCCGTGGTTGCCGCGCGTCGCGGTGATGACGCCGCGGGCGCGCTGCGAGTCGCTGAGGTTCGCGAAGAGGTTCACGCCGCCGCGCACCTTGAACGCGCCGATCGGCATGTGGTTCTCGTGCTTCACCCAGGCGTCGACGCCCCACCGCGCGGAGAGCAGGGGGTAGCGATAGAGCGGCGTCCGCGGGAGCCAGCGGTGCACCACGGGCCACGCGCGCAGAACGTCCTGGAAAGTAACGGGCATGACCTTCGGGAACCTCCGGATTCGGCGAGTCGCCGATTGTAACGGACGGGCGAGGGCGGTCGACCGGGGGGTGTGGGCGCCCTCGCGGGGCCTCCCATGCGCCCTCTTGCGCCCGAGGTGGGCCCATGCCATAAGCCCCACCGATCCGTTCCGTTCGCTCCGCGCGGAGCCCGGGGCCTCGCCTTCGTCGACCGAGCACGTTCCCCCAGAGAACGTCTCGCGAGAGGGAGCCGTGGTGGCGGGTAACGCGACTGCCTCCCTGAGGCAGCATGCCCTGACGGGCAGGCGGCGCACACGAGACAGCGGAATCGGGCGGGGCGCTGGAGTTTCTCGCAGAATTTCCTCCATCACGAGGTCTTCTCATCGAGCCTCCGGCGCGCCCTCGACGCCGCTCGTAGCGGGTGCCGCTCCCGTGCTCGGCCGACGTGCTCGGCCGTAGCCGACTTTCCACACCAGCCCTCGCGCCCCGAGGGTCTTCTTCCCTTCCCGTCGCGGGGATTCGTCCTCCGCGGGAACGCGCCGACCCGAGGCTCCCGCCTCGGGGCCACTCGCCTCGGAGCACGGCGCGCCGAGGCCGCGCTTCCGAGACGCTCGAAGGCGCGACGCCATGCAGGGCCGGGGCCCCTGCAAACCGCTGCACGGTCTCCAGAGGTCCATGACGGACACGCATCCCGAGCTCGACGATCTGGCCCTCGACGCCTCCGAAGGTGACGGCGACGAAGGCTACGACGATGGTCCCGAAGGCGCGCTCGACGAAGGCGCCGACGATCGTTCCCACCGAGCTCGGCGGCACGCCGATGCCGACGCCGACGGCGATGCCGAAGAAGGCGACGACGAGGACGACGGCGAGGACGACGACGACGAAGCGCCTGCGCGCGTCCCCGATCCGAGCCGCGTCGCCCAGCACGTCTCCCGCTTCTCCGATCGCGCGATCCAGCGAGTCGTCGGCGGCAACGCGTTCCTGCGAGGCAGACAGTACGCGCGCCGCGGTGACGTGAAGGAGCTCTCGACGCAGGACGGCGAGGCCCACGCCCGCATCCACGTCAAGCAGGACACCTACGAGCCGCGCCTCGTGCTCGGCGAGGACAACGCGTTCACGTCGTCGTGCACTTGCGCGGGCTTCCGCGGACCGACGCAGCACTGCAAGCACGTCGCGGCGCTGCTCGTCGCGCTGCGCGATCGCGAGCGCCCGCCGCGCCCGAAGGCGCCGCCCCAGGATCGCCCGGCGTCGAGCCCGCCCGCGCATCCCAAGACGACGACCGAGATCCCGCCGGGCACGAGCCACACCGTGAGCGTCGGCGGCAAGCGTCGTCGCTCGCGTCGGCGCCGTCGCGGCGCGGAGACGAACGGCGTCTCGCACCTCGAGGTCCTCACGACGCGCGATCCCGGGCCTGCGATCCTGCCGCCTCCGGGCGCGGTGCTGACCGGCAATCTCGCGTACGCGGAGCGCCCTGGCTCGGCGCCGCTCTCGGTCGCCGCGGCGAGCGAAGCGCGCGGCGTGCTCGACGCGTGGCTCCCCGGCCCCGACGAGCAGACGAAGCCGTTCGACCTCGAGTTCCGCATGCAGGTGCGATCGGCGTCGATCACGATCACGCCGGTGATCGCGGGCACGCGCACCGCGGTGCCGATCGCCGACGCGCTCGCCGCGTTCCACGCGGTCGCCGGCCCCACGCGCGAGATCATGCGCGCGCTCGCGCGTCACACGCCGCGCAACACGCCCGCCACCGCGGAGCTGCGCGCCGAGGACGCGGCCGAGGTCCTGAGCATGCTCAAGGATCGCCGCGTGCTGCTCGAGCCCGCGTCGATGGAGCTGCGCTTCGCCGACGACACGCTCAAGCCGCGCATCGAGCTCGATCAGGCGAACGGGCGCACCTGCCGCGTGCGCGTGGTGTTCGAGAGCAAGGGCGGCCTGCGTCGCTTCCCGCTCTCGAGCGGCGCGTGGTTCGAGGGCACGCCGGGCTGGCACGTCGACACGACGGAAGGCATCGCGCGCCCGGTCGCGGAGAGCGTCACGCCCGCGTGGCTGCAGCGCCTCTATCGCTCGCCCGCGCTCATCTCGCCGATGGGCGAGCTGCCGCGCCTGCTCGGCGAAGGCATTCCGCGCGTCGCGGCCTCGCTGGGCGCGGAGCTGCCGGACCTCTCGCAGATCGCCGATCTCGTCGACGCCGCGCCGCGCTTCAAGCTGCAGCTCGACGGCGACATCATCGAGGCGCGCGCGAAGCTGAGCGTCTACTACGGCGAGCAGCTCTTCCCGATCCCGCCCGCGGAGTTCCCGTCGCCGCTCGCGTTCCTCCCTCCGCGCGAGCCTGGTGGCCGGCCGCGCGTGGTGCGTCGCGACGTCGGCGCCGAGATGAGCTCGGTGCAGCAGCTGATGAACCTCGGCTTCGGCGTCGACGAGACGCGCGAGGGGCTCGTCACGAAGGGCGACACCGCGGTGACGTTCTGGACGAGCGGCATCACGTCGCTGCCGGAGAGCTGGGAGAAGCTCATCCCGCACGACCTGCGCGCGGTGAAGGTGCGCGACGCGAGCGTCACGGCGCAGGTGCGCGTCGCGAGCGGCGTCGACTGGCTCTCGCTCGACATGTCGTTCAACGCGGGCGGCGTCGCGGTCGACGAGGACGAGCTGCGCAATGCGCTCGAGAAGGGGCGTCGCCTCGTCAAGCTGAGCGACGGCACGTTCGCGCCGGTGAAGGCAGAGGAAGTGCGCGAGGTGCTCGACCGCATGGCGGAGATCGTCGCGGGCACGAGCGGCGCGAAGGTCCCGCTCTCCCAGGCGGGCCGCATCCAGGATCTGCTGCGCCTCGTCGGCAACAGCAGCGTCTCGCCGCAGGCGAAGGAGATCCTCGGGAAGCTCGAGGAGATCGGCGAGATCGAGCAGATTGCGAAGCCGAGGAACCTCAAGGTCCAGCAGTTCCGCGACTACCAGAAGCGCGGCTTCAGCTGGCTCGTCTTCCATCACAACCTCGGCACGGGCGGCATCCTCGCGGACGACATGGGTCTCGGTAAGACCCTGCAGACGATCGCGATGCTGCTCTGGCTGAAGAACAAGACCAAGCAGCAGAAGCCGACGCTGGTCGTCGCGCCGACGAGCGTGGTGCCCAACTGGGCGCGCGAGATCGAGAAGTTCGCGCCCTCGCTCTCGACGCTGATCTGGCAGGGCCCGGATCGTCACGAGCTCCGCGAGGAGATCGAGGACACCGACGTGATGATCACGTCGTACGCGCTCCTTCGTCGCGACGAGGAGCTGCTCAACGAGATCGACTTCCGCTACGTCATCCTCGACGAGGCGCAGCACATCAAGAACCCGCTGAGCGCGACCGCGCGCGCAGCGAAGAAGCTCAAGAGCGAGCGCCGGCTCGCGCTGACCGGCACGCCGATCGAGAACCGCTTGAGCGAGATCTGGTCGATCATCGACTTCGTCTCGCCGGGCCTGCTCGGCTCGCTGAAGGTCTTCGAGGAGAAGTACGCGCGACCGGTCGAGCGCGGCGATCAGGACACCGTCGCGAAGCTGCGCGCGATCATCCATCCGTTCGTGCTGCGCCGCACGAAGGGCGAGGTCGCGCCGGAGCTGCCGGCGAAGATCGAGCAGGAGATGATCGTCCCGCTCGCCGACGATCAGGCCAAGCTCTACAAGCAGATGCTCTCGCAGGTCCGCGCGAGCGTGATGAGCGAGGTCGAGAAGCAGGGCGTCGGCAAGGCGCAGATCCAGATCCTCGCGGCGCTCACGCGCCTCCGTCAGGCGGCGTGCGATCCGCGCCTGACGAAGATGAACGCCCGCGAGGGCGAGTGGAACGACGAGACGAGCGGCAAGCTCTCGGCGCTCCGCGAGATCCTGCAGGAGGCGAAGGCGGGCGGGCACCGCGTGCTCGTGTTCTCGCAGTTCGTCGAGATGCTGCAGCTGATCAAGAGCGCGGCGGATCAGGACGGCATCCGCTACGAGTACCTCGACGGCTCGACGAAGGATCGACAGGACCGTGTCGATCACTTCAACAAGGACGAGAACGTCGACGCGTTCCTCATCTCGCTCAAGGCGGGCGGCACCGGTCTGAACCTCACGGGCGCCGACACGGTCGTGCACTTCGATCCGTGGTGGAACCCGGCGGTCGAGGACCAGGCGACGGATCGCGCGCACCGCATCGGTCAGACGAAGGTCGTGACCGTGTATCGCCTCATCGCGAAGGGCACGGTCGAGGAGAAGATCCTCCAGCTCAGCGACAAGAAGCGCGAGCTGATGAGCAACGTGCTGACGACCGAGAGCACGCCGCTGAAGGGCCTGACCAAGGCCGACATCGACGAGCTGTTCTCGGACTGATCGTCGTCTCGCCCGCTGCTCCGAACGAGCGCATCGCGTGTCCTCGCGCGGTGCGCTCGTCGCGTTTCTGGGGGATGCGCGGATCTCTTGGTTTCGCGTGCGTTGCGCTCAGATGAGTGGGTGCGGCGCAGACGTGCTGGAGCTCCGCTGACGTCGAGCTCGGCGACGCCGCGAGGTGTGACTGCGATGCGGTGTCCCAACTGCCAGCGAGCGATGCGAGCGCTCTTCTTCACGTTCGCGTGCGATCACTGCGACGGGTTGGTCGACTCGTTCGACTTCCGTGGCTTCGTGGTGCTGCGGCGAGAGCGCACACTGCCCTGCGAGGAGTACGTCTTCGCGACGCGCGCCGACGCCGAGCGATGGCGCGAGCTCAACGGGCTCTTCGACGCGGAGATCCGCGAGGTGCGCGGCGACAAGCCGTTCCGGTGGCAGCCGAGCCGCGGGACGGTGCGCGGGATCATCCTCGCCGATCGACTCTTCGAGATCTGTCCCGATCACAAGTTCGAGCCGCGGCCCAATCGCGCGTTCCTCGCGCAGCAGCCCGAGCAGCTCGCCGCGTCGCCGTAGCGCCACCATCACGGGCTCGGCGCGCGCGGACGCCGCGATCGCGGAGCTTGTGACGTCCCGCGGGGCCCCCACGTAGGCGCCCGCGCGGTGCGATCACGTTTCGTCTCCGCGCAGGGGGAGCCGGGCGTGACGAACCGAGTGGTCGAGATGCTCGAGGCATCACGCGACGCGCTCGTGGCCACTGCGACGCGCGCGGTGGATCGCGAGCCGCTGCAAGGCGCGCCAGCGTACTCGCGCGAGGACCTCGCGCAGATGGTCGACGGCTTCTTGCACGTGCTCCGCGAGCGCGCCGAGGCGCGCAGCGACGACGCGTACGAGTTCTACATCGACACGGTGATCCCCGGGCTCGTCGCGCAGGGCTCGTCGCCCGAGTCGATCGTGCACGGCACCGCCGCGTGGTGCGCTCGCGTGATGGTGCTCGCGACGCGCGGGCTCCCGCACCCGGACGACACCGCGGAGCTCGACTGGCTCGCCGGCTTCTTCGCGGGCTACCTGCGCGACATCGCGAACAGCGCGTTCGGCGCGGCGACGAGGAGGTGAGCCATGGCCCTCGTCGACGAAGTGGTGAAGGCCACCGGGCTCTCGCACGTGATCGCGGACGACGTCGTGCGCCGCGCGCTGGTGCGCGGTGGTGTCGATCCCGTCGCGCTCACCCGGCCCGACCTCGCGCGCGCGATTCCCTCGCTGCGCAAGGCGCTCGGCCTGTTCCTGCGCGGCACCGAGCTCGATCGCGCGCTGGTGCGCGTCGAGCACCTCGCGCGCGATCGATCGTGATCAGAGCATGCCGGCCGCGATCATCGCGATGACGATCGCGGCCGCGCCGAAGCGCCACCACGCGAAGATCCCGAGGCCGCGCTCGTTGAGCCAGCCGACCATGAAGCGCACCGACACGACCGCCGCGATCCACGCGGCGACGAAGCCGATCGCGACCGGGATCGGGCCGTAGGCTTCGAGCATCGTCGCGCCGTGCTGCAGCGACTTGTACGCCGTCGCTGCGCCGAGCGTGACGAGGCCGAGCAGGAACGAGAACTCGACCGCCGCCGAGAGCGAGAGGCCGACCGCGACGCCGCCCAGGATCGTCGCGAGGCTGCGGCTCACGCCGGGCCACATCGCGATGCACTGCACCGCGCCGATCGCGAGCGCGGCGCGCCAGCCGAGCTCCTCGATCGAGCGTCCTTCCTTGCCCGGCCGCGCGCGAGAGAACCAGAGGATCACGCCGCCGCCGACGATCCACGCGACGACGATCGGCCATGGCCCGAAGAGGACGCTCTCGATCAGATCGTCGAGCGCGAAGCCGACGACGGCCGCGGGCAGGAACGCGACGATCACGCAGAGCGCGAGCTTCGCGCCGATCGGATCGCGTCCGACGACACCGAGCGCCATCTGCCCGACGCGCTTCCGGTAGAGCCCGAGCACCGCGACGATCGCGCCCGCTTGGATCGCGATCGCGTACGCGTTGGACGCGTCGCTCGCGGGGATGCCGAGGATGCGTTGGGTGACGAGGAGATGCCCCGTCGAGCTCACCGGGAGGTACTCGGTGAGGCCTTCGACGATGCCGAGGAGGAGTGCTTGCCAGAGCTCCATGCGAGGGCGCGTCGCGTCGTATCAGACCGGCGCGCGCGCCGCGAGCCGGCGGCGCGCGTCAGCGACGACGACGACGTACGAGCATCATCGACGCGAGCGCGGCGATTGCCAGGGCACCCGCGTGCGAAGGCGTGCGTCCACCGACGACGCAGCCGCAGCCGCCCGAGAGCCGCGGCTCCGCCATCGGCGTCGCCGTGCCGGCGTCGCGATCGCTCGGCGTGGTGCCCGCGTCGGGGATCGGTGTGCCGCCATCGGCGTCGGGCACGCACTCGAGATCGGATCCGTCGCAGTCCTGATCGATCGCGTCACCGCACGTCTCGTCGGCGCCGGGGAAGATGCGCGCGTCGGCGTCGTCGCAGTCGAGGTCGCGCGTCGAGCCGTCCCCGTCGGCGTCGGGCGGGGGCACCACGGTCACGCGGACCTGCAGCTGCGCGTCGACCGGGCCTCCCGAGTCCGAGAACCACGCGACGCCTTCCTGCACGAGGTTGAAGTACTGCGGGTAGTCGCCGGGGCTCGCGGGCGCGCGCACCGTGAACGCGAAGCGGCCCGTCGCGCCGGGCGCGACCTCGCGATCGACGGTCGCGGCGCGGTTGGGCGCGATCCAGTCGGGGCCCGCGATCGGGCTCGCGCGATCGCGCGGCTCGGTGGTGCCGAGGAACGTCTGGCCGGGACGCCAGGTCTCGGTGCCCGCGTTGCGCAGCTCGATGTGCCCCGCGCGCTCCTCGCCCGGCGCGAGCTCGAAGGGATCGCGCGCCAGCGGGAACGACTGGCTCACGTACTCGGCGCGGAAGCGCGGCGTGCTCGGGCCGATCAGCGCTTCGTACGAGCGCACGAGCGACATGTACGTCGGCACGTAGACGCTGCCGACGCCGCTCACGTTCTGGCGGATGTTGAAGTGGAGATGGACCGTGGTCGGCGTGCCGCCGAACGCGTTCGACACGTTGCCGACGACGGTGCCGCGGGTGACGCGCTGACCGACGCTCACCCGCACCGAGCCCATGTGCAGGTAGTCGAAGCGCGTGCCGTCCGCGGCCGTGAGATAGACCGAGTACGAGCCGATGTTGGTGATCGTCCCGTCCACCACCGCGACGACGGGATGCACGTTGTTCATGCAGCTCGAGGCGCGGATGTCCTGGCCCTGATGGCCCTGTCCCGCGGGGCAGAGCGGCATGTCCCACGAGCGCGACTCGCAGTAGTTGTCGCGCCACGGGTACGAGAAGTTCCGCGCGTCGCACTGCGAGCCGCTCGGGCCCTCGTTGCCGCCGACGCCCCACACCTGCGAGTTCAGGAACGCCGGCGCGTCGCGCACCGGGAAGCGGATCCCCGGCGCGTAGACGCGCTCGTCGACGCGACCACGACCGCTGCCCGAGACGAGCTCGCCCGGTGGGCGGTACGTGAACTGCGCGCGCGCGATCGACGGAGCGAGCGCGAGCACGAGCGCGAGCGCCACGAGCATCCTCATCGCGCACCTCCCGCGGGCACGAGGCGATCGGCGAGCGAGAGCACGAAGTCGCGCTCGGTGCAGCGCGTGTCGTCCTCGGGCGACGCGCACTCGACCTCGAGCGCGAACGCGATCTCGCCATCGGTCCACGCGACGCTGCGGATCTGCTCGTTGAGCGTCACGCGCGCGGGCTCGCCGCGCACGCTCTCGTCGGGCGGCGGTGCGGTGACGACCTCGTCGTCGGAGACGACCGGATGCGCGAGGTTCGTCGCGTGGAGCGAGATGGTGAGCGCGTCGTCGCGGTACGAGAGCGCGGCCCAGCGCTCGCCGCTCGTGATGATCGTGCCGCGCGTGTACTCGGCGGGCAGGAGCAGCATCGCGAACGGCGCCTGCTCGAGCGCGGCCTGCGAGTCGGGCGAGAGCGTGTCGATCGGCGAGGGCGGCACGGTCGGTCCGGGCACGAGCGGATCGAGCGCGGTCTCGTCGAGCGACGCGTGGGCCTCGGACGGCGTGTCGGCGGTGCGGCCGCAGGCCGCGAGCAGGAGCGTGAGCAGGACGAGACGGCGCATGACGGCGCGAAGAGCAAGCGCGCGGCCATCGCCGAGGGACGTTGTGGATGCGAATTGATGAATAGTTCTATGGTGTTGCGCGGTACGGATGGAGCGCGATCGGGCTCTTCTGCACGCGGCGCGTCCGGGATCTGGACGCGCCGATCACGCGATCTCGAGGATCGCGTCGCCGCGGTGGGCGCCGATCGCGACCCCGCGTCCGCGGAGCCGCAGCGCCCGCGCGGGCACGACCGGCACCCGCACTCGCAGTCGTCGCTCGACGCGCACCAGGCCGACTCCGTCACACGCGCCGCACTCGACGCGCTCGGTGCGGAAGAAGCTGCGCGCGACGTGCTCGCCGCCCTCGCCGAGGCACGCGGGGCAGGTGCGCGCCGCGAGCAGCTCGAGCGCGATCCAGCGTCCCGGCTCGCGAAGCGCTTCGGGGATGATGCCGACGAGATCGACACCGACCAGCACGCAACGCACGCGCAGCGGGCGGTCGGCGCGGGTGCGCTCGCGCGGCGTGCCGTCGTGCATGCGCATCAGCGTCTCGTACGCGGCGCGCGCGTCGCGGAAGCGGCGCGCGGCGTGGGGATCGCCGGGGTTGCGATCGGGATGGTGGCGCAGCGCGGCGGCGCGGAACGCGCGACGGATCTCGTCGGGCGTCGCGTCGTCGCGGACGCCGAGGATGCGGTGGGGATCGAACGCTCGGTGTGGGTTGGGTCGAGGACGGCTCACGCCGTCGTCGACAACCGAGCCCGGGTGGAGGTTCCCGGGCGCGCGCTCTCTCGGTACACATGTCGCGCATGGAGCCGCGTTATCCGGACGCGCCGTGGCACACCCACGGTCGGGCGATCTTCCAGCCCTTCCTCGTGCGTGCGAGCTCGCTGCGGCTGCCCGAGGGGTTCGCGCCTCGGCTCGTCGGTGGGCGCGCGATCGGGCTGCTCGGGCTGGTCGAGTACGTCGCGCCCTCGCCGCTGACGTACTGCGAGCTCGTGTGGATGCCGTGCTTCGTGCGCGCGAGGGGCGCGGCGAGCGGCTACTTCGTCGAGAAGATGTACGTCGACTCCGAGGCGTCGTTGCGCGGCGGGCGCGAGCTCTGGGCGCTGCCGAAGCAGATCGCGCGCTTCGAGTGGGGCGAGCGCGAGGCGCGCGTGGAGACCGAGGACGGCGCGCGGTTGGTGCTCGACGTCGCGCTGCGGGGGCCGGCGATGCGCGCCCCGAGCGACGTCGCGACGGTGCAGGACGCGGGCGACGCGCTGGTGCGCTTCCGAGGGAGCGGGCGCGCGACGGTGCGATCGGCGCATCTCCGAGTGCGCGAGGCGCGCGGGCTCGACGGGTGGTCGGGGTGGCGCGGCGCGACGCGCATCCGCGGTGCGGGTGCGGCGCTGGTCGACTTCGCGATCACGATGCACCCGCCGAAGCGAGTCGTGCCGTGACGCCGCTCGTGCTGGTCGACGGCGCGGGCGGGTTCCTCGGGCGGCACGTGGTCGACGCGCTGCGCGCGCGAGGGATGCGGGTGCGCGCGACCGATCGTCCCGGGGTCGCGCTGCCCGACGCCGACGAGTGCGTGAGCGCGGACCTCGCGCGCGATGCGCTCGAGCCGCTCTTCGAGGGCGCGACGCACGTGGTGCACGTCGCGGGGCTCTTCGATCTCGCGGCGCAGAAGGACGCGCTGTGGCGCGCGAACGTCGACGTCGCGCGTCGTGTCGCGGAGGCCGCGGCGATCGCGCGGGTGCGCCGGCTCGTGCACGTCTCGAGCGTGACGGTGTACGGGCGACCGCGCGCCGCGCCGGTGCGGGAGGATGCGCCGCAGCGTCCGGAGCGCGCGTACGAGCGCAGCAAGCAGGAGGGGGAGGGCGCGGTGCGCGCGATCGCGCGCGCGTCGGGGCTGCCGCTCGTGATCGCGCGGCCGAGCGGCATCTACGGACCGCACGGGCGCTACGGGCTCGCCGCGATGGCGTCGACGATCGCGCTCGCGGCGGCGAGCGGGCGCGGGCATCGCTCGGTGCGGAGCGAGACGCGCATG
The DNA here is from genome assembly GCF_021631985.1 of Sandaracinus amylolyticus. Taxonomy (GTDB): domain Bacteria; phylum Myxococcota_A; class Polyangia; order Polyangiales; family Sandaracinaceae; genus Sandaracinus; species Sandaracinus amylolyticus_A. The sequence continues at coordinate 3,858,380 of NZ_CP070225.1, read as the reverse complement.
ACCCACGTGCACGTGGAGGACGTCGCGTCGGCGTGCGCGCTGCTCTGCGACGATCGCGCGACGCGCGACGAGGACGTGATCGGTCGCGCGTTCCACGTCGCCGACGCGACGCCGGTCACGTGGAGCGACGTCGCGCGTGGGATCGAGCGCTTCTACGCGCTGCCCGAGAACGCGCCGCTGCGGGTGACGCCGCTTCGTGCGCGGGCGATGCAGATCGCGGCGCGGCTCGCGAGCGCGCGGCTCGCGCGCACCAATGCGTCGCTGGCGCGTCGCTGGGACGCGCTGGTGGCGGAGCGCGGGCTGGCGCGCGCGCTGACGCCGCGCATCGACGTCGACGCCTACGACTACTGGCGCGCGGATCACGTCTACGACACGAGCGCGCTGCGCGGGCTCGGGTGGTCGCCGCGCTGGCCCGATGCGCGCGACGGGCTGCGCGAGACGCTCGAGTGGTACGTGCGCGAGCGCTGGCTGCCGGCGCCCTGAACGTGCGTCCTGGGGGTTGGAGGCCACCGAAGCGGGGCTAGGTGCCGCACGGTCCCGCGCTGGCTCGTGGGACGAGCATGCAGGGAGCAACCACCGCGTTCGGGTCGAGCGTCGTGCTCGAGGCCCGCGTCGCACGGTGGGCGGTGCGGATCCACGCCGCGCGCGTCCTCGAGACGATCGCGCGCGTCGCGTTCGTGCCGCTGCCGGGCGCGCCGCTCGGGGTGCGCGGGGTGATCGATCATCGCGGAGCGGCTGCGGTGGTGATCGATCTGCGGGAGCGCTTCGGGGCGGACGCGCCGACGCGGCGCTGGGATCCGATGGTCGTGGTGGAGGGCACGCCGCGGCTCGCCCTGATCGTCGACGAGCTGCGCGGCGTCGGTCCGCTGCCCGACGACGTCGTGATCGAGCCCGCGCTGCCGACTTCGCGCATCGCGGGCGTGACGCTCGGCGCGGACGGCGCGGCGTTGCTGATCGATCCCGGCGCGCTGCTCGACGAAGCGGAGATCGCGCAGCTGCGCGCGGCGCTCGAGGGCCGGTCGTGATCGCGCGACGTGCCCGCCTCGATCCTGCGACCCGCGTCGCGCTCGAGCAGATGCTCGCGCGCGAGGCCGGGCTCGTGTTCGACGAGGGGCTCGAGCCGCGCCTCGCGGACGCCGCGCAGCGGGCGGCGAGCACGGTGGGCGCGAGCGATGCGAGCACGCTGGTGGCGCGTGCGAGCGCCGGGGATCGCGAGGCGGTCGACGCGCTGCTCTCGGCCGCGGTGGTCGGTGAGACGTGGTTCTTCCGCGACCTGCCGCGCGTCGCGATGGTGCGCGATCGCTTCGTGCCCGAGGCGCTCGCGGCGCGGGGGCGCGCGCGGATCTGGTCGTGCGCGTGCGCGTCGGGCGAGGAGGCGTGGTCGCTCGCGGCGATGGCGCTCTCGGTGCCCGGCGCGAGCGCGTCGCGCGTGGAGGTGCTCGGAACCGATCTCGATCCGAACGCGCTCGCGCGGGCGCGCGCCGGGGGGTACCGGAGCTGGAGCCTGCGTCACGTGCCCGACGATCTGCGCGATCGCTGGCTCGAGCGGGCGGGCGAGGGCTATCGCGTGCACGACTCGCTGCGCGGGGTCGTGGGGTTCGAGCGGCTCAACCTCGTCCATCTCGCGAGCGGCGCGTCGATGCCGCAAGGGCGATGGGACGTCGTGTTCTGTCGCAACGTGCTGATGTACCTCGAGCCCGAGGTCGCGCGGCGCGTGCTGCTGCAGCTCGCGGGCGCGCTCGAGGAGGGCGGCGCGCTCGTGCTCGGCGGCGCGGAGCCGCTGCTGCCGCACGAGATCGCGAGCTGGGCCCGCATCGACCTCGGGGGCAACGTGCTGGTGCGCCCGCGCGCCGGTGAGCCCGAGCGGGTGCAGCGCGTCGAGAGCGCGCCGGTCGGGCCCGCCGCGCGACGTGCCGCGCCGCTGCCTCCACCGCGTCGTGTCGCGCCGGTGGCGCCCGCGGCCGCGCCGCAGCGCGCGACCGACGCCGTCGCGGAGGCGATCGCGCTCGCCGATCGCGGTGACGTGGAGTCCGCGCTCGCGCGGCTCGCGCAGCTGGACGCCGAGGCGCGACCGCTCGCGCTGCGCGCGATGCTGCTCGAGAGCCTCGATCGCTCGGAGGACGCGGCGCGCGCGGCAGAGCGCGCGTTGGTGCTCGATCCCGGTCGTGTCGATGCGGCGATCGTCGCCGCGCGCGCCCACGCACGCCTCGGCGACGCCGCGCGCGCGCGTCACCACGTGAACCGTGCTCGTCGCGCGCTCGCGGTGCTGCCGCAGGACGCGACCATCGACCTGCTGCCCGAGACGAGCCGCGCGACGCTGCTCGCGCTGCTCGACGGGCTCGAGCGCCGGCTCGGCGCGGAGAAGGCGACGTGAGCGAGGATCTCGAGGAGGAGCTCGCGCGCCGTGCCCTCGAGATCGCGCGTCCTGCGGCGCCGCTGGTGCGCGAGCGGCGCGCTGCGCTGCTGCTCGTGGTGGGCACCGATCGCGTGCTGCTTCCCGCGGAGGCTGCGCGCGCCGTCGCGCCGCTCGCGCACCTCACGCCGATCCCGTTCGCCGAGCCGCACGTCGCGGGGCTCACCGCGCGTCGCGGTCGCGCCATCCCGGTGTTCCACCTGCGCGTGCTGCTGGGTCTCCCGCTCTCGCAGCTGCCCGAGACGAGCCGCGTGATCGTGCTCGACGCACCGGGGGAGCCCGCGCTCGCGGTCGACGCGATCGGCGACGACGATCTTCCCGACGACGAGGCGCTCCGCCCTCCGCCCGAGACGATGGCGGCGGCGTCGCGCGCATTGGTTCGCGGCACGACCGAGGACGGACGGCTCGTCCTCGACGTGACCGCGCTGATCTCCAGCCCGCGGCTGACGATCGACGTCGGGCCGCGCGCAGCGCGAAGGTGACGGCGTGATGCGTGGGACGGTGGGCACGAAGATCCTGGGGTCGTTCGCGGTCGTGATGGCGTTCACGCTCGCGCTCGCGGCGTACGGCGCGTACCGCGACGCGGAGCTCCGGGACACGCTCGAGCTGCTCCAGGTGCGAGGCCTCGAGGCGATGCGTGCCGCGGGGCGCGCGTCGATGCTCGCGGAGCGGATCCGCTCGCGGCACTTCATGCACGCCGCGACCGAGTCGCCGGTCGAGCTGGCCGACATCGAGCGGCAGATGAACGAGTTCGACCGCGATCTCGACAGCGCGCTCCGCGATCTCGACCGGGCGCTCGAGGGAGGCGAGCTGCGCCAGCGGCTGCCCCGGATCCGCGAGGCGATCACTGCCTGGCGCGCCGCGCGCGCGAACGTGTTCCTGCCCGCGAGCCGGACCCAGGACACGCCGGCGGCGATCGCGCTGATGCTGCGCGAGGTGTCGCCGCACTACCTGCGCGCGATCGACGATCTCGAGCGCCTGGTCGACGACACCGCCGCGCTCGCGGACGCGCGCTACGAGACTGCCCGCGCGACGCTCGAGACCTCGCGCACGATCACGTTCGCTGCGGCCATCATCGACGCGCTCCTCGCGATCCTGCTGGGCGTCTGGCTGACGAACGACATCGCGCGGCGGGTGCGCGACGTCGCGGCGGCCGCCCGTGCGGTGACGAGCGGCGACCTGTCTCGGCGCGCCAACGTGACGGGCAGGGACGAGATCTCCGATCTCGCGTCCGCGTTCGACACCATGGCCGAGACGATCGAGCGGAAGGTCTCTTCGGAGCAGGCGAGCGCGCGCACCCAACGCGACGAGAAGGACGCGCTCGCGCGCGCGGTCGCGCGCTACGGAAGCTTCGTCGGGAGCATCGCGCGGGGGGATCTCACGCAGAAGGTCCACGCCGAGGGCGATGGGGATCTCGCGGCGCTCGGGCGCGACCTCGGGACGATGGGCGACGCGCTCCGGCGGATGACGGGCGGGGTCGCCGAGGCCGTGGGGGCGCTCTCGAGCGCGACGGCCGAGCTCATGGCGACCGCGCAGGAGCAGAGCGCCAGCGCCGCGGAGGCCGCGGCGGCCGTCACCGAGACGGTCTCGACGGTCGACGAGCTGACGCAGACGTCGCGCACCTCGTCGGACCGCGCGCGCGAGGTGGCCGATGCGGCGCGGCGGAGCGTCGACGCGTCGGACGCCGGGCGCATCGCGGTCGACGGGAGCATCACCGCGATGGAGCGTGTGCAGGCGCAGATGTCGGCGATCGCCGAGCGCATCCTCGGGCTCTCCGAGCAGGCGCAGCGCGTCGGACAGATCGTCGCCGCGGTCGGCGATCTCGCGGAGCAGAGCAACCTGCTCGCGCTCAACGCCGCGATCGAGGCCGCGCGTGCGGGCGAGCACGGGCGCAGCTTCGCGGTGGTCGCGCAGGAGGTGCGGAGCCTCGCGGAGCAGAGCAAGCGCGCGACCGTGCAGGTGCGCGGCATCCTCGCGGAGATCGAGAAGTCGACGACGCAGGCGGTGCTGGTCACCGAGCAGGGCGGCAAGGCCGCGAGCGAGGCGATGCGCACGGTGCACGAGGCCGGTCAGCGCATCGAGCAGCTCGCCAGCGTGATCGCGGAGTCGGCCGGCGCTGGCCAGCAGATCGCGACGACCGCGCAGCAGCAGGTCACGGGCGTCTCGCAGATCGCGCAGGCGATGCACTCGATCAACCAGGCCGCGACGCAGTCGGTCGAGGCGACGCGCCAGACCGAGCGCGCGGCACGCGATCTCGGTGCGCTCAGCGACCGGCTGCGCAGCGCGATCGCGCAGTACCGGACCTGATCGATGAGCACCGAGCTGCTGGCGATCTTCCGCGACGAGCTCGAGGACGTGCTCGGCGCGATCGAGGTCTCGCTCGAGCGGCTCGAGCGCGGTGATGCGCGCGCTGCGCTCGAGATCCGGCGCGCGTTCCACACCCTCAAGGGCGCCGCCCACGCCGTCGGTGAGAGCGCGGTCGAGCGGGCATGCGCCGACGCCGAGGCGCGTGTGGCGGCGAGCGCGGGCGATCCGGCTTCGGTGGCGACGATCGCGCGCGGCGCGCTGCCCGCGCTGCACGCGCGTCTCGCAGCGATCTCGGGGCGGCGCGAGCCGGGCCCTGCGCAGCGTGACGAAGCGCCCGAGCCCGCTCCGCCCGACGCGGACACTGTGCGGATCGCCAGCGCGCGCGTCGACGCGCTGCTCGCGGCCGCCGATGATCTCGGCTCGTCGCTGCTCGAGGCGCGCTCGGTCGATCGCCTCGAGCAGCTGCGCGCGTCGCTCGATGCGCTCCGAGGGCTCGTCGAGCCGCTCGCGACCGGCGCAGAGGAGCGCGACGACGCGCGGCGCCGGGCGCGTGGTGCGACCTCGGCGGCGCGCGAGGCGCTCGCGCTCGCCGAGGCGGCGCTGCGCGAAACGAGGAGCGCGAGCGCGGTGCTCGACCGAGCGTTCGGCGCGCTCTCCGCGGAGCTGCGCGCGGTGCGCATCGCACCGTTCGCAGGGCTCGCTCCGGGGCTCGAGCGCGCAGCGATCGAGGCCGCGGCGACGCTCGGCAAAGAGGTCGTCGTCGCGTTCTCGGGAGGTGAGGTCGAGCTCGATCGCCGCACCCGCGACGAGCTCCGGGAGCCGCTGCTGCACCTCGTGCGCAACGCCGTCGATCACGGCATCGAGGCGCCCGACGTGCGCCGCCGCGCCGGCAAGCCGAGCGCGGGACGGATCGCGATCGAGTCCGCGATCGTCGCCGGCGAGGTGCAGGTCGACGTCGTCGACGACGGCGCCGGGATCGATCTCGACGCGGTGCTCGCGCGCGCCAGGCAGCTCGGGCTCGCCGACGCCGACGCGCTCGCTGCGGATCCCCTGGCGTTGCTCTTCGAGCCCGGCCTCAGCACGCGCGCGCACGCCGGGCCGATCTCGGGGCGCGGCATCGGCCTCGACGTGGTGCGCGATCGCGTGCGGCGCTTGCACGGCGGCGTGCACGTCGAGACCCAGCGCGACGCGGGGACGCGCGTGCGGATGCGCGTGCCGCTCTCGTCGGGCGCGCTGCGCGTCGTGCACGCGCGCGTGCGGCACGTCGACGTGCTGATCCCCTCGACGAGCATCGAGCGGGTGCGCCACGTCGCGCCCGGCGAGGCGATCACGATCGAGGGCCGCCTGCACCTGCCCGACGGGCGCGCGGCGATCCCGATGGCGCGCCTCGACGGGACGCTGGGGCTCGGCGACGCCGACGGCGAGGTCGGCCTCTCGTGGCTCGTGGTGTCGGCCGGCGCGCGCCGCGTGGCGCTCGGCGTGGACGCGCTGGTCGGCGAGATCGAGGTCGTCGCGCGCGCGCTCGGCGGTCGCGTGCGCCGCGTCGCGGGCGTGAGCGGGACCGCGGTGCTCGAGGGAGGGCGTGTCGCGCTGCTCGCCGACGTCGACGCGCTCGCCCGTCTCGCGGTGCCGATGCGCGCGTCTCCCGAGGTCGCGCCGAGCGCGGTGCGGCGCGTGCTCGTCGTCGACGACTCGGTCACCACCCGCGCGCTGCAGCGCGCGCTCCTCGAGTCCGCGGGCTACGCGGTCGCCGTCGCGGGCGACGGTCGCGAGGCCCTCGACGTGCTCGCGGAGCAGCGCTTCGACGCGGTCGTGACCGATCTCGAGATGCCGCTCCTCGACGGCCTCGAGCTCCTGGAGCGCATCCGCGCGCTGCCGCGAACCCGCTCTCTCCCCGTGATCGTCGTCACCGCGGTCGATCGCGAGACCGATCGCCGGCGCGCGTTGGAGTTGGGCGCGAGCGCCTACGTGCTCAAGAGGGACTTCGATCGAGAGCGCCTGCTGGCGACCCTGGAGGATCTGCTTTGACGATGCCGCCCCCGAGCACGCTGCCCACGCGCGTGCTGATCGTCCACGACTCGCCGACGGTGCGGGCGTCGTTGCGGCGCACGCTCGCCTCGGATCCCCAGCTGCGCGTGATCGGCGAGCTCGAGTCCGCGCAGAGCCTCGTCGACGCCGTGGGGCGCCTCGCGCCCGACGTCGTCGTGATGGACGTCGTGATGCCCGAGGTCGATGGCTACCAGGCCACGCGCGCGCTCATGGCGAGCCGGCCGACACCGATCGTGCTGGTCTCGCAGGTCGTCGATCCGTCCGACGCGAGCGTCGCGCTCGAGGCGATCCGCGCCGGTGCGCTCGCGATCGTCGACCCTCCTCCACCGCCCGCCGACGCCGCGCGCTCGTTCCGCCGCGAGAGCTTCCTGGCGCTCGTGCGCTCCGCCGCGAACGCGCATCCCTCGCGCGCCAGCGCGTCGCACGGTGCGCCGATCGCGCGCGTCCGCAGCATGCGCCGCGCCGCGCGCGTCATCGGCATCGTCGCCTCGGCCGGTGGTCCCGCGGCCCTCTCGTCGCTGCTCGAACAGCTGCCGCAGCGGGGCTTCCCGCCGCTCCTCGTCGTGCAGCACCTCGCGAAGGGCTTCTCGGACGGCCTCGCGCGCTGGCTCGCCGCGAGCGGTCATCCGGTCTCGGTCGGCGGCGCGGGAGAGCGACCCGAGCAGGGCCACGTCTACGTCGCGCCCGACGATCGCCACCTCGGCCTCACCTCCGACGCGCGCATCGCGATCAGCGACGAGCCACCGGTCGGGCTGTTCCGTCCCTCCGGCACGTGGATGCTGCGCTCGCTCGCGCGCACGCTCGGCGCCGACGCGGGCGCGGTCGTGCTCACCGGGATGGGCGACGACGGAGCGGCGGGGGCGCGCGTGCTGCGCGATCGCGGGGGCGAGATCGTCGCGCAGGACGAGGCGAGCTCGGTCGTGTTCGGCATGCCGCAGGCGACGATCGCGTGTGGCGCCGCGAACGAGGTGCTCTCGCTGCGCGCGATCGCGCAGTGGATCGTGGACAAGCGAGGAGGCGAGCCGTGAAGGTCCTTCTGGTCGAGGACAGTCGCACCCAGGCGCGCCGGTTCCAGAGCGCGCTCGAGCGCGCGGGCATGCGGGTGATGGTGCGCCACGACGGCGCCGAGGGGCTGCGCGCGGCGCTCGAGGATCCGCCCGACGTGGTCGTCAGCGACGTGCTCATGCCCGAGCTCGACGGCTGGGAGCTCTGCCTCGCGCTCCGCGACGATCCGCGCACCGCGTCGCTGCCGATCGTGCTGATGACGTCGCTGACCGATCCCGACGACGTGCTGCGCGCGCTCGCCGCGGGCGCCGACGGCTACGTGGGCAAGCCGTTCGAGGACGCGGTGCTGGTCGATCGCGTCCAGCGCGTGCTGGCGCAGCGGGAGACGCCGCTCGCGTCGATCGAGATCCACGGTCGCTCGCTGCCGATCCGCGCGTCGCGCGAGACCATCCTCGGCGTGCTCACGTGCGCGCTCGAGGACGCGGCGTCGCGGCACGCCGAGGTGTCCGCGAGCCGCGAGCGCCTCGAGCAGGCGAAGGGACAGCAGGACGAGATGATCGGCGTGGTCGCGCACGAGCTCCGCACGCCGCTCAACGTGCTCTCGCTGCGTGCCGGTCTCGAGGCTGCGGGACACGTGACGTCGTCGGTGAGCGGTCGCGCGCCGCTCCCGCCGCTCGCCGAGCTCGTCGCGCGAAACGTCCGCGCGATGAGCGCGATCGTCGACGACCTGCTCGACGTCGCGCGCATCGAGTCGGGCGCGATCCGCGTGACCCCGCGCGTCGGCGATCTCGGCGCGCTCGCGCGCGAGGTGGCGAGCCGCTTCGCCGTCGTGTCGGCGCGCCATCCCGTCGAGGTGCACGTGGCCGAGTCGGTCGAAGCGGTGTTCGACGCGGCGCGCGTCGAGCAGGTGCTCGCGAACCTGCTCTCGAACGCGATCAAGTACTCGCCCAACGGCGGTCGCGTCGACGTGCGGGTGTCGGTCGACGAAGGACGGGCGCTCGTCGAGGTCGAGGACGAAGGCATCGGCGTCCCGGAGGCCGCGGCCGAGCGTCTCTTCGGGCGCTACGTGCGCGCGCCGGGCAGCGAGCGCGTCGCCAAGGGCGTCGGGCTGGGCCTCTACATCTGTCGTCGCCTCGTCGACCTCCAGGGCGGGCGCATCGGCGTGTCGCGCCGCGAGCCGCAGGGCTCGCGCTTCTGGTTCACGCTCCCGCTGGCGCGCTGAGCGCGGGATGCTCGGTCGTGTGCTTCGAGCACACGACGACATCGACGCGGTGTGCGCGCCGCTGACGCACCGCGTCGAGGCACACCCGCGACCACCGATCGCACGTGATGCGCGCGCGTCACGACGAAAAGCGGATCATCCGCGCTGCCGACCTTGATATCCTCGCCGCGAAACGCCGTTTTCGCGCGTTTCCGATGACGATCTGCGGCTTCGTCGTCGCGACGGCTGCGTTGAGAACGGGGAGGCCTCTGTGACTGCCGAGATGGATCCGCGACTCGAGGAGGCGCTCGCGGCGGCGAGCGCGGCGCCGGACGACGACGGACGTTGGGACGAGCTCGAAGAGCTCGCCGAGTCGCTCCAGAGGCCCGACGAGGTCGGTGCGCTGTATCGCGAGGCGCTCGGGCGCACGCTCCCGGCGGACGTCGCCGAGCGGCTCGGCCGTCGCGCGGTCGGCTTCCACGAGGAGTGGTTCGGCGAGGAGTCGCCGCACCTCGTCGACGTGCTCACGCGCGTCCTCTCGCTCGACCCCGGAGCCGACTGGGCGCTGCAGCGCGCGACCGTCGTGCTCACCGTGCGCGAGCGCTGGAGCGACCTGCTCGGTCTCTACGATCGCGCGCTCGCCGCAGCCTCCGAGGACTGGCGCCGCACCCAGCTCCTCGAAGAGGCATCGCAGCTCGCGAAGGACTTCGCGGGACAGCCCGACCGCGCGATCGACTACCAGACGCAGCTGCTCGCGCTCCGCCCCGGCGACGCGCAGCTGGTCGCCTCGCTCGAGCGCCTCCTCGAGCGTCAGGCGCGCTGGCAGGAGCTGATCGGCCTGTGGCGCAAGCGCGTCGAGAACGGCGCCGACGACGCCGCGTCGCTGCGCGAGCGCATCGCGACGACGTTCCTCGATCACCTCGGCGATGCCGCGGCGACGCTCGCCGAGTCGCGCGCGCTGATCGAAGGTGGCCACTCGATCGCGCACGCGGTCGCGCTGCTCGAGCGCGTGCTGGTGCTCGAGAGCGCGAGCGCCGACGTGCGGCGTGGCGCGCTCGCGCTGCTCCGCGAGCGCTACGAGGGCGAGGGCAAGGACGCAGAGGTCGAGCGCATCCTCGCCATCGCGCTCGGCTTCGGCAGCCGCGACGAGAAGATCGCGATCCACCGCGAGCTCGGCGAGCGCACCGCGACGCGCGGCGACGAGAGCAGCTCGATGGGCCACTGGGCCTCGCTGCTCCTGCTCGATCCCGGCGCCGAGGACGCAGAGCAGCGGCTCCGTCAGCTCGCGGCGTCGACCGGCGCGCACGAGCGCCACGCCGACGCGCTCGTCGCCGCCGCCGAGGTCGCGTACGAGCCCGCGCGGCGCATGACCCTGCTCCTCGAAGCGGGCGACGTGCGCGGCATGGCGGTCGGCGATCGCGAGGGCGCGGAGCCGCTCTACCGCCGCGTCCTCGGCGATGCCGACGCGAGCGAGTCGTTCCAGCGCACCGCAGCGCGTCGCCTCGTCGGGCTGCTCGACACCGCGGAGCGCGCGCGCGATCGCCTCGACGTCCTCGAGCAGCTCGCGAAGCTCGAGAACGACGCGTCGGAGCGCCGTCGCGTCATCGGTCAGGCCGCGCGCCTCGCCGAGGAGCTGGGCGCGTCGGATCGCGCGCTCGCGCTCTGGCAGGCGCGGCTCGACGCGCACGCGCAGGACCTCGAGGCGCTCGACGCGCGCATCGGGATCCTCGAGCGCGAGGAGCGCTGGAAGCCGCTGATCGAGACGCTGCGCCTGCGCGCCGCGTCGCCGGTGCCGGGCCCGCTGCAGCGCGCCGATCTCGTGCGCCTCGCGGGCGTGCAGGAGGATCGCGTCGGGGATCGCGCGGGCGCGATCGAGACCTGGCTCGAGGTGCAGTCGCGCTTCGGCGAGGACGTCGAGACCGTCGACGCGCTGTTCCGCCTCTTCACCGCGGAGTCGCGCTGGGAGGAGATGGCAGCGATGCTCGAGCGCGCGGTGCGCCGCGACGAAGCGCGCGCCGCGGACATCGTGGTGCGCCTCGCCGACGTGCGCCGCGAGCACCTCGCGGACAGCGCGCGCGCCGCGCAGGGCTACCACCAGGCGCTCAAGCTCGAGCCGCGCCACGAGGGCGCGCGCGCCGGTCTGCAGGCGCTGATCGCCGATCCCGTCGCCAAGGCGGGTGCGGTCGAGGGCCTCGCCGAGGCCGCGCTGCGCACCGACGATCACGAGGCGCTGCTCGGCCTGCTCGAGCACCGCATCGAGGCTGCGGCCGGCGATCGCGTGCGCGTGCGCCTGCTGCGCGAGGCCGCGGAGCTCGAGGAGTCGCGCCGCAGCGACGCGCTCGCCGCGATGCGCGCGATCCGTCGCGCGTTCCTGCTGGTGCCCGACGACGAAGGGCTCGAGGGCGAGCTGATGCGCCTCGGTCGCGCGTCGAGCGGCTGGGCCGAGGTGGTCTCGGCGCTGCGCGAGGCGATCCCGACGGTGAGCGCCGACGCGGCGCGCGCCGCGCACCTGCACCGTCGTGCCGCGGCGCTGCTCGAGTCGGAGCTGAGTGACGCGGCGGGCGCGCTCGCGGAGCAGCTCGCGGCGTTCGCGCGCGAGCCGCGCGATGCGACGACTGCGGAGGAGGTCGTGCGCCTCGGGGCACAGCTCGGCGGGTGGGACGCGGTCGCGACGGCGCTGGTCGGCTCGGTGCGCGCGCATCGCCGCATCGACGACGCGCTCGTGACGCAGATCGAGGCGGCCGCGGATCAGGCGGTCGCATGGGACGCGCTCTCGACCGAGACCGCGTCGGCGATGGCGCGCGTGCAGGGTGAGCTCGAGGCGTCGGGCGAGCGTCGCTTCGGCGAGCTCGGCCGCGCGATCGAGACCCGCATCGCGGTGTGGCACCGCGATCGTCGCGGCGATCTCGCGTCGGCCGAGGCCGCGCTCGCGCGCGCGCTGAAGCACGAGCAGGGGCACACCGACACGCTGCGCGAGCTCGCGCGCCTCCAGTGGCGCGAGCCGAGCCGCGCGCTCGTCGACACGCTGCTCTCGCTCGCCGAGCAGCTCGAGGACGATCTCGACGCGCTCCACGACGCCGCGAAGATCGCCCTCGATCCGGTGCGCGACGTCGCGCTCGCCAAGCACATCCTGTCGAAGCTCTATCGCGAGTCGGTGCGGCTCTGGGAGCGCGGCAACCGCACGCGCGGCGAGCGCCCGGCGGACAAGACCGCGGTCTGGGCGCTCGACGAGCTGATCCGGATCGAGCTCGAGTCGGATCGCGTCGAGGGCGCGATCGATCTGCTCGCGCAGGGCGCGCGCCTTCCGATCCCCGCGACCGAGTCGCGTGCGATGCGCCGCCGCGCCGGCGACCTCGCGCGCGAGAAGCTCGGCGACGAGGCGCGCGCGATGCGCCTCTACCAGTCGATCGCCGACGAGTCGCTCGAGGACGCGGAGACCGTCGATCGCCTCGCCGCGATGTACGAGGCGCGCAAGCGCATCCCCGAGCTCCTCGCCCTGCGCCAGCGCGAGCTCGAGGGCTCGCTCACGCCCGAGCGCCGGCTCGCGGTGCGCCTCGACGTCGCGCGCCTCCTCGGTCGTCTCGAGGCCGAGGGCGGCCGCATCGAGATGCTGCGCGCGAACCTCTCGGAGAAGCCCGGTCACGACGCGTCGATCGACGAGGTCGCGTCGGTGCTCGAGAGCAAGGGCCGCAGCCCCGAGCTCGCCGATCTGCTCACCACGCAGGCCCGCGACGTCGAGGTCGCCGACGCGCCGCGCGGCGCGCGCCTCTGGGCGATGGTCGCGCGCCTCGCCGAGGAGCGCCTCCGCGACGCCGAGCGCGCGATCTCCGCGCACCGTCGCGTGGTCGCGCTCGACGTGACCACCGAGGCGCTCGACGCGCTCGCGCGCTTGCACCTCGAGCGCAACGAGCCCGCGCAGGCCGGCGAGTGGCTCGAGAAGCGACTCGAGCACGCCAAGGGCGCCGAGCGCATCCCGCTCGCGCTGCGGCTCGCCGAGGCGCGCCTGCTCGCGGGCCGCAACGATCGCGCGATGCACGCGCTCGAGCGCGCGCTCTCCGAGGATCGCGGCGCGCGCGACGTGCGCGAGCGCCTCGCCGATCTCTATCGACGCGCCGAGAGCTGGGAGCAGCTCGCCGCGCTGCTCAGCGACGGCGTCGGCCACGTGAGCGACGAGACCACGCAGCTCGCGTACGTGCGCGAGGCCGCGGAGATCTACCGCAAGCGCCTGGATCGCCCCGAGCTCGCGATCCCGATCATGGAGCGCGGCGTCCAGCTCGCGCCCGACGATCAGGAGCTGCGCAGCACGCTCGCCGCGGGCCTGCGCGTCGCGGGTCGTCTCGACGAGGCGCGCGAGATCCTGGAGAAGCTCGCGTCGGAGTTCGGCCGCCGTCGCTCGCCCGAGCGCGCCGCGGTGCACTTCCAGCTCGCGCAGGTCGCGCACGCAGCCGGCGATCTCAAGCAGGCGCTCGAGCAGCTCGACAAGGCGTCGAGCATGGACCTCGGGCACCCCGGGATCCTCAAGATGTCGGGCGATCTCGCCCGCGAAGCGGCCCAGCTCGATCGCGCCGAGCGCTCGTACCGCGCGCTGCTCCTCCTCGTGCGCCGTCAGGCGAGCGAGGGCCACGAGCTCTCCGTCGGCGTGAGCGAGGTGCTCTACGAGCTCTCGCGGCTCGCGACCGAGCGCAAGCAGGACGCGCAGGCGAAGGAGCTGCTCGAGTCGGCCTTCGAGACCGCGTCGCACTCGACCGCGGAGGCCGCGCGCTTCACCCGCACCCTCGTCGCCCGTGGCGCGACCGATCTCGCGCTGCGCACCATCGACATGCGCATCGCGGCGGAGACCGACGTCGCGAGCCGCGCGCGCACGCTCGTCGACCGCGCCGAGATCCAGGAGAAGCTGCTGGGCAAGCCCGAGGACGCGCTGAGCTCGCGCCTCGAGGCGCTCGAGCTCGCGCCCGGCCGCGCGGTGAGCGAGGCGGCGCGTGATCTCGCGGTGCGCACCGACCAGGTGACGCGCTTCGTCGAGCGCGTCCGCGCGCTCGCGGATCGCATGCGCCGCAAGGAGGACGCCGAGGTCGTCTCGGATCTCCTCATGACGCTCGGTGAGGTCACGGAGCGCGAGCTTCGCGATCTCGCGACCGCGAGCGAGCTCTACCAGCGCGTCGAGGACCTCGGCGCGCGCACCCTCGACGCGTGGCGCGCGCTCGCGCGTGTCGCGTCGGCGCGTGGCGATCACGTCGAGGAGATCCGCGTGCTGCGCCGCCTCGTCGCGGCGGGTGTCGACACCTCGTCGTTCGGCGCCGAGGACTCGATCCCCGAGGACGCGAAGGTCGAGGCGTTCTATCGCATCGCCGAGGTCGAGCTCGCCGAGGCGGAGACGCTCGAGAGCGGCATCGCGACGCTCTCCGAGGCGCTCGCGAAGAAGCCCGATCACGCGCGAGGCGCACGCATCCTGAACGCGGCGGCGCGCGCGTTCCCGGCGCACGACGGAGTGCTCGTGCTCTACGAGCGCGCTGCGCGTGGCAGCGGTGATGCGGCGCTGCTCCTCGACATGCTCGAGATCAAGACGGCGCGCGAGGGCGCGACGATCGACGAGGTGCGCGAGGCGATCGACGTCGCGATCTCGATCGACGGGGCGCGCGCCGAGGCGCTCCTGCGGCGCGGCATCGAGGTCGCTCGCGCGAGTGCGGACGGGCTCGCCGGCGAGCTGTGGATCCCGATGGCGCTCGCGATGCGCCGCATCGATGCGGGCGACGTCCCGGGCGCGCTCGAGTGGCGCCGCGTCGCGGCCGAGGCCGCGGAGAGCGCGGGCGACGTCGACCGCGCGCGCTCGCTGTGGCGCGAGGTCGCGGAGGCGGCGTCGCAGCCCGGCGGGGATCTCGCGCTCGCGGCCGCGACCTATCGTCGTCTCCTCGAGAGCGAGCCCAACGATCGCGCTCTCTGGGGCCCGCTCGCGGAGGTGCACGGCAAGCTGCGCGACCGCGCGGGCTTCGACGCCGCGATCGCGACGCTCCTCGACGCGCTGCTCGATCCGGGCGATCGCAACGAGCTGCGCATGGCGCACGCGGCCTTCCTGCTCGACATCGTGAAGGCCGAGCAGGACGGCGTGGACGTGCTCCGCGCGGTGCTCGACGAGGATCCCGATCATCTCGGCGCCGCGCAGCGCCTCGCCGATCTCTTCGAGCGCGACGGGCGCCACGAGGAGCTCGCCGAGCTGCTGCAGCGCCAGCTCGATCGCGCTCGCGATCGCTCGGACACCGTCGCGATCGCGGCGCTCGCGCTGCGCATGGGCGGGCTGCTCGAGTCGGCGGGACGTCGCGAGGACGCGCGCGATCTCTATCGCCAGGGCCTCGAGTGGGCGCCCGAGGACGCGCCGCTCCTGCGCGCGATGCTCACGCTCCACGGTGACGGCGACGACTCGCACGATCGCGCCGCGCTAATGGAGCGGCTGCTCGCGGTGAGCACCGGCGAGAGCGCGGCGACGCTCGCGCTCGAGCTCGCCGACGTCTACGCGCTTCTCGAGGACGGCGAAGGCGTGGGCCGCGCGCTCGACCTCGGGTTCCGCGCCATGCCTGCCAGCGATGCGCTCCGCGCGCGCCTCGAGGCGTGGCACTCCGATCGCGGTGACCTCGCGGGCCTGGCCGACACCATCGCCTACGACGCCGCGCACCGCAGCGATCCGAGCGCGGCGGTCGCGCGCTTCCGCGAGGCCGCGACGCTCTACACGCAGCGCCTCGACATGCCCGAGCGCGCCGCGGAGATCCTGCGCCAGGCGCAGCAGCTCTCGCCCGGCAGCCTCACGGTGCTCGGCGAGCTCGTCGCCGCGCTGCTCGCGTGTGGTCGCCCCGACGAGGCCGCGGCCGACGTCGGCGGCGCGCTCGAGGCGCACGCCGAGGCCGACTCGTCGCGCGCGCACCTGCTCCGCATGCGCGCGACGCTGCGCCTGCAGAGCGGCGAGGGCGACGGAGCGATCGCCGACCTCGAGGAGGCCTACGCGATCGATGCACGCTCGACCTACGCCGAGCTGATCGACGCGCTCGAGCGCCGTCGCCGCGAGGTCGATCGCGACTCGGAGCGCCCGCTCACGATGCGCCTCGCGTCGGTGCTCCAGGAGAACGGCGACGCGGCGCGCTCGCGCGACGTGCTCGCGGAGTGGGCGGATCGCGAGCCGAGCGATCTCGAGGCGCTGCGCACGCTGCGCGTGATCGACACGGTGAGCGGTCGCTTCGACGAGGTCGTGCGTCACTGCGCGCGCCTGGTCGAGATCGAGCAGGGCGAGGCGCAGGTCGAAGCGGCGCTCGCCCTCGCCGACGCGGCGACGCGCATCGGCGCGCCGCACGAGGCGCGTCCCGGCCTCGAGCGAGTGCACCACGATCAGCCGGCCGACGGCCGCGTGCGCGACGCGCTCCGCACGATGTACGAGCAGTCGCAGGCGTGGGCCGAGCTCGCGGGGATCCTCCTCGCGGACGCAGCGGGCGCGAGCGACGTCGAGGTGCGCTGGGCGGCGCTGCGCCGCGCGGGTGAGCTCCTCGTCTACGAGGTGCAGGATCCGGCGCGCGCGATCGAGCCGCTGCGCGAGGCGCTGGCGCTCAAGGAGGACGAGCAGGACGTCGTGGTCGTGCTCTCCGACGCGATGATCGGCGCGGGCGCGCTCGCCGAGGCCGTCGAGCTCCTGCAGAACGCGATCGGCGCGTCGCGCCGTCGTCGCTCGCCGGCGCTCGCGATGATGCAGCTGCGCATGGCGCGCATCGCGGGGCTGAGCGGCGATCAGCAGACGCAGCTCGAGTGGCTCAAGGTCGCGCTCGAGTCCGACAAGACGAACGGCGCGATCGCCGCCGAGCTCGCAGAGCTCGCGATGGCGCTCGGCGACGACGGCACCGCGATGAACGCGCTCAAGGTCGTGACGCTGCAGAAGACGCCCGGCCCGATGAGCAAGGCCGTCGCGTTCCTGCGGCAGGCGCAGATCGCGCATCGCGCGGGCGACCACCAGAAGGCCGTGCTCTGGGCGCGTCGCGCGCGCATCGAGGACGGCGAGCTGAGCGAGGCGGAAGAGTTCCTCCGCGGCATCGGCGAGAGCTGAGCTTCCGGATCACGAGCTCCCGACGCGGCGCGCGAGAGAGGCCCTCTCGCGCGCCGCTCGCGTTCTGGGGCGTGAGGCTCGCACCACAGTGGCGCAGAACGGCCTGTCTGATTCGGCGGTGATCTCGCGCACATACAGCGGCACGTGCCGTGCTCTGCCCGAATGCGTCACGGCGTGATGCCGTGGCGACTCCAGGGAGAGCTTCACATGTCGCGCGCTTCGATCTTCGCCATCCTCGTGCTCGCCTCGGCCTGCGGCGGCGAGCCTTCGCAGACCACGCCGCTCGCCTCGGGGCTCGAGGGGTCACGCACGCTCGGCAGCCTCGACGCGAACGAGACCCGCACGCTGTGCGAGCGCTTCGTCGAGTACGCCGAGACCGAGACCGCGCGCGACGACGCACGTCGCTTCCACTGCACCGAGCTCGCGCTCCTCGGTGACGCGGAGACGCCCGCGGCGTGCGAGACCGAGGTCGACGCGTGCCTGCCCACCGCCGCGTACGAGAGCGACGTCGACTGCACCGAGGATCACTTCGACGACGCGTGCGCCGTGACCGTCGAGCAGTTCGAGGCGTGCGTCGTCGCGCAGATCGCCCAGCTCACGGGCGCGAGCCGCAACGCGATCGACTGCTCGCTCGCCGGCACCGACGGCGTCGACGCAGCGCTCGCGATGGACGCGATCGAAGGCTGCGCCGCCGCCCCCGGCTGCAACATCGACGACTGATCAGAATCAGAACCCGACGCGCCGGCCCGGCAGTCGCCACGCGACTGCATCACGTGATGCGTGCGCGGACGATGTGCTTGCCGTCCGGCATCTGCAGGACCTCGATCCACGGCTCGCTCGCGCGGTAGGTACGCAGCACGAGGATCGCCTTTCGTTGCGCGCGATACGGCTCGTCGGGCCAAGTGAGAGGCCACCCGCCGAGCTGCGCCCAAGCGTCGTTCGTGCCGCAGAGCGCGTGGTTCGCGCTCCACGCCCGTTCGTACGCGTACGCGGTCTCGAGATCGCGGAAGTTGTCGTTCATCCCCCATTCGCGCTTCCAGCCGAGGCCGTCCAGCCACGTGCCGATCGCATCGCCGCCTTCGATGAAGAGCGCGTCGAGCGGAGGCATTTCTCGGCTCGGGGTGGCGCGCAGAGGGACACCGCGACCGTGCTCGCCCTGCAGAGCGCCGAGCGGCGCCAGCGCCGCGCTGCCGCGCCCCGAGCCGATGTCGGCGCGCACCTCGAGGCACGCATCGCGCGCCACGCGCGTGTCGGGATGCGCGGAGAGATCGACCGTGATCCACGGGATCTCTCCGGGGTCGTCATCGCCGGCGTCGTCGAATCCCGCATCCCCGTAGAACACCGCGACGAGTGCGCCGGGCGACTCGGGCCGGAGATGGAGGCAAGGACGAGTGAGTGCGCGCGCTTCGGCGAGCAGGTCCGGAGACGTCATGCGGCGAGAATAGCCGCGAGTCAGCCGCGACGAGCTCGCCCGCCCGTCGTCAGAACCCGACGCGGCGCATCACGAAGCGCGGCAGGCGCCGGATCACGCCCATGATCGGGCCCCACGCGACCGGCGCGTAGACCTCGGGCGTGCCGCGATCCACCGCGCGCACCACGCGCGCCGCGACGTCCTCGGGCTCACCGGCGAACGGCGGCGGCTTCAGCCCCGCCGTCATCCCGGTCTTCACGAACCCGGGCTTCACCGTCACGACGCGCAGCCCCTCCGCGTGGTGCTTGTGGTCGAGCGCCTCGAGGTAGCGCGTGAGGCCCGCCTTCGCGGCGCCGTAGAGCGCGACCGGCTTGCGCCCGCGCTCGCCCGCGACCGAGCTGAACACGCACAGCGTGCCGCCACCGCGCGCGAGCAGACGACGCTTCGCCTCCTCGCAGAAGAGCACGGTGTTCGTGAAGTCGATCGTCAGCAGCCGCTGCGTGAGCTTCGCGTCGCTCTCGAGGTCCGCCTGCGCCGCGAACATCGCCGCGGTGACCACCACCACGTCGAGCCCGCCGAGCTTCGTCTCCGCCTCCTCGAGCGCGCCCGCGAACGTCTCGGGCTTCTCGAGGTCGCAGCGCGACCATCCGATCGATCCCGAGCGCACACCCGCGCGGATCTCGAGGTCCGCCACGCTGCGCGCGAGCTCGTCGTCGCCGATGCCCAGCACGTGCAGTCGATCACCACGCGCCGCCATACGTCGCGCCAGCGCGCGTCCCATGCCGCTCGTCGCGCCGAGCACCACGACGCGCTTCGGTCCGCGCGCTCCTTGATCCATCGCCATCTCTCGTTCCTTCAGGGCTTGTCGCCGAAGAGGCGCACCGACTGCGCGCTGCGGATGCGCTGCTCGGGATCCCACTTCGCGCGGATCTCCTGGAACTTCGGCAGGCGCGGCTCCATCGCGCGGAAGTGCTCGGGGCGCGTGAACTGATCCTTCGTGAGGTAGATGCGCCCGCCCTCGCGCAGCACGAACTCGTTGAGCGCGTCGACGAGCTGCTGCGTGTCGTCGCGCACCGGGATGTCGAGCGCGATCGACGTGCCCGGCATCGGGAACGAGAGGATGCCCTTGCCCTCGGGCCCGCAGTTCTTGATCACGCAGAGCATCGACGCGCCGCCGCGCGACGTGAGGATCTCGAGGAGGCGACGCGGCGCGCTCGGCCCTGCGGCGTCCGGCAGCACGCACTGGTACTGGGTGAACCCGCGCGTCCCGTACATCCGGTTCCAGTGCCGGATCATGTCGAGCGGATAGAAGAACGTCTCCCAGTGCACGATGCCGTGCATCTCGCGCGGCAGGTGCTTCCAGTAGTACGCCGTGTTGAACGCGCGGACCGACCAGCGATCGACGGTCCACGACGGCAGCTCGAAGGGCATCGTCACGCGCGGCAGCGGCTTGGGGAAGCGCTTCGGTGCGATGTCCGGCGACGCGAAGTCGCCCGCCATCAGCGTGCCGCGGCCCATGTTCTTCCCGCGCGTCAGCAGGTCGATCCAGCCCATCGTCGCGGGCAGGCGATGCGACGCGTCCTTGAGGCGCGCGATGAAGTCGTCGATGTCGTCGACGCGGCGGCTCTCCTGGAGGATCCACGCGGTCGGGATGCGCATCATCCGCACCTCGACCTCGAGGATGTGCCCGGTGAGGCCCATGCCGCCGATCGTCGCGCGGAAGAGATCGCCGTGCTGCTCGTCGCTGCACCACAGCACGCGCCCGTCGGCGACGCGCATCTTGAGGCGCGTGACGTGCTCGCCGAAGCAGCCACGCGCGTGGTGCTCCTTGCCGTGCACGTCGCTCGCGACCATCCCGCCGAGCGTGACGAACTGCGTGCCCGGGGTGACGGGCACGAACCAACCGCGCGGCAGGAAGATGCGGTTCAGCGCGAAGAGCGAGAGGCCCGCCTCGGCGCGCATGAGCCCGGTCTCTTCGTCGAACGCGAGCAGTCGATCGGCGAGCGTCGTGTTGACGACCTCGCCCACGCTCGCGGGCGGGAGCGAGCTGTCGCCGTACGAGCGACCGAGGCCTCGGCTCAGCACCGCGCGCTCGGTGACGCGCTCCAGGTTCTCGGAGCGGAGCTCTCGCCCCGGCACGCCGATCCCGCCCCAGCCCTCGATCATCGACAGGCCGCTCCCGTTGCCGTTCGCCATCGGCACCGGGACTAGCGCTGCGCTGCATCGCCGTCCAGCACGCGGTCGTGAGCGCGCGCCGGTGAGGCGCGAGCCGTCGGCGCCGGGGCGCCAGCGGTCGACGTGCGTGCG
Organism: Sandaracinus amylolyticus; assembly: GCF_021631985.1. Classification (GTDB taxonomy): domain Bacteria; phylum Myxococcota_A; class Polyangia; order Polyangiales; family Sandaracinaceae; genus Sandaracinus; species Sandaracinus amylolyticus_A. The sequence continues at coordinate 3,837,610 of NZ_CP070225.1, read as the reverse complement.
TCCCGTCGCGGCGCGCGCGAAGCTGCACCTCGCGGGAGAAGAATCGATGATCGAGGTGGTGCTGCGGGCGAGCGATCGCCCTTCGATGAGCGGGGAAGCCGATCGTTCGTCGATCGCGGATCGACGCGCGCTCTGGGTCGACGTGCTCGCGCCGACGGAGGACGAGCTGCTGCAGCTCAGCGGCGATCACGACGTCCCGCTCGCGACGCTCCAGGAGGCGATGTCGCCGCGCCACCTCCCTCGCCACGAGAAGCTCGGCGACGTCGTGTTCATCGTCGCGCGCGTCTACGACGAGGAGGCTCCGCCCGAGGCCGACTCGTTCCAGACGATCACGCGCAAGATCGCGATGTTCCTGAGCGACGGATGCCTCGTCACGATCCACCGGAGGCGCTTGCCCTTCCTCGAGAAGCTCAAGCAGCGCATGCGCGAGTCGCGGGACCCGATCTACCTGCAGGACGTGATGCTCGAGATCCTGCTCGACGGCGTGGAGACCTTTCACGCACCGCTCGAGGAGGCGGAGCTCCGGATCCACGACTTCGAGGCGTCGGCGCTCGAGCCTCAGCACACGACCGTGCAGTGGCGCGACGTGTTCCGCACGAAGGTGCGCGTGCAGACGATCAAGCGCCTGCTCTGGCACATGCAGAACGCGTCGCAGAAGTACCTGCCGCACTCCCAGGCGAATCAACCGCTCGCGCTCGAGCTCCGCGAGCGCGTCGCGAGCCTCTCGTTCTTCGCGGAGAGCCTGGACGAGGATCTCGACAGCCTGCTCGGCGTGCAGCTCGCGCTCGCCTCGAACCGCACCAACGACGTCATGCGCGTGCTGACGTTGTTCTCGGTGTTCTTCCTGCCGATCACGTTCATCGTCGGCGTCTACGGGATGAACTTCGAGCACATGCCGGAGCTCGCGTCGCCCTACGGCTACGCCGCCGTGTGGGTCGTGATCGCGTTCACCGAGGTCGTGCTCTACCTCTGGTTCCGCCGGCGCGGCTGGCTCGGCGGCTGAGGAGCATCTCGAGCAGCGCGAGCGCCGCGGGCGGGAGGCGATCGTGCCCGCGGTGCACGATGCGCAGCGGACGCGCGATCGGGGTACGCCGGTCGTCGACGATCATCAGGCGTCCGCGCGCGACGTCGTCCGCGACCGCGTGTCGGCTCACCAGCGCGACGCCCACGCCGGCGCGCACGTTCTCCTTCACGGCGGCGATCGAGCCGAGCTCCATCACGATGCGCGCGTCGGGGAAGCTCTTCTCGACGAGCTGCCGCGTGGTCGCGCCCGGACGGAACGTGACGAAGGGCGCGCTCAGCGGATCGCACGTGCCCGGCGCGGCGATGAGCACGAGCTCGTCGGTCATCCAGCGCTCGCCGCCCTTGGTGGTCACGATCGCGAGATCGAGGTGACCGCGCGCGAGCCCGTCGAGCGCCTCGTCGGTGGTCGACTCGCGCAGCACGAACGTGATCCCCGGGTGCGCGCGCCGGAACGCCGCGACGATCGGCGGCAGCAGGTACGTGCACACCGTCGCGCCCGCGCCGAGCCGCACCTCGCCCGCTTCGAGCCCCTCGATCTCGCGCGCGGCGCGGCGACCGTCCTCGAACGCCGCGATGGTCGCGCGGGCGCGGGGCAGGAACGCAGCGCCCGACGCGGTGAGCGTCGCTCCGTGGCGTCCGCGCGAGAGCAGACGCGATCCCACCCGCTCCTCGAGCCGGCGGATCGACGCGCTGAGCGCGGGCTGCGTGAGGTGCGCGTGACGCGCGGCCTCGGTGAACGTGCCGTGCTCCGCGATGAGCAGGAAGTGCGCGAGCTCGTCGATCATCAGCGTTGTTTATCGTAACCCGAGAATCAATCGATTGGATGTATCGACCTCACGCGCCCACCGTGAGCCTCGATGGACATGCTCGAAGCGATCGTGCTGGTGCTCGGAGGGATCGGTGCGGGCGCGCTCTCGACGATGGCGGGCATGGGCGGCGGCGTGCTGCTCGTGGTCACGATGTCGCTCGCGCTCGGGCCCCACGCGGCGCTCGCGACCACCGCGCCTGCGCTCCTCGCGGGCAACCTGCATCGCACGTGGCTCTATCGACACGCGGTCGATCGCGGCGTCGCGCTCACGTTCCTGATCGGCGCGCTGCCGGGAGCGCTGGTGGGCGGGCTCGTGTCGGCGCGCATGCCCGACACAGCGATCGAGGTGCTGCTCGTGATCGTCACCGCGTTCGCGCTGGCGCGGGCCGCGGGAAAGCTCGAGTGGAAGCCCTCGGCGCGTGCGTACCTGCCCTTCGCGTTCGGCGCGGGCATGGTCGCCGCGGGATCGGGCGCGGGCATCCTGGTGTCGCCGATCCTCGTCGCGGGTGGGCTCGCGGGCGAGGCGCTGATCGCGACGTCTTCCGTGGTCGCCGCGACGATGCACGTCGGGCGCATCGCGGGCTACGGCGTCGCGGGCCTCTTCGGCGGCGCGGCGCTGGTGGTCTCGCTATTGCTCGGCGGCGGGATCCTCGCGGGCAACGTGCTCGGCGGGCGCGTGCGCGCGCGCATCGGCGAGGCGTGGTGCATGCGGCTCACGCACCTCGTCCTGGTGGTGTCGCTGATCGCGGCCGTGATCGGGATCGCGCGCTGATCCGGTACGCTCGTCGATGCATGCGGCACTTCGCAGCGATCGGTCTGCGACAGAGCAAACACCTCGTGATCGCGCTCTCGATCGCGCTCGGCGTCACGTCGAGCGTGCCGGCGCAGGACGCGTGCGAGCCCGCGTACCCCGACGTGTGCATCCCGCCCGCGCCGCCCGATCTCGACTGCGGCGACATCGAGGAGCGTGGGTTCCGCGTGCTCGATCCCGATCCGCACCGCTTCGATCGCGATCACGACGGCGTCGGCTGCGAGTCCTGATCGAGCATCAGGTCGGCGTACACGAATCCCTCGCGCTCCACGACCTCGCCTCCGCGCACCGGGAGCGCGCGCTGGAGCATCGGGCCCGCGGACACGAACGTGTGGGTCTCGCCGTTCTCGCCGCAGGGGTCGACCCCCTCGGGCAACGCGTCGAGCAGCGCGTGATCGAGCACGCGCCCCGCGAGCTCGCGCGGGACCTTGCGGGGATCGAGCGTGACGATGTGCGCGCGCACGCCCGCGCTCACCATGTCGCGCGCGAGCGTGTGCGTGGGCACGCCCCAGAGCGGGAAGACCGGCGTGATGCCGGTGCCCTCGAGCCGGCTCTCGCGATAGCGCCGCACCTCTTCGAGGAAGAGATCGCCGAAGATCACGTGGGTCACGCCTTCTCCGCGCGCGACCTCGAGCGCGGCGCGCATGCGCGCTTCGTACTCGTCGTTGGAGCAGGGCCAGGGGAGCGGCACGACGTGCACCGGAAGGCCCGTCGCCTCGGCCTGGGCCATCAGCAGATCGCGACGCACGCCGTGCATCGCGACACGATCGAAGTGCTCGTTCGTCGTCGTCAGCAGCCCGACCACGTCGAGCTCCCCCGACGCGCGCGCCACGTGCAGCGCCCACGCCGCGTCCTTGCCGCTCGACCAGCTCACCCACGCCTTCGGCTTCATCTGCTCCAAGACTGTCGAAAAATCGGCTCGCCCGCAGGTCCTACCGTCCGCGCGCGTTGCGCGCTCCCGTCCGGGACCTGCGGGACGAGCACTCCGGCAAGGACTCAAATCGGCTCGCCCGCAGGTCCCTACCGTCCGCGCGCGTCGCGCGCTCCCGTCCGGGACCTGCGGGACGAGCACTCCGGCAAGGAGTCACTCCATCCTCAACGAGATCTGCAGCGCGACCGATCGCCCCGGAAGCGGCCTCAGCAGTGCGTCGCGCCCCCGCGCGTCGAACAGGTCGCGCACGATCACGTCGACTCTCACCGCGCCTTCCCACGCCGACAAGGACGCGCCCGCGCCGAAGCGCGCGACCTCGGGGATCGGCACGTCGTTCTCCGGTGTGTCGTAGGTCTCTCCGACGTACTCGCCGTCGACCCACGCGCTCACCGAGGCGAGCGGCGCGGGGAGATCGAAGGTCGCGTCCAGGCGTGCGTAGCCGGTGAAGCGCGGGCGGAAGGGAAGGGCGCGCGCGAGCGAGAGATCCTGCGACTCGATCCACGTGAGCGCCGACGCGAGCCCGATGACGCGCTCGAAGCGCAGGCTCGTGCTCGCCTCGATCCCCGCGGTCCACGCCTCCGCGACGTTCTGCGGCGTCCACTGGTTCGCGTCGGTGCGCACGTACCGGATCAGATCGCGCATCCAGAGCCCGAAGCCACGCAGCTCTGCGAAGCCCTCGAGCGCCCCGATGCGCCCGCGCGCGACCACGCCGAGATCGCCGCCGGTCGACTCCTCGGGGCGCAGCGAGGTGTTGCCGGAGATCAGCGCGCCGTCGCCGAACAGATCGACGAACGAGGGCGCGCGCACGCCGGTCGCGAACGATCCCGAGAGCGCGATCCCGGGCACCAGCTCGAGCGCGGCGCCGAGCCGCGCAGTGGGCAGCGCGTCGACGCGCGAGGTGCGCAGGTGCTCGCTGCCCGGTCGGATCTCGGCGAGCGCGGAGTCGATCACCTCGATGCGCGCCGAGGGCCGCAGCTCCCAGCGCATGGTGCGATCGAATCGCCCGTGCAGGCGCGCTTCCAGCGCAGCCACCGCCGAGTCTCGCCGCGACGTGCCGAGCGTCGTGCGCGCGAGCGCGTCCTCGGGCGCGAAGGTCTCGTGCGCGCCGACCGCGACCATCGTCGCGTCCATCCACTCCGCAAGCCGCAGCGTGCCCGCCGCGCGGATCGACGAGCGCGTCACCGTCTGATCGGTCTCGCGCCGCACTTGCCCGTACTGCGCGTAGGGATCGCTCAGCGAGCGTCGATCGAGCGCGACCGACGCGACGAGCTGCACACGCCACGCGGCGAGGTCGGCCTGCTCGGGAGGGCGCCCGCCTTCGAGCCACTCGCTCGCGACCGCGAAGAGCGTGCGCAGATGACGGCGGCGCGCCGCCGACGCCGGGGTCCATCGCGTGACCGGCGGCGGGATGCCACCGGTGCGCGCGAGACCGAGCCCGACGAACGAGAGCGTCGCGTCGCCGGCGCGCAGCCGCGCGTGCATCAGCCCCGCGCCCTCGAGCAGCTGCGCGTTGGTCTGGGTGCGCGGCTCGATCCCGCCGGGCTCGAGCGGCCGCGTGTCGATCGTGATCGGATACGCGCCGCCCGAGTACGTGAGGCCGAGCGTCGTCGCCCACGAGAACGAAGCGCCGTCGACGCTCGCGCCGAGCCGGCCCTGCGCGAGATCGAACGAGCCTCCGCCGCCCACCGCCTCGAGGCGGGTCGCACGCGCGCGACGTGGGACGAGCCGCAGCACACCGCCGATCGCGCCCGCGCCGAGCCACACCGGTGCGCCGCCGCGATGCACCTCGACGCGCTCGAAGAGCCACGGCGGCAGCGTCGAGAGATCGACCGCGCTCCCGTCCGCGGTGGAGAGCGGCACGTCGCCGATCATCACGGTCGTGTGCTCGGCCTCGGCGCCACGCAGCGAGAGCGCGGTGAACCCGCCGAATCCCGCGCTCCGACGGCGTCGCGCGCCCGGCACCTCGAGCAACACCTCGTCGGTGGTCTCGAGCGCGCGCGGGCGATCCTCGAGCTCGATGGTCGTCGCGCTCGACGTCGGATCGAGATCACTGCCCGCCGCGATCGGTCGCTCGATCCGAGCGCGCGCGCCGAACTGCGCATGCGCGGGCGCGCTGGTCGCGACGAGCGCGACGGCGACCCCGCACCATGCCCCGAGCGCGCGCATCTCAGCGCGACGCGCCGAGGCCCGCTGCGCTGCGCGCCCGCCGCTCGGCGCTCCGCGCCTCGCTGCGCCGACCTTCTTCTTCGTAGGTGCGCACCAGGCGCGCCCAGTCCTCGGGCGTCGCTTCGCCGCTCTCGGTGCGCTCCTCGAGGCGCGCCGCGACGTCGTGCCCCTCGGGCTCCCAGAAGCGCACCACGTACGCGAGCGCGTCGGGCGCGCCGGTCGCGTTCGGATCGTCGGCGACGACCGGCGCGAGGAACGTCGAGCCGAAGAACGACGCGCCGATCAGCACCAGCAGTCGATCGGTCAGGCGCCGCTGCGCCCACGCGATCCACGCGAGCGCGAGGAGCGCGAGCAGGAACATCGGCAGCATCGAGCGCGTGCCCCAGAGCTCGTCGCCGAGCTGCTGCGCGATCCAGCTGCCCGCGTTGTACGGCGCGAAGTCGTGGCGCACGAGCCACCGCACGAGCTGCGGCACCGGCCGCGTGAACGCCTCGGGCAGGTGCGGGTAGTAGACGCTCGGCCCGCCCGACGCGATGAACGCCGCGCCCGTCGCGCCCACGACGAGCGCGCCGGTGACGCGCGGCAGCGAGCGCGCCATCCACGTGCCGCCCTCGAGCGCGGCCCACGCGAGGAAGGGCAGACCGATCGCGAGATAACGCGGCCCGACGGTCCATCCGCCGCGCCAGTTGTTCATGAAGCAGATGAGGCCCCAGGTGCCGAGCGGGATCGCGAGCGCGACGAGCGCGTCGAGGCGGGTGCGACGCCGCGCGAGCAGCCGCGGGAACCCGAAGAACGCGAGCAGCAGCACCGGCGTGAGCGGAAAGAGCCCGTAGCCGAGATCGAAGAGCAGCCCGCCCGCCGCGTCGGTCGAGAACGTGCTCGCGCCGAAGAATCCTTCGTTCGCGAGCTCGCGGAACGCGGCGTGCTCGAGGTAGCGATGCCCCGGCGTCATCGGATCGCCGAACGCGCGCCAGTGGAAGTGCAGCACTGCGAGCGTCGGGAGGATCGCGCCGAGCGCGAAGGGCACGAGCCGGTGCCACGGCCGCACGCAGACGAGCGCGTAGAGACAGAGCACCGCGGTCGCGACGAAGCCGGGGTACTCGAGCGCGGTGCACATTGCGGCGAGGAGCCCCGCGAGCCACGCGCCGCCGAACGAGATGCGCTGCGCGTGGCGCGCGCGCTCGAGCAGCATGAACGCGCCGAACGCGGTGGCCGCGCTCGTCGCGTGCGAGACGAACATCGTCGCGTACGCGAGCAGCAGCGATCCCAGCGCGACCGAGAGGAACACTCCGTCGCGCACCACCGGTGGCGCGCCGCGTCGGCCGAGCCAGCGATGGAAGAAGAACAGGAATACCAGCATCGGCAACGCCGACGCGGTCATGCGCACGACCCAGAGCGCGGTGGTGCGATCGAGCGGCGTCTCGCGCAGATCGCACCACTGCCGATAGAGCCAGTAGCCGGGCACGCCCATCAGGCTCGTCCCCGGCGCCTTCACGCTGTAGACGTGCCCCTCGTAGAGCGCCGCGTCGTTCACCCAGCCCCAGCGCGCGCGGATCGCGTCGATCGCGTAGGTGCCCTCGTCGACGATCGCGGCGGTCATGAAGAACCGCACGTTCTCGTTCGGGTTGTTGACCTCGGGCTGGTACGGGAACGCGTAGACGTAGACCGCCGCGCAGATCGCGATCGCGGCCCAGGTGCGAGCGTGCGACGGCGGCGGCGGCGGGATGCGACGCGAGATCATCCGGGAGCGGCGCGCAGCCTAGCAGTCCGCCGAAGAATCTCCCGTCGTTGACGCCCGCGAGGCGCGCAACCTAGGCTCCCCGCGTGCAGCTCGGCACGCACGAATGCACGCCTCACGGCCGCGACGCCGGTGCCCCGAACGGCAGCGCGCGCGGCGGCTCGCTGCGCGCGCTCCCTCCGCGCGGTGGGCGCACGGTCGCGATCACCGGCGCGTGCTCGTTCCTCGGGCGCAACCTCATCGGCGTGCTCGAGGAGGACGACACGATCGCGCGCGTCGTGGTGCTCGACGTCGCCACGCCGCGCACCGCGGGCCGCAAGACGCGCTCGTACCGTGTCGACCTCACGCAGCCGACCGCGGCGGCGCGCGCCTCGGAGATCCTGCGCGCGGAGCAGGTGGACGTGCTCGCCCATCTCGCGTTCCTCTCGAGCCCGACCCCCGCCGAGGGATGGGCGCACGAGCTCGAGAGCGTGGGCACGATGCACCTGCTCGTCGCGGCGCGCGAAGCGGGCGTGCGGCGGGTCGTGGCCGCGTCGCAGACGATGCTCTACGGGCCGCACCGCTCGAATCCGAACTTCCTGTTCGAGGGCGCGGCGCTGCGCGGCATCGAGGGCTGTCGCTTCCTCGCCGACAAGATCGACGCCGAGGTGCAGCTCACGCGCTTCGCGAGCGAGACCGGCGCGCGCACGACGATCCTGCGGCTCGCGCCGGTGCTCGGCCCGACGGTGCGCACCTGGCTCACGCGCTGGCTCTCGCGGCGCTTCGTGCCGACGCTGCTCGGCTTCGACCCGCTCGTGCAGCTGCTGCACGAGGCGGACGCGATCGCGGCGCTCAAGACCGCGATCGACGTCGAGGTGCCCGGCACGTTCAACGTGGCGGGGGAGGGCGTGCTCCCGATCACCACGATCATCAAGCTCGCAGGGCGCATCGGCGCGCCGCTGCCGGGCCCCTTGCTCCGGCGCGCGACGGCGCTGCTCTGGATGGGCGGCATGAACGAGGCGCCCGCGTCCTTCGTGGACTACCTGCGATATCTCTGCGTCGCCGACACGACGCAGGCGCGCGACGCGCTGGGCTTCGAGCCCGCGTACACGACGCGCGAGGCCGTGCTCGACTTCGGCGGCGCGCTGCGCCTGCGCGAGGCGAGACTCATCCGCGAGGCGATCGCGTGAGCGACGACGACGAGCTCGAGCGCCCGCGTCGCGCCTACGTCGCGCCGAAGCCGTCGGCGAAGGCGCGCGCGAAGAAGAAGCACGCGAAGCCGCAGAAGGCGAAGCCCGAGGTGCGCCGCGAGGCGAAGCCCGCGGTGCGTCGCACCATCTCGCCCGACGCGAAGCCGGCCCGCGCATCGGCGCGCCCCGCCGCGAAGCCCGATCGCGCTCCGACGGCGAGCCGCAAGTCCGCACGCCCCGTCGCGCCCGAGCCCGCACCGGAGCCGCGTCACGAGTCGACCGAAACGTCGAAGCCGCGTCGTGCCTCGGCGCGTCCCGCACGCATCGAAGAGCGAGTGATCGCGAGCCCCGAGCCCGCGCAGCCGGTTCCCGACGCTGCGCCCACCGAGCGCAGCGCACGCCCGTCGGTGCGTCGCTCCACGCTCCCGCTCCCGCCCGCGCTCCCCAACGCCGACACCCGCGCGCCCCGTCCGAGCCCGCAGCCCGCACCTCCGGTGCGCCTCGAGCCGAGCTCCCCCGGCACCGTCGCGGCCCCGCGCCCGTCCCGCCCGGCAGCCCGCGCGACGATGCCCGTGCGCGTGTCCCAGCCCCCGCCCGAGCCCGCGGCTCCCGACGCAGCCGTCGCGGCCCCGCTCCCCGAGCCGCCCGCCGCTCCCGACCTCGCCCCCGTCCAGTCGCCCGCTCCCGCTCGCGACCCGGACCTGGACCCCGTCGACGATCTCTACGCGATCGAAGAGACCCTCGATCGCTTCCTCGACGACGCCGCGTCCACCGAGGATCGCGCTGCGCGCCGCCGCGCTGCCGAGGCCTTCGCGCAGGTCGCTGCGCACCTCGGCGGCACCACCGACGCCCCCGAATCCCCCGGCCTCGCGCGCGAGCTCCTGCGCCCCGGCTACTACGTGCGGCAGTGGGGTCGCCTCGGCCTGCGCGACCTCAGCGAAGAGATCGACGAGCTCGGCCTCGATCGCGCCTACGAGGCGCGCTTCCTGCCGCTCTTCGATCGCATCTACCGCAGCTGGTTCCGCGTGCTCGCGCGCGGCCTCGAGCACGTGCCCGACACCGGTCGCTGCCTCGTCGTGGCGAACCACGGCGGCGCGCTCCCGTGGGACGGCCTGATGCTCCGCACCGCGATGCGCCTCGATCATCCGTCGCGCCGCGAGCTGCGCTGGCTCGCCGAGGACTTCGTCGCGCACGCGCCCTTCCTCGGCGCCTTCGTGAACCGCGTCGGCGCGGTGCGCGCCTGCCCCGAGAACGCCGAGCGCATGCTCGCGCGCGACATGCTCGTCGCGGTCTTCCCCGAGGGCGAGAAGGGCCTCGGCAAGCCCTTCGGGCAAAGGTATGAGCTCCAACGATTCGGCCGCGGCGGCTACGTGAAGCTCGCGCTCCGCACCCGTACGCCGATCGTCCCGACCGCGATCGTCGGCAGCGAGGAAGCGTACCCGCTGCTCTTCCGCAGCGGCGCGATCGCGCGCCTCGTCGGCCTGCCCTTCCTGCCGATCACGCCGACGTTCCCGTGGCTCGGCCCGGTCGGCCTCGTCCCGCTCCCGAGCCGCTGGGTGATCCTCTGCGGCGAGCCGATCCATCTCGAGGACGCGGATCCCGACGATCCGATCGCCGTCGCGCACCTCAACGATCGCGTGCGAGGTGCGGTGCAGGATCTCGTCCGACGCGCGCTCGACATGCGCGAGCGCGCGTTCTGATCGCGCTCAGATCTTCCGGAACACGCCGACGACGACGCCGAGGATCTGCGTCTCGCGCCACTCGCTCTTCGGCACCAGGATCGGCGCCATCGTCGAGTTCGCGGGCTCGAGCCGGATGTGCGTCGACTCCGGGTAGAAGTACTTGCAGGTCGCTTCGTCGCCGACCATCGCGATCACGATCGTCCCGCGCGCCGCCTGCGCCTGCTTGCGCACGAAGACGTAGTCGCCGTCGTGGATGCCGGCCTCGATCATCGACTCGCCCTGGATCCGCAGGCCGAACACGTCGCCGCCGCGCGCCCCACGCCCCAGCAGCATCCGATCGATGCGCACCGTGTCGCCGCCGTGCTGCTCGATCGCTTCGATCGGCAGACCCGCCGCGACGCGACCGAGGATCGGGATCTCGATCATGTCGTCGTTCGCGGCCTCGGCCTCGCGCGTCGTCTCGACGTCGACGAGATCGTGCTCCTCGCGCGCGATGCCGCCGCCCATGCTCGCCGCGCCACGTCCCACGATGCGCAGCGTCGTGTCGGTCGGGCGCAGCGTGCGCGACTTCATGTCCTCGCGCGTGAGATAGCCCTTCCGCTCGAGCGCGCGGAGGTGATCGTTCACGCCGTTGGTGCTGCGGATGCCGAGCTTCAGCCCGATCTCGCGAAGCGTCGGCGGGTACCCGCGGTCCTGGATCGACTCGCAGATGTACTCGAGCACCATCCGCTGACGATCGGTGAGCTTGTTCATCGAGGGCCTCCGCTGCCCGCGCGCTGTTCACCTGGGCAGGTGCGACAAACGATTACGTGACGCCTGTGCACCAGTCAAGATTTTCGCATCGCACGTGACGCACGACATCGAGAACGAAAGTCAGATCGCCCGCTGCGCTCGCGCGTCGGAGGCCGTCCATGCGCCGATCGCTGCTCGCCTCGCTCGCCGCGCTCCTGGTCACATTCGCCGCGCAGGGACGCGTCCACGCGATCGGCGTGCTGCTCCCGACACGTCCCGAGATCGAGCCCCTCGCGATCCGACACCACCGCGTGTCGATCAGCGTGCGCGAGCGGATCGCGGAGACGCGCGTCGAGCAGGTGTTCCTGAACCAGTCGGGCGAGACCCTCGAGGCGACCTACGTCTTCCCGGTCCCGCCCGGCGCGACGGTGAGCGGCTTCACGATGTGGGTCGACGGTCGCCCGCAGCGCGGCGAGCTCCTCGAGTCCGCGCAGGCGCGCGCGGTGTACGAGCAGATCGTCGCGCGCATGCGCGATCCCGGGCTCGTCGAGCAGATCGGCGGCAACCTCTTCCGCGCCCGCGTCTTCCCGATCGCGCCGCACAGCGAGCAGCGCATCGAGCTGCGCTTCACGCAGACGCTCGAGTACCAGAGCGGCGTCGTGCACTACCGCTATCCGCTGCGCACCGCGGGGCGCGCGGCGCGGACGCTCGAGGACCTCACGATCACCGCCGAGATCGTCTCGCGCACGCCGGTGCGCGCGATCTACTCGCCGACCCACGCGGTCGCGATCGCGCGCGAAGGCGACCAGCGCGCGATCGCGTCCTACGAGGGCCATCGCGTCGCGCTCGATCAGGACTTCGACCTCTACTACGCGGTCGCCGACGGAGACGTCGGGCTCTCCTTGCTCTCGCACCGCGCGAGCGGCGACGACGGCTACTTCCTCGCGATGATCGCGCCGCGCACCGCGCTCACCGAGCACGAGCTCGCGAGCAAGGAAGTCATCTTCGTGTTCGACACGTCGGGCTCGATGGCGGGCGACAAGATCGAGCGGGCGCGCGCCGCGCTCGATCACATGCTCGCGCGGCTCGGCCCGAACGATTCGTTCCAGGTCGTACGCTTCTCGACCGACGTCGAGCTCCTCTTCGATCGCGGCGCTTCGATGCCCGCGACCCCCGCGAACGTCGCGTCGGCACGTCGCTTCGCGAGCCGCTTCGTCGCGGCGGGCGGCACCGCGATCCATCCCGCGCTCCACGAGGCGCTGCGCACCCGCGCGCCCGCCGGCGCGCCGCCGCGCATGATCGTGTTCCTCACCGACGGCATGCCCACCGTCGGCCAGACCGATCCCGCCACGATCGTGCGCGAGGTGACCGCGCGCACCGCGGCGAGCACGGGCGCGAGCACGCGCCTCTTCGTGTTCGGCGTCGGCGACGACGTGAACACGACGTTCCTCGACGCGCTCGCGGTCGGCAGTGGCGGCTCGTCCGACTACGTGCGCGGCGCGGACGGCGTCGAGCTCCAGCAGCGTCTCTCGACCTTCTACGATCGCATCGCGTACCCGGTGCTCGCTGACCTCCACCTCGCGCTCCCCGGCGCGTCCGCGTTCGACGTGTACCCTCGCGATCTCGGGCATCTCTACCGGGGCGATCAGCTCCTCGTCGTCGGTCGATATCGCGGCGAGGGCCCGGTGCAGGTGGTGCTCGAGGGGCGCGTCGGCGGCGCCACGCCGCTGCGCCTCGAGTTCCCGGTGACGATGCCCGGCGCCGAGACGCGCAACGACTTCCTGCCGCGCGTCTGGGCGACGCGGAAGGTCGCGACGCTGCTCGACGAGATCCGCCTGAACGGCGAGCGCCCCGAGCTGCGCGAGGAGGTCGTGCGGCTCGCGCGACAGTTCGGTCTGGTCACGCCGTACACGAGCTACCTCGTCGCCGAGGACGTCGAGATGCCGCGCAGCATCGCGCCGATGCCCGACGTGCGCCCGATGGAAGAGCCGGCGCCGGTGAGCGAGGCAGAGGCCGACTTCGAGCGGTTCGCGGACGCGACCGCCGCGCGCGCGCCCGAGACGACGAGCTCCGGGAGCTCGGGCGCCGGCGCGTCCGCGTCGATGGCGCCCGAAGGCGGACGTGGCGAGAGCGGTCGTCGCCTCTCGGCGCGCCTCCGCGATCTGCGGGGCGCCGAGCAGGCCGCGGCGCTCGGCGCGCAGGACGCGCGCTTCGTGCTGGGTCGCGCGTTCGTGCGTCGCGACGGCATGTGGGTCGACTCGCGGTATCGCGCGGGCCGGCGCGAGCTGAGGATGCGCTGGGGCAGCGAGGGCTACTTCGCGCTGCTGCGCGCGCGACCCGAGCTGGGCCCCGCGCTCGCGCTCGGAGAACGTGTGACCATCGCGATCGACGACGCGCGCGTGATCGTGATCGATCCGAGCGCGCCCGAGCGCGTGACCGAGACCGACGTCAGCGCGTTCCTGCGGTGAGCGGGAGCGCGGGAGGAAGAGCATGAGAGAGAGACGATGGTGCGGCGCTCCATTCGCCGCGGCCGCGCTCCTCGTCGCGGGCACGCTCGCGGCGGGATGCGGCGGCAGCGCTCCACGCACGAGCTACGGCGCGACGGTCGAGACCACCGCGTCGTCGTACGGCGGCGGAGGCGCGAGCGGCTACGACGACGTCTGGCGGGAGCGGTCGACGGGCTCGTACGGCAGCACCGACAGCGCGGGCGCGACGATGGACTTCGAGGGCGAGGCCGACGAGGGGGCCGATTACGAGCAGTCGGTCGTGCTCGAGTCCGAGGCGCGCGCCGTGCCCCGCGAGCCCGCCGCGGCACCCGCGTCGGATCACGTCGCGAGCACGCGCAGCGAAGAGCGCCCGATGATCGCGCAGGCGACGCCGCGCCAGACCCCGCCGACCGCGAGCACCACGCCGCGCGAGCAGGCCCAGGCGCAAGCGGCACAGACCGCGACCGATGCGGTCGACACCTCGGGCCCGCTGCTCATCTACACCGCGCTCATGCACCTCGCGGTCTACGAGGTCGCCGAGAGCCAGGAGCGCATCGTCGCTGCGACGCGCGAGCTCGGCGGCTTCGTGTTCACCCAGGCCGACGATCGCCTGGTGGTGCGTGTCCCCGCGCCGCGCTTCCACGCGCTGATCGAGCAGGTCGAGCAGGCGGGCGACGTCGAGCACCGCGAGGTCCAGGCGCAGGACGTGAGCGAGGAGTTCCACGACGTCGACATCCGCATCCGCAACCTCGAGGCGATGCGCCGCCGCGTCGAGACGCTCCTCGCGCAGGCACAGACCGTCGAGGACGCGCTGCGGGTCGAGCAGCAGCTGCAGCGCATCACCGAGGAGCTCGAGCGCCTGCGCGGGCGCCAGCGCTTCCTCGCGGATCGCATCGCGTTCTCGACCGTCACCGTGCTCTTCCGGCCGCGCCCGCGCGAGCTCCTGGGGCAGCCGGACATCTTCCAGCTCCCCTTCCCGTGGCTCGATCAGCTGGGCCTCGCGACCCTCCTGGACCTGCGATGAGGCGCCCCATGACCACGACGACGAGGACGATCCTGTTCGCGCTCGCGCTCACGCTCGGCGCGTGTGGCCCGCACTTCGGCATCGACACGCCCGACGACTTCGTCTCGCTCGACGAGGGCACGCAGCAGCAGCGCGGCTACGCGATGCGCGCGACCACCGCGGACGGAGTCGTGATCGCGGTCCGCGAGATCGACGATCCGCGCCGCGGCACCCGCGACTTCTGGGTCGAGGCGATCCGCAACCGGCTGCGTCGCGCCGGCGGCTACGCGCTCCTCGAGGAGGAGGACATCCGCGCCGCGAGCGGCGACACCGGGCACCAGATGCGCTTCGGCCGCGACGAGAGCGGCCGTCCCTACGCGTACTGGATCACGGTGTTCGTGCGCGAGGGGCGCGTGACCGTGGTCGAGGCGGGCGGGCGCCGCGAGGTGTTCGACGAAGAGGTCGAGGACGTGCGGCGCGCGATCGCGAGCATTCGGATCCAGTGAACGACGGAGACGATCGTTCGGCCCCGCCGAACGATCGTCAGTCCCGCACGCAGCGCCCCATGCGGCAGCGCTCGCGAGGTCCGCAGCGCGTGCCGCACGCGCCGCAGTGGTTCTCGTCGTCGAGGATCCGCGTCTCGCATCCGTCGTCGATGCGCCCGTTGCAGTCGCGCCGATCGGCGCGCGTGCAGGTCGCGATCGCGCAGGTCCCCGTGCTGCACGTCGCCGTCGCGTCGGGGCCCACGGTGCAGCGCGCCCCGCACGCGCCGCAGCTGGTCAGCGAGTCGAGCCGCGTCTCGCATCCGGGCATCGCCGCGCTGCAGTCGCCGAAGAGCGCGTTGCACGCCATCTCGCAGGTGCCGCTCGCGCACGTCGCGGTCGCGTTGGGGAAGGGCCCGCACGCCGCGTTGCACGCGCCGCAGCTCGTGAGCGTGCGCAGGCTCTGCTCGCATCCCGGCATCGCCGCGTCGCAGTCGCCCCACTCGGGATCGCACGCGACCATCGTGCACGTCCCGCCGGTGCAGGCGTCGCTCGCGTGCGGGAGATCGCACCCGATGCCGCACGCGCCGCAGCTCGTCAGCGTGTCGAGCGGGGTCTCGCACCCGTCGCTCGCCATGCCGTTGCAGTCGCCCCATCCGGGCTCGCACGCGCCGAGCGTGCAGGTGCCGCTCGCGCACGACTCCGCGGCGTTCGCGAGCGCGCACGCGACCCCGCAGCCGCCGCAGTCGGTCAGCGTGTCGAGCGGCGTCTCGCAGCCGGTGCTCGTGGTGCCGTCGCAGTCGGCGGTGCCGGGCTCGCACGTCGCGATCGCGCAGCGCCCGCCCGCGCACGTCTCGTTCGCGCCCGGCAGATCGCAGCCCACGTCGCAGCCGCCGCAGTCGGTCAGCGTGTCGAGCGGCGTCTCGCACCCGTTGTCCGCGCGGCCGTCGCAGTCGTCCCACCCGGGATCGCAGGCCGCGATGCTGCACGCGCCGGTCGCGCACTGCGCGGTCGCGTGGGCCGGCGCGCACGGCTGATCGCACCCGCCGCAGTGATCGAGGCTCGTCCCGAGATCCGCGCACTCGGTCCCGCAGAGCGTCTCGCCCGCGCCACACGCGCTGCGGCACGCGCGCACGCCGCCGACCTCGCTGCAGAGCGGCGCCGGCGCGACGCACGACACGTCGCACGTTCCGCAGTGGCTCGCCGTCTCGAGGCTGGTCTCGCACCCCGGCGTGGCCGCGTCGCAGTCGCCCCAGCCCCCATCGCACGCGACGACCTCGCACGTCCCGGCGCTGCACGTCTCGCTCGCGTGGAGCAGCGCGCACGCGCGCCCGCACGTGCCGCAGTCCGCGAGCGTGTCGAGCCGGGTCTCGCAGCCGTCGCTCACCATGCCGTTGCAGTCGCCCCAGCCGGTCTCGCACGCGCCGATCGCGCAGCGACCCCCGATGCACGCCGGGCTCCCGTTCGCCGGCGTCGGGCACTCCACGTCGCACGCGCCGCAGTCGGTCACGGTGTCGATCGGCACCTCGCACCCGTTCCCCGCCAGTCCGTCGCAGCTCGCGAACCCGGGCTCGCACGCGACGAAGCCGCAGGTGCCGCCGGCGCAGCTCGGCGCGGCGTTCGCGGGCTCGCAGTGCACGCCGCACGCGCCGCAGTGCACGAGATCGTCGAGGCGCTGCTCGCACCCGTTCTCCACGCGATCGTCGCAGTCGCGGAACCCCGGCGCGCACGACTGCACCGCGCACACCGTGCCGAAGCAGTCGGGCGTGCCGTGCTCGACCGCGCACTCGCGCCCGCACTCACCGCACATCGTCAGCGAGTCGAGCGGCGTCTCGCAGCCCGTGCGCACCTCGAGGTCGCAGTCGCCGAAGCCCTCGCTGCACGCGACGCCGCACTCGCCGTCGATGCACGCGGGCGTCGAGTTGCCGAACGCCGGGCACCGCCGATCGCACGCACCGCAGTGCATCGCGTTGGTCTGCAGATCGATCCCTTCGTCGATGCGATCGTCGCAGTCGTCGTCGACGCCGTTGCACAGCTCGACGCCCAGACAGCCGTCGCCGACGCTGCCGTCGTGCGCGAGCCGCGGGATCGTTCCGTCGTAGTCCTGCAGCTCCGTCGCGTCGACGAGCACCGCGCGACACGTGCCGTGCTCGCACGTCGTGTCGCCCGCGCAGGCCACGCCCGCGCACCCGCGCTCGAGGTGCAGCGTGAGCACGAGGGTGTGCCCCGTGACCATGAACGCGCGCGCCCGCCGCTCGACGATCGCGGTGCTCTCGTGCAGCGCCCGCGCGGTGATCTCGACCGGACCGAGCGCGCCCCCGCGATGCACCACGCCGAGCGTCGCCGGGATCGTGATCGCCGCGTCGCCCGAGAGATCCCCCGCGACCCGCTGCATCGTGCCGTCGGGCGCGGTCACCTCGATCTCGATCGCGGTCGCCTCCGCGGGGATCGCGAGATCGGTGTCGGTGACGACGATCAGCTGCGTCAGCGGTCGCTCGTTGCACGCGACGAGCGCGGTCGCGGCGAGCGCCGCGGTCGCGAGCCGGAGCGCGCGCGTCATCGTCCGATCTCCACCCAGCCCAGCGTTCCGTCGAACGGCGCGGGCTCCTGCGCCGGCGCCGCGAGCACCACCGCGACCACCACCGCCGCGGCCACGACGAGCACGCCGCCGGTGACGCCGAGCGCGATCCACGTGCCCTCGTCGCTGCTCTCCACGTCGGGCGGGCTCGTCGGATCCAGCGCGGTCCGCGCCGCGGCCTCGGGCCCGATCGCGCTCGCCGCCGGACGCTCCGGTCGCGCCGGGATCTCGAGCTCGATCTCCTCGCTGCCGCCCGGCTCGATGTGCACGCGCGCGCTCGCGACGATCTCGCCGTCGCGCCGCGCCTCGAGCACGTGCTCGCCGGGATCCACCGGGGCCGCGGTGCCGAGCAGCGACGACGCGAGCTCGTGCGTGCCGAGCGCGACCGACACGTCGTCGTGCGGCCCGCGAAGGTGCACCGCGAGCCTGCCGATGCGCGGCTCCGCGTCGCGGATCACGCGCGACGCATCGGCGCGCACGTTCGCGGCCACGCTCTCGTCGCGCACCAGCCGGCGCAGGATCTCGGTGCCCTCGACCAGCCGCCCCGACTCCACGAGCGCGTGCCCGAGGTTGTACGCGATGACCGCGGACGCCCGCAGCTCGTGCGCGCGGGCGAAACGATCCGCGGCGCAGCTCCAGTCGCTGCGGTCCGCGCACGCCACGCCTTCCTGGAAGAGCGCTCTCGCCGCGGCCGTGTCTCGCACCGAGGCGTCCTGCGCGGATGCGCTCGATCGAGGGACCGCGATCGCGAGCGCGACCGCCAGCCACACGCCTCCCAGACCGAGGCGTGCCCAACGGGGTGTCACCACGCTTTCGATCTTCGCCGGTTGCGATTAGATTGCAAGACCGCGTCATGGCTCGATTCCGGCTGCGACTGCAGGATCGTGAGATCGCGCTGCCCGAGGCGGGAGAGCTGGTGGTGGGACGTGATGCGACCGTCGCCGACGTGGCGCTCGACGATCGTCTGGTCTCGCGCCGTCACGCGGCGTTCCGCTCTCACGGTGACGACGAGCTCGAGATCGTCGATCTCGAGAGCCTGAACGGCGTCCGCGTGAACGACGTGCCAGTGAAGGGTGTCAGGGCGCTCGGCCATCGAGATCGCGTGCAGATCGGCGCGCACGTGTTCCTGGTGGTCGACCAGCGTAGAGAGCATCGCAGCAACGCCCCGACGACCCGCGGCTCGATGCGCACGGCCGCCGCGACCCGGCCCACGCCGCGCGCGCAGCGGGCGATCGTCACGCCGCTCGACACCATCGCGCAGGCGCTCGCGGACGACGACCTCGAGGGCGCGACGGTCGCGATGGACGCGGTGGTCGCGCGCTACGCGGACCCCTCCGAGGCGCTGATGCCAGGCGAGCTCGCGCGGGTGGTCGAGCTGCTGCTCGCGCTCTCGGAGCGCACCGGCGAGATGCGCTTCTTCGACCGCGTCTTCCAGATCCACACCGGGCGCCGCCTGGTGATCGACGGCGCGAGCATCGATGCGATCCAGAACGCGCTGCCGTACCTCGCGGGCGCGACCTCGCAAGCGCTCGAGACGTACCTCGCGGCGATGCACGCGCGTGGCGCGACGCTCTCGCCGCAGGAGCACGTCCGCCTTCGTCGCATCGGCGCGCTGACGCGCCGCGTGGGCAAGGGCAGCGCGTGACGCGATCCACGATCCACGCGATTCGACCGAACGAGGTCGAGCGCGCACCGGTCGGCATCCCCGGGGTCGTTCTCGGCGGCAAATACCGGCTCGACGAGGCGATCGCGCGCGGCGGGATGGCGCGCGTCTGGCGCGCGACGCACGTCACGCTGAACCGCCCGGTCGCGGTGAAGTTCGTCGACGCGTGGGGCGCGACGCCGGAGGAGCGCAACGAGCGCTTCTTGCGCGAGGCCAAGGTCGCGGCGTCGGTGCGGCACCGGCACGTCGTCGACATCATCGACTTCGGCACGAGCCGCAACGGCGAGCCCTACATGGTCATGGAGCTGCTCGAGGGCGAGACCCTCGATCAGCGCCTCGGTCGTGGGCCGGTGCCGGTCGACGAGGTCATCGAGATCGCGGCGCAGCTCCTCAGCGGGCTCGACGCGGTGCACCGCGCCGGGATCGTGCATCGCGATCTGAAGCCCGGGAACGTCTTCCTCACGCACGACGAGGTCGACGGCATCTTCGCGCGCCTGCTCGACTTCGGGATCTCGCAGGGCGCCGACGAGGTCGCGACCGAGTCGGATCGCGTGGTGGTCGGCACGCCCGAGTACATGTCGCCGGAGCAGGCGTTCGGAGAGCCGCTCGACGCGCGCTCCGATCTCTACGCGGTCGGCGTGGTGCTCTACGAGATGCTCTCGGGCGTGCTGCCCTTCGAGGATCCCGATCCCCAGAAGGTCGTGGAGCTCGTCGCGCACGGCACGCCGGCGCCGCTGATCTCGATGCGCCCCGACGTGCCCGACATCTGCGAGGTGGTCGCGCGCGCGATGTCGCCGATGCCCGAGGCGCGGTACGACTCGGCGCGCGAGATGCGTCGCGCGCTGCTCGACGCGGTGGGCCGCGGTCCCGACGTGACCGGCCGCAGCTCGGCGGTGCCGCGCGACTCGCGGGTGAGCGGGCTGCAGGCGAGGGCGGTCGCGACGGTCGCCGCGAGCGGGGTCACGCGCAGCGGCGAGACGCTCGCCGAGACCTTGCCGCCGCCCGCGGGGCGGGGGCGCACGCCGTGGACCCCGATCGCGGTGGTGATGCTCGTGGTCGTCGGCGCCGGCGCGATGTGGCTCGCGATGCAGGGCAGCGACGAGCGCGCAGGCGAGCCACCGGCCACCGCCGCCGTGCACGCCGCGGAGGCCGCGCCCTCCACCGCGGTCCCGAGCACGGTCCCCGAGGACGAAGCGCCCGCGCCGCCGGCCGCGAGCGACGACGAAGAAGCGAGCGAGGGCGACGCCACCGAGGAGGCCGCGCCCGAGCGCAGCACGCGCCGCCCGCGCCGCCGCGCGCGGCGCCCGGCCGGCAGCACCGGCGAGCCCGATCCCGGCGACGCGACGGAGCCCACGATCCGCCGCGAGCTCGACTTCTAACGGCGGGCGCGGCGCAGCGCGTCGTGCTCGGTGCGGCGCACGAGCTCGTCGTCGTCGAGCATCTTCGCCATGCGCCGAGTGCGCGCGATGATCTCCGCGGCCTCGTCCGGCTCGACCACGCGCGAGAGGAACGAGAGCGCCATCAGCCGGAAGCGCACGAGCCCGCCATCGGCGGCGTGCTCCGCGGCGCGACGCGCAGCGCGCACGGCGAGCGCACGGTCGCCCATCTCGAAGGCGCAGTACGCGATGCCGTTCGCGCGGGCGCACGCGGCGAACGGCACGTCGTGCGCGTCCTCGAGCGACTCGTAGAGCGCGCGCGCGGCCTCGACGTCGCGGCGCTCGCCGTCGGGCGGTCTCAGCCGCAGGAACGCGCGCTGGCCGGCGATGCGGGCGCGGTAGGCGAGTCGATCGGCGCGGCCGATCTCACGTCGCGCGAGCGACGCCTCGGCATCGTCGATCCGCGCGCGCGCTCGCTCGTGCTCGCCGGAATCGCCGGCGAGCCGGCCCTCGAACAGCGCGATCTCGATGTCGGCGTCGAGGTCGTGGCGCGCGGCGATCGCGCGCGCGATCGCGAGGCGCCGGAGGCACTCGTCGAGCTCTCCTCGGGTGAAGTGCGCCGACGCGATGCCGGTGTGGATCCACGCCGCGATGCGCGACTCGGAGATCGGCGGGCGATCCCAGAGCCGCAGCTGCTCGAGCCGGATCGAGCTCGGCAGATCGGTGAAGCGCGAGTGCCACTGCGCCAGCCATCGGGCCCACGCCTCGATCTCTGCGGGCGCGCCGAAGGCACGGAGCACCCAGCGTCCGTAGCGTCCGCCCTCGCGGTGCCCGCGACGCGCGAGCCGGCGCAGCCCCTTCTCGACGGTGAGCGCGTCGCCGAGCCCGGTGCTGCGCTGGACGAGCGCGTTCGCGAGCGCGGTCCATCCGCCGTGCTGCTCGACGAGCGGCACGACGACATCGCTCCATCGGAAGCCCGGCAGATCAGGCGAAGGTCGGGGCTCGTCGGTCATGCGGATCGCTATCACGTGAGCGGCGCCCCGCCGGGACGCGGAACGGGACACGCGGGCGTGTGAGGGCGGTCGATCCGACGTCGCTGGTCGATCGATCCGACCTCGGCGCTCGATCGATCCGACCCTGCCGGCCGATCGATCCGACCCGCCGGGCCGATCGATCCGCCCGACGCCCTAGGATCAACCGACCCCCACCCCTAGGATCGAAAATTCGTCGAAAAGCCCCGACGAATTCGCGATTTTCGACCCGATTTTCCTCCGCGCGCGCGTGTTTTTCGTCGGCGCGCCGCGAATTCCACACGCGACGAAGACCAATTCGGCTCCAGTCGCGCGCGAAGCGCGCGCTGCCGGCCCGCGAATCCCGCGCGAACAGCGCGGGACTCGAACGAGACGCTCTCCCTCTCTGCGAGAATGGGCGCGCGCTTCTCCATGCGAGCCGAAGCCGTGCAGCAGGGCGCGTGGCAGGGGCTCCGAGCGATCGCGCAGCGACGGCCGCACGACGGCAATCACGTCCGTGCACGGTTCGCGTCTCGCGACCGCGAGACGCGAACGACTCCGCTGCCCGAAGCTCGCGCCGCTCGCGCGAGGCAGGTCGCGAGCACCTAGCGAGGAGCCCCTGCCACGCGCCCCCGCCGAACCCTCACCGTTCGTTCTCTTCTTCGTCCGAAGACGACGGCGAAGACGACCGAGCGAGCGACCCGGCGAGCAGCTTGAGCGGATCGAACCCCAGCGTCTGCGTCACGCTCGCGATCTCCGAGATGCGCCCGCGCACGTACGTCACCGCGGGCGCCAGCGACGCGAGCGCGTCGATCCCGCCGAGCCACGTCGTCGTCCGCTGCGCGACCGCGCGCGCGGCATCGGCGCCGATCGCCACCGCGACGTACGGCGGCGTCGGGCTCACGATGACCTCGCGCACCGCGACCGCGCGCGCCCACGCGCCCGGCTCCGCGCTCCGCAAGAGCCTCCGCAGCGATCCGATCTCGCCGTAGATCCCGAGGTGCACCGGCGCGACCGCGCGCGCGATCCCCTCGCTCACGAAGCGATGATCACGCCGCCAGTCACCGCCGAGCGGCCCGCTCCAGCGCGCGATCAGATCGGGCCCCGCGACGAGATCGATCTCGCCGCGCCGGCGACGCAGCACCACGCCGGTCCACGGCGTGCTGCCGCTCCAGATCACCATCACCAGCGCGCGATCGTCGGGCAGCACCGTGTCGATCGCGCGCCGCACCATGCCCGCGGTCGGGATCGGCACGCCCGCGAGCGGGCGCGGCCACACGTGGATCATCCCCGCGTCGATCACCTCGCGGACCGTGCGCGCGACCACGAGCCACTGCGCGATGTAGTCGTCGCCGCGCTCGAGCCGCACCGCGACGCGCTCCGCGATCTCCTCGATCGCGCCCTCGCGGATCAACAGCGCACGGCGCGCGCGATAGCGCTCCGAGATCATCGGCAGCTCGCTCGCGCTGGCCTGCGCGAGATCGCGGATGCGCCCGCGCTGCGAGTGGAACGCCTTGCGGACCCGGCCGCTCTCCGAGATCACGACGACGAGCGTGCCGCTGCGTGCATCGTCCTCGGCTTCCTTGGTGTCGAGCTCGGGCGCGTCGCTCGGCGAGGGCTCGCGCTGGATGCGCGTCACCACGCCCGGCGCGAAGAGCGAGATCAGGTTCGTCCACGAGCGCGCGTCGAACCCCTCGACCCGGAGCTCCGCGGCGATCACGAGACCCTCCCGGCCGTCGCCTGCGCGCCCTCTTCCTGCGCGCTCCGCCGCACCACGAGCATGCGGCACGCGTGGGGCGCCATCGGCACCGTGATCGAGCGATCGCCCGCGAAGCGATCACCGCTCGCTGTGTCCTCGAACGCGATCGCGTAGGGGAGCTCGATCGTCGCCTCGATGCGCTCGGGCGCGGGGTTGATCACGAAGAGCACGCGCGGCCCGCCGTCGTCCTCGTGCACCGTGGTCTCGACCGGCGCGGGCGACGCGCGGAAGGGCGTCTCGAGCCCGAGGTCGTGCACGAGCGTGCGCACCACCTCGTCGGCGTCCTCGGGGCGATCGATCAGCACCCTGCGCCCGTTGCGCGGCACCTCGAAGGGGCGCGCGCGCATCGTGTCGTCGAGCGTCGGCATCGCGGGACCGAACACCACGGTGCCGCCCTCCGACGCGAAGTCGCAGAGCCGCGACCAGCGCGCGACCGACGCGAACTCGTAGGTCGGCGCGATCACCACGCGAAGCCCGTCGTAGCGCTCCTCGGGCGCATCGCCGTCGACGTAGACGTAGGGCACGCCCGCCGCGGTGAGCGCCTCGGCGAAGCGCGCGATCATCGTCCACCAGAGCACCTGGATCGGCCCCGCGAAGCCGAGCGGCTCCTCGCTGCACGCCTCGACCGGCGAGCCGCCGATCGCCTCGAGCGTGATCGGCGAGAGCACGCCCATGAGGTGCGTCGCGCGCGAGAGGCGCGAGTACTCGCGAGGCAGCGCGAGCCCGACCTCGACGCGCCGCTGGAGGCGATGGAACCCGACGTTCGTGAGCGCGTGCAGGAAGCTCTTCCACGCGCCCGCCTCGAGCCGCGGGTTGCCGGTCGCGTCGATCGGCGCGCCATACCAGCGATCGCGATCGACGGTCATGTAGAGGCTCATCCCGCGCAGGCCGTACGCGCACGCGCTCATCGCGCAGAAGAGCGAGTCCTCGTGGGTGAGCGGCGTGAACCAGGGCGGCGCGCCCACGCCCATCTCGGGCGCGAACGGCAGGCGCGAGCTGCCCGCGAGGAAGAGCGTGCGGCGCTTGATCGTCCGGTGCTCGCGGCGTGCGTGGTAGTAGTCGAGCCCGACGAGATCGACGATCTCCTCGATGCGCGGCGTGCTCACCGGCGCGGCCTGCTCGCCGAGCGGGAGGTTGTGCACGGTCGGCACGCCCTTGAGGCCCGCGCCCGACATCGCGCTCTTGAAGCGCACGAGCGAGCGCGTGATCAGCTCCTCGCGCCACGCGCCCCAGTCGAGGTGCAGCGCGAGCTGCTCGGGGGTCTCGGCGTCGAAGCGCTCGGGCGGCGTCGCGTCCTCCCACGCGGCGTACTCGCGGCGGTGCGCCTTGCCTGCTTCGTGCGGCGTGCCGTAGCGCTGCGCGAGCCACGCGCGCCAGCCCGCGATCGCGTCGGGGTGGTAGTCCTGGTCGTACGCGGAGTCGCGGAACCAGTAGGTGGCCTCGTTGTCGACCTGGAGCAGCACGATCGGGCCCTGCGGCCAGAGGCGCGGCGCGAGCTGCCCGGCGGCGGCCTCGAGCCAGCGCTGCGACTCGAGGTGGTACTGCTCGCTCGCGTACGAGGGCACCGGGAACATGCGCGGCGGGAACCCGAGCACGACCGGGCTCTGTCGCGGCGAGCGCGCCTGGATCGACTTGTCGTAGACGATGCGCTCGGGCAGCCCGAACCACGTCATCTCGGAGTTGATGTGCGGCCCCGGTCGTACGAACGCGTAGAGCCCGAGGTCGGCCGCGAGATCGAGGAACGCGCCGACGTCCTTGCGCGGATCGCGCTGCCCGAAGTCGTAGTCGCCGGGCGCGAGCTCGTGCACCTGCCAGGGCACGTAGGTCTCGACGATCGGGATCCCGAGCGCGCGTGTCTCGGAGAGCGCAGCGCGCCACGACTCGCGCTCGAGGCGCCAGTAGTGCACGGCGCCGCAGAGCAGCGGGACGCTGCGATCCGCGATGCGCAGTGCTCCGTCCTCGAGGCGAACGCCGCCCACGCGACGGACGGCGCGAGCCCGCGTGGCAGGGCGGGCCGCAGGCCTCTTGGGTTTCATCGGGGGCGGAGGATAGTCGGGTTGGCCGCGGAGGCCAGCGCGCCGAGAAACGGCCGAGCACGCGCAGGTGGCACGAGGACGAGCACGCGTCACGCGCACGTGCACGAGCACGGGTCTCCGACGGCGGCGGCGCACCGCGACGCGTGCGCGTGCACCTGCTCGTCCCGCGTGCTCGTCCTCGTGCTCGTGCGCGTGCTCGGTCGTTCCGGACCTCAGCCCGCGATCGCGATGATCTCGACCTCGACCTTCGCCCCACGGGGCAGCGCCGCGACCTGGATCGTCGACCGCGCCGGCGGCGCGATCCCCTCGAACCGCTTCGCGTAGATCTCGTTCACCGTCGCGAAGTCCGCGAGGTCGACGAGGAACATCGTCGCCTTCACCACGTCGTCGAACCCGAGGCCGGCGCTCTTCAGCAGCGCCTCGATGTTCTTCATCACCTGCTCGGCCTGCGCGCGCACGTCGCCCTGGCCGACGAACTCGCCGTTCGCGTCGAGGGGGATCTGCCCCGAGAAGAAGACCATCTGTCCGCACCGGATGCCCTGCGAATAGGGGCCGATCGCCTTCGGTGCGTGCTCGCTCGAGAGGACTTCGCGCTTGCTCATGCGCGAGCTTCTAGCCGATCACACGACGAGCTTGTAGCCCAAGCCGTACACCGTGAGGATGTGCGCGGGCTTCTCGGGGTTGGGCTCGATCTTCTTGCGCAGCTTCACGATGAAGTTGTCGATCGTGCGGTTCGTCGGGCTGCCCTCGACGCCCCACACCTTGTCGAGCAGCTCCTCGCGGCTGACGACCTGGCCCGCGCGCTCGAACAAGTACTTCAGCAGCTGCACTTCGTAGAACGAGAGCGACGTGGTCTCGCGACCGCGCTTCATCGTCTGCGCCGCGGGATCGATCGACGCAGTGCCGATGCGGATCGGCGCCTCCGTGATCTGCGCGCGCGTGGTGCGGCGGAAGATCGCGCGGATGCGCGCGACGAGCTCGCCGACGCTGAACGGCTTCGTCACGTAGTCGTCCGCGCCCGCGTCGAGCCCGCGGATCTTGTCCGCTTCCTGCGAGCGCGCGGTGAGCATGAGGATCGGCACCAGCGTGTCGTGCGCGCGGATCTGCTCGCACACCCGATAGCCGTTGGTGTCGGGCAGCATGAGGTCGAGGATGATGCAGTCCGGATGCTCGCTGCGCGCGAGCTGGATGCCCTCGTGTCCCGTGCGCGCGTGGGTGACCGCGAAGCCCTCGAACTCGAGCGAGTCGACGAGCCCGAGCGCGATCGCCGGGTCGTCCTCGACGAGCAAGATGCGTCGCTCGGGGGCCGCCATGTGCCGGGCGAACATAGCATTCCCGAGAGGCCGCATCGGGCCGCGCGTCCTAGACTCTGGCCCCGATGGAGTGGCGCTCGCGCCTCGTGTACCTCGCCTTGATCCCCGCGATCGCGATCGCGGCCGGGATCCTCGGGTATTTCTCCATCCAGTCGGCGCGTCAGTTCGCGCGCGAGAGCGAGCAGTCGGTGCTCGCGTCGACGCTCGTGCTCGT
The DNA here is from genome assembly GCF_021631985.1 of Sandaracinus amylolyticus. Taxonomy (GTDB): domain Bacteria; phylum Myxococcota_A; class Polyangia; order Polyangiales; family Sandaracinaceae; genus Sandaracinus; species Sandaracinus amylolyticus_A. The sequence continues at coordinate 3,810,630 of NZ_CP070225.1, read as the reverse complement.
CGACGAGAAGGTCGATCGCGTCGAGCAGATGATCATCACGAGCGACGAGGCGGTGTTCCACCTCGTCGATCTCGAGCGCCCCCAGGCGGTCTCCGACACCTGGCAGCCGCTCGCCGAGCGCATCTCGCCGAGCGTGCGTGCGTTCCTCGTGCTCGACGACGGCGGCGAGGTGCTCGGCTACGCGTGTCGCTGCTCGGCGCAGGAGCGTCGTGACTTCCTGAAGGTGTTCACCGAGCGCATCCTGCCGAACCTCGAGCTCGAGCGAGAGCGCATCGGCGTGCTGCGGCATCACCACCGCACCTACGCGGACACGAGCTATCTGATCAGCTACCGCGCGGTGCGCCACGAGGGCCGTCGCCACTACCTGATCGCGCACCACGACACCGGGTTCATCGAGCGCGAGGTGTTCCCCACGCTCTTCGTGCACGAGGAAGAGCGCGTCTCGTACAACGTCGTCGACGACGACAACCGCCTGGTCTACGGGCAGTCCCGCATCGCGCGCGCCGGCGACTACCTCGTGGGTCGTCGCTTCCCGACGACGCTCTACGGATGGCGCCTCCAGATCGCACCGAAGCAAGCGCCCGAGCTGATCGTGCGCGGCGCGGAGCAGGTCTACACGGAGAGCGCGCTGATCGGCCTCTCGTTCGCGATCGTGCTGCTGGGCGTGGGCTTCCTCATCTACGCCGCGGTGAAGGAGAGCCGGCTCAACGCGCTGCGCAGCGAGTTCATCGCGAACGTCTCGCACGAGCTGAAGACGCCGCTCTCGGTCGTGCGGATGTTCAGCGAGATGCTGATGACGGGCCGGGTGCGCGACGAGAAGAAGCGCGAGCAGTACCTGCAGATCATCGCGCGCGAGAGCGAGCGCCTCACCGCGCTGATCGACAACGTGCTCGACTTCAGCGCGATCGAGCGCGGCAAGCAGACCTACCAGATGCGCGAGGGCGATCTCGCCGACATCGTCGCGCGCGCGATCGACACGTTCCGCTATCGCCTCGAGCGCGAGAACCTCGAGGTGAAGCTCGAGGTGATCGGAGAAGTGCCCGCGGTGCGCTTCGACGAGCAGGCGATCCTGCTCGCGGTGATGAACCTGCTCGACAACGCGATGAAGTACGGCGCGGGCTCGACGATCGAGGTCACGATCGAGCGCGGCCGCCGGCACGCGTACGTGCGGGTGCGCGATCACGGGCCGGGCATCCCCGACGAGCACCACAAGCGCGTGTTCGAGCGCTTCTATCGGGTGCGCAACGGCGCGAGCAGCGCGCGCGGATCGGGCATCGGGCTCTCGCTGGTGAAGCGCATCATCGAAGCGCATCGCGGGCGCGCATGGGTGGAGAACGCGGAGGGCGGTGGCGCGCGCGTGAGCTTGTCGCTCCCGTTCTCGAACCTCGCGGGCGGCGGCCCCACGGTCGGGCTCTCGAGCTGGCGCAACGACGCGGGACCGCCTCCCGACGACGACATCGGTGAGCGATGACGTTCCCTCCGATCGACCCGCTCGCGACGGGGAGGCTGCGCACCCGCGACGGCCAGGAGATCCACTGGGAGACCTCGGGCAACCCGCGGGGAAAGCCCGCGCTCTATCTCCACGGGGGTCCGGGCAGCGGGATCTTGACGGGGCATCGTCGCCGCTTCGATCCCGAGCGCTGGCTCGTCGTCGCGCTCGAGCAGCGCGGCTGCGGGCGCAGCACGCCGCGCGTGACCGACGCGCTCGACACGCTCGCGACGAACACGACCGACGCGCTGATCGCCGACATCGAGGCGCTGCGCGAGCACCTCGGCATCGACGCGTGGCTCGTGCACGGCGTCTCGTGGGGCACCACGCTCGGGCTCGCGTACGCGCAGGCGCACCCCGAGCGCGTGACCGAGCTCGTGCTGATTTGCGTCGTGTCGACGAGCGCGGCCGAGGTCACGTGGATCACCGAGGATCTGCGCCGCGTCTTCCCGCGGGAGTGGGAGCGCTTCGAGGCGGCCTCGAAACGCCGCCCCGGCCAGCGCGTGATCGACGCGTACCACGAGCGCATCACCTCACCCGATCCGATCGAGCGCGACGAAGCGGCGCGCGCGTGGTGCGCGTGGGAGGACACCCACGTCTCGCTCGACCCGCGCTACCGCCCGCAGCCGCTCTTCGACGATCCGGTGTTCCGCGGGACGTTCGCGACGCTCACGATCCACTACTGGAAGCACGCCGGCTTCCTCGACGACGGCGCGCTGCTCTCCCGCATGGATCGCATCGCGCACATCCCCGGCGCGATGATCCACGGCCGTCTCGACATCAGCTCGCCGCTCGAGTGGCCGTGGCAGCTCCAGCGCGCGTGGCCGAAGAGCACGCTGACGATCATCGACGACGAAGGCCACGGAGGCGAAACGATGATCGCCGAGGTCGTCTCAGCGATCGCCCGCTTCGCCCCCTGACGCTCAGTCGCGCTCGGCGCGCTTCCGACGCGTCATCAGCTCGACGGTCGCCTCGAGCGGCGACTGCCCCTCGTAGAGGATCCGGTACATCGCGTCGGTGATCGGCATCTCGCAGCCCTCGCGCTGCGCGAGCGCGTACGCCGCCTTCGTGGTCCTCACGCCCTCGGCGACCTGCGTCATACCGGCGAGGATGTCGTCGAGCTTGCGTCCCTTGCCGAGCTCGAGGCCCACCGTGCGATTGCGCGAGAGATCCCCGGTGCACGTCAGCACGAGATCGCCCATCCCGCCGAGCCCCGCGAGGGTGAGCGGGTGCGCGCCCATCTTGGTGGCGAGGCGCGTCATCTCGGCGAGCCCACGCGTGATCAGCGCCGCGCGCGAGTTGTGCCCGAACCCGAGCCCGTCGCTCACGCCGGCCGCGATCGCGATCACGTTCTTGAGCGCGCCCCCGAGCTCGATGCCGATCACGTCGTCGGTCGTGTAGACGCGCAGCCGATCGGTCGCGAGCGCCTCCTGCCACTGGCACGCGACCTCGTGGCTCGTGCACGCGACGACGACCGCGGTCGGCATCCCCGCCGCGACTTCCTTCGCGAAGCTCGGCCCGCCGAGGTACGCGACGCGATCGAGCGCCTCCTTCGGGACGCAGTCCTCGAAGATCCCGCTGACCACCTTGAGCGTGCTGATCTCGATCCCCTTGCTCACGCTGAGGATCGGCGCGCCCTTCGGAAGGTGGGGCGCGGCTTTGCCGAGCACCTCGCGCAGCACGTGCGTCGGCACGGCCGTGAGCACCATGTCCGCGCCGCTCAGCGCGTCCGCGAGATCACTCGTCGCGCGCAGCGTCGGCGCGAGCTCGAAGCCCGGCAGGAACTCCTGGTTCGCGCGATCGCGCTGGATCGCATCGGCATGCGGCTTCTGCCACGACCAGAGGTGGACCGAGTGGCCCTTGTCCGAGAGCGCCTTCGCGAGCGCCGTGCCCCACGCGCCCGCCCCCAACACCGCGATGGTGTGCGTCATGCGCGGACTGTACCGCGCCCCGCAAGCGACGTGCGAGCGAGCGCGCGCTATGCTGCCGCCCTTCGTATGTCGAGCTGGGGGAGCATGACTTCGCGCGCGAATTGCGTGATCGCGCTGGCGATCACGATCGCGCTGACCGGGTGCTACGAGGCGCGCGAGCGCGGAGACGGACCGATCGACGCCGTCGATGCGCGCATCGGCTTCGACGGAAGCGCCCCATCCGACGGGGGCGACGGCTCGGATGCCGCGATGGACGCGGGGTTCCCGATCGACGTCGACGCGACGTTCCCCTTCGACGCGGCACCGCCCGACGACGGCTCGGTGCCCGACGATGCCGGCCCGTCCGACGGAGGCCGCTTCGACGCGGGCACGATCGACGCAGGTCCGCCGCGCGACGCAGGTCCTCGTGATGCGGGCCCGCCGCGCGATGCCGGTCCGCCGCGCGACGCCGGCCCGCCGCGCGACGCCGGCCCGCCGCGCGATGCCGGCCCGCCGCGCGATGCCGGCCCCCGCGATGCCGGCCCGATCGACGCAGGCCGTCGCTCGCCCGCGCTCCGGTTCACGCCCGATCAGTACCTCCTCGTCCCCGATCGCCCCGGTCTTCGCGTCGGCGGGGACACCACGACCGAGCTCTGGATGCGCGCCCGCGGCACCGGGATCATCGCGCGCAAGGGCCAGGACGACGGCCAGCGCCACCTCGTCTTCGAGCTCGTGACCGGTGCCGACGGCCGCATCGAGCTCGTCGCGGGCTGGACCACCGTGCGCAGCGAGCGCCGCGAGGTGCGCGCGCCCTTCGACGCGTTCGGCGAGTGGACGCACGTCGCGCTCACGATCCAGCGCACCGGCACCGTGCTGCGCACGCTCCTCTACGTGAACTTCACCGTCGTCGCGATGGCCGACTTCCCCGACGACATCGGCGATTCGTTCAACATCGAGCCGCTCCTGATCGGCCGCTTCGATGGCGACCTCGACGAGATCCGCATCTGGAGCACGGTGCGCAGCGCGGCCGCGCTCCAGGCGTCGGCGTTCACGCGCCTGCCGACCGGCACCGCCACGCTCGCTGCGTACTGGCCGCTCGAGGAAGCGCCGGCGGGCCAGATCGCGCTCGATCGCTCGCTGCGCGGCAACGACGCGATCCTCGGTCAGATCACCACCGCCGACGCCCGCGATCCCACCTGGATCCTCGACGGCGCGCTGTGATCGGAGCTCACTCGAGATCGACGATCACGCGGTCGCGCCCTTCGCCCTTGGCGCGATAGAGCGCGGCATCGGCGCGCTGCTCGAGCGCCTGCGCGCGCTCGCCGCGCCACGTCGCGATCCCGATCGACACCGTGATCGCCGCCTCGCGCCCCTCACCGAGCGCGATCGGCCCGCTCGCGACGCGCGTGCGCACGCGCTCCGCGACCAGGAACGCATCGGCCGCGCCGGTCTCCGGCATGATCAGCACGAACTCCTCGCCACCGCGCCGCACCACCACGTCGTGCCGTCGCACCTCGGCGCGCACGCGATCGACGAACGCGCGCAGCACCGCATCGCCCGCGTCGTGTCCGTGCGCGTCGTTCACGCGCTTGAAGTGATCGAGATCGAGCAGCGCGAGCGAGAGCGGCTCTGCATGGCGGCGCGCGCGCTCGACCTCTTCTTCGAGACGCGGCGCGAGATACCGATGGTTGTACGCGCGCGTGAGCCAGTCGGTGATCGCGAGGCGCCCGAGGCGCGACTTCTCGATCGCCGGCACCGCACAGTTCGCGATCAGCTGCGCGAGATCGCGATCCTCGGGCCCGAACGTCGCGGCGCGCGCCGACGACACCGAGAGCACGCCGATCACCTCGCCGCCCGCGACCAGCGGCACGGCGATCACCGCGCGCACCTCGAAGCCCTGCGTCGGATGCGCGACGAAGCGCGGATCTTCCAGCGCATCGGGCACCAGCGTCGATCGCCCGCTCTCCGCGACCGCACCGACGACGCCCTGTCCGCGACGGAACGTCGCGGGCGGCTGGGTCACGCCGGTGCCCGAGCGCGCGCTCGAGAGCAGCTCGCTCTTGCCCTCGTCGAAGAGACGCAGGCTCGCGTGATCGCCCGGCAGGATCGCGAGCGCGGCGTCGGTCGTCGCCTGGAGCTGCGCCTCGAGCTCGATCGGCTCCGCGAGCCGACGTGTCAGCTCGAGCAGCACGTGCAGCGCGTCCTGACCCCCGCCGAGCATCGGGGTCGGAGTGTAGACCAGCGCGCGCTCCGTTGTGCACGTCGCGCGCGCTGCGTCGTGTTCGTGGACGTCTGCGTGAACGGGCTGTTTCGCGCGTGCGTCGGAGGCCGTCGCGCCATGGGCGCGGCGCGACGGCCTCCCGAGTAGTGCCCTCGATCACGACGCACGCTCCGGTCGCGCGAGCGCCTCGCGCAGGAGTGCGCGCGCGTCGTCCTCGGCGAGCACGCGCTGGCCGTCTCGCGATCGCAGCGCGACCTCGCCGCGCTCGACCTCGCGCGCCCCGACGATCGCGACGTGGGGCACGCCGCGCTCGTGCGCCTCGGCGATGCGCCGCGCGAGCGACTCCTCGCGCGCGTCGATCGACACCCGCGCACCGTCGCGCTCGAGCTTCCGCACCAGCGCCCGCGCGATCTCGTGCTGCGCGCCCGACACCGGCACCACGACGATCTGCTCGGGCGCGAGCCACGCCGGCAGCGACGCACCGTGCTGCTCGAGCAGGATGCCGAGGAAGCGCTCGAGGCTGCCGTAGAGCGCGCGATGCAGCATCACCACCGGCTGCTTCTCGCCGCGCGCGTCCACGTAGCGCAGGTCGAAGCGCACCGGCATCACGAGATCCATCTGGATCGTCCCGCACTGCCAGAGACGCCCCGCGCGATCCCGCAGCGCGACCTCGATCTTCGGGCCGTAGAACGCGCCTGCGCCTTCTTGCACGCGGTACTTCTCTCCGCGTCGATCGAGCGCGCGCGCGAGCACCGCCTCGGCGCGATCCCACACCGCGTCGTCGCCGGCGCGATCCTCGGGCCGCAGCGAGAGCGCGACGTCGAGCTCGTGGAAGCCGAACTGCGCGTAGAACGGCCGCAGCCCCTCGAGGAAGCGCACCACCTCGTCCTCGGCCTGCGCTTCCTCGCAGAACACGTGTCCGTCGTCCTGCGAGAACTGTCGCAGCCGCATGAGCCCGTGCAGCGCGCCGCTCGCCTCGTCGCGATGCACCACGCCGAGCTCGGCGAGACGGATCGGCAGATCGCGATACGAGGGCGCCATGCGCTTCACGATCTGCGCGTGCCCGGGGCAGCTCACCGGCTTGAGCGCGGCCTCGAGCTCGTCGTCGTCGATGCGCATCATCCCTTCGGCGAAGTGCTTCCAGTGCCCGCTCGCCTCCCAGATCGGACGCCGCATCACCTGCGGCGAGCGCACTTCCTCGTAGCCCTCGCGCCGCACCTGCGCGCGCTGCGCGTCCTCCAGCGCGCGGTACATCGCGAGGCCGCGCGGGTGCCAGAACACCATGCCGGGGGCCTCCTCCTGGAAGTGCAGCAGCCCCAGCCTCCGCGCGATCGCGCGGTGATCGTCGTCGTCGAGCATCGTCGTTCTCCTTCGGTTCGGTCAGGAGCCCGAGCACGCCGGATCGATGCACCACGCCGTCGACCCGTCGCGTCGGGCGGGTCGTCGGTTCGATCGTGGTTGTCGCGTCGTTCGTCTCGTCTACGCGCGCACGATCACCGACCCGCCTCGCGGGTAGTGGTGGTCGTGGTGGTGCGCGCGAACGCGAGCGACATGACGAGGCTCAGTATGCCGAGCGCGCGTGATCGCGCAAACGCGCCGTCAGTAGTGGAAGAGCGCGAACGCATAGAACGCGGTGCCCGCGCCGGGCGTGCCGAGCTCGAACCCGTCGGCCTTGTACACGTCGATCCCTGCGCGGATGAACGGGAACGACGTCGCGCTGGTGTGGCGCTTCGTCCACTTCCAGCGCGCTCGCATCAGGCCCCAGATCGAAGCCCACGGAGAGCTGCGGAGCGGCTCCTCGTCGAGCGCCCACACCCGCGCGCGCTCCTCCGCTTCGCGCAGCAGCGCGCGTTCCTCCTCGCGCGTCCACACCGCGCGATGGCGCACGCGCAGCTCCGCCATCAGCGCCGCAGGGGGCGTCGTGTCCGTCGCCGTCCCTCGCCCGAAGAGCCCGTTCCCTCGACGCTCGTGCACCAGGCGCAGCACGTCCTCCTCGCTCGCCAGCGAGTGCCAGTACGCAGGCCGATGCGGATCGCGATCGAGCACGACGCTCTTCCGCGCACCGTCGAAACGACAGACGTGCTCGAGCACGTAGCCGTACGAGTGCCCGCTCTTCGGTCGCGCGATGAGCTCCGCGTTGCGCGCGATCGCGCGCTCGACCTCCGCGAGGCTCGTCGCGTGCACGCGGTAGATGAAGTGCGCCCACATCGCGAGCGCAGAACGTAGACGGAACGAGCACGGGCGCGAAGCTCTCGCCTCGCGCCCGTCTCGGTGTGCACTCGCGCTCGTCGCTTGGTCAGCGCCCTGCGTCGATCACGCGGGCGCGGCGCCCGTCGTCGCGGGCGTCTCGACCTTCAGCTTGAGCCGGCTGGGCTCCTCGAGCGCCGCCTCGAGCACGTCGTCCATCTTGCTGACGGACACGAACTCGAGCTCGTTCTTGATCTCGTTCGGGACCTCCTCGAGATCCGCGACGTTGCGCTCGGGGAGGATCACGCGCTTGATGCCCGCGCGGTGCGCCGCGAGGACCTTCTCCTTGATGCCGCCGACCGGAAGGACGCGACCACGCAGCGTGATCTCGCCGGTCATGGCGACGTCGTGGCGCACGTTGATCCCGGTGAGCAGCGAGACGAGCGAGGTCATCATCGTCACGCCCGCGCTCGGGCCGTCCTTGGGCATCGCGCCCGCGGGGATGTGGATGTGGATGTCGTGCTTCTCGAGGAAGTCCTCGGCGATGCCGAGCGCCTTCGCGCGAGTGCGCACGTAGCTCATCGCTGCCTGCGCCGACTCCTTCATCACGTCGCCGAGCTGACCCGTGAGCTGCAGCTTGCCGCTGCCGTGCATGCGCGTCGCTTCGATGAAGAGGATCTCACCGCCGACGCTCGTCCACGCGAGACCGGTCGCGACGCCCGTCTCCGCCGTGCGCTCGGCGACGTCGGAGATGAAGCGCGGGGGACCGAGGTAAGGACGAAGGTCCTCCTCCGAATCGACGCGGAACGGACCCTGGTTGCCCTCCGCGACCTTCACCGCGATGCCGCGGATCACCGTCGCGATCTGACGCTCGAGGTTGCGCACGCCCGCCTCGCGGGTGTGGTGGTCGATGACGTTCTCCAGCGCCTTGACCGTGATCTCGACCTGCGTCGCCTTGAGGCCGTGCTCCTCGAGCTGCTTGGGCAGCAGGTGATCACGCGCGATGTCGAGCTTCTCCTTCCGCGTGTAGCCGGGGATCTCGATGATCTCCATGCGGTCGCGGAGCGGAGGCGGGATGGTGTCGCCGACGTTCGCGGTGGCGACGAACATCACCTTCGAGAGGTCGTACGGGACCTCGAGGTAGTGATCGGCGAACGTGTCGTTCTGCTCGGGGTCGAGCACCTCGAGCAGCGCAGCCGCCGGATCGCCGCGGAAGTCGTGGCCGATCTTGTCGATCTCGTCGAGCATGAAGACCGGGTTGATCGTGCCCGCCTTCTTCATGCCCTGGATGACCTGACCGGGCAGCGCGCCGACGTACGTGCGGCGGTGACCACGGATGGCCGCCTCGTCGTGCACGCCGCCGAGCGAGATGCGCACGAACTTGCGGCCGAGCGAGCGCGCGATCGAGCGACCGAGCGACGTCTTACCGACACCGGGCGGTCCGATCAGACAGAGGATCGGGCCCTTCTTGTCCTTCTTGAGCTTGCGGACCGCGAGGTACTCGACGATGCGCTTCTTCACCTTGTCGAGGCCCGAGTGGTCCTCCTCGAGGACGCGGCGCACCTCGCCGATGTCCATGTTGTCCGTGGTCTCCTTCGACCACGGGATGTCGAGGATCCAGTCGATGTACGTGCGCACGACCGTGTACTCGGCCGAGCCCACCTGCATCGAACGCAGGCGCTTCAGCTGCTTGCGCGCGACCTGCTCCGCTTCCTGCGGGAGGTTCGCCTTCGTGATGCGCTCGTCCAGCACGTCCAGGTCGCCCTGGTCGCCGTCCTCCTCGCCGAGCTCTTCCTTGATCGCCTTGAGCTGCTGGCGGAGCACGTACTCGCGCTGGTTCTTGCCCATCTCCTCCTTGATCTGCGAGTTGATCCGCTCGCGCATCTTGAGGATCTCGAGCTGGCGCGTGAGGAGGCGGAGCACCTTGCGGATGCGCTCCTTCACGTCGATCGTCTCGAGGAGCTGGGCCTTCTCGTCGACCGGCGCGTCGAGGTTCGCCGCGACGAGATCCGCGAGCTGACCGGGCTCGTTGATCGAGTCGATCAGCGAGGTCGCCTCGCGCGGGAGCTCGGGCATCAGCTGGATGACCTGCTTCGCGATGTCACGGAGCGACATCGCGAGCGCCTCGGTCTCCACGTCCTCGGCCTTCGGCTGATCGAGGCGCGAGATGCGCGCGCGCATGTACGGGTCGAGCTGCTGCACGCCCTCCATGCGGATGCGGACGAGGCCCTGGAGGATCAACGAGTAGTTGCCGCTCGAGTGCTTCAGCGCCTTGAGCACGCGCGCTGCGACACCGACGGGATAGAGGTCTGCCTGCGAAGGGTCGTCGGTCGACGGATCACGCTGCGCGAAGATCGCGATGACCGGCTGCGCGAGGTTGTCGATGTCCTCGACGAGCGCGACCGACTTCTCGCGACCGACGTCGAAGGGGGCGACCGCGCCAGGGAACAGGACGGCGTTGCGGATCGGGAGGACCGGGAGCTCGTCGCCGAAGCTCAGATCCTGATCGGTGAGCTCGCCCGTCTTCTCGTCGTCGTCTGCCATATCTCTCTTCGTTTCTCCGGCGTTCCGGGACGAAAATTGCTCGTGGGAACATAGTCAGGCGCTTTTCGCGACGCAAGGCTGGGACACCTGCGTTCGCCTGACGCATTGCGTCGCGCACAGCGCACCGCAGTGTTGGCGGGTTCGCGGACTGACCGCCGCGAAGAGGTGGCGCGCGCGGGGTGGAGTAGCGTGGGGCGTGCCGTCGACGCCGTCGACCCCGACCTCGCCGTCGTGCGAGCGCGAGCTGCGCGTCAGGCGCGGGCGATCACGAGACAGGACACTCCGAAGGGCAGCCGCATGCGCGGAGCGATCGCGCGTTCCGCGCCGAGGAGCGCGGCGAGCGCGTCGTTGATCGGCGCGGGCGGGATGCGGAGGTCGGTTCCCTTTGCTCCGGGCGAGGACCTGCCCGCGGTCGAGGACGTGCGCGTGAGCCCCATCGCGACGCGTGCGCGCTCGGCGAGGCGCGCCGCCGCGACCGCGGGGAAGAGGAAGAAATTGTAGTAGCTGCCGTGCTCGATCGTGAGACCAGCGTCGCGGAGCACCGCCTCGATGCGCGACAGGCGGTACCGGCGACGGTGATCGAGCGCCTCGTCGTGCGCGCTCCAGAGCGCCTGGAACGCGGGCACGGTGACGATCGCGACGCCGCCCGGGGCGAGCACGCGGCGCAGCTCGCGCGCGGCGGCGAGGTCGTCGTCGAGGTGCTCGAGGACGTCGAGCGCGAGCACCGCGTCGAACGATCCGTCGGCGAAGGGGAGGGCGTACGCAGATCCGCGCACCAGCGCCGACGAGGACGCACGCTCGCGGGCGAAGGCGAGCGCGGCGGGCGAGTAGTCGAGGCCCACCGAGCGGACACCGTCGGGCAGGCGCGTGAGGGTGAACCCGGTGCCGCAGCCGAGGTCGAGCACGCGCGCGCCGGCGAGGCGCGAGCCGAGGGCGCGCTCGAGCGCCGAGACGATCACGCGGCGCGTACCGGTGAACCAGAAGTGCCGCGTCTCGACGCGATACATCCGCTCGTGCTCGTCGGCGCGCATCGCGCGGTTCTAATGCGCGCGTGGGGCGCGTGCTACTGTCGGCGCCCTCGAGGAGCGCGACGGAACGATGGCTTCTTCTTCGATCGCCGAGTACTTCACGCTGCGCGATGCGAGCGCGACCGCGGCCCGGATCCCGGAGACGAAGCGCAAGGAGATCGCCGATGCGCTCGCGCTCGGGCGGCAGAAGGCCGAGGCCGCGGAGGCGCTCTGGTCGAACGGGCACGCGGCCGAAGGGCTGCGGCTCGTGGTCGAGGCGCTGACCGCGACGCTCGAGGCCGCGCCTCGCTACGACGGAGCGACGAGCGCGCCCGCGAAGGAGCCCGCGAAGCCGGAAGGCGAAGTCGAGGGCGCCGAGAGCGATGCGCCGAAGAGCGAGCCCCCGCCGCCCGCGACGTGGCGCACCGTGCTCGCTGCGCGCGGTGTGAGCGCCGATCGGCTCAACGCGATCGCGGAGGCGGAAGAGAAGGCGCGCACCACGACGCTGCCACGCCTCGATGCCGACGTGAACGCGGCGCACGCCGACCTGTATCAGCAGATCGCGCGCGCGCGCCTCGACGTGGAGCGTGCGCTCGCCTACGCGGCGATGTCGCCGCGCGAGCTCGGCGTGACGCGCATCGCGCGCATCGCGACCGCGGCGGTGCTCGGGGTCGCGCTGATCGCCGCGCTCGTCTTCGTGATGCGCACGCCGCACGAGGTGACGGCGGACGCATCGGCGACGTTCGCGAACAGCCCGACGTTCGGCGCGGGCAACGCGATCGACGGCGACGTGAACAGCGAGTGGCTCCTGCCCGATCGCGCGAGCGGGTGGGTCGAGACGCGCCTCTCGCCGCCGCGGCACGTCGCGCGCGTGACGCTGACGAACGCGAAGAACGCGCCGCACTTCGATCGCGCGACGCGCGAGTACCGCATCGAGCTCTACTCGGGCGGGCGCGTCGTGGAGCAGATCGACGGCGAGTTCGCGTCCTTCGAGCGCGATCCGCAGCCGGTCTCGCACGACTTCGATGCGGACGGGATCGACCGCGTTCGCTTCGTGTCGCGCAGCCACCACAACCTCGGCGGCGGGCTCGCCGAGATGACCGTCGAGGAGTGACGCGATGCGCTCGATGCTCGCGATGATCGTGCTGCTGACCGGGTGCACCTGCGGGCCCCAGGGCGGCGGCACGCCGGTCCCGCACGAGGCTCCCGCCGCGCACCAGGAGACCCCGAGCGAAGCGCCTGCGCAGCCGGAGTTCGAGGACGCCGCGGGCGGCCTCGCATGGCGCGCCGAGGAGCCGCTGATCTCGCGGCGTCCGAGCTCGCCGATGCGCGCGGCGGAGTACGCCGTGCGCGATCACGAGGGCGCCGAGCTCACGGTGTTCCACTTCGGTCGCGATCAGGGCGGCGGCGTCGACGAGAACGTCGCGCGCTGGGTCGATCAGTTCGAGCAGCCCGACGGACGCCCCAGCCGCGAGGTCGCGGTGATCGAGCGCGCCGAGGTGAACGGCATCCGCGTGACGCGCGTGCAGGTCGCGGGCGCGTTCGCGGGCATGCGCGGCATGGGCGGCGGCGGTGGGGCGGCGCAGCCCGGCTATCGACTGCTCGGCGCGATCGCCGAGGGGCCCGACGGAATGGTGTTCTTCAAGCTCACCGGGCCCGAGGCCGCGGTGCAGGACGCGTCGGGCGCGTTCGAGTCGCTGATCGCGTCGCTGCACCCGTCGGGCTGAGCGCCCGGCTCAGCCGTTGTTGTGCGTGCCCGGGGCGGGCGGCGGAACGCTGAGCAGCCCCTCGGGCACCGAGTCGCGCGACGGTGCCGGCTCGACGTCGAGGCCGTCGGGCGTCTTCGTCGGTCGGTTGCGCACCGGGCGCACGATGAACGGGCGCTCGTGACGCACCTTCGCGTCGGCGCGCGCCGCGGCGTCGCGGGCGCGGTTCAGGAACACGCGCTGGGCGCGCACCTCGTGCTCGCCCTCGCTGGGTCGCGCGTGATGCCAGTGCCCGTCGGCGCGCAGCGTGCGGCGCTTCATGTTGTCGCGCATCTCGGTGCCGAGGATCTCCTCGACGATGCGTGCCTTGAGCACAGGATCTTCGACGGGGAACATCACCTCGACGCGGCGATGGAAGTTGCGCTGCATCCAGTCGGCGCTCGCGCAGTAGACCTCCTGCGCTCCGTCGGCCTCGAACACGAAGATGCGCGCGTGCTCGAGGAAGCGATCCACGATCGACGAGACGCGGATGTTGTCGCTGACGCCGGGCAGACCGGGGCGCAGACAGCAGATGCCGCGCACCATCAGGTCGATCCGCACGCCCGCCTGCGACGCCCGGTAGAGCGCGAGGATCACGTCGGGATCGACGAGCGAGTTCATCTTCGCGACGATCCGCGCCGGACGTCCCGCGCGCGCCGCGGCAGCCTCGCGCTCGATCAATCCGAGCACGCGCTCGTGCAATCCGAGCGGCGCGACGATCAGCTTCCGCCACGTCGCGGGCGCGGTGCACGAGGTGAGCAGGTTGAAGAGCGAGCTCGCGTCCTCGCCGATGTCGGGGCGCGCGGTGAAGAACGAGAGATCCGTGTAGAGGCGCGCCGTGCTCGGGTTGTAGTTGCCGGTGCCGAGGTGGACGTAGCGCTTCAGCTCGCCGTTCTCGCGGCGCACCACCAGCGCGGCCTTCGCGTGCGTCTTGAGGCCGAGCAGGCCGTACACGACGTGCACGCCCGCTTCCTCGAGCTTGCGCGCCCACTGGATGTTGTTCTCTTCGTCGAAGCGCGCCTTGATCTCGACGAGCGCGGTGACCTGCTTGCCGTGATCGGCGGCGCGCATGAGCGCCTTCACGATCGGCGAGTCACCGCTGGTGCGATAGAGCGTCTGCTTGATCGCGAGCACGTCGGGATCGGTCGCGGCCTCTTCGATGAAGTGCACGACCGGATCGAACGACTCGTACGGGTGGTGCAGGAGCACGTCGCGCTTCGCGATCACCGCGAAGATCGGCTCTTCTTCGTGGCGGAAGGGCGGCACCAACTGTGGCGTGAACGCGGGATCGCGCAGCTCCGGATCCTGATCGAGCGTCTCGCCGAGCTGCACGAGGTCGGGCAGGTTCAGCGGGCCGTCGACCGTGAAGACGTACTCGGTGTCGACCCGCAGCGCCTCGCGCAGCATGTCCTGCGCGGCCTGGTGCGCGCGCCCGTCGATCAGCACGCTCACCGCGTTGCCGCGATCGCGACGACGGACTTCCTGCTTCACGCTCTCGAGCAGGTCTTCGGCTTCTTCCTCGTCGATCGAGAGATCGAAGTTGCGCACCACGCGGAAGGGCCACGCGCCGAGGCAGCGGAAGCCGGGGAAGAGATCGCCGATGTGCAGCGCGATGAGATCGTCGAGCAGCACGTACGCGGCCTTCGTTCCCTCGTCGGCGGTCGTCACGCGGACGAGGCGCGGCAGCACGCCCGGCACCTGCACCATCGCGAACGCGGGCGCGACCGCCTGGCGGTGCGAGCCGGAGAGCATCGCGATGAGGTTCAGGCTCTTGTTGCGCAGGTGCGGGAACGGATGGCCGGGATCGATCGCGAGCGGCGTGAGGACCGGCAGGACCTGATCGCGGAAGTACTGGCGGAGCTGGGCACGACCGTCGACGCCCACGTCGCGCGCCGCGATGAGGCGCACGCCGCGGCCCGCGAGCTCGGGGAGCAGATCCTCGAGCAGGAGCTCGCTCATCTCGTTGCGCATGCGGCCGACGCGCTTCGCGATCGCAGCGAGCTGCTCGGTGGGCGACATGCCGTCGCTCGCGACGACGTGCACGCGATCGCGACGCTGACCGACGAGGCCCGCGACGCGCACCATGAAGAACTCGTCGAGGTTGCTCGCGCAGATCGAGACGAACTTCAGGCGCTCGAGGAGCGGCACCGAGCGGTCGCGCGCTTCGTCGAGGACGCGCTGGTTGAACTCGAGCCAGCTGAGCTCGCGGTTGATGAAGAGGTCGGGCGTGCCGCGGACGAGGTCGGGCGTGCCGCTGCCTTCCGACGGCGGCGGCGGGCTCGACGAGGGCCGCGTCGCGGGCTCGATCCGGATCGCGCTCGCGCCCGCCGCAGAGGCCTCCGCGAGCGTTCCGTCGGCGCGATCGGCGAGCGCAGCCTTGTCCATCTCGACGATCGTATTGCACCCGCTGGCGATCGCCAGGTCCTGGACGTTTTCGTCACAGGACCGGGGCATCGCGCTACGGCTGATGCGGGGTCTCCGGCGTCATCGGGCCGAGCCCGCCGTACTCGAGGCGCTGCTCCGTCGTGAGCTCGCGCGTCTCCGCGATCGCGCCGTACACGGTGCCGCCTTCGGTGATCGTGCGCGGATAGTCGCCGGTGCGATCGACGCGGAAGAGGCCGAAGCGCGGCTCGTAGCCCTCGGCCCACTCGAAGTTGTCCATCAGCGACCAGTGGTAGTAGCCGCGCACGTCGACGCCTGCGGCGCGCGCCCGCGCGATCTGCTCGAGCGTGCGCACCACGTTCTCGGCGCGACGACGACCGACCTCGGTCGAGATGCCCGCCTCGGTCACGAGGAGCGGCAGGTCCGGATACCGCTCGCCCATCGCGAGCAGGATCTCGGAGAGCCCGGGCTCCCAGTACTCGTAGCCCATCGCCGGCACCCAGTGAGTCTCGTCGACGGGATCGAGGCACGCGCCGAAGTCGAGCAGCGTGAAGCACGGCGTCGCGCCGATCGGACGGATCGTCGCGGGCTGCGCGGTGACGCCAGCGCGGAAGTAGTACTGCACGCCGAGCCAGTCGAGCTTGCCCTCCCACGTGGGCTGCGCTTCGTCGCCGGTGCCGTCGAGGTCGGGATCGAAGGTGCCGTTCCGCAGCGAGTCGACGAGCAGGTAGTGATAGACGTAGGTCATGCGCTCGGTCGCCGCGATGTCGGCCTCGAGCGTGCTCGGCGCGCCGCCGCGCGCCGGGGTCCAGTACGCGACGGAGAGCGGGATGCCGATGGTCGCGTTCACCGTGTCGCCGTCGGCGTCGACCGTGTCGCAGCGCTGGATCGCGTCGTAGATCGCGACGTGCGCGCGGATCGCGTCGCGCACGATGTTCATGAAGTATTCGAAATTATTGAGGATGTAGCTGCGCGCCGGAGGGAACTGCCCGCCCGCGCCGTACGACGCGAAGAGGTAGTTCACGGGCTCGTTGATCGAGCCCCACTCGTCGACGCGATCGCCGTACTCCTCGGCGAGGCGGCATGCGTGCTCGCCGATCTCCTCGACGATGAGCGGACCGCCGGTCGGATGGCCGAAGCCGCAGAGCCACTCGTCGCCGGGGAACTCGCCGGTGCAGTCCGCGGGGTCGCGGCGCGGATCGTCGACCCACGTCGGGTTCGAGAAGTGGTGCACCGTGATCATCGGGCGGATGCCCGCGGTGACCAGCGCGTCGAGCAGCGACGAGTAGTGCGCGAGCGCGGCCTCGTCGACCTGATCGCGCTGGGGCTCGACGCGCGCCCACTCGACGCTGAAGCGATAGGAGTCGACGTGGAGCTGCTCGAGCAGCGCGACGTCGGCGACCGCGTTCGTGTAGCCGCGCACCGCGTCGCCGACGAACGTGCCGCGCGCGAGGCCACCCTCCGACTCGGGCGCGGTGAACGCGTACCAGTCGGTCGAGGGGTTCATGTCCTCGATCTGCGTGGCCGCGGTCGCGACGCCGAACCTGAAGGATCCTTCGCCTTCGTCGCCGACCAGCGGGCCGATCTCGGGGAACGTGACCGGATCCGCCGGGCCGCCGTCGGGCCACGACGCGTCGCGTCCCGCGTCGAACGTGCCCGAGTCGACGGGGCCTGCGTCGACGTCGCCTGGACCGTCGTCGTCTCCACACGCCGTGAGGGCGAGACCGAGCGCGAACGCGCACGCGAGCGTGCGCACGTCGAAGCCAACCATCGAAGCCTCCGCGATCGAAAAGAAAAGCGAATCAGATCGTGGCGAGGAACGACGTGAGCTCGGAGAGCGCGTGCCCATCGCCACCGGCGCGCGCCTTCTCGATGCCGCGCTCCGCGAAGGCGCGCGCTTCGTCGGCGCGACCGAGCTCGGCCGCGACCTGCGCGCCCATCAGGTACGTCGGCACGTAGGTCGGGAACTTCGTCGCGACCTCGCCGAACGCCGCGAGCGCCTCGTCCTTCCGATCGAGCGAGCGCAGCTCCATGGCGCGCGCGTACCAGACGAACGGGTCGTCCGGCTTCTTGCTCGTCATCATCTCGAGCATCTCGAGACGCTTGCTCATCAGGTCTTCGCGCCTTGCTCGAGCACGCCGATGAAGGGCACGTTGCGGAAGCGCTCGGCGTAGTCGAGGCCGTAGCCGACGACGAACACGTCGTCGATCGTGAAGCCGAGGTAGTGGATCTCGACCGGCACGCGGGTGCGCGCCGGCTTGTGGAGCAGCGAGCAGAGCTCGAGGCTCGCGGGGCGGCGCGTCTCGAGGTTCTCGAGCAGGTAGGTCATCGTCAGCCCGGTGTCGACGATGTCCTCGACGATGATCACGTGCTTGCCCTCGATGGGCTTCGTGAGGTCGTACGTGATCTGCACCACGCCGCTGCTCTCGGTGCCCTCGTAGCTGCGGCATCCGAGGAATTCGATGGTCACCGGCAGATCGATCTGCCGCGCGAGATCGGCCGCGAACACGAAGCTGCCCTTGAGCACCGGGACCAGCACGACCTCGTGGCCGCGATGGCGCTCGGTGATCTTCCTGCCCAGCTCCTTCACCTTCGCGGCGAGCGTCGCTTCGTCGATCAGCGTCCGAATCTTGTCCATGTTCCCGCTCCTCCGTGAGGTCCTGGTCGCGGAGCTACGCGAGCATACCCGCGCGGCGACGGAGGTCGATGGCCGCATCGGACGCCCACCATCGAACGAGCTCACCGACGAGCGGAGACGCACGCACGATGTCGCGCGGCTCGACGTGCGCGAGGTCGCGCTCGGTGCGGCGGAGCACCTCGATCGCGCCGAGCAGATCGTCGGAGACGAGCAGCGCCGCGCGCGCCGACCCGAGCTGGATCTGCCGCGCCCACGCCGCGAACTCGACGGGCGGCGCGTTCACGTAGCGCGGCGTCGCCTCCTCGAGCGAGCGACGGGCGCGGCGCGAGAGCGCCTTCTGGATGCGGCGCATCTGATCGTCGAGGATGTCCTCGCTGGTCAGGCCCGACCCGAAGCCGGGCGCGAACGCGCGCACCGCCGACGCGACGAGCACCTCGATCTCGCGCGGCGTGAGCTTGTCGGTGATGTGGAAGCGCATCGCGACGTTCGCGAACGCGCGTGCGAGCAGGAAGACCTGCTGCGTCTCGGGCAGCTCGGTCAGGCTCGCGGGCACGAGGATCGACGCGGGCTCTCCGAGCTCGACCGCGAGGCCGCGCGCGCGCACGCGGTGCACGTAGAGCTCGTAGTTCTCCACGCGGAAGATCGCGGCGATGCGATCGGTGAGCGCGCGGAGCGGATGCCCCGAGCGCGTGGTGATGCGATCGCGCGTGCTGAGCCCGAAGCCCTCGAGGTCGGGCGGATAGAGCCGCGAGAACGCCTCGGGCAGCGTCGCGAGCACGGTGAGCACCGGCGAGTTGGCGTCCATCTCGTAGACGCCGGGCAGCGTCTCGGACCCGAGCGTTCCGGGGCGCGCGCGGCCCGACTGCGAGGCGCGCGCGCGAAGCCGCTCGACGTCGTCGTTGCTCGCGCCGCCGAGCAGGGCGAGCGGGCCGACGGTGAGCATCGCGAGCTCGGGCGTCGGGCTCCACAGGCCGCGGAGATCGCGCCAGCACTCGACGCGACCGACGTGCTCGTCGATGCGACGGCGCAGGATCGCGACCGCCTCGTCGCGACGTCCGACGCGTGCGAGGCGCGCCGCGAGCTGGCGATCGAGCTCGACGTCCTCGGGGAGCGCGCGCGCCGCGACGCGCAGCACCTCGGCGCTGTCCGCGTGCTGCCCGAGCGAGTCGCCGAGCACACCCGCGAGCTCGACCCAGGCCTGACGCGGCGCGGGCGGCTTCCCGTTCCAGCGCTGCACGTGATCGCGCAGCGCCTGCGCGTACGTCGCGTAGCCTTCGCGATCGCGGATCGTGTCCTTGAGCGCGCGCGCTGCCGCACCGCCCGGGCCTTCGAGCACGACGGCCTGCACCAGCGCGCTCGTCGCCGACTCGGTGCGCCCGCGGCGCAGCTCGATGCGCGCGAGCGTGCACAGCGCCTCGGCGCGCTCGGGCGGCGCGTGCGAGGCCTCGACGAGCCGACCCGCCGCATCGGCGGCCTTGTCGAGATCGCCCTCGCGATCGTGCATCGCCGCGAGACGCGCGAGCGCGGCGCGGTTCTCGGGCTCGAGCGCGAGCACCGCCTGCAGCGAGACCAGCGCGCGCGACGAGTCGCCGAGGCGCCCGTCCCAGAGCGCCGACAGACGCAGGTGCGCGTCCTTGAGCACGTCGCGATCGGGCGCGAGCTGCACCACGCGACCGAGGAGCTGCGCGGCCTCGGTCCACTGCTGATCGCGCTCGTAGAGCTCGGCGAGCCGGCGCAGCGTGGGCACGTGCGCCGGCGCGCTCTTGAGCACGCGGTTGAGCGAGCCGATCGCGCCCGCGAGGTTGTCGAGCAGATCGGCCTGCAGGCGCGAGACCTCGAGCCAGAGCTCGGCCGCACGATCCACCGAGCGCGCGGTCTGCGCGGCGCGGGCGAGGCGATCCGCGGCGCGCGCGCCCTGTCCCGCGGCGAGCAGGATCTCGAGCAGGCGCTGCGCCGCGTCGACGTCGTCGGCCCAGAGCTCGAGCGCGCGCTCGTAGTCCTCCACTGCGCGTCGCGTGTCGGCGAGGCGATCCTCCGCGACCTGCGCGGCCTTGACGAGCAGGCGCGCGGCCTGCTGGGGATCTTGCACCACGCGCGCTTCTCGGCGCGCCGCATCGGCGAGCGCCTCGGGATCATCGGTGCGCTCGGCGATGCGCGAGAGACCACGCGCGGCTGCGAGGTTCTCGGGATCCGCCTCGAGCGCGGCGCGATACGCCTCGAGCGCGCGCGCATCACCGCTCGCCTCGAGCGACTCCGCGAGCCGCGTGCGGTACGCGGCCGCGACGATCGGATCGTCGGCGCCCTCGGCGAGCCGGCGATCGACGTCGGCGAGCATGCTGCGCGAGCCACCCGCGATCGCGATCCGTTCGAGCGCAGCGATCGCCAGCGGATCGTCGGGCGCGAGCGAGAGGATCGCCTGGTACGTCGCGCGCACCTCGTCGGTCGGCGCGGCGAGCCGCATCTCCTGCAGCCGCGCGAGCTCGTGCAGCGCCGCGACGCGCGCGCTCGCGTCGGTGAGCACGCGCGCTTCGCTCGCGTACACCCGCGCGAGCCCCTCGAACGACGCGAGCCGTCGATAGAGCGTCTCGATCGCGAGCAGCGCGCCGAGGTGCCCGGGCTCGCGCTCCAGCACCTTGTCGTAGGCCGCGCACGCGCGGCGCGGCTCGTTCAGGTGCTCGCTCCAGATCTCGCCCGCGCGCACCAGCGCCGCGACCGCGAGCTTCGGATCGGGGCTGCTCGCCGCTTCGCGCTCGAGCTCGTCCGCGAGCTTGCGCCACGCGCCCTGCTCGGCGCGCAGACGCGCGAGCGCATCGATCGCCGGCCGATAGCTCGGCTCCGCATCGCGCGCCTGCTCGTACGCCGCGATCGCGCGCTCGACCTGCTGGAGCCGCTCCTCCCAGACCTCGCCCACGCGATACGCCGCACGCGCGCGCGCCGCGGGATCGGTGAGGCCGCTGAGCTCCATCTCGAGCACGCGCACCAGCTCGTCCCACGCGCCGCGCTCCCGCAGCTTCCGCGCGAGCGCGCGCAGCGCCGTACGGTTCGTCGGATCGATCTCGATGGCGCGCCGGTAGTGCGCGATCGCCTCGTCGTCGCGCCCGATGCGCTCCTCGCAGAGCTCCGCCATCTTCGCGAGCAGCGCGACTGCTTCCGCACCTCGCGGCGTGAGCTCGAGCTCGCGCTTGTAGAGCTCGAGCAGATCCTCCCAGCGCCCCGCGCGGTGATAGATGCGCCCCAGGCTCGTCAGCGCCGGCACGTACGTCGGATCGATCCCGAGCACCTTCCGGAACCGCACCACCGCGGCCTCGCGATCCCCGACGAGATCGTCGAGCACCTCGCCCGCGCGATGCAGCAGCGCGACGATCTGCTTGGGATCGCGCGTGAGCTCGGCCTCGAGCTCGAGCGACTCCACGAGCTCGGTCCATCGCGCCGCGCGCTCGGTCGCGCGCTGCAGCGCGTGGATCGCGCCGAGGTGCTTCGGATCGAGCTGAAGCACGCGCCGATACGCGTGCGCCGCCTGCGCGTGCTCCTGGAGCGCGTCCTCGTAGATCGCGCCCATCTTGAGCAGGTACGTGATCGCGCGTTCCTTCTCGGACGCCTCGTCGACCGCGCGCGCATAGAGGTCGACCAGCTCGCGCCAGCGCCCCGCCTCCGCGAACAGGCGCGTGAGCGCCTTGAACGAGGGCGGATACCCCGGCTGCATCGAGAGCGCGCGCGCGTGGTGCTCGATCGCCTGATCGGGCTGACCGAGGTGCACCTCGAGGATCTCCGCGACCCGCGCGTGGGCCGCCGCGCGACGGCGCGGCTCGTCGGCGTGATCGGCCTCGCCGAGGTGCATGCGCACCAGGCGCTCCCAGTCGCCGCTGCGCGTGTAGAGCTTCCCGAGCGCCTGCAGCGTCGGCAGGTGCGTCGGCCCGATCGCGAGCGCGGCCTCGTACGCGACGAGCGCGCCCGGCGCGTCGCCGAGCTTCTCCTCGCGCAGCTGACCCACGCGCGCGAGCAGCGTCACCCGCGCCGCACCCTCGCGCGTCGTGTCGACGAGCTGCTCGAGCACGCGCACCAGCGGGTCCCACTTCTCGGCGGACTCGTAGAGCCGCGCCATCTCCTCGAGCACCAGCGGCTCGTCGGGCGACTCGCGCGAGGCGCGCTCCAGCGCGGTCAGCGCCTCGTCGCGGTTGCCCAATCGCTCGGCGTGCAGTCGCGCGATACGATAGAGCGCCATCGTGCGTACGCCGCGATCGCCGCTCTGCTCGGCCTCGCGCTCCAGCACCGCGATCAGATCGCGCCACCGACGCTGCGCGTGGTGCAGCCGCTTGAGCGCCTCGAGCGCGCCCGCGACCTCGGGATCGAGGCGCAGCGCCGTCTCGTAGAGCTCGATCGCCGCATCGACCTCGCGCTGCCGCGACTCGAGCAGACGCGCGCGCTGGACGATCAACGCCGCACGATGCCGCGGATCGCCCGCGACCGCGTTCGCGATGCGCTCGTACGTGCGCGCCAGCTCGCTCCACGCGCCCGCGTCCTGATCGCACTGCTCGAGCGCCTTCAGGATCACCGGTGCGCCGCGATCGAGCTCGCCGGCGATCGCGTACTCGCGACGCGCCTCGCCACGCTGCCCGAGCACGTCCTCGAGCAAGCGGCCCTTCGCGTAGAGCAGCGCCGCCTTCGCGTGCGGATCGCTGGTGATGCGTGCCTCCGCGTCGAAGAGCGGGAGCGCCATCTGGAAGTTCTTGCGCGCGATCATCACGCGCCGCGCGCCGCGCAGCGTCGGCACGTGCTCGGGCGCGCGCGAGAGCGCCTCCTGGTAGTGCGCCGCCGCGCGCCGCAGGTCCTGCAGCTGCACCTCGGCGATGCGCCCGATTTCGTAATGAATTCGAGCCTGTCGGAGCGGATCGCTGCTCGCCGCGAGCTCGCGCTCCCACGACTCGATGGTGCGCCGCGCTTCTTCGCTCGCCGCGTCGGTCGGCACCGCGGGATCGCTGCCCGGCGACGAAGGCCGCGGGGGCGCAGGGATCGGCCGCTCGGGCGTGGTCGAGCGCGCGCGCGGCGTCGCGATCGGCGGCGGGATCGACGCGGGCCGCCGCGGGACACTGGGCGCAGGGGAGGGCGGACGCAGCGTGCCTCCGCCGGGTGCAGGGGAGGGCGGACGCAGCGTGCCGAGCCCCGGCGACGTCGTCGGCGCGCCGATGCCGCCGCTCAGCGTGTGCTTCGCCGTCACCGCGGGCGGCGGGATCGACGGCTTCTTCGGCACGCCCGCACCGGGCGTCGCCGCCGGTGGCCTCGCCTGGACGCGCGCATGCGCGAACGCCGCGGTCCCCTCGCGCACCGGCTTCGGTGCGGCAGCCGGCGCGGGGATCGGCCCACCCGTGGTCACCGCATGCGCGAGCTCGGCGTCGAGGTCGGAGAGCAGCGTCTCCACCGACGCGCTCGCCTCGGGGCGTTGCAGCGTCCCGTCGGGGCGCGACTCCACCCGTGCCGCTGGCGCGCCCGCGCGCAACGCAGGCTGCTGCTTGGGCTGAGGCTGCTCCTCCACCTCGTCGAGCAGCACCTCCATGGTGGAGTCGGACCGCTCCTTCTTGGGCCCGCTCGAGCCCGGGGGCGGGGGCTTACTGCGATCGTGACCGGCCATCGGGTGCTGGAGATGATGCCCCAGCGCGCGTTCGGACCACCATCGCTTTCTCGCGGCCCCGAAAACGCGGAAGCGCGCAGACCGTCACCGGTCTGCGCGCTCCCTCGGACCGCTTCTTCGCTCGCGATCAGGCCACGAGGTCGAGCTCGAGGCCTTCGAGACGCTGCTTCAGCTTCTGCTTCGCGCGCGCCTCGAGCTGACGTGCACGCTCGCGCGACACGCCCAGCTTGCGACCGATCGCCGCGAGCGAGACTTCCTTCTCGCCCATGTAGCGCTGCTCGACGATGTAGCGCTCGCGCTGATCGAGCTGACCCAGGGCGTTCGCCAGGCGCTCCTTGATCTCGCTCTCGCGCTCGCTGTCGGAGAGCGCGCTCTCCTGGTCCTGCTCGCTGCCCTCGAGGGTGTCGAGCATCGTCACGCCCGAGTCCGGGTAGATGGTCGTGTCGAGCGAGACGTCGCGCGCGTCGAGACGGCGCAGCATCTCCTCCATCTTCTCCGGGGTCGTCTCGAAGCGCGCCGCCAGGATCTCGTTGCGCTCCGTCGGGTCGTTCGCGAGGTTCGCCACCCGCGCGCGCTCGCGGCGCAGGCGGAAGAAGAGCTTGCTGCGCAGCGGGCCCGAGCCCGCGCCCACCATGCTCGAGGAGCGGACCACCAGGTCCAGCACCAGCGCGCGGATCCAGTACCCGGCGTAGGTCACGAACCGGGTGCCGCGCTCGGCGTCGAACTTCTGCGCCGCGATCATCAGACCGAGGTTGCCCTCGGCGATCAGGTCGGCGAGGCGGAGCCCATAGCGCCGGTACTGCAGCGCCACGGCCACCACGAACCGGAGGTTCGCCTCGACCAACTTGTCCATCGCGACCGCGTCACCCTTGGCAGCGCGCACCGCGAGGTCGTGCTCGTCCTCTCGGGAGAGCGGGGGAATGCTTCGAACCCTCTCGATGTAACGGGAGAGGGCGCCGTCGTGCTCGTATGCCGCCATTGACCGTGCTCCGTTTGGTCAACGTTACGTAACGTCACCTGAGAGCTCGGTCAACCCTGATGGGGCGTCTTCACACAAGTTCACGAACGGTGTCGATTGCTGCCTCGCCTCCGGACCTTGGGGCGGACGTCGCGCTGGCGGAAGGCCTGGAGCGTGACGTTTCGTAGGGTTTCTGGATCCGACGGAAACAAAACCGCCCGCAGCGGGGTCGCGGCGGGCGGTTCGGCGAGCGGGCGAAAAGATCAGGCGCTGAAGCTCGATCCGCAGCCGCAGGTGCTCTTCGCGTTCGGGTTCACGAACTTGAAGCCCGCGCCGTGGAGGCCCTCGACGTAGTCGATCTCGACGCCCTCCAGGTATTGGAACGACATCATGTCGACGTAGAGCTTGATGCCCGCCGACTCGAAGGTCTGGTCGAGGTCGGTCGTCTCGTCCTCGAAGAAGAGGTCGTAGCTGAAGCCCGAGCATCCACCGCCGATGACGCGGACGCGCAGACCCTGCTCGCCCAGCCCCTCGGCGTCGCGGATCTCCTTGACCTTCTCCGCCGCCTTCTCCGTGAGGTTGATCATGTTCGGACCGTGCTCCTTCGAGCGGCGCTGCTCCTTGCCGCTGATACGCGGCGAGTATAGGGATGCCGTTACGGAACCGCCAGGTGAGCCGAGCTGAGGATCTCCAGGGGCGCGTGGCCCTCGTCACGGGAGGCGGACGTCGCGTCGGCGCAGCGATCGCGCGGGCGCTCGGACGTTCGGGCGCGAGGGTCGCGGTGCACCACCACGGCTCGGCGGAAGGCGCGCTCGCGGTGCGGGACGAGCTGCGCGCGAGCGGTCTCGAGGCGGAGACGTTCCGTGCCGACCTCGGCGATCCGCGCGCGTGCGAGGCGCTCGTGGACGCGGTCGTCGCGCGCTTCGGGCGGCTCGATCACCTGATCGCGAGCGCCGCCATCTTCGAGCGGGTCGAGCTCGGGACGATCACGAGCGAGGACTTCGATCGGACGATCGCGCTGAACGTGCGCGCGCCCATGTTGCTCGCACAGAGGGCCGCGCCGGCGCTGCGCGACGCGCGCGGATCGATCGTGATCATCACCTGCACCAGCGCGACCGCGCCGTATCGCAACTTCCTGCCCTACGTGGTGAGCAAGGGCGCGGCGAAGCAGCTGATGCGCACGCTCGCGCTCGAGCTCGCGCCGGAGGTGCGCGTCAACGCGGTCGCGCCGGGCACGGTGCTTCCTCCCGAGTCGATGGACGACGAGGAGAAGCGCGTGCTCGCGGAGCGCACCCTGCTGCAGCGGCTCGGCAGCGCCGAGGACGTCGCGGACGCGGTGCTCTACCTGGTGCGCGCGGGGTTCGTGACGGGACAGGAGATCCTCGTCGACGGCGGCGTCGCGATGACCGGTCGTCCTTCGGGCGAGGGGTGATGAAGCGCGAGCTCCGTCCGCTCCCGGCGTGGATCGCGCTGCTGGTGTCGCTGTGCGTGCACGTCGCGGTCTTCGTGGGCGCGTGGCTCGGCGGAGGGAGCCCGTTCGGCGGGGGCGAGGGCGGCTGGCTCGGCGCGGGCGGCGAGACGCTCGAGATCACGATCCAGGGCTGGGACGGCTCGCGCACCGAGGACGCGGAGGACGAGAGCGAGCCCGCCGCTGCGGAGCCGCCCGAGACGGTGCTCACCGCGGAGGAGCCCTCGCCGACGGCGCCGCCTGCTCCGCGCGCGCCTGCGCCCGCCCGCCGCACGATCACGCCGGAGCGAACGAGCGAGGAGGTCGCGCTGGAGGGCGGATCCGGTGGCGTGCGCGCGACGCCCGAGGAGCCGCCGATCCCGCCGCGCGAGGGAGCCGAGGAAGAGCAGACCGGTCGCGCCGCGGGGGATCGTGCCGCCGCCGTGATCCTCGGCAGCGTCGGGCTCGGTGGGCCTTCGTCGGGCGCGCGCTCGCTGCTCGAGGACGCGCTGCGCTGCCCCGATCCGATCGCGGGCGTGTGGACGTCGCATCGCTACAGCCCGGCGCGTCGCAACTGGGGCCGCATGACGCTGCGCATCCGGCGCGAGGGCGACGAGCTGCGCGGCACGATCACGTCGCGCATCTGGAGCGGCATGCCGAGCGATCGACGTCCGCTGCCGTGCGCGGAGGGGCGCTACGACGTCACGGTGCGCATGCCCGCGCGGGGTCGCGTCGACGGCGAGCGCTTCACGTTCGGCTCGGACGACTACGAGGTCGCGCGCGTGGACTGCCCGTGGGAGGACACGCTCTACTACCCCGACAGCTTCAGCGGTCGCGTCGATCCGACACGCGAAGAGCTCGACGCCACGAACAACGACGGGCACGTCGAGATCAACGCGCCCTACACGTTCCGGCGCATCTCCTGCGAGTAGCGCGCGCCGAGCATCGCGCAGAGCGACTCGAGCGCGTCGCGATCGATCTCGTCGAACGCGGCGGGCGCGTTCGAGTCGACGTCGAGCACCGCGAGCACACGACCATCGGGCGCGAGCACCGGCACGACGATCTCGGAGAGCGTCGTCGAGCTGCACGCGATGTGATCGGGGAACGCGTGCACGTCGGGCACGAGCTGGGTCTCGCGGGTGCGCGCCGCCGCGCCGCACACGCCGCGCGAGAACGGGATGCGCAGACATCCGTGGCCGCCTTGGTAGGGGCCGATCAAGAGCAGCTCCGGCGAGACCGCGCGATAGAAGCCGGTCCAGTCGTACGCCTCGAACGCGTGGTGCAGCTCGCACACGACCGTGGCCATCGCGGCGATCCAGTCGTCCTCGCCGTCGATCAGCGACTCGATCGAGGCGCGCACGCGCGCGTAGGTCTCGCGCTTGTCGCCGGCGCTCGCGTGGAGAGGAAGAGCAGCGTGGTGCATCGTCGTCATCTCTCGTTCAGCGGGTCGCGCGCAGCAAGCCGGCGCGATCGAGGATCTGCGCGGTGAACGTGCGCCGCAGATAGAACGCGCGAGGGGCCGCGAGGAGCGGTGCGCCGTCGAGGCTCGCGGCGCGCACCCGCACCGACGCGTCGCGCGCCTTGGGCCGCAGCTGCAGCGCGCGACCGTGTCGCGCCGAGATCCCCTCGGGCTCGAGCGCGAAGCGCTCCATCAGCTCGGTCCAGTCCTCGCGCAGCACGCGCTCCGACTCGTCGTCGGGTGACCACAGGAACGCCGAGCCCACGCGTCGCTCCGTGAACGGCGCGTCGATCGCGATCGGGACCCAGAGCACGCGCGCGAGCTTGCGGCGCACCGACGAGCGCTCCCAGTCGGGCTCGGGCGTGCGCGGTGTCGCCGCGACGAAGGTCGTCTCCGCGGGCATGCCTCGCGCGTCGATCGGCAGCGTCTTGACCTCGACGCCGAGCGCCTCGAAGTCGGGCGCGCTCCGCGCGGTCGTGGTGCGTGGAGCCCCGAGCGCGCGCTCGACCAGCGCGCCGGCGGCGCCCTTGTGGCGTCGTGGATCGCCGCCTGGGATCGCCTCGAGCGTCCGCGCGATCTCCGCGAGCGTGCGGCCCCCGAGCGTGCGCGCGCGTGCGAGGAGCTCGCGCTCGCTCTGGGGCGTGGTCGTCACTGCGCCGATCCGCGCTCGATCGGATAGCCGTGGTCCATCCAGTAGTGGATGCCCTCGTCGATCACCGCGGTGTGCTCGAAGCCGCGCGAGCGCAGCTCGTCGACGACGTGCCCCGACGCGGCGTGCGGGCACGCGCAGTACGCGAGGATCCACGTGCCGTCGTGCGGGAGGCTCTGCGCCATCTGCTCGATGTCGTAGAACGGGAAGGGCGCTGCGCCCGGGATGTGCCCGTTCGCCCAGTCGCTCGTGGCGCGAGCGTCGAGGATGACCATCCGCCGGCCCTGCTCGAGCGCTTCCTTCACGGCGTCGGCCGGCACGAAGCGGTTCTCGCGCAGCGTGAACGCGGGCGCTTGGCCGTCGGGATGGATGATCAGATCGGCGAGGCCGGGCGGGGGATCACCACCGGGCTCGACCGGGCGATCGGGCATGTGCTCGAGCGAGCGCACGTACGCGACGAGATCGTCGATCGTCTGCGAGGGGAGCTCGGCGCCGAAGCCGAGCATCGGCGTGCCCTCGCGACCGTGCTCGATCGTGTGGCGGATGAAGCCGTCGCTCGCGGCGCGATGGAAGTTGGGGTGCGAGATGCTCGTCGCGGTGTCGCTGCCCTCGCCGCGCGCGCCGTGACACTCCACGCAGCGCTGCGCGTACACCGCCGCGCCGCGCTCGACCGAGCCGCTGACGCGCACCTGCGACACGTCGATCGCAGGCTGCGACGCGAGGCTGCGGAGGTAGCGCACGATCGCGGTCACCGCGCCGTCCTCGAGCGGACCGCCGTGACCGCGTCCCCACGCCGACATCGGCGTGCCGGGGCGGCCGTCGACGATCGAGGCGCGCAGGAACGCGTCGTCGGCGATCGCGAGGAACGCCGGGTTGCCGATCGCGTTCGCGTGGTCGGCTGCGTAGCCCTGTGCGCGATCGCCATGGCAGAGCGCGCAGTAGCGCGCGTAGGCGACGCGTCCGCGCTCGAGCTCGGGATCGGGCGGCGTCGCGGGCGCGCTCGCGACCGTGGGGGTCGGCGGTGCGGGAACCGCGGGCTCGCTCTCGCCGCCACACGCGGCGAGCACGACGAACGGGAGCGCGACGAGCGCGGCGTGCGGACCAGGACGGATCGTCACCGGGCGCGAGCGTAGCGGCGCGTCGTGGCATTGCCGAGGGGAAACTGCCGAGGGGAAATTGCCGAGCGGAAACCGGACCAGGGGTTGCGGTCAGGGAGTCGAACGCTATGTTCACTGACCTTCGGTTCCCCGTTTTCTGATCACAGGGGGTGTCACGGTTTCGACGGGGGTAGTGAAGTGCTGGTCGCGTGTCGCTGGACTCGGAAACGGCGTCAAAAACATCCGGGAATCTGTAAGTGCGAACGATAGCACCTACGCTCTCGCGGCCTGATAAGCTGAACTGAGAGCCGTCGAAGCGAAGAGCCTGTCAGTGCTCTCGTGGAGGCGTAACTGAACTGGCTAGCTCTCTCCACGCGACTCGGGAGAAGGGCGAAAACAAAGGGTCGATAGCGGTACGGAGAGCCAGCCCGACGGGCGAGCCGGATCGCGATACAAAACGCGGGATACACACGTAGAAGCCACCACGGAGCGCTCTCGGACCCGGGTTCGACTCCCGGCGCCTCCAAATGAAACGGCCTCGGAACACGCGTTCCGAGGCCGTTTTGCTCTGCGCGAAGAATGACCACCGCCATCAACGTGACGACCGGGATCGAGGTGACGATCACACGGTTCGTCGATGCGGAATTTCCGGGCTTCGTAGAGTGCCGCCTCGTCGACGCGGCCGGGATGGAGCACCTGTTCGTCGAGAAGCTGCCCGTCGTCGCCAGCGAGGGCGTCTCCGCGGATGGCCCGTACCCGCAGCCGGGCGTGATCGCGTGCACGATCGTCGCGGAGCGAACCGATGGTGAGCGCGCTCTCGTGATCGTCGACACCGACGAGCCTTGGGGGATCGTGTCGACCGCGGGCAGGTCGCGATTCGAGGTGCTCCGGACGAGCCTCGTGGAGCTCGAGCACCCGCCGCGGTGAAGAGCATCACGCGCGGGTGCGCTCGAGCGCGGCGACGATCGCGTCGACGCTCGGCGCGCCCGCGCGCCGGCCGTCGGGACCGACGTAGATCCGGCAGCACGCGGCGCCCGTGGTCTCGTGACCTTCGACGTCGCGCCCGTCGATCAGGATCGCGGGCGAGCCTGCGCGGCGCGCGTGCTCGGGGGCTTCGGGATCGTCGCGTCGCCACTCGCGCCATTCGAGTGGAGCTCCCACGCGCCCGAGCGCGGCTCGCAGAGCCTCGCGCGCGCCCTCGACGTTGGGACAGTCCGGGTCCCAGACGAGCTCGATCAGCGGCATCCGTCGATGCTCGCACGCGCGCGGTCGCATTCCTCGCAGCGCGCGCTCGCCTCGCACAAGAACACCAGCGGGTCGCGCTCGAGCTGCTCGACTGCGACCCGCACGACATCGCGCGCGTCGCACAGCCGCGCGTGCGCGCTGCCGACGCGGCCCTCGCGCTGCAGGTCGCGCGCGCGGAGCCACGTATCGAGCTTGCGGAAGCCGATGCAGCAGTGATCGGTCTCGGCGATCAGGATCGTGGTCGCCTCCGCGATGACGCAGGGGTGCTCGACCGAGTAGGGCACCTGCGCGATCGACTCCGCGAGATGCACGGTCGTGCTCTCGCTGTGCTCGACGCCGAGCAGCAGCACCTGTCCACCGAGCTCGTGCACGTGGCCCACCGGGCTCTCGATGCCGTGCGGCGGCGAGAGCGGCTGCGGCGCGCAGATCTCCTGCGCGTGCGGGCCCACCGCCGCGAACGACGCGCCAGGGTGCGTGCTGCGGACGACTCCGGGCTCGCGCCAGAACGTCTCCGCGACGATGCCCATGTCGAGCGTCGGCGTGGAGGCGGGATCGAACACGCTCTCGCCGTCGGTCATCGTCGGCATGACCAACGTGCCGTCGCGCCCGATCGCATCGCGCAGCGCGTCGATCAGCGCGCGCGGGCCGCCTTCGATCGGGCGCACCGCGCGAAAGGACGTGTGGACGAGGAGCACGCCGCCTTCGCGCACACCGAGCGCGCGCAGCTGGGTCACGATCTGCTCGCGGTTCATCGCTCGCTCGTTCGCTCGACGCGATCAGGACGTTACCCGGTAACGCCGCGCAATCCGCGCGCGTATGCGCTCTTCATGCAGCCGCTGCTCTACGACGAGCTCGTCCCCTGGTATCGCCTCGTCGATCCACCGCGCGATCACGCGCCCGAGGTGGCGAGCTTCGTCGCCGCGATGGAGCGCGCCGCGCGACGCCCGCTCGAGACCGCGCTCGAGCTCGGTGCGGGCGCCGGGCATAACGCGGTGCACATGAAGCGTCACTTCCGCTGCACGCTCGCCGACATCTCCGCGCCGATGCTCGCGCTGAGCCGCGAGCTCAATCCGGAGTGCGAGCACGTGCGCGGCGACATGCGCACGCTGCGCCTCGATCGCGTGTTCGACGCGGTGCTCGTGCACGACGCGATCATGTACATGACGAGCGAGCTCGACCTCGCTGCCGCCGTGCGGACCGCGTTCGTGCACACCGCGCCGGGCGGCGTCGCGGTGTTCGCGCCCGACGTGTACCGCGAGACCTTCCGCGATCACACCGAGCTGCTCTCGGAGGACGAGGGATCCCGCTCGATCCGCGCGATCGAGTGGATGTGGGATCCCGATCCCTCCGACGACACCTTCGTCACCGAGTACGCGTTCGTGCTGCGCGACACATCGACGAACGAAGTGCGCGCCGTGCACGATCGCCACGTCGAGGGGCTCTTCGCGCGGGCGACGTGGCGCAGCGTGCTCGCGCGCGCGGGCTACCACGTGGCGACGTTCGCGCGACCGATCGACGAGGAGGGCGCGTTCGACGAGTGCTTCGTCTGCGTGCGCCCCTGACGCGTCACTGAGGCTGCACGGCAGCCGGGTCCATCCACATGACCTCCCAGTGGTGCCCGTCGACGTCGTAGAAGCTCCACCCGTACATGAAGCCCATGTCCATCTTGGGCATCGCGTGGCGCCCGCCGGCCGCGACCGCCTTCTCGACGATCTGATCGACCTCTTCGCGGCTGTTGCACGAGAGCGCGAAGAGCCCCTCGCTCGCCTTCGACGTGTCGCAGATCTCGTTCTTCGTGAACTGCTTGAACTTGCTCTCGGTGAGCAGCATCACGAACGCCTGCTCGCTGACGATCATGCAGGCCGCGGTCTCGTCGGTGAACTGCTTGTTGAACTCGAAGCCGAGCTTCGAGAAGAACTGCATCGAGCGCGGGAGGTCACGGACCGAGAGGTTCACGAAGATCATGCGCGCGTTTGCCAAGGGAGCCTCCATTTCGTCGGGTTCGTAGATTGGACAGCTCGGCCGCGCGAGACTCATCGGTCGCGCGCGAAAAATGATCAGCGCAGCTCGGCCGGCAGACCGAAGCGCGGGAAGAGCGTCTCCACGTCGAGGAAGAACGTCATCTCGCCGATGCGATCGCCCTCGAGCTCGAGCACCACGAGCGCCCACGGGACGAAGCGCGTGCCGTCCTCGCTCGGCTTGTACTGCGCGAAGGCGGGCGAGCCGCACGCATCGAGAGGCACGAGCCGCGAGCCCCGGCACGCCGCGCCGCGGCCGACCATCCAGCTCGCGACGTTCTCGGGCCCCTCGAGCCAGAGCGAGACGGGCGGCATCGACATCGCGACGTCGGCGTGGAGGAGCCGCGTGAGCGCGTCCATGTCGTAGCGCTCGAACGCGTCGACGAAACGATCGACGAGCGTCGACTGCGCGTCGGTGAGCGGCGCTCGCGCGCTCTCGAGATCGCGCGTCGCGAGCGTCGCGCGCGCCCGCTGCAGCGCGCTGTTCACCGCGGCGACGGTCGTCTCGAGGCTCTCTGCGACGTCGGACGCCTGCCAGCCGAGCACCTCCATCAGCAAGAGCACCGCGCGTTGTTTGGGCGGCAGGTGCTGCAGCGCGGCGACGAACGCGAGACGGATGCTCTGCCGCAGCGCGACGAGCTGTGCCGGATCGACGTCGGTCGGCAGCGCTCGCGCATCGGCGATCGGCTCGACCCACTGCGACGCGGGGAGCGCGGTGAGCGGCGCGTCGAGCGACGCGGGCGGGCCGAGCTCGGTCGAGCGCGTGCGGCGCGCGCGGTCCTCGAGCATGTCGAGGCACACCCGCGTCGCGATGCGATAGAGCCAGGTGCGCAGCGACGAGCGACCTTCGAAGCGATCGATCGCGCGCCACGCGCGCACCATCGTCTCCTGCACCGCGTCGTCGGCCTCGGCGGCGGACGCGAGCATCCGGTAGCAGTGCCCGGTCAGCGCGGCGCGGTGCTGCTCGAACGAGCGCACCATCACCGCGGCATCGGCCGGGTGCTTCTTCGTCGAGGGCTCGGTCATCGAGCGCCGATATATCAGGTCGGCCGCGCGCCGATGGAACCCATGCCTCACACGGGGGTCGCCGGTCGGCGCTTCCTATCGCGCGGATGTTCGCGAACGGCGCGCGCCGACGTGTCACGACCGGGGAAGGTCGCCTCACGGGGATCCGCCGGTGGGCGTTCCCACGCGCAGAATTGCGGGCTCGTCGTGCGCCATGTCGCGGCCCGATCCGTGCTGACGCGGCGCGCCGGGGGGGCGGCGCCGCATGGGCTGGGGGGCTCGCGCCGCCCCCCTGCTGTTCCGCCCGATCGAGTCGGCGGCGCCGCGAGAGCGAGCAAGCGGGGTCGGGGCTCCGCGCGCAGCGTTCAGGGATGGGGGACCCGATCCGGCTTCGCCGGTCGGGGGAAGGGGTCATCCATGACCCCTTCCGAAAACTCAGTCCGGCAGCGAGAGCAGCGCGCCGAACGCGAGCCCGCCGACGAAGAAGACGATCGAGATCGCGATCAGCACCGCGAGCATCGCGGCGCGCGCCGGGCCGTCTTCCTGCGCCGTGATCATCGGCGACGCGATGATCCGCGGCGGCTCGGGCTGCGCGTTCGGCTCGGGCTCGGGCTCCGGTGCGCTGACGACCGCGTGCTCGGGCATCGGCACCGCGCTCATCCGGGGCGCGCTCGGCGTGCCCTGGATCGTCACGTTCTCGCTGGGGGCGCGGCGGCGCGGCGAGAGCGCGCGGATCATCGAGCTGCGCCGTCCACCGCCGGTCGCGAGCACGCCCTCGGGCGCATCACCCACGACCTTCGCGAGCGCCTCCACGAAGCCCGACGCGCTGATGAAGCGATCGCGCGGATCGCGCGCCAGCGCACGCGCGAACACCGCGTCGAGTCCCTCGGCGCGCACGCCGAGATCGCTCGGGAGACGCGGCGGCTCGTCGGCCAGCGCGCGCAGCGTGCGCGCCGCGCTCTCGTACGGGTAGGGCGTCGCGCCGGTGAGGAGCTCGAGCGCGAGCGCGCCGAGCGCATAGCGATCGCACGCGGGCCCGATGCGATCGACGTCGCCCATCGCCTGCTCGGGCGCCATGTACGCCGGCGTGCCGAGCACCGTGCCGACGTCGGTCAGCGAGCCCGCGCCACGCAGCACGCTCTTCGCGACGCCGAAGTCGAGGACCTTCACGTAGTCCGCGTAGCAGGAGCCGTCGACGACGAAGACGTTCTCCGGCTTGAGGTCGCGATGCACGATGCCGTGCGCGTGCGCCTGATCGAGCGCCCGCGCGATCTGCCGCAGCAGGTCCACCGCGCGGTCGGGATCGGGGAGCCCGTCCTGCTCCATCGTGTTCGCGAGATCGCGCCCGTGGAGCAGCTCCATCACGAGGTAGAACGAGCCGTCGCGCGTGCGACCGAAGTCGAACACCTGCACCACGTGAGGGCTGCGGATCTGCGCGGCCGCGACCGCTTCGCGCCGGAAGCGCTTGATCGCCTTCTCGTCGTCGGTCGCGACCGGCAGCAGCTTCACCGCGACCGGCATCCCGATCTCGAGGTGCTCGGCGACGTAGACGCGGCCCATGCCGCCCTCCGCCAGCAGCCTCACGATCCGATAGCGATCACCGACCACCTCGCCGATGCGAGGATCGTCCTGCGTGACGCGATCGATCTCCGCGAGGACGTCACGGAGATCGTCTGGACGTGCATTGAGCGGTGCTTGCTGTCGCATGGGTCCCTCGGACGCGCCCGACTCTGCCTTCCCTCGGGGCGCGAATCCACGACGTAGCCCCCTGAATTAACGGTTAAACGGTGCAGCATTCGCTCGGCGCTGGATCTCGGCGCGGGTCGCTCTCCAGAATCGGCGAATGCGTCGCCGCTCCCTGCTCGTCTCGCTCGCGCTCGCGTCGCTCGTCGCGGGCTGTGCGTCGTTCCCGCAGAGGCTCGAGCGCACGACCGTTCGCAGCACCGCGCTGCGCGACACCTACGCGGAGTACGCGGTCTACGTGCCGCCCGACTTCACGCAGGACGAGCGCCTGCCGCTCGTGCTCTTCCTCCACGGCGGCGGCGACGGACCGGACTGCTTCGATCGCCACGGCGTCTCGGAGCGCCTCGATCGGGGCATGCGCGATGGATCGATCCCGCGCGCGGTGATCGCGATCCCGCAGGGCGATCTCGGGTTCTGGGCGAACTGGTACGACGGCTCGCGCAGCTACGAGGACTGGGCGGTGGACGAGGTGCTGCCGCGCGTCGCGCGCCGTCATCACACCCAGGCGTGCCCCGAGGGCTGTCATCTCATGGGCGTCTCGATGGGCGCGGAGGGCGCGATCCGCATCGCGATGCATCGTCCCGGCGCGTTCGCGAGCGTGACGTCGATCAGCGGGCCCTCGATGGACACCGAGCGACGGATCTCGTTCACGAACGATCGGCTGGTGAGCACGTTCGTCCCGACGCTGCACGTGTTCGGTCCGACCGAGCCGCGCTCGCGCGTGGAGCGCGACGATCCGTTCGTGCAGTGGCGCACGCCCGACGCGCTCGGTCGCACGCGGCTGATGATCGCGTGGGCGTCGCAGGATCGCGACATCGTGCGCGAGGGCGGCGAGGCGCTGCACGCGCACCTCGATCAGCACGGCGTGCAGCACGTCGCGCACGTGTTCGAGGGAGAGCACGGCTGGGACGCGTGGGCGCCGGTGATCGAAGAAGCGCTGCGCGTGCAGCTCGGCGCGGGACAGCTGCAGCAGGCTCAGATCACGCCGCGCCAGTGATCGTCGCGGGCGCGGAACGCATCGCGGATCGCGAGGACGTGATCGGGATCGAGCGGCCCGCGTGACGCGGCGTCGAGGGAGCGAGCGAGGTTGTCGAGGCTCGACGTCCCGACGATCGCGCTCGACACGCCGGGCGCGAACGCGGTGAAGCGCAGCGCGAGCTCGGGCCACGGGACGCCGCGCGGATCGATCGACATCGCGCGCAGGCGATCGAAGTAGGTCGCGGTGTCGGGCGCGTCGGGGCGATGCTCGAGCGCGAACGCGGCGTTGGCGAGCGGGCGCTTCGCGAGCACGCCGATGCCGCGCTCGACGGCGCGTGGGAGCGTGTGATCGAGCACGCGCTGGTCCGCGATGCTCACGCTGTGCTGCACGACGTCGAACGCGCCCGAGTCGATCGCCCACGCGAGCTCTTCGTTCTCGCCCGAGTAGCCCGCGCATCGGATCTTCCCGGCGCGCCTCGCGTCGTGCAGCGCGTCGATCACGTCCCGTCGCTCGAGCACGTCGCGCGGGCACGAGTGGAGGAACACGAGCTCGATGCGATCGGTGCGCAGGCGACCGAGCGCGTTCTCGATGCCGCGCCGCACGCACTCGCCGGTCCAGTCGGGCACTCCGTCGACGCCGTAGCCGACCTTGGTCGAGAGCACGTACGCGTCGCGCCGGGTCGCGAGCAGCCGACCGATGCGCTCCTCCGAGAGCCCGTACGAGCGAGCGGTGTCGACCAGCGTGACGCCCCGATCGATCGCGCCGTGCAGCAGTCGCTCGACCTCGCGCTCGTCCTGCGCCGGATCTCCGATGCGACCCGCGCCGAGGCCGACGCTCGAGACCTCGAGGCCGGTGCGACCGAGCGCGCGTCGTGCGATCACAGCGGGCCTTGTAGCACGCGCATCGCGCGCTCGTGCTCGGTGCGGATCGCGCGCGGCGCTTCCTCCGCGGCCGCTTCGGGAGGCGGTGCGCTCGCCGGGGCGGCGCTCGGTGCGGCGACGCTCGGCAGGTACATCTCGACGCTGCGCATGCCCTGCGCCTGCGCGGCGAGCGACGAGTCGCCGCTGCTCTGCGCCTCGGCCTCGGCGCGCAGCGCGGCCTGCGCGAGGATGACGCGCGCCTCCTCGAGCTCGCCACCACGCGCGAGACGGATCGCTTCGACCGTGACCGCGGCCGCCATCATGCGCGCCGCGTCGCGCTCCACCGACTCGTCGCGACCGCGCGCGAGGTCCGCCTCGTCGGCGGTCGCGCGCGCACCGAGGAAGAGACGGCGCTCGAGGCGTCCCGCCTCCGCGACGGCATCGTCGAACGTGAGCACCGCGTCCATCAGCTCGACCATCGCGCCCGAGCGACGACCTTCTGCGCGCAGCCGCACGATCACGTCTCGCGTCTCGCCCTCGGCGACGTCGCCGAGCGACACGCGCACCGAGCCGTCCATGCCGACCTGCGGCTGACCGACGACGCTCTCCACGCGCACGCCCGGGCCGGGGCGGATCTCGATCGAGAGATTGCGCGCGAGCACGTGGCGCATGCGGAGCACCTCGTCCTGGAAGACGCGCGCGACGGCGCTCGACTCCTCGACGAAGTGGAATCTTCCTCCACTTCGCTGGGCGATCGCGGCGAGCAGCGTCTCGTCGTACTCGGTGCCGAGACCGAGCGCGGTGATCGCGATCCCGCGCTCGCCCGCGGCCTGCGCGAGCGGCTCGATCGTCGTGGGATCGTTGGGCACGCCGTCGCTCAGCAGGACCACGCGGTTGATGCCCTGGGGATCGTAGTGGCGCATCACCTCCTCGAGCCCGGCGCGCATGCCGCCGCCGAGATCGGTGGTGCCGGTCGCGCGCAGCGCCGACACCTGCTCGCGCAGCTCCTCGATGCGCCCGCGATCGATCTGCGTCGAGGGCAGCACGATCTCGGTCGACGAGTGGAACGCGACGACGGCGAGGCGATCGCCGTCCTGCATCGCGTCGAGCAGCGCGGCGGTCGCGGCGCGCGCGTCGTCGATCGGTCGGCCCTCCATCGAGCCCGAGGTGTCGATCACGAGCGCGAGGTTGATCGGCGGGCGATGCAGCCCCTCGGGCGTGACCGTGCCGACGCGGAGCCGCGCGACGATCTCGCTCGACTGCGCGGCGAGCACGAACGTGTTGCCGAGCGTGCCCTCGAGCACGATCGCCTCGGGGTCGTCGCGATCACCGCCGTGCTGCGCGCTCCCACACGCGACCAGCGCGCACGCGACGAGCAGCGATCCGAGCACGCGCATCCATTTCGTCATCCCCAGCCTCCTCCGTGATCCGTGGAGGGCCTGCGACGAGCGAGCGCGCGCGAAGGTCTACCGTCTCGATGCAGTGAATCGACGTGCTGGCAGCAGCGTCACCGGGTCCACTGCCGCGAGCCCGAGCGCGAGCGGTCGCGCCTCGAAGTGCAGGTGCGGCGGCGTGGTGCGCGCGTTTCCGGTGTTGCCCACCGTGCCGAGCACGTCGCCTTCGCGCCCCACCCGACCGACTGCGAGGCCGGGCGCCCACGCGTCGAGGTGCGCGTAGTAGCAGAGCACGCCTCGCCGACCGAGCGTGTGCACCACGCGCCCGCCGAGCGAGAACGTGCCTACGTGGACGACGATCCCGTCGTGCGCCGCGAGGACCGACGTCCCGCGCGCAGCGAAGACGTCGACGCCTTGGTGGCGTCGGCCGCCGGAGCGCGGCGCGCCGAACGTCGAGTGGAACGCGCGGGCTCCCCGGACCGGCGAGCCGAGCGGGACGGGATCGAGGAAGTAGGCGCCGAGCGCGAGGAGCCAGGCGCCGAGAACGAGCGCCGCGAGCGCACGTCCGAGTCGTTTTCGCATGCCCGATCGTTCCGCGCGGCGCGCGCGAGACCGCGGCGAGGGCGAGGAGATTTCGAGGCGTCATCGCGCACGGAACGTGCTCACTTTCTGGAGCTCTTCGAAGAGCTCCTTCTCGCGCGGTCCGAGCGACTCGGGGACGACGATCTGCACCGTCGCGTAGAGGTCGCCGCGCGCGCCGTCCTTGCGGGGATAGCCCTTCTCGCGAAGTCGGATGTTGCGGCCCGACGAGGTGCCGGCCGGGACCTTCAGCCGCACTTCGCCGTCGAGCGTCGCGAGGGGCACCGTCGCGCCGAGGGCGGCCTCCCACGGCGTGATCGGGAGCGTGACGTAGAGATCGTCGCCCTCGAGGCGGTAGCGCGCGTCGGGGACGACCTTCACCTCGAGATAGAGATCGCCGGCCGGCGCGCCCGGGCTGCCCTGGCCGCCCTTTCCCTGGAGGCGGATGCGCTGTCCGGTGCGCACGCCGCCGGGGATGCGGACCGTGAGGCGCTGCGTCTGACCGGTCTCGGGGTCGCGGATGCCGAGGTCGCGCGCGCCGCCCGCGAAGGCGTCGGACACGCCGATCTCCAGCACCGTCTCGCGATCGTCTCCGCGGCGAGGGCCACGCGGGCGACGTCGCGCGCCGCGCATGCCCTCAACCTGTCCGCCGAAGAACTGCTCGAAGATCGATCCGAGATCGTTCGGGTCGAACCCCTGCGCGCCGAAGCCGCCGAGGTCGCCGAAGTCGAAGTGCACGTTCTCGGTGCCGGGCGGGGGTTGCCGGCCTTCGGAGATCGCCTTCCAGGCGGGCCCGTACTTGTCGTAGAGGCTGCGCTTCTCGGGATCCTTGAGGACGTCGTAGGCCTCGTTGATCGACTTGAATCGATCCTCCGCGCCCGGCTCCTTGTTGACGTCCGGATGGTACTGGCGCGCGAGCTTCTTGTACGCCTTCTGCAGCTCGTCTTGAGTGACAGAACGCGAGACACCGAGCGCCTCGTAGTAGTCCTTGTAGCTCACCGGCTGTGTTCTCCGCCCTGATGGGCAAAGGTGTCCACGACACCAACGGACACAAGAGGCGGACTAGGGCGCGCTCGCTTCGATCGCGGGCGGCTCGACCGGCGGCGGCTCCGCCATCGCTCCCTCTTCATCGGGCTCGGCAGGCGCGACGTCACGTACGATCGGCGCGGGCGCAGTCGGCGATGGAGCGGGCGCCGGTTGCGCGCTCGGGCTCGGCGACGACGAAGGTGGGGGCGCGCTCGAGGTCCCGCACGAGGCGAGCGCGGCGAGCACGAGGGCGATCGCGATCCTCACGCGCGCACGCTACCACGCGCTCCGAGCGGCAGCGTGACGACGAAACGCGCGCCCGGCGCGGCGTGCTCGTCGAGGCGCACGCTGCCACCGTGCGCTTCGGCGACGCTCTTCACGATCGAGAGTCCCAGGCCCGTGCCGTTGCGCTCGGCGTCGGTCGTGAAGAAGCGCTCGAAGATGCGCGCGCGATGCTCGGGCGCGACACCCGGGCCGTGATCGCGCACCGCGAGGAGGATCGCGCCGCGCGCGAGCTCCACGGTGATCGTCACCGGCCGACCGGGGGGCGAGAAGCGGATCGCGTTCTCGACGAGGTTGAGCAGCGCGCGCTCGAGGTCGTTCTCGCGGCCGCGCAGCGCGGGCAGCGTCGCGGGCGCGTGCACCTCGACGCGGGGATCGGGGCTCTGCGTGCGCTCGACGACGCGCGCGATCACCGCCGCGAGATCGACGTCGCCCATCGGCTCGCGCGAGGCCTCGATGCGCGAGAGCTCGAGCAGGCGCGAGACCAGGCGATCGAGACGATCGGCGTCGAGCTGGATGTTGCGCAGGAAGCGCTCGCGCGTCTCGGGGTCCTCGGCCGCGCCTTCTCCGAGCAGCTCGGCGGCGCCGCGGATCGAGGTGAGCGGCGACTTGAACTCGTGCGCGACGTCGGCCGCGAACTCCGAGATGTAGCGGAGCCGTCGATCGAGCTGCGCGGTCATGGTCGCGAACGCGTGCGAGAGGTCGCGGATCTCGCCGCTCCCACCGACCGGGACGATCACGTCGCGCTCACCGGCCGCGATGCGGCGCGCGGCGCGCGCGAGGCGCGTGAGCGGGCGCGAGATCGACCACGCGAGCACGAGCGTGAGCAGCGCGGTGAGGAACACCGCGACGCCCATCACGACGGTGAGCCCCGCGCGGATCTTGTAGAGCTCTTCGAGCACCGGCTGGGTGGAGCGCGTGACGTAGATCGCGCCGGTCACGCGGCCGCGATGACGGATCGGCTCGGTGACGAAGAGGATCACCGAGGGATGCTCGGCGCGCAGGCGCGTGTACGCGGAGGGGCGTCCCGCGAGCGCCTCGCGCACCTCGCGTCGGTCGGCGACGAGCGGCCAGCGATCGCCCTCGTCGCTCCATCGCGCCACGCGCGCGCTCGAGCGACGGATGTCGTTGGAGAGGTCGTAGATCTCCTGGGGCACGACGGTGGGCGGGGGCGGCTCGGGGCCCTCGGGTGGGCCCCACGCGTGCGAGTCGATGCGCACCACTGCCTGCTCGTCGAGCACGCGCACGCGGGTGCGTGTGGTGCGCGCCGCGTCGACCAGGATGCGCATCACGCGCGGCGACTCGAGCTCGCGCCCGGTCGCGATCGCATCCTCGGCGATCTCGCGCGCGAGCACCGCTTGGTTGCGCATGTCGCGCTCGAGCGAGAGCAGGAGCTGGCGCTCGTGGACGCGCGCGAACTCGAGCCCCGCCCAGGGCACGAGCAGCACGAGCAGGTTCACGAGGAGCAGGCGCGCGAGGATGCCGCCCGAGATGCGCCTCG
This sequence comes from Sandaracinus amylolyticus, assembly GCF_021631985.1. GTDB lineage: Bacteria > Myxococcota_A > Polyangia > Polyangiales > Sandaracinaceae > Sandaracinus > Sandaracinus amylolyticus_A. Next base: position 3,768,639 of record NZ_CP070225.1, on the reverse strand, counting down.
TGAGCGTGAGCGGCCCGAGGATCGTCAGGCTCCTGCGGCCTTGTAGCCGACGCCGTGCACCGTCGCGATCGGGTCGCCGCCGAGCGCGCGGAACTTCGCGCGGATGCGCCGCACGTGGGTGTCGATCGTGCGCTCGGTGACGAGGTTGTCGTAGGCGTACGCGCGCTTCATCAGCTGGCCGCGAGAGAGCACGATGCCGGGGCGCTCGATCAGCGCGGCGAGCATGCCGAGCTCGGTGGGCGTGAGCGCGACGAGCTCGCTGCCGTAGCGCACCTCGTGGCGCTCGAGGTCGATCGTGATCGCTCCGTGGCGCAGGCGCGCGCCCTTCGTCGGCGGCGCGGCCGGGCTCTCGGCCGGCGTTTCGATGCGGCGCAGCACCGCCTTCACGCGCGCGACGAGCTCACGCGGCGAGAACGGCTTCGTGAGGTAGTCGTCACCGCCGAGCTCGAGCCCGAGCACACGATCGATCTCGTCGCTGCGCGCCGACAGGAAGAGGATCGGCACCCGCGACGACGCGCGGATCTCGCGGCAGAGCGTGAGGCCGTCGACGTCGGGCAGCATCACGTCGAGCACGACGAGCTCGACGTCGCCCCGCGCGAACGCATCGCGCGCGCCCTTGCCATCACCCGCGACCGTCACGCGATGACCCTCGCGCGCCAGCGCGTACTGCACGACCTCGCGGATGCGAGCCTCGTCGTCGACGACCAGGATGTGACGGCTCAAGCGCGCGCCTCCGCTTCGGTCCGCTCTCGATCTACCACGGACGCGCTCGGGCCTTCCTCGGTCACGTCGAGCGCGGCGCCGAGCCCTTCGACGCGCGCCCAGAGCTCCGAGACGACCTCGTCGGGCGCCGCGCCCGCGACCTGTGCGAGCACGATCTGGCTCCGGAGCGCCTCGAGCGCGCCCTCGAGCTCGACGAGCGCACGATGATCCTGGGTGCGCGCGTGCTCGAGGCGCGCGACTCCGTCGCGGTGCAGGCGCGCGGTCGCGATGGCGCGCGCCGTGGCCCCGCTGCGCTCGAGCTCGATCACGCGCGACTCGGCGGCGCGCAGATCGAACCCCGGTCGCCCGAGCGCATCGTCGAGCCGTGCGATGCGCGTCATCGCGCGATCGATGTCGGCGCGGATACGCGCTGCGGCGTCGCGCGAGAGGAGCGATGCGAGCGCGGTGCTCTCGGCGGCGACGAGCGCCTCGTCGAGCACGGCGTGCAGGCGTCGCGCGATCGGCGCGCGCGGATCGTGGCGCTCGGCCGGTGCCAGCGCGATGGGCGCCCAGAGCGGCCAGAGCGCCCACGCGACGAGCGCCGAGGCGAGGCGCATCGGGAGCGCACCCTGCTGGCGCCGCGCGACCACCGCGGCCGCGATCGCGCCGACCCCGAGATAGAGCGCGAGGAGCTGCAGCGGGCTCATCGCTCGCCCTCGTAGCGGCCGGTCGCGGAGAGGCTCGAGCGCGCCAGCGCGTCGGCGAAGCTGCCCTCGCGGGCACGCACGAACGGGACGTCCTCGGTGCGCGGCCGCACCAGCCAGGGCCGCAGGATCCAGCTCGTCTGACCCGACACGAGCAGGAACACGCTCGCGATCGCGACGGCGCTGGCGAGCTGCGCGAGGCCGTGACCGCCGAGCCCGCGCAGCAACACCGCGAGCGCAGCCACGCCCGAGAGCGCGAACGCGAGCGTCGCGGCGAGCGCGGTCGCGTGATACGCGAGACCGCGATCGATCGCGAGCCAGAGCGCGGGCGCGAGCGCGAAGAGCACCAGCGCGCCGCGCGCCGCCGACGCGAGGCTGAGCGCGACGACGCCGCGGAACGTCCAGCGCTGTCCGAGCGCGACGCCGATCGCGTGGAACGCGGGCACCGCGATCGCGAGGGTCGCGCAGAGCGCGAGTGGGAGCTTCACCGCGGCGTACGCGATCTGCAGCCCACCACGGAACGATCCGACGACGCCACCGAACGCCGCAGCGCCGCACACGATCGCCGCGAGCGAGGTCGCGACCAGCGTGCGGAGCGACTCGCCCTCGGTTGCGCGCCGCGCGGCCTCGGCGGGGCGACGCAGGATGAGCTGCAGCTCGCTCACGATGCACCTCCGAGCAGCACGGGCAGCAGCGCGCCCCAGACCCGCGTCGCGAGCGCGCTCGCGAACACCGCGAACCCGGCGAGCCCGCCGATCGCGAGCGCGCGCGTGCGCAGATCGGCCTCGTCGAGCTCGCGCATGATCTCGCGCAGCACGTGCCCCAGCCCCACGAGCCCTGCGAGCGCGAGACCGCCGCTCGTCGTGAGCGCGGCGGCATCGGCGCTCTCGCTGGTGACGACGAAGAGCGCGATCGCGGGCGCGAGGCCGGCGAGGACGAGCCCGCTCGCACCGATGCCGCGCGTCGCGGCGGCGGCCGTCGCGCGTGGATCGAGCGGCGCATCGGCGAGCGCGAGCAACACGAAGAGGCTCGGCACCCCGAGCGCCACCACCGCGAGCAGCGCGAGCGGCACACCCGCGGCGTGCACCGCCATCGAGAGCGCGCCTCCGCGCGCGCCCATCGCGAGGCCGGCGATCGACGCGAGCGCGAGCCCCATCGCTCCTCGTCGCGCGATCTCCAGCACGTCCTCGCGTGCTCCCTGTTCGCTCGTTCGCGGACCGATCGCCGCGAGATCTCCCGTCGTGCTCGTCATGAGCGCAAGGTCGCGCGCCGCCGAGGAGCACGCGGGGAGGGCGCTTCGAGATCGCGAGGAGAGAACGTGGCGAAATCGTGGCGGCGCGCTCAGTCGCGCACGAGGAACGCGCGCGCTTCGCCCTCGTCGAGCGTGATCAGCTCCCGTTCGCGCGAGCCGCCCTCTTCGTACACCGAGCGACGTTGCTGCATCGCGACGGTCGGCGAGTCGGTCAGCACCGCGCGTCGCACGAACCCGGGCAGCGAGGCCGCCGCGCGACGGAGCTCGGTGAAGAGCGACGCCGACTCGATGTCGAGGGGCGTGAGCCCGCGGAGATCGCCGAGCACCTTGAACGGCTCACCGCCCGTCGCGGCCAGCGCCGACGCATGCGCGCGCGAGAGCGCTCGCATCTGCGGCGCCGTCACCTGGTGCACCAGTCGAAGCGTCATCAACCGCGTCGACGGGTCGAACTCGATGCTCCACATGATTGCTGCTGCCCACGGGACCGGCACCGAGACGAACGCCCGACCAGCTCGTGCGAGCGGGTCGGGCGTCGTTCACTTCGATCGCGAGACGACGCGATCACTGGCAGGCGGCCGGGACCTCGCGGCCGAGCGCCTGCAGGCCGGCACGCCAGCCGTCGATCGCCGACTGACAGCCCGTCTCCGCGCCCGCCGGCATGCTGTTGTACATGCCGCAGTCGACGACGCCGGGCGTGCCCATCGCCGAGAGATACGCGTTGCAGCACTCCGCCGCGCGGCCGCAGACGCCCGCGCCACCGACCGCACCGGGATCCGCCGGGACGGTCGTGCCGTCGGGCGCGACCACCGGCGTCGGCGCGGTCATCGCCGCCATGCCGCCGCAGACGACGTTGTAGACGATGCTGGAGACGCAGCAGAACATGAAGAGCACGCCGCAGCCGATCGCGACGTACTTGCCGGTGTTGCTCTTCGCGGGACCACCCGGCGCCGCGGGCGCTGCGCCCATCGGCGGCTGAGGACCACCCGGCGGGCCCCCACCGAAGCCACCCGGAGGCGGCCCGCCCGGAGGCGCCCCGCCGAAGCCACCGCCCGGAGGCGGGCCACCCGGAGGCGCTCCGAAGCCACCACCCGGGGGTGCGCCGAAGCCACCACCCGGCGGGGGCGTGCCCGGACCACCGCCCGGAGGCGCGCCGAATCCACCACCCGGAGGCGGCGCCCCGAACCCACCACCCGGAGGCGGCGCCCCGAAGCCACCGCCCGGCGGCGGCGTGCCCGGACCACCGCCCGGAGGCGCGCCGAATCCACCACCCGGAGGCGGCGCCCCGAAGCCACCACCCGGAGGCGGCGCGCCGAACCCACCCGGCGCATTGCTGCTCGGAGGCGGCGCTCCGAACCCGCCCGGCGCCTCACTCGGCGGAGGCGCTCCGAATCCACCACCCGGAGGCGGCGCGCCGAAGCCACCGCCCGGCGGCGGCGTGCCCGGGCCACCACCCGGAGGCGCTCCGAATCCACCACCCGGAGGCGGCGCCCCGAAGCCACCACCCGGAGGCGGCGCTCCGAATCCAACACCCGGAGGCGGCGCTCCGAATCCACCACCCGGCGGCGGCGCCCCGAAGCCACCACCCGGAGGCGGTGCTCCCGGAGGCGCGCCCGGCGGCGGCGTCATCGGGCCCAGCATGGTCGCCTGGAAGGCGAGGTTCTGCTTCTGTCCTCCGGCCTCGGGCGGCGGCGCGCCCTGGGGCGGCGGAGGTCCCGGCGGTGCGCCCTGCGGCGGCGGTCCCGGCGGCGCTCCACCCGCGGCCGGCGCTCCCGGCTTCGGCGGCGTCACGCCCGTCATCATCATCGTGCCCTTGAACTTCGAGCCGGCCGCCTTGGGCTTCAGGCCGGTGCCGCACGCGACGCACTGGGTCGCCGTGTCGGTGTTCGGTTTTCCGCAGTTGGGACAGAAGACGGTCACTTGCGCCTCCAGGAGGACCAATGCTTCGTGACTGAGAAGCGTCCCCCTCGCTCGGATCGAAGGTCCCTCGACAGCGCTCCGGGCCTCGATCGCGCCGAAGACTACACGCACGTCGACACCGATGGGAAGCCTGTTCTCGCGCGCGGGCGTCCTCGCTTGACAGCCTCATTGGAGCGGCCTAGCGTCCGCCCGCCCGAAGGCCCCTCTCGCGTTATTTGCGCGAGCGCGCCTCTCGCGAGCGAGCACGAGCTCCGACGAGCCGCGCGACCTCGCGGCAGAGGGCAAGTACTCACTCACCGAGGCGAGTGGCCGGGCACGGAGCACGATGGCTTTCACCCTCTCCGCAGAGCACGAGAAGATCGTCGACGAGCTGATCGCGCGGTACCCCACGAAGCAGGCCGCGTGCATCCCGGTGCTCCACCTCTGCCAGCGCCAGGTCGGCTGGGTCAGCCCCGAGGTGATCGACTACGTCGCGACGCGGCTCGGAATGGCCGCCAGCGAGGTGATGGGCGTCGTCACCTTCTACACGATGTACGCGCAGCATCCGCCCGGGAAGCACACCGTCTGGGTCTGCCGCACGCTCTCGTGCGAGCTGATGGGGGCGAAGACGATCCAGGAGCACCTGGAGCACCGCCTCGGCTGCCACGCCGGCCAGACCAGCGCCGACGGCAACTTCACCCTGAAGAAGGCGGAGTGCCTCGCGGCCTGCGGCTACGGCCCGATGGTCCAGATCGACGACCAGTTCTACGAGAACCTGACCGTCGAGAAGCTCGACGCGCTGCTCGATCGCATCGCGCGGGGCGAGACGCCCACCCAGGAAGAGACCGCCTGGTACCCGAACGCTGCCGCCGCGACGACGAGCGGCAGCTGAGCTCCTTCACGCGACCGGCCGGAGAGTCATGCCGTCGTACCAGAACATCCTCAGCAATCGCTACACGCTGGCTCGCAGCTGGACGCTCGAGGTCGCGGAGCGCGCGGGCGCCTACCAGCAGGCGCGCAAGGCGCTCACCTCGATGACGCCGGATCAGATCAAGGCCGAGGTGAAGGCCGCGAACATCCGTGGTCGCGGCGGCGCCGGCTTCCCTGCGGGCATGAAGTGGGGCTTCCTCGCGCCGAAGAAGGAAGGCCAGGAGGTCTACCTCGTCATCAACGCCGACGAGGGCGAGCCCGGTACCTTCAAGGACCGGACGATCATGGAGAAGGATCCGCACCGCCTCATCGAGGGGTGCATCATCGCCATGTACGCGATCGGCGCGCACAAGTGCTGGATCTACGTGCGCTGCGAGCTGGTCCTCTCGATCGCGCGCCTCGAGGCGGCGATTCGCGAGGCGCACGCGCGCGGGTTCCTCGGCGCGCGCCCGTTCGGCAAGGAGCACGCGCTCGACATCCACGTGCACCCCGGCGCGGGCGCGTACATCTGCGGCGAGGAGACGTCGCTCCTCAACTCGCTCGAGGGCAAGCGCGGCGAGCCGCGCCTCAAGCCGCCGTTCCCGGCGGTGAAGGGCGCCTTCGGCATGCCGACGATCGTCAACAACGTCGAGACGATCTCGGCGGTGCCCGACGTCGTCGCGATGGGCGGCGAGGCCTGGAGCAACATCTCGCTGCTCCCGCCGGAGATGAAGGACGGAGGCACGCGCCTCTACGGCATCAGCGGCCACGTGAAGCGCCCGGGCGTGTACGAAGCGCCGGTCGGCATCACGATGCGCGAGCTCATCTACGACTTCGGCGGCGGGATGCTGCATCCCGATCGCAAGCTGAAGGGCGTCATCCCGGGCGGATCGTCCACGCCGGTCCTGCGCGAGCAGGACAAGGTCGAGGCGAAGGACCCGAAGCACCCGCTCAACAAGTGGCACGGCAAGTCGCACCTCGACCTGCCGATGGCGGTCGACACGTATCGCGGCATCGGCACGATGCTCGGCACCTGCTGCGCGATCGTCATGGACACCTCGGTCTCGATGGTCGAGGCGTCGCGCAACCTGATGAAGTTCTACGCGCACGAGTCGTGCGGCCAGTGCACGCCGTGCCGTGAGGGCACCGGCTGGCTCGCCAACGTGCTCGATCAGATCGCCGCCGGGAAGGGCAAGCCCAGCGACGTCGATCTGCTGGTCGACATCTCGAACAACATGATGGGCAACACGATCTGCGCGCTCGCGGACGGCACGGCGATGCCGATGCTCGCGTTCGTGCGGAAGTTCCGGAAGGAGTTCCTCGAGGCCGCGGAGAAGGGGCTCCCCCAGAGCGCGCGGCTCGACGAGGCGATCCGCTCGCAGCTCGTGCGGCGGGAGGCGGCATGAGCACCAGCGGCGAGCTCCTCTTCCTGATCTGCGGGTTCGCGGCGACGATCGCCGCGGTCCTCACCGTCACGATGCGCAACCCGCTGCGCTCGGCGATCGCGCTGCTCGTGCACGTGATCTCACTGGCGGGTCTGTACCTGACGCTGCACGCGCACCTGCTCGCGGCGATCCAGCTGATCGTCTATGCGGGCGCGATCGTCGTGCTCTTCGTCTTCGTCATCATGCTGATCGGGCCAGGTGCGATGGAGCATCGCTCCGACACGCGCGGCTGGGTGATGAAGACGATCGGCGGCGGGCTGATCGTGCTGTTCGCGGGCGCGATCACGTTCTCGGTCGGCGAGGCGACCGCGCCCGACGTCGCGATCCCGACGTGCGACGGCAGCGACCCGACGTGCCGCGAGTTCGGCAGCGTCGAGGCGGTCTCCTCGGCGATCTACCAGCAGGCCGCGGTGCCCTTCGAGCTCGTGTCGATGCTGCTGCTCGTCGCGATCATCGCGGCGATCGGCACCGCGCGCGGCCGCACCGCGGCGCAGAAGGACGAGGCGGATCCGGTCGAGGCGCGCCGCATGGCGCTGCGCCCGTTCGCGAGCGACCCGACCGCGCCTTCGCTCAACCCGGCGAAGATCTCGACGGTGGTCGGGCAGGGCCCGCTGCACCCGCTCGAGGGTGGCAGCGAGCCCGAAGACCACGAGCACGAGTGAGCAGAGGGAGCAGACGATGGAGATCGGTCTCGGTACCTACCTCGCGCTCGCCGCGGTGCTCTTCGGCATCGGCGCGCTCGGGTTCCTCACCCGCCGCAACATGCTGCTCCAGCTCATGTCGATCGAGATCATGCTGAACTCGGTCAACCTGACGCTGGTCGCGTTCAATCGCTGGAACCCTGCGTCGCACGACGGCCAGGTGTTCGCGTTCTTCGTCATCGCAGTGGCCGCGGCGGAAGCCGCAGTGGGCCTCGCGATCCTGATCAGCCTCTTCCGCCTCAAGAAGTCGGTCGAGAGCGATCGCGCCGACCTGCTTCGTCACTGACGTCTTCGGAGCCGAGAGCCAACCATGGACTTCGACTTCTCCTTGCCGACGAACCCGGCGCCGATGCTGCTGTGGATCGTCCTGCTGCCGCTCCTCGGCTCGGTCATCAACGGCTTCTTCGGTCGCGGCGCGGCCAAGGGCCTGGTGAGCGGCGTCGCGGTGGGCACCGTCGCGACCTCGTTCCTGCTCGCGCTCTACTGCTTCACGATGCTCGTCTTCGCGGGCGAGGGTGAGCACGCGGGGAACACGGCGATCACGCTCGACCTCTACCGCTGGTTCTCGGTGACGGTCGGCGAGGACTCGGTGCCCGTGAACGTGCGGTTCACGATGGATCACCTGTCCGGGATCATGACCGTGATGGTCACGGGCATCGCGTCGCTCATCCATCTGTACTCGACCGAGTACATGGGCGACGACCCGTCGTACCCGAGGTTCATGACGTATCTGAACCTCTTCACGGCCTCGATGCTGATCCTCGTGCTCGGCTCGAACCTGCCGCTGATGTTCGTCGGCTGGGAAGGCGTCGGGCTCTGCTCGTACCTGCTGATCGGGTTCTGGTGGGAGAACCCGGCGTACGCGGCCGCGGGGCGCAAGGCGTTCGTCGTCAACCGCATCGGTGACTTCGGCGTGCTCATCGGCACGTTCCTGCTGCTCTCGTCGTCGCACACGTTCGAGTTCTCCGAGATCAACGCGGGCGTGATCGAGTACGGCCAGCGTCAGGTCGAGCTCGGCGGCTTCCCGATCGGGATCACGATCGCGGGCGCGGCGGCGTTCTTCCTGTTCATCGGGTGCACCGGCAAGAGCGCGCAGCTGCCGCTCTACGTGTGGCTCCCCGACGCGATGGCCGGTCCGACGCCGGTCTCCGCGCTCATCCACGCGGCGACGATGGTCACCGCGGGCGTGTACCTCTGCTGCCGTCTCTCGCCCGTCTTCATGATGAGCGAGAACGTGATGGCGCTGATCGCCGTCACCGGCGCGCTCACCGCGCTGCTCGGCGCGTCGATCGGCGTCGTGCAGACGCAGATGAAGCGCATCCTCGCGTACTCCACCGTCAGCCAGCTGGGCTTCATGTTCGCGGCGGTGGGCATGGGCGCGTTCGCGGCCGGCATCTTCCACGTCTTCACGCACGCGTTCTTCAAGGCCTGCCTCTTCCTCGGCGCGGGCTCGGTGATGCACGCGATCCACGCGCACGGCGACGCGGACATCCGCTGGCTGGGCGGGATGCGGAAGTACATGCCGAAGACGCGCTGGACGTTCGCGCTCTCGTGCCTCGCGATCGCCGGCTTCCCGTTGATCGGCGGGTTCTTCTCGAAGGACGAGATCCTGTTCGGCGCGCTCGAGGGCGCGCAGCACTTCGGGTGGGTCGGCTACGCGGTCTTCGTGATGCTCGCGGTCGCGGCCTTCCTGACCGCGTTCTACATGTTCCGCCTCTACTTCCTCACGTTCGAGGGAGAGTTCCGCGGCGGTCACGCACCCGACGCTCACGGGCACGGCGACGATCACCACGCGGAGCCGCACGAGTCGGGCGACGCGGTGACGATCACGCTCATGGTGCTCGCGGTGGGCGCGGTGCTCGCCGGCTTCCTCGGCCTTCCGCACTGGCTCGGCGACGTGATCGGCGTGCACTGGAACCTCTGGACGCCGTGGCTCACCGGGCACGAGGGCGAGCACGGCGCGGTCGCGGCGTTCGCTGCCGAGGCGCACGAAGGCGCGCTGAGCCCGACGATGCTCGGCGTGATCGCGATGACCGTCGGCTCGCTCGTCGGCGTCGGCGGCATCGGGCTCGCGTACACCTGGTTCGGCAAGGCCGACGCGATCGCGCCGGAGCGCGAGACGCTCGTCGTGCGCATCGCGGTCGTCGCGGGCGGCGTGCTCGGAATCGCGCTCTGCGTGCTGCTCGGCCTCGAGATCGCGGAAGCGACGCACACCGCGGCGATCGTCGCGATGGCGCTCGGCCTCGTCGTGCTGGGCGCGATGTCGCTCTTCGCGCTCTACGTCGGCGCGAACCCGCGCGTCGACACGTACCGCTGGGCGATGGACAAGTGGCGCGTCGACGAGCTCTACGGGAAGACCATCGTCGCGCCGCTGCGCGGCATCTCGGTCGTCTCGGCGAACATCGATCGCATCTTCGTCGACGGCCTGCTGACGTGGGTGCCCGCCCAGGCGGCGCGCGGGGCCGGATGGGTGCTCACCCGCGCGCAGAACGGCGTGATCTACGCGTACACGATCGGCCTCACGATCGGCGCGGCCGGGCTCATCTGGTGGTTCACGTACCCGCACACCGATCTCGTCGGTGAGGCACAGGACGCGAACGTCACGTGGACCGCGGATCGCGGCCCCGGCTACGAGTACCGCTGGGACTTCGACAGCGACGGCGACTGGGACACCGACTGGTCGACCGAGAGCACGGCGACGCACTCGTACGGCGGTGACGACGCGTTCTACGGTCTCGTCGCGGTGCTCGAGGCAGGCGCGCTCGACGTCGAGTCGATCGAGATCGAGCTCTCCGACGACCCCGCGAGCGTGCCGGTCGATCGACTGCCCGTGGAGTGGGTGCGCGCGCCCGGCGAGGGCGAGGAAGCCCCGCGCGATCCCGCGCCGCCGACCGTGCGCCTCGAGGGCGGCCAGGTCGTGCTCACCGCGAACGACGCGGTGGTGCGCGGCGGGACGCAGACCGACGAGGATCGAGAGGCGGGCACGTTCCGCCTCTCGCCCGGAGACACCGCGCGCATCGGGCTCGCGGGCCTCCGCATCGCCGTCCGAGCGCGCGCGACCGTCCAGGTGCGCAACGTCTTCGGCAACTTCACCCGCGCGCGCGAGGAGCTGACCCTCCGCGTGCCCCACACCGAGCTCGAGCCGATCGCGAGGACCGAGCGATGAGCCGTCTTCTCTCGCTACTGCTTCTGATTCCGCTCTTCGGAGCGCTCGTGGTCGCGTTCATGCCGCGTCAGTGGCTGAACGGGATCCGCCGCGTGAGCCTGGGCTTCATGCTCGTCGAGCTCTTCGTCTCGACGTGGCTGCTCGACGGCGACTACTCGACCGGCGCGTACCAGTTCGTCGAGCGCCAGGAGTGGATCCCGACGTTCGGCATCCGCTACGAGCTCGGCATCGACGGCATCTCGCTCTGGCTGGTCCTGCTGACCACGCTGCTGACGCCGATCTCGCTCTGGGTCTCGTGGGGCTCGGTCTCCACGAAGATCAAGGAGTACGCGGTCAGCTTCCTGCTGCTCGAAGTGGGCATGATCGGCGCGTTCGTCGCGCTCGACCTGTTCCTCTTCTACATCTTCTGGGAGCTGATGCTGGTCCCGATGTACCTGATCATCGGGATCTGGGGCGGAAAGGACCGCATCTACGCCGCGGTCAAGTTCTTCCTCTATACGTTCGTCGGCTCGCTGCTGATGCTGGTCGCGATCCTGTACGTCGCGAGCCGCTACCACCAGCTCGCGGTCGAAGCGGGGCTCCCCGCGGAGATGCAGTGGTCGTTCTCGCTCGAGCACCTGCGCCACGTGGTGCTGAGCTTCGACGAGCAGATCTGGCTCTTCGCCGCGTTCGCGCTCGCGTTCGCGATCAAGGTCCCGATGTTCCCGCTGCACACCTGGCTGCCCGACGCGCACGTCCAGGCGCCCACGGGTGGCTCGGTGATCCTGGCCGCGGTGCTCCTGAAGCTCGGCGGCTACGGCTTCCTGCGCTTCGCGATGCCGCTCTTCCCGTACGCGGCGCACTGGGTCGGTCCGAGCCTCGCGGTCTTCGCGGTGATCGGCATCGTCTACGGCGCGATCTGCGCGTGGGTGCAGCGCGACGTGAAGAAGCTCGTCGCGTACTCCTCGGTGAGCCACCTCGGCTTCGTGATGCTCGGCATCTTCGCGATGACGACGGGCAGCGTGAGCGGTGCGGTGCTGCAGATGATCGCGCACGGCGTGTCGACCGGCGCGCTCTTCATCCTGGTCGGCGTCGTCTACGACCGTCGCCACACCCGTGACCTCGCGGACTTCGGCGGCCTCGCGAAGGTGATGCCCTGGTACGCGGTGTTCTTCGTGATCATCACGATGAGCTCGGTGGGCCTGCCCGGCACCAACGGCTTCATCGGCGAGTTCATGATCCTGAGCGGCACGTTCGTGTCGGATCAGCTCTCGGTCTGGGAGAAGATCTTCACGTTCTTCGCGGCGACCGGCGTGATCCTCGCGGCGGTCTACATGCTCCACGCGGTGCTCAAGATGTTCTGGGGCCCCGTGGACAAGAAGGACAACGAGGGCCTGCCCGACGTGAACCGTCGCGAGGTGATCGCGCTCGTTCCGCTGGTCATCGCGGTGTTCTGGATGGGCCTCTTCCCGAGCACGATGCTCGACTCGATCGAGCCCAGCGTCGAGCAGATGATCACGGAGTACAACGCGCGCTGGAACGCGGACTGGCGCGACGACTCGCCGCGTCTGATCCCGTTCCCCGAGCTCGCGCCGGCGGAAGGCGAGGGCGCGGAGGGCGAACCGGCGCCCGAGGGTGAAGCGGCGGAAGCGCCGAGCGTCGACGCCGTTCGCGTCGCTGGGCTGGCCGGGGCTGCGGCGGTCGGAGGTGCGCGATGATCGAGTTCTTCGGACCGGTGGTCCCCCTCCTCCCGCTGCTCTTCCTCGCGCTCGCGGGGCTCGCCCTGATGTTGGTCGACGCCTTTGTGAAGGAGGGCGCGGAGCCGGCGCTGCTCAGCTTCGTCATCCTCGCGGCGACCGCCGGGATCTCGCTGTTCCTCTGGGACGTGCCGGCGACCGCGGAGAGCGCGGCGCTGGTCGGTCACTGGGTCGCGGCGGACAAGCTCTCGCTCTTCATCGACGTCGCGGTGTGCGGCGGAGCGGCCTTCGCGGCGCTGCTCGCGGGGGGCTACCTGCGCGAGCACGGGCTCGATCGCGGCGAGTTCTACGCCCTCCTGATCTTCAGCACGTTCGGCGCGATGGCCCTCGGCCGCTCGAACGACGTGCTCACGCTCTTCGTCGCGCTCGAGACGCTCTCGCTCGGTGCGTACGGCATGGTGGCGTTCCGCCGCCAGAGCCCGCGCGCAGCCGAGGGCGCGATGAAGTACTTCCTGCTCGGCAGCTTCGCGTCGGCGATCCTGCTCTTCGGCTCGGCGCTCATCTACGGCGCGACCGGGCACACCGACTTCCCGAGCATCGCGGCGGCGCTCGAGGCGGGCGACGCGGACCTGCGGCTGACGCTGGTCGCGATGGCGCTCCTGCTCGTCGGCCTCGCGTTCAAGGTGAGCGCGGTGCCGTTCCACATGTGGACGCCCGACGCGTACGAGGGCGCGGTCACGCCGGCGACGACGTTCATGGCGGTCGCGGTGAAGGCGGCGGTCGTGGGCGTGCTGCTCCGCGTGTTCTTCGTCGCGTTCGGCGACGACATGCTCACGGCGGACGCGGCGGGCTGGCCCCCGGCGATCGCGGGTCTCGCGGCGATCACGATGGTCGTCGGCAACCTCGCGGCGATCGTGCAGAAGAGCGTGAAGCGCATGCTCGCGTACTCGTCGATCGCGCACGCGGGGTACATCCTCGTCGGCGTCGCGGCAGCGGGTGTGACCGGCGAGGGCCGCGGCTGGGACGAGGGCGCGCTCTCGTCGGTGCTCTACTACCTGCTCGCGTACACCGTCTCGAACGTGCTCGCGTTCGGCGCGCTGATCCTCGCGGGTTCGCGCGGCAAGGAAGCGGTGACCTACGAGGACCTCGCGGGCCTCGGCCGTCGTCATCCGATGGTCGCGGTGCCCTTCGTGCTCGGCGTGCTCTCGCTGATGGGCTTCCCGCCGACGGCGGGGTTCTTCGGGAAGTACTACGTGCTCGAGGCCGCGGTCGCGGCCGGCGGCGGCATGGTGTGGCTCGCGGTGCTGCTCGTGCTCACGAGCGCGGTTGGCGCGTACTACTACCTGCGCGTCATCGTCTTCCTGTTCATGAAGCAGCCCGAGCCGGGCGCGCCGGTCGCGGTGCCGATGCGCTCCTGGTACGTCGCGGCGGCGCTGGTGCTCTCGGGGTACTTCGTGCTGCGCATGGGCATCGCGCCCGGCGCGTACCTGGACCTCGCGCTGCAGGCGGCGCAGAACCTCGGTTGATGACCAAGAACATCGCGCTCGCGCTGCTGCTGTTCGCGTCGCTGGGCGGCTGCCAGTGCGGCGGCGAGCGCGAGCCCGAGGAGACGACGAGCGAGTCCGAGCCCTCGACCGGTGCGTACGGCGACACGCCGACCGGCATCGTCGAGGGCATCGTGCGCCTCGCCGAAGGCACCGAGCTCCCGACGTATCCGCAGAACCCGCTGGTCGTCCCGGGACGCACCGCGATCCCCGACGACTGCACGCCGCCGCGCGAGGTCGATCGCACGCCGGTCGTGGTCGCCGGGGAGACGGGCGGCCTCGTCGGCCTCTCGATCGTCGGCACCGGCACCGACGACGATCGCTGGCCGACGCGCCCGCCGGTCACGCACGAGATCACGATCCGCGACTGCCGCATCCAGCCCTCGCTGGTCGTCACGACGCGCGGCGATCAGGTGCGGCTCTCGAACGACACCGACTATCCGTTCTTCCCCGAGCTCGGTGAGGGCGTCCTCCAGGCGCTGCTGCGCGCCGAGCCCCGCATGATCACGCTCGATCAAGGCGGCGTGCGCACCATCCAGTGCGGCTTCGCCGCGCCCTGCGGGCGGATGGAGCTCATCACGCTCTACCACCCGGTGCACACGGTCTCGCAGCCGAACGGGCGCTTCCGCCTCGAGATCCCGTCCGGCCAGGACGTGCGCATCACCGCGTGGCACCCGCTCTTCCACGAAGCGCACGTCACGGCGCGCGTCGAGCCCGGCGAGACGCGCCAGGTCGAGCTCACGATCCGTCCCGCGCCGATGGTCGCGCCGCCGACCGAGCCGCGCGGCGAGCCCGCGGACGTCAATCCGCAGCCGAACGTCCCGTTCTGACTCGTCGCGAAGCTCACTCGCGTCGATCCCGACGCAAGTGAGCGCGTCGCCATCAGTCGGTGGCGCCGAGGCGCTTCGGCACCGACACACGATCCCCGTCGCGCACCGCGACCACGTCGCCCTCGGGCCACACGCTCTTCGCCTCTTCGACGAACGGCTTGGTCGACCCGTAGCGCTGCGAGAAGTGCGTGAGCACGAGCCGTCGTGCGCCCGCCTCGCGCGCGATGATGCCCGCCTGCTTCGCGGTCAGGTGCCCGTGCGCGCGCGCCTCGCGCTCTTCGCTCGAGAGGTACGTCGACTCGCAGAGCACGAGATCCGCGCCGCGCGCGAGCTCGATCGCCGAGTCGCACATGCGCGTGTCCATGATCATCGCGAAGCCCTGGCCCGCCTTGAACAGGCTCACGTCGTCGAGCTCCACCACGCGCCCGTCGATCTCGATCGATCCGTCGCGGATGAGCTGCTTGATCGCCGGGCCCTTCACGCCCGCGGCCGCGAGCTTCTCCGGGAGCATCGTTCGCCCGTCGCGCTCCTGCAGGCGATACCCGAAGCACTCCACGCCGTGATCGAGGCGACGCGCCGTGATCGTCAGCTTGTCGGTCTCGTGGATCACGCCCTCGCCGCGGATCGGGCGAGGCGCGACCTTGCCGACCTCGTGATAGATCGACGCGTAGCGCATGCGCTCGTAGAAGACCTGCCCCGACGCCGGGAAGTGCACGTCGATCTCGTGCGGCACGCGATCGAGGCTGATGCGCTGGTGCAGGCCCGCGAGCCCGAGGCAGTGATCGCCGTGGAAGTGCGTCACGAGGATGCGCGTCACCTGCGTGACCGTCACCTCGGCGTAGATCATCTGGCGCTGCGTGCCCTCGCCGGGATCGAAGAGGAGCCCTTCCTCGTCCCAGCGGAGCAGATAGCCGTTGTGGTTCCGATAGCGGGTCGGAACCTGGCTCGAGGTGCCGAGGACGATGAGCTCGCGGGCGGACATCGGGGGCTTCGCGGGGCGCCTTTGGTGACACCCGAGCGTCGCACGCGCAAGGACGCGACGTGCTCACCTTGACCGCTTCGGGAACACGCTCGAAGCTCTGCGCGTAGAACTCGGGCCTCGACACGAGGGGAGGCGCAGGGCGTCATGCAACAGAGCTTCGACGGTTACGCAGGTGGGTTCACGGCGGCGCAGGCGTCCGTCGAGGATCGCGCAGGGTTCATCTTCCGCACGTACGTGCACCTCGTGGGCGCGATCTTCGCGTTCGTGTTCCTCGAGGCTGCGCTCTTCATGACCGGCATCGCGCAGATGGTCTCGGAGACCATCCTGGGCACCGGCCGCCTCGGCTGGCTCGTCGTGCTCGGCGGGTTCATCGCCGTCAGCTGGATCGCCGACAAGTGGGCGCGCAGCGACGCGGGCCAGGCCATGCAGTACGCGGGGCTCGGCCTCTACGTCGTCGCGGAAGCGGTGATCTTCATGCCGCTGCTCTACCTCGCGACGCTGATCGATCCCTCGGCGATCCCGACCGCGGGCCTGGTGACGCTCGTGCTCTTCGGCGGCCTCACCGGCATCGTGTTCCTGACGCGCCACGACTTCTCGTTCCTGCGCGGGATCCTCGGTGTCGCGGCGCTCGGCGCGTTCGGCGTGATCATCTGCAGCGCGCTCTTCGGATTCTCGCTCGGCGTGCTCTTCTCGGGCGCGATGGTCGTGCTCGCGGGCGGCTACATCCTCTACTACACGTCGAGCGTGCTGCATCACTACCGCGTCGATCAGCACGTCGCGGCGGCGCTCGCGCTGTTCTCGTCGGTGGCGCTGCTCTTCTGGTACGTGCTCCGCATCTTCCTCGCCTCGCGCCGCTGATTTCGCCGGCTCGTGAGCGTCGAGAGGCCCCGATCCGCGGCGCGGATCGGGGCCTCTCGCATTCCGTCGCCGCA
The DNA here is from genome assembly GCF_021631985.1 of Sandaracinus amylolyticus. Lineage (GTDB taxonomy): Bacteria > Myxococcota_A > Polyangia > Polyangiales > Sandaracinaceae > Sandaracinus > Sandaracinus amylolyticus_A. The sequence continues at coordinate 3,751,900 of NZ_CP070225.1, read as the reverse complement.
CGATTCGTGAACGCCCCCCGTTGACGAATCGTTGGAGTTGCAACGATGCTTCGCGCCCGTGAAGTGGCTTATCCTCTTGGCATGCGTCGTGGTGGTCGGGTGTGGGAGCCCCGCGGGTGACCCACCCGACGCGAACGCCGAGCCCGACGCCGGGCCCGTCGAGATCGGCGATCCGCTGAGCTGGGCGCTCGACGAGGCGGGCCCGTTCCGCGTCGGCTACCAGCGGTTCGAGCACACCTATCGCCCCGACGGCCTCGATGCCGATCGCACCATCGCGGTGCACGTCTGGTATCCGACGCTCGACACGAGCGGCCCGGCCCCGATGTACGGCGGCCTGGTGCGCGATCGCGACGCGCTCAGCGACGCGACGCCCGCGTCTCCAGCGCACGCCTCGGGGCGCTACCCGGTCCACGTCTACTCGCACGGCCATCGCGGCTTCGCAGGCGTCAGCGCGTTCCTCCACCGTCGCCTCGCGTCGCACGGCTGGATCACGATCGCGCCCGACCACACCGGCAACACGCTGCTCGACAACGTCGATCCGCGCGCGGTCGCCCTCTATTACCTGCGCTCGCTCGACGTGCGCGAATCAGTCGACGCGTTCGTCGCGCGCGGCGAGCTCGATGCCGACACCGATCACCTGCTGCTCACCGGGCACAGCTTCGGCACCCACACCGTCTGGGCGAGCGCGGGCGCGACGTTCGACGTCGATCGCATCGAGAGCACGGGCTGCACGACCGAGACGCCGTGCACCGACGCGCAGCTCGACGTGTTCCGCGCGGGCGTGCGCGACGAGCGCATCGTCGCCGCGGTGCCGATGGCGGGCATCGTGTCGAGCGACTGGTTCGGCGACACCGGGCACACGACGGTGTCGATCCCGCTGCTCGCGATGACGGGCAGCGCGGACGCGAACACGATGTCGGGCGCCGACGCGCAGTTCGAGCGCGCGAGCACGCTCGCGGACTTCACGTGGATCGACGTCGACGGCGCGTGCCACGAGTTCTTCGGGCTCGGGTGCGACGACCCGACGGGCGAGCAGGAGCGCGTCGTGGGGACGTACGTGCTCGCGCTCGGTCGTCGTCACGTGCTCGGCGACCAGAGCGTGACGGCGGTGCTCGAGGGGACGAGCGCGGTCTCGGACCGCGTGACGCTGCGACGGGGGGAGTGACATGCAGCGCCTGAGGTGGAGAGACAGCGCGCTCGTCGCGCTCGTGGTGCTCGTGACGAGCGGTGGATGCGCGGGCGACGACGAGCCCGAGCCCGCGGGGCCGGAGCGCTCGTTCGTGCTGCCCTTCGATCCAGGGCCGCGCGTGATGCAGCGCCTGACGCGCGCGCAGTACGTCAATGCGGTGCGCGACATCTTCGGCGAGGACATCGTCGTCGTCGCGAGCGGGCTCGAGCCCGATGCGGCGCGCGACGGCTTCTTCGCGCTCGGCGCCGCGCAGACGAGCGTCTCGTCGCGCGGCGTCGAGCAGTACGAGCGCGCCGCGTACCAGATCGCATCGCAGGTGCTCGCGCCCGAGCGACGCGAGCGCGTGGTGTCGTGCACGCCGAGCGCGGTGTCCGACGAAGCGTGCGCGCGTGAGGTGCTCGCGCCGATCGCACAGCGCGCGTGGCGTCGTCCGGTGATCGACGAGGAGCTCACCGCGCTCGTCGGCGTCGCGGGCCAATCCGCGGTGGTGCTCGAGGACTTCCACGCCGGGCTCGAGTACGCGCTCGCCGCGATCCTCCAGTCGCCCGATTTCCTCTATCGCCCGCAGACCGGCGTGATCGACGACGGGGATCCCGCGCGCGGATGGCTCGACGGGTACGAGCTCGCGACGCGCCTCTCGTTCTTCTTCTGGAACACGATCCCCGACGACGCGCTGCTCGCTGCCGCGCAGTCGGGCGCGCTCGACGATCCGGAAGGGCTCGACGCGGAGATCGATCGCCTGCTCGACTCGCCGCGCGCGCGCGCCGGCATCCGCGCGTTCGCCGACGACTGGCTGCAGCTGGGCGCGCTCCAGGATCTCTCGAAGGACCCGACGATCTTCACCTCCGCGAGCCCCGATCTCGGCCCCGCTGCGCGCGAGGGCACGCTGCGCACGATCGAGCACTTCGTGTTCGATCTCGAGGGCGACTACCGCGACCTCATGACGACGCGCGAGACCTTCGTCGATCGACGCCTCGCCGCGCTCTACGTCGTGCGCGCGCCGGCGAGCGAGGGCTTCGGGCTCGTCGAGCTCCCCGAGACCTCGCCGCGCCGCGGTCTGCTCGGACAAGCGAGCGTGCTCGCGACGTGGGCGCATCCCGTCTCGACCTCACCCACGCTCCGCGGTCGCTTCGTGCGCGAGGCGCTGCTCTGCCAGCCGGTGCTGCCTCCGCCGGTCGGCGTCGACACCGCGATCCCCGAGCCCTCCGCCGAAGCGCGCACGCTCCGCGAGCGCCTCGCGTCGCATCGCGAGAACGACTTCTGCGCCGGCTGTCACGCGCAGCTCGATCCGATCGGCCTCGGTCTCGAGCAGTTCGACGGGATCGGTCGCTTCCGCACGCGCGACGAGGACGTGCCGATCGACGCGAGCGGCGAGCTCGACGGCGTCGCGTTCGCCGATGCGTCAGAGCTCGCGCTCGCGCTGCGCGGTCATCCCGCGCTCGTGCCCTGCTTCGTCGATCGCATGATGACGTACGCGGGCGGGCACCTGCTCACCGAGGGCGAGGACGCGGCGCACCAGGCGCTCACGATCGAGCTCGCGCGCGAGGGCTATCGCGTGCGCGCCCTGATGCGCGCGATCGCGCGCCATCCGTTCTTCCGTGGGGTCTCGATGGTCAACGAGGAGGGCACGCCGTGACGCGCTTCCGTCTCGATCGGCGCACGATGCTGAAGGGCATGCTCGGTGGCGCCGCGGTCTCGATCGCGCTGCCCACGCTCGACGTGTTCCTCAACGACTCGGGCACTGCCTACGCCGACTGCGGCGCGCTCCCGGTGCGCTTCGGCTGGTGGTTCTTCGGCAACGGCGTGATCCCCGAGCTCTGGGTCCCGCAGGGCACCGGTCGCTCGTACGTGCTGCCCGAGCAGACCGCGCCGCTCGAGCCGATGCGCGAGAAGATCTCGTTCGTCACCGGCACGCGCGTGATGACGCCCAACACGAGCCCGCACGGATCGGGCCCCGCGGGCCTGCTCGCCGGCGGCGACATGACCTCGAGCTATCCCGGCCCGACGATCGATCAGATCGTCGCCGAGGCCGATGGCTTCCGCGGCGCGACGCGCTTCCGCTCGCTCGAGATCGGCGTGCAGCGCGCGACGACGGGGCTCTCGCACAGCGGGCCCGACGCGGTGAACCCGCCCGAGTGCTCGCCCGCCGCGCTCTTCGAGCGTCTCTTCGGCGCGGGCTTCCGCGCCCCCGGCGAGACCACCGAGCCCGATCCGCGCCTCGCGCTGCGACGCAGCGTGCTCGACGCGGTCACCGGCCAGGCGCGACGCCTCCAGTCGCGCGTCGGCGCGCGCGATCGCCAGCGCATCGAGGAGCACCTCGACGGCATCCGCGCGATCGAGACGCAGATCGCGCGCCTGCAGGAGGACCCGCCGAACCTCGCCGCGTGCATGCGCCCGACCGCGCCCACGACCGACTATCCGGACCTCGAGGGCCGCCCGCAGATGAGCGCGATCTCGCGCGTGATGAGCGACCTCTGCGCGATGGCGCTCGCGTGCGATCAGACCCGCGTCTTCAGCGTGATGTTCAGCCAGCCGGTGAACAACACGCTCTTCCTCGACACCACCGCGGGCCACCACCAGCTCACCCACGACGAGCCGGGCAACCCGCAGCCCGAGGTGAACCGCGTCGTCACCTTCGTTCACGAGGAGATGGCGTACTTCCTCTCCGCGCTCGATCGCATCGTGGAGGGCGACGGCACGCTGCTCGATCACGCCGCAGTGCTGTGCACGACCGACGTCTCGTTCGGTCGCACCCACTCGATCGAGAACTATCCGCTCGTCATCGCGGGCGGCGCGTGCGGCGCGCTGCGCACCGGCATCCATCACGCGGCGCCGGGCGCGAACGCGACCTCGGTGAGCCTCTCGCTGATGCGCGCGGTCGGGCTCAACGCCGCGGAGTTCGGCTTCGGGGTGGGGCGCGCGACCGACGGGCTCTCGGAGATCGAGGTGTGATCGTGCAGCGCGCGATCATCCTGCTCGCCGCGCTCGCGCTCGCAGCGTGCGGGCCCGACGACATGGAGCCCACGGGCCCGCGTGCGTGCGAGAGCGCGCTGCCCGAGCAGTCCGGAATCATTCGCTGGATGGCCTTCGAGGTCGCCGAGGACGGCGTGAGCGAGGGCTTCGATCTCGACGAGAGCCTCGGGCCGACCTTCGAAGCGAGCGCGTGCCGCGCGCGCGACTTCGTCGACGCCGACGGCCGCGACGGCATCGACAACCAGCTCACGCCGATCATCCCCGCGCTCGAGAACCAGGTGGGCGAGGGCACCCTCGACGCGCTCCTGCAGAGCTCGATCAGCAACGGTCAGCTGCTCATCGGGCTCACCCTCGAGGGCCTCGACGATCCGCGGAACGACGACTGCGTGACCCTCGTCGTGCGCACGCTCACCGGCACGCCCCTGCTCGGCACCGATGGGATGCTGCTCGACGGACAGACGCTGCAGGTCTCGCCCGAGGCGCGCACCGCGCGCTACGAGGGCGCGGTGCTGCGCGACGGAGTGCTCGAGACGGGCCCCTTCGAGCTCGCGCTCCCGGTCTCGATCCTCGACGCGCGCTTCGTGCTCGACCTCCACGGCGCGCGTGTGCGCGTGCGCATCCACGAGGACGGCTCGATGAGCGGCGTGTTCGCGGGCGGGATCTCGAACGACCAGATGATCGAGATCGCGAGCGGCCTGAACATCGGTGAGGACCTGATGAGCACCGTCGCGACGTTCATCCGGCTCATCGCGGACCTCGAGCCGGTCGACGGCAAGTGCACGCAGTTCAGCGCGTCGATGGTGTTCGAGGCGGGCTCCGGGTTCGTCGACCCGCTGTAATTCCCGAGGGGCTCCGCCCCCTGCGCGAACCCCCGGCGGCTCACCCCGTTGGACTCGGTGCGTGCGCGTGGTATACCGCGCGCCGCTCTGGCGGGACCCCTCGCTGGGCCGGGGCGCCTCGAGGCGCTCCGTAACTACTCACATCTCCCCGAATCCATTCGGCTTTTCGAGTGGTCGTAACGGGACGGCCCGGTGCCCATCTCTCGATGGGTCGCCGCCCCGGGGAGGTGGAGGAGCCAACCGGAGACCCACATGACCGACGTCCAGACCACCGAAGCGACCACGCAGGACTACGCGTCCGAGCTCCCCCTCAGCCTCCGCGCCCTGATCGATGCCGGCGTCCACTTCGGGCACCAGACCCGTCGTTGGAACCCGAAGATGCGCCCGTTCATCTTCGGCGCGCGCAACGGCATCCACATCATCGACCTCGACCAGACCGCGGTCCTGTTCAAGCGCGCCTACGACTTCGTCGTCGAGGCGGTCGGCCGCGGCGGCCACGTGCTCTTCGTCGGCACGAAGCGCCAGGCGGTCGAGACGGTGCAGGAGGAGGCGGCCCGCGCCGGTCAGTTCTTCGTCACCGGCCGCTGGCTGGGCGGCACGCTCACGAACTTCCGCACCGTGAAGGGCGCGATCGAGCGCCTTCGCGAGCTCGACCGGATGTTCGAGGACGGCACCGCCGAGAACTTCGTCAAGAAGGAGCAGATGAAGCTCAAGCGCGAGCAGGAGCGCCTCGAGAAGTTCATCGGCGGCATCAAGATGATGAACGCGCACCCGGCGGCGGTGTTCGTCATCGACCCGCACCACGAGCACATCGCGGTCAGCGAGGCTCGCAAGCTCAACATCCCGATCGTCGCGATCACCGACACCAACTGCGATCCCGACGTCATCGACTTCGTGATCCCCGGCAACGACGACGCGATCCGCAGCATCAAGCTGTTCACGTCGAAGATCGCCGACGCGTGCATCGAGGGCCAGCAGCGCCGCCGCGAGTTCCGCGGTGGTGAGGGCGGCCACGAGCGCGGTGGCGAGGGCGGCGCGCGCGTCGAGGTCGAGTTCCAGCGCGGCGGCCGTCGCGGTGGTGGCGGCGACCGTCGTGGCCCGCGCGGTCCGCGCGGTGGTGGCGGCGGCGGCGAGAGCTGAGCCCGAGCAGATTCGCACCGAAGATCGAGAGAGAGGTTAGAGACATGGCGAACGTCACCGCTCAGCAGGTGAAGGCGCTCCGCGATCGCACGGGCGCCGGCATGAACGACTGCCGCATGGCCCTCATCGAGGCCGACGGCAACGAAGAGAAGGCCGTCGAGATCATCCAGAAGAAGGGTCTCGCGAAGGCGGCCAAGAAGGCGGGCGCGATCGCGGCCGAGGGCCTGATCCACTCGTACATCCACTCGAACGCGCGCATCGGCGTGCTGGTCGAGGTGAACTGCCAGACCGACTTCGTGGCGCGTGGCGACGAGTTCAAGTCGTTCGTGAACGAGGTCGCGCTGCAGATCGCGTCGAGCTCGCCGCTTTACGTGCGCCGCGAGGAAGTGCCGCAGGCGGACCAGGACAAGCAGCTCGCGATCTTCCGCGGCCAGATGGAAGAGGAAGAGCAGAAGACCGGGAAGAAGCGCCCGGAGGCGGCGGTCGCGAAGATCCTCGAGGGCAAGCTGGACAAGTGGTTCAGCGAGGTGTGCCTCGACGAGCAGGAGCTCGTCACCCGCGACGACAAGAAGACCGTCAAGGGCGTGGCCGAAGAGCTGACCGCCAAGATCGGCGAGAAGATCTCGGTGCGCCGCTTCGTGCGCTACGAGCTCGGCGAGGGCATCGAGAAGAAGGCGACCGACCTCGCGGCCGAGGTCGCGGAGCAGCTCAAGGGAATGAGCTGATCCGAAGGTTCCTTCGGTTCGATCCTTCCTGATCTCATTCGATCGGCAGCGCGCCGGTCACGAGGGAAAGCGATGAGCGGTCTTCGTTTCCGGCGCGTGATGCTGAAGCTCTCGGGTGAGGCCCTGGCGGGCACCGAGGGCGGGTTCGGAATCGATCAGCCCACGCTGCAGATCCTCGCGACGGAAGTCGCGGAGGCTCACGCGCTCGGCGCGGAGTGCGGCGTGGTGATCGGCGGCGGCAACATCTTCCGCGGGCTCAAGGGCAGCGCGCAGGGGATGGACCGCGCGACCGCCGACTACATGGGAATGCTCGCGACGGTGATCAACAGCCTCGCGCTGCAGGACACGCTCGAGCGCCTCAAGGTGCCGACGCGCGTGCTGAGCGCGCTGGAGATCCGCCAGGTCGCGGAGCCGTACATCCGGCGCCGCGCGATCCGCCACCTCGAGAAGGGGCGCGTCGTCATCTTCGCGGCGGGCACCGGCAACCCGTTCTTCTCGACCGACACCGCGGCTGCGCTGCGCAGCATGGAGATCGGCGCCGAGCTGCTCTGCAAGGCGACGAAGGTCGAGGGCGTCTACGACAAGGATCCCGCGAAGCACACGGACGCGGTGATGTTCCGGCGCCTCACGTACGATCGCTGCCTGAGCGATCGCATCGGCGTGATGGACTCGACCGCGATGGCGCTCGCGCGCGAGAACAAGCTCCCGATCCGCGTCTTCGCGCTGCTGAAGCGCGGCAACATCAAGCGCGTCCTGCTCGGCGAAGACGTCGGCACGCTGGTGACGGAGACCGGCCAGGAGTCGTAGACTCCACGCTCTTACGCGTTCGGAGGAGATTCGTCATGGGCATGATCGAGGACACGATGGAGGAGCTGCGCTCCAGCATCGCGAAGGCGCACGAAGCGCTGCGCCGCGAGCTGAGCCGCATCCGCACCGGCCGCGCGACCGCGGACCTGCTCGACTCGATCCGCATCGACTACTACGGCACGGCGACGCCGCTCGCGCAGATGGCGAGCGTGTCGGTGCCCGAGCCGCGCCTGCTCACGGTGAAGCCGTGGGATCGCTCGCAGCTGCGCGCGATCGAGAAGGCGATCGTGGACAGCCCGCTCGGGCTCACGCCGCAGAACGACGGCGAGATCATCCGCATCCCGATGCCGCCGCTCACCGAGCAGCGCCGCAAGGAGCTCGCGAAGCTCGCGCGTGGTCACCTCGAGGACGCGAAGATCGCGATCCGCAAGGCGCGCCACGAGTGCCGCGACATGCTCGCCCAGATCGAGAAGGACGGCGACGCGAGCGCGGACGAGGTCGATCGCGCGACGAAGTCGATGGAGGACGTCGTCAAGGACGGCACCGCCAAGGCCGACGAGATCGTCGCGGCGAAGGAGAAGGACATCCTCACGGTCTGAGTATCTCGACCGCGAGGATCCCGTACGAGGGCCGTCGAGCTTCGCGCTCGGCGGCCCTCGTTTTTTCGCGGAGCGGAGGACCGACTCAGCCCTGCACGCGGCGCGAGAAGCGCAGCACGGCGCGGAACACGTCCTCGACGCTCTGCGCGTCGATCTGCAGCTCCTTCGCCCACTCGCGACGCGCCTCGAGCACCTGCGCCTCGCGCGTCGGGTCGTGCACCGGCTTGCCCTCGCGCGTCTTCGCGGCGCGCGCGCGGCGGCTCAGCTCGGCGCGCCGCGCGAGCAGCTCGACGATCTCGCGATCGAGCTCGTCGATCAGATCGCGCGCTTCGACGAGCTCAGGCGAGTGCTCGACCGGCGACTCGGGGATCGCGAGCGCCACGTCGCGCGTCGCGGGCGCGGCCTTCGCGATGCTCGCGTCGAGCGCGGAGAGCGCGTCGATCAAGCGACGTCGCGCATCGGTCGCGTAGGGGTTCTCGGCCTGGATCGCCGCGAACAGATGACCGGCATCGCCGCGCACCGACTCGATGGTGCGCGCCATCGCCTGGAACGAGGGCGGCGCGTTGGGCACGCGAGGATCGACGCCCGCGTCGAGCATGCCCTTCGCGACGAAGAACGCGAGCGCGTGCGTGTCGGCCATCGCCTTGTCGTGCGCGTGCGCGTCCTGCTCGAGCGTCCAACATCCGACGCGCTCGTAGAGCGCGCGCGCCTGCGCAGCGGTGCCGGGGTGCATCGGGTTCGGGCAGATCACGACGCGCAGCGGGCGCTCCGCGTGCGCGAGCGAGACGGGACCGAAGAGCGGGTGCGTGCCGATCCACGGGATCTCGGTCCCGAGGATCTCGCGCATCGCCTCGATCGGGTGGACCTTCACGCTGCCCACGTCGAGCACGAGCTGCTCGGGCGTCAGGTGCGGGCGCAGCGCGCGCAGCACGCCGGGCATCACGCCGACCGGCACCGAGACGATCACCGCGTCCGCGCCCTTCGCCGCTTCTTCGATCGACGACGCGCGACGCTCGGCGGGCATCTCGGCGTGCGGGTCGTACGCGCGGACGTCGAAGCCCGACTCGACCATCAGATCCGAGAGCGCGCGGCCGAAGCGGCCGTGCCCGAGCATCGCGATCCTGCGCATGAGGGCGCGAATCATAGCGCCGCGTCCGCGCGCCGCCCGTCGTGGTGCTCGCGCGTTGGAATGGGTGGCTCCAGACGCACGAAGCCCGCCGATCGAGCGTGTCGATCGACGGGCTTCGATGCGTCGTCACCGTCCGGCCGCCGAGCACGAGCGAGCCGCGCGAAACGGCCGGGGGTCGAGAGGGGGCGGAGCCCCCGCGCGATCACGGCGCCGCGACGACCTGCGACGGGTACTGGCCCGCCTGCTCCGAGAAGCCGAGCGTGTAGCTCGCCCACGTGTCGCCGGTCGAGTAGCCGCCCACGTACACCTGGTACTGGCCGGGCGCCGCGTTCGCGATCTCGACGATCGGGTTCAGGCTGTTGCCGGGATCGCCCGAGTCGTCGTTGCACACCACGCTGCCGTCGGGGCGACGAACCGCGAGCGTCGTGTCCGCCTCGGGGCCGCCGTTGACCAGCACGCGGAGCATCGGGATCGCCGCGCCCACGGTCACCGTGTGCTGCGCCGACGTCGGGAACTGACCGATGCAGTCACCGCCGAGCGCCGAGCCCGCCTGCGGGCCGCCCGCCGTGCCGCGCAGTGTCGTCGCCGCGAAGCCGGGGCCGCTCAGCGTCACGGCCGCGCTCGCCGAGTCCGATCCACCGCTGCACGCGGCCAAGCCCACACATCCAAGAGCCACCACGACCGAACGGATCTTCATCATTCGCTTCCTCTCGTCTGCGACGCGGGGGTCCCGCGCCGGGCTGCATGTCGAGCAGCACGTGTGCCGCGGGCGAAGATACTCTTTTCGAGGCGATTCTTTCCCACCTGAATGACGTTTCGAGTGCGATCCCGTCCCGCCGCGCAAGCGTTGCTCGATCAGAAGGGCACACCGAGGTGGGCGTAGACCTGGTCGATCCCGCCTTCCATCAGGCCCCGTGCATACCCGATCCGCAGCGAGAACCCGAGCACGTAGAAGAGCGTGAAGTCGACGTGGAGCTCCGCGCCCACACCCACGCGGAATCGCGAGAAGTCGATGTCGCCGAAGAACGCATCGCCCGCGTCGGCGAAGACCGTCGCCCAGAGCCGGTTCAGGTAGACCGGCAGCGTGAGGATGCCGCGGTTGAACCGGTAGATCGGGAACCGGTACTCGAGCTGCGCGAGATGGAACTGGCTGCCGACGCGATCGTTCGGCAGGTAGCCGCGCAGCGCCACGCCCCCGAGGATCACCGGGCTGTTGAACCCCTCGATCAACGGCACCGTGGGGAACCCACCGACGCCGAAGAGCCCGAGGCGATCGAGATCGCCTCCGCTGATGCCGCCCGCGTAGCGGAACGCGAGCACGTGGTGCTCGAGCCACGGCATCGGCAGGTACCGCACGAACGACCAACTCAGCGTGAGCACGCGGAACTGGCTGCCGATCGCGGGATCCGACACCGACGCGCCGATCCCGAGCGCTTGGCCGTTCGACGGACTGATGTCGTAGCCGTAGCGCTCGACGTCGCTGTACGACCATCCGAAGCGCAGCGTCGAGAAGAAGCCGGTCTCGGGCACGAGCGGCGGCGGGAAGTTCGGATCGAGCGGCAGCGTGGAGAACGCCTCGGCGGGCTCGGTCCACGTGAGCGCGTACGACGCCGAGATCGTGTTGCCGCGGAACGCGCGCGGGAACGAGTACGCGACGCCCACGTCGCCGCCCCACGAGTCCTGGATCCACGGCACGTCCTCGCCGCCGATCTGCAGCCCGCCCGCGCGCGTCACGCGACGGAACCCGCGCACGCCGATCGACACCGGGAGCCGGTTGTACGAGTAGCCCGCGTCGATCGACATGTTGCCGCGCTCGAGCCCGAACCCGATGCGCGCGCTCCACGAGTGGAACGCCGCGACGTCCTCGCCCGCGATCGTGATCCCGAGCGTCGTGCCGAACGAGTCGGGCGTGAGATCGAGGAAGTACGAGCGCGGATAGAGCGTGGGGAGCGCGTCGTAGTCCTCGCTCTCCGCGGTCCACACCGGCGCGCTGTCGCTCGGCGCCGGGCGGGTGTCGACGTACGCCGGCGCATCGCGGAAGCCCGTGAGCTCGACGTCGATCGCGAAGAGATCGAAGCCGTACGACGTGTAACCCACGTACGTGATCCGACGGCCGTCGGGAGCGATCGACGGCTGATAGGCCCCGGCGATCACGTTGGTGAGCTGCCGCAGCGAGCCACTCGCGAGCTCGTACGCGTAGAGGTTCGCGATGCCGGTGCGGTCGGACGAGAACACCACGCGCGTCCCGTCCGGCGAGAAGGTGGGCCCGGTGTCCGACGCGCGATCGTGCGTGAGATCCTCGATGCGCCCGGTCGCGACGTCGACGAGCACCACGTCGCGATATCCGCCCTCGCGCCACGTCGACGCCGCCACGGTGCGCCCGTCCGGTGAGAAGCGCGGCGTGTACCACTGCTGGAAGCGCGCCCCGGGCGTCAGCTCGCGCATCGTGCCGGTCACGTCCGCGAGCTCCGCGATCATCAGCCGCGTCGTGCCGGCGCGCGACATCGTGAAGGCCACGTAGCGACCGTCGGGCGAGAGGTCGGGCTCGCGCGCGCGGAGGCCGTCGGTCAGGCGCGTCTCGTCGCCCGTCTCGAGATCGCGGCGGACGAGATCCGAGAAGAAGTAGATGTCGCGGTGCGCGTCGGATCGCGAGAACACGATCGTGCGTCCGTCGGGATGCACCGCCGCCTCGCCGCCCGCGTTCATGCGCGCGAGCACGTCGCGTCGCTCGCCGGTGATCGGATCGACGATCACGATCTCGGCGCGCGAGCGATTGTCGGCGCGCAGGTACATCAAGCGCCCGTCGCGCAGATAGCGTGGGGCGCGCGCGATCTCGCCGTGCGTCGTCAGGCGCGTGCCCTCGCGACGACCGAGCGCGTCGACCTCGCGCTGCTGCTCGCGGTAGTGCGCGCGGCGCTCGTCGAGGAACGCGTCCCAGAGCTCGATGAACGACGACCCCGTCGCGCGCTGCGCGACGCGGTTGAGCCCGTAGGGGATCACGGATGCGCCGTACTCGTGCGCGATGGTCGCGAGCGCGACGCGCCCGTGTCGCTCCGAGATGTAGCGGACGAAGAAGGATCCGTAGAGATACGCGGCGTTGCCATGAGGCCAGCGATCCGCGTTCGAGCTGACTTGATCGAGGTCCCAGAAGCGATCCTCGAGCGCGTCCATCCGCAGGTACATGTCCCACTGCGAGCTGCGCAGTCGTCCGCCCGACGTGTGCTCGGTCTCCTCGTGCACCGCGAGGCCCTCGAGGAACCACCGCGGCTGCACGTGGTTCGGCATGTAGACCTTGCCGAGCAGCAGGTTGATGAACGAGGGCACACCGCTCGCGTTGTCGAGATGCAGGATGTGCGTGTGCTCGTGCGTGACGAGCGTCGTGAGCCAGTCGTCGTAGTCGGCGAGCGGTGAGAGATCGTCGGGCGCCTCCGCGAAGAGGCGGATGGTGTCGTAGGGCAGGGCGGTCGCCGATCCGTTCGCGGCATCGGCATCGTCGGTGATCACGATCTGCACGCGCTCGCGCGGCTCGAACGCGAGCACGGTCGCGAGCGTCGAGTGCGCGCGCTCGGCGACGGCGGCGACGCGCCGCGCGAGGTACCCGAGCGGCTCGTGGTAGTGGATGACGAAGTGCGGTGTGCGGATCGTCCGCCAGTCCAGGAGTGGATCGCGGAGCTGCGCGCGCGTGCCGGCCGGGGTGGCCGAGATCGCCACCATCAGCGTCACTCCGAGCGCGGCGACGAATGCTGGGAACCCAGCCAGACACCGCCGGTTTCGCGTCGTGCGAGGTCCGATGCGGTGGGTCACCGCGGGGGAGCGTCCAGTGCGTCCGCAGCCCCGGTCAAGACGGTTCGCCTCGTCCTTGACCTCCAAAGCGCGAAAGTCATAGGCTATTTCAAGCGATGGAGCCCCCCGTTCCGAAGGTGACGCCGCCTCCTCCGACGAGGCCAGCGAAGCAGTACGCGCTGCGCTTCATCTCGGGGAAGTACCAGGGGGGCGAGTTCCCCCTCCCGAACAACAAGGAGATCGTCGTCGGGCGCTCGAGCGAGCTGGACATGGTCCTCGTGGAGGACATGGTCTCGCGCCGCCACGCGAAGCTGACCGTCACCGGCGATCAGATCTTCATCCAGGACCTCGGCTCGACCAACGGCACCTTCGTCAACGGCGAGAAGATCAAGCGCGCGCGCCTGCAGGAGGGCGACCGCATCCTGATCGGCACGTCGATCATCAAGCTCGTCGCGAGCGACAGCGCGGCCTCCGGCGACGCGAAGGCGAAGCTCGAGGACGTCGCGGCGGGACGTCGCACCTCGCAGGTGCGAACGATGTCGGGCTCGATCGCGGAGATCCCGCTGCCCGACCTCATGCAGCTCTTCGGCGCGAGCAAGAAGAGCGGCGTGCTGGTGATCCGCACCGACGCCGACGTCGGCAAGATCTTCATCGACAACGGCCGCGTGATCTTCGCGGTCGTGAACGAGCACTACGACGTCGCGCCGCTGAAGAGCCTCTTCCGCATCCTCACGTGGCAGACCGGCTCGTTCGACATGGATCCGCCCGAGGCGCGCGAGTTCCTCGAGAAGATCGAGATGTCGGTCGAGGGCATCCTCATGGAGGCGATGCGGCAGATCGACGAGATCCGCCGCCTCGGCAGCGACATGCCGACGCTCCAGGCGAGCGTGCTCCTCGCGATGCCGATGATCCCGCCGCTGCGCGACCTCTCGCCCGAAGAGCTCGACGTCCTGCAGCTCGCGTACAACTACGGGCACGTCGAGACGGTGCTCAACAAGAGCCTCGCGAGCGATCTCGACACGTCGCAGATCCTCGTGAAGTTGATCAAGAGCGGCTACCTGCGCGTGGAGTGATCGTCACGCCGGTCCACCATCGCAGCAGTAAGAGGTGAGCGTGGGGTCCGATCGCTACGTGCTGCTGGAGCGAATCGGCGTCGGAGGAATGGCCGAGGTGTTCCGCGCCTCGGTGCGCGGTGCCGAAGGGTTCGAGCGGCCGATCGCGATCAAGCGCATCCTCCCCGAGCTCTCGCAGGACACCGACTTCGTCCGGATGTTCGTGGACGAGGCGAAGATCGCGGTGCAGCTCCAGCACCCGAACATCGTCCAGATCTTCGATCTCGGGCGCGAGGGCCGCGAGTACTTCATCGCGATGGAGCTCGTGCACGGCAAGGACCTGCGCGCGATCCAGGTGCGCGCGAGGCAGGCCGGCGCGAGGCTGCCGCTCGCGGTCTCGCTGCACATCGTGATGAAGGTCTGCGAGGCGCTGCATCACGCGCACTGCGCGGTGTCGCACCACGGGCGGCCGCTCTGCGTCGTGCATCGCGACGTGACGCCGCAGAACGTGCTCGTCTCGTACGACGGCGAGGTGAAGGTCACGGACTTCGGGCTCGCGAAGGCCGTGGGCCGCGCCACCGAGACGCGCGCAGGCGTCGTGAAGGGCAAGCTCGCGTACATGGCGCCCGAGTCGTTCACGGGAATGGGCGTCGATCATCGCAGCGACGTGTTCGGCGCGGGGATCCTGCTCTGGGAGATGCTGAGCGGGCGGCGCTTGTTCGTGGGCGCGAACGACATGGAGACGGTCGAGAAGGCGCGCCTCGCGATCGTGCCCTCGCTGCGCGCGATCGATCCGTCGATCCCGCCCGAGGTCGAGCGCATCGTGCGCACCGCGCTCGCGCGTGATCGCGAGCATCGATACCCGACCGCCGAGGCGTTCCACGAAGAGCTCGAGGCGTTCGCGTACGGCAACCAGGAGTTCCTCACGACCGCATCGCTCGCGAGCTGGCTGCGCGAGTGGTTCCCGCCGCCTCCGCCGGCGATCGCGCCTCGCGGGCGTGACGTGGCGACGCGCGAGATCCGGCTCGACGAGGTCGGCGCTCCGTCGCGCGAGCGCGCGCCCGAGACGATCCCGCCCGACGCGCTGATCGAGGACGACAGCGACGTCGAGCCGATCGGCGACGAGGACATGCGCGAGATGCTCGACACGATGCCGCCCGTCGACGCGCTCGACGAGCCGCAGGTGCCGAGGCACGTGGCGGATGCGTTCGACGACACCACCGGACCGCGCGCGGACGCGTTCGACGACGTCACGGGGCGGCTCGTGCCTTCGTTCCCCGACCCGTTCGACGATACGACCGGCAAGATGATGCCGGCGATCGCCGACGCGCTCGTGACCGAGATGCGCTACGACCGCGAGCTCGTGCAGACGGTGCCGCACGCGCGCATCACGAGCACGCGCGAGCCGACGGATCTCGGTGCGACGCCGCTCGATCCCGCGCCTGCCGCCGCGCCCGGGACCCAGCCGCTCTCGTGGGACGACGACGAGGACAAGACCGTCGTCGGGCCGCGCGACGACGAGTGAGCGCGTCCCACGCGAGGGACGCGTGTTCGAAGATCGCGCGCACCTGCTGATCGGGCGACTCCGGCGCCTATATCCCACCTCGTGTGTGAACGAGCTCGGAGCGCCCTCCGGCTGAATCGCAGTGTCCGTGGGCACGGCGATGCGCCCGGCGCTCCCTCTGCGCGTGCCACGACGCCGGTGCCGGTGCGCCTGCGCGTCGTGCTCCGCACGCGCCCTGCGGTGACGGAGGTGTCGAGCCATGCAACCCGCCCTCGACGTACGGGGGCTGATCCGACCTCGTCGCGACGACGAGTTCTTCGGCGAAGTGATCGCCGGTCTCGGATCGCAGCCCAAGACGATTCCTTCCAAGTGGCTCTGGGACGAGCGCGGCGCGCGACTCCACGAGCGCGTGCGCGACACGCGTGGCCACTACCTCGCGCGCGCCGAGCGCGCGCTGCTCGACGCACACGGGCGCGAGATCGCGAGCGTGCTCGGGCCGCGCTCGCTGCTCGTCGACGTCGCACCGCGCGACGGGCTGCGCGTGCGAGCGCTGCTCGGTCGACTGGACGAGCCCGCGGCGTACGTGCCGCTCGATCCGAGCGCGACGCGTCTCGAGGAGCTCGCGAGCGCGCTGCGTCGCGAGTATCGAGGGCTCGAGGTCTCGCCGCTGGTCGCGGGCCACGCGCTGCCTCGCTCGACCGATCTGCGCGCGCGCCTCGCACGCATCGACGAGGGCAACGCGACGGTGTGGCTCGGTGATGCGCGCATCGGGGAGATCGCGCCGCACGACGCGGTGTCGCTGCTCGCGCGTGCGGCGCTGCTCGCGGGCTCGCGCGGTCGCGTGCTGGTTTCGGTCGATCTGAAGAAGCCGAAGCGGACGATCGAGGACGCGTACTTCGATCGATCGGGCGCGTGCGCCGCGTTCCACCGCAACGTGCTGGTGCGGATCAACCGCGAGATCGGCGCGACGTTCGACGTGACGCAGTTCTCGTTCCGCGCGCCCTACGATCCGATCCGCGGTCGCGTCGAGATGCGCCTCGTGAGCGAGCACGCGCAGCGCGTCCTCGTGGGTGGCTGCGAGATCGCGCTCGCGAAGGGCGAGTGGATCGTCGGCGGGCACGCGTACAAGTACGACCCCACCGAGCTCACGTCGCTGGTGCGTCGCGCGGGGCTCGAGATGGTGCGCTCGTGGACCGATCCCGAGTGGCGGATGAGCCTCTGTCTGCTCGCGGTGCGCGGAGGCGGTCATGCGCGAGCGTGAGCGGCGGCAGCCCGGGCAGGGCCGCGGTCGCGAGCGGAAGATCGCGCGCACCGAGGTCGAGGGCCGCGAGCGCCTCGCGCGCCGCGTCGAGCGACCGGTGGTGACGCGCGAGCCTCCGGCGCCGGGACGCACGCGCCGCGAGGAGACGCCGACCGAGCCGGCGAAGCCCGCCACCCGGGCGCGTCGTGGCACGCGCCCGGCGCGACCGGCCACCGTGCGCGCGCCGTCGCCTGCCGAGAAGACGAGCGAGGAGAGCGAGCGCGAGGAGCCGAAGGTCACTGCACGCAGAGCTCGGCCGCGTGCACCGCGAGGGACCCCGAGCCGGAGTGGGCGTAGATCTGGATCGCCGTGAGCGAGGGCTGGTCGCTCGGCGTGAGATAGTCGGTCCAGTCGACGTCGTACCAGTCGTACGTCCAGTCGTTGTCGACGGGCCCGCGCGTGGTCTCGCCGTGGAGCGGAGACCATGCGCGGATGTTCGTCGAGGACGACGTCGCGTACGAGCGCGCCTGCACCCAGAGCGTCGCGCGCGTGAACGAGAGCCCATCGACCGAGTACCGCACGCGCAGATACGGCGACGACGTCCCGAGCGCGACCGCGTACCCGCTCATGACCGGCTCGACCGTGCCGGTGCCGAACGCGACGACGCGCGCCTCGCACGCGCTCCCGGGCGCGAGCGAGTACGAGCAGCTGGCGTCCCACACGTCGATGCGCGGCGACGACGAGCCGTCGAAGTGCAGCCGGAACACCGTCCATCCCGGGCCGTTCGAGCACGGCACCGAGAGCCCGGGAGGAGGCGTGGGGCCCGCATCGATGCTCGAGCCCGCGTCGGCCATCGAGCCCGCGTCGAGCTCCTCCCCGGCGTCGTCGCCAGGGCTCGCATCGCTCTCCGAGCCCGCGTCGTCGCTCGTGCTCGCGTCGACATCGATCACGTTCGCGTCGACGCCGACCGTGCTCGCGTCGACATCGATCACGCCCGCGTCGATGTCGATCGCGCCCGCGTCACTCGCGCTCGCATCGATCGCGATCCTCGCGTCGACGCGACCTCCTGCATCGACGTCGATCCCCGATCGCTCGTTGCACCCCGCGCACAGCGCGAGCACCGCGATCACCGTCGTGAACGAGCGCATGGCGCCCATCCTACGCGGACCGCGGCGACGTCTCTCCCGTCAGCGCCGCAGGCGCTCGACGAGCATCGCGTAGCTGCGCCCGAGCTCCTGCACCAGCTGCGTCGCCGCGCGATGTCGCTCGGGATCGCCCGCGTGCTTCGTCGGGTCGTACTTCGCGACCAGCGCCTTGTACGCCGCCTCGACCTGCGCGAGCGTCGCGCCCGGCTTGAGCTCCAGCGCCGCGTAGTGGCGCGCGAGATCGACGCGCTCTGCCGCTGCCGCGACCCACGACGCGCCGCCCTCGCCACCACCGTCTTCGCGCGCCGTCTGACGCTCGAACCGCGCCAGCATCTGCCGCTCCGCGTCGGTGATCGGCGCCTCGGGCCGCCGCGACGCCGCACGCAGCCGACGCCGGCGCTGCAGCTCTTCGTCGAGCTCGCGGTCACTCATCTCCGCGAGCGGCTTGGGCAGCCCGAGCCCGTTGCTCATGCGCTCTCGTTCCCTCCGCCGCCGCTCATCGGCGACGTCAGCAGCCGCTCGATCAGGTGCTGCGAGTACTGGCTCAGCTCGCGGAACACCACGCCCATGCCCGAGGGATCGTGCTGCACGCGGACGACCTCGCCGATGCCCTCGATCGTCTCGATGTCGTCCATGATCACCGTGAACTTCAGGTTCACGCGCGTGCCGACGGGGAGCGGCTGCTTGCTCTTCACGAACACGCCGGAGCGCGAGATGTTCGTCACGTACTCCTGGATGAACGCGTCGAAGCTCTCGAACTCCTTGTTGATCGTCACGCGCTCCGAGGTGCGCTGATCGTCGCTCTCCGCCTCCGGCTTCTTCGACATCACCCCTCCGCGAGCTCCTCGCGCGCGCTCCCCAGCATCACGAGCCGCTCAGATCGAACTGCTCCAGATGATAGTCCTTCCGCGCCTGCATGACGATCTGTCGTGCGTAGCGCGCGCTGGCCTTCACGAGCGCGTCCTTCTGCTCGCGCTGCATCGCGTCGACGACCGCGGGATGCGCGTTCACCACGACCTTGAAGCCCGGCAGCGAGTCCTTCTCGCGCCGGATCTGCCTCAGGATCTCGTGGCAGATCGTGGTCTTGCTCTGCAGCTGCCCGGTGCCGTCGCAGTAGAAGCACGGCTCGTAGAGCGTGCGACCGAGCGACTCGCGCGTGCGCTTGCGCGTCATCTCGACGAGGCCGAGCTCGCTGATGCGCACGACCGTGGTCTTCGCCTTGTCGCTCTTCAGCGCGGCGACGAGCGCCTTGTAGACCTTGTCGCGGTGCGACGACCGCTCCATGTCGATGAAGTCGAGCACGATGAGCCCGCCGAGGTTCCGGAACCGCAGCTGGTACGGGATCTCCTTCGCGGCCTCGAGGTTCGTCTGGAGGATCGTCTCCTCCACGTCCTTGCCCTTGCCGGTGAAGCGACCCGTGTTGACGTCGATCGCGGTGAGCGCCTCGGCCTGATCGATGATCAGATAGCCGCCGCTCGGCAGCGGCACCTTGCGCGAGAGCGAGCGCGCGATCTCGTCCTCGATGCCGAACTCGTCGAAGATCGGATCGGAGCCGCTGTAGAGCTCGATGTCGCCGGCGCGCTCGGGCATGAACGCTTCGACGAACTGCATGAGCCGCAGGTACTCCTCGCGATCGTCGATCACGATCTTGCCCACGTCCTCGGTGAGCAGATCGCGCGCGGTGCGCAGGACGATGTCGAGCTCGCTGTAGAGCAGCTGCGGCGCCTTCCGCGCCGACTTCTGCTTGTCCGCGATGCCCTCCCACGTCTTCACGAGATAGCCGACGTCGGCCTTGAGCCCGCCCTTCGTCAGCCCCGCCGCGACGGTGCGCACGATGAGCCCGCCGTGCGGCGGCTTCACCGAGTCGATCACCTCGCGAAGGCGCTTGCGCTCCTTGTCGTTGCCGATCCGCTTGCTCACGCCGACGTGATCGATCGTCGGCATGTAGACGACGAAGCGGCCCGGGAGCGAGACGTGGCTCGTGACGCGCGCGCCCTTCGTGCTGATCGGCCCTTTGCTGACCTGCACGACGATGTGCTGGCCCTCCTTCAGCACGTCGCGGATGGGCGTCTTGCGCGAGAGGCGCTCGTCCTTCTTGGACTTCTGCTTGTCCTTCGCGCCGCCCTCGGACGACGCGTCGTCCTCGTCGTCGTCGTGGCCGTTCTCCTTGTCGCCGACGAGCTTCTCGAAGTCGGCCTGGGGGATCACGTCCTCGACGTGCAGGAACGCCGCGCGGTCGAGCCCGACGTCGACGAACGCGGCCTGCATGCCCGGGAGCACGCGGGTGACTTTGCCGAGGTAGATGTTCCCGACCGGGCTCCGGTCGCGCTCTCGCTCGACGTAGATCTCGGCGAGGATGCCGTTCTCGATCAGGGCGACGCGGGTCTCACCGACGTCGACGCTGATCACGATCGTGTTCTGCGCCATCTGGCGGGGTTCCTTTCCCCGAGGCGCGGATGCTCCCGATGCGTTCGTACCGAGCTGACCCTTCCGGGCAGCGCGACGACCGCGCGAGCGCGCGGCTTCCGACTTTCCGAGCGGCGCTCCGCTCCTTCCGGAGCGGGCCGTGGGTCTGACCCCACGGCTCTCGCCTCGAGATCGAGGCGGAGCGCGACGCGACTGCGAAGACGAAACCGAGCGGACGCGAAGCCTTCGCCGGGCGCTTCCTCGAACGACGAGGAGTCGGCGCCGTCGGACCGGGGCTCCGCCTCGGGCAGCGATCAGCTGGGGCCGAAGATCGCTTCGATCTCCAGGCGGACCTTGTCTTCGCTCTTGCCCCGGGACACCGCGATCTCCTTCACGATGAGACCACGGGCCTTCTCGAGCATCTGGCGCTCGCCGAAGCTGAGCGCCTTGTTCGCACGGAGCCGCGAGAGGTCGCGCAGCACTTCGGCCACGTCGAACACCGAGCCCGTCTTGATCTTGTCCATGAAACCGCGGTAGCGGCGGTTCCAGGTCTGGTTGTCGAAGGGGACTTCCTTGACCTTGAGGATCCGGAAGATCTCCTTGATCTCCTTGTCGCTGATCGGCTTGCGCAGCCCGATGTTCTGCGCGTTCAGCACCGGCACCATGATCTTGTGGTCGGTGTCGAGGAGCCGCAGGACGTAGAAGCGCTGGCGGTTGCCGGCGATGTCCTTCTCCTCGATGGAGACGACCTCGGCGACGCCGCGGGCCGGGTACACGGCCTTGTCGCCGATCTTGAATTCCTGGTTACTCGAGGCGCTTCCCTGCTTCGTAGGAGCAGAGTTGCTGGTGGTGGTAGAGCGGGCGGCAGCCACCGGGGCGGTGGTGCGGGCCTTCACCTCGACCTGCTTGCGGGCCTGCATGAGGACTCCTTCGCTGCGAGCCTGGAGCCGGCCTGCGCTTCGTCTCCGGAGCTGCGCTTCCAGCGAAGGAAGAGGAGCATCTGGATGAGAAGCCCCCGACGCCGAGCACCGGTCGAAGGGGGAGTTCCGACCCAACCGAGGAGGCAGGCCGCCACAGCGGGGAAGGAGCAGGTCGGCAGAAACCGATGCGCCGAAGAACGACGCGGGGGCGGATGGTATTCGGCCCCCCCGGGCGGGTCAATGCGACCCGCCTCGGAAAACGGGGCAACCCCGTTCGGAAGGTATGGACATGGAGCCGTCGGCAGTGATACGGAAGTCCACCATGTCCTCGCTCGAACTCGACGGCCGGTACCAGCGTGACGCGGCTGCGCTTGCGCAGGCCCGCACCATCGGAGCCAACAAGGGCTTCATCCTCCTGTTCGCGATCTGCGTGCTGGTCGGGCTCACGGGCCTGCTGGTCGTCGGCGTGAGCGGGATGTGGGGGTGGATCACCGTCGCGGCGCTCGGCGTCATCGGCGGCGCGGGCGCGTTCAGCGGGAAGATGGACGAGCTGATGACGCTCGGCGTGGCCCTGATCGCCGGGCTCACGGGTGTCCTCTCGATCATCGTGACCGCCTACGTGATCCTCGGCATCCGCGGCTGATTCGCCCCGGGGGGCTGCGCGCCCCCCTGTCGACCCCCGAGCTGCGCGCGGGGCCCCACCCGCTTGCGGGCGCGCGCGAAGCGGCTCTACCTCTGGTCACGGAGCGAGTGTCAGGCGCGATCTCGGAGCTCGACGACGACACCGCGATCGAGCCGCTCGGCCCTCCTCACGAGGGCCGTTCGCGCTTCGCGGCCACGTTGACCGATCGATGGAGCATCGGGACCGCGCCGAACGGCGGTTATCTCGCGGTGGTCGCGGCGCGGGCGCTGGGAGCCGTGCTGCCGCATCCCGACCCGTTCAGCGCGAGCACGCACTTCCTCGCGCCGGCGCGACCGGGACCGGCGGAGATCGCCGTCGAGATCGTGCGCGCGGGGAAGGGGCACTCGACGGGCGAGGCGCGCCTCTTCCAAGAGGGGCGCGAGGTGCTCCGGATGATCGCGACGTTCGGCGATCTCGGTGCGCTCGATCCCGAGGCGCCGACCGCGATCGCGACGACGCCGCCCGAGCTGCCGCCGATCGAGTCGTGTGAGCGATCGCGCCCCGCCCCGAGCGTCGCGTCGATCGGAGAGCGGCTCGACATCGCGATCGCGCCGGGAACGCTGAGCTGGCTGAGCGGCGCCCACAACGAGCGCGCCGAGCTCGCGGGCTGGGTGCGGCTGCGCGACGGTCGCGCGCCGGACGCGCTCTCGCTCTTGTTCTTCGCCGACGCGTTCCCGCCGCCGGTGCTCAACCTGAGCGCGGTGCGCACGCCGTGGGTGCCGACGCTCGAGCTCACCGTGCACGTGCGCGCACGGCCCGCGCCCGGTTGGTTGCGCGCGTCGTTCCGCACGCGCGCGCTGATGCGCGGCTACCTCGAGGAAGACGGAGAGATCTGGGACGAGCAGGGCACGCTCGTCGCGATGTCGAGGCAGCTCGCGCGCGTGCAGCGTTTCTAGGAGACCGATGACGTTCAAGACCAGCATGCGCGTGCGCTTCGGCGACGAGGATCACGCGCGGATCGTCTACTACCCGAAGTTCTTCCACTTCTTCCACGTGGCGTTCGAGGACTTCTTCGATCAACAGGGGCTGCCCTATCGCGAGTGCCTCGACGAGGGCGTGGGCTGGCCCGCCGTGCACGCCGAGGCCGACTACCGACGGCCGGTGCGCTTCGGCGACGACCTCGACTTCGAGGTGAGCGTCACGAGCCTGAGCAAGCGCTCGGCGACGTTCCGCTACGTCGGCACGGTGCGATCGAGCGACACCGCCGCGGTGGTGGGCACGATCGTCGTCGCGTGCATCGACATGAAGACGATGCGTGCCCAGCCGATCCCCGAGAAGTACCGGGCGCTCTTCGAGAAGCACCTCGTCGGCGAGAGCTGAGCGCGGTCCGAAATCGGCTCGGCCACGGCGGGTCCTTCCGTCCGCGTGCTCCGCACGTTCCCGTGCGGGCCCTCCGCGGCCGAGCACTCCAGCTAGACTGAGTGCGAGATGGCGACGCGCGAGAACATCGAAGCAGCGCTCGCCCGCGCGGTGGAGCACGCACGAGCGTGCGGCGACGGCGAGCCCGCGACGTACATCCCCGAGCTCGCGAACGCGCCGCTCGATGCGCTCAGCGCCGCGATCACGCTGCGGGACGGCAGCGTGGTGCGCGCCGGTGACGACGATCACCAGTTCACGTTCCAGAGCTCGGCGAAGCTCGTGCTGCTCGCGGGCTTGCTCGAGGAGCGCGGCGAGGACGAGGTCTTCCGCATCGTCGGGCGCGAGCCGAGCGGGGGAGGCTTCGCGTCGCTGGCGCGGCTCGAGACCCACGGGCCGATCCCCGCGAACCCGCTGATCAACCCGGGCGCGATCGCGCTCGCGTCGATCCTCGACGGGCACCTCGAGGATCGGCTCGCCTGGATCGAGCGATGGGCGGAGCGGCTCTACGGCGATGCGCTGCCGATCCAACAGCGCGTGCTCGCGTCGGAGCGACGCACCGGCGATCGCAACCGCAGCATCGCGCACTTCCTCAAGGCGAGCGGCGTGATCGACGGCGACGTCGACGAGGTGCTCGAGGTGTACTTCGCGCTCTGCTCGATCGAGGGGAGCGTGGTCGAGGCCTCGCGGCTCGCGGCGATCCTCGCGACGGGCGGGCTCGCGCCGCACGATGGCGAGCGCGTGCTCTCGCAGCGCACCGCGAGCACGGTCGTGTCGATCATGGCGACCTGCGGGATGTACGACGAGTCGGGCGCGTACCTCTGCGCAACCGGTCTGCCCGCGAAGAGCGGCGTCAGCGGCGTGATCGTCGCGGTCGCGACGGGGCGCGGCGGGATCGCGGTCGCGAGCCCGCGCCTCAACAAGAAGGGCGGCAGCGTGCGCGGCCACCTCGTGCTGCGCGAGATCTCGCGCGAGCTCGGCTGGCACTTCGCGCTGCCCGATTGAGATCGATCACGCGGCGCGGGCGCGCGGGCGATCGAGCAGGCGCGCGATCACTGCGGCGATCGCGTGGGGCTTCGCGGTGCGCGCGAGCACGGCGTCGCAGCCTCGTGATCGAGCGAGCTCCAGCACGTCGTCGGTCACGGCGTGGGTGATCGCGACGATCGCGAGATCACGCGTGCGCGGATGCGCGCGCAGCGCGCTCGCGAGCTGGAGTGGATCGCAGCCTTCCATCGAGAGATCGAGGATGACGCCCCGCGGTCGCAGCTCCGCCGCGACGCAGAGCGCTCGCTCCAGGCTCGGCTCGAGCAGCGTGTCGATGCCGGCACGTTGCAGCGCTTCACCCCATCCCCCGCGATCCGCGCCGTCGTTGCCGACGACGAGGATGCGGCGCTTCGTCTGGATCGCGCCCACGAACATCGCTCATCGCCCCGCGCCATCGGGATGACAAACGACGCCGTCTCCGGGCGCGGTCAGGTCGCGCGGCGGTGCATCTCCGAGATCGACGCGCCGAGCTCGGAGTGCCACGCGGCGGCGAGCTCCGGCGTCCACTCGGGATCGAGCTCGCCC
Organism: Sandaracinus amylolyticus; assembly: GCF_021631985.1. Lineage (GTDB taxonomy): Bacteria > Myxococcota_A > Polyangia > Polyangiales > Sandaracinaceae > Sandaracinus > Sandaracinus amylolyticus_A. The sequence continues at coordinate 3,726,842 of NZ_CP070225.1, read as the reverse complement.
GCGACCTCCAGGAACACGCGGAGCCAGATGACGAAGAGGTCGTGACCGATGTCGAGCTCGCCCGGGCCGTGGAGGCGCGCGAGGCGTCGCATCGCGATCTCGCCGAGCGCGCTGCCGCGCCGGTGCGCCAGCAGCATCGAGACGCCGTGCTCGAGCAGATCGCGTTGACGCGCGATGTCGGTGCGCGCGAAGAGCCGAGGGACACGGCGGTCGGCGGCGAAGAGACGTTCGTAGAAGTGGTGCGCGAACCCGCGCTCGCGGAGACGACGAAAGCTGTGGAGCGTTCTGTCCATGAACACGGACGCAACTACGCACGCGCCCGCGTCCCGCCACGGTCTCCACGAGCGTATCGTCCGTGGACCTCCGGCTCTCGTCGACGGCTGGACGATGTCGCTGGGCCTGACGACGGAGAGTCAGCTCTCTCGGTCGCCCATCAGGTCGTCGAACGCGGCGTCGATGTCGTCGTTCGCGAGCGAGGGCGCGGGCGCTGCGGGCGCGGGGCGCGTGAGCGCGACGATGCGGTCGTTGACGTGGCGGAACGTCGCGTCGCGCTTCCGGACCTTCTCGTAGTAGTAGAGCGCTTCCTTCGGGTCGTGGAGCAGCTCGTACGCGCGGCCGAGCTCGTAGTAGAGCCCGAGCTCCTCGCGGTCGGTCTTGTTCTCGGCGTAGAGGCCCTTCTTGAAGCTCGAGATCGCCTCGGCGACCTCGCCCTTCTCGAGGTTGCACAGGCCGATCATCGTATGCGCGATGCACTGCTTCTGCGGGTTCGCGAGGCAGAGCTGGAACTCCGCGATCGCGTCCTGCAGCAGGCCCATCTCCTTGTAGGCGATGCCGAGATCGAAGTGCGTCTCGGTGTCCTCGAGCCCGACCTGTTGCTCGACGCCCTTCTTGAACTGCGCGAACACCTGCTCGACGTCGAGCACGTCGCTGCCGAGATCGCGCGACTGCTCCTCGGCCTCGCCGAGATCCTCGGCGAGGCGCTCGGCGAGCTGGAAGCTGTTGTCGGCATCGGGCGCGACCGAGCGCGGCGGCGCCGACGCCGCGTGCTGCGCCGCGAGCTCCTCGATCTCCGCGAGCTTGTCGGCGATCAGGCGATTGCGCGGGTGCGCGGCATGCGAGTCGCGCAGCATCGCCATCGCCTCGTCGTAGAGGCCCTGCGCGACGAAGAAGTCCGCCTCGTCGAGGAGCTCCTCGACCTCGCCCGGCGGCATCGACATGCGCGGCGCCGCGCTCACGACCTCGGGCGCGCTCGGCCGCAGCGGCGCGCTCTCGAACTCCTCGGGGCTCATCGGCGCGAGGGGATCGCCGTCGCTGCGCGCGCGCAGCTCGTGCACCTCGCCCTCGGCCTCGAGCATCGCGTCGCGAGGATCGGGCTCGAGCGAGTCGGGCTCTTCGTCGCCGAGCGCCGGAGGCGGCACCGCGACGCGCGTCTCCGAGCTGTACGGATCGCGCGCCGCGACCTGCGACGACACGACGGGATCGCGCTCGCGCGTCGGCGCCGACGTGTCCTCGTCGTCGACGAAGAACACGCCGTCCTCGGGCGGCACCGCGTCGAGCAGCGAGTCGCCCGGCATCTCCGCAGGGGCGATGCCGTCGAGCGAGCTGCTCGCGCCGGGGCGGCTCGGCGGCTCGAACATCGTGTGCTCTTCGGCGTCGTCGTCGTCGACCGCGCGCGATCCGCTCGCGTCACCGGCGCTCGGGTAGCCGCCGTTCGGGTGCGAGCCGCTCGCGGGCGCGCGATGCGAGTCCGCGGCGGGGTGCATGCCCGAGCTCGGGCCCTGCAGCGCGTTCGCGCGGTTCGCGGCGCCCGCGTGATCGGGATCGAGCTCGAGCGCCTGACGCACGTAGAGCAGCGCGACCGCGGGGCGATCGGCGAAGAGATCCGAGAGCACGATCAGCTCGTCGATGGCTGCGGCGATCTCACCGCGATCGATGAGCATGTCCTTCAGGCGCTCGCGCGCCTCGACGTGCCCGGGCTCGATCTCGAGGACACGACGGAGCTGATCGAGGACCTTCTGCTTGAGGCCGTAGCGGAGGAAGACCTCGCACTCGGTGAGCAGCTTCGCGATCTGCGCGTCGCGCGCGATCTCGGGGGGCAGCTCGGACCCCGGACGCTGCGACGCACGCGCCGGCGCGGCCGACACGCGGGCGGGCTCTTCGTCGTCGTCGACGATGATGACGTCTTCGTCGCCGTCGTCGCCGCCGACGTAGGTCTCGGCGCTCGGGTAGTCGTTGTCGTCGTCGCGCGAGTACGTCGCCTCGCCGTAGGCGTCGTCGTCGTGCTCCTCGATGACGTCGTCGTCGAGCTCCTCGAGCTCGTCCTCGGTCGGCGTGCTGTCGGGCGGCGCGGGCTGCGGCGCGCGCGCGGGCGCGACCACGGCGCCGGGTGGCGGCGCGATGTCGCGACGCACCGCGGCCGACGGGCCGGCCTGCACCGCTGCGCCGGCCTGCATCGCGGCCGAGGGCTGCGGCTGTGCGTACGCCGCGAGCGCCTGGCGCGCCTCGGCATCGCCGGGATCGAGATCGAGGATGCGCTTGAGCGTGCGCGCGCGATCCTCGACGCGGTTCGCTTCCTGATGAATGCGCGCGACCTCGCGATAGACCGAGATCGTCTTCGGGAGCTGGCCGAGCTGGTGGAACGCCTCGGCCAACATCTCGAGCGTCGGCACGTCCTTCGGATCGGCCTTGAAGCAGAGCTGCAGCTTCGCGAGCGCGCGCTTCGCGTCGTGGCGCTCGAGGTAGAGCTTGCTGAGCTCGCGCGCGACTGCGACGTCGTCGGCGCGGTGGAAGAGCAGGCGCTCCGCGACCTTGATCCAGTCGTCGAGGCGACCCTGCGCCTTGAGCAGCTTGCCGCCCGCCTCGAACGCGTCCGCCGCTTCCTTCGTGCGGTTCGCCTTCGAGAGCGCCTCTGCGTACTTGATGCGGACGGGGATGTTCTCGGGATCGAGCTCGACCATCTTGGCGAGCGTCGCGAGCGCCTTGTCGATGTTGCCGGCGCGCGCGTAGCCCGCCGCGACCATCTCGTAGGTCGCGAGCGCGTCGCTCACGAGCTGCAGGTTCTCGTACGCGTCGGCGAGCTTGAGCTGCACGTCGAGGCGCGTGGGATCGAGCTTGAGGATCTGCTTGTGGACCGCGACGGCCTTCAGGAAGAAGCCCTGCGTCGCGTACTGATCGGCGACCTTCGCGTAGGTGTCGACGGCCTCGCGCGTCGAGCCCTTCTTCGCGAACAGATCGCCGATCTTGAGCCACGTGCGGACGTCGCTCGGGTCGGCCTTCACCAGCTTCTGCAGCTCGGCGATCGCCTTGTCGTAGGCGCCCTTCGCCAGATGCTTCTGGGCGGCCTCGAGAATCTTCGTGCGATCGACGCTCACGTCCGGTGCAGCGGGGTTGCGCGGGCCCCTGCCGAGTGTCGGCGAGTGTACGGACCGGCTCGTTCGCAGGTCAATACCGACCCGCAGTCAGCTGCGTTCGGACGCCGAAAAAAACACGGCGCGCTGCTCGATCGACGAGCCGCGCGCCGTGCGTTCGGGGAGGGCGATCAGCTCGAGATCGCCGCTTCGTTCTCGCCGGGCTTGCCGAGGCGCTCGAGGAAGCGCGTCGACAGGCGTCCCGCGACGAAGTCGGGCGACGCGAGGATGCGCTGGTGGAGCGGGATGTTGGTGCGGATGCCGGCGATGACCGTCTCGCCGAGCGCGCGCTTCATGCGACGGATCGACTCCTCGCGGGTGCGTCCGTACGTGATGAGCTTCACGAGCAGCGAGTCGTAGTCACCGGGGACGCGCCAGCCGCTGAAGATGCCGCCGTCGACGCGCACGCCCGCACCGCCCGGCGGGTGGTACTCGGTGATGAGCCCCGGCCACGGCGCGTACGTCTCGGGGTCCTCCGCGTTGATGCGGCACTCGAGCGCATGACCGCGCGGCCGGAGCAGGCGTCCTCCTTCGAACGACGTCGGGAAGTGCGGCGCCTCGCCGCCCGCGACGCGGATCTGCTCCGCGACGAGATCGATCCCGGTGACGAGCTCGGTGACCGGGTGCTCGACCTGGATGCGCGTGTTCATCTCCATGAAGTAGAGGTTGCCGCGCTCGTCGAGCAGGAACTCGAGCGTCCCCGCCGACGTGTAGCCCGTCTGCTTCATCGCGCGCGCGATCGTCGCGCCCATGTCGGCGCGCATCTCGTCGGTCATCGCGACGCTCGGCGCTTCTTCGACCAGCTTCTGGTGACGGCGCTGGATCGAGCACTCGCGCTCGCCGAGCACCATCTGGATGCCGAGCTCGGGCGCGCAGAGCACCTGGAACTCGATGTGCCGCGGCTCCTCGACGTAGCGCTCGAGGTAGAGATCGCCGTTCTTGAAGCCGGCGAGCGCCTCGGCCTTCGCCTGCGGGAAGACGCGGCGCAGCTCGCCTTCGCTGCGGACGATCTTCATGCCGCGACCGCCGCCACCGGCGCTCGCCTTGAGGATCACCGGGAAGCCGATCTTCGTCGCCTCGCGCACCGCCTCGTCGACGTCGGCGAGCACCTGCGTGCCGGGCAGCAGCGGGATGCCGAGCTCGCGCGCCAGCGTGCGCGCCGGCACCTTGCCGCCCCACTTCTTCATGTCCTCGGGCGACGGCCCGATGAACGTGAGCCCGCACTGCCGGCAGATGTCGGCGAACTCCGCGTTCTCCGACAAGAAGCCGTAGCCCGGGTGCACCGCGTCGGCGCCGCTGATCTCGGCAGCCGCGATGATCGCGGGCATGTTGAGGTAGCTCGCCGCCGACTTCGCGGGGCCGATGCACACCGCGGAGTCGGCGAAGCGCACGTGCAGCGCGGCCGCGTCGACCTCGCTGTGGACCGCGACGGTCTCGATGCCGAGCTCGCGGCACGCGCGGATCACACGGAGCGCGATCTCACCGCGGTTCGCGATGAGGACCTTCCGGATCCGCTGCCGCCCGCTGGAGAGATCGCGGGTCATCCGGACTTGCGAACCTTGAAGAGCGCGTCGCCGTACTCGACCGGCTTGCCGTTGTCGCCGAGCACTTCGACGATCGTGCCGGAGATCTCCGACTCGATCTCGTTCATCAGCTTCATCGCCTCGACGATGCAGAGCACCTGGCCGGGGCGGATCTCGGTGCCGACGTCGACGAACGCCGGCGCGTCGGGCGAGGGCGAGCGATAGAACGTGCCGACGAAGGGCGACGTGATCGCGACGACGTTGGGATCACTCGCGGCGCTCGCGGCGGGCGCGGCGGCGACGGGCAGCGCGGGCGGGTGGCTCGAGACGGGCGCGGCGGGCGCGGCGATCACCGCGCTCGGCGCGACCACTGTGTCGGCGCCGCGGCGCAGGTAGATGCGCTCGCCGTCCTTCTCGATCTCGAGCTCGCTGACGTCGAACTGCTTGAGCGAGCGCATCAGCTCGCGGAGCTGTTTGAGGTCGATCTCCATGAACGATTGATCCGGGTTCGTGATGACGCGATGCGTCGTATTTTCGGGCCGCTTCAGGGCGAAACGCGGGCCCGTACGTAGCCCACCAGCGCGCGCAAGCCAAGCGCATAGCTGTGCGGACCGAAGCCCGCGATCACACCGACGCAGACCGGCGTGATCATCGAGCGACGACGAAACGGCTCGCGCGCGTGCACGTTCGAGAGGTGCACTTCCACGACCGGGAGATTGGTCGCGGCGATCGCGTCGCGGATCGCGATCGAGGTGTGCGTATACGCGCCGGGGTTGATCACGATCCCGTCGACGCGCGAACCCGAAGGATCCTTCGGATATCCGGCGTCGTGGATCCAGTCGATCAGCACGCCCTCGTGGTTGCTCTGGCGGCTCTCGATCGTCGCGCCGAGATCGCGACCGAGCGCGACGAGCTCTTGCTCGATCGAGGCGAGATCGCGGGTGCCGTAGACGCCGGGCTCGCGCTTGCCGAGGAGGTTGAGGCTCGGCCCGTGGAGCACGAGCACGCGCAGCTCCGGCGCAGCGGAGCTCACGTTCGTGGTGGTCACGTGGTGATCAGACGGTGAGATCGGCGGCGAGCTTGCTCGCGCTGGTGCGCAGGAGGAAGCGAGCCTTGCCGTAGTTGCCTTCGGGCTTCATCGCGAGCGCGACGAAGTACTCGTCGTTGATCAGGCGGATGACGGTCGTGAGCCGCTCGGCCTGGATCGCGACCTCGCGCGCCGCGCCGGCGTCGAGCATCTCGGCGGCCTTGCGGATCTCCTTGAGGATCACGCTGTACTCCATGCCGACGGTCTCGACCTCGAGCACGCCCGCGGCCTCGGGGCTGACGTACGAGTCCACGGTGATCCCGTCGAAGCCCATCACGAGCCCGGCGATTCCACCCTCGGTGCGATCGACGACGTCCTTCAGGACTTCCTGGAACATGGGTGCGATCAGCGCACGAGTGGGGACGAGCGGTCAAGTTGATGCGCGCAGGAGCGGGCACGGCCGAGCACGCGCAGGCGGGCACGACGGACGTGCTCGACCGGCTCGGCGAGCGCGTGAGTCACGCGGCGATCGAGAGTGCCAGTCGTGCGTGCGATTTCGATTCACGCTCGAGAGCGCGGGCACGACGCTGCGGCTGAAACCACGACGCTGCGGCGGAAACCACGACGCTGCGGCGGAAACCACGACGCTGCGGCGGAAACCACGACGCTGCGGCGGAAACCACGACGCTGCGGCGGAAACACAGCCCCGGAAAGACGAAAGCCCCCGTCCGAAACGAGTTCGAACGGGGGCCTGCGCCTTACGAATCTGCGGAAGAGAGGACTTGAACCTCCACGGGGGTTACCCGCCAGATCCTTAGTCTGGTGCGTCTGCCAATTCCGCCACTTCCGCGTGGGGGAGGCAGAGATTAGCGAGGAGCTTCCGACTGTCAAGAACGAATGTTAGCGTTCGTGTCGTGCCGGCGAACGAAGTGTTCTGGGCCGTGTTCTTCGTGGTCGCGATCGGCGTGATCGCCGCCGCTCCGTGGCTCGACGCACGGCGCTCCTGACCATCTCCGGCAGCCGCGGGTATCATCGCGCGATGCGTCGGACCGTCGTCCTGCTCGCCGCGCTCGCTGCGCTGTTGCCAGCGACCGTGCGCGCGCACGTCACGATGACGAGCCCCACGTCGCGATATCCGGCGACCGAGCAGAAGGAAGCGCCGTGCGGGCGCGCCGGTGGGACGCGCACCGATCGTGTGACGGTGCTCGAGCCGGGGCAGCGCGTCGTGGTGCGCTGGGACGAGACGGTCGATCACGACGGTCACTACCGCATCGCGTTCGATCGCGACGGTGACGACGATCTCGACGCGCCGGTGTCGATGGACGGCGCGTGGATCACGCCGGCGGGCGTCGAGGTGCTCGCGGACGACATCACGGATCGCGGCGGCGGAGGGAGCTACGAGCTCGAGGTCACGCTGCCGCGTGTCGAGTGCGAGCGCTGCACGCTGCAGCTGATCCAGGTGATGTACGGGAGCTCGGATCCCTACTATTACCAGTGCGCCGACGTCGCGCTGCGCTGCGCGAGCCCCGGATGCGTCGACGAAGAATCGGACGCGGGCGTGGGCGTGGACGGCGGCACGTCGAGCGAGGGCGGGGGTTGCGCGATCGCGATGCCCGGTGATGACGAGAGGTGGTCGGTGGCGCTGCTCCCGATCGTGATCGGAGGACTGTTGCGATGGCGTCGACGGCGCTGATCTGGGTGCGCGACGCGGCGATCGTCGCGGTGGTCGCGGCGATCGTGGGGGGCTGCGCGCTCGAGCGGGTCGGGGTGGTTCCACCGCGTCGCGGCGACGCTGCGCCGGGCGATCTCGATGCGAGCGCCACGTGCGCGGTCCAGTGCACCGACGGCACCACGTGCGTCGCGGGCTCGTGCGTGTGCCCTCCGGGCGAGTGCTGCCCTGCGTGCGCCGACGGGCTGACCTGCGAGGGCGGCTCGTGCACCGCGACGATGGGGTGCGGCGCCGAGGGCGAGCCCTGCTGCGGCTCGACGGGCGCGTGTGCGACCGGGCTCGCGTGCGATGGCGAGCGGTGCGTGTCGTGCGGCGCGGACGGCGAGACGTGCTGCGCGGGCGCGACGCCGTGCGCGACCGGGCTCGGCTGCATCGAAGGGGCGTGCACCGCGTGCGGAGAGCGCGATCTCGCGTGCTGTCCCGAGCGCGGATGCGCGACGGGGCTGGTGTGCGATCGCGGGATCACGTGCCTTCCGTGCGGCGCGTCGGGGCAGGTCTGCTGCGACGGCGATGCGTGCGCCGACGTCGCGCTCGCGTGCGACGACGGGACCTGTGTCGGCTGCGGCGCGAAGGACGAGCCTTGCTGTGGCGGCACCGCGTGCGATTCGGACACGCTCGTGTGCAACGGCGGTCGTTGCAGCGACTGCGGCGCCAACGGCGAGCCGTGCTGCGCGGGCGACGTGTGCGACGGCGCGCTCGGATGCGACGCGGGGACGTGCCGCAACTCGTGCGGCAGCAACGGGGAGCCGTGCTGCGCGTCGAGCGTGTGCGGCGCCGGGCACGTGTGCGATCTGCTGGGCACGTGCCGCGCGTGCGGCGGCAACGGCGAGCTCTGCTGCACGGGCCGCGGCTGCGATGTCGGCTACACCTGCGGGCTCACGCAGTGCGAGCGCTGCGGGGGCGACGGCGAGCTCTGCTGCGCACCGCCCGCGAGCCCGTGTGCCACCGGGCTCATGTGCGGCTTCGATCTCCACTGCCGCAACTGATCGATCAGCTGCGGCCGAGCGTGAGCCAGAGGACGGCCGCGATCGCGAAGAGCGCGAGCGCGGTCGCGTAGAGCATCGGCGTCGAAGGGCCGCGCGAGCCGCGACGTCGTGGTGCGGCGGGCGAGGGCGGACGGCTCGAGAGCTCGCGCCGGATCTGTGCCGCGTTCTGGCGTAGCGACACGTCCTCGCGCGGGTCGCCGTGGCCGTAGACGTTCGCGGGGGGCGTCAGCGGGCCCGGCGCGCTCGCGCTGGCGGTCTGCGTCTTCGCGGTCGTGGGCTCGAGCGGGAGGCCTGCGGCCTCGCTCACCGCGCGCCGCTCGTTGGAGCTGATGATCTCGCTCGTGGCGCCGGTGCGGTGGCGATCGCCGTCGCGTCGCTGCTTGACGATCTTCGCGGGGTGCGGCGGGAGCGCCTCGATCGCGGCGAGCATCTCGGTCGCGTCGGCGTAGCGATGCGCGGGATCCTTCGCGAGCGCCTTGCGGACGATCGCCTCGAGGTCGGGGTGCACCGCGAGGCCCTTGCGGGCGTCGGCGAGCGGCGGGACCGGCTCGAGCAGGTGCGCGCGCAGGAGCTCGCTGCGGCGCTCGCTGAGGAACGGACGGCGATCGGCGAGCAGCTCGTAGAGGAGCACGCCGAGCGCGTAGACGTCGGCGCGCACGTCGAGCGACACGCCGGTGATCTGCTCCGGCGCCATGTACGCGGGCGTGCCGACGATGCGGCCCTTCCGCGTGAGCGTGCCGTCCTGCGAGAGGTCGTCGATCGACAACATCTTCGCGAGGCCGAAGTCGAGCAGCTTCACCTGGTCGGTGCCGTCGGCGCTCTTGCAGAGGTAGACGTTCGCGGGCTTCAGGTCGCGGTGCACGACCTGGCGCGCGTGAGCGAACGCGAGGCCCGCGAGGATCTGCTTCGTGATGCGCAGGGCGCGATCGAGATCGATCGGCTGGTCCTCGAGGAGCTGCTCGAGCGTCTGGCCCTCGAGCAGCTCCATCGCGATGAACGTGTGCCCGTCGACGACACCGAAATCGGTGATGTAGACGACGTTCGGATGATCGAGCTTCGCGAGGACGCGGGCCTCGCGCTCGAAGCGTCGCTTCAGCGAGCTGATGCTGCCGAGGTTGTCGTGCAGCACTTTCAGCGCGACGCGACGATCTTGATCCGGGTGCTTCGCGCGGAACACGACCCCGGTCGCGCCCGAGCCGAGACGCGACTCGATCCGATAGCCGCTCAGCGAGCGGCCGATCAGCTCTTCCCCCGGGGGTTGTCCCTCCGACCCCGCCACGGCTGGAGGATACCGGAAACGACGACGGGAGGGGGATCGCCCTGATGGGATCAGGAAACGGCGAGCACCTCGCCCATGCCGAGCAGGAGCGGCAGGGCGCGCGGCAGACCGTGGATGCGCAGGCGCTTCTCGCGCAGGGCGCGCCACATCGTGCGGTTCACCTCGCCGCGCGGATCGGGGAGCGGACCGACGCTCTCCATGCGCGACATGTCGCCGATGAGCTCGGCCTCGCCGCGGATCGTGAGGTCGGGGATGCCGACGACGCCGTGGTGGAGCACGACGCGACCGCCGCGGAACTCCATCGTGAGCGAGACCTCGGCGTCCTCGGCGACGATCGCGACGCGGCCGCGCAGGCGATCGAGGATGCGGTGGCGCGTCGGGTGCGACGCGACGTTCTCGGCCATGAGGGTCGCGAGCATCGTCGCGAGCCCGTTCTCGTCCGCGCCGGGCGCGAGCTCGATCGCCGCCATGCGCTCAGTCCGGGTACTGCGTGTCGATGACGGTGGCGCTCTTCGCGAGCTCCTTCGAGGCGACGACGAACTTCACGATCGTGCCGAGGTGCCCCTTCTGGAGCTTCAGCTTGTTCTGCATCATCGCCTTGGTGGGATCGACGGCGCCGCTGAGGACCTCGCGCCACTTCGGGTACTCGGCGACGATCACGAAGTCGGCGCTCTGCGCGGTGTCGCCGTCGACGTACTCGGCGTGACGGCACTCGCCGGCGTGGAGATCGAGGAGCATCGCCATGTCGCGATCGGTCCCGAGCTTCGGATCGGCCTTCACCACGTAGGCGACCTTGCCGTGGGTCCAGCCCTTGCCGGCTTCGCGATATGCCGCGTTCGCGTTCACGGCGTCCTTGAATGCGGCCGTCCACTCGGCCGAGGGGAACTTGAGCGCCATCGCGTCTCCGTGAGATGAGGGGCCGGAGGTCTAGCAGGCGCTCGGACGATGTCGCTCCCGGAGTGGAATTCCTCGCGGATTGCGAGCTTCGAATCGAACCTGGGTCGGTTCTGCGGGGGGCGATCCTGTCCACGTGAGCAGGTGCCGTCGGCGCGGATGGGGAGCGCCGATCGCGGGCGGGGAACGTCACGTGCAGAGCTGGCCAGAGCACGAGCGCCGGGAGTGGACGCTCCATCGAGCGGGTTCTCCGCGTTCAGCTCGGGCCAGCTCGGGTTGCGCGGTGAGCTCTGGCAGCGCAAGCCCGCGAGGGCGCGGAACGAAGCGTGAACGACGTCGGCGGCAAGCGATTTTCCATCTCGATGACGGCCTCGATCGGCGCGCACCTCGTGCTCGCCATCGGCCTGGCGTTCGCGCCGGAGATCCTCCCGACCACCGAGCACGTGCGCCCCGACACGGAGTTCACGCTCGAGATCACCACGCCCGCGGACGAGGTCGTCGCCGAGCCGGAGCCCGAGGTCGTCCCCGAGGCGGAGCCGGAGCCCGAGCCCGAGGTGATCCCCGAGCCCGACGAGCCCGAGGTCGTGCGGCCGACGCCGCCCACCGCGCGTCGAACAGAGCCGGCGCCGGCGGCGCTGATCGTCGCGCCCGCGCCGAGCGTGTCGATCACGCCGGACACGCAGCAGGAGCCCGAGCTCGCGCCGCACGTCGACGAGACACCGCGGGAGACCGAGGCCCAGCGCGTCGAGCGCATGCGCACGTTGCTCGATCCGAGCGCGGTCGCGCGACGATCGTTCGTGGTCGAAGGGCCCGGACCCTCGGTGCCGCAGCGCGAGCGCGCCGGCGCGATCGGGGGCACGGGCACCGATCTCGTCCCGCGCGGCGAGGCCGAGGTCGAGCGTGAGCTGAGCGAAGGACTGCGCACGCAGGCGATGGCGAAGGCGTACCTCGCGCGGACGCGGCCCCAGGTCCGGCCTCGGCCCGACGGCACGCACGTCTACAGCGGTCACGCGTTCACGGCGACGATCCGTCCCGACGGGTCGGTGCAGTTCGAGGATCGCCCGGGCATCCAGACCGACGGGTTCTCCACGAGCGGGAGCTTCGACATCACGGACGCGTTCATGCGCGCGAGCGGGCAGGACCCGTACGCGGCGGAGCGCGAGTGGTTCATGGAGCACACGGAGGAGCTGCGGAACCGGCTCGAGGACGAGACGCGCGCCCAGGCGATGGCGGCGGGGCTGCGTCGGCTTCGTGGGCAGCTCGCGCGGATCTGGCAGGACGATGGGCGTCCCGCGGAGCAGCGGCGCCGCGCGATCTTCGAGCAATGGGCCGAGGTGGACGACTCGGGGGGCGGCGGTGGCGCGCGCTCGGTGATCGAGGAGTTCGTGCGCGAGCATCTGCCGCTCGGGAGCCCGGACGCGTTCACGAGTGACGAGCTGCGACGGCTGAACGGTCGTCTCGAGGGCGGGACGCGGTTCGCTCCGTATCGCTGACGATCGCGCGGGGGGACATGCGCATCGACGTGCAGGCGATCGTGATCGGTCTCGATGCGAGCGCGCGCACCGCGGTGCAGGGCGCGATGCGTGCGCTCGCGACGAGCGGGGACACGAACACGCAGCGCGGGCGGCATCGGATGCTCGGCGAGGCGATCGACGTGCTGGTGTCCGCGGAGGCGCACTGGACGCACGGGCACGCCGAGGGCGGCGCGCTGCGGGACGCGGAGGACGCGCGGAAGCACTTCGTCGAGGTCGCGCATCGCGCGCGATCGCGGTTCGACGTGGAGGTGATCCGCAACACCGGGGGTGCGGTGACGACCAAGGCGCCGCCGGTGCTCGCGGCGAGCGATGAGCCGGGGGTGGTGCTGGTGACGGTGGTGGTCGCGGCGCGTCGGGAGATCACCGACGTTGCGCGGCCGAGCGATCGTGCAGCGTTGCGGGCGGGGCTCGAAGCCCTGCGGGCGATCGGCGAGGACGAGCTCGTGGCGTTCGAGGTGGTGTGGTCGCCCGCGGAGGACGCGGATCGTGTGAGCGTGGCGCAGCTCGAGGCGCGTCATCCGGAGATCCGGAGGCTCGGGTCGTGAGCCGGATGGTGATCCGGTCGGCGTTGCTTTCGCGCGCTGGGTTCGCGCACGGGTTCGCGACGCGGGTCGGCGGGGTGAGCGCGCCACCGTTCGATTCGCTCAACCTGGGTCGTTCGGTGGGCGACGATCTCGCGGCGGTCGAGGAGAACCATCGCCGGCTCGCGCGCGAGGTGGGGTACGACGTCGCGCGGCTCTACGAGACGAGCCAGGTCCACGGGGCCGCGGTGCGCGCGGTGAGCGCCGGCGATGACGTGACGAGCGTGCGGCGTGTGGAGGCGGACGCGCTGGTCGCGGCGGGGGAGGGGATCGCGGTCGGCGTGCGGACGGCGGACTGCATTCCGGTGTTGGTCGCGGACGAAGCGAGCGGGCGCGTCGCGGCGATCCACGCGGGGTGGCGCGGCGTGGTCGCGAACGTGGTGCCGCGCGGGATCGAGGCGCTGGGGGCGCCGGCGTCGGGGCTCGTGTGCGCGATCGGGCCGTGCATCCGGGCGGCGTCGTTCGAGGTCGGCGAGGACGTGGCGGAGCAGATCCAGGCAGTCGCGCGCGGTGAGGATGTGATCGAGCGGGGGTTTGCGAAGCCGCACGTCGATCTGGTGCGCGCGGTGATCGCGCAGCTCGCGGAGCTGGGTGTCGCGCGCGGGCGGATCGAGGACGTCGGTGGGGATACGTTCGCGGAGGACGCGAGGTTCTTCTCGCATCGACGCGACGGCGGGAAGAGCGGGCGGATGCTGTCGGTGATCGTCGCGCGGGGTTGAGGGGTCGCGTCGGGGTGGCGGTCCGCCATGTTCCCGCCGTCACATCGCCGACCCACGTTGCGTTCTTTCAGGCATTCAGGCCCCCGATGGCCGGCACGCGGGATGCGCTGCGCCGCGCTCGTGACCCAACCACGCCTCATCGAGCCTGGCGGCATCTATCTCGTCACCCGCCGCACGCTGCGCCGCCATCACCTCTTCGCGCCCGACCCGCGCATGAACCGCATCTTCCGCTACGCGCTCGCGGTCGCTGCGCAGCGCACGGGAGTCCGGATCCACGCAGCGGTGCTGATGAGCACGCACGAGCACCTCGTCGTCTCGGATCCCGAAGGCTGTCTGCCGCGGTTCATCCACTACCTGCACCGGCACGTCGCTCTCGCGACGAAGGTGCTGCGCAAGTGGGAAGGCGCGATCTGGGATCACGAGCCGACGAGCGTCGTCGAGCTCCGCACGCCTCACGCAGTCGCGGAGAAGATCGCGTACGCGATCGCGAACCCGGTCGCTGCGATGCTCGTCTCGCGCGCGAAGGACTGGCCCGGCGTCACGACGCGGCCCGACGAGATCGGCACGGCGACCTGGAGCATCGAGCGTCCCGCCGAGTATTTCGCGGCCGACGACGACAACTGGCCGCCCTGCGTCCAGCTCCGCCTCGAGATGCCATGTGCGGCGCGCGATCTCGGAATGGCGGACGACGACTTCCGAGACGTCATCGCCCGAGAAGTCGCAGCACTGGAGTCGGCTGCACGCGCGAGCGTCCGAGCACGCGGTGGAACGTTCGTCGGCCGCGACCGCTGCGAGAAGCTCTCGCCGTACCGCCGGGCACATTCGTGGGAGCCGATCCGCGGCCGAAATCCGACGTTCGCGGTCGGGCGAGGCAATCACGACGCGCGAATCGAGTCGGCAGAGCGCGTGCGCGCATTTCGGCTCGCGTATCGGTTCGCGTTCGACGCGTGGCGCACACGACGACGCGACGTTCCGTTCCCAGCGGGCACCTGGCTGATGCGCGAGCAACACGCGGCTTTCATCGCCGCCGCTTGATCCCCGAATCAGCCCTTCGGCGCGAGCAGCGGCTCGAATGCCGCACGAAACCGGTCGCTCCACGGGCACGGCTTGAACGTCGTCGGATCCAGCCGCACGAGCCGCGTGTGCCCCTCCGCGTGCACCGTCGATCCGTGCACCGCGCGGACCTTCGCGTCGATCACCAGGCTCGACGTCCCGAGCTTCACCGGCAGCAGCTCCACCGTGAGATCCCCCTCACCGCGAACCGGCGCCAGATATTGGATCTCGTGGGCCGCCACGACGTGGAACTTGTCCGGGTTCTTCTCGAAATCGTCCTCCCAGCGGAACCCGAGCGCTTGGAACAGCTCCCCGCGCGCGCGCTCCATGAACAGCAGGAAACGCACGTTGTGCAGGATGTTCAGCGCATCGAGATCGTCGAAGTAGACGCGCTGGGTGGAACGGAAGGGCGCGCTGATCGGCATGACGCGATGTGTTACGACGCGCCGCCTTTCCGAGCGAGCGCCCTCGTGTTATCCCCGCCCCCTCGCATGGCCTGGTTCACCAAGAACCGCGCGACGATCGACGCCTCGGAGAAGAAGACGATCGGCCGAGGTGTGTTTCGCCGCTGCGAATCGTGCGGCGCGACGCTCAAGGCCGAGGAGTTCACCGAGAACCTCGAGGTCTGCCCGGAGTGCAACCACCACTACCCGATGAGCGCGGAGTCGTGGGTGGAGCTCCTCCTCGACCCGGGTTCGTTCGAGGAGCACGACATCGGCCTCGTCTCCGGCGATCCGCTCGCGTTCAACGACAGCAAGCCGTACCCCGATCGCGTCCGCGCGACCCGCAAGAAGACCGGCGTCGACGACGCGATGATGGTCGGCAGCGGCACGGTCGAAGGGCGCGGCGTCCAGATCGGCGCGTTCGTCTTCCGCTTCATGGGCGGCTCGATGGGCTCGGTCGTCGGCGAGAAGATCGCGCGCATGTTCGAGCGCGCTGCCGAGCGGAAGCAGCCCGCGATCCTGCTCTCGAGCTCGGGCGGCGCGCGCATGCAGGAGGGCGTGCTCTCGCTGATGCAGATGGCGAAGACGGTCTCCGCGCTCGGTCGCGTGCGCGAGGCCGGCATGCCCTTCGTCAGCGTGCTCCTGCATCCGACGACCGGCGGCGTCGCCGCGAGCTTCGCGCTCCTCGGTGACGTGAACATCGCGGAGCCGCGCGCGCTGATCGGCTTCGCGGGGCCGCGCGTGATCGAGAACACGATCCGCCAGAAGCTTCCCGAGGGGTTCCAGCGCTCGGAGTTCCTGCTCGATCACGGCATGATCGACGTGATCGCGCAGCGTCGCGAGATGCGCGCGACGATCGCGCGCGTGCTCGGCCACCTCGTCGGCTGAGCGCGTGACCTACGAAGAGTCCCTGCGCTGGCTCTACGCGCTGCAGCCGCGCGGGATCCGGCTCGAGCTCGATCGCATGCACGCGGCGCTCGCGCTGCGGGGCGATCCCCATCGCGGGCTGCGTGTCGTCCACGTCGCGGGCACGAACGGGAAGGGCAGCGTGTGCGCGATGCTCGAGGGCGTGCTGCGCGCGTCGGGGCTGCGTACCGGGCTCTATACGTCCCCGCATCTGCACTCGTTCCGGGAACGTATTCGCGTCGACGGTCGGTCCGTGTCGAAGGACGAGGTCGCGCGTCGTGCCTCGTCGATTCGAACCACGGTCGACGCTCCCGACGCACCGCAGCTGACGTTTTTCGAGGTCACCACACTGATCGCGCTCGAGACCTTCCGCGACGCCGCCTGCGACGTCGTGGTGCTCGAGGTCGGCCTCGGCGGGCGTCTCGACGCCACCAACGTCATCGACGCACCGCTCGCGACCGCGATCACCTCAATCGCGCTGGATCACCAGCAGTATCTCGGCTCCACGATCGCCGAGATCGCGCGCGAGAAAGCGGGCATCGCGAAGCCCGGCGTCCCCCTCGTCCTCGGACCCGTCGACGAGGATGCCCGGCACGCGATCGAGGCCCACGCATCGAACGTGGGTGCGCCAATCGTGCCCGCCACACGCGATCTTTCCCAAGAACCGCCTCTCCCCGGCGCATTCCAGCGCGCCAACCTCGCGGTCGTCCTCACACTCGTCGACGTCCTCCGCGCCCGCGGCCTCCACATCGACGACCACGCTGTCCGCGAAGGCCTCCGCACCGCGCACTGGCCCGGCCGGCTCGAGACGCTCGACGGCTCTCCCTCCGTGATCGTCGACGCCGCCCACAACCCCCACGGGTGCCGCGCCCTCGCCGCCCACCTCGCATCGCTGCCGCGCACCGGGCCGCGCGTGCTCGTCCTCGGCGCGATGGCGGACAAGCCGTGGCGCGAGATGCTCGACATCCTCCGCCCGCAGGTCGATCACATCATCGCGGTCGCGCCCGACATGCCGCGCGCCGAGCGTCCCGAGGTCATCGCGCAGCACGCGCATACCCAGAGCGCCCCGACGATCGCATCGGGCGTCGATCGCGCCCGCGCTCGCGCCGGGCAGAGCGGCCTCGTGATCGTCGCCGGCTCGATCTTCGTCCTCGCCGAGGCGCGTGCCCACGTCCTCGGCATCGAGAACGAGCCCGCGATCCCGATGTGACGCTCAGAGCGGCCGCAACGTCCCCGAGATCATCGAGCGCGGACCGCTCGACGTCTCGAGCCGGAGCGCACCGCTCGATTCGACCCCGACCAGCACGCCTTCCACGTCGTCACACCGCACACGCTCGCCGCGCAGCGCGAGGCGTTCCTCGAGCGCGCGCACCACGGGCGCAGGGCCCTCGGCGACGAACCGATCGACCCACGCCTCGATAGCGCCCAGCAACGTCGCCAGCGCGCTCGCACGATCGAGCTCCGCGCACACCGCATCCAGCTCGCGCGACGCGTGGAGCACCGAGGTCGCGCTGCTCGCGAGCTCCTCGTGCCACGCGAGCCGATTCACCCCGAGCCCGACGCCGATCACGATCGCGTCCATGCGCGCGCCGATCGAGCTCGCCTCGACCAGCACGCCGGCCGTCTTGCGCCGCCCGATCCACACGTCGTTCGGCCACTTCACCCGCGGCTCGAGCGCCGGTGCGAGCGCCCGCACCGCGTCCGCGACCCCGAGCCCCACCGCGAGCGTCAGCGGCGCCACCCGCTCGGGCGAGAGCGTCACTCGCTCCACGATCGACAGGTACAGATCCGTCCCCGACGGCGACGACCACACGCGCCCGTGCGCACCGCGCCCCCGCGACTGCGCGTCGGCCACCACCACGTGCCCGCGCGCCGCGCCCGCGCGGGCCGCCTCGCGCGCGTCGTCGTTGGTCGAGGCCGTGCTCTCGCGCACGTCGAGCGAGCGCCCGTAGGCGCGCGTCGTGAGCAGCGAGCGAATGCGTTCGGGATCGAGGTCCTGCATTTCGTGAAGCACTTATCGAAGCGCTCAGCTCTCCCAGTCGAGCGCGAGATCGACCGCGGCCGCCGAGTGCGTCAGCCCGCCCGCCGAGATCACGTCGATGCCCGCCGCCGCGATCTTCGGGATGCGCTCGAGCGTCACGCCGCCCGAGACCTCGAGGATCGCGCGCCCCGCGACGAACGCGACCGCCTCCGCGAGCGTCGCATCGTCGAAGTTGTCGAGCAGCACGATGTCGGCGCGCGCCTCGATCGCCTCGCGCAGCTGCTCCATGCGATCGACCTCGCACTCGATGCGCGAGGTGTGGGGCGCCCACGCGCGCGCCCGCTCGATCGCGATCCCCACGCCGCCGCACGCCGCGATGTGGTTGTCCTTGATGAGCACCGCGCTCGAGAGATCGTCGCGGTGGTTGTGCCCCCCGCCGCAGCGCACCGCGTAGCGCTCGAGCGCGCGCAGCCCGGGCGTGGTCTTGCGGGTGTCGGCGATGCGCGTCTTGCTGCCCGCGGGCAGCGCGTCGACGAACTTGCGCGTCTTGGTCGCGACTCCGCTCATGCGCTGCACGAAGTTGAGCGCGACCCGCTCGCCCTCGAGGATCGACTGCGCCGGGCCGCGCACCCGCGCCGCGACCGCGCCCTTCGAGAGGCGCGCTCCGTCGTGCGCGAGCACCTCGACCCGAACGCGAGGATCGACCGTCGCGAACACCTGCTCGAACACGAACGCGCCCGCGAGCACCAGCGGCTCGCGCGCGACGAGCGCGGCGGCGCCCTCGAGATCGACGGGCACGCACGCCTGGGTCGTGACGTCGCCGCGCCCCAGGTCTTCGGCGAGCGCGCGCTCGACGAGGTCGCGCACGACGAACGCGGGAGGCGGGGAAGGGCGCGGAGTCGGATCGTTCTTCATGTCCAGATCTCGATGGGCCAGCCGCGGCTCTTCGCGAGCGCGCGCAGGCGCGGGTCGGGGTTCACGATGCGCGGCTCGCCGACGCGCTCGAGCATCGGCAGGTCGCTGAGGCTGTCGGTGTAGAACGCGCTCGCCGCGAGATCGACCTCGTGCCGTGCCGCCCACTCGAGCGCGCGCGTGACCTTGCCCGGGCCGTAGCAGAGCGCCTCGACATCGCCGGTGAAGCAGCCGCTCTCCACCACGAGGCGGCTCGAGATCACGTGATCGATCCCCAGCTCGTCGGCGAGCGGGCCCGCGACGTACGGCGAGCTGCCGGTGAGGATCGCGACGACGTAGCCATCACGATGGCGCTGCTCGACCTCGCTGCGCGCGCGCCCCGTCACGTGGGGCCGCACCGCGCTCGCGTACCAGGCGCGGCATTCGTCCGCGAACGCACGCTCGTCGACGCCCGCGAGCGTGCGCGCGGCGTACCGGCTCACGGCGTCCGCATCGACGACGCCGAGCGTGTACTGGAGCGACCACCAGCTCACGCGCAGCAGATCGCGGAACCTCGTCTCGCCGCGCGAGAAGCGCCACGACGCGTAGAGACGCCCCGTGTTCACGCGCACGAGCGTCTTGTCCATGTCGAAGAACGCCGCGCGCGCGCCGCTCATCCGAGCCACCCTCGTACGAGGATCTCCGCGAGCACGTTGCTCATCGCGTGGAAGAGGATCGCTGCTCCGATGCCTCCGCGCCACGCGCGCATCCACCCGAAGAGCAGCCCCGGGAAGAAGACCGCGAGCTTGGCGACGTAGGGCTCCGTCGCGAGATGCACCAAGGCGAACAGCGCGGCCTGCGCGACGAGCACGCCGACGTGGACGCGCACCCCGAGGATCGTCGTGCGCGGAGGAAACACGTCGTGCAGGCGCGTCTGCACGTAGCCGCGGAACAGCGCTTCTTCGGGCAGCCCGACGAGCACGATCTGGGTGAGCGCGAACGACGCGAGATCGGGCGGCGGGTTCCACACGAACGCGTGGCCCGGCTGGTTCCAGAGGTAGAATCCCACCGCGAAGGGCGGGAAGATCACGAGCGCGACGAGGAGCGCCGCGCCGATCTCGCGCAGCCCCGACGGCGCAGCGTCGCGCACCGCGCGCGCCAGATCGAAGACCCCGAAGGGCCCGGGCGAGCGCGTGGAGGGCTCGTCGGGCGGCGCCTCGAGCAGCCCCGCGAGATCGATTCCGAGCCGCCGTGCGCCTGCGTGCTCGCGCCTCGCCGCCCACAGCGGCACCACGAGGAACAGCGCGGCGATGCCGAGGTGCGCGACGTCGCGCAGCGGAGCGAGCGCGCGCAGCGCGCCGAGCCCGAACGTCAGCACGCACACGAGCGCGTACACGAGCGCAACCTCGCGCAGCACCTCGTGCCGCTTGCGGCGCTCGTCGCCGTTGGTGCGCATCGGCTCCACGCGCTCGATCATCATCGGTCGTCCGAGCGCGCGTCCATGATAGAGTCGCCCGCGATGGTCAATCACTCGCGCTCCCGGGCGCACGCCATCGCCGTCCTCCGCCTGTCGTTCGTCGTCCTCGCTGCGTGCGGTGCGATCGCGATGTCCACCCCGAGCGCGGTGGCCGCGCCGACCGAGCGCAGCGGTGCGTCGGGCGGCGGCGGCGTGGGCCCGCTCCGCTTCGGCGAAGCGGCGCCGCCGATCGCGGCGCAGCGCCTGAGCGGCGAGGACGGCGTGTCGCTCGAGGATCTGCGCGGGCGCGTGATCGTGCTCGATTTCTGGGCGACGTGGTGCGGTCCGTGCCGCGCGATCATGCCGACGCTCGACGACATGCACCGCCGTCATCACGGCGCGGGGCTCACGGTCCTGGGGATCGCGCGGGAGTCCGAGGGCGCGCTGCGCGGTCATCTCGCGGAGCACCCTGTGGGCTACACGGTCGCGCGCGACGTGGGCGGCACGCTCTCGCGGTACGGCGTGCGAGCGATCCCGATGATGGTCGTCATCGATCGACACGGGCAGGTGCGAGACGTGGTGGTCGGCGTCGATGGCGCCTCGATGGCGCGTCTCGATGGTCTCGTGCAGCGCCTCCTGGCCGAGCCCGCCCACTGAGCCCGGGCGCGTGCGCAGGACTCCGGGAAATGCGTTGGTGTCGCGCGCGTGCGCCGCGTTGATCGCGTCATTCGCGCTATTCGCTTGTGATCGATGCAGCGGCGCCGGCGTGGCCGAGCTGCTCGCGCGCGACGGGACGGTCGAGCGCAGCACCGCTGCGGCGGTGACCACGTGGGAGACCGCGCCGGTCGGGCAACGCTTCGAGCTGGGCGACGCGGTGCGGACCGGCGATGCGTCGACCGCGCAGCTGCGCGTCGGCGCGCGCGGTGGCGTGCGCATGCAGCCGCGCACCGTGTTGCGCTTCCTCGGGGAGCGGCCCGAGGCGCCCTCGGCGGTGCGCCTCGAGACCGGCGAGGTCGAGCTCGACAGCGCCGACGAACTCGTGTTCGAGACCGAGCGCGGCTCGGTCACCCTGCAGGCAGGCGCACGGGTGCGCGCGCGCACCGGCGACTCGGCGCGCGTCGAGGTGATCGCGGGACGCGTGGTGTTCGAGGAGGACGGCGTCGCGCGTACCGCCGAGGCCGGCGATGCCGTGGTGCTCGCGGTCGGACGCGTGGTGTTCGAGGACGACGCGAGCTTCGGCGCGCCGCCCGAGCCGGTCGAGCCCACGCCGACCGAGGCGGTCGCGGCGGAGGATCCGGTCGAGGAAACGGGCGAGGTCGAGGAGGACGCGCTCGCCGAGGACGATGCGGCCGAGGCGAGCGATCCGAGCACGCCCGGTGTGCAGGTCACGCCCTCGCCCGAGCGCGCGCACGTCTCGATCCCGGCGGGAGAGTCGCCGGTGATCCACGACGCGTCCGCGCCGACCGCGGTGCGCATCGACTTCGGCGCGGCGTGCCCCGGTCGCGCGATCGTCACGATCCGCGCGGGCCGCCGTCCGGTTCGGTACGCGGGCGAGGGCAGCGCGGTGGTCACCATCCCCACCGGACGCGCGCGCTACGCGATCGACTGTGTCGAGGGCAGCGATCCGCGCGGCGGCACGATCACCGTCCGTCGCGACGACGGCAGCAGCCGCCTCGATCCGGTCCCGCCGCGCAACGTCGTCGACACCGACGGCCGCACCTACGACGTGCTCTATCAGAACGCGCTCCCGATCCTCACGGTGCGCTGGCGCGAAAGCGGCTCGGGTAACGCGTTGCTCCACGTCGCGAGCAGCGGCCGCGAGCGCACCGTCGCCGCCGCCTCGGGGCGCGTCGAGCTGCGCTCGGGCGAGCTCTCGGAGGGCACGCACCGGCTCTGGTTCACGTCGTCGGGGCGCGCCTCGCCGCAGACGACGCTGCGCATCCGCTTCGACAATGCCGCACCCGCAGCGAGCTTGCGCGAGCCGGGCCGCGCGGCCGCGCTCGCGCCCGGTGAGGCCGTGCGCGTCGCCGGTGTGGTGCTCGACGGATTCGAGGTGCGCGCCGAGGGCGCACCGCTCGCGATCGACGCCCAGATGCGCTTCGCGGGTGAGGTGCGCGTGCCGACCACCACCGACGCGCTCGCAGTTCGCTTCTCCCATCCGCGCCGCGGAGTGCACTACTATCTGCGGCGCGTGGCCGGACGATGACGAGCGCTGGCGAACCGAAAGCGGCCGATCCGCTCCTCGGCCGCGTGGTGCTCGGCCGCTACCGGATCATGCGCGAGCTCGCGCGCGGCGGGATGGGCGCGATCTACCTCGCGCGCAGCGAGGGCGCGGCGAGCTTCGTGAAGCCCGTCGTCGTGAAGAGCATGCTGCCCGAGCTGGTCGGCGACGAGGCCGCGGCGCGCATGTTCAAGCGCGAGGCGCGCATCATGTCGCTGCTGCGCCACCCGGGCATCGTCTCGGTGTTCGACTTCGGTCGCGAGGAGCAGAGCTATCTGCTCGTCATGGACTACGTCCACGGCTTCCACCTCGGCCGTTGGGCCAGCTGGACGCTGCAGAAGCGCGGCGACGTGCCGGTCGTGCTCGCGGTGCAGATCGTCGTGCAGGTGCTGGAGGCGCTGCAGTACGCGCACACGCTGGTGGGCGAGGGCGGCGAGCCGCTGCGCATCGTGCACCGCGACGTGAGCCCGTCGAACGTGCTGCTCGACACCGACGGCCACGTGCGGCTCGCGGACTTCGGCATCGCGCAGAGCGGCGTCGACGCGCCCGACGTGAAGACCGCGACGCGCACCGTGAAGGGCAAGTTCTCGTACATGGCGCCCGAGATCCTCGAGGGCGCCGATCCTTCGCCGAGCAGCGACGCGTACGCGGCGGCGGTGGTGCTCCACGAGATCCTCGTGGGCCGCAACGAGTTCCGCACGTCGTCGCCGACGTCGACGGTCGGACGCGTGCTCACCCACACGCCGACGCGCCTCGACGAGGTGCGCCCCGACTGCTCGCCCGAGCTCGCCGACGTGGTCGAGATCGCGCTGCTGAAGGATCCGCGGAAGCGCTACGAGAGCGCCGGCGATCTGCTCAAGGCGCTGCGCGGCGTGCGCGGCATGGCGGCCGAGGACGCGAGCGCGCTCCTCACCGAGACGTTCGCGCGCGACTTCCGCGATCCCTCGCTGCCCTCGATGTTCGAGCTCCCCGAGCTCGACGATCTCGAGCGCGCGTGGCGCGCTCCGACCCCGACGGTGAGCTCGAGCCCGCCCGCGGCGCTGCGGGTCGAGGGCGAGGCCAGCGAGCCGAGCCGTCCCTCCGACGGACCGACGCGGGGCGGCGTGAAGACGCGCCCCAAGCAGCCGGCGATGCCCGCGCCTCCGTCTTCGCGCGTCGGCCTCTGGATCGCTGCGAGCATCGGTGCGATCGCGCTCGGCATCGGCGCGGCGGTGTGGTGGAGCCAGCCACCGCCCGCGCCCGACGTGGTGTACGTCGAGGCCTCGCCCGCCGGCATCGAAGGCGCGCCGACCGAGACGCCACCGACCGAAGCGCCGCCGCTCGAGACGCCGCCGCCGACCGAGGCCACGACCCCGACCGAGCCCGAGACGCCGCGCGAGGCCGCGACGCCCACCACCGAGCGCCGCCGCTCGGTGCAGCGTAGCGCCGAGCCGCCCGACGAGGCCGCCGCGATCCAGCGCGCGTTCGCGACGCACACCGCGGAGATCCGCCGCTGCTTCGCGAGCGCGCCGCCGGACGCGGCCCACGACCTCGTGCTGCGCTTCTCGATCGATACCTCGGGCAGCGTGCAGCGCGTCGAGCTCGCGCCCGCCGAGGTCGCGAGCACCGCGCCCGGTCAGTGCGTGATCCAGCGTGCCCGCGCGATCCGGTTCCCCACCACGTCGTCGCCGCGCTCGTTCCGTATCCCGATCGAGGTACGCTCGCGCTGAACCTCGGTCGTTCCGCTCCCGCCGTGTCCTCGTTCTGGGTCTGCGACGAAATCCCGAGTAGATTCGAGACCCTACGCGGAACGAAACGGGGGACACCGCGATCGCAAATGGGGGACACCGCGATCGATTCGGGGGTCACCGGGATCGAAGTCGGGGGTCACCGGGATCGATTCGGGGGTGACCCGGATCGAAGTCGGGGGTCACCGGGATCGAAGTCGGGGGTCACCGGGATCGAAGTCGGGGGTCACCGGCCGACCAATCGGGGGTCACCCGGATCGACGCCGGGGGTGGGCGCCCGCCCCTGGAGCCCCGGAGTGGTCTCCACGAGGGGCGCTGCTACCTTGCCGGCCTCCGACGATGAAGCGGTACCTCGTCCAGACCTTCGGCTGCCAGATGAACGTCCACGATTCGCGCAGGATCGAGGAGGTCCTGGCGCGCGCTGGATGGGAGCCGACGGACGAGGCCGCGCTCGCGAGCCTGGTCGTGTTCAACACCTGCAGCGTGCGCGAGAAGGCCGAGCACAAGCTGCTCAGCGTGCTCGGCACGATGCGCGGGCTGAAGCAGGCGAACCCCGATCTCGTGATCGCGGTCGCGGGGTGCGTCGCGCAGCAGGAGGGCGAGCGTCTCCTCACGCGCGCACCGATCATCGACGTGGTGATCGGCCCCGACAACATCCCCGAGCTCCCCGGGCTGGTCGCGCACGCGCACGACGGTGGGCCGCCGATCGCGCGCACGGTGTTCGACCTCGACGATCCGCGCTTCCTCGAGGCGATCCCCACCCGCGCGGAATCGCCGCGCGAGGTGACCTCGTTCGTCACCGTGATGAAGGGCTGCGACGAGCGCTGCACGTTCTGCATCGTCCCGTACACCCGCGGGCCCGAGCGCTATCGCAGCGCCGACGCGATCGTCGCCGAGGTGCGCGGCATGGCCGACGCCGGCGTGCGCGAGGTGACGCTGCTCGGTCAGACCGTGAACTCCTGGTTCGAGCCGGGCACGGAAGAGAGCGCGCGCGAGTCGCAGTTCGCCGAGCTGCTCTCGCGCATCGCGCGCGAGGTGCCCTCGCTGCGACGCCTTCGCTACACGTCGCCGCATCCCCGCCACGTCACCGACGCGCTGGTGCGCGCGCACGCCGAGCTCGACGTGCTCCCCGCGCACGTGCACCTGCCGGTGCAGTCGGGATCGAACCGCGTGCTCAAGCGCATGCTGCGTCGCTACACGCGCGAGCACTACGTCGCGCGCGCCCGTGCGCTGCAGGGCGCGCGCGCGGGCCTGACCCTCTCGACCGATCTGATCGTCGGCTTCCCCGGCGAGACCGAGGACGAGTTCCTCGAGACGCTCTCGCTGGTGCGTGAGGTCGGCTTCGTCGCGGCGTTCGCGTTCAAGTACTCGCCGCGCCCGCACACGCCCGCGCTCAAGCTGGGCGACGATGTGACCGAGGAGCAGAAGGACGATCGCCTCGCGCGCCTGCTCGAGGTCGTCGCCGAGCAACAGCGGGCGCACCTCGCGTCGCTCGTCGGGACGCGTACCGAGGTGCTCTTCGAGTCGCTCTCGCAGGAGAGCAAGAACGATCGCCCGCGCGCGGGCGAGGCGCGCTGGAAGGGCCGCTCGAGCCGGCACGAGATCGTGCACGCCGACGTGCCCGAGGGCATCGATCTCGCGGGCGCGATCCTGCCGGTCACCGTCGAGCGCGCGAACGCGCACTCGCTCGTCGCGCGCGTCGACGCCGACGTCGCGTCGCTCCCGCGCATCGCGCCGAAGCCCGCGCCGACCAAGAGCGCCGCGGCACCGACGCGCACGCGACTGCCGGTCGTCGGCCGCGCGCAGGACCCCGCGGAATGAGCGTCACGCCCACGCGCATCGCGCTCGCGTGGCTGCCCGCCGTGCTCTACATGGCGCTCATCTGGGCGCTCTCGTCGATCGCGCTCCCCGAGCTCCCGATCGACCACCTCCCGCTGCGCGACAAGGGCGTGCACATGATCGAGTACGCGGTGCTCGCGTTCCTCGTCGCGCACGCATCGCTGCGGACCTGGCCCGATCGCACCCGCGCGCGCGTCGCCGCGGTCGCGGTGCTCGTGACGTGCGGGTGGGGCGTGCTCGACGAGATCCACCAAGCGTTCGTCCCGGGCCGCGCCACCGACGCGATCGATCTGCTCGCCGACGTCGTGGGCGCGATCGTCGGCTCGACCGCGCGGCTCGTGGTGTCGTCGTTCCGCACGTCCCAGCCCGCCGAGGAGAGCGCATGAGCGACCGAGGGCCCCTCTTCCCGTATCGAGGCGTGCGTCCGCGCGCGCACGAGACCTCGTTCGTCGCGCCCACCGCGAGCCTGATCGGCGACGTGACGATCGGCGCGGGCTCGTCGATCTGGTACGGCGCGGTGCTGCGCGGCGACGTCGCGCCGATCCGCATCGGCGAGCAGACGTCGATCCAGGACAACTCGGTCGTGCACGCGACCGGCGGGTGGAGCGAGACCATCGTCGGCGATCGCTGCACCGTCGGTCACTCGGTGATCCTCCACGGCTGCATCGTCGGCAGCGACGTGCTCGTGGGGATGGGCTCGATCGTCCTCGACACCGCGGAGATCGGCGACTGGGTCGTGCTCGGTGCGGGCTCGCTCGTCACGGCGCGCACGAAGATCCCGCCCGGCGTGCTCGCGATGGGCCGCCCTGCGAAGCCGGTGCGCGATCTGACCGACGAAGAGCGCGCGCGAATCACCGAGTCCGCCGCGCTCTACGCGGGGTACTCGGCCGATCACCGCCGCTCGATCGAAGAAGGCTGACGCTCGACGCGCTTCACGCGCGGCGTCGCACCGAGCAGCTCCGCGACCGCGCGACCCACGCCCCGCGCCGACGCAGGGTTCTGTCCCGTCACGAGGCGCCCGTCGATCACCACGTGCTGCGTGAAGGGCAGCATCGCCTTCTCGAAGCGCGCGCCGCGCTCCTTCATCGACGTCTCGAGCAGGAACGGCACCTTGCCCGCGACGCCGCCCAGCGTCTCCTCGAAGTTCGAGTAACAGGTCGCGCGACGTCCCTCGAGCAGCGAGCGGCCCTGCGCGTCCTTCGGCTCCAGCAGCGCAGCGGGCCCGTGGCACACCGCCGCGACGACACCACCGTCGCGCCAGATCGCTTCGGTCGCGAGCACGAGCCCGGGATCCGACGGGAAATCCCAGAGCGCACCGTGCCCGCCCGCGAAGAAGATCGCGTCGTAGCGCGCCGGCTCGACGTCGACGCTGCGCATGCTGTCCATCAGGCGCTCGCGCTCGCCCGAGCGCACGAACGCGTCCTTGCTCTCGCCGGGGAGCAGCGCGCTCACCGGATCGATCGGCGGATCGCCGCCGCGCGGGCTCGCGTACTCGACCTCGAGCCCGGCCTCGACCATCTCGTGCCAGAACCCGCTGATCTCGCCGAGCCACGCGCCGGTGGGACGTCGTCCCAAGGGGCCGAGGTGGCTCGTGACCGCGATGAGCACCCGTCGTCGTCCGCGCGCCATGACCACGGATCATGAGCACGCGCGGCGCGCGTCACACGTCGCGCTCGGGCACACTCGTCCCGTGCGCTGCCTCGTCCTCGTCGTCGCGCTGATCGCGGCTCCGTGCCTCGCACGCGCGCAGTGCGTGCCCTCGTACGAGGCGAGCGACGACCTGCGCTGGGCCTCGCCGAGCGAGCGCATGCGGGAGCACGCCGAGCGCGAGGCCGAGCGCATGGAGCGCACCGTGATGCGCGGTGTGGAGACGAACGGCGCGATCGAGCCTCTCACGGCCCGAAGCGCGTACACCGCCGAGGCCTGGCGCGAGGCGGCGCGCGCGACGCGCTCACCGGCGCGCGCGATGGTGCTGCGTCAGCGTGCCGAGTCGCATCTCGACGAGATCCTCCGCGCCGAGCCCACCCACGAGCTCGCGCTCTTCACGCTCGCCGCGGTGCAGAGCGACGACGGTCGTCCCGACCACGCGCGTCGCACGCTCGAGCTCCTGCTCGCGGTGGCCCCTGCCGGCCCGTTCGCGCCCTACGCGTGGGCGCGTCTCGGAGACCACGCGCTCGAGGGCCATCACACGGTCGAGGCGATCGGGCACTTCACCCGCGCGCTCGAGAACGCGCCCGCGCTCCTGCGCGCGTACGTCCTCTACCGAACCGCCTGGGCGATGCGCATGCGCGGCGACGCGACCGGCGCGACGCAATCGTTCGAGCGCGCCGCGACCGAGCTCGAAGCCGCTCCCGCCTCGCGCGACCACGTCGCGCTCGCGCGCGCGATCGAGCTCGAGCGCCCACGCACCGACGCGTGCGGCCTGCCGTCGCTCGGGCCGGACCTCCGACCGCTGCGCTACGATCGCGACGGGCTCGCGGCGATCACTCGACCTTGAGGATCGCGTGGAAGGCTTCCTGCGGGATGTCGACGGATCCGACCGCCTTCATCCGCTTCTTTCCTTCCTTCTGCTTCTCGAGCAGCTTGCGCTTGCGCGAGATGTCACCGCCGTAGCACTTCGCGGTCACGTCCTTGCGCATCGCGCGCACCGTCTCGCGCGCGATGACCTTGCCGCCGATCGCCGCCTGGATCGCGACCTCGTACTGCTGGCGCGGCACGATCCCGCGGAGCTTCTCCGCGAGGCCGCGCCCGAGCCACTGCGCCTTCTCGCGGTGCACGATCGCGCTGAGCGCGTCGACCTTGTCGCCGTTGATCAGCATGTCGACGCGCACCAGCGGCGACTCGCGATACCCGGCGAGCTCGTAGTCCATCGACGCGTAGCCCTTGGTCGCGCTCTTCAGCTTGTCGAAGAAGTCGAAGAGCACTTCGCCGAGCGGCAGCTCGTACACGATGATCACGCGATCCTGCGACGCGTACTGGATCGCCTTCTGGACGCCGCGACGCTCCTCGCAGAGCTTCAGCACCGCGCCCACGTAGGTCGACGGCACGTGGATCGACACCTTGAAGAAGGGCTCTTCGATGTGGTCGATCTTCACCGGATCGGGCAGGCGCGACGGGTTCTCCACCGGCGTCATCGTCCCGTCGGTCAGGTGCACGTGATAGACGACGCTCGGCGCGGTCGTGATCAGGTCGAGGTCGTACTCGCGCTCGAGCCGCTCCTGGACGATGTCCATGTGCAGCATCCCGAGGAAGCCGCATCGGAACCCGAAGCCGAGCGCCTCGCTCGTCTCGGGCTCCCACGAGAGCGCGCTGTCGTTGAGCTGCAGCTTCTCGAGCGCCTCGCGCAGGTTCGGGTACTCGTTCGGCTCGGTCGGGAAGATGCCGCAGAAGACCATCGGCTTCACTTCGCGGAAGCCGGGGAGACGATCCGCCGCGGGACGGCGCATCTCGGTGATCGTGTCGCCGACCTTGCAGTCGCGGACCGTCTTGATGCTCGCCGCGAAGAAGCCCGCCTCGCCGGGCCCGAGCTCCGGGATCGCGCGCGCGAACGGCGCGAACACGCCGAGCTCGGTGACCTCGTACTCGGCCTTCGTGGCCATCATCTTGATCTTCATCCCGGGGCGGATCGTCCCGTCCACCACGCGGATGAGCGCCATCGCGCCCCGGTACGCGTCGTACCAGGAGTCGACGAGCAGCGCGCGCAGCGGCGCGTCCTCGCCCGCCGTCTTGGGCGGCGGCACGCGTTTCACCACCGCCTCGAGGATCTCGCGCATGCCGATCCCCTCCTTGGCGCTGGCGGGGATCGCATCGCTGCAGTCGAGCCCGATGACCTCTTCGACCTCGCGCTTCACGCGATCGATGTCGGCGCCCGGGAGGTCGATCTTGTTGAAGACCGGGATGATCTCGAGGTTGCTCTCGAGCGCGAGGTACACGTTCGCGAGCGTCTGGGCCTCGACGCCCTGCGACGCATCGACCACGAGCAGCGCGCCTTCGCACGCCGAGAGCGAGCGCGAGACCTCGTAGTTGAAGTCGACGTGCCCGGGCGTGTCGATCAGGTTGAGCTCGTACTCGAGCCCGTCGTCCGCCTTGTAATTGAGGCGCACCGACTGCGCCTTGATCGTGATCCCGCGCTCGCGCTCCAGCTCCATGTTGTCGAGGAACTGGTCCTGCTTCTCACGATCGGAGAGCGCACCGGTGTACTCGAGCAGTCGATCGGCGAGCGTGCTCTTGCCGTGATCGATGTGCGCGATGATCGAGAAGTTGCGGATGCGCTCGACGGGGACGGGCATGGATGGCCGCAAGGTGTGGCTGCGAGTGGCGCTACTCGCAAGTGCCGCGCCTACTGCGGGATGAGCGATCGCGTGCGGCTCAGCGCTTCTTGGGCGGCGCGTCGAGCGTCAGCTGGCCCGGGAGATTGTGCGAGTGCTTCTCGAGGACCATGTCGATGCCTTCGCGGATGTAGACCGCGACGGGCACCTTGGTCCGCTCGTGCAGCAGCTTGAGCCGCTCGTTCTGGTCGGGCGTGATGTAGATCGTGGTGCTGACTTTCTTGCGCGCCATTCGCCCGTCCGTTGTCATGAAGCTACATGGCACGCCACGTACGGTCAACGGCCGGGGGCGGGCTCGGTTGCGGGGGTAGGGGCCGCACGCGTATGCTCCGCGCCGAATGCGACCGACTCGCTTTGGGCGCCGCGCGGCAGTGGGCGCGGCGGTCTCGCTCGTGCTCGCCCTGACGGGCCCTGGTTGTGGTGGAAACTCGGCGGTGGGGGACACGCCCCGCGGCAGCCGCGGTGACCAAGCGGTGCGCGAGCAGTGCAATCCCCAGGGCCGCGAGGTTCGTGCGGTCGACGTGAACAACGACGCGAACCCGGACATCCGTCACGTGTACGAGGGCGGCGTGGAGCGCTGCGCCCAGTACGACATGAACTTCGACGGGATGATCGACGTGACGCGCTTCTTCGCGGAGGACGGCAGCACGCCGATCCGCGAGGAGCACGACTTCGACTTCGACGGGCGCCTCGACCAGATCTCGTACCTCGAGAACGGCGTGGTCGTGCGCAGCGAGCTCGACACGAACTTCGACAACGTGATCGACACGTGGCTCTGGTGCGAGGGCAACCTGCTCTCGCGCAGCGAGCGCGATCGGCGCCACGGCGGGCGGCCGGACACGTGGGAGGAGTTCGAGAGCGGCGTGCTGCACGAGGCGCGCTACGACGAGAACAACGACGGCCAGCCCGATCGCTGGGAAGTGTTCGAGCGCGGGCGCCTGACGCAGATCCGTCGCGACACCGACGTCGACGGTCAGCCCGATCAGACCGAGGACATCCCGGCCGACTCCGCGGGCCAGGCCGAGACGCCGATGACCTGCGACGGCTCGGAGGTCGCGGCGGTCGAGGAGCCGCCGGCCCCGCCGCCCGCGGCCCCCGCCACGACCACCGACACCGCGACGAGCGGTGGCGAAGCGCCGCCGGCCGAGGGGACCACGCAGCCGGGTGATGCGGGCGCGCAGCCCTTCGGAGGAACGCAGTGACGATGGCGCGCTTCGTGGTGATCGCCGCGGCGATCGCGGGGATCGTCGTCGCGGGGTGCGGCGGCGGCAACGAGAGCACGCAGCGGACGCGCCGCGCGCGCGCCTCGTCGGCCTCGGGCAGCGCGACCGCCGAGGACGGCGGGCGCTGCGACGTGAGCGGCACCGATCGCGAGGTCTCGGAGTACGACACCTCCGGCGACTCGCGCCCCGACGTGCGTCGTGTGTTCCGGCGCGTCGGCGATCCGCCGATCACGCGCCTCGTGCTCTCGTGCCGCGAGAGCGACCTGAACGGCGACGGGACGAAGGACGTCGTCCGCTACTACAACGACGAAGGCCGCCCGCTGCGCGAAGAGGCGGACCGCAACTTCGACGGTCAGATGGACACGATCACCGTCTACCAGGACGGTCGCGTCGTGCGCACCGAGATCGATCAGAGCGGCGACGGTCGCGTCGACACGAAAATCTTCTACGACGACGAAGGCGCGGCGATCCGCACCGAGCGCGACCTCGCGGGTCGCAGCACCGGGGACACGTGGCGCCCCGATCGGTGGGAGTACTTCGAGAACGGCCGCATGGTGCGCATGGGCACCGACGTCGACGGTGACGGGCGCGTCGATCGATGGGATCGCGATCACGAGTACGCGCCGCCTCCGGGCGAGGGCGAGACCGCGACCGCGGGCACGGACGAGAGCTGAAAAGAGCGAAATGGCTCGAGAGAGACTCCAGAAGATCCTCGCGCACGCGGGGGTCGCGTCGCGTCGTGCGGCCGAAGGGCTGATCGCGTCGGGGCACGTTCGCGTGAACGGGCGCGTGGTCACCGAGATCGGCAGCAGCGCCGATCCGCGGAAGGACAAGATCGAGGTCGACGGCAAGCGCGTCGTGCTCGAAAAGCCCGCGTACTTCGTGCTGCACAAGCCGCGCGGCGTGGTGAGCACACTGAGCGATCCCGAGGGGAGGCCGCACCTCGGCCAGTACCTCGCGCAGCTCGGCGCGCGCGTGTACCCGGTGGGACGGCTCGACTTCCACACGAGCGGCGTGCTGCTCGTGACGAACGACGGCGAGCTCACCGACGCGCTGCTCCATCCGCGCAAGGACGTGCCGAAGATCTACGTCGCGAAGCTGCGCGGGCACGTGCATGTCGAGGATCTCGATCGGCTGCGCAACGGCGTGGTGCTCGACGACGGGCACAAGACGAAGCCCGCCGAGGTGTTCGTGCTGCGCGAGGAGGACCGCAACACGTGGGTCCAGATCACGCTGTACGAGGGCAAGAACCGGCAGATCCATCGCATGGGCGATGCGGTCGGGCATCCGGTGCTGCGCCTCGCGCGTGTGTCGTTCGCGGGGATCACCGCGGAGGGGCTGCGGCCCGGGCAGTGGCGCGAGCTCGACGCGCGTGAGCTCGAGAAGCTCAAGAAGCAGTACATCACGCCGGCGCGGCGCGCGCGCGATCGTGCTGGCGCCGAGGGCGCGATCGAGCCGGGCGAGGCGCCGGCGAAGCCGCGCGCGCGTGGTGTCGCGAGCAAGGCGGCGGCGAAGCCGAAGCGCGGCGCGAGCGCGACGCGTTCGCGTGCCGACGAGGGCGTGAAGCGCGAGCGCGGATCGTCCAGCACGGGTCGCGCGAAGAGCGCGCGTGCGCGTGGCGACGAGGGTGCGTCGAGCGAGCGTGCGACGAGCAAGCGATCGCGCTTGACGCCCCGTGGGCGCTGACTATAACAGCGCTCCACCTGACGCGGGGTGGAGCAGCCTGGTAGCTCGTCGGGCTCATAACCCGAAGGTCGTCGGTTCAAATCCGGCCCCCGCAATCAACCTCTCTCTCATCGATACACACCCGTCGCGGGGTGGAGCAGCCTGGTAGCTCGTCGGGCTCATAACCCGAAGGTCGTCGGTTCAAATCCGGCCCCCGCAAAGCAACGATGCAGTCCGGAACGCCGCCCCTCGGGGCGGCGTTCTGCGTTTCACGCCGAGGAGATCGCGCTTGTCGTTCCGCGCGTACTTCGCTCGCATCACCGTCTCGAGCGACGAGATCCTGAAGGACTGGCGCTGGCTCGTAGGGCCGTCGCTCGAGGTCTGGCGCGTGACGACGTGGGGCGATGCGATGCTCCGCGATCGCGACGGCTCGATCCACCTGCTCGATCTCTCCGAAGGCGTGCTGCTGCGGATCGCCGACAGCGAGACGGAGCTGGAGCGCGCGCTCGAGCGCGTCGAGCTGCAGGACGAGTGGCTGCGTGGGTCGCTCGTCGATCGTCAGGCGCGCCTCGGGATGATCCCGGGCGTCGACGAGTGCCTCGCGTACCGAGTGCCGCCGATCTTCGGCGCAGGCTTCGGTCCGGAGAACGTCGAAGTGCGGCCGATCGTGCCGCACTTCGCGTTCACGGGGCAGGTGATGCAGCAGGTGAAGGCGCTGCCGCCGGGCGCGCGGATCTCGAAGCAGACCGTCGACGGCAAGGATCCGGGAACGCTGGCGCCGAAGCGACCTTGGTGGCGCTTCTGGTGATCACGTCGATGCGTCACATCGAGGCGTCCGTCGGCGCGACCGGTGCGTCCGGCACCTTCGCGCGCTGACTACGTGGCTGCTTGCGCGAGCGCGCGGCCGAGGAACAGCGGGTTGCCGACGACGTAGCGGCGCGCCATGCGCCGCGGCTCCATCAGGAGGCGCCACGCCCATTCGAGGCCGACCTCGCGCCATGCCGCGGGGGCGCGCGCGATCGCGCCCGAGCACATGTCGAAGAGCCCGCCGACCGTGAGCACGGTCGCGCCGCGCGCGTCCGCGAGGTGACGCCACGCCCAGAGCTCCTGGCGCGGGCTGCCCATGCCGACGAGCACGATCACGCGACGGAGCGCGCGCACGCGCGCCGCGGCACGACGCGATCCTGCCTCGCCGAGATATCCGTGCGACACGAACGGCACGTCGAGCTCCGGGATCTCCGAGCGCATCCGCGCGACGCACTGCTCCGCGATCCCCTCGCGCGCGCCCACGAGCACGACCGGCACGCCGCGCTCGGCCGCGCGACGACACAGCAGCGGGAAGAGATCGGTGCCGTTCACGTTGTGGCGCAGCTCGACGCCTTGCATGCGCGCGGCGAGGCGCACCCCGATGCCGTCGGGCAGCACGAGATCCGCGCGCGAGAGCGCGCTCGCGAGCGCCTCGTCCTCGTAGGCGAGGTTGAGCAGGTGCGCGTGCGCGAAGTGCACGATGCGCGCGCGATCGCGGCGCGGCGCGTCGACGATGGTGCGGAGCGCTTCGTCGACCGTGACGTTGTCGACGTGGGCGGACACGAGGTGAGGCCTGCGTTCGCGCACGAGCTCGCGCTCGGGCACCAGCGCGTTGGCGACGGCGGCGCGCGCGACGATCTTCGCGTCACTCCACCACGAGCGCTCGGGGCTCGTGAGGTACGTGCGCTCCGCTTCGACGAGATCGACGTACTCGATGCCGAGCAGGGCGCGGGCTTCGATCGGCGAGATCCATCCGCGCGGTGAGCCGTCGTCGGCGCGGCTGCCGACGAGCGGGCTCGCGCCGGTGAGGACGGATGTCAGCGTTGCACGCGGCAACAAGCGCATGTCGTGGTTCCTCCTGCGAGTCGGATCGCAGCGCGTCGCGAGCGAGCGCGTGCGAGCCGGGCTGGGGATTCGGGTGGACGTGGAGCAGCGCTGCTGGGTGCCGCGACCCAGTGCAGTGTTCGCGCCGAGGGTCCCCCGTGTCGCGACGGTTTCGCGCGCCGCACCGAAGACGTGCCCGGTGTCGCGACGACGCCACGGCAGCGGCGTCACGCGCCTCACTCGGGACACCCGAGCGCGTCAACGCGCGACGTGCGCTCCACGACGAAGGGCGCGCGCGCTCGCGCGTCAGCCGTGGCGCTCGCCCGCAGCGAGGTGTTTCTCCGCTTTCACGCCGCAGCGTCGCCGGCGTGACGGACGCGCAGCGCGGACGAGCTCGATGCCCGTCCGCGCTCTCCGCGCGTGGGATCAGTCGACGCGGAACACCATGCCGGCGCGGCGCAGGCGATCGACGAGGCGCATGCCCATCGTGCTCGCCGGCGTGCGGATGCCGCCCGGCGTGCCGAGCTGCGCGCCGTCGAGCGCGAGGCAGAGCGCGGCCTCGGAGAGCATCTTCGCGGTCTCGCCGTAGCCGGGATCGGCCTTGCCTTCGACGCGGCCGCGCAGCGTGATCTCGCGCCCGTCGGCCGCACGACCCTTGCCGATGAGGCGGATGACGAAGTAGCCGCGCTCGCGTGCCTCGCGATCGGGGCCCTCGCCGGGCTTCGGCAGCACGCGCTCCTCGAGCACGCGACGGATGGGCTTCACGCTCGCCGCGGCGACGAACGCGCCGAGCCCGGCGGTCATCGCGCTCGCGAAGATCGCGCCCTTCGGGCCGCGGCCGGTGCTCATCGACTCGGAGTAGCGGAAGTCGCGGCCGTACGCGTGCTGGAGCAGGAAGTTGCTGCGACGCACGATGCGCGTGTTGATCGCCGCCATCACGAACGGACCGGTCCACATGCCGAGGTCGCGCTCGAAGCGCACGCCGCGCTGATCGGATCCATCGCGCCCACGCGCGTCGCGAGGAACCAGCGCGTAGGGGTCGCCGACGATGCGGAGCACCGAGCGATCACGCGCGACCTCGTCGAGGATGTTGAGCATGCTCGCGATGGTCCCGCCGCTCGCGCTGCCCCGCGACTCACCGGCGAAGAAGCGCACCTCGTCGAGGTGGCCGCCGTGCCGCTCGCGCATCGTCTCCTGCATCATGAGCGTGCCGAGGTCCGAGGGGATCGAGTCGAACCCGCAGCAGTGCACGATCCGCGCGCCGGTGCGCACCGCTTCGTCGTGGTGCGCGTCGATCATGCGGCGGATGAACTGCACCTCCCCGGTGAGATCGCAGTAGTCGGTGCCGTGGCGCACGCACGCGGCGACGAGCTTCTCGCCGTACTTCGCGTAGGGGCCGACGGTGGTGCACACGACCTCGGCGCGCGACGCGACGTTCTCGAGCGCGGCCTCGTCGTTCGCGTCCGCGACCAGGATCGGCCACTCGGCGGCCTTCGGGTGCACGTCGCGCAGCGAGGCGCGCACGCGCTCGAGCTTGGCGCGATCGCGCCCTGCGAGCGCGATGCGCACGCCCGCGTCGCCGTGATGGCGCGCGAGGTACTCGGCGACGAGCGCGCCGGTGAAGCCGGTCGCGCCGAAGAGGACGATGTCGTGCTCGCGAGAGCGGTCGCGGGTGCGTGGAAGGGTCGCGTTCATGGCCGCGGAGCGGAGCACGGAGCGCGTGCGAGGTCGAGCCCGCCTCCTTCCGGCTCAGCCCTCGACCATCGCCTGCACCTTGAGCCCGCCGAGATCGCTGAGGAACGCGCTCTTCAGCGGAAGACCCGTCGCGTATGCGAGCTTGCGGTCGTGCGCTGCGATCGTGAGACGCACGTCCTCACCGAGCGCGCGTCGCAGCTGACCGAGGCCGCGATGCAGCGCGCGCAGATCCGGTCCGGGCCCGAGGCGCTCCCCCCACGGCGGGTTCGTGATCACGCGCGGGGTCGTGCCACGCGCGAGGGACGGATCGATCGCGGCTGCTGCGGTCGAGAGCGCGCCGACCTCGAAGGTGATCGCATCGAGCACGCCCGCGCGCTCCGCGTTCGCGCGCGCTGCATCGATCGCCTTCGGGTCGCGATCTCGCGCGACGATCGTCGCGGCGCTGAGGCGCAGGCTCGATCGCGCGCGCTCTCGGGCCTGGGCCAGCGCGATGCCGTCGTCGAGCGCGGTGCGCTCCATCGCGAAGCTGCGCTCGAGCCCGGGCGCGTGGCGCATCGCGATCCGCGCGGCCTCGATCGCGATCGTCCCCGAGCCGCACATCGGATCGACGAGCAGGCTCGCGCCGTCCCAGCCCGACGCGACCACCAGCGCGCGCGCGAGGTCCTCGCGCAGCGGCGCGCGATGGGGATCGAGCCGATACCCGCGGCGGTGCAGCGCGTCACCGGACGTGTCGATCGAGATCGTGCAGCGATCCTCGAAGAGCCGGACGACGATCGGGATCTCGTCGTCACCCTGCGGATCGTCGCCGAGCCGCGTCCGGATCGCGCGCTCGACACGCTCGGTGATCGCGCCGGTGTGGAAGACGCGCGAGCGCTGCGCGGTCGCGCGCACCCGTCGCGGCACGTCGCGCCGCAGCCATCCCGACCACGGGAGCCGCGCGACGTGCTGCTCGAGACGCTCGAGGTCCTTCGCGTGGAACGACGCGACGCGCACCAGCACGTGGCTCGCGAGGCCGAGCTCGACGAGCAGCGTCGCGAGGGTGTCGCGATCACCGCTCGTCTCGACTCCACCGCGCTCGACGTGAGGGTCGCAGCCGAGCGCGCGCATCTCCTCGGCGAGCAGCGGCTCGAGCCCGGGCGCACACGCGACGAAGATCGCGAGCTGCATCAGGGCTCCTGCGGCGGCGGCGGGGGCGCGCGCAGCAGATCGCGCACCTCGACGAAGCGCTCGTTGGGCACGGTGATCGCGAGGTCGTAGTGCGCGATGCGCCACACGCCGTCCTCGCTGCGCAACAGCACCGCGCTTCCGCGCGCGGGACCGAGGTTCACCGTCTCGAGATCCTCGTCGAGCCACGCGACGTCGCCGCGCACGATCACGTCGCGCCGCACCGAGCGCATGCGCCAGCCTCGTCCCGCTTCGAACGCCGGGTGCGCATAGTCCCGGAACTGCTGAGGATTCCAGCGCTCCGTGGCGTCGGTCCCGAGGAAGATCGCGTCCTCGGTGAGGTGCCCGAAGTAGCGCGCCTCGTCGGAGCTCGCGGCCGCGTCGTGCCAGTCGTCCATCACCGCGTCGATCGCCGCGCGCTCGTCCGCGGTCGCGGCGTGGACGACGGGACGTGGGCACGACGCGCACGCACCGAGCACGAGCAGAGAGAGCACGAGGAGCGATCGCATGGCGCGCGCTTCGTACCACGCGCGCGTCATGTGATCGCGCGCCGTGCGCCTATGCATCGTCGAGAATGGTCGCAGCAGCTCCGGCGGATGCCGACGTGGTGGTGATCGGCTCGGGCGCGGGGGGCCTCGCGGCCGCGGTCGCGCTCGCGCAGGCGGGGCGGCGTGTGCTCGTGCTCGAGCAGCACTACCTGCCCGGCGGGTGGTGCCACTCGTTCCCGCTCGGTGGGTTCCGCTGGAGCCCGGGCGTGCACTACATCGGCGAGCTCGCGCCGGGGAAGATGGCGCGCCGCATCTACGAAGGGCTCGGGCTGGGCGGTGATCTCGCGTTCCACGAGCTCGACCCCGAGGGCTACGACGAGGTGCGCGTCGGGCCGCGCGAGCGCTTCGCGATCCCCGCGGGACGCGAGGCGCTCGTCGATCGCCTGAGCGCGCGTTTCCCTCGTGAGCGCGAGGGGATCGCGCGCTACGTCGAGACCACGTCGAAGATCGGCGCGGGGCTCGCGACGCTGCTCGAACTCGACGGTCCGCTCGACGCGCTCACGCTGCCGCTGCGCGCGCCGACGCTCGCGCGCTGGGCGATGCGCTCCGCGAAGTCGCTGATCGACGCGCACGTCGAAGATCCGCTGCTGCGCGCGATCCTCGCGGCGCAGTCGGGCGATCACGGGCTGCCGCCCTCGCTCGCGCCCGCGCCGCTGCACGCAGCGGTGTTCGGTCACTACGCGGACGGCGGCTACTACCCGGAGGGCGGCGCGGCCTCGCTCCCGCGCGCGTTCATCAAGGCGCTCTCGCGTGCCGGAGGATCGATCCGGGTGCGCACCGCGGTGGAGCGCATCCTCGTCGAGAACGGACGCGCGATCGGGGTGCGGCTCGCCGACGGTCACGAGATCCGCGCGCCGCTGGTGATCAGCAACGCCGATCCGCACGTGACGTTCGGACGCCTGCTCGCGCCCGAGCACGTGCCCTCGCGCCTGCGCCGCAAGCTCGCGCGCACCGCGTACTCGACGTCGGCGATCTCGCTGTTCCTCGCGGTCGACGTCGACCCGCGGCGCTTCGGGCTGAGCTCGGCGAACGTGTGGTGGTTCGAGAGCGACGACGTCGACGGCATCTACCGACGCGGGCTCGAGCCCTGGGGATGCGAGCTCGGCGACGTGCCCTTCCTCTTCCTCAGCGCGACCACGCTGAAGGATCCCTCGAAGCGCTATCGCGATCCGCAGACGCGACGCGAGCAGCACACGCTCGAGGGCTTCACGCTCGTCGGCTACGACGCGTTCGCGACCTGGGCGTCGACCCAGCACGATGCGCGCCCCGAGAGCTACGAGGCGCGCAAGCGCGAGCTCACCGCGCGCATGCTGGAGGCGGTCGAGCGCGTCGCGCCCGGGCTCACGCAGCACACGATCTTCGCCGAGCTCGGCACCCCGCTGACCAACGAGTTCTACGTCGCCGCGAGCTTCGGGAACATGTACGGCACCGCGAAGACGCGCGATCAGATCGGGCCCTTCGCGTGGCCGATCACGACGCCGATCGGGGGCCTCCTCTGCTGCGGCGCGAGCACGCTCTCGCACGGCGTGATGGGCGCGACGATCTCGGGGCTCGTCGCGGCGCGCACCGCGCTCGGCTGCACGTTCGACGATCTGCTGCGCACCGGTGGGCCCTCGATCCGGATCGGGCCCGCGAAGAGCTCGATCGAGCCGGCACGCGCTGCGTCCTGAGAGCGCGTTGTGGCGTCGCGCGACGGTGCCCAGATGCGACGCGGGAGTCGAAAGACAGCGTGTCCAGCGAGAACTATCACGAGCCTCTCGAGTCGCTCTCCGAGCCCACGCGCGATCTGCACCGCGCGATCTCCTCGCTGATGGAGGAGCTCGAGGCCGTCGACTGGTACCAACAACGGGTCGAGGCGACCGGCGACGCCGAGCTCGCTGCGATCCTCGCGCACAATCGGGACGAAGAGATCGAGCACGCGATGATGGTGCTCGAGTGGATCCGACGCCGCGTCCCGAAGTTCGAGGCGAACGCGCGCACGTACCTCTTCTCGCAGGGCGCGATCACCGAGGTCGAGGCGCAGGCCGCGCACGGCGGAGACGCCGCGCCGAGCGAGCCGAGCGCGACCCCCGAGCCGAGCACGTCGGGATCGCTCGGCATCGGCAGCCTTCGCGTGGGAGTGACACGATGAACCTGCTGAAGCGAGAGCTCGCGCCGATCACGCCCGAAGCGTGGGGGCAGATCGACGCCGAAGCGCGTCGCGTGCTGAACCTGCACCTTGCCGCGCGCAAGGTGGTGGACTTCAAGGGCCCGCTCGGATGGGAGAAGGGCGCGGTCAACACCGGACGGCTGTCCACCGTGGACGCGCCGCTCGATCACGTGAGCGCGCGTGTGCGCGTGGTGCTGCCGCTGGTCGAGCTGCGCACGTACTTCGAGCTGCCGATCGACGAGCTCGACGATGCGTCCCGCGGCGCCGACGATCTCGACTTCAAGCCGCTGATCGAGGCCGCCGCGCGCATCGCGCGCGCCGAGGACCACGCGGTGTTCAACGGGTATCCGGCCGCGGGGATCCACGGCGTGATCGAGTCGAGCGAGCACGCGCCGGTCTCGCTCGCGCACGCGCACCGGCTGCCGTTCGCGGTGGTGGAGGCGAAGGAAGTGCTCCGTCGAGCCGGCGTCGACGGGCCCTACGCGCTCGTGCTCGGGCCGCGGCTCTACGACGAGACGCAGGCGGCGGCGGAGGACGGCTACCCGATCCGCAGCCGCGTCGAGCCCCTGATCGACAGCATCGTGTGGGCACCGGCGCTCGAGCACGGCGCGCTCGTGTCGATGCGCGGCGGCGATTTCGAGCTCACCGTCGGACAGGATCTCTCGATCGGGTACGCGTCGCACGACCAGGGTCGCGTGCGCCTCTACCTCACCGAGTCGCTCACGTTCCGCGTGCTCGAGACGACGGCCGCGGTCCCGCTGCGTCGCACCTGATCCCGCGCGAGCGGGCGCACGGCGCGATTCGTCCCGCCGTGACGCGACCGCTCACGAGGTACGCGCGAAAGCGCCGAGGATCGGCAGTCCATCGCGCGGCACGTTCGCTGCTCCTCAGCGCGCAGGGGTACACGAGAATGAACCTGCCGATCGAGAGACGCCCGAGCGAACGCCCGCGCGCGATGCGCGCTCGGCTCGCACCCTCCGTGGCGTCGACGGCCATCGCTTTTCCGCGCCATCGCTACACCCAGGCCGAGCTCGCCGACGCTGCCCAGCGCGTGCTGCCCGAGGGCATGCTGCGCGACGGAGCGCTCCAGCGTTTCTTCGCGCGCGTCGGCGTCGAGTCGCGCTGCCTCGCGCTCCCCGCCGAGCAGTACGGCTCGCTGCACGGCCTGAAGGAGCGCAACGACGCGTGGCTCTCGGCCGCGATGGATCTCGCCGAGGAGGTCGTGCAACGCGCGCTGGACGAAGCGGGGCTGCGCGCGAGCGACGTCTCGCTGCTCGCGACGACGACCGTGACCGGCATCGCGGTGCCGTCGATCGACGCGCGCTTGATGAACCGGCTGCCCTTCGATCCGAGCCTCAAGCGGCTGCCGCTCTTCGGGCTCGGGTGCCTCGGTGGCGCGGCAGGCCTCGCGCGGGTCGCGGAGTACCTGCGCGCGTACCCGGAAGAAGCGGCGATGCTCGTCTCGGTCGAGCTCTGCTCGCTCACGTTCCAGCTCGACGACATCTCGGTCGCGAACCTCGTCTCGACCGGGCTCTTCGGCGACGGCGCGGCGGCGGTGCTGCTCGTCGGCGCGCACCATCCGCTCGCGGATCGTGCGCCGCGACCGACGGTGCTCGCGAGCCGCTCGGCATTCTTCCCGGACACCGAGCGCGTGATGGGCTGGGACGTCGTCGACGCGGGGTTCAAGGTCGTGCTCAGCCCCGACGTGCCCAAGGTCGTCGCCGAGCACGTGCGGCCCGCGATGGACGGATTCCTCGAGGAGTACGGGCTCTCGCGCCGCGACGTCGAGCGCTGGGTGATGCACCCCGGTGGCCCGAAGGTGATCGACGCGCTCGAGGAGAGCCTCGAGCTCGCGCCGGCCGCGCTCGAGCCCACGCGACGCAGCCTCGCGGAGGTCGGTAACCTCTCGTCGGCGTCGGTGCTCTGTCTGCTCGACGAGCATCGTCGCGCCGCGCCCGAGCCGGGCTCACACGGCGTGCTCATGGCGATGGGCCCCGCGTTCTGCGCGGAGATGGTGCTGCTGCGCTGGTGATCCGACCGAGGGGGACGCGATGGGCTCGCGGGTGGCGTTCACGATCCTCGTCGCGCTCGTCGCGATGCAGAGGCTCTGGGAGGTGCGGCGCAGCGCGCGCCACGAGGCCGCGCTGCGCGCAGCCGGTGGTCGCGAGCACGCGCCCGAGCAGATGCCGTGGATGCGCGCCATCCACGCCGGATGGCTCGTCGCGATGATCGTCGAGGTGTGGGCGCTCCATCGCGTCGCGCCGGCGTGGCTCGCGGTGAGCGCGTTCGTGGTGTTCCTCGTCGGCCAGGGCCTGCGCCTCGCGGCGATGCGCGCGCTCGGACCGCGCTGGACCGTGAAGGTGATCACCGTGCCCGGCGAGGTCGCGATCTCGCGCGGCGTGCTCGCCCACGTGCGGCACCCGAACTACCTCGGCGTCGTGCTCGAGATCGCGGCGCTCCCGCTCGTGCACGGCGCGTGGCTCACGTCGATCGTGTTCTCGATCGCGAACGCGGTCCTGCTGCGCGCGCGCATCCGCGCCGAAGAGGCCGCGCTGCGCGCCGATGCCTCGTACGAGCACGTCCATCGCGATCGTCCGCGCTTCATCCCGGGGGTCCATGCCTGACCGAAACGAGCAACCCGTCGTCGTCGTGGGCGCAGGGCCGGTCGGGCTCTTCGCGGCGCTCTCGCTCCTCGCGCGCGGCGTGCGCCCGATCGTCATCGAGAAGCGGCGCGAGCCGCGCCCGGGCTCGCGATCGATCGGCGTGCACCCGCCCTCGCTCGAGCTGCTCGACGCGCTCGGCCTGGGCGGCGCGTTCGTCGCGCGCGGCGTGCGGGTGCGGCGCGGTCGCGCGTTCGGCGCGTCGGGCGAGATCGGGATGGTGAGCTTCGCGAGCTGTCCCGGCGCGCACCCGTACGTGCTGACGATCGCGCAGGAGGACACCGAGTCGATCCTCGCCGAGGCGCTCGAGACGCGTGCCCCCGGTGCGCTGCAGCGCGGCGTCGAGCTCGTGTCGATCACGCCGCGCGATCACGCGGTCGATCTCACGGTTCGCGATCACGACGGAACGACGCGCACGATCGAAGCCGCGGCGGTCATCGGGTGCGACGGTCGCCGCAGCGCGACGCGCTCTGCGTCGTCGATCGCCTCGCTCGGTCTCACCTACGAGGGCGCGTACGCGATGGTCGACGTCCCCGACACGACGCGCTTCGGCGACGACGCTGCGATCTTCCTCGGCGCGGGCGGCCTGGTGGAGTCGTTCCCGCTGTCGCGACGCTGGCGTCGCTGGGTGATCCGTCGTGACGCCGAAGGGCAGGGCGACGTGACGATCGAAGAGATCGCCGACACCGTCGAGCGCCGCACCGGCCATCGCCTCCCGCGCAACGAGGCGCGCGCGCCGAGTGCGTTCCGCGCCGAGCGTGCCCTCGCGACCGAGCTCGCGCGCGGTCGTGTCGCGCTCGCCGGCGATGCCGCGCACGTCGTGAGCCCGATCGGCGGGCAGGGCATGAACCTCGGCTGGCGCGGCGCCGCGACCCTCGCCGACGCGCTCTCGGGCGCGCTCGCGCGTGGCGACGATCCGACGATCGCGCTCGCCGCCGACGCCACCGTCCGAGCGCGCGCGGCGCGTGCTGCGACGCGACGCGCCGAGCTCAACATGTGGCTCGGCCGTCCCACCGCGCGCGCCGCCGATCGGGATCGTGTCGTCACGGCGCTCCTGCTCCAGCCCGTCGCGTCGGTGCTCG
This sequence comes from Sandaracinus amylolyticus, assembly GCF_021631985.1. Lineage (GTDB taxonomy): Bacteria > Myxococcota_A > Polyangia > Polyangiales > Sandaracinaceae > Sandaracinus > Sandaracinus amylolyticus_A. The sequence continues at coordinate 3,682,280 of NZ_CP070225.1, read as the reverse complement.
CGCGCGCGTTCACGATGCGCGGGCTCGAAGCCGGAGTCTGACGCGGTGCCTCCGCACCGCGCGCTCGCTCTCGACACGCCGCACGCACCCGACGCGCAGGACCCGTTCCCCCACGCGTCGTTCGCGCGCATCGCGCGCGCGCTCCGCGATTCGCTCGCGCCCGAGCGCTGCGGCTTCGATCCCTACGCGCTCGATCGCCGCGACCCCGCGCTGGTGCGCGAAGCGCTCCCCGCGCTCGAGTGGTTCTCGCGCTGCTACGTGCGCTTGCGCGCGTCCGGCCTCGAGCATCTCCACGGCGCGCCCGCGCTGCTCGTCGCCAACCACAACGGCGGCGTGATGGGCCCCGACCTCTTCTGCACGATGGCGACGCTGTGGCGCGCGCTCGGCCCCGACGCGCCGCTCTACGCGATGGCGCACGACTTCGCGATGCGCCGCGTGCTCCCGCTCGGACGCCTGCTCCAGCGCATCGGCGCGATGCGCGCCGATCCTGCGAACGCGCTGCGCGTGCTGCGCAGCGGCGGTCGCGTGCTCGTCTATCCGGGCGGCGATCTCGACGCGTTCCGACACTTCCGCGCGCGTGATCGCGTCGTGTTCGGCACCCGCGTCGGCTTCGTGCGCATCGCGCAGGCGGCGCGTGTCCCGATCGTGCCGATCGTCACCCACGGCGCGCATCGCAGCGCGATCATCGTGCACGAGGGCGAGTGGCTCGCGCGCGCGCTCGGGCTCACGCACTGGAGCCGCCTGCAGCGCTTCCCGATCGCGCTCGCGCTCCCGTGGATCGTCGCGCCCGGCCCGTGGATGCCCTACTTCCCGCTGCCGTTCGCGATCCGCCTGCGCGTGCTGCCGCCGATCGATGCGCCTTCCCACGCGGATCCCGCCGCGATCCGCGACGACGTGGTCGCGCGCATGCAGTCCGCGATGGACGACCTCGCGCGCGAGGCCGCGGAGCGGCGATGACCGAGGTCCACCGCACGCTCGTCGAGGACGGCGCGTTCGCGCGCGTCGTGCACGACGGCTCGCCCGACGCGCCCGCGCTCGTCGTGATCCCGGCGCTCGGCATGCCTGCCGCGGTGATCGATCCCTTCCTCGCGCGCCTCGCGTCGGCGCTGCGCGTCGTGACGATCGAGCTGCCCGGCGCGGGGGCGGCGAGCGGCGCGCGCGCCGGATGGGGCACGCGCGATCTCGCGCGCGCGGTCGACCAGGTGCTCACCGCGCACGCGATCCCGCGCGCCCACGTGTTCGGCGTCTCGCTCGGCGGGATGGTCGCGCAGTGGGTCGCGATCGATCACCCCGCGCGCGTCGATCGCCTCGTGCTCGCGTCCACCGCCGCGCACGGCGTCGGCGCTGCGCTCACGAACCTGCCCGCGAAGGTCGTGCTCGCGAAGGCCGCGCTCTCGCCCGAGCCCGGCGCCACGCTCGCGCGCGCGATCGTCTCCGATCACGTGCGCGACGATCCCGACGCGATGGGCCGCATCGAGGCCGCGATCGCGGAGCAGCCTCGCGACGGCGAGGAGATCGCGTGGCTCGCTGCAGCCGCGGCCGTGCACGACACGCGCGCGTGTCTCGCGACGATCCGCGCACCGACGTTGATCCTGACCGGCGCGCACGACGCGTTGATCCCGCCCGCGGTGCAGGACGAGCTGCAATCCGGCATCACCGGCGCGCAGCGCACCACCATCGCCGGCGCGGGCCACGCGGTCGTGCTCGACCAACCGAGCGCGACCGCGGACGCGGTGCTCGCGTTCCTGCAGCGCGCCTGATCCTCACGTGCGCCGGCGCGGCGCATGGAGCGCCCTCGGCTCCATCGTCGGCAAGGACGATACGTCGGCTCGCCCCCGTTCCCCGCGCGCTTCGCGCGCTCGTCCGAGACCGGCTTGGCACTCCCGCAATGCGTCAGCGCTGGGCCGCCGTCGCACGTCGGGGGCGGCCTCGAAGCCGCAGCGCCAGCTCGATCAGCGCGAGCGTGAACGCGTCCGCCGCGTCGTCGGTGCGCGGCCCCGGGCCGCTCTCGTGCTGCGCCTCGCACCAGCTCCGTCGCGCTGCGATCGCCTGCCCGACCGCATCCGCGAGCTCCGCGTCCGGTCGTGCGTGCGCGATCACGCTCGCGATCTCGGCGGTCACGCGCTCCAGCTCGGCCTCGAGCGCGCGCGCATCGCTCCTCGGCCCCGCATCGTCCTGCGCGGTCTGCAGGGCCAGGAAGCGCTCCGCGAGCCGGCGGAGGCGTGCCTCGACGAGGCTGAGGACGGGAGCGCTCACGACGCGACAGCTACGCACCGCTCGACCCGCGTCCAGGCGACGCGACGCTCTCTGCGCGTGGACCACACGACGGAGACGAGCGCGCTCCTGGCCCGCCATCTGCTTCGTCTGTGTGGCATGAGCCTTCTGGCCCGTCTGACGGAGCTCCGAGCCCGTCGCGTCGCCCGCGCGCTGCTCGAGATCCAGCAGGGCATCGACGACTGCGTCCTCGACCCGGGCAAGTGCGACGAGACGCAGTTCGAGCGTCTGTGCGTCCTGCGTGAGCTCGCGATGATGCAGGTCGAGCAGCTCTCGCGTCGGGTGAGGCGGGATCGGACGCTTCGCGGCGCGCTGGAGGCCGTCTGCCGCGCGTACCAGAGCTGGGCCGACGAGGAGCCCGGCACGGAGCGCGAGCCGGAGTGTGCGGACGAGCTCGCGACCCGCATCGTGGAGCTCCGCGACACCATCGACCGCGCCGAGGCCGCCGAGCGCCCGCCCGAGACGGCCGCCCCGGTCGTCATCGCCTCCCTCCGCCGCTGACCGCCCCCCGGCCGTCCCGCGGCGCCCCCCGACCCGTTCAAGCCTCGACCGTCACCACCTTGACCGCGCTGCTGCCCGCGAGGTCGCGCGTGACCACCGGCACACCCGCGAGCGCCCGCTCCTCCGCCGCGTGGGCCCGCACCACCGGCGCCAGAGGCGGCGCCGCGAGCACGCAGTCGATGCGCACCGCCCGCATCAGCTCGAGCGCCTCGTCCACGCGCTCGGCCACCAGCACGCACGCCCCGTGGAGGAAGAGGTCGAGCACCAACTCGCTGCGCACCCCTTCGTCGGGCTCCACCACCAACAGGGTCACTCCAGTGAGCTCGTACACCTCTCGTCAGATGGGCGCCGCCGACCCGCCCGTCACCCCTGGTCTCGGGGAGGGACTCGCCAGAACGCGTTGCGCGTCTCGCCGCAGCGGACCTCTTCCCAGCCCGCTCGCTGCGCGCGCTCCCAGTCGACGCCCGAGCGCATGCCCCAGTGGTCCACCGGCCCTTCGCACTGCGACATCAGCTCGCCGCGCACGATGCGCCCGGCGGCGTCGTAGAGCGCGAGCCAGCGGTCGCGGTACGCGCCCCACGGTGCGTGCCGCACGACGCGTGCTTCGCCTCGTCGTCGGATCGTGATCACGCTCGGCCAACCGTCTGGACGCCGACCGTCGCGCCGGAGGTGCGCGACCCACGCGCGGGGATCACGACGCTCTCGATCGAACACGCGGTTCGAGTACGCGCGCGCCGCCCATGTGAACGACGCGCCCGCGCGCCGCGCACGGCTCGTGAGCACGTCGTGGATCGCCGCGCACTCCTCCGGCGTCCCGCTCAACCCGATCTCCGACGCGCACACCCGCGCGAGCGCGAGCTGGGCGTCGACGCGCTCGGGGCGTGCCGCGGCGCGCTCGGTGGTGGAGACCAGCTCCGTTTGCTGGGCTTCGACGCCGGCGCTGCTGCCCGCACCGAGCGCGAGCCCTCCGGCGAGCACCAGCGCGACCCGTGTCTTCCCTCGTCGCCGGCGTGTGTGGCGGCTCCCGGCGGTTCTAGTCGTACTGAACGGAAGGTCGGTCATGGCGCGGTGGGATGAGCACCAGCGCGCGTTGTTGCAAGGAAACGTGGCGCATAGCCACGGTGTGACACCGACTCGAAACCACATGTAGGACATGTGGACAACGTTCTGCAAGCCTGCGCGAACGTGGCGGGAATCGGCGATATGCGATGCGCCAGTCGCATGAGGAGTTTTCTCACGGTGCGCCCGTGACACGCGCTCGCGACCGCGCCGGCCGGGCGGTTGCAACCGGTCTCCGGCGAGGGTAGAGCGCGGTCCTCTCGCCGTCCCCCCTCGGAGCCTTGCCGTGGCCAAGCCGAAGAAGCTTCCTCCCCCCTCGGTCCCCGACGCATCGCAAGCCGTCGCTCAGGCGGAGACGCCGCGGATCAAGTGGAACGTCATCGCCCAGATCGGCCTCGCGGTCGTCGTCGTGTGGGCGCTCGCGATCGGTACGATCCCCTACGTCGGCTACTGGGGCGTCGGCATCGTCGGCGTGCTGACCGCCGTGCTGATCGGCTTCGGGATCTGGATCTGGCGCTTCACGCGTCGCCAGCAGCGCATCATGGACGTGCTGAAGCAGGCGACCGACGACGAGGGACGCCGCGCGGCGATCGCGCAGCTCGAGGCGCAGGGCAGCAAGGACGCGATGGCCGCGCTCGCGCGCGCCCAGCTGATGCTGCGCGACGACCCGAAGGCCGCGATGGGCATCCTCGAGGGCATCGACGTCTCGAAGGAGCCGGGCCCGGTGCAGGACGAGGTCCGCTCCAACCTCGCGTTCCTCTACCTCGCGCAGGGCCGTCCGAAGGACGCGCGCCCGGTCGTCGACGAGCTGCGCCTCGACCGCCAGACGAACCCCAAGGCCAAGGCGATGTACGCCGCGGTGATGGCCGAGACCTTCGCGCGCACCGGCAAGGCCGACGAGGCGAAGAAGCTCCTCGAGACCTACTCGCCCGACGACCCCGAGTACGGCGAGGTCTCGATCGTCCTCCTGCGCGCGCAGGTCTACACGTATCTCGCGACCAAGAACCGCGGCCTGATGCGCAAGGCGATGCTGAAGATCGCGGAGCGCGATCCGAACCAGCTCGGCCCGTTCATGCAGAAGGGCTCGAGCCCCGAGCTCCAGGCGGCGGTGCGCGAGGTGCTCACCCAGGCCGGCTTCGCGACGCGCGCCAAGACGAAGGTGCAGCGCCAGTAGCTCGTGCGGCTCGATCTCGACGTGGCGCGCGCGGTCGCCCGCCTGGCGGGCCCGGCGATCGCGCAGTCGCTGCTCCACACGCTGGTGTTCCTCGTCGATCGCGCGATGCTCGGCCGCTTCTCCGCGGACGCGCTCGCGTCGATGCAGATCAGCGGGCCGGTCACGTGGAGCATCTCGTCGGTCGCGTCGGCGGTGCAGGTCGGCGCGATCGCGATCGTGGGCCGCGAGGTCGGCGCGGCACGGCGCGATCGGGCCGCGGCCGCGGTGCGGGCCGGGCTCGGCGCGTCGGCGGGTATCGGGCTCCTCGCGGGCGTCCTCGCGACGCTCGCGATCCCGCTCGTGCTCGCGGGCTTCCCCGACGCGGGCCCCGCGGTGCGAGACGAGGCGAGCGCGTACCTGGGCGTGATCCTGCCGTGCCTCCCGCTGCTCCTCGTGTCCGCGATGGCGGCCGCGGTGTTCCAGAGCGCGGGCGACACGCGCACGCCGCTGCTCGTCGCGCTGCTCGCGAACGCGGTGAACGGTGGCGCGAACTGGGTGCTGATCTTCGGGCGCGCCGGGATGCCCGCGCTCGGGGCGAAGGGCGCGGCGATCGGGAGCGCGCTCGCCCTCGCGGTCGAGTGCGCGGTGCTCGTCGCGCTGCTCGCACGAGGACGCGGCGTGGTGTCGCTCCGAGGGCGCGGCGGCGAGCGCGAGCAGCTCGCGCGGATGGTCGGCGTCGCGGGCCCGGCGGTGCTCGAGCGCATCGCGCAGCACGCGGGCTTCCTCGCGTTCGTCGCGATGATCGGCGCGCTCGGTCCGCTCGCGATGGCCGCCAACCAAGCGCTGATCAGCATCGAGTCGGTCGCGTTCCTCTCGGCCGACGGGTTCGGGATCGCGGGCGCAGCGATCGTCGCCCAGCGGCTCGGCGCAGGACGCGAGGATCAGGCGCGCATGGCCGCGCGCGTCGCCGCGGCGATGGCGCTCGTCGCGCTCTCCGCGTGCGGGATCGTGTTCGTGATCGCGCCGCGCGCGCTCGCGTCGGCGTTCACGCCCGAGCCCGAGATCGTCGCGCTGGCGGTGCCGTGCCTCTTCGTCGCCGCGATCGCGCAGCCGTTCATGGCCGTCGGCGTGGTGCTTGGCGACGCGCTGCGAGGCGCGGGCGCGACCCGGACGACGTTCGTCATCACGCTGATCGGCGGCGTCGCGGTGCGTCTCGCCGCGACGTGGATCTTCGCGTTCGAGCTCGGGCTCGGCCTGCTCGGCGTGTGGATCGGATCGACGATCGACTGGGTGGTGCGCACCGCGCTCGCGTCGTGGCGCTTCTCGCGCCCCGGCTGGGCGCGCGCGGTCTGACGACTGCCGGAGTGCTCGTCCCGCAGGTCGCGGACAGGAGCGTGCGGAGCACGCGGACGGTAGGAACCTGCGGGCGAGCCGATTCGCCGAGCCGGAGTGCTCGTCCCGCCGGTCCCGACGGGAGCGTGCGAAGCGCGCGGACGGTAGGGACCTGCGGGCGAGCCGATTGCTGAGCCGGAGTGCTCGTCCCGCCGGTCCTGCGCGGAGCGCGCGGACGGTAGGGACCTGCGGGCGAGCCGATTGCTGAGCCGGAGTGCTCGTCCCGCGGTCCCGGACGGGAGCGTGCGGAGCACGCGGACGGTGGGGACCGGCGGGCGAGCCGATTCTCGAGCTACTCGGCGTCCTCGCGGCCGTCGTCCGGCGGCTCGGGCGTGCGATCGCGCAGGATCCGCGGGCGCCTCAGGAAGCGCAGCACGCGCCGCCGCAGCGCATCGTCGTCGAGCACGACCGCGGGGATCTCGTCGTGCCCCACGCCCGGCAGCACGTGCAGCTCGACCGTCGGCACGTGCTCCGCGAGCGCCTGCGACTGCGACACCGGGATCGTCCGGTCCGCGTCGCCGTGGAAGAGCAGCACCGGGATCGGCGGCGCCTGCTCCAGCACCCGCGCCGGCGAGAGCTCGAGCGGCGAGGTGTGCCCGAGCCCTCGCGCCACCACGCCCACGATCCCTCGCGCCACCGACCCGAACGGCCCGAGCGGCGAGAGCCGCCGCCCCACGATCTCGCCGTAGTCCGAGGGCGGCGCGAACGCGACCACGCTGCGCAGCCCCCGCGGCGCCAGGCGCGCCGTCGTCGAGAGCGCGATGCCCGCGCCCATCGAGGTCGCGAGCACGCTCATCTTCGTGCGGTCCACGCCGTCGCGCGACGCGAGCCAGTCGAACGCCGCCTCGAGATCGTAGCGCTCGCGATCCGCGAACGTCGTGACCGCGCCCTCGCTGCGCCCGTGCGCGCGCCAGTCGATACGCAGCGCGTGGTACCCGCGCTCCTGCAGCGCCGCCGACCATCCCGCCATCCGCGTCCGCCCGTCGGAGATCCCGTGCAGCACCACCACGCCGCCCGCGCCGCGCCGTCCCGGCGAGTACGTCCCGCGCAGCAGCGTCCCGTCCGCCGAGCGGATCTCGACCTCTTCCTCGTTCGCGTGCCGCAGCGGCGACAGGTGCGCGAGCCGCACCGGCGCGATCCCGAGCTGCACCGACGCGAGCCCCCACGTCAGCGTGAACCACGGCCCGAGCAGCACGAGCAGTGTCACCACCGCGATCGTCGCCCGCGCCCGACGATCCGCGCCCGGTGCTGCGAACCGGATCGCCGCGCCCGCCGCGAGCAGCGGCGCGCCGAGCACCACCTCGAGCGTCAGCAGGCTCACCCACAGCGGGTCGCGCGGCGCGCTCAGCGCGAGCAGCACCGGCAGCAGCCCCGCGACGATCGCCCCGACCCGCATCCGCCGCCGCAGCATCGGCATCGCCGACACCCGCCACGCCGCCACCGCGAGCATCCCCAGCGCCGCGCCGCCGACCACCAGCACGTAGCGCAGATCGATCGAGCCGCGCGGCCCCGGAGCACCGGCGAGCGTGCCGTTCACGAACGGGAGCGCGACCGCGAGGACGACGAGCAGGACACACGCGAGCTCACGCACCGCCGACGCCGGCGGAGGAGGCGCAGAAGGCGGCCGGCTGGGACCGACCAGGCTCAACGCGCGCGCCTCCCCGCTCGCCGCGCCGGAGGAGGCACGGCGAGGCCACGACGGGCCTGCTCTGCGAAGCAGGGCGACGCGGGCATCTCGTCAGCGCGGCGGGCGGCGACCGCGGCCGCCACGGCGACCTCGACCGCGCCGCGGCCTGTCTTCGGTCTGCGTCTCCTCGGTCACGTCGGGCGTCTCCTCCTCGCTCGCCTCGGTCGAGGCCGGAGTCTCCGTCCCGGGAGGAACGGTCGTCACCGGCTCGGCCTGGGCCCCGCTGCCCTGCTGGTACCACGGCTGCGAGGAATCGACCGCAGGATCTTCGACGGGGGTCGTCTCGGAGGGCACGGGCTCCTCCTCGACCGGCGCGGGCGCGGCCGCCCAATCGGCCTGCCACCGCATGCCGACGCCCACGAAAGGCATGGTGAAGTTGTAGTCGCCGTTGCCGACGTACACCGGGCCGCGGTTGTCGGGCACCGGCGGGCGGATCGGGTTCTGCTGGGTGACGCGGCTGTCGCGCACCTGGCGCGAGAAGAGGTGCGCGTAGCCGACCATCAGATCGCCCCACACGCCGTCGAAGAGGCGCATCGAGAACCCGCCCGCGACCACGATCTTGTCGCTGTCGATCGTCAGCGGCGACAGGTACGCGTCGTCGAACGAGCCGTTCTCGAAGTAGCCGCCGAGGCGGATCTGGTACGAGCCGTCGATCGTGTACTCACCGCCCAGCCGCACGCTGAACGTGTCCCGCATGTTGCGCGGGATGTTCATCGCGCCGATCTCGTAGTCGAGGAAGTTCAGCGCATCGATGATCCACACGTCGTTCGGCACGACGCTCACCTCGCGCTGCATCGACCACGTCTCCCAGACGAACGAGGCCTCGAGGCGCAGGTTCTCGATCGCGAGCAGCTCGGCGCCGACGCGCAGGATGAACGGGAAGTTCAGGTTCACCGCCGCCGTGGTGTCGCGACACGGGTGGTTCGGATCGGCCTGCACCTCCTCGTCCGACGCCTCGCCGACCGAGCACGGTCCCGCGTCGGGGCGATGTCGCGTCGCCGAGGGCCCGAACGCCGCCGCGCTCGGCGCGCGCACGTCGATCGACGCGTCGCCCGAGAGCGAGAACGGCGTCGAGAACGACGCACCGAGCCGCACCGGCCCGGGGTTCCACGTCACGCCGCCGACCACGCTCGCCGTGATGATCGGCGAGAGGTTCATCTGCGCGATGCCGTCGTACTCCGGGTCCTCCGGGAACGTGCAGATCGCTCCGTCGCACGCCGAGAGCGCCACGCGCGCCGCGAACGCGCCCACCACGCCGTGCACCGCGAGGCCGATCGAGAGCTCGTCGGGCAGCGGGGTCCACGCCGCGCCGACCGCGATCGTCGCGATGAGGCTGCCCTCCATCGTCAGCAGCGAGTATCGCTGCGGCGCGGGGTAGTCCATCCCGTCGACGGTCAGCGACTGCGGGTAGCTCATCAGCGCCGCGTTCGGCGCGAACACACCCGCGCCGAAGTGGAAGTGCTCGAGCCCGAAGTCGAACGTGCCCGCGATCGTGGGGATCGGCAGCGGCGCGTTGGTGCCGTGCACCGTCGGCATCGTGTTCCCGCCGCTGTCGATGCGCGTGTACTCGACGTCGAGGAAGCCCAGCGTCGCGTCCACGACGAGCTGCTCGCCCGCGAACCCGATGCCGGCCGGGTTGATCCAGAGCGCGCTCGGATCGTCGGCGCCCGCGACGAACGCGCCGCCGCGCCCGAGCGAGCGCGTGCCGCGCTCGAGCAGGTAGAACCCGCCGGCGCTCGCACGAGAGGGCATCATCGTGAGCGCGCTCAGCGCCACGCAGAGCGCCGCGATGACGGCGCGATCTCGTTGTCTCATGGTCGTTTCGTCCGAGTCGGCGCGGGTCAGCGGATGTCGCGCGCTTGCACGACGTCGTAGAGGCGCTCGAGGCCGCGCCGCTCGTCGGTCATGAACCCGCGCGTCGCGTCGAAGGTCGCTTCGTAGTCCTCGGCGTCGAAGGTCCCGCCGGCGCCGGGCGCTGCGCGGTTGATCTCGCCGATCACGTCGAGGATCTCCTCGAGCGGCGTGCGGCCGTCCTCGGGATCCGTGAGCTGCACGAGGTTCGCGAGGATCTGCCGGAGCGTCCGGCGCGTGTCGCGCGCCTGCACCGAGCGGATCAGCCCGAGCCCGTCGTTCGCGACGCTGTGCTCGATGTCGAGCGTGGCGTCCGCATCGCGGCCGGAAACATAGTCGAGGGCGTCGGGCGCGAGCGCCTGCGAGAGCGCGTGCACGAGCGGCAGGATCGTCTCGTCGTCCTCGAGCACCTGCAGGAGGTCCGCGCCCGCGTAGAGCGTCGCGGCGAACGCGTCGTTCGTCGACGCCTCGTTCACCAGGTACCCGATCAGCCGCGACAGCGCGTCGCGCGCCTCGGCGTCGTCCTGCACGCGATCGAGGAACCGCACGCCGCTCCACACCAGCGGCGAGCGCATCATCTCCTCGGTGTCCGGCACCAGGTCGCGCGACCACTGCACGAGATCGCCCGCCGTGCGGTGCTCCGCGAGGCGCTCGCGCAGGAAGGGCAGGATCGTCAGCAGGATCGCGCGCCCGCGCTGGTTCGTGAACGTCGCCTGATCACCGAGCGGGCGCGTCCCGAGGAACTGCGTCGCGAGACGATCGCGCGCGGTGCGCCAGGGGTCGCGGCGCTCCGGCGACGCGTCGAGATCACGATCCATGTTGCGCAGGCCGTCGAGCACGAGCAGCAGCGGCGTGACCGCGAGCTCGCGCGCCCCGTCGTTGGTCGGGATCGCCGTGCGCCCGTCGCGCGTCGCGAGCCCCGCGTTGCGCGCGGGATCGATCAGATCGTTCGACGCCTCGGCGAGCACCCGCAGACCGTCGCGCCCGGCCTCGACCTCGACCGTGTCGGTGACCGCGGCTGCGCGCTGCAGCCGCGCGAGCAGGCGGCCCTCGACGAACCCGTCGGCGACGAGCTCCTCGTAGCGCATCCCGCCGTCCTGGTACGAGAAGTTCGCGCCGGTCGGGTTGGTGCGCTGGGTGAGCCAGTGCTCGCGCGACGCCCAGTGGCGGTGCAGCGCCGTGATCAGCTGACCGAAGCGGTACTCACCCGCGTCCGAGTAGCGGAACTCGGGGCGGTGCAGCACCTCGAGCATCGGGGTCATGCCCTCGAAGAACCCGGGCTGCTCCCACGCGAAGATCGTCCCGTGGTAGGTCGCGACCACGTCGTTGCCGTGGCGGTCGAGCACCGGCGCGAAGAGCTGCCCCGCGAACGTGCTGTTGCAGTCGCCGCCGTCCGCCGCGGGCGTGCATGACTCGGTGCCGCTGTCGTTCGACAGGCCCCAGAACACCAGGCGCGCCATCGCCTCGGGCGTCGGACGGCGCGTGAGGCCCTCGATGCCCGAGCTCTCCTCGAGCGCGTCGTCGACGTTGATCCCGAGGAAGTCCGCGGCGTCGACCATGAAGTTGAGGAACCCGTCCTGGAGCTCCAGCTCGTAGTCGCCGAGGATCGAGAGCGCGTACGCCTCCGCGACGTTGTCGATCCGGATCAGCTCGCACTCGTCGGCGGTGCCGATCAGCGGATAGCTGAGCGGCAGCGAGATCGGCCCGATGTGCAGCGTCATGTTGAGCTTCGCGCCCGCGCGGTTGCACACCTGCACGCCGTCGAGCCCGTCGATCAGCGCGATGGTGCGCTGGAACAGGCTCTCGTTGTCCTGGGTGTCCGCCACGCTGCGATCGACGCGCTGATCGAGCGGCATGCCGAGCGGCGGCCCGTTGGGCGCCGCCGGGTCGTACGTGATCCGATCGCGGTGCCGCATCAGCCCGCCGTAGACCTCGCCGAGCTGCGCCGAGCGAGGATCCGCGAACGAGCGGATCATCGCCTCCATCAGCCCCGGCTCCTGCGCGTACTCGATGCCGATCTGGATGAGGTCGTCCCACAGCACGTTGGGCTGCTCGAGCACCGCCTCGTCGTGCATGTCGCTGCGGTCGAGCATGTAGTCCGCGGCCATCACGAGCCCCGCGGTCTCGGGCTCGTGATCGCGGATCAGCGTCTCCACCAGCGCCAGCGCGCGATCGGTGGTGTCGCGATGCATCATCTCGCTCAGCGCGTAGACCATGTCGAACATCGAGCCGCGCGACGTGTCGGGCCCCTCGTACGTCAGGGTCTCGGTCCCGTAGGTCTCGGTGAGCGTCATCTCCGGGCCGAGGATCGCGCGCACGCCGCGCGAGAGCTGCAGCGCGGTCGGCGTCGTCGCGTCGAAGAGCGGGCCCGCCTCGCGCACCATCGCCGCGAGCAGCGTGCGGTCGACGTCGAGGTACTCGAAGTAGCGCGACCCATCGCTGCGCAGCGCGCGCCCGCCGGGATCACGCGCGATCCCGGTCTCGCCCATCACGCGGAACGGGCGCGGCAGCTCGACCATCGGCGTGCCCGTCGCGTCGACGAAGCGGCCCATCACGTCGACGTCCGCGAGCCCGTCGGTGTCCATGTCGACGAAGGGCGCGGCCACCGTGCCCGACGCCGGCAGCGCGAGCCCGCGCTGATCGCGGATCAGCAGCCAGCGCGAGGTGCCCGAGCCGAACGCGTCCTGCTGCGTGAACATCAGCTCGCGCGCGATCTCGAGATCGGTCTGCTCGCCCGCCGGCACCGGATCCGGTGGCTCGAGCGTCGCCATCTCCAGCGCGAGCGCGCGCTGCATCTCCTGCCACTCGCCCGCCGCGAGACCGTCCGCGGGATCCGCGGGGTCGTCGCTCACGACGCGCAGCGCGAGGTTCGCGAACTCGTCGAACTCCTCGTACGCCAGCACCGGGCGCACCACGCCGAGCGCGAGGCGCAGCGGGCGATATCCCTCGCGCGTCCCGATGCGCGCGAGCGCCTCCATCGCCCCGCGATCCTCGCGCAGCGTCTCGAGCAGCTCCGCGAGCAGCCGCGTGTTGCGCGGCAGTCGCTCCTCGGGCGCGTCGTAGAGCGGCAGCAGCTCGCCGAGGAAGAACCCGAGATCGTCGCCGATCGCGTCCTCGGGCAGCACCTGATCGAGCGCGCGCGCCAGGCGCTCGCGGTTCTCCATCAGCACCACGAGCTGTCGCGGCGCGTCGCTCGGCGGCTGCACCTCGCCGCGACAGACGGGCTTCCACCGCAGGCCCATCACGTCGGTCGGGTTCGCCTCCGACGCCATCCGCTCGCAGAAGACGCGGACGATCTCCTCACCGAGCGTCCCGCGCGCGGCGGGCACCCGTGTGGTGTCGAAGTGCGAGCAGCCGATCGACAGCCAGACCACCAGACAAGCGAAGAGGGCGCGCTGCCTCATGACCCCAACCCCCGAGAGCACGACGTGACGCGACGCGCGCGCGCGCTCGCCGACCGAGGCCGAGCGACGCGTCGCGTCGTATGAGCGTGCTCACGACGGTACGCGGGGAACCCTTGCCGAAACAAGGCCGGAACGGCGAGGTGACGCGCTTTCTGACGCGGTGCAACAATCCTGACGCGCCGCGTTAGCCCGGCCTCGCTGTACGAGTTGAATCGGGTTCAAGGTTGTTGACGCGACGTGTCAAGTTTTTGACGCGTCCTGACCCAACGGTCAGCGATCCGCGTCTCGAAACGCGGACGCCGACGTTGCCCTTTGCGGTGCGCGGAGCGCTCCGCTACTGACGCGCGGTGCAGCAAGCCGAGCGCTGGACGATCCGCCGCGTCGTGAAGTGGAGCGCCGACGACTTCGCGTCCCGCGGGATCGAGTCGTCGCGGCTCGACGCCGAGCTGCTCGTCGCGCACGCGCTCGGGCTCGACCGGGTGAAGCTCTACATGGATCTCGACCGTCCGCTCGCCCCCGACGAGCTGACGAAGATCCGCGAGCTGGTGCTGCGCCGCCGGAAGCGCGAGCCGGTCGCGTACATCCTCGGGCGGCGCGAGTTCTTCGGGCGCAGCTTCGAGGTCTCGCCCGCGGTCCTCATTCCTCGGCCCGACACCGAGACCCTGATCGAGGCGGCGCTGGAGCGACTGCCCGAGGACACGACCGGCGCGGTGCTCGACCTCTGCACCGGCAGCGGCGCGATCGCGGTGACCCTCGCCGCCGAGCGCCCGGGCATCGCGGTCGACGCGACCGATCTCAGCGAGGCCGCCCTCGAGGTCGCGAAGAAGAACGCGGAGACACTCGGGGTCTCGGCGCGGGTGCGCTTCCACCACGGCGACCTCTTCGCGGCGCTGCCCGGTCCCCGCGAGTACGCGCTGATCGCCTGCAACCCGCCGTACATCGCGGAGAGCGAGCGGGCGGGCCTCGCGCCCGACGTCGTGCAGCACGAGCCCGGGATGGCGCTCTTCAGCGGCTCCGAGGGCCTCGACGTGCTGCGCCGCTTGTGCGCCGAGGCCCCGAAGTGGCTCGCGCCCGGCGCGTCGATCCTGATCGAGGTCGGCGCGGGACAGGCGCCGGCGGTGATCGCGCTGCTGGAGCGCGCGGGCCTGGTCGAGGGCAGGGCGCACCAGGATCTCGGCGGGCACGAGCGGGTCGTCGAGGCGAAGCGGGCTTGAAGCGGATCGCGCGCTGCGACGTAGTAGAGGTCGTGCGCGCGCTGCTCCTCGCGATGGTGGTGTCGCTGGTGCCGAGCCTGGCCTCGGCGCTCGACGTCGAGCCCTGGGACCGCGTGCTGCGCGCCCACGCGCGCGGCGAGGGCTTCGACTACGCGGGGCTCGCGCGCGACGAGGCGGGCCGTCGCGACCTCGCGACCTTCCTCGAGGGAGTTGCGCTGATGCGCGAGGACGAGCCGCTCTCGTCGTGGCTCAACGCGTACGACGCGATCGTGGTCAGCGAGATCGTCGAGCGCTGGCCGCTCGAGAGCGTGATGCGGGTGCCGGGCTTCTTCGATCGCGAGCGCCATCGGGTCGCCGGTCGCGAGCGGACGCTCGACGACATCGAGCATCGCGTCATCCGCGCCCGGTTCCGCGACGCGCGCGTGCACGCGGCGCTGGTGTGCGGCGCGCGATCGTGCCCGGCGCTGCATCCGCGCGCGTTCCGGGAGAGCGACCTCGACGCGACCCTCGATCGGCTGACCCGCGCCTGGATGGCGAGCGACCGCGGGCTGCGGGTGGAAGGCGGAACCGTGAGGGCGTCGGCGATCCTCACGTGGTACAGCGCGGACTTCGAGCGCGATGGCGGGAGCGTGCTCGGATGGATTCGTCGGTATGCGCCGGAGCGGGTCCGGGGGATCTCGGATGCGACGGTGGTGGGGGAGCTCGGCTACGACTGGTCGGTGAATCAGTCGGCAGCGCTCCGGTGAGTGGCGCGGGAGGAGGGTCCGGCGGTCCGGTACTCGCGCCTGCCTGACGAGCGCGGCGCGAGCGTCGGGCAGCGGAGGGTCGATCGCGCCGCGCGCGTTGCGCTCTGGCGCGCTCGACCACCTCAGTCTCGTCGGGGTGTCTGGCCGGCGCGCTGCGTGGGACCGCCGGACCCTCCTCCCGCGCCCGGTACGGCTTCGGCCCGCCCTTGGGTGAGGTGGTGAAGAGCTCGCCCCCGGTCCGCGCTGTTCGCGCGGCCCGAGCGCTCGCGCGTAGCACCGCGCTTCGCGCGTGTGCGCGCTGTCGCGCGTGAATTCCGAGCTCAGAGCGTCTGCGCGCGCAGTCGGAAGGGCTCGAGGGCGCAACGAAGCAGCTCGCGGTCAGGCGGGTCGGCTTCGTCGATCGCGCGCTCGATCACGGCGGGGCGCGACGCGAGCCAACGCGTGATCGCGTCGGACGTCTCGGTGGAGGTCCAGACATCGAGGGTGCGCTGGTACGTGAGGGACTCGAGGAACGGGATGAGCACTGCGCGCGACTTGAACGCGTAGCGTTTCAGGTCGTCGGCCGTGAGGTCGCGGAGCGGTGCGCGATGCAGGCGCGCGCGATCGGCGTCGGTGACGCAGCACGGGCAACCTCGGACCGCGGGTGGCCGCGGATAGCGGGCGAACACGCGATAGAGCTGCTCGATCGCATCGCGGAGCGGCGGGGTGATCACTTGCCGAGCGTAGCGCCCGACGATCACAGCGTGCGCAGGTACTCGAGGAGCGCGTCGAGCTGCTCGTCGCTCATCCGGATGCGCGGCATCACGGGATCGAACCCCGCGACGACGCGCGCGTGCGGCTGGAGAATGGCCTCGCGCACGTAGGCCTCGTCGGCGATCACGACCTCGCCGCTCGCCATCCGGACCTCGCGCCCGAAGAGCGCGTGGAGGCTCGGCCCGGCGAGGGGTGGCGCGCCTTCCTCGCGCGCGTGGCACGCGGTGCAGCCCTTCATCGAGAACAGCTGCTGGCCCCACTCGAGCGTCGTGGCGGGCGGGAACCCGAGACAGCCCGGCGTGCTCACCCACGCGTCGAAGTCTTCGGGGCGCATCACCAGGATCTCGGCGCTCATCGTCGCGTGGCCCGCGTTCGGTCCCCAGCGCCCGCTCGCACCGCAGAGCTCGGCGCAGAGGATCGGTGCGCGGTACCAGATGCGCCGCGCGTCGGGCACGGAGAGATCGCCCTCCAGCGGGACGTCGGGGCGCTCGATCGCCTCGAACCACAGCGACGTGAACGTTCCGGGCACCGCGTCGCGCTTCACGCGCAGCTCGGGCGCGAAGAACGAGTGGATCACGTCCGACGACGAGAGCACCAAGCGCACCGCCCGTCCCGCTGGGACGTGGAGCTCGTTGTCCTCCGTGATCCCGTTCGGATGCTCGAACTCCCACGCCCACTGACGCGCCCGCGCGTGCACGACGTAGGCGTCGTCGGGCGCGATCGACTGGCGGAGATACGCCTGGAAGCCCCAGTGGAACATCAGGGCGAAGGGGACGACCGGCGCGACCGCCCAAGCGAGCTCGAGCGCGAGCCACGCGCGCGAGACGCTCGGTGGGGCGGCTGCGACACCGCGCCGGCGACGATGCCTGACTGCGAGCACGACGAGCGCGATGACCACGACCGCGAGCGCGATCGCCGCCGTGCCGTGGACGAACGCGAAGATCCGGTCGACCTCCGGCGCGAACGTCGAGAGCGCGGGCGGCAGCGGGCGCACGGCGGGACGCTGGGGTCGGCGCGCGGGCGCGGCACGTCCAAACTGCGAGCGCGATCGCCGCGCGCGTCGATCACGGGTCCTCCAGAGGAGGTGGGATCGTCGCGCGCGTCGATCACGGGTCCTCCGGAGGAGGTGGGATCGTCGCGCGCGTCGATCACGGGTCCTTCGGAGCAGGTGGAACCGTCGCGCGCGTCGATCTGGGTCCTCGGGAGGACGTGGAACCGTCGCGCGCGTCGATCACGGGTCCTCCGGAGGACCCGTGATCGTCATGCGGGACGCAACGCGCGCTTCGTCGCTCCGATGTCCTGGGTGCGCCGCGACGAGGAGGTCGCCGCGTCACGAAGGAGACGCCCGTGCCGAGCCCGATCGAGATCGACTACCGAGCCTATGCCTCGAACATCCGTGTCACCGCAGAGAGCGCGATGCCGCTCGCGCGCCGCCTCCAGAAGGCGCTGCCGGACGACGCGACGCCGCTCCAGACGCGCTACTGCCGCGAGGTGGTCGCCGCGGCGGAGCTCGTGCAGCAGGTCAAGTCGGAGAGGGACCGCCTGGCGCCCGAGAAGCTCCGGCCGATCAAGCTCCTGTTCCAGAACGACTGGGGCGCGCTGCACGACACCCTCAGCGGGACGAGCCGCGTCCGCGTCGGCAATCGCGGCGCCCGCGCGGCGAAGCTGCTCCAGACGCTCTTCACCGACGGACTCGTGTTCACGCTCCTCGAAGCCGACGAGGCGTGGTCGGAGGCGAAGCGTCGCCTCGATCGCATCGAGGCCGAGTCGCTCGCGGACGAGCTCACCGAGATCGTCGGCGCCGAGTTCCTCGACGGTGTGAAGCTGGGGACGCGCGAGCTCGCGGAAGCGATCGGCGTCGGCCGCGGCACGCGCGAGCTCGCGAGCCCCAACGGGCTCCAGGCCGCCCTCGCGGAGTTCGGTCGCGCCGTCGGTCAGTACATGCGCGCGCTGCTCGCCGACGTCGACGAGCGTGATCCGGCGACCGTGCAGCGCTTCGCGAAGGCCGTGGGGGCCGTCGACCAGTACCGCAGCACGCCGATGCGCGCGCCGACGAGCGAGACCCCGCCGGCGCGCGACGGCGCCCCCGCGAACGGGGGAGGTGAGACGCCGGTGACGTGATCGCGAAGCGTGACGGTCAGGCGGTCGCGCCGCGCTCGCGGCGGGCGCGGGCGACGCGCAGCGTGCCCTCCGCGACCGCCATCAGTCCGACCAGCGCGAAGAGCCAGGGCGCCATCGAGCGGCGCACCACCGTGCGGGTCGTGCTCTGCGCGACGCCGTCCTCTCGCGCGCCGTCGTCCTCGTCGGTCGTCAGCGCGCGCGGCGTCAGATCGCTCTCCTCGGCGGGCGGCGCGATCACGAACGCGGAGCGCGGCGCCTCTTCGCGGGTGCGCTCCGCGGTCGAGATCTGCACGCGCCACGCGCCGGGCTCGTCGAGCCCGCCGAGATCGATCGGGCGGCCGAGCGCGCGCTGGTCGTGCTCGATCAAACGTCCGCTCGGCGCGATCAGCACCAGCTCGGTCGCCCCGGGCGGCGCGCGCAGCTCGGGCGCGTGACCGGGCGCGAACGGCGCGTCGGGCATGCTCCCCGGCGGCGCGAGGGCGCGCACCAGGCGCACCGCGAGCGGCAGGAACCCGGGGCGGTACGGGAGATCGCTCCACGCGTCGTCGAGCGTGGTGCCGAGGATCGCGACCCGACGCGCGGGGTCGAGCACCAGGGCCGGCGTTCCGTCGGGCCACGCGAGCAGCACCTCGGCCCCGGCGTGGGGCTCCATCGCGAGCCGCCGCGTCGCGCGCACCGCCTCGAGGCCGCTCGCGCCCGCGGGCAGGAGCGCGCTCGGTGCTTCGCCGCGCGTCATGCCGACGACCTCGCCGGTCGTGGCTGCGATCACCCGCGCCGGGAGCACCGACTCGAGGCGCGCCCACGCGCCGGGCTGCACCCGATCGCCCGCTGCGACGAGCAGCCCGCCGCCGCGCTCGACGTGCTCGGTGATCTTCGTCGCGAGCGCGCTGCCTCCGCGCAGCTCGACGTTCGCGAGCACCACGACGTCGACGTCGTCGAGGCCGGTGCCGAGGAACGTGTCGGGGTCGACCGCGCGCTGCACGAACCCCCCCTCGCTGCGCGGCGCGAGCGAGAGCGCCTGCGCGAGGAAGCGCACCTCCTCGCCGCCTCCACCGAGGCGACGACGACCCAGGGGCTGGGGATCGCCGTCGACCATCAGCACCCGCGGCGCCGACGCCGGACGCAGCAGCACGCCGCGGCGATCGTCGAGCGGCAGCGCGTCGGGCTCGCTCGGCGCGAGCGCGACCTCGGCGGTGGGATCGCCGCCTGCGGGCGCGTCGACGTGCAGCGTCGTGCGGCCGCCGCGCTCGGTGAGCGCGACCTCGCCCCGCGCCAGCTCGCTCACCCCGCGGCGCACCACGACCGGCACCCGATCGGGCGGCACGCCGCCGAACGAGCGGATCTCGATCGCGATCGCGAGCTGCCCGGGGGTCGTGGGATCGGAGGTCGCGAGGGCGGAGACCAGCGCGAGGTTCGGCGCGCCTTCGTCGGGACCGATGCGCTCGTTCTCGACGGTCACG
Organism: Sandaracinus amylolyticus; assembly: GCF_021631985.1. Taxonomy (GTDB): domain Bacteria; phylum Myxococcota_A; class Polyangia; order Polyangiales; family Sandaracinaceae; genus Sandaracinus; species Sandaracinus amylolyticus_A. The sequence goes on along the minus strand of NZ_CP070225.1, from coordinate 3,662,665 downwards.
TCGCGGGCGCCGGCGGGCTCGCCCTCGCCGGCGTGGCGGGCGTGATCCGAGAGCACGACGACGCGCCGCACCGGGTGGCGCGCGCCCGCGAGCTGACGGGTGGCGAGCTCGATGGCGCCCGCGAGATCGGTGCCCCGTGCGCCGCCGGCGCGCACGCCGTCGAGGCGCGAGCGGGCGAGCGCGAGATCGTCGGTGCGCGGCGCGAGCAGGCGCGGCGCGTCGCCCGCCAGCACCAGCACGACCTCGGACTCCGCGGGCAGCGCGCCGATCACCTCGCGCGCGCGATCGACCGCGTGATCGAGCAGCGTCGCGCTCCCCGCGGCGCGCGACATCGACATCGAGTCGTCGATCACGATCGCGACGCTCGCCTGGCGCCCGTCGCCCCACGCGAGGGTCGCGGTCGCGAACGGCGCGGCGAGCGCGAGCGCCGCGAGCGCGACGAGCGCGATGCGCGAGGCGAGCAGGAGATGATCGACGACCCGCACCCGGCGCCGGCTCGCGACGTCGGCCTTGCGCAGCAGCGCGATGGTCGGCAGCGCGCGCAGCGGCACGTCGCGCCGGCGCAACAGGTGCGCGACGATCGGCACCGCGACCGCGAGCAGTCCGAGCAGCGCCCAGGGCGCGGCGAACCCCATCAGCGACGTCTCCCCGGCGCGGCGAGCACCTCGGCGAGCACACGCTCGACCGGCTCGTCGGTGCGCACGAGGCGATAACGCGCGCCGGCCGCAGTGCAGCGGGCGCGGCACGCGTCGAGGAACGACTGCAGCTCGCGCAGGTACCCCTCGCGCAGCGCGCTGGGATCGACGTCGAGCGGGACCTCGCCCTCGAGCCCGTGGAAGCGGGTCGGCCCGTCGAACGGGAGCTCGAGCTCCTCGGGGTGCATGACCTGGAACACCCAGACCTCGTGCCCGCGGTGCACCAGCTGATCGATCGGCGTGAGCGCGTGGTCGCCGAAGTCGAGCAGATCGCTGGCGATGGCGACCACGCCGCGACGCCCGGCGCGCTCCGCCGCGGCGGTGAGCGCGGCGCGGAGATCGGTGCTCGCTTCCTGCTCGACCGGGGTCGCGAGCTCGCCGAGGACCAGCTCGAGGTGCGCGGGGCGCGAGCGCGCGGGCAGGCTCGCGATGACGTCCCGCGCGAAGCGCACCACGCCCGCGGCATCGCCCTGACGCACCAGCACGAGCCCCAGCGCGGCGAGCAGCGTCGCGGCCTGCTCGGACTTGCTCGGTCCTTCGTCCTTCGCGCCCGCGAAGTCCATCGAGGCCGACGAATCGAGCACCAGCGTCGCGCGGAGCTGGGTCTCCTGCTCGAAGCGCTTGATGGTGTGGCGATCGCTGCGCGCGTAGGCGCGCCAGTCGAGGAGGCGCAGATCGTCGCCCGGGCGGTACTCGCGGTGCTCGACGAACACCACGCTCGCGCCGCGGTGCGGCGAGCGGTGTACGCCCGAGAGCACACCCTCGACCGCGCGGCGCGCCTTGAGCGAGAGGTTCGCGATCCGCGCGCGGATCGCGGGATCGAGCACCTGTCGCTCGTCCGCCATCAGGCGCGCGTCGCCTCGAGCAGGCGCTGGACGAGATCCGCGGCGCGCACGCCCTCGGCCTCGGCGCGGAAGCTCGCGACGATGCGGTGGCGCAGCACCGGCGTGGCGAGCGCGCGCACGTCTTCGACCTCGGCGGCGAAGCGCCCGTCGAGCACCGCGCGCGCCTTGGCGCCCATCACCAGCGCCTGCGACGCGCGGGGACCGGCGCCGAACGCGACGTAGCTCTTCACGAAGTCGGGCGCGCCGCTCTCCTCGGGGCGCGAGAGCCGCACGAGCTTCACCGCGTGCTCGATGACGTGCGGCGCGACCGGGACGCGCGGCACGAGCGCCTGCAGGTCGAGGATCTCCTCGCGCGTGAGCACGGCCGTCGGCGGCTCGCCGATCGGCGCGGTGGTGCGCCGCACGATCTCCATCTCTTCGTCGGCGCTCGGATAGCCGACGTCGATCTGGAAGAGGAAGCGATCGAGCTGGGCCTCGGGCAGCGGGTACGTGCCCTCCTGCTCGATCGGGTTCTGGGTCGCGAAGACGAGGTAGGGCAGCTCGAGCGGGTAGGTCTTGCCGCCCGCGGTGACGCGCCCCTCGGCCATCGCCTGGAGCAGCGCGGCCTGGGTCTTCGGCGGGGTGCGGTTGATCTCGTCGGCGAGCAGGACGTTCGTGAACACCGGGCCCGGCACGAAGCGGAAGCGTCGCTCGCCGCTCGCGGGGTCTTCCTCGAGCACGTCGGTGCCGGTGATGTCGGTCGGCATCAGATCCGGCGTGAACTGGATGCGGCTCGAGCGCAGCGAGAGCACCTCGGCGAGCGTCGAGATGAGCAGCGTCTTCGCGAGCCCCGGCACGCCGACGAAGAGGCCGTGCCCGCGCGCGAAGAGCGAGATCAGCATCAGCTCGATGACGTCGTCCTGGCCGACGATGCGCTTCTTCACCTCGGCGACGAGGCGACGTCGTGCGTCGGCGAGGCGCTCGACGCGCTCGACATCGGTCACCTCGGGGCGCTGCGCGGCTGCGCTCTCAGCAGGGCTGGTCCCGTCCACGTCGATCGTCTCCACCACTGGCGTGTCTAGCTGGTTACCGCGACCCCTGCAGGTCGCGGCACATTCCGTTCTCGCGCGCCCGCTCGCTCTCGCTGGTCGCGACCTGCGCGAGATCGCAGTGCGGCTGGGGATCGAACGGGTTGAGGCGCAGGGCCTCGAGGCTCGCGGCGCGCGCCTGCTCGTGCTCTCCGCGCGCGAGGTGCGCCGAGCCGAGCACGGCCCAGAGGGGCTCGTGATCGGGCCAGCGCTCGGTGAGCGGACCGAGGACCGCGATCGCGCGGTCGGGCGCGCCGCCGGCGAGCGAGGCGCGGGCGAGGCGGCTGCCGACGATGGGATCGCCCTCGGCGTTCTCCCACGCGCGGCCGTACTCGTGCGACGCGGCGAGCGGGCGCTGGCGCGACCACAGGAGATCGCCGATGCGGAGGTGACGGCGCGCGGTCTCGACCCGCACCTCCTGGGTGTCGTCGACCTCGGCCTCGCCGTGGCGGAACACCGGTCGCGCGAGCGCGGGCGCCGGTCCTTCGGCGTCGGGGCGCTCGCGCAGCTCGGCGCGCCATGCGCGCTCGAGCTCGTCCCAGCCGGTGTCCGCGACCTCGGCGAACGCGGCGCGCGCGTCGGTCCCGTCGGCCACCAGCTGCACGACGCGCCGCAACCCGTCGCGCCCGTGCACCCGGCGGAAGCGCTCCACGAAGGTCGAGACCTGCGCGAACGCGAGCGCGGCGTCCTCGGCGCTCGGGAGCATCGCGATCGACGGGTGCAGTCGATCGAACGAGAGGAGCTGATCGTTCTGCACCGCGCGGCGCAGCAGGAAGTCGCTCGCGGGATCGAGCCGCACCGCGGGCTCGCCGCCGCGCCACGTGCGCTCGAGGAAGCGCGCGACGCCCTCCTGCATCCACACCGGCGCGCGATCGCGCGACGCGCGCGAGAGCACCATGTGCACGAACTCGTGGCCCAGGGTGTCGGCCCACGGATAGCCGCGCACCAGCGCGCGCGGGCTGGTGATCATCAGGCGGTCCCACTTGCAGAGCGCGATGGTGCCGGTGCGCTCGATCTCCTCGACCGAGAGGCTCGACACCTCGGAGAGGGTCGCGGCGGTCGGGTAGATCTCGACGCGGATCGGACCAGGGACCCGCACGCCGAGCTCGCGCTGCATCGCCTCGTCGGCGGCGCGCATGGTCTCGATGGCGTACTCGGCGAGCACGCGATCGGGGCCCGGGCTGAAGCGCACGACGTAGCGGCCGTCCTCGGAGCGCTGCTCGACCTGGCGCCGGGTGACCTCGCGGGTCGCCCACATGAGGCGGTAGATCTCGACGCGCTCCTCGGGCGATCGCAGGTGCGTCGCGCGCACCACCGAGGCCGCGCCGTCGCGCGCCGCGCCCGCGTAGTCGCCGCGGACGAAGCGCAGCATCGCGCGCTCCCAGCGCACGTCGGGATCGTCGGGATAGCTCGTGGCGAGGGCCGTGATGAGGGGCTCGGCCTGCTCGATGCGCACCTCGTCGATCGCGATCGCGGCATCGCGCAGCCGCGCGCCGTCGTCGCCGGGCGGGAGCGCGTGCGCCAGCGTGGGCACGAGCGCCGACAGCGAGATCGCGATCGCGAGGGCACGGAGCCTCATCGCAGGAGCCCTTCGTAGTAGCGCTGCACCGACTCCTCGTATCCCTGGGGCGGCGACTCGTGCATGGCATCCAGGAGACGCCTCCGGAGATCCATGGGCCCCTCGAACTGATTCGGATCGTGGATCTGCACGCGGCGGCGGAAATCGGGGGCCGCGCTTCCGTCGTCGCCGCCTCCACCGCCGCCGCTCGAGCGCTGCATGTCCTGCTCGATCTGCTCGCGGAGCTCGGTGAGGCGACGCGCCGCTTCTTCCTGGGCGCGCGACGCGGTCGCGGGATCGCCGCGATCGAGCCCGCGCGCGCCTTCCTCCATGAGGCGCGCGATCTCGCCGAGCTGCTCGGCGGCGTCGGGCGAGAGCGGCTGACCGTCGGGGCCTGCCTCGAACGCCTCCGCGAGATCGCCCGCCGCGCCGCGCGCGGTGCGCTGGCGGGGCGCATCGCCCGAGAGCTGTCCGCGCTCACCGTCGCCGAGGTGATCGCCGAGGTCGGGCAGCGCCTCGTCGAGCGACGCGCGCAGCTCCGAGAGGCGTCGCTCCGCTTGCTGCGCGGCCTGCGCGGCGCGGGCGGTCTGTCCCTCGTGCCCGGGGAACATCATCGCGTCGAGCGCGAGGTCGCGGGAGAGATCGCCGAGCTGCTCCTCGGCGCTCGCGACCATACGGCTCGCCTCGCCGAGATCGCCGGTGGAGAGCGCGTCCTCGGCGTCGCGGATGCGCTGCTGGATCGCGTCGAACGAGTCGCGCTCGAGCGAGGTGAGGCGCTCGCGGTCGATCGGCGAGAGCGCCTCGCGCACCTCGCGCGCGCGTCCCGCGAGTCGGCGGGCCGCCTCTTCGCCGCGCGCGCCCGCTGCTTCGAGGGCGCGACGGGCCGCGGAGCCGCGCACGTCGGTGGTGCGGCGCGCGAGCTCGCGCTGCTCGCCCTCGAGGCCGTGGAGGCGATCGAGCGCGTCGGCGAGCGCCTGATCGCGCGGCCCGAAGCGCTCCTCGGCGAAGCTCTCCTCGCTCGCGCCGAGCGCGCGGGCGAGGGCGTCGATCTCCTGCTCGAGGCGGGTGAGCGCCTGGCTCGCGGCGTCGAGATCGCCGCGCTCCACCGACTCGCGCAGCTGCTCGAGCGCCTGCTGGGTCTCGCGGGCCTCGGCCTCCTGCGCGTTCGCGAACTCCTGGGGCACCGCGGTGCCGAGCCGCGACATCCGGGCGCGCAGATCCTCGAGGCGCTGCTGGGCGCGCGCGATCGCCGCGAGCAACGCAGCGCGCGCCTCGGGGGTGTCGGCGCGCTGGAGCTCGCGCAGCAGCGAGGCGATCTCGCGGCGCAGCGACTCGAGCTCGCGCGCGATCGCCGCGGCGTCCTCGATGCGGGCGCGCGTCAGCAGATCGGCGAGGAGCAGGACGTCTTCCTCGAGCTCGGTGACCGAGCGCGCGTCGATGCGCTGCCGCTGCGCGAGCGCGGCGACGTTCGGCACGTGCGCCCGCATCTCCTCGAAGAGCAGGCGGCGGATGCGCGTGCTCGCCTCGCCATAGAGCGCGGCGTCGGTGCGGCGGGTCTCGCCGGAGCGGGCGCGCGAAGCGAATCCGTCGAGCGAGAAGAGCAGGCGCTCGGTGACGGCGCGCAGCGCGTCGAAGCGAGCGCGCGCCTGCGGCTCCTGGTCGGTCACCGGCATCTCGAGGCGATCGGCGAGGGTGGCGACCGCGAGATCGACGAGCTCCTGGAGCGCGTCGAGGGACTCGTCGCGCCGGGTCGCCTCGGAGGCGAGGGTGAGGGTGCGGGTCTCGGAGCGCCCGATGTGGGGGCCGCTGACGTCGTCGCCGTCGCTCGCCTCGATCCACACCTCGACGCGATCCCCCGGCGACGCGCCGAGATCGGCGAGCGCGAGCTGATCGTCGCCGGTGAGCTCGGTGCGCAGCGCCTCGGGCGTCGCGATGCGGCGGCGCTGCTCGCGACCGTCCGCGCCCTTCACCACGAGATCGACGGCGACCACGCCGACGTCGTCGTGCGCCTCGAAGAGCACGGTGAGGGTCTCGGTGCCCTCGACGATCGCGTCCTCGGCGGGCGAGAGCATCGAGACGCGCGGCGTCTCGTCGGGGAGCACGTGGATCGAGCGCACCGTCGCGTCGCGCACCCAGCGACCGTCGTCGGCGCGGAGACGAATGCCGAGCGGGCCATCGGTGCGCACCAGGAAGCGCGCGACCCAGCGCTCGCCGTCGCGCTCCATCGCGACCTCGGTGCCCGCCGCGTCGAGCGTCGCGGCGGTGGCGTCGAATCGGGCACGACCCGAGAGCTCGACGCTGGTGCCGAGCGGGAGCTCGAGGCGCGAAGGATCGGCGATCACCGTCGCGCCACGCCCGAGGTACCCCGGGAAGACGAGGCGCGCCTGCACCGCCTCGAGCGCGGCCGCGACGCGGACTCCTTCGGCGTCCTGCTCGCCGGGATGGACCAGCGCCCACGCGCCCGCCGCCGCGCGATCGATGCCGAAGACGAGGCCCGCCGCGATCCCGAGCGCGAGCGCGCCGCCGATCACCGTCGGATGTCGCAGCCACTTCCCGGTGGGCACCACGCGCTCCGCGGGGACCCGCGCGATCTCGGCGCCGAGCCGCTGGGCGTGGGCCGCCACGAGCTGGCTCGACGCGCCGGCGGCGATCGGCGCCGCGCTCAGCTCGAACGCGGTGCGCAGCGGCGAGACCAGCTCGGGCCGCATCGAGGCGACGAGCCGCGCCGCGCCGCTCCCCGCGAGGGCGCGCGCCGGTGCGATCGCGAGCCCCGCAGCGACCGCCGCGCCGACGATCGCGCTCGACCACACCAGGATCACGATCGCGGACGCGGCGAGGGGCCCCGCGATCCACGCCCCGATCGCGAGCACCGCGGTCGCCGCCCCCAGCGCTGCGACGACGGCGCGCGCAGCGAGAAGGAGCGTGGCGCGCGCGCGGAGGCGGGCGAGGTAGCGAGAGGCCGCCGTCGCGGCCTGGGACGGAGGCACGCCGGGAATCTAGCACCCGCTCTCCCGACCGGGACCCGTCGGCACGACGAAGCGCTCCGGCGCTCGACGAGGCTGATATAGTGCGGCCCCCCACATGCCCAGGATCATCCCGGAGAGCGCGCGCGAGCACGCCGATCTCGCCCTCGCGGTCTACGTCGAGGAGCTCGCCGCGCGACGTCGCGTGCTCTTCGTCGGCGACGCCGCGAGCGCCGTCCCCGAGCGTCTTTCGAGCGTGGCGCGCTCGGTCGAGGTCGTCTCCCCGCGGACCCGCACCCGCGGGACCCGTCGCGGAGGTCGCATCCTGCCGCGCCCGTGGCCCTCGGCGCAGGACGCGCGCTCGTGGGACCTCGTGCTGGTACCCGATCTGCTCTGGGCGGGCCTTCCCGCGCCCGAGCGCATCGGCGAGATGGCGGAGTGGCTCACGCCGCGTGGTGTGCTCGTCGTCGGCGCGGAGGAGCGCGAGGACGGGATCGACTACGGCGCGCTCTACGACCTGCTGTCGCGCCGGTTCGAGTGGGTGCGGATGCTCGGGCAGGCGCCCTTCGCGGGGTGGTCGGTCGTCGACTACGCGCCGCAGACGCGCGAGCTCGAGGTGACGTTCGACGGCTCGCTGCTCGGCGGAAGCGGCGAGGAAGCGGCGCGCCACATCGCGCTGTGCGCGGCGCGCGAGGTCGTGCTCGATCCCTATTCGATCGTGCAGGTGCCCTCGAGCGCGAGCCGCGAGCGCGCGGTGGTGGAGCGCCCGCGCGAGGCGGAGCGTGCGCCGCGCGAGGACCTGCAGCTGCAGGCGCGCCTGGGGCAGCTCGAGGCGCAGCTGCGCGATCGCCAGGACGACATCGGTCGCGCGGGCGAGCGCACCAGCGAGCTCGAGCGCGAGGTCGAAGCGCTGCGGGCGCGCGGCGAGCACGCGGAGCGCCGTCTCGATCAGGCGCAGCGCGAGATCTCGCGAGGCGCGCAGAAGCTCGACGAGGCGCGGGCGCGCGCCGATGCGCTGACCCAGGAGCTCGAGGCCGCGAAGGGCGAGATCGCGGCGCTCGCGAAGGTCGAGACGGTCGACGAGGACTACGCGCGGGTCGAGGCGTCGCTCGCGGAGCGGGCGCGCGAGCTGACCGATCTGCGCGGCGAGGTGGAGCGCCGCGGCGTGCTGGTGCGCGATCTCGTCGAGGAGCTCGTCGAGGCGCGGGCGCGGGGCGGAGCGGCGACGCCGACCCCGCCGAGCGGCGGCGGTGGTCGCGACGACGCGGAGCTGCGTGCGGCGCTCGAGGCGGCGCGCCGTCGTGCGGTCGATGCCGAGGCCGCGGTGGTCGAGGCGGGCTACCGGCTCGATCAGGTGCGCGCCGAGCTCGAGCAGTGCCGTCGCGCGCGGGAGTCGGAGCGCGAGCAGGCGTCGCGCGACATCGCGTTCGCGCAGGGCACGATGCGCGGTCTGTCGTCGCGGCTCGCGGAGACCGAGGAGCTGCGACGGCTCGCCGAGGTGCGGCTCGCGCTCTCGCAGGACGACGTCGCGTCGGCGCGGCTGCGTGCGCGCGAGCTGGAGCGCGATCTCGAGAACGCGCGCGAGCAGGTGGAGCTGGCGATCGTGCGCGCCCAGGGCGAGCCGGTCGTCGCGGTGCATCCGGTCGTCGCGGTGCACCCGGGCTCGCTGGATCGGCTGCGCGAGCTCGAGGCCGAGGCGTCGCAGCGGGAAGGACGTCTCTACGGCGCGCTGCTGAAGGCGCGCGAGCACGCGGTCGAGGCGCAGGGCGAGCAGCGCCGTCTCGCGCGGGAGCTCGCGAAGGCCGAGGACGAAGCGCGCGCGGCGCGCAACGACGCGGCGACCCAGCGTGCCGAGCTCGAGGCGCGGTTCGGACAGCTCGCCGACGAGGCGACGCGTGCCCTCGCGGACGCCGAGGCGCGCGGTCGTGAGCTCGCGAGCGCGCGGATGGCGGCGGATGCGCACTCGAGAGAGCTCGCGGTGCTGCGCGGCGAGCGCGACGGAATCGTGTGGCGCCTCGCGGATGCCGAGGCCGCGGTGCGCGATGCGCAGGCACGTCTCGCCGCGCCGGCGCCGGCTCCGGTGGCAGCGCCGGTCGAGAGCCCCGAGCTCCACGATCTCCGCCAGCGCGTCGAGGTGCTCGGCGCGTCGGTCGGGGTGTGGACCCAGCGCGCCCAGGAGGCCGCGGCGCGCGCCGACGCCGAGTCGACGCGCGCCGCCGAGCTCGCGGTGCGCCTCTCGACGCGCGACGCGCTGGTCGGTCGCGTGCAGAGCGAGCTCGCGGGCGCGTCGGCGCGCCGCGACGGTCTCGAGCGCCGCATCCGCGAGCTCGATGCAACGGTCGCCGAGCTGCGCGATGCGCTCGAGTCCGCCCGCGCGGTCGCCGATGTCCGCGCCGAGGAAGAGCGCCGCGAGCTCGAGTCGCGCGACGCGCGCATCGCCGAGTCCGAGCGTGCGCGCGAGCGCCTCGCCCGCGAGCACGACGAGACCCGCCGCGCGCTCGCGGAGGCGCGTCAGATCCTCTCGTCGATCGCGAGCGGCCTCGACACCGGCGGCATCGCCGCGACCGCCCCCGCGAGCGACGCGCGCTTGCGCGAGCAGCTCCGCGACCTCCAGCGCGAGGCCGAGGATCGCGAGCTCATGCTCCGGTCGCTCACCGCGCAGCTCCAGGATCGCGACGACCGACTGCGCGCGCTCGAGCGCATGAAGTCGGGCGAAGCGCCCGGCGACGAGCGCGAGCTCGTGCAGCGCGTGCTGATGGCCGAGGAGCGCGCCGTCCGCTTCGAGCGCGAGCTCGACCAGGCGCGCCGTCACGCCGAGCAGAACGGTGGCTCGGCCGAGCGCGACGCGGACCTGCGCCGCCTGCACCAGACGCTCGGCGATCGCGACGCGCAGCTGATGGTCCTCGAGGGCCGCATCACGCAGTCCGAGCGCGAGCAGCGCTCGATGCGCGACGCGTTCGCCCAGGCGCGCGCCAGCCTCGAGACCCTGCTCGGCGAGATCGCGAACGATCAGCGCGCCGAAGCGGCGGACCGCATCGCGTCGATGCTGCGCCTGCTGCGCCGCTACTGAGTCCCCGCCGTCCCGAAAAGACGAAGGCCGCGCCCTCGGAGGAGAGCGCGGCCTTCGTTCATCGAGTCAGGCGTGGATCAGAAGTCCATGCCGCCGGGGCCGTGCGCGTGACCGCCGCCCGCCGCCGCCTTCTCCTCCTTCGGGAGCTCGGCGATGAGCGCCTCGGTCGTGAGCATGAGGCTCGCGACCGACGACGCGTTCTGCAGCGCGGTGCGGACGACCTTCGTCGGGTCGATGACGCCGGCCGAGATCAGGTCCTCGTACGAGTCGCGCGCGGCGTTGTAGCCGAAGCCCGCCTTGCCGTTCTTCACCTTGTCGACGACGATCGAGCCCTCGACGCCCGCGTTCGCCGAGATCTGGCGAAGGGGCTCCTCGATCGCGCGGCGCACGATGCGCACGCCGACCGCCTGCTCGTCGGTGAGCTTGAGGCCGTCGAGCGCCGACTGCGCGCGAAGGAGCGCCACGCCACCGCCGGGGACGATGCCCTCCTCGACGGCCGCGCGGGTCGCGTGGAGCGCGTCCTCGACGCGCGCCTTCTTCTCCTTCATCTCGACCTCGGTCGCCGCGCCGACCTTGATGACCGCGACGCCGCCGACGAGCTTCGCGAGGCGCTCCTGGAGCTTCTCGCGATCGTAGTCGCTCGTCGTGTCCTCGATCTGCTTCTTGATCGTCTCGATGCGGCCCTTGATCGCGTCCTTCGCGCCCACGCCGTCGACGATCGTCGTGTTCTCCTTGTCGATCCGGACGCGCTTCGCGCGGCCGAGATCGTTCAGGGTCACGTTCTCGAGCTTGATCCCGAGCTCCTCGCTGACGACCTCACCACCCGTCAGGATGGCGATGTCCTTCAGCATCTCCTTGCGGCGATCGCCGAAGCCCGGCGCCTTCACCGCCGCGACGTGCAGCGTGCCGCGGAGCTTGTTCACGACGAGCGTCGCGAGCGCCTCGCCCTCGACGTCCTCCGAGAGGATGAGGAGCGGCTTCTGCTGACGCGCAATCGCCTCGAGGACCGGGAGGAGGTCCTTCATGTTCGAGATCTTCTTCTCGGAGATCAGGATGTAGGCGTCCTCGAGGATCGCCTCCATGCGCTCCGGATCCGTCACGAAGTAGGGCGACAGGTAGCCGCGGTCGAACTGCATGCCCTCGACGACGTCGAGCGTGGTCTCGAGGCCCTTCGCCTCCTCGACCGTGATGACGCCTTCCTTGCCGACCTTCTCCATCGCCTCGGCGAGGATCTTGCCGATCGTCTCGTCGCCGTTCGCCGAGATCGTGCCGACCTGCGCGATCTCCTTCGGGTCCTTCGTCGGCTTCGAGAGCTTCTTGAGCTCCTCGGTGATCGCCGCGACGGCCGCGTCGATGCCGCGCTTCAGCTCCATCGGGTTGTGGCCCGCGGCCACCATCTTCGAGCCCTCGCGGTAGACCGCCTGCGCGAGCACGGTCGCCGTCGTGGTGCCGTCACCCGCGACGTCCGACGTCTTGCTGGCGACCTCGCGCACCATCTGCGCGCCCATGTTCTCGAACTTGTCCGCGAGCTCGATCTCCTTCGCGACCGTCACGCCGTCCTTCGTGACCGTCGGAGCGCCGAAGCTCTTCTCGATGACGACGTTGCGGCCCTTGGGGCCCAGCGTGACCTTCACCGCGTTCGCGAGCGTGTTGACGCCGGCGAGAATGCGGTCGCGCGCGGTCGTATCGTAGAGAATTTCCTTGGCTGCCATGTTCTTCGTCTCCGTCTTCCGCTGAAGTCAGTCAGTCTTTCGAGATCACTCCACGACGCCGACGATGTCGTCCTCGCGGAGGATCACCATCTCCTGGCCGTCGACCTTGATCTCCTGGCCGCTGTACTTGCCGAAGAGGACGCGGTCGCCCGGCTTGACCTCGAGCTTCCGGACCGAGCCGTCCTCGAGGATCTTGCCGCTGCCGACGGCGATCACCTTGCCCTCGACCGGCTTTTCCTTCGCCGTGTCGGGGATGATGATCCCGCCCTTGGTCTTCTCCTCTTCCTTCACGCGCTGGATGAGCACGCGGTCGTGCAGGGGACGAATCGCCATGTCTGAGCCCTCCTTGGGGGTCCGATTTGCACTTCGTTAGCACTCGCACCCGGCGAGTGCTGACAGCGGGCCGGGAACCTAACCTGGGCCCTGCAACGGTCAAGATGGCCCCTCGCGATTTTCTCGCGACGCCGTAGACGCGAATGATTCCGCGCGGTTGTGACCGTTTCGGGGCGCTGCGTTGGCACTCGCGGGCCGCGGCTGCCGACGGCGCGTCGGAGACATTCCGGAAACCTCCGGAACACTTGGGGAATTCTTCGCGCCCGCGCCGCGCTGCCGTAGGTTTCACGGGAGATGGCTCGGAGGTGAGCACCGTGATCGAGACGTTCGCCGACCTGCGGTTCTGGTTCCGTGAGCGACTGGAGAGCGCGCTGGATCGCCACCGCATCGAAGCGCCCGACGAGACGCGGGCCTACCTGGTCGAGCTGCTCGCCGGGATGGGCCTCGGCCGGCGTCGTGCGCCAGGCCAGCGGCCGCTCGCGCTGCAGCTCAAGGACGCGCGCGAGGCGCAGGGCATCGAGCGGCTGAGGCTCTACCGCGCGCTGGGCGACGACGCGCTCTGCCTCGCCGGCTTCTTCCGCGATCACCTCGAGCAGCGCGGCGTCAGCGCGGGGTACGTGCACACGATGGGCGGCGGCGCGTACGAGAGCGCCGGCGTGCTCGCGGTGCAGAGCGCGCACGAGGCGGTGCGCATCGAGGTCTATCGCGATCTCTCGCGGCGCTTCACGACGTTCGCGGAGCTCCTCGAGGAGGTTCGCGAGAGCACGACGCTGCGCACGCCGCAGGACATCGTGAAGCTCTACGATCGCTGGCGTCGCACCGGCTCGCCCCGGCTGGCGGAGCGGCTCACGCGCGAGGGCGTGTACCCCACGCGCGGCAGCGGCGGCGAGGGCTCCGGCGGATCGACGCTGCACTGATGCCGCGGCGGATCCAGGCCCGGCTCGCGACGCTCTACGACGTCGAGCTCGGCGTCGACGTCGAGGACTTCGTCTGCGACGAGGAGACCGCGCGCTCGCTCGGCGGCGACGACGCGATGCGACGCGGCGAGGTCCTCTTCGTCGTGCCCGAGGAGAGCGGCGCGCGCGTCGCGCTCTTCGTGGAGCCAGGGGCGCGTGTCCTCGTGGGCGATGCGTGGATGGCGGAGAGCGCGGGCTTCCAGCGTGCGTGCCTCGCGACCGAGGGCGTGAGCCACTTCGTGTATCTCGCGTTCCGCGCGGACCACGAGATCGCGGTGAGCGAGCTCGAGCTCGAGCTGCAGGCGGAGATCGACAAGTGGGCGCTCGGCGTGCTCGCCCCCGTCGAGGAGCTCGCGCATCCGATGAGAGGACGAGGCGCGACGCTGATCGCGCTGCGCGATCGCAGCCGTCGGTTGCGCGAGCGTCTCTTCGCTCATGCGCGCTTCCTCGACCCCGCGGGCAGCGAGCGCGGAGATCGATATCGCGCGGCGGTGCGGCTCGCGTCGCGCTATGCGCGTGACCTCGAGGCGGCGATGCTCGATCGCGGCGACCTCGACGGGCTCACGCGCGAGCTGCGCCGCTTCTATCGGCTCGGAGCGCGCGAGAAGATCGAGCGGATCGGGTAGGGCGGTCTCGATTCAGCGCGCGAACCGCGCTCGTTCGAGACCGCCGCGTCCGATCATCCGCGCGAGTTCTCGGCGGCCTTGCGCTCGGTGATGAACTCCTCGACGACCTCGTGCACGCGGCGGTTCCAGTGCACGCGCGTCGACGCGATCTCGCGCAGCGCGGTGACGGCCGGGCGGTTCTTGCTCTGCACCAGCGCGGGCGCGCCCTTCATGATCTGGCGGGCGCGCTGGGAGGCGAGGAGGACGAGCGCGAAGCGGTTGTCCTCGTTCTGCAGGCAGTCTTCGACGGTGACGCGGGCCATCAGGGTTCTCCGGAAGGGGCGCGAGGCTACCAGCTGGTCACGCCCCGGGCAAGCTCACGACGGGGACGGGACCCAGACGAGCTCGCAGCGATCGATGCGGATCGCGCTCTTCTTCGCGGCGATCCGACGCTCTTCGACGCGCAGCGCGCCGGGATCCCAGCGCCGCGCGATGTCGAGCTTCGCCGCGAGGTAGTCGCGCTCGAGGTGCTCCAGCGCGAGCCGCGCGCTCTGCACAGTCTCCTCGGCGCGGGCTCGTCGCTCCGACGACTGGGCGGTGCGGCGTGCGGCACTGCGCGCGCTGCGAGCGACCGAGCCTCCACCGAGCATGGCGCCGAGCACGCTCGCGCCCGCGTCGACGACCTCTGCGTCTCGCGCGAGCTTCGCGTCCGAGAGCCGCCGCTCGGCGGTGGTCAGCTTGTCGCGCGCCTTCTCGATCTTCGCGCTCCACTTCTGCTCGATCTCGCGCTCCTCTTCGGCGCGCGCGTGCTGCGCGTCCATGCGGATGCGGGCGAGGAAGGAGTCGCGCGGCTCACCGGGATGCGAGCTCGTGCCGAGGTCGGGCGCGAACAGCACGGTCAGCGGGCGATCGCGGAGCACGTGGGCCGCGGCGTGTTTGGTCCAGGTGTCCCAGGTCTTCGCGCGCGCCGCGGCGGCGGGGAGGGCGGCGAAGGGCACGCCCGGCTGGGGATCGCGCGACTCGGGGAGCGGCGCGCTGAGCACCCACGCCTCGGCCCAGCGCGGTCCTTCGTCGCCGAGCGGCGCGATCAGGTGCGGCTCGAGCCAGGCGTCGACACCGAGCTTCGTGTCGACGTAGTGCACGCTGGCGCGCACCGCGACGCCCGGTCGATAGGCACGCGGAGCCGGCAGATCGGCGCGGATCACGAACGACTCGCGGATGTCCGCCGAGAGCACGGGGCGGGCGGCGACCGCAGGGGGCGGGCTCGCGACCGGCGCGACGGCCGGGGCCGCCGACGCGAGCGCGCGGAAGTGCTCGCGCGAGAGCGGGCCGCGCAGGTACGAGAGCGCCCAGCGCGTGGTGAACAGCTTGGGCCCGCCGCCCGCGTGGATGTCGTGGAGCAGGAACGTCCGCGGCGCGAGCGACGAGAGCATCGTGTCGATGCGCGCGCGATCGAGCCCGGCGCCCGTGCTCGCCGCGACGCCTTCGAGGCCGTCCAGGACGCGCAGCTTGTCGCGCTCGGTCTGCAGCCGACCGAGCATCCAGGTGCCCGCGTTGCTGAGGCCCTTGTAGTCGAGGTCGACCGGGTTCTGCGTCGCGAGCACCACCCCGAGGCCGAACGCGCGCGCCTGCTTGAGCAGCGTGAGCATCGGCGCCTTGCTCGGGGGGCTCGCGACGGGCGGGAAGAATCCCGCGATCTCGTCCATGTAGAGCAGGGCGCGCAGCGACTGGGTGCCCGGCTGCGCGCGCATCCAGGCGAGCACTTCCCCGAGCAGCGCGGTCACGAAGAACATGCGCTCGGCGTCCGCGAGGTGCGCGATCGAGAGCACCGAGAGCCGCGGCCTGCCCTCGCGCGTGAACAGCAGCGACTGCACGTCGAGCGGCTCGCCCTCGAGGAACCCCGCCATCGACGGCGACGCGAGCGCTGCGTTCAGGCTGACCGCGATCTCCTGCCTCGCTCGCGGCGCGATGACCGAGTCGAGATCCATCACCCCCAGGCGATCGAACGGGGGCGACTGGATCGCCCGGAGCAGCGCGCCGGGATCGAGCGAGCGACCGGCCCGCCACGCGTCGAGGAGCACGTTCGACACGAGCACGTGCTCGGGGCTCCGCACCGGATCGGCGTCGACACCGGCCAGCGAGAGCAGCGCCGACGCGGTCGCCACCGCGCGGTCCCGGGTGCCCTCGTCGTCGCTCCCCGCCGGCGGCGCATCGAGCGAGGGCATCAGCGAGAGGGCACGTCCGAGGCGCGAGCCCGGCGTGTAGATCGTGCGATCGACGCTCCCCACGAACCGGGCGATCCGCTCGGGCGTCTGGCCGCTCGCCGCGAGGCCCTCGCGGGCGCGCTGCGCGACCGACGCGGAATCGTCGCCCTCCGGGACGAACGGCGCGAAGTCCTCGGGGCGCAGGGCGGGGAACGCGAGCTTCAGGTTCCCGAGATCGCCCTTCGGATCGATGGCGATCGCGGGGATGCCGCACAGCGCGGCCTCCTCGAGCACGATCGCCCCGAGCCCGGTCTTGCCCGAGCCGGTCATGCCCACGATCACGCCGTGCGTGAGCAGGTGCTTCGAGGGATAGAGGAGCGCGCCCTGGGTCGCGCTGTCGAGGCCGAGGTAGAAGGTGCCGGGCGGGACGCCGTCGGTCATGGGCCGCGCAGGATGCCCGATTCCGGGGCCCCTTGCTCGTCGTGCACCCTCATGGTACCACGTCGGTCCCCGCTGGGGTGTCGTTGCCGAGGTGGGCCCTCTGCTTGCTTTGCAGAGCCGGGGTCCGCCTTTTTCGTTCGCAGAGCTCTCCAAGGAGGGCCGCGCTCTCGCCCGAGAGCCGCGGTCTCACCGGAGGGCGCAGCGGACGGTGGGCGACGACGGTCCGCGGGGGGGCCGGAGACGGCTCGCTCTCCGGGTCTGCGGTTCGAACGCCAAGACACACGACACCACATCAACCGAGTGAACGCCCGCAACGACAGCCCCCTGGACAAGCCTGCGATCGAAGCGATCGCGGAGCCGGTCTGTCGTGCGCACGGCGTCGAGCTCGTCGACGTGGTGTGGACGATGGATCGCGGCGGACCGGTGCTGCGGGTGCTGATCGATCGCGAGCGCCCCGACATGACGCCCGGCGAGCCCGGGAGCGGCGTGTCGATCGACGACTGCCAGGGCGTGAGCCGGGATCTCTCGACCGCGCTCGACGTGCACGAGAAGGTCGTTCCGAGCGGGCGGTATCGCCTCGAGGTGAGCTCGCCCGGGCTCGATCGTCCGCTGGTGAAGCGTCGCGACTTCGAGCGCTTCGCCGGGCTCGAAGTGAAGGTGCAGACGCGCGTGCCGGTGCCCGGCACCGAGGATCGCAAGAAGGTCCAGGGCGTGCTGCGGGGGCTCGACGGAGACGTGGTTCGGATCGAGGAAGGATCGACGGCCTTCGAGATCCCCTTCGGCGACATCGTGAAGGCCCACGTGGTCTACAGGTTCACGCGCGCTGCTCGCTGAGCGCGCGATCGGTCTCGGGAAGAGGTGGTTTCGATGCAGAGCGGAGGGTTCTCGCTGCAGCAGCTGATCGATCAGGTGAGCAAGGAGAAGGGCATCGACCCTCGCGTGCTCACCGAGACGATGGAGCAGGCGATTCTCACGGCCGCGAAGCGGACGTTCGGGATGAACCGCGAGCTCGAGGCTCGCTACAACCCCGACACCGGCAACGTCGACCTCTTCCAGTACATGACCGTCGTGGACGACGTCGGAGACGAGGAGCGCCAGCTCTCGGTCGAAGACGCGCGCCGCCACGGTCTCGAGGCCGAGATCGGCGAGGAGCTCGGCTTCCAGGTGTTCTACCTGCCCGAGGACACCGACAAGGCGCGCCAGCAGGACAAGGAGTTCGGCGATCTGCTCAAGATGCAGCAGCACCGCCGGGGCTTCGGCCGCATCGCGGCGCAGACCGCGAAGCAGGTGATCATCCAGCGCATGCGCGAGGCGGAGCGCGAGCTCGTGTTCAACGAGTTCAAGGATCGCCGCGGCGAGCTGATCACCGGCATCGTGCGCCGCTTCGAGCGTGGCTCGAACATCATCGTCGACCTCGGGCGCACCGAGGCGATCCTGCCCGCGCGCGAGCAGACGCCGCGCGAGAGCTACCGCCCCGGCGACCGCATCGTCGCGCTGCTCAAGGACATCGATCGCGAGGCGCGTGGCCCGCAGATCATCCTCTCGCGTACCGACGTCGGGCTGCTCGTGAAGCTCTTCGAGATGGAAGTGCCCGAGATCTACGAGGGCATCGTGAAGATCGTCGCCGCCGCGCGTGAGCCCGGCGCGCGCTCGAAGATCGCGGTCACGTCGCGCGACTCGGACGTCGATCCGGTGGGCGCCTGCGTCGGCATGAAGGGCTCGCGCGTGCAGGCCGTCGTGCAGGAGCTCCGCGGCGAGAAGATCGACATCGTGCCGTGGGATCGCGATCCCGCGCGCTTCGTGTGCAACGCGATCGCGCCGGCCGAGGTGTCGCGCGTCATCATCGACGAGGGCGCCACGCAGATGGAGCTCGTCGTGCCGGACGCGAAGCTCTCGCTCGCGATCGGTCGTCGTGGTCAGAACGTGCGCCTCGCGTCGCAGCTGACGGGCTGGAAGCTCGACATCATCAGCGACACGCGCTTCCGCCAGATCGAGGATCAGGCGATGACCGCGCTCTCGATGATCGGGAGCGTCGACGAGAACGTCGCGAAGGCGCTCTACCGTGCGGGCTTCCGCAGCATCGACGAGATCCTCGAGGCCTCGGACCAGGAGATCGCGTCGATCGAGGGCGTCGGCTCGGAGCGTCGCGCCGCGCAGATCAAGGCGGACGCGCTCGCGGCGAGCGAGGGCTACCGCAAGCGCCTCGTCGACGAGGCGATCGATCGCGCGGAGCCGCTCAGCGAGCGCGAGATGCTGCTGCTCGTCGGCGGCATCAGCGAGCGCGTCGCGGACGCGCTGGAGCGCGGGGGCTACAAGAGCGCTGCGGACGTGCAGCGCGAGACCGACGTCGATCGGCTTGCGATCAAGACCGGTCTCGGCAACCAGAGGGCGCGCGAGATCAAGGACGCGGTCGCACGGTTCGTCGAGGAGGACCTCGAGCGCATCCGCCGCGCGCAGCGCGAGCGGGCAGCGGCGAGGCTGCTCGGGCCGGCCGAGGGCGAGGGCGGAGAGCAGGAAGGCAGCCTGGAGGGCTGAGACGGGATGCTGATGGTCGACGAGCAGCAGCGCCGCGGGCGCGGCACGGACGAGGCGGAGGTCGACGGCGACGACGCCGGCGAGGCCTCGTCGCGCGCCGTGTCGGAGCGCCTGTGCGCGGGCTGCCGTCGGACCGTGCCGCGCGAGGAGCTCCTGCGCTTCGCGATCGGCCCGGAGGCGCCGTACCTCGCGCCCGATCCCCAGCGCAAGCTGGGCGGGCGCGGTGTGTCGGTGCATCCCTCGCGCAAGTGCATCGAGCTCGCGGCGAAGAAGGGCGGTTTCGCGCGGGCGCTGAAGAAGGGCGTCTCGATCGATGCGAACGCCCTGTGCGAGAGCGCTGCGGTGCTCTATGTGATGCGCGCCGAGAGCTTGCTCATCGCCGCTGCGCGGCGGAAGAAGCTGGCCATCGGGACCGACGCCGTCCGCGACGCGCTCCGGAGGCCGGAGCGGAGCGGCGGGACCGCGGAGTTTGCTGGTTCGCGGACTGACCGCCGCGAAGAGTGCGAGGTCGAGTTGCTGGTGGTCGCGGCGGATGCCGAGGGCCGGCGCGAGGAGCTGCGGGCAGCAGCCGAGAAGCTCGGGAGACGCTGTACGGTGTTGGGAACCAAGGGCTCGCTCGGTCGCCTCTTCGGCCGGGATGAAGTGGGTGTGCTCGGGATCCTCGACCGCGGGATCGCGGACGAGGTGGTGCGCTGTGCCGCGCGCGCGGCCGAGCTGGAGTCACCGGAAAGAATTGGCGATCGGGGCCGTGGCGGGGCCTCCGTTCGCGTGTCGGAGGGCGAGGGCGAATGACGACCACCAAGGTCCGGGTGTACGAGGTCGCGCGCGAGCTCGGGATGGACAATCGCGAGCTCATGAACCGCTTTGCCGCGCTGGGGATCCCGGTGCGGAACCACATGAGCGCGCTCGAGCCGGCCGAGGTCGACCGTGTCAAGCGTGCTCTCGAGAAGGACAAGGCGCAGAACACGGTGGAAGAGCGCATTCGCCCGACGGTCGTGCGCCGTCGTACGGCCGCGGCGCCCGAGCCGGTCGCAGCAGCGCCCGCGCCGGTGCCGGTGATCACGCGTGAAGCACCGCGTGCCGAGAACGGCCACGCCGCGGTCGCGCCGCGTCCGGTCGCGCCCACGCCGCCCCCGGCACCGCCGGTCGTCGAGCGCGAGCGCGAAGCCGCGCCGCCCCCGCCGCCTGCGCCCGTGGTCGCGGCACCGCCGCCGCCGGTGGTCGAGGCTGCGCCGCCGCCGCCCGCGCCGGTGGTCGAGGCTCCGCGTCCGGTCGAAGCTAGGCGTCCCGAGGCGCCGCCTGCGCCGGTCGCCGCGCCGCGCCCGGTCGCTCCGGCCGTCGCCGAGGCGCCCAAGCCCGCGCCGGCTCCGACGCCTGCACCGGTCGTCGCCGCCCCGACGCCGCCGCCCCCGCCCGTCGCGGCAGCGCCCACGCCGCCGCCCGCGGCGCCCGAGCGTCCGGCGCCCGTGCCTGCGGCCGCTGCTCAGGCGTCCTCGGGCCCGTCGCTGCGTCCCTCGCAGCCGCCGCCCGCGTCGGTGCGCCTGGCCCACTCGAACCTGCCGCCCGGCGTCGTCGCCCGCGGCAACGTGACCGCGCCGAGCGCGCCGCCGCCGAGCGCGGCGACGGTCTCGCGCATCGTGTCGCAGCACGCGCAGGGCCCGGGTGGCCGCACCCAGTGGACGCCCGACGGCGGGCAGCGCCGCAGGGTCCAGGTCCCCGGCTCGACGCTCGGCCCGCCGGGCCGTCCGATGCCCGGTCAGCGTCCCGGCGCCAAGCGCCGCCCCATGCCCGGCAAGAAGGGCATGAAGACGGAGATCACGACTCCGTCGGCGCAGAAGCGCATCATCCGCATCGAGGACAACATCGCGCTGCAGCAGCTCGCGCAGAAGATGTCCCTGAAGGCGACCGACGTGCTGATGAAGCTCATCCAGATGGGGATGGGCGGCGTGAACATCAACAGCACGCTCGACTCCGACACCGCGAAGCTGCTCGCCAGCGAGTTCGGCTACGAGGTCGAGAACGTCGCGAAGAGCGACGACGACATGATCGCCGAGGCGCGCGGCGCGGCCGCCGCCGAGGAGGGCCTCGAGGCGCGCGCCCCGATCGTCACGGTCATGGGCCACGTCGACCACGGCAAGACCTCGCTGCTCGATCGCATCCGCAAGGCGAACGTCGCGGCGGGCGAGGCCGGCGGCATCACCCAGCACATCGGCGCGTACCGCGTCGACACCGGCAAGGGCCCGATCGTGTTCCTCGACACGCCCGGCCACGAAGCGTTCACCGCGATGCGTGCCCGTGGCGCGCAGGCGACCGACGTCGTCGTGCTGGTCGTCGCGGCGGACGACGGCGTCATGCCGCAGACGCGTGAGGCCATCAACCACGCGCGCGCGGCGGAAGTGCCGATCATCGTGGCGGTCAACAAGATCGACAAGCAGGGCGCGCGCCCCGATCACATCCGCCAGGAGCTCTCGGGCCTCGGCCTCCAGCCGGAAGACTGGGGCGGCGACACGCTCTTCGTGAACGTGTCGGCGATCACCGGCGAGAACGTCGATCAGCTGCTCGAGAACATCGCGCTGCAGACCGAGATCATGGAGCTGCAGGCGAACCCGACGGCGTCGGCCGAGGGCGTCGTGCTCGAGGCCTACCTCGACAAGGGCCGCGGTGTCGTCGCGAACGTGCTGGTGCAGAACGGCACGCTCAACCAGGGCGATCTGATGCTCGCGGGCGTGGCGCTCGGCCGCATCCGCGCGCTCACCGACGATCGTGGTCGCCGCGTGAAGAACGCGGGGCCCGCGACGCCGGTCGAGGTGCTCGGTCTGCCCGACCTCCCGCAGGCGGGTGATCAGTTCTTCGTCGTCGCCGACCAGAAGAAGGCGCAGGAGCTGGTCGACGCGCGCAAGAAGGCGGTCGCCGCGAAGGCGAAGACGACCACCGCGAAGGGCCTCGAAGACCTGTACAAGATGATGCAGGCGGGCGAGGTCCAGGAGCTGAACCTCGTCATCAAGAGCGACGTGGCCGGCTCGGTCGAGGCGCTCGTGAAGGCCCTGACGGAGCTCTCGACCGAGAAGGTCAAGGTCAACGTCATCCACACCGGCGTCGGCGGCATCACCGAGAACGACGTCATGCTCGCGACTGCGTCGAAGGCGATCATCATCGGCTTCAACGTGCGCCCGGCGGGTCAGGCGGCGGCCGTCGCGAAGAGCGAGGGCGTCGAGATTCGCCAGTACTCGATCATCTACGAGGCGGTCGACGAGGTGAAGAAGGCCATGACCGGCCTCCTCGCCCCGGTCTTCAAGCAGAAGGAGCTCGGCAAGGCCGAGGTCCGCGCGGTCTTCAACATCCCGAAGGCCGGCACGATCGCGGGCTGCTACGTCACCGAAGGCACGATCAAGCGCAACGCGAAGGCGCGCTTGGTGCGCGACTCGGTGCAGGTCTGGGAAGGCAGCATCGCCAGCTTGCGTCGCGTGAAGGACGACGTGCGCGAGGTGACGTCGGGCTTCGAGTGCGGTGTCGGTCTGGAGAGCTTCAACGACATCCACGAGGGCGACGTGATCGAGTGCTACGAGCTCGAGCAGGTGGCTGCGAGCCTGTAGTCACACCGAGGCGCTTCGCCCCCCGGGGTGTCGCGTCGCGCGCACGGTTCTTGGTACGAGCAGACGGGCCCTCCTGATCGGCATGCCGGCGGGAGGGCCGGTCCGCTTCTCGGACCTGCGGAGGAGACGTCGTGATCGTCGGCGTGTGTCGAATCGTGCTCGCGCTCCCGAGCGTCGACTCGCTCAAGGGAAAGCGCTCGATCGTGCGGCGCATCGTCGACCGCGTGAGGCACAAGTTCAACGCGGCGATCGCGGAGGTCGCGGAGATGGACGCGCATCGTCGTGCAGTGCTCGGGTTCGCGGTGGTGTCGAACGACGCGCGCCACGCGAACTCCATGATCGACACGATCGTGTCGTTCGTGAGCAGCGCGACCGAGGCGCTGGTGATCGATCGCTCGATGGAGATCGTGCACCTCGAGGATCACTTCGGCGGCGGGCTCGACGCCGCGATCGATCGCTCGTACGACGAGCCGGGCGAGGACGACGACGATGGGCGCTAGCGGAGCAGGGCGCGACAAGCGCATCGCCGAGCGGATTCGCGCGGACGTGATGGATCTCTTGCTGCGTGGCGCGATCCGCGATCCGGACGTGCAGGGCGCAGTGGTCTCGGCAGTGGACGTGACGAGCGATCTCTCGGTCGCGCGCGTGTGGCTGCGCGCGCTCGAGGGCGACGTGGACGCGGCGCGGCGCAAGCGCCTCGTGTCCGCGATGAAGCGCGCGGGCGGGTTCATCCGGCGCGAGCTCGGACGCACGCTGCAGGTGCGTCGCGTGCCGGAGCTTCGCTTCGAGTGGGACGAAGGCGCCGATCGTGCGGCGCGCGTCGAAGCGTTGCTCGACGAGATCGCGATCGAGCAGCGCGCACGGAAGGAGGACGGCGAGTCATGAGCCGTGCACGTGCAGTCGAGCTCGTTCGCGCGGGGTCGCGTTTCCTCGTGACCTGTCACGTACGCCCCGACGCGGACGCACTGGGGTCGGCCCTCGGCCTCGCGGCGATCCTGCGCTCGATCGGGAAGGACGCGGTGGTCTACAGCCAGGATGGCGTGCCTCCGCTGCTCCAGTTCCTCGACGGCAAGGAGAAGGTCGCGCGTGACGTGCCCGCAGGGCGCTTCGACGCGACGTTCGTGATGGACGCCGCGGCGCGCGAGCTCGTCCCGCCGCTGCCGCCGAGCGAGCGCAGCGGGCCCGTGGTGATCGTCGATCACCACGCCGCGGCCGATGGCTTCGGCGACGTCATCGTGCGTGAGGTCGACGCGGTCGCGACGGGCGAGGTCGTGCTGCGCCTCATGCAGTCGCTGGGCGTGAAGGACGTGCCGCGCGATGCCGCGCAGCCCGTCTACGCGGCGATCGTCGCGGACACCGGCGGCTTCCGCTACACCGGGACCAACGCGACGACGCACCGGCTCGCAGCGCAGCTGCTCGAGCAAGGTGTCGATCCCTGGCAGGTCGCCTCGCATCTCTTCGAGCGCTGGGCGCCGCAGCGCATGGCGCTGCTCGGCGAGGTGCTGCGCGCGATGAAGATCGAGCTCGACGGGCGCCTCGCGATCGTCGCCGTCGATCGCGAGATGATGGCGCGCACCGGCGCGAGCGACGACATGATCGAGGGCATGGTCAACTACGGGCGCATGCTCGAGGGCGTCGAGATCGCGGCGCTGCTCTGGAAGCCCGAGAGCAGCAACGACGTGAAGGTCAGCCTGCGCTCCGCGGGACGCGCCGATGTCGCCGCGCTCGCGGTGACGCTCGGTGGCGGCGGACATCGCGCCGCCGCGGGCGCGTCGGTGCGCAACACGGATCTCGCGACCGTCGTGGCGCGGCTGCGCGACGAGGCCGCGAAGGCGCTCGCGCGGCGCTGAGAGTCGCGTGACGCACGGCGTGCTCGTGGTCGACAAACCTCGCGGGCCGACGTCGCACGACGTCGTCGCGTGGGCTCGTCGTGCGCTCGGCACGCGCGCAGTCGGACACGCGGGCACGCTCGATCCGATGGCGACCGGTGTGCTCGTCCTCGGGATCGGCGAGGGCACGAAGCTCACGCCGTACCTGATGAGCGAGGACAAGGGGTACGAGACCACGATCGTGCTCGGGGCCGAGACCGACACGCTCGACGCCGAAGGGCGCGTTACCTCCGAGCACGACGTGCCGGCGCTCGATCGCGCGCGCGTCGAGGCTGCGTGTGCGCGCTTCGTGGGCACGTACCTGCAGCGCGCGCCGGCGGTGAGCGCGATCAAGAAGGACGGTGTCGCGCTGCACGAGCGGGTGCGTCGCGGCGAGGACGTCGAAGCGCCCGAGCGCGAGGTGCGATGCGACGCGATCGACGTGCTCGACGTGCGCGCGAGGGAGATCGACCTGCGCGTCCGGTGCGGGAAGGGCTTCTACGTGCGCTCGCTGGGGCGCGATCTCGCGCGAGCGCTGGGCACGGGAGGTCACCTCGGCGTGCTGCGTCGGACCCGCAGTGGCGCGTTCTCGGTCGATGACGCGCTCTCGGGCGAGCTCTTGCAGCGCGCCCGCGGCGGCGACGAGGACGCGAGAGCGCAGGTGCGCGCGTCGCTGCGCTCGCTCGAGGGTGCGCTCTCGACGATCACGCGTCTCGACGTCGGCGTGTCGGGCGCACGCGAGCTGCGTCACGGCCGCGCGTTTCGCATCGAGGAGCCCGCGGTGCGCGAGCCCATCGCCGCGCTCGACGAGGCTGGCGAGCTCGTCGCGATCGTGCGCTGGAACGAAGGCGCGCTGCGGGTCGTGCGTGGGTTCGCGCCGCGCACCAAGAGCGCGGAGGACGCGACGTGAGGGCATGCATCGCGGCGCTGGTCGTCATCGTGATGATGATCGGGTGTGGTGACGACGACGCGCCCGACGAGGACGCGGGCATCGACGCCGCGATCGATTCGGGGACCGACGCAGGCTCGGATGCCGGTCCGATGTGCGCGCCCGCGTGCGAGCCCGGGACGGCGTGCTGCGACGACGAGGAAGGTCCGGCCTGCGTCGCGCTCGCGAGCGACATCCATCACTGCGGCTTCTGCGGCCTCGACTGCATCGCCACGCGTCGCGGTGACTCGTGTCAGGCCGCGCAGTGCGCGTGCGGCGAGTTCGTGCTCGGGTGCGTCGGGAGCTTCGCCTCGAGCTGCTGCGTGCCGCCCGAGGGCGGAGGCCCGCCGGTGTGCGCCGACCTCGCGCGATCGCGCGAGCACTGCGGCGACTGCAACGTCGAGTGCGCCCCGGAGCAGGCCGATCGTTGCGATGGCGGCCGCTGCGTGTGCGGCGACGAACGTATCGCGTGCGCGGGCACCGACACCGATCGTTGCTGCGGCGATCGCTTCGAGGTCTTCTCGTGCGTCGACGTCACGAGCGATCGCGATCACTGCGGCGAGTGCGGCAACCGCTGCAACGCGGGCTTCCGCTGCGCCGCGGGCGAGTGCGTCCCGCTCTGAGCGCGCGGAGTGCCGATGCGCCACGTACTAGGCTTCGCCGTCGTCCTGCTCGCGGGTTGCTCGTCGCAATGGGAGCTCGGGTGCGAAGGTGATTCGTGTGGCGACGGGCGCGTGTGCGTCGTGGAGACCAGTCCCGAGCGCTCCTGGTGCACGGTGCCATGCTCGCAGGACACGGATTGCCTCGACGTCGAGGGCGTTGGCTACTCGTTCGCCGTGTGCATCCGCAACGCGTGTCAGCTCGTGAGCTGCAGGGACAGCGAACGCGATTGTCCGCAGGGTTTCACCTGCGGGGTGCTCCACGACCTGCCGCGGTGCGTCCCATCGCCCTGACGGGCGACGCTGGACGTGGATCGGGCAAACAAGCAGCACCGGCTGGGATCAGCCGGTGCTAGCGAGTGGTGCTTCCCGTGCACGATCGGCCTTTTGGCCGAGAAACACGGGATTTCAGAGAGGCGCCGAGCAGATTCGAACTGCTGTATGACGGTTTTGCAAACCGTTGCCTAACCACTTGGCTACGGCGCCGTGAAGGACCGGTTTGGTAGCACGCGCTCTCGCGGCGTTCAACCGTTGTGTGCATGTCTGGTCGAGAGCGCGCGCACGGCTCGCGACTGGAACGCTCGTCGTGACCGGTATAAGACTCCGGCCGCCATGACGAGCACCCAGGCCGAGATCGACCTTTCGTACAGCGTCTCGAACGAGTTCTTCAAGCTCTGGCTCGACGAGAACATGCACTACACCTCGGCGAGCTTCTTCACCGGGAAGGAGTCGCTCGAGGAGGCGCAGATCCAGAAGTCCCGCGTGCTCTACGAGTACGCCGAGATGACGCCCGACAAGCTCGTGCTCGACATCGGCTGCGGCTGGGGCTCGAACCTCCTCTACCACTCGACGCGCGGCACCAAGGTCGCGCACGGCATCACGCTCTCCACCGCGCAGTGCGACTGGGCGAACCAGAAGATGAACCTGCCCGTGACCTACGCGGTCAAGCTGCAGGACTTCTGGAAGTACCAGCCCGACGTGAAGTACGACGCGCTCCAGTCGATCGAGATGGTCGACCACGTCGTCTCGCCCGAGCAGGCGAACCAGGGCCTCGCGGTCGACCTCTACCGCAACTACTTCAAGCGCTGCTGGGAGCTCGCGAAGCCCGGCGCGTGGTTCGGCTTCCAGGCGATCCTCCGCGACCGCGTGCCGCGCACGAAGAAGGACCTCGAGGACCTCAAGTTCACGGCCGACGTCATCTTCCCGGGCGGCCTCAACCCCCGCCTCGAGGAGCTGATCATGGCGATCCGCCCCTACTGGGAGTGCGTCGAGATGCGCACCCAGCGCGAGAGCTACGGCAAGACCACCGGCGAGTGGCTCCGTCGTCTCCGCGAGAACGAGCGCGAGATCCGCAAGCAGTGGGGCGACCAGGTCTACGTCGACTACGAGCGCTACCTCGACACCTGCGTGCGCGCGTTCGCGAACCACTGGTCGAGCGACGTGCAGATGAAGCTGCGCCGCTGCGACTGATCGCTCGCGCATCGCACCGCACCACGAGAGCGCGCCCCCTCCGGGGCGCGCTCTTCGCGTCTCAGAGGATCGGCGAGCGCGCGCCGGGCTCGATGATCCACAGCTGGTACGTCGTGCGCGTGACCGCGACGTGCAGCCTCCGCCGCGACTCGCGATCGTCGGGGTAGGTCCGCGCGCTCACGTCGGGCAGCACCACGTAGTCGAACTCGAGGCCCTTCACCGCGTCGACGTGGGTCACGTCGATGCCGGGCTCGAACGTGAAGTCGCCCTCGAGCACCAGCCGCACCCGCGGCGTGTCCGAGAGCGCGTCGTGGGCGCGCCGCGCCGCGTCCTCGTCGCTCGCGATGATCGCGATCGACGCGCGCGGCTCGCGCTCCGCGAGGTCTCGCACCGCGCTCGCCATCACGAGCTGCGCGTGCGCCTCGTCGGGGAACGCATCGCGCACGACGGGCACACCCTCGCGCGCCGCGCGCACCGCCTCCTCGGGCGCCTGCTCGCCGAGGATCGTCCGCGCGAGCTGCGCGACCGGGCGCGGGCAGCGATACGAGATCGACAGCTTCACCTGGCTCGCGCCCTTCGCGCCGAGCGCGTCGAGCGAGCGCGACCACCCCGCGAACCCGGTGCCCGTCTGCTGCGCGTCGTCGCCCGCGAGCGTGACGCTCGGCGGCTGCTGCACCAGCGCGCGCAGCACCGAGAGCTCGAAGAGCGAGAAGTCCTCCGCCTCGTCGAGCACCAGGTGCGCGATGCGCGCGCTCCCGATCCCGCCGCGCCACGCTCGCAGCCACAAGTAGATCGGTAGGTCCTCGAGATCGATCGAGCCCGCCGTCGCCTCGGGCGTGTCCTCCCAGACCTGACGCCCGTCGATCGTCGTCTTCGCCGCGGCGTCGGTGATGCTCGCGAGCTCCTTCTCGGGCGAGTCGGAGAGCTGACGCATCGTGTGGCGCACCGTCTCCTCGATCGCGCTCTTCGGCAGATCGCCTTTCGAGGCTTCGACCACGCGCCCGAGGATCTCGTAGTCGCTCATGATCGGCGCGAGCGCGCGCTGCAGCTTCCGCACGTTGCGCGTGCGCTCGGGCGCGAGGCTCGCGCAGCGCGCCCGCAGCGCGTCGAAGAGCGCGGGGTGCCGCTTGAGGCGCACCACGATCGCCGGCGTCTCCTGCCCGATGCGCGGCACGCCGCCGAACGTCTCCTTCGCGAGCGTCAGCGCCCAGTGATCGAGGGTCGAGACCTGCTGCGCGCCCTGCACCCCGAGCGGCTCGAGCAACCGCCGCGACAGTCGCGCGAGGCCTTCCTCGGGCACGATCACGCGCACCCGATCGACCGGATACCGCGACGGCTCGCGCGCGGTGACGCGCGCCAGCCGATGCAGCGCGACCGTGGTCTTGCCGCTGCCCGCACTGCCGATCACCAGCAGCGGCTTCGAGGGCGGCGCCGCGATCGCCGCGTGCTGCTCCGCGTCGAGCAGCGCGGTCACGTCGGCGCGCGCCGCGCGTCCTTCCGCGCCCACGCCGATGCCCAGCGATCCCTTGCGCGCCGCGACCCCCGCGCCGCCGCCCGCGAGCCCGATCTCGTGATCGTCCTGCCATCCACCGTCGCCGCGCGAGAGCGCGATGCCGTCGCCGAGGATGCGCGTGAGCTCGCCGCGCTCGATCACCACCACCCGCCGCGCGAGCACCATGCCGGTCACGAGCCGCCCCGCGATCTCCTCCTCGTACTCGTCTCCCTCGCGATAGCGATAGAAGACCTGCGCGATGGGCGCGGTGCGCCAGTCCACCACCCGCACGTCGCTGCGGGGATCGACGTAGCTCGCGTGCCCGAGCACGTAATCGCGCACGCCGCGCTCGTCCTCGACCCGCAGGTGCGCGACGTACGGATGATCGGGATCGGGCAGCGCGCTCGGCTCCTGACGCTCGCGCAGCCGCTGCCGCACCGTCATCTCGTGCAGCAGCGCGGGCAGGTCGTCGTCGGCGCTCTGCTGCGCTTCCTCGCGCAGCGCGCGCAGCTCGCCGGCGTCGCGCAGCCCGTCGTGCGTCGCGCGAGCGTGCTCGGCGCGCTGCAGCGCCGCGCGCACGCGCGTGAGCAGCGCCTCTTCTTCGGCGACGACGGCGTCGGTCATCAGAGCGTCCATGTCGGTCCCTCCGTGCGCATCACGAGCCGCCGAACCTGCGGACCTCGGAGGGCTCCGTCAACCCGTTGAAAATGCACGGGAAGACGTGTGATGATGATCCTCGCGGGGCGCTACTCGCACACGGTGCCGGTTCGCTCGAACAGGATCTCGCCGTTCACGAGGAAGAGGTCGTAGCGCTGGGTGCACGTGACGCCGAAGCTCGTCGTCTCTTGCACGAAGAACTGTCGGAGCGCGTCGAGCGCTCCGTCGACCGTGCGGTGAGTGGTCGTGCGGTACCGGAGCTCGTTCGAGTAGCGGGGCTCGCCGTCGGCGTCGTACTCGGTGTAGAGGGTGCCGCCCGTCGCGACGTTCGCCAGCACGCCGTTCGGCGTGATGACGGTCTGGACGAAGCCCCAGTTCTCGTAGCAGTACGTGATCGGGTCCTCGGGGATCGAGAGGCAGTAGGAGTCTCGGAACCGGAGCGGGCGCTCGTCGGCGGCAGCTGTTCCGGGGACCGAGGCGAGCGTCGTCGCGACCAGGAAGAGGGCGGCGACTCCGAGCGATCGAGCATTCGTCTGCATGCGGCCGATCCTTTCGAGTGCGCACATAGGCAGACGCGGTCGGGCGCGCAGCTCCGCGTGCGTGCGTCCCGTGTTCCTCCGCCGCGGCGTTTCGCTTCGCCCGCCGGGGTGACGGAGACCTCGGAGAGCGCGCGCGCTTCTCGTAGGTGGGTGATCTCGAGGACGCGCTCGTCGGCTCGCGAGAGCGCGATCTCGAGGTCACGCACTCTTCGGGTCGTACTGACCGTGGGGCTTCGGTGTGCACTCGCTCCAGGTGCGCGCTGCGCGCGCACGTCGCTCTGCTGTTTCGTTCGGGTCTCGTCGAGCGGGCCGCTCGTGGTGGGGTTGCTTCGCGATGGAGCGGATCTCGAGTCCCCGCAGATCGTGCTCGGCGGCCGACGCGGACCCGGACCCGCACTGCTACGCTCGCCGCGGGGAGGGCATCACATGCCGCGCAAGCTGAGCTCCGACGAGACGCTCGACACCTTCGAAGACGAGATCCTCTACACCCGCGCCGCGATCGAGGCCGACGAGGACGCTGCCGATCTGCTCACAGACACCGACGATTGGCTCGCCCTCGTCGACGCGCAGCGCGCCCGTGATCGCTCGGCGCGCATCGCCGAGACGAGCGCGAGCGCGCAGCGCGCGGTCGCGAACGGCCGCCTCGACGACGCGTGCATCCGGTTCGCGAAGCAGCTCGCGCTCGACGTCCCGACGTCCTCGCCGCGCTGGAAGCGCTTCTTCTCTCGCGCGCCCAGCCAGTGGGTGATGCAGCGCCTGGTCAGCCAGATCGCGGCGGTCCGGGGCTGGCTGACGATCGAAGGCGACGCGGCGCTCGACGCGCACCGCGCCGTGCTGACGCGGTGGAGCGACGCCGCGCAGGCCGCGCTCGATCGCACCGCTGCGAGCGCGCAGGTCCGCGGCGCTGCGAAGATCGGCCGCGAGGAGCTGGCCGACGATCTCACGCGCGAGCGCGATGGCCTGCACGCCGCGCTCACCGCGCGCGCGACCGAGCGAGGCCTCCCGCGCGAGTGGGCCGCGCGCTTCTTCCGCACCGAGACGCGCCGCGGCGATCGCGACGCGGACGCGCCGGGGCCGACGCCCGCGCCCTGACGATCGCGGCGCGCGATCGAACGCTTCGAAGCGGCATCGGTGACGTGCGCGGAGCGTGATCGAACGCTTCGAACGCGCTCCGCGACGTCACCGGAGGCCGCTCCAACGCTTCGAACGTGCACCGCGGGCGTCGCCGGAGGTGATTCGAAGGCTTCGAACGCGCTCCCCGAACGTCGCCGGAGGTGATTCGAAGGCTTCGAACGCGCTCCCCGGGCGTCGCCGGAGGTGATTCGAAGGCTTCGAACGCGCTCCGCGACGCCACGGGCGGCGCCTCGCCGGCTCCGATGAGGCCCCGGAGCTGCTTCGCACACGTCGATCGGGCTCTGTGATCGCCCCGACGCCTTCGTGGCCGCGCGCTCGCTCGTCCCCCGTCGTTCACGGCGCCCGCCGAGTGCTCCGGCTCGGCTGCTCCGCCTGTCTTTGGTGGCCTCCGTCTCTGAACCGCGGCTCAGTGCGACCCCCTGCCCGTCGTGGTAGAAGCGCGCTCGCCATGGCCACCACGACGACGCATCCGGATTCCTTCAAGAGCCGCGCGACCATCGACGTCGGCGGGACGAAGTACGAGCTCTTCCGACTCGACGCGCTGAAGGGCGTGGGCGACGTCGAGACGCTGCCGTTCTCGATCAAAGTCCTCCTCGAGAACCTGCTGCGCCTCGAGGACGGGAAGAACGTCACGCGCGCGACCATCGAGGCGCTCGCGAAGTACGACCCGAAGAACGTCGGCGACACCGAGATCTCGTACACGCCCGCGCGCGTGCTCCTGCAGGACTTCACGGGCGTCCCGTGCGTCGTCGACCTCGCGTCGATGCGCGAGGGCCTCGCGGCGATGGGCGGCGACCCCAAGAAGATCAACCCGCTCCAGCCGGTCGATCTCGTCATCGATCACTCGGTGCAGGTCGACGCGTTCGGCACGCTGCGCTCCTTCGAGGAGAACGTGAAGCTCGAGTTCGAGCGCAACGGCGAGCGCTACAAGTTCCTCAAGTGGGGCCAGGGCGCGTTCGACAACTTCCGCGTCGTGCCGCCGGGCACCGGCATCGTCCACCAGGTCAACATCGAGTACCTCGCGCCGGTCGTGTTCGTGCGCGACTCGGGCGGCACGAAGCAGGCGTATCCCGACACGCTCGTCGGCACCGACTCGCACACCACGATGGTCAACGGCCTCGGCGTGCTGGGCTGGGGCGTCGGCGGCATCGAGGCCGAGGCGGCGATGCTCGGTCAGCCTGTCGCGATGCTGATCCCCGAGGTGATCGGCTTCGAGCTCAAGGGCGCGCTCAAGCCCGGCGTGACCGCGACCGACCTCGTGCTGACGGTCACCCAGATGCTCCGCAAGAAGGGCGTCGTCGGGAAGTTCGTCGAGTTCTACGGCGCGGGCATGGTCTCGCTGCCGCTCGCGGATCGCGCGACGATCGCGAACATGGCGCCCGAGTACGGCGCGACGATGGGCTTCTTCCCGGTCGACGAGAAGACGCTCGACTACCTGCGCCTCACCGGCCGCAGCGCGGACCAGATCGCGCTGGTCGAGCGCTACTGCAAGGAGCAGGGCCTCTTCCACACGAGCGAGACGAAGACCCCGCGCTTCACCGACACGCTCTCGCTCGACCTCGGCGACGTGGTGCCCTCGCTCGCGGGCCCGAAGCGCCCGCAGGACCGCGTGGCGCTCGCGGACATGAAGCGCACCTGGCGCCGCGGCCTCGTCGGGTTCCTCACCAAGGAGATGCCGGCGGAGAGCACGGGCGCGCTCGACGCGTGGCTCAACGAGGGCGGCCACGACGCGATCACCGACGCGAAGGCGAAGGCGGCGATCACGAAGCGTGTGTCGTGCGAGCTGCCGCGCGCGGGCAAGTTCGACATCGGCCACGGCGACGTGGTGATCGCGGCGATCACGAGCTGCACGAACACGTCGAACCCGAGCGTGCTGATCGCGGCGGGCCTCGTCGCGAAGAAGGCGGTCGAGAAGGGCCTGCAGGTCAAGCCCTGGGTGAAGACCTCGCTCGCGCCGGGCTCGCAGGTCGTGACCGAGTACCTGAAGGACTCGGGGCTGCTCACGTACCTCGAGCAGCTGCACTTCAACGTGGTCGGCTACGGCTGCACGACGTGCATCGGGAACTCGGGCCCGCTCGAGGACGAGATCAGCGCGTCGATCAAGCAGGGTGATCTGGTCGCGGTGTCGGTGCTCAGCGGCAACCGCAACTTCGAGGGCCGCGTGTCGCCCGACGTGAAGGCGAACTACCTCGCGTCGCCTCCGCTGGTCGTCGCGTACGCGCTCGCGGGCAGCGTCGATCGCGACCTGCAGAGCGAGCCGATCGGGACCGGCAAGGACGGCAAGCCGGTGTTCCTGAAGGACATCTGGCCGACGCCGGAAGAGGTCGCGAAGGCGGTCTCGACGCACGTGAAGCGCGAGCAGTTCGAGTCGCGCTACGCCGACGTGTTCCGCGGCCCCGAGCAGTGGCAGAAGACCGAGGCGCCGAAGGGCGCGACGTTCTCGTGGGACGACGCGTCGACCTACGCGCGCAAGGCGCCGTTCTTCGAGGGCATGAGCAAGAACGTGCCGCCGCCCGCGGGCGACATCCACGGCGCGCGCGCGCTCGCGCTGCTCGGTGACTCGGTCACGACCGATCACATCTCGCCGGCCGGCAACATCAAGGCGGACTCGCCCGCGGGTAAGTACCTGCAGAGCAAGGGCGTCGCGCCGCGCGACTTCAACCAGTACGGCGCGCGCCGCGGCAACCACGAGGTGATGGTGCGCGGCACGTTCGCGAACATCCGCCTCCGCAACCAGGTCGCGCCGGGCACCGAGGGCGGCGTGACCAAGCACTTCGCGAACGACACGACGTTCGACGGGCCGGTCACGTCGATCTACGAGGCGAGCGAGAAGTACATCGCGAGCAAGACGCCGCTCGTGGTGATCGCGGGCAAGGAGTACGGCACCGGCAGCTCGCGCGACTGGGCGGCGAAGGGCACGTACCTGCTCGGCGTGAAGGCGGTCATCGCGGAGAGCTTCGAGCGCATCCACCGCTCGAACCTGGTCGGGATGGGCGTGCTGCCGCTCGAGTTCACCGGCGGGATGAACGCGCAGTCGCTCGGGCTGGTCGGCAACGAGGTGTTCTCGATCGTCGGCATCGCGGGCGGGCTGACGCCGGGCAAGGTGCTGACGGTGAACGTGAGCGGACCGAGCGGCGCCAAGGCGTTCCAGGTGAAGGCGCGCGTCGATACGCCGGCCGAGGTCGAGTACATGCTGCACGGCGGGATCCTGCAGTACGTGCTGCGTCAGCTCGCCTGACACGGGAGATCGTTGGAGCTCCAACGATCGAGACACGGGCGTCGTGATCGTGCGATCACGGCGCCCGTGCGCATTTCCGGAGGGCGAGGGTGATCGATCCGCGCGCGCGTGCGCTGCAGCTCGTCACCGGGAAGGGCGGCGTCGGGAAGTCGACGCTGGTCGCGGCGCTCGCGCTCGCGTGGGCGGAGCGGGGGCGTCGGCCGTTGGTGGTCGAGCTCGGACGGCGCGCCTCGATCGAGAGCGTGATCGCCGGCGCGCCGCACGTCGGGTGGGATCCGATCGAGGTCGCGCCCGGGGTGCACGCGACGAACATCGAGGGCGGGCGCGCGGTGCTCGAGGTGCTGGCGCGATGGGTGCGGGTGCGTCGCCTCGCGCAGCGCGCGCTGCGCAGCGAGGTGATGCAGGCGTTCGTCGATGCCGCCCCCGGCGTGATCGAGATGGCGACGATGGAGCGCATCCTCGAGCTGCTCGGTGAGGGCTGGGACCCGGTGTTGGTCGACGCGGACGCGAGCGGGCACGCGCTGATGTTCCTCGGGCTGCCCCAGGTGTTCGACGAGCTGGGCGCGGCGGGGCCGGTGGCGGCGCTGCTCGCGCGGACGCGCGGGCTCTTCGCCGACGTGCGGCGATCGGCGCTGCACCTCGTGACGCTGCCGGGCGCGCTGCCCGTGCAGGAGACGATCGAGCTCGAGGCGCGGCTGCGCGAGCACGGGCACGTGGCGCTCGGCGCGGTGTTCGTGTCGCGCGCGCCCGATGCGCCGCGGGTCTCGGGCGAGCGCGTCGAGGTGCTGCGGGCCCACGCGGGCGGCGCGCTGGCATCGGAGCTCGCATGGCTGGCGCGCGACGTCGCGCTCGCGGAGGAAGCGCGGGCGCGGATCGAGGCGCTGCGGGCACGGCTGGGGCGCGAGGTCGTCGAGCTGCCCGAGATCGACGAGGCGCGCCCGAGCGTCGAGGCGCTGCGCGCGCTCGGGCGGGTCGCGCTGCGAGGGGTGGCGTGATCCCGTCGCGGCAGACGCGCCTGCTGGTCTGCGTGGGGCCGGGCGGGGTGGGGAAGACGACCGTCGCAGCGGCGCTCGCGGTGCGCGCCGCGAGCGAAGGGCGCCGGGTGTTCCTGCTGACGATCGATCCCGCGCGCCGGCTCGCGGACGCGCTCTCGATCTCGCTCGACGACGAGGCGTCCGAGGTGCGCGTCGACGGCCCGGGGCGGCTCGATGCCGCGATGCTCGACACGCGCGCGAGCTGGGACGCGTTCGTGGCGCGGGTCGCGCACGACGACGAGACGCGCGCCCGCATCCAGCACAACCGCGTGTACCAGGCGTTCTCGCGGACCCTGGCGCGCTCGCACGCCTACGTGGCGATGGAGCGGCTCCATCACGTGCTCGCGGCGCGGGATGCGGACGGGAGAGCGCGCTGGGATCTGGTGGTGCTCGACACGCCGCCGACGCGCAGCGCGCTCGACGTGCTCGACGCGCCGTCGAGCCTGACGCGCTTCGTCGACGAGCGCGTGGTCGGTGCGTTCCTCGGCGGAGGTGCGCCGGGCGCCGCGGTCGCGAAGCGTGTGCTCGGGTGGATCATGGGCGAGCGGCTCGCGGGCGAGCTCGCGACGTTCCTCGCGGTGTTCGCGCCGCTGCGCGCCGGGTTCGCGGCGCGCGCGAGCGAGGTGCACGCCCAGCTGGTCGCGCCCTCGACGTCGTTCGCGCTGGTCGCGGCGCCGCTCGCGGCGCACCTCGGGGACGCGGCGTTCCTCGCGGGCGATCTCGCGCGCCGGGGGATCGCGCTCGATGCGCTCGTGGTGAACCGCGCGTTCCACGTCGCGCCGGGTGTGCACGAGCGCGAGCTCGACGAGACACGCGCGCTCGCGGTGCTCGCCTCGGCGCCGGGTGGTGATCCGCGGGAGGCGCGCCTGGTGCTCGATGAAGCGCGCCGCAGCCGGATGCGCGCGCAGAACGACGACGCGCGCGCCGAGCTCGCCACCCACGAGCTCGCCCGCGAGACCCGGGCCGCCCGCACGATCACGCTGCCGCGCCTGCCGCGTGAGCCCGTGACCGCCGAGGCGCTGCGCGCGCTGGTCGACGCCGCGCGCGAGGTCAGCGCTGGCGCAGCAGCTGCGCGTTGAGCAGCACGACGCCGCGCTCGACGACCTCGACGTGACGCGTCTGGGCGCGATGCCCGGGCGCGCGCACCTCGACGTCGTACCGACCGGGCGGCACTGCGGCCTCGAACGCACCGTCCGCGTCGGTCGAGAGCTCGATGCCGAGCGGCTGGATGCGGATCGACGCGCCCGCGAGCGGCCGTCCGTCCGAGCCCTGGATCGTCCCGCGGATCTCGCCCGGCGGGAGCGTCACGGTCATGCGCGTCGCGACCTCGATCGGCGCGCTGCCGGCGACGACCTCGACCGTCGTCTCGAAGGGATCACGGCCGTCACGACGCACCACCACGCGCGCGCTGCCCGCGGGCACGCCCTCGACGGTCCACCGGCCGTCGGCGTCGCTGGTGGTCGTGAGCGGCGCGGTGCCGTCGGCGGGGTGGACCTCGATCGTCGCGCCCGCGACCGGTGCGCCGCTCTCGTCCACCACGCGGCCGGTCAGCGCGCCGGTCGGGCGCAGGCCCTCGTCGCGCCCGCCCTGCTCGCCGTCTTCCTCGCCGCCCCCGGCTCCGCCATCGCCCGCGCTCGGCCCCACGCCGAAGCGCAGCCCGGCGGTGAGCGTGATCGTGAAGCGCGGATCGATCGGCGCCGCCGGACCACCGCTCGCGATGAACGAAGGCTGCACCTCGCTCGCGAGCACGTCCGCGTAGAGACCGAGCTCGAGCAGCTCCTCGAACGCGCGCACGCGCGCCCCGAGGACGAGGTGCAGCGGCGAGCCACCGACGCTCGGCGCGCCATCGCCGACGAGGATGCGCCACGAGAGCTCCGCGAGCGCCTCGACGATCCCGACGCGCAGGATCCCGCCGACCCCGGCGAGCACGGCGTGGAAGTCACTGACCCCGAGGCTCAGTCGATCCTCGTCGGAGAGCCGATCGCTCACGCTGCGCGGCGTCGCGGCGCGCGAGTTGTCGAGGAGCCCGCCGACCGCCGCGGTGACGGTCAGGTGCATGTCCTCGCCGAGCCGCGCGCGGTACGAGCCCACCGCGCGCCCGCGCACCGAGGTCGACTCGGGCGCCAGCGAGGGCGCGTCGCTGCCGTACATCCAGACCGCGCCGTCGAGCCCGATGCCGAGCCCCTCGATCGGCTCGGCCGCGAGCCGCAGCGTCAGCATCGGGAACCCGAGCAGCCCGCCGTCGGACTGGGTCCCGTGCGTCACGTCGTCCCAGCGGCCCTGGATCTGGAGACCGATGCCGAGCCACGGCACCGGCGAGAACGAGCCTGCGAGGGCGCCCACGAGCCGGTAGCGGGTCGAGTCCTCCCAGGGCTCGTCGATCGAGAGCCCGAGCCCGCCGACCCCGACCAGCGTCCCCGAGAGCTCGGGCCGCAGCACCGCGACCGGCACCTGGTAGACGCCTGCGAGCGCGTCCGGCGCGTCGCCGACGACCGTCGTGCGTGGCTGCGCCGCGGCGCTGCCCACGAACGCCAGGAGGGCGGCGAGCAGCACTGCCGCCCCCGTCCCGGCACGAACACACCCCGCGCGAGCCATCAGCTGGAGCGAGACATCGGCGGAAGAGCGCATCCGTGGTCGGAGGCTAACGGGTCGTGGCATTCCGCCGCAATCGTCTCTGCGCGTGATCGATCCAGATCCAGACGTCGGCGACGTTCGTGCCCGTCGGTCCGGTCACGAGCCGCGCGCCCGTGGCCTCGAAGAACGCGTGGGAGTCGTCGTCGTCGAGCAAAGCGTGACCGTCGAGCCCGAGGATCGCGGCACGCGTGACGACGTCTTCGTCGACCCACACCGCGGCGGCGTCGCTCGATCCGTCGACTCCGTCGGTCGCGATCGCGACGAAGGTCCCGTCCGGCGCGCCCTCGTTCGCGACGGCGAGCGCGGCCGCCTGGTTGCGCCCTCCACGGCCACGACCGCGCACGCTCACGGTGCTCTCGCCGCCCGCGATCCACACGTCGAGCTCGTCGCGCGCGCACTGCGCCCGCGCATCACGCACGAAGCGAGGCCCCGAGACGCGCGCCTCACCCGCGATCCGCTGCGCGTCGATGCCCACTCGGAGCCCCCGTCGCTCGGCCTCGGCGCGCGCACCGTCGATCGCGGTGCCCACGTCCGCGGCGACCACCTCGCGCACCCTCGCGAAGACGTCGTCGCCGGGTCGTGAGTCGGCGCGTGTCGCGATCGCGCGTCGCGCCGCGGGTGAGAGCATGCCCTCGACACCACGCCGCGCGATCACCTCGCGGGGATCGGGAGACGGTGCGGGGCGCGCACAAGGCCCCGACGCGACCAGCGAGGTCGGCCCCGCCGTGACGTCCGAGATCACCACGACCAGCACCTCGGCAGGGAAGAGCGCCTCCGCGAGCCCGCCGCCCTTGAGTCGCGAGAGGCAGCGCCGCACCGCGTTCAGCTCCGCGATGTCCGCGCCAGCGTGCATCAATGCGCGTGCGACGCGCGCGATCTCGTCGATGGTCACACCCTCGACCGGTCGCTCCAACATCGCCGAGCCGCCGCCCGACAGCAGCACCAGCGCGCGGTCCCCGGCGCCGAGCGAGCGCGCGAGCGCCTCGATCTCCGCGCCGTGCTCTGCTGCGTCGGCGGCGGGCGCGGGATGCGCGCCGCGCCGCACCACGATCCCCGGATGCGCGAACGGCGCCGCATCCAGCGCGATGACGACGCCGCGCGAGACCTCGAGCTCTTCGAGCGCGGCCTCGGTCATCCCCCGCGCGGCCTTGCCGAACGCGAAGAGCGTCCACGGGCCGCGCGCCGCTTCACGACGGAGCACGTCGCGCGTGCACACGCGCGGGTCGACGGCGGCGATCGCCGCGTGCGCGAGCGCGCTCGCGAGGTCCGCGCTCACGCGTCTTCGGGGCGGTTCGCCTTCTGATCCTCGAGCAGGCTCAGGCTGATCGCGAGCGCGCGCCGCGCCCGCTCGAGCAGCTGGGTGTCCGTGTCGATCTTCCCGCGTGCCTTGGCGAGGCTGCCGGTCAGCGAGCGCTCGCTGCTCTCGAGCGACTGGATGCGGCGCGCCTGCTCCGCGGACACCGACTCGAGCTGCTCGATGCGCGCGCGCGCATTCGCGAGCGCGGCCTTCGTGTCGTCGAGGTCGCGTACGCGCGCAGCGAGGTCGTTCCTCGTCGACGCGAGCTGTCCCTGCGTCGACGCGAGCTGTCCCTGAGTCGACGCGAGCTCGCCCTGGGTGCGCTCGAGCTCGCCCGCGGTCGACGCGAGCTCACCGCGCGTCGTCTCGAGCACGCTCTTGGTCGTCTCGAGCTCCGCGCTCGTGCTCTCGAGCTCGGCCGCGGTCGCTTCGAGCGCCGCCTTCGTCGAGGAGAGCTCGCCGCGCGTGGTCCCGAGGTCGCCCTTCGTGGTCGAGAGCTCGCTGCGGGTGCTCGCGAGGTCGCTCTTGGTGTTCGCGAGCTCGCTCTTGGTGCTCGCGAGCTCGCCCTTCGTCGCCTCGAGCTCGCCCTGCGTGGCAGCGAGCTCGCTGCGCGTCGCCTCGAGCGCGGCGCTCGTCTGGGCCAGCTCTCCGCGCGTCGCATCGAGCGCGCCCTTGGTCTCGCCGAGCTCGTCCTTCGTCGCGCTGAGCTCGCCGCGCGTCGCGTCGAGCGCGCTCTGCGTCGTGTCGAGCTCGCCCTTCGTCGACTCGAGCTCGCCGCGCGTGCTCGCGAGCGTCGCCTTCGTCGCGTCGAGATCGCTGCGCGTCGAAGCGAGCGTCGCCTTCGTCTGCGCGAGCTCGCCCTGGGTGCTCTCGAGCGTCGCCTTCGTCGCGTCGAGATCACTCTGCGTCTGCTCGAGCTTCTCGACCGTCACCGCGTTGGTCGACTCGGCCTCTGCGAGCTTGCGACCGAGCGCGGCGAGCTCGCCCGAGTGC
Organism: Sandaracinus amylolyticus; assembly: GCF_021631985.1. GTDB lineage: Bacteria > Myxococcota_A > Polyangia > Polyangiales > Sandaracinaceae > Sandaracinus > Sandaracinus amylolyticus_A. The sequence continues at coordinate 3,622,145 of NZ_CP070225.1, read as the reverse complement.
TTGCGCTCGGCGTCGTCGGTCGCCTTGCGGTGCGCGCCTTCGAGCTCGGCGCGCAGCGCGACCAGCGCCGCGTCCTTCGCACGCGCCGCCTCGGCGAGCGCTTCGTCCTTCGAGCGCGCGGCGCCGGCGAGCGCGTCGTCCTTGCTGCGCGCGGCATCCGCGAGCGCGGCTTCCTTGGTGCGCGCGGCGTCGGCCAGCGCGTCCTCGCGCTGCTGATCGAGCTCGGCGCGCAGCGCGGCCAGCGCCTGCTCGTGCGCCGCCGCTGCCGCTGCGAGCGCCTGCTCCTGCGCCGCCGCCGCGTCCGCTGCCGCCTGCTCCTGCGCGACCGCCGCCGCGGCGCGCGTCGACGCGAGCGCGCCCGTGTGCTCCTCGCGCAGCTTCGTCGTCGCGGCCTCGTGGGCGCGCCGCGCGTCGTCCATCGCGACCGCGTGCCGCGCGTCGGCCTCGGCCGACTGCTCCTCGAAGCGACGCTCGAGATCCGCGATGGTGCTCGCGTTCTCCTCGCGCATCGCCTCGATCGCCGCGGCGTTCTCCTCCGCGAGCCGCGCGACGTCCGCCGCGCGCGCGTTCTTCTCGGCGTCGAGCTCGTCGCCGATCTTCTTCGCCTTCGCCTCGGCGCGCTCGAGCCGGGCCTTCGTGTCCTCGGCGCGCTTGTTCGCCGCGTCCTTGTCCGACGAGAGCGCCTCGATGCGATCCTTGTGGTCGGCGATCTCGCGCTCGAGCTCGAGGTGCCTGTCGCTCGCGTCCGCCTTCTCGCGCTCGAGGCCGAGGTTCTTGTCGCGCAGATCGAGCAGCTGCTTGTCGCGCCCGGAGACCTGATCCTTGAGGTCGAGGATCTCCTTGTCCTTCTTGTTGAGCGCCTCGCGGAGATCGAGGAACTCGCGGCTCGAGATGCCGCCTCCGCGCGCTGCCTGCGCGGTCGTCTTCTTGAGGTCGGCGACCTCGCGCTCCAGGCGCTCGATCTCCGCCTGCTTGCGCGGGAGCGTCGAGGCCTGCTCCTCGGCCTCGTCGAGCTTGCGCTTCGCGTCCGCGACCTCGTCGCGCAGCGTCGTGCGCTCGGTCTCGAGGGCAGTGCGCTCGCTCTCCAGTGCCGTGCGCTGCGTCTCGAGCGCCGCGATGCGCTCGCGCAGCTCGATCAGCGCGCTCTCGTCGACGGCGGGCGGCGGCGGGGCGACGCTCGCAGCCTTCGGCGGCGGGGCGACGCTCGCGGCCTTCGGCGTCTGCAGCGCAGCGGCGGCGACGCGCGGCGGCGTCGCGGCGATCGACGCGGGCCGGGGCGGGGGCGTGCTGCGCCCGGCCGGCGGCTTCGGCGCGGCGGGCGCGGGCTCGGCCTTCTTCGGCGCTGCCGGCGCGAGCAGGCCGGGCGGGATCACGCCGACCGTCGTCGCCTCCTCCTCGCCGCCGTCGAGCATCAGCGAGTCGAACGCGTTGTCCGCGAAGGCATCGATCTCTTCGTCGACGTTCTTGCGCGAGAGCATGTCGGTCGGCTCGGGATCCTCGGCCTCGAGCGCGACCTCGACGTCGGCCTCGAGCGCGATCGGCTCGGCCGCCGACTCCTCGAGCGAGAGCGGATCGAGCGCGACGAGCGCTCCGACCTTCTCGACGAGGTCGTCCACCGAGATCGGCTTGCGGAGGTAGTCCTCGGCGCGCGTGCGCAGCTTCCGGTGCTGCTCGAAGATCTCCTCGGTCGCCTCGCTCGAGAGGATGATCACCGGGATCGACGCGGTCTCCGGTGCCTTCTTGAGCTTCTTGCAGACGAGGAACCCGTTCATCTGCGGGAGCTCGATCGTCAGCAGGATCAGATCCGGGCGGTCCTGCGAAGCGCGATCGACGCCGGCGTTGCCGTCATCCGTGATCTCGACGTTCGCCCCGTGTCGCCTGAGCCTCGCGCTCACCTCGTTCGCGAAATCGGCGTCGCTCTCGAAGAACAGGATGCGCTTGCCCATGAGCTCCTCGGACCCGGCGCCCTCGTCGGAGGGCGTAGAGCCCGAGAGGATAGAGGGGTGCGCTTCGACGTGTCAACGTTGGAAATGGGGTGAACGCCCCGCTTTTCCTTCGTTTTTCGCCGATTTCGAGCCCTCGACACCACCCGAGCGAGCAGGTCTGCGGCACGCGGGTTGGGGACCCGCGCGCAGCCTCGCCCGGGCGCGCTCAGTGCTGGACGCGCGCGGACGCCGCGAGCTGGATCATCGTCTGACGGTCGAGGTCACCGGTGAACGCGTAGGTGAGCCCGTCGTGCTCGACGACCGGCACCGTGTAGCCGCGCACCTGGCGATAGTAGAGCTCGCGACCGTGCAGGCTCACGCGCTGCGCGCCCCGGAAGATCTGGATCGGCATCGCGCGCTGTGGCGGCTCGAACACCACGACCGTCACGCGATGACCGCGCACCTCGTAGTAGAACGCCGCGGCGTCGCGCTCGCGGATGTTCGAGAGGCGCGCACCGAGCAGCCGCGCGTCGGCGCGATCGAACTCCACGGGACGCACCGGGAACTCGAGCTTGCCGCGGAACCACCCGACGACCTGCTGCGGCGGACCGGCGACCTCCGCGGGGTGATCGCTCGAGTGTCGGCGCACGACGTCTTCGAAGAGCGGCATCGCCGTCGCCGCCACCGCTGCCTCGTCGGCCTCGCCGTCGTCGGTGCGCGCGCCGAGCGCCACGAAGAACACTGCCGCCGCGGCCGCGGGCACCGCGTATCGCGCCGGGAGCATCCACACGCGCAGCCCACGCCGCCGGCGCGGCTCACGCGGCGCCTTCGCGCTCTCGTCGACGCTCGGCACGTCGATGGGGCGAGGCGCGATGGCCTGCGGCGGCGGAGCCGACTGGATCGCGGTCAACACACGCAGACGCAAGTGCTCGGGCGCCTTCACGGTCCCGAGCTCCTGCTTGATCGTCTGCTTCACCGAGCGCGCGAACGCCGCGTGCTCACGGCACACGGGGCAGCTGGCCAGGTGGCTGTCGAACTCCACCTGGGCGCTCGTATCCAGCTCGCCGTCCACCAGGGCGTCGAGGTGCCGGCGGACGACGCGACACGGGATCATCCAGCCACCTCACGCGCGCGGCGGTAGGCCTCGAGCGAGATCGGCTCGCTGGTGCCCTCGGCCTTGTCGTCGATGATCCCCATCTGCACTGCCGTGTCGACCAGCCTGTGCTGCATCTGCTTCCGCGCGCGGTGGAGACGCGACATGACGGTGCCGATCGGGCAGCCGACGATGTCGGCGATCTCTTTGTACGAGAGCTCCTCGACGTCGGCCAGGACGATCATCAGGCGATGCTCGTCACTGAGCTCGTCGAGCGCGTTCTGGATCTCCTTCACGACGAGCGGCCGCATCGCGTCGCCGACCGGGTCGGTCAGCGCACGCATCGCGGCGCGGCTCATCACGCCGTCGCCCACGGGCTCGGCCTCGTCACCGTCGAGCACGCGCCGCTCGCGCGTGTTGCGCCGGTACTTGTTGATGAAGGTGTTGGTGAGCACCCGGAGGAGCCAGGCGCGCAGGTTCGTGCCGGGCTCGAAACGGTCGTAGAAGCGATACGCCTTCAGGAAGGCATCCTGGACCAGATCCTCCGCGTCCGACTCGGAGCGGGTCAGCCGGAGGGCCGCGCCGTACAGCGAGTCGAGGTGGACGAGCGCCTCCTTGGCGAACTCGTCACGGAGGGGGTTCGGGGTGTCGTCGCTCAGGGCCATCGCAGTCTTTCTGGGGCCTGCAGTCCGGGTCGTCCCGGGACCGCTCGAACCGGTGCCCCACGGTTGCCACGAGCCGCCCGGGGCTATCGGGACGTGCATCCCGAACCCCCGGTCGTCGTGGCTCATTCCGGAGTACGGACCACTCGGCTCCGGAATGTCGTGGGTCGCGACGGTAGCCATGCGACCGGGGCACGGAAGGCCGCGAGAACCGATCTCAGTCCGATTTCCTGGAGTGGCGACGGAAACGAAAGCGCCGCCGTGCTCGGGGCAGGGCGGCGCCACATGTGGGATGCGCGATCGACGAGGCGCTCAGGCCTCGGGCTCGTCCCCGCGCTCGTTCACGACGCGCTCGACGCGATCCGACTGCGCGTCGCCGTGCTTCGCCTCGCGCGCGCTGAGCTGGACGAGCTTCTGCTCGAGCTCCTCGATGCGCGTCTGCAGGCGCTTCACCTCGCCCTGGAGCTGGTGGACGTGGCTGACGGCCGCGCCGAGCACCGACTTGATGCGGTCGTCGGCGAGCCGCTGGAGCTCGTCCCACGCTTCCTTCGGGCCGACGAGGAGCTTGCGCCCCGCGACGTCGTCGGCCTTCTCCTTCTCGGCCGGGCGTTCGGGCTTCGCGGTCGGTGCGGCGACCGCCTCCTCGAGCTCGCCCTCCGGCGATGCGCCGGGCTCGCGACGGCCGATCAGCTTGCCGACGGCCGTGCTCGAGAGGGTCGACATCAGCCGCTCGCCACCCTGCTGGATGAGCGTGCGGAGGGCGCCGACGCTCGGCGACGACGAGCCCGCGCGACGCGCGTCCTCACCGGCCGGCGCGTTCTTGCGCTCCTCCTCGTACACGATCTGAGCGAGGGTGACGTTCGTCAGGTCCTCCTTCGTCGTGTTGTCGATGATGGAGACCTCTTCGCCCCCACGGACGTACTCCGCGATCTGCTGAAGCGTCACGTAGCGCGAGTCGCGCGTGTCGTAGAGCTTCCGGTTCGCGTAGCGCTTGATGACGCGGGGGCGCGTCGGGCGGTCGGACGGATGCTGAGGCGTCACACTCACGGGGATATTCTCCAGTTGCCAGAGTCGACGCGACGCGTCAAGCCCCACTGGCTGGGGATGACCCATGCGGGTAGGTAGCTCGTCCGGGGTATGATCCCGCGCTCGGAGAGCGCATGAGGGTCGGGCTCGAGGCGCGGCGTCTGGTGCGGGTGGTCGAGGGGATCGCGGATCGCGACGTCGCGGTCGGGTTCCTCCGGCACGAGCTCGCGCGGCTCGGGCCCGACGAGAGCGCCGCGGTCATCGCGGAGATCGATGCGCGCGCGGAGATGCGGGACGACGCGTCCGCGAGGGTGATGCTCCTGGTCTCCGTCGCGCTGGCGGCGCGCGAGTGCGACGAGCTCCGCGTCGCGATCGCCGAGGCCGCGATCGCACGTGGTGACGTCGACACCGCGCGCAGATTGCGGCCGGAGCCGGGGGCACGCGCCGCGGACGACGACGCGGCGACGGTTCCGGACTTCGGGCGCGGGCGACCGATGACGCTCGGGGAGCGCAAGTCGCTCGCGCGCGGTCGTGATCGCGATCTCCTCGCGCGGGTGCTGCGCGATCCGCATCCCGACGTGATCCGCATCGTGCTCGCGAACCCGGCGATCACCGAGCCCGACGTGGTGCGGCTCTGCGCGAAGCGGCCCATCGTGCCCGAGGTGCTGCGCGAGGTCGCGCGCTCGTCGCGATGGATGGTGCGATACGGGGTGCGTCTCGCGCTCGCGCGCAATCCGTACACGCCGCTCGACGTGGCGCTCTCGGTCGTGCCGCACCTCAACGCGCAGGACGCGCGCGACATCGCGGGCTCACCGGAGCTTCACGATCAGCTGCGCGAAGCGTGCGCCCGCGCGGCGCGTCCGCGCACGATCCACTGAGCGCGCGTCTCAGCGCTTGCGCTCGACGACCTCGGCCTCGGCGACGTCGTCCTTCGCGATCTCCTCGGCGCCGCTCTTCGACGCGACGCGCTTGTCCTTCGAGGTGACCTCGATGTCGTCGTCGCTGTTGAGGCCGCGCTTCAGGCCACGGATCGCCTTGCCGAGACCTTCGCCGATCTGCGGGAGACGGCTCGCGCCGAAGACGAGCAGCACGATCAGCAGGATGACGATCAGCTCGCCCATTCCGAGGTTCGGCACGTGTGGTCCTCCACTACCGGGAAACTGTTCCCAAGCTACCCGGGTGCAGCGGCCGCGGCAAGCGCGCGGGCCATGTACTAGAGTCGCGCGCGTGACGACCGTGACGCTGTCGCGAGGCCGGGTTCAGCCGGTTTGGGCTGGGCATCCCTGGGTCTTCGCGCAGGCGATCGCGAGGGTCGACGGCGCGCCGAGCGCGGGTGACGTCGTCGACGTCGTGGACCCCGAGGGGCGCTTCCAGGGGCGCGGGTACTGGTCGCCGAAGTCGGCGATCCCGGTGCGCATCGCCACCCGTGATGCGAACGATCCGCTCGACGGTGCGTCGATCGGGCGCGCGATGGAGCGCGCGGCGGCGCTGCGTGCGCGCTTCGGGCTGCCGAGCGCGGAGACGACGGGCTATCGGCTCGTGCACTCGGAGGGCGATGGGCTGCCGGGGCTGATCGTCGACGTGCTCGGGAACGTCGCGACGGTGCAGCTGCTCACCATCGGGATGAAGCTGCGCGAGCAGGACGTGTTCGCGCACGTCGCGCGCGTCGCGAAGGTGAAGACCGTCATCGAGGTCGCGAGCGAGAAGGCCGCGCAGCGCGAGGGGTTCGAGGCGACGACCGGCGTGGTGCGCGGGCCCGATCCCAGCGCGCTCGAGCTGCGCGAGCGCGGGCTCGACATCTCGCTCGAGCCGACGATCACCCAGAAGACCGGGTTCTACTTCGATCAGCGCGACAACCGCGCGATGGTGGAGAAGCTCGCGAACGGCGCGCGCGTGCTCGACCTCTACAGCTTCGTCGGCGCGTTCGCGATGTTCGCGGCGCGCGGCGGTGCGAAGAGCGTGACTGCGGTCGACAGCTCGGCGGTCGCGATCGCGACCGCGTCGCGGCTCGCGCATCACCACGGGATGAGCGATCGGATCACGTTCGAGCGCGCGGATGCGCGGCATCGGATGGAGGAGCTCGCGCGGAAGAAGGAGCGCTTCGATCTCGTGGTGCTCGATCCGCCCAAGCTCGCGCCGACGGTGAAGCACCTCGAGCGTGCGCGCGGTGCCTATCGACGGCTCAACGCCGACGCGGCGCGCGTGACCGAGAAGGACGGACTCCTCGTGAGCTGCTCGTGCTCGGCCGCGATGACGCCCGACGAGCTGGTGCGCGTGGCGACGATGGGCGCGCGTGACGCGGGGCGCGATCTGACGCTGCTGCACATGGGCGAGCAGGGCGCCGATCATCCGGTGCCCGCGGCGTTCGCGGAAGGGCGCTACCTCAAGGCCGCGTTCTTCCGGGTGACGTGATGCGAGCGATCGAGGAGCTGAGCGCGGAGAGCGCGCGGGCGATCGAGGGCGTGGTGTTCGACGTCGACGACACGCTCACGAAGGGCGGGGTCGTCGAGCAGGAGGCGTACGCGGCGCTCTTCCGGCTGCGCGATGCGGGGCTCGCGCGGATCGCGGTGACGGGCAGGCCGCTCGGGTGGATGGAGTCGGTCGCGCTCATGTGGCCGATCGATCTCGCGGTCGGCGAGAACGGCGCGGGGTGGATCTGGCGCGAGGGGCGCATCGCGCGGCGTGGGTGGTTCGACGTCGAGGGTGCGGGCGACGAGGTGCTCGGGCGCGTTCGGGCGCGGGTGCGCGAGGAGATGCCGGACCTGCGCGAGGCCGACGATCAGCCGCTGCGCCGGTGTGATCTCGCGTTCGACGTGGGCGAGACGGTGAGCCTCTCGCGTGATCGGGTCGCGCGGCTCGTGGAGATCATCGAGGCGTGTGGAGCGCGCGCGGTGGTGTCGACGGTGCACGCGCACGCGATGCCGGGCGCGTGGGACAAGGCGTGCGGGACGGTGCGTGCCGTGACCGACGTGCTCGGCATCGACGAGGCCCGGCTGCGCGAGCGCTTCTTGTTCGTCGGGGACTCGGGGAACGACGCGGCGGCGTTCGGGTTCTTCGCGCACACCGCGGGCGTCGCGAACGTGCGGGATCATCTGCACGCGCTCCCGGTCGCGCCGCGCTTCGTCGCGCGTGAGGCGCGGGGGCGCGGCTTCGCGGAGATCGTCGACGTGCTGCTCGCGCGGAGGAGCGCGTGAAGCGCGATCGACTGCCGACGCCGATCGTGCTCGCCGCGTCGAGCTCGATGATCGTGATCGGCGTGCTCGCGTGGATGGTGGCGCGGGATCGCGCGGAGCAGGCGCCGGTGGAGACGGCGCAGCGACCGCAGGTCGCGGAGCTGCACATCGACGATCGCACGCCGGAGGCGGTCGCGGAGTCGTTCTACGACGCGTGGCGACGTCGCGAGTGGGAGGCGGCCGAGCGCATCGCGGTGGGCGACGCGCGGGCGCGGGTGCACGAGAAGCGCGCCCGCGATGCGCAGCTCGACGCGCAGGAGCGCGAGATGGCGCGCGAGGCGTGGCTCGCGCTGGCGGGCGCGCCGCTCACGATGTTCTTCCAGCAGTCGGACACGCTCGAGCCGGATCAGCGCATCGCGCTGCGCGGCATCGCGGGATACGACGTGATGAGCCAGCCGTATCGTCGCGAGGTGGAGTTCGAGGTGGTACGCGTTGCTGGCTCCGACGGGGGCGAGCGCTGGCGCGTGGAGCGCATGGTGCCGGGGCGCGTGCTCACCGACGTGCCGGACCTCTTGAAGCTGGCGGACGAATGAAGCGCGAAGGGCCGAGCGAGCACGCGCTGCGACACGGGTCGGAGTCGCACTACGTCGACGCGCGTCTGTACGACCACACCTACGCGCGGCGGAAGCACGACGTGCGCTTCTACGTCGAGATGGCGCGCGAGATCGGCGGGCCGGTGCTCGAGCTCGGCGCGGGCAGCGGGCGCGTGGCGATCGCGATCGCGCGCGAGGGCATCGACGTGGTCGCGGTCGATCGCATGGACTCGATGCTCGAGCGCTTCCGTCAGCGGCTGACGCGACAGCCGATCGCGGCGCGCGAGCGGGTGTCGATCGTGAAGGGCGATCTGCTCTCGCTGCGGCTCCGGCGGAAGTTCCGGCTCGTGATCGCGCCGTTCAACGTGTTCATGCACCTCTATCGTCGGGAGGACGTGGAGGCCGCGCTCGCGACGTGTCGCGCGCACCTGATGCCGCGCGACGGGCGCCTCGTGTTCGACGTGCTGATGCCGGACTTCCGCGCGTTCGTGCGCGATCCGCATCGCCAGTATCGCGCCCGTCCGATCGTCGATCCGAACGACGGACGGAAGTGGGAGTACGGCGAGCAGTTCCAGTTCGATCCCGCCACCCAGATCCAGATGGTCACGTCGGTGCTGCGCAACCCCGACGATCCCGGCGATCTGCGGGTGCTCCCGCTCGCGCACCGGCAGTTCTTCCCGGCCGAGCTCGAGGCGTTGCTGCACTACAACGGCTTCGAGATGATCGAGCGCTGGGGTGACTTCGCGCGCGGCCCGCTCAGCGTCGACGGCGAGTCGCAGGTGATCGTGGCGCGGCTGCGGCGAGGCAAGCGCTAGGACGCTCCGCCGAGAGCGGCCTCGATCGCGATTCCGGTCTCCTTCCGCATCCCCCAGAGCGCCCTGGGCGAGGTTTCCGGGATCCGGAATGTTCCCCCAGAGCGCCCTGGGCGGGGGTTCCGGGATCCGGAATGTTCCCCCAGAGCGCTCTCGGGGCGTCGTCCGAATGCCGGAGACATCCCCTCGAGCGCTCGGTCCCCCGCGGTCGATGCTCGGAATCTCTCCCCCGAGCGTCACTTCCGTCCGATCCGAGACTCTGCGGTGCCCGATCGAGCGTTCGGTCCGTCGTGATCGAGAGACGAACACGCGATCGAGGTCAGGCTCCCTCCGGCTCCCCGCCTTCGTCCTTCTCGCCACCGCCCCCGGTGGGCGGGTCGATGTCGTCGAAGAACGACTCGTAGGCGCGCTTGTCGGAGGCGTGCAGCTCCCGCAGCGCGCCCTGGTTCTGCTTGTAGCAGTCGATCCAGACGCGCCGCGCCTCCGTGAGGGCGGCGCGCCGGACCGCGCAGAGCGTGCGGGCTCGCTCGCGGTCGGCGAGCGCGCTCTCGTAGCGGTCGCGCACTGCCGTGATGCGCGCCAGCCACTCGTCGCGCAGGGGCCCGCCGCCGGCGTCGAGCGCGCGGATCAGCTCGCCGAGCGCCGCGATCTCGGTGGCCCCGACCGGCTGCACGATCACCGTCTTGCCGCGGGGGAAGAGGCGGCCGTGCAGCGCGCCGGGCTTGCCTCCGTCGGCGTGGCGCGCGGCGAGGTCGAGCAGATCGATCTCGCGGTCGGCGGCCCGGTCGGCGATCGCGACCCGCGCGCGCGGCCGCGAGAGCGCGAGCACCGAGGCCTCGTACTCGTCGCGGCAGGCGGCGAGCTGCGCGGTCGCGGTCTCGTTGCGGGCGCGCAGCCGCGCGTGCTCGGGGTCCGAGTGGGTCGCGAGCGCCTCGTCGTGGAAGGTGGCGACGCGGAGGATCTTCAGGACTGGGGTTCGCAGGGTCGGTGTCTGGGCCATGCGCGCGACGGTGCCGACGAGCGCGCACGCGATACAAGTCGCCGAACGAGGAGAGCGCCGCGGCGGAGGCGTGCTGGGTAGAATCGCGCGATGCGAGCGTGGTGGATCCTCTGCGTGCTCCTGACCGCGTGCGCGCCTCCAGCGGATGCGAGCGAGGGCACGTTGATCGTGCGCGCCCACGAGCGCGGTGTGGTGCACGTCGACGCGCGTCCGGTGAGCGGTTATCGCGTGCGGCTCGCGCGCGGCATGCACGTCGTGGAGCTGCGGCGCGGTGCGCTCGTGATCGCGAGCGAGCGCGTCGAGGTGCGCGGGGGGAGCACGGTCGAGATCGATCTCGACGTGATCGCCGCGGGATCGATCGCGAGCGATGCGGCGGTGAGCGGGCGGGTCGAGATCCGCTCGGTGCCGCCGGGCGCGGAGATCGAGATCGACGGAGCGCCCGCGGGGCTCGGGGCGCTGGTGATCGATCTCGTGCCGGGGCCGCACGTGGTGCGGGTGTGGGCGCCGGGATACGAAGCGTTCGAGCAGGAGATCTACGTGGGCGCGGGCGCAGAGACCGAGCTCGACGTGCAGCTCGTGCCGTCGCCCTAGCGGCTCTGGGTCGTCGTCGCATTCCGGCGGACGACACCGCGATCGCCGCGGACGCCGGCATCCGTCGCCGGCTCCGCTCCGATCGCGGCATCGTTCGACCGCGATCACGCGCTCTTCGCGGGGCAGTGGAAGGTCCAGGAGATGCCGTAGGCGTCGGTGAGCGAGCCCAGCTTGCCGCCGGACATGTCATCGAACGGGAAGCGCACCGTGCCGCCGGCGGCGAGCGCGTCGAAGCGCACCGCGGCGTCGTTCGGGTCGTCGAGCTCGAGCGTGACGCGGATGTTGCTCTCGCGCGGAACCGTCGTGCCCGGCGGCACGTCGTTGAGGAGGACGCGCGAGGCGCCGATGCGCAGCACCGCGTGCATCACGCGCGTCGTGTGACTGGTCATGCTCGCCAGCTCGGGGTAGTCGCCGTAGCGCAGGATGCGCTCGACCTCGGCTCCGAGGGCGCGCTGGTAGAGCGCGATCGCGGCGTCGGCGGTGCCGTCGAACGAGAGATATGCCTCGGCGGTCAGGATGCTCATGGGGTCCTCCGTGGGGGCCGCGTTCCGGCCGTTTCGGCCCGAGGACGAACGAGCGCGGTCGCTCCCGACACCGGCGCGACTTTTTTTCCGACCGAGGGCGCGGCGCTCACCATCCCAGCTCGGGTGCGCGCGATGCATCGACGTCGCGCGTGATGGATCGATCGCGGTGGGGCGCGGGGCTCTTCGTGCTCGCGCTCGTGCTCGCAGCAGCGCCGGCGAGGGCACGCGCGGAGCGCACGTGCGTGCTCGCGGCCGAGCTGCACGGCGTGGTGAGCGAGGGCACCGCGACGTACCTCGAGGACGCGCTCGCGCGCGCCGAGCGCGAGGGCTGCGCGCTGCTGGTGCGGGTCGACACCCCGGGCGGGATGATCGAGCCGACGCGGCGCATCGCGGGGGCGTTCCTCGAGGCGCGGGTGCCGATCGTCGTGCACGTCGCGCCCGGCGGGGCGCGCGCGGGATCGGCGGGCGTGTTCGTGCTGCTCGCCTCGCACGTCGCGGCGATGGCGCCGGGATCGAGCGTGGGCGCGGCACATCCGGTGTCGCTCGACGGTCGCGAGGCGAGCACCGAGCTCGCGCGGAAGATCGAGAGCGACACCGCGTCGCTGGCGCGCGCGATCGCGCAGCAGCGCGGGCGCAACGTGGAGTGGGCCGAGGCAGCGGTGCGAGAGAGCGCATCGGCCACGGCGGACGAGGCACGACGCCTCGGCGTGATCGACCTCGTGGTCGGGTCGGAGCGCGCGCTGCTCGAGGCGATCGACGGTCGTGTGGTCTCGATCTCGCCCGAGCGCGCGTGGACGCTCCACACGCGCGGCGCCGAGGTGCGCGAGCACGAGATGACGATCCCGCAGCAGACGCTCGCGCTGCTCGGGGATCCGACGATCGCGTACGCGCTGCTGGTGATCGGGATCTTCGCGCTGATGATCGAGCTCGCGACGCCGGGGGTCGGCATCGCGGGCGGGATCGGCGCGATGTCGTTCCTGCTCGCGGCGATCGGGCTCGGAGTGGTGCCGGTGACGATCGGCGGCATCGCGCTGGTCGGGATCGCGCTCGCGCTCTTCGTGGCCGAGCTGCACGTGGCGAGCGCTGGCCTGCTCGCGGTCGCGGGCGCGGTGTGCCTCGTGGCGGGGGCGGCGCTGCTCGTGGATCACGCCGATCCGTCGTTCTTCGCGGACGAGAGCGTCGGCGTGTCGTGGGGCGTCGTGGTGCCGCTCGCGATCGTGCTCGCGGTCGCGGCGGTGGTGCTCGGGATCGCGGTGCGCCGGGTGCGCGCGCGGCCGAGCGTGACCGGCGTCGAGGCGATGCTCGGCGAGGTCGGCGCGGCGGCGTCGATGATCGATGGGCGCGGCGGCGCGGTGCGGATGCACGGCGAGACCTGGCGCGCAGTGAGCGACGTGCCGCTGCCCGCGGGCACGCCGGTCCGGGTGATCGCGGTGCGCGGGCTGACGCTGCGGGTGATCGCGGCGGACGAAGGAGAAGGAGCGCTCGCATGATCGGGATGGGACTGCCGATCGGGCTCGCGGTCGCGACGTTGATCGTGCTCGGGTACGTCGTGTCGTCGATCCGCATCGTGACCGAGTACCAGCGCGGCGTGCTCTTCCTGCTCGGGCGCTACCAGGGCGTGAAGGGCGCGGGGCTGCGCTTCGTGTTCGCGCCGTTCGTGCGGATGATCATCGTCGACCTGCGCACGCGCGTGAAGGACGTGCCGCCGCAGGAGGTCATCACCCTCGACAACGTGTCGTGCACGGTGAACGCGGTGATCTACTTCCGCGTGGTGCATCCCGATCAATCGGTGCTGCAGGTCGAGGACTACGACTACGCGACGAGCCAGCTCGCGCAGACGACGCTGCGCTCGGTGGTGGGCGGGCACGAGCTCGACGACCTGCTCGCGCAGCGCGAGAAGCTGAATGCGAAGATCCAGGTGATCATGGACGCGGCGAGCGACCCCTGGGGCATCAAGGTCACGGGCGTCGAGATCAAGCACGTCGAGCTGCCCGCGGAGATGCGCCGCGCGATCGCGCGACAGGCGGAGGCGGAGCGCGAGCGACGCGCGAAGGTGATCAGCGCCGATGGCGAGTTCCAGGCGTCGCACAAGTACGCGGAGGCCGCGGAGGTGCTCGCGACGCAGCCGGGCTCGCTGCAGCTGCGTTATCTGCAGACGCTCGTGGAGATCGCGGCGGAGAACAACTCGACGACGGTGTTCCCGCTGCCGATCGAGCTGCTCGAGGGGCTCGTCGGACGTCGCGCGGCGAGCGCCGACGGTCGACGGAAAGACGACGCGCGCGACGGTGAGCGCACCGCGCGCGCGTGACTGCTACGGAAATCGTAGCGCCGCCTCAGCGCCGGGCGCGCGCCTGGGCGCGGTCGAGCGCTTCCTGGACCATCTTGCTGTGCTCGGCCGGGTCCTTCCAACGCATCTGGCCCGCCTCGGAGAGGAGGTGGATCGGGTCGAAGTAGAGGAAGAACTGGCCGGGCTTCACGCTCGGCGCGGTGTAGACCGAGATGCCGGTGACGCGGTCGTAGTGCTCGAAGCTGTGCACCACGCGCTTGCCGCCGCCGCCGGGCGCGTCGACGACGAAGGTCGGGGTGTTGAAGCCCGCGGTCGTGCCGCGCACCGACTTCTCGAGGTACTCCGCGGTGTCGACCGTCGTGCGCAGCTCTTCGACGCCCTTCACGAGGTCGTGCACGTAGACGTAGTAGGGCTGCACGTTCACGTGGGCGAGCCGCTTCACCAGCGTCGTCATGGTCTCGACCTGGTCGTTCACGCCGCGCTGCAGCACCGACTGGTTGCGCACCGTGACGCCCTCGCCGAAGAGGCGATCCATCGCGCGCTTGGTGATGCCGGTGATCTCGTTCGGATGGTTGAAGTGCGTGTGGAGGACCACGTCCTTCGCCATCGAGCGGCCGCGGTGCACGACCTCGACGAGCGCCTTGAACCACTCGTCGTCGGTGAGGATCTTCTGCGGCATCACCGCCGGGCCCTTGGTCGCGAAGCGCATGCGCGCGACGTGCGGGATGTCGAGCAGGCGATGGCCGATCTCGCGGATCTGATCGGCGCGCAGGTTGTACGAGTCGCCGCCCGAGATGACGATGTCCTCGAGCTCCGGGCGCGACGCGACGTAGGTGAAGATCGCCTCCCAGCGCTGGGTGTTCGCCTTGAGCGAGAGCTTCTCGAGCTCGGCCTGATCGGTGTCGGGACCGACCGCGTAGCTGCGCGTGCAGAAGCGGCAGTAGACGGGGCAGGTGTCGAGCGCGAGGAAGAGCGCCTTGTCGGGATAGCGGTGCGTGAGGCCCTGCACCGGCGCGTCGCCCTGCTCGTTGAGCGAGTCGAAGCGGAGCTGCGGATGATCGGGCAGCCGCGTCGACGAGAGCGGGATGAACTGGCGGCGGAGCGGGTCCTCGTAGGGCTTCGTCCAGTCGACGAGCGAGAGCAGATAGGGCGAGACGCGCACCGCCATCGGGGCGTGGCGGAAGCCCTCTTCGGCGTCGGAGATGAACGCGGGCGAGACCAGGCCCTGCAGCGCGGCGAGCAGCTTGTCGACGCGCGTGATGGTCTGCTTCATCTGCCACTTGTGATCGAGGAACTCGGCCTCGCTCACGTTCGCGTAGGCAGGGATGCGCCGCCAGAAGTCGCCCTCGAGGAGGTGACGATGGCTGAGCGTCGAGGGGTCGACCGGCGGCTTCACCGCGCGCGGGGCTTCGTCCTTCGGCGTCTCGACGACCTTGAGCTGCATGGAGGTGTTCCTCTGTGGGAAACCTCGTTGTTACCACGGGCCCGATCGTCGCCGCACCCGCGTCCTGCGCGCTGGCTCACTCCGTTTCGAACGCGCCGGAGTCGCAGGGCGGAGTGCGGGTCATGCCGCGCTGGTCCACGTCCGGGCACTCGTCGCCGGCGAAGGCGATGGCGGCGCTGCCGGTGTCGAGGGCGAACGTCTCGGTGGAGCCCCCGCGGTCCTGCAGTGGGAGGAGGCGCGGGTCGCCGACGCGGTCGATGCCGGCCGCGCCGATCTGCATGCCGCAGTCGAAGTCCGCCTCGCCCGGGAGCTCGTCCGCGACGTTGCCGCCGCGCGACATGATCGTGGCGTGGCAGTTCAGTCGCGTGCTGGCGCTCGAGAAGTTGTTCGCGACGATCGAGCCCTCGAGCGTGAAGCCCATGTTGCTCGGGCTCCAGATCGCGCGTCCGTTCGGCTGCGTGGACGTGTTGCCGGCGATCGTCGAGTACGAGATCGCGACGGTCACGTCCTGCACGAGCATCGCGGTGCCGTAGTGCGCGCGGTTCGACGCGAACGTCGAGCTCGCGATCTGCACGCTGCCCTGGAACGCGTAGAGGCCGCCGCCGTCGGCGGCGCGCGAGAGCGTCCGGACCGTCTCGTTCGCGGAGACGAGACAGCGATCGAGCGTGATCGCCGAGTTGATCGAGGAGATGCCGGCGCCCGAGGTGTAGTCGCGGTCGGTCGTGATGCGGTTGCGCGAGACGTCGCAGTCGACGAGCTCGGCCGACGCGTCCCACACGAAGAGGCCGCCGCCCTGTTGGCCCGCGCCGTTGTCGACGATGTCGCTGTCGCGCACCGTGAGCCGCCCGCCGCGGATCACCGCCACGCCACCGCCCGACGCGTCCATCGAGACCGCGTTCGCGGCGTTCCCGGTGACGCAGCTGCGCTCGAGCGTGACGACCGCGGGGCTCTGCACCAGGAGCCCACCGCCGTGCCCGTCGGTCACGACGCCGCCGGTGAGCGTGAGCCCGTCGAGCGTCACCGCTCCGTCGGTCACCTGGAGCACGCGCGTGGAGCCGTCGTTGGACAGCACCGCGCCGCAGCGGCTCGGGCCGCGCAGCGTCAGGTGTTGATCGATCACGAGCACGTCGGAAAGCGCGTAGGTGCCCGCCGCGAGCAGGATCGTCTGCGCCCCGGCGCGCGCGTCGGCCCAGCGGACCGCCTCGGTCAGCTCCTCGAGCGTCGCGACGGAGCGCGTCTCGGGATCGACCCACGCGTCGGGAGGTCCGGTGTCGACGTCGGATATCCCGGCGTCGTCGCGCGACGTGCCTCCGTCGATCGTGCCCGCGTCGCGCGTCGGGACGTCGGGCTCGTGGCGCGGATCCCACACCGGCAGCGTCGTCGGATCGATCTCGGGCGACACGCAGTCGCCGGCCACGCACGTGCGCTCGGCGGGACAGCTCGGTGCGATGCAGGCGCGCTCGAGGAGCACGGCGAGCACGCGCACGCTGCCCCGCACGAAGCGCGTCGAGACGGTGCGGGTCACGATCTCGTCGTCGTCGTGCGTGACCGCGAGCTCGATGCGCAGCGGTGCGTCCTGGGCCTCGTCGCGAGGATCGATGCGGATGCGGACCGGGCGCTCGCTCGCGGCGAGATCGATCTCGCGGACCACCGCATCGCCGTCCTCGGGCTCCACGCGGATCGTGAGCGTGTCGACCTCCGCGGGCACCGCGAGCTCGGTGTCGACCACGAGGTAGAGCGCGGTGGGATCGGTGCTGCACGCGGCGAGGGTGAGCGCGAGCGCCGAGCAGAGTCGGAGGCGAGCGATGAGCACGGGGATCACCAGAGCGAGCCGATCACCTCGGCCCACCAGAAGTCCTCGGGGATGCGGAAGGACCCGCCCTCGCCCGCGCACGTGATGGAGGTGGTGACGTGGAAGCACGTGTGCTCGTCCGCGACCGCGATCGCGCCGATCACCGCATCGACGCTCGGCTCGTCGGGCGTGACCGGCTCGGAGCGCGGCGGCGCGAGCCCGGCGCGCCCGTCGTCGCCGTTGCCCCAGCAGCTCACGTACTGGTCGCTCGGCAGCGCGCACGTGTGCTCGAGGCCTGCCCCGATCGCGGTCGCGGGCGGATCGAGCGGGACGATCACACCGCTCGGGACCGGCGCGGGGTTCGTCGGGTCGACGCCGAGCTGGCCGCGCGAATTGCTGCCCCAGCACTCGATGCGATAGGGCGCGCTCGCGCCGATCAGCGCGCACGTGTGCGCGCCACCGGCCGCCATCGCGCGCACCGGAGCATCGGCGACGGTGACCTCGACCGGCTCGCTCGACGCGCTGGTGGTGCCGTTGCCGAGCTGCGCGCGCTCGTTCGCGCCCCAGCACCACGCCTCGCCGCTCGCGCTCCACGCGCACGCGTGACGTGCTCCGACCACCAGGCCGACGAACGTGCGCGCGTCCTCGAAGACGTCGACCGGCTGACCGCTGCGGGCCACCGCGGGATTGCCGCCGCTCTCGCCGTCGCCCCAGCACATCACGCGACCGTCGGCGAGCGCGCACGCGTAGCCGTGCCCCGCATCGAGCGCGGTCACGGTGCGCGTGCCGACCGAGAGCTCGGCGCGACCACCGCACCCGGGCGTCGCGCCCCAGCCCGCGGCGCCGCGGCCCCAGCAACGGATCTCGCCGTCCCACGCCGCGCAGGTGAACGTGTCGCCCGCGGCGACCGAGCTCGGCTCGTCCTCGAGGTCGGCGACCACGACGTGCCCCTGCTCCGCGGGATGCCGGTTCTCGTAGGGCAGGGGCGATCCTCCGAGCTGCCCGTCGTCGTCCGAGCCGACGCACGAGAGCACGCGACGCCCGTTCGTGCGCTGGCCGATCATGCAGAGGTGCTCGGTGCCTGCGGAGAGCACGCGCACTTCGCCGGGCCCGGGCTCGCAGAGCGGGCCCGCGTCGGGGATGCCCTCGAGGCAGATGCGCGGCGCGGGGCACGGCTGCTCGCCGCACGTCGGGACCGCGCCCGCGTCCACCACGCCGCCGTCGCGGCACGGCGTGCCCGCGTCGCGGCCCGCGTCGAGCCCGCCCCCATCGTCGACTCCGGCGTCGCTCGATCCCGCGTCGTGGATCGCGGCGTCGCTCCACGTGACGTCGGGATCGTCGCCGTCCCACACCGGCAGATCGTTCGCGTCGAGCCCGTCGTCGTCGCACGCGCCGGCGATGCACGTCTCGTTCGGCACGTCGCAGGTCACGTCGAGGCACGCGCGCTCGAGCGACACGACGAGCTCGCGCACCGAGCCTCGGACGAACGTGGTCCGCACGGTGCGCGTGAGCACGGCCGTGTCTCCATCGCTCACCGAGAGCACGAGCCGGAGCGACGCGCCCTCGTGGCCCTCGCGGGGATCGATGCGCACCCGCACCGGGCGCTCGGCCGTCGTGAGATCGATGTCGCGCTCGATCGGCTGCTCGTGATCGGGCTCGACGCGGATCGTCAGCGACGCGACCTCACCGGGGACCTCGAGGTTCGTGTCGACGACGAGGTAGAGCGCGGTCGGCGAGGGCTCGCACGCGGCGAGCAGGAGCGCAGCGATCACGAAGCTCATCGGGGTGCGCATGCGCGGCCTCGCTCAGAGTCGGATCGGAGGTTCGGAGCCCTGCGGGAGCTCTCCGCCGTTGCCCTCGGCGACGAGCACGCCGACGAGGATCGCGACGCCGATCGCGACGACGCCCGCGCCCACGCCGACGACGATCCACGGCGTGGGATCGTCGCCGCTCGGCGGCTCGGTATGCAGATCGGGCTCGGTCGTGACCGGCGGGGCGACCGCGGTCTGCGCGACCACGGCGGGCTCGGGGACGACGACGCGCGCCACCACGCGCGGGACCTCGAGCGCGACCTCGGTGCGCTCGCCCTCGCGCAGCGTGAACGGATGGTCGAGCAGCGTCTGCTCGGTGCGCGCGATCACGACGCGGTGCTCGCCGGGATCGAGCGCGATCTCGGTGCCGAGCGCGCGCGGATCGAGCGCCTCTCCGTCGAGCTGCACGCGGTCGCCCGGGTCGAGCCCCTCGATGCGCAGCGTGGCGTGCGCGATCTGCGCGTCGATCCCGCCGAGCGCGCTCTCGATCGCGGCACCGTAGTCGCGCCGCTCGCGCTCGCTCGCGTCGCGGAGGAAGCGCCGATAGCTCTCGCTCGCCGCGACGAGGCGCCCGGTCTGACGCTGCGCGCCCGCGAGGTTCATCAGCGTGATCGGGCGCGGGTAGAGCGCGTACGAGCGCTCGAACGCGCCCCGCGCCTCGGGCCATCGACGCGCGCGCGCCGCACGCACGCCGTCTTCGTAGAGCGAGCGCGCCGTGCGCTGCATCGACGGTGACGTCTCTGCTGCGTCCTGGGCGTGGGCTGGCGCTCCGGCTGGGGCGAAGACGAGCAGCGCGAGCAAGAGCGCGGCCGTCGCGAGCGGGCGGTCCATGACCTGCGAACCGTTGCCGACGCAGGAGGTCCGAGCAACCGGATCCTGCAGATTCGCCCGGATTCGCTGCGATGGCAATCCCTCAGCAGGCCAAGAAACTTGACCGGATCGCCCCGCCGGGCCACCAGAGGGGGCCATGACGTCCGTTCAGGAACGCCTTCTCTTCGTGGTGTCTCCGCCTCGCAGCGGCTCGACGCTGCTGCAGCGGATGATCGGCTCGCACAGCGCGGTCTTCACGCACCCCGAGCCGCACCTGATCACGCCGATGGCGTACCTCGGCTTCTACGACACGGTCGACAAGGCGCCCTTCGATCACATCAACTCGGCCGAGGCGATCCGGCTCTTCGTGAGCTCGCTGCCGCGCGGCGAAGAGGACTATCTCGACGCGCTGCGCGCGTACTCCGACGCGATGTACGGCCGCATGCTCGAGCCGAGCGGCAAGCGGTACTTCATGGACAAGACGCCGGCGTACGCGCTCGTGCTGCCGTTCCTGACGAAGCTCTATCCGCACGCGAAGTACGTCGTGCTCACGCGGCATCCGCTCGCGATCTTCTCGAGCTTCGCGAACTCGTTCTTCGACGGCGACTGGGCGCGCGCCCACGAGTTCAATCCGCTCGTCGAGCGCTACGTGCCGGCGATCGCGAAGATGCTGCGCGAGCGTCCGGTGCCGCTGGTGCACGTGAAGTACGAGACGCTCGTCGAGGCGCCCGAGGCGCAGATGGAGCGTGTCTTCGCGTACATGGACGTGGAGAACGAGCCCGAGGCCGTGAACTACGGCGAGCGCTTCCGGAGCAAGAAGGGCCCGGGCGATCCGATCACGGTGAGCCAGCACTCGCGCCCGGTGACCGACTCGCTGCACAAGTGGGCGGCCGAGCTCGCGAAGGACGCGAAGAAGCGCGCGCTCGCCGAGCGGATGATCGAGCGCGTCAGCGACGAGGATCTCGAGACGTGGGGCTGGCCGCGCGAGCGCGTGTTCGACGCGGTGCGCGAGGTCGCGTCGAGCGTCGAGGCGCCCAAGCCCGTGGTCAACGCGTACACGATCCAGCGCAAGGTCATGCTCGCGCTGAAGAAGGACATCCACCAGCGCCCGCACGGCGCGCTGGTGAAGCGCATCCGCTACTACTGCGACGTGCTGCTGCGCGAGTGATCACCAGCCGCGCATGGCGCGCTCGATCTTCTGGAGCGCTTGCTCGAGGATCGGGCTGCCCGGCTCGTGCTGCATCGCGGCTTTGATCTGGCGCCACGCAGTCTGGAGATCACCGGCGCGCGCGGCGTCCTGCGCCTTCGTGAAGAACGCGCGCGCGGTCGGGGACTGGAGCGTGGGCTTGCTCGGCTCCTCGCGCCGCGCGGGCTTCGCGGGCTCGACCGGCGCGCGCGCGTCGCTCTTGAGGCGCAGCTCGCCCTTGGCGAGCACGGCGTCGTAGGCGCGGCGCGCGGTGGGATCGCTCAGCGTCTGCACGGCCTCGCTGCCGCGGCGGTAGATGCGCGTGGCGCGCGCGACCTTCTCTGTCTCCTGGCCGGCGAATCGATCGGGGTGATAGCGGCGCGCGAAGGTGCGGAACGCGCGCTTCACGTCCTCGACGCTCGCGTCGCGCGCGACGCCGAGCAGCGTGTAGTAGTCGAGCTGATCGAGGCGGTCGTCGTTCGACATCAGGCGAGCTCGCGCTCCTGACGACGGCGCATCTCGTCGATCTCGTTCGGATCGAGCCCGCCCTGCAGGTGGATGCGCGTGTGCTGCGCGCGTCCGGTGTCGAGATCGGTCGCGCGCACGTCGAGGATGCCGCTCGCGTCGAGCAGGAAGCTGACGTCGATGCGCACCGCGCCGCGGCGCGCCTTGCGGATCCCGTCGAACACGAGCGTGCCGAGGAGCTCGTTGTCGGCGAAGCGCGTGGACTCGCCCTGACAGATGCGCAGCTCGACCGCTTCCTGGTCGTCTCGCGCGGTCGAGAAGACGCGCGACTTCTCGGCGGGCACCGGCGCGTTGCGCGGAACGATCGGCGCGCAGAACCCGCCCGCGGTCTCGAGCCCGAGCGAGAGCGGCGTGACGTCCATCAGCAGCGGCGCAGGCGCGGCGCTCGCGATCGGGAGCTCGGGCACGTGCGGCGCGAGGCGGGGATCCTGCGCGGGCGGCGAAGCGAAGTCGTCGGGCGAGAGCGCGAATTCGTCGATCGCGATCGGCGGGGGCTCGTCGATCTCGAGCACCGGCAGGCTCGGCGGGGGCGGAGGAGGAGGCCTTCGCGGCGGCGGAGGCGGCGGAGGCGCCAGGCGCGCGGGAGGCGGCGGCACCGGCGGCGCCTCGGGCGGCACCGACTCGAGCTCGACCTCGAACATCCCGGCATCGAGCGGATCGCGCACCAGCGGCGCGGGCTCGGGCAGGCCGAGCGGCGCATCGAGCGCGGCGATGCCCTCGGCGAGCGCGTCACGGGTCGGCGCGCTCGCGGGCTCGTCGCCGAAGGGCGAGTCGATCGCGGCGGGCGCGCCGATGCCGAAGGGCACGGTCGCGTCGCGTCGCGGCTTCTTGCGCGCGGTCTCCGGCAGATCGAAGGGCGCGTCGACGTTCGCGGCGACCATCTTGCGCGCGCTCGGCTCGGCGAAGGGCGCGTCGATCGGTGCGGGCACCGCGACCTCGATCGGACGGCGCGCCGCGATCGATCCCTCGCGCGTCGTGGTGCGGGCGCGCGCGAGCGGATCGTCGAGCTCGAGCAGCCCCGAGTCCGACGTGGTGCCGACGCGCGCGGGCGGTGCGAGCACTGCGACGCTGCTCTGCCCGAGCTCGAGCGAGGTGCGCGCGAAGGGATCGTCGCCGCTCGGCGCGGGCATCGAGTCGGGGCGTGCCAGCGACGCGGGCGAGGGCACCACCACGTTGCGCGAGGCGAGCGCCGAGGGCGGCGGCACGAGGCGCGGCTTCGGCACCGACACCGGCGGGGGCGCGAACGCGGGCTGCTTGGGCAGCTCGCTCGCGCGCGGGCCGGACACCAGCGTTCCCTTGCGCAGTGCGGCGCGCCCGCCCGGCGGCGCGCCCGGGGCGATCGACGCCGCAGGCTTGCCCGCGAGCGTCCACGCGTGGATCGCCGCGCCCTGCGCGACCACGAGGTCGGGATCGATGTCGGCGCGCGGCGCACGACCGAAGTGCTCCTCGACCATGCGGCGCACCAGCGGGATGCGCGTCGAGCCTCCGACCAGCACGACGTTGTCGATCTCGCGCGGCCTGCGTCCCGCCTCGCGCAGCGCGTCGGCGACCACGTCGAACGTGCGCGCGATCAGCGGGCGCATGCGCGCCTCGAGCTCGTCGGCGGTCATGCGGAACGTGAAGTCGATCGTCTCGGCGCGTCGCATCAGACCGCCGGGCTTGGTGAAGAGCTGCTCGAGCGTGAGCTCCGCCTCGGGCACCGACGAGAGCTGGCACTTCGCCCACTCCGCCGCGGCGCGCATGCGCTCGAACGCTTGCAGGTCGCCGCGCACGTCGTAGCCGTGCTCCTTCGTGCACGCGTCCGCCATCATCTCCGCGATCGAGAGATCGATGTCGTCGCCGCCGAGGAACGTGTCGCCCGCGGTCGAGACGACCTCGAACACGTCGCGATCGAGATCGAGCACCGTGATGTCGAACGTGCCGCCGCCGAAGTCGTAGACCGCGATCGTCTCGGGCTTGTCGCGTCCGTAGCCGTAGGCGAGCGTCGCGGCGGTCGGCTCGTGGATGATCCGCAGCACCTCGAGGCCCGCGACCTTGCCCGCGGCCTGCGTCGCGCTGCGCTGCAGCTCGTTGAAGTTCGCGGGCACGGTGATGACCGCGCGCTTGCACTCGACGCCCAGCGCGGCCTCCGCGACCTCGCGCAGGTGTCGCAGCACCAGCGCGCTCAGCTCGGGCAGCGCGTAGGTGCCCTTGCGGACCTTCACCTGCACGCCGCCGGTGCGGCTCGGCTCGATGGTGAACGCGAAGCGCTCGCGCGCGCGCTGGACCTCGGGGCTCGTGAAGGGGCGCCCGATCAGGCGCTTCACCGAGTACACGGTGTTCTCGGCGTCGACGAGGCGTCGCTCGCGCGCCGCGTGGCCGACCAGGACCTGCCCTTCCGGCGTGAACGACACGCACGAGGGCACGAGTCGGTTCCCCTCGGGGTCTGCGAGCACGCGGGCGTGCTGCCCGTCGGTGATCGCGACGACGCTGTTCGTCGTTCCGAGATCGATGCCGAGGACGGGGCCTTCGATCAACACTGCGCTCCCACGTGCTCGGGGTGGACGCCGCGGGCGCCCGACAACATGACGGGGCGGGATTGTACCTGGTCGAAGGAGCGGACGAGTGACGAAGAACGATGCGCGGCTCGAGGTCGGTGTGGTGCCGTCGGCAGGATTGCTCCTGCTGCGCGTGGGCGTCGGGATGACGATGGCGATCGCGCACGGATGGCCGAAGCTCGAGCGCTTCATGGGGCCCGAGCCGCGCTTCGCGGATCCCTTCGGGCTCGGAGAGGTGCCGAGCCTCGCGCTCGCGATCTTCGGTGAGCTCGTGTGCGGCGTGCTGATCGCGCTCGGTCTCGGGACGCGCCTCGCGGCGATCCCGTTCGCGTTCACGATGCTCGTCGCGGTCTTCGTCGCCCACGCCGCGGATCCGTGGAGCGACAAGGAGCACGCGTTCCTGTTCCTCGTGCCGGCGATCGCGCTGATGATCACCGGCCCGGGTCGCTACTCGATCGACGCCTGGATCGCGGCGCGCCGGAGGCGCTGATCGATCAGGTCGGGTCGCAGACCCCGTCGCACGTCTGCACGACGGTTCCGTCGGGGCGCAGGAAGAGATCGATCTGCTCCACCGCCGCGGGCGACTCGCGCACCCCGCTGTGCGCGGGGTTGTCGCCGCCCGGATTGCGCGTGCCGAGCGGGAGCACCGGCACTTCGGGGATGTCGTACACGACCATCGCGTCGGTGCCGAGCGACGCGCCCATGTCCGCGGTGAGCGCCTCCATGTTCCACGGCTCGTAGGGCGCGGGGCTCGCGTACCCGATGCCCATCGTGCGCGCTGCGATGTGCGCCGCGACGTTCGGCACCTGCGCGTCGTCGCGACCGATCTGCGAGAGCACGTGCTTGAGCGGAGTCGCGCCCGACGCACAGACGTCGTCGGCGCAGGGCAGCGGATCGCGCAGCACGTGCGGCGCGTACGTCGCGGGCTCGGCGAGATCGAAGAGCGACTGCGCGAGCACCATCAGCATCGAGCGCTGCAGCGGATCGCGATACCCGAGCTCCATGATGCTGCCGTACGTCACCCAGTTCGACGAGCGCGGGATCATGACCGAGTAGGTCATCCCGCCGACGCCGAGCACGAAGCGATCGACGTCGACCGCGATGCCCGCGAGCGAGAGCCCGAAGATCCCACCCTGGCTGTTGCCGTAGTAGTAGAGCTCCTCGCGATCGATCGCGGGCGCGGTGCCGCCACCGGCGTCGAGCGGGATCTGCAGCTCCTCGAGCTCGGCGCAGCCTCCCTCCACCGAGAACGCGCGGTGGAGGAACACGTGGTTCGCGACGCCCTGCACCGCGCGCTCGCCGAACGACACGAACTCGGAGAAGTCCTGGAGCGTCTGCGCGACGCGCGTCACGTCGTCGCGCGACCAGCCCCACCAGTCGATCTGCACCGACACCATCTCGTTCGCTTCGATCGTGCGGCTGACGGTCCCGCCGTCGCCGAAGCGATCGCCGAAGAGGCCGTGGCCGTAGTCGAGCAGACGCACCGGCTCGCCACCCGCCGCCACGCGCGCCCGCACGCTGTTCGGGATGCGGATGATGAACGGCACGTCGGCCCAGCCGTTCTGCGCCGGCTCGCCGTCGTCGCCGCGGCTCAGCGTCGACTCGTCGAACGAGTTGGGGTCGGTGCCGCGCAGGAAGAGCGGCACGCGCACCGTGCCCTCGATCTCACGCCAGATCTCGGCGCGCGGCGCATCGCGCGTCGTCGTGACGGTGCAGCGCGGCGCGGTGTCGGTCGCCATCGCGCGCAGGCCCTGATCGCGCACGGAGATCGTGTCGTGCCACGCGATCTCGTCGGTGCCGGTCTGGAAGTCCCACGCCTCCACCAGCGTCGCGCGATCGACGCCCGCGGCCTCGAGGCGGGTGAAGACGTCCTCGAAGTGCGCGCGCCGCGACTCGATGTCGCTCGCGTCGGGCAGCGGCGTGTCGTCGCGCAGCGCGCGGAAGTACGCGGAGGGCTCGATCGCGCTGCCGTCGGTGTGGCGGAGATCGCGGATCGCGACGAGGTAGCGGCGCTGCTGCGCGAGACGCGCGGCGGGGCGGATGTAGAGCGGACGGCGCGCGGGATCGATGTACTCCCAGGTGTCGAGCTCGGCGAAGTGCGCGACGCGCTCGCCGGTCTCGGCGTCGATCAGCACGGTCGGCGAGCCCTGCGCGAGGCTGTCCTCGATGTGCTCCTCGTCGGGCAGGTTCGAGGGATCGATGTCGGCGAACGCGGTGATGATCGACGTCGCCGCGCTGAATCCGTCGAAGCGCGAGAGGATGGCGGGATCGGCCGGCACCGCGCGGAAGTTGCGCGGCATCGCGGCCTCGGGGATCTCGATGCGCACGCCCGTCGCGGTGGTCTCGTCCGGGGCGAGGTAGCGACTGGACGGCCACGGGAGCAGGCAGTCCATCGGGCTGATGTTCTCGCACTCGACTGGGTACGAGGGGCCCGCGTCGGGCGTGCCGGCATCGGGATCGGCGCTCCCATCGTCGTCGCCACACGCGACGAGCAGCAGCGCGGAGAGCACGGCGACCCACGGGCAAGCAGAGAAGCGCATGCCCGCGAGGATACAGCGCAGGCGTCGTCGACCGGCAGTGGCGGAATCGGCCGCGGTGTGCTGGCCGGCGTGGACACGCGTGGGATCGCGAGGACGGGCTGGAAGTCGCGGCGTGAGCGCGCTCTGCGTCCGCCACGAGGCACCGGACGCGTGGCGGGACGCGCGGTGGAATTCGATCGGAGGCACCGGACACGCGTCGGGACGCGCGGTGGGATTCGATCGGAGGCACCAGACACGCGTCGGGACGCGCGGTGGGATCTGATCGGAGGCACCAGACACGCGTCGGGAGGGTCCTCGTGATCCGAACGGGAGCACGGACACGCGTCGGCACCCGTCGTGCGAAGTCATTCGGCGTGCGCGCCACGCGTCGGGTGCGGTCGTGACGATGCAGCGCGCGCTCGCGTCACACGGGAGGCGCGCGCTCGTCGACCGGCGTGGGATCGAGCCGACCCGGCGCGGCGGCGATCGATGGGCGGGACAGGGATCGAACCTGCGACCCGAGGTGTGTAAAACCTCTGCTCTGCCGCTGAGCTACCCGCCCGAGGCTTCGCGGCGATCAGTCCGCGAGACCGGAAACAGCGCGCAGCCTTACGCGCGATCACGACGCGCGCAATCACTGCGGGCGCGGATAACGATCGGGGAAGCGCTCGGCGTACCACGCGCGCAGTGCGGGCAGGTGCTCGAGCCCGACCTGCGGGTGCAGGTGGTGTGCGACGTGGTGCCCGATGTTGCGCGGCGCGAGCACGAGCTTGTCGACCCATCGGATGTGGTGATCGTTCGTCGTCGCGAGGATCGTCGCGAGGCTGCGATCCTCGGCGCGCACGTAGTTGTGCTCCTGCAGGAGGCGCCACGCCGCGAGCAGCCCGGTGA
The DNA here is from genome assembly GCF_021631985.1 of Sandaracinus amylolyticus. GTDB lineage: Bacteria > Myxococcota_A > Polyangia > Polyangiales > Sandaracinaceae > Sandaracinus > Sandaracinus amylolyticus_A. Next base: position 3,594,944 of record NZ_CP070225.1, on the reverse strand, counting down.
TCGTCACCGGGATCACGTAGCCGAAGAGCACCTCGCGCGGCCACGCGATCCACGCCGCGATCACCAGCGCCTGGAACACGCCCTGGCCGAGCTCGGCGCGACCGCAGTCGACGACCTCCCGCGAATGCGTGAGGTCCTTGCCCGACTTGTCCTGGAGCCAGACGCGCCCGTACACGTTGCGCGCGCGCGGCCACACGACCGCGAGCAGACCGACCGGCACGCGCAGCGTCCAGAACGGGATCAGCACCGCGCCCCGCAGCACGTTGAGCGCGTACATCAGCGGGCGGCCCTCGAGGTTCGCTTTGAAGTACGGGTCGCTGCGCATGCCGCTGTCGCGGTGGTGGCGCAGGTGGTGGTACCGCATCGCGTTCATCGTCGTCGCGATCGGATATGCGCAGAGCACCTCGAGCACGCGCACGACGAGGTCCTTGCGGCTGCCCGGCATCGGCATGTGCGAGCAGTCGTGCATCAGGATGCCGAGCGCGTGCAGGCGCCCCGCGACGAGCAGCGCGAGCACCGGGTAGCACCACCACGGCGCGATGCTCATCGCGATCCAGAGGAGCGCGAGCATCGCCCACTCCTCGAGCGCCATGCGCAGGAGCCCGGCGCGCGTCGCGGTGCGCAGCAGGTCGCGTGGCACCGCGCTGCGCGAGAGCTTCGTCTCGGTGCGGGCGGCATCGAGCGACGACTCGAGATCGTCGACGAGGTGCGCGTCCTGCAGCTCGGGATCGTGCGCGCTCATCGCGAGACCTCGAGCTGCAGCGCGAGCGAGAGCATCACGAGCCAGTACCGTACGTGATCGAAGCCGTGACCGCCCATCGCGGGCTGCGCGTGATCGAGGTGCGGCAGGAGCACGTGCGGCACGCCGGGCCACACGAGGTCGTCGAGGAAGAACTGCCCGTCGTGCGCGCGTCCCGGTGCGATCTCGCCGAGCCGCTCGTGGAACGAGTCGAGCCACGTCGTCGGCACGCTCGACCACGACGCGGTCTGGATCACCCGCGTGACGTCGCCGGCGCGCGCGAGCGTCTCGACCACGCGCGCGATTCCTTCGCGCGTCAGCTCGCGTCCGCCCGTCGCCGCGCCGATCGCGTGGAGACCGACGCGCTGCACGCCCTCGGCGATGCGACGGTGCGGCTTGCGCAGCGTCGCGCGGTGCTCGCCGAGCAGCATGCTCTCGAGCACGGGCGAAGGACCGCGCGGCGTCTGCGACGTGAGCACGACCGTCGTGCGCTTCGCGAGCTCGTCGTCGTGCGCGACGAGCCATCGCGCCTCGAGCCCACCGCGGCTGTGCCCCGCGATGACGAGCTCGCGATCGCTCGGGAGGTCGCGACGGATCGCATCGCCGAGCATCCGCGCGTTGCGCGCGATCGGACCCTCGGCGGCGCTGCGATGGAGCACGACCGGGATGCCGAGCGCGCGCAACGCGCGCGTCGGCGCCATGAGGTTCCCCGGCATCCAATTGCCGAGGTAGCCGCGCACGAACACCACGGCGATGCGATCGACGACCGGCGCGAACGTCGCGGGCCACGCCTCCTCGCGCAGCTTCGACATCGCGGTCCATCGCGTCGCGAACTCGCTCGTCGTCGCGAGGTCGGGCAGCGCGAACGCGGGCGTCGCGGGGTAGAGCGCGCGGTACGCGTCGAAGCCCTCGGGGCGCCAGCGAGCGGGCGTCTGCACGCGCGAGGGTTCCCCCGATTTTCTCACCTGCGCAAGCGAGCATTTGCGCGCGCACGCGTCGCGCTCCCACACTCGCGCCCGTGCGACCGATGCCTCCGAAAGACGCTCCGGGCAGCGAGAACGTCCCGCGCACCGAACCCGTCGCGAGCTCGCGCGGCCGCTACGGCGCCCACAACCTCGTCGTGCTCGGCGGCCAGGTGCTCGGCTGGGCCGCGGTGCTCACCGGCATCGAGCACGCGCCACACGTCGCGCTGCGCATCGCGCTCATCGCGCTCTTCTGCCTGCTCATGCAGGGCGTGTTCACGATGATGCACGAGCACTTCCATCGGAACGCGCACGCGGTGCCCGCGATCGACTACATCATCGGGCTCGCCGGCAGCACGCTCTTCGGCACGTCGGCGACGCTCCATCGCGTGCACCACTGGGGGCACCACGTGCGCAACCGCAGCGAGGCGGAGCGCGGCGAGTTCATCCATCCCGGCGAGACGCCCGCGCTCAAGGTCGCGCTCTACTACTTCGTGATCTGCGGCGGCCTGTGGATCGGCGGGCTCGTGTTCCCGCTGATCTCGTTCTTCATCCCGTGGCGCTTCGTCCGCTTCCTCGCGCGCACCAAGCGCTTCAACACGTACGCCGCGATGTTCGAGCAGTTCAAGGAGCGCGACTGGACGCGGATGCGCCTCGAGGCGCTCGTGCTCTACGCGTTCTGGGGCGCGGTGATCGCGTGGGGCCCGTGGTCGATGTCGACGCTGGTGCCCGCGTACGTCGCGTTCGCGTTCACGTGGTCGTGGCTGCAGTGGGTCTATCACCTGCGCACGCCGATCCACGTGATCGAGGGCGCGTACAACCTGCGCGCGCCTTGGCTCGTGCGCGTGCTCTTCCTGAACTTCAACTACAACCTCACGCACCACCGGCACCCGTCGATGCCGTGGCAGGAGCTCTGCGCGGCGAGCGATCAGAAGGAGACGCAGCCGCTCTGGTACCGCGTGGTGCTGATGGCGCTGCCGCCGCGTCCCTTCCCGACGGACGAAGCCGCGCTCGCCGCGCTCGACAAGCGCTACTTCTGACGTGCGCATCGCCGAGATCCTCGAGGGCGTGCCGGGCGCGCGCCTCGCGACCGAGGCCGACAACGACGCGATCGTGCGCTTCTACGATCGACGTGCGATGGGCACCGCAGCGTTCGAGGTGGGCTATCGCCGCGGCCCCGACTTCTTCGCGCTGCTGCGCTGCCAGAGCGATCGCCACGTCGTGATCGTGTGCGAGAGCGCGGGTGAGATCCGCGGCGTCGGGACGATCACGGTGCGCGACGGATGGGCGCATGGCGCGCCGGTGAAGGTCGCGTACCTCGGGGATCTCCGCATCGCGCAGGATCGACGCCTCCTCGTGTCGTGGCGCCGCGCGTACGGCGCGCTGGTCGCGCACGCGAGCGAGATCGAGGAGCTCGATCGCGCGTCGGTGTTCGTCACCGCGGTGATGGACGCGAACACGCTCGCGCGCGCGGCGCTGATCGAGCGGCGAGGGAAGGGTGGTCCGACGTACCTGCCGCTCGCGCCGTTCCGCATGCAGAGCGTGCTCGCGCGCTGGCCGCTGTGGCCGCGCCCGCGGCTTCGTGACGTGCGGGTGCGCGCTGCCACGTCGGGCGATCGCGAGGCGCTCGAGGCGTTCTACGAGTCGCGCCAGAGGGCGCGATTCGCGGGATTTCGCGGGGACTTCGCGCGTCGGCTTCGCGCCTGGCCCGGGCACGCGATCGAGCGCTTCGTGATCGCCGAGGACGCGCGCAGCGCGATCATCGGATGCGTCGCGCCGTGGTCACCGAGCCCGGCGAAGGAGACGTTCGTCTCGCGCGTCCCGCCGCACCTCGCGCGCGCCGGGCGCGTGCTCGAGCCGTGGATCCGCGTCCCGAAGGACGGCGAGACCATGAAGATCCTCTACCTCACGCACCTCGAGGCCGAGCGACCCGACGTGCTGCGCGCGATGATCGATCTCGTCCGCGAGCGCACGCGCGACGAGCGGGCGCACTTCGTCGCGCTGCCCGAGTACGCGCAGTTCGCGCTGGGCGACGCGCTGCGCCCCTACGTCGTCGAGAGCGTCCCGATCACGCTCTACTCGGTGCACGCTCCCGGGTTCGACGGTGCACCGATCGCGCTCGATCGCGCGCCCGGCTTCGAGATGGCGCTCGTTTGAGCTCCAACTAGATCCACATCTCGATCACGTCGACGCGCGGCTCGGGTGCGTCGTCGCCGCGCGTCGCGTGATCGCGCAGCGACTCGATGTGCTCGTGCAGCACGTCCGCCGCGGTCGAGAGGAAGCGCGGCGTGCCGCCGTAGCGCTGCAGGTTGTCGCCCTGGTTCCGCATGATCACGACGTCCTGTCGGATCACTTCGCGCGTGTATGGCGGCAGCAGGTGCCGCGCGAGGCGGTTCCAGCGCCCGAGCTGATAGCTGATCCGCGTGTACACCCGCGTGTCGAACGGACCGCGCGGCGTGCACGTCGACGTGATCACGAACCCGCGCTCACCGCCGAAGTCGTAGTCCACGCGCGTGACGTTCGGCATGTAGAACTTGTCGGTGTGCACCATCGGCGCGCCGCTCGGGTTCAGGATGCGCCCGGTGAACCCGATGCTGTCCGACGGCTGATCGTAGGTGACGAGCACGCTGTCCTTCGTGCGCTCCACCTTCGTCTTGATCTTCTTGTTCGCGGTGCGGCGGAACCAGCCCTTGTGCACGAACACCGTGTGCGGGACGTCCATGAAGTTCTCGACGAGGTTGGTCACCCCGTTCGCGAAGTCCGTGGTCATCCAGTAGCCGCCCCAGCCCTCTTCGTCGCCGCGTCCCTCCGCGTCGAAGTGCGGCATCACGAAGGGCTCCTTGTCGGGCGCGCCGTGCCCCATCCACACCCAGACGAGCCCGTAGCGCTCGAGCACGTGGAAGCGCGGCACGCTGCACTCGAGCACCGGCAGCGAGCGCGGCCCTTCGCTCGGCACGTTCACGAGGCGACCTTCGCAGTCGTAGGTCCAGCCGTGGTACGGGCACCCTAGCCGATCGCCCCAGACGTCGCCCTCGCTCAGCTTCGCGTTGCGGTGCGCGCAGCGATCCTCGAGCACCACCACGCGCCCCTTCGAGGTGCGGAAGAGCACGAGTGGCTGCTCGAGGATCACGCTGCCGAGCGGCTTCTTCGTCGTGACCTCGTCGCTGCGCGCCGCGACGTACCAGTGATCGCGCAGACGCCCCGCCCGCTCTCGCATGCTCGTCATGACGGCACTCCGAAGATCACGTCCCAGCCGTTCTCGGCGTCGAGACGCGACGGCTTCACGTCTCCCGCGCGCTGCCCGCGCGCGATCATCGCGTCGAGGTATCGCGCTTCGCCGCGCGCGACGCGACGCGCGTCGATCGGCCCGAGCTGCCCGAGATCGCGCGCGTACGAGTACGGATGCGACGCGGCGAGCTCGCGATCGAGCCTGTGCGCGAGCTTGCTCAGCAAGCCTTCGTCGGCGTCGCTCTCGACGTAGAGGCGATAGCCCGCGGGACGCGCGCGCGGGGCGAGGAGCACGAAGCGCGTGTCGCCGACCGTGGCGCGCAGCGCATCGTCCACGCAGCGCTCGACGAACGACGCGTGCAGCTTCTCGCCCGCCACGTCGCTCACGCGATCGAGCTTGCCCTCGAAGCGCACCCGCGGCGTCGCGCGCTCCATCCCGACGACGCGCACGACGTCGGCGAGGTGATAACGCGCGAGCCCGGCGCCGGTCGTGAGCAGCGGCGAGTACGTGCCGCCCACGCGCAGCGCGTCGGAGAGCAGCGGCGCGCGCGTCGGATGATCGAGATCGATCCACTCGAGGAAGTGCGAGGTGATCGCGATCGGCGCGCTCTCTCGATCGCCGAGCGGAACGCTCACCACGCCCTCGGTCGCGAGCAGTCCCTTCGGCTGCAACGTGGTGCGCGCGACGAAGCACTTCAGCGCGGGGAGCAGCGCACGCGCGGGCCCGTCGGCCCAGCACGAGATCAGCGCGAGCTCGGGCCACAACGCTTCCACGACGAAGCGCCCCTCGCGATCGAGCCCGCGACGGATCGACTCCGCGCGCCGCACCGGGATCGTCCCGAGGAGCGCGTCGAGGTTCGCCTCGGTCCACTCGAGCAAGAGCGTCAGGAAGCTCGGCGACCACACCGAGATCAGCGCGAGATCACCCGCCGACAAGAGATGCCGCACCGTCTCCCGGCGCCAGGTGTCCACGTCGGGCGCGCTCGCGACGTGCGAGGGCACCGCCATCGAGCGCGCGATCACGTCGCGCGCGATCGACCCGAAGTACTCGGCGTCGTCGCTCATCCCGATCGGGATGCCGCCCGGCGTGCGCTGCGGCGCGCGCGCGACCGGCGAGATCGACCAATAGCTGCGCTTGCCGATCAGCGGATGACGTCGGTGCAGATCGACCAGCCACGACGACGTCGACTCGCCCATCTCGCTCAAGAAGCGCGGCGTGATCGGCAACAGCTTGGTCGCCGACGTCGATCCCCCCGAGCGCTCGAAGCAGCGCGGTGGCTCGACCGTCAGCACGCGCGGCTCGCCCTGCGCGATGCGATCGATCCACGGCTCGATCGAGCCCCACCGCGCGACCGGCACGCGGCGCTGCCACGCGCCGAGCGAATCGTGTGCTCTGAGCACGGATTCGAACCCGTGCGCGCGACCGTACGCGGTCGCTTCGTGCGCGCGCAGGTGCGCCGCGAGCTTCGCGAGCTGCGTCTCGCGCGGTCGCGACAGCGCGCGCGCGAAGCGCTGCTGCGCGGGCAGCATCGAGCCGATCCACGCGGTGTGGAACGCCGAGAGCAACATCAGGCGCCCTCGAGCGCGCGCGCGAGCTGCTTGCGACCGAACTGCATCGCGAGCCCCACGCCCACGCGGCCGAGGCAGCAGAGCTCGTCACCGCGCGGCGCGCCGGGGTTGCGCTCGACGAAGAACCGCACGTCGGGATCGTGCGCGAGCGTCTCGTCGATCGGCGCGACCTCGGCGCGCAGCCTTCCGTGGCCCGAGTCCGCGAGGCGCAGCACGCCGTGTCGCGCGTCGTACGCATCACCGAAGCGCCGCGTCGCGAGGTCGTCGAGGATCGCCTGCTGCCAGGGCGGCGTGGCGCGATCGTGACGCGGCCAGTGCTCCGGGAAGTTCCGCGTGAGCAGCAGATACGTCTTGTAGCCCTTGGTGATCAGGAACCAGTAGACCGGCGTCGTCGGGCTCGCGAGCTTCAGCGCCATGACGTAGCGGAAGAACGCGCGATGCAGCGCGCGCGTGCCCCAGTAGCGTCGCTCGACGATCGTGTCGCCCGAGAAGATCGACACGATGTCGCGACCACCGACATGACGTCGATCGACCTCGATGGTCGAGAACCCGACGATCTGCCGCGACACGGCCTCGCGCAGCAGGATGACGTGCTGCTTCGGCGCGAGGTCTTGCTCGAACGTCTCGCGCGTCACGTCCTCGTAATGACGCGCGAAGAGCGTCCACATCACGTCGATCTCGGCAGGCGCGAGCGAGCGCACCTCACGGATCCGGCTCACGAGCGGTGCTCGGATGAAGCGTGGCCCCCGCACGGCCGGCAGAGATACAGGACAAAGCAGAACGAGCAAGTCGACGCACTGCGTCAACTCGCTCGTTCACCGCGCTTCTCGCGCTGTCTACTGCTGCGCGCCGGGCGCTTCGACCGTCGGCGTGGGCACGCCCTCGCCGGGCCCCTCGCCGCCGTCGCCGTGCTCCACGAGACGCCCGCCGACGTACTCCATCGGGCGCACGCGCTTGCCGAAGACCGCGTCGGGATCGCTCAGCACGAGCGCCTCGCGCAGCACCTCGTCCATGTGCTCGACGAGCACGACGCGCATCGCGTTGAGCACGCGCTTCGGGATCTCGCGCAGGTCCTTCCGGTTCTCGCGCGGCACGAGGATCGTCTGGATGCCCGCGCGATGCGCCGCGAGCATCTTCTCCTTGAGCCCGCCGATCGGCATCACGCGACCACGCAGCGTGATCTCGCCGGTCATCGCCACCGTGCGGCGCACCGGGATCTTCATCAGCGCGCTCGCGATCGACGTCGCGATGGTCACGCCCGCGCTCGGCCCGTCCTTCGGAACGAACTCGGGGAAGTGCACGTGGACGTCGACCTTCGAGTGGAAGTCGTCGCCGTCCTCGCTCTTGCTCGCGAGCCCGAGCATCTGCTGGCGCGAGCGGATGTAGCTCATCGCCGCCTGCGCGGACTCCTGCATGCCCTTCTCGAGCAGGCCGGTGATCACGAGCTTGCCCTTGCCGGGCACCACGCTCACCTCGCACTCGAGGATCGTTCCGCCGTACGTCGTGTACGCGAGGCCGTTGGTCAGGCCGACCTCGTCGTGCTCGCTCGTCTTGTTCGAACGGAAGCGCGGCACGCCGAGGTACTGCGGGACGTTCTTCGCCGCGATGCGATAGCTAAGCCCGGTCTTGCCCTGCTGCTGATCCTTCAGCACCTGGCGCGCGACCTTGCGGCACACGCTGCCGATCTCGCGCTCGAGGTTACGAACGCCCGATTCCTTCGTGTAGTGATGGATGATCGTGCGGATCGCGTTCTCGGTGAGATCGACGTCGGCCTGCTCGAGCCCGGCTTCCTGCTTCTGCCGCGGCACGAGGTAGCGCACCGCGATGTTCAGCTTCTCGAACTCCGTGTAGCCGCTGAGCTCGATGATCTCCATGCGGTCTCGCAGCGGCATCGGGATGCCACCGAGCGAGTTCGCCGTCGTGATGAACATGACGTCGGAGAGGTCGTAGTCGAGGTCGAGGTAGTGGTCGTTGAACGACTTGTTCTGCTCGGGGTCGAGCACCTCGAGCAGCGCCGCAGCCGGGTCGCCGCGGAAGTCGCTCGACATCTTGTCGATCTCGTCGAGCAGGAAGACCGGGTTGTTCGCGCCGGCCTTGCGCAGGCTCTGGATGATGCGGCCCGGCAGCGCACCGATGTACGTGCGGCGGTGGCCGCGGATCTCGGCCTCGTCGCGCACACCACCGAGCGAGAGGCGCACGAACTTGCGGCCCGTGCTGCGCGCGATCGAGCGCGCGAGCGACGTCTTGCCGACGCCCGGCGGGCCCACGAGGCAGAGCACGGGGCCCTTGAGCTTGCGGACGAGCGCCTGCACCGCGAGGTACTCGAGGACGCGCTCCTTGACCTTCTTCAGGCCGTAGTGGTCCTCGTCGAGGATGCGCTCCGCGGCCTCGATGTCGTAGTTCTCTTCGCTCTTGTCCTCCCACGGGAGGTTGAGCACCCAGTCGATGTAGTTGCGGACGACGGTCGCCTCCGCACTCATCGGCTGCATCATCTTGAGCTTCCGGAGCTCCTTCTTGACGCGGCCCTCGGCTTCCTTGGAGAGCTTCTTCGTCTTGATCTTCTCTTCGAGCTCTTGGATCTCAGACTTGAACTCGTCGCGTTCGCCGAGCTCCTTCTGGATCGCCTGCATCTGCTCGTTGAGGTAGTACTCCTTCTGCGTCTTCTCCATCTGCTTCTTGACGCGAGAACGGATCTTCTTCTCGACGTTCAAGATCTCGATTTCCGCGTTCATCAGCTCGAACAGGCGCTCGAGCCGCTTCGCGGCATCGGTGGTCTCCAGGATCTCCTGCTTGTCGTGGAGCTTCACCGCGGAGAGATGCACGACGATCGCGTCCGCGAGCCGGACCGGATCGTCGATGGTCTGAACCTGCATCAGCGTCTCGGGCGCGATGCGCTTGTTCAGCTTCACGTAGGTCTCGAACGTCGACTGCACGCTGCGCGTGAGCGCCTCGAGCTCGACGCTCGCGACGTACTTGTCCTCGACGTTCTCGACCTCGCACAGGAAGAAGTCGTCGCTCGGGACGAACTTCTTGATGCGAGCGCGGCGCTTGCCGAGGACCATCACCTTCACGGTGCCGTCGGGCAGGCGCAGCATCTGCTCGATCGAGCCGACGGTGCCCATCGTGTAGATGTCGTCGGGCGTCGGGTCGTTGGTCTTCGCCTTCTTCTGTGCGGCGAGCAGGATCTCCTTGTCCTGCGCCATCGCCTCTTCGAGCGCGGCGATCGACTTCTCGCGGCCCACGAAGAGCGGCACGACCATGTGCGGGAACACGATGATGTCCCGCAGGGGCAGCAGCGGAAGCACGCGCTGCTTCTTCGGCGCCCCGCCGTTGTCGCTCTTGTTGAAGAACATCCGCTCGCTCCTCCCCCCGATCAATTCAGGCCGTACCAAGGGCCCTTCATGCGTGTATCACGGTTGCCGTCGATCACGGCACCGAGAAACACGCGGGAGGGATCACGCGAGGCCGGCTTCCTTCTCCAGCACCATCAGCGGCTTCTCTCCGCGAAGGATCACGTCGTCGTTGACGTGCACTTCCTTCACGCCCGAGCGCGCCGGGATGTCGTACATGGTCTCGAGCATCGCGTTCTCGAGGATCGCGCGCAGACCACGTGCACCCGCGTTGCGCTTGAGCGCCTCGCGCGCGACCGCCTGGAGCGCGCTGCGGGTGAACTTGAGGCGCACGCCGTCCATCTCGAACAGCTTCTGGAACTGCTTCACCAGCGCGTTCTTCGGCTGGGTGAGGATGTCGATCAGCGCCTCCTCGGTGAGCTCGTTGAGCGTCGCCACCACGGGCAGACGACCGACGAACTCCGGGATGAGGCCCGCCTTGATCAGGTCCTCGGGCTGCGCCTGCGCGAGCACCTCGCCGAGGCGCTTGTCCTTCTTGCTCGGCACGTCCGCGCCGAAGCCCAGCGAGCGCTCGCCGATGCGGCGCTCGATGATCTGCTCGAGGCCGACGAACGCGCCGCCGCAGATGAAGAGGATGTTGGTCGTGTCGACCTGGAGGAAGTCCTGCTGGGGGTGCTTGCGGCCGCCCTTCGGGGGCACGTTCGCGACGGTGCCCTCGATGATCTTCAGCAGCGCCTGCTGCACGCCCTCGCCGCTCACGTCGCGGGTGATCGACGGGTTGTCGCCCTTGCGCGCGATCTTGTCGATCTCGTCGATGTAGACGATGCCGCGCTGCGCGCGCTCGACGTCGTGATCGGCGTTCTGGAGCAGCTGGACGATGATGTTCTCGACATCCTCGCCGACGTAGCCCGCCTCGGTCAGCGTCGTCGCATCCGCGATGGCGAACGGCACGTTCAGCACGCGGGCGAGCGTCTGCGCGAGCAGCGTCTTGCCGGTGCCGGTCGGGCCGATCAGCAGGATGTTCGACTTCTGCAGCTCGACGTCGTCCTGCCCCACGCGCGAGTCGATGCGCTTGTAGTGGTTGTGGACCGCGACCGACAGGATCTTCTTCGCGCGCTCCTGCCCGATCACGTACTCGTCGAGAACGGCCTTGATCTCGCTGGGCTTCGGCAGCGGCGTCCCGCTCTGGAACGAGTCCTCGCGGTCGACCTCCTCCGCGATGATGTCGTTGCAGAGCGCGATGCACTCGTCGCAGATGTAGACCGTCGGCCCTGCGATGAGCTTCTTCACTTCCTTCTGCGACTTGCCGCAGAAAGAGCACTGCAGATTCCCGTGACCCTCGTCGCGCCTACGATCGACCGGCATCAGTCCGACCCGTCCCCTGCTCTGAGCAAAATTGAGCTTCTCGATGCGACGTTCGTCTCGATCGGAGCCGCGCGCCCTGCGAGAGGACGACGCAGCACCCGACCGCGAGAATCACCGAGAGAGTCTAGTGCCGGCGTTCCGCGGTAGCAACGCGGGTGGCCGGTGAGTTGAGCCCCTCCCGTGAAGAGGGAGGGGCACGCTCCGAGCCCGTGGTTCAGAGCTGCTTCCGGTGCGCGATGACCTCGTCGATGAGGCCGTACTCCTTGGCCTCGTTCGCGGCGAGGAAACGATCGCGCTCGGTGTCGTTCTTCACCTGCTCGATCGACTGGCCGGTGTGCCTCGCGAGGATCTCGTTCAGGCGGCCGCGCAGGTGGAGGATCTCGCGCGCCTGGATCTCGATGTCGGTCGCCTGGCCGCGCGCGCCGCCGTGCGGCTGGTGGATCATCACACGCGAGTTCGGGAGGCAACGACGGCGACCCTTGGTGCCCGCCGCGAGCAGCACCGCGCCCATCGACGCGGCCTGACCGAGGCACACCGTCGACACCGGGCAGCGCACGTACTGCATCGTGTCGTAGATCGCGAGCCCCGACGTGATCACGCCGCCGGGGCTGTTGATGTACATCGTGATCTCCTTGTCCGGATCCTCGCCCTCGAGGATCAGGAGCTGCGCGATGATCACGTTCGCGACGTCGTCGTTGATCTCGCTGCCGAGGAAGATGATCCGATCGCGGAGCAGTCGGCTCCAGAGGTCCCACGCGCGCTCACCGCGGTGAGTGGTCTCGTAGACGTGCGGGAAGTACGTCATCAGTGCCGGGTCGATCGGACGGTCGTTCATCGGCGAAATGCTCCTGCGTCGGCGAGCGCCGGCGCGTGGGAAAGAAACTAGCGCTCAGGTGGCCGCGGCGGAAGCGGCGCTCTCGGAAGAAGTAGGCGCGGCGTCGGTGATCGTAGCCCGGTCGAGCAGGTGCTTGATCAGCTTGTCTTCCAGGATCTGCGTCTCGAGCTGCTCGCGCTTCTCGCCCGCGTAGTCGGCCTTGACCTTGGCGATGTGCTTGCCGGTCTTCTCGGCGAGCTCGCGCATCTTCGCCTCGATCTCGTCGGCGGCGACGCTGATCTCGGCCTTGCGCGAGAGCTCGCCGAGGAGCAGCGCGGCGCGGACCTTCGTCTCCGCGCGCTTGCGCATCTCGTCGAAGCCGTCCTTCCCGAAGTCCGGCTGCTGCCCGAGCATCTGCATGATCTGCATGTACTCCTGGAGCATCGCGCGGAGCTGCTGATCGACGAGCGAGGGCGGGACCGGGATCGGGTTCTTCTCGGCGAGCTTCTCGACGGCCTGCTCGCGCAGCTGGCTCTCGCTGCGGGCCTTCGCGCTCTCCTCGAGGCGCGCGCGCAGCTTCGTGCGGAGGTCCGCGAGCGTCTCGTACTCGCCGACGTCCTTCGCGAACTCGTCGTCGACGTCGGGCAGCACGCGCTCGCGCAGCTCCTTCACGTCGACCTCGAAGACGACCTTCTTGCCCGCGAGCTCCTTGTTCGCGTCGTCGTCGCCACGCGCGATCTCGATGGTCTTCTTCTCGCCGACCTTCGCGCCCACGAGGCCCGCGTCGATCTCGTCGAGCAGGCGACCCTCGCCGAGGTTCACCGTGCGGTTCTCGCCCTTCATGTCGGGCTTGGGCTCGCCGTCGATCGTCACCGCGTAGTCGATGATCAGGACGTCGCCCTTCTGCGCGGCGCGCTCGCCCTCGATGGGGCGCACGATCGCGTGCTGCTGGCGGAGGCGCTCGATCTCCTGCTCGATCTCGGCGTCGCTCACGGTCGCAGGCGTGCGCGTCAGCTCGAGCGTCGTCTCGAGGTTCTCGACCTTGGGGCGAACCTCGAACTTCACCTTGAAGGTGAGGGGCTGGCCCAGGGTGAGCTCGGGGCGCGCGTCCATCATCGCCTGCGAGACGACGGGGATGGAGTGCTGCTGCACCGCCTGGACGACGCTCTCCTCGACGAGATTCGAGACGACCTCGGCCTGCACGTCCTTCGAGAAGAGACGCTGGAGCACGTTGCGCGGCGCCTTGCCGGGGCGGAAGCCCTTGATGCGCGCGGTCCGCTGCAGCTTCGTGAACGTCTCGTCCAGGTTCTTCTGGACGCGATCCCAGGGAACCTCGACCTGGATCTCGACGGTGACGGGATCGATCTCGCTGACCTGCGACTGCATGGCTCGGTGCGCGCTTTCTGTGAGGGCGGGCGTTCTGTGAGGGCGGGCGACGCGTGGCGGCCTTGCCGGCGAAGGCAGGTGTTGCCCGACCGAAGTGCGGGTACCTAGCCCTACGCTCTGTGAGCGTCAAGAACCGGGTCGCGCCGATGCGACGGTGACATCAAGCTCTCGCGCGCATGGGCAATTTCGAAGGGCTGAGCACGCCGCGGAGGGGGGCCGCGGGACCCTGGGAGTGGAGCGTTCCGGACGGGTGGCAACAAGGCCGCGGGGCGTTCGGAGGGCTCGTGATCGCGACGATGGTGCGCGCCATCGACGAGCACGTCGCGGACCCGGAGCGCACGGTGCGATCACTGACGGTCGAGCTGCCCGGCGCGACGCTGGTGGGTGCGGCGGAGATCGCGGTGGAGACGCTGCGCGCGGGATCGGGGCAGTCGACGGTCGCAGCGCGGCTGACGCAGGGTGACGAGCTGCGCGCGCACTGCGTGGCGGTGAGCGCGAAGGCGCGCCCGGGGAGCGAGGGGTTCGTCGAGGCCAGCGCGCCGCGCATGACCCCGTGGCGTGACGTGCCGGTGGTCGACATGAGCGCGTTCGGGCCGCCGTTCGCGAAGGCGTTCGAGTATCGCAACGTCGGGCCGCTGCCGTTCACGAAGGGGCCGAGCGCGCGCTGCGAGGGCTGGGTGCGGATGCACGAGCCGGGCGCGAAGGCGGACGCGGCGTGGTGCGCGGCGATGCTCGACGCGTGGTGGCCGACGCTCTTCTCGCGCAGCGCGGGGCCGCGCCCGATGGGCACGGTGGCGTTCACGATGCAGGTGCTGCGCGATCTGCGCGGCGTGGATCCCGAGGGCACGTTCGCGTACCGCGCGTGGACGCCGGTCGCGCACGAGGGCTGGGTGCTCGAGACGCGCGAGCTCTGGGACGATCAGGGGAACATCGTGGCGATGAACCAGCAGACGTTCGCCGTGATCAAGTGAGGAGAGATTCCGGAAGAGGGATCGACTGAGGAGAGCAGGAAGGAAGGAGAGCAGGAGAGTGTGGCTGCTACGAAATTCGTAGCGCTACGGTTTTCGTAGCGATGAAGCGCGCGCTTCTCTCAGCGGCCCTCCGCGGTTGATCCGAACGGCGCTCTCTTCGCGCGTCGGAGGATCAGGAAGACGCTTCGACGTGGTCTTCCTAACCCTCCTGCTTTCCTCAAAAGTTCTCGGCTCTCCTCAGCGGGTCGGATCAGCCTTCGATGCGCCCCGGCGTGTGCGGGAGCGATGCGGCGAAGGCGTCGAAGTCGTCGAGCACCGCGGGCTGTAGCGCGGGGTCGACGTCGCGCAGGATCAGCAGGGCGCGGCCGACGCGACGCACGAGATGCGATGCGCGCTGCGCCTCGGGCACGTGATCGCGCACCCGCGATGCCGCGGCCTCGGCCTCGATCGCCTCGCGCTCGTCGTCCCACGTGGTGAACCACACGGCCGACGTCGCGCCGTTCGGTCCGCGATAGACGCGGATGCGATCGCCACCCCAGCCGGTCGCCGCGGCCGCTTCGCGATCGCTCGACGTGCCGAGCGCGAAGTACACGCCCATCTCGAGCTCGCCGAGGGTGTCCTCGTCGTGCACCTCGAGGCCCGCGTCGGTGAGCTCGTCGAACGCGGGGAGCGCGATCGTCTCGGGTCGCTCGCGGTTCAGGTAGCGCTCGGGGTGCAGCACCTGCTCGGTGGACTCGGGCGGGCGGCGGAACGCGTCGTCGATCCACGTGAACCCGCCGCTGCCGTGGAGGTGCGCGGTGAACACGAGGCCGTCGAGATAACGAGAGAGCAGCGGCGCGCGGACGATCGCGGGGGCGCGCTCGAGCTCGGCACCACCGGCGACCGCGGGTGAGCTGCGCACGATGTTCGCGAGGATCGTGGGATCGCGGGTGAGCGTGCTGAGGCGATGGCCCTGTGCGTCGACGATCCAGCCGATCATCGCGAGCGTCGCGTCGCCCTCGACGAGCGAGGCGAATGCGTTGTCGCCGTCGATCGAGCGCTCTTCTTCTTGTTGCTCGCGCAGGCCGAGGTGCTGGTCCTGGAGCGCGTGCACGTACTCGTGCACCAGCACGAGCGCGCTCTGATCGCGCGCGTCGGCGCCGCCGCGGCGCAGCTCGCCGACGACGTCCTCGCGCACCACCATCACGCCGGCCTCGGGGTCGTAGTAGCCGACGATCTGCTCGCCCATCACCGCGAGGATCATCCGCTCGACGTCGAGGTCCGGCGCGAGCAGGCCCAGCGCGACGTAGAAGACGCGGGCGTGCTCGAGCTCGTCGCGCTCGATGTGCGCGCGCACGAACGCGACGATGTCGTCCTGCGTCTGCACGCGCGTGGGCACGGGGCGCACGAAGCGCAGCTGGCGGATGCGCTGGGCTGCGGCGAGGAGCGGCTCGAACGCGCGCGCTTCGTCCTCGGTGAGCGAGCGGCCCGCGACCTCGGCCGCGCCCTCGACGATCTCACCGCCGAGGATCTCGCGTGGCTCGAGCGCGAGATCGCTCGCGTCGTCGGCCGGCGGCGCCGAGGGTCCGCAGCCCGTCAGTGCGAGGAGGATCGCGAACAGCGCGATGCGTGCCGTCATCGACGGGTCTCGACGCGCGCGATGGTGGCGTAGACGAGCGGCTTGCGGCCGAGCTCGCGACCGAAGAAGCGACGCACCGCGCGGCGCACCTGGTCGCGCAGCAGCTCGTCGCTGAGGCGATCCTCGGGGCTGCGCATCGTCTCGACCGCGTCGCGCACGTCGTCGCGCAGATCCTCGAGGAGATCGTAGTCGGCGTCCTCGTCGATCACGCCGCGCGAGACGATCTGCGGATCGTCCAGGATGCGTCCGCGCTGATCGCAGAGCAGCGAGACGAACACCACGCCGAGCTGCGCGAGCAGGGTGCGATCGCGGATCACGCGGTCGGAGACCGGCTCGAAGTGATCGATGTGCACGCGCCCCGAGTGGGTGCGCTCCGCGAGCTCGGTGCGATCCTCGTAGAGCTCGATGATCTGGCCGTTCTCGAAGAAGAAGACCTCGGGAACGCCGGCGTCGCGCGCGATCTCGGCGTGCGCCTTGAGGTGCATGAAGGTGCCGTGCACCGGCACGAACGTCTGGGGGCGGACGAGCTGGATCAGCTCGCGCTGCTCGTCGCGGTGCGCGTGACCGCTCACGTGCACGCGCGGATCGTTGCCGCGATGCACCACCGAGATGCCGCGACGCTCGAGCGTGTTGATGAGCTCGAGCACCGCGCGCTCGTTGCCCGGGATGATGCGCGCGCTGAGGATCACGAGATCGCCCGCGCCGAGCTCGAGGTCGGGGTGCGTGCCGTTCGCGAGGCGCGGGAGCGCGGCGGGGCCTTCGCCCTGCGATCCCGTCGCGACGATGAGGCACTGATCGCGCGGGACGGTGCGCGCGCGATCGCGCGGGACGAGCACGTCGTGGGGATCGGTGATGACCCCGAGCTCCTCGGCGATGCGCAGGTGCGTGTCGACCGAGCGGCCCATCGGGATCAGCTTGCGGCCGGTGGCGCGCGCCACGTCGAGCAGGGCGCGGATGCGCCCGACGTTCGACGCGAAGAGCCCGATGATCACGCGATCGCGCGCGTTGCGGACGAGCTCTTCGAGGCTCTCCTCGACCTGTCGCTCACCGCCCGAGTGGCCCTGGGTGAGCGCGTTCGTCGAGTCCGACATCATCACGCGCACGCCGCCCTGCGCGATCTCTTCGATGCGCGCGAGATCCATGTGATCGCCGGGCGGGGGATTGCGATCGATCTTGAAGTCGCCGCTGTGGACGATCGTGCCCACGGGCGTGCGGATCACGATGCCGTGCGCGTCGGGGATCGAGTGGGTGACGCGCCAGAGCTCCCACGAGAACGGGCCGATCGCGTACTCGACGCCGTGCTGCATCGTGCGCAGGTCGAGGCGCTCGATGTCGTGGAACGGGTGCTCGGCGATGCGCTGCTTCACGAGCGCGAGCGCGTAGGGCGGGCCCCAGACCGGTACCGGGATGTCGCGGAGGAACCAGCTCGTCGCGCCGATGTGGTCCTCGTGGCCGTGCGTGAGCACCAGGCCGCGCACCTTCTCGCGGCGATCGAGCACGTAGCCGAAGTCGGCGTGCACGAGGTCGATGCCGAGCCCGCGCGAGTCGAACGTCACGCCGCAGTCGAGCACGAGGATGTCGTCCCCGTGCTCGATGGCCATGCAGTTCATCCCGATCTCGCCGAGGCCACCGAGCGGGATCAATCGAAGCGGAGCGGTCACAGGGTCAGCTCATAGGGCCGGTTCCCCAGCCCGCTCGAACCCGAGAGAACGAGACGGCAGATCCACCCCGGAGCGAAGCGACTCGAACCGATGGTGATCTTGCCGAGTCCCAACCGAAAACGCCGCGTAGGCGGCCTGGCTAGTACTGCACGCCGAGGATGAGGCGCAGGGTCTGCGCGTTCTGCCCGCCCTGGTGCGCGCTCGCCTGGGCCGGGTCGCCCGGCAGGTAGCCGAGGCCGCCGAGCGGGAAGAAGATGCCGTACTGCAGCGACGCGTAGAAGCCGTCGAGCAGGTCGGGGCCGTCCTCGCTGCGATAGTAGACCTGCGCGTCGATCTCGACGCCGAGGTCGGGCTGGTTGCCCCACGTCTGCACGACCTCCGACGCGCGGCTCCACACCACGTCGGCGCGCGCGCCGAGGAGCTGGCCGAAGCTCGAGCGGATGAAGTCGTAGCTGATGCCGGGGCGGAAGTAATACGCGCTCGAGATCTGGCGCATGATCGTGCGCCAGAAGATGAGGTCGATGCGGTAGTTCGGGTGGAACGCGTACGCGGTGAGGTTGCGATCGGTGCTCGCGCCCGAGCGCGCCTGCTGCTCGTAGATGCCGCCCTGCTGGTCGCCGATCAGGCCCTCGACGTCGGCGTCGCCCGAGGCGTAGCCGGCGTTGAAGTAGATGCCGAGCTGGTTGTTCAGCAGGTGGTACTCGCCCTCGAACGCGAAGCCGAACGAGAGGATGTCTCTCGTGCCGGTGCGGTCGAAGCCCTCGGTCTCCGCGTCGCTCGGGCGGAAGATGTTGTCGATCGTGCCGATCATCATCGAGGCCTCGGCCTCGAGGCGCAGGTTCTCGTAGAGGAACTGCACCCAGATGTCGGGGACGAAGACCTCGAAGCCACGGCGGAAGAGGATCGGGTTCGCCGCGGAGTCCAGCGGGTTGGGCGTGCCCTCGCTCGTCAGGTTCTGGGTGCGGTAGACGAAGTAGAGGCCGCCGTTGAGCACGAAGTCGCCGCGCTGCAGCGCCGCTTCCTGCTCCTCGGGCGTCGAGCGACGCGCCACGCCGAACGTGAACTGGTCGACGTCGTCGTTGCGCACCCAGTCGAAGGGCACGCGGTTCTCGAGCGGATCTTCGTAGAGGAAGCCCTCCGACGCGAAGTCCCACGCGCCGAAGAAGTAGAACCCGACGAGGCGGGTGATCGCCATGATGCGATCGACGTCGCTCTGGAAGTCGGCGTCGATGCCGGTGCCACCGTTGGCCATGATCCCGAGGCCCCAGTGGTTGCCCATGCGACCGAAGCGCAGCTCACCGAGGCCGCGGTTCCGAACCTCCGCCCACGCGCGGCGGACGATGATGCTGTCCTGCCACGAGTTGAAGCCGGCGCTCGACGGGCGCTGCGAGCCCGAGAACGACGTCCACGGCGTGAACGTCGAGTCGTACGAGCGCTCGCCGAGGCGCCCGAAGTAGTTGCCGCCGAGGCCGTAGCCCTCGGGCGTCGAGCCGAGCACGAGGTTGTCGAACACGTCGATCTGCATCCGCACGCGCACGTCGTCGCTCAGATGGATCGTCGGCTCGAGGCGCAGGCGCATGTTCGCGAACGCGAGCGCGCGCTGGTTGCAGGGGCTCGCGTCGGTGCTGGCGCCGCCGCGGCAGCCGCCCTCGATGTCTCCCGCCACGCTGCCGTCGTCGCGCGGGATGAAGAGCTCGAACGGATAGTCGATCGCGTCCCGGTAGCTGGTCGGCGCGCTGCGTCCGAGCGAGAACTGATCCTGGAACTCGCCGCGCATGCGCATGTAGCCGTGCAGCTCGAACACGGTCTGCGGCGTGGTCCACGGCTCGATCGTCGGATCGCCACCGAGGTCGAGGCGCTCGTCGGCGGCGTCGGGCGAGGGGAGCTCCTCGTCCTCCGCGGGCTCCTCCTCGGCCGCCTCCTCTTCCTCCTCGACGACTTCTTCCTCGACCTCTTCTTCTTCGGTCGAGGCTTCTTCTTCCTCGTCGGGGATCGCGATGGGCTCGACGCTCGGCGGACGAAGCCGCGGCTCCTCCTCGTCGTCAGCACCGGGCTCGGTCTCGACGACGTCCTCTTCGAGCTCCTCGTCGTCGGTCGCTTGAGCCGATGCGAACGATGGATTCGAGAGCGCGATCGCGAGCGCGAAGAGAAGACGGAGAGCGCGTTTCTCCATGATTGCCGGCCGCCCTCGTAACACGAGGGGGGGAGGGGGGCAACGAGCGAAAGCCCCGTTCTGCACGAGCGAACGTCAGCGCGACGTCCGCGTGACCGTGTGCTCGAAATCGGTGCGCCCGTCGCGATCGACGAAGCGCCCCACGAAGCGATCTCCCTCGATGACGACGTAGAGGAAGCCCTCGCGCTGGTCGTCCTGGAAGAGCGTGGCGTTGTCCTCGCGCGCGAACGCGGTGAGCTTCGCGCCGGCGCCGCTGACGATCATCGTCGTCCCGCAGAGCGCCTCGGGCTCGTCGATCCACTGGCGGTTGTGATCGTGGCCGGAGAAGTAGACGTCGGCCGTGCCGCAGACGTGCTCGTCGAAGAAGCTCTGCACGTTCGCGCCGTTGATCGGCGGGATGAGGTTCGGGATCCCGATGCGCGACTCGTAGTTGCCGGCGTTGCCGTGCGAGCCGTTCGAGCGGTACGGGTGGTGGCCCGCGACGAGGATCCACTCGGCGCCGTCGGCGCGGAGCTCGTCCACCGCCTCGGCGTACCACTCGGCCTGATCGCCGTAGCGCGTGTCCTCGTGGAACAGGCTGTTCGTGTCGAGCATCACGAGGCCGACGTTCTCGAGCTGCAGCGTGTAGTGCGTCGCCGGCATCTCCCAGCGCGTGCTGTGCGCCGAGTACTCGACCTCGAGCATCCCACGATCCCACGAGCCGCCGAGGCCGAGCGCGTCGTTGTAGTCGTGATTGCCGAGCACGGCGTAGAAGGGCAGGTCGATGTCGTGGTAGGGCTCTTCGAACTTCGTCTGCCACTGCGGATCGTCGACCGACGTGACGCCCGACTCGTAGATGTTGTCGCCGAGGAGCAGCACGAAGTCGCAGCCCTCGCGCGCGCAGAGATCGCGAACGGCGACCGCGACGGCGCGCTGGGCCTCGTTGCCCTCGCCGGTGTCGCCCATGACGATGAAGCGGAGCGCTTCGCTCGGGGGAGGTCCGCCGTCGGGCCCGCGACCCGCGTCGACGTCGGCCGTGCTGCCGCCGTCGACGCGCCCTGCGTCGGCGCGGCCCGCATCGGGACCGATCGATGGGCCGCCGCCGGCGTCGATCGGGGCCAAGCCCTGATCACCGCCGCCGCAGCCCGTCACCCCTGCAAGCCCGAGCAGACACGCGAGCGCTGCTCGGACGGCCCACCCCTGGAAGCCATCCATTGCGGCGACAAGGATGCCAGACGTGTCAACCCGCTCTGCTCACGGGAGCCGTCGCGCGAGGCTCTCGATGCCGCGGCGATCGGCCGCGCTCACTGCGGGATCGCGCGTGCCATCGAGCTCGATCGTGTCGCTCGTCGCGGGGACGATGCGCGCGACGTGGTGCGCGGCGTCGCCCTCGGCGCGCTCGTAGATCACGTACGCGCGCAGGGCGTCGCGATCGCCGTGCGTGATGCGCACGAGCTCGCCCTCGCGCGTGAGCGTCGGCGGCGCGGGGCGCGTGGTGGGATCGGCGCTCGCGAGCGGGCCGGTGAGCGCGGGCGAGATCCAGAGCTCGTCGCGATAGAGGTCGGTGATGCCCTCGTGGTTCGTGAGGAAGGGCCGGACCGTGTACGCGATCGAGCCCGACACGCCGCGCCCGAGGTGCAGGTGCACCGCGTCCATCTCGGCCTCGAATTCGTTGGAGGTCCAACGATCGTCGTCGCCCTCGATCCCGACCACGTTCATGCCCGCGAGGATCGTGCGCCCGTCCTGCGCGCGACCGGCCCACCACTCGATCAGGCGATCGAAGTCCTGCGCGGTCTGGGTCGTGGGCCAGTAGAGCTGCGGCGCGACGTAGTCGACCCAGCCGTTCTCGATCCACGGCAGCGGGTCGCACGAGATCGCCTCGTAGGCGTCGAGCCCGGTGATCCCGGGCGGCATGCCGGGGCGATAGATCCCGAAGGGGCTGATCCCGAAGCGCACGTCGTCGCGCAGCTCCGCGATCGCGACCGACACCTCGCGCACCAGGTCGTGCACGTTCTGCCGGCGCCAGTCGCTGCGCTCGAGCGTGCCGCCTCCGTCGCGATAGGCCTCGTACGTGGCGCTGTCGTCGAGCGTGCCGCTGCCGGGGTAGGGATAGAAGTAGTCGTCGAAGTGGATGCCATCGACGTCGTAGCGAGCCACGACGTCTCGCACGACGCGCACGATGTGCTGCCGCACCTCGGGCGCGCCGGGGTCGAGCCAGAGGATCGAGCCCACGGTGCGCGTGTGCTCCGCGAGCGTGCGCGTGACGTGGTTCTCGGCCGTGGTGATCGAGGTGCTCGTCATGCCCCGGTAGGGGTTCATCCACGCGTGCACCTCGATGCCGCGCGCGTGCGCGCGCTCGAGCCACATCGCGAGCGGATCGAAGCCGGGATCGCCACCCTGGGTGCCGGTGAGGAAGCGGCTCCACGGCTCGATCTCCGAGGCGTAGAGCGCGTCGGACTCGGGGCGGATCTGGAGGAACACCGCGTTGCCGCGCATCGACTCGAGGGTGTCGAGGATGCGCGTGATCTCGGCCTCGATCTGGGCGCGCGTGAGCCCGGTGCGCGAGGGGAACGCGAGGTTGTAGACCGAGGGCGCCCACACGCCGCGCAGCTCGCGCGTGTGCTCGAGCGCGATCAGCGTCGGGTCGGCGATCGGCGCGTCGGGCTCGGATGTCTGCGCGTCGTGCTCGGATGTCTGCGCGCCGTCGAGCCCGGCATCGAGCGGGGATGCGCTCGACGAGCACGCGGTGAGCGCGATCGAGAGCGCGAGGAACGTCGCGGTGCGAGCCATCGTGAGCGCGAGGATACGCGCGCGGCGGGTCGCCTCACGTGCGTCGCGTCACCTCGGAGGTGGGGATCGCGATCGGCGTGGCACGAGCGTTGATGACGAGCGCGCGGGAGCGACGACGAACACGATGGCCAGCACGACGCACGCCCCGAGCTCGACGTGGGGCGCTCACGAGCCCGACCGGCGCGACGACGCGAGAGCGCGCGAGCGAGAGCGCGCGAGAGCGCGCCGCGAGACCGGCGGGGGCATCCCGCTGGGGCGCGCGTTCGGCGTGCAGATCGTCGCGGACTGGAGCCTGCTGATCATCTTCGCGCTGGTCGCGTTCCAGCTCGGCGCGGGCGTGCTCCCGCAGTGGCATCCGCAGTGGAGCGGCGCGCTGGTGTGGAGCGTCGCGCTCGCGGCAGCGGTGCTCTTCTTCACGTCGATCCTGCTGCACGAGCTCTCGCACGCGATCGTCGCGCGCATGTTCGGCATCCCGGTCTCGCGCATCACGCTCTTCTTGTTCGGGGGGATGGCGCACATGGAGGGCGAGCCGCGCTCGCCGAAGGCCGAGCTGTTCATGGCCGCGATCGGGCCGATCGTGAGCCTCGCGATCGGGATCGGATCGATCGCGCTCGGGACCGCGCTCGCGGGCGACGCGATCTCGCGCTTCGCGGAGGATCCGGAGATCGCGTACGCGTCGCTCGATCCGGTGGCGACGCTGCTCTTGTGGCTCGGGCCGGTGAACGTCGCGCTCGCGATGTTCAACATGGTGCCGGGCTTCCCGCTCGACGGCGGGCGCGTGCTGCGCGCGATCCTGTGGTGGACGACGGGCGATCTGCGGCGCGCGACGCGATGGGCTTCGGGCGCGGGCCGCTTGTTCGGGATGACGCTGGTCGCGCTCGGCGTGGTGTCGATGCTCGGCGGCAACGTCGGATCGGGGATCTGGCTCGCGCTGATCGGATGGTTCCTCGCGGGCGCGGCGCGGAGCGGATACGAGCAGGTCGTGGTGCGCGAGGCGCTCGAGGGCGTGCCGGTCGCGCGTTTGATGAGGACGCGCTTCGAGGTGGTCGGGCCGTGGACCGCGGTCGACGAGCTCGTCTACCAGCGCTTCATGGGCAGCGAGCAGGCAGTGTTCCCGGTGATGGAAGGCGATCACCTGGTGGGCATCGTCGCGATGAGCGACGTGCGGAAGCTGCCGCGCGAGCACTGGGGAGAGGCGCGCGTGGCGGACATCATGACGCCGGCGTCTCGGCTGGTGATGGTGGATGCGGAGGCGAGCGCTGCGGAGGCGCTCGAAGGGTTGGCTCGTCGGGAGATCGATCAGGTGCCGGTGGTGGATCGGGATGGGGTGTTGAGGGGGATGGTTCGCCGGGCTGATCTCGTGAAGTGGTTGGCGCTGCATGAGCCTGCTCTTCGCGTTTAGATCTCCGCGATCTCCGCGCGGGGAAGGGCTTCGGTGAGGGGCGCGGGGCATGGTGCCCTCGCTAAGCCTCGCGACTGGCTTGCGACGACGACGTGGCGTCGGCGGGCGGGATCGTTCTCGGCGCGCGCAGAGCGCGCGACGAGAACCGGACGCGAACGGGGCTGCCTTCGGGTGGGTCGCTGCGGAAGCGCTCGGGCACCATGCCCCGCGCCCCGGCTGGTGAGGCTTCGGCCGCGCGCGGTGGGTGGACGATCTCGGTGTGTTGGAAGGACGCGTGAGGACGCGAGTGCGCTTCGCGCGCTCGCGTCCTCACGCGGACCGACTCGCCCTTCGGGCATCGTGGAGCCGAATTGATCGGGCTCGCCCTTCGGGCCTCGCCCCAGCGCTTCCGGATGCGCACGGATGTGCCGGAACGTGTTCTGGTGGTCCTCCGGAATGCGTTCTGGCGCGTCGGACGGCGTCCGGTGAGCTCCGGATCGCGATTCGATGTGCCACGACGTGCTCCGGCGCGCGCGGAGCGCGTCTCGACGCGCCAGGACGGCGTCCGGTGAGCGCCGGGATGCGTTCTGGGCGCCAGAACGGCGTCCGGTGATCTCCGGAACGCGTTCCGACGCGCCAGAACGGCGTCCGGTGATCTCCGGGATGCGTTCTGGCTGCCGGGACGCGATCCGGAGCTGCCAGGGCGCGACCAGGAACGTTCCGCGGCGCGCTGGGCGACGACCGGAGCGTGTGGGGGGCGGTGCTCGGACGACTCCGAGCTTCAGCTCGCCGCGCGGAACGCGCGATCGAAGAGGCGCACTCGGCGCAGCAGCAGATCGATCACGAAGAGCGCGAGCGCGGCGAACAAGAGTGGCGACCAGACTTCTTCTCGCCTGCGAACCGACTCGCCGGCAGGATCGAAGAGCGCGTCGGGGCTGGGATCTCTCCGGCCGCGCCCGACCTCGCTGAGGCGATCGAGCAGCGCGAGGTCGGGCTCGAGGCTCGCGTACTCGCGCGGGTAGGGGCGCACCAGCTCGCTCGTGCTCTCCGCGACCAGGCGATCGTCCTGACGGTGCTCGGCGCGCAGCACGAAGCTGCCGTACCTCGAGAGCGGGAACCGCGCTTCGTAGTGGCCCGGCGCGGTCTGTCGCAGCACGTGCTCCTCGCGGATGCGCTCGCTCGTGCGCGCGCCCATCGGGCCCTCGACCACGAGCGTCGACGCGAGGCCGTTCACGAACTCGTCGTTCTCGCCGATCGCGTCGACCACCACCCGCGCCTCGTCGCCGATCACCTCGGCGCGCATCGGGAGCTCGTGGCGCTCGCGCTCGCGCATGTGCTCGCGCACCAGCTGCACCCAGAACCGCGAGAACCCGCCCCAGCGCAGCCACTCGGTGGACCAGCGCGCCTTCACGTCGCTCGTCCATGCGAGCGACCATCCGAGCCCGACGCGCCACCGCGCGAGCAGCGGCTCGCCGAGCTCGCTCTCGAGGATCACCTGCGCCGGCGCCGGGCGCGCGCGCGTCGCGACGTAGCCGCGCAAGAAGGGCGCGCTCGCGACGTCGATGCCGCGCAGGAAGTCCGCCGGCGCGACCACGCGCGCACGCACGTACTCCTCGACGACGTCGTTGCGCGTGACCGTCGTGGTCTCCTGCATGAAGATGCGCGGCACGTTGCGCGCGTCGCTCGTGAAGTAGCTGCGACCTCCGCCGAGATCGGCGAGCTGCGTGAGCAACGATCGGTTCACGTCCGCGCCGATGCCGACGGTCGTCACCGTGATCCCCTCGGCGCGCATCACCGAGACCAGCTCGGGCAGGCCGCTCTCCTGGGTCTGCCCGTCGGTCAGCAGGATCACGTGCTTGAGGCGCGCGCGCGTGACCGAGAGATCCTGGAACGCCATGTCGAGGCCCGGGAAGATCGCGGTCCCGCCGCGCGGCGCCATGCGCCCGATGTCGCGCTGGATCGCGATGCGATTCCCCGCGCTCTGCATGCGCACGATGCGCTCGGCCTGTGCGTCGAACCCGACGACCTCGAGGTAGTCCTGCGCCGAGAGCAGCTCGGCCGTCGCCTGCGCCGCTTGCTTCGCGGCCTCCATCTTCTCGCCGCTCATCGAGCCCGATCGATCGATGACGAGCGCGAGCGCGAGCGAGGGCTGATCACGACGGCGCTCGCCCTCCATGCGCACCGGGAGCAGTCGCTCGACGCGCGTGCCCCGCCATCCGCCGAGCCCGTACGACTGCTCGCCGCCCGCCATCATGAACCCGCCGCCGCTGCGCACGAAGCGATCGAGCGCGTCCTGCGCCGACGCGCTCACCTGATCGGCGGGCACGTCGGAGAGGATCACGAAGTCGAAGCGCTCGAGCTCGGCCGCCGACGTCGGCATCGCGCGCGGAGAGCGCACGTCCACGTCGAGCTCGCCCGCGCTGAGCGCACGCGCGAGGTGCGTGGCCGCGCTCGCGGTGCCCTCGACGTAGAGCACCGCGGGACGACCGGGGACGATCACCGTGGTCGCGAAACGATTGTTGGGGCTCCAACGATCTTCGCCGCGCGCCTCGAGCTCCGCGCGGTACGTGACCGGCCCGGGCACGTGCACCACCGAGCGCAGCGCGATCTCGTTGTCGCCCGCCGCGAGCTCGACGTCGCGCACTCCGTCGAGGCCGTTGAGCGTCTCGCCTTGGTAGAGGCGCAGGCGCGCGCTCGTGGGCTGGCTCGCGAAGACGCGCACACGCACCGTGAACGGCTGGCCCGCCTGGAGCGCATCGGGCAGCGAGAGCGAGGAGATCGCGATCTCGCCCGGAGGTCCTTCGGTGAACGGCGCGTGATCGATGCGCACGCCGAGCTCGGCCGCGCGCTGCGCCTCGGCGAGCGCGTCGCCCTCGGTCTGCGCGCCGTCGCTGAGCACGACCGCACGACGCAGATGACCGGGCGGATAGAGCCCGTACGCGAGCTGCAGCGCGGACGCGAGATCGCTGCCCGCGCCGTCCTCGTGGCGCGCGATCGGGGGGACCTCGTCGTCGATCTCGAGCACGCGCGCATCGCGCGCGAACGTCACGACGCGCACCACGTCCTCACCGCGCGCGCGCCACGCCGCGTCGATGCGCTCGCGCGCCCGCGCGAGATCCGCGTCGCTCACCGAGTCCGAGACGTCGACCAGGAACACCACCGCGACGCGCGTCGCGTCGGTGGTGCGCGCCGGACGCGCGAGGGCGAGCGCGAGCATCGCGAGCACCGCGAGCCGCACCACGTACCCGAGCACGAGCTGTGCGCGCGGGAGATCGGCGAGCGAGCGCCACCCACCGAGCACCAAGAGCGGCGCGACCGCGAGCAGCGCGAGGTTGCGCGGCGCGAGGAGCTCCCACTCCTCGCCGCTCATCGTCCAGGTGATCGGCGCGCTCGTGGCCGCGACGATCGACGCCGCCATCGCGATCGCCGCGATCAGCGCGAGCACCAGCCGCACGACGAAGCCGCGCGTCATACGGTCCACCGCCGGTGGAACGTGACCCACTCGATCGCGAGCACGCCGAAGGCGATCAGCACCAGCCACGCCCAGGGCTCGCCACGCACCGGGGCCTCGATGATCGCGGGCGCCTCGCTCGGCTCACCGGCGATCGGCATCGTCGTGGCGACCGCGAGATCGGCCTCGCCGCTCGGCCCGAGGTTGACCGCCAGGTGCTCGGCGTCAGGGCCGTCGGTGAGCAAGAGATAGAACCCTGCGCGCTCGCTGCTCGCGACGGCGCGGCCATCGACGATCGGCACCGGGTGCTCCGCTCCGTCGTCGACCAACGCCGCGCGCGTCGCGTTCGGCGAGACCGGCACGTA
Source organism: Sandaracinus amylolyticus (assembly GCF_021631985.1). Classification (GTDB taxonomy): domain Bacteria; phylum Myxococcota_A; class Polyangia; order Polyangiales; family Sandaracinaceae; genus Sandaracinus; species Sandaracinus amylolyticus_A. The sequence continues at coordinate 3,567,142 of NZ_CP070225.1, read as the reverse complement.
CCAGGGCTCGCCGGTGCGGTACGACGAGAAGTGCCCGCTCGCTTCTTCCACGAACGAGTCGATCGCGTGCAGCAGGAGCAGCGGCCACGCGACGCGCAGCGGGAGATCGCTGCGCCGCGGATCGAAGGTGAGCGCGACGAAGCCCCGCCCGTTCCGGGTGCCGGTGACGAGCAGCGGGCCGCGCGCATCCGCACCGACCACCACGTCACCCGGCTCGACGCGCACCGCGAGCGCCTCGGCGATGTTCACGTCGCGCAGGCTCGTGAACGCGAGCAGCGGATGGTCGCGCTCGAGCCGATCGAAGAACGGTCGCTCGATCGTGCCCTCGACCACGAGCGGTCCCTGCACGCCCTCCGCGGGCTGCGGATGGAGCCAGATCGACGGCGCATCGAGCGGCTGCGCCGGGACGAACGACTCGTAGATCACGACGTCGAATTCATCGTCGGACGGCGGGAACTGCGCCGGGGTGACGTGCGTGACCGCGAGGTACTCGTCGAGCAGCAGCGCGGCCTCGAGGTAGATGTCGTCCTCGGCGACGACCAGCACGCGCGCGCGACGTCGCTCGGGCAGGCGCGCGAACGCGCGATCATCGGCCGCGAGATCGTCGCGCGTTCCGTCGGCCAGTCGGATGCGCGCCTCGAGCGTGCGATCCGCGCCCGTCACGTTCTCGAAGAGCCGCGTCGCGCGCTCGCCCGCGCCGAGGCGAATCGTGGTCACGTCGAGCGGAACGCCTTCGCCCGCGTGCGAGTCGCCGAGCAGCGTCAGCTCGATCTCCTCGGCGTTCGCGCCGGGGTTCCACAGCTCGATCAGCACCTGGGCGCGGCTCTTGTCGATCGGATAGCGCCGCACCGCGAACGCGGTGATCGCGACGTTGCGGGTCTCGGTCTCTCCGACGCGATCCCAGCGCACCGGGATGCCGCTCTCGCGTGCGCGCGCCTCGACGAGCTCGCCCGGCGGATCGAGCCGGCCATCGGAGACGATCACGATCTCCGCGCCCAGCGCGCCGCGCGCGACGTCGAGCGCCCACCCGAGCCCGCGCGCGAGATCGGCCGCGACATCGCGGGCCTCGAGCCGATCGAGGGCTTCTTCGAGCACCTCGGGATCGCCGTCGATCGGGCCGAGCGGGACCGTGCTCGCGCCCATCGACGCGACGATCATCCGATCGTCCGCGCCCATCGCCGCGATGCGACGCCGCACGGCTTCGCGTGCCGCCTCGATGCGCCCGCCCTCGACGTCGGTCGCGCCCATCGACGCGCTCGAGTCCACGAGCACGACGAGCGTGCGCCCCTCGTCGCGCCCCGCGATCCACCGGGGATCACCGAGCGCGATCGCGAGCATCGCGACCACCGAGAGCGCGAGCAGCAGCGAGAGGATCCGCTTGAGCGAGGAGAAGAGGCGGGTGGTGCGCTGCTCGGCGAGCACGTCGTGCCAGAGCCGCACGAAGGGCACTTCGACCGGCCGCCGCCGCAGCTTGAGGAGATACAGCACGAACACCGCGGCGCCGAACGCGCCGAGCGTCGCGAGCACCTGCCCCAGCGAGAGCCCCGTCCACTCCATATCAGCCCAGCAATCCGCCGCGCCGCAGCACGCTGAGCACCGCGTCGTCCCACGCGGTGCTCGTCTCGATCACCACGTGCGGCACCTGCTTCTGCGCGCAGTACGACGCGATGCCCGCGAGGTACGCGGCGTGCGCCGCGGCGTAGCGCTCCAGCACGCGCGGCGTGACCGTCACCTCGCGCGACTCGCCGGTCTCGCGATCCACCAGGCGCACGTCGCCGTGCAGCGGGGGGCGCGCCTCGGAGGGATCGACGAGCTGGATCACGAAGGGCTCGAAGCGCGCGTAGCGCAGCGCGTCGATGCCACGCTCGAAGCCCGCAGGGTCGTAGAGATCGCTGATCACGATCGCGACCCCACGACGCTTGTGCTGCGCCGCGAACGCGCGCATCGCGCCCTCGATCCCGGTGCGCCCCTCGGGCCGCGCGCCCCGCAGGAACTCGAAGACCTTGAAGATGCGGCTCTTGCCGCGCGTGGGCGGAAGGCGCGCCCCGATCACGTCGGCGAAGGTCAGCACCGACACCCGATCGAGGCTCGAGAGCGCGACGTACGCGAGCGCGGCCGCGATGCGCTTGCCGTACGCGAGCTTCTGAGGAGCACCGAACTCCATCGACGCCGACGTGTCGAGCAGCAGGTAGACCGAGAGGTCTTCTTCCTCCTGGAATAGTTTGAGCAGCAACTTCTCGCTGCGTCCGTAGAGCTTCCAGTCGAGGTGCCGGAAGTCGTCGCCCGGCGCGTACTCGCGGTGATCCGCGAACTCGATGCCCGCGCCGGTCTTCTGCGATCGACGCTCGGCGCGCATCCTCCCGCTGACCAGCCGTCGCGACGCGATCGCGAGCGCCTCGAGCCGGCGCTGGAACTCCTCGTCGAACGCGTCGTCGTCGATCGCGCGCGCCGGCGCGCTCGACGCCTGCTTTCGCAGCCAGCCGAACATCAGCTCTTCACGGTCTCGGGCACGCTCGCGAGCACGTCCTCGAGCAGCACGTCGCTCCGCACGCCCTCGGCCTCGCCCTCGAACCCGAGGATCACGCGGTGGCGCAGCGCGGGGATCGCGACCGCGCGCACGTCCTCGATCGTCGCGGCGTAGCGGCCCTCGACGAGCGCGTGGATCTTCGCCGCGAGCAGGCACGCCTGGGCGCCGCGCGGCGATGCGCCGAAGCGCACGAAGCGCTTCACCTTCTCGGGCGCGCTCGGTCGATCGGGGTGCGTCGCCTCGAGCACGCGGATCGCGTAGTCCTGCACGTGCCGGGGCACCGGCACTTCACGCGCGAGCGCGCGCATCTGGAGGATCCGCTCTCCGTCGAGCACCGGCTCCACCGAGGGCTCGTGCTCGCCGGTGGTGCGATCGAGGATGTCGTGCAGCTCGCTGCGCGACGGGAAGCCGACGTGCAGCTTGAAGAAGAAACGATCGAGCTGGGCCTCGGGCAGCGGGTAGGTGCCCTCCATCTCGAGCGGGTTCTGCGTCGCGAGCACGAAGTACGGCTCTTCGAGCCGGTGCGTCTGGTTGCCGATCGTGACGCGATGCTCCTGCATCACCTCGAGCAGCGCGCTCTGCGTCTTCGGGGTCGCGCGGTTCACCTCGTCGGCGAGCACGATGTTCGCGAACACCGGGCCGGGGCGGAACTCGAAGCTCTTCGCGCCGCTCCCGCTCTCCGCGATCACCGTCGTGCCCAGCAGGTCCGCGGGCATCAGATCGGGCGTGAACTGGATGCGCGAGAAGCGCAGGTGCAGCGCCTCGGCGAGCGAGCGCACCAGCATCGTCTTGCCCAGGCCGGGCACGCCCTCGAGGAGCGCGTTGCCGCCCGCGACCAAGCACGTGATCACACCGTCGAGGATCGTGCGCTGACCGACGATCCGCTTGCCGACGGTCTCGCGCACCTTCGTCACGTCCGCCTGGAACGCGGCGACCTTCTTCTCGATGTCCTTCGAAGTCATTCGCTCTCCGATCCGTCGCGCGGACGGATCAGCTGGAAATAACGCTGCACGTAGAAGCGGTAGCCGGGCGGAACCCGATCGCGCTCGATGACCTCTTCGGCGTGATCCGCGTACTCGCCGTAGACGTCGCTGTACTCGCGGGTCGCGAAGCCGCGCTGCGCGGCGGTGCGGATCACCTCGGGGCGCGAGGGGCCGCGACGCGCTTCGCCGCGCACCTGCACGGTGCGTCCAGCTTCGCCGAGGGCGGTGGGATCGTCGAGCGAGGAGGGCGCGTGCTCGGCGCCTGCACCACCACCGGGCATCGTGCCTTCGCCCTGGCCACCGGCGCCGCCTTCTTCGCCCTGCTGTCCGCCGAGCCCGGGGATCTCGAGCTGTGCGTCGCCGCCCTGACCGAGCGCGAGCGCCTCTTGCTCTTCGCCTTGGCCGCCGCTGCTTCCGCCTTCTTGCCCTTCGCCCTGCGCGCCCGCGCCGGCGCCGCCCTGCGCGCCCTGCTGCGAGCCACCACCGGGGCTCTGTCCTTCCTGGCCCTCGGCGCCGCTGCCCGGCGCGACGATCGGCGTGCCCTGCCCATCGCCCTGACCACGCGCCCGCAGGACGAATCGATCCATCGGGCTCGGCTGACGACCCTGTTGTCCCTCGCCGCCGCTCCCGCCCTGCTGGCCTTGCTGTCCTTCGCCCTGTCCGCCGGCTTGCTGCTCTTGCTCGCGCTGGCGTCGGATCAGCTCGCGCAGCTCGCGCGCCTGACGCGCGATGTCCTCCATCTGCTCCTGCGTGAGCTGCTGGCGCGCCATGCGGTTCAGATCCTCGGCCGCGCGCTCCATCGACTCGCTGGTCTGCTGCTGCGAGGGCTCGTCCTGCTGCTGCATCGACTCGGCGCTCTGCTCGAGCTCGCGTCGCAGTCGATCGAGCTCGCGCCGCGCCTCCTGTCGCTCCTGGTGCTCGCGCCGCAGTCGATCGAGCTCACGACGTCGCTGCTCGAGAAGACGCTGCTGCTCCTGTTGCTGCTCGGGCGTCGCGGCCTGCTCGCGCTGGAGGAGGCGCTGCATCTCTTCTTCGCGGCGCTCCAGCTCGTCCTCGCCCGCGTCCTCGCGCTCGCGCGCCGCCTCTTCGAGCGCGCGTCGCAGTCGATCGAGCTCCGCGCGGTCGGGACGATCCTCGCGCATCCGCGACGCGAGCTCGCGCATCGCGAGCTCCGCGCGCGCCGCGTCGCCTTCGCGCATCGCCTCCGCGAGATCCTGCGCGAGCTCGCTGCGCCGCAGCTCCTGGCCCATGGCGCGCAGCTCGTCGCGCAGGTGCTCGTCGCCGGCGGGACGTGCGGCCTCGATGCGCTCCTCGAGCTCCGCCAGCCGGCGCAGCGTCTCGCTGCGATCGATCCGTCGATCGGCGAGATCCTCGAGCACGCGGTTGAGCGCCTCGGCCTGCGCGAGCACCTCGGGCGCGACGTCGGGCGCGTCGGTGATCGCGCGCATGCGATCCTCGAACGCGTCGAGATCGTCGTCGTGCAGCACCACCGGCGTGATCCCCCGTGCGATCGGGATCTCGACGCGCCGTGGGATCTCGAGCGACGCCAGCAGCGCGACCGCGATGCTCAGTCCCGCGAACGGCCCGAGATCGCGCGGGGCCCGGAACGGCACTGCGCGATCGGCGCGCAGCGAGGTCGCGTGGGCGGCTGCGTCCTCGAGCGCAGCGCGCGTCCAGTCGTCGTTCGCCTGCGTGCTCGCGAGCTCGAGCGCTGCCGCGAGGCGGCCCTTGGTCGCGTGCGCGCGATCGAGCAGGCGCGCCGCGACCAGGCGAGGCACCGGACGCAGAGCCGCGATCAGCGCTGCGACACACGGCATCACGACCGCGATCACGAGCAGCACGCGCGCCTCGTGATCGCCCAGCGCGCCCGTCTTTCCCGCGATCAACGCGAGCGCTGCGATCCCCAGGCCGGCGAGCCCCACCGTCGTGGCCGCATCCGCCGCGCGCTGGGCGCGCAGCCTCCGCGCGACGCGGCCGACGGCTCGGAGGAGCGGGCTGGGGATCATGAGGTCTGAGACGGTCGCGGGCGCGCGAGCGTTGGGAGAGAAAGCATAGCGTGTGCGCGATGGGCCGACCCCGTCCGCGTGGGCAGGCCCGCGAACGCGCCGTGGTCCATCGCGCATTCCAGTTGAACCGCGCGCGCCGATCCTCAAGAGTCCGCGCGCTTTCGGAGGCAGAGAGAGGATGTCGGACAAGGCCTGGGGTGGTCGATTCGAGGAGGAGCTCGACGCGGTCGCAGCGCGCGTGAACGCGAGCGTCGACGTCGACCAACGACTCGGCCCCGAGGACGTGCGCGGCTCGATCGCCCACGTGCGCATGCTCGCTGCGCGCGGGATCGTGAGCGCCGAGGACGCGAAGAAGATCGAAGAAGGTCTCGCGCGCATCGGCGGTGAGATCGAGCGCGGCGAGATGACGTGGCGCGCCGATCGCGAGGACGTGCACATGAACGTCGAGGCGCTGCTCACCGAGCGCATCGGCGAGGCCGGCGGGCGCCTCCACACCGCGCGCAGCCGCAACGATCAGGTCGCGACCGACATGCGCCTCTGGACGCGCAGCGCGTGTGCGCGCACCGCGTCGAAGATCGATCGCCTCGTCGCGGTCTTGTCGGTGCGCGCGGCGGGGACGATCGACGTGGTGATGCCGGGCTACACGCACCTGCAGCGCGCGCAGCCGGTGCGCCTCGCGCATCACCTGCTCGCGTGGTGCGAGATGCTCGAGCGCGATCGCGGTCGCCTGGAGGATGCGGCGAAGCGCATGAACGAGGCGCCCCTCGGCGCGGCGGCGCTCGCGGGGACGACGTTCCCGCTCGATCGCCATCAGACGGCGCGCGAGCTCGGCTTCGAGCGTCCGATGCGCAACTCGATCGACGCGGTGTCGGATCGCGACTTCCTGCTCGAGTCGCTCTCCGCGCTCTCGATCTGCGCGGTGCACCTGTCGCGCATCAGCGAGGAGCTCGTGCTCTGGAGCGCGCAGGAGTTCGCGTTCGTCGAGATGAGCGATCGCTTCACCACCGGCAGCTCGATCATGCCGCAGAAGAAGAACCCCGACATGGCCGAGCTGGTGCGCGGCAAGTCGGGCCGCGTGATCGGCGATCTCGTGTCGCTGCTGGTGCTGATGAAGGGCCTGCCGCTCGCCTACAACCGCGACATGCAGGAGGACAAGCGCCCGGCGTTCGACGCGTTCGACACGATCGACGACTCGCTCGACGTGCTCGCGGGCGCGCTCGCGACCGCGCGCTTCAAGAGCGAGCGCATGCGCGCCGCGCTGGTCGAGGGGTTCGTCGAGGCGACGGAGATCGCGGACTGGCTCGCGGCGCACGGCGTGCCGTTCCGCGAGGCACACCACGTCGCGGGGCGCCTCGTGAAGCGCTGCGTCGACGCGGGCAAGACGCTGCCGCAGCTGACGCTCGACGAGTACCGCGCCGAGCATCCTTCGTTCGACGAGTCGATCTTCGTCGCGATCGAGGCGGAGACCGCGATCGAGCGGCGCGACGTGCTCGGTGGTCCCGCGCGCAAGCAGGTGTCGACGCAGATCGCCGCGCTGCGCGAGCGGTTGTCGGCGCGCGGTGTGGACGTGGCGAAGGAGAGCGCGGCGTTGGGCGCGATCGAGGGAGCACGCTGATGGCGGGCGAGAAGGGAACGCGCACCGACGTGCCGCCGAGCGCGCACTTCGCGCACGACGAGGACGAGGGCGAGCTCGCGATCGACGGCATGGGTCTGTCGACGATCGCCGAGGAAGTGGGCACGCCGACGCACGTCTACTCGGCGAGCGCGATCGAGCGTGCGTACCGCGCGATCGACGCCTCGCTCGCGCCCGCGAAGCACATGGTCTGCTACGCGATGAAGGCGAACGGGCACCCGGAGGTCCTGCGTCTGCTCGCGTCGCTCGGTGCCGGCGCGGACGTGGTCTCGGGCGGCGAGCTCTACTGGGCGCTCGCCGCGGGGATCCCGCCCGAGCGCATCGTGTTCAGCGGCGTCGGCAAGAGCGACGCGGAGATCGCGTACGCGCTCGATGCGGGCATCCGCGCGATCCACGTGGAGAGCGAGCCGGAGATCGACGTCATCGAGGCGATCGCGCGCGAGAAGGGCGTCACGGCGCGCATCGCGTTGCGGGTGAACCCCGACGTCGATCCCGCGACGCACCCGTACATCGCGACCGGGATCCACGGCACGAAGTTCGGCCTCGAGCTCGACGTCGCGCGGCGTCTGCTGCCGCGCATCGTGGAGAGCGACGGGCTCGAGCTCGAGGGCATCGCGTGCCACATCGGATCGCAGATCGGCGGCGCGAAGCCGCTCGAGGACGCGGTCGCGATCGTGGCGGCGTTCGCGAAGGAGTGCGCCGACGCGGGCGCGCCGATCCGCGCGCTCGACGCGGGCGGTGGCTGGCCGATCCACTACGGCGACGAGGACGCGCCGTACGCGCCGTGGAACGCGTTCGGCGCGGCGATCCGCGCGGGCATCGAGCGGGGCGGCGCGAGCGATCTCGATCTCGAGATCGTGGTCGAGCCGGGGCGCGCGATGGTGGGCGACGCGGGCGGGATCCTCACCCGCGTGCTCTACGTGAAGGAGCAGGGCACCAAGCGCTTCGTGATCGTCGACGCGGCGATGACCGAGCTGCTGCGTCCCTCGCTCTACGGCGCGTACCACGCGATCGTGCCGGTGCGGCCGCGCGAGGGCGACGTGAGCGCGGCCGACATCGTCGGCCCGGTGTGCGAGACCGGCGACTTCCTCGCGCTCGATCGCCCGCTGCCGCCGGTGCAGCGTGGCGACCTGCTGCTGATCCGCAGCACGGGCGCGTACGGCGCGGCGATGGCGACCCGCTACAACGCGCGCCCGCTCGCGGCGGAAGTGATCGTCGAGGGCGACGCGTACCGGGTGATCCGCGAGCGCGAGCGCGTCGAGGATCTCTACCCGCGCGAAGCGTGAGACGGAGTCCAGGACCTGGACTCGGAAGTCCAGGACCTGGACTCGCGCGCTATGCTCGACGACCGTGCGTCGCACTCTCGTCGTGCTGGTCGTGCTCGGGGTCTCGTCGACCGCGAGCGCGCAGATCTTCCAACCAGGCACGCAGCCGGTCGGCGAGGAGAACGGCATCACGCTGCCGATCCAGTCGTCGCGCACCTGCCGCATGTGCCACAGCGCGTACGCGCCGGACGACGACTACGAGCCCTACGACTCGTGGCGCGGGTCGATGATGAGCCACGCGGCGCGCGATCCGGTCGCGCTCGCCGCGCTCGCGATCGCCGAAGAAGACGTGCCCGGCGCGAGCGACTTCTGTCTGCGCTGCCACACGCCGACCGCGTGGCTCGGCGGACGCTCGTCGCTGCCCGAGTACGACGCCGCGAATCCGACGTTCCCCGAGCGACTGCGCCCCGATCAGAGCGGTGCGCTCTCCGCCGATCGCGACGGCATCGGGTGCATGATCTGCCATCGGATCACCGAGCCGCCCGAGCCGGCGATGATCTCGAACGCGCAGCTGCTGCTCGCGGACGGCGAAGAGGGCAACGCACGGCGCGGGCCCTACGAGTACGCGGCAGGAGAGGATCCGCGGCACCCGACCGTGCTCGATCCCTACCTGTCGAGCGGCGCGCTCTGCGGCTCGTGCCACGACATCCACAACCCGCTGCACGATGGTTTCCGGCTCGAGGACGGTGCGATGCAGCCCACCGGACGTCGCTTCGCGATCGAGCGCACGTACTCGGAGTGGCGCCACAGCGCGTTCGGGGCGCGCGGCGAGACCTGCCAGAGCTGCCACATGCCCGAGGTCGCGCAGCGCGCGTCGGACGACGTCGCGTTCGATCCGCGGCCCGAGATGAGCCGCCACGATCTCGCGGGCGCGAGCACGTGGGTGCCGCGCGCGATCGCGGCGAGCGTCCGCGAGCACGACGCGGACGCGGCGATGTTCCTCGAGCGCTCGGCGATGCGCGCCGAGGTGATGCTGGGCGAGGCCGCGACGGTCGCGATCACGTCGAGCGCGCTCGACGGCGACGTCGCGACCGCGACCGTGCGCGTGACCAACGAGAGCGGCCACAAGCTGCCGACCGGCTATCCGGAAGGGCGCCGCATGTGGCTGCAGATCGAGGTCGTCGACGAGACGGGCCGCGTGGTCGCGGGCTCGGGGCGCTACGACGACGAGAGCGCGACGCTCGAGCACGACGCGCAGCTGCGCACGTACGAGGTGAAGCTCGGCGTGGGCGGGGTCGAGGGCTTCCACTTCGTGCTCAACGACACGTTGATCGAGGACACGCGCATCCCGCCCGAGGGGTTCGCGCCGCCCGCGGAGATCGACGCGGCGCCGCTCGGTCGCGACTACGCGGACGGAGCCGGCGGCTATCGCCACTGGGACGAGACGAGCTACACGCTGGGTGAGCTCTGCGGCGAGGGCACGCTCACGCTGCGCGCGCGGCTGCGCATGCAGGCGACGACCCGCGAGTACATCGAGTTCCTGCGCGACGAAGCGCCGGCCAGCACGGACCCCGCGCTCGGCGGGCGCAGCTGGGGGCAGGTCGCGTACGACGCATGGCGCGAGCACGGCGGGGACGAGCCGGTCGACATGGAGGTCGTCGAGGTCGCGCTCGGTACGTCGCCGCGCGCATGCCCGGCTCCGCAGATCGATGCGGGCGTCGGGATGGACGCAGGCACGGTCGACTACGAAGGCGGGGGAGGGTGCGGCTGCCGCGCCGGCGCGCGAAGCGCTGGGGTGAGCGGGTGGCTCGCGCTCGCGCCGCTCGCGTGGCTCGTGATGCGTCGCCGATCGCGATGACGCGCGACGAAGCGCTGAGACGCCTCGCGTACGCGCCCGACTGGTGCGAAGCAGGCGTGATCGACGAGGCGTTGCTCGAAGAGCAGATACGCACGGCCGACACGGACTCGCCCGAGCATTTCCGCTGGACGATGTGGCGCGCGTTCGCGAGCCGAGAGCTGCGAGGGAATCAGCTCACCGACGCACGGCTGGAGCAGCTCCTCGCGCTCGATCTCGCGGAGGCCAGCGCGCCGCCGCCGCACGTGAATCACTCGATCGCGTTCGACCTCGCGAAGTACGCGCCACTGTCGCGCGCACAGATCGAGCGCGTCTGCGCGCATCCGATTCGGGGCAGCCGACGCGCGTTCGAGCGCCACCTCCTCGAACGCGCGATCGCGTACGAGAAGACCAACGGCGCGCGCCCCGAGCGACCACGAGCGATGCAGATTCGACGCGCCTCGGTCTCTCGCGACCCGAGCGAGATCCTGCGCGACCTCGAATGCTCGCCGCTCGAATCGATCTTCGATCTCTCGTCCGCGTGGGACGCACCAGTGGCGGAGCTGCTCGCGGCTGGCGCGTTCCTGCGCGGCGAGCTCGACGCGGCCGCGACCGACGCAGCGCTCGGCCCCGTCCGTCGTCGTCACGAGCCCGGCTGGTCCTACGCGTTGCGGATCGCTGACGCGGTCGAGCGCGACCACATCGATCCCGATCTCGTCGCCACGATCCGCGCGTCACTCGTTCGTTTCGCGTCGTCGCTCCGGAGGGTCGAGCGCCTCTCGATCTCGCAGGCGCTGCTCGTTGCAGAGCGCATCGGACAGCTTGGCGACCAAGCGTGCGAGCCCGGCGTCCTCTCACGCCTGCTCGAGACCGCTCGCGCCGCGCGATGAGGTCGATGTTCTTGGCTCCGGCGGTCGAGCTGGGAGCGATGGGACCGCAACGCCGAAGAGCCCGAGGAGTACCCGGAGCACGGTGAGCCCGAGGGCTACGTGCTCGCCGTGCCGCACGACGAGCCGCTCGCGCGCTCGATGCCGGAGCTCCACGCGATCGTCCCGACCGGTCGCGCGCGCATCGAGAAGCGCCCGCCGCCTCCCGTCGATCCGTCGATCCCGCGGTGGAGCATGGTGACGCTGCCGGGGCGGACCGAGCCGAGCCGCGTGCCCAATCCCGCGCTGCTGTCGGCCGGCTCGCCGGTGCTCGTGATCACCGAGCACGACGGCAGCGACTTCGCGCTCGCACCTCCCTACGAGATGCCGATTCTGAGCGAGCGCGCGCGGGCCGCGTTGACCAGCGAGTGGATCGACTTCGAGCCCTTCGCACGCGAGGGGTGACCCGACGTGCGCGTCGCGATCCTCTCTCTCCTGGGAGGTCCCTCGTGCGCGCCAATCGACTCGCCGTCTCGCTCCTGATCGCTCTCGGCTGTGGGTGCAGTGACGCCGGCACGACCGACGGCGACGGCGGCTCCACGCCGCCCGCGCCCGACAGCGGTGCGCAGCCCGCCGATGCCTCGCGGCCGCGCTCCGATGGCGGCGCCTGCGATCAGCTGGTCGCGAACGTGCGCGACTTCCGCGAAGAGCACATCGACTTCGAGAACCCCGCCTACCAGGGCACCGACCCGAACGTCGCGTTCACCGGCCTCGTCGCCACCGAGCTCGACGCCGAGGGCAAGCCGGTGCACGCCGCCGCCGGTCCGACTCGCATGACCGCGGGCCCCGAGCGCTTCCGCGAGTGGTATCGGGACGTCGACGGCGTGAACATGTCGTTCCAGGTGCCGATCCCGCTCGAGCCGACTGGTACCGGCTCGTGGGTGTTCGACTCGGACGCGTTCTTCCCGCTCGACGGGCGTGGCTTCGGCGACGGGACCTACGGTCCGCCGGAGAACCGCCACACCCACAACTATCACTTCACGACCGAGATCCACACGCGCTTCGAGTATCGCGGCGGCGAAGAGCTCACCTTCCGAGGCGACGACGACCTCTGGATCTTCGTCGAGGGCGAGCTCGTGCTGGATCTCGGCGGCCTGCACTTCCCGGTCGAAGGCACCATCCGCTTCGACGACATCGCCGAGGAGCTCGGGCTCGAGCGAGGCCGAACCTATCGGCTCGACCTCTTCCACGCCGAGCGGCAGTCGATCGGCTCGAACTTCCGGCTCGAGACCTCGATCGAGTGCTTCGTGCTGATCTGAATCAGCGCTTCGCGGCGTCCATCCGCTCGACGAAGCGCTTGAACAGGTAGCGCGCGTCGTGCGGGCCCGCGCTCGCCTCGGGGTGGTACTGCACCGAGAACGCACCGCTGTCGCGGTGCTCGAGGCCCATGCACGTCCCGTCGTTCAGGTGCACGTGGGTCACGTCGCACTTGCCCGCGAGCGACTCCGCGTCGACCGCGAACCCGTGGTTCTGCGTCGTGATCTCCACGCGCCCGGTCGAGAGGTCCTTCACCGGATGGTTCAGCCCGCGGTGGCCGAACTTCATCTTGTAGGTCTTCCCGCCCAGCGCGAGCGCGAGCATCTGGTGCCCGAGGCAGATCCCGAAGAGCGGCTTCTGCCCGACCAGCTCGCGCACCGTCTCGATCCCGTGCGCGACCGCCGCCGGATCGCCGGGGCCGTTCGAGATGAACACGCCGTCGGGATCGTGCGCGAGGATGTCCTTCGCGCTCGTCGTCGCGGGCACCACCGTCACGCGGCACCCGTGGTCCACGAGGCAGCGCAGGATGTTCTTCTTCACGCCGAAGTCGACCGCGACCACGTGCCGCGTCGGCTCGCCCTCGGGCGTGTGCCACACGCCCGCGCCCTCGGCCCAGACGTAGGGCTCGCGCGTCGTCACCGCGCCCGTGAGGTCCTGGCCCGCCATCGAGGGCGCGGCCTTCGCCTTCGCGACGAGCGCCTCGGGCGAGCTCGTCCCGATCACCGCCGACTGCGCGCCGTGGTCGCGGATGTGCCGCGTGAGCGCGCGCGTGTCGACGCGGTCGATCGCGACCACGCCGTGGCGCCGGAGGTACGCGTCGAGCGTCTCCTGGCTGCGCCAGTTGCTCGCCATCGGCGAGAGCTCGTGCATGACGAAGCCGGCGACCCACGGCTTGCCCGCCTCGTCGTCCTCGGTCGTCGCGCCGGTGTTGCCGATCTCCGGCGCCGTCATCACGACGATCTGCCCGCAATACGAGGGATCCGTGAGGACCTCCTGGTACCCGGTCATGCCCGTCGTGAACACGACCTCACCGGTCGTCTCCCGCGGGTTCGGGGGCGTCGCCCCCGAGTCGGACACAGCGGCGCCCGCCGCACATCCCTCGAAGACCGTCCCGTCCGCCAGCGCGATCCAGGCCTTCCGCGCGTTCCGCCGCGTCATCGCTCGAACACCACCTCTCCGGCCGCGATCGTCATCGCGCACGCACCCCGCAGCTCCTTGCCGAGCCACGGAGAATTCAGGGATTTCGATCGTAGCGTCTCGCGCCCGACCGTCCACCGCGTCTCGGGGTCGATCACCGTCACGTCCGCGCGCTCACCGACGCGCAGCGAGCCTCCGCGGATCCCCGACAGTCGGGCAGGTCCGCTCGTGAGCGCCTCGACGAAGCGCGTCGCCGAGAGCGCACCGCGGTGCACCAGCCCGAGCAGCAGCGGGATCGTGGTCTCGAGCCCGATCATCCCGGGCGAGGCCGCCGCGAGCTCGCAGTCCTTCTCGAGCGAGCTGTGCGGCGCGTGATCCGTCGCGACGCAGTCGATGGTCCCGTCGCGCAGTGCTTCGACCATCGCCTCGACGTCCTCCGCCTCGCGCAGCGGCGGGTTCACCTTGCACGCCGTGCGGTACCCGAGGAGCTCGTGATCCGTGAGCAAGAGGTGATGCGGCGTCACCTCGCACGACACGCGCTGCCCGCGTGCCTTCGCCTCGCGGATGAGCGCGACCGCGCCCTTCGTCGAGACGTGCGCCACGTGGTAGCGCGCCTTGGCCCGTTGGTTCAGCACGAGGTCGCGCGCGACGATGACGTCCTCGGCCTCGCGCGGCCATCCGCGGAGCCCGAGCTTCGTCGAAATGGCACCTTCGTGCATCTGCGCGCCCGCCGTGAGGTGGTGGTCCTCGCAGTGCTGCGAGACGAGCAGGTCGAAGGTCGCGGCGTACTCGAGCGCGCGCCGCATGACGGCCGCGTTCATCACGCAGACGCCGTCGTCGCTCACGCCCACCGCGCCGGCGTCCTTCATGTCCGCCATCTCGGTGAGCTGCTCGCCCTTGCTGCCCATCGTGATCGCGCCGAACGGGAAGAGGCGCGGGCCGCCTGCTTCCTTCGCGCGCGCGACCATCTGCTCGGTGATCGCGCGGGTGTCGTTCACCGGCTTGGTGTTCGGCATCGCGCACACCGCGGTGAAGCCACCCGCGGCCGCGGCGCGCAGGCCCGACGCGATGTCTTCCTTGTACTCCTGGCCGGGCTCGCGGAAGTGCACGTGAAGGTCGATGAACCCGGGGACGACCCAGCGTCCCCGCGCCTCGATCCGCTGCACGGCAGCGCCTTCGATCCCTCGGCCCGCGTCGCGCCCGACCCGAGTGACCTTGCCGCCCTCGAGCACCACGTCGGCTTCGCCGTCGTGACCCGTGCTCGGGTCGATCACCCGGCCTCCCGCCAGGACGATCACGTCCGCCTTCCCGCTCTCACGCTCGCTCGGGGACGTCATACGGTGCGCGCGCTTAGTGGAGCGCCGCCCCCGCGTCAAGACGGGACGTGTCGGCGATCCCTTCGTGGCCCCGACGATCGCGCGTGATTCACGGGCGGATCACGCGCGATCCCGTCCCGCGCTCAGCCGACGTCGCGA
Organism: Sandaracinus amylolyticus; assembly: GCF_021631985.1. Taxonomy (GTDB): domain Bacteria; phylum Myxococcota_A; class Polyangia; order Polyangiales; family Sandaracinaceae; genus Sandaracinus; species Sandaracinus amylolyticus_A. The sequence goes on along the minus strand of NZ_CP070225.1, from coordinate 3,552,099 downwards.
AGATCCTCGGCGCCCTCGTCGACCGACTCGTCCGCCGCGCCGATCACGCCGACCGACGACTGCGTCGGCTCGCCGCGCTTGACAGGCGCGCCCGACTTCACGTCCGCCGCGCGCGACTTCATCGACTGCACCTTGCGGCACAACGACGCGAAATCCTTGCTCCGCACCGCCATGTTCGGGGTGCCGCCGCGAAGGAGGGTCGTGAGGATGAAATCCATGACCTGGATCTCGCCTTCGGAGAACGAGTTGCTGATGCGCATGGGAAGCGATCTACGCGAGGATCGCGCACGAGACAAGCACTGACACGCAACGTATTTTCACCGATGGTCACGTCACGTCGAGAATAGCGATTGATCCATACGGGATCACTCGTGATCCGGCGATCGATGAAATTCGCTGTCCTCGATCGTGGATGCGCGAATCTTGGGCATTTCCGAGAGGACGGCGGAGCGCGCGGGATCGCGGGCGGCACCCTCAGATCGCACCGAGCGGCGTACAGAATCGTGCCAATCGCCCCTCGGGCTCGGTACGATGGGCCGGTGTCGCGGGCGATCTCCTCGGCGTTGGTGGCCGCTTCGCTCGCGCTGGTGATCGCGCTGGGAGCGGCGGTGATCCGGGTGAGCGGGCTCGAGGCGCGCGAGCTCGAGGCGGTCGGGGAGTGGACGCCGGCGGGATCGTCGCGGCTGCTCGAGGCGCGCCTCCTGCGGGGCGACGACGCGACCTTCGAGCTCTGTGCGCGCGACCCGATGGAGGCGACGCGGTGGAGCGGCGCCGGGCGGATCGTGGTGGTGCGGACCGACCGCGCCGAGGAGATGTTCGGGCTCGCGATCGATCCCGCGCTGCTCGAGGGCGTGGCGCGCTCCGAGGCGGGCTCGTGCGTGGTGTTCGCGCGGGTGCGCGAGCTCGCGATCGACGAGGACGCGGTGCCGGTCGCGATCGAGCTCGCGAGCGACGACGGCGCGATCGAGGGCGTGCCGGTGCGCGCGCGGATCCTCGCGCGAGAGCCGCTCGGCGAGCGGGATCTCGCGATCGTGCTCGGCGCGCTCGGGGTCGCGATCGGGCTGGTGCTCGTGATGACCGCGCGCGCTCCGGTGGAGGCCCACGACGTGGCGTCGCGCGGTGCGGTGCGCGCGGCGCTCGGGGTCGCGCTGGTGCTCGGCGCGGGGATCACGATCGGCGCGTTCGGACCGTCGGGCCCGACCGCGGGGCTGGTCGGCGGGCTCGCGCTCGCAGCCGTCGAGATCGCGGTGGCCTATGTGCTGGTGCGACCGAGCGTCGAGGGGGCGCAGACCGCGGCGCTCGGTCTGGTGCGGGCGCCGCGCGCGCCTTCGTGGGTCGGCGAGCCCACCCGCGCGCGACGGCTCGCGCTCCCCTACACGATCGGATGGCTCGTGCTCGCGCCGCTCGTGGGGGTGCTGCTCTCTCTCGTCGCGCGGGTCGCGCTCGCGATCGTTCCGTCGACCGGAGAGGCGCCGGTCGAGGCGTTCGTGAGCTGGCCGAGCGGGATGCTCTCGTTCGCGGCGCTCGCGGTGGTCGCGCCGATCGCCGAGGAAGTGTTCTTCCGCGGGCTGGTCTACGGGGCGCTGCGCGGTCCTGGTGGCGCGAAGCGCGAGCTCGTCGCGATCGCGGGCGCGTGGCTGCTCTTCGCCATCGCGCACGCGCCGCAGGACTGGGGCAACTGGGGCGGGCTCGTCTCGGTGCTGATCGCGGGGCTCGGGTTCACGCTGATGCGCGCGGCGAGCGGCTCGACGCTCGTGCCCTGCGTCGCGCACCTCGTCTACAACGGGCTCCTCGCCGCCGGCGCGCTCGCCGCGGGCGCGACCTGACGCTAGTACTTCCGCCCGGAAGGCCGTCCCGTCCTTCCGAGCATCGTCCTAGCCGTTCGCCTCCGGAGGGTCTGTCCCAGACCCTCCCCCCGCCGGAGTGAATCCGTCGGGGCCCCCCACCCAATCACGCACGACGGCTCGGCTCGTTCGAACGTCGAACGAGCTCGAGCCGTCGCGCCAGAGAAGTGCGCCCCGATGCCGCTCTTCCCGATCGAGCTGCTGCTCGTGCTCCGGTTCGTGAAGTTGATCGCGGTCGCGGCGCTCGCCGCGGGCACGATCGGCGCGTTCGTCCCGACGCCGCTCGAGGACCGACAGCGATTCGCCTATCTGATCGCCGGCCCGGGCTTCGGCGGGGTGTGGATCGCCGGGTGGGCGATGGCGTTCGGCGGCGGGGTGTCGCTCGTCGCGCCGTGGATCGTGGGCGCGGCGACGGCGTCGCTGGTGTCGATCAACGTCGTGCTCTGGGCGGTGGGCAAGGAGGGACGTAGGAGCCCGCGCGCCGGGGCCATCGCGTGTGGGCTCCTCGCCGTTTGCCTGGCGTTCATGATCTGGAAACCGACGTTCTGAAGGCGAGGTCGGCGAGCGCTCCAGGGCCATGACGAACCACCCGCAGAAGCGCTCACCCGATTGGGGGAAAGCTCCCCACCCAAGTTGCGTCTGCGTTGACGCAACTGGCCCATTGTGATGACGTCGCACACGTACGCCTCCGATGCTCCAGGCCCGATGCTGACGCGCGATCCCGACATCCTCGAGACGTACCCGCTGGCCCCGATGCAGGGCGGGATGCTCGTCGAGGCGCGCCTCTCCCGGGGACGGATGGTGGACGTGCAGCAGCTCGTCGTGCGTGCGACACGCTTCGACGACGCGCTGTTGATCCGCGCATGGCAGCACGCGACCGAGCGGCATGCGGCGCTGCGCACGTCCTTCGGGCTCGACGGGAGCGAGCCTCGCCAGGTGGTGCGTGCGCGTCTCGAGGCGCGGCTCGATCGGCACCGTGTCGACGGTGACGCGGGGCTCGCCGCGCTGCTCGAGGAGGATCGACGCGCCGGGCTCGACCTCTCGCGGCCGGCGTGGCGCCTCGCGCTCGTCGACCTCGGCGCCGACGAGCAGGCGCTGGTCTGGACGTTCCACCACATCCTGCTCGACGGCCGCTCGAGCCGCGCGGTGATCGAGGAGGTCTTCGCGCTCTACGACGCGAGCGTGCGCGGCGAGGCGGTCACGCTGCCCGAGCCGACGCCGTTCCGCGCGCACGTCGAGGCGCTCTCGAGCCTCGATGGGAGCGCGGCCGAGGCCTACTTCCGCGCGCTGCTCGACGGGCTGCGCGAGCCGGCGACGTTGCCCTGGCTCGCGCCCGCGCCGGCGGGGCGCACCGAAGTGCCTCGACACGTCGAGGTCGAGGCGCACCTGCCTGCAGCGCTGGTCGCGGAGCTGGGCGCGATCGGAAGAGAGCGCGGGCTCACGCTCAACGCGATGGTGCAGGGCGCGCTCGCGATCGTGCTCGCGCGGACCGCGCGCAGCAGCGACGTCGTGATCGGGGCGACGCGCGCGTGCCGTCACCTCGTGCCGCGCGGCGAGCAGATCGTCGGCTGCCTCATCAACACGGTGCCGGTGCGCGCGACGGTGACGCCCGAGATCGCGGCGCTCGACTACTTCGCGGAGATCCGACGCCAGCACCTCGAGGTGCGGCCCTTCGAGCACACCCCGCTCGCGCTGGTGCAGACGTTCTCGCAGATCCCGCGCGGGCGTCCGCTCTGCGACGCGATCGTGGTGTTCGAGAACTCGCTGCTCGGCAGTGCGCTGCGCGCGCTCGGCGGCGCGTGGGAGACGCGCGACTGTCGCCTGCACGAGCAGGGATCCGGCCCGATCACGCTCGCTTGTTACCTCGACGGCGATCTCGTGATGCGCCTCGAGCACGACCCGGAGCGCGTGCGGCGCGAGCACGCCGAGGCGATGCTGCGCTACGTCGTGACGTTGCTCCGCTCGTTCGCGGAGCGCCCCGACGCGCGGCTCGGCGAGCTCGCGATGATCCCCGCGGACGAGGCGGGCGTGCTCGCGTCGCGCGGCGTGCCCGGCTTCCCGATCGCGCCCGATCACGAGGGCTACGGCACCGTGCTGGAGCGCGTGATGATCGAGCGCAGCGCGAGGCTCGCGATCGAATCGGGCGGACGCACGCTGAGCTACGCGGAGCTCGACGAGGTGTCGGGGCTCTTCGCGTCGGGGCTCGCAGCGCACGGCGTGAGCCGCGGGGCGAAGATCGCGCTCGCGCTGCCGCGCTCGCTCGAGCTCTTCGTCGCGCAGCTCGGCGCGCTGCGCGCGGGCGTGACGTTCGTGCCGCTCGATCTCCGACGTCCGGCAGGGTCGCTCGCGGACGTGGTCGAGGACGCGCAGGTCGCGCTGGTGATCGTCGCGGGCGAGCGCGCGCCCTTCGACGCCGACGTGCCGACGATGCGCGTCGACGACGTGATCGCGCGAGGCCGGGCGGGCGTCCTGTCGGACCCGCCGCGCGGCGAGGACGCCGCGTACTCGCTCTACACCTCGGGCTCGACCGGCAAGCCGAAGGGCGTGTTGGTCCCGCATCGCGCGCTGCTCGCCCACAACCGCGCGGTGATGCGCGAGTACGAGCTCGGGCCCGACGATCGCGTGCTGCAGTTCGCGTCGCCCGCGTTCGACGTGGCGCTCGAGGAGGTCTATCCGACGTGGCTCGCAGGCGCGTGCGTGGTGCTGCGCAGCGACGCGGCGAGCGAGTCGCTCGACGTCTTCCTCGACGAGATCGCGCGCGAGCGCATCACCGTCCTCAACCTCCCGACCGCGTTCTTCCACGAGCTCGTGCACCGCATGGAGCGCGACGGAACGCGTCTGCCCGCGCACGTGCGCCTGCTCGTGATCGGCGGCGAGAGGGTCTCGGCGCGCGCGTTCCACGCGTTCCGCGCGATGCCGGGCGCGCCGCGCCTGCTCAACGCGTACGGCCCGACCGAGGCGACGATCAGCTGCACGGTCTACGACCCCGAGCGCGATCCACGTCCGATCGGCAGCGAGATCCCGATCGGGCGGCCGCTCGCGAGCGCGCGCGCCTACGTGCTCGGACTGCAGCGCGAGATCGTGCCCGACGGAGCGATCGGCGAGCTCTTCGTGGGAGGGCCGACGGTCGCGCTCGGGTACCACGCGCGCTCCGAGCTCGACGCGTCGCGCTTCGTGCCCGATCCCTTCGCGGGCAGCGGCACGATGTACGCGACCGGCGATCTCGCGCGCATCGACGCGCGCGGCGTGATCGAGTTCTTCGGGCGCACCGATCACCAGGTGAAGATCCGCGGGTTCCGCATCGAGCTCGGCGAGATCGAGTCCGCGCTCCGCGCGCTGCCCGAGGTGCGCGACGCGATCGTGCGCGCGCGACGGCTCGGCGGCAGCGATCGCATCGTCGCGTGGGTGGTCCCGCAGCTCCCGCGCGCGAGCGCGGATCTACTGCGCGCCGCGCTCTCGGAGCGCTTGCCCGAGTACATGGTGCCGAAGAGCTACGTGCTGCTCGACGCGCTGCCGGTCGCGAGCGGCGGGAAGATCGACGAGCGCGCGCGCTGCCCGATCCCGAGATCGTCACCGGCTCGGAGGCGCCGAGCGCCGGGCCGCGCGACGCGCTCGATCGCACGCTGCTCGCGCTCTTCGAGGACGCGCTCGGCGTACAGGGGATCGGCATCCAGGATCGCTTCTACGATCTCGGGGGGCACTCGCTGCTCGCGCTCCGCCTCGCCGACGCGATCTCGCGCAAGACCGGGCACAGCATCGAGCTCGGCGCGCTGCTCCAGGCCCAGTGTGTCGCGGCGCTCGCCGACGCGATGCGACGCGGCGACGTGCGCAGCGTCGCGCCCTCGGTGATCCCGATCCAGACGACCGGCACGCGCCCCGCGATCTTCGGCGTGCACGTGCTCGGCGCGGGCTGCTCGTACTATCGCCCGCTCGCGCAGCGCCTCGGCCCCGCGCAGCCGATCTACGGGCTCTCCGCGCAGTTCGCGATGCCTCCCGGCCGCAAGCCGTCGGTCGAAGAGTACGCGCGCCTCTACGTCGAGGACCTGCGCCGGTTCCAGCCGCGCGGGCCCTACTTCCTGCTCGCGGTCTCGCTCGGTGGGCTCACCGCGCTCGAGATGGCGCGCCTGCTCGTCGATGCCGGCGAGGAGGTCGCGATGGTCGGCATGCTCGACGCGATCGGGCCCATGCCGATCGAGTGGGTGTCGCCGGTCGAGCGCGCGCGGCGCCACGTCGAGAAGCTCGCGCTCGGCGGCACCGGGTACGTGCGCGAGAAGATCGTGGCGCGCGTGGAGCGCGAGCGCGACGCGATGCGCTCGCGGATGCTGCGATGGCGCCGCGCCGTCGGCGCGCCGCTGCAGGACGAGGACGCGCACCTCCAGGCCGCGCTCGAGAACATCGAGCTCGCGCTCGAGTTCAAGCCGAAGCCGTACGAGGGCGACGTCGTCGTCTTCCGCGCGACCGAGGACGTCTACTACACGCCGCGCTTCCACCACGAGGCGCGGCTCGGCTGGCGCGAGGCGGTGTTCGGCGCGGTGCAGATCGTCGACGTGCCCGGCGATCACCTCACGCTGCTGCAGGAGCCTCACGTCATCGCGGTCGCGGACGAGATGCGCTGGCGCATCGACACGTGGATCGCGCAGCACGGCGATCGCGACCGCCGCTCCGGCGTGATCGCGCGCCCGCTGCTCGACTCGGGCCAGGCGCTCTCGGAAGAGCGCCTCTCCCGCGTCAGCTCCGGTCCGCCGCGGTGACGCGCATGATCTCGTCGAGCGACGTCATGCCGGCCTTCACCTTGGTGAGCCCGGCCATGCGCAGCGTCTGCACGCCCTGACGGATCATCTCGTCCTTCAGCTCCGCGGTGGAGCAGCCCTGGAGGACCATCTCCTTGAGGCGATCGCCGAAGGGCATGACCTCGTAGAGCGCGATGCGGCCGCGGTAGCCGGTGTTGTTGCACTCGCGGCAGCCCGCGCCCTTCATCACGCGGATCCCCGCGGCGATGTCGGCATCGGAGAATCCCGCCGTCTTCAGTCCCGCGTTGTCGATCTGGATCTCGTGCTTGCAGTGCTCGCAGATCTTCCGCGCGAGTCGCTGCGCGAGCACGAGGTTCACCGACGCGGTCACGAGGAAGGGCTCGACGCCCATGTTGAGCAGGCGCGAGACCGTGCTCGGCGCGTCGTTGGTGTGCAGCGTCGAGAGCACGAGGTGGCCGGTGAGCGCGGCCTTCACCGCGATCTCCGCGGTCTCGAAGTCGCGGATCTCGCCGACCATGATGATGTCGGGGTCCTGGCGCAGGAACGAGCGCAGCGCGGCCGCGAAATTCAGGCCGATGTCGTCGTGCATCTGCACCTGGTTGATGCCCATCAGGTTGTATTCGACGGGGTCTTCCGCGGTGCTGATGTTCGTGTCGATCTGGTTGAGCTCGGTGAGCGCGGAGTAGAGCGTCGTCGTCTTGCCCGAGCCGGTCGGACCGGTGACGAGCACCATCCCGTAGGGCTGGCTGATCGCCCACTTGAAGTCGTCGAGCGCCTTCTGATCGAACCCGAGCTTCGTCATGTCGAGCTGCAGGTTCGACTTGTCGAGAAGACGCATGACGATCTTCTCGCCCCAGATCGTCGGGCAGACGGAGACGCGGAAGTCCATCTCCTTGCCCTTGCCGAGCTTGAGCTTGATGCGTCCGTCCTGCGGCAGGCGTCGCTCGGCGATGTCGAGCGAGCTCATGATCTTGATGCGCGACGCGATCGCGTTCTTGAGCTTGAGCGGCGGCGTCATCTCCTCGACGAGCACGCCGTCGATGCGGTAGCGGACGCGGAGCTTCTTCTCGTAGGGCTCGATGTGGATGTCGCTCGCGCGCTTCTTGATCGCGTTGAGCAGGATCGCGTTGCAGAGGCGGATGACCGGCGCGTCCTCGCTCGCGCGCTCGAGGTCGCCGAGGGCGATGTCGTCGTCCTCGCCGGCGACCTCGATCTCCTCCTCGTCGAAGCCCTCCATGATCTGGTCGTAGGAGATCTCCGGCGCGGCGTAATAACGCTCGATCGCCTTGAGGATCGCGGCTTCCGACGAGACGACGGGCTCGACGTTGTAGCCCGTGAGGAACTTGATGTCGTCGATCGCGTGGAGGTTCGACGGGTCGGCCATCGCGACGATCAGCGACGAGCCGGAGCGCGAGACCGGGATGACCTTGTGCCGCTCGCAGACCTCCTGCGAGATCATCTTCCGCACGTCCTCGTCGATCTCGTACTCCTCGAGGTTGATCGACTGGACGCGGTACTGCTGGCTCAGGAAATCCGTGATCTCCTGGTCCGAGATGTACCCCATGCGCGCGAGCGTGTAGCCGAGCGACGAGTTGGTGCGCTTGGCTTCGTCCTGGGCGGTCCGGAGCTGCTGGAGACTGATCAGCTTCTCACGGACGAGGAGCTCGCCGAGACGGTTGCTCACGTAGGGGCCTCCGAGGAAAGATGCGTGCGAGGTGGCGTCGGATCGTCGTGGATGGATCCGCTCGGTGTCAACGATGACCGTACGGTCGGAACCATCGCAGCGCGCTGAACGCACCTGCCCGAAAGACTCGTGAGCTTCTTCCGACGCCTCTTCGACACGCGTGCACGTCAGGCCCTGGATGCCGAGGTGCAGGGCGACTTGCGCAAGGCCGCGTACCTGTGGGTCGACATGGGGGACCCCGGGAAGGCCGCGGAGCTGATGACGCGGCTCGGCGAGCAAGCGAAGAACGTCGAGGAGAAGGTGCAGGCGTGGGTCGACGCGCTGCGCTTCATGCCGCCGGATCGCGAGGACGGACGTCGTGATCTCGAGGCCCGCATCGGCGTCGCGGTGCTCGAGTCGGCGCGCGAGCGCGGCGCGGTGAGCGCGGACGCGAAGCGCAAGCTGGTCGACGCCGCGGAGCGGCTCGAGCGCGCGGAGAAGTGGGTCGAGGCGGCGGACTGCTACGAGCTGCTCGGGCGCAACGAGGACCTCGCGCGATGCCTCGAGCACGCGGGCGAGATCGAGCGGCTCGAGAAGGTGCTCGAGACGACGCACGCGAAGGAGCAGCGCGACGCGCGGCTGCGCCGCTTGGTGTCGGAGCAGGAGATGGCGACGCGCGTCGGTGCGCGCGACGTGGCGCGTCGTGCGCTGCGCGAAGCGACGCTGCTCGCGCCGAGCGATCCGTCGATCGCGGAGATGCTGCGGCGCATCGAGGAGAAGTGGCCGCGCGGGCGCCGGCTGAAGCTCGACGTGGGCGGCGCGAGGGTAGGGCTCGTGGGCTCGCTGCCCGCGGTGATCGGGCGCAGCGATGCCGACGTCGTGGTGCGCGGAGGCTCGGTGTCGCGTCGTCACTGCGAGATCGCGCGACGCGAGGACGCGGTCGTGGTGCGTGATCTCGGGAGCCGCAACGGGACGCTGATCGCGGGCGTGCCGATCGCGGGCGAGATCGCGCTCTCGGGGCCGACCGAGATCGGGCTCGGCGATGACGTGTCGCTGCGCGTGAGCCCGGGCGCGCAAGGGATCGCGATCGACGTGCTGCGCGGGCTCGATCGCGGCGAGCGCGTGGTGGCGGGCGAGGCCGAGCTGCGCGTCGCGGGGCTGAGCGCGACGTTCGTGTTCGTCGACGATCGCGCGGTGATGCAGCCCGATGCGGGCGTGAGCGTCGTGCTCGGCGCGCAGAACGTCGCGGCGGGCGTGGACCTGCTCTACGGCGACGTGATCACCGTGGGCGGGGTACGCGTCGAGGTGCTCGCGTGAGCGTGTGGCAGCGCATGCGCGGGTGGTTCGTGGCCGACGAGCCGGTCGCCGAGCCGGAGGTCGAGACACCGGCGCCGGTGATCGCGAGCACGCCGCCGGCCGAAGCCGCCGATCCGTTCGAGCGCGAGGCCGCGAAGCTCGTCGCGCTCGCGCAGCGCACCACCGAGCCGGGCAGCGAGGATCAGGCGATCGCGATCGAGGCGTTCGAGCGTCTCTGCGAGGTCGGGCGCGAGGTGGTCGCGATCGATCTCGCGCGACGCGTGCTCGCGAGCGGTGGAATGAGCGATCTGCGCTGCCGCGTCGCGGAGCGGCTCGATGCGCGCGGCGACGAGAGCACGGCGTGGGAGGTGCTCGCGCCGATGCTGCGCGAGCCCGACGCGCCGCTCGATGGATGGATGCTCGCGGCGGAGATCGCGGAGCGACGTGGTGATGCGCGCGGGGCGCTCTCGCTCTACGAACGCATCGTTGCGCGCGATCTCGACTATCCGCGCGCGAGAGAGCGGGTCGCGCGACTGCGCGAGAAGCAGGCCACGCCGCGCCGCGACGAGGGCGCGACGCTGATGGCCGACGGAGCGCTCTCGCGGGGGCGTTACAAGCTCTTGCGCGAGCTCGGTCGCGGCGGTGCGGGCACGGTGTTCCTCGCGGAGGACACGCAGCTCGCGCGGCCGGTCGCGCTCAAGGTCTATCACCGTCGGGGTCGCGCCGATCGCGAGCGCTTGTTGCTCGAGGCGCGCATGGCGGCGTCGATGGAGCACCCCGGCGTGATCCGCGTGCTCGACGTCGACGAGACGCTCGGCGCGATCGCGATGGAGAACCTCGAGCACGGCTCGATCCGCACCTGGCTGAGCAAGGGCGCGATCCGCAGCGAGTGGCTGCTGCCGTGGATCGAGAGCGCGATCGACGCGCTGCGGTACGTGCACGAGCGCGGCGTGGTGCACCGCGATCTGAAGCCGTCGAACCTCTTGCTGCGCACGATGGATCGCGTGGTGCTCACCGACTTCGGCACCGCGCAGCGCATGGGCGAAGCGGGCGCGTCGCCGCACGCGATCGCGGAAGGCACGCTCGCGTACATGCCGCCCGAGCAGCGCGCGGGCGCGCCCGCGCACGTGGCGATGGACGTCTACGCGCTCGGCACGACCGTGCGCGAGATCTGCGGACAGCTCGACGCGCCTGCGCCCGAGGCGCTGGTCGCGATCGCGACCGAGTGCACGCGTCCCGATCCGGCAGCGCGTCCGCCGCTCGATGCGCTCGCCGCCGTCGTGCGCGAGCTGCGATGAGCGTCACCGACGCCTCGCCGTCCGCCGAGCGAAAGGCTCCGGCGCGCGCGCACTTCGTGGATCTGCTGCGGCTCCTGATGAGCGTGCAGATGATCCAGGGGCACGTGATCGACGCGCTGCTCGCGGACGCGTGGCGCACCGGGCGCGGCTTCGAGATCTGGACGTGGGTGCGCGGGCTGACCGCGGTCGGGTTCATGACCGCGGCGGGCGTGTCGTTCCATCTGTCGAGCCTCGCGCGGTGGGAGAGCTATCGCGCGGATCGCACTGCGCGAGCCCGGCGCGTGAAGCGCGCAGGGATGCTGATCGCGATCGGGTACCTGCTCCATGCGCCGGCGGGCGTGCTGAGCGGAGATGCCGAGCTCGCGCGGCGCGCGATCGACGAGGCGATGATCGTCGACGTGCTGCAGTGCATCGGCGTGACGATGCTGCTGCTCGAGGCGATGTGTGTGATCGCGCGGCGCGCATCGCAGGTCGTGCTGGTGAGCGGTGGGCTCGCGGCGGCAGCGATCGGGCTCGCGCCGCTCGCGGCGCGCATCGAGTGCGAGGGGAGCGCGCTGCGCCTCGTGTGCAACTACGTCTCGCGCAGCGGTGGGTCGTTGTTCCCGCTGCTGCCGTGGAGCGGGTTCGTGCTCGCGGGCGTGGTGCTCGGCGCGATCGCGCTGCCCGACGGCGCGCGCACCTCGGGGACGCGCGCGGGGGTGCGCCTCGCGATGGGGTCGGTGGCGATCGGAGCGGCGTCGGTGATCGTCGACGCGCTGATCGCACGACCGAGCGATCCGCTGCTCTACTCGGCGTCGCCGGGGTTCTCGCTGGTGCGCCTCGCGGCGGTCGCGATGGTCGCAGCCGTGCTCGCGATCGCCAGCGCGCGCGTCGTCGCATTGCCGCGCGCGCTCCGGACGATCGCGAGCGAGACGCTGTTCCTCTACGTCTCGCACCTGCTCGCGCTCTACGTGGCCGGAATCGGGCTCGCGCGCGTGATCGGCCCGACGCTCTCGCTCGGCGCTGCGATCACGGTCGCGATCGTGATGATCGTCGCGTGCGCGCTGGGCGCGCTCGCGTGGGTGCACATCAAGGCGCGGCGCCATCCCTCGCGCGGGTGATCTTCCCGCACGCGGATCCGTCGCGTATCGTCGCCCGACGCCATGCGCAGCTTGCCCATCCTCGAAGCGACACCGCAGTGGGCGCTCCTCGGTGCGCCGAGGCTGGTCGTCTCCGTGTGGCGCGCCCACGTGACGGTGTCGGGGGTCGCGGCGATCGAGCGCGCCGTCGAGGACGTGCTGCGCGAGAGCTCGGATCGGAAGTACGCGTCGATCACGGTGATCGAGAAGACCGTGTCGATGTCGTTCGACGACACGGCGCGCCAGGCCTCGGCGAACCTGATGAAGCGCTTCGGCGCGAGCCACTGCGCGCACGGCTATCTCGTCGACGGCAACGGGTTCCTTCCCGCTGCGGTGCGCACCGCGACCGCGGGGCTCTCGCTGCTCACGCGCGCGCCGTATCCGACGCGCGTGTTCTCCTCGAGCGGCGAGCTCGTCGAGTGGATCGCACCCCTCGCGACGCTCTCGCGCGACGAGGTGATGCGCGCGATCGCCCAGGCGCGCGCAGCGACCAGCAATGGCGCGCCGTTCCTGAGCCGCGCGTGGTGATCGCGCGCGATCCGAGCGTCTCGCGCGCGGATCGCATCGCGGGCGGCGTGATCGGCCTGCTCGTCGGCGACGCGCTCGGCGTGCCCTACGAGTTCCACGCGCCCGCGGACATCCCGACCCCGATCGAGATGGAGCCGCCGTCGGGGTTCCGGCGCAGCCACGCGCGCATCGCGCCCGGGACGTACTCCGACGACGGCGCGCACGCGCTGGCGCTCCTCACGTCGCTGCTGCATCGCGGTGCGCTCGACCTCGACGATCTCGGGCGGCGGCTCGTGAACTGGTACGAGTGGGGCGAGCTCGCGGTCGACGGAGACGTGTTCGACGTGGGGGTCCAGACCGCGCGGGCGATCCGCGCGATCCAGAGCGGCGTCGACGCCGAGCGCGCCGGTCCGAGCGACCCGAGCGCCAACGGGAACGGCTCGCTGATGCGCGTGCTTCCGCTCGCGCTGTGGCATCGCGGGAACGATGCCGAGCTGGTGCGCGATGCGGAGCGACAGTCGTGCGTCACGCACGGTCACGCGCGCGCTCGTGTGTGCTGCGCGTACTACGCGCTGTGGGCGCGTCGCGTGCTCGAGGGCGTGACCGACCCGTGGGCCGACGCGGTGAGCGCGCTGCGCGCGACGATCGAGCCGGGGAGCGATCGCGAGGAGGCGCTCGAGTTCCACGTGCGTCCCGACGAGCGCATCGAAGGGCGCGGCGGTGGCTACGTCGTCGACGCGCTCCGCTCGGCGCGCGACTGCGCCGAGGAGCCCGATTTCGAGCGCGCGGTGCGCGCCGCGATCGCGCTCGGACACGACACCGACACGACGGCGTGCCTCACTGGCGGCATCGTCGGGATCGCCGTCGGCGTGCACGGCATCCCCGCGCGCTGGCGTGAGGCGCTGCGCGGTCGCGAGATCTGGCAACCGCTGGTCGATGCGCTGATCGCTCACGCGCGGTGAAAGCGCGGCGGCGCGTCTTCTCGCGCGTCACCACGCCCTGCGCCTCGAGATCGAGCTGCACCGTCTTCGCCCACCAGCCGGCCTTCGCGCCGTCGGGGCAGAGCTCGTCCGGCAGGCGCTCGGGCAGTCGCGCGCGGGTCAGCGCGCGACGAGCATCCCGTCGAGGTGCAGATCGAGCAGCGCGCGGGTCGCGCGATCGAGGTCCGCGCCCTCTCGGCGCTCCAGCGAGAGCTCGACGATCTGCTTCACCGCGCCGATCACGGACCACGAGACCACGTCGACGTCGAGCACGCGCATCAGGCCGAGCGCCTGCGCGTTCTGCATCGACACCGCGAGCCACGCGTGGAGCTGCCCGTAGAACGCGGCGAGCTTGCGGTCGACCTCGTCGTCGAGCCCCGGCGCGCTGCGCAGCACGAGCCGCGTGAGCTCCGGGTGCTCGTGGAACGTCGCGAGCACGCGCCGCACGATCACGAGCAGCTGATCGCGCAGCGGCGCCGCATCGACGCGCGTGTCGACGCCGTCCACCGACGCGCGGATGCGCTCGAGGAGCTGATCGAGCAGCTCGTGGAAGATCGCGTTCTTGCTCTCGAAGTAGAGATAGAACGTGCCGCGCGCGATCCCCGCGGCCTCGATGAGATCGCTGATGCGCGTCGCGTGGTAGCCGTTCTCGCTGAACACGCGCAGGCTCGCGTCGAGCACGGCGCGACGGCGCTCCTGGCGCATCGCCGCAGCGCGCGTGGTGCGTCCGTCGAGCTCGTCGCGGCGGGCCGGCGCGCTCATCCGGGCCATCCCTTCGCGCGCCAGTAGTCGTCGATGTGCCCCGACATCTGGGCGTGCACGCGATCGACGAGCTGCGGCACCTCGTCGTCGCTCATGCCCGCGGTCTCGATCGGCGCATCGACGTGCACCGTCATGGTGTGCCCCGGCCGGATCATCAGGCTCCCCTTGCGCATCATCTCGTACGCGCCGGTCACCGTCACCGGCACCACCGGCATCTCGAGATCGCGCGCGAGGAAGAACACGCCCTTGCGGAAGGGACCGAGTCGTCCGGTGGTGGTGCGATGGCCCTCGGGGAACGTGAGGATCGCGTGCCCGTCCTTGAGCGCCTCGCGCATGTTCGCGAGCACCTCGGGGGTCTGGCCCTTCACCCCGGGCTTCACCGCGATGCCGCCGCGGACCTTCATCATCTGCCCGTAGACCGGGTACTTGAAGTGCGACTCCAGCTCGAGCCCGCGCTTGTAGTGCGGCGTCGCGTTGTGCATGAAGACGAAGTCGAAGTGGTTCGTGTGGTTGTGCACGAACACGCAGGGGCGCTTGGGATCGACGTCGGGGTGCACGTGCGCGCGCCACTTCGATCCGGTGAGACGGATCACCCATTCGGCATACCAGCGCTGGTACGCGAGCGAGCGATCGAGCCCGAGCGTCGCGCACGTGAGCACCATCCCCGCCGAGGCGGGCACGAAGTACGTGAGCCCCGCGGCCCAGAGCGCGGCCGACTTCGCGTAGTCGGCGAGCGACGGCTTCTGCAGCGACTCCGACGGGACGGGCGGCAGCTCGCTCATGCGATCACCCGCAGCGCGCCGGGCACGACCTCGATCGATCGCAGCCGCAGCGGAAGCACCTCGCCGTCGATCATCGTGTCGACCTCGCGATCGAGCTCGAGCTCCACCCGCTTCGCGCGCGCTTCCTCGACGCCTTCCTTCTTCACGTGCCGTCCCGCGAAGATGCTGGGGAACGCCGAGACGAACGAGAGGCGCGAGCGCGGCCCGATGCGGATCACGTCGAGCATCCCGTCGGCGACCTCGGCGTTGGGCGCCATGCGCATCGTGCCCGCGGTGCAGCGGCTGTTGCAGAACGAGAGCAGGATCGCCGGGCGCGCGTCGAGCGCGCCGCCGTCGATGCGGAGCGGGAACGTCGGCGAGCGCAGGCCGATCGCGGTGCGCAGCACGGCGACGACGTAGCCCGCCGCGCCGAGGTGCTTGTAGCGGCGGTTCGTGAGCGCGCCGACGTCCGCGCTGAACCCGACGCCGACGATGTTGATCGAGTGCAGCACGCCGCGCGCGTGATCGATTCGCAGCACGTCGCAGGGGTGTGATTGGGCCCGCAGGATCGCGTCCATCGCGGCCTCCGCGCCCTCGATCCCGAAGTCGCGCAGGAACGAGTTGCCGGTGCCGAGCGGGAGCATCGCGACCGTCGGGGGCTCGCCCGCTTCACGGCGCGGGAAGAGCCCGTTGAGGATCTCGAACGTCGTGCCGTCGCCGCCCACCGCGAGGAAGTGCGTGCGCCCGCTCGCGGCCGCGTCGCGCGCGAGCGTCGTCGCGTGCCCCGGCGCTTCGGTGCGCACCACGTCGATCGTCATGCCGCCGCGTCGCAGCGTCTCGATGGCCTCGTCGGCGCGCTCGCCGCAGCGCCCACCGCCCGCCGCCGGATTCACGATCGCGAGCCACTTCGTCACGACAGACCTCCCAACATCGCGCCGCTCGCGCGCTCGAGCGCGACGAGCTGCTCGGGACGCGCGCCCGCGCGCAGCTGCTCCGCGAGCGCCTCGCGCTTCACCTTCATCGACGCGGTGCGCGGGAACGAGTCGCTCCACGCGAGCACCGCGTGCACGCGCTTGTGCTCGGGCAGCCGCCGATTGCGCGCGGCGATCTCGCGCTCTGCGTCGCGCATCGCGGCCGCGCTCTTGGTGCGCACCACGATGACGAGCTGCTCCTCGGTGAGCGCGGCGTGGCGCGGCCACACGTAGCCCGACGCGAACACCGCGAGCTCCTCGCACGCGACGCCCTCGAACGCCGACTCGACGTCCTCGGGGTACACGTTCTTGCCGCCCGCGGTGACGATCATGTTCTTGCTGCGACCGACGAGGTGCAGGTGCGCGCTCGCGTCGAGCCACCCGAGATCGCCGGTGCGCAGCCAGCCGTCCTCGGTGATCGTGCGCGCCGTGAGCTCCGCGTCGTTCCAGTACTCGCGCATCACGGTGCGCCCGCGGATCCAGATCTCACCGACTCCGTCGGCGCCGGGCGCGTGCACGCGCACCTCGACGCCGTGCACCGCGCGACCGACCGAGTCCGCGCGGAACGGGCGCAGATCGTTGACCGTCGCGACGGTGCAGCACTCGGTGAGCCCGTAGCCGATCACCACCGGGATCCCGAGCTCGTAGAAGCGCTCGGCGCGGCGGCGATCGACGAACGCACCGCCGCAGAAGAGCAGCTCGAGCGCGCCGCCCAGCTGATGGTGCACACCGCCGAGCAGCGTGCGGCTCAGCGCGACGTCGGGCTTCGCACGGGTGAGCTCCGCGTTCGCACGCGAGACGAGCCCGAGCGCCGCGCGCTGCCACGCCGGACGCTCGTCGATCTTCTCGTCGATCGCGCGCTCGAACGCGGCGAGCAGCAGCGGCACGAGCGCCATGTGCGTGATGCGGTGTTCGCGCATCGTCGACACGAGGAACTCGGGCCGCAGCGTGCGCTGGTGCACGACGGTCGAGCCACACGCGAAGGGCCCGAGGAACCCGACCATGAAGTCGATCGCGTGGTTCGTCGGGAGCACCGAGAACGTCTTGTGCCCCGGGCGCATCGGGAAGAGGCGCATCAGCGCGCCGAGCTGCTCGAGGTACGCGTCGTGGGTGAGCACGCAGCCCTTGGCGCGACCTCCGGTGCCCGACGAGTACACGATGCTCGCGGCGTCGCTGCGCATGCGTCGCTCGACCGGCGGCGCGATCACGTCGGGGTCGAGATCCTCCCAGCGCTGCGCGCTCCTCTCGCTCTCCGGCGCCTCGGAGACCAGCACGTCGATCGCGGGCAGGTCCTTCATGCGCCGCAGCAGCGGGTGCTCGGTGATCAGCGCGCGTGCACCGGCATGGCGCAGCAGCGCGACCTGCTCGTCGCCCGAGAGCTTGTAGTCGAGCGGCACCATCACCGCGCCGCGCGCGAAGAGCGCGATCGCCGCGATCGGCCAGCGCGCCTGGTTGCTCATCACGATCGCGACGCGATCACCAGGGCCCACGCCGCGATCGGCGAGCCAGCGCGCGACCGGCGCGACCTCGCGACGCACGTCGAGATAGGTCAGGCGCTTCTTCTCGGCGCGCCGATCGACCTCGATCAGCGCGGTCTCGCTCTTCCACTGCACGAGCGCGTCGTGCAGCAGCTCTCCGAGCGAGTCGTAGCCTTCGGGCGGGATCATCATCGAGCTCAGACCCTCCGCGCGATCACGGTCGCGAGCTCTTCGAAGGTGCGCACGTCCTGCACCTCGTAGTCGGGGATCTCGATGCCGAAGCGCTCCTCGAGCGCGGTGACGAGCGACATCGCCTCGACGCTGTCGATGCCGAGCGCGTCGAAGAGATCGTCGGCGGGGCGCAGCTCGCTCGAGCGCTTTCCGAAGCGTTCGGCGGCGAGGGTCATCAGGCGCGGCAGCACGTCGTTCGCGGTGCTCATGCAGAGTCCTGCTTGGCGGGGAGGTAGGGCATCGCCGAGGTGTCGGCGTCGAAGCGCGCGAGCGCCTTCGCGACCACCGGGCCGGCGAAGAGCTCGCAGAACACGTCCTTCTCGCGCGCGAGGCGCTCCTTCGGAATGGGCTTGAGGAACGCCTTGGCGACCTTCGTCGTCGCGGCGTCGAAGCGGCACGCCTGCTCTGCGACGCGATGCGCGACGGAGAGGTGCTCGCCCGGCGCGACGAGCTGCGAGACGAGCCCGATCTCCTGCGCGCGCGCCGCGCCCAGGCTGCGTCCCGTCAGCAGCAGATCGCGGATGACCGCGTTGCCGACGTCGCGCTCGAGCCGCGGGATCCCGCCGAAGCCCGGGATCAGCCCGAGCCGCAGCTCGGGGAAGCAGAAGCGCGCGCTCTTGTCGGCGACGATCAGATCACACGTGAGCGCGAGCTCGAACCCGCCGCCGAAGCACACGCCGTGCACCGCGGCGATCGTCGTGATCGGTGCCGCATCGATCGCGTCGAACGCGGCGTGGATGCGATCGAGGAAGCCACGCACCTCGCGCACTCGAGCCTCGACCGGCTCGCTCGCGCGCGATGCGTTCTCGCGATGCAGCTCGCGCAGATCGGCGCCCGCACAGAACCCGCGCTTCACCGCGCTCGTGATCACCATCGCGCGCACGCCCGGCGCGTGGGCCGCCTCGGCGACGCGCTCGAGCTCGCCGAGCATCACGAGCCCGATCTCGTTGCACGGCTCGCGATGCAGGCGCACCTCGACCACGCCGCCGTGGCCCAGGTCGAACGAGAGCTGCGTTCCTTCGTACCGCATCACGCGTAGAGCGCGTCGATCTCGCGCGCGAAGTGCGCCTCGATCGCCTGGCGCCGCAGCTTCTGGTTCGCGGTGAGCATTCCGCTCTCGATCGTGAGCGGGTCCTGGTGCACGTGGACCTTCCGGATGCGCCGGTAGTGCGGCAGCGCCTCGTTGATCTCGTCGATCGCGCGATCGATCGCGCCGCGGTCCGCGGTGCCCGCGAGCAGCGCGACGAGGTAGGGGCGACCATGCCCGATCACGACCGCGTGCGACGCGCTCGGGACGCGCTCCATGATCAGCTGCTCGATCGGCTCGGGCGCGACGTTGTGCCCCGAGCTCGGCACGAGGATGTTCTTCACGCGCCCGATGATCTGGAGCAGACCGCGGGTGTCGATCGTCGCCTGATCGCCGGTGCGGAACCAGCCATCGTCGGTGAACGCATCGCGCGTCGCCGCGTCGCGCCGGAAGTACCCGCGGAACACGTTGGGCCCGCGGATCTGCAGCTCGCCGTGCTCGCCGAGCCGCACGTCGCATCCGGGGATCGGATGGCCGACGCGCCCGGGCACCACTCCGTCGACGCGATCGATCGACACGATCGCGGTGGTCTCGGTGAGCCCGTAGACCTGGTAGACGGGGATGCCGACGAGGTCCGAGAACCACGCCTGGGTCTCCTCCGCGAGCGGCGCGGAGCCGCAGATCAGCCCGGTGATCTGGTGCCCGATCTGCTCGCGGATCTTCGGGAAGAGCGCGCTCTTCGCCGCCATCAGCAGCGCACGATCTCTCTTCCGCGCGATGCCCGCGCGCTCGCGACGGAACGCCTCGATCGCGCGCTCGTAGAGCATCCGCACCGGCAGCGGGCGCTCCGCGAGCTTCTTCTCGACCCCGGCGCGCACGCGCTCGAGCAGCGCCGGCACGTTGAGGAAGTACTCGGGCGCCGCGACGCGCAGCTCGCGCGCGAGGTCGTCGAGGTTCGTCGAGAGGAACAAGCCGTTCGCGCGGAAGAGGCAGGCCCAGAGGACCATGCGCGATCCCGCGAAGCAGAAGGGCAGGTAGTGGAAGACACGATCGCGCCCGCCGCTCGTGCCCGTCAGCTCGCGCAGCTTCGCGTCGAGCACCGGCAGCATGTGCTCGACGTTCGCGACGCTCGTCATCACACCCTTGGGCTCGCCGCTCGAGCCCGACGTGTAGATGATCGTGGCGACGCTGGTCGCATCGATCCGTCGCCCCGGATCGAGCGTGCTCGGGGGATGCCCCGCGAACAGCGCGTCGAGCTGCACGATCGGCGCGGGCGGCGCGTGCGCCGCGATCGCTTCGGCGAGCGGCGCTCCGTCGACGATCACGACCCGCGGATCGCAGTCGCGCATCATCGCGACGAGCTCGTTGGCGGCCTGGCGCGCGTACATCGGCACGCAGGTCGCGCCCTCGGCGAGGATCGCCACGTCGCACGCGATCCAGCGCGCCGAGTTCGGCGCGACGAGCACCACGCGATCGCCCGGCTTCACGCCGGCCGCGCGCAGCGCGTGGCGCGCCTGCTCGATCATCTCGCGCAGCCGTCCGCCGCGCGTGGGCACGAGGCGCTCCTTCCCGGGCGCGAGCCCGGTGCAGCACACCTCGGTGACGAACGCGCGATCGGGGTGCTCGCTCAGGTTCGCGAGGAAGACGTCGACGAAGCTCATGCCTGCAGTGCTCCCAGCTCGACCGCGCGCCAGCGCTCGAGGATCAGGCGCTGCCGCGCCGCGAGCGGCGGAAGGTGCGCGATGGGATCGCCGTCGCCGCCGGTCTCGCTCGACCCGAGGTGCCTCGCGAACGGGAAGCGCGGATGGTGCGCGCGCACGTGATCGACGAGGTGCACGCCCATCTCGCCCTGCCGCACCAGGCTGCGCGCGACGCTGCGCTCGATCGCCACACGCGACGCGTCGGGATCCGACCACGCGCGCTGCATCGCCTCGAAGAGCCGCTCGTCGAGCGCCTCGTCGTCGACGTTCAGCAGCAGATCGCGCTGGCCGCGATCGCGCATCAGGTTGCGGATGCGCTCGTCCATCGTGACGCCGACGCTCGGTACCGCGGCCGGCATCGAGCACACGAGCGCGTGGTAACGCGACGACACGATCAGCGACGCGCGCCGCAGCACCGCGACGATCTCGCGGTACTCGTGCTCGTCCGACACGAACATCGCGGGCGCGCCGCGCCGCGCGAGCTTCTTCGAGAGCGCCTCGCACGCCGTGCGATCGAGCGCCTCCATGCCGACGATCACCGGGAACACGTCGTGCGCGCGCCGGAAGTCGTCGAGCGCGCCCGCGAGCCCCGCGATGTAGCGATCGAAGCGCGCGTCGACCTCGGGCCCGTCCTCGTGGAAGTAGATCGACTCGAAGTGGCTCTTCTCGTAGGCGCCCGTCAGCCCGTGCACCGCGGCGCGCAGCGGGTCCGGCTTCACCGGCCACCAGAACGGATGGATCGGGCACACCACGACGACGGGCTTCTTCTCGTCCCAGCCCGCGCGCCGCAGCAGCTTCTCCGCGAGCTCGTCGGGCGCGCCCTCGTAGGTCCACGCGGTGTCGGTCCCCACGCGCGTCGGCACGCCGAGCCGCTCGAGGATCGCGCTCGACTCGTCGTTGCGCGTGAGCACCAGCGCGCGCTCACCGAGCGTCCGGCGGATCATGTCCTCGAGCGACGCGTCCATCGCGCCCGCCTCGCCGCCGTAGCCGACCGCGATCTTCTCCTCCGCGACCGCGAGGCCCAGCGCGCCGGCCATCATCGTCGTCAGCGCGCTCGCGAACTTGCTCTTGAACATCGAGCCTTCGCACGCGATCACGCCGTGCTGCGCGCGCACCTGATCGAAGAGGAACTTCGGGAAGATCTGGGGGACGTGGACCTGCTTGACGGTCTTGAAGTACCCGCGGGTCTTGCTGGGATCGATCGTGAGGATCGAGAGGTCGCAGTGCTCGTCGCCGAAGAGATGCCGGAACTGCCGCAGCATCTCCTCGACGCGCACGTCGGCGCCGGTGTTGCGCGTTCCGACGTAGCCCGCGAAGAGCAGCTTGATCGGCTCGCCGGGACGCCAGCGCGGCGAGGGCTCGCTCTCGTGCCGCTCGCGCGCGGTCTCGACGAGACCTTCCATCGTGAGCTGGAGCAGGCGATCGGGATCGAGCGCCTCCTTGGTGCGCTTCGCCGCCGCCTTCGCAGCGCGGCCCGCGAGCTGCGCGAAGAGCTTGCTGCTCAGGCCCATGCGCCCGCTCCGTTCTTCGCGCCGTGATCGACGCTCGGCGCCGCAGGGAGCGCGACGTAGGGGAACGTGTAGTCCTGCTCCTTCGCCCAGCGATAGAGCCCCGCGCAGTACTCGGTGAACGGGATCGGCGTCTCGCCGAGCTCCTCGCACACGCGATCGTTCACGAAGACCGTGTCGAACGTGATGTACGGCATGAACACCTTGAACAGCGATCCGACGAGCGATGCCTGCGAGCGCGGCAGCCCCGCCATGCCGTTCATGAGCGACGCGAAGGGCTTCTCGAGGCGCGGCGCGAAGCGCGCGGCACGACGCCCCGCGATCTTCTCGGTGAGCACCGCGTCGATCTCGCTCGCGCGCTTCGACGCGCGGCCGCTCGAGAGGTGATAGCAGTCGTAGCGCGGCGACTCCTTCACGTGGATGTCGGCGATCGCGCGCCCGACGTAGTCGGCGTTCACGATGTCGACCCGCGCATCGGCGCGCATCGGCACGAAGGGCGCGTCGATCAGCAGGCACGTCGCGCGCACCATGTCGAACTGCGTCGTGCGCGGATGGCGCGAGTCGCCCATCACGATCGACGGGCGGAAGAACGTCTTCGGCACGTCCGGAAGGAGCTCGCGGACCATGTGCTCGCAGAACTTCTTGGTGCGCCCGTAGGGATCGTAGTCGCTGCGATCCCAGTCGACCGACGCGTCCTCGGTGACGTCCTCGCGATCACGCTGCCCGCACACCGCGACCGTCGACACGTGGCTGAACCGGCGCAGCCCACCGCGCGCGCTCGCGACGTCGCGCGCGAGCTGGATCACGTTGAGCGTGCCGCGCAGGTTCGAGTTGAGGCACGCCTTCTCGCTCTTCCGATTGAGCGAGGCCGCGATGTGGAGCACCGAGTCCACCGACTGCGTGACGCGACGGCGCTCGTCGCCGGTGATGCCGAGCCCGGGCATCGTCAGGTCGCCCGACACGAAGTCGATGCGCTCCAGCGCGGCGCGGAAGCTCGCGGCGTCCATGTGGAGCTGCAGACCGTTCCACAGCTTCGTGACCGCCTCGTCGCGCGTCTTGCCGCGCACCATGAGCAGCAGCCGATCGTCGTGCTGCTCGAGCAGGCGCGTCACGACGTACGAGCCCAGATAACCGGTTCCTCCGGTGACGAAGATCGTCATTCCGCTTCTTCTCCCATCGCGACCATCGCGGCCGGCGCGCCCAGACGCACCGCTTCACGCGCCACCAGCTCGCGCAGTCCGGGCGTGATCACGCACGCGGGATCCTCGGGCGCGCGCTCGCCCTTCAAGAGCGGCAAGGACCACGTGTCGAGCCCGGGGATCTGCACCTCGAGCCAGTACCGGCGCCAATCGATCGTGTGCACGTCGAACCCGAAGAGCGCGCGATCCTCGTCGCTCAACATCGCGCTCGCCTCGCGCACCGTGTCGGTGCGGAAGACGAGATCGTCGTCCCACACGAAGGGCTGGTAGACGCGCAGCATCTGCTCGACCTGGCCGATCGTGCGCGACGTGTTCCCGAGCGTCTTCGCCGCGCGCTGCGCGCGCTTGGCCAATCCCTCGCCGAGCTTCTCGCGCAGCGACGAGGGCAGGTAGTGCTCGGGGTCGAACGCGACCAGCGCATCGCGCAGCGCGCGCGTCGCCTTGCGCGCGGTGGGCAGCACGAGATCGTCGCTCGCCGAGCGCGACGCGAGCACGCTCTCGAGGTGCGCGAGCACGAAGCGCTCGAAGGGATCGTCGCTCTTCGCGTACTGACGGCGCCGCGCGAGCGTCGAGAGATCGAGCGCGCGACCGAGCGTCAGCGGGTTGTGATCCGACGACGCGAGCTGCCACACGCCGCGCACCCCGCGCGCGTCGCGCTCGCGGAGCGCGCTCACCAGGGCGAGCGTCGTGCCGCGCGCGACGCTGTCGACCGGCACCACGTCGAAGTGATGCTTCGGCGAGAAGGGCATGCGGCGGTGGGGCGTCCCCACGAGCCACACCAGCGGGCCCGAGGTGTTCATCCCCTCGTTCCACCCCGAGAACGGCGTCTCGTGCGCGCACTCGACGATCGACGGGCGCACGATCGTGACCGCCAGGTCGTCCTCGCGGATCGCGAGCAGGTGCTCGGAGAGGCCCTTCGTGTACGTGTAGAGGTTCGGCCAACCGAGCGCGAGCGCGCGCCGGGTGCCCGCGTCGATGCGCTCACGCCGCGCGGCCGCGGGATCGTCCTTGTCGAGCCGCGCGTCGATCGCCGCGCACACCGAGTCGATCGCGAGCAGCTCGCCCTCGGGATCGAAGCGCGTGCCGTTCGGCGCGACGCCCGCGGTCAGCTCCTCGGGCACGACGCGCGAGCCCTGACCCGCGACGAAGCACGTGCTCATGTGCACGAGCCGCTTGCCGCGGGTGCGCGCCGCGAGATCCGCGGCGTGCTGCGCGCCGCGCACGTTCACCGCGACGCCGTCGCGCGGATCGGGCACGAAGTCGGTCAGCCCCGCGATGTGCACGATCGCGTCGAGGCGCGGCAGCAGCTCGTCGAGCACACGCTCGTCGATGCCGAGCATCGGACGGCGCGCGTCGCCCGAGACCACCTCGATGCGCGACGCGAGGAACGCGCCGAAGCCGTCGCCGTGTCGATCCCGCAGCGGGCGGAAGCACGGCGAGCGCTCGAAGAGGCGCTGCACCCGCGACGCCGCGCTCTGTCCGCGCTTGCCGCGCGCGAGTAGCACGATGCGCCCGATCTCGGGCGCGCGCTCGAGCAGGAACGCGACCCACACCTTCGCGACGAAGCCGGTCACGCCCGTGACCAGGACCTGCTTGCCGCGGAGCTCTTCACGCAGGCTCATCGCGTCTCCTCTTCGCGCACGCTGCGCACCACGGGCCAGTCGAGATCGCGCGCGACGCGCGCCAGCTCGCGATCGGGATCGACCGCGCAAGGAAGCCCGACGAGCGAGAGCAACACGCCGTCGCTGCGCGACGCGCCGTACCCGCACGAGCGCGCGAGATCGATCTGGTGGCGCGCCGCGATCTCGCGCAGCCGCTTGGGATCGATCTCGGGCCCGACCACCGGCTCGCGCAGCACGCCGGTGGCCTCGGCGCCGTCCATCTCGAGCGCGTTCGCGATCACGATCTCGAACCCGAGCGCGTCCGCGACCGGCTGGACGATCGCGTCGATCGACTCGCTGATCAGCACGAGCGTGCGACCGCTCGCGCGCGCCTCGTCGATCAGCCGTCGGGCATCGGGCTTGATCGAGGGCAGCACGCGATCGCGCGCGTAGTCGTCGCCGAGCACGACCAGGCGGTCCTCGCTGAACCCGCGCAGCGTCGACCACGCGACGTGCCGGGTGATCGCGGGATCGCGCGCGGCCAGCGCCGCCGAGATCGCGACCCCGCCGATCCCGAAGAGCCGCCGCCGCACGCTGGGCGCGTTCGACGCGAGCCACATCGCGCCCGCCCACGCGGGGGAGCCCGAGAGCGCACCCTCGAGCCGGAAGAAGGCTGCCGTTCTCACGGCCGGGTGCTTAGCAAAACTAGACTGACGTGTCAGTACAGTCTTTCCGGTCGTCTTCGTCCGGGGACGGCGGACGACCGACGTTCTTGGCCTTCTCACGATTCGGCGCGAGCACTTTCGAGCCCTCCGAGGCTCGCGACGTTCTGCCCGCCGCTCGGGGCAACCCTCCGGGGGTTCCCGCGGCCCGCGACGAGCGATGCGCGGCCTACCGAAGGTTCGATCGTTTCCGCGGCTGGAACGATCGAGCCTCCTCAGCGCCACTCCGTTCCCGTTGCGCAACGGAAGCATCCTCCGAGAGTCGGATCGTTTCCCGCGGCGAAACGCGGGAGCCTCATTGGGCTCGATCGTTCCACCGGCGCAACGATTCGAACCCGCGGAGGGTCGCGAGCGCTCCGCGGGGTGCTCGACGAGCCCTGGAGGCCTCCTCCCGGAGCGCCCGCGCGATTTGACCGGGCCTGGAGCCCGCGGACATGTTCGGCCCCGCGAATGGGACGAGCGAAGCGCATCGCGATCCTCGGCGCCGGCCCCGGCGGGACGGCGACCGCCCTCGAGCTGATCGCGGCGGGCGTCGACCCCGACGATCTCGTGCTGATCGACAAGGCGCGCTTCCCGCGCCCGAAGCTCTGCGGCGGCGGCATCACGTTCCGCGGCACCGAGTGGATCGCGCGGGTGCTCGGGGCGCGGCCCGAGGGCGGTGGGACCACGAACGAGCTCGAGTTCCGCTGCGAGCTCGGCGCGTTCGCGGTGCGCGAGCGCGGACCGCAGTGGGTCTTCGATCGCGGCGAGCTCGATCTCGCGCTGCTCGAGGCGTGTCGCGCCCGCGGGGTCGAGGTGCGCGAGGAGACGCTGGTGAGCGCGCTGGAGCCCGCGACGTCGGGCTGGCGGGTGCGCACCGGGAGCACGACCGAGACGTTCGAGTGGGTCGTCGGTGCCGACGGCGCGAACGGGCTCTCGCGGCGCGCCAGTGGATTGCGCGGGGGGATCACCGGGCGGCTCGTCGAGGCGGTGTTCGAGCCGGTCTCGGCGGACACCAAGCCGGGCACGTTGATCTTCGACTTCGATCCGATCCTCGACGGCATCCCCGGCTACGCGTGGGTCTTCCCGTTCCCCGATCCCGCGCGGCGCGACGGGCTCTTCAAGATCGGCGTGATGGACGGGCGGGGCGTGGTCGCGGGCGACGTGCTGCGGCGCTGGACCGAGGACTACGCGACGCGCCTCGGATACCGCCTGGTGGACTCGAAGATCCACGGCTGGCCGGAGCGCTACTTCGACGCGGGCGTGCAGGGGCATCGCCCCGGGCTCGTGCTGGTCGGCGAGGCGCTGGGCATCGACGCGCTGCTCGGCGAGGGCATCGCGCCCTCGCTCGAGATCGCGAGCTACGCCGCCTCGCGCCTGCGCCGCGCGCTCGACGATCGCAGCGCGACGATCGCGGGCTACGAGACGGGCTTCCTCGCGAGCGCCGAGGGCCGGAACCTGTGGTTCCAGGCGCGCCTGGCGGATCGCCTCTACGGGCGGCACCCGCACCGCTGGCTGCGGGTGCTCTTCGGGATGCCGTACCTGCGCGCGCTCGCGGGCAGCGGGCGCGAGGCGTACGGAAGGCTCGCCCACCACGTGCCCGCGCTGTGCGCGCGTTACGCGCTCGAGATCGCGCGCCGAGGTGCGCCCAGCGCCGCGCCGATCCCGCGTGTGGCGCGACCTGCGGCGACGTCGCGCACCGCGTTCGCAGAATCGCGCGACGTGCAGTAGCATGCGCGCCGAAAATGCGAGGAAGGACCAGCATCCGAATCGCGCCGATGGGGCTCGTCTGTGCCCTGGCGCTCTTGTCGATCGGCGCGAGCTGCAGCGGCGCGCGGAACGGTGAGACGAGCGGCGAGGGCTCCGGCGAAGCACAGCCGCAGCAAGGCGGCTCGCGGGCGCCCAGCGGCCCGCGCGTCGAGCGGCTCGAAGCCGTCGATCTCGGAGACCTGACCGCGGCCGAGCGCCGCGTCTGGGTCGACCTCGTGAACGCGCTGCTCTCGCCCTGCGGCGAGCCGGTGAGCGTCGCGCGCTGCGCCGACGAAGGACGTGCCTGCCGCACCTGCGTGCCCGCCGCGCGGTACGTGTCGCGCTTGATCGCCGAGGGCTACGAGCGCTCGGAGATCGAGGAGCTCTACGAGCTGCGCTACGGCCGCGACACCGCGGTCGAGGTGCAGAGCGAGGGCTTCCCGATGCGCGGCGCGCCGATGGCGCCGGTGACGATCGTCGAGTTCAGCGACTTCGAGTGCCCGTACTGCGGTCGCGCCCATCCGCTGCTCGCGGAGCTGCTGCGCGACTTCGAGGGCCAGGTGAAGGTCGTGTTCCGCAACTACCCGCTGAGCGGTCATCCGCGCGCGATGCCCGCGGCACGCGCCGCGGTGGCCGCGGGTCAGCAGGGGAAGTTCTGGGAGATGGCGGACCTGCTCTTCGAGCACCAGCGTGCGCTCGAGGACGAGGATCTCGAGCGCTACGCGCAGCAGCTCGGGCTCGACATGGAGCGCTTCCACGCGGACCTGCACTCGCCCGAGACCCAGGCCGCGATCGAGCGTGACCGCGAGGAGGGCCGCCGCCTGAACGTCGAGGGCACGCCGACGTTCTTCGTGAACGGGCGTCGCTTCCGTGAGCCTCCGACGTCGCTGCCGGCGTACGTGCGCGAGGAGCTCGACCAGTGAATCGCGCGTCGATCGGGTCGTCGAAGCCCGCCATGACGCGTGTGGTCGCCGCGGGGATCGCGGTCTTCGCCCTCACGATCGCGGCGAGCGCGATGGCGCTCGATCCCGGTGCGCGCGCGCCCGAGCTGGGCCTGCGCGATCTGCAGGGCAACCAGGTGACGATCGCGAGCCTGCGCGGGCGCGTCGTGGTCGTCGACTTCTGGGCCTCGTGGTGCGAGCCGTGCGCCGACTCCATGCCGGTGTACCAGCGGCTCTACAACCAGTACCGCGAGCGCGGCCTGACGATCGTCGGGATCTCGCAGGACCAGCGCGTCGACAACGCGCGGCAGTTCGCGAGCCGTCACCACCTCTCGTTCCCGGTGCTGTTCGACGAGGGGCACGCGATCGCGAATCGCTACCGCCCGTCCCGCATGCCGACGTCGTACGTCATCGACCGCGGCGGCATCGTGCGGCACGTGCACGCCGGGTATCGCAGCGGCGACGGCGATCGGCTCGAGCGCGAGGTCGTCGCGCTGCTCGGCCAGCCGTCGCGCTGATCAGCGGCGAGGACGCTCGGAGAGCCGCGACTGGTGCAGGAACTCGCCGAGCTTCTCGGCGACGTATCCGAGCACGTTCGCGTCGCCCTTGCCGAACTGGGCCTGACCCTCGCGGTTGAGCAGCTGCACGACGGCCTGCAGGCGACCCTGGTGGAACACCGGGACGATCGCCATCGTGCGCGCGTCGAGCCCGGCGCGGCCGTCGATCGCGGCGTCGTAGCGAGCCTCGGCCGCGACCTGCTCGAAGAGGGTGGGACGGGCGTAGTCGTCGCCCGCCGCGCCGATGAGCCCCGCACCGAGCGGGACCGCCTCGCCCTTGCGCTCGTCGGCGCCCGGGCCGCGCAGCGCGACGAAGCGCAGCTCGTTGCTGTTGATGTCGTAGAGGCAGACGCTCGCGGCTTCGCTCGGGACGAGGTCCGCGAGCAGGTTCAGCACGAAGTCGGCGCCCTCGAGCGGCGTGCCGAGGAAGAAGAGATCCTGCAGCGCCTCGAACGCCTGGCTGAGGCGGTCGTCGGGCGCGGGGGTGGTGGTGCGGGGGCGCTCGACGCTGGGCACCGGAGCCGCAGGCGGGATCGCGGGCGTGCTCGGACGCGCGGTCGCGGTGGGCGGCTGCGAGGGCGGCGCGATCGGAGGCTGTGCGACCGGAGGCTGCGCGGGCTGCGCGACGGGAGCCGGCGCGACCGGAGGCTGCGACACGGGACGCGAGAGCGCGGCGGGCGGATGGGAGGGCGTGGCGGGCGCGGGGCGCTGCACCTCGGGCTCGCCGCGCCAGTCCTTCCACTGCAGGACGACGAGGGGCGGGCGCTGCGGCCGGCCCTCCCAGCGGTGGTCGAACACGGCGATGTTGACGAGCTTGCCCTTGGGGCGCTCCTCGAGCTCCTCGCGCAGCTGCGCGAACCGTCGACGCACGATCATCTCGGCGTCGTCGGCGGACGTGCCCGCATCGACGACGAACGTCCGCTCGCGATACGTCAGCGGGGTGTCGGTCGTGGGCTCGGCGTCGCGTGCGTAGAGCAGCTCGGCGCCGTCGGGCGGAGGCTGCGACGGGCGCGCCGGGGGCGGCGCCGAAGCGGGTCGCGCAGCGGGGGCGCTGGCGGCCTGGGGCGCGGCAGCCGGTTGCGGGGCCGCGGCAGGCTGGGGCGCTGCGGCGGCAGCCGGCGCGGGCTGCGGCGCGGCGGTCGGCTGCGCGGCGGTCGGCTGGGCGGGGGTCGGCTGAGGGGCGGCCGTCGGGGCCGGCTCTGCTGCTGCCGGAGCCGCGGCCTTCGCGGCGAGCTCTCCGGCGCCGGGGAGATAGGCGACGGTGTGCTTCGGCGCCTTCTTCTTGAGCGGCTCGGCCGTCGCGGCCGCGGTCGGCGGCGCCGCCGGCTTGGGCGGCTCTGCGGCAGGCGCGGGTGCGGCCGGCGGCGGCGCGGGTGCGGCAGGCGCGGGTGCGGCCGGCGCGATCGCGGGGGCGTACGCGACCGTCTGGTTCGGGCGGAACGGCGCCTCGGGCGCGCTCGCCGCCGCGGGAGGCGGCGCCGACGCGGGCTTGGGCGCGGTCGCCGATCGCGCCGCGGCGGGGGTGCTGGTCGCGGGTGCCGCCGCCGGCGTCGGCGCGGCGGAGCCTGCGATCGGGGAGGGCATGTACGCGATCGTCTGCTTGGACGCCTTCTTCGGCTTCGCGAGCTCGACCGGGGCCGGGGAGGGGGTCGCCGCGATCGGCGCGGGCGCGCCGTCCGCCACCGGAGCGAGCGCGTACTGACGACGGGAGACCGCGTCGAGGATCGTCACCTTGCCATCCGGTGCCACGGCACAGCTCGCGCCCGGCGGCACGCCGCCCTTCTCGCCGATCTGCCCGCGCGCCCGCGTCAGCGCGGTCATCCAATCGCCCGCTTCGACGACGACCTCGTGGAGCGACGCGGAGCTCCCGAGCCCCGTCACCACGAGCTTCCAACGTCGTTGCGTCAACCCGGCACCCCCTCGTGGGAGCCAGCATGTAACAACCGTGGCTCCAGCCGGTCAAGCCGCGTGGCTGTTCCGATTGCAAACTCGCGGGCCTGGCGGTAGATGACGCACTGCAGCGCGACCGAGGTGCGTTCATGTGGATTCTGGTCGTGGGCAGTCCCCAGCTCATCGAGCGGAGCGAGGGCGGCCTGTCGGTGCTCCGAGAGCTCGGATGCCGGGTCCGAGCGGCGGACCTCTGGGAACCACTGGAGCACGACGAGGTGCTCGGGAAGGATCCCCCGGCCGCCGTCCTCGTGGAGGTGCTGGATCAAGTCGAAGCCGGGCGCGCCGCGCTCGGCCGGCTGCGCGCCGCACCGCCGCTCGCCGAGGTGCCCATCCTCGCCGCGGTGACGGTGCCGGCGCTCCAGCGGCTCGACCCCAGCGACACGTTCGACGACATCGTCCTCGTGCCGTACCTGCCGGTCGAGCTCTACGTGCGCATCCGGCGCGCGGAGTGGCGCCGCAGTGAGTACTCCGACTCCGAGCGCCTCAAGCTCGGCCCGCTCGTCATCGACCGCGCGGCGCACGAGGTCCTGGTCGACGGGCGGCTCATCCAACTGACGCACCAGGAGTTCGCGCTGCTCGAGTTCCTCGCGCGCCACCGCGGCCGCGTGTTCTCGCGCCAGCAGCTGCTCGAGCGCGTGTGGGGCGTCGACTACTACGGCGGCTCGCGCACGGTCGACATCCACGTCCGCCGCCTCCGCATGAAGCTCGCGAGCGCCGCCAAGCCGATCGAGACCGTGCGCGGGGTCGGCTACAAGATGAAGGCCCCGTGACGCTCGCGTTCGCGACGGGCGATCCCGCGGGCGTCGGGCCGGCGGTCTCGGCCGTCGCAGCGCTCGAGGTCGCGCGCGAGGGCGAGGCGGTGCTGGTGTTCGGCGACGCGGCGCAGCTCGCGCCGCGTCTGCCGAGCGCGCGGGTGATGCCGCAGCCGATCGCGCTCGCGCCGGGCGAGATCGCGATCGTCGACACCGGCCGCGTCGACGCCGCCGTGATCGCGAGGCACGCGCCTTCGCCCGAGGTCGGGGCCGCGCAGCTCCGCGCGCTCGACGCCGCGACGCGCGCGGTGCGCGACGGGCACGCGCGCGCGCTCGTGACCGCGCCGACGAGCAAGGAGGCGGTCACGATGTCGGGCACGCCCTTCGTCGGTCAGACCGAGCACCTCGCGCGCGGCGCGGGGCTGCGCGACGACGAGGTCACGATGCTCTTCCTCGGGCCGCGGCTGCGCCTCGCGCTGGTGACCACGCACCTCGCGGTGCGCGACGTGCCGCGCGAGATCACGAAGGAGCGCGTCGAGCGTGCGACGGTGCACCTCGGCGAGGCGATGGCGCGGCTCGGGCGCGCGCACGGCGCGAAGGTCGCGGTGGCCGCGCTGAACCCGCACGCCGGCGAGAGCGGCATGTTCGGCGACGAAGAAGCGCGCGTGATCGCGCCCGCGGTCGACGCGGCGCGCGCGAGAGAGCCCTACGCCTCGGGGCGTCTCTCGTTGATCGGGATCGTCCCCGCCGAGACCGCGCTGCGTCGCGCCGCGGAAGGCGCCATCGACGGCGTCGTCGCGATGATGCACGACCAGGCGACCATCGCGTCGAAGCTGCTCGACTGGGGCGCCGCGGTGAACGTCACGTGGGGCCTTCCGTTCGTACGCGCGAGCGTCGATCACGGCGTCGCCTACGACGCGGCGTCGCGCGACGAGGCCGATGCCGCGGGCATGATCGCGGCGGCGCGCTGCGCGCGGGTGCTCGCGGGGAGCGCGTGAGCGAGAAGGACGCGATCGTCGTCCGCGGCGCGCGCATGCACAACCTGCGCGACGTCGACGTCGACGTGCCGCGCGGCGCGCTCACCGTCGTCACCGGGCCGAGCGGCTCGGGCAAGTCGTCGCTCGCGTTCGACACGATCTACGCAGAGGCGCAGCGTCGCTACGTCGAGTCGCTGCAGACCTACGCGCGACAGTTCCTCGAGCAGCTGCCGAAGCCCGACGTCGACGTGATCGAGGGGCTCTCGCCCGCGATCGCGGTGCGCCAGGAAGTGCCGGCGCGCAATCCGCGATCGACGGTCGGCACCGTCACCGAGATCCACGACTTCGTGCGCGTGCTCTACGCGCGCGTCGGTCAGCCGCACTGTCCGATCTGCGGTCGTCCGGTGAGCGCGTGGACGGTGCCCGAGATGGTCGATCGCACGCTGTCTCTGGGCGAAGGCGCGCGCGTCGTCGTGCAGGCGCCGATCGCGCGCGGGGTGATCGGCGATCTCGCGGGTGAGCTCGCGCGGCTGCGCAAGGACGGCTTCGTGCGCGTCGTGATCGACGGCGCGGTGCGCGATCTCGGCGAGACGATCACCCTCGATGCGAAGGTCGCGCACGACCTCGACGTGCAGGTCGATCGGCTCGTCGTGAAGGACGGAGTGCGGCAGCGCCTGTCCGACTCGATCGAGCTCGGATTGCGGCTCGGCGGCGGCATCGTGCGGGTGGTGCCGCAGGACGGCGAGCCGATGCTCTTCACCGAGCGCCACGCGTGCCCGGTGCACCTCGTGCTGCTGCCGCCGATCTCACCGCGCACGTTCTCGTGGAATTCACCGGAGGGCGCGTGCCCGACGTGCGGCGGGCTCGGCGAGCTCGAGCGCTTCGACGAGGCGCGCGTGGTGCCCGACGCGTCGAAGTCGATCGCGGAGGGCGCGATCGCGGCGTGGGGTGCGCCCCGCGAGAAGGCCTATCGAGATCGCGTCACCGCGCTGAAGAAGGCGGGGATCGACGTCGACGCGACGTGGAGCGAGCTCGCGCCCGAGATGCGCGACGCGGTGCTCAACGGGCTCGTCGCCTCGAAGAAGAAGATCGAGGGCGTGCTCGCGTCGCTCGAGCGACAGTGGATCGAGCTCGACGCACGGCGCGGCGAGGACGACGACGAAGCGCTCGAGGGGATCGCGGACGAGCTCTCGAAGTTCCGCGCGCGCGGGACGTGTCCGACGTGCGGCGGCGCCCGACTGCGTGCCGAGGCGCTCGGCGTCACGGTGGGCGGGCTCTCGATCCGCGCGCTCGAGGCGCTCTCGATCGACGATGCACGCGCGCACGTCGACGCGCTCGCGCTCGAGGGGCGACAGGCCGAGATCGCCGAGCCGCTCCTGCGCGAGGTGCGATCGCGGCTGCGCTTCCTCGCGGACGTCGGTGTCGGCTACCTGTCGCTCGATCGATCCGCGGGCACGCTCTCGAGCGGCGAGGCGCAGCGCATCCGGCTCGCGACGCGCATCGGGCACGCGCTCGTCGGCGTGCTCTACGTGCTCGACGAGCCTTCGATCGGCCTGCATCCGCGCGATACCGGGCGCTTGATCGAGACCATCCGCCGGCTCCGCGATCGCGGCAGCACGGTGCTCGTCGTGGAGCACGATCTCGACGTCGTGCGTGCCGCCGATCGTGTGATCGACATGGGCCCCGGCGCGGGCACCGAGGGCGGTCGTGTGATCGCGATCGGCACGCCCGACGAGATCGCGCGCGACGAGCGCTCGCTGACGGGTGCGTTCCTCTCGCGGAAGCGCCGTGTGGGCCGGGCGCGCAAGACGCCGCGGGCACCGCGCGGGTGGATCAACATCCGCGGCGCGACGCTGCACAACCTCGTGGGCGTCGACGCGCGGGTGCCCGTCGGCGTGCTCACCGCGGTCACCGGCGTGAGCGGCGCGGGCAAGTCCTCGCTCGTCGTGGGCACGCTGCTCGAGGCCGCGCGCCAGCTGATCAACGGTGCGCGCGGCGAGACGGTGCGCGCGACGGTCGAGGGGCTCGATGCGTTCGATCGTGTGATCGCGATCGACGATCGTCCGATCGGTCGCACGCCGCGCTCGAACCCCGCGACGTACTCGGGGATCTTCGGCCCGCTTCGCGAGCTCTTCGCGTCGCTGCCCGAGGCGCGCGCGCGCGGATGGGACGCCGGGCGATTCAGCTTCAACCAGAAGGGCGGTCGCTGCGAGACGTGCAAGGGCGAGGGCGTCGTCCGCATCGACATGCAGTTCCTCCCCGACGTGCTCGCGACGTGCGAGGTGTGCGGCGGGCGTCGCTACGATCGCGAGACGCTCGACGTGAAGTGGCGCGGGCTCTCGATCGCCGACGTGCTCGATCTGACGGTCAGCGAGGCGCGCGATCTGCTCGGCGCGGTGCCCGCGATCCGCGAGCGGCTCGACGCGATCGCGTCGGTGGGGCTCGGCTATCTCACGCTCGGTCAGAGCGCGACGACGCTCTCGGGCGGTGAAGCGCAGCGGCTCGCGCTCGCGCGCGAGCTCGCACGGCGCGCGACCGGACGCACGCTCTACGTGCTCGACGAGCCCACGACCGGGCTGCACCTCGCCGACGTCGACGTGCTGATCGGCGTGCTCGAGGATCTCGTCGAGCAGGGCAACACGGTCGTGCTGATCGAGCACGCGCTCGAGGTGGTCGCGGCGGCGGACTGGGTGATCGATCTCGGTCCCGAGGGAGGCCCGGGCGGCGGGCGCATCGTCGTCGCGGGCACGCCCGACGAGATCACGAAGGCGCCCGCGTCGCACACCGGACGATTGCTGCGCGAGCGCGCGTGATCACGCGAACGGGCTCGCGTCCGAGCCCTCGCGCAGCAGCATCGCGGGGACGCGCGCGCCCGGCTCGAACGTCCCGATCTCCGCGGGCAGGATCAGCAGCGCGTCGACGTTCGCGATCGACTGCGTCGATCCCGAGCCCTGCTTCCCGCCGATCGACGCGATCGCGCGACCGTCGCGCCACTCGAGGCGCGCTCGCGCGAGCTCGATGCGTCCCGTCGAGCGTCGATGCGCATGCCCGAGCTCGACCTCGATCACGCGCCGGAACGGGCGCGGATCGCCCATCATCCGGCGCAGCGCGGGCCGCACGAAGAGCTCGAACGTGACCCACGCGCTCACCGGATTGCCGGGCAGCCCGAACACCGGCGTCGTGCCCGCGAGGCCGAACGTGAGCGGCTTGCCGGGCTTCATCGCGACCTTCCAGAAGCGCGCCTCGACACCTGCCGCGGCGAGCGCGAGGTGCACGAGATCGTGATCGCCGACCGACACGCCGCCGCACACGACGAGCGCGTCGGCGAGGAGCCCTTCGCGCACGCGCGTGGTGAGCGCCTCGAGCTCGTCGGGGGCGCGCGGGATCCGGATCGCGACACCACCCGCCTCGCGCACCGCGGCAGCGATCGTGGGCCCGTTCGAGTCGAAGATCGTGCCCGCTCGCGCGGGCTCGCCGGGGTCGCGCAGCTCGTCGCCGTTCACCAGCACCGCGACCCGCGGCGCGCGGAGCACGTCGACGCTCGTCA
The DNA here is from genome assembly GCF_021631985.1 of Sandaracinus amylolyticus. Taxonomy (GTDB): domain Bacteria; phylum Myxococcota_A; class Polyangia; order Polyangiales; family Sandaracinaceae; genus Sandaracinus; species Sandaracinus amylolyticus_A. Next base: position 3,516,230 of record NZ_CP070225.1, on the reverse strand, counting down.
CGCCCTGGCTCGCGAGGAGCGCGATCTCGCCTGCGCCGACTCTGGCACCGAGTGCCAGAATTTCCGCGCCGACCGCGAGGTCCTCGCCGCGCGATCGAATGTGGGCGCCGCGCGGAGGCGCCCGACGGAAGCGCACGAGGCTGCCCTGCGCGTCGACGTCCTCCTGCATCACCACCGCGTCGGCCCCTTCGGGCACGGGAGCGCCGGTGAAGATGCGCATCGCGGTGCGCGGGGTGATCGGCGCGGGCCACTCGCCGCCGGCGCGTGACTCCCCGTTCGCCTCGAGTGTGCTCGGTGCGGCGTCGCTCGCGCCCGCGAGATCGACGGTGCGCACGGCCCAGCCGTCCATCGCGCTCGCGTCGAAGGGGGGCGCGTCGTGCCGCGCGAAGACGGGCGCAGCGAGAGCCCGACCGAGCGCGTCGTCGAGCGACACGCGCTCGGCGCCGAGCGTGGGGATCGAAGCGAGGATCGACTCGAGCGCGTCGGCGATGGAGAGCACGCGCGGAGTCTAGCCCGCGGGATCGGCCTCCGCGGACGCTTCGATGTCGGCCTCGGGCTCCTCGGCCTCTTCGGCCTCCGGCTCTTCGGTCTCGGCCTCTTCGCCCTCGACCTCGGTCTCGGCCTGCGCCACGACCGGCTCGCTCGAGATCTGATCGCGCAGCTCCGCGGGCACGCGCGCGGGCTCGCAGTACACGACGAGCTCCTGCCCGACGCGCAGCGTGGCCTCGCGCGCGATCTGGTTGATGCGCGCCATCGATCCCGTCGAGAGCCCGAAGCGCTCCGCGATCTCCGACAACGTGTCGCCCGTGCGCACGCGATAACGAAGCCGCACGCGCCCGTCCTGACGCACGTGGTGCTCGTAGAACTCCTCGCTCCCGATCACGATCGTGCGCACCTCTTCGGCGCTCATCACGATCGCGCGACCGAGATCGATCCGCGTCGGCACGAAGAGCTGGAGGAACATGCCCTCTTGCAGCGCGGCGCGCGGATCGATCGCGTTCCACTGCCGCACCTCGTCGAGCGTCACGCCGAAGAACCGCGCGATCTCGCGCAGCTCATCGCTGCGCTGCACGCGATAGAACACCCGACGTCGATCGGCGTACTCGAACGTGCCTGGCGGGATCGCGATCACCGGCGGGTCGCTCGCGCGCTCGCTCGCGCGCACCGTCGTCGCGGGCACGACGATCGCGAGCCCGACGCCGACGCGATCTTCCTCCGCGAGCTCGTTCATCTCGCGGAGCTCGCGCTCGGTCACGCCGTGGCGCCGCGCGATCGCCGCGAGATCCTCGCCGAAGCGCACCACGTGGCTGCGCTCGACGGGATCGCTCGGGCGGATGCGCGCCCACGCGCGCTCGAACGCGGTGCGCGCGCCCCCCGGGATGCGCACCGGCACGCGCTCGCTGCCGGGCGGACATCGATCCCGACGCAGCGCGGGATTCAGCCGATGCAGCTCCTCGACCGTCGTGCCCGCGGCGCGCGCGATCGGACCGAGCGACGTGCCGCCCGGCACCTCGACCACGTCGATCGCGATCGGATCCTCGCGGACGATGTCGCCGACCCCGAAGCGCTCGGGGTTCCGCCCGACGATCGCGCACGCCATCACCTTCGCGACGTAGAGCGAGGTCTCGAAGGGAAGGGCGGCCTCGAGGTGCGAGAGCTCCCAGTAGTCGTTGGTGTCGTACTTGCGGATCGATCGCAGCAGCGCGCCGTAGCCCATGTTGTACGCGGCGAACGCGAGCTCCCACGTGCCGAACCGACGCTGCAGCGCGCCGAGGTAGCGCGCGCCCGCGCCCGTCGACGCCGCGGGATCCATGCGCATGTCGACCCAGTGATCCTGGGTGAGCCCGTACTCCGCGCCGGTGCGCGACACGAACTGCCAGAGCCCGACCGCGCCGGCGCCCGAGCGCGCGCGCGGATCGAACCCGCTCTCGATCATCGCGACGTAGATCAGATCCTCCGGCAGCCCCTGCTCGCGCAGGGTCTGGCGGATCGTCGGCCCGAACCGATCGAGGCGACGCATCCAGCTCCGGATGAGCTGCTGTCCGCGCGCATCGTCGCGGAAGAACTCGAGGTAGCGGATCACGCGCTCGTCCCAGCGCACCGGGATGTCCGGCAGCGTGAGCCCCTCGAGCCACGAGAGATCGCGCGCGCGCCCGGTCGCGCCGGACTCGGTGCGCGCCATCGGCGCATCGCTCGTCAGCGCGTCGGGCACGCTCAGCCGCACCGGACGCGGCATCTGCGGCGTGATCTCCACGATCGCCTGATCGCGACCGAAGATCTCGAGCTCGGCGAGGCGCAGGGCCCTCAGCTCGGGCGACTCCTCGCCCTCGACGCCGGGGATCGCGTCCTCCGCTGGCTCCGCCTCCTGCGCTCGCGCGCGCCCCGACCAGCAAGGCGCGCCTGCGAGCGCGAGCAGGCACACGAGTCCCAGGGCCCGTCGCATCGCGGCGATGCTAGCGCGCCCCGTCCGGAGACGGCCAGAAAGTGCGCCACCGTGCGTTCGTGTGCGACGTGACGAGGGAAGGTCGGCTCACTGCCAGGGATTCCGAGCCGTCGTAGTAGACTCCCGCGGTCATGCATCGGGGAGTGCGAGAGTTCGTGCGCTGGATGGAGGACCACCGCGAGCAGACCGGGCTCGCGCTGCAGCCTCCGGCGCAGGCGCGAGACATCCAGGCGATCGAGCACCACGTGGGCTCGCCGCTCCCCGCGGACCTACGGCTCGTGCTCGGTCGCTTCAACGGCGCGGTCACGCCCGCGGGGACGCTGCTCACCGCGGCGCCCGGGCCTGGCGCGACGATCGAGGCGGCGCTCAAGGAGGTCGCGTCGCAGCGCGCCGCGTCGTTCCTCGATCCCGATCTGCTGCTGCCCTTCCATCGCACCGAGCACGGCACCGTGCTCGCGTTCGATCGCAGCGCCGCGCCGGTCGCCGACACGTGGCCGATCGTCGACTATGACCCCGACAGCGGCGAGGTGCGCCTCGTCCATCGCACGTTCGATGGCTGGTGCCGGCTCTGCGTGAACGAGTGGACGACGGAGAACGGCACGCCCTTCGATCTCGACAAGTACCTGCGCCAGGGCCAGCGCCACGTGGAGATCGAGCCCGACGTCTCGATCGCGCACGTGACCGTCGGCCATGCGCTGCGTCGTGCGGGGCGTCCCGAGGAAGCGCTCGCGTCGTACCTGCGGGGCGCGCGCTGCGTGCCCGCGATCCCGTGGGCGGACTGGGAGGCGCTGAAGATCGCATCGATCCTCGGTGACCTCGACGCGATTGCAGAGAGCGGAGGGCGCCTCGCGAAGCGCACGCCGGAGCAGGTCTGGGAGCAGCGCGGGACGACTCCGTCGCGCGTCGCGTACGTGATCGCGCGCGCGCTCCCGACGGTGCCGGAGGGCAAGCTGCGCGAGTCGTTGATGCGCGCGCTCGACAACCTCGAGCCGCAGTCGCGCGACCCCGAGGACCAGAGCGCTCGCGACGCGATCCTCGCGGCTGCGCGTGCCGGCGAGATCCTGATCCCGCTGCCGTGGCCCGCGCAGGAGAGCGCAGTCCCTGCGCAGGCCGACGTCGATGCGTGGTGGTCCGCGATGCTCGCGGGCTATCAGTCGGGTCAGCTGCGCGACGACGATCTCGTGCTCGACCCGACGTACGACGCGCTGCGCGCGACGCACTCGCTCGCGGATCTGCTGCGCATCCGCCGCGACTTCGGCTGATCAGGCCTCGCTGGCCTCAGAGCACGCGGTGCAGCACCTGCTCGGCGCCGGTGCCGATCACCGCGGTGATCAGCGCGGCGAGGAACGCGGTGCTCGCCTTGTCGATCGTCAGCCGCTTGCTGAGCTTGTCGGTCACGAGCAGCAGGATCGTGGCGACGACCAGCTGCGTCAGGAATCGGAAGAGGAAGCCGATGCCCAGCGTGCCGATCCCGATCGCGGTGAAGAGCGCCCAGCCGAGGAAGAAGCTGAGCGTGCCGAACACCGCGGACACGACGAAATGGCTCCCGACGCCGCCTTTGATCTTGAAGCCCGGCAACAGCAGCGAGGCGACCCAGAACGACAGCGTCAGCGCCACCCACGAGATGATCAGGCTCATGGTTCTTAAATGCGCGGCCTGCCCCGCGTATGCCAGGCGCGCGTTCCCTACCCGACGACGCGCGCGACCACGACTGTGATGTTGTCGTGCGCGCCCGCGCCGAGCGCGGCCTCGACCAGTCGCTCGGTCAGCGTCTCCGCGGGCTCGATCAGCACCCAGCCCGCGAGCTGCTCGTCCTCGAGCACGTCGGTGAGACCGTCGCTCGCGATCACGAACACATCGCCGATCTGCGCGCGCTCGATGCGCAGGTCGGGGCGCGAGTCGCCCGGCACACCGAGGGCGCGCGTGATGACGTGCTGGAAGCTGCACTGGTGCCGCGGCGGGAGCGACATGCGCCCTGCGGCCTCCATCTCGGCGTAGAGCGAGTGGTCGCGCGTCATCGCCTCGAGGATCCCGCCGCGCATCCGGTACACGCGGCTGTCGCCGACGTGCGAGATGAGCGCGTGTCCCTGCTGCAGCACGACCGACGCGACGGTGGAGCCCATCTGCGCGAGCAGGCCGACCTTCTTGCGGCAGATCTCGCGGTGCGCGATGCGCAGCGCCAGGTCCATGCGCCCTCGCGCCAGCGCGTGATCGTCGGTCGCGTCCTCGAGGCCGAGCCCGCCGTCGGGCGTCATGCGCGCGAAGTACTTGCGCAACGTGTCGACGGCCGTGCGTGACGCGACCTCGCCACCCTCGTACCCGCCCATCCCGTCGGCCACGACGTAGAGGCCGGCCGCGTCGTCTGCACAGAACGCGTCTTCGTTGTTGTCGCGGCGACCGACGTGGGTGCTGGCGTGGCTGATGACGCGCATGGGCTTCGAGCCACACCTAGCGACAGGTGTGCCACGTCACCAGTGGGCGACTCGCGATTCGAAGCCCAGGCATCTCCTGCTTGCATTTTCGGCGCGACCGTGGGCGCGTGTGCCACAACGCGCAGGGCCCAGGCGATTGCAGGAGCGAATCGGAGCCTTTCGACCCCGGAATGCTGGCCAGCGCACCAGCCCCTGGAATGCGGACACCCCACCGGGCGGCGCACTGTTCACGCACGTGTGCGCGCCCGTTCGCGCTCACCGTCGCGAGTGAGTCGGAATCAGATGCACACGCGGTTGCGGCCGCTGCGCTTCGCTTCGTAGAGCTTCTCGTCCGCGGCCTTGAGGAACGCGGTCACGTCCATCTCGGAGGCGAGCTCCGCGGCGCCGAGCGAGACGGTCACCGGGATCACCTCGTTCTCGAACGTGAAGCGACGCTCCTGCACGCGACGACGGAGGTCCTCGGCGATCGCGCCCGCGCCGGGCACCGGCGTCTCGGGGAGCAGCGCGCAGAACTCCTCGCCGCCGTAGCGCGCGAAGATGTCGTCGGGGCGCAGCCGGCTCTTCACGAGCGTCGCGAGCTCCTTGAGCACGTAGTCGCCCGCGAGGTGGCCGTAGGTGTCGTTGATCTTCTTGAAGTGATCGATGTCGAACATCACGGCCGAGAGCGGCCGTGCGTGGCGACGCGAGCGCGGGATCTCTCGCTCGAGCGTCTCGAGCAGATAGCGCTTGTTGTGCGCGCCGGTCAGCCCGTCGACGATCGTCATCCGATAGATCGTCTCGTGGTACTGGGCCTCGACGTCGGCGCCGCTCAGGTACTTCATGATCGTGTCGCCGATCTTCACCTGGTCGCCTCGACGCAGCTGGTACTCCTTGACCAGGTCGTCGTTGACGTAGGTGCCGTTCGTCGAGTCGAGATCGACGACGTACCAAGACGTGTTGCGGCGCTCGATGCGGCAGTGGCGACGCGAGACGGAGTCGTTGTCGAGGACGACGACGTTCTCCTGTCCGCGACCGATCGTGAGCGTGTCTCGCTCGAGGACGTACCGCTTGCCGAACTGGCGCGCGTCGCTCGAGTAGATGACGACGAGACAATCGTTGCCCGCTCGACTCCCGATCTTGAGCTCTTCGAGCGGCGTGACGCGCGTCTTGATGTCGGAGTCCTGCACGATGCGCCCTGACGACCCCTGCAGTTCGAGACCCCTTCGGCTCCGTTCCTTTGGAGCCGCGTCGCTCTCGGGCCCACGCCGGGACCCCGCGACATGGATTGAGACTACGGGAGTTTCCTCGGTGGCGTCAATCGCGGGAAGGGCGTGCTAGCGTCACCCGCGTGGGTGGTCAGGTCCTGCTCGCGGTGGCGGGGAACATCGGCTCGGGCAAGACGACGCTGACCCACCGACTCGTCGCGTGCCTCGGGTTCACCGGCCTCTTCGAGAGCACCGAAGCGAACCCGTATCTCGCCGACTTCTACGGCGACATGCGTCGATATGCGCTGCCCGCTCAATTGCGTTTCCTCGCGCAACGAATCATCGACACGCGCCGGGTGATCGACGAGGGGGCGAGCGCGATCTGGGATCGCACGCCGTGGGAAGACGCGGACATCTTCGCCGCGAACCTGCACGGGCGCGGCGCGATGGATGATCGCGACTTCGAGACCTATCGGATGCTCGCGTCGCAGCTCCTCGCCGATGTGCGTCCGCCGGACCTCTTGGTCTACCTGCAGCGCTCGGTGGCGAGCTGTCGCGACAACATCGCACGACGTGGCCGCGATTACGAGGACTCGATCCCGATCTCGTACCTCGAGGACCTGAGTCTCAGGTACGATGCGTTCTTCGAATCGTGGGACCGTTCTCGGAAGCTGTTGGTCCGCGCAGAGGACTACGATTTTCTCCGCGACGGCTCGCATCTCAGCGAGCTGGTCGGTCGTATCGCGGAGAGTCTGCCTCAGCGCATCTTGCCGTTCGGCTGACCATCGCCGCGCTGGCCGCGATCCTCACGAGCTGCGGCGCGAGCCCGGCGCGCGTGGTGGATGTGCGGTCCATCGCGCCGATCGCGCTGCGTGGCTCGGTGATGTTCGAGGCGCGGACGCCGACGCCGCACGGGCTCTCGAACGAGCTCGAGCTGCGCCCGTCGGGCGGCATCGTCATCCGCGTGCTCGATCGCGAGGGGCGCGCGCTGGTGCAGACGCGCACCACGCCGGACGGGCGCTTCGAGGTGCAGGCACCGGGCAACGCGGCGCTCGTCGAGGTGCGCGCGCAGACCGCGGAGGACGAGGTCACCGTCACGCGCGACGCGCAGGGCGCGCAGATCCACGCGGTGCGGGTGCCGGCGTCGGCGAGCGAGATCACGGTCGTCGCGCGCGATCACCAGGGCTCGTTCGCGGGCGCGCTGCACCTGCTCGACACCATGCATCGCGGCATCGCGACCGTGCGCGCGTGGTCGGGCCGCGTGCTGCCGCCGGTCTACGCGTACTGGGATCGCGGCGTGACGCGCGAGTGGAGCTACTACCGCGGTGAGCGCCCCGAGGGATCGGGACGCTTCTGCGTGGAGCTGCTCGGCGGTGATCCCGGCGCACAGGCGACGAGCGATACCGACGAGCACGACGAAGCGATCGTGCTGCACGAGCTCGGTCACTTCGTGATGGATCGGCTCACCGGCGACTCGTCGGTGGGCGGTCAGCATCCGCGCGGCGCGCTGATCGATCCTGGGCTCGCGTGGGAGGAAGGGCGTGCGACGTGGTTCGCGACGGCGGTGCTCGGCGCGCCGGCGTATCGCGACACCATCGGGCTCGCGCCGCACGGGCGCATGCGCGTCGACGAGAGCCTCGAGACGCCGATGGGCCCGCGTGGCATCGGCTCCGAGACGAGCGTCGCGGGCATCCTCTGGGATCTCGCGGACGGCGACGGAACGCTCCCCGACGACGACGCCGATGGCATTGCGCTCGGCGCAGCCCCGCTGCTCCAGGCGATGATCGAGATCGCGCGGCTCGACGGGGCGTTCCCGTCGCTGCCGACGTTCCTGCGCTTCCTCGTCGCGAGCGGGCGCGTGCCGGAGATGGGCGTGCGCACGATGCTCGCGCGCACCGGCGAGCCGGCGTCGGTGTTGCCCGAGGGCGACATCGCGCCGTGGCCGCTCGATCTTCGCTCGGGCGAAGCGGCGCAGGGCAAGATCGACGGGCTCACGCAGCCAGCACCGAGCGGCGGTGCGAACCGCCCGGACACCGGCTTCGATGCGATCCGCGCGTACCGCGTGCGCGTCGAGCGCCGCTCGATGCTCTCGGTGCGCCTCGTGATCCGCGGCAGCGGCGGCGACGCGGATCGCACGGATCTCGATCTCGAGCTGCGCGATGCGCGCGCACGCGTGCTCGATGCAGCGCGCGGTCGCGCGTCGAGCGAAGCGGTCGCGCGCGTGGTGGAGCCCGGCTGGTACGTCGTCTACGTGCGCGATGGCGGCCGCGGCAACCGCGCCGACTACGAGCTGCACGTCACGACGTCGCCGCGCTGAGCAGAGAGATCAACCGCAGAGGGCCACGGAGGGCCGCAGAGAGGAGAGATGCTTCTCCGATCTCTGCGGCTCTCTGCGTTCTCTGCGGTCTCGCCGGCTGGCGCTCACTCGGGAACGGGCTCGCCGTTCGCCTGCTTCTCTTCGCGATCGGCCTCGATCGCCTCGTGGAACTCGTGCGCGCAGTCGGGATCGAATTGCGATGCTGCGCAGCGGAGGATCTCGTTCACCGCGACGTCGTGCGGCAGCGCTTTGCGGTATGCGCGGTCGCTCGTCATCGCGTCGTAGGTGTCGGCGACCGAGATGATGCGCGCGAGGAGCGGGATCTCCTGCGCCTTCATCCCGAGCGGATAGCCGCGGCCGTCCCAGCGCTCGTGGTGCAGGTGCACGCCGGGGATCAGCGGGTGCAGGAACGTGATCGGCTCGAGGATGTCGCGGCCGAAGTCGGGGTGTCGCTTGAAGACCTCGTAGTCCTCCTGCGAGAGCTTCCCCGGCTTGTTCAGGTTCATCACGCAGCCGATCTTGCCGATGTCGTGCATCAGCGCGGCCTGGCGCGCGATCTCGACCTGCTCCTCGGGCAGACCGAGCTTGATCGCGAGGATCTGCGCGTACGCCGCGACGCGCTCCGAGTGGCCCGACGTGTAGCGATCCATCTTGTCGATGGCGCTCGCGAGGCCCTTGATCGTCTGCTGGAACGTCGCCTTGAGGTCCTCGTACAGCTTCGCGTTCTCGATCGCGGCCGCGGCGCGGTGCGCGACCATGAGCAAGAGCTTGCGCTGGCCCTCGTCGAACTTCTTGCCGCGCGTGTAGCTGAAGACGCCGAGGAAGCCGACGTTCTCCTTGCGCATCCGAAGTGGGCAGACGACGAGCGAGTGCGGCTTCATGCCGGTCTCGCTCGCCTTGACGTAGTCGAAGACCTGCGAGCCGTGCACGCGCAGCGGCTGGTCCTCCTGGAAGAAGCGCGACAGCGCGCTCGCATCGAGCGACGCGAGCTCCGACACCGGGCGGAAGTCCGGGTGCAGCTCGCGGCCTCGCTCGAAGAAGCCGCCCATCCCGTCCTTGAGCACGATCGACACCTGATCGGCGTCGAGCTCGTGGATCGCGGCGTCGGTGACGGTGTGCATCACCTCTTCGAGCGAGAGGGACGCGGCGATGGCCTCGCTCACCTTGTAGAGCGAGAGCGACTCCTTGAGGCGCAGGTTCTCCGCGGTGAGCTTCTGCTTCTCGAGCCCGCGGCGGATCGTGTGGACGACCTCTTCGACCTTGAAGGGCTTGAGGATGTAGTCGTACGCGCCGCGCTTCATCGCGTCGATCGCGGTCTCGACGGTGCCGAAGCCCGTCATGATCACCGTGACGACGTTGGGCGTGTGCTTGCTGATCGCCTGCAGCAGCTCGAGCCCGCCCATGTTGGGCATCTTCAGGTCGCTGAGGACCAGGTCGTAGTGGTGTCGCGAGAGCTCGACGAGCGCGGCGCTTCCGTCCTCCGCGGTGCGGACCCAGAAGCCCTCCATCGAGAGGAAGTCCGCGAGGATCTCGCGAATCACCTTCTCGTCGTCGACGACCAGGATGCGAGGCGCTTCGTCGTGACCGTGGTATTCCATCGACAGCGAGCCCGAGGAGCGGCGGCCCTCGTCGCGCGCCAGACGCGCGGGAGAGGCCTCGTGGACCTCGGGTGACGGATCTTGCCCGAGAAGGAACTGGGTGGACAGAGCGATCGCGTGGGGCCGCTGGTGTAGGTCGCGGGGGCCTGGGGTGTCAACGCTGCATCTCGGGTCTCGTGCGAGGAAACACTCGTGAGCCGTCGGCGCATCACCGGTGCGCTCGTCGCGTACGCCGTGACGATCATCGTGGCGCTGGGCCTCGGGCTCGCGCTGGGGCGGCCGATGATCGTGAGACATCCGTCGGCGATCGTGGATCTCGGGGGCGCCGCGAGCGTCGTGTCGATCGGCCTCGGTCTCGTGGTCGGTATGATCACGATCATGTCGACGCGCTCGCTGCTCGCGCGGACGCGGTGGGCGAAGGCGCTGCGCAGCGAGCTCAAGACGTTCGTCGAGGGCGCGAGCGGCGCGCAGCTCGTTCTGCTGGGTCTGGCGAGCGGTGTGGCGGAAGAGCTGCTGTTCCGCGGCGCGCTCCAGCCCGCGCTGGGCTACGTCGTCACGTCGATCGGGTTCGGGCTGCTGCACCTCGCGCCGCGCCGCGACCTCGTGCCGTGGACCGCGTGGGCGGTCGTGATGGGCTTCGTGCTCGGCGGCATCTACGAGCTGACGGGCGCGCTCGAGGGGCCGATCGTGGCGCACGTGCTGATCAACGTCGTGAACCTGCGCGTGATCGCGCGGCACGACGCGCGGCTCGATCCCGGCGATGGCCGGCTCGAGCCGCCGAAGCTCGTCGCGCGCGTGCGGCGCGACCGCTGATCACCGCACGCGCATCGAGAGGCTGTAGGCCTGGCAGCTGCCGCCGAAGGTGGCGGACGTCACGCGGACGTAGAGCGTGCCGCTGTCGTTGGCGCTGAGGAAGCGATCGCAGTCGGTGTCGATCGTCACCGTCTCGCTCGCGGTGCCCGCGTTGTCCGACGCGCAGCCGCGGCCGACCATGTTGTCCCCAGTGCCGGCGGTGCACGTGCTGAGGTCGGGGTCCGAGCCGCAGTCGTAGTAGGCCGCGAGCCGGTAGTCGCTGCCGGCCGGGATGTCGTCGAGCGTCACGGTGATCACCGCGTTGTCGGTGTTGCTGTCGGTGATCTCGTAGCGGAACCAGTCCTCGTCGCGATCGTCGTCGAGGTTGACCATCGTCATCTCGAAGTCGGGATCGTCGGAGTCCGCGTAGGTGCCGAGGCTCGTGACCGTGGTGTGCGAGTCGTTCGGCTCGCGGGCGTCGGGCGTGCACGCGCAGCGGCCGTCGATGCACGAGCCGCCGGCGCCGCAGCTGCCGCAGTCGAGCGGAGTGCCGCAGCCGTCGTCGGGCGCGCCGCACATCGCGCCCATGTCGTCGCACGTGCGCGGCACGCAGACGCACGCGTCGCCGTCGCGGTTGAACGGAGGCGTGCACTCGAAGTCGCACTCGCCCCCGGCGTTGCAGATCGTAGTGCCCATGCCGGGCGGCGCGGGGCAGGCCTCGCCGCAGCCGAGGCGACAGCCGTTCTCCGGCTCGTTCGGCAGATCGTCGATGCAGCCGCCGCCGCACGTGTGCTGGCCCGCGCCGCAGGTGCCGCTCGATGCGTCGCGCCGCGTGCCGCCGCCGTCCTCGCGCGGGCCGGCGTCGGACGTCGTCACGGGGCCGCTGTCCGTGCCACCCCCGGTGCCGCCTCCTCCTTCCGCGCAGGCCGTGACGTTCGTGACGAGGAGCGCAGCGAGGAACAACGACGGCAAGCGATGCATCGAGCAGGACCTCCGAGGAAGAGTCGGATCGTCCACGTTCGCCGGATCGGCCGCAAGAGGCGGCCGCACACGACAGCGCGCGCGGCCCGGTCTTGACCACGAAAATGACTGTGGTCATAAATGACTCGGGTCATGAATCGGGACGAGCACGAGGGCGGCGGGCTCCGCGAGCGCAAGAAGGCCGAGAAGGAAGCGGCGATCCGCGACGCGGCAGCTGCGCTCTTCAAGGAGCGAGGGTTCGACGCGACGACGACCCAGGCGGTCGCAGAGCGCGCCGGGATCGCGAAGGGGACGGTGTTCCTCTACGCGCCGACGAAGGTCGACCTCGTCGCGATGGTCTTCCAGGACCGCATGCGACGCACGGCCGCGCAGGCGCTCGCGCTGCGCACCGAGGGCGGATTGGTCGCGGAGCTCGACGCGATCTTCGGACGCTTCTTCGCGATGTACGCGAAGGACCCGGAGCTCGCGCGCATCTTCGTGAAGGAGCTCGCGTTCGCGACCGAGGGCGCGCGGCGCGCGCGCGAGGAGATCGACTCGGCGTTCGTGGGCGCGCTCGTCGAGCGCATCGAGCAGCACAAGCAGGTCGGCGCGGTGCGCGCGGACGTGCCCTCGATGCTCGCCGCGGTGACCGTGTTCGGTCTCTACATCTTCGCGCTGATGGGCTGGCTCGGCGGCGCTTCGCCGAGCGTGGACGCGGCGCGCGCGCATTTGCGCGCGTCGCTCGAGCTCTTGGTGCGCGGGCTCGCGGAGGAGGGTGGATCGTGGAAGCAGCAGCAGGAACGGTCGTCTACGAAGGAACGCTCTCGCTCCGCGAAGCGCGGAAGAAGTACTTCGACGCGTGGGGCTTCGGAGACGGCGGCTACGAAGCGACGTGGGTCGAGCTGAAGAAGATCGCGGGCATCCCGATCGGCTTCCCGAACAGCGACGCGCGCCGTCGCGCGGTGAAGCTCCACGACCTGCACCACGTGCTCACCGGCTACGCGGCGGACTGGACCGGTGAGTCGGAGATCGCGGCGTGGGAGATCGGCGCGGGGTGCGGCGGGCACCTCGCGGCGTGGGTGCTGAACCTGTTCGCGATGCAGTACGGCGTGTTCATCGCGCCGCGCGCGGTGCTCACGGCGTTCGCGCGGGGGCGCCGGAGCAAGAGCCTCTATGCGGCGAGCGAGCTCGACGAGGCGATGCTCGAGGAGCGCGTCGAGGACGCGCGGAAGCGGCTCGGGCTCGATCGCGAGATCGAGCCCGGCGTGGGGGATGCGGCGCTGCTCGCGGCGTGGTGGGTCGCGGGGCTGGCGCTGTGGGCTTGGCCGATCGTGGTGGCGGGCGCGCTGCTCGCGCGCTGAGAAGGTTGGAGCTCAAACGATGTCGAGCGGGTACCCGCGGTCCTCGTAGGCGCGGGTCGCGATGCTCTTCAGCAGCTCGTCGCTGTCGCGCTCCATCTCGCCGAGCCGATCCGCGAGGCGCTTCTCGGCGATGATCGCGAAGCCCTGACAGAGCTCGATCTCGCGCCGCGCGCCTTCTTCGCCGCGCGCCTCGATCGCGCGCGTGGTGCGCGAGAGCGTCGCCGCCATCGCGTAGAGGTCGATCGCGACCTCGGCGATGCGCTTCTGCACGAACTGCTTCTCCGCGATGTCCTTGCCGTGCTTGCGCAGCACGCGCTCGGTCGCCGCGGCGAGCGCGGCGGTCTGCTGCTCGAAGAGCACGGTCTCGCGCGCGAGCACCGGATGTGCGCGGCTCAGCCGCTCGCGGCCGATCACGCTGCGCGCGCGCTGGATCACGTACTCGCTGAGGGGGCCGAAGCCCTTGATCGGCTCGCGCATCGCGCGCGCGACCTCTGCGAGCTGGCGCCCCGGGCCCTGCATGCCCGCGAGCGCGATGAACGCGCGTAGGATCTCGTTGGTGCCCTCGAAGATCATGTTGATGCGCGAGTCGCGCATCAGGCGCTCGTACGGGTACTCGACCATGTAGCCGATGCCCGCCGCGATCTGCAGCGTCTCGTTGACGACGCTCCACAGCGTCTCGCTGCCGAACACCTTGCAGATCGCGCTCTCGACCGAGTAGTCGGCGACCTTCGCGTCGACGAGCCCGGTCGTCAGGTACGTCATCGACTCGAGCGCGTAGGTCTCGCAGACCATCCGCGCGATCTTCTCCTTGATCATCCCGAAGTCGCCGATGCTGCGGCCGAACGCCTTGCGCTCGTTGACGCGCTCGGTCGCCATGTCGATGAGGCGCTTGCTCGCGCCGACGCAGCCCGCCGCGAGGCCGAGGCGCCCGTTGTTGAGCACCTCCATCGCGACCTTGAAGCCGCGGCCGGCCTCGCCGATCACGTTGCCGGCGGGCACGCGCACGTCGTCGAAGAAGATCTCGGTCGTCGACGAGCCGCGGATGCCCATCTTCTCTTCGTTCGGGCCGTTCTTCACGCCGTGTGCGCGCTCGACGATCAGCGCGGTGATCTTCGGCTTCGCGCTCGGATCGAGCTCGGTGGTGCGCGCGAACACCGTGAAGACGTCGGCGAAGCCGCCGTTCGTGATCCAGATCTTCGAGCCGTTCAGGATGTAGTGCTCGCCGTCGGGCGAGAGCTCGGCGCGCGTGGTGATGCTCGCCGCGTCGCTGCCCGCGCCGGGCTCGGTGAGCGCGAACGCCGCGACCTGCTCGCCGCTCGCGAGGCGCGGGAGGTACTTGCGCTTCTGGGCCTCGGTGCCGAGCAGGACGATCGCCTTGCAGCCGATCGACTGGTGCGCGCCCATCGTGACCGCGAGCGACGCGTCGTACGCCGCGACCTCCTGCATCACGCGCGCGTAGGACGTCGTGCTGAGGCCGAGCCCGCCGTACTCCTCGGGGATCGAGAGGCCGAAGAGCCCGAGCTCCTTCATGCCCGCGAGCACCTCCTCGGGGATCGTGTGCTCCTTGTCGATCTTCTTGGAGTCGACGCGCGTCTCGCAGAACTTCTGCACGTTGTCGAGCATCAGCGAGAGGTTCTCGCGCTCGTCGGCCTTGAGCTCTGGATACGGGAAGACGAGGTCCTGCTCGATCACCCCGCCGAAGAGCGACTTCATGAAGCTGCGATCAGTGGTGGTCATGGTCGTCGTGGTCCTCGGATGCGTTGTCGGTGGGACGCGTCTCGCTCTCCGGCGTGTCGGCCTCGCGCTCCTCGGCCTCGGCGCGCGCGCGGACGACTTCTTCTTCGGTGGCCGCGCCGGGGATGGGCAGCTGCTTCTCGCCCTTGTCCTTCCGGTCCTGCCACGGGTAGCGGATGCGCGAGTGGTGCACGTTGCAGAGCGTGTCGACGAGCTGCGTCGTCAGCGTGCGCAGATCGGCGAGCGTGAGGCCGGACTCGTCGAGCTGACCCTGGCGCAGCTTCACGAAGACGATGCGCTGCACCATCTCCTCGAACTTGTCGCGCTCGGGCGGGTCGATCGTGCGCGACGCGGCCTCGATGGAGTCGACGAGCATGAGGATCGCCGTCTCCTTCGTGCGCGGGCGCATGCCGGGATAGCGGAAGAACGACTCGTCGCGGCCCTTCGGGTTCCCGGCCTCGAGCGTCTTGTGCCAGAAGAACTCGATCACGCTCGTGCCGTGGTGCGTGTACGCGAACTCCACGACGGGCTCGGGCACGCCGCCCCGACGCAGGATGTTCGTGCCCTCGACCACGTGCGCCATGATCGCGTCGGCGCTCACGTCGGGCTCGTACTGCGCGTGGGGCGTCTGCTCGCCGCGCGTGAGGTTCTCGACGAAGAGCTTCGGCTGAATCGTCTTGCCGAGGTCGTGGTAGTAGGCGCCGACGCGCGTGAGCAGCGCGTCGCCGCCGATCGCGTTCGCGGCGGCCTCGGCGAGGTTCGCCATCGCGCGCGCGTGCTCCCACGAGCCCGGCGCTTCCTTCGCCATCTTGCGGAGGAGCGGCTGATCGAGGTCGGAGAGCTCGAGCAGGCGCTGTCGCGACACCGCGCCGAGCGCGCGCCACGAGAGCGGATGGAAGCCGACCGCGACGATCCCGGCGAGCGGGCCCGACGCGAGCGCGCCGAGGAAGTCGGAGCGCAGCGGCTGCGCGAGCTCGGCGTCGAGATCGAACTCGCCGACGAAGAGCACGCGTGCCGCGGCGAAGAGCGCGGCGCCCGCGATGCCGCCGGCGACGCCCGCGGGCAGCATCGTCCACGTCTTCTTGCGATCGCGCACGAGCAGCACCGGGCTCATGCCGCACGCGAGGAAGACGACTGCCGCGATCGGATCGAAGTCCGCCATCGACGCGACGACGCAGCTCGCGACCAGCGCGATCATGAACGCGGTGCGGCGATCGAGATAGACGCGCACCCAGAGCGAGAGCGCACCGATCGGGACGAGCGTCGTCGCGGCGTCGGTGAGCAGGAAGTAGAGCTTCGCGTACGAGACGAGGAGCAGCGTGATCCCGAGCAGGCCGAGCTGCGTGCGCATCAGCGCGCCGCGCCCGGGGCTCAGCATGCGGAGCCACGTCGCCGCGAGCAGGCCGAGGAAGAAGTAGACCGCGAAGAGCCCGATGATCTCGTCGGCGCGGGGCGGGCGGCGCGCGTCCTCGTAGGACGTCACGAGCGCGGCGGTGACGGGATCCTCGACGATTTCACCGCGCGCGACGCGCGGCGCGATCATGCGGATCGGTCGGACCTGCCCGTCCTCGGTCGCGTGGATGCGCGTGGGCGCGAGGCGCAGCGTGACCGGTGCTGGCTCGCCGGGGACCACGCGGAGTGGCTCCACGAAGACCTCGATGCGCGCGAACATCGTGACGAGCGTCGCGAAGACCAGCGCGAGCACGATCGACGAGGTCCAGCCGGCGATGACGCGCGTGCGGAGCATCGCGTGCGGAGGGTAGCAGGTCTCGCGTGCGCGATGTCACGCGTGTGTGTCGAAGGACGAGACGAGCGCCCTCAACGGAGGAAGCCGGTGAGCACGCAGAGGAAGCTGCCGAGCAGGCAGACTCCTGCGAGGAGCACCAGGCCTCCGATGCCGATCCACATGCCGACCTGGCTCTCCTCGCGCGTGAAGCGCTGCGGGCGCGGCGGCGCGACGGGCGCGATGGGCGCGGCGCTCGCGACCTGCGTCGATGGGATCGGCAGACGCGCGGGCGCGGGGACGATCGCACCGAGCAGCGCGGCGAGGTGATCGCCGTCGCGCGGGCGCTCGTCGGGGTTCTTCGAGAGACAACGCAGGACGAGATCGTCGAGCGCCGCGGGGACTCCGGGGGCGCGCGTCGACGGTGGGCGCGGCATCTCCGAGATGTGCGCCGCGAGCACGCGCGCCGCGTTGTCGTAGGGGAAGGGGACGCTCCCGGTGAGCGCCTCGTAGAGCGTCGCGCCGAGCGAGTAGACGTCGGCGCGCGCGTCGACGCTCGAGTTCTGCGCCTGCTCGGGCGCGATGTACCAGAGCGTCCCGAGCGTCAGCTGGGCCTGGGTGCGCCGCTCGCCGTTCGCCACGCGCGCGATGCCGAAGTCGGTGATCTTCGCGACGTCGTGGCCGGCATCGCGGAGCACGAGCACGTTCGCGGGCTTCACGTCGCGGTGCACGATGCCGCGCGCATGCGCATGACCGAGCCCCGCCGCGATCTGCGCGCAGAGCCGCACCGCGCGCGCCGGATCGAGCCGCTGCTCGCGTTTGATCAGCGATCCGAGGGTCTCGCCGTCCACGGCGAGCTCCATCACGATCGCCCAACGGTTGGCCTCGCCCACGAAGTCGTGGACGATCACGACGTTGGGATGGTTGAGCTGGGCCATGGCCTGCGCCTCTTGTCTGAAGCGCGCCGCGATCTGCGCGTCGGAGACGAGGTGCGGATGAAGGATCTTGAGCGCGACGTGACGCCCGAGGACTCCGTCGCGCGCGGCGTAGACCGTGCCGTTGCCCCCTTCGCCCAAGCGGGCGTCGATCACGTACTTGCCGATGCGGGTGCCGGGTTCCATCGCCGCGCGCGTCGAGGGCGGGAGCGAGCATACCCGAGATGACGAACGCGCCGCTCGAACGTGGCCCCGTCGATCGCGCGCGCGCCGCGCCGCCCGCCCTCGCAGCGGCGCTGGTGCTCGCGATCGGCTGCGCGGCGTTCGACTACACGGTCGACGACGCCTACGTGCTCGCGCGCTACGCGCGACGGCTCGCGCGCGGCCTCGGTTGGACGATGATCGACGGGCCTCCGACCGACGGCGTCACCGGGCCGCTCGCGATCGTGCCCGGCGTCGTCGCGGAGCTCGTCGGGCTCGACCCGCTGATCGCGTCGAAGATCGTGGGCCTCGCGTGTGGCGCGCTCGCGGCGGCGCTCGCGTGCCGTGCAGCGTCGCGGCATGCGCTCGGTGGGCCGAGCGCGTGGCTCGTCGCGCTGATCGCGGGCAGCGGCGCGACGCTCGGCATCTGGAGCGTCGCGGGGCTCGAGACCGGCATGGCCGCGCTCGCTGCGACGATCGCGTGTCTCGCTGCGATCGCGCGACCCGCGCCGCGCGGTGCGATCCTCGGCGTCGCGATCGCGGCGCTCGCGTGGCTCAGGCCCGAGACCGCGGTCCTCTCGACTGCGCTGATCGCGACGTGCGCGGCGCGCGATCGACGCGAGGCGAAGATCGCGCTCTCGATCGCGGCGCTCGGTGCGCTCTCGCTCGTCGCGTTCCGTGTCGCGCTCTTCGGCTCCGCGATCCCGCTCGCGTGGGACGCGAAGCCGGGCGAGCTCTCGCGCGGCATCGGCTACGTGGCGCGCGGCCTCGTGATCGTGACCGGGCTCGGCGGCGGTGCGCTGCTCGCGTTCCGCGCCGCGCGTCGCGCGCGCACGCTGCGCTTCCTCGCGCTCGCGCTCTCGGCGCACGTGATCGCGGTGGCGATTGCGGGCGGAGACTGGATGCCGGGGTTCCGCCTGTTCGCGCCGATCGTTCCCGCGTACGCGCTGCTCGCGGGCATCGGTGGCGCGCGCGCGATCGCGCTGACGCGCGGGCTGCGGAGGCGCATCGCGATCGTCGCGGTCGTGCTCGCGATCGTCGCGCCCGCCGTCGACGCGCTCGTGCAGATCCCGCGTGCCCGCGAGATCGGCGAGACGCGCGCGCGCATCGGCGCACCGCTCGCGCACGAGCTCGCGGCGCTCGCGGGCGACGCGCCGGTCGCGCTGGTCGACGTCGGATATCTGCCGTGGGCGGGCGGCTTCGACGTGGTCGATCTCGGTGGGATCACCGATCCCACGATCGGTCGGCGCCCTGGAGCACACCTCGACAAACAGGTCGAGCCCGAGCTGCTCGCGGCGCGGGGCGCGTCGGTGATCGTGCTCCGCTCGTTCGTGGCGCCGCGCATCGATCGAGACGCGAGCGTCACGGGGCTCGCGGGCGAGCCCGTCGAGCGTCGCCTCGCCGCCAGCGCGTGGCTCCGTGAGAATTTCCGCGTGGATCGCGTGATTCCGTGGAACGGCTCGTACTTCTACGTCGTGCTCGTGCGTCGCTGACGAGGCGCGGTGTCGCGCGCTCTTCGTGCGCGGTCGCACGATGCACCGCGTCGTGAGATGTACGCATCTTCGGCACTCCGCTTGCGAAGTCCCTTCGCGTTTTCACTCGCGGAGGTCGAAGTGGTGGAACTCGAGAACCGGATCGGGCAGCCGACGTCCGGCGGCCTGGGGTCGAGGCGCGACCTCGAGCAGCAGGCGAAGCATCAGGCGGAGAACGCGAAGGAGCAGATCCGCTCGCTCGCGGAGCACGGCAAGGATCGACTCGCGGAGCAGCTCGAGCACATCGCGCACGCGGTGCGCGGCACGGGGGACAACCTCCGCGGCGACGAGCAGGCGGGCGATCTCTCGCAGTACGCCGACAGCCTCGGCGACCAGATCGACCGCGCGTCGCGCTACCTGCGCGAGCACCGTGCGATCGATCTCGTCGACGGCGTCGAGCGCTTCGCGCGCACGCAGCCCGCGCTCTTCCTGGGCGGCGCGTTCGCGTTCGGCCTGGTGCTCGGTCGCTTCTTCAAGAGCAGCCCCGACGGCGGCACGACGGTCGAGGAGGGCTACGCGATGGGCGGCTACGACGTCGGCACCGGATATCCCGAGGCCGAGTCGGTCGTCACGTCGCCGGTGCAGCCCGTGGGCACGCCGGTGACGACGCCCGGCAACACGCCGAGCTCGTCGTTCGGCTCGTCCTACCCGAGCGCGCAGTCGCCGAGCACCGCGTATCCGTACTCGCCTCCGAGCGGCACGTTCGGCGGCGGCTCCTCGGGCGGCGGCGGCGGCGACAACCAGAGCTGATCGGAGGACGCCGTGGAGGTCTACACGCGTGGGAACGAGACGCGCGAGGCGATCACGAGCACCGGCGACGGAGGCGCGATCCAGGATCGCTCGCTGACCCAGCTGCTCCGCGATCTCTCGAACGACTCGATGACGTTGATCCGCAAGGAAGCGCAGCTCTTCCGCGCGGAGACCGAGCAGAAGATCTCGACCGCGCAGCGTCAGGGCATCGTGCTCGGCGCGGGCGGCATGATCGCCTACCTCGGGCTGCTCTCGCTGACCGCAGCGATCGTCCTGGGGCTCGCGCTGGTCATGCCGGCGTGGCTCGCGGCGTTGCTCGTCGGCTTCGTGCTGATCGCGGCCGGTGTGACCGCGATGGTGATCGGGAAGAACCGGCTCCAGAGCGAGCATCTCGCGCCGAGGGAGTCGATCCGAAGTGTGAAGAACGACGTCCGCATGGTGCGGGAGGCGGTGCGATGAGCGACAACGAAGAGAACATCGACGACATCCGGAAGGACATCGAGGACACGCGGCAGCGCATCTCTTCGGAGATCGACGCGATCGAGGGCAAGCTGACGCCCGAGTACGCGCGCGCCACGGTCCGCGACACGGTGAAGGAGCGCGCGTTCGAGACGCGTGATCGCGTGAAGGAGCGGGCGATGGAGACGCGCGATCGAGTCGCGGAGCGCGTGGGCGAGACCGCGACGCTGGTGAGGTCCAACGCGTCGCGCGTCGGCACCGACTTCGGAGCGGCGGTGCGCGCGAACCCGATCCCGGTCGCGATGATCGGGCTCGGCGCGGGCTGGCTCGTGTGGGAGACGTTCCGTCCGCTGCGTGCGAGCGAGGAGCTCGACGTGGAGCCGCTGGTCGATCTCGACGTCGACATCGAGGTCGACGAGACCATCGACTACGCGACCGGCGTGATGGGCCCGATTCCGAGCTCGATGCGCACCGAGGTGGCGCCCGCCGAGACGTACGGCGAGGTCCCGAGCAACGGGCTCAAGAACGCGAAGGAGCGCGCGCGGGTCGCGCGCGAGCGCGTGGGCAGCAGAGCGCGCGACGTGAAGGGTCGCTTCTCGACTGCTTCGCACGACGCGCGCGAGCGTGCGTCGCACTTCAGCGAAGACATGAGAGGTCGCGCGTCGCACTTCAGCGAGGACATGAGGGGTCGCGCGTCGCACTTCAGCGAGGACATGAGGGGTCGTGCGTCGGAGCTCGCGACGCGTTCGCGGGATCGCAGCCGCGTCATGGCGGAGCGCTCGCGCGAGCGCGCGTATCGTGCGCGCGATGCGAGCAACGAGGCGTTCGACGCCAACCCGATCGCGTTCGGCGCGATCGCGCTGCTCGCCGGCATCGGGCTCGGGCTCGCGCTGCCGCACACGCGGCGCGAGGATCGTCTGCTCGGTGACCGTCGCCAGCAGGTCCTCGGTCGTGCGCGACGCATCGCCGACGAGGCGCGCCACGTCGCGATCGACTCCGTCAAGGAGGGCGCGAAGGTGGCGAAGGACCGCGCGAAGACCGAGGCGGAAGAGCGCAACCTGATCCGCTGATCGCGTGTGCACGCCGGCGCGCGCGGGCGCTCCTCGAGCACGAGGAGAGCTCGCGCGCGCTCGACATCCGTCGCGCGGCTCTGGCAGCATCGGACCTCGTGCAGAACGATCTCGCGCCCGGGTTCGTCGTGGCGATGCCCACGCTGCGCGATCCCAACTTCACGCGTGGTGTCGTGCTGCTGGTGGAGCACGGGCCGAACGGGTCGCTGGGCTTCGTGGTGAACCGCCCATCGCAGCTCTCGTTCGGTCAGGTCGTCGACGCGCTCGGCCTCGACTCGTCGGCGGGCGACTCGCTGCCGATCTACACGGGTGGGCCGGTCGCACCGCAGTCGGGGTGGATCCTCTTCGATCCCCACGATGCGCCGCGCGCCGATCTCGACGATGCGCTCGTCGTGCACGATCGGCTCGCGGTGAGCGCGTCGCGGAAGCTGCTCGAGCGCATCGCGCGCGAAGGCGCGCCGCGTCGCTCGATGCTCGCGCTCGGCTACGCGGGGTGGGCCGAGGGACAGCTCGACGCGGAGTTCCGCCAGGGCGCGTGGCTGCCGGGTGATCTCGATCCGTCGATCGTGTTCGACGTCGATCCCGAGCAGCGTTGGTCGCGCGTGCTGGCTCAGTCGGGCATCGATCCGGGACGCATCATCTCGCCGTCGGGCGGCGACTTCTGCTGACTCACTGCTGCGGCAGCGGCTCGAGCCCGTGCCGGCGGACCGCCTCGGCCGAGGGCCGCGAGCCCGCCGCGATCGCGCGCTGGAGCTGACGCTGTGCTTCGGGCGAGATCTGGATCGCGCGCGCGGTCGGCGCGGGCGCCGCTTCCGCCGCAGGCTCGGCCGCCGCGACCGGCGCCGGCGCGAACGTCACGCGACCGAAGCGCGCCGGCACGTGGAAGTCGCGCTCGAGCGTCGGCGACCAACCCGACGAGCGCGATCCGCTGCGCGTCGTGTCCATCACGTAGAAGTTCATGCGCCACGTGCTCTCCGAGGGAGGCGCGCTCATCGCCGAGCCGTCGGGCGCGACGAAGCTGCTCCACGGGATCGCGATCTCGACGCTGTAGCCCTCGTCGTCCGCGTCGTCGTTCGCGGTGCCGCGCGTCGCGACGCTCGCTTCGATCGCCGCGTTCCAGTCCGCGTGACCGATCGGGCCCGGCACGCGACGGCTGTCGTAACGCGTGTCGAACACCTCGCCCGTCGGCGAGACCTGCAGCTCGAAGTAGTTCCGCCCGTCGCCGTCGGGATCGACCATGATCTCGACCGCGTCCTGCTCCCAGAGGTGCGCGTCGCGGCCCTCGAGCGTGTTGCGCAGGAACGTGTCGTCGACCTCGAAGGCGACGTAGAGCTTCTGCGCGTCCCAGAGGGTGCGCACCGTCGCGCGCACGTCGCCCGTCGCGCCGGTCACCGTGTTCACGAACCCCGTCGACGCGGGCACCTGCCACGCGGCGTCGTCGAGCCGGCCGTCGATGCGCACGCCGCCCGTCGCGTGCTGCGCACGGATCGACGGCGGCGGCGTCGCGGGGCGCTCCGGCGCGGCCTGGGCGGTGGGCCCGGTCGCGACGCTCAGCTGCGCCGCGCGCGCGCGGTTCTCGCCGTCGCTCGGACCGCGCGAGATCGACAGGCGGTGCGGCCCATTCCAGAGCCCGAGGTAGAAGACGACCTGATCCGAGCCCCAGTCGGCCGGCAGCGTGATCGTCTGCGGGTCCTCGATGTACTCGCCCTCGCGCCAGCGGCCCGGCTGGTAGAGCTGGCGCACGACACCGTTGGTGTCCTCGTTGACGCGGTTCTCGCCGCGCCCGTCCGCGAGGTGCGTGAAGATCTGCCAGCCGCCGTCGAGCTGACGCTGCGCGTGCCAGTACCAAGTGATCGTGAACGCCTGGCCCGGCGTGACGGTCTCGGTGCTGACGTCGTAGCCGATCAGCCGCACGCGGTTCTCGAAGTTGATGTCGAGCTCGTGCTGCGGGTGCGGCGCTTCGCGCGAGATGTTCTCGCGCAGCTGCTCGCGCTCCGCCGCGCTCAGCTCGGGCGCTTGCTCCACGCACGCGATCGCGAGCGAAGCGACAAGGAAGACGAGGACGCTCTTCTTCATCGTGATCTCGATTCCTCGCGCGGAGCTCGCAGCCCCGCGCTCACATCACTTGCGCGACTTCTTGCGCGCCTGCTTCTGCAGCTTGCGCAGGTGCTTCTTCTTGGTCTTGTCGCCGGGCTTGATCGCCTTCGGACCGGCCGCGCCGCGCATCATCGCCGCCATCGGGCCTTCGCCCGCGACCGCCGCCTCGAGCAGCTGATCCGCGAGCGACGACATCATCGGGTTCGCCTCGAGACCGGTGGTGCGCACCATCTCGTTGAGGCGCTTGGACATCGCCATCTGCTTCATGCCGGGCAGGCGCTGGAGCAACCCGGCCTGCTGGCCGATGTCGCCCATCATCTGCTTCATGAACGAGAAGCGCTGGAGGAGATCGACGACCTCCTTGTCGGTGCGGCCCGAGCCCTTCGCGACGCGAAGGATGCGGCCCTTGTCCTTCGCGAACAGCTCGGGCTCGACGCGCTCGCGCTTCGTCATCGAGCTGACGATCGCCTCGGCGCGCTTGAGCTCCTTCTCGTCGACCTGGAAGCCCTCGGGCACGCTGTCGGCGAAGAAGGGCAGCTTCTCGAAGAGGTCCTGCAGCGGGCCCATCTTCTGGAGCATGCGGATCTGCTCCAGGAAGTCGTGGAGCGTGAAGCGCCCCTCGAGCATCCGCTTCGCGTCCTGCTCGGCCTTGTTCTGGTCGACGACGCCTTCGAAGTCCTTCATCAGGCCGACGACATCGCCGAAGCCGAGGATCCGGCTGGCCATGCCCTCGGGGCGGAACTCCTCGAGCTTGTCGAGGCCCTCGCCCATGCCGACGAACTTCACGGGCGCGCCCGTGACCTCGCGGATCGACAGCGCGGCGCCGCCGCGCGCGTCGCCGTCGAGCTTCGTCATCACCACGCCGGTGAGACCGAGGCGCTCGTGGAACGCGGCCGCCGTCTTCACGGCGTCCTGACCGATCATCGCGTCGACGACCATGAAGACGTTCTCCGCCTTCGTGTTCGTCTTGATCTGCTGGAGCTCGACCATCAGCGGCTCGTCGACCGCGAGACGGCCCGCCGTGTCGTAGATGATCACGTCGCGCTTGAGCTTGCGCGCGTGATCGATCGCCTTCGTGCAGATGTCGACGGGGCGACCACCGGGGATCGAGAACACCGGGATCGAGAGGCGCTCGCCGAGCACCTTGAGCTGCTCGATCGCGCCCGGGCGCTGCACGTCGGCCGCGACGAGGAGGGGCTTCTTCCCCTGCGACTCGAGCAGGCGCGCGAGCTTGCCGGTGGTCGTCGTCTTACCGGAGCCCTGGAGACCGACCATCATGATG
Organism: Sandaracinus amylolyticus; assembly: GCF_021631985.1. GTDB lineage: Bacteria > Myxococcota_A > Polyangia > Polyangiales > Sandaracinaceae > Sandaracinus > Sandaracinus amylolyticus_A. The sequence goes on along the minus strand of NZ_CP070225.1, from coordinate 3,491,360 downwards.
CCGGTCGGCTGCGGGGCCTTGGCGTGGATGATCGCCGGGCCCTCGCTCTTCATCATGCCGACGAGCTCGTCCTGGCATGCCTTGATGAAGCGCTCGGCCGGGCCGATCTTGAGCTTCTTGCCCTTGGCCTCGACCTCGTTGGTGATCGTCTCGCCGATCACCGACTCCTTCACGCGGCCGAGGAATCGCTTCACGACGCCGAATTCGACGTCGGCCTCGAGCAGCGAGAGGCGCACGTCGCGGAGCGCCGGCTCGAGGTTCTCCTCGGTGAGCTCGGTCAGGCCCGCGAGACGGTTCCGCGCGGCGCGGAACCCCTTGGTCAAGGTCTCGAACATCGTCGGTCGGGCTGCCTAGCACGGCGCTCGCGCGCGCCGCAAGGGCGCGCGCGGCGGAATCAACGAGGAATTCTCACCAGCGCACGCGCACCGGTCCGCTGTGTCCCGCGCCGTCGCCCTGCGCGAGCTGACCCGCCGAATTGTCTCCCCAGCAGAGCACGTCTCCGTCGCTCACCACGCACCCCGTCCCGCCGTCGGTCGCGACCTGCGCGACGTCGCCCAGCATCGTCGGCCACATCGCGACCGCGCGGGTCGTGTCCAGGGTGCCCTCGGGATAGAAGCGCAAGAACGACGAAGGACGCCCCCAGCAGTACGCGCGCGACGGGCTGGTGTCGCTGCGCGCGCACGTGAGCTGATGATCGGCGCTCGACGCGCTCGCGAGATCGCGCAGCACCGCGCCACCGGTGATCACGCGCGCGGGCACTGCGAGCGTCGGCGTCGCGTCGCGCGAGTGGCCCCAGCACGTGATCACGGCGTCCGCGTCCTCGGCGCACGCGTGCTGACCACCGACCACGAGATCGATCACCGGCCCGATCCCGATCGACTCGACCGGCGCGGGCTGGGGATCGAACGCGTCGTCGGCCGGCGCGGGCTCGGCGCGACCGAGCTGGCGGAAGCGGTTCGATCCCCAGCACGACGCGACGCCGCTCTCGACCGAGCAGCTGAAGAACGCGCCCGCGCCGAAGCGGCTCGACGTCGGGCGATCGTCGATGCGCACCGGCGTCGGTCCGTCCGCGCCCTCCAGCTCGCCGCGCGTTCCGTCTCCCGCGCCGTAGATCCCGGCCGCGAGCTCGAACAAGAAGTGACTGCGTCCCGCGCGGATCGCGATCGCATCGCGCACCGGCTCTCCGTTCGGCGGGAGCTCGACGAGCGCGGGCGTGCGCGACAGCGGCTCGGGCGTGGGCCGCGCGCCCCAGCACTGGATGCTGCCGTCCTCCATCAGCGCGCACGAATAGCTGTCGCCCAGCGCGAGATCGACGGCGCGGCGACCCTCTTCGAAGGGCCGCACCTCGATGGGACGGGTGCGGCAGTACTCGACGCCGCACTCCGCGGTGTCGGGGCGCACGCCCGAGCTCTCGCCCGCGACGTCGCGTCCCCAGCACCACACGCGTCCCGCCTCGGTCACCGCGCACGCGTGCTGCCATCCGAGCCCGACGCGCCGCACCGGATCGCAGCCCGGTCCTCGGCACGTTCCACCGTCGATCCCCGCGTCGCTCGAGCCGCCGTCCGCGCCCGCGTCGTCGTCGTCACCGGTGCTCGCATCGACGCCCGCGTCGAGCTCGACGGGCATCCCGGCCTCCGGTCGCGCGCGCGGGTCCACGCAGATCGCCATGTCGAGCGCGGGCACGCTCCAGCACTGATCGCCCTGCGCGCAGTCGCCGTCATCCTCGCACCCGTTCACGCAGCGGCCCAGCGCGCAGCGCAGCCCGCCCTGGCACTGGGCGTCGCGCTCGCACGCGTCCTCGACGACCGAGCACGATCCCACGCCGCTCTCGTCGACCAGGCACATTGCGCCCGCGGGGCAGTCCACGCTCTGCTGGCACTCGGCGCGGCAGCGCCCGAAGCCGCACACCAGCCCCGACGGACAGTCGCTGTTGTACGAGCAGAGGCCGCCGAGCTGGAGATCCTCGGTGCAGCCCAGCGCGATCGCGAGCACCAGCGCACCCGCACGAAACCGGGAGATCATCGCGCGCGAGGGTAGCGAGCGAGACGCGCACCGTCACGACGAGGACGATGGACTCCCAATCCGGGACGCCACGACCTGCGGACTTGCAAAGTGCGAAGTGTGTTGCGCGCTTGTGCGTAGCGCCTTTCGCGTGTGACGCGCTCCACGTCGCCGGGGTTTCACACTGTGGACCCCGCGCTTCGTCGGGCGACGGAGCAATTTCCGGCCGATCAGCCGAAAAATGCGCACACCTCCGAGCACTGTACGCGTGTCCGGATCGCTGGCCCGTCCGTTGCTGATGAGCGCCGCGACTCCCCGATGACGCTCGACTCGAAGGACCTCGAGACCATCCTCCGCGACGCGCTGCCCGTGGCGCGCGCCGCGGCGAAGGTGCTCGCCGACCGATGGCGCGGCACCCCCGAGGTGCGATCGAAGTCGCGCAGCGATCTCGTCACCGACGCCGACCTCGCGAGCGAGTCGCTCATCCGCGAGCAGCTCGGCGCGCGCTTCCCGTCGCACGCGATCGTCGGCGAAGAAGGCGGAGGGGAGGGCGGCTCGCTCGTGTGGTTCGTCGACCCCCTCGACGGCACCACGAACTTCGCGCACGGGCATCCTTTCTTCTGTGTCTCGATGGCGCTCGTGCACGAGGGCGAGCCGGTCGTCGGGATCGTGATCGCGCCCGCGCTCTCGCTCGAGTGGTGCGCGACGCGCGGCGGCGGCGTCACCCGCAACGGCGCGCGCTGCCAGGTCTCGCAGACCACGCTGCTCGACGACGCGCTGCTCTCGACCGGATTTCCCTCCTGGCGCGCGAGCCGCGGCGACAACAACTACCGTGCGTTCCTCGCGCTCGACGCGGCGACGCACGGCGTGCGACGTTGCGGCGCCGGCGCGATCGAGATCGCGATGGTCGCCGACGGATCGTACGACGCGTTCTGGGACCTCGGCCTGAAGCCGTGGGACGTCGCCGCGAGCACGCTCTTCGTGCGCGAAGCGGGCGGCCTGGTCACGGACTTCGACGGATCGCCGGTCGCGCTCGACGCCGGTCGCATCCTCGCGAGCAACGCTCGCCTGCACGCTCGTCTGTCGCGCGCGCTCGCGGGCGACGTGTCGCTGCCGCCGATCGACGGGGTCGAGCATCGCGCGGGGCCTCACTTGCGGAGACCCGGAGAAATGGGATAGTCGCCCGCTTTCTTGCGGGCGGATTCTTGGGCATTGCGCTGATCGCTCGTGGTTCGAGCGCGGCGTCGACAGGACCGAGACGGTTGGCGCATTCGCGCCGGTGGGGCTAGACCCGCGCGCCGCCCGGGCCTCGAGAAGGGCAGCGCCTCTAGAGGGCAGAGCCGAGAGGGCCAGATGGAAGCACGCAGCACGATCGATTCGAGCGCGGTGTCCGATTCGAGCGCGGTGTCAGCCTCGTTGCACGGGACCAAGGTGCCCAACGGCCACCACGTGGACACGCGACCCGTCGATCACCAGGCCCCGCGCGCGCTGAAGCGCAGCGCGTACCCGCGCAGCGTCGGCCAGGCGCTCCTCATGGCCGCCCGCGTGCGCGTCGCGCTCTGGGATCGCGCGCTGCGCAACGTCGAAGAGGTGCAGACCAAGCAGCTGCGCCGCATCGTCGACCACGCGAAGAACACGACGTTCGGTCGTCGCCACGGCTTCGCCGACATTCGCTCGTGGGAGCAGTTCGCGGCGCGCGTGCCGGTCGGCGACTACGACTCGCACTCGCCGGCGTTCGAGGCGATGCGCACGGGCGAGACCGGCATCCTCGTCCCCGAGAAGATCAAGTACTTCGGCAACTCGAGCGGCAGCTCGACCAAGGGCAAGCCGAAGTTCCTCCCGATCGCCGAGCGCCAGGTCGCGTTCCAGCGCGGCAGCGCGGCGGACTCGATGTACCGCTATCTCGTCTGGCGCGGCGAGGACGACTTCACGAGCGGCTACACGCTCGGGCTCTTCCCGCCGACGACGATGCGCAAGGAAGGCCCCGTCTTCATCACGACGAATCCGTCGCTGCAGTCGGTGAAGATGCCCGCCTTCACCAAGGTCTGTCAGATCCCCGAGCCCGAGATCCGCGAGATCGCGGACTACGACTACAAGCTCGAGCGCATCGCGGACCGCTACCTCGATCACGACGTGCGCGCGGTCGCGGGCACGACCTGCTGGTTCTCGATCCTGTTCGACAAGCTGCTCGCGGCGGCGGCGCGTCGCGGTCGCAAGGCCGACTCGGTGCGCGACCTCTGGCCGAACCTGCGCGTGCTCGTCGGCGGTGGCGTGAGCGCCGATCCGTACATGCCCGTCATCCGCGAGCGCATGGGCCGCGACGACGTGGTGCTCGTCGACACCTACAACGCGACCGAGGGCGGCATCTTCGCGTGCAGCGATCACAGCGGTGAGCGCGGCATGCTGATGATCCCGGATCGCGGCGTGTTCTACGAGTTCGTGCCGGTCGAGGACGCGAGCGACCTGACGAACATCGGGCCGTGGGCGCGCCGCGTGCCGCTCTGGGGCGTGGAGAAGGACAAGCTCTACGCGATCCACGTCACGACGGTGTCGGGTCTCTACTCGTATCGCCTCGGCGATCTCGTGCGCTTCACGTCGACCGACCCGTATCGCGTCGAGTTCGCGGGCCGCGTCAGCGGGTGCCTCTCGACGACGCAGGAGCTCACGACGCACGTCGAGATCCAGCGCGCGGTCGAGCACGCGCTCACCGCGATCCCCGCGACGACCGTCGACTACGGCTGCGCCGCGGACGTCGGCGTGAACGGCACCGCGCGCTCGCGCTACGTGCTCTTCGCCGAGTTCGAGCCGGGCCACGCCCCCGCCGATCTGCAGGCGTTCGCCCGCGCGTTCGACGAGGGTCTCTGCCAGCAGAACCGCGTCTACCGCGAGCACCGCAAGGACGACGTCGGCATCTTCGCGCCCGAGCTCGTCGCGCTGCCGCCCGGCTCGGTGAAGCGCTTCATGAAGGACATCGGGAACACCAGCGTACAGAGCAAGTTCCCGCGCATCCTCGACGACGAGCGCAAGCAGCTCCTGCGCACCTACGTGCAGAGCTGATTTTCGAGCCAAGCACGGGCCCGCAGCCGAGCCAAAGGCTGCGCCCGGGCCTTCGCGAGCACGCCGCTCGCTCTCACCGGTGACCGCGGTCTTCGCGAAGACTCGACGCCGCGAACACGAACGAAGTACGCGAGAGAAGGAACAGAGGAAGAAGACATGGGTAAGAAGCTCGGAGTCGTGATCGTCGGCGTCAACGGCGCCGTCGCCTCCACCGTCATCGCGGGTGTGGAGCTGATGGTCCGCGGCCTGGTGCCGCGCGTCGGCATGCTCACGGAGCCCGGCAACCCCGCGCCCGGCGAGCAGATCCTCGACCACCTCTCGTTCACGGCGCTCGAGGACATCGTCTTCGGCGGCTGGGACCTGCAGTTCAGCGACGTCTACGCGGCCACGAAGCACCACGGCGTGCTGCCCGACGCGCAGCTCGATCAGGTCAAGGACAAGCTCCAGGCGATCAAGCCGTGGCCGGCCGTGTTCAGCGGTGAGTACGCCGCGAACGCGAAGGGCGACAACATCGTCAAGGTCAAGAACTTCCGCGAGGAGCTCGCCCACATCGAGAAGACCATCACGGACTTCAAGAAGGCGAACAACTGCGAGACCGTGGTGATGGTCAACCTCGCGTCGACCGAGCGCTACCAGGAGCTCCTCGACGTCCACAAGACGCTCGCGGCGTTCGAGAAGGGCCTCGACGAGAACCACTCGGCGATCGCGCCCGCGATGCGCTACTTCTACGTCGCGAACAAGCTCGGCGTCCCGTACTGCAACTTCGCGCCGTCGCTCACGAACATCCCGGCGCTGCAGGAGCAGGCGAACGAGCTCCGCAACCCGTACTGCGGCATGGACGGCAAGACCGGCCAGACGCTGCTCAAGACGGCGCTCGCGTCGATGTTCCGCCTGCGCAACCTCAAGGTCGTCGGCTGGTACTCGGTCAACTTCCTCGGCAACAACGACGGTCTCGTGCTGGACAACCCGGCGTCGAACAAGACCAAGGTGCTGTCGAAGGCGGCCGTGCTCGACTCGATCGTCGGCTACCGCGTCGAGAACCACCAGGTCCACATCCACTACTACAAGCCCCGCGGCGACGCGAAGGAAGCTTGGGACAACATCGACATCGGCGGCTTCTGCGGCGTGCCGATGCAGATGAAGATCAACTTCCTCTGCCAGGACTCGATCCTCGCGGCCCCGCTGGTCCTCGACATGGTCCGCCTCGTCGAGGTCGCGAAGGCGCGCGGCGAGAAGGGCATCCAGCGCCAGCTCTCGATCTACTTCAAGTCGCCGTACACCGGCGAGGGCGAGAAGGCGGAGCACGACGTCTTCGAGCAGGAGCGCATGCTCATGAAGTGGTGCCGCGAGCACGCGGACAAGAAGTGATCGGATAGCGAGCTCTCCGCAGCTCGCCGTGAATTACGGGCCCGTCTGCGTCATCGTGGACGGGCCCGTTCGTCTCTCCAGCCCCGGAACGAGGTCTCGATGAGCAAGTTGGCGGTTCTCGGTGGGTCGCCGGTGATCGATCGGAATCGACACGGCAAGTGGCCGGTCGTCGACGACGACTGCCGCAAGGCCGTGATGGCCGTGCTCGATCGTGGTGTGATGAGCGGCTCGGAAGCGCCGGAAGCGCGCGCGTTCCAGGAAGAGTTCGCCGCGTTCCAGGGCGCCAAGCACGCGCTGCTCACGCACTCGGGCACGAGCGCGCTGCAGGTCGCGATCGGCGCGCTCGGCATCGGCGAGGGCGACGAGGTGATCATCCCCGCGTACTCGTTCGTCGCGACCGCGCTCGCGATCGTGTCGCAGGGCGCGATCCCGATCTTCGTCGACGTCGGTGAGGACGGGAACCTCGACGCGTCGAAGCTCGAGGCCGCGATCTCGCCGCGTACCAAGGCGATCATGCCGGTGCACGTGCACGGCATGCCGGCGGATCTCGACGCGATCGCGAAGATCGTGAAGCCGCGCGGCATCGCGATCATCGAGGACGCGGCGCAGGCCCACGGCGCGACCTACGGCGGCAAGAAGGTCGGCACCTACGACGCGGGCAGCGGGTTCTCGCTGCAGTCGAGCAAGAACCTCTCGGCCGGTGAGGGCGGCGTCTACGTCACGAACGACGAGGACGCGCTCGACCGTGCGAACAAGATCCGCAACTTCGCGCAGAACCTCGCGCGCGTCGGCACCGGCAAGTGGAACGCGGAGCGTCCGCTCGACGGCAGCACGCACGTCTCGACCGGCATCGGCTCGATGTACCGCGGCAACGAGATGATGGCCGCGTTCGCGCGCGCGCAGCTGCGCAAGCTGCCGGAGCGCACCGCGCGCTCGCAGGAGAACGGGCTGCGGCTCGGCAAGGCGCTCGCGCAGCTGCCGGGCGTCACGCCTCCCATCGTTCCCGCGAATCGAACGACGGTGTTCCATAAGTACCGCGTATGGATCGATCCCGTCGCGGCGGGCGTCGATCTCAGCCCGACCGAGATGCGCGATGCGGTGCGCAAGGCGCTCGCGGCCGAAGGCTGCGAGGTCGTGATGTGGCAGAGCGATCCGATGCCTGCGTACCCGGTGTTCCAGGATCTGCGCGGCTACGGGAAGGGCTTCCCGTGGAGCGCGGGCGATCTCGATCGCGTGAAGGCCAACTATGGCGCCGAGAACTTCCCGACGTCGCGTCGCCTGCTCGACTCGTCGATCGTGCTCTTCTCGCAGACGTGCCCGCTGATCGCGCAGGACGCGGCGACGGTCGACGCGTACGCCGACGCGTTCCGGAAGATCTGGGAGCACCGCGCCGATCTCGTGCAGGTCGCGAAGGGCTGACGAGCCGAGATGAGCGCGCCCGATTCGGATCCCGCAGCGCCCTCGATGACCGCCGGCTCGACGGAGAAGCAGGGGAGCGCGCGCTGGCGTTGGATCAAGCGGATCGGGCGCGCGCTGCTCTTCGTGCTCGGCGTCACCGCGGTCGTGCTGCTGGTGCGCGAGGCGGGGCCCGATCGTGTGCTCGAGACGCTGGTGCAGGCGGGCCCGTGGATCCCGCTGATCGTGCTGCTCGAGTGCTGCTTCATGGGCATGGACGTGGTCGCGCTGCGCGGGCTGATGGGCGAGCGCGGAAGGCGCGTGCCGGTCGCGGTGTGGGTGCGCACCGCGTTCCTGCAGTACGGCGTGATGCAGCTGCTGCCCGCGGGGCGCGCGGGCGGTGAGGTCGCGCGTGCGGCCGGGCTCTCGCCGTACGTCGGTGGCGCGGCGCGCGCGGCCGCGGCGGCGACGCGCCTCCAGGCCGCGACGTTGCTGGGCAACACGATCATCTCGATCCCGTGCGCGATCGGCGTCGCGCTCGCGGTCGACGTGCCGGTCGCGGAGAGCCCGCTCTTCTGGGCGATCATCGGCAACGGCCTCATCACCGCGGTGATCGGCGGGGCGATCGTGCTGGCGAGCCGCAAGTCGTCGCTCGGCGAGTGGCTCGGGCGTCGCGTGCCGATGCTCGCGGCGCACGGGACGAGCTTCGATGCGGCGCTGCGTCAGGACACGCCGTGGTCGCCCGCGATCGTCGCGACCGCGATCGGGCGTGCGTTCCAGACGCTGCAGTACGGGCTCATCCTGCTCGCGGTCGGTGGCTCGCTCACGATCGTGAGCGCGCTCGTGTCGCAGGGCATCCACCTCGTGGGCGCGGGCATGGGCGACATGGTGCCGAACCAGGTCGGCATCACCGAGGGCGCGTATCGCCTCTTCGCGCCCGCGCTGGGCCTCGAGCACGAAGCGGCGCGGGCCATCGGCATTGCGCTGGTCGCGCGCATCTGCCAGTTCTCGCTCGCCGGTACGTGCCTGATCGTGAGCGCACTGTGGAAGGCGAGCCCGGCCGACGTCGCGGTCGACGACGGCGCGACCGTCGAGCCTTGAGGGCGCGATGAGCTGGGCGCGCGTCGCGCGCGCGCAGCACGCGCGGCCGTGGGGCTTCGTCGTCGTCGCGCTGCTGCTGTCGATCGGCGCGCTGCCGCTGGTCGCGCAGCTCGAGCTCGACAGCGACTTCCAGGCGCTGCTGCCCGAGCACGCGCAGTCGGTGCGCGACCTCGACGAGATCCGCGCGCGCTTCGGCGGCACCTCGACGCTCGCGCTCGCGATCACCGCGAGCGAGGGCGCCGACGTGCGCGAGGCGCGCGATCTCGCGCGTGCGCTCGCGCCCCGCATCGAGGGGATGGACGCGCTCCAGGTCGCGTCGGTCGACTGGAACGTCGCGGACTTCGAGCGCTTCGTCTCGGCGCATCGCCACCTCTACGCGGATCTCGACGATCTCGTCGCGATCCGCGACGCGCTGCAGGAGCGGCTCGACTGGGAGCGCGCGCGCGCGAACCCGTTCTTCATCGATCTCGGCGACGAGGCGCCGCCCGATCCCGAGGCCGTGATCGATCGCATCCAGCGCGACGCGGACGAAGCGCGCCGCGCGATGGATCGTTTCCCCGAGGGCTTCTACCAGCACCCCGAGCGCGCGATCGTCTTCCTCTTCGTGCGCACCGGGATCCGCGGGGGCGAGAGCGGCGCGATCGATCGGCTGATCGCCGCGATCGAGCGCGAGGCCGACGACGTCCGGGGCACGCGCGCGAGCGCGTCGCGCAGCGCGGGCACGAGCGTCGGCTGGGAGTCGGGCACGCTGCGCATCGACTACGGCGGCGACCTGATGGACGTCCGCGAGGAGAACGAAGCGCTCAAGGAGGCGGTGCAGGACTCGACGATCGTGACGGTCGTCCTGCTGCTCGCGTCGATCTTCGTCTTCTTCATGCGATGGCGCGCCGCGCCGCTGCTGCTCGCGACGCTGATCGCGCCCACGCTCGTGACCTTCGCGGCGGCGGAGCTCGTCGTCGACTACCTCAACGCGTCGAGCGCGTTCCTCGGCTCGATCATCGTCGGCAACGGCGTGAACTCGAGCGTCATGTGGCTCGGCCGCTACTTCGAGGAGCGCCGCGCGGGGCGCGACGTGCCGAGCGCGATCCGCGCGACGCACGAGGGCACGTGGGCGGGCACGTTCGCCGCCGCGCTCGCGGCGTCGCTCGCGTACGGCTCGCTGCTCGTGACCGACTACCGCGGCTTCCGGGACTTCGGGTTCATCGGCGCGCTCGGCATGATGCTCTGCTGGGTCGCCGCGTACGCGGTGCTCCCGGTGCTCGTGGTGATCACCGAGCGCTGGCGCCCGATGGTGTTCGGCGAGAGCGAGAAGCGCCTCAAGGGCGTGTACGGCGTGCTCTTCGCGAAGCTCGCGCTCGATCGTCCGCGCGCGATGCTGGTCGTGTGCGCGGTGCTCTCGATCGTGTCGGCGATCGGCGTGGGGCTCGCGGTCGCGGGCGATCCGCTCGAGTACGACTTCCGCAATCTTCAGGCGGAGCGCGGCGAGGAGAGCCGCGTGTCGCAGGTCAACGCGTGGATGGGCGAGACCGTCGAGGAGACGCGCACCGGGAGCGCCCTCGCGATCCTCGCGCCCACCCGCGACGACGTCGCGTCGTTGCGCGCGCAGCTCGAGCGCTACGGCGAGAACCATCCGAACGTGATCGGCGCGGTGCGCACGATCGAGGATCTGATGCCGCGCGATCAGGACGCGAAGCGTCCGGTGATCGGCGAGCTGCGGCGGCTGCTCCTCGAGGTGCGGCCCTACGTGAGCGAGGCGCGACGGCGACAGATCGACGAGCAGCTCCCGCCCGAGCGCGTCGATCCGGTGCGCGTCGAGGATCTGCCCGCGAGCGTGTCGCGCCCCTTCATGGAGCGCGACGGAACGCTCGGTCGCCTCGTGTTCGTCGAGCACGCCGAGGGCCGCGACACGTGGGACGGCCGCTACATGATCGAGTGGTCGAGCGCGGTCCGCTCGGCGCGCACCGAGGACGGCGCACGCCCCGCGGTGGCCGGGGTCGCGGTCGTGTTCTCCGATCTGCTCCAGACGATCTTCGAGGACGGCCCGCAGGCGATCGGCGCGTCGTTCCTGGCGACGATGATCCTCCTGCTCTTCACGTTCCGGCGGCAGCGCGAGCGCGTGCTCGCGCTCGTCTCGATGTTCGCGGGCGTGCTCTGGATGACCGGCCTCCTCGCGGCGACCGGGGCGCGCCTCAACTTCCTCAACATGATCGCGTTCCCGATCACGTTCGGCATCGGCGTCGAGTACGGCGTGAACTACGTGAAGCGTTTCCTCGAGGAGAAGGACGCGCGTGGCGACGGCGTGAGCGCGGTGCGCGCGGCGCTGGAGGGCGCCGGCGGCGCGGTGATCCTCTGCTCACTCACCACGCTGATCGGCTACATCTCGCTCTACACGTCGGCGAACCGCGCGCTCAACTCGTTCGGGCTCGCGATGTCGCTCGGCGAGGTGACGTGCTTGATCTCGTCGCTCCTCGCACTGCCCGCGGTGCTCCACCTGCTCGAGTCGCGTGCCCGCAAAGGCGACGCTCGCGGCGGAGTAGAATAGAGTTGCTCCGCTTCCTTCCCGCATGCGCGATCAGCTGAAAGCCGCCCGTGTCGGGGCGCTCGTCGTCGCAGCGCTCGTCGCGGCGTTCCTCGTGTACCGCGCGGTCGACGAGTCGAGCTCGCGCGGCGGCGGCTATCGCGTCTACGCGCTCTTCAACGACGCTCAAGGCCTGATCACGAAGTCGCGCGTGACGATCGCCGGCATCACCGTGGGCCGCATCGAGCGCATCACGCTCCAGGGCGCGCAGGCGCGCGTCGACATGGTCATCGACGACGACGTCGAGCTCTACGAGGACGCCAGCGTGCGTCGCGTCTCGGCATCGCTCCTCGGCGAGTACCTGCTCGCGATCCATCCCGGCACCCCGACCCAGCCGCGCCTCCACGACGGCGATCGGATCATGGTCGTCGAAGAGACGCCGGGGATGGGCGACATCATGACCGACGTCGGTGCGATCGCGAGCTCGGTGCGCGCGGTCTCCGCGCAGCTCGAACGAAGCTTCGGCACCGACGAAGCGGGCCAACAGATGGCCAGCGCGCTACGGAACCTATCCGAGGCGCTGGAGGCCGTGAACCGCACGATCCGCGCGAACGAGGAGTCGGTCGGCGCGACGCTGCAGAACATCGAGGCGATCACCGCCGACGCGCGCCCGCTGCTCGAGGAGATCCTGCGCGACATCCAGCGCGTCACCGAGGACATCCGCGAGGTCGTCGAGGCGAACCAGGCCGACATCGATCAGGGCGTCGGCGAGGTCGACGACACCATCGCGTCGATCCACCGCGCGAGCGAGCAGCTCGAGCTGGTGCTCGCGGACGTCGGCGAGATCACCGAGCGCACCGCGGCCGGTGAAGGAACGCTGGGCCGGCTCACCACCGACGAGCACCTGATCGACGAGGTCGAGACGACGGTCGAGGGCGTCAGCGACGTGCTCGGCAGCTTCGTCCGCCTGCGCACGATCATGGAGCTGCGCAGCGAGTACAATTTCCTCGCGAACACGTTCAAGAACTACTTCTCCATCCGCATCCTGCCGCGCGAGGGGCGCTACTTCCTCGTGCAGCTGATCGACGATCCGCGCGGCCGCACGACGGTCACGACGACGCAGGTGCGGCGCAGCCCGCCGCCCGAGGGCGAGCCCGAGTTCTACGAAGAGACGCGCATCACCACGAGCGAGCAGCTGGTGTTCACGCTGATGCTCGCGCAGCGCGTCTACTTCGCGACGTTCCGCTTCGGCATCCTCGAGTCGAGCGGTGGTCTCGGCGTGGATCTGAACTTCTTCGACGAGCGGCTCGAGATCAACGCCGACATCTTCCAGTTCGGGTACTCGCAGTTCCCGCGCGTGCGCGTGCGCGCGTCGTTCGAGCTGGTGTCGAGCCTCTACATCCTCGGCGGTGTCGACGACTTCCTGAACGAGAGGACGGTCGACATCTTCCTCGGCGCGATGCTGCGCTTCGACGACGAGGACCTCGCGAACCTGTTCCCGTTCTTCGGCGGCGCGGTCGGCGGCCTCGGGAATTGACCATCGGCTCGCCCACGTCGGTCGCTTCCGTCCGCGCGCGATGCGCGCTCCCGTGCGCGCCCCCGCGTGCGAGCACTCCTGTCCAGAATTGACGGCCAATCCCGCGCGGCGTCGCGGGTCCATGAATCTCGTCCTCGTGCGCTTCGTCGCAGGCCGACGCGGGCACGGGGCTGTTTCACGCGCGCGACGGCGTGTATGCTGCCGCGCCGAGGTGTGTTCATGGCTCGCGGACTCACCGCCGCGAGCGACGGAGGACGGGATGCGGTCGCATCGTCGAAGGCTTCTGGTCGGTCTCGCGCTCGTGAGCTGCGTCGCGAGCATCGCGGCATCGCTCTTCGTCGCGGAGGACGCGGAGGCGCAGCGCGGGCGTCGAGGTCGAGGCAGCCGTCGTGGCGCGGCCGCGGCAGCGCCCGAAGAGGCGCCGCAGAGCGCGGCCATCGCGCCGGCGCTCGGTGACCTGCGCTGGGGCATGACCCCCGAGGAGACCTTCAACCACCTCAAGGGACAGGTGGAGACGGGCTACCGCGAGCGCCTGCAGAAGGCGGCGCGCACCGACGCGATCCAGGAGGATCGCCTGCGCGGGCAGATGCAGGAGGAGACGCGCCGTCTCCGCTCCAGCTACGTGCGCTTCCGCGGTCAGGCGAGCGGCTGGGACACCGCGTTCATCCGCGACGAGTTCACGCACGGCAACAACGAGTCGATGATGCTCTGGCGCGACGAGGCCACGCACTCGCAGCGCTTCTACTTCTTCATCAACGACCGCCTGTGGAAGGTTTTCCAGGCGTTCGACGCGTCGGTGTTCGCGGGCGCGACGTTCGATCAGTTCTCGGAGGCGATCCAGGGCCGTTTCGGTCGCGGCGTGCAGCGCAGCGGCGCGCTCGTCGAGGGCAGGGCGCCCGCGCAGTGGATCGAGTGGCAGGACACGTCGACGCGCCTGCGCGCGATCGATCAGACCCGCTTCTACGGGTTCTTCTGCCTGGTGTTCGAGGACAAGGGGACGCTGCAGCAGCTCCCGCAGCTGCGCACGCACACCGTGCAGCGCGGTGGTGACGGCCACGCGCTGGTCGACTCGGTGACGCGCGAAGAGGATGCGCAGCCGGGCGGCAGCGAGAGCGCGAGCGATCGCCACGCGGACGTCGCGGATCGCATCACCGGTCAGATCCGTCGTCGTCAGGACGCGCCCGCCGAGGGCGCCGCGACCGCGTCGAGCACGTCGTCGAGTGGATCGAGCTCGTCGTCGAGCTCGGGCGCGTCGACGAGCGGATCGGGCTCGTCGCAGCGCCGCGGCGATCCCGACGATCCGTTCGCCGGCATGGATCTCTGACGCGACGCATCAGCGTCCGGAACGACGAGACCCGCGCGGAGCTCCGCGCGGGTTTTCGTCTTTACCCCCGAAGTCGCGCTGAACTATCCTGCAGGCCGCGCTCGAGGTGCTTGTGCCCCGTTTTCGGCTGCGATTCCTGCTACAGGAGTTCGATCTCGTCGGCCCCGAGGTGGTGATCGGCCGCAGCCCGGATTGTCACATCACCATCGAGGATCCGCTGATCTCGCGTCGTCACGCGCGTGTGGTGATCCACGACGACACCGCGACGGTGCAGGACCTCGGCAGCCGCAACGGCGTGCGGGTGAACGGCCGCCTCATCAAGGGCGAGCAGGTGCTCCGCGAGGGCGACCGGATCCGCATCGGCACCCAGGAGCTCGTCTTCGCGGTGGTGCGCGCGGAGCAGCGCGCGGCGCGTCCGACCGGGTACATGCGGGTCTGCCACTCGTGCAACACGCCGTACCCCGAGGGCTCGCCGCAGTGCCCGCACTGCGGTGCGCCGCCGGCGAGCGAAGAAGACACGATGAGCGGCGTGATGGTCGAGCCGAAGCGCAGCTGGACGTTCCAGCTGCTCGGCGAGGTCATCGAGCGCGCGCTCGCGTCGGGCAAGGCGCTCGAGGCGGAGCGGCTCATGCGTCGCGCGGCGAAGGAGGTCGACGAGCGCCTCGCCGCGGGCGAGCGCCTCGATCCCGCGCACGTGTCGATGATCGCGCAGTTCGCGGTGCGCCTCGCGCGGCTCGTCGGCGGCTCGGAGTGGGTCGCGTGGGTGCTCACGCTGCATCGCCGCCAGGGCATGATGCTGAGCGATGACGTGATCGATCGGATCGAAGAGGTCGATCTCGACGCGTTCCCCGACGCGAAGGCGGTGCTCGACGGCTACCTCGCGTGGTTCCGATCGCAGCACGCGGGCGCGGGGCCGAGCCCCGATTTCGCGCGCCTCACGCGCCTCGAGCAGCTGCGCAGAGGCTGATCGTCCCCGGGGCTGCGCGCCCCCTGTCGACCCCCGACTGCGCGCGGGTCCCCGACCCGCTTCGACGCGCGACGATCGCGCACGGGTCGATCGGGCCGCGCGGGTCTATGCTCGCGCGCGTGTCCTTCCTCGCGCGTGCGGCCTGGCCGATCTGGAACGCGGAAGAGCGACGTCTGCGTGCGCTGGTGCGCCTCGCGATCTTCACCGCGCTCGTGCTCGTGGTGCTCGTCGCGACGGGGACGCTCGGGTCGTGGCTCGGCGGCTCGCTCGGTGCGCGCGCGGTGGGGTTCGGCACCCAGGTGCTCGGCGTGATCGCGGTCGGCGCGTTCTGCGCGTGGGCCCTCGATCGACGTCCGGTTCGCGCGCTCGGGATCTCGCCACGCCCCGGGTACCTCGTCGATCTGCTCTTCGGCGTGGTGCTCGGTGCGATCTGCATGGGCGCGATCGCGGTGCTCGAGGTCGCGCTCGGGTGGGGCGCCTACGCGCTTCGCCACGAGAGCGACGAGGCGCTCGTCGCGGCCGCGCCCGCGTTCGGCTCGACGCTCACCGTGTTCGTCGCGGTCGCGCTGATCGAGGAGATCGTGTTCCGCGGCTACCCGGTGCCGAACCTGCGCGAGATGTTGCCGCGCGCGATGCGCCCCGACGTCGCGATCACGATCGCGGTCGTGATCTCGTCGCTCGTCTTCGGCGTCGCGCACGCGATGAACCCCAACGCGAGCGTGATCGCGACCGCGTACATCGCGTTCGGCGGGCTCTTCCTCGTGCTCGGGCTCGTGGTGCAGGGCGATCTCGCGATCCCGATCGGCGCGCACCTCGGGTGGAACCTGTTCCAGAACCTCTTCGGCATGCAGGTGAGCGGGCAGACGTGGCTCGACGAGGGCGCGCTGCTGCGGCGCGACGAGCTCGGGCCGGACATCGCGACCGGCGGCGCGTTCGGGCCCGAGGCCGGTCTCGAGGGGCTCGGCGCGATGGTGCTCGGCATCGTGCTCACGCTCGCGTGGCTGCGGGTGCGCGGCGGTCCCCTACGCATCCATCCGACCTGGGTGTCGGGGCGAGGCACGATGGCGACGTCCACCAGGAAAACGCACTAGAATGGGCCGCGTGAGCGACGCTGAGGCGGACGACGCGGGCGAATCGGTGCCCTGGCTCGAGCACCGCGCCGCGGAGGACGAGGACCCGATCCGCATCACGCTCGAGCGGCTGCCGTTCCGCATCGGGCGCGCGGCCGAGGCCGACTTCGTGATCCACTCGACGCGCGTCTCGAAGGAGCACGCGGAGATCGATCGTCGCCGCAACACGTGGGTCGTGCGCGATCTCGGCAGCCGCAACGGCACGTTCGTCAACGGCGAGCGGGTGACCGAGCCGCGACGGCTGCGCCCCGGCGACGTGGTGCACGTCGCGAATCGCGCGTTCTCGTTCCACCTCGGGCGCCCGAGCGCGCAGCGCGACGACGCGACCGTGCTGGGCACGAGCGGCGGCGATCTCGTGGGCGTGCGCGACCTCGCGCTCGCGATCTCGCAGCGTCGAGTCCACGCGGTCTTCCAGCCGATCGTCGATCTCGCGACGGGCGCGCTGCGCGGCTACGAGTGCCTCGGTCGCTGCGACGTGCCGAGGGAGATCGGTGAGCCGCCACGCTCGATCGGCGAGCTCTTCCGCAGCGCCGAGGCCCAGGGCCGCGCGGCGGAGCTGAGCCGTCTCCTGCGCGAGGTGCAGCTCGCGGACGCGCCGCTGCTCGCGGGCGAGGGGCTGCGCTTCTTCCTCAACGTGCATCCCGCGGAGCTCGAGGACGACACGTTGATCGACGCGCTCGCGGAGGCCTCGCAGCGCGTGGGCCAGGGGCGCCTCACGGTGATCGAGGTGCACGAGAGCACGATCACCGATCTCGCGGCGATGGGCCGGCTGCGCGAGCGATTGCGCGAGCGCGCGATCGAGATCGCGTACGACGACTTCGGCGCGGGTCAGTCGCGCTTGCGCGAGCTGGCGGAGGTGCCGCCGGACTTCATCAAGCTCGATCTCTCGCTGGTGCGCGACATCGATCAGAGCCCGGCGCGCCGTGATCTCGTGGCGGCGCTGACGCGAGTGATGCGCGACCTCGGGATCCGGGTGCTCGCGGAGGGGATCGAGACGCAGGGCGAGCGGGACGTGTGTCTCGAGATCGGGTGCGAGCTGGGGCAGGGCTATCTGATTGCTCGGCCTGCTCGGGTCTCGCGGCGTTGAGGGCCGCACCCACACCGAAGCCTCTCCGCGCGCGGCCTCCTCAGTGCACCGTGGCCACCCCAGAGTCGCTAGGCGGCTCCCCCACGATGTCGATCGCCACAGCGAGCGCCCGAAGCTGCCACAACACCAGCAGGCTCCGCTTCGCGAGCGGCGGCGCCAACGTCCGCACCACGCCGCGCGCGACCATTCCGTCGAGCTCCGCGAGCGTGCCCCACAGCGGTCGCGCCGGATGCGCGAGCATCCCGAGGATGCCCACCAGCGGGCGCCCCGCGGGGCCGAGCTTCGGCGTCGTCGTCGACGCGTTGTCGAAGAGCTGCGCGATCGCGATCGCGAGCCGTCCCTGCTCGACCTCGAGCACGCTCGGCGGCACCCGCAGCTGCTTCACGCGCGCGAGCCTCGCGTTCGCCTGGATCACCTCGCGATAGAGCTCGTGCAGGTCGCTCACCGCGAAGCGCATCCGCTCGCCGCCCTCGACCGGCACCACCGCGCGCAGGTCGGGCGGCAGCACCGGGAGCACCTCGATCGGCCACGACTCGAGCCCCGCCTCGCCCAGCAGCTCGGTCCACGACGCGCGCGTGAGCAGCGGATGATCGATCGGCTCTGCGAGCGTGATCCGACCGAAGCGCTCGAGGCGCTCGCGCGGCGGCAGCACGTCGTCCTCGCGCGCGCGGATCAGCGGCGGCTCGAGCACGCGCAGGTACGCCTCTCGTGTCGGCTCGGTCGCGCCCAGCGAGCCGAAGATGCGCTCGCAGAAGAGCCCACCCTCGATCGGCGCGAGCGTGTCCGCCGCGAGGCTCTCCCCGAGCACCACCTCACCGGTCGTGCCCTCGCGCAGCTCCTCGGCGGTCGCGGGACGAATGCGCAGCGCGGCGAGCGGCGGCGTTCCCTCGGGGCGTCCGAGCAGCACCTGCAGCGCGTCGTCGATCGCGTCCGCCGACATGGGGCCCTCGGTGTACCACGATCCGATCGCGCGACCTGACGGAGAAGTGGACGTGCTCGGGCGCGCGTGACATCGGAGACGCATGGCCCTCTGGACGCACGGCGAGGGACGTTATCTCCGCGATCCGCGGCTGGTCGCGCCGGGCACGAGCACCGTCGCCGACCTGCACGTGCTGCGCTGGGACGAGCAGGGCGAGGCGCACGTCGTGGTCTCGCTCGATGCACAGGGCGAGCTCGCTTCCGAGCCGCGCGAGCTGCTTCGCGCGAGCGCGCTGCCCGGTCTGACCCACGACGCGTCGTCTCCGCGCGTGGCCGACGCACCGAGCAGCGAGGACGAGGCGCGCGACGGCGTGTGGCGCGTGCGCATCGTGCGCGAGGGCGCGCGCGGCCGCGTCGTCGTCGAAGGCGCGACCCGCGGCCCGGTGATCGTGTGGGAGGCGAGCGCCATCGTCGCCGCGCCCGCGATCGCCGCGACCCACGACGGCGCGTGGATCGCGTTCCACCACGACCTCCGCGAGGACGACGGCGCGCCCGACGTGGTGAAGTGGATCGCGCTGCGCTTCGTGACGCGCGACGGCGACGTGCTCGAGCCCGCCGCGCCGATGCGCGAGCGCGATCGGGATCGCGAGGGCGAGGAGCAGGGCTTCGAGCTCCCCTCGATCCTCGTCGGTCACGACGGCGCGATCGCGCTCTTCGGCCGCGGCTCGCATTGCTTCTACCGCCAAGACCTCGACGCTCAGGGCTGGAGCGCGCGCGTCGCGCTCGGCGCCGACGAGGGCTGGGGCTGTCGCGGCCGTCGCGTCGCCGTGCGCGCGATCGGCGATGGTCGCGCGCTCACCGCGCGACGCGAGAAGCAGGGGATCGTGATCGAGGCGATCGACGCACCGCGCGGCGGACGTCCCGCGCTCGTGCCCGCGCGCGTGGTGCACGAGGGATCACGACCGCGTCGCGATGCGCCGCGTCGCCCCGACGCGCCCGATCCCGCCGCGCGCTGGTCGCGCGCCACGCTCTTCGGCGACATCCACCAGCACAGCGCGCACTCGGACGGCTGCGGCGTCGCCGACGAGCCCTACCTCCGCGCGCGCTACGGCTACGGCGACGACTTCGTCGCGCTCACCGATCACGAGTCGTTCCTCGGCAAGCGCATCGGGCCCGGCGAGTGGGGCTACCTGCAGTCGGTCGCCGATCGCCACGACGATCCCGGATCGTTCGCGACGCTGATCGCGTACGAGTGGACCGGCCGACGTTTTCCGGGCCCCGGGCACAAGGTCGTGTACCTGCCGCGCACCGGCCTGCCGATCGTCTCGCGCGACGTCGTGCCCGAGGGCAAGGCGCTCGTCGACGCGGTGAAGGCGCTCGGCGGCTTCGCGGTGCCGCACCACGTCGGATGGACCGGCGCCGACGAGGGCGCGCACGATCCCGAGGGCCAGCCGGTCTGGGAGATCTGCTCCTGCCACGGCTGCTATCTGACCGCCGATCATCCGCTCGGCGGGCGCGGCGATCTGCGCGATCAGATGGTCGAGGAGGTGCTGCGACGCGGCCATCGCTTCGGCTTCATCGCGTGCAGCGACGGACACGGCCTGCTCTGGCACCACGGCGTCGCGCGCAAGCGCGATCCCTTCCGCACCGGGCTCACCGCGGTGCAGGCGAAGGCGCGAACGCGCGAAGCGATCCTCGACGCGATGCGCGAGCGACGCTGCTACGCGACGAGCGGCGTGCCGATCCTGCTCGACGTGATCGCGAACGGCTCGCTCCCGATGGGCAGCGAGGTCCGCGCGAGCGCGCCGGTGCGGATCGAGGCCGAGGCGATCGGCACCAGCTCGATCCGCGAGCTCTCGATCGTGAGCGCGAGCGGGGTGATCGCGACCTCGCGCGGTGAGAACGAGCGCGCGGGCGTCGAGTGCGAGCTCGAGTCGGGCTGGGCGTACGCGAAAGTCGTGCAGGACGACGGAGAGATGGCCTGGTCGAGCCCGATCTTCGTCGATCGCGACCCGTAGATCGCGCGTTTTGCAACGGTTTTCCCGCGATCCCGCCGACCGTCTGCGAGCTAGGAGGTCGGTGCGGTCCGTGGGACTGCTCCGAGTGGTCCTGGCTCGACCACCGAGTGGTCCCAGCTCGACCACCGAGTGGTCCTCGGTCGACCACCGAGCGGTCCTCGCGAGCGCTCGGTGTGATCCCCGGGACCGCACCGAGGAAGTCCGCGTCGCGCTCGGTGGTCGACCGGCGCTCAGCCCCTCGCACCCGCGTGGAACGTCCGATACGACACGACGAGCATCGCGAGGAAGAACGCGTGGGGGATCACGAGCCACGCGGGATCGCCGCTCGAGAGGTGCGCGATGTCGGCCGACACGATCGTGAGGCCGAACCCGAAGTAGGCGAACTGTCGGATCACGCTCGGCGTGCTCGGGAGCACCAGCGCGACGACGCCGAGGAGCTTCGCCACGGTGAGCTCGATGCGGAACCAGTCGGGCAGGCCGAGGTGCGCGAATGCGTCGCGCTGGCTCGGATCGAGCGCGAACGTGAGCGCGCTGACGAGCATCAGCGTCGCGATGATGCCGGTGCTGACCCAGTAGACGATGCGAGGTCTCATGTCCCAGAGACCGGCGAGCGCCGGCGAACGTGACCCAGTCGTGCCGCGTCGGCGTGGAAGTAGACCGCGGCGATGCGCCCGTCCTCCACGTGCACCGCGAGCACGGCGTAGGGCGCGCCTTCGTGCTCGATCACGAGCGCCGGCGCGCCGTTGAGCTCGCGCGAGGCCATGGTCAGCCCCGAGGGGCCGCGCTTCGTCGCGACGACCACGAAGCGCGCGACGTTCGCCGCACCGTGGAGCGGCACCACGAGGTTGCGGATGCCGGGACCGCGCCGGCCCGCCGCGCCGCCGTCGGTGATCATCACCGCGTCGTCGCGCAGCAGCGCGACGAGCGCGTCGACGTCGCCGAGCCGTGCCGCGCGTGCGAACGCGTCGAGCAAGCGTGCGTGCTCCTCGCGCGATGCCTCGCGCTCGCGCCGCGCGGTGCGGAGGTTCGATCGCGCGCGCTCGAGGAGCTTGCGGCACGCGGGCACGCTCTTGTCGACGATGCCCGCGATCTCTTCGTGCGAGAACCCGAGCACGTCGTGGAGGATCAGCACCGCGCGCTCGGAGGGCGTGAGCCGCGCGACCACGACGAGGAACGCCATCGAGAGCGTCTCTTGCGCTTCGATCGTCTCGAGCCCGTTCGCGGCGAGATCGATCGGCTCGGGCAGGCGATCGCCGCGGCTCTCCTCGCGGCGGGCGCGCGCCGACGTGAGCTCGTTGAGGCAGAGCCTCGTCACGATCGTCACGAGGTACCGATCGGCGGGCACGTCGCGCTCGGTGCGATGGCGCCAGCGGAGCCACGCGTCCTGCACGAGGTCCTCGGCGCGCCCGAGATCCCCGAGCATGCGATAGGCGAGCGCGACGAGGCGCGGCCGGCGCGCGCGCCACGCGACGAGATCGTCGTCCACCTCGTCGCTCACCGCGCGATCCCGACGGTCTCGCGCACGTGCTCGTCTCGCTCCACGGCATCCAACATGAACGCCGCGACCGCGCGGAACGAGAGGACCGAGCCGCCTTCGGGCAGGCGCCCCACCGACGCGCGATACGCGGTCTCGTCCGAGCGGACCAGCCGGGGCGGGCGCGCGATCGTGTAGTCGAGCTCGCTCGCGGCGACGAGCGCCTCCATCGCGCCGAGATCGCGCGCGTGGTGCTGGAGCAGCCAGCGGAAGAACGCGAAGCGAAGGCCCGGCTCGTCGAAGAGGACCGCCGCCGAGACGAGCGCGATCCGCGCGAGCCCGCTGCGGGTCATCGCGGCGACCGTGCTCGCGCCGGCCTCGCCCATCAGCGTGCTCGGGCGCAGCGCCTCGCGCGGCGGCGCGCCGATCGCGAAGAGCACGGCGTGGTGCCCCGGCATCGCCGCGGCCATCTCGGTCGCGTCGAGCGGGTCGCCCTTCACGATCGCGAGGCCGGGTCGCGCCTCGAGCGCGTGGGGCGAGCGCACGAACGCGGTCGCGGTGTGCCCTCGCGAGAGCGCGAGGTCGACGATGTGGCGGCCGGTCTTCCCGGTCGCACCGATCACGAAGAGTCTCATGACCGGAGGACCGCGCAGCCGCGCAGAACGTGACGCGTTACGAGAACGAGCCCGGGAGCGCGAGCGACACGCGCTGGCGCGGAAGCACGAGGGTCACGGTCGTGCCCTGGCCGTGGCGGCTCTCGATCTCGACGCGACCTCCGTGCACCCGCGCGACGCGATCCACGATCGCGAGGCCGAGGCCGGTGCCGGTCTGCCTCGTGGTGAAGAAGGGATCGCGCGCCTTGCTGCGCACCAGCGTGTCCATCCCCTCGCCCTCGTCGTGGAAGTCGATCGCGACCGCGGGGCGACCATCGAGCTCGGCGGCGCGCACCCGGACCGCGATCGTGCCGCCCTCGGGCATCGCCTGGATCGCGTTGTCGGCGATGTTGATCAGCGCGTGGCGCAGGAGCGCGGCGTCGCACTCGATGCTCGAGACCGTCTCGTCGAACTGCAGATCGAACTCGATGTTCTTGCGGTGCGACTGGCCCTCGCGCGCGAGCTCGACCGCGCGCTCGAGCATGCGCGGGAGCTCGATCGACTCGGGCGTGGGCTCGGCGGGGCGCGCGTAGGCGAGGAGGTCCTGCACCAGGCGGTTCAGACGATCTGCTTCTTCGTCGAGGATCACGAGCAGCGTCTCGACGTCGGCGGGCTTGAGCTCGGGACGGCGCAGCCCCGACACCGCGTTGCGGATGACGGCGAGCGGGTTGCGGACCTCGTGCGCGATGACGGCGGAGAGCTCACCGACCGCAGCGAGCTGCTCCTTGCGCACCAGCTCCTGCTGGGCCTCGCGCACGCGGTCGTAGCTCGACGCGAGCTCCTCGGTGCGCGCCGCGAGCTCGGTCTCCACGCGCCCCATGCGTCCGAGCAGCGCCCACGTGATGCCGACGACCGCAGTGAGCGGCGCGAGCGCGCTCGCGATCGACGTGCCCGGGCCGTACGCGCGCTCCACCGCGTCGGCGATGCCGACCAGCAGCGGCAGGCACGCCGCGATGAAGGTCGATCGCAGATCGCGATCCGCGATCGCACGACGACCGAGCCGCGCGACCGCGATGCTCGTCGCCGCGAGCCCGCCGACGAGCGCGGCCCAGCCGAGCGGGAGCAGCTGCGGGATGGCATGTCCGCCGTGCGACGTGAGGCGACCGTCCCAGTGCGCCGAGGGCACCGAGGGATCGAGCGAGAGACCCGAGAGCGTGATCGCCGCGCCGATGCCGCCCATGACCCACGCGACGCGCTCGACCGGGCTCGGCGTGGGCACGGCGAGCGAGCGTCCGCCGACCTGCTCGCAGAACGCGGCGTAGGCCGCCATCGCGAGCGAGACCGACGCGAAGATGAGCATCTGCGCGGGCACCGCCTCCGCGACGGTCTCGGTGGTGCGCTGCCACGCGACGCCGAGCGCGAACCCCGCGAGCACCACGCAGAGCACCGAGAAGAGGCCGTGCTCGCGCGTGTTGCGGCGCATCGCCCAGAGCCCGCCGAAGTGCAGCGCGACGAAGAGGTAGATCCCCGCGGTGGCGAAGCAGACGACGGCGCTCGTCGGGATCATGAGCTCGCCGCCGGGAGCGTGAGGGTGACGGTGGTGCCGGCGGCGGGCGCGCTCTCGATGCCGAGCGTGCCGCCGTGGTTCTTCACGACGCGATCGACGATCGCGAGGCCGAGGCCGGTGCCCGCGGGGCGCGTGGTGAAGAAGGGATCGAGCGCCTTGGCGCGCACCAGCGTGTCCATGCCCTCGCCGGTGTCGGTGAACGCGAGGGCGATGGCGGGGCGCGCGTCGAGCGCGGTGGGCGTCGCCTCGACGCGCAGCCGGCCCCGACCGGCCATCGCCTGCAGCGCGTTGTCCATCACGTTCACGATCGCGTGGCGCAGGAGCTCGGCGTCGCCCAGCACCGCGTGCGGTGCGCCCTCGAGATCGAGCTCGAGGTGCACCTCGGTGTGCTCGCGCCGACCGCCGCACGCGAGCTCGAACGCGCGGGTGATCAGCGGCTCGACCTCGACCGAGCTGCCCTTGGGCGCGACCGGGCGCGCGTACGCGAGGAGATCGCGGACGAGGCGGTTGAGGCGATCGGTCTCCTCGTCGAGGATCGAGAGGAGCACGCCGCGATCGACGTGCGTGAGCGTGGGGCGGCGCAGGCTCGAGACGGCGTTCTTGAGGATCGCGAGTGGGTTGCGCACCTCGTGCGCGATGACGGCGGAGAGCTCGCCGACCGCGGCGAGCTGCTCCTTGCGCACGAGCTCCTCCTGGGTCTGGCGCAGCTCGTCGTAGCTGCGCGCGAGCTCCTCGGTGCGCTGCTCGAGCTCGCGCGCCGCGCGCACGAAGCGACGCATGAGCACGATGCCGACGGCGATCGCGGGCGCGAGGCCGGCGTGCTCGGCGAGGTAGACCGTGCCGAGGCCGAGGCCGTGCACGACGATGTCGTGGATCGCGGCGGCGAACGTGATCACGACGCCGGCGAGGACGAGGCGCGCATCGGCGTCGCGGCGCGCGGCGCGCCCGAGCGCGAATGTCGCGACGAGCCCGAACGTGACGCTGATCGTGAGCACCACGACGCCCTCGACGCGGAGCGAGGGCTCGATCGCGACCCGCGGGAGATCGCGGGCCAGGGGCGCGTGCAGCGTGGATCGCGCGGGGTCGACGAGGCGCCCGGCGAGATCGAGGAGCAGGCCGATCCCCGCGAGCGCGTACGAGGCGAGCACGACGCGGCGGCGTGGTCGCTCGACGAGGTGCGAGGTGAAGTCGACGACGAACGCGGTGGCGGCGAGCGCGCCCGCGTACTGGAGGCGCACCGCGAGCGTGCCCTCGGCGAGCGTGGTGGCGTCGGAGAGCAGCGCGGCGCCCGCCGCGTGGATGGCGAGGCCGGCGCAGATGCAGGCGTACGACGCGTGCTCGGGATCGCGGCGATGCGTCCGCGCCCAGAGCGCGAGGTAGTACACGGCCGCGAATCCGTAGATCGCGCACCACGTCCACCGCAGCGCGGCGTCGGCCGACATGGCGCGTACTGTAACAGCCGCCGGTGCACGTTCTTTGCGCCGATGGTGAGCGCTCGCCTACGATCGTTTCGTGCGACGCCTCCTTCGTCTCGCGCTCGCGTGCGCGCTGCTGCTGGTGGTGCCGGCGGCGTCGGGTGCGCAGGAGCGTCCGTCCTCCGGCTATGAAGGCGTCGTGCCGGGTGGGGCGCAGCCTCCGCCGGCGGCGGAGCGTCTCGGGCGACGCGCGGCGGGGCGTCGGGCGCGGGCGGCGATCCTCACGTGGCCCGGGTTCCAGATGCAGGCCGATGGGAGCTCGCGCTTCTTCGTGCAGACGACGGCCGCGGTCCCGACGCGCGTGCACACGACGCCGGAGCGGGTCGAGATCGTGTTCCCGAACACCGGGATCCACCTCGCGAATTCGGCGCGTTGGCTCGAGACGCAGCACTTCCAGACGCCGGTGCGGCGCGCGCGGCTCGAGCGTCGCGGGCGCGACATGGTGCTCGTGATGCACATGCGGGCCGCGGTGACGCCGCAGGTCTCGAGCGGCGCGGGCGACGGCTATCACTACACCTACGTGGACTTCGCGCCGGGCGAGTACGCGCCGCGCGAGCCGGCGCCTGCGCCGGCGCCGCAGGGTGGGGTCAGCATCGTGAGCGGCGGGGATGCGCCCAGCGCGCCGAGCGAGGCCCCGCCTCCGATGACGCGCGACGAGGAACGGGCGCTCGACGACGAGCGCCCGCCGGTGCGCGGGCCGACGCCGAAGCGCTGAGCGCGCACGAGCACGTGGGGCGGGATCGATCGCTGCGCGGCTACTGCAGCGTGTAGGTCGGGATCGACAGCGCGCTCTCGCTCGCGGGCTCGGTGCGCGGCTCGGCGGGCTGAATGGGCGCGTGGCCGAAGTCGATCGGGATGTAGAAGAGCCACAGCCGATCGTGGCGATTGCGGTGCTCCCAGCCGACGAGGCCGTAGAGCACGCGCCACCAGTGCTCGCCCGCGCTGGTCTGGCCGTAGTCGAAGAGCGGCGCGAAGTGGAACTCGTACTCCCAGCGCTCCTCGTTGCGCCACTCGCGACGGCGGAAGTACGTGTTCAGGAAGAGCTGGGTCTCGGTCACGCCCTCGCGGAACCGCCAGTAGAACGGGAACGCGACGGTGTAGCGATCCCCGCGCTCGTACTGCTCGAAGTCGAACCAGAACGGCGCGAACACGTAGTGGCGGTGCGACGGAACGTGCTCGTAGTACCAGAGCGGGTGGATGTTGAACGCCTCACCGTCGCGCCACCGCGAGATCTGGATCGTGGGCGCGATCCACGTGGTCTCGTCGCCGTGCTCGAGGTCGCGCGAGTTGCCGACGAGCGGCGTGATCCACGTCTGGCGCCGGCCGTACTCGTCGAAGTGCGCGAAGAACGGGAAGACGATGGTGTTGCTCGACGCGGGGCTCGACCACCGCGCGAAGAGCAGCGGCGGGATGACCAGCGTCTCGCTGCGCTCGCGCGGATCGCGGATCCAGAAGAAGAGCGGAGCGACCATGTCCGCCTCGGTCGCGCCGCGATGCATCTGGTAGAGCCAGGTGACGAGCGTCTCCGAGTCGCGCTCGCGGAAGTACGCGAAGAGCGGCGTGGTGAGGCGGAACGCGTTCGGATCCTCGCTGAAGTGGAAGAGCAGCGGGGGGATCGTCGTGGAGTGGAAGCCGGGGCCCTCGTCGTGATGGAGGAGGCCCGCGATGCCCCACCAGCTCTCGCGCGGCTGCTCGCTCAGATAGAACAAGCCCGGCGGGACGATCGTGAGCGTCTGCTCGCTGCGCGCGTTGCGATGGCGGAACACGAACGGCGCGACGAACTGGTACTGCTCGTTGGGCGTGTCGTACCACCAGAGGAACGGGAAGACGCCCCAGCGCTCCTCGTCGCGCATGCGCAGCCGATAGAAGAGCGCGCCGGCGAAGAGATAGTCCTCGTCCTCGTCGCCCCAGCCGACCGTCAGGAGCGGCGGGATGACGTGGTAGTACGACTGCCGATGGCGCCCCGACATGAAGAGCGGCGCGACGCCGATGTCGTGGCCCTCGGGCGAGTCGTGGTGCCAGAACGGCGGGATGATCAGCGTGTGCCACTGCGGTCCGCGGAACCACCAGAACGCGGGGAACACGACGTCGGCCTGCTCGACGCCCTCGCGATGGTAGATCGGCGGGATCACGAGCTCCGACGCGTCGGGTGACTCGCGCAGATAGAAGAGCGGGAAGACCGCGGTGGTCGCGATGCCGCCGCGACGCTCGACCAGCACCGGCGGGATCGCGAGCTGGAAGTCGCCCTCGGCGGGGATCGGCGGCTCGCTGACGAAGCGCGTCGTGTGCGGCTCGGGGATCGAGTCGTCGCCTTCGGCGGTCTCGGTCGCTTCCTCTTCCGCTTCGGCCTCGGCCTCGGCGGCTTCTTCTTCGCCTTCCGCAGCCTCTTCGCCCTCGGCGGTCTCGTCCTCGTCGCCGTAGGCCTCGCGGTACGCGTCGCCTTCTTCTTCGGCGGCGGGCTCTTCGTCCTCTTCGGACGCGGGCGCTTCTTCTTCCTCTTCGAGCGCCGACTCGTCCTCGAGCTCTTGCTCGTCGACGCCCGCGTCCTGCGCGTGTGCGCATGGAAGGACGCAGAGCATCGCGCACGCGAGCATGATCGCGAGCAGCGCTCGCCCTGGGCGGCAGCACCGGCCTGTGCCGCGGCTCAGCGCCGCGAGCGAGACGCGCACAGCGTCGGTCACGCGCTCTCCCGCACCCGATCGCGCACGCGCGCGACGACCTCGGCGCGCGGCACTTCGTTCGAGCTGTGCGCCGCGAGATCCTTCATCTGCACGACGCCGCGCTCCGTCTCCGCAGGGCCGAGCACCAGCACCACCTTCGCGCCGAGCTTGTCCGCGCGACGCAGCTGGCTCTTCAGCGACTGTCCGCGGAGATCGCCGTCGGCGACCAGACCCGCGGCGCGCAGATCGCGCAGCAGCACCGAGGCATCGACGCGCAGCGCCGCGTCCGCGACCGCCACCGCGACGTCGATCGTCGGCGCGCGATCCTCGCCGCCCATCACGAGCAAGATCCGCTCGATGCCCGCGGCGAACCCGATCGACGGCACGTCGGGGCCGCCGAGCTCCTTCACGAGCCCGTCGTAGCGACCACCACCGCAGATCGTGTTCTGCGCGCCGAGCTCGCCGCCGCGCCCCTGCACCTCGAAGAGCGTGCGCGAGTAGTAGTCGAGGCCACGCACCAGCTTCGGCTCGACGCGATACCGCGTGCCCAGGGCGTCGAGCGACTTCTGCAGCTCCTCGAAGTGCGTGCGATCGGCGTCGTCGAGGAACTCGAGGAGGCTCGGCGCACCCGCGCAGATCTCCTTGTCACCCTCGCTCTTGCTGTCGAGGATGCGCAGCGGGTTCGTGCCGAGGCGACGCTGCGAGTCCTCGCTCAGACGATCGCGGTGCGGCGAGAGGTACGCGGTGAGCGCGTCCTTGTACTTCGCGCGCGTCTCGCCCGAGCCGAGCGAGTTCACGAGGACCTCGAGGTCCTGCACCCCGAGCGACGCGAGCATGGTGACGACCATGTCGATCATCTCGGCGTCGACGAAGGGCCCCGCGTCGCCGAAGCACTCCACGCCCGCCTGCCAGAACTGGCGATAGCGACCGCGCGCGGGGCGCTCGCGGCGGAACATCGGGCCGACGTACGACCACTTCGAGATCGGCTCGCGGCCGTTCACCGCGTGCTCGACGTAGGCGCGCACGGCCGACGCGGTGCCCTCGGGCCGCAGCGTCAGCATGTCGTCGCCCTTGTCGACGAAGGTGTACATCTCCTTCTCGACGATGTCGGTGGTCTCGCCGATCGAGCGCACGAAGAGCTGCGTGGGCTCGACGATCGGCGTGCGCACCTCGGTGTAGCCGTAGCGCGTCGAGATCTCCCGGAACGCGCGCTCGACCCGATGCCAGCGCGCGATCGCCTCGGGGAGGACGTCGTTCATTCCCTTGACGGCGCGCAGGGTGCTCATCGTGTCGTCGCTGGAGAGACGGAAAACCGCGGAGAGAGGCGGTTTTGCGAGCGCGGTACCTACCCGATGCGCGTGAGGGGCGCAAGCGTGGGACGCCGCAGGATCCGAGCGCGGATCGCGATCCGCCGTGCACGTCGCGATCGACCTGCGCCCCTGGTTCGCGATCCCGTCCCCGAGCCGGATCCGCCGGCGACCCCGACCCGGCTCAGCCCGCCTTGCGGAGCCCCTTGCCCTTGGTCAGGTGGCCCACTGCCTCGCCGAGCCCGTGGACCGTCAGCGGGAACATGTCGAACACGTTCTTCACGTACTCGATCGTGTTGCCGCTCCAGTACTTCTCGGGCTCGGGGTTGAGCCAGCAGCTGCGCTCGAAGTGCTCCTGCAGCGTCTGCAGCCAGCGGATCCCCTCGACGCGGTTCTCGTCACCGAGATCGATCGAGCCGCCCGACTGGAGCAGCTCGTAGGGCGCCATCAGCGCGTCGCCGACCATGATCAGCTTGTAGTGCGGGCCGCACTCCGCGAGCAGATCGCGCACCTTCTTCGGCTTCGTGAACTTCTCGTCCTCGTAGACGTGGCCGTACACGCAGTTGTGGAAGTAGTAGTGGCGCAGCTCCTTGAAGTGCGTCGCCTTGCTCGCCGCGCTGAAGAGGCGCGAGCACAGATGCGCGTAGGGCTCCATCGAGCCGCCGACGTCCATCACGAGCAGCACGCGCACGTTGGGACGACGGGGAGGGCGCAGCACCACCTCGAGCTCGCCCGCGTTCTTCGCGGTCGCGTCGATCGAGCCCTGGATGTCGAGCTCGTCCTCCGCGCCCTCGCGCGCGAACGCGCGCAGCTTGCGCAGCGCGACCTGCATCTGTCGCACGTCGAGCGTGAGATCGTCGCGATAGCCCTGCCACGCGCGGCGCTGCGCGATCTGCACCGCGCTGCGCCCGCCACCACGGCCCCCGACGCGGATGCCAGGTCGCGGCGCTGCGCCCGAGTTGCCGAAGGGCGAAGTCCCGCCGGTGCCGATCCAGCGATTGCCTCCGTCGTGCCGCTCGGTTTGCTCGTTCAGGCGCTCCTCGAACATGCGCTTGAGCGTCTCGAGGTCGTACTGCTCGAGCATCGCGCGCTCTTCGTCGCTGAGCTCGTCGGGGCGCTCGACCGCTTCCTCGAGCCAGTCGAGCAGCTCCTTGCGGAGCTCCTTCGCCTGCAGCTCCGCGCCGCGGAAGTGATGCGCGAACGCCTGATCGAACGCGTCGTAGTGCGCCTCGGAGTGCACGAGGATCGCCCGCGCGACGTGATAGAAGCCGTCGAGCGACGAGTCGTGCAGCCCTGCCTCCAGCGCGCGCGCGAGCTGGATGACCTCCGTGGTGCCGACCGGCACCTTCTGGCTGCGGAGCACGTAGAGGAAGGGGACGATCACGGATCGCAGTCTCCCTCGGCCGCGGCGCGCGCGCTACGAGCGGAAGCGGCGTCCGCCCGCGAGCTGATCGGCGAGCGTCGCGAGGTCCTGCTCCTTCTTCAGCAGCGTGCCGAGGAAGGGCACCTTGCCCTCGAGCCGCACGTCGCTGAGCCCCGACGCGCGCAGCACCGCGATCCAGTCGATCAGCTCGCTCGTGCTCGGGCGCTTGCGCAGGCGCTTCATGTCGCGGAGCTCGTAGAAGACGCGCAGCGCGTGATCGACGAGCTGGGTGTCGACCTCGGGGTGGTGCACCGCGACGATGCGCTTCATCAGCTCCTGGTCGGGGAAGTCGATGAAGTGGAAGACGCAGCGACGGAGGAACGCGTCGGGGAGCTCCTTCTCGTTGTTGCTCGTGATGATCACGACGGGGCGGTGCGACGCGGCGACCTCGTCGTCGGTCTCGTTCACCCGGAACCGCATGCGATCGAGCTCGTGGAGCAGATCGTTCGGGAACTCGATGTCCGCCTTGTCGACCTCGTCGATCAGCAGCACGACGCGCTCCTTCGACGCGAACGCCTGACCGAGCGGGCCGTACTTGATGTAGCGGCGGATGTCCTTCACGTCGCCGTCGCCGAAGCGCGAGTCGTAGAGGCGCTGCACCGTGTCGTAGACGTAGAGGCCGTCCTGCGCGCGCGTCGTGCTCTTCACGTGCCACGTGAGCAGACGGAGGCCGAGCGCCGCCGAGATCGCTTCCGCGAGCAGCGTCTTGCCGGTGCCGGGCTCGCCCTTCACGAGGAGCGGCCGCTGGAGCACCAGCGCGCAGTTCACGGCGGCCTCGAGGGCCTCGTTGGTCAGGTAGCTGTCGGTCCCGTGGAAACGCAGGAACTCGCTCATTTCGCGGGCCAGCCTGACTCGATGCCAACCCTCGCGCCACCGAACGATTCGAGTACGATGGACGGCGTGAACGAGGCCGACGAACGCGCGCTCCTCGAGATCCCGTGGTCGCCAGGGCAGTCGCCTTTCCACATCAAGGGCGTCGCGTACCGCGGCCACGTCGAGTACTGCGATCGCATCGTTCCCGGTGGGCACTCGGCGGTGCTGGCGGCGCTCGGGCGGCCCGACGTCACGAAGTTCTTCTCGCAGCCCTTCCTCGCGTCGACGCGCTACGACGTGTTCCCGCTCGCGATGGTCGGCATCGGCGCGGCCCGCGTGATGGGCACGGGCTTCTCGGAGTTCGTGCGCGAGCGGACGCGCTGGCAGGCGAACGAGGACGTGAAGGGCGTCTATCGCTGGCTGCTCGGCTTCACCACGCCGGAGATGATCGGCGGGCGATTGCAGCGATTGATCTCGCAGTACTTCGACTTCGGCGACGTGATCGTCGAGGAGAGCACGAAGGGCTACATCCGCACGCTGCGCCGGGGTCTGCCGCGCCCGCTGACCGAGTGGTACGCGTCGGTGTCGGAGCCCTACGTCGAGGTGCTGCTCGGGATGGCGGGCGGCAAGAACGTGCGGTGCACGTCGCTGGTGCCGATCCCCGAAGGGCGCGCGCACGGCGTCGACATCGTGAGCCTTCCGTTCGAGGCGCGCTGGGCGTGAGCGACGTGCTCCCGATCGGGCGCATCGGTCGCTACGAGGTGCTCGGGCGTCTCGCGAGCGGCGGGATGGCCGAGGTGTTCGTGGCGCGCGCGACCGGTCCGCGCGACGTCGCGCGGCGCGTGGTGGTGAAGCGCCTCTTGCCGCACGTCGTGTCGGACCCCGCGAAGGTCGAGGCGTTCGTGCAGGAAGCACGGCTCACGTCGCGCCTCTCGCACCCGAACCTCTGCGCGGTGCAGGACTTCGGCGACGAGGGCGGCGCGTTCCACCTCGTGCTCGAGTGGGTGCGCGGGCCCTCGCTGCGCAAGGTGATCGAGCGCGCGAAGGAGACGCGGCGCGCGGTGCCGGTCGCGATCACGGCGCGTCTGATCGCGAGCCTCGCGAGCGCGCTGCACCACGCGCACGTCGCGACCGACGACGCGGGGCGAGTGCTCGGGATCGTGCATCGCGACGTCACGCCCGAGAACGTGATCGTCGGGTGGAACGGGGTGCCCAAGCTGATCGACTTCGGGATCGCGAAGTCGGTGATCGATCCCCGGAAGACCGAGGTGGGCGTGCTCAAGGGCAAGCTCGCTTTCATCTCGCCCGAGCAGTATCGCGGCCAGGCGCTCGACGGGCGCAGCGACGTGTTCGCGCTCGCGCTCTGCGCGTTCGAGCTGCTCACGGGCGAGTCGGTCTACGAGCGCGATTCGGAGTTCGAGACGGTCGCCGCGATCGTGGTCGATCCCAGCGTGCCCTCGGTGCGCGAGCGACGAAGCGACGTGCCGATCGAGATCGAGGAGATCGTGCAGCGCGGGCTCGCGAAGGATCGCGATGCGCGCTTCGCGAGCGCCGACGAGATGGCGCGCGCGCTCGAGGGATGGCTCGCGACGCGCGGCGAGCCGGTGGGAGACCGCGAGATCGCGGCGTGGCTCGGTGGGCTCTTCCCCGGCGAGGCCGCCAAGGAGCCGGCGCTCGATCGCACGCCGCTCGATGCGCGCCCGGTGACCGCGCGCATCCGCACCCGCAGCGAGGAGATGCACGCGCTGCAGCTCGCGGCGGACGCCGAGCTCGATGCCGAGGAGATGGCGAAGACCGAGCGGGCCCGGCGCGCGCGCATCGTGGTCGCGATGGTGCTCGCGGCGCTCGCGGCGCTCGGGGTCATCGCGTGGGCGGTCGCGCGGCCGCGCGCCGCGGCGGGCGCGACTCCGGTATTGGAAAGCGCGGGCTGATCCGACGACCCATCACGCTGCGTGATGGGTCGCCGTGGATCCATCAGCCAGGCTTCTACCCGGCGGCGCGCTCTTCCTCGCCGTCGTCGGTGCGGATGCCGAGCTCGCGCGCCAGGGCGCGCGCACAGGCCGCCGCGCGACCGCGGTTCACGCGCACGTACAGCGTGTTGCTCGACTGTGCGGCGCGGGCGAGCGCGATGTCGGTCGAGTGATCCTGGAAGCCGGTCGCGCTGAGCACGACGCGGTACTTCCCGCGACCGATCGCGCCCGCGATCGCCGCGACGCGGCGGGGCTCGGCGGTCGACCACTCGATCTGCCAGCCGAGCGCCTTCTCGAGGCGCTCGCGCAGCATCGGGTCCTCGCGGTTGCTGACGAAGAGCGCGGCCGCATCGGGCAGCTTCGCGCGCACTCGCGTGAAGATGCGCTCGTCGTGGGTGGGACGCGCGGCGGCGGACTCGTCGTCGACGTGGAGGACCGGCTGCTCACCGGTGCTCGTCATCTCCTGGGTCGACGTCGCCGCTTCGCCCGCCTTGCCACCCGTCATCAGCGCGTGCAGCTGGCGCAGGCGGCGGCGCAGGCGGCGATCACCCGCGGGCAGATCGGCCTCCTGGATCGAGAG
Organism: Sandaracinus amylolyticus; assembly: GCF_021631985.1. Lineage (GTDB taxonomy): Bacteria > Myxococcota_A > Polyangia > Polyangiales > Sandaracinaceae > Sandaracinus > Sandaracinus amylolyticus_A. Next base: position 3,457,077 of record NZ_CP070225.1, on the reverse strand, counting down.
GATCAGCGGCGCGGCGGGCGCGCCCGAGACCGTCTTCTGCTCGCGCAGTCGGCTCGCCAGGGTCGGACCGTCGATCGCATCGAAGGTCGCCGTGAGCCATTTCATGAGCTCGGGGCCACTATCGGGAGGGGGAGTCAGTGCGACGAGACGCGAACGAGCAGCGCCGGCCTCGTGATCCCAGCTCGGGCGCGGGACGAATCCCGGGTCGAGCAGGCGCGCGAGGCGCTGGCTCCCGCGCTTCTGGGCCACGAGCCAGCGGAGGCGACCGATCGCGGCGCCCCAGCGCTCGGGGTCCGGCGCGACGTGGCGGGCCCAGCGCAGGCGCGCGGCCGCGTCCTCGAGCTGCAGCTCGTCGTTCGATGCGAGCGGGCGGGGCGCGTCGTTGCCGGGCGGCGTGTCGATCGGGCCGACGAGGCGCTCGATGATGCGGATCGCGAGGGCGATCTCGCGGCTCGCGTCGTCGGGCGGGGCGGCGAGCGCCGCGGTGTCGCGCCAGCCGTCGTCGGAGGGAGGCTCGGCGATCAGCTGCTCGAGCCGGGCTTCTGCCGTCTCCGCGACGTCGAGCCACTTGGTCGCGGGCGGGAGCCCTTGCTCGCGCGTCGCGCGCTCGGGTGTCGCGTCGAGCTGCAGCGCGCGGACCGAGCCGGGCCACCACGTCTTGCAGAGAGTCGTGAGCCGCCGTGCGATGGCGCCGGTCGCGTCCGACGCCGAGCGGTTGCGGTTGGCCTCGTGCTCGAGGGCGCGTGCGCGCGAGATCCACGCGAGCACGTGCAGCTTCTGGAGCGGCGGGGCCATCAGCGCGGCCTCGGGGATACCCGCCTCGACGCGCGCCGCGACCGTCTGCAGGTCGCTGAGGATCGCCTTGAGATCACGGGGTCCGCTGGGCGGCGCCGGGGTGTGCTCGAGCTCGATCCGGGGCGTCATATCGGGGCGCGGTGTGACCTGCACCTCGGCGCTCCCCGCGGCGCGCGGCATCTGCGATGCCGCTCGCTCGATCAACGCGCGCGCGATCTTCGACGGCGCGAGCCTGGCGAGCGCGTCCTCGAAGGCCTTGCGGTCGTCGGCGCCGCGCCCCTCAAACGTCTCGTCCGGGTCACTCACGATGCAGAGCCGCGACCCTGGTTCGCCGTGCCACTCGATCGAGTAGCCGAAGCGCAGCAGCGCCTTGATGATGGGGTGGGTCTCCACCGGCTCGCTTCCCAATAGCGAGTTCGTGTCAGCGTGCATGTTCATCCGATAATCGCGTAATCGTACCGCCCAGGGAAGACCCTAGGCGGAAAACCCTGTACTGGTCAGAGGACAACTGTCTAGGCGGGGCCTCACCGATAGCCTTGGGCTTGTAGAGTGAACAGGCGGGCGTAGCGACCTCCGAGGGCCATGAGCTCGTCGTGCGAGCCGTGCTCGGTCACGACGCCGCCCTCGATGACCGCGATGCGATCCGCCATACGCACCGTGCTGAACCGGTGCGAGATCAAGACGGCGGTCCGCTGCTCGGTGAGCGCGCGGAAGCGGGCGAAGATGCGGGCCTCGGCCTCGGCATCCATCGACGCGGTGGGCTCGTCGAGGACCAGGATGTCGGCGTCGCGGCGCATGAACGCGCGCGAGAGGGCGATTTTCTGCCACTGACCGAGCGAGAGCTCCTGGCCCTCGTCGAACCAGTGGCCGAGCTGGGTGTGGAAGCCCTTCGGCAGCGAGGACACGAAGTCGCTCGCGGAGCCCTTCTCGGCGGCTTCCTTCCAGCGCGCCTCGTCGTCGAACGCGCTCACGTCGCCGACGCCGATGTTCTCGCCGACGAGCCACTGGTACTGCACGAAGTCCTGGAAGATGACGCCCATGCGACGGCGCAGCGCGCGCTCGTCCCACTCGTCGAGGGGCAGACCGTCGAGCGTGATGCGGCCCTGGCTCGGGCGATAGAGCCGCGTGAGGAGCTTGATGATCGTCGTCTTGCCGGCGCCGTTCTCGCCGACGAGCGCGAGCTTGCGGCGCGGAGGCAGGTGCAGGTCGACGCCGCGCAGCGCGGGCTCCTTCGCGCCGGGGTACGTGTACCAGACGTTCTGGAAGCGGACTCCGTCGAGGGGATCGGGACCGCTGGTCGCGGTGCCGCTCGGGGCGTCCTCGTCGCGGTGATCGAGGAACTCCCAGAACGCAGTGAGGTAGAGGACGTCCTCGTAGAGCGTGGAGGCGCCCGAGAAGACGTTGCCGAGCGTGCTCTGGCCCTGGCGGAACACGAGCAGGTACATCGTCATGTCGGCGAGCGAGATCGCGCCGAGCGCGGCCTGCCACGCGATCCACGCGTAGATGGCGTAGAACGCGAGGGTGCCGAGGCTGCCGATCGCGAGGCCCCAGAGGCCGCGACGGATCGTGAGGTCGCGATCCTCCTTCCAGAGCTTCCAGAAGATCGCGCGGTACTTCTCGAGCAGCATGTCGCCGAGCCCGAAGAGCTTCGTCTCCTTCGCGTGATCGGAGCTCGCGAGCACGGTCTCGAGGTAGTTCTGCTTGCGCGTCTCCTCGGAGCGCCATCGGAAGAGGCGGAACGCGTCGCGGCTGAAGCGCGTCTCGACGACGAACTGCGGGATCGCGGCGGCGATCAGCACGAGCACCGCGAGCGGCGAGAGCGGGATCAGGAGCGCGGCGAGGCCGAAGAGCGCGAGCACGCTCTGGCCGAGGCTCAGCACGTTCATCACGTGGCCGAGCGGGTAGTGCGACGCGCCGCTGCGCGCCTGCGAGAGCGTGTCGTAGAAGCCGGGGTTCTCGAAGTCGACGAGCTCGAGGCCGAGCGCCTTCTCGAGGATCATCTCGTTCGCGCGCTCCGCGACGAGCGCGCGGAGGAGCCCGTGGACGACGGTCTGCACGCGCTTGATCGCATTCGACGCGAGCACGAGCGCGAGCTCGATGCCGACCGCGATCAGGACCTCGCGACGCGCCTCGGGGTGCTCGACCGCGCGCTGGATCGCATCGACGATCCAGTGGCCGGTCCACGCGATCGCGGCTGGGAGCGCGGCGCCCAGGGCGCCGAGCGCGAGGAGCGCGGCACCGAGCGGGCGGTGTGTGCTCCACACGAGGCCGAACGTGCGCGCCGAGTCGCGCAGCGCGGCGAGGAGCAGCTCACGATCGCGGAGGAACGAGGCGAGGTCTCGTTTCTCCTGCGTCATCCACCAGGGTTTCTTGCGCGCCACGTGCGAGAGAGCCTAACGCAGCGCGGGGAGCGCGTGCCCTGACCGTTGGGCGAGGAGGAGAGCGAAGCGATGCGATACGACGAGTGGCGCGCGAGCGGGCGCGAGGTCGAGCTCGAGGGGGTGCGGGTGTTCGTGCGCGATCGCGGGGAAGGGCGGGCGCTCGTCTTCCTCCACGGGTTCCCGACCTCGAGCTTCGACTGGGCGGAGGTGATCGCGCGATTGGAGACGCGGTTCCGCTGCATCGCGTTCGACTTCCTCGGGTTCGGTGGGACCCCGCCGGTCGCGCGCATCGACTACGCGGCGCAGTGCGATCTCGCGATTCGCGTGATGCGCGCGAGCGGGGTCGAGCGCTGCGTGATCGTCGCGCACGACTACGCGGTGTCGATCGCGCAGGAGCTCCTGGCGCGGCGTCGCGAGGGCGCGCTCTCGGGGATCGAGATCGAGGGCGTGGTCTTCATGAACGGCGGGATCGAGCCGACGCTGCACCGCGCGCTCCTCGTGCAGAAGCTCCTCGCGGGGCCGCTCGGTCCGTGGCTCGCGCCGGTGTTGGTGACCAAGCGGACGTTCGCGCGATCGATGGGTCGACTGATCACGCGGATGGATCGTTTCGACGTGGACGAGCACTGGCGCGGCGTGCGGGTGCATGCGGCGCGGGCGCCGCGCCTGCTGCACTACATCGCGGAGCGGAAGACGTACGCGGAGCGATGGCGCGCGGCGTTCCGCGATCGATCGGTGCCGGTCGCGCTGGTGTGGGGGACGCGCGATCCGGTGTCGGGCGGGCACGTGCTCGCGTGGGCGCGCGAGGCGCGACCGGACGCCGAGGTGCTCGCGCTCGACGTCGGGCACTACCCGCAGGTCGAAGCGACCGAGGAGTGCGTCGCGGCGATCGAGCGCTTCGTGGCGGGCGTGGGTTGAGTCGTGTCCAAAATCGGCTCGCCGGCGGAGAGCCCTCCCGTCCGCGTGCTCCGCGCGCTCCCGTGCGGGCCCTCCGCGGGCGAGCACTCCAGCTGGGCCGCTTCACTCGCAGAGCGCCTCGGTGGCGGTGCAGCGATCGCTCGCGCACTCCCAGCCGAACGTGCACTCGGTGTCCGAGGGCGCGAGGCCGACGAGCATCGCGTCGCAGCTCGGCACGGCGCCGCCGTTCCACAGGCCGTCGCAGGTGACGGACTCGACGTGAGCGCGGCACGCGGCGCTCTCGTCCGCGTCGTAGCGCGTGCGCTCGTCGGTGATCGCGTCGCCGGCGATGCGCGCGACGATCTCGTTGGTCGAGCCGCACTCCGCGAGCGAGTTGCCGTACACGTTCATGAACGGCGTCGCGCCGGCATACGAGTCACGGCAGCGATGCGCGGCCTCGCAGATCGCGTCGAGCGTGACGAGGAGATCGCTCTCCTCGGCGCTCGGACCGTCTTCTGCATTGCACGCGGAGAGCAGGAAAAGCAGCGCGATAAGGAGGAAGCGCATCACGCCTCGAAGGGCTCGAGAAGAAGTGCCGCTGAGGAGAGCAGGAGGAGCTCCTCACTCTCCTGGATTCCTGCTCTCCTTAGAGGAATTCTCTTCTATTCGCCGTAGGGGACCCAGATGTTCTTCACCTGGGTCGCTTCGCGCAGCAGCTCGCGGCCTGCGCCCTGGGTGTCGTCCATCCAGTCGCGCTCGCCGCAGAACGTGCGCTTCATGTTGCCCGCGCTCGCGCTCTCCACCGCCGCGACGAGCGGGCCCTCTTCCGCGAGGTACCAGATCGAGTCGACGCCGTCGTGCGCGGCGAGCACCGGTGCGAGCTCGTCGCGCGTGCCGGTCACGATGTTCACCACGCCGCCCGGGAGATCGCTGGTGTCGAACACCTGGTAGAGGTCGGTCGCCGCGAGCGGTGCGCGCTCGCTCGGCACCACGACGACCGTGTTGCCCATCGCGATGCACGGGGCGACCGCGCTCACGAAGCCGAGCAGCGGATGCGCGTCGCCGCACACGATGCCCACCACGCCGATCGGCTCGTTCATCGCGATCGTCACGTTGCGGTGCGGCGTCGCGTGCACGAGGCCGTCGTGCTTGTCGGCCCACGCGCCGTACGTGAAGAGACGCTCGACGCTCTTCTTCACCTCGGCCTGCGCGCGCTTGCGATCACCGGTCATCGCCGCGATGCGCTCCGCGAGCTCGGCGCTGCGCGCCTCGAGGTTCTCCGCGAGGTAGTAGAGGACCTGCGCGCGCAGGTGCGCGGTCTGCTTGGACCATCCGCTCGCGGCGTGCGCGGCCTCGACCGCATTGCGCAGGTCCTTGCGGTTGCCCTGACCGACGTGGCCGACGACGCGGCCCTTCGGGTCGAGCACCGGCAGCACGTACGAGCCATCGGGGCGCGCCTGCTTGCCGCCGATGTAGAGCTTCGCGGTGCGATCGATCGCGGGGACGCCGTTGTCATTCGGCTGCGGCGCGGGCGCGAGGCCGGTCGCGGCGGGCGAGAGCTTCGCCGCGCTCTTCGCGTCCTTCTTCGCGCGCTTGGTCTCGGCCATCCAGCGCGGCTTCACGTACTCGTAGAGGCCTTCCTTGCCGCCTTCGCGCCCGTAGCCGCTCTCGCGATAGCCGCCGAAGCCGCTCGCCGCGTCGAACACGTTGGTGCAGTTAATCCACACCGTGCCCGCCTTGATCTTCGGCGCGACGTCGAGCGCGAGATTGAGGCTCTCGGTCCACACGCTCGCGGCGAGACCGTACGTCGTGTTGTTCGCGAGCGAGACCGCTTCTTCCGGCGTGCGGAACGTCATGAACACGACGACCGGTCCGAAGATCTCGACCTGCGCGACGGTGCTCGCGGGCTGCACGTCGCTCAGCACGGTCGGCGGATAGAACACGCCGTCGGTCGGGCAGCTCCAGCTCGGCTGCCACAACGACGCGCCCTCGTCGACGCCCTGCTTCACGAGCTCCTGGATGCGCTCGAGCTGCACCGGCGCGACGATCGCGCCGATGTCGATCGCCTTGTCGAGCGGATCGCCGACCCGCAGCGTCTCCATGCGCGCGCGCAGCTTCGCGAGCAGCTCGGGCGCGACGCTCTCCTGCGCGAGGATGCGCGAGCCCGCGCAGCACACCTGACCTTGGTTGAACCAGATCGCGTCGACGACGCCCTCGACCACGCTGTCGAGATCCGCGTCCTCGAAGACGACGAAGGGCGACTTGCCGCCGAGCTCCATCGAGAGCTTCTTGCCGGTGCCCGCGGTCGCCTTGCGGATGATGCGGCCGACCTCGGTCGAGCCCGTGAACGCGATCTTCGCGACCCCGGGATGCGCGGTGAGCGCGGCGCCGGTGCGGCCGTCGCCGGTCACGATGTTCACGACGCCCGGAGGCAGGCCGACCTCGTGGCAGATCTCGGCGAAGAGCAGCGCGGTGAGCGGCGTGAGCTCCGCCGGCTTGAGCACCAGCGTGTTCCCCATCGCGAGCGCGGGCGCGATCTTCCACGCGAGCATGAGCAGCGGGAAGTTCCACGGGATGATCTGACCGACGACGCCGATCGGCGCGCTGTCGGGCAGCTCGCTCTCCATGAGCTGGGCCCAGCCCGCGTGGTGATAGAAGTGGCGCGCGACGAGCGGCACGTCGACGTCGCGCGACTCGCGGATCGGCTTTCCGTTGTCGAGCGACTCGAGGACCGAGAGCAGTCGCGCGTGCTTCTGCACGTGGCGCGCGATCGCGTACAGATAACGAGCGCGGCCGTGACCGCCGAGCTTCTGCCACGCGGGCAGCGCCTTCGTCGCGGCCTGCACCGCGGCGTCGACGTCGGCGTCGGTGCCCTGCGCGATGTCGGCGAGCTTCGCGTTCTTGCGGCCCGGCGCGTTCGTCGCGAAGTGCTCGTTCGCAGGACGCCAACTGCCACCGATGTAGTGCCCGAATCGACGCTCGTGTCGATCGAGCCACTCCTTCGCGGGCCCGTCGGCCTCGGGCGCAGGTCCGTACTCCATCGTCTCGAACACTCGCTTGATGAGGGATCCGTCCATGTGCGATCTCGGACTCAGGCCATCGGATGGCGATTGAATGCGGAGTAGCGACCCGTGAGGTGGAATTCGAGCTGGCGCTCGATGTCGCTCAGGAGCGCGCTCGCGCCGAATCGGAAGAGGTCGGGCTCGAGATAGTCGCGGCCGAGCTCTTCCTTCATCAGCGCCATGTACTCGAGCGCTTGTTTCGCAGTGCGGATTCCGCCGGCGGGCTTGTATCCGACGACGTGGCCAGTCCGCTCTCGATACTCGCGAATCGCGCGCACCATCACGAGCGAGAAGGGCAGCGTCGCATTGACGCTCTCCTTGCCGGTCGACGTCTTGATGAAGTCGGCGCCCGCCATCATGCAGACCATCGACGCCTTCGCGACGTTGCGCAGCGTCGCGAGCTCGCCGGTCGCGAGGATCGCCTTCATGTGCGCCGCGCCGCACGCCGCGCGCATCGCGCGGACCTCGTCGTAGAGCGTGCGCCAGTCGCCGGTCAGCACGTTCGCGCGGTGGATGACGATGTCGATCTCCTTCGCGCCGTCGGCGACCGAGCGACGGATCTCCTCGAGCCGCACGTCGAGCGGCGTGAGGCCCGCGGGGAATCCGGTGCTCACCGCGGCGACCGGGATGCTCGTGCCCTCGAGCGACTCGACCGCGGTGCGCACGAGGTCGTGATAGACGCAGACCGCGCCCGTCGTGATCGGCAGATCCGCGACGCCGAGGCCCTCGAGCAGATCACGGCGCACCGGCTGGCGCGCCTTCGCGCAGAGCCTTCTCACGTTGCCGGGGGTGTCGTCGCCCGCGAGCGTGGTCAGATCGATCAGCGTGATCGCCTTGAGCAACCACGCGATCTGCCACTCCTTCTTCACGGTGCGCCGGCCGGGCAGCGTCGCGCATCGACGCTCGACCGCGCTCTTGTTGACGCGAACGTCCTCGACCCAGTCGAGGTGCAGCTCGGTGCCGGGGTTTCGCTCGTGGGAGTGGGTGGCGCTCGTCTCGGGCGCAGTCCGGAGTCCGTCGTCCATGGGAGAACGGCCAGTGTCGCGCGACGTGGGCACGCGCGGCAAGCGCGCCGAGTGGTAGAACGCGCGCGTGGGGGAGGGGCTCGATCTCTCGTGGTCGACCGTGGTGTCGACGATCGCGACCGCGGCGGAGGTGCTCGCGATCGCGTTCGTGCCGATGGTGCTCCTGCGCAAGAAGGAGCCCGCGGCGACGTTCGCGTGGATCTTCGTGCTGCTCTTCGTGCCGGTCGTCGGCGTGGTGCTCTTCTGGTACCTCGGGCGCGATCGCATCCGCCGCCCGATGCGGCGCCGCGTCGCGGAGACCGCGCCGATGCGCGAGCGCATCGAGGACCGCATCGCGGGCGCGTTCCCGGCGCAGGAGGAAGAGCGCGAGCGCGTGATCGGCTCGCAGCCCGAGGAGCAGCGCGGCGTGATGCGCCTCGCGGCGCGCATGGGGCGCGGCGAGATCCGCGCGGGCAACGACGTGCGCGTGCTGGTCGGCGCGCCCGCGACCTACGACGCGATGATCGAGGCGATCGCGAGCGCGCGCGATCACGTGCACCTCGAGTACTACATCTTCCGGCCCGACCGCACGGGACGGCGCGTGCTCGACGCGCTGGTCGAAGCGGCGAAGCGCGGGGTGCGCGTGCGCCTGCTCTACGACGGGTTCGGCAGCGTCGGGCTCGGTCCCGCGTGTCGCCCGCTGCGGCGCGCGGGTGGGATCGCGAAGCCGTTCTTCCCGCTCGATCCGATCCGGCGCGCGGCGACGATCAACCTGCGCAACCACCGCAAGCTGATGATCGTCGACGGAGTCGTCGGGTTCTGCGGCGGGCTCAACGTCGGCGACATGTTCCTCGACTGGCGCGATCTGCACCTGCGCATCGACGGGCCCGCGGTGACCGACCTGCAGAAGATCTTCGTCGAGGACTGGTTCTTCGCGGCGCGACAGGACCTCACGCTGCCCGCGTTCTTCCCGGAGATCCCGAAGCGCGGCGACGCGATCGTGCAGATCGTGGAGTCGGGGCCCGACGAGCGCGTGGAGCAGATCCATCGACTGCTCTTCGCGGCGATCGCGTCGGCGCGTCGCACGGTGTGGATCGCGACGCCGTACTTCGTGCCCGATCGCGCGGTGCTGGTCGCGCTGCAGACCGCGGCGCTGCGCGGCGTGGACGTGAAGGTGATCGTGCCGCGCGAGTCGAACCATCGCGTCACGTTCCATGCGGGGCGCAGCTTCTACGACGAGCTGCTCGCGGCCGGCGTGCACATCCACGAGTACCTGCCCGGGATGCTGCACACGAAGGCGATGATCGTGGACGGACGGTTCGCGACGGTGGGCAGCGCGAACCTCGACGTGCGCAGCTTCCGGCTGAACTTCGAGCTGATCGCGGTGCTCTACGACGCGGAGATCGTGCGCGCTCTCGAGGGGATATTCGAGGAAGATCTCGCGAAGACCGAGGAGGTCAGCCTCGCGCGGTGGCGCGGGCGCGCGGTGGTGACGCGGGTGAAGGAAGGCGTGGGGCGTTTGTTCTCGCCGATGCTGTGAAGTCGGAAGAGCAGAGACAGCCGAGCACGAGCACGAACATGGGAGCGTGCCCGACGCGGCACGCGGCTTCGCGAGCCCGCACACCGCGCCGGAAGCTCTCGTATCCGTGCTGTTGATCGTGCTCGGCCGAGCTCAGCCTGCTGCCGCCCGTTCCGCCGCGCGATGCTGGTTTCGGCCACGTGCTCTCGCCGCGGCGCGCGCTCGCGTCGTCGAGACGCGGCGCAGCCGGCTCGGCCGATCCGGCACCTCGAGCGAGGCGGCTCACGCTCCCGGTGCGGTACCGAAGCTCATCAGCTCGCCTCGCCATTGGCTGCGCCTCAGGAACTGCTCCCAGCTCAGCGCGTTCGGGTCGATCCTGCGGCTCCATTCGAGATCGCGCGCGGGCGCGTAGTAGCCGTACTCGGCGGCGTACTCCACCATGCCCACCAATTCGCGCACCAGCCATTCATTCGCGCCGAACGCCGGGAAGTGCTGCAGCAGCTCCTGGCGAGTGTAGGCCGAGGCGTAGTGCGCCTTCCGTCCGGTGACGCGGACGAAGGTGTCCACCATCTCCCGCGCGGTCAGGATCTCGCCGATCACCGGCAGGATCGCGCCCGCGTACGTCTCGGGATGCGTGAGCACCTCCAGCACGGCGGGCCCGGTCGCGGTGAGCGGATCGACGAAGGGCATCGGTGCATCCGGCGGCAGGTAGATGGCGAAGGTCAGGCTGCCATCCGGCCCGCGCTGGGGCACGTAGTACTCCAGGAAGTTGCTGTAGAAGAACGCGAGGTAGAGGAAGGAGCTGCGCAGCGGCAGGCCGCGAATGTGGTCCTCCACCCGGGCCTTGTCGGTGAAGTGCGGCGCCCACTTGGTGCCTCCGGTGCGCGCCTCCACGTTTTCGAGCCCACTCCATATGACGTGCTCCACGCCCGCAGCGTGCGCCGCGTCGGCCAGCTCGACGCCCAGGGTGTACTCGAGGTCGGCCGGCGGCTCCTTCACGATGGGCGGCGTCATGAGGAAGGCGCCGTGGGAGCCGCGCAGGGCGGCGGTGAGCTCGGCCCGATGTCCGAGCTCGAGCGGGGCGACGACGATCTCGGCGCCACGCTCGGCCAGCTCGCGCACCGGCGGGCTGTCCGTGCGGCGGGTGAGCGCGCGTACGCGGAAGCGGCCGCTGGCGAGCAAGGCAGCAGCCACGCTGCGGCCCTGCTTGCTGGCCGCGCCGGCCACGGTGATCAACGGTTTCGCGGTGGAGGAGTCAGCGGTGTTGTTCATGCGGCTGAACTCTCGGGCGCCGCGCGCTGCCTGTGAAATCGCGAAACTGGTCCGCTACCATCCATCGCTTGGATACCAAGCGCCTGGACTTGAACCTGCTGGTCACGCTGGAGGCGCTGCTCGTCGAACAGAACGTGACCAAGGCCGCCGCGCGGCTGCACCTGAGCCAGCCCGCCGTCAGCGCGCAGCTGAGCCGGCTCCGCGACCTGTTCGACGACCCGCTGCTCATCCCTGCGCAACGCGGGATGACACCGACGGCCAAGGCACTGGAGCTGCTAGGGCCTCTGCGTCAGGCGCTGGACCAGGTGCGCTCCACCGTTGCCACGCACCAGAGCTTCGACCCGGCCAAGGCGAAGCTGACCGTGAACATCGCCTGCACCGACTACTTGCAGGCGGCTGTCGTCACGCCCGTGCTGCCGACGCTGCGCCGCCAAGCGCCTGGCGTGCGTGTGGCGCTGCGCAATCTGGACGTGGCGCACCTGGAGGCGCAGATGACGCGCGGCGACGTGGACCTCGCGCTGATGACGCCGCAGATCGCGCCGGCGAGCCTGCGCACGCGCCATCTGTTCGATGAACACTACGTCCTGATCGGCCGGCGCGATCACCCGCAGCTGCGCGAGGGGATCACGGTGCAGACGTTCGCGCAGCTGGAACACGTGATCGTGTCGCTGCGCGGAGGCGACTTCGTCACGCCCGTGGACGACGCGCTGGCCGGCCTGGGCCACCGCCGCAACGTCGTGCTGTCCGCCGGGTCCTTCCTGCTGTTGCCGGAGATCGTGTCGCAGTCCGACCTCGTCGCCCTGGTACCCAGCCGCCTGGTGCACGACCGGGGTGAGCAGTTGCTGCGGTTGCGGCCGCCCTTTCCCGTCGAAGGGTTTGCCGTGAGCATGGTCTGGCACGAGCGCAGTCATGGCCATGCGGGACAGCAGTGGGTGCGGGAAATGGTGAGGCGAGTCGTGGGGCCGCTCGATGGCGGGTCGAGCCGTTGACCGCGCGGATCTCCGCCGCCGCCTCTTCGCGGCGCACGACTCACGGCGGCGCGCCCACCACCAGCACCGCGGCGCCGCTGACTGCGTCGTGCTTCAGCGCGATCAGCGCGTCGTTCACGTCGTCGAACGCGTAGCGCTGCACGTGGGTGCGCACCGGGAGCGCGGCGGCCTCGGCGAGGAACGCGCGGCCGTCCGCGCGCGTGTTGTTCGCGACGCTGCGGATCACGCGCTCGCGATAGATGCGGGCATAGGGGAACGACGGGATGTCGCTCATGTGGATCCCGCCGAGCACGAGCGTGCCGCCGGGATCGAGGCACGCGAGCGCGGCGGGAACGATCTCGCCCGCGGGCGCGAACACGATCGCGGCGTCGAGCGGCGCGGGCGGTGCGTCGAAGGTGTCGCCGACCCACGTCGCGCCGAGCTCGACCGCGAGCGCCTGGTGTCGCTCGCGATCGCGCGTGCACACGAACACCTCGGCGCCGCGTCCGCGCGCGATCTGGATCGCGACGTGGCCCGCCGCGCCGAAGCCGTAGATGCCGAGGCGCGCGCCGCGCCACGTCTCGATCCCGGTCGTGCGTAGACAACGAAAGCCGATGATGCCGGCGCAGAGGAGCGGGGCCGCGTCGAGATCGCCGAAGCCCTCGGGGATCGGATAGACGAAGTCCGCGGGCGCGATCGTGTGCTCGGCGAAGCCGCCGTCGACGGTCCATCCGGTGAAGTCGGCGCGCTCGCAGAGGTTCTCGCGGCCGCGCACGCAGAAGCGACAGGTGCCGTCGGTGCGGTGCAGCCACGCGACGCCGACGCGCGCGCCGAGCATCGATGCGTCCACGCCGGGGCCGAGCGCGTCGACGACGCCGACGATCTGGTGGCCCGGCGTGACGTGGGGGCGACGCTCGGGGAGCTCGCCCTCGACGACGTGGAGATCGGTGCGGCACAGGCCGCAGGCGTGGACCTTCACGCGCACCTCGCCGGGCCCGGGCTCGGGCGTGGGCACGCTCGCGAGACGGAGCGGGCGCGAGGACACGGGCCCCGCGTGATCGAGGACGAAGGCGCGCATGCCCGTTCAAGTAGGCGCCTCGGGAGTGGCATCCTGATCTCACGAGGTGCCCGATGCGCGCGCGAGCGATGGTGGTCTGGCTGGTGATCGCAGTCGCGTGCAGCGAGTCGCACGAGGGCGATGCGGACGCGGGCTCGGCGCGCGATGCCGGGGCGCGCGTGGATTCTGGTGCTCGCCGCGATGCGGGCGCGGCGGGCGAGTGCGACGTGCCCTCGGAGTGCGTGCTCCTGCCCGAGAGCTGCTGCGGCGCGTGTGGCGCGCCGACGCCCGACGACATGATCGCGGTGCACCGTGATCGCGTCGACGAGCACCGCGCGATGGCGTGCGCCGATCCCGTCGCGTGCCCCGGATGCTTCATGGAGCCCGACCCGTATCTGATCGCGACGTGCCGCGCGGGGGAGTGCGTCGCGCTCGATCTGCACGTCGAGACGCTCACCGAGTGCACCGGCGACGACGAGTGCACGCTCGCGCCCGCGGAGTGCTGCGCGTGCGGCCTGCTCGGCGTGAGCGACACGATCGCGTTCAATCCGGATCGCGGCTCGCTCGGTGCGCTGGTGTGCGATCCCGTTCTCACGTGCCCGCCCTGCGCGCCCGTCTTCGAGGGCATCGCGGCGCGGTGCGAGAGCGGGCGCTGCATCGTCGCGGCGGAGTGAGCGCATCGAGGTCCGAAAGCGGCCGGACGAGGGCGCGCGTGCGCGCTACGTCGGTCGCATGACGAACACACAGCGCGCTCTCGCGCGGACGTTTCGCGCGCTCCACCACGGCCCCGATCTGCTCGTCCTACCGAACGCATGGGACGCAGGCAGCGCACGCCTCGTCGAGGCCTGCGGCGCGCCCGCGATCGCGACCAGCAGCGCTGCGATGTCGTGGGCGCACGGCGTGCCCGACGGCGAGCACCTCGACGTCGACGTGCTCCTCGCGACGGTGCGCGAGATCGTGCGCGCGGTGCGGATCCCGGTGAGCGTCGACGTCGAGCGCGGCTATTCGAACGTCGCCGAGCTGATCTCCGCGGTGATCGATGCCGGCGCGATCGGGATCAACCTCGAGGACGGGAGCGATCCCTCCGAGGTGCTCGCCGCGAAGATCGAGGCTGTGCGCGAGGTCGCGACTCGGCGTGGGGTCGAGCTCTTCGTCAACGCGCGGACCGACGTGTACCTGCGTGGCCTGGTACCGAACGATCGCGCGGTCGACGAGGTGATCCGTCGCGGCACCGCGTACGTCGCCGCGGGATGCGACGGGCTCTTCGTGCCGCGTCTCGTCGACTCCGCGGCGATCACGGCGATCGCGAGCGCGGTGCGGGTGCCGCTCAACGTGCTCGCGATGCCCGAGCTCGCGCCGATGCCGGAGCTCCACGCGCTCGGCGTGCGACGCGTGAGCGTCGGGACCGGGCTCGCCCAGGCCGCGCTCGCGACGGTGCGCAAGGCGACGACGGAGCTGCTCGGGCACCGGCCGTCCGCGATGTTCGCGGAGCGGATCCCGGTGCCCGAGCTCAACGCGCTCTTCGCGCGCTGATCAGGTCGCCGCGGTCTCCTTCGCTTCCTTCGGCGCGATCGCGATCTCGCCGATCTCGAAGCCCTCGCCGGGCCGCGTGACGATGCGATGCGACTTCACGCGTGCGCTCGCGAGCACGTCGTCGAGCACGCTCGTCACGCGCCCCGCGGTCTCCTCGTTCGTGCGCAGCTCGAGCTGATCGACCACGCGGCCCACGCTCGCACCGCGCTCGGTCTTCGCCTTGTTGATCGCGGTGAGCGCGTCGATCGCGCACTGCAGCGCGCCCGGGTCGCTCGGCATCGGGACGTCGCCGAGCTCCGCGATCGTCGGCCACGGTGCGCGATGGATGCTCGCGTGCCCGCTCTCCGCGGCGAACGCCCAGCTCCAGACCTCTTCCGTGATGTACGGGAGCACCGGCGCGAAGAGGCGCAGCAGCACGTTCAGCCCGAGCCGCAGCGCCGCGACCGCGCTGGTGCGCCCCGCCGCGTCACCCACGTCCCCGCGCGCGCGGATCTTCGCGAGCTCGAGGTAGGTGTCGGTGAAGCGCGACCAGAAGAACTGCTCGGTCTCCTGGAGCGCGTGCGCGTAGTCGAGCTCCGCGAAGCTCGCGCTCGTGCGCTCGATCAGCGCGCGCAGCTCGGCCACGAATGCGCGATCGAGCTCGTGCGTGATCCCGTGCCCGCTCGCCGGCGCGTCCGCGGTCTGACCGAGGACGAACTTGCCCGCGTTGAAGAGCTTGGTGACGAGGCGCTTGCCCTCGAGCCCGGCGCGCCACTTCTTGTTCTTGAGCTCCTGATCGCTCGCGAACTGCGTGTCGGTGCCGAGGCGCGCGCTCGCGGCCCAGTAACGGACCGCATCGCTCGTGTACGTGTCGAGCAGGTCGATCGGCGTGACCACGTTGCCCGCCGACTTGCTCATCTTCTTGCGGTCGGGATCGAGGATCCACCCGCTGATCACGACGTGGTGCCAGGGCACCGAGCCCTCGTGCAGCAGCGCCTTGGCGATCGTGTAGAAGGCCCAGGTCCGGATGATCTCGTGGCTCTGGGGGCGGATGTCCGCCGGAAAGAGCTTCTTGTGGCGCTCGGGATCGAGCAGCCAGCCCGAGCCGATC
This sequence comes from Sandaracinus amylolyticus, assembly GCF_021631985.1. Lineage (GTDB taxonomy): Bacteria > Myxococcota_A > Polyangia > Polyangiales > Sandaracinaceae > Sandaracinus > Sandaracinus amylolyticus_A. The sequence continues at coordinate 3,441,502 of NZ_CP070225.1, read as the reverse complement.
TGCGGCGTGAGCGACGATGTGAACCACGTGTCGAACACGTCGGGGTCACCGGTGAAGCCGCCGGGCTGGTTGCGCTGCGACTCGGTGTAGCCCGTCGGCGCGTGCGAGAGCGGATCGATCGGGAGCTGCTCGCGCGAGGGCAGGAGCGGCTTCGCGTAGTCGATCGCGCCGTCCGCGCCGATCGGATACCAGCACGGGATCGGCACGCCGAAGTAGCGCTGCCGCGACACGCACCAGTCGAGCCCGAGGTTCTCGGTCCAGTTGCGGTAGCGCAGGCGCATGAAGTCGGGGTGCCACTGGATCTGGTCACCCTTGCCCAGCATTGCGTCCTTCTGCGCCATCAGCTTCACGAACCACTGGCGCGAGATCACCAGCTCGAGCGGGCGATCGCCCTTCTCGTAGTGCTTCACCGCGTGCTGGATCGGCTTGGGATCGCCCTGGAGCGGCGCGCCGTTGCCGGTCGCCGAACCCGAAGGATCCTTCAGCTTCTCGACGATCGCCTTCTGCGCCTGGGCGAGCGTCTTGCCCGCGAGCTCGGCGTAGACCGCGTTCGCCGCGTCGGGATCGAGCGAGGGGAACTCGTCGCTGCCGAACTGCACCGGACGCAGGCGCCCGTCGCGCTGCACGATCACGCGCAGCGCGAGGCCCTGCTCGCGCCACCACTGCACGTCGGTCTGATCGCCGAACGTGCAGACCATGAGGATGCCGGTGCCCTTCTTCGGGTCGGCGAGCTCGCTCGGGAAGATCGGCACCGGCGCCTTGAAGAGCGGCGTCACGGCGCGCTTACCGAAGAGGTTCTTGAAGCGCTCGTCGTCGGGATGCGCGGTCACGCCCACGCACGCGGGGAGCAGCTCGGGGCGCGTGGTCGCGATCACGAAGCGATCGCTCGTGCCCTCGACGCCGAACTCGATGTGGTGGAACGCGCCGGGCTTGTCGCGATCCTCCATCTCGGCCTGCGCGACCGCGGTCTGGAAGTCGACGTCCCAGAAGGTCGGCGCCTCGATGCTGTAGAGGTGCCCCTTCTCGAACAGATCGAGGAACGAGAGCTGCGCGAGCGTGCGCGAGCGGTCGTCGATCGTCGCGTAGGTCTGGGTCCAGTCGACGCTCAGCGCGATGCGGCGGAAGAGCCCCTCGAAGGCCTTCTCGTCCTCGTGGGTCACGCGCTGGCAGAGCTCGATGAAGGTGCGGCGCGACACGATGGTCGGGCGCTCCTTCTTGCGCTTCTCGTCGCTCGCGAGCTCGAACTTCGCGGCGAAGCCCTCGCCCTCGTAGGGCACGTTGGGCTCGCACCGCACGTGGAAGTAGTTCTGGACCCGACGTTCGGTGGGCAGGCCGTTGTCGTCCCAGCCCATCGGGTAGAAGACGTTCATCCCGCGCATCCGGCGCTGGCGAACCAGCACGTCGGTGTGCGTGTACGAGAAGACGTGCCCCATGTGGAGCGAGCCCGAGACCGTCGGGGGCGGGGTGTCGACCACGAAGGTCTCCTCGCGCTTGCGCGAAGAGTCCCAGCGGTAGATGCCCGCCTTCTCCCAGACGCCGTCCCAGCGCGCCTCGGCGGCGCCGGCGTCGAAGTGCGGAGGAAGCGTCTCGGGATCGATGGTGCGGAAGGGCTTGCTCATGTGCTCGTCTGCGCTCCGAATGGAATCGGAGCGGACGCGACGCATAGCACGCGAGCGAGCAGCGATCAGGACGTGAGACGACGGATCTCTTCGCGGATGATCGTCTCCGCGAGATCCGGCACGACTTCCCACACCACGCGCTCGATCACCTCGCGCGAGAGCGCGAGCACGCCCTGCACCTGATCGGGCGTGAGGCCCATGCCCTCGAGCTTGCCGGCCATCTCGCCGTTCGCCGAGGTCGCGGCGGTCACGACTGCGGCGGGGCGGGCCATCGCAGGCGCCGCGGGTGCGGGCGCCGGCGTGGGCGCGGACGAGACGAGCGCGTCGTCGTCGGCGAGCTCGAGCGCGGGCTTGCGCGCCGAGACCGGGCCGGGCACCGGCGCAGCCGCGGGGATGGGCGCGGGACGGGCAGGCGCCACGGGCGCGACCGGTGCGGCGGTCGCGGGGCGCGCGCCGGTGGCGGCGGGCGGGCCGAACGCGACGGTGGCGCGCTGCGGCGGACGCTGGGCGGGCGGCGCCACGACGCCGGGGACGCCGGGCGACGGCGGACGCGGAGGCGAGGGCGGCGCGGCCTGGGGCGCCGCGGGCGCGACGGGACGCGGTGCGGCGGGCGCAGCTGCGACGGGACGCGCGGCGGCCGCGGCGCGCGGACGGCCGAGCACGTCGCGCACCTTGTCGAGCAGCGCCTGCGTCTCGAAGGGCTTGAGCACGTGATCGTCGACGCCGGCCTGACGACCCTTCTCGGCGTCGTAGGGCGAGTGCTGGCTCGCGAGCACCACGACCGCGACGTTCTGGGTCGCGGGGTTCGCGCGCAGCGCACGCGCGACCTCGTAGCCGTCGGTGCCGCTCATCGACACGTCCGCGAGCACGAGATCCACGCCCTGCTCGGTGGCCCAGCGGATCGCCGAATCGCCGTCCTCCACGGTGGAGATGGACGTCGACGGATCGCCTCCGAACGTCATCTCCAGGATGCGGCGCATCGTCACGCTGTCGTCGACGCCCAGGATCTTCGGCAAGCGAGCCTCCGAGAGCACACGAGAAGCGACGATCTGTCGCCGCGACTTGGATACGACCGATTCGGCCTCGGGGTCAAGAACGCTGCGCGCACGCACGTTTGCGCGCCGTCGGGGGTCGCAATGGAGTTGCGGGAGGGCCCGGCCCGTCGTACCTCGCGCCCCGCCGTGACCACGCCGCCCCCGATTCGCTACGGACTGATGGCGCGCACCGTGCCCGACGGGGACGTCGACCTGCGCACCCTCGTGCCCGGGGAGGGCCCGCTCGAGCTCGAGATCGGCTTCGGCCGAGGACGCTTCCTGATGGAGCGCGCGCGCGCCGCCCCCGGCTCGCGGATCATCGGGATGGAGATCAAGGCGAAGTGGGCGCACCTCGTCGAGGAGCGCCGGGCGCGCGAGGGGATCACGAACGCGGTCGCGCTGCGCGCCGATGCGCGCGCCGTGCTCCCGCGCTGCGGGCCGGATGGATGCCTCGCGCGGGTGTTCGTGCTCTTCCCCGATCCGTGGTGGAAGAAGCGCCACGAGAAGCGGAAGGTCGTCGACGAGACCTTCCTCGATCACGTGGCGCGGCTGCTCGCGCCGGGCGGCGAGCTCTTCGTGGAGAGCGACGTCGAGGATCGCGCCGAGGGCATGCGGGAGCGCATCGCGGCGCAGGGCTCGTTCGTGATCGAGCCGTGCGAGGCGAACCCCTACGGGGCGCGCTCGAACCGCGAGGTCCGCGCCGACGAGGACGGGCTCCCGATCTACCGCGTGCTCGGTCGCAAGCGCGCCTGACGATCAGAACGACGCACGCGTGAGCGCGGACGCGCACGCGTGCAGCGCGATCGCCATCGCGAGCACGGAGGACCACGGCAGGCGCGAGGGCGCGCTCGCGGCGACGGCGCGCACGGGGCGCAGGCGCGACCACGCGATCGGCGCGGCGAGCGCGAGCGCAGGGATGGCGGCGCTCGTCCAGAGCACTGCTTGGACCGCGCCCGCGATCTCGCGCCCCGAGCGCGCCTCGAAGCACGCGCCCGCGATCGCGACGGCCGCGACCACGACGCCCAGCACGACGCCGGCCGCGCGCATCCGCAGCACCAGCAGCGCAGAGGTGATCAGCCCGGACGCGATCACGAGCGACACCACGCCCTCGGCGCGATCGATCGTGCTCTGGAGCATCGCGACCGCGAACAGACCTTGGATCATCGCGACCGCGATCGTCGCGGTGGTCGCGGCGAGGAAGGCACCCCGGTACGCGACGGGCTCGAACCCTGCCGCGCTCGCGCGAGACTCGTGCGCCTCGCGCCCGAGCGCGGCGAGCGCGAGCGCGCCGAGCAGCGTCACCCCCGCAGCCTCCGCTCGACCGGCGATGATCGCGACGAACCCAGCGAGCACGACGTGGAGCCACGCCACCGCGCGCACCGCGACGTGTGCGCCGAGCCAGCGCGAGTGACACGCGAGCGCCGCGAGCGCCGGGCACGCGACGAAGAGCGCGTCCGTCCCGCGCCATTCGTATTGCACGTTGCACGCATGGAACGCGGCGAGGGCGAGGAATGCGAGCGAGGCCACCGACGCGCGGATGCGGGCTTTCATGCGATGGAGCAGTACCCGCGAGATCGGGCGCGCTCTTCTCGACGCCGAGGAGATTTCGTGGCGTCAGGGCCGCATGCGTGCGTCGAGGCGCTCGAGCTTCTCGGGCGCGAGGAGGTTGTGCAGCGCCGCGATGCGGCCCTCGGCGTCGAGCTCGGTCCACATGACGAGCCGGTTCGCGAGCGGGGGCGGGCGCGGCGGCAAGCGCGAATCGAGCGCGGGCGTGTGGTTGATCTCGATCCAGCGCACCTCGATGGGCTGCGGCGTGATCTTCGCGACGTTGGTCAGGAACGTCAGCACCTTCTCGATGCCGACCACCGGGGTCACCGCGGCGCGCACGCGGCCCGCGCTGTCCTGCACGAGACGCACGTCCTCGGCGAGCAAGCGACGCGTGGCCTCGACGTCGCCGCGCGAGAGCGCCTCGAGCAGCGCCGCGAGGGCGAAGCCGTTCTGGGCCCGTGACTCGCGCGAGAGCGTGTGCGCAGGCGCGTGATCCGCGATGGTCTTGCGCGCGCGGTGCAGCGCGACCTTCACGCTCCCCACCGTCGACTCGAGGGCCTCGGCGGTCTCGGCCTCGCCGAGATCGAGCACGTCGCGCAGCACCAGCACCGCGCGCTGGTGCGGCGTGAGCTGCTCCATCGCGACCAGCAGCGCGTAGGACGCGATCTCGCGGCGCTCGACCTCGTCGACGCTCGCGTCGGTGAGCGCGGGCTCGGGCAGCCACGGGCCCGTGTACGCCTCGCGCTTGCGACGCCGCAGCGCGTCGCGCGCGAGGTTCACCGCGACCCGGACGAGCCACGGGCGCAGCGGCGCGTCGAGGTCCGCCGGGGGGCGCTCGAGCGCGCGTATCAGCGTGTCCTGGGTGAGATCGTCGGCCGCGCTCGCGCTGCCCGTCATGCGGTAGCAGACGCCCCAGATGGTCGTGCGCTCGCGCTCGAGCGCATCGCGGACGCGGGGATCCATCGAGCCCACCATACGCGTCGATAACCTTTCGCGCCGCTCGAGCGTGGAGGGGGAATGGAAGGTTCTCGCAAGCGCCTGCTCCTCGTGCAGGCGATCTCCGGTGCGACGTTCGCGATCTTCGCGCTCGTGCACCTCGGCAACGTGTTGCTCGCCCCGATCCCCGGTGCGTTCGACGCGACGGCGTCGTGGCTGCGGCCGATCTACACGCACCCGCTGATCGAGATCGGCGTGATGCTCGTGCCGCTCGTCGTGCACGTCGCGGTCGGCGTGATGCTCGCGCTCGGTCGTCGGCGACGCGCGACTGCGGCGAAGCCCGACCTGTGGGCGCGAGCACATCGCTGGTCGGGATGGTTCCTCGCGACCGTGATCGTCGGGCACGTCGCGGCCGAGCGTGGGATCGCGCTCGCGTACGGGATCGTGACCGGCGGGCCCTCGGTGTCGTTCGCGCTGTGGTGGCAGCCGGTGTTCTTCTATCCGTACTTCCTCCTGCTCGGGAGCGCGGGCCTCTATCACACGCTCTTCGGGCTCTCGCGCGCGGCGCGACTGCTCGGCGTGCGGGTGCCGCGCGTCGGAGCACGTGCGCGGCCGATCGCGGTGGGCGCGCTCGTCGGTGCGGTGTCGCTCGCGGTGCTCGCGTGGGGCGGCTGGCTCTACGACGTGGGCGATCCCACCGACAACGACTACGCGCGCGTCTACGAGTCCTGGGGCTTCGTCGAGCTGCCCTGACGCCAGCTCGCGAGGGCGGCGCGCGCGATCGCGTAGATCACGAGCACCGCGCCGATCGGGACGAGCCACACGATCACGTTGGGATCGCCCTCGGGATGGGCGATCGACGAGAGCGCGAACGCGAGCGGGACGATCAGCGCGCCGATGTGCAAGGCGCGCATCGCGCCGTGATCGCCGTGATCGAAGAGCGGCGTGCCCGCTTCGCCGAACACCAGCACCACGAGCGAGAGCCCGACGCCGTGCGCGTGCGCGAGCACCAGCAGCTCGCGCGCGAGCGCGTCGTCGAGGTACGCGCCGATCTTGAAGCCGTGCATCGCCTCGAGCGCGAGCCCGAAGAGCGCCCACGCGAGCAGCGCGGTCCATCCGACGCGGCGGCACGCGCGTCGCCGTCGTTCCTGGAGCGTCACTCGCCGATCTCGATGGCGACGTCGCGCGCGCGAGCGCGCAGCGACGCGAGCTGCTCGGGAGAGGGCGCGTCGATCGGCTCGTCGATCATCGCTTCGATGCGCGCGACCGCCGCGATGCGCGCGTCGCGGGGATCGGTCGCGGTGAACGCGCTCGCATCGAGCGGAACGAGCGCGCGCACGCTGCGCCACGCGAGGTGGCGGATCGCGGGATAGGAATCGTCGCGCATCGTCGCGAGCAGCGCGCCGAGGCGCATCGAGCGCGGCGTCGCGCTCTCTTCGCGTCCCGCCGCCGCTGCGATCACGGCGCGCTGCACTGGATCCCCACCGACGCCCGTCGTCAGCAACGAGTCGTCGCGCTCGAGGTGACAGAGCGTGCACGCATCGGCGCGTCCTGCCTCCGCGTCCTCGACCGGACGCGGCACGTCGATGCGATGGCTGCGGTGCACGTCGCGGACGCCGTACACGATGCGCGGCATGTGGCAGTCGACGCAGCGAACGTCCTCGTGACGCGCGTGCTGCTGCGCAGCGGCGCGATCGACGAGCTCGGCGTGGCACGCGCCCGCGCACATCGCGTCGCCCTCGCGCACGCTCGGGCGCAGCTGTCCGCGCGGATCACCGTCGTGCATGCCGTGGCAGTCGGTGCACGTGAGCGCGCCCTCGCTCGCACAGCGCGACTGGAGCAGGCCCTGGTACTCGTACGCAGTCAGTCGCGGCGTTCCGTCGCCCCAGAATCGCGCGGCGAACACGCCCTCGCGCTCGGCGAGCGTCCCTTCGGACAGCACCGTGTCGTGCCAGAGCGGGCTCGAGTAGAGCGCGAGATCGTCGCCCGGGACGAAGGGATCGCCATGCGCGAGGAACGCGTCGACGTCGTCGGTGATGCGCTGCCCGTGACAGCGCCCGCACAGATCGGCGCGACGCGCAGGATCGAGGCGCGCGGGCGAGACGATGGTCGGGTCCGGCTCGTCGCTCCCGTGCAGCACGTAGCGGCGCAGCGGATCGCGGTTGCGCGCGACGTGCTCGCTGCCCGGGCCGTGGCACGCCTCGCATCCGATGCCGAGCTCCGCGACCTCGGTCGTGAAGCGCTGGGTGACCGGATCGAGCCCGGGATCGGGCGCGACGTTGTGGCAGAAGACGCAGTTGTCGTTCCACCGCGTGACGTGGCGGCGATGATCCGCGAGCGCGATCGCGCCCTCTTCGAGCCCCTCGGGATCGGCGGTGAGGAACGCGGCGTTCATGTGGACGAAGCGCTGCTCGGCCACGTCCCACGCGATCGGCAGGCGCCACCACGCGTCACCACGACGCGCGAGGTACTGCTGGTAGCGATGCGATCCGACGGTGCGATCGATCTCGACCTCATCGATCGCTTCGCCATCTCGCTCGCTGGTGATCACGAAGCGCTCGCCATCGCGCTCCATGCGCGACGTGATCCCGCCGTACTCGACGCTGCGACCGTCGAACGCACCGAGCACCGCGCCCGGCGTGCGCGCGTCCTGCGTCATCGTGCGGTGGAACGTCCGACTCCACGACTCGTGATGCACCGGATGACAGCGCCGGCACTCGCCCGACCCCACGTACTCGCGCTCGTGCAGATCACGCGGCGTCGCGAGATCCGACGCGACGCCGCGCGCTGCGAGCCCCGCGATCGCCGCGCCCCCGAGGACGATCACCGCGATCGCGAGCCTCTGCCTCATCCCAGCTCGAGCAGCGTCCGCTCGACGCGCTCCAGCTCCGCGAGCCCGATGCGCCGCATGATCGCGCGCGCCTCGCGCAGGCGTTCCTTCGCGCTGTCGAGATCGCCGCGCTCGACGAGGTGCTGGCCGAGATCGGAGAGCGCGCGCGCCGCGTCCTTCTCGTTCCCGATCTCGCGGAAGAGATCGATCGCGACGAGGAAGCTCTCCTCCGCGCGCCGATCGATCTGCCCGGTCGCGTCGAAGATCGTCTCCGCGCGCAGCTGACCCACCGCGCGATGCGCGAGCGCGATCGCTTCCTTCGCGCCGTACTCCTCGGCCATCGAGAGCGCGCGCTCGAGGATCGACTCCGCGCGCTCGTCACCGCGCCGCAGCGCGACGAGCCCGAGGTTGCGCTCGATCTCCGCCATCGCGCGACGATCACCGAGCTCGTGCGCGAGCGCGCGCGCTTCCTCGAGGCTCGCCTGCGCTTCCTCGACGCGCCCCGCTTTGCCCAGCGCCTCACCGAGGTTGTTGAGCACGAACGTTTGGGTGCGGCGGTCCGCCATCTTGCGGCCCTCCTGCAGCGCAGCGCGCCACGCCGCCTCCGCACGATCCGCGTCGCCGCGCTCGAACGACACGATGCCGAGCGTGTTGAACGACTGCATCACACCCGCGCGATCGCCGATCGACTCGCGGATCTCCAGCGCCGCGCGGAAGCTCTGCTCCGCGAGATCGAGGTTGCCGCGCGCGTGCTCGATCAGACCGAGCGTCGTGAGCGAGACCGCCTCGCCGCGCGCGTCGCCGTGCCCGCGACGGATCGCGAGCGCCTCGGTCGCCGCGTTCAGCGCGCTCTCGAGATCGCCGCGCAGTCGCTCGACCTGCGCGAGGTCGTCGAGCGTGCTCGCGACGCCGCGCAGATCCTCGGCCGAGCGGAAGAGCTCGAGCGCGCGGATCAGCAGCGCGCGCGCCTGCTCCTCCTCGCCGCGCATGCGGTGCACGCGCGCGATCCGGTTCAGTGCCGCGCCGCCCTTGCCGCGCGCGCCGACGCGCCAGCTCACCTCGAGCATCTCTGCGAACGCGCTCGTCGCCTCGTCGTAGCGGCCCAGCGTCGTGAGCAGCGAGCCGAGCACGTGCAGCGCATCGATGCGCCGCGAGATCTCGTCCGCGGGGATCAGCTCGAGCGCCTTCTCGACGTGACGCAGCGCGCTCTGCGTGTGCATCTTCGCGAGCTCGTCCTTCGCGGCCTCGAGGTACGCGCGGCCCGCGCGGCTCGCCATGCCCGCCTTCTCGAGGTGCGGCGCCGCCATCGCGGCGACTCCGTCGCGCTGCAGCTCGAGCGTGACCGTGATCCAGTGCGCGACCGTCGCGTGCCGCCGCGCGAGCAGCTCCGCCGGCTGGGCGCGATACACGAAGTGGCGCGTCTCCGAGTGCACGAAGCGGTACTCGTGACCGCCCGCGAGCTCCGTCTCCTCGAGCCGCTCGAGGAAACCCTTCTCCTCGAGGCGCAGGAGCGCCGTCGCGAGCGCGACCTCGTCCTCGTCGTCCGGCCACAGCGTCGCCGGGTTCGCCCGATTGCCCGGGGGACGACGCTCCGAACGCATCTGCGCGAGCACCGCGCGATCGCTCGCGACCTCGCCGACCACCGCCGCGCGATCGAGCGTGGCGCGCTCGAGATCGTCGAGCCTCGCGAGGCGCGCCTCGATCGCGTCCTCGATCGTCACCGGGAGCCCACCGCCCTCGAGCTGCGCCACGTCCGCGACCAGCCCGGCATCGGTGCGCTTGAAGAACCCGGCCTCGAGCAGCGCGAACACCAGCTCGCGCAGCGCGCCGGGATTCCCGCGCGATCGGAACGCGAGCGCCGCGACGACGGGCTCGCCCGCGTGGCGCAACGTCGGCAGGAACACGTGGAGCAGCGATCCGATCTCGCTCTCCGCGAGCGGCGCGATCGGCCCCGACACCACGCCGCCCGGCGCGCGAAGGTGCGCCGCGCGATCTCCGACCGGCGGCTCGCCCGCGATCACCGCCGCGATCGGCGCGTCGACCGAGAGCATCACCTGCAAGAGGTCCCACGCGTCGTTCTCGGCGAGGTGCACGTTGTCGAGCAGCACGATGATCGGTCGCTGCTTCGCGTCGCCCTCGACGAAGCGCGCGAACGCCTCGCGCGCGCGGCGCCGCAGCTCCTCGGGCCGATCCTCGAGCGGCATGAGGAACGGCGAGTCGGGGAAGGGCACGCCCGACAAGTGCCCGAGCAGGTGCGCGGTCTCGCTCACCGTGATCGCGTCGGTCGAGCGCAGCGTCTCCGCGACGATCGTCGCCATCTGCCCGCGCACCGCGCTCGGCGAGCTCGACGGAGTCACGCCGAAGCGCTCGAGGATCATGCGCGAGATCGGCGCGTTCGGTCCGTCGCCCTCGCGGCACAGCCCGTACATCACGCGCACCTCGGGCGAGATGCGCGCCGCGAGCTCGGCCGCGTGGAAGAGCAGCCGCGTGCGCCCCGATCCCGCGCCGCCCTCGAGCGCGACGAGCGTGGGCACGCCGCGCCGGAACGCGGTCTCGATGCCGGTGCGGATCGCGGTCGACGCGTCGTGCTGGCCGACCAGCGAGGGCTCGAGATCCTCCACGTGCACCGGTGGAGGCGTGCTGTCGCCGACGAGCGCCGTGCGCTCCGCGTCGAGCTCGATCGACGTCGGCGCGATCCCGACGATCGTGCGCTCGCCGCTGCCGTTGCCCGCGAGATAGCCGCGACCGTTGGGCCTCGGCGCCGCGCCCAGTCCTTGACCGCAGCCCGCACACGCACGGAACGCGCGCGGATTCTCGAAGCCGCAGTGTCCGCAGACCTGGGTCGCGAGGTTCATGGCCGCGATTGGGCCATGCCGCGCGAGCCGGTTCAATGCCGCAGTGCGCTGCGGGGGCTACGTTGCAGGGACTGTGGCAGGAACGAGCCTACTCGCACTGATCGACGACATCGCGAGCTTGCTGGACGACGTCGCGACGATGACCAAGGTCGCGACCAAGAAGACCGCCGGCGTGCTCGGGGACGACCTCGCACTGAACGCGGAGCAGGTCACCGGCCTCTCGGCCGACCGCGAGCTCCCCGTGGTCTTCGCGGTCGCGAAGGGATCGATCGTCAACAAAGCGATCCTGGTCCCGGTCGCGCTCGCGATCAGCGCGATCGCGCCTTGGGCCGTCACGCCGCTCCTGATGATCGGCGGCGCATTCCTCTGTTACGAGGGATTCGAGAAGGTCTGGCACAAGCTCACGCACCGCGACGAGCCCGAGCACGCGGCGCACCAGAAGGCGATCGCGGACCCCGCGGTCGATCTCGTCGCGTTCGAGAAGGAGAAGATCAAGGGCGCGGTGCGCACGGACTTCGTGCTGTCTGCGGAGATCATCGTGATCTCGCTGGGCACGCTGACCCACGCGTCGTTCGGGCACCGGGTCGCGGTGCTCGTCGCGATCTCCGCGGTGATGACCGTCGGTGTCTACGGGCTCGTCGCCGCGATCGTGAAGCTCGACGACGCCGGGCTCGCGCTCCGCGCGAGATCGAGCGGCGTGGCGCGCGCGATCGGCGGCGGGATCCTCCGGGGCGCGCCCTGGCTGATGCGAGCGCTCGGGATCGCCGGGACGATCGCGATGTTCCTCGTCGGCGGCGGGATCCTCACGCACGGCATCCCGGGCTTCGAGCACATCGTCGATCTCGCGACGCACGCGGGCCCGCTCGCCTGGGCCGTGCCGACGTTGATCGACTTCGTGACGGGCGTGCTCGCGGGCGCGGTGCTCGTCGCGATCGCGATGCTCGTGCAGCGCCTGCGCGCCGGCATGGCCGCGCAGGCCGAGTGATCGAACCTCGAGGACCGTCGAAAGATCGGCTCGCCCGCGGGTGGCTACCGCCCGCGCGCTTCGCGCGCTTCCGTGCGGGACCTGGGGACGAGCACTCAGCGCATCGCGAGACGCGCGCAGCGGGCCTCGGCGGCCTCGCGCAGCCGCGCCTGTCGCGCCTCGAGCCAGGCAGGCTCGGGCATCGCGGGCGGGGCTTCCTCGGATGCGTTCGCCTCGCCGCGCATCGTGAAGAACGGGCGCGGATCGTCGACCACGTCGTAGAGCTCCTCGCCCGCCTCGAGCAGCGCGCAGTTGCGGTGCTCGAGCTCGTGCACGATGCGCGGCAGCGCCTCGACGCTCCACTCGTGGATGTCGTGGAGCAGCACGATCCCGCCGCGCTCGCCGTTCTCGCGCTCGCGGCGCTCGAGCACGCGCGTGAAGGTGCGGAGCACGTCGTCGCTGGAGCGCACCTGGAAGTCACCGGTGCCGACGTTCCACAGCACCTGGGTGTAGCCGCGCTCCGCGAGCCACGCGTCGATGCGCGGCGAGCGCGATCCACCGGGCGGACGGATCAGCCACGGTCGCGCGCCGAGCACGTTCTCGAACACGCGCTCGGTGCCGAGGACCTGCTCCACGAGATCTTCGTGCGAGAGCAGCGGGAGCTGCACGTGATCCATCGTGTGACTGCCCACGATGTGCCCGCGCGCGACGATGTCGCGCGCGATGTCGGCGAGGAGGCGCTCGCGCGGCGTGGTGCCCTCGAAGCGCCGCGCGGTCAGGAAGAACACCGCGCGGATCCCGAGCGCGTCGAGCGTGTCGAGCAGCCCCGGCGTGTAGCGATGGTCGGGCCCGTCGTCGAACGTGAAGAGGATCAGCCGATGCGGGGTCCCGCCGGTGATCACCATGCCCTCGCGGAGATCCGCGCCCATCCCGTCGAGCGGCTCGACGAGCTCGTCGTCGGGCTCGGGCGCGATCTCCGCGACGTCGATCGGCTCGTCGACCGGCGCGGGTGGGGCGACGTCCTCGCGGACCATCGCGTGCGCCGCCGACTGCGCGACGGGACGTGTGAAGTGCGCGAGCATCGCGCCCCCCGCGAGAGCGCTCGCGCAGAGCAGAACGCGCCCGATGATCGGCAGTCCTCGACCCAACATGGCGCCAGTGTAGGCGCGTGTGGGCGGTCAGATCCAAATATCGGACGTGCGGCTCACCGCCCGCCGAACGCGAGCGGCACGTCGAAGCGCACGAACCCGCCCGACGGCGGCGGGAACGTCCATCGTTCCGCGTAGTTCCGCACGCACTGCTGGAGGCCCTCGGGCACGTCCCCGCCGACCACCTCGGCGCGCGACACCGAGCCGTCGAGGCCCACCGTGATGCGCACCGTCAGCCGTCCTTCGAGGTCCGGCCGCTCGCGCATCCCGAGCTCGTAGCACTGGCGCAGCCGCGGCAGGCCGCCCTGCACGACCTCGCGGATGTCCGCCTCGGGCAGCGTGCCCTCGCGCACCCGCGGCGCCTGCGGCTGCAGATCCGCCGCATCGAGCGCGACGCCGTCCTCGCCGACGACGATCACGGTGCGGAACGCGCGCCCGGTCTGATCGAAGCCGCCGATGTTCAGCTCGCCGGGGCGCACGCGCATCGCGAGCTCACCCGCGCCCTCGGCCTCCACGTCGCCGATCTGCCAGCGCACGAGCCCGGGGTGCCGCACGCGCAGCACGCCGGTGCCCGCGTCCGCGTCGGCGATGCCATGCGGCTCGCGCACGCGGGGCACCTCGCCCGCCTCGGCGCTGCTCCAGCGCGCGGGCGCGCGCACGATCTCGACGCGCCCGTCGGGGCGCTGCACCTCGACCTCGCCCTCGGCGACCGCGAGCCGCACCACACCGCCCTCGTCGAGCACGACCTCGGCGCGCGTCACGCGCAGCGCGAAGCGATGCTCCGACGCGATCACCACGAAGCGCGACTCGCCCTGGAAGAGCGGCCCGCCGGTCGATGCCGCGAGCGTGCCCGCGCGCAGATCGATCTCGACGTCGCGCTCGCGCAGCTTCGTGAGCAGCGCTTCGCTCGCGGGGTACGCGATCACGCCGGTGTCCTCGGCGAGCCGCACGTGGACCTCGCTCGCGTCGTCGGTGCGCAGCGTCGTCGCGTCGGCGAGCAGGTCGTCCACCGCTGCCGCGCGCGCCGTTCCATCGGGCGCGATCACCTGCGCCCCGCGCCCCGCGACCAGCGTGACGGTCGCCGCGAGCGGCGCGGCCTCGGCGACCACCTCGGGCGGCTCGGGCTCCGGCGCGGGCGCTTCGATCACCGGCGCGGGCGGCGGCGTCGGCCGCGCGATCTGGGGCGCGGGCCGCGTCGCGACGTACGCGAGCACACCCGCTGCCGCGAGCGCCGCGACACCCAACGAGATCCAGGGCCGGCGCGATTTCGTCGCCTGGTCGCGCTTCTTCGCGCGCAGCGTCTCCGCGACCTTCTTCGCCTCGCGCTCGAGCGCGAGCTCCATCCGCGACCAGTCGAGCTCGGGCGGCGCCTCGTCGCGCGCCTCGTCGGCGATGCGGTCGTAGAGCGCCATCGCTGCGAGCGCCTGACGGCACACGTCGCAGCCCGCGAGGTGCCGCTCGATGCGCGCGCGCCCCGCGGCCGAGAGACGTCGCTCCTGCAGCGCGAGCAGCGCCCCGATCTTCGGCGAGTGCTCCCTCTCGCCCGTCACGGTCGGCTCTCCCGGCTGCTCTCGTCCTCGGCCATCGCCTCGGGCGGACCGCGGAGCCCGTCGTCGGCTTTCGAGCGCGGCTTGCCCGGTAGCTGTGCGACGAGGACCTCCATCACCTGCGCGAGGCTCGGCTCCGCCGTCATCGCGGCGTAGAGCTCCTTGCGCGCGTAGAAGAGCCGAGTGCGCACGGTGAGCACGGGGACTCCGACGATCTCCGCGATCTCCTTCGCGGGCACTCCGTCGAAGTCGTGCATCACCAGCACTTCGCGCTTCTTGTCGCTCAGCTGATCGAGCAGGCGATAGAGCGTTCGCACACGCTCCTGGCGCTCGACGATCACGTCCGGCGTCTCGTGCGGCGCGCCGTCCGCGGGTCCCTCCGGAACCTCGACGTCGGTGAAGCGCGGCCTCGAGCGACCCTTGCGCAGGTGCATGCGCGAGACGTTCACCGCGAGCCGGTAGAGCCACGTCGAGAACCGCGACTCGCCGCGGAACGAGCGCAGCGATCGGTACACGTGCAGGAAGACCTCCTGCACCACGTCCTCGATCTCCGGGCCCGGTCCGATCATGCGGAACACCACGCGCGACACGTCGCTGCGGTGGTTGCGGAAGATCTCGCGGAAGGCCGCCGCGTCTCCCGCCTGCGCTCGCTCGATCAGCGCGCGTTCCGGATCCATTCCTGGTGCTGCCTGCTTCGGCACCTTCGCGGGAGCGACGGCACCGTTCGCGTCGCGGGTGTCCGCGACCGGGAGGGGAAGGGCGTCGATCGGAGACGCGTGAAGCGACGATAGCATGGCACCGCGGCGGGTTCGTCCCACCGTTGCGGCGCCATCTCGCCTCATTCAGGCGATCAGCGTCGTCGGTTCGCCCACGCGAGCAGGTCCTGCCCGAGGAGCATCACCAGGATCGCAGCTGCGACGATCGACATGCGAGCGCCAGCCTCGCGTCGTCGCGCATCGCCGGTCCAGAAAACGGCAGCGCCTCGCCCTTGCTTGCTCCGCGCGCGCGTTGTACGGGGTCGCCGCACAACACCGCTCGCTCGCTGCGAGCAGGTCCGATCCCTGCGAACCCGAGAGGCACCGTGATCGAGGTCGAGCACCTCACGAAGCGATACGGACCGCGCACCGCGGTGCAGGACGTCTCCTTCCGCGTCGAGAAGGGCGAGATCGTCGGATTCCTCGGCCCCAACGGCGCGGGCAAGAGCACCACGCTGCGCATGCTGACCGGCTTCCTCGCCCCGAGCGGCGGGGCGATCCGCATCGACGGCATCGATGCGCTCGCGAAGCCGATCGAGGCGAAGAAGCGCATCGGCTACATGCCCGAGGCGTGCCCGATCTACCCGGAGATGCGGGTGCGCGAGTACCTCCGGTACCGCGCCGAGCTCAAGGGCGTGGCGGCGCGCGCCATCAAGGAGCGCGTCGAGATCTCGCTCGATCAGGCGAGCGTGAAGGAAGCGGGCGACCGCATCATCGGGCAGCTCAGCAAGGGCACGCGGCAGCGCGTGGGCCTCGCGGACGCGCTGGTGGCGGACCCGCCGATCCTGGTGCTCGACGAGCCGACGGCGGGCCTCGATCCCAACCAGATCCGGCAGGTGCGCGATCTGGTGCGCGGGCTCGCGGGCAAGAAGACGGTGCTCGTCTCGACGCACATCCTGCCCGAGGTCGAGGCGACGTGTGATCGCGTGGTGATCATCCATCGCGGCCGCGTGGTGCGCGAGGGCGCTCCCGATCAGCTGCGCCAGGCGATCGCCGGCGGGAACGTGCTGGTGATCGAGGCGCGCGCGACGGGCGACGGATTCCGCACGGCGCTCGAGGGCGTCGAGGGCGTGCGGGCGATCGAGGGCGTCGAGACGCTCGGCGACGGTCGAGTGCGGGCGCGCGTCGCGGTCGACGAGCTCGGTGAGGGCGCGGAGCGCGTGTTCGCGGCGGTCGCGAAGGCGGGCCTCGTGCTGCGCGAGCTGCGACCGGAGACGGTGGGCTCGCTCGAAGAAGTGTTCGGGCGACTGACGACCGAGGAAGCGGTGGAGCCGGGCACGAGCACAGAGAAGCCCGAAGAGCAGGAGGCGGCGTCGTGAGGGCGATGTGGACGATCGCGAAGCGCGAGATCGTCTCGTTCTTCGTCTCGCCGCTCGCCTACGTGGTGCTGACCGCGTGGGCGGTGCTGATGGGCTTCCAGTTCTATCTGCTCGCAGCGTTCGCCGCGTCGCAGCCCTTCACCGCGGGCGCGACCAGCGAGAGCCCGCTCGCGCAGTTCTTCGGTGGCACCACGCTCTTCTATCTCTGCGTGCTCGTCATCGTGCCGCTGCTGACGATGCGCCTCATCGCCGAGGAGAGCCGCACCGGCACGATCGAGCCGCTGCTCACCGCGCCGGTCTCGGAGATCGCGATCGTGCTCGGGAAGTTCCTCGCCGCGATGACGTTCTGGTGCGCGCTCTTCGTGCCGACGCTCATGTACGGATGGCTCACGAGCCGCTTCGGTGACGTCGATCTCGGTGCGCTCGGCGCGACCTACTTCGGGCTCTTCACGCTCGGCCTCTCGTGGATGGCGCTCGGCGTCCTGATGAGCGCGATCGCGCGCAACCAGATCGTCGCCGCGATGCTCACGTTCCTCGCGGTCGCGGGCCACTTCATGATCGGCCTCGGCCAGTTCGTCTTCCCCGACGACGGAGCGCGCGAGATCTTCGAGTACGTCAGCGTGTGGGGCCACTTGAGCACCTACGCGACCGGCGTCGTCGACACCCGCTATCTCGTCTGGGATCTGTCGATCACCGCGCTCGCGCTCTTCGTCGCGGTGCGCGTGCTCGAGGCGCGGAGGTACGAAGGATGACTTCCGACAAGACGCGCACGCCCGAGCCCAAGGAGACCGCGGAGAAGACCGCGCGCGACGATGTCGCGTCGAAGCGACGCTTCGAGGGACGCACCAACGTCGTCGTCGCCTCGCTGCTCGTCTTCGCGATCGTGCTGATGGGCAACTACCTGTCCTTCCGCCACTACCAGCGGTGGGACTGGACGAGCGAGGGCGTGTTCACGCTCTCGGATCGCACGCGCGCCGTGCTGCACGAGCTCGATCACGACGTCGACGCGTGGCTCGTGCTCTCGTCGGCGGAGCCGAACTACCAGGATCTGCGCGAGCTGCTGCAGCGCTATCGCGCCGAGTCGCAGCGCATCACGCTGCACTTCGTCGATCCCGATCGCGAGCCCGGCGAGTATCGCGTGCTCGCGGAGCGGCTGCGGCTCGGACAGGTCGATCTCGGCGGCGGCACGTTGGGCAGCGACGTCGCGGTCGTGCTCGAGAGCGGCGAGCGCCAGTGGAAGATCGGGCGCGACGATCTCGTGAGCGTCGACCTCGACGCGATGGAGCAGGGCCAGGCGCGCGTCGACGTGCGCTCCGAGCAGGCGCTGACCGGCGGTCTGCTCGAGGTCACGGCAGGGCGCCCGACGAAGGTCTGCATCACGCAGGGCCACGGCGAGTGGACGCTCGGCCGCGGCGCGGAGCGCGATCTCGGCGCGCTGCAGGACCAGATGCGCCGCGACAACCTCGACATCCAGACGTTCGAGACGCGCGGCGCAGAGCGCGTGCCCGAGGACTGCGACGCGGTCTTCGTCGTCGGTCCGACCACCGCGTTCTCCAGCGCGGAGGCCGAGCTGCTCCGCAGCTACGTGCAGGGCGGAGGCAACCTCTTCGTCGCGGCCGATCCCGAGCTGCGCGACGAGCAGATCACCGCGACGGGCCTCGAGGAGGTGCTGCGAGACTTCGGGATCCGCATCGACCGATCGCTCGTGCTCGAGCTCGATCCGCGCTTCCTGCCGCAGAGCGCGACGTCGCCGATCGGGCCGTACCTCGTGGCGAGCTGGGGCGATCATCCGATCACCCGCCCGTTCCGCGATCCGCCGGCGGGTGTGCTCTTCCAGATCGCGCGCTCGGTGCGTCCCGTCGATCCCGATCGCGCGACGACGCTGCTCTCGACGAGCGAATCGTCGTTCGCGGAGACCGAGCTCGCGCAGATGATCCAGCGCGGCGAGCCCTCGCGCGACGACGCGGATCTCGCGGGCCCGGTGTCGATCGCGGTCGCGACGCGCGTCGAGCGTCTCGGCGAGGCGCCCGAGGGCGAGACCGAGGACGCGGCAGAAGAGCGCGAGGGCGGGCGCGTCGTGGTCGTGGGGGACGCCGACTTCCTCGACTCGCAGTACCTCGGGCTCCAAGAGGTCATGAACTACGAGCTCGCGAGCGCGATCGTCGGCTGGCTCACCGAGCGCGAGGCGCTGATCGAGCTGCCGGGGCGCAGCGTCGAGGCGCGCCCCGTGCGGATGACCCAGGAGGACGTCGACGGGCTCGGCTTCCGCGTGGTCGTGCTGCTGCCCGCGGCGATCTTCTTCCTCGGCTTCGCCGTGTGGTGGAACCGGCGTTCCTGAGAGCGAACGATGTCCAAGCGAACCACGATCGTGCTGGGCGTCATCGCGCTCGCGATGGCGCTCTTCATCGGGATCTTCGAGAGCGGGATGCTCTCGACCGGCGAGCTCGAGGCGCGGCGCGGGCGCGTGCTGCAACGCTTCGTGCGGCCGCGCGTGAGCGACGTGGAGCTGGTGAGCGGCGAGACGCGCATCGTGCTGCATCGCGATCGCGAGGAGGACCTCGACGAGTTCGAGCTCGGGCACTGGAAGCTCACCGCGCCGATCGACAGCGACGCCGATCAGGACGCGGTCGACCAGCTGCTCTCGTCGCTCGAGTGGCTCGAGGCGCGTCGCTCCCTTCGCGGGATCACCGACGAGGATCGCACGCGCTTCGGGCTCGCGGAGCCGCGCGCGACCGTGCGCTTCACCGTCGCGGGGGAGGACGTGACGGTCGCGCTCGGCGGTGAAGATCCGCGCGGCGAGGGCGTGTACGTCGGCGTGTCGGATCGACCCGACGAGGCGTTCGTCGTCGGTCAGGACTTCGTCGAGGCGCTGCAGCACGACGTCGCGCACTTCCGCCGCAAGGAGCTCTTCGACTCGCTGCGCAGCGCGGACGTGAGCGCGGTCGAGCTCAGCACGCAGCAGGAGCGCGCGCGCGTGGAGCGCACCGAGGGCGGGTGGATGCTGCGCGAGCCCTACGAGGCGCTCGCGCGCACGTCGTCGCTCGAGGAGATCTTCTCGATGCTGCGCGAGGTGCGCGCGACGCGCTTCCTCGACGAGGCCGATCTCGCGCAGCCCTCGCGCGAGCTCGTGGTGCGCCGCGATCGTGCGGAGAACGAGGCGAATCGTACGCCGCTGCGCCTGCGCATCGGTGGTGCATGCCCGGGCCGCGAGGCCGAGGTCGTCGCGATGGTCGGCGACGAAGGCCCGATCGTGTGCGTCACCGCGGAGTCGATCTCGACGCTCGATCTCGGCGTCGATCGTCTGCGCGAGAGCCGCCTCGTCGCGATGCGCGATGACGAGATGGAGCGCGCCGAGCTCGACGGCTATCAGCTTCGCCGCGAGGACATGGGCTGGCAGATCGTCCAGGGCGAGGACGAGCGCGCCGCCGACGACGACGCGATCGCCGACTGGACCAACCAGATGCGCGCGCAGGAAGCGCTCGCGTACGAGCCCGCGACCGACGAGGCACTGCGGGCCCGCGGGCTCGCGACGCCGCGCGCGACGATCACGCTGCATCGCAGCGATCAGGAGCGCAGCGAGCGCGTCGCGCTGGGCGCGACCGACGCCGACGGAGTGTGGGTCCGCCGAGGTGACGATCCGCAGATCGCGCGCTTCCCGCTCGTTGCGGCGGAGCTCCTCACGGCGCCTGCGATCCGGTTCCGCGATCGCCGTCTCGTGCGCGACGTCGAGACGAACGCGCAGGACGTCGTCGTGCTGCGCGGGGGCGTCGAAGAGCGCGTGCAGAAGCGCGGCACCGAGTGGCGCGTGACCACGCCGGTCGAGGTCGCGGCCGACGGAGTCGTGACGCGCGACGTGGTGCGCGCGGTCGCGTCGCTGACGGCGGTGCGCTTCGTCGCCGATCGCGCGAGCGCCGAGCA
This sequence comes from Sandaracinus amylolyticus, assembly GCF_021631985.1. Lineage (GTDB taxonomy): Bacteria > Myxococcota_A > Polyangia > Polyangiales > Sandaracinaceae > Sandaracinus > Sandaracinus amylolyticus_A. Next base: position 3,421,029 of record NZ_CP070225.1, on the reverse strand, counting down.
CGGCCTCGAGCGCCCGCGCTTCGTGGTCACGGCGACGTTCGAGGGCCCGCTGCCCGACGAGGACGACGCCGCAGAAGAGCACGACCACGATCACGGCGAGCACGAGGACGAAGAGGAGACGCCGCCGCGCGTCTTCGTGCTGCGCATCGGCGCGGCGACCGAGGGCGGCGCGTTCGCCCAGCTCGGCGAGGACCCCGCGGTGTTCGTCGTCGCCAGCGATCTGATCGCGGATCTCGAGGGCCCGCTCGCGAGCCGCGATCTGCTCGCGGTCGAGACCTCGGAGCTCGAGTCGCTCGTGCTGGTCCGAGGCGGTGAGCGCGTGGAGCTGCGCCGCGAGGGCGACGGATGGACCGCAGGGCAGGGCCCTGCGGACGAGGCGCGCACCACGCTCATCTTCGATCGCCTCGCGTCGATGCGGGCGGTGGGCACGACGCGCTACGGCGAGCCCGCGCCGGCGGACGGGATGGCGAGCCCGACGCTGGTGCTCGAGATCCATCGCCGCACCGGCACGCCGGAGCAGTACGAGCTGCGTGTCGGCGCCCCGGGCGCTGCGGGCGCGGATGGCTGGTACCACGCGCGACGGAGCGATCTCGCGATCGGCTTCCGTCTCGGTGCGCCGGTCGCGCGCGCGTTCGTCGACTACCAGCCCTGACCGTGCTCCAGGCGCGTCTCCGGGGCGCGGAGCCGGCTGGAGCTGCCCGTCGGACCACTGAAACCGTCCGAGACCCGGCTGGAGCTGCCCGTCGGACCACTGAAACCGTCCGAGACCCGGCTGGAGCTGCCCGTCGGACCACTGAAACCGTCCGAGACCCGGCTGGAGCTGCCCCCGCGGCGGTTTCGAACCGCCGAAGACCCGGCTCGAGCTGGCCTCCAGTCGGTTTCGGTGGCGCGGAGGGCAGCTGGAGCTGGCCTCCAGTCGGTCTCGGTGGCGCGGAGGGCAGCTGGAGCTGGCCTCCAGTCGGTTTCGGTGGCGCGGAAGGCAGCTGGAGCTGGCCTCCAGTCGGTTTCGGTGGCGCGGAAGGCAGCGGGAGCTGGCCTCGGATCGGTTTGGGCGTTGCTCGCCGCGGTCCGAGCTGGGCTCCAAGCGCGGACGCCCCCGAGCCATGCGGCTCGAGGGCGTCACCCGCTTCCGTCGCCTCTCGTTCAGCGACGACGCTGGGTCGCGGCGGCCTGCGCCTCCGGCGACTGCTCGAGCGTCTCGTGCCCGCGGTACTCGAGCAGGCCTTCGCTCACGTTGAAGCCGCTGCCCGAGATGCGCGTGAAGCGCCCGTTGATCTTCACCTTGTTGCCGACGAAGAAGTCGGTCGGGATCGGCAGCAGGCCCGTCTCCGGATCCGGCGGCTCGTAGCGACCGCGGCGCGCCTGCTCGACCGCCTCGTCGATCTGCGCCTGGTTCTCGGCGTAGCCGACGATCATCAGCCGGTTCGACTCCTCGGCCTCACCGCGCGTGTCCGCGATCCACAGGTGCGGCGCGGCGGGCGTCGGGCAGGTGCGGCCCTCTTCGCACTCCGGCGGCGTGTAGATCTCGACGATGTAGCCGGTCACGGCGACGTCGGTGTTCATCGTGACGCCCTCGCGCCGACGCACGCCGTACACGCTGTAGCTGCTGTCCGGATAGGTCACCGGGTGCGGCGGCGGCGGGATCGTCGGGACGTTCGGCAGGCTCGGGCTCACGTCGGGTAGACGCTCGATCTGGAGATCCGCCGCCGCCTGCTCGCCACACGCGCTCAGCGCGAGGGGGGCCAGCGTGAGGGCCAGGACGCATCCGATCCGCGCTCGCATCGACTGACGATTCATGTCTTCCCCGCTCGAGGGTGCACGCGACCCAGCGAGCGAGCCGGACGCTACCACGCACGTCAAACCGTGGGAACCCTTCACTTCACTCCCGTCCCGCTGCGCAGGTCTCCTCGGTCGAGGCCCGCGACGCTTCGACCGCGGCGCGCAGCGACTCGCCGCCCCGCATCGCGACGGTGCGTCCGTCCTCGAGCGACGGCCCGCCGAGCCGCGTCAGCACGCGAAGCGCGAGCCCCGCGTTCTCGACGTTCGGCTCCCACGCACCCTCGCGCGCGCCGCGCCGGATCACCTCGACGAGCGTCTCGCCCGCCTCGACGACGCAGAGATCCGACACGTACGTGAGCGCGGCGTCGATCACCATCGGCCACTCGCGCGTGTCGCGCAGGCGCTGCTCGATCGCCGGCCACGCCTCGCGATCGCGAAGCCGCGTGAGGTGCTCGATCGCGCGTCGCCGCACCATCTGCGCATCGTCGCCGAGCGCCGCGCGCGCCCGCTCGCGTCCGCCCTCCGCGTCCACGCTCCCATCGAGCGCGGCGACGCGCACCATCGGCCAGCGATCACGCGCCGCAGCGCTCGCGGTCGCACCCTCGAGCGCTCCCGCCTGCGCGAGCCGCTCGATCGCCGCGATGCGCACCCGCGGGTACACATCCTCGAGCGCGCGCTCCCGCAACACCTCGGTCGACCCCGCGCCGAGCGCCTCCACGGCCGCGCGCCGCAGCATCCACTCCTCGGCCTCGCGCGCCCACGCCTGCATCCGCGCCTCGACGTCCGCGCTGTGCTCCACACCCGCCGCCGCGCGCGCCGTGCGCCAGCGATCCGCGAACGTGCTCGCCTCGCTCGCCGCGCGCTCCACCAGCGGCGCCGCGACGGCACGCGTGGCCTCGTTCTCCGCGAGCCCGAGCGCGACCGACGCCCGCGCCGCGATCGACAGCTCGGCCGCGGCGAGCTCGTCCCGCGCCGCATCGCCACCCAGCGCCACGCCGCGCGCGAGCGCCGCGCGCAGCCGAGGCCGCTCGCTTCCGCCCTCCGCGGCCACCGCACCGAGGAGCGGCGCGATCGGGAACGCACGCTCGCCGCGCTCCAGCCTCGCGGCCGCGTCTTCTCCGGGCGCGCCCTCGAGCGCCGTCAGCGCCGCGATGCGCGCCTCGGCGCCACGCTCGACGAGCGCACCGAGCGCGGCCGCGCGCACCTCTTCGCTCTGGTCCGCCGCGGCACGCGCCAGGAGCGCCAGCGCCGGCTCGCTCGCCGTGCCCGCGACCTCCGACGCCACCCGCACGGCCCGCACGCGCCCTCGGGTCCCGAGCCGCTCCCAGGCCCCTTCGAGCGCCACCACCGCGCGCTCGCCCAGCCGACCGAGCCACTGCGTCGCGCGATCGCCGCCTTCACCGTCGCGCACCAGCTCCGCGACCAGCGCGTCGATCCCCGCGCCGAAATCGACGTCGGTGAACGCCTCGATCTCCGCGATCCCGGTGCGCGCCCCCGCATCTCCGCCGGGATCCGCGAGCACCACCGCGAAGCACGACCACGCGAGCGGCGCGGGCGGCACGATCCAGGCGCGCCCCTCGAACGTCTCGGGCAGCGTCACCCGCAGCCGCGGCCCCTGATCCCCCACGATCCAGAGCTCGCGCGGCGCGCGAATCCCCTCGGCGCGCGCCCTCGTGATCGCGAGCGCGCGGATCGGCATTCCCGCACCGAAGCGCAGCGACACCAGCTCGCCCTCTCCGGCACCCCCGCGCCCCTCCGCCCAGTACGTCTCCTCACGACCGTCGACCAGCGCGTGGGGCTGCCCCAGCGCCCGCGCGTCCTCGTCGACCCCGAGCGCGCTCGACGCGCCCGCCGCGCGCAGCGCCCGAACCACCGGCGGTCCGGTCGGCCCCGGGCTCTCGGTGGTCGCCGTGATCGCGACCTCCTCGCCCGCCCCGACCCGCCGCAGCACCACGGGCCGCAGCTCGCCGCTCGCCGGGTCCAGCGCGCGCGGATAGAGCAGCGCCGCCGGCTCCCCGCACAGCCCGACGCCCTCGCGCGCCTGCCCGATCACCACGTCGGGCACGCCGTCGCCCGTCCGATCGCTCACGTCGAGCACGTCGCTCGTGCGCTCGCCGGGATCTCCGTGCAGGTCGAGCCGGCCCGTCCACGGGATCTCCGGCCGACCCCGCCGCACGACGATCAGCGCGGCGACCCGTCCGCCCTCGCCGCGGCCCCGCACCAGCGCCACCGATGCGCCGCCCGAGAGCGCGACGCGCTCCACGTCCGCCTCGGCGAGCACGCCGGGCACCGTGACCTCGGCGGTGTGCGCGCCCGCTCGGGCCCGGATCCGCGTGCCCTGGTCCGTCGCCTCGACGCGCACCTGGACTCGCGTCGGCGGGAGCCCCACAGACACCGCGCCGTCGACCGGCAGGGGCGCTGCGCTCGCAGTCGGCGCGACGGAGAGCACGAGGCCGAGCGCGATCGCGGCGATCGCCGGCACGTGGGCTGCGTGCGCGCACGGCGCGTGGCGGCCACGGAAGTCGCCGCCGCCGGCCACTCGCGTGGCCGGCGCCCTGCGGGACCGACGGAATCGTTCGACTGGTTGCACGAAGGTGTTGTGCTTTCGCGACGAAAGGAGTAATCGCGCGTCGGGACCGGTTGCGACGCCGTCCCCGGCGCCGACGGATCGAGCGATCGCAATCGCCCCGCGGGGCCTGATCCGTCTGTCCTGCTCGCGCAGTGTCACGGCCTCTCCGAGCTCCTCGTCGAACGTCGGAGGCGGACCCGGAATCCAACGGGGTTGCGCTTGTTGTACGTCGATCCCCACGCACTCACCGAAGGGCGTTCACGCCCGAAGGACGCCGAGCCTAGCTTCATGAGCCGAACCCCGCGAGCGACGCCACTCCGAACCGAGATGTCGACCAGCTGCTCCCGCCTCGAGGTGATCCTGTGACCAAGCGTGCACGCAATGGCACGTCCCGTGCAGCCTCGAACGGCACTGGACGCGCCTCCTCGACGCCTCCGAAGACGCCGGTGTCTTCGAAGGCGACGGTGACCTCGAGGGACGCGACCGGCGGCTCGAAGGACGTCGCGACCGCGAAGGACGGATCGGCGAAGTCGTCGCGGGAGGGATCGAGGGTGGTGGCCGAGGGGAGCACGAAGCCGAGCGCCGCGAAGACCGCGGCGTCCGCCGGAATGGCGAAGGGCGGTAAGAAGTTGGCCGCCGACGAGAGCGAGCTCGAGAGCCGCAGCAGCAGCGAGATCGAGACCGCGTCGGGGAAGGGAAAGCCCGGGCGCGAGAAGAAGAGGGACGCCATGGCCAGCAAGGCAGGAGCATCGGCATCGCAGACGGGCAGCGCGGCGAAGGCGGCTGCTCCGGCGAGCCGCGACGACGACGAGGCCGAGCTGGAGGAGAAGAGCGAGCCGTCGTTCGACGACGAGCCCAATCCCGAGCAGCTCGCCGAGGCGCAGGCCGAGGCCGAGAAGGCGCTCAAGGAGATGGAGCGTCAGGGCGGCGGCGACTCGACGCTGAGCCGCTACTTCCGCGAGATGGCGGGCCACCGCGTGCTCACCCCGCAGGAAGAGATCGAGGCCGCGAAGGAGGTCGAGCGGCTGGAGATCGGCTACTGGGAGGCGCTGCTCTCGTATCCGCCGGCCGTCGACACGGTCGCGACGACGATCGAGCGCTTCGTCACCGAGCACCCGCTGCCGGAGCTCGCGTCGCTCCGCAAGCTCTCGAAGGGCGCCACGAAGGGCAAGACGCCCGGCAAGATGGCGAAGAAGGAGCAGGACAAGTGGGACGAGACCGCGACCGCGCTCTCGACCACGATGCGCCTGCTCGACTCGGACCGCATCTTCGTGAACGAGTCGGACCGCGCCGTGCACCGCGCCGCGGGTGACTTCGCCGCGGAGCGCGACCTCGTCGTCGACGGCGTGCAGCTCACGCCGGCGTTCAAGAAGTATCTCCAGCGCGTCGAAGAGGCGCGCGACGCCCAGCAGGCGTCGAAGAACCGCTTCGTCGCGGCGAACCTCCGCCTCGTGGTGTCGATCGCGCGACGCTACAACCGCGGCCGCCTCCCGCTGATCGACCTGATCCAGGAGGGCAACATCGGCCTGATGAAGGCCGTCGAGCGCTTCGATCACAACCGTGGGTATCGCTTCAGCACCTACGCGTCGTGGTGGATCCGGCACGCGATCTCGCGCGCCCTCGCGGACAAGGGCCGCGCGGTCCGCATCCCGGTGCACATGCTCGACACGTACAACCGTGTCGCGCGTGCGACCCAGGCGATCGCGACCCGCACCGGCCAGGAGCCGACGCCCGAGGAGCTCGAGAAGGAGACCGGCATCGCGGCCGAGAAGCTCGAGAAGATCAAGGGCTACTGGGCCGAGACCCCGTTCTCGCTCGACCGTCCCGTCAACGACGAGGACGGCCGGAAGTTCATCGACTTCCTGGAGCAGGAGAACGTCCCGACGCCGTACGAGCAGCTGGTGAGCAAGACGTGGAGCGACGAGGTGCGTCGCCTCCTCGACACGCTCTCGCCGATGGAGGCGCGCATCCTCCGCTGGCGCTTCGGCCTCGACGACGAGGACGAGCTCACGCTCAAGGAGATCGGCGACAAGTACAACCTGTCGCGCGAGCGCATCCGCCAGCTCCAGGAGCAGGCGCTCGCGAAGATCCGTCGCCAGATCAAGGAGTGATCGCGAGCGCGATCGTCCGTGAAGAAGAAGCCCCGACCGGAGACGGTCGGGGCTTCTTTCGTTTCAGCTCTGCTCGTGCCGTTTTTCACCCGTGCAAACGGGCAGGTCTCAGCTCCGAGACGAACGCGCCAGGAGCGCTCAGCGGCCCGCCCAGAGCTGCTGTGCGATCGCCCGCGCGACTCCGTCGCAGAGCCCACGCGCCGGGCCGTGCCGACCACGCGCGCCGTTCACGATCACGCTGAACGCGACCGCGCGATCGGGGTCGGGCCCGAGCACGTAGCCGCTGAGCGCGATGGCGTCGTTCAGCGTGCCCGTCTTCGCACGCACGATGCGCGGCCGCGGCAGGTCGCGCAGGCGCCCCGCGAGCGTGCCGTCCACGCCGCCGATCGCGAGGTGCGACACGTACTCGGCGCGCAGTCCGGGCTGCCGGTACGTCCACGAGAGCAGCCGCGCGAGGTCGCCCGACGCGATGCGGTTGCCGTCGAAGAGCCCCGAGCCGTTGACGATCTGCACCCGGTCGGGCTCGACGCCCGCCTCGCGCAGCACGTCGCGCACCGCCGCCACCGAGTCCTCCACGCGACCCGGGCGATGGCGCTCCGCACCGAGCACGCGGAAGACCATCTCCGCGACGAAGTTGTCGCTCTGCTTGCCCATCGCGCTGAGGATCTCGGCGAGCGGCTCGGACGTGTGCTGCGCGAGGAGCGCCGCGTCGTCGGGCGTCGCGGCGATGCGCACCGCGTCGTTGCTGCGGATCCCTGCGGCCGCGAGCGCATCGCGCGTGAGGTGCCCCGCCCACGCGAGCGGGTTCTCGATGCGACGGCGGTACGAGACGCCGGTCACGCCGACCGGCATCGTGCCGCGCAGCGCGAGCTGCATGTGCTCGCCCTGATCGCGCTGGATCGCGACGATCGAGGGCTGGCCCGACTCGCTCGTCGTGATCGTGCTCTCGAGCGCGAAGTACCCCGCGCCATCGAGCCGCACCCGCGCCGGCGCGCCGACCGTCGCGCCCGGGAGCACCCGCAGCGTGTACGCGTTCGCGTCGACCGACACCGCGCCGGTGGCCGCGCGGAACGGCGCGACCTCACCCGGCTGCTGATCGAACGCGGGCGGGAGCAGGTGCCCCTCGAAGTACGTCGCATCCACCACGACCTCGCCCACGCGCCGCACGCCGTGGTCCGCGAGATCGCGCGCGAGCTCCACGAGGTCCGCCTGCGTCAGCGAGGGATCGCCGAAGCCGCGCAGCGAGAGCGTCGCGACACCGTCGCCCTCGACGCGCCCGTAGAGCGCGGTGCGCATGCGGAACTCGGGGCCGAGCCGCGCGAGCGCCGCCGCCGCGGTCACGAGCTTCATGTTCGACGCGGGGTTCAGCGCGAGCTCGCTCTGGTGCGAGAAGAGCGTCTGTCCGGTCGCCGCATCGAGCACGGTCACGCTCACCGTCTCGCCGAAGCCGGCCTCGCTCACGAGCTGCGAGAGCGAGGTCGCGAGCGGAGAGACGATCGGCGCCTCCTGCGCGCGCACGTCGTGACGCACGAGGAGCGAGACACAGAGCAGGACCGCGGCGAGGGGGATGGCACGTCGCATCGCGGGGCGACGCTAGCACGTGTGCTCGCCGGGCTCGGGCCGGTGTGGAGCCCGTGCTATGACGCGCGCGCCATGATCCTCCGGGATCCCGTCCACGGGCTCGTCGCGTTCGAGGGGGACGCCGAGCGCCTCGTGCAGTCGCTCCTCGACACGCGCGAGGTGCAGCGCCTCCGTCGCGTGCGTCAGCTCGGCCTCACGTCGCTGGTGTTCCCGGGCGCCGAGCACTCGCGCTTCGCGCACGCGGTCGGCGCGGCGCACGTGATGGCGCGGCTCCAGGAGCGCGTGCGCGCGCGGCAGGAGGGCGACGGAGTGCCCGCGCAGCTCCGCCTCGACGAGCGCGCTGCGTGCGAAGGGATCGCGGCTGCGCTGCTGCACGACCTGGGGCACGGGCCCATGTCGCATCTCTTCGAGGAAGTGCTGCCGCATGCACGCGCGCACGAGGAGTGGACGGTCGAGATCCTCCTCGACGAGTCGACCGAAGTGCATCGTGCGCTCGTCGCGTTCGATCCCGACATGCCCGCGCGCGTCGCCGCGCTGATCCAGGGGACGCACGACAAGCGCTGGCTCGCGTCCTCGGTGAGCGGCGTGCTCGACGTCGATCGCTGCGACTATCTGCTGCGCGACAGCCACATGACGGGCGTCGCGTACGGCATCTACGATCTCGACTGGCTGCTGCGCGCGCTCGCGTTCGCCGAGCTTCCCGGCGGCGGTTGGGCGCTCGCGATCGAAGGCCGCAAGGGGCTGCCGCCCATCGAGGGATTCTTCCTCGCGCGGCACTTCATGTACCAGCAGGTCTATCACCACAAAGCCACGCGCGCGGCGGAGTGCCTGGTGCGGGCGATCTTCGTGCGTGTCGCCGAGCTCATCCGCGAGGGCGCGGGGCCGAGCGTCGTGCCCCACGCGATGCGCGCGGCGGTGCTCGGCGAGCCGCTCTCGCTCGAGCGGTACCTCGAGCTCGACGACAACATCCTCATGCACTGCCTCGCGGAGTGGGAGCGCGATCGCGACGTGGTGCTCGCCGATCTCGCGCGTCGCCTCCGTCGTCGCGAGCTGCCGAAGACGGTGCCGCTCCCCGACGAGCCCGGCTCCGAGCCGATCTGGGAAGAAGCGCGCCGGCGCGCGGCGGAGATCACCGAGCGCCACGGCATCCGCGCGGACCTGCAGGTCTACGTCGACGTCGCCGAGGACGTGCCGTACGCCGAGGACGAGAGCGATCCCGCGAAGGGCCTCTGGGTGCTCCTGCGCCACCAGCCGCTGCGCCGGCTCGGCGACATCTCGTTCCCGCTGCAGCGCCTGCGCGATCAGGCGATCGTGCGCCCGCGGCTCTGTTTCCCGCGCGAGGTCCGCGACGAGGTCCGCCGCGCGATCGAGGAGATCCTGAAGTGATCCGCAAGGCGATCCCCCTCGCGCTCGCGATCGTGCTCGCGCTCCCGTCGATCGGCGCTGCGCAGCAGCAACGCCGGCGACGTCGCGAGCCTCCGCCTCCGCCTCCCGCGGAGCTCTCGCTCGCGTCGCTTCCCACCGAAGACGCCGCGCGCGAGCCCTACCGTCGCGTGCTCACGATCCAGGCGAGCGCGCCGATCGAGCTCAACGCCGATCGACGGCTCCTGCGCATCGAGGTGCGCCCCGAGGGCGCGCGCCGTCCGCTCACGTGCGAGCACCCCGAGCGTCCCGCGCGGCTCGATGCCGATCGTGTGGTGCGGCTCGAAGCGGGCCAGTCGTGGCAGGAGTGGATCGATCTGCGCGAGTACTGCTGGGGCCGGGCGCTCGACGCGCTGCGCGCGGGCGGCGACGTCGCGATCACCTTCGGTCCGCGCCGCGCACGGCGCGGCGACGTGACGCTCCGCGCGCTCGGTGAGCCCCCGGTCGATCATCGCGAGCTCGGGCCCACCACGGTGCACCTCGACGCGATCCCGCGCCCGAGCGAGCCCGACCCGAGCGCGCGCGTTCGCGTCGTGATGTCCGATCGCGACGGGCGCTCGGTCACGACGTTCTCGGTGCGCGTGCGCTCGCGCAGCGGGCGCGTGCGCGCCTACGTGCGCCCCGATCGCTTCTCGTTCCGCGTGCACGGTCCCGACGCCGACGTCGTGTGCGCGATCCCGCAGGGCGGTGGCGCGGTGCCGGCCGATCTGTTCCAGCGACTCTCGGAGCGCGGTGGCCCGAGCTTCGCGCTCGATGCGCGCACGTTCTGCCCCGAGGGCACGTTCGACGACGCCGGGATCTACGAGGTCGTGCCGGTGGTCGAGCTCGAGCACGACGGGGCGCAGTGGAACCTCGACGCGCCGACCGGCACGTTCGTGGGCGCGCCGGCGTTCGTCCGGGTGCGTCGCGACGCGCGCGGGTACGTCGAGCGCGGCGCGACGCCGCCTCCGCGCGCCGAGCCGGGTGGGGCAGGGTGAGCCGCGATCCCGTCGCCCGCCGGCTCGCCGCGACCGCCCTGGCGGTCGCGCTCGTCGCGCTCGTCCTGGCGGGCTGGAGCGCCTACCGATCCGAGCAGGAGCTCGGAGATCTGCGCCGCGCCATCGACCGCGCGGTCGACGCGCAGCAGCGCATTCCGATGGGCCCTCCGCCGACGTTCGACACCGAGGATTGAGCCGCGAGCGCGAGGGCATTACACCTAGAGGCCCTCATGGCGAAGATCCTCGTCGTCGACGACCAGCGGAACATGCGCACGACGCTCTCTCTGATGCTGCGTGGCGCAGGCCACGAAGTATCGGAAGCCGCCGACGGCGAAGAGGCGTGCGAGGTGGTGCACACCGACTCCTTCGACCTCGTGCTCACCGACCTCAAGATGGGCGGGCGCGACGGCATCGAGGTGCTGCGGCACGTGAAGGAGGTCTCGCACCTCACCGAGGTCATCGTGATGACCGCGTACGGCACGATCGAGAGCGCGGTCGAGGCCATGCGCATCGGCGCGTACGACTACATCCAGAAGCCGTTCAGCGAAGAAGAGCTGCTGGTCAAGGTCGACCGCGCGGTCGAGAAGCGCACCCTCGCGGGCGAGGTCTCCGCGATGGCCGCGGAGTTCCGCGAGCGCTACGGGTTCGACAACATCATCGGCCGGAGCGCCGCGATCCGCGACGTGCTCGCGCGCATCGTGCGCATCGCGCCGACCGACACGACGGTCCTGATCACCGGCGAGAGCGGCACCGGCAAGGAGCTCGTCGCGCGCGCGGTGCACGTGAACTCCACGCGCGCCGACAAGCCCTTCGTCAGCGTGAACTGCGCCGCGATCAGCGAGACGCTGCTCGAGAGCGAGCTCTTCGGGCACGTGCGCGGCGCGTACACCGGCGCGGTCGCGACGCGCAAAGGCCTCTTCGAAGAGGCCAATGGCGGCACGTTCTTCTTCGACGAGATCGCGGAGACCCCGCCCGCGTTCCAGGCGAAGCTGCTGCGCGCGATCCAGGAAGGCGAGATCCGCCGCCTCGGCGACAACAAGCCGGTGCAGGTCGACGTGCGCATCATCGCCGCGACGAACCAGGACCTGCAGGAGGCGATCTCGGAGAAGCGCTTCCGCCAGGACCTCTACTATCGACTCAACGTCGCGCGCTTCATGCTCCCGCCGCTGCGCGAGCGCCGCGAGGACATCCCGCTTCTCGCCGAGTTCTTCAAGGAGAAGTACGCGAAGAAGATGCGGCGGCGCGTCGAGTTCGGCGAAGGCGTCGTCGACTACCTCACGCGCTACGAGTTCCCGGGCAACGTGCGCGAGTGCGAGAACATGGTGGAGCAGGGCGTCGCGCTCTCGGTCGACGGCAAGGTGCGGCTCGAGGACATCGTGCCGCTCGAGCAGCAGTCGAGGCCCGCGGCGATGCCGGCCAGCAGCGGCGGCGGTCAGACCCTGCAGGACGTGGTCGATCGCGCCGAGCGCGATGCGATCCAGATGGTCCTGCGCGACGTCGACGGCAACAAGGAGAAGGCGGCCGAGGTGCTCGGTCTCTCCGCGACGACGCTGTGGCGCAAGATGAAGCGCCTCAACGTGCACAGCTGACCGATCGTCGAGGCACTTTCAGAGTTGAAAGCGAAGGGTCCGCCGGGATTGCAGTCGTGCGGCGGGGATGATGTGCGCTCCGCGAGTTTTCTTCGGAATTCCGAATGGCACATCACCTGCTGAACGGCTGACCCAGGGAGGCCGCGCTCCGTGGCTGCCCCCCCAGACCCCCGGGGCGCGCTCCTCCCGCTACTTTCGCTCTTGCACCGTCTTTCCATCCGTCGGGCAGCCTCGCAGCGCGAGAGCCGGAGCCCGCAGGAGAACCGCCGGACGTGGTGGGAGTCAATGCACCGCACATCCTGATCGTCGACGACGAGGAGAACCATCGTCGTAGCCTCGCGATCGGGCTCCGCCTCGAGGGCTTCGTCGTCAGCGAGGCGCGAGACGGAGAGCACGCGCTCGAGTGGCTCGAGCACAACTGCCCCGACATCGCGATCGTCGATCTCATGATGCCCGGCATCAACGGGCTCGACCTCGCGCGGCGCATGCGGATGAGGCACCCCGACGTGCGCGTCGTGCTGACGAGCGCGTACCACCTCACCGAGCGCCAGATCGAGCGCGCCGCGGTCGGCGCGATCGGCTTCGTGCCGAAGCCGTACTCGATGGACGAGCTCGCGGGCTTCCTGCGCGCGAAGCTCGCGCGCCGCTCGAGCATCCCCGCGGTCTAGCGAACGTCACTCTCGGCGAAGGCCGAGCGCGCGCATCTTCTTGTGGAGGTTCGTGCGCTCGACGCCCAGCAGCGTCGCCGCCTTCGAGATGTTCCACTCGCACGCGCGCAGCGTCGCGAGGATGTACTCGCGCTCGGCGCGATCGCGATGCTCGCGCAGCGTCTCGCTGCCGTTCGACGCGAGCGCGCTCGAAGCCGTCGGCACAGGCGTGCTCGGCATCGCGAGCGGCATCGCGCCCGGCGTGACCGGCACCCGCGGGATCTCCGGGAGATCCGCGACGGTGATGCGATCACCGCTGAGGATCGCCATGCGCTCCACCACGTTGCGCAGCTCGCGCACGTTGCCCGGCCAAGGTCGCGACGCGAGCGCCTCGAGCACGCCGTGATCGATCGGCTTCGGACGGATCCCGTTCTCGCGCCAGAACTCGTCGAGGAACGACGCCGCGAGCGCGGGCACGTCCTCGAGCCGCTCGCGCAGCGAAGGGCTTCGGATCGGAACCACCGCGAGGCGGAAGAAGAGATCCTCGCGGAACTCGCCGCGCTTCACCGCGTCCTCGAGATCCTTGTTGGTCGCCGCGACGACACGCACGTCGACCGCGATCGCGCTCTCGCCACCGACGCGCGTGATCTCTCCGCTCTGCAGCGCACGCAGCACCTTCGCTTGCGCGGCGAGCGACATGTCGCCGATCTCGTCGAGGAACAGCGTGCCGCCGTGCGCGAGCTCGAAGAGGCCCTTCTTGCGTCCCTGCGCACCGGTGAACGCGCCGCGCTCGTAGCCGAAGAGCTCGCTCTCGATCAGCTCCGCGGGGATCGCGGCGCAGTTCACCTTCACGAAGGGCTCTTCGCGGCGCGGGCTCAGCCGATGGATCGCGCGCGCGATGAGCTCCTTGCCGGTGCCGCTCTCGCCCGTGATCAGCACGCGACCGCGCGTCGGCGCGACCTTCTCGAGCTCGACGTAGAGGCGGCGCATCACCGCGCTCGTGCCGATCATCTCGTAGCGCACCTCGGCGTCCAGCTTGAGCGCGCGCACCTCGCGCTCGAGCTTCGACGTGCGCACCGCGTGGCGCACCGAGACCAGCACGCGATCGCGATCGAGCGGCTTCTCGAGGAAGTCGAGCGCGCCGCGCTGCACCGCCTGCACCGCGTCGGAGATCGTGCCGTGCCCCGACATGACGAGGATCGGCAGCCCCTCGCGGCGCGTGCGCATCTCCGCGATCGCGTCGATGCCGCTCATGCCTGGCAGGCGCACGTCGAGGATCACGAGATCGATGTCGTGCGCGCCGAGCAGCTCGATCGCTTCTTCCGCGCTCGACGCCTCGAGCGTCTCGAAGTCCTCTGCGTCGAGCACCATCCGCAGCGTCCGGCGGATGTTCTTCTCGTCGTCGACGACGAGGATCGTCTCGGCCATGAGGCCAACGTGTACCACGCGGGCCGGCCCGCGTTCACTCAGGTCCAGCTGGAGCCGATTTCGAACACTTCTCAGCGCGTGGGGAGCGGCACGAACGCGAGGCGGAAATCGCCCGAGACGGTCGTCAGCTCGCCGAAGCGCGTGCCGGTCCCGGTGAACCGCCCTTCGACCCGCCCGGCGTCGAGATCCACCTGGCTCAGGTCGAGCTCTCCGTCGTCGAGCTCGAGCGTCGTTCCGTCCGCGAGCTCGATCGAGATGGTCGCGCCGGGGCACGCACCGACACCGAGGCGCCCCTGCGACGACGTCTCGTTGAGCGTCATCGTGAGATACATCGTGCGTGCGGCCGCGTTCTCGACCGTTCCAGTGCCGGCCAGGCGCACGCCCTCGCAGGGCGAGCCCTCGAGAACCTCGACCGTGACCGACTCGCGCGGGATCGACACGAACGCCGAGCTCGAGCCGCCCCCGAGCCCCGCGACGTCGTCGAGCTGCAAGCGCACGCCGTGCTCCTGCGCCGTGGTCCTCGAGGCGATGGCGACGCTCACGCACGAAACGAGGCCGAAGAGCATCCCCAGCGTGCACGCGCGTCGACTCATGGCGCTCACTCCTTCGCGACGATCTCCTCGTGCAGCGTCTGCACGGCGTGATCCACGTCGTCCTCGCGCACCAGCGCCGAGATGCGCGTCGCGTTCTGCACGATGCCGCGCGCCACGATCTCGCGGCGACCGAGGGCCGCGATCACGTCGAGCAGCGCCTCGCTCGTCGCGCCGCCCACCACCGACGCCGCGCCGAGCCCGCTCTCCATCGCGATGCCCGCCACCTCGCGCTCGAGGCGCGCGCGCGCCGCAGCCCAGTCGGGCGCGAGCGAGGTCGCGAGCACCAGCGTCGCACCGTCGCTCTCGAGCGAGACGTCGCGCGCCGGCAGCGCGAACTCGCTCGCGATCGCGAGCGCATCACGGAGCGCGCTCGCATCGCGCACCCGCGCGCGAACGATCCCCTTCTGCCCGACGACCGCGGTCCCACCGCCCTCGACCGTGCGACGCACCACGCTCTCGCGCCCCGGCTGGAACGTCGAGCGCGCGTGGATCGCGATGCCGGCGCGCCGCGCGAACTCGACCGCCTGCGCGTTGAGCACCTTCGCGCCGACGTCCGCCATCTCCTGCATCTGCTCGTACGTGAGCTCGGGCAGATGACGTGCGTCCGGCACCACGCGCGGATCGGCGGAGTACACGCCGTCGACGTCGCTGTAGATCTCGGCGCGCGCCGCGCCCAGCGCGGCCGCGAGCGCGATCGCGGTGGTGTCGCTGCCGCCGCGCCCCAGCGTCGTGATCTCGCGCCGGTAGCTCATGCCCTGATAGCCCGCGATGATCACGACCTTGCCGCGCGCGAGCTCGTCCTCGATGCGATGCGGTCGCACCTCGATGATGCGCGCGTCGAAGTGCCGATCGTTGGTGATGATCCCGCTCTGCGATCCGGTGAACGAGATCGCGTCGACGCCGCGCTTCTGGATGGCCATCGAGAGCAGCGCCATCGACACGCGCTCGCCGGTCGTGAGCAGCATGTCGAGCTCGCGACGTGGCGGCGTCTCGTCGACCTGCTTCGCGAGCGCGAGGAGCTGGTCGGTGGTCTTGCCCATCGCCGAGACGACCACCACGACGTCCTCGCCCGCACGCCGCGCCGCGACGACCTTCTCGGCGACGCGCCCGAGCTTCTCGACGTCCGCGACCGAGCTGCCGCCGTACTTCTGAACGACGATCGCCATCTCACGCCTCCTCGCGATCGACGCCCAAGCTAGCACGCGTGGTTCCCGGTCCCGTGTTTCCGTGCGCCCTGGTTTCTCGCCTCGCGGTGCGCGCCCCGGTACGATCGTGCTCGTGGCCGACGCGCTCGAGATCTTCCGGCGCACGCTGCGCGTTCCGTTCCGCGAGGACGCTCGCCTGATCGACGATCTCGCGCTCGAGGCGCGCCCGGTGATCGAAGCGCTGGAGTTCGCGATCGGCTCCGCGGGCGCCGATCCGCGCGCGCTCGAGTTCCGCGAGGCGCTCGCGCTGGGCGCGCTGCTCGGCCGGCGCGCGTCGCTGCATCGCGCGACCCCGAGCGTCGCGCTCGTGCTCGTCGACGCGCTCGAGGCCGCG
Organism: Sandaracinus amylolyticus; assembly: GCF_021631985.1. Taxonomy (GTDB): domain Bacteria; phylum Myxococcota_A; class Polyangia; order Polyangiales; family Sandaracinaceae; genus Sandaracinus; species Sandaracinus amylolyticus_A. The sequence goes on along the minus strand of NZ_CP070225.1, from coordinate 3,404,794 downwards.
CTCGTCGCGATCGATCGGGCGCCCGCACCCGCGGTGATCGCGTCGCTGCGATCGGTGATCGTCGAGGGTTACTGCGCGGCGATCGAGGAGCGCGTCCAGGACGACGCCGCGACGCGCGCCGCCGACGCGCTCGCGCCCGCGCGCATCGCGCCGCGCTGCTTCGCGCTGGTCGTCGCGGGCGAGCACGACCCGGATCGCCTCTCGCCCGCGCTCGATCGCGCAGCGCGCGTGCTGCTCGACGCGGATGCGCTCGCGTGCCTCGTGCACGTCGCGATCACCCTCGAGCCGACCGAGGATCTCGCCGCGACGGTGCTCGGGTTCGACGCCGCGGCGCGCCTGATCGGCGTCGCGTGCGTGTTCAGCGGCATCGACGAGCGATGGCTCGCGGTGGCGCGCCCGCGCCTCGATCCCGCGCACCTCACGATCGCGCCGTCGCTCGAGGAGGGCCTCGCGCGCGCGCTCGACGCGGCGGGCACCGAGCTGCGCGAGTCGTCGGCGCTGGTGCGTCGCTTCCGGCGACTGCTCGGCACCGACACGCGCCGCGCGTGATCGCTCAGGGCGAGTCGGACGAGGTCGTCGCGGCCGGCGGCTCGGCTGCCCGCTGCTCCATGCGCATGCGCGTGAGCTCGCGCGTCGCGTCCGCGCGAACCGACGGGATCGCCTGGGCGCGCTCGAGCGAGCGCTGCGCGTCCGCGATGCGCCCCGAGCGGCGCTGACACTCCGCGAGGTCGAGCAGCGCACGCCCGGCGTCCGAGTAGCGCGGGTAGCGCGACAGCAACGACTGGTACTGCCGCACGCACTCGGCGTACGCGCCCTGTCGCGACGCGGCCTGCGCCTGACGGTGCAGTGCGTCCGCGAGCATCGCGTCGGAGTCGGGCTCGGGCCGCGGGACCTCGTCGCGCGCCTCGTAGCGGTCGGGCGCGCTGGTCGCGGGGGGAGGGGCCGTCGGCGCGACGACCGGCGGACGCTCGGCCTCGGTCGCGGCGTAGGCCGAGGACGACGTCGTGCCCTCGGCACGCGGCTCGGGCAGCGGCCCATCGACCACCGACCCGACCGCTTCACCGGGCGCGAGATCCTGCTCGATGCCCGCCAGCGGCTCGCTCTCGACACGCCCCGCCGGGCGCGGCTGGCGCGCCGCGACGGCCTGCTGCTCGGGCGCCTCGCGCGCGGGCGTCGTGGTCGTGGTCCGCCGGTCCGCGGTCGTGACCGGCGCCACCCCGGGCCGCGTCGGCGCGACCGGTGCCTCGGGTGCCGGCGCCTCCACTTCCTCGCCCACCGGGGCCAGTCGCCGCGTGCGCGGATCGAAGTCGAACGCCAGCGGCTCCGCCGGCTCGAGCGCCCGCGAGGGCCCGACCTCGCCCGCGGGATCCGGCTCCACCACCGCGTCCGTGCTCGCCCGCTCGTTGCGCCCACGGAGCGCCGGCAGCGACCACAGCCCGATCCCGATCATCAGCATGAGCAGGGTCGCCATCGCGACCTGCGGGCCCATCGCCATCGAGCCCAGCCACCGCAGCAGCTCGCTCCACCAGCCGCGCTCGGCCGGCGCCTCCGAGGGCCGAGGCCGCCGCTCCGCCACGGCCGCCGGCGCCTCCGCCGGCGCGCTCGCCCGGGCCACCGTCTCCGCGGCTTTCGCACGCGCCGCCGCCCGCACCGCCTCGAGCAGATCCGCCCGCGGCTCGACCGGCTCCATCTTCCGAGCGAGCGCGCGCCCGCCCTCGAGCCGCGTCAGCGAGCGCCCGCAGCCCTCGCACCCCGAGACGTGGGCGCGCACATCGCGCGCCTCCCGCTCGGAGAGCTCGCCGTACACCAGCTCGAGCAGTCGGTTCTCCACCGACTCGCACGGCAACGGCGTCTGTTCGCTGCTGTCGGTCACCGCTCCAGCTCTCTGACGTAGTCCTCGTACTCCGCGAGCGCGCGCTGGAGGCGCTCCAGCGCGTACCGCATCCGGCTCTTCACCGTGTTCTCGGGGACCCCGACGATCTCGGCGATCTCCTTGAAAGCCATGTTCTGGAGCTCGCGCATCAAGAACACCTCACGCTGCTCCTCGGGGAGCTCCTCGACCGCTTCCGCGATGCGCGCCTGGAGATCCTGACCGATCACCGCGCGATCGGCCGCCGGGCCCTCGTTCGCCACCCGATCGAGCAGGGTGGCGCCCTCGGCCTCGTCGGCCTTCAGCGGGGCGTCGAGGGAACGGTGCCGCCGGAAGACCATCTTCCGGCTGGTGTCGATGCAGAGATTTCTCGCGATCGTGTAGAGCCACGTGCTGAACTTCGAGTTTCCTTGGAATTCCGAGGATCTCTGCACCACCTTCAGGAACACGTCCTGGAGGAGCTCCTCCGCACGGTCGCGATCGCGGACCGAACGCAGGATGAAGTTGAAGAGGGGACGCTGATACCGGCGGAGGATCTCCTCGAGCCCGGCGGGGTCCCCATCGTTGAAGCGTCGGACCAGCTCCTCGTCGGAGAGGCCGTCGTACACACCGCTCACGCTCCGCCTCCGCTCTCCGGGAGGCGTCGTGTTCGCGTCCGACGCGCGAGCGGCGAGAACGGTCTCATGGCCGGGGCGCATTCTAGCGATGCGCGAGACATGACCAGCACTTCCGCGCGATCGGGGAGTGCGTTGACCCCCTCCCGGGGCGTTGGTATAAGCCGAGCACGAGTGTGTGCTCGGGGGCCGATCTGCGTCTCACGGCCGACCGGGCTCGGATGACGACTGAATTTCTGCGCTTCCCTGGACAACGGTCTCGACCGACCGCGATGTGAGCTCCGCGGAAGCTGTGTTCTCGACTTGCCCGTTTCTCCAGGGGGAGCGGGCGCTGCTGAAGGGGCCGGACGCGTCGCGGCCCCGTGCGTAGAAAGAGGAGATTGCATGCGCAGGGTGATGGCGCTGTGGACGTCCGTGGCGCTCGCCACGCTCGTCGCCGGGCTCGCTGTCGCGCAGGATGGATCGCCCGCTCCAGGCGAGACCGCGCCGACGACCGGTACAGCCACGACCACGGCAGCCCCTGATGCGACCGGGCAGCCCGCCGCTGGAACCGACACCGCCGCGGGCACCGACGCCGCCGCGACGACGACCGGGACCGAGGAGATGGACGCCGGCACCTACGCGGTCCGCCTGCGCGATCTCGAGCAGCGCATCGACGCGCTCAAGGAGCAGATCTTCCGGAGCAAGGCGCGCCTCTCGCTGCTCGCCGAGACGGTGCTCGGCGGCGTCGTCGCCGGCGCCCAGGCCGTCATCATCCACGAGAACCGGATGAGCTCGTCGTACCGTCTCGTGAAGGCGGTCTACGCGCTCGACGGAGCGCGCCTCTTCAGCAAGGCCGACGAAGAGGGCACGCTGGGCGACCAGCAGGAGTTCGAGATCTACAACGGCTCGATCGTGCCCGGTGAGCACAACATCACCGTGAACCTCGAGTATCGCGGCCACGGCTACGGCATCTTCTCGTATCTGAAGGGCTACCGCTTCCGCGTGCGCAGCAGCTACACGTTCAGCGCGCCCGAGGGCAAGCGCATGACCATCCGCGTGGTCGGCTACGAGAAGGGCGGTCCCACCGCGCCGCTCGAGGAGCGCCCCGCGGTGCGCTACGTCGAGCACGTCGAGGGGACGGGCCGCGGCGAAGAAGCCGCGCCGGCCGAGGCCGAGGGCGAAGGGGGCGAGTGATGACGCAGCAGCCGCGGACGTGGCTGCGCCGAGTCGCCGGGGAGCGGGCGGCCGCGAGTGAGCGGAGCCCGAGCGAGCGCGCGTCGATGCGCGTCGCGTCTCGGCGCGCGGTGTCGTTCGTCGCGAGCTCGGTGCTCGCGGGTGTCCTGTTCGTCCCAGCAGCGCGTGCGCAGGAGGACGAGGCGATCGAGCGCGAGCTCGTCGGGCTCGAGGGCCAGGTCGCGGCGCTGATGAGCGAGCCGCTGCGCAGCGAGAGCCTGCGCAGCGCGACGTTCGTCGAGGAGCGCCTGACCGACGGCGAGCTGTTCTATCGGCTCCAGGACTACATCCGCGCGTCGATCATCTTCACGGACATCGTCGACAACTACCCGCAGCACGCGGCGTTCCCCGATGCGCTGTTCCTGCTCGCCGACTCGTTGTTCCGCGCGGGCGACTACCTCGGGGCGCGCACTCGCTTCCGCGAGGTGCTGTCGCACTCGTCGGAGCCGGGGTTCCGGCCGTTCATCCAACGTTCCCTCGGACGGCTCATCGAGATCGCGATCCACACCCGCGACTTCGAGGGGATCGACGACGTCTTCGCCCAGCTGAACCGCCTGCCGCCTTCGGAGATCGAGGCGGCGACGACGTATTTCCGCGCGAAGTACCTCTACAATCGCGCCGTGCCCGCCGACGACGTGCTGCGCGCTCCGGGCGGCTCGCAGGACACTGGTCACCCCCAGACGACGGGCATCGATCTCGCGACGCTCGATCAGGCGCGCCAGGCGTTCGAGGCGGTCCAGGAGGGCAGCCCGTACTACCCGCAGGCGCGCTACTTCATCGGCGTCATCCACACCCTGCGCGAGCAGTATCCGCAGGCGATCGAGGCGTTCACGCGCGTGCTGCGCGCGCCGGCGACGACGCAGGAGCACGTGCAGGTCTCGGAGCTGACGCAGCTCGCGCTCGGCCGGCTCTACTACGAGACCGATCAGCTCGAGCAGGCGGTCGAGGCCTACCAGGCGATCCCGCGGACCAGCGCGAACTTCGACGAAGCGCTCTACGAGATCGCGTGGGTCTACATCCGCATGGGCGACGCGACGCGCGCGGAGCGCGCGCTCGAGGTGCTCGCGGTGGCGGCACCCGACTCGCACTTCCTGCCCGACGCGAAGATCCTGCGGGGAAACCTGCTGCTGCGGAACGGCCGCTTCGACGAGGCGAACCGCGTGTTCCGCGAGGTCGCGCGCGAGTTCGGCCCGGTGCGTCGCGAGCTCGACGAGATGCTCGCCGAGCATCAGGCGGACCCGCTCGGCTACTTCCGCCAGCTCGTCCGCGAGAACATGGAGACGTTCGACGCGAACGCGTTCCTGCCGCCGCTCGCGCAGCGCTGGGCGAGCATGGAGGGCGACATGGATCGCGCGCTCGGCGTGCTCCAGGACCTCGCGGAGGCGCGCCAGCTGGTCGCCGAGACCTCGCTGCTCGTGCAGCGTCTCACCGCGGCGCTCTCACAGCCCAACCGCGTGGCGGTGTTCGCGGATCTGCGCCGCCAGCGCGAGCTGACGACGGGCTTCCGCAACCGCGTCCTGCGCCTGCGCCAGCGCGCGATCGCGCTCGAGTCGCGCGGTGCGGCGGCGACGCCGGAGCTCGAGGAAGTGCGGGCGCGCCGTCGTGAGATCGAGCGCTTCATCGATCGCATGCCGACGCGCGAAGAGGACTTCGCCGAGATGGACGGCGAGGTCGTCGGGCGTTACCGACGCCTCGAGCGCGAGCTCTCGCGCATGGAGGTCGAGCTGCTCGGCATGGAGGCGCGCATCGCGGCCACCGAGCGCTACCTCGCGGACACGTCGGGCACGCGCGACGCGAGCGGCGACGAGGCGGTCGCGAACGAGCTGCGCCAGCAGCGCCAGGCGATCGAGGACTATCGCAGCGAGATCGGGCAGCTCCGCATCCTGATCGAGGCGGGGCGCCTCCAGGTCGGCGTCGGCGACGATCGGTATCAGCGCCACGAGCGCCTGCGTGCCGAGCACGCGCGCCTGGTCGCGGAGGAGCGCCGCCTCGGCGGTGGCTCGAGCCGGATGGAGCCGACGTTCCGGCGCATCGCGACGCTCGAGAGCCAGCTCGACGCGCGCGACGCCGAGATCGACCGAATCGTCGAGGAGCGCACGGCGTCCATCCGCGCGCAGGTCGACGAGGAGTCGGGGCGCATCGAGGGCTATCGCCGTGAGCTCGGCGAGCTCGAAGGCGAGGCCGAAGAGGTCGTGGGCGCGGTCACCTACCAGAACTTCCGACGCGTCCAGCAGCGGTTCTACGACCTCGTGCTGCGCGCCGACGTCGGCCGCATCGACGTGGCGTGGGCGGAGCGTGAGGAGCACCGGATGCGCGTCGAGATGCTGACGCGAGAGCGCTCGCAGGAGCTGCGCTCGCTCGACGACGAGTTCCGCGAGATCACCGACGAGGGCGGTGGTGGTGCGGCGGCCGACGAGGACGCCGCAGAGGAGACGCCGTGATTCGCACGCGCGTGTCGTTCCGTGTCTCGGTGGCCTTGCTCGGTGCGATGGCTGCCCTCGCGAGCGCTCCGCGCGTGCTCGCGCAGGATGGTGGTGCGCCCGACGCGGGTGGAGCCGACGGCGGTGTGCCGCTCGGTACCGTCAGTGCCGACGGCGGTGTGGCGGCCACGACCGGCGACGCCGCGGCGCCGTGGGCAGGCACCGTCGACGTCCCGCTCCCCGCGTTCCTCGACACCACCGATCGCCGCATCCGCGACGACCGCCCGCCGCCCAGCGCCGAGCAGGTCGCCGCGCTGCGCGAGATGGAGGCCGAGGTCGGCCGGTTCACGAAGACCGGTACCTCGTATCGCGAGGCGATCCGCTCGATCCTCCGCCGCGAGTACACCCAGCGCCGCCGCGAGCGCGAGCAGGGCTACGCGCGTCAGATCCGCGAGGAAGAGCGCCTGCAGAACGAGGCGCGCGAGCGCGCGATCCGCTTGTTCGAGCGCTTCGTCCGCCGCTATCCCGACGACCCGACCTACACGCCGGACGCGATGTTCCGGCTCGGCGAGCTCTACTACGAGCGCAGCGCGATCGCGTTCCAGGACGCGGCGCTCGCCGGGCAGACGCCCGAGTCGGGGCATCCCGACTTCATGCCGACGATCTCGCTCTACCGCGAGCTCGTGCGTCGCTTCCCGAACTACCGGCGCATCGACGGCGTCTACTACCTCATCGGCTACTGCCTGAACGAGATGGGCGAGATGGCCGAGGCGCGCCTCGCCTGGCTCAACCTCGTGTGCGCGAACCGGTACCACTACACCGGTGAAGCGCTGCCGTCGCCCGACGGCATGGGCGAGGAAGGCGACGGCGGTACCGCGAGCGCGCTCGGCCCCGAGGCGCACCCCGCGCTCACGCTCGACCCGACGCCGCAGAGCGGCGCCGACGAGCCGTTCATCGATCCCTACGCCGACTGCCAGCCGGTCACCGAGGGCGCGGAGTTCGTCAGCGAGACGTGGCTGCGCATCGGCGAGTACCACTTCGACTTCGACTTCGAGCCCCACGCGCTCGATCGCGCGATCAGCGCGTACCGCAAGGTCCTCGCGGATCCCGAGGACCGCAACTACAACCTCGCGCTCTACAAGGTCGCCTGGGCGTACTACCGCGGCAGCCGTTATCCCGAGGCGATCGAGCACTTCGTCCAGCTGATCGACTGGTCCGATCGTGAGTACGAGCGCACCGGTCGCGCGGGCTCCGAGCTGCGCGCCGAGGCCGTGCAGTACCTCGGCATCACGTTCGCGTACGACGACTGGAACGAGAACCAGATCCCCGATCCCGACGAGGGTCTGCCGACCGGCTTCCAGCGCATCCAGAACCCCGAGCTGCTGCCGCAGGATCGACCGTGGACGGTCGAGATCTACTTCCAGCTCGGCCAGATCTACTTCGAGGAAGATCGCTACGACGAGGCGATCGAGGTCTGGGAGTACGCGATCCGTCGCTGGCCGCTGCACCACCGCGTGCCCGAGATCGTGAACCAGATCGCGCGCGCCCACGAGCGTCGCGGCCGCCGCGAGCAGGCGCTGCAGGCGCGCTTCGATCTCGCCAACTACGGCGAGGGGTCGGACTGGTGGGACGCCAACACCGATCATCCCGTCGAGCAGACGCGCGCCGAGCGGCTCGCCGAGGCGGCGATCATCAACTCCGCGATCGAGCATCACCAGAACGCGCAGCGGATGCGGCGCCTCGCGCTGGAGAACCGCGACGAGCGGATGCTCCAGGAAGCGGTCGCCGAGTACAACGCGGCGGCGCAGGGCTACCAGCAGTACATCGAGCAGTACCCGAACAGCCCGAACGCGTACGAGCTCCAGTACAACCTCGCCGACGCGCTCTTCTGGTCGCAGCAGTACGAGGAGGCGGCCGCGCAGTACGCGGCGGTGCGCGACTCGAACCTCGACGATCGCTACCTCAGCGAGTCGGCGCGACGCGTCGTGCTCTCGCTGCAGTACATGCTCGAAGACGCGCAGCGTCGCGGTGAGATCGAAGTTCGCGACGAGCCGCCCGCGGTAGACCCGGGTCCGCCGCCGCGCGTCCGACCGGTCGAGATGCCGCAGCTCGTGCAGCGCGTCGCGCAGGCGCGCGAGATCTACCTCGCGCGTGTCCCCGTGGTGCAGGACCGCGAGGGCGTGCGAGCGGCGTACGACTACAACAACACGCTGCTCCTCTACAACTACGGCTGGTGGGAGCAGGCGCGCGAGCGCTTCCGCCGCATCTACCTCGAGCGCTGCCGCGGTCCGCAGGCGAGCGAGGAGGGCCAGGTCGCCTGGATCTCGCTGCGCAACATCGCGGTCCAGCTCGGGGACACCGAGGAGGTCGAGCGCCTCGCCCGTGACCTCCAGCAGCGTCAGTGCACGTTCAGCCCCGACGCGAGCGCGCCGAGCGCGGTCGACTGCAACGACCCGGCGAACCAGGACAACCCGCAGTGTCTCGTGACGCGCGACCTCGGGAACATCCGGTTCCAGCGCGCGCTCGAGCTCTACCAGCGTGCTCGTGGTGACCTGCCGCAGGAGCAGCTCTGCCCGGAGGCGCCGACCGCCGAGCAGGTGCAGCTCTTCGAGCAGTCCGCGACCGACATGGTCAACGCGGTGAACGACGACCCGCGCCATGCCGACGCGCCGCGCGCGCTCATCCAGGCAGCTGTCGCGCTCGAGTGCACGAGCCGGTACGAGTCCGCGTCGCGCGTGTACCAGCGCGTGGTCGACGAGGTCGGTCCGGTGCGGGCCGAGGAGCCCGAGCAGCAGCAGCGCCTCGACTCGATCCTCGCGACTGCGTACTTCCGCCTCGCGTACACCGCGAACCGCTTCTTCGACTACGAGCGCGCGATCGAGAGCTATCGCGTGCTCGCGGACTCGCAGCGCTTCGCGAGCTCGACGGATCCGGGGATCCAGGAGACCCGGACCGACGCGCTGATCAACGCCGCGCGCATCCTCGAGTACCAGCAGGACTACAACCGCGCGGCGGACTACTACCGTCGCGCGGCGGAGGCCGCGGGCACGCCGCCCGACGTACAGCGCAGCGCGCGCTTCCGCGTCGCGGAGATGGCGTTCAAGCGCCGCGACTGGAACGGCACCATCCGCGAGATGCGCGCGTTCATCGACCGTTACCGCGGCGATGCGGCGGCGGGCGAGCTGCTCGTGACCGCGTACTGGCGCATCGCCCAGGCGCGCCAGGAGCTTCGTCAGACGCGCGACTACCGCACCGCGCTGCAGGACGTCGTCGACGCGTTCTCGCGCGCCGGTCAGGAGCGGGGATCGATCGCGGCGGAGTACGCGGCGCAGGCGCGCTTCACGATCGTCGACGAGAACATGGCGGCGTTCGAGAGCTTCGCGATCAACCCCGGCAGCCCGGCGACCCTCGAGGCGTACGTGCAGACCGTCGCGCGTCAGATCGAGGAGGGCTCGGCCCGCGCGAACACGCTCGTGACCGGCTACGCGCCGGTGCTCGACTACGGGCGTCCGACCTGGACGATCGCGGCGTTCGTGCGGCAGGGACGCGTGTACGAGGTGCTCGCGCGCGCGGTGCTCAACACGCCGTTCGTGATGCCGGCGGACCTGCAGCGCCGGGTGCGCGGTGCGAGCGCGGACGTGCGCGAGGAAGTGCGCGTCCAGGTGCAGGACCGCATCCAGCAGACCCTCGATCAGCGGGTGCGTCCGATCGAGTGCTTCGCGATCGCACGCTACGCGCTCGCGGCGCGCGCGGCGCGGGCGGGCTCGATCGACAACGAGTACACGCGGCTCGCCGCCGACCGCCTCCAGGCGTACGGTGACGAGCGAATCGCCGAATGCATCGCGGCGGAGCAGCAGCGCGACCCCTCGTTCGCGGCGTACACGCCCGGCGAGTTCGCGCGTGCGCGTGCGGGGCGTACGCTGCCGATGGAGACGGACATCGCAGCGCCTCCGCTCGCGCGGGAGGAGGAGTGATGGCGAGGGCGCGTTCGAGCGCGATCGCGCTGTTCTGTGGGTGCCTGCTGCTGAGCGCGGGCGCCTTGCTCCCCGCGTGTGAGCAGCAGGGGGGCACCACCGCCGATCGCGACGAGGAGACGACGGGCGGCGAGGACGAGGGTCGCGGCGATCGCGCAGATCGCGGTGACATCGAGGCGCCCCCGGGATCCCGCGAGCCCGAGGGCGACGACGAGGACGATCTCGAAGGTGGCGCCGACGAGACGCCCCCGACGAGCGGCGGCACCGCGCAGACCGGCACGCCCGCGTCCCAGCAGGAGAGCCCGTGGGGCCGCCCGGAGGTCGAGAGCGGCGAGCCGCTTCCGCCGCGGCGCCCCGTCAGTGGCTCGGCCCAGGCGGCGTACCGTCGTGGCATCGAGTCCGGGCAGCGTGGTGACACCGAGGGCTCGCGCCGTGCGTTCGAGGAGGCGCTCCGCTCCGATCCGAACGCGTTCCGCGCCGCGTACAACCTCGGCGTGCTCGCCGATCGCGCCGGCAACGCGGACGGTGCGCTCAACTACTACCGCCAGGCGCTGCGCATCCAGCCCGACTACGAGCGCGCCGCCGAAGGGATCGTCACGATCTACGTGCGTCGCGGTCAGGCGGCGGATGCGGTCGCGTTCATGGAGCCGCTGGCGCGTCGCTGGGTGCGCAACCTCCACATCCAGGCGCTCTACGGCGAGGCGCTCATCCACGCGAATCGCCCGGAAGAAGCGATCCAGGCGGCGCGCACCGCGCTGCGTCGCGACGAGCGCTTCGTCCCCGCGATGCTCGTGCTGGTGAAGGCGAACCTGCGCCGCAACCGCACCGAGCTCGCCCAGTCGATCCTCGACCAGGCGGTCACGATCGACCCGAACCACGCCGAGGTGCAGTTCCTCCGCGGGCGCATGCTCCAGGAGCAGAACCAGCTCGGTCAGGCGCTCCAGGCGTATCGCCGCGCGGTCGAGCTGCGGCCCGACTATGCCGACGCGCGCATGGCGCTCGCGCTGCAGCTCCTCGCGGGCGCGAATTACCCCGAGGCGGTCCAGCAGTTCGAGGCGGTCGCGCGCCTGGTCGCCGACGTCCCCGAGGTGCACCTCGGCCTCGGCAACGCGTACCGGGCGACCAAGCAGTGGGAGAAGAGCAAGAACGAGCTCGATCGCGTGGTCGCAACGAGCCCTCGCAGCCCGGAGGCGCACTACGGGCTCGCGCTGCTCTACCTCGAGGCGGGCGCGGACATGCCGGGCAGCGACCTGCTGACCTCGCTCCAGCGCTCGCAGCAGGAGTTCCGAGCGTACCGCGACCTGATGGGACCGCGCCTCGCGCGCGAGGATCCGTCCACCGCGTACCTCGAGGAGATCACCCGCCAGATCGAGCGCGAGCAGCGCCGGATCGAGCGCGACGCCGCGCGCCGTCAGCGTGAGGCGGAGCGCGCCGCGCGTCAGGCTGCGGAGGGCGGCGGGACCACGGAAGGCGGAGGCACGGAATGACGCGTCTCGGACTCTTGCTCGGGCTCGGGCTCTTCGCGGCGATGTTCTTCGCGCCCTCCGACGTCGAAGCGCAGGCGCGCGGCGGCGGTCGTGCGGCGCGTCAGCCGCGCGTCATCCAGCTGGACGAGATCCGCATCGAGGGTCGCGTCCAGAAGCCGAACGCGTTCTACATCCTCAACCGCTCGAGCATCGGCTACGAGGTGCTCGATCTCCGCACGAGCTTCACGCGCGAGGTCGTGCGCAGCGTGCAGCGAGAGCCGTTCTGACCGTCTTCCACGCGGTCCAGATCGTCTGCTGGGTGGGCCTGGTCGCGCTCGTCGTCGAGCGCCTCCGGGCCCTCTGCGTCTCGGGGCCGGTCGACGTCGATCCGCTCGTGAAGGCGCTGCGCAGCGCGCCCGAGGAGAAGCGCGCGGCGATCGTCGACGCGATCGGAGGCACGTTCGTGGGGCGCGCGCTGGCGCCGCTGTGGCGCGCCGAGGCCCGCTCGATCGACGTGGAGCTCGAGGAGTCGCTCGCCGACGCGCGCGCCGCGATCACGTCGCGCCTCCAGGCGATCCGGATCGGCGCGACGCTCTCGACGTTCCTCGGCTTCGTCGGCGCTGCGATCGCGCTCAGCTGGGTCCACTCGGGTGACCACGGGCTGCTCGGCCTCGATCCCCGCCGCGTCTCGGCGATCGGGCTCTCGCAGGCCGCGCTCTCGATCGCGCTCGGTGTCGGGGGCTCGTCGTTCGCCCTCGGCGCCTGGATGACGCTCCGCGCCCACGCGCGCCGCCTGCTCGACGAGTGCGAGCGCGCGGTCGACCGGGCGCGCGCCGTGAGGGGCAGCTAGCCCTCTCACCAGCTAGACCATGCGACCGGCCGAGTGGTATCGTCCGGCTCGTCTCACGAGGGGCACGGGAACCTCCGTCGACATCCGTGGTCAGACGCCCGAACGGGCCACGACCACACCGCCGACCGGCACCACGAGAACGGGCCGGAGCGGGGATCAGGAAGACACCAACGATGACCACGCCGCAGGGACCGCAGCAGCAGGGGGGCAAGGCCGCCGGACGTCCGGGCGCGATGACGATGGCCATGCAGGCCGTCCAGGTGCGGCCCTCGGGCCCGAAGGTCCTGCGCATCGGCGTCATCCAGGGCGGGAAGATCGTCGAAGAGCGCATCATCCGGCAGCGCGAGACGGTCTCGGTCGGTAGCTCGGAGCGCAATCACTTCATCGTCCCGGGCATGCCGCCGCGCTTCGAGCTCTTCCAGCTCGTCGGCGCCGACTACATCCTGAACTTCACCGCCGACATGCGCGGTCGCGTGGGTCTTCCGGGCGGCGTCCAGGAGCTCGAGCAGCTGCGGGCGAGCGGCGCGGCGCGCAACGCGGGCCAGCACTGGCAGGTCAAGCTCAGCGACACGTCGCGGGGCAAGGTCGTCATCGGCGACACGACGCTGCTCTTCCAGTTCGTCGTGCCGCCGCCGGTGCAGCCGCGGCCTCAGCTGCCGGCGGCCGTGGTCGGCGGGTTCATCGCGGGCATCGACTGGCTGTTCACGGCCTTCGTGATGTTCTCGTTCATGAGCCACTTCGGCTTCATCATCTTCCTCGAGAACGCCGACTGGCCGATCCAGCCCACGCTCGCGACGATCGACGACCGCCTCGCGGACATGATCTTCAACGAGCCGGAGCCCCCGCCGGTCGAGGAAGAGGAAGAGCCGACGGAAGAGGCGCCGACCGAGGAGCCGACCGAAGAGGTCGCGGAGACTCCGACGCGCCAGCCGAGCGGTGAGTCGTCGTCGACGCCCGGCGAGACCGCGGGCGAGCGCCAGGCGGCAGCGGACAGCGATGCGCGCATGGCGGCGGAAGCGGCGGCGGCGCAGGTCGATCAGCTGCTCCTCGGCGCGCTGAGCTCGGAGGGCGGTGCGTTCGCGGACGTCCTCGCGGGCGGCGCGGTGACCGGCAGCGCCGAGGACATCCTCGCGCAGGCGGAAGGCGTCGGCGTGGCGACCTCGAGCGGCGGCGGCACGCTGCGCGAGCGCTCGGGCGGTGGGCGCGTCGGCGGAGCCACCGAGGGCCTCGGCGGGCTCGCGGCGGTGAAGGGCGGCGCGACCACGGCGCGCGGTGAGGGCGGCGCGGTCGAGGAGCGTCAGGTGCGTGGTCGCTTCCGCGCGCCGAGCGACGTCGAGGACGAGTCGGGCAGCGGTGACTTCGACGTGCGCGTCGTCATCCGCATGATCCAGACCCGTCAGGCGGCGATCCGCGCGTGCTACGAGCGCGAGCTGCGTGCGGACCCGACGCTCTCGGGCCGCATCAAGGTCTCGATGACGATCCAGGAGACCGGCAGCGTGACCGGCGTGCGCGTCGTGGAGAACACGATCGGCAACGACTCGGTCGGCTCGTGCGTGACGCGCGTCGTGCAGGGCTTCCGGTTCAATCCGGGCCCCGAGGGCGGCAGCGTGACGTACCAGTTCCCGTTCGTCTTCGAGCCGCAGGGCTGAGCTTCTGGGGTGGGGCCCCCGTTCGCACGCGAATCGGCGTGCAGCGGGGGCTTCGTCGTTCCGTCGGCGGTCGTCGTGCGCTGACGTCGCGTATCGCGTGAGCTATCGCGGGCCGCCAGGGATCGTGCGGGTGGGTGTTCGAGGACGCGAACAGCCACCCGGAAGCGTGCGGGTGGGTGTTCGAGGACGCGAACAGCCACTCGGAAGCGCGCGGGTGGGTGTTCGAGGACGCAAACACTCACCCGGAAGCGCGCAGGTGGGTGTTCGAGGACGCAAACACTCACCCGGAAGCGCGCGGGTGGGTGTTCGCGGACGCAAACAGCCACCCGGAAGCGTCCGGGTGGCTGTTCACGCGCCTCACACGGCTCTGGGAAGCGCGGCGCCGCTCAGCGCGGGCGGAACGGCGTGTCGATCTCGATCGTGTGCTCCCGATCGGCGCCGACGCCCATCATCGTGACGCGCGCGCCCGTGAGCTCCTCGATGCGGCGCAGGTACGTGCGCACCGACGCCGGCAGATCGTCCACCGAGCGGCACGTCGAGAGATCGCCGCTCCAGCCCTCGAGCTCCTCGTAGATCGGCTTCACGTCCGCGAGGCGGTTCGGCGGCGGGAAGTCGATGCGCTTGCCGTCGAGCTCGTACGCGACGCCGAGCGCGATCTTCGGCAGGCCCGAGAGCACGTCGAGCTTCGTCACCGCGAGCTCGCTGATGCCGTTCACGCGCACTGCGTGGCGCAGCACCGCGATGTCGAGCCAGCCGCAGCGACGAGGGCGTCCCGTGACCGCGCCGTACTCGTTGCCCGCCTTGCGCAGCGCCTCGCCCGCGTCGCCGTGGAGCTCGGTGGGGAAGGGCCCGCCGCCGACGCGCGTCGTGTACGCCTTGGTGATGCCCATGACGCGATCGATGTGCGTCGGGGCGATGCCCGCGCCGGCGCACGCGCCGCCCGAGATCACCGTCGAGCTCGTCACGAACGGGAACGTGCCGTGATCGAGATCGAGCATCGTGCCCTGCGCGCCCTCGAGCAGGACGTGCTTGCCCTGCTCGCGCGCCTCGGCGAGCGCGGCGCTCGCATCGCCCACGTGCGGCGCGAGCTCCTTCGCGAGCTCGCCATAGCGCTTCACGATCTCGTCGATCGACGGCACCTCGCCGCCGAGCGCGACGATCACCGGGCGCCACGACTCGAGGTTCGCCTCGAGCCGCTCGCGGAAGCGCGCGGGATCGAGCAGGTCCGCCATGCGAATGCCGCGGCGTCCCGCCTTGTCCTCGTAGGCCGGGCCGATGCCGCGCTTCGTGGTGCCGATCGCCCCCGGGCCGTTCTCGCGAAGCGTGTCGATCGTCGCGTGGTGCGGCATCACGACGTGCGCGCGATCCGAGATCAACAGGCGTCCTTCGCCGAAGAGACCACGCGCGCGAAGCGTCGCGATCTCCTGCACGAGCACCTCGGGATCGATCACGACGCCCGGGCCGAGCACGCACTTGGCCTTCGCGTGGAGCGCGCCCGACGGAATCAGACGCAGCACGACCTTCTCGCCGCCGACGACGAGCGTGTGGCCCGCGTTCGCGCCGCCCCCGTAGCGCACGACGACGTCGGCCTGCGCGGTCAATCGATCGACGACCTTGCCCTTGCCCTCGTCGCCCCACTGGGCGCCGACCACCACGACCATCGCCATCGGCTCTCCTCGGCTCGCGGGTCGTACTTACCCGCGCGTCTCTCGCGCCCAACGTTCGAACGCAGACGCTTCGTCGGCTGCCACGCCACGCCCCGATTGGCCCAGCGCGATCTTCCGAGTCGCTCCGTCCCGCGCCCGACACGCGCTGGCCGCACGCGCCGAGACCGAGACCACCACGTCGTAGCCCCATGCCCGCGCGAACGCGAGCGCCGCGCCGTCGTCGCCCGACTCCGGGAGCGTCGCCACGACGAGCCCGGCGCTGCGCAGCGCATCCGCGAGCTCGCCCAACTTGCGCGCATCGGCGCCACGCATCGCGACGCGGAGCGGCCCCACGTCGTCGATGCGCGCGCCCGCGGCGGCGAGCGCCCACTCCAGGTGATCGAGATCGAGCCCGAAGCCGGTCGCAGGGAAGGGCGCACCGAAGCGCGCGAGCAGATCGTCGTAGCGCCCGCCACCGCCCAGCGCCTCGCCCGGCCCTTCCGCGAGCAGCGTGAAGCTCGGCCCGGTGTAGTAACCGAAGCCGCGCACCTCACCGAGATCGAGCACCAGACGATCGCGCAGCCCGCGCGTCACGAGCTGCGCGTGCACGTCGGCGAGCGCATCGAGCCGCGCCGCTGCGTCGCGTCCCGGGAAGAGCTTGCGCGCGGCGTCGAGCACCTCGCGCCCGCCCCACAGATCGACCATCTCGCAGAGCGTCGTGCGGGCGCGACCGCGCAGCCCGGCGCGCTGCGCGAGCGCCTCGAGCGCGCTGCGATCCTTGCGCGAGAGCGCGTCCGCCGCTTCACCGCGCAGCGCCTCGGGCACGGTCGTGAGCACGGTGCGCGCGACCGGCGAGAGCCCGAGCTCGATGCGATGCGCGACGAGACCGAGGCCCTCGAGCGTGCGCGACGCGAGCTCGATCACCTCGACGTCCGCGCCCGGCCCCGAGAGCCCGATGCACTCGACGCCCGCCTGCGCGATCTGCCGCTGTCGGCGCGCGCGACCGCGACGACGACGGAACACGCTGCCCTCGTACGCGAGCCGATACGGCGCCGGTCGATCGGCGAGGCGCGTCGCGACCACGCGCGCGATCTGCGGCGTGATGTCGGGACGCAGCAGCGCGATCTCGCCGGTGTCGGAGTCGACGAAGCGCAGCAGCTCGCGCCGATCGACGGTGTCGAGGCCGCGCTCGATCACGTCGGCGTGCTCGAACATCGGCGTCGTGACGAGCTCGTAGCCGTAGCGCGCGAACGAGTCGGACACCGCGCGTGCGAGGCGCTTGCGCGCGCTCGCATCGGGCGGGAGCAGGTCGCGCATGCCCGCGGGCGGCGCGAGCGGGAGCGTCGAGCGCGCCGGTGCGGGCGCGTGCTCGCGGGTACGCCGCGGGGCCGGATCGGCCTTGTTCTGCGGCGAAACCTCGCGGCGATCAGTCCGCGAACCGGCCAGCGTTTCGCGATCGCGAGGACCTCGTGACGTCTGCGATCGCGCGCCCACGGCCGTCGGCTCCGGGCGGGGGTTATCAGCGGGGGGGATCCTCGTCAAGAAGCGCCGGGCCCATCGGTCGTCGAGAGCGCGCCGATCGCGAGGAGCAGCGCGATCGCGCGACGTCCCGCGCGCGCGTCCCGACCGCTCGGATCGCTCAGCGCGCGATCGAGCTCGACGATCGGCACGGGCTGCGCCGCGCGACGGTACGCAGAGCGCGCCGAGAGCGGCAGGCGCGCGAGCTCCAGATCGTTCGGCCCCGACGCGACGACCCACTTGCCGCGATGCGCCGCGAGCGGATCGTCCATGCCCTGCGCGAGCCGGCGATCGATCCCGTCCATCACGATGCGCCAGGGATCGAGCCCGAGCGGGAACCCGCTCTGCGGTCGTGCCACGCCTCGCCACAACGTCGCGCGCCCCGACGTCCAGGTGAAGAGCTCGAGCAGCTTCTCCTGCACCTGCGCCGCGATCTGCCGGAAGAGATGCACCGGCTCGACGAGCCCGAGCGCGGTGAGCGTGTCGCCGAGGCGTCCCTCGAAGCGCGGCATCACCGCGAGCGCCATGTCGAGCTCGCCGCGCGAGATCACCCCGCGCGCGACGAGGAACTCACCGAGCAGCTCGGTCGCGAGGTTCGAGGTGACGAACTCGGGCACGCCGTTGCTCAGGTAGATCTCCTTGCGCACGCCGCCCTGCTCGCAGAGGAGCAGGCCCGTCTCGCGCGCGAGCACGACGCTCGTCATCACGCCGACGACCGAGCCGTCCTCGAGCGACCACGCGCGATCGGGCTCGCGCACCGGCTCCTGGCGCGCGGTGCGATCGCTGAGGCTCGACGTCGGCAGGTGACGCACGAGATCGGGGTGCGAAGCGAGCGACGCGAACGCGCCTCCTTGCAGCGCGATCGCGTCGGTGAGCCCGAAGCGGCGCGTCGCGATCGCCTCCACGAGCTTCGCGTACGAGAGCGGGCCCTCGGTGCGTCCGTCGCTCGTTCGCACGAAGTACGCGAGCTCGGGCGCGTCGCGCGTCGCGGGCGCTTCGGCGTCCTCGTCGCCGGGCGGCGCGGTCTTCGGGCCGCGCACCGCGGGCTGGTACGCGCCCGACGGCTTGCGCGCGCCGTGCGCCTCGCTGACGAGCCCCGCGAGCTGCGCGCGCAGCGCGCTCACCGGGCCGACCTCGTAGGGCGCGAGCGCGTCGCGCAGGATCGCGGCCGTCACGGTGCGCGCGTCGGGATCGGAGGCGAGCGCGGCCACGACCGCGGCACGCAGACCCTCGGGCAGACCCGCGCCGTGCTCCTCGAACGCGCGCAGATCGCCGTCGCGGATCGCCAGCAGCACCGCGAGCTCCGAGCCGCCCGCGAAGAGCGGTCGCCCCATCAGCAGCTCCGCCGCGATCACCGCCGCCGCGAACACGTCGGCGCGGCGATCCGCCGCGAGCCCGCGCACCTGCTCGGGCGCGAGATAGCCGAGCTTGCCCTTCGCGCGCTCGGTCAGCGTCGCCTGCGGATACGACTCGCGCAGCAGCGCCTGGGCGATCCCGAAGTCCCCGAGCTTCACGTCGCCGTGCACCGAGAGCAGCACGTTCGACGGGCTCACGTCGCGATGCACGAGCCCGAGCGGACGACCGTCGTGGTCGTGCGTCTCGTGCACGGCGTGGAGCCCCGCGAGCAGCTCGCGGATCACGAACACCGCGAGCTCGGTCCCGAGGGTGCGCCCCTGGCGTGTGAGCCAGCGCGCGAGCCTCCACAGGTCGAGCCCCGGCACGTACTCGAGCGCGAGATAGGGCTGCCCCGCTTCGTCACCGAAGCCCAGCACGCGCACCACGTTGTCGTGCTCGACGAGCCCGCCGAGGCGCGCTTCTTCTTCGAACATCGCGCGAGCCCCCGCTTCGCTCGCGAGCGCGGGCAGCATCCGCTTCACCACCACGACGCGCGGATCGCCCACCGCGCGGGGCTCGTGCGCACGGAAGACCTCCGCCATCCCGCCGACCGCGATGCGATCCGCGAGCGTGTAGGGCCCGAACCGGCTGTGGGGGGGCGGCGCGGGCGGCGGCGGAGGCGGCCGGCTGATCCTCACGCGCGCAACTCTAGTCCCTTCGCGCCTCGTTCCGCTGCGGTTTCTGCCGACCCCGCCGTTCGCGCAGGAGCTCTTGACGAACCGGGGCCCGCAAGTAGATCGGAGCGCCGTCGCGCTCGGAACGTCGCGAATTCCCTCGGCTCCCGACACGGCATTGACCTCGGCGCGGCGAGACCCTAGCCCCCCGCCCCGAGGACGCTGCGAACGATGTCTTCGCGTCCTCCCGACCACAGGAACGAGCCCGAGAAGGGGTGGAGCTGGTGGTACCCGCTGATCGTCCTCGTGCCTGCGATGCTCGCGCTCTTCGCGCTGATCTCGTCGATGCTTCAGGGCTCGGACGAGACGGCGGCGAGCCTGCGCGGAGCCCGGCTCGGGATGACGGCGGACCAGGTCCGCGAGCGCTTCGACGAGGGCGCGCAGGCGAGCTGGCGCACCGAGATCGTCGGGCCGGACATGACGCTGATCCGCGGTCCGAGCGCGTCGCTCGATCGCGAGACGCGCTTCGAATTCCACAACGGGATGCTGGTCGCGATCCGCGCCGAGCTACCTCCCGATGCGGACGAAGCGCGCGGCGGAGCGGTCGAGATCTCCCCGGCTGCGGTCATCGCACGCACGAACGACGGGCGCGGAAGAGTGCACTTGCGCGTGCTGGCGCGCGACTGCCCCACGCATGCGGAGGAGGTGTCCAGAGTTCTGTCGGACGCGCCCTGAGGGCAAACTGCCTCGATCTCGGTTGTGCGTCGTCCGCGCTCCGCGTATATAGCGGCCGCCCCGAGGACCCCGAGGCACGGCATCCACGACGACCGGTGTATTTCCGGGCTTCGTGGGGCTGTTCGCAGAGACCGCCTCTCCGACATCGCTCTCCCGAGACCGCCTCTGATGCAGTGGCGCTCTCGCGGAGAAGGGATTCCCTCGCGCAGCGAGTGACTCCCGCTTCGACATCGTGTCCGCCGAGGACACTCCGGCTCTTCCTTCGTGAAGAGCTTCTTTCCTAAGGAGCTCGCCCGCCGACCGGTAGTGGCGCGCTCTCGGCTTCCCTCCAGCCAGCTCCCCTCCAGCCAGCCAGGAGCGGCCGCGGCAGCGGTCCGCTGAGCCCCGAGTCGAGGGGCGAACGAGCGCGACATGCAGATATTCCCGAGGTCCCTCAACCTGCTGCCCCTGGTCGCCGCGGTGGCGCTCGCGGTCGGCGGCGGCGTGGTGACGTTCATCGTCGCCTACTACTTCTCGTACTGGAACACGCAGGTCGGCTACGCCCCGGTCCAGCCGGTGCCCTTCAGCCATCGCCTGCACGCGGGCCAGCTCGGGATGGACTGCCGCTACTGCCACGCGAACGTGGAGCGGTCGCCCGAGGCGATGATCCCGCCGACGCAGACCTGCATGGGCTGCCACTCGGTGGTGCGCACCGAGTCCGCGGCGCTCGCGCCGGTGCGCGAGAGCTGGGAGACGGGCCAGCCGATCGAGTGGGTGCGCGTCCACAACCTCCCGGACCACGCGTACTTCGATCACTCGATCCACCTGAGCATCGGTGTCGGCTGCGCCACGTGCCACGGCCGCATCGATCAGATGGAAGTGGTGACGAACCAGACGCCGCTCTCGATGAGCTGGTGTCTCGACTGTCACCGCAACCCCGAGCCGAACCTCCGGCCGGTCAGCGAGATCACGAACATGGCGTGGGAGCGCGAGGAGGGCGAGGAGATCGAGTACGCCCGCTACGCGCTGCCGCCGGAGACCTGTTCGGGGTGCCACCGATGAGCAAGCGTCCTGCGATCACCCACTCCAACGCTCTCCCGAAGGGCGCGCCGCTCGCGTGGCGCAGCATCGAGGAGCGCCTGGACCCGAAGCGCTTCGAGGAGCTCGCGGCGAGCGAGCCCGGCGTGCAGGTCGACAAGAGCGACCTGATCACGATCGGGAAGAAGAGCGCCGACTCGAGCGAGAGCAAGGATGGCGTCAATCGACGCCAGTTCCTCACGCTCTCGGGCGCGGCCGCGGCTGCGGCTGCGATGAGCGGCTGTGCGCGCCGTCCCGTCGAGCACATCCTGCCGTACACGCGCCAGCCCGAGTACGTCTCGCCCGGCGTGCCGCTCCACTACGCGACGGTGCTGCCGCGCCGCAGCGACGTGATCGGCGTGATCGTCGAGTCGCACGAGGGGCGCCCGACGAAGATCGAGGGCAACGCGCTGCACTCGGGCAGCCACCCCGGCGCCGACGACGCGGGCGGCCCGCAGCACGGCGGCACCGACCTGCAGACGCAGGCGCAGATCCTCAACCTCTACGACATGGACCGCGGCGCCCACGTGATGCGTGGCGCGGGCGACGAGCGCGCGGTCTCGTCGTGGGGTGACTTCGACGAGTTCTTCGGGGAGCACCTCCGCGGGCTCGAGGCGAGCGCGGGCGAGGGCCTCCGCTTCCTGATGGAGCCGACGACGTCGCCGACGCTCGTCGCGGCGAAGCAGGCGCTCGCGCGTCGCTTCCCCCAGGCGCGCTTCCACTCGTACTCGCCGGTCTCCGACTGGAACGCGCTCGAGGGCGCGCGCATCGCGTACGGGCGTCCGCTCCACACGGTGCCGGACTACTCGCGCGCTCGCGTGATCGTCTCGCTCGACAGCGACTTCCTGCTGACCGAGAGCGGCAATCCGCGCTTCCAGCACCTCTTCGCCGACGGCCGCCGCTTCATGAACGCGGAAGGCGCGCGCGAGATGAACCGCCTCTACGTCGTGGAGTCGGGCGTCTCGGTGACCGGCGCGAACGCGGATCACCGCATCCGCATGCCGTCGCAGGACGTCGGCGTGTTCGCGCGCGCGCTCGCTCGTGCGCTGGGCGCGGCGGGCGTGGACGTCTCGACGGTGCAGGGCGGGCTCGGTGAGCCCGCGGCGCTCGAGGGCGTGAACGTCGAGGCCATCGCGCGCGACCTCGCGCGCAACCGTGGTCGCTCGGCGATCGTCGTCGGCGCGCGCCAGCCCGCGTGGGTGCACGCGCTCGCGCACGCGCTCAACGCGGCGCTCGACAACCTCGGGCAGACGATCGCGCTGCACGAGGTGCTCGATGCGGAGCAGCAGGATCCGATCGCGGATCTGCGCGCGCTCGTCGCCGACATGGGCGCGAACCGCGTGAGCACGCTCGTGATGCTCGGCGGCAATCCGGTCTACGACGCGCCGCACGACGTCGCGTTCGGCGACGCGCTCGCGGGTGTCGCGAACAAGATCCACCTCTCGTCGCACGACAACGAGACCTCGATCCTCTGCGACTGGTACCTGCCGCAGACGCACGAGCTCGAGAGCTGGGGCGACCACCGCGCGCTCGATGGCGCGTACGCGATCCAGCAGCCGCTGATCGCGCCGCTCCGCGGCGGACGCAACGCGATCGAGGTCGTCGGCTTCGCGTCGGGCGAGCGCAGCTGGCGCGCGTACCACGCGGTGCGCCGCACGTTCGCGCAGGTCGCGCCCGGTGACGCGTTCGATCGCGCGTGGCGCGCGGCGCTGCAGCGCGGTGTGGTCGCGGGCTCGCCCACGACGCTCGCGCGTGACGCGGCGCCGAACGGCGCGACCGTCTCGCAGGCCGTGCAGCAGGGCGCGGGTCAGCGCGCGGAGCTCGGCGAGTCGAGCTGGGAAGTCTCGTTCGTCCCGGACAACAAGCTCCTCGACGGCCGCTGGGCGAACAACGCCTGGCTCCTCGAGCTCCCGGATCCGATCTCGAAGGTCAGCTGGGACAACGCCGCGCTCGTCTCGTGGGGCTCGGCCCGCCAGCTCGGCGTGCGCAACGGCGATGTCGTGCGCATCGAGCGCGACGGCGTCGAGGCGATCGAGATCCCGGTCGTGATCGTGCCCGGCACCGCGGATCGCGCGGTCGTGCTCTCGCTCGGCTGGGGCCGTACGCGTGGCGGCACGTTCGCGAACGACCACGGCGTCGACGTCACGCCCGCGCGCCACACCGAGACCTTCTGGTTCGGCGCGGGCTACCGCGTGTCGCGCGCAGGCCGTCGCGCGCCGCTCTCGCTCCAGCAGGAGCACCACTCGATGGAAGGCCGCCCGCTCGCGATCGACGCGACGGTCGAGGAGTACATCGCGCAGCCCGACTTCGGTCAGTGGGGCATCCCGACGCCGACCACGCCGCCGCTGTGGGACGAGGTCGACTACACGCAGCCGCAGCCGCCCGCGCAGGGCGGCACGAGCTGGTCGCTGCTGCCCGAGGGTCGTCAGGCCGCCGAGGACGCCCCGCCGCGTCACGCGTGGGGCATGACGATCGACCTCACGACGTGCACCGGCTGCAACGCGTGCGTGATCGCGTGCATCGCCGAGAACAACATCCCGATGGTCGGCAAGGAGCAGGTCGCGCGCGGTCGCGAGATGCACTGGCTGCGCATCGATCGCTACTTCACGGAGCGCGAGATCCCGACGTGGGCGGGGCGCGACACCGTCTACGACGTGGTCGACGAGGACCACCTCGAGGTCGCGTTCCAGCCGATGGCCTGCCAGCACTGCGAAGAGGCCCCCTGCGAGAACGTCTGCCCCGTCAACGCGACGGTGCACTCGCCCGAGGGCATCAACGAGATGGCCTACAACCGGTGCATCGGAACGCGCTACTGCGCGAACAACTGCCCGTACAAGGTCCGTCGCTTCAACTACCTCGCGTACGCCGGTGACGTGCCGGAGCTGCAGCGCATGCAGTTCAATCCGAACGTCAGCGTCCGTATGCGCGGCGTGATGGAGAAGTGCACGTACTGCATCCAGCGCATCGAGTCGGTGCGCATCCACGCGCACAACGAGGGTCGCCGCATCCGTCGCGGCGAGCTGATCACCGCGTGCGCGCAGGCGTGCCCGAGCAACGCGATCTTCTTCGGTGACCTCAACGACTCCGACGCGGAAGTGACGCGTTGGGCGCACGTGGATCGCCAGTACAAGGTGCTGGCCGACGTCGGCACGCAGCCCCGGACGACCTATGCGGGTCGCATCCGGAACCCGAACCCGGAGATGGTCTGATGGCTGGGAGCAAGCCCATCAAGGAGCTCGGCGAGGGCTACCTCGCGACTCCGGGCACGTCGTTCCACGACGTGACCGAGATCGTCAGTCGAGTGACCGAGACGAAGGCGCCGCGAGGATGGTGGATCCTCTTCGGCATCGCGGTCTCGATCACCGGCGTGCTCGGCGCGACGCTGGCGTACCTGCTGTGGACCGGCATCGGCGTGTGGGGCAACAACAGCCCCGTCGCGTGGGCCTGGGACATCACGAACTTCGTCTGGTGGATCGGTATCGGTCACGCCGGCACGCTGATCTCCGCCGTCCTCTTCCTGTTCCGGCAGTACTGGCGCACTGCGATCAACCGCTTCTCCGAAGCGATGACGATCTTCGCAGTCATCTGCGCCCTGATGTTCCCGACGATCCACACCGGTCGTCCCTGGCACATCTACTATCCGCTGCCGATCCCGAACGGGATGAACGTCTGGCCGAACTTCAAGTCCCCGCTGCTGTGGGACGTGTTCGCCGTCTCGACGTACTTCACCGTCTCTCTGCTGTTCTGGTACGTCGGTCTGATTCCGGACTTCGCGACGCTGCGTGATCGGACGAAGAACAAGGTCCGACAGCTCGCGTACGGATTCCTCGCGCTCGGCTGGCGCGGCAGCAATCGCCACTGGTCGAACTACGAGCGCGCGTATCTGATCCTCGCGGCGATCTCGACTCCGCTGGTCCTCTCGGTCCACTCGGTCGTTTCGTTCGACTTCGCGACCTCGGTCGAGCCCGGCTGGCACACGACGATCTTCCCGCCGTACTTCGTCGCCGGCGCCGTGTTCAGCGGCTTCGCGATGGTCATGACGCTCCTGCTCATCGCTCGCACGGTGTTCAAGCTGCACGACCTCGTGCAGATGCGGCACCTCGAGATGATGAACAAGATCATCCTCACGACCGGCAGCCTCGTCGGATACGCGTACGCGATGGAGTTCTTCATCGCTTGGTACTCGGGCAATCCGTACGAGCGGTACGTCTTCCTCAATCGCGCGTTCGGCGATTACTGGTGGGCGTACTGGTCGATGATCACGTGCAACGTGCTCGTGCCGCAGACCTACTGGTTCCGCTCGCTGCGCACGAACCTGCCGTGGATGTTCGTCGCATCGATCCTCGTCAACATCGGTATGTGGTTCGAGCGCTTCGTCATCATCGTGACGACGCTGCACCGCGATTACCTGCCGAGCTCCTGGGGCAACTTCTCGCCCACGCTCGTCGACTGGACGACGTACCTCGGGTCGATCGGCCTCTTCTTCACGCTCTTCCTGCTCTTCATCCGGTGGATCCCGATGATCGCGATCGCCGAGGTGAAGATGGTCCTTCCGCAGGCCGATCCGCACGCGGAGGACCACGACCACGACGAGCACGAGCACGCCCCCGCGGTGCGCGGTCCCGCGGTGATGAAGACCGGGGAGGCCTGAGATGGCATCCGATCACGATCACGACGACGACAGCTATCGCGAGTCGAAGCGCGTGACGCAGAAGCGTCCGCTCCTCTACCTCGCCGAGTTCGAGACCCCCGGCAAGGTCATGAAGGCCGCCGAGAAGGTGCGTGACGCCGGCTACAAGCGCTGGGACGTCCACACGCCGTTCCCGGTGCACGGGATGGACAGGGCGATGGGCATGCCCGACTCGAAGCTCGGGTGGATCGTGCTCGCGTGCGGTCTCACCGGCTGCGCGGTCGCGTTCTCGCTCATCTACTGGACGAACGGGCTCGACTATCCGCTCATCATCGGCGGCAAGCCGGCGGACGCGTTCCCGTCGATGGTGCCGGTGATGTTCGAGCTCACCATCCTGCTCAGCGCGTTCGGCGCGGTGTTCGGGATGCTCGGGCTCAACCAGCTCCCGCGCCACCACCACCCGGTCTTCTATTCGGACCGTTTCGATCGCGCGAGCGACGACCGCTTCTTCATCTCGATCGAAGCGGCGGACGAGAAGTTCGATCTCGAGGACACCCGCGCGCTGCTCGAAGCGCTCGGCGCCTCGCACCTCGAGCTGATCCAGGAGGAAGCGTGATGTCTCGCCGGATGCTCGCCGCTGCGGGCCTGGTGCTCGCTCTGGGCGCGTGCCGCGGCCAGACCTCGTCGGAGCCGCCGATCGTACCGCTCCGCGGCATGCACGAGATGCCGCGCTACGACGCGCAGGAGGCATCGCGCTACTTCGAGGACGGGCGCACGATGCGCCAGCCGGTCGAGGGCACGATCGCGCGTGAGATGGTGATCGATCCCGCGGTGGCCGAGGGCGTCGACGACGCGGGCGGCTACGTGATGACGATCCCCGAGGACGTCGTGCGCGGCGCGGGTGGTCTCGACGCGCTGCTCGAGCGCGGCCACACGCGCTACGACGTCTACTGCAGCCCCTGTCACGCGTACACGGGTGACGGGCGCGGCATGATCACGCAGCGCGCCGAGGCGATCGGCGCGACGTTCGCCGCCGCGAACCTCCACGACGACCGACTGCGCCACGCGCCCGACGGTCAGATCTACGCGACGATCACCAACGGCATCCGCACGATGCCCGCGTATCGCGCGCAGGTTCCGGTCGCGGATCGCTGGGCGATCGTCGCGTACGTCCGCGCGCTCCAGCTCAGCCAGGCGGACGCGCGCACCGCAGCGCTCGCGCCCGCGCAGGACACGACGGAGACCGTTCGATGAGCGCCGCGAAGAAGAAGACCGGCGGTGAGCCGCCGGCCAAGCCGACCTACCGCCTCCCGCGCGAGGGTGCGTGGGCGAACGCGTGGAAGCTGAGCGCTGCGCTCGGCGGCCTCGGGCTCGTCGCGAGCATCGTCGGGTGGACGAGCGATCCGCATCGCTTCGCGTTCTCGTGGCTCTTCGCGGTGATGACGTTCCTCGCCATCGCGCTGGGCTCGCTCTTCTTCGTGCTCGGTCAGCACCTGACGGGCGCAGGGTGGGGCGTGAGCCTCCGCCGCACCGCCGAGTTCTTCATGATGGGCCTGCCCGTCATGGCGATCCTCGCGCTGCCGATCCTCGCGCAGATGGACGAGCTCTACCCGTGGATGGAGTACTGGCGCGAGTCGCAGCACGCGGCGCCCCACGGTGACGAGCACGGTGCTCACGGTGAGGAACACGGCGAGAGCCTGATCGGCGCGTCGGTCGCGAGCGCGCAGGAGCACGGGCACGCCGAGGCCGAGGGTGGTCACGGCGAAGCGGGTGGTCACGGCGGCGTCGCGCACCACGACCCGCACCACGCGGCCCACGCCGACGTCATCCGCAGCAAGCTCGCGTACCTGAACCAGCCGTTCTTCATCGGCCGCGCGATCTTCTACGGCATCGTCTGGGCGCTGCTCGCGTTCTTCTTCTTCTCGCGCTCGACGAAGCAGGACACCGCGAAGGGCGACCTCACGCTCACTCAGCGCATGGAGTCGCTCGCGCCGGCCGCGACCTTCGCGTTCGGTCTGACGCTCACGTTCGCGGCGTTCGACTGGATGATGTCGCTCGAGCCGACGTGGTTCTCGACCATCTTCGGCGTGCAGTACTTCGCGGTCAGCGTGGTCTCGAGCCTCGCGACGCTGGTGCTGACGCTCTACGGCCTGAAGCAGTCGGGCGCGTTCGGCGACGCGGTGACGACCGAGCACTTCCACGACGTGGGCAAGCTGCTCTTCGGCTTCCTCGTGTTCTGGGCGTACATCAGCTTCTCGCAGTACATGCTGATCTGGTACGCGTCGATCCCCGAGGAGACGACGTACTATCACATCCGCTGGGAAGGCGGCTGGCGCACGTTCTCGCTCGTGATGTGCGTCGCGCACTTCATCGTGCCCTTCTTCCTGCTGATGTCGCGCAACATCAAGCGACGCACTCCGATCCTCGCGTTCGGTGCGGCGTGGCTCCTGGTGACGCACGTCGTCGAGATCTTCTGGCTCGTGATGCCCTACGTGAGCCCCGGTGAGCTCTCGGTGCACTGGGTCGATCTCGCGGCGCTCTTCGCGGTCGGCGGCATCTATCTCACGGTGGTCTTCCTGCTGATGGGTCGGCATCCGCTGATCCCGGTGGGCGACCCGCGGCTCGAGCGCTCGATCCACCTCGAGGTCCACTGACATGGCGCACGAAGACACGACGCCGGCTCACGCGACGCCGGCCACGCACCGCCCGCGTCCCGACGACACGCCGCCGCGGAACCGCGTGATCTTCACGTACACCGTGCTCGCGGTGATCACGCTGATCGGCCTCAAGTACGTGTTCGACTCGTACATGGACGTCAGCCGGCGTGATCGGCGCCGCGAGAACATCGTGGAGAGCCGCACGACCGCCGAGCTCGCGGAGTACCGCGAGTCGCAGCAGGAAGCGCTGCGCGGTGGTGCGATGCCGGTCGACCGCGCGATCGCCGAGCTCGGTCGGCGTGGACGCGGCGCGTTCCCGCTGATCCGTCCGACCGAGTCGTCGGATCTCGATCCGCTTCGCGGCTGGCAGCAGCTTCCGCGCGAGCTCCCGGCGGCGCTCGCGCCGGCCGCGGCGCCTGCGCCGGAGGCACCGCCCGTCGAGGCGGCGCCCGCCGAAGGCGAGCCCGGCACTGCGCCGGCCGAAGGTGCAGCGCCTGCCGAGGGCGCGGCTCCGGCGGAAGGTGCAGCGCCTGCCGAAGGTGCGGCTCCTGCGGAGGGCGCGGCTGCGCCGGCCGCGGAAGGTGCGGCGCCCGCTGCCGAGGCCGCTCCCGCCGAGGCCGCGCCTGCGGCTCCGGCGCGCGCGCGTCGTCCTCGTCCCGCGGCCGCGCCGGCCGAGGGCGCGGCGCCGCCCGCCGAGGCCCCGCCCGCGACCGAGTGATTCCTTTCCGCGCCGACTGAGTGCTCCCAGAACCCGAGACCCACTCGAACGATGTCGACCCGCCTGGCCGCTGCGATCGCGCTGCTGCCGCTCCTCTTCGGAGCGAGCAGCTCGATCGCGCACGCCCAGACGGCGCCGATTCGTCCCGAGATCCCGGCGGGCACCGTGCCCGACGAGATCCCCGGCGTGGGTGTCGACGAGCAGTTCGAGCGCGCGGTCCCGATGGACTCGGTGTTCGTCGATCACGAAGGGCGCCGCGTTCGTCTCGGCGACTTCTTCGACGGCGAGCGTCCGGTCGTGCTCACGCTCGTCTATCACCAGTGCGCGAGCTTCTGCGACATGGCGCTCCGCGCGTTCGCGGATCAGCTCCAGCAGCAGCCATGGACCGCGGGCGTCGAGTACGACGTCGTCACGCTGAGCATCGACCCGCGCGACACGCAGGGCGACACGCTGCGTGATGCGCGTGCGCGCATCCTCGGCCGCTACGGTCGCGACGAAGCGCAGCGCGGCTGGCACTTCCTCGGCGGCACCGAGCAGGAGATCCGACGCGTCGCCGACGCCGTCGGCTATCGCTACCACTGGGACGAGCGCACGCAGCAGTTCGCGCATCCCGGTGCGATGGTGATCCTCCAGCCCTCGGGCGTGCCGTCGCGATATCTCTACGGGCTCGAGATTCCGTTCAACGACGTGCGCATCGGCCTCGCGGAGGCGAGCGAGGGAAATCATCTCGCCACCGCCGAGCGCGTGATCCGCGCGACGCTCCTCTACTGCTATCGCTGGGATCACAGCGACGGTCGTTACGTCCTCGCCGCGTGGCGCATCATGCGCGGCGGCGGCGTCCTCACCGTGCTGATCCTCGGCGGGTTCCTCTTCACGTTCTGGCGCCGCGAGCGCCGACGCGGTGCCTCGAAGAAGACGTCGACCGCCGCGCCTTCCATCTCCGACGTAGCTACGACGACCGACGCGAGCGCGGCTGCGCGCCCGCGAGAGAGCTGACCGATGGACGAGCAGGAATACATCACCCATCCGACGACGCAGCTGCCCCCGCAGCTCTCGACGTTCGCGCCGGAAGTCGACTGGGTCTACGACTTCATCTTCTGGATCAGCGTCGTGTTCTTCGTTGGCATCGTCGCCGCGACGCTGTACTTCATGTGGGCGTACCGCCGTCGCCCCGGCGTGAAGTCGGAGCCGACCGGGCACCACAACGCGCTCGAGCTCTTCTGGACGTTCGCACCGCTGATCCTGCTGGTGCTGATGTTCCACTGGGGCTTCCAGGCGTACATGGTCCAGGCGAACGCGCCCGACGACGCCTACAACGTTCGCGTCCGCGCGCGTCAGTGGGCGTGGGAGTTCGAGCATCCGAACGGCATCACCGAGGACAACGAGCTGCACGTGCCCGCGGGGCAGCCGGTGCGACTCATCATGTCGTCCTCCGACGTGCTGCACTCGTTCTACGTGCCCGACTACCGCATCAAGCGCGACGCGGTCCCCGGCATGTTCACCTCGCTGTGGTTCGAGGCGATCGAGCGCACCGACGTGACCCCCGAGGGCGACCTCTCGCAGCCCGACGCGCGCCGCGTCTGGTACCGCAACCAGGTCTTCTGCACCGAGTACTGCGGCGCGGGCGGCAGCTGGGGCGACAACGCGGGCCACGCGACGATGTACGCGCAGATCCTCGTGCAGCGTCCCGAGGACTTCCAGGAGTTCATCACGAACCCGCCGCCCCCGATGTGCGGCGATCATCCGTGCACGCCGCCCGAGTGGGGCGAGCAGCTCTTCTCGCAGAAGGGCTGCACCGCGTGCCACGCGCGTGAAGAGGGCGCGCCGCAGCTCGCGGGCCCGAACCTCCACGGTCTCTTCGGTCGTCAGGAGCGCCTGCAGGACGGCACGACCGTGACGATCGACGACGCCTACGTGCGGCACTCGATCCTCGAGCCGCGCGCTCAGGTGGTCGAGGGGTTCAACCCCGTGATGCCGAACATCCGGTTCAGCGAGCAGCAGCTCGATGCGCTCGTGACCTACCTGCAGACGCTCTGACTTCAGCAGTACCAGCCTAGGTGAGACGACGATGACGGCTCAGGCAGGGGCGACCCACCCGACTTCGCACGATCACGCGCACGACGACGCGGACTACCTCCGCGCGACGCGCGGCTTCCGCTCGTGGGCGATGACGCTCGACCACAAGCGCATCGGCATCATGTACCTCGTGGCGGTGCTCACCGCGTTCCTCGCGGGCGGCATCTTCGCGCTCATCGTGCGCACCGAGCTGCTCTGGCCCGGCCGCACGATCGTGGACCCGGACACCTACAACAAGGCGTTCACGCTCCACGGCGCGATCATGGTGTTCCTGTTCATCATCCCGAGCATCCCCGCGGCGCTCGGGAACTTCTTCCTGCCGCTGATGCTCGGCGCGAAGGACGTCGCGTTCCCGCGGCTCAACCTCGCGTCGTTCTACATCTACGTGTTCGGCGCCATCTTCGCGCTCTTCAGCATCGTCACGAGCGCGGTCGACACCGGCTGGACCTTCTACACGCCGTACTCGACGCAGACCGGCACCGCCGTCATCGCGATGACGCTCGGCGCGTTCATCCTCGGGTTCTCGTCGATCCTCACCGGCGTCAACTTCATCGCGACGGTGCACAAGCTCCGCGCGCCCGGCCTGCACTGGAAGCGCCTGCCGCTCTTCGTGTGGTCGATCTACGCGACGAGCGTCATCCAGGTGCTCGCGACGCCGGTCCTCGCGATCACGCTGCTCCTGCTCATCATGGAGCGCGCGCTCACGCTGGGTATCTTCGACCCGCGCCTCGGCGGCGACCCGGTGCTCTTCCAGCACTTCTTCTGGTTCTACTCGCACCCGGCCGTCTACATCATGATCCTGCCCGGCATGGCCGTGGTCAGCGAGCTCATCGCGACCTTCAGCCGCCGCAAGATCTTCGGCTACATGTTCGTCGCGATGAGCTCGGTGGCGCTCGCGCTGCTCGCGTTCCTCGTGTGGGCCCACCACATGTTCGTCGCGGGCATGAGCGAGTACGCCGTCATGGTGTTCTCGGGCCTGACCTTCCTCGTCGCGATCCCCTCGGCCGTGAAGGTCTTCAACTGGGTCGCGACGCTCTACAAGGGCTCGGTCTCGTTCGAGTCGCCGATGCTCTACGGCCTCGCGTTCATCGTGCTCTTCACGGTGGGCGGTCTGACCGGTCTGCCGCTCGCGACGATCGTCACCGACGTCCACCTGCACGACACCTACTACGTCGTCGCGCACTTCCACTACGTGATGGTCGGCGGCACGGTGTTCGGCTTCATCGGCGGCCTGCACTACTGGTGGCCGAAGATGACGGGCAAGCTCTACAACGAGCGGCTCGCGCAGATCGCGTTCGCGCTCGTCTTCACGGGCTTCAACGTCACGTTCTTCACGCAGTTCCTGCTCGGCAGCCACGGCATGCCGCGCCGCTACTACGACTACCTCGACCAGTACCAGCCGCTGCACGGCTTCTCGTCGTTCGGCTCGTACATCCTCGGCGTCGGGTTCGTGATCATGCTCTGGATGTTCGTCCAGTCGCTGATGCGCGGCGCGAAGAGCCCGCCGAACCCGTGGGGCAGCGCGGCGTTCGAGTGGCAGACGTCGAGCCCGCCGATCGCGCACAACTTCCACGAGACGCCGATCGTCACGCGCGGCCCGTACGACTACCACCTCGCGACCGAGGAAGAGCTCTACACGGGCTTCCCCGAGGACCGCGTCGAGCGCGTGACCGCGAAGACCGAGAAGGAAGAGGGCTGATCGATGGCGACCCCGACCACCGAGAGCGCCGCGGCGCACGACGAGCACGCGCACGGCTCCCACGGCCCGAAGTGGCTCCAGCACCACTTCGACATGCCGGTCCAGCAGTTCGAGGCGGCCAAGCTGGGCATGTGGGCCTTCCTCGCGCAGGAGATCCTGTTCTTCAGCGGTCTCTTCGTCGCCTACGCCGTGATCCGTCAGCAGTACCCGGAGGCGTTCGCCGCCGGGTCGCACCAGCTCGACAAGATCATGGGCGGCATCAACACGATCGTGCTGCTCTTCAGCTCGCTCACCGCCGCGCTCTCGGTGCGGTCGGCGCAGCTGGGCAAGAAGAACGAGGTCAACCTCTACCTCGGCATCACGATCCTCTGCGCGTTCGGCTTCTTGATCATCAAGTACTTCGAGTACTCGACGAAGATCGAGCACGGCCTGCTGCCGGGTCAGTACTGGCACCCGCACATGGAGCACGGCCACGCGCTCTTCCCGGCGCACACGCACGTGTTCTTCGGCGTGTACTTCATGCTGACCGGCCTGCACGGTCTGCACGTCGCGATCGGCATCGGGATCCTCGCGTGGATCATGTGGCGCAACAACCGCGGCGAGTTCTCGAAGGACTACTGGACGCCCGTCGACCTCGCTGCGCTGTACTGGCACCTCGTCGATCTCATCTGGATCTACCTCTTCCCGCTCCTCTACCTGATCTGAGGGCCTGATCATGAAGTCCGACTTCCACGACGCCGAAGACCCGCATCACGAGGGTGCAGTGCACGTCCACGTGCACCCGGTGAAGCTCTACGTGGCCGTCTTCCTCGGGCTGATCGCGCTCACGATCATCACGGTGGCGACGAGCTATCTCGACATCGACGGGTTCATCCGCCCCGGCACCCCGGCGGGCGCGGGCGGGTTCAACCTGGGCCTCGCGATGCTCATCGCGACGACCAAGGCCGCGTGCGTCGTCACGTGGTTCATGCACCTCAAGGACGACAACCGCTTCAACGCGCTGGTGTTCGTCGGCTCGGTGCTCTTCGCGGGGATCTTCCTCGCGTACACGATCAACGACACCGCGTATCGCGGGCAGACCGACCCGTTCAACGGCGTCTACGTCCGCCCCGACACCGGTGAGCGCGCCCCCGGCGGCATCGATCACGTGATCGCTGGCGAGGAGCCCGAGCTCGGCATCGCCGCGCCCGAGGCCGACGCGCCCGCGGAAGGTGGCGCGACGCCGAGCGGCGAGCACCACTGATCGGCCCTAGAGACTGGCAATGAGCCAGCGGACCGCCGCGTTCGATCGGGAACTTCGGTTCGATCGAGAACGTCGATGCGGACGAAAGGCGCCTCGCGGGATCCCGCGGGGCGTCGTCGTCTCCGTCGTGCTCGCGACGACGATGATCGCGACGTCGTGCATCCCGCTGCCGCGCGAGCGTGTGAGCGAGGGGACCGACGAGGGTTATCCGACGTGCGGTCGCGACGCGCTTCCCGAAGGCGACGTGATCGCGCAGGGCGCGCTGCGCGCCGGCCCGGTGATGCAGGCGCGCTCGCTCATCGAGACCTTCGAGGTGCGGCGTCGCGCCTGCGTGCGCGTCTTCGTCGGCAATCAGAGCTGGGACATGTCGAGCATCGATCTCGACGTGGTCTACGACGAAGAGACGCAGCTGCCGCTGCGCGCGTGGAAGCGCATCGTGTCGCCGGGGGCGCGTCCGGGCGAAGAGCGCGTCGACGTGCGTCGCTTCGAGCTGCGCACGCCGCGGGTCGCGCTCACGCAGCAGACCGACGAGGGCGGGCTCGAGCACTTCCTCCTGCGCGGCGAGCGACCGCGCGCGATCATCGGTCCGGGGCGCGGCCTGCTCACGATGTGGATCCAGCGCGCGCAGCTGCCGGTCGGCGGGCGTGTTCGCGAGCCGGTGCTCGACATCCGCGAGTCGATCGAGGTGATCCGCGAGGTGACGCTGCGCCGGCTCGAGGATCGCGACGACGCGGCGATCGGTCGGCGGGTGCGGGTCTACACGGTCTACGGTCGCGAGCCGATCTACGCCGACGAGAACGACGTCGTCATCGGCGACATGATGGGGCTCGTGCCTGCGGAGCGCGTGACCGAGCCGCTGCCTCCGCGACTGTTCGAGCCGCCCAGCGCGCCCGACCCCGTGCGCACGCCGTGAAGAGCGCGTAGCATCGCGGCCCGTGACGCGGGCATGCGTGACTGTGCTGTGGGTGGGGGCGCTGGTCGTGGGCTGCGGGGGTGAGGACCCATCCGCGCCGAACGACGCCGCGGTCATCGATGCGCGCGTGATCGAGCAGGTCGACGCGCAGACGCCGAGCGATGCGGGTGTCGACGCGGGCGATGCGATCGACGCATCGACGGAGTCGCGCCTCGACGCGCTGGTCGAGCTGCTCTCGAGCGAGGCCGACGTCGTGCTCGTGGACGCCGCGCTGCACGAGGTCGCGCTGGGCGAAGGATGGCCGCTGCGCGAGGGCTCGCGCTGGCTCTTCGCGACGCGCTGGGATGGATCGCCGGCGCGGGTGTCGCTCGTGTCCGACGTGAACGCGTGGTCGACCAGCGCGCACGTCGCGACCCGCGCCGCGAGCGGTGCGCACTGGTTCGTCGTCGTCGACGAGCACGACTTCGTCGCGAGCGCGATCGGCGCGAAGTACAAGTGGTGGGGCGAGCCGGACATCTATCGCGCGCCGCCCGAGTCGCTCGCCTACGGCTACGACGAGTACGGCGAGCACGGCTGGGTGCGCCCTCCGAGCGATGCGCCCCACCTCGAGCGCTTCGTCGCGTTCGAGTCGGCGTTCCTCGATGCGCCGCGCGCAGTGCGCGCGTGGCTGCCCGCGGGCTTCGTCGCGCGAAGCGAGGGCGCATCGCGGGTGCGCACCTTGCTGCTCCACGACGGCAACAACGTGTTCGACCCCGGCGCGTTCTTCGGCGGATGGCAGGCCGATGCGACGCTCGCGCGCGAGGGCTGGAGCGACGTCGTCGCGATCGCGATCGACAACGCGCCCGATCGCATGAGCGCGTACACCCACGTGACCGACGTGATCGGCGGCGACACGACCGGCGGACGTGCGGCGGACTACCTCCGCATGATCGAGGACGAGGTGCTGCCCTTCGTGCGCGCACGCTACGGCATCGTCGCGCGCGGGCGTTCGCTGATGATCGCGGGCAGCTCGCTCGGTGGGCTCGTCTCGATCTGGATCGCGTCGCAGCGGCCCGAGCTCGCGGGCTGCGTCGCGGGGCTGTCGTCGACGCTGGGGTGGGGATCGATCGGACGCGCGGACGGCGAGGACACGTTGATCGCGCGGTGGAGCGGGCACCCGGCGGTCGCGATCTATCTCGACTCGGGCGGTGATGCGGGCAGCGGGTGCGTCGACAGCGACGGCGACGGCATCGACGACGACGGCGACGGTCGCGACAACTACTGCGAGACGCTGCAGATGCGCGACGTGCTGCGCGCCGCGGGCTACGTCGACGGCGTCGATCTCCACTACCTGCACGCGCCGGGCGCTGCGCACGACGAGGCGGCATGGCGCGCGCGCTTCCCCGCGGTGCTCGACGCGTGCGACGCGTCGGGATGGGCCGCGCCCTAGCTCGACCTGCGCGCGGTGCGTCGCAGCACGAACAGCGCGATCGCGCCGACCACGACCGCCCACCACAACGTCGCGAGCCGCACCAGGAGCGTCGCGCCCGTCGCGATCGACGCGGTCACGCCGACGCCGAGCACCTGCAGCGAGCCCGCCATGCCCGCCTCGGTCACGCCGAGCCCGCCGGGCAACATCGCGAGCGCGCCCGCGATCGTCGATGCCGCGTACGCGAGCGAGGCGGGGCCGAGATCGATGTGCGCGCCCTCGAAGCCTCCGACGATCGCCCACAGCGCGATGCACTCGAGCCCCCACGAGAAGGTCGCGAGGAGCGTCGCCATCACCAGCGGCGCGGGGCGCACCAACGTCGCGAGCGCCTCCCACGCCTCGCGCAGTCGCGGCGCGATGCGCTTGAGGCCCGGCAGCTTCGCGGCGATCGAGAGCGCGAGCTCGGCGAGCGGACGGATCGACACCACCGCGATCACCGAGAGCACGAGCGCGCCACCGATCGCCGCGATCACCGCGCCCTGATCGAAGAACAGCGATCCGATCGCCGTGAGCGCGACGAGCGCGAGCAGATCGGTCAAGCGCTCGGCGAGCACGATGGGCGCGGTGCGCGCGACCGAGACGTCACGTGCCTCCCACAGCAGGAACGACTTGAAGACCTCGCCGAGCTTGCCCGGCGTCACGCTCATCACGAAGCCCGCGAGGAACACGAGCAGGCTCTCGCCCGCGGGCACGTGGACGTCGAGCGCGCGCAGATAGAACTGCCAGCGCACGAAGCGGATGCCGTAGTTCGCGCTCGCGAGCGCGAGGGCGAGGGCGAACGTGCTCCACGCGAACGTCGACAGGTTCGCGACCAGCGCCCGCACGTCGCCGTAGAGCGAGAGCCCGGCGAACACCATCGCGCCGAAGACCGTGCCCAGCATGATCCGCCGCGCGAGGCCGCGGGTCGGCGGCGGGTTGCTCGGCTCGCTCATCGCGACGACCTCCGCACCGCGCGCACCAGCAAGAGCGCCGATGCGGCGACCACCAGCGCGCCGATCACCACGATCACCCACTCGGGCACGCCGAAGAATCCGCGCTCGATCGTGCCTTCCGGAGGGCGCTCCCAGCGCACGCGCGGCGTCACGCCCGCGTCGTCGTCGGCCACGGCCGTCGCGCTCACGAGCATCGCGACGGAGAGCGGGATCGCGACGAGCTTCTCGGGCATCGCGGGCCGTTCTGACACACTCCCAAGCCCGCGGCATCGCGCACGAACCTCGACATCGAGGCGCGCCCTGCATACCCTCGGGCCTCTCGTCGTACCTGCATGCCCGAGGACAGCACGCCCCCCAAGGCGCCTCCGTACGCGCGCCTGCCGATCGACCCCGGGGGCGACGTCGGGTGGGACGAGGATTTCCTCTTCCACCTCTCGCGCGGCAGCGAGCTGCTCCTCGAGAACCGCGTGGTCGAGGCGAAGGAGCAGCTCGAGCGCGCGCTCGCGTACCGTCCCGCCGACGCGAAGGGCCAGGATCTCCTGGCCGGCGTCTACTTCCGGCTCGGCGTGTACCCGCGCGCGATCGAGCTCTGGCGCGGCCTGGTGCGCACCTTCCCGCGCGACGCGACGCTGCGCGTGAACCTCGGCCTCGCGCTCTTCAAGACGGGCCAGCCCGAGGACGCGCTCGATCACGTGCGGCGCGCGCTCGAGATCGAGCCCGAGCACGCACGCGCGTGGGGCTACGTCGGGCTCATCAAGTGGCGGCTCGGCAAGCTCCAGGAAGCGCGCGACGCGTTCGCGCGCGGCGGACAGGCGTCGATGGCGCGCCGCATGGAAGAGCTCGTCGCGAGCTCGTCGGGCGTGCTCGACGTCCCGCCCTCCGAGGTGCGCGCCGACGATCGCGAGGTCACCGAGGTGCGCACCACCGCCGACGCGGCGATCGGCCGGCTCGGCGACGACAGGTCGCTCGTGCTCGAGACCCCGCGCGAGGCGGCGCACGAGCGCAAGGCGACCGGCCAGTGGCGCGTCCACGAGGCCGGCGCGGATGCGATCCCGCGCAGCGCGCATCCGACCCGCCCGACGCCGGTGGACGCGCCGATGACGCTCGCGTCGCTGCTCGACTGGTGGGCGCCTTCGGTCCCGAGCGGCGAGCCGCTGGTCGTCTCGTCCTCGGGCGCGCTCCTGCTCTCGACCGAGGGCGCGCTCCACGCGCGCGAGACCGGCGTGCGCCTGGTGCGCGGCACGCCGACGTCGGCGCCGGTCACGCGACGCTTTCGCAGGCCCACCGACGAGCGGCTCGGAGACGAGGAGCCGATCCTGCGATGGCAGGGCCCGCTGCTCGCCGTGATCACGGCGCGCGCCGGCGAGCGCTTCCAGGCGCTGCGCATCGACGAGGACGTGCTCTACGTCGTCGAGCGCTTCGTCGCGGCGTTCGACGATCGCGTGACCTTCGAGAGCGGCCGACTGCCCGAGCACGCCGGCGGAGGGCGCCTCGCGCTCTTCCGCGGGACCGGCACGCTCGTGCTGCGCCTGCCGCGTCCGCCGACCGCGGTGTCGGTGCGCTCCGGCGAGGACGTGCGCGTCGCGCCCGAGTCGCTCCTCGGCTGGACCGGCCGTCTGTTCCCGCTCGACGAAGCGGTGCGCGACCCCCAGGGCGACGCGATCCTCGCGCTTCGCGGCGACGGGACCATGCTCTTGGTCTGAGCGCGCGTAGCGTGACCAACTCATGACGCGTGAGCGCATCGACGCGCTGCGCGCGCCTGGTATGACTCTAGGCCTCTCGCGTCGAATGCCGCCGATGAGCACAGCCGAGCATCCGCCCACGCCTCACGCGCCCGCCTCGGCGCCGCGCGTCGTGGTGCAGAGGCGGACCGGCATCCGCGAGGACGCGCTCAACCTGCCGAACCTCCTCACGATGCTGCGCATCGTGCTGATCCCGGCGGTGCTCTGGCTCATCACCGAGGGCACGCCGGAGGGGAACTTCTGGGCGGCGATCGTCTACTCGGTCAGCGCGATCACCGACTTCGTCGACGGCTATCTCGCGCGCCGGATGAAGCTCGTCAGCGTGCTCGGGAAGTTCCTCGATCCGCTCGCCGACAAGCTGCTCGTGATGGGCACGCTCGTCGCGATGACGGCGATCGGTCGCGTGCCCGCGTGGGCCGTGATCCTGATCGTCGCGCGCGAGCTCTCGATCACGAGCCTGCGCGTCATCGCGATGAGCGAGGGCGTGACCATCGCGGCAGGGCAGGGCGGCAAGGAGAAGGCCGCGCTGCAGATGGTCGCGATCCTGATGTTGATCCTGCACCAGGCGTTCGCGGTCGACTTCTTCTTCTTCCAGATCCACGCGGACTTCCACGAGATCGGCCTCGCGCTGCTCTACCTCAGCGTGTTCTTCGCGCTGACGAGCGCCGGCGAGTACGTGAAGATCTTCGTGGACGCCGTGGAGCAGAAGGAGAAGCGGCTCGCGGAAGAAGAGCGCCGCGAGCCCTGATCGACCTTCTCAGTACGTCGACAGCGTGAGCTCGTGGTTGACCGCGTACGCGGCGCGCGCGCCCGCCGCGGCGCCGAGGATCGCGCTCTGCTGCATCGTCGTGAGATCGCCCGCCGCGAAGATGCCGGGGACGTTGGTGCGGCCGTCGGGATCGACACGCACGTAGCCGTGATCGTCGAGCGCGAGCGCGAGCTGCGTGACGAGCTCGGTCTGTCGCTGGGGCGGCTTCATGAACAGCGCGTCGCGCGCGATGCGCGTGCCGTCCTCGAGCTCGATCGCGACCAGCCGATCGTCCTCGCCGATCAGCGCGCGGATGCGCCGCTCCTCGATGCGCACGTTCGCGCGCTCGAGCCGTGCGCGCATGTCGCTCGGCACCTCGAAGCGTCCGTCGGTGAACGCGATCACGTCCTTCGACCAGCCGCGCAGGAACGCGCCGAAGATCGCCCACTCGGGACCCCCGAGCAGCGCGGCGAACGCGCGATCCTGGATCTCCCACCCGTGGCAGTACGGGCACTGGAACACCGAGCGTCCCCACAGCTCGCGCATGCCGGGCACCTCGGGGATCTCGTCGATCATCCCGTTGCACAGGATCACGCGCCCCGCGTCGACCGTGCTCCCGTCCGAGAGCGACGCGCGGAACGCATCGATCTCTCCGTCGATGCGCGTCACGCGCGTGCCGTCGCGGATCTCGACGTCGTACTGCGCGAGCTGCGCGCGTCCGATGGCGCGCAGCTCCGCGGGAGGCGTCCCATCGCGCGTCATGAAGCCGTGCACGTGCTCGGCGCGCGCGTTGCGCGCGGGGGTCACGTCGCAGAGCAGCACGCGTTTGCGCGCGCGCCCGAGCTGGAGCGCGGCGGAGAGCCCCGCGGGCCCACCGCCGGCGATGATCACGTCGTATCTCATGCGCGCTGTTGTCGAGCGCGCGGCGCGCATCTGCCAGTGCGGCAAATGCGCGCACCCTCGATCAGGCCGCGACCGCGTGCTCG
Organism: Sandaracinus amylolyticus; assembly: GCF_021631985.1. Lineage (GTDB taxonomy): Bacteria > Myxococcota_A > Polyangia > Polyangiales > Sandaracinaceae > Sandaracinus > Sandaracinus amylolyticus_A. The sequence goes on along the minus strand of NZ_CP070225.1, from coordinate 3,363,960 downwards.
AGCTCGATGAGGCCCGACTTCTGCGCCCACCAGATCACGCCGACCACGAGGTTGCGGCGGTCCCCGAAGAACGCGGGGTCGTTGCCCTCGAACGCATGACCGGCGAACTGGAAGCCCCAGCCGACCGTGAAGAGCCCGACCGCGACGGGCAGGCCGACGATGCTGATCGCGAGTGGGAGGCTCGCGAGGATCATCGGGATGCCGACCATGTGCGTCAGCTGGTTGCGACGATCCTGATGATCGCCCTTGTACTGCTCGAGCAGCAGGCTCCACTCGGGGTCGAGACGAACCTTCACGCGCCACCTCCAGTCAGGAGCGGTTCTGGCCTGGTATGACCAGTCCGCGCAAGCGACCAGAGGTCAGATATCTCACTGACCCGCGGTCAGCAACAGGAGAGTCGGGAGTTTTCTGAGGAGGCAGGAAGTTAGGAAAGCAGGAGATTTTCTCCTCCCCTCCTGCCTTCCTGCTCTCCTCAGAGGAAACTCTCCTCAGGGGTGCAGGCGGTTCAGCATGCGCGGGAACGGGATGGTCTCGCGCACGTGGGGCAGGCCGCAGATCCACGCGACCGTGCGCTCGATGCCGAGCCCGAAGCCCGCGTGGGGGAACGAGCCGTAGCGGCGCAGGTCGAGGTACCACTCGAACGCTTCGCGCGGGAGCTTGTGCACGTCGATCGACTGCTCGAGCTTGCTCAGGTCCTCTTCGCGCTGACCGCCGCCGATGACCTCGCCGTAGCCCTCGGGCGCGAGCACGTCCATGTTGAGCGCGAGCGAGAGGTCCTTGGGGTCGCGCTTGAAGTAGAACGCCTTCAGGTCGATCGGATAGCGGTGGACCATCACGGGCCGATCGAAGCCCTGCGAGATCACCGTCTCCTCGTCGCCGCCGAAGTCGTCGCCGATCTTCGCGTCGTGGCCCGCCTTGCGGAGGATCTCGATCGCCTCGTGGTAGCGGATGCGCGGGAAGGGCTTCTGCACGCGCTCGAGCGGCTTGGTGTCGCGCTCGAGGATCTCCAGCTCCTTGCGGCGCTTGTCGAGCACGCGCGACACGACGCTCACCAGGAAGTCCTCGGCGAGATCCATGTCGCCGTCGAGATCGAGGAACGCGACCTCGGGCTCGACCATCCAGAACTCCGCGAGGTGCCGGCGCGTCTTGCTCTTCTCGGCGCGGAACGTCGGGCCGAAGCAGTACGCCTTGCCGAGCGCCGCGGCCGCGGCCTCCATGTAGAGCTGGCCCGACTGCGTGAGGTACGCCGGGTCGCCGTGATAGTCGGTGCTGAAGAGGTTGCTCGTCCCCTCGCACGCGTTGGGCGTGAAGATCGGGGCGTCGACGAGCGTGAACCCGTTCGAGTCGAAGTAGTCGCGCACCGCCGCGACGATCTCCGCGCGCACCCGGAGGATCGCCCACTGGCGCTTGCTGCGCAGCCAGAGGTGGCGGTTGTCCATCAGGAAGTCGGTGCCGTGCTCCTTCGGCGAGATCGGATACTCGCGCGCCGGCTCCGCCAGCACCTCGAGCTCCGCGACGCCGACCTCGAACGTGCCCTTCAGCTTGCCGTGCTCGCGCACGGTGCCCGTCACGCGGAGGCTGGTCTCCTGCGTGAGGTGATCGGCGCGCCCGAAGAGCTCGGGCGAGACCTCGCCCTTGAACACCACGCACTGGCAGATGCCGCTGCCGTCACGCAGCTCGAGGAAGTGCAGCTTGCCGCTCGAGCGCTTGTTGTAGAGCCAGCCCTGGAGCGTGACCTTCTCGCCCACGTGGGCGCCGAGCTCTTCGATGCGAACGACCTTCGACGACATGCCGCGGCTTGTACCGCGCGTCGTGGCGCTTGGCGAGGGTGGTGCTATGCGCTGCCGCGCATGATCGTCTTCGAGAGCCGCATCGCGCGTCGCTTCGTGGGACGGCTCGAGCGCGGCGAAGAGGTGATCGCCACCCTTCGTCAGCTCTGCGAGCACGAGCGCGTGCGCGCCGCGTGGATCCACGGCGCGGGCATGCTCGAGTGGGTGGAGCTCACGGAGTGGGATCCCGAGCGCGAGGCGTGGCGCGCGCCGCGTCGCGTGGAAGGTCCGCTCACCGTGCTCTCGCTCGAGGGCAACGTCTCGATCCGCAACGGGCCGCCCTGGGTGCAGCTGAGCGTGATGGTCGCGCGGCAGACCGGGCCGGGCACGTTCGAGACGCTCGGCGGCGCGGTCGCGTCGGCCCGCGTGTACGCGCTCGAGTTCGCGTTCGACGTCTACGAGGACGTGCGGCTCGAGCGCGACGAGGAGGCCGCGACCGGTCTCTCGCTGTTCAAGGGCTCGAGCGTGCGCGGCGTGTTCGCGCGCAGCGGCGAGCGGACGCAGGAGCTCGCGCGGCCGAAGCCCGCGGCGGTGATCGCGGCAGCGGACGAGGACGAAGACGAGGAGGAGCATCCTTCGTCGAGCCCCGTGTCCGCCGCGCCGACGGCCGCGACCGGAGGCGGCGTGTCGTGGGCGGTCGCGGCCGCGGTGTCGCAGGAGGCCGAGAAGCGCGCCGCCGCGATGCCCGCGCGCCGCGCGCCGCAGGGCCCGCCGCCGCTGATCCCGGACATCACGACGCCCAAGGCGGTGCCGATCCCCGAGGCGCGCGAGCGCGACACGTCGTTCCTCGACGAGCCGATCCCGCAGAAGGGCGACTACGTCGATCACCGTCAGTTCGGCCTCTGCCGTGTCGAGGGAGAGGACGAGGACGGTGGGCTGCGCATCCGGCTCCCGTCGGGCGTTCGCAAGGTGATCCGCCTCGATTTCCTCGAGGTTCTCCCCGCGCGTCACGAGGGGGATCGCAAGGTGTTCCCGCTCCGTCCGCGCAAGCGCTGACGCATGCGCCCGGTGCGCGTGGGACGACGCGTCCACGCGCGGTCTCTTGAGCACGCGCCGTCCAGCGCGCAGGATTCTCGCCATGTCGCCTCGCTTCGCCCGCTCGGTCGCTTCGATGTGCGTCCTCCTCGTCGCATCTGCGTGCGGCCGCACCACGCTGATTACAGTCCCCGAGCCCGGCATGGACGCGGGGCCTCCATTCGACGGTGCCGTCGACGCCGCGCGCGACGCGGGAGACGCCGGTGATGCGGGCCCGCCGACGTGCCCCGACGATCTCGTCCGCTGCGGCGAGCGCTGCGTCGATCCGTTCAGCGACCCCGAGCACTGCGGCGCGTGCTTCTCGAGCTGCGACGACGGCCTCGTCTGCGACGACGGCGAGTGCAGCGACTCGTGCACGCCGCCGCGCAGCGAGTGCGCGGGCGGCTGCGTCGATCTGCAGACCGACGAGCTCAACTGCGGCGAGTGCGGCCTGATCTGCCCCGAGGGCTCGCAGTGCACCGGCGGCGAGTGCCGCGCGGTGTGCGATCCCGGTCTCGCGATCTGCGACGGCGCGTGCGTCGACCTCCGCAACGACCCCGCGAACTGCGGCGAGTGCGGCAACACCTGCGGTGACGAGGAGCGCTGCAGCGGTGGCGAGTGCCGCGGCGAGTGCGAAGCGCCGCTGCGCGACTGTGACGGCGTCTGCGTCGACGTGCGCAGCGATCCCGAGAACTGCGGCACCTGCGGCATGGACTGCCCCGCGGGCAGCGTGTGCAACGCGGGCGTCTGCGCCGCGACCTGCACCGCGCCGCGCACGCTCTGCGGCGAGGACTGCGTCGACACCCAGACCGATCCCGGTCACTGCGGCGACTGCGGCGACGCGTGCCCCGCGGGCGCGGGCTGCGTGCTCGGCACCTGCTTCGCGGAGTGCCCGTTCCCGACCGAGCGCTGCGGCGGCACCTGCGTGAACGTGACGACCGATCCCCGGAACTGCGGCGGGTGCGGCAACGTCTGCGCGGCGGACGAGCTCTGCCAGTTCGGCTCGTGCGTGCGCACCTGCCGCGCGCCGCTCGTCGAGTGCATGGGCGCGTGCACGGACTTCCGCATCGATCCCTCGAACTGCGGGGCGTGCGGGCGACGCTGCGCGACCGGTGAGATCTGCAGCCGCGGCACCTGCTTCCTGCCCTGCGATCCCGGCGAGTCGCTGTGCACGACCGGCTGCGAGAACCTCGCGACCGATCCCGAGAACTGCGGGGCGTGCGGGCGCGCGTGCGCGACCGGCGAGATCTGCGACGCGGGCCGCTGCGTCGACACGCGCTGCATGCCGCCGCGCCTCCAGTGCGGCGACGAGTGCATCGATCCGCAGAGCGACGACGCGAACTGCGGGATGTGCGGCAACGCGTGTGCGGCGGGCAGCTCGTGTCAGGAGGGGACGTGCCGTCCGCTCTGTGATCCGCCGCTGCTCGAGTGCGGCTCGGGCTGCGTCGATCCGTCGACCGATCCGCGCAACTGCGGTGGCTGCGGCCTGACGTGCCCGCTGGGCGCGGTGTGCACCGGCGGCATGTGCGGCACGCCGTGCCCCGCGCCGCGCATCACCTGCGGCGCGTCGTGCGTCGATCCCCAGACCGACGCGAACAACTGCGGCGGCTGCGGCAACGTCTGCGACGCGGACGAGGTCTGCGACATGGGCATGTGCCGCATCGCGGAGTGCCCGCCGGATCGCGAGCTCTGCGGTACGGAGTGCGTCGACACCAGCATCGACCCCGACAACTGCGGCGACTGCGGCACGACGTGCCCCGACGGCATCCCGTGCAGCGGTAGTGCGTGCCGTTGCCCCGGCTCGCTGATCATCTGCGACGGGTTCTGCACCGACATCACGACGAGCCCGCTGCACTGCGGCGCGTGCCGTCGCGAGTGCGGACCGACGCTCTCGTGCATCGGCGGCTCGTGCGCGTGCGCGCCCCCGACCTCGCTGTGCGGCGGCCGCTGCGTCAACACGGAGCGCGATCGCAACAACTGCGGCGGGTGCGGCACGCGCTGCAGCGGGCTGCAGATCTGCGTGGGCGGCAGCTGCGTCGGCTTCTGATCAGGAGAGCAGGAGGAGCGAGGAAGACCACCTTGCTCCTCGCCGCGCGGTCGGATTCTCTGAGGAAAGCAGGAGGAGCGAGGAAGACCACGTGAGTGGGTCTCCTCGCTCCTCGCCGCGCGCGCCCGCGCGATCGGATCTTCTGAGGAAGTCAGGAGGGTTAGGAAGACCACGTGGATGGGTCTTTCTCGCTCCTCGAAGCGCGCGCCGTTCCTGGAAGATCCTGGAGTCGGGAGCTCTGGGCGCGGCGGGATCAACGACGACGCCAATCGTCGTGGTCTTCCTAACCCTCCTGCTCTCCTCAGAAATTCTCCCTCGGAACGCGCGACGGGTACCGCAGTACTGGGTGAGCGATTTCGAATCGGAGTCTCGGTATCTCCGGTACCGACTCCAAGATTTGAAATCTGCCTTCGGTATCTCCGGTACCGACTCCACGATTTGAAATCTGCCTTCGGTATCTCCGGTACCGACTCCAAGATTTGAAATCTGGGACTCGGTATCTCGAGTACCGACCAGGCGATTTCAAATCGGAGGCTGGTATCTCCGGTACTGACGATCGGATTTCGAATCGCCGCGCGTCGTTCGAGATCCCGATCGGCCGTGTCCAGGCTTCGAACGAGTGATCTCGAAGCTCCTCAGCGGGAGCCGCCGTCGAGGCGGATGCGCGGGTCGAGGCGCGCCACCGCGAGGTCGGCGCCGAGGTTGCCGAGCTGCACCGCGATCGATGCGACGAGCACGACGCCGAGCAGGATGGGGACGTCGCCGCTCGAGATCGACTCCACCGCGAGCCGGCCCACGCCGGGCCAGCCGTAGATCGTCTCCGTGATCACCGCGCCCGAGACGAGCAGCGGCGTCGAGAGACCGAGCAGCGTGACGATCGGCAGCAGCGCGTTCCGGAACGCGTGACGCACCACGTGGATCGGCGAGAGGCCCTTCGCGCGCGCGGTGCGCACGTAGTCCTGGCGCAGCGTCTCGATCATCTCGCTCCGCATGATGCGCGCGTAGGTCGCGGCGCCGACGATCGCGAGCGTGAGCGCCGGGAGCATCGCGTGGCGCACGTGATCGAGCGCGTCGACGCCGTATCCGCCCACCGGGAACCAGCCGAGCCGGAACGCGAAGATCTGCAGGAACACCAGCCCCGTGAGGAACGTCGGCGCGCTGATGCCGAGGAACGCGATCGCCATCACCAGCGTGTCGAGCGGCCCGTTGCGACGCAGCGCCGCGAGGGTGCCGATGCCGAGCCCGATCATCACCTCGAGCGCGAGCGCGATCCCGCCGAGCAGCATCGTGCGCGGCAGGCGCGTCCCGAGCACACGCGCGACCGGCTGCTCGTCGCGCCACGACGTCCCGAGATCGCCCGTCAGCACGCCGCCCCAGAACCGCGCGTACTGCTCGTGAAGCGGCGCATCGAGCCCGTGCGCCGCGTTGAACTCGCGGACCCGCTCCGGCGTCGCGCGCGCACCGAGCATCGAGACCGCGGGATCGCCCGCGCCATGCGCGAGCAGGAACACCAGGCTCACGGCGGCCCACACCACGAGCACGCCGCGCAGCAGCCTTCGCGCGAGCAGCGACGTCATCGTGCGCCCCCGCCTCGTCGCCCACCGAGAGGCGCGAGCGCCGCGAACGACCGAGCGCCCGCACGATCGAGCGCGCGCGCCACGCGACGTCGCGGCAAATCCAGCCACACGTCGCGATACATCTCGTCCCACACCGGGTTCGGGCGGAAGTTGCGCACGTAGGGCTGCCAGGCCTCGTACTTCGTGTTCGAGAACAGCCACGCCCACGGCGAGTCGTCGACGAGGATGCGCGAGGCCTCGCGATAGAGCGCGATGCGCCGCTCGGGATCGCGCTCCACACGCGCGTCGTCGAGCACACGATCGAGCTCGGGGTTGCGATAGAACGCGCGATTGCTCGAGCTGGTCTCGCTCGCCGAGCGCGAGTGGTAGAGCGGCTCGAGCATGCTCGCGGGATCGGGGAAGTCCATCGACCAACCGCCGAAGAGCATCGTCGCGGTGCGCGGTCTTCCGGTCTGCTCGAGGTAGACCGGGAACGACACCGGACGCAGCCGCGCGCGGATGCCGATGGTCGCGAGATCCTGCTGCGCGAGCACCCCGTACGCCTGACCGGTCGGGCCTTCGCCGATCCAGAGATCGAGCTCCTCGTCGAGCCCCTCGGCGACGCAGTCCTCGCCCTCGACGCCTACGCCGCGCGGCGTGCAGCGCACCGGATGCCCGGCGAGCGCCATCTCTTCGCGAGCGCGCGCCACGTCGTGCACCTGCGCGCCCGGCAGGTTCGGATCGTGGGCGCGCAGCGTCTCGGGGATCGGCTGACCGATGGTGCGCAGTCGTCCCGCGCGCTGACGGTTCCAGCGATCGCGATCCATCGCGAACCCGACCGCGCGACGCACGTGACGGTTCGTGAAGGGCTCGAGCTCGGTGTTCATCTCGATGCCCCAGATGTCGACCTGGGCGTGCGTGACCGCGTGGGGCTGCCACGCGCTCTGGCGTCGGAACCAGAGGTAGTCGGTCGGCGTGAAGCGATGGATGTGATCCACGTCGCCCGCGAGGAAGCGCATGAACGCGGGGCCGCGCCCGAGGTTCAGCTCGAGCACCAGGCGATCGAGGTAGGGCTCGCCCTCGCGATAGAAGTCGTCGTTGCGCCGGAACGAGACGCGCACGCCCGCTTCCCACTCTTCGAGCTCGAACGCGCCGGTGCCGACCGGGTGCTGCCCGACCTCCGTGCCCCAGCGCTCGTAGTTCTCGCGCGGCACCGGGAACGCGAACGTCATCGCCATCGAGTGCAGGAACGCCTGATCGGGGCGCGACAGACGGATCTCGATCGTGTGCTCGTCGATCACCCGGATGCCGCTCACGTGCTCGGCGCTGCGCGCCCGGTAGGCATCGAACCCGTCGATCAACGAGAAGAACGTCGCGCCCGGCGATGCGGTGTCGGGGTGCAGCATGTGCTCGAGCGACCACCGCACGTCGTCGCCGACGAGCGCGCGCCCGTGGTGGAAGCGCACGTCGTCGCGCAGCCGGAACGTGTAGACGAGCCCGTCGTCGCTGACGGTCGGGAGCTCGCGCGCGAGGCGCGGCACGATGTTTAGGTCGGAGTCGTGCTCGACGAGCCCCTCGAACAAGAGCTTGAGCCCGACGTTCGAGATCGCGTTCCACTCGACGAGCGGATCGAACCCGGCGACGTCGGACTCGTGGAACGCGACGAAGGTGCCGCCGCGCTGCGGCTCCTCGTGGCCGGCACCGGCGAACGCGGGATGCGTCGGCATGGGCGGCAGGAAGAGCGCGATGGTGGCGACGATCGCCGCGAGCACAGCGAGGCTCGCAATGCCGAGCACACCCTCGGTGTCCCGGCGCTTCTTGGCGCGAGGCGTCGAGGCCATCGCGCTCAGTCCTTGGGGTCGAGGGCGTCGCGCAGGCCCTCGCCGAGCAGGTTGAAGCCGAAGACCGTCGCGACGATCAGCAGGCCCGGATAGAGCACGAGGCGCGGCGCGAGCGACATCATGTCCTGCGCGTCGTGCAGCATCGTCCCCCACGTCGACGCCGGCGCGGGCACGCCAAGCCCGAGGAAGCTCATCGCGGACTCGACGAGGATGGTGTTCGCGACGAGCGTGGTGCCGATCACGATCGCGGGACCGGTCACGTTCGGCAGCACGTGCCGCGCGAGGATGCGCCACTCGCCCATGCCGAGCGCACGCGCCGCCTGCACGAACTCGAGCTCGCGCACCTGCATCGTCTTGGTGCGCGTCACGCGCGCGAGCGTCGTCCACGAGAGCACGCCGAGCAGCACCACCAGCACGACGATCGAGGGGCTGTTCACGACGCGGTTCACGGTGATCGCGATCAAGAGGAAGGGCAGGGACTGCATCACGTCGACCAGCTGCATCAGCAGCGAGTCGAGCCAGCCTCCGAAGTAGCCCGCGATCGCGCCCACCGAGAGCCCGATCAGCACCGCGATGATCGTCGCGGAGAGCGCGGCGCTCAGCGAGGCGCGCCCGCCGTGCAGGAGGCGCGAGAGCTCGTCGCGCCCGAGCGTGTCGGCGCCGAGCACCATGTCGTCGCCGGGCGGGCGCGGCGTGCCGTCCTCGAGCAGCCCCTCGGCGAACTGGTGATCGGGGTCGGCCGGCGCGAGGAAGGGCCCGAAGATCGCGGTCGACAGCACGAACACGACCAGCGCGAGGCCCACCATCGCGCCCCGGTTCCGGCGGAAACGTCGCCAGGCGCGCGGATCCATCGTGCCGGGCTACACCGCGTCCGCGCGTCCGGTCAATGCTGGCCGCTCGGATCGAACGGGGTCGCCCCGCCCGAAGCGCAGACCAGCACGTTCGCCTGCGTCACGCCGTGGCAGGTCCAGCCCTGCGGGCACTCGGCGTCCGACGCGCAGCTGACGGTGCAGACCGGCTCCTCACCGCGCACGCCGGCGACGCAGAGCCCGCGCTGGCACTCGCGGTCGTCGGCGCAGCGCTCGCCGGTGCGCCCATCGCCACGGCCCGAGCACGCGGCCAGCGACGCGACCAGGACCGCGAGGAGCGCGCGTCGCGCAGCGGGCATCACGCGCGGCAGCCTGCCGTGCTCGTCCGGCGATCGCAAGGAAGGCGCCGAGATCGGTCGATCGGTGCACCGAGGATACGATCGCCTTCGTGAGACGGCGATCGCGTGAATGGAACGAGGACGCTCGATCGAGACCGTCTCGCGCGCGGTTCATCCCGCGAAATCTCGCGAAAAACGGCGCAGATCGCGCAGTGTCCGCGTGTTGCGCATTTTTCTTGGCGCGTTCTCTCGAATGGAATACATTCGCTCGCGCTCGGGGTGATTCCTCTCGCGAGGCGACCTCGACTGACGCTCGATCGGGGGATTCGAGCAGCGGGTGCTTTCCCGGAGACACGGGCCCGAACCGGAGGACGTTGGTGAGCGAGATCGGCGGAAAGACGGGCGTCGGCGTGCGGAGCGAAGAAGCGCTCCGGGCGTTCGAGCGCGCGCATCCGCAGGGCCTCGCGGTCCAGCAGATCGTCGACTGGTTCGATCAGGGCGGTGACCGGCTCACCGAGGCGACGTTCCGGAAGTACGTCCAGCTCGGGCTGCTGCCGCGGAGCGTCCGGGTGGGACGCAAGGGCAAGCACCGCGGCTCGCAGGGGCTCTATCCCGCGACGGTCGTCGGGCGGATCGAGACGATCCGGCGGCTGATGTCGCAGGGCTTCACGATCGAAGAGATCCAGCGCGAATTCTTCGTGCGCGGCGACGTCGAGGAGCTGGGGCGCAACCTCGACCGCGTGTGGTCGGCGATCGAGCGGCGCATCGCCGATCGCGGCGGCGACGCGCTCGCGGAGAAGCAGCTGGCCGAGGCGCGCGCGCTGGGCGTGTCGCTGATGGAGACGCTCGACGCGATCGAGCAGCGGATGTCGATGCGCGCTCGCATGGCGCGGGCTGCGGTCTGAGTGGGCGGGCGTCGCTCCGCGGGCGAGGCGGGGCGGCGAACGGAAGAACGGCGAAGGGCGGAGGCAACGATGTCGGAGCAGCAGGAGCTCGATTACGAACTCGAGCAGGGCGACTTCGGGGGCGAAGGGGACGAGGACGGAGCGGGCGAGATGCCACCCGCCCTCGACGGCTCACTCGCGCTCGCGCTCGCGGCCGAGACCGACGAGGACGCGGAGGACGGCGACGAGAAGGGCCGCCGCAAGCGCCGCAACCGCGCGCGGGCGCGCACCATCTCGATCCGACGGCTGAGCAAGGCCGAGCTCAACCGCGGCAAGATGCTGTACCCCGAGACCGACTACTGGAAGCCGACGACGCGCGCGGAGTGCATCGACATGGAGCGGCCGTGCCCGTTCGTGTCGTGCAAGTATCACCTGTACCTCGACGTCCACCCGGTGCGCGGCAGCATCAAGGTGAACTTCACGGACATCGAGGTCTGGGAGATGACCGAGACCTGCGCGCTCGACATCGCGGACCGCGGCGGCATCACGCTCGAGGAGGTCGGCGAGATCATGAACCTGACCCGCGAGCGCGTGCGCCAGGTCGAGACGGCCGGTCTCGCGAAGCTCGCGGCGCTGCAGGACGTGGCGCGGCTGAAGGACTACTGCCTCTGATCGCGGTGTGATCGCGGCACGCGGGGGGCGTGCCGCGCTTCGAGCACGACGCAGGGGGCGTGCTGGGTCGGCGTCCGCGGGAGAACGCGACGCCTGATCAGCGCTTCTTCTCGTCGTCGCGCTCGGCCTCGCGCTCGAGGCGCTCGACCTCGCTCTCGTCGTCGTCGCTCTGCTGCGGCGCGTCGCTCTTGCTGCGACGTCCTTCGAGCGCGTCGACGATCCCGCGGGTCATCTTGCCGAGCTCGGCGCCCAGCTGACGCGCCATCGGCTCGGCTTCCTTGCCGACCTTCTCGAGCGCCTTCTCGGCCTCGGTGGCGGCCTTGCGGACCGCCGGGTCCGCCGCTGCCACGAGCAGCTCGGCCGCCTTCTTCATGTGGCCCAGCGCTGCGAAGAGCTCGTTCTTCGCGTCCGCCGGGCTCGGCGCCTTGTTCGACTCGTCCTGCCCCTCGTCCTCGTCGCGCGGCTCGCTCATGCGCAACGACTCACCTCGGGCGCCACGCACATCAAGCTCACGGACACGACGGGCGCCAGATGAGCACCTCGTTGTTCCCCTCGCGGCACTCCGCGATCGCGCCGCTCGCGGGCTCCTCGGGGTCGTCGATCACCGCCCAGTAGTCGACCACGTCGCCGCTCAGCGGGATCTCGACCTCGACCGTCTCCGACCCGCCGTTCGGGAGCAGCACGCCCGTCGTCTCGACCTGCGCGACCGCCATGCCCGCGCTCGGACGCCCGCGATACACCCGCACCACGACGCCCGGCCCGACCCGCTCCAGGCCCCAGTTCTGCACGTCGATGCGCACCCTCGCGCGGCCGCGTCCCAGGCACTCGTACTGCCCGCGCCCGCCCCAGAGATCCGGCACCACGAGCACGTCGCCGCCCTCGCGGAGGTTCTGGCGATACGCGTTCAGCACCGTCCAGCTGCCCGGCTCGGGGCTCTGGATGTGCCCGCTCTCGGTCACGTTCGTGATGTGATACGCGTGCTGGTTCCAGATGCGGCGCGCGCCGACCCAGCGGCCGCGCGCGTCGCCCCAGATCTCCACGCCCGGGTCGGTCGTGCGGTCCGTCGGGCGCTGCAGGAAGGTCGCCTCGGAGTTCGCGGTGAACACGATCTCGGCGTCGCCGTCGCTGTCGACGTCCGCGATCACCGGGTTCTCGGTGCGCGTGCGCGACGAGTTCGCCTGGCGGAAGAGCTCGGTGCCCGCGTAGCCGTCGTACACGCGGAAGAAGAACTGGTCGTTGTAGACGACCTCGGCGCGCCCGTCGCCGTTGAAGTCGAACACGCTCGAGCCGGTCGCCGCCGACGAGTCGTCCTCGGTGTTCGACGTCCAGCGCACGCCCACGCCGCCGCAGCCGATCTCGGGACGACGGCGATCGCAGTCGAGGTCGTAGACGCCGTACGCCGCGCCGTGCGCGACGCCGATCTCCGGGCGCCCGTCGCCGTCGAAGTCCGCGATCGTCGGCGCGCCGCCGAGCGCATCACGCCCGCGACCCTCGATCACGCGGTCCCACTTGATCTCGCCCGAGCGCCCGTCGAGCACGTAGAGGAAGCCCTGCGAGACCAGGACGATCTCGGGCCCCGGCGTGAACCCCATGTCCGCGACGGCGCAGAGCCCGTCGCCCATCACCGTGTTCGCCCACATCACGTCGCCGTTGGCGCGCATCGCGGTGCGCCCCGCGACGATCTCCTGCACCCCGTCGCCGTCGAGGTCCGCGACGCACGAGATCGGCCCGAGGATGTCGTTGGCCCCGCGCGTCGTCGTCTCCGAGGGCGCGGTCCAGCGGTGCGCGCCGGTCCGCCCCTCGAGCACGGTGCGCCCGATGACGATCTCCACCGTCCCGTCGCCCTCGAGGTCCGCGAGGCTCACCGCGCCGCCGATCGTCCGCGACCACCGCGTGCCGCGCTCGAGCGCCGAGGGATAGGGCGACTCCCACATGAGCGTGCCGTCGTGGTGGAACGCGAAGGTCCCGGAGTCGACGCCCATGCCGACGATCTCGTTGTCGCCATCGCCGTCGAGGTCGCCCGCCGCGAGGTTCGTCGACGGCTCGAGCGGCCCGAACGGGCCCATCGGTCCGGTCGTCGTCGGATAGCTGATCGTCGTCTCGGTGCGCGGATCCCAGATGCGCAGCGTGCCGTACTCCGAGCCGCTGCCGAGCGAGTCGTAGGAGACGAACACCACGACCGGCTCGAGGTCCTCGCCGTCGTTCGGCGTGAGATCGATGACGAGCGGCGTCGCGCAGACGTGCCAGCTCGCCGGGTCCGACATCGTGCCGCCGCGCTCGGGCCAGCGCGTCTCGAGCACCGGATCGTCGAACGGATGCACCTCGGGCACGATCCGGCAGGTCGTCGGGTCGGGCGGGCCGCCCACCGGCGGCTCGGCGTCGCGCCCCGCCGCGTCCCACCGCACGCCGGCGTCCTCGCCCGCATCGCCGCCGTCGGGCAGGGTGCCGCCGTCGAAATCGGGGCCGCCGTCGAAGTCGGGCCCGCCGTCGAACCCGCCGCCGTCGCGTGGGCCGCCGTCGAGGCGAGCGCCGTCGGGCAGCAGGAGCGGGTCGTGCTCGTGGGAGGCGTAGCAGCCGGGGGTCGCGACGAGGGCGAGCGCCAGGAGAAGCGATGAGGTGCTGCGGGTCACGGAGGCTCCGGGGTCGCGCCAGCGACAACAAGCACCGTGCCATGAGGCAGATGCGCGTTTCTTCGAGGTTTTCTCGCTGAACTGCGGCTCACCGTAAAGGGCACGCCGGCCCCGGAGCGCGCCCTTCCGTCAGGAAACTCACGCCGGCTCGGCGGCGACGCGGTGGGTGAGCGTGCCGACGCCCGTGATCTCCACCTCCACGACGTCGCCCGGCACCAGCGGTCCGACGCCCGCGGGCGTGCCGGTCAGGAGCACGTCGCCCGGCAGCAGCGTCATCACCGACGACACATACGCGAGCAGCTCCGCCACCGGCCACACCATGTCGGCGACGCGCCCGTCCTGGCGGGTCTCGCCGTTGACGCGGGTGCGGAGCGAGAGCGATGCGAGCTCGCCCGGCTCGGTCTCGAGCCAGGGCCCGATCGGGCAGAACGTGTCGAAGCTCTTCGCGCGGGTGAACTGCACGTCCTTGCGCTGGAGATCGCGCGCCGTGACGTCGTTGGCGCACGTGATTCCTCCGATCGAGCGCGCCGCGGTCGCGACGTCGGCCCGGCGCAGCGTCGTGCCCACGACCACCGCGAGCTCGCCCTCGTGCTCGACGCGGCTCGACTGCGGGGGCAGCAGCACCGTCCCCTCGTGCGCGAGCAGCGCGCTCGGCGGCTTCATGAAGAGCAGCGGCTCGGGCGGCACCTCGTGCCCGAGCTCCTTCGCGTGCTCGCGGTAGTTCCGTCCGACGCAGACGATCTTGCTCGGCACGACCGGCGGCAGGACCGCGCCCTTCTTGATCGGCACGAGCCGGTCCGTCTCGGTCCCGCCCTCCCAGGGCGCTGCGGTCCACAGCCGCGCGGTCGCGTCGTCGTAGAGGCGGGCCCAGTAGTCGAGCCCGCCGTGGCGGAGCCGCATCAAACGCATGGCCGGGCACGCTAGCGCAGCGCGCCGCACGAGTCAGTGCGAGATCACGCGCACGATCGAGTCCTCGCCGAAGCGCACCACGCCGCCATCGCCGGGGCGGCCCCAGCACGCGCTCCACTGCAGCTCGCCGCGCGAAGGAGGCGTGCGGGTGACGGCGATCGGCGCGTCTTCGCCCTCGAGCACGAAGCTCGCGGCGTGCGCGAAGCGATCCCCCGGCAGCACGTAGAGCACGGCGATCAGCGACGAGCCGCCGCCACGTCCCGCGACCACCCACGTCGCTTCGCCCGGCGAGGGCGACCACGCGAAGGGCCCCGGCGCGAGCTCCCATCCCGCGAGCGCCCGACGGTCGACGTTCGCGCACGCCAGCGCGCGATCGCCGTCGGCCTCGGCGTACGGCTCGAAGTCGTCGGCATACGCCGCGAGCTCGGGCACCCCGCGCAGCGCGGCGCGGATCGCGTCGCGCTCGACCGTGAGATCGACGACCTCGCGCGGCCGATCGACCTCGGGGTATCGCACTGCCGGCGCCGTGCCGTGGCAGCACCGGAACGCCGCGGCGGGCGCGGCCTCGGGCACCTCGAGCACGCGCGCGTCGCACCGATGCTGGTCCGCGGGGGCATCGGCCTGGGCGCCGCGCAGCACCGCCGAGCGACCGCGTCGCACCAGCGATTCGGCCGCATCGCTCGCGGTCCACTCCGGTGCGGTCTCGCCCATCCGCATCGCGCCGAGCGCGCTCGCGCACGCGCTGCGATCGCGGCTGCAGCGATCGGCGTCGTAGGTGCGCCCGCCGGGGAAGCGGTCGTGCGCGTCGCCCTCGCAGGCGCGCTCCCACTCGAGCTCGGTGCACAGCCGCGCGCCCCGGGCCTCGCACAGCGCGGCGGCCTCGGCGCGGCTGGTCACGAGCTGCGGCGGCGCGAAGGGCTCGTTGGGGTAGGGGTGCCGATCGATCGCGAACGCCGGCAGCTCGACCGGGATCTCGTCGACCTCGCGCGAAGGGCGGCGAAACGGAGTGCCCGGCGTGCTCCCGGCAAGCACCACGCCCGCGGGCACCGCGATCGTCGGCCCCGGCGTCGCGGGGGGCTGCGGCGTGCGCGGGCTCGGCGCCGGCGCGACCACGGTGGCAGCAGCGTCGGTCTCGCTCGAGACCTCGGGCGTTCCTCCGCATCCGACGAGCCAGGCGACGAGGCCGATCGCGAGCACGCGACGCATCGCGGCCGACCCTACGGACCGGGGATCGCCGGGTCGAATTTCTCGCAGCCCGTCCGCGCTTGCGTCGCGCGCGAAGCGCTACAGAGTGCGCCGCTGTCGGAGCGGCTCGGGTGATCGCCGGCGCACCGTCGAAAGGCGGGCACGCGGGAGGAAAGTCCGAGCTCCACAGGGCAGGATGCCGGCTAACGGCCGGTGGGGGCGACCCCGAGGACAGTGCAACAGAGAGCAGACCGCCGCCCCCTCTCGTGAGAGAGGCATCGCGGCAAGGGTGAAACGGTGAGGTAAGAGCTCACCGGGCCGCTGGTGACAGCGGCTGCACGGCAAACCCCATCCGGAGCAAGACCGAATAGGGGAGCGCTGTGTCTCCGGGGCGCCGCAAGGTGTCTTCGGAGGCACGAGAGGACGGCCCGTCCGAAGCTCCCGGGTGTGTCGCTGGAGGCACGCGGCAACGCGCGTCCTAGAGGAATGATCGCCACTCGCTTCGCGGCGACGCGGAGAGAGAACAGAACTCGGCTTACGAGCCGGTCCGACCCGGAGCCCGCGGTGGAGACACCGCGGGCTCCGCGCTTTTTGGCGATTCGCCGGGGGACCCCCGGCGGGATGGTGAGACTGTACGAGAAGGTCCCCAGACGCGCGAAATGACCATTTCGGGCGAGTTTGGACTTTTTGTCGCGACCCAATGGCCGTTTCGGGCCTCTGGGGAACTTTTTGTCGAGGAAATGACGATTTGATGCGAGTGGCGCCAAACCGTCGCTCGGCACGACGGTTTCGCCCGGCGCGCGCGTCGATCTCAGCGAAATTCAGCCGGACGCGTCGGCCGCCCAGGGCGCGGTCAGGATCTCGGTGCGGTCGAGCGCGTCGAAGCGGTAGATGTGCTTGGCGCGGATGCTCTCGAAGCGGTCGAGCCGCATCCGCATGCGCAGCAGCGGATCGAGCAGCGTCCCGTCGCAGCGCCCCGCGGCGC
Organism: Sandaracinus amylolyticus; assembly: GCF_021631985.1. GTDB lineage: Bacteria > Myxococcota_A > Polyangia > Polyangiales > Sandaracinaceae > Sandaracinus > Sandaracinus amylolyticus_A. The sequence continues at coordinate 3,347,261 of NZ_CP070225.1, read as the reverse complement.
GCGCGGTCTCGAGCAGCGCGGCGAGCGCCTCGTGCGCCTCGCGCGGATGGAAGACCGGACCGGGCGCGAGCATCACCCGACCACCGAGCCCGATCGCGCGTCCGTCGAGCACGTCGCCCGCGGTCAATCGCGAGCCCGGCAGCTCGTCGCCCCGCGCCACGAAGCGCGCGCCGTAGAGCAGGCAATCGACGATCGGTCCATCGTCGCCGCGCTGGTCGGTCACGCGGAAGAGGCTGCGCATCGACGCGAGCATCGCGCGCGCGAGCGGCTGCTCGGCAGGCGCGAGCGAGGGGAGGAACGCGCGCATCGCGGCGCCCTCGTGACGCTCGATCACCAGCCAGTCGAGGAACGCGCGCACCCGCTCCTCGTAGAACGGCTCGCCCGGCGCGAAGGGCCCCGTGCGTGCGTGGAACTCGGCCTGCGCGCGCTGGATCTCGGCTTCCGGCAGTCGCGCCACCACGCGCTCGACGATCGACTCGGGGCTCAAGGCGACGTTCTCTCTGTCATCCGCGATCGACGCCGTCGAGCGCTCCTTGACTTCGATCGCCGCGCATCGTCGAATCCCGTCGCGGAGCGGTGACGATGGCGGCCGACGACGACACGAAGCGAGCGATCACGCTGGTGGAAGAGGCGATCGGGCGGCTCGGGATCGACGCAGCGACCGCGAAGCTGACAGGCGACGCGAGCGCCGCGTCGTACGTGCTCCGGCGTGGCAGCGCGCGCATCGTCGTCGCGGTGCACGAGCCCGCGGCGGGACGCGAGGGGTCGCTCCGTGTCGCGGCGCCGGTCGTGAAGATCCCCGGGGCGGAGCCGCAGCGCACCGCGCTCTTCCAGCACGTGCTCGAGCTCAACGCGCGCGAGCTCGTCGGCGCGGCGTTCGGGCTGCTCGGCGCCGACGTGGTCGTGGTCGCCGAGCGCGCGCTGCGCGATCTCGATGCCTCGGAGGTCGACACCACGATCCGCAGCATCGGCCGCCTCGCGGACTCCTGGGACGACGCGCTCGCGACGCGCTTCGGCACGCAACGCTCGAGCGATCAGCGCAGCGAGTGACGCGGCGGATCGGAGCCGTCGCGCTCGCGGCGGCGATGCTCGCGCTCGCCGTCCCATCCGCGCGCGCGCTCGACGTGGAGCTCGACAGCGACGCGAGCTTCCAGGTCTACGAGGTGCGCGCGCCGGGCACGACGACGTTCCTCGCGCGGCGCCGCTTCACGTCCAACCTCGGGCTGCGGCTCGTGCAGCCGCTCGGCGCGCCCGAGCCCGATGGACGCCAGATTCGCCTCTCGGCGAGCGTGCGGCTGCGGCTCTACCACGACTTCGGCGAGGACTGCCTGGTCGGCGGCGAGCTCTGCGTGCGCGCGTACGATCGCGAGATGACGGGCGGATGGCAGCCGCTCACGTCGCCATCGCTGATCGATCTGCCGATGCTCTGGGTCGCGATCGACGGCTTGCCTCTCGGGATCGCGGCGCGGGTCGGGCGGCAGCTCGAGGTCGATCCGATCGGGTTCGTGCGGTTCGACGGAGTGAGCGCGCGGATCGCGCCCTGGCCGTGGATCTCCGCGGAGGCGTTCGCGGGCTTGATGGTGCGAGGCACGAGCCTGCTCGGGACGCCGGCGTTCGAGCCGCAGGGCGAGATGCGCGTCGATCGCAGCGACGTCGACGCGACGGTCGCGCCGTGGACCGATCCCGGCATCGACACCTGGGTGGTGGGCGCGCGGGTGCGCGGCGGGCCGGGCGAGTGGCTGCAGCTCGGCGCGGGCGTGCGGCACGCGTGGGAGGACGACGGAACGGTGCTGTCGCGCCTCTCGCTGAGCGCGACGTCGCAGCCGATCCCGCTCTTGCGCATGGAAGCGATCGGCGTGCTCGATCTGCTCGACATCACGGTGATCGACGCGCTCGGTGCGATCGAATTGCGCGAGGGGATCTGGAGCGCGCGGGCCTCGATCGAGCGACACGTGCCGCGCTTCGATCCCGGCACGATCTGGGCGTGGTTCCAGACCGCGCCGATCGACGAGGCGCGGCTCGGCGGGAGCGTGCGCCTCAGCGACGACGTCGAGCTCGGCGGGGCGCTGCGCGGTCGTCACGCCGATCTCGGCGCGCCGTGGGGCGAGGACTACGACGCGGGCGTCGAGGGATGGGCGCGCGCGCGGATCGAGCGCATCGACGCGGGGCTCTCCGGCTTCGCGTGGAGCGGCTCGCTCGGTCCGGTCGCGGGCGTGTCGATCGACGCGCGGCGGCGGCTCATCCCCGAGATCGCGCTGGGCCTGCACGTGAGTGTGTGGCACTTCGACGATCCGCTGCGTCAGGACCTCTACGGGACGGTGGTGAGCGAGTCGATCGACGCGATCTTCGATCTCACCGAGCAGGCGTCGATCCTCGTCGAGCTGCAGCACGCGGCGAGCAGGGTGGTGGGCAATCGGTTCCGATTGATCGCGTGGCTGCGCGTGGAGACGTGGCGATGAGAGCGGTGCAGTACGTCGTCGCGATCGGGATCGCGCTCGCGTTCGTGCTCGGGCTGACGAGCGGGGCGAGCGTCGGACAGCGCAGCGCGAGCGCGCGGCCGCGCGACCTCGGGCGCTCGACGATCATCTATCCGCCGCAGCGCATCGCGCTGCGGATGGACCACTCGCTCCCCGCGCATCGCGAGCTCGAGTGCGCGCGCTGTCACGACGGCGCACCGACCAGCGAGTCGTCCGCCGATCGCCTGATCCCCGCGGAGCGCACCTGCCTGCCGTGCCATGCGCGCGAGATCGATCGCGCGACGCCGACCATCGAGACGTGCGGCACCTGTCACATGGGGTTCGTCCCTCCGCCGAGCGATGCGGGCGCGCCGATCGCGCCGGTCTCCGACGTCCCCGCGGCGCGCCTGCGGTTCTCGCACCGCGCGCACGTGCAGGCGGGACAGACCTGTCTCGACTGTCACGCCGGAGTCCCCGACGCGCGCCTCGCGACGCGGGCGCATCTGCCGACGATGCGCGACTGCTTCCGCTGTCATGCGCCGAGCGGGCTCGGTGACGTGCCGGCCGCGCCTCGTCCGCTCGCGTGCGAGGGCTGTCACGTCGCGAACCCTTCGGGACAGCTGCACGCGCGCTGGCCCGAGGGCTGGATGAACCCGCCGCGCTGGATGGCGGGCATGCGCCACGATCACGAGTGGCTGGTGCGGCATCGCTGGGTCGCGGCCGATCAGGGCCCGCTCTGCGCCGAGTGCCACACCGAGAGCGACTGCACCGACTGCCACGACGGACGGGTGCGACCGCGGCGCGTGCACCCGAGCGACTTCCTCACCGTGCATCCGGTCTACGCGCGGCGCGACGGCGAGCTCGGCACGAGCGGCGGGCGCTGCACGAGCTGCCACACGATCTCGCAGTTCTGCGCGGAGTGTCACGGGCGCCTCGGCATCGCGCCGATCGCGGCGCCCGACGTGCGCACGCGCGATCGCTGGCATCCGCCGACCGCGGTGTGGGTGCGCGGGCCGAACATGCACGCGATCGAGGCTGTGCGCTCGATGCAGAGCTGCGCGAGCTGTCACGCCGAGGAGGACTGCGTGCAGTGCCACGGCGCGCGGGGGATCGGCGCGGGCGTGAGCCCGCATCCGCCGGGCTTCGCGATGTCGTGTCGCGGCGCGCTGGAGACCAACGCGCGCGCGTGCATCACGTGCCACGGCGACGTGGAAGAGCTGCGCGCGCGCTGTCGATGAGTCAGCCGGGGTCGGTGTCGGTCGTGCGCCGCGTTGCCTCGGGCGCGATCGCGTCGATCGGCAGGAGGCCGGGATCGGTGTCGAGGTGCGCGGGGATGTCGCGCGTGATCTCTTCGCCGGGCTGGGTCTTCACGACGAGCACTTCGTTCGTGTCGAGCTCGATCGCGCTCTGGCTGTCCGCGATCACCAGCGCGTTGTGGGTCGTCGGCTCCTCGCTGTCGGCGCCGATCTCTTCGCCGCGATCAGTCGGCGAATCAGCAAACAACTCGTGCACGGGCTCGTCGCGATCGCCGGTCTGGGGCGTGACGAGCGACGAGATCGACGCGACCTGGAGCGCGCCGGTCTCGCCGTCCTCGAAGCTCTCGTCCCAGGGATCGGCGTTCTGCGAGCCCGGCGCGAGGCGCTCGTAGATCTCGGCGATGCGCCGCCGTCGCGCGCCGCTCGAGAAGAGCTCGCGCACCCGGCGATAGCCCGACTCGGTCGTGCGCGCGCGCAGCGACTCGTCGCGCAGCATCTCCAGGATCGCATCCGCGAGCGCGCTCTCGTCGCCGGGCGGATAGAGCAGACCTTCTTGTTCGTCGCGCAGCGCGTCGCTCACGCCGGGCACGCCCGCCGCGATCACCGGGCGATGGCAGGCGAGGTACTCGAGCAGCGGCTGGGGGAGATCGCCGAGCGACTGGAAGCGCGGCGCTTCGCTCGCGGGAGCGAGGCAGAGATCGGCGCCCGCGATGATCTTCGGCAGCGTCCGCGGCGGCGGCTCGCCTCGCACCTCGACGACCCCGCCGAGCTCGAACGCGTCGACCATCGCGCGCATCTGCTCGCGGCGGTGACGATCGGTCTCGCCCGCGATCAGCGCGCGCACCGGGCGCGTCTGCACCACGCGACGCAGCGCGCGCAGCATCGTCGCGAGATCGCGATCCGCGGTGAACGATCCGAGATAGAGCAGCCGCGGCACCGACTCGTGCGACGAGGGACGCCAGTCGAAGCTGCCCACGTCGATGCCCGGCGGCAGCACGATCACGCGGTCCGAGGGCACGCTCTCGAGCACCGCGCGGCGCGCGGCCTCGGTCGGCACCAGCACGAGATCCGCGTGCTCGATGCTCTTCGCGTGGGCCTCGCTCCATCGCCGCTCGACCCCGGCGCCCAGCGCCTCGTCGGGGAAGGTCGCCATCTCGTAGACGAGCTGGAACCCGAACGCGTCCTTGCGGTCGGCGGCGATCGCGCCCTCGAACGGACCGCGCACGTGCACGACGTCGTAGGGCTCGGCCTCGAGCTGCCGCGCCACCGCGCGATCGAACATCACGCGCTGCTCGAGGGCGCCCGCTTCGCCGACCGGCACGCGGAACATGCGCGCGTCGCCGATGCGCTCGACGTGCGAGAGCGACTCGGTCTTGACGGTCACCAGATCGACGTCGCCGCGCACCGCTGCCGCGATGGCGAGGAGCGCCGCGCCATGCGGGCTCGAGCCGGGCACGGCGGCGAAGGCGGTCACGAGGACGCGGATGCGCGGGGTGTCCAGAGCAGCCTCCTGACGACGATCGGGCTCACGCGGGGATGGGGCGCTCGGCGACAGCGCCTCCGGGGCGACGGCTCACGGAGCCGCCATCCTACATCCTTTTCCTTGCCATCCGCGCATTGACGGGACTACAAACTAATGCCCGTGTCGGTGTCTCTCGGAATCTTCCGGTGCACCGAGGCGATTTGCACCCAAAGGACCTTTGGGGAGGACGGCGTCGTGAAGGAACTCGCTCGCTTTCTTCTACAGAACGCTCAGATCGACTTCTCGGGCGAGATCACGATCGAGCAGGTGCGGCAATTCCTGCGCGAGGACGACTCCCGCGAAGCGCGCGCGCTTCTGGCCAAGCTGATCGAGGACAAGGGCGTCGACGACATGCTCGTCACCCTCGCCGACTGCCTGAAGGAGTACATCCCGGAAGGCGTCAGCGAGGACGTCGTCCGGCAGCAGCTCTCGATGTACAGCGAGAGCTGACGGACCTGACGCGCCGAGCCGCGCTCTTGGTCTCGGTCGCGGCGCTCGTCCTCGGCACCGCCTGCGACGTGCCGAACGAGACCGCACCGATCGGCTCGGCGCCTCTCGTGATCGCGACCGTTCCCGCGCCCGGCGCCGACGACGTCGATCGGCTCGCGCGGATGGAGGTCGTGCTCGATCGGCCGCTCGCGCCGAGCAGCGTGTCGCCCGCGACGGTGCAGGTGGTCTCGGGCGCGCGTGTCGCGCCGATCGCGGTGCGCGCCGATCCGACCTTGCCCGGGATCCGCATCGAGCCGCAGGGCGCGCTCGATCCCGATGCGCGCTGGGAGCTGCGCGTCGAGGGCGTGCGCGATCTCGACGGGATCGTCGGGGCGCGCGAGGTCGTGGTGTTCCGCACCGGGCGTGCGGAGACCGCGCCGAGCGACGACGTGCCGCCGTGGAGCGAGATCGGCCCGCTGCTCGCGCAGGCGTGTGGCGACTGTCACGGCGGCGACGCGCCGGTGCTGGGGCTCGATCTCGCGAGCGCCGAGGGCGTGCGCGCGACCGCGATCCGCGTGGCGTCGCGACAGACCGGCGAGCGACCGCGCGCCGGCGGGATCGTGACGGGCCTCGCGGGGATGACGCGCATCGAGGTGTTCGGCGACGCGGGGCGGCCCGAGGACAGCTATCTCGTCTACAAGCTGCTGGGCGATCCCCACATCGTCGGCGAGCGCATGCCGCCGCCGGACGACGCGGGCGCCGCGCACGCGCTGAGCGCCGAGGAGATCGCCCGCGTCGCGGCGTGGATCCGCGGCGGCGCGCCGACCGAATAGGCACGGCCCCTCGCTTGACGCATCGGCGCGCGCGGCGATAGCGTCGCCGCCGAATGAGGCTTGGGACGCTTGCGATTGCCGTCGCGATCGGAGTGCTCGCGATCGGATCGCGCGCCGAGGCACAGCGGATGGATCTCGCGCTCTCGCGCTTGCGCGTTCCAGCCGACGAGACACCCGGCAGCGCGTGCCCGCGCTTCTTCGGCGGCGGCGAGCGCGCGTTCTGCGCGGACGACGACGCGTGGCGGAGGCTCGCGACGCAGTTCGCGGGCGCGCTGATCCCGCCGATCCTGCTGCCCGCGCACACGCGCGGGATGCGCGGGATCTACTTCGGCGTCGAGTCGTCGATCAGCGGGATCGACTCGAGCGCGGAGTACTGGGCGCGCGGCACCGAGGGCGACTCCGGCGATCGCAATCGCTTCGTCGACGGTGTGCTCGCGTGGTCGCGCTTCAACGTGCGCAAGGGGCTGCCCTTCGGGTTCGAGATCGGGACCAACATCGGGTTCCTCGTGAACACGTCGTACTGGGCGCTCGGCGCGGAGGTGCGGTGGTCGCTGCTCGAGGGGCTGCGCGATCGCCATGCGTCGGCGTACTTCCCGTCGCTCTCGGTGCGCGGCTCGGTGCAGACGCTGCTCGGCGATCCCGAGGTGAACGTGACGGTGCCCGCCATCGACGTGTCGATCGGCGAGCGCATCATCGTGGCGGACACGGTGGAGGTCTCGCCGTACCTCGGCGGCCAGGTCGCGTGGGTGTTCGCGGACAGCGAGCTCGTCGATCTCACGCCGGAGGTCGACGCGTTCCACGAGTGCAATCCCGATCCGATCCCGCCGGGCGAGCCCGGGCACACCGGGAGCGACGAGCCGCCGTACTGCCGCGGGAGCGGGACCGACTTCAACCACAACGTCGTGTTCCCGAGCCTGCGCTCGACGCGGGTGCGGCTCTTCGCGGGCTCGCAGGTGCGCTACGAGTGGTTCGCGCTGACCGCGGCGTTCTCGTTCGATCTGCTGGCGCCGAGTGATCTCGACGAGTCGCTGCCGAGTGATCTGCCGCGGCAGTGGCGCGTGGATGTGGGGGCGGGCGTCTCGTACTGAGCTCGTCGACGAACGAACGAACGAACGAAGGGCCGACGATCGTTGGATCGCCGGCCCTTCGTCGTTTGCCGTTCGTGCACGTGCAGGTGCACGTGCACGTGCACGTTGCGGATCTCGATCAGAGCACGCGGTCGAGCGGGGTGTACTCCACGCCCACGCCCTCCGCGACGGCCTGGTAGACACACGCGCCGTCCCACACGTTCACGCCGAGCGCGAGCGCGGGGGAGCCCTTGATCGCCTTCACCACGCCCTCGCGCGCGATGCGCTCGGCGTAGGTGATCGTCACGTTCGTCAGCGCGAACGTGCTCGTCATCGACACCGCGCCCGGCATGTTCGGGACGCAGTAGTGGATGACGCCGTGGAGCTCGAACGTCGGGTGGTCGTGCGTCGTCGGACGGCACGTCGCGATGCATCCGCCCTGATCGACGGCGACGTCCACCACGACCGAGCCGGGCTTCATCTTCTTGATGAGGTCCTCGTCGACCAGCTTCGGCGCCTTCGCGCCCGCGACGAGCACCGCGCCGATCACGAGGTCGGCGTTCGCGACCGTCTCCTCGATGTTCGTGGGGTTCGAGTAGAGCGTCTCGATCGACGCGCCGAAGATGTCCTCGAGGTAGCTCATGCGCGTGCCGTCGACGTCGAGCACGGTCACCTGCGCGCCCATGCCGACCGCGATCTTCGCCGAGTGCGCGCCGACGACGCCGCCGCCGAGCACCACGACGTGACCACGACGCGTGCCGGGCACGCCGCCGAGCAGCAGGCCCTTGCCGCCGCGCTCCTTCTCGAGGCACGACGCGCCGACCTGCGTCGCCATGCGGCCCGCGACCTCGCTCATCGGGCGGAGCAGCGGGAGCGAGCCGTCGGCGTTCTGCACGGTCTCGTACGCGATCGCGCGCACCTTCTTGGCCATGAGCTCCTTCGTGAGCTCGGGCAGCGGCGCGAGGTGCAGGTACGTGTAGAGGATGAGCCCAGGACGGAAGTAGCCGTACTCCTCGGGGAGCGGCTCCTTCACCTTCATCACCATCTCGGCCGCCCACGCGTCCGCGGCGCTCGGGACGATGCGCGCGCCGACGGCCTCGAAGTCCTTGTCCGCGATGCCGGCGCCGAGCCCGGCGCCCTTCTGGATGCGCACCTCGTGGCCGGCGCGGGTGAGCTGGCGAACGCCGCCCGGGTTGATGCCGACGCGGTACTCGCGAGTCTTGATCTCCGTCGGAACGCCGATGATCACGGGAGCCTCCTGATGTGAGCTGGATCGAGGGCCGTCACGGCCTCTCCGAATCATGTGGCCGCGAGGGCGGCGGAGCGGCTCTCATCTAGCGCGGGAACTACGCGTATCCACACGCGATCGACCGACGCGACGCGTCAACTCGCGAGCGACCTCACGGCGCGTGGGGCTGGCCCCGCGGATGCGGATCGGGTAGAGGCGAGCGCGTGAAGCAGGACCCCGCAGGGCGCACCCGAACGTGGGCGTTCGGCGTCCTCGGTGTGCTCGCGGTGGGCGCGCTGATCGCCGTGATCGCGTACCTCCTGTGGCGCCCCGGCGTCGAGGGCACCGGTGACCTCGTGCGGTTCCTCGAGGACCGCGGGCGCGTCGCGGTCGTGGGCACCGACGACCTCGCGCGGCTGCGGCCCGAGGGCACGACGATGGTGCGCGCGAGCGAGGTGCCGGGGCTCGACGCGGCGCTCGGCGGAACCGACGAGGCCGAGCTCGCGCGTGTGCTCTCGGAGAGCGGGATCGAGGGGCTCGTCGCCGACGGTCGCGGTGCGCCCCAGGGCGAGGTCGAAGCGACGGCGCCGCTGCGCGATCGGCTGCGCGCGTACGACTCGTTCGAGCAGCTGCAGGCCGTGTATCTCGCGCCGAGCGCGGCGTTCTACGTGCCGCGCACCGGGCTCGTGCTCCACGCGCCGCACGACTTCGCGCTCGCGTACGTGGCGCGCGCGATCCTCGGCGGGGCGCGACCGCCGCGCGTGCAGAGCTTTCCCGAGCCGCTGCGCCGCATCCGCAACGTCGAGGTCATGGTGATGCTGAAGGACGGCGAGCGTCCTCGGCTCTGGCGCTCGGCGCGTGGGAGCTCGATCGCGCGCGCGCTGCTCACCGCGTCGATCGTGGCGCGACAGCGCTGGAGCGAGCGCGAGGCCGCGATGGGTGGGCCGCTCGACGCGCAGCTGCGCACGCTCGACGTCGAGGTCTATCTGCTCGACGAGGACGGCTCGCTCGGCAGTCGTGCGCCGGCGTTCGTCGAGCGCGCGTTCACGCCCGAGCACGGCGTCGCGTTCGATCATCTCGGCACCTGGCGCTACTTGCTGCCCGACGCGACGCGCGAGCGCGGCGAGGGCTCGGCGGTGCGCGCGTACGACGCGCTCTTCGAGGACTCCGACATGGAGCCGGGATCGATCGCGCGCGAGGACGTGCGGCTCTATCGATTGCTCGCGAGGCTGCTCGCGCGCTCGCCCGCGACCGCGCCGCGCTCTGCTCTCGTGCCGGGATCCGCGCTCGTCCCGAGTCCCTCGCCGCCGCCCGCGAGGCCCGCGGCAGGCGCGGAATTCCCGGTCGCGCCCGCGCCGATCCTGCCCTGAGCGAGCACCGGCAGCGCAGCGCGCTCCTCGACGTGCGCCGGCAGTCGCACGACGAACGTCGTGCCGATCCCCGGGCTCGATCGCACCTCGATGAGCCCGCCCGCCGCGCTCGCGATGCGCTGCGAGATCGCGAGGCCGAGCCCGGTGCCGCGATCCTTGGTGGTCACGAACGGCACGAAGAGGTTCTTGAGGACCTTCTGCGGAATGCCGGGCCCGGTGTCCGCGACGTGGATCTCGACCCCGCGCTCGTCGCCGCGCGACACGCCGCGCGTGCGCACCTCGAGCCGGCCGTGGCCCTCCATCGCCTGCACCGCGTTGAGCGCGAGGTTGATCAGCACCTGACGCAGCCGCTCCGCGTCGATGCGCACCGGCGGGACCTGCTCGTCGAGATCGAGCGCGGACTCCACGCCCGGGCCGAACTGAGGTCCGAGCAGCTGCAGCGTGCGGCGCACCGTCGCGTTCACGTCGATCGGCGCGACGTCGCCGAGCTGCGAGGGGCGCGCGTAGTCGAGGAACGACGAGACGACGCGGTTCAGTCGATCGACCTCCTCGACGATGATGTCGAGGAACTCGCGCGCGCCGTCGTCCATGCGCGTGCTCTCGTCGCGCGGCGCGGGCTCGGCGAGGAACTGCGCGCTCGCCTTGATCGCACCGAGCGGATTGCGGATCTCGTGCGCGAGGCCGGCCGCCATCTCGCCGAGCGCGGCGAGGCGATCGCGCTCCTTCATGCGCTGGTAGAGGCGCGAGTTCTCGACCGCGATCGACGCCTGCGCGGCGAGGCCCTTGAGGAGCTGCACTTCTTCCGGTGAGTACGCGTCGCGCAATCGCTCGTCGCGGATGCAGATGAGCCCGTAGCTCTCGTCGGGCCCGCGCAGCGCGACCGCGACCGAGGCCTGCATCGACTCCATCGTGCCGATGATCTCGGCGAGCGTCTCGGCCTCGCCGTCCTCGCCGAGCTCGCGTCGCTCCTCGAGCTCGCGCTCGAGGTTCTCGAGCACCAGCGCCTCGTCGCGCCGCATGCGATCGAGGAACGGACGACCGGGCGCGAGCTCGACGCGACGCGCCGGCTCCCCACCGACGTGGCCCATGAGATCGTAGCCCTGACGATCGGCATCGAGCAGGTACATCGATCCGTGCGTGAGGCGCCGCGAGCTCTCGAACGCGGTGACCACGCTGCGCACGAGGTCGTCCTGCGAGAGCACGTTCGCGAGCTGTCGTCGCAGGTCGAGCACCATGCGCTCGAAGTCGTGCCGCTCGCGGAAGAAGAGCTGCGAGATCTGCTGCTCGATCTTCGAGCGCACCGGCTCGGTCAGCAGCATCAGCACGAGCGCCGCGGTGACCGAGTGCAGGAAGAAGTGACCGGGGTCGAGCGCGACGAGGACCCAGAGGATCCCGGCGAGCGAGAAGGCGAGGGCGGTCAGCACGCCGAGCCGCGCGCCGAGCTCGTAGAGATCGAGGATGCGCGAGCTGAGGATCGACTGCGACAGCACGTAGAGGAACACGAGGATGAGCACCGTGCCGACCGGCGGGATGTCGAGGCCGACGTAGGGCAGGTACTCGGCGAGCGTGAACACCGCGGCGAACGTGCCGACGAGCGCGAGATAGAGCAGGCGCGCGCGATCGAAGCGCGAGCGCGCACGACGGCCCGCGCGATAGAGGATCACGAGCGCCGCGGCGAGCAGCACGAACACGTAGACGAAGACCGCGGTGCCGAGCAGCAGCGCGCGATAGAGCGGCGTGAAGATCGCCGCGCTCATCCCGATGGCCAGGAAGATCGCGGTGCGATTGAGCTGCCCCGATCGTTTCGAGTCGCTCTGCAGGAACGCGCGGAAGAACTGCACCGCGGAGAGCGGCAGCAGCACGGCCCACACGAGGTTGAGCCGCTCCCAGAACGCGCCGCCGCCCTCGAAGCGCGCGAGGAACGTCGTCAGGTACCAGGCACCGACGGTCCCGTCGAAGAGCGCGAAGAGCCAGTGCACGCGGCGCTTGCGCGGTCGCAGGAGCACGACCGCGCTGAGCGCGAAGCAGAGGATCGACGCGACGAGCGAGATCTGGGTCCGGAGATCCACGTCGCGGCGATCGTATCAGCCGACTCGGGTCGGCGCTCCCGTGCGATCAGGCAGCTGCGCGGCCGGTGGCGCGCGCGGCGAGCATCTCCGAGGCGCGCCACACCACGCCCATGATCGAGTGCTGCGGGTTCACGCCGAGGTTCGTCGGGAACACGCTCGCGTCCATCACGTAGAGGCCCTCGGCGCCGTGCGCGGCGAGCTCGTCGTTCACCACGCCGAGCTTGGGATCGCGCGACGCGCACGCGGTGCCGAAGAGGTGCGACGCGACGAGGTGCGCCTGGCTGCGGTGGAGCGGATGGCGCGCGAACGCGTCGAGCTCGGCCTCGGTGGTGATCGTCTCGGGGAAGCCCGCGACGCCGGGATGGATCTCCTTCGCGCCCGCCGCGAGCATCATGCGCCCCGTGAGCACGAGCGCGTCGTGGAGCTTCTCGATGTCGCGCTTCGTCGGCTCGTACTTCACGCTCACGCCGCCGCCCCAACGCGCGCGCACGCGACCCAGCGCCTCCATGCGCACCTGGCCGCCCCACTGCACGTAGTTGCCGAGGTTCGCGAGGCGCTTCGACCACTCCGCGCCCGCGCCCGGAAGACGCGCCGCGAGCATCTCCGCGGGGAGCCCGAGCGACTCGAGCTTGTAGCCGCGATCGCGCATCGGGACCTCGTAGCCCTGCGACGCGCCGAAGCCCATCTGCACCGGCTCGTCGAAGCGTCCGACGAAGGCCGCGCCCGGATGCGCCTGGAATCGCTCGCCGAGCAGCGGATGGCGATATCCGCTGTTCTGCAGCAGCACCGGCGTCCAGATCGCGCTCGCCGCGACGATCACGCCGCGCCGCGCGCGCACCTCGAACGAGCCGACGCGCGCGCGCGTCTTCGGATCGTGCACCGTGCCGCGCACCGCGACGGCGCGACGTCCTTCGAACACCACGCGCGTCGCGTGACAGCTCGAGTGCAGGCGCGCGCCGTCCGCGATCGCACGCGGGATGTACGAGACGTCCATGCTCTGCCGCGCGCCGATCGGGCAGCCCTGCAGACAACGACCGTTGCCCTGACAGCCCTTGGTGTTGCGGTGGATGCGTCGGCCCGGAAGACCGAGCGCCTGCGCGCCGCGCTCCATCAGGAGGTTGTTGCCGCCGAGCATCTCGCCCTCGGTCTCGTGGACGCCGATCTCGTCCTCGATGCGCGCGAAGACGCGCTCCATCTCGTTCTCGTCGACGAGCCGCTCGAGCCCGAAGCGCTCGCACCAGTCGCGGCGCACGTCGTCGGGCAGACGCCAGATGATCCCCGAGTTGATCGCGGTGCTGCCGCCCACGACGCGCCCTTGCAGCAGCGGGATCGGATGGATTCCATCCGTGGTCTGCGAGGCCATGTCGCGCACTGCGACGCTCATCGAGTCGAGCGCCTCGCGGCGTCGATCGGCGAGGGGCACCTCGGGCCCTTCCTCGAGCAGCACGATGTCGAGGCCCGCTTCCGCGAGCACGCGCGCCGCGGTCGCGCCGCCCGCGCCGGTGCCGACGATCACGTAGTCCGCGACGTCGTCGATGCGTTGCTTCGCCATCACGCCGCCTCCGTCGAGAGCATCGGCAGGCGCACCTTCGGCGACGCAGGGCGATCGTAGCCGCTGCGCTCGCGCGCCGCACTCGAGCGGAAGATCGCCATGCACGCGACGATCTTCAGGAGCAGCGTGAGCTCGCGGATCGCGAACGAGCGATGCGCGAGCAGCACGTCGAGCGCCCGCGCGCGCTCCTCGATCGACACCCGCGCGATCGTCGCGAAGCGGCCCATCGCGAGCAGCGGCGCGAAGATGCAGATGACCAGCCCCGCGTACGCGCCGAGCCGACCTTTCGCGCTCATCGTGGAGGTGAAGCGCGACCACGCCGCGCCCCAGTCGATGTCGTCCCCGCTCTTCACGAGACCGCCCGCGTCGTCCGCGGGCGCGAAGCTCGAGAGCACCAGCGCCGCCCACCCGTTCATCGCAGCTCCTCCTCCGCTTCGTGATCCGTCTCGTCGATCGCCTCGGCGGGCGCGCCCTCGCGCACCATCCCGAGGAACGTCTCCACGCGCTGCAGCGTCGTGCGATCGAGCCGCTCCAGCAGCGCGCGCGTCGCGCGTCGCGCGCGCTCGGCCTCGCGCTTCTCGACGATGTCGATGAGGCGCGCGTAGACGCGCAGCGTCTGGGGCGCGTTCGCGAAGAACGCGAGCTCGAGGCCGGCGTTGCTCTCGAGCGTGCGCGCGACCGTGTTGTAGATGAGCTCGAACGCGAGGTTGTGCGTCGCCCGCACGACGCGTCGTGCGAACGCGATGTCCGACTGCATGAAGGCGCGCGGCTGATCCATCAGCTCGGCCTGCATCGCGAGGTGCTCGCGCATCGCGTGGATCTCGTCGGCGGTCGCGCGCTCCGCGGCGAGCCCCACGGCGTCCACCGCGACCGAGCGACGCAGCTCGAGCAGATCCGCGAGCACGTCGATCGGCACGACGCGACCTTCGAACGCGAGGCGCGCGAGGTACCCCAGCAGGTCGATCCCGCCGTGCTCGCGGAAGTCGAGCACCCGCGTGCCCGAGCCGTGATACGGGCGCACGAGCCCTTCGGCCTCGAGGTGCGCGAGCGCGGAGCGCAGCGTCAGGCGCGAGATGCCGAGCTGCTCCGAGAGCTCGCGCTCACCGGGGAGGCTCGAGCCCGACGGGTAGCGCCCCGTGAGGATCTCGTCGCGGATGCGGTTCGCGGCCTCGACGGCGGCGCGCTTGCGGGGATCGGCAGGGGCCATGCGGTCTCCGAGGGCTCAACTGGTTTAGCCAGTCGAGTGGTCATACCACTACGGGATCCGCTGCAAGGACGCAAGGCCGATCGGCCGGAAATTGCGAAGCCCGCGATTCCACTCGGGAATCGCGGGCCTCATGGGAGCTCGGGGGTGGGGCGGGGGTCAGTTCGGCTCGGGATCCGGATCGCCACGAAGCACGATCCGGCGGAAGCCGAGGTTCGGCTCCGGGTCGGGGTCGCCCGCGTGCACGCCGAACAGCGACGGCGTGGCCAGCGACGCCTCGAACGCCTCGACGAGGTTGTGCGCCTCCTCGATGCGCCCGCTCTCCGAGAGCTCTTCCTCGACGGCCTCGACGGTGTCGATGCAGACGACGTCGCCGTCCGACTCCACCGCGGCGATCAGCCCGAACTCGGCGGACACGATCGCGAACTTCACGTCGCGCGCGAGGAGGCCTTCGCAGCCGGATTCGGCTTCCTCGCAGGCCTCGGGCTCGATCTCCGCGAGCTCGGCGCCGTCGTCCACCAGCAGCTGATCGGACGACACGCCGGCCGCGTCGACCGCGCAGCCACCCGCCGCGAGCGCCGCGGCGAGCACGATTCCCCAAACGTGTT
Source organism: Sandaracinus amylolyticus (assembly GCF_021631985.1). GTDB lineage: Bacteria > Myxococcota_A > Polyangia > Polyangiales > Sandaracinaceae > Sandaracinus > Sandaracinus amylolyticus_A. The sequence continues at coordinate 3,331,667 of NZ_CP070225.1, read as the reverse complement.
TCGAGTCGAGCATTGGTCCCCTACTTCCCCAAGTCTCCGAGCTCGTACTCCTTCACGAGCTGCGACAGGCGCGGACGCTTCATCCCCAAGAGCGCCGCGGCACGGGTGATGTTCCCGTTCGTCTCCTCGAGCGCGCGCACGATGCACTCGCGCTCGAGCATCTTCTTCATCTCGAAGAGCGAGGTCGCGCCTCCGCGCACCCGCTCGTACACCAGCATCTCGATCGGCGCGTCCTCACCGTCCGCGCCCGATGCGTCGTCCCGAACCGAGTCGTTTCCAAGTACCGCCGTCGTCCCCGGGCTGGTGCCACCGGTGCTCGCCGTGGTGCTCGGGGCGCGCAGCGCGGTCGCGACCTCGGGATCCGGCGCCTGGAAGGTGTCGGCGAACGCGGCGAAGTCCTCGGGGACGAGCTCTTCGCCGTCGGCGAACAGGGTCGCCGAGCGCAGCACGTTCTCGAGCTCGCGCACGTTGCCCGGCCAGCGGTGGCCGGCGAGCAGCTCGAGCGCTGCCGACGACATGCGCTTCGCCGCTTCGTCGCGCTCCTCCGCGATGCGCTGGAGCAGGCGCCCGCAGAGCTCCGTGAGATCGTCGAGGCGACGGCGCAGCGGCGGCATCTCGAGGGTGACGCCGCGCAGGCGGTAGTAGAGGTCCTCGCGGAACGTGCCCTCGCGGACCATGCGCTCGAGGTCGCGATGCGTGGCGGCCACGATGCGCACGTCCACCCGGATCGGCTGGGTGCCACCGACGCGCTCGAACTCGCGCTCCTGGAGCACGCGCAGCAGCGCCACCTGGGTCTTCGGCGAGATGTCGCCGATCTCGTCGAGGAAGATCGTGCCGCCGTCGGCGAGCTCGAAGCGGCCCTTCTTGCGGCTCTGCGCGCCCGTGAACGCGCCCTTCTCGTGACCGAAGAGCTCGCTGAGCAGCAGCGTCTCGACCAGCGCCGCGCAGTTGACCTTCACGATCGGCTTGGTCGCGCGCGCCGAGTTGTTGTGGATCGCCTCGGCGATCAGCTCCTTGCCGGTGCCGCTCTCGCCGCGGATCAGCACGATCGCGTCGGAGTTCGAGACCTTGTCGAGCACCGACATCACGCTCGCGACCGCCGTCGACGAGCCCGCGATGTTCGGGTAGCGCTTGCGCCACTTCTCGAAGCGCGGATCGCTCGCGCCGGTCTCCGCGATCACCGGGCGACCACGCGGAGCGAGCGCGCGCGGCGGCGGCACCGAGTCGTGGCGACCGCCCGCGTTGTACGTGGCGGCCCACGCCGACGCGAGCTTCGCCTGCACCTGCATCAGCTCGATGCGCGCGGGGCGCTCCTGCCACGCGGCGAGCGCTTCCTCGGGCACGTTCGCGCCGAGCTTCTTGTCGACGTCCTGCGCGCGCTCGAGGACACGCGCCGCGTGCGAGAGATCGCCCGCGTCACCGAGCGCGCGCGCGAAGCGCACGAGCGCGGGGAGCAGGAGCTCGTCGTCGCCCGCCTTCTCCGCGAGCTCGACCGCACGACGCGCCGAGAGCACGGTCTCGCCGCCCGCGGCACGCTCGAGATCGGCCGCGACGATCGCGACCTCCGCGGCGCGCTGGGGCGCGTCTTCCACCGGCAGCGACGCGAGGATCTCGCGCGCCTTGGGCACGTCTCCGTCGGCGAGCGCGAGCTTCGCGACCTCGAGCTGCGCGTCGGCCGCAGCGCGCGCGTCACCGAGCGAGCGGAACGCGAGGAGCGCGCTCTCGAAGCTCTGGCGCGCGAGGCCCACGTTGCCGTCGGCCGCCTCGATGCGGCCACGCAGGCGGAGGCGCTGCGCGGTGCGGAGCGGCGGACCGCTCGTGCCGCTGACGTGCGCGGCGAGATCCGAGAGCGCACGCGCGCGCGCGCGATCTCCGAGCGAGAGGTAGAGCTCGCCGAGGTTGTTCGCGACGCGGCCGAGCATCGCGCGGTTGCCGAGGCGCTTCAGGAGCCCGACCGCGACGTGGTAGTGCGAGAGCGCGCGGCGGTAGTCGCGCGCGAGGTGCGCGAGCACCGCGAGGTTCTCGGTCGCGATCGCGCGGTCGCGCGTGTCGCTCGCGCGCGTCGCCACCTCGATCGCGCGCTTGCACGCCTGCTCCGCGGCGCCGAGCTCGCGGCGCAGCAGCATCGCGACGCCGAGGTTCGTGTGGGCCTGCGCCTCCTGGTGCCCGAGCCCCGAGCGCGCGGCGAGCACGCGGTTCTGCTCGAAGAGCTCGGCCGCGACGGCGGGGTTCTTCTGCGCGAGCGCGAGCTTGCCCAGCGTGTTGCGCGCGTGGATCTCGATGCGCAGCGCGCCGGCCTCGCGGGCGCGCTCGAGCGCGACCTCGGACCACTCGCGCGCCGCGTCGTAGTTGCCCTGCTGGTAGCCGAGCTCCGCGAGCTGCGCCTCGACCTCCGCGACCTCGGCGCCGGTCGCGAGGCCCGCCTCGACGCGCGCGGTCGCGAGCCGGCGCGCGGCCTCGAGCGGCTCGGCCGCGGCCTCGAATTCACCAGCGACCGTGAGCAGATAGCCCACGCGCCGCGCCGCCGCCGGATCCTCGGGCAGCGCCTCGCGCACCGCGCGCGCGTGCACCAGCGCCGCGCGGTAGTTGCCGGCGATCCGATAGAGATCCGCGAGCTCCTCGCGGATGACCAGCGGGAGCTCCATCGCGCCCTTGCCGGCGCTCGAGTTCGCGTGGAGCAGCGACTCGAGCAGCGCGGCGGCCTCGGCGTGGGCGTGACGCGCCGCGAGCGAGGCGGCTGCCGCGACCGCGAGATCCGACGCGCGCGCGAAGTCGCCGGTCGCGATCGCGTGGCGCACCGCCTCCTGCAGATCGAGGCGCGCGGTGCACACGTCGATGCAGCGCGCGTGGAGATCACGGCGCTCGCGCGGCGAGAAGAGCTGGTAGCAGGTCTCGCGGTCGTTCTCGCGCTCGAACGCGAAGAGCACGTGCCCGTCGACGATCGATCGCGTCAGCAGATCGAACGAGGGCAGCTCCGAGCGCGCCGCCGCTTCGATCGGCACGCCCGCGAGCGCCGCGAGGGTCTCGAGCGACGCTGGCCTCGCGTGCACCGCGAGCGCGCCCGCGAGCTCGCGCGCGATCGGCGTGAGGCGCGCGAGGCGACGCTCGATGCGCGCGCGGGGCGTCAGCGGATCGGCCTCGAGCAGCAGCTCGATCAGCTCGGGGTTCCCCCCGGTGCGCTCGATGACGCGCGCGATCGCCTCTTCGCTCGTGAGGAACGCGCGCACGCCCTGCGCGTCGAGCGCGCCGACCGAGACGCGCTCCGCCGCGTCGTGCCCGCGCAGCGTCTCGATCGCCTCCGGGTGCGCCGGGGCGACGTCGTCGCGAAGCGACGCGACCACCATCATGCGCAGCGCGGTCGGCTCGTTCTGTCCCGCGAAGCTCCCGTGATCGCCCGCGAGATCGAGCAGGAACGAGAGCAGCTCGAGGGTGCCGCGATCCGCGCGCTCGAGGTGATGGAGGATCAGCACCGGCGCGCGCACCGTCGCGACGTCGCGCAGCAGCTGGTGGATCGCGTCGAAGAAGCGCAGCCGCTTCTCGAACGCTGCGATCTCGGGCGGCGCGCCGTTGGGATCGATCGCGCTCGAGGTCTCGGGCTCGGGGCCGCCGTGCTGGTGCCAGAGGCGATGACACCCGGCGCGACACGCGAGGCCGTCGAGATCCGAGCTCGGCACCACGCCGACCTCGTCGAGGAAGCGCAGCGCGCGATCGACGATCTCCGCGAACGGACCGAACGCGCGGCCGGGCTCGCAGCGGCCCTCGAGCACCACGCCGCCCTCGAGGCGGATGCGCCCCCGCAGCTCCGCGAGGATGCGCGACTTCCCGATGCCGCCCGGGCCCTGCAAGAGCACGAGTCGCTCGCGATCGCGGTGCTGCGCGATGCGGCGATAGCTCTCCATGAGCTTCGCGATCTCGCTCTCGCGTCCCGCGCAGGCGTTCGGCGCGCTGCCGATCGCGGTCGGTGCGTGCGAGAAGTTGCGGCGCTCGAGGAGGACCGGTCGGTCGTGTGGCGACGCGTGCGTCGCGTTCGTGGTGATCTGAGAGGATGCTGCGGACTGCGAACCGCTCGTTCCCTGCTGCATGCTCACCCCGCGGCCCTTGGAGACGAAAGCCTCCCCCGGCTCACCGAAGGCGTGAGGGTAGACGTCCGCTCCGGGCGGTTCAAGCAGGCGCAGTGGGAACGACTTGCGCACGGCGCGCGCTCTTCGCAACGCTCGTGCCCGCGAGCAACGCGCCGAAACATCGAGGAAATCGAGAGCGTGCGTCGTGCGCGTCCGCCCGCACGTGCGGGAAGTGACGTCGAGGCGTGCGCGCCGTGAAGCGAGAGTGGACGCACGCAGTGGTGTAGGACGACGTCAGCTCCGGTAGTCGTTGATGTCGATCGCGTAGCGCTTGAGCCAGCGGTGGACCTGCATGCGCTCCTTGCCCAGCTCGCGGCCCACGGCGGCGATGTTGCCGCGATGACGCGCGAGCATCTCGCGCAGCTCCGCCTCGGTGGGCGTGCCGAGGCGCGAGCTCGGAGCTGCGGCTGCGGCGGCGAAGCGCGCGCGGTCGGGCTGGGTGGTCGGGCTCGAGAGCGACTGTGCGGCGGGCCGGCTCGGCGGCGGCGGCTGCCGCAGCGCCTGCTGCACGGTCTCGGGCAGGTGCCGCACGTCGATGTCGTGCCCGTCGGAGAGCGCGACCGCGAGCTTCACCGCGCTCTCGAGCTCGCGCACGTTGTACGGCCACGCGTACTGCGCGAGGCCGAGCATGAACGGCAGCGTGACCGTTCCCTCGGGGCGCCCGGCGCGCTTGAGGAAGTGCACCACGAGCGGGTGGAGATCCTCGCGTCGCTCGCGCAGCGGCGGGATGCGCACCGAGAACTCGCGGAGGCGCGCCAGGAGATCGCCGCGGAAGCGCCCGGCCGCGACCTCGGCCTCGAGCGTGCGATGGGTCGCGCACACGACGCGCACGTCGACGCGCTCGGGCTGCGTCGCGCCGATCGGCAGGACCTCGCGCTCCTGCAGCACGCGCAGCAGCTTCGCCTGCGCCTCGAGCGGCATGTCGCCGATCTCGTCGAGGAAGAGCGTGCCGAGGTGCGCGGCGCGCACCAGGCCGTGCTTGTCCTGCGTCGCGCCGGTGAACGCGCCCTTGCGATACCCGAAGAGCTCGCTCTCGATCAGGTTCGCGGGGAGCGCGGCGCAGTTGATCGCCTGGAACGGACCACGTCGCTCGCTCGCGTCGTGGATGGTGCGCGCGAGCAGCTCCTTGCCCGTGCCGCTCTCGCCGTGGATGACGCACGCGAGACCGGTCTTCGCGACCTTCTCGACGCGCTCGAGCAGCAGGTCGATCTGGCATCCGCCGACGAGCTGCGAGCGGATCGCGTGGCGCACCGGGCGCATCGCCGCGATCACGCTGCCGTCGAGGCGGTACGCGCTGAACGAGAGCACGCCGCGATCGGCGAAGCGGAACACCGCGTCGCCGATGCGCACCAGGTCGTGCATCGCGAGCCGTGCGCCGTGGGTCCGCGCACCGTTCACGATGGTGCCGTTGGTCGAGCCCTTGTCGATCAGCCAGCAGCCGTCCTCGCGACGCTCGACGACGGCGTGGTAGCGCGACACCGCTGGCTCGGGGATCGACAGGTCGTTGTCCGCTTCGCGCCCGATCGTCGTCAGCGGATCGACGAACGCGACCGCGGAGGGGAGCTGTCGGTGAAGGCGCGAGTAGACGAGCACGAGGCCCGGCGTGGGATCCGTCGCGTCGTCGCCGAAGGTCGGGAAGGTCTCGACCGAGCCGGTCGGGACGCTCTGGTGCGGGACGTTCTTCGCCATCGATCGGAGCGCTTCCGCGACGTGGGCAGGTTATCGCAGAATCGTGCCAGGGTCCCGGCGGAATCCTGCGAGGCTGGAGGAGGGAGCAATCGGATGAGACGAATCGTGACGGTGCTGGGTGCGCTGACACTCCTCTTGGGGGCTTCGGCCTGCGGCCGTCGCCGGACCGAAGAGGTGGTGCAGGTCGACGTGTCGCAGGGCGGTGCGACGTCGGGAGGCCAGACCGTCTACGTCGTCGGTGCTCCGGCGCAGGGCGCCCCCGCGGCGCCCGACTACGTCTCGCAGCACATGAACGTTCGCTACTCGCAGTTCGCGCCCGACATGGTGCCGGACACGCCGCTCTATCACGGCTACCTGCAGCAGGGTCAGGAGGAGAGCTTCCAGACCGTGCTCGAGGCGGGGCGCTGTTATCGCCTGATCGGCGTGGGCGGGCCGACGATGAGCGATCTCGATCTCTTCATCGTCGACGAGAACGGGAACCCGATCGCGCAGGACACCGCGACCGACAACTTCCCCGTGCTCGGCGTCGGACAGGAGACGATCTGCCCGCGCTGGACCGGCCCGTTCTTCGTGCGCGCGCTCGCGTACTCGGGCTACGGCGAGTACGGGCTGCAGCTCTTCCGCACGCCGTGAGCACGAGCGAGCCCCGCGCGAGCGATCGCGCGGGGCTCAGCGGCTGCGGTTGCTGCGCGCGCTCGCGCTCGGGCGCACCACGCGATCGACGACCTCCGCGAGATCCTCGAGCGTGAAGGGCTTCCGCAGGACCTCGTCGGCGTGGGTCACTTCGTCGGGCGTCACGGGCGCGCCGCTCATCAGCACCGCGCGCTGCGTGCGCTGGTGCTCGTGGAGCCACGAGAGCAGGCAGTCCCCGCGTCCGTCGCGCAGCGAGAGATCGACGAGCGCGAGATCGAAATTCTGATCGACCGCCATCGCTTCCTGCACGCCGGGCACTGCGACCACGCTCGCGCCGCGGATCTCGAGGGTGGCGGTCACCATGCCGCGCAGCGACTCGTCGTCGTCGACGACCAGCACGCGGATCGGTCGCTTGAGCGGCGCGGTCGAGCGGCGACGAACGCCGCTGCCGCGCAGGTTCTGGCGTCGCTCGCGGGCCTCGGCGCGCGCATCGACGAGCGCGGGCAGTCGCACCACGAAGCGCGCGCCGCGGCCGCGGCCGCTCTCCGCGCGCACGTCACCGCCGCGTGCCTGCGCGAGGTCGCGCACCAGCGCGAGGCCGAGCCCGGTGCCGCTCGCCTTGTGCGTCACGAACGGGTCGAAGATGTGGGCGAGCGTGTCGTCGTCCATGCCCGGCCCGTCGTCGACGACGGTGAGCACGACGCGATCATCGGCCGCGTCCGCCGCGACGACGATCTCGCCGCCGGGCTCGAGCGCCTCGATCGCGTTCTTGATCAGGTTCGTCGCGATCGCGCGGAGCTCGGCGGGACGCGCCGCGGCGCGCAGGCCGGTGGGCAGCTTCGCGCGCACCACGATGTCCTTGTCGTCCGCGAGCGGGCGCAGCATCGAGATCGCTGCGCCGACGACGTCGGAGACGTCGCTGCCTTCTCCAATCTCGGCGGGGCCCTGGAGCGAAGCGAGCAGCGTGCGCGCGGTATCGAGCGCGTCGTTGGTCGCACGATCGAGCACCTCGACGGCCGAGCGCGCGCGCTCCGGCATCGGGCCCGCGGTGGTGGCGAGGCGCGTCCACCCGGCGATGCCGGTGAGCGCGTTCGCGAGCTCGTGCACGATGCTCGCGGAGGTGCGGTCCTGCGGGACCACGATCGCGAGCAGTCGCTCGCCGCGCCGGTGCAGCCCGATGCGCGCGCCCGCCAGCTCGACCATCGCCGCGCCGCTCGCGCGCGCCTGGCGGATGAGCGCACCGAGGCGCGGATCGCTGCCGGTCAGGTGCGCGGCACGCGCGAGCGCGACGTCGAAACGCTCGACGATGCTGGCGCCCGCGGGGCCGATCGAGCGCGCCGCGCCGTCGAGGCGCTCCTCGATCACCACGAGGCCGAGCCCGGCGAGCCAATCGAGCGAGTCGTCCGCCACTGGATTCATCCGGCGTGCTCGTACGAGCGTACGCGATGACCGGCATCAGCGTCAAAGCCGACCGTCTGTGAGCGAGGAGGGAGGCAGCGGGATCGAGACATCACCAACGAATCCATCCGAACGTGGCGGCCACACCGAGCACGAGCGCGATGAGCGCGAAGAAGGGCCAGGTCACGCGCACGAACTGACGGAGATCGCGCGCGGCTTCCCGGGCCGCGAGCTTCGCGAGCCGACGGTCGCCGTACAGCGCGCGGATCTCCTGGCGTGCCTCGGCGCGCTCGGCCGCGTCCATCGGGTCGTGGCCTGCGAGGTGGTGAAGGTGGTGCTCGAGCTCGTGATCGAGCGTCTCGCGGATCTCGGCCTCGACATCGTAGGGACCCTCGTCCTCCCACACGCGGCGGAAGGTCCGGTAGTAGAGCGTCACGACGAATTCCAGCTGGGTGTAGCCGGCCGCGTCCACTTCCTGGCGAGGCTCGTAGCTGCCGAGCAGCGGCTCACCCGCGATGTCGGTGGCGGGCACGCCGGGCTCCACGCGCGGCGGGACGGCCTCGATGCGCACTCCCCGCGCTTCGTAGATCGCGGGCGCGATGCGCTCGACGAGCGCTTCGAAGTCGTCTTCCGAGAGGAACGGAGCGCGGGTGTCGCGCTCGGTGCGCGTCGCGTCGGGATCGAGCTCGTCGGGCGTGGGCACGACGACCTCGTGCAGCGTGCCGCACGAAGGACACGCGAGCGGCGCGACGATCGGCGGCGCGGCGTTGAGCTCGAGATAGCGCCGCTCCACCGCGGCCCACACCGCATCACTCGCGCGACCGAGCACACGCGCGAGCAGCACCGGGCGATCGAGCGTCCCGAGCGCGCGCACGCCCATCGCGTCGAGCAGGCGCGGGGTCACCCGATACGGCGTGTCTCGCGCGAGCGCCTCGAGGAGCGGCCGTGCTTCCGCGACGGTGACGGGGCGCATCGAGATCTCGTTCGCGATGCCGCCGCGCGGAAGGCGCACCGGGCTCGGGAGCGGCGCGGGATCGAGGGCAGGCGAGGGCGCGGCGGCGTGCGCGGTCTCGAGCTCGACGGGATCGAGCTCGCGCGGATCGAACGCGAGCGGCGCGTCGCAGTTGCGACAGTGCGCGCCGTCCTCGGGCTCGGGCGCGATCGCGCCGGTGCGGAGCAGCAGATCACGAAGGACGTGGAAGTCGCGCATCGAGAGCGAGAGCACGTCGAGCGCGGGCTCGATCGTGCCCGGCTCGAGCAGGATCGCGAGCGCGCGCCCGAAGCGCAGGCGCGTGCCGTCGACCACGTCGTCGTCGCGCAGCGCTCCCTCGGGCGCGCGGACGCGCACGTCGAGACCGGACGGGAGCCTCACCCGGTGTCGCCTCATTCAGGTGTCCGCGACGTTCGCCGCGATCCACGCGCGGATCGCGGCGACGGTGGGCGCGGGCGCGGCGCGCAGCGGGCCGTCTTGGAGAAAGGCGTCGAAGGTCTGCAGCGCCTCGTCGCCGCGTCCGCCGGAGTCGCCGAACCGATGCGACCAGCGGTACCAGAGGAGGCCCTCGTCACACGTCTCCACGGCCTCGTACACGTTCACGTCGACGCCGTCGTTCCAGCGGAACGTGCGATGGCGCGACAGCGACGCTGCGCGTCCGGGCGAGATGTCCGACGTACGCCGACTCATCGGCGTGAAGTCTGTCGGCGGGCGCGCGCAGGCGCACGGGCCAACCACGCATCGATGTACCATCGGCGTCCGTATGGAGAAGCCTCCCGCCCGCGTGCCACCGCCGCTCCCGCAGCGCGCCATTCCGAGGATGCCTCCTCCGCCGCTCGCGAGCCTCCGTGGTGCTGCGCACGCCGCGCCCGCTCCTCCGCCTCCCCAGCCCTTCGCGCAGCCGGTGTCGCAGGCGCCGCCGCCGGGCTCGACGCGCGCGATGATCCTCCAGGCCGGCGCGGCGTTGCGCCTGCGCGACGAGCAGCTGCGCGCGCGGGTGCAGTACTACAACGCGGAGCTGAAGACGAACGCGGAGCTCGACGCGATCACCGATCAGGTCGTCGCCGAGCTGCGCGCGCTCGCGAGCGCGCAGACGGGCGTGCGACCGCCGGCGGAGGTCGAGATCGAGCTGATCCAGAACCTGCGCGAGCTGCTCGAGAAGCTGTTCTCGAAGAAGCGCTCGGGGTTCCTCACGCGGAAGCTCGAAGAGGTGCAGCGCCGCATCACCCAGCTCTTCTTCAACTCCGAGCTCTACGCGCGACTGGCCGAGGACGGGCGCGAGCTGCCCGCCGCGACGTGGCCCGAGCAGGCGCTCTACTTCGCGCTCAAGCAGCACGAGATCGACATCCTCGCCGAGCTCGAGTCGATGCCGGTGAGCGAGCCCGCGGTGCGCGACCGTGCGATCGAGAAGCTGCAGAGCTTCCAGCGCCAGCTCTGCAACGAGTTCCTCTCGAAGACGACGCCCGAGCTCGAGCGGCTGCTCGCGATCTATCGCGAGGTGCTCACGCACTTCTTCCTCGAGGTCTTCCCGAAGAACCTCGGCGAGTTCTGCTGGGAGGTGGTGCGCGAGTCGCGCGTCGCGCACGGGCACGACCTCGGATACAAGATCACCGCCGACAAGTTCCACGGGTTCCGCGAGGTGTTCGACCGCAAGTTTCTCGAGCACCTCGTGCTGAACGTGCAGGAGCCGATCACGCGGCGCGCGTCGCAGTCGAGCGAGCAGTTCCGCGACGCGACGCTCCACTTCGTGCAGGACCCGCGCATCCACACCGAGATCTGCGGCGCGATCAACGACGCGCTCTACGACTACCTGCACGGCGAGGGCTATCTCGATCTGCCGCCCGACTGGCGTCGTCTGCTCCTTCGTTAGTCCCGTCGCCGGAAGACGTGCATGCGATAGACGCGCGCGGGGGTGAGCGTCTCGACGTGCTCGTAGTGGTCGCGCAGCCACTCGCTCTCTTCGAGGTGCTGCTCCGCGACGAAGCGTGCGCCGACGTGCACGTGGCCCTCGGCATCGCGCGTCGCGTCGTGCGCGGACGTGAGGATGACGACGTCGGGCGCGAGGGACTCGAGGTAGTCGAGGTCGGCGCGCTTCGCGCCGTGCGCGCCCGGTGAGGCGGCGATGGTGCGATCGACGAGCCCGCCGAGATCGACGATGTGCACGTGCTCGGCGCGCCATCCGACGAGACCGATGTCGAGCAGCGCGATCGAGCGCACGCCTTCGTGCGTGAGACGGTCGGCGAGCTCGGTGCGCGCGGCGTCGATCGGGATGCGCGCGCGGGTGCCCACCACGAGCTCGGCGCTCCGCGCGATCTGCCAGGGGACGATCGCGAGCAGCGCGACGATCGCGAGCACGCGCGCGCGGTGTGCGCTGCGGAAGAGCCCGCGGATCGGGCGATCCGCCGCGATGAACAGTGGCGCGAGCCAGGGCACGACCATGCGCCCGCCGGGCATCCAGTCGCCGCCCTCGAGCAGCACCGCGCCGAGGAACCCGAGCGCGATCACGACCAGCACGCGATGCTGCTCGTTCGTGCGCGCGCCGGAGATCGCCGCGGCGACCAGCGCGAACGCGGGCAGCAGCTCGCGCGCGAGATAACGTGCACCGCCTGCGAGCCCGGGTGGCTTCGCGTGCAGCGTGTTGGGCAGCAGGGCGCCGAAGTACGCGAGCTTGAACGCGAGGTACGGCGTGACGAGCAGCACGAACGCGCCGAGCGCGATCGCTCCGTCGCGCCGCGATCGTCGCGCGAGGACGATCGTGCCGCCGAGCCCGAGCAGCGCGGCCTCGGGACGCGCGAGGAACGCGAGCGTAGTGGCGAGCGCGAAGGGCAGGGCGCGTCGATCGGCGAGCGCGAGGGACGCGACGAGCACCAGCAGCGCGTAGAGCGGCGTCTCGAGCCCACCGACCGCGTGGAACGCGAGCCCGTGCATGCACGCGAGCCCGAGCGCAGTGGGCACACCCGCGAAGCGCTCACCGGGATCGTCGCGGCGCGCGCGCAGCGTCGCGATCACCAGCGTCGCGCAGGCGCAGGCGAGCCCGATGCCGGCCATCACGCGCTCGACGCGCATCGACGCGAACGGCGCAGCGATCACGACCCACAGGAAGTTCGTGTAGCCCTCGACGCGCTCGCCCTCGTTGAACACGAGCCCGAGCCCGCGCGCGAGGTGACGCGCGTAGCGGAACGAGATCCACGCGTCGTCGATCACGTAGCCCGCGTAGAGCGAGGCGTGCAGCGCGAGGAGCGCGACACCGACGAGGGGAACGAGGACGCGCACCGCGCGACTCTACGATCACCGCACCATCGGGTTCGAGAACTCGAGCGGCATGCGGATGCGCAGGCTGTCGCGACCCGGCACCAGATCGTCGGGCAGCGGCGAGAACGGCACCGTGCTCCGGATCGCGGCGATCGCCGCGCCGTCGAAGTCGTCGAACCCGCTGGATCGCACCACGCGCGGCGCGCGCGCGAGCGTTCCGTCGCGACGCACGATCAGCTCCACCACGCTCGTGCCCTGATCCATCCGCATCGCGCGCTCGCGCGGGAACACCATCGCGCTCTCGATGCGCCGGCGCGTCTCGACGAACCAGCGGCGATAACGACCGTCGCTCGTGTCGAGCGCGTCGTACGCGCCGTCGCCGGGGCCGAGCGCGCGCGCGCGTCCGCCCTCGTGACGACCGCCGCCGGTGCCGGGCGCGCCGAGCCCGAGCGCGCCGCCGCGACCCGCGCCTTCTTCTTCGCCGCGGCGCTGCGTCGACTCGACGACCGACTGCATCATCCGCGCGGCGAGCAGCTCGGCGTCGGTGTCGTCGCGCACCCGCGCGTCGCGTGCCTCCGAGGGCGTCGCGGCCGCGGCCTCGTCGACGGTCGGACGACCGAGCGCGACCCGCGCGCTCTCCGATGCGCGCGCGCCGCGTCCTCCGACGATCCCGCGTCCCGGTGAGTCGCTCTGCGCGCCGCTCGGCTCGATCGTGACCGCGCCGGCGCGAGTGCCGCCGAGCGTCGATCCCGACTCGCCGAGCACCACCTCTTCGCTGCCCGCGATCGGCGCGCCGCGCGTGCCTGCTTCGGGCGCGATGCGCGCGCCGGGCGCGGCGTCGGTGCGTGCGAGCGGGCGGCGCTCCGGATGATCCCCGTCGCCCGACGCGAGGAACGGATCGTCGGCCGGGTGCGGCGTCGCGCGTCGGTCCTCGCGGGTCGCGCGATCGCGCGCCGTCTCGATGCGCTGCGTCTGACCGACGCCGATCGCGTTCATCGGCGCGTCGCTCAGCGTGACCTGATCGGCGCGCGGCAAGAGGCGGATCACGCGCTGCGCGCCGCTGCGATCGCCGCCCTGACCGCGATCACGCGCGTCGACGTTGTGATCGGGATCGGCGCCGCCCGGCTCGAGCGGCGTCGCGGCGCCGGGCACGCGCACCGCGCTGCCGTCGCCCGCTTCGCCTTCGAAGCGCACGTCGATCGCGATCTCCTCCGGCGGGTCGGGCTCGTGGGTGCGCGCTGCGAGCCTCGGGAGCAGCCACGCGATCGCGAGATGCGCCAGGAGCGAGATCGCGGCGCCATACGACATCGCGCGCGCGGAACGCGTCATCGCGGAAGAGTCTAGCGCGACTGCGTCTCCCGGGCTCCACGAGTGACGGGGCCCGAATGCTCGTGCATTGTCGCGGCACACCCTCCGCTGAGGAGACTCGGATGGAACGACTTCGAATGGTGGGAGCGGCGACGCTCGCGATGGTGCTCGCTGCAGGATGTGGCGACGACGACGCGAGCACGGAGACCGACGGCGGCCAACGCGCGGACTCGGGCTCGCAGATGCTCGACGGTGGCGGCGCCGATGCCGCCCGCAGCGATGGTGGCGGCGGGGGCGACGAGGACTCGGGCCTTCCCGTGGTCGCGTGCGATGCGCCGATCCCCGCGCTCACGATGGTCGAGGTGACGACCGAGCGCTTCTCGTCACCGCTCTACGTCACGCAGCCGCCGGGCTCCGACGATCTCTACGTCGTCGAGCGTGGTGGGCGCGTCCGCATCGTGCGTGACGGGGACGTGCTCGAGACCCCGTTCCTCAACGTCTCGGGCCTGCTGAACGGCGCTCCCACCGGCGGGAACGAGTGGGGCCTGCTCGGCCTCGCGTTCCACCCGCAGTATCAGACCAACGGTCGCTTCTTCATCGCGTACACGCCGAACGGCTCGCCCTGGCGGAACATCATCGCCGAGGGCACGCGGAGCGACGATCCCGACGTGGCCGAGGACGAGGTCACGCCGATCGTCACGGTCGCGGACGACGCCGGCAATCACAACGGCGGCATGCTCGCGTTCGGCCGCGACGGCTATCTGTACGCGGGGATCGGCGACGGCGGGCTGCAGCGTGATCCCAACAACCGCGCGCAGGATCTGTCGGTGTTGCTCGGCAAGGTCCTCCGCCTCGACGTGAGCGTTGTGGGCGAGGCGCGAGTGCCTGCGGACAATCCGTTCTCCGACAGCGAGATCTGGGCGCTCGGTCTGCGGAACCCGTGGCGCTTCTCGTTCGACCGCGAGACCGGCGACTTCTGGGTCGGCGACGTGGGCAACGAGACCTGGGAGGAGATCAGCGTGGTCACCGCAGAGACCGCATCCGGGGTGAACTTCGGATGGCCGATCTACGAGGGCTCCCGCGAGTCACCGAACCGCAACGGCCGGAACCTGGTCGCGGGAACGACGCACCATCCGCCGATCGCCGAGTACACGCACGAAGACGGGGTCTCGATCGTCGGCGGCTACGTCTACCGTGGCTCGGCGATCCCCGCGCTGCGCGGCGTGTACTTCTACGGCGACTCGAGCGCCGACGACTACGTGCGCGGCCTGCGCGTCTGCGACGGCGAGGTCACGCGCGGGCCCGAGGCGGTGCCGGGCCTCGAGCGTTCGACGCTGCCGAGCTACGGGCTCGTCTCGTTCGGGGAAGACAACGACGGCGAGCTCTACATGGTCTATCTCGTGACCGGTGAAGTGCTCCGCATCGTCGCCGCGGAGTGATCACGGCGCCTGCGCGTCGGGCAGCGGGACGCGCAGGAGCAGCGGGGCGTCGATCACGTCGCGGCGATCGCCGACGTCGACGACGCCTCGCTCCGCGCTCGGCACGACCACGAGCTCGAGCGAGCGCACTCCGTCGATCGCGCTCACGCCGAGCAGCACGAGCTCGGGCGTGGCGTCGCCATCGACATCGGCGAGCACGTGACGGCGCGGGCCGAGCTCGCCGGGGCCGAGCTCGATCCGCGTGAGCGCTTCGAACGCGCCCTCCGCGTTGGTGTCGATCACGACGAGGCGCGGGTGATCCCACGCGACGATCTCCGCGGCGGGATCGTCGTCGAGCTGCGCCGTGGTGACCTCGCGCGCGCTCGCGGGCGCGGCGTCGATGCGCGTCACCTCGAGCTCGCCTTCGCTCGCGCGTCGTGCGCGCACCAGCACGATGCCGCTCGCCTCGATCAGCGCGTCGTTCGCGCCGTCGCCGTCGACGTCTCCGATCGCCACCCCCGACGCGCCGGGGATCGTGAGCGTGTGGTGCCGCGGGAAGGGCCCGGTGCCGCTCCCGAAGAACACGTCGGCGCGCCCTTCGTCGGGCGAGGTCACGATCACGTCGAGCTTCCCGTCGCGATCGAGATCGACGAGGCCCGCGCTCTGCGCGCCGACCGCGGTGCGCAGCACGGCGCGTCGCGCGGGCGATGCACCGCCCGCGAACACCCAGACCTCGCTCGGCAGCCGCGCGAACGGGTTCGCGCGATGCACCACCGCGAGATCGATCGCGTCGCCCTCGTCGACCAGCCCCGCGACGACACCGACCGCCGCGATCGGCGCGAGCACGCGCGGATTCTCGAAGCCGCCGAATCGATCGCGCGGCACGACGTAGAGACCGCCGCCGCGCGTCGCGCTGCCCGCGCCGTAGAACGCGAGCGGCAGGACGAGATCGCGCGCGCCGTCCGCGTCGAAGTCCGCGGCGAGCGCGGCGCCCGCCATCGGCGCCGACTCGGCGTCGCTCGCGGGCGCGTCGACGCGCGCGACGCGCACCGGGAGGTCGTTCTGGATCGCGATGATCTCCCAGCGATCGCCGCACCCGACCGCGAGCTCGGCGTGCGCGTCGCCGATCAGATCGATCGCCGCGAGCGACGGTGCGATCGCGGGCTCGGGGCACACGATCCAGCGATCGCGGCGGAAGCGCGGCACCTCGGGCACCGGCGGACCGGCATCGGTCGCGACCGACGCATCGACGTCGAGCGCCGCGGCATCGACCTCGCTCGCCGCGTCGACCTCGGCCACGCCCGCGTCCGCGCTCTCGGCGGGCGTCTCGCTCGTCGCGCCACCACCGAGCCCCGGGATCGGCAGCACGCCCGCGACGAGCCCGACCACCGCGAGCACCACCCAGAGACCGAGCAGCACCGCGAGGGTCTGCAGCGTCGCGCGCACGGCTTTCACGGCGGCCTTCGTATCGCAGCGCGAGTTTCGTCGCCACGTCTCGACGGTCTCTCACCTCGGAGCCTTGTTGAACACCCTTCAACTCCTCTAGCGTGCGCGTGGGGTACGTGGAGGTGGCGATGACTTGGCTCAGGGTGGGATCGACCTTCGTCGTCGCGGGCTCGTTGCTCGCGCTCGCCGGGTGCGGCGGTGACGACGACACCAGCGGCACCGACACCGACGCGGGCAACGGCGTCGATTCGGGCACGAGCACGATGATCGACGGTGGCGGCGCGCCGGTCGAGGAAGACGCGGGTCCGATCGGCGACGTGACCTACTACGGGCACGTCCGGCCGATCCTCGCCGAGAACTGCGTGAGCTGCCACGTCGCGGGCGGCGTCGGGCCGTTCCCGCTCGACACCTACGACATCGCGAAGAACATGGCGACGCGCATCGCGGAGGTGACGCGCGATCGCATCATGCCGCCGTTCCTCGCCGACAACTCGGGCGAGTGCCACACGTGGCGCGACGCGCGCTGGCTCACGAACCGCGAGATCGCGACGCTCGCCGCCTGGGACGAGCAGGGCGAGCCCGAGGGCGACCCCGCGACGCCGCCGCCGACCGTGCCGCCGCTGCCCGAGCTCGATGGCACGGTCTCGACGATCGAGACCGAGGTCTACACGCCGGACTCGACGCGCACCGACGACTATCGCTGCTTCGTCGTCGATGGTCCCGCGGCGACCACGTTCCTCACCGGCTACGAGGTGCATCCCGGCAACGCGCCGATCGTGCACCACGTGATCGTGTACGCGCCCACGAGCGCCGGCGCGGCGGACCAGGCGCGCCAGCTCGATGCGAACGAGGACGGCCCCGGCTACACGTGCTTCGGCGCGGCGAACGTCAGCGCGTTCCCGGTCGTGCTCTGGGCGCCGGGCGGCGGCGCGACGCTCTTCCCGGACGGCACCGGCGTGCAGCTCGAGGGCGGGCTGCCGCTGATCATCCAGGTCCACTACAACCTGCTCGCGGGCAGCGACCCCGATCAGACGAGCGTCGATCTGCAGACCGCACCGCGCGCGACGCGCGCGCGCATCATCCCGCTCGGCGACTACGACATGTCGCTCGCGCCGCGCATGTCGTCGGTCTCGACCTCGCACACCGAGAACCTCAGCGACCTCACGCGCGGCATCAACCTGCCGGTCACGATCTACGGGATGTTCCCGCACATGCACACGCTCGGTCGGCAGCTGCAGGTCGATCACATCGCGAACGGCGGCGGCGAGCAGTGCCTCGTCGACGTGCCGCGCTGGGACTTCAACTGGCAGCTCGCGTACTTCTACGACGAGCCGATCCGCATCTCGACGCTCGACTCGATGCGCATCACGTGCACGTACGACACGAGCGATCGCGATGGGACCGTGACGTGGGGTGAAGGCACGCAGGACGAGATGTGCCTGAACTTCTTCTACGCGGTGATCTCGACCGGGCTCTGATGGACCTTCACCGCGGTCGCGCCGGCGCGATCGCGGTGTAGCCCGGCGGGGCCGGAGGCACTGCCGGTCCACGATCGAGCGCGAAATTGTGCGAAGCAGCGGCCCGGTGAGCGCGCATGCGCTCCCGGGCCGTTCGCTCTTCGCGCAGCTGCGTGAGCGCGCGCGCGAACGTCGCCTCGGGGTGCAGCATGAGCGCGTCGCGGATCGTGCGCTCCGCGACCTCGAGGCGCGAGTCCACATCGGGCTCGCCCGACGCGCGCGCGGCGAGACGACGCGCCTGACCGAGATCGAACATCACACGCGCGCGCTGCTCCTCGCTGCGCTGCTCGAACGAACGGCGCGAGACCACGCGCTCGAGCGTCGCGAGCGCCTCGCGCGGATGTCCCTCGCGCACCGCCTGCAGCGCCGCGCGCACCTCCGCGTCGTCGACGTCGACGAGCTCCACGTCGAGCTGTCGCTCGCCGGGATCGACCGCGCCGATCACGCGACGTCGCAGTCGATCCACGACGCGCATGCGCATCGCGAGCGTGTCGGAGCCCTCTTCGCGCTCCTCGATCGTCAGCTCCTGCAGCAGCCGATCGGTGCGCGCCTCGCTCACGCGGAGCATCACGCGCCCGACGACGACCGGCAGATCCTCGACCACCGATCGCCGCACCGTGTTGCACCCCCACGTCGTGCACACCGTGTCGGGGCGCGAGAAGAACGTCGGGCGCGCGGTCTCGACCACGTGCGTGTCGACGCGGATGACCGCGCTCGCAGGGCCGAACGCGCCGCTGCCGCGGCGTCGCTCGAGACCGTCCTCGTCGACGCGCTCCACCCGGAGCCCGTCCTGCGAGCTCGCGGAGAGGTGATGCGCGAGCGCATCGGCGACGTCGAAGTCCTCGGGCGCGGTGCCGTGCACCACCGCGACCTCGGGGAACACGCGGATCGGGAGCTCTGGCGGAGTCTCGACCGTCGCGCGGACCTGCAGCGAGCCCCCACACCCGCAGGTCAGCAGCGCGACGATCCCCACGACCACGTCGCTGTGTTTCGAGGCCACGACGATCCATCGTGTGGCGCACGCCGCGGCGTTACAACTCGCTGCCCTGGGTGTGACCTCCGTGCGATCGACGATGGATCAGCGATCGTCGCGTCCGCCGCGACCGTGACCGCGACCGGGCGGGCTCTGCCCGCGATCGCTGCGCGAGCGGCCGTGATCGTCGTCGCGCCGCGCGTGTCCGGGCGGGCTCTCACCACGACCGCTGCGCGAGCGCGAGTCCGCGGGCACGCCGACGCGACGCGGGCTCTCGCCGCGACGTGAATCGACGGTCGTCGTGTGCCCCGCGCTCCTGCCTCGCACCACCGTCACGCCGCATGCGGACGTGAGCGCGACACCGAGCACGATCGTGAGCACACGAAGCGAGACTCCACGCATACGAACCTCCTGGTGAAGACGGGATGGCCACCAGGAGCGCTCGCCTTCATCGCGGATGTCGGAGCGCAGATCACAAGCGCGCCGCGGAGAACGCGACCACGTCGTCGATGTCGCGCACACCGAGCAGCAACATCACGAGACGATCGACGCCGAGCGCGTTGCCTCCGCTCGGCGGCATGCCCTCTTCGAGCGCGGCGAGGAAGCGCTCGTCGAGCGGGTACACCGGCAGACCACGCGCGTCACGCGCGCGCTGATCGTGCTGCAAGCGCGCGCGCTGCTCGATCGGATCGGTGAGCTCGCCGAACCCGTTGCAGAGCTCCATCGCGTCGACGAACGCCTCGAAGCGATCGGCGCGCCCGTTCGGCAAGAGCTGCGCGAGCGACGCCATGCTCGAGGGCCACTCGATCAAGAACACCGGGCGCGCGCGACCGAGCTCGGGCTCGATGGTCTCGGTGAGGATCCGGAAGAAGCGCTCTTCGTCCGGCAGCACGTCCGCGACGCGGACGCCCGCGTAGCGCTCGAACGCCTCGTCGACGGTGAGCCGCTCCCACGGCGGCGCGAGCTCGATCGGTCCGCGCTCACCCTCGACGCGGGTGGTGCCGAGCACGGTGCGCGCGGCGTGCGCGACCATCTCCTCGGTGTCGCGCATCACGTCGTCCGAGCTCGCGAGCGCGCGATACCACTCGAGCATCGTGAACTCGGGCTGATGACGCGAGCCCTCTTCGCCGCGCCGGTAGCAGCGACACAGCTGGTAGATGCGCTCGAGCCCGCCGCTCAGGAGGCGCTTCATCTGGTACTCGGGGCTCGTGATGAGCCAGCGCGGCTCGCGCGAGTTGCCCAGCGCGAACGCGTCGAGGTGCAGATCGAGCCCCGGGCTCGGCACCGCGCTCGGCGTCTCGACCTCGACGAATTCCGCGCCGTCGAGCCAGGCCCGCACGGCGCGCAGGATCGCGGCGCGCTGAACGAGCAGCGTCATGCGCCGGCGCTCGTCCTGGTGCGTGCGCACCCACTCGCCGTGCACGCGCCAGCGCTCGCCGATCGGTGCTCTGAGCACATCGATGCTCAGAGCACGCATCTGCGAGCCGTCCCACTCGCCCTCGACGCGCACCCAGGCGTAGTCGGGCGGCGCGGCGCACTCGCCGAGCGCGATCCCGATCGCGCCGCTCGCGTCCTCCACGCGCACGCGATCCGGGCCCACGAACGTGACGCGGCCCGCGACGAGCACCGTTCTCGGTGCCGCGACGCGGGCCAGCGCCTCGATCATCACGCGCGCGGTCGCGCGCACCCGATCACTTCTTCGCGCGCTCGACGTACTCGCCGGTGCGCGTGTCGATCTTCAGCAGGTCGCCTTCGTTGATGAAGAGCGGGACCATCACGGTCACGCCGGTGTGCATCTTGGCGGCCTTCAGCGTGTTCGTGCTGGTGTCGCCCTTGAAGCCCGGCTCGGTCTCCACGACCTTCAGGTCGACGTGCGTCGGCGGGGTCACGCCGATCGGCTTCTCGTTCCAGAGCAGGATCTCGACCTGCATGTTGTCCACGAGATAGAAGCGGCTGTCGCCGAGCTGCTCCGCCGTGAGGAAGCTCTGCTCGTAGCTCTCGATGTCCATGAAGACGTAGCGGTCGCCCTCGGGGTAGAGGAACGTCATCTGACGCACCTCGAGGTCCGCCTTCGCGAGCTTCTCACCGCTCTTGAACGTGCGCTCGAGCACGTTGCCGGTGAGCATGTTGCGCAGCTTCGTGCGCGTGAACGCCTGACCCTTGCCGGGCTTCACGAACTGGAAGTCGATCACGACGCAGGGCGCGCCGTCGAGGATGACCTTGAGGTTCTTCCGGATGTCGGACGTGTCGTACATGGCTGGCGTTCCGCGGCTGAGAGAGAAGTCGAGAGCGAGGCCTCGCGGTGATCTAACCCCCGCGAGGCCCGCGATCAGAACGTCACTGGCTGACGTTCTGCTGGAAGATCACCGTGTCGCTCGGGGTCGACGTCTCCGTCGCACGCTCGGCGGTGATCATGACGGTGAAGCGCTGGTGCGGCGTGGTCGCGGTCGCGCGGCCGGTGCGCGAGCTCGGGTCGTACGCGACGTTCGCCTCCATCGAGGCCGGCGCGGAGCCCGTGCGCACCCACAGCACGTAACGCGTGAAGCCCGACCCGAGCCGATCGGGCGGGGTCATGTTCGTGCCCGAGAAGGTGATCAGGTTGTTGCCGCCGTCGATGTGCTCGACCTGCACGCGACCGTCGGCGCCGGGGTCTCGTTGCGAGCCGCGGACCGTGTAGTTGCGCGCGCCACCGCAGCCCGCGGCGTACGCGGCGAGCGTGGTGAAGGCGATGGCGAGGAGGGCAGAGCGAGCGATACGGAGCATGTTCGGCGGTTCTCCTTCTCTCTCGAGTCGGGCGCTTCTACGCCCGCTCCGAAAGAGCGTCAAGCGTTGGCAATGACCGCATGGCGCCCCTCGCGGGGCGACACGCGGAGTCGGTGTCGGGCTTGCAGCGGCCGGCCAGAGACGCTAACCCGCGCTCCTCATGGCCGACGTCGACGAGGAGATCCGCGAGATCAAGCGCGAGATCATCGAGTCGCGAGGGCTCGTCATCAAGACGAGCAATCTCACGAACTCG
Source organism: Sandaracinus amylolyticus (assembly GCF_021631985.1). GTDB lineage: Bacteria > Myxococcota_A > Polyangia > Polyangiales > Sandaracinaceae > Sandaracinus > Sandaracinus amylolyticus_A. The sequence goes on along the minus strand of NZ_CP070225.1, from coordinate 3,309,905 downwards.
CTCGCCGCCGACATCAAGTCGATCGCGAAGCGCCAGGCCGGGTACGAGCGCCGGTTCAACTGGAACTCGTGGGTCGCGTACGTGCTCTTCGCCGTGCTCTCGTTCAGCGGGCTGTACCTCGCGACGTCCGCACGCATCGGCGAGTACGAGACCACGTCGGCGCAGCTGCAGGAGCGGGTGGACGCGCTCCAGCGCGAGATCGACGAAGAGCGCCAGCGCGCCGAGCGACGGGCTCACGCCGAGGTCCAGGCCGCGCAATTCTACCGATTGATCCGCGAGCGCAGGCGCGCCGAAGCGGTCGAGCAGTACGCGGAGATCCGTCGCGAGCAGCTCTCGCCCGCCGAGTCCGCGTTCTTCCGCGACATGATCGACCGGTTCCAAGTCGACCTCTCGGTGCAAGCGTACCAGAACGGTCTCGATCTCGTCCGCACCGGACGGTACCAAGAAGCGGCCGAGGTCTTCCAGGAAGCGATCCGTCTCGACGACGACGGCACGCACATCCCGGCGGTGCGCCTCGAGCTCGCGCGCGCGCTGCGCCACCTCGGCAACGACACGCTCGCCAAGCAGTACGCGGCCGAGGTCGCGGAGCAGACGGTCGACCGCGAGCTGCAGGACGACGGATTGCTGCTCTTCGCGCAGTGCGCGGAGAGCCTCGGCGAGATCGACGAGGCGCGCGCCGCGATGCGCACGTACCTCCGGCGCTGGCCGCGCGCGGCGTTCGCGACGGACGTCCGCCGTCATCTCTCGGATCTGAACCGTCGCGCGATGCGCGGCTCGGCTCCCCCGGACTGATGCTCGCGCGAGGGCGCGCGGCGATCGCGTGGCTCGTGATCGTCGGCTGCGCGCCGAGCGTGCCTCCGGTGCGCGCTCCGAGCGCGCCCTCGACCCATCGCGATCCACCGGCGCACGTGCCCGCGCCCGAGAGCGCCCCGAGCACCGGTGAGCTCGTCGGCGTGGTCGCGGCGGGCGGCGAGGATCAAGCGCGCGAGCTGCTCGTCGCGCTCGTCACCGCGATCGTCGAGGGCGATCGCGAGACCCTCGAGGCGACGCTCGGTGAGGAGGTCTTCCACGGCGGCTCGCTGCGCGCGGGGCGCACGCGGACGCGGACCTCGGGCAGCGCGTTCGCCGGTCAGCTGCTCACGCGAGCCCGAATGACGCGGCTGCCGCCCGATGCGCGCTTCGAGGATCTCGTCGAGGTCGAGTCGATCCGAGTGGAGCCGATCGCCACGAGCATCGCGGGCGAGCCGCTCGCGTCCGAGCTGCAGCCCGGCGATCTCGTGATGCACTTCGAGCTGACGAGCGCAGGGCGCGACCCGCTCGTCGATCTCACGCACGAAGGGCACGGCGCGCTGATCGTGCGGCCCGGAGAAGATCCCCGCGTCATCGCGCGATAGTCTGCGCGCATGAGCGACGACGCGATCGTGATCCTCTGCACCGTGCCGAGCGTCGAAGTGGGCGAGACGCTCGGGCACTCGCTGGTCGAAGCGCGCCTCGCCGCGTGCGTGAACGTGATCCCCGGCCTTCGCTCGATCTACCGCTGGAAGGGCGAGGTGCAGATCGACGCCGAGGCGCAGTGCCTGATCAAGACGCGCGCATCGCTCTTCGAGCGTGTGCGTGATCACGTGCTCGCGAGCCATCCGTACGAGACGCCGGAGATCGTCGCGCTCCCGATCATCCGCGGATCGGACGCGTACCTCGCGTGGATCGCGAGCGAGACCGCTTAGGCCTTGCCGATCGTGCGCACGTTCGAGCGCACGTCGAACACGCCGCGCTGCTTCGCCGCCGCGAGCACCTTGAGCGCCTCGCGATAGCCGCGCTGGAGCAGGTGTCGCGCGTTGCCGCGATCGAGGAACGAATAACGACCGAGGTCCGCCGACACGTTGAGGATCGTGAGGTGCGGATAGAGGCGATGGATCAGATCGATCCCGCGCTTCTCCTTCTCGCTCAGGATCACGTTCGCGGTCTGGCGGATCATCGCGCCCACGCCGCCGTGCACCAGCGACGTCTCGCCGGGGCGCGTCACGTGGGGGCGGTACACGTTCGAGATCACGACGACGTCCGCGCCCGCCTCGACCGCGAGATCGATCGACAGCGTGCGCACCAGCTCGCCGTCCATGTAGTACCGATCGCCGATGCGATAGGGCCGGAACAGCACCGGCACGCACGAGCTCGCCGCGACGGCCTGGCTGATCGGCACGTCGTCGAGGTAGCCCTTGCCGAACACCACGCGCCCGCGCCCGTCGACGTCGGTCGCGGTCACGAGCAGAGGGCGCGTGAGCTTGCGGAAGTCGTTGACCGGCAGGCGCTCGCGCAGGAAGCGCTCGAAGCGATCGATCGAGAAGAGACCGCTCGTGAGCCACCCCGGCGAGCGCCACTGATCCTTGTTCGGCGCGCCGAGGAAGTAGCGGCCCTTGAGCGCTCCGTCCTTGTCGTTGCGCATCCAGAACGGACGCAGCCAGTCGACCATTTGATCCGCGGTGAAGCCTTCCGCGAAGAACGCGCCCGCGATCGCGCCTGTGCTCGCGCCGACGAAGACGTCTGGCGCGAGGCCGAGCTCTTCCATCGCCTTGAGCACGCCCAGGTGGGCGATGCCCTTGGTCGCTCCCCCGGAGCCCACGAAGGCGACGCGCGGTGTCGAGCTCATGTCAGCGAGGTGTCCTATCACGATTCGGGGGCATCGCTCCACGAACCGGCGCGCTTTTCGGGCGCCGTGGTGAAAAGCTCGCTCAGAGATCGACGGTCGACGTCGAGAGATCGCGCCCGATCACGAGCGCCTGGCCTTCCTTCAGCGCGCGCCAGTCGGGCGGTGCCTCGGGCCCGTTGCTCGCGACCATCACGTAGCGGAACGTGCTCGCCGGGCTGCGTGCCTCACCGAGCAGATCGCGCTCGACGAAGTGCATCGGACCGCCGCGACGCACCGCGTACATCTGGCGGCCGTTGGTGAGCACGAACCCGAGCGTCGCGGGCGGGGCGCCGATCTCCGAGACCAGGCGATCGACCAGCGCGATCGTCGAGCGGATCGCGCCGAGCACGATCTTCGAGTCGATGTCGGGGTTGTCGAGCTGGCCGCGGTCGTGGAGGAACGAGAGCAGCGCGTGGAAGACGTGCTCGCTGTCGGTCGTGCCGCGGATGTTCCGCTGCAGGAAGTCCGGCATCGGCTCGAGCATCGCCTGGCGCACCGCGTCGAAGCCGCTGACCGTGCCGTTGTGCGCGAAGATCCACTGGCGCATCCGGAACGGATGCGTGTTCTCGGAGCGGTAGTCGCCCACGGTGGCGGTGCGGAAGTGGATCACGGCGCAATCGCTGCGCACGTTCCCCGCGACCTCGCTCCAGGCGAGCGAGTCACGGTCCGACCGTGGCCGCTTCTTGTGGAGGACTTCGCCGCCCTGATAGAAGCCGATGCCCCAGGCGTCGGCATCGATGTCGGACGCAGGACCGACGGCGATCCTCTCCTCGGTGAGCGCGTCCGCGAGGCGGTCCGTCCGGTTCGCCATGTACCCGATCAGACGTCCCATACGCTTCCTCCGGGGGGATGGGGTGGACGGATCCGAAGCGTCGGATCGTGCAGCGCACGAGCCGCGCGTTCGTTCACGACGAGGTCTCCAGCGCTCCGTCTCGGAGACCTCTGACGCAAGAGCCTCGTTCGAGGCCATCGCGATCTTAGCAACCTTGGTTCCACCGGTCGCCGAACGTCAAGCATCATCGCTGCGGCGAGCCCACGTTCGTCGACGAATCCTGCGCGCTCGTGGAGGCATCCGTCGCACGTTCGCGATCGCCACCACCACGACGTTCGTGCCACACCTCGTCGATGAGACGGCGATGCCGCGCCCTCGCGGCGCGCTCTGCCTGCATCGCGACGACACGCACGACGATCGCTCCCGCCACCGAGAGCACGACCACCACGCCGGGCCAGACGAGATCCAGTTGGTTCATCTGCGCACGACCAGCCTCGCACCACGCGCGCCGCGATGCACGTGGTTCGTCGCCATCGCGCTGCTCGCGTGGAGCGCCGGCATCGCCGAGGCCGCGGAGCCAGAGCGCTACAACGTGAGCGCGCGCGTCGATCGCGATGCAGGCGCGCTCGCGATCGAGGAGCGCGTCACGGTGCGGGTCGCCGAGGGCGAGCACGAGGTGCGGCTCTGGGTGTACGCGGATCGCTTGTCGGTGGCGCCGCGCGCGCTCGGTGAGCGCACCTGGCGCTGGCTCTATCCGGGCGATGTCGAGCACGGCGAGGTCGCGATCGATCGTGTGTCGATCGATGGCGCCGAGATCGAGCCGCGCTGGGATCGCGAGGAGGGCGGCGACCGCGGGCGCGATGCGCGCGGTGGCGATCTCGTGATCCCGATCACGAGCGGTGCGGCGCGCACGATCGAGATCGTGATCGCGATGCGGCTGCGCGTGCCCGCGCGCTTCGGTCGTCTCGGGCGCGACGGCGGAACGGTCGCGCTCGCGGGGCCTTGGTATCCGCTGGTCGTCGGCGAGGACGATGGATGGCGCTTCGTCGTGCCGCATCGCGTGTCGATCGAGATGGACGACGGCGAGCTCTGGCTCGGCGGGCAGGTCGCGCGCGGTCGCACCAGCGTGGAGCGCGAGGTGCCGTACGTTCCCGCGCTGCTCGCGTCGCGCCTGCATCGCTGGACCGCGCGCATCGCGGGCGTCGACGTGGCGTGGACCTCGTTCGAGCCGATCTACGTGGCGCCCCGGAGCGAGGTGCCCGGCGCCGCAGGCCTCGCCGATCTGGTGCACGTCGATCGCATCGGGCTCATGCGGCAGGCGCTCGAGCCCGCGATCGCGACCGCGCGGTGGCTCCGCATCGCGCTGCCCGCGCGCATCGATCTGCTCGACGTGCCGACGCGCACCGAGCTCGCGGCGACCGCGCCGGGCGTGGTGATCGTCTCCGATCGATTCGCGCAGGTGTTCCCGGTCGACGTGGTGCAGGCGTTCCATCTGCGCGCGCTGCGTCGCGCGGTGCTCGCGCTGCTCGCGCAGCCGATCGCGGATGCGATCGATCCGATCGCGGATCGCGGGTGGACCGAGGATCTGCGGGGCGCGGTGCTGCTGGAGCTCGACGAGGTGCGTCGCTCGTCGGAGGCGCGCACGCCGCAGCAATTGCTCTCCGCGTTCGCGTTCCATCCGGCGATCGATCAGCTGCTCTACGCGCCGCAGATCGCGTTCGAGGACGTGTACTTCTCGGCGATCGACGAGCCCGATCCCTATCGCGACGAGCCGAGCCGGGCGCGCGTTCCGCACGCGCGTGGGATGCGTCTGCTCGAGAGCGCGCGCGACGTGCTCGAGCCGCGCGCGTTCGAGCGATTCGTCGCGATGATCGCGAACGGCCGGCGCTCGGTGCGTGCGGCGCTGGAGCGCGTCGATCCCGCCGCGCTGCTGCGCCTGCCGACGTGGCTCGACACGCCGCGCCTCGAGACGAACTACCGGCTCGGCGCGATGCGCTCGGAGCGCCTTCCCGACGGTCGTTGGCGCCACGTGATCGAGGTGCTGCGCGAGGGAGCGACCCGCGTCGAGCCGGTGCAGGTCGAGGTCGAGGATGCGACGGGCGCACGCACGATCGGTGTGTGGGACGCGCCGGGCGAGCGCGGCGAGGTCGTGATCGAGACCGAGGGCGAGCGACGCTCGGTGACGATCGATCCGCGCCAGCGCCTCCCGCAGAGCGCGGCGATCGCCGACGGACATCCACGCGCCGACGACGCGACGGATCAGCCGTGGCGGCCTCCGGTGTTCACCGGGTTCGCGTTCGAGATCCTCGCGACCGAAGCGAACGTGACCGGCTTGATCGATGTCGTGCTGAGGCAGCGATACGATCTCGAGCACACGTTCAATCTGCGTCTGTTGCGCACGGCCGCGCGCACCGGAGGACGGATTCGATATCTGCAGGGCGTCGGGCCCAAGGTGCACACGAATCGTCGCTCGGTGACGGTCGGCGGCGGCATCGGCTTCTACAACGTGCACGCCGGCTTCGGTGGCCCGGACGTGCCGGGCGGCTGGGCGGCGGACGCGGATCTCTCGCTCTATCTCGACACGCGCAGCTATCTCTACGACTGGCGAGAGGGCCTGTCGGTGCTGGTGCAGGGACAGGCGACTGCCACGTTCCTCGACGACGGAACGTTCGGCGCGACCGGGCGCGTGAGCGCGCGATTCTCGGGCACGATCGGGATCGGCAACCTCCACGCGATCGTGCTCGTCGGTCATGCGGGCGTGTCGATCAATCCGGTGGTGGATGCCAATCGACAGTCGATCGGTGGTCGATACGGACTGCGCGGATATGCGACCGACGAGCTGCTCGGGACGAGCGTGGTGTACGGCGTCGCGGAGCATCGATTCACGGCGGTGACCGATCTCGCGTGGAACGTCTTCCACGGCATCTGGGCGCGCGAGCTGCAGCTCGCGTGGTGGCTCGGCGCGGGCATGGTGCTCGGCACGAGCGATGGTCGCGACGTCGTCGGTGCGGCCGAAGCGGGCGTCGGCGTGCGCGTCCACTACGAGTACGCGGGGATCCAGCCGGGCGTGCTCGCGCTCGACTTCGGTGTGCCGTTCGGGCGTTGGATCCAGGGCGACCCGCCGTGCGCCTTCGCGAACGGCGAGTGTGATGATCGCCCTCCGTTCGGCTTCTACATCTCGGTCGATCAGTACTACTGAGCGCGCCCGGCGAGCCGCCCGGTCCACGCGGGCAGCACTTCGTTCTCGAAACGCTCGCGCTGCGTCTCCGCGACCGCATACGCGAGCTCGCGCAGCGCGCGCTTGGTCGATCCGTACGCGTGACGGGGCAGCTTCGCGCGCGCATCGAGGCGCGCGCTCGCGACCTCGTGGAGCCGTTCGCGCGGCGCGAGCTCGTCGATCAGACCGAGACGCAGCGCATCGCTCGGCGCGTAGCGATCCGCACCGAGCAGCACGGTCTCGACGTGCGGCGGCGGCACGCGCTGCGCGAACACCGCGGGCACGAAGGGCGGGTAGGTGAGCCCGATCGCGACGCCGGTCATCCCGATGCGCACGCTCGGATCGTCGGCGCACACGCGCCAATCGCAGCACTGCACGACCAGACACCCACCCGCGACCGCGTGCCCGTTGACCTTCGCGATCGTCGGCGCGGGGTGGAGGAACAGCTTCCGCACGACGCGCTCCATCGTGATCAGCAGCTTCGTCACGTGCGCTGCATCGGCGACGCGCAGCTCGTCGAGATCGAGCCCCGCCGAGAACGCGTCGGCCGCACCGGTGATCATCAGCGGCTCTTCGTGCGCCTGATCCAACGAGCGCTCGAACGACTCGAGCATCGCCAGCGACATCGTGTTGGGACCGCGGCCCTGCAGCGTGATCTCGATCATGGCGCGCGGAAGGTACCGCAGAGGACGCCACAGAGAGCGGAAAGCCTCTGCGGTTCAATTCTTCTTGTCGCGTCCGGCCGCGTGCGACGATCGGCGCGATGTCCGAGAGCGACCTGCTCGTCGACGCGTATCTCACGCACCTCAAGGTCGAGCGCGGGCTCGGCGCCGCGACGATCCAGGCGTACGCGACCGATCTCGCGCGTTATGCGCGACACCTCGAGTCGGAGTCGCTCGACGTCGCGGCCGCGGATGGTCCGGCGATCAGCGGGTTCCTCTACGCGCTCTCGAGGTCCGATCTCTCGGCGCGCTCGCAGGCGCGATATCTCTCCTCGCTGCGGGGCCTCTACAAGTGGCTGCTCTCCGAGAAGCACGTCGCGCGTGATCCCACCGAGCTCGTCGACTCACCGCGACTGCCGCGCAAGCTCCCGGTCGTGCTCTCGAAGGACGAGGTCCTCGCGCTGCTCGGCGCGCCCGACCTCGACGACACGCCGCTCGGGATCCGCGACGCCGCGATGCTCCACACGATGTACGCCGCGGGGCTGCGCGTGAGCGAGCTGGTGCACCTCGAGCTCGGCGACGTGAACCTCGAGACCGGCTTCGTCCAAGCGTTCGGCAAAGGTCGCAAGCGCCGCATCGTCCCGCTCGGCGCGCCCGCGCGTCGCCGCATCGAGCGCTGGAAGCGCGAGGTCCGCGGCGGCTGGGCGCCGGCCTCGTCGCGCTTCCTCTTCGTGACCGAGGCGGGCACGCCGATGACGCGCCAGAACTTCTTCGCGCGCGTGCGTCACTGGGCGCTCGCCGCGGGCATCTCGCGCCCGATCAGCCCCCACAAGCTGCGGCACTCGTTCGCGACGCACCTGCTGCTCGGCGGCGCGGACCTGCGCGCGGTGCAGACGATGCTCGGGCACGCCGACGTGACGACCACGCAGGTCTACACGCACGTGACCGGCGAGCACCTCTCGTCGATGCACCGCCGCTACCATCCGCGAGGCTGATCCAGCGCTCGAAACTTCCGGGAAACGCGAGAAAAATCGTGGTCTCGCGTGACAGCGCTCACAAATGGGGCCAAGCCTTCGGGGCGCGCGCTCCGGGTCGCACGATCGGCGGCCTGGTTCGTGGTACAAGGGCGGCCCGCGCGCCGGCCCGCGGCGCGCGCGCCATCACGCCCTCACGCTCGCCGCGCCGCCCTCACGCGGGCGCCGCGACGCGACGACAGCATTCCCGAGGAGGAATCCGATGACTGCGCCCACGCACGGCACTGCGATCACGATGTCGAAGGACGGCACCCTGAACGTGCCGAACGACCCGATTCTCCCGTTCATCGAAGGCGACGGAACCGGTCGCGACATCTGGAAGGCGAGCGTGCGCGTCTTCGATGCGGCCGTGGAGAAGGCCTACGGCGGCAAGCGCAAGGTCGTCTGGCACGAGGTCTACGCGGGCGAGAAGGCGTTCACCAAGTTCAACAACTGGCTGCCCGATCAGACCATCGAGGACTTCAAGAAGTACCTCGTCGGCATCAAGGGCCCGCTGACCACGCCGATCGGCGGCGGCATCCGCTCGCTCAACGTCGCGCTCCGCCAGCTCCTCGATCTCTACGTCTGTCTGCGCCCGGTGCGCTGGTTCGAGGGCGTGCCCTCGCCGGTGAAGCGCCCGCAGGACGTCGACATGGTGATCTTCCGCGAGAACACCGAGGACATCTACGCCGGCATCGAGTTCGAGGCGGGCACTGCGGAGAGCCAGAAGTTCCTCGCGCTCCTCAAGGAGCAGTTCCCGAAGGCCTACTCGAAGATCCGCTTCCCCGAGAGCAGCGGTATCGGCATCAAGCCGGTCTCGAAGGAAGGCACCGAGCGCCTCGTGCGCGCCGCGATCAAGTACGCGGTCGACTGCAAGCGCAAGAGCGTGAACCTCGTCCACAAGGGCAACATCATGAAGTTCACGGAGGGCGCCTTCCGGAACTGGGGTTACGCCCTCGCGGAGAAGGAATTCGGCGACCAGGTCTACACCTGGGATCAGTGGGAGCGCACCAAGGAAGCGAAGGGCGAGGACGCGGCGAACGCCGAGCAGAAGGCGGCGATCGCGGCGGGCAAGATCATCATCAAGGACTCGATCGCCGACATCACGCTGCAGCAGGTGCTGACGCGTCCGACCGAGTTCGACGTGATCGCCACGCTCAATCTGAACGGCGACTACTTGAGTGACGCGCTCGCGGCGCAGGTCGGCGGCATCGGCATCGCGCCCGGCGGCAACGCGAACTACGTCACCGGCCACGCGATCTTCGAGGCGACGCACGGCACCGCGCCGAAGTACGCCGACAAGGACATGGTCAATCCGTCGAGCGTGATCCTCAGCGGCGAGATGATGTTCCGCCACATGGGCTGGAGCGAGGTCTCCGACCTGATCATCAAGGGTGTCGAGGGCGCCATCGCGGCGAAGACCGTCACCTACGACTTCGCCCGCCTCATGGAGGGCGCGAAGCAGATCAAGTGCTCCGAGTTCGGAGACGCGATCATCAAGCACATGGGCTGATCGGCAGAGTCGAGAGGAGCTTCAGAATGGCCAAGCGGAACAAGATTGCGATCATCGGTGCGGGCAACATCGGTGGCGAGCTCGCGATGCTCGTCGCGCGCCGCGAGCTCGGTGACGCCGTCCTCCTCGACATCCCGGAGAAGGAGGGCGTCGCGAAGGGCAAGGCGCTCGACATCATGCAGACGGGCGCGCTCGACGGCTTCGACTCGAAGGTCTCGGGCACCGCGGACTACAAGGACATCGCGGGCTCGGACGTCGTGATCGTCACCGCGGGCGTTCCGCGCAAGCCCGGCATGAGCCGCGACGATCTCCTCTCGATCAACCTCAAGATCATCCGCAGCGTCGCGGCGGGCATCAAGGAGCACGCGCCGCACGCGTTCGTCGTCGTCATCTCGAACCCGCTCGACGCGATGGTCTACGAGATGAAGAAGGTCACGGGCTTCCCGAAGGAGCGCGTGGTCGGCATGGCGGGCGTGCTCGACTCGGCGCGCTTCCAGTGCTTCATCGCCGAGGCGGCGGGCGCGAGCGTGAAGGAAGTGCGCACGCTCGTCCTCGGCGGCCACGGCGACACGATGGTGCCGGTGCTCAGCGCCTGCACGATCAACGGCATCCCGGTCACCCAGCTGGTCGCGAAGGACAAGCTCGACGCGATCATCGACCGCACGCGCAACGGCGGCGGCGAGATCGTGAAGCTCATGGGCACGAGCGCGTACACCGCGCCTGCCGCGGGCGCGATCGCGATGGCCGAGAGCTACCTCAAGGACCAGAAGCGCCTCCTCGCCTGCGCGACCTATCTCGACGGCGAGTACGGCTACAAGGACCTCTACATGGGCGTGCCGGTGATCGTCGGCGGCAAGGGCGTGGAGAAGGTCGTGCAGATCGCGCTCACCGCCGAGGAGAAGGCGATGCTCGACAAGAGCGCCGAGGCGGTCCGCGGGCTCATCAACGACTCGGCGAAGCTCTGATGAACATCCACGAGTATCAGGGAAAGCAGATCTTCCAGCGCTACGGCGTCCCCACGCCGAAGGGCATTCCCGCGTTCACCGTGCCCGAGGCGGCGGCGGCGGCGAAGCAGCTCATCAGCGACACCGGCAACGAGGTCGTCGTCGTCAAGGCGCAGATCCACGCAGGTGGTCGCGGCAAGGCGGGCGGCGTGAAGGTCGTGAAGGGCGCGGCGGCGGCGGAAGAGGCGGCGAAGGCGCTCCTCGGCGCGACGCTCGTGACGCCGCAGACCGGCCCGAAGGGCAAGGTCGTGCAGCGCCTCTACGTCGAGCAGGGCCTCGCGATCGAGCGCGAGATCTACATGGCGATGCTCGTCGATCGCGAGGTGCGCCGCGTGCTCTTCATGGCGAGCACGGAAGGCGGCGTCGAGATCGAGAAGGTCGCCGAGGAGACGCCCGAGAAGATCCTCAAGGTGTGGATCGATCCGGCGACCGGCCTGATGCCCTATCAGGCGCGCAAGATCGGGTTCGCGCTCGGTCTGAGCGGCAAGACGCTCAATCAGTTCTCGGCGATGGCGGGCAAGCTCTACGAGATGTTCGTCGCCGAGGATTGCTCGATGGTCGAGGTCAATCCGTTCTGCGTGCTGAAGGACGGAAGCGCGGTCGCGCTCGATGCGAAGGTCAACTTCGACGAGAACGCGAGCTTCCGGCACAAGGAGTGGGAAGACCTCCGCGACGCGAGCGAGGAGAACGCGGTCGAGACCGCGGCCAAGCAGGCCGGTCTCAGCTACGTCGCGCTCGACGGCAACATCGGATGTCTCGTCAACGGCGCGGGCCTCGCGATGTCGACGATGGACATCATCAAGCACTTCGGCGGCGAGCCCGCGAACTTCCTCGACGTCGGCGGCGGCGCGACGAAGGAGCAGGTCACCGAGGCGTTCACGATCATCACCAAGGACCCGAGCGTCCGCGGGATCTTCGTGAACATCTTCGGCGGGATCATGAAGTGCGACGTCATCGCCGCGGGCGTCATCGCGGCGACCAAGGCGGTCGGTCTCAAGGTGCCGCTCGTCGTGCGCCTCGAGGGCACGAACGTGGAGCTCGGTCGCAAGATGCTCGAGGAGTCGGGCCTCGCGATCACGCCTGCGAACGACATGAAGGACGGCGCGCAGAAGATCGTCGCGCTCGCAGGGAAGGGCTGAAGATGGCGATTCTCGTCGGAGAGAACACGCGCGTCGTCGTGCAGGGCATCACGGGCTCGGCGGGTGGATTCCACGCCGACATGTGCATGGCCTACGGGACGAAGATCGTCGGCGGCGTGACGCCCGGCAAGGGCGGCACGACGTTCGAGGGCAAGACCAGCGGCAAGAAGGCGCCCGTCTTCGACACGATGGTCGACGCGGTCGAGAAGACGGGCGCGAACTGCTCGCTGATCTTCGTGCCTCCGCCGTTCGCGGCGGACTCGATCCTCGAGGCGATCGACGCGGGCGTCGAGCTCGTCGTCTGCATCACCGAGGGCATCCCGGTCACCGACATGCTGAAGGTGCGCCGCGTCCTCGACTCGCAGAAGAAGACGCGCCTCATCGGTCCGAACTGCCCCGGCATCATCACGCCGGGTGCGTGCAAGATCGGCATCATGCCGGGCCACATCCACCGCCCCGGGCACATCGGCGTCGTCTCGAAGTCGGGCACGCTGACGTACGAGGCGGTCCACCAGCTCACGTCGCTCGGGCTCGGTCAGAGCACGGCAGTGGGCATCGGTGGCGACCCGGTGAACGGCACCGACTTCGTCGACGTGCTCGAGATGTTCAACGCGGATCCCGACACGCACGGCGTGATCCTGATCGGCGAGATCGGCGGCAGCGCGGAAGAGCGCGCGGCCGAGTACATCAAGAAGCACTTCAAGAAGCCGGTCGCCGGGTTCATCGCGGGCGTGACCGCGCCTCCGGGCAAGCGCATGGGCCACGCGGGCGCCGTGATCAGCGGCGGCAAGGGCACGGCGGCGGAGAAGCAGAAGGCGCTGATGGAAGCCGGCGTGAAGATCGCGCCGACTCCGAGCGACATGGGCGCGACGCTGAAGTCGCTGCTCTGATCGCGTATCGCTGATTCAGCTGCTCACACACGCGAGGCGTCTCGTCGATTTACGACGGGACGCCTCGTTGCTTTTGCGCTATAGGCGCGGCCGAAAATCCAGGAGAAACGAGCTCACAATGGCCACCGAGAAGACGTTCGCGATCGTCAAGCCCGACGCGGTCGAGAAGAATCACATCGGCGCGATCCTCGCGCTCATCGAGAAGAACGGGCTCAAGATCCGCGCTGCGCGCATGATGCACATGAGCCGTCCGATCGCGGAGGGCTTCTATCACGTGCACAAGGCGCGTCCGTTCTTCGGCGAGCTCGTCGACTTCATGACGCGCGGACCGTGCGTCGTGATGGTGCTCGAGGGCGAGAACGCGATCGCGAAGTGGCGCGAGCTGATGGGCGCGACCGACCCGGCGAAGGCCGCGGAGGGCACGGTGCGCAAGCTCTTCGGCGCGAACGTCGGCGAGAACGCGACGCACGGCTCGGACGGCCCCGACACGGCGAAGTTCGAGATCGGCTGGTTCTTCCCCGGCTACGACGTGTGAGTGACGAGGACGCGGAGGGCTCGCGACGCCACCCTCCGCGTCCTACTCTGTTCGTTCGTGGTCCGCGTCGTCCGTGCCGTGCTCGGAGCCGCGCTCGCGCTCGTCGCGAGCTGCGCCGGAGCGCAGGGCGAGCACGAGACCACCGCGCGCGAGGAGACCGCGTCGCTGGACGAGGCCGCGCGCCTCGCGATGCTCCTGCCCTCGAGCGCGGATCGCTGCTCGGTCGCGCGACCTTCGCTGGTCGCGGATCGAAGGCGCCCCTTGATCCTCCACGCGTCGCAGGGCGACGTGCTCGCGTGGTCGCGCGATCTGCGCATCGTCGCGTACGCGTCCGCGCGACGCCTCGACGAGCGTGGTCGCGCGCAGAGCGTGACGTTGCTGAGCCTCGCGGGCGGGCAGGGCGAGCGACGCGACGAGCTCGAGGCGTCGCTGCCGCTGCGCGTGCGGTGGGAGGGCGAGCCGTGCCGCGCCGATCAGTGCGATCTCCCGCGCGCATCGATGCTCGATGCGCGCACGCTGCGCATCGAGCGCGGGGCGCCGAGCGATGCACGAGCGGGCGACTCGCCGTGTGTCGATCTCGCGATCGCGTGGCCCTCGGCGGTCGAGCTCGACGTGTCGCGACAGGACTGCGAGGACACGCGCAGCGAGGGCTGCACGCAGCGCCGCATCCTCGAGCCGACCGACGACGGATTGCGACAGCGCGTCGAGGACTCGCTCGGGAGCGAGCGCGCGGCGATGCGCGCGCTCGAGTCGCTGCGGCTGGTGCCGGGGCTCGAGGGCGGCATCGACGTCGATCGTCGAGGCGCGACCGTGGTCACGCTGCGCTCGATCTCGTGGGCCGAGCTCGAGCTCCTGCTGGAGGACGAGCGCATCGAGCGCGCAGCCTATCGTCGCCGCGACGAAGCGCGGCGCACCCGCGCGCTCGACGAGGTCGACGTGGAGAGCCTGCCGCTCGTGCGGCAGCAGGTGCAGCTCCGCGAAGAGCGCCTCGCGCGTCTGCACGGCGAAGGACGGCGGCGCGCGGCCGAGGAGCTCGCCGCGCTGCTCTCGGCCGCGACGATGCGTCACCTCGCGACCCGTCCCGAAGACGCGCTCGATCTCGCGCGTCGCCTGGTGCGCGTGCAGCTCGACGAGCTCGACGATCCCGCGGGCGCATCGCAGACGATCGACGCTGCGCTCGCGACCGGCGTCGCCCCGCGCGAGACGTGGCGCGGGCTGCGACGCGAAGCGCGCATCGCATCGCTCGCGCGCGCTCTCGCGAGCCCCGACGAGACGAGCGCGCTCACCGATGCTGCGAGCGCGCTGCGTGAGGACGGCCTCGCCCCCGACGACACCACGGCGCGCGCGGCGGCGCTCGATCTCGCGGTGCTGCGCGCGGCCGGTGCGACCCACGAGCTCGCGGAGAGCGCGTGGACGCACGCGCGCGCGGTGACCCGCCGCGCGATCTCTCTGCGCGCGATGCCGAGCGGCGCCGGCGTCCCGATCGCCGCGCTCCCCGCGACGCTCGCGTGGCTCGCCGAGCTCGGCGGCGATCCCGGGCCGTTCTCGGTGTTCGTCGTCGCGCGCGCGACGCTCGCCGAGGGCACCCGCGCGGTCACGGGCCACGACGCGCCCGACGAAGCGCGCGTGTTGCGCTTCGAGCACCTCGCGGATCGCGCGACGCTCGCGGGCAGCGGCGCGTCGATCGATGCGCTCCTGCACCTCGGCGCGTCGATCGAGTCCGCCCTCGCGCCCGGGCCGATCACGATCGACGTCGTGCTCACGTCGATCTCGACGCCCTCGGTCGAGCGCACGCTGCGCTTCGAGGGCGAGCTCGGCGTGGGCCGGGTGCGCATCGAACGCGGCGATGCGTGGATCGCGCGCCACGACTGGCCCGCGATCGAGCGCTATCTCGCCGATCCGTTGCGCGCGATGGGCGCACGTCTCTTCCCGCCGCCCGAGCTCGTGGTGCGCGCGACGAGCGAGGAAGAAGCCGCGCACCTCGCGCGCATCGGAGACGACCCTCCGCAGGCGCGCTGCGCCGCGGAGGGCATCGAGGTGCGCTGCGTGCCTCGCCCCGACTCCGACGCGCGCGGCGCGCTCAGGCGCATCGTGCGCGCGTCGCTCGGGGCCGGTCTCGCACCCGCGAGCGAGTGAGCGTCACTCGCTCGCGCGCGCTTCGCCGTCGCTCTTCGACTCGTGCTCTTTCTTCGGCTTCGCGGGGATGAGCTTCGAGAGCACGATCGACCCGATCAGCAGCGTCGCGACGACGGTCAGCGAGATCGACGTCGGGAAGTGATCCCAGCCGATCAGATGGATCAGATCCATCGACAGGATCTTCACCGCGATGAAGAGCAGCACGAGCGCGACGCCGGTCTTCAGGAACCGGAACATCGGGAGCAGCACCGAGAGCACGAAGTAGATCGAGCGCAGCCCGAGGATCGCGAACATGTTCGACGTGAACACGATGAACGGGTTCGTCGTGACCGCGAAGATCGCCGGGATCGAGTCGAGCGCGAACACCACGTCGGAGAGCTCGATCACGCAGAGCACGAGCAGCAGCGGCGTCGCGAGGCGCCTCCCGTTCTCCAGCACGAAGAAGCGGTCCTTGCGATACGTGTCGGTCATGCGGTTGCCGAGCACGCGCCGCACGAGCTTCACGGCGCCGCTCTGCTCGATGTCCGCCTCTTCGTCCTCGCCGCCCGCGAAGAGGAGGCGCCCGCCCGTCCAGAGCAGGATCACGCCGAAGATGTAGAGGACCCAGTGGAAGCGCGCGATGATCGCGGCGCCGAGCCCGATGAAGAGCCCGCGCAGCACGACCGCGCCGACGATGCCCCAGAAGAGAACGCGGTGCTCGTACGCCTTCGGCACCGCGAAGGTGCTGAAGATGACGACGAACACGAACATGTTGTCGACCGAGAGGGCGAGCTCGAGCAGGTAGCCCGTCAGGTATTCGCCCGTCGCGCGCGCTCCGAAGCCCGGCAGGAAGTAGAGCAGCCCCGCGAAGACCGCGGAGCAGGCCATCCAGACCAGCGTCCACGCGACTGCCTCGCGGAACGTGACCTCGCGCGTGGTCCGGTGGAACACACCGAGGTCGATCGCGACCATCGCTCCGATGAACACGAGGAAGCCCGCCCAGAGCACGGGCATCTCCAGCGACTCGAACATCCGCGACGACTCCTATCCGGCCGCGCTCTCTCGCGCGACGCCGGTACCCGCCGATCCGGCTCGGCGGGTACCTTCGCACAGAAAAGTCACGTGTGCTCGTTCGCCCCGCGAGGCCAGCGAGCCCTCCGTTCGAGCAGGTTCCGCGGCCCCGGTCACGGTCCTTGCGCCTCGCCACGCATCGCCCTAGCGTGCTCGCTCCGTGCTGCGCTTCTCGACCCGACACCAGCTCTTCCTCGTGCTGGTCGCGCTCTTCGTCACGTGCCTGCTCGTGGCGGACATCGTGGCCGGCAAGTACTTCCAGGTCGGCGCGCTGGAGATGTCGGTCGGGACCGTGACCTTCCCGATCGCGTTCCTGCTGACCGACATCGTCAACGAGTACTACGGGCGACCGGGCGCACGGATGATGACCGGCATCGGGATGGCGATGCTCGTGGTCGCGTTCTCGCTGATCTACATGTCGCGTACCCTGCCGGTCTCCGCCGGCAGCCCGGTCGGGCAGGAGTCGTTCGACGCGGTGTTCGGGATCAGCATGCGTCTCTTCGTCGCGTCGCTGGTCGCGTACCTGATCAGCCAGATCGTCGACATCCACGCATTCCACTTCGTGAAGGGCGTCACGGAGAGCAAGCACCTCTGGCTGCGCGCGATCGGATCGACCGCGCTCTCGCAGGTCGTCGACACGTTCGTCGTCACGTTCGGGTGCCTGCTCGGGCTGCGCTCGACCAGCGACATCCTCGTGATCTTCGGGACGAGCTATCTCTACAAGATCGTCGTCGCGGTGCTGCTCACGCCGCTCGTCTACGTCGCGCACGATCTGATCACGCGCCGCATGGGGATCGAGCCCGCGCCGCACGACGAGCGCGAGCTCGCGGCGATGCCGGCGGAGTAGGGCGCCCCATGACCGAGCGTCGCGTCGCACGGCTCGATCCCTCGATGCGCGCGGTCGTGCGCACCCAGCGCGAGCTCTTCTACGACGCGGGCGCGGACCCTTCGCTCGATCGACCCGCGCACGTGCGCTCGGGCTCGGGGCTCGCGTGGCTCGGCTCGCGCCTGGTGATCGCGCAGGACGACGCGAGCTTCCTCGCGCTGCTCGATGCATCGCTCGCGCACGTCTCGTCGATCACGCTCGATCACGTCGTCGACGGTGCGCGGCAATTCGACAACGTCCGCGGCAACAAGAAGCAGAAGATCGATCTCGAGGCGTGCTCGGTGCTCGCGTGCGACGGGCGCGAGCTCCTGGTCGCGTGGGGCTCGGGATCGCTCGCGCCGCGCGAGCGGCTCGTCGTGCTGGAACGCGATGCGGATCGCGCGCGCGTCGTCGAGGCCAGGCCGCTCTACGAGCATCTCCGCGAGCACGTCGAGTTCGCGGGCAGCGAGATGAACATCGAGGGCGCGACGATGATCGGCGGCGACCGCGTGCGTCTCTTCCAGCGCGGCAACGGCGCGCCGCACGGCGATCTCGTGCCGCTCGACGCGACGGGCGATCTCGATCTGCGCGCGCTGCTCGCGTGGATCGACGATCCGACGCGCGCGGTGCCGGCGCTGCGCGACGTGGTGCAGTGGGATCTCGGTCGCATGGACGGCGTGCGCCTCACGTTCACCGACGCGTGCCCGGCCCCGAACGGATCGATCGCGTACCTCGCGGCGGCGGAAGCCTCGCCCGATGCGATCGAGGACGGAGTCGTGGTCGGTGTCGCGATCGGCGTGATCGATGCGCACGGCGTCGCGCGCTACGCGCCCATCACGACGCCCGACGGCGTGCCCTTCGTCGGCAAGTGCGAGGGCCTCGCGTGGGCGCCCGGCGCCGCGGGACGACGGGCGCTGGTCGTCGTCGATCGCGACGATCCGAACGCGCCGTCGGAGCTCCTGGAGCTCGACCTCGAGGGATTTCCCGAGGGCTCTTGACGTTGGAATGGTTGAGGATCCAGGATCCTCGCGACATTTCCACATCGGATAGGTCGAGAATCACTCGACGCAGGAGGAACGACGATGGGTCTCCACATCGGCAGCACGGCGCCCGACTTCGAGCAGGACTCCACCGAGGGCCGCATTCGATTCCACGAGTGGGCCGGCGACAAGTGGGTCGTGCTCTTCTCGCACCCCGCCGACTACACGCCGGTCTGCACCACCGAGCTCGGCCTCGTCGCGCGCCTCAAGGACAAGTTCGCGCAGCGCAACGCGAAGGTGATCGCGCTCAGCGTCGACCCCGTCGACTCGCACCTCGGCTGGGTGAAGGACATCGAGGACACGCAGGGCGTGAAGATGAACTATCCGATCCTCGCCGACGGGGATCAGAAGGTCAGCAAGCTCTACGACATGGTGCATCCGGAGTGCGATCCGAAGATCACCGTGCGCTCCGTCTACTTCATCGACCCGAAGAAGAAGATCCGCGCGACGTTCACGTATCCGCCGAGCGCCGGGCGCAACTTCGACGAGGTGCTGCGCGTCCTCGACTCGCTGCAGCTGACCGACAACCACTCGGTCGCGACGCCGGGCAACTGGAAGGACGGAGACGACGTCGTGATCGTCCCGTCGCTCAAGGACCCCGAGGTCATGAAGCAGAAGTTCCCCAAGGGCTGGAAGGAGCTGCGCCCCTACCTGCGCATGACTCCTCAGCCCAACAAGTGATCACGACGCGCGCGTGAACGCCTGATCACGCAGCGTCGCGACCGGGAGGAGCGGCCGCGGTCTCCGGAGCCGATGCGGAGACGGGTCGCTCCTTCTTCGTTCCGTCGGTCGGCGCGGGCGCGACGATCTGCAGCAGTGCGATCTTGCCGATCGCGATCACCGCGACCGCCGACGACGCCGCGTGCAGGAACGCGTCCGACGACGTGAAGGTCGCGACCGCGAGCATCACGACGGCGGCCGCCTCCACGGCGACCACGAAGACGGAGTCGAGCACGCTGCCGCGCGTGCCGATGCCGATCAGCGCGATGACCAGCACGAACATCGTCGACAGATCGTGGTGGATCCAGTCCGCGATCGAGGCGACGCAGAGTGCCGCGATCAGGGCGAGCATCCCCACACGCATCGTGCGCTGTGTGATCTCGCGGTCGGTCCCCGAGCTCGTCTTCTCGCTCATCGCCCCCTCCGTACGCGCGAGACGGTACCACGCCGGCCATCACGAACGAGGGTTGCCCGTTTCTTGCTGAGCTTGCGATGGGGCATGGTTATGCAAGCACTCTCGACCGCGACCGTGAGGCACGAGGCCACAAGAGAAGCGCCCAAGCGCGCAGGGACGCCCATCGATCCTTCGTGGATCCTCGGGATGCTTCGACGCGGATGGCGCGTCCTCGGTGCCGCCGCGCTCGGCGGTCTCGTCGCCGGCGGCATCGTCGCGATGCTGCTCATTCCGTCGACTTGGGAGAGCGAGGCGATCGTCGTCGCCGACGTGGAGACCAATCCAGCCGACCCCTGGGCGTCGCAGAACGCGCTCAGCGAGGGCGCCGAGCTGATGATGCACCCCTCGACCCTCGCGGCCGTTCGGGCGCGCGTGGGCGCGGAGGAGACGGTCGAGGCGCTCGCGCGGCGCCTCGAGGCCGAGGAAGATCGCCAGGCGGGCGTGATCCGCGTGACCGCGCGCGACGGATCGCGCGAAGGGGCCGCGACCCTCGCGAACGCGATGGTGGACTCGTTCCTCGATCTGCGGCGCGAGAGCGAGCGCGCGCGCCTCGCCGAGCGTGCGCGCCTGCGCCGGCTCGAGCTGGCGTCGGCGGAGCAACAGCTCGCCGATGCGCGCGCCGAGTACGACACGTTCCGTCAGGGGCACGGGATCAGCGACCTCACCGCGCAGCAGGAGGCCGCGATCGCCGAGGCGGCGCGCCTGAGCTCGGAGGCGGACGAGGAGAGTGTCGCCGCGATCAGCTCGGCGGCGCGCATGGACGTGCTGCGTCGCGAGGCGCGGCGCCTGCCGGCGATGACGACGTCGAGCGCGAGCAGTACGGATCTCGTGCAGTCGGAGCTCGCGGAGGCGCGCGCCGAGCTCGCGCGGGCGAGGGCCCGCTACACCCAGGATCATCCGACGGTGCAGGGCCTCGAGGCGCGCGTCGCGACGCTCGAGCAGGAGCGCCGTCGCGGGGGTCGCGCGGTGCGCACCGATGCGACGACGTCGACGAACCCGATCCGCGACGAGCTCGAGGGCAACGTCGCGATCGCGGCCGCCGATCGCGCGACGGCGGAGCAGCGCGAGGAAGGGCTGCGTCGCCTCGCGGAGCAGGCGCGCGAGCGGGTGCGCGAGCTGACCGAGCTCGAGGGCCAGGCGAGCCTGCTCCTCGCCGCGGTGCGCATCGGCGAGACGCAGATCGAAGAGCTGCGGCGCGACATCGCGGAGGCCGAGGATCGGCTCGGCGATCCGCCTCCGGGCTACCACGTGGCGGCCCGCGGCGCGCTCGCGGACTCGCCGCTGCCGTCGAAGAACCGCTTGCTCGCGTGGGTGCTGCCGCCGCTGCTCTCGATGCTGGTGGCCTTCGGCATCGTGTTCTTCCGTGAGCGTGGTGGGCCGCGCACGCAGACCGCGTCGGAGGTCGCGTGGTGGGGCCACGCGCCGGTGATCGGGACCACGACGTGGCCGCGCGATCCCCAGGCGCTCGATCTCCTCGTGGCCGAGCTCGAGGATCTCGGCAGCTACGCGGCGGGGCGCACCCTCGTCGTGCCCGCGACGCCGAACGAGAAGGACCTCGCGACGGAGTTCGCGGCCAAGCTCGCGGAGGCGCCGTGGCTCGCGGCGGGCGTGCTCGACGTCGACGAGGCGCCGCGCACCGATCCGTCGCGCCAGCTGCTCGCCGACAACGTGCGCATGCCCGGCCATCGCCCGACGCTGCCGATGCCGATGATCGTGACGCCGGCTCCGGCCGACGCGGCGAGCGCGAGCGAGAGCGATCCGTCCACGCGGGTGCGGCGGGCCACGGTGCAGCTGATGATGGCCAACCCGCCCGCGAGCGCGCCGTCGAGCGATCTGCCGGTGGTCGCCGAGGCACCGCGCTCGAAGAAGATCTCCGGTCGCTTCACGCTGAGCGCGCCGACCGTGCTCGTCGGGCCCGACGTGCGCGTCGGGAGCATCGTGCGCGTCGGCGAAGATCCGGTGCAGACCGCGGCCGCGGTGTGGACGCGACCGCCGGCCGAAGCGAGCGCGGAGCAGCGCACCATCCACGTGAGCGGCACGGTCGACGACGGCCGTGGCGCGCCGCAGCCCTTCGAGGTCCGCGCCGAGGCGCCGGCGAAGCAGGACGCGGTGCTGATGCTCGCGATGCGCATCCTCGGCGACGTCGATCCCGAGGTCGGTCGCGCGACGATCCTCGATGCGCGTCCGCCGAAGCACCGCGCGATCGATGCGACCGAGTCGCGTGCGCCGCACGAGCAGGCGGTCGCGCTCGCGTGGACCGGCGCGATGGAAGGCCCGACGCTGCGCCGCGCGGCGCGCCTCGCGGATCGAGTGATCGTGCTGGTGCGCGAGGGCACGCTCTCGCCCGCCGATCTCGTGAAGCTCCAGGTGCGGCTCGGGCGCGAGGACGCGATCGGCTTCCTCGTGGTCGGTGCCGACGAGGAGTCGGCGAAGGGCCCGGATCGTGTCGGCCCGGTCGCGGAGTTCTGGACGACGCGCAAGCGTCTTCCGGGCTGACTCCTCGCCGGAGTGCTCGTCCCGCGGGTCCCGGACCGCCGGCGAGCCGATGTTCGACGGTCTTCGACTCCGACGTTCGAGCGCGAGCGCGTCGCCTGCGAGTCAGGCGGCGCGCTCGATCGTTCTCGAGATCGCGCGGACGAGCTCGGGCCATTTCGGCTCGGGCAGGTCGTGCGCGAGATCGTCGATGACGTGCAGATCTGCGCCCGGGATCGCCTTCGCGGTGGCGAGGCCGTGCGCGATCGGGACGAGCGGATCGAGCGCGCCGTGCACGATGGTCGCCGCGATCCGGAGCTCTCGGAGCGCGGGTGAGCGCGGCCGCGACGCGAGGATCGCATCCAGCTGTCGCGCCGTGCCGAGGCGATAGCTCGAGCGATCGTAGGACTCTCCCGCTCGCTCGCGCACCCGCGCTTCGTCGAAGTACTTCGGACTCCCGATCACGCGGAAGAGCGCGACGACCTGATCGATCGCCTGCTCGCGCGATCGCGGCGCCGGGCGCAGCAGCATCGTGCGCGCGGCGTGGGTCGGAGGCGGGAGTCGGTAGTCGCCCGGGCTCGACATGACCGACGTGAGCGAGAGAGTCCGACTCCGATGCTCGATGGCGAGCGTCTGGGCGATCATTCCGCCCATCGAGACTCCGACCACGTGCGCAGCGCGGATGGAGAGTCCGTCGAGCACTCCGACCGCGTCTCGCGCCATGTCGGAGAGCGTGTATGCGGAGCGCGCGAAGCCCCAGGGCCGGAGCATCAGCGTGCGCGGAATCGAGGGCAGCGGCGCGCCGTGGATCTTCGTCGAGAGCCCGACGTCGCGATTGTCGAATCGAATGACGTGCAGGCCCAGCGACGCGAGCGATTCGCAGAATTCGGTGCGCCACGCGATCATCTGCGTCCCGAGCCCCATCACGAGGAGCACGGCGGGATCGCGCGAGTCGCCGAACGTGTCGTAGTGGAGCGTCAGCCCGTTCGAGACGATCTCGGGCATGTCACCACTCCCCGACGTTCGACATCGACTTCCAGGGCTCGATCGGCGTCAGCGCTCCACCACGCTGCAAGAGCTCCACGGAGTGCCCGTCGGGCGACTTCACGAACGCCATTCGCCCATCGCGCGGCGGACGATGGATGACGACTCCGGAGTCGCGCAGGTGGGCGCACGTCGCGTGGATGTCGTCGACCTCGAACGCGAGATGTCCGAAGAACCGCCCGGTCGGATAGGGCTCCTCCTGATCCCAATTGTGCGTCAGCTCGATCTGCGCCGAGTCGCCTTCCGCGCCGGTCGCGAGGAAGACGAGCGTGAATCTCCCGGCCTCGTGATCGCTGCGCCGGACTACGCGCAGGCCGAGCTTGGTGACGAAGAAATCCAACGCAGCGTCGAGATCTCGAACGCGCAGCATCGTGTGCAGGAAACGCATGAGACGAGGATAGCGTGGCCGGAACGGGCTTTCAGTCGCACACGACTCCTACGCTGGCACATTGACAAGCACTCTCGAATCGAATACTTGGGAAATCGTCGCGATTCGCGTACTCACGGACACAACCCCCGAGCAGGGCGGCCGCTCCGGACGAAACGGTGTCGACCCAGTGAGCGGCGAATACCGGGAGCAGCCGAATCGAGCTCGGAGTCGCGGCGACGGAACGGAGCGCAGATGAGCCTTACGCAAGAGATCGAAGCCCGCATCGAGAAGTTCGTATCCGAGCTGAACGAGCTCGTGCGGAAGCAGGCGCTGGACGCGGTGGCCAGCGCGCTCGGCACGGGCGGCGCTCCGGTGCGCCGTGGCCCGGGCCGTCCGCCGAAGTCGGCGGCTGGAAATGGCGCGGCCGCCGCAGTGTCGGCCCCGGCGCCCAAGGCGCGTGCGGCGAAGGCGCGCAAGAAGGGCGAGAAGCGGACTGCCGACGAGCTCGCGCAGCTCGAGGGCTCGCTCGAGAATTTCGTGCGCACGAATCCCGGCCAGGGAATCGAGGCGATCGGCAAGGCGATCGGTTTCGCGACGGCGGAGCTCGCGCGCCCGATGAAGAAGCTCGTGCAGCGCGGCTCGGTGCGCACCGAGGGCGAGAAGCGCGCGACGAAGTACTACCCGAGCGAGGGTGGCGCGGCGTCGGCGAGCGCGAGCGCGAGCGCGGGCGAGGCCGCCGCTCCGAAGCGCCGTGGTCGTCCGCCGGGCAAGGCGAGCAAGAAGAAGGGCAAGAAGAAGTGATCGCGCCGAGCGCGTGAGTCCGGCTCACGCGCGATCGGCTCGAATCTCGAGAGGGCCTGGGCACCGCGGACGCGGTGCACCGGGCCTTTTTCGTGTCATGCGCCGAATGCGAAAGAGCCCGGACGTCGGCTGACGATCCGGGCTCTCTCGGTTGTGGCAGCGCTCAGATCGCCGGTCCGCCGCAGTAGTCGCTCGCGTCGGGGCAGAGACGCGACGAGTCGCACTGCAGGGCATCCGTGCACGGGTACGTGCAGGTGTTCGGGATGCCGCCGACGACTCCGCAGATCGCGCCCGGTGCGCTCGTGCAGTCGCTCGCGAGCCCGCTCGCGCACTCCTGTGCGAACGCCAGGACTGCCTCGCACGTGGTCAGCGCCTCGTTGATCCCGCAGTACGTCTCTCCAGTCACGCCCGACAGCGTCGTGCGAGCCGTGATCGGGACGCCGTAGGGGCGCGAGCAGCCGAGCGACATGCGACGGAGGCAATAGGCTCCTTCGCGCGGGGTGCCCGCGAAATTCATCGGGACGCAGTCGTAACCGACGGCACAGTGGCTGTCGGCGACGCATGCGCCGCACGGGCCGACCGAGCCGCGAACGTCGCTGTCCGAGCAGCTCCCGTCGGGAAGGCACACGAACGTCGGCGTGCAGATCGCCTCTTCGGTGTCGGGCGTGCAATCGACACACGCGCCTTCGTGACATTCGTGCAGCCCGAGGCGCGTGCACTGCTCGTCGGTCGTGCACTCGCCGCACTCGCCCGCGGTGCACACCGGCGCCTCGGAAGTCGTGCACTCCACGTCACCGAGGCACTCGAGACAACGTCCGCTCGACACGTCGCAGTGCTCGAGATCGCACTCACCGCCACAGGGCCCCGCGTCAGGGCCACTGTCGCGGCCGTTCAGGCCCCCGTCTCCGCCGCCGTCGGCGTTGCCGACGCACCCTTCGGTCTCGGAGTAGCGCTGTCCTTCGGGGCAGCTCGTGGTCTCGGGGCAGCCCCCGAGCATCGTCGCCGCGAGCACGATCCAAGCGAGATGAGAGAAGCGACTCATTCGTTCGACTCCCGCGCTCTCAGAAGCGACCCGAGACTTCGATACCGGCGCTCGTCGGCGACACCGTCACCGTCGTCGTGACCGGCTGCACGATCATCACCACCGCACCACCGATGATCGCCGCGATGCCGACGCCCAGGAGCACACCGCTCTGCGCGCCGAAGCTCACGTACTCCGTGCCTTCGTCGCCCCATGCATCGCCCTCGACCGCGAGCGTCCACACCGGCGAGATCAGCGCACCGATTCCCGCCGCGATCAGACCGCCGCCGATCAGGAAGTTCGACCAGTGCGGCTCGTCGCGCGTCTCGACCGGAGGCAGGGTCGTCCCGTCGTCGCCGCCGATCACGTCGCCGGCCGCGCTCCCTCCGCCGCCGTGCGTCGGATCCTCGCCCTCGCCGGGCGTCAGCGTGATCGCGATCTCCCGCTCCTCGTGGCGGTCGATCGTGATCTCTCGCGTCACCGAGCGATAGCCCTCGAGGGTCGCGCGCAGCGTGTGCACGCCCGAGCGCGTCAGTCTGCGGATCGGCGAGCGACCGAGCGACGCACCGTCGAGCTCCACGAACGCACCGGGAGGCGTCGTGGTCACGACGATGTAGCCCTGCTGCGCCGCGGCCCAGCGATCCCACGCGGCGGTGAACGCGGCGCGGGTGGCGGCCGCGACGTCGCCCGCGACGACCTCCGCCTGCCCGCCGACCGACTCGCCGTCCTCGAGGCCGATCAGCGCGACGTTCACCATCGTGATCCGTCCGCCGACCCACGCGATCTCCGTCAGCACCGCGAAGCCGGTGCCGAGGAATCGATTCACCGCCGCCGCGCAGTCGATCGCCGCGCAGTCGCGCACCGGCTGACCCATCATGCGCAGCTGCGCGTCACGCGGGCCGAGCACGACGTTGCCGTGCTCGCGCAGCTCCTCGGTGACGATCGCCTGCACCTGCTCCCGCGCGGCCTCGGGCGCCGTCGTCGAGGGCGATGGGAGCATCACGCACGTCTCTGTCTGCGCGCGAGCGAGCGAAGGAAAGGCAGCGGTCACGGGAACGACGCTCGACAGCGCGATGGCCGCGAGCGCGAAGGAGAGGAGCAGATCACGTCTCATCGCGAGAGCACCCTCCGGGAGCCGTGCGTGCTCCCGAGCAGCCCGTGGCAGAGACCCACACGCTGCGACCCAAACCCCCGAACGAAGCCAGCGAGCGCAGCATAACGAAGCGAGCATCCTCCGGCGCACTTCTCTGGACGCACCACCGCGCTCCCGTCCCGGCCGGTAGCATCCGTGGATCACACCAGCAAGCGGGGGGACCCCCGTGTGTTGCGCGCTCGGAGGCGCGGGGGTAGAGCGCTCCGCCATGTCGGGACCGACCCCAGGCACCGAGGACGCCGGCCCACCGTCGGGCGGCGCCGCCACCACCGCGCCGATCGGGGCAGAGACCACGAGCGACTCGCGCGGCCACGGCGGACATCATCACCACGGTGCGCTCGGCACGCTGGCGCTCGGCGCGCTCGGGGTGGTGTACGGCGACATCGGGACCTCGCCGCTCTACGCGCTGCGCGAGTGCTTCCACGAGTCCTCGGGGATCACGCCCACGCACGAGAACGTGCTCGGCGTCCTCTCGCTCTTCGTGTGGGCGATGACGCTCGTCGTCGTCGTGAAGTACATCTTCTTCGTCACGCGCGTGGACAACCAGGGCGAGGGCGGGATCCTCGCGCTGCTCGCGCTCGTGCTGCCCAAGCGCGGTCCGCGTGTGGGCTGGCTCGTGCTGATGGGCCTCTTCGGCGCGTCGCTGCTCTACGCCGACGGCATGCTCACGCCCGCGATCTCCGTCGTGTCGGCGGTCGAGGGCATCGAGCAGATCGAAGGTGTCGGGCACCGTCTCGACGACTGGATCGTGCCGATCGCGATCGCGATCCTCGTCGTGCTCTTCCTGGCGCAGAAGCGCGGCACCGGCGGCGTCGGCATGATCTTCGGGCCGATCATGCTGCTCTGGTTCGTGGTGATCGGCGCGCTCGGCGCGGTGCAGGTGGTGCAGCATCCCGAGGTGCTCGCCGCGATCTCGCCGCACCACGCGGTCACGTTCTTCGCGCGTCACCAGCTGATCGGATTCCTGGTGCTCGGCAGCGTCGTGCTGTGCATCACCGGTGGCGAGGCGCTCTATGCCGACATGGGGCACTTCGGGCGGCGCCCGATCGTGCTCGCGTGGTTCGCGGTCGCGTTTCCCGGGTTGATCCTCAACTACCTCGGGCAGGGCGCGCTCCTGCTCGCGCATCCCGAGCACGCCCACGCGCCGTTCTTCTCGATGGCCGCGGGCTGGATGCGCATCCCGCTCGTGATCCTCGCGACGCTCGCGACGGTCATCGCGTCACAGGCGCTCATCTCGGGCGCGTTCTCGCTCACGCGCCAGGCGATCCAGCTCGGGTACCTCCCGCGCCTCGAGATCCGACACACGTCGAGCATGACCGAGGGCCAGGTCTACCTGCCCGAGGTGAACCGCATCCTCATGGTCGCGTGCATCGCGCTCGTGATCGCGTTCCAGAGCTCGAGCCGCATGGCCGCGGCGTACGGCATCGCGGTGACCGGCACGATGGGCATCACGACGGTGTTGTTCTACGTCGTGGTGCGTAAGTGGTGGGGCACGGCGCGCGCCGTCGCGGTGTGCGCGCCGATGTTGGTGGTGGACCTCGCGTTCTTCGGAGCGAACGTCGTCAAGATCGCGAGCGGTGGTTGGGTCCCGATCGTGGTCGCGTTGGGTGTGCTCGCGGTGATGACGAGCTGGAAGAGGGGGCGCGAGCGCGTCGCCCGTTTCCTGCAGAATCGCTCGGTGCCGCTCGACGAGTTCATCCCGCGCATCGAGCGCGAGAGCCCGTTCCGCGTGAAGGGCACTGCGGTGTTCATGACCGCGTCCGCGAACGGAACCCCGCCGGTCTTGGTGCACCACTATCGGCACAATCAGGTCCTGCACGAGCAGATCATGTTGCTCAGCATCCAGGTGCAGGACGTGCCCTTCGTGCCCAAGGACGAGAGTGTGAGCGTCGACGATCTCGGGCACGGGATCTATCGAGTCACCGCGAAGTACGGCTTCATGCAGTCACCGAAGGTGACCGACATCCTGCGCGCGGCGGAGAAGAAGCACGGGCTCTCGACGCGACCCGAGAAGACGAGCTTCTATCTCGGTCGAGAGAAGCTCGTGGTCACGAAGAACCCCGGCATGGCGCAGTGGCGGAAGGTGCTCTTCACGTTCCTCTCGAGGAACGCGCGTCCCGCGTCGGACTACTTCAAGCTGCCACCCGACCGCGTGCTCGAGATCGGCATGCAGCTCGAGCTCTGACATGGCGGACAGCGCAGCCAGCAGCTCCTCGCACTCGCACGCGCATGCGCACGGAGGGCACCATCACCGCACCGGTGCTCTCGCGCTCACGCTCGGCGCGCTCGGCGTGGTGTACGGCGACATCGGCACCTCGCCGCTCTACGCGCTCCGCGAGTGCTTCCACGGGCCGCACGCGGTCGCGCCGACCACGGCGAACGTCTACGGCGTGCTCTCGCTCTTCTTCTGGACGCTGACGCTCGTCATCGTCGTGAAGTACCTCGGCTTCGTCACGCGGGCCGACAACGGCGGGGAGGGCGGCACGCTCGCGCTGCTCGCGCTGGCGCTGCCGAAGCGCGGCGTGCGCCCGACGGTCCTGGTGGTGATGGGGCTCTTCGGGACCTCGCTGCTGTGCAGCGAGGGGATGCTCACGCCCGCGGTCTCGGTGCTCAGCGCGGTCGAGGGCCTCGGCGGTGTCGCGCACGGGATGCAGCGCTTCGTCGTCCCGCTCGCGCTGGTGATCATCGTGGTGCTCTTCCTCGCGCAGAAGCGCGGCACGGGGCGCGTGGGCGCGGTGTTCGGGCCCGTGATGGTCGTGTGGTTCCTGACCATCGGCGCGATGGGCGTCTATTGGATCGCGCAGCGCCCCGAGATCCTCGGCGCGCTCTCGCCGCACCACGCGGTCTCGTACTTCCTGCGCAACGGGCTCGACGGGTTCTGGATCCTCGGCAGCGTCGTGCTCTGCGTCACCGGCGGCGAGGCGCTGTACGCGGATCTCGGGCACTTCGGGCGCACGCCGATCCGCAATGCGTGGTTCAGCGTCGTGATGCCCGGCCTCGTCCTGAACTACTTCGGTCAGGGCGCGATGTTGCTCGCGCACCCGGAGCGCGCGGAGGACTCGTTCTACGGGCTCGTCGGCGATGCGTTCCGCATCCCGCTCGTGCTCCTCGCGACGCTCGCGACGGTGATCGCGTCGCAGGCGCTGATCTCGGGGACGTTCTCGCTGACGCGCCAGGCGATCCAGCTCGGATATCTGCCGCGCCTCGAGGTGCGTCACACGTCGAGCGAGACCGAAGGGCAGATCTACGTGCCCGAGATGAACCGGCTCTTGATGGTCGCGTGCATCGCGCTCGTGCTGGTGTTCCAGACGAGCTCGAGGCTCACCGCGGCGTACGGCATGTCGGTGATGGGCACGATGACGATCACCAGCGTGCTCTTCTTCCTGGTGGCGCGTCGTTGGTGGGGCCCGGCGCGCGCGGGGGTCCTCTGCGCGTTGATGCTCGCGGTCGACATCCCGTTCTTGCTCGCGAACGTCGACAAGCTCCCGCACGGCGGCTGGTTCCCGATCGCGACGGCGGCGGTGATGCTGGCGATCCTGACGACGTGGAAGGCGGGGCGCGATCGCGTCGGGCGCTTCTTGCGGGAGCGCTCGCGGCCGCTCGACGAGTTCCTCGACGAGGTGGACGCGAAGGATCCGATCCGCGTGCCCGGCACTGCGGTGTTCATGACGTCGCAGCTGGGCGGCACGCCGCCGGTGCTGCTCCATCACTTCAAGCACAACAAGGTGCTGCACCATCAAGTCGTGCTGCTGAGCGTCGTGACCGACGACGTGCCGACGGTGCCGCGCCGAGAGCGCGTGAAGGTGGAGCGACTGCGCGAGAACTTCTTCCAGGTGACGGCGCACTACGGGTTCATGCAGTCGCCGCGGGTGACGGACATCCTGCGTGCCTGTCACGAAGAAGGGCTGCACACGAAGCCCGAGGACACGAGCTTCTATCTCGGTCGAGAGAAGCTGGTGATCACGAAGAACCCGGGGCTCGCGCACTGGCGCAAGGTGCTCTTCTCGTTCCTCTCGAGGAACGCGCGACCCGCGACGGATTTCTTCCGACTGCCGCCCGATCGTGTGGTCGAGATGGGCATGCAGCTCGAGCTCTGACGGGAAACGCGTGCCGGTGATCCACCGGGAAGGACGCGGCGCGATCCCGGGCCTGATCGTCACCCGCTGTCTGCGCGCAGTCCTCACCTACTCGAGTAGGCTCCGGGCTGTGCTCGCCACCGGGTGCCGCTGAGGCCCGGTCTCCCGCCGCGCGATCGACGCACGGCTGTCCTCCGAGACCACAGAGCGCGACGTCGCCAGCCGTGGCTCGCGTGAAGTGCGCCACGACTCTCCTGCAACTCCTGCTCTCCTCAGTCGGAGTCGTCGGCTTCGCGCGCGGGTGCGAGGCTGTTGCGGCCCAGATAGCCCGCGGCCTGCAGCTTGAAGAGGCGCGCGTAGAGGCCTTCGTTCTCGATCAGCGCGTCGTGCGGGCCTTGTTCGACGACGCGTCCTTCGTCGAGCACCACGATGCGATCCGCCATTCGCACCGATCCGAAGCGGTGCGAGATGAGCAGCACCATGCGCTGTCCGCGCGTCTGCTGGACGTGCTCGAAGATCTTCACCTCGGCGTCGGGATCGAGCGCGCTCGTCGGCTCGTCGAGCACCAGGATCGCGTCCTGCTCGCGCATGAACGCACGCGAGAGCGCGATCTTCTGCCACTGACCGCCGGAGAGCTCCTGGCCGCCCTTGAACCACTTGCCGAGCTGCGTGTGATAGCCCTCGGGCAGCTCCGACACGAAGTCGTGCGCGAGGCCGAGCTTCGCCGCGTCGATCCAGCGCTGCTCGTCGTACCAGTGCTCGACGTCGCCCGCGCCGACGTTCTCGCCCGCCTTCATCCGGAAGCGCACGAAGTCCTGGAACACCGGCGCGAACCGATGTCGCAGCGCGTGTACGTCCCAGTCGAGCACGTCGAGCCCGTCGAGGAAGATGCGCCCCCGCGGCACGTCGTAGAGACGCGTGATCAGCTTGATCAGCGTCGTCTTGCCCGAGCCGTTCTGTCCGACGAGCGCGATGATCTCGCCGGGCGCGATCGTGAACGACACGTTCTCGAGCGCCGGCACCGTCGCGCCCGGATACGTGAACGAGAGGTTCTTCACGACGAGCCCCGCGCGCGGACCGAGGCCCGACGTCCGCGTGCCGTCGACCGTGGCGATCGGGAGCGCGAGGAACGACTCGAGGTCGCGCAGGTAGAGGTGGTCGTCGAGCATCATGCCGAGGCTCGCGAGCCCCTGCGTCACGCCCTGCTGCGCCTGGCGGAAGATGACGAGGTACATCGTCATCTGTCCGAGCGTGAGGTGCTCGTTCACGGTGCGTCGCACGATCCACGCGTACGCGAGATAGAACGCCGCGGTGCCGATCAGGTTGAGCAGCGTGCCCCACCAATTGCGGCGCAGCGTGATCGCGCGCTCTTCCTGCTCGATGCGCGACGCGATGGTCCGGAAGCGCTCGAGCAGCGGCTCGGCGAGCTCGTAGAGCTTCACCTCCTTCGCGAAGTCCTCGCGCGTGAGGACCGCCTCGAGATACGCCTGCTCGCGCTGCTCGGGCGTGCGCCTGCGCTGCTGATCGAAGATCTGCTGCGAGAACGAGAGCTCCGCGACGAACGCGGGCAGACCCGCGAGCACGACGATCAGCACCGCCCACCACGAGAGCGCGAGCAGCACGACGATCGACGCTGCGAGCGTCACGAGGTTGCGCGCGACGACGAAGATCCCGGTGACGAGGTTGTAGGGGCGCACCCCCGCGTCGCGCCGCGCGCGCGTGAGCCGATCGTGCACCTCGGGATCTTCGAAGTGCGCGAGCTCGAGCGTCGTCGCCTTGGCGAGGATCATCTCGGCGACGCGGTTCGAGATGCGCGTCTTGAGGATCGCCTGCGCCGCGCTCTGCGCGCGCTGCGCCGCGACGAGCAGGCCGATCAGCGAGCCCTCGAGCGCGACGAGCATCCAGAGCGTCGGCTTGTACTGGCCCCATCCGGTCTCGCGCAGCGGGAGCGCGAGCACGACCGTGTCGACGATCCACTTGCCGACGTACGCGGCCGCCGCGGGCAGCACGCCGATCGCGATGGTGCAGACCGCCATCGCGATCGTGGCGCGCGGCGCGGCGCGGAACGCGAGCCGCAGCACCCAGAGGCTCGCCGCGATGCGCCCGCCGCCGTTCGCGTGACCGTTCGTGCTCAATCGTCGACTTCGAGGTTCGCGTGCTTCTCTGCCATGCGCTCGCTCAGCCGCTTCCCCTTGTGCGGGAAGGGCTGCTCGGGCACGGGCACGCCGAGGAAGGGCGCGAGCTTCTCGAAGCCGTCACCGCCCGCGATGTCGAGCACCAGGAGATCGTTCGGGCGATTCGCGAAGTAGCGCGTGACGTTCTCGACGTGGCGCCGATGCGCACGCTCGAAGCGCGCTTCGTCGAACTCGTAGCTCGCGTACACCGCCGCGCGCAGGAAGCGGCGGATCTCCATGTGCACGCGGTGCTCCTCGGCCGCGATCGGATCGCTCGTCGACGCGGCTTCGTACGCCGAGCGACCGGTCCAGTGGTTGCGACAGCTCTGCAGCCACGCCGGCGTGTCGCGCACCGTGAGCACGAACTTGCTGCCGGGGTACAGGCGATCGAAGTCCTCGAAGTACGGCGCCGTCGTGATGTCGGTCATGCCGTCGTAGTGATCGAGCAGCGGGAAGCGCGCGTCGCCGCGCACCAGCGTGTCGAGCGTCGCGCGATCGGTCGGGTAGTGCACCGTGTCGAAGCCGAGCACGTGGAGCGCCGCGGTGAGCGAGCGCGTTCCGGTGCGCGAGAGGCCGAGCCCGAACACCTTCGGTTTCTTGGGTGCCGGACCAAGTTTCGTCGGATCGCCGTTCACCGCTGCCTCGACCTCCTCCATCGTGACCTGTCCGCTCTGCTCGAGGCCCATGTTCCGGACCTCGACCTCCGCGATGTACGGGAGGTTGCGGATGTAGAGCTCGACGTGCTTCGCCTTCGCGTCCTCGGGGACCGTGCTCGCCGCGTGCTGCACCGCGCGGCGCGCGACGTCGTAGTCGGTGCCCTCGCCCCAGCGCGCCATCGACGCGCCGAGCCGCTTCTTCTGGAACTCGGTGCGGCTCCGCAGCTCGCGCAGCGCGTACTTCGCGAAGATGTCGGTGAAGCGCTGGAAGTGGTCGTGCAGGATGTGGAAGCTCTTGAGCTGCTTCTCGAGCGCGAGGTCGGCGAGCGCCATGTTGCGCAGGCGCGACTCGGGGCGGAGCACGTACGCGAGATCGTCGAGCGGCTCGGGGATGGAGCGCATCTTGTCGACGACGTCGATGCGCGTGACGTGCACGCCGCAGTGGATGCGCCCGCGGAAACGATCCCGCACGTAGCAGTCGACGTAGGGCAGCGTGTTCGCGTCGAGGAACGGACGCATGTCCTCGAGGATCAGGCAGTCCGCGTCCATGTGGACGACGTGATCGCAGTGGTGCTCGATCTCGAGCATCTTGCGCACCGCGAGCGCGAAGGGCTTCACGTCGCGGATCACGTGCGCGCGCGTCGGCTTCACGTGCTGCAGGGCCAACTGGAGCGCGAGGTCGCTCGTGCGCTCGCCGACGGTGCGGAACACGAGCTCGATCGGTCGCGCGCCCGGCGGCGCGTAGGTTCCGGGGAGCGTCTCGACGACGCCTTCTTCGATGCTGGCTCTCACGTCTCTCCGTCCCACGCGTACGCGCGGTTCAGGTCTCCGGCGACCTCGTCGAACGCGGCGCGCGCGTCGTCGCCCAGCTCGCGCTTCCAGCGCAGGTCGAGGACGATGCCGCGCGGATGCGCGCCGTAGTGATCGCGCGTCTTGTCGGTCAGCGCGACGACGCCGCCCTCGGTGCCGCGCATGAGGAACTGCGTGCCGTTGTTGCCGCCGAGCGGGTGCTGCTCGGTGGTCCACGGCGCGATCATCGCGGGCACGTAGTCGATGCCGAGGAACGACGCGACCTCGCGCATCGTGGGCTCGGGCGCGGACGCGAGCGCTTCGTAGCGCAGGCGCAGCACGGTGCCCGGGAAGCGCGCGACGAGCGCCTCGGTCGCGCGGATCTGTGCGGCCCAGTCCTCGGCGTGCTCGCGCGCGCTGCGCTCGGGGTACTTGCGCAGGCGCGAGCACACGACCGCACGTCCGTCGCGCGCGAGAAAGACGAGGTGGCGATCGACGTCGCGGTGCCCGAGCGTCTCGAGCTGCTCGTCGAGCCAAGAGAGGTTCTTCGTCGAGTCGACGACGATGCGCCGCCCGGTGCGGCGCACCAGCGTCGCGTAGAGGTCCTCGCCGGGCGCGCGCCCGAGCTCGCCCCAGATCGGACAGCTCGGGCCGCAGAGCTTGCAGACGCGCTTCTTGAGCGGCTTGCTCTCGTCGCCGAGGAAGAGGCTCTTGCGCGCTTCGCCGGCGTAGAAGACCTGCGGGTGCGCGCCGAGCATCAGGCCCAGCAGCGTCGAGCCCGAATGGCCCGCGCCACCGATGAAGACGACCTTCTCGCGCTCGCCCATGCGCCCGTCCGACGGAACCTCCGCGCGGCGGATTCTGCCACGTGGAGCGGTCGGCGCGCGCGATCGGATCCTCGCCGGACGGATGGCACGCGCTCAGCGTCGCGGCGGCGGCTGGGACTCGGGGCGGCGCGCGAGCAGCGCGAGCAGGCGCGCCGCGCGGCCGTTGCTCGGATCGAGCACGCGCACCTGCTCGAGCGCCTGCTTCATGCCCTCGACGTTGCGTCGCTCGAAGAGCGCGTGGGCGAGCGCGAAGAGCGCCTCGAGCGCGGCGCCGCGCATGTCGTGCACGACGTAGAGCTCCGCGATGCGCCGGAGCAGGAGGAGATCGCGCGGGTACACGAGACGCAGCGACTCGAGCTCGGCGCCGACCTGCGACGCGTGCCCGTAGCGAAGCAGCACGTCCATGTCGGCGAGCTTCCGATCGAGCTCGCCCGCCGGCATCTGCCCGTCCTCGCTGCCTTCCTGCGGGAGCTGCGGTGGCGGCGGCACCGAGGCCACGTCGGGCACCACGCGCGCGGCCTCGACGCGCTGCGTGGTCTCGGAGCGCTCGGGCACCACGCTGCGCCACGCCGCGTCCTTCGCGCTCCGGCGACGTCGCGCGCGCGGGCCTGCCGATGCGAGGATCTCCGCTTCGCTGCGCCGCACGGTCTGCTCGGGATCGCGCTCGGGCTCGGGCGGCGGCTGCGACTTCTTGTTCGTGAGCAGCACGATGCGATCGGTGCCGCGATCGCTGGTCGCGGGCTCGTGCTCCTCGGTGACCTCGTCGAGCTCGATGACCTCGTCGCTCTCGACCTCGTGCGTCGACGGATCCGGCTCGCTCAGCAGCGCCTCGACCGACGCGACCCACTCGGTGTTCGCGCGGCGCACGAAGTCCGCGAAGATGTCGTCGGGCGCGGGCTCGGCGTCGGGATCACGCGGTGGATCGCGGTGACGCATGGCGCGGCGAGATGGTGCCGCGCGCGTCCGCGCGAGAGCAAGCCTCGGCGATCGGACGCGCCCGCGACGTCGCGTGGGCCAATCGCGCGAATTCCGTCGACAACATTCGTCTGCCTGGTCATCGAACGAAGCGCCGGACTATCATCGCGACGAGGGAGGCGACGACTTGCTTCGAGCGACGAACACATGGGTCGCGGCGATGGCGTGCGCGTGCGCGATCGCGTGCATCGCGGCGGACGCGGAGGCCCAGGACGATCAGCGCGCGCGGCTCCACTTCGAGTCGGGCGCGTCGTACTACGAGGCCGGCGAGTACGAGGACGCGCTGCGCGAGTTCCAGCGCGCGTACGACCTCAGCCATCGACCGCAGCTCTTCTACAACCTCTCGCTCTGCTACCAGAACCTCGGCGATCTCCCGCAGGCCGCCGACTACCTCGAGCGTTATCTCGCCGAGGTCGCGGAGATCGAGAACCGCGCGAACCTCGAGATCCGACTGCGCAACCTCCGCGAGCGCATCGCGCGAGGGCAGACCGGAGCGCCCGAGCCGCAGCCCGAGCCGACGCCCGAGACGACCGAGCCTGCGACGACCACGACGGCGACGACGACCCCCGCCGAGACCACGGCCACGACGACCGCGCCGGTCGAGCCCGCGCCGCAGGCCGAGGCGCCGCTCAACGTCCCCGCGATCGCGGGGTTCTCGGTCGCCGCGCTCGGGCTCGTGACCGCGGTGATCTTCGGTCCCCTGACGATCGCGGAGGACTCGTCGCTCTCGAACGGATGCGGCGCGACGCGCTCGTGCACCGACGACGATCTCTCGACCATGCGCGCGTTCGCGGCGGTCACCGACGTCGGCCTCGGCGTCGCGCTCGCGGGCGCGGCGGTCGGCGTGATCTTCCTGATCGTCGGCACCGGCGAGAGCGCGCCGAGCGAGCGCACGGCGGGCGCGATCGAGGTGCTGCCGATGGCATCGCGCGACGGCGCGGGGATCGTGATCGGAGGGAGCTTCTGATGGGCCGCGCGCTGAGGACCTTCATCGTGATCGCGCTCGCGGGCATCTCGCTGCCTGCGTGCTCGGTGCTCTTCGACGGCTCGGACTACACGGGCGGGCCGAGCGATCAGGGCGACGCCGGCGGCAACGACGGAGGCACCGCCGACGCGCAGGCGCCGGTCGACGCCGCGCCCGTGCCCTGCGAGACGAACGACCAGTGCGACGACGACCAGTGGTGCGACGACGGCGAGTGCGACGCCTGCGACGAGGACGAGGACGGCTACCTGATCGCCGAGTGCTTGCCCGAGACGCCGATCGACTGCGACGACGACGACGCCGACATCCATCCGGGCGCCACGCCGATCTGCGCGAACGGCATCGACGAGGCGTGCGCGTCGACCGCGCCGGTGGACCTGCAGCTCAACGCCGAGGTCGACGAGCTCGGCTTCGTCGAGGCGCGCCCGATCCAGGGCCCGCCGAACCGACCGCATCGCCTGCGGGTGCGCGCGTACGGCGGCGAGCCCGGCCGCGCGCTCGTGCTCTGGCAGATCGACGACGGCCGCGGGACCGTGATGGTCTCGGAGCCCACCGTCGGTGCGGCGACGCTCACCTCGCAGACGCTGCACGAGCTCACGGGCCAGCCGCTGCCGACCGGCGCGAACAACATCGGCTACGACCACCAGGTCGACGAGGCCACGCAGACGAGCTTCGTCGGCATGTTGTTCGCCGATGCCGACGGCGCGATCCACGCGCGCAGCGTCGAGTTCCGCCCCGACGGCTGGAGCAACGGCGGGGAAGAGACGTTCTCGCCCGATCCCACGCAGTTCCAGATGTTCCGTGTGGAAGGCCAGCCCGCGCTCGTGCATCCGGCCGCCGACTTCGGGACGAGCAGCTACGACGTCGCGGTGGTGGGCTCGTGGCTCGAGGCGGGGAACCGCCGGCGCGGGCTCGTGCGGATCGATCCCGGCGCGGGGACCCTCACCCGCATCTCGCCCGACGCGGGCGAGGACCGATGGTCGCGCTCCGACGGACGCGCGGCGGTGTTCCCCGGCTACGAGGACGGCATCGTGGTGTGGAACGGCGTCGCGGGGGGCGAGCCCAACGGGACGCGCATCGTCCCGATGCTCCCGCTCACCGGCGAGCCCGCGGTGCACGTGCTCCGCGCGCCGACGGCGGGCCTCGTCGCGTACACGGTGCTGGTGCCGCAGGCGAGCCAGATCGAGATCATGCGCGGCAACTGCGCGCCCGACGCGCGCCTCTCCGAGTGCGGCTTCGACACCGCGACGACCTACGCGATGCCGTGGGGTGAAGGGCGTGTGAGCATGAGCTCGCTGCGCTTCAGCGAGAGCGCGTTCGGGCTGCTCTGGGGCGATCCGGGCGTCGGCGCGACCTCGCTGCGCTTCGCGAGCGTCGAGACCGAGCCGCTCCCGGACGCCATCGCGCCGATCGAGATCCCCGCGCCCGGCGTGGGCAACATCCTCGAGACCGCCGCGCACTTCACCTTCCAGCCGCTCGGGGCCACGGGCGGGATGATCACGATCGTCTACGCGTACGTGCGCGGCGACGGAACGATGGGTCGCGTGCACGTCGGCGCGGCGCGCGCCTGCCTCGGCAACGGCGGCGTCTGAGCCTTCCACGAGACGAGCGGCGCGCGGCCAGACGCTGCGCGCCGCTCGCGATCGTTTGAGGTCAAACGATCTCACTGTGGCGATTTCGGACGTGACATCGCGGGCGCGGTGACCATGAGTGTCGTGGACCCCCGATGGACGCACGAGGCCCGAAGCTGCTGGAGACGATCGCGCGCGCGCCGCACGTCGCGCTGATCCTCGATCTCGACGGCACACTGATCCCGTTCGCAGCGACGCCTGCTCAGGCGATCGTGGACCCTCCCACGCGCGAGCTGGTGTCGGGCCTCGCGGGCACGCCCGGGGTGAGCGTCGCGGTGGTGAGCGGGCGCAAGCGCGACGAGCTCGACGCGCGGCTCGGCGACGTGGCGGGCGTGCTCCTCGCGGCGGAGCACGGCGCGTGGCGGCGCGACGAGCGCGGGTGGGCCCAGCTCGAGCTGCACGGCGCCGATCCCGCGCCCATCGAGCGCACGCTGCGCAGGCTCGCGCGACCGCACGAAGGCGCGCTCGTCGAGCGCAAGACGTGGTCGGTCACGCTGCACTTCCGGCGTGTGCCCGAGAGCGCGCGAGAGGCGCTGATCGTCGAGGCGTCGGACGCGATCGAGACGTGGGCGCTCCATCACCCGGAGTACGAGCTGCTGGAGGGCGATCAGGTGCTCGAGGTGCGGCATCGCGGCGCGCACAAGGGCAGCGCGGTCGAGTGGGTGCGCGGGCACGTGCCGCCGGGAACGCTCTTCGTCGCGCTCGGCGACGATCGCACCGACGAGGACACGTTCGCGGCGCTGCACGACGACGACGTCGCAGTCCTCGTGGGCAACGCGGATCGACCCACGCGGGCGAAGGCACGGCTCGACGATCCGCGCGCCGTGCGCTCGTTCCTGCGCACGTTGCTGCGCGCGCGACAGGAGGTGGATCCCAGCGGCGAGCTCGCGTTCCCGCGCCCGCTCCCCCGCGGGGCGCGCGATGGCACGTCGCTCCTCGTGCTCTCGAACCGCCTGCCCGACGCGCCGAGCGCGGCGGCGGGCGAGAGCGAGCGCGCGCGCAACGTCGGTGGGCTCGTCTCGGGGCTCGCGCCGGCGCTCGCGGCGCGCGGCGGTGTGTGGCTCGGGTGGAGCGGCGGGCGTCGTCCCGGCGCGCTCGAGCTCGCGGTGGACGAGACGTCGAGCCCGGTGCGCGCGTCGTTCGACTTCCATCCCGAGTGGCACGCGCGCTTCTACAACGGGTTCGCCAACCGCAGCCTCTGGCCCATCTTCCATGGGTTTCCCGGGCGCGCGCGCTACGACGAGAGCGAGTGGCGCGCCTACGTCGAGGTGAACGACGTGTTCGGCGAGATGGCGACGCGCCTGGTGTCGCCCGGCGGCACGGTGTGGGTGCACGACTATCACCTGCTGCTCGTCGCGGCTTCGATGCGCGCGCGAGGTCATCACGGACCGCTCGGGCTCTTCCTCCACATCCCGTTCCCCGCGCTCGATCTCTTCGAGACGATCCCGTGGTCGCGCGCGCTGATGGACGGGATGCTCGCCTTCGATCTCGTCGGGTTCCACACGCGCCGCTATGCGCAGAGCTTCGTGCGATGCGCGGAGGAGCTGGCGCGCGCGACCGCGACCGCGTCGGGCGTGCGCGTCGACGGGCGCGAGGTGCGCGTCGGCGTGTTCCCGCTCGGGATCGACGCGGCGCCCTTCGAGGAGATCGATGCGGCGAGCGAGGGTGAGATCGCGGAGCTGCAGGTGGCGCTGCGTGGTCGCAAGCTCGTGCTCGGCGTCGATCGGCTCGACTACACGAAGGGGATCGTCGAGCGGCTCGATGCCTTCGGGCGGATGCTCGAGCTGCATCCCGAGTGGCGCGGTCGCGTGTCGATGCTGCAGGTCGCGGTGCCCTCCCGCGCCGACGTGCCGGAGTACGCGGAGCAGCGGCGCGCGATCGAGACGCTGGTCGGGCGCATCAACGGAGAGCACGGCGAGGCGCACTGGATGCCGGTGCGGTACGTGTATCGCTCGTACGGGCGCGGACAGCTCGCGGCGCTCTATCGCGCGGCGGACGTGGGCTACGTGACGCCGCTGCGCGACGGGATGAACCTCGTCGCGAAGGAGTACGTGGCGGCGCAGGACCCGACGAGCCCGGGCGTGCTGCTCCTGTCGAGGTTCGCGGGCGCAGCGGACGAGCTCGAGGGCGCGATCCTCACGAACCCTCACGACCGCGATGGGATGGCGCGCGATCTGGTGCGCGCGCTCGAGATGCCGGTGGAGGAGCGCATCGCGCGTCACGCGCCGATGCTCGAGCGAGTGCGACGGAGCACGCCCGAGGTGTGGGCGGACGCGTTCCTGCGCGAGCTCGAGCGGCGCTGAGCGCGAGAGGGGCTTGCGCGGGGGAGGGGAGCACGCGAGAGAATGCGCGCGTGCGGCCGGGCTCGAGAGCGAGCGTGAAGGAGCGAGCGCGGGAGATCCCGGCGCTGCTGTTCGCGCTCGCGTGGCTCGTCGGCTTCGAGGTCGGTCCAGCGCTGCACCTCGCGCGACACGCGTCGCTCGGCGCGCACGAGCACGGCGCGGGCGCGGCGACGCACTGTCACGACGGCGTCTGTCACGACGACGAAGGCAGTGAGCGAGACGAGCGTCCGGCGCCCGATCACGGCGCAGGGAGCCTCGAGCACGGAGGCCTCGCGGCGCTCGCGCCGGCGCCGGTCCTCGCGGCGCTGATCGGTCCGTGCATCGCGGAGATCGTCACCCCCGCGCGCGAGGTGGAGCGCGTCTCCGCGCCGCGCGTCGAACGACCTCGCGCGAGAGCCCCGCCCGCGAGCACGATCGGCTGAGCGCGCCCGGCGATCGCGACGATGTCGCGGTCGGCGCGCGGCGTCGCGTGCTCGCGTGGAGCGCATCGTGCGCGCCGCGCGCGCGTGCGATTCGAGATCGGGATCGCGATTCGCGATTCGCGCGCGTGATGCGCGCGCGTCGCGACGAGGGGAACGAGCGTGGTTCGCGCAACGGAACGAGCGCGCGCGCAGCGAGCGCGCGCCCTGACGATCATCGGAGTCGCGACGTGGCTCGTGCTCCCGCGTGCCCTCGTGTGCGCGCAGTCCGACGCGGAGCCCGTCTCGGATTTCCACGCCCGCGCGACCGCTTCTCCTCCTCCTCCGTCTACGCCCGATCTCCAGCTCGCTCCGTTCCGCGTCGTCCCGCGCCGCACGGCGGAGTCGTTCCTCACGCTCGTGCCCGGCCTCTTCCTGCTCAACCACGCCGGTGCGTTCCACGCGTCCACAATCCTCCTTCGCGGCTTCGACGCCGGCGAAGGTCGCGACCTCGCGGTGCTCGTCCACGGCGTGCCGATCAACGAGCCCTCGAACGCGCACGGTCACGGCTATGCCGACACGCACTTCGTCATCCCCGAGCTCGTCGACTCGCTCCGCGTCACCGAGGGCCCGTTCGCGCCCGAGCAATCCGACTTCGCGCTCGCGGGCAGCGTCGAGCACCGCCTCGGTGTTCGCGCGCGCGGGCTTCGCGTCCAAGGGGAGCTCGGCTCGTTCGACACGCGCCGTCTCTTGCTAGCGTGGGCGCCGGTCGCCGCGGAGCGCGGCACCTTCGCGGCCGTCGATCTCCGCGATGCGCGCGGCTTCGGCCGCCACCGCGCATCGACGTCGCTCGCGCTCAACGCGGGCTACGAGCACGTCGTCTCACCCGAGGTCCGTCTCGCGCTGCTCGGCTTCGCGCACTTCGCCGACTTCGACTCCGCGGGCGTGCTGCGCGCCGACGATCTCGCGGCCCACACGCTCCCGTGCGCACCGAGCGAGCGCGCCCAGCGCCTCTGCGCCTACGACGACACCCAAGGCGGTGCGTCGTCGCGCGCGCTGCTCATCGCGACGCTCTCGTGGACGCGCCCGGGCACGCGCCTCGAGCAGACGATCTGGGGCGGCTGGCGCCGGCTCCGCATGCGCGAGAATTTCACGGGCTTTCTCCTCGATCCACGCGGCGATCTCGTCGATCAGCAGTACGAGACCGGACAGGCCGGTCTGCGCGGCAGCTATCGCGCGACGGTGCGCGCCCTCGACGATCGCCCGCAGCACCTCGAGCTCGGGTGGATCGCGCGCCACGACGCGGGCACGACGCGCGCGCTGCGCCTGCGCGCGAGCGACGGCGCGCCCTATCGCGCCGACTTCGACGACACGATCGCGATCACCCACGTCGGCGCGCACGTCGCGGCCGAGCTCGACTTCGCAGAGTGGATCGCGCTCCGCGCCGCGCTGCGTGCCGATGGCTTCGCGTACGCGACGACCGATCACACCGAGCCCGAGCGCGATCGCGAGGGCGAGCGTCTTCCCTTCCGCACCACCGATGCGCTCGGCATCTCGCTGCAGCCGCGCGGCACGCTGCGCATCCGCTTCGCGCCCTGGCTCGAGTGGCAGAGCAGCGCGGGCGTCGGCACGCGCTCGTCGGATGCGGTCGCGCTCTCCGATGGCGAGCGCGCGCCCTTCGCGCGCGCGATCGCTATCGAGAGCGGCCTCGCGCTCGGCCTCGCCGATCACACCGCGTGGGCGCTCGATGCGCGTCTCGTCGGGTTCCACACCCACGTCGATCGCGAGCTCGTCTTCGATCCCGAGCGCGCGCGCAACGTCGACGCCGGCGCATCGAGCCGGCTCGGCGCGCTCGCCTCGGTGCGGGTGCGGGTCGCGCGATGGCTCGACGTGCTCGCGAGCGGCGCGTGGACCGAGGCGTTCCTGCTCGCGCCGAGCGCCGGATGGCAGGAATTCACGAGCGATCAGCGCCTGCCCTACGTGCCGCGCTGGACCGCGCGGCTCGACGTCGCGACCCACCACGCGATCACCGTCGCGGGCGAGACGATCACGATCGGCGGTGGGCTCGGCATCGGCGCGCTCGGCGAGCGTCCGCTCCCGCTCGGTCGCGTCGCGCCGGCGTTCGTGCTCGTCGACGTCGGCATCGTGGTGCGATGGCGCATCGTCGAGGTCGGCGCGCAGATCACGAACCTCGGAGACGCGGGCTGGGACCAGAACGTCTTCTTCTACCCGTCGAGCTTCGACGCGGGCGCCACGCCCTCGCGCCTGCCCGCGCTCCACGCCGCTGCGGGCGCCCCGCGCGCCGCGCTGATCACGCTCGCGCTCTTGATCGACGAGAGCGATCCCCTGCGCGGGATCGCGGAGGAGATGCCATGAGACGTCCGCTCGCCGTGCTCTCGATCGCGCTCTCTCTGGTCGCGCTCTCGTTCGTCGCGTGCGCGGGCACCAGCGGGCGTACGGTCACGTTCCCGGTGGTCGCGCGCGCGAGCGCGGGTCCCACGTTCACGACGAGCACGGGCTGGGACGTGGCGCTCGACGAGGCGTTCGTCACGCTGCGGGCGCTGCGGGTGCTCGCGGCCGACGACGAGCCGCTCGCGCGTCTGCTCTTCGTGCCGGTCGCGCGCGCGCACGGAGGCCACGCGCTCGCGCGCGGCGTGCGCGCCGAGCTCCTCGGGCCGATCGATCTCGACGCGCTCGATCCCGAGCCCGTCGAGATCGGGATCGCGCACGGCAGCGCCGGCCCGGCGCGCGCCATCGATCTCGAGCTCGGCGAGAGCGACCTCGTCGCGCGCGTGCGCGGCGTCGCGAGGCGCGGAGACCAGGAGGTCTCGTTCGACGACGAGCTCGTCGTGCCCGGCGGGCTGCGCCTCGAAGGGCTCCCGCTCGACGCGACGGTCGACGAGCTCGGCGCGCTGCAGGTCTCGATCGCCGTCGATCGCTGGCTCGATCAGGCGCGCTTCGAAGACGACGCGATCGCGCTCGCGTGGTCGCTCGGTGTGCGTGATGCCCGCGCGTTCGTCGTGATCTGGGACGAGACAGGAGGTGCGGAATGAGACGATGGATCGTGCTCGCGTGCGTGCTCGCGGGTTGCTCGCAGGCCCACGGAACGCTCGCAGTGCGCCTCGGTGGCGAAGCGGCCGCGGAGCACGGATGGCCGCTCGAGATCGACGGCGAGACCATCGCGTTCGCCGACGAATGGTCGCTCGAATTCGATCGCGTGATCGTCTCGGTGAGCGCGTTCTCGATCGCCGGAGGGGACGGCGAGCGCGTCGCGCTCGAGGTCGATCCCGTCGTCGCCGATCTCCACGGCGGACCGATCGAGGCGTGGCGCTTCGAGGCGATCGGTGCACGCCGCTGGGAGCGCCTCGACTGGCGCATCGCGCCTCCCACCGCGGGCG
Organism: Sandaracinus amylolyticus; assembly: GCF_021631985.1. Lineage (GTDB taxonomy): Bacteria > Myxococcota_A > Polyangia > Polyangiales > Sandaracinaceae > Sandaracinus > Sandaracinus amylolyticus_A. Next base: position 3,265,103 of record NZ_CP070225.1, on the reverse strand, counting down.
CGCGCACGCTCGGCAGCGTGCAGAGCGCGGACGTGATGCGGATGATCGACTCGGGCTGGTCGATGCTGCTCGAGGGGCGCGCCACGCACCCCGAGCACGGCACCTACGAGCTCTCGCTGGGCCTCGCGCTCGACGTCGACAACGTGGGCTGCGAGCTCGAGGACGGAACGCTCGGCATCGTGGTGCCCGAGGGCGGCATCGCCGACACCGAGCTCACGTTCCACCTCGATCACCTCTTCTTCGACGATCTCGGCGCCGAGCCCGAGATGCGCTTCGAGGCGTGGGCCGCGGCGGCGGGAGAGGACCGTGTGATCACGCTCGACGATCTCGCGTCCCAGTCGCTCGCGGATCTGCGCGGGATCGGCGGTGGGCCGCTCGGCGTCACGTACGATCCGGGCGCGACGCCGCTCGCATCGGGCGATCTCCGCGCGTTCGTGATCGCGGTCGCGACGAGCGTCGGCCATCTAAACGGGGAAGGTCACTGCGAGTACGACGTCGCGCGCTGAGCGCGGCGTGACGGAGCGAGAGCGCGGTCGCCAATCCTTCTGCACTCACCGTGCAACACCTTCTCTTGCATCTGCTCATCGCTTCGCTCTTCCTCACCGCGTGCGGCAGCGATGCCGGCTCCGACGATCCGACGACGGACGGCGGTCCCGGCGTCGACGCTGCGATCTTCGACGCCGCGGTGCTCGATGCATCGGCGCCCGACGACGACGTCGACGCGAGCACACCCATCGAAGACGCGAGCACGCCCGTCGACGCGCCGGCGCCCGACTGCGTCGGCAACGCGGTGTCCTGCTACGGCCGCGACGTGGCCGCGTGCGAGATCGGCATCGGCTGCATGGTCGTGCCGCGCTGTCTCGGTGCGGCCGAGCGCTGCATCGACCAGCCCACGCCCGACGAGTGCAGCGCCGTGGCCGGCTGCAGTTGGAGCGACGCCATGGGCCGCTGCGTGGGGCCCCAGCGCAGCTGCGCGACGTTCGACGAGGACACCTGCGACGCGCAGCCGGGCTGCTTCTACAGCGGCGTCTGCTCGGGTCAGATCACGCGCTGCGCGCTGCTCGACGAAGAGACCTGCGACACGCAGCTCGGGTGCAGCTGGGACCCGAGCTGAGCGTCCCGTTCACCGCTCGAAGAACGACACCTGCTGGAACCGCAGGCCCGCGAGGATCTGCTCCACGCGCGCCGAAGGCAGCGCTCCGATCTTCTCGCCCAAGCGCGCCTTCTCGACCGACGCGATCTGCGAGACGACGACCACGCTCTGCTTGGGCAGGCTCGCTTCGCCGACGTCGAGCAGCACGTTCCCCGGCTCGCTCGCGCGGTGCAGGTTCGTCGTCAGCGCGCACACCACGACGGTCGTGATGCGCGAGTGATTGAAGACGTCGTCCTGCACCACGACGTGCGGATGCGGGTAGCCGTTCGCGTCGTCGGGCGCGATCCAGAACACGTCACCGCGGTCGATTCGCACGTTCTGGATCGCGCCCCGGCGCTCACTTCACGACGATCGTGAGGATGCGTCCCGGGACGTACTGCTCCTTCACGATCTGCTTGCCCTCGAGCCACTTCGCGACGGCCTCGTCGGCCTTCGCCGCCGCGACCACCGAGCCGGCGCTCGCGTCGGCCGCGACCTTCACGCGCCCGCGGACCTTCCCGTTCACCTGCACGGGCACTTCGATCTCCTCGTCGACGCACTTCGCGGGATCGAACTGCGGCCACGCCGCGCGCTGCACGCTCTGCCCGTGACCCAGGCCCTGCCACAGCTCCTCCGCGATGTGCGGCGCGAGCGGGTGCAGCAGCTGCACGAGCACCTCGATCGCGCGCTTCGGCGGCTGCTCGATCGCGAAGAGCTCGTTGGTGAGCTCCATCAGCGTGCTGATCGCGGTGTTGAAGCGCAGCCCCTCGATGTCCTCGCCGACCTTTCGGATCGTCTTGTGGAGCATGCGATCGAGCGCCTCGCTCGGAGCCGACTCGCTCAGCGTCCGCGTGGACACCGTCCACACGCGATCGAGGAAGCGCTTCACGCCCGTGATGCTGCTCGTCGACCACGGCTTGGTCGCCTCGAGCGGCCCCATGAACATCTCGTAGAGGCGCAGCGAGTCCGCGCCGAACTGCTGCACGATGTGATCGGGGTTGATCACGTTGCCGCGCGACTTGCTCATCTTGTGGGCGCGCGCGTCGACCGCGATGGTGGGGTGCTCGATCAGCACGAAGCGGCCGCCGACCTTCTCGACCTGCTCGTCCTTCACGCGGACGGGCTGCACGCCGCTGCCGTTGCGCTTGTCGAGGTGCTCGGTCCCGCCGACCGGGTCTTCCTGCTCTTTGACGTTCTCGCGACTGACGTACATGCCGTCGGCCGCGACGTACGTCGTGTACTCGATCTCACCGAGGATCATGCCCTGGTGCACGAGCTTCGTGAACGGCTCCTCCACCGGCACCAGGCCCGCGTCGAAGAGCACCTTGTGCCAGAAGCGCGCGTAGAGCAGGTGCAGCACCGCGTGCTCCGCGCCGCCCACGTAGAGGTCGACCGGCAGCCAGCGCGTCACCTTCTCGGCGTCGAAGATGCGCTCGCGGTTCTTCGGATCGATGAAGCGCAGGTAGTACCAGCACGAGCCCGCCCACTGCGGCATCGTGTTGGTCTCGCGCGCGTACCACTTCCCGTCCTTCTGGAAGAAGCGCCAGTCCTTCGCGCGCGCGAGCGGACCCGCGGGATCGTCGCCCGGCTTGAAGTCCTCGAGGTCCGGCAGGCGCACCGGCAGCTCTTCGCGCGAGACCGCGATCGGCCGCGAGAAGTCGATCTTCACCTTCTCGTTCGGCAGCGTGCGCGGATCCCCCTCGCACTCCACCGGGAAGTAGATCGGGAACGGCTCGCCCCAGTAGCGCTGACGCGAGAAGATCCAGTCGCGCAGCTTGTACTCGACGCGCTTCTTGCCCTGTCCGCGTTGCTCGAGATCCGCGGTGATGCGCGTCTTGAATTCGTTGGTGCTCAAACCATCGTACTGGCCGGAGTGGCACGCGATGCCTTCGCCGACGAGCGCGTTCTCCAGCGGCGCGTTGGGATCGCCGTCCGGCTCGCGCACCACGCGTGCGATCGGCAGCCCGAGCCTCTTCGCGAACTCGAAGTCGCGCTCGTCGTGCCCGGGAACGGCCATGATCGCGCCGGTGCCGTAGCCCCAGAGCACGTAGTCGGCGATCCAGATCGGGATCGTCTTCCCGTTCACCGGGTTGATCGCGTACGCGCCGGTCGCGACGCCGGTCTTCTCCTTGTTCTCGCGGCGATCGCGCTCGCTGCGACGCTTCGCGCGCTCGACGTACTGCTGCACCTGCACGGTGTGCTCGCGCGTCGTGATCTGCGCGACGAGCGGGTGCTCGGGCGCGAGCACCATGAAGGTCGCGCCGAACAGCGTGTCGGGCCGCGTCGTGAAGATCTCGACCTTCTTGCCGGGGTGCCCGTCGACTGCGAAGTCGACCTCCGCGCCCTCGCTGCGACCGATCCACTCGGTCTGCATCACGCGCGTGCCCTCGGGCCACGTGACCTGCGAGAGATCCTCGAGCAGCCGATCGGCGTACGCGGTGATCTTCAGCATCCACTGGCGCAGCGGGACGCGGAACACGGGATGACCGCCGCGCTCGCTGCGGCCGTCCTTCACCTCTTCGTTCGCGAGCACGGTGCCGAGCGCGGGGCACCAGTTCACCGGCAGCTCGGCCTGGTACGCGAGCCCGCGATCGAAGAGCTCCAGGAAGATCCACTGCGTCCACTTCACGTACTCGGGATCGGTCGTGTCGATCTCACGATCCCAGTCGTACGAGAGGCCCAGCGACTTCAGCTGTCGCTTGAACGTCGCGATGTTCTTCTGCGTGGTCTCGGCGGGGTGCGTGCCGGTCTTGATCGCGTGCTGCTCCGCGGGCAGACCGAACGCGTCCCAGCCCATCGGGTGCAGCACCGCCGTGCCCTTCGCGCGCAGGTAACGCGCGACGATGTCGGTCGCGGTGTAGCCCTCGGGATGTCCCACGTGCAGGCCCGAGCCCGACGGGTACGGGAACATGTCGAGGACGTACGCCTTGGGCTTGTTCGGGTCTTCGTCGGTCGCGAAGGTGCGGTCCTTCTCCCAGAAGGCCTGCCACTTCGGCTCGATCTCGGCGGGCGTGTAACGTTCGTCGCGCGACATGGGAGCGAACGACTAGCACGCGGATCGCGGCGCCGGAAAGTGCGCGCCGTGCGTGACTAGGGCAGCTCTTGGGTCGTGCCGATCGCGGGGCGCAGATCCGCGCGCAGGCGCTGGTTGCCCTGCGCGGTGAACTCGAGCCGTCGATCCTCGTAGCCGGGCGCGCGGATCTCGAGCACGTGGGTGCCGCCGCGACGCACGCGCAGCGGGAGCGTCGCGCCGGGCAGGCCGTCGAGGCGGAGCTGCGCGCCGGGCGGCACTCCGTCGACCTCGACCAGCACCCAGTCGCGCACGCCGGGCGCTTCCGGGGTCTCCGGCGTCGTGGGCAGCACGGGATCGCCGGTCGCGACGTCGGTGCTGGCGCGATCGACGCCCTCGCCGGGCCGCACGATCACGCGCACCGCGGTGACGATCCCGACGAAGAGCACGAGGCCGACGATGCCGAGCACGATCGCGCGGCGGGTCCCGTCGGGGAGCTCGCTCCAGCGACCCCCGAGGCCGGTCGCGGGCGGCGCCTTCGAGACCGGCGTGCTGATCGGCGCGCGCGCGGGCGGATCGGAGCGCGGCATCGGCGGCGTCGATGCGACGGGCGGGATCGCGCGCGGGATCGCGTCGCTGCTCGCGCGCGTCGCGGCCATGCGCGGAGTGCTCGTCGACGACACGCCGGCGCGCGGTGCTTCGCGCTGCGCGGGGATCGCTCGCTTGGAGACGGCGCGATCGATCGGGCGAGGCTCGGTGCGCTCGACGCGATGATCGGTGCCGCTGCGATCGCTCGCGTTGCGCTCGATGATGATGCGGTGCTGTCCAGAGCGCGAGGGAAGGGCGGTCTCGTCGATCTCGAGCGAGGGCGCGCCCGACGAGAGCGGATCGTCGAGCGCGTCGAGCCCACCGAGGCTCGTGCTGCCGCTCTTGCTCTCGAGGCTCAGCGGCGGACGCGCGGGCGCGCGCGGCTTCGGGGAGAGACCCTCGAGCTCGTCGCCGACCGCGAGATCGAACGAGCTCGAGCTCGGCGCCTCACGCGGTCGAAGGGTCGAGGTCGCGGGCGCGGGGCGCGGCGTGGGCGTCGGGGTGCGGGGGACGTCGCTCGGCTTCGCGAAGCTCGCGGACGCCGCGCGTCGCGGTGCCGGCGACGAAGCAGGGCGCGCTGCGGCGCGCAGCTCCTCGAGCAGCTCGCGCGCGGTCTGCGGGCGCTTGTCGCGATCCTTCTCGATCGCGCGGAGGATCACGGCCTCGACGCGCTCGTCGACGATCGCGCCGCGCTTGCTCGGCGGCACCGGCTCTTCGTCGAGGATGACGCGCAGCAGCTTGTTGTAGTTGGGCGCGTCGAAGGGCACGTCGCCGACCAGGCACTCGTAGAGCACGACGCCCGCGCCGTAGACGTCGACGCGGCGATCGAGCGTGGTCTCGCCCATCGCCTGCTCGGGCGACATGTAGTGCGGCGTCCCGAGGACCGAGCCCGTCATCGTGAGCTTGGCCTGCGCCTCGTCGTCTTTGTGCGAGATGCCGAAGTCGAGGATCTTCACGATCTCGCCGCGACGGCCCGCGGGCACGAGGTAGATGTTGTCGGGCTTGAGGTCGCGATGGACGACGCCGTGCTGGTGCGCGGCCTCGAGCGCCTCGAGGAGCATCACGCCGATGCGCACGACCTCGTCCTGCGAGAGGCGCTTCTTGCGATCGATGCGCGAGCTGATCGTCTCGCCCTCGAGGAACTCCATCACGAGGAAGGGCAGGCCTTCTTCGGTCTGATCGAGGTCGAGGACCTCGACGATCCCTTCGTGCTGGATGGCGCTCGCGGCGCGCGCCTCGCGGCCGAAGCGCTGGACGACGTTCACGTTCGAGAGGAAGCGCTCGTCGAGCACCTTGATCGCGACCTTGCGCCCGGTGACGACGTGCGCGCCGCGCCACACCGTGCCCATGCCGCCCTGACCGAGCTGGCCGTCGATGCGGTACTTGCCGAGGAGAGTGCGTCCCGCGAGGTCCACGCGCCGGGTGGAGGGTATCGCACGGGCGCGGTGAACCGGAAGTGAAAGGGCCTCGTGGGCCGGGCTCCGTCGCGCGTGTCTCGCGCGACCTCCGACGGCTCACCGAGGCGAGCTGACGCTCACACGTTCGGGTGACGCCCTCACGCCTTCCACTCGACGCGGAACACGTCGTGGGCGTCGCCGAGCGCTTCGCACGACGTCAGGGTCACGTCGCACTCGCGCACGCCGCTCTGGCGGATCGCCGCGCGCAAGACGCCTGCGACGAAGCCCGAGAGCTCGAGCGAGGGCTGCGCCTGATCGCGCACCGCGAGGCGCGCCGAGCGCATGTCGCGCTCGAGGACCATCGCCGTCCCCTGGCGCGTGATCCGCGACCAGACGTACGGGAAGCCATCGATCAGCGCTTCGACGACGATCGGGCTCGGCAGATCGGGCAGCAGCCTGCGAAGCCCGCGGTGCGCGACCGCCTCGGTGATGTCGGTGAGCATCGAGAGATCACCGTGCCCCGCGATTGCGTCCGCCGCGCTCACGATCTGCGCGAACAGCCCGATCGGGACGCCCGTCGCGAGGTGCAGCTCGGTGTTGCCCGATCCCGGCAGCAGATCGTCGACGCCGGGCACCTCGGCCGCGAGCTGCGACCACGCGTCCTCGCCGAGCCTCCGGTAGATCGCCTCGATCGTGAGCAGCACCGGCAGCAGGTGGATCTTCGCCGCGCCCTCCGGGACCGTGCGCTGACCGTGGCGCGTGGTGCGGCGCATCGACAGCCAGTGCAGGTCCGCGGCGAGCGGATCCTGCGGCGTCGGCATCTCGTCGCGCGGCCTGCGGCCCTCGCTCGGCACGAGCAGCGACACCGCCTGCATCAGCACGTCGACGTCGGGGAACCGCTCGTCGGGATCCTCCGCGGTCGCACGCTCGATCGCGCGACGCGCGGTGTCGGGCACCGGATGCATCGACTGGGTGCGCCCGGTGATCAGGTGCCGGAGCATCATGCCCACCGAGTAGATGTCGCAGCGCGGATCGAGCCCCGCGCTCCCACGGCGGATCTCCGGCGCGATCCACGGCGTGTAGGGGATCTCGCCGGGCGGCGCCGGCTCCGCGAGGAACGCGGCGCGCTCGAGCGCGCGCAGCTTCACCGGCTCGTCGTCGTCTCCGCGCGCCGGGAGGACCACGACGTTCTCGGGGCCGAGCCCGCGCACCACGACTCCGGCGCGATGCATCGCGCGGATCGCCTCGAGCGCGCCGAGCACGATGCGCCCCGCGCGCACCGCACCGATGCCGCTCGGCGCCTGCGTCAGCAGCTCCGACACGCGCGTGCCGCGCAGCGCCTCGTAGACGACGTAAGGACGACCTTCGGGATCGGTGCCCGAGTCGACGACGCTCTGGATCGCGGCGTGCGACACCGAGCCCATCGCGCGCGCCTCGCGCAGCAGTCGCTCCGCTTCGGGCCCCGGCCACGGGACACCTTGCGCGAGCGTCTCCAGCTCGACCTGGCGGCGGATGCCGGTGTGCTCGGCGAGGAAACGAACGGTGTCGGTGCCACCGTCGAGGGTCTCGATGAGGCGGAACTTCCCGTCCACCACCCGCGGCATCGACGGTGGTCTCGCGGAGCTGCGGGACACGGGGGTGACGATATCACGCGGTCTCGCCATCGCACCCACCCCGCGTACGACGGTCGTTCCGCCGGTCGATCGGTACACGGTCATGGCTCGTTCCACGTCGTGCCCCTCTCTTGGCGTCTATGGCCGCGTTCCGTCCGTCCTTGACCCCACCTCCGCGCGCGAGCGTGCATCGTGTACCGTCCGAGGCGCATGCATCGCCTCACATCGTTCCTCGCGCTCCTCGTCGGCGCGCTCGCGCTGGTCGCGTGCGAAGAGGGCGCGCAGCACGCGCAGCACGAGATCATCCAGACCCACGCCCCACGCGTGCAGGAGATCGTGCGCGAGGACCTGCAGCGCGGCGTGCGAGGCGTGGAGGTCGCGGGAACGAAGCTCGCGCCTGGATTCCTGGTCGAGGATCCCGAGCGCCGAGAGCGCGAGATGCGGACCGCGCTCCATCTGCTGCGCCAGCCGCCGCGCGGGATCCAGGAGCTGATGATCTCGCCGATCTCGTTCGTCGCCGCGGTCGACGCGAACGGGATCGTGGTCGCGCGCGACGCCGAGCCCGACCCGATGGCGGGCTTCGACGCGCGCGAGGCGTTCCCGATGGTGCGACGCGCGCTCGAAGAGGGATGGTCGGGCTACGAGCTCGAGCAGTTCCCCGCGCTGATCCCCGATCAGCCGCCGTCGCAGACCGTGCTCTACGTCGCGCCGGCGCGCATGCGCGACGGGCGCATCGTGGGCGCGGTGCTCGCGGGCACGCCGCTGTGGCGCACCGCGCAGCGCCTCGGTCGTCAGCTCCAGGCGGATCAGGCGAGCGACATCAACCAGGGCCTGATCCTCTGGGTCTACCTCTATCGCGGCGATCAGCTCCACCACCACGGCACGCCGGCGGACCTCGACACGATCGTCCCCGACGCCGCCGCACGGAACGCCGGTCTCGCGCGCAGCCCGGGCGGCTTCACCGGCGAGGTCGCGCAGTTCGGTCGCTGGTACGCGTACGGCGTGGTGCCGCTCCCGCGCATCGCCGACGACGTCGGCGCGGTGATCTTCCGCAGCGATCCTCCCTGAGCTACTCCAGCTTGCCGCCGCGGCCTGCGCCTCCGACGAAGCGCATCACGGCGGCGATCATCTCGGGGTCGGCCAGCGATCTCATCCCGTGCTGCAGCTCGTTCGCGAGCGCGGCGTCGATCGACATGCCGTCCTGCTCGTACGCGCTGAGGCGATCCTCGCGCATGCACGTCTGCGGGAAGCTCGCGATCTGCTTCGCGAGCGCGACCGCTTCCTCGCGCGCGCGTCCCTTCGCGACGACCCGATTCGCGAGGCCCATCGCGAGCGCTTCCTGCGCGTCGACCGCGCGCCCGGTGAGGATCAGATCGAGCGCGCGCCCGAGCCCCACGATGCGCGGCAAGCGCACCGTGCCTCCGTCGATCAGCGGCACGCCCCAGCGACGGCAGAACACGCCCATCACCGTGTCCTCTTCGACCACGCGCAGATCGCACCAGAGCGCGAGCTCGAGCCCACCCGCGACCGCGTGCCCCGCGATCGCCGCGACCACCGGCTTGCGCAGCAGCATGCGCGACGGCCCCATCGGTCCGTCGCCGTCGGGCGCGATCCGATTCGGCGTGCCGCGCGAGAACGCCTTCAGATCCGCGCCCGCGCAGAACGTCCCGTGATCCCCCGCGAGCACCGCGACGCGCGCGCTCTCGTCGGCGTCGAACGCGCGGAACGCATCGGCGAGGGCCTCCGCGGTGATGCGATCGACCGCGTTCTTCGCCTCGCGACGATCGATCACGACGATCGTGATCTCCCCGTCCTTCTCGACGCGCACCATCACGCTCCTCCGTTCAACGATGCAGCGCGGTCCAGCGCAGCTCGACTCCGTCGCTGCCCGCGAGCTGCACCACCGGCGCGTCGCCGTCGAGCTCGACGCTGCGCACCCGGCGTCCCGCGACCATCGTCCCGTTCGTCGACGCGCAGTCGTAGAGCATCACGCGCCCGTCGATCTCGATCACGACCGCGTGCACGCGCGAAACACGGATCGTCAGCAGCGCCTTCAGCCCCGCGTCGCACTTGTCGGCGCGACCCACGAGCACACCCGCGCCGAGCGCGCGACGGCCCACGGTGATGCGCGCGCGCTCTCCGTCACGTGCCGCGCCGAGCAGCCCCACCGCATCCGGCGCGGCGCTCGCGCTCGCGATCTCCTCGACCATCGTGATCGGGCGCGGCAGCGCTGTGATCACGGTGCGCGATCGACCCACCGCGGCCTCGCGATAGGGCCCGTGCCCGTGCGAGACGCTCGCCGACACATCCTGCGAAGCCGCGTCGATCGACGACGCATCGACGCGCTCCGAGCGCGGCAGATCGTGGGGCGGCGAGGGCTGTCCCGCGCCGATCGGAAAGCCTCCGATCACGTAGCGCCCGAGCCGCACCGCGAACGGACCCTGCGCGAGCAGCGAGCGCTGCGCCGAGTCGTCGTCGAGGTGCATCGGCATCGAGCCCTGCAGATCGACGAGCCGCAGCCCCGCGCCGCCCTCGACGTGCGCCGGCACGATCAACAAGTGCCGCAGCGAGAGCTCCGCGTCGCCCGCGAGCACCACGTCGCACGCCGAGTGTCGGCCCACGATCAGGTGCGCATCGCGCGCCAGCGCGAAGTCGCGGAACCCGTTCTCGCCGCGCCCCGTCCAGAAGAGCCGATACGCCGCGCGCGCATCGCTCGGCGCGATCAGCGAGAGCGCGGGCACGAGCGACGACCACGCGCTCGCGAGCGCGTGGCTCGGAAGTCGCGGCTCGTCGCGACCCATGCGCATCTCGGTTCCGACGTTCGGCGCACCGCGCACCGCGTCGATCCGAGAGCCGCGCGAGTCGTCCACCGCACCGAGCGTAGCAGGCTATACCAGCGGACATGAGCGACCCCGCGAAGCCGAGCGCGCCGCGATGGCGTCGTTGGATGCTCGAGGCGCTCGTCGTGATCGCGATCTTCGTCGCGGTCCGCGCGTGGCAGACGCGCGATCTGCCGAGCGGCCCTGCGCCCGCCCTCGACGCGCGTGATCTCGCGGGCACGCCGGTCTCGCTCGAGGACCTCGAGCGCCCGGTGATCGTGCACTTCATGGCGAGCTGGTGTGGCGTGTGTCGCGCCGAGGAGCCGAACGTCGCAGCGATCGCGCGCGATCACGACGTGATCGCGATCGCCACGACGTCCGGCTCACCCGACGAGGTGCGCGCGTGGATCGAGTCCGAGACGGAGCTCGGCGCGACGCGCATCGTCGCCGATCCACGGGGCACGCTCGCGCAGCGCTGGGGCGTGCGCGCGCTCCCGACGAGTTTCTACGTCGACCGCGAGGGCGACATCCGGCACGTCGAGGTGGGCTACACCACCGAGCTCGGAATGCGCGCCCGCGTCTGGCTCGCGGGTTTTTGACTCCACCGGAGCGCTCGCGCGGCGCGGGCGAGCCGGGTCGTTCGCGAAATCAGACGGGCTGATCGGTGGTGGCCACCGGCGCCGTCGTGGCGGGCGCCTCGGCCGCGGGCTGCTGCTCGTCGAGCTGCTTCGCGAGGTTCCCGAGGAGCTCCGACGTGGTCCTCAGCGTCTCGGCGCTCGTCCGCAGCGCGGCGCGCCCGACCTCGAGCCCGTAGACCGCCCAGAGGCGGCCGATGCGCACCACGTTGCCCACGCATTGCTCGATCGTCGCGTCGCGATCCTGGCTCTCGCTCGTCATGTTCCATCCTCCTCTGCGAGACCGCTCGGCAGCAGCTCGCACTCCGGCCCGAGGAGGACCCTCGGGCCCGGCTCTTCGCGCACCCCACGGCACGCCTTGGTCCCCTTGCGCAGCGTCCGGCCGCACCCGGTGCAGGTCGAGTCGGCGACGAGCACCAGCGACTGGAAGCCGATCACGCCCTCGAGCGAGACGCTCGACGCGGGGCACGCCGGCCCTTCGGTCGAGGCGCCGTTCGCGCTGCGCGAGGGCCGCGCGACCGCAGTGCTGCGCAGCGCATCGCGCTGCACGCGGAGGCGCTCTGCGATGCCGTGGAGCTCGCCCTCGGCGCGCTGACCGACCGCATCGACGGCATCGAGCGCGTCCTCGAGGATCGCGCGCACCAGGTTCGACACCGGCATCTTGAGGTTCGTCGCCAGGCGCTTGAGCTCCTGCTCGAGCACGGCGGGCACCCGCGTGTGGAGCACGCGTTCCTTCTTCGCGCGCTCGGCGGGCTCGTCCGCGGCATCGGCGGAGGAGGTCGTGGGCTCGTCGTCGCGCTCGGCGGTCACGAGCCAGGTTCTGTGTCACGCCGTGATTCGCGTCAAGAAAAAATCGTCACACGGCGTGTTACATCCGCAGGAAAGGTCGACGAAACGCGTGTGTCACGCGGTGATCAGCACTCGACGGGGGCGACCTCGTAGGTGATCGAGCCGCCGTCGATGCCCTCGATCGTCACCCGGTACCGCTCTCCGGCCGCCGGGCTCCAGCCCATCGGGCGGAACGAGACGGTGCTCGGTCCGTAGCCATCGGCCGGGTGATCGACGCTCACCTCGAGCTCGGCTCCGTCGCTCACCCGCACCACGCGCACCGAGGCCGCGCGCATCGAGATCGAATTCGAGTGGAACGACCAGTCGCCGCGCAGCGCCTCGCGCGGGATCGGCCCGGGGCTCGGCCACGAGGTCCACGCGCGCGTGCTCGAGCCCGAGCCGTCGAACACCCCGAGGCACTGCGCGTTGCCCGCGAACCCGACCCCGACGCGCCCGAGCGGGCCGTTCAGCACCCATCGGCGATGTCCGAGGCTCGGCACGCCCGAGTCGTCCATGTAGAGATCGATCGCGTCGCCGGGAGAGCCCACGCCGAGCGCGAGGTTCGACGAGCCCGCGCCGTTCGCCCCCGCCATCGACCAGCAGGTCCACGACATCGGCGGCGCGTGATCGAGCTGACCATTGCGCGTCATCAGCACCGCGCAGGCCTGATCGTTCGCGTGCTGCGCGGGATCGTCGGTGACCGGCGCGAGGCCGACCATCCATCGGAAGAGGTTCACCCGGCGCAGCGTGTCGTCGATCGCGTCGCGCGTGAGCGAGCCGGGCGCGCACGAGTCGCCGGGCACCTCGTTCCAGGGATCGCTCGCGTTCTGGACGTGCCCTGCCGCCCACGCGTCGCACACCTCGGTCGCAGTGCGGCCGGCGGGATCACCGGCGGGGATCGCGGTGCAGACCCCGCCGCCCGAGTCGAGGAAGCCCGGGGTGCACACGCAGGTGCCGGTGGTCGGCTCGCAGCGCGCGTTCGCGCCGCATCGCACGGTGAGACAGGGATCGGGCGTGCCGCCGTCGGGCATCGCGACGCCCGTGTCGACGATCGTGCCGCCGTCCTCGCGCGCCGTCGCCGCGTCGGTCCGAGGGCCTGGGCCGCCGTCGACGTCGGGCTCGACGCGCGGTGGGTCGCCTCCGCTGAGCGTCCCGTCGCACCCGAGGAGCGTGGCGATCGCGAGCAGGAGCGCGCCCGAGCGTCGATGGGTCACGTCGACCTCCGAGCGCGCAGGATATCCGTGTTTCTTCGGTCTTTGCGACGGGCTCTCGCTCTGCTACACGACGAGCCGCATGCGCGTCCTGTTGGTCCTTCTCGCGCTCGGCACGCTCACGATGCTGCCCGGGTGCCCCTTCTTCACGCGCGCCGATCGCGAGGCGTCGCCGGCGGCCGCTCCTTCCGAGCCCGCGGGGCACTGACGTGGCGCCGACCACGACGCGCCGCGGAAGCGCGCTGATCGCCGCGTGCATCGTGTCGACGATCGCGCTCGTCGCGCTCGACATCGGCACCAAGACGTGGGCCGAGAACGCGCTGAGCGCGGAGCGCACCGGCGAGCGCCCCGAGGTGTGCGCGTCCGACGAGGACGGGTACATCCGGTACCAGCGCGCGCGCCGTCCCGGGCTCGTCGTCATCGAGGACGTGTTCGAGCTCGAGTACGCGGAGAACTGCGGCGCGGCGTTCGGTCTGCTGCGCAACGCACCGACCGCGCTGCGCACCACGATCTTCGGCATCGCGGCGACCGCGGCGACGATCGTGCTGCTGTGGCTCTTCATCCAGGGCCGCGGTGGGCCGTGGTTCGCGTGGAGCGTGCCCTTCGTCGTGTCGGGCGCGCTCGGGAACCTGATCGACCGCATCCGCTACGGGTACGTCGTCGACTTCATCCACTGGCACTGGCGCGACGAGTTCGACTACCCGACGTTCAACGTCGCCGACATCGCGATCACGATCGGCGTGGTGCTCCTCTTGATCGACGGCTTCCGTCGCGAGGAGCCGGCGAAGGTGGACGAGAAGGCCGCGCCGGCCGCGAAGACGAAGACCGCCGAAGGGGCGGGCGACCAGCGCACTGGCGATCCGCGGGAAGCGGCCGGAGAATGACGGCCGCGTGATCTCGACCTTCGACGGGCGCCTGATCGCGGCGGTCTGTGTCGTCGTGCTGCTCGGCGCGCTCGGCGTCTGGAGCATCCGCCGCGATCTCGATCCGAAGCCGGTGCTCGGGGGCGCGCTCCTGGTCGCCCTGGGCGCGATCGCGGCACACGCGTTCGACGAGCCGATCCCCGCGTACTTCACGATGCTCATGGCGGCGTTCGCCGCGTGCACGTGGTTCGCGGTGCGGTGGGCCAAGCGCGAGAAGCGCGACCACGACGTGCTGATCGATCTCGCGCTGATCTCGCTGATCACCGGGGTCGCGGGGTCGCGGATCGCGCACGTGCTCTTCGACGGGTTCTTCATGGACTACGTGCACCTCTGCACGGACCCGTCGCAGGTGGCCTGGCACATCACGCCGGAGCAGTGCGCGAGCGAGTCCGTGCAGGGCGCGTGGGACGCGGCCGCGAACGTGTGCAGGCCGACCGAGGCCGACTGCTTCGCGTGGGCGCGGTTCTGGGCCGGCGGGCTCACCTGGTACGGCGGGATGGTGCTCGGCATCGGGTACGCGATGTACTTCCTCAAGAAGGAAGGCTTCCCGCGCATCAAGACGCTGGACCTCGCGGGGATGATCCTGCCGCTCGGGCTCTTCTTCGGGCGGCTCGGGTGCTGGTTCGGAGGGTGCTGCTTCGGTCAGCCGACCGACGCGTGGTTCGGCGTGTCGTTCCCCGCGTGGTCGCCCGCGAGCGAGGCGCAGTGGCGCGCGCACCTGCTCGAGCATCCGTCGCACCCCTCGCTGCCGGTGATCCCGACGCAGCTGCTCGAGGCGGGTGGGTCGCTGCTGATCGCGTTCGCGATCATCGGGTGGCTCGAGCCGCGGAAGCGCTTCGACGGGCAGGTCTTCTGCGTGTCGATGATCGCGTATGCGGTGCTGCGCTTCGTGCTCGAGTTCTTCCGGGCCGACGATCGTGGCGGGGTCGGGGCGCTGTCGACGTCGCAGTGGGTCGGCGTGGTGATCGTGGTGGCTGCTGCTGCGTTGTGGCCGGTGTTGCAGCGGCGGAGCTCGGCGATGCTTCGCGCGGGGTGAGGCTTCGGCGGGGCGGGGGGCACGGGGGCCTCGCTAGTCATCGCGGATCTCGGGCGATCGCGGTAAGGCGTCGGGTGGCGGGGTCGTCCGCGTCGTGAGCGCTTCGCGCTCCCTCTGCGGACCGCGCAGGAACCTGGTCGGCGTCGGGAGGCCGCTGCGGGATCGCTCGGCCCCCGTGCCCCCCGCCCTGCTGGTGAGGTCTCGGCCGCGCGCGGAGGGGAGGGCGCGGCTCTCTTCGTGGTGGAGGAGAGCGCGTGGTCGCCCGAGTCCGCTTCGCGTCCTCGCTCGACCACGCGCGGACCGACTCGCCTTCGGCTTCGTGAGCCGAATTGGGCGGGCTCGCGCTCCGCGCCTCGCCCGATGAGTCGTGGTGGATGTGGAGCGACGGCGCGGGAGCGACGGCGCGGAGCTCACACGGTTCGTGCTGGCATCGCCCATCGTGAGCCGAATGGACGGGCTCGCGCTCTCGCGCGCGAATGACGACCTCGAGATCTCGCGCTCGAGATCACTCGCGCTGCCGATTGCAGCTGTCTCGGAGGCTCGCGCTCCACACCCAGCCGGGCACCGGTGCGTCGATGCGCACCCAGCTCCCGCGTCGCTCGCGCGGAGCCACGACGGTTCCGTTCTCGAGGTCGCCGACGATCGCGGAGCGCGACGAGCGCTCGGCGCGCACGTGCAGCGGCGGGGCGGGATCCTCGACGCGGACCGGGCAGACGACGGTGCCGCTCGGCGCTCGAGGCGCATCCTCCGCCTCCAGCGCGAGAACGCGCTGGATCTGCGCGCGCATCGCGGGAAATCGAGCGCCGGCGCCGCCCGGGCCGAGGAGCTCACCGCGACGCCAGCCGCGCTCGGCGCTCGATCGCAGGGAGTGCCCGCCGATGCGCACCTCGTCGTCCAGCGCCGTCGCGACGTCGGGGGAGCAGCTCCAGCGATCCTCCTGGTCGACGTACCGGCAATTCGCCTCGACACGCCTCTCGATCGCTCCGTCGGCGATGTCGTCGTCGTCGGGGCACTCCTCGACGCGCTCACGGCCGCTCACCGTCGGAACCAGGCGCCCGTCGTCGCGCGCCGCGAAGCGGATCTGCACCCGACGTTCGAGCACGCTCTCGGCGCAGGAGCTCCCCCAGCTGTCGACCTCGAGCTCGACCTCGAGCTGGAGATGGAGATCGCGAGCATCGAGGAAGAACGCCGACCGCACCCGCAGGTCGGCGGGGTGCTCGGGCGGCATGTGGAGCGGCATCGGGGCAATCGTCTCGACGACCGCGCGGATCTCGGGCGCGCCGTCCCCGTCGAGGTCGGACACCGAGAGCTCGCTCTGCCGCGCGCTGGGCTCACACGCGTGCGCGACGAGCTGCTGCGCGCGCGCGATCGCGAAGACGCCGGGGCGCTCCTCCTCGACGACGGCGATCCCGATGCTCCTCACCT
This sequence comes from Sandaracinus amylolyticus, assembly GCF_021631985.1. Classification (GTDB taxonomy): domain Bacteria; phylum Myxococcota_A; class Polyangia; order Polyangiales; family Sandaracinaceae; genus Sandaracinus; species Sandaracinus amylolyticus_A. The sequence continues at coordinate 3,248,486 of NZ_CP070225.1, read as the reverse complement.
CGCACAGCTCGCGCAGCGCGAGCGCCTCGGTCGGCGAGAGCTCGATCCGACAGCGGAGCTCGCCCACCGCCGTGTCGCGGTCCCGGCAGAGCTCACCACCATCCGCCGCCTCGAGGCTGACCTCCGCCCCCAGCCGCGCGAGCACCGGCGCGATCGAAGGATCCCGCGCGAGGAGCGCAGCGCGGTCGAACGCGCTCTGGTCCCACGCGTAGAGCACGACCGCCTGCGCCGCTGCGAGAGGCGCCTGCTGCAACACGAGGAGCGCCGCTGCGTCGGGCCGCGCGTCGCCCGCGGCGTGGTGGACGAGCATCGCCTCGAGCGCGGTCGAGGCGGTCGCGCGCGGCGGGGGTGCCGACGGCGGTGGCTCGGCGGCCTCGGCGGCGGCGGGGCGCTCCGGCTCGATCGTGGCGCTCGGCGGCTCCACCGCGGTGCCGGAGCATCCGCACGCCAGGGTCAACGAGGTGACCACTGCGAGCAGGCGCGCGTCTCGCGAGGGCGTGGACATGCCCCGAACGTCTAGTCGATCCGGCCCGACACCGTGCCCGGCGTGCACTTACGATCGCTTCGCGGTCGGGCCGGTCGTCGCCCCCCTTCCGCGCCTCTCCTCGCGCGTGCGAGCCTCCATCGCATGCAGATGCCCACTCCCGATCTCTCGTCGTCGCGCCTCGACCCACTGGGGCGCTTCCACCTTGCCGCTCTCCGTCGTGCGGGCGCGGCCTTCGCGGATCTCGTCGCGTCGTTCGAGCCGGTGCATGCGGCGCTGGTGGCTGCCGCCGCGGTCCGCGCCTCGGCCGAGCTCGCGATGATCGAGCCCCGCGTCCTCGTGCGCTTCGCCGAGCGCGAGGTCGAGCTCGAGCTGCGCGCCCTCCGCAGCGCCGCCGAGGCCCTCGATCGCGGCCGCGGCGGGGAGATTGCGAGCGCGATCTTCCCGGCGGGGATCGCCGCCGAGGTGACGCCGCGCGCCGCCGCTCAGAGCGCGGCCGCCCGCCGCGTCCTGCAGCGCCTCACCGCCTTCGGCGCCGCCGAGCCGCTGCGCGCCGAGCACCTGCCCCGCCTCACCAACGCCGTGGCGAGCCTCGACGCAGCGCTCGCCGCCCGCGCGACCGCCGCCCAGGCCTTCGGACAGGCCTACGCGAACGAGCTCGCGACCCGCGACGACTTCTGCCGCGCGTACGACGTGTCCGCGAGCGTCATCCGCCAGCGCTTCCCGCGCGATCGCGAGCAGCAGGACCTCTTCTTCGATACCGTGCGCGCGCCCCGCCGCGGGCGCGACGAGGACGACGACGCGGGCGATCGCCCGCCGCCCGCCGCGGGGTGATCCCCGGGTGGTCGATCCGCGCGATCGACCACCCGCGCGCTTCCCGGCGGGTGTGTCCGTCCGCGATCACCCACCCGCGCGTTTCCCGGTGGGTGTTTCGCGCGCGAGCAACCAATCCGCACGCTTCCGGGCGGGTGTGTCCGTCCGTGATCACCCACCCGCGCGCTTCCGGGTGGGTGTTCTCGTCCGTGATCACCCACCCGCGCGCTTCCGGGTGGGTGTTCTCGTCCGCGATCACCTCCCCGCACGCCCGCCGGCCGGTGCTCTCGTCCGCGATCACCCACCCGCACGATCGCGACGCGCGAGCTCGGCGTGGTGCGCCAGACCACCGCGCGTTGCGCGCGCGCGGACTGACGCGCGTTCGTCTATCCTCGCGCGCGATGCACGCTCGCTTGCTGTTGGTGCTCTCGCTCTCGGTCCTCGTCGCGTGCGGGGACGACGATCCAGCCCCCTCCGACGCCGGCTTCGACGCGAGCGACGTCGGGCGCGCCTGCGACGACGACGACGACTGCGACGACGGGCTCTTCTGCACCGGCGCCGACCGCTGCGTGAACCAGGTCTGCACGATCACTCCCGCGTGCGAGGCGGACGAGACGTGCAGCGAGGACGCGGACGAGTGCGCGCCCTCGTGCTCGCTCGATCCCGACGTCGACGGAGACGGCGCGGAGCGCTCCGAGTGCGGCGGCGACGACTGCGACGACCAGGACCCGCGGCGCTTCCCGGGCGGCGTGGAGATCTGCGACGCGGAGGGCGTCGACGAGGACTGCGATCGCACGACCTACGGCGCGCGCGACGTCGATCGCGAGGGGCTCGACGACATGCGCTGCCGCAACGAGATCGGCGGCGAGATCACGAGCCGCGGCGAGGACTGCGACGACGCGCGCCGCGCGGTGCAGCCGGGATCGCCCGAGGTCTGCAACGGGCTCGACGACGACTGCGACGGCGCGATCGACGAGACGGTGTCGGTCGCGGGCTTCGCCGATCTCGACGTCGACGGCCACGGCGATCCCGACGCGCCGATGCGCGCGTGCCCGGGCACGCGACGCTTCGCGCTCGAGGGCGACGACTGCGACGACACGAACCGGATGCGCCACGGCGCGATGCCGGAGCTCTGCGACACCGTCGACAACGACTGCGACACCCGGGTGGACGAAGCGACGGTCGCGGTGCCGTGGTACCCCGACACCGACGGCGACGGCTTCGGCGTGCCCGGCGGATCGACGGTCTCGTGCACGCCGGTCGCCGGCGCGTCGATCTTCCCGCTGGACTGCGCGGGCGCCGATCCGATGCGCCATCCCGCGGCCGACGAGGTCTGCAACGGCATCGACGACGACTGCAACGGGCTCGCGGACTTCGTGCTCGGCACGAACGACTGGGAGGACGACGACGAGGACGGCTTCGCCGACGCGGCGTGCGGCGCGGCGATCGAGGAGCCCGACTGCGACGACGGCGATCCCCAGGTGAGCCCGCGCGCGGGCGAGCGCTGCGGCAACTACGGCGACGACGACTGCGACGGGACCGTCGACGACGGCTGCGCCGCGATCCCCGACGGCGGCGTGCGGATGGACGCGGGGCCGCCCGACGGCGGGTGGTGCGGCGCGGACGTCGCGAGCGATCCCGACAACTGCGGCGAGTGCGGCCTGCGCTGCCGCGCGCGCCCCTACGCCGACGCGATCTGCGAGGACGGGCTCTGCGGGATCACGTGCGACGCGGATCGCGCCGACTGCAACCGCATCGAGCCGGACGGCTGCGAGGTCCGCATCACCGATGATCGCTTCAACTGCGGTGGCTGCGGGGTGCGCTGCGCCGACGATCAGGCGTGCGTCGGGCGCAGCTGCGTGCGCGGGACGTTCCGGAGCTCGGGCGAGGACGGCGCGTTCGATCCCGAGGCCGACGTGGTGCTCGATCCCGGCGTCTACGACTTCACGACGATCCACGTGCGCGCCGGCGTGACGGTGCGGGCGCGCGGCACCGGCGTCCTCGATCTGCGCGCGACCGGGAACGTGGTGATCGAGGGATCGATCGACGTGAGCGGCGGCGCCGGCGGCACGGGCATCACGGCCGGCGTGCCCGGGGCTGGCAACGGCGGCGGGGGCGCGACCGGACAGACCACGGCGGGCGCGACCGGGACGACGTCGATGTGCCAGCCCGGCGGCGTGGGCGGGATCGGGCCCTCGGGCGTCGACGCGTCGACGACCAATGCGTGCGGGCTCGGCGGTCAGGCGGGCGGCGGCGCCGGCGGGTACCAGTACATCTGCGGCGGCGGCGGCGGCGGGAGCGCGGGCGGCGGCGGCGGTGGCGGCATCAGCTGCGCGGGCGGCGCGGGCGGCGGGCCCGGCGGCGGCGCGGGTGGAGCGCTCAGCGGGGTGGCCTCGGCGTGGCCGGGCGTGGGCGGCGCGCTCGCGCTGGGCGCGCCCTACGCCGGCACGAGCGGCGTGCCTGGCGGCACGGCCGCCGGCGGCGGCGGTGGATCGATCGGCGCCGATGCGGCGGCGGATCTCGCGGTGGCGACGACGTTCCGCCCGGGCTCGGGCGGCGGCGGCGGCGGCTTCGGGCACTTCTCGGGCTCACTCGTCGGCGGCAGCGGAGGGGGCGGCGGAGGGGGCGGCGCGGTGCGGATCGCGTCGGCGACGCGCATCGAGATCCGCTCGACGGGCGCGGTGCGCGCCGACGGCGGGCGCGGCGGCAACCAGAACCAGTTCCTCGCGGGCGGCGGCGGCGGCTCGGGCGGCGTGGTCTATCTCGCGGCACCGGAGCTCGTGCTGCGCGGAACGGTCAGCGCAGCCGGCGGTGCAGCCGGCGGCGGCGGCGGCGGAAACCCGGCGGGCGGGCCGGGTGGCGCGGGCGGGATGGGCCGCGTGCGCATCAGCGTGAACCCCGCCACGTGCGAGATCAGCGGGACGGTGCGCCCGGCGGCGCCGATGCTCTGCGAGGCGACGGGCGCGGTGCCGGGCCGCGCGTACGTCGGTCGATATCCGGACTGAGCTCGGCTCGCGCGCGCAGGCACTCAGCTGGACCGAGCGGGCGCGCGTGAGGCGTGGGGGCGTGATAGATCCACGCCCCCATGCCTTTCGAGCCGGTTCCGCAGAAGGTCTCGTTCCCCGATCTCGAGCGCCGTTTCCTCGACCTCTGGCAGCGCGAGCGCATCTTCGAGCGCTCGGTCGAGTCGAGCGAGGGCAAGCCGCCCTTCGTCTTCTTCGAGGGCCCGCCGACCGCCAACGGGATGCCGCACCCGGGTCACGTGCTGACGCGCGTGATGAAGGACGTGTTCCTGCGCTACCGCAGCATGACGGGCTGGCACGTCCCGCGGCGCGGCGGCTGGGACACCCACGGTCTGCCGGTCGAGGTCGAGGTCGAGAAGGCGCTGGGCATCAGCGGGCGACAGGCGATCGAGGCGTACGGCGTCGAGGCCTTCACGCATCGCTGCATCGAGAGCGTGTTCCGCTACATCGACGAGTGGCGGAAGATGACCCAGCGCATCGCGTTCTGGGTCGATCTCGACGCGGCCTACGTCACGTTCCACAAGCCGTACGTCGAGAGCGTGTGGTGGGCGCTCAAGACGCTCTTCGACAAGGGCCTGCTCTACCAGGACTACAAGATCGTCTGGTGGTGGCCCCAGGGCGGCACCGCGCTGTCGGCCGGTGAAGTCGGCCAGGGCTACAAAGAGGTCGACGATCCCTCGGTGTTCGTGCGCTTCCCGCTCTCGGACAGCGGAGCGGGTGCGGAGAAGACCTCGTTCCTCGCGTGGACGACGACCCCGTGGACGCTGCCGAGCCACATCGCGCTCGCGGTGCACGAGGACTTCGACTACGCGGTCGTCGAGGTCGAGGGCGAGCGGCTCATCCTCGCGCAGGCGCTGATCGGCAAGGTGCTCGGCGACAAGGAGCACCGCGTCGTCGAGACCAAGAAGGGCAAGGCGCTGCTCGGCACGAAGTACGTGCCGCCGTTCTCCTACGCCGAGCCCGAAGGCGGCCCCGCGCACCACGTGATCGCGGCGGACTTCGTCACGCTCGAGAGCGGCGCCGGCATCGTGCACGTCGCGCCCGCGTTCGGCGAAGAGGACTTCAAGGTCTGCAAGCAGCAGGGCCTCGGGTTCCTCCAGCTCGTTCGCCCGAACGGCACCTTCGACGAGCGCGTGACGGACTTCGCGGGTCGCTTCTGCAAGGAGGCGGACCGCGACATCATCCGCAATCTCCGGCAGCGTGGACTCTTGTTCAAAGAGGAAGTCTATCGCCACCAATATCCCTTCTCGTGGCGGCGCGACACCGATCCTCTGATCCAGTACGCGCGGCGCAGCTGGTTCATCCGGACGACGCAGGAGATCTCCCGCGTCATCGAGAACAACCGCACGATCCACTGGGAGCCCGAGCACATCCAGGAAGGTCGCTTCGGCGAGTTCCTGCGCAGCAACGTCGACTGGGCCCTCAGCCGCGAGCGCTTCTGGGGCACGCCGCTGCCGATCTGGATCAACGACGTCAGCGGTCGCATGGAGTGCATCGACTCGGTCGAGCAGATCCTCGCGAAGAACCCGCGCGCGTTCGATCACTGGCGCCGCGCGAAGGAGGCCAATCCGTCGCTCAGTGATCACCTGATGGTCCACAAGCCGTGGGTCGACGAGGTGACCTGGGAGAACCCCGGTGAGCCCGGCGTCTATCGCCGCGTGCCCGAGGTGATCGACTGCTGGTTCGACTCGGGCTGCATGCCCTTCGCGCAGCACGGCTATCCGCACCAGAACAAGGCGCAGTTCGAGCGCGAGTTCCCCGCGGACTTCATCACCGAGGCGGTCGATCAGACGCGCGGCTGGTTCTATTCGCTGCTCGCGATCAGCACGATGCTCTTCGAGAAGGAGGGCTATCCGCACCCCTTCAAGAACTGCGTGGTGCTCGGCCTGATCACCGACGAGAAGGGCCAGAAGCTCAGCAAGAGCAAGAAGAACTACAAGGACCCGGGAGAGATGTTCGATCTCTACGGGGCCGACGCGGTGCGCTGGGCGCTCTACGCGCAGAGCGTCCCGGGCCAGACGAACCGCTGGTTCGAGGGCGGCGCGGTCGAGGCGATCAAGGAGTTCCTGCTCAAGGTCTGGAACGTCTACTCGTTCTTCGTGACCTACGCGTCGATCGACGGATGGACTCCGTCGATGCCGCGCCCCGCGGTGTCGGAGCGACACGACTTCGATCGCTGGATCCTCGCCGAGCTCGATCAGACGGTGCGCGACGTGCGCGGCAGTCTGGAGGCCTATCGCACGCACCCCGCGGCGCGCTCGCTCTCCGACTTCATCGAGTCGCTGTCGAACTGGTACGTGCGGCGCAGCCGCGCGCGCTTCTGGGCGTCGGGTGCTCTGTTGTCCGAGGAGGCCGCGGACAAGCGCGCGGCGTTCGCGACGCTCTACGAGGTGCTCGTCGATCTCGCGAAGCTGATCGCGCCGTTCACGCCCTTCCTCGCGGAGTCGCTCTACCAGAACCTGGTGCGCACCGACGATCCCGAGGCGCCCGCGAGCGTGCACTTCACCGACTTCCCGAAGCCGCACGACGAGCGCCGCGACGACGCGCTGCGACGCGACATGGCGGCTGCTCGCGCGATCGTCGGGCTCGGCGCGCGGGTGCGGGCACAGGGCAAGCTCAAGGTGCGTCAGGCGCTCGCCGAGGCGATCGTGGTCGTCACCGACGAGTCGGATCGCCGCACCGTCGAGCGCTTCCAGGACGCGATCGTCGACGAGCTCAACGTCGAGAAGCTGAGCTTCACGAGCGAGCCCGAGAAGATCGTGCAGTTCCAGCTCGTGCCGAATTTCCGCGCGCTCGGGCCGAAGCTCGGCAAGCACGTGCCCGCGTGCAAGGCCGCGCTGGGCAAGGCGGACGGCAGCGCGCTCTATCGCGAGCTCGAGTCGAACGGGAAGATCGTGCTCGCGCTCCCCGAGACGACGATCGAGCTCGAGGCGAGCGAGGTCGAGATCCGGCTGAGCGCGAAGGAAGGCTTCGCGGCGGCGAGCGATCGCGGCCGCGTGGTGGTGCTCGACACGCACGTCGACGACGCGCTGCGCCGCAAGGGCATGGCGCGCGAGGCGGTCAGCAAGATCCAGGGCGCGCGCAAGACGATGGACCTCGCGTTCGACGCGCGCATCGCGCTCGCGTGGGAGGCCGAGGGGGAGCTCGCGCAGGCGCTCGGCGAGCACGGCGCATACGTCGCGGGCGAGGTGCTCGCGACGCGGATGGATCGCGGCATGGGCGCGGGCACGAAGCACGAAGCCGACGTCGATGGCGCCAAGCTGACGTTCTGGATCGAGGTGGCGACGTGACGGCGAAGATCATCGACGGCAAGGCGATCGCGGCGGAGGTGAAGGCCGAGGTCGCGGAGCGCGTGAAGGCGTTCGTCGAGAAGCACGGGCGCGCGCCCGGGCTCGACGTGGTGCTCGTGGGTGACGACCCCGCGAGCCAGGTCTACGTCGGCAGCAAGGAGAAGCAGGCGGGCACCGTCGGCATCCGCGGTGCGGTGCATCGCATGCCGAGCGACACGACCCAGGAGGCGCTCGAGGCGAAGGTGCGCGAGCTGAACGCCGCGCCCGACGTCGACGGGATCCTCGTGCAGCTGCCGCTGCCGAAGCACCTCGACTCGCAGCGTGTGATCGACGTGCTCGAGCCGGGCAAGGACGTCGACGGGCTCACGCCGATCAGCACCGGCTTGTTGTGGAGCGACCGTCCGGGCCTGCGTCCGTGCACGCCGTGGGGATGCATGCGCCTGCTGCAGCACACCGGCATCGAGCTCGAGGGCGCGCGTGCGGTGGTGATCGGGCGCAGCGCGCTGGTGGGCAAGCCGATCGCGGCGATGCTGCTCGCGAAGAACGCGACGGTGACGCTCGCGCACTCGCGCACGAAGGATCTCGCGGCGCGGGTGCGCGAGGCCGACGTCGTGATCGCGGCCGTGGGCAAGGCCGAGCTGGTGCGCGGCGACTGGATCAAGGACGGCGCGGTCGTGATCGACGTCGGCATCAACCGCAGCGCGAGCGGGAAGCTGATCGGCGACGTCGAGTACGCGGGCGCGGCGGAGCGCGCGTCGTGGATCACGCCGGTGCCCGGCGGCGTCGGGCCGATGACCATCGCGATGTTGCTCTCGAACACGGTCGACGCCGCGGAGCGACGCGCGTCGTGGTGAAACGGGTCTGGACCTATCGATCGATAGGTCCCAGACTCGCCTCGTGAACGACTGGATCGGGGCGCGATCGTACGGGGAGCTGCTCATCGCGTGCTTCGCGCTGTGCGCGTCGCTGACCGCGATCGGTCTCGTCAGCGGCTACGCCGCGGAGCGCGCGGCGTGGAAGCGCGGGCGCAAGGTCTTCGACGTGCCGCTCAAGCGCGGTCAGCTGCGCCACGAGATGATCGGCACCGCGCTGTTCCACGTGCTCTTCGTGCCGGTCTTCGCGGGTGTGCTCGCGAGCGGCGCGATGCGCTTCTCGAGCGGCTGGGCCGCGGAGATCGCGGGCTTCTTCGTGCCCTGGTACACGTTCCAGCTCGGCTACTACGCGATGCACCGCGCCATGCACAGCAAGGCGCTCTTCTGGATGCACCGCTGGCACCACGAGTCGCTCGTGACGACGCCGATGACGGGGCTCTCGATGCATCCTGCCGAGGCGATCGGCTGGATCGTGATGATGCTCGTGCCGCCGGTCGTGCTCTCGCACTTCGGTCTGCTCGGTGCCGGTGGATGGTTCGTCTTCTTGAGCCTCCACTGGTCGGGCAACATCGCGGGCCACGCGAACGCCGAGATGTTCCCGACGCGCAGCACGCGATGGACGACGCTGCTCTGGTCGAACCCGATCTCGTACCACTCGCTCCACCACGCGCGCTTCGACGGCCACTACGGCTTCGTCGCGGCGACGATGGACGTGCTCTTCGGCACCGAGTTCCCCGACTGGCTCGCGGTGCACCAGCGCGTCTTCGGCGGCACCCCGATGAAGGCGCTCAAAGAGAAGCTGGCGCCGAAGGACTGACGCGCTCGGCCCGCCCGCCGGTCCCTCGGACTCATTAATCAGTGGATGTCGATCCACCCGCCGGGCACGTAGATCCGCACGCCGCTGCGCTCGCGCACCGTCGGCGCGATCGGCCGCGCGCCCGCGCTCGGCGGGAGCTGCCACGCGCCCGGCACCCAGACCCACGCGCGACCTTCGAGCCGCCACGCGCCCGCGACCCACACCACGCCCGGCACGCGCGGCGGCACGGGGATCACCTCGGTGCGCGGCGGAGGCGGCGGCGGGATCTCGACGTCGATCTCGCGGGTCGCCCGCGGCTCGGGCGGGGGAGGCGGCGGCAACGGCGGAGGCGGCGGCGGCTCGGGGGCGCGCGCGACGAACTCCGGCTGCTCGGGCGCGGGCGGCGGTGGGCGCACCACGAACGTGCCCGGCACCCACACGTAGTCGAGAACGCCCTGATCGAAGCGCCAGAACCCTGCCACCCAGTCGACGTCGGCCGACGGCGTGGGCGGCTGCGTCTCGACGAGCGGGGGCGGGGGCGGCTGGGCCGGGTGCTGGGTGCGTCGCGCGACGCAGCGCGCCTCGTCGGGCTCGCGCTCGCAGCGCGCGGTCTCGCGCTCCTCGTCGGCGCGCACCGTCGCGTGGTACTCCGCGGCGCGCACGCGCTCGCTCTCGACGCGTGCCGCGAAGCGCGCGGCGTACTCCTCGGGCGAGCCGTCCGGCACGAGGTCCTGGTCGCGGAACCGAAAGACGATGCCGTCGAGATCGCTCGGGGCCGAGAGCCAGACGCGCACGACGATCTCGGCGCCCGCATCGCGCGGCGTGTCGTCGTACTGCCACGTGTGGATCCCGTCGGCGAAGCGCGTCGGCACGCCGAGCGGGAAGTACGCGTAGCCCTGGCTCAGCGCGACCTGGTAGCCCTCGGGCTCGTCGGCGAAGGGAACGAGCTCGGGCATCGCCGAGAGCGCGACCTCGGGAGCCGCGGGACTGCCGGGACGCGCGACGGCGTCGGACGCACGGAGGATCTCACCGCCCGCCGCGCTCGGTGCGCCGGGCGCGGCGCTGCTCGCGGCCGCGTCGCCGCGGCATCGCGCGTGCGCCTCGGGGCTGACGTCGTTCCACGAGCCGCTGAGCTCGCTGCGGACCGCGTCGCCGTGGCGGCGGACGATCGAGTAGTAGAGGGGAATGCGCCGCGGGCCGTACGCCTCGATGGTCAGTCTTCGGCCCCACGTGATCTCGCGCGCGGGGAAGCGCACCTCGAAGGGGCCGGTGGCGCAGCGCGCCGGCGCGACGAAGCGCAGGTCCTGCGCCGACTCCCAGTGATCTCCGTCCGGCGTGGTCGGTCGCACGCTCTCGGCACCGCCGCCGCACGCGGCCGTGACGATCGCGAGCACCGCCAGGACGAGCAGTCGCTCTCGCATGAGACCTCGACGGCGCGCTCTCGCGCGCGATTCAGCGCTCAGAGGTGACCAGGAACCGTCGTGCAGCGTGCACCGCAAGCGGGCTGGGGACCCGCGCGCAGCTCGGGGGTCGACAGGGGGGCGCACAGCCCCCCGGGGAAGGTCAGAGGAGCTTCGCGAGCAACCGGTCGAGCTCGTCGTAGCTCGAGTAGTTGATCTCGATGTGCCCCTCGCCCTTGCGATCCGAGAGCGTGACCCGCGCGCCGAGGCTCTTGCTCAGACGGTTCTCGAGGTCGCGCACGTTCGCGCTGCTCGTCTTCGCCGTCTCCTCGCCGTCCTTCGCGGGCTCGCTCGCGCGCGCGATCGCGCGCACCTGACGCTCGGTCTCGCGGACGCTCCAGCCCTTCTCGACGGCGAGCTTCGCGAGCTTGGACATCTGCGCTGCGCTCGGCGCGCCCAGCAGCGCGCGCCCGTGGCCCTCGCTGAGCTCGGCGTTCTCGAGCCGCTCGAGCACGTTCTGCGGGAGCTTCAGGAGGCGCAGCGAGTTCGCGATCGTCGTCCGGTCCTTGCCGACCTTCTGCGCGATCGTCTCCTGCGTGTGCCCGTGCTCGTCGATGAGGCGCTGCAGCGCGCGCGCGGTCTCGACCGCGTTGAGGTCCTCGCGCTGCAGGTTCTCGACGATCGCCGCCTCGAACGCGGTCTGCGTCGAGAGCTCGCGCACGACGATCGGCACCTCGCGCAGCCCGGCGCGCTGCGCCGCGCGCCAGCGGCGCTCACCCGCGATGATCTCGAAGCCGCCCGCGGGCTCGCCCGCGACCTGCGGACGCTTGCGCACCAGGATCGGCTCGAGCACGCCGAGCTCGCGGATCGACTGCGCGAGCTCGTCGAGCTTGCCTTCGTCGAAGCGCGTGCGCGGCTGCGCGCGGTTCGGGTGCACGTCCTCGATCGCCGCGCTGACCGGATCACGCGGCGCGGGCGGCGCGGCCTTCGTGGTGCCCGGCGACGACGAGGTCGCGGGCGCGGGCCCGAGCAGACCATCGAGACCGCGGCCGAGCCGCTTTCCCTGCTTGGGATCGGCGGGGCTCATGCCGCCTCGGACGATGCGCCGAGCAGCTCGCGCGCGAGGCTCAGATAGCCGTGCGAGCCGCGCGAGCCCGCGTCGTAGAGGATGACGGGCTTGCCGTGCGAGGGCGCCTCCGCGAGCCGCACGTTGCGCGGGATCACCGTCTCGAACACGCGGAAGTGCTTGCGCACCTCGTCCGCGACCTCGCGCGCGAGGTTCGAGCGCGGGTCGTACATCGTGAGGAGCACGCCGTTCACGTGGAGCCGCTCGTTGAGCACGCTCTTCACGCGCTCGATCGTGCCGCTCAGGCGCGAGAGCCCTTCGAGCGCGTAGTACTCGCACTGCATCGGCACGAGCACCGCGTCCGCCGCGACGAGCGCGTTGAGCGTGAGCAGACCGAGCGAAGGCGGGCAGTCGACGAGAATGAAGTCGAAGTCGTCGCGCACCGTCGCGATCGCTTCGCGAAGACGCGTCACGCGATCCTCGACGTCGGCGAGCTCGGTCTCGATCGCCGCGAGATCCGGCGTGGTCGGCGCGATCTTCAGCGTGGGCAGCTCGGCGGTCTCGAGCAGCACGTCGCGCAGCGACGCTTCGCCGATCAGCACCTCGTAGGTGCCGCGCTCGATCGACGATGGCGCGTGACCGAGGCCGCTCGTCGCGTTGGCCTGCGCGTCCATGTCGACGAGCAGCACGCGCTGCTCGGCGACGGCGAGGCTCGCGGCGAGGTTGACGGCGGTGGTCGTCTTACCGACGCCGCCTTTCTGGTTCGCGATCGCGAGGACCTCGGCCATAGGGGCGACCGGTTTATCAGGGCGGGAGATCCGCTTCAACCGCTTCGCGTTGCACCTTTTTTTGTCCTCGCGATCGTCAGTGGTAGACAAGCGCACATGTAGGACAACGTGGTCGCGCGGCGCAGATGATAGCGCTGGAGTCGCGACCGCTGCGCTGCCGAGCAGGGGAGTCGATCACGATGCGTGGACCGAAGCGATACCACTCGATCGAGGAGTTCGAGCGCGAAGAGATCCGGACCGACATCAAGCTCGGCTGGTCGCTCGACGATCTGTACGCCGACGCGAACCTCGAGCGTCGCGTCGAAGAAGCCGAAAAGGATCCAGCCGAGCTGGACTTCGACTGATCCGCATTCGCGCGAGAGCGTCCCATCTGCCTCCGGGACGCGCTCGCAGCCGGGCTTCGGAGGTCGCCCCCTTCGAGGCCCACTTCTCATCCGCGAGAGCGTCCCACCTGCCTCCGGGACGTGCTCGTACCGCTCGTCGCGCGTTCGCCCCGCGCGTCGAGCCGGGCCTCGAAGGTCGCCCCCTTCGAGGCCCATTTTCTTTCCGTCACTGATACGCCATCGCGCTGATCAGGCCCTGACAGCCGCGCGCTTGAGGCGATCCCGCGAAGCGCTGCTCGAGGGTCGCGCACGTGCGCTCCAGCTCCGCGCGATCGCGCGCTTGGAACGCGCAGCTCGCGCGATCCCAGAGCACCTCGCGCGTCGGCGGTGCACCTCGGAGCGCACGCACGCAGCCGGCCCAGTCGCCGCTCGAGATGAACGGGCGCGCCGCGACGCGCTCTGCCGCGCCGGGCGCGCTGGTGTCGAACCCCGGCGGTACGGGACTGCCGCTCGACGCGGGCTCGTCGCGCACCGGCTCCTCGCGCGCGGCCCGTCGAGCCCGCGTGCGTCTCGTCGCGACCTCGACCGGTGCGCCGGAATCGGGCTCGGCGACCGTTCCCGCGTCGGCCGCTGCGATCACGCCGGCGTCGATCACCGGTGGCGGCGGAGGCGGCGTGCTCGCGAGCGTCTCGCTCGGTCTCGTCTCGCTCGCGCGCATCGACGTCGCGATCACCGCGACCGCGATCGTCGCACCGACTCCGACGACGCCGAGCGCCAACAACGCGGCGAGCACGATCCACATCGCGCGAGAGCTCGCCCGCGCGCTGCTCGGCTCGCGCCCGGTGCCCGTCGTCGCGAACGCATTGCCCATCGGCGTGATGCCCGCGGGGGTCGCGCGCGTCGCGGGGGTCGCGCCCATCGTCGGCGGCACCATCACGTGCGCGCCGCTCCCGATCGCGTGCAGCGCGCGCCGGAAGGTCGTCGCGTCGGGGAAACGCTCGCTCGGGCTCTTCGCGAGCGCGCGCTGCAGCAGCGACTCGAGCGCGTCGCCCACGACCACGCCCCGCGCCCGCAGCGAGGGCGTCGGATGCGTGAGGATCTGCACGAAGAGCGAGGCCATCGTCGCGCCCTCGAAGGGCGGGCGACCGCTCAACATCTCGTGGAGGATCACCCCGAGCGACCAGAGGTCCGTGCGCGCGTCGAGCGCTGCGCCCTGCGCCTGCTCGGGCGACATGTAGTGAGGCGTTCCCATCACCACGCCGGTCGACGTGATCGCGCCCACCGGATCCTCGGCGAGGCTCTTCGCGAGCCCGAAGTCGAGCAACACCGCGCGCTCGCCCGCGCCGGGAACGTGCGCGAGGAACACGTTCGCGGGCTTCAGATCGCGATGCACGAGCCCGATCCCGTGCGCTGCCTCGAGCCCGGAGGCGATCTGATCCGCGATCGAGAGCGCGACGTCGTGGGCGAGCGGGCCGCGACGCAAGCGCGCCGCGAGATCCTCGCCCTCGAGCCGATCCATCACGAGGAACGCGATGCCCTCGGGCGTCTGATCGAAGTCGTGGATCGCGACGATGTGCGCGTGCCCGAGCGCGGCGAGCGCGTGCGCCTCGCGACGGAACCGATCGAGCGCGCTGGTGCGCGCCGCGATCTCCGGCAGAAGCACCTTCACCGCGTAGGCCTTGCCGGTGCGGACGTGACGCGCCGCGTACACCGCGCCCATGCCGCCCGCGCCGAGCCGTGCCTCGATGCGGTACGTCCCCGAGAGCACGCGCCCCACGATCGGATCGCCGGCGCCCGCGCTCACGGGACGAGCCTTCCACGAGCGCGCCTGCGTGCACAAGCACGAGAGAAGCGCTCGCCCCACTGGTCACGCGAGAACCGTTGCGCTAGATGCAATCGCTGCGGAGGCAGAAGAAGACGTGGGATCGGTCGAGCTGATGACGCCCTCGATGCTGGAGCGGATGCGCGCGTCGTGTCAGCTCGCGTCGGACTGTCTGTTGATGGTCGGCGAGAAGCTCCGCGCGGGCATGACGACCGACGAGGTCAACACGCTCGTGCACGAGTTCATCGTCTCGAACGATGCCATCCCGTCGCCGCTCAACTACAAGCCGGGCGGCGCGCCTCGTCCGTTCCCGAAGAGCGTGTGCACGAGCGTCAACGAGGTCGTCTGCCACGGCATCCCGGGCAAGCGTCGCCTCGAGAACGGCGACATCGTGAACGTCGACGTCACGACGTACTTCCGCGGCTTTCACGGCGACACCAGCGCGACGTTCTACATCGGCGAGCCGAGCGCGGAGGCGAAGCTCGTCACCGAGACCGCGCGGCACTGCCTCGAGCTCGGCATCGCGCAGGTGAAGGACGGCGCGCGCATCGGCGACATCGGCGCGGCGATCCAGGAGTACGCGGAGGGCCGCGGCTGCTCGGTGGTGCGCGAGTACGTCGGGCACGGCGTCGGGCGCGAGTTCCACATGCCGCCCCAGGTGCCGCACTACGGCAAGCGCGGGGCAGGGCAGCGGCTGCGCGCCGGGATGGTCTTCACCATCGAGCCGATGATCAACGTCGGGCACTACGAGACCGAGATGCTCGACGACCAGTGGACGGTCGTGACCCGCGATCGCTCGCTGTCCGCACAGTTCGAGCACACGGTGCTGGTCACGCGCACCGGCTGCGAGGTCCTCACCCATCGGCGCGGCGTGCTGCGCTCGAGCGAGGACAAGCCGTGGACGTCGGTGGGCCCGCTCTCGACGCGCGCCGCGTTCGAAGCGCGCAATCCCGCCGGCACCTGAGCGTCAGCGGCTGACGCGGTTCTTCCCGGACTGCTTCGCGCGGTACATCGCCTCGTCCGCGCGCTGGAAGAGCTGCTGGGTGTCGGCCGCCTCGTCGGGGAACACCGCGAGCCCGATGCTCACGCCCACGCGCAGCTCGACGCCGTCCTTCGGATACGGCTCGTCGGCGATCACACCGCGCAGCTGCTCGGCGAGCGCGCTCGCGCCTTCGGTGTCGAGGCGCGGCGCCGCCACGAGGTACTCGTCGCCGCCGAACCGGCACGCGATCGCGCCCACCTGCCCGGCGATCGCGCGGGCGATGCGCCGTCCTGCCTCGCCGATCACGTGCGCGCCGAAGAGGTGCCCGTGGGTGTCGTTGATGCGCTTGATGCCGTCGAGATCCATCACGAGCAGCGCGACGCGCTCGCTCGCCTGACGCGCTCCGGTGATCATCTGCGCGAGCTCGCGATCGAAGCGACGTCGCACGAAGAGCCCGGAGAGATCGTCGATGCTGATCAGGCGCTGCAGCATCTCGTCGTAGGCCTGATCGTCCTCGTCCTGCACCTCGAAGCGCAGCACGGTGGTGCCGACCTGGATCTTCGTCGCGGGACGCAGCACCGCTTCGCGACAGGGCAGGTCGTCGACGCGCATCCCGTTGGTACTGCCGAGATCGACCACGGCCCACGCATCGCCGCGATCCTCGATGCGCGCGTGCAGGTACGAGACGCTGGTGTCCGCGAGCGAGAGCCCCGCGTCGGGCGCGCGCCCGATGGTCAGCGTGCGATCGAGCCGGCGCGAGGTCCCGAGGTCCGGCCCCGCGATCACCACGAGCACGGGCGCGAGCCGCGTCTTGATCGCGCGCGCGACCTCCGCCCGGAAATCGGTGGGATCTTCGAGACGAACGGTCCCACCCGGGCCCGACGCGGAGCGACTGCTCATGCGGAGACGAATCGTAGCTCAACCGAGCGCCCAGATCGTCCCGCTCTCGTCGACCTCGATCTCCACGCGATCCAGCGCGCGCCCCCGGCACGGGCCCTCGATGCAGTAGCCGTCGACGCGCCGGAAGAGCGCGCCGTGCGTGCCGCACATCAGGTGTCGCCCGTCGTCGTCGAAGAACCGTCGCGAGCCGCCGTCGATCGGGATGGGCAGGTGCTTGCAGCGGTTCACGTACGCGCGCAGCCCGCCCGTGTCGTCCAGCAGCACGATCACCTCGCGCGGCGTGCCGTCGTGATCGTTCGAGATGCGCGCGGTGAGCACGCGCTCGGGGCCCAGGCTCGATCGAGGTCCGACGCGGACGCGCAGGGGATCGCTCACGCTCACTTCTTCTTGGGCTTCTGGCTCTCGCTCGCGTGCCGCGCCGCGATCGCCTTGCCCGGCTCGGCGTAGACGCGCTTCGCCTTCACCGACACCAGCTCGCGCTGCGGCAGCACGCACGCGGTGAGGCGGCCACCGTAGACGCAGCCGCTGTCGAGCCCGGTCGCGAACGGATGCTGCTGCAGCCCGGTGACCGCGTCGTGCCCGAAGTAGACGTGCTGCGGACCGACCCAGAGCCGCGCCCACGGCGTGCCGTCGTCGAGCCTCTTGCTCGCGGTGCCGTCCTCGCGGATCGAGCGCATCGTCAGCATGTCCTCGGGCTTCTGGCGATCGAGCGGGACACCCGGCACCAGCCCCGCGTGCACCACGAGCGCGCGGTGCTCCGGCAGCGAGATCGTATAGGGCAGCGCCTCGAGCCATGCCCACTCGGGCTCGTCGAGCTTGCGCGCCGCCTTCTTCAGCGCGTCGTTCACGTCGGCGCCGGGATCGCGGCGGAGGCGCAGCAGGCTCGCGTCGTGGTTGCCCAGCACCGACTGCGCGCCGAGCTCGCGCAGCAGCCGCACGACGCCCACCGACTCCGGTCCCTTCGCGACGAGGTCACCGACCATCACCAGGCGATCGTCGCGCGTGAGGGCGATCTGCGAGAGGAGTCGCTCGAGCTCGTCGAGGCAGCCGTGGACGTCGCCGACGATGACGGTGCGTGCGGACATCGATCGCCGCGAGCTTGGGCCCCCGCGCTGCAACTGCAAACCCGAAAGATGCGCTTCGAAACGCGAAGAGGCGACGATCCGGAGATCGTCGCCTCTTCGTCGAGCGTGACCGTCGTTACCGAGGACGGCTCACTGGAGCAGCGCGCCGCACTGCGCGCCGCGGGCCGCCGTGAGCAGCTCCGGGAAGAACGGGAAGCTGCGCGCGTCGAAGCTCGGCGCGAACGTCGCCGCCGCCATGAAGCAGAGGTCGGTGTTGCCGCAGCGGCCGCCGTTCGCCGCCGTGTTCGCGCACGTCACGAACGCGTTCCACTGACCCTCGCACGCGCCGCCGGTGCCGAGCGCCGCCTCGACGCACGCGTTCTGATCCGCCGCGCTCGCGCACTCGTCGTTCAGGCAGCAGCCGATCTCGCCGAACTCGTTGTCGCAGACGCCCGTCGCCGAGCACGTCGCGATCAGCTCGCTGCTGATGCACGCGCCGCAGTTGTCCGCCATCGGATCGCCGTCGATGCACGCCTCGTACGCTTCCTGCGTCGTCGCGGCCTCGATGCACGTCGCGGTCGCGGCCGCGCAGACGTTGCCGGTGGGCGCGCGGCCCGTGCCCGGCGGGCAGGTGTCGGGCGTGCCCGAGTCGGTGCGGCCCGCGTCGGTGCCACCGCCGGTGCCCGAGTCCGTGCCGCCGCCGTCGGGGAATGTGATCACCGGCGAGTCGTCGTCGCCGCACGCGACCAGGCCCACCAGGGCGACGCACACGATCGCAAGTCGAAGTGCCATCCGATCCATCCGAACATCCTCCTCAGCGGGGCTGCCCCCGAATCACGGCCACCTGCCCGGCCGCCCAGAACAAGCGGCGCAAATACGCCAGCGCTCAAACGTGGTCAACGGGCGGGGCCCTGCGCCCCCGTCGTTCGTGAGCTTGCTCATTCGATCGCGAGCCGCGCGCGCCACTAGACTCGCGCGCATGGCGACCGCGAAGAAGACACCCGCGAAGAAGACCACCACCGCAGCATCGAAGTCGGAGACCAAGCTGCGCGAGGGCGCGCCTGCGCCCGACTTCACGCTTCCCTCGAGCGACGGACACGACGTCTCGCTCTCCGCGCTGCGCGGCAAGAACGTCGTGGTCTATTTCTATCCGAAGGACGACACGCCGGGCTGCACGCTCGAAGCGCACCAGTTCCGCGACGCGCGCGCCGAGCTCGCGAAGCGCAACGCGGTCGTGCTCGGCGTGAGCAAGGACAGCATCGAGTCGCACTGCCGCTTCCGCGACAAGCACTCGCTCGACTTCCCGCTGCTCAGTGATCGCGAAGGCCAGGTGATCGACGCGTACGGCGCGTGGGGCGAGAAGAACATGTACGGCAAGAAGTCGATGGGGATCATCCGCAGCACGGTCGTGATCGCCCCCGACGGCACGGTGAAGAAGGTCTTCCCGAAGGTGAAGGTCGACGGGCACGTCGACGCCGTGCTCGCCGCGATCGACGCCTGATCCGGTGCGCTCCGGACGCGTGCTGGCCGGTCCGGACACGCATCTCCGTGCGACGGCTCATCTTCCAGTGAGATCGCTCAAGAACACGACGCGGCGCGTCTTTCCGCTGCTGTGGGCGATTGCGTACGCTGCCCGAGCTCGTGTGGGCCTCGCAGCGTGGAGATGTACGAGATGAACGTCGCTTGGATGCAACGGACTGGCTTTCTCGCAGGCTTCTTCGCGCTCGCCGCGGGGAGCGCCGGGTGTGCGAACAACGGCGGAGATCCAGAGTGCGATCCCGCGTGTCCCACCTTCTACATGTGCTGTAGCGCGAGCGACGGGATCGCTTGTCGCGACATCGTCAACGACCCGAACAACTGCGGCGGGTGCGGCGTGCACTGTCCCTCCGGCATCTGCCGCGAGGCGGCGTGCGTGCCCGGCGTGCAGGGCGATGGCGGCCTTCCGGGGGACGGCGGCTCGGGCGGCGACTGCCGTCCGATGTGCGGCTCGACCGAGCGCTGCTGCGGCACGACGTGCGTGTCGCGCGTGGGCTACGCGTTCGGCGGCGATGGACGCAGCGACCCGTCGTTCGACTCGTGCAACGGCTGCGGCATCGCGTGCGACGAGGAGCGCGCGAGCGCGTGCTCGATCCCCGGTGGTGCCGCGATGGGCACCCCGCGCTGCATGTGCGGCTCGCTCGATCAGTGCCGCGAGGGCGAGCTCTGCGTGAGCCAGGCGGGCAGCTTCACCTGCGTCAGCACCTCGAACGATCCGCGCAACTGCGGCGCGCCGGGCAATGCATGCGCGGCGGGCGAGTCGTGCGTCGGCGGCGCCTGTCAGTGCTCGTCGGCCGGTGTTGCGTGCACCGGCGGCACCGCGTGCTGCTCGACGGGCTGCATCGACGTCATGACCGACGAAGCGAACTGCGGCGCATGCGGGACGGCGTGCGGCGCGGGCGAGACCTGCGTCGGCGGTGAGTGCCGCTGCGGGACCGAGGTGTGTGAGCGCCCGATGTCGGGCACGTTCGGCGCGACCTGCGGCGAGATCTGCTGCGAAGGGACGTGCATCGCCGTGGACGAGGCGAACTGCGGCGGGTGCGGCACGACGTGCACGGGCGAAGAGGACATCTGCGGCGTGCCGCTCGGACTGACGCCGGGCGCGCCGGTCGCGCCGCCGACCTGCGGACCGATGTTCGAGCCGCCCCTGACGTTCCGCACGGAGTGCGGCGCGGGCGGTGGCTTCCCCGGTCTCGGTGACGGCGGACTTCCGTTCCCCTGAGAGCGCGTCGCGACCCCGAGCCCGCGAGGAGTGAGCTCCTCGCGGGCTCGTCGCGTTTTCAGCTCGCGAGCGCCACGAACGCGACGTCCTCGTCGCCGAGCCGCAGCACCACGAAGAGCATCGGGCCGACCTCGGTATCGACCGCGACGACGCTGGGCGCGCGCACGATCACGAGGCCGCCGCGATGCGCGATCACGAGCCCGCGCGCCTCGTCGCCCATGCGCATCCGGAGCGCGAGCCCGTGCGCGACACGATCCTCGGGGAGCTCGCCGTCGTGCGTCCAGAGCACGAGCGCGCCGTCGTCGCGATCGCGCACCCGCGCGTCCACGGTGCAGCGGCCCGCGTGCAGTCGCTCCTCGAGATCGAGCGAGACGTCGTGACCGCCGAGCGCGCGCAGCTCGAGCGCTGCGGGCAAGAGGTGTCGAACGCGCGCCGGGAACCCCGCGTGCTCCACGACGAAGCCCTGGGGTCCCACGTCACCGACGCGCCCCACGAGGCGCGTCTCGAGCGTGAGGGTGCCGTCGGCGGCGCGGCGGGTGCGCGATGCACCCGGAGGTGCGTGCTCGACACCGACGTACGCGACCGTCGAGTCGACCGCGTCGCGCGCGAACGATCCGCGGTCGAAGGGGAGCACGAGACGCTCCCGAGCGCGCTCCACAGGGGTCATGCCCGCGGAATCAGCATTCGTCATGCCACGAGGGACCCTCGCGGAAACGTGTCGTCTCACCCGGGCGAGCGAGACGCGCGTGTCATGGCGGCCGCAGTGGGTGTAAGAACGAATTCGCGCACTTCCGGCGCGACCGCGTGCGCCCTTTGACTCCGGGGAACGGGAAGGGTACACGGACCCGCTCGTCTCCGCGCGATCGCGTGCACGAGCCCCGCGATGTCGTCGTCCTCGCCCACGCCCGAGCCGCTGGATCCCAACTTCCAGCTCAAGCTTCCGAGCTTCGAGGGCCCGCTCGATCTGCTCCTGCACCTCTGCCAGAAGCACGAGCTCGACATCGTGAACCTGCCGGTCGCGTTCGTGACCGAGCGCTACCTCGAGTACATCCGCGTGATGGAGAGGCTCGACCTCGACATCGCGAGCGAATACCTCGTGATGGCGGCGACCCTCGCGCACATCAAGAGCAAGTCGCTGCTGCCGCCGGACCCGACGGCGGAAGCGGAAGAGAGCGCGGACGAAGAAGAGATCGACCCGCGTCAGGAGCTCATCCGCCGGCTGCTCGAGTACCAGAAGTACAAGGCGGCGGCGGAGGACCTCGGTGCGCGCGGCGTGCAGGGGCGCGACGTGTTCCTGCGCGGGATGGAGGCGCCGGAGGCGACGGGCCCGGCGGCGCTCGCGGGCGTCGGTCTCTTCAAGCTGCTCGACGCGTTCCAGGCGGTGCTCAAGCGCGCGAAGCAGGACCTCGCGTTCCAGATCACCGCGGAGGGCGTGAGCATCCAGGACCGCATGTCGCAGCTCACCGAGCGACTGCGGACGAAGCGACGCTGCACGTTCGACGAGCTCTTCGACGACGTGAAGTCGATGTACGACGTCGTCGTGACGTTCCTCGCGATCCTCGAGATGGCGAAGCGACGTCTGGCGCGCGTGTACCAGAGCGAGCCCATCGCGCCGATCCACCTCGAATACCGAGTGCTCGACGCGGACGGGACCGAGGAGAGCGCGAGCGGGCCGGGGGAGGGCGACTACTCGGACGTCGCGGCGCTCGAGAGCGCATCGGAGGGCGCGCCGCGCGACACGCACGACGTCGCCGCGGCCCAGAGTGTTTCGCCCGAGAGCGCGTCGGACGTCGAGCCTGCGTCGGACATCGAGCCTGCGTCGGGCATCGAGACTGCGTCGGACATCGAGACTGCGT
Source organism: Sandaracinus amylolyticus (assembly GCF_021631985.1). Classification (GTDB taxonomy): domain Bacteria; phylum Myxococcota_A; class Polyangia; order Polyangiales; family Sandaracinaceae; genus Sandaracinus; species Sandaracinus amylolyticus_A. The sequence goes on along the minus strand of NZ_CP070225.1, from coordinate 3,226,249 downwards.
CGGACATCGAGCCTGCGTCGGACATCGAGCCTGCGTCGGACATCGAGACTGCGTCGGACATCGAGACTGCGTCGGACATCGAGCCTGCGTCGGACGTCGAGCCTGCGTCGGACGTCGAGCCTGCGTCGGGCATCGAGACTGCGTCGGACATCGAGCCTGCGTCGGACATCGAGACTGCGTCGGACATCGAGACTGCGTCGGACATCGAGACTGCGTCGGACATCGAGACTGCGTCGGACATCGAGCCCGCCTCGGACATCGAGACCGCCTCGGACATCGAGACCGCCTCGGACATCGAGACCGCCTCGGACATCGAGACCGCCTCGGACATCGAGACCGCCTCGGACATCGAGACCGCCTCGGACATCGAGACCGCCTCGGACATCGAGACCGCCTCGGACATCGAGACCGCCTCGGACATCGAGACCGCCTCGGACATCGAGACCGCCTCGGACATCGAGACCGCCTCGGACATCGAGACCGCCTCGGAAATCGAGACCGCCTCGGAAATCGAGACCGCCTCGGAAATCGAGACCGCCTCGGACATCGAGACCGCCTCGGAAATCGAGACCGCCTCGGCAATCGAGACCGCCTCGGCAATCGAGACCGCCTCGGACATCGAGACCGCCTCGGCAATCGAGACCGCCTCGGAAATCGAGACCGCCTCGGAAATCGAGACCGCCTCGGACATCGAGACCGCGTCGGACATCGAGACCGCCTCGGAAATCGAGACCGCGTCGGACATCGAGACCGCCTCGGCAATCGAGACCGCCTCGGCAATCGAGACCGCCTCGGCAATCGAGACCGCCTCGGACATCGAGACCGCCTCGGACATCGAGCCCGCCTCGGACATCGAGCCCGCCTCGGACATCGAGACCGCGTCGCGAGAGCACGACGAGTCGGCGGAAGCGGCGAGCCACGCGCGCGAGCAGGACGTGTCGGAGCGCGCTGACGATCTTGGCGTCTCGGACCCCGAGCCCGACGCGTCCGATGACGAGCTCGAACGCGCCGCGGCCGAGGACGAGCTCGCGCTCCTTGATCTCGAACGCGACGTTGCGCAGGATCCGCGCCCCGCCGAGCCCCCCGAATCATGAGCCGCCCGCGCAAGCGAAAGCCCCGCTCCGGAGAGGGCGACGGGCTCGACGACGTCAGCACCGACGAGGGCGCCGCGACGAGCACTGCCGACGAGACCGCGCTCTCGCAGGACGACCAGGACGTCGTTCGCGCGGTCGACGAGGTTGCGGACGCGATCGTCGCGCGCGTGCTCGCGGAGGCGGGCGCCGTCGAGGCCACGGACGCCGCGCCCGACGAGCTCGCCGAAGCGGAGGTCGTCGAGCCCGAGCCGGTCGAGGCGCCCCCGGTCGACGCCGACACTGCCGTATCGCCCGATGCCGAGGGCGATCTCGCGCCGGTCGACCCCGCGCTCGCGCGCGCGCTCGGGCTCGACGAGGCGACCGACGACGAGAGTGGCGCGCTGCCCGGCGAGGACACCGAGGATCGACCGGGCCTCGAGAAGGCACCGCCGCTCTCGGTCGGCGCCGATCATCTGAAGGGCGTGATCGAGAGTCTGCTCTTCGTGAGCGACAAGCCGCTCGCTGCGAACCGCATCGCGAAGATCGCGGGCTCGACGACCAAGGAAGTGCAGCGGCTGCTCGACCTGCTCATCGAGGACTATCGCGGTCGCGGCATCGAGCTCATCGAGGTCGCGGGTGGGTACCAGTTCCGCTCTGCGGCGGCGAATGCGCCGTTCGTGCGAGAGCTCGTCGCGCGCAAGCCGGTGCGCCTCACGCGCGCACAGGTCGAGACGCTCGCGATGATCGCGTATCGCCAGCCGATCACGCGCCCCGAGGTCGACGAGATCCGTGGCGTCGACTCGGGCTCGGCGATGAAGGTCCTGCTCGAGAAGAACCTGGTGAAGATCATCGGGCGCAAGGACGAGCCGGGGCGCCCTCTGCTCTACGGCACGACTCCTTACTTCCTGGAGTTCTTCGGGCTCGCGTCGCTCTCGGATCTCCCGACGCTCAAGGAGTACTCGGAGCTGAACGAGGAGAGCCGCGCGCTCTTCCAGCGCCGCACCGGCGAGGCCATCGAGGGCATCGCGGACATCGCGGTCGAGAAGCGCGAGTACTCGGACGAAGAGCTCGAGGAGGCCGCGAAGGAGCTCGACGGAGAGGTCGCCGAGCGCGCGCGCGCAGAGCAGCTCGAGCTCGGGACCGACCGCGCGAGCGACGACGAGCCCGACGCGGAGCGAGACGACACGCCCGTCTCGCGCGCGGATGCCGAGTCCGACGACGAAGAAGACTCGGACGACGAAGACGACGATTCGGACGAAGACGACGAAGACGAAGACGATTCGGACGACGACGAAGAAGACGATTCGGACGAAGACGAAGACGACGATTCGGACGAAGACGAAGGCGACGATTCGGACGAAGACGAAGAAGAAGAAGAAGAAGAAGACGACGACGACGACGACGACGACGACGACGACGACGACGACGACGACGACGACGACGACGACGACGACGACGACGACGACGACGACGACGACGACGATTGAGCTCTCGTCAGCCTCTGCTCGGCATTTCTTTCCTGCACTCGACGGACACCATGAAGACCTTCCAGGAGCTGATCCTCGCACTCCAGCGGTTCTGGGCGGACCGCGGCTGCCTCATCGTGCAGCCCTACAACTCCGAGGTCGGCGCCGGTACGTTCAATCCCGCGACCTTCCTGCGCGCGATCGGCCCCGAGCCGTGGAACGTCGCGTACGTCGAGCCCTCGCGCCGGCCCACCGACGGTCGTTACGGCGAGAACCCGAATCGACTGCAGCAGTTCCACCAGTTCCAGGTGATCCTCAAGCCGTCGCCGCTCGACATCCAGGAGCTCTACGTCGAGTCGCTCCGCGCGATCGGCACCGATCCCAGCAAGCACGACATCCGCTTCATCGAGGACGACTGGGAGTCTCCGACGCTCGGCGCGTGGGGCCTCGGCTGGCAGGTCTGGCTCGACGGCCTCGAGATCTCGCAGTTCACGTACTTCCAGCAGGTCGGCGGCATCGACTGCAAGCCGATCAGCGGTGAGCTCACCTACGGTCTCGAGCGCATCGCGATGTACCTGCAGGACAAGGACGACATCTACTCGGTCGAGTGGGGCGGCGGCATCAAGTACGGAGAGATCGCCAAGCGCCAAGAGTGGGAGTGGTCGACCTACAACTTCGAGCGCGCCGACGTGCCGCTGCACTTCGAGCTCTTCGATCGCTTCGAGGACCAGTGCCACCAGCTCCTCGGCCTCGCGAAGAAGAAGGAGAAGGGCAATCAGCTCGTCTTCGAGATCGAGGATCCGCTCCAGCGCCTCGTGCTCCCCGCCTACGACTGCGTCGTGAAGTGCAGTCACTACTTCAACGTGCTCGACGCGCGCGGCGCGATCAGCGTCACCGAGCGACAGCGCTACATCGGTCGCGTGCGACACGTCGCGCGCGCGGTGTGCGAGTCCTATTACGCGCAGCGCGAGAAGCTCGGCTTCCCGCTCATCGCCAAGTGATCGGAGCAGAAGGATCATGACTGCGCATCTCCTGCTCGAGATCGGCACCGAAGAGCTCCCCGCGTCCTTCGTCGCGAAGGCGCTGAAGGAGCTGCCCGGCATCCTCACGCAGCTGCTCGATCACGCGCGCATCGGGCACGGCTCGGCGTCGTCGTACGGCACGCCGCGCCGACTCGCGGTGCTCGTGCACGACGTCGCGGATCGTCAGACCGACCTCGAAGAAGAAGTGCTCGGGCCGCCCAAGGCCGCAGCGTTCGAGGCCGATGGTCGACCGAAGAAGGCGGCCGAGGGCTTCGCGAAGAAGAACGGCGTCTCGATCGATCAGATCCGCGTCGTCGCGACCGACAAGGGCGAGTACGCCGCGGTCACGCGCCGCGAGACCGGTCGCGCGGCGAGCGAGGTGCTCCCCGCGATCCTCTCGGACGCGTGCGCGAAGATCCCGTTCCCGAAGTCGATGCGCTGGGGGCAGGGCGACGTCGCGTTCGGGCGCCCGGTGCACTGGCTCGTCGCGCTGCACGGCAAGCACGCGATCGCGACGCAGTTCGCGGGCATCGCGTCGGGCACGCGCACGCGCGGCCATCGTTTCCTCGCGCCGCGCGAGATCGAGATGCCCGAGGCGAGCGCGTACCTCGCGGTCCTGCGCGAGGCGCACGTGCTCGCCGACGAGTCCGAGCGTCGTCGCGTGATGGTCGACCGGCTCGCGGCGAAGGCGCGCGAGATCGGCGGCGACCTCGTGCCCGACGAGTTCCTCGTCGAGGAGAACGCGTCGCTCGTCGAGGAGCCGCACGTCATCGCGGGCTCGTTCGAGGATGCGTACCTGTCGCTGCCGGACGAAGTCATCGTCGCGGTGATGCGCGGTCACCAGCGCTACTTCGCGGCGAAGGCGAAGGGCGCGGATCGCCTGATGCCGCGTTACCTCGCGGTCGTGAACACCGCGCTCTTTCCCGCGACCGTCACCAACGGCAACGATCGCGCGCTGCGCCCGCGGCTCGCGGACGCGCGCTTCTTCGTCGAGACCGATCGCCAGACGCCGCTCGCGGATCGCACGTCGAAGCTCGACGGCATCGTGTTCCAGGCGAAGCTCGGCAGCGTCGGCGAGAAGACGGTGCGCGTCGGCGAGCTCGCCGCGCGGCTCTCGAACGACAGCCGCGCGGTGAAGGCCGCGCCGCTCGCGAAGGCGGACCTCGTCACGCTGATCGTCGGCGAGTTCCCCGAGCTGCAGGGCCTCATGGGCCGCTGGTACGCGCTCCAGCAGGGCGTCGAACCCGAGATCGCCGACGCGATCCGCGATCACTACCTGCCGAAGTCGGCGAGCGATGCGGTGCCGTCCGCGCCGCTCTCGGCCGCGCTCTCGATCGCCGATCGCGCCGACACGCTCGTGGGCTGCTTCGGCATCGGCATCGTGCCCACCGGCGGCGCCGATCCCTTCGCGCTTCGTCGCGCCGCGCTCGCGATCGCGCGCACCGCGCTCGAGGGCCCGATCGACGTCGATCTCCGCGACGTGCTCGCGGCGGCGTGGAGGGCCTACGACGCGCAGGGCAAGAAGCTGAGCGAGAAGGACGAGGTCCTCGCGAAGCTCGACGAGTTCTTCCGCACGCGCCTGCGCGGTCTGCTCTCGGAGCAGCAGGGCCATCCGGTCGATCTCGTCGACGCGTGCCTCGGCGCGTGGGAAGGGCGCTCGATCCGCGACCTCGCCGCGCGCGTCCGCGCGCTCGCCGAGCTGCGCAAGATGCCCGCGTACGAGTCGCTCGCGGTCGCGTTCAAGCGCGCCTACAACATCGCGAAGGACGCGCCCAGCGGCGATCCCGATCCCGCGCTGTTCGATCACGAGGCGGAGCGCGCGCTCGCGGCGCGCTTCTCGGAGATCCGCTCGCGCGTGGAGATCGCGACGCAGTCGGGCGACTACGTCGCCGCGCTCACGCTCGTCGCGAAGGAGCTGCGCGAGCCGATCGATCGCTTCTTCGATCAGGTGTTCGTGATGGTCGACGACGCGCGCGTGCGCGACAACCGACTGCGCCTGCTCGGCGCGATCGCGCGCACGATGACGCGCATCGCGCACTTCCATCTGCTCGGCGGGGCGTGATGCGCTTCCTCGTCGTGCCCGGTGCGGGAGCTCCCGCGGACCCGGCGCGCGTCGGGGCGAAGGCCGCAGGGCTGATCGACGCGACGAACGAAGGGCTGCCGGTGCCGCCCTTCTTCGTGCTCTCGATCGACCTCTTCCGTGCATGGCGCGCGACGGGTGCGCTCCCGCCGGAGCTCGACGAGGAGCTCGACGCGGGCCTCGAGCACCTCGCGCGCGCGACCGGCAAGCGACTCGGCGACACGCTCGTGGTGAGCGTGCGATCGGGCGCGCCGGTCTCGATGCCGGGCATGCTCGACACGCTGCTCGACGTCGGCGCGACCAGCGCGAGCATCGATGGGCTCGAGCGCCAGCTCGGCGATCGCGCGGCCGCGCTCGACGTTCGGCGTCGCTTCCTCGAGTCGTGGGGCGCGGTCGTCGGTCGTCTTCCGCGCACGCGCTTCGATGCGCGCGCGGGTGTGCGCGTCGCGGCGCGCGCGACCACGCCTCCGCCGCCGATCACGCCCGGCGATCTCGAGGCGAAGATCGCGCGCCACGAGCAGACCCTGCGCGACGCAGGCGTGCTGCCGCCCGACGACGCGCGCGCCCAGCTGCGCACCGCGATCGACGCGATCCTCCGATCGTGGGATCGCGATCGCGCGCGCGACTTCCGCGCGTCGCAGCGCATCGACGAGGCGCTCGGCACCGCGGTGGTCGTGCAGGCGATGGTGTTCGGCAACGCGACCGGCGCGTCGGGCAGCGGTGTCGCGTTCACCCGGCACCCCGTGACCGGCGAGAAGCACCTCTTCGGCGAGTACCTCCCGCACGTGCAGGGCGACGAGGTCGTGGGCGGTCGTGCATCGCCCGCGGGCCTCTCGGCGGCGGCCTCGGGACGGCGCGCTTCGGAGAGCCTCGAGCGACAGAGCCCGGCCGCGTTCGCCGAGCTGGAGCGCATCGCGATGGCGCTCGAGGCGCGTTACGGCGACGCGCAGGACCTCGAGATCACCGTCGAGCAGGGCACGCTGTGGCTCCTGCAGGTGCGCACCGCGAAGCGCTCGCCGCGCGCGTCGATCCGTGTCGCGGTCGATCTCGTGCGCGAGGGCCGCATCGATCGCGAGACCGCGCTCGCGCGGATCGAGCCGCGCGTGATCGACGCGCTCGTCTCGCGCGCGTTGCCCCCCGACGACCAGCTCTCCGAGCCGCCCCTGACGATCGGCGTGCCCGCGAGCCCGGGCGCGATCTCGGGACGTGCCGTCTACGATCCCTCCGCCGCCATCGAGCTCGCGGCGCGCGGCGAGGCCGCGATCTTGATCCGCCCCGAGTGCAGCCCCGAGGACGCGCCGGGGATCCGCGCCGCCGCCGGCGTGCTCACCTCGTCGGGCGGCCTCACGTCGCACGCTGCGGTGATCGCGCGCGCGCTCGGTCGCCCGTGCATCGTCTCGGCGAGCGAGGTGCGTGTCGACGTCGATCACGGGTGCGCCGAGGTGCGTCGACCTGCGGGCGTGGTGGTTCCCGTGCCCGAGATGATCACGCTCGACGGTGCGACGGGCCGCGTGTTCGCGGGCGCGCTCCCGCTCACGACCGCGTTCGCGCTCCCCGAGGCGCGCGAGGTGCTCGAGTGGGCGCGCGAGCTCGGCGTGCCCGGCTGGGAAGACGTGATCGCGCGCCTGCTGTGACGGAGCCCAAAGCTCGCGGCCATCCAGAGGTCGGATGCCCGTCGCGGCCTCGGCCGTTCCGGCTCCGCTGCAATCAGGAACCCACGCTTGACGCACCAAGCACCGTCTGGAACGCTCGTCTCGGCCGTTCGAATCGCGTGCGCGTCGCGTGAATCGAGTTTGGGGGCTCGGCCGTACATCCGTCGTGTCGAGTCCCGCGTAGAGATCTCGCGCGCTGCACGCGTACATCGAACGGGCGCGCTTCTCCTTCGAACGCTTCATCGACACCGGGTGGCGGAATGAGCACCAACGGCAACGAGGCCAAGGCACAGCACCTCCATCTGGTCGAGGACCGCCCGCCGTCGGTCCCGCCCCCGGATCCGCTGATCGGCCGCACGCTCGACGGGCGCTACCGCATCGAGTCGGTGCTGGGCGAGGGCGGCATGGGCCTCGTCTACCGCGCGCGCCACGCGATGCTGAACAAGCCGCTCGCGATCAAGGTGCTCAAGCCCGAGGTCTCGCGCGACACCGAGGTGCTCACGCGCTTCCAGCAGGAAGCCCAGAGCGCGAGCGCGATCGGCAACCAGCACATCATCGACATCAGTGATTTCGGCACGCTGCCCGACAACTCCACCTACTTCGTGATGGAGTTCCTCGACGGCGTGTCGCTGACGAAGGCGATCGAGTCGCCGCAGGACAAGGGCGGCGCGCCGATGGCGCCCGAGCGCGTGGTGCACATCGCGAAGCAGCTCTGCGACGCGCTCGGTGCCGCGCACGAGCGCAGCATCGTCCACCGCGACATGAAGCCGGACAACGTCTACCTCATCAAGCGAGGTGGCGACCTCGACTTCGTGAAGGTGCTCGACTTCGGCATCGCGAAGGTGGGCGGCGCGTCGAGCAAGCTGACGAAGGCCGGCCAGGTCTTCGGAACGCCGCACTACATGTCGCCCGAGCAGTGCGCGGGCAGCAACGTCGATCACCGCACCGACGTCTACGCGCTCGGCGTGATCCTCTACGAGATGGCGTGCGGCCGCGTGCCGTTCGACGCCGACAATCTCATGGGGATCCTGACCAAGCACATGTACGAGCAGCCGATCGCGCCGCACGAGCTGCCGCCGCCGGTGCAGGTCCCGCCCGGGCTCGAGGCCGTGATCCTCAAGTGCCTCTCGAAGTCGGCGGACGCGCGCTACCAGTCGATGTCCGAGGTGCGCGAGGACCTCGTCGCGCTCGAGCAGGGACTGACGCCGCGCGCCGTGGTCGAGGGCGTCGATCGCGCGTCGGGCGCGGGCATGCCGCGTCGCGACGGAACGATGCCGCGCATGGACGGCACCGGTCGCGTGCCGGTGCAGTCGATGATGCGCATGGGCGTCGGCGACGTCGCGCCCGAGCCGCCGAAGAGCAAGGTGCCGATGATCATCGGCACCGTCGCGGTGCTCCTGCTCATGGTCGGTGGTGGCGCGGCTGCGCTCGTGATGACGCAGCAGCCCGCCGTCGCGGTGACGCCGCCGCCGGTCGTGAGCACGCCGCCTCCGACGCCGCCGACCCCGCCGGTCGCACCGCCGACGACGCCCGAAGAGACCGGCGCGGGCAGCGTCGCTGCGGGCGCCGAGGGCACGTCGACCGACGTCGAATCGCCCCGCGAGGCCGCGCCCGCGATCTCGCCGACGATCCACCTCGTGAGCGATCCGGAGGGCGTCGAGGTCTGGCGCGGTGACGAGCTCCTCGGCAACACGCCCTTCGATCTGCCGCGCCCCGCATCGGGCGAGACGCTCGAGGTCTCGCTCCGCAAGCCCGGCTTCCAGAGCCAGGACGTGCGCCTCTCGTCGCTGACCGCGGCGCAGGTCCGCATCGCGCTCGTCGCCGAGCGTCGTCGCAGCGGCAGCGGTGGTCGCAGGCAGCCCGAAGCCTCGTCCGGCGGCACGGCTCCGCAGCAGCACACGACGCCGCCCACGCAGCACCATGGCGTGGGTCAGAGCGAGGTCCTCGACCCCTGGCGCTGAGTCAGGGTTCGCAGTAGGGTCCGCGCCTCATGCGGGCGGAGCGATGCGGCGTCGGATACGCCGCGACCATCACAGTCTTCGCGATCGCGATCGCCGGGTGTGACCTCGACAACCCCGGGGTGCCGCTGCCCGCGGCCACGTTGAACTTCCCGATCGCGATCGCGGTGGTCGACGGAGCGCCGGAGACGGGCGACGACGACTTCCTGCTGGTCGTCAACTCGAACTTCGACGTGCGCTACGCGTCGGGCTCGCTGCAGTCGTGGCGCCTCTCGGAGATCGAGGCGGCGATCGATCAAGCGGTGGCGGGCGTCGACGATCTCGGCGTGGACTGCGGCGAGGACGGCCTCCCCGCGTGCGAGATCCACATCGAGGAGCGGCCCGACGTATTCCTCCAGGACGAGGTGCGCATCCCCTCGCACGCCGACGGGATCGCGGTCGGGCCCACGGAAGAGCGCATCTACCTGCCGGTGCGCAGCGGGCGCGGCGGCCTCACGTGGATCGACCTGTCGGGCGGCAACTTCTCGTGCGGGGAGGGCGACGCCTGCGACGACCTGCACAACACCGTTGCGGTCGCGCCGGTCTCGCGCGAGCTCTCGCTCCCCACCGATCCGGTCGCGCTGACGGTCGTGCCGCGCGCGCTGGTGGGCGGCGGCCAGTCGGACGCGATCGTGATGATTCACCGCAACGGCTCGGGCAGCCTGCTGCTCGACGATCTGCGCGGTCAGCCGACGCTCTTCGACGTGATCGAGGGGCTCCCGACCGACGTGGTGAGCGTCGAGATGGATCCCGAGAGCGGCACGGTGTGGATGACGAGCGCCCCGCCGAGCACGCGTCCGACACGCGACCTGGTCGCGGTCGCGCCGATCGTGTCCGACGTCGACACCCGTCTCGCGGTGGTGAATCGGATCACGCTCGCGGGGGTGGATGACGGCGGCGTGGGATCGGACACGCGCGACATCGCGTTCGACGTCGGCGTCGATCGCGCGTGGGTGCTCGCGCGCCGGCCCGAGGCGGTGATCACGGTCGACTTCCGGGTGCCGCCGGTCGCGCCGAACCTCGCGCCGCTCGGTGAGATCTTCGCGGTGGCGTCCGGGCCGTCGCGCCTCGAGCGCGTGGTCGTGCCTTTCGATCCCGACGGTGATGGGCCGATCGTGCCGCGCGATCGCACGTACCTTCTCGCGACCGCCTACGACGCGAACAACGTCTCGGTGATCGATCCCGAGCTCGGGCTGATCGCGACCGTCGCGGGCCTCGCGGGGCCCTTCGAGATGGCGTACGACCCGACGCGGGAGCTGCTCTTCGTCATCAACTTCCGCAACAACACGATCGGGGTCGTCGACCTCTCGCCGCTGCGCACCGGCGCGTCCCCGCGGCTGATCGCGTACCTCGGCGATCCCGACGCGCCGAGCCCGTTCTCCGGATGAAGCGAGCTTTCGCCGTGCGCCTCAAGGTCGTCCCCGCGCTCCTCCTCGCGCTCTGCGGCGCGTGCACGCAGGCCGTCAACGTCGCACCGCCGCGCGCGTTCAATCGCCCGGCGCGCATGGAGCTGGTGTGCTTCTCCGGTGATCGCCCGGTCGCGCAGAGCGAGTGCGCGACCGGCAGCGACGCCAGCGATCGCACGCTGCTCGCGCTCGTGACCCAGCAGACGCGCGGTGAGGTCGCAGCGGTCGATCTGAGCGCGGATCCGCCGGTCGTGATCGACAGCGATCGTCGCGTCCCCGGGTTCACGTTCGTCGAGGTCGGCGAGGTGCCGGTCGGGCTCGCGGTGTCGCATCGCAATCCGCTGTGCACGTGGGTCGCGAACCGCGGATCGAGCAGCCTGTCGGCCGTCGAGACCGCGCGCTTCCGCGAGGAGTCGCTCGGCACCGGGATGGACACCGAGGAGCTCTCGCTCGCGGGCGAGGGACGCACCGGTCGCCCGAACGCGCTGGTGATCCACGACGACGGCGCGACGAGCGAGCTCTACGTCACGCTGCCCGACGACGGCGTGATCGGGCGCGTCCCGGTGATGTCGGACGAGACGGGCTGTCGCTTCGGCGCGCTCGAGGTGATCCCGCTCCCCGATGCGCTGCCGGTCGAGCCCACCGAGCCTTCGCCCGATCCCACGCTCGTCGTTCCCACGACGGATCAGGACCCGGCCACGATCGCATTGTGCGCTGCGACCGGCCTCACGCTTCCCGAGCTCGCGACGCCGCCTCCGACCGTCACGCTCGAGGCGCCGCCCGATCCGCTGCCCGCGCCGCAGCCGCTCGAGATCGAGGTCGCGCGCGACGACGAAGGCAACGCGGTCGCGCTGCTGATCGGCGATGCCGCACGTCCCGTGATCTACCGCTACGACCTCGCGACGCGCGCGTTCGTGGATGGCATCCGGACCGATGGACCGATCCTCGATCTCACGCTCACGCCGGCGGTCCCCGATCGCCTCGATGAGGCCACGACGCGTCGCTACATCTACGCGATCGACGCGCGCGACGGCTCGGTGATGGTGATCGACGAGTCGGTCGGGCAGCTCGTTCCCGTGGCCGCGGAGTCGACCGGTCGCGTGCTGCGCGTGCCCTTCGGCGCGCCGGCCCGTGCGATCGCGGCGATCGATCGCCGTGGTGACGCCGGCATGTGCGACTACGAGGACGCGACGATCGATCCCTCCGCGAACAACCTGCGCGGCGTGTTCGTGTCGGTCGCGCTCTCCGACGGAACGATCCGGTACGTCGACGTGCTCGACGAGGACGCGCCGTGCCGCACGGGGGAGAACTGTCAGGAGTCGTTCCAGGGCGGTCAGCAGTACTCGTTCATCCGTCGTCATCGGCCGCGGATCGCGAGCCGCGTGGCCGATCCGGTGTCGCTCACCGATCCGCCGGTCGCGTCGCTGTCGGGATCGACCCAGCGCTTCTCGGCGGAGGGCTCGGTGCCCGATGAAGACGCGGTGCCGAGCTTCCAGCCGATCGTGTGCGAGGACCCCGACGGCATCGCGCCGGTGTTCGGAGCGCCCGCGACGCTGATCTGCACGTCCACCGATCCGTGGACCGCGGAGCCCGAGTCCTGGGCGCTCACCTGGCAGGGCGTGATCCCCAGCACCGCGAGCATCGCGGGCAACTTCCGCACGCTCGACGACGGCCGGATCGCGCTCGAGACGCGCATCCCGCTGTGCGAGCGCGGCGTGCTCGGCCCCGAGGGCGCTGCCGGTCTGAGCGAGGACCAGCCCGAGCACATGTACCCGGGCGATCTCGTGGCGATCACCGCCGAGCTGCCGGATGCGACCGCGGAGGATCCCGAGTGCCGCGCGCTCGCGGGCGTCGACGTGGGCGAGACGCCCGAGCCGCTGCTCGTGCGGATCGACGAGGTCCGCGTCGGTGAAGCGGCGGGCGTGCGCTCGCCGTACGCCTCCGCGATCGTGCTCGCGCCCGACGCGGAGATCCTCGATCGCGAGGGCGCGAACGTCGAGCTCCTGCTGCGCTGCTACCAGGACCAGCTGGTCTCGTTCGACGTGCGCGTCGGCGATCGCTACGCCGTGGTGGGCTCGCGCACCGGGTTCGTGCATCGCGTGATCGTGAGCGACGCGGGCAACTGCGTGGTCGACACGGCGCAGAGCTCGACCCTCAACGCGCGCGCCGAGCTGGGCGTGCCCTACGTCGGACCCAGCCTGCGCTTCGAGCTCGCCTTCGAAGAGGGGCGTCCGGCGGTGATCGTCGATCAGAGCATCACGTTCGACGTGGGCGACGTGCCCGTGCAGCTCGCGACCGATCTCGGCCTGCTCCAGTCGGGCGGCCGCACGCTCACGCTGCCGAACGAAGTGATGTTCAGCGCGCTGACGGATCGGCTCTACGCGCTCGACGAGCTGCGTCGTGGTCTCGTGGTGATCGAGCTCGAGCCGGTCGGGCCCGAGTTCTTCATCGAGTAGCATCGCGCCCGCCGAGGAGGCCGAGGTGGCGAAGGCGAAAGAGGGCGCCCACTCGCCCGCGATGCAGCAGTTCTTCCGTGCGAAGGAGCAGCACCCCGATGCGCTGCTCTTCTTCCGCATGGGGGACTTCTACGAGATGTTCTTCGACGACGCGGTGATCGCGTCGAAGGCGCTCGACCTCACGCTCACCGCACGCAGCAAGGGCATCGACGGACGCGAGGTCCCGATGGCGGGCGTGCCGCACCACGCGGCGGCGTCGTACCTCGCGCGACTGCTCGAGAAGGGCTTCAAGGTCGCGATCTGCGAGCAGATGGCGGACCCCGCGACGGTGAAGGGCATCGTCCCGCGCGAGGTCGTCCGCGTCGTCACGCCGGGGCTCGCGCTCGATCCCGACGCGCTCGACGCGCGCACCGACAACGCGCTGGTCGCGGTCGCGCACGACGGCGAGACGTTCGGCATCGCGGCCCTCGAGCTCACGCGCGCCGAGCTGCGCGCGTGCACGGTGAGCGGCGGTGCCGCGATGCTCGCCGAGGTGCTGCGCCTCGATCCCCGCGAGGTGCTCGTCGTGGGCGGCGGCGAGACCCACGCCGCGCTCGTGCGCGCGCTCCCGAAGGCGCGCGTCGCCGAGCACCCGGCGTCCGCCGATCGACGCACTGCGCTCGCGATCGCGCTCGACGACGCGGCGATCGGCGATGCGACGTCGCGCCTCTCGGGGCCGGCGCTCGAGGCGTGCGCGGCGACGCTCGAGTACGCGCGCGTCTCGACCGGGGGTCGCACCGCGATCGGCGTGCGCGCGATCGAGCCCTACGATCCGCGCGCGCAGCTCGCGCTCGACGACACCGCGGTGCGCAACCTCGAGCTCGTGCGCACGCTCTCCGGCGATCGCGCGGGCTCGCTGCTCGCGCTGCTCGACGAGACCTCGACGCCGATGGGCGCGCGCCTCCTGCGCCGCCGGCTGCTCGCGCCGCTCGCCGACGTCGCGGCGATCCGTCGCCGTCACGATGCGGTCGAGGCGTTCGTGCTCGATCCCGAGCGCCGTCGCGTGCTGCGCCGCGCGCTCTCGGAGATCGGTGATCTCGAGCGCCTCGCCACGCGCGCCGAGCTGGGCGTCGCGAGCCCGCGCGACCTCGGCGCGATCCGCGCGGGCCTTCGCAGCGCGACGAGTGTGATCGACGCGCTCGGCGCCCAGCACGACGAGGTGCTCACCGCGCTCGTGCCGCGCGACGTGTGCGAGGACGTCGAGTCGCTGCTCGCGACCGCGCTGGTCGACGATCTCCCGCTCGTGCCGAGCGCGGGCCCGATGATCAAGGACGGGATCGACGGGCGCGTCGACGAGCTGCGCACGCTCTCCACGTCGAGCAAGGACGTGCTCCTCGCGCTCGAGGCGCGCGAGCGCGAGGCGTCGGGCATCGGCTCGCTGAAGATCCGCTTCACCAAGGTCTTCGGCTACTACGTCGAGATCACGCGCTCGAACCTGCACCTCGTGCCGCCGCACTTCCGGCGCAAGCAGACCGTCGCGAACGGCGAGCGCTACACCACCGACGAGCTCGAGGAGCTGCAGTCGAAGATCCTCAACGCCGAGGATCGCCTCAAGGCGCTCGAGACCGAGATCTTCGAGGACGTGCGCCGCCGCGTCGGCACCGAGGCGCATCGATTGCGCGCCCTCGCGTTCCGGCTCGCCGAGATCGACGTCCACGCCGGCCTCGCCGAGGTCGCGCACCGCCGCGGCTACGTGCGCCCGGAGGTCGACGACACGCTCTCGCTCGAGCTCGTCGAGTGCCGTCATCCGATCGTCGAGACGCTCGCGGCCGCCGGCTCGTTCGTGCCCAACGACGTCGCGGTCGATGCCGAGGCGCAGCGCCTCCTCGTCATCACCGGCCCCAACATGGCGGGCAAGTCGACGACGATGCGCGAGGTCGCGCTCGCCGCGATCATGGCGCAGCTCGGATCGTTCGTGGCCGCGACGCGCGCGCGCATCGGGCTCGTCGATCGCGTGTTCACGCGCGTCGGCGCGAGCGACGATCTCGGCCGCGGCCAGAGCACGTTCATGGTCGAGATGCGCGAGACCGCGACGATCCTCCGCGAGGCGACGCGCCGCTCCCTCGTGATCCTCGACGAGATCGGCCGCGGCACGAGCACCTACGACGGGCTCGCGATCGCGTGGGCGGTCGCCGAGCATCTCCACGACGTGATCGGTTGCCGCACGCTCTTCGCGACGCACTACCACGAGCTCTGCGAGCTCGAGCGCACGCGCGACGGAGTGCGCAACTTCAACGTCGCGGCGCGCGAGCACCAGGGCGACGTCGTGTTCCTGCATCGCCTCGTCCCCGGCGCGAGCAACAAGAGCTACGGCGTCGCGGTGGCGCGGCTCGCGGGCACGCCGGAGCGCGTGCTCGATCGCGCGAAGGCGCTGCTCCGAGGCCTCGAGAGCGGTGCGTCCGATGCGGCTGCGGGCGCGAAGGCGAGCCTCCGCGAGCGCGTCCGCGCCGAGGTCCCGCAGCTCGATCTCTTCGGCGCCGCGCCGGTCGCTCCACGAGCCATCGCGCCCCCTCCGCCCGAGCCTTCGGAGCTCGAGCGCGCGCTGCGCGAGCTGGACCTCGATCGGATGACGCCGATCGAGGCGCTCGTCGCGCTCTCGAAGCTCAAATCGCTGCTCTCGAAGCACTGATCGAACGCAGTGTTTCGTTTGGCCCGAAAGGGCCCGGGCGCTACGATGCCCAACGATGGCTGACTCGCGGGACGAGATGGCGCAGATCCGCGCCGCGCTGGAGCAGGCCGACGCCGATCTCGTGGCAGCGCTCGATGCGAGAGCGCGCGCGATCCGTGGATACGTCGCGCTGCGCGAGCGCGACCCCGAGGGCTACCACGTGCTCCCGAACCCGGCCGAGGTGCTCACGCGCGTGCGCGAGCTCCGGCGCGAGTTCCCGGAGAACGGGCTCGAGCCCGTGGTGCGCGAGGTGCTCGGTGTCTGCGCCGCGATGATCGCGCCGGTGCAGGTCGCGGTGCTCGGGCCCGAGGCGGGCCTCACGCACCTCGCGGCGCGTCGCTGGTTCGGCTCGCAGGCCGAGGTGCGCGCGATGGCGAACGTCACCGAGGTGTTCGCCGAGATCGATCGTGGACGCGCCGCGCACGCGGTCGTGCCCTTCGAGACGTCGACCGACGGCGCGCTCTCCGCGACGCTCTCGTGCCTCGTCGAGACGAGCGCGAAGGTCATCGGCGAGGTCAGCGCCGTCAACGCGTGGCACCTCTGGTCGCGCACCGGCAACGCGGGCGACGTGGAGAAGATCTACGGTGCGGCGACGACCATCGCGGCGTGCGAGCGCACGCTGAAGGCAGAGTTCCCGCGCGCGACGTTGCTCGACGTGCGCAGCGGTGTCGTCGCGGCGCAGCTCGCGCTCGAGGATCACGGCGCGGCGGCGGTCGGCAGCGAGCTGCTCGGCGAGCTCGGCACCACGCTGCGCATCGGCTCCGAGCGTCCCGCGCCGATGCGCACCGAGCGCGGCTCGGAGCGTCCGGTCGCGGACACGCTGCGCCTCGTGCGCAAGCACGTCGAGGACGATCCCGGCGCGACCACGCGCTTCGTCGTGCTCGGCCAGCAGCAGCCGCGCCGCACCGGCGCCGATCGCACGATGATCGTGCTCGCGCTGAGCGAGGATCCCGGCTCGCTCTATGCGGCGCTGCAGCCCTTCGCGGAGCGCGGGATCAACCTCACTCGCCTCGAGTCGCGTCCCGCGCGATCGAGCGCGTGGCGCCTCGTCTTCTTCGTCGAGCTCGACGGCCACGGCAGCGATCGCGCGGTGCTCACCGCGATCGACGAGGTGAAGGCGCGCGCGCGTCACCTCAAGGTCCTCGGCTCGTACCCGCGTCCTTGATCGCCTCGTCGATCCGGTAGGCCGCTCCCGCGCGCGACGCGCGACCACGGCGGCGCGCGCGCGTGATTTCTGTCACCCTCGTGCCCGCCGCGGCCCCGCCGCGACGCTCACCCCGAACCGCGAAGAAGACATGGCGAGCACCGGTTCCGAGACGAAGCGATGGCGCGTCCGCGCGAGCGGCCCGCTGCGAGGTCAGGTTCGCGTCCCCGGCGACAAGTCGATCGGCCATCGCGCGCTCCTCTTCGGCGCGCTCGCCGAGGGCACCTCGACCGTGCGCGGTCTCTCGGGCGGTCTCGACAACGCCGCGACCGCCGAGGCCATGCGGCAGATGGGCGCGCGCATCGCGTTCTCGGGCGAGCCCGCGACCGGCGTGACCGCGAAGATCGACGGCGTCGGCCTCGACGGCCTGAAGATGCCGAGCGGCGTGATCGACTGCGGCAACTCGGGCACCACGATGCGCATGCTCGCGGGCGTGCTCGTCGCGCAGAAGTTCGGCACGCGCTTGATCGGCGACGCGAGCCTCACGCGCCGTCCGATGCGCCGCATCGTCGACCCGCTGCGCGCGCGCGGCGGTCACATCGCCGGCGTGAAGGGCCCGAAGGAAGGCGAGCACTATCCGCCGCTCTCGGTCGCGCCGCTGCTCCCCGACGAGAAGCTCACGGGCATCGAGTACCAGTCGCCGATCGCCAGCGCGCAGGTGAAGAGCGCGCTGCTGCTCTCGGGCCTCTGGGCCGATGGTCCGACCGCGGTCGCCGAGCCCACGCTCTCGCGCGATCACACCGAGCGCATGATGCTCGCGCTCGGCGTCCCGCTTCAGACGATGGGCCCGATGGTCGTGCTCGATCCCGAGGAGTGGGATCGCCGGTGGGACGGCTTCGAGTGGGACGTGCCCGGCGACATCAGCGGCGCCGCGTTCATCATGGCCGCGGGCCTGCTCGTGCCGGGCAGCGAGATCGTGATCGACAACGTCGGCACGAACCCGACGCGCACCGGGATCCTCGACGCGCTGCGCGCGATGCGCGCGCCGATCTTCATCACGCCGCGCGGTGATGCCGCGGGCATGGAGCCGATCGCGCAGGTCGTGGTGCGCCACGCGCCGTACAGCCCGACGCGCCTCGGCGGCGAGCTCGTCACCCGCATGATCGACGAGGTGCCGATCTTCGCCGCGATCTGTGCGCGCGCCGGCGGCGCGAGCGAGATCCGCGACGCGGAGGAGCTGCGGGTGAAGGAGAGCGATCGTCTCTCGATCACCGCGTCGATGTTGCGCGACGCCGGCGTCGACTGCGTCGAGCTGCGCGACGGCATGACGATCCACGGGGCCACCGACACGTTGCGCGCGACGCGCGTGACGAGCCACGGCGATCACCGCATCGCGATGACCGCGGCGGTGCTCGGCCTCGCGTCCGAGGGCGAGACGATCGTCGAGGACGTGGGCTGCGTCGACACCAGCTTCCCCGGCTTCGCGGAGCTCCTGCGCTCGCTCGGCGCCGACATCGTCGAGGAGACGGCGTGACGGCGCGCGCGCGCGGACTGGTCGTCGCGATCGACGGCCCCGCGGGCGCGGGCAAGAGCACCGTCTCGCGCCGCCTCGCGGCACGCCTCGGCTACACGCTGGTCGACACCGGCGCGCTCTACCGCGCGATCGCGCTCGCCGCGCGCGAGATCGGGATCTCGTGGGACGACGGTCCCGCGCTGGGATCACTGGCGCGACGTCTTCCGCTCTCGCTCGAGCCGGGCGATCAGGGATCACGGGTGATCGTGGACGGCGAGGATCGATCGAGCGACATCCGCACGCCGGAGATCTCGCAGGGCGCGAGCCTCGTCTCGCAGCACCCCGACGTGCGCGTCGCGCTGCTCGATCTGCAGCGCCGGCTCGGCGCCGATGGTGGAGTGGTGCTCGAGGGGCGCGACATCGGGACCGTCGTGTTCCCCGACGCCGAAGTGAAGGTCTTCCTCACCGCCTCCGACGAAGAGCGCGCGCGCCGGCGCACCGCCGAGCTCGAGGCGCGCGGTGCGGCCCAGCCGATCGACCAGGTGCTCGCCGAGATCCGCGAGCGGGATCGCCGCGACTCGACCCGGCCGATCGCGCCGCTCAAGCCGGCGCGCGACGCGATCACCGTCGACACCACCGCGCTCGATCTCGACGCCGTGGTCGAGACGCTCGTCGGGATCGTGCGTGGTGCCACCAGCACCCGCAGCGATTGACACCCCGAGAGCGCCGCGCTACCCCTCCGGTCCCCGCGTTCGCGTCCAGCGCGCGTAGGGACTCCACCGCACGAGAGTAGGTCGCCCCGAGGGTACACCTCGGGGCGAAGCGTTGTTCCGGGCCAGCAGTGCTCGAGCCCGAGAACGATGCGCCGACCTCCGGGTCTTCGATTCAGGCCCGTACCGGCTCCTCGCTCGTGCATCCCCCGGTAGGCTCCCAGCACGACCCTCACCGTAACGAATCAGAAAGGTCCCCCACCCAACCAATGCCCCAGTCCGAGATCCAGACCCGTGCCCCGAACCCGAACAGCTTCGCGGCCCTCTTCGAGGCATCCGTCGCGAAGGCCGACTCGCTCAAGGAAGGCGAGATCGTCTCGGGCACGGTGATCGCGATCGGCAAGGACAACGTCGTCGTCGACATCGGCTACAAGTCCGAGGGCGTCATCCCGATCTCCGAGTTCGTCGGCCCGAGCGGCACGGCGGAGGTCAAGCCGGGTGATGCGGTCGACGTGTTCGTCGAGTCCAAGGAGACCGACGACGGCCTCGTGCTCCTCTCGAAGGAGAAGGCCGACAAGCTGAAGGTCTGGGACGAGATCAGCGCCGCGTGCGAGCGCGACGAGCTCATCCAGGGAACGATCACCGCGCGCGTGAAGGGTGGCCTGAGCGTCACGATCCGCGGCGGCGTGAAGGCGTTCCTCCCGGGCTCGCAGGTCGATCTCCGCCCCGTCCGCAACTTGGACAAGCTGATCGGCCAGACCTACGACTTCAAGGTCATCAAGTTCAACAAGAAGCGCGGCAACATCGTCCTGTCGCGCCGCGTGCTCCTCGAGAAGGAGCGTGACGAGCTGAAGGCCCGCACGCTGCAGAACCTCGAAGAGGGCATGGTCGTCACCGGCGTCATCAAGAACATCACCGAGTACGGTGCGTTCGTGGACCTCGGCGGCATCGACGGCCTCCTCCACATCACCGACATGAGCTGGGGCCGCGTGAATCACCCCAGCGAGGTGTTCAACGTCGGCGACGAGGTCACCGTCAAGGTCCTCAAGTACAACGCCGAAACGGAGCGCGTCTCGCTCGGCCTCAAGCAGACCATCGACGATCCGTGGAACACCGCGGCGGAGCGCTACCCGGCGGGCATGCGCATCAGCGGCAAGGTGGTCTCGATCACCGACTACGGCGCGTTCGTCGAGCTCGAGCCCGGCATCGAGGGCCTCATCCACGTCAGCGAGATGTCGTGGAAGAAGCCGAAGCACCCGTCGAAGGTGCTCGAGGTCGGCCAGGAGGTGGAGTGCGCCATCCTGGACGTCGACGCCGTCAACAAGCGCATCTCGCTCGGCCTCAAGCAGCTCGAGCCGGATCCGTGGTCGATCTTCGTCCAGAAGTACAACCCGGGCGACATCATCCGCGGCAAGGTCCGCAGCGTGACCGACTACGGCGTCTTCGTGGGCATCGAAGAGGGCGTCGACGGCATGGTCCACAAGAGCGACCTCTCGTGGACGCAGCGCATCAACAACCCGGCGGACGTCTACCGCAAGGGTGACGAGGTCGAGGCGATCATCCTCTCGATCAACCACGACGAGAAGAAGGTCTCGCTCGGCATCAAGCAGCTCTACGAAGATCCGTGGACGCGCATCCCGTCGGACTACCCGGCCGGCACGATGCTCGAGGTCCGCGTCATCTCGATCGCCGACTTCGGCGTGTTCGTGGAGCTCGAGCGTGGCGTCGAGGGTCTCGTCCCGATGAGCGAGCTCTCGTACGACCGCATCGACGATCCCCGCAAGATCGTCCAGGAAGGCCAGATCGTTCGCGCCGAGATCATCGACGTGAACCCGTCGGACCGCCGCATCACGCTCTCGCTCAAGAAGATGGAGCTGGAGCAGGGCACGCCGGTCATGAAGTACGGCGAGGAGCGCTCGGCCGAGCCGGCCGCGCGTCCGACCGGCCCCTCGCGCAGCACCGGCGGCGCGAAGCTGGGCGACGTGCTCAAGCAGAAGCTCGGCGGCCTCGGCGTCGGCGGGCAGGACGAGGAGAGCTGAGCTCCTAGAGAGCTCGCTCCTGAGCGAAGGCGAGGGCCGGATGCGCGTGAGCGCTCCGGCCCTCGACGTTTTTCGTGCCCGCGAGCGAAGCTTCGGTGCGTGCGTCCCAGCCGTGACGAGCTGCGCTGGCTCGTGGTGATCGTCCTCGCCGCGATCGTGCTCCGCGTCGCGTGGGTGCTCGAGCTCGCGACGTTCCCGTGGTGGGTGAGCCCGCCGAGCGACTCGCTGGTCTACGAGGACGCTGCGATGCGGCTCGCGTCGGGCGCGATGGGCGCGGGCGAGCGGCTGCCGATCATGAGCCCGGGCTACTTCGTGCTGCTCGGCGGCGTGTATCGCGTGCTGGGCACGGACCCGTGGGCGCCGCGCGTGCTGCAGCTCGTCGCGGGCGCGGTGACGGTGATCGCGACGTGGACGGTCGCTCGCCGCGTCGTGCCGTGGCGCGGGGCGCTGGTCGCGGCGGCGCTCGTCGCGTTCTCCGGGCCGATGGTGTTCTTCGAC
Organism: Sandaracinus amylolyticus; assembly: GCF_021631985.1. GTDB lineage: Bacteria > Myxococcota_A > Polyangia > Polyangiales > Sandaracinaceae > Sandaracinus > Sandaracinus amylolyticus_A. Next base: position 3,204,486 of record NZ_CP070225.1, on the reverse strand, counting down.
GGCGTGGTGCTGCCCGACTCGCTCGCGGCGTGCGCGCAGATCGCGCTCGTGTGGCTCGCGCTGCGCGCGATCGAGCGCGGCACCGTGACGCGATGGGCCGCGGTGGGCGCGATGCTGGCGGCGCTCGCGTGGCTGCGGCCCAACGTGCTGCTCGAGCTCGCGGTGCTCGTGCCTGCGCCGTTCTTCGCGCCGGGTGACGCATCGCGCGCGGCTCGGGCACGCCACGCGACGGCGGTGCTGCTGGCGGCGATGCTCGCGCTCGCGCCGCTCTCGCTCGGCGCGCTCACCGGACGCGGCGCCGACGTGGGCGGACCTGCCGCGCTCAACCTGTTCCTCGGCAACGGGCCCGGCGCGAACGGCGCGTACCGCGTGCCGCCCGAGGCGCCCGGCGCGGACTCGCCGGTGACGCAGCTCGCCGGGTTCCATCGCGCGGCCGAGCGCGCGCTGGGTCGCGAGCTCTCGCCGCGCGAGGCCGATCGCTACTGGACGCAGCGCACGATCGATCACGTGGTCGCGCAACCGGACGCATGGCTCGTGCTGATGGCGCGCAAGGTCCACCTCTTCTTCAACGCGGCCGAGCTCGGCGCGGTGTTCCCGTACGACTTCGTGCGCGAGAGCACGAGGACGATCGGCGCGCCGCTGGTGCAGACCGGATGGATCGCGCCCTTCGCGCTGGTCGGGATGCTCGTGGGGCTCTTCGGATCGCGGCAGGATCCGGTGTTCGTCGTCGCCGCGATCGCGGCGACGTTCGTGCTCAGCGTGATCGTCGCGTTCGTGACCGATCGCTATCGCGTCGTGATCGTGCCGGTGCTCTCGGTGCTCGCGGTGTTCGGTGTCGAGCGGCTCGCGCGCGCGTGGGGTGATCGACGGCGCTTCGGGCTGCTCGGCCTCGCCACGGTGCTCGCGATCGTCGTCGCGATCCCGGTGCGCGGCGATGCGCACTTCGAGCGGCAGTGGGCCGTGCTGGGCGATGCGTTCGCCAGCAGCGGCGAGCCCGATCGTGCGATCGAGGCCTACGATCGTGCGCTCGCGATCGACGCCGAGCTGATCGACGCGCGCATCGGTCGTGCGCTCGCGCTCGCGGCGATGGGACGTCGCGACGAGGCTCGCGCCGCGCTCGAAGCGGCTCGTGCGATCGCGCGCGACGAGGAGGGCAGGGCGCACGTGGAGCGCGCGCTCGAGGTGCTCTCGCGTTGAGTCAGGTCTCGAGCTCGATCGGATCGGTCGGCACGAGGTGCACGAGGATCACCGCGGGCAGCGCCGCGACGAAGCAGAGCGCGAAGAACGCGACCAGCGCGTCGGCCCGCGCGCTCGCGGCGTCGGCTGCGCCCGATGCGAACGCCGACGTGAGCCCCTCGACGACGTGCCCCGAGAGCCCGCCCGCGACGGTCGCGGTGAGCGCGGTGATCGCCGAGAAGAACGCGTAGTGCGACGCGGAGAACGCGCGCTTGCACCGACGCATCAGGAACACCGGCAGCGCGGTGCCCGCGAGCGCGCCCGCGAGCTGCTCGAGCGTGTACACCACCGCGATCCACTCGAACGGTGGGCGCAGCCACGCGACGAGCAGATAGAACGGGATCGCCATCGCGTACGTGAACGGGACGAGCCAGCGCTCGAGCCCACCGCGCGCGAGCAGCCCTCCCGCGAGGAGCGATCCGCCGATGCTCGCGGTGAGCCCGATGCTGCGCAGCACGCCGCGCGCTTCGGTGTCGACCGCGAGATCGCGCAGCAGCACCGGCGCCATCGCGAACGTGAGCACGTCGCAGAGCCGGTACGTCAGCACGAACACGATCACCTTCAGCGCCTGCGGCTGGGCGAGGAACGTGCGGTACGCCGCGCCGAAGCCCGACGCGCTCGGTCGCACGCTCTCGCCCTTCGGCGCGTCGTCGTCCTCGACGCGCGGCACGAGCCACGCGTTGAGCGCCGCGGTGAGCGCCATGAGCGCGCCCGCGGTCGTGAACGCCGCGGTCCATCCCGCGCGCGCCGCGCGCACGACGAGCGCGCCCGAGCCCACGTACATCGCGATGCGGTACGCCGCGATGCGCGTGCCCGAGTAGAGCGCCTGCTCGCGCCGATCGAGCGCGACCATGAAGAGCCCGTCGCACGCGATGTCGTGCGTCGCGTGCACCGCCGCGAGCACCGCGAGCGCGCCCCAGAAGAGCCACGGCGTCTCGAGCGCGCCACCACCGCCCGCGACCATCGCGCCCATCAGCGCCATCCCGACGCCGAGCACGAGCTGCAGCGCGATCATCCATCCGCGGCGCGTCCCGAAGAGGTCGATCAGCGGGCTCCACAGGGGCTTCGCGGTGACCGAGAGATGGAACCACGACGTGTAGCCGACGACGGATGGCGGCGCGCCGATCGCGGTGAGGTACTCGGTGACCAGCTGGTGCAGGAAGCTGAAGGGCAGCCCCTCGCCGAAATAGGCGGAGCTGGTCCAGGCGAGGGCCTTTCCGCGCTTGGTCTCGTCGCTCACTGCGGGCGAACGAGGTGTACTCGTCGTTCCCTTCCCGGGAGAAGAAAAAGCGGCCGTGGACGATTTCGACCGAACAGCGTATAGGCGGGATTGGTGGAGAGACCTGACCCGCCGTCGCTCCTGACGGGCCAGAGCGGGCCCGGCTCACGCAGCCGGCGCATCGCCTTCTTCGCGGTGACGGGCGCACTGCTCGTGGGGATCCTCTGGGTCTTCCGCGAGGTGCTCGCGCCGTTCGCGATCGCGCTGATCGTCGCGTACGTGTTCGCGCCGCTCGTCGAGCGCATGCAGCGCGTGCGCATCGGTGGAAAGAAGACGCCGCGCTGGGCGGCGGTGCTGGTGCTCTATCTCTCGCTGCTCGGCGCGATGGCCGCGAGCGTCGCGGTTGGCGCGCCGCTCGTCGTCTCCGAGATCCAGAAGCTCTCGCGCGAGATGCCGCGCACCGTGCGCACGCTGCGCGACGAGTGGCTCCCGCAGCTCGATCGCACGCTGCGCTCCGCGACGAGCTCGCTCGGCGCGGTGGAGGAAGCCGAGCCTCCGAGCCCCGACGAGCCCGATGCGGTCAGCGCGCCCGAGCCCAACGTGCCCGAGCCGGTGCGCACCATCCGCGTCGTGCCGCGCGACGAGGGCGGCTACGAGATCGTGCTGCCCGACACCGGCGTCGAGATCCGCCAGGAGGCCGAGGGGCACTACGTGGTCGGGCCCGCGGCCGCGACCGGCGAGGCGGCCCGGCGCGACCTCTCGGTGCAGCTCACCGAGGCGCTCCGCGGCGAGCTCGCGCACGGCGAGCAGAGCGTCGCGTCGGCGCTGCGCACCGCGCAGTCGTTCATCGCGGCGGTGGTGGGCGGCATCTTCCGCTTCTTCATCATGCTGATGCTCTCGGCGTACCTGCTGATCAGCGCCGACAGCATCCTCGCGTTCTTCCGCCAGCTGGTGCGCCCCGATCGCCGCACGATGTTCGACGTGCTGCTGAGCCGCATCGACCGCGGTCTCGCGGGCGTGGTGCGCGGCCAGCTCGTCATCTGCCTCGTGAACGGCGTGCTCTCGGGGATCGGCTTCTACATCGCCGGTCTCGACTACTGGCCGCTGCTCACGCTGATCGCGACGGTGCTCTCGATCATCCCGATCTTCGGGGCGATCATCAGCTCGATCCCGGCGGTCGTGGTCGGCCTGCAGGACGGGTTCGGCGTCGCGCTCTTCGTGCTCGCGTGGATCATCGGCATCCACCAGGTCGAGGCGAACCTCCTGAACCCGAAGATCCTCGGCGACGCGGCGAAGGTGCACCCGGTGCTCGTGGTGTTCGCGCTGCTCGCGGGCGAGCACTTCTTCGGGATCACCGGCGCGCTGCTCGCGGTCCCGGTGCTCTCGATCGGGCAGAGCCTGTTCCTGCACTTCCGCGAGGTCGCGCTCGGCGTGCCCGCGAGCGAGAGCCGTCCCGGGCTCGAGCGCCCGCCGGCGAGCCCGGCGGACGCGACCGTGATCTCTCCGCCGCCCGAGACCTCGTCGCCGGGCGCGCGCACCCGCTGATCAGATCAGGTTCGGCACCGAGCCCGCGGGCACGATGATGACGACGTCGCGCTCGTCGAGCTCGGCCACGCCGTTGCCGAGCACGACGATGCGGGCCTCGAAGAGCTGCGTGGTCGAGCGCGGCTCGACGAAGTCGTTGAGGAACCGGACGCGGAACTCGACCACGTCTCCGGGCGCGACGTCGTAGAAGATCCAGTCGTCGCAGCGCTCGGCCATCGGGCACGCCACCGTGGGCACGCCGTCCTCGAGCAGACGCACCGGCGTGATCGACTTGATGAAGCCGGTCGCGTCGATGGGCGGGTCCTGCGCCGGGAGATCCTCACCGTCGTAGGGAACGGCGCTGATGTTCTGCGGGGTCTCCTCGGCGAGCACCCGGATCGCTTCGACGATCGAGGTGTCGAGGCCCGTGCCGTTCGACGCGATGGTGAACCGGATCGGACGACCATCGGCGTACACGGTGCCGGTCTCGCGCGCCCACGCGTCGAACTGCTGCTCGGGCGTCGGGTTGTCGATCTCCTCACCGCTCACCACGCCGATCACGCGCGCGCCGATCATGCGCAGCGACCCGAGCGTCTGATCGTAGGTGTGCGCCGGCGGGCCCATCGTGAACGCCGCGGGATCGTAGGTCGCGCCGTCGATGCCCTCGGTGAGCGGACCGTTGCGCGACGAGGTGTCGGTCAGCACGACCATGATCGGCAGCGAGCCCGGGCGGAAGCACGGATACCCGTAGCGACGCCCCTCTTCGTCGGGCACCGCCACGCAGCGCTGCATCGGCACCCACGGCGCGATGCCCTCGCCGGTCGCGGCCTGGTAGAGCGCCTCGTTGCTCGAGGCCCAGTTCGCGCCGCCCTGATCGGCCTGCATCATGTCGAGGTCGGCGCGCATCTGCGCGAGGTCGGTCGTGATCACGCCGTAGAGGTTGAACGGCACGTCGCCCGCGCTGCCCTCGCCGGTGGTGCAGATCGGCGCGCCACCGAACGGGTTGGGCGTGCACACGCGCGGGCCCGCCGCGCCGCCGAACCCCGCGAAGCCACCGAAACCGACGCCGATGTCGTCGATCGTCGTCGTCATCTGCTCGACCACCGTGTCGAGCGAGCTCTTGAGGCGCGCGACCTCCTCACGCATCGAGCCGGTGCGGTCCATCATGAAGAACACGTCGGCCTGCCTCACCGTCGTGCCGAAGCGCAGCTCGCGCTCCTGCGCATCGCCGCGGTAGGGCAGCACGACGTAGAAGTCGTCTTCGGGGATCCCGTCGTTGCGATCGTTGGGATCGTGCCCGGTCGCGACCTCGGCGACGTCGATGTATCCGTCGCCGTCGCTGTCGGGGCTCAGCGGATCGGTCTCGTAGCGCTCGGTCTCCTCGCGATCGGAGAGACCGTCGTTGTCGGAGTCGTTGTCGAGGTAGTCGGGGATCGCGTCGTCGTCGCTGTTGCGCGCGCGGCATCCACCGAGCCCGCCCGACTCCGCCGAGTCGAGCAGCCCGTCGCCGTCGGAGTCGGTGTCGAGGTGGTTGCCGCTGCCGTCGGCGTCCCAGTCCTCCGTGCCCTCCATCGCGTCGTAGAGCCCGTCGCCGTCGCTGTCGGTCGTGCTCGAGCAGATGCCCTCGATGATCGGGCCTGGTCCGGTGCCGCCGTCGTCCTGGCGTCCCGGTGGACGGTCGTTGCCCTCGGTGCACCCGGCGAGCGCCAGGATCGTCGAGAAGAGTGCCACCCGAAGCGAGCGGGGCCGCGCCATGATCGAGCCTCCGGAGATCGTTTGAGCTCAAACGAGCTCGCGCGAGAGTATCGACGGCGCGCGGCGCACCTCGGGCGCGCCGGTGAGCGCGCTCACTCGCGGATTTCCCGGTCTCTTCGCTGGCCGCTCGGGCCAGTCGCGATCAGTCCAGCTGGAGTGCTCGGCCGCGGAGGGCCCGCACGGCAGCTCAGAGGATCTCGATGACGAGCGCCGTGATGTTGTCGCGGCCGCCGCGCTTGTTCGCGAGCTCGATGAAGTGCCGCGTCGCGACGGCGGGGCCGAGATCGACGATCGCCGGGATCTCGTGGTCCTCGAGGTACCCGTGCAGCCCGTCGGAGCAGAGCAGGAACGAGTCGCCCGGCTGGACGTCGACGACGTGCGTGTCGACCTGCACGTAGTCGCGGCTCCCGACTGCGCGCGTGATCACGTTCTTGTGCGGTGAGCGCTCGGCCTCGGCCGCCGAGATGATCCCCTGCTTCACCTGCCACGCGACCAGCGTGTGATCCTCGGTGAGGCGCGTGACCTGTCCCTGGCGCACCTGGTACACGCGGCTGTCGCCCACCTGGCCGGTGATGCCGACGTCGCCGATCACCAGGAGGCTCGAGAGCGTCGTGCCCATGCCGCGCTGCTCGGGCTCGTTCTCCGCGATGGCGAAGACCATGTACGTGGCCGCCTGGATCGCGCTCTCCATGACGCGCAGCACGCGCCGCATCGTCTCGGGGCTGCGATCCCCGCCCTGCACCGCGGCGAGCACGTCGCGCTGCCGGCGCACCATCGCCATGACGTTGTCGACGGCCTCGCGGCTCGCGATCTCGCCCGCGGCGTGACCACCCATTCCGTCGGCGACGACGTAGAGGCCGAGCTCGTCGTCGAGACCGAAGGCGTCTTCGTTCGAGACGCGCCGCCGACCGACGTCGGTGAGGCCGGAGCTGACCCTTCGCACGCGTAGTTTCCTGGGGAGCAGCGTATGGGAGGCGAGGTCCGCGGAGCAAGAGACATACGCGTCCCCCGACACCGGGCCGGAACTGCCAATTGAAGCGTTGCTGTGTGCCCTCCTAGGATGGCCGTCGGCCCGTCCTTCCTTCAACGACGGCCGCCCGAGGGGAGTCGCCGTGCCGTACAGGTCGATCGCGCGCTGGGCCCTGTCTCTGGTCGTCGTCTCGACGTTCGCGCTCGGGTGCGGGGACGACGATGCCGCCGTGGATCCCGACGCCGGTCCGGTCGACGGGGGCCCACCGGCGCCGCCGCCGTCGACGAACCACTGCACCTACGTCGAGATGGCGCCCACGGCGCGCGCCGGCGGCACGGTGACCGCGGGGACGCTCAGCGCGGGCGCGGCGGAGCGGCCGATCTCGATCCCGCTCGGGGTGACGCTCGGTGCCTACACCGCCCGCTCGTCGCGCTTCGGATCGCAAGGGTTCGTCGACACGCGCGAGTCGGCGCTCGCAGGCTCGTTCGCGTCGTCGGTGGGCATCGAGACCTGGCCGCACGTGCGCGTGGTCGCGATCACGAGCGGCACCTACGACGAGGCGAGCCCCGCGGGCGACGAGACGATCCTGATCGTGAAGGCCGAGCTCGGCGTCGCGTACCAGGGCCTCACGCACGAGCTCGAGGCGCGCCTCGGCCCCGCGTTCAGCGGCAAGGTGCTCTTCGCGGTGAGCCACTCCCACAGCGCGTTCGCGAACTACACGGGCCACTCGGCGATGCAGGTCGGGTTCGGCGCGTTCCACCGCACTGCGTACGACGCGCTGCTCGGCGACATGGAGGCCGCGGCGCGCGAGGCGCTCGCGAACCGCCGCCCTGCGCGCGTCGGGATCGCGCACGAGACCGGCTTCGATCCCGAGGATCGCGTGAACCGCGATCGACGCGGCGAGAACGACGATCTCGCCGGCGGTCGCCGCGACGATCACGACCTCTTCGTGATCCGCGTCGACGAGACCGACGGGACGGCGATCGCGGTGCTGCCGGTGTTCGGCATGCACGGCACGGTGCTCGACGCGGACAACCCGATGGTCAGCGGCGATGCCCCCGGCGCGATCGAGCGCGTGCTCGAGGACGCGTTCGAAGATCGCGTCGTGGTGATCCACCTGCAGGGCGCGGCGGGCGACGTGTCGCCGGTCGGGCTCGAGGGCGCGACCCAGTGCGATCTCGGCGCGGCGTGCACGAGCGACGACGAGTGCGAGGGCCTCGAGACGTGCGCGGACGGGCACTGTCGCGGCCCGCTCTGCCGGGACTACGCGCGGGTCGAGAGCGTGGGATGGAACGCGCGCGCCGCGATCCTGGCGGCATGGACGAGCGCGGGCGAGTCGATGCGCGAGAGCGCGGAGCTCGAGATGGTCTCGCGCTCGGTGACGCGCGGCCCGGGCCACGAGCGCTTCACGGTGCGCGACGGCGCGCTCGCCTACGCGGAGTTCGATCTTCGTCGCGAGGCGGACGGTCGCATCTGGGAGGATCCCGAGACGCGCACCGAGCTCGTCTCGCCGATCGACGAGTTCAACGCGCCTTACGGCGCCGCGCTCTGCAGCGGCGATCTCGTGCTCGGGCGCGCGCAGATGCCGGGCACGAGCGACCTCGACGACACGCCGTACCCGAGCTGCCTGATGCTCCAGGAGGTCGACCGGCTCTTCGAGACCGCGCTCGAGGTGACGCTCGACGCGCCGCCGATCTGCGACACCACGCGCACCACGGTGAGCGCGGCGCGCATCGGCGAGTTCGTGCTCGTGACGCTGCCCGGTGAGCCGGTGACGCTGCTGGTCGATCGACTGCGCGCGCTCTCGAGCGTCGACGCGGATCACACGATCGTGATCGGCTACGCGCAGGATCACGGCGGCTACATGATGACCGCCGAGGACTGGCTGCGCGGCGGATACGAGCCGACGATCACGTTCTGGGGCCCGCTCGAGGGCGAGGCGATCATGGAAGAGGCCGCGCGCCTCATCCCGCTCGCGATGTCGAGCGAGCGCGAGGACGCGGCGGAGGGCGGCACCACGCGCGTGCAGGTGCCGGTGATGGACGACGCGCTCGAGCCCGACGCCGCGCCGATGGCGGGCATGGTGCCGAGCTCGCTGCCCTCGACGGTGCTGACGCGTCGTGGTCGTCCGATCGCGGCGCAGCCGATCGAGGTCGCGCGCCTCGAGTCCGCGTACTTCGTGTGGATCGGCGCCGATCCGCTCGCGGGATCACCGGTGGTCACGATCGAGCGCGAGACCTCGCCGGGCACGTGGGAGAGCGCGACGCGCCGCAGCGGTCGCGCGGTGGGCGAGGGCGACGTGCTGCTCACGTGGACGCCCGATCCGCTCTCGGGCGAGGGCCCGCACACGCACTACTGGGCCGCGGAGTGGCAGGCCGTGGGCTGGCTCGACGACGCGGAGGGCGCGTATCCGCTCGCGCCGCGACGCGGTGCGCCGGTCGGCATCTATCGCTTCCGGGTGGTCGGACCGGGATACGAGATCACGAGCGAGACGTTCCGCGTCTCGCCCGCGACGCTCAGCGTCGTCGTGAGCGGCACGTCGATCGAGGTGAGCGCGAGCGCGCCGTTCGGCTATCGACTGCTCGATCTCGAGACCGGCGCGACGCGCCCGGCACCGCTCCGTGGCGCGACGATCGAGGTCTCGTTCGACGGTGGCGCGGCGACCGAGATCACGCTCGATGCGACGGGCCGCGGCACGATCGCGCCGCCGGCGGGCTGGGGCTTCCTGTCGGTCACCGACGAGCACGGGAACACCGGCTCCGCGACGCCCTGATTGGCACTCCGCGACGTGTCTGGGCCGCCCTTGACACGTCGCGTCAACACGGGCACATGCACGCGCACGCCATGACCGACGCCGGACGGATCCTGCTTCTCGAGAACATCCACCCCGACGCGCGCGCGAACCTCGAGGCCGAGGGGTTCGAGGTCGAGCTGCTGAAGAAGGCGCTGCCCGAGGACGAGCTCTGCGAGCGCATCAAGGGCGTCGTCGCGGTCGGTCTCCGGAGCAAGACGACGATCACGCCGAAGGTGCTCGCGGCCGCCGACTCGCTGCGCGCGATCGGCGCGTTCTGCATCGGCACCAACCAGATCGCGCTCGAAGAAGCGAACCGTCGCGGCATCCCGGCGTTCAACGCGCCGTTCTCGAACACGCGCAGCGTCGCCGAGATGATGATGTGCGAGATCGTGATGCTCGCGCGTCGCTTCGGTGATCGGAACAACGAGATGCACCGCGGCGTGTGGACGAAGAGCGCCGAGGGCTCGCGCGAGATCCGCGGCAAGACGCTCGGCATCGTCGGCTACGGGCACATCGGTCGTCAGGTCGGCGTGCTCGCCGAGTCGTTCGGCATGAACGTGCTCTTCTTCGACGTGTCGGCGCGCCTGCCGATGGGCAACAACCGCGCGGCGCAGAGCCTCGAGGAGCTGCTCGAGAAGGCCGACTTCGTGACGCTGCACGTCCCCGAGACGCCGTCGACGAAGGACATGATCGGGCAGAAGCAGATCGCGCTGATGAAGAAGGGCGCGTACCTGATCAACGCGAGCCGCGGGACCGTGGTCGACATCCCGGCGCTCGCGGAGGGGATCAAGAGCGGTCACCTCGGCGGCGCGGCGATCGACGTGTTCCCGGTCGAGCCCGAGGGCAACGACGGGCGCTTCGTGAGCGACCTGCAGGGCCTGCCCAACGTCGTGCTCACGCCGCACATCGGCGGCTCGACCGCGGAGGCGCAGGTCGCGATCGGCCACGAGGTCTCGAACACGCTGATCCGCTTCCTCAAGTACGGCGCGACGAACGGCGCGGTGAACTTCCCGAACGCCGAGCTGCCGAAGCGCGACGGGGTGCACCGCTTCACGCACGTCCACCGCAACGTGCCGGGCGTTCTGCGCGACGTGAATCGCATCGTCTCCGAGGCGAGCGCGAACGTGGTCGGTCAGGTGCTCGCGACCGACGCGAACATCGGCTACCTCGTGATGGACGTGTCGGAGGAGACGGCGCGTCGCGTGGGCGAGGAGCTCTGCCAGCGCATGGCGGAGCTGCCCACGACGATCAGCGCGACGCTGCTCTATTGAGCTCCGGCCCCCGTCGGACGAAAACGTCTGGCGCGCTTCGATGTGTGCTTATCGAAGCACGAGCTCGAGGCGCGGGCGGCGGCGCGGATCGACGTGGCGCGGGGTCGCGATCGCGAGCGCGTGATCGGCGCGCACGACGAGCTCGATCGCGCGCTGCGCCTCGACCGGGATCGCGATCGTGATCGGGCGCGCCGCACCGGTGGTGACGCGCGCCCGCGCGAGCTCCTGACCATCGGGGCGCGCGATCGTGATCGTGCCCTCGCGTGCTCGGCGCATCGCGGGGTCGGGCGCGTGCAGCACCAGCACGGCGCGCTCGGGCGGATCGAGCAGCGGGTCGAAGCGCAGCCACAGCGCCCCGTGGCGGGTACCGCCGATCGTGATCGCGTCGCCGCCGCGCTCGAGCTCGCGCGGCGCACCGTCCTCGGTGATCGCCCACGTCTCGGGCGCGCGATGCGCCGCGTGCCCTGCGCTCGGCGGCAGCGCGCCACACACGCCGTCGAGCCCGCACACCTGCGCCTCGCCGCACGCGAGCGAAGACGCACACGGCACGCTCGATGCGCCGCATCCGAGCGCGGTCACGAGCGTTGTGGCGAGCATCCAGCGCATGGGTGTCACGGTACCGGTGTCGCGGCCCGGTGTGCTACGTAGCGAAGAGATGGTGGAGGTCAGGATGCGCGGAGTCGTTCGTGCCGTGGGCGCCCTCTTCTGCGCGCTCGCGATGGTGGCGTGCGGAGGTGAAGAGCGAGCGGCGGAGCCGACCGCGGCGCCCGAAGGGGCAGGCAGCGGCGCGCCGACCGCCGCGCAGGCGCCCGCGCCCGGGGGAGGCTGTGGTGACGCCGCCGCGGCGCGCGAGGTCGCGGAGGATCCGACGTTCGAGCTTCGCGCGACCGCAGGCGGGCCCTATGCACCCGGTGAGGAGGGCCGCTTCGACATCGCGCTCACGCCGCGCGGCAACTACCACGTGAACACGCAGTACCCGATGGCGATCCGCCTGCAGGGCCCCGGTGAGGTCGCGTTCCAGCGCGCCGAGCTCGGGCCCGACGACGCGGCCGAGATGGTCGAGCCGCGCGCCCGCTTCCAGGTGCCCTTCACCGCGCGCGCCGCGGGCGAGCACCGCGTGGTCGCGGAGGTCGACTTCGCGGTGTGCACGCCGGAGTCGTGCATGCCCGACTGCCGCACGCTCGCGCTCGTCCTGCCGGTCGGCGGCGCCGCCGCGCCCGCCGAGGGCGCGACCGCGACGCAGTGATCGTCTCGCCGTGATCGCCTCGACGCGTCGAGGCGATCACGTTCCCGTTCGCGGCGGTCTGTCCGCGAACCAGCAAACGAATCCTTCCGACACGGAGCTCGCCGCAACCGCATGGACAACGGCCCCAAGCTAGACAGCTCGGAAGTCCTGGAGCGCATCGGCGCTTCGATTCGCGATCGCTTCGCGTCGCAGAAGCGCGTGCTCTCCTACGAGGAGTACCTCGCGCTCTTTCGCCAGCACCCGTGGCGTCACAGCCGCGACGCAGCGCGCTACCTGCGCGACTGCTTCGATCACTTCGGCAAGGAGACGCTCGCGAAGCCCGGCGGCCCGACGACGCGCTTCAAGCTCTTCGATCTCGCGTTCCTGAAGGAGACCGACGGGCGCCGCCGCCACGACTACCTCGTCGGCCACGAGGACATCCAGCAGGCGTTCTATCGCGTGCTCGGCAACTTCGTGCGCGAGGGCCGCATCAACAAGCTCGTGATGCTGCACGGCCCGAACGGCAGCGCGAAGTCGACCTTCGTGCACTGCATGATGAAGGGCCTCGAGTCGTACTCCGAGACCGACGACGGCGCGCTCTACGTCTTCTCGTGGATCTTCCCGCGCGGTCGCGACGGTCGCACCGTCGGCTTCGGCTCGAACGACGACTCGATGATGCGCGACGGATCGTTCGCGCACCTGCCCGACGCGCAGATCGATCTGCGCATGGTGAGCGAGCTCCGCGAGAGCCCGCTCCTGCTGGTCCCGCGCCCCGAGCGACGTCGCCTGGTGCGCGACGCGTACGAGGCCGCGGGCATCCAGGAAGTGCCGACCGCGCTCGTGATGGAGGGCCAGCTCGGCGCGAAGAACAAGCAGATCTTCGAGGCGCTGCTCACGGCGTATCGCGGCGATCTGCGGCGCGTGCTCGCGCACGTGCGGGTCGAGCGCTTCTACGTCTCGGAGCGCTATCGCCAGGCCGCGGTGACGATCGGCCCGCAGATGGCCGTCGACGCGCAGGAGCGGCAGATCACGATGGATCGCTCGCTCGCGGCGCTGCCCGCGTCGCTGGCGTCGCTCTCGCTCTACGAGACGCACGGCGAGCTCGTCGACGCGAGCGGTGGTCTCCTCGAGTTCAGCGATCTGCTGAAGCGCCCGCTCGATGCATGGCGCTACCTGCTGCTCGCGGTGGAGGAGGGCGAGATCGCGCTCTCGCAGAGCGTGCTCCCGCTCAACGCGGTGTTCGTCTCGACGTCGAACGACATCCACCTCAAGGCGTTCCGCGAGCACCACGAGTACCGCTCGTTCCGCGGTCGTCTGTCGCTCGTGCGCGTGCCCTACCTGCTCGACTACAAGGCCGAGCAGGGCATCTACGACGCGCAGATCGTCCCCCAGGTGCGCACGCACGTCGCGCCCCACGCGACCTACGTCGCCGCGCTCTGGGCGACGCTCACGCGCCTCCGCCGCCCGCAGCCCGACAGCTACGACAACAAGAAGCTCGGACAGCTCGCGTCGTCGCTCACGCCGATCGAGAAGGCCGAGTACTACGCGGACCTGGTGATCCCGAACCGCTTCTCGAACGAAGAGGCGCAGATCCTCCGCGCGAACTTCGCCGAGGTGAAGCACGAGACCGACACCTGGCCGAACTACGAGGGCTCGACCGGCGCGTCGCCGCGCGAGATCCGCGTGCTGCTCCTCGACGCAGCGCAGGACCCCGCGTTCAAGTGCCTCTCGCCGCTCGCGGTGCTCGCGCGCATCCGCGAGCTCTGCGAGGCCGACGACTACGACTTCCTCAAGGAGACGCCGGAGGGCGGCTACCACGATCACCGCGGGTTCGTCGACGTCGTGCGCGAGCGCTGGCTCGATCGTGTCGACGACGAGTTCCGCAGGAGCACGGGCCTCGTGGAGGAGACGCAGTACCTCGATCTCTTCGACAAGTACGTGATGCACGTGTCGAACTGGGTGAAGCGCGAGCGCGTCTACAACCCGGTGACCGGGCAGTACGAGGAGCCCGATCAGAAGCTGATGGAGAACGTCGAGGGCATGCTCGGCGTGCAGCGGAACAACGACTCGTTCCGGCGCGATCTGATCAGCGCGGTGGCCGCGCACGCGCTCGATCATCCCGGCGAGAAGGTCAGCTATCCGCGCCTCTTCCCGCGCTACATCCAGCAGGTCCGCGAGGCGACCTACGGCAAGCGCAAGAAGCAGCTCGCCGAGATCGCGCGCGACGTGATCGCGACGGTGAACGCCGAGACCGCGCACCTCGACGCGGAGCGCATCGCCCGCGCGAAGGGCACGGTCGAGCGGCTCGAGAATCAGGTCGGGTACGTGGAGCCTTCGATCCGCGATGCGATCGGCGAGCTGCTGCGGCGGCGCTACGAGCCGTAGCGAGATCACGGAGGGGGCGATGGACGGGACGGGGCTCGCGCTCGATCGGATGCGCTACCAGCGCGTCCCTCCACAACGCGCGCGCGTCGACGACGTCTCGACGCGCGCCCAGCAGCACTGGGACGTGATCGACGAGGCGGGCACCACCATCGCGCGCGCCGAGGTGTTCGAGGGGCGCGAGCAGTGGGGCGTGCGATTGCTCGATCGCGCGCCGAACCTGCACGACTCGGATCTGATCCGGCTCGTCGCGCATCTGCTGGTGTGGCACGCGCAGTGTCGGACCGAGACCGTCGACGTCGTGCTCGCACGAACGCACGAGCACCACACGCTCGTGCGCGTCAGCGGAGACTACGTCTGAAGCTCGCGATCCTCGGCTCGGGCACCGCGATCCCGCATCCGCGACGCGGCGCGAGCGGCTATGCGCTGATCGCACCGAGCGGCGAGGTGCTGCTCATCGAGTGCGGGCCCGGCAGCACGCGACGCTGGCCCGCGTTCGGGATCACGTTCGAGCGCGTGCGCGCGATCGTGGTGACGCACCACCACGTCGATCACTGCGCGGACCTCGCGCCCGTGATGTTCGGGCGCAACGTGCCCGATCCGCCGGTGCGCACGCCGCTCGCGATGATCGGCCCGGTCGGGCACCACGCGCTCGTCGATGGGCTCGAAGGTCTCTACGGCAGCGCCGTGATGGATCCTTTCGGCATGCGCGAGGTGATCGAGATGAAGGACGGCGATCGACGCATCGTCGGGCCCTTCACGATCGACACGCGCGAGGTGCTGCACGTCGCGGGCTCGCTCGGGCTGCGCGTGACCTGCGGCGGGCGCGTGCTCGCGTTCAGCGGCGACACCGGCAAGTGCCCGGAGCTGGTCGCGCTCTGTCGCGGCGCCCACGTCGCGCTGCTCGAATGCAGCTATCCCGCCGCGCGCGCGACGACGAAGCACCTGAACACGCGCACCGCCGCGGAGACCGCCGTGGACGCGCAGCTCTCGCGCGTGGTGCTCACGCACTTCTATCCGCAGTGCGACGACGTCGACGTCGCAGGCGAGGTGCGCACCGCGGGCTACACGGGCGAGCTCGTGCTCGCCGAGGACGGCTTGGTCCTCGACGTGTAGCCCCAGTGGTCCACTTGGCACGCTGCGTCGCCGGAGCACGTGGGTGCTACATTCGCGCGATCCCATGCGCGTTCGTCTCCACGTCAACGTCGATCACGTCGCGACCATCCGTCAGGCGCGCGGCACCGAATATCCGGATCCCGTCGAGGCCGCGATGCTCTGCGAGTGGGCCGGCGCGCACGGCATCACGGTCCACCTCCGCGAGGATCGGCGGCACATCCAGCTGCGCGACGTCGAGGTCCTGCGCCGCACCGTGAAGACGATGCTGAACCTCGAGATGGCGGCGACCGAGGAGATGGTCCGCATCGCGCTGCAGGTGCGGCCCGACCTCGTCACGCTGGTGCCCGAGCGCCGCGAGGAGCGCACCACCGAGGGCGGGCTCGACGTGCGCGGTCAGCTCGCGGCGCTGCGCAACGTGCGCGAGCGCCTCGACGCGACGGGCATCCCGACGAGCCTGTTCGTGGATCCCGACGAGGATCAGGTGCAGGCCTCGATCGAGACCGGCGCTGCGATGATCGAGCTGCACACCGGCGACTACGCCG
Organism: Sandaracinus amylolyticus; assembly: GCF_021631985.1. GTDB lineage: Bacteria > Myxococcota_A > Polyangia > Polyangiales > Sandaracinaceae > Sandaracinus > Sandaracinus amylolyticus_A. Next base: position 3,188,452 of record NZ_CP070225.1, on the reverse strand, counting down.
AAGAAGCGCGACGCGGGCACGAGACGACCGAGCTCGATCGACTCGCGCGCGCCGCGAGCTACGCGCGCGTGCACGCGCCGTCGATGAAGGTCGCGGCGGGGCACGGCCTCACCGCGCGCAACGTGGTCCCGCTGGTCGCGCGCGTGCCCGAGCTGGTCGAGCTCAACATCGGCCACGCGCTGATCTCGGACGCGGTGCTGGTCGGTCTCGATCGCGCGGTGCAGCGCTTCCTGCGCGCGATCGAAGAGGGCGAGCAGCTGCGCTGATTTCCCGAGGGGGCTCCGCCCCCTTTCGAACCCCGGCCGCCGCCTGCGGCGGCGCTGCGCGGGGACCAGATCGGAGGCCGGTTGCGATGCTGCCGCTCGTCGGACGGGACGAATCGAGGGCGATCGACGGGAAGGCGATCGCGGCGGGTGTGCCCGGGCTCGTGCTGATGGAGAACGCGGGGCGCGGCGCGACCGACGTGCTGTGCGCACGCTTCGCGGATCGACTGCGCCGTCCGCTGATCGTGGGCGGGCCCGGACAGAACGGCGGCGATGCGTGGGTGGTCGCGCGGCACCTCGTGGTGCGCGGCGTGCGGCCCGAGTGCGTCGTGCTCGGCGATCCCGCGAAGGTCGCGGGCGACGCGCGGGTGAACCTCGACGCGCTGCGCGGGCTCGGCATCGACGTGCGGGTGATCGCGGAGGGCGATCTCGATCACCTCGAGTCGCTCGCGACGCGCGCGAGCGTGATCGTCGACGGCATCTTCGGCACCGGGCTCGATCGCGCGATCGACGGGTTCCGCGCCGCGGCGATCACGAAGCTCGCGGCGAGCGGAGTGCCGTGCTTCGCGCTCGATCTGCCCAGCGGCCTCGACGCGCAGACCGGCGCGGTGCTCGGCGTGGTGCTGCCCGCGCGCGTCACCGCTACGTTCGCCGCGCACAAGCGCGGGCTCCATCAGCATCCGGGGGTCGATCACGCGGGCGAGGTCGTGCTCGTCGACATCGGCGTGCCTGCGCCGACCGACACGCGCGCATCGCTGCTCGAGCGATCCGATCTCGCGCGCCTGGTGCCGGTGCGTCCGGCCGATGCGCACAAGGGCAGCGCCGGGCACGTCGCGATCTTCGCGGGCTCGCCGGGGCGCACCGGCGCGGCGCTGCTCTCGGGCCTCGGCGCGATGCGCGCCGGCGCAGGGCTCGTGACGCTGGCACCTCGCGGAGCCGCGCGCGCCGCGCTCGACGCGAAGGTGATCGAGCTGATGACCACCGAGATCCCCGAGGCGCTCGAGGCCGGTGTCGCCGCTGCGCTGCGCGAGTGCGAGCAACGCGACGCAGGCGTGCTCGGCCCCGGCGTCGGTCTCGACGCGACGGCGCGCGCCTACGCGACGCGCCTCGCGGTCGAAGCGACGATCCCGCTCGTGCTCGACGCCGACGCGCTCACCGCGCTCGCCGCCGATCCCACCGTGCTCACGAAAGCGCGCGCGCCGCGCGTGCTCACGCCGCACCCCGGCGAGGCCTCGCGTCTCCTCGGCACCACCACCGCCGAGGTCCAGGCCGCGCGTTATCACGCCGCGGAGCAGCTCGCGGCGCGCACCGGTCAGATCGTCGTGCTCAAGGGCGCGCGCACGATCATCGCGTCACGCCAGCGTCTCGCCGTGTGCCCCGCAGGGACGCCGGCGCTCGGCGTGGCGGGCACGGGCGACGTGCTGAGCGGCGTGATCGCGGCGCTGCTGGCGTCGTCGGGACCTCACCAGGACGACGTCTTCCACGCGGCGTGTGCCGGCGTGCTCGCGCACGCGATGGCAGGCGAGCTCGCCGCGGTCGCGGATCGTGGGCTCTTCGCGCGCGAGGTCGCGGACGCCGTGCCGCACGCGCTGGCGCGCTCGCGCGCTCACGCGGCCTCGGCGACGTAGCCTTCGCGGTCCGCGTACTCCTCGAGCTGGCGCTTCATCGCGCGACGCGCGCGGTGCAGGCGCGACATCACGGTGCCGATCGGGCAGCCGATCGCGTCGGCGGCGTCGCGGTACGAGCGCTCCTCGAGATCGACGAGCACCACGACGCGGCGGAAGTCCTCGGGCAGCGCGTCGAGCGCGGCCTGGACCTCGTCGCCGAGCCCCTCGCCGGGCGCGTCTCCGATGTGGCCATCCCAGCCCTGCTCGCGCAGCTCCTCGGCGTGCACCGCCTGCAGGATGTCGCGCTCGCGGCGCTTGCGGCGATAGCCGTTGATGAACGTGTTGAGCAGGATGCGATGCATCCACGCGCGCCCGTTCGTGCCCGGCTCGAAGCGGTGCCAGAAGGTCCAAGCGCGCATGACCGCGTCCTGCACCAGGTCCTCGGCCTCGGCGCGTGAGCCGGTCAGTCGTAGCCCGGCGCCGATCAGCTCGCGTCGGTGCCGCAGCACCTCGCGCTCGAAGTCGACCATCTGGCAGGTACGCGTCTCTCGCTCGACGTTCATCGGGACCTCCCGAGCACGCCCGTCGAGCAAGGGCCGGACCACACGCGTTCCGACCCTGTTTTCTCGGTGATCGCGCGTGTTCCGCGCGACTCGCGTCATCCCGCGAGCTGCCACGATGTCGATGGCCAGCCACGACGTCGTGTCAGGGTGTCAGCGCCGGTCGAGGCGCTGACGAAGAGTCAGGGGCAAGCTCCGTTCGGCGCGCCCGGCGTGCCGTAGTACGGGCCTCCGGCGGTGTTCGAGTAGATGTTGCTGATGCTCGCCTGGCACCAGTTGCCGAGCGACGCGTTCTGCGCGATCGGGCGGGTGTCCGGGAACTCGAACGAGTACTTCTCCGGGACGATCGCGGAGCTCCACGTGATGCTGTCGATGGTCGTGCCGCCGGCGATCAGCGCGAGCGTGTCGCCGTTGTTGTCGAGCACGATGTTCGAGCCGGTGTACGAGAGGTCGTAGACGAGCCCGCGGTTCTCCGCCGCGACGGTGCTCTGCGCGAGCACGAAGCGCTCACCGGGCTCGAGGAGGTGTCCCGCCGGGATCGTGTACGTCGCAGGAGGGCTCGAGATCTCGAGCCCACCGAGGTCGATCAGGCAGTCACCTGCGTTCAGCAGCTCGATCCACTCGCCGCGATCCTCGGTGCCGGTCTCGGTCCGGATCATCAGCTCGACGATCGCGAGGTTGGTCGCCGTCGGCGGGCAGGTCGCGGGCCCCGAGTCCATCGCGCCCGCGTCGGTGCCCGAGTCGATCGGCATGCCGCTGTCGCGCGGTCCCGAGTCGATCACCATCGCGTCGACGCTCGCGTCGCGCCCACCGTCGCGCCCCGCGTCCGCCACCGCTCCGTCGAGCGTGCTCGCGTCCTGGCCTCTGCCCGCGTCCTCGACGCCGCCGCTGCCCGTCGCGCAGCCTGTGCACGCGATCGCGCCCGCCACGATCACACGGAGCCACCACCGCATCGCCCGTCTCTCGTCGCCTCGCGCTCGCATCCGCCTGGGCCTCCGTCGATCGAAAATCAGGGTGCGGGGATCACCGGCACGCCGGCCGCCGCGGACTCGAGGAACCCGCGGATGCGCGCCTGCGCGCTCGTGTCGCGGAACACCGCGAAGTGCCCCTGCGACGGATACTGCAGCAGCCCTGCGGTCGCCTGACCGCCCGCGACGTTCGCGGTGACTGCGCCGCTCACCGGCGCGATGCCGAGCAGCTCGTGGGCCGGGATGCTGCGTGCGATCGGCTCGACCTGCGGCACGCGCATCGCCGTCGCGAGCGCCTCGATCGCTCCCGGCGGCGAGAACTCGTCCATCAGGCCCTCGGTCGAGAGCACGCTCTTCGGCGCGAAGCCGGGGCGCGGCGAGGCGAACGCGAGGTGGCCGAAGTTCGAGCCGTCGCTCGCGTCGATCCACGACTGCACGAGCGTGATCACCGGATGCTCGAAGCCGAAGTGCTCCGACTCGAACGCGTCCTCCACCGAGCTGCCCGGCAGCTGCAGCGCGACCCGCACCACGTCGGGGATCGAGAGCGGCTCTTCCTTCTCGAGCAGCGCGTACGCGAGCACTGCGCTGCCCGCGCTGATCACGGCCGCGCTCACTCCGTCGTCGATGCCGAGATAGACCGGCCCCACGAGCCCGCCCTGCGAGTGTCCGAAGAAGAACACGCGCTCGGGGTCGAACCGGATCTCGCGCCCCCCACGATCCGCGATGCGCATCGGCACCACGAGCGCGGGCACCAGCCGCGCTTGCTGCACGATGTCGAGCGCGCTCTGCCGGTTGTTGTCGCGCGCCGCGTCGGGGTTCTGGATGTTGAAGAAGAGGAGCTCCGGCGAGCCCCGGGTCGGGTCTCGATCGCCGTGGTGGATCTGATCGATGCCCATCGCGGCGATGCCCGAGGCCGCGAGGCGCGGTCCCGTGCTGTCGTCGATGAACGAGCGATAGTCGCCGCCGGTGCCGTGCGCGTAGAGCACCAGCGGATAGCCGTTCTCCGGCATCTCGCCGAGCGGAACCGTCAGCGCGAAGCGCGCGTCGTACTCGCCGTGCACCACGGGCTCGCCGTCGGCACCGGGCTCCATCGCGCCGCCTTCCGACGCGTACGGCAGCTCGCCCTCCTGGAAGATCGGCACCGGCCCGTACGTGCCCGTGAGCTCGGTGTACGACGCGCGATCGGTGCGCATCCAGGTCGCATCGCGCGGCGTCGGCGCGGGATACTCCGCGTGCATCCAGTCGCGGAAGAGCGCGAGCTCGGCGACCGGATCGTGCGTCGTGAACACCGCGATCGAGAGCACGTCGTCGGTCGCGATCCCGCCCTCGGCGAGCGCATCGAGCGCGGGTTGGTACATCGCGCGCGCGGTCTCGATGGAGGCGTCGCCGCCGCCCGCGATCAGCGCCTCGAGGTCGGCATCGCGCGCCAGCGTCTCGCCGCCCTGCGCGCGCACGCGGCGCGTGACCACCGCGGCGTAGCGACGACCGCCCGCGAGGGGCAGGCCGTGCACCGGGCGCATCGCGATGGTGCTCGCGGGCCAGAAGAGCGTCGCGGCGTCGTTCGCCACGACGACCATCGGATGGCGCTCGAGGTACGTGTCGCTCTCGGGATCGAGGTCGACGACGAACACGCTCGCGTCGTCGCGCACGCTCGCTTCGGGGCTCGCGGGCAGGCTCGCGGGATCGATGTCGCGCGAGAACCGGAAGTAGATCGCGCCGTTGGTGCCGAAGCCGCGCAGGCGCGCGGTGGTCGCTTCGACGTAGCGGCGTACGAGGCGATTGCTGCGCGGGTTCGGGAACGCCTGCACGTCGATCGTGCCCTCGCTCGTGCGACGCAGATCGCTCGGCCACGGCAGATCGAAGAGCGGCTCGTCGCCGGTGCGCGGGACCTCGAAGATGGCGCGCGGCGGTCCGGCGTCGGGCGGGCCGGCATCGCTCGCGGGGATCGACGCGTCCGCGTCGTCGACGGACACGGGTCCACACGCGACGGCGAGCGCGCCCATGGCGAGCAGCGCCGCTCGTCCGCCAAAAGCCAAGGCGTTCATCCCGCGACACTGTACCGCTTGTCGCCTTCGCGACTCCACAGGGGTGCATTTCCCGGTGGGACACGGGAGAATCCGTTCCTCTCCTTGACGCTCGTAGCGCTGCGCCACCATAGTTCCCGCACTTTTCACGAGGGAATCTCCGGATGGCCAGGACGTACGCCGATCTGCTGCAGGACGTGAAGGGCTCGGTGCAGCAGGTCTCGCTCGAGGAGATCAAGCGCCGGCTCGAGGCGCGCGAAGGATACGTCTTCGTGGACGTGCGCGAGAAGGACGAGTGGCGGCAGGGCTACGTGCCCGGCGCGCTGCACCTGCCGCGCGGCTTCCTCGAGATGCAAGCGGAGTCGAAGCTCCCGGACAAGAAGGCGAAGATCGTTGTGTACTGCGCGGGCGGCGTGCGCAGCGCGTTCGCGGCGAAGACGCTGAGCGAGCTCGGCTACCAGAACGTCGAGAGCGCCAACCCCGGCTTCGTGCGCTGGAAGGATCTCGGCTATCCGCTCGAGAAGCCCGCGGAGCTCACGCCCGCGCAGCTCGATCGCTACTCGCGCCACATCCTCCTGCCCGAGGTCGGCGAGCGCGGTCAGGAGCGCCTCCTCAACGCGCGCGTCCTGCTGCTCGGCGCGGGCGGGCTCGGATCGCCGGCCGCGCTCTACCTCGCGGCGGCGGGTGTCGGCACGATCGGCATCATCGACAACGACGCGGTCGACGCGTCGAACCTGCAGCGTCAGGTGCTCCACGGCACCGATCGCGTCGGCACGCCGAAGGTCGAGAGCGCCGCGCGCACGATGCAGAACCTCAACCCCGACGTGAAGGTGATCCCCTTCCAGTCGCGGCTCACGAGCGCCAACGTCGACGAGGTGTTCGATCACGGCTGGGACGTGATCGTCGACGGGCTCGACAACTTCCCGACGCGCTACCTCGTGAACGACGCGAGCGTCTGGAAGAAGATCCCGGTGGTCCACGGATCGATCTTCCGCTTCGACGGACAGGTCACGACGTTCTGGCCCGAGAAGGGCCCCTGCTATCGCTGCCTGTACCCGGAGCCGCCGCCTGCGCACCTCGCGCCGAGCTGCGCGGAGGCGGGCGTGCTCGGGATCCTTCCGGGCGTGATCGGGACCGTGCAGGCGACCGAGGCGATCAAGATCATCCTCGGCAAGGGCGAGCCGCTCGTCGGTCGCCTGCTGACGTACGACTCGATGAAGATGCAGTTCCGCACGCTGAAGCTGCGCCGCGACCCCGAGTGCCCGGTGTGTGGATCGAACCCGACGATCCACGAGTACATCGACTACGAAGGCTTCTGCGCGCGCTAGCCGCCGCCGAAGAATCAACCGCAGAGGGCCGCAGAGAAGATCGAATTCTCTGCGGCCCTCTGTGTTCTCCGTGGTCGATTCAGTTCTCCGGCTCGAGGCCCTCGAGCAGCGCAGCTTCGAGCACGTCGGCGAGACGCCGGTGGGCATGCCACGTGAGGTGCACGTGATCCTCGCGCCCGAACGGCGGATCCGACGCGACCCACTCGAGCATCGACATCGGGCCGCCCATGAACGCGACGAGGTCGAAGAAGCCGCAGCCCTGCTCGGCCGCGACGCGTCGCTGCACCGCGATCACGTCCTGCGTGAGCGGGCGCGGCGCCCACGTGCCGTCGGGCTGCGCGAGCGGGCGATCACTCGGTCCGATCAGCAGACACGATGCCTGCGGCGCGGTGCCGCGCACGCGACGCACCACGCGACGGAGATCGCTCTCGTAGCGACGCAGCGGCACGTCGACGTCCTCGCTCTCGTTGGTGCCGTACGCGAGCACGACGAGGTCGGGGCGACGACGCCGGAGGTGCTCGCGATGGAGCGTGTCGTCCCAGCGCAGCTGCGAGCGAGCGCGCGAGCCCGGGATGCCGAGCGTGTCCAGCACGACGCCCGATCGATCGCGCTCCATCGCGACGCCGAAGACGCGCACCGGCGCGTCGTCCATCGCGCGCACCGTCAGGCGATGCGCATCGTCGCGCACGCGGAAGCGCGCGTACCCGGCGTGCGCCGCGGCGGCGTCGGTGTCGACGACCGCGGCGGGCTGATCGTCGATGCGCACCTCGAAGCGACCGCCGCCGGGCTGCTTGAGGAAGAACACCTCGTAGCTGCCGACGTTGCGCGGTCCGGTCTCGGCGCGCGCGGTGTCGAGGCTGGCCCACGCGCCGCCGGCCTGCGACTCGACCGCGTAGCCCGCGAGCCCGTAGCGCTCGCCCACCGGCCCGCGATCACCGCGGAGCACGCGCCACGCGCCGCCCGAGTCGGCGTGTGCGGCGCGATGGTTCCACCCGCGGAACGGCTTCACCGGGCTCACGAAGCCGGGCCCGGCGTCGCCGAAGCGCTCCTGCAGCGAGCGCCGCAGCATCCCCGCGTACTCGTCGCCCGCGGTGTGTGACGCGCCCCAGACGACGATGCGTGCCTGGCCCTCGTGGGCCTCGGCGCGGCGCAGCGCGGCGTGGAAGCGCGCGAGGGCGCGCCCCGACGGATCCTCGATGGCGATCGCGCGACCGAGGCTCGGCCGATCGCGCGCTGGTGCGGAGGCGGCCGGCGTGGGCGCGCGCTCCGCCGAGGCGAAGATCTCGCCGCGGAACGCGAGCAGCGCAGCGACCAGCACCAAGAAGGAGGGCACCGCGAGACGTCGTGCTCTACGCAGCGATCGCACAGCTCCGATTCTATGAGGCGCGATCGACGCCGAGCAAGCCGGAGCACGCTGTTTCGCCTTTGTTTCTCGGCGAATTCGCGATCGCTCAGTCGGTGCGCAGCGCGTCCTCGAGCCAGTCGAGCACCGACTGCGTGTCGCGGTGCAGCTCGTTCGGGAACACGAGCGTGTCGGTCTCCTGCACCACCGGCTGTCCGGCGGTGAGATCGAGGCGTGCGCGGATGCGCGCCACGAGCGGATCGAGCGACGACGGGACGATGCGCGGCAGCAGCATCGCGACGCGACGTCGATAGAGCGTGGCCATGTCGGAGCGCCGCAGCTTCTCGACGACGTGCTCCAGCGCGCTCGAGTACACGCCCGGGTGAGGCTCGTTCTCGAGGCGCAGGACGACGAGCGCGAAGCTCTCGCCATAGCGCTCGGCGTACGCGCACTGCTCGCGCACCCGCTTGCGCAGGTAGCGACCCTCGACGATGCGCTCCTGGGCGCGCGCGCCCTGGACCGCGACCTCGAGGATGTCGCGTAGATCTTCGACCGAGAGCGCGGCTCCTGGGAGGAGATCGCGCGCGATCGAAGCGAGCCGACGAGCGAACTGCTGCGCCAGCACCGGGTCGCGCCGGAGGTCCTCGAGCTCCGCCTTCTCCAGGGAGTGCGGGTCGAGCCCCAGACGCTTGGCCGCCTCGGTGACGGTCGTCATCGCGTGGAGCGACGGTACCAGACCCGTCCGTGTCTTGCGAGGGTCACTCGCGCTGCTCCGGGCCACTGCTCTACGTCGTGCCGGAGCCCTTCTTTCGCAGGAGATCGCCGCTCGCCGGCGGCAGGAGCCGTTCTCTCGCGAAAAAACGCGTCTGGCCCAGGGCCAGACGCGTTCTTCGGTGCGAATTCGCGAGCGGCCGCGGGCCAGGGCGGCTCTTCGGTCGGAGAACGGGCCGCGGGCCCGGGAACAGGTGAATTTCAGTCCGCGGAGGGCTCGGGCGCCGGCGCGGGCTCGTCCGGCTCGGCGAGGACGCCGGCGCGACGCCCCGAGGGCCTCATGCGCGCGGCGAGGTCGTCGAGACCGACGGCGCGCGCGAGCGCCGCGAGGAGACCGGCGAGGCGGGGGAACGCGTGGTCGTGCGCGTTCATCGCGGCGTTCTTGGTGAGCTGCGTCGTGTCGGCTTCCTTCTCCTCACGCGTCACGTCGGCGAGGGCGTCGGCGAGGGCGTCGAGCGGAGCGCGGAGGCGGCGCGCGAGCTTCGCTCGGTCGAACGCGATCGCGTCCGACTCCGGCGCGGGGAGCACGACGTCGTCGCCCAGCAGCGATTCGACGAGCGCCTCGCCGTAGAGCCGGAGCCGCGAAGGATCCGCGGGCGGCGGGTCCCAGAGGCCGAGCGCCTGCAGTCCGGCGTCGCCGTGGTTGCTCTCCACCGTCCCCCGTAGCGCGACGACGATGCGGCGCACCGCGGCGACGGCTTCGTCACGACGCTGGCGCGGCGCGGGGTCGTCGGCGAGCTCGCGCTCGTGCGCGCGATCGGCGGTGGTGAGATCGCCGGCCAGCGCGCTGAGCCGGCGTCCGATCAGCGTGAGCAGCAAGCCGACATCGGGCATGCGCTCGCCGCGCTCGAGATACGGCGAGAGCGTGGCTGTGAGCGCGGCCTCGACGGCGTCGCGGTGTTGGGTGATCGCGGCGACGACGGCGCGCGCGGACTTGTCTCGATCGGCGACCTGCTTGGAGCTCATGGCTGCCCTCCCTGCGCGGAGCGTAGCGGGTCGCGCAACGCGCGCGCGCCGGTTACGACAAACCGCGCATGCGACACGCTCTGGTGGGGATGGTGGTGCTCGTGGCGATGACCGGCTGCCGCGAGCCACTGCGATGCGGCACGACACACGAGTACGACGAGTCGCTCGGGCGCTGCGTATGCCGAGGAGGCGCGCTGGCGGACGACGCGGGGATGTGCGGGGCGGCGACGGACGACGCCGGCGTCGATCCTGCGGACGGGGCCGCCGGCGCGACGGATGCGGGGCTCTGCACCGCCGAGGAATGTGACGGCGTCGACCAGGATTGCGACGATCGGGTGGACGAGAGCTCGTGTGGAGCGGCCGCCGCGTGCGTCGACCTGCGGTGCGAGCCCCTTCCCATCCACGTTCGCTCGGGCGCCCTCGGACGAACGAGCGCGACGCAAATCATGTCACTCGCCGCCTCGGCAGATGGCTTCGCGATCGTCGGGTTCGCTCGTGATGAAGACTTCGGAGATGGGGCGATCGCGGGGGAGTCGTTCGTGGCGTTCTTCGGACGTGATGGCGGTCACCGCTGGTCGCATTCGCTCTCGTCGATCGATGGCGCGATGCGACCGAGGGCGGTCGTCGTGCGGCCGGATGGTCGAGTCGTCATCGCGGGCGGGTTCAGCGGCCGCACCTCGGCTTTCGGAACCCCCGAGCTCGTGGCCGGCGAGCGGCAGCATGCCTTCGTGGTCGAGTACTCGACGCTCGGCGTGCCGCAGGTGCTCCGAGTCTTCGACGCAGCGAGCGGCGGTGGCATCGGGATCAGCGCCATGGCGCTCGCCGAGGACGGCGACCTCATCGTCGCCGGATCGTTCGCAGGGGATGTGAATCTCGCGACGCTCGTGCGCGCGCAAGGCTGGAGCGATGTGTTCATCGCACGCGTTTCACCGGCCGGCGCGCTCGAGTGGGCGCGCCCGATGGGTGGCGACGGGGACGAGGGACTTGTCTCCGTCGCCGTGGACGCCGATGGCATCTACGCCGCTGGCTACTTCGAGAGCGCGCTCGCGAGCTTCGGCGGGCCGAACCTTCGCAACGCCGGACAGGTGGACGGCTTCGTCGTCGCGCTCACGCACGAGGGGCTCCACCGCTGGACCACGCACATCGCGGGGCTCGACGACGACTACGCGACGGCGGTGGTGACGACGCCCGGGATGGTGCATGTCGCCGGGAACGTCGGGTCGCCGACCACGACCATCGGTGATGCCGAGCTCGTCAGGCGCGGTGGTTTCGACCTGTACGTCGCGGGTCTTGGCCCGAGCGACGGAGCAGTCGCGTGGGCGAGCCGCTACGGCTCGGGTGAAGTGACGCCGCCGCTTCTGGCGAGCGTCGGCGGTGAGGTCTTCGTCGGGACGGCGTTCACTCAGGCGATCAGCGTCGGGGGTGAGCTGCTCACTGCTCCTCCGACTGGCTTCGCCGTGTTGATCGCTGGATACGACGGCACCACGGGCGTCCACCAGTGGTCCCGCTCGTATCCCGCGCGGAGCGTGGCAGGCCTGAGCGCGACCGGGGACCGCATCGTGGTCGGCGGCGCGTTCTCGGGCGAAGTTTCGCTCGGTGGTGAGCCGATCGTCGCCGAGCCCGTGGCCGGGCAGACGTTCTGGGCCGAGTACTCGGTCGGCCCTTCGCGATGACCCCACTCGCGCGCTTCGTGGCTACGGCTCGCGCGGGGACGAGGAGCTCTGCGGGTCGCGCATCGTGCGGACGATGAAGTCCGACCCGTTGTCGTCGGTGTCCTGAGCGTTGCCCCCGAGCTCGTCAGCCCCACCGGGCCCCATCGATTCGGCGGTCGCCCCGCCGTGTGCGCGACGCTCGAGCGACTGCGACCCTGAAGGGGCAGGCGCGGCCGCTCCTTCGAACACCGCGGGGGTACCCCATCCGACGGCGTCGATCCGCGTCGTGCCATCGGCGAGCGTCAGCAAGATGCTCCCGCTCGCCGCGATGCCTTGGGTCCAGGTGATCGTGTTGACGGATTCGCCATCACGTGAGTCGCCGGGAACGGCGCCGGTGTACCCGCTGCTCGTCACGAGCAGGTAGCCATGCGGCAGGATGACCGTGCCGGTGCGGAGGACGGCTCGATCGGTCAGCGCCGCCGTTGGGTTCTGTGGCGCGTAGCGTATCCGGAGCCCTCCGACGTCGACGGGCATGTTGCTCCGATTGTAGAGCTCGACGAACTCGTCGGATGCGCTGCTCGCGCCCTGGGGCGACACCTCCGAGATCACCACGAGCCCGATGCACGCCGCGCTGTTGCACGGGATCGCCATGCCGGCGTCGAAGCTGCCGCCGTCGCGGCCCGCGTCGGTCGCGCCGCCGTCGTCGACCGCGCCGTCCGGGGCGCCGCCGTCGTCGACCGCGCCGTCGATGGTGCCCGCGTCGCTCTCGCCCGCGTCCACCGCGCCCGCGTCGTTTCCGCCGTCCGGCATGCCCGCGTCCGCTTCGCCGCCGCCCACGCAGCGGCCCGACGCGCAGTCGACGCCGTCCTCGCACACGACGCCGACGCAGTCGCCGGTGAAGGTCACGACGACGCGGCGCGTGGCGTCGCGCTGGAACGACGTGGTGACGACGCGACGCACGACGAGCTCGCCCGCCTTGAGGCCGGTCACCGTGATCGTGAGCGTGCCCATGCGCTCGCCCTCGGGCGGGACGATCGTCAGCGAGTGCGGCCACGTCTCCTGGATCGCGTGGCGGCTGTCGATGTGCGCGCCGTACTCCGACACCGCTTCGAAGCGCAGCTCGTCGACGTCCTCGGGCGCGTTGAGATCCGCCGACGTGACCTCGACGAGGATCGCGGTGCGATCGGCGGCACACGCGGCGAGCAGCACCGCGAGCATCGCGAAGGGAAGGGCGCGCATCGACATGCGGGCCGATGGTAGCGCGCCTCGGGTCACGGCGTGGGGACGCGCGAGAAGTGGTCCACGGGGCCCACACCGTGACCGATGCCGGGCGCGCTGCGCAGCGCCTCGGTGAGCCAGACCTTCGCGCTGCGGATCGCGTCCTCGAGCGTCGCGCCCATCGCGAGGTGCGCCGCGATCGCCGCGGAGTAGGTGCAGCCGGTGCCGTGGGTGTGCGGCGTGTCGATGCGCTCGCCGCCGATCTCGATCAGCGCTCCGTCGCGCGTCGCGAGCACGTCGACGGGATCGCCCTCGACGTGGCCGCCCTTCACGAGCGCGGCGCGCGCGCCTCGCTCGACCAGCGCGCGCGCCGCGCGCCGGGCGTCCTCGCGCGTGCGCACGTCGATGCCGGTGAGCGCGCTCGCCTCGTGTGCGTTCGGCGTGAACAGCGCCGCGACCGGCATGAGCTCGCCCGCGACCGCGCCGCGCGCGTCCTCGTCGAGCAGCGGCGCGCCGTGTTTGCTGATCATCACCGGGTCGACCACCAGCGGGAACGCGAAGCGCGCGGCGCGCGACGCGATCGCGCGCACCACCGCGGCCGAGCCCAGCGCGCCGGTCTTCGCGGCGCACGGCGCGAGGTCGTCGAGCAAGGTGTCGAGCTGTGCGAGCACGAGGTCGGGCGCGCACACGTCGACGCGCGTCACACCTCGCGTGCTCTGCGCCGTGAGCAGCGTGATCACCGCGGTGCCGTACACGCCGTGCTGGTGGAACGTCTTGAGATCCGCCTGGATCCCCGCGCCTCCCGAGGGATCGGAGCCGGCGATGGTCAGCGCGATCGGCCGCATCGACCAGGCATACCGCATCGCGTGCTATACGGGGGCCTCCGATGCGTTGGGTTCCCTCGATCGCCGCGGTGGGCGCGGCGCTCGCGCTGATCGCGCTCGTCGCGTGTGGTGGCGCGGGAGAGACCCAGCCCGACGCGGGCCTGCGCCCCGTCGAGGCGGCGCCCGTCGAGTCGGTCGTGGAGGCGCCGAGCGACGAGCCGCCAGCGGGGATCGATCACACCGTCGGCGAAGGCGAGACGCTCTGGGACATCGCGCGCGCCTACGGCGTCGGCGTCGAGCCGATCATGGAGGCGAACCGTCTCCGCGATCGCGACGTGCGACGGCTGCGGCGCGGCATGGTGCTGCGCATCCCCGGCGCGAGCGCGCCCGTCGTGGTGGAGACCGCCGAGCAGCGCGCCGCCGCGGCCGCGGCGCCGCTCCCGGAGATCGAAGGCGCGGCGTGGCATCGCATCGCCGAGGGCGAGACGCTCTGGGACATCGCGACGCTCTACGAGGTCTCGGCCGCCGCGATCCTCGAGCGCAACGAGCTCGACGACGACGCGGTGCGCCTGCTGCGCCCCGGTCAGCCGATCCAGGTGCCGGGCATCACGGCGCGCGACGTGGAGCGCGCAGTCGAGCGCGCCGCGCGCGAGGCGCCGGCGCGCCGCGAGAGCCGCGGCTTCCGCCACACCGTGCAGCGCGGCGAGACCATCTGGTCGCTCGCGGGATCGTTCGGGGTGAGCGTCGCCGAGATCATGGCGGCGAACCGTCTCTCGCCGGACGAGGCGAACGCGCTGCGCGAGGGCGCGACGCTCTACGTGCCGGGCGTCGAGCGCGACACCCAGGGCCGCATGCGGCGCGTGCTCAGCGGCGCACAGCAGCGCGCGCTCGCGGCGGCGCGACGGCTCGGGATGGGATCGCACCAGGCGGGCAGCGCGCTGCTGCACGGTCGCGTGCAGCCGACGTGGCTGCGCGAGGCGAGCCGCGGGTTCGGGCGCGATCGACTGCCGGGCTCGCTGCGGTGGCCGGTCGCGAACGGCTGGTTCGTGCGCGGCTACGGGTCGGGCGAGGGTGGGTATCACCTCGCGACCGACATCATGGGCGAGATCGGCTGGAACGTGCGCGCGAGCGCGCCCGGCGTGGTCGGGTACGCGGGCGACGAGATCCCGGGCTACGGCAACGCCGTGCTGATCGTGCATCCCGGCGGGTGGGTCACGATGTACGCGCACAACTCGGTGAACTTCGTGGTCGCCGGTGAGCGCGTGCCCGCGGGCGCGATCATCGCGGAGGTCGGATCGACGGGGATCAGCCGCGGTCCGCACGTGCACTTCGAGCTGATCTTCCAGGGGCAGAACTGCGATCCCGCCGCGCTGTGGCGGCCGGGGATCCGGCATCGCAACGGCTCGCTCACGCCGATGGATCCGCTCACGTGGAACGACGTGCGGCAGCGTCCGAGCGGCATCCGCTGCCACGCGCGCATGCGTCATCCGCGCTCGCGCTGGGTCATCCACGAAGAGCTCTGACCGTCTCCCTCTGGTGATCGAACGCGCGGCGTCATAGCGTCGCGCGCATGGACGCGACGGATCCGCGCTTCGGTCGAGTGGTGATCGCGTACCCAGACCCGACGTCGATCGGGTGGGGTGGTGTGATCGGTGGCGGCGTGACGCTCGCGATCGGGCTCTTCCCGGTCGTCGCGGTGCTCGCCGGTGATGCGTCGCTCGGCAGCGAGGTGAACGGCGACATGATCGCCGGGCTCCTGTGCATCGGGTCGTGGAACCTGATCGGGCTCGCGATCCTGGTCGGCGGCGTGCGCGATGTGCGCGGCAAGCCGGAGTGGCGGCTCTGCGAGCAGGGCGCGGTGTGGATCGTGCGCGGCGCGGTGCGCGATGCCGTGCTCTATCGCGACGTGCCCGCGCCGACGATCGTCGAGGTGCAGCGCCGCGGCACGACCGTCGGGCATCGCGTGCAGCTCGGACAGAAGGTCGTGCCGGTGCCGACGCGCGAGGTCGCCGAGCGGCTCGTCGGGCTGTGGCGCGCGGCGCGCGGAGCCGCGGCGTGAGCGACTTCGAGGTGCGCTTCGTGCGAGGCGTGTTGCCCTCGCCCGAGGTCGATGCCGGGCTCGAGGGCCCGGGGACGATCCGGGCGGGTCGCGAGGGCGTCACGATCCACACGACGCGGCGACGCAGCGGGCTCGCGACGGTGCTGGCCGTCGGCGTCGGGATCGTCGCCATGCTCGCGCTCGTCGTGGCGGCGGTGGCGATCCTCGGCGACGGGATGATCAAGCTGATCGCGGCGCTGGGGATCCTCGCGCTGGCGGGTGGGGGGATGGGCGCGTTCGCGGTCTTCGATCGCGCGCTGCCGAAGCGCACGGTGACGCTCTCGGTGCCCTGGCCCTACGTCGTGACCGCGCGCGTCAGCGGCTCGCAGCTGCAGATCGTGACGACCGCGCCGGTGCTCTCGGGGACCACCACGATCGAAGCGCCGGACATCGGCGCGCTGCTCGACGCGCTGGAGCGGGCGCGCTCGTAGGTCTTGCGGCGCCGAGCTGTGGCGCTCAAGTAGGGACCCTCGGACGGATGCTGTATCGCGACGAATACTTCGAGGCCTGGGTGGATCCGGCACGCTCCCTGGTGCGCCTCGCGCGCACCGAGCGCGCGTTCGACTCGATCGAGCACGCGCGTGCGTCGTACGCGTCGCTCGGGATCGCGCTGGCGACGGTGGAGCGACGCACCCACGGCGTGGTGCTCGATCTGCGTGCGGCGCGCCCACGCAGCGAGCCGGAGTTCGAGCGCTTCGCGTCGGAGACGAGCGCCGCGCTGCTCCGGCCGTTCCGCAGCGTGTCGGTGCTGGTGAAGAGCGCGGTGGGGCGCCTCCAGGTGCAGCGCATCGAGAAGGAGCGCGGCACCGCGGTCTTCACCGTGTTCACCGACGAGCTCGACGCGATCGCGCACGCGACGCGCTGACGCTCACGGGCAGGCAGGCGGCGGGCCCGCCGTGCAGCTCCCGAGCGAGATCGTCGCGACGGTCGCGCCACCGCGCTCCGCGATCAGCGTGCGCGCCGGGACCTCGACGCTCGCGCCGTCGCCGAACGTGACGGTGCGCGTGCCCTCGCAGCCCGCGTGATAGGCGACGTGGGTGCGCGTGCCGCCGCGATCGAACACCGCCGCGGTCGCCGCGCTCGCGCTCACCGTCGCGTCGATGCGCCCGAGATCGCGCAGCGTCGCGAGCGTGTGCAGCGTGTGCGCGCGGGTCTGTCCGGCCTCGACCGGATAGCTGTCGGCGCGCGCCGAGTAACGCGCCCACGCGTCGTCGGGATCGGCGTAGGCGCGCGCGAGCCAGATCACGTCGACCCAGTCGTCGGGACCGCCTCCGGTGCCCTCGGGCCCGCCGTTCATCTCGACGAGGTGATCGAGCGTGCGTCCGAGGTGCGCCGCGTGATGACCGAGATAGAGCGAGCCGCCGTGGAAGGGCAGCAGGTTGATCCCGTGGATCGCCTCGGGCTCCGCGGTCCACCACGTCGAGTAGCTGCCGCCCGCGCCCCACACGATGCCGACCACCGGGTGCTGGAACGACTCGGGGAACACGTCGTCGTGCACGTCGAGCCAGTACTCCGCGATCGACGTCGCCTCGACCGCGTAGAGGTACACGCCGAGATCACGCAGCGTGCGATTGCCGGTCGCTTCGCCGAAGAGGATCAGCGAGCTCGAGTAGTGCATCGACTCGCTCGAGCTCTCCTGGTTGTTGCCGTGCGCGAAGCCCGCGTGACCGCTCGCCCACGAGTGGCCTTCCCACGGATCGAACGTGCGCAGGAACGGGAACATCGGATCGTCGCGCAGCGGGCTCGTCGCGTCGCGCACGAGCCAGAGCAGCGAGCCCGCCCACGCCTCGGCCCACGCGGGATCGTGCAGCGCGACGAGCGCGGCCGCGTGCAGCAGGTAGCCCCAGTGGAAGTGGTGATCGTTGAGCTCGGTCGCCGCGCCGAAGTCGGCGGGCTCGGGCACGATCGTCGACCACGCATCGAGATAACGGAGGCGCGAGGGCCCACCGTCGTTCGGCGAGAGCCACTGCTCGAGCCCCTGGCGCAGCCGCGCGAGCAGGCGATCGCGGATCTCGGTCTCGCCGAGCTGCTCCGCGACGACGAGGAGCTCGGCGTACTTCCCGAGCAGCTTGCCCGTCGCGTACGAGGGCGCGGGATACGCGGCGTTCAGATCGACCTCGCGCAGCAGCGTGCGGAGGCGCGCGTCGTGCGCGCGATCGGCGAGCGGGAGCGCGGGCAACACGCCGCGGAACGGCACGCGCGTCTCGAACGCGTTCGCCTCGAGCACCTGCAGGCGACCGCGCGGCGACGCGTAGTAGAGGTCCGCGAGGCGCGCGTCGCTGTGGCGCGCGTGGTGCGGCATCAGCGCCATCAGCGGCACGTCGCTCGCGCCGGGCTCGACCGCGGTCGCGTGCGCCTCGTAGCGCACCCGCACCTCGCCGCGCGCCTCGTCGTAGGCCCAGCGCACGCGCGTGTCGTCGACGAACGCGTATGCGTGCTCGGTGTAGAACTCGAGCGTGTCGTCGTTGTGATCGGGGAGCACCGCGAGCGAGAGGTGATCACGACCGCCGAGATCCGCGAGCAGCTCGCCCTCCGCGCCGTCGCGCCAGGTCGCGCCGCTCGGCGCGAAGATCGCGTAGCGCACGCCCTCGATCTCGATGACGAGGCGCGGCCCCTCGCGCAGCACGATGCGCGCGCCGGCGCGGAACGCCGCGTTGATCGACACCCGCGCCGCGCCGCCGCGCACCCGGAAGTACGCGAACGGAAGGCCCGAGCCGAGCGTGGCGCGCAGCTCGCGCGTGCCGTCGCTCCAGCGCGCGGTGAACGTCCAGTCGCTGTGATCCGCGAGGCGCGTGTCGGGCGCGTCGAGGCCCTGCACGCCGATGCGCAGCGCGTCGAGCTGCGCGGGGATCGGGAGGATGTGCTCGTAGAAGCGACCGTCGGGCGTGACGCTCGGCGCGGGCAGGTGACGCACGCCGAGCCCGTCGCGCTCCGCGCGCGCGCTGATCGGGTGCATGTAGAGGTTGTTCGAGTGCGGGAACGCGTTGCGGAAGTCCCAGCCCACCGAGCTCCACGAGCGGTGCGTCGGGAGCGGGCCCTCGAGCTCGGGCGCGCGGTACTGCGTGCCGATGGGGACGACGTCGGTCGCGCCGGTCGCGTACGAGCCGCAGGTGACGCCGGGCTCGAGATCGGCGGGATCGGGATCGACGAAGTCGGGTGGCGGTGGAGTGGACGCGTCGTCGGGCGTCGCGCCGTCGCGCGGCGGCGGGGTCGCGCCGTCGTCGAGCGGTGGGAGACCGGCGTCGTTGGTGTCGCCGTCGTCCATCACGTTGCCGGTGCATGCAGTCGCGAGCAGCGAGACGAGCGCGGCGACCATCGCGGAGCGGTTCACGGAGCACCTCCGAGCCCCTCGTTCAGCAACGCACACGCCAGCACACGTTCGCCGCGAAACGCGAGGCGCGGCGCGCGATCGTAGGCTGCAGCCTACAGGGGCGAGCCATCGGGTGCGGGCTGGAGCCGCAGGCGGAAGTAGCGGAAACATTTGGTGATTCGGTGGCGTGCCGGTTGCTCGGTGGGCACGCATGCGCACGTCGCTGGTGGTGCTCGTGGTGGTCGCGCTGGTCGGGTGCGAGGGCGCGCTGATGTCTCCGGGCGATCCACCGATCGACAGCGACGGAGGGATCGCGCCGAGCGTCGATGGAGGGTCGACTCCGACGCCGATCGATCCGCGCGATCCGATCGCGCTGCCGTACCCCGAGTCGGTCCTCTGTCCTCCGGTGATCGAGTCCGAGGGTGCTCTCTCCGCATCGTTCGGCGAGCGCTGCGCGGGGTGCCACGGCGCGGGCGGGGAGGGCGGTGCCGAGTACCCCTCGCTGCGCGAGGTCGCGACGCTCGAGGCGTTCGTCGCGGCGGTGCGCACGGGGCCCGAGGCGATGCCGAGCTTCGCCGCGAGCGAGGTGAGCGACGAGGTGCTCGCGCGCGACTACGCGGTGCTGCGCGGTGGCTCGATCACGAGCAGCGGCGACCCGCGCTGCGGCGCCGGCTACGACCCGACGCGCGCGCGCAGCGAGGCCGAGCTCGACGCGGTGATCGCGCGCGGCATGCAGGCGTTCCGCGCCCGCGGTCCGCGCGGCAGCTGCGCGGGATGTCACGCGCCCGACGCGATCGATCTCGCGGCGATCGGCTACTCCGACGCGACGATCCTCCGCCGCGCCGCGCCGCACGTCAGCGAGGACGACGCGCGCGCGATCGTCGCGCTCGTCCATGCACAGCGCGAGCGACACGCCATCGCGCGGCCCCTGCACCCCGACCGCTTCCGACCGCTGCAGCCCGGCTTCGAGCCGCTCCCGCCGAGCACCACGCCGACGCCCGGGCTCGAGTCGGATCGGCGCGACACCGCGTTCCTCGAGTCGCTCCGCGACGATCACGATCTGCGCATCCTCGGCGCGCCGATCACGACGCTCGACGACGCGCGCGCCGCGGCGGAGCAGCTCGCGTCGATCGATCTGCGCACGCTCCGCGTCGGCGTGCTCGCGGATCGCTGGACCGAGGACGGCTTCCACGGCGAGGACCGCCGGGTGATCACCGAGTGGATCCCCGGGATCGCGCGCGAGCCGCGCGAGGGCATGGAGGACGAGTGGTTCGCGCTGATCGACGCGTACCTCGCGGAGCCGACCCCCGCGCGCTTCTGGGCCTGGTACGACCGCGTCGACGCGCTCAGCGAGTCGTGGGACGCGGAGGGCATCGTCGAGACCACGCCGCTCGCGAACGAGCTGATGCGCCGCAAGTACCTCTCGGTGCAGCTCGTCTCGCACATGCTGCGGGCGCGGGAGATCACGCCGCTCGATCCCTGGGGAGGCGCGCGGGGCGCGGCGCGCGTGCCGATGCGCGCGCAGGCGATCGCGCGCAATCCGTTCTGGATCGTCGGCGACGCGGTCCGGCAGAACCCGCTGCACTGCGACACGCCTTCGCCGTGCATGGTCCTGCCGCCCGAGGTCGACGCGACGCTGATCGAGGGTGACGACGCGCGCGAGGAGCAGAGCGAGCAGCTTGCGCGCGGCTGGTTCTGGATCGGCTGGCAGTACGACCCCGCGATCATCGCGACCGAGGACGCGCGCGCGACGATCACCGGCGACTACTTCCTCGCGCGCCTCTTGCCGCGCCACAAGGTCCACCACGCGTTCCTCGTCGCGCGCCTGATGGTCGAGAAGGCGCGCGTCGACGACGGCGCGTGGATGCACGCCGAGGGCATCGCGCTCGCGGGGCACGGCCGCTGGGCGAGCCCGCGTCCGTTCGTGATCACGAAGCACGTCGAGACGAGCTTCCACCAGCCGCCCGAGAGCGATCCGCGCTTCGCGCCGCGCGCGCGGATGCTCGCGAACGCCGCGCGCATGGCGCTGCTGCTGGTGCGCGACGAGCTCGCGCGCACCGGGACGATCTACCGGCGCGACGAGACGCTCGCGGGCGCGCGCGACATGCGGGTGTGGCTCGATCGCGCCGAGCCGGGTGGCGATCACGCGGCGTTCGACGCAGTGCTGGCGGAGATCGAGGGCCTCGCCGCCGGCGCGACGGATCTCGACGACGGCTTCTCGGACTACTGATCGCTGGTTGCGCTCGCGGCGCGACCTCCGTAGGGTCGTTCTTCCGCGGTGCTCCAGCCGTCCGACACGCTCGGGAGCTACACGGTCCTCGCGCATCTGCGCACGGGCGGGATGGCCTCGCTGTACCTCGCGCGACGTCGCGGTGCGGCGGGGTTCCGCAAGCTCGTCGCGATCAAGGTGGTGCGCGCGGGCCTCTCCGAGAGCTCCGCGATGATCCGGATGTTCGTGCACGAGGCGCGCATCGCGGCGCACCTCGCGCACCCGAACGTCGTGCACGTCGAGGAGCTCGGCGAGAGCGCGGGGCTCTTCTATCTCGTCATGGAGTACGTGCACGGCTGCTCGCTCTCGCAGCTGCTGCGCACCCTGAGCAAGCGCGAGCGACGGCTCTCGGTGCGCGCCGCGGTCGCGATCGCGATGCGCATCGCGGAAGGGCTCGCCGCGGTGCACGACGCGCGCGACGAGGCGGGGCGCGCGCTCGACATCGTGCATCGCGACGTGAGCCCGCAGAACGTGCTCGTCTCGGTGCAGGGCCACGTGAAGCTGATCGACTTCGGCGTGGCGAAGGCGCGCATCGGCGACACCGAGAGCAGCGCCGGGATCAAGGGCAAGATCGCGTACATGGCGCCCGAGCAGGCGCGCGCCGAGGACGTCGACGCGCGCGCCGATCAGTACGCGCTCGGCGTGATGCTCTGGGAGATGCTGACCGGGCGTCGGTTGCTCGCGGTGGCGGGCGATCTCGAGATGCTGAAGGCGGCCGCCGATCCGAAGGTCGAGTCGCCGCGCACGTACGCCGCGGCGGTGTCGCCGGCGCTCGAGGCGGTCGTCATGCGGGCGCTGGCGCGCGAGCCGGGCGCGCGCTTCGCGTCGGTGCGCGAGATGCGCCGGGCGCTCGCGGCCGCGGTGCCCGAGGCGCTCGCCGTCGAGAGCGAGGCGATCGCGGAGCTGGTGCAGAGCGCGGTGGGTGACGATCTCGCGCGCGTGATCGCGGAGCTGCCCGACGAAGCGACGCGCGCGCTGGCAGGCGAGGGGGCGCGCGGTCCGCGCTCGGCGGAGGAGGTGCTCGCGACGCTCACCGCCCCCGCGAGCGCCAGCCACGTGTCGCTGGCGAGCGAGAGCACGTCGGCGCGGCGCGTCGGGGCGCGCGTGGCGCTCGCGCTCGTCGCGGTGGCGATCGGCGCGGCGGTGGGCACGTGGGTCGCGAGCACGCCCGCGCCGCCCAGCGAGACCGCGCCGCCGATCGTGAGCGCGAGCGAGCTGCCGCCGCACGACGTGGTCGCGCCGGTGGTCGTCGACGCGATCGCGCCGAGCGATGCCGGCGTGGCGATCGCGGCGCCCGAGAGCGAGCCCGAGGTGGTCGACGAGACGCCCTCGCGCGCGCGCCGTGCACGCCGCCGACGCGGCACCGCGACGCCTGCGCGCGAGCCCGACGAGCCGGCCCCGCGCGCGCCCGCGGTCGTGCACGGCACGCCGATCCTCACCGATCTGCCGTGATCAAGGCAGGCGCGAGCGCCGCACCGTCCAGCCGTCCGCGCCGGCCGCGCCGAGCTGTCCTCGCTGGTTGAGGCCCCAGCACGCGATGTCGCCGCTCGTCAGGATCGCGCACGCGTGGAAGCGACCCGCCGCGACGTGCGTCGCGCTCTCGCCCGCGAGCTGCGTCACCGCGACCATCGTGCAGTCGGTCGCGCCTCCCGCGGGATCGCGCCCGGTCTGTCCGTAGAAGTCGTCGCCCGCGCAGTGCACCGCGCCGCCGAGGAGCACGCAGGTGTGATCGAGGCCGAGCGCGACCTCGCTCGCGCCGGTGGTCGCGCCCGGGGCCGGGGTCGCGACCGCGCGCGGGCTGGTCGGCAGACAGCCCCGCTCGCCGTGCGTGTTCGCGCCCCAGCAGTAGAGCGTCCCGCCCGCGACCGCGCAGGTGTGGCCCCCACCGCCCGCGAGCGCGCTCGTCCCCGCGAGCTCGACGGGCATCGACTCCACGTCGCGCGGCGTCGCGACCTCGGCGAGCGTCATGGGCCCGCCGGCGCGCAGCAGATCGTTGTCGCCCCAGCACGCGACGCGACCGTCCTCGAGGTGCGCGCAGGTCTGTCCTTCGCCCGCGCCGATGCGCGCCGCGCGTGCGTCGAGGATCGCGATCACCGGTGCGGTCAGCGGTGCGTCGATCGAGAGGCCGTCGCCGAGCTGTCCTTCGGTGCCGCGGCCCGCGCAGGTCACGCGACCGTCGTCGAGCAGCGCACAGGCGTGGTCGTATCCGCACGCGATCATCCGCGCGCGCGCGCCGGCGGGCAGCGTCATCGGGCGCTTGCTCGCGCTGCGGAAGACGGGCTCGGTCGCGCCGTCCATGAGGCCCACGCACCACGCCTCGCCCTCGAGCGTCCACGCGCACGTGAAGCGCATCCCCGCGCAGACCCCGGCGACCCCCGCGAGATCGATCTCGACCGCGGTCGCGCCGTTCGCGGCGCCGGCCTGGCCTTCGTCGGATCCGCCCCAGCACCAGAGGCGCGCGTCCTTCACCGCGCAGGTGTGGTCCTGTCCTGCGGCGATCGGCCCGGGCAGCGGCTCGAACGGCGGCGGGCCCGCGTCGTCGTCGGGGATCGTCGCGTCGGTGCCCGCGTCGATCGGCGTCGTGGCGTCGATCGGCGCGCTCGCATCGAACGGTGCGCCGGCATCACCGATCGTTCCGGTCCAGGGCGGCAGCGACGCGGGCGGGATCGCGTCGTCCACGCACGTGCCCGCGATGCAGGTGCGCGTGTCGTCGCAGGGCTCGTCGAGGCAGACGCTCTCGAGGCGGATGTGGACGGTGCGGATCTCGCCGCGCACGAACCCGGTGCGCACCCGTCGCGTGACCCGCGCGGTCGCGCCCTGGAGCGCGCGCGCCTCGACGATCACCGGAGCGAGCGCGCCCTGCGCCTCGAGGCCGATCGTCAGCGGCAGCGCGTCGATCGCGGGATCGATGCGCTCGACCGGGCGCTGCTCGGTCGCGCCGCGGATCGCGACCTCGATCGCGTCGATGTCGGAGCGCAGCGCGGGCTCCACGTCGATCACCACGACGAGGTACGAGCGCGGCTCGCTGCAGGCGAGCGCGATCAGCGCGAGCATCGCCAGCGCGACGCGCCTCATCGCACCCCCAGCGGGCCGCGATCCGTGATCGGCGCGCCGGGGCCCTGCGGCGTGCTGGTCGCGAGGCCGACGCCGATGCCCACTCCCGCGCCCACGATCACCACGCCGACGATCGTCCACAGCACCGGCGACTCGAACCACGGCTCGCCGCGCGGCTCCTCGCGCACCGGCCCGACCACCAGCGCCTCGGGCGCCGCGACCGCCACGACGATCTCGCGCCGCTCGCCCTCGCCGATCACGACGCGCTCGCTCGCGACACGACGCTCGCCGCGGCGCACCTCGACCTCGTGCTCGCCGGGATCGAGCGGTAGCGATTCGTAGCGCGGATGCGTGCCCAGCACGTCGCCATCGAGCGCGAGGCGATCGCCGGGCTGCATGCCCTCCGCGTGCACGTCGACGAACGCGAGGCGCGCCTCGACCGCGCTTCGCTCGTGCTCCGCCGCGGCGCGCAGCGACGCGTCGGGCGTCTCGCGCTCGAAGCGTCGATACGCGTCGGCCGCCTCGCGCAATCGGCCGTTCTGCGCGAGCGCCCCCGCGAGGTTGAAGAGCACGGCGGGCGCGGGGTGCAGCGCGTACACCTCCTCGAACGCCTCGAGCGCCGTCTCCCAGCGACCGGCCTCGGCCGCCGCGACGCCTTCACGAAAACGCTCTCGCACGTGGCCGACCTGCGCGCGTGCTGGGATCGACACGATCACGATCGCCGCCGCGAGCGCGAGCGGGAGCAGCCTCACGGCGGTGATGGTAGCCGATCCGTCGGCTACGATGCCTGCCAGAGGGAGCAGCGTGTTCGAGGACGACGGCACCGTCCGTGCGCCGCGGAAGCCGCCGCGCCGGGTTCGCACCGTTCGCGCGCGGGTCGTGCGCGGGCCCGATGCAGGCGCGGAGGCGAGCTGCGATGCCGGCGCCACGCTCGCGATCGGCACCAGCGAGGGCAACGAGCTCCGGCTGCGCGATCCCACCGTGAGCCGCTACCACGTCGAGCTCGCCGCGATGCCCGAGGGGATCCGAGTGCGCGATCTCGCGAGCTCGAACGGCACGATCGCGGGCGCGGTGCGCATCGAGAGCGCGATCGTCGCAGCGGGCACCGAGCTGCGCCTCGGCGACACCGTGCTCGTCGTCGACGACGGAGCGGAGCGCGAGGTCGTCGCGCGCGAGATCGAGCCCGCCGCGATCCCCGGCGTGATCGCGGAGAGCGCGGCGATGCGGGCGGTCGTGCGCGCGCTGCACCGCATCGCACCGACGAGCGCGTCGGTCCTCCTCCTCGGCGAGACCGGCACCGGCAAGGAAGTGATCGCGCGCGCGATCCACGCGCTCTCACCGCGCCGCGATCGCGAGCTCGTGGTGGTCGACTGCGGCTCGATGGCGCCGACGCTCATCGCGTCGGAGCTCTTCGGGCACGAGCGGGGCGCGTTCACCGGCGCGGATCGCCGCCACCTGGGCGCGTTCGAGCGCGCCGACGGAGGCACCGTGTTCCTCGACGAGATCGGCGAGCTCCCCGCCGAGCTCCAGCCCGCGCTGCTCGGTGTGCTCGAGCGACGTCGGTTCCGGCGCGTCGGCGGCGAGCGCGAGATCGCGGTCGACGTGCGCGTGGTCGCCGCGACCCATCGCGATCTGCGCGAGGCGACCAACGCCGGATCGTTCCGCGCCGATCTCTACTTCCGTCTCGCCGCCGCGCGCCTCGTGCTCCCGCCGCTGCGCGATCGCCCCGAGGACGTCGAGCCGCTCGCGCGTCACTTCGCGGCGCAGCTCACCGGCGATCCCGCCGCGATGCCGTTCGACGCGACGAGCCTCGACGCGCTGCGGCGCCATCCCTTCGCGGGCAACGTGCGCGAGCTGCGGAACGTGGTGGAGAGCGCGCTCGCGTTCGGCGAGCTCCACCTCGACGACGCCGCACCGCGGGCGGCTTCTTCGGCGAGCGGAGCGCAGGGCACTGCGCTGCAGGTCGATCTCGATCGCAGCTATCGCGAGGCGCGCGCCGCCGCGCTCGACGCGTTCGAGCGCGCGTACCTCGGCGCGCTGATCGCCGGGTCGCGCAACAACGCGAGCGAGGCCGCGCGCCGCGCGAAGATGGATCGCGCGTACCTCCTCGAGCTGCTCAAGAAGCACGGCCTGCGGTGATCAGCGCGCGAGCAGCGCGCCCGCGATCACGCCGACGATCAGTCCCGCGATGACGATCGCGTAGGTCGCCCACGGCGTGCCGGCGCGCGCCTTCTTCTTCGCCCGCACGATCGGTGCCGGCGCGGTGCGCGAGACCGTCGTCCGATCGAGCGCCTTCGTGCTCACCGCGCCCGGGCTGGTGCGCGCCTCCATCGGCAGCTCCTGCGATGCGCGCGCGAGATCTTCCCCGACCAGCGCCTCCAGCATCGCCGCGATCTCGGGCGCGCCGATCGCCGCGCACTCGGGCGTGCTGGCGCGCAGCGCGTCCCGCAGCGCTCGCGCGCTCGCGATGCGCTGCCGCGGATCTTCGGCGAGCGCCTCGCGCACCACCGCATCGAGCGCCTCGCTCACCTCGGGCGCGTGCCGGCTCGGCGGATCGATCGCCGGCCGCCCCGATGCGAGCGCGTCGTGCCCGCCCGAGAAGAGCGCCTCGCACGTCAGCATCTCCCAGAGCAGCACGCCCAGCGCGTACACGTCGGCACGGGCGTCGAGCGGATCACGACGCAGCTGCTCCGGCGCCGCGTACCGGAGCTTCCCGAGCACGTGCCCCATCGTCGACTCGTGCTCGCGCACTCGCGCGCTCGCGATGCCGAAGTCGATCAGCTTCACGTGCCCGCTCGACGCGATCAGCACGTTGCTCGGGCTCACGTCGCGATGGACGAGCCCGAGCCACCGGCCCTCCGCGTCGTGCGCCTGGTGCGCGGCCTCGAGCCCCTCCGCGATCCACGCCGCGATCGCGACCGCGACCTCGGGCTTCATCCGTCGATCACGCGCGCGCAGCCGATCCATCACGCGCCCCAGCGTCACGCCGTGCACGTGCTCCATCACGAGGTGCAGCTCGCCCTCGTGCTCGACGAGATCCTCGACCCGCACCACCGCGGGATGCGCGATCGCCGAGGACAAGCGCGCCTCGTCCACGAAGCGCCGGATCATCGCGGGATCGTCGGAGAGATGCTCGTGCACCCGCTTGATCGCGACGAGCCGCGCGAACCCACGCGCGCCGATGCGACGCGCGAGCACCAGGCTCGCCATCCCCCCGCTGCGCAAAGGCGCGATCACCTCGTAGGGCCCGATGCGCATTCAGACCCGCGCGATGCGCACCACCGGCCCGCTCCGCACTTCCAAGCGTCGCAGCCCCTCGTAGATCTCGCCGTCGAGCACCGGGCGCAGCGGCTCGTCGCCGATCACCTCGATCACCATCTCGCGCCCGCGCACGTCCTTCATCTCCGGCGCGCGGATCGCGCCGCCGCGCACCAGCTGCGGCACGTTCGCGACGATCTGCGCGGGCGAGATCGCGCCCGCCTGGAAGTGCAGCGCGCCCACCTCGCGCGCGAGCGGGAACACGCGGAACACGCCGCCGAGGTTCACGTGGAACGCGCCTGCGTGGATCGCACCGTGGGTCGTCGTCGCGAGCTCCTCGCCGTCGATCCACACGTGCGCGTGGTGCGGCCGGAACATGTCGCGCGCGTACTCGCCGCCGCGCGCCAGCGACGCGATCGTGCGCGCCGCGACCTTCACGATCGTCGCCGCGCCGGGCTCGCGATCCGCGTAGTACTTGTCGAAGAAGCGCTGCCCCACGCCGCCCGCCGCGAGCGCGAACCCGATGCGGTGGAACGGCGTGCCGCCCACGTGCACGCCGCGCAGCTCGAGCGAGCCCACCTCGATCGTCTCGAGCGCGCCACGATCGAGCGCGCGCACCAGGCGCGTCACCAGCGTCTCGGCGTGCCCGTGCACGCCCGCCTTCCGCGCCACGAAGTCGATCGTCCCGCCGTTCGTCGGGAGCACGATCGGCAGCGTGCGCCTGTTGCGCGCGACGATCGGCAGCGCCGCGTTGAGCGCCCAGTGCAGCGCGCCGTCGCCGCCGTCCGACACCAGGCAGGCGAGCTCATCGTCGAGGATGCGCTCGAGCAGCGGCGGCAGCGCCTCGGTGGCGCTCGTGACGTGCACCTCGCCGCGCGGGCCCAGGATCTCGCGCAGCCTCGCGACGCGATCACGCCCGCGGTTCTTGCGCGAGTTCGGATTCAATACGACGTGGATCCGCGACATGGAGCGGGCACTCTCTGGCGGCGGAGTGTAGTCGTTGATCCCGGCCGCGCGCTCGCGTACCCCACCGACATGGCAGAGCGCATCCGCTACGAGACGAAGAGCCACGTCGCCCGCATCGCCCTCGATCGCGCGAGCAAACGCAACGCATTCGATCTGCTCATGCTGCGCGAGCTCGCCGAGGCGTACACGACGTTCGAGGACGATCCCGACGTGCGCTGCGCGATCGTGCACGCGAACGGCGATCACTTCACCGCGGGCCTCGATCTCGCGGAGGTCGGGCCCGCGGTCGCGAGCGGCGCCGCGCTCTTCCCCGAGGGCGGCGTCGATCCCCTCGGCCTCCGCGGCCGGGTGCGTACCAAGCCGGTCGTGATCGCGATCCAGGGCTACTGCCTCACGATCGGCATCGAGCTCGCGCTCGCGTGTGACGTCGGCATCGCGGCGAGCGACGTGAAGTGCGGCCAGATCGAGATCAAGCGCGGCATCTTCCCGTTCGGCGGCGCGACGATCCGTCTCCCCGCGCGCGCCGGATGGGGCAACGCGATGCGCTGGCTGCTGACCGGCGACACCTTCGACGCGAACGAAGCGCTCCGCCTCGGGCTCGTGCAGGAGGTCGTCGCGCCGGGGCAGCAGACCGAGCGCGCGATCACGATCGCCGAGACGATCGCGAAGCAGGCGCCGCTCGGCGTGTACGCGACGCTGGAGAGCGCGCGCATCGCCGAGCACGAAGGCGAGCCCGCCGCGGCGCGCGCGCTGCTCGATCAAGCGCGCAAGCTGATGGCGACCGACGACGCGCGCGAGGGATTGATGTCGTTCGTCGAGCGCCGCGAAGGCCGCTTCACGGGGCGCTGAGCTTCGGCCACTCGGGGTACACGGTGGCGAACATGCCGCCGTTCACCTCGGCATAGACGGCCTCGCCGCACGGGCTCGCGGGGCCGTACTTCGACGCGAAGTGCGCGCCCCAGTCGGGGCGCGTGCCGTCCACGTCGTCGATCTCGTACTCGCGCGCGAGCGTCCACGACGCGTACACCCGACCCGAGCGTGCCGTCACGTTCGGGTCCGCCGCGAGCGCCGCGATGCAGCGCCCCACGAACATCGGCGTCTCCGAGACCGCGAAGTCGGGCTCCTTCGCGATCGCGTCGCGCCAATTCGCCTCGCTCACCTCGAAATTCTCGAGCATCGCCTCGCTGCGCAGGAACCCCGGCGTCACCGCGACCGCCGCGATCCCGGTGCGGCGCAGCTCGTACCCCATGCCCATCGCGAGCCGGATCACGCTCGTCTTCACCAGGTCGTAGAGCAGGTTCCCGCGGTACGAGAGCGAGTCTCCGTCGGTCACCTCGACGATCAGCCCGCGGTTCGCGCGCACCATGAGCGGCGCGCCGTGCCGCGACGTGATCACGTGCGACCACACCGCCTGCTCGATCAGCCCCGCGCTCTTGGCGAGGTCGAGCTCCCAGAACGTCTTGCCGAAGTCGATCTTCGCGTCGCCGCCCCACACGTCGTTCACCAGCACGTCGAGCCGTCCCGCTTCGCGCTCGACGCGCCCGAAGAGCGCGCGCACCTCGTCCTCGCGCGTGTGATCGACCCGCACCGCGATCCCGCGCCCGCCCGCCGCGGTGACGCGCTCCGCGGTCTCGTCGATCGTCTCGCTGCGCCCCGAGGTCGCGATCGCCCCGCGCACGCTGCGCCCCGTGCAGTACACGGTCGCGCCGCGCTCTCCGAGCGCCACCGCGATCCCACGCCCCGCGCCCCGAGTCGCGCCAGCGACGACCGCGATCCTGCCCTCGAGATCCCTCACTCGGCACCTCCTCGCGCGACCGTGCGCCACGCACGTAACGTCTGCTTGTCACGTTTCGTGCGGGGTGGCGGTGCGCTGGCTGCTTCCCCAGGTGAGCACCGATGAGCATTCCCACCACCATGCGCGCGCTCCTGCAGCCCTCTCTGAACGGCCCACAGGACATGCGCCTGATCCACGACGCACCGGTGCCGAGCCCCGGTCCGGGCGAGGTCCTGATCCGCGTCACCGCCGCGGGCGTCAACTTCGCCGACTTGATGCAGACGCTCGGCACGTACCACGGCGGCCCGAGCGCTCCCTACGTCGCGGGCTTCGAGGCCACCGGTGAGATCGTCGCGCTCGGTGAGGGCGTGGTCGGTCTCGAGCTCGGCGCACACGTGATCGGGATCGGCCCCGGCGCGTTCGCGCAATACATGGTGATGGCCGCGGCCGCGGTGGCACCGGTGCCCGCAGGCTGGGCCGACGAGCAGGCGCTCGGGCTCGTGCTGAACTGGGCGACCGCGCTGGCCGCCCTCGTGCCGATCGGGCGCATCGCTGCGGGTGAAACGGTGCTGATCCACGCGGCCGCGGGCGGGGTCGGTCAGGCCGCGGTGAAGCTGGCGAAGCACTACGGCGCGACCGTCATCGCGACCGCGTCGGCGGGCAAGCACGAGACGGTGCGCGCGCTCGGCGCCGATCGCGTGGTGGACGCTCGCACCGCCGATCTCGTGGCCGAGGTCCTGCGTCTCACCGACGGCAGAGGCGCCGATCTCGTGCTCGAGTCGGTCGGCGGTGAGACCTTCCGCGCCAGCATCGCAGCGACGAGGCGGGTCACGGGACGGGTGGTCGTCTTCGGCGTCGCGAGCGGCGAAGCGGCGATCACGAACTGGGAGCTGAACTTCCAGCACCCGATCCACGTGATCGGCCTGCACATCGGCGTGCTGATGCAGACCGCGCCGGAGATCTTCGACGAGCTGATGCGCGAGCTGCGCTCGCTCGAGAGCGCCGGCGTGCTCACGCCGGGCCGACCCGCGGTGCACGATCTCGCCGAGGGCCCGAGGGTGCTCGCGGCGCTCGGGGCGCGCGCGACCGTCGGCAAGCTGGCGCTGCGGCCCTGAGGACGCGCGCCGGCCCGATCGGGCGCGTCCCGGGCGCGGGGCCCCCACGCGCCGGTTCCTTGCGTCGTCGCCGAAAACCCTGCTATGAGCGCCCGTCCGGGCCTGAACGCAGGTCCAGGAGCGCGTGGCTCGTATGACGCAACCGCGCAATCAGCTCTCGCTGTTCGACTCGCCGCCCGGAGCGCCTCAAGCACCCGGACGGCCCCCGCCTCCCCCATCGAATATGCAGATCCAGGACGCATCCCTCTCCGAGGAGACCCAGAAGCGCTATCTCAATTACGCGCTCTCGGTCGTCACCTCTCGCGCGCTCCCCGACGTGCGCGACGGCCTCAAGCCCGTTCAGCGCCGCATCCTCTACGGCATGCACCGCGGCGGCGTGCGCGCCGACGCTCGCTACTCGAAGTGCGCGCGCGTCGTCGGCGAGGTGATGGGTAAGTACCACCCGCACGGCGACAGCTCGATCTACGACGCGCTCGTGCGCATGGCGCAGCCGTTCACGCTGCGCGTGCCGCTCGTCGACGGGCAGGGCAACTTCGGCAACGCCGACGGCGACGGCGCCGCGGCGATGCGCTACACGGAGTGCAGGCTCTCGCGCGCCGCGGGCGAGCTGCTCAGCGAGCTCGACAAGGACACCGTCGACTTCCGGCCGAACTACGACGGCGTCGAGGAAGAGCCGGTCGTGCTCCCCGCGCGCTTCCCGAACCTGCTGGTCAACGGCAGCTCGGGCATCGCGGTCGGCATGGCGACGTCGATCCCGCCGCACAACCTCGGCGAGGTGATCGACGCGACGATCGCGGTGATCGACGAGCCCGATCTCGGGGTGAAGGGGATCCTGAAGTTCATCAAGGGCCCCGACTTCCCGACCGGCGGCCAGGTGATCTCCACCAAGCGCGAGCTCGAGGACGTCTACACGACGGGCCAGGGCTCGGTGAAGGTCCGCGGCACCTGGAAGCTCGAGGAGCCGCAGAAGGGCAACCCGCAGATCGTCATCACGTCGATCCCCTACGCGATCGAGCGCAAGACGATCGTCGAGAAGATCGCCGAGGTGATCATCGCGAAGAAGCTGCCGGTGCTCCTCGACGTGCGCGACGAGTCGACCGACGAGACGCGCGTCGTCTGCGAGATCAAGAAGGGCACCGATCCGCAGCTCGTGATGGCGTACCTCTTCAAGCACACACCGCTGTCGACGAACGTGCAGGTGAACCTCACGTGCCTCGTGCCGGTGAAGGGCGCGGGCGGCGAGGTCCCCGCGCCGGAGCGCCTCGATCTGAAGGCGATGCTCCGGCACTTCCTCGACTTCCGCATGCAGGTCGTGGTGCGCCGGCTCGGCTACGACCTGAAGGTCGTCCAGCGCCGCATCCACATCCTCGAGGGCTTCGTCACGATCTTCGACGCGCTCGACGAGACGATCCGCATCATCCGCAAGAGCCAGAACAAGGCGGACGCGGCGGAGAAGCTCATCAAGCGCTTCGAGCTGAGCGCGGAGCAGGTCGACGCGATCCTCGAGCTGCGCCTCTATCGACTGGCCCAGCTCGAGATCAACGTCATCCGCGAAGAGCTCGCGGAGAAGCGCAAGGAAGAGAAGCGCCTCAAGCAGCTCCTCTCGAGCGAGGACGCGCGCTGGAAGCTGATCCGCGCGGAGCTCCTCGAGCTCAAGACGACGTACGGCGACAAGCGCGCGACGAAGATCGTCGGTGACGCGAACGAGCCCGAGTACGACGCCGAGGCGTTCATCATCGAAGAGGACGCGTTCGTGCTGCTCAGCCAGCAGGGCTGGGTGAAGCGCCAGGGCAGCGTGAAGGACCTCGCGAGCACGCGCGTGCGTGAAGGCGACGCGGTGCAGGACGTCGTCTTCGGCAGCACGAAGGCGAGCGTCGCGTTCTTCTCGAGCTTCGGCGCGTGTTACGTGTGCCGCATCGTCGACGTGCAGGCGACGACCGGCTACGGCAACCCGGTGCAGACGATGTTCAAGCTCGCCGACGGCGAGCGCATCGTGAAGATGCTGAGCTTCGATCCGCGCCAGCTCGACGTGCCGCCGGAGATCGAGAACGCGCCCGAGCCGCAGCCGCCGTACGCGCTCGCGGTGACGAAGGGCGGCATGTGCATGCGCTTCTCGCTGCGCGCGCATCGCGAGCCGAGCACGCGCGCGGGCCGCAAGTACGTGCGCCTCACGCCGGATTTCCCGAAGGGCGGTGACGAGGTCGTCTACGTCGACGTCTGCCGCGGCGACGAGAAGCTCGCGTGCGCGACCGCCGAGGGCCACGCGCTGATGTGCATGGCCGAGGAAGTGTCGATCCTCGCCGGCGCGGGCAAGGGTGTGAAGCTGATCAAGCTCGACGATCCCAACGACGCGGTGCTCGGCGCGCGTCTGATGAGGGACTCGCACGCGCCGCTCGTGCTCGAGCACGAGAGCGGCAAGACGTACGAGATCACCGTGTGGCACCACCTCGTCGCGCGCGGCGGGACGGGCAGTCAGCTCTTCAAGCGCGGCCGCGCGGTCCGCGTGCATCCCGTCGAGCCGACGGTCCCGAGCATCGAGGAGAAGGGTTGATGGCGAGCCCGAACGTGAACGGCAAGGCCGCGAGCGTGCGCCCCCCGAAGGGCGGTGACTACACGGCGAGCGATCTCGAGGTCCTCGAGGGGCTCGAGCCGGTGCGCAAGCGCCCCGCGATGTACATCGGGGACACCGCGAAGACCGGCTATCACCACCTGCTCTGGGAGATCCTCGACAACTCGGTCGACGAGGCGATCAACGGCCACGCCGATCGCATCGAGGTCGTGCTCGACGCCGATCAGAAGGGCGTCTCGGTCACGGACAACGGGCGCGGCATCCCGCTCGAGGTGCACCCGAAGTTCAAGAAGACCGGCCTCGAGATCGTGCTCACGATCCTCCACGCGGGCGGCAAGTTCGAGGGCAAGAACTACCGCGTCTCCGGCGGTCTCCACGGCGTCGGCGCGAGCGTGGTGAACGCGCTCTCGGAGAACCTCGTCGCGTACGTGCGCAAGGGCGGCGAGGAGTTCCAGCAGACGTTCGAGCGCGGCGCGCCGACCAGCAAGCTCAAGAAGAACGGCAAGACGAGCAAGCGCGGCACGCAGATCCACTTCCGCCCCGACCCGCAGATCTTCGGCAAGCAGGTCTTCGACCTCGACGTCATCAAGCAGCGCCTCGAGGCGAAGAGCTACCTGCACAAGGGCCTGCACGTCGTCCTCAAGGACGAGAAGTCGGGCGAGCGCTGGGAGTTCCACCACCCGGGCGGCATCGTCGAGTACCTCGGCAAGCTCGTCGCGGAGCGCGGCCAGAAGGCGATCCAGCCCGCGCCGTTCACGCTGGAGCGCGAGGACGAGCCGCGCCTCGAGCTCGCGCTGACGTGGACCGAGTCGCCCGACGAGAAGATCATCACGTTCGCCAACGGCATCCCGACCGGCAACGGCGGCACGCACGAGGCGGGCACCAAGAGCGCGCTCAACAAGGCGATCCGCGCGTTCATGGCGGCGAAGAAGATCGAGCCGAAGGGCGTGACGATCACCGCCGAGGACATCCGCGAGGGCGTGGTCGCGCTGGTCAGCGTCTACGTCGCGGAGCCGCAGTTCCAGGGGCAGACCAAGGATCGCCTGAACAACCCCGAGGTCGCGGGCCAGGTCGAGGGCGTGGTGCGCACCGCGCTCGAGCAGTGGCTGCTCTCGAACTCGTCGGTCGCCGAGAACATCGTCGCGCGCATCGTGCTCGCGGCGCGTGCTCGCGAGGCTTCGCGCGCGGCGTCGCAGCAGGTCTCGCGCAAGACGGCGGTGAGCCACCGCCTCAACCTTCCGGGCAAGCTCGCGGACTGCTCGAGCACCGACCCCGGCACCAGCGAGCTCTTCCTCGTCGAGGGTGACTCCGCAGGTGGCTCGGCGAAGGCGGGGCGCGATCGCAAGACGCAGGCGATCCTCCCGCTGCGCGGCAAGGTGCTCAACGCGGAGCGCGCCAACAACGCGGCCGTGATGGGCAACAAGGAGCTGCAGGACATCGTGTCCGCGCTCGGCTGCGGGCTCGGCAAGGACTTCGACGCGAGCAAGCTTCGCTACGGGAAGATCTTCCTGCTGATGGATGCCGACAGCGACGGGCATCACATCGCGACGCTGCTGCTGACGTTCTTCTACCGGATGCTCCCGGGCCTCATCCGCGGCGGTCACGTCTACATCGCGCAGCCGCCGCTCTACCGCATCAACGCGGGCAAGGAGACGCACTGGGCGCTCGACGACGCGGACAAGGAGCGCATCCTCGCGAGCCTCCCGAAGAACATCAAACCGGTGATCCAGCGGTTCAAGGGTCTCGGCGAGATGAACGCGGATCAGCTCAAGGTCACGACGCTCGATCCGAAGAAGCGCCGCGCGCTGCGCGTGGTGATCGACGAGGAGCTCGAGACCGATCGCGTGCTGAACGAGCTGATGGGCCGCGACGCGTCGCAGCGCTTCCGCTTCATCATGGAGCGCGCGGCCAAGGCGGACTCCGAAGCGCTCGACGTCTGACGAGCGCGCCGCGTCGTCGAGATTCACCACGGAGGGCCGCGGAGATCGGAAGAGAGAAAGAGCTCTTCTTTCTCTGCGGCCCTCTGTGATCTCTGCGGTGAAATTTCCCTGCCGGAGCGTGGTGCGCTGGTTCTAGTGACGGCGGAACGTCGCGCTGTGCGCGAAATTCTTCTTCCGCCACATCGCGGGATTCCGATACGATGATCGCGTGACTTGCCCTCCGCGGCGGCGCGCCGCGCGCTGCTCGTCTCTCGTGGTGCTCGCGATCCTCGCGTCGCTAGCGCAGACGGCGCGCGCCGACGAGCCGGTGTTGCTCGGGGTCGAGGGTGGCGTGAGCATCCCGCTCGCGTCGCCGCAGAGCGATCGCTTCGGCCCCGGAGGCACGCTCGCGCTCGCGCTCCACACGCCGGTCAACGAGTGGCTCATCCCCACGTTCCGGCTGCGCGGGCTGCTGCTCTCCGATGGTCCGCCGCCCGCCGACACGTCGCTGCGCGATCCCGGGATCGGCGCCGCGTACGGGCTCACGATCGGCCTGCGGCTGCGCCCCGAGGGATGGTTCTCGTCGGACCTCCAGCGGGCGCGCGGCGCGTGGGTCGAGATCGACGCGGGCGGTGTCGTCACCGGCGAGCTCGTGCGACCGGCGTTCGAGGTCGGGCTCGGCTGGGACTTCGAGATCGACGACGTGCGCCTCGGACCGCTCGCGCGCTTCCAGCACGTGATGCACTTCGACGATCCGCTCGACGATCGTCCAGCGTACCTGCTCACCGTCGGCATGGAGTGGGTCTTCTTCGATCGACGCGTGCCGCCGCCGCCGCCCGTGGTCCCGCCGCGCGGTGATCGTGACCGCGACGGGCTCTACGACGACGAGGACGGCTGCCCCGACGAGCCCGAGGACGACGACGACTTCGAGGACGAAGACGGCTGCCCCGAGCTCGACAACGATCGCGACGGCTTCCCCGACTCGAACGATCCCTGTCCGATCGAGCCCGAGGATCTCGACGGCTTCGAGGACGAGGGCTGCCCCGAGCTCGACAACGATCGCGACGGCTTCCTCGATCCCCGCGACGCGTGCCCGAACGAGGCCGAGGTGGTGAACGGCGTCGACGACGACGACGGCTGCCCCGACGAAGGCCTCATCCAGATGATCGACGACCGCATCGTGCTCGAGGAGACGGTGCTCTTCGACTTCCAGCGCGCGCGCGTGAAGCACTCCGCGCAGCCGGTGCTCGGTGCGATCGTCGAGCTCTATCGGCAGCACCCCGAGTGGCTGCGCGTGCGCGTCGAGGGCCACGCCGACACGCGCGGCGACCCCGAGTACAACCAGGAGCTGAGCGAGCGCCGCGCCGAGCGCGTGCGCGACGAGCTCGTCGAGCTCGGCATGCCCAGCGAGATGATCGAGGTCGTGGGCTACGGCACGCAGCGCCCGCGCGACACGCGCGACTCCGAGGAAGCGCACGCGCGCAACCGTCGCGTGGAGTTCGTCGTGCTCGCGCGCAGCGGGCCGGCGGGAGGAGAGACGCCGTGAAGCGCAGCATGTTCGCGCTCGCGCTGGTCGCGATGATGATCGCAGGCTGCGACGCGATCGTCGGCGCGGAGTGCGCCGACGGGCTGGTGCGCTGTGGCGATCGCTGCGCGACCGAGCTCGAGTGCACCGCGGGCATGGACGCGGGCGGCATGGACGCCGCCATCGACGCGGGCACGGACGACGCCGGTGACGATCTCGACGCCGAGATCCCGATCGACGGAGACGCGGGTCGCCGGGTGCGCGAAGCGGGCTCGCAGGACGACGACGGCGCGGTCGGCGACGGCGCCGTCGACGATGGCTCGACCGGCGATGCGTCGATGGGCGATGGCGGCGGCCCGGTCGGCTGCGATCTCGGCGAGATCGAGTGCGACGGCATGTGCGTCGACGGCCGCACCGATCCGAGCCACTGCGGCGGCTGCGACGTGGTGTGCGATCCCGGCGAGCTCTGCGCCGAGGGCGTGTGCACCGCGACGTGTGATCCGCCGCTCGTGCGCTGCGGCGCGCGCTGCATCGACGTCTCGAGCGATCCCGACAACTGCGGCGGCTGCGGCATCGTCTGCGCGTCGGGCATCTGCATCGACGGCGAGTGCTCGGACGCGCTCGCGGGACACGTCGTCGCGATCGGGCACGACTACGTCACGAGCCGCGCGGGCATGCGGCGCCTCGCGGGCAACGCGGTGTTCCTCGCACGCGGCAGCCCGGCACGCGTGGTGGTGTTCGAAGGCGGCTCGACGGCTGCGTCGCGCAGCGGCACCGACGCGGCGATCCAGCTCGTCGCGAACGGGATCGGTCGCACCTGGGATCGCATCGCGGTGGACGATCCCGAGGAGGTGCCGCTCTGGCTCGCCGATGCGGACGCGTTCGTGATCTACGCGCAGACGACGTCGACCGACGCGGAGCTGCGCGAGTGGGGCGCGTCGTGGAGCCGCGCGCTCGACTCGTTCGTCCGGCGCGGTCGCGTGGTCGTGATGTTCGAGACCCAGAGCGACACGAACGCGGGGACCTGGCAGATCCTCGACGCGGCCGGGCTCTTCGCGTGCACCGGACGCATCGCGACGACGAGCCCGACGATCATGGTCGTCGAGCCCTCCGACGCGGTCGCGCTCCGCGTGCCGCTCACCTACGCATACGAGCGCGAGACCGTGCGCTTCGAGACGACGCAGCCGACCGTCGTCTGCAGCGACGGCACCGGCCCCGTGGTCGTGCATCGCACGATCGTTCCGCGCTGAGCGCCGGAGCCTCTCACGCGCGCACGAGGCGGCCCTCGCCCTCGAGGCGCGCGACCAGCGCCTCGGGCTCGCGCACGCTCTCGAAGAACGCGTCGCGCTCGCTCGCGTCGAGCCGGTGATCGTCGTTCGCATCGAGCGCGCGCAGCACGCGTCGCAGCGTCTCGAGCTCGGCGCGGCTCACCTGGTGCGCGGGCGGGACGAGGCGCGCGAAGTGCTCGATCGCTTCCGCACAGCGCGTCATCTCGTCGTCGTCGAGGCGTCCGTTCGCGTCGAGATCGAGGTAGTCGAGGATCTTGTTGAGTGTCTCGAGCGCGTCGGCGTCGACGTGGCGCAGCGGCGCGAGCAGGCGACGCGCGAGCACACGATCACCGGCGTGGAGCTCGTGGCGCGTCGCCCCGCCGAAGCGACCGAGCACACCCGCGAGCTGACGGCGGCCGCGCTCGTCGAGCGCGGTGATCTGCGCGGCGAGCGCGGGCGCTTCGTCCTTCGTCGCGTCGAGGAAGGGATCGACGAGCTGCAGGGGAGGGGCGTTCTTCGTCGTCATCGATGAGTCCTAGGACCGTCCATACACCGGAATCAACGCACCGCTGGTCGTGCGGTTGCGCGGCGACGCGAGGAACACGATGGTCTCGGCGACGTCCTCGACGCTCGGCCACGTCGTGAAGTCGGCGCTCGGCATCGCGGCGCGGTTCGCGGGCGTGTCCATCGTCGACGGCACCACCGCGTTCACCCAGATCCCCTCGGGCCGCAGCTCCTCCGCGAGCGACTGCGTGAGCGCCGTGACCGCGCCCTTCGCGGCGGCGTACGCCGAGACGTTCGCGCTCGGCGCGAGCACCGGCTTCGCGGCGACGTTCACGAGCCGACCACCGCGCCCGTCCTGCTCGCGCATGCGCTTCACCGCCTCGCGGCAGCACAGGTAGCTGCTGATCGCGTTCGTGCTCAGCAGACGGCGCAGCGTCGCGGGCGTGGTCTCGACGATCCCGCCGCCTGCGTACGCACCCGCGAGCTGGATCGACGCCCAGATCGACGGCGCGTGCGCGTAGAAGCGCTCGACCTGCACCTCGTCGCTCAGATCGAACCCGACGCGCACCGACACGCGCGGGTCCGACGCGAGCGGGAAGCGCTTCGCCTCGGCCTCGTCGAACGCGGGCACGTGCACGCGCGCGCCGAGCTCGATCAGTCGTCGCGTCACTGCGGTCCCGAGCGCGCCTGCGCCGCCCGTCACGATCACGTGGAGCCCTTCGAGCTCGAGCATCGATCCTCCTTGGGGGCGGGAACCCTACCGAATTCGACCCGCCGAGGAGAGCAGGAAGGAGAACACCACGTCGTGCCGCGTGCGTGTCGCGGGGTTGGCGACGACGTCGCGCGGTCTCACCGCGAGGGCCCGTAGACTACGGAGATCGCCCAGCTGGGCGCGAGACCGCAGGGCGATGGAGCGTGTCGCACGAGCGCGATCCGACCGCCCTCGAGCTCCCATTCGTAGGATTCGCCGCGGCGCACGCGCGTCGGCGCGCCGTAGCTCGCTTCGAGCTCGCGTCGCGCGGTGTCGAGCGCGACGGGCGCGTCCGCCGCGTCGGAGCCGCTGCGCGTCTCACGGATGACCGCGAGCCGTTCGGGATCTCCGAGGAGATCGAGGTCGATCGACCACTGGCGCAGCGGCGGCACACAGAACGCGGAGCGAGCGCGCGGCAGCCCATGTGCCGGGTCGGCGGCCATCACGTCGTACGCGTGCCACTCGCCCGCGCACGCTGCGCGTGCCTCGTCGACATTCATGCCGAAGCGGAAGCCGCGCAGCTCGGTCGGGAAGCTCGCAGTGTGCGGCGCTGCGATGCGGGTCGACGAGGCGCCGCAGCTCGCGATCAGCACCGCGAGCACAATCCAGAGATCGCGCACGTCGAGAGTCTCGCATGGGGCTCGTCACTTTTTTTGATTTCTCGCGCGCGTTCCGGCATCCGGATGCGAGGCGCACGAACGGGTCGCGCGCCGCCACCTCGAGGAGAGACGCGCGTGGTCGACACACCGCTCTCGACGTGCTCCGTGTGCGAGCGCTCGTTCCAGGTCCGCTTCCGCTACCAGGTGCGCGAGGAGCACGGGACCTTCCACTACTTCTGCTCGCAGGGCTGTCAGCAGGCGAGCCTCGGCTACTCGTCCGTGGGTACCACCGCGACGAGCGCCGCTGGCGCAGGCGCCGACGCTGCAGGCTGCAAGTGCGACGTGTGCGGGAAGGGCTTCACGCTCGAGTACCCGTTCCAGGTGCAGGTGAAGGACGGAGCGCCGTCGCACTTCTGCACGATGGAGTGCCGCAACGCGGCGCGCGCCGGCGTGCTGCGCGTGAACCGCGCGGGCGCGCCGGTCTCGAGCGGACCGCGACGCATCGCGGTGTTCAACCACAAGGGCGGCACCGGCAAGACGACGACCGCGGTGAACCTCGCGGCAGGCCTCGCGGCTGCCGGCAACAAGGTCCTGCTCGTCGATGCCGACGGTCAGGGCAACGTCGGCGCGTCGCTCGGCATCCGCGGCGAGAAGACGCTCTATCACGTGCTCGTGCACGGCGTGAACGCGATGGACGCCGCGGTGCCCGTCGACGACCGCCTCCATGTCTTGACCTCCAACGAGTTGCTCGCGGCCGCCGAGCTGCACCTCGCGACGCGTCCCAACCGCGATCGTGTGATGCGCGAGCGCCTCGGGGATCGCGTCACGGGCTACGACGTCGTCGTGCTCGACTGCGCGCCCGCGCTCTCGCTGATGAACCAGAACGCGCTCGTCTACGCCGACAGCATCCTCGTGCCGGTCTCGTGCGACTACCTCTCGCTCGTCGGCGTGAAGCAGGTGCTGCGCACGCTCAAGCACGTGCGCGAGCTGCTCAAGCACGACGTCGCGCTGCTCGGCGTGCTGCCGACGTTCTACGACGTGCGCAACAAGATCGCGCGCGACAGCGTCTCGGCGCTCCAGGATCACTTCGGCGAGCGCTGCCTCCCGCCGATCCGCGTCAACACCAAGCTTCGCGAGGCGCCCAGCGCCAAGCAGACGATCTTCGAGTACGCGCCCGACAGCCACGGCGCGCTCGACTACTCGGTCCTCGTCGAGCACGTGCGTCGCCTCCGCGGCGACACGCGTCTGCTCGATCGCCACGAAGGGCACACCGGAGAGGTCGCCCTGGCCGCCAGCTGAAGGAGTTTCGACGATGGCAGCCGATCCTCACGCGCGCGCCGTGCGCGAGCTGTTCGACGACGGAGAAGTGCGCGAGGTCCTGCGCGAGACGTTCTATCGCGCCGAGGCGCCGTCGCGGACGGTCGCGAAGACAACGCCCGAGGCCGAGACGAGCAGCGGCAAGCGCAAGCGCGTCCAGAAGCCGAAGCCCGATCACTACGAGATCATCTGCATCTCGATGTACAAGGAAGACCTCGCGCGCCTCGACGAGAAGGTCGCCGCGCTCAAGTCGCGCGGCCACCGCCGCATGACGCGCAGCGCGCTGATCCGCTGGGCGCTCGATCAGATCGAGAACCTCGAGACCGTGCCCCGCGGCATCTGATTGCGACGCGCTCTCGCGCTGACGCTCGAGAGCGCTGCAATCAGTTCCTTTCCTGCCGGAGGGTTCGTGCGGCGAACCCTCCCCCGTCCGGCGAAGCCGGCCGGGTCCTCCTCCCGCCCGAAGCGCTCTCGCTCACCTCGCGTCGAGAGCGACGCGAGTGATCTTCGCGATGGTCGAGGAGCGCGCCGCGCTCCGAGGCGCGCCAGAGGCTCCATCCACGACGTGGATGGAGCCTCGTGTCCTCGGCAAACGCGCGTTTCGAACGGGCACACCTCCTGCTGAGCGCTGCCGCAGGAGGTCCATTGACCGCATCGATCGTTCGCCTCTCGATCTGCGCGCTGCTGCTCGGTGCGTGCGTCGGTGATCTCCGAGGCGATCTCCCGAGCGCCGACGACGCGTCGACTCCAACACCTCCCCGCGATGCCGGCGTGCCGATCGACGCACCCGCGCTCGACGCGGGCGAGCTCGAGGAAGACGACGCCTCGATCCCGACGATCGACGCGGGCCCTCCGCCGCCCACCGTGATGGATCCGGGCACCGAGGGCGATGGCGACTTCACCATCGGTCCCAGCTACGCCGACGCGCCCGAGATGCGCGTTCCCG
Organism: Sandaracinus amylolyticus; assembly: GCF_021631985.1. Lineage (GTDB taxonomy): Bacteria > Myxococcota_A > Polyangia > Polyangiales > Sandaracinaceae > Sandaracinus > Sandaracinus amylolyticus_A. The sequence goes on along the minus strand of NZ_CP070225.1, from coordinate 3,145,687 downwards.
ACGATGCACCGCGCGGTCGCGTGTACCGCTTCTCGATGCAGTCGGAGGACAGCGAGATCTATCCGGGCGTCACCGGTCGCTACACGCGCGATCTCTGGATCTACGTCCCGCGCCAGTACGTGAACGGCACCGAAGCGCCGTTCATGGTGATCCAGGACGGAGGCGGATACGTCGGCGACGTCACGGCCGCGCTCGACACGCTGATCCACCAGCATCGACTGCCGCACGTCATCGGCATCTTCATCAATCCGGGGCCCGGCGACGGCCCGGGGAGCGAGCGAGGCCTCGAGTACGATCGCGTGTCCGATCACTACACGCGCTTCATCGAGACCGAGGTCCTGCCGCTGATCCCGATGCGCCCCGACATCCGCGCGGACTATCCGGATCTACGCCTGACGAGCGACCCCGAAGGACGCGCGACGATGGGCGGCAGCTCGGGCGGCGCGTGCGCCTTCACGATGGCGTGGTTCCACCCCGAGCTCTATCGCCGCGTGCTCACGTACTCGGGCACGTTCGTCGCACAGCACCGCGACGACGAGCATCCGCGCGGCGCGTGGGAGTACCACGAGCACATGATCCGCGACGAAGCGGTGAAGCCGATCCGCGTGTTCCTGCAGGTCGGAGAGAACGATCTGAATTTCGGGAGCGACGGACTGCACAACTGGATGGACGCCAATCGGCGCATGTCCGACGTGCTCGAGGATCGCGGCTACCACTACCGCTTCCTGTGGTCGGAGGACGCCGGGCACGTCGATCGACGCGTGCTGCGGCAGACGCTGCCCGAGACGCTGCTCTGGCTCTGGCGCGGCTATCCGATCCCCGACGCGCCCGCCGACTGATCCGCGCGCGCGGCGCGCCATCCGTCGAGGATGAGCAGCGCCGCGCCCACCGCGACGAGCACGTCGGCGACGTTGAAAGCAGGCCAGCTCCCGCCCCACGGGTAGTGGATCTCGACGAAGTCGACGACGCCCGAGCGCGTGATGCGATCGAGCCCGTTGCCGATCGCGCCGCCCGCGACGAGGCCGAGCGCGAGGGTGCGCATGCGGCTCTCGGGCGAGCGGATCACGACGACGAGGAGCGCGGCCGCGACGATCAGCGCGAGCACACCGAGCACCGCACGCCCGACGCCGAGATCGCGCACGACGCTGAACGCGGTGCCCTCGTTGAAGCGCAGCGTGAAGTCGAGGTGCGGCGCGATCACCGAGAGCGTCTGGCCGGGCACGTCGCGGAGGGTCTCCTCCGCCCAGTGCTTCGTCGTGAGATCGCAGCCGCTGCCGAGGCCCGCGGTGGTGAGGAACAGCGTGGCCGCGACGACGCGCGCACGGAGAGACGGTGTCATCTCGCGAGTATGTCGCAGGTCACTCGTCCCGCGAGGGACGCGCGCCGACGTGGATCTCGGGCTCGGTGAGATCGGCGCGGAGCTCGCTGCTGCTCGACATCGGCGAGCGCTCGCGCGACGAGGGCAGATCGCGCGCGGTCGAGCGCAGCGGATCTTCGCCCGAGGGCAGCGAGCGCTGCGTCGAGATCGTGTGATCGACCGCGGTGTCGCGGTTCGGCGCGGCGAGCTTCGGGTCGCCGAGCTCGCCACGGAACATCGAGTACATGTCGGGCGCCTGGATGCCGATCCACGCGCTCGCCTCGACGAAGTCGAGCACCAGCGCGTCGCTGATGGTCGAGCCCGTCTCGAGCATGTCCTTCACCGCGCGGTGCAGCTGCACGTAGTGATCGAGCCGCCGCGGGAACTCTCCGCGCGGGAGCTTCTGGACCATGTGCTTGCCGAACTTGACGAACGCGCCCTCGGGACGATCTCCGAAGCGCTTGGCAAAGCGATCGAGATAACCGGAATAAGCGGCTTCGTAGTCGATCTCGTGCAGCTCGAGGTCGGACACGAGTGCGATTCTACCAGAGGGCGCGATCGTGTCCGGTCCGATCCGCGTCTTCGATCACGCGCCCGCCGAGCGCGATCCAGCGTGCGCGGGATCCGCCCAGCGCGTACCCGAGCGCGCGCGGATCGGCCTCGTCGTAACACGCGAGATCGGCGCGCGCGCCGACCACGATCCGGCCGCGATCCGCGAGCCCGAGCGCGCCCGCGGCCTCGACCGTGATCGCGAGGAGCGCCTCTTCGAGCGTGAGCCCTGCGTCGCGCACCGCGAGCGCCGCACAGAGCGGCAGATCGACGCACGCCGAGGTGCCGGGGTTGCAGTCGGTCGCGACCACGATCGGCACGCCGTGCGCGCGCAGCCGCGCCGCATCGGGCGCCTTCTGACGCAGCGTCCGCCACGCGCCCGGCAGGAGCACCGCGCGCACGCCCGCCGCCGCCATCGCGCGCAGCCCGGCGTCCGACACGTCCTCGAGGTGATCGCCGCTCAGCGCGCCGAGCTCTGCGAGCAGCTCGCCGCCGCCGAGATCGCGGAACTGCCCGATGTGTGCCTTGAGCAACAATCCGCGCGCCTTCGCCGCGGAGAGCACGCGCGCCGCCTCGTCGCGCGAGAACGCGTTCTCGTCGAGGTACACGTCGCACGCGTCGGCGAGCTTCGCTTCGACGACCGCGGGCAACATCACGTCGATCACGTCGTGGAGGTAGCCCTCGCGATCCCCGGCGCGCTCGGGCGGGATCGCGTGCGCACCGAGGAAGGTCGTCGTCGTGCTCACCACGCCCTCGCGCGCGAGCCGTCGACCGACGGCGAGCAGGCGCGTCTCGGTCGCGAGGTCGAGGCCGTAGCCGCTCTTCACCTCGACCGTCGTGGTGCCGCACGCGCGCATCGCGAGGGCACGTGCCTTGGCGCGCGCGAAGAGCTCGTCCTCGCTCGCCGCGCGCGTCGCGCGCACGCTCGCCGCGATCCCACCGCCCGACGCTGCGATCGCGCGATAGTCCTCACCCGCCATCTTCCGCGCGAACTCGTCGATGCGCGATCCCGCGAACACGAGGTGCGTGTGCGCGTCGACGAGCCCGGGCATCACGACGCGACGCCCTGCATCGATCTCGCGCGCCGCGTCGCGCGGACGATCCGCATCGGCGCCGATCCACGCGATGCGATCGCCGGAGATCGCGAGCGCGGCATCGGAGACGATCCCGAGCCGCTCCTTCGCGCTCCCCGTGGGCCCGGCGCACGTCACGACATGCGCGTTCCGGATGACGAGATCGTGCGTCATCGCGCCCGATGCGGGACGTGCACGCCCTTCTTCTCGGCGGTCTCGATCGCGATCTCGTAGCCCGCGTCCGCGTGGCGGATCACGCCCATGCCGGGATCGCTCGTGAGCACGCGCTCGAGCCGCTGCGCTGCTGCATCGGTGCCATCCGCGACGACGACCATCCCTGCGTGCAGCGAGTACCCGATGCCCACGCCGCCGCCGTGATGGACGCTCACCCACGTCGCGCCTGCCGACGTGTTCACCAGCGCGTTGAGGATCGCCCAGTCCGCGATCGCATCGCTGCCGTCCTTCATCGCCTCGGTCTCGCGGTTCGGGCTCGCGACCGATCCGCAGTCGAGGTGATCACGACCGATCACGATCGGCGCCTTCACCTTCCCGGTGCGCACCAGCTCGTTGAACTTGAGCCCCACGCGATGACGATCGCCGTACCCGAGCCAGCAGATGCGCGCGGGCAGGCCCTGGTACGCGATGCGCTCCTCGGCCATGTCGAGCCAGTGGTGAAGGTGCGGATCGTTCGGCACGACCTCCTTCACCGCGGCATCCGTGACCTTGATGTCCTCGGGATCGCCGCTCAGCGCGACCCAGCGGAACGGTCCCTTTCCTTCGCAGAAGAGCGGCCGCACGTACGCCGGCACGAACCCCGGGATGTCGAACGCGCGTTCGACGCCGACCTCCTTCGCGTGGGCGCGGATGTTGTTCCCGTAGTCGCACGCGTGCGCGCCGCGCTCGACCATCGTGAGCATCGCGCGCACCTCGATCGCCATGCCCTGCTTGGCGCGCGCGACGTACGACGTCGGATCGTCGCGGCGCAGCGCGGCCGCCTGATCGAGCGTGAGCCCCGGCGGCACGTAGCCGACGAGCGGATCGTGCGCCGCGGTCTGCTCGGTCACGAAGTCCGGCGTGATGCCCCGCGCGACGAGCTCGGGATAGACGTCGGCCGCGTTCGCGACGAGCGCGACGCTCAGCGCGTCACCCTTCTTGCGCGCCTCGTCGATCCACGCGAGCGCCTCGTCGAGCGACGACGTGATGCGATCGACGTAACGATCCTTCTTCCGCTTCTCGGCGCGCGAGGGATCGACCTCGACGCCGAGGAAGCACGCGCCCGCCATCGTCGCTGCGAGCGGCTGCGCGCCGCCCATGCCGCCGAGGCCCGCGCTGAGGATCCAGCGGCCCTTCCACGAGCCCCCACTCTGCTTGTCACCGAAGTGCTGCACGCCCGCCGCGACGAACGTCTCGTACGTGCCCTGCAGGATCCCCTGGGTGCCGATGTAGATCCACGAGCCGGCCGTCATCTGGCCGAACATCGTCAGGCCCATCGCCTCGAGGCGGCGGAACTCTTCCCAAGTCGCCCACTTCGGCACGAGCAGCGAGTTCGCGATCAGCACGCGCGGCGCGTCCGCGTGCGTGCGGAACTTCCCGACCGCCTTGCCGCTCTGCACGAGCAGCGTCTCGTCGTCGCCGAGCCGCTCGAGCTCGCGCACGATCACGTCGAAGGCTTCCCAGCTGCGCGCCGCCTTGCCGGTGCCGCCGTAGACCACGAGGTCCTCGGGACGCTCGGCCACCTCGGGATCGAGGTTGTTCATCAGCATGCGCAGCGCGGCTTCCTGCGCCCATCCCTTGCAGCGCAGCGTCGTGCCGCGCGGCGCGCGGATCGTGCGAGCGGTCGTCATGAGCGCGTGGTTACCACGCGCCCCGTTCACGCAGGACGAGAGGACTCACGCCGAGCGCGCGACGAGTCGACCAACGCGAGCAGCGCGTCAGTCGGGGTAGCCGACCATGCGGTTCTGCTCGGCGTCCCACAGCTTCGCGCGGAAGCACGCGAGGATGTCGCGCGGGTGCAGCGTGGTCGTGCCCTTCGGGTTCTGCAGCTCGGGGATCGCGGCCATCGCCTCGGGCAGTCGATAGAACGGGATGCCCGGGTTCAGGTGGTGCACGTGGTGGTACCCGATGTTCCCGGTGAACCACGCCATCACGGCGCCGGTCTTCATGTAGCTCGAGCTCTCGAGCGCCGCGCGCGTGTACTCCCACGTCTCGCGCGGCTGCACGTGCATCTCCGGGAAGTCGTGCTGCGCGTAGAAGAGGTACGCGCCGCTCATCGTCGCGACGAAGAGCGGCAGGAAGTACGCGACGAAGAAGAGCTCGAAGCCGCCGAGCGCGATCAGCGCGATCCACGCGGCGACGTGCAGCACGACCGCGAGCGCCGAGTCCCAGTTCTTCTTCGGGTTCCGCAGGAACGAGCTCACGCACATCCCGTAGAGGAACACCGTGAAGTACGCGAAGAAGATCGTCAGCGGATGACGGTACGCCTTGTAGACGAGGCGCTGCGCGGGCGTCATCTGCTTCCACATCTCGGTCGTGACCATCAGGTACGAGCCCACGTGCGAGCCGACGATCTTCGCGGTGTTCGCGTGATGGTAGTTGTGGGTCTGACGCCAGACGTTGGGCGGCGTCAGCACGTACACGCCGAACCCGTACATGATCCACTTCGCGACCTTCGAGCCGCGGAGCAGCGAGTTGTGCATGTAGTCGTGGTAGAGGATGAACGCGCGGACGATCGTCAGGCCCATCACCACGGCGGCGATCACGCGCACCACGAGCCAGGGCGCCGCGATCGTCGCGGCCGAGAGCGCCGCGAGCACGCCGAACGTCTCGGCGACGTGGAACCAGCTGCGCCCGCGATCCTCCTTGCCGAACTCCTTCGCCGCGGCGAGGAGGTCCTTCGCGGTGCGACGACCGGGCGGCCACGCATCGGGCGCGACGCGCTGCGACGCCGCGAGGGGACGCTCGGAGGGGGCGGTCTGGCTCAGTTCCATCGTGTTCTTCCGCGCGGGATCAGCGTCCAGAGGACGCCGAAGGCGGTGAGGTTGTGACGCGAGATCGCCCGATTTCAAGGCGCTCCGTGCGAAACGAGGTGCGCAGATCGTTGCGCAGAGCCGCGTCGGCGGGGACGCAGCGGGTCCGGACCGTTGTGCTAGGTTCGCGCGCGTGGATGCAGACAACGGGCTCGCGGCCGAGGTGCGGCGCCTCGCCGAGCGCGCCAAGCAGGCCGGACGTGCGATCGCGATCGCGAGCACGCAGCGCAAGAACGCCACGCTCACGCGGGCGGCGCGGCTGCTCCGCGAGTCCACGCCCGCGCTGATCGAGGCGAATCGCGCCGACGTCGAGCGCGGCCAGGCGGCCGGCCTCTCGGCCGCGATGCTCGATCGGCTCACGCTCGACGGCCCGCGCATCGAGAAGATGGCGCTCGCGTGCGAGGAGGTCGCGCGCGCGGCCGATCCGGTGGGCAGCATCGATCAGATGGTCCGCCGCCCGAACGGGCTGCTCGTGGGGCGCATGAAGGTGCCGCTCGGACTCGTCGGGATCGTGTACGAGTCGCGCCCCAACGTGACCGCCGAGGCCGCGGCGCTCTGCCTCAAGAGCGGCAACGCAGTGCTGCTGCGCGGTGGATCGGAAGCGGCGCGCAGCAACGCGGCGATCGCGCAGCTCTTCGCGCGCGCGCTGGAAGAAGAAGGCCTCGACGCGGCCGCGGTCACGCTGATCCCGACGACCGATCGCGCCGCGCTCGCGGTGATGGTGAAGCTCAGCGGCGTGCTCGATCTGCTGATCCCGCGCGGCGGTGAAGGGCTCATCCGCTACGTCAGCGAGAACGCGACGGTGCCGGTCATCCAGCACTACAAGGGCGTGTGTCACGTCTACGTCGACGGCGATGCGGACCTCGAGCTCGCGGAGAAGATCGCGCTCAACGCGAAGGTGCAGCGCCCCGGCGTGTGCAACGCCATGGAGACGCTGCTCGTCGACGCGGCGTGCGCGAAGGAGTTCGTGCCGCGCGTCGCGCGCGCGATGCACGCGGCGAAGGTCGAGCTGCGCGGGGACGCGCGCGCCCGCGCGCTCGCGCCCGACATGAAGGAAGCGACCGAGGCCGACTGGGACGCGGAGTACCTCGACCTCGTGCTCGCGGTCGCGGTGGTGGACGGCATCGACGGCGCGCTCGCGCACGTCGCGAAGCACGGCTCGCTGCACACCGAGGCGATCGTCACGCGTCGCTACGATCACGCGCAGCGCTGGATCCGCGAGGTCGACGCGAGCTGCGTGCTCGTGAACGCGTCGACGCGATTCAACGACGGCGGCGAGCTCGGGCTCGGCGCCGAGATGGGCATCTCGACCACGAAGCTGCACGCCTACGGCCCGATGGGCCTCGAAGAGCTCTGCACGCGGAAGTGGATCGCGTACGGTGAAGGGCAGGTCCGCGGCTGAGCGCGCGGACGAATTGGAGCAATCGAGTGGCGACGGCGCGCAAGAAGACCGGCAACGGGACCAGCGGCACCAAGAAGACCGCGACCAAGAAGGCCGCGACGAAGAAGACGACGACCAAGAAGGCGGCGAGCAAGCCCGCCGCGTCCGCCGCGCCGAAGACGCGCACCACGCGCACGAAGGCCGTGGCGAAGACCGCGCCGACCGCGAACGAAGTCGCGCGCACCGTCGCGCTCGCGGTGGCCGAGGCCGCGCTCGACAAGAAGGCCGTGAACGTCGAGATCATCGACGTCGCGGGCAAGGTCGACTACGCGGACTACGTCGTCGTGATGAGCGGCACCAGCGACCGCCAGGTGAACGCGCTCGCACGCGGCATCGCGGAGGACGTCGAGCAGAAGACGAAGAACAAGTGCCTCGGCGTCGAGGGCCTGCCCGGCGGCGCGTGGGTGCTGATGGATTTCGGCGACGTCGTCGTCCACATCTTCCACCACGACGTGCGCGGCTATTACGACCTCGAGTCGCTCTGGATCGACGCGGCGCGCGTGACGGTGCCCGGTCCGGCGCCCGCGTCGCGCGGATGAAGATCGCGATCATCGCGGTGGGCCGCGTGAAGGAGCGCGGCCTGCGCGACGCGATCGACGACTACGAGAAGCGCATCAAGCGCTACGCGAAGCTCGACGAGATCGAGCTCGAGGACGGCAGCACGTCCGAGGTCGAGGCGCGCTTCCGCAAGGCGATCCCCCAGCGGGCGCGGGTGATCGCGCTCGAGGTCGAGGGGCAGCGCATGACGAGCGAGAAGTTCGCGCGCTACGTCGAGCAGTGCGAGATCGGCGCGGTGCCCGCGCTCGCGTTCGTGATCGGCGGCTCGTACGGGCTGCCGAAGAGCGTGTCGGACGCAGCGGATCTGAAGCTCTCGCTGAGCGACATGATCCTCCCGCACCGCCTCGCGCGCCTGTTCCTCGCCGAGCAGATCTACCGCGCGTACACGATCCTGCGGAACGAGCCGTACTCGCACTGAGTCGAACAGCTCGACCGCAGAGAGCTGGGCCCTCTGAGTCCTCTGCGGTCGAATCTCTCGCCGGTCGTCCGAGCGCAACGCGCATCGCGTCTGGCCCGAAGAGCGCGTGTGCTGGACATCGCGTGGAACGGCCTCCTCGATCTGCTCGCACCCCGGACCTGCCCGGGCTGTGACCTCGATCTCCCGCCCGGCGTGAACGCGTTCTGCGGCGCGTGCGACGTGCTGCTCGAGCGGCTCACGCCCGATCGCGGCGCGAACGCGGCCTACGAGTTCGGAGGCCCGATGGCCGATGCGCTGCGCCGCCTCAAGTACGGGCGGCGCACCGATCACGTCGCCGCGCTCGGCGCGCTGCTCGCCGATGCCTGCGCGTCGTTCGCGGGGCGCGTCGACGCGGTGGTGCCCATCCCGCTGCACCCGAAGCGCCTGCGCGAGCGCGGCTTCAACCAGGCCGCACTGCTCGCTGCGCCGGTCGCGTCGCGCCTCGGTGTCGCGCTCGACGCGGGCGCACTTCGAAGGACGCGCGACACGCCCGCGCAGGCGGGGCTCGGTGCTGCCGATCGCGCGAGCAACGTCCGCGGCTGTTTCGCGGCGCGCGTGAAGCCGTCGAGACGCCGCGTGCTGGTGATCGACGACGTGCGCACCACCGGCGCGACCTTCGCCGACGCCGCGCGCGCCCTCCGCGAAGCGGGCGCGCTCGAGGTGCACGTCATCGCGCTCGCGGGCGCGGATCGCTGACCACGCACCTCAACGCTCGGCGCTGAACAACAGGCGCCGCATCGCCTCGGCGATCCACGCGCGCTGCGCACCGCGGCTCGGCTTGGCCGACGAGAGCCCGACGCTGCGCAGCACCGCGCCTCCGAAGAGGGGCTCGGTCGCGAGCGTCAGGTGCAGCCACGCGATCGCGCGCGCCGTGTCCTCGAGCTCCACGCGCACGCCGCAGCGCTCGCGCGCCGCGTGCACCGTCTCGACGAGCGCGCTCAGCATGCCCGAGCCGCCCTCGCGCCAGCCCGCGTGATGCAGCCACATCGCGAGCTCCGCGAGGCCCTCGTCGTCGTAGGCCTGGGCCATCCGCTCGACGATCACCTCGGGGTCGGCGACCTCGATCGCGCGCAGGCTCTCCTTGAGACGACGCCCGCTGCGCCGCAGCAGCGCCTCGAGCAGCCCCTGACGTCCCTCGAAGTGATGGTGGATCGCGGCGTCGGTGATCCCGAGATCGCGCGCGATCGGCTGCACGCGCACCGCGTCGAGACCGCCCTCGCGGAGGCGCTTCTCCGCCGCATCGAGGATGCGCTCGCGCGCCTGATCGGGAGGGAGCCGCTGCCGCGTCATCTCGCTTACCTTGACCGGTCGAGGTAAGCGTGCAACTTGGACATGTCGAGGTAAGCGATGGAGATCGAGACGCCCAGCGGTGTCGTGCTCCACGTGCGCGCATCGGGCCCGGTGTCCGGCGCCGGCGTGCTCCTCCTGCACGGCGGCGGGCAGACCGGCGCGTCGTGGGGACGCACCGCGGACGCGCTCGCGTCGCGCGGACATCGCGTGTGGGCCCCCGACCTGCGCGGCCACGGCGAGAGCGGTCGCGCGCCCGGTGGCGACTACGGCATCGACGCGTTCGTCGGCGACGGATGCGCGCTGATCGATGCGCTCTCCGGGGAGACCTCGGGCCGCGCTCCGGTCGTGGTCGGCGCATCGCTCGGCGGCATCGTCTCGCTGCTCGCGGCGTCGGAGCGCGCGCGACCGATGCGCGCGCTCGTGCTCGTCGACATCGCGCTGCGGGCGCGAGGGGAGGGCGTGGAGCGCATCGTCGGCTTCATGCGCTCGACGCAGGACGGCTTCGACTCGCTCGACGACGCGCGCGCTGCGATCGCGCGCTACCTGCCGCATCGCCGCGCCGCACCGACGATCGACGGCCTGCATCGCGTGCTGCGCCGGCGCGAGGACGGACGCTGGATGTGGCACTGGGACCCGCTCCTGCTCGAGCGGCTCGAGGTGGACGCGATCCTCGACGGCGCACGCCTCCACGACGCGGCGCGCGCGCTCGAGGTGCCGCTCCTGCTGCTGCGGGGCGGGCACAGCGACGTGGTCTCGGAGGAGCTCGCGCGCGAGCTCGTGTCGATCGCGCCGCGCGCCCGCTGGCAGGACGTGCGCGAGGTCGGGCACATGGTCGCGGGGGACGACAACGACGCGTTCACCACCGCGGTGCTCGCGTTCCTCGACCAGCTCGATCAGCGCGGCTGAGCCCACCCGCGCGCGATCACCTCGCGCACGATGCGCGCGTCGCGCGCGATCGCCTCGGTGAGCACCACTCTCGAGATCGCCCCGTCGAACGCCGCGATCTGTGCGTCGCGATCGCCGCCGCTCACCCGCGAGAGCATCGCGAGCTCGATCGCGATCCGGTACACGCGCTCGGGATCCGCGTCCTGCAGCGCGGCCACGAGCTCCTCGTCGCGCGCGCGTCGTTGCTCGTCCGACCAGCGCACCGGGGGCGGGCCCACACGGAAACGATGATGCTCGTCGAGCTCGAGCGGCACCTCGACCTCGGGCACCTCGCCGCGCGCGAGCGCGTTCGCGCGGAGCACGCCCACTCCCTCGATGCGCTGGTTCTCGTCGACGTCGCGGAACGACTCGATGCACACGCCCTCGTCGGCGAGCTCGCCGTACTCCGGCGGGACCGGCGCGATCGTGCCCTCGGCATCGATGCGGAACGGCAGCATGCACGCCCGACCCTCGATGCGTCGCGCGACCACGATCTCGTCGCGACCGTCGCCGTCGAGGTCGTGGCTGGGCGCGCGCGGCGGGGGCACGAGCTCGATCTCGCCGTGTCGCAACCGCACGCGATCGGCCTCGTGGGAGTCGAGCACCAGCGCTGCGCCTCGCGACGTGACCACCCGGATCGCACGCTCCTCGCCGCGCCGCGCGTCGATCGCGACCCAGGTCTCGCCCTCGATGCGCGCGTGCACCTCGTACCCGGCGCGCACCAATCCGGCCGCGATCGCCTCGGCCTCGGCGTGCGGATCGACCCCGGCGTGCATCCACTCGCTGTAGTCGGGCAGGACCGAGCGCTGTCCTCCGCCACAGCCCGCGAGCGTCGTCAGCGCGATGATCAGCGGGAGGCGCACGGCGGCCGAGTATGACGCGCAGTGGTGCGCCCGCTCTTCCCGGTGCTATGTGGGAGTGCGCGCAGACATGTCCGTGAAGAACGCGAAGAAGGGTGCCGCGACCGGTGAGAAGCTCGTCGCGCGCAACCCGAAGGCCACGCAGCGCTACGAGATCGAGGAGCGCGTCGAGGCGGGCCTGGTGCTCACCGGCTCCGAGGTGAAGAGCCTGCGTGCGGGGCGTGCCGATCTCGAGGCCGCGTTCGCGCGCTTCGAGAACGGGCAGGTGTACCTGCACAACCTCTACATCCCGCCCTACGGCCCCGCGACCGCGTTCGCCCACGATCCGCGACGCACCCGCAAGCTGCTGCTGCACGCGGGCGAGATCGAGAAGTGGTCGGGCCGGATCACGACGAAGGGCTACACGCTCGTCCCGGTCCGCCTCTACTTCAAGGGCAGCTGGGTCAAGCTCGAGCTCGGCATCGGCAAGGGCAAGAAGATCGGCGACGAGCGCGAGAAGCTCAAGCGCGAGGTCGACCTCAAGGAGGCGCGCGCCGCGATCAAGGGAGCGAAGGCGCGATGACGCTCGGTGCGGTGACGATCACCCAAGGCGGGCAGGGCGACGCGCTCGCGTTCGCGGGCGAGGTCCTGCACGTCGCGATCGATCGCGCGTACGCGCCTGGCGCGCCGGTCTCGATCACCCTCGCTCGCGACGAAGGCACGCTCTCGCTGAGCGGCAAGACGATTGGCTCTAAGCGCCGCGAGGACGGGCGATTCGACGTGCGAGTGCGGCTCGTCAGCCTGCGCCGCGACGATCGCGCGACGCTCGAAGCGCTCGCCGCGCGTGCATGAAGCGCTACCTCGAGCAGTCGAGGTAGCGCCTCACGTGGGTCACCGCGAGCGATCGAGATCGCTCAGCACCGCCCGCTTCACCGCCTCGTAGTCGGGCGGGAGCTCGACCGGCACGTTGCGACCGCGACCGCTCGTGCCGGGGATCCGGCCCTCGTGGTAGCGCACCTTGAAGTCGGTGAACTTCAGGCCGTTCGCGGTGGAGATCACGACCGCGCGATCGCCCTTCTTGATCTCGCGGCGCGCGACGAGCTTCTCGAGCGCGGCGAGCGCGACGCCGGTGTGCGGGCACGCGTAGGTGCCGGTGCGATCGGCGGCCGCGGCCGCCTCGGAGAGCTCTTCCTCGCTCGCCTGCTCGACCACTCCGTCGAACGCCTTGAGCGTGCGGATCGCGCGACGCACCGAGACCGGGTTGCCGATGCGGATCGCGCTCGCCTCGGTGGGCTCCGCGGTCATCGCCTCGAACTTCTCCCAGCCCTGCTTGTACGCGCGGTAGAGCGGGTTCGCCGCCTGCGCCTGCGCGACGCAGATGCGCGGCCGCTTCGTGATGAGCCCGAGGGTCATCATCATCTCGAACCCCGCGCCGAGCGCCGACACGTTGCCGAGGTTGCCGCCGGGGATGATCACCCAGTCCGGCACCTGCCAGTCGAACTGCTGCACCATCTCGAGCGCGACCGTCTTCTGGCCCTCGAGCCGCAGCGAATTCATCGAGTTCGCGAGGTACACGCCGGGCTCGTCGGCGAGCTTCTGCACCAGCGCCATGCACCCGTCGAAGTCGGTGTCGAGCGCGAGCACGAGCGCGCCGTTCGCGAGCGGCTGCACCAGCTGCGCGGTCGAGATCTTCCCCTTCGGCAGCAGCACCACCGCGCGGATCCCCGCGGCCGCGCAGTACGCGGCGAGCGCAGCCGATGTGTCGCCGGTCGACGCGCACGCGATCGCGCGGATCGGCTTTCCATCGGTGATCATCTGGCGCACGACGCTGACGAGCACCGTCATGCCGAGGTCCTTGAACGACCCGGTGTGGCTGTTGCCGCAGAGCTTCAGCCACAGATCGCCGACGCCCAGCGAGCTGCCGTAGCGCTCGGCCCAGAAGAGATTGCTGCCGCCCTCGGCCATCGAGACGACGCACTCGTCGCGCACGCCGGGCGCGACCCACTCCTTCTTGCCCCAGACGCCGCTGCCGTAGGGCCAGCGCGTGCTCATCCAGCGCTCGTCGAAGAGCCGCATCCACGCGGCCGCGCTGCGATCGCGCAGCGCCTCGATGTCGTGTGCGACCTCGAGCAGCTCGCCGCAGGTGGGGCAGCGATAGATGACCTGGTCGAGCGGATAGGTGCCCGCGCAACCAGCGACACAGCGGAACCGCGCTTCGTAACCCATGACGCGGCGCATTATACGGGCGTGAGCGGCATCACGCCGCGCAGACGAACTCGTCGCCTTCGATCCATCCGCGAGACGTCAATTCGGCCCGGATCAGCGCCCTCGCGCCGGCGGCCCCGACCGACACGACGATCAGCTCGCGCGCCCGATCGATCACGTCGGGACCGACGATCGGCGCTCCGCGCGCGATGCGCCCGATCTTGCGCGGATCGATGTCGACGAAGCGCGAGAAACGCGCGCCTTCCTGCTCCAGCGCGCGTGCGAATCGGCGTCCGGTCGGTCCCGCGCCCCAGCACGTCAGCGCACGACCGCGCGCGAGCCGTGCGAGCTTCGGCGCGAGGAAACGCGCCTTCAGCGCGCGATGTCGCTCGTGCGAATAACGCGGATCGGAGAACGTGAGGCGACCCTCACGTTCTCTCCAGCGCAGCACGTCGCGATCGATCTTCGCGAACGACCAACCGGCGGCATCGAGGCGCATCCAGAGGTCGTAGTCCTCGGCCCACTCGGTGTCGCGATACCCGCCGACCTGCTCGAGCGCATCGCGCCGGATCGTCACCGAGGGATGGCAGAGCGGCGCCTCGACGAAGAGATCGCGCGCGTGCTCCTCGGGCGAGACGAGCGCGTTCATCCACGCGACGTAGCGCCGCATTCCGTCCTGCACGACGTGATCGGGGAACGCGTCGACGCGCCCGCCGATCACCGCGAGGCGCGCATCGCGCTCGAGCGCATCGAGCTGCGCCGCGAAGCGCCCGGGCAGCGACACATCGTCACCATCCATCCGCGCGAGGAACGGCGCGCGCGCATGCGTGATCCCGAGCTGCAGCGCGCGCACGATCCCCGCGCCCTCGCCGCGCACCATCACGACGCGCGGATCACGAAACGCTGCGACCTTCGCCGCGCTCGCATCGCGCGACGCATCGTCGATCGCGATCACCTCGATCGGCACCTCGCGCTCGGCGAGCACGCTCGAGAGCGCCTCGTCGATCGTCTCCGCGACGTCGCGGTACGGCAGCAGCACCGAGATCCGCGGCTCCATGCGTGCGCGCTACCATGCGCATCCCATGACGGCCAAGGCGACCGAGGCGAACTTCGACGGGCTCGTGGGCCCCACTCACAACTACGCGGGCCTGTCGTACGGCAACGTCGCGTCGACCTCGAACCTCGGCGGCACGAGCTCGCCTCGCACCGCCGCGCTGCAGGGCCTCGCGAAGATGAAGGCGCTCGCGGACCTCGGGATCCCGCAGGGCATCCTTCCGCCGCAGGAGCGTCCCGACGTGCACGCGCTGCGTCGCCTCGGGCTCTCGGGCGCGACCGATGCGCAGGTGATCGAGCGCGCCGCGACGGACGCGCCGATGTTGCTCGCGCTCTGCTGCTCCGCGTCGTCGATGTGGACCGCGAACGCCGCGACGATCGCGCCGAGCGCCGACACCCCCGACACGCGCGTGCACCTCACGCCCGCGAACCTGCTCGATCGCCCGCACCGCGCGATCGAGCCCGCACAGACCACGCGCACGCTGCGCGCGATCTTCGCGGACGGATCGCGCTTCGTCGTGCACGAGCCGCTCGAGATGGGCCAGGCGTTCGGCGACGAGGGCGCGGCGAACCACACGC
The DNA here is from genome assembly GCF_021631985.1 of Sandaracinus amylolyticus. Lineage (GTDB taxonomy): Bacteria > Myxococcota_A > Polyangia > Polyangiales > Sandaracinaceae > Sandaracinus > Sandaracinus amylolyticus_A. Next base: position 3,130,336 of record NZ_CP070225.1, on the reverse strand, counting down.
GCCTGGTGTCGGGCGATCACGCGCTGCATCTCTTCGTGTACGGCCGTCGCGGCATCGGTGGTGATCCGAGCGCGCCCAAGAAGTTCCCGGCGCGACAGACGCTCGAGGCATCACAGGCGATCGCGCGCCTCCATGGGCTCGACGACACACGCGCGCTCTTCGTGCAGCAGAGCCCCGACGTGATCGATCAGGGCGTGTTCCACAACGACGTGATCGCGGTCGGCCACCAGCAGATGCTCTTCTTCCACGAGCTCGCGTTCCGCGATCGCGACGAGGTGCTCCGTGCGATCGCCGCGCGCATCCCGGGGTTCGAGCCGGTGGAGGTGCGCGCGTCCGAGGTGAGCGTCGAGGACGCGGTGAAGAGCTACCTCTTCAACTCGCAGATCCTCACGCCGCCGGGCGGCGGTCGCATCCTCGTCGCGCCCGAGGAGTGCCGCGAGGTCGCGCCCGTCGCGAAGCTGCTCGATCGCCTCGTGGAGCAGGGCGTCTTCCGCGAGGTGAAGGTGTTCGATCTGCGCCAGAGCATGCGCAACGGCGGCGGCCCCGCGTGCCTGCGCCTGCGCGTCGTGCTCGAGCCCGAAGAGATCGCCGCAGTGCGCCCGACGTGCTGGATGAACGACCGCACGTACGAAGTGCTCGTCGCGTGGGTGACCAAGCACTACCGCGATCGTCTCGAGGCGCGCGAGCTCGCGGACCCGTCGTTGCTCGACGAGTCGCGCCGCGCGCTCGACGAGCTGACTGGCATCCTGGCGCTCGGATCGATCTATCCGTTCCAAAGATAGGCGCTTATCCGGCCGTATCGTCGAGATCGCCCGAAAGCACGGGGTTCCGCGCGGCACGAGCGCTGCGTTGCGCGTCCGCGGGCCCGTAGCTCAAACGGACAGAGCACCGGAAAATGGTAGGAACCGGACCGTAAAAGGCCGCATGCGACCTGCTACCGGCGTCAGCGCTGGGTGTGGGGTGTGGGCAGGGTTGCGGATGCACCGAATGGCACGGAGATCCCGGGTCGCTAGGGAAGCGCGTTTCCCAAGACGCTCGTTTTGCGCATGCGGGTGCGGGTTCGATCCCCGCCGGGCCTGTGAGACGTCCGAACGACCGAGCCGTTTGCTCGGTCAGAGCCCCGAGCTCTTCAGCGATGCGTCGGCCTCGGGCGTGCGCGGCAGGTGGATGCCGCACTCCTTCTTGCTGCCGAGATAACGTCCGTCGCGCTCGTCCTGATCGAGCGTCGTGGGCGACGTCGAGTGCACGTCGCCGATCGATCGGTACCCGTAATGGAAGAGCGGGTGGTACGGCAGATCGTGCTCGACGATGTAGCGCTTCACGTCGTCGCGCGACCACGTGAGGATCGGATGGAGCTTGTACGTGCCGTCCTGCAGCTCGACGTGGCGCAGGCTCGATCGGAACTCGGTCTGCGATCGACGAAGGCCCGCGACCCAGGCGCGCCCACCGAGCTCCGCGAGCGCGCGGTCCATCGGCTCGACCTTGGTGATGCGGCCGTAGCGCGCGATCTCCTCCTCGGTCCCGTCCCAGAGCCGCCCGTAGACCGCCTCCATGCGCGCGGCGGTCATCTTCGGCGAGTAGACCTTCAGGTTCAGATCGAGTCGCTGGGCGAGCTCTTCGGCGAACTGATAGGTCTCGGGGAAGAGGTAGCCCGTGTCGAGGAACACGACCGGGATGCGCGGCGCGACGCGCGTCACGAGGTGCAGCATCAGCGCGCTCTCCGCGCCGAAGCTCGAGCTCATGATCATCGACTCGCCGAAGGTCTCGAGCCCCCACGCGATCACGTCCTCGGCGGACGCGCCCTCGAACCGTGCGTTGATCGCATCCAGGTCCAGCGCTGTGCCGCCTTCGGGTGAAGGCGCGGGGACCAGTCGAAGCGCTTCGCGCATGGCCGGAGTCTGGTCCCCGGGTCCGCAGATTGTCAATCGGCGAACCGTGGAATCTCCCGGTCCGGCCGTGAACCCGTTGCGAATCACGGCGTTTGGTTCTTGACTAAGTCACTGTAGTATCTGCCGGCGAAACGGGGCCGCGCCCCGCGCCGTACACGCACCGAGATGCCCTTCGCGCGCTACGCACGGTGGCTCCACACGCGCTGGCCCGCGGGCGGCGTGGAGCGTCTTCCGATCGTCGGGGAGGACGGCGCCACCGACGTGCCCGGGCTCCGCATCGCCGGCGATCTCACGGGCGTGCCGCTCCTGAAGCTGGCGATCGACTCTGCGGTGCGCGCCGTCCGCGCATTCTCGCGTGAGCTCGATCGGGATCCCGACCGCGATCGCGCCCAGCTCGATCTCGCGATCGTCGGTGGTGGTGTCGCGGGGATCGCCGCGGCGATCGAGGCACGCGCGCGCGGGCTGCGCGCCGAGGTGATCGAGGCCTCGCGCGCGTTCGACACCGTGCACGAGCTCCCGGCGCGGAAGCCGATCTTCAGGTATCCGACCGAGCTCGTGCCCGAGGGCGCGATGCAGGTCTCGACCGACGTGCGCGAGGCGCTGATCGACGAGCTCGAGGCGCAGCGGGTCGCGCACGAGATCGAGCCGCGCGCCGGTCGCGCGACCCACGTCGAGCGCGACGGCGATCTGCTCGCGGTGCACCTCGAAGAGGGCGCGCCGGTGCACGCGCGTCGGGTGCTGATCGCGATCGGACGCACCGGCGATCCGCGCCGCCTCGACCTACCCGGCGAGGATCTCGAGCACGTCCACCATCGCCTCTACGACCCCGCCGATCATCGCGGCGAGCGCGTGCTCGTCGTGGGCGGAGGAGACTCCGCGTGCGAGACCGCGATCGCGCTTGCGCGCGAGGGCGCGAAGGTGACGCTCGTGCATCGCGGCGCCGATCTCGCGCGCGCCAAGCACGAGAACGCCGAGTCGGTGCGCACCGAGCGCGCCATCGACCTTCGCCTCGGCAAGCGGGTGCGTGCGATCGAGCCCACGCGCGTCGAGCTCGACGACGGCACCACGCTCGAGGTCGATCGTGTGTTCGCGATGATCGGGCGCGAGGCCCCGCTCGACTTCCTGCGTCGCTCCCGCGTGCGCATCGCGCGCGAGTGGAGCGGGCGCGCGATCACCTCGATGATCGCGTTCCTCGCGTTCTGCACGTTCGTCTACACGTGGAAGTCCGGGGGCGCGCTCACGCGTGCGTTCGAGTCGCGCGGCTGGTTCCCGTTCGGAATTCGCGAAGCGCTCGCGCCCGCGGCGGGATCGGTGCTGCACACGATCACGATCTCGCTCGAGGAGCCCGGCTTCTGGTACTCGACCGCGTACAGCGCGGCCGTGCTCGGCTTCGGCATCGCGCGCATCCGGCGACGACGCACGCCGTACGTGACGAAGCAGACGATCACGCTGACGCTCGTGCAGCTGATCCCGCTCTTCGTGCTGCCCTACTTCGTGCTGCCGCTGCTCGGTCGCACCGGCGTGTTCGATGCGGGCGCGATCGGCGCGATCGCCGACGGGCTCTTCCCGCGCGTCGAGTACGGACACGGCCGCGAGTACTGGCGCGCGTTCGGGCTCGTGCTCGCGTGGCCGCTCTTCATCTGGAACGTGTTCACCGAGCGGCCCATGTGGCTCTGGCTCGGCATCTCGTTGGTCCAGACGTTCGTGATCATCCCGCTGATCGTGCGGCGCTGGGGGAAGGGTGCGTACTGCGGGTGGATCTGCTCGTGCGGCGCGCTCGCGGAGACACTCGGCGACGCGCATCGCGAGAAGATGCCGCACGGTCCGTTCTGGAACCGTCTGAACATGCTCGGGCAGGTCGTGCTCGGCGCGGCGTTCGTCCTGCTCTTCTTCCGCGTGGTGAGCTGGATCCAGCCGCGCGCGTGGCCCGGGTATCTGTTCGGCCGATGGTTCCGCGCCGGGCTCTCGAACCTGTCGATCCTGGGGATCCCGCTCGACTACTACCACGTGGTCGACATCCTCTTCGCCGGCATCCTCGGCGTCGGCCTCTACTTCTGGATGAGCGGTCGCACCTGGTGCCGCTTCGCGTGCCCGCTCGCCGCGCTCATGCACGTCTACCAGCGCGCGTTCGGCCTCTTCCGCATCTTCGCCGACAAGAAGAAGTGCATCTCGTGCAACCGCTGCACGAGCGCGTGCCACCAGGGCATCGACGTGATGGCGTTCGCGCAGCGCGGCGCGCCGATGGAGGATCCGCAGTGCGTGCGCTGCTCCGCGTGCGTGCAGACGTGCCCGACCGGCGTGCTCACGTTCGGCCGCTACGACGGCGCGAAGGACATCGTGCTCGACCGAACGCTCGCGTCCCCGGTGCACATGCGCGAAGACGGCAAGCGCGGCCTCGCGGTCGTGCGCTGATCCGCGCTCAGCTGCGGACCTGATTGCGGCCGCCGCGCTTCGCTTCGTAGAGCTTCTCGTCGGCCTGCTTCACGAGGTCCGCGGGGTCGACCACGCCCTCGGTCCACTCGGCGACGCCGAGGCTGATCGTCACCGGGATGATCGTGCCCTCGAAGCGGAACGTGCTGTCCTGCACCGCGCGGCGCAGCTTGTCGGCGAGCAGCGCCGCGCCCTCCTGACCGACCTCGGGCAGGATCACCGCGAACTCCTCGCCGCCGGTGCGCGCCGGGACGTCGTCGCGCCGCACGCGCCCGCGGACCAGCGCACCGAGCTGACGCAGCACCGCGTCGCCCGCGAGGTGCCCGTAGGTGTCGTTGATCTTCTTGAAGTGATCGATGTCGAAGAGCACCAGCGAGAAGCTGCGCTCGTAGCGCTTCGCGCGGGAGATCTCCTTCTCGAGCGACTCGGTGAAGAAGCGCTTGTTGTGGAGCTCGGTGAGACCGTCGATGGTCATCAACCGATAGATCTCCTCGTGGTACTGCGCTTCCATGTTCCCGCCGACGATGAACTTGAAGATCGTGCGCCCGATCTTCAGCTGGTCGCCGTCGCGCAGCACGATCTCGTCGACGAGCTCGTCGTTGACGTAGGTGCCGTTCGTCGAGCCGAGGTCGCGGATCGTGTAGCCGTCGCCGAGGCGCGAGATGCGCGCGTGGTTGCGCGACACACTCTCCTGATCGACCTGCACGTCGCACTTGCTCGAGCGGCCGATCACGCACGGCTCTTCGCCGAGCGGCACACGCCGACCGAGATCTTCGCCGTAGATGATGACGAGGCAGGCCTCGCGGGACCCGCCCGCCTTCTTCGACGGGTGTGAGATGACCGTGACGACCGTCTTGTTCGGATTGGTCGTCCGCTCGTCCTCCATGAAGGCGTGATCATCGCGAGAAAACAGTTGCAGCGCAAGCGGGCGACCAGACCGTCGCTTTGTTGACTCACCGATCCGCGAGCTGCGACGTTGACACGCATGGTGAGGTCCCGGATCGCGCGGCTGCTCGTGGCGATCGCGATGATCGGCGCGACGGGATCGATCCACGTCTCGCCGACCCACGCGGACGATCCGATCGAGGCCACACCACGCCGTGCCGCGCGTGCTTCGGCTCCCGAGCGCACGACCGCGCCGGCCACGCGCCCACCACGCGCGCTGCGTGCGCTCGATCCGCGCGTCCATCGCGCGGTCGACGGAACCTTGGTGAGCGATCTGCCCGATGGATCGACCGCGATCCTCACGCTCGATCCGGGGCTGCAGGGCGAGATGGAGGGGCTCTTCGCGCGCTACGAGGTGCCCTGGGGCGCGCTGGTCGCGATCGAGCCCGCGACCGGGCGCGTGCTCGCGTACGTGAGCCACTCGAGCGCGGAGGCCGACGCCGAGGATCTCGTGCTCGCGCCGAGCGCTCCGGCGGCGTCTGTGTTCAAGGTGATCACCGGCGCTGCGCTGATCGATGCGGGCGTCGGGCCCGCGACCCGCGTCTGTTATCACGGCGGCGGCAGCCGTCTCGTGCGCGAGCACCTCGAGGACGATCCGCGGCGCGACACGCTCTGCGCGACGCTCGAGGAGGCGATGGGCGGCTCGATCAACGCGGTGTTCGCGAAGCTCTCGGATCGCCACCTCGAGCCCGCGACGATGGAGCGCTACGCGTCGGCGTTCGGCTTCGGCGAGGCGCTGCCCTTCGACGTGCCGACCACGGCGAGCCCGATCGACGTGCCCGAGGAGCGGCTCGAGCGCGCGCGCGCCGCGGCGGGGTTCTGGCACTCGCGCCTGTCGCCGCTGCACGGCGCGCTGATCGCGGCGACCATCGCGAACGACGGAGCGATGCCGCGCGCGCGCATCGTGGAGTCGCTGATCGACGGGGAAGGGCACGTCGCGTACGAGCAGCGACCCGCGGTGCATCGCCAGGTCGTGGGTCGTCTCACCGCGCGCGCGCTGAACCGCATGATGCAGCGCACGGTCTCGCACGGGACCGCGCGGCGCGCGTTCCACGACGAGCGCGGCAACGCGTTCCTCCCGGGGATCCGCGTGGCGGGGAAGACCGGCACGCTCAGCGCGGAGCGGCCATACCGCGGCTACACGTGGTTCGTGGGCTTCGCGCCCGCGGATCGGCCGCAGATCGCGGTCGCGGCGCTGGTCGTGAACAGGCCCGAGTGGCGCATCAAGGCGAGCTTCGTCGCGCGTGAGGCGCTCCGGCACTGGCTGATCACGAGGCCGCGCCAGCAGCGCGCCGCGCGCGCGGCGGAGTGATCATCCGAGCGCGGCGCGCGCCGTCTCGACCGTGACCAGCCCGCTCTTCACGTGCTCGCGCACGTGCATCTCGAACGTCTGCATCCCGTAGGGATGCGCGCCGCGCTCCATGATGTCCTTCAGCGGCGGGTTCCCCTCGGGCTTGCGGATCGTCTCGCGCGCGGTGCCGGTCACGACGAGCAGCTCGAGCGCGAGCACCATGCCGCGCCCGTCGGCTGCGGGGAGCAGTCGCTGCGCGAGAATGGCCTTCACGTTGTCGGCGAAGCGCTCGCGCGTCTCCTGGGGATCCGAGCTCTGCGCGAGCGAGAGCACGCGGCCCACGGTGCGCGCGACGTCCGGCGTGTGCAGCGTCGAGAGCACGAGGTGGCCCGTCTCGCTCGCCTTGAGCGCGATGTCCATCGTCTCCTCGTCGCGGATCTCGCCGACGAGGATCACGTCGGGATCCTGGCGCAGCGCAGCGCGCAGCGCGGTCGCGAAGTCCGGCGTGTCGATGCCGATCTCGCGCTGCGACACCGACGCGAGGTTGTCGGCGTGGATGAACTCGATCGGGTCCTCGATCGTGACGATGTGCACCCGCTGCGTCGCGTTGAGGTGCCCGATCATCGACGCGAGCGTGCTCGACTTCCCGTTCCCCGCCGCGCCGCACACGAGGATCATCCCGCGCTCGAGCTCCGCGAGCTGCGGGAGGATCCCGGGCAGGCGGAGCTCCTCGAACGTCGGGATCTTCAGCGGGATCGAGCGCAGCGCGAGCGCGAGCGATCCGCGCTGGCGATAGACGTTGACGCGATAACGACCGACGCCGGGGATCGAATAGGACGTGTCGTACTGCTGCAGATCGTCGACGGTGCCCTTGAAGCGCGAGCGCTTCAGCACGACCTCGGCGAGCTCGCGCGTGTGCTGCGGCTGGAGCTTGTCGCCCTGCAGGTAGTGGAGGACGCCGCTGACGCGGAAGGCGGGCGGCTGCCCGACCTTGAGCAGCACGTCGCTCGCCTTGTACTGCACGCCCTTCTTCAGCAGCCCCTGGAGGACCGATTCGTCCATTCGGGCTGCGATGGTACCGCGATCACCGACCGCCGCTCACTCGTTCGTCTGGTTCGCGGACTGAGCGCCGCTCACTCGTTCGTCTGGTTCGCGGACTGACCGCCGCTCACTCTTCGCGGCGGCGGACGACGATCGTGTTCATCCGCTCGGTCTCCTCGAACTGGCGGCGGTAGGTCTGGGCTTCCGCGTTCGTCTCGAAGGGACCGATGCGCACGCGGTACACGACGCCGCGGCCCTCGACCTCGGCGCGCAGCACGAACGCGCGGTGACCGCGCGCGCGCAGGCCCGCCGCGAACGCCTGCGCGCCCTCGGGGCTGTCGTACGAGATGACCTGCACCGTGTACTCGCCGTCGCGGCCCTCGGGCGCGGCCTCGCCGACGCGCGCCTCGGGGAGGGCGCCCTGCAGCATCGGATCGACCGCCGCGGCGCGCGCGAGCGAGCCACCGCTCCCGGCCGCGATCGCCGCGGGCAGCGCGGCGGGCAGGCGCTCCGCGAGCTCGGCCGCGGTCACCGGAACGATCGGCGCCGCGATCGTCGGCACGCCGGCGCCGGGCAGCGGATCGGGGTGGCGGAGCTCCGCCGCCGCGGCCGCGAGCGCAGCCGAGACCTCGGGGCGATCGTCGCCCTGGAGCGTCGTGGGGAAGGTCAGCGCGACGGGATCGACCTCGTCCTCGTCGCGCTCGGCCTGCGCGCCGTCGTCGTCGAGGCACGGCTCGGCGGGCGCGAGGCCCGACGCACGATCGAGACGCGCGAGGGGATCGGAGTCGGCGGCCGCGTCGTCCGCGGTGCCGGTGCCGACCTGCAGGCAGAGCGAGAGCACCACGCCGACCGTGGTGATCCCCGCGAGCCCGAGGAGCGCGATGCGCCGCCCGGCGCCTTCGCCCTCGTCGCGCTCCCGCACCCGATCGAGATCTCGCATCGCGCTGTCCATCGCCGCCTCCACGCGCCTACGTGTAAAGCGGTGTAGGCGATGTAGGACAGCGTGGTCAACAAAACGATGCGCTAACGATCCGGCACCACGCGCGAGACGAGCTGGCTCGTATCGGATCCGACCATCTGCCAGACGGTGATCGTCTCACCGATGCTCGCCTGGATCCGCAGCGTGTACGCGCCGTCCTCGCCCGCCTCGGCGATGACACCCGCGCGCCGGTCCTCGTTGAAGCCCATCACGATCGCCAGGGGGCGCGACACGCCGCTCACCTCGACGAAGCCCTCCTCGTCGGGCGCCGAGACGAGGGCCGTCGGCGGCGGCAGGGGCAGCGTGGGAGCCGCGCAGCCCGGCGCGCCGACCGCGAGGCCGACCACGAGCACGAAGGGCGCCACGAGGCGCAGGAGGCTGCGGCGGAGGGTCTCCACGGTCGTGCGGATCGGTCGCATGCGGCGGGTCGACTTTCCACTCGGTGGTTGGGAGCGCTCGTCCCGGAGTGGCGAGCCGATTTTTCTCCGATGGCAACCGGGGTGCCACCCGCAGCTCAGGCCGGGATCCTACCGGATCGCGCGGGAGCGCCGGTGCGAGGGCGGCAACTCGGTTGGCACCACGACCTCTCTCTCACGCGTGCGTGCGCGCGTACGCTCACGCGCGTACGCGTGTAGGAAAAGACTGGCCGGCGTGGTACCGTGCCGCCCTTCGATCGCAGCGCGCCGGCCTCGATCCGAGCCCGGCGCGCCGCGGTCCCCGCGGAGAGATCACCCTTTCATGGCCAACGCCAGCCAGACGATCCCCCACTCGATCGACGACGAGATGCGCGCCTCGTACGTCGCGTACGCGATGAGCGTCATCGTCGGACGCGCGATCCCCGACGCGCGCGACGGGCTCAAGCCGGTGCATCGCCGAGTGCTCTACTCGATGCACGAGCAAGGCATCCGCGCCGGCAGCGCGCCGAAGAAGAGCGCGCGCGTCGTCGGCGACGTGCTCGGCAAGTACCACCCGCACGGCGACGCGTCGGTCTACGACGCCCTGGTCCGCATGGCCCAGGACTTCGCGATGCGGTACCCGCTGATCGACGGCCAGGGCAACTTCGGCAGCGTCGACGGCGACCCCGCGGCGGCGATGCGCTACACGGAGTGCCGCCTCTCGAAGATCTCGACCGACATCCTCGCCGACATCGACAAGGAGACGGTCGACTGGCGTCCGAACTACGACGACGCCGAGCTCGAGCCGAGCGTCCTGCCGTCGCGGATCCCGAACCTGCTGGTCAACGGATCGGCGGGCATCGCGGTCGGCATGGCGACGAACATCCCGCCGCACAACCTGCGAGAGATCGTCGACGCGACCATCCGCGTGATCCGCTTCCCCGAGATCACGATCGACGAGCTGATGGCGAACGACGACGCCAACGGCTTCCTCGGCGTGAAGGGCCCGGACTTCCCGACGCGCGGCTTCATCTACGGCACCTCGGGCATCCGCCAGGCGTTCCTCACGGGGCGCGGCCGCGTCGTGATGCGCGCGCGCGCCGAGATCGAGCCGATGCCGGGCAAGAACGACCGCGAGATGATCGTGGTCACCGAGATCCCGTACCAGGTGAACAAGGCCGAGCTCCTCAAGAAGATCGCGGAGCTCGTGCGCGAGAAGAAGATCGAGGGGATCAGCGATCTCCGCGACGAGAGCGATCGCGACGGCATGCGCGTCGTGATCGAGCTCAAGCGCGACGCACCGGGCCAGATCGTGCTGAACCAGCTCTACCAGCAGACCCAGCTGCAGAGCACGTTCGGCGTGAACTGCCTCGCGATCGTGCACGGTCAGCCGCAGGTCCTGAACCTCAAGTCGGCGATCCAGATCTTCATCTCGCATCGCCGCGAGGTCGTCACGCGCCGCACGCGCTTCGATCTCCGCAAGGCGAAGGAGCAGCGCGAGCTCGTCGAGGGCCTCGGCATGGCCACGACCGAGGTCGACCTCGTCGTGCGCACCATCCGCGAGTCGCGCGATCAGGACGAGGCGCGCGATCGCCTGATGAAGCTCCCGCTCAAGGGGCTCGAGGAGTTCGTGCGTCGCGCGGGACGCCCCGAGAACGAGATCGCGACCGCGAAGGCGCGCGGCGACTACTTCCTGAGCGAGCGCCAGGCGAAGGCGATCCTCGACATGCGCCTCGCGCGCCTGACCGGGCTCGAGCGCGAGAAGCTCGCGGGCGAGTACGGCGAGCTCTCGGACGTGATCGCTCGGCTCGAGGCGATCCTCGGCAGCGAGGCGCTCCTGCTCGACGTGATCGTCGACGAGCTCAAGGAGGTCCGCGAGAAGCACGGCGACGATCGCCGCACCGAGATCGTCGCGGCCGAGGGCGACATCTCGATCGAGGATCTGATCGCCAACGAGCCGATGGCGGTCACGGTGACGCACGGCGGCTACCTCAAGCGCGTGCCGCTCACCGAGTACCGCGCGCAGGGCCGCGGAGGGAAGGGCACGCGCGCCGCGGAGCTCCGCGAGGAGGACTTCGTCGCGCAGCTCTTCGTCGCGAACGCGCACGCGGACCTGCTCTTCCTCAGCGACAAGGGCAAGGCCTACACGAAGAAGGTCTACGAGATCCCGGTCGCGTCGCGCGCGTCGCGCGGACGGCACGTGAACAACATGCTCGCCGTCGATCCGCAGGGCGAGCGCATCGCGGCGATCGTGCCCGTCGAGAAGTTCGACGAAGAGCACTTCATGCTGACGTGCACGCGCGGCGGGACGGTGAAGCGCACCGCGCTGAGCGCGTACGGGAACATGCGCTCGAGCGGCATCATCGGCGTGCAGATCGAGGACGGCGACCAGCTGCTCGCGGCGCGCATCGTCGACGAGAAGAGCGAGGTGCTGATCGGAACCGCGAAGGGCATGTCGATCCGCTTCCAGGTGGAGGACGTGCGCCCGACGGGCCGCGACACGCGCGGCGTGCGCGGCATCGATCTGCGCGAGGGCGATCGTGTGATCGGCATGGACGTGATCGACGACGAGTCGAAGCAGGTCCTCGCGATCAGCGCGAACGGCTACGGCAAGCGCACGCCGATGCGCGACGCGGAGGGCAACTCCACGTGGCGCGTGCAGAACCGCGGTGGCCTCGGGATCATCGCGATGGAGACGAGCGAGCGGAACGGCGAGCTCGTCGCGCTGCGCGTGGTGAGCCCCGACGATCAGGTGATGGTGATCACGAACGGCGGGCAGATCATCCGCACCCACGTGCACCAGATCCGCGAGGCGGGCCGCAACACGCAGGGCGTGCGCATCATCCGCGTGTCGGGCGACGAGCGCGTGGTCGACGTGGAGCGCCTCGCGGAGCCCGAGGAGGGCGAGCCGGCGCCGCTGCCGGAGCTCGGCGAGTCGATGCCGCCGCCGGGCAACGAGGGGCCGGGCGAGGACGCATGAGCGACGCGGCGCGCGCGCACCACACGGGACGCTGCCTCTGCGGCGCGATCTCGTACGAGGTGCGCGCGCCGCTGCGCGCGCTCTCGTTCTGTCACTGCTCGATCTGTCGTCGCCAGCACTCGCACGTCGGCGCGTATGCGAGCGCGGAGCGCGACGCGTTCGTGGTGCACGATCCGCAGGGCGCGCTGCGCTGGTATCGCTCGTCGCACGACGTGCAGCGCGGGTTCTGCGGCACCTGCGGGTCGGGGCTGTTCTTCGATCGCGCGACCGAGCGCGAGCGCGAGGTGACCGCGGGCTCGCTCGATGCGCCGACCGGCGTGCGCGTCGAGAGCCACATCTGGGTCGGGAGCAAGGGCGACTACTACGAGATCCCGGACGACGGGCTCGCGCGCTTCGAAGAGGAGCCCGAGTGAGCGCGGTGCACGGGCGCGGGCGCTGTCTGTGCGGCGCGATCTCGTTCGAGGTGCACGCGCCGATGCGCGAGGTCTCGTTCTGTCACTGCGGGATGTGCCGGCGGGTGCATGGCTACGCGGGCGCGTACACGACCGCGCTCGTCGACTCGTTCGTGCTGCACGACGCGCAGGGCGCGCTGCGCTGGTATCGCTCGTCGGAGCACGTGCAGCGCGGGTTCTGCGGGACGTGCGGCACGACGTTGTTCTGGCAGCACGAGGGCTCGAAGGTGCGCGGTGTGACCGCGGGCTCGCTCGATGCACCGACGGGACTGCGCGCGGGCGTGCACATCCACGTCGCGGACAAGGGCGACTGGTACGAGCTGCCAGACGACGGTCTCGAGCGACGCCAGGGCAGCTTCTCGTGAGCGAGGCGCTCTACCGCGAGTACGTCGAGGCGCTGCAGCGCGAATTCCCGGGGCTGCGCGTGGTGAGCAAGCGCGGGCACACGATGTCGATCGTGATCGATCGGCTGCTGAAGATCGTGACGCTCGGCGGACAGTCGGCCTACCTCACGCGCTACACGACCGTGCTCGGTCGGACGATCTACACGCCGACCGAGTGGGAGCAGCGCGATCCGCGCGAGCGCTACATCACGATGCGGCACGAGGCGGTGCACCTGCGCCAGTCGCGTCGCTACGGGATGCTGCTGATGAGCTTCCTCTACGCGCTGCCGTTCTTCCCGCTGGGGCTCGCGTACGGTCGCGCGCGCATCGAGTGGGAGGCGTACGCCGAGACGTTCCGCGCGGTCGCCGAGGTGTGGGGCCCCGCGAAGGCGCGCTCGCCCGAGCTGCGCGCGCACGTGCTGCGCCAGTTCACGAGCCCCGCGTACGGATGGATGTGGCCCTTCCCGAAGCAGGTGAATCGCTGGATCGACGAGGTCCTCGCGACGCTGCCCGAGGCCTGATCCGCCACGAGATTTTCGGACGGACGTTCAGGTAGACTGCCCGGTCGAAGTCTCGGCTCATGGCGTCTCCCGTCCTCGGAATCGACCTCGGCACCACCAACAGCGTCGTCGCCGTCGCGGAGGGCCAACGTGCGCAGGTGCTGATGGACGCCGAGGGGAATCGCCTGATCCCCTCGGTCGTGTCGTTCCATCCCGCAGGCGACGTGCTCGTCGGGTACCCCGCGCGCGAGCGTCGTCTCCTCGACGCGAAGAACACGATCTACTCGGTGAAGCGCCTGATCGGGCGCCCCTATCGCAGCATCGAGGTGCAGCGTGCGCAGGAGCGCTTCCCGTTCGCGCTGACCGAGGCGCCGAACCAGGGCGTGACGGTGCAGGCGCGCGGCGAGGCGTACACGCTGCCCGAGATCAGCGCGTTCGTGCTGCGCGAGGTGCGTCGCATCGCGGAGCAGGCGCTCGGCACCGAGTGCACACGCGCCGTGATCACGGTGCCCGCGAACTTCACCGAGCTGCAGCGCAGCGCGACGAAGGCCGCCGGGAAGATCGCGGGGCTCGAGGTGCTGCGCATCTTGAACGAGCCGACCGCTGCCGCGCTGGCGTACGGCTACGGACGGGGATCGCGCGAGCGGATCGCGATCTACGACATGGGCGGCGGCACGTTCGACGTGACGATCCTCGAGCTCGCGGGCGACGTGTTCGAGGTGATGTCGACCGCGGGCGACACGTTCCTCGGCGGCGACGACGTCGACGTGCTGATCGCGGAGAAGATGGCGGACGCGTTCCTCGCGCATCACCGCTTCGATCCGCGCCAGGATCCGCAGGCCTACGAGCGACTGCGCGCCGCGGCCGAGTGGAGCAAGTGCCAGCTCTCGAGCGAAGAGGAAGTGCACCTGCGCGTCGAGGAGCTCGCGTACGGCGAGGGCGGCGTTTCGCTCGATCTCACGTTCGGTCTCTCGCGCGACGCGCTCGAGCAGATGGTGCGCCCGTTGATCTCGCGCACGTTCGACGTGTGCGAGGAGGCGATGCGCACCGCGGGGGTGCGGCCCACGCAGCTCGACAACGTGATCCTCGTCGGCGGCAGCACGCGCATGCCGATCGTGCGGCGGCTGGTCGCGGAGTACTTCGGGCGCGAGCCGCTCGCGACGATCGATCCCGACCTCGTGGTCGCGCAGGGCGCGGCGCTGCAGGGATGGGCGCTGCGCGGGAGCACGGCGTCGGTGCCGCCGCCCGCGGCGCTCGGCAAGGTCGCGCTCAAGCGCGTCACGCAGACCGAGCTCAAGGCGGTGCAGCGACGCGCCGAGCTCGAGGACGAGATCGCGGCCCAGCGCCCGGTCGGTCCCGCGTTCCAGCCGCGCGAGCAGGCGGCTCCGCCTCCTCCGCCGGACGACTCGTGGCTCGGGCCGCGCACCAGCGACGAGGACGAGACGCTGGTGCGGCGATCGCCGTTCGAGCGCTCGTCGCTCCCGCCGCCCCCGGCCAAGAACGAGCCCGTCGCGGTGCCGCCTCCGCCTCCGTTGCCCGCGAAGCCCGCCGTCGCGCCGCCGAAGCCGCCGCTCCCGGCGATCCCCGGCGTGGTCGCGGCGCGCTCGGTCGTGGTGGGCAAGGCCGCGCCGCCTCCGCCGCGCCCGGTCGCCGCGCGGCCGGTCCCGGAGTTCCGTGATCCGCCGAGCGCGCCGCAGGTGAAGCCGCGCGAGCCCGCCGCGCTGCCGCCCGCGCCGGCGCAGCCGAGCGCGCCGATCGCGAGCGGTTGGTCGTCGCCGCCTCCGCCGCCGGAGTCGGTGCGTCCGCCGCTGCTGCTCGACGTCACGCCGCACTCGCTGGGCGTCGAGACGGTCGGCGGTTTCTGCGAGCACGTCATCAAGCGCAACGCGGCGATCCCGGTCGAGCAGACGCGCGTGTTCTCGACCGCGACGGACATGCAGGACAGCGTGCGCGTGCGCGTCGTGCAGGGAGAGTCGCGGCGCCTCGAGGACAACCAGCCGCTCGGCGAGATCGAGCTCTCCGGGCTGCGTCAGGCGCTGCGCGGCGCGGTGAAGATCGGCGTGACGTTCCTGATGGACGCCGACGGAACGCTCGGCGTGAAGGCGAAGGATCTCGACACCGGGCGCGAGCAGTCGATCCGCATCCAGCTCGTCGGCGGCATGAGCGACGCGGACATCCAGAAGATGGCCGCGCGTCAGCAGCAGATGGTCGGATGAGCGACGACCGGCTGGACCAATTGGACTACTACGACCTGCTGCAGGTCGAGCCGACGTCGACGGTCGACGACGTGCGGCGCGCGTTCCACGCGTTCGCGGCGAAGTACCACCCCGACCGCTTCGCGGGCGCGCCGGCCGAGAAACAGGAGCGCGCCGCGCAGATCTACCGGCGCGGGGCCGAGGCGTACCGCGTGCTCCTCGACCCCGAGCAGCGCCGCATCTACGAGGCCCAGCGCGCCCGCGGGAAGCTCCGCCTCGACCCCGAGGAGAAGACCGATCGCGGCAACGGGCCGGCGACCGGCGGCCTCGCGATCCGTTCGCCGCGCGCGCGTCCGTTCGCGCAGAAGGCGACGGAAGCATTCAAGAAGGGCGACTGGGCGACGGCGCGGCTCAACCTGAAGCTCGCGATGCAGCACGAGCCCGACAACGCCCTCCTGCAGGCGCGGCTCGCCGAAGTGGAGCAGAGGCTTCGCGCGAGGTAGATTGCCGCCCTCCATGACGCGGCGCGCCATCCTCGAGCGGATCACGAAGGAGACGCGGATCGAGGTCGAGATCGACCTCGACGGCACCGGGCAGTACGACGTGCAGACGCCGCTGCCGTTCCTCTCGCACATGGTGGAGCAGCTCGCGCGGCACGGGATGATCGACCTCAAGGTGCGCGCCCAGGGCGACGTCGAGATCGACGGGCACCACACCACCGAGGACCTCGCGATCACGATCGGTCGCTGCGTCGCGGACGCGCTCGGCGACAAGCGCGGCATTCGTCGCTACGGCTCGGCGACGCTCCCGATGGACGAGGCCTGCGTGACGTGCGCGATCGATCTCTCGGGGCGCACCTTCTTCCAGTCGCGCATCGATCTGCCGAAGGCGAAGGTCGGCAACTTCGACACCGAGCTCGCCGACGTCTTCTTCGAGGGCTTCGCGCGCGGCGCGCAGTGCAACCTGCACCTCTACAAGCACGCGGGCGACAACCTCCACCACATCATCGAGATCTCGTTCAAGGCGCTGGCGCGCGCGCTGCGCGACGCGAGCGAGATCGATCCGCGCGCGGCGAGCGTGCTGCCGTCGACGAAGGGAACGCTGACCGAATGAGCGCGGCCACGAGAGAGGTGGTCGTCGTCGACCTCGGGATGGGCAACCTGCGCAGCGTCGCGCGTGCGCTCGAGCGCGCCGGTGCGTCGGCGCGGATCAGCAGCGATGCCGACGTGATCGCGAACGCGCCGCGCCTCGTCGTGCCGGGCCAGGGGCAGTTCCGCGACTGCGCGACGGCGCTCGAGGGCGAGCTCGGCGGCGCGGTGCGGGCGTTCGTCGCGAGCGGTCGTCCGTACCTCGGCATCTGCCTCGGCATGCAGGCGCTCTTCGCATCGAGCGAGGAGGCGCCGGGCATGGCGGGCCTCGGGATCTTCGATGGCACCGTGAAGCGCTTCGCGCGCGATCTGCGCGACGCGGGCGGCGAGCGCCTGAAGGTGCCGCACATGGGCTGGGCCGAGCTCGCGCTTCCGGCTTCGCCGCATCCGCTGCTGCGCTCCGAGCCGCGCTGGTTCTACTTCGTGCACTCGTACGTCTGCGTGCCCGACGACGCGGGGATCATCGCGGCGACGGCGGATCACGGTGGAGCGTTCTGCGCGGCGGTGGCGCGCGAGAACGTGTTCGCGTGTCAGTTCCACCCCGAGAAGAGCGGAGCGGCGGGGCACGCGCTGCTGACGCGATACCTGGAGGGCGCGTGGAGCTGATCCCGGCGATCGACCTGCTCGACGGCAAGGTCGTGCGGCTGCACAAGGGACGCTACGACGAGGTCACGGTGTACGCCGACGATCCCGTCGTGGAGGCGAAGCGCTTCGCCGATCAGGGCGCGAAGCGGCTGCACGTCGTGGACCTCGAGGGCGCGCGCACCGGCGACGCGGCGCACGCCGCGCTGGTCGAGCGCATCGTGTCGAGCGTGTCGATCGCGGTGCAGGTCGGAGGCGGCGTGCGCGATGCGCGCGCGGCCGAGCGATGGCTCGCGGCGGGCGCGCAGCGCGTCGTGATGGGCACCGCGGCGATCAAGAGCCCGGACGTCGTGTCCGAGCTCTGCGCGAAGCACCCGGGCAAGCTCGTGATCGCGATCGATGCGCGCGGCGGAGAGGTCGCGATCGAGGGCTGGGAGAAGGGCAGCGGCGTGCGCGCGGAGGAGCTCGCGGGGCGCGTCGATGCGTGGGGCGCGGCGGCGATCCTCTACACCGACATCGATCGCGACGGCACGCGGCTCGGGCCCGCGGTGGACTCGACCGCGGCGCTGCAGGCGGCGGTGAGCGCGACGGTGATCGCGTCGGGCGGGATCGGCGAGATCGCGCATCTGCTCGAGCTCGCGCGCGCCGGCGTGCGGGCGGCGGTGTGCGGGCGCGCGCTCTACGCGGGCGCGTTCACGCTTCCCGAGGCGCTCGCCGCGCTGGCGGAGGTCCGCTGATGGTCGCGCGGCGCATCATCCCGTGCCTCGACGTGAAGGACGGGCGCGTCGTGAAGGGCGTGCAGTTCGTGGGGCTGCGGGACGCGGGTGATCCGGTCGAGTGCGCGACGCGCTACGACCGCGAGGGCGCGGACGAGATCACGTTCCTCGACATCACCGCGTCGAGCGACGCGCGTCGCATCCTGATCGACGTCGTCGAGCGCACCGCGGAGGCGCTCGCGGTGCCGCTCACGGTCGGAGGTGGCGTGCGCACCCGCGCCGATGCGCGCGATCTGCTGCACGCGGGCGCCGACAAGGTCGCGGTGAACACCGCCGCGGTGAAGACGCCCGAGGTGATCGAGGCGATCTCCGGTGCGTACGGGGCACAGGCGCTGGTCGTCGCGATCGACGCACGGCGCCGCGCCGAAGGCGGCTGGGAGGTCTTCACCCACGGCGGTCGCAACCCGACGGGGCTCGACGTCGTCGCGTGGGCGCGCGAGGTCGAGGCGCGGGGCGCGGGCGAGATCCTGCTGACGAGCATGGACCGCGACGGCACCAAGGAAGGCTTCGATCTCGTGCTGACCCGCGCGGTGGCCGAGGCGGTGTCGATCCCGGTGATCGCATCGGGCGGTGTCGGCACGCTCGACCACTTCCGCGCCGGCCTGGTCGAGGGCGCGGCGGACGCGGCGCTCGCGGCGAGCGTCTTCCACGACGGCGTCTTCACGGTGGCCGAGGTGAAGCAGTACCTTTCGGCGCGCGGGGTCCGCGTGCGGCCGCCCGCTGCGAACGCATGAACGATCTGCTCGGCGTCACGATCGACGATCTCGTCGCGTCCCTGAAGTCGCGGAGGATCCGGATCCCGTCCGACATCGGCGCGTTCGTCGCGCTCGAGGCGGTGGAGGCATTGCTGCGCGGTCCCGCGATCGTGCGCGGCGGCGACGTACGCATCGCCGAGGACGGGACGGTCTCGGTGTTCGCGCCGCCGAACAGCGCATCGGCGGAGGAAGCGGCGCGCTCGGTGATCGCGCTGCTCGCGACGTTGCTGGTCGCGTCGGGCACCGGCGTGCCGCCGGTGCTCGTCGGGCTCGTCGAGCACGGCGCCGGGAGCGGGCCGGCCGCGCTGGAGCGGCTGCGCGACGAGCTCGAGGCGTCGCTGGTCCCGCTGAACCGTGGTGCGTCGCGGCGTGTCCTCTCGCGCATGATCCGTGAGGCGCGTCGCGCGGCGTCGCAGGCCGAGAGCGCGCTCGACGAGGTGCCCGAGGATCAGCTCGACGACGCGCTCGACGATCTGATCGGCGTGGCGCCGAAGAAGCCCGCGGCATCGTCGGGCGCGCGTGGCGTGTCCGATCCCGATCTCGCGGCGCCGGCGTTCCAGGCGCCGCCCGCCGATCTCTCGGATCCGTTCGCCGATCCCGACAAGGATCCGCACCCGCTCTCGGTCACGCCGCCGCCCGGCGCGATCGTCGCGCCGGTCCCGACGCGCCCGCGCAAGGAAGCGCTCAGCGACGCGATCACGCTCGACGAGCCGAAGCCCGAGCTCGCCGCGATCGCCGCGCCGAAGCGCGCGACGCCGAGCGGTCCGGCGAAGCCCGCGCCCCGCGCGAGGGAGATGGCGCCCGAGCCCGAGCCTCCGGTCGAGCCCGCGCCGAAGCCGCGCGCGAAGAGCGCGCCGGTGAGCCCGCCCTCGTTCGACGAGTTCGAGGCGGCGCCGAAGAGCGCGGGGCGCGGCGGCGGACTGCTCTGGGTGCTCGCGTTCGTCGTCGTGATCCTCTTCGCGATCGCCGGTGTCGCGCTGATGCGCCCCGATCTCGTCGACCTCGCGCTCGGTCGTCCGCCCGCGCCCGAAGCACCCGCGGGCCCGACGCCCGAGGAGCAAGAGGCTGCGCTGCGCGCGCATCGAGCGCGCTTCGGCGCGCTCACGGTGCGCAGCACGCCCGATCGCGCGCAGGTGCTGATGTTCGTCGGACGCGGCCCCGCGATGGCGACGCAGCTCCCGACCGGCATGGCGTACGAGCTCGTCGCGATCGCCGACGGACGCGCGCCGACGCGCGCGATCGTGCCCGCGGACGCGCAGTGGGAGCGCACCGCGGAGGGCCCGCGCTACGAGCTCGCGATGCAGACCGGCGACGAGGCCATGCCCGCCGATCGCATGGTGCTCGGCGACACGCGCCTCCCGCGCGACGCGCTGGGCGCGCCGAGCCCGGAGCTCGGGTCGATCCGCGTCGTCACGAACCCGCCGGGCGCGAAGGTCTATCTCCTCGTCGGCTTCACCCCGCAGGTCACGGTGCAGAACGTGCGGACCGACGAGGTCGTCGAGCTGCTCGTCTATCGCGAAGGGCACGCGCTCCAGCGTGTGCCGGTGATGCCGAGCGACTGGCGCGAAGGTGAGGACGGCACGAAGACCGCCGAGGTCGACGTGACCCTCACGCCGCTCGCGCCGCAGCGCGGCCGCTGATCAGAACGTCGCGCGCAGCGAGCCCTCGCCGGCGCGCGACGACGCGGGATCGCTCCACGTCACGTCGATCTCGCCGTGCCCGGCTGCGTCGATCCGGACTTCGCCGTCGAGCTCCACGCGGTCGTGCTCCTCCGTACGCACGAGGTGCACGCGGGCCCACACGATGACGCGTTCGATCGCGACGTCGTGGCCTTCCGCGGGCACGGTGCCCTCGAGCGCGCTCTCGTCGAAGCGCTCGCCTGCGAAGCTGAGCTCGGTCAGCACGTGATCAGTGGTGGCGCGGAGCGTGCGCGGCGCGCCGTCGAGCGCGGCCTCCGCCACTCGGACGAGCACCACGCGCTGGCTCTCGTCGTCGGCTGCGTCGGGGATCGGATCGACGAACCGTACGCACCGCAGCTCGCGCGTCGCGTGATCGAACGAGCAGGTCGTGTCGCTCTCGGATGCGTCGGCGCAGCCGCCGGCGAGAACGAGGCACATCGTGGCAAGCAATCGGTGCACGACGCGAGGTCGAGCAACGCTCGGACCACTCAGAACGCGACGCGGGTGATGCTCCAGTCGGTGCACCCGTCGCCGTCGCAGCCGCGGCTCGTGGCGAGCACGACGCTCCCGTCGGTCGCGTCCTCGCGCAGCGCGACGACTCGCCCGACCGGCGCGGTCCACTGCGCGCGCGCGACCAACGCCCGCGCCGCGACGCCGACGCGCACGATCTCGCACGGCTGCTCGCATCGCGTCGACCAACCCGGGCGCAGGGGCTCGTCGATCACCGCGACGACGTCCCCCGCGCCGGCGCTCGAGAGCGCGACGAGCTCGTGGGTCTCGTCGACCAGCCGGAGCCGGGTCTGCTCGACGAAGCAGCGCGCCGGTCCGGTGGCCGTGAGGCACGCCTCGAGATCGAGCACGCGCCCCCGCTCCGTGATCACGCGCCGTGGGTCGGCGCTGATCGCGAGCAACTCTCCGTGCTCGAAAACCGTCGGGCACGTCGTCGTCGTGCACCGCGACGAGCGCGTCCTCTGCGAGCCGGTGCACCGCGAGCCACTGCGAGCTGCTCGAGACGAACGCCGGCGCGCCCGGCACGACGACGAGCGGCGAAGTGCCTTCGTAGCGAAGGTGCTCGCGTCGCGCGCGCTCCGTGCCCGTCGCGAGGTCGTAGACCACGTCGGCCTGCTCCTCGCGACACACGAGCGCGTCCGTGACGATCGTCGCGCGCACGCACTCGCGCGTCAGCAGGAACGCCCCGCGTTCGTCGAGCGTCGGAGAGAGCTCGGTCGCGAACGCGCGGTCCGCCACGACGAGCCGCGCGCCATCGAACGCGACCGCCGTGATGTCGCGCGCGATCGTCCAGCGCGTGAGCTCGCCGCCCGTGCGATCGACGAGCACGACCGCGCGACGCAGCACCACGAGATGACCTGCGTCCGCCACGAAGAGATCGAGGATCTCCTCGGGCCCGCTCCGCAGCGCGTCCGGTGGATCCGGAAGCCCGGGGTCCTCCGGCATCCACGCGTCGCGACGACTCCCCGCGTCCCGCGGCCCGGCATCGCGCGCGAACGGATCGTCGACGAGCACCGGGAGCGGGCCGTTGTCCCGGCATCCGGCGAGCACCGCGATCACCAGGGCTCCGAGCAGCACGCGGCGCATCATCGAGCGTCCTCCATCACGACGCGCGTCACGCTCCAGCCACGGCACGCCACGTCCGAGCACGATGTGCTCCCTGCGACGAACGCCGCGCCGCCGCGCGGATCCCAGCGCACCGCGATGACGCCTCCGACGGGACCTTCGAACGTGCCCTCCGCGAGCACCGCGCGGGTCGCCAGATCGGTCCGACGCAGCGCGCATCCTCCGACGCATCGGGGCCCGGTCGAGCCCTGGCGTTGCGAGAGCGTCAGCACCGCATCGTGATCGAGATCGTCCATCGCGACGACCGACTCGCGAACTCCGATCGTGCCGAGTGAGCCATCGCGCTCGAAGCACGGCGCCGTGCCCTCGGCGCAGGTGTCGAAGCGGAAGACGTGGCCGCGCTCGTTCACCACGCGCGCGGGCGCTCCGCGCACGATCGCGAGGAACGGAGCCGCGGACTCCGAGTCGTGTGCGTCTGCGATGCCCCACTCCGAAGCGACTCCGTCCTCGACGCGATAGAGCCGCGGCTGGACCCACGACGCCCACGCCACGTCGGGCAGCGCGATGACCGCAGCGTCGTCCGGCACCGCGAAGAGATGCAGCACGCTGCGCTGGTCGCTCGTGATGGCGTGACCGAGCTCGACGCCCGAGACGACGTCGTAGACCGTCAGCCCGTGCGTCGACGCTTCGTCGCGATCGCGGCACACGAGGCGCGCGCCGGAGAGCATCGTCGCCGACGAGCACCGCCGCGCGAGCGGCGTGCGCATCTGCTCGACCAGGGCATCGGCGTCGAGCGCGACGACGCTCGTACCGTCGACGACCGTGAGCTGCGCACCATCGAACGCCGCCGTGACGACGCGCTCCGGCGCATCCCAGCGCGCGCGCTCGACGCCATCGCGATCGAAGCGCTGGACGACGTCGCGCCGCACGACGAGGTACCCCGCGTCGCCGACGAAGAGCTGCACGAGCTCGTCCTCGCCCCACGAGAGCGCAGAGGAAGGAGGACGCGGACCCGCATCGCGCCGCGGGTTCGGCGTCGCATCGAAGAGCCCCCACGGGCTTCCATCGGGGAGCGATGCGTCGACGAAGCGAAGCTCGTCGGGCTCGGTCTCGCGCGCGCACGACGCGAGCACGCACGCGATGACGATGACCACCGCGCGCATCACGGCTCGAGCTCCACGCCGGCCGCGAGGCGCACGCCCCACATCAGCGATCGGCTCGCGAATCCCACCGGCTCGTCCAGGTTCATCGTGCCGCGCACCTCGACGAACCACGGCGGTCCCATCCACCGCGCGAAGGGCACGAGCGAGACTTGCGCGTCGGCGTCGCTCGGCGTGGCGTGCCCGTCGCCGTAGTCGCTCCAGCCAGCGACCTGCACGCGCGTCCCCAGCGCGAGCCACTCGATCGGCTCGATGCCGACGTAGCCGCCGATCTGATAGTGCGCGACGGCGATCGGCGGCTCGTCCCAGAAGCCGTCGCGCCAGAGCCAGAACGCCGCGCCTGCCGCGAGGTCGGCGCCGGC
Source organism: Sandaracinus amylolyticus (assembly GCF_021631985.1). GTDB lineage: Bacteria > Myxococcota_A > Polyangia > Polyangiales > Sandaracinaceae > Sandaracinus > Sandaracinus amylolyticus_A. The sequence goes on along the minus strand of NZ_CP070225.1, from coordinate 3,106,819 downwards.
GATGAGCACGCCGGATCGCACGTCGACGTCGGCGCGCGCGAGCGCGCTCGGGCCCAGCGCGAAGCCCTCCCACGCGTCCCAGAACCCCGTCGCAGCGAGCGCGAGCTGCGTCAGGTACTGCGCGGAGCTCGCGCGGCTGTTCAGCATCGCGAACGGCAGCGTGATCGCCGGGCCGCCGCGCACCCGCACGCTCGCGCCGTCGGTCCACCCGATCATCAGCGACAGCGTCGAGCTCGCGATCGCGCAGCAGCGCAGCGAGCCCGCGTCGTCGTAGACCTCGCCGAAGAAGCCGCGCAGGGTTCCGTCGAGCTCGACGATCCCGCGTGCCTCCGCGCCCTCGTCCCAGGTGTGCAGGCGGCCGCTCGCGTACACACCGAGCGCGCCGTACAGGCGGTCGTGACTGCCGTACGGCTCGAGCACGCCGACGGTGGCCTCGCCCGAGACACGGCGTTCGATCGCGGGATCGAGTCGCTCGCCGGTGCGCGACTGCGCGAGGGCAGGTGTGGAGAGCGCGGCAACGAGGACCAGCGCTGGTGGGACGATCCGGAACGGCAAACGACAGCCTCACTTCCGCTTGCGCGACGGCGCGGAGGGTAGCGCCGTTCCGCCGGGATCCACGACGGAAAACGCAAACGGCGCCTCGGCCTTGGGCCGAGACGCCGTCGCACCCAGCTCGTCGGGATCACCAGCTCAGCGTCGCGCCCACCTGGCTCCCACCGCCGTCGAACGCGAGGCGCACGTCGTCGCCGAGATCGACGTAGACCGCCTCCTCCCACTCCTGCTGGATCGCGACGCCGAGCACGGTCAGCACCGCGCCCACGCCCTGCACGATCCCGAACAGGATGTTGAACCACGCGTAGTCGCCCAAGTAGTCGGTCGCGCCGTACGCGATCCACGGCCCCGCGATCGGGATCCACCCGAGCCCGACCCACGTGCCGAGATCGTCGGGGCACTCGAACCCGATGCACTGCTCCGCGACACCGAGGCTGCCGAGACCGTGGATGAGCCAGCCCGCGCCCAGCGCGATCACGCCCGGCACCAGCAGCGCCATCGTCGGCGACGTGTGCACGACCGTGCGGACCGGCTGCGGCTGCCCCTGCTGCTGCGCGACGTACGGCGACGCGCCGTATTGCTGCTGCTGAGGCTGCGCCTGGAGCGTCTGACCCTGCGCTGGCGCGACGTAGACGGTGCCCTGACCGTACACGCCGCCCGCCTGACCTTCACCCTGGATGACCACCTGCGCGCTCGCCGCGTTCGCACACAGCGCCGCCGCGGCGAAGACAAGACCGGCGAAGAGACGATTCATCATCGGACCCCCTGGCGAAAACGCCCGCTCGATACCTCGGAACGGTCGGCTGCGCCCGCGCCGCCACTCACAATCGCACGGCGATCGTGAGCCCATCTCCGACGCCGATCATGGCACTGGCTACGCGAGGGTCGCGACCGACCTTCCCGTTGAGACGGCGGATGGCCCGAGTGTCTTCGTCATCGATCGTCGAATCGATCACCGCGCCGCCCCAGAGCACGTTGTCGACGAGCACCACGCCGCCAGGGCGCAGCAGCGTCATGCAGCGCTCCCAGTAACCGTCGTAGTTGCTCTTGTCGGCGTCGATGAACGCGAGATCGAACGTGCCGCTCTCACCCGCGGCGATCAGCGCGTCGCACGTCTCGAGCGCCGGTGCGAGCCGCAGCGACACGCGATCCGCGACGCCGGCGCGCGCCCACGCCTGCTGCGCGAGCTTCGTGTACGGCTCGCTCACGTCGCACGTGATCAGCGTCCCGCCGGGCGCCATCGCGAGCGCCATCGCGGTCGAGCTGTACCCGGTGAAGCAGCCGATCTCGAGCACCTTTCGCGCGGCGACCATGCGCACGAAGAGCGCCATGAGCTGGCCCTGATCGCTGCCGATCTGCATCCGCGAGATCCCACCGAGCTTCGCGGTCTCCTCGCGCAGCCACGCGAGCACCGGATGCTCGGGCGGCATCGAGGCGAGCACGTACTCGTAGAGCTCGGGAGCGAGACCCATCGCGCGCGTCGACATGCTCATCCTTCTTTCGTCTGCGCGACCAGCGCCTCCACCTCGCGCTGGATCGCATCGAGCCGCTCGGGCGTGCCCGCCTCGAAGCGGAGCACCAGCACCGGCTGCGTGTTGGACGCGCGCACGAGGCCCCACGCGCCTTCACCGAACAGGATGCGCGCGCCGTCGACGTCGATGACGTCGTGGGTCTTGCGATAGTGATCGCGCACGCGCTCGACGATCCCGAACTTGCGATCGTCGGCGCAGTCCACGCGGATCTCCGGCGTCGCGAAGGTCTTCGGCACGTCGTGCAGCAGCTCGTGCAGCGGGCGATCGCTGCGCGCCACGATCTCGAGCAGACGCAGCGCCGCGTAGATCGCGTCGTCGTAGCCGAAGTAGCGATCCGCGAAGAACACGTGGCCGCTCATCTCGCCCGCGAGCAGCGCGTGCTCTTCCTTCATCTTCTTCTTGATGAGCGAGTGCCCCGTCTTCCAGAGGATCGGGCGCCCGCCGTGCTTCGCGACGTCGTCGTAGAGCGTCTGCGAGCACTTCACCTCGCCGAGGATCGCCGCGCCGGGGCGACGCGCGAGCACGTCGCGCGCGAACACGATCATCAGCTTGTCGCCCCAGAGCGTGTCGCCGCGCGCGTCGATCACGCCGATGCGATCCGCATCGCCGTCGAACGCGATGCCGAGCTCGAGCCCGAGCTCGCGCACCGTCGCGACGAGCATCTCGAGGTTCTCGGGCAGCGAGGGATCCGGGTGGTGCACCGGGAACGCGCCGTCGGGCTCGCAGAGCAGGGCGATCGGCTCGAGCCCCGCGGCGCGCATCGCACCGAGCGCAGCGGGGCCGCCCGCGCCGTTGCCCGCGTCGATCGCGAAGCGCAGATCGGTGCGCGCCATCTTCACGTTGCCGCGCACGAAGCCTTCGTACGCCGGCAGGATGTCGAGCTCGGTGCGGGTGCCCGGCGCGCCGATCGCGCGCTCGCCGATGATCGCGAAGTCGTCCTGCTCGATGATGCGGCGCAGCTCGAGGATCTCCTCGCCGGAGAGCGTCCCCTTGCCGCTCATGATCTTGAAGCCGTTGTCCTCGGGCGGGTTGTGGCTGCCGGTGATCTGCACGCCGCCGTCGAGCCCGAGGTGGAACACGCTGAAGTAGAGCAGCGGCGTCGGGACCATGCCGACGTCGGTGATCTGCGCGCCGGTCTCGAGGATCCCGCGCACCAGGGCGGCGTGGAGGCGCGGCGAGCTCAGACGGCAGTCGCGACCGACCGCGACGCGGCGCTGTCCACGGCGCGCCCAGAACGTGCCGAGCGCGCGCCCGAGCGAGAGCGCGAAGTCGTCGCTGAGATCGCGATCGGCGACGCCACGCACGTCGTACTCGCGGAACACGAACGGATTCGGGATCGAGGCCATGAGCGTCTCCCACCCATCGCGATCGGCGATCGCGATGTCGAATCAGAGTTTGTCGTCGCGCTTGCGCGCCTTGAGCGCGTCGACGACGGCGCGCACGTCCTGCGCGCGATCGCGCGGGACCACGAGCAGCGCGTCCTCGGTGTCGACCACGACGAGATCGCGCACGCCGATCAGCGCGACGACCTTGCCCTGCGGCGCGCGCACGTACGAGCCCGTCGCGTCGACGAGCACCACGTCGTCGCTCGCGCCGCCGGCCGCGACCGCGTTGTTCTGCGCGTCCTTCGCGGCGAGCTCCCAAGCGGTCAGCCAGCTCCCGACGTCGGACCATCCGAAGTCGCCGGGCACCACCACGACGCGATCCTCTTTCTCCATCACGCCGTGGTCGATCGAGATCGAGGGCAGCGCCGCGTACTCCGCGCGCACCACGTCCTGCTCGCGCCCTTGCTCCGCTGCGTGATCGAAGCGCTCGAGCGCGGCGCCGAGCCCCGGCAGGTGCACGCGGATCGCGTCGAGCACCGAGCTCGCGCGGAAGAAGAACATCCCGCTGTTCCAGAGGAACGAGCCCGACGTCAGGAACTGCTCGGCGCGCGCGCGGTTCGGCTTCTCGACGAAGCGGCGCGCGCGATAGACGCCCGGCCCGAGCTCCTCGCCGACCTCGAGGTAGCCATAGCCGGTCTCGGGGCGGGTCGGCTTGATGCCGAGCGTGACCAGCTCGCCGTGCTCCGCGGCGCCGAGCGCGCGCTCGAGGATCGTGAGGAACCCGGGCTCGTCGCCGATGTGGTGATCCGCAGCGAGCACCGCGACGATGCCGTCGGCATCACGACGCCGCACGTGCGCCGCGGCCCAGCCCACGCACGGCGCGGTGTTGCGACCGACCGGCTCGGCGAGGACGTTCTCCGCGGGCACGTTCGGCAGCGCGGCGCGTGTCGCGTCGGCGAGGTGCTCGGCGGTGACCACCACCACGCGCTCCGCCGGGATGATCGGCGCGATGCGACGCACCGTCTCCGCGAGCAGCGACGCGTCGCTCCCGGCGAGTGGAAGGAGCTGCTTGGGGTGCGCCTTGCGCGAGAGCGGCCAGAACCGCGTCCCCGAGCCGCCCGCCATGATCACGGCCCACGCGTGCTGCTTCGTCGTCATCGGAGCCGGCGGAAAATAGGCTCTTCCGGCGATCGAGGCAAACGTCACTCAGGCGCGAGCGACGCGCTTTACTGGACGCTCGCGGTGATCGACATCGACGTCTGCCACGCGACCACGCGGCTGGCGCGCGGCGCGGCGATCGCGCCGGACAGCGAGCGCGCGACACAGGGCTCGAACCCGTCCTCGGCGACCGTCGTCTTCTCGACGCTGATCGTCGGCTCGTACGTGTCGTAGGTGCCCATGTCGTGGAGGCGCGTCGCGTAACGCACGATCAGCGAGGCCGACGCGCTGCGCTCGTGGCGCAGCTCCCAGTCCTGGACGAAGCACTCCGCGATCGCGCGGCGCGCCGCTTCGCCCGCGAGCTGCTCGCGCACCTGGGCGACGCCGGGGTCCTCGCTCTCCGGCAGCTCGACGTCGATCGCGAGCGCGTCGACGGTCGGGCGGCTCGGCTCCTGCGTGAAGAAGCGCTCGGCCGGCTCGGTGCGATCGAAGAGCGCGGTGTCGAGCCCCTCGAAGCGAAGACGGGCCACGGCGCGGCGCACCTCCTCGCGCTCGGGCGAGCCCGGCAGCGACGCGCGGAAGCACGCATCGGCGCGGCGCGCGCCCCGCTCGCGACCCTCGGCGTCCGACGCGGTGCGAAGCACGAGCGACGCCGACGCGCAGAGCAGGTCGGGCGGCACCGGTGCGTGCGCGGTGTCGTAGTGCTCGATCGCCTGATCGAAGGTGCGGATCGCGCCTTCCCAGTCGCCCGCCTCGACCTGCGCGCGCGCTGCGGTCGCGAGGATCTCGCCTGCGACGCTCGTCTCGCGATAGCGGCACACGCGATCGACGCAGACCTGATCGCTGGGGCAGTCCTCGCGGCCCATGCAGCTCGTGCCCGCGGGCGGCCGCGCGCTGCCACGTGCGCTGCCGGGAGGGCGTGCGCCGGGCCGCGTCGCATCGCCGGTCGCGGCCGGAGGCTGATCGAGGAGCGAGCCGCGCCGGTTGCATCCCGCGAGCGACAAGATCGCCGCGAGCACCAGCGGCAAGGAGCGGAGCATCGACATGATCAGAACGCAGCCTCCAGCGCGAGCGTCACGATGAGCCCGTCGACGTTGGGCACGGCGACGCGACCATAGTGGAAGCTCGGAAAATCGTGGTGCAGCCAGTCGCCCTTGAGCAGCAGATCGAAGGAGCGCAGGAACCCGAGCGCGGCTCCGTCGGCACCGGACGAGATCGTGTACGCGATCTGTGCGCCGACGAGCGTGCTCCACATCGGTGAGAGCTCGCGATCGCCGGTGAAGAACTGGCCGCGCGGCGCGAGCGCGTAGTCGTCGCTGTAGAACGCGGCGCCGGTCTGGTTGTAGTAGCGGCCGCGCACGCGGATGCGCAGCGCGCCCTCGATCACCTGCTCGTAGGCGAGCTCCGCAGTGATGCTCGTGACGTCCCAGGTGTCGCGATAGCCGCGCACGTTCGCCTGGAGCGCGGCCGAGAGCGGCTGCAGCCACAGGCGCGCGCCCAGCGCCGCCGCGTACCGCGCGCGGAAGTCCGGGTGGTGCTCCTGGGCCGCAGTGCGGCCGAGCCACACCGCGCGGTACGGATTGCTCTGGAAGCCGTCGACGAGCTGCGCGGTGACCGTGAGCTGCGTCGTGAAGATCGGCGCCCACGCCTGGGTCCACGAGCCCTGGAACGTCTGCAGCTCGACCGGGCGCTCGGTGAGCTCCGGGCTGTCGCCGAAGCATCCCTCGGAGCTCGCGAGACGACGTCGATCGACGGGCTCCTGGTTGCGCGGCTGAAAGACGTCGCAGACCTCGTCCCAGCCGCGCGCGTACGAGATGTCGAACGCCGCGGTGCGCTCGAACGCCTCGGCGCGCGCGCCGAGCGTCATCGCGTGGCTGCGGTAGTCGTTCTCGAAGCCGTACGCGTACCCCGCGCGGATCGCGCCGTAGTCGCTGCGCACCTCGGCGCCGCCCGAGATCACGTTGCGGAAGTCGAAGAGCTGGGTCGCGGTCGAGATCACGTCGACCTCGGGGGCCGGCGCATCGACCACGGCGACGCTCGCGCCGCTCACGATGTCGGCCTCCCAGCCCGCGCGGATCGTGAGCTCCTCGATCGGATCCACCGACGCGCTCACGCCGGGCGTGACGACGGTCATGTTCAGTGGCCCGCCGCCCTCGTGATAGAGCGTCCCCGCGACGCCGATCTCGCCGCTCTGCGCCGATGCGAGCGAGCTCGCCAGGAGCAGGAGCGCGCACGCGATCGCGATCGCACGGAGCATCAGTTGCACCCGCAGCCGCCGCCCGTGACGCCGGCCGCGCCGTAGCTGCCCTCGCGGTTCGAGAGCACGTGCGCCTCGTGCGCGCCCGCTTCGCCTTCGGAGCCGAACGTCATCGCGGGATCGGCGAGGAACTCGCGCTCCTCGGGCCGCACCGTCACGCATCCCTCTGCGAGCGCGCCGACGAGCACGATCACCAGTGCGAGCCGCACTCGCTCAGAAGAACACAGTAAAGCCAGCACTGAGCTCCTCCTGCGCGACGTAGCGGTTCTCCTCGTAGATCGCCCACGCGCGCGCCTCGAGCCGCAGCGTGATGCGATAGCGGAACGCGATGCGGAGCCCGCCGCCCGCGTAGAGCGCGCCGGTCACGCCCGACTGCAGCAAGAACGAGTCGGCGTTGGGATCGCTCACCACGAACCCGCCGCCCGCGGCGAGAAAGGGGACCACGGGCGAGTCGGGGAACACGTTCACGAGCCCGCCGAGCGTGCCGATCATCAGCCGCCCGCCTTCGCCCACCGCGGCGGCGAGCGTCGCCTCGATGCCGATCTCCGGCGCGATGTAGATCGTCGGGCGGATCGTCATGAACCCGTTGGGGTCGTTCACGCCCAGCACACCGAAGCCGAAGTGCAGCTCGCCGGTCGCCTGGAGCAGCGGCGCGGGCGCGAACACCTCGGGAAGGAAGCGTCCCTGCGACGCTTCTTCCGCCGAGAGCTCGTGCGTGTACACCGCGTCGCCGGAGATCCACGCGTGCGTCGCATCGGGCAGCTCGACCCGGAACCAGTAGCCGCGCGTCCCGCGCTCGACGATCGGGAACACGTCGCCACGACGCGCGCTGCGCACCCCGCGGAACGCCGCGCCGGGCCCGCTGCGCATCACCGTGCGATCGACGATCACCCGCGCGAACACGCCGACCGGTGCGTCCTCTTCGCTCGTGCTCTCGGTGCTCGGCGCTGGATCCTGCGCGTGCACGATCGATGGAACGGCGAGCGCGATCATCAGCGCGAGCAGCGCGCGCATCAGAGCCCACCCCGCGCGATCCACATCGCGATCAGATCCGCCTCGGGCGAGCTCTCCGGGAAGATCACGCGCGGGTGCGAGTCGAGCCCGGTCGGACGGCGGTAGAACGGGCTCGAGAGCGGATCGCTCTGCACGGTGAACTGCACCGCCTGGAAGTTCTCGACGTACTCCGCCGGCACCGTGCCCTCGACGCGATCGTCGGCGCACGTCGGCGGCGCGATGCCCGTCGTGTCGACGAGACGGAGCGCCGATCGCGCCGTGTGGCACATCCCCATCTCGCCCGCGCCACCGCCCGCGCAGCCCTGCGGCTCGATCACCTCGGGCTGGATGCGGCAGTAGAAGAAGTCCTCGTCGAGCATGAGGTCGGGCGGGACGATGTTGTCGCCGAGATCGACCGTGCCGCATCCGACGCATCCGAAGAGCGCGACGAGCGCAGCGGCACGAGCGCGGAGCGACACGAACGGGAGACTGCCAAAGCCCGCTGCGCGCGGTCAACGACGGCTTCTCGAGGCCTGCTCGCATGGCTTCGTCGCAGGAAGTAGGATGCTTGGCGATGTGTCGATCGCGACTCGCTCGCACGACACGCCCAGGGGATCACGTTCGGGAGCGCACGGGAGGGGAAAGCCCATGATGCGACGACGTTGGATGGTGGGAGCGATCGGGGTCGCGCTCGCGATCGGTGCGTGTGGTGGTGGTGGCACGAGCGCGAGCAGCACGACCGCGCAGACGATGCCCGTCGAGGAGCGAGCACCCGCGCCGGTGCATCGCGGCCCCGTCAGCGCGCGAGGTGAGCGCGAGGTGAGCGCGACCGTCGGATCGTCCGGCGGCACGCTCGAGCTCGCGAACGGCGCGCGCCTCGAGATCCCGGCGGGCGCGCTCGAGAGCGACGTGGAGATCCACTTCCACGTCGCGCCCGACGCGCGCGAGGCGTGGAACCAGGAGACCAAGCGCCCGCTCGGACCGGCGCTCGAGATCTCGCCGGCGATGCGTGCCGCGAGCGGCCAGTTCCGCCTCTCGGCGCCTGCGATCGTGCTGCCCCAGGGGTTCCAGCCCGCCGATCTCGCGCTCGGCCACGAGGAAGAGGTCGGAGACACCCACCTCGGCGGCGCGACCCAGACGCGCTGGCAGATGTGGCCGGCGCGCGTCGACGGCAGCCGCTTCGTCGCCGAGCTCCCGGCCCTCGGGGGTCACCGCGTGCAGTTCGGCGTGTCGCGATGAGCGCGGTCGTGGCGCGCGCGAACGATCGCGATGCCGGCGACGTGGCGCGCGCCGCGGGTGTGCCGCGCGAGGCCGTGGAGCTCGCGTGGTCGTGCGAGGTGATCGATCTGCACCTCGAGTCGTTCATCCCGCCGCGCCTGTGGGGCTACGACCTGCTCGCGCGGAATCGGCTCGGCCCGCTGGGGGGGCGATTCTTCGGGCACCTCGACGTGCCGCGCGCGCTCGAGGGCGGGCTCACCGGCGCGATGTGGTCGATCGCGACCAACATCGCGCGCGGTGCGAGCGCGCGTCCCGCGCTGCTCGAGACCAACCTGCGCGACCTGCAGCGCACGCTCGAGCGCAGCGGCGCGATCACCGCGGTGCGCACGCCGAGCGAGTACCGCGCGGCGCGCGCGCAGGGAAAGCACGCGGCGCTGCTCGCAGTGCAGGGCGGCAACGCGCTCGAGGGCGCCGAGGAGAACGTGGCGTCGATCGGCGGCGGGCTGATCACGCGCGTGACGCTCGTGCACCTCTCGAACTCGATCTACGGCGACACCTCGAGCCCGCTGCGCCTGCGCGGTGATCGCGGGCTGACCGACGCGGGGCGCGAGATGGTGAAGCGCCTGAACGACGCGAAGGTGCTCGTCGATCTCGCGCACGTCAGCCCGAAGGGCTTCTGGGACGCGGTCGAGGTGCACGACCGCGCGCAGCCGCTGATCGTCACCCACACCGGCGCGAGCGCGGTGCACCCGATGTGGCGGAACATCGACGACGATCAGATCCGCGCGGTCGCCGACACCGGCGGCGTGGTCGCGGTCATCTTCCACCACGCGTTCCTCGGTCGTGGCGTGCGCGACGGTCGTCGCGTGATCGATCACCTCGAGGCCATCCTCCGCGCCGGCGGCGAAGAGGCCGCCGCGATCGGCAGCGACTACGACGGCGCGATCATCCCGCCGCCGGACCTCCGCGACGGCGCGCACGCCTACTACCGGCTCGTCTCCTACATGCTGGAGCGCGGCTGGAAGGAGGACCGCATCCGCCGCGTGCTCGGCGAGAACTTCCTCCGCAGCTGGTCGCGCCTGCGCGCGTGACGCCGAATCGCGGCGCTCCGCCGCGTGCGATCCCCGCGTGGGGCGCAGCGTCTCGGTCGCGTGCTCGGGAGCGTACGGAATGATTCGGTTTTCCGACGGTTCTCCGGCACGCCCCGTGCTCTTTCGACGGGCACGAGGAGAACGAGCGATGGCGCACAACCAGACCAACCGCGGCGAGGGTTCCGCCAAGGAGCTCGGCGGCAAGATCAAGAAGACCGTCGGCAAGCTGACCGGCAACGAGCGCATGGAGGCCGAGGGCCACGCGAAGGAGCTCGAGGGCAAGACGCAGAAGGAGGCTGCGAAGGCCGCCGAGCGCGCGAAGGGCGCGGGCCAGGAGCTGATCGGCAAGGCGAAGAACCGCGTCGGTCAGGTGATCGACGACGAGCAGATGGCTGCCGAGGGCAAGGCGAAGGAGCTCGAGGGCACCGCTCGCCAGAACATGAACAAGCCGAGCTGACGTCAGTCGGCTCGGGCGGTCGTGGCGACACCGGCCGCGTTCCCACGTACGCCACCACGCGATCGTTCAGGCTGCGATCGCGTGTGTGGCGTTCGTCTTTTCCGTCGTTGGTCCGCCGGCCAGGCTTCCGTGCCTCGCGCGCGCCTGCTAGGACCGAAGGATGTCGACGAGCCACGACGCACCCGATCCGACCTCGCTGCGCCCGCTGATCGAGGCCGCTTTCGCCGACCGGTCGAAGCTGCACGACACCGCGCATCGCGTCGCGGTGCTCGACGCGATCGCCGCGCTCGACGAGGGACGCCTGCGCGTGGCGAATCCGCCGGGCGAGGGCGGCGAGTGGACGGTGAACGCGTGGGTGAAGCAGGCGGTGCTGCTCTACTTCGCGGTTCGCGGGATGGAGCGCATCGAGGTCGGGCCCTTCGAGTTCCACGACAAGATCCCGCTCAAGCACGGGCTCGACGAGGCGGGCGTGCGCGTGGTGCCGCCCGGGGTCGCGCGCTACGGCGCGCACCTCGAGAAGGGCGTCGTGCTGATGCCCGGCTACGTGAACATCGGCGCGTGGGTCGGCGCGGGCACGATGGTCGACACCTGGGCGACGGTCGGCTCGTGCGCGCAGATCGGGCGCGACGTGCATCTCTCGGGCGGCGTCGGCATCGGCGGCGTGCTCGAGCCGCCCGGTGCGCGTCCGGTGATCGTCGAGGACGGCTGCTTCGTCGGCTCGCGCGCGATCGTGGTGGAGGGCGTGCACGTCGAGCGCGAGGCGGTGATCGGCGCGAACGTCGTGCTCACCGCGTCGACGCCGATCGTCGACGTCACCGGCGAGAAGCCGGTCGAGACGCGGGGTCGGATCCCGGCGCGCTCGGTGGTGATCCCGGGGACCCGCCCGAAGAAGTTCCCGGCGGGCGAGTACGGCGTGCCGTGCGCGCTGATCATCGGAAAGCGCACGGAGAGCACCGACAAGAAGACGTCGCTCAACGCTGCGCTGCGGGACTTCGGCGTGGCGGTCTGAGAGCGGCTCGGCGAGCGGCGCGGGGCAGTGGGTCCGAGAGCCGGGTGCTGGCGGGCTGCCTGACGATCGCGGTGGGGATCTCGGGAGTCGGTGGTCGCATCGCGGCGCGCTTCGCGATCCGGGCTCGGCTGCGCATTCGCCTGGATGACCGAGTCGGCGAGGGCACGCGCGTAGCGCGGGACCGCGTCGGTGGTGTGGTTCGCGCGAGGCCACGCTGCTTGTGGGCGGGATCGCGCGCCACTATCGTCCGCGCGGCGTTGGGGGTCGCTCCGTCCGTCGTCGTGAGACGACGGTCGCAGGGGCGCGATGCGGATCGTTCCTTTGGGGATGCGAGGAGACGGGGATGTCAACACGGAAGCTGGGCGGGCTCGTTGCGTGCGCGGTGGTGCTTCTCTGCGCCCTTGGCTCGTGGAGCCGCGGAGGGCGCGTTGCCGAGCGGCCGTCGAGCACAGCGAGCGGACACGTTGTCGACGGAGCGGAGCGCGCGCCGCGCGCGATTCTGCAGGACGCCGCCCCGGAGCGCGCCGAGCAGGGGGGCTCCGGGGCGACGCTCCGTCCGGGGGCCGTCGATCCTGGCGCGGTGCCCTTCGACCTCGCGGCGATCATCGAGCGGGTGCACTTCGCCTATCGACGCCCGGAGGCGTCGGGGCGCTACGAAGGCGGGCACGCGACGTACGCCGTCGAGGCGGACGCGCGGGCGCTGACGCTGCGCGCGTACCACGCGCCAAGCGCCGCCGCGGAGCTGGATCGCGAGGCTGATCCGGAGGCCCTGCAGGACGCGCCGCCCGAGGTCCTCGAGAGCGCTTCGTTGCAGCTCGAGGTCACGGAGCTCGCGCGCGGGGATCGAGCGCTTGCGTCGCGGGACGGCGGGGAGGCGGCGGTTGCCGAGGACGGGCACCTGACCATCGCGCGCGGCGAGGTCGTCGAGCACCTGCGCAACGGCGACGACGGGGTCGAGCAGAGCTGGTCGTTCGCGCGGCGGCCGAGCGGAGCGGGCGAGCTGCGCGTGCGCATCGAAGCGAAGGGGATGCAGTACGCGGGGGAGACGACGTCGGGGCTCCACTTCGCCGACGCGACCGGCCTGGGCTTCCGCTACGGACACGCGACGTGGATCGACGCCGCGGGGCACCGGACGGCGGTGCCGGCGCGCTGGGCGGGTGATGGAATCGAGCTGAGGGTCCCGGCGCAGGTCGTCGAGGCGGCCGCGTACCCGACGGTGCTGGACCCGACGATCTCGCCGGAGCTCGGGCTGGACAACCCGGTCACCGGGCCCGCGGCGAGCAGCCAGTCGGTCCCGAGCGTGGCGTCGAACGGGACCGACTACCTGGTGGTCTGGCACGACTCCCGGGGCGGCGGGACGACCGACATCTACGCGAGCCGGGTGAGCGCTGCCGGAACGGTCCTCGACGCCAGCGGCGTGGCGGTCTCCGCCGCGGCGAACGCCCAGGAAGAGCACCCGAGCGTAGCGTCGAACGGGACCGACTATCTGGTGGTCTGGGAGGACTCCCGGAACGGCGCGACGAGCGACGTCTACGCAAGCCGGGTGAGCGCCGCCGGCGCGGTCCTCGACGTCAGCGGCCTGGCGGTCTCGACCGCGGCGAACGCCCAGCGGTCGCCGAGCGTGGCGTCGAACGGGACCGACTACCTGGTGGTCTGGTACGACTCCCGCAGCGCCTCGACGGACATCTACGCGAGCCGGGTGAGCGCCGACGGGATCATCCAGCACCCCGGCGGCCTGGCGGTCTCCACCGCGACGGGCAACCAGCTGTTCCCGAGCGTCGCGTCGAACGGGACCGACTACCTGGTGGTCTGGGAGGACGCCCGCGGCGGCTTCGGGTGGGACATCTACGCGAGCCGGGTGAGCGCTGCCGGGGCGATCCTCGACACCAGCGGCGTGGCGGTCTCCACCGCGCGGGACGGCCAGGAGTACCCGAGCGTCACATCGAACGGGACCGACTACTTGGTGGTCTGGAACGACTACCGGAACGGTTCGACGAGCGACGTCTACGCAAGCCGGGTGAGCGCCGCCGGGGCGGTCCTCGACGCCGGAGGCCTGGCGGTCTCGACCGCGGCGAGCAGCCAGCAGTACCCGAGCGTGGCGTCGAACGGGACCGAGTACCTCGTGGTCTGGGAGGACACGCGGAGCGGCTCGATGACCAACCTCTACGGAAGCCGGGTGAGCGCCGCCGGGGTGGTCCTCGACGCCGGCGGCCGGGCGGTCTCGACCGCGGCGGGCCACCAGCTGTGGCCGAGCGTGGCGTCGACCGGGACCGACTACCTGGTGGCCTGGCAGGACTCCCGCAGCGGTTCGCACTCCGACATCTACGGGACCCGCGTGAGCGCCTCCGGGACGGTGCTCGACATCAGCGGCCTGGTGGTCTCGACCGCGGCGAACGACCAGCAGTCCCCCAGCGTGGCGTCGAACGGGACCGAGTACCTCGTGGTCTGGCGGGACTCGCGCAGCGGTTCGAGCTCCGACATCTACGCGACGCGCGTGAGCGCGTCCGGGACGGTGCTCGACATCAGCGGCCTCGCGGTCTCGACCGCGGCGAACAACCAGCAGTCCCCCAGCGTGGCATCGAACGGGACCGACTACCTGGTGGTCTGGTGCGACTACCGCAGAGGCTCGACGACGGACATCTACGCGAGCCGGGTCACCGGCGCCGGGATCATTCTGGACCCCGCCGGCCTGGGGGTGTCGACCGCGGCGGACAACCAGCTGCTCCCGAGCGTGGCGTCGAACGGGACCGATTACCTGGTGGTCTGGCAGAGCTCTCAGAATGTCTCGTTCGACCTCTACGCGGCCCGGGTGAGCGCCGCCGGAAGAGTCCTCGACGCCGGGGGCCTGGCGGTCTCGACCGCGGCGAGCAGCCAGCATTCGGCGAGCGTGGCGTCGAACGGGACCGACTACTTGGTGGCCTGGCACGACTTCCGGAGCGGCGTGGCGTCCGACATCTACGGCAGCCGGGTGAGCAGCGCCGGAACGGTCCTCGACGCGACCGGCCTGGCGGTCTCGACCGCGGCGGGCAGCGAGCAGTTCGCGAGCGTGGCGTCGAATGGGACCGACTACCTGGTGGCCTGGCACGACCTCCGGAGCGGCGTGGCGTCCGACATCTACGGGAGCCGGGTGAGCGCCGCCGGAACCGTCCTCGACGCGACCGGCCTGGCGATCTCGACCGCGGTGAACGGCCAGCAGTTCCCGAGCGTGGCGTCGACGGGGATCGACTACGTCGTCGTCTGGCAGGACTCCCGCGGGGCCTCGACGGACATTTACGGGACCCGGGTGAGCGACGGGATCGTCGAGTCCCCGGGCGGCGTGGTGCTCGCGGCGGATCTGGCGACGAACGAAGAGACTCCGCGGCTCGCGGGCGGCGCGCCGGGCGAGCTCCTCCTGGCGTACAGCCGCTTCGTGCCCGAGGCTCCGTTCGGCATCTGGCGCGCTCAGGCGCGTCTCGTCCGGTACGGCGCGGACCTCGGTGACTCCTGCGGCGCCGGCGCCGACTGCGAGAGTGGGCATTGCGTGGACGGCGTGTGCTGCGAGAGCGCGTGCGGCGGCGCCACCGACGACTGCCAGGCGTGCTCGGTGGCGGCAGGAGCCGCGAGCGACGGCACGTGCGGAGCGACCACCGGCAACGCGTGCGACGACGGGCTCGGGTGCACCGCAACGGACATCTGCACCGCGGGCACGTGCGGCGGCAGCGGCGACCCGTGCCTGAGCGGGACGAGCTGCACGGGACGAGCGGGCGGCGGGTACGTGTGCAGCGCGTGCCCCGCGGGGACGTACTCGGCCGATGGCACCGGCGCGACCGCATGCACCGCATGTCGGGCGGGAGAATGGTCGGGCGCGGGCGCGTCGAGCTGCACCGCGTGGAGCGCCTGCGCAGCAGGCACGTACGTGACGGCGGTGGGCTCCACCACGAGCGATCGTGCGTGCAGCGCGTGCGAGGCGGGCAGCTACTCGTCGAGCGCGAACGCGCTCTCGTGCGCGACGTGGGTCGCGTGCAGCGCGAGCGAGTACGAGTCGACCGAGCCCACCGCGACCAGCGACCGCGCGTGCACCGCGCTGACGGTCTGCCGCGCCGACGAGTACGAGTCGGTGCCGCAGACGCAGACGAGCGACCGCGTGTGCACCGCGCTGACGGTCTGTGGCGCCGGCGAGTTCGAATCGGTGCCTCCGACCCCGAGCAGCGATCGTGTCTGCACGCCGGTGGCCACCTGCGGGACCACTCACTACGAAGTGTCGCCGCCGACGGCGACGAGGGATCGAGCCTGCGCGCCGTACACGGTGTGCAGCTCGACCCAGTATCAGTCGGTCGCGCCGACCGCGACGAGCGACCGCGTGTGCACCGCGCTGACGGTCTGTGGCGCCGACGAGTACGAGTCGGTGCCACAGACGCAGACGAGCGACCGCGTGTGCACCGCGCTGACGGTCTGTGGCGCCGGCGAGTTCGAATCGGTGCCACAGACGCAGACGAGCGACCGCGTGTGCACCGCGCTGACGGTCTGTGGCGCCGGCGAGTTCGAATCGGTGCCTCCGACCCCGAGCAGCGATCGCGTCTGCACGCCGGTGGCCACCTGCGGGACCACCCACTATGAAGCGTCGCCGCCGACGGCGACGAGGGATCGAGCCTGCGCGCCGTACACGGTGTGCAGCTCGACCGAGTATCAGTCGGTCGCGCCGACCGCGACGAGCGACCGCGCGTGCACCGCGCTGACGGTCTGCCGCGCCGACGAGTACGAGTCGGTGCCGCAGACGCAGACGAGCGACCGCGTGTGCACCGCGCTGACGGTCTGTGGCGCCGGCGAGTTCGAATCGGTGCCACAGACGCAGACGAGCGACCGCGTGTGCACCGCGCTGACGGTCTGTGGCGCCGGCGAGTTCGAATCGGTGCCTCCGACCCCGAGCAGCGATCGCGTCTGCACGCCGGTGGCCACCTGCGGGACCACGCACTACGAAGTGTCGCCGCCGACGGCGACGAGGGATCGAGCCTGCGCGCCGTACACGGTGTGCAGCTCGACCGAGTATCAGTCGGTCGCGCCCACCGCGACGAGCGACCGCGTGTGCACCGCGCTGACGGTCTGCCGCGCCGGCGAGTTCGAATCGGTGCCGCAGACGCAGACGAGCGACCGCGTCTGCACCGCGCTGACGGTCTGTGGCGCCGACGAGTACGAGTCGGTGCCGCAGACGCCGACGAGCGACCGCGTGTGCACCGCGCTGACGGTCTGTGGCGCCGGCGAGTTCGAATCGGTGCCTCCGACCCCGAGCAGCGATCGTGTCTGCACGCCGGTGGGCAGCTGCGGGACCTCGCACTACGAAGTAGCGCCGCCGACGGCGACGATGGATCGAGCCTGCGCGCCGTACACGGTGTGCAGCTCGACCGAGTATCAGTCGGTCGCGCCGACCGCGACGAGCGACCGCGCGTGCACCGCGCTGACGGTCTGCTGCGCCGACGAGTACGAGTCGGTGCCGCAGACGCAGACGCGCGACCGCGTGTGCACCGCGCTGACGGTCTGTGGCGCCGGCGAGTTCGAATCGGTGCCTCCGACCCCGAGCAGCGATCGCGCCTGCACGCCGGTGGGCAGCTGCGGGACCTCGCACTACGAAGTAGCGCCGCCGACGGCGACGATGGATCGAGCCTGCGCGCCGTACACGGTATGCAGCTCGACCGAGTACGAGTCGACCGCGCCGACCGCGACGAGCGACCGCGCGTGCACCGCGCTGAGCGCATGCGGCGCCGACGAGTACGAGTCGGTGGCGCCGACCGCGACGAGCGACCGCGCCTGCACCGCGTGCACCGAGTGTGCGGCCGACGAGCTGGAGGTGTCGGCCTGCACCGAGACCGCCGACACGATCTGCGTGCGGACGTCCGACGCAGGCGCACGTGACGCCGGCAGTGCCGACGCGGCTGCGTCGTCGGACGCCGGCGCGGCTGCGTCGTCGGACGCCGGCGCGGGCCCCGACGCCGGGATCGTTTCGGGCGCGGAGGGCGGTTGGGGCTGCGTCGCGGCAGGCGCGCAGCCCCGCTCGAGCCGAGCCGCACTCGGGCTCCTCGGGCTCGCCCTCGCGCTCGTGCTGCAGCGCCGCGCGCGAGCGAAACGGTAGCGTCAGGCGAGGGCACCGCGCCCGTTTGGGTGATTCGAGGGCGCGCTTCGGGTCGGATTCGGCCTCGGAGCCGCTCTCGCACGCCGACGTCGAGACGATCACGCTCGCGTGGCATCCCGGTCCTGCCCCGGTATTCATTGCGCCTCCGGTCCCCGCGCCCCAGACCTGCCGGCTGATGTCCGCCCCGCCGTCTCTCCCTCGCCCCGAGCTCTCGCCTCCCGCGCATCCCCTCGAGCGCTTGCCCGAGGAGTGGGCCGCGGTGCTGGAGGCGTGGGGCGAGCCGAAGTATCGCGGGCTCCAGGTCTTCCGCTGGCTCCATCAGCGCGGCGTGTTCGACGCCGAGCAGATGACCGATCTCCCGAAGTCCCTCCGCCGCAAGCTCGCCGAGGAATCGCTCGTCCCTCCGCTCTCGATCGCGCAGGCCCACGAGAGCGAGGACGGCACCCGCAAGCTGCTCGTCTCGCTCCCCGACGAGCGCACCGTCGAGACCGTGCTCATCCCGATGAAGAGCACGCAGCCCGGCGACGGCTACACGCCCGAAGAAGATCCCGACGACGAGCCCACCAGCGCGTGGGTCACCCAGTGCATCTCCTCGCAGGTCGGCTGCGCGATGGCGTGCACGTTCTGCGCGTCCGGCATCGCCGGCTTCAAGCGTCACCTCAGCGCCGCGGAGATCGTCGGCCAGGTGCTCGCGGGTCGCGCCCAGCTCGAGGCGAGCGGCGAGCGCGTGCGCAACGTCGTCTTCATGGGCATGGGCGAGCCGCTGCACAACTACGCGGCGGTCGCGCGCGCGCTCACGCTGCTCTGCCATCCCGATGGGCTCGGCCTCAGCAAGCGTCGCGTCACCGTGTCGACGAGCGGGCTCGTGCCCGAGATCGATCGCCTCGGCACCGAGTTCGGCGGCCAGGTGCAGCTCGCGATCTCGCTGCACGCGACCAGCGACGAGCGGCGCAGCGAGGTGATGCCGATCAACAAGAAGTACCCGCTCGCCGAGCTCCTCGCCGCGCTGAAGCGCTACCCGCTCCCGAAGCGCCGCCGGATCACGATCGAGTACACGCTGATCGAAGGCGTCAACGCGTCCATCGCCGACGCCAAGGCGCTCGCGAAGCTGCTCCGCGGCATCCCGGTGAAGGTCAACCTCATCCCGATGAACGCGGTCGACGACAACCCCCTGCGTGCGCCGAGCTGGGAGAGCGTCGACGCGTTCCAGGAGACGCTGCGAGGGCAGGGCGTGCCCAACTTCGTGCGTCGCCGCAAGGGCGACGACATCGCCGCGGCGTGCGGACAGCTCGCGCTGCGCGGCGAGAAGAAGAAGGTCCGCGTCCCGCTGCCGACCGTGCGCTCCTGATCCGGAACCTGCGCGCCCCGACGCGGTCTCGTCGTCCCGATGAAGCGCGACCGCTGTGATAACGTCTCGTGCCCGATGCGCTCCGCACTGATCGGGCTCGCCGTTCTCCTCTCCTTCGCTCCACGCGCGCACGCCCAGGTCGCGCTCCCCATCACCGAGGCCGGCGAGGGCGCGAGCCTCCGGGTCGACGGCTCGCTCCGCGAGTGGCGCGGAGTTCGCTTCCTCGACGTCGGTGAAGGTGCCGACGCCTCGATGCGCGTCGCGCTCGCCTACGACGGCGGTGGTCTCTACGTCGGCGCCGAGGTGCGCGACGAGCGCCTCATCCGCACCGCGAGCCCGGGCACCGACGAGGACGCGGTCGTCGTCACCCTCGCGATGCCGCGCGGCCGTGGCTTCGACGGCGTCGAGATCTGGCTCTGGGCGGGCGAGACCGGGCGCAGCGCGGCGCGCGTCGGCGTCGGCGGCCTCGGGCGCCCCGGCAACGCGCGCGGCGCGCAGATCGTCGAAGGCCCTTCGCGCGGCGGCTACGTCGTCGAGGCGTTCATCCCGTGGAACGCGATCCCCGGGAGCGCGCGCTGGCAGGAAGGGCGCGGCTCGGTGCGCCTCCGCGACGTCGACTCCGCGGCGCGCCCCGAGGTCGAGAACGAGCCGACGTTCGCGGCGGTCGATCGCGCGCACCTCGAGCTGCTCCCGACGCTCGCGCCGAGCGGCGGACAGAGCGCGGCGTTCGAGTCGTTCCTCGCGAGCCGACAGCTCGAGGGCGCGCGCCCCGCGCACGATCTCCGCGGCGACGTCGGCGGCGACGCCCAGCCCGAGCGCGTCTCGATCGTCGATCGCTTCCTCGTCGTGACCGGCGCGGGATGGCAGGAGGGTCGCGGCTTCTCGTTCGTGCAGCTGCCGATCGGCGCGGCGGCCGACGTGCGCGAGCCGCGCCTCGTCGACCTCACCGGCGACGGCAAGAGCGAGCTCGTCGTCACGCTGCGGCAGAGCGACGATCGCGGCTCGCGCGATCTCTGGCAGGTCTTCTCGTTCGCGACCGGACAGATCCAGCCCGCCTTCGCGATCGAGACGCGCAAGGCGACCGGCGCGGGCAGCGTCGAGTCCGCGGTGCAGGTGCGCGCGGGACGCCGGGGCCAGCCCGCGACGATCGAGGCGCGCACCGGGCGCGCGCAGGGCCTCGACGCGAGCACGCTGCAGGAGGCGCCCGCCGCCGACGCCGAGCCGATCCTGGTGCCGTGGGGCCCGGTGCTCTCGCGCGAGTACCGCTGGGACGGCTCGCGCTTCGCGCGGGTCTCGGAGCGACCGAACCCGCGCTACGTCGATCCCGCGACCGCGCGCGCGCCGGCGACCGCGACCACCAGCGCCGAGCCGGCGACGCCGCCGCCGCCGGGGGTCGAGGATCTGCTCTCCGCGTTCCGCCGCGAGCGCGGCCTGCGCGATGCGCGCCCCACGTTCCGCGTGCGCGCGAACGTCGCGGCGGACGCGCAGGAGGAAGAGGTCGTCGTGTACGGCCGTGACCTCGTGGTCGTGGGTCCGGGGTTCCGCAACGGCAGCGGCTGGTTCCACTTCCAGATCCCGGCGCAGGCCGCGGGGGACGTGCTCGACGTGCGCACCGCGGAGATCACCGGCGATCCGCGCCACGAGATCCTGATGCGGGTGCGGCAGAACATCGGCGACGTGCGCCGCGAGGTCCTGCTGGTGTTCCAGTTCACGCCCGTCGGGTTCCCCGCGCTGCTGCAGCGCGAGGTCGCGCGCGAGCAGTCGGGGCGCCGCATCGAGAACGAAGTGCGAGCAGGCAACGGCACCCTCGAGATCCGGCCGGGCACGGCGCGCGGCTGGGACGCGTCGAGCTGGCCCTGGGGCGACACCGCGGCGACCGACGGCATCGCGCCGCCGCTCCTGCCGTGGCGCGACCGCGCGGTGACCTACGCCTACTCGGGCGGTCGCCTCGTGCCGCGCTGAGGGAGATCGGATCGCGCCGAGCCGTGGGCTCGATCCAGCCTCGGCCTGGGCTCGATCCAGCCTCGGCCTGGGTTCGATCCAGCTCGTGCCTGGGCTCGATCGAGCCCTCGCCTAGGATCCACCTAGGCATCCCCTAGGGGCGTGAAACACGGCAATTCGCTTCGTGAAACGCGCGATCTCGGGCTCGCGATCATCGAATTCCGATCGAGATCGGCCGCGATCAGTCGCTCTCGGACGCGCAATTCACCGCGACGGCGCGCACCGAGCCCTGCTCCTGGAGCTGACTCCGTCGCGACGCGAACAGAACGACCACGTGACCGCCGACGCAC
This sequence comes from Sandaracinus amylolyticus, assembly GCF_021631985.1. Taxonomy (GTDB): domain Bacteria; phylum Myxococcota_A; class Polyangia; order Polyangiales; family Sandaracinaceae; genus Sandaracinus; species Sandaracinus amylolyticus_A. The sequence continues at coordinate 3,085,485 of NZ_CP070225.1, read as the reverse complement.
GTCGCGTCGGCGTGCTCGAACGCCGCGCCGTGCTCGTAGATCTGCATCTCGGGGCCGCGCGCCTCGAGCTCGCGGGTGTAGCGACGCACGCTGACGAGGCGCTCGGTGCGCGAGTGGGTGCGCGGCGCGATCACGAACACGTCGCCGCCGCATGCGATCGTCGTCGACCCGCCGGTCGCGTTCGCGTGCGCGGAGCTCTCGATGCGATCGATCGCCGTCGCGTCCGACTGCACGCGCGCGATCTGGAAGCGCGGTCGCGAGCGAGGCGGACGTCGATCGCGGAACCCGAGGATCACGTCGCCCGCGGCGCCCCCGCGCAGCAACGGCAGCGGCGCGTCGAACGCGAGATCGGCGACCGGACGCGCCGCGCGCGCGCCGGCGCGCAGCATCACGCGCCCCTCGACCTCGCCGTCTCCGTCGAGCCAGGTCTCGGCCCACGTCGCGAGCACACGATCGCCGCTCGCCAGCAGCGCCGGGCGCGACGCGCGGAAGCGCGGCGAGGAGAGTCGCTCGGTCGTCGCGCCGTCGATCGCGCGCGCGATCCACGCCTCGCTCACCGCGCCCTCGGCCTCCTGCCATCCGAGCCACGGCGCGCCCTGCGCATCGACCGCGACCGACACGCCGCTGCCGTCGGCGCCCATCGCGCCCAGCGCGGCGCGTGCGCCGACCGCGCGATCGCGCACGACGTAGAGCTGCACGCCGCCCTCGTCGTCGCGCCCCTCGCGACCACGGCGACCACACGCGACGTGGAGCGCGCCCTCGTGCACGACCGCGGCGAGCCCACCGTCGCACGAAGGTCCGATGCGCAGCGCGGCCTCGAGCGGCGCGCCGCGCGCATCGAGCGCGCGCACGAACGCGCCGGCGCGCTCCGACCAGACCGCGAGCACGCGCTCGCCGTCGGTCGCGATCGCGAGATCGTCGATCACCGGACCATCGGGGACCGCGATCCGGTGCTCCTCGGCGAACGCGCACGCGCCGTCGAGGATCCGCACCGGATCGTCGCCGCATCCCACCGCGAGGAGCAGCGCGAAGACGAGACGGGACCTCACGCGCGGATCAGAGCACGCCGCGTGCGCGCAGCAGGGCGGTGATCTCCGCGCGGCGATGCTCGAGCTCGGGCGGGTCCTTCACCGGCTGGAAGCGGCCGTCCGCGCCGTGGCGCTCCACCTCGAGGAACGACGTCGGCAGGAACGCGGTGAGCTCGCCGACGAGGCGCTCGAACTGGATCGCCTCTGCGCCCTCGACCTTCTTGCGCACGACGAACCACGTGAGCGGGAAGTCGCGGTCGAGCGTGGTCGCGTCGAGCACGAACGAGTTCGTGTTGAAGACCGGGATCGAGTCCTGATCGAACGCGTCGGGGAAGCGGAAGGACTCGACGATCTGCGCGGCCCCGTCGACGCGCGCGGGCGCGCCGCCCTTGTCGCCCTTCTCCTTGCGCACCACCTCGGCGGTGATCTGCTTGCCCGACTCGAGGTGCGCGCCGATCACCGCGGGATCGAGCGTCGCGCCGAGGTTGTCGACGTTCGACATGTAGAGCAGGCGACCGCCCTTCTGCACGAAGTCCTGGAGCAGACCGGCGCGGCGCAGCGCGAAGCTGAGATCGCCGTGGCCGGGGGCGTAGGGCGAGAGCGTTCCGTCGCTGGGCTCGTGGAAGAGCGAGCCGTCGGGCGCGAGGCGCAGCGAGATGTACTGCGGGAAGCAGCGCACCGGCGCGCGCGGGGTCTCGAGCGCGCGCGAGAGGTGCTCGACCTCGTCGTGCGTCGCGAAGCTGGTCATCACGTAGATCGGGATGCGCGCGTCCTCGCGCTCCGCGAGCCGCGCGACGTCGGAGAGCTTGAGGTCGAGGAACGTGCGGCCCTCGACCGCCTCGACGCCCGCCTTCACCACGCCGCCGAAGCGCGTCGCCATCCCGCCCGCGAGCACGACCGCGCCCACCAGCCCAGTGCGCAGCGCCTCGCGCCCACGGGCCTCGAGCGCCTTCCGCGCGGCACTACCCGGCGCAGGGAGTGTGATGATGTCGCCCGCCTCGGGCGGTGCGACGCGACCGCGGATGTGGTTGTCGGACTCCGCGGCACCGGCGCGCAGACGTGCGCGCAGCGCCTCGAAGCTCTCGGTGTCCCAGCCGAAGCGTTGAAGCAGCTCGCGCGTCGGGGCGTCGATCGAATCGTGGGCGTGGGACTCTTGAGCCATCGCGGTTCCTTCCTCTCGGGGGCTCGTTCGTGGACGCCGATGATGGGCACGGCAATGGACGGCGATGCAACCCACACCGACTCCGTTGCGCGCGGCACAGATTCTCGTAACCCCTATACGAGTGCTCGTCCCGGAGGGCCCGTACGGCAGCGCGCGGAGCGCGCGGACGGAAGGGACCGGAGCGGCGAGCCGATTTTCGTAACGGAAGAGGGGCCCGTCGCCACGTGAGGCAGGCACCCGCATTGCTTAGGCAGGATGACACCCCGTCCTCGCACGCCGAGGACGTGGACTGGAGGTCACGATGAGCTCGTTCTTGCGCCGGATCGTCACGGGAGCCGTCCTCGTGCTCGCGGTGGCGAACGCCGGTTGCTACGCCACCGTCGCGCGCGGACGCGCGGGCGTGGTCGTCTACGATCCGCCGCCCCCGCCGGTCGCGACCGTGACCTACGCCCAGAGCCCGGCGCCGTACCAGGGGGCGGTGTGGGTCGAGGGCCACTACGAGTGGGACGGCTACCAGTACGCGTGGGTCGACGGCTACTGGATCGACCCGCGTCCCGGCTACGTGTTCGTGCAGCCGCGCTGGGAGCGTCGGGGCACCGGCTACGTGTACGTCCAGGGCGGCTGGCGTGACGGGCGCGGCGTGATCGTGTCGCCGCCTCCGCCGCGCCGTGCGGTGGTCGCGACGCCGCCCTATCGCGGCGGGGTGGTCGTGCAGCAGCCGACGTACCGCGGAGGCGTGGTGGTGCAGCCGCCGCCGCGTGGCGGGACCGTCGTGGTGACGCCGCCGCCGCGAGGTGGAGTGGTGGTGACGCCGCCGCCGCGAGGTGGCGGAGTGGTGGTGACGCCGCCGCCGCGGGGTGGCGGAGTGGTGGTGACGCCGCCGCCGCGAGGTGGCGGAGTGGTCGTGACGCCGCCGCCGCGGGGTGGCGGGGTGGTCGTGACGCCGCCGCCGCGTGGTGGGGGCGTGGTGGTGCAGCAGCCGCAGCAGCGCCGGAGCAGCGGGGTCGTGGTGACGCCTCCGCCGCAGCGGGGAGGCGGTGGGGGTGGTGGCCGCGTGATCGTGCGCCCGCCTCGCTGAGCTCCGGAGAACGCGCTCCGAGGACGCCGCGGCCCGCTCCGGGTCGCGGCGTCGTCGTTCGTGGGCGTCGCGAAGCGCCTCTCTGGACGGAGCGGCTCGCGGGCCCGACGTGTGCGGTGGTGGGGCTGCTCTGCTTGCTCGCGCATCGCGCGCCCGCTACGCCGAACCACGGACCCAGCTCGTGAGCACGACGCCGCGCACGCCGGACGAACAGGGCGTCCCCAAGAGCACGCCGGCACGCGCACGAGGCAGCGGAGCGCTGCTGGTCCCGCCTGCGATCGTCCTCGCGATCGCGCTGCTGGGCTCGATCTCGATCCACCTGCCGATCTATGCGGGGCTCGGCGTGCTCGCGCGGCTGCTCGAGAGCGAGCCGAGCGCGGCGCCCAGCGCGCCGATCGAGATCTCGCTGGTCGAGCCCAACCCGTCGGAGATGCCGAGCGACGCCGTCCCCGACGAGGCGCCGACCCCGCCCGAGGCGACGCCTCCCGAGGAGCCGACCGCGACACCCGAGCCCACGCCCGAGCCGCCGCGCCGTCGCCGTCGCCCGCCCGAGCCCGAGCGCCAGCCCGAGCCGGAGCCGGAGCGCACGCCCGAGCCGGAGCCCGAGCCCGAGCCGCCTCCGCCGGTCGCTCCCGCGGCCGAGCCGCCGCCTCCGCCGCCCCCGCCGCCGCTCGAGGAGCGCCGCGCGATCGTGCAGCGCAGCGAAGATCCGCCCGCCGAGCCGCCGCCCGACGCGCGCTTCATCGCCGAGGAGTCGCGCGACGTCGAGGAGGAGACCCAGGCGACGATCACCAACACGATCCGCGACGACGCCCAGCCGAGCCCCGGCGCGACCCAGGAGCAGGGCCCGACCGAGGAGCCCGGGAATTCCGACGAGGACGAGGTCGCGGACATGCGCGACGTCGAGGGCGACGATCGACGCCGCGTCCTGCCCGAAGAAGCCGAGCGACGCCCGCCGCGCGAGCGCGAGGCGTCGACCTCGCCGCGTCCCACCGCCGCGGGCGCCGAGAGCATGGACCACGGGCACGATCACGAGGCGCGCGAGGGCGAGCGCGCGCGCAGCGAAGAAGGCGGCGCGCGCGCGATGGGCGGCGGTGCGCCGGTCGAGCAGGAGACGGTCACGATCTCCGACGGGTTCGGCACGTTCACGATCACGCGCCCGCGCCCGACGACGCGGCCCGAGGGCAGCGGCGAGGGCGAAGCGGGCGGTGCGCGACGTGAGGGGCGCGGGCGAGGCGAGAGCGGCGAGGGCCTGGCGGTCGGCCGTCCCGGGCGGACCCGCGGTGGTGCGCGCCGCGGCGGTGCGACCGGTGTGCGCGGCGGCCCCGGCAGCCCGCTCTCGTGGTCGCAGTTCGAGTCGATCTACGGCGAGGAGGAGCTGCGACGTCAGCGCGAGGCGCGCCTCGAGGAGCGTCGATCGCGATCGCGCGGCGCGAGCCGCGAGCAGCGCTGGCAGGAGTTCCGCGCGGCGATCGAGAACTACGTGAGCGAGGTGCGTCCCGGGAACCAGACCGCGCTCGACGCGGCGGCCTCGCCGTTCGCGACGTTCCTCTCGGACATGCACCGGCGCATCCACCGCGAGTTCGCCGATCGCTACGTCGCGGGCATCTCGCCCGACGCGAGCGAAGGGCTCAACGACATGTCGCTCAACACGACGCTCGAGATCGCGGTGAACCCCGACGGCACCGTGCATCGCGTCGGCATCGTCGCGACGAGCGGCAACATCCTCTTCGACTTCGGCGCGTTCAACTCGGTGATGCGCGCGCAGCCGTTCCCCCAGCCGCCCGACGCGATCCTGAGCGGCGACGGGCGCGCGTGGCTGCACTGGCGCTTCGATCGCGGCCCGCGGCAGTGCGGAACCTGGAACGCGCGTCCGTTCATGCTGCGGAACACTCCGCTGGTCGATCGCGGGGAGCCGCCCGAGGAGATCCCGTCGGGCGGCGAGTGACGTGACGCTCACGGACGAGGTGAAGGCGCGAGCGCGCGAGCTCGGGTTCGCGCGGGTCGGGATCGCGCGCGCGGAGACGCTCGGGCCGGAGGGCGAGCGGCTGCGCGCGTGGCTCGCAGAGGGGCGTCACGCCGCGATGTCGTGGATGGAGGAGACGTGCGAGGTGCGCGTCGATCCGCGCGACGAGCGGATGCTCGCGGGCGCTCGCAGCGTGATCGTGATGGCCACGCCCTACGCGCGGCACGAGGAGCGGGTGGGCCCGTCGCCCGGGCTCGTCGCGCGGTATGCGCGCGGTCGCGACTACCACAACGTGATCGGCAAGCGCGCGAAGAAGCTCGCGGAGTGGCTGCGCGCTTCGGGCCATCCGTCGCGCGGATCGACCGACTCGGCGCCGGTGTTCGAGCGCGCGTGGGCGGTGCGCGCGGGGCTCGGCTTCATCGGGAAGAACTGCTGTCTGATCATCCCGGGCCTCGGCTCGCACGTGCTGCTCGCGACCGTGCTCACGACCGCGGAGCTCGAGCCCGACGAGCCGATGGGCGAGCGCTGCGGGACCTGCACGCGATGCCTCGACGCGTGCCCGACGCGCGCGTTCGTCGACGTGCGCCAGCTCGATGCGCGGCGCTGCATCTCGTACCTCACGATCGAGCACGAGGGCGCGATCGACGAGAAGCTGCGCGAGGGCATCGGCGATCGTTTCCTCGGGTGCGACGTGTGCCAGGACGTCTGCCCGTTCACGCGCACGGCGCCGCCCGACCCGTCGACGACCGAGCCTTTCGCGCCCGACGCGCGGTGGCGCGATCACGACGCGGTGAGCGTGCTGCGCATGGACGAGGAGACGTTCGACGCGTACTCGCTCGGCTCGCCGGTGCGGCGCCTGAAGCGCACGGGTGCGGCGCGCAACGCGGCGATCGTGCTCGGGAACGTCGGCGGCAAGGTGCACCTGCCGGTGCTGCGCGAAGCGCGCGAGCGTGACGTGGATCCCGCGGTGCGCGACGCGGCGGCGTGGGCGATCGCGCGCATCGAGTCGCGCGAAGAGTGAGTCGGGCTCACTTCGCGGCGCCGGCGCGCTGCTTCGTGATCCGGACCCAGCGCGTCGCCTCGACGTCGCTCGGGTCCAGCTTGCTCGCGATGGTGAACGCCTTGAGCGCCTGCGCGTGATCGCCCGCCGCCGCGAAGATGCGGCCCTGCGCGTAGTGACCGAGCGCGTTGCGGCGATCGGCCTTGAGCGTCTGGGTGATCCAGTGCGCGAGCAGGTCGTGCGCCGCGGCGCGCACGATGTCGTCGTCGGCGCAGAGCCAGTCCGCGAAGGCCTCGGCGAGACGGTACTCGTTCGCGTCGGGCATCTGCTCCGCGGCCGCGCGCAGCTCGCGCAGCGCGAGCTGGGGCTTGCCCTCGCGCAGCCAGCGCCGCCCCTCGGCGTAGCGCTCCTCGGCGGAGAGGCGGGTGCGCGTCTCGTCGCGACGCGTGGTGGGCCCCGCGTTGCGACGGCGCTCGACCTCTTCGCGCAGCCGCGCCGCGGCACCGCTCGCGCGTGCGGCGACGTCGTCGCTCGCGGGGCGGAGCACCTCGGTGCTCACCGGCTCGGGCGAGGGCGCGCGTTGCTGCGTGATCGACGTGATCGTGCGGAGCTCGGCGAGCTCGAGCAGCAGGAGCGTCGCGAGGATCGCGGCGCGCGGCTCGAGGTCGGGCGCGTCGGGGACGAGCACCTCGCCGACGCGCGGATGGCCTTCGAGCGCGCGCACGATGCGCAGCTCCGCGGGCCCGAGCCCGAGGCGCGTCGCGATCTCGCTCGGCGGCGCGGCGAGCACGACTCCGAGCTCTGCGTGCGACGCGAGGCGCCACGCCCATCGCGCCGCTTCCTGGGGCTCGGCGAGCGACTCGAGCAACACCGCGGGCAGCGGGAGCGCGAAGCGCGCGACCGACGCGACCGCGTCGAGATCCTCGCGGAAGATCCAGCGTGCCTGATCGAGCTGCAGGCAGCGCACGACGCGCGCCCGCATCTGCGCACGGAGCCCTTCGGACACGCGATCGGGCGAGAGGATCCCGAGCTCGATCGCGACCTCGCCGAAGCGCATCAGCTCGTCGTGGACGAGCGCGTCGGTCATGCGTCGGAGGATCTGCCGATACTGCGCGTCGGTGATCACACCGCGCGTCACGAGCACGCGGCCGAGCGTCTCGCCGACCGTGCCCGACTCCGCGAACACGATCGCGCCCTCGCGCAGGTAGAACGTGGTGCGGATCCCGCCCGCGTCGACGTCGAGCACGCCGGTCGCGCGCTCCGATTCCAGCGTGCGGAGCACACGCGCGAGGTGCGTCTCGAGGAGCTCTGCGGCGCGTACGTCTCCAGCGCGCAGCGCGAGGCCTTCCTCGGACACCACCATCGCGGACATTCTACAACGCGACGCCGGGCGCGGCCTTGCGGTCGATGCATCGCAACCCGATGCTCGCGCAGGCCATGATCGACCTCCACTACTGGCCCACACCCAACGGCTGGAAGATCACCATCGCGCTCGAGGAGCTCGGGCTGCCTTACGCGGTGAAGCCGGTGAACATCGGGCGCGGCGAGCAATTCCGCCCCGAATTCCTGGCGATCAGCCCCAACAATCGCATGCCCGCGATCGTCGACGACGATCCGCCGGGCGGTGGCGCGCCGATCGCGATCTTCGAGTCGGGCGCCATCCTGCAGTACCTCGCGGAGAAGACCGGGCGCCTGATCCCGAGCGACGTACGAGGGCGCTACGAGGTGCTGCAGTGGGTGGCGTGGCAGGTCGCAGGCCTCGGGCCGATGGCGGGCCAGGCGCACCACTTCCGACAGTACGCGCCGGAGAAGCTGCCCTATGCGATCGATCGCTACACCAACGAGGTGAACCGCCTCTACGGCGTGCTCGATCGCCGGCTCTCGGATCGCGAGTTCGTCGCGGGCGAGTACTCGATCGCCGACATCGCGATCTACCCGTGGGTCGTGCCGTGGCAGGCGCAGGGGCAGCAGCTCTCGGAGTTCCCGCACCTCGAGCGCTGGTTCCGCGCGCTCGAAGCGCGCGACGCGGTGAAGCGCGGCGTCGAGGTCGGCAAGGAGCTGCGCGTGCCGAAGATGGACGACGAGGCGAAGAAGGTCCTCTTCGGGCAGACCGCGAAGAGCATCCGCGGCTAGCAGCGCACGAGCGACGAGAGCGCGAAGGGCGGCTCCACGTCGAGCGGGCCGCGCACCATGAGCACGTCGCTCGCGTCGTGCGGCATCGTCTCGTGGGCGCGCGGGCAGAGGAGATCGCAGGTGAGCGCGATCTCCACGCCCCAGGGCGCGCCGCCGAGGTGCGCGACGAGGTCTCGCACGTCGGGGATGCGCGGCGCGATCACGTCGTGGATGCGCAGCGCGCGGCCGCGATCCTCGACCGCGACGATCGTGTCGAGCGCAGGCAGGTGCACCAGCGCGGGCGCGAGCGAGCCGTGGAGCGCGAGGTCGATCAGGAAGTGCCAGCCGGGCTCGCGGGTGGCGAGACGATCGGAGACCGGCGCGCGCGACGCGAGCATCCGTCGCAGGAGCGCGAGGTCGTCGTCGAGATCGGGATCGAGGCGACGCCCGCGTGCATCGCGCACCGGCGTCACGTCGACGTCGAGTGTCGCGATGCGCTCCTCCACGCGGCGGAACCCGAAGCGCTCGTAGATCGCGGGCTCTTCGGTCCAGAGGATCGCGGTCTCGCCGATCTCGCGCTCGACGTAGCGCAGCGCGTCCCCGATCGCGCTCCGGAAGAGACCGCGCTCGCGATACGCCGCACGCGTGCACACGCCGTGGATGCCGGCGAGCGTCACGTCGCGCCCGTTCACGCGCATCGGGAGGCGCAGCACGCCGACGAGCGACACCGCGCGCCCATCGTCCCAGCGCACGAACGGCGTCGACACCTCGCACCACTCGGAGCCCCAGCGAGCTGCCTGCGCGACCGAGGGTGGAACGTGGGGCCAGACCGAGCCCAGCAGATCGAGGATCGCAGCGCGCGCGGAGGGATCGGCGGGATAGGGCATCCGGGCGCGAGACTACCGGAAGCAGCGCGCGACGATGGCCTCGAGCTCGCTGCGGTGTGAGCGCACCGAGCGTGCGAGCGCGAGCTGCGAGCGCGCGCGCACGCGGTCGTGCTCGACGCGCGACGCGTAGCGGGCGCGGTCCCAGCCGAAGTAGCGATCCTCGATCGCGTCGGTCGCGAAGCGCATCGCGAGCTCGAGCGAGATCGTCTCGAAGCCGGGGACGATCGACGCGATCTCGTCGTCGTCGAGCGCGCCCCGCATCGACGTGCTCCAGCCCTCGAGCGCGCCCTCGAAGATCGCGGGATCGACGCGCGCGTCCTCCGCGCTCTCGCCGCCGGGGTTGCACCACGAGCGCAGCGCGTCGCCGATCTCGTGGGCGACGATCCCGTGCGCCATCGTGTCGAGATCGAGCAGCGCGCGCGCCTCGGCGCCGGGCTCGTCGAAGAGCACGTTCGAGATCTTGAGATCGCCGTGGATGATGCGGGTGCGCGTGGTCGCGAGCGGCGCGAGCTCGCGCGCGTGGGCGAGGATCGCCTCGGCGATGGGGCGCGCCTCGATGACGTGCGGGCTCTCGCTCGCGAGCGCAGCGTCGAGCTTCGCGAGATGGCGCGCGGTGTCGTGCGCGCCGGGGCGCGTGAAGTGGAACCGGTGCTCCACGTGCTCGAGCGCGCGATGGAATCGACCGACGAGCGCGCCTGCCGCGCGCGCGATCCCCGCGCTGCGCAGCTCGGTGTGCACGCGCCCCTCGAGCCAGGTGAGCGCACGCCAGACGCCGTCGTGATCGATCCAGAGCGCGCCGTCCTTGGTGGGCACCGGGCGCGGCGTGATCATCCCGGCGCGCTCGAGCTGCGTCGTGATCGCGTCGATGTCGAGGTTCACCTCGCCCGCGAAGATCGGGTGCAGCCGCTGGAGCGCGATCGCGCCCTCGGGGCGATCGACGCGGAACGTGAGGTTGATGAGCCCGATCTCGATCGGCGTGATGCGCGCCGACTCCGCGCCCCACGCGGCGAGCACGGCGGGCGGGATCGTCACTCCACGTACTCCACGTCACCTCCGACGTCGTCGCCCTCGTCGTCGAGCGCGGCCGCAGTGCGGCCAGGGCGGCCCAGCGGCGCCGCGCGCGGGGTCGGCGCGACCGGGTGCTCGTCGAGCACGCGCACGAGCTCGTGGAGGAGCTCGTCGATGCCTTCGCCGGTCGCGGCCGAGAACGCGAGCACCTTGTCGACGCCCCGCGCCTTCATGCCGCGGCGGATCGACGAGACGCGCTTCTTCACGTCGGGGAGATCGAGCTTGCTCACCGCGACGATCATCGGGCGCTTCGCGAGCTCGGGATCGAAGCGCTCGAGCTCGCTCAGCAGCACGTCGTAGTCCTGGAGCGGCTTGCGATCGGGATCGGGATCGAGCGTGAGGATGTGGAGCAGCACGCGCGTGCGCTCGACGTGCTTGAGGAAGCGATGGCCGAGGCCCGCGCCCTCGGCCGCGCCCTCGATGATGCCGGGGATGTCGGCGACCACGAAGCTGCGCTCGCCGATCGCGGCGACACCGAGGTTCGGCACCAGCGTGGTGAACGGGTAGTCCGCGATCTTCGGGCGGGCCCGCGAGATGCTCGCGATCAGCGTGCTCTTGCCGACGTTCGGGTAGCCGAGCAGGCCCACGTCCGCGAGCAACTTGAGCTCGATGCGCAGCTTCCTCTGCTCGCCGGGCTCGCCGGGCTCGGCGCGTCGCGGCGCGCGATCCTGGGGCGTGGCGAAGTGGATGTTGCCGCGTCCGCCCTTGCCGCCGCGCGCGATGACGAATTCCTTCTCGTTCGCGTCGAGATCCGCGACGGGCGAGCCGGTCTCCGCATCGAACACCTGGGTGCCGATCGGGACGCGCACGACGAGGTCCTCGCCGGCGGCGCCGTACTGGTCCTTGCCGCGCCCGCTCTCGCCGTTCTTCGCGATCAGCTTCCGGCGGTAGCGCAGATCGAGCAGCGTCGAGAGGCGCTCGTCGGCGCGGAAGACCACGTCTCCGCCGTCCCCGCCGTCACCACCCGACGGACCACCGAAGGGCACGAACTTCTCGCGGCGGAACGCGACGGCGCCGTTGCCGCCGTCGCCTCCCTTCACCTCGACCGTGACCTCGTCGACGAACCTCATCGCGCGCTCTCTTCCTGCCCTGACGGATGGTAGCCGCGTCGTCTACGTCGCGTCGGCGCCCTCCGCAACGTGCCGCGAGGTTCCGCGGGAAACCCGTCCTGCTAGGATGCGCGCGCCATGGGTTCCGAGAGCTCTCGTCCGACGCCGCTGGGCGTCGCCCGCGCACGGTTCGTCGACGGTCTTCCTCGAAAGGCCGGCGAGCTGCGCGGTTCGATCGCGCTGCTCGCGGCGACGCCTGCCGAGGAGCGCCCCCGCGAGGAGCTCCGGCGTCGCCTCCACGCGCTCTACGCATCGGCGCAGGTCTTCCAGATCGCGCCGCTCACCAACGCGCTGAAGGACGCGATCGCCCGGCTCGACCGCGCGCGCGACGAGAAGCGCGGGCTCGAGGGCGCGGACCTCGACGCGCTCGCGTCGCTCGCGGCGACCCTGCCGCTGCTCGGTCAGGCCGAGCCGACGCCCGACCTGCACGACGACGAAGAGCACGCCGACGTCGAGATCCCCGCGGCGCCGCGGGTGCCGCGCGCGCCTGCACCGCGCCGCAACACGCTCGAGCTCGCCGGCGCGGGGACGCAGCCGCCCCCGGCGCTCGAGAGCGAGGCCCCGCCGGCCCGCGAGAGCGAGCGCCCGCGTCCGCTGCGCGAGCGCGCGACGACGCTGCGCGGGCTGCCCGCGGCGACCGACAGCGAGGCGCCGCCGCCGGTCGTGATCACGACGCGCTCGTCGCCGCCGCCGCCGGTCGCGGTGCCGGTGACGCCGCCGTCGCGCGGCTTCCAGAACGTGCTGAGCATCCTCGTCGTCGACGGCGCGGAGTGGCAGGCGAGGGCGCGCGCGGTGCTCCCGGCCGAGCGCTTCGAGGTGCTGGGCGCCGCGGATCCCGAGGAGGCGCTGCGCCTCGCGCGATCGAGCGCGCCCGACGCGGTGCTGGTCGATCACGCGGTGCTCTCGCGGGGCGGCGTCGATCTGGTGCGGCGGCTGCGGGACGATCCGCTGACCGACTTCGTGCCGGTGATCGCGCTGGCACCGGCGGGCGCGACCGTCGATCCGATCGCGCTGCGCGAGCGCGGCGCCGACGAGGTGCTGCTCAAGCCCTTCGAGGCGGCGGCGCTCGAGACCACGCTGGCGCGAGTGACCGGCGAGGGCGGGCACGGCGTCGCGGGCCTCGCGGGCGAGCACACGATCGAGGAGGTCGCGTCGCGCATCGCCGACGAGGTGAAGCGCGGGCTCGTGGAGAGCGCGGATCGCGGGCGCGATCTGCGCGTTCCGCTGGGCGACGGCGCGGAGGTGCTCGCGGCGGCGTGGTCGGCGATCGGCCGGGTTCGTGCGCACCTCGCGCAGCGAAGTGGAGGACGCCTCCACTTCCGCGACGACCGCGCGCCGGGTGGTCCCGCGTTCCTCGCGCTGGTCGACGAGGAGGACACGCCCGAGCCGAAGTCGGCGCCGGTGAGCCTGCGCGATCGCCACGCGATCGTGGTGGACGACGACCCCGCGGTGGTGTGGTTCTTCGCGGGCCTGCTCCGCGAGGAAGGCGTGGTCGTCGACGAGGCGAGCGACGGCGCGGAGGCGCTCGACATCGCGCGCCGTCGTCGCCCCGATCTCGTCGTCAGCGACATCCTCATGCCGCGGCTCGACGGCTTCGCGCTCACGCGCGAGCTCAAGCGCGATCCCGCGCTCGCCGACGTGCCGGTGATCCTCCTCTCGTGGAAGGAGGACTTCCTCCAGCGCATGCGCGAGCTGCAGTCGGGCGCGAGCGGCTACCTGCGCAAGGAGTCGGGCGCGCAGCAGATCCTCGACTGCGTGCGCGACGTGCTGCGTCCGCGTGCGCGCCTCGAGGCGCAGCTGCGCGCGGGCGGCGACGTGCGCGGACGGCTCGAGCGCATCGGCATCCTGCCGCTGATCCAGACCGCGGCCCAGCACCGGCCCGACGCGCGCATCACCGTGCGCGACGCCTGGAACCTCTTCGAGATCGATCTGCGCGGCGGGAACCTCGTCGATCTGACGCGCACCGCGAGCGACGGGTCGTTCAGCCGCGGGCCGCGCGTGCTGGTGCCGCTGCTCGGGGCGACGGCGGGACGTTTCGCGATCGCCGACGCGGAAGGGCCGGTGCGCGCGAGCATCAAGGAGCCGCTCGACGTGGTGCTGCGCAAGGGCGCGGCGGCGATCGGCGCGCTGGTCGACGCGGTGAGCGGCAAGGGCCTCGCGCTCGCGTCGCACGTGGAGCTCGACGACGACGTGCTCGCGTCGCTGCTGCGCGCGTCGCCGGACGCGCTGCGCGCGATGGTGTCGAAGCTGCGCGGGACCGGTGGCCCGCGCGCGCTGCTGATGGAGGGGAGCGTCGCGCCGCACGAGCTCGAGTCGGTGATGCTCGATCTGGCGCGCCAGGGCGCGATCCTCGCGGTGCGCGGTCCCGACGGAGAGGACCGCATCGCGGCGGCGGGCGCGGCGCGCGGCGAGATCGAGCTGCCGATGCGCACGCCGAGCCTGGTGCCGGGGGAGGGCGCGTCGACGCTGGCGCCGCCTTCGTTGCCCTCGGCGCCGCCGGACGTCGCCGACGCGATGGTCGAGGAGGAGAGCGGGCCCGAGCTGGGCTGGCTCGCGAGCGAGGAGAGCACCGGCGACATCGTCGCCGAGGCGCATCGGATGGCGAGCGAGCCGCCCCGCGGGATGCTCGAGCTGGACGCGCCCGAGGTCGATCCCTTCGCGCGCAAGAAGCAGGAGGAGACGTCGCTCGAGGCGCTCTCGGCGAGCCTGGCCATGCCGGAGCCGGAGCCGGTCGCGCCGACCGCGGCCGAGCCGCCCGCGCCCGAGCCGCCGCCCGAGCCGGTGATCGCGGCGCCCGAGCCCGTGATCCCCGCGGCGCCGGCCCCGCTGATGCCGCCGCCGAGCGCGCCGGTGAAGAAGCCCGCGCCCGCTGCCGCCGCCGCGCCTGCGCCCGCCGAGAGCGGCGGGATCGGGCTGTTCGGCTGGGCGTTTCTCCTCGCGGTGCTCGTCTTCGCGGGGTTCGTCGCATACCGCAACCTGCTCGGTGGCTCGGTCGCCGAGACCGCGCCCGAGACGCCCGCCGCGCCGGAGCCCGAGCCCCAGCCCGACGATGCACCGCCGGTCGCGCCGTCGACCGCCTCCGCGCCCACCACCGCGGCGGTGCCCACCGAGCCCGCGCCCGCCGCGCCCGCCACCCAGGTGCGCAGCTACGGCGAGGACCTGCCCACGATCGACCCCGCGCTCGGCGTCGAGGTGGCGCCGGGGCAGGGCGTGGTGCTCGTGACGCCGCTCGAGGGCGGAGCGCCGCTGCGGGTGCGCATCGGCGAGCGCGAGCTCTCGGTCGGCGCCGAGCCGGTCGCGATCGCGCTGCCCGAGGGCGTGCACGAGGTCACGTTCCTCCGAGGCGACGGCTCGTCGTTCCGCTTCGTGCACGTCGCACCCGGGCACACCCGCCGCGTCGCCGCGCCCTGAGGGGAATCGCGCGAGACACTCGGGCCGTTCGCCCTTTGTTTGACGCTGGATCACGGCCCGTGCTATCCGCGGGGCCACTGCACGCGCTCACAGGGAACGCCGGTGCAGCGCCCGGCTGCGGCTGCCGGCGCGCTCCGACGTCCTGACGGCGGGCGCCGGAGGGATGATGTCGCGCACGAAGCTGTTCTGCCTGCTCGCGATCGCGATCAGCACGGGGATCGTCGGTCTCGTCGGATGTGGACCCAGCTCCGAGGCGAGCGAGGGGATCAGCGGCGATGGTGAAGGCGCCGCGGCCGCGGGCCCCCAGGGCGCCGCACCGGCCGCTGCGGCGTCCCTTCGCATGCAGCAGGACCTGCTCGACATCGCGCACCTCGCGGACGTCGACCACCACGGCCTCTACGTCGACTTCGGCACGCCCGCGCGCATGAAGTACACGATCGGCCACTGGCGCACGGGCTGGGGCTCGGACGGCGCCGACGGCGACGAGACGTTCACCCACGCGACCGACGCGTCGCGCGTGTACTTCTCGATGCGCCAGGCGGGCCCGGTGACGATGCGCGTCCGCATGCGCCCGATCGGCTCGCGGCGCCTGCAGGTCTTCGTCAACAACCGCTCGCTGCCCGAGGGCATCCAGCTCGCCGAGGGCGCCGAGTTCCGCGACTACGACATCGCGATCCCCGCCGACATGATCCGCGCGGGCGAGAACGCGCTGCTGCTCCGCTTCGGCGGCACGACGCGCGTCGGCGACGAGAACGTCTCGGTCGCGGTCAGCTCGATCCGCTTCATCCCCGGCACGCCGACCGAGGGTGAGCGCTTCCTCGCGCCCGACCTCGCGGCGCTGGTCGCGCAGATCGACGTGGGCGGCACCGAGCGCCGTGCGATCGCGGTGCGCGCGCCGACGACGGTCACGTATCACATCGAGGTCCCGCAGGGCGGCCGGCTCGTGCTCGGCGTCGGCGGTGAGGGCACCGTCGCGGGCGCGCGTGCGCGCGTCGTGGTGCAGCCCGAGGGCGGCGAGGCCGCCGAGGTCTACTCGGCCGCGGTGGGCAACCGCTGGGACGATCAGAACGTCGACCTCACGCGCTTCGCGGGTCAGGTGGTGCGCCTCGAGCTGATTGCCGAGGGCACGGGCGAGGGCGGACGCGTCGCGTGGTCGGTGCCGGGCATCATGGTGCCGCCTCCGCAGGTCGCGGAGCTGCGCCCGGTGCGCAACGTCGTCGTGCTCCTCATCGACACGCTGCGCGCGAGCAAGCTGCGCCCGTTCAACCCGCAGTCGCGCGTGCGCACGCCGGTGCTCGAGCGCATCGCCCAGGAGGGCACGCTCTTCGAGGCGGCGCAGTCGCAGGAGAACTGGACGAAGCCGAGCGTCGCGTCGGTGCTCACAGGCCTCACGCCCTCGACCCACGGCGCGAAGACCGACGCCGCGCGCGTCCCCGACAGCGCCGAGCTCGTGAGCGAGGCGTTCAACGCGGCGAGCTTCGCGACCGGCTCGTTCCTCGCGAACGGCTACGTCTCGGATCGCTTCGGGTTCGCGCAGGGCTGGGATCACTACACGAATTACATCCGCGAGAACCGGAGCACCGAGGCCGAGGACGTCTTCCGCGAGGCCGGTGACTTCATCGAGCAGCACAAGGACGAGCGCTTCTTCGTCTACATCCAGACGATCGATCCGCACGTGCCCTACGACCCGCCGGCCGAGTTCCTCTCGATGTACGACTCGCGCACGGACTATGCGGGCCAGGTGCGGCCGCGCATGACCGGCGAGCTGCTCGAGCGTGCGAAGCGCAACCCGCCCGACGTCACGTTCGACGCGAGCGATCGCCGCCGCCTCGAGGCGCTCCACGACGGCGAGATCAGCTACCACGACCGCGAGCTCGGTCGCTTCCTCGAGCGCCTCCAGCAGCTCGGCGTCGGCGACGACACGCTGCTCGTCATCACCTCGGATCACGGCGAGGAGTTCAACGAGCACAACAGCTGGGGCCACGGCCACAGCCTCTATCAGGAGCTCATCAACGTCCCGCTGATCTTCTGGCGCCCGGGCGTGGTGCCGGCGCAGCGCGTCGCGCACACGGTCAGCACGATGCAGATCTCGCCGACGGTGCTGCAGCTCGCGGGCGTCGAGGGGCTGCGCAACGCCGAGGGACGCTCGCTCACGCCCGAGCTGCGCGGTGAGATCCCGACCGGCCCGCAGGTCGCATTCAGCGACTTCCTCGACGATCGTCGCGCGATCCGCGCCGGTCGCTGGAAGCTGATCCTCCGCGGCCACAACCCGACGATGTTCGACCTGCAGAGCGATCCCGGCGAGCAGCGCGAGCTCGACATGAACCGCCATCCGATCGCGGCGCGTTACCTGCGCGTCCTGATCGGTCAGTACCTCGGCGCCATCGACCGCGGGAACTGGCTGAGCGCGGATCAGCGCGCCCGCACGCAGCTGAGCACCGAGGCCGCGGTGCTCGACCCCGAGACCTGCGCGCAGCTGCGCGCCCTCGGCTACGTGCCGGACTGCCCCGAGGGGGCGGCCGCTCCGAGCGCGCTCGGTCAGACCGACTGATCGCACGAGACGCGCGGTGCTCGACGAAGAGCCGGCTCACGAAGGTGGGCCGGCTCTTCGCTTGTGCGCGCCAGGAGCGCGGACCAGGCTCGCGCGCCATGAGGGGAGCGGCGCTCGCGATCGGCGTGATCGCGTGTCTGGTGGGCTGTGGCGAGGCTCCCGCGCTCGCCGAGCAGGACGCGGGCGTCGAGGGCATCCAGGACCCGATCCCACCGACGCCGACTGCCGCGGTGGTGATGACGCCGTGCCCGCCGGGGTGGCGCGAGCACCGCGTGCTCGAGGACCAGATCGTGTGCGAGCCGTGGGCCGACGATCGCGCTCCGACGTGCGCGCCCTCCGAGCTCGCGCTGCCCGGCACCGGGTGCGCGCCGATCGATGGCGAGCGGGGATGTCCCGAGGACGGCTGGCCGCGCGATCTCCCCGTGGGCGGCGTGATCTACGTGCGGCCGGGCGCGGTCGACGGCGATGGCACGCGCGAGCGTCCGTTCGCGACGATCGCAGAAGGGGTCACGGCTGCGCGCGCGGTCGGAGGAGGGCGAGGCGTGCTCGCGCTCTCGGTGGGCGAGCACGACGTGGGCGCCGGCGTGCGTCTGGTGGAGCTGCGTGGGATCGCGGCGCTGCGTGGCGCGTGTGCGACCGGTACGGTCGTCCGCAACGCGTCGACCGAGTCGGGAACCGCCGTGCTCGTGGTGACGCCGGGGCAGACGATGGAGCTCGGAGATCTCCACCTGATCGGCGGCCGCTCCGCGCTCTGGGTGACGTCGGGCACGATGGTGCGCGGCAGTCGGCTCTGGCTCGAGGCGCCGGCGGGCGCGCTGCGGCTCGACTCGCGGGCTGGGTTCGAGGGCGATCACGTTCGCGCCGATGGCGGACAGGTGCGGGCCGACGACGTGCCGTACGCGGTGTGGCTGCGCGCCGGCGCGCAGGTGACGTTGCGATCGTCCACCGTGTCGGGCGGTGGCCCCGGCGCGATCGGCGCCGACTACCGCACTGGCGATCCCGTGCCTCCCGGCACGCGCCTGCTGGTGGAGGACTCGGCGATCGTCGACACGCCGCTCGGGATCACCGGGGTCATCGACGAGATCACCGTGCGACGCGTCGCGGTCGAGCGTGCTGGGGCTGGCCTCCTGATCGTGCCGGGCAGCCGCGCGGAGCTCGTCGATCTCCGCGGCCGTGACGTCGCACCCGCGGCGGCCGGAGATCCCGACGTGTTCCTGAGCGTGTTCGGGCAGGCGACGCTCGCGCGCGTCTACCTCTCGCGCGTGCAGAAGGTCGCGATCGGCGCGCTCCGCATCGTCGTGGAGGGCCCGGAGTCGCGGGGGCGGATCGGTGGAGCGGACGTCGTCGTGGACGAAGCCCCCGGCGGCACCGAGAACGTCGTGGCGGCCGGCGGCCACATCGAGCTCGAGCGAGCGCGCGTCGAACGTGCCGCGGGCTCGGCGTTCGAGGTCTACGATGACGGGTCGCTCACGCTGCGCGACGCGACGGTGATCGACACCGCGCTCGAGGAGAACGACGGCGACGCGCTGGAGGCGTGGGACGGCGGTCGCCTCGACGTGGCGCGCGCGCGCATCGTGCGCCCCGGTCGCAATGCGGTGCAGGTCGCCGACGATGCGCGCGCGACGATCGTCGACCTCGACGTGATCGGCGGCATCGGCGTCGGCGCGCAGTGCACCGGCGAGTGCCCTCCGGATGCGCCACCGACGCTGGTGCTCGAGCGCGCGCGCATCCGCGACGCATCGCGCTTCGGGCTGGCTGCGATCGATGCGAACGTGCGCGCAACCGACGTCGACCTGCAGGACATCGTGCGATCGGGCCAGGACCCGACCGGCGTCGGGGTGCTCGCATACCACGGCACGATCGGCGGCGAGCGCGTTCGAGTCCGGGGCGCCGCATCACTCGGTGCCGCAGCGCTCCGAGGCGGACGCCTCGCCATCGCGCACCTGCGTGTCGAGAGCACACGCGCAGAGACGTGCGACTCGTGCGCGATCCCCGCGGGCGATGGCCTGATGTGCGCCGGAGGTGGCGTGCTCGCGCTTCGCGAGTTCGAGGTGTCCGGGTCGCCCCGCGCCGGCATGACGGCGGCGTTCGCCTGTGCCGCGCCCGAGCTCGCGCGCGGGCTCGTCCACGGGAACGCGATCGGGCTGCTCACCGACGATCGGGTCGAGCCGTCGCTGTTTCGCGGCATCGAGGTGCGCGACAACGGGACGGAGTTCCAGACGACCATGTTGGTCGTCGATCCACCGCCGCCGGCGCTCTGAAGCGCTCGAAGACCTTCGAAGAATCGCGGCGACGGAGCACGTTGCGACCGGCGGCGGAGCGCGCGCGCGGCTAGTCTCCGCGCCTCATGGCCGCTGCGGTCCTTCCGCCTCCGGGCGATCCCAAGACGCTCTACGTGATGGATCTGTCGGGGTACGTCTTTCGCGCGTACCACGCCGTTCCTCCGCTCTCGAACAGCAAGGGCGAGCCCACGCACGCGGTGCTCGGCGTCACCGCGATGATGAACAAGCTCATCACGCAGCGACGCCCGACGTACTTCGCGGTCGCGGTCGACTCGCGCGCGCCCTCGTTCCGCAAGGCGATCTACGCGGACTACAAGGCGACGCGCAAAGAGCGTCCGCCCGATCTCGAGCAGCAGGCCGATCGCGTGCTCGAGATCGCGCACGCGTACCAGATCCCCTGCCTCGCCGAGGAGGGCATGGAGGCCGACGACGTCATCGCGACCGTCGTGAAGCAGGCGCGCGAGCAGGGCCTCACCGTCGTCATCGCGAGCGCCGACAAGGACCTCCTGCAGCTCATCCAGGACGGCGTCGTGATGCTCGACTCGATGCGCGATCGCGTCTACGGGCCCGAGGAGACCGTGGAGAAGATGGGCGTGCGCCCCGACCAGGTGCGCGACTACCTCTCGCTCACCGGCGATACGAGCGACAACGTGCCCGGCGTGCCCGGCGTCGGACCGAAGACCGCGGTCCAGCTCCTCGGCGCGTACGAGACGCTCGACGGCATCTACGCGCAGGTCGACGCGGTCGAGAAGAAGTCGATCCGCGAGAAGCTGATCGCCAACAAGGACAAGGCGTACCTCTCGCAGCAGCTCGTCTCGCTGAAGGACGACGTCGCGATCGACTTCGATCTCGAGCGGCTGCGCTACGGCGGCGCCGACGTGCCCAAGCTGCGCCAGCTCTTCACCGACCTCGAGCTGCACCGCGCGAAGGACGAGCTCGAGCGCACGCTCGGTCGCGAGGTGCCGCGCGGCGCGCTCGAGACCGCGCCCAGCAAGCCCGCGGCGCGCGCGGAGATCGTGACCAAGCCCAAGGGCGCGCCCCCGCCGCGCCTCGTCGTGAAGAGCACGCTCGCCGGCGATCTCGACGCGCTGCGCGCCGCGCTCGATGCCGCGCGCGCGAGCGGCGGCATCGCGATCCACACGTTGATCGAAGGCGACGATCCGCTGCGCGCCCAGGTCGTCGGCGTGGCGCTCGGATGGCGCGAGGTCGACGAGGTCGCGGAGACCGTCGAGGCCCGCGCGGTGTACGCGCCGATCGGGCACGTCTATCTCGGTCGGCCCGATCAGCTCCCGCTCGCGAGCGTCGTCGAGCTGCTGCGCCCGGTGCTCGAGGATCGCGAGCTCGCCAAGCGCGCGCACGACCTCAAGCGCGAGGCGCTCGTGTGGTCGCGACGCGGCGTGCGGGTGCGCATCGGCGAGGACGACTTCGACACGATGATCGCGAGCTATCTGCTCGACGCGGAGCGCCACGCGCACGGCATCGAGGAGGTCGCGCGCCTGGATCTCGGCGACGATCTCGCATCGCTCGAGTCGATGTTGCCCAAGGTGCGCGGGCAGAAGCCGCGCCTCTCCGAGCTCGAGGTGGAGCGCGCGATGGCCGCCGGCACCACGCGCGCCGCGCTGATCCTCGACCTCGAGGCGCTGCAGCGACAGCGGCTCGACGAAGAGGCGCTCGGCGAGCTGATGCGCACGATGGAGATGCCGCTCGCCGGTGTGCTCGCCGACATGGAGCAGGTCGGAGTGCGCATCGACACCGCGCACCTCGCGCAGCTCGACGTCGGCGCCGAGGCGCGCGTGAAGGAGCTCGAGAAGCGCTGCCACGAGGCCGCGGGGCACGAGTTCAACGTGAGCTCGCCGCGCGCGCTCGAGAGCGTGCTCTTCGACGAGCTGAAGCTCCCGGTGATCAAGCGCACCAAGACGTCGCGCTCGACCGATCACGAGGTGCTCGAGGAGCTCGCGCCGATGCACCCGCTGCCCGACGCGATCCTCGAGCTGCGCATGCTCCAGAAGCTGCGCGGCACGTACCTCGAGGCGCTTCCGCGACAGATCGATCCCGCCGATCAGCGCGTGCACACGCGCTTCAACCAGGCGGTCGCGGCGACGGGGCGCCTGAGCTCCAGCGATCCGAACCTGCAGAACATCCCGATCCGCACCGACGAGGGGCGCGCGATCCGCGATGCGTTCGTCGCGGCCGACGGCTTCGAGATCCTCAGCGCGGACTACTCGCAGATCGAGCTGCGCGTGCTCGCGCACGCGAGCGGCGACGTCGAGCTCGTCGACGCGTTCACGACGAACGCCGACGTGCACGTGCGCACCGCGACCGCGCTCTTCGGGGTCACGCCGGAGGGGGTCACGCGCGACATGCGCGGCCGCGCGAAGACCGTGAATTTCGCGGTGATCTACGGTCAGACCGAATTCGCGCTCGCGCGCAATCTGCGGATCGATCGTGCCGAGGCGCGCCGCTACATCGACGCGTTCTTCGTCCGCTACGCGGGCGTCACGCGGTACCTGCAGGACCTGGTGCACGAGGCGCAAACGACCGGCGCGGTGCGCACGCTGCTCGGTCGCAAGCGCGTCGTGCCCGACATCGACAGTCGCAACCGCGCGCTGCGCTTCGCCGCCGAGCGCATCGCGAAGAACACGCCGATCCAGGGCAGCGCGGCGGACATCCTCAAGCGCGCGATGATCGGCATCCACGACGAGCTCGCCGCGCGCGAGCTGCGCAGCCGGATGATCCTCACGGTGCACGACGAGCTCGTGCTCGAGGTCGCGCAGGACGAGAAGGACGTCGTCGCGAAGCTCGTGCGCGAGAAGATGGAGACCGCGTTCCCGCTGGAGGTCCCGCTCGTCGTCGAGATGGGCTTCGGCAGGACCTGGGGCGCCGCGCACTAGATCACGGCGCGCAGGCTCCCCACCGGCGCGAGCGACGGCATCTCCGGCCGCAGCGCGCTCCAGACGATGGCCGCGGTCTCCACGATCCGCGGCCCCGGCCGGTTGAAGTACGCGTTCCCGTCGGCGATCCACAGCGGTCGATCCGCGAGCGGCCCGAGCTTCGTCTTCACCGCGTCGAGCTCGCGCTCGATCTGCGCGATCGGGAACCCGCACGGCGCGAGCAGCACCACCTCGATCGCGTCCGCCGCCGCGTGGATCTCGCTCCACTCGATGGCGCGCGTCGGTGCGCCCTCGTGCGCGAGCACCGGCACGCCGCCGGCGATGCGCACCAGCTCCGGCGTCCAGTGCCCCGCGACCATCGGTCGATCGAGCCACTCGAGCACCAGCACGCCGCGCGGCGCACCGCGCGCGCTCGCCACCTCGCGCAGCCGCGCGTCCATCGCGTCGATCACGCGCGCCGGGTCGACGTCGATCGCCGCCGCGACGCGCCGCACGTCCTCGCGCACGTCGTCGAGGGTGCGCGGCGCGAGCGACACGATCGCGACGTCGCGACCGATCGCGCGGCAGGTCGCAGCGTGCACCTCGGCCGACGGGATCGCGCAGACCGCGCACGCGTCCTGGGTGACGATCACGTCGGGCGCGAGGGAGCGCAGCAGGTCCTCGTCGACGTCGTAGAGCGAGAGCCCCGCGATCGCGCGCTCGCGCACCGCCGCGTCGATGGCGGACGAGCTCGCGTGCGGGTCGATCGAGGTGCGCGTCACCCGCGGAAGCGAGCGCGCGGCGTCGGGGAAGTCGCACTCGTGCGAGACCCCGACGACGCGCTCACCGGCGCCGAGCGCGAAGAGGATCTCGGTCGCGGCGGGCAGGAGCGAGACGATGCGCGAGACGGTCACGCCACGAGGATGGATCGATCCCACTCGTCCTGCGCCCGACTCCGACTATCCTCTCGCTCGATGCTGGTCGAGACGCGACGCTGCGGGCGGCTCTACGTCGACGTTCGAGGCGAAGGATCGCCCATCGTCCTCTGGCCCTCCGTGCTCTGCAGTGGCTCGATGTGGAGCTCCATTCCCGAGGAGCTCTCGCGTGCGCATCGCGTCATCAACATCGACGGACCCGGGCACGGTCGCAGCTCGCGGGTGCGCGAGCCGTACACGCTCGACGACAACGTCGACGCCGCGCTCGCGGTGCTCGACGCGTGCGGCGTGCGGCGCGCGGTGTGGTGCGGTCTCTCCTGGGGCGCGATGGTCGGCATGCGCCTCGCGCTGCGTGCGCCCGAGCGCGTGTCCGGGCTCGTGTTGATCGACGGCAACGCCGATCGCGAGGTGCCGGAGAAGCTGCCCGCGTACCGCGCGATGGCGATGATCTCGCGGCTGCTCGGCCCGATCCCGCCGCTCCTCGATCGCCTCGAGCCCATCTACTTCTCGCCGTACTCGCTGCGCGCGAACCGCCCGGCGGTCGACGCGTTCCGCCGCGGCGTCGCGGCAATGGATCGCGAGTCGATCCGCCGCGCCGTCGACGCGGTGATCCTCGGCCGCGAGGATCTGCGCCCGCAGCTGCCGCGCATCGACGCGCCCACGCTGGTGGTGGTCGGCGCCGACGACGTCGCGACGCCCCGGGCACGCTCCGAGGACATCGTCGCCGGCATCCGCGGCGCGCGCCTCGTGCAGATCCCGCGCGCAGGCCACCTCAGCGCGTGGGAGCAGCCCGACGCAGTACGCGAAGCGATCGAGGGCTTCCTCGCGACGCTCGCGCCCCAGAGCGCACGCCGCATGGCGTGAGGCGCTCGCCCCGCCCCCGCCGAGACCTCACCCCACGCGCCCGATCAGCCGACGAGCCACCCGCACCGCGAGCGCCCCATCATCCGGCCGAAGCCGCGTCTGCCACCCGAGCCGCAGCCGAGTCCCGCGCCACTCGATCGACCGCGAGATCGCCGCATAGGGCCAGATCGCCAGCAGCAGCACGTCCTTGAGCGGCGCGCACGCCAGCAGCTTCCACGGCATCGCCTCGCCGCGCGTCCGACGCAGCAGCATCGCGTCCGTGCTCGCCTTCGCGATCACCAGCGCGAGCAGCGCCGCCACGAAGCGCACGTCGAAGCCCGAGAGCACCGTCGCGATCACCCCGAGCCCCACCGGGTTCGCGAAGAGGTCCGCGACGAACGCAGGCGGATGGATCACCGCGCGCATCTTCAGCCAGCGCGCGTGACGGCTCATGAACCGATCGATCGACACCTCGTGGTTCACGTTCTCCGCGACCGTCGTCGACAGGATCACCCTGCGCCCCGCCTTCTCGAACGCGCGCCCGAGCAGGTAGTCCTCCGCGAGCACGTCCTTCACGCGCTCGAGCCCGCCGAGCTCCGCGAGCACGCTGCGCTTGAACAGCATCGACTTGCCGATCACGCACGTGACGCCGAAGTAGTGCAGCGCGAAGCAGGTCGAGGGCGCGATCATCGCCGAGAGCTGCAGGTTCTCCATCGCCGCGCCCGGCGATCGTTCGCCCACGCCGACGACCATGCTCGAGAGCAGCGCGCCGTCCTCTTCGACCAGCTCGCTCACCACGCGGCGCAGGTAGTCGGGCCGCGCGCGCACGTTCGCGTCGCTCTGCAGCACGAGATCGTGCTTCGCCGCGCGCAGCGCGCCCGCGAGGTTCGCGACCTTCGGGTTGAGCCCGTAATCCGGATCCGAGAGCACGAAGCGCACGTCGATCTCGGGGTATCGCGCCGCGACCCGACGCGCGACCGGCAGCGCATAGTCGTCGGGCTCGGCGGTCGCGAACACGATCTCGATCGGCCCGCCGTAGTCCTGCGTGAAGAACGACTCGAGGTTCTCCTCGAGCGACTCCTCGACCCCCTTGAGCGGCTTGAGCAGCGAGACCGCTGGGAGACGCTCGGCCTCGATCGAACGGGCGCGTCGCTTCGTGTGCCGCAGCGTCGCGATCGCGCCGAGCCCGAAGAAACCGTACGCGAACACCGCGCAACCGAGCACGATCCAGGGCAGCATTTCCACCATCGGGACCCCCCGGGGAGGGCACGCGCGAAACGGCCGCGTGCAGTACCGAACAAGCTTCTAAGCGGGCGGTGTGGCGGGCTCGGGTCGAGACGGGGCCGAACGATGTCACGGAGCGTGACCGCCCGGCAAATCATCACCCGGGCCCCGCGCGCGGCGCGTCAATAGCACGCGCGGGCGCAGGTGCGGAGCTGGGCGCGGCACGCGCGCTCGCACGCGAATCGATCGAACTCGTCACAGCGCGCCGTGCACTCCAGCCACGAAGGCCGACACGCCGCCGCGCAGTGCGCCGGCTCGACGATCGGCATCACCGCCGGACGCGATGCGCGTCGCTCGCGCGCGGTCGGAGCCGCGCGCGGCGGGGGCTCGGGCGTGCCCACGGGCTCGGCCTCGCGGCCATCGCTCGGCGCCACCTCGGGCGCGCGCTCGATCGGCGTCTCGGTCGTCGCGCTCACCGCTTCGTCGGCGCTCGTGCTCGACGCCTCGGCCACGTGCTGCGCCTCCGACGCGATCGCCGGGGTCGTCTCGGTGAGCGGCACCGGGTCCGCATCGCTGCCCCCGGTCGCGAGCGCGACCAGCGCCGCGCGCTCGGGATCGAGCCGCAAGAGGCGCTCGCGCACGTAGTCGATGCGCGCGGGATCCTGGCCCTCTTGCCAGTGCGTGGCCCACGCCTGCCAGCACGCGCGACGCTCCTCCACCGGCACGCGACGATCGAGGTCCGCCGCGTAGCAGCGCTCGAAGTACACGTTGCTCCGGTGCACGCGGCGTAGACTCGGGCCACACCCGATCGCGGCGATCATCCCGATCGCGAAAAGCATGCGGACCGCGGCGAGCACGACGGACGAGCAACCTATCACCCCGGGGTGGGGCGTGCTCGATCTCGCGCACCTCGGCCGGCTGCACCTCGCGTGGAGCGCGCACGGCCTCGTGTGGATCGAGCAGCTCGCGCTCGACGTCGATCACGACGCGCGCGTGCGCTGGCTGCCCGAGGTGCCGCGCGATGCGAGCGCGGTCGAGGTGCCCGCGCGCTTCGCCGCTCCGCTGCGCGCGTTCGACTCGGGCGCGCCGATCGATCCTGCGACGCTCGACGTCGATCTCCGCGGCACCGAGTTCCAGAACCGCGTGTGGTCCGCGCTCCGCGCGGTGGGCCGCGGCCAGGTTCGCACGTACGCCGGGCTCGCTGCCGACGCGGGCTCGCCGCGCGCGATGCGCGCGGTCGGGATGGCGATGTCGCGAAACCCGATCCCGATCGTCGTGCCCTGTCATCGCATCATCGCGCAGGGCTCGCGCATCGGCGGCTACACCGGAGGCCTTCCGCGCAAGCGCGTGCTCCTCGCGCTCGAGGGCGTCGGCATCGAGGGTGATCGCGTGATCGGATCCCAGCTCTCGTTGCTGTGACTGTGCTACGCACCGCGCGCGATGCGCCGGTACGCTCTCGCGCTGCTGCTCTGTCTGCCGGGCTGTTGCTCGTCGTGCGGGTGCGGCGCCGCGGCTCCGCTCGCGGGCGGGCCCACGCCGTACGCCCGGTGTGCGATCGCCGATCCGCCTGCCGCGCGGAGCGCACGCGTGGGTGATCTCACGTGGCGCATCGAGGACCGCTCGCTCGCGATCGAAGGGCTCCCCGAGTCGTTCCCGATCGCGCTCGCGCGTGGCCCCGCGCCGTTCCGTGATCCCGTCGCGCTCGGCTCGCTCGGACCGGCGCGCCTGCTCGTGGTGCTCGGCTCGCTGGGTGACGACGAAGCGACGACCACCGCGAACGTCGCATCGCTCGCGCAGCTCGAGATCCTCACGCTGATCCTCGCGGGTGGGCGCGACGATCCCGCGCACCTCCGCGCCGCGCTGGACGCGCTCGAATCGCCCGCGCGTGATCGGGTGATCGACGTCTCCGCGCTCCGCTCCGTGCGCATCGGCACACATCTCGTGCTCGTGCCCGCCGCGGGCGCGCCCGAGGGTCGGTACGCGCGCTCCGACACCGCGTGCGGCCTCGGCGCCGACGATGCGGACACCATCGCCGACGCGCTCGGTGATCCCGCCGCGGACGAGCAGCGCATCCTTCTCTCCTGGGCCGCGCCGACGGCGATCGGCATGGAGGGCGGCGACGCGGGAAGTGCCTCGATCGCCGGCCTCGCGAGCGCGATCGGAGCGCGTCACGCGCTGGTCGCGTGGCCCGAGTCGCACGCCGGTCGCGTGCTCGCGAGCGCCGACGCCGTGACCGCGTTCGCGCCCGCGCTCGTCGGTCCCGAGCTGGTCCGGGCCGACGGAAGCCGCGCGCCCAGCCGTCCGCTCCTGCTCACGATCGGCTCCTCGGGAATCGGCACGACGCCTGCCCCCGACTCTCCTTGACTCCCCGAAGGCCTCTTCTATACCTAGCGCCCTTTTTCGGGGCCTTTGCGGTCACCAAAGCGTCATGGCGGAATTCGAGATCAAGGTGCTCGAGCTCGAAGCGGGCGGGAAGCAGTACGACTTCCCGCTCCGCCGCGGGTGGCTCGATGCATCGCTCGGTCTCGCCGACGCGAAGCCCGGTGACGCGCTCAAGGCCGATCCCGCACAGCCCGACGGCGTGGTGTCCGTCTGGGCCGAGAAGAGCGGTGAGGACGTGGTCGTGCGCGGCCGCGTCAAGACGCACCTGATCGCCGAGTGCGCCCGCTGCCTCGGCGAGGCGCACGTCCCGGTGGACACCGCGATCACCGCGCTCTTCACCCTGCGCAGCGAGACCCTTCGTCCCGTCGCGGACGAAGAGGACCTCACGCCCGAGGAGCTCGACACCGAGTTCTATCGCGGCGACACCGTCGCGCTCGACGCGCTCGTCCGCGAGCACGTGCTGCTCGAGGTGCCGATGCAGACGCTCTGCAGCGAGACCTGCACGGGCCTCGAGGTCCCCGCCGCCATCCGCGGCCCGGCCGACCTCCACGAGGCGCCGATCCACGAAGGAAAGAAGGTCGATCCGCGCCTCGCGCCGCTGATGGACCTGATGGACAAGACGAAGAAGAAGGGCTCCTGAGCCGAGCCCACCCGAGGAGGATCCACCGTGGCCGTTCCGAAGCGCCGTACCACCCGTTCCAAGCGCAACATGCGTCGCGCGAACCACGACAAGGTCGCCGCCCCGACGATCGTCGCCTGCGCCAATTGCGGCGCGATGACGGTCCCGCACCGGGTGTGCGAGGCCTGCGGCCACTACGGCGGCCGTCAGGTGAAGGAAAAGGGCCAGGCCGAGAGCGAGTCCTGATCGAATCGATCCCGATCGCCGGGGGGGCGGTCGAGGGGAGGCGAACGTGTTCGATCTGAAGGACAGAGTCGCGCTGGTCACCGGTGGCTCGCGCGGCATCGGCCGTGCGTGCTGCATCGCGCTCGCGAAGCAGGGCGCGTACGTCGCGATCAACTACTCGAGCAACGAGGGCGCAGCAGCGCAGACCCTTGACCTCGTGCGGGCGGCGGGCGGCGACGGCGAGATCAGCCGGTTCGACGTGGCGGATCCCGAGGCGTGCGACCAAGCGGTCACCGACCTCGTGAAGCGCAAGGGACGCCTCGACATCCTCGTGAACAACGCGGGGATCGCGGTCGATCAGCTGCTCATCCGCATCAAGCCGGAGGAGCTCGAGAAGACGTTCTCCACGAACGTCGCGGGCTCGCTCTGGTGCGCGAAGGCGGCGATGCGCCCGATGATGAAGGCCAAGCGCGGCCGCATCATCAACCTGTCGAGCGTCGTGGCCGAGTCGGGCAACCCCGGGCAGGCCGTGTACTCGGCCAGCAAGGCCGCTCTGCTGGGGTTGACGAAGACGCTCGCGCGGGAGTACGCCTCGCGCGGCATCACGGTCAACGCCGTGGCGCCCGGCTTCATCGAGACGGACATGACGTCGAGCCTGCCGGAGCAGGCGAAGCAGGCGATCGTCGCCCAGACCCCGCTCGGGCGTCAGGGCACGGCGGAGGAGGTGGCCGCCGCGGTCGTCTTCCTCGCGAGCGACGAGGCCTCGTACGTCACGGGTCAGACCATCCGCGTCAACGGCGGCATGTACGTGTGAGCACGCGCAGCGCTCCGAGGGCGGAGCGTCTGGCGCAAGGATTCAGGCGGTCGGAGCAAGAGAGGACCGGGCATGGAGATCGCAGACAAGGTCAAGGAGATCGTCTCGCAGCAGCTCGACGTCGACGTCGCGCAGATCAAGCCGGAGTCGCAATTCATCGACGACCTCGGCGCCGACTCGCTCGCGATCGTGGAGCTCGTGCTCGCGTTCGAAGAGCAGTTCGAGATCGACATCCCGGACGAGGACACCGAGAAGATCCGCACGGTCGGCGACGCGATTTCCTATATCTCGACGCGTACCAAGAAGTGATCTTCCGACTCCCCTCGCGGTGAGTCGGCAAGGTCGTTCGCGGAGCGAAGCGACGTAGGACCGGCTGGGTCTCGTCGAGACCCAGCCGAAACCATTCGGAGAGGCGGACATGCGTAGGGTGGTGGTCACGGGGGTGGGCGCGGTGAGCCCGGTGGGCGCGGACGTCGAGACCACCTGGCAGGCGCTGCTCGCCGGCAAGAGCGGCATCGGGCCGATCCAGCGCTTCGACGCGAGCACGTTCGCGTGCCGCATCGCGGGTGAGTGCCTCGACTTCGATCCCGAGAAGTACATCGAGAAGAAGCGCCTCCGCGAAGGCGACCGCTTCATCCACCTCGCGATGGGCGCGTCGGTGCAGGCGGTCGAGAACTCGGGCCTGCTCGCGACCGCGCTCTCGGAGGACGATCTCGAGCGCGTCGGCACGTTCATCGGCGTCGGCCTCTGCGGCCTCGAGCTGATCGAGCGCATGAAGGAGACGCTGCTCGAGAAGGGCCCCCGCCGCATCTCGCCGTACTTCATCCCCGCGGCGATCTCGAACCTCGCGCCGGGCCACGTCTCGATGCGCTACGGGTTCAAGGGCCCGAATTACACGACGACGAGCGCGTGCTCGTCGGGCGCGCACGCGGTCGGTGAGGCGTTCCGCTGGATCCAGCGCGGCGACATCGACGTCGCGGTCGCGGGCGGCGCGGAGAGCACGATCAGCGGCCTCGGCGTCGGTGGCTTCACGGCGATGCGCGCGCTCAGCGAGCGCAACGACGAGCCGCAGCGCGCGAGCCGTCCCTTCGATCGTGACCGCGACGGCTTCGTGATGGCCGAGGGCGCGGGCGTGATGATCCTCGAGGAGCGCGAGCGCGCGATCGCGCGCGGCGCGAACATCCTCTGCGAGATCCTCGGCTACGGCGCGACGAGCGACGCGTACCACCTGACGCAGCCGGCCCCCGAGGGCGAGGGCGCGCAGCGTGCGATGAAGAACGCGCTCCGCGACGGCAAGATCGACCTCGAGCGCGTGCACTACGTCAACGCGCACGCGACCAGCACGCCGACCGGCGACAAGCAGGAGCTGCAGGCGCTCAAGAAGATCTTCGGCGAGCGCGCGCTGGGGCGGAAGGACGCGAACGGCGTCTGGATCTCGGCGACGAAGAGCATGACCGGGCACCTGCTCGGCGCGGCCGGCGGCATCGAGGCGGTGTTCGCGGTGCTCGCGCTGCGCGACGGTGCGGTGCCGCCGACGATCAACCTCGAGAACCCCGACGACGAGGCCGAGGGCATGGATCTCGTGCCGCACGAGGCGCGTCGTCGTGCGATGGACGTGGTGCTCTCGAACAGCTTCGGGTTCGGCGGCACGAACGTCACGCTTGCCTTCGGCAAGCACTAGTTTTCCGGGGGGCTTCGCCCCCTCTCGACCCCGGCCGCTTCGCGCTGCGCGCGGGGCCCCAGCCCCGCTTTGCGTCTCGGCTCGCGAGCGAGTCGCCGTCGCTTCGCGCTGACGCGGGTGCGGAGAACGAAGCGGGCGCTCCGATCCGGTCGCCCGCACGGCCGTGAGCCAAAGGCTGCACGCGAGCCGAACCTGGGTCAGGGTTGGGCCCCGTGATGCCCGACGACGGCGAACGCCGGTCCAGGACGGCGCCACGCACCGTCGGGTACGCTGCTTGCCAGGAGCTCGTGCATGTCGTCGTCGGACTCGATCGTCATCGCTTGTGATCACGCCGGACTGCCGCTGAAGCAAGAGATCGTGACCGCGCTCCAGGAGCTCGGCCGCACGTTCGAAGACCTCGGGACGCACGACACTGCCTCGGTCGACTATCCCGACTATGCCCGTCGCGCCTCGTCGCTGGTCGCGGAGGGCAAGCACCGGTTCGCGGTGCTGATCTGCGGGAGCGGCGTCGGGATGGCGATCGCGGCGAACAAGCTGCCGCACATCCGCGCGGTGGTGTGCAGCGAGCCCTACAGCGCGGCGATGTCGCGCCGGCACAACGACGCGAACGTGCTCTGCATGGGCGCGCGCGTGGTCGGACCGGGCCTGGCGCGCGAGATCCTCGAGGCGTTCCTCGGACAACAGTTCGAAGGCGGTCGCCACCAGCGCCGCGTCGACAAGCTCGAGGCGTGCTGATCGCGTGAAGCTCCCGGTCGACCGCGTGTTCCGCGACGAGCGCGTCCGCTTCGTGCTGAAGCTGCACTGCGAGGACTGCGCGCTCTGGGACGACACGCGCGACGCGTGCGCGCACGGATACCCGACCGACGAGCACCGTGCGCCGCGCGACGCGGAGAGCGATCAGCGAGTCGTGTTCTGCAAGGACTTCGAGGTCGCGTGAGCCTCAGCGGCCCGCGACGCGCACCGCGTAGATCGACGTCGAGCCGCTGATCTCGTTGCCGACGATGACGAGCGGCACGCCGGTCGGGCTGTTCGCCGCGGAGACGAACACGACGCACTCGGGCCCGAGATCGCCCGCGTCCTCGGCGTCTTCCGCGCGGAAGTCGCGCTCGTTCACGTACTGGACGAAGCGCGGGCTCTCGGGGTGGCTCACGTCGTAGACCATCACGCCGCCGGTGCGCTCGAGGCCGACGAACGCGTAGGTCACGCCGTCGATCTCTCCGACCGCGACGGCCTCGGGCTCCGGGCCCTTGTCGTCGGAGCGCGAGTCGCCCGCGTTCTCGTCGTTCGCGTTGTTGAAGTCGCGACCGAGGCGACGCGCGGTGACGACCTCGATCTCGTTCGCGCTGTCGTAGACGAGCGCGCCGCTCACGCCGTTCCAGATGGAGAACGAGCGCGCGCCGAACGCGTGCAGCTCGTCGAAGTCGCCGTCGCCGTCGGTGTCGCCGTCGCGGCTGGTGATGCGAAGGCGGCCGAGCGCGGCGTTCGCGCGCAGCGTGGTCGCGTCGGGGAACGCGGTCGGATCGAGCGTGACGCTGCCGACGCGCGTCTCCTCGTTCAGCGCGTCGTACGCGCGCGCATCGCCTTCGTTCGCGGTGATGAGGTACGGCGTGTCGTTCGCGACGTAGAGCGCGATCGTGTCGGGCTGGTACATGCCGTACACGGGCCAGGCGCGGAGGCTCACGCGGTTGTCGCGATCGCTCGGGTCGAGCTCGTTGCCGGGCAGCATGTGATCCTTGAGCCCGAGCGCGACGACGCGCGTCACCGCGGGGGGCGTCGCGGTCAGATCGATCATCGCGAGCGCGTTGTTCTCCTGCAGCGTGACCCACGCGGTGCTGCCGTCGGTCGCGATGTACTCGGGCTCGAAGTCCTGCGAGACCGTCGCGTTCGTGCCGTAGATGCGCACGCCCGCGGCGCGCAGCGTCGCGGCGTCGTCGTCGAGCGCGGTGAAGCGCACCGCGGTCGCGGTCGGCGCGGCGAAGCCGGCGCTCACGTCGATGACCGACACCGAGCCCTCGGGATCGACGGTGTAGTCGGTGCTCGGCTCGCCTTCGTTCGCGACGAGCACGCGGTTGCCGTCGGGCGTGAACGTCAGCATGTCGGGGAGCGCGCCGACGTCGACGGTGCCGAGCAGCGCGAGCGTCGACGTCGAGTAGAACGCGACGACGCCGGGCTGCTGCGAGGGCTCGGCCTCGATGGCGACCGCGAGCGTTCCCCGCGCGACCGAGACGCTGTTCGCGCTGCCGAGCGTGCGGCCCGGGATCGCGGTGCCGACCTCGATGGTGTCGATCAGCGTGGGCGCGGTCGGGTCGGCGAGGTCCAGCACGTCGACGGTCGCGTTCGCGGCGTTCACGACGAAGAGGCGATCGGTGATCGCGTCGAACGCGACGATCTCCGCGCCGCCCACGCCGAAGAGCCCGCTCTCGTAGCGACCGACGCGGTTCAGGAAGATGCCCGCGGCGATCGGCGCACCGTCCTCGCCATCCATTCCGTCGGTGCCGTCCATTCCGTCGGTACCGTCCATCCCGTCACTGCCATCGGTTCCGTCGGTGCCGTCCATTCCATCGGTACCGTCCATTCCGTTCGTGCCGTCCTGGCCGTCCGTGCCGTCGGCGCCCGCTGGCCCTCGCTCACCGGTACACGCGCCGAGCACCAGCGCGCCCACGCACAGGATCCCGACCGCGACGTGCTTCGTCTTCGTCATCCCTTGCTCCTTCCGAGCTCGGGACGCTCCTTACGAGAGCCGGATGCGTCGTGTGAGACGAACTCGCGGCGGCCTCGTCACGACCTCGCGACTGGACCTCCCGCGAGCAGCTCGACGAGCGCGCCCTCGTCGAGCACCGCGACCCCGAGGCTCTGCGCCTGCTCGAGCTTCGTGCCCGCTTCCGCGCCCGCGACGACGTAGTCCGTCTTCTTGCTCACCGCGCTCGACACGCGCCCGCCCGCCGCTCGGATGCGCGCGCTCGCCGCTTCGCGCGAGAGGCTCGGCAGCGTCCCGGTGAGCACGAACGTCTTGCCCGCGACGCCCTCGACCGCGACCGCGCGCTCCTCGATCGCGTCGAGCCTCACGCCGTGCGACGCGAGGCCGCGCACGATCTCACGCATCGCGGGAGACGCGAGCACCGCGAAGATCACGTCCGCGCTGCGGCGCGCGAGCCCCGGGACGACGCCGGTCCCGTTGTTGGGCGCGACCTCCGCGATCGCGCTCTCGTCGCCTGCGACGTAGCGATCGGAGAACGCGAGCAGCGCGTCCATCGTGCGGAAGTGCAGCGCGAGATCGCGCGCGAGCGTCTCGCCCACGTGACGGATCGCGAGGCCGTGGAGCACGCGCGTGAGCCCGCGATCCTTCGCGCCCTCGAGGCGCTCCGCGATCTTCTGCGCGCTCTTGTCGCCCATCCGCTCGAGCGCGGCGAGATCGCGCGCGTGCAGCGCGAAGAGCTGATCCGGCGTGCGCACCGCGAGCTTGGTCACGAGCTGATCGATCACCGAGTCCCCGAGCCCCTCGACGTCCATCGCCTTGCGCGACGCGAAGTGGGCGAGCCGCTCGCGCAGCTGATCGGGACAGCGCGGGCTCGTGCAGAAGAGGAAGATCTCCTCGCGCTCCAGCGCGCCGCCGCACGACGGACACACGCTCGGCACGGTGAACGGCGCGGTGCCCGGCGCGCGCAGCGCGTGCTCCGCGAGCGCGACCTGCGGGATGATGTCGCCCGCCTTCTCCACCGCGACCCAGTCGCCGACGCGCACGTCCTTGCGGTCGAGCTCGACGAAGTTGTGCAGGCTCGCGCGCACCACCGTCGTCTGCGCGAGGCGCACCGGCGCGAGCTCCGCGACCGGCGTGAGCTTGCCCGACTTGCCGACCGTCACCGTGATGCCGAGCACGCGCGTGAGGCGCCGCTCCGGCGGGAATTCCACGCGACGCCCCAGTGCGGATGGTGGCTCGTCGCGCCGAGCCGCGCGTGTGCGTCGCGATCGTCGATCTTCAGCACCATGCCGTCGATCTCGAAGGGCAACGACGCGCGCTTCGCGGTCCACGACTCGCAGACCTCGACCGCCTCGTCGAGCGTGGTCACGTGGGTCACGAGATCGGCGTAGGTGGGCGCGCCGAGATCGCGCAGCCACGCGAGCAGACCGCGCTGGGTGCGCGGCACCGCGACGTCGTCGGATGCGCGCGCGAGCTGGTACAGGAAACACGCGAGCCCCGCTTCGTGCAGCCCCCGCACGTCCTTGCGCTTCACCAGCCCCGCGCACCCGTTGCGCGGGTTCGCGAGCGGCGCGTCGCCGGAGGCGATGAGCGCGGCGTTGTGGCGCTCGAACGCATCGCGCGGCCAGTACAGCTCGCCGCGCAGCTCGATCGTGCCGTGATCGATCGAGATGCGATCGGGCACCGCGCCGGTCGCGCGCACCTGCTTCGTCACGTCGTCGCCGCGCGTCCCGTCGCCGCGCGTGATCGCGCGCACGAGCTCGCCGCGCTCGTAGATCAGCGAGATCGAGATCCCGTCGACCTTCGGCTCGATCGTGAGCGCGGGCATCGTGCCCTCGGGCATCGCGAGCTCGATCGCGCGCCGCGCGATCCACGCCTCGAGCTGATCGCGCATCGGGATCGGCGCGCCTCGCTCGTCGCGCCTTCCGTGCGAGAGCTTGTCGAGCGAGAGCATCGGCACCTCGTGCACGACGCTGGTGAACCCCTCGGTGTGATCGGCGCCCGGTCGCGCGTCGATCGCGATCCCGAGGCGCTCCGCGAGCACGCGATGGCGCTCCACCAGATCGTCGAACACCGCGTCGGGGATCTCGGGCGAGCCCGCTCGATATCGCGCCTCGTGGTGCCTGATCTGCGCGGCGAGCGCGTCGAGCTCGTCTCTCATCTCGGCGCGAGAGAGTACCCGCTTGCGACGACGCGCGCGTTTCGAGGAAGCTGCTCCCGCGACGTTCCGTAGAGCGCCTCTGCGGGCTCGAACGGAGCGAGGGAGGGCGAGCAGATGGCCAAGGCGAAGGCGTGGAAGACGGGCAGCCCAGGGGAGCCCTCGTTCCCCGACGATTTCGAGATCGCGAAGCGCGCCGTCCTGCAGCTCACCGACGTCGTCAACAACAACAACAAATACTACGGCATCGAGCTGCACCGCGGCGGGACCAAGTACCGCGTCTTCACGCACTACGGCCGCACCGACGACCTCGAGACGAACCCCAACGCGGGCGCGAAGGAGAGCCGCTACTTCGACGATCTCGGCTCCGCCGACGCCTGCTACGCGCAGATCTACAAAGAGAAGACTGCGCCTTCGAAGGGCTACAAAGAGGTCTCGCTCGCCTCGAGCAAGATCGGCTCGCACAAGGCGCGCGGCACGAGCAGCGGACAGATCGACGATCGCACGCTCGAGAAGATCGAGGGCGAGAAGGAGAAGCGCGCCGCGATCCCGAAGTCCGCGCTGCCGCCCGGCGTGCAGTCGATGCTCCAGTACATCTACGACGAGGCGACGAACGCGCTCACGACGACCGTCGCCGCGAAGATCACCGCGCACGGCATCGAGACGCCGCTCGGCGTGCTGACGATCGGACAGATCGATCGCGGCGAGGCGATCCTCAACCAAGCGTTCAAGGTGTTCGAGGAGCGCGGCACGAAGGCGCAGGCCGACCTCTCGCGCTTGTCGAGCGACTTCTACTCCGCGATCCCCCACCGCCTCGGCCGCACGCGCGCGGAGATCCAGTCGGCGGTGCTCGACTCGCTCGAGGAGTTCGCGGCGAAGCAGGAGACCCTGCAGCTCATGCGCGACATGCTCCAGGTCAACGGCGAGAGCGGCAGCGTGCTCTTCGATTCGGAGATCGACGCGAAGTACAAGGCGCTCAACTGCGAGGTCGGCTGGATCGAGCCGGGCACCGGGCCTTGGAAGGAGATCGCCGACTACGTCGAGCGCTCGCAGATCAAGAGCAAGAGCGTGAAGGTGCGCAACGTGATGACGCTGAAGCGCGCCGGCGAGCACGAGGCGTTCGTCGACGGCGTCGGCAACCACCGCATGCTCTTCCACGGATCGCGGATCAAGAACTGGGTCGGCATCCTGTCGCGCGGGATCCTGCTGCCGAAGATCGTCGTCAGCATGGGCGTGAAGCGCACCGACGCGGGCTGGCTCGGGAACGGCATCTACTTCGGCGACGCGGCGTGCACGAGCGCGTTCTACACGTCGCCCGGCAAGAAGGGCACGCGCTTCATGAGCGTCGCGCGCGTCGCGCTCGGCAAGGCGGCCGAGTACACGAAGATCACCTACGGGCTGAACGGCCCGCCCGACGGCTTCGACTCCTGCCACGGCGTGCGCAACAAGCCGGGCGCGTCCTCGCAGTTCGCCGACGACGAGTACGTCGTCTATCGCACGCAGCAGCAGCGCCTCGAGTACCTCGTCGAGTTCACGGCCTGAGTCGACGGGAGTGCTCGCTCCGCGGAGGTCCCGTACGGGAGCGCGCGCGGACGGAAGGGACCGGAGCGGGGCGAGCCGATTTTGAGACAGCTCCTGAGGGGAGAAGCAACGATGCTGGTCAAAGTGGTCCTCTGCGACGTGAACCCGAAGGTGATCAACGCGTGGCGCGCGACCTTCGAGGAGAACCCCGAGGTCGAGATCGTGCACGGCTCGATGCTCGACATGTCGACGAGCGCGTGGGTGAGCCCGACGAACTCCGCGGGCCGCATGGACGGCGGGCTCGATCTCGTGATCAAGAACTACCTCGGCGTCGGCATCGAGAAGACGCTGCAGCGCACGATCAAGGATCGCTACACCGGGCGCATGCCGGTCGGTCACGCGGCGTGCACGCCGACGGAGCGCGTGCAGCCGCGCTTCCTGATCTCGACGCCGACGATGGTCTCGTCGTCGGAGGACATCAGCGCGACGATGAACGTCGCGCTCGCATGCGCCGCGGCGTTCCAGGCGGTGCACATCCAGAACACGGTCGAGCCCGGCACGATCCGATCGGTCGCGCTCCCCGGGCTCGGCGCGAACACGGGGAGGGTGCCCGCGGAGATCTGCGCGGACCTGATGTGGACCGCGTACGACCTGTTCCGCGAGCACGCGTTCACCGACTTCGCAGCGGTGCGCCAGGCGCTCGAGAGCATCCTCGGCGACCTCGGGCCGACCTCGACGCAGTACAAGCAGAAGGCTGCGCCCGGCCTCTCGCAGATGGGCATCACGCCTTCGAAGCCGACGATCGGTGGTGCGCTCGAGGACTTCGACGACTCGGAGTTCGAGGACGACGAAGACTTCAGCGACGATGAATGATCACGACGACCATTCGGATTCGCTGAAGTGATCCCGACCAGACGATTCCGGCGTCCGACCGGGGATGATCGCTACGCGGTCGTCTCCGTCGAGCCGTCGTCGGCGCAGCCCGGGACGTGGCTGATCCGCGTCGCGCGCGGCATCGCGCCGGGATCGCTCTCGAGCGGGACGGTGTACGGGCCGTACCCGACGAACGTCGCGGACGCGCGCGCCGAGGACGTCGTGAAGGCGCTGCTCGGCGAGGGGTTCACGCCCTCGGTGCACGAGGAGCTGATCGAGGCGCTCTCGTCGTCGGATCCGGCGCGTCGTGCGCGCGCGGCGAGCGCACTGGGGTGGCGCCGCGAGCGCGCGGTGGTGCCGGCGTTGCTCGCGGCGGCAGCGGGGAAGGGCACGGAGCTCCCGTCGATCGTCGAGGCGCTGGGTCGCATCGGCGATCCCGCGGCGATCCCGATCGCGCGCGAGCTCGCGAGCAAGAAGCTGCTCTCGCGCCGTCGCGCGGGCGTCGAGGCGCTGCGCTTGCTGGGCGATGCCGAGGGGCTCGCGGAGGCGCGCGCCGCGGGGCAGAAGCGATTGCCGCCGAGCGTGGCGCAGGCGATCGGCGCGCTCGACGAGAACGATCTGCGCAAGAGCAACGTCGCGCCGTTGCTCGAGGTGATCGACGCGCTCGAGAAGGCGCGCATCGGGATCGTCGCGGATCAGCTCTACGAGGCGGGCACGCCCGCGCTGGTCGCGACCGCACGTCGCATGCTGCGCACGTCCGACGTGTCCGCGCCGCACGTGTGGCGTTACGCGAAGAGCGTGCTGAAGCGCGCGATGCTGCGCGAGGACGCGACCACCTTCGCGCTGATCGCGCACGCGATCGAGCAGCGCGCGCGCACGACGAAGGGCAAGAGCGCGAGCCTCAAGTCGGGCCTCGACGGAGA
Source organism: Sandaracinus amylolyticus (assembly GCF_021631985.1). Taxonomy (GTDB): domain Bacteria; phylum Myxococcota_A; class Polyangia; order Polyangiales; family Sandaracinaceae; genus Sandaracinus; species Sandaracinus amylolyticus_A. The sequence continues at coordinate 3,046,065 of NZ_CP070225.1, read as the reverse complement.
GACGCGCGCGACGCGGGTGTTCGGTCGCAAGACGCAGCGCTGGGCGATGCGCGCGTGCTGGCGATACCTGCGCCGCATCGCGAAGTGGAGGCCCGAGCGCTACGCGGAGATCGCGGCCGAGGTGCTCTGCGCGTACCGGCCCGAGGATCGCGCGCCCGATCAGGGGCTCCTTGGGCCGCTCGCGCATTCGTATGAGCTCCAACGAATCCTGTTCGCGCGCAGCAAGCGCGTGGTGCTCGACGACCGCACGCTGAAGACGCGCTTCGCGAGCGCGGCGGCGAAGCTGGCGGCGGCGACGGTGCGCGAAGAGGCGTACCCGGAGCTCTGGGACGTGCGGCCCGACGCGTACCTGCGGGTGCTGGTGGGCGGGCGATTGCGCGAGGTGCAGGACTTCGCGCTCGCGGGCGTCGCGCGTCATCCCGGGCTCGCGCAGCGCCTCGAGGGCGACGAGATCGCGACGCTGCTGGGGTTGGACCACGAGGGGGTGGTCGCGGTCGCGCTCGCCGAGCTCGAGCGACGGTTCGACGCGACCAAGCCCGACCTCGGGCTGCTCTCGCGACTGCTCGACTCGGAGAGCGCGTCGGTGCGCGCGCGCGGCGCGGCGCTGCTCGATCGTTCGCGGCATGCGTGGGCGGGCGATGCAGAGGGCGTGCTGCGACTGCTCGAGCGCGAGCGCCCGGTCGCGCGCACGGAGATCGCGGGGATCGTCGCGAACGCGCTGCGCGACGTCTCGCGCGATGCGCGCATCGCGATCGCGAAGCGGCTCGCCGAGCGACTGCGCGAAGGCGGCGACGACGATCGGCTCGCGCCGATCGCGGAGCTGCTCGCGAGCGCCCTGCGCGACGAGGTCGCGGGCGTGCTCTCGTCGACCGAGCTGATCGCGTGGATCGATCGCGGCGGCAACGCGGCGAAGCGCGTCGCGGGGCGCTTGCTCGCGGGCCGGCCCGAGGCGCTCGCGCTGATCGGACTCCCGCGCCTCACCGCGCTCGCCGACTCCGAGGTCGCGACGGTGCGGGAGGCCGCGGTCGCGCTGCTCGATGCCGCGGAAGGCGAGCTGCACGTCGATCCGACGCCGCTCTACACGCTCGCGGAGTCGCGCTGGGACGACGTGCGTCGTCCCGCGCTCGCGCGCCTGCGCGTGTTGATCACGGTCGAGCAGCACGGGCTCGACGCGCTGATCGCGCTCTGCGACTCGAACCACGCCGAGGTGCAGGCGCTGGGGCGCGAGCTCGTGATCGCGAATTTCGAGCGGCTCGACGCGGACGCGGTGCTCTTCCGGCTGATCGAGCACCCGCAGCGCGCGATGCGCGCGTTCGCGATCGAGCTCGCGACGCAGCACCTGCGCCCCGGCTACGTGCCGCTCGCGCGGTGCGAGGCGTTCTTCCGCACGGTGCTGCTCGAGGTGCGCGCCGACGCGGACACGAAGCGTCGCGCGATCGACTTCCTCGTGACGCGCGGACAGGTCGACGCGCAGCAGGGCGCGCTCGCTGCGTCGTTGCTCGATCGGGTCCTGCGCACCCGCACCGTGCGCGACTTCGAGCGTGTGATCGCCGGGCTCGCCGCGATCCAGACGCGCTTCCCCGAGGTGCGCAGCGCGCTCTCGACGGAGGGCGCATGACCGCGACCTCCTTCGCGTACAAGTACGCGGGCCGCAGCGGTGCCGTGGCGAGCGGTGATCGCGCGCGCCTCGCGCTCGCGACGAACACGCTGCGCGAGGCGACGTTCTTCTCGGGTGATCTCGAGGACGTGATCCCGCTGCGCGAAGGGCTCGCCGCGCTCTACGACGTCGCGGTCAGCGACTTCCGCTACCACCCGCGTGATCGCACCGCGTTCCGCGCGTGGCTCGCCGAGCAGGATCGCTTGTTCCTCGCGGGGCTCGCCGCGAAGAGCGCGCATGCGAAGGCGCGGCTCGGCGAGATCCAGCTGCGCATCGGCGAGCTCGATCGCGCTCGCGCCGAGCGTCGCGCCTCGTTCGAGAAGGCGCGCCGCGCGTACGTGCAGTGGGCGATCGAGGACGAGCTCGAGCGCTCGCTGGTGCTCGACCCCGTCGTCACGGTGCACCCCGACGAGCTCTCGTTCGAGGCGTTCTCGCGCGATCAGAGCAGCTACGCGCGGCTCGCGGTCGGGCACGCGGCGTTCTCGCGCATCGACGCGATCGAGCACGGCACGACGAACGTCGACTTCTCGGCGCGCCTGCACGACCACTTCGATCGGATGCGCAGCTACCGCGCGACGCGCTTCGAGATCGCGCCGGGTGGCTTCGAGGCCGAGACGATCGCGGCGATGCCCGAGACCGCGAAGTCGGTGCACGAGAAGAAGATCACGATGCCCGAGGGCTGGCTCGCGGGCTTCCTCCAGGTGCACGGCTTGATGTCGATGGGGCTCGAGCGCGTCGAGCTCGCGCCGGTCGACGTCTACAACGTGATCCGCGTGATCCGCGCGCGGCGCGCTCAGGTGTCGCCGCGCTCGTTGCGCTGGCAGCTCGCGCCGGGCGAGCGCACGAAGATCTTGATCGAGCCCTTCGACGTGCTCGTGACGGGCTCGCCGATCAGCAAATTCCACGGACCGAAAGAGCGATCGATCCGCACCTGGGGCCGCGATCGACTGCGGGTGCTGGAGCGCGTGCTGCCGCTCGCCGAGCGCGTGCAGGTGTTCCTCGCGGGCTCGGGGCTCCCGAGCATTTGGGTCTGCGATCTCGGTGGGCGCGTGACGTTCACGCTCGCGCTCTCGGGCTGGACCGACAACGACTGGGTGGGCGGTCAGGCGAAGTTCGATCTCCTCACGCGTCGCCTCCCGACGAACGCCGACGAGCTGACGCGCGTGTACGGCGCGCTGCGTGACGCGCGTCGCGCGACCGACGCGGAGATCGCCGCGCGTTGCGAGCTCGGCGTCGAGAAGGCGCGCAGCGCGCTCTCGATCCTCGCTCAGTCCGGCCGCGCGATGTACGACGTCGTCAGCGGGCTGCATCGCCATCGCGATCTGTTGCTCGTGCCGTTCTCGGCGAGCGCGGCGATCGCCGAGGCGAAGGTCGCGGAGATCGAGTCGAGCCCGAAGGCGAAGACCGCGAAGGAGATGATCGACCACGGCGGCGTACGGATCATCGCGCGCCGTCCGACGTCGATGGGGTACAAGCTCTCGGGCAGCGCGCGCGGAGAGAGCGGTCCGCCGGTGCGCCCGCTGCTCGCGGTGGATCACGAAGGACAGATCCTCGAGGCCAGCTGCACGTGCGTGTTCGCGGAGAAGCACGGGCTGACCAAGGGACCTTGCGAGCACGTGCTCGCGCTGCGGCTCGCACACATGGCGAAGCTCGAGGAGGAGGATCAGGCGAAGAAGAAAGGATCGTCGTCGTGACGCGTGCAGTGCGTCGAGGACGAGGGGTCGGGGAGCCCAGCGCGCTCATCACGCGCAACGGCCTAGCCATCGGTGCGGTGCAACGCCGCGCAGGCTCACGTGCTCTCCATTCGTCACGGGCCCGGTCGGCACCCGGGTCCCACGGCCCTGCCCGCCCGCAGCTGGTTGGGGACCTCCGGTCCCCGCGGGCATCGGCAGGGCCGCGGGACCCTATGGTGGACAGGTCCCGTCCCAGGGCTCTTCGTAGGCGCCCCGGCCTCTCGTCCTCGCCACACCGCACGTCCTGCATCGAGGCGCTCGCATGAGCGACGAGAAGGACCCGCAGAAGGCCGCGCTCATCAAGGCGGTGCTCGCGTCGATCGACGACGCGACCGCGCTGTCTCGCATGAAGACGCTCGGCTTCTGGCCCGCGCACGAGCCGGTGCCCAGCGATCCGCCAGGCGAGATCGTCGAGCGCGCGCAGCTCGACGCCGAGCTCGCCACGCTGGTGAAGATCGCGGGCGACGGCGAGAAGCCCGAGAAGGCGCTGCAGCGCGAGCGCATCCGGCGCTGGAAGGAGAGCCGCGAGCGCCGCAAGGCGAAGAAGGCGGAGCGCGTCGCGGAGGCGAAGCAGCGCGCCGAGGCATGGCGCGCGCAGCGAGCGCAGCGGCTCGTCTACGCGGGCCTCGGCGTCAGCGCGGGGCTGCAGGACGTCGAGAGCGACGTCGCGGCGCTCGAGGCGGGAGGCCTGCCGATCTGGCGCGATGCGCGCGACGTCGCGAGCACGCTCGGCATCTCGATCGCGAAGCTGCGATGGCTCACGTTCCACCGTCGCGGCGCGACGCTGGTGCACTACCACCGCTACGGCATCCCCAAGAAGACCGGGGGCATCCGCGCGATCTCCGCGCCGAAGCCCGCGCTCGCCGATGCGCAGCAGAAGGTGCAATCGTTGGTGCTCCAACGAATCGCGCCGAGCGACGAGGCACACGGCTTCGTCCGCGAGCGATCGGTGGTGAGCAACGCACGTCCGCACGTCGGGCGCGCGGTCGTCGTGAACCTCGATCTGCGCGACTTCTTCCCGACGATCTCGTTCCGTCGCGTGAAGGGTCTGTTCGCGAAGCTCGGGTACTCGGAGCAGGTCGCGACGGTGCTCGCGCTGCTCTGCACCGAGCCGCCGCGGGTGCCCGCGGAGCTCGACGGGCAGCGCTACCACGTCGCGCTCGGCGCGCGCGTGCTGCCGCAGGGGGCGTGCACGAGCCCGGCGATCACGAACCTGATCTGCCGTCGCCTCGACGCGCGCCTGCGCGGCATCGCTCGCGCGCTCGGGTTCACGTACACGCGCTACGCCGACGATCTCACGTTCTCGGGCGACGATCCCGCGAAGCTCGCGTCGCTCTTCGGCATGGTGCGCAAGGTGATCGCGACCGAGGGCTTCGCCGAGCACGAGGGCAAGACGCGCGTGATGCGTCGTGCGTCGCGCCAGGAAGTGACGGGCGTGGTCGTGAACCGCGCGGTGCGCCTGCCGCGCGACGAGAAGCGCGCGCTGCGTGCGTTGCTGTACAACTGCGCTCGCTTCGGGATGGAGAGCCAGAACCGCGACGGTCGTCCGAGCTTCGCGTCGTACCTTCGTGGGCGCGTCGCGTGGGCGGTGATGGTCGAGCCGGCGCTCGGGCCGCGTCTCTTCCCGGCGCTCGAGCGTGCGCTCGCAGGTCGGCGCAGCGATCTCTGATCGGGGGAATCGATGGGAGAGCGAAGAGGGAGCGGGGACGGGACGCTGCAGCTCGATCTGCTGGGCGGCGAGGTGGTGCGTCCGACCAAGTCGAGCCCGGGCACGGTCGCGGCCGAGGGGCCGATGAAGGTCACGTCGAGCACGCATCCGCTGCGCGTGACGTGGATCGAGCCGCGCATCGGGCTCGCCCACGCGCCGGGCGTCGTGGAGATCGCGGAGAGCGGTATCGAGTGGTCGCGCGATCTCGCGAGCGATCTCGATGCGCTGCGGGCCGAGGGCGCCGACGTGCTCGTCGATCTCACGACCGACGAGGAGCGCGCGCGCGGCGGGTACGGCGCGATCGACGATCTCGCGGACGAGCGCGAGCTGGTGCTGATCCGACTTCCGGTCGCGCCCGAGGACGCGCCGGGCGAGGACGCGCACGAGGTGCTCGAGCGCATCGAGTCGCACGTCTCCGAGGACGCGAAGGTCGTGCTGATCTCGCGGGAGGGGATGGGGCGCGCCGGAATGATCGCGGCTGCGCTGCAGGTGCGCGCGGGACGCGATCTCGACGACGTGCTGCGCGCTCTGCGCGAGGTGCGCGGTCGTAAGGTCGCGGCGAGCGAGGCGCAGCGCGAGTGGCTCGAGCAGATCGCGCAGCACGTCGAGGCCGCGAGCGCGATCGACGACGGCGAAGAGGGCGATCTCTGGAGCGCGCGCGAGCTCGATGACGACCTCGACCCGGATCTGCCCGAGGCCGCGATCCGCGAGACGATCCCTCCCGACATCCGCCCCGCGACGCCGCGCGCGCGTGCGCTCTCGCCGCGTGCTTCGGCGATCGCGGGGTCGGTGCTCGGCGCCGCGATCGGCGACGCGATGGGGCACCCCACCGAGTTCATGTCGCTCGAGGCGATCCGCCGGAAGTGGCCGCCCCACGGCGTGACCACGTTCGAGCTCTACTGGGAGCGCGGCGGCAAGCGCTTCGCGCCGTACACCGACGACACCCAGATGGCCGAGGCGGTGCTGCGCTCGCTGCTGTGGTCGCGCCGCGAGGGCGCGGATCTCGACGCGACGATGCAGCACATGGCGCGATCGTTCGTGGAGTGGGCGGAGCGCCCGCAGGGCGGACATCGCGCGCCGGGCAACGCGTGCCTGAGCGGATCGCGCGCGCTCGCGCGCGGTGAGCACTGGTCGCGCGCCGGCGGAGCGACCGCGGGCGGATGTGGATCGGTGATGCGCGCGTATCCGTTCGGCCTGCTCTACGCGCACGATCTCTCGCGCTGCGAGGAGTGGTCGGTCGCCCACAGCAAGCTCACGCATCGTGATCCGATCGCGCTCGCGGCGAGCGCGGCGATGGCGATCGGCGTCGCGCGCGTGCTGCGCGGCGATCCCACGCGCGTCGTGCTCAGCGAGATGATCGCGGCCGCGGCGCGCTACAGCGCGCGCACCGCGGTGATGATGGCGGAGGCGCTCGACGACGCCGACGGCGGCGTGGCGCCCGAGACGACGCTCGATCGACTGCGCGGCTGGGCGGCCCACGAGGCGATCGCGGCGGCGGTCTACCTCTTCGCGCGCTCGCCCGACGATCCCGAGCGCGCGATCCTCGAGGGCGCGAACAGCCCCGGCGACAGCGACAGCCTCGCGACCCTCGCCGGCGCGCTCGCCGGTGCGCGGGCAGGGCTCGGCGCGCTGCCCGACGCGTGGGTGCGCGACGTCGAGCGGAGTGACGATCTGCTCGCGCTCGCGCTCGAGATCTGAGTGCTGATTTCCGACGGTCTTCGAGCTGCTTGCCCGGTCCCGGGCGTCCCCTAAGCTCGGGCGCTTGGTCACGGAATCAGCACCAGCCTGGAGCCGCGGGGAGCGGATCTCGTGGGCGCTCGCGGGCATCGCGCTCGCCGCGGTGTGCATCGCGCACGCGTCGTTCGGCTACTCGCACTCCGATCTCTCGGGCCACGCGCTGGGCAGTGACGACGCGTTCATCTCGTTCCGCTACGCCGAGCGATTGCTCGCGGGCGACGGGCTCGTGTTCAACGCGGGCGAGCGCGTCGAGGGCTTCACGAACCTCGGGTACCTGCTGCTCTGCGTGCCCGGGCTCGCGCTGCTCGGTCGCGACGGAGTGATCGTGTGGGCGGTCGGGCTCAACGTGCTCGCGGCGCTCGGGGCCGCGGGGCTCGTCGCGTCGTGGCTGCGGCGCGCGCTCCCCGCGCATCTGCGGTCGATCGCGCCGTGGGTGGTCGCGATCCAGCCCGCGCTGTGGATCGCGGTCGCGTCGGGGCTCGAGACGCCGGTCGTCGTGCTGCTGCAGATCGCGCTGTGGCGACTGGTCGACGGAGTCGCGGAACGTGATCGCGCGCGCCCGCTCGAGCTCGTCGCGATGGCGGTGATCGCGATCGGCGCGGTGCTGGTGCGCGCCGACGGGTTCATCGGCGTTGGCATCGCGGTCGTGTTCCTCGCGCTGCGACGTCACTTCGGCGTCGCGGGCGCGCTCGCGACGGCCGGTGCGCTCGCGTTCGCGGCCGTCCTCGCGTTCCGTCTCTCGTACTACGGCGACGTCCTTCCCAACACGTACTACGCGAAGGTCTCCGCGCCGTTCTGGATGCGCGTGCCTGCGGGCCTCGTGCAGCTCGGGATCGTCGCGACGCAGCAGGGGTTCGCGCTCGAGCTCGTCGCGATCGGTGCCGCGTGGATCCTCGCGCGTCGGGGCGGACGCCTGGTGCCGAGCTACGCCGCGTTCCTCGGCGCGGGTGTGGTCGCGTACTGGGTCTGGGTCGGCGGCGACGTGTTCCAGGAGCGCTTCCTCGTCGGGCTCTATCTCGTCGGCAGCGCGCTCGCGCTCTCGATCGCCGCGAGCACGAGCCTCGCGCGGTGGATCCCGGCGATCGCGGGCGCGCTCGTGGTCGTGCAGCTCTTGCCGTGCGTGTTCGATCTGCGCTTCCGCTACACGACGACGCGCACCGATCGCTGGGTGGCGCTGGGCCGTCACCTCGCGGAGCACGCCCCCGGGGGCGCGACCATCGCGGTCGACGCTGCGGGGAAGATCCCGTTCTTCTCGGGCCTGCGCGCGATCGACATGCTCGGGCTCAACGATCGCGAGCTCGCACATCGCGAGCGCACGCGCTTCGACGTCGGTCACGACGCGTACGATCCCGACTACGTGCTGGGGCGTCGTCCCGATCTCGTCGCGTGCTGGATCGAGCCCGACCTCGACATGTTCTACGGGCTCGATCGCGCGCGCTGGGAGGGCGCGGGCTATCGCCTGCGCTGGCTCGTGTTCGCGGACGAGAACGATCACGGGCGCACCGAGATCCTCGACGCGCGCGAGGTGCCCGAGGCGCTGGTGCCCGCGCTGATCCGCGCGGGGTTCCGCTACGCCGTGCTCGATCGCGCGGAATAGAGGGATGGAACGCGAGGGGGCGAGCGTAGACCCTCCCTCGCATGGATCCGATCCAGACGCTGACCCAGGCGATGGACGCGGTCGCGAAGGCTGTCGATCACCGCGATCACGAGCCCGATCCCGCGCGTGCCGATTGGCCGCGCCTCCGCGCGACCGTCACCGAGCTCCGGCGGCGGATGGAGGACGAGGTGCTCGCGAGCTTCGCGACGCTCGCGATCGATCTGCCTGCGGACGCGCGCGAGAAGGTCGCGGACAACGTCGCGTTCCTCGCGATCGAGCTCGGCGCGCTCGTGCGCGCGTCGGGGGACGAGAGCGGTGCGCTTCGTCTGCTGCGCGCGGCGCAGAAGATCGGGCCACGAGGGCTCGTCGCGGAAGAGCTCGAGGGCGCGATGCGCGAGCCCACGACCCACGTCGCGCTGTGCCGCGCGCGCTGGAACCATCGACAGGGCGACTTCGACGCCGGGGATCGCATCCTGCGCGACGCGCGTCGCACCGCGAAGGACGCCGGTCTCCGCAAGCTGATCGACATCGTGCTGAACGGGTCGCGCCCGCTCACCGACGGCGCGCCCGCGCTCTTCCGCCTGAACGGGTTCGGCGTGGGCATCTACGGCGAGCGCGATCGCCGCGACGACGGCTCGTACGTCACCACGCACTGCATCTCGGCGCTCTTCGTCCCGATCTTCCCGCTCGGCGCGTACCGCGTGATCGATCAGGGCAACGGCTCGTATCTCTTCCTCTCGAAGGAGCCTCTCTCGGCGTTCGCACGGGGTTGGCGCTGGGCGCTGCTCGCGGCGATCGTGCTCGGCGCTCTGTCGACGGCGGTCTCGAGCTACCTGAGCTCGCCGTCGCGGCTCGCGGCGATCGCGCTCGAGGAGGCGCGCGCGGTCGACGCGCGTGGCGACGTCGAGGCGACGCTCGTCGCGTACGACGGACTGCTCGCGGGGCCCGGCTACGATCTCGGGCTCGGCGACCGCGAGGCGGTGGGCGCGCGCTACGTCGATCTGCTCGCGAGCACTGTTCCGTCGCCCCTCACCGAGGATCGGCTCGATGCGTTCGAGCGCGCGATCACGCGCTGGCAGGCGGTGCCGCAGTACGCGCGCAGCGGTGCGCCCGAGCGACGTCTGCAGGAGCGCGTCACGACGTGGGCAGGGGAGCTCGGCGAGAGCGGGGAGAGCGCGCTGCGCGCGGCGCTCACCGTGGTGGAGCGAGGGATCGCGGTCACCACGCCGCAGTCCTCGTCGCCGCTCGACGCGCGACGGAGCGCGCTGCATCGCGCGCTCGGCGAGCTCCTCGGGTCGGAGTGGCCGCTCGAGGCGCTCGACGAGCACGTCGCGGGCGGGCTCGACGAAGCGGGCGTGCGCGCCGCCGCGCCGATCGTCGAGCACGTGATCGCGTCGCCCTCGCTCGTGCTCGCGGCGTCGCGATCGCTGCGCGCGTGGGCGAGCGCGGCGCGCATGGATTCGCTGCCGCTGCGTGATCGCGTGAACGAGGCGCTCGCGAGCGCCGAGGCGATGCAGGCCGACCCCGAGCGTGCGACCGCGCTGGGATCGGGCGACGAAGCGCTCCTCCGCGCGTCACTGGCGCGCTTCCCGGACGATCACGAGTGCGTCGCCGCGCTCGCCGATCTCTCTCGTGCGCGCGGCGAGACCGCGGCCGCGATCACCGCGCTCCGTGCGCTCGGGAGCCCGGGCTCGCTCGCGCCCGCTGCGCTCTCGAGCCTCGCGGCCGCCGAGCTCGACGCGGGTCACCTCGACGATGCGCGCGCGCTCCTCGCGCGGCGCGTGATGCCGCGGCTCGGCGAGCTCCGCGACGCGCAGCAGGCGATGTCGCGCATCGAGCGCGAGCGCACCGAGTCGCTGATCTCGCGCCTCGAGCTCGGCCTCGGCCCCGCCGACGTGCAGGCGCGCCTGCAGCTCGCGAGCGACGACGAGGCGCGCGCGATCGTGTTCGAGCACCTCGCGAGCGAGCTCTCGCGCGATCCCGAGCTCGCCGCGGCGCGCGCTCGGTACGAGGCGATCGCGCCGATCGTCCCGTCGGTGCTCCAGCTCGCGATGATCGAGCTGCGTCGCGGCGGAGAGCGCAGCGGCGCGGAGCGTGATCGCGCGCTCGCGGACGCGGAGCGGCTCTTCCTCGCGATCCAGGACGAGGCGGGGAGCGTGCCCGCGTACCACCTCGGGCTCGGCCAGGTGTACTACCGGCTCGGCCGCGAGGCGCAGGGCGAGCAGGAGCTCCAGTCGGTGCTCGCATCGGGCGACGAGGACCTCGCGCTGCAGGTCGCGTACGCATATCGCGGGCTCGGTCTCGAGCCGCGCGCGAGAGAGATCGCGACGGGCGTGTACGAGCGCGGCCAGCAGCCGCAGGCGGGGCAGGCCGCGATGCTGCTGTCGATCCTCGCCGAGCGCATCGAGGACACCGAGACGTGGCTCTCGCGCGCGCCGCAGGGCACGCCCGAGGTGCGCACGCGCCTGACCGAGGTGCGCGGGCAGCGCGCGCTGCGCGAGCGCCGCTACGACGAGGCGGATCGTCTCTTCGCGGAGGTCGCGCGCGACTGGGATCGACGCGGTGATCGCGACATGGCCGCGCTCAACAACGCAGCGGTCGCGTTCGAGGCGCGCTACGAGGCAACGGCCGATCCCACGCACCTCGACGCGGCGATCGAGCGGCTCGAGCGCGCGGTGCGCCTCGCGCCCGATCAGAGCATCGCGATCTCGAACCTCGCGGACGCCCATCGCTTCCGCGGCACGCTGCGCGTGCTCGCGCGATGGCTCGATGGGCGCGCGCTGCGGCTCGATCGCGCCCAGGCCGACGCAGTGCTCGGGATCATGACCACGGGCGCGCACCGCGCCGAGGTGATCGCGGCGCTGCGCGACGATGCCGGGATCCGCCGCGCCACCGAGCTGACGCACCAGGAGCAGGTACTCGCGCCGCGACGCGCGGGCGCGTGGGATCGCGAGCTCTCGCTGCTGCGCCGCTTCGCCGACGCGAGCGCGCTCGCCGACCTCGAGGCGCGCATCGCGCGGGTGGGCGAGCTCGAGCCGAACGAGCAGCGCGCGGCGTGGGAGCGCGGCGAGTGGGACGCCGAGATCGTCGTCCACGCCGAGCGTGCGCTCGCCGATGCCGACGATCGTCTGGCGCGCGCCCGTCGCGGCCGCGACGCCCGCGCGATCGCGACGCTCCTCACGATCCGCGCGAACGCGCTGATCGAGCGCGCCGCAGCGCGCAGCGAGGGGCGCGACGCCGACGTCGACGGAGCGATCGAGGCGTACCGCGAAGCGGTCGCGACGTGGCCCGAGCTCGGTGCCGCGTCGATGCTCGCGCAGGCACACGTCCTTCGCGCGCTGCTGCGCGACGAGGCGCTCCGGGCGCGCTGGGAGAGCGAGCGTCGTCGCTTCTCTCCGGTCGCAGTGCTCCATCACGCGTCCATCGATCCGGCGCAGACCGCGCAGGTGCGCGCGTCGAGCGACGTGCGCGACGCAGCCGCTGCGCTGAGTGGCCTCGACCCGAGCGCGCTGCGCGTGGACGAGCTCTGGATCGCCGAGGGCGCGGCCGACGCCGCGCTGCTCGCGCGTCTCGCGCCGATCCGTGGGCGCGAGGATCTGCGCGCCACCTACGCGATCGATCGCCGGCTCGATCCCAGCGATCCCGAGAACGACGAGCGCCTGGCCGCGCTCACGCCGCACTGAAACGGGGGAGGCACGATGGGCGCAGATCTGATCGGGTGGCGCGACTGCGGGCTCCAGCGCGGGCTCGGCCCCCAGGGCTTCCTCGGCAAGCTCAAGATGCGCGCGTACCAGACCGCGATCGAAGCGCAGGTGCCGCCCGATGCGCGCGCGACCGTGCGCATCCAGCTCCTCGTGAACCGCCCCGAGGGCCCGGTGCAGCGCGAGCTCGGCTACGAGCAGATCCGGGCCGAGGTCGCGTCGTTCGCGGCCGGCGTGCCCGCGTGCGCGAGCTGTCCGCTCGGCGGCGGCGCACCGCTCGGTTGTTATCGCTACGTCACGTATCCGGTCGACGCGGCGAGCGAGCGCGCGCTCTTCGATCTCTTCGCGCGCGAGGTCGCGACCCACGGATCGATCGCGCAGCGCTTCCACGAGGCCGTCCTCGCGCGACTGCCCGCGTCGGGCACCGGCTGGCACACGCGCCGTGGCGGCGACGTGCGCTCGGGCTCGCTCGCCGAGCTCCCCGCGCCGCTCGAGCACCGCTGGGGCGGGCTCTTCTCGCGCAAGCGCCTCGACAGCGCGCAGATCCTCGTCGCGCTGATGAACCCCGGCCGCGACGCGACGAGCCTGCACCTCCACGCCGAGCTCCACGCCCGCATCGCCGCGCACGCGAGCGAGCAGCGCGTGCAGGGACGCAGCATCGCGGAGCTCGCGCAGCTCGCGCCGTTCTATCGCGCGCTCGCGCAAGAAGCCGCGCGCGGCTGGTCGATCGTCGTCGACAGCTGATCGATCACGCGCGGTGCGCGTCGTGCTCGATGGCGAACACCTTCGGCAGCTCGCCGGGGTCGACGAGCATCGTGCGACAGCGCGCGCACTGCTCGATCTCGACGAGCTCGCTGCCCCAGTCGAGCACGACTTGATCGACGCTCGCGAAGCAGGCAGGGCAGGGCGTGCGGACCCGCGCGCGATGGCGCTCGCTCGGCCCACCGCCGACCGGCACGCGCTTCATCAGCCAGTCGACGAGCGTCCCCGGAACGACGCCGAGCGCGCAGCGCGGGCACTGCCAACCGCGCTCGGCCTCGCTCGTCCCCGCGGCCTCGCGGTACGCGCCTCCGTGCCGCAGCCCGAGCCGCACCGGATGCATCGTCGTCGCGCACCGCGGACAGTCCGTGCTGAGCATCGCGTCAGCGTACTACTCGGCAGCGCCGGCCGCGCGCGTGGGCCCGGGCGCATCGAGGCACGCGCGCGCGCGCACGCCGTACTCCACACCCGCCGCGAGCCCGAGCACCGCCGCTGCGATCGCAGCGGGGAGGGCGACCTGCGGCAGGTCGAAGAGCAGCGCGCCGAGCACGAGGAACTGCGCCACCGTCGTCGCCTTCCCGCTCGGTCGCGCGCAGTACTCGATGCGCGAGCGGAACGTCCCCACCGACACCGCGAGCATGAGCCCCGCGGGCACCACCAGGATCTCGCGCGTCGCGGTCAGCACGAGCAGCCACCACGGAGGCTGTCGCTCGATCCACACGCCCGCGAGCACCGCGAGCACGAAGACCTTGTCGCAGACCGGGTCGAGCCACTCACCCAGCTTGGGATCCGCATTCGCGCGGCGCGCCATCACACCGTCGAGCGCGTCCGAGATCCCGGCGACGATCATGAGCCCGAGCACCGCGAGCGGCTCTGCGCGCACGAGCAGCGCGAGCACGGCCAGCGGGAGCCGCACGAGGCTCATGAGGTTCCACGGCCGCGCGAGCTCGCGCAGCAAGCTGGTCTCGGTCCCGTGGCTCACACGCCCACCATACAGAGCGGCTCTCTCTCAGGTAGCCCCGGGCTCGGGCGCTCGCCACGCCCCCGGTGCGCTCACGTGGTGAACGCGAAGCGCGCGACGTCGTCCCACATCGCCTCGAATTCCCGCTGCCCGAAGTCACTCATCGTGCGCATCCAGTCGACGTGGAGCGGTGCACGATGCGGCGCGTGGAAGTGCCCGATCACGTCGAGATGATCGGCCCATGCGGCGTGCACCACCTCGCCCCAGACCTGCGAGCGCGTGGGCACCATCGCGTCGTTGCCCTTCGCGCTCGGGATGCGGCCGTACGCGTCGATCAGCACCTTGGCCTGCGCGTCGTCGGGCACCGGGAGCAGGTGCTCGGGCAGCGTCGACGCGATCGCGTAGAGCGCGCGGTACACGTTGTACATCGCCTGGTTCGTGGGGCTCGGGCCCACGCGCGCCTGACGTCCGAGCGCCGGCGGCTTCGCCTGCGCCACGACGCATCCGCGGCGCACTCCGTCGCGCTCGGTCGCCAGCGCGTTGAACAGATCGAGCCCCTCGGGCGTGAGCTGCACCAGCAGCGTCTGATCGTTCCGCACCTGCGCGAACACCTGCTCGATCTGCAGGCGCCGCTCGGGGCTGAAGTCCTTGATGACGAGGTCGTAGACCTGCTCGATCACGCCCCCCGCGATCAGCCTTCCTGCGCCTGCCGAGCCCAGCGCGCTCGCGAGCACCATGAGCGCGGGCAGCGGGATCGTGCCCACGCGGATCGCGTAGATGGTCACGAGCGAGAGCAGGAAGAGCAGCCGCTGCCCGAGCAGGCTCGTGAAGAACGCGGCCGTCGGCGCCCCGTAGTGCGGCGACGTCACCGCGACCACGCTGCACACGCGCGACGCGAGCGGCTCGGGATCGACGGCGCAGTGCAGCGACGCGCGCGGCGCGACCGCGAGCCGTGCATCGAGCCCACCGGTGGAGTGGCCGATCAGGTGGATCGGCCCGTCGCCGTCCGCGCTCTCCGCCATGAGCTCGAGGAGCCGTCCCGCGCGACGGCGCAGCGATGCGGTGGGGAACGTCGGCGCGTAGTGGATCACCGCGTCGATGCCGCGCATCCGCGTCCACGCGAGCAGGTGCTCTCGTACGTGCGCGAAGTAGCGGAAGTCGCCGAAGTTCGCGAAGCCGAAGAACCCCGGCACGAGGTACACGTGGTGCCGCACCCGTTCGGTGTAGCTCACTCGAACGCGTAGATCTCGAGGAGATCCTCGCTCTCGCGGCCATACGCGCCGTGCCACACGATGTCGCTGCCGGGGAAGACGACGTCGCGATGTCGCAGCACGCGCGTGGTCGCGAGATCGTGCCCCTGTGGGTCCTCTGCCGCGTGGACGAGCTCCTCGACGCGCGATGCCTCGATCGCGCGCTGCGCGTCCTCGAGCGATGCACCCCCGGCGGCGCGCACGTCGGCGCCGTGCACCGCGTACCACTCGACGAGATGCGCCCCGAGATCCTCGGCGAAGCGCGCTGCGAGCGACGGCGCGCCGACCTCTTCGCGACAGCGCGTGACGCGCCATGCGTCGCCACACGACGAGGTGTCCCCGGCGAGCCCACCGCGCGCATCGAGGCACGCGAGCACGCCTGGCTCGCACGTGTCGTCGGGCCACACCGCGTCGGGATCGTGGTGCGTGATCGCGAGCTCCGAGACGACGAGCTCGATCTCCGCGGTCCGCCTCACGGTGCCGGCACGGCGACGCGCGACGATCACGAGGCGCTCGCTCCGCTCCGACGCAGCGCGCGCGACGACGTCGAACGGCAGGTCGAAGCGGAGCGCACCGTCCAGCGCGATCTCGCCGTGGATCGGCACGATCATCCGGGGGTCGGTGAGCCCCTCGTCGAGCGCGATCGCGCCGCGGTACCGCACCTCGTCGTCGATCAGCACCGGCGCGAGCGCCGATGCGATCCGCACCTCGCGCGCTCCGCTGCCCGCACCGATGCGTGCTCGCGCGCGGAGCCGCACCACGTACCGGGCGTGGGGCGCACGCAGGGCGCGCAGCGCGACACGCAGCGGCGCGCCCATCGCGACGTGCTCCATCTCGTCCGCATCGAGCTCGATCTCGAAGCGCCGCGCCGACACGACGCGCGACACGCCCATCTCGCCGCTCACCTCGAGCACGTCGCGCGACGCACGCCCCGCGATCACGAAGCGCGCGACGCCGCCCTCCACGTGCCCGTCGATCGCAAGATCGATCCACACCGTGAGCCCTTCTGCGCGCGCCCGTGCATCGGTCGCCGCGTCGAGCTTCGTCTCGTCGATCGCGATCGAGTCTCCGGGGCCCTCGTAGCGCACCGTCTCCTCGCCGTCGTCGATCTCGGCCGAGCACCCCGCGATCACCACCAACACCGCCCACACCCATGTCGTCGTCCGGTCCATGCACCGCGCCCGAGCAAGCGCGCGACCGTCCTCCGAGCCGCGATTCTCTTGGCAATTCGCACCACGATCAGACGGACCCGTCCGTCACCCGCCGTCACTCCGCCACGCGCTGTTGCATGCGCAATCACTCGACGCGCGATACTCTGCGCGCCGGATGACCAGCCAGCAGTGGAGCGTCGGTCTTCTGTTCGCCTCCTCGATGTGGCTCGCGAGCGCGACCGCCCACGCGTACGGCCGAGGCATCGATGTCGCCGATTGCTCCGGCTGTCACAGCGGCGGACGCGCGCCGATGATGCGCTTCACGACCACGCCGGCGATGCCGTCGCCCGGCTCGACGGCGCGCCTCCGCATCGAGATCGAAGCGGCCAACGGCAGCGCCGGTGGGTTCCGCATCGCGACGAGCGGCCCGGGCTCGCTCCGCACCGTCGGCGAGGGCACGCGCGCGACCGGTGAGGACGTCATCGTGCACAGCACGCCTCGCACTGCGAGCGGCGGCTGGGTCACGTTCGAGGTCGACTACGTCGTCCCGAGCGGCGTGGGTGACGTGCAGTTCGTCATCGGCGGCATGTCGGCGAACCGCGACGGCAGCTCCCGCGGCGACGGCGGCGCGACGATCCGGCGGAGCCTGGTGTGGGGCTGTGCCGGCTCGACGTTCTACGGCGATCTCGACGGCGACGGATACGGCGCGGCCTCGCGCGGATCGATCACCGCGTGCGAGGCGCGCGACGGATGGTCGGCGCGCGACGACGACTGCGACGACAACGACGGGATGGCGCACCCCGACGGCACCGAGGCGTGCAACCGCCGCGACGACGACTGCGACGGCACGACCGACGAGGGCACCGCGACCGCGACGCTCTATCCCGACGCCGACGGCGATGGCTACGGCGGTCGTGAAGGCGAGCCCGTCACCGGCTGCGATCGCCCCGGCTACGGCGTGGGCAACGACGACTGCGACGATCGCGATCCCGGCACCAACCCCGGCGCGACCGAGGTGTGCGGCGGTCGCGACGAGGACTGCGACGGCCGTGTCGACGAGCGCGTGCGTCCGGTGTGCGGCGTCGGCATGTGCGCGCGCGCCTCGCTCTCGTGCGACGAGCGCGACTGCATGCCCGGCGATCCCGGCGTCGAGACCTGCAACGCGTGGGACGACGACTGCGACGGTGCGACCGACGAGGAATCGGATCTCTGCCCCTCGGGACAGATGTGCGATCTCGGCATCTGCGTCGGCGAAGGCACGCCGCGTCGCGACGGCGGCGTGGTCCGCCTCGACGGCAGCACGACCACGCCGCCCCCCGCGGTGTCGGGCGGATGTGCGATCGGATCGGGCGCGAGCAGCGCGGCGATGACGTGGCTCGTTGCGCTCGCGCTCCTCGGGCTCGCGCGCCGTCGCCGCTGACGACTCGTCGCCGTTCACGTCAACGTCAACGCGATCGTTGACGTTGACGGCGACGTGGTCGGCGACGGCGACGGCTTTCTAGATCGACCCCAGAATCGCGTCGCCGTGGGTCCACAGGATCGCGCCGCCCGCGCCTTCGACCACGGTGCGTCGCGCGTTCGGGATGCGATGCGCGAGCGACGCGCCGAGATCCGGTGAGTGCACCGGGCTCGAGTCCTCTGCGCCGTACCAGAGCGCGACCGGCATCGCGATGCGCCCGAGATCGAAGGGCCACGCGCTCATCGCGAGCACGGTGTCGCGCGCATAGCCCTCGGCGCCCTGCGCGAAGCCCTCGTCGAGCGCGCGTCGGTACGTCGCGTCGAACGCCGGCTCCGCGTACACCGCGCGATCGGCGTCGCCGATCATCGCGAGCACCATCTCGCGCATCATCGCCGGCGTCATCCCGCGGAAGAACGCCTCGGTCCCTTCCGGATCGCTCGCCACGCGCTGCACGATGCCGCGCACGTCGGGCACCAGCAGGGGCAACAGGTGCGGCGCCGCGAGCTCGTCGGTGCCCGACACGATCACCAGCGCGCGACCGATCTCGTCGGCCGCGCACGCGATCCCGAACGGCGCGCCCTGCGAGAACGCGACGATCGCCGGCGTGCCCAGCGCGCGCGCGCTCACGAAGGCGCGCACGTCCTCGACCCAGTCCGCGAGCGTGCGATGCGCGAGCGGATCCGAGGCCCCGAGCCCCGGGCGATCGATCGCGACGAGGCGCACCCCCGCGCGCTCGACCGCGTCGCGCCGCATCATGAGCGTCCCGCTCGTCCCTGCGCCGCCGAAGAAGAGCGCCGGCGCACCGTGCTCCGGCCCTTGCTCCGACCAGCCCAGCATCCGTCCGCTCGGCAGTCGCGTGCGCCCACGACGCGCGGGCTCGAAGCTCGACTCCATCATCGTCTGCGAGCTTGGTGGCGACCGGCTCGACCCGCCACGGAATCGACGTCACTGCTGTGCGACGAGCCGATCGAGATCGCGCTGCGGATGGCGCGTCAGCGCGCCCGACATGTCGATCACCACCTCGACGAGCTCACCGGTGAAATCGAACGGCGCACGATGCTCGGACGGGATCACCGAGTCGTAGTGGTAGTGCCCGCAGCTCAGCCCCGTGAGGCCGAATACGAGCGGCACGGTGAACGGGAGCGGGGCGCTCCCCACGAGGCGCCCGTCGAGGTAGAGCCGACCGTTCCCCGGCACGCCCCTGCCGCTCGTGAAGTCCGGCGCGCCGGTGGGCTCGAATTCGTAGCGCAGCGTGTGCTCGCCCGAGGGCACCACGACGTTCGAGCTCACCTTCGTGTAGCGGAGACCGAGGTAGTTGTAGACGTAGTGCAGGCGGCCATCGGCGAGGTGGAGCGAATATCCGCCGTGCCGATTTCCGTGCGCGAGGATCACGCCCTCGGCGCCGCCCTCGGGAATCCGCACCTCCGCCGTGATGCTGTGCGGACGATTGTAGATGCGCGGCGCCGCGGCGAAGGGGACCGGCGCGCCACCCGGGTGGAGCACGTAGCGATCGCGCGGCCGCGCGAGCTTCGGTCGCGGCACCAGCAGGCGCTGCACGTCGGCCGCCGCGAGCGGCATCACCCCGCAGCGTCCGGCCTCGACGTACCAGTGCCGGATCATGCTGCGGAGCACTTCCGGCTGCTCCTCCGCGAGGTCGTGCGTCTCCGACGGATCGGAGATCAGGTGATAGAGCTGCCAGCCAGTCCGATCGAGTTCCTCGAGCACTTCGCGCGTCAATGACGTCCTGCCGAACTGCCACCCTCGACTGGCAGCCTCGGTCAGGCTCGGTCCGGGGAACGGACAGACTGCGCGCCAGCCGTCGTGATAGAGCGCGCGGTGTCCGAACATCTCGAAGTACTGAGTGACGTGCGCGCTCGGCGCGTCTCCGTCGTCGAGCGTGTGCGCGAAGCTGACGCCTTCGATCGCCGACTGCGTCACACCACGGATCGCGCGCGGCGCGTCGAGACCGAGCGCCTCGAGCACCGTGGGCACGACGTCGATGACGTGCGTGTACTGCGTCCGGACCTCGCCCGCCGCGCGGATCCTCCGCGGCCAGCACACGATGCAAGGATCGCTCGTGCCGCCGCGATAGGTCTCGCGCTTCCAGCGCCGGAACGGCGAGTCGCCGGCCCACGTCCAGCCCCAGCTGTAGTGCGGGAACGTGTCGGGACCGCCCCAGTCGTCGTAGTGCCGGAGGTTGTCCTCGAGGCGCTCGGGCGCGCCGTTGAAGAACAACATCTCGTTGCACGTGCCGTGGAGGCCACCCTCGGCGCTCGCACCGTTGTCGGAGATCGCGATGATCAGCGTGTTGTCGAGCTCACCGAGGCGCTCGAGGTACTCGAGCACTCGACCGAAGTGGTAGTCGGTCTGGGTGAGGAACGCCGCGTAGACCTCCATCTGCCGCGCGTACATCCGCTTCTCGTCGGGCGAGAGCGTGTCCCACGCGGGCACGTCGGGGTCGCGCGCGGAGAGCCGCGTGTTCGCGGGAATCAGGCCCATCTGGAGCTGACGCGCGAACACGTGCGCTCGATGCGCGTCCCACCCCTCGTCGAAGCGACCTCGATATCGATCGATCCACTCCTTCTCGACGTGGTGCGGCGCGTGCCCGGCGCCGGTCGCGTAGAGCAGGAAGAAGGGCTTCTCGGGCGCGCTCGCGTCGGCGTCCTGGATCATCTGAATCGCGCGCTCGGCGAGATCGGCATTGAGGTGATAGCCCTCCTCCGGCGTGCGCGGCGCGCGGACCGAGCGATTGTCCTCGATGAGATCCGGATGCCATTGGTCGGTGTCGCCGCCGAGGAATCCGTAATAGCGCTCGAATCCGCGCCCGAGCGGCCAGCGATGGAAAGGACCTGCCGGAGTGGCCTCCTCCGGCGGCGTGAGATGCCATTTGCCGACTGCGAACGTGTTGTATCCGTGCTCGATCAGCATCTCCGACAAGAATCCGTGCTCGAATCCCACCATCCCGTTGTGCGCGGGAAATCCCATCGAGAGCTCGGTGATCGCGGAGAGGCCGATCGTGTGGTGGTTGCGCCCGGTCAGCAGCGCGCCGCGCGTCGGCGAGCAGAGCGCCGTGGTCTGCATGTTCGTGTAGCGCAGGCCACGCGCCGCTAGCCGATCGAGGTTCGGCGTCTCGCAGAGCCCGCCGAAGCACGAGAGCTGTCCGAAGCCGACGTCGTCGAGGACGAAGATCAGCACGTTGGGCGCGCCGTCCTTCGCGCGCCGGGCGATCGGCCACGCGGGCGTGGACTCGTCCACGGTCATGCCGATGTGCCCCGGGAAGGGCTGCCCGGGCTCGTACTCGTCGTAGTCGCTCGCCATCGTCTCTCCTCCTTCGGAGCGACGCTCGGCGTGCAACCCAGGTACCCGTGATCCGCGTCGCGGCGCCGGGTGTGGCGGGGGACCCCCCGCGAGGCGAGAGGACGACGAAAGGCGCGCGAGCCGCTCAGAACCAATACGCGAGGTTCAGGCCCACGCGCCCGCGCCGCGTGTCGTCGGAGAACGCGAACGACGTGCTGAGACCGAGCTCGAGCTCGGGGATCTTCGGATCGAAGTAGTAGAACCCGAGCTCGGGCTCGACGACGACCTCGTCCGCCGGCTCGATCACCGAGAGCGCGAGATCGTCGATCTCGTCGGCGAAGCTCCAGCTCACGCGCGAGCCGAGCAGGATCTGCAGCGGCACACCGAGCGATCCGAAGTTGAGCGACGCGCCGAGCGCGCCGCCGAGCCAGCCCTCGTCGTCCTCGATGTCGTCGAGCTCCACGCGGCGCGCATCGGCGCGGAAGCTGCCGGCGAAGCCGAGCCACTCGGTCGCCGTGAGCACCGCCGTGACCGAGCCTCCGACGGTCCCGCGGCTGCCCGAGAACTCGGGCGAGCGGAGGCGGCTCTCCGGCGGCTGTTGGCCCGTGAGCAGAGGGACGACCGTCCGCGCGGGCGAGATGCCGGCAGCGGCGGCCGCGCTCACGTCGACGCGCAGCGACAGGAGGAACGCGTCCGTCTCGACGACGCGCAGGACGCCGGACAGCCGCCCGCCGCCGAAGCCGTTCGCGCCGATGACGAGCCCGGCGTCGTAGTCGACGCCCGCGATCGCGCCACCCTGCACCCCGACCTCGAGCCCGAGCCACTCGGTGATGGCGATGCCGAGCGCGAATCGCTGATCCAGCTGCGCGAGATCACCTTCCAGGTCGAGCCGGGGCACGGGCTGTCCGCGCAGCTCGAACTGCGCGACCCCGAGGCCCGTGCGGCTCGTGACGCGCGTCGCGACGAAGGGGTGCTCGATGTACTCGAACTCCGAGTACGCGTGGCCACCGACGCTGCGCGCCGACCGAGCGGTGGCGTGCGGATCCTCGGCCGGGAGCGGTGCCGTCTGCGCGAGCGCGGAGCCCGCGAGGAGGAGCACGCACGCGGACGCTGCCGGCGCGAGCACCACGGCGATCGGGTTTCGTCGGGTCACGGCTCGAGGATTCGCGCAACTCACGTGCCGGCGGGCCGCAGCGCCTCGATTCCGCACGATGCGCGCGTGAGCCCCGGGTGCGGACGCGGCGTGCGTCCTCCCCGCGCGCGGGCTGGTGCGGCGCGCGCACCGATGGCGATCGAGGGACGTCGTGGGCGCGCCGTTGGAGATCGCTCGAGCGCCGCGACTGGCTCGGCCTTCGCTCCCGTCGGAGTCGGCCGGGTAGCTGAAGATGCGAAGTCCCGTCGATTCGGTCCTTCTCTCGGCGCTGCTGATCGCCGCGCTCGGAGGGCGTGCTCGCGCCCAGGAGGAGGAATCGCCTGCGGCGGACGCTCCGGCCGAAGCACGTGCAGGCGCGCAGCAGCCGACGATGGTCCCCGAGCTCGCGATCCCGGTGTTCGGGCTCGGAACGCAGGTCGTGCTCCTCGCGCCCGCGCCGACGGCGGGCGCGGGCGCGTTCGGCGCGACCTACGATCTCGGCGTCCTCCACATCGATGCGCTCCTCGGCGTCTTCCTCTCCGACGACTTCGAGAGCTCGGTGCGCGGGACCGTCCGCGTGTTCTTCCCGGTCCACCGCGGGCCCATCGCCGACTTCTCGCTCGGAGTCGGCGGAGGCGTCGGATATCTGGAGCCCGCAGGCGGACAGCTGCAGGTGCTCGGAGAGGTCCTCGCGGGCGCGAAGATCCGCTCCTTCATCGGCCGGAACATCGCGCTCGAGGCCACCATCGGCGGGAATCTGCTCTTCTTGGACGGCGACTTCGAGCACGTGTCGATCGGCGGGAGGCTGCTGGGCGCCGCCGGGTTCATGTACTACTTCCGCTGATCGCTCACTGCTGCGCCATGAGACGATCGATGTCGCGCTGCGGATCGCGAGTCAGCTCTCCGGACAGGTCGATCACCACCTGGACGAGCTCGCCGGTGAAGGCGAACGGCGGACGGTATTCGGAAGGAACCACCGAGTCGTAGTGGTCGCGCCCGCAGCTCAGCCCCGCGACGCCGAACACGGTGGGCACGGTGAACGGGAGCACGACGCTGCCCACGAGACGACCGTCCAGGTAGAGCTGACTGCGCCCCGGCACACCCTTGCCGACCGCGAGATCCGGCGCTCCGGTGGGCTCGAATTCGTAGCGCAGCGTGTGCTCGCCCGAGGGCAGCACGACATTCGAGCTCACCTTCATCTTGTGGAGCCCGAGGTAGTTGTGGACGTGATGCAGCCGGCCGTCGGCGACGTAGAGCGAATATCCGCCGTGCCGATTTCCGTGCGCGAGGATCACGCCCTCTGCGCCGCCGTCCGGGATCCGCACCTTGGCAGTGATGCTGTGCGGGCGGTTGTACACGCGGGGCGCGGCGGCGAACGGAATCGGCGCCCCGCCGGGCTGGAGCACGTAGCGATCGCGGGGCCGCGCGACCGTCGGCCGCGGGACGTTGATGCGCTTCACGTCGCCCGCCGCGAGCGGCATCACGCCGTACCGACCGGCCTCGACGTACCAGCGCCGGATCATGCTGCGGAGCATCTCCGGCTGCTCCGCCGCGAGGTTGCGCGTCTCCGACGGATCCTCGTCGAGGTGGTAGAGCTCCCAGCCGCTGCGATCGAGCTCTTCGAGCACTTCGCGCGTCAGTGACGTCGCGCCGAACTGCCACCCTCGACTGGCACCCTCGGTCAGGCTCGGACCGGGGAAGGGACAGACTGCGCGCCAACCGTCGTGATGGATCGCGCGATGTCCGAACATCTCGAAGTACTGAGTCAGGTGCTTGGTCGGCGCGGCTGCATCGTCGAGCGTGTGCGCGAAGCTGACGCCTTCGATGGGCGACTGCGTGACGCCGCGGATCGTCTCCGGCGCCTCGAGGCCGAGCTTCTCGAGGATGGTCGGGACGATGTCGATCACGTGCAGGTACTGCGTGCGGATCTCGCCCGCCGCGGGGATGCCGCGCGGCCAGGACACGATGCACGGGTCGCTCGTGCCGCCGCGATAGGTCTCGCGCTTCCACCTCCGGAACGGCGTGTCGCCGGCCCACGTCCAGCCCCAGGCGTAGTGCGGGAACGTGTCGGGACCGCCCCAGTCGTCGTAGTGCTGGAGATTGTCCTCGAGGCGCTCGGGCACGCCGTTGAAGAACAGCACCTCGTTGAACGTGCCGTGGACGCCGCCCTCGGCGCTCGCGCCGTTGTCGGAGATCGCGATGACGAGCGTGTTGTCGAGCTCTCCGATGCGCTCGAGGCATTCGAGGATGCGGCCGAAGTGGTGGTCGGTCTGGCTGAGGAACGCCGCGTAGACCTCCATCTGCCGCGCGTACATCCGCTTCTCGTCGGGCGAGAGGCCGTCCCACGCGGGCACGTCGGGATCGCGCGCCGAGAGCTTGGTGTTCGCGGGGATCAATCCCATCTCGAGCTGCCGCGCGAACACCTGCTTCCGGTATTCGTCCCAGCCCATGTCGAAGCGGCCTCGATAACGATCGATCCACGACTTCTCGACGTGGTGCGGCGCGTGCCCGGCGCCGGTCGCGTAGTAGAGGAAGAAGGGCTTCTCGGGCGCGCTCGCGTCGGCGTCCTGGATCATCTGGATCGCGCGGTCGGCGAGATCGGCATTGAGGTGATAGCCCTCCTCCGGCGTGCGCGGAGGCGTGACCGAGCGGTTGTCCTCGGTGAGATCGGGATGCCATTGGTCGGTGTCGCCGCCGAGGAACCCGTAGTAGCGCTCGAACCCGCGACCGAGCGGCCAGCGGGTGAAGGGGCCAGCCTGCGTGGTCTCCTCGGGCGGCGTGAGATGCCATTTGCCGACGGCGAACGTGTTGTATCCGTGCTCGAGCAGCATCTCCGACAAGAATCCGTGCTCGAACCCCACCATCCCGTTGTGCGCGGGAAATCCCATCGAGAGCTCGGTGATCGCGGAGAGGCCGATCGTGTGGTGGTTGCGCCCGGTCAGCAGCGCCCCTCGCGTCGGCGAGCAGAGCGCGGTGGTCTGCATGTTCGTGTAGCGCAGGCCACGCGCCGCGAGACGGTCGAGGTTCGGCGTCTTGCAGAGCCCGCCGAAGCACGAGAGCTGTCCGAAGCCGACGTCGTCGAGCACGAAGACGAGCACGTTCGGCGCGCCGTCCTTCGCGCGCCGGGCCACGGGCCACGCCGGCGTGGACTCGTCCACCGTCATGCCGATGCGACCCGGGAACGGCTTGCCGGGCTCGTACTCGTCGTAGTCGTTCGCCATCGTCGATCTCCTTGGGATCGCGTCGATGCG
This sequence comes from Sandaracinus amylolyticus, assembly GCF_021631985.1. Taxonomy (GTDB): domain Bacteria; phylum Myxococcota_A; class Polyangia; order Polyangiales; family Sandaracinaceae; genus Sandaracinus; species Sandaracinus amylolyticus_A. Next base: position 3,020,672 of record NZ_CP070225.1, on the reverse strand, counting down.
AGCGCGCGAGCGCGTGCCGCTGCGCTGGGAGTCCACGGCCGCCCGCCGAGCGATGGGCGTGCCACGAGGCGCACGCGCGGGATCGTTCGCGCCTCGTCGCGCAGTGCGTGACATCGGGCCCTGTCGGGCGACGGCTGCGAGACGCAGGGTCCCGGAGCGTCAACCCATCCACGCCACCGGCATCGTCGCGACGCGGAGGAGGCTGCCCGCGAGGATCAGCGTCGCGAGCCCGAGCAGGACCTCGCGGCCGCGGCGATCGCGGAGCTTGTCGGCGAGGCCCGCGAGGATCGTGGTCATCGCGAAGAGCACCGTCATGAGCCCGTAGTCGTCGGAGGTGCGGTTGTACCGCATCGCCTCGAGCGTCGAGGCGTGCGCGTCGCGCGCGAGCCCCTCGCCGCGCGACCACTCGTGCCGGGAGTACTCCGGCATCACGAAGGGCGACGACGGTGCGGCGCTCGGATCGCGTGCGACCGCCTCGCGCCATGCGTCGAACGCAGCGCGGAGCTCGGGGCGGAACCGCGCCTCGTAGAACGCGCTGCCGCGCGCGTCGTCGCGCAGCTGGGCCTCGTTCCACGCGACGAACGTCGAGACGTCGAGGAGCATGCGCTGGTTGCCCTCGATGTGTGCTTCGGTCGAGCGCACGTTGTGGTCGAGCCCGTCCATGATGGCGAACGCCTGACGGCCGTCCCAGAGCGCCGACTGGAACGCGCACCACGTGCTGGTGAGCGAAGCGATCGTGATCAGCGCCACCGCGAGCATGGCCGCCCGGCTCTCCAGCGGAGGCAGCTCGGGCGGCTCGGGGACGTCGATCTCGCCGGCCATGCGCTTCGATCGAAGAGCATCGCGCGGACCAGCGAGCCCGCGGTCGCTGCGTCAGGCGCGGCCGGGGATCTCGTCGAGCAGCGCGAGCGCGGCATCGTGCCAGCGCGCCTCGAACGTCTCGCGCGGCATCTCGAGGAGCGCGCGGAAATGCGGGCTCTTGGTGAGCGCATCGGAGCGCTCGCGCAGCTCGGGCCGCGCGCCTCGGATCGCGTGGAGCGCGCGCGCATAGCCCGCCGTCGCAGGCATCCGCTCGCATCCGCTCACGAGCGCATCGATCGTCTCGAGCAGGCTCTCGCCCTCGAGCATCGTCGCCACGCGCCCGCCCCACTCGTCGAAGAAGGGCCCGAGCGGCACGCGCAGCTCGGGCCGCGCGCGGAGCCCGCGAGGCTTGCGCAGCGCGAAGTGCCGGTGGTTCTCGAGCGCCATCGACGAGCCGTCGATCACCGACTTGTAGAGCTCGCCCGCGGTCCAGAGCCGCCCCATGTGGCGCAGGTTCCGCTCGGGATCGAAGGGCGTGATCGTCAGGTTGTAGAAGTCGCGACGAAGCGGGTCGGTGATCGGCAGATCCCACATGTCCACGACACGATCGAGATCGCCGAAGTTGTGCGCGATGCTCACCGACGCGAGCAGCGCGCCGAGCCCGTCCTTCGCGCGCCACAGCGAGCCGAAGATCTGCGAGTGCCGCTCGGTCTCGCGCGCGATCGCGTCGAGCAGCGACGCGCGCAGGGTCTTCGCGTCGGCGGCGCGGTACTGACCGAGCGCCGCGTACGCACCGGCCGCGACGGTGAACCACTCACCGGCGTGCCCGTTGAGCGCGACGTGCTCCCACTCGGTCCCCTTCGCGCCGTAGCTCGAGCGGCTGGTGAGCACCGTGAAGTCCCAGTCGCGGCTCTCGAGCACGAGCCGTCCCATCTCGAGCGCGGTGACCAGCGGAAGCCCGGGCGCCCAGAGCTTGCGGCGGATCTGGTTGTCGACGTCGGTCGGCACCGGCGTCGCGCACGTGAGGTAGTGCGCGCCGAGGCAGAGCCGGAAGTACTCGAAGTGCGAGAGCGTCGCGGGCATCGCGCGATCGAGCTCGCGCACGAACGTCGCGGGCGGCGTCTCGATCACGCCTTCGTCGAAGACGTACGGCGCGGTGTTGCGGACTTGCGAGACGAGCAGCTCGGGCGCGATGCCGCGCGGCGCTTGGTTCGACACGGTCGACGGTATAGCGCCCTCGGGATCACAGCGCGCGGCACATCCACACGCTCGGGATCTGCGCGTCGAAGCCTGCCTTCTCGTACGCGCGGCGCGCCGGTGCGTGGCTGGGATCGCCGCCGGTCGAGACGGTGGCGACGCGCATGCCCGCCTCGCGCATGCGGGCCAGGGCGAAGTCGTACATCGCGGTGCCGATGCCGTGCCCGCCGTGATCGGGGTGAACGGCGTTGAGCCCGATCTCGCCGGCCTTCGTCGCATCGTCGAGCCGCACCGAGACGAACCCGACGACGATCCCGTCGCGCGTGGCCGCGTAGACCTCCCAGCCGGAGTCGGGCAGCAGCAACGAGGCCAGCAGCGCAGGCTGCGCCGCATCGTCGCGTGCTTGCGCGAGCGCGTAGAGCTCGTCCCCGAGGATCGCGCGGAACGACGCGAACACGGGCGCGAACGCCGCCGCGCGGATCTCCTCGAAGCGCGCGTGGTGCTCGGCGCCGGCGCGCGCGAACGAGAGATCGGTCATCGCGAGCCAGCGTGCGCGACGACACACGCATTCGCCATCGCCGCGTGACCCGAATGCGTGACCGCGGGTCACCAGGCACGGCCGCGCGTCACCCATCGACGCGATCGGCAGAGGGAGCGAGTCATGGTCCAACGCGTCGCCCGAGCGCGCATCGCATCGACGTCCCACGTGCTGCTCGCGGCCAGCCTCCTCGGCGCGTGCGCGCCTCTCGACGACACCGATCTCGAGAGCACCCAGGAAGCGCTCTCGACGCGGATCTCCGGCGTGACGCTGCGCGCGACGCTGGGCAATCGCTTCGTCGGCGCGCTCGACAACGGCGGCGGCGGCGTGGTCGCCACCGCGACCGTCGCGGACGCGTGGGAGCGCTTCGACCTCGTCGACGTCGACGGTGGCGCGCTCGAGAGCGGCGACACCGTGCACCTGCGCACCGGGAGCGGCCACTACCTCCAGGCCGCCAACGGCGGAGGCAGCTCGCTCAACGCCGCGAGCCGGACCGCGAGCGGATGGGAGACCTTCCGCATCGTGAAGGACGGCGCCGGCGTCATCCGGAGCGGCGACGTCATCGGCCTCCAGGCGATCACGTCGGGGCACTGGGTCTCGGCCGAGCTCGGCGGGGAAGGGCCGGTGCACGCCTACGGAGCCGCGCTCGGCGCGTGGGAGCGCTTCGCGATCCAGCTCGGCGCCATCGACGTCGAGGGCACGCGGGTGGCGGGCGTGACGTTTCGCGCGGCGGGCTCGGATCGCTTCGTCGGCGCCGTCGACAACGGCGGCGGCGCGGTGGTCGCGTCGGCGAGCGTCGCCGACGCGTGGGAGACGTTCACGCTGATCGACGGCAACGGCGGCGCGCTGCAGAGCGGCGATCTCGTCGCGGTGGTGACCGGCAACGGCCGCTTCTTCCGGGCGGTCGACGGTGGCGGCGCCGCGCTCGACGCAGCGGGCGTGGAGGCGCTCGACTGGGAGACGTTCCGCATCGTGCGCGAGGCCGGCTCCGGCGTCGTGCGCAGCGGCGACGTCGTGGGCCTGCAAGCCCTCGCGTCGGGCGCGTGGGTCTTGGCCGAGAACGGCGGCGGCGCCGCGGTGCACGCGTACGGCGCGGCGTACGGCGCGTGGGAGCGCTTCGTCGTCGGCATCGGGCCGAGCTGGCGCCTCGTGTGGTCCGACGAGTTCGACGGCACGACGCTCGACGAGTCGAAGTGGGTCTACGAAGTCCAGCGCCCCGGCTGGGTGAACAACGAGCTCCAGAGCTACACCGACCGCCGCCGCGAGAACGTGCGCGTCGAGGACGGCCACCTCGTGATCGAGGCGCGCCGCGACTTCTTCGGCGGCGAGTACTCGTCGGGCCGCATCAAGACCCAGGGGCGCGCCAGCTGGACCTACGGTCGCTTCGAAGCGCGCATCCAGGTCCCCGGAGGCTGGGGCACGTGGCCGGCGTTCTGGATGATGCCCGACGATCAGCACCGCGGATGGCCCGCGTGCGGCGAGATCGACATCATGGAGCACGTCGGATACGACGCCGACGTCGTCCACGCGACGACCCACACGCTCGCGTACAACTGGCGGAGCCCGAACCAGCGCACCTCGCAGACGCGCGTGCCGGGCGCGACCAGCGGCTACCACGTGTACGCCGCGGAGTGGACCCCGGACCGCATCGACTTCTACGTCGACGGCGTCCGCTACTACACGTCGCCCAACGATCGAACCGGCGACGACGCGTGGCCGTTCGACAAGCGCTTCCACATCATCCTGAACCTCGCGGTCGGCGGCGACTGGGGCGGCGCGCGCGGCGTGGATCCGAACGTCTGGCCGCAGCGGATGCTCGTCGACTACGTGCGCGTGTACCAGCGCTGACGCGTCACGCCATGCTTCGGTAGATCGCGAGCTCGCCGGTGATCGAGGTGCACGTGAGCCACGGACGCGGTGGCAGCGTGAGATCGACGCAGCAGATCCGAATGGGCCTCGAGCGCGCGATCGGATCGAGCGCGGCCAGCCAGCTCGCGAGACGCCGGCCACCGAACGGACAGTAGAGAAAGAACACCGTTCCGCTCGGAAGAGAGCGGGTGAGCTCCACTGCGTCACCCACGATGAACGCCGCGCGCGACAGGCGAAGGCCCTCCGCCATCTCGCGCGCGGCCCGGACGAGCCGAGGCTGGATCTCGAGACCGATCGCCGTGGCGCCCGTGATCAGGTTCACGCACGCCGCGGCTCGTCCGATCCCCGCGCCGACGTCGACGAACACGTCCGATGCGCCGATCGACGCCTCGTCGACGACACGCAGCAGCACGTCGGCCGAGCACGGCAGATACGGAACGCAGTCGGGCGGGAGCTCGGGCCCGTCGTCGGGGAGTGCGTCGAGCCCCAACAGGGGATCCAGCCAGCCGTCGCGCGCCCCGGGCGGAACGTCCCTGAGCGCACCCGCGACTTCGTGTCGCTCCGCTCGGCCGTCCCGGATGCGCTCGCGCAGCGCCGCAGCTTCCTCCCGGTGAATCTGCTCCACGCCGGGATCCTAGCCGTCTGCGACGCGGCTCGATCGATTACGTCCCCAGAGGGATTCGAACCCTCGTAGCCACCGTGAAAGGGTGGAGTCCTGGGCCTCTAGACGATGGGGACGGCGGTACTGGTGATCGGAACGGGCTCGACGCGCGTGGCTTGCGCGCCCTGCTCCCTCGGCGAGAGCGCGGGGTGTTTGGGCCGTGCAGGGCTCGAACCTGCCACCGTCGGGTTAAAAGCCCGCTGCTCTGCCGGCTGAGCTAACGGCCCTCGGGAGAGCCGCGAGCCTTTACTCCGGCGCGCCCGATCGGTCAAGGAGAGTGGGATGTGGGTTACGCAGTGCGTCAAACGGGTGACGCCACCCCTGTGCCGCGCCTGCCAGCCGATTGACGCGGTGGCACGCCCGACGTCAACCACATGCCACGGTTGTCATGGTGGCTACGCCACCCGCCACCGCACACCCACGGCGCACGACGTGCGCCGCAGCGCATCCGACGTTCGGCGCCGACGTGTGACGGAACTCCGGCAAACCTCGGACGTCCGAAGGCGTGGTGAGCCCTGGCGCACGCGAAAAAAGGCCCCGACCGCCACGACACAGGTGTGGCGCGGCGGACGCGCTCGATCGGGGGCGGAATGCAGCAGAGCGCACGAGAGTTCGCTGGCACGTGCGTTGCTGAGAGCGACCTCCACGAACGAGCAGGCGCTCACGAGGCGCCGAGACGGAGCGGCAGCGCGGACACCAAGAGGCGGCGGAGGAGATCATGGGCGAGACGACGACGGTAGTGCTGGTCGCAGAGCGCGACAGCGAGTGGCAGAGCTGGATGGACCAGCTGTGCTCGACCGGCGCCGACGTCCGCATCCTCGCGCAGCGTCCCGCCGAGACCGCGAGCTCGTTCGCGGCGCGCGTCCGCGCGGAGATGCAGCACGAGACGGTCGTCGACGAGGCGGTGCTCGTCGGCGGGCTCGCGTGTGATCCCGAGGTGCTCGCCGCGCGTGCGCTGGTCGTGCGGGCGCTCACCTCGCGCATGCCGTACGCGGGGCGCCTGCACCTCGACGGCACGCCGCGCACCCGCCTCGCGATGGAAGCGCTGGCACAGATCGTCAGCGACCAGCTCCACGCGAGCGGCGTCGAGGTCGTGAGCGAGCGCGCGCCGGCGGCCCGCCCGATGGCGCTCCCGCTCGCGGCCTGACGCCCGCTCCAGCACGAACGACGAAGCGCGAGCGCAGGTCACTGCGGCTCGCGCTTCGTGCTTTTCGGCGCGGGACGTCTCTTGCGCGGGCTCCTGGACCACGGGTACCAAGAGACGTGCGCGGCCCCGCTCCGACGTGCCCGATCTCCCACGATCCGATGCGCCCCTGGCTGCGCGTGCCCGGCGACTGGCGGCGCCCCGACGAGCGCGCCGCGTACCTGACGTACTGGTGCGATCGCTGCGCGTTCGGGATGTTGCACCCGAGCCCGACGCCGGACGAGGTCGCTCGCGCGTACGACCTCGACTACTACACCCACGATCCGCACTGGGGCCGACCGCGCCGCCGCACGCTAGAGCAGCGCGTGCGCGAGCACCTCGCGTGGCGCGCCGACCGCCGCAAGCCCACGCCCGACGCGCTCGCGGACGTGCTCTCGGGCCCGCCGCTGCGCATCTGCGAGATCGGCTGCGGCAACGGGCTCGCGGCCGGTCGCATGCGCGACCTCGGACACCACCTGACATGCGTCGAGATCGATCCCGCCGCGCGCGCGATCGCCCGCGAGCGCGGGCTCGACGTGCACGAAGGCACGGCCGAGCGGCTCCCCGCAGCGCTCGACGGACGGCGCTTCGACGTGGTCGTCATGATCCACGTGCTCGAGCACTGCGTGGATCCCGTCGCCGCGATGGCGAACGTCGCGCGCCTGCTGGAGCCCTCGGGCCGCTTCGTGTGCGAGGTGCCGAACAACGCGTGCCGCGCGCTCGAGCGATCGGGCCCGGCGTGGGCGTGGTTCGACGTGCCGCGCCACCTCCTGTTCTTCAGCGAGCGCAGCCTGCGCGGGCTCTGCGGCGCGCAGCGCCTGCACGTCGAGGAAGTCCGCTACACCGGCTACTACCGGCAGATCGCGGAGCCCTGGGTCGACGAGGAGCAGCGCATCCACGACGCGCTCTACGCGCGCGGGTCGAACGGCTTCGCGCGCAACAGCGCGCGCCGCGCGTGGGGCCTGCTCGCGCGCACCGCGTTCGCGCCCGCCGCGCGGAAGTACGACTCGGTGATGATCGTCGCGCGCGCTACCTGAGCTCGACGATCTTTTCGCCGAAGAGGCGCTCCAGCGACGCGAGCAGCGCGTCGCTCGGCTCCACGCTCAGGCCCACCTCGGGCACCGACACGCTCCATCGCTCGACGCTCGCGAGCTCGAGCCCGACCGGGCAGGGCCCGGGGTGCTGCTTCAGCGTGTCGCGGAGCGCGCGCAGCTTCTTCGCGTCGACGCGCTCCACGAACACCTTCACGCGCACCGCTTTCGTCCGCTCGCGCAACGCTTGCGCCAGCGGCTTCACGTTCATCAGCGTGAGCTTCGGCTCGGGGGCGCCCTGTTCCTCTTCCGGCGTGTCGCGATCGCGCTCCCAGCGCAGGCGCGCCTCCAGATAGATCGGCTCGCCCGCCTGGAGCACCTCGCGCGCACCCTCGATCTCGCGGTCGCGCACGATGACCTCGACCCGCCCGTCGGCGTCCTCGAGGTGGAAGAAGCCGATCTTCCCGCCGGTCTTCGTCGGCCGCTCGCGGTAGCCCTCGACCACGCCGCCGAGCCGGATCTCGGTGCCGTCGTCGCGACCGGTGAGCGTCCCGGTGTTCGCGTTGCCGAAGCGCGCGAGCTCGCTGCGATACCGATCGAGCGGGTGCCCCGAGACGTAGAAGCCCAGCGCGCTGCGCTCGCGCTGCAGCAGCTCGCGCATGTCCCACGCGCTCACCTGCGGGAACGCCGAGCTCGTCGCGCGATCGACGCTCGCCTTCGCGGTCGCGTCGAAGAGCCCGAAGAGCGAGGTCTGACCGCTCGCGCGATCCGCGCTCACGCGCTTGCCGCGCTCGAGCGCCGCCTCGATCGCCGAGAACGCCTGGGCGCGCGAGATCTTCATCGCGTCGTGCGGTGCGTCGAACGCGCCCGACTGCACGAGCGCCTCGAGCACGCCCTTGTTCACGCGGCGCAGATCGACGCGCCCGGTGAAGTCGAAGAGATCGGTGAAGGGCTTCTCCTTGCCCTCCTCGACACGCGCCTCGAAGAGCGCCTCGAGCGCGTTCGAGCCGATGCCCTTCACGCCGCCCAACCCGAAGCGGATCTTCGGGCGCATCGGATCGCGCAGCGTGCCACCGATCGACACCGGACGATCCGGACGACGCTTCGGCGCGTGCTCCGCCGGGTCGTAGACGACCGCGAAGTCGATCTGCGACTCGTTCACGTCGGGCGGCAGCACGGTGATGCCCATCGAACGCGCTTCCGCGACCGTGCGGACGACCTTCTCGATCTTGTCCTTGTCGGCACTCAGCGTCGCGCAGACGAATTCGACCGGGTAGTGCGCCTTGAGATAAGCAGTTTGATAAGTGATGAGCGCGTACGCCGCGGAGTGCGACTTGTTGAAGCCGTAGCCCGCGAAGTAGTCGACGAGATCGAAGATCTTCCCCGCCTGCTCGGCGGTGTGGCCGCGGCCCTGCGCGCCTTCGATGAAGGTCGCGCGCTGCTTGGCCATCTCCTCCGCCTTCTTCTTGCCCATCGCGCGGCGGAGGAGGTCGGCGCCGCCGAGCGTGTAGCCCGCCATCGTGCGGGCGATCTCCATGACCTGCTCCTGATAGACGATGACGCCGTACGTGTCTTTCAGGACGGGCTCGAGGCACGCGTCGGGGTACTCGACCTTCACGCGCCCGTGCTTTCGCTGCACGAAGTCGTCGACCATGCCGGTGCCGAGCGGACCGGGTCGATAGAGCGCGACGGCCGCGACGATGTCTTCGAACAGGTCGGGTCGCAGCTTCTTGAACAGGTTCTGCATGCCCTGCGACTCGAGCTGGAAGACGTTCGTCGTCTCGCCCGATTGCAGCAGTGCGAACGTCGCGCGGTCGTCCATCGGGATGCGCGCGAGATCGAACGCATCGTCCTTGCGGTCCGGCCTCAGGTTGATGAGGCGCACCGCGATGTCGATCACGGTGAGCGTCTTGAGGCCGAGGAAGTCGAACTTGACGAGGCCCGCGTACTCGACGTCGTCCTTGTGGTACTGCGTGACGTAGACGTTCGGCTCGGGGCAGAAGACCGGGACGTGATCCCAGAGCGGGCCCTCGCTGATCACGATGCCCGCCGCGTGCATGCCCGCGTGGCGGTTCAGATCCTCGAGCGTCATCGCGGTGTCGAGGAGATCCGTGATCTGCGCGTCTTCCTCGTACGCCGCCTTGAGCTTGGGCTCCTGCTCCATCGCCTTCGCGATGGGCACCGTCTTGCCCTGCACCGGATCGGGCACCATCGACGCGATGCGCGCGGTGTCCTGCGGCTGCATGCCGAGCGCGCGACCCACGTCCTTCACCACGCTCTTGCTCTTGAGCTGGTGGAACGTCGCGATCTGTCCGACCGACGTGTCGCCGTACTTGCCGCGGACGTAGTCGATGACCTTGTCGCGGTTGTCCATGCAGAAGTCGACGTCGAAGTCGGGCATGGACACGCGCTCCGGGTTCAGGAAGCGCTCGAACAGGAGGCTGTGCTGCAGCGGATCGAGATCGGTGATGCGCAGCGCGTACGCGACGAGCGAGCCTGCGCCCGAGCCACGTCCGGGCCCCACCGGGATGTTGTGATCCTTCGCCCAGTTGATGAAGTCCTGGACGATCAGGAAGTAACCCGGGAAGCCCATCTGGATGATGGTCCCGAGCTCGAAGTCGAGGCGCTTCCTGTACTCGTCGTGGTTGATGAGGCGGTTCGTCTCCGCGATCTCGCGGAAGCGCCCCTCGAGCATCTCGTGCGCGCGATGGCGGAGGAAGTCCGCCTCGGTCATGCCCTCGGGCACCTTGAAGCGCGGCAGCTTCGGCTTGCTCTTCGGGTCGCACGCGCCGCCGCACTTCTCGGCGATCTCGAGCGTGCTCCGGATCGCGTCGGGCACGTGGCGGAAGAGCTCCACCATCTCCTCGCTCGACTTGAGGAAGAGCTCGTGGCTGCCGTGGTGCGCGCGCTCCATGTCGACGTACGCGCGGCTCGCCCCGATGCACTGCAGGACGAGCTGCGCGCGCGCGTCCTTGCGCTCGAGGTAGTGCGCGTCGTTGGTCGCGACGAGCGGCAGCGCGAGATCTCGCGCGAGCTCGACGAGCACCTCGTTCAGCGGCGCGCTCTCGGGGAAGCCGTGATCCTGCAGCTCGACGTAGAGATTGCCGGGCTCGAGCACGTCGCGCAGCGACGCGAGCGCGCGGCGTCCCGCGTCTTCTCCCTTGAGCAGCACCTCCTGCGCGAGGAAGCCGCCCATGCACGCCGTGGTGCCGACCAGGCCCTTCGCGTACTTCGAGAGCACCTCGAGATCGACGCGGGGCGTTCCGTCGTGGTTGCCCTCGACGAAGCCGAGCGAGACGATCCGCGCGAGGTTGAGATAGCCCTCCTGGCTCCCCGCGAGCAGCACGAGGTGCTGACAGGGCTTGTGCTCGCCGCGCGGCGCGGACTGCACGTTGATCTCGCAGCCGACGATCGGCTTGATGCCCTCGCCCTTGCACGCCCCGACGAACTGCAGCGTGCCGTGCATGTTGTGGTGGTCGGTGAGCGCGACCGCCTTCTGGCCCAGCTCTTTGACGCGTTTCGCGAGCGCCTTGAGGCGAATCGCGCCGTCGAGCATCGAGTACTCGGAGTGGACGTGGAGGTGGACGAACTCCGGCGTGCTCATGGGAGTCGGCGATGGTGGACCGCTCCCGCGCGGGTTACAACGAGGCGCACGCAGCGGGCGCTCGTCGCTTGCGTGGTCGCCACGGTGCGTGCTAACCCACGCGCCCTTCGAGGTTCAGGAGTCAGTCCGTCATGAAGAGCTCGCCGCTCGCGCAGGTCAAGGAACGCTTCAACGACAAGGCCGGTCTCGTCTCCGCGGTGAAGGAGCTCGCCCAGGGGGACCTCTGGATCGACCGCGTGGACGGGGACAAGGGCCTCGACTGCGTCTCGAACAAGAAGCTCCTGCACCTCCACGCGGTGCTCACGAGCGTGAAGAGCGAGTTCGGCGGCCGCGGCGGCCTGATCTCGGCGATCCTCGAGGCGGAGAAGCGCTCGAAGGACGAGGGGTACAAGACCCGCCTCGAGCGCATGTCGACGCCGCGCCTGGTCGATCAGCTCATGGCGGCCCGCAAGGCCGCCAAGGCCGCCAAGGCCTGAGCCGGGTTCCAGCCGGACGAGAAACGCCGGATTCCTCACGGGATCCGGCGTTTTCGCGTTCCGTCGAGCCACTCTCGACAATCACGAACCTTTCGCCTAGACCGGTGTCACAAGCCGCGTGGCACGTACCGACCAGACCCCGCTGGGGATGCCCCAGGGCCCCACGTTGACGAGCGGGCGCACCCGGGACGACGTCGATCCCGAGCTCCTCGCGCTGCCCGCACCGCCCTCGGGGCGCCGGATCGCGACCCTCACGCTGATGGCGATGGTGGTCGTCGCGTCGATCGCGCTCGCGACGTCGCTGCGATTCGATCTCGCGTACTTCTTCGCGCCAGGGCAGGCGCGCGATCTCGGGAGCGTCACCGAGATCGATCCCGCGACCCTCGAGACGAACACGTTCGTGCGCGTCGCGGGCACGCCGATGGCGTCGACCACGGTGCGCTACCAGCGGATCGTGACCGGCGAGAGCTACGTCGTGTTCCCGCTCGCCGGGCAGCGCACCGTGTTCGTGCACATGCCGGAGTCGCTCGCGCGCAGCGGGCGGACCGAGTACGCGGGGCGGCTCGTGACGTTCGGACAGCTCGGCGCGCGCATGCGCGGCGTGCAGGGACACCTCGCGGACGAGATGGGCACGCCGGCGAGCGCGGAGTCGTTCGTGGTGCTCGTGGACGAGAGCCCGCCCTCGTACGCGTGGGCCGTCGGGCTCGTGCTGCTCTGCATCGCGTTCGTCGTGATCGATCTGATCCTCGTGCTCCGCTGGTTCCGTCCGCTGCCGAACGCGCCCGCCTGAGCGGAAGACGGAGCGGGCCGAGCGCGCTCGTGTAGGATCGATCGCGCGATGCCGCTGCCGCCGATCGATCACGTCGCGCGCGCTCTCGTCGCGGAGGGCGCGCGCGATCACGCGATGCTGCTGCTCGAGTCCGCCGCGAGACGTTCCGGGCCGGATCGCGGGCGCTGCGAGGCTCTGTTGGGCGCGATGCGCGCGCGTCCACAGGACAGCCCGAGCGGGCCGATGGTGCTGCTCGACGCCGGGCTCGCCGAGGCGCTCGCTGCGGCCGGGATGCTCGTCGAGGCGCGTGCGGTGGCGCGCGGCGCGCGCATCGCGGCGAGGGGCGCGGTCGAGCTCGCGGCGGCGCTCGATCAAGTGCTCGAAGATCCACCGTCCACGCTCGCCGGCGCGCAGCGTGCGCGGTGGGACGAGGCGATCGCAGGATCGGTCGCGGCGCTCGACCCGCTCGAGCGGGAGCTCGCGGTCTGCGATGCGTGGCTGCGCGCGCGGGTGCCGCTCGCTGCGCGGTTGTTGCGCGGGTTCTCGGTGCACGCGCCGACCGCGGCGGGTGCATCGGACGAGGTCGTGATCCCGCGCTTGCCCGAGCCGCTGCGCGTGGCGATCGCGGAGCGGGTCGCGGATCGCGATCTGCCGGGCGCGCTCGCGATCGCGCGGTCGGCACCGGTGGACGCGCCGGAGATCGTCGCGGTGCTCGCGCGAATCGTCGCGGCGACCGAGCGCATCGGCGATGAGCCTCCGGTCGCGATCAAGGGCACGGTGCCGCTCTCGGGGCAGGGCTTCGTCGTGTTCCAGATGCGCATGGGGAACCTCGCCGAGGCGGAGCGCGCGCTGCGGCGCATGGTGCTCGAGCAGGCGAACGATCACGTCGCGCGGGAGCGGCTGCGCGATCTGATCGCGCTCCGCGGGGCGATCGATGCGAGCCGTGTGATCGCGAGCGAGCCGCCGAAGCCCGCGGGATGGCTCGACAAGCGCAAGGCGCGACCGACCGGCGAGGGCTGGGTGCCGGGCGCGAAGTCGACGCCGGTCCCGCCGCCGAAGAACGAGTGGGACGACGAGGTCGCGACCGGCGTGCTGCTGCCCGAGCAAGAGGCGGAGCTGGTGCTGCGCAGCGGGCGTCCCGAGCGCGCGCTCGAGATGTACCGCACGTTGCTCGCGCTGAACCCGGCGCGCGTCGCGCTCGCCGCGAAGGTGCGCGATCTCGAGCTGATGATCGCGCGCGGAGACGCGCCGCTGCCCGGCGAGGCGACGGTGCGGCGCGACGTGAGCGACATCGCGCACGCACGCGAGGCGCGGCGCTCGTATGTCGCGGTCGAGCCGCCGACCGAGGAGACGCCGCTGATCGACGACGACGAGCCCACGCTGCTCGGCCGTCGTCCGAAGGCGCTCTCGATCGCAGCGTCACCGCCGCCCGACCCGCTCGCCGAGACCCAGGACCGCGTGGTCGCGCCGCGGGTGGGCGAGGGCGTCGCGGTGCATCGGATCGTGCGGATCGGGTGAGAGCTCAGTCCAGCTGGAGTGCTCGCTGGCGGAGGGCCCGCACGGGAGCGTGCGGCGCACGGACGCGGACGGGAGGGCCCTCCGCCAGCGAGCCGATTTTTTGAACACTCGCTCACTCGAAGAACGACAGATACCAGTCGACGATCGCGCCGCCGAAGAAGAGGAATTCGATCGCGCCGAGCGCGAGGAAGGGGCCGAAGGGGATGCGCCGCGAGGGATGCGCGTCCTCTTCGTCTTCTTTCTTCTCCTCGTCCTTCGCGGGCTCGTCCTTCGCGACGTCTTCTTCGTGCGAGTGATCGGTGCTCGGGCCGATCTTCGCGCCCGCGGCGCGCGCGATCACCCACGCGACGATCCCCTGGAACGATCCCGCGACCAGCGCGAAGAGCGCGCCGCGCCAGCCGAGGAACGCGCCGATGTACATCGCGAGCTTCGAGTCGCCTTCGCCCATCCCGCGCTCGCCGGTGAGCCGCTCCCAGCTCCACACCAGCAGCAGCTGAACGACGAGGAACCCGGCGCCCGCGCCGAGCGCGACCTCCTCGAGCGGCACGCTCGGACGCCACGTCGCGGTCGCGAGCGCCAGCGCGGTGCCGCCGATCGACACCTCGTCGGGGATCTCCATCCACTCGAGATCGACGAACGTCGCGATGATCAGCCCGCCTGCGAACACGAACCAGAGCAGCGTCTCGATCGCGGCATCGCCGAGGTCGGTCATCGGCTCGGCGTTCACCACGAAGCGCTCCGCGATCGCGACCGCGATCACGCCCGAGAGCAGCTCGACGAAGAAGTAGCGCGGCGTCATGCGCGCGCCGCAGCACGCGGCCTTCCCGCGCTGCACGAGGTACGCGAGCAGCGGGATGTTGCGCCACGCGGGGATCGGCTTGCCGCACGCCGGGCAGTGGCTCGGCGGGCTCACCACCGACATCTCGCGCGGCCAGCGATAGATCGCGACGTTGAAGAAGCTGCCCCAGAGCGCGCCGAACACGAACGCGACGAGACGTGCCATCCACGCAGGGAGCTCGGAAGCGAGCATCGAGGTGCACATGGTACGACGCGGCGGGTCGTCGTGGTTGTTCCGCGAGGCTATGCTGCGCGCGTGACGATCGAGCGAGAGAACGAGGCGAGCGTCATCGACGCCGAGGTGACCACCGAGCCGGATCTCCACGCTGCGGAGATCGTGCGCGAGACCCCGCGCGCGCTCGCGCGTCCCGCGACCGGCGGGGTCGTGGTGTACGCGGCGGTCGCAGGCGCGGCGTCGGTGGTGCCGGTGCCCTTCGTCGATGCGATCCTCGCGAAGCTCGCGCGGGGCTCGGCGATGCGTCGGGTCGCGGCGCGTCGCGGAGTTCGGCTCACGCCCGAGGGACGTGCGGTGCTCGCGCGACCGGGGCTCTCGTCGCCGCTCGGGAGCGCGCCTGCGCGCCTCCTGCGATCGGCGATCACGCGCGCGCTCACGCCGATCCGGATCGCATCGCGCATCGAGGACGCGACCGCGACGTTCCTCTCCGCGCTGCTGCTCGATCACTATCTCGCGACCTCGGATCGCCGCGTGGGCGCGCCGCTCGGAGAGCTCGAAGCGACGATCGTGCGCAGCGCGATGGAGCAGGCGTGGGCGGACTCGGGGCTCGAGGCGCTGCGTACGGTGCCGGTCGGGATCGCGGAGCTGATCGCGCGCGCCGCGAAGGCCGCCTTCCAGCTCGACACCGAGGGCCGCGGGCCGGTCGAGCGCTTCGTGGACGCGCTGCTCGACGGCGCCGCGGACGCGCCCGACGATCTCGTGCAGCGCATGCGCGATCACTTCGACGCGGCGATCGCCGCGCGCTCCGGAGAGCTGGCGCGATGAACGAGCGGACGGCGCCCGACGGGCGTCGCGTGGTGGTGAAGGTCGGCAGCAAGTCGCTGGTGGGCGACGGCGGCGGGCCGCGGTTCGAAGCGCTCGCGAAGCAGATCGCGGCGCTGCGCGCCGAGCGTCGCGCGGTGCTGGTGGTGTCGTCGGGCGCGATCGCGCTGGGGCGCAGCGCGCTCGGCTTCGAGAAACGGCCGACCGAGATCGCGCAGCTGCAGGCGTGCGCGGCGGTCGGGCAGAGCCGGCTGATGCGCGCGTGGGAAGAGTCGTTCGCGCCCTACGGCGTGCCGGTCGCGCAGCTGCTGCTGACGCACGCGGATCTCGCGGATCGGGAGCGCTATCTGAACGCGCGCGCGGCGCTCGACGCGCTGTGGGAGCTCGGCGCGGTGCCGGTGATCAACGAGAACGACACCGTCGCGGTCGAGGAGATCAAGTTCGGCGACAACGATCAGCTCGCGGCGATGGTCGCGACGCTCGCGGGCGCTGACCTCCTGGTGCTGCTGAGCGACGTCGAGGGGCTGCTCGATCGCGAGGGCAAGCGCGTGCCGCTGGTGAGCGACGTGAGCGAGGCGCTCGCGCTCGTCGGCGCGAGCTCGAGCGATCTCGGGACCGGCGGGATGGCGAGCAAGCTCGAGGCGGCGCGACGCGCCGCGAAGCGCGGCGTGCCGGTGGTGATCGCGGATGCGCGCGATGGGCGCGCGCTCGAGCGCGTGGTGTCGGGCGACGACGTGGGCACCCTGATCGCGCCGCTCGGCGCGAAGCTCGCGAGCCGCAAGCACTGGATCGCGTTCACGCTGCGCCCGCGCGGCACGCTGCTGCTCGACGAAGGCGCGGCGAAGGCGATCCGATCGGGCGGGCGCTCGTTGCTCCCGGCGGGTGTGATCGGGGTGCGCGGCGACTTCTCGCCGGGCGACGCGGTGACCCTGTGTGATCCCGCGGGCGCGGAGATCGCGCGCGGGCTCGCGCGCTACGGCACCCGCGACGTCGCGAAGCTCGCGGGCGCGAACACCCGCGACATCGCGTCGATCCTCGGGTTCCACGGCGGCGACGAGATCGTGCATCGCGACGACCTCGTGGTGCTCTGAGCCCGCTCGCGGCGTCCGAAGACCGCCAGGCTCGTCGCGAGACGGCTGGGCTCGTCGCGAGACGGCTGGGCTCGTCGCGAGACGGAATTTCCCGTCGAAAGACGGACCTCGTCGCGAGACGGCGTGCACCGCGTCGAGACACGGGCTCGCCCCAGTGCGTCCTCGAACGCGGATTTGGTCAGCGGCGGGTGCGGACGTCGATGCGCACGACGTCGGAGCGCGTCGCGCCGCCGCGCGTGAGCGCGAACTGCGCCGAGACCTGCTGGCCAGGGCGCAGATCGCGCACGTCGCCCGGGAAGCCGTCGATCGTGATCAGCGTCTGCGGGCTCAGTCGACCGGTGCGCTCGCCGCTCGCGGCGCGGATCACGATCGCGTTCTGCGCGGTGTCGACGCGCTCGATCGTGCCGGTGACCGTCGCGTCCTGGGCGCGCGCGCTCGATACGACGAAGGGCAGGGCAGCGAGCAGGGCGACGAACGAGCGGCGCAACATCGGACGATCTGGTGCCACGGATCCAGACGTCACGCGAGCAGCTCTCTCGCGCGGGCACCCACCTCGTCGTCGCGGGTCGCGAGGCGCTCGAGCGCAGCGCGCGCCTCGGGGCTCTCGTTGGCGAAGCGCGCGAGAGTCTCGGCGATCGCGACGGGATCGGCGCCGCGCGGTCGATCGGCGAGCGCGACGATCTCGGGCACCAGCGCGGCGATGCGCTGCTCGCCGATCGCGACCACCGCGTAGGTGCGCCCGTCGGCGCGCAGGGCCTTGAGCACACTGCGAAGGCCTTCGACGCCGCGCGCGTCACCGGCGCGCGCGAGCGCCGCGGACGCAGCGGCCTTGAGCATCAGCGGCTTGAGGAACGCACGCGCGATGCGCGCGAGGTCGTCGCGTGCTGCGCCCTTGGGAGAGAGCGCGCCCAGCGCCTCGGCCGCGGCGAGGCCGCGCTCGGGATCGTCGAGCAGGCGGCGCAGGGTGGGCACCGCGCGATCGTCGCCGAGCGTGGCGAGCGCGAGCGCCGACTCGGCGCGCACCTCGGCGCTGAGATCATCGAGGCGCGCCGCGAGGGCGTCGCGCGAGGCGGGTCGATCGCCGAGCAGCGCGAGCGAGCTCGCCGCGTGGGCGCGCACTCGCGCGTCGTCGTCCTCGAGCCGCTCCAGCACGTGCCCGGATGCGCGCTCCGGCGAGAGCTCTGCGATCGCCGCGACCGCCTGGAAGCGCACCTCGGGGCGCGGATCCTCGAGCGCCGCGGTCACCGCGTCGAGCGCGCGATCGCCGCCGATCTCCGCGGCCGCGATCAGCGCGACCTCGCGCACCACCGGATCGTCGTCGCGCTCGAGCTTCCCGAGGATCGCGTCGATCGACGCGTCGTCGCGCAGACGTCCGAGCGCGACCAGCGCAGCGACGCGCACCACCGCGGCCTCGTCGTCCAGCCTCGAGCGTGCCGCCTCGATCGCGCGCGCCCGGAGCTCGTCGGTGTCGACGGTCGCGAGCACCTCGAGCGCCGCCGCGCGCGCCTCCGGCGTGCGCGCCGCGACGTCGCGGAGCGCAGCTTCGATCGTGGGCGCGAGCGGCGGCGGGACGAACATCACTTCACTTTGACGCCGGGCGTGATCTCCTTGTCGGGCGAGAGCACGCTGAGCCCCGCGTCGTCGCTCACGGCGAGCACCATGCCGTGCGACGTGCGGCCCATCATCGGGCGCGGCGCGAGGTTCACGACCACTGCGATGCGCCGGCCGACGAGCTGCTCGGGCTCGTAGTGCTTGCCGATGCCCGCGAGGATCGTGCGCGGCTCGGGCTCGCCGATGTCGACCTTCAGCTCGAGCAGCTTGTCGCTCTTGGGCACGCGCTCGCCGCTCTTCACGAGGCCGAGCCGCATGTCGACCTTCACGAGATCGTCGATCGAGATCACGCCCTCGGGCAGGGCCGGGGCTTCCTTCTTCGCTTCGGGCTTCGCTTCCATCTTCGGCTCGCTCTTCTTCGCTTCGCTCTTGCTCTTCGCAGCGGGCGTGCCCGCCGACGTCTTCTTCAGCGCATCCGGCATCGGCGCGCCGAGCCGCTCGTAGATCGCGCGCTGCTGGTCCTCGTCGAAGCGCGGGAAGAGCGGTGCGCCCGGGCGCACCTGCGTCCCCCCGACGAGCCCGCCCCACGCGCTCGGCCACCCGTCGAGCCCGACCGTCGGCATCATCGGCGCGAGGCCGAGCTGCGCGCGCATCGCGTCGCTCTTCTCCGGCAGGAAGGGCCAGAGCATCACGCTCAGCCAGCGCAGCGACTCGAGCACGGCGTAGCTGACCTCCTCGAGACGGCGCGTGTCGCCCTTCTTCGCGAGCTGCCACGGCTCGGTCTGATCGACGTACTTGTTCGCCGCCGCGACGAGCTCCCAGATCGCCTCGAGCGCGCGGTGCGGCGCGATGTCGTCGAGCAGCTGCCCGGCGCGCTTCGCGGCGCGCTCCGCGGTCTGCACGAGCTCCTTCTCGCGATCGCCGAGCGCGCTCACGTCGATGCGCGGCACGCGCCCGTCGAGGCTCTTCGGGACGATGCTCGACACGATGCGGTTCAGCAGGTTCCCGAGCCCGTTGCCGAGATCGCCGTGGTAGCGCGCGAGCAGGTTCTGGTGGCTGAAGTCGCCGTCCTGACCGAACGCGATGTCGCGCATCAGGTAGTAGCGGAGCGCGTCGGCGCCGACGGCGTCGGCGATGGGCTCGGGCGGGAGGAAGTTGCCCTCCGTCTTGCTCATCTTCGCGCCGTTCACGGTCATCCAGCCGTGCGACCACACCTGCGAGGGCGGCGGCAGCCCCGCGCTCATCAGGAACGCGGGCCAGTACACCGCGTGGAAGCGCAGGATGTCCTTGCCGACGAGGTGCACCGCGCGCGCGTTCGGCTCCCAGAACTCCGAGTAGAGCGGCGCGTGATCGCCGCCGAGCGCGCTCACGTAGTTCGTGAGCGCGTCGAACCACACGTACATCACGTGGTCGGGCGCGCCCGGCACCGGGATGCCCCAGCGGAACGTGGTGCGCGAGAGCGAGAGGTCGCGCAGCCCCTCGCGCACGAACGACTTCACCTCGGTGAAGCGGCCCTCGGGGCGCACGAAGTCGGGGTGCGCCTCGTAGAACGCGAGCAGCTTGTCGGTGTACTTCGAGAGCCGGAAGAAGTAGCTCGGCTCCTTCACGCGCTCGACGGGACGACCGGTCGGCGCCTTGCCGTCGACGAGCTCCTTCTCCGTGTAGAACGTCTCGTCGGCGACCGAGTACCAGCCCTCGTACTCGCCGAGGTAGATGTCGCCCGCGGCCTCGCAGCGGCGCCACATCTCCTCCGCGAACTGCATGTGGCGCGGCGAGGTGGTGCGGATGAAGTCGTCGTACTCGCAGTGCAGCGCTTCCCAGCACTGGCGGAACGCCGGGATCATGCGGTCGCAGTACTCGGCCGGAGGCAGGCCCTGATCCGCGGCGACGCGCTCGATCTTCTGCCCGTGCTCGTCGGTGCCGGTCAGGAAGCGTGCGTTGCGCCCGCGCACCCGCGCGTAGCGAGAGAGCACGTCGGCGGCGACGGTCGAGTAGGCATGCCCGATGTGGGGCTTGCCGTTGACGTAGTAGATGGGCGTCGTGACGTAGAAGGGCTTCGGCTGCATCGGAGGGACGGCGAGCGTACCCGCGCTCGGCCCGCGCGCCAGACCCCGTGTCAGCGGCCGATCTCGAAGAGCACGCGACCGAGGAGGATCTCCTTGTTCGCGTTCTGCTCGAGGCGCTCCTCGGCGTCGCGGATGCGCTCGCACGCGCGCGCCGCGCGCTCGGCGCCGACGACCTCGGCGCGCGCGCGGATGCGCTCGGCCTGGTGCCGGAACGCGAGCGCGTCGTCGGGCAGCCCCAGCGCGGCCGCGGCGACGTCGCGATAGTAGGTGCTCAGCGCGTCGAGCACGTGCTCGACGTCGGCGTTCTTCGCGAGCTCCTCGGCGAGCCCGATGAGCTCGCCGGGCACCCCGCGCGACGTGACCTCGTCGATGCGCAGCGCGCCCTCGAGCAGCGCGTCGGCCGCGCCCTCCTGCGAGAGCGAGATCGCGCGATCGGCGCGCCCGTCCGCGAGCGCGATCGCCGCGGTGCGGTGGGCCGCGTCGGCGCTCTCGCGATCGAGGATCGTCGCGAGCGCATTCGGAGGAAGGCGCGCGAAGCGGACCTTCTGGCAGCGCGAGCGAATCGTCACGAGCAGGCGATCGGGGCGCTCCGCGAGCAGGACGAAGTGCACGCCGGGGCGAGGCTCCTCGAGCGTCTTGAGCAGCGCGTTCGCGCCCTCGGGGTGGTTCTCGGGGAACGAGACGTCGGCCTCGGGGAGGATCAGGAACGCGTGCTTCGCCTCGAACGGCGCGTACTGCGCGAAGGGCAGGATCTGCTCGCGCACCGTGTCGACCTGGATGTTGCGATCGCCCTCGTCGCGCGGGCGGAACAGGCGCACGTCGGGGTGCGTGCCCGCGCCGATGCGGCGCAGCACCTCGGCGCGCGAGGCGTCGGGAGCGTCGGCCCCGATGATCGCCTGCGCGAGCGCGATCGCCGCCTTCTGCTTGCCGACGCCGCTCGGTCCTTCGAAGAGGTACGCGGACGGCAGACGGTTGCGCGCGACCGCGGCGCGCAGGATCGCGACCGCCGTGTCCTGGGCGAGGATCGCCTCGAACGGATCGGCCATCACGCGCTCGGAGGAGGCGGCGCGAGCTCGAACAGCGCGCCGGCCATCGCTTCGACGGCCTTCACGAGCTCGCCCGAGTCGATCGCGTGGTCGTCGACGAAGTGCTGCATCACGAGGCCGTCGAGCAGCCCGACGAGGATGCGCGGCAGCATCTCGGGCGCGACCTTCGGGCGCAGCCCCACGCGCGCGAGGTTCGGCAAGAGGCGCTCGTTCACCTGCTCCGCGGCGGTGCGGTAGTACTCCGCGAGGCGCGGGCGCAGCGCGGGATCGTAGAGCGCCTGCGCGAGCAGATCGGCGATGACCGCGACCTCGTCGGTGCGCGTGCGACGCACCTCCCAGAGCTCGCGGATCGCGGTGCGCATGGCCTCGAAGAGATCGACCTGGAACGGGTCGCTCGCCGCCTGCTCCCACGCCGAGAGCGTGCGATCGGTGATCGTCGAGAGCGCGTTCTCGAGCACCTTCTCGACGAGCGATTCCTTCGTCGGGAAGTGATAGTGGAGCGCGCCCTTCGACATGCCGGCCTCGCGCGCGATGTCGAGGAGCGACGTGCGCGCGTAGCCCTTCTGCGCGAGCACCCGCGTCGCCGCCGCGACGATCTGCGCTGCGCTCTTCTCGGATTTCGGGTAGGGCGGCACGCGCGCGGAAGTCCCGTGTCCCGAGCTCAGCGCACCGGCTGGCAGGCCCGCGTCGCGAACGCGCCCGTCACGCCGCGGCACTCCTGATCGGCGGGGCAGTCGCTCTCGTCGACGCAGAGCGCGCGGCAGGTGTACGAGTCCCACACCGGATCCGCAGCATCGCCGGTGTCCGACGGGTCGGTCGCGCAGATCGCGTCGTCGACGCAGTCGTCCGTGCTTCCCGGACGCTCGCACGCCTCACCCACGGCTCCCGCTCCGCAGCCGGCGAGCGCGAGGAAGGCGGCGATCACGAGCGAGCACGGGAGCCAGGACGAGCGCATGGGGACCTCCGGAGAGCGGCAGTACTAACCGAGCCGGGCCGCGCGGTGCAAGCGTGCCCCTGGGCACGGAGCGTTGTGGCGTGCGTGCACGCGACGATGTCCCGGCGATCGTGCACACCACCGACTCGCTGATCGGCCAGCCTCGGGTCGCCGTGATCGACGACCGACCACCGCGGGTGAACCTCGTCCTGCGGACCCTCGCCGGGGCGCGCTTCCGCGCGCGCGGCTTCACCTCGCCACGCGAGGCGCTCGACGTCCTCGCGACCGTCCGTTTCGACGCCGTGATCACCGACCACCGCATGGGTGAGTTCGACGCGACGACGCTCTGCACGCGCCTGCGGGACAAACACGGGCCGCACGCGCCGCGGGTCGTGCTGCTCACGCGCTCGATCCACGACGTGATGATCCCGGACCGCGAGCTCTTCGCGAGCATCCTCGAGAAGCCGGTCTCGCCCGCCGGCCTGCTCGTCGCGATCGAGCGCGCGCTCGCGCCGATCCGCGCTGCACGCCGCATGGCGTGAGGACGGCTACTCGTCGTCGTCCTCGGGCTCCCCGTTCTCGTCGTCGCGCAGCCAAGAGGCCGGGGGGCTCGAGGGCGCGCTGATCACCGCCGCGGCGCGGTAGTGCTCGTCGATCGCGCCGTCCGCGCCGCGCGTCCACTCGAGCACCGGCTCGCCCCACGCGTTCCGCAGCACGACGCGCGTCCCACTCGGTCGCGCCTGCAGGAGCTCGCGCGCGAGCTTGGGCAGATCCGCGCCCGGCGCGATGGTGGTCACCACGCGCGGAACGTCGCCCTCGAGGAGCACGGCGATCCGCGCGACACGCGACTGCGTCCTCTTGCGCATCGAGCCATCAGGATAGCCGCGCGACCCATCACATGTGAGGGAATCACGCCCGCTTCCCTCACGCCGTGCTCGACCCGGTGCGCGCGTCGGCGTGCGCGATGCGCGCGAGCTGCGCCTCGATCGCCTCGGTGATCTCGGCTTCGCCGCACGGCTTGAAGAGCACCGCGTCGACGCCCGCATCGCGCGCCGCCTGGATCGCGTCGGGCTCGAGCTGTCCCGTGATCACGATCACGGCCGGAGCACGCCGCTGTCGATCGAGGCGCAGCCACGTCGCGACGCGCTGACCATCGATCGTGGGCAGGCCGAGATCGAGGAGCACCACGTCGGGCCGTCGCGCACGAATGCGCTCCCACGCGCGCCGGCCGTCGGACGCTTCGTCGACGTCGTAGCCGTGCCCGAGGAGCCAGGTGACGTAGAGCGCGCGGAGGTCGGGCGCATCCTCGACGACGAGCACCCGCGCGGCGCGCGTGCGGACCGCTCCGTCGCTCACCGTCCCACCAGCCTGCGCACCTGCTCGACGAGCACGTCGGTATCGAGCGGCTTCGCCTGGAACTTGTCGAACCCCGCGTCGAGCGCGAGCTGGACGCGCTCGGGATCCGCATCACCCGACACCGCGAGCGCGGGGATCTCGCGCTTCTGATCGTGCCGCCGGCGCAGCTCGCGCACGAACGCGCGGCCGTCGAGCCGAGGCAGGTAGATGTCGCAGACCACCACGTCCACCGCGTTCCGATCGAGCAACTTCAGAGCTTCCTCCGCAGACTTGGCTTCCAGAACGTGAGCACCGTCCCATTCGAGCACCATGCCCGCGAGCTCCAGCGTGTCCCTGTGATCGTCGACGACGAGCGCCGTGATGCCCTCGAGCTGCATGGCTCAACGTTCCTCCGCCGCAGGGTTCCCAACGAGGCAAGCACCGAGCCACGTGAGAGCGTGCTCGGATCGAGCGACGTGAGACCGTGCGGCGCGCGATCCGGTGCCTCAGGTGGGGCGTCACGTCACGAGCGACCCCGCTTGTGAGGGTCCGCGGTTGCGTCTAGATGCGACGGCGATGTCCGAAGCGGAGACGAGCGCACCAGCGCTCCGGCGTGTGCTGATCGTCGAGGACAACGACGACGTGCGCGAGATGATCCGTCTCTACTTCGAGCACGCCGGGCTCGAGGTGCTGCAAGCGGCGGACGGCCGTGGCGGGCTCGAGCTCGCGCTGCGCGAGAGGCCGGATCTCGTGCTCATGGATCTCGGGCTGCCGGAGCTCGACGGGTTCACGCTCGCGCGCGCCATCCGCGCCGAGGATCCCGAGCGCCGCATGCGCCTCGTCGCGATGAGCGGCTACGCGCGCGAGCACCTCGGGGAGCGCGCCGAGCCCGGGCTCCTGGATCGCTGGCTGCTCAAGCCGGTCATGCCCGACGTGCTGCTCCAGCTGGTACGGCACGGCTGACGCGAGTCAGACTCGGGCCCGGTGAGCGATCTCGAGGGCCTGGAGCACGAGGATCTGCCGCGTCCCGGCCAGCGAGTCGGCGGACGCTACGTGATCGCGCGCGTGCTCGGCTCGGGCGCGACCGGCGTGGTGTACGAGGCCGCGCACGAGCTCACCGGCAAGCGCGTCGCGATCAAGTGGCTGCGCCCCGATCTCGCATCGAGCGAGTCGCTCACCGCGCGCTTCCTGCGCGAGGCGCGCGCCGCGGCGGAGATCGATCATCCGAACGTCGTCGCGGTGTTCGACGCGGGACGCGAGCGCGGGACGCTCTTCCTCGTGATGGAGCTGCTGAGCGGCGAGCCGCTCACCGCGTTCCTCGCGCGCGGCCCCCATCGCGTCGAGAGCGTGATCGCGACGCTGATGCCCGCGCTGCGCGGCGTGGCGGCGGCGCACGAGCGCGGGATCATCCATCGCGATCTGAAGCCCGACAACGTGTTCCTCGCGGCGCCGCGACGCGGATGGCCGGGCGGCGCGAAGGTGCTCGACTTCGGGATCTCGAAGCTCAAGCAGCCGGTCGACGGGCGCGAGCTCACGCACGCCGGGGTGTTCCTCGGCAGCCCGCTCTACATGGCGCCCGAGCAGATCCTCGAGCCGGGCAAGGTCGACGCGCGCGGCGACGTCTACTCGATCGGTGTGATGCTCTACGAGGGCATCGCGGGGAGGGTGCCCTTCGAGGCGGAGACGCTTCCCGATCTCTTCCGGCTCGTGATGCACGAGACGCCCGCGCCGCTGCGCGGTGTGCGTCCCGACGTGCCCGCGCAGCTCGATGCACTGGTGCGCGCCGCGCTCAGCCGCGATCGCGCGATGCGCCCCGACTCGGTCGCCACGCTGGCGCGCGCGCTCGAGCCCTTCGCGGGCGGCGTGCGCTTCGATCCGAGCGAGCACGACGAGCTCGACGTCGCGCCGCTCGACGGAGGGCGCACCGAGATCGTGAGCGCGATCGAAGCGCCTGCGCCGCGCCCCGCGAGCGACCTCGACTACTCGTCGGAGATCACCACGCAGCCGGCGATCTCGCTCGCGGAGATCCAGACCGCGATCCACGCCGGCTCCACGCTCTCGAGCCGCACCAGCGCGCCGCCCGGGCCGAAGCCGTGGCTCGATCGGGTCCCCGAGCCGCTGCGCACGCTGCCGATGATCGTCGCGCTCGCGCTCGTGGTCTTCCTGATGGGCCTGCTGATCGGGCTCGTGATCTAACGCTCGCCGAGCTCGAGCACCTCGGCGCGCACCCGCACCACGCCGCGCTCGATCATGCCGAGCTCCTCCGCGGCTGCGCGCGAGAGATCGAGCAAGCGCCGGCGACGACCGAAGGGGCCACGATCGTTCACCCGCACGATCACCGAGCGTCCGGTGTCGATGCGCACGATGCGGAGCACGGTGCCGAACGGCAGATCGCGATTCGCCGCAGTGTACTCGGTCGGATCGTACGGCTCGCCGCTCGCGGTCGATCGGCCTGCGAGCGAGTCGTGGTAGTAGCTCGCCGCGCCCACCATCGAGCGCAGCGCGCGACGATCCGAGTACGCCGCGCGCCAGTCGCTCACGGGGAGCACGACCGGCGTCGCGCTGCTCGTCGTGGCGCGCGATCGTGGCGCGCCTCCGCACCCCGCGATCACGATCGCGATCACGACGAGCGCGACGCGCACGTCAGCTGCCCTCCGCAGCCGCGCCCTGCGCCGACGCCGAGGGCATGCCATGCCCGGGCGCCATCATCATCCGACGGTACGTCGGGTAGTGGAACCGGTCGCTGTGCTCGGTGTTGTGGCAGCGCACGCAGACCTCCTCCGGCGCGTCGAGCCGCACGTTCACGTGCGCGCCCTGCGGATCCGCAACGTGCTGCGAGCCCGGCCCGTGGCAGTTCTCGCAGCCCACGTCCTGCAGCGGGCCCACGTGCGCCACCGTCGATCCGCCGGGCTGGTTGTACCCGGTCACGTGGCAGCCGACGCAGCTGAGGTTGTACTCCTTGTGACGCTCCTGGAGCGTCCGGTACGCCTGCCCGTGCATCGTGGTGCGCCACCACGCGAGCTCCTCCGCGTGACAGCTGCCGCACGCCTGGGTGCCCACGTAGCTCGGCTGCCCTTCGGGCGCGGGGCGCGGCACGAGCGAGGCGAACGCCTCGCGGTTGTGATCGTTCACGCGCCGGAAGTAACGATCGAGCACGCCGGTCGTCGCGGCATCGCGCTCGGCCTCGGGCGCGAGCTCGACGAAGCGCGCGGCGAACGCGGGCGTCTGGATCTCCGGCGCGCGCGTGACCGCACGGATGCGCTCCTCGAGCTCCGCGAGGCGCGCGCGCTGCTGCACCACGTCGGCCTCCGACACGTTCGGATCGCGCTCCCACTCACCGATGCGCGTGCGCAGCGTGTCCGCTTCCTCGCGCAGCCGATCGCGCTCCGCGGTGCGCGTCCACGTGCTCGCGTCCATCCACTGCCCGCGCTCCCCGCGCGCGAGATCGACGACGAGCAGACCCTGACCGTGGTGCGACGCGTGGAGGATCGTCGCGCCACCGGTGTCGGCCGGCAGGTGCGGCTCCGCGGTGTCGAGCCCCGCCTGCACCACGAAGTCGATGCCCTCGACGTCGCTCGCGATGCGACGCACCGTGCGCCGCGGCGCGCGCGCCAGCACGAGCACCAGCTGCGCGCCCTCGCTGCGCAGCGCCGCGACCTCGCGACGCGCGACCTCCATCAGATCGGTCTCGCTCGCGATCACGCCCGCGACGTCGGTCATCTCGGAGAGCCCGACGATCCCGACGCGCACGCCTCCGACCTCGCGCATCACGCGCGCCTCGAGGGTCCGCGGCTCGGGCGCCGGTGCGCTCGGCTCCCCAGCACCGCGCGCGATCCGCACGCCGGCCGCGAGCAGCGGGAACGACGCGCGCTCGGCGAGCGCGTCGAAGGTCGTCGCACCGAAGCGCAGATCGAGCGGACCGGGCACCGCGGCCGCGAGCTGAAGCCCGCCGAGCACGTCGGCCATCGTCTCCGCCTTCCAGATCTCCTGCGTCGCCGCCTCGGCGCCCTCGACTCCGTGCGAGGTCCCGTCGAAGAAGAGATCACCCGCCGCGAGGAAGAGCGTCGGCACGTCCCCGCTGCGCTGCGCACGCACCGCCGCCGCGAGGCGATCGATCCCGCCGAGCGGCCGGCTCGTGCACCCGCAGGGCTCGAGGTAGCCCATCATGTCGGTCACCACGAGCAGCCGAAGATCGGTGCGCGGCAGCCGGGCTTCGGCGACCTCGGGCGCGCTCGGGGTGGTCTCGCGCGTGCCCCCGGAGCACGATGCGCCCGCGAGCGTGAGGGCGATCAGCGAGACGAGACCGACGAGCATCGCGCGGCGAGAGCCGGAGGCAATCGACATCGCGCCCCGTTCTAGCGCCTGGCCACCGCGCTGACCACCGTGCTCACGGGCCCGTCCTTGACGCTCCGAGGAGCCTCCGCTAGCTTTCGCGACCCTTTCGGCGCCCGTCCTGGGCGCTTCTGCGTTCTACGCTCTGTTCTCGAGGCATATCGATGGTCACGATCCGGCTCGCTCGCTTCGGCACCAAGAAGCGCCCCTACTACCACGTCGTCGTCACGGACTCGGAGAACCCGCGTGACGGGCGCTTCCTCGAGCAGATCGGCACGTACGATCCGGCCAAGCCGATCGAGACCGCGCGCATCGACCTCAGCCGCGTGGACCACTGGGTCGGCGTGGGCGCGCAGACCTCGACGCGCGTTCGCCACGTGCTGAACGACTACCGCCGCGCGACCCAGGCGATCGCCTGAGCGCTTCGTCGTCCATGGACGAGCCGAAGCTCGAAGAGCTCCTGACGTTCATCGCGCGCAACCTCGTCGACGAGCCCGACGAGGTGCGCGTGCAAGCGGTCGACGGCGATCGCGCGACCGTCTACGAGCTCTCGGTCGCCGAGGACGATCTCGGCAAGGTGATCGGCAAGGACGGGCGCACCGCGCGTGCGATCCGTACGCTGCTCGCCGCGACGTCCGCGCGCCTGCGCAAGCGCGCGATCCTCGAGATCCTCGAGTAACGAGGCGACCACCGTGGGGCGCGACCTGCGGGCCGAGAGCGACGACGTCGTCGTCCTCGGCGCGATCACGCGACCGCACGGTGTGCGCGGCGAAGTCCGCGTCCACCGATTCAACCCCGACTCGCCGCTCCTGCTCGAGCTGGAGCGCGTCGTCGTGCGCGCGAAGTCCGGCGATCGCGAGCACGCCGTGCTCGAAAGCAAGCGCAGCGGCGACGCCGACGTGCTGCGGCTCGAGGGCGTGACGACGGTCGAGCAGGCCGAGGCGCTGCGAGGCGCGGAGATCGCCGCGCGTCGCGCGTGGATGCCCGAGCCCGACGAGGACGAGGTCTACCACGTCGATCTGATCGGCCTCCGCGTCGTCGAAGACGGAGTGGAGCTCGGCGTCGTCGACGAAGTGCTCTCGTACCCGAGCGTCGACTGCCTGCGGGTGCCGACCGCGCGCGGGGTCATCGAGATCCCGCTCATCGAGCCCTACGTGATCGACGTGGACGTCGAGGGCGGTCGCATCGAGGTCGCGCACACCGCGGACTTCGAGCCCGTCGATCCCGCCGCAGGATGAAGATGCGCTTCTACGTCGTCACCGTGCTGCCCGAGATGCTCGACTCGTTCGTGCGCACCGGGCTCGTGGGCAAGGCGGTCGAGTCGGGCGCGCTCGAGATCCATCCGATCACGCCGCGCGAGTTCACGAAGGATCGCCACCGCACCGTGGACGACGCGCCCTACGGCGGCGGCAGCGGCATGGTCATGATGCCGGGCCCGCTGGTCGACGCGATGGACTCCGCCGAAGCACGCGAGAGCGCGCGCGAGGACGGTGGGGCGCGACCGCTGCGGATCCTCCTCACGCCGCAGGGCGAGCCCTTCACCCAGCGCATCGCGCGGGAGCTCGCGAGCACGCAGAAGGCGCTCACGCTCGTGTGCGGCCGCTACGAGGGCGTCGACGAGCGCGCACGCATCCGCTGCGATCGCGAGATCTCGCTCGGCGACTTCGTGCTGATGGGCGGCGAGGTCGGCGCGATGGTCATCGTCGAGGCGGTCGGGCGTCTGCTCCCGGGCGTGCTCGGCAACCCCGAGTCGACGCACGAGGAGTCCCACGCGCAGGGGCGCATCGAGTACCCGCACTACACGCGGCCCGCGGAGTTCCGCGGCGAGAAGGTGCCCGACGTGCTGCTCAGCGGGCACCACGCGCAGGTCGCGAAGTGGCGCAAGAAGGAGTCGCTGCGCCGCACCCTCGCGCGACGTCCCGATCTCCTCGAGACGTTCCCGCCCGACGCGGAGGAGCAGAAGCTCCTCGACGCGATCCGCCGCGAAGGAGAGGGCGCGTGAAGGCGCGCGTGCACTGCGCGCTGGTGCATCACCCGGTGCGCGATCGCGCAGGGCACCCGATCGCGTCGGCGATCACCAACGTCGACGTGCACGATCTCGCGCGCAGCGCGCGCACGTTCGGGCTCGCCGGCTACTGGGTCGTCTCGCCGATCGCGGCGCAGCGCCTGCTCGTCGAGCGCATCCTCGATCACTGGGCCAACGGCGCGGGCGCGCGTCGGGTCCCGGAGCGCACGCGCGCGCTGTCGATCTGCGCGCCGATCGAGAGCGTCGATGCCGCGATCGCCGCGATCGCCGAGCGCGAGGGCAGCGCGCCCGCGCTCTGGGTGACCGCCGCGAAGGCGCCGCCCGGCAAGACGCTCACGTCGTGGGCCGACGGCCGCGCGCTGCTCGAGACGTCCGCGCGGCCCGTGCTGATCCTCTTCGGCACCGCGCACGGGCTGCACTCGACGCTGATGGATCGCGCCGACGTGGTGCTCGCGCCGATCCAGCCGGGCTCGGACTACAACCACCTCTCGGTGCGCGCCGCGGCCGCGATCACCTTCGATCGCCTGCTCGGCGATCGCTGATCAGCGCCCGGCGGACGCGCTGGTCTCGCCCTGCAGGCGCGTGAGGAGATCCTTCACGTCGGTCACGTGGCGCGACATCGAGATCTCGTGGTGGAACGCGCCGCGGATCTTCCCGTCGCGCCCGATCACGAAGGTCACGCGCCGCGCGCCGAGCCCGAGCGGGCGCACGATCGCGTAGTCGCGCGCGAGCTTCCGATCGGGATCGGAGAGCAGCGAGAAGGGCAGCTGGTACCGCTCGGCGAAGCGCTTGTGGCTCTCGCCGCTGTCCGCGCTCACGCCGACGATCGTGGCGCCTTGCCCCTGCAGATCTTCGAACGCGTCGCGGAACATGCACGCCTCGCGGGTGCAGCCGGGCGTGAAGTCCTTCGGGTAGAAGTAGAGAACGACCGGGCCTTTCGCGAGGAGATCCTCGGAGCGCACCTCGTTGCCGTTCTGATCGCGTCCGAAGAACGCGGGGGCTTGCTGTCCGATCTCGAGCATGGTGTGGCTGTCTTGGGCTCTCGCGATTGACTGAGCAAGGACGCGATGCTAGTCACTGCGCCCCTTCGAGAGTCGTCCGACATGTCCAATACCGTTCCGAAGATCACCGCGATCGCGGCCGCGTTCCAGCGGCAGCTCCCGACCTTCCGCGCCGGCGACCAGGTGCGCGTTCACTACCGCATCCGCGAGGGCGAGAAGGAGCGCGTCCAGGTCTTCCAGGGCGTCGTCATCCGCAAGAACGGCGGCGGCATCGGCGCGACGTTCACCGTCCGCAAGGTCAGCTTCGGCGTCGGCGTGGAGCGCATCTTCCCGCAGCACTCGCCGCGCATCGAGAAGCTCGAGATCGTGAGCCGTGGCGCGGTCCGCCGCAGCCGCCTCTACTACCTGCGTGAGCTCGAGGGCAAGGCCGCCCGCCTCAAGCAGAGCCGCAACGTCGAGCAGGACTCGGCGCCCCAGAGCTGATCCCTTCGAGGGATCGCAGTCCCGCCGCAAGGCGAGATGAGCCCGCCTCCCGAAGGGAGCGCGGGCTCGATGCGTTTGGGCCCACGCCGCGCGAGTCTCCGGGGACGTCCCAGGAGCCGTCGCGCCGGACCGCTTCCTCGGCGCCGAGAACGCGATTTCGCGCCGCCAACTCGCCTCCAGCGCGCCCAGAAGGCGATTGGGAATCCCCCACACGCAGTCAGAGCGGAATTGAAGCGGTTGGGAGCCGGAGAATTGGCTCTAGTGGCCACTGGACGCGATTCGGCGGCCTAGAACCGCGTCCAGCGCGCGCTGGACGCGATCGGGCGCCGCTAAATCGCGTTCTGCGGCCGAAATCGGGACTCGACAGGAGTGCTCGCGAAGCAGCCGGCGGACGGGAGTGCCCGTCTCGGGCACGGACGGGAGCTGGCTGCGCAGCGAGCCGTTGAAATCGGGACTCGACAGGAGTGCTCGCGAAGCAGCCGGCGGACGGGAGTGCCCGTCTCGGGCACGGACGGGAGCTGGCTGCGCAGCGAGCCGTTGAACTCGCGCGATTCAGCCTTCGACGGTGCGGATCGGCGCTTCCCGGAACTCGTTCGTGCCCGGGACGTGCACCCAGAGCTGATGTCCCTTGGGCTCGCCCTCGATCACGCTCACGACGACGAACGCGCACGGCCACATCAGCGCGCCTTCCGACGCGAACGTCGCCGCGTCCTCGGCGCTGAAGTACGAGCCCGCGTCGCAGTGCGAGTGGTAGATGACCTTGATCGGCCTGCCGCTCGCCTCGCCGCGCTCGAACGCGCGCGCCGCGCGCAGCTCGTGGATCTTGAAGTACGTGCGCGCCGTGCGCGGGAAGCGCTCGGGGTCGAGGCGATGGTACTTGTCCGCCTCGTTCACCTCGCGCACCGCCTCGTCGCAGCGCGCGACGTCGTCCGCCGGGCCCGACACGAACCCGCAGCACTCGCTCGGGTACGTCTCCTTCGCGTGCGCGTAGATCGCGTCGATCGCGCTCTTCGTGATCGCGAGATCACCCTCGATCCACGGCTTCTCACCACTCATAGCGCTTCTCCCATCGCATCGGCGCGAAGTAGCGATCGCCGCGATCGCACGCGACGGTGACGACGCACCCGCGCTCGATGCGCTTCGCGAGCTGGATCGCGCCCCACACGTTGCCGCCCGTCGAGTGCCCGACGTGCAGGCCCTCCTCGCGCGCGATGCGGTCCGCCATGTCCCAGCCCTCTTCGGTCGGGACCGGCAGGATCTCGTCGAAGATCGTCGGGTCGTAGATCGGCGGGACGATCGAGCTGCCCATGTGCTTGAGCCCCTCGAGCCCGTGCATCGCCTCGGCGGGCTCGAGCGCGACGCACTGGATTGCGCTCGAGCGCTCCTTCAGGCGGCGCGTGGTGCCCATCATCGTGCCCGTCGTGCCGAGCCCCGCGCAGAAGTGCGTGAGGCGATCGCCGACCTGCTCGAGGATCTCGCGCCCCGTGCCGAGGTAGTGCGCGCGCGGGTTCGACGCGTTCGAGTACTGATCCGGATAGAAGTAACGATCGGGATTCTCGTCCACGATCGTCTTCACGAGGCGGATCGCGCCGTCCGAGCCCTCCATCGGATCGCTGTGGATCAGCTCGGTGCCGAACGCGCGCGTGATGTCCTTGCGCGCCTGCGACACGTTGCTCGGCATCACGAGCTGCACGCGGATGCCGAGCGCCGCGCCGAAGAGCGAGTACGCGACGCCCGTGTTCCCGCTCGTGCTGTCGATCAGGATCTTGTCGCTGGTGAGGCGACCACTCGCGATCGCATCGCGGATCATCTGCAGGGCAGGGCGATCCTTCACCGAGCCGCCCGGGTTGCAGTACTCGAGCTTCAGCCAGAGCTCGACGCCCGGGCACTCCTTCGCCTCGAGGTGACGCAGCCGCACGAGCGGCGTGTTGCCGACCGCCTCGGTGACGTCAGCGATGCGACGCGCTCGTGCGAGCATCGACGATCACCCGCCGGCGATCGCGGGGATGATCTCGACCGAGTCCCCGGCGCGCACCGCGCTGTCGAGGCCGTCGAGGAAGCGGATGTCCTCTTCGTTGAGGAACACGTTCACGAAGCGGCGCACGCCCTTCTCGTCGCAGACGCGATCCTTGAGGCCGGGGTACTGCGCCTCGAGGTGATCGATGACCGCGCGCACCGTCGTGCCCTCGGCCTTGACCTCGTCCTGACCGCCGGTGAGGGTGCGGAGCGGGGTGGGGATGCGGACCTTGATCGTCATGGCTCTCTTCTCCTGAACGGCTCTGTCTTCCGAGCAGAACGGGTCACGTCGCGCATGCACGCGCGGCGTAGCGGTCTTCGTCGAGCGCGCGGATGGTCGCGCGCTCTCCACACAGCGGGCAGCTCGCGCGCGACTTCACGCGGCTGGTGCGGGCGCTCGCGGTGCGAACGTCGAAGCGATGGAGCACGCCCGCGGCCTCGCGGCGTCCCTCGAGGATCTGGACCGCGAGCGCGGCCTCGAGCGCGCCGATGATGCCGACCGCGGGGCCGATCACGCCGGCCTCGGCGCAGGTCTCGACGTCGGTGTCGCGCGGCACGTCCTCGAAGACGCAGCGCAGGCACGCGCTCTCGAAGGGCGTGCTCGCCATCGCCCAGCCCGCCCAGCGCACCACGCCGCCGTGCACGACCGGGGTGCGCGCGAGCGCCGCGGCGTCGGCCGCGAGGAACTTCGACTCGTGGCGATCGGTGCCTTCGATCACGACGTCGTGGGCGCGCGAGAGCGCCTCGGCGTTGGTCACGTCGACGCGATCGATCACGCCGCGTGCGGTGATCGCGCCGCCGGAGATCGCGTGCATCTTCTCGGCAGCGCGCTCCGCCTTCGGATGCCCGACGTCGCGATCGTCGAAGAGCACCTGGCGATGCAGGTTGCTGCGCTCGACGCGATCGGGATCGACGAACGTCACGTCGAGCTCGATCCCGCTGCGCGCGAGCGCGATCCCCGCCGCGCATCCGAGCCCGCCGGCGCCGATCACGAGCACGCTGTGCTTCTCACTCCGCAAAGTGCGCCTCGAGCGAGAAGTAGCGCTCGCCGGTGTCGCAGAGGATCGTGATCACGTTCGGCTCGCGATCACGCACGACACCGCGGAGCTCCTCGGCGACGTCGATCGCGACCGCGACGTTCGCGCCCGCGCTGATGCCGACGAGCAGGCCTTCTTCGCGCGCGAGGCGGAGCTTGGTGTCCCATGCGACGCGATCCTCGACGCCGCGGATCTCGTCGACGACGCTGCCGTCGAAGTTACCGGGCACGAACCCCGCGCCGATCCCCTGGATCTTCGAGGGGCCGGCGACACCCCCGCGCAGCACCGGGCTCGCCTCGGGCTCGACCGCGATCACGCGCACGTCGGGCCAGCGCTGCTTCAGCACGCGCCCCACGCCGCTCACGGTGCCGCCGGTGCCGA
This sequence comes from Sandaracinus amylolyticus, assembly GCF_021631985.1. Lineage (GTDB taxonomy): Bacteria > Myxococcota_A > Polyangia > Polyangiales > Sandaracinaceae > Sandaracinus > Sandaracinus amylolyticus_A. Next base: position 2,985,892 of record NZ_CP070225.1, on the reverse strand, counting down.
CTGCCGCGACCAGCGCGTCGACCGGCTCGTCGCCCATCGCGCGCAGGATCTCGTCGGCGGTCGAGTGCTCGTGGATCGCGGGGTTCGCGGGGTTGTCGAACTGCGAGGGCATGAACGCGCCGCGCTCGGCCGCGATGCGCTCGGCCTCCGCGATCGCGCCTTCCATCACGCGCTCGGGCTCGGTGAGCACGATCTGCGCGCCGTACGACTTGAGCAGCTGGCGCCGCTCGAGCGACATGCTCGCGGGCATCGTGAGCACGAGGCGATAGCCCTTCGTCGCGCACACGAGCGCGAGCCCGATGCCGGTGTTGCCGCTCGTCGGCTCGACCACCGTGTCGCCGGGACGCAGCCGTCCTTCGCGCTCGGCGCGCTCGATCATCGCGAGGCAGATGCGATCCTTCACCGAGCCGCCGGGGTTCAGGTGCTCGCACTTCGCCCAGACGTTCCCGCCGCGCGTGATGCGTCGCAGCCGGACCATCGGGGTCTCGCCGATCAGGTCGAGCACCGAGTCGACGACCGGTGCCACCTCGCGCGCGCCTCGCCGCTCCATCAGATCACGTAGACGTAGCGGCTCGGCGGACGGCGGCGATACCCCAGCGCCTCGCCGCGCTCGCAGAGATCCTCGATCGTGACGTCGTCGAAGCACGCCTCGATGCGCTTGCTGACCTCGGCGAACGCCTCCTCGGTCACCTGGCGGCTCGTCGCGTCGCCTTCCTGCGCGCTCGCGTCGTCCTTCGGCGCCGACACCGCGATCGGGCCCTCGAGGGCGCGCACGATGTCGCCGAGGCGGATCTCCGCGGGTGCCTTCGCGAGCTGGTATCCGCCGCGCGGACCACGGCGCGACGCGACCAGACCGGCGCGCTTGAGGTCTTGGAAGATCTGCTCGAGGAAGCGGGGCGGGATCGCCTGGCGCTCCGCGATCTCCTTGATCTGCGTGGCGCGCCCCTCGTTGTGGAAGGCGATGTCGAAGATCGCGCGGACGCCGTAACGGCCCTTGTTCGACAGCTTCACCGCCGCTCCTTGTGGGAATCGGAGCTCCGAACCGCGCACTTTCACGCGAGAAACGCGGAGCCAAGAGACGGTTTTGGATTCCCCCATCGGCGTTGTCAAGAATCTCCCGCGCAGAGATTGCCCACGCGCGCCGGGAGAATGTACCCTGACCTCCCGGCGACGGTTTCCGGACCTCAGGAGTCGCCGGCCGAGGGAGAGCGGCGTGAGGATCTGCGAGCTCTGCGGCGCTCGATACCGCGGCACGCCCACGACGTGCCCGCTGGACGGCGGCCGTCTCCTCGAGCTGCCCGATCCGCTGCTCGGCCGGACGATCGTCGGGCGCTATCTCGTGGTCGAGAAGATCGGCTCGGGCGGGATGGGCGTGGTCTATCGCGCCCGCGATGCCTCGAGCGGCGGCGACGTCGCGCTGAAGTTCCTGCTGCCCGATCTCTCGGCGGAGGTCACGAACCGACAGCGCTTCCTCCGCGAGGCGAAGGCCGCGAACCGGATCGATCACGAGAACATCATCGACGTGATGGACTTCGGGGAGACGGATGGGCACGTCTTCCTCGTGATGGAGTTCCTCCAGGGCATCGCGCTCGCGGAGGAGGTCACACGCGGGCCGCTCGGCGTGGCGCGATCGATCGACATCGCGATGCAGTGCGCGAGCGCGCTGGCGCGGGCGCACGAGCTCGACGTGGTGCACCGCGACATCAAGCCCGAGAACATCTATCTCGTCGGCGACGGGACGCGGCGCGACTTCGTGAAGCTGCTCGACTTCGGGCTCGCGCACATGAAGGGCGAGCTGCGGCTCACCGCGAGCGGCGCGGTGTTCGGCACGCCCGAGTACATGGCGCCCGAGCAGGCGCGCGGCGCGCCGCTGACCGGGCTCGCCGATCTCTACGCGCTCGGCTGCGTGCTCTTCGAGATGCTGACGGGCACGCCGCCCTTCAAGGGCACGACGCCCGATCTGATCCTGAAGCACATGCGCGAGCCCGCGCCGCTGCCCTCGACGCGCGCGCCGGGCGTTCCGCCCGAGCTCGACGCGGTCGTCGCGAAGCTGCTCGACAAGCAGCCGCAACGACGCCATCGCGACGCGTACCACCTGCTCGAGGACTTGCGTCGCATCGCGGATCGACTGCCTGCGCCGCGCGCCGCGTCGCCCGCGAACGACACGCTGATCAACCGCGAGCCCACGGCGCGCGCGCCCTCGCTCTCCCTGCCCGCCGACTCGGTGGCCTCGGTGCTCCCCGGCACGTGGGAGCAGCGGGTCGCGGTGTTCCGTCAGCTGGTCGCGCGCGCGTACCCCGGACACACCGAGCCCGAGTGGATCGTGCCGTCGATCGACGCGCTCCAGGATCGCATCGCGCAGGTGCGCGCGCTCGAGCGCGAGCTGCTCGGCGTGACCGAGCAGGCGAAGGAGCGCGAAGCGGCGACGCGCGCGACGCGTCTTCGCATGGGGCGCGCGATCGACGAGCTCGGTCGCGACGAGTCGCGCACGCTGGGCAAGCTCGACGAGCTCGCGTCGACGCTGTCGGACGCGCGGCGTCGCATCGGCGACGTCGAGCCCCAGCTCGCGCGCACGATGCGTGGGCTGCACACGCTGGGCGCGACGGTGTCACGCGAGAGCGCGTCCACGCTTCGTGAGGTCGGCGCGATCGCGGCGCAGTGGATCGAGATCGATGCGCAGGTGACGACGGCGCTGCGCGAGATCGCGGTGTGCGAGCGCGAGCGGGACGATCTGCGCTTCCAGATCTCGCAGCTCAAGGGACGGCTCGGCACGTCGGGCGCGGAGCTCGAGATCGAGCTGGGCGCGATCCGCGAGCGCGCGGCGCAGCTCGGCGCGGAGCGCGAGGCGACGGTCGACGATCTGCAGGAGCGCGCCCTCGTGCTGCTGCGGCACTTCGCTGCGTTCCCCGAGCTCCAGGAGGCGGTGCGCTCGGCGTCGTTCTCTCCCGACACGCGCGAGAGGCTCGCTCCCGCTCGTCGGTGAATCACCCAAGGCGCGGCGGCGTCTGTGGTACCATCGCCCTGGGGACGCCGCTCGAGCCGAGCGCTCGTCGATGCACCGCGTCCCGGCGATGGGGGACACGATGCTTTCGAACACGATGCTCTCGTCGCGCGAGGTGGGGTCGCGACCCACCGAGCGCCGTGGGACGCCCGGGACGTGGGCGCGGCGTCTCGTGATCGCGGCCGCGTTGTGCGTGGGCGTCCCGTCCGCGGTCGTCGCGACGATCGCGGTCGCGCCCTCGGTCGCGCATGCGCAGAGCATGAGCGACGAGGAGTACCAGAGCGCCATGAACCAGCTGCGGACCGGGACGCCCGAGGAGCGGGCGTCGGCGGCCGACGTGCTGGGGCGCCGGGCGTATCGGCAGCGCGAGCAGATCTCGCCGGTGCTCCGCGAGATGATTCGGAACGACACCGACTGGCGCGTGCGCGCCTCCGCGGGGCGCGCGCTGGGTCGGCTCGGGACGCGCGATGCGGTGCCCGATCTCGTGCGTGCGCTGCGTGATCCGGTCGTCGACGTGCGCGTCGTCGCGGCGGCGGCGATCTGGCGCCTGCCCGATCCCGCGGCGGTGCCGGCGCTGATCGAGCTGCTCGGCGATGCCGATGGCTCGGCGCGGCAGTGGGCGGCGCTCGCGCTCGGCGTGATCCGCGACACGCGCGCGACGCCGGCGCTGATCCGGCTGCTCGGCGATCCCGAGAAGAGCGTGCGGCTCGACGTCATCCGGTCGCTCGGGCGCATCCGCGACGCAGCGTCGTTGCAGCCGCTCGAGGCGTACGTCCGCGACGACACGCACGATCTCGACGAGCGCATCGAGGCGGTCTCGTCGCTCGCCGCGCTGCAGGGCCCGGAGAAGGTGGACGCGCTGGTGCGGCTGCTCGAGCACCCGTCGCGCGACGTGCGGCAGCGGGTGATCGAGTCGCTCGGTCAGGTCGGCGATGCGCTCGTCGTGCCCTCGCTGCGCCGTCGTCGTGGGTCCGAGGTCGGCGCGATGCGCAACTCGATCGATCAGGCGATCACGGCGATCGAGCAGCGCGGGCGCGGGGGGAGCTCCGGCGGCGGTACCCCGCTCCAGCTGCCTCCCGGCTGATCCTCTGCTGCCCGCGCATGGGTGTGCTAACCCCGTGCGCGGTATGCGCGCAGAGGCGAGGATCGCCGCGATGGTGCTCGCGCTCGTCGGCTGTGGGACGAGCACCGCGGCGCCCGATGCGGGCGTCGAAGCGCCGCCGCGCGCCGCAGAGTTCCGATCGCCCCGCGTCGACACGATGCTGGAGGCGGCGTCGCGGGTGATCCGCACGCGCGGGTTCACGACCGAGGGCGACACGGCGCGCGGGTTCCTGCTCGAGCAGGCGACCGAGGTGCGATCGACCTCGATGCGCACCGGCAGCTGCTACGTCGCGCTGGGCGTGGGATCGAGCGCGATGCGCGAGCTCGATCTGCGCGTGTTCGACGGGGATGGCGCCGAGGTCGCGCGCGATGCGGAGCAGGGACCGATCGCGGCGCTACGCTTCTGCCCCGCGCAGAACGGGACGTACTTCGTCGCGGCCCGCGCGTCGGCGGGCAGCGGGCTCTACGCGACGCGCACGTTCCGGGGGCCCACCGGCATCGCGTTCCGGGTCGACGACGTGCTGCGCGCGGTCGCGCCCTCGGTCGCGCCGGCGGAGCGGGATCCCGGGTGAGCCGCACCAGGATCGTCGCGCTCGGGATGCTCGCGTGCGCGGCGATCGCGTGCGAGGAGCCGCAGCACGAGGAGGCGCCGATCGTCGGCAGCCTGCCGCGCGCCGAGGGGCCGCTCGACGCGCTCAGCCGGCGCCACGCGCGCCTGCGCGAGCGAATGGTCGCGCGTGGGTACGAGGAGCGACCGCCGACGGCGCGCGTGTTCGTCATCGAGGATCGCGGGGTCGTGCTCCCGCTCGATCTCGAGGTCGGCAGCTGCACGACGTTCGTCGGGCTCGCGAGCAGCGCGCTGCGCGATCTGCGTCTGACGCTCTACGATCGCGAGGGCGAGGAGGCCGCGCTCGACGACGTGCCGGGCGAGGGCGGGCTGGTGCACGTATGCCCGGATCGCGAGCCCGGAGGGGGGCGCGACGCACCGTTCTACCTCGCGATCGAAGCGCGCGACGGGACGGGCTCGGTGTCGATCGCGGAGATGCACAGCCGCGTCGGCGAGGGCGACGGATTCGAGGGGCTCTTCGACGACGTGCTCGCGCCGCGTGTGCCGTTCCCCGACGTCGAGGCGCGGCTCGCGGAGACGCGCAGCGCGCTGCGGGCGCGCGGGCTCTCGCCGGCCGAGGCGCCGCGCGTGGAGTGGGTCGGGGAGGGCGGCGCGCTGCGGATGCCGATGCGCTTCGAGGGCGGGCAGTGTTACGTCGCGACGGCGCGTGGCGGCGCGGGGACGCGCGATGTCGATCTCTTCTTGTTCGATCCCGGCGGCGTGGAGGTCGGGCGCGATCTCGGGACCGATGCGGAGCCGACGGTCGAGCACTGCCCCGAGGCGTCGGGGCTCTTCATCGTCGAGGCGCGCGCGTTCGAGGGCGAGGGGGCGATCGGCGTGATGGTGCTCGCCGCGCCCGCGGCGGGGTTCGCGCGGCAGGAGCCCGAGGAGATCGCGGGCGCGCTCGACGCGGAGCGCAGCGAGGCAGCGGCGCCCGACGTGGCGCTCGGCGTGCTCGCGGCGGAGCTCGCGGCGCGAGGGTTCTCGGCGCCGGTATTCGCGAGCCGCGATGCGTCGATCGCGCCGGGCGAGACGCGGATGCACGAGGTCGTCGCCGGGCCGGGGTGCGCGCTGATCGTCGCATCGGCGTCGCACGCGGGCATGGACGTGGACCTGTATCTCGCGGACGCGACGGGGCGCGAGCTCGACGCGGACACGGCGATGCACGCGACCGCGCGCGTGCGCGCGTGCCGGGCCGAGGCGACGGTGCTGCGGGTCGCGGTGAAGGCCTACGGTCGCGATGGTCGGTACGCGCTCGCGGTGCTCGGTGCGCCGGCGGCGATCACCGGAGTGCAGGGGCTGCGGCTCGAGGAAGCGACCGCGGGCCCGCGGGCCCGCGGGTACCTCGAGCTCGAGCGCTTCGCCGCGACGCTCGGGGACTCCACGCCGTTCTCGCGCGACGTGCTCATCCCCGCCGGTCGTTGCATCGCGATCGCGGCGGCGGGCGCCGAGGGCGTGAACGACGTCGACCTCTTCCTGCGCGATCCCACGGGCGCGCTGGTCGCGAGCGAGGCCGGGCCGTCGTCGCACGCGACCGTCTCGCGGTGCGCGGGTGAGCTCGACACGCCGCTGCGCCTCGAGGCGATCGCGGGCGAAGGTGGCGGCGAGGTGCAGTTCGCGATCCTCGTGGGCGGCGCGCCGTGAGGGTCGCGATCGTGATCCTGGTCGCGATGTCGATCGCGACGCAGGCGCGGGCGCAGGACATCGACGCGTGTGAGCGCGCGGCGCGCGCGCGGCTGTCGGTGGGGGCGAGCGCACGCGCGTTCCTGCTCGAGCGCCAGAGCCACGTCGTCGAGCATCGGCTCGCGCGCGACGGGTGCGTCGCGTTCCTGGCGTTCGGGAGCGCGGGCGTGCGCGACGTGGATCTGCTCGCGCACACGACCGCGGGCGACGTGATCGAAGAAGACGTCGAGCCGCGCGCGTGGGGATGGGTGCGCGCGTGCGGCGAGGCCGGGCTCGTCGTGGCGGCGGTGGTGCACGTGCATGCCGGGCGCGGCGAGGTGCGCGTGCTCGCGATCGACGACGCGCCCGAGCGCGCGCCGGAGCTGGGGCGCGAGGTGGGCGCCTGTTTCGCGCGATCCGCAGGTCGGGGACGACCGCTGACCGATGCGGGCGAAACGCCCGCGATGCGCTCGCTCGACCGGGCGATCGAGGACGCCGATGCGCGCGCCGGCGGCTGGCGCACGGTGGGACAGCCGATGCGCGGCTGGCTCGATCCCGGCGCGACCGAGCTGCATCGCGTGGCGATCGAGCGCGAGGGTTGTCATCGCATCGACGCGATCGCGGGGCCCGAGGTGCGCGCGCTGGCGCTGGTGGTGATCGGTGCCGACGGGCGCGAGATCGCGCGCGATGATCGCAGGCGACGCGATGCGAGCGTGGTGCTCTGTCCGGACGCGCCGGGAGGGGTCGTGGTGCAGGTCCACGCGCGGGCGGGCACGGGCGCGTACGCGCTGCGACACCGGGTGCTCGACGGAGAGGTCCTCGACGCGGCGCGGGTCGATGCGCGCGCGTCGGTCGAGAGCGCCGAGCTCGGGGCGATGCTGCGGGATCGCGGGATGGTGGCGCGCGCGATCGCGTGGGGCATCGCCGACGGGCGCGGAGCGCAGGCGTTCGACGTCGAGGTCGGGGCGGGCTGCGTCGCGATCGCGGCGCTGCGATCGCGCGAGCTCGAGGGTGGCGATCTCGACGTGCGCGTCGCGGACGAGCAAGCGCGGCTCGTGGGCTGGGACGAGGGCGCGCCGTCGGTCGATCGCGGCGCGATCCCGGTGGTGTGGTCGTGCGCCCAGGAAGCACGGACGCTGCGCGTCGAAGTGCGCGCGCAGGACGCGACGGGACGCTTCCTCCTCGTGACGGGTGAGGTGACGCCGTGAGGCGGGCGCTCGTGATCGCGATGCTGGTGATCGGATGCGGCGAGCCGGCGAGCGTGGAGCGCGCCGAGGCGACGACGACCACCACCGGCGCCGAGGAGCTCCCGGGCCCGGCGTGGTCGCGCGATCCGGACCCCCTCGCGGTGCGCGCCCGTGCGCTCGCGGCGCGCCTCGAGCCCTACGAGGCGCTGCCCTCGACCACGATCGAGTCGCGCTTCTTCCTCGCGGCGCGCGGCACCCGCGCGCTCGAGCTCGAGCTGCCCGCGGGCACGTGCGCGGTCCTCGCCACCTTGGCCTCGAGCGGGATGCGCGATCTCGACGCGCGTCTCTTCACGCCCGAGGGCGCGCTGATCACCGAGGACGTCGCGCCCGATTCCCACCCCGCGATCGTCTTCTGCGCGACCGAGCACGCGTCCTCGCGCGCGTGGCTCGTGCTCGATGCGTACGACGGCTCGGGCGCGGTGCTCGTCGCATCGCTCGCGATCCCGAGCGACGCGCTGCACGTCGTCGCGCGCGAGCTCGGAGGCACGCCGGGGATCGCCCGCGATGGCGAGGCCCGCAGCGAGCTCGAGATCGCGCTGCTCCGCCGCGGCCTCGAGATCACCGCCGCACCGCTCGAGGTGACGCTCGCGCGCGACCAGCGCGTTCGCGTTCCCCTGCGTGCTCGCGCCGGACGTTGTTACGCGGTGATCGCGACGCCGCGCGCCCCGCTCGCGAGCGTCGCGATGCGGCTCCTCGATCTCGCCGGTCGCCCGCTCGCCGACGCCGACGCATCGGAGAACGTGCTCCAGCGCTGCGAGACCGAGGACGTCGAGCGCGCGATCGAGCTCTGGAGCGGCGACGCCGAGGGCGTCGTCTCGATCACCATCGCCGAGGGCGACGACGATCGACTCGGAGGCTCGGCCGGGCTGTGGCTCGGCGGGGTCCCGCGCGATGCGATCGCCGCGAGCGGAGGGCGTCGCGTGGCCCGCGGGACGCTCGCGCGCGGCGAGGTCGCGGCGCATCGGGTGCGCGTCCCGCGCGGCTGCGTGGAGCTCGTCGCGCGACCCGAGGCGGGCACCATCGCGCGCCTCGCCCTCGACGTGCGCGACGTCGCGCGCACCGAGTCGCGCTCGCCGACCGTCGAGCGCTGCGGCGATCCCGCGACGCTCGACGTGACGATCACTGCGCTCGGCGGTGCGGGCGACTACGCGGTCGACCTCCGACCGCGCGAGTGATCACTCCGCGGCGACGACCGCCGCGCTCGACCCGATCGCGCTCTCCTCGTCGCGCTCCGCGTCCGAAGGCGCGCCGAGCGCCGCGCGCGAGAGGAGCGCCTCGCAGAGATCGCCGAACTCGTAGCCTGCGCCCGCCGCGATCTTCGGCAGGAGCGAGGTCGGCGTCATGCCCGGGATGGTGTTCACCTCGAGCACGTACTCGTTCTCCCCCTCGGTCACGAGGAGATCGACGCCGGTCGCGCCCTCGCAGCCGAGCGCACGGTGCGCGCGCTCCGCGAGCGTGAGCACGCCCTTGTAGCGGGTCGGCGCGAGGCGCGCGGGGAAGTGGTACTCGCTGCGGCCCTTCGAGTACTTGCTGCGGTAGTCGTAGAACTCGCCCTTCGGCACGATCTCGATCGCACCGAGCGCGCGACCGTCGAGCACCGCGACGCGCACTTCCTTGCCCGCGACGAAGCGCTCCACGAGGATCGACCGGTCGTAACGAGCGGCATCCTCACAGCGCGCCCGCAGCTCGGCCATGTCGTTCGCCTTGCCCGCACCCACGCTCGACCCGGAGCGACGCGGCTTCACGAACACCGGGAAGCCGAACGAACCGTGCAGCTCCTCGAGCCGGTCGAGCTGATCCGACTCCGCCACGTAGTACGGCGGCGTCGGCACGTTGTAGAGGCGGAAGAGCTCCTTGCTCTTCAGCTTGTCCATCGCGAGCGCGCTCGCGAGCACGCCGGACCCCGTGTACGGGATCCCCATCATCTCCAGCATCCCCTGGATGCAGCCGTCCTCGCCGTACGTGCCGTGCAGCGCGAGGAACGCGACGTCGATCGGGGTCTGGCGCAGCACGCGGTCCACGTCGCGATCGACGATCACGCGCACCACGTCGTGTCCGCGCTCCTCGAGCGCCTTCGCGATCGCCTCGCCGGTCGCGAGCGAGATGTCGCGCTCGGCGCCGAGACCGCCCATCAGCACACCGACGCGCCCGAACTGCTTGCCACCGCTCTTCATACGCCGAGCTCCTCCGTGCGAGGCGCGACCGTCCGCGATGGACGAGCCGGGCCCGTTCGCGGCGCTGGGCCGCGCGGGATGGTGTCGCAGACCTCGCGCCACCCGCCGAGATCTGCAGGAATCGAAGCGAAACCGGGGTTCCGGGGGTCTCGCTCCCGCGTCCGAGGGGACACGCGATCGAAGCCCGATGCCCACCCCTTACGCGTCCCGATCGACACCGTCAAAAAACCTGCACTCGTGCACTGCTTGCTGGTTCGCGGACTGACCGCCGCGAATTGGAAGCGGGCGTTGGTATCAGACCCGACGAATCCCGGCAACGCGCATCACTCCCCGGCGAACTGCAGCACCGGGTAGTCGCTGAACCCACCGCTGCGCGACACGACGGTCACCGGGATCACGTCGCCGCGCCCGACGTGCAGCGCCGCGCGCGCCTGCGCCGGCATGAACACCAGGTCCGCCCACTCCTCGCCGCCCGCGTGGCGGCACTTGATGGTCATGCGGTTCTGGATGCCCGCCGGATAGCTGCGCCGGCGCGCGTCGCGCGCCTCGAGGATGTCGATGTCGCCCGCGTGGCTCACCGCGCACTGCTGGGTGCTGCCGACGAGCGCGGGATCGCTGCCGATCTGGCGCAGATCGAAGCCGGTCGGGACCGCGGTCGGGCCGAGCATGCGCCCGCCCTCGATCGTGCGCTCCGGCGCGCGCCCCGCGATGCCGACGAAGTCGACGATCGGATAGTCGAAGAAGCCCGAGTCCGCGCTGTGGATCCGGACGCGCACGCGCGCGCCGGGCTGCACCTCGGGCGCGTGGGACACGTTGGTCGGCGTGAACGCGAGATCGGCCCAGCTCGCACCGGTCGGCGCGATGCACTGCACCGACATGCGCTGGGTCGCGCCGGTGGAGTACTGCTCCGGCGACTCGCCCTGCTCGTCGAGCTCGATGGGCTCGAGCCGTCCCGCCGCCGCGACGTCGCAGAGCTGCTCGGTGCCGAGGTGGATGCCGGGCTGCACGCGCACCAAGCGGATGTCGAACCCGGCGCCCGGGCCTTCTTGATCGCCCTCGCGCGGATCGGGTGCAGGGGCGTGCTCCTCGAGCGAGCCGCCGGTCTCGCGCTCCGGGCTGCCCGGGGCGTCGGGCGCGACGTTCGTGTCGGTGCCGACGAACGGGTTCACGCAGCACCCCGGCAGGACCAGGGCGAGCACGAACGCGACGACGGGGACCCTCGTGAGCACGGCGCGCGAGGTACGGCGCAGGCCCGCGCCTGTCAATCGAAGTGGGTGGGTCCTAGGCCCTCACGTAGGGGTCCCGCCGTTGCGTCCCCCGGGCCCCTCTGTTAGCGTCGCGCCGCCCGAACGGGCGCGGATCCGCGCTCGACGCGCGCGACGATCGCGCCTCGGGCGCTTCCAGGAACAATCTCGCGCAGCGGTTGTGCACCGAAGTCGCCCCGCCCTGCCGAGCAGCCCCGAGATTCCATGACTTTCACCGAAGCTGCGGTCGAGATCCTCCGCTTGGTCGGCCGCCCTCTGCACTACAAGAAGATCACCGAGCTCGCGATCGAGCGGAACCTGCTCTCGCACGTCGGCAAGGCGCCGGAGCTCACGATGAGCTCGCGGCTCGCGACGATGGTGAAGAAGGACCGCGGCGACGAGCCGATCCTGAAGGTGAAGCCCGGCGTGTTCGCGCTGCGCGAGTTCACCGCCGAGATGATGGCGCTCGCCGACTCCGACGAGGACATCGACCTGAGCGCGCTGCCGCCGCCCTCGTCGCAGAAGCCCGAGCCGACCTCGAGCGCGCCGGTGGTGGTGAGCGAGGAGGTCGCGGTGGTGAGCGAGGGAGGCGAGGTCGAGCCCGTGGCCGTCGCTCCGACGCCGCCCGCCGCGCCGCGCCGCGCGATGCCGGGCGCCGAGGTGTTCCCGGAGGAAGAGGACGACGATCAGCCGATCCTCGCCGGCCTCGACGAAGAGGAAGAAGAGGAGGGCGAGGATGGCCGCCGTGGCCGCCGTCGTCGTCGTCGTCGCGGGAAGGAAGAAGGCGGCGCCGAGGCCGAGGCGGGCGAGCGCGCCGAGCACCGCGGTGGCGGTGGTGGTGGTGAGCGGGATCGCGAGCGCGACCGGGATCGCGACCGAGACCGGGATCGCGGGGAGCGGCATCGTGACCGTGATCGCGATCGAGACCGTCATCGTGAGCGGGATCGCGAGCGCGACCGCGAGCGTGGCGACCGGGGCGAGCGGCACGGGCGTCTGCCGCAGGTGGATCTGGCGCGCGAGCCGGCGCAGGACGATCTGCTCGGGCGCGACCTCGCGGACGCGGTCTCGTCGGTGCTCGCGTCGGGCGAGATGCAGCCGCTGAGCTACGCGCAGATCGCGGAGCAGCTGGTGCGTCGCGGGCGTCTCGTGGGTGATGCCGCGGCGCTGGCGCCGACGGTGGCAGCCGCGATCCGCGCCGACGCGAAGCGCCACGAGCGGGCTCGTTTCCGCTACGTCGAGGGGCGGGTCGCGCTGGTCGACTGGTATCTGCCGCGCGACGTGGTCCGGCAGGAGAAGGACGTCGTGCGGTTCGCGGAGCGCCAGCGCGATCAGGTGCGCCGCGCGTTCCTCCGCAAGCTGCAGGATCTGCCGACCGCAGGGTTCGTCGAGATCCTCGCGACCTGGCTCAACGCCGAGGGCGTGTCGGGCCTGCGCGCGGTGCGTCGTCCCGGCAGCTCGGCGCAGGAGATCCACCTCGCGGGTGTGATCCGGCGCGGCCCCGAGGAGACGCGGGTCGCGGTGCTGGTGCTGCGCGATGGGCGCGAGATCGCGCGCGAGAAGGTCGTCGAGATGCGCGGCTCGCTGCACCACTACGGCAGCGCGTCGACGGCCTGGATCGTGAGCACCGGTGCGGTGTCGCCGGCCGCGCGGGAAGAGGCGGCGGGCGCGGGCACGCTGCCGGTCGCGCTCTACGACGGCGGCGCGCTGGCGGAAGCGATGGAGTCGCGGCGGATCGGCCTGGTGCCGGTGTCGATCCCGATCTCCGCGATCGATCTCGACCTGCTCGACGCGCTGCGTGGCCGCCCCGAGCCGGTGGTGCGCGGCGAGCGCGATCGCGAGGAGGGGCGACGCGATCGCGACGAGCGTCGGGATCGTGATCGCGAGGAGCGTCGCGAGCGGGATCGTGATCGCGACCGGGAGCGCGGGCGCGAGAAGGAGCGCGAGCCGAGCGCTGCGGAGCCCGCGGCCGAGGAAGCGGCTGCAGCCCCCGCGGAGGCGGCCGAGGCCACCACCGAGGTCGGCGCCACGCCCGAGGCGATGCAGGCTGCGCAGCCCCAGGAGGGCCAGGGCGGCGAGCGCGAGCGCGGTGGGCGTCGTCGTCGTCGTCGTCGCCGCGGCCGTGGGGGCGCCGAGCAGGCCGCTGCGGGCGAGGCGATGACGGGCGCCGAGGCCGGCGAGGAAGAGGAAGAAGAGAGCGAGGCCGAGGGCGTCGAGGCGGCGACCAGCGCCGGTGAGATCGCGGCCGAGCCCGAGGCGGCGGCCGAGGAAGAGGCGCAGGCGCTCGCGCAGGAGACCGACGAGGAAGCCGACGAGCGCGCCGCCGTCGAGGACGTCGAGATCGGCGAGGACGAGCTCGAGGCGCCCGAAGAGGACGAAGAGGACGAGGACCTCGACCTCGACGAGCGCGAGGACGAGGATGACGATCGGGACGAGCCCGACGTCGAGGACGAGACCGACGAGGACGACGAGGAGCGGTGACGAGCAACGCCGATCAGGATCTCGAGCGCTGGCGCGCCCTCGTCGAACGCGGGCTGAAGGGCGCGCCGTTCGATTCGCTGGTCGGCAAGACGCTCGAAGGCATCGCGATCCAGCCGCTCTACACGGAGCGCGATCGACCGAGCGAAGAGGGCGTGCCGTGGGCCCCGAGGAGCCCGCGGCTGGTCGGACCCGCGGGCGTGTTGCCCGAGAGCTTGTCCGCTCATCGCGACGCCGGCGCCTCGCTCGCGTGGGTGTTCGCAGGCGCCGGCGAGCTTCCGGAGACCGAGGACCTCGTCACCGTCGCCGTCAGCTTGCGTGGGGTCGAGGGGCTTGCGTCGAAGGGATCCCGGTGGGTGCGTCCTGTCGCGGATCCGTGGACGGGATGGGTCACCCTCGCGGCGCGACGCAAGGAAGCGGATCAGGCACGCGCGCTCGACGAGATCGCGACCGCGGTCTCGGCGCGACGGCCTTCGCTGGGCGTCGCGAGCTGGGTGTGGGACGTGCTGTACGGCGCGAACGCGATCGACGAGCTCGCACTCTCGCTCGCTTCGCTCGTCGAGAGCCTGCGCGCGCTCGACGCGCGCGGTGTCTCGCTCGACGATGCCGTCGACGGCGCGACCGTAGGCGTGGGGATCGGCGTCGAGTTCTTCGACGAGATCGCGAAGCTGCGCGCGCTCCGGAGGCTGGTGAATCGTGTGCTCGTGGCTTGTGCGATTCAAACGCGGCCGCTCATCGTGGCGGTGAACTCGTCGCACAACCATCAGCCGGTCGACCGACCGGTGAACCTGCTCCGCAACACGATCGCTGCGTCGGCGGCGCTGCTCGGTGGTGCGGATGGTGTCGCGGTCTACGCGCACGAGCGTATCGAGAACAACGCATTGCCGGAGCGCATCGCGCGAAACGTGCCGCTGGTGCTCGCGCTCGAGTCGTTCCTCCCGGGTGTCGACGATCCGGCGCGCGGCTCGTTCTACGTGGAGCGCCTCACCGACGAGCTCGTCCGCGCCGCGTGGGAGTCATTCCGCGAGATCGAGCGAGAGGGCGGTCTCGCGCGCGCTCATGCGCGGGTCGTCGAGCGCCTCGAGCGATCGCAGGCGCAACGTCGAAACCTGATCAGGACGAGACGGCGCCCGCTCGTCGGAGTGAGTCGCTTTCCGACGAGAGAGCCGGGGCGTGACTACGATGCCTCCGACGCGAAGCCGTTCATCGAGGTCCGCGCGCGCGCCCAGGGCCAGGTCGCGCGCGTGATCACCCTCGCGGCGTGCCCGTCTGCGCGCGTCGACTTCGCGCGGGAGATCCTCGCGATCTCCGGCCTCTCCGACGATGTCGTCGCGCTCACCGACGATGCCGCCGCCGCGCTCAGCAATGCCTCGATCGTGATCCTGGCTGCGCCCGATGCCGCGCTGCCCGATGAGCTCCCCACGGTCGTGCGCGCGCTTCGCGCCGCCGGCGCGAAGGCCATCGGCGTCGCCGCGAAACCCGGCGCGCACGAGCAGGCGCTGCGCGATGCGGGCGTCGACGCGTTCGTCTTCCTCGGCGCCGACGTCGTGACGTTCGCCGAGACGCTCCTCGAGAAGGCGTCATGAGCCGCATCCCCGACTTCGCCTCGCTCTCGTGGGACGACGACGACGCGCCCGCCGCGCGCCCTGCCGATCCCACGATCGTGCGCACCACGCCCGAGGGCATCGCAGTCCATCGCGAGTACGGCCCCGACGACGCGCGCGATCTCCCGCACCTCGGCTCGATGCCCGGCTGCGCGCCCTTCG
Organism: Sandaracinus amylolyticus; assembly: GCF_021631985.1. Classification (GTDB taxonomy): domain Bacteria; phylum Myxococcota_A; class Polyangia; order Polyangiales; family Sandaracinaceae; genus Sandaracinus; species Sandaracinus amylolyticus_A. The sequence continues at coordinate 2,970,615 of NZ_CP070225.1, read as the reverse complement.
TCCGCGGCCCGTACCCCACGATGTACGTGCAGCGCCCGTGGACCATCCGGCAGTACGCCGGCTTCTCCACGGCCGAGGCCTCGAACGCGTTCTACCGCCGCAACCTCGCCGCCGGTCAGACCGGCCTCAGCGTCGCGTTCGATCTCGCGACGCACCGCGGATACGACAGCGATCACCCGCGCGTCAGCGGCGACGTCGGCATGGCGGGCGTCGCGATCGACTCGATCCTCGACACCCGCATCCTGTTCGGCGGCATCCCGCTCGATCGCATCAGCGTCTCGATGACGATGAACGGCGCGGTGCTGCCGATCCTCGCGCTCTTCATCGTGACCGCGGAAGAGCAGGGCGTTCCTCAGTCCGAGCTCCAGGGGACGATCCAGAACGACATCCTCAAGGAGTTCATGGTCCGGAACACGTACATCTATCCGCCCGGACCGAGCATGCGGATCATCGGCGACATCTTCGCTTACACCGCGAAGAACATGCCGAAGTGGAACTCGATCTCCATCAGCGGCTACCACATGCAGGAGGCCGGAGCGACGGCCGATCTCGAGCTCGGCTACACGCTCGCCGACGGCCTCGAGTACCTGCGCACCGGCATCGCCGCGGGCATGAAGGTCGACGAGTTCGCGCCGCGTCTCTCGTTCTTCTTCGCGATCGGCATGGACTTCTTCGTCGAGATCGCGAAGCTGCGCGCCGCGCGCCTGCTCTGGGATCGCATCGTCGCGAAGTTCGATCCGAAGGACGTGAAGTCGCGCGCGCTGCGCACGCACTGTCAGACGAGCGGCTGGTCGCTCGCGGCGCAGGACGTCTGGAACAACGTCGTGCGCACCTGCATCGAGGCGATGGCCGCGACCCAGGGCCACACCCAGTCGCTGCACACCAACTCGCTCGACGAGGCGCTCGCGCTGCCGACCGACGCGAGCGCGCGCATCGCACGCAACACGCAGCTCGTGCTGCAGCTCGAGAGCGGCACCACGCGCCCGATCGATCCCTGGGGCGGCAGCTACTACGTCGAGCGTCTCACCCACGAGCTCGCCAACAAAGCGTGGGCGCACATCGAGGAGATCGAGAAGCTCGGCGGGATGACCAAGGCGATCGAGGCCGGCATCCCGAAGCTGCGCATCGAAGAGGCCGCGGCGCGCACCCAGGCGCGCATCGACTCGGGCGAGCGTCCGATCGTCGGCGTGAACGTCTTCCGCCCCGAGCAGGACGACGAGATCGAGATCCTCCAGGTCGACAACCGCGCGGTGCGCGAGGCGCAGATCGCGCGCCTGAAGAAGCTGCGCGCCGAGCGCGACGAGGCGAAGACGCAGGCCGCGCTCGCGGCGCTCACGCAGTGCGCGCGCACCGGCGAGGGCAACCTGCTCGCGCTCTCGATCGAAGCCGCGCGTGCGCACGCGACGGTCGGCGAGATCACGACCGCGATGGAGACGGTCTTCGGTCGCTACGAGGCGCAGATCCGCGTCGTCTCGGGCGTGTACGGAGGCGAGATGGGCGCGCAGCAGGATCGCGTGCAGGACGTCCGCGGCGCAGCGGCGCGCTTCGAGGAAAAGGAAGGGCGACGCCCGCGCATCCTCGTCGCGAAGATGGGCCAGGACGGGCACGATCGCGGGCAGAAGGTGATCGCGACCGCGTTCGCCGATCTCGGGTTCGACGTCGACATCGGGCCGCTCTTCCAGACGCCCGACGAGACCGCGCGGCAGGCGGTCGAGAACGACGTGCACGTCGTCGGCGTCAGCTCGCTCGCCGCGGGCCACCTCACGCTCGTGCCCGAGCTGCGCGAGGCGCTGGCGAAGCTCGGCCGCGCCGACATCCTGATCGTCGCGGGCGGCGTGATCCCGCCCCAGGATCACCAGGCGCTGCGCGATGCGGGCGCGGCCGCGATCTTCGGGCCCGGCACGGTGATCCCCGACGCCGCGGGCGATCTGCTCGCGCTGCTCGGCAAGCATCTCGGGCACTGATGGTCCACGAGCTCTCGATCGACGAGCTCGTCGACGGAGTGCGCTCGTCCGATCGCGCGGTGCTCGGTCGCGCGCTCACGCTCGTCGAGAGCAACGCCGCGCGACATCGGGCGCGCGCCGAGGCGCTCCTCACGCGCCTCCTGCCGTTCTCCGGGCGCGCGAAACGCGTCGGGCTCACCGGCGTGCCCGGCGCGGGCAAGAGCACGTTCCTCGAGGCGCTCGGCACGCGCCTGACCGGCGAGGGAAAGCGCGTCGCGGTGCTCGCGGTCGATCCCACGAGCAGCAAGAGCGGCGGCTCGATCCTCGGCGACAAGACGCGCATGGCGAAGCTCTCGCGCGACGAGCGCGCGTTCGTGCGACCGAGCCCGAGCGGCGGCGCGCTCGGCGGTGTCGCGCGCAAGACACGCGAGGCGCTGCTCGTGTGCGAGGCCGCGGGGTTCGACGTCGTGATCGTCGAGACGGTCGGCGTCGGACAGAGCGAGACCGCGGTCGCGTCGATGGTCGACACGTTCGTGCTGCTCTGGCTCCCGAGCTCGGGTGACGAGCTCCAGGGCATCAAGCGCGGCATCGTGGAGCTCGCGGACGTCGTCGTCGTGAACAAGGCCGACGGCGAGCGCATCCCCGCGGCCGAGCGCGCGTCGTCCGAGCTCTCCGGGGCGCTGCGCTACCTCGCGCCCGCCACGCCCGGATGGGCGACGCCCGTGCTCACTGCGAGCGCGCTCGAGGGCACGAACGTCGACGCGGTGTGGCGCGCGATCGAGGGCCACCGCGCCACGCTCGAGCGCGACGGAGAGCTCGAGCGCCGGAGGAGCGCGCAGGAGATCGCCGCGATGTGGAGCGCGGTCGAGAGCGAGCTGCGCCACCGTCTCCACCTCGATCCCGCAGTGCGCGCGCTCGCGTCGCAGCTCGAGCGCGAGGTCGCATCGCGGGCGATCCCGCCCGCCGTCGCGGCATCGCGCATCGTCGACGCGTTCTAGCGCCCGCAGCTGCACTCGTATCCGGGCTCGGGGCGGCCCAGGCACGGCACGCAGACCCGATCGGCCTCGTTCCACGCCTCGCACCGACCGCACTCGTGATCCGTCGCGTCCGCGGTCGATTCCGCGGGGATCGACGATCCACATCCGACGAGCGCGAAGATCGCACCGAGCATCACCGACCACCCACGTGCCACCGCACGACGGTACGCGCGCGATCCGCCTCGTGCCATCCACGTGCGGGACCGCACGTTCGTTACGACGAAAGCGAGCCTTTCCACCAATCGATCGGCACCAGTCGTAGGTGGAACGAACACCGGTCGCGACCGACGAGCGTTCGCTCGGTCCACGGGAGCCGAGCAACTCGAGGTGCCGTTGCGCGCGCTGATTCGCAGGGACGCGATCGACAGCGAGATCACGACTCGTCTGATGCCGGGTCGCGATCGCCGTGTCGCTCGAGGTGAGGTCGGCGTCGCGCCCCGTCGCCGGCGCTCGGAGCGGCCCGACGATCCGGTGCGGCCGGGCATGGTCGTCGCGGGTCGCTACCTCGTCGCCGAGGTCGCGGGGCGCGGCGGAATGGGCGTCGTGTTCCGCGCGCGAGACCTGCGACACGAGCGCCAGGTGGCCCTGAAGATCGCGCGGTCCGAGCGCATCCGATCGCAGGACGACCTCGTCGCGCGCCTGGTCGCCGAGGCCAGGACGATGTCGCTGATCGACGATCCGAGCGTCCCGCGCGTGTTCGACGTGGTCGAGACGGGCAGGGCCGGGCCCGCGATCGTGCTCGAGTGGGTCGACGGGAGCTCGCTCGACGAGGAGCTGCGCGATCCGTCGCTCGACCGCACGCGGACGCTCGATCTCGCGATCCAGGTCGTGCGCGCCGTTCGCGCGGTGCATCGCTGTGGGTTCGTGCACGGCGACCTGAAGCCCGGAAACGTGCTCATCGAGCAGGAGCCCGACTCGCCGCGCGTTCGCCTCGTCGACTTCGGTCTCGCGAGCCCCATCGGCGCCGCGGACGCGAACGATCCGTCGCGGTCGGGCGTGATCATCGGAACGCCCTGCTACATGGCGCCGGAGTCGCTCTACGAGAGCGGCAACACGCCCCCGGCCGACGTCTTCTCGCTCGGCGTGATCCTCCACGAGATGTTCCTCGGAAGGCGCCCCGATCCGGTCTCGGAGCGCGCGCGCGACATCGTCTCCTTCGGCGATGCCGCGATCGAGCAAGCGTTCGCGGGCTCGACCCTCGGCGCGCTCGGTCGTGTGATCGCTCGGTGTCTGCGCTGGGACCCGGCCGCGCGATTCGCGGACGCGACCGAGGCGCTCGACGCGCTGCTCCGGAGCGCGCGCTCGCACGCCGCGTCGCTCTCGCTCCACGACGCGCAGCTCGCGTGAGCGCCGGGGTCGGAGACTGTCGAACGATCGGCTCGGACCTGCGGGGCGAGCACTCCGGCTCGCAGTCAGCCCTTCCGCTCGACGATGATCCGCTTGAACGCCTCGCCCACCGCGTGCGCCAGGAGCTCGATGCGCTGTCGCGCGATGGGCACGGGGAGCACGTCGTCCGCGCAGAGCACGCCTACGACGTGATCGCTGACCACCACCGGGTGCAGCGCGACGTCGCCGCCCCGGCTCCCGACCGCCGCGCGGAAGAGCCCGTCGGCCACCGCGGTCCCGTAGGGCCCGACGTACGCCTCGCGATGCTCCACGACGTCCTTGAGCATCGAAGCGCTCGTGGTCGGGATCCAGAGGTTGCGCACCGCGTCGTGGGTGAGCCCTCCGCCCGCGCCCTCCCAGCCCTTCAGCACGCCCTTGCGCAGCGCGAGGAAGATGGCGGTGCGCGCCACGGTGATCGCGCCCTCGCACGCGAGGCGCACCACCGAGTCGCGATCGGGCGCGCCCCGGATCGCGGCGAGCACGGTGCCGACCTCGGGGAGCGTCGAGCGCGCGTTCGGGAGCTCGCTGCGGGCGCGCGGTCCGACCTTGGGCGCTGCTCTGGGAGGCGGCGGCGCGGGCGCCGACGAGCTCGACGGCCCACCGAAGTCCCAGCGCTCGTGCTCCGGCGGCACGATGCTCGTCGGGCGCGGCGTGGGCGCGCGCGGAGCGCTCGCGGGCGTGGAGGCGGGCGCCGCTGCGGGCATCGAGGACGATGCGGGAGGGGCGGGCGTCGAGGTCGGCTCGGGATCGTCCTTGATCGCCGGATACTCCGCGGTCCCGCGACGATCGTGACGCCCCGGCGCCGCAGGCAGCTGCACCCGGCGCACACCCTCGGGGCGCCCGAACGCCTTGCTCACCACCTTCGCCGCGGTCGCGGCCGGCACCGCGTCCACACCGCGCGGCGGCGTGTGCTGCGGCTTGGTGCGCACCAGCGGCACTGCCAGCTCGTCGTCGTCTACGATCAGCCGCGGGCCGAGCGGCGCGCTGCCGGCGGCCGGGGTCTCGGCCGACGTCCGGCGCCGCACCAGCTCCAGCACCGGCGGCTCGGACTCGATGATCGTCGGGCGGTCGTCGAACGAGGGCTCCGAGGCCGCGGCATCCTGCTTCGCCTGATCGGGGTACGCGTCTCCGATCGCCGCACGCAGCGCGCGCACACACGCGACGGTCGGCAGGACGTCGCCGCCGACGACCCGCGCGATCTCGCGCACCGCGTGACGATCCGAGGGTGCGGCCATCGCGACCACGAGCCCCGCCGGGCTGGAGCGCACCGGCATCGCCAGGAGGTCCGCCGCCATCGCGCCCGAGAGCCGTCGCCGCGCGCCGGGATCGGCCTTGGCGAGGTCGTCCGCCTCCATCAGCGGCCCGAATCCGTCGGCCAGGAAAAACCCGGCGATGGCGTCCTCCGGGACCCCACGCGAGACCAGCGCCGCGACGAGCGCGCCTCCGTGCGCCGGCGCGGTGGCCAACGTCTCGGCGAGCTGATCCCGGGTGACCAACCCCGCGCGGAGCAGTCGCGCGCCGAGATCGTCCGCCATGCCACGCCCGTCTATCGGGGCGCGGGCGTCCAGGTCAAGAGCGCTCTGTCACCTGGTCGCGACTGCGGCGCGTCTCCTGCTCGTCGGGACAGGGAGCGCGGGAACTTGGAACGGCGTACGCTTGTCGTGTCGAGGAGCCCCGGGGCGGCCCAAAGCGGAGGCCTCGCGCGGTGTCCGTGGGGAACCATCTCCGGAGGTTTGGAATGACCGCGCCTGGCCGCCGCATCGACAGTTGGAAGGCTCGCACGCTCGCCCTCGTCCTCGGCGCGTGCGCGCCCGCGGCGGCCGTCCTCACCACGCTCCTGCCCGCGCACGCCGACGCGCAGGCGATGACCGAGGAGCGCCGCATCGCGATCGCGCGGCGCCTCCAGCAGAGCACCGTGACGGTCGTCGCGGGTCCCTCGAGCGGATCGGGCTTCGTGGTCGGGCGCGAGCGCTGGATCATCACCAACGCGCACGTCGTCGAGGCGGGCGGAGGGCGCGGCGGTCGCGTCCAGGTGCGCTTCGGGAGCGGCACCACGCTGAGCGCGTCGATCATCGAGATCGATCCCAGCCACGACCTCGCGATCCTCGAGGTGCAGGGCGGGACGGTGCCCTCGCCGCCGCTCGAGCTCACCGACTCGGATCGCGTCGAGGTCGGTCAGACCGTGCTCGCGTTCGGCTCGCCGTTCGGGCTCGACGGCACGCTCACCCAGGGCATCGTCAGCGCGCGCCGCGACGTGCCGGGCATCGGCGGCGGCATGGCGCGCCGTCTCATCCAGACCGACGCGCCGATCAACCCCGGCAACTCCGGCGGCCCGCTGGTGGATCGCCGCGGCCGCGTGATCGGCGTCAACACCGCGATCCTCTCGCGCACCGGCGGCTCGCACGGCATCGGCTTCGCGGTGCCCGCGAACTACGTGTCCGAGGTGCTCGACCGAGTGCGCGAGACGCGCCGTGGCGCGACCGCGACCGCCAGCACGTCGACGACCACGACGACGACCACCACCACCACGACCACCGCCGCGACGCCGACCCCGCCGGACCCCGCGCCCGCGCAGCAGATGGATCTCGGTGTCGTCGGTGAGAACTGGGATCAGGGCGGCTACGTCGGCGTGCGCGTGCAGCGCACGATGCCGGGCTCGGCGGCGCAGCGCGCGGGCCTGCTCGGCGCGGCCGAGCCGCCGCCCCCGCTCGTCGCGCGTCTCGGCGTCGCGTGGACCGGGCACATCATCACCGCGGTCGACGGCGTGCCGGTGCGCAACGTCGACGAGCTGCGCACCGCCATCGCCGCGCATCGCGCCGGGGACGTGGTCCGGCTGACGGTCACGGTCGGGCCCGGCGTGCTGAGCGGCGAGACGACGGCCACGCTTCAACATTGACGAGGACCGCGGGTGGCGGGGCCCAGGCCCCGCCCCATACTCGCGGACCTCGATGTCCTCCAAGCCCACCGAGCTCGAGGCCGCCATGCAGCGCGCGCTCGCCGAGCGCAGCGCCGACGCCGCCTGGTCCCACCTCGAACCGTTCCGCGCGGCGCTGACGCGCGACCCCGAGGTCGCCTCCGCGTGGGCGGTGCTCCTGCAGGCGTCGCCCTCGCGGCCGGGCGCGGTGGAGGACCTGACCGCGATCCTCGATCGTTTCGGCGCCGCCGACCCGGCGCTCGCGGCGGCCGCGATCACTGCGCTCGTGCGTGTCGACGAGCGGCGTCCCCTCGACGAGCCGGCGATCGGCGAAGGCGCCGCGACGGTGGCCGCGCGGCACGCGGAAAAGCTGCTCGCGGCGCTCTCGTCCGAGGCGTCGGCGGACGCCGATCGCGGCGGCGCGCTCACCATCGCGTACGCGAACGCGCTGCGACGCCTCGGCCCGGCGCGTGACGCCGACGCCGTCGCTGCCTTCGAGCGCGCGATCGCGCGCCACGGCGCCCGCGGCGAGTGGCTCGTCGACCTCGGGCTCTGCCACAAGTGGGCGGGGCGCTTCCGCGCCGCGCTCCTCGCGTTCCGCAAGGCGCGCGAGAAGCTCGGAGAGCGGCGCCCGGTGCTCTTCCACCTCGCAGGTGCCGCGATCGGCGCCGGGGAGGGCGAGGAGGCCGCCGCGGCCCTGCGCGCCCTGGGGCTCGCCGCAGAGGCCGCCCCCGAGCGCCTGCCCTTCGTGCCCGACCTGCCCGCCGCGCAGCTCCGCGTGCCCACCCGTGGCCCCGGGCACGGCCTCGCGGCGTTCGTGCCCGACGCAGCCGCGTCGTTCGAGCGGGTCTGGGTCCAGCCGCTCTCGCCGCTCCACGGCGTCGTGCGGAGCCCGACGTTCCGCGAGGCGATCGCCGACTGGGGCGACGTCGTGCTCTGGGACGCGGCGCCGACCGGCACGATCCCCCACGAGGGTCGCGCCGTGCCCGTCTTTCCGATGCTCGCCGTGCTCAAGCCCGGCGACGAGCGTCGCTTCCGCTTCCTCGCGCTCGAGCAGACCGACGGGCAGGTGAGGGCGCTCGGGGAGCAGCTCCCCGAGGGCGTGGTGCTCTACGTCCACGGCCAGCGCGTCGAGCAGGTCTGCGCGCGCTGCGCGGCCGGTGAGGTGCTCACCAAGCACGAGCACGAGGCGCCCACCGAGCATCGCGCCGTGTTCGGCAAGCTGCTGATCCCCGGCGATCGCCCGCTGCCCGAGGTGCGTGACGCGCTCGAGAAGGCGCTGCGCGCCGCGCCCGGCGTGCTCATGGCCATCCCCGGGCTCTACGAGGCGCTCGGTCTCACGCAGCTCGCGGGCAAGAACCACAAGAGCTGGGGCGTCATCGAGCGCGGTGCTCTTCTCTCCGCGCGCGCGGGGGCCTGATCGCGCGGATCGTGCAGTGAGCGGACACGCTCTCGCTCCGCTTGACGGAGTTGATAGAGTTCCGCCCCGCATTTCCTCCGGGCGACGACGGCGCCCGCGAGGATGTCGTGGAGGGCGTGATGGGGAGCTTGCGTTGGGCGGGGGCGCGCATCGCGCTCGCCGCTCTGTCGATCGTGGTCGCGGCCACAGTCTTCCAGCCACGGGCGCGCGCGACCGTGATGGTCGAGGTGCCGCTCGAGGCGATGGTGCGCGACGCGGACGCGATCGTCGTCGGTGTCGTGGAGAACGTCGGCGCGCGTCTCGTGATGTCGCCCTCGGGCGGCGCAGAGCCGCACACGATCACCACGCTCCGCGTGCGCGAGTGGGTGAAGGGCTCGGGCGGCGAGCTCGTGCGCATCGACGAGCTGGGCGGTGAGACCGACATCGTCTCGACGCGCATCGCGGGCACGCCCGAGTACACGCGCGGCGACGAGGTCGTCGTGTTCCTGCGTCGCACGCCCGACGGCGCGCTGCGCACGTACGCGATGGTGCAGGGGCGCTTCTCGATCCTCCGTGGGTTCGCCGGCGCGGACGACGTCGTGGTGCGCGACACCACGTCGGTCGGGTTCGCGACGTGGGCGAGCGGTCCGATGGCGATCGAGCACGGTGGCGTGCGCGCGATGCGCCTCGACGACTTCCTCGCGTACGTCCGCGCGACGCTCGAGCAGATCGAGAACGACCCGACCACCGGCCGCGCGCTGGGCGGAGGTGCGCGATGAGCCGCCGCCACCTCGCCGCGATCACCCTGGTGATCGCGCTGGGCGCGCTCGTCGCGCACCGGGCTTCGGCGTGGGCTCCGCTCACGTCCCAGCGTCCCGTCTGGCGCACCGCTGCGCCGTACGAGCTCAACAACGCGGGCTCGCCCGATCTCGGCGGGTTCGCGATGAGCGAGACGATCGTGCGCCAGGGCATGGACGACTGGTCGCGCGTGTCGTGCACCAGTTTGACCACCAACTATCTCGGCGCGGTCTCGCGCGTCCCGTCGGAGCGCGACAGCGCGAACACCGTCGGCTGGCTCGAGAGCGGGTGGGGCGAGCGCGGCTTCGACGCGAACGCGATCGGCGTGACGATCCCGCAGTACTCGGGATCGCAGATCTTCCGCGCCGACATGATGCTCAACGGCGTGAACTACACGTGGTCGACCGGTCCGGGATCGGGCAACCGCGTGAACGCGTACTCGATCGTGCTGCACGAGGCGGGGCACTACTACGGCCTCGATCACTCGTCGGACTCGAGCGCGGTCATGTACTACGCGTACTCGGGCGGCACGCTCTCGTTGCGCACCGACGATCAGAACGGCATCTGCGCGCTCTATCCGCGCAGCGGCACGTCGGACTGCACGACGACGGGCTGCCCCTCGGGCCAGGTCTGCGAGGGCGGCACCTGCGTGACGATGACGGGCGGCGGTGACGGCGGGATGTGCTCGCCCTGCACGACCGGCGGAGACTGCGCCGCCGGCAACGCGTGCCTCGGCTACAGCGACGACGCCGCGTACTGCGGGACTCCGTGCACCACGAACGCGCAGTGCGGCGGGGACGTCTGCGTGAACGTCGGGACCGCCGGCAGCTTCTGCGCGCGGTTCGTCGGCAGCACGCCGACCTGCAGCACGTCGTCGTCGGGCTGCACGTCGGACTCGCAGTGCTCGGCGACCCAGCGCTGCAACACGACCACCCGCATGTGCGAGGCGCGTCCGACCACCGGTGGCGCGATCGGAGCGGACTGCGGCGCGAGCACCGAGTGCCAGTCGGGCCTCTGCTTCGCGGGTCGCTGCTCGCAGTCGTGCGACTGGCTGAGCCCGACGTCGTGCCCGGGCGGCTGGTACTGCAGCGGCGAGGCGACCGGCAGCTGCGGCGCCGCGGGCGTGTGCGTGCAGGGCACTGCGGGATCGCGCGCGATCGGCGAGGCGTGCGGTGCCGCGACCGAGTGCGCGTCGCTCTACTGCGCGAACGGGCGCTGCTCGACGCCGTGCGCACCCGGTGGTGCGAGCGGCTGCGCGGAAGGCTTCGCCTGCCAGGTCGGAGCGGTGTCGGGCTGTGGCTCGTGCCAGCGCTCGGGCTCGCTCGGTGATCCCTGCGAGGTCGAGACGGACTGCACGTCGCGCCTGTGCGCGATGCTCGAGGGCGACTCGTTCTGCACCGATCGCTGCGGTGAGGGCGCGCCGTGCCCGAGCGGCTTCAGCTGCCTCGCGGCGGGCGAGACCTCGGTGTGCGTGCCCGACACCGGTGGCCTCGGCAGCGAGTGCGGCACCAACGCGGACTGCCTCGGCGGCATCTGCGCGGTGGAGGACGAGGAGTCGTACTGCACGCGCATCTGCAACCTCGGTGCGCCGTGCCCCGACGGGTTCTCGTGCGTCGCGACCGACGATCCGAGCGTGTCGATCTGCCGCCCGCCGTCGAGCGGCGGATGCGGATGCAGCGCGCCGGGCCGCGGTGAGGGCGCGCGCGGCGGTCTCCTCGCGATCGGGCTGCTCGCGGCGCTCGCGACGTGGCGCGCACGTCGTCGCCGCTGAGGTGATCTCGATGGGGCCCCGCAGTGCGGATGTGCGCGCTGCGGGGCTCTGTCCTTCCGTCGAGGCAGGGATTGCCGTTTCGGAGCGCCGGTGCCAAAGAGACCGCGCCCCGTGGCCGGTCCCGATCAATCGACGAGCGCGCGAGCGCCAACGCTGAGCGAGACCGTGAGGCCCTACGCGAGGCGTCTCGCGTTCGGCTTCACGCTGCTCCTGCTCACGCAAGCCGCCGAGAAGGCGATCCCGTGGATGCTGCGCCTCGGGCTCGACGCGCTGCGCGCCGATCAGCTCGCCCAGGTGCAGCAGATGGCGCTCTGGGTCATCGGGCTCGCCACCGGCGCGTGGGTGGTGCGCACCGCCTCGCGCATCCAGATCTTCAACGTCGGTCGCGACGTCGAGTACGACCTCCGCAACGCGCTGCTCGAGCGACTGCACGCGCTCGGCCCCTCGTTCTTCCGGCACATGTCGGTGGGCGAGATCATGAGCCGCGCGACGAACGATCTCGCGCAGGTGCGACTGCTCGTCGGCTTCGCGGGGCTCAACGTCGTGAATTCGATCCTCGCGTTCGTCGCGGCGATCACGCTGATGTTCGCGACCTCGCCGCGCCTCACGCTGCTCGCGCTCATCCCGTACCCGTTCATCGCGCTCTCGTCGGCGGGCTTCGCGCGCGCTCTCTACAAGCGCAGCAGCGCGGCGCAGCAGGTGATCGGCAAGCTCGCGGAGCGCGTGCAGGAGGACGTCGCGGGCGCGCGCCTCGTGCGCTCGCTCGGGCTCGAGCCGCACCAGCGCGAGCGCTTCGCGAAGGTCAACGCCGAGGCGGTCGATCGCAACATGGAGCTCGTCACGCTGCGCGGGCTCATGTGGCCGGTGCTCTTCGGACTCTCGTCGATCGGCACGCTCATCGTCGTGTGGCAGGGCGGCGCGATGGTGCTCGAGGGGTCGCTCACCGTCGGCGAGTTCGCGGCGTTCAACGCGTACCTCGGTCAGCTGCTCTGGCCCACGCTGGCCTTCGGCTACATCCTCTCGATCCTCCAGCGCGGCCGCGCCTCGTATGCGCGGGTGGGCGAGATCCTCGAGAGCATGCCCGACGTGCGCGAGGCACCGGACGCGAAGCGCGCGGGGCACGAGGGCGCGCTGCGCGTCGACGGGCTCACGTTCGCGTACCAGGAGCGCCGCGTGCTCGAGGACGTCGCGTTCGAGGTGCCCGCGGGCGGTCGCCTCGCGGTCGTCGGTGCGACCGGCAGCGGCAAGAGCACGCTCGCCGCGCTCCTCCCGCGCCTCTTGCCGACCCCCGAGGGGCGCGTCTTCCTCGACGGCGACGACGTCACGCACCTGCAGCTGCGCGACCTTCGTGATCGCGTCGGCTACGCGCAGCAGGAGCCCTTCTTGTTCTCGACGACGGTCGAGAAGAACCTCGCGTTCGCGCTCGACGATCCCGATGCGCCCGAAGCGCACGAGCGCATCCGCCACGCGGCGCGCGAGGCCTGCGTGCTCGACGAGATCGAGGCGATGCCCGAGGGCTTCGCGACGGTCGTCGGCGAGCGCGGCGTGCAGCTCTCGGGCGGCCAGAAGCAGCGCCTCGCGCTCGCGCGCGCGCTCCTGAACGACCCGCGCGTGCTGGTGCTCGACGACCCGATGAGCGCCGTCGATGCGCGCACCGAGACCGCGATCCTCGAAGCACTCGAGCGCGCCGCGGAGGGGCGCACGCTGGTGCTCGTCACCCATCGCATCGCAGCGGCGGCGCGCGCCGATCGCATCGTGGTGCTCGATCACGGGCGCGTGGTGGAGCACGGCACGCACGACGAGCTCGTCGCGAAGGACGGGCTCTACGCGCGGCTCGCGGCGCGGCAGCGCCTCGAGCGGGAGATCTCGGCCCTCCAATGAGCAGCGACACCACGACGACGCGCGATCGCGTCCGTCCGCCGCTCGAGTCGGGCGGCGGCGAGAAGACTTACGACCTCGCGCTGCTGAAGCGCCTCTTGCCCTGGGCGCGCAATCACTGGGTGCTCTTCGCGATCACGTTCCTGCTCGTGCCGGTGAGCGCGATCGCGGGGCTCGTGCAGCCGCTCTTCATCCGCGATGCGATCGACGCCGCGCTCGTCGACCGCAGCGCGAGCATCCTCGGTCGCGTCACGCTCTTCTTCGGCATCGCGGTGCTCGTCGACTTCGTCGCGCGCTTCGCGCAGCAGTACGCGCTGCAGCTCGGCGGTCAGCGCACCATCGCGGATCTGCGCGCCGCGACCTACGAGAAGGTGCAGCGCCTCCCGCTCGCGTACCTCGACAAGACGCCGGTCGGTCGCGTGGTCACGCGCGTGACCAACGACTCCGACGCGATGGGCGAGCTCTTCGCATCGGGCGCGGTGCTCGCGGTCGCCGACGTCGTCATGCTCGTCGGCATCGTCTGCTTCATGCTCTACCTCGACGTGCGGCTCACGCTCGTCGTGTGCTGCGCGCTGCCTCCGCTCGCCCTCGCGGTGAACGCGATCCGCAAGCGCATGCGCGAGGCCTTCCGCGAGATCCGCGCGACCATCGCGCAGCTCAACGCGTACGTCGCGGAGCAGGTGCAGGGCATCGCGATCGTGCAGGCGTTCGGTCGCGAGCGCGACTGCCTCGGTGAGTACCGCGAGATCAACGCGCACCACCGCGACGCGAACTACCGCTCGATCCGCTACGACGCGCTGCTCTTCTCGATCGTCGAGTCGATCTCCGCGATCACCGTCGCGCTCGTGCTCTGGTACGCGTCGGTGCGGAGCGGCGTGCTCGATGCGACGTCGTCCGCGGCGTACGTCGGGACGGTCGTCGCGTTCTACGAGTACATCCAGCGCTTCTTCGTGCCGATCCGCGAGCTCTCGCAGAAGTACACGATCCTGCAGTCGTCGCTCGCGGCGTCGGAGCGCGTGTTCGCGCTGCTCGACATGGACGAGCGCGACGCGCCCGAGGGGCTCGACGTGGGCGAGGTGCCGAGCGTTCCGAGCCACGTCGCGCTCGCGTTCCGCGACGTCGAGTTCGCGTATCGCGCGGGGCATCCCGTGGTGCGCGATCTCGATCTCGACGTGCATCGCGGCGAGACCATCGCGATCGTGGGCGCGACCGGCGCCGGCAAGACCACGCTCACCGCGCTGCTGCTGCGCCTCTACGACGTCACGCGCGGGCACGTGCTCGTCGACCGCGAAGACGTGCGCGCGCTGCACGCCGACACGCTGCGCAGCCGCTTCGCGGTGGTGCCCCAGGACGTCTTCCTGTTCTCGGGGACGATCCTGGAGAACGTGAGCGCGTTCGCGGAGAGCCCCGACGTCGCGCGCGTCGAGGACGCCCTCCATCGCGTCGGCGCGTGGCCGATGGTCGAGCGCCGCGGCGGCCTCCACGTGAAGATCGACGAGCGCGGCGCGAACTTCAGCGCGGGCGAGCGACAGATGCTCGCGTTCGCGCGCGCCCTCTACCTCGATCGCCCGTACCTGATCCTCGACGAGGCCACCGCCAACGTCGACAGCGAGACCGAGGCGCGGCTCCAGCACGCCGTCGCGGCGCTGCTCCGCGGCCGTACGTCGCTGGTCATCGCGCACCGGCTCTCGACCATCCGAAATGCTGACCGGATCGTCGTTATGCACCGTGGCCGGATCGCCGAGGTCGGCACCCACGACGAGCTGATCGCGAAAGGCGGCCTCTACGCGCGCCTCCATCACCTGCAGTTCCTCGACGAGAACGAGGGCACGGTGTCGGGCGAGGGCGCCGCGGTGGCCGCCAGCGCCTCCTGATCGCATCGCACGCGACACGAGAACTGGCGATCCGCAGAGGCGTTTGCGGTATGCTCATTCGATCGGATTCGGGGGGATCGCATCGCGCGACGACCCTCGGCCGCGACCGCGCTTCCGATGCCGCCGCCCGAGCTCGCCCCCGTCGTCTACGGCAAGTACCAGCTGCTGCAGCTGCTCGCGCGCGGCGGCATGGCCGAGGTGTTCAAAGCGAAGTCCCACGGCGTCGAGGGCTTCGAGAAGATCCTCGTCATCAAGCGCATCCTGCCGGAGCTGAGCCGCAACCCTCGCTTCGTCGAGATGTTCATCAACGAGGCGAAGATCGCGGTCACGCTCTCGCACGCGAACATCGTGCAGGTGTTCGACCTCGGGCGCGCCGACGAGACCTACTTCATCGCGATGGAGTACGTCGCGGGCTACGACCTCGCGACGGTGCTGCGCCGCGGTGCGCGCTACAGGCGCCCGCTCTCGCAGGAGCTCGCGGTGTTCGTCGTCAGCGAGCTCGCGAAGGGGCTCGACTACGCGCATCGACGCCGCGACGCGAGCCTGCGCCCGCTGCACATCGTGCATCGCGACGTGTCGCCGCAGAACGTGCTGCTCTCGTTCGAAGGCGAGGTGAAGCTCACCGACTTCGGCATCGCGAAGGCGAAGACGATCGCCGACGACGCGGCCGACGAGGGCGTGCTCAAGGGCAAGTACGCGTACATGAGCCCCGAGCAGGCGCGCGGTGAGAACGTCGACTCGCGCACCGATCTCTACGCGCTCGGCATCGTGCTCTTCGAGGCGCTGAGCGGAGAGAGTCCGTTCCAGCACGAGTCGGCGTACGAGACGCTGCGCCGGGTGCGCGAGGGGGACGCGCCGCCCCTCAAGACGGTCGTGCCCGACGTGCCCGACGAGCTCGCGGCGATCGTCGATCGCGCGCTCGCGCCGCAGCCCGAGCTGCGCCACGCGAACGCGGGACGTCTGTACGAAGATCTCGTGCAGTTCCTCTACGCGAGCGGTCGCCGCGTGGGAGGGCACGACCTCGCGCGATACCTCCAGGACCTGCGCGAGGTGAGCCAGGCGCACGAGCAGGAGCGCGACGCCGCGCGCCTGCGCGCGATGTTCGACGAGGAGGGCAGCAAGGGCGCGTACGCGCCGCCGGCGACGCCGGTGCAGGTGCCGTTCTCGCGTGCCACCCGCAGCGGTCCGTCGAGCAGCGGATCGGAGTCGCAGCCGCGTCGCGGCAGCACCGGGGTCGCGCGTCCGACCGCGGAGCGTCGCGACGTCACGGTGCTCGTGATGCGCTCGGAGTCGGCGTCGTTCGTCGCCGACGAGGTCGTCGAGCGGCTCGCGCGTCGTTACGGCGGCGTGCGCATCGACGAGCCCCCGCGCGCGCTCGACGTGCCCGCGGTCGCGCTGCTCTTCGGCGTGCGCGACCCCGACGGGCGCGACTCGGAGTCGGCGGCGCGGTGCGCGCTGCGCCTCGTGCGCGCGGCCGCGACCGGCACGCAGACCGGCACGCCCGACGTGCCGGTGCAGATCGCGATCGACTGCGGGCGCATCCTCGTCGATCTCGCGGGCGAGCCCATTCGCGACGAGGCCTTCGAGCGGCTGCTCGACAGCACGCGCACGCTCGCATCGCGCGCGGCGACGCGGCAGGTCCTCGTCTCGCCCGCGGCCCAGCGCATCATCGCGGGCCTCTTCCTCACGCTGCCTCACGGCGACGGCGACGATCCGCCGCACCTGCTCGAGGAAGAGCGCGATCTCCCCGACGCATCGGGCAAGTTCGTCGGGCGCCGCGAAGAGCTGCGGCAGATGGGCGAGATCCTCGCGCTCGCGAACCGCGGCAAGCTCAAGATGCTCGGCCTCGCGGGCGAAGCGGGCGTCGGCAAGACGCGCCTGCTGCTCGAGACGCGCCGTCGCCTGAAGCTCGGCGGCCACGACGTCGGCATGTACATCGCGACGTGCGCGCGCCACGGACGCACCGTGCCGCTCTCGGGCATCACCGAGATCATGCGTGTGGTGCTCGGCGTCGACGAGTTCGAGCCCGATCACGAGCGCGACGCGAAGGTCGGACGACTGCGTGAGCTCGGTCTCGTGCAGCAGGACGTCGCCGCGATCGGCGCGGCGCTCGGCGCAGGACCGCTGCCCGAGGGATCCGATCCGCTGGTGCGCGCGCTACGCCCCGCGATCGGGCGCGTCGCGCTGAAGCTCGCGCAGGATCGCCTGACCGTGTTCGCGTTCGACTCCGCGGAGTCGCTCGACGACGAGTCGCAGATGCTGCTCGACGCGCTGATCCGCGACGGACGCGAGGCGCGCATCGCCGTGGTGCTCGCGTACCGCCCGGGCTTCGTGCACGGATGGCAGGGCGCGCCGACGTACCACGAGCTCACGATCGGACCGATGAGCGACGACGACATCGCGCGGCTCACCGCGACGCGCCTCGCCGCGGAAGAGGTGCCGATCGATCTGCTGCGCGAGGTGACCGGCAAGAGCGCGGGCAACCCGCTCTACGTCGAGGAGTACGTGAAGGCGCTCACCGACGCGGGCGCCGTCGAGATCCGCTCGGGGCGCGTGATCTACCGGCCCGAGGTCGCCGAGGTCGAGGTCCCGAAGACGCTCCGCGGCATCGTCGGAGCGCGCCTCTCGCGGCTCGGCGTCGCGGACCGCCACTTCCTGCAGATCGCCGCGGTCGCGGGCGCGCGCTTCCACGCCGAGCTCGTCGCGGACGTCGCGGGCGAAGAGGTCGCGGTCGTGAGCGAGGCGTTCGCGGTGCTCGAGGGGCGCGGCCTCGTCGCCCGTGCAGGCGCGACCGAGCTCGCGTTCGCGCACGATCTCGTCGGCGAGGTGCTGCGCGAAGGGCTGACCCTCGAGACGCGACGCGAGATCCACGGCGCCGTCGCGGCATCGCTGGAGCGCCTCCATCCGCAGCGCCTCGACGAGCTCGCGGAGCGGCTCGCGTCGCACTGGCGCGAGGCCGGTGATCGCGCGAAGGCCGTCGAGTACCTGGTGCGCGCGGGCGATCGCATGGTCGCCGAGCTCGCGCACGAAGGCGCGGTGCAGGCGTTCGAGCGCGCGATCGATCTGCTCTCGCAGATGGCGGTGCCGGATCGCGAGCGCATGCTCGCCCTCTACAAGCGCATCGGCGAGCTGTGCTGGAAGGCGCGCGCGCTCGACCGCGGCATCACGCGCATGGCGAGCGGCGTCGAGCTCGCGGAGGCGCTCGATCGGCGCGACTGGATCGCGCGCCTCTCGCTGTTGCGCGGCCGACTGCTGGTCGCGGCCCACCGTGTCGACGAAGGGCGGCGTTGGCTCGATCGCGCGGGCGACATCGCGCGTCAGCTCGACGATCGCGCGCTCTTCCGCGACATCGTCCTCGCGACCGCGGAGTCGTGCATGCGCCTCGGCGATCACCGCGGTGGCATCCACTTCTTCGAGCAGGCGCTCACGCTCTCGCGCGAGACGTCGGACGTCGAGGCCCAGGTGCGCTGCCTCGTGCCGCTCGCGCTCGCGTACTCGTCGACCGGCAACCGTCAGGCGGCGCTCGGTGCGCTCGCGGAGGCGCGGCGGCTCACCGAGGCGCGCATCGATCGCTTCACCGAGTGCGAGCTCTTGAAGATGGAGTCGCTCGTGCACTTCTTCGCGCGCGACTACGCGGCGTCGATCGAAGTGGGCGAGCGCGCGCTCGAGCTCGCGAAGGAGTACGGCTTCACCTACGAGGCCGCGGTCAACGCGCACAACGTCGGTGAGGCGCACCTCCGGCTCGGCGACTACAAGCGCGCGTTCGCGTCGCTGCGCTACTCGTACGAGCTCGCGCGCGATCACGGCTACGAGAGCCTGATGATGGGCGACATGCGCATCCTCGGGTTCATCGACGCGATGCGCTTCGGGAGCGAAGAAGGGCGTCGCCACGTGGTCGACGCCAACGACTTCGCGGATGCGCGCGGGCTCGTCTGGGACCTCGTGCAAGGTCGCTACTACCTCGCGATGATCGACCAGGCGCGCGGTGAGCCCGAGGAGGCGAGGGCGGCGCTGCGCGAGGTGCTGCGGCTCGCCGCGGAGCACGGGCACGCGGACTACATGCAGGCCGCGGAGCGCGCGCTGATCGCGCTCGAGTCGTCGCGTCCCATTCCGATGCCCGACTGAACGGGCTGCGCGGGGACGGAACGCGAACGGCGCCAGCTCTCTCGAGCTGACGCCGTCGTTTCGGGCGCGCGAACCGTTCAGGGCGTCGCGGGCTGCTCTGCGGCAGGCTGCTCGGCCGCAGGGGCCGCGGGCGCGGGCTCTGCCGCCGGCGCGGGCTCCGCAGCGGGCTCGGCCGCAGGCGCTTCCGCGCTCGGGGCGATCGCCGTCGGCGACGCCGCCGCGGGATCCGAGCTGCCCTCGCTCGGCGCGACCTCCATCGGCTGGCCGGTCTGGGGATCACCCTCGAGCCCGTCGGGGTCGACCGTGTCCTCGGTCGGCACGCCCTCGGCCGCCGCCGGGGTCTCGCCCGCCTCGGGCGCGGGCTCGCCGGGCTCTTCCTCGGCCGTCACCTCGGCGCTCTGACGCTCTTCGATCTCGCGCGTCACGTCCTCGAGGGTCGAGTCGCTGCCCGACGACATGTACGCGAGCAGCGCGCTGAGCACCATGAACAGCCCCGCGCAGATCGAGGTGATCCGCGTGAGGATGTTGCCTGCGCCCGCACCGCCGAAGACGGTCTGGCTGCTGCCACCGAACGCCGAGCCCATGCCGCCGCCGCGCCCCTGCTGGAGCAGCACGACGAAGATCAGGAACGCGCAGACGAGGCAGTAGAGGATCGACACGAAGAGATACATCGACAGGGCTCCCAGACCGACGGACGGCCGAACATAGCAGGGTCAGGCGTGCGTTCCAGCTTCCTCACGAAGCGGGCAGGGCACCCTTCACGATCGCGAGGAACGAGTCGGCCTTGAGCGAGGCGCCGCCGACCAGCGCGCCGTCCACGTCCGGCTGCGCCATCAGCTCCGCGGCGTTGTCCGGCTTCACACTGCCGCCGTAGAGGATCCGCGTCTTCTGCGCCGCGCCCGCATCGATCCGCTCGCTCATCCGCGCGCGGATCGCCGCCTGGACCTCCTGCGCGTCCGACGACTTCGCGACCTTCCCGGTCCCGATCGCCCACACCGGCTCGTACGCGATCACGATCCCGGCGAGCGCGTCCTTCGTGATCCCGGCGAGCGCCGCGTCGATCTGCCCGAGCACCACGTCGAGCGTGCGCCCGGCCTCGCGCTCCTCGAGCGTCTCGCCCACGCACACGATCGGCACGAGCCCGTGCTTCAGCGCCGCACCGAGCCTCTTGCTCACGCGATCGTCGGTCTCGCCGAAGAGCTGACGCCGCTCCGAGTGCCCGATGATCACGTGGGTGCAGCCGACGTCCTTGAGGAGCGGCGCCGAGACCTCGCCCGTGAACGCGCCCGAGTCGTCCCAGTGCAGGTTCTGCGCGCTCAGGCCGATCGGCGTGCCCGCGATCGCGCCGCGCACGACGTCGAGCGACGTGAACACCGGCGCGATCACCACCTCGACCTGCGACGACGGAAGCCCCGCCGCGATCGCCTTCG
The DNA here is from genome assembly GCF_021631985.1 of Sandaracinus amylolyticus. Classification (GTDB taxonomy): domain Bacteria; phylum Myxococcota_A; class Polyangia; order Polyangiales; family Sandaracinaceae; genus Sandaracinus; species Sandaracinus amylolyticus_A. The sequence goes on along the minus strand of NZ_CP070225.1, from coordinate 2,950,060 downwards.
CGAGCTCGACGCTCGCCGCACGATCGTGGTGGAGCTTCCAGTTGCCCGCGACGAGCTTCTTCCGCGCGCTCATCGCAGCGCGTCCACGCCCGGCAGCTTGCGTCCCTCGAGCAGCTCGAGCGACGCGCCACCGCCCGTCGAGACGTGCCCGAACTTGTCGGCGAGCCCGGTCTCCTGCACCGCCGCGACGCTGTCGCCACCGCCGACGACCGTGAACGCGCCCGAGAGCTCGCTCATCGTCTTCGCGATCCCGCGCGTGCCCGCCGCGAACGCCTCGTTCTCGAACAGACCCATCGGGCCGTTCCAGAACACCGTCTTCGCGCTGCGCAGCTTCTTCGAGAACGCCTCGAGGCTCTTCGGCCCGATGTCGAGCGCCATCTCGTTCTCGCCGATCTCGTCGGGCAGCGCGACCCGCCCCGACGTCGCGTCGAGCCCGGTCCCGACCACGAAGTCGTCGGGGAGCAGCAGGTCCACCTTGCGCTCACCCGCGCGCGTCATGATCGTGCGCGCGAGCGCGAGCTTGTCCTGCTCGACGAGGCTCTTGCCCATCGACGCGCCCTTGGCCGCGAGGAACGTGTTCGCCATCGCGCCGCCGATGATCAGCGCGTCCACCTTCTGCAGCAGCGCCTCGAGCACCGCGAGCTTGTCGCTCACCTTCGCGCCGCCGAGCACCGCGACGTAGGGCCGCTGCACCTCGCCCTTGCTGATCTTCCCGAGCGCGTCGAGCTCGGCCTCCATCAGGAAGCCCGCGCCGCGATCGCGGATCAGCTTCGGCAGCGCCGCGACCGACGCGTGCGCGCGATGCGCCGCACCGAACGCGTCGTTCACGTACACGTCGCCGAGCTTCGCGAGCTCCGCCGCGAACTGCGCGTCGTTCTTCTCCTCCTCCGCATGGAAGCGGAGGTTCTCGAGGCAGGCGATCTGCCCCTCGCGGAGATCCTGCACGACCTTGCGCGGACCATCGCCCACGCAGTCGTCGGCGAGCAGCACCTCGACGCCCATCAGCTCCGCCAGCTTCTGCGCCGCGGGCTCCATCGAGTACTTCGGATCGGGCGCGCCCTTCGGACGCCCGAGGTGCGACGCGATCACCACGCGCGCACCGCGCTCGAGGAGATGTCGCAGCGTCGGGATCGCCGCGCGGATGCGCGTGTCGTCGCCGACCTTGCCTCCCTCGAGCGGCACGTTGAAGTCGACGCGCACGAACACGCGCCGTCCTTCGACCGGAAGATCACGAACGCTGCGAATCCCCTCGAGCGACATGGGTCAGGCGCCCTTCTTCGCGATGAGCGCGGTGAGGTCGACCATGCGGTGCGAGAAGCCCCACTCGTTGTCGTACCAGCTGTGCACCTCGACGAGGTCGTCACCGACCACCGAGGTCTGCGCCGCGTCGACGATCGAGCTGCGCGGATCGCCGATGTAGTCGCTCGACACGAGCTCGGCCCGCTCGAAGCCGAGGATGCCCTTGAGCGCGCCCTTCGACGCCGCCTCGAGCGCCGCGTTCACTTCTTCCTTCGTCACCTTCTTGCTCACGTGCGCGGTGAGGCAGGTGAGCGAGACGTTCGGCGTGGGGACGCGGATCGACGTGCCGTCGAGCTTGCCCTTGAGCTCGGGGAGCACGAGGCCGATCGCCTTCGCGGCGCCGGTCGTCGACGGGATCATCGAGAGCGCGGCCGCGCGCGCGCGACGCAGATCCTTGTGCGGGAGGTCCAGCAGGTTCTGGTCGTTCGTGTACGAGTGGACCGTGACCATGTGGCCCTTGATCACGCCGAACGCCTCGTGGATCACCTTCGTGATCGGCGCGAGGCAGTTCGTCGTGCACGACGCGTTCGACACGATGCGGTGCTTGCTCGGGTCGTACTTGTCGCTGTTGATCCCGATGCAGAACGTCCCGTCGATGTCCTTCTCGCCGGGCGCGCTGATGACCACGCGCTTCGCGCCCGCCGCGATGTGCTTCTCGCCGCCCGCCTTGTCGCGGAAGCGGCCCGTGCACTCGAGCACGATGTCGACGCCGAGGTCCTTCCACGGAAGCTCGGCGGGATCCTTCTTCGCGTAGATCGGGATCTTCTTGCCGTTGATCGAGATCGAGTCGCTGCCCGCCTCGACGTCCGCGTCGAACCGACGGTGCACCGAGTCGTACTTGAGCAGGTGCGCGAGCGTCGCGGGGTCGGTGAGGTCGTTGATCGCGACCAGCTCGAGGTCCGCGTTCTTGGTGTCCACGAGGACGCGCGTGACGCAACGTCCGATTCGGCCGAAGCCGTTGATCGCGATGCGGGTCGCCATGATTCGACTCCTGTCTTCCTTCCGGATGCCTCTTCGATCCCTCGCGCGTCGCTCTCGAAACGAACGTCGAGAAGGGCTCGATCGGCGCGCGAAATGCCGGGATCCCCGAAGGGGCGCGGAATCTAGCCCTCGCCCTTCGGCGCGGTCAAGGTAGGCCCCGAGGCCGCGTAGCCCACTCCTCGCGTGCCACGACGCCTCTCGATCGTGGCGCCCGAGCCACGGGCGTGCGCGATGCGAGGCGCGCGCGTGGCCCCTGTTTCCGGGGCTTGCGATTGCGCACGGCGTGCTGCGCGTGCCGCATCGTGGACGCGCGCTCGGGAACGCGACGAGGCCTGGCGCTTGCTCTGCTGACCGCCCGTGGTCGCGCAAGAAGCCCATGTGGCGTCGATGCGAGGGTGACTCCGGCGCGATACGTGCCCACCTGACGTGGAGGACGAGGGGCGCGCTGGGCGAGCGGCGCGATCCGTGAAGGACGCGGAGGAGGAGTTTGCGCGTGATTCCGTTCGAGCTGACGATCGTCGTGCTCAACTACCGGACGCCCGAGCTCACGCTCGATTGCGTCGCGTCACTCGCGCCGCAGATCGGTGCGCGCCGCCGCGTCCTGGTCGTCGACAACGCGTCGGCCGACGGCTCGGCGGATCGCATCGAGCGTGCGATCGAAGAGCGAGGTTGGGGCGAGTGGGCGCAGGTGCTGCGCTCTCCGATCAACGGAGGCTTCGCCGCGGGCAACAACTTCGGGCTGCGTCATGCGCGGGTGCACTGTCCCGCCGAGGCGTACGTGCTGCTCAACAGCGACACCGTCGTCTCGGAGGGCGCGCTCGACGCGCTCGTCGCGGGCATGCGCGCGCATCCCGAGGCCGGCCTGGTCGGACCGCGATTCGACACCGCGGACGGCGAGCTCGACGTGAGCGCCTTCCGCGATCACACGCCGATCTCGGAGCTCGAGGTCGCGGCGAGCACCGGCATCGTGTCGCGACTCTTGTCGCGGGTGCGCGTGCCCACGCCGGTCGCGAGCGCGGAGCGTCCGTTCTATCCGCAGTGGCTCGGCTTCGCGTGCGTGCTGGTGCGCCGCGAGGTGCTCGCGGAGATCGGCGGGCTCGACGAGGGCTTCTTCATGTACTTCGAGGACGCCGACTACTGCCGTCGGGTGCGCGCCGCGGGGTGGAAGATGCTCTACTGGCCGAGCGCGCGCGTGATCCACCTCGGCGGTGGCTCGTCGGGCTTCTCGACGCGCGAGGGCATGCCGAAGCGCCTGCCTCGCTACTACTTCGAGTCGCGCGCGCGTTACTTCGCGCGGCACCACGGCCGGACCGGCCCGCTCCGCGCGAACCTCGCGTGGATGACCGGCGCCGCGCTCGCAACGTCGCGCGCGCTGCTCGGTCAGCGCGGCTTCGCGCCGCCGCTCGAGACGGTGCGCGATCTCTGGACCGCGACCTTCTCGTTGCGACCGCGCGTCGTCACGACGCTGCCTCCCACCCACGAGCCGGCGCGGCTCCGTGCGAACGCGTCGCTCCTCGAGCTCGACGATCCCGCGCGCTCGCCGCACGGGACGTACACGAGCGCGCGCCTGGCGCGAGTCGGCTGACGGAACGAAGAAGGGAGCCCGTGGGCTCCCTTCGTCATCACTCCCTCGCGGGGATCACGTGCCGAGCGTCACTCGGCCGCCGCGATCTCTTCCGACGGAGCCTCTTCGCGCAGATCGGTGGTCACCAGGGCGAGCATCTCGGTCGCGAACGCGACGATGTCGGAGCGGCTGTAGCCGCTGCTCTTGAGCTCGCGGAACACCGACTTCGCGAGGATGCGCAGCGCGCGCGGGCCCTGCTGTTGGGGGGCGCTGCTGGCGGTCGGCTGGCTCATGAAGTCTTCGTCCTCCTCGGCGGCCCCCTTCAGCACCGTACGTGCCACGGGGGTTGGAAACGCGATGCGCGTGTGTTTTCAGCTACTTAGAGTCAGTATTCATCCGGCCGACCGGCCGGTTTCAGTGCGGCTGCGTACCAGGCTTCGCATCCGGCGGCGAGATCGCTGCGCAGCGAGCTACGCACCCGGACCGAGTGCGCAGCGGCCTGTGCAGACTCTCGGGTGATCCGCGCGCTCCCGTCCGGGACCTGCGGAACGAGCACTCCGGCAGGGCTCACCCGCGCGTCGCTTCGTCGTGCTCGGTCTTGTCGGACTCGCCCGCCGCGTCGCTCGCCGGGGCCTCGCCCTCGGGCGGCTCCGGGGCCTCGAGCGCATCGGCGTGCGACGACGTGAGCCGCGCTTCGACGTAGAGCCGCATGTTGTCGAGCGCCTCGCTGTACTCGCCCTGCGAGTCGCGCGAGCGCGCGAGGAAGTAGAACACCTCGGGGTGCGAGGTGACGTAGTCCTCGTCGGTGCGGATCAGATCGTCGAACTGCTCCGCGGCCGCGCGGTACTGCGCGAACGATCCCTCGGCCGCCTTGTAGAGCAGGTAGCCGTAGAGGAAGCGCATCGCCGGCCCGCTGTGCATGCGGAGCGGCGCCGGGATGTCCTCCATCGCGCTCAGCGCCGCGCCCCACTGCGCGCGATCGATCGCCGATCGCACGCGCTCGAAGCCGCGCACCAGCTGCTCGGCGCTCGCGCGATCCATCTCGGGGCCCGGCATCGGCTCCTCGATGCGCACCCGCGGCTCGTGCTCGCTCGAGAGCAAATACGTCAGCACCTCGAGCGCCACCGCGGTCTCGCGTGCGCGCCCCGCCTGCTGCGAGAGCTCGATGAAGTGCGCCGCGACCTCGTAGCGCCCGTGGCCGATGAGCGACATCGCGAGCTCCGCGAGGTTGCGCGCGCGCTCGTCGCCTTCGCCGAAGCCGCGCACGTGATCCTCGAGCCGACCGAACGGCCACTCGGGCGAGTAGATCGTCGCGAGGTAGCCCTCGAAGCGCTCGAAGCCGATCAGGTCGCGCGGCGCCGCGAACTCGATGCGCGCGTTGTCGTCGGTGTTGAGCACCACCGGCTCGCGCACGCAGCCCGGGGCCTCGCAGGTGCCGGTGTTCGTCGACGCGTAGTCGACGTGCCACGCGCCGCCGCGCTGGCGACGCTCGAGCTGCGTGTAGACCTCGACCTCGTCCTTCGACGAGAGCAGCACGCGCGCGAGCATGTCGAAGGGCGCGTGCAGGTACGCGCGCTCGAGCTGGTCGTGCACCGTCATGCGGTCCGCGACCTGCGGCGTCTCCCACACCCGCTGCATGCGCTCGAGATCGAACGTGAGCGGCGCGTCCGATCCGAGCATCACGGTGTCGCTCGAGCGATCGTCCGCCGCGAGCACCACGACGTAGCGGTACTGCGACGCGAACGTCCGGTAGATCGTCTTGATGTTCTCCGGGCTCATCTCGTAGAGCTGCACCCACTGGCAGTAGATGCCGCCCGGACGGAGCCGGCGCTTCGTGATGCGGAAGTGATCGACCGTGAAGAGATCGCTGACGCCGGTGATCCAGGGGTTCGACGGCTCGCTGATGATCACGTCGTACTGGCGATCGGTCGACGCGAGGTAGTTGCGCCCGTCGTCGTTGATGATCTCGAGGCGATCCATCTCGACGTAGGGGAACGTCTCGCGCGTGTACTCGAGGAAGTTCACGTCCTGGAAGAAGCGCGCGGCCTCGGGGATCGCGCGCTCGAGCTCGATCACGTCGACGGTGCGCACCGGGAACGAGAGCGCGGTGCCGACGCTGACGCCCGAGCCGAAGCCGACGACCGCGACGTCGAGATCCTGCGGGCCGTTCTGGTGCATCAGCAGCGGGTAGGCCGCGACCGTGATCTGCGTCGGCATGTCGTCGCCGTTCGAGGCGTCGACCTTGCCGTTGTTCTTCAGCGCGTAGTGCCGTCCCCAGCGCTCGACCGAGACCGTGGTGCTCAGACCGTCGTGGTAGTAGACGAGGTCGGGCTGACCCCACGACTCGGGATCGAGCATCCCTTCGGCGAGCGACACGCGGAACACGCCGAGCGTCATCTGGGTGAGGTTCCACCGCATGATCGAGTCGGGGCGGTGGGTGCCCACGTAGAGCAGCGCGAGCAGCGCCGGGATCGCGGGCGAGAGCACGTAGACCGTCACCGCGTGCCACGTGGGCAGCTCGGCCGACGTCGGCGGCTTCGCGTCGCGATCGCTGCGATCGCGCTCGGAGACGCGCAGCAGGCCCCAGAGACCGACGATCAAGAGCGCCGTCGCGCCCGCGCCCAGGCCGATCGCGGTGCGGATCGCCGCGTCGTCACCGACCAGCCAGAGGCCCACACCGGTCGCGGCCCCGAGGATCACGAGCGGCACGATCAGCGACACGATCGGCGAGATCTTCGTGCGCGGCTTCGCCTTGTCCGCCTCGGTCTCGACGTCGGGCTCCGCCGCGCCCGCGATCAGCATGCCGAGCGCGAGCAGCATGTTGAGCGCGATGCCGATGTGCAGCGTGCGCTCCATGCCGACGAGCGGCAGCAGCACGAAGCCGGGCAGCCACGAGCCCACGATCGAGCCCAGCGTGTTGCCGGTGTAGACGGTCGCGACGTCGCGCGCGACGCCGCTGCCGCCTGCGGTCCACACGCGCAGCGTGAGCGGGAACATCGCGCCCATGCCCAGCGTCGCCGGCAGCGTGCAGAGCGCCGCCGTGAAGAACATGAAGAACTGCACCGTGCCGACGTGATCGGGCAGCTCGCCGATCGACACGACGAGCTGCGCGAACGCGTACGGGATCTCGTCCTGCCACACGTACGAGACCGTCGTCGCGCCCGCGATCAGCAGCTGGATGATCGCGAGCAGCAGCACCGGATGACGGCGCAGCGTGATCGCGCAGCCGAGCATGATGCAGAGCGCCGCGACGACCGACGCGAGGATCTTCGGCAGGTAGCCGTACGAGAAGTACGCCGCGTTGAGGATCGCGCAGGTCAGCGGGACCAGCAGCATGATCACGCCGGGCGCGGCGAACGCGTCGGGACGCTTCGTGCGCACCTCCGCCATCTCGACCAGCGTCTGCTCCTGCTGCGCCTTGCGGATCCCGTAGACCGCGACGAGCACGATCAGCGCGAGGGGGAACGCGGAGACGATCAGCCACGTGCTGACGTCGCCCCCGTGCATGTGGCCCTCGCCGAGCTGGATGTCGATCGCCCAGGGCGCCATCGCGATCAGCGTCAGGATCGACGCCGCGACGCCGATGCCGCCGAGCGGTCCGCGACCGCGCGACATCAGCGCGCTCATCGCCGCCGATCCGCTCGCGATGCCGATGAGGAACGTCTCGAGGATCAGCGCGAACGAGTAGATCGACGAGCCGATCGTCATCGCGAGCGCGCGCGACCACACGACCTCGTAACAGAGCGCCGCCGCGCCGCTCAGCGCGAACGCGAGGAACGCCATCTTGCGCGCGATCGGCGGGATCCAGACCTCGCGCTCCGCGCTCGTCACCGGCGCGTCGACCTTCGCCGCGGCCTCGGAGGTCTTCTTCTTTTTCTTCTTCGCCGCGGTCTCCGGCTCGGGCTCGCTCACCACGACCGGGGCCGGCACCGGATCGTCGGCCACCGGCTCCTTGCCGGGCAGGAACTCGATCTTCTCGCCGCTGCCCCACTTGCTGCCGATCAGCGGCTCGCGGAACGCGAAGATCAGCGCGGCGAGCGTCAGGTTCAGCGAGCACGCGACCACGTTCGTGATCGCCAGGCCGACGCTCGGCATCAGCACGAACGCCGAGAGCAGCGGGCCGCACGCCGCGCCGAACGTGTTCACCGAGTAGAGCGTGCCGACGTACGAGCTGACGACCTCGGGGTCCTTCTCGGTGCGCGCGAAGTGCTGCGAGAGCAGCGGCAGCGAGGTGCCCATCAGCGTCGTGGGCACCAGCAGGATCGGCACGACGCAGAGGAAGCGCGCGATCATGAACGTCGTGCTCTCGGCGCCCAGCGACTGCCGGAGGAACGCGTTCACGTCGGCGAGCCAACCGTCCGACGCGACCATGAACGGGATCAGCAGGCCCCAGATCGCCACGCCGATCTCGGCGATCGCATAGGCGTAGATCGGGTGCTTGATGCGATGCGCGAAGCGCCCCGCGATCCACGTGCCCAGGCCGAGGCCCGCCATGAACACCGTGAGCACCGTGCTGATCGCGACCGAGGTCGCGCCGAACACGTGGTGCAGCATGCGGGTCCAGATCGTCTGGAAGATCAGGCTCGACGCGCCCGACAGGACGAACGCCACGTAGGGCGCGATGCGCTTCTGATCGATCAAGGCACGACGGTTCACGGGCGCTCCGGGCGAAAAATCGGCGGCAGTATAGACAGAGCACACGCCCGTCGCGACCCGGGGGCACGGGCGGGCAGGGCGTGTCATCACGGGCAGGTGCTCCGCGTGATCGCAGCGCTCGTCCTGATCGCGATCGCGCCTGCTCGGATCGAGGCACAGCGCGACATGCGCGCGTCGCGCGAGGAGATCGCCGCCCAGTACCGTGCGCAGGGCGATTCGCTGCGCGCGGCGGGAGATCGAGGCTCGGCGATCGGGTGGTATCGCGACGCGATCGCTGCCGATCCCGACGACGCGCTCTCGTACGAGCGGCTGGGGCGCGTCTTCCTCGAGCGCGAGGCGCTCGGCGATGCGCGCAGCGCGTTCGAGGCCGGCGTGACGCGACGCCCCGATCACGGCCCGCTGTGGATCGGCCTCGCCGAGACCCTCGAGCGGATGGGCGCGATGGACGAGGCGGCGCGCGCGATGCGTGAGCTGACGCGCAGGACGCCCGACGATCCCGACGCGTGGCGGGCCCGCGCCGCGCTCGCGATGCGGCGCGGCGCGTGGAGCGAGGCGCTCGCGTGTTACCGCCGCATCGGCGACGACGAAGCGCAGCGCAACGTGATCGCGCTGCGCTTCCTGGTGGGCACGAACGATCCGGTGCGCCGCTGCGATCCGCGCAGCGAGGTGCGGAGAGCGCTCTGCGCTAGGCGGTGATCGCGCGGACCAGCCGTGCCGCCGCGAACGCCGCGGGGACCACCTGCAGGATGCCGGTCGCCTCGAAGAAGCAGTCGTTCGGCAGCTCGTAGGTCGGCGGCGGGAAGAGCGTGTGCATCGTCGACGCGGACGCGCCGCCGAAGTAGAGGACGTTCTTGATCACGTGGTTGTAGAGCCCCTCGAACGCGCCGATCATCAGCACCGGGATCGCCGCCGTGGTCAGCACGAAGACCCACCACGCGACACGGCCGGCGAGCGTCTCGCGCGCGGCGAGACGCAGCGCGATCGCCATCACGCTCGCCGCGACCAGGCTCACGAAGACGGCGTGGTGTCGCCACGGCGTCGCGTAGACCCACGCGCCGTAGACGTGATGGATGCTGGTGAGGAGGAGGGTGAGGTACGCGGGGCGCGCGATGCGCGCGCCGATCAGCACATTCGTCATGCGTCGACCGTGGTGGTGACGAGGGCGTGCTCGCCATCGATCGCCCCGCGCGTTCCTGGACACGCGGCGCGTTCTGTCCATCACGAGGCGCGGCGATGAGCGACGCGCGCACCCAGCGCACGACGCGCGCGCTGCGCGACGCGCTGCTCTCGCTGATGGTCGAGCGCGGCTGGGAGGCGGTGCGCGTGCAGGACGTCTGCGAGCGCGCCGGCATCGCGCGCTCGACCTTCTACACGCACTTCACCGACAAGGAGGACCTGCTGCTCAGCGGGTTCGACACCCTGCAGCGCGAGCTGCGCGCACACGCGCAGGGACGACCGCTCGGGTGGGTGCGCCCGCTCATCGAGCACGTGCGCGAGGGCTACTGGCTCGCGACGCGGCGCCGGGTGAGCGCGCTGACACGAGGGCGCGGCGGGCAGATCATCCGCGAGCGCGTGACGCGCCTCGTGATGGAGCTGCTCGACGAGGATCTCGGCGATCAGATAGCGAAGGGCACCGAGCGCGAGATCGCGCTGCGCTACCTCGCGGGCGCGCTGGTCGAGCTGCTCCTCGTCGATCGCACGACGCCGAAGCGCGCGAGCGTCGCGGAGCTCGAGGCGACGTACCGCAAGCTGACGAGCGCCGCGCTGCGCGCGCTGATCAGCGGCTAGACGCCGAACACCGAGACCGTCACTGCGCGCGCGGAGCGTGAGGTACAGCCACTCCCCTGCGACGCACGCGCCGGGCGCGGCCTCGATCATCACCAGGCAATCGGGCGCGAGCCGCAGGCAGACGAGCCCGTCGTCGTCGACCTCCTCGACCGCGTCGTCGTGCTGCGTCCATCGCGGCGATCGCGCGTCGGTCCGCCGGGCGTTGCGGCCGAGGCTCGAGCCGCTCGTCCACGTCGAGCTCGATCGACTGCGCGCCGTCCTCGTCCTCTCGTTCGACCGCGAGCACGCCGATCCTCATCGCGAACCCCCCGTTTTCGGCCGCGGATCGCGATTCTGCGGCGACGAATCGCGTCCAGCGCGCGCTGGGGACGATTCTGCGGCGCGAAATCGCCTCCAGCGGTCGCTGGAGGCGATTCGGGGCGCGAGGATCGCGAAAATTCCCGTCTGACTGCGTGTTGGGATTCGCGGATCGCCTCCAGCGGGCGCTGGAGGCGATTCGTCGGCGCGGAATTCACGTCTCGTCGGGATCGGCGTCGTTCGGCGTCGCGGGATCGCCTCCCGGCGTCACCACGAGCGTTCCGCGGCTCCGCGGGTTCACTCGGAGCTTGCTGGCGAGCACGTCCTGCCCGGCGAGCGCGTAGAGCGACGCGAGCACCGGCACCTCGAGCCCGAACGCGTCGTCGAACGCGTCGATCGCGGTGGTCTTCGCGGCGAGCGCCACGTCGGCTTCCTTCGCCTCGCGGTCGATGTCGGCGAGCGCCTTCGAGAGCGCGAGCGCGCTCTCGCTCAGCTCCTGCGCGTAGTCGTCACGGTCGAGCTTGGTGCCCTTGCGGCGCGGCTTGGGCAATCGGATCGATGCGTCGAGCAGCGCCTCGCGCGTGGCGTGCGCCTGCTCGGCGAGGACCGACGGCACCATCGACGCAGGCTCGCGCAGGTGCAGCAGCGCGAGCGCCTCGTCGGGGTACGCCGAGAGCACGGTGTTGCGGAGATCGGTGTAGACCTCGCGCAGTGTCGCGGCGTGGCGATCGCGTGCGGCGCGCGGGCCCGCGTCGTCGGCGAGCTCGATCTCGTGGGCGCGATCGGCGCGCTGCATCGTGTCGGCGCGCGACGCGAGCTCGCGGCCGAGCAGCTGCACGAGGAGCGCGACGTCGGGCATGCGCTCGCCCGCGCGGAGGTGAGGACGCAACCGCGCGGCGATGTGTGTCGCGATCGCGTCCGCGTTCTGTTCGAGGGAGCCCTGCACCGCGCGCGTCGACGCGATGCGATCCGAGACCATCTTCGATGACATGCGCGCGAGCCTACGTGAGCGCTCCGGAGCGAGGGAGACCGCGCTCGGAGACGGAGGCGCGGCGCGTGCTCTTCGTGAGCGCGATGCGAGCGTGGGTGATCGCGTTGGCGCTCTGCGCGTGCGGGACGCCGTGTCAGGACGCGTGGATCGGCGCGAACGGGTGCCCGTCGGAGTGCTACGTGCTGAGCGCGCGGCCCGTCGACGTGGAGCGCGCGTGCACGCTGCAGGAGGAGGTCTCGATCTGCGCGCGCGCCGATCAGGAGCCGGTGCTCGCCGCCACGTGCGTGGTGGACGAGGAGACGGGCACGCGATGGTGGGCCGTGTCGGGCGTGTCGCTGGGCAGGGGATGGCGCGCGTGCACCGAGGAGGAAGAGGGCGAGGTCGGCGAGCACCAGGCGTGCGAAGTAGACTCGAGGCCGTGAAGCAATCACCCGCGGACCTGCGCTTCGATCCGTTCGCGCTCGTGTTCAGCGTGGTGTTCTTCGCGTGCGCGGGGCTCGCGTACGTGTACCGCGACGAGATCGCGGCGTTCTGGTGAGCAGGTTCGCTGCCGCGGGGCACGCGTTCTCGGTCAGAGCGCCAGCGCGAGCGTGACGAGTCGCTCTCGCACGATGTCGCTCGTGGCGTGACGTGCAGCGATCCCCAGCACCAGGCGCGTGGCTGTGATGCACGGATCCAGCCGCGATCCGGCGACGCGTCGTTCCCACCGCTGCGTGGGCGTCTGGAGGACGACGCAGATTCCGTCGAGCACCAGAGCGTCGTCCGTCGGTGGCTCGGCGCGGCACGCGTCGAGCGCCTGCTCGACCGTGCGGCGGTCCTCCTCGTCGAGCACGCTGCGCTCGCGCGTGAGCACAGGAGCCCGCGCGGCGGACGTGTCGCGGACGGGCGCGCGTACCCACCGTCCCGTGACGGAGTCGCGGGTGTAGGCCGTCGTGTTATCGGCACGCCCGGGCAGGCAAGCCCACGCCGAATGGTCGAGCGTGTGAATCGTGAGCGTCGTGTCGTCTCGCTCTTTCGCGAGCTCGAGGGCGCACTCGGGCTGGAACGAAGGCCGGAGAACGACGCGCAGCAGAACGCTCGGCGTCAGTGGAGTGAGCGCGAGCGTCGCGTCGAGGAAGGCGTCGTATCGATCGAGCAGGGTCATTACGCGCGTCGATGGGAATCAGCCCTCGCGCAGCTTCGCGATCGCTTCCACTGCGCCGAGCTCGAACGTCCACTTCCCACGTCGCGTCTCGTTCGCGAGCGAGCGGTGCAGCACGTCGAGGAACCTCCTCCTCGGCCAGTCCTCCGCGCCGAAGCGCTCGAGGTGCTCGGTGTGGACCTGACAGTCGACGAGATCGAAGCCCCAGTGCGCGAGGTTCCCGAGCAGCGTCGCGAACGCGAGCTTCGATGCGTCGGGCGCCTCCGCGAACATCGACTCGCCGAAGAACATCTTGCCGAGCGACACGCCGTAGAGGCCGCCCGCGAGCACGCCGTTCATCCAGCACTCGATGCTGTGCGCGTAGCCGAGCTCGAAGAGGCGCTCGTAGCCGCGCACCATCTCGCGCGTGATCCACGTGCCGCGCTGGCCGGGGCGATACGCGCGCTTGCATCCGGTGATCACCTGCGTGAACGCGGTGTCGCAGCGGATCTCGAAGTCGCCCTTCTTCGCGCGCTTGCGCAGCGAGCGCGGGACGTGCGCGCTCGAGGGCTCGAGCACGAAGCGGGGATCGGGCGAGAACCACAGGAGCGGCATGCCCTCGCTCGGCCAGGGGAAGATCCCCTGCGAGTACGCGAGCAGCAGCCGCTCCGGGCTCAGGTCGCCGCCGATGGCCACGACGCCCTCGGGCGAAGCGCCTTCGGGCGGCGGGAACACCAGCTCCTTCGTCAGCAGATAGACCGGCACGACCGAGTCGCGCTGATCATGCTTCGATGGTCGTCTTCACGTCGACGAACTTCGGCGCGACCGTCTTCTCGCCGTCCTTCTCGACCACGTCGAAGACCACCGTGCCGCCTTCCTTGAGCGGCCCGAAGAGCAGCGCCTCGGCGAGCGGCTTCTTCAGGAACTGCTCGACGGTGCGGCCCATCGGACGCGCGCCGAACGCAGGGTCGTAGCCCTTGTCGGCGAGCCACTCGCGCGCTGCGCTCGTGAGCTCGAGCTCGATCTTCTTCTCCGCGATCTGCGCGCGGAGGAGACCGACCTCCTTGTCGACGACCTTGAGGATCACGTCGCGCGAGAGCCCGCCGAAGAGCACCCACGCGTCGAGCCGGTTGCGGAACTCGGGCGAGAACGTGCGCTCGATCGCCTGCTTCGCCTTGCTGAGGTCCGCGCCCTCCACGCCCGCGCCGAACCCGAGCGCGCGCTTCGCCATGTCCTGCGCGCCCGCGTTGGTCGTCATGATGAGCACGACGTTGCGGAAATCCGCCTTGCGACCGTTGTTGTCGGTCAGCGTCGCGTGGTCCATCACCTGGAGCAGCACGTTGAAGAGGTCGGGATGCGCCTTCTCGATCTCGTCGAGCAGCAGCACGGCGTAGGGCTGCTTGCGGATCGCGTCGGTGAGCAGGCCGCCCTGATCGAACCCGACGTAGCCCGGCGGCGCGCCGATGAGGCGCGAGACGGTGTGGCGCTCCTGGTACTCGCTCATGTCGAAGCGGATGAGCTCGACGCCGAGCGTCTTCGCGAGCTGGCGCGCCAGCTCGGTCTTGCCGACGCCGGTGGGGCCGCTGAAGAGGAAGTTGCCGATCGGCTTGTCGCCGGTGCGCAGGCCCGCGCGCGAGAGCTTGATCGCGCTCGCGATCTTCGCGATCGCGTCGTCCTGTCCGTACACGACGTGCTTGAGGTCCGCCTCGATGTCGCGCAGGCGCTCCTGCTCGCCGGCCGAGACGGTCTTCTCGGGGATGCGCGCCATCTTGGCGACCACGCGCTCCACGTCGCGGATCGTGACCTCGCGCTTGCGCTCGTTGCGCATGCGGTCCTGCGCGCCCGCCTCGTCGATCACGTCGATCGCCTTGTCCGGCAGGAGCCGCTCGACGATGTGCTTCGCCGAGAGCTTCACCGAGGCCTCGATCGTACCGGGCAGGTACTTCACGCCGTGGTGCTCTTCGTAGCGAGAGCGCAGGCCCTCGAGGATGAGGATCGAGTCGTCGATGCTGGGCTCGCCGATGTCGATCTTCTGGAAACGGCGCGCGAGCGCGCGGTCGCGCTCGAAGCTGCCCTTGTACTCCTGGAACGTCGTGCTGCCGATGCAGCGCAGCTTCCCGCTCGCGAGCGCGGGCTTGAGGATGTTCGACGCGTCCATCGAGGAGCCGGTCGTGGCGCCGGCGCCGACGATCGTGTGGATCTCGTCGATGAAGAGGATCGCGTCCTCGTGCTCCTGGAGCTTCTTGATGACGCCCTTGAGCCGCTCCTCGAACTGGCCGCGGTACTTCGTTCCCGCGAGCAGCGAGCCCATGTCGAGCGAGTAGATCGTCGCGCCGCGCAGCACCTCGGGGACCTTGCCCTCGACGATGTGCAGCGCGAGGCCCTCGGCGATCGCCGTCTTGCCGACGCCCGGCTCACCGACGAACACCGGGTTGTTCTTGCGGCGGCGGCAGAGCACCTGGATCGTGCGCTCGAGCTCGAGGTCGCGACCGATCAGCGGATCGATGCGGCCCTCGCGCGCCTCGGCGTTGAGATCGACGGTGTAGGCCTTGAGCGGATCGCGCGCGGCGCCGCCGCCTTCCTCGTCCTCGTCGCCGAGCCCCGCGTCGTCGCTCTCGTCCTCTTCCATGTCGCCCGACGCCTCGCCCTCGGGGCCGGCGCCGTGGCTCACGTAGCGCTTGAGATCGAACTGCGAGACGCCCTGCTGCGAGAGCAGGTAGACCGCCTGCGAGTCGCGCTCGTGGAAGAGCTGCACGAGCACGCTGCCGCCGTCGATCTGCTTCATCTCGGACGAGATCGCGTGGATCGCGGCGCGCTGGAGCACGCGCTCCACGGCGATGGTCTGGTGGGGCTGGAGCTCGTCGCCGTCCTCGTCGGGCACGGCCTCGAGGCTGTTCTCCAGCCATTCGGCGAGGGACTTGCGGAGCTTGTGTCGGTTCGCGCGGCAGGCATCGAGCGCCTTCGCCGCCTTGGGGTCGTCGCAGAGCGCGAGCAGCAGGTGCTCGAGCGTCACGAACTCGTGCCGCATGCGACGAGCCTCTTCGTAGGCCTTGCGCAGCGTCGCCTGCAGCTCCTTCGCGATCATCGGAGTGGCCATCGTTCTCCTGAGGCTTCTTCTCTAAGGCGGCGGTCTCGTTCGTCGATGCGCGCGCTACTTCTTGTCCCCGTCGTCGTCCTCCTCGGGCTCCATCGAGAGACGCAGCGGGTACTCGCGCTCCTTGGCGAGCCTCTCCACGATCGCGATCTTGGTCTCCGCGATCTCGCGCGTGAACACCCCCGCGACGCCGACGCCGTTGTAGTGGACGTGCAGCATCACCCGCACGGCCTCCGCGTCGCTGTGGTGGAACACGGTCTTGAGGACTTCGACGACGAACTCGCGCGTCGTGTAGTCGTCGTTGTGGAGCAGCACGCGGTACATGCGCGGCCGCTGCACCTTCTTCTCGGACCGCGTCTCGGTGATGACGCCGGAGTCGGGATCGAAGGGATCTGCCACGGTCTCCTCGCGAAAAAAGCGAGAGCGAGTGTAACCGGTGGCGAGCGCCGCGCACCGTCCTCGCAGCATCGTTCCCGCCGCGGCGGCTCGCCATGCCGCTGTGACGGGGGTCTACCTGCCCGAATGGTCGGTCGCGGAGGCGGACGCGCGCCACGCCGCGGAGATCGCGTCGGCGAGATCGTAGACCGACGCGCCGCGGAACATCGGCTCGATGCGGAGCGGATCCGCATCGTGTCGGGCGACGCGGACGTCGAGGCGATCTTCGTCGACCTCGACCGCGGTGATCTCGGACCACGGCAGCTCGATCGTGGTCGCGCCGTCGACGAAGCGGAGCGCGTCGGGCTCGAGCCGGAGCGAGACGTTGCCGCGGGCGCGGCGGCGCGAGCGACCGACGAGCGCGACCCACGCAGCGCACGCGGCGAGACCGACGATCGAGAACAGCAGTCCGACCCAGTTGCGGAGGCCGAGCGCGAGCCCGCCGATCGAGAGCAGCACGACCACGATCGCGACCGAGCGGAGCAGCGCGACGCTGCCCTCGTTGTACGTGTCGTGCTCGAACGTGCGGTACGGGCTCATGGACGAGACGTCAGAAGACGACCACCCGTGCGAAGTAGTTCCCGTTCGTGTCGTTCCATATGACGACGTGATCCTCGTTCACGACCTCGATGCGCGCGAGATCGCCGGCAGCGAGCGCGGGCGTGCGCCCGTCGTCGGTGAACGAGAGGTAGACCAGCACGCCGTTGGGGGCGCGACCGAGATCGTGCTCGACCTGGATCCGGATGCGGCCGGGGTAGGGGATCCAGGTGTCGTCTTCGGCGTCGAGCGGCGCGCTCGCCCACGAACGGACCTCGCCGGTGGTCGCGTCGCGATCGATCACCTGATGCGCGAGTAGATCGTCGCCGAGTGGGATGACGACGATCTCACCGGGTGGGGTGCGCTCGCAGCCGGCGATCGGCGCGAGCGCGAGGGCGAGGACCGCGAGAGCGAGGGCGTTGCGCAAGGGTCAGGTCCTGGAGAAGTGTTCGCGCAGCGCGCGCGCGAGGCCTTCGCTGGTGTAGTACGGCGCGGTCACGTCGACGCGCACGCCGAGCTTCTCGGCCGCCGCGGTGGTGACCGGGCCGATCGAGGCGATGGTGAACGAGGCGAGCTGCGCGGCGGCGTTCGGCCCGAGGATGCGCACGACGCTCTCGACGGTCGATGGCGCGGTGAACGTGATCACGTCGAGCTCGTGCGCCTCGATCGCGGCGCGCAGCGCGGCCTCGTCGTCGGGCGAAGGAGGGACGTTGCGATAGGCGTGCACCACGTCGACGTGCGCGCCTGCCGCGCGCAGCGTCTCGGGGAGGACCTCGCGCGCGACCGCGGCACGCGGGAGCATCACCCGCACGCCGCGGAGATCGCCGCCGTGGTGATCGAGGAGGATCTTCGCTGCGCCCTCGCCGCGGAACTCGGTGGGCACCGCGTCGGCGCGGAGGCCACGCGCGCGCAGCGACGATGCGGTCGCGGGGCCGATCGCGCAGATGCGCGCGGCGCCGACCACGCGCGCGTCGCGCTCCTGGCGGTCGACCTCTTGGAAGAAGGAGTCGACGCCGCTCGCGCTGGTGAAGACGAGCCAGTCGTAGGTCGCGGCCTCGCGCACCGCGCGGGCGAGCGCTTCGGGATCCTCGGGCGGCGCGATGCGGATCGCGGGGATGCAGATCGCCTCGGCGCCTTCGTCGCGGAGCAGGCGCGCGAGCCCGAGCGAGCGATCCTCGGGGCGCGTCACGAGCACGCGCTTGCCGAAGAGCGGCTGCACGTCGTACCAGCGCAGCGCATCGCGCAGCTTCACGACCTCGCCGACGACGGTGAGCGCGGGCATGCCGACGTTCGCCTCGCGCGCGAGCTTCGCGATCGTCGCGATGGTGCCGACGATGGTGCGCTGCTTCGGCATCGACGCTTGTTGGATGACGGCCGCGGGCGTCTCGGGGGCGCGACCGTGCTCGATCAGGCGCGCCATCATCGACTCGAGCGAGCGCACGCCCATGAAGATCACGAGCGTCTCGGTGGCGGTCGCGAGCTTCGTCCAGTCGTGGCTCGAGCGATCCTTCTCGGGCGACTCGGTCGCGGTCACGTACGCGACGCTGCTCGACGCGGCGCGATGGGTGAGCGAGATGCCGGCGTACGCGGTCGCGGCGATGGGGGAGGGCACACCGGGCACGACCTCGAAGGGGATGCCCGCGGCGTGCAGCGCTTCGGCCTCTTCGGAGCCCCGACCGAAGAGATAGGGATCGCCACCCTTGAGGCGAGCGACGACCCGCCCGGCGCGCGCGGCCTCGATCATGCGCTCGTTGATCGCGCTCTGTCGCTCGCTGACCCGCCCGCCGCGCTTGCCGACGAACGTCTTCTCGGCGTCCTCGCGGCAGAGATCGAGGAGCTCGGGGTGCACCAGCGCGTCGTAGAGGACGAGGTCGGCCTCGCCGAGGCGACGCGCGGCGCGCTGCGTGATCAGCTCGGGGTCGCCGGGGCCGGCGCCGAGGAGATAGACCCGGCCGAGGGGCATGGCGCGTCTATATACTCTGCGCGCCGCGCGCGGGCGCGTCCGACGGACCCAAAGAGCGGCATCGCGCGCGAGTCCGTGGTACGAGGGCGCGCTGTCCATTGGCACGCCGATCCGGATGACGAGGACGCTCGCCGTGACCGCTGCGCTCGCGATGATCGCCGCATGCTCGGGAGGCGAGGCCTCTCGCGAGGCGAGCGCCGACGCGCCGCGTCCGGCGCCGCCGACGCCGGGGAGCGGTGGTGGCGAGCCGGTGCGCCCCGCCCCGCCTCCTGCGCGGCCCCGCGTGATCCTGGAGCGCGAGGGCGCGGACCCGGTGGTCGTCGAGGTCGAGGTCGCGCGGACGCCTGCGCAGACCTCGCGAGGCCTGATGTACCGGCGCGAGCTCGCGGCCGATCGCGGGATGCTCTTCTTGTTCGCGCGCGAGCGACAGCAGAGCTTCTGGATGCGCGACACGTTCATCCCGCTCGACATGATCTTCATCACGAGCGAGATGCGCGTGCTGGGGATCGTCGAGAGCGCGGAGCCGCAGACCGACGATCCGCGCGAGGTCGAGGGCCTCTCGCAGTTCGTGCTCGAGGTGAACGGCGGGTTCGCGCGCGCGCACGGCATCGGCGCCGGCGCGCAGGTGCGCTTCGAAGAGGTCGGCGAGGTGCCCGCGGCGGGCGGGCCGCACGACGACGAAGCGATCGAAGACGACGACGTGGTGATCGAGGAGTGGGAGTGAGCATGCGTCGAGGGAACGCGGTGATCGCGGCGGTGATCGCGCTCGGTGGCCTGTGGGGCTGCGAGTGCGAGACGGGCGCGACGTCGGGCGGAGAGGCCACGGGCGGACAGGGCGGCGGCGGCGCGAGCGCGACGAAGCAGCCGACGATCGGCGTGACCGAGGACGGCGAGCAGATCGTGTTCGCGGGAGGAGACCGCGGCGCGCGCAGCACGACGAAGCAGACGCCGGATCGTCTGGTGCGCGAGCCCACCGAGCCCGATCCCGAGGGCGGCGACTTCACGCTCGACGAAGCGGTCGAGGGCATGCCGATCGACGGGCAGCTCGTCGCGGAGATCTCGACCGACCTCGGCACGCTCTTCTGTGATCTCTACGCGGATCGCGCTCCGCGCACGGTCGCGAACTTCGTCGGCCTCGCGCGCGGCCGGCGCCCGTGGTGGGACGCGCGTGCGGGCATCTGGCGCCGCCAGCCTTACTACGCGAACACGACGTTCCACCGCGTGATCCCCGAGTTCGTCGTCCAGGGCGGCGACTACCTCGGCGATGGCAGCGGGACGATCGGGTACACGATGCCGTACGAGCCGCACGAGACGCTCGCGCACGATCGTGCGGGACGGCTCGCGATGGCGACCACCGGGGGCCGCGACACCGGGGGCGCGCAGTTCTACATCCTCGACGGGCCCGCGCCGCAGCTCGACGGCACCGCGACGGTGTTCGGTCAGTGCCGCCCCGAGGACGTGGTCGCGATGATCGCGCGCGTGCCGCAGAGCGGCGATCCCGACAACCGTCCGCTCACGCCGGTGCGCATCGCGCGCGTCCTCGTCCAGCGCGTCGAGGGCGGTGCGGCATCCGCGCGCATCACCGCGCCGCAGCTGCCGCCGGGAGAGCCCGCGGTCGGTCGTGGCGCGAGCCCCGGTCCCAGCGAGCTGCGCACGCTCGAGGGGATGCGGCGTCGTCGTGAGGAAGCGGCCGAGCAGCTCCGCGAGCAGCGCCCGGAGTGATCGTCAGACGTCGCTGCCGTCCTCGGGCTCCTGCGCCTCGGCCGAAGGCCGGCGCAGCCCGCGGCGGCGGCCGCGCTGCTTCGTGGTCGGGCCGACGCGCGCCTTCACGTCGGGCGTGACGCCGCCCGCGTCGTTCGGGATGAACCGGATCTCGGTGCGGATCTCGAACGAGAGGCTGGTGAGCGCGCGCTGCAGCTCCTTCGCGAGATCGGCCGCCTCGAGGAACTCGCGGACCTCGCGCGCGACGACGCGGACCATCGCGTTCTTGGTCTCGTCGACCTGCGACAGGACGTAGCTCGCGACCTCCTTCGGCAGCTCGACCTTGCCGACGACGCCTTGCAGTGCCTCGCGGCTGTTGGTCAGCGTGCCGATGCCGGTCTCGAGGCCCTTCTCGATCGCGCGCTTGAGGATCTCGGGGAGGATGCGCTCGAGTCGCTTGCGGCGGCTCTCGCCGTGCGCGCGATCGGGCGGCTCCGACTCGAGCGTGGTCTCGGTGTCGGGCTCGAGCTCGTCGTCCTCGTCGAGCGCGGCGCCTTCGTCCTCGCCAGCGGCGAGCGTCTCGTCGTCGTCCTCGGGGCCGCCGTGATAGACCACGCTGGACCTCTAGAGCAGGGGTGGGTCGGGGTCAAACGTATCCGATCCCGCGCGTGTGATGGCGACCATCCTGATGATTTCGAAGCCGGTCGAGCCTCCGTGGAACGACGGCAGCAAGACCCTGGTGAGGGACCTCGTGAGCTCGATGGAGCGTCACGTGCCGATCGTGATGGCGACACGCGGCTCGTCGTTCCACCCGCCGCGCGCGAAGGTCGAGCGGACGTTCGGCCCGCATGCGCGCGGGCACGCGCTGCCTCCCCGCGAAGCGCTGCGCGTGCTGGCGCGTGTCGCGATCGGGGAGGGCGACCTCGCGCACTTCTTCTTCCAGCCGAACCCGCGCACGTCGGTGGTCGCGAAGGCGCTCTCCCGCGCGCGACGACGTCCGACGGTGCACACGGTGTCGAGCGCGCCGCGCGACGATCTCGATGCGCGCCGCGTGCTCTTCGCGGATCGCACCGTCGTCCTCTCGCGCCACACCGAGACGCGGGTGCGCGACGCGGGCGTGCGCGGCGTGGTGCGCATCCCGCCGGCAGTCGCGCCGATCGACGTGCCCGGCGACGAGGCGCGCGCGGCGACGCGGGAGGGGCTCGAGCTGCCGCGCGATGCGCCGCTGATCGTGTTCCCCGGCGATCTCGAGCGCGGCGAGGGCGCGAGGCACCTGATCGAGTCGCTCGTGACGCTGCGCGACGCGGTGCTCGCGCTCGCGTACCGCCAGAAGAGCGAGCGGTCGCGCGAGGCCGAGCGCGCGCTGCGGGCACGGGCCGAGGCGCTCGGCGTCGCGTCGCGCGTGCGATGGATCGGCGAGACGCCGCACATCCTCGCGCTGCTCGGCGCGGCCGACGTCGTCGCGCTGCCGACGCGTGATCTCGGCGCGAAGGTCGATCTGCCGCTGGTGCTGATCGAAGCGATGTGGCAGGCGCGCCCGGTGATCGTCGCGTCGCGTTGCGCCGCGGAGGAGCTCG
Organism: Sandaracinus amylolyticus; assembly: GCF_021631985.1. Taxonomy (GTDB): domain Bacteria; phylum Myxococcota_A; class Polyangia; order Polyangiales; family Sandaracinaceae; genus Sandaracinus; species Sandaracinus amylolyticus_A. The sequence continues at coordinate 2,928,057 of NZ_CP070225.1, read as the reverse complement.
CCGAGGACGGTGCGGCGCTGGCGATCGAGCCGACGCTCGATGCGCTCGTCGACGCGCTCCGCCGATGGCTCGACGACGCGAGCGCGCGCGCATCGATCGGAGCGCGCGCGAGACACGCGGCCGAGCGACGCCATCACCCCCGCGCGATGGCGGCCGCCTACGAGTCGCTCTACGACGAGGTGCTCCGATGAGCGGCCACGACGCGCGCGCCAAGCGCTACTACGACGACTTCAGCAGCACCTACGATCGCGGTCGCGACGAGGGCTATCACGCGCTGGTCGACCGCCTCGAGTCGCAGATCGTGATCGATCACGCGCGCGGCGCCGAGGTGCTCGAGGTCGGGTGCGGCACCGGGCTCGTGCTCGCGCGCGTCGCGCCGCACGCGTCGCGCAGCGTGGGCGTCGATCTCTCGGCGGGCATGATCGCGCAGGCACACGCGCGAGGGCTCGACGTGGTGCGCGGGAGCGCGACGGCGCTGCCGTTCCGCGACGCGTCGTTCGACGTCGTCTACTCGTTCAAGGTGCTCGCGCACGTGCCCGACATCGAGCGCGCGCTCTCGGAGATCGCGCGCGTCACGCGGCCCGGCGGGCACATGCTCCTCGAGTTCTACAACGCGTGGAGCCTGCGCTATCTGGCACGTCGTCTCGCGGGCGCGCGGCGCATCGGTCGCGCGCACACGGAGGCCGACGTCGCGACGCGCTGGGACTCGCCGCGCGCCATCCGCCGCATGCTCCCGAGCGGCACCGAGCTCGTCGACATGCGTGGTGTCCGCGTGGTCACGCCCGCAGCGTTCGTGCATCGCGTTCCGCTGGTCTCGACGCTGTTCGCGCGCGTCGAAGAGCACGCGAGTCGATCGATGCTGCGCACGCTCGGCGGCTTCCTCGTCGCGGTCGTCCGTCGGCGCTGAACGCGCGAGTGCCGTGCTTGCCCTGCGGGGGGCATCGGTCTATACGCTGATCCACATGAGCGCGAGGTCGGAGGAGAGCGCCGTGGAGCGTCTGCGCAAGCAGGCGGAGCGCGCGATCGCCGCTGCGCAGGGACGTCGTGTGGTCGAGCCGCTGCTCGAGCGCATCGTGAGCCTCGCGCCCGATGGCAGCGACGCGAGCGTGTTCGCGCATCGCCACCTCGCCGAGTACCGGATCGAAGATCATCCGTGGCGCGCGCTGCTCCATCTGCGCAAGGTCGTCGGCGCGCATCCCGACGACGACGTCGTGCACGCGCTCATGGGTCTCTCGCACGCGCTGCTCGCGAACTTCCGCTCCGCGGTCTCCTCGTACCGTCGCGCGCTCGCGCTCGCGCCGCGCAACCCCTGGTACCACCACAACCTCGGTCACCTGCTCGACGTCGCGCTCGATCAGCCCGCGACCGCGCTCCGTCATCTCGAGTTCGCGCATCGCGCTGCGAACCCGCCGGAGCACGAGATCGCTGCGTCGCTCGCGCACTGCCTCGCGCGTCTGGGCCGCATCGACGATGCGCGCGAGACCGCGACCGTCGCGGTGCAGGGCGAGCCGCGCAACCGCGAGCACAAGCAGCTGCTCGCGTGGATCGAGCGTGGTGCTCCCGAAGAAGAGGGCGACCCGCGCACGCGTCGCGCTTCGCCGGAGCAGCAGCAGCGCGCACGCGGCGCATCGCCCGCGCGCAACGCGTCGCCGGGCCGCTCCGCGTCGACGTCGTCGCGTCCTCCGCGCGAGGTCGACGCGCGCCGTGAGGTGGAATCGCGCAGCGAAGCGCGCGCGGAGCGACGCACGCCGCGGCCGACCGGCGAGCGCACCCGCGGTGGTGAGTCGCGCGCGCGCACCGAGCCCGGCGTCCGTGTCCGCGGTGACGACGAGGACGCGGTCCTTCCGATCCTCGAGCGCGTGATGCGCGATGGTGGCTTCACGCCCGAGCACGTCGCCCGCGCGCGACGTCTGTGGGTGGACTATCGCGAGACGCGTGGGTCGCGCGAAGGTCGCGCATCGCGTCGTGAAGAGCGCGCGCCGCGCGCGCCGAAGCCGGACGTGTGCGCGGCGGCGATCGAGTACGCGATCGCGCGCTTGCACGGACTCGACGGAGTCACGCGCGCGTCGGTCGCGCGCCGCTACGGCGTGAGCGCGCGCGCGGTGTCGGAGCGCTTCGACGACATCCAGGTCGTCCTCGCGCTGAAGCCCGACGATCCGCGCTACGCGCGCTGCTGAGTATCCCGAGGGAGCTCCGCCCCCTTCTCGAGCCCCGGCCGCTACGCGCTGCGCGCGGGGCCCCAGCCCCGCTTGCTCGTGCTCGGCGCGCTGCATCCGCTCGGCGAAAAGTGGACGCGGTGATCGCGAACGTCGTATCCGACGGGCATGACCGTGTGGCCTGCCGCTGCTGCGCTCGCTCGTGCGTTGACGATGCTCGAGCGCGCTGGCGCGAGCGGCGAGCTCGAGGCGAGCGCGCGCGAGGGCCGGGCGAAGATCGTGATCCGCGAGGGTCGAGTGATCGCGATCGACGCGCCATCGGTGGCCGCGCCGCGCCTCGGTCATCTGCTCGTCGGATCGGGCGTCGATGCGGCCGCGGTCGAACGCGCCGCCGCGACGCGCGAATCGGGCGTGCGCGTGGGCGACGCGGTGGTGCGCGCAGGGCTCGCAGGGCAGGGCGCGATCAGCCACGCGCTGCGGGTACAGCTCCGCGCGCGCGTCCGTTCGATCGCGGGGTGGGACGGTGTCGAGCTGCGCTTCGAGCGATGCGCGCCCCGTCCGCGTGCCCACGAAGAGCCGAGCCGCGCCGGCGAGCTCCTGCTCGGTGCGATGCGCGATGCGCTCTCGGGCGCGACCGTTCCTTCGGTGCGCGATCGAATCGGTGAGGGCTCGCTCGTGCTCACGCCGCTCGGCGAAGCGCTGGTCGGCGGCGCGCCGCTCTGGCCCGACGAGCAAGCGCTCGCGGCGGTGCTCCGCCGGCCGTCGACGCTCGACGCGCTCGAGCGCGCGTGTCGCGGGAGCGATCGCGCCTTCCGACTCCTGCTCGCGCTGCGTGTGCTCGAAGGCGCCGCGCCGCCGCCGCCGGGGCGCGCGACGCTCTCTCTCCTCGCGCGGAAGGCGCGCGAGATCCGCCGAGCCACGAGCGCGGAGGCGCTGCTCGACCTCCCGCGCGGCGCCCGGCCCGACGAGGCGCGCGCAGCGTGGCGCAAGCTCGCCGCGACGTTGCACCCCGATCGCTTCGCGCACGGTGTCCCCGCGCCGCTGCTCCGCGTGTCGACCGAGGTCGCGTGCGCGATCAACGGTGCGGCCCGCGAGCTGCGCGCGGCCCGCTGATCGGGCGCCGCCGCGGCGCAGCGCCCGATCCGGTCTCAGCGCGTCCTCAGCCCTCCGCGGGCGCCCACCACGGGTTCTCCTCGGCGGGAGGAGGCGTGGGCTGGGCCGGCGGGGGCGCCGCGGCCGGCGGGGTGGGCTGGGCGGGTGCCGCCGGCGGCGTCGGAGCGGCCTCGGGGGCCTGTGCGCGACCACGACGGCCGCGCGCACCACGCTGGGTCGGCGGGGGCGGCGTGGGCTCGGCCGGGGGCGCTGCAGGGGCTTCCTCGGGGGCGACCTCTTCGCCGCCCTCCTCCGCGCCTGCGCCGCTCCACCAGGCACCGCTTCCGCCGCCCGATCCGGCCGGCTCGCCGCTCGTCGTCGCGGTGGTGCCACCACCCGCCGTGGTCGTTCCGGCGACCGGCACCTGCGGGCCCGTCGGGGGCGGCGGCGTGGGCCGGGCGGGCGCCGGACGGCGCTCCCACCACGCGCGCGCCACCGGCTCGGTGCTCGCCGGCGCGCTGGTCGACGCCCGGCGCTGCGACCACGTCCACCACGGCGCGCCCGGCGGAATCGCCGCCATCTCGGACTGCGTCGGCGCCGCCGTCTCCTCGCCCGCGCCACCGCGCACGCGGATCACGAACGACGCGCGCATGCGCCGCTGGCGGAACCGCGGGAACTCGATCGCCGAGACGCGCTCCTGCATGCACTGCACGAGCTCGGGCGTGTTCGGCGCGACGCCGATCTCCTGGGCGTGCCCGTCGTTGTTCAGGATGAACACGAGGCGCACCTGACCGAGCAGCGGGTTCCGCCCGATCTCGCCCGCGACGCACTCGCGCAGCGGATCGACGTGCCCGGCGAACGTCTGGTCGATCTGCTCCTGGGTCAGACGGCCCGGGAGCGCCGCTTCCTCCTGGCGCGCCGCCTCCTGCGCCGCGCGCTCGGCCTCTTCGACCTCGCGCCGCGCCAGCGCTTCCTGCTGCTGGCGCTCGGCCTCGAAGTAGCCGCCGATCGACTCGCGGAGCGCGCCCACCGTGCGCGGCTCCGCCGCCAGCGCGGTCAGCATCTCGCGACCCTCGGGCCCACCGTGCCGGAACACGCCCTCGGCCGCCGCCGCGAGCGCCTGCGAGTGCTCCGCGAACGTCGTGTCCGCGTGATAGAGCACCAGGAACTGCCGCAGCGCGGGCACCACCGACGCGTCGCCCAGCTCGACCACCGCGCGCACCACCGTCGGCAGCACCGCCGCGGGCGTCTCGTGATCGTTCATCTGCTGCACGAGGCCGGGCACCGCCTGCGTCGCCCGCATCTCGAGCAGCGAGGGAACGATCACCTCGAGCGGCGGCGCCTGGGTGTCATCGAGGAAGTCGTAGCGGCGCGCGAGCGCCTCCACGAGGTGCTCGCTGCCGGTGCGACGCGCGCGCAGCGAGTTGCCGATCGCCTGGCGCAGCGCGCCCGGCATCGACTGCTGCGCGTAGAGATCGAGCAGGTCGCGCGTGATCTCCGGATCCTCCATCGCCGCGAGCTGCTGGATCGCGTACGCGCGCGCCGGCACCAGGCGGTTGTCGGGATCGACCGCGATCGCGCTGAGGCTCGCGCGGAGCGCGGGCGCTTCGCCCTCGGGCGCTGCACCGGGCGCGAAGCCGGTCACGTCGAGCGCGACCGACGCGAGCTGCAGCTCACTGCCGCCGGTCCAGCGATCGAGCCCGCTCGCGCGATCGAGCACGCGCATGCGTCCCTGCTCGCCGACCACGAAGAGCCCGTCCGCCGTCGCCTGCGCGCCGATCACGTCCTGCTCGAGGATGCGCGCCCAGCGCATGTTCCCCTCGAGGTCGTACGCGAACGCGTAGCGGTAGTAGACGAAGTAGACGGTGTCGCCGAGGATCGCGACCTCTTCGGGCGAGGCCGTCTGACCCGGCGTGAAGTAGAGCCGGATGCGGCCGCGCGCGCTGCGCGTGCCGGGCTTCGGGAGGAAGCCGTCGTCGAAGAGCTCGACCTCGCGCGCGACCTCGCCCTCGTGCAGCACCGGCAGCTGCGGGATCGGCAGCTCGCGGTGCGTCGACTCCGCGCGCTGACCGCTCACCGAGCGGTGCGTCATGCGATAGACGCTGCGGTGCCCGTAGTAGACGCCGGTCGGGTCCTCGAAGGTCCACGCGAGGACGTCGTCGGTCGAGCGCAGGCGCGCGAGCTCGGTGCCCGTCGTCTCGTCGAGGATCGCGAGGTTCTGGCGCTCCCACGGCACCATCACCATGCCGCCCGAGGCCGCGGGCTGACCGAACACGCCCTGCACCTCGTGGCGCCAGCGCTCCGTGCCCGTCTGCGCGTCGACCGCCGCCACGTGGCCCACGCGACGCGCGCCACCGAGCGCGCCCACGGTCGCCGCGTAGTAGATCGTGTCGCCGTCGCGCGTCGCGCCGACGTACGCGAGATCCGCGAGGCGCTGCGTCCATCGCTGCGCGCCGGTGCGGAGATCGAGCGCGACGAGCTGCTGCCGATCGCTCACCAGCACGACGTCGCCGAGGATCTCCGGGCGCGTCTGGGTGTCGATCGCCTGCGACCAGCGCTCGGTGCCGTCCGGCGCGATCGCGACCACGCGCCGGCCCTCGCCGTGCGTCGACGCGATCACCAGCGGCTCACCGAGCGCGTTCTCGGGGCGCTCGTGCGGGCGCGGATCGGGAAGGCGCTCGAGCACCGCCGCGATGTCCTCCGCCTGGTTGTCGGCGAACTGATGGCTGAACGCCGCCTGCGTCCCGGCGCCACAGCCGGAGAGCGCCGCGATCAGCGCGAGCATCGAGACCCGACGCAGCGAGATCACTGCGCACCTCCCGTCGTCGTCGTGGTGGCCGGCGCCGCGGGCCCGCCCACCGTCGTGGTGCGCCGCGTGTCCCCGTCCACCGGGATGCGGCGCAGCGTGTCCTGCACGACCTGCCTGTAGCGGCTGCGATCACGTTCGCCGAGCCGCGTGAGCTCCTGCGCGAGGAACTCGCGCACGGTGCGGCCCGACACCTCGCCGAGCCGGTTCACGATCTGCACCTTCACGTCCTCGTCGATGTCGGTCCGACGCAGGAACTGCTCGTAGCCGCTGAGCATGACCGAGAGCGGCTGCTGCCCGAGCTGCGTGGAGAAGCGCTCGACGCTGCGCCCGTCGCCGAGCTTGCCGATCGCCACCGCGGCCTCGACCACGCCGCGATCGAACGCGCGGAAGAGCACGTCGACCGAGCTGCGCGACCCGATGTTGCCGAGCGCGAGCGCGACCGTCGCGCGCACGCTGCGATCGCTGTCGCGCAGACCCTGCTCGAGCAGCGCCGCGACGCGACGATCCTCGACCGCCGCGATCGCCTGGTACGCACGACGACGCGCACCGGCGCGGCGATGCCGCGTGAACTCGGTGAGCACGTCGAGCGAGGTCGGATCGGCGAGACCGCGGAGCGCCTCGAGCGCGCGATCGGTGATCGCATCGGGCTGACCCGAGCGCAGCAGATCGGCGAGCGGCGCGACGACCTCGCGGCGATCGATGACGCTCAGGAGATCGATCGCCTCGCGCACCTCGTCGGGGTTGGCGCTCTGGAGGCGCGGGACGATCGTCCCGAGATCCGCGATCGTCGGCGCGGGTGCGGTGGGGCCCTCGGCCGTGCCTTCGCTCGGCTGCGCGGGCTGGGCGGTACGCCGCTGGCCGCGCTGGCGGGGCTGCGCCGAGGCGCGATCGGGCGCGGCGATCATCGCCGCAAGGCCCAGCGTGGCCGCCGACAGCACGGCCAGGAACGTCTGGATGCGCATGACTGAAACCCTCGAATTACGCGGGCTTTTCGGCCCGTAGCACACTCGGCGCCGGCATCTTGCCGTCATGTCACGGACCGATCAACCCAGAGATCCTTGGGAACTCACGCGTCCCCTCGTGACAAGTGTCGCCGTCGTACCTGGATCGGCTCACCGGACGGGTGGGACGGTGCTGCCGAGGGGAATGCCCCGTGCTACCTCGCGGCCCGCCAGCCATGTCCTCGACGAGCTCTCGCAGCGCGCACGCGGCCTTCCGCGCCCGCGAGTCCGCGCCTTCCGAGCCCGCCGGCGCGCCTGCACCGAGGCGGCCCTTCGCCCGCTGGATGCGCCCGCGCCGCCGCCTGCTCGGCGCGCTCCTGCTCGCGCTCGTCGTGCTCGCCGGCGTCCGCTACGCGCTCTCGGGCGCCAGCTCGGGATCGCCCGAGGCCTCGCTCGCCACCGTGCTGGCGCGCGACGGGCTGCGCGTCGATCCGGACACGGTGCTGTGGCTCGCAGAGGACGACGGGCCGTGGTCCCTGCGTCCCGCGCTCTTCCTCGCCCACGCGGATCGCGAGCTCGACGACGTCTGGTACGCCGAGGTGCGCCCCGGTCGCGGTGGTGCGGTGCTCGACGTCACGTCGGTCGCGAACCTCACCAAGAGCGCGAGCACGGCGGAAGAGCGCCTCTCGCGCGCGGGCGATCACGCGGTCTTCCTGTCGCGCACCGGCGATCAGATCGACGCGCTCACCGTGCTCGATCTGCGCGGCGAGGATCCCGAGGCGATCGCGGCGTTCACCGCCGTGCAGCGCGCGCAGCACGCGATCTCGAACCTGCAGGAGACGGGGCGCACCGCGGGCTTCGGTCGCGTTCGCTACCAGCGCCACGAGACCGGCTCGGAGGCCGATCTGCGCGCCGACGCGACGCACGTCGCGCTGCTCGAGGGCGAGCACACGGTGATCGATCTCGATCTCGCGACGCTCGCGCTGCGCGAGGGCGCGGAGCGGGTCGACGTGCAGGAGCACGTGCCCGGTCAGCCCGGCGGGATCACGTGGGTCGTCGACACCGTGCGCAACCTGTCGTTCGTCGGGCCCGCGCCGATCGAGTGGCTCGAGAACCGAGTCTTCGCGGTGCAGGACTGGTGGGATCGCACGCGCTACGCGCTGATCGGCGGCGAGGACACGCAGGAAGCGGTCGCGGCCGAGCTCGGCGTCACGCGCGAGGACGTGCAGGCGCACATGAGCGAGGAGCGCCGCGCGCTGCTGACCGCGGCCGAGGCCGAGCTCGGCTGGCCTCCGCCCGCGATGCAGCCGGTGATCACGGACGATCCCGTCGCCGGCGAGGGCGAGTGGATCCCGGTGATCGACGATCCCTTCGTCAACCAGTACCCGGGCGCGCCGCCCGCGTTCGTGCAGGGCTTCGTGCGGCCCGACGTCGAGCGCCCCTACGTGCGCGTCTACGTCACGATGTGGGATCCGCGTCAGGTGCAGCTGCGCGTCGTGCCGGGCACGCGCGAGCCCCAGAGCGCGACCGGCGAGGTCGGCCAGGGCCGCATCCCGCGCGACGAGCGCACCGTCCGCACGCTGGTCGCCGCGTTCAACGGCGGCTTCCAGGCGATGCACGGCGAGTTCGGCATGATGGCCGAGCGCCGCGTCTATCTCCCGCCGAAGCCGTGGGCCGCGACGGTCGCGGTGTTCGACGACGGAACGGTCGGCATGGGCAGCTGGCCGGCGCCGAGCTGGCGCGGTCAGTACTTCGACGAGAACCTCGCGAACCGGCAGATCCCCGAGGGGATGATCGAGATGCGCCAGAACCTCACCGCGATGGTCGAGGACGGCGTGTGGAACCCCTGGGAGCGCTGGTGGTGGGGCGCGGCTCCGCAGGAGAGCGAGGAGCAGACCTTCACCTATCGCAGCGGTCTCTGCCTCACGCAGGAGGGCTTCCTCGCGTTCTTCTGGGGCAGCTCGCTCGGGCCCGAGGCGCTCGGTCAGGCGATGGTCTCGGCGCGCTGCGCGCGCGCGATGCACCTCGACATGAACAGCGGGCACTGCGGCTTCGAGTTCTTCCGGCCGTACCGCCGGGACGCGACGGGCGACGACGCGCCGCCGCCCGTGCAGCGCGTCCACGCGGAGTACGAGCACGACGGCGAGCTCCCGCAGTCGCCGGGCTGGCGCGTGCGCGGCCGCAAGGCGGTGCGCTCGATGGCGATGCGCTTCCCGCGTTATCTCGCGCGCGACCCGCGAGACTTCTTCTATCTCACGCTGCGACCGACGCTGCCGGGGCCGGCGCTCGTGGGCGCGAGCGACGACGAAGGACGCTTCTCGAGCGCGGGGCTCCCGCACGCGGGCTGGCCCTACGCGTTCGCGCGCACGCGCAGCGGCGAGACCTGGATCGTGCGCATCGATCCGCGTCGCGCGGTGCCGGCGCCGCTGCACCGCGCAGTCGGTGAGGACGCGCCGCGCCTGCTCGCCGGCTTCACCGGTGCGAGCGCCGGGTCGATCTCGCTCTACGCGACGCGCGCTTCGATCGGTCACGAGATCGCGATCGGGCGCGCCGGTCCCGACGATCTGGTGTTGCTCTCCGGTGCGCCGCTCACCGAGGGGGCCGGCGCCGCGGTCGGCGTCGATCGCGACGGCTTCGTGATCTACGCCGAGGGCGGCGACGTGCGTGCGGCCTTGACCCGCGCCGGAGTGACCGACGCGATCGCGCTGGGCGACGACGTCCGGCTCGCGCTGGCGGGCGAGGGCGGCGCCGCGGCGCCCGACGGCGAGACCGCCCGCGATCTCGCCGCCGAGCCCACCCTCGCGCTCTACGCCGCACAGCGCGCGGCGGCCGAAGTGATCTTCCCCGACAACGCGCCGATGCCCTATTCGCGCTGGGGATACTTGCAGGGACAACGGGTCCGCTACTTCCCCGACCACCCGCCGCGCTTCAGCCGCGAGGTCGAGGGCGAGGAAACCTCCCCGCAATAATCGCGTCTCGAACCGGAGCCAAAGGCAGCGCGCGCCCGGTGGTCCGACGTCGTAGGCCGTGAGGTCCCTCTCGGACTCATGAGCCGATGACGGGGGACCCACCGTTGATCTGCGCTGCGCAGGACCAGTACTATGGGCCGCCTTTCCCGAGAGTTCCCGGGGGTGCGGCTCGCGTCGAGGTCGTCACCTACTCCGGGCGCCGCAGGCGGGGATCGAGACTGCGATGAAGAAGCCCATCCCGTTCGGCAAGTACGTGCTCCTCGAGCGGATCAACGTCGGGGGCATGGCCGAGGTCTTCAAAGCGAAGGCCTTCGGCGTCGAGGGCTTCGAGCGGCTCGTCGCCGTGAAGCGAATCCTGCCCTCCATCGCCGAGGACCAGGAATTCATCACGATGTTCATCGACGAGGCGAAGATCAGCGTCCAGCTGACGCACGCGAACATCGCGCAGATCTTCGATCTCGGGAAAGTCGGCGAGTCCTACTTCATCGCGATGGAGTTCGTGCACGGCAAGGACCTGCGCGCGATCTTCGACCGGGCGCGCAAGCGTGGCGAGACCACGCCCGTCCCGATGTCCTGCTACATCGCGATGAAGATCTGCGAGGGCCTCGACTACGCGCACAACAAGAAGGACGCGGCGGGGCGCGATCTCAACCTCGTCCATCGCGACGTCAGCCCGCAGAACTGCCTGATCAGCTACGACGGCGAGACGAAGCTGATCGACTTCGGCATCGCGAAGGCCGCGGGCAAGGCAGGCCGCACCCAGGCCGGCATCCTCAAGGGCAAGTTCGGGTACATGTCGCCCGAGCAGGTGCGCGGCCTGCCGCTCGATCGGCGCAGCGACATCTTCGCGGTCGGCATCGTCCTCTACGAGCTGCTCACGGGTGAGCGCTTGTTCGTCGGCGAGAGCGACTTCTCGACGCTCGAGAAGGTCCGCAACGTCGAGATCATGCCGCCGTCGACCTACAACCGGCGGATCCCCGAAGAGCTCGAGCAGATCGTCCTCAAGGCGCTCGCGAAGGACGTCGACGATCGCTACCAGACCGCGATGGATCTGCATGACGACCTGCAGTCGTTCATGTACACGAGCGGCAACTTCTTCTCGCGCAAGGATCTGAGCGCGTACATGCGCAAGGCCTTCGCCGACGAGATCGCGAAGGAGAGCGCGCGCGAAGAGGAGTACCGGCGCATGGAGGCCGATGGATCGTTCGGCCGCACGTCGTCGGCGTCGAGCGGTGGCTCGGGCCTCGAGGCGTTCGCGGACCTCGAGCCGATCGAGGCGTCGCAGCCCTCGGTGCAGGTGCCGCAGCACACGCACCCGCCGCAGCTCCAGGCGCAGGCCGCGAACGTCAGCGCGCACCAGCCGCCGCCCGGCCCGCGCAACCAGCAGAAGCGCACGATGACGGGCATGCCGGCGATGCAGCCGCCGCCTCCGCCGCCGCGCCTCTCCGGTGGCCCGCCGCCTCCGCCGCCGCCGCGCTCGAGCACGAGCGGCGAGATGTCGGCGCCTCCGCCTCCGCCGCCGCGCTCGAGCACGAGCCAGGAGATGGCGGCGCCCGTGCAGAGCAAGGCGCCCGCGCAGGGCAGGGCGCCGGGCCTCGACATGGACTGGGACGAGGAAGAGCTCTCGACCCAGATCTACGACAAGCCCGACGGCATCCACGGCGCGCTGATGCAGGATCTGCCGCCCGCGACCGCGCCGGCGCCCTCGTCGCCCACGCGCCCCGCGGTCGGCGGTGCGCGTCCGTACGCGCCCGCTGCGACGCCGGCGCCGATGGGCGCGCCGTCGCCCTTCGACAACCTTCCGCCGCAGCCGGCGCAGGGACCGACGATCGGCCCCGAGCCCACCGCGGTCACGCGCAAGCAGCCCGAGCGTCGCGGCGGCGTGAGCGGCGCGCTGCTGGGCCTCGCGGGCATGCTCGTGCTCGGCGTCCTCGCCGCAGGCACGTGGTTCGTGTTCCTGCGCTCGCAGCCGGGCACGATCACGGTCACGACGACGCCCGGTGATCCCGTCGTCTATCTCGACGGCGAGGTCGTGCAGTCGTCGACGTCGAGCCCGTTCGTCATCGCGAACGTCGAGCCCGGCCAGCACCTCGTCGAGGTGCGCAAGCTCGGCTTCGAGACGTGGGCGACCACGGTGACGGTCGAGTCGGCGGCGCAGCTCCAGCTCCCGCCGGTCGCGCTCGTCGCGGTCGCGGGCAGCACGTCGCCGACGAGCCCCGCGGTCGCAGGGATCGGTGGTGCGCAGGGCGGGACGACGACGGTGCCGGGAACGGCTCCGGCGGCCGCGGGCACGGGCTTCACGCTGAGCACGGTGCCGTCGGGGGCGCGCGTGTTCGTGGGCGACCGCGAGCTGCCGCAGCGCACGCCGGTGCAGGTCAACGATCTGCAGCCGGGCACCTATCAGATCCGCGTCGACAACGGCACGAGCTACGCGCCGTGGCTCACCCAGATCACGCTGGCCGAGGGCCAGGTGATGGCGCTCCCGCCCGCGGTGCTGACGCTGCGCACCGTGAGCGTCGAGCTCACGTCGGAGCCCTCGGGCGCGCAGGTCACGCTGGTGCGCGGCAGCGAGGAGCGCCGCGTCGGCCGCACGCCGGTGACGACCGACGTCGACGTGACGGGCGCCGGATGGCGCGTCGAGATGGAGCTCGGCGGTCACCGCGACTACGAAGCGGACCTCGTGCTCCCGCAGGGCCAGGCGAACGCGGTGCACATGGCGACGCTCGAGCGCATCGAGCGCAGCGGTGGCGGCGGTGGAGTGCGCATCGCGACGCCGCGTCGTGATCCCGAGGCGGGCGGTGAGACCAGCACCGGCGGCGGTGGCGCGGCGGAGAGCGAGGAGCGTCCCGCGGCGGGCGGCAACGGCACGCTGATGGTCAACACGCGGCCGTGGTCGCAGGTGTTCGTGGACGGCCGCCTCATCGGCAACACGCCGCAGACGAGCATCTCGCTGCCCGCAGGGCGTCACACGCTCCTGCTCGTCAACTCCGAGTTCAACATCCGACACACCGTGCAGGTGCAGATCCGCGCCGGGGAGACCGAGCGCCAGATCATCACGCTGCCCGTGGGTGGCGGAGGCTGAGCGAGACGAGCCCGCGTGCGTCGCGCGCGGGCTCCGCTCATGATCGCGCCCGATGTGCGGCCGGACCGAGAGCGCGAACCGACGACGACGTGCACGTGAGGGCGCGACGCTCTTGCAGGTCGCGGCCGTCGTCTTCGTCGTCGGATCGCTGCTCGCCGCGTTCGTGCCGACGTACATCCGGCAGCTGCGGCTGAGCAAGATCTCGGAGGCGTCCGAGCACCTTGCGCTCATGCACATGCGCGCGGCCGCGTACTTCGCGGCGGACCACGAGACCGAGCGCGGCACCGCGCGTCACTGCCTGCCTGGCGCTGCCGGTCCGACGCCCGCGACCCCGAGCGTCGAGCCCGTCGAGGTCGCGTGGAACGATGCGTCGACGATCGACGGCGCGACGTGGAGCGCGCTCGGCTTCGCGCCCGATCGACCGGTGCGCTTCAGCTACGCGTTCGAGCCCGCGACGCACGGCTGCGGTCTGCGCAGCGCCGAGGGCACCTACCTCGTCACGTTCCGCGCGAACGGCGATCTCGACGGCGACGGAGTGCGCTCGGTGTTCGAGCGACGCGCCGCCGCCGATCCGCGCACCGGCGAGCTCGTCCCGATCGGCATCCTCTACACGCGCGATCGCGTGGAGTGATCACTCCACCTCGGTGATCGCCTCGAGCGCTTCGCGCTCTTCTTCGAACGCGTGCGCGGCGAACCCGTCGCGATAGGCGTCCTGCCATCGCACGACCGGGCGCGGGCCCACCAGGAAGTAGAACGCGGGCGACGCATACGGCATCTCGCGCACGCGGCCTTCTTCTTCGCGCCGGTTCGCCTCGACGAGCCCCTCGGCGTACGCGCTCGAGCGCAGCTCCGCGATCGCATGCGCGAGTCGCGTGCGCTCGTCGTCGTCGTCGGTGAGCGCGTACATCTCCTCGAGATGATCCGCCGCCGACTCCGCGCGGCCGACGCGCGAGAGCAACGATGCGTTGGTGAGCGCGAGCCACGCGGGCCCCGCGCCGCGGCGCGCGGCGAGCATCAAGTACTCGGCGGCTTCGCTGCGCGCCTCGTCTCGCTCGGCGGGATCGTCGAGCAGCGGAGGGAGCTCGAACGCGAGCGCCGCGCCGAGCGTCCACGCGAGCTCGCCGTCGTCGGGGAAACGCTGGTGGCCGCGACGCAGGTACTCGATCGTGCGTCGCGCGTCGTCGGCGGTGATCGCCTGGGGGCGATAGAGGCCCGCGGTCGCGATCCATCGATAGACCGCGCGGAAGTCGGGATCGAGCGCGAGCATCGCGTCGGTGTAGTCGAAGACGTGGCGCAGCCCGCCGCGCGCGACGACCTCGTCACCGAAGTACACGAGCGCGCGGGCCCACAGCAGATCGGCGAGCGCTTCGTCCCAGCCGAGCGAGAACACCGGCAGCCACTCGGGTGGCGGCACGTAGTAGACGTCCTCGTACGTCGAGCTCGCGACGTGGTGCTCCATCGATCGCACGCGCAGCGCGGAGCCCGCCGCAGCAGCGACGATCACCGAGAGCGCGAGCGCGATCGAGGTCCTCAAGCGTGCGTGCTCCAGAAGCGCGAATGCCCTCCCACGCACTGCGTGGGAGGGCATCCTAGCTCGACTCGCATCACGCGAGCCGCGTGCTCGTCACTCCACTTCGTTGACGATGTAGAGGCCCGGGGCGCGCATCAGGTTGTTGTCGCTGTTCGAGCCCGCCGCGAGCTCGAAGAGGCTCGTCGCGGTATCGCCGTCGAGGTTGCCCTGCGCGTAGAACGTGTACTGCGGCAGGCTCGCGTTGCGGCCGCACGCGGTCGTGCCGCCAGCGGGGACGGCCGAGGTGATGCCGTACTGGTAGTAGATCGGGTCGGCGATCTGGAAGCCGATGTCGCGGAACTCATCGTCCTCGGTCTGCCAGTCGAGCACCGACTTGCCGGCGTTCGGCGCGTTCGCGGTCTCGGCGCTGCCGACGATGCACGACGACGACGCGATGCCGGTGCCCGCGGTGACCTGCACCGCGCGCGTGCCCCACTGCTCGCGCGAGTAATAGCTCGCCGCGCCCTGGAACATGTTCCGGAGGTTGCCGCCGGCCTCCGAGGTCTTCGAGCGCCGGATGTAGCCGATGAACGCCGGGATCGCGATCGCGGCCAGGATGCCGATGATCGCCACGACGATCATGAGCTCGATGAGGGTGAAGCCGGCCTTCCGCTTGTTCGCGATCTTCATGAGGTTGCGCATTCTCGTCCTTCCACTCCCCAGGCGGCTCCTGCGCCACCCACGTTCGACATCTTCAGCAATGCTCGTGCCGAGCTGCCAGAAACGTGCAGTGTCACTCCCAGCCGGACGCGAGGTAGCTGCCGCCGACTCCCTGCGAGACGTAGATGCGCGAGCTGATCGAGTAGCCCTCGAGCACCACGGTCGCGCCGTCGCCATCGAGATCGGCCTGCGCGTGGCTGACGTACCAGTGGTCGCTGCCGTTGAAGCCCGGGATCCCGCCCGCGCCCGCGCCGCTCACCGGCTGTCCGTTCGCGCCCGGGCGCGTGCCCGGCGCGCCTGCGTTCACCTGGTAGCGGAAGCGCACCGGGCCGTCGGGATCGACGCCGAGCTGGTCCCAGCCCGTCGCGGCCACGTTGAAGGGCTGCGTGTGATCGGCGGCGGCGTACGTCGCGGGGTTCCAGCCGAGCGGGCCGCAATAGCGGCTGAACACGCCGTAATACGACTCCTCGGCCTGACGGATCGCGCCGAGCACCTCGACCGCTTCGGTGGTGCGCGACCGCATCATCTGGCTGCGGAACGCCGGCACCGCGACCGCCGCGAGGATGCCGACGATCGCACAGACGACGAGCAGCTCGACGAGCGAGTAGCCCGCGCGACGAGCCCTCATTCCCAGCCCTGCGCGAGGGGCGTGCTGCTGTCGACGCCGCGCGAGACGAACACGCGGTTCCACCCGTTGTAGGTCTCGAAGCCGACGGTCTGGCCATCGGAGTCGAGATCGCCCTCGGCCTGCGCGATGAACCAGAACGAATTCACGCCGACGCCGGGTACGCCGGAGTCGTCGGAGGGCGAGCCGGCGCGCACTCGATAGCGGAATCGCACCGGGCCGTCGGGCGAGACGCCGAGCTGCGCCCAGCCCGTCGCGGCGTTGTTCCAGACGTTCGCGGTGCTCGAGCTGCCGTAGGTCGCCGGATTCCACGTCGGGACGTTCGCGTACTGCCCGAACTCGACGCGGTAGGACTCCTGGCGCTGCCGGATTTCCCCGAGGATTTGATAAGCCTCGGCGGTGCGCGCGCGCTGCAGATAGCCGCCGAACGCCGGGATCGCGATCGCCGCCAGGACACCGACGATCGTCACGACGATCATCAGCTCCATCAACGTGAAGCCCGCGCGGCGCTTCGACCTCTCTCGCGGCATGGCGGGGACCTCCCGGGAGCGGCTTGCAGCAATGCTCGCTCCACCGGGGTGGGAGCTTATCACGGGGTGCAGGATTCGAGTGAGTGTCGAACTACGTCACCTCGACGAGGGACGGACTGACGTTTTTGGTCACTTCTCGTCGTCGCTGGTGTCGCCCTCGGCGAGCCCGAACTTGCGCAGTCGGTAGCGAAAGGAACGAAAGGTGGTGCCGAGCAGGCGCGCTGCGGCGGTCTGGTTGCCTTTCGTCTGCTCGAGGGCGCGCAGCAGCAGGCCCTTCTCGAGCTCGCCGAGCCAGCGATCGATGTCGAAGCCGGGCGCGATGTCGGCCGAGGGGAGGGTGGTCACCTTGCCCGCTTGGGGGCCGCCCTCGGGGAGGTCGTCGAGGGTCACCTCCTCGCCGAGCGCGAGCGTGACGGCGCGCTCGACGACGTTCTCGAGCTCGCGGACGTTGCCCGGGTAGTCGTGGGCGGCGAGCCAGCGCATCGCGGCCGGGGTGAAGCGGAGCGTCTTCCCGGCGAGCGAGGCGTGCTTCTGGAGGAAGTGCTCGGCGAGCGCGGGGACGTCCTCGGGGCGCTCGCGGAGCGGCGGGAGCTGCAGGCGGATGACGTTGAGGCGGTAGAAGAGGTCGCTGCGGAACCGGCCGTCGGCGACCTCTTTCTCGAGGTCGCGGTTCGTCGCGGCGACGACGCGCACGTCGGTCTCGATCTCGCGCTGACCGCCGACCGGTCGGACCTTCCGCTCCTGGAGGACGCGCAGGAGCTTCACCTGGAGCGCGGGGGCGAGCTCGCCGATCTCGTCGAGGAAGAGGGTGCCGGTCTCCGCGGCGCGGAAGAGGCCCTCGTTGCGCTGGGTCGCGCCGGTGAAGGCGCCCTTCTCGTGCCCGAAGAGCTCGCTCTCCATGAGCGCCTCGGGGAGCGCGCCGCAGTTGACGACGACGAAGGGGTTGCTCGCGCGATCGCCGAGCTGGTGCAGCGCGCGCGCGACCATCTCCTTGCCGGTGCCGCTCTCGCCCGTGATGAGCACGCTGGTGCGCGCGGCCGCGACGCGGCGGACGAGGTCCATCACGCGGCGCATCGCGGGGGAGCTGCCGAGCAGGCCGGGGACCGGCTTCTCCTGCTCGGCGACGCGCGCGCGCAGGACGCGGTTCTCGGAGGCGAGCTTGCGCTTCTCGAGGGCCTTCTCGAGCAGGACCAGGAGCTCGTGGTTGCGGAACGGCTTCTGGATGTAGTCGTACGCGCCGAGCCGCATGGCCTGCACCGCGTTCTCGGTGCTGCCGAACGCGGTGATCACGACGACCTGGAGCGCGTCGTCGCGCTCGCGCGCGGCGGCGAGCACGTCCATGCCGGTGCCGTCGGGCAGCGCGAGATCGGTGATGACGAGGTCGTAGGGGCCGCCGGTCGCGAGGCGTGCGCGTGCGGTGGTCACGTCGGACACGAGCTCGGCCTCGTAGCCGGCGCGGCGCAGCAGGACGCCCAGCATCTCGCGGAGGCTGGCCTCGTCGTCGCACACGAGGATCCGCGCGGGCATCGCGCGCACGTTATCACGCGAGGGCCGAGTCACGGCGCGAGGGCCTGCTCGAGCGAGGAGGCCTCGGGGGCGAGCGCGGGCGCGGTGGCGAGGAACGTGTCGAGCGCCCGCTGGGCGGTCGCGCGATCGCCGGCGGCGGCGGCGTGGTGGCCGATCTGGAGGAGCGCGCGGGGATCGCCGCGGTCGAGCTGGTCGAGGAGGAGCGCTTCGGCGGCGACCGGATCGCCGGTGCGGAAGAGGAGCTCGGCGGCGACGCGGATCGCGTCCTCGCGCGAGGCGTCGAAGAGCGCGTCGGGATCGATCGCGACGGGAACGGGCGGCCGGAGCGGACGGGTGCCCTGCGCGCGCTCGAGCGGGGCGCGGAGGGATGCGGCGACGAAGGGCAGGGTGGCGCCAGCGAGGTGGAGGCCGGCGTCGCTGCGACCGGACTCGACGAGGCGCTGGGCGCGGTTGAGCAGCTGGTTGCGCGCTTGGGCGGCGAGCTCGTCGTGGAGGCCGGGTGGGGAGATCGCGAGCTCGCGCGCGAGGGCCGCATCGAGACGCTCGGTGAAGGGGCGGCTGATCGGCGCGTCTTCGGAGAGATAAGAGCCCAGCAGCGCGATGGCGCGGAGGGCGGGATCACGCTTCTCGCTGAGCACCGTGGTGCACCCGCGGCCGCGCGCGAGGGAGGTGGGGAGATCGTGCGCGACGGGAGGCGTGGTGAAGCACGGATGCGTCGCGAGCGGGCGCCACTGCCAGGGCTCGTGGATGGTGCCCAGCGGGAGCACGGCGACGTCGGGGCGGGCGAGCTCGGTCGCGCGCGCGGCGCGCCACGACATCGTCGCGAGATCGCTCTGCACGAGCGCGAGGGCGCGCGGCGGAGGCGCGTCGGTGAGCTCGAACGCGAGCGTCTCGAGGATCGGTGCGTCGATGCAGGCGGACGCGGGCGCGTCGAGGATCGTGGTCGGCGAGAGCGCGACGACGGCGAGCGCGCCGGCGCGTGCGGTGCGCGGCAGCGGTGCGCTGGCGAGCGCTGCGGCGGTGAGCGCGAGGGCGAGCCCGGTGAACGGCGCGAGGTACGCGAGGTGATCGGGGATGCGCGCGTCGAGGGGCTGGAGCAGGCCGGGGACGAGTGTGAGCACGAGCGCGACGAGGAGCGGCGCGCGCGTCGGACCCTGGGCGCGGCGGGTGACGACGAGCCCGATCGCGAGGAGGAGCAGCGCAGGTCCGAGGATCGTCGCGACGTACGCGAGAACGCCGAGCGCGAGCTCCGCGGTGCCGATCGAGCCGGCGCCGAGGTTGCGGTGGTACGCGGCGCCGGTCGCGTAGCGGACGAAATCGGACCACGTCGACGCGTCACCCCACTGCGGTGCGCCGGCGGCGTCGCGCAGCGGGAGCAGGACGTAGGGGGTCGCGCCGAGCACGAACGCGAGCGCAGCGTGGGCGATCGCGCGGGGTCGGACGCGGCGCGCGCGGAGCATCGCGGGGAGCAGGGCCGCGCCGGTGAGCACGGCCGCGAACGCGTGAGGTGGGTGGACCGCCGCCGCGAGCCCGGCGAAGAGCGCGGCGCGCGAGAGGGCGTGCGGGTCGTGCTTCCACCAGCGCACGAGCGCGTGGATCGATGCGAGCGAGAGCGCGGCCGCGAGGCCGTAGACCTCGGCGCGCGTGGCCTGGCGCAAGAGTGGCGGCGCGAGCAGCGCCGCGCAGGTCGCGACGGTGGCGGCGAGCTCGGCGCGCGGCTCGTCGTCGGGCGAGTCGTGGGCGATCGCGAACGCGATGCGGCCTACGAACCACGCCGCGAGCACCTCGGTGATCGCGCTCGCGAGCGCGATGCGGAACGTGAGCGGGCCGAAGGGCAGGTACGTCGCGGCGTGCGCGACGATCGCGTGCAGCGGCTGACCGGGGGGATGGGTGGCCGCGAGCGCGGTCGCGCCCGCGACGATGCCGCCCGCGTCGTAGAGGCCGGGGGACGCCCCGGTGCAGAGGACGAGCACGACGAGCCCGGCGAGCGCGACCAGCGTCGAGGGCCGTGCGATCACGCGAGCACGCGCATCGAGGAGCGCCGCGTGCGAGACTGCGCCGCGCCGTGCTCGGAACGCTGCTGCACGCCGTCCATCGCGCGGATGGTCGCGAGGGTCGTCGCCACCGTCAAGCGATCGTGGTGCTCGCGATCGTGCTGCTCGCCGCGTGCGCGAGCGGGCCGATGCACGACGGTCGCAGCGCGATGCGGCGCGGCGAGTTCGAGGTCGCGGCGCGGCACTTCCGGCGCGCGGCGGAGGCGCATCCCGAGGAGCCCGCGACGTGGATGGCGCTGGGGCGCGCGGAGATGGCCGCCGAGCGCTTCGAGCGCGCGCGCGATGCGTTCACGCATGTCGCCGCGCTGCGTCCGAGCAGCGCGACGCCGCGCATTCTCGTGGGCAACACCTGGGAGCTGCAGCGCAACTACGACGAGGCGCTCGAGGCCTATCGCATGGCGTGCCGGGTCCAGCCCGACGCCGCGCGCCCGTGGCGCGTGCTCGGGACGCGGCTCTTGCGATGGGGGCGATCGAGCGACGCGATCCCCGCGCTGGAGCGCGCGCTCGAGCTCGCGCCCGATCACGCGGAGACCTGGAACGCGCTCGCGATGGCGCGCTGGCACGCCGAGGATCACACGGGCGCGCTGCAGCAGTTCGAGACCGGCGTGGAGCGGTTCCCGGAGCACGCCGGGCTGCGCCTCGGGCTCGCGGCGGCGCTGATCAACGAGCGTCGCTACGACGAGGCGCTCGCCGCGTACGACGCGCTGCTCGAGCGCACGCCGGACGTCGCGCCCGTGCTGGTCGGTCGCGCGATCCTGCTGCACGAGCTCGGGCGTCGCGACGAGGCGCTCGTGTCGTTCGAGCGTGCGGTGCTCGCGTCGGGAGGCGCGGAATCGTACCGGGCTCGCCTCGCGGAGTATCGCGCGTTGCTCGCGCGCGAGCCGAGGTGACGAGTACCCTGGGCGCGATGCGCTGGCTCGTGCTCTCGTGCTTGCTCGTCGCGTGCGGTGGAGAGAGCGCCGCGCCGGAGCCTCCGCCGCCTGCCCCCGCGCCGCCTCCGCCACCTCCGGTCGTCGCGGCGCGTCCGATCTCGTCGCGCGCGTCGTTCGATCTCGTCGCGCTCCCCGACGGAGCCGCGCTCGCGTGGGGCGCGACGCCGAACGACGGAGGCGGGGTGCGCGCGATCGCGCTCGATCCGAACGGCGGCGTGCGCGGCCACGAGGTCGTCGTGTCCGAGATCGCGTTCGTCGGCGGCGGAGACGATCCGGGCTCGGTCGAAGAGCTCGCGATCGCCGCCGCGGGTCATCGCGTCGCGGTCGCATGGATCGCGCGCAGCGGTCCGACGGTCCGCGCGATCGCGACCATCGCGAGCGCGGGCGTGGACGGGTTCGCGCCGGTGCGCGATCTCGGTGCGTCGGTCGCGGGCGCCTACGATCGCAGCACGCGCGGTCGTGTCGCGGCGTGGGGTCGTGACGACGGCTCCGCGATGATCGTGCTGCGCGCACCGCCGGGGCCCTGCCAGGCGAGCGCGGGCGAGTGCGCGCGCTTCGCGCTCGCGTCGATCGGCGACGGAGAGGGGCGCGACGCGATCGTGAACGAGGTGCGTGAGCCCTGCGATCCGTTGGTGGTCGGCGGGATCGCGCGCGGCAGTGCGTTCTTCTACGGCGCGTGCCACGTGACCGAGCAGGGCGCGCCCACGACGACGCTCTACGCGATCGATCGCGGCGGCGGCGGCGCGCTCGCGTCGGCGCCCGACGTGGTCGAGGGGTGCGTGCCGATCGGCATCGCGCCGGGTGCGAGCGGCGCCATCGCGATCGGGCGCTGCGACGATGGCATCGCCGCCCAGGAGGTCGGGCCGCGCGGAGATCTGCTCGGCGCCGCGCGCGCCGCGACGCCGCGCGTGGTGTGCGCGTCGGGCCGTCCGACCATCGAGCTCGGCGCGATCCGCGTGCCGCTCGTCGAGGCGATGTCGCGCATCGAGGGGCTCTTGCCGGCGTCGGTCGCGCCCGAGGGATCGCGCGCGGTGTGGACCGGCGACGCGATCCTCGTCGCCGCGCCGTCGGGCCGTGAGGTCGCGCTCCGTCGTTACCAGTGCGAGGTCGATTCGATCACGCGCACCGACGTACGCTGATCCGCATGCGAGGGTTGGCGCGGGTGGCGCTCGTCGCGCTCGTGTGCGCGGCGTGCGATGCGGGCGAGACGACGATCACGGACGCGGGCCTCGGCGATGCGCTCGTCGACGCGGGCCCAGCGTGCACCGAGCTGCTCTACGAGCGCGACGGCACGAGCATCACGCGATGGCCCGAGCCCGCGCTGCTCGTCGACGACGCGACGACCGAGACCGGCCGCGCAGTCCGCTTCGACCCCGAGAGCTATCCCGATCTCGCCGCGCGCCTCGGCGGGTATCTGCCCACGCTCACCATCGATCTCGCGGAGGTCGACGGCTTCGGCGTGAACGCCGAGGCGTTCTTCCAGTTCGGTCGCCACTTCGACGCCGACGCGATCCCGAGCGGCGGCCTCGGATTCGTCGTGATCGAGCCGGGGCCCGCGCGGATCGTCCCGGTGATCGTCACCACGACCGACGAGGGCTCGACGCTGTTGCTCGCGCCGATGACCCCGCTGCCGCCACGCGCTCGCGCCGCGGCGTTCGTCACGCGCGCGCTCACCGATGCCGCGCGCGGCTGCCTCGAGCCCTCGGCCGACATGCGCGCGCTGATCACGTCGCCCGACGACGACACGCGCGCTGCGATCGACGCGCTGACGTCGCTCGGTGTGATCACGAGCGCCGACGATCTGATCGCGATCACCGCGTTCCCGACGCAGTCGATCGAGGAGGACTCGGTCGCGGTCGCCGCCGACGTCGCGACCCACGACTACGCCTACGCGAGCGATCCGGCGTGCATCGAAGAGGCCTCGTGGGTGCGCTGCGAGACGTCGTTCGAGGCGAACGACTACCGCGACGAAGAGGACGGCGTGATGCGCCGCGCGCGCGGCGCGCCCGCGAGCCCGATCACGACCTACACGGTGCCGATCACGATCTGGCTCCCGCGCGAGGGCGAGGGGCCGTTCCCGGTGCTCGTCTTCGGCCACGGCCTCACCGGCTCGCGCTCGCAGGCCGAGCGCCTCGCGCGCTTCGCCGCGCCGCTCGGGTACGCGACCATCGCGATCGACGCGCTCCAGCATGGCGATCACCCGACGACCGCGGGCGTCGATCGCAGCGACATCCAGACGCTCCTCGCGTTCTTCGCGGTCGGCGATCTCGGCCAGCGCGCGCTCGAGGCCGCGCGGCTGCGCGATCACTTCCGGCAGAGCGCGTGGGACAAGCTCCAGCTCACGCGCCTCGTGATGGGCGATCCCGATCTCGACGACGACGGCGCGCCCGAGCTCGACGTCTCGCGCATCGTGTACCTCGGCGTGTCGCTCGGCGGCCTCATGGGCCCCGAGCTCCTCGCGCTCTCGAGCGACTACGGCGCGGGCGTGCTCGTGGTGCCGGGCGGGCGCGTCTCGACGATCATCAGCGACGGAGCGCAGTTCTCGTCGCTGATCGATCTGCTCCGCCCGCGGGGCGCGACGCGCGGCGACGTGCGGCGCTTCTTCCCGATCCTCCAGACCGTGCTCGATCGCGGCGATCCCGCGAGCTACGGGCCGCACCTGCTCCGCGACCGACTGCCCGGCGCAGAGACGGGGACGCCGAGCGTCCTCGTCGGCGTGGTGCTCGACGACGAGATCGTGCCCAACGTCGCGAGCTACGCGCTGGCGCGCGCGATCGGTGTGCCCGTCGTCGAGCCGCTGCTGCGCGACGAGCCGGGCTTCGAGGTCGTGCCCGGGCCGATCGCGGGCAACTTCGCGGAGGGCGCTGCAACTGGAGGACTCCTCCAGTTCGACGTCGTCGCCGAGGCCGAGCCCGCGACCCACGACAACGTCGCGGACTCCGACGTCGGTGTCGCCGCGTGGCTCGACTTCCTCGACACGCACTACCGCACCGGCCTCGCGCGCATCAGGGATCCCTACGAAGCGATCGGGTTGGCTCACGCTCCGTAAGTGCCCCCCGATCGAAATGGAGGCAGAGACTCTCGCCATGCTCTTCGACGCGCTCCCCGACTCGGTCTCGATCTACGAAGTCTCCCCGCGCGACGGCCTGCAGAACGAGGCGGTCACCGTGCCGACCACGCGCAAGCTGCGCCTCATCGAGGCGCTCGCGCAGGCGGGGCTGACGCGCATCGAGGCGACGAGCTTCGTCTCGCCGAAGTGGGTGCCGCAGCTCGCCGACGCCGACGAGGTCGCGGGCCTGCTCCCGCGCGTGCCCGACGTGACGTTCAGCGCGCTCTGCCCGAACGCGAAGGGCCTCGAGCGCGCGCTCACCACGAAGATCCCGGAGATCGCGGTCTTCATCAGCGCGAGCGAGACCCACAACCGCAAGAACGTGAACAACACGGTCGAGGGCACGCTCGAGGCGTTCGGCGAGGTGATCTCGCCCGCGGTGAAGGCGGGCCTGCGGGTGCGCGGCTACGTCTCGACGCTCTGGGGCTGCCCCTACGAGGGCGACATCGATCCGCGCGCCGGGCTGCGCATCGCGCGTCAGCTCGTCGAGATGGGCTGCTACCAGATCTCGCTCGGCGACACGATCGGCGTGGGCACGCCCAAGCAGACCCGCGACATCCTCCGGCTCTTCATGAGCGAGTTCTCGATCCCGCAGCTCGCGATGCACATGCACGACACGCGCGGCACCGCGCTCGCGAACGTCGTGGTCGGGCTCGAGCTCGGCATCCGCACCTTCGACGCGTCGGTCGGCGGCCTCGGTGGATGTCCCTACGCCCCGGGCGCGGCGGGCAACGTCGCGACCGAGGATCTCGTCTTCATGCTCGACGGGATGGGCGTGAAGACCGGCGTCGATCTCGAGAAGCTCTGGACCGCCGGTCAGGTCGCGAAGGCGGTCGTCGGCCGCGACCTTCCTGGAAAGGTCCACAAGGCCGGCGTTCGTTCGCTGCGCCATTGACCTTCTTTGCGGTTGCACGTCGCATTCATGGAGTAAGCTGCGCGGCATGTCGGGACTCGCCGCGCTCCTCCTCGCGTCTCCATTCCTCGGCATGCAGCTCCAGGCGCCGACGCTCCAGAGCGGAGCGTGGTTCGCGCCCGGACAAGTCGTGGAGATCGACGCGACGCTTCCAATGCCCCAGCTGCTCCAGGCGCGAGGCGCGCGGAGCGACGAAGACGCGGAAGAAGAGGCCTACGCCAACGCGGTGCGACAGCGCGCCGAGCTCGGCCAGGTCCACCGCGCGATGGGCATCGTCACCTGGGCCGCGATGACGGTCACCGTCGGGCTCGGGCTCGTCCAGTACTACAACCTCTACGGCTTCGGGAACGGGCGCGACGACAACCCGTGCGCGACCGGCAACGCGATCTTCGGTCAGGACCAGTGCTGGGGCACACCGTACCCGCACCTCGTGTCCTCCGTGGTCACGACCGCGCTCTATTCGACGACCCTCGCGATGTCGATCGGCCTCTTGGTGAACGACCCGAACCAAGTGCTCACGGGGCGCGGCGCGTACTCGGATCGCATCCGGATCCACTCGGTGCTCGCGCTCGTGCACCTCGCGGGCATGCTCGCCCAGATGTTCATCGGGATCGGGCTCGCGAACAACTGGTTCGGTGATCGCACGAACGACTACGACTCGATGCAGACCGTGGCCGTGGTGCATCAAGTGGTCGGCTGGACGACCTGGGCCGCGCTGGGAGCGGCTGGCGCGATCATGTTGTTCTAGCGATCGCGATCGCCCGGCTCGGCCCGCGAACGAAGCCCTCGGGAGACCCTCTCCCGGGGGCTTCTCGCGTCCGTCGACTCCGACGCTGGTCGTTCGAGCAGGGGTGTCCGCGCCGTTCGGAGCGCTGAGAAGTCCGTGCTTGCCTCGCGGAATCGAACCCCCTTACCATCGGGCTCCGCCCTGGCCCGACGTTCGTCCAGGTGCCGGGAACCTTAGCGTTTTCGCGAGCTTACCGAGCCCTGCCGTTCCGCTCGCGGCGCTCTCCGGGGAGGGGCCGCGCGCGACGCCACCTCTCGTCCGGAGAACTCCGTGCTCGACGTCTCCCACCTGCTCGGTCTCCTCCAGGAGGACCCCGATCACTCCGACGCGCTCCGCGAGCTGCGCGAGGCGATCGAGAGCGGCGACACCGCTCGACTGGGATCCGACCCGCTGCGCTTGATCGGCGCCGCACGACGCGGTCACCAGGAGCGCGCCGAGACGTGGACCGCAGCACAGCTGCTCGACCTCGAGGCGACGCTGAGCGGGCACGATCCGGATCGCGAGGCCCAGCTGCGCAAGGAGCTCGCGCGGATCCACCGCGAGGAGCTGCTCGACGACGAGGCCGCGATGGCCGCGTACGAGCGCGCGAAGGCGCTGCGCCCCGGTGACGACGAGATCGCCGAGGCGATCGATGCGCTCGCCGCGTCGGAGCAGAACTGGAAGGAGATCGCGAAGCGCTTCGTCGACGAGGCGGAGACGTCGAGCGACGCGAGCCTGCGCACCTCGCTCCTCGCGAGCGCGGGCACGCTGGTCTGGAAGCACAAGAAGCGCGGCCGCGACAAGGACACCGATCGCCTCTTCCAGCAGGCGCTCGAGTCGGACGCCGGCGATCCCCGCGCGAACAAGCTCTACGAGCAGATCCTCCGCAAGCGCGAGAAGTGGGCCGAGCTCGCGCAGGTGCTGCTCGACGCCGCCGAGAAGACGCGCAGCCGCGACGATCGCATCGGGTTCTACCTGCGCGCGGCGCGGGTGCTCGGGCGCCGGCTCGAGAGCCCGGAGCGCGCGGCGGCTTGTTACGAGCGCATCCTCGACTTCGTCCCGGGGCACCCCGAGGCGATGCGCTTCCTCGTCGAGTTCTTCACGCAGCGCGAGCAGTGGGATCACCTCGTCGCGCTCTACGACGACGCGCTGCGCGGCCGTCAGAAGCTCGAGAGCGAGCAGGGCATCCTGCTGCAGATCGGCATGGTGCACTGGCGCTTCCGCGGCTCGGCCGCGGAGGCGGAGCCGTACTTCGCGCGCCTGCGCAAGGTCGAGCCCGCGCACCCCGGCATGCTCGCGTTCTATCGCGAATACCTCCCGCAGACCGGCGATCACTCGAAGCTGCTCACCGTCCTCGGCGACGCGCAGCGCGTGACGAGCGACACGCGGCTCAAGGTCGAGCTCTCGGTCGAGCTCGCGCGCGCGGCGCAGGCGAGCGGCGCGGCCGATCGCGCGATCGACGCGTGGAAGACGGTGCAGCGCCAGGACCCGCGCAACCCCGAGGCGCTGCGGGCGCTGCGCGAGCTGTATCGCCAGACCGAGAAGTGGAACGCGCTGGTCGAGGTGCTGAAGGGCGAGGTCGACTCGCTCCCGGCGGACTCGGTGAGCGAGCGCGTCGCGCTGCTGCGCGAGATGGTGGTGATCTACCGCGATCACCTCCGCCTCGACGTGATGGTGATCAACAGCTGGAACGCGATCCTCGCGCTCGCGCCGGACGACGGCGACGCGCTCGAGGCGCTGGCCGCGACGTACGAGCAGATGGGTCGCTGGAACGACCTCATCCAGGTGCTCACGCGCAAGGCCGACGCGGCGAAGGAGCCGCGCGAGCAGGTCGCGCTCTACATGCGCGTCGCGCGCCTCTGGATCGAGCGCTTCGCGAACTACAACCAGGCGACGCGCCCGCTCGAGCTGGTGATCGAGCGCGATCCCGGCAATCGCGAGGCGCTCGCGCAGCTCAAGGACATCTACACGAAGAAGCGCGCGTGGAAGCAGCTCTTCGACGTGCAGCGCGCCGAGGCGGAGCTCGCGGCGGACGTCGATCAGCGCCACGCGATGCGCATCGAGCTCGCGCGCGTCGCGGGCGAGCGCCTGCACCGCCACGCGGACGCGATCTCGCTGTGGAAGGAAGTGCTCGGCCACGAGCCCTCGCACGCCGAGGCGCTCGACTCGCTCGAGAAGCTCGCGGAGCGCGAGAAGGACTGGTCGACGCTCGGTGAGGTGCTCGAGCGACGCGTGAGCGCGCTGGAGAACAACGGCGCGGCGCCCGACGACAAGGAGCGCATCAAGCTCCTGACGAAGCTCGGCATCCTCTACGGCGAGCAGGCGAAGGATCCCACGAAGGCGGCGAGCGCGTGGAAGCGCGTGCTCGCGGCGGATCCGAAGAACGGTCGCGCGCTGCGCACGCTGCGCGAGTCGTTCGTCGCGGCGGGTGACTGGGAGGGTCTCGAGGCGCTCTACGCCGAGCAGAACGACTGGGACGGTCTCGCCGAGGTGCTCGGCAACGCGGCCGATCGCAGCGACTCGGCGGAGCAGAAGATCGCGCTCTCGTTCCGCGCGGCCGCGGTCTACGAGGAGCGTATCCAGGAGCCGCACCGCGCGTTCCGCAGCTACGAGCGCGTGCTCGCGGCGGACCCGGTGAACGAGCGCGCGGCGCGCAAGCTGATCGCGCTCTACGAGAAGGACGAGAAGTGGAGCCGGCTCCCCGCGCTCTACGAGGTCGTGCTCGCGGCGATCGATCCCCAGGAGATCGAGGAGCGCGTCGCGCTGCTCTCGCGCCTGCGGGTGATCGCGGGCGATCACCTCAACGACGCGCAGGCCGCGTTCCGCCATCAGCTCGAGGCGTGGACGCTCGCGGCTGGTTCCCAGGGCGCCGCAGTGGTCGGCGAGGTTCGCGACGCGCTGTGGATCGCGACCGAGAAGGCGGGCGCGTGGGATCGCCTCGCGAACGCGCTCGCGATCCGGCTCGAGAAGGCGCCGGGCGACGAGCGCCTGTGGCTGCGTCGATCGATCGCGCGCGTCGCGGGCGAGCGGCTCGGTGACGTGGAGCGCGCGATCGCGCAGCTTCGCGACATCGTCGCCGACGATCCGGGCGACGCCGAGGCGATCAAGTCGCTCGATCGCATCTATCGCACCGGTGCGCGCTGGAGCGAGCTGCGTGGGCTGCTCCTCTCGCGCATCGAGCACGAGAAGGACGAGACCGATCGCTGGGTGCTGC
Organism: Sandaracinus amylolyticus; assembly: GCF_021631985.1. GTDB lineage: Bacteria > Myxococcota_A > Polyangia > Polyangiales > Sandaracinaceae > Sandaracinus > Sandaracinus amylolyticus_A. Next base: position 2,899,108 of record NZ_CP070225.1, on the reverse strand, counting down.
TGCACGAGCTCGCGAAGCTCGAGCAGGGCGAGCTCGGCGACGAGGCGTCGGCCGCGGAGCACTGGCGCGCCGCGCTCGCGATCGATCCCACCGATCGCGACGCGCTCCTCGCGCTCGATCGGCTCGCGGAGCGCGCGGGGCGGTGGAGCGAGGTCGTCGAGATCGCGAAGAAGCGCCGCGAGCTCGCGCCGAGCGACGACGAGAAGATCGAGCTCACGACGCGCATCGGTGAGCTGCTCGTGGAGCGCGCGCCCGACGCGGCGGCGGCGATCGACGAGCTCGCGACGGTGCTCGCGTCGCGCAAGGCGGATCGCCGGGCGATCGCGTCGCTCGAGACGCTGCTCGCGGGTGATGCGCTCGATGCGGAGCAGCGCGACGCGATCGCGCGCCTGCTCGAAGGCGCGTACGAGGCTGCGGGGGAGTGGTCGAAGCTGCGCGCCAGCGTCCAGCGCCGGCTCGCGTCGGCGACCAGCGCGGAAGAGAAGCGCCAGCTGCGGCTCCGCTTCGCGGAGCTCAGCTCGAGCCGCGTCGACGATCCCGAGTCGGCGTACGCCGCGCTCGAGAGCGCGTTCCTCGACGCGCCCGCGGACCAGTCGATCTGGGAGCGCCTCTTCGCGGCGGCGGATCGCGCGCACAAGCACGAGCACCTCGCGCAGGCGATCGCGACCGCGATCGAAGCGGGCGAGATGCCCGCCGAGGACCTCACGCGCCTCGCCGAGAAGGTCGCGCAGATCTACGACGTCGTGCTCGGTCGTCCGGCGGACGCCGAGCCCTTCCATCGCCGCGTGATCGCGGGCGATCCCCAGAGCGAGGCGAGCTTCCTCGCGCTGAAGGAGCTCTACACGAACGCGGAGCGCTGGGACGACCTCCAGGTCCTCTATCGCAACCGCATCGCGCAGACCGTCGACGCCGACGCGAAGCTCGATCTGCTGCTGCAGGTCTGCTTCCTGTTCGAGGAGCTGATCGACGACGCCGAGCTCGCGATCCGCGCGTACCGCGACGTGCTCGAGCTCGAGCCCGGTCACGCCGCGAGCCGTCGCGCCCTGGAGCGCCTCTACGAGCGCACGCAGCGCTGGCGCGACCTCTCCGCGCTCCTCGAGCAGGAGATCATCGAGGGCACCGGCGACGTCACGTCGCTCACGTTCCGCCTCGGCGCGCTGCACGAGTCGAAGCTCGGCGAGCCCGCGCAGGCGGTCGATCGTTACGAGGCGGTGATCCGTCTCGACGGCGATCACGAGGGCGCGCGCAACGCGCTCGAGCGCCTGCTGAGCGATCGCCAGCAGCGTCATCGCATCGCGCTGATCCTCGAGCCGGTGCACGAGCAGCGGCGCGCGTGGGCGGACCTCGCGCGCGTGCTCGAGGTGCAGCTCGAGCAGATCCACGATCCCGGCACGCGCCTCTCGCTGCTGACGCGCATCGCGGAGATCCACGAGAACCGGCTCGCGAACAACGAGGCCGCGCTCGGCGCGTGGTCGCGCGCGGTGGAGTGCGATCCCGCGGACGGCGGTGCGCGCGCCGAGCTCGCGCGCGTGGCGACGATGCAGGGCGCGGACGCGCGCCGCGCGGCGGTGCTCGAGCGCGCGATCGACTCGGTGGAGGGACAGCCTTCGCTGCAGTCCGAGCTGCTGCTCGAGGTCGCGACGCTCTGGGACGACAAGCTGTCGGACGTGGGGCGCGCGGAGCGCGCGTACGAGCGCCTCGTCGAGGTCGCGTCGGACGATCCCGACATGGTCCTGCGCGCGTCGCGCTCGCTCGAGCGCATCCACAGCTCGCGCGGCGATCACGCGAAGCTCGCGGCGGATCTGCGCCGCCAGGCGAAGCTCGAGAACGAGGCGGGCACGCGCCGCTCGCTGCTGGTGCGCCTCGCGGAGCTGCTCGAGACCAAGCAGAACGATCTCGAGGGCGCGATCGCGGTGCACAACGAGCGCCTCGAGCTCGACCCCGACGACGTCGGCGCGCTCGCCGCGCTCGAGCGTCTCTACGAGCAGCTCGGTCGCTGGCAGCCGCTGATCGGCGTGCTCCAGAGCCGCGACGCGCTCGCGTCGGGCGACGGCGAGCGCAAGCAGATCGCGCTGCGCATCGGCGCGATCTGGGACGAGAAGCTGACTGATCGCGACAACGCGATCGTCGCGTACAACGAGGTGATCGAGCGCTTCGGGCCCGATCACGCGGCGCTCGCCGCGCTCACCCGGCTCTACGAGCAGGCGGAGCGCTGGAGCGATCTGCTCGAGGTCGTGCAGATGGTGCACGACCTCGTGCCCGGCGCGGCCGAGAAGGCGCAGCTGCGGTTCCACGGCGCCGAGCTGATGCGCAAGCGCACCGGCGAGCTCGAGCGCGCGATCGAGACCTACGCCGAGGTGCTCGACGCGCTGCCGTCGCACGAGGGCGCGGTCACCGCGCTGCGCGAGGTGATGAGCGATCCCGCGAGCAGCTCGCGGCTCGCCGCGGCGCGCGTGCTGCGCCCGCGCTTCGAGGCCCAGGGCGCGTACCCCGCGCTGCTCGACGCGCTCGACGTGCTCGCGGAGTCCGACGATCCGAGCGAGCGCCTCAGTGCGCTGCGTCGCGCGGCGGAGGTCGCGGACATCGGGCTCAGCGAGCCGGGACGCGCGTTCGATCTCGCGTCGCGCGCGCTGCGTGCCGGCCTGGGCGAGCCCGACGTCAACGTGCTGCTCGGCGACGTCGAGCGCCTCGCGGCGTCGAGCGATCGCTGGGCCGACTACGTGGCGCTCCTGCGCGACGTCGCGCCCGACGTGGGCGACGGCGATCTGCAGATCGACAGCTACCGCAAGATCGCGGACACCGCGCGTCGGCGGCTGAACGACGCCGAGCTCGCGCGCGGCTACTACCAGCGGATCCTCGATCACCAGCCGGATCACGCGGGCGCGCTCGACGCGCTCGAGCAGATGACGGCGGAGGCGGGCGATCACGCAGCGCTGCTCGACGTGCTCCGTCGCAAGTCGGAGCTCGCGAGCGGACGCGATCGCGTGACGCTGCTGATGCGCCAGGCCGAGCTCTGCGAGACGAAGACCGGCGAGCTGCCGGCCGCGATCGACGCGCTCGAGCAGGTGCTCAGCGAGGACCCTGGCCATGCGCCGGCGTACGTCGCGCTCGAGCGGCTGTACACTGCGTCCTCGAGCGGCAGCGCGGAGCGCTGGAGCGATCTCGCCGCGCTCTACGAGCGCATGCTCGAGCAGCGCGTCGGCTTCGCGGTCGAGCTGCGCTTCAAGCTCGGACGCCTGCACCGCGAGAAGCTCGACGACGTCTCCACCGCGATCGAGCAGTTCCGCGAGGCGCTCTCGCTCGGTGCGCCCCACGAGCCGACGGTCGAGCAGCTCCAGGACCTGATGCGCACCAACGAGGAGCACCGCGCTGCGGCGGCGGCGATCCTCGAGCCCATCTACCTCACGCGCCTCGCGTGGCCGCGCGTGGTCGAGGCGCTCGAAGCGCGCCTCTCCGGCGAGACCGAGCTCGAGGGCCGCAAGGCGCTCCTGCAGCGCCTCGGTCAGGTCCACGAGGACTACCTCGAGGATCTCGACGGCGCGATGACGGTCTACGCGCGTCTGTTCCGCGAAGATCCGCGCGACGAGGGCGCGTGGGAGACGCTCTCGCGCCTCGCCAAGGTGCTCGAGCGCTGGGATCGCCTCGCCGACACGTACCGCGGGGCGATCGAGGACGGCGGCGTCGAGGACGAGACGACGCAGCGCCTCGCGGTGATGGCTGCGCAGCTCTACGACCAGCGCACGAACGACGCGGCAAAGGCTGCCGAGCTCTATCGCAAGGCCCTGCGCTTCTCGCCGGAGGACCAGGGCACGTTCCGCGCGCTCGAGTCGCTGCTGCGCCGCACGTCGCAGTGGGACTCGCTGCTCGAGCTCTACGACGAGCAGGCGCAGGTCGCGCCGAGCGACGCCGATCGTGTGTCGCTCCTCGAGAAGACCGCGCTCGTGCTGCGCGATCAGAAGGGCGACGCCGATCGCGCGATCGACGCGTTCCGCGAGGTGATCGCGCTCGAGCCGGCGCACGCGGGCGCGACCATCGCGCTCGACGCGCTGCTCACGTCGCGCGAGCGCTGGCAGGACCTCTCCGATCACCTGCGGCACCGCATCGATCTCACGACCGACGCGAAGCAGGCCGCGGATCTCAAGCACCGCCTCGCCGTGCTCTCGGCGGAGAAGCTGGGCGACAAGACCGCCGCGATCGATCTCCTCGAGGACGTGACGCGCGACGATCCGCGTCACCTGCCCGCGGTGACCGAGCTCGAGCGGCTCGTCACCGACCCCGAGCACCAGCTCCGCATCATCCAGATCCTCGAGCCGATCTATCAGGCGACGGATCAGTGGAAGAAGCGCATCGCGGTGCACGAGGCGCAGGTCGCGCTCTCCGACGACGCGCTCGATCGCGTGCGTCTGCTCCAGGAGATCGCGCGCCTGCACGAGGAGCGCGGGCGCGATCGTTCGCTCGCGTTCCACGCGATGGCGCGCGCGATGGGGCTCGATCCCGGCAACGAGGAAGTGCGCGCCGAGGTCGATCGGCTGGGCGCGACGCTCGAGATCTGGAACGAGCTCGTCATCGCGTACGAGCAGGCGATCGCGGCGAGCACCGATCCCGCGACCACGAGCTCGCTGCTCGGCACCGTCGCGCGCCTGCACGACGAGAAGCGCGGCGATCCGCGCGCGGCGATCGTCACCTACGAGCGCCTCGCGGAGCACGACCCCGAGGACGCGAGCCCGCTCGACGCGCTCGAGGCGCTGCACACGATGGTCGGCGACTGGCGCGGCATGGTCGACGTGCTCAAGCGCAAGGTCGATCGCTCGTACGACCCGATCGAGCGCGGCGAGCTGCTGCGCCGCGCGGGCTCGGTGATGGAGGACCTGCTCGGCGATCGCGGCGGCGCGATCGTCATCTACAAGCAGGCGGTCGCCGAGGATCCGAACGACGCGGTCGCGCTCGAGTCGCTCGATCGCCTGTTCTCCGACGCGAGCGATCACGCCTCGCTCGCCGAGGTGCTCAAGCGCCGCGTCGAGCTCGAGCAGGAGCCCGAGCTCCGCGCCGAAGTGGGCCTCCGCCTCGGTCAGCTCGCGGAGGAGTTCCTGCGCGACGCCGAGACCGCGATCGAAGCGTTCGTGCGCGTGCTCGAGGATCAGCCGGGCGAGGCCACCGCGGTCACCTCGCTGGCGCGCCTCTACGAGCGCCAGGCGATGTGGCCCGAGCTGCTCGAGAACCTGCGCCTGCAGGCGGGCATGGCGGGCGACGCCGCGTCGCGCGTCGCGCTGCTGCATCGCGCGGCCGAGGTGCTCGAGCGCGAGCTCGACGACACGCCCGAGGCGATCGAGTCGTACCGTCAGGTGCTCGAGATCGATCCGCGGCACGAGGCGACGCTCGCCTCGCTGCTGCGCATCGTGCGGCTCGAGGATCATCGCCAGGCCGCGTCGGAGATCCTGCTGCCGCTGCTGCGCGAGCAGGGCCGCTGGGACGACCTCGCGCAAGTGCTCGAGCTCACCGCCGAAGCGAGCGGCGATCCGATCGACAAGCGCGACGGTCTGCGCGCGCTCGCCGAGGTGCACGAGCAGGGTCGTCGCGACGCGAACGCCGCGTTCGAGGCGTACCGTCGCGCGCTCGCCGAGGACCCCTCGGACCTGCGCACCGCGGACGATCTCGAGCGTCTCGCGGCGCCGCTCGGCGGGTGGGATCGCGTCGCGGACGTGTTCGCGGCACGCGGCTCGTCGGCGCTGGATCCCGAGATCGCGAAGAACCTCTACGGGCGCCTCGCGCGCATCGCGGAGGAGAAGCTCGGCGACGACGCGCGCGCCATCGAGGCGTACCGCCGCTCGCTCGAGCAGGTCGGAGACGACGAGGACGCGCTCGGCGCGCTCGATCGGCTCTACCTCAAGTCGCAGTCGTGGCCGGACCTCGCGGAGGTGCTCGAGCGTCGAGTGCAGCTCGCGAACGACGGCACGGCGCGCATCGATCTCCTGGTGCGCCTCGGCACGCTGCGCTGGGAGCGCCAGAACGATCGCCACGCGGCGTTCACGTCGTTCCAGGAGGTGCTCGAGGCGCAGCCCGACGAGCCGCGCGCGATCGGCGCGGTCGAGGGCCTGCTCGCCGACGAGGATCTCGCGGCGCAGGCCGTCGACGCGCTCGATGCGGCGTACCGTCGCACCAGCTCGACCCAGAAGATGGCGGCGCTCTACGACGTGCGCGTGCGCCTCGCCGACGACGGCGGGGAGCGCGTCGCGCTGCTCCAGGAGCTCGCGCAGCTGCAGGAGAACGATCTGCGCGATCCGAGCGCGGCGCTCGCGACGACGATCCGCGCGTTCGAGATCGATCGCCGCGACGAGGGCCTGCTCGGCGAGCTCGAGCGCCTCGCGACGATCGTGAGCGGCTGGGAGTCGCTGCGCGGTCTGATCGAGCGCGTCACGAGCGGGAGCGACGATCTCGACGCGGTCACGCGTCGCGATCTCGAGCTGCGCGCGGCGGGCTGGTACCGCGATCGCCTCGGCGATGCGGGCGCGGCAGAGGGCGCGCTGCGCCGCGCGATCATCGCGGATCGCGAGACCGCGGAGGCACACGCGCAGCTCGTCGAGCTGCTGCGCGCGCCGGGTCGCGAGGCCGATCTCGTCGGCGCGCTGCGCGCGTGGTCCGAGGTCGAGTACGACGAGGTCGCGAAGAAGGACCGCCTCCGCGACGCCGCCCGTCTCGCCGAGAGCGCGCTCGGCGACACCGCGCAGGCGATCACCCTCCACGAGGCGATCCTCGAGACCGACGGCAGCGATGCCCTCGCGCTCGACGATCTCATCCGCCTCCGCATGGCCGCGGGCGCGTGGCCGGTGGTGGTCGAGCTGCTCGAGCGCCGCATCGACGTCGAGTCGGATCCCGATCGCCGCGTCGAGCTGCGCCGCCAGCTCGCGCACGCGCTCGCGGGCCCGGTCGGCGATCCCCACCGCGCGATCGAAGCGTGGCGCGCCGTGATCGACGAGGTCGCGACCGATCTCGACGCGATCGGCGAGCTCGAGACGCTCTACGAGGGCGCGGAGCGCTGGTCGGATCTCGAGGAGCTGATCCAGCGACGCCTCGACATCGCGGAGACGCCCGCGGATCGCATCGCGGCGCGCGTGCGCCTGGCGCGCCTCTCCGAGACGCGCTTCGGCCGCCGTGCCGAGGCGATCGATCAGCTGCACGAGATCCTCGGCGAAGATCCGCACAACGCGGACGCGCTCGACGAGCTCGAGCGCCTCTACGCGGCGGATGGTCGCCAGGCCGATCTCGTCGAGCTGCTCGAGCGTCGCGTCGCGGACGCGACCGACGTGACGACGCAGCTCGATGCGCTCGGTCGGCTCGCCGAGGCGCGCGAGAAGGGCGGCGAGACCGACGCCGCGGCCGAGGTGCACGCGCGCATCCTCGACCACGATCCCTCGCGCCAGGCCTCGCTGCGCGCCCTCGCGCGCCTCCACGCGGCCGCGGGCCGCCACGCCGACGCGGCCGACGCCATCGAGCGCCTCCTGCCGACGCTGGCCGACGCCGAGCGCCGCGAGGAGTCGTTCCGCCTCGTCGAGCTCGCGACGACGAAGCTGAACGACGAGGCACGCGCCGAGCGCGCGCTGCGCGGCCTGCACGAGACCGATCCCGCCGACGCCGAGGTGCGCACGCGCCTCAAGGCGCTCTACGAGCGCACGCAGCGCTGGGCCGAGCTCGCGCACATGCTCGCGCTCGACGAGGCGTCGTTCAGCAAGCCCGCCGATCGCATCGCGCTGTTCAAGCGCATCGCCGATCTCCACGCGGCCAAGCTGAGCGACGCGGCCGGCGCGGCGAGCTGGCTCGAGCGCGCGGTGCAGCTCGATCCCGAGAACCGCGAGGTGCTGCTCCCGCTCTGCGACCTCTACATCGCGGCGGGACGTCAAAGCGACGCGATCCCGGTGCTCGAGAAGATCATCGCGTCGTACGGCACGCGCCGCAGCAAGGAGGTGGCGCTCTACCAGCACCGCCTCGGCCAGGCGCTCGAGGGCATGGGCAACACGACGGGCGCGCTCAACGCGTACGACGCCGCGTTCAAGGTCGATCTCACGAACGTGCAGATCCTCCGGGACCTCGGCCGCCTCTGCTACACGACGGGCGACTACGATCGCGCGCAGAAGACGTTCCGCGCGCTGCTGCTCCAGAAGCTCGACGGCCAGTCCGGCATCACCAAGGGCGACGTCTACTTCTACCTGGGCGACATCTCGGCCAAGCAGGGCGATCCCAAGAAGGCGATCTCGATGCTCGAGCGCGCCCTCGCGGAGGAGAACGGGCACCGCCAGGCGAGCGCGCTGCTCTCGTCGCTCAGGGCCTGAGTGCCCATTTCGATCTCGATCGACGGGCGAGCGTGCACCGAGGCCGATGCGACGGTCTCGGTGCTCGATCGTGGTTTCCTCTTCGGCGACTCGGTCTTCGAGGTCGTGCGCACCTACGGCGGCGTGCCGTTCGCGGGTCGCGAGCACCTCGAGCGGCTCGTACGATCGTGCGAGGGCCTCGGCATCGTGATGCCGGTCTCGATCGAGGTGCTCGAGCGCGAGATCGAGGACGCCATCGCGCGCTCCGGCGAGCCCGAGTGCTACGTGCGCGTCGTGATCACCCGCGGGCGCGGGCCGCTCAACATCGATCCCACGCCCGCGAAGCACCCGCTGCGCGTCGTGATCGCGGCGCCGCTCGGCGCGTGGCCCGAGGGGCTCCACACGCGCGGCGTCGAGGTCGCGACGGTGCGCGTCGAGCGCGCCACCGATCACACGAGCGCCGCGGGCGCGAAGGTCTCGGCGTACGTCGCGAACATGCTCGCGCTCACCACCGCGCGCGAGCGCGGCGCGTACGAGGCGATGATGCTCGGCGCGGGCGGCGAGATCTCCGAGGGCACGACGAGCAACGTCTTCGTCGTGACCGGAGGCGAGGTGCGCACACCGCCGCTCTCGATGGGCATCCTCGGCGGCATCACCCGTCGCTACGCGCTGCGCGCCGCCGACGATCTCGGCGTGCCCTGGCGCGAGACCATCCTCTTCGCGCGCGATCTCGAGCGCGCCGACGAGGCGTTCCTGACGAGCAGCCTCCGCGAGGTGGTCCCGATCGTCGGCGTCGACGGCGTGCGCATCGGGGAAGGGCGCCCCGGCCCGATCACGACTCGCCTGCTCGCGCGCTACCGCGAGCTCGTCCGCGCGCACTGCGGCGGTTGACTGCGGAGCGAGTCTCGACTAGACCCCGCGCCTCCTGGAGGAGTACCCGCACCATGGTCTCGAATACGAAGCAGACCGAGCGTCGCCGCCGCGCCAAGCGCGCGACCGTGGGCCGCGCCCAGAAGCGCGAGCGCACCAAGGCCGGCACGCCGAAGTTCCCGATCAATCCCGAAGAGAAGAAGGGCTGACCCGCCGGGGGCCCGCACGCGCCACACACGCTCAATGAAGCGTGTGGCTGCGGCCTTCCCAGACGATCGTCGGCACGTGCGGATCGCGCGGGCCCCTCGCTTCACGCGGCGGGCTCGCGTCGTCGTCTCCGTCGTCCGAGTCGTCGTCCTCGTCGCTCGGATCCGAGTCGTCCGCGGTCGCATCATCGCGCACCGGACGCGTGGTGGTGACCACCGCGATCCGCGCGACCGCAGCAGCGCGCGCGGCGGTCGCCTCCTCGGCGCCCCAGCGATCCAGCGTGCGCTTCGCGTCGCGACGCCGGCGCCACCACGCGAGCACCACCAGCACGCCGATCAGCGCCCAGATCAGCCCCGTCCCGAGCAGCAGCGGCATCGCGCCGTAGCGCTCGGAGAGGCCCTCGCGCCACTCGTGCTCGAGCTGCCCGATCCCGGCGCTCCACGTCTGCGAAACCGCCGTCTCGAACGGTTGATCACGCGCGATGCGCGACACCAGCTCGCGGAAGTGCGCGTCGTCGCCGCCGCGCAGCCGCAGCCACTCGACGAAGTCGGCGCTCTCCGCGTAGGCGACGCTCACGCGGTGCGCCTGCGCCGGGAACCCGCGCGAGAGATCGTCGAGCGGCAGCAGCGTGCCTCGGACCGTCGCTTCCCAGAGCGTCTGCACGCGCTCGAACGAGCGCTCGCGCGCCTGGTGGATCGCGAGCCCCTCGGAGAGCCAGCGCGGCACCGGGCGTCCGGCCGCGGCGCGATGCAGCGCGACGTGGCTGAGCTCGTGCGTGAGCACCTGCGGCACCGAGGGCCGCTCCCACGTGCTCGGCGCGCTCAGCGTGAGCAGCACGAGCCCGGTCGCGGGGTACGCGACGCCCACCGCGTATCCCGGGGGCGGCGCGCTCGGCGGCGCCAGCGCCGCCATCTCCTCGGGATCGCGCGCGATGCGGATCACCAGCGCGTCGTCGATGTCCCGGCCGAGCTCGCGCTCGATGCGCGGCCACTCCCGCCCCAGCGTCGCGACCAGCTCGTCGACGAGCGGGCTCGCGGCGCGGGGATGGTCCCAGCGAACCTCCCCGACGACCCGGGTGACGAAGCCTTCCGGCGCCTCTGGGAGCGCGCTCGCCTCGAACTGCGCGAGCGACACGTCGCTGGGGACCGGAGGGTCGTCGGCGCGCGCCCGCGAGACGGGCGCGACGAGCAGGAGCAACGCGGTCAGCAGCGAGGACAGCAGGCGCATGCCGGTCGGCCTCGACGTGCCGCTAGTCCATCGGCACGCCGGGCTGGAACCGTAGCATCGGGGGCGGGTCGCCGCCGTCCGCTGCGACGACCACGACGAACACGATCGCGGCCGCGAGCAGGCCACCTGCCGCGAAGTACGGCCAGTTCTGCTCGAACCAGTCGGGCTCGTCCTCCGGCTCGGTCGCCTGGGTGGCCGCAGTGGGCACTTCGGGCGCCGGCAGCTCGGTCGTCTCGGGCTCCGCGGGCGCCGCGACCGCACCTCGCGCCGCGACGCGCGCCCGCCGGGTCACGAAGCTCACCACGCGCTCGGGATCGATCTCCGCGAGCGGCAGCGTGCCCTCGAAGAACTGCCCGGTGCGCACGTCGAGCGCCACGGCCTCCGGTCCCTCCGCGCCCTCGCGCAGCGCGAGCACGAGCACCGCACCGGCGCGACGACCGAGCCGTCCGAGCACCGGCGCATCGCTCGACTCGCCGAGCCCGAGACGACGGCGCTCGCGTCGCACCTCGTCGAGCCCGTCCTCGGGCGCGCCCGCGTCGCCACGCAGCGCCGCGCGGAGCGCGGTGTCCGACGGGAGCCGCAGATCGCCCGAGAGCGCGAGCCGCGCCTCGATCTCCACCGCGCTCGCGACGAGCACGGGATCGGGATCGCCGACGACGATCACCGCGACCTTCGGCGCGACCCGCGGGGCCTCGGGCTCCGCGCTCTCCGGCGCCGACTCGGTCGGGGTCGCGGGCTCGCTCGCCTCTTCCGGAGGCGCGGCCTGTTCGGCGGGTGCGTCGGGCGGCTCGCTCGTCGTCTGCGCGACGGCGATCGCTGGGAGCAGCATCGACGCGAGGAGCGACACGACGACGGAGCGCATCGCGCGCCTTGTAGCGGATCGTTGCTCGTTGCGCCCGCCGCCGCGTATCTTCCGCCCGTGCGCGCGCGCCTCGCTGGAAACGCGCTGATCACGTTCTCGTGGACGAGCGTGATGTGCTCCTATGCGCTCGGGTACCAAGCGCTGCGCCACGACGCGAAGGCGCTGGAGCGGCACACGCGCCTCTGGGCCCAAGGCCTCGCGCGCGGCTGGGGCATGGAGGTCGAGGCGCACGACGTCGATCGGGTGCCGCGCGACGAGCCGTGCGTCCTCATCGCGAACCACCAGAGCCACGCCGACGTGGTCGCGCTGTTCATCGCGCTGCCGGTGCTGCCCGTGTTCCTCGCGAAGCGCGAGCTCCAGGCGGTGCCGCTCTTCGGCCGCATCATGGAGACCGGCGGGCACGTGTTCATCGATCGCGCGAAGCACGATCGCGCCGTCGAGACGATCGACGACGCCGCGCGCCGGCTCCGCCCCGGCAATCCGCTGCTCGTCTTCCCCGAGGGCACACGCGGCGCGCGGATGGAGGTCCAGCGCTTCAAGAAGGGCGGCTTCCACCTCGCGCGCAAAGCCGGCGTCGCGATCGTGCCGATCGGCATCCGCGGGTCGCGCGCGGTGTGGCCGCGCGAGGCCGCGGCCGCGGTGCCGGGCCGCATCGTGATCCACGTCGGCGAGCCGATCCCCGCCGGCGTCGTGACCTCGTCGCCGCTCGAGACGCTGATGGACGACGTCCGCGAGCGAATCAGCGAGCTCTCCGCGCTCCCGCTCGCCGAGCGCCGCTAGAACCGAATTCGACCCGGCTCGAGCTGCCCGCGCGTCGGTTCGAACCGAAATCGACCCGGCGCGAGCTGCCTGCGCGTCGGTTCGAACCGAATCGGACCCGGCTCGAGCTGCCTGCGCGTCGGTTTCGAACCGAATCGAACCCGGCTCGAGCTGCCTGCGAGTCGGTTTCGAACCGAATCGAACCCGGCTCGAGCTGCCTGCGCGTCGGTTCGAACCGAATCGAACCCAGCTCGAGCCGGGTCGAAATCGGTTTCGGCAGACGAGGACCCGGCTCGGGCTGGGTCGAAATCGGTTTCGTCAGGCGAGGACCCGGCTCGAGCTGCCTCGGAATCGGTTCGGGTCCCGCGGCTCAGCTGCGCGCGGTGAAGAACGCGCGCATCACCGCGATCATCTTCGCGACGTCGGCGGCGCCGCTCATCTCGCGGCACGAGTGCATCGAGAGCATCGGGTTGCCGACGTCGACCACGCGCATGCCGAGCCCCGCCGCCGTGATCGGACCGATGGTGCTGCCGCACGCGAGATCGGTGCGGGTCACGAAGCGCTGCGGCGTGACGTCCGCCTCGGCGCACCACAGCTCGAAGCGCGCCTGGCCCTCGGCGTCGGTCGCGTAGCGCTGGTTCGCGTTCGACTTGATCACCGGGCCGCCGCCGAGCTGCGGCTGGTGCTGCGGCTCGTGCTTGTCCGCGTAGTTCGGGTGCAGCGCGTGCGCCATGTCGGCGGACACGAAGAACGAGCGCGCCAGCGCGCGCGGCAGCGCATCGCGCGATGCCTTCGGGTGCGCGGCGCAGATGCGCGTGAGCACGTCGCGGAGGAAGGGCCCGTCGGCGCCCTGCGCGCTCATGCTCCCGACCTCTTCGTGATCGAAGAGGAACACGCCGCGCGTGACGTGCGGCGCCGCCGGCGCATCGAGCAGCGCCGCGAGCGACGCGTGGCACGACGCGAGGTTGTCGAGCCGCGGCGCGAACACGTACTCGCCGCGCACGCCCCCGCGCGTCGCGGGCACCACGTCGTACGCGCAGAGCTCGAACGCGAGCACGTCGCCGGCCGCGAGGCTCTCGCCGTCGCGGCGCACCGCGTCCGCGAGCATCGCCTTGAAGTCGAGCGTGCCGCCCGACTCGAGCGCGAGCAGCGGCACCATGTGGCTCTGCGCGTTGAGCACGAGGCCCTCGGTGTTCACCGCGCGATCGAGGTGGATCGCGAGGCTCGGCACGCGCAGCATCGCGCGATCGAAGCGCACGAGGCGCGCGTCGAGCGTGCTGCCCGCGCGCACCATCACGCGACCGGCGAGCGCGAGGTCGCGATCGAGCCACGTGTAGAGCAGCACGCCGCCGTAGATCTCGACGCCGATCTGGTGCTGCCCCGAGCGCTTCAGCTGCGCGTTCGGCTTCACCCGCAGGTTCGGCGAGTCGGTGTGCGCGCCGACGAGGCGGAACCCCGCGGTCTCGGGCGGCGCGTCGCCGATCTCCAGCGCCGCGATCGACGATCCCGCGCGCACGACGTAGACGCGATCGCCGGGCTTCACGCTCCAGCTCTCGGCCTCGTCGAGGCGGCGATAGCCCGCGGCCTCGAGCCTGCGGATCGTCTCGCCGACCGCGTGCCAGGGCGTCGGCGACGCGTTCACGTACGAGATCAGATCGTCGGCGGGATCGAGCGCAGCGTTCATCGTCGCGTGAGGGTAGCAAACCGTCGTGGTGGATCTCGCCTCGTGATCACCCGTACGATGAGGCGCGTGCTCGTCCTTCGTGCTGCGCTCGCAGCGTTCCTCGGCGCCCTCGTGTGGTCCGCGATGGTCGCGCCGGCCGACGCGCAGCGACGTCGTCCCCCACGCCAGCCCGCGCAGGGGACGCTCGTGCTCGAGGCGACGCAGCCGGGCGCCGAGGTGTTCGTCGACGAGCAGCCGGTCGGCACCACGCCGCTCGATCCGATCTCGCTCGCGCCGGGCTCGCACACGCTCCGCGTGCGCCTGGCCGGCTACACCGAGTTCACCGACGTCGTGCACGTCGCGCCGGGGCAGCGCACGGAGGTCTCGGTCGAGCTGTTCCCGCTCTCGCAGGTGCTCTCGGTCACGACCGAGCCTCCGGGCGCGCACGTCTACATCGACGGCGACTTCATGGGCGACGCGCCGGTCGAGTTCGATCTGCTCGAGGGCGCGCACTCGCTGCGCGTCGCGCATCGCGGCTACGCCGACGTCGTGCGTCAGATCGAGGCGCGCGCCGGCACGCGCGAAGCGCTGCAGCTCACGCTCGAGGCGTTGCCGCCCGAGATGCTCTCCGACACGCCGGACACGACCGAGTGGTACGAGGAGCCGGTCACGTGGATCGCGATCGGCGGCGGCGCGGTGGCGATCGCGGTCGCGATCACGGTGATCGCGGTGGTCACGACGAGCGAGCAGGGCTCGGAGCTGCAGACGTTCTGCGAGCTGCCCGGCGGGTGCTTCCGCGTCGAGACGCCGTGGTGAGCCAAAAATCGGCTCGGCCAGCGCGGGTCCTCCCGTCCGCGTGCTCCGCACGCTGCGGTGAGCACCCGCGCTTGACGCGTTCGCGGCGCGCGGGGTAGGGCGCGCGGCATATGACGAACCAGGTCGAGCGCGAGATCGAGACGGCAGGTGGGTCGGTGGGCGTGCGCGCCGAGCGCCGTGGCGCGCTGGCGATCTGGACGATCGATCGTCCCGATCGCCGCAACGCGCTCTCGCGATCGGTGGTGCGCGAGCTGGGTCGTCTGGCGCGCGAGGGCGCGAAGGATCCGACGCTGCGCGCGGTGATCGTGACCGGCGCGGGGGATCAGGCGTTCTGCGCAGGCGCGGACCTCAAGGAGCGCCAGGGCATGGTCGAGGAAGAGGTGCGCGACTTCCTCAGCCTCTATCGGGTCTCGCTGCGCGACCTCGATCGTCTGCCGGTGCCGGTGATCGCGGCGATCGACGGAGTCGCGTTCGGCGGCGGGCTCGAGCTCGCGCTCGCATGCGATCTGCGCATCGCGTCGCGGACGTCGCAGCTCGGGCTCACCGAGACCTCGCTCGGGATCATCCCGGGCGCGGGCGGCACCCAGCGCCTCACGCGCGAGCTCGGTCCGGCGCGGGCGAAGGAGCTGATCCTCTTCGCGCGTCGCCTGAGCGCCGACGAGGCGCTCGCCTACGGCATCGTGCAGCGCCTCGCAGCGCCCGATCAGCGCGCGCTCGACGCGGCGATCGAGTGGGCGCAGCCGCTACTCACCGGCGCGCCGATCGCGATCTCCGCGGCGCTCACCGCGATCGACGCGGCGGCCGATCAGCCGCTCGAAGAAGGGCTCTCGATCGAGCGGCTCAGCTACGAGCGCACGCTCGCGTCGAAGGATCGGCTCGAGGCGCTCGCCGCGTTCGCGGAGAAGCGAAAGCCCGTCTTCAAGGGCGAGTAGCCTCTTCGGTCTCGGTGGGCGCGCGAGCGGGCGAGGGCGGGGTCTCGTCCTCGCCGCGCTCACGGGCGCGCTCGCGCTCGACGTAGCGGATGACCTCGGGGATCACCGGGTTGCGGCCCATGCGCGAGAGATAGAAGCGCGCGAGCCACTCGTTGCCCTGCGCGAGCTGCACCTGCGCCGCGCGCTCCAGCCGCTCGTCGGGGATGGGCTCGATGTCGAGCGCGCGCGCCAGCGCGTAGGTGACGCCGTCGCGATAGCCCATCTGCGCCATCTCGCCCGCGAGCTCGCGCAGCGCGACGGGATCGTCCATGCGCATCATGAAGCGCTGTGCGGTCTCGGTCGCGTGCGACGGCGTGATCTCGCGGCGCGCTTCTTCGCGCAGCAGCAGCGCCGACATGAACGCGCCGTGACCGAGCCGCAGCTGGGGCGCGATCTCGATCGCCTCCTGGTACGCGCGCAGCGCGCCGGCATGGTCACCGGCGTCGCGACGCACCTCACCGAGCTTCAGCCACGCGTAGAACGCGCGCGGCTGGGCGCTCACCGCGTGCTGCCAGAGCGCGAGATCGCTCGCCCACGCGTTCTCGTACGCGACGGTGCGCAGCGCGAGCGCCGCGCACAGCGCGAGCGCGATCGCCACGACGACGCGGTTCGGGCGCAGCGCATCGACGCACGCGCCGAGCACGAACGCGATCCCCAGCAGCGGCAGGACGACGTAGCGGTCGTGCCACTGGAAGTGCAGCGGCAGGACGTTCGACACCGGCGCGAGCAGCACGACGAACGCGATCATCCCGAAGAGCACGCGCCGACCGAGCTCGTGGGCGCGGGCGCGCCACGCGAGCACGATCGTCACCACGATCGCCGCGCACCCGATGATCGTCCCCGCGACGCTCGGCGCCTCCTCGCGCGCGAGCGGATAGATCGGCGACACCGACGCCGGCCACAGCGCGGTCCCGAGGTGGTGCGCGTACGTCGCGAGCACGAGCGAGAGCGATCCGCTGCCGGTGCGGATCATCTCGTTCTCGCGCCACAGACCGACGACCACGACCGCCAGCGCCGCGCCGATCACGAACGAGGGCACCTGCGCGATCGCCGCGCTCCGCGCGTCGCGCTTGCGCAGCACCACGTCGGCCGCGAACAGCACGATCGGCAGTGGGAGCACGATCGTCTTCGTGAGCGCGGCCAGGACGTAGAGCGCGCGCGAGATCCACGCGCGGCGATCGTTCCACCGCTCCGATCCCAGGTGCGCGATCGCGCTGCCCGCCGCGAGCGCGACCGCGAGGACGTCCTTGCGCCCCGTCGCCCACGTCACCGCCTCGACCTGCACCGGATGCAGCCCGAAGAAGAGCGTCGCGATCACCGCGGGCACCAGCGAGAGCCCGAGCTTCCGCATCAGCGCGAGCACGAGCAGCAGCGCGCCGCACCACAGCGCGAGCGACACCGCGTGCACCACCGGCGCGCTCGGTCCCGCCCAGGGCACGTCGATCCAGTACGAGAGCAGGTGCAGCGGCTGGTACGCCTCGAAGCGCGGCGCGCTCCACATGCGGACCAGCGCGTCCCACGAGACGTGCTGCGCGTCGGGGTTCTCGACGAGGAAGCGCCCGTCGTCCCAGCTCGGCACGAGCCCGCCGCCCACGCCGCGCGCGAACGTCGCGATCGCCGCGACGACGACGACCGCGCGCGCGATCCACTCGTCGCGCGCGTTCTTTCGCGGATCGGTCATTCGAGCGTGATGGGATAGCGCACGACCATCTCCGGCCCGTCGAAGCGGGGGAACTGGATCGCGCGCGCCGCGTCGCGGAGGCACTCGCCGCAGTCGCCGGTCGTCACGACCGCGGGCCCGCTGAGGTTCACCGCGGTCGCCCGCCCGCTGCCCGCGATCCGCAGGCCGAACGTGAGCCGTCCGCGCACCGGATCGTCGCCCGCGGCGAGCACGAAGCAGCGCCGGATGCGCCCCATCGCGCCGTCGAACGCCGCGTCGATCTCGGCGCCGCTGAGCTGCTGCTCGCCGCCGGTCCCCTCGCCGTCGATCACGCGCATCTCGCCCTCGCGCAGATCGTCGCCGGTCACCGCGTCGCCGCGGGGCACGCTCTCTTCGATCGATCCCTCGGTGCTCCGCGAGCCGCGTCGCCCCGAGCGCCGCCCGCCGCGACGCTTCGTCGTCTCCTCGGGCGCGGCTGCGATCTCGGTCGCCTCCTCGATCTCCGCGACCTCTTCGGGCTCGCTCGGAGGACCCCAACCGAGCGCGAAGTGCAGCGCCGCCGCCGCGCTGCCCCAGACCACCGTCGCTGCTGCGAACCCCGCGAGGAACCTCGACACGGCCGCGTGTCTACCACGACGTTTTCGGGCCTGCGAGCACGCATAGGCCTCGCTTGACCCCATCAGGACGCTCATTTAGGGTCCGCCACCGTGTCGAGGCTCCAGGCTTTTTCGCTTCGAATCGCAACGACGTCCGCGCACCTCGCGCTCCCACTGATGCTGGCGATCGCGTGCGTGGGCTTCGTGCCCACCATCGCGGCGCCCACCATCGCGCGCGCACAAGACGCTCCCTCCGAAGAGCCCGAGGAGGCCGGCCGCTCGCGCGGCGGCCGCGCGTGGGGCGAAGAGGGCGTCGAGGGAGGAGGCGAGGGCGCACGTCCCGCCTACCACCGCTACGGGCAGGCCTTCGCGACGCTCGGCGCCGGCGGCACCGTCCGCCTCCTCGCGCACGCGGCGGTGTGCGATCCCGGCGTGCCCGGCCGCGAGGGCTGTCGCTTCTCGCCGCCGTACCTGCAGCTGCGCGGCGGCTGGTTCTTCGAGGGCGACGGCGAGCTCCAGCACGGCGCCGGCCTCGGCCTCGCGACCAACCTGACGCCCGACGGCACGGCAGGTCTCGGCATCGACGCGCTCGGTCAGTGGGCGATCACGCCGACGTACTTCCTCCGCTACTGGTTCGACGAGTGGTTCCAGCTGATGGGCCACGTCGGCGTGCCGCTCGTGCTCTCCGCGGTCACCGGCACGTCGCGCCAGGCGAGCACCGACTTCAACTGGGGCCTCGAGCTCCAGGTCGGCCTCGTCTTCAAGTTCCTCACCGGGCTCGGTGCATACGCCGCGGTGAACGGTGCGGTCTTCTTCGCAGGCGACTCGATGGTGTGGCCGACGATCAGCGGCGAGGTCGGTCTGATGTTCGAGTACGAGGTGCTTCCGTGACCCCGCGCGCCAACTTCCTGCTGCGTGCAGCAGTGGTCCTGATCATGGCGATGTTCGTCGGTGCGCCGACGCCCGGCTACGTGTCGGGCTGCAGCAGTGGCGGGACCAGCGTCGATCCGCAGGAGTACTGCCGCGGATACAACGAGCGCACGTGTGCGCGTGATCGCGTCGCGGGCCGCCTCGACGAGCCGGGCTACCAGGCGTGCGTCGGGCAGATCCCGGTGATGTGCTCGGGCTTCAACTTCGGCGCGGGGTGCAATCCCACGCAGTCGACCGTCGACGCGTGCTTCAGCGCGCTGGTCGATCCCACGCGCGTCGGCACCGACGACGCCGCGCTCCCCGAGTGTCAAGCTGTGTGCGGTGGCTCCGGCGGTGGTTTCGAACCGGAGGGGATCTGACGATGAAGTCCCTACAGCGTGGGATCTCGGTGCTCGCGATCGCGGGCGCGCTCCTCGGGCTCGTTCCGGGCTGCGCGACGGTGGCGACGCACGAGGAGTACGTGGCGTACCGCGGCGTGCGTCAGGCGAGTGAGCGCAACGATCGCCTCGCCGCGCTCGAGCGCTACGCGACGACCTATCCGGGCGGCCTCTGGATCGAAGAGGTCCGCGCCGAGCGCGCAGAGCACGAAGAAGCGGTGTGGACCGAGGGCAACTCGACGCGCGAGGGCCTTCAGTTCTACCTCGCGGTCTTCCCCGACGGCGCGCACGTCGAGGCTGCGCAGCAGCGCCTCGCCGCGCTCGGCACGGTGCAGGAGCGCCGCGAGGTCGAGCAGGAGCACGTGCAGGAGGTCCAGCAGGAGCAGCGCGCGGTCGCGGCCGAGGACCGCCGCCTCTGGGTCACGCGCGCCGTGACGTTCTGGACGCGCACGCTGCTCGGCATTCGCAACTTCGGCCAGCCGATCTCGGCGGTCGCGCGGGCGAACCCCGACTTCTCGCAGGCGTTCGGCCAGCCGCCGGCGCCGGTGTGCAACCCCCAGGGCTGCCTCAAGCACTACCACGCGAGCTACGTGATCCCGGTCCCGGGCGCGACGCGCATCGATCGCGAGATGCACGTGTTCCTCCGGCTCCACCTGGATCGCGGGCGCGTGCAGCGCGTCGAGGTCCTCATGCCCAACAAGGGCTTCTCGCGCTGGTACGAGCTCGAGAACCGCACGCTGGTCACCGACGAGGATCCCACTCAGCGCATGGCCGCGATCGAGTGGGCCATGCAGCGCCTCGAGCCGGTGATCGCCGAGGTCGCGACGGGCGCGCGTGCGATCGACGTGGTGCCCGAGCCGATCGCGCCGATCTCGCAGGCCGCTCAGGCCGCGAGCACGCGCGCCGAGGAGTCGGACACCGAGGTGCCCGGGCAGCCGCAGCCGGCGCAGCCGGAGCAGCAGGCGCCCCAGGCGGGCGGTGAAGCGCAGCCGGCGGACGGCAGCATCGACCAGCTGCTCGAGCAGGCGGTCGGCGGCGGGGCGGCCCAGGGCGAGCAGCCGCAGGCGCTCCCCGAAGAGCCGCCGCCCGACACGTCGGCGCTCGTGCTCCCGATCGGCCTGCGCGGCCTGCAGCGCGGCAACGTGCGCATGGTCGTGTTCGCCGCGGGCGACGAGGACTACGCCGAGGCCTACGACGGGTTCTACATCGAGCTCGCGCGGGACTGATCCGCGATCGGGCGAGACGACGCGTTCGACGTGAGCGACGAGGGCACACGCGACGTCTCCACGATGAGCCCCGCGGAGCGGATCGTCTCGGAGGCGATCGGCCGCTTGATGGAGTTCTGGGGCTTCAAGCGGAACATGGGCCGGGTGTGGGTCGTGCTGCACCTGAGCGACGAGCCGCTCACGTCGCGCGATCTGCGCGAGCGGCTCGTGCTGTCGAGCGGCTCGGTCTCGATGACGCTCAACGAGCTGCAGCGCTGGGGCGTGGTGAAGCGCGTCTGGGTGCAGGGCTCGCGGGCCGAGCACTTCGCGGCCGAGAACAGCCTCTGGAAGATGGTCTCGCGGGTGCTGCGCGAGCGCGAGCTCGTCGAGATCCACGAGGCCATCCTGGCGTTCGAGGAGGGGCTGCAAGCGCTCGCCGAGCAGACGCCGCGCGACGACGTCGAGCGACGACGGCTCGCGATGCAGAAGGAGCGCGTCGAGGAGCTGCTCGAGGTGGCGCGGCTGGGCCGCGGGCTGCTCGAGGCGCTGGTCTCGACGGCCCGGGTCGACGCGACGGCGCTCGCGAAGCTGCTCCTGGGCAGCAAGGACTGAGACCGGCGGTCGTGGCCCGGATCGCCTGGATTTCCTGGTAGGCAACTTGACATAATCCATCTTCTGCGAAGTTCCGGTGTAGGCGCGAAGTAGGAATGTCCGCTTCGTGCAAAGTAGGAATGTCCGGTCCGGGGTATCGCGCCGCGCATGGCGAGGCCCCTGTCGATGAGCACCGAGGAGCTCGATCGTGCCGGCGTGATGGCGAAGCTCGTCGAGCGCCGTCTGACACAGCGGCAAGCCGGCGAGCTGCTCGGCCTGACCGAGCGCCAGGTGCGTCGGCTTCTCCGCAGCTACGAGGCCGGTGGCCCGGCCGCGCTCATCGCGAAGAGCCGCGGTCGGCCCAGCAATCGACGGCTCCCCGACGAGCTGCACGACCGTGCGCTCGACATCGTGCGCGCGCACTACGCCGACTTCGGGCCGACGCTCGCTCGCGAGAAGCTCATCGAGCGCCACGGCATGAGCGTCTCGGTCGAGACGCTTCGGACGTGGATGATCGACGCGGGCCTCTTCGTCCCACGGCGCCGTCGGGACCGGCGCGTGCACCAGCCTCGGCACCGCCGCGCTTGCCGCGGTGAGCTCGTTCAAATCGACGGCTGCGACCACGAGTGGTTCGAGGATCGCGCTCCGCGCTGCGCCCTGCTCGTCTTCGTTGACGACGCGACCGGCGAGCTGATGGAGCTGCGTTTCTGCGCGGGCGAATCGACGTTCGACTACTTCGCCTCGGCACGCCGCTACCTAGAGCGCCACGGCCGTCCCGTGGCGTTCTACAGCGACAAGGCGAGCGAGTTTCGCGTCAATCGACGGGACCACGGCGGCGATGGGCTCACGCAGTTCGGGCGCGCGATGAGCGAGCTCAACATCGACGTCATCTGCGCGCACAGCGCGCCGGCGAAGGGTCGCGTCGAGCGCGCGCATCTCACGCTGCAAGACCGCCTCGTGAAGGAGCTCCGCCTCGCCAGAGCGGGCTCGATCGACGAAGGCAACGCGCTCTTGCCAGCCTTCATGGCTGACTACAACGCTCGATTCGGCCGCGCACCGGCGAACGCGACCGACGCTCATCGTCCGCTGCTCGCCGGTCAGCGCCTCGATGACGTCTTCCAGCGACGAGAAGAACGGAAGGTCACGCACAACCTCGCGGTCAACTACCAGCGCGTGCTCTACGTGCTCGAGCCCTCGGCGACCGCACTCGCTCTGCGAGGCAAGCGGGTCCAGGTGTTCGAAGACGACGAAGGCCGGGTCAGCATTCGCCATCAAGGCGTCGAGCTGCCGATGCGCGCCTTTCCGAAGGACCGCGCGCAGAACGCGGTCGCGCTCGGCGATATCGTCGACCACGAGCTCATCGGCACCACCCTCGATCAGATTCAGCGCCGCCAACAGGAGCGCGAGGACGACCCGCTCGGCGCGATCCTCGATCAGATTCATCGCGACCAACGCGACCGCGAAGAGCAGACGCTAGCCGCGGCGCGCACGCATCGCGAGCGGCGTCTCATCGCAACCCGTCTGCACGAAGCGCGCACCGCACCGTGGGACGAGCCGCCGTTCGGGCGCACGTCGTAGAGAACGAGCTCCACGCACAGGAAGAGAACGAGCTCCACGCACGGGAACGCAGCGCAAGCTTCCGACGGATCAGCCTCGTCGCGTCGGCACGACGAAGAGCACATCGGGCGCCATGCTGGAATGCGCGAGGCCATCACCTCGAGCGCCTACCCGGCGCAGCGTCTCTTCGAGATCTCGTAGGCGCGGTCCGATTGGTACCGGGAGCGGCATCGCGCCGATCACCATGCGGCGGTCGGGACACTAGTACGAACCCGGCAGGTCGATCTTCAGCATGAGGCGTCGCTCGCCGCGCTCTTCGATCGGTGGCGAGCGGTGCACCGCGCCGTTGCCAGCATTGCCCTCGAACGCCTCGCCCTTGAGCAGCACGATATCTCCTTCGCGCGCGTGGATGACGCGCGACGCGTTCGGAACGATCGCGCGGTTCGCCTCGTCGAAGCCGAGGTCCGCTCGTCCGATGTACTCGCGGCGCGCATCGCCGTTCGCGACGAGCTCCGTGCCTGGCCCGGCGTAGGTCACGAGCATTCGCATGCGCACGTAGTCGACGTGGAACTTGCGGCACGCGTCGCACGAGACGCTCTCAAGGCGAACCTGGGCGCTACGCCGATTCGTGATCGCGAGGAAGATCGCGGTCAGATGGCGCGCATCGGCGCCGATCGTCTCCGAAGCTTCCGGCGGTAATCCATCGACGATCGGAGCAATGCTGGTTCCCGGCGCGATCTCGAGCGACCGCTGCAGCGGCTCGTTCGCGATTGCACGACAAGTGTCGACGACGCGCTCCGGAAGCACGCGTCTCACGAGCCACGCGTTGACGCGGCACTCGAGGATGCCTCCGAGATGTTCGATCGAGGGGACCAGCAAGACCGATGTTCCGTCCGATGCATGGATCGCAGAGCCAGCATCGCATCGGCGTATCGCATCACAGTCGCATATGCAACCGCGTTGCATGAGCATGCTAGATGCGATAGCGTCGCGCCATGCACAACCCTGAACCGCCGAAATCAGAACGTCTGCCCGTCACTGTCCTCTCCGGCTTCCTCGGCGCAGGGAAGACGACACTCCTGAACCACGTTCTGACCAATCGTGAAGGTCGACGCGTTGCGGTCATCGTCAACGACATGAGCGAGGTGAACATCGACGCTCGCCTAGTCGCGCGCGGCGATGCGAACCTGTCGCGCACCGAAGAGAAGCTCGTTGAGCTCTCGAACGGATGCATCTGCTGCACGCTGCGAGACGATCTACTCGCCGAGGTCAGCCGTCTCGCGCGCGAGGGTCGCTTCGACTATCTGCTGATCGAGTCGACCGGAGTCGGAGAGCCGCTGCCGGTTGCTCAGACATTCACGTTTCGCGACGAGACCGGCGTGAGCCTCGCGGACGTCGCGCGGCTCGACACGATGGTCACCGTCGTCGATGCGCGAACGTTCCTCGAGCACTATCAGTCGGCCGACGAACTCGGGGACCGCGGGCTCGCGATCTCGAGCGAGGACGAGCGCAACCTCGCCGACCTACTCGTCGATCAGGTCGAGTTCGCTGATGTCATCGTGCTGAACAAGACGGATCTCACCGCGCCGGCAACGCTCGAGACGCTCGAGGCGCTGCTCCGCAAGCTGAATCCTGACGCGCGGCTCGTGCGCGCGACGCACGGCGGGGTTCCGCTCGACGTCGTCCTGAACACCCAGCGATTCGACTTCGAGCGAGCGACTCGCGCGCCTGGCTGGTACCAGGAGCTCGAGGGAAAGCACAGGCCGGAGACCGACGAGTACGGCATCTCGAGCTTTGTGTGGAGGTCCAAGCGACCGCTGCATCCTGAGCGATTCGATGCCTTCCTCAAGAGCGAATGGCGAGGCGTGCTGCGGAGCAAGGGCTTCTTCTGGCTCGCGACGCGCATGTCGGAGGCGCTGTCGTGGAGCTCGGCAGGTCCCGCCGCACGCGTCGAGCATGCGGGGTACTTCTTGGCGGCTGTCGACCGCGCGAATTGGCCGAGCGATGCAGCGTTCCTCGCTGAAATCGAGGCGAGCTGGGACCCGGAGTTCGGTGACCGACACCAGGAGATTGTGTTCATCGGCATCGACATGAACGAGCGAGCGCTACGCGAGGGCCTCGACGGGTGTTTGCTTACGACCGAGGAGATGACGATGGGCGTGGCCCGGTGGCGTCGTGAGCTGCGGGATCCGTTTCCTGCATTCGCCGTCGACGAAGCCATCTCGAGTGACGAGCGCGGCGAGGTTGCATCATGCGCCACGTGATTCACGTCGTCTCGACGGCTGGCACCAGATACGCGTACGTCACGTCGAAGAACAAGCGCACTGCGCCCAGCAAGCTTCAGCTCGTGAAGTTCGACCCGATCGCGCGCAAGCACGTGCTCTTCGTCGAGAAGAAGATCTCGCGCGACTGAGTGAGTCCTGATGTCGAGCTCGGGCACGCCGGCGCGTGCGGCGGTCGTCGCGAGGCCTGCACGAAGCGAGTGCCCGAAACGCGTCTGCCTTGCCGTCGAGGTTCGCGGCATGCGCGGTGCGCTGCACGACGCCGACCTGCTCTTCCAAGCGCTCTCTCGATGCGGTACGAACGCAGGAGCATCGTCCTGACGACGAATCTCCGCCCTCTCCGACTGGCCGGCCATCTTCCCGAGCGCGACGTCAGTCATCTGCCCGTCGATCGCGTCACGCCAACGTGATCCCCGCGCTCTGGTTCGACGATGCTGCGAGGTCGAGCTCGACGTACGCGGGCGTTTCTAGGCGCGGCGCGCGACGCCGCGCCGTGCGCTTGCTGTCCCGTAACGACGACCGGACATTCCTACTTGGGAGAGAACCGGACATTTCTACTTCGCGTTGACATCCGGATCGGGATCGGGGGCCCTGCGTGCGGCGACTTGCTCGCCTCCCGCACGGAGCAACGTGCCTCGCGATGGAACCAAGGCTCGTCGTCGTCGCCGCAGTCGCGGCGGCGGGGCTTCTTCCTGGGTGCGTCTCGGGACCGCGTGCGCGCATCGTCGGCGAGCCGGTGCCCTCACGGTCGAGCGAGCTCCTCGCGGAGACGCTCGCGAGCGCGAGCGAGCCCATTCACCGCTGCATCGGCGGCGCGCGCAGCGGGACGCTCCGGGCGCTCCTCGTGTTCGCGCCGCACGGCCTCGTCGCGTCGGTCCAGCTGCCGGACTGGCAGGCCCCGACCGACGACGTCGAGATGCGCTCGTGCGTGGCGGACGTGCTCTACGGGCTCGAGCTCCCGCCGTTCGACGGCAAGGAGCTCCACGTCGACGTCGCCTACGATCTCCGGTGACTCAGAGCAGCCGGAACACGAACAGCGTGCCCGAGTTCGACACCGCGCCTCCGAGCCCCTCGGAGAACTCCGCCGGCGCCGCGAACCCGTGACCGGCCTCGATGCGCCCCAGCTCGGTCCCGCGGCCGAGCGAGAGCGTCAGCAGCCCGCCTTCGCTCTCACCGACGATCACCACGTCACCGACCACGCGCGGGACCGTGGGTGATCCCCGCCCGATGCGGCTGGTCCACACGCGCTCGCCGTCGGCCGCGCGCAGCGCCATCACGCCGAGGTCTCCCGAGCTCGCGATCAGCAGCCCGCCGGGCGCCTCCGCGAGGCCCGTGATCCCGGTCAGCTCCTCGCGGAGCCAGCGCACCGAGCCGCTCGAGCGCTCCAACGCGTAGAGCCCGCCCGCGAACGACGCGGCGTACACCGTGTCGCCGATGATCAGCGGCGTGGTGTCGACGTCCGTGAACCGGATCGTGTCGCTCGTCGTGCGCAGATCGGCGGTCGTGTCCCGCTCCCAGAGCACCGCACCGTCGCGGGGATCGAGCGCGACCACGACGCCGTCGGTGAACCCGGTGATCAGCTGGCGATCGGTGAGCGCGAGGCCCGCGTGCTCGGTGACGTAGAAGCCCTCGGGCGCCTCGCGCCGGTAGCGCCACAGCGCCTCGCCGGTCGAGCGATCGAACGCGGCGACCACGTCCGCGTCGGTGATGATGTAGATCGCGTCATCGGTCGCGACCGGCGGACGACCCACCGCGCCACCGACCTCGGCATGCCACCGGACCTCGCCGGTGGACGCGACGAGCGCGTGGAGGCGACCGTCGTCGCTCGCGACGTAGACCTCGTCGCGGTCGGGATCGACCAGCGGCTGCGAGCCGATCGCACCGCCGGCCTGGTACATCCAGATCTCGGTGCCCGCGCCGCTCAGCGCCCAGAGCGACCCAGCGCTCGAGCCGACGTAGATGCGATCGCCACGTGCATCGAGCGCCGGGACGGCGCGCTCGATCGGCAGGTACGGACCTTCGTCCTCGGGCGCGATGCGCTTGGTCCAGCGGATCGGCAGGCGACCTTCGCGTGTGCGCCCGCGCGGCGCATCGTGGGCCTGCTCGTACGTCCCGAGTGGGATCGAGACGCCGCCGCACGCTCCGAGCGACGCGGCGCCGACCCCGATCCCGACCAGCGCCGCGAGCGCCCGCTTCACTCGGGCTGACCCTCGCCGGGCGCGCCCGCGCCCGCACCGAGCTGACGGCGCAGCTGCTCGAGGATCTGCGGATCGATCCCCTCGAGCCCCGGCGGAAGACCGCCGGCGCCGCCCGGGCCCTCGGGCCCGATCATCATCGGCGAGCTGCTCGAGGCCGAGCCCGGATCGAGCTCGCGGAGCCGCACCTCGGCCTGCGCCAGCACGTACGGGAACTCCGGCTCGCCCTCGCTCGACTCCTCGCGCAGGCGCTCGATCAGACCGCGCAACGCGGTCGTCGCCTCGACGCGCTCGCCCTTCGCGATGCGCATGCGCGCGATGTGGAAGTCGGCCGGCGCTTCGTACGCGCCGTCCTCGATCGAGCGCAGCTCCTGGTACTGCTCGATCGCCTGATCCCACTGCTGATCGGCCTCGTACGTGAAGCCGATGCCCTCGAGCGCGCGCCACGCGACGATCGGATCGCCGCCCGCCTCACGAAGCGCGGTCTCGTACGCGCCGCGCGCGTCCTCGTTGCGGCCGAGATCGAAGAGCGCCCTCGCCTCGCCCAGGCGCGCCCAGCGTGCGGCGTCCGAGCCGCCGGCCTCCGAGAGCACGCGACGATACGCCTCGAGCGCGGCCTCGGCGCGCGCCTCGCGCGTCGGGAACGTGCGCTCTTCCTCACGACCTTCGACCGGCTCGGGGCGCTCCTCGCCCTCGCGCACGACCTCGGCGTTCGCGATCTCGACCGCCTCCGTGAGCAGCGCGCCCGCGGCGTTCGCCTGCGACGCGTGCCACCACGAGTAGCCGACCCAGCCGAGCGCACCGACGATCAGCACACCGACGATCCCGGCCGCGAGCTGACGGTTCGCCTGCGCCCACTCGCCGGCCTTCGACGCGGCGACGCCGATCGGCGACTCCTTGAGGACCTCTTCGGCGTCCTTCGCGGGCGCACCACCGCCGGTCATCGCGAGCTCGTCGGTCGCGGCGCCTTCGGCGGCGAGCTGAGCCTTCTTCGCGGCCTTCTTCGCCGCCTTGGCCGCCTTCGCCGCGGCGAGGCGCGCGCCCGCGCTGCCGCGAGGTGCCGACTTCGCGACCCCGGCGCTCGAGACCGGCGCGACGGCCGCCGCTTCTGCGGCGTCGCCTTCGTCCTCGTCTTCCGTGCCCGCCTCGTTGTCCTCGGTGGACCCGCTCGCCTCGCGCGTCTCCTCGGACGCGTCCTCCGTGGCGGCGGCCTCGGCCTCGTCGGAGCGCGTCGTCGGCTCGCCGCCCTCGCGCTCCTCGTTGTCCTTCTTCTCCTCGGTGGACACGCTTCTCTCCAGGACCTGAGTCGCCGGCGGGGCCGGCTCGGACGCTCGCGCGCCGTCGGTGGGCACGCCGCGCGGGTCTCGAGCACCCCGTCGCGGAGCGCTCGGATCACGCGGGATCCGGGCAGGGCCCGGCGCGAGGGCGGGACATTACACGCGGCCCCAAACACCTGCAACTCGCGGCCCGAGTAGGAAACGCGGCCTCCGACGTGGACTCGACAGCACCACGGACGGGGGACATACGACGGCGGTGCGCGCCGTACCCACCTGCTTCGCCGCAGCGATCGCCGCCGCCCTGCTCTGCCCGTCCAGCGCCCACGCGTACGAGGACCAATTCGGCCTCGCGCTCGGCGTCGGGTACGCCGCGGTCGCGAGCGACAATCCATTGCCCCACAACGGGTTCGTCGTGCAGGTCGAGGGCTCGCTCGGCCTCGACGACACGTGGGAGGTGCGCGCGCTCGCCAACTACGCGCTGCACGTGGACGACGGGCTGCTCCACCGCACGTCGGTGGGGCTCGAGCTCGTGTACCTGATCGACATCCTCGAGCTGGTGCCGTTCTTCGGGCTCGGCGTCGACGCTCCGGTCTCGATCTGGGATCGCGAGGACACGACCGACGCGTGGATCGACTTCGCGGGCCACGCCGTGGTGGGGCTCGACTGGCTGGTGTCGCGCGAATGGGTGCTCGGCCTCGAGGTGCGCCCGTACGTGCTCTTCACGTCGTTCAGCGATCAGCCCCCGCGGCCGGCGGACCCGGTGTGGATCACCGCGATCCTCCGAGCGCAGATGCTGTTCGAGATCTGAGCCTCACTCGGTGCAGGAGATGGGCGCAATCGCGCCCGCGCCGGCCAGATCTTGCGGCTCGCGCGTTCCGACGCTCGGCGTGACCGTCGTGAAGCCGTCGACCTCGCGGAGCCCGGGCGCGCCTCCGCGCGGTTCTCGAAAACGAGAACCGCGCGGGTTGCGTCCGACGAGCGCGGTCCCGTCAGCTCACTCGCAGGTCAGGCCTTCGACGTCCGACTCGTTGCGCAGGCGCAGCGTCCAGCGGCCGAAGTTCGGCAGCAGGATGCCGGTCACCGTGGCCGTGTCGGTGCCCTCGGCGAGGGTGTCGAAGTGGCTGCGCACGCAGGCCGTGCTCGGGAAGTTCGAGACCTGGATGTCGAGCTCGATCGTCGGGGCGTCCGTCAGGAACGCCGAGTACTGCGTGAAGCTCCCGTCGACCGTCGCATTGATGCGCACGTCTTCGACGCGCAGCAGCGTGCCTTCGAGCGCGAGCGCTCGCGGACCGGGCGCGCCTTCGGCAGCGACGAGATCGGCGACCGCGACGACCGTCGGCTCCGGCGCGGTTCCGGCGGCCCCACGCGTGATCGTCGCCGTCCCGCCGAGGAAGACGTTGGACTGCTCGAAGTCGGTGCACGGCGAGGGCGGCGGGCCCGACGGACCGGCGCAGAACTCGTTGTAGGTCGCGTTCTCGATCGCGGTCACGGCATCGCCCGGCGCGAAGTCGGCGCTGATGCGGTTGGGCGCGAGCGCGAAGCAGTTCGCGGTGCCCTCGGGCAGATCGATGAGCTCCTGCACCTGGATGGCGCTGAAGTCACCGCCCTCGGCACTGCCGACCCACACGGCGAAGCGACAGGTACGCGACGAGCCACCGGTGGCCGATCCGACGAGGAGACGCGGCGTGAGCGCGATCATGCCCTCCTGATCGACGGTGATGCGCGCGCCGGGCGCGGGGTGCGCCGCGTCTTCACGGTCCTGGAGCTGCTCGATCGTCACCGTGGTCGGCGCGCCGCCGTCGGCGCGCACGCCGCCGTCGGCGCGTCGCCCGCACTCGCTCGTCGCCGGGCAATCGGTGCGCACGCTGCAGCAGTCGAAGTCGTCGCAGTCCGCGAACTCGTCGGGCTCGTTGTCGCAGCCGTCGCTGCAGGCGGCGACCGTGTTCTCCGGTCCCGTGCTCGTGCACATCGAGGTCGCGGCGTCGCGGCCCGCGTCCATCCCGCCCCCGCCGGCGTCGGTGCCGCCGGTTCCGTCGTCGTCGCCGCAGGCGACGGTGAAGATCGTGGTGCACGCGAGCAGCGCGGCGAAGGAAGCACGGCTCGCTGAAGTACGAATGGCGCGCATGCGGTGAAAACCCCTGGCTTCTGTGAGAAGCCGGTCGGTCTACGCTCGGCGCCCGGACCGTGCAAGCGAGCGTGGTGCGTCATTCGCGCGACGTCGCGGCGCCTCCGACCCGCACCAGCGCGCGCAGCTGCTCGATCGTCGCCGGGCCGATCCCGCGCACGCGATCGAGATCGTCGACGCTCGTGAACGGCCCGTTCGCCTCGCGATCCTCGATGATCCGGCGCGCCAACGAGGGACCGATCCGCGGGAGCGCCTGGAGCGCGGCCGCGTCGGCGACGTTCAGATCGAGCGGGCCGGTCTCGCGCTCCTGATCGGGCTCGGGCGCCAGGTCGACCGCAGCCGCGGGAGGACGCTCGGCGCGATGTCGCGCGGCGAGCACGCCCAGCGCGACCGCGACGAGGAGGACACCGAGCGCAGCGATCGGAGACGACGAGGGGCGACGAGCGGTCGACACGCGGGGCGCCATCGAGCGCGCCCCCGCGTCCGTTGCGGATCACTCGCCGAGAGCGAAGCCGTCGTGCAGCGCGCGCACCGCGAGCTCGTGGTACTTCGAGTGGATCAGGCACGAGACCTTGATCTCGCTCGTGCTGATCGCCTGGATGTTGATGCCCTCGTCCGCGAGGATGCGGAACATCTTCGCCGCGACGCCCGCGTGCGAGCGCATCCCGAGCCCGACGATCGAGACCTTCACGACCTCGCCGTCGACGTCGACGCCCTGCGACTCGAAGAGCTTCTTCGCGATCTCGCGCGCCTTGTCGACGTCGCCCTTCGGCACCGTGAACGTCATGTCCGTAGTGCCCTTGCCCGTGCCCGCCGTCGCGCTCGGGTTCTGGATGATCATGTCGACCGAGATGCGCGCGTCCGCGAGCGCCTCGAAGAGCGACGCCGCGCGGCCGGGCTGATCGGGCACGTCGCGGATCGTGACCTTCGCCTCGTTCTTGTCGCTCGTGACGCCGGCCACGACGACCGACTCCAGCGAGGCCTCTTCACCGACGACCCACGTGCCGGGGGCGTCCGAGAAGCTCGAGCGTACGTGCACCGGGACCGCGTACTTCATCGCCAGCTCCACCGATCGGATCTGCAGGACCTTCGCGCCGAGAGAGGCCAGCTCGAGCATCTCCTCGTAGCTGATCCGCCCGACCTTCTTCGCGTTCTTGCAGACGTTGGGGTCCGCCGTGTAGACGCCCTCGACGTCCGTGTAGATCTCGCACGCGACGCCCTGACCGAGCGCCGCTGCGATCGCGACCGCCGTCGTGTCCGAGCCACCGCGGCCGAGCGTCGTGACGTTGCCCTCGTCGTCCACGCCCTGGAAGCCCGCGACGATCGGCACGCGACCGTCGCGGATCGTCGCGAGCAGCACGTCGGCGTCGAGGCCCCGGATGCGCGCCTTCGTGAAGCCGCTGTCGGTGCGCAGCCGGACCTGGTGCCCGAGGAACGAGCGCGCCGGCACGCCGAACGACTCGAGCGCGATCGCGAGCAGCGCGACCGAGACCTGCTCGCCCGTCGCGACCAGCGCGTCGAGCTCGCGCTCGTTGGGATGCTTGGTGATCTGTGCGCCGAGGGCGAGCAGGCGATTGGTCTCGCCGGACATCGCGCTCGCGACGACCACCACCTCGTCGCCGGCCGCACGGGCACGGGCGACACGCTGGGCGACGTTCTTGATCCGCTCGATCGAGCCGACGCTGGTGCCGCCGAACTTCTGGACGATCAGGGCCACGGGGCGCGAAGAGTACGCGCGTTCTCCGATGCGTCAACGCATTATGCGCAAAGTCACTCCGCGGGGGTGTCAGCGGGCGGATCCGAGGGTTCGGCGGGCGGATCGGCGGGTCGCTCGCGCTCCGATCTCACCGGGCGCGCGAGCCGCGGAGGCTCTCCGAAGTCGTCGCGGAGCTTCCGCGTGAGGCGGTCGAGGATCATGCGCTCGACCCACGACGGCATCGAGGGAATCTGCACGACCGCCCTCACCCGCTCGATGCCGTCGCTGCCGGTCGTTCGCACGAGCTCGACGCTGCCCGCGTGGGTCCGACCCGCGTCGGCGTAGTCGAACATCACGTAGCCGATGTCCTCGTCACGATCGGTGATCGGACAGCCGAGATCGACGCGCACGAGCCGCACCGATGCCTGCCAGACCTGGGCCCACGCGTACGCGTAGTCGGTCTGCACGCGCGCTCGTGCGACGCGCGGCGCTGCGATCACCGCTGCAGCGCCGAGGCAACCCAGCGCTGCGGGCACGCCCGCGAGGAAGGAACGACGACGCATGACGTCTCGACCGATACGCGAGCGCGCGCGATGCCCGCAAGTTTCCGGCAGACTCGCGCGATGCCGCAGCGATGGCCGGCGGGCGTACGCAAGGGCGCGACGGTGCTCGCGGAGACGTCGCGCGGGTTCTGGCTGCGCGCGAGTGTGCTCTCGGTCGACGACGACGAGGTGCGCGTGCGCTTCGGGATCAGCGAGGGCGCCGAGTGGTTGCCGACGCTGGTCGGGTTCGGCGACACGTTCGAGACGATCACGCCCGAGCGCGTCGCGTCGCTTCCCGACGTCGCGCCGGGTGTGCTGCCGGTCGAGGGATCACCGGTGGTCGTGCTGTGGGATCGCAAGCGCTTCCATCCGGGTGTGTTGGTGCGTCGCGCGAGCGATCGCGACGGCGTGGTGCGCTACGACGAAGGCGACGAACACGCGGTGATCGCGAGCGACGTGCTGCCGCGCGGGCGCGTCGACGTCGAGGCTGCGGAGCGCCTGCGCGCCGCGGGATGGCGCGAGGGCGTCTCGGTGCGCGCGGACGGGCACGACGGGTGGATCGCCGCGGTGGGATCACGCGCGCTCTTCGTGCGATACGCCCGCGCGTCACACGGCGTGTGGCACCCGCCGGATCAGCTCGCGCTCGGGGGCGCGGCGCGTCCTCCCGAGCCGCCGAGGTCGCGCGGGCTCGTGGCCGAGCCGGGCGCGCGCGTGATCGCGCGTTGGGTGGATCGTGTGCACTACCTGGGCGCGGTGCGCGCGGTCGAGGGATCGAGCGTCGAGGTCGCGTGGGACGACGGATCGGTGGAGTGGGTGCCCGCTGCGCGCGTCGTCGTCACCGAGAGCGCGCCGCCGTCGATCCCGCAGGCGAGCAGCGTCGAGCTTCCGACGTTCGCCGAGGGCGCGGACGTGCTGGTGCTCGCGGTGAGCGGCGAGTGGACGCGCGGGCGCGTCGTCGCGGTGCGTGGCGCCGACGTGTGCGTGGAGCACGGTCGCGTGCGCTCGTGGGCACGCGGGAAGCACCTCGCGGCCGCGCCGCTCGCGTCGCTGCTGCCGGCGCGCGGACCGCACGTCGTGGTCGAGATGCGCGAGGGGCGCGGCAAGCGTGCGCACGTGGTGTATCGGGCAGGACGCGTGACCGGGGCGATCGCGAACCGCGCCGAGGTGCGGGTCGCCGATGCGGGCACCTCGCTGATCGACGCGGCGTCGTCGTGGAGGCGTGGTGGCGCGCCGATCGCGAGCGCGGTGCCGAGCGGCCTCGAGCACGGCACGCGCGTGCTCGTGGAGCGGCTGCCCGGCGATCGCGTGCGCGGGCGTGTCCTGAAGATCCGCGCCGACGAAGGCGTCGCGCGGGTCGAGCTCGAAGGTCACGGTCGCGCGACGGTCGATCTCGCGCGTGTGCATCCGGTCCCCGAGATCGATGCGCCCCGCCCTGCCCCGCCGCGCTCCGAGCCTCCGGCTGTCCCCGAGCCGAGCGATGACGAGGGGGCGCGTCGGCTGCTGCGCCTGGTCGCGCTCGCGTGGACCGGCGGCGGATATCGCGACCTCGCGATCGACGGGCGCACCGTCGCGCTCGACGTCGACGCCGGCGAGCTGAGCTGCGAGGTGCGGGTCGACGGCGACACCTTCGTCGTCGAGCTGACGGCAGCGCGCGCGATCGACGATGCGCCGCCGGTCGATGGCGTGTCGGTGCGGCTCGCGCGGTTCTTCCGCTCGATGCTCGGTGGTCGCGCCGAGGACGTCGACGCGATCGCCGCTGCGGATCACGCGTGGGCCTCTGGGATCGCGCGCGCTGCGACGGTCGCGCGCGCCGGCGGCGCGCTCACGCTCGTGGTGCGGAGCGACGACGAGCCCAGCGTCGCGTCGATCGTCGCGTGGGCGCGCGCGGTCCACGCGCGCCTCTTCGAGTGACCGCGCTCAGGCGCGCGCGGTGAGCAGATCCGAGAAGCGCAGCTTGAGCGCGTAGAGCGGGAGCACGCCCGTGAGCGTCATCATCACGGCCTGGGTCACGTACATCAGGAACACGTAGACCGCGCCCTCGGCGCCGACGATCGACTCCGCGAAGAACAGCTTCAGCGCGACCGAGATCGCGAGCTGGAAGTTCCCGAAGAGCCCCGGGCCCGCGGGCAGCAGGATCCCGATCGCGAGGATGCCCATGACCGCGACCGCGTGGCCGAAGCCCATGTCGAGGCCGCAGCCCCAGCCGAGCAGCCACATCCCGAGCGCGTTCACGAACCAGTAGACGAGCGTCTCGATCACGAAGCCCGCCGCGAGGCTCGGCACCGCGATCGAGCGGACTCCGTCGGCCACGCTCGCGACCTTCTCCGCGACCTTCGATGCGAGGCGCTTGCTCACGAGCCCGAACGTCCAGTCGACGAGCCGCACCGCGAGCGCGCGCTGCCACAGGAAGAGCACGAGGCCGATCATCGCCGCCGCGAACACGCTCACCGCGAGCCCGCCGTAGTACGGCAGGCTGCGCGCGATCGGATCGTCGACGTCGCGGTGCGGCAGCGCGACGAGCGCCCACACGACGCAGAGGCTCGTCACGAGCCCGTCGATCACGCGCTCTACCGCGACGGTGCCGAAGCCCGCGGAGATCGGCACGCCCTGTCGCATCTTCGTGAGCGCGGGGCGCGCCATCTCGCCGAGCCGGAGCGGCAGCGCGAAGATCGCGAAGAAGCCGATCCAGTTCAGGACGATCACCTCGCGGAACGGCACGTTCTTCACGGGGGTGATCAGGAAGCGCCAGCGGCTCGCACGGAAGAAGTGCGTGACCAGCAGGAGCGCCATGTACGCGGGCACCGTCCACCAGCGCACGCGCGCGAACGCGTCGGCGGACGGGATGAGCGGCATGCCGCCGCGCTCGAGCAGCCACACGAAGAGGCCCGCGAGCGCGAACGAGATGCCGAGCTTCGGCAGCACGCGACGCGCGAACGAGGGCTCGGGCGCAGGAGGCACGGAAGCGGTCACGGGGGTGGGCGCGCTCGAGGCGCTCTCGGTCGTCGCGGTCGAGGACATCCGGAGAAGACGGGGAGTGATACTCGGGGCACCCGAACCGGTCGAGAGCCGGTGTCGTAGTCGATGCTCCAGGGTGGCCGAACGGCTCGCGGCCCATCGCCGAATCGATGTCGGAGACTCCAGCTCGGCTCAGGGCTCGTAGGTGCCGTCGAGGATCGCGCGCGGATGAGAACCGAGCAAAAGCTCGGTTTCTTCGGCGCCGATCAGCGCGCGCAGGCGCTCCACCGCGCGCTCGACGATCGCCACGTCGTCGGGGCGGTGCGAGTCGGTGCACGCTGCGTCGTACGCGCCCTCCTCGAGCATGCGCTCGGCAGCGCGGCGCGGGCGCTCACCGTAGCGGCCCACCAGCGACATCACGTCGAGCAGCGTGAGCGCGCCGACGTCGAGCAGGGGATCGAGGGGATCGGTCTCGCGGAAGAGCGCGGCGTAGCGCTCGGGGTGCGCGATCACGGGGCGCACGCCGCGCACCTGCATGTCGAAGAGGCGGCGCTCGACGTTGCGCGGCCACGCGTCGTAGTGGAACTCGATCAGCGCGGCACGCCCGCCGGGATACGGCAGCGCCTCGCCTCGCACGAAGAGATCCCAGAACACGTCGTCGCAGTAGTGCTCCGCGGAGAGCGCGAGCTCGGGCATGCGCGCCGCACCGGCGGCGATCTCGCGCATCTCGTCGAACGCGCGGCGCAGGCCGGGCGCGCGGTTCTCGAACATCGCGGTGCGGATGTGCGGCGTCGCGACGACCTTCGACCAGCCGAGATCGAGAAGGCCCCCGAGCATCCGCAGGCCTTCGTCCGCGGTGCGCGCTCCGTCGTCGATGCCGGGCAGGTAGTGGCAGTGAAGATCGACCCAACCGCTCACGCGATCTCCTTCGCGACCTCGGGGACCAGCGCGAGCAGGCGCTCGCGGGTGTTGATCGAAGGATCGTCGACCACGCGCGCCAGGAGCGCGGCGAGGATGCGCCCGACGTGACGACCCGGGCCGCTGCCGAGCGCGCTCATCACGTCCTTGCCACCGATCGCGAGATCACCCGCGACCAGCGGCACGTTCGCGTCGAGCTGCGCGCGCACCCGCGCGGCGAGGCCGTCGACGACCTGCGTCGGCTCTCCGCGCGCGATGCGATCGGCGCGCTCGAGCTCGAGCAGCGCGTCCACGTGGGCCCGCGTCGCGCGCTGCACGAAGCGCCGCACGTCGGCGTCGCTCCATGCCTCCGCGTCCACCATGCCGCGCACGCGCAGCAAATGCGCTGCGAGCTCGCGCACCTCGTTCGAGAAGCGGAACGCGCGCATCCACACGTCGTGATCGCCGGGCGCGTCCCAGAGCAGCGCGGCGACGCGCAGCGCGACCGCGCGAGGCGTCTCGTCGACGCGGCGCAGCGCGCGCGCGAACGCGTCGTCGTCGAGCGCGGCGATCGCAGGCCCGCTGATCGCGAGCATGCCGGTGCGGCGCATCACGTCGAACGCGCGCGAGGGCGCGCGCGCCTTGGTGAGCGCCTTCACCCACTCGTCGTGCACGCGCTCCGGGCTCACCTTGCGGAACGTCTCGAGCGTCGGCGGGATCGCGGCCTCGGTCGCGGGATCGAGCGTGAACTCGAGCGTCGAGACGAAGCGGGCCGCGCGCAGCACCCGGAGGCCGTCCTCGCCGAAGCGCTCGCGCGGATCGCGCACCGCGCGCACGACGCGATGCTGCAGATCGTGCACGCCGCACCAGGGATCGACGATCTCGCCGGTGCGCGGATCGAACGCGATCGCATTCACCGTGAAGTCGCGCCGCGCGAGGTCCTCCTCGATGTCCGACACGAAGTGCACGCTGTCGGGGCGACGGCCGTCGCTGTACGCGCCCTCGCCGCGCAGCGTCGTGACCTCGTAGTGCCCACCGCGGTGCAGCACGGTCACCGTGCCGTGCGCGATGCCGGTGGGCACGGTGCGGCGGAACACGCGCATCACGTCCTCGGGCGTCGCGTCGGTCGCGAGATCCCAGTCGGACACGCGCTCGCCCATCAGGAGATCGCGGATGCAGCCACCGACGACCCACGCGCGGTAGCCGCTGCGCGCGAGGCGCTCGCAGAGATCGATCACCGCCTCGGGGATCGCGTCGGGAGGGATCGAGGGCGCGGACACAGGGGCGACGGTGTAGCGCATCTGCCGCGGGTCGGGAGGCGATCGGACCGTGCGTTTCCACGGCGCGCGCGCGACTCGCATCGCTATGCTCCGGCCGATGAAGCTCCGCTGTACCTCGCTCACCCGTTCACTCGTGTCCCTCTCGCTCGCGGCCACGCTCGGCGCCTGCGGCTCCGAGGAGCCCGCCGCGCCCGAGCTCGATCTCGAGGGCGCCGCGCACGGCGGCGAGGCCGTGCTCGCGACCGCGCTCGTCTTCGACGTGGCGGACGCGCTCGGTGATCTCGGGACGCTCGTCGCCTCGAGCCCCGTCGAGACCATCGCGGGCAACATCCACGGCAACGCGCTGCGGGTCGTGCAGACGTGCGGGACGGTCACGATCGACGGCACGACGGTCTCCGCGATCATCCAGGCCGAGGGCTGCGAGCTCCCGCCGCCGACCGATCCCGAGGCGCCGCCGCCGGTGTGGGTCGCACCGGGCGGCGCGACCGAGGGCTCGATGGAGATGGTGGCGACGCGCGACGGTGAGGATCTCGTGCTGACGGTCGCGATCGAAGGGCTCGTCGTGCACGACCGTACGTTCGACGGGACCGCGACGCTGCGCAGCGACACCGGCATCTCGTGGACCGTGGCGGTCGACGTCGACGTGACCGGCGGCGAGGTCGCGCACGTCACGAGCGACGTGATCATCGATCCCACTCCGTCGTCGCGCACGATCGACGGGACGATCACGGTCGAGGGCGCGACCGAGGCCGAGACGACGAGCTACGACGCGAACGACGTCGAGTGGGCGCGCGACGCGTGTTACCCGAGCGACGGCTCGCTGAGGTTCGAGGACGCCTCGGGGCGCGAGACGCACGTCGCGTTCGACGAGGCGACGGCGACGAGCGGCGTCGCGACGGTCCGGTTCTCGGGCACCTCCGCGATGCCCGAGATGCTCGCGATGGACGTGACGCTGCCGGCCTACGGCGAGTGCCCGTGAAGCGCTCGGCCCCTCGCGTCGCGTGACGCGAGGGGCCG
Source organism: Sandaracinus amylolyticus (assembly GCF_021631985.1). Taxonomy (GTDB): domain Bacteria; phylum Myxococcota_A; class Polyangia; order Polyangiales; family Sandaracinaceae; genus Sandaracinus; species Sandaracinus amylolyticus_A. Next base: position 2,860,248 of record NZ_CP070225.1, on the reverse strand, counting down.
CTCCGCTACTCGCCCGCGAGCACGCTGCCGGGCGACGTCTCTTCGCCTTCGAGCGGCGGCAGCCCGTCCTCGCTCCCGCTCGCGGCGAGCCGCTCCTGGATCTCGACCGCGCGCGTCCGCAGACGACGCGCCTCGTGGGCGCGCACCGGGTCGTTCTTCGCATCGGGATCGCTCTCGAGGAACGTCGCGAACGCCTCGCAGCTCCGCGCGAGCTCGACCTCGTTGCCGAGCTCCTCGAAGATGCGCACCGACTGCTCGAACGCGTGCTTCGCGCGCTGGTGCTCGCCGCCGCCGAACGAGCCCGCCGCCGCGATCTCGCCCGCGGTGCGCAGCGCGACGCCGAGGAACGGCTTGCTGCGCGTCTTCTCGAAGAGCGCGACCGAGCGCGCGATGAAGTCGCGCGCCGTCGTGATGTCGTGCACCAGCATGTGCGCCTTCGCGAGCCCGCGGAGGATCTCCGCCTCGAGGATGCGATCCCCGAGCGTGCTCGAGATCGCCTCGGCCTTCTGCAGCACCGCGATCGCGCCCTCGGGCTGCTGCTGGCGGTACGCGTTCTCGCCGAGGTTCGTGAGGATCACCGCCTGACGCATGCGATCGCCGACGCTCGTCGCGTAGTCGAGCGCCTCGCGCCAGAGCTCGTTCGCCCGCGCGTGATCGCCGTTGTCCTGGTGGATCGTCGCGATGTTGTTGAGCGTCTGCGACATGCCCGGGAGGTCGCCGATCTCGCGGCGGATGAGCAGCGCCTCCTGGAACGCCTCCTGCGCCTCGTCGAAGCGCCCGCTGTCCTGGTAGACGAGCCCGAGGTTGTTCAGCGAGAGCGCGATCGAGCGCGCGTCGCCGAGCTCGCGGCGGATCTCCAGCGAGCGCCGCATGAAGCGCTCGGCGGGCTCGTACGCGCCGCGCATCCAGTGCACCTTGCCGACGTCGTCGAGCGAGCTCGCGACGCCGCGCGAGTCGCTCGCCGCGTCGAACAGCGCGTGACCGGTGCCGAGGTGGCGCATCGCTTCTTCGAGCTGACCGATCGCGCGATACACGCGCCCGATGCGGTTGTGCGCCGCGCCACCCTTGCTCTTGAAGTCGAGGCGCCACGCGATCTCGAGCATCTTGCGGAAGCTCGCGATCGCCTCCTCGTTGCGCCCCGCGAGCTGCAGGACGTCGCCCTGGTGGTGGTACGCCTCGAGGCGCCGCACGACGTCTTCTTCGCCGAGCAGCTCGAGCCCGCGCGCGTAGTAGTCGGCGGCCTTCGCGTTCGCGTACCGCGCGCGCGCACGATCGCCGGCGGCGAGGAAGTACTCGGCCGCCTTCCGCGGCGCGCCGCCGCGCTCGTAGTGCGTCGCGAGCATCTCGCAGTGCTCCTCGACGCGATCCGCGTGCGCGCCGTCGAACAGGCGCAGCTCGAGCCACTCCGCGAACTCGCGGTGATAGCGGCGCAGCTGCGACGCGCTGGTGAGGCGATAGAGCGTCTCGCGCTCGAGGTTGTGCTTGAACGCGAGCTCCTCGGGCTCGCTGCCGATCGACGAGTCGGGCAGCGCGAGCACGTAGTCGCGATCCGCGAGGCCCGCGAGCAGGTCGCGATAGTGCGCCGCGAGATCCTCGGCGCCGCCCCAGAGCTCCGGCGCTTTCTTGCCGAGACGACCGAGCGCGACGAGCGCGCCGAGCCAGAACACACCGCCCATCACCGCCGCCATCTCGAGCAGCGATCGCTCGGCGGGCGTGAGCGACGCGATGCGCGCGGCGATCGCGTCGTCGACCGAGAGCGGCAGCTGCGCGTCGTCGAGCCGATCGAGATCGACGTCCCAGCGACCCGGCGCGCGCGGGATCAGCGTGCCGCTCGCGAGGTACGTCCGCAGCATCTGCTCGAGCAGGTACGGATTGCCGCCCGCCATGTCGACGGCGGCGTCGACCAGCTCTTCCGGCGGATCGCCCGTCGGCTCGAGCAGGTGCAGCATCATCTGCGCGGCGTCGTCGGGCTTGAGCGGGGCGAGCTCGATCTTCGCGTGGCCCGTCCCGCTCTCGGTCCACTCGGGGCGGCGCGTGAGCAGCTCGGGGCGCGCGCTCACGATCATCAGCACCGGCGCGTCGTGCATCGACTCGAGCAGCGTGCGCACCAGCTCGAGGCTGTCGTCGTTCGAGAGGTGCAGATCCTCGAACACCAGCACGAGCGGCGAGATCGCGGCGTCGACCTCGACGAAGCGACGCAGCACCGCGCGACCGATGCGCGCGAACTGCTCGGGGTCGTCCTCGAACGCCTTGGTGAACGGCGACTCGGGCCAGGTGAGATCGAGGAACGCACCGAGGAAATGGAGGAACTCGGTGACCCGCTTGTCCCCGAGAATCTCGGTGACCGCGGTGCGCACCGCCTCGCGCTGCACGTCGGGATCCGCGCCCTCGACGATGCCGAAGCGCGCGCGGAGGATGCGCTGCACGACGCCGTACGCAGGGCCCGACTCCCGGGCCGCGCCGCGGAAGGTGCGCACACGACGCTCGCGTGATCGGACGCGGGCGAGGAACTCGTCGAGCAGGCGGGTCTTCCCGACGCCGGCGCCGCCGATGATCGTGATCGCCTGTGGACGACCCGTGCCGAGCGCGCGCGCCAGGGCCTCGTCGAGCTCCGCGAGCTCGGCTTCGCGGCCGACGAGAGGCGCGCGGATCGCGATGGGCGTGGACATGAGAGCGTCTCCTGAGCGCGTCGATCGCGCCGAGGCGGCGAGTATAACCAACCCGATCGCGGGACCACCCCCTGCGGTAGAGTCGGCACGATGCGCGTCGCCGCCACGGTCGCGATCCTCGTGTCGATCCCCGGCTGTGTGTCGACCCCACCCACCGCGCGCGAAGGCGATGCCGGCGCGCGTGACGCGGCGATCGCGATCGATGCGGGCGCGACGATCGACGCCGCGATCGCGGTCGATGCCGGGGACGACGCGGGCTCGGTCGTACTGCCGTGCACCGATTCGGAAGAGCGACATCGGCGCGCCGACGAGGCGCTCTCGCGCTTCCTGGTCGAGTTCTGGCGCGGCGACGCGCAGTACCTCCGCGCGCAGGTACCGGGCGACACGCTCTCGGCGTACTGGGTCTACGCGCAGGCGTTCGACGCGCTGCTCGACGGAGTCGAGCGCACGGACGGACGTCGCTACCGCGGGCTCGTCGCGTCGTTCGCGCTCGGGCAGTCGCGACGCGGCTGGTCGTCCGACTACTACGACGACGAGAATTGGATGGCGCTCGCGCTGATCCGCGCGTTCGATCTCACCGGCGATCGCGGGTATCTCGATCGCGCGCAGCAGCTCTTCGGCGACATCGAGGCCGCCTGGGACACGACGTGCTGCGGCGCGAATCCCGGCGGAATCTGGTGGGATCGCGCGCACACGCAGAAGGCGACCGCGTCGAACGGTGGCCCGGTGATCACCGCCGTGCGCCTGCACGCGCGCACCGGCGACGCGCAGTACCTCGCGTTCGCGCGCATGGCGTACGCGTACTGGCGCGAGCACATGGTCGATCCCGAGACCGGACAGGTCTGGGATCACGTCGCGCCCGACGGCGCGATCACGCGCTGGAAGTTCACCTACAACGAGGGCGTGATGATCGGCGCGGCGCTCGCGCTGCTCGAGGCGACCGGCGAGACCCGGTACCTCGACGACGCACGCACGTTCGCGCGCTTCATGCGCGAGCACGAGACCGTGACGACCGATCTCGGTCCGGTGCTGAGCGACGGTGACGACGCGTCGTGCCGCGGCGATTGCCAACAATTCAAGGGCATCGGGCACCGCTACCTCGACGCGCTGCAGACCGTCGATCCCGACGACGCGATCGCCGCATTGCTGCGCGCGAGCGCGGACTCGCTGTGGACGCGCGCGCGCGATCCCGAGACCGGCCACTTCGGCACCGACTGGACCGCGGCGCCGAGCGGCGACGGCGCGAGCATCTCGCAGATGAGCGCCGCGATCACCGCGCTGAGCCTCGATGCATCGCGCTGCGGCGCGTGGGTCGATTCGATCGACGCCGCGCAATTCGAGGCGGAGGACGGCGCGATCACCGACGTCGGGCTCGAGGCGTCGAGCGCTGGCTTCACGGGCTGGGCGTACCTCGCGGGATGGAGCCGCGAGGGCAGCGGGGTCGCGATGCGCATCGAGGCTGCGAGCGCGGGACGTCATCGCATCGCGCTGCGCTACGCGGGCGACGACGGCGAGGCCGTGCGCACGGTCCGGCTGAACGGCACGGTGATCGCCGAAGCACAGCGCTTTCCCGCGACCGGCAGCTGGGGCACCTACGCGACGGTCGAGCTCGTCGCGGATCTGCCCGCGGGACCGAGCGCTCTCGAGCTGCGTGTCGAGGGCGCGCGCGGCAGCCGCGGGTTCCTCAACCTCGATCACGCGCGCCTGACGCGCGAGTGATCACAGCCCCGGCAGCCGCGCGAACCCCACTTCGGCGAGCTCGAGCACCAGCAGATCGCCGAGCTGCGGATCGCGCGCCGTGACGAGCACGCGCTCGCCCTCCGCGACCACCGTGGGCGCGCCGCAGAACCCCTCGCCCACGCCGCCCGAAGGCCCGGCCCAGCACGGCGCCGGCACCTCGGGCGCGCCGATCACGTTCCCGCGCACTCGCGCCACGCGGACCTGCGGGCGCTGCTCGTTGCCGGTCCACGCGACGAGCGTCGTGCCTCCGCCGTGCGCCGCGTCCATCTGGCTCGCGCCCTCCGCGACCACCTGCGCGTCGCGACATCCCTCGGTCGTGCACGCCCATCGCAGCACGCGGCGACGGCGATCGATCGCGAGCACGTCGACGCCCTCGTCGTGACACGCGATGCGCACCGCGTCGTCCTCGCGCGACGCACCGAGCACCGGCTCGCGCAGCGCCTGCGTGATCGGCGCGAGCGCGCGCGCACCATCGAGCATCACGATCCCATCGGGCATCGCGACCGCGGTCCACGCACCGCATCGCGCGAGCGCGACCTGGCGCGACGCGCGGCGCTCCTCTCCTTCACCGGGCAGCGGGACCTCCATCGCGGGCTCGATCCCCGCGCCCTCGATCCACAACGCGCCCGCGTCGCGCCACGCCCGCACCACGCCGCCCGGGACCAGCAGCGCATCGACCGCGTTCTCCAGCGCGACGCGCTCGCTCGCGACGATCGGCGTCACCTGATCCTCGCTCGCCGGCTCGGGCGCGTCCGGATCGAGCACGAAGCGCCGCATCTCGCGCCCTTCCCCGCCCTCCCCGACCGCGATCACGCGCACCACGCCGCCGGGCTCGACCCGCACCGCGCGATCGATGCGCCCCGCAGGATGTGCCGCGACCCACCACCTCGGCGTCGGCTCGCTCACGTCGCGCATCGGCGCGATGCCGAGCAAGCGCGCCGCGCAGTGCTGCGCATCGCTCGCGCACGTGGTCTCGCTGGTGATCCAGAGCAGGAACCCGCCCTCGGGACCGAGCGTGATCCCGCGCACCGCGGGCGGCCGGCGGACCTGCGTGAAGTCGACGCGTCCTTCGTGGGCGGCCGCCTCCGACACGCTGCGACCGTCGCTCGTGATCGCGCGCAGACCACCGGGCTCGGGCCGCACCTGCATCGCGCCGCTGCCCGCGGTGCGCGTCGGGATGCGCGACGGCGCGACGATCGTGGGATCTGCATCGAGCGCGATCGCCGGCGCGTTCGGATCGACCGTGACGTCCGACGCGGTGAACAGGTTCGCGAGCGCCGATCGCAGCTGCGTCAGCGCGCGCAGCGGGCGCTCGGGCACCGCGCCCACACCGCCTTCCTCGGCGCTCCGTGCGCGCTGCAGCGCGACCAGCTCGGCCTCGGCCTGATCGATCGCGCGCCGCAGATCCTCCTCGGCCTGCTTGGGCGACGGGAACAAGAAGATCACCGGCTCGGGCCGCATCGCCCGCAGCTCTTCGATGCAGGGCCCCGGCCACGACGCATCCGCACGCGCCACGCGCGCCGCGAACGCCTCGCGATCCCCGGGCGGCAGCGCGAGCCCCGGGTTCTCCACCGCGCGCCCGCCGTACATGCACTGCGCGAGCGCCGCGTAGTGCGCGCCGGCGTCGGTCGCGCGCCACTTCCCGCGCGCGTACGGGATCCCGAGCAAGAGCAGCGCGAGCGTCGCGTTGAGCCCCGCCGCGATCCAGCCGGGGCGTCGTCCCGGCCGGAACGCGCGGGCGACCTCTTCCTCTCCGTCGTCGCTCACACGCCTCCCTGCCTCGGAGCGTTCTCGCCCGAGGGGAACTTCCGGACAGCGTCACGCGTCTCCAGGTTCCGCTCTCCCGCTCCGGTCCGGTCCGTTCCAATTCGCGAGCGAGCCTCGGGCTCCGCACCCACTGTCACGAAGCCTCCCGGAAAATCCAGCAGCTTGGCCGCGCTCGGGCGCGACACCTATACTCCAAACCCACGCTTCGAGCCGGAGCGCGAGTCCGAGACGACAACCGAATGAACGACCAGCGCAAGCCCCTGTGGCAGTCCCCTCAGGCACGAGCACGAGTGGCGGGGGCGAGCCTCGCGGCCCTGGCGATCGGCGCCGCGGTCGGGCTCACCTACGTCTGGCCGCATCGCAACGGGCTCGATCTCGACATCGACAGCTCGGCGCGCGCCCAGGAGGTGCGGAGCCGCGAGCCCTACGACCTCACCCAGCTGACGGTCATGAACCGCGTGATCCTCCAGGTGAAGGATCATTACGTCGACCCGGAGCGAGTGAGCCCGCAGCGCATGCTGCTCGGCGGCCTGAACGCGGTGCAGCAGACGGTCGCCCCGGTCCTCGTGCACTACGAGGACGGCGCGAGCGAGGTCGGCGTCACGGTGTACGGCGCGTCGCGCAACTTCCGCGTCGACGACGTCACGAGCCCGTGGGCCCTCAGCTATCGCTGGCGCGAGATCTTCGGGTTCCTCCAGGCGAACCTGCGCGACGAGGACGTCGAGCTCCGCGACATCGAGTACGCCGCGATCAACGGCATGCTCCGCACGCTCGACCCGCACTCGGTGCTGCTCGATCCCGAGACGTACACCGAGATGCAGATGAGCACGCGAGGCGAGTTCGGCGGCCTCGGCATCGTCATCTCGATCCGCGACGGACAGCTCACGATCATCCGCCCGATGCCGGAGACGCCCGCGTCGCGCGCGGGCCTCAACCGGATGGACCGCATCGTGCGCATCGGTGAGGAGAGCACGCTGAACATGCCGCTCGAGGACGCGGTGTCGCGCCTCCGCGGCCCGCCGGGCTCGAACGTGCAGGTGTGGGTCACGCGTGAGGGCCAGGGCGGCTGGAGCACGCCGCGCCCGTTCACGCTGACGCGCGCCGTGATCCACATCGAGTCGGTCGAGTCGCGGATGCTCGAGGGGAACATCGGGTACATCTCGATCAACTCGTTCCAGGGCAACACGTTCGAGGACATGACGCGCGCGCTCGCGCAGCTGCACGCGTCGGGCATGCGCGGCCTCGTGCTCGACCTGCGCGACGATCCGGGCGGTCTGCTCGATCAGGCGGTGCGCGTCGCCGACGCGTTCCTCGACAACGGCATCATCGTCACGACGAGCTCGAGCGATCCCTCGCAGCGCGACGAGCGCAGTGCGCGCCGTGAGGGCACCGAGCCCGACTATCCGATGATCGTCCTGGTCAACGGCGGCTCGGCGAGCGCGAGCGAGATCGTCGCGGGCGCGCTCAAGAACCACGATCGCGCGCTGGTCGTCGGACAGCGCACCTTCGGCAAGGGCAGCGTCCAGGTCCTCTACAACTACGACGACGGCTCGGCGCTCAAGCTGACCATCGCGCAGTACCTCACGCCCGGCGACGTCTCGATCCAGGGCGTCGGCATCGTGCCCGACATCGCGATCGATCCCATGACGGTCGACCGCACCGATCTCGATCTCGAGGTCGACCAGGGCTACGTCCGCGAGGCCGATCTCGATCAGCACCTCACGAACACGAGCGCGCGCGACGGCGAGGAGTCGGCCGTCGTCATGCGCTACTACCTCCCCGTCGAGACGCGCGAGCGCCTGCGCGAAGCGCGCCCCGAGGACCAGGAGGAGAACGAGCAGGAGGACGAGTTCCTGCTCCGCTTCGCGCGCGAGGTGCTGGTGCACGCGACGCGCGAGGGCGCGCCCCGCCGCGGCAACCGCCGCCAGATGATCGAAGAGGCGACGCCCGTCATCGAGCGCCTGCGCGGGCAGGAGATGTCGACCGCGGAGCGCGAGCTCCAGCGCCTCGGCGTCGACTGGACCGAGGGCACCGATCAGGGCGCGAGCCCGGTCCAGGTCGAGGTCACGACCAACGCGCAGGAGAACCGCATCACCGCGGGCGAGAACCTCGAGCTGCGCGTGCGCGTGACCAACACCGGCACCGCGCCGCTCTATCGCCTGCGTGCGCAGACCCGCAGCGACTTCGCGCTCTTCAACCACCGCGAGCTGGTCTTCGGTCGCCTCGACCCCGGCCAGACGCGCGAGTGGACGACGACGCTCGGCATCTGCACGACCGAGAACGAGCGCCGCACCTGCGTGGTGCCGCGCGAGGTCCCGGATCGCGCCGATGGCATCCGCGTCGAGTTCTCGGAAGCGCACGGGCACGCGCCGGCGAGCACCGAGATCCGCACGCACATCCGCGCGCTCCCGCGCCCGCAGTTCGCCTATCAGGTGCAGGTCGCGGACGACGTGCGCGGCAACGGCGACGGCCTGGTGCAGCGCGGCGAGACCGCGAGCGTGTACCTCCGGGTGCGCAACACCGGGCAGGGCCGCACCTACGAGACCCAGGCGAACCTCCAGAGCCGCGCCGGTCAGGGCGTGCTGCTCCACGCGGGGCGCTTCGAGCTCGAGAGCATCCCGCCCGGCGAGGAGCGCCTCATCCACTTCACGTTCGAGGTGCTGCCCGACTTCGAGCGCGACAGCGTCCGTCTCGAGGCGCGCGTCGCGGACGTGAGCCTCCGCGAGCTGATGGTCGAGCGCGTCGACGTGCAGATCGCGCCGAGCGCGGCCGCTCCGACGGCGCGTCGGGGTCGCGTGACGCTCCGTGACGGTGCGGCGGTGCGCGAGCGTCCGGCCGCGGACTCGCAGACCCTGGCCCGCGTCGAGGGCGGGGCGATCTCGCTCCCGGCGCAGGCGGAGCTCTCGGGCTTCGTGCGCGTCGATCTCGGCGAGGGCCGTCCCGGCTGGGTCGCGTCGTCGGACGTGACGACCGATCGCGCGGCCTCGGGCGCGCGCGTCACGCCGCTGATGGACCACATGCCGCCCCGCATCGACGTCGAGGGCGTCGCGGGCATGCTCACGACCACCGCGGACCGCGTGCCGATCCGCGCGATCGTGCGCGACGATCTGCAGGTGCGCGACGCCTACGTCTTCGTCGGGACGCGGAAGGTCTTCTACGTCTCGAACCGCGACGCGACGGATCCCCGGGAGGTCCGGTTCGACACCGAGGTGCCGCTGCGGCCGGGCGTGAACGTCGTGATCGTGGTCGCCCGCGAGAACGACGAGGTGCTGTCGCGGCGGACGTTCATCGTGCGGCGCGACGCGCCGGACGGAACGCTCATGGAGACCCCGCGCGCGGGCGAGGACTGGTTCCACCTCGGCATCGAGGGTGAAGAGGGCGAGGAGTAGCCCTCCCCTCCGACCGTTCGGTCACCCTTCAGGAGGCCGGAGCACCCCGACGGGGGCTCCGGCCTTCTCGCGTCCGTCCTGATCCGGGCCTAGATCGCGACGGGCGGGGCCTCGATCGGCGGGGTGCCCACCACTCCCGGACGTTTTCTCGGAGGATCATTCGTCCTCATACGATTTGGCACGGCGCGCGCTGCACACGTTCTTTACACCCTGTTTCAAGAGTGGTATGCGCGTCACGGGAGCACCCGGACTCCAGGGCCCACGCCGAGGAGGGGGAGGCGGCAGGTGGTGACGAGCGCGAAGAAGAGCACCGCAGCAGCGAAGAGCGCCGCGAGCAAGCCCGGTCGGGCGCCCGCAGCACCGGCGAAGAAGTCCGTGCCGAGCAAGGCGGCCGTCGAGAAGCCCACGAAGCCCGTGAAGGCTGCGGCCGCGCCCAAGACGGCGAAGGCCGCTGCGCCCGTCCCGGCTGCGAAGAAGGCGACGCCCCTGCCCAAGCAGCCGGCGAAGACAATGGCCAAGCCGGAGAAGGTCGCGAAGCCGGAGAAGGCGGAGAAGGCCGAGAAGGTCGCCGCCGAGAAGGCCGGTGGCAGCGAGCCGCCGCCCGCGCCCGCGCCTGCGGCCGGTCTCGCGAAGCCCACTGCGCCGCGCCTCACCGTGCGCACCCCGGTCGGAGCGGACGAGCTCAAGCAGAAGATCGGCGCGCTCGCGACGGCGACCGCGAACATCCGGAACCTCAAGCGCTCGCTCCAGCGCAGCTTCTACGACATCGGCCTGATCCTGAAGGACATCGACGAGCGGAAGCTCTACGAGGTCAAGGGTTACGGCTCGTTCGAGGCGTTCCTCGAGCGCGAGATCGATCTCGGCAAGCAGCTCGGGCTGCGCCTCGCGCGCGCCGTGCAGGTGTTCCAGCGCGAGGCCGCCACCCAGGCGGGTCTCGATCGCGTGTCCGCCGCGATCGCGGTGTTCGACGGCGAGGTCGACCCGTCGCTCGCGCCGCCGCCCGGCACCGCGCCCACCTCGAGCGGCGGCGCACGCTCGCCCATCCCGTTCCACAAGCTGTGAGCGGCGGCCCCGACCCAGGGAGCGCGGCCGGCTCGGCTCGCGCACGCGCCACAGTCACCATCATGGGGATCGACAGTCGCCCGCGAGGGCGCTAGTCCGGGGAGCCGTGCTCGCGCTGCTCGCCGCGCTCCTGTGCGTGCTCGCCAACGCGTTCTTCGTGGCGGCGGAGTTCGCGCTCGCGAAGGTGCGTCCCACCGCGCTGCAGGCCCTCGCCAACGAGGGCGATCCCTCGGCGGCGCGCGCCTACGCGATCACCCAGCGCCTCGATGCGTACCTGAGCGCGACCCAGCTCGGGATCACGCTCGCGTCGCTCGGCCTCGGCTGGCTCGGCGAGCCCGCGATGGAGCGCCTGCTCGCGCCGCCGCTCCACGCGCTCGGCGTGGACGAGCAGACCGCCTCCGGCGTCGCCGTGACCACCGGGTTCATGATCATCTCGGCGCTGCACATCGTGGTCGGCGAGCTGGTGCCGAAGTCGCTCGCGATCCAGCGCCCCGAGGACGTCGCGCGCCACAGCTCGCTGCTGATGCGCGCGTTCTTCTACGCGTCGTATCCCGCGCTCTGGATCCTCAACGGCACGTCGAACCTCGTGCTGCGCCTCATGGGCCTGCCCGCGCCGCAGCACGCGGAGGGCAAGCTCTCGCTCGAAGAGCTGCGCCTCGTGATCCAGGCGTCGTTCGACGAGCTCGAGGGCAAGAAGCGCGATCTGCTCGAGCGCGTGCTGCGCGCGACCGATCGCCCGGTGCGCGCGATCATGGTGCCCCGCGTCGACATGGAGGTGCTCTCGGTCGGCGACGGATACGAGAAGTGGATGGCGAAGGTCCGCCGCTTCGGGTTCAGCCGCTACCCGGTGAGCCAGGACGGCGATCCCGATCACGTCATCGGCTACGTGTACGTGAAGGATCTGCTGATGGCGGGCGGGCGCGAGCGACCGCCGAGCATCGCGAGCCTCAAGCGCGACATCCTGATCGTCCCCGAGGGCCAGACCGTCGGCGAGGTGCTCGAGCAGTTCCAGCGCACGAAGATCCCGATCGCGCTGGTCGTCGACGAGTACGGCGGCACCGCGGGGCTCGTGACGCTCGAGGACGTCGTGACGGAGATCGTCGGCGATCTGCAGGACGAGATCACGATGGGCATCGCGACGCGCATCCATCCGGTGAAGGACGGATCGCTGATCGTCGACGGCACCGTGCCGATCGACGAGCTCGAGCTCTCGGATCAACGCATCCCGGAGATCGAGGGCGGCGACACGGTGAGCGGCTACGTCGTCGCGAGCCTCGGGCGGCTCGCGAGCCCGGGTGACGTGATCGATCTCGGTCGCTGGGAGATGATCGTCGAGGACGTGCGCGCGCGCCGCGTCCATCGCGTTCGCTTGCGCCGCAAGCCCGAGCCGTCGGGCGCGGAGCGCGAGAGCGATCGCCCGAGCCAGCCCTCGTCGATCCCGCCGCCGCCCAAGGATCGCGCCGAGGACGACGACGGGGCGTGATCGCCTGCTGGAGTGCTCGCCCGCTCAGCGCTGGTCGCGCCGGATGCGGGACGGCGTCGGGCCGGTCTGATCCTGGTACTTGCTGCTGCGTCGGGCGTCGCCGTAGGGGCGCTCCGCGGGTGAGCTCAGCGTCTCGAAGCTGATCTGGCAGATGCGCATGCCCGGGCGCAGCGCGACCGGGAGCCGACCGACGTTCGAGAGCTCGAGCGTGATCGTCCCGCGGAAGCCGGGATCGATGAAGCCCGCGGTGGCGTGGATGAGGATCGCGAGGCGCCCGAGGCTCGAGCGCCCGTCGACCTTCGCCAGCAGATCCTCGGGGACCGCGACGCGCTCGACGGTGCTGCCGAGCACGAACTCACCGGGGTGCAGCACGAACTGCTGGCCCTCGTTCACCTCGACGATCTCGGTGAGCGCGTCGGGGTCGTCGAGCTCGGGATCGACGAACGGCGTCGCCGAGCTCCGGAAGAGCGCGAACCGCGAGCCGAGCCGCAGGTCCACCGAGCACGGCTGGATCTGCACCGCGCGATCGACGAGCGGATCGATGACGATGCGTCCGGCGTCGAGCGCCGCTTCGATGTCGCGGTCGGAGAGGATCATCGCGGCGGCATCGTCGCGCGCGGGTCGGATCGGCGCAACGAGCGACTCTCGACGATCGCGCTGCACGCGTGGTACCTACGAACCGTGGGGCAGAGCGACGACCAGCGATTCGTCGAGGAGCACGCACCGCTGGTGCGGAAGATCGCGCATCGAGTGCGCGCCGAGCTCGACCTGACGTGCGATCTCGACGACCTGATCGCGTTCGGGTACCACGGCCTGGTCGAGGCGCGCGGCCGCTTCGACGAGTCGCGCGGCGTGCTCTTCAGCACGTTCGCGTACTACCGCATCCGCGGCGCGATCCTCGATGGCGTGCGCAAGATGGCGTACCTGCCACGGCGCATCCATCAGAAGCGCCGCGCGGCCGAGGCCATCGACTGGGCGATCGAGGCGGAGGGCGAAGCGCGCGCGGCCACGCCCGAGCAGCGCGCCGACGTCGAGGCGACCCTCGCCGCGGTCGACGACATCCTCGGCAAGATCACCGCGACGTTCATGCTCGCCGCGGTCGGGCAGGACGAAGAAGCGACGCGCGAGAGCCCCGAGGATCAGCTCATCGGCGCGCACGAGAAGCAGCGCGTGCGCGGCGCGCTCGAGACGTTGCCCGAGCGCGAGCGCATCGTGATCAACGGGATGTACTTCGAGGGCCGCAACCTCGACGACATCGGCGCGGAGCTCGGGATCTCGAAGAGCTGGGCGTGTCGCATCCACACGCGCGCGCTCGGATTGCTGCGCGAAGCGCTCGATCGTTAGCGAATTCGCTGCGCGAGATCGCTGTTTCGCAAGGGATTTCGGCCCGTTTTCGCGAACGGTCACCAGTGACCGTTCGAGCGGTCGGCTCGGACCGCCCGAACGGTCGCTCGGCTCACTCCGAGCGGTCGCGAGCGACCGTTCCGGTCCAGCCGCGGGGCACCGAGTCGAGCGAGCGGTAGCGCTCGAGCAGCAGCGTCTGGCGGGAGCGAAGGGGCAGGTCACGGCCCGCGACGATCACGTGCGTCGGCGCGCTGGTCGTCTCGAAGGGATCACCGCTCCACACGACCAGGTTCGCGCGGCGGCCCGCGGCGATCACACCGTGGTCGCGCATCCCGAAGACCTCGGCGGGCAGCGACGTGATCGCGGCGAGCGCGGCATCGGGATCCATGCCCCACGCGACCGCGTTGCCCGCCTCCTGACGCAGGTTGCGCGCGTCCCACGCGCCCGGCGACATCAGCATCACGCGCACGCCGGCGCGCGCGAGGAGCGCGGCGTTGTCGTAGCGCGCGTGCAAGCGCGAGAAGCGCTCGGGCAGGTTCGTCATCGCCTGCACGATCACCGGCACGTTCGCCGCCGCGATCTGCGGCGCGACCATCCAGCCTTCTTCGACGCCGGCGAGCACGATGCGCAGGCCGTACTCGCGCCCCAGCGCGATGGTGCGGACGATGTCGACCGCGCGAGACACCTTGATCACCACGGGGATGCGGCCCGCGAGCGCCTCGCCGACACGCTCGAGATCGAGGCGGCTCACGTCGGTGTCGCGGAAGTCGCCGCGATCGAACGCGGTGCGCTGGCGCGCGTAGAGGCGCGCATCGTCGAGCAGCTCGCGGAGGCGGGTGATCGCGCTCGAGCGCGCGCCACCCGCGGCGTCGATGCCCTCGTCGTTCAGGCTCACGTGGAGCGCGAGCACCGGCGTGAGCACTGCGTCGGTGCCCACCGTGGGCGAGGCGCCGAGAAGATCGGCCCATGCGCTCGTGCCCGGGACGAGCCCGCCCTCGGGCACGCTCGTCACGCTCGTGATCCCACCGAGCCGCGCCACCGGGATCAACGTCGAGAGCGGGTTGTATCCGTCGGCCGCGGAGAACGCGGCGCGGATCGCGTCGGCGTCGTCGCCCTCGGGGCCGGTGTCGCGCGACGCACGCTCGAGCTCGATCTCTTCGAGCCCGAGCGCGGTCATCGTCGCGACCAAGCCCGGCGTGATCACCGCGCCGGTCGCGTCGATCACCGTCGCGCCCGCGGGCGCAGCGAGGCCCGCGCCGACCGCCTCGAGGCGATCGCCGCGCACGATGACGGTCGCGTTCTCGATCGGCGGGCCGTTGCCGGGACGCACCGTCGCGCCGGTGATCACGATCGGCGGCTCGGTGGTGGTCGGCCGGCGCTGCGCCGACGTGGGGAGCGTGATCGCGAGCAGCGCGATCACCGCGAGCGCGCACCTCCTCATCGCGCGCAGTCTCATCGCGCACCTCCGTCCTGCTCGAGCTGGAGATCGAGGCCGAGCTCGAAGTCGCTGTCGCGCGACGCGCCGTCGCGCGCGCGGTCGTACTCGCGGAGGCCGTCGACGAACACGAGCTCGGCGTGCGCGTAGACCGAGAACGGGCTCGCCGACCACACGACGACGTCGGCCATGCGCCCGGGCTCGAGCGTGCCCGTCATCTCGTGGATGCCGAGGGTCCACGCGGCGTTCGTGGTGATCCACCGCAGCGCCTGGTCCTCGGTGATGTCGACCCCGGCGCGACGCCCCGCGGCCATCGCCTTGCCGGCTTCCTGGTTGAGCCGCTGGATCAACATCGGCGAGTCCGAGTGCAGCACCGCGCGGGTTCCCGCCTCGGTGAGCAGCGCGAGGTTCTCGGGGATCGCGTCGAACGCCTCGAGCTTGAAGCCCCACCAGTCGGCCCAGGTGGAGATCGAGATCTCCTCGGCCGTCAGCAGGTCGCGGATCTTGTAGGCCTCGACCGCGTGGTGGAAGCCGCGGATGCGGAAGCCGAACTCGCGCGCGATCTCGATCATCCGCGCCATCTCGTCGGCGCGGTAGCAGTGCATCTGCACGAGCACGCGGCCCTCGATCGCGCCGAGCAGGAGCTCGTGACCGAAGTCGCGCGTGGGCGGTGCGGGCGCCGGTCCGGGATCTTCGGGGTGCTCCTCGGGCGCACCGGGATCGTCGCCCGCGCCCTCCCCTCCTGCGCCGGGCACCGCAGCGGCTTCGTCGACGTCCTGCATCTGCGCGCTCTGCCAGCCCTCCCATCGCTCCTGGCGGATCGACCAGAGGCGATACGTCTCCTGCCAGTCGCTCCACGAGCGGCCGTACTCGATCGCTTCCTGGAACGCGCGTCGATAGCCCGCGACGTTGCCCATGCGGGTCGAGGGCTCCTGGTGCTGCCCGCCGTACACGCGCTTCGGGTTCTCGCCGCACGCCATCTTCATCGTGTCGGGTGCGCCGGGCAGCTCCATCTCGCTCGACGTGCGGCCGAGGTGCAGCCTGTACGTCTCGCCCGCGCCGCCGATCAGGTTCGCGGAGCCGGGCAGCACCTGGATCGTCGTGATGCCCGCGGCGAGCGCGCGCGCGAGCGCGGGATCCTGCGGCCAGAACGAGTCCGACGCGCGCACGTGCGGCGTGATCGGTCCGGTCGCTTCGTTGCCGTCCTCGTGCGCCTGCGCCTCGGGCACCGGGTACACGCCCATGTGCGAGTGGGTGTCGATGATGCCCGGCGTCACGAAGCGACCCGAGACGTCGATCACCTCGGCGCCCTCGGGGATCGCGACCTCGCTGCGCGGACCGACCGCGCGGATCACGCCGTCCTCCATGATCACGACGCCGTCGTCGATGGTGCGACCGGTCGCGGTGAGCACGGTGCCGCCCGCGAGCACGACGAGCGGCGACTCGATCGTCGGCACGCCGGGGCGTTGCGCCTGCCACGGCAGGAGCGGCGGCGCGGGGTTCGGCTCGGGCTCCGATGGACGCGCGGTGCGCAGGCTTGCGCCGCCACACGCGCCGAGCGCGAGGAGGACGAGGATCGCGGAGAGACGTGTCGCACGCATGAGGGCGCGCGGACTATCTCACGATCGCGACGTGCCGGGTGGCGACCTACGTGTCGCCGACGTGCGCGAAGTCGATGACGCGCCAACCATCGGCGGCGCGCACGACGAGGTGGACGTCGATCGACGTGCCCTGCCAGAGCTCGACCTGCACCGCGGGCGCGTCGCTCCACGGGCCGGCGCGCGGCGCGTCGAACCAGACCGCGGGCAGATCATCGGAGAAGTCGTACGTCGCTGTCTTCGACGAGACGCCGGGCAGCACGTCGCCGCGGAGGACGATCACGCTGGAGACGCGCATCGGCGCCTGCGCGCGCGGCTCGCTCGTGAGCAGGACGGGACCTCCGAGCGTCGCGATGCGGCAGTCCGCCATCGGTTCGGGAACCTCGATCTCGCGCGGAGGTGCGACCGAGAGCTCGGCGACGTGCCGCACGACGGCCGCCGCGATCGATCGCAGCGCATCGCTTCCGGTGCACTCGTCGTCGATCGAAGTGCCGTCGGCGACCGCGAGGCGGAACGCGTCGAGCGCGCCAGCGTCGTCGCGCTCACGCTCGATCCGCGAGCGCAGTGCCTGCACCGAAGCGAGCGCGTCGAGCGCGTCGATGCATGCGCTCGAATCGGACTGCGCGCTGCACGCACCGCTCGCGATGCGCGCGAGCCATTCGTCTCGGCGCAGCCGCTCGATCGTTCGAAGCGCGGTCGAGACCTCCGCGCGCAGCGCCCGATCGCGCACCGAATCCGCGTGCGACGCGAGCCCGCTGCCGCATGCCGTCGCGAGCGCCGCCAACACGAGGATCGCCGGTCGTGGCTCGATGATGCTCATCCGTTCCGCAGGATCGCGAGCGTGCCATCGAGGCGCTCGAAGCGGAACGACCACTTCCCGATCCGCAAGCGCGTGCCGTACGGGAGCGACGACTCCTCGCCGTTGATCGCGCGTGTGCCGATCGCGGTGCCGTTGGTCGAGCCTGCGTCGGCGATCGTCCACGCGTCGTCGCTCTGACGCCGGATGCGCGCGTGCAGCTTCGAGATGCTCGCGTCGTCGACGAACACGTCGCTGGTGCTCGCGCGGCCGACGAGGATGGTGTCGGCGAAGGTCGAGCGCAGCTTGCGGACCGGGAACACGTAGGCGCGCGAGAGCTCCAGGCCTAGGCGCGCGCCGAGCTCTGGGCGCAGGATCGCGCGCGTCTGGAACGACCACTCGTCCTCGTCGTCCTCGACGGTGGGCGGCGCGCCGAGGAGCTGCGCCGGGCCGAGGAGCTCGGCGAGCTTGGTGTCGTCGTGCTTGCGCGCGAGGTCGATCGCATCGACGAACGCGATCCCCGAGCCGAGCTTCTGCACGGCTCGTCAAATTAGCACGGGGCGCGGGTGCGTCAGGCTCCGCCTTCGAGGGCGCGGGCTTTCCTTCGTGCCCGTTCGAGCACGGGGATCATGGAGCGTTGCGCGTCGAGCGGCTCGATCAGCGTGAGCTCGTCGTGCTCGGTGCGGTCGCGCGCCGCGGACAGGAAGAGCTCGAGCGCGCGCTCCGGGCCGACGAGCTCGAGGCTGCGTCCCGGCAGCGCGATCACCGCGGTGCGCGCGCGCGCCTTCTCGAGCGTGTCGAGCACGTCGTCGACCGACGCGACGAACGCGGTCTCGTCGAACGCCGCGCGCGGACCGAGCCCGAAGAGGAAGAGCTTCTCGAACGCGAGCCGCGGGCGCGCCGGCACCAGCACGCGCTCACCCAGCGCGCCGCGCACCCGGCCGCGCACGAGGAGGCGCGAGAGACGACCGCAGAGGCGCCAGTCGACGAGCCCCGCCGCGCCGCGCAGCGGGCGCTCGTCCTGGAAGAACGGGAGCGCGAGCGCCTCGGAGCGCAGGCCGTCGAGCGCGCGGAGATCGGGCGCGACGAACCGGAGCTCCACGCTCGCTCAGTCCTTGCCGAGATCGCTCGCGATGCGATCGAGCACGCCGTTCACGAAGCCCGCACTGCCATCGCTGCCGTAGCGCTTCGCGAGCTCGACCGCCTCGTTGAGCGTCACGCGACGAGGGATGTCCTCCATCGCGATCAGCTCGAACGTCGCGAGGCGGAGGATGTTGCGGTCGACGCGCGTCATCCGCTCGAGCCGCCAGTGCTGGCTCACCTTGCGGATGATCTCGTCGATCTTGTCGCCCTCGCTCTCGCAGCCGCGCACGATGCGGTTCGCGAAGTCCTCGCCCTCGCGAGAGGAGCCGAGGTTGGCCCAGAAGAGGTGGATGGCCTGCTCCGCGCGCACTCCCGATGCTTCCATCTGATAGAGCATCTGGAGCGCCGCTTCGCGGCCCTTCCGCCTCGAGCCCGTGCGCGCGGTGGAGCTCATCGTCGTCGGACCCGGACCGAGCGCGTGCGCGCTCAGAAGCCGGCCTTCTCCAGTGCGCGGCGGAGGTTGATCATCTCGATCGCGCCCAGCGCCGCTTCCCAGCCCTTGTTGCCCGCCTTCGTGCCGGCGCGCTCGATCGCCTGCTCGATGGTGTCGGTCGTCAGCACGCCGAAGATCACGGGCACGCCGGTCTGCATCATCACCTGCGCGCAGCCCTTGGTGGCCTCGCCGGCGACGTAGTCGAAGTGCGGCGTCGAGCCGCGGATGACCGCGCCGAGCGCGATCACGGCGTCGACCTTCTTGCTCGACGCGAGCTGCCGCACCGCGACCGGGAGCTCGAACGCGCCGGGCGTGCGCGCGACGACGACGTTCGCGTCCGGCACGCCGTGGCGGCGGAGGCCGTCGAGCGCGCCCTCGAGGAGTCGATCGGTGATGAAGTGATTGAATCGCGACACGACGATCGCGATGCGCGCGCCCTGGGGCGTCTCGAACGTCCCCTCGATCTCCAGGATGTCAGCCATCACTCCCTCGGGTCGCGTGTCTAACGCACGCCGCGCGCTCGTGCACGCCGAGGACGATCACGAGCGCGCGTGCATGTGCGTCGACGCGTGGAAGCTCAGTGCTTGAGCTCGGGCGCGTCCATCTCGCCGCTGAGCGCGGCGTCCTCGCTCACCACGAGCTGCTCGGTGACCTCGAGGCCGTAGCCGTCGACGCCCGCGATGCGGCGCGGACGGTTCGTCAGCAGGCGGATGCGACGCAGCCCGATCGCCCGCAGCACCTGCGCGCCGAGGCCGTACTCGCGGAGCACCTCGCCGCTGTCCATGTGCTTCGGCTTCACCTGCTTGCCGAGGCGCTGCGCGAGATCCGACTCGAGATCGATCGGGCCCGGGATGAACACGATCACGCCGCGCCCCTCCTCCTCGATGCGCGCGACCACGTCGTCGATCGCGACGCGCCCGCGGCTGCGCACGTCGAACACGTCGCCGAGCACGCTGCCGGTGTGCATGCGCACCAGCGTCGGGGTCTCGTCGATCTCGCCCAGCGTGAGCGCGAGGAACTCGCGCCGATCGTGCTTCTGCACGAAGAGGTGCGCGCGCCACTGCTTGCCGCTCGGCAGCGCGATCTCGCCGTCGAGGCGCCGCTCGATCATCTGCTCGTGCTCGAGGCGGTACTGGATCAGATCCGCGATCGAGAGGATGCGCAGCCCGTGCTTCTCGGCGAATTCGACGAGATCGGGCATGCGCGCCATCGTGCCGTCGTCGTTCATGATCTCGCAGATCACGCCCGCAGGACGGAAGCCCGCGAGGTGCGCGAGATCGACCGAGCCCTCGGTGTGACCGGTGCGCTGCAGCACGCCGCCGGGGCGCGCCTTGAGCGGGAAGACGTGGCCGGGGCTCACGATGTCGGAAGGACGCGCGTCCTCGGCGATCGCGACCTTGATCGTGTGCGCGCGGTCCGCCGCGCTGATGCCGGTCGACACGCCGTGGCGCGCCTCGATCGAGATGGTGAACGCGGTCGAGCGCTGCGACTGGTTGTCGTCGACCATCATCGGCAGATCGAGCTGCTGCACGTGCTCGTCGGTGATCGTCAGGCAGATGAGGCCGCGGCCCCACTTCGCCATGAAGTTGATCGCCTCGGGCGTGACCTTCTCCGCAGCCATCACGAGGTCGCCCTCGTTCTCGCGGTCCTCGTCGTCGACGAGGATCACCATCCGACCGGCGCGGATGTCCTCGAGGGCACGGTGGACTCTCTCGATCGCGGTGCGAAGCATCGTTGACCTCGTCTCTCGTTCGTTGCGGATCACAGGAATCCGGTGCGACCCAGGAGATCCAGGGTCACACCTTCGCCGCCCGCACCGGGCGGGTTCTGCGGGGGCACACCGTCGACGCCGGGGTTGCCCAGGAGGCGCGCGACGTACTTCGCGAGCACGTCGACCTCGAGGTTGATCGGCGCGCCGACGTCCTTCTGATCGAGCAGCGTTTTCTCGCGCGTGATCGGCACGAGCACGACGTCGAAGCGCGTGCCGGTCGCGCCGTTCACCGTGAGGCTCACGCCGTCGACCGTGATCGATCCCTTCGGCGCGAGGAAGCGCGCGAGCACCTCGGGCACCTCGAATTCGACCTTCAGCGCGTCGCCGAGCGGCGTCTTCGCCGCGACCTTGCCGACGCCGTCGACGTGCCCGCTCACGACGTGACCGCCGAAGCGATCCCCGGCGCGCAGCGCGCGCTCGAGGTGCACCTTCGTGCCGCGCGCGATCGCGCCGAGCGTCGTCTTCTCGAGCGTCTCCGCGGACGCGTCGCAGGTGAAGCCGCCCCCCGGCATCGTCGTCACGCTGAGGCACACGCCGTTCACCGCGATCGACTCGCCGAGCACGAGGTCGCGCCACGGGCACTCGATGCGCATCGTCGATCCGAGCGCCCCGCGCTGGATGTCGCGCACCGTCCCGATCTCTTCGACTAGACCCGTGAACATCACGCCTCCCGAGGGCCCTTGGTGACACGACCGCGGAAGCGAACGTCGCGTCCGAGCCGATCGATCTCGAGATCCGCCAGCTGGAACGCGCTCGCGATCTGCATGGGGGGATCGTGCATCGCTGCCAAGGGCCGAGCCTCGGGATCCCCGAGGACCACCGGCGCGACGAAGATCTCGGCGCGGTCGGCGAGCCCACGATCGAGCAGCGCGCCGTGCACGCGCCCACCGCCCTCGACGAGCAGGCGCATCACGTCGCGACGGCCGAGCTCGGCGAGCATCCACGCGACGTCGACGGTGTCGCCCTCGAGCGGCGCTTCGATCAGCACCACACCGTCGCGGCGGAGCGCGTCGCGGCGCTCCTCGGGCGCGTCGGGACCATGCACGATCCACGTCGGGCGCGACGAGCCGTGGGCCACGAGCTGTGCGGTCTCGGGCGTGCGCAGGTGCGTGTCGAGCACCACGCGGATGGGGTCGCGGCCTTCGATCATCCGCACGTCGAGGCGCGGATCGTCGGCGAGCACGGTGCCCACGCCGACCATCACCGCGTCGGCGCGATCACGCAGTCGGTGCGCCTCGCGACGTGCCTCATCGCCGGTGATCCACTTCGAGTCGCCGGTGCGCGTCGCGATGCGCCCGTCGAGCGTCACCGCGGCCTTGAGCACCACGAGCGGGCGCTTCTTGGTCACGAGGCACGCGAAGTCCTCGATCACCTCGCGCGCCTGGGGCTCGCGCACGCCGAGCACGACCTCGACGCCCGCATCGCGGAGCCGCGCCGCGCCCGAGGTGGGCCCGTGCTTCGCGGGATCGACGCAGCCCACGACGACGCGCGCGATGCCCGCGCCGAGGATCGCGTCGGTGCACGGCGCGGTGCGCCCGTGGTGGTTGCACGGCTCGAGCGTGCAGTAGAGCGTCGCGCCGCGCGTGCGATCGCCCGCTGCGCGCATCGCGTCGACCTCGGCGTGGACCTCGCCCGCGCGCTCGTGGTGACCGACGCCGACGACCTCGCCGCCCTGCACGATCACTGCGCCCACGTGGGGGTTCGGCGCGGTCCGGCCCTTCCGCGCCTCGGCGAGCGCGAGGTCCATCATCCGCTCGTCGAGCGCGAGCGTGTCGCTCACGACGACGAGCTCTCGCGCTTCGGCGTGCCGTCGGGCAGGAGCTGCGCGATCTCCGCCATGAATTCGTGGAGGTCGGCGAACGATCGATAGACGCTCGCGAAGCGCACGTACGCGACCGGATCGAGCTCGCGCAGCGCGTCCATCGCCTTCTCGCCGATCATCGACGAGGGCACTTCCTTCTCGCCGGTCTCGACCAGCTCGCGCTCGAGGCGGTCCACGAGGCGCTCGAGCGACTCCTGCGAGACCGGGCGCTTCTCGCACGCGCGGCGGACTCCGCCGAGGATCTTCATGCGATCGAAGGGCTCGCGCCGGCCGTCCTTCTTCACGACGAGAGGGAGCACCTGCTCGACCCGCTCGTAGGTCGTGTAGCGGCGCGCACAGCCCTCGCACTCACGACGACGACGCGTGACCTCGCCGCCCTGCGAGAGGCGAGAGTCGATCACCTTGTTGTCCAGGGTGCCGCAGAAGGGGCACTTCATCGCGGCCGATCGCTAACCCCTCGGCCGCAAAAGGGCAAACAGGCTTGTGCGCGGGCTCGCCGCGGCGGCGACGAGCCCGGGGCGCGATGTCACGCGCGGGGACCTAGATGAACGTCGAGGTCGCCTGGAGCGGCCGCGAGATCTCGCGGACCAGCTCGGCGGTCTCGTGCTCGTCTCCGGCGCGCGCCACGTCGGCCTGGGACACGATGCCGCAGCATCGTCCCTTCGAGTCCACGACCGGCACCCGCCGGATCATGTTCGACTCGAGCACCTCGCAGCACTCGTGGATGCTGTCGTCGACGTTCACGGTCACGCACGGGGTCGACATGACCTGGCCGGCCGTCATCTCGATCGGGTTCTTCCCCTGGGCCACGGTGCGGCAGCAGATGTCGCGATCGGTCACGACGCCGATCGGCGTGCCCAGATCGTCGAGCACCGGGATCTCGCCGCAGTCGTGCACGATCATCATGCGCGCGACCTCTTCGAGCGACGTCGAGGCACCGCAGCACGCGGGCGAGCGGGTCATGATGTCTCGGACCTTCTGCATACTCGTCCTCCACCCTCCTTCGCTGCACCCCGCATGCCCTCGGTCCAGCTGAGCAAGCGCCTCGCATGGGCCCTGCGTCATCGGCCCGACGCGCTGGGGATCACGCTCGATCCCGCGGGCTGGACCGACGTCGACGGCCTGCTCGACGCGCTCGTGATCACGCGCGAGCAGCTCGACGCGGTGCTGGCGATGCCGGGCAAGCGGCGCTTCGAGCTCGAGGGCTCGCGGATCCGCGCGCTGCACGGGCACTCGGTCGCCGTCGACGTCGATCATCCGGCGAGCGCTCCGCCGGAGATCCTGTTCCACGGCACGATCCGGGCGCGCCTCGCGTCGATCCGCGCGAAGGGCTTGGTGGCGGGCGCGCGCCGTCACGTGCACCTCGCGGAGACGCGCGAGGAGGCGATCGAGGTGGGCGCGCGGCGCGGACCGCCGATCGTGATCGAGGTCCGCGCCGCGGTGCTCCACGCGCGTGGCGTGCGCTTCTCGCGCGCGCCGGGGTCACGGGTGTGGCTCGTCGATCACGTGCCCGCGGCGTGCCTCGTCATCCCCGAGTAGGACGCGCTGCACGTCGCGCCAGGTGCGGGTCGCGACGACCCAGTCGGGCGCGGGATCGCGCTGCACGCCGAACCAGCAGAGCGCGGGCACGACGCCGTCGAGGTGACGCAGCACGTCGAGGCGATCGTCGACGAAGCAGGTGAGCCCGAGCGCGAGCGCGTGCTCGCGCTTCTGCTTGCGCTCGCGGCAGAAGCGCACGTGCTCGGGCGGGATCCCGGTCATGTCGTGGAAGCCCTGGTGGGCGAGCCAGCGACGCGTGAGCGCCTGGATGCGCGGGCCGCACTTCGAGACGAGCCACACGCGCCCTTCGAGGTGCGCGTGCAGCCGCGCGATGGTCTCGAGCGCGCCGGGCACCGGTGGCGTGCGGAGCGCGTCGTCCTCGGTGCCCGAGAGGAACGAGGTGTCGGTGGTGCCGTCGTCGGCGGTGGCACCGATGATCACGCGACCGATGTCGACGCCGAGGCGCGCATCGGGCGAGAGCGGGAGATGGGAGGTCATGTTCGCGATGTCCTTTCGTTCGCATCGAAGCTGGGCGGAACGAGGATTCGCGTCCGTTGAAGAATCCCGACGATCGATCGGAGAATCCGAACGATGGATCTCGACCTCCTCCGCGCGTTCGTCGCGTTCGCCGAGCACGGCACCTTCGCGGGCGCAGCGAGCGCGCTGCACGTCTCGCAGGCCACGCTGCACGGGCAGATCGCGCGGCTCTCCGAGCAGCTCGGGGTGCCGCTCTACCGGCGCGTGGGGCGCGGCGTGGAGCTCACGGAGGACGGCGTGCGCGTGCTCGCGTTCGCGCGCGAGACCGACGCGCGAATCCGCGGTTTTTGCGACGAATTGCGGGCGGGCGCGAGCTCGCAGCCGGTGGTGCTCGCGGCGGGAGAAGGCGCGTTCCTCTACCTGCTGGGCCCTGCGGTGCGCGCGTTCCACGCGAAGGCGATCGCGCCGCTGCGCCTGCTGACGCGCTCGGGGCCCGCCGCGCTCGAGTCGGTGAGGCGCGGCGAGGCCCAGCTCGCGGTGACCGCGCTGCCGAGCGTGCCCGACGACCTCGACGCGCAGGTGGTCGCGCAGGTGGGCGCGAAGGTGTTGATCCCGCGGCGCCATCCGCTGGCGCGCAAGCGTGCGCTGCGGTTCCGCGATCTCGCGGGTGAGCGCCTGATCGTCCCGCCCGTCGGCGCGCCGCACCGCGACGCGATCGCGCGCGCGATGGAGGCCGAAGGGCTCGCGTGGTCGCCCGCCGTCGAAGCGCAGGGCTGGGAGCTCATGGCGCACTTCGCGCGGATGGGCCTGGGCCTCGCGATCGTGAACGCGTTCTGCCGCGTGCCCGACGGGCTCCACGCGCGCCCACTCCGCGCGCTGCCGTCCGTGACCTATCGCGTGCTGTCGCGGAGGGGCGCGCCGCTCCCGCGCGCCGCCGAGGCGCTCCGCGCCATGATCACGACGAAGCGCGCGCCGTCCTGAGCCCTGCCGGAGTGCTCGTCCCGCAGGCCCCGGACGGGAGCGCGCGACGCGCGCGGACGGTAGGGACCGGCGGGCGAGCCGATGTTCGACGGGTCGTCGAGCCTTCCCCATCAGCGCGCAGGCGAGCCGCAGTCCGGCCATGCCGCGTGGCCCCGGCACACCCAGGTGGGCGCGCTCCGGACGGCTCCGATCACCACGCGCACCCGCAGCGGGTGCGACCCCTCGGGTGGCACGAGCGCGAACGGGCCGACTCGCGCTTCGCCCAGCGACGGCACCTCGACCTCCTCGGCCAGGATCACGTGCGTCGTGACCCACTCGTTGCGCCCGAGCTCCCACTCGACCTCGACCCAGCGCGGCAGCACGACGGGGCGCAGCTCACGGTTTCGCACCGCGAGCGAGCCGCTCGGCGGACGACGAGCGTCGAGGTCGACGAACAGGGTGAGAAGGACGTAAGCGAGCACGCCGCCACGATCCGGCGCGGACCCGTCGTCGACGAGCTCCCAGGTGACCGGCTCCGTCCAGGTGCAGCGATCGGAGCCGGGACCGCAGTAGTGCAGGTCGATCGTGTGCGGTCCCGGCATCCATCTCGGCAGCGCGTCGGGCTCCTCCGCCCAGAGGACGCGCGTCCGGTACGAGCCGTGCGGCGGCACCCAGAAGCGCGCGGGCTCGAACGTGGTGTGCTGATGCGCGCTGCCGCTGGAGACCCTGAGCGCGATGCCGGACAGCCGAGCCGCTTCGCGCTCAGCGTGGGGATCACCGGACGCGACCCAGAGCCCGTCGTCGCCGAGGTTGCGGACGTTCGCGAAGATCGGTGGCCGCTCACCGGGTCGCGCTCGCGACGCGCCGAGCTCGAGATCGACGCGCAGCTGCGGGTGGTCGTTCGGGGGACGCACACGCGGGCCCAGCAGGCGCGCGCTCACGTGGGCATTGCGGTCCGAACGCGGCGATGGCTGGTCGTGACGTGCGATCCGGATCGCGCTCTCGCTCGAGCACGCCATCAGCATCGCGAAGGCGACGAGAGCCGGCGCAGGGGCGCGTGGGCGCATGCGTGTCGGAGCCGGCGCGGCGGGCCGACCTTGGGATCACGACGAAGGGCGCGGGATCACGAGCGCGACCGTCTCCACGTGCGCGGTCTGCGGGAACATGTCGAACGCCTCGACGCGCGCGAGCACGTAGCCGTGGGTCGCGAGGCGCTCGAGGTCTCGCCCGAGCGTCGCGGGATCGCACGAGACGTAGACGATGCGCGAGGGGCGCAGCGCGGCGATCGGATCGATCACCTCCTTCGCGCCGGTGCGCGGAGGATCGAGCACCACGACGTCGACGCGCTCCTTCTTGCCGGTGGGCACGCCCGCGAGGGCGTCGGCCGTGATCACCTCGGCGCGGAGATCGTGGGCCGCGAGGTTCTCGCGCAGCGCCTCGGTCGCGCCCGAGGAGAGCTCGACCGCGCGCACCGACGCGGCACGCGACGCGAGCGCGAGCGTGAGGTTGCCGTGCCCGCAGTAGAGCTCGAGCACGCGCGCGCCCTCGGGCTCGGCCCACGCGATCACCCGCGCACCGAGCGCCGCGTTGATCTCGTCGTGCGCCTGGCTGAAGCCCCCGATCGCGCCGTGGATCACCCGGCCTTCCACGTCGCGCCCGACCTCGCGCGGATCGCCGATGCGCGTCGCGACGCTCGCACCGCCCGCGCGCACGCTCGCGCCTGCGAGCGCGCCCTCGGCGACCATCGCCTCGACCTCGGCGAACGCGGCGCGCGGGAGCACGGCATCGGTCTCGATCACGATCACCGCGCGTCCACCCGCGCCGATCGCGAGCTGCATCTCGCCCGATCCCGGGAGGTGCGGGCGCAGCCGAGCACGCAGGAGCGCGAGCGCCGCGTCGAGCTCGGGACGCAGCACGATGCAGCGCTCGACGTCGACGATCCGCTCGTCGCGCCGGGCCCGCAGGCCGAGCGCCCCACCCCTCCACGCGAGCCGCGCGCGGCCGCGATACCCGAGCATCGCCGCGGGCTGGGTGATCGCGATCGAGACCTCGCTCGATGCGCGCGGCACCTTCGCGAGGGCGCGCTCCACCGTCGCGCGCTTGGCCTCGGCCTGGGCCTCGGCCGAGCCGTGCATCCACGGGCACCCGCCGCAGCGCGCCACGTGCACGCACGCGGGCTCGACGCGTGACGACGACGGCTCGAGCACGACCAGCCGCCGCGCCCGCAGCAGCTTGCCCTCCTTGCGCACGTCCTCGACGCGCACGCGCTCGCCGGGGAGACCGCCGGGCGCGAACACCAGCCCGCGCTCGGTCTCCACCACGGCGTCGCCGTCCTTCGCGAGCCCTCGGACGCGCCCTTCGATCGCCTTCACGCTCAGGGGAACGTCTGCGCGGGACGGCCGCGCTGGTAGAAGAACGTGAAGCTCCCGGACACGCGCGCGGTGCGCTCGCCGGGGCGCTCGGGATCGTCGAACACGACGTCGGTGAACGTCGCGCTGATCTCGGTCTCGGTCGAGTCGATGTCGGGCGCGTAGATCGCGTCGAAGGTGATCGTCCCCGAGTACGCCTGGAGGATCAGCGGGATGCGCCAGAACTCGCGCGGGAAGCCCGAGTCGCACGTCTCGTTGAGGTAGAGCGTCATCTTCACCGGCGCTTCGGCCAGCGCGCTGAGCGGGATCGGCACGCCGAGGAACGAGCGCTGGAGCTCGTTCGCGTCCTGCACGAGCACCACCAGCCCGTCGCTCTCGCCCTCGCGGAAGCTGCCGCGCTGGATGCGCATCGAGAGGCGATTCGCGATGTCGTCGTCGGGATCTCCGCGATCCTCGATCACGTCGGCGGAGAAGAACGTCGGGTTCAGCGAGTACGCGGGCTCGTCGAGCTCGCAGAGCGGATCGAGGACCGAGCCGACGAGCTCGCCGGTGCCCTGCCCCACCGAGCACGACGCGATCAGTGTCGCGATGCCGATCACGAACGGTGCGCGCATGCGTTCACACGATCGTGCCACCACCGACCACGCGCGGTCCAACGTACACCACGGCCGCCTGGCCGGGCGCGACCGCGCGCTGGGGCGAGGCGAAGCGCGCCACGAACCCGTCCGCGGTCGGCTCGATGCGCGCGGGCGACGCCGCGTGGCGATGACGGATCTGGACCTCGCCCTCGAACCCCTCGCGCGGTGCATCGCCGATCCACGCGACGTGACGCGCGGTCAGCACGTCCGCGCGCAGACCCTCCTCGCCGCCGACGATCACGTCGCCGGTGTCGCGCACGATCCGCAGGACGTAGCGCGGCTTGCCGTCGGGCGCGGGACCCGCGAGGCCGAGCCCCTTGCGCTGTCCGATCGTGAAGCGCTGCACGCCCTCGTGGGCCGCGAGCACCGCGCCGGTCTCGTCGACGATCCGCCCCGTCGCGCCCGCGCCCGCCTCGCGCTCGACGAACCCGCCGATGTCGCCGTCGGGCACGAAGCAGAGCTCCTGCGAGTCCTTCTTCGCCCAGTTCGGCACGCCGAGGCGACGACCCTCGTCGCGCGTGCGATCCTTCGTCATCGCGCCGAGCGGGAGCACGAGGCGCGCGAGGATCGAGCTCGGTACGCCGTAGAGGAAGTAGCTCTGATCCTTGCTCGCGTCGGCGCCCCGCAGGAGCACCGGGCCCGTGGGATCGAGCTCGACGCGCGCGTAGTGCCCGGTCGCGATCTTCGTGCATCCGAGCTGATCCGCGAGCTGCGCGAGGCGGCCGAGCTTCACGTGCTGGTTGCACGCGACGCAGGGGCTCGGGGTCGTGCCGCTGCGATACGCGTCGAGGAAGGGATCGACGACCTCGCTGCGGAACGCGTCGCGCTCGTCGATCACGTAGTGCGGGATGTCGAGCGCCTCGCAGGTGCGCCGCGCGTCGTCGCGATCCTCGGGCGCGCAGCAGCGTCCGACCTTGCTCTCGCCGCTCGCATCCCAGAGGTGCAGCGTGACGCCGACGAGCGTGTGCCCCTGCTCGCGAAGCAGCGCTGCTGCCACCGACGAGTCCACACCGCCGCTCATCGCGACCAACACGCGCTCGGGACCGCTCACCGCGCTCGACCTGGCGCACGCGCGCGCGATCGTCAATGCGACCCCTGAACATCCGGATCCCTCGCGTTCCATTCGAGCGAACGCACGATCGCGCGAGAACGCTCGATCGATTCCGATCTTCTTTCGCGCACTTGCGATCCGAATCGCGACGCGCGCTGATCCGGACGCGCGAAACCTCGACGCGGTCTGAGGTCTGCAGAATCGCTCTCAGGCGCGCGGGATCACGCGGCGGAGCGTGTCGATCGCGCGCTCGATCATCGCGTCGCTCGTCTCGGGGCCGAGCGAGATGCGCAGCGCGCTGCTCGCGCGCCACGGCTCGTCCTCGTGCATCGCTGCGATCACCGGCGACGGCCGATCGAGCCCCGACGAGCACGCCGCACCGCTCGCGACCTCGAGCCCTTCGAGATCGAGCGCCGCGACCAGCGCGCTGCCGCGCCATCCGGGCACGCTCGCGCTCACGCACGTCGCGACCCGAGCGCCCTCCCCTGCGTTGATCGACGCGCCGAGCTCCTCGAGCGCGCGCGCGATCCGATCACGACGCGCAGCGATCGCCGGCATCGCCGCGAGCCGCTCGTCGATCGACGCGCACGCACCACCGAAGCCCGCGATCGAGACCACGTCGGGCGAGCCCGCGCGACGCCCGCGCTCCTGCGCGCCACCGAGGATCAACGACGCGAGCTCCGGCGCATCGCGCGCGATCCAGAGCGCGCCCGCCCCCGCGGGCCCGCCGATCTTGTGCGACGCGAACGCCATCGCAGTCGCGCCGATCGCGCGCACGTCGATCGCGATCTTCCCGAGCGCCTGGGTCGCATCGATCACGCACACGACACCGCGCGTCCGACACAGCGCGGCGATCTCCGCGACCGGCAGCACGGTGCCGGTCTCGTGGTTGACCCACTGCAGCGCGACGAGCGAGGTGTCGTCGGTGATCGCGCGCGAGACCTCGTCGATGCTCGGTGCGCGACCGTGGGTCACCGCGAGCCGCGTCACGCGCGATCCCGCGATCGCTTCGACGCTCGTCGCGATCGCGGGGTGCTCGATCGCGGTGGTGATCACGTGCGAGCCCGGCCGCGCGAGCCCACGCACCGCGAGGTTGCACGCCTCGGTGCCGCCCGACGTGAGCACGATCTCCGCGGGCGTCGCGCCGATCGCGGCAGCAATGCGGTCGCGCCCCTTCTCGAGCAGCGCGCGCGAGGCCCGACCCGCAGCGTGCACGCTCGCCGGGTTCGCCCATCCACGCTCGCGCGCTTCGTCCATCGCGCGCCGTGCGCCCTCGGAGAGCGGCGTCGCGGCGTGGTGATCGAGGTAGATGCGCACCCCGATCGATCTACTCCATCGGATGCGTGCTCGCCGGGATCCGGGGGCGGACCTTCACCCGCAGGACGACCTCGGTGCCGGTGAGGCCGCGCGCCGTGAGCGCCGGGCTCGGCGGGCTGTTCACCGTCACGTCGCCGCCCATCGCCTCCGCGACACGACGCGCGAACGCGAGCCCGAGCCCCACCCCGCCGTGCTGTCGCGTGACCGATCCGTCGACCTGGTAGAACGGCTCGAGGATCTTCGCGATGCGATCGGGCGGCACGCCCGGGCCGTTGTCGGCGACGATGAACTCGTACGAGGCGTCCTCGGGCGTCGGGCCCGCGACGCGCTGCACCGCGATCGCGACCTCGCCGCCCGGCGGCGTGAACTTCACCGCGTTGTCGAGCAGGTGCGCCATCGCGCGGCGCAGCTTGTCGGGATCGCCCGTCGCGAGGAGCGCCTCCTTGCTGCGGCCGTCGCGCAGCGTGAGCCGTCGATCCTCGAAGCGCGGCTTGCTCTCGTCGATCGCGCGCGCCGCGACCTGCGCGAAGTCGTAGTCGCGCGCGTAGAAGTGGAGCCGCCCGGTCTCGAGCGAGCTGACGTCGAGCAGCGTGTCGATCAGCGAGCGCAGGCGCGAGGTCGCGGCGTCGACGCTCGTGAGCGCCTTGCGCTGCACCGGCGTGAGCGGGCCGAGCTCTTCGCCGAGCAGCAGCTTCAGGTAGCCGACGACCGGCGTCATCGGCGTCGCGAGCTCGTGCGAGAGGTTGCGCAGGAACTCGCGGCGGAGCCGCATCATCTCCTCGAGGCGCGTGTTCGCCTGCGAGAGCTCGACGATCTTCTTCTCGAGGCGCTCGACGATGCGCTGCGACTGCTGGCGCAGGTGGATCTCGCCGGTGTTGTCCTCGGCGCGCTCGCGGTGCCCACGTAAGAACTTCTCGATCTGCTTAGGGAAGCGCCGCGCGTCGATGGGCTTCTCGAGGAAGCCGTCGCAGCCGACCGCGAGGCTCGTCGCGCGATCGCCCTCCGCGGTGATCGCGACGATCGGTACGCCCGCGAGGCGTGGAATCCCGCGCAGTCGCAGCGTCACTTCGTAGCCGTCGAGATCGGGCACGTTGATGTCGACGAGCACGAGCTCGGGGCTGACCTCGCCCGCCAGGCGGATGCCCTCGAGCCCTGTGGCCGCATCGACCACCTCGTGCCCTGCGGCGACGAGGATCTTGCGGACCAGCAGGCGGCTCTTGGGGTCGTCCTCGATGTGGAGGATTCGGGCCACGGCGCGAGCCTAGACCGACGGTCCTGATTCCAGCAATCCTGGAAGGCCAACTGGCCACACTCGCCGGCGACTCGATCGGCCATCCCTGCCGTTCTGCCGCGAAACATCCACTGATCACGCGGTCCTGCTCCGCGTTTGGCTACATGGAACGACAAGTGCGTGGCGCGGCGCACCCCGAAGCGCGAGGGCTGTACGAGCGAGGCGGGGGAACGCTCTCGTCCACCCAGGAGATCCCGCTCCATGATTCGCCAGGTCCAAGTGCTCCCGCTCATGGCGATCCTCGCCGTCGGCTGCGTCGCGGCGGAGCCCAAATCCGCGCCCGAAGAGATCGAGATCGTCGACCGCGACGAGGCCGCCGATTCCGTCTCGCGTCGCCTCGAGCTGCGCGGCGTGATCGATCACGGCCAGGCGCTCGACGCGTCGTTCTCGCAGCGCGGCTACGCCGGCTGGCTCTTCACCGCCGCGGGCGGCGCGCGCATCGTGCTCGACGCGAGCGGCCACGACGGGCTCGACACCGTGCTCTACGTCTACGGCCCGCAGCGCAACCAGACCTGGTCGCGCATGCGCGCGATCGCGGTGAACGACGACGCGCGCGGCACGCTCGACTCGCACGTCGAGCTGCGCGCGCCCGCGGACGGCACGTACCTCGTGGTCGTGCGCGAGTACTTCGATCGTGCGGGCTCGTTCACGCTCTCGCTCGGCTGCACGGGCAGCGAGTGCCGTCCGGTGTGTCGCCTCGGCGAGTGCCCGAGCGGCTCGGCCTGCGAGCAGCGCTTCTGCATCCGCGCGCCGTGCCCTTCGTTCTGCGCGCCGATCGATCCGACCGTCGCGTGCGAGACGGACGTCGACTGCGTCGCGGTGCCGACGACGTGCTGCAGCTGCGCGTGGGGCGGTCACGAGCGCGCGGTGAACGCGTCGTACGCGGACGCGTTCGCGCCGGTCTGCGATCCCGACGTGCGCGAGCCCTGCCGCGCGGTGTACCTGTGCGGCGCCGAGCAGCCCGCGTGCGTCGCGAGCCGCTGCGAGATGGTGGCCGCGACGCCCGGCAGCGAGTGCCCGGTCGAGCAGTGCGGTCCGCCGAGCCGCGCGCCGATCATCATGTGCGAGGACGGATCGATCGGTGGCAACACCGGTCGCTGCCTCCGCGACGAAGCGGGCGTGTGCGCGTGGGAGATGCGCGAGTGCCCGAGCACCGATCCCACCGGTCGCTCGTGCGGCGGCTTCCGCCTCGAGGGCCCGCGCGAGTGCCCCGAGGGCTTCTACTGCGCGTACGAGCCGGACGACATCTGCGGTCGCGCCGATGCGCCCGGCACCTGCCAGCGTCGCCCCGATGCGTGCGCGGAGATCGATCAGCCCGTGTGCGGCTGCGACGGTCGCACCCACGGCAACGCGTGCGAGGCGGCGAGCGCGGGCATCAGCGTCGATCACGAGGGCGAGTGCGCGCAGCCGTGCGGCGGCATCGCGGGCCTCGGGTGCGGTGACGCGCAGTTCTGCGACTACGCGATCGAGGCGTCGTGTGGCGCCGCCGATCAGATGGGCACCTGCCGCGACGTCCCGAGCGCGTGCACGCGCGAGTACGTGCCGGTCTGCGGCTGCGACGGACGCACGTACTCGAACCGATGCACCGCGAACGCCGCGGGCGTGAGCGTGGCGTCGACGGGCGCCTGCCGCTGATCACGGGAACGACGAACGAGGCCGCCGCGAGCCCTGCGCTCCGGCGGCCTCGTCGTTCTCAGCGCTCGCAGACGTACGCCTGCAGGTCGCGGCAGCGCCGCAGCGCCCACCCGTCGGTGGTCGGCTCGTCGAGCACGCAGTGCGCCTGCGGGTTCCCGCTGGGCTCGCCGGGCCCCCAGTGACGGTGCGACGACGAGCTGCCGTCGACCCACGTGAAGATGTCCTCGACGGTGAGATCGTTGAGGCCGATCCAGTACGCCGCGCCGCTCGCGAGGCCGCGCACGAACGCTTCTTCGTCGGGCCCGCCGAGGCTCGCGAGGTGGCCGCGCCACGCGACGCACGCGGCCTCGGCGGTGGACCAGTCGCGAGTGGTGCTACGGAAACTGTAGCAGTGGCCCGACCACTCGGTTCCGTCGCATTCCGCGGGCAGCGGACCGGCGTCGATCTCGATCCCGCCGTCCTCGTCGACCGTGCCGCCGTCGTCGGGCGTGCCCGCGTCCTGATCGACTGGCGCGCCCGCGTCCTCGACGCCGGCGTCGTGCATGCCCGCGTCGTCGATCTCGACCGCGCCCGCGTCGCGATCGGTGCAGGTGCCTTCGACGCACGCGCTCGCCGCGCACGCCGCGGTCGGCAGCACACGCTCGAGCACGAGCTCCACGCGCTCGCCCGCGCGCAGCGGGAGATCGCGCTCGATGCAGCCGCGCACCAGCGGGCGGCACTCGGCATCGCGCACCTCCGCGGCGAACCCGTGCAGACCGCGACCGACCTGAGGCCTGGGCCCCGGGCGATCGGGCGCGATCGACTCGCGATAGATGAGCACGCCCTCGCAGCCGCCGCGACGCACCGTGGTCTCGATGATCGCGGCGCTCTCGAGCGCACTGGGATCCGCGCTGCGGATCTCCCACGGTACTTCCTCGGTGCGCTCGCAGGCGGCGAGCAGGATCGCGACGAGCAGAGGGATCGTGGCGCGCATCATTCTCCGAGCTCGACGCGCAGGCGGGCGAGCTGACCGCCCACGATGCGAACCGCCGCGCGCCGCTCTTCACCGCCGCCGCCGGGGCGCAGCACGAGCGTGTGGCGACCCGCGGGCAGCTCGAAGCGGCCCGGCGTGTGACCGAGGCGACGGCCCTCGAGCCACACCTCGGCCCAACCGCCGGGCGTGGCGACGTCGAGCGATCCCACGCCCGATCCGTCATCGTCGGCAGGCGACGACGCGGCGCGCGAGGCGGCCAGGCGCGCGGCGCGGTGCGCGCTCTGTCGGACCGCGGTCGCGGCGGGCGTCGGCGCTGCGGGGGTCTCGGGCGCGGCGGGTGTCTCGGTCGCACGCGGAGTCTCGGCCGGCGGCGTCGGCGCAGCGCGCCGCGGTGCGGGCTCCGGCGTCGTCTCGCTCGGCGGCGCATCGGCGACCGGGAGCTCGGCGGATTGCGCCGGTGCATGAACGCGCGGCGCGGGCGCGCTCACGGGGATCGCGGTGGCGATCGCGGGCGCTTCGGCGGTGTCGCGGCTCGATGCGCGGGCGAGCTCCCACGCTGCGGCGCCACCACCGATCGACATCAGCAGCCCGACGCCGACGCCGAGCATGATCCACCGCGCGCGCCCTCGCTGCGCACGGCGCTGGATCATCGACTGATCGTCGAGCTCGACGCGCGCGCTCCCCGTGGCGGCGGGCGCAGGCGCGGTGAGCTCCGCCTCGCGCTGCGGCGTGAGCGTGTTGCCGCCGGTGAGCGCCTTCTGCAGCCACGCCTGGTACGCGTCGCGCTCGCCGGGCATGAGCTCGTCGAGCAGCGCCGCCACGTCGCTCGGCTGGAAGCCGCCCTGCGACGCGAGCCACGCCTCGAGCGCGTCCTGCATCACCTTCGCGGTCGGCGTGCGTCGCGCGAGATCGTGCTTGAGCGCAGCGCGCGCGATCTGCTCGAGCGCCTCGGGCGCCTGCGGTCGCACGCTCGCGAAGCTCGGGACCTTCTCCTTGAGCACCGCGAAGATCGTCTCGCTCTCGATCGTGCGCCGGAAGAGCGGGCGCCCCGTGAGCAGCTCCCAGAGCACGACACCGAGCGCCCACACGTCCGCGCGTCGATCGACCTTGGCCCCCTGGAGCTGCTCCGGGGACATGTACGCGAACTTGCCCTTCACCGTGCCGGTCGTCGTGTGGTGCAGCCGGTGCTTCGCGCTCGCGACGCCGAAGTCGACGACCTTCGTCGATCCGTCCCACGTGACGAAGAGGTTGTGCGGCGAGATGTCGCGATGGACGATCATCATCGGCTCGCCCTCGTCGTCCTTCAGCTCGTGCGCGGTGTGGAGCCCGGCGCACGCGCCCGCGACGATGCGCGCGACGCAGCGATGCCAGCGCGGATCGATCAGCAGGTGGGGCTTCTTCTTGAGCCGCCGCAGCAGCGTCACGACGGGCTCGCCCGCGAGCAGCTCCATCGCGAGATAGAACGTGCCGTCGGCCTCGCCCCACTCGAGCACCTCGCACACGTTCGGGTGCTTGATGCGCGCGCTGATGCGCGCCTCGTCGACGAACATCTCCACGAACGCGCGCTGGCGCGCGAGGTGCGGATGCACGCGCTTGATCGCGCGCACCGCGCCGGGCGAGGTCTCGCCCTCGGACACGCCGAGGTACACGCTCGCCATGCCGCCGCTCGCGATCTCGCCGCACACGCGATAGCGACCGACGGTCGGTGGGGGCGCGGCCGGCGCCGGTTGCGGGATCGCGATCTCGTGGAGCTCGTCCGAGGCTGCCGACGTCATCACAGCGTCCTCACGTCACGGCACCAGGGTCGGTCCACCGAGCGTCGTGCTCGGCTCCGTCGTCGCGACCACCGCCACCACGGCGACGATCACGCCCACGACCACCGCGGCGGAGCCACCGCCGACGAGCCACCACGCCGTGGAGTCGTCGCCTCCTCCGCTCGGCGCGGGGGGCGGCTCGGGCACGATCAGCGCGCCGGGATCGACGCGCGATCGCTCGCTCGCGAGCACCGCGCCGCCGGGGCCGATCGCCTCCGCGTACCAGAGCACAGTCTCACCGGGCGAGGCCTCGACCGCGATCGCACCGCCATCGCCGCGACGCCACGCGGCGTCGCCGTCGCGATCACGACGCGCCCACGCGCGCAGGCCGCGCACCAGATCCGCGCCGTGCTCCTCGGCGCGCGCGCGCACCTCGACGCCGCTGTCGGTGGGCACCGCCTCGGCGCGCAGGGTCGGCGGCTGCACGCCGGTGCGCGCGCGCTCGAGCGCTTCGTGGACCGGCGGAGGTGCCGATGCGGGCAGCGTGACGTCGGGATCGAGCGCGACGAGGCGCGCGAGATCGGCCTCCATCGCGCCCTGCTCGCCGAGCGCGAAGTGCACGGTCGCGCGATGCGCGTAGAGCCGCACGAGGTCGTCGCGCGTGAGCTCGGTCGACGACTCGGCCTCTTCGAACGCGGCGAGCGCGCTCGCGAAGTCCGCGTCCTCGACGTGCGCGATCGCTTGATCGAGCGCGCTGCCGTCGGCGTGCGCGGGTCTCGGATCGAGCGCCCACACGAGGAGCGCGAGCACCAGACCGGCGCAGCGGAGCGGTGGCAGCATCGCACGCTGAAACTGTCATTTCACAAGGGATCGAAGTATCCGGGAGATCCCGTACACCCCGCGCGTGCGTCCGCGCGAGCACGTCCCTCGCGAAGCGATCGGCGATCAGCGATCGGGCGAGAGCAGACCGGCCTGCAGCGCGAGTCGCACGAGATCGGCGCGACCCTTCACACCGAGCTTCTCGCCGATGCGGGCGCGGTAGGTCTCGATGGTCTTCGTGCTCACGTCGAGCGCCTCGGCGATGTCGCGATGCGCTTCACCGCGCGCGAGACGCGCGAGCACTTCGCGCTCGCGAGGGCTCAGCGCGGCGAGCGGATCGGGCTCGCCCGATCCTGGTCGCGGCAGCGGTCGCGTGCCTGCGCCGAACAAGCCGGCGTCGGTCGCTTCGTCTTCGACCTCGAACTGCATCTCGACGGTGCCGACGCGGATCTTGTCGCCGTCGTGCAGCAGATGCGCGCCGCGGATCTTCTCACCGTTCACGCGCACGCCGTTGCGGCTCGCGTCGTCCGAGAGCTTCGCGCCCTCTTCGTCGACGCGGATCGTCGCGTGGCGGCGCGAGACGGACTCGTCGGTGAGCTGGATCTCGCAGAGCGAATCGCGCCCGACGCGCGAGACGCCCGGGTACAGTCGGATGCGCTGCGGACCGAGTCGGATCACGTACGCGGGCACGCAGGCAGTCTAATCCACTGCGCGTCAGCAGTGTGCGTTCGTTGCACGAACAGCGACACGAGGCGGAGGGATCCGCCTACGATGCGCGTCGGTGTCCCACGTTCGGGGACGCAGTTCCCGTTCGGAAGATGAATGGCCTCAGCGCGCGCGGGCCTTCACGCGACGCCAGAGCGCATCGAGCTCGTCGGCGCTGCGCTCCGCGAGCGGTCGCCCTTCGTCGTGCGCGATGCGCTCGGCCTCACGGAACCGATGCGTGAAGCGATCGAGCGCGCCGCGCAGCGCGGCCTCGGGATCGATCGTCTTCTTGCGCGACCAGCTCGCGATCGCGAAGAGCAGATCACCGAGCTCCTCTTCGGTGCGCGTCGCGTCGCCCGATGCCGCGGCCTCGTCGAGCTCCGCGAGCTCCTCGGTGATCTTCGCGCGCGCGCCCTCGGCGTCGGGCCAGTCGTATCCGACGCGCGCCGCCTTGTCGCCGATGCGCACCGCGCGCAGCAGCCCGGGCATCGCGACCGGCACTCCGTCGAGCGCGCCCTTCGGCTCGCCCGATGCGCCCTTCTCGCGCGCCTTGTCGCGCTCCCAGCGCTCGAGCACCTCGGCGGGCGTCGATGCCTTCGCGTCGCCGAACACGTGGGGATGACGGCGGATCATCTTGTCGCTGATCGCGTCGACCACGTCGTCGGGGCCGAACCATCCGCGAGCGCGCGCGAGCTCGGCGAGGAAGACGATCTGCATCAGGAGATCGCCGAGCTCCTCGCGCAGCGCGTCCGGCGATCCACGATCGATCGCGTCGACGACCTCGTGCGCCTCTTCGACGACGAAGGGACGCATCGTCTCGAACGTCTGCTCGCGATCCCACGGGCACCCACCGGGACCGAGCAAGCGCCGCATCACCGCGACGAAGCGCGGCAGCGCGGCACCGATCTGCGCATCGAGCGGCGCCGCCGCGGGCACGCGCAGCGCGTCGTCGTCCTTCTTCGGATCGCTCATCCGTCGACTCTCACGCCGAGCTGCGCGCCGAGCTCTGCGAACGCGCGCAGCCACGCGTCGTTCTCGGGGCGCTGATCGGGCCCGAGCGCGCGCTTGCGCGCGACGTACACGGTCTCTCGCATCGCGTAGAAACGGTTCTGCGCCACCGCGGGCGCATAGCGCAGCTCGGCCTCGCCCGCGAACGCCGCGATCGCGCGGATGCGCTCGAGCAGCTCGCGATCGTCGGGGTCGCGCTGCAGATCGCAGAGCAGCTCTTCGAGCGAGGCCTGCGCCGCGAGACCGAGCTCGTCGCGCTGCACCACGATGCCCGCATCGCGCGCTTCCTGGAGCAGCGCGCCCGCGCCCTCGAGATCGACCTCCGCGCCGCGCTCGAGCTCGCGCCGCAGCCGCGCGGTCAGCGTGTACTCGGCGGCCTGATGCAGCGCCTTCGGCACCGGCTGGCCGAGGCTCGCGACGTAGCGCATCAGCGGCGCGAACTGCGCGTAGATCTGCTCGTAGTCGCGCTCCACGCCCTCGAGCGTCGAGGCGAGCACCT
Organism: Sandaracinus amylolyticus; assembly: GCF_021631985.1. Taxonomy (GTDB): domain Bacteria; phylum Myxococcota_A; class Polyangia; order Polyangiales; family Sandaracinaceae; genus Sandaracinus; species Sandaracinus amylolyticus_A. The sequence goes on along the minus strand of NZ_CP070225.1, from coordinate 2,820,761 downwards.
CGTCGAGGATCTTCTTCTGCTCGTCGCGGAAGAGCGTGCGCAGCGTGTACGTCGCGTTCGGGAAGGAACGCTCCAGCGCGCGCAGCACCTCCGCGATGTCGGCGCGACCGAACGCCGCGCGCAGCGTGTTGTGCAGCGATGCGTGCGCGGTCTCGCCCTGCCACGCGCGCACGCCGCCGCTGAGGTTGTGATCGCCGAGGTGCACCACCGCGTACTCGAGATCCTCGCTCGCCTGCGTGACGCGCGAGCGGACCTCCATGCGGCCGATCGACATGCGCGCCTGGCCCGCGCGCGCCTCCTCGCGATCGATCACGTCGACCTCGAAGCCGAACACGCGCTCGCGCGCCCGGTACTCCTCGAAGAGCGAGCTCGCTGCGAAGTGCGCGCCGACCTTGCGCAGATCGACCATCGCGGGGCGTACCCGCTCGACGTAGATGCGCTCGCCATCGCCGAGCTCGGGGCGATTGCTGCGCGCACGCGCGAGCCGCGCGAGGAAGCCTGCCTCGAACTTGTCGCCCGCGATCTCCGTCGCGAGCTGCACCGCGCGCGCTGCGTAGAGGATGCACTGCACGGTCTCGAGCCCGCCGAGATCGTCGAAGAACCACGCGCAGCTCGTGTACATGAGCATCGCGTGGCGCTGCATCTCGAGCAGCTCGAGCGCGCGCACCACCTCGCGCGGCGAGAGCCCGCCTTCGGGCCGCGGTGCGCCGTGTCGTCCGAAGAAGCGGCGCAGCGCGGGCTCGCTGCGATCGAGCACCACGTCGACGTAGTCGTCGCGCGCGGCCCAGGGATCGCGCAGCAGGCCGAACGTCTCGCGCTCGTAGACCTCGACGAGCTGATCGCGCAGCCAGTCGAACGCCGCGCGCAGCGGCGCGCGCCACGCCTGGCTCCACTGCGGCGGACCGCCGGTCTTGCACCCGCAGTCGGCGCGCCATCGCTCGACGCCGTGCGCGCAGCTCCACGACGTGTTGGGGACGATCTCGGCCTGCCACTCGGGCGGATGGCGATCGAGGAACTCCTCGTACGTCGTGAGGCGGACGTCGGGATCGCGCTCGAGCGTCTGGAGCGCGTAGGCGAGCGCCATCTCGCCGAAGCGATGGTGGTGCCCGTAGCTCTCGCCGTCGGTCGCGATGTGGACGAGCTGCGGCTCCTGGCGATCGTCGAGCACCGACGCGAGCCGCCGCGCGAAGCCCTTGCCGTCGTCGAGCAGGCGCTCGAACGCGACCGCGCGCGACGTCGGCCCGTCGTAGAAGAAGACCGCGATCGATCGCCCGCTCGGCAGCGCGACCTCGTAGGCGCGACGTGTGTCGACGCGCGCGCCGCTCACGTCGAGCCAGGTCGTCGATCCCTTCGCGCGCACGCGACGGCACTGGTTCGGCGCGAGCACCGTGAAGCGCACGCCCTGCTCGGCGAGCGCCTCGAGGCTCGCGACGTCCGCCGCGGTCTCGCTCAGCCACATGCCGCGCGGCGCGCGCCCGAAGCGGCGCTCGAAGTCGCGCACGCCCCAGATCACCTGGGTGCGCTTGTCGCGCTCGTTCGCGAGCGGGAGGATCACGTGGCCGTAGACCTGGGCCATCGCGGAGCCGTGTCCGCCGCGCAGCTCGCGCGCCCGACGATCCGCGGCGAGCACCGCGTCGTAGACCTCGGGCTGCGCCTGCTCCATCCACGAGAGCAGCGTCGGGCCGAAGTTGAACGAGATCGACGCGTAGTTGTTGACGATGCGCTCGATGCGCCCGTGCGCGTCGAGGATGCGCGCCGCGGCGTTGGGCCCGTAGCACTCCGCGAACACGCGCTCGTTCCAGTCGTGGAACGGGTACGCCGAGTCCTGGCGCTCCACCGCCTCGAGCCACGGATTCTCGCGCGGCGGCTGGTAGAAGTGCCCGTGGATGCAGATGTACTTCGGACCGCTCATGGATTGATCGTGTTGATCAACATGATCAAGACGTCGGTCCTCGGAGCATCACGCACGCGAGCGGCGGCAGCGTGAGCTCGATGTGGTGCGACATCCCGTGCAGCCCGCCGGGCTGCGCCTCGACGCCGCCGAGGTTGCCCACGCCGCTCCCGCCGTAGATCTCGGCGTCGGTGTTCAGCACCTCGACCCAGCGTCCGCCCCGCGGCACTCCGAGACCGTACCCGTAGCGGACCACCGGCGTGAAGTTGAACGCGCAGAGCACCTGCGCCTCGTGCTCGTCGCCGAGCCGCAGGAACGACACGACGCTGTGCTCGGCGTCGCTCCCGTCGATCCACTGGAAGCCGCGCGGCTCGCAGTCGAAGCGGTAGAGCGCGGGCTCGCTGCGATAGAGCCCGTTCAGATCCGCGACGAGCTTGCGCAGCCCGGCGTGCGGCGGCTCTTCCGCGAGGTGCCAGTCGAGGCTCGTGTCGTGATCCCACTCGCGCCACTGGCCGAAGTCGCCGCCCATGAAGAGCAGCTTCTTGCCCGGCTGCGCGTGCTGCCATCCGAAGAGCAGGCGCAGGTTCGCGAACTTCTGCCAGCGATCGCCCGGCATCTTGTTCAGGAGCGAGCCCTTGCCGTGCACGACCTCGTCGTGGCTCAGCGGGAGCACGAAGTTCTCGTTGAACGCGTAGAGCGCGCGGAACGTGATCTCGTTGTGGTGCCAGCGGCGGTGCACCGGATCGTGCGAGAGGTAGCGCAGCGAGTCGTGCATCCACCCCATGTCCCACTTGAGCCCGAAGCCGAGGCCACCGACGAACGTCGGGCGCGACACCATCGGCCACGCGGTCGACTCCTCGGCGATCGTCTGCACGCCCGGGTGCTCGCGATAGGCGTGCTCGTTGAGCTGCTTGAGGAACGAGATCGCCTCGACGTTGTCGCGCCCGCCGTGCGGGTTCGGGATCCACTCGCCCTCGGACCTCGAGTAGTCGAGGTAGAGCATCGACGCGACGCCATCCACGCGCAGCCCGTCGGCGTGATAGCGGTCGAGCCAGAACATCGCGCTCGAGAGCAGGAACGAGCGCACCTCGAGCCGGCCGTAGTTGAAGATGAAGGAGCGCCAGTCGGGGTGGAACCCCTTCTTGGGATCGGCGTGCTCGAAGAGGTGCGTGCCGTCGAAGTAGCCGAGGCCGTGCTCGTCGGTCGGGAAGTGCGCGGGGACCCAGTCGAGGATCACGCCGATGCCGCGCTGGTGCAGGTGATCCACGAGGTACATGAAGTCCTCGGGCTTCCCCTGGCGATGCGTGGGCGCGAAGTAGCCGGTGACCTGATAGCCCCACGAGCCGCGGAACGGATGCTCCATCACGGGCATCAGCTCGACGTGGGTGTAGCCGTGCTCGATCACGTAGTCGGCGAGGCGCGGCGCGATCTCGCGATAGCCGAGCATGCGATCGCCCTCTTCGGGCACGCGCGCCCAGCTGCCGAGGTGCACCTCGTAGATCGACATCGGCGCGTCGAGCGCGTTCTCGCGCGTCCGCGCGTTCATCCAGTCGTGGTCCTCCCAGCGATGGTGGAGGTCCCAGACGATCGACGCGGTGCTCGGCGGTGACTCGTGGAGGAAGCCGAAGGGATCGGCCTTGTCGACGCGATAACCGCCGTGGCGCGATTCGATGTGGAACTTGTAGAGCGCGCCCTTGCCGATGCCGGGCGCGAACGTCTCCCAGATGCCCGAGCTCCCGCGGGCGCGCATCCGGTGCGACGCGGGATCCCACCCGTTCCAGTCGCCGACGAGCGAGACGCGCTCGGCATCGGGCGCCCACACCGCGAAGAACGTCCCCGAGACGCCGTCGACCACGCCTGGATGCGCGCCGAGCTTCTCGTAGAGGCGCGCGTGCGTGCCCTCGTTGAACCAGTGGAGATCGTCGTCGGTGAGCAACGAGGGGAAGTCCGCGGCCATACGGGCGCCTTCATATCGCGAATCGTCCTCCACGACATCACCGCAAGATCGCCTCGTGATCTCCGTATGCTTCGCGCGATGGCGCGCGGAGAGCCGGGCAAGGTCGGACCACGAGGGGCGGGGCTCGCGATCGGAGCGATCTTCGGCGCGCTGTGCCTGGCGTCGATGACGCTGGTCGCGACGTGCACGCGCTCGTGCACGTCGTGCGTGCCCAACGCGATCGGGCCGGGGCCCGCGGGGAGCGAGCCCTTCGTGGGCGCGGCCGCGGCGATCGAGGAGCTCGGCTGGCGCGACGCGACCCGGGCGCGGCCGGCGTACGCGATGCCCGCGGTGCCCGACGCGCACGCGGCGCGGGTGGCGCTCGAGGACGCGCTCGCGGCCCGCGGCTACGTGCAGGTCGAGGTCGCGGACGACTCGCACGGGCGCTCGTTGCCGTTCGAGAGCGCGATCCGCGGGCTCGAGGGCGCGTGCGGGATCGTCGCGGTGCTCGGCGTGGGCAACGCGAGCCTGCTCGCGGTGGATGGGCCCGACGGCGCGGTGCCCGCATCCGATCCGAGCGTGGTCACGATCGCGGCGTGCGACACGACGTCGGTGCGCGCGACCGGCACCGGCATGGCGACGATCGCGGTGTGGCAGCTCCCCGGGATCACGCCCACGGACGTGAGCGCGAGCGGGCTCTCGCCCGAGATCGTGCTCGCGCACGCGGAGGCGGAGGCGCTGTGGCGCGCGCGTGGATGGGAGCCGCGCGACGAGATCGTCCAGGACTTCCACGCCGCGGGGAGCGTCGCGTTCATCAGCCCGCCCGCGGGCGTGGCACCGACGAGTGGATGCATCGCGTGGGTCGGCGTCGCGATCGGTGCGGGGCGCGCCGAGACGATGTCGCGCGGGACGCTGCTCGGTCGTGACTACGCGCGCGATCGCGCGCTCTTCGGCGCGGCGTCGTGCGCGCCCTCGTCGTCCGTTCCGTCGACGATGACGAGCCTCACCGACGAGCGCGGGGACGGCTACGTCGTGCACTGGCGGGCGTGGGGCACGAGCGGCGCGGGCCCGAGCCGCTCCACGGTCGCGGTGGCGCCGAGCGCGGGCGCGCTGCGCGTCGTCGACGTCCGCGGCGCGACCGTGCCGACGCCCTTCCCTGCGGCCAGCGCGCCCTGATCGTCGTGGTGTACGCTGCCGGACGGATGCCCGACGAGATCGCGACAGGCACGCTCGTCGGAGGTCGATACCGCATCGAGGCACGCATCGGCGAAGGCACGATGGGCTCGGTGCACCGCGCGACGCGCGAGCCCGACGGACGCGTGGTCGCGATCAAGATCATCCCCGCGAGCGCGGCGACCGAGGAGCTCACGAAGCGCCTCGAGCGCGAGGGACGCGCGCTGGCGGCGCTGCGTCATCCGCACGTGCTCGAGGTCTTCGATCTCGGCGTGGATCCGCTCGGCACGTACCTCGTGACCGAGCTCGCGACCGGGGTGTCGCTCGACGCGATGCTGCAGCACGCGCGGCTCGCGCCCGCGCTCGCGCTGACGATCGCGGATCAGGTGATCTCCGCGCTCGCGCATGCCCACGAGGTGGGGATCCTCCACCGCGACGTGAAGCCGGGGAACGTGATCGTCGGCGAGGGCCCGGGCGGCGTGCCGCACGCGAAGCTGCTCGACTTCGGGCTCGCGAAGTTCCACGACCGCGTCGCGTTCGGCGCGGAGACGACGCTCACGTCGCGAGGCTCGTTCGTGGGCACGCCGGCGTACGTCGCGCCCGAGCAGGTCTTCGGTCCGAGCGTCGATGCACGCAGCGACGTGTACTCGGCGGGCGTGCTGCTCTTCGAGCTGCTCACGGGGAGCTGGCCCTTCGTCGCCGAGGAGGTCGTGGACGTGCTGCGCGCGCACGCGCTGCAGCAGCCGCCGGCGCTCTCGGCGATGCGCGACGACGTCGTGTTCCGAGAGGAGCTCGAGGAGCTCGTGGCGCGCGCGCTCGCGAAGAACCCGCGCACGCGGTTCGCCGACGCGCGCGAGCTGCTCGCGGCGTTCCGCGCGCTGCCCCGACCTGCGTTCTGGTCGCTCGACGAGATCGGTTGATCAACTCGGGTCCGCGTCGCCGTGCTCGAGCACGTCGCTCGCGACCCGGACCGCCTCGCTGGTGCCCACGACGAAGAGCACGTCACCACGATGCAACGCGGTGGTCGCGAGCCCGCGAGCGTCGACGATCCCACCGTTGCGCCGCAGCGCGAACGCGGTGACGCCGGAGCGACGACGCAGATCGAGCTCGACGAGGGTGCGTCCCTCCGCGTGCGACCCCGAGTGCACCTCGAGGCTGTCCACCTTCATCTGCGAGAGCTCCGTGGACGCGCCGAGCACGTTGCGCGGGAGCGTCGCGGAGCGTCGCGCGCACTCCTCGGGCAGCTCGCTGCGCGCCTCGCGCAGGCGCGCCTCGATCACGTTGCGCGGCACCTCGAGCCTGCGGAGCACGCGCGCGACGATCTCGACACCGGTCTCGATCTCGTCGGAGACGACGTCGCTCGCGCCGCGCTCCTCGAGGCTCGCGCCCTCGCGCACGTAGTGGGCGCGCACGAGGATCGGAACCTTGGGTGCGATCGCGCGCGCTGCGGTCACCGCGCGGGCGACCGCCGAGGGATCGGTGCCGACCAGCACGAGCGCGCTGGCCGATCCCAGGCCCGCGTGGGCGAGCACCGTGCGGCTCGTCGGCTCGCCATAGACCACGGCCTCGCCGCGATCGCGCGCGGTGCGCGCGCTCTGGGCGTCGGAGTCGATCACGACGTGCCCGATCCCGCAGCGCGCGAGCGCGTCCGCGACGAGCCGCCCGCCCATGCCGCTGCCCGCGACGACGACGTGCCCCGATCGTGCGGGGCACACCTCGAGCTCGCGGAGCGGTCGTGCGCGCAGCAGGTGCGCGAAGGGCGCGAGCGCGCGCTCTGCGGGGATCCGCGGTGCGAGCGTGGAGAGCAGCGGCGTGAGGAACATGCTGAGGATGCCGGCGCCGAGCAGCAGCTGCGTGTCGTGGGGCGCGATCACGCGGCGCTCGAGGCCGAGGTTCGCGAGCACGAACCCGAACTCCCCGAAGTTCGCGAGGCCCACGCCCGCGAGCCACGCGGCGCGCGCGGGGAACCGCATCACCAGCGCGGCGAACGTCGCGATCAGGCCCTTTCCGAGCACGAACGCGAGCAGGAGCAGCGCGATCTCGAGCGGGTGATCGAGCACCACCTGCACGTCGAAGAGCATCCCGAGCGAGACGAAGAAGATGCTGACGAACGCGTCGCGCAGCGGGAGCACGTCGCCGAGCGCCCGATCGCCGAAGTCGGTCTCGGCGAGCATCATCCCGGCGAGGAACGCGCCGAGCGCGAGCGAGAGCCCGACCAGCGACGTGAGCCACGCGGTGCCGAGGCACAGGCCCAGCACCGCGAGCAGGAAGACCTCGCGGCTTCCGCTCGAGTCGACCCACGCCAGCGCGCGCGGCACCAGCCACCGCGAGACGAGCAGCACTGCCGCGACGAGCACGCCCGCTTTCACGAGCGCCCACGCCATCTCGGCGCCGGCGTCGATCGCCTCGCCGCCGCGCGCGAGCACGGGCACGACGAGCACCATGGGCACGACGCACAGATCCTGGAGGATCAGCGCGCCGACGAGGAAGCGGCCGTGCGGCGCGTCGAGCTCGCGGCGCTCGGTCAGCGTGCGCAGCACGATCGCGGTGCTCGAGAGCGCGAACACGAACCCGTAGAGCACCGAGGCGGCGATGCCGTGGCCGAGCGCGCGAGCGATCATGAACGTGACCGCGATCGTGAGCGTCACCTGCAGCACGCCGCCGACCGCCGCGTCGCGCAGGATCGCGCGGAGCCGCTCGAGCGAGAGCTCGAGGCCGATCGAGAAGAGCAGGAACATCACCCCGATCTCGGCGAGCGCGGCGATCGCGTCGGTGGACACGACCAGCGCGAGGCCGCGCGGCCCGGCGAGCGCGCCCGCGAAGAGGAGCCCTGCGACCGCGGGAAGGCGCAGCTTCGCGAGCAGCACCGAGACCAGCACGCCGAGGCCGGCGACGAGCGCGAGCTGATCGAGGTGGGGGATGTGCTCCATCGCGCGGCCCGAGCGCGGATCGCTCGCAGCGCGAGCTCGGTGTTCGAAGGCTCGAGCGTCGCAGGCAGCGTGCCCGGGTTCGCGGGGCCCCGGTCCACGATCGCGCGTGAGCGGTGAGGACGATGCGTCCCACCTGCGGCACGACGCCGCGCCACACACACGGAGGTCACGCCCTGCGGCGCAGCACCATGAGCGAGGTGACGGCCGCGAGCGCGAGCACCACGATCACCATCGCGGGCGCGACCTCGAAGCGCAGTCCGGCGATCGACGCGCGCGCGAGGCCGAGCAGCGCGGCGCCGCCCGCGAGCGAGAGCCCGAGCTGCACGCTCGCGGACAGACGTGCGCTCGCGTGCTGCACCGCCGGTGCGCTCGACCAGCGGGGCTGCAGCCAGCGCGCGACGCCCACCGCACACGCGATCGCGGCCGCGAGCCCACCGACGATCGCGAGGGCGCGAGAGAGCGCGACCCGCGCTTCGCCGGCATCGATCGAGCCCTCGGGCCACGACGCGATCGCGCCGAGGATCGCCGCCGTCGCGGCGCCGCTCGCGAGGCACGCCACGATCGCGAGCAGCGCGGCGAGAGGCCGTGCGCGCTTCGCGTCGCGCTCGATGTGCTCGGCGCGCTCGATCGTGCCCTGGGGCAGCGCGAGCGTGCTCGGATCCTCGCGCTCGGCGCGCATCCCGAAGGCCGACGCGAGCGGTGCGTCCTCGACGGTCGCGAGCGCGGCGAGCGCGGTCTCGAGCTCGAGCGCGCTCGCGGGACGCTCCGCGGGATCGCGGGCCATCGCGCGCTGGATCACGACCTCGAGCGCGACCGGCACGTCGGCCGCGATCGATCGCGGTCGCGGCGGAGGCTCGATCAGCAGGCGCGCGAGCGTCGCGCCGGGGTCGGCGCCTTCGTACGGCATGCGCCCGGTGAGCATGCGGTAGAGCACCGCGCCCACGGCGTACACGTCGCTGCGAGGATCGGCGGCCGAGCTGCCGCGCGCCTGCTCGGGCGCCATGTACGCCGGCGTCCCGAGCACCACGCCGGTGCGGGTCATCTCGTCCTCGCCGGTCAGCTTCGCGACGCCGAAGTCGAGGATCTTCACCGCGAGACGCCCGTCGGGCGCGGCCTCGAGGAAGAGGTTCGAGGGCTTCAGATCGCGGTGCACCACGCTCGCCGCGTGCGCGGCGGCGAGGCCTCGACAGACCTGACGCGCGATCGCGATCGCCTCGGAAGCGGGCACGCGCTGCGAGCGATCGAGGCGTCGCTGGAGATCCTCGCCCTCGAGCAGACCGGTCACGATCGCGGTGCGCCCGTCGGGCGTGCGCAGCACGTCGACCACGTCGAGCACGAAGTCCGATCGGATCCGCGCCAGCGCGCTCGCCTCGCGCTCGAAGCGACGCACCGCCTCGGGCTTGTCGGCGTGCGACTCGTGCAGGACCTTCACCGCGAAGCGGCGATCGAGGCGCGTGTGCTCGGCCTCGTAGAGCCGACCCATCCCGCCGCGTCCGATCGTGCGCGCGAGCCGGTACGTGCCCGCGAGCACCACGCCGACCAGCGGATCGCCGCCCTGCCCCGCGACGCCGAGCGGCGTCGCGTCCCGCGGGCACACGACGTACGAGGGCGGGAAGTCGTGCCCGCACGTCGCGCATCGGTTCCGCGGCGCGCGCATCGCGTGCAGCCCGCTCCCGCCCCGACGACGCGCAGCCGGAGGCGACGGGTCGGGATCCTGGAGCGTGCTGTCGAGGCCGGAGGGCACCACGCCGGCGACGCTAGCCCGACTGCGCCGCGCGCTCCCAATTCGCAGCAGCGTCCAGCCGGAGTGCTGTCGTAGTCAAGTGCGGACGCGCGTGATCGACGGATCGGGCGCTTCTCGCACCCGCTGATCCGCACACCGGGCCCTTCTTGCGCGAGGTGACTCGCCGCGAACGAGGCTTGGTGTGCGGTGGCTTCAGGCGGTCGGATCGGAGAGCGACGGGACGGATAGGCCCGAACTGTCTTGTCGGACGTCCACGTGAGCGGCGTCGGGTCGGCCTCGTTGGGCATTTCGCCCGCCGCGTCGATCTCGAGGGTGCGCTGGGACTCGCGGTGCAGCCTCTCGGGGCTCCAGCACTCCAGGTGAGCGTCACCCGCTCGATCTTCGCGCCTTGGAGCGGAAGCGAAGGGAAGAGAGCGCGAAGCTCGCCGTCAGGAGCCGACGAGCGAAGATTGGCCCGCGTCGCGTGAAGGCGACGCGGTCACGGCGGTCATCGATCGTGTGTCGAAGAGCTTGGTCGCATCGAAGGGCGCTCCTCGCGCGACGTGCACCATCGCGCGCGCGAGCTTCCGCATCAGCGCGACGACTGCCTTGAGCTTGATCTCGGCGCGGTAGCCCTTTCGCGCTCGGTACCACTCACGCGCGACGGGGTCGCTCTGCACGAAGCGCAGCGCCGCGAGGAAGAGATACCTACGCGCCCGTCCGGGGCCGCGTTTCGTGATGTGGATCGTGTGCTGCCCGGCGTTGTTGCCGCTGCTCTGGACCCTGAGGTTGAGGCCCATCGCCTTCTCGAAGGACGCGGACGATTCGTAGTCGGCGGGATTGCCGAGGTCGGCGACGAGCGCAGCGGTCGTGACGGCACCGAACGCGGCGCGCATCGAGTGGAGCTCGCGATGATTGGCGAGCTCGGCTTCGATGCGCTTGTCGACATCGCGGATGTGCTCGCGCAACGAGAGCATGTGACGTGCGAGCGAGCGAAGGAACGAGCGCTCCTGATCGTGCATCGACTCGCCGAGCGAGCCGACGGCGCAGCCGACGATCTGCTCGATGCGCTCGAAGGAGAGCGCCGCGCGCGAGACGCGTCGGAGCAGCTCGACCGCATCGCCGCGTCTGGCGCGGACCTCGGCAGGCCCGGGCATCTCGCAGAGCAAGTGCAGGTGCCACGCGGCGTCCATGTCGAGGTGCTGGGAGAGCTCGGGCCAGTGACGCGCGACGAGCGCTTCGAGCCGTCCGTACGCGGTCTCGAAAGGTCGAGCGTAGAGGTCGCGCTCGTCGATCAGACTGCGCATCGCCCTCTGGACTGCGCTCCGCTCTTTCCAGCGCTTCGAGATGCCTTGCGCGTGGAGATGCGCGAGCAGCGTGCACGCCTTGGCGTCGTGCAGGCTCGGCACTCCGTCGAGCAGCTCGGCTGCATCGTGGACCTTCTTGGCGTCCACGCGGAACACGGGAATCTCGCGCAGCGTGAGCTGGTAGCGGAGCGCGTCGCCGTAGACGCCCGTCGGCTCCATCGCGACCTCGAGCGCGACGCCGAGCTCGCGGAGACGGCAGAGCAGCTCGAGGAACAGTCGCGTCTGCTTCGGATGCTCGAAGCGCACGATCTCGACGCAGCGACCCGCTGCGCTCGCGAAGCCAGCGAACATCTTCGTCTTCGCGAGGTCGATCGCGACGATGCAGCTCGCTCCGAGCGCACTGGCGAGCTTGCTCGCGTCGACGTGTTGGATCTCGACGGTTCGATAGGTACGCTTGCCCACGGGGACGACCTCCTGCACGGCAGTTTCGACTGTCTATTCGAGGCGTCCCCAACTCTCCTACAGCCGACTCGCCGGCGGAGGGCCCGCACGGAAGCGTGCGGAGCACGCGGACGGGAGTGCCCTCCGCCAGCGAGCCGATTTTGGACACACTTTCGCGGTACCGTGCGCGCACACGGAGGACCCCGCGATGCACCGCCCGCACTACTACGACGAGCACGACCTGGGACGTTTCGGTGAGGTGGGCGAGAACGCCCCCGAGCTCTCCAAGAAATTCTTCGAGTGGTACGGCGCGGTGTTCGCGGACGGCGCGCTCAGCGCACGCGAGAAGTCGCTGATCGCGCTCGCGGTCGCGCACGCGGTGCAGTGCCCGTACTGCATCGACGCGTACAGCAAGGACGCGCTCGAGAAGGGCTCGGACCTCGATCAGATGACCGAGGCGGTGCACGTCGCGGCGGCGATCCGTGGTGGCGCGTCGCTCGTCCACGGCGTGCAGATGCGGAACAAGGCGAACGGGATCTCGATGTGAGCTCGCCCAAGTCGCTGCCGACGCTGCGTGCCCGTGGCGCGCCGCTCGCGAGCCCCGACGCGCAGCGTGCGCTGCTGCGATCGCTGCCGATCGCGCGCGAATTCGAGGACGCGCTCGGAGGCCCGTTGCGCGCGACGCGCATCGACGTGATGCAGATCAACGTCGGCAAGCTCTGCAACCAGACCTGCCGTCACTGCCACGTCGATGCAGGCCCCGATCGCCGCGAGGTGATGAGCCGCGAGACGATGCAGCTCTGCCTCGACGCGCTGGCGCGCACCGACATCCCCACGGTCGACATCACCGGCGGCGCGCCCGAGCTCACGCCGCACTTCCGGTGGCTCGTCGAGCAGGTGCGCGCGCTCGGCCGGCACGTGATCGATCGCTGCAACCTCACGATCCTCGAGACCCCGACGCACCGCGATCTGCCGGAATTCTTCGCGGAGAACCGGGTCGAGGTGGTGTGCTCGCTGCCGCACTACGCGCGCCTCTCGACCGATCGGCAGCGCGGCGACGGAGTGCACGAGAGATCGATCCGCGCGCTGCGCCGTCTCAACGAGGTCGGGTACGGAGACGGGCGATCCGGCCTGCGCCTCGTGCTCGTGACGAACCCGGTCGGAGCGTTCCTGCCGGGCGCGCAGGCATCGCTCGAGACGGAGTGGAAGCGCGAGATGAAGCAGCGCCACGGCGTGTCCTTCGACGCGCTCTACACGATCACGAACATGCCGATCAGCCGCTACCTCGAGTGGCTCGAGAGCTCGGGCAACCTGCAGCGCTATCTCGATGCGCTGGTCGCCGCGTTCAATCCCGCGGCCGCGCGAGGCGTGATGTGCCGCAGCACGATCTCGATCGGCTGGGACGGCACGCTCTACGACTGCGACTTCAACCAGATGCTCGAGATGCCGGTGCACGCATCGGCGCCGCGTCACGTGCGCGACTTCGATCGCGGCTTGCTCGAGGCGCGCACGATCGAGCTCGATCGACACTGCTTCGGGTGCACTGCGGGCGCGGGCTCGAGCTGCGGCGGAGCGACGACGTGAGCGCCCGTCGCGTCGCGCTCGGGCTGCTCGCGCTCGGGCTGATCGGCGTCGCGGGCTGCGGAGGTTTCGCCCCGCGCGATGCGCGCGAAGAAGAGAGCGCGCGCGAGTCGGGGGGCGGCGAGTACGTCACGTCGGTCCAGAGCGAGGCGGCGAGCACGGCCGAAGCGGCGCCCGCGACGGACTCGACGGGCAGCGGCGGCGGCGCCTATCTCAGCCGCGACACGCTCGTCGCCGTGCCGCGCCCCGAGCCGTCGCCGTGGGACGCGCACGAGTGGGCGATCGCGCCGGCGACACCGCAGCGCGTGATGCTCGCGACGCTCGAGCTCCCTCCGGGACAGGCGTTCCGCCCGCCCGCGACGACGTGCCAGGACGTGATCCTCTTCGTGCGCGCGGGACAGCTCGAGGCGACGGGCACCGGCATCGCGACGAGCGACGCGCCGGCGACGCTCTACGCGGGCGACGCCGTGCGCTTCGGTCCCGAGGGCGATGGGCTCGCGGTCAACGCGGGCACCACGCGCGTGCGCACGGTGATGGCGATCGCGCGACGCGCGGGCACCGGGCCGGCACGCGCGCCCGGGCCGAGAGGTGACGCGTGCGTGGTCGCCGCGTCGCACTCCGATCCGCTGGTGCGCCCGCTGCGCATCGGATCGATCGCGACGACACCTCCGCTGCGCGCCCCTGGAGGCCGGATGGAGATCCGCATCCTGCTCGACGCCGACGGCGCAGGCGCCGAGCACGGTGCGCTCTCGTGGCTCGAAGGTCCGCCCGACGTGAGCGTGCCCGAGCACCGGCACGCGGAGGCCGCCGAGATCCTCTTGTTCGAAGACGGCGAGGGCACGATGAGGGTCGGCGATCGCGAGATCACGGTCGGCCCGGGCGTCGCGATCTACGTGCCCGAGGGCACGCTGCACTCGTTCCGCAGCGGCGGCACGCGCCCACTGCGCGCGATCCAGATCTACGCACCCGCAGGGCCCGAGCAGCGGTTCCGCGGGATGTGATCACTCGTCGAGCCCGAGCAGCATCGCGACGGAGCCCGTCGCTGCGAACGGACCCGGCTCAGCGAAGGCGCGCGACGCTCGTCGCGTCCCCGCACGCGCACGGGACCACGCGCACCGCGCCCTCGAGATCGACGAGCCGCCCCACGATCCACGCGGGCGGGCTCTGCTTCGCGAGCTGGTCGAGCGCGGCCGCCGCGCCGGGATCCTCCTCGCGCGCGATGGGGATCGGCTCGCCCACCGCGTCCACGAGGAACCCGTCCTCGACGCCGGTGCACCCGATCACCTGCACCGGCTCCGCGAGCGCAGGCGACGCGGCGAGGGCCTCGCGGTAGACGTCGACCAGCATCGACGCGCGACGCACCGCGTGGGCGAGCACCTTCTCGAGGTCGCTCGGCTGCACGTCGATCGCGACGGTGTACTGCAGGATGCGCACGCGCCGCGGCGCGGGCCCCTCCTCGATCTCCGCGAGCCCGACGAAGAGCGAGCGCGGACAGGGCCCGAGCGACGGCGGCGTGGCGCTGCGCGCGCGCTCCTCGCAGAGCACCTCACCGGTCGCGAGATCGAGCAGGTAGCGGCGCTCGATCGCAGCGCGCTGGATGCCATCGAGCGACTCGCGCGCGAGCTCGATCATCGCGCGATCGATCACGCGCTCGAGCTGCGACGGTCCGTGCGCGGCGAGCCATGCGGCAGCGCGGGCGCGTCCGATCGGTCCGCTGCGCGCGCCGCGGAGATCGTCCCCGGCGCGGGTCGCGCCATCGAGCAGCCGCGCGACGGTGCGCGCGTCACCGGCGCTCATCGCGCGCTCGAGCCGGCCGATCCAGCGCGAGACCGGGTTCGGCACCGGCACGATCACGCGCGCCACGCGATCGAGCGCCTCGCGCACGCTCGGCGACTCGCGGCCCGTGATGCCGGCCCGCACGACCGCGAGCACCACGTCGTCGAGGGCATCGGCGAGCGGCCTTCCGCGCTCCACGACGTCGTCGCCCGCGGCGCCGGCCACCGGACGAAGCGGGCGCGGCGCGGCCTGCTGCGGCTCGGGGCGCGGCTCCGCGAGCACCCAGCGCAGCGCCGCGCGCACCCACGGCGACGAGGGTGCGCCAGAGCTCTCGCGTCCCGCGCTCCCGTCGGTGCACGACCACGCGAGCTCTCCGTCGCGCATCACGAGCGTGACCTGCTCGACGCGAGCATCGACGCGCACGTCGAGCGAGATGCGCTCCACGCTCGTCTCGCGCGTCGCCTC
The DNA here is from genome assembly GCF_021631985.1 of Sandaracinus amylolyticus. Classification (GTDB taxonomy): domain Bacteria; phylum Myxococcota_A; class Polyangia; order Polyangiales; family Sandaracinaceae; genus Sandaracinus; species Sandaracinus amylolyticus_A. The sequence continues at coordinate 2,805,538 of NZ_CP070225.1, read as the reverse complement.
GGGCGTGATCGAGAAGCGATCGGTCGTGCGTGCCTTCCCGGCGCGCGGCGCGTCGGGGAGCACGATCGACGGCAGCGTGATCGGATCGTCGCCGAGCGCGCGTCGCGCCGAGTCGCGCAGGCTCATACGGGCTCCGCCGATGCCGACGACGCGAGCGCCTGACGTCGGCGTCGCAGCTCGAAGCGCACGTTGCTCGGCACGCGCCGCAGATCGAGATCGAGCACCTCGTCGAGCAGCCCGCGCGCGATGTCGAGACGCCCCGCGCGCTCCATCTCCTCGGCGCGCCGGAGCACCACGCCCGCGAGCGTGCGCACGACCGGGCGCTCGTGCTCGACCCACGCGCGGTTGGCCTCGATCGCGCGGCGGAACGCGCCGAGCGCGCGCGCCGGCTCGCCCTGACGCACGTGCGCGAGCGCGATCGCGGCGAGCGGCTCCGGCCAGCGCGGACGGCGCGCCGCTGCGAGCTCGAACCACGCGATCGCACGACCGACTGCGCCGATCGCGAGCCAGAGCCGACCGAAGAGCAGATCGAAGCGGCCCTGCAGGCGCGCCCAGAACGTCTCCTCGGCCCCTCGCGCGACCACGCCCGCGCGCGCCGCGGTCGCGAGCGAGCTCGGCTCCGCGGGCACCGGAGGCTCTTCGCCGCGCAGATCCATCTGGGCACGGATCGACGCTTCCGCGTCCTCGATGTCCGCGAGCAGCGCGCTCGGCGGCTCGCGATCCCGGAGCGCCTCGAGCGCGCGCAGCGCGCGGCCGTCGCCGATGCGCCCGAGCGCGCGCACCAGCACGCCGAGCAGCGCGGGATCGCGACGATCGAGCATGCGGATCAGGAGCTCGACGTCCTCGCTGGTCGCGGCCCACTCCATCGACTCCGCCGCGGCGAGCACCACGCGCGCATCGTCGCCGCGCAGCAGCGTGCGCAGGTACGGCAGGCCGCGCGCATCGCCCGCCAGTGCGAGCGCGCCCGCGAGCACCGCGCGCTCGAGATCGACGACGCTTCGTTCGTGCGCGGCGACCAGCGCAGGACGCGCGCGGGGATCGTCGATGCGCGCGAGCGCGCGCGCGGCATCGGGCACGAGATCGGACACGCGGCTCTCGAGCAGCGACACCAGCGCCGGCAGGAGGCGCGGATCGCCGGCACAGCGGAGCGACTGCAGGAGCGCGCGGCGCGACGCGAGATCCGACGCGCCATCGCTGCCCTCGAGCACCGCCGCGAGGTGCGCGATCACGCGATCCGGCAAGAGGCGCGCGCGCAGTCCGATCCACGCGCGCTGCTCGCCCGGCAGCTCCGCGATCGGCTCGGTCGTGGTCTCGCCTTCCCAGAAGCGCGCGATCGACTGCTCGAGCTTCTTGAGGAGCTCGGCCCACGGCTCGTCCTCGTCGCGCGCCTCGTCGCCCACCTCGCCGGGGAGCGCAGCACGCGCGCGCGTGACCTCGAACGCGACGTCGGGATCGCGATGCCCGATCAGCACCTGCTCGATCGTGCCGATCCGCGTGTCGTCGAGATCACCGCGCTCGAGCATCTCGCGGAAGCGGAGCGCGGCCGCGCGACGCTGCTGCAGGCTCCCGCCGCGCAGCACCGCGACGAGCGTGGGCACGTCGTCGAGCTCGGGGATGCACGGGCGATCCTCGCCGGGCCGGGCCGCGAGGCGACCGAGGAAGGATCCGTCGACCGGGGCGCTCGCCGCTGGGCGCACGTCCTCGGGCTCACCCACCCGCAGATCGGAGAGGGCACCCCGCGCGATCGCCGCGACCAGCTCGCGCGCGACCTCGCGGTCGTCCGACTCGTCGCCGACACCGAGCGTCTTGCGCAGCGCGTCCTCGCCCGGCGCCGCGCCGCGACGCACGCGCTCGACCAGGCGCCGCCCGACGTCGCTCACGCGATCTTCACCCTCGTCCTCACGAGACCGATGCCGCTGCCGATCCACAGCGTCGTCTCGCCCTCGCCGTCGCGCTCGACCACGAGCGCGTGCACGCGCTGATCGCCGTCCGGATCCCCGGCGCCGGTGACGTGGTGCTTCGCGCGCACCTCCTCGAGATCGACGACGATCGAGGGCCGCTCATCGCTCGCGATCGGCGCCCGCACCACCAGCCCGCGATCGGTCCCCTCGGCGAGCACGCCCGCGTAGAGCGCGGCGCCCGAGGGCTCTGCCGCGAGCGCGATCGCGCCCGCATCGCGGAGCGCGTCGAGGACCTCCCAGCGCTGTCCGTCGTCGCGCGTGACGTAGGGCGCGAGCCCCGGAACGTCGGTCGTGAGCACCACGATCGGCCCGAGCGCGGCGACGAAGATCTCGTGCTCGTCGGGGAGCCCGGCGATCGTCGGACCGGCGACGTTGCGCCACGAGCGCCCGCCGTCGCGCGTGCGGATCAACCGCATCGCACCGCCCCGCGCGCCGAGCACACCGACCACGCCGCCCTCGACGTCGTGCCCGAGCGCGAGCACTGCGCCCGGGATCAGCGGACGCGACCACGTCGCGCCCTCGTCGTCGCTCCGGACCAGCGCGCCACCGCGGGTGAGCCCCCAGATCCGCACGCCGCCCGCGTGCGGCTCGGCGAGCAGGTGGAACGCACCGACGCTCGTCGCTTCGCCGCGCCGCAGCGCCTCGACGGGCTCGAAGCGCTCTCCGTCGGTCGAGCGCGCGACGCCGCCGAGCTGGAGCCCGACGAGCAGCGCGCCCGACGCGGTGCGCACCAGGCTCGTCGGCTCGTCGCCGTCGAGGCCGATCGCGTCGACCTCGGAGACCGTGTCGCCCTCGATCCGGTAGAGCGTGCGTCCCCCGACGAGCCCACCGCCGATCGCGAGGATCGCGTCGTCGTCGGGGCCCAGCCAGCGCGACGTCGCGGGGATGCGCGGGAGCGACAGCGCGGGGTGCTCGGGGCGCTCGTCGGCGCCGGGGAACATGTCGATCTCGCCCTCCCCTTCGAGATCGAGATCGTCGGCGAGCTCGTCCTCTCGGCTCGAGGCTCCCGCCGGGAGGCCGACCGGCGCGTCGTCGTCGCCGAGCGACTCGATGCGCTCTTCGACGCCCTCCTCGCCGGCGTCGCGCACCAGCGAGGGCTCGCGCTCCTCGTCGAGATCGGCGTCGTCGAGATCCGCGTCCCAGCCCGGCGCCTCCGCGGCCTCCGAGCCCTCGGTCCAGCCGCCCTCCTCGCCCTCGTCGAGCTCGGGATCCTCGGTCAGCGGCTCTTCTGCGGCGTCCCAGCCCTGGTCGCCGTCCTCGTCGTCGATCGCGTCGAGGAAGTCCTCCTCGCCGTCGATCCCGGTGGACACGTCGAGCCCGACCGTCTCGTCGCCCTCGTCGATCTCGTCCGCGATCTCGTCCGCATCGCCGAGGCCGAGATCACCCGCCGGCTCGTCGTCGCCGGCGATGTCGGGCAGGTCGGGCAGCTCGTCGTCGTCGGCCGTCTGCGGTCGGGGAGCACGGATCATCGATCGATGATGTAGCCCTGCGTCAGCCCTTTCGCGAGCCCTGCGGCGGCACCGGGCGCCCGAGGCGCTGCAGGACCTTCTGCAGGTCCTCCCACACCGGCCGCTTCATCTCGGGCGAGCGCAGCAGGAACGCGGGGTGATAGGTCGGCATCACGGGGACGCCGCGCCAGGTGCCCCACATGCCGCGCCACGAGCGCCCGGGCTCGGCGCACCCCAGGTTCTCCGCGGCGCAGCGACCGAGCGCGACGATCACCTTGGGCGCGACGATCTCGAGCTGCTTCGTGAGGAACGGCTCGCACGCCGCGGCCTCGTCGGGCAGCGGCGTGCGGTTCTCGGGCGGGCGGCACTTCACGACGTTGCAGACGTAGACCGCGTCGCGATCGAAGCCCATCGCGCCGATCATGCGATCGAGCAGCTGCCCGGCGGGGCCGACGAACGGGGAGCCCTGCTGGTCCTCGTGGTACCCCGGGCCCTCCCCGACGAAGGCGATCTCGGTGAGCGGCGTGCCGCGCGAGAACACCGACGTCGTGCGGCCCTCGCACAAGCGACACGCGCGACAGGTGCCGGCCTCGGCGGCGAGCACCTCGAGCGCGCGGCGCTTCTGCTCCGGGGAGAGCACGGACGCGCCCGCGAGCGCGGCGACGGCGGCCGCCGCCGGCTCCCGTGTGACCGCCGCCGGCTCCCGTGTGACCGCCGCCGGCTCCCGTGTGACCGCCGCCGGCTCCCGTGTGACCGCCGCCGGCTCCCGTGTGACCGCCGCCGGCTCCCGTGTGACCGCCGCCGGCTCTGCGACGAGCGCCGCAGGCTGTCCGGCAACTTCGGCCGACACCGCGCCCTGCGGCGGTGCGACCGCGATCTCGCTCTCGCTCGCGTCGGCCCACGGCACGACCGCGCCGCCCATGCCCTCTTCCCACGCGAGGTGCTCGCGCACCATCGCTGCGATCCCGGCCAGCTCCTCGTCGTACGCGCTCACGGGACCCTCCCTCTACCACGACCGCGCGCTCGATCACGACGGCGTCCGGCTCTGGCCACGCCGCACGCGAGCGGCTAGCCTCGCCGCGTCCATGCCCAGCAGCGAGCCCGTCCTGTCGGTCGTGATCCCCTGCTACAACGAGCGCGGGACCATCCACTCCTGCCTCGAGCGCGTGCTGCGCTCACCCGTCGACTCGATCGAGGTCGTGGTCGTCGACGACGGCAGCAGCGACGGCACCCGCGACCTGCTCACCCGCGGTCCCGCGCTCGATCCGCGCGTCCGCGTGGTCCTGCACGCGCAGAACGGCGGCAAGGGCGCGGCGCTGCGCACCGGCTTCCAGGAAGCGCGCGGCCGCTTCGTGCTGATCCAGGACGCCGACCTCGAGTACGACCCGAACGAGTACCCGAAGCTGCTCCAGCCGCTGCTCGAGGATCGCGCCGACGTCGTCTTCGGCTCGCGCTTCGCGGGCGGCGGCCCGCACCGAGTCCTCTACTACTGGCACTCGGTCGCGAACCACATGCTCACGACGCTGAGCAACATGCTCACCGACCTGAACCTCACGGACATGGAGACTTGCTACAAGGTCTTCCGCCGCGAGGTCCTCCAGCAGCTCACGCTCGAGGAGAACCGCTTCGGCATCGAGCCCGAGCTCACCGCGAAGGTCGCGGGCCTCGGCGTGCGCGTCTACGAAGTGCCGATCAGCTATCACGGCCGCACCTACGCCGAGGGCAAGAAGATCGGGCTCAAGGACGCGTTCCGCGCGGTGTACTGCATCGTCCGCTACGGCGTGCCCGCGCGGATCAGCGCCGCCGAGGTCGCGCGCTCGCAGGCCGCGGCCGCGCGCGATGCCGAGCGCGACGAGGCTCGCACCAGCGCCGATCGCGCGCAGGCAGCCCGTCGCAATTGAGCGACCGAACGGTCAGCCCGCGCTGGATCATCGATTGACTGCGTTCGTGGCGCCGCGTTAGCGTTCACGGGCTCAACGGAGGGAACCGCGAAGTGGCGTCCAGTGCTCGTGTTCTCGTCGCCGGCGAGACCAACGTCGGGATGAAGCGCACTCACAACGAGGACGCCTACGACCTCATCGACGACGAGCGTCTGTATCTCGTCGCCGACGGCATGGGTGGTCACGCCTCCGGTGAGGTCGCCAGCAAGATGGCGATCGAGACGCTTCGCGAGTTCTTCTCCGCGACGTCGCAGGATCCCGAGGCGACCTGGCCGTACAAGATGGACAAGGCGCGCGGGTACGAGGAGAACCGGCTCATCACCGGGATCAAGCTCGCGAACCTGCGCATCCACGAGGCCGCGCAGCGCGAGCCGCGCCTGCGCGGCATGGGCACGACCATCGTCGCGATCCTCGTGATCGACGACGGAGTGCTCATCGCGCACGTGGGCGACTCGCGCGTCTATCGCCTTCGTCAGGGCAAGCTCGAGCAGCTCACCGACGATCACTCGCTCCTCAACGACTACATCAAGATGAAGCGTTTGACGGAGGAGGAGATCGCGAACTTCCCGCACAAGAACGTCATCGTGCGCGCGCTCGGCATGAAGGAGACCGTCAAGGTCGACACGCGCCTCGATCCCCCGCAGCCCGGTGACGTGTACCTGCTCTGCTCCGACGGCCTCTGCGGCCCGGTGAGCGATCAGGAGATCGGCGAGATCGCGCAGTCCTCGAACGATCTGAAGGGCGTCGCGTCGAAGCTGATCGAGCGCGCGAACGCGAACGGCGGACCGGACAACGTCACCGTCGTGCTCGCGAAGTGGATCGGCAAGGGCTGATCTCCGCGCTCCGTCGCCTCCGCGAGGGGGTCGGTCGCCTCCGCGAGGGGGTCGCCGAGCTCCGGGCACGACCGACCTCCGAGCGCGCGTCGCACGCGATCGCGCGACAGCTCGACTATCAACGCCGCAAAGCCGCGGCGATCGCCCGCGACCACGCGCGCATCGAGCGGATCATGAGCGCGCGGACGAACGCGCTCGTCGCGACGCTCGCGCCCCACGTCGCGATCACGTCGGGCACGCGCGTGCTCGAGGTCGGCTCGGGCGCCCACGGCCACGTGTTCTTCCTCGGCGTGCCCGATGCGATCGGCGTTGATCCGCTCGCCGACGAGTACCGCGCGCTCTTCCCCTGGCAGCCCCGGGCGCGAACGATCGCCGCGTACGGCGAGCACCTCCCGTTCGACGACGCGCGCTTCGATCTCGTCGTCTCCGACAACGTCATCGATCACGCCGAGCGCCCCGCCGCGATCGTCGACGAGCTCGTGCGCGTCCTCGCACCTGGCGGCGTCCTCTACTTCACGGTGCACGTGCACCATCCGATCTACGACGCGCTCTCGCGCGCGTACGGACTGCTCACGCTGCTCGGGCTCCCGCGTGATCTCGGCGGCCCGTTCGCCGATCACACCGTGCACCTCACGGCGCGCGACGCCACGCGCCTCGTCGAGCGCGACGAGCTCGAGATCCTGCATCGCGCGCTCCTGCCCGAGCGCACGCCGAAACGCAGACGGCGCGTCGACCACCTGAAGCGCGTGCTCGCGAAGAACACGACCTTCGAGGTGATCGCGCGCCGTCGCGCGTGATCACGTGAGGATCAGATCGGCTCGTTGATCGACTCGAGGTCGAGGCCGCCCGGGTACATGTAGCTCGTGTACTGGCCGAACCCGTACACGACGATGCCGAACTCCTGCGAGCTCGTGATCGTGTGCGCGCCGCCCGTGATCTCGACGCGCGCCACGCCGAAGCCGGTGCCGCCGACCGGGAGGAAGCCGGGGACGGTCGTGCCGTCGAGCGTCACGGTCGCGCCCATCGGCGCCGTGACGTTCACGAAGCTGCGCTCGTACGTGCTCGGCGCCAGGAACGTGTACTCGGTGCGGTACTGATCGGTCGGGATCGCGAGCGACATCGAGGGATCGCCCACGTCGCCGATCGACGAGTTGATGCCCGGGTAGTTCTGGCCGACGAGGAACTGCGCGACGCTGATCGCCTCGGTGCCCGACACGCGGAAGCTCTGACGCGCTTCGAACTCGATCGTCTGGCCGCGGTTCAGCGTGACGGCCGCGTGCGTCGACGCGGGATCGAACGTGATCATGTTCCCGTCGCGCGCCGAGACGATGCGAACGACGTTCGGCTCGTTCATCAGCGGCTGCGTGATCGAGACGATCGCCTCGCGGCCCCACGCCTCCTCGGGGAACAGCGCCTCCTCGAGATGGTCGCACGCCCAGCGGTTCGCCGGCATGAACGCGCAGTTGTGACCGCCGTACACCGCGAGCCGTCCGGTCGAGCGGATCTCGGTGCCCGTCAGATCGTACTCGGGACCGACCGCGCAGTAGTCGATCCGACGGCTGCCGAAGAGCGAGCTCTGCGTGTCCGAGCTGGTCGGCGTGCAGGTCTCGGGGCGCGACGCGACGAGCTGCAGCACGTCACCCGCGCCGAGCGTGAACGTCCCGGTCTGACCGGGCGCGAACGCCTGCACGCTCGAGCCGTCCGACGACGCGCGGGTGTGCGCGCTGAACGTGATGGTCACCTCGGTCGCGGTGTCCGACGCACCGACGATCGTGAGGAATCCGGGGCTCTGCGCCTCCTGCGCGGCGCCGCCCGAGGGCGTGATGCGCATGTAGCGCGTCGCGACCGAGGTCACGAGGTAGTTGCCGCTGAGCGCGTGCGAGGGCAGCAGGAGCGACGCGTCGTTGGAGAACGAGAAGCACTCGTTGTCGAGCTCGAGGATGCTCTCGCCCGCGCAGTCACGCGCGATGCGGTACTCCAGCGGGTTGAACTGATAGACGGTGACCGGCAGCGTCGAGCGCAGGCGGTAGCCGCCGCCGCGGAGCAGCGTCGAGGGCTCGGGCGGGCTCGCGGCCGCGAGCTGCTGCTTGAGGTCGTTGACCCAGGGCAGCTCGATCGTCTGCACCGCGCCGGGCGCGACGGTCACCGTGCTCACCGTCGCGGTGCCGCGCGTGACGGTCACCTGCGCCGCGCTCGACTGCGGGTTCGCGACGACGACGGCGAACGGGAAGTCGGGCGCGACCTGCGAGTTCAGCGTCGTGACGGGCCAGTACTCGCACCCGATGTACGAGTTGGCGGCCTCCGCGTCGGCGCACGGCGAGCTGCACATCACGGTCGTCGCGTTGCAGACGAGACCGGCGGACGCATCGCACGTCTCCACGACGTCGTAGCCCGAGCCGTCGGCGCGGCAGCGCTGCAGCGTGTTGCCATCGCACATGCCGCGGCTCGGCAAGCACGCGACGCAGCCCAGCTCGGGCGCGCAGGTGCCGCCGGTCGTGCTGCAGTTGCGGCGGCCGGACTCCGTGCCGTCCGGGTTGCAGCTCACTTCCTCGGCCCCGAGGCAGATCCTCGAGGGGCCTCCGGCAGTGCACGGCGTCGGCCCCTGCCCGTCGGGCGTCGGCACCCCACTGTCACGCGGACGGCCTCCGCCACCGACTGGCTCGGTGCACCCCACGGACACGATCAGCGAGCACGAGACGAACGAGAACAGAAGTGAAGAACGCATTGAGCCCCCACGGCATCGAGTCGGCGGACGCTAATGGGGTCGTCCACTCCGACGCAACCACAGAGACTGCCATCGCTCACGGATTCGCCACCAGGGGGTGCGTTCGTTACACGGCGGAAACGCGGTGGGCGCCGAGCAGGACCAGATCGCGCGCGGATTCGGTCACTCGGGTGCCCGGCCACACGACGCAGCGCTCGAGCGTGACGCCGTCCTCGATGCGCGCCCCCGCGCCGACCGTCGTCTCGTGCAGCGCGACGCGCGCCCCGAGGCTCGCGCTGGGGTGCACCGCATCGCGCGCCGGGTCGATCCCCGGCCACGCGAGCGCGCCCCGGATCACGTCGAGATGCGCCGCGACGTACTCGCGCGGCGTGCCGAGATCACGCCATGCCGCGCGCTCCACGTGCGCGCCGATGCGCGCGCCGCGGGCGAGCCACGGGAGATAGCCGCGCTGGACGATGCATCCCTCGTCGGGCAGCTCGCGCAGCGCGCGCCCGGAGAGCACGTGGACGCCGGTGAACATCGTCGCGCGCAGCGTTCCGTCGGGCGTCGCGAGCATGCGACGCACCACGCGTTCCTCGTCGAGCTCGATCGCGCCGTAGCGCGCCGCGGCGGGATCCTCGCGCACGATCATCGTGGCGATCGCGTTCGTCGCGCGATGGGTCGCGATCGCGGCGTGGAGGTCCGGCGCGAACGAGATGTCGCCGTTGAACGCGAGCACGACGTCGTCGTCCGCGAGCTCACGCCCGAGCGCGCGCGACTGCAGCCCGATCGCGTGCTTCACGCCGCCGCCGGTCCCGAGCAACGTGGGCTCGTGCGCGAAGCGCACCGTGAGCCCGTCGATGCGCGGCGCGCTCGCGACCGCCTCCTCGACGCGCGCCGCGAGGTGATGCGTGTTGAGCACGACGTCCGTGACGTCGGCGCGACGTAGATGGTCGAGCGCGAACCAGCACAGCGGACGATGGAAGAGCGGCACGACGGGCTTGGGGAGCACGTCGGTCATGGGCCGCAGGCGCGTCCCGAGCCCCGCGGCGAACACCATCGCGCGCATTCGTCGAACGGATATCACATACGTGCGCGCCGCGTTCGAGGGTACAGTCGTCGGAGTGCGTTCGATCCCGCTGTGCTCGATCCTGCTGCTCGTGATCGTGCTCCCCGCGTGCGGCGACGACGACGACGCGAGCGTGGGTGACGCTGGCTCGCTCCTCGATGCGGCGACACACGACGCGGCTCCGCCGGAGCACGACGCGGGCGTCGAGGACGCGGGCGCGGACGGCGGTGATCCCGATGCCGGCGAAGAGCCGCCCGAGTGCCTCGTCGACGACGACTGCTCCGACGACGACGTGTGCACCGGCATCGAGCGCTGCATCGACGAAGCGTGTGTGCCCGGCATGCAGCTCGGATGCTTCGACGGTGTCGCGTGCAGCTTCGACACGTGCGACCCGACGAGCGGCTGCGCGATGAGCGCGCCCGACGCGGATCTCGACGGCGCCGACGACTGCAACGACTGCGCGCCTTCCGACCCCGACGTGCACCCCGGCGCGACGGACACGTGCAACGGGCGAGACGACGACTGCGACCTCGCGATCGACGAGAACGGCGTCGCGGTCTACTTCGCCGACTGCGACGACGACGGTCACGCGCCGCGCGATGCGACGACCTACACCGGTTGCGAGCCGCCCGATCCGAGCACGACCGGCTGCGACGGCGCGAGCGCGACCTGGATCACCCGAGCGCCGACGGAGAGCGCGTTCGACTGCGACGACTCCGACGTGCGCGCTCATGCCGGACAGACCGAGCTCTTCGCGACGCGCATGCAGGGCCACGTCACCGGGCTCGACTTCGACTTCGACTGCGACGGCCGGATCACGCTCGAGCACGCGGCCGCCGGCGGTTGTGCGCGGTCGGGCGGCACCTGCGAGCACACGGCCGGCTGGGCCGCCGCCGAGATTCCCGGGTGCGGCGGCGAGGCGACGTTCGTCGCGGGATGCGATCCGAGCTGTGCGGTGCGCACCGAGCCCCGGATCCAGCGGTGCCGTTGAGACAATAGTCACAGCGGAACTTTTGTTCGCGACTGGATTTCGTCCCCGGAGCGTGCTCTCCTGACGCAGAGCACGAGCACGCTCGGGAGGCTTCGGATGTTGCGACGACGCTGGACTTTCACGTGGCGATGGGCGTCGTGCGCAGGGCTGCTCGTCGGGTGTCTGGGGACACCGGAATCGGCGGATCCGATCCCCGACGCGCCCTTCGAGCCACTCCCGGTCGTCGCCCTGATCGAGGGTGAGTACGACGGCCACGAGCTCACGTTCCGGACGCTCGATCGCGACGAGGCGGAGGAGCGCGGTGTCGCACGCGAAGCGCTGATCGACATCCCCTCGCGCTCGTGCACCACCGCGACCTGCACGGACGCGAACTACGTCGCGTTCTCCAACGTCGCCGGCGGGCGCGCGACGTCGACGAACGGCGCGACGGTCGGCACGTGGGCCCCTGCGCAGTGCGGCGCGGCGCCCGCGAGCCCGACGTCCGGCGTCTGCCAGCAGGTCAGGCTGCGCAACCTGTACTCGACGCAGATCGAGCGCGCGTACGCCGAGCTCCTCTCGCTCACGCCGACCGGCTCGACGACGAGCGTCTCGGTGCCGGCGCAGCCGTTCGCTGCGCTCGCGGATTTCTCACTGGCGCCGACCGTCCCGAACGGGCTCTGGCGCTTCGGCGAGATCGGCCGCGACGGCACCGCGACGACGAGCCCGACCACGCGCTGGGTGTTCCACGGCACGACGCCGGCCGGCACCGAGCTCACGTTCCGCTTCGTCGTGCAGGTGCGCGGACAGCTGGTCTCGCCGACGCGCCGCGCGAGCGTCGTGGGCAACGACGATCCCGCCGCCGACTACCCGGCGCGCACCACGGGCGCGACGGTCGGCCCCTCGTCGATCGATGTCTCCGCGGACGGTCGCTACGTCGTGTTCACCACGAGCTCCACCGCGCTCCACGGTCAGGCGAGCGGCCAGTACGTCGTGCGTCACGACATGACGACCGGCGAGAGCTACGTCGTCGAACGGATCGACGGCACCGAGACGATCGCGACCGGCTGCACGTCGTCCAATCCGAGCATCTCCGACGACGGGAACCGCATCGCGTTCGAGAGCTCGGGATGCGATCTCGTCGGTCTCGGCGCGACCACGACCACGCAGGTCTACGTCCGTGACGTGAGCGCCGGGACGACGACGCTCGCCAGTGCGGACACGGGCGGCGAGTACGCGAACCAGGCGGCGACGAGCCCGCAGCTGAGCGGGAACGGTCAGGTCGTCGTCTTCCAGAGCCGCGCGTTCGATCTCGTCAGTGGGACGCCGGCGCTCGAGCTCTTCGGCATCCCGCTCTTCCGCTTCTGCATCGACGTGTACCGACGCGACCTGAGCGCGGGCACGACGACGCACGTGAGCGCGCGCCCCGGCACCGCCCCGAACGCGGTCGCGGGGTTCGCCCCGTACGACGCCACGAACGCAGGCGAGGTGCCCGACGTGAGCGCGGACGGCAGCCGGATCGTGTTCCGCGGCTCGTGGGCATCGCTCGTGACCGGCGACACCAACGGCGCCTCCGACGTCTACGTCTACGCGCACGGCGGTGCGACGGTGAACGTCTATCGGGTGAGCCTGCGCCACAACAACATGCAGCTCGCGGGCGGGTCGGATCACCCGTCGATCTCCGCGGACGGTGCGTTCGTCGCGTTCTCGTCGCTCGCGCGCAACGTCTCGACCGGCGCGCAGACGGCCGTGGGTGCCCGGCACGTCTATCGACGATCGTCGGCGAACGGCGCGTCGGCGAGCCAGAGCGTCCGGCGCGTGACCTTGACGCCGACCGACGCGAACGCGACCGGCACGTCGTTCGACGCGCCGTGGCCGGCGCTCTCGCGAAACGGTCGGTTCGTGTCGTTCTGGAGCAGCTACACGAACCTCGCGTCGACCACGACGTTCCCGGTCGCGGGAACGCAGCACTACGTGTGCGACATGGGCGCGACCGCGACCGAGCTGCAGCGCTGCTTCGTCGCGAGCACGTTCCAGGCAACGCCCGAGAGCGCGTTCGCGGTGCTCGGCGGGGCGAGCGTCGGTGGTGGGCGCAGCGCGATGGCGTGCGCCGACGAAGAAGAGTCCTGCTACGTCGCGTACCAGACCAACGGCGCCGGGTGGACGCCGGTCGCCACGGCGGATCTCCAGGTGTTCGTGAGCCCGGTGGGCGATCCCCGCGCGCAGATGCCCGCAGCCGCGCGGTGAGCCGTGCGCGCCGGTGCTCTCCGGCGTGCTACATCGTCCCGGCTTCGACGGACGTCCTCGCTGGAGCACTTCGCGAGGGCCGTCCGCCACGCCCGAGGGAGGCTCCATGTCGATCCGCACGCCACTTGCTTTTGCAACACTCCTCGCGCTCGCCGTCGCCGGCTGCGGGGACGACGACGCACCGGTGACCGACGCCGGCATGGACGACGCGGGCTCGGTGGACTCCGGATCTCCCGTCGACTCCGGGCGGCCGGATTCCGGTGCCGAGGATGCGGGCACCGACGGTGGCGCGCCCGACGCGGCGCTCGACGGTGGTCCGGTCGATGGCGGATCGGTCGATGGCGGCGGCTTCTGCACGACGAACGCCCACTGTCAGAACGCCGACCGCTGCGACGGCGAAGAGCAGTGCGTCGACGGCATGTGCATGCCCTCCGCCGGCCCTCTGGTCTGCGACGACCTGATGGACTGCACCACGGACACCTGCGCCGCAGCGACGGGCTGCGTGCACACCCCGGTCGACGTCGACGGTGACGGCGACGGCGCGTGCACCGACTGCAACGACGGCGACCCGCTGCGCCACACCGGCGCGAGCGAGACGTGCGACGCAGAAGACGACGACTGCGACGGCGCGATCGACGAGCGGTTGACCGGGACGTTCTACCCCGACTGCGACGGAGACGGGTGGGCCGTGGAGGCCGCCCCGAGCATCGACGGCTGCACGATGCCGACGCCCGGTGCGACCGGCTGCACCACCGCGTCGCCCGCGTGGACCTCGCGAGCGCCGCAGTTCGACGACTTCGACTGCGCGGACGGAGACACCCGCGCGCACAGCGGCGTGACCGGGTTCTTCACGACCGCCGCGGTCGACGGGATCGTTCCCTTCGACTTCGACTGCGACTACAGCGAGGCACTCCAGTACGAAGCGCAGGGCTCGTGCACCGGATCCGCCGGCTCGTGCACCACGACGGCCGGCTGGCAGGCGGCGACGGTGCCGGGCTGCGGCGAGTCCGCCGCGTTCATCGCGAGCTGCTCGGCCGCGTGTGCGCCGGTGATCGAGACGCGCACCCAGGGTTGCCGCTGATCCGGACCGCCGTCCGACGTGCTCGATGCGCAGCGCGATACGTCGCGCTGCGCATCGACGTCGTTCGGCGATTTCGTTCGGACCCGCTCGATGCGCTGCTCGCCTCGCTCGATCGGCCGACCGCACGCGCAACGCTGACGCGCGAGGACGTCACGGCGGGCATCGCCTTCGGCGAGGGCGTGAGCCGTCGATGCGCGATCGGCCCGGACACCTGTCTCTACCGAGCCCTCGCGCGCTACGCGTTGCTCCGGGAGTCGGGCTACGCGCCGCGGTTCGTGATGGGCGTCGACGAGGACGACGTCGCGAGCGGGCACGCGTGGCTCGAGCTGGACGGCGCGCCGTTCCTCGAGCCGGGCTCACCGCGATTCTGCCGCACGTTCGAGCACCCGCCGCGCACGTGACGCCAGAGCACGGGTCGCGTGGGCGGTCAGCGAGCGCATTCCCGCGGGCAGCGAGTGATTGAGCGCGTGCAGCGCGGGCACGGCGAGCGGCGCGTTGCCGGCGTGCGCCGAGAGCCAGGATTCGGCGCCACGCGCGACGATCGCGCCGACCGTGTCTCGAGGCAGCGCCGACAGGACCGACGCCGCGAACCGATCGCCCTGGCGCGACGCCAGCGCCAACGCGTAGCGCGCCGCACGCGCGAGCCCTCGATCGACGAGGTGCGTCGCGAGGACCTCGGGGCGCATCGGGAGCGCGCGGGCGACGATCGAGAAATCGCCGAGGCGTCGCTGGTCCCGCACGTTCGAGCGATTGCGTGCGAAGTGCGCGACGAGGTGCGCGTACATGTCGTGGCGCTCGAGCACGAGGACCGGATGTCCGAACAGCGCCGAGGCGTCCTCGGCCCGCTCGACCAGACCCTCCGTGTCGAGCTGGAACAGCTCGGGCTCGACCAGCGCCGCGTGGAGATCGAGATCGAGCCCCAGCTCGCTCGAGCGCATCGTCGTCGCGACCGCCGAGCGAGCCACCGGCTCGAGCCCCGCGGCAGCCAATGCCCGCTCCGCGACGTCCCGCTCGCGCGGCCTCACGAGGACGTCGACATCGAGCATCCGACGCGGCGGAGCCCCCCAACCCTCCGAGAGCGCCGACAGCACGACTCCCTTCAGAGCGACCGGCACGACGTCGACCGTCGCCAGCGCGTCCGCGGCGCGCGCGAGCAGCTCACGCCCCGCGACGACGGCCATCGCTGCAGCGATTTCGCGCTCGTCCATCGAACGATTGCCTCTCTTGACACAACTACACGGTCCATGCAGAACGGGGCCACGATGCGAGAGGGGAAGAACGCGGACGACCGCGCGGCGGACACGACGACCACGGAGTCGAAGTCGAACGGCCGCAGGGCGTACGAGTCGCCGCGGATCGAGCGCCGCATCCCCATCGCTTCGAACACGCTCCAACCGACCTCGGGCACCGAGGACATCTTCGGTCCCGGCGAGGAGTGAGCACGTGCAGCGCGTCGGGTTCCACCTGACGGATCGCTGCCAGCTCGACTGCGATCACTGCCTGCGTGACCCCGGCACGCAACCGGTCGACCTGCCCCTGGCGACCATCGCGGCCGTGCTCGCCGAAGCAGCGACCGAGCTCGGCATTCGGCACGCGTCACTGACGGGTGGTGAGCCGACGCTGCATCCCGACTTCCCGGCGATCCTCGATCTCGTCGTCGCTCACGGGATGCGTTGGGACATGGTCTCGAACGGCCGACGGTTCGAGCGTGTCGCGCTCTGGCTCGACGAGGCACCGGCGCGCCGAGACGCGTGTCGCTGGATCGCGCTGAGCCTCGACGGTGCGTCCGACGCGACGCACGACTCGATCAGGGGCGCCGGCCAGCGTCGCGAAGTGCTGAGCGCGGCCTCGGTGTCGGTCGCGCTCGGTGTGCCGTTCGGGATCACGACGACGATCCACGCCAGGAACGTCGACGAGATCGAGGCGATCGCGGCAGAGGCCGAGGCGCTCGGCGCCGCGTGGGTCCGCTTCGGCGCAATGCAGGCGACCGGGACGCCCCTCGACGACGGGCTGCGGCTCGATCCCGATGCCTGGCGCAGCGTCGACGCGCGAGTCCGAGCGCTCCGAGCGCGCGTGGCGCTCCCGGTGCTGACGACGACGGGATGGCCCTCGGCGGACGATGCGCCGGCGCTGTGCGGCCCCCTTCGCGGCGAGACCTTGCACGTCGACGTGCACGGACGGCTCACGCTCTGCTGCTTGCACTCGCAGGTCCCGCATCGCGGCACGGATCCGAGCGTGGTGGGAGACGCGAGTCGCGGGTTGGGTGCGCTCCGAGAGGCGCTCGTCGAGATCCAACAGAACGAGATCCTTGCGCGTTCGACGGATGCGACCGGGCCGTGGCGCGACCACCAATGCAATTCGTGCCTCCGACGCTTCGGTCGCCCGCATTGGTCGGTCGATGGTCGCGATGGGCCCGACGCCGAGCGGCCACGATGGAGGGGTGCGCTACACCACGCCCGAGGCGGCGCGAAGCGGGCCCTGCCCGTCGCGCGCTGAACACGCGCGTAGGGTTGAACGCCCCTCATCGAATTTTCTGTGAACGTGTTATGCTCGCACGCAACTGGGGTTGGGAGCGGAGCGCCCGCCGGAGGGAGAATCGCATGCAACGTCACTCGTCGCGTCGCCGCGCAGCGGCCCTGGTCCTCGCGCTCGTCGGGCTTCCCGCCGCTGGTTTGACGGCGTGCGCGCCCGACGCCGCGGAGCCGACGAGGCCACGCGCGATCGACGTCGAGGACCTGCCGGTGATCCAAGTGATCGAAGGTGAGTTCGACGGCGAGGAGCTCAGCTACCGCATCCTCACCCCGGAGGGGCTCGTGGATCCGAGCCCGGCGGTGGGCGTCGCGGTGGAGCCGTTGGTCGACATCCCGTCGCAGTCGTGCACGACCACGACGTGTACCGGCAATGGGTACGTGACGTTCGGAAACGTCGCCGGTGAGCGCGGCACCGTGTTGAACGGCGCGCTGACCTCGGGCTCGTGGGTCGCGGCGTGCGGCAGTCAGCCGACGGGCTCGCTGTCCGGCGTCTGCCAGGGCGTGCGCCTCCGCAGCCTGTACACGAACCAGCAGGTCGAGCGTGCGTACGCCGAGATGCTGGAGCTCGTGCCGACGGGCGACACGACCTCCGCCGAGATCGTGCCGAACGCGCTCCAGATCGCGACGCCGGACTTCGGGCTCGCCGCCCCGCCGGTCGCGAACGGGCTCTTCCGGTTCGGTGAGCTCGGCCGCGCGAGCACCACGGTCGCCAACACCGCGACGATGCGCTGGGGGTTCCGCGGGACGACCGCCGGGACGACGTTCACGTTCCGCTTCGTCGTGCAGGTCCGCGGACTGCTCGTGACCCCGACCGTTCGCGCGAGCCTCGCCGACGGCGCGCGCGACAATCCCGGCGCGGGGCCCTACCCCACCAACACCGCGATCGTGCCGACGAGCGGGCGCGGGATTGCGCTGTCGGCGAACGGGCAGTTCGCTGCGTACGTCGTCGGTGGCACCGTGCACCGGAAGGACCTCACCTCCGCCTCCGGCGCGGTCTCGACGCTGGTGACGGGCTGCACGTCGGTCCTCAACATCGACCTCTCGGACGACGGCTCGGTGCTCGCGTACGAGGCGGCCGGATGTCCGGTCGCGGGACAGTCGCAGATCTACCGCTACGAGTACGGAAGCGCCGGAACCGGCACGCTCGTGTCAACCGCCACGGGCGGCGGGGCCGGAAACCAGGCGAGCCGGTTCCCGAGGCTGAACAGCGACGGCTCCGTGATCGTGTTCCAGAGCCAGGCGCGGAACCTCGTCGGGCAGACCGTTCCGAACGGTCGCGGCTGTCCCGACGTGTATCGCTACGACGCGACGACGGGCGAGATCCACCACGTCAGCGCGATCCGCGGCTCGGACTTCTACACTCCGACGACGGCGCGCTACGCCGCCTGCGCGAACGGCGACCCCATTCGTTACGCCGACGTGAGCGACGACGGACAGCGCATCGTGTTCATCGCGGGCGGGCAGCTCGACCCCGCGTTGGACACCGACGCGACCCAGGACGTCTACGTCTACGATCACAGTGAGTCGCTCACCGGGTCGGTCGTGCTCTATCCGATCACCCCGACCGTGACGGCGCCGTCGCACACCGGCATCTCCGGCGACGGGAGCGTGGTCGCGTTCTGCACGGACACCTGCGGGCGCGTCGTGCGTGCGAGCGCGAGCGAAGGCGTCGGCGGGCTCGAGGTCGTGACGGCCAACCCGGCCGGGGCAGCGGTCAGCGCCGGCGCGAACAGCTATGGCATCCCGTCGCTCTCGCCGAGCGGTCGGTTCATCGCGTTCCGCGGGAACGGCACGGCCGGTCTGGTCCCGTCGCAGAGCCATTCGGGCTTCAACGCGCCGGGCACTCAGATCTACGTCTGCGACACCACCGCGCCGATCGCCGCGCCCCCGGCGAACGACCTTCGCCGCTGCTGGGTGGCCAGCACGATCCAGCTGATGCCCGATACGCCGTTCGTGCCGGTCTCCGGCGCGATCCAGAGCGGGGACCTGCGGCTCGGGCTCTCGTACCCGAGCGAGGCGGAGGCGGGCTACGTCGCGTACTTCGCCACGCCGACGAACTGGGGCCCGCTGAGCACCAGCGGCTTGTTCGTCAGCGCCGTGGGCGATCCCCGTCCCCAGCAGCCCATCGACGCGCGCTGACGTGACGCGTCGCTGGCGCGCGTCGACGCGCGCGATCCACACCAAGCTGCCGCGAGGCGGGGTCGTCCTGGACCCCGCCTCGAAGGCGTACTTCACGCTGAACGAGACGGGCGAGGCCCTCTGGTCCGCGCTCACGGCTCCGGCGACGCTCGACGAGCTCGCGGCGATGCTCGTGCGCGTCTTCGACGTCGGGGTCGATGTCGCTCGGGCCGACACTGAGACGTGGCTCGACGAGCTTCAGAAGCTCGGATTGATCGACGTGGTCGACCCCGCGGATGCCCCGGGGTGAGGCTCGGCTCGGCGCGTTGAGCGTCGCGTGGGACGTGCCCGACGAGCCCGCGGGCGCGAGCGGCGGCCTCGAGCACCTCGGCGCGGCGGTTGGTCGCGAAGGCATCGCGGTCTACCCGTGGGTCGTGGAGCGCGGCGCGATCCCTCGGGCGCCCGCGCGGTATGCGGCGTTCTACGGGCCTGCCCGGCTCGTCCTCGAGCCCGATGCGGTGATCGTGTGGAGCCCGCACGCCGAGCTCCGGGTGACGCCTCACGGACTGCAGGGACGCGTGGACGGGCCGAGCGGGCTGCCCGCCGCGATCGCGCTCCACGTCGTCGCGGCCCACGCGGGCCTGGTGCACACCCACGCCGCGGTCGTGCATCTCGACGGCGCGACGGTCCTGCTCCCGGGCGGGTCGGGGTCGGGGAAGACGAGCGCTGCGCTCGCGGTCGCTCGCGGTGGTGGCGTGCTGGCGTGCGACGACGCGGCGTACGTCGACGCCCATCGCGTGGCGTGGCCGATCCGGCGGCCTCCGCACGTCAGCGACGAGACGCGCGCTGCGCATCCCGATCTCGAAGCGCTCGGGCCCGTCCTCGATGGCAGCGTCGCGAAGACGCGGGTGCGCGCGCCGTCTCCAGGGCCCGCGTCGCCCTCGCGTGTCGACGCCATCGTGATCCCGAGCATCGAGCGCGGCGCGCGCACTCGCGTCGAGCCCGTCGAGCCTGCCGCAGTGTTCGCGACGCTCCTCGGGTCGAGCGCGCTCGCCGTCGTGCCGGGAACGCCGCATCGCGACGCGATGATCGACATCCTCGCCGACCTCGCAACCCTCCCCGCGGCGCGTCTCGTCGCGGGCCCGGACGCGCTCGAGGACCCGCTCGTCGTCCCGCAGCTGCTGCGCGCGTGGCTCGCTACGCGTCCGCGCTGAGCACCCCTTCGCGCACGAGCTCGATCACGAACTCGTGGACGTCGGAGCGCACGACCTCGCGGTCCGCATCCAGCTCGCGGGTGATCACGTCGACGATCTCGCCCAACGTGCGCCCGTCGGCGAGCTCGACCACGCGCGCGCCCACTTCGTTCAGCACGCGCGTCTCGAGGCCGGGCAACGTCACGACCACCATGCGCCCCGCGACCCGACGCGCGACCGCGCGAGGCGCGTGGGTCAGCTTCGCGTGCTCGTTCACGCGCTCCTCGCGTCGCGCGCGCGCTCGATCACTGTCGCGCCGCGGTCGTCGGGCACGACCTCGACGACACGATCGCAGGCGCTCAGGAGCGCCGCGCGGTGGGTGGCGACGAGCACCGTGCATCGCCCCGAACAATCGCGCAGCAGCGCGGCGATCTCCTGCTCGAGCGTCGTGTCGAGCGCCGAGGTCGGCTCGTCGAGCACCAGAAGGTCGGGATCGCCGACGAGCGCGCGCGCGAGGGCGACACGCTGGCGCTCACCGCTCGAGACGCCCTCGCCTCCCTCGCCGAGCACGCGGTCGAGGCCCTGCCCCGCGACGCTCGACGCCCTCGCACGAGCGAGCGCGCGCAGGAGCGCGTCGTCGTCGACCTGCGAGCTCCCGTACGCGACGTTCTCGCGCAGCGTCCCGGCGAAGAGCATCGGCTCGGCGGTGACCAGGCCGAGCCGCCCGCCACGCAGCGACCAGTCCGCCGGCGCGATCCCGTCGATGCGCACCCGTCCCGCAGCAGGCTCGATCACGCCGAGCACCGCGCGCAGCAGCGTCGTCTTGCCGACCCCACTCGGTCCCACGAGCCCCACGATCTCGCCCGGCGCGACGTCGAGATTCACGTCGTGCAGCACGACGCGATCGCCCACGGTGACGCGCACGTTCTCCAGCGCGATCGCGCACGGCGCGCTCGTCTCGGCGCGCGCTGCTGCGGCGGTGTCGCTCCCGAGCGGCACCTCGCGCGCGATCTCCTCGAGCGCCGGGCCCGCTGCGGAGAGCGCGCCGATCGCGTGCCCCGCGGCGGTCAGCGACGACGCGAGCCGCACGAGCGCGTAGAGCATCGCGACGAGATCCGCGAGCGCGAGGCCCGATGCGAGCCCCGCGCTCGCGAGCGCACCGATCGCCAGCAGGGCCGGCAGCAGCGGGGATGCGCTCGCGAGCGCGCTCGCCGTCGCGACACGCGTCTGCTCCTCGGCGTGTGCGTCGACGTCCCGCGCGAGCCGCGCGCGCTCGATGGCGACGGTCCGCAGCGCGCGGATTTCCCACGCGCGGCGCGTCACGCGCTCGAGGGTGCTCGCGATGCGACGCTGCGCCGGCGCCAGACCGCGTGCGATGCGCCGCACGCGCCGCGCGAGCAGCGCCGCGATCGCGCCGCTGGCGATCAGGACCGCGATCATCGCGAGCCCGATCGAGGGCGCCTTCACGATCACCAGCGCACCGAGGCACAGGGACTGGACCGACCACGCGACGAGCCCGACCGATGCCTGTCGCGCCTGCGTCGCGCGCGGCACGCGCTCGATCCAGCGCGAGAGCACATCCGTCGCGGGCTCGAGCCCCCGCGCATCGGCGCGCAGCGCGACATCCAAGCCCACCCGACGCAGCGCGCGTGACGCTTCGACCGCGCTCGTGGCCGTCAGGTGATGGATGGCGATCCCCACGCAGACGCGCCCGGCCGCGGCACCGCCGAGCGCCAGCGCCACCGGCCAGAGTGCGGCCGTCGAGGTCCCGCCGTCCGACGCCCCGCGGGCGAGCGCGGCGAAAGCGAGAGCGAGCACGATCTCCGCGACCGCCGCGAGCACACCCAGCGCGGCAGCGCGCGCCCAGTCCGCACGCGCTCCACCCAGTCGGCGTAGGATCGCAAAGGTCGATGCGATGCTCACACGCGTCCTCTCGGCTTCCTCGACCGCATTCGCAGAGGACATATACGCTGGTTGCAGAGCCCGCCGGCAGCGTCTACGAAACCCGCTGATTCATGACCAAGCGCGCCCTCGTCACCGGCGGAGCCGGGTTCGTCGGGTCGCACCTCTGTGACCGACTCCTGGAGCTCGGTCACGAGGTCGTGGCCCTCGACAACTTCTACACCGGCACCCGCGACAATCTCACGCATCTCCGCACGCACCCGCGCTTCTCGCTGTTCGAGCACGACGTGATCGAGCCGCTCCCCGCGCTCGGCAGTCGCTTCGATTGGATCTTCAACCTCGCGTGTCCGGCGTCGCCACCGCACTACCAGCGCGACCCGATCTTCACGACGAAGACGAGCTTCCTCGGCACGCTCCACGGGCTCGAGCGCGCGACGAGCGACGGAGCACGCTTCTTCCAGGCCTCGACGTCCGAGGTCTACGGCGACCCCGAGGTGCACCCGCAGCCCGAGAGCTACCGCGGCTCGGTCAACACGCTGGGACCGCGCGCCTGCTACGACGAGGGCAAGCGCGTCGCGGAGTCGCTCTGTATGGACTTCCATCGCACGCGCGGCCTCGAGGTGCGCATCGTGCGGATCTTCAACACGTACGGCCCGCGCATGGATCCGAACGATGGGCGGGTCGTGAGCAACTTCATCGTGCAGGCGCTGCGAGGCGAGCCGCTCACGATCTACGGAGAGGGCAAGCAGACGCGCAGCTTCTGCTTCGTCAGCGATCTGATCGACGGTTTCCTCCTCCTGATGCAGCACCCCGACACGACCGGTCCCGTCAACATCGGGAACGACGGCGAGTTCACGATGCTCGAGCTCGCCGAGCTCGTCCGCGAGCTCACCGGCAGCCGATCGACGATCGTGCACAAGCCCCTGCCCGCCGACGATCCGACCCAGCGCCGTCCGGATCTCACCCTCGCGCGCGAACGGCTCGGGTTCCGTCATCGCGTCCCGCTCCGCGAGGGGCTCGCGCGCACCATCGAGTACTTCGCGCGGCACACCAGCGAGCCGCAGCGATCGGAGGCTTCGGCATGAAGGTCTGCATGGTCGGCACGGGATACGTCGGCCTCGTCAGCGGAGCAGGCTTCGCCGAGACCGGCGCGACCGTCGTCTGCGCCGACATCGACGCGACCAAGATCGCGAAGCTCCGTGCCGGCGAGATCCCGATCTTCGAGCCCGGGCTCGACGAGCTCGTCGCGCGCAACGTCGCCGAGGGGCGTCTCTCGTTCTCCGACGACGTGCCCGCCGCGATCGCGAACGCGCAGGTGATCTTCATCGGGGTCGGCACGCCGATGCGGCCCGACGGTGGGGCGGATCTGAGCGCGGTCGACGCGGTCGCGCTCGCGGTCGCGCAGCACGCCACGCGCGAGTGCGTGCTCGTCTGCAAGAGCACCGTGCCCGTCGGCACGAACGTCCGCGTGAAGCGCCTCGTGCGCGAAGCGCCGCACGCGGTGCACGTCGTGTCGAACCCCGAGTTCCTCAAGGAAGGCGACGCGGTCAACGACTTCCTACGCCCCGATCGCATCGTCGTCGGCGTCGATCCCGAGGATCAGTTCGCGCGCGACGTGATGGCGCGTCTCTATCACCCGCTCTGTCTCGATCGCGATCGCATCGTGTGGATGGATCCCGCGAGCGCCGAGCTGACGAAGTACGTCGCGAACACGATGCTCGCGATGCGCATCTCGTTCATGAACCAGATCGCCGCGCTCTGCGAGAAGGTCGGCGCGGACGTGCACCAGGTGCGGCTCGGCGTCGGCACCGACGTGCGCATCGGACCGAAGTTCCTCTACGCGGGCCCGGGCTACGGCGGCTCGTGCTTCCCGAAGGACGTCAACGCGCTCGTGCACACCGGGCGCGAGCACGGGCTCGAGCTCGATCTCGCGGTCGCGACCGAGCTCGTGAACCAGCGCCAGAAGGGCGTGCTGTTCCGCAAGCTCCGGCACCACTTCGAGGGCGACGTGCGAGGGCGCCGCGTGGCGGTCTGGGGCGTCGCGTTCAAGCCGCGCACCGACGACATCCGCGACAGCGCTGCGCTCACGCTGATCGACGCGCTGCTCGCCGACGGCGCGCACGTCGTCGCGCACGATCCCGAGGGGCTCGAGAACGCGCGCGCCCGCTACGGCGATCGCGTGGAGCTCGTGAACGATCCCTACGTGGCCGCCAAGGACGCCGACGCGCTCGTGCTGGTCACGGAGTGGGGCCAGTACCGCAATCCCGACTTCGAGCGCCTCCGCACCACGATGCGGCGCGCTCTCATCCTCGACGGGCGCAACATCTGGTCGACGTACAACCTCGGCCAGCTGGGCTTCACCTACGAGGGCATCGGCGTGCGCGCCGGCTGAGACAGAGAGCGAGCAGGGAGCATGAAGAGCAACGAGAAGATCGTCGTCGTCGGCCTCGGATACGTCGGCCTGCCCGTCGCGCTCGCGTTCGCGCGGCAGTTCGAGGGGGTCGTCGGCTTCGACATCAGCCAGCGCCGCATCGACGAGCTGGTCAAAGGCATCGACCGCACGAACGAGGTCGATCCCGCAGAGCTCAAGCGCTCCACCATCCGCTTCACGGCAGACCCCGCGGCCGTCACCGAGGGCACGTTCTTCGTCGTCACCGTGCCCACGCCGATCGACGAGAACCGCCAGCCCGATCTCACGCCGGTCGTGAAGGCATCGGAGAGCGTCGGCAAGCTGCTCAAGCCGGGCGCGGTCGTGGTCTACGAGTCGACGGTCTATCCGGGTGTCACCGAGGACGTCTGCGCGCCGATCCTGCAGCGCGTCTCGGGGCTCTCGCGCGATCAGTTCCGCCTCGGGTACTCGCCCGAGCGCATCAATCCGGGCGACAAGCAGCACACGCTCGAGACCACGACGAAGGTCGTGTCGGGCGAGGACGCGGAGACGCTCGAGCGCGTCGCGAAGGCGTACGAAGCGATCATCCCCGCGGGCGTGCACCGCGCGCCGTCGATCAAGGTCGCAGAGGCCGCGAAGGTCATCGAGAACACGCAGCGCGATCTCAACATCGCGCTGATGAACGAGCTCGCGCTCATCTTCGATCGGCTCGGCATCCGCACGCGCGACGTGCTCGAGGCGGCGGGCACGAAGTGGAACTTCCTCAAGTTCCAGCCGGGCCTCGTCGGCGGTCACTGCATCGGCGTCGATCCCTACTACCTGACCTCGAAGGCGCAGTCGGTCGGCTATCACCCCGAGGTCATCCTCGCGGGCCGTCGCATCAACGACGGCATGGGCGCGTACATCGCGCAGCGGACCATCAAGCTGCTGATCGAACAGGGCGTTCCGGTGAAGGGCGCGCGCGTCGGCATCTTCGGCCTCACGTTCAAGGAGAACGTGCCCGATCTTCGCAACTCGCGTGTGCCCGACATCATTGCCGAGCTGCGCCAGTTCGGGATCGAGCCGGTGGTGCACGATCCCCGCGCCGACGCGGAAGAAGCGATGCACGAGTACCAGCTGACGCTCAGCCCGATCGATCGCGCGACCGGGCTCGACGCGCTCATCCTCGCCGTCGCGCACCGCGAGTACGAGGAGCTGCGCGGCAGCGCCCTGCTCCGCCACGTGCGCAACGACGGCGTGATCGTCGACGTGAAGTCGATGCTCGGAGCGCACGACCTGCCGGCCGGCGTGCGCTACTGGGCACTCTGATCCCGATGACGAAGTACCTCGTCACCGGCGCCGCGGGGTTCATCGGACACCACACGTCGCTGCGTTTGCTCGAGCGCGGCGACGAGGTCGTCGGGCTCGACAACGTCAACGACTACTACGATCCGACGCTGAAAGAGGCGCGCCTCGCGCGCCTCGAGGGCCGGCCGGGGTTCCGCTTCGTCCGCGGCGACATCGCGGATCGCGAGCTCGTGCCCGCGCTCTTCGCGAAGGAGCGCTTCGACGTCGTCATCAACCTCGCGGCGCAGGCGGGCGTGCGGTACTCGCTCGTCAACCCGCACGCGTACGTCGACGCGAACGTCGTCGGGTTCGTGAACATCCTCGAGGGCTGCCGTCATCACGGCGTGAAGCACCTCGCGTATGCGTCGTCGAGCTCGGTCTACGGCGCGAACACCGAGATGCCGTTCTCGGTGCATCAGAACGTCGATCACCCCCTGAGCCTCTACGCCGCGACGAAGAAGGCGAACGAGCTCATGGCCCACACGTACAGCCATCTGTACGGGCTGCCCACGACGGGCCTGCGCTTCTTCACGGTGTACGGGCCGTGGGGTCGCCCCGACATGGCGCTCTTCCTCTTCACGAAGGCGATCCTCGAGGGGCGTCCGATCGACGTGTTCAACCACGGGCGCATGCGCCGCGACTTCACGTACGTCGACGACATCGTCGAGGGCGTGGTGCGGATCGCGGATCGCACGGCGCAGCGGAACCCGGAGTGGTCGGGCGCGAAGCCCGATCCCGGATCGAGCGCGGCGCCGTGGCGCGTCTACAACATCGGCAACCACGAGCCCGTCGAGCTCATGAAGCTGATCGAGGTGCTCGAGGCGAAGCTCGGCAAGAAGGCGGAGAAGCGCTTCCTCGACATGCAGCCCGGCGACGTGCCCGCGACGTACGCCGACGTCGAGGACCTCGAGCGCGACGTCGCGTTCAAGCCGGCGACCAGCATCGAGACGGGGATCGGGCGTTTCGTCGAGTGGTACCGCGAGTTCTATCGCGAGTGATCAGGCCCTTCCGGGCCGTCGCCGCTCGTCGGGCATGATGTTGCTCCTCGGCTCCGAGCGAGACGCGCGAGCCACGACACCTCGCACACATCGCCGCCACGGGCGCCGGCCCACGCGCCTGGCCGCATCCGAGAGGGGCGTGGTACACCGGCCGGCCGAACGTCGGGGACCTCCCCGGCAACAGTCGTGTCTCGAGGAGATCGCGTGCTCGTCCCCGCGTATGTGAAAGACAAGACCGTCCTCGTCACCGGTGCGGCCGGGACCATCGGCTCGGCGCTGTGTGCGCGACTCGCGTCGCACGCGAAGGCGGTGCGCGCCTTCGACCACGCGGAGAGCGAGCTCTTCTTCCTCCACCAGCGGCTGCAGGGACGTGGCCACGTCGCACCGCAGCTCGGCGACATCCGCGACCTCGATCGACTGCGGTTCGCCATGAACGGCGTGGACGTCGTGTTCCACACGGCAGCCCTCAAGCACGTCGGGCTCGGCGAGTACAACCCGTTCGAGGTCGTGCAGTCGAACCTGGTCGGGCTCGACAACGTGCTCCGCGCCTCGCTGGACGCGAACGTCGAGCGCGTGATCTTCACCTCGTCGGACAAGGCGGTGAACCCGACGAACGTGATGGGCGCGTCGAAGATGATGGGCGAGCGGCTCGTGACCGCGGCGAATCAGATCCGAGGGCCGCGCCGGACCCGCTTCGCGTCGGTCCGCTTCGGCAACGTCATCGGATCACGCGGCTCGGTGCTGCCGATCTTCGCCAGCCAGCTCCTCGGTCGAGAGCCACTGACGCTCACGGACGACGCGATGACGCGCTACGTGATGACGATCGAAGAGGCGGCCGAGCTCGTGCTCCAGGCGGGCGAGCGCATGAAGGGCGGCGAAGTCTTCGTGACCAAGATGCGCGCGCTGCGCATCGCCGACCTCGCCCACGCGATGGCCGAGCTGCTCTCCGGCGGACGCTGCGAGATCGTGCGCACCGGCGCGCGTATCGGAGAGAAGCTGTACGAGGAGCTGCTGGCGGCTGACGAGCGAGGGCGCGCGCTCGATCTCGACACGCTGCTGGTGATCCTTCCCCCCGCCGAGACGCGGTACCCCGACCGGCCGGAGCTCGCGGATTTTCCCGACGGTCGCGTCGTCGATCGGGAATGGCACTCGGGCAACGACCGACTGATGACGCGTGACGAGATCGTCGCGTATCTGCGCGAGACCCGGGTCCTCGACCCGTTCGCGCCGAGGAGCTGAGATGCGCTGCTTGATCACCGGAGGAGCGGGATTCATCGGGCGCTGGGTCGTGCAGCGTCTCCTCGACGACGGGCACGAAGTGCTCGCGCTCGACGACCTCAGCAATGGCCGGCGAGAGAACCTGCGCGAGCTGGAGGGACACCCGGGGTTCACCGGCCTCGTGCACGGCGACCTCGCCGATCCCGAGGTGCTCGGCAGCGTGTTCCGCCGTGGGCCGTGGGATCTCGTGCTCCATCTCGGCGCGTCGATCCACGTGCAGAAGTCGATCGACGATCCGTACCCGACGTTTCGCAACGACGTCGAGGGCACCTTTCGTGTGCTCGAGGCCTGCCGTCGCGAGTACTTCGCGCGGAACGGCCTCGACGTCGATGCGCGACAGTTCGACTTCGATCGCGACGTGCCGCGCCTGCGCGATCGGCGTCCGCGCGTGGTCGTGATGTCGACCTGCATGGTGTACGCGACGTCGTCGACGCCCATCGTCGAGACGCATCCGTTCCGACCTGCATCGCCGTACGCGGCGTCGAAGATCGCATCGGATCATCTCGCGCTCTCGTACTTCCACGCGTATCGGCTGCCGGTCACGGTCGTTCGGCCGTTCAACACGTACGGCCCGTTCCAGAAGAGCAACGGCGAAGGGGGCGTCGTGTCGATCTTCCTGCAGCGCGATCTCGCCGGGAAGCCGCTCCTCGTGAAGGGCACGGGTGAGCAGACGCGTGACCTCCTGTACGTCGAGGACTGCGCCGACTTCGTCGTGCGCGCTGCGACGAGCGACGCGGCCGAGGGCGAGGTGATCAACGCCGGCACCGGCCGCGACATCGCAGTGCGCGACCTCGCGGAGCTCTGCCGAACGGGCTCGAACATCGTCGAGCGGGTGCCGCACGATCACCCGCAGGCCGAGATCATGCGGCTCTGCACCGACGCGTCGAAGGCGAAGCGCCTTCTCGGATGGGAGCCGAAGACGAGCCTCGAGGAGGGTTTGCGTCGCACTCGCGCGTGGCTCGACTCCAACCGATGGGCGTGGTGACGTGAGCCAGCGTCTTCTCCCCTACGGTCGGCAGCTCATCGATGACGACGACGTCGCGGCGGTCGTCGAGACGCTGCGCGGCGATTGGCTCACTCAGGGCCCGACCGTCGCACGATTCGAAGGGGCGGTCGCGGAGGTCGCGGGCGCGCGGTACGCCGTCGCGGTGGCGTCGGGCACGGCGGCGCTCCACCTCGCATGCCTCGCGGCGGGCGTGCGCGCCGGCGTCGGCGGCGTCACGTCGGACATCACGTTCGTTGCCTCCGCGAACGCGATTCGCTACGCGGGCGGAGCACCTCGCCTCGCGGATGTCGATCCCGAGACCGCGCTCGTGCGGGTGGACTCGATGCGCGCGGCCGCGAACGACCTCGCGCGAGCCGGTCAAGCCACGCGCGTGCTGATCCCCGTGGATTTCTCGGGAGCAATCGCCGATCTGCCGGCGGTCCGCGCGCTCGCCGACGAGCTCGGCGCGATCGTGATCGAGGACGCCGCGCACTCGCTCGGCGCGAGCTACGAGCACGACGGTCGCGCGCATCGTGCGGGCAGCGGATCGCACGCGCACATGGCGATCTTCTCGTTCCATCCGGTGAAGCACGTCACGACGTGCGAGGGCGGCGCGATCGTCACGAACGACGAGGGCGCGTACCGCGAGCTCCTCGAGCTGCGCACCCACGGGATCACCAAGGATCCTGCGCGCCTCACGCGCAACGAGGGGCCCTGGTACTACGAGCAGCGAACGCTCGGTTACCACTACCGCATCACCGACGTGCAGTGCGCGCTCGGCCTCTCGCAGATGCGCAAGGCTGCGCGCTTCGTCGAGCGACGCCGGGAGCTCGCAGCGCGCTACGACCGGGCTCTCGCCGCGCTCGCCGATCGGATCGTGCCGCTCCGCGTGCGTCCCGGGGTGACGTCGTCGTACCACCTGTACGTGGCGCGGCTGGTCCCGCGCGATCGGGAGGCGCTCGAGTCGGTCGCGGCGCGTCGGCTCGCGCTGTACACCGCGCTGCGAGAGGCAGCGATCCTGCCGCAGGTCCACTACATCCCTGTCCACCGCCAACCCGACTTCGTCGCGAGCGGGCTCTCGGGCGGCGTCTTCGACGGCGCCGAGCGCTACTACGCGGGATGCCTGAGCCTGCCGCTCTTTCCGGCTATGGAAGATGCCGACGTCGATCGCGTCGTGGACGTGATCGCGACCGCGCTCGCTCGATGACCGCGCCGGTGCTCGTCGTCCGCGCGGACGCCGGACCCAGGATCGGCGTCGGGCACGTGCTGCGTTCGCTCGCGCTCGCGCACGCGTGGCAGGAGCGCGGTGGGCGCGCCGTGTTCTTGACGTCGTCGCCCCCGCGGCTGGTCGAGCGTCTCACGCGCGAGCACGTGGAGGTCATCGGGGCGCGCGGCACCGGAGACGGCGACGATCTCCGGGAGACGCTTCGCGCGCTGCGCGACATCGCACCGCGGGCCGTGGTCGTCGACGGCTACCACATGGGCTCGCGGTACGCCGACGAGCTGGCGCGCGCAGGGCACCGCACGCTGGTGATCGATGACGACGGCTCGCGCGAGGCGATCGCGAGCGACGTGCTCAACCAGAACCTGCACGGAGACGAAGCGCTCTACCCACGCGCGAACGGCGCCGTGCTGGCCGGCGCACGGTTCGCGATGCTCCGCCGCGAGTTCCTCTCGTCATCGCGCCCCGATCGGACGCACCCCGAGCGAGCGTCTCGCGTGCTGGTCACGTTCGGCGGCGCCGACCCCTCGCGCCTGACCACGCGCGCGATCGAGCTGCTGAGGGGCATCTCGCCCGATCTCGAGATCACCGCGCTCGTGGGCGCAGCGAATCCCGACGCGGCCTCGCTCTCCGCGCGCTCCACGACGGAACGCGGCGTCGACACGTTGATCGATCCTCCCGACGTTCCGGTGCGGCTCGCGCGGGCCGACCTCGCGATTGCCGCGTCGGGCAGCACGACCTGGGAGCTCGCCTACCTCGGCACGCCCATGGCGCTCGTGTCGACGGCGCCGAACCAGGAGCCCGTGCTCCGCTCCGCAGCTCGCCTCGGGATCGCGCACGCGCTGGGATCTGCAGACGACTTCGGGGCCGCCGACGTGCGTGAAGCCCTCGTGCACCTCGTGGGCTCACGCACGGCACGGACGGAGCTCGCGAGGCGCGGCCAGGAGCTGATCGACGGCGAAGGCGCCGCGCGCGTCGCGATGCACCTCGACGCCGCCGAGCTGCGGTTGCGGGCGGTGCGCGCCGAAGACGGTCCGCTGCTCCACGCCTGGGCGAACGACCCCGAGACTCGCAGCGGGTCCTTCCGGAGCGCACCGATCCCGCTCGACGATCACCTCCGCTGGTTCGCGAGCAAGCGGCAGAGCATCGACGCGTGGCTCTGGATCGCCGTCGATCGCGAGGAGCGAGACATCGGCCTCGTCCGCTTCGATCGGTCCGAGGCCGACGTCGTCGACATCGGGATCACGATCGCGCCCGAGCACCGTGGCCGCCGGCTCGCAGCGCGCGTGATCGAGGCCGGTGTCGCGCGAGTCGCATGGCGCTCCGGAGCGCGTCGCGTCCGCGCGTTCATTCGATGCGACAATCCGCGTTCGCGCGCTGCGTTCGAGCGCGCCGGGTTCGCGCACGAGTCCGACACCATCGTCGCGGACGTACCCGCGTGGCTCCTCGTTCGCCCCCTGACCTCACCGACCTGACCCGACGCCCAGGAGAACCCATGCGAGCCGTCACGATCGCTGGTCGCCGCATCTCGACGCAGGATCCGCCCTACGTCGTCGCCGAGCTCTCTGCGAACCACAACGGCGACATCGGCCGTGCGTTCGAGATCATGCAGGCCGCGAAGGCGGCAGGCGCGGACGCGGTGAAGCTCCAGACGTACACGCCCGACACGATGACGATCGATGCGCCGCAGGAGGAGTTCCAGATCCGCGGCGGCTTGTGGGACGGGTATTCGCTCTACGACCTCTACAAGGAGGCGCAGACGCCGTGGGAGTGGCACGCCCCACTCTTCGCGAAGGGTCGGGAGCTCGGGCTCACGGTGTTCAGCACTCCGTTCGACGAGAGCGCGGTCGACCTGCTCGAGGAGCTCGGTGCGCCGGCGTACAAGATCGCGTCGTTCGAGGCGATCGACCTCGCGCTGATCGCGCGCTGCGCGCGCACGCGCAAGCCGATGATCATCTCGACCGGGATGGCGAACCTCGGCGAGATCCAGGAGGCGGTCGACACGGCGCGCAGCAACGGCGCACGTGAGCTGATCGTCCTGCACTGCATCAGCGCATACCCGGCGCCGGCGACCGACGCGAACCTGCGGACCATCCCGCACATGGCGGACGCATTCGACGTCGTCACGGGGCTCTCCGATCACACGCTCGGCACGACGGTCGCCGCCGCTGCGGTCGCGCTCGGCGCCGCGTTCATCGAGAAGCACGTCACGATGCGGCGCTCCGATGGCGGACCGGACTCCGCGTTCTCGCTCGAGCCTGCCGAGCTCGGCGAGCTCGTACGGGGCTGCCGCACCGCGTGGGAAGCGGTCGGGAACATCACCTACGCGCGCGAAGTGAGCGAGGAGAAGAACGTCGCGTTCCGTCGCTCGCTCTACATCGTGAAGGACGTGCGCGCCGGCGAGGCGTTCACGAGCGAGAACGTCCGCGCGATCCGCCCCGGTTACGGGCTTCCGCCCAAGTACTTGCCCGAGGTGCTCGGGCGCACAGCGCGTCGAGACCTCCCGCGCGGCACGCGGCTCACGTGGGACGCGCTGGAGTGAGCGTGGCGGATCGGATCGCCAAGCTCGCCCTCGGCACGGTGCAGTTCGGGCTCGGCTACGGCATCGCGAACCAGCGGGGCCAGGTCCCGCCCGACGAGGTTCGCGAGATCCTCGCGCACGCCCACGACGCAGGCGTGCGCACGCTCGACACTGCCATCGCATACGGCGAGAGCGAGCGCGTGCTCGGCGAGAGCATGCCGCCCCAGCACGCGTTCCGCGTCGTCACGAAGCTCCCGGCGAACACGCGCGGCGATGAGGTCGATGCGCGGCTTTCGGAATCGTACGCAAGGCTCGGCGTCACCCCGTACGCGGTGCTTCTCCACGACGTGGCGACGTTCCGGCGAGAGCCCGCCGTCCTCCAGGCGCTCGCGGAGCATCGCGCGCGAGGTGGGACGGCCCGCATCGGCGTGTCGTTCTACCGGCCCCAGGATCTCGAGGACGTGCTGCGGTCGGGAGCCCCGATCGATCTCGTGCAGGTCCCCTTCAGCGTCGTCGATCGCCGGTTCGAGCCCTTGCTCCCGGAGCTGCGCGCACGCGGCGTCGAGGTCCACGCGCGGTCGGTCTTCCTGCAAGGGTTGTTGACGCTGCCGGCAGAGCGGGTGCCGACGCGGCTCGAAGCAATCCTACCCACCCTCCGAGCGCTCGGGAGAGTCGCCGCCGACCTCGACGCGACGCCGATCGAGATCGCGCTCGCGTTCGTGCTGTCGCACGGCGGCATCGATGCCGCCGTCGTCGGCGTGGACGGAGTGGATCACCTTCGCGAGCACCTCCGGACCGCCGCCCGTCGGTTCGACGTAGGCGCGGTCGAGGACGCGACGCGCGGGCTCCCGCTCGACGACGAACGAATCCTCCTGCCGACGAACTGGAGCTGACGTGACGCTTCGACTCGGGATCCTCGGGCTCTCGGAGGGCAACGGTCACCCGTACTCGTGGTCGGCGATCTTCAATGGATACGACGCCAAGCACATGGCGTCGTGTCCGTTCCCTGCCATTCCGGCGTACCTTCGGCTCCGCAGATTCCCGGAGGAATCGCTCGGCGCTCTCGCGCGCGTCACGCACGTCTGGGCACAGGAACGCGCGATTGCAGAGGACGTCGCGCGCGCATCGCGCATCGCGCGCGTCGTGGACCGTCCCGAGCTGATGGTGGGCGAGGTCGACGCCGTACTGCTCGCGCGTGACGACGCAGCGCAACACGCAAGCCTCGCGCGGCCGTTCCTCGAAGCGGGGCTGCCCGTCTACGTCGACAAGCCGATCGCGCTCACCGAGCGCGACCTCGACGCGTTGCTCGCGATGCAGCGCTACGACGGTCAGATCTACTCGTGCTCGGCGCTGCGCTACGCGTCGGAGCTCCGTTGGGATCCGGCGAAGGTCGGCGAGCCGCGCCTCGTGCACGCGATCATCCCGAAGTACTGGGACACCTACGCGGTCCACGGGATCGAGACGGTCGTCGCCCAGCTCTCCGCCGCGTCGTGGGGCGACGCGCGAACGACCCGACACCAGCGTGGCCCTCTCGACCATCTCGACGTGACGCTTCCCGACGGGCTCGACGTCCGCTTCACGACGACGTCGTCGCTTCCTTCCGCGATCCGCATCCACGTGCTGGGGAACGCGGGCGACGCGTCGCTCGTGTTCTCCGACTCGTTCACCGCGTTCCGCGAAGCGCTCCGCGTGTTCGTGACGTCGATCACCGAGCGCACCATTCCGATCGCGCGCGACGAGACGCGAACGATCGTGCGGCTGATCGAGGCGGGGCGCCGATGAGCCTCACCATCGGCGTCGTCGGGCTGGGCTCGATCGGTCGTCGCCATGCGCGTTGCCTGAAGGACCTCGGTGTCGATCGAGTCCTCGCCCTGCGCAGCGGCCGTGGAGCGACGCGCGAGCTGCCCACCGACCTCTCGTTCGTGATCGAGGAGCGAGACGCCGATCGCTTCTGGTCGTCGTCGTTGGACGGTGTGATCGTCGCCACGCCCACGGCGCTGCACGGCGAGGCGCTCGCGCGCATCGCGTCGAGGCCCGGCCTCCCCGCGCTGGTCGAGAAGCCGCTCGTCGCGCACCGCAACGAGCTGTCCGAGGCGGTGATCGCAGCCGCCGATCGCATTCGCGTCGCGTACTGCCTGCGCTTCCACCCGCTCGTGCGCGCGGTGCACGACCTTCTCGCCCGCGAGGGTGCGCCGCTCGGTCGGATCGTGCGCGCGCAGCTGTCGTTCGGACAACACCTCCCCAAATTCCATCCCGATGCCGACTACCGCACCGAGTACTCGGCGCGTCGTGACCTCGGCGGCGGAGTGTTGCGGACGATCTCGCACGAGCTGGATCTCGTGCTGCACTGGATGGGTCGCCTCGTGAGCGTGACCGGCGATGTCGCACGTCTCTCCGATCTCGAGATCGACGTCGACGACAGCGTTGCTCTCGTGCTCCGAACACAGCGCGGCGCGCAGGTGATGGTGGATCTCGACTACCTCTCTCCGTCCTATCGCCGACACGGGTGGATCCAGGGCACCGGCGGGCGGCTCGATTATTCGTTCACCGACGGTGTCGTGCGATTCACGCCCTACGACGGTGCGGCGGTCGAGCTCCATCGCGCACCCGAAGTGCCCTTCGACTTCTATCGAGCGCAGATGATCGACTTCCTCGATTTCGTATCAGGTCGCGCGAGCACCGCAGCGACGCTCTCCGACTCACTCCATTTGCTCACGGTCATGGAGCTCGCCGAGCGTGCGCAGCTCGCGGAGGTCGTCGAATGAGCGCGCAGCGTCGGTTCGCGATCATCCCCGCGCGCGGCGGCTCGAAGCGCATCCCCCGCAAGAACGTCGTCGAGCTCGAAGGAAAGCCGCTGATCTCGTGGACGATCGACGCGGCACGCGAATGCGGTCTCTTCGATCGCATCATCGTCAGCACGGATGACGAGGAGATCGCCGAGATCTCGAGGCGATCCGGCGCGGAGGTCCCCTTCCTGCGCGAGGCGTACGCGGACGATCACTCCCCCGTGAGCCTCGCAACGGTCAGCGCGATCGAGCGACTGGCGGCCGAGGGGCTGGAGTGCGACGTCGTGGTCCAGCTCTTCGCGGCGTGCCCGCTGCGCAATGCAGCCGACATCCGCGATGGAGTGGAGCACTTCGAACGCTCCGGCGCGCGGTTCCAGATCTCGTGCTTCGACCTGGGATGGGCGCACGCATGGTGGGCAGTGCGGCTGGACGCGGAGGGCCGTCCCGCGCCGCTCTTCCCGTCGGAGCGCCTCAAGCGCTCTCAGGATCTCGAGTCGATCTACTGCCCGACCGGGGCGACGTGGATCGCGAGAACCGAAGCGCTCCTCGAAGCGCGCACGTTCTACGGGCCCGATCACCGGTTCCACGCGATGCCGTGGCATCGTGCGGTCGACATCGACGAGCCCGAGGACCTGCGCATGGCGTCCGCGCTCTATCGCGCGTACGGCCCGCTCGAAACGACGCGAGCCTGAACGGACCGCGGCGACCTCGTCAACCGACCGCCGCTCTCAGGCGCTGCACGAGCGGCGTCTCGATTCGTCGATGCACGACCACTGCGACGGCGAGGGATGTCGCCAGCACGACCGCTGCGAACATGATCGGGTGAACATCGGCGAACCCACCGAGCACTCGTCGCGACCTCATCAGAGCGAACACGACGGGATGCAGTAGGTAGACCGGATAGCTCACGTCACCGAGCACCTCCGCCGCGCGGGCCGCGCCTCCGCGCAGGTCGATCTCTGCAACGCTCGCCACGAGCAGCAGCGTGCACACCGCGATGAGCGTTCCACGGAGCCCGGTGAGGGAGTCGACCGAGCTCGCTCCGTGCGCGAACAAGAGCGGCGTCGCCGCGAGGATCGCAACGCCCGCCGCGACTCGCTCGTGCACGCGTCGGTTCGCCGTCGCGAGCCGTCGACGGCCGATCCACACACCGACCGCGAAGTAGCCGGCAAACGATCCGAATTGCGTGTAGCGAGACCAGCTCTCGACGAAGTCCGTCGACCCCGAAAGCAGCAGGTTGACGAAGACGATCTGGAGGACGACGAGCCCCGCGGCGAGGGCCGGATACCAGCGCTGTCGGGAGAGCGCGATCAGCAGTGGAAATAGAAGGTAGAAGACGAACTCGATCCCCAGGGACCATCCACCGACGACGATGGACGTGTCGCCTGGGTTTGCGAACGCGAAGAGGAACGTGACGTTCAACGCCGCTTTTCCGAGGAGCTCGTGGTCGAGCTGACCCGTGACGAGCGCGACGAGGACGACGTAGACGCAGATCGCAACGTACAACGGGGCCAGTCGCGCGTATCGCAACGCCAGGAATTTCGGAATCGAGTAGCCACGCGCGAAACGTCCGTCGTACGCGAGCGTCATGCTCGCGCCCGAGATCACGAAGAACGCGTACACGCCGTAGAGGCCGAGATTGTAGAGGTGCGCGAGGTCGAGCCAGCTCGCGAGGTGATAGATCGCCACGCCGAGCGCGCACACGCCACGAAGCAGATCAATCGAGAGGAGTCGTTTCGGAGGGGTTTCCATCAGGCACGCTGTCCGCTTCTCGGTGCGGCATCTCCGGCGGCTCGTGTGACGAGCCCGCACGTGAGATGCGGAGACGGCTCGTCGCATTCGAGCGCGTGAGCTCCAGAGCCGCCCCGTGCACGCGCACGGAACTCGTGCGGCTCAGCGTTCGCCGATGACCTTCGCAGGAACGCCACCGACGATCTGGTACGGAAGAACGTCGCGGCTGACGACCGCTCCCGCAGCGATGATGGCTCCGTCGCCGACGGTGGTGCCGGGCAGGATCACCGCGCCTGCGCCGACCCAGACATCGTCGCCGATCCGAACGCCGGTCCGCGTCACGTCCCAGGGCTGATCTTTCATCGGCTGAAGACGACTCGTCCCATGATTCGCAGCGACGATCGTGACGTGCTGCGAGATCAGACACTTCCGCCCGATCGTGATCGCACCACCCGCGGCGCGCAGATTGTTGTGCGAACCGACGTAGGTGTCGTCGCCGATCTCGAGATGGGAACCTCGGAATGCAGTCGGTCCCTGATCGTCACCGACGACGATGACGTTGTACTCGTAGATCAGCACGCGTTTGCCGAGACGGAGCCGACCCGGCCCACTGGCGATCGTCAGCAGCGTCGTCGGATGAACGTATCCTCCGGACAGCAGCCCTTCCGCCCGGTATCGAGCGGCACGCACCGCATACAAGGCTGGGTGAGCCAGCCGTCCCAACAGCGCAGACACGCTCACGCGTCCTCCATCCCGAATCGACGAACGGGCGCCCAGTCGAGCGTCATCAAAGCGTCTCGAAGCCGCTCTCCTGCGCGTCCATCCATCTTGTGGAGGAACTTCTCGATGAACGCGTCCTTGCGCGCTGCCTGCTCGCGCGCGAGCTCGGCTCGTCGCGAGATCAGTCGCTCGAGCGCGTCCCATGTGAAAGCGGCCGTCGCAGCGCCCGTCTCGACGAAAGACCTCGAAGGGAACTCATCGGGGTTCGGATGAATCTCGAGCGTCACGAGCGCGGTGTGAGGCATCGCTGCGAGCGGGATCTGCAGCGTCGAGAACGTGCCGAGGATCAGTCCGACACGCGGAAGCGCGTCCATGAGCCCGTCTCGATCGACGACCTCGATGCGAGGGTGTCCTCGCCACCGCTCCCAGGCGCCACTGCGATCCTCGGGATGCTGTTTGACCAACAGACGCAAATCGAACTTCTCGACGAGGTCGACGATACGGGCGACCCACGTCGTCCGGAAATCGTTCGTCCACCCGAACAAGCCGAGATTGTGGAACTGATGATCGATCAGGACCGCGAGCCGCGGGTCCACGTCCGCCGTCCGCGGCAGGAACTCGTCGAACTGCGGGAAACCGACCAGCTTCGTCGGCCAGCTACCCGGGATGCGATCGACGTCGCGGTGGTACGCCAGACACTGCTCGGAGAACGAGAGATACCCGTCGGGCCGTCGGATGTTCGCAGTCGACTGGAGCACTTCATAAGTCGCGCCCCGCAGGCCCACAGTCGCGAGATATCGGCCCAGAGCGGCTCGATGGACACCGGTCAGACGCGCCCAGGTCCCGAGTGCGAACCGATAATTCGCCAGCGTCGAAATCAGGCTAGGGCGACGCCGAGAGAACCGCTTCTGCGCCTGCTCGCGCAGGAACCTGCGCGCCAGCGGGTCCTCTGGCGAGAGACGAATACCGTGCTCGACGTGGATCGTGGGGATCGCTCGCGAGTGCGCCGCGATTCGTAGAGCGACCTGATTGAGCGAAGACACGTAGAAGAGCACGATCGCCGCGGGACGCGTGGAATCGAGCAGAGATTGTGCGCTCGTGTACTGCTCCCACGGGGTCACCGGCCCGTATGGCGCATAT
Organism: Sandaracinus amylolyticus; assembly: GCF_021631985.1. Lineage (GTDB taxonomy): Bacteria > Myxococcota_A > Polyangia > Polyangiales > Sandaracinaceae > Sandaracinus > Sandaracinus amylolyticus_A. Next base: position 2,766,448 of record NZ_CP070225.1, on the reverse strand, counting down.
CGCTCCGGAGCGAGCGGCTCCGAGTACATCTGCGAGTACTCGACGAATTCCAGCTGTGCGACGGGACGCAGCTTGTCGAGCACGGCGAGGATGTCGGGCCGATTGATCGCCCCGGTCGCGAGGATCCGGACAGCCGCGTTGCTCTTCGAAGTCATCGATGATCAGCGAGGACGCCTGCCGTACCACGTGTGGCGAACCCAGGGGCGCTCGTCGGCTTCCCTGGACCACAGCTCGAAACCGGCGTCGGCCAGCAGCTGGCGGACCCCGTCGAAGGTGCGTCGCCAGTCGTGCGGGTCGGACTCCGGCGCGAGGAAGTCGTGACAGCTGATCGCCACCTGCCGCACGTTCGCGAGCGCCGCCCCCAGACCGCGCAGCGCGTCGAGCTCGGCTCCCTCGATGTTCATCTTCACGAGGTCGATCCGCTCGATGCCTCGCTCCCGCAGCAGCATCGCCAAGGGCCTTCCGGGCACGCGATGGGCGCCGGACGACGTGTCCGAGCGCACCTGGCTCTTGATGTGATCTTCCTCGTCGGTGATCGAGAGCTCGCACTCCTTCGCGGTCGCGGCAGCGGCGATCACCTCGACCTGACGAAGACCGTTGAGCACGACCGTGCGCTGCAGCGCGCGCGCGGTCTCGGGGTGGGCTTCGATGGCGAGCACGCGGCCGCCCGGACCCGCGAGCCGTGAGAACGTGAGGACCTCGGTGCCCACGCCCGCGCCGACGTCGACCACGACATCACCAGGGCTCACGGACAGCCCGTGGAGAAACGTGTCGCGAGCGACGGAGTCGATCGTGTCGAGAAGAGTCGTGTCGATGACGCGATTGACGAGATAGCCATCGACGAACCGATGCACCCAGAGTCCCTTCTCCGGCGTGACCCAGACTCCCCGGCCGCGCCTGAGCAGGCTGTAGACGCTCACTCCGCCGCCGAGAACGCCCCGGAGCCCACGGCGATCGAGTAGGCGAAAGGCCGCCTTTCGGACGGGCAGCGTCTTGTCGATCATCCTCTGAAGGGACATTGGCTCCTCGCTCATACCCGAGCTCCGCCGTTCTCGGCAGAGCGACTCACAATCATCGAGCGACGCGACACCGCCTCTCGAAGGTGATGCTGATAATCCGCGGCCATTCGCGCGGCAGAAAGGCGCTCGATCGCGTCGCGGCGCGCTTCTGCGCCCAGCGACGTGCGCCGCTGCGGATCCGCGATCAGGCCCGCGACGACGGAGGCGAGCTCGGGAGCCCGACCCGAGGTGAAGAGCACGCCGCTGCGCCCATCGTCGATCAACAGATCCATCCCCGTGATGCGCGTGGCCACGACGGGCAGCCCGGTCGACATCGCCTGCATCACGGACGTGCTCATCGTCTCGGCCAGGGACGAATGGACATAGATGTCGGAGGCGTGGAGCAGCTTCACGACGTTCGTCTCGTCGAGCACGCCCGGCGTCGTGATCACGTCGTCGAGCCCACGGCTCGTGACGAGCGCTCGAATCGAGCCGAGCGTCTCCCCGTCACCGGCGAGCACCACCCTCAGCCGAGCACGCAGATTGGCATCACGCGCGAGGAGAGACTCGACGGCGGAGACGATCGTCGCGTGGTCACGCTGCGGCGTGAAGCGCGAGAGCATGGACACGACGACGCGACTCGAGTCCCCGATGGCGCGGGGAGCGGGTCGAAAACGCTCGGTGTCGATGCCGTTCGGAATGACGGTCGTGCGTGCGAGATCGACCGCACGACCGAAGCGCGCGCGAACCTCGGCCCGAAACACCGGCGTGAGGAACACGACGGAATCGGACACGGCGAGGCTCGTCGCGAGCGCAACCCACTCCCTGCGCTCTTTCGCTGCGTTCGGAGTGTGATCGACCACGACGAAGGGAACGCCCGTCGACAGCCGATGCGCGAGCGCAGCAGGCATCGTGGTCGTCGAGTGGACCAGCACGACCTCGGGGCGTCGCGCGCGGAGATCGGCGAGGACGGACCGCAACGACTGAGGGTCGAGACCCGGGCGCTTCGTCACGCCGGTCCACGCGACGTGTCGAGCGCGGCAGAGCTCGACGTGCTCGGAGCGCGGCGGGTCGGTGCCGAAGAACGTGACCGAGTGCTGCAGCTGAGGCGTGCTCCCGATCAACGAGAGCGCGACACTCGCGTGACCGCCCAATCCCCCGAAGAGAATCTGGTGCAGGCGGAAACCGCTCGGCAGCTTCGCGTCGTTCGTCACGCGGGGCCCCGATGTGCAGGAAGCGCCCCGGGCGTCGCGAGGACCCGAGCCAGCGCGAACGCCGACGCAGCCGTGAGAACCGCGGCGCCGCCCCACAGGACGGCCGGCGTCGAGTCCGTCGCGTAGCTCGCCGCGACATAGGCGAGGAACAGACCACTCAGCATCGTGCTCCTCGGCATCCCCGCGGCGCGCATCAACCCCGTCCTGACGACGAAGACGTGCGCGATCGCCTGCTGCGAGAACTTCCACGCGATGACTCCGACGGTGATGCCCACCGGACCGATCCATCGGAACCCGGCGTAGGCCCCGGCGAGGCCGAGCCCGATCGACGTCAACGTCATCAACGGAAGGAAACGAGTCCGCTTGTGGAAGAAGAGCGGCATCGAGAAATAGAGATAGCGGACCCGGAACAGGTGCGCGAACGCGAGGAACGGCAGATACGGAAGCGACGCCGAGTACTCCTCGCTGCCGAGCCAGGTCACGACCGGACCGGCGCACGTGAGAGCGATGCAGAGCAGGACCACCTGGATCGCGAACAGGCCTTCGTAGATGCGCTGGAGCTCCTGATCCACGCGCGCGTCTCCGGCGGACCACCCGCGATAGATGCGCGGCACGATCGCGGGCGAGACAGCGTTCGCGAGAATGTCGGCGGGCGAGATGATCGTCACCGCCAGCACGTAGACGGCGAGGGTCTCGAGATCCGTCCACCGCTCGAAGATCAGGCGATCGCCGAGGAAGAGCAGGTGATTCAACAGCGAATAGACGACGATCGGAACTCCGTACTCGAGCAGCTCTCGCAACTGCGACACACGGAATCGCAGAGGTAGACTCGACGCGAGGACGACGAGCGCGGGCAACGCACCTGCGAGGTACCCGAGCGCGCGCCCGGAGATCGCGCCTTCCGCGCCACCGTCCAGCGAGGCGACGGCGACGTAGGTGCCGATCGTTCCTCCGGCGAACGGCAGGAGACTGGCGAGCGCCGCCATGCGCAGGTTCTCCGCGTTCCGGAAGGCGAGGAACGCGAGCTGCTGCAGCATCGCCCCGCCGACCGAGACGGCGATCCACCAACCGTACGGTTGGAACGCAAGCGACGGCCAGGCGAGCTCGTAGAGCCGCGGCCCGCATGCGAGCGCGAGGATCGCGGCGAGCGCCGTGCTGAGGGTGACGCCCGCCAGCACGGTCCCGAGGAGCCGGCCGCCGCCTTCGCGCCCTGCGTTGTGCTTCTCGAAATAGAACCGGCCGTACGCGTCGGGCAGCCCGAGCCCGGTCACGAGCAGCGTGAACGTGTATGCGACGTTGGCCAGCCCGACGAGGCCGTACTCCTCGACCGACAGGTGCCGCAGGTAGATCGGCACGACGACGAGGTTCGTCGCGACCGGCACGAAGCCGAGGAGCGTATAGGTCCCGATCGACCTGAGGAGCGCGAGCCTGCGCATCGAGGGGCGTCGATCCGACCAGGCTCAGGCGTCCGCGCCCGACGAAGCGCCGAGCGGCTCGCCATCGCGCTGCGCAGCGGTCACGAGCGGCGCCGCCTGCAGCGAGGGCCGCGACTCGCGGACCATCGCTCGCCACGACGTGTCGCGCGCGAGGATGTGCGCGGCGACCTCGCCCGTGAGCTGGAGGAGCGGCTCGATCTCGGTGCTGGACGACGCCAGGTCGGGGTCGACGAAGAAGCGGAGACGCCACGTGAGCTCGTCGACGTTCCACACGTACTCGTACGAGTTCGGATGCGCGACCTTTTCGTGCGAGTCCTGCCAGCTCCACAGGACCTGCTCGTCGCGCACGAGCTCGCACTTCACGAAACCATCCACCTCCAGCACGACCGTCGCGATCCGCGAGAGATACTCGGAGGCCGTGGTGTGGCTCCCGGCGAGCGCGAGCGCGATGCGATTGCGGACCTGCGATTTCGCGACGTCCGACGACGCCTCGCGCACCACGCGCAGGCGGAAGTACCCAGCGAAGCGCGCGCTCGCGAGCACGACGAGGACCGCTGCGAGAAGCGCGAGACCGACCTGCCAGTCCTTGCCGAACGCCGCAGCGATCGCCGCGACACAGGTCAACACGCTGATCGCGTAGAGGAGCAACACCACGCGACGGTGGGTGAACCCGAGGTCGAGCAGTCGATGGTGAATGTGGCCGCGATCGGCGGAGAAGATCGGTCGGCGCTCGAGGAAGCGCCGCAGCATCGTGAACAGCGTGTCCGTCAGAGGCACGCCCAGCGCGACGACGGGCACCAGCAGCGCGACGACGGTGCTCTCCTTCTGCCGCCCGCTGAGCAACGCGGAAGCCCCGAGGACGTACCCGAGGAACATGCTTCCCGTGTCCCCGAGGAACACCGTCGCGGGGTTGAAGTTGTAGTAGAGGAACGCGAGCACCGACGCACCGAGCGCCACGTTCAGCACGGCTGCGAGATGGTTCTCCGTGGTGAGCGCGACGATCGTGTTGGTGATCGCGGCGAAGAACACCATCCCGCTCGCGAGGCCGTCGAGACCGTCGATGAGGTTGATCGCGTTCACGAACGCGAGGATCCATCCGACGCTCATCACGTAGCTCGCGACGGGCGCGAACTCGAAGCTACCGATCCACGGTAGATCGAAGGCCTCGATCCGCGCGCCCGCCGCCCACGCGATGCTCGCGGCGACGCTCTGGAAGGCGAGCTTCTTCTTCGCTCCGAGCGCCCGCACGTCGTCGACCGCGCCGACGCCAGCGAGCAACAGTCCGCCCACCAGGAAGCCGACGATCGGCGTCGGCGCGCCCGCGAACGCGCGCCCCTCGTGGGCGTCCCACGCCGCGACGCACCCGAGCGCCGTGACGTACCCCGCCACGACGGCCAGACCTCCCATGCGTGGGGTGGCCTTGGTGTGAACCCGGCGCCCTCCGGGTTGGTCGACGGCTCCGAGCCTTCGGCCGAGGGCCCGAGCCGCAGGAGTCGCTATCCCGGCAACCACGAGTCCGACGCCCGCGGCGATGACAAGATCCGTCCACATCTCGGCGCTCTCGTTCGTTGCAGCCGGTCAGCGAGGATTCACGGAGGAGGACCGAACGGAACCATGCTGGGGTTCCATGGTCAAGCAGCCGGCGCGGCGGCTGCAAGCCGCTCGCCTCTCGCGCATCGCGTCGCACGCTCGTAGAAGGCGATGGTCTCGCGCGTCATCCGTTCGCGCGTGAAGTACGAGCGAAGCCTGTGCGCCCCGCCTGCTCGCAGCCGCTCGCGCAGCGCCGCATCCGCGAGCAGCCCGTTCACGGCACGCGCATAGGCGTCGATGTCGTAGGGGGGAACCAGCAGACCGGTCTCGTCGTGGGCGAGGATCTCGTTCGACGCCGGCACGTCGAACGCTACGACGGGCGTGCCGGCCGAGAACGCCTCGAGGAACACGACGCCCAGGCCCTCCGAGATCGACGGCACCAGCACGACGTCGGAAGCGGCCATGAAAGCGGCAGCGTCCGGGCGATAGCCCGTCATCACCACGCTCTCGGAGAGACCTCGTGACGCGATCGACGCGCGGATCTCGGCTTCCAGCGGTCCCGAGCCCACGATGACCAGCTTCGCGCTCGGATGTGCGCGACGTATGCGGACCATCGCATCGAGCGCATGGCGATGGCCCTTGAAGCCGACGAGGCGCCCCACCATCGTGATCTGCGGTGTCCCGAGACGATGCTCGGGTCGGGGCTGCGTCGGCGCGGCCGCGAAGTCGAACCCGTAGTGGATGACCTCCATCTCGGGCCGGGCGATGCCGGACTCGACGAAGAGCCGGCGAAGGCCACGGGAGATGGCGTACGACGCGGTGACCTGCGACTCGGCGACCCAGCACGCAGTCCGATACGCGTTGCGCGGAACGCGCCGCGGGTCGAAGCCGTGCTCGTTCGTGTAGCTCTCCTCGTAACCATGCTTCGTCGAGACGCGCGCGACGCGTCGCGGCAGCGCAGGACGCGCGAGCGCGCCGACGAAGTCGGCGTGGACGAGGTGCGTGTGCAGCACGTCGACTCGCTCGTCACGCACGAGGCGAGCGAGGCCGAGCACGTCGCTCGCGCGCGGTACCCGGCCGAGCGGGAGCACGTAGAACGGAACGTCGGCCGCGCGGAGTCGGCGGTACATCTCGTCGTTGCGCGAGCGGTCGGCATCCGTCACGAGCGCGGCGAAGCGAGCGTCGACCCCTGCGGCGCGGAGCGCAGGCAGGATCTCGAGCAGATACCGCTCCGAACCCGCCATTCCTCCGAGCTTCTGAACGTGCAGTACCTTCACTCTCCCACTCTCCCGGCGACGCCGTGCTCTCGTGGCGACACGCTCGCAACACGCGGCCACGCATCGCCGAGCATCTCGCGATAGAGCGCGAGATGCGATGCGACGATCGCTCCTCGTCCGAACCGTTCACGCGCGCGCTGCGCCGCTCGTCGCCCCATCTCCTCGAGCCGCGTTCGATCCGACAGTGCATCGGCGATCGCGTCGGCGAGCGCTGACGCGTCCCGCGCGGGGACGCGCCAACCACACGCGTCGTCGACGACGTCGCGACAGCCGGGCACGTCGGTCGTCACGCACGCGCGACCGACCGCGCATGCTTCCGCCAGCGCGAGCGGGAAGCCCTCGCGGTACGAAGGCAGAACGACGAGGCTCGCTTGCGCCAGCACCTCCGGCATGTCGGTGCGGTGGCCCCAGGCCTCGATCACACCGTCGTCGACCCAACGCCGCACTCGTGCCGGAGGAACGCTCGCCGGGTTCGTCGAGCCCCCTCCGACCAATGCGAACCGCGCGCGCACGCCTCGCGCTCGCAGAGAGCGCGCCGCGTCGACGAACTCACCGACTCCCTTGTCCCAGAGCAATCGCGCAGGAAGAAGGACGACCGGAGTCTCGGCGCGGTCGGGCGGGCGCTCGGTGAATCGCGCGAGATCCACGCCCGATCCCGGGATTCTCAGCACGCGATCGGCGTCGACGAGCCCTCTCGACACGAAGAGCGCCTCGTCATCGGCGTTCTGGAATACGACGCGCACACGGGGCCCCGACAGGGCCACTCGGTAGGCGCTCTCGACGCCGCCGCGGAGCACGCGGGCGGAGAGGCGCTTCGACAAGAAGACGAAGCCGAGACCGCTGATCGCGTTCACCACTGCGCGCACGCCCGTGAGCTTCGCCGCGATCGATCCGTAGAGAACGGGCTTGATGGTGACGTGATGCACGAGCGTCGGGCGCTCGCGTGCGTAGAGCTCGACGAGACGCGCGACCGTCCGAGCGTCGCGCGTCGGCGAGCGCCCGCCTCGATCGAACGGAAGCTCCACGGTCCGGAGCCCGTGCGACTCGATCGACGATCGCGCTCCGCCCGGACCCGCCGCCACGACGACGTCGAACCCGGCGTCGCGCGCGGCCGTTCCGATCTCCAGACGGTGTGAGACGAAGAACGCGTCTTCGTTCACGACGAACAAGAGCTTCGGTCTCATGCGGCGGCCTGGCTCCCCTGATCGATTGGAGAGCTCGTCGCAGAATCGTCAGCGAACTCGCTGCTCGCGCGCTGGCGCCGCCGATCACGCACCGCGAGCACCGAGCCGAGCATCACGATCGGAATGCGCTGTCGGAGCATCAGGCCCACGTTGGCCATCGTCGTGGCGTACGCGACGGTGAGCGGGATCAGGACGACGAGGAACATCACCAGCGTCCCGCGGTCCTCGCGCCACATCACGCGCGCCGCGCGCGCGCCGCGATAGAAGAAGAAATACCAGATGAAGGCGTCGATCTTGCCGCCGTGGAATCCGATCGATCCCGACTGCCAGGGGAACGGCGAGAAGAGCGTGTAGAGCAATCGGAGCGGGAACGAGACCCACGGGTTCGAGTCGTCGAAGCGAACCCCCGAGCCGCCCTGCGCGTTGTAGTCCCGCGCGTTCGCCGACGTGGCGGTCTCGAACGTGTCGAGCCCGACTTCGATCGCTTCGTCCGCGGCGCTCGTCAGACCGATGATCGCCACCGCGGCGGCGAACGCGAACGCGAGAGCGATGACGGCCCGCGCGGCAGAGCCCGAGCGGATCCCGAGCAGGCTCAAGACCAACGGCGCGCTCACCAAGAACACTAGATAGAACCGCACGTACCAAGTGCCGAACAGGCACACGATGCCGATGCAGAGGTCGGAGATCGTGAAGCGCTCCGCCAACCGGAAGGCAGACACGACGGCGGTGACGACGAGCAGCGCCGAGATGCCGTCCTTGAAGAGGTCGGCAGTGTGGAAGACGAAGCCTGGACTGAAGAGCATGGCGGCCCCGACGAGACGCGAGTCCGCGCTCGATCCGCCGATGGTCACGCCGAGACGAACCAGCTGCAGGCACGTCATGCACGCGACGAGCGCGTTGATCGCGACGCAGCCCATGCGCGACATCTCGCCACCATTCAAGTAGTGGACGAGCGCATAGACGTTGACTGCGAGCATCGCATTGCGCGCCTGAGGGATGTTGATCTGGTCGGCGGTGATGAACGACGGATAGCCCTGACCGAACCAGATCTGCGTGACGATCCCCGACGCGAGCTCGTAGAACCCCGCGTCCGCGGTGTTCGAAGCGCCGTGCGAGAACAGCGGCACTTCTCGGAGGAACACTGCCGCGCCCATTCGGATCAGGAATCCGAAGAGCATCACGATGCCGAACTTCCGCGCGTCCTCCGGCGGGAGCACGGCCTGGGGCGCGAGGTAGACGACGACGGCGAAGACGAAGCTCAGCAGGACGGCGATCACGCCGAGCTCCTCGCGAACGGATCTCTCGCCTCCGCGCGTACGCCTCGCTCGATCTCCCGCTGCCACGCCGCGAATGCGAGCACGTCCCAGAGCGCGAGACCGGCGTCGGCTGCGCCCTCCTGATGCGCCTGCCAGCGCGCACGCACGAGCCGCGCATCGAGCCCTGCGGACTCGAGCGACTTCGCGTCCAGCAGGGACTCGGCCCAGTCGCGCAGCGGACCGCGGAGCCACGCGCCGACGGGCACGCTGAACCCGGTCTTCGGGCGCTCGAACACGTCACGCGGAAGTCGCTTGGCGAGCAGCTCGCGGAGGGCCCATTTGCCCTTCCCGTCGCGGATCTTCATCCGCATCGGAACACGCCACGCGAGCTCGACGACACGGTGGTCCAGGATCGGAACCCGCGCCTCGAGCGCGACTGCCATGCTCGCACGGTCGACCTTCGTGAGGATGTCGTCCGGCAGGTACGCGGCAGCATCCCGGAGCATCAGCGCATGTGCCGCGTCGAACGTACGCCCGGCGTGCACGGCCTCGTCGGGTGTCAGCACGTCGAGCACGGGCGAGGGCCACCACTGCCGACGCAGAGCGGCGTACATCTCGTCGATCGAGCCCGTGCGCAGCACGCGAGCACCCTTGTGCAGCTTGTCGCCGACGAGCCGCACTGGCGGCAGCGGAGGACTGAGGTGCGCGTGGATGGAGTCCCACGCGCTCGTCGGCAGCAGCTCCAGCGCTGCCGCTGCGACCCGGCGCGCGGCACGCGGGACCGACTGGACGCGCGCGAGGCGCGGTGCCCACAGGTACCGGTTGTACCCGCCGAAGAGCTCGTCTCCGCCGTCGCCCGAGAGCGCGACCGTGACGTCGTTGCGCGCGAGACGCGAGACGAGGAACGTCGGGATCTGCGAGCTGTCGGCGAACGGCTCGTCGTAGATCGAAGCCAGCTGCGGCACGATCTCGCGGGCCTCGGCGTCGCGGACGGTGAGCGCCGTGTGCCGGGTCCCGAGGCGACGCGCGACCTCCGACGCGAACGCCGACTCGTCGTACGCCGCGTCCGTGCTGCCGATCGAATACGTGCGGAGCGGCGCGCTCGAGAGCTCTTGCGCGATCGCGACGACCAGCGAGGAGTCGATGCCTCCCGAGAGGAACGCGCCGAGCGGCACGTCCGACAGGAGGCGCAGGCGCACCGCGTCCCGGAGCGTCTCCTCGATGCGCTCCAGGATCTCCGGCTCGGAGTCGCGGAGCGGATCCCGAAGTCCGTCGTGTGCGACGTCCTCCACGCGCCAGTAGCGCGTCGCTTGGGGATCGCGCTGCGGCGCGCGGAACGTCAGGATCGTCCCGGGCTCGAGCTTGCGCGCGGCGCGGTGGATCGAGAGCGGTGCCGGGACACAGCTCGTCTCGAAGTACGCGGTGAGCGCTTCGCGATCGATCGTCGTGTCGAACTCGGGGTGCGTCCGCAGCGCGCGCAGCTCCGAGCCGAAGAGCAGATCGCCGCGCGTCGTGCGCCCCCAGTAGAGCGGCTTGATGCCGAGGCGATCGCGCACGAGCTGCAGCGTGCGCGCCTCGCGATCCCACAGCGCGATCGCGAACATCCCGACGAAGCGCGAGAGCGCGCCCTCGAGGCCCCAGCGCTCGATCGCGGCGAGCAGCGTCTCGGTGTCCGACGTGCCGCGGAACGCAACGTCGGGGAGCTCCGCACGAATGCGCAGATGGTTGTAGATCTCGCCGTTGAACACGACGACGTAGCGGCCCGAGGCCGACACCATCGGCTGATGCCCGAGCGGCGAGAGGTCGAGGATCGACAGGCGTCGCTGGCCCAACACGAGCCCGCACGTCGTCTCCTCCCACTCGCCCGCGTCGTCAGGACCGCGATGCGCGATCGAATCGCGAATGACCGCGGCCCGCGCGCGGAGCGCATCCCCTCGCCCATCGATCGACCAGATCCCCGAGATGCCGCACATCGGTCGGCTCAGGCACGAGGACGGCGCTCGTCGCCATCCGGATCGCTGGGGCGTTCCTCGGTGGAGGCGGTCTCGTCCGAGACGTAGTAGCCGCCCTTCGACTGGTAGTAGTAGTTGTAGTAGCCGTTGCCGCCGCCGTAGCCGCCACCCGACCGCGGGTCGAACCCGTTGACGATCGCGCCGACGACGTTCGCGCCGACGTCGCGGAGCTGCTGCAACACCGCCCGCACTGCATGTCGCGTCGTCTCGCGGACGCGCGCGACCACGACCATGCCGTCCACCTGCGGTCCGAGCACCGCTGCGTCGATCACCGCGCCGAGCGGCGGCGAGTCGCAGATCACCAGGTCGTACTCGCGTCGCGCTTCGTCGAGGAGCTCCTTGAAGCGCTCACGGTGCAGCAGCTCCGCCGGGTTGGGCGGGATCGGGCCGGACGGAATGACGTGGACACCCGGGACGCTCGTGCTCTGCACGATCGAGCGCATGTCGTTCTGTCCGGCGATGTAGCTCGTGAGCCCGACACGATTCGCCACGCCGAACGCGCGATGCACGCGCGGACGCCGGAGGTCGGTGTCGATCACGAGCACGCGCTTGCCGCTCTGCGCCAGCGACACCGCGAGGTTCGCCGTGACGGTGGTCTTCCCCTCGCGTGGGTTCGCGCTCGTGACTGCGAGCGTGTGCAGCTTCTCGCCTTCCATGAAGACGAGGTTCGTTCGGATCGTTCGGAAGTTCTCGGCGACCGCGGAGAGAGGCTGGTGATGCGCGATGAGGTCCCTGCTGCTGGTGCCCTGCACGACGGTCGCGCGCCGCCTCGGGCGCTGCGTCCCGTTCTTGCGCGCGTCCGGCTCGGCCATCAGAGGCAGCACGCCGAGCACCGTCGCACCGAGCTCCGCGATCTGATCCGGTGAGCGCAGGCGCGTGTCGAGCTGCGCGAGGCCGAATGCGAGGGCGAGGCCGAGCGCGAGCCCCAGCGCCAGGCCGATGCCGACGTTCGTCGTCGTCCGCGGGCTCACGTGGCTCGTCGGAACGAGAGCGCGATCGACCATGCGAACGAAGGTCGTGCGGAGCGCGCGCGTGATGTCCGCTTCCGTCGTCCGCTGCAGGACGACCTCGTAGAGCTTCGCGCTGTTCTCTCGCTCGCGGTTCAGGCGCGAGTACTCGATCTCGCGCAGATTCAGCTCGAGACCGGCCTCCTGCGCTTGGTCCACCGCGGTGCGCAGTCCCGCTTCGAGCGTGGTCGCCTCGCGGACGTCCGCTTCCGCCGAGCGGAGGATCGCCTCGGTCTCTCGTCGCAGCTGGTCGCGGAGCGTACCGATCTCGGCGTCGAGCTCGGTCATGCGCGGATGACGCGCGCCGTAGCGCTCCTGCAGCCCCGTGCGCTCCGCGATCTTCGTGCGGAGCGCGCCGTGGAGCTCCTGCACGGTCGTGCTGTCGGTCAGCGCGCTCGCTTGCGCCTCGATGTCGTCGCTGGCGAGCAGCGCCCGGAGCCGCGCGAGGCGCGCCTGGAGGGCGATGCGGTTCGCACGCGCTTCGGTGAGCGCCGTGTTGAAGTGCTCGATCTCCGCCGCGACGAGGTTCCGCCGGTCCTCGAGCGAGACCGACAGGATGTTGTGATCGAGCTTGAACTCGTGGAGCGCGAGCTCCGATCGATCGAGCTGCGTCCGCAGGTTGTCGAGCTGCCCGCCGAGCCACTCGAGGGAGCTCACCGTCGCTCCCATGCGGTCCTCGAGCGTCTTCTCGATGTAGACGTCGGCGATCGTGTTCGCGATCAGCGCGGCACGATCGGGACGCGTGTCCCGGACCTTCAGATAGACGAGCCTCGTGCCCTGCACGGACTCGATGGTCAGGCGGCTCTGCAGGAGCGCTGCGGCCGTCTCGACGGACATCCCGTCCCAGCTCGCGGGAACCGAGCTCGGGTCGGTCAAGAACGTGCGGTCGCGGTGCAGCTCGAGGCGCTGGACGACCCGTTCGGCGACGAGCCGGCTGCCGAGGATGCGCTCCTGCGTCGCGAAGAACTCGCGGCTCAGCCAGAAGTTCGTCATCGGCGTCGCGACATCCTCGATGTCGCGGCCGAGAGGACGCGGCGGGTTCGGATCGAACTCGATCGTGCACGCCGCCTCGTAGATCCTCGGCTGGCGCACGCTCCACGCCGCCGCCGCGGCGGTGACGCCGGCGCCGATCAGCAGCACCAGCCACCAATAGCTGCGGAGCCCGCGCAGGATCTCGCCGAGATTGGCCGCAGACGCACGAGGCGCCCGCGCCGCGCTATTCGGCTTGTCGGGGGAGGCGCTCATCCGCGACCGGCGGCGAAGGTGTTCTCGTTCGAGACACGAGTCAAGCAACCCTGAGTTGCGGGAATCTCGGGGATCATTCGATTCCGGGCCGAGCACAGGCGGCGCTGGTGCTCCCATCGCGCCGACAGATCTCCATGCGCGCGCGGCGCGCTCGCGCGATGTCTCCCATCTCGTCCGAGAGGCTCGCGATCTGGTCGAGCGCCCGCGAGCTGGGATCGGCGCGGTGCGCCTCCTCGAGCGCACGGAGCGCGCGGCCGTCGTTCCCGAGCTGGCGTTCGAGGCGCGCGAGCACCATCCGGGCCGCGGCCACTCGAGCCGGCGCGCCCGAGGCGCTCGCCACCAGATCTCGGACTGCGTCGCGCATCCCGTCGGCGTCGCCTGCCGCGGCGCGGGCCTCGGCGAGCCGGCGCAGCCGCTCGTCCTCGCCCTCGGGACGCACTCCGAGCTGCTCGAGCACCGTGGCCGCTTCCGCGGCCCGGTGGAGCGCGAGGAGCGCGTCCGCGCGGACGAAGGTCACTTGCTGGCCAGGGGGGCCGGAGAGTCCTTCGAGCTCGCGGATTGCGTCGGCTGCCCGCCCATCGGCAATCGCCCGCCGAGCGCGACGCACGTGGGGGCCCTCGAGCCCCGACGCGACCAGCGCATCGTCCAGCTGCGACACGACCCCGTCCGGGAGCCCCGGACAAGCCGCGAGGGCATCGAGGAGCGCGGAATCATCTCCCAGCACGCGGATGGCGACCGACGGGTCAGGTCTCGCGGCGAGCACGTCACAACCGACCCGCGGGGCCACGGCCGGGAGCCGATCGCGTACCTCGCGCACCTCGAGCCACGCCTGCTCGAACGCGCGCCTTCGCGTCAGCCACCGAGCGGCGATCCGATGCGGCTCGTGCCAGCCCGGCGCGAGACGCATCGTCTGGTTGAGCCAGAGCGCCACCCGCTCGTCGCCGCGCCGCGCGGCGGCATGCGCGCCGAGCAGCGTGAACACGGGCTCGCTGGGATGGGCGCGGACCGCGTCGGCGATCCGCGCATCGAAGCTCTCGAAGTCGCCACGACGGAGCGCGCTCACGAGCTCGCTCTGGAGCAGGCGTTGATCGAGCGAGACGATGCTCGGACCGAGCGCGAGGACACCGACGAGCGTCGCGGCGGCGAGCGCACCGAGCGTCCGCGACGAGATCGCGACCGAGACGTCGGCCTCCTCGCGGCGCGCAGACGGCGCAATCGCCGCCGCGAGCGCGGTCGTCGCGACCATCGCGATGCCCGGCATCTCGAGCGCGAAGTCGACGAGATCGTGTGTCGCGATGGACGCGACCGATGCGAGCGCGCCCATCTGTGCCGGGGAGCGCGCCGCGAGCGCCCCTCGAGCCCAGGCGGCCGCGAGTGTGACGAGCAGCGCGACGCCGACGATCAGGCCCCACTCACTAGTCCATTGGACGACGATGTTCTCGGGGTGATCGATGCGCTCGTCGGTGCCGAAGAGCCGTACGAAGGCAGCGCTGAACGCGCCGCGCCCGACCCCGAGCCACGGGTGCGTCAGCGCGAGCTCGAGGCCGCGCGATGCCAGTCGGAGCTTCTCGTACGAGCCCCGCTCCACCTCGTGGCGCACCCAGTCGAGCACCAGCGCGACACCGACCACCGCTGCCATCGCGAGGACCGCGAGGCCGCCGAGCGATGCGAGGACGACACGCCGAGAGAGCGCGCGCCGTCGGGCGAACATGAGCACGGCGAGCGTGAGGACCCCGACCACGAGCGACGCGATCCCGCCACGAGATGCGCAGACCACGGCAACGCCAGCACTGATCGCGGCGGAGACGAACCAGCCGATCCGCGCCGGCCGTGCGCGCGCATCGAGGCCCGCGGCGAGCGAGAGCGGCACGCCCATCGCGACGAACCCGGAGAGATGGTTCGGATTGAGCAGCGGCCCGATCAGCGGGGTGTTCCACCACGGCTCCGGGAACACCCCGAACGGCGCCCTGAGATCGAGCGTGACGTGCGCGAGCGACACGAGCGCCACGAGCAGCGTCGACGTCGCTCCCAACCGAACGATCCACTCACGCTGCCCGCGACTGCAGAGGATGGTGGCGCTCGAGAATGCGCAGAGGATCGCGAGCCCGACGAGGACCTGCGACCGGGTGGCGATCTCCGACGCGGAGAGCGGCCACCACGAAGGGACACCCATTCCGAGGGCTGCGATCGACGCGCGCGCGTCGACGCCCTCGGGCGAGAAGCGATCGGAGAACGCGGTCGGGAGCGGCACCGCCTGCAGGACGGTGAGCGAGAGTGCGGCGGCGACCGCGATCGCGACCCCGCGAGGCACGACGAACGACCCGCTCGAGGTCGCAGCGAGCAACCAAACCCCGGTCGATGCCGCAGCGCCCGCGAGCAACACGATCGCGAGGAGCGCCCACGGCGTCGCCCCGCCCATGAGCTCGGGCGCGACGACGATCAGACCGGCGATCGCTGCCAGGGCGACGCGCTCGCGCCGTCCGCGGTCGTTCCGAGAGCGCATGCGCGGGTCCGAGGGGCGCCCCACGCGAGCCTCAGAAGATGCGCTCCGGGACGTAGATGATGTCTTGCGCCTGGACCGCGAAGTCTCCCTCGCGCCCCGACGTGATGGCGTCGACGGGAACCGCGAACCGGCGAGTCTCGCCGCTGACGCGCCTGGACACCGTCGTGCCATCGCGGTTGGCGAGGCTGGTGAAGCCACCGGCGAGGCTGATCGCCTGCACGACGGTCAGGCCGCTCTGCATCGGGAAGCTCCCCGGGTTCCGCACCGCGCCCAGCACCGAGATCCGCTTGGAGTTGTACTCCTGCACGAACACGGAGACCTGCGGGTTCACGAGGTATCCGTCGTCGCGCAGCCGACCCTCGACCAGATCGGCGATCTCGTAGGGCTCGAGCCCCGCGACCTCCATCCGTCCGATGAACGGGTAGTCGATCGTGCCGTCCTGCGCGACACGGTACGTCCCGGAGAGCTCTTCCTCGCCGAAGACGCGCACGTCGAACACGTCGCTGGCCCCGAGCGTCGTGTCCTCTTCACCGCTGGTCGGCGGCCGCTCGATCCGGCCGGAGGGGCCGCACGACGCCGTGAAGAGGCAAACCGCGACGAACGCGAACGAACGCATCGAGCCCGAAAGATGCATCGGAACGAAGATCTGTTCAGGGCCGGAGCGCGGATCCGCCGAGCGGCAGGATCAGTAGAAGACCCGCACTCCGAGCCACAGCTCGATCTTGTTGTACTGCGCCGGATCGAGAGCGACTGCACCACCACCGACCGGGACGTCGTACGCGAAGTCCGTGAAGCTGCCGGTGTACCGGAAGGTACCGTTCACCCCGAGCCACTCCGTGAAGCGATACTCCGCGAAGATCGATCCGATGAACCGCACGTCGCTGCGCTCCGTGGAGTTGCCGATCGGCGTCACGCCATCGGGCGCCACGATCTGCCCGAAGTCGTAGTACGCGAGGCTCAGATCGGCGCCGAGCAGGAACGCGCCGCCGAACATCATCTGCGTGTTGATGTACCCGCGGTCCTGCGAGTAGTAGTTGCCCACGAACGACGGGTGCACGCTGCGGTCGTATCCGAAGCTCAGCCGGAACGCCTCCATCGGGCGCCACCGGAGCTCGGCACGAGCCAGGAACGTATCGTAGTCCTGATCGTACGTCGTCCCGATGCTCTCGAAGAACCCGGCGCCGTAGCCGCCCTGCACCATGAACGAGATCTCGTTCGTGATGGCGCCGTTCACACCGAGCATCGAGCTCAGACGGACGCTGTCGAGCTGCGCCGGGCGATCGCTTCCAGCGCCGGGGGGCTGGTAGTAGTCGCGGATGATCACGCTGGTCGTGTGGACCAGCGCGGTCTGCGGCAGGAACCGGAACGACTCGCTCAGCGTGATCGCGTGGTTGAACGAGTTGCCGTACTGGAGCTGGTCGTCCTCGAAGAAGTCGAGCCCGAAGTCGTAGCCGACGCCGACCTGGAGGATCTGGCCCGGCGTCGAGAACATCACCTGGAGCCCAGCGTCCTCGCGGATCCGGGCGTACGAGACGTTCGACGTGTTCTCGGTGAACGGCCTGATCGAGCGGCCGAACTGGTTGTAGATCGTGAACGAGACCGGGCGTCCCTGGAGGATCGACAGGTTCAGTCCGATGTCGATCGCGACGTTGCGTCGACGCTCGTCCGCGAAGAACTCGTAGTACGACGCGGAGAGCCCGCCTCGGAACTGGATGACCGGCGGCTCGCTGGGCGCGCCTTCGCCCTCCGCGCGACGCTCCGCACCGAGCGTCGAGAAGAGCAGGTGGGGCGTGACACGGAGGATCGCGCTGTCGACGCGCTGCGGCAGGCCCGGCGCGGGATCGTCGCTCGTGTAGTACACGTTCGAGTCCCACCCGACCTCGAGGCCGATGCCGGGGTGCAGCTCGAAGTCACCGAGGCGGATACCTGGACCCTCGGCGCGATCGCGGTCCTCGAGCCATCCCTGCGCTGCGGCTGTCCTCGCGGTGGATGCGATCACGAGCGCGGCGATCGCGAGGGCAAAGCCAATCTGTCGAAGATTCATCCGGCGGGGCTCCGTCGGGGCAACGAAACTGCCGACCCCTCAGTGCGTGCCTCGAATAGGCGGGTGCGTGCCTCGGTAGGCGGTATCAGATCGTGGGGCTGGCAGGCGGCGGGATGAACGGCACGTCGGCCTCCGGCACCTCGGGGATCGCGGTCGGATCCTCGTCGGGCGCTGCAGGGTCGATCGTGGTCGTGATTCGGGTCGCGCCCGTCTCGTAGATGTCCTGGCCGATGCACTCACTCGCGGCGCGCTCGAGCTGGTCGAGGTTCTGCGAGAGCACCGAGATGACCGTGAACTCGTGGTTGCGGCGGCCTTCGTCGCCGACCTGGGTCGCGGTCTGGAGCGACTCGACGCGATCGGTGAGCGTGCGGCGGTGCGCGTTGATCTGCGTGAGCTTGTCGTCGAGGCAGGTGACGCGGATGACGTCGCCCTCGCGGCGCGCCTCGTCCAGCATCGAGCCGACGCGACGGCTCAGCGTCGTGCCGCGCTCCTGGATGCGCTGCGCCTCGGCGATCTGCTCGGCGGGGCTGAGATCCGCGCGACGACGCGCCGCGATCTCACCGGTTTCGTCCGTGCCCGTCTCCTCGCCTGTCGCCGCGTCCTGCGCTGCGACGAATCCGATGCCACCGAGGGCTCCTGTCAGGATCAGCGCGAGCAGACTGCCGCGGCCAAGACGCATCCCACCCCTCCTCTGATCAGAGGTGCCGCGACTATATCGGCGGCCCTCTGCTTCGTCAACGCGACGGAATCCGCGCATTTTCCGGCTCCTGCACCACTCGTTGCGGCGCCCGCTCCGCACGTTCAGCGCCCGCTCTTCCCCACCGACGAGCGCCGAGGTAGTACCCGGCCGGTGCCTATCAAGATCATCACCTGGAACGTGAACTCGATCCGGGCTCGCCACGATCGTCTGCTGGCGCTGCTCGCACGGCACGAGCCCGACGTGCTGTGTCTCCAGGAGCTGAAGCTCGAAGAGGCGAAGTTCCCGTGGGACGAGGTCAGGGCCGCGGGATACCACGCCGCAGTGTTGGGACAGAAATCCTACAACGGTGTGGCGATCCTGAGCCGCACCGAGCCCGACGACGTGCGGCGCGGGATGGGCGACGGCGACGAGGACGGGCATGCGCGGCTGATCTCGGCGCGTGTGCACGGCATCCGCGTGTACTCGGCGTACTTCCCGAACGGCGGGACGCCCGACTCGGACAAGTACACGTTCAAGCTCGCTTGGATGGCGCGGCTCGAGAAGAAGCTGCGCGCCGAGCACGCGGCGGACGAGCCCCTCGCGCTGTGCGGCGACTTCAACGTCGCGCCGACCGATCTCGACGTGAAGAACGTCGAGAAGTGGGCCGACACGGTGCTCTGCCGGCCCGACGCGCGTGACGCGCTGCAGCGGATCCGCGCGATCGGTCTGGTCGACTCGCTGCGGCGGCTGAGGCCCGACGAAGGGAACCTCTACAGCTACTGGGACTACCAGATGCTCGGGTTCCCGAAGAACGACGGGCTGCGGATCGATCACGTCGACGTGACGGAGCCCCTCGCGAAGCGGCTCGTCGAGGTGCGGATCGATCGCGAGGAGCGCAAGGGGAAGCAGCCCTCCGATCACGCACCGGTGATCGCGACCTTCGCGGACGCTTGATCAGCGTGCGCGGCGCCCGACGGCGCACCAGTAGGGCTCGCCCTCGTGGAACTCGATGCGCTCGAGCCCCGCGTCGCGGAGGAGCGCCTCGACCTCGGCGCGCGAGTAGCGCTTCTCGAGCCGGGTGCCGAAGCGATCGAGCGCGTCGGTCCGCATGATGTAGAGGCTCTTGTCGCGATAGTGCGAGAGCGGGACGCCGGAGACGTTCACGCCGAGCTTCTCGGCGGCCGCGGCCCCTCTCGCGAGCGGCCAGTAGACGGTGCGCGCGATCACCTCGCTCGCGCCGAGCCGGAGCGGAAACGGCAGACGGCTGATGCTGCGTCGCACGACGTCGCTCGCGCGCCAGAGCGCGCGGAACGCGAGCGGGCGGTTGTCGAGCGCGTAGTAGAGGTACACGAGCATCGGCGCGCCGGGCTTCAGCTTGCGCACGGCGGCGCGCAGCGCGCCCTCGGTGTCGGGGATGTGGTGGAGGACGCCGAGCGAGTACGCGAAGTCGAGGCTGTCGTCGGCGATGGACGACTGCTCGATCGTGCCCTGCACCCAATCGACGTTCGGGCGGTCGCGCAGGTTGCGCCTCGCGACCGCGAGCGCGTCCGCGCTGGCGTCGATGCAGATCAGACGGCCCACGCGAGGTGCGACGTATCGCGCCCAACGACCGGTGCCGCATCCGACGTCGATTCCGACCGGCGAGCTCGGGAGCTCGTGCCACGGAAACACCGCGAAGTAGTTGCCGAAGGCGCGGCGGAGCTCTTCGGTGTCCTCCGCGTAGTCGAAGGTGCTCCACTCCTGGCCGAAGCCCTCGACGGTCGCGGCGTCCGCGTTCTCGTGCGACATCGACGGCAATGAAGCGCGTTCCCAGCGGACGAGCAACTCGCGGGATGGCACCGTAGACGAGCGCGTGATGGGCGATGTGATCCCGATCGAAGAAGCGCTCGCCCGGCCGATCGGGTCGCTGCTCCTGTGCGCGCTCGTGCCGCTGGTGACGGCGTGGGTGATGTGGGTCGTGCTCGTGCGGCGGCTGCCCGACGATCGTCGCGACGAAGCCCACGCGATCGCGCCGTTCCGATCGGCGGCGTTCGTCGTGGGGCTCGTGCAGATCCAGCTCGCGTGGATGCTCGGCGCCACGGCGCTCGGGCCGCGCTTCGTGTCGGCGCCCGGGGACATCGCGAGCGAGCTCTTCGGCGCGGTGTGCGCGATCGTGGCGTTCTGCGCGGGCGGCGTCGGTCGCCTGATCGAAGAGCGATCGCAGACGTGGCGCGACGTGCGGGAGACGATCGCGCTGCGGCTGCGGATCGTGCCGTTCGTCGGAGGGCCGATCGTCGCGGCGGGGCTCGCGGCGCGGCTTCCGGTGATCGATGGAGACGCGGTGCGCTGGGAGATCGTCGCGGTCGCGTTCGTGATCGTGGCGCTCGGCGCGATGTTCGGTGGGCTCGCGATGAGCGTGGCGACGCGCGCGATGATCCCGGCGCCCGAGAGCGTGCGCGCGATCGCGGTCGCCGCGGCGGAGGCCGAGGGCGTGCGGCTCGCGGCCGTGCTGCGGGTGCCGACGGAGCGCCTCACGAACGCGGGCGCGATCCCGTGGGCGCGCACGATGATCGTCACCGATCGCATCGTGGCGCTGCTGACGCCGAGCGAGCTGCGCGCGGTGCTCGCGCACGAAGCGGGTCATCTGAGCGAAGGGCCGTGGGTGGCGAGCGCCCGGCTCGCGACCGCGATCACGTTGATCTTCATGCTCACGACCGGCGTGCGCGTCGGGAGCGTGCTGCACCCCGATGGTGCGCAGATCGCGATCGCGGTCGCGCTCGTGATCGCGGTGCCGGCGCTCTTGCTGGTGCGTCGCCTCGCGCGGCGCATGGAGGAGCGCGCGGATGCGCGGGCGCGATCGACGTCGGGCTCGGCGGCGCTCGCCGATGCGCTCACGAAGATCCACGACGACGCGCGCGCGCCGATGACGACGGGTGCGCGGCGCGTGCATCCCGATCTCTACGATCGGCTCGTCGCGTGCGGGCGCGATCCGGGGCCCCGCCCTGCCCCGCCGCGCACGCGCATCGGTACGATCGTGGGGCTCGCGGTCGGTGCGGCGCTGGTCGCGACGTTCTTCGTGGTCGAGCACGTGACGGCGATCGCGATCGACGACGCGCCGCTCGCGGGCGATGCGGGATGGACGCGGCTGCGGATCGATCCCTGGGACTCGACCGCGATGCTCGCTGCCGCATGGGCGACCCGGCGCGACGAGGATCTCGATCGCGCCGAGCGCGAGCTCGATCTCGCGGCATGGATGGGCGCACCGCGCGCGAACGTGCTCGAGCTCGAGGCCGAGCTCGCCGCGGCGCGTGGTGACTGTGCGAGCGCGCGCGTGCGCTTCGACGAGGCGCTGCGCGCGCGATCCCAGCTCGCGTACGACGATCCGTGGCAGCCGCTCGAGCTCGGCGGATGGCACCTGCCGCCCTCGCTCGTGACCGAGTGCGGCTACGGCGCCGAATGATCACTCGGCCTTGAAGGCCGGCGCGCGCTTCTCGAGGAAGGCCTGCATGCCCTCCTTCTGATCGTCGGTCTCGAAGCATCCCGCGAAGCCGTCGACCTCGAGCGCGTTCGCATCGCGCAGCAGTCGGCCCTCGCCCTCGCGCATCACCTTCTTCGCCTCGGCGATCGCGAGCGGGCCCATCTGCGCGATCGTCGCGGCGGTCGCGCGCGCGGCGGTCATCAGCTCGCCGTGGGGCAGCACGCGGTTCGCGAGACCGATTCGCAGCGCTTCGTCGGCGCCGATGATCGCGCCCGTGTAGACCAGCTCGCGCGCGTGCGCGTTGCCGACGCGACGCAGCAGGCGCTGCGTCCCGCCGAAGCCGGGGATCACCCCGAGCTTCACCTCGGGCTGGCCGAACTTCGCCTTCTCGCTCGCGTAGACGAAGTCGCACGCGAGCGCGAGCTCGCATCCGCCGCCCAGCGCGAACCCGTTCACCGCCGCGATCACCGGGAACGGCAGCGCCTCGAGCGCGTCGAACGCCGCGTGGCCCGCCTGCGCGAAGGCGCGCGCCTGATCGAGGCGCATCTCCTTCATCTCGCTGATGTCGGCGCCCGCGACGAACGCCTTGTCGCCCGCGCCGGTCACGATCAGGCAGCGCACGCCGCGCGTGGTGCGCACCTCTTGGGCCGCGCCGTGCAGCTCGGCGATCACCTGCGCGTTCAGCGCGTTGAGCTTGTCCTGTCGATCGATCGTGAGCGTCGCGAGCGCGCCGTCGATCTCGAGCCGAACGTACGAACGGTTGGCCACGGCGTCCCTCACTTCGACTCGTACGTGTAGAACCCGCGGCCCGTCTTGCGGCCGAGCCAGCCCGCCGCGACGTAGTTCCGCAGCAGCGGCGCCGGGCGGTACTTGTCGTCGCCGAGCTCGCGGTGCAGCACCTCGGCGATCGCGAGGCACGTGTCGAGCCCGATCAGATCGGCGAGCGCGAGCGGGCCGAGCGGATGGTTGAGCCCGAGCTTCGCGCCCTGATCGATGTCCTCGGGCGTGCCGAGCGTCTCCGCGAGGACGAAGCACGCCTCGTTGAGGAACGGGATCAGCATGCGGTTCACGATGAACCCCGGGCTGTCCTTGCTCGTGATCACCGTCTTGTTGAGCCGCTCCGCGAGCGCCTTCGTGGTCGCGTAGGTCTCGTCGCTCGTCTGCAGCGCGCGGATGATCTCGACGAGCTTCATGACCGGCACCGGGTTCATGAAGTGCATTCCGATCACGTTCGTCGGGCGCTTGGTGCGCGCCGCGAGCTTCGTGATCGAGATGCTCGACGTGTTGCTCGCGAGGATCGCGCCGGGCTTCATCGCCGCGTCGGCGCTCTCGAAGATCTTGTTCTTGAGCTCGGGGTTCTCGGTCGCCGCCTCGACCACGATGTCGCACGCCGCGAGATCGCCGTAGCCGTCGGCGATGCCGATGCGCGCGACCGCCGCGTCGGCCTCGTCCTTCGCGAGCTTGCCCTTCTCGACCGCTTTCGCGAGCTGCTTCGCGATGCCGTCGCGGCCCTTCTGCGCGAGCGCCGCGCTCGCGTCGAGGAGCTTCACCTCGTAGCCCGTCTGCGCCGCGACCTGCGCGATTCCCGCGCCCATCTGGCCCGCTCCGATCACGCCGAAGATCCGGATCTCCGCCACTGTCGCCTCCACGAGTCGGTGGGGCGTACCAGCGTGCCCGCGGGCCGGTCAAGCCGCTCGGCTGGCCGTTCGAGACTCTTGAACGCGATCGCGCGACGCCCGCAGCATTTCCCGATCCCGGAGGGCACGATGCCGCGCTCGCCTTCGCTCCTCTTCGCGCTCGTGATCCTCTGCGCCGCGCCGGCGTGCGGCGACGACGACGCGGCCCCGCCGGACGCCGGTCCCGCCGATGCTGGCCCGTCCCAACCCGACGCGTGGATGGAGCGGCCGCCGATCGAGCAGCAGCGCTGCCCCGGCGACGAGGGCTGCGCCGCGGGCGCCGACGGCGAGCTCCACGTGGGCGCGGCCGCGCTCGAGATCACCCCGGTCGCGTTCGAGACGTTCACCGACACCAACGGCGACTCGAAGTGGGATCCCGGGGTGGAGCCCTTCGACGATCGCGATGGCGACGGGGTGTTCGACGCGGCGTGGATCGCGGGGTTCGGCAACGGACGCGCGGCGCAGGGCGTGATGAGCCCGCAGTGGGCGCGCACCGTCGTGCTGCGGAACGGCGACGTGACGATCGCGTTCGTCGCGCTCGACGTGGTCGGTTGGTTCCTCGACGAGAACCTGCTGATCCGCGAAGCGGTCGAGACCGCGGGGCTCGACGTCGACTACGTGGTCGTGTCGGCGACGCACGTGCACCAGGCGCGCGACACCATCGGCATCTGGGGCCCGACGCTCGACGACACCGGCATCTCCGACGATTACCAGCGCTACATCCGCGAGCAGAGCGTCGCCGCGATCCAGCAGGCGCTCGCGGGGATGCAGCGCGCGAACGTGCAGTACGCCGACGTGCGGCTGCGCGATCTCGACGACGTGCGGCGCTGGGTCGGCGACAACCGCGATCCCGACGTGATCGACGACGAGATGCGCATCCTGCGCTTCGTCGCGCACGGCACCGCGGACCCCGCGACGCCCGGCAGCGGCACCACGATCGCGACGATGCTCAACTTCGCGTCGCACCCCGAGTACCAGGGCTCGCGCAACCCGCGCCTCTCGAGCGACTGGCCACACTGGCTGCGCGAGGTGATCGAGGACGGCATCGAGGTCGGGCCCGAGGGCACGCCGGTGGAGGGCATCGGTGGCGTGACCGTCTTCGTGAACGGCGCGCTGGGATCGCAGATCGGTCCCAACGGGCTGCGCATCGAGCGCTGGGACGGCACCGCGCTCGCGGGCGACGACGGCGACGAGCACGCCGAGATCGTGGGCACGCAGCTCGGCGTGATCGCGCTCGACGCGATCCGCGGCGAGGGCACGACGCTCGAGGAGAGCGCGGACCTCGCGTTCCATCGCCTGCAGGTCTACGTGACCATCGAGAACGCTCGCTATCAGATCGCCTACTCCTCGGGGATCTTCGTGCGCGCGCTCT
The DNA here is from genome assembly GCF_021631985.1 of Sandaracinus amylolyticus. Classification (GTDB taxonomy): domain Bacteria; phylum Myxococcota_A; class Polyangia; order Polyangiales; family Sandaracinaceae; genus Sandaracinus; species Sandaracinus amylolyticus_A. Next base: position 2,741,558 of record NZ_CP070225.1, on the reverse strand, counting down.
ACAACTACGACGAGACGCGCCCGATCGGAGCGCGCTACGGGAACCTCGCCGACGTGCGCACCGAGCTCGCGGTGATCGACGTGGGCCGCGCGACGATGCTCACCGCGCCCGGCGAGCTCGATCCCGCAGAGCTCGTCGGCGGCTACGAAGCGCCGTGCGACCACACGCCGGGCGGCTGCGAGGAGCTGATCGACGAGGACGACGAGAACCCGCCGGACCTCTCGATGGCGCCGAGCGGACCGTTCCTCCGCGATCGACTGCTCGAGCGGCGCCCCGACGCGGAGCAGGTCTGGCTGCTCGGGCTGACCAACGACTTCCTCGGCTACTTCGTGCCGGACTTCGACTACGAGCTGGGTGCCGGGGTGCCCTACATCAGCGAAGCGCCCGGCGATCACTACGAAGAGACGAACTCGATCGGGATCGGCGGCTGGCCGCGCCTCCGCAGCTGGATGATCCGGCTGATCGAGGCCGAGGGCGCGCTGACGAACTGAGGGCGAGCCGCGCTCGATCGGTGCGGACACGTGGCGGCACCTCTCGTCGCATCGTGACGACCGGTGCGGACACGCGTCCGGTGCCTCCGTCGGATCGTGACGACCGGTGCGGACACGCGTCCGGTGCCTCCGTCGGATCGTGACGACCGGTGCCGACACGCGTCCGGTGCCTCCGTCGGAACGTGACGACCGGTGCCGACACGCGTCCGCACCTCTGGCGCAGCACGATGACGCCCTCCGCCGCGCTGCGAGCCCGCTCGGGCGCTCAGGCGCGCGCGGCGAGCCGTCGCGGCGCCTCGAGCGCGCGCCAGCGGAGGTCGGCCTCGCGGCGCAGCCGCACCCGCGACGCGTACGCGCCGGGCTCGCCGCCGATCGCCTCTTCGATCTCGCCGAGCCCGAGGTAGAGCGCGTCGTCGGGATCGTCGAGCATGCCGTGATCGACGAGGTGCGCGCCGACGTTCGACGCCGAGCCGCGGAGGCGCAGGAGCGCGATGGCGAGCGCCTCGCCCATGCGGCCCTTGATGTCCGCGAGCTGCGCGAGGCCCATCGAGAGCGTGCCCGCGATGCCCTCGCGCATGCGCCCGAGCGGACGGCCGCGCGCGGTCGCGAGCAGCCGGCGCACCGCCTCGCGGCGCGCGGTCTCCTCGGCGTCGGTCACGGTGCGCAGCGCATCGATCAGCGCGGCGCGCAGCGCGGCATCGCTCGCGCCGTAGGGCAGCGGCCGCACGTCGACGCCGATCGGGCGGACGTCGCGCAGCTCGAGCTTCACCTCGTCCCACCGGCGGCGCAGCGCCGCGGGCACCCGATGGGCCTCGGGGATCTCGCCGATCTGATCGACGAGGTGACGCGCGAGGCGCAGCAGGCGCTCGTCGACGCGGCGGCGGGCGCGGGTGCGGCGGAGCGCGGCCAGCGCGTGCACGGCCTCGCGCGGGAGCGTGCCGCACGTCGCCTCGAGCACCGAGACCGCGGTGAGCGTCGCGACGCGCGCGCTCTCGAGCAGCGAGAGCGCCTCGACCACGACGCGCTGGTGATCGCGGAGCGCGACCAGCATCTCGGCGCCGGTGCGCGCATCGGCGGACGCGCGATCGATCTCGTCGAGCCGCGCTTCGAGCGACTCCTCGAACGCGCGCACCGCGGCGACGGGGCGCGTGAGGTCCGACGCGATCTGCGCGGCGCGGGTGAGCGCGGATGCGCCCTCGACCGGCGGCGAGCCCGGGATGCGTGCCTCGACGCGGCGGTAGGCGCGCGCGTAGATGCGCAGCACGCGAGGCGCATCGTCGTCGGCGCGACGCAGCGCGCGATCGAGCGCGTCGATCGCGAGCGGTGCGATCGGGCCTTCGTCGGCGGTGAGCAGCGCGACGCGGCGATACGGCGCGTCGGTGAAGCAGGGCGCGAGCGCGAGCGGTCGCACGCCGAGCACCACGAGGCGCCCCCGCAGATGACCGAACGCGAGCTCCACCGGACGACCGAGCGCGAGCTGTGCGCGATCGGCGAGATCGGCCGCCCGCTCGACGACGTCGGGCCGCAGATCGCTCGGCGCGTCGCTGAGCGGGCGCATCGTCTTGCGATCGAGCAGCGCGGGCGTGCCGCTCTCCGACCACACCGCGACGACGTCGGGATCGCCGGTGCGGGGATCGACGCTCGCTGCGACGCCGCTCGCACCCTCGTCGCGCACGGTCACCCGCACGCCGACCTCGGTGCGCGCGCCGGCGACGGTCACACCGCCGATCGCGACCAGCATCTCGCGCGACTCGAGCACGCGGAAGAGCTCGTGCACGCGCGCGCGGACGTCGTCGCCGCGCCGCAGCGCGATGGTCGCGGGCCAGAGCTTGCGGCAGCGCGCAGCGAGCGCGTGGGTGCGGAAGAACGCGCCGAGCTCGACCACGGGACGGGTGAGATCGAGCGCGAGCGCGGCGGTGACGGCGGCGAGCGTCTTGCCCTCGGCGTCGTCGGACAGGCCGATCACCCAGATGGCGCCGAAGGGCACGCCGAGGTCGACGACGCGCGCGAGGTCCGCGGTCTCTTCGCCCATCGCGACGAGCTCGTCGCGGCGCATCGAGGCGAGCTCGCGCACGCCGGCGAGAGATCCGATCGAGACGGGGACCGCGCCCATTGCGGCGCCCAGGATCGCCGAAGCTCCGAGGTCGAACAAGAGCGCGATCACACGCTCGAAGACGGTAAAAATCGGCTCGCCCGCCGGGCCCTACCGTCCGCGCGCTTCGCGCGCTCCCGTCCGGGACCGACGGGACGAGCACTCCGGCAAGGGCTTGTATCTAGTGCACCGGCCGATTGCCCGCCGTGGTAGGGCTGCCGGTCCAGCGGTTTCGGGAGAGGGTCGCCGCGTAGGGCTTGGGGCATCGTCCCCGTGACTGAGATTGGCGCCCTCGACCGAGTTTCTTTGCTCGAACGGTATCCAGAGGCGTGGCTCGTCCACCGTCCTCGCATGGACAAGCAAGGGCACGAAGCTCGGCTCCGAGGCTCCCGGGGACGCGAACACGAGCTCGAGAGGCACATGAGATTCGTCGGGATCGACATCGGTTCGGAGAAGCACGTCGTCGCGATCGTGGACGAGGCGGGCAAGGCACTGCGGAAGCCGACGCCGTTCTCCGAAGACGCGTCGGGCTACGAACGACTGCGCTCGATGCTCGGTGAGCCCGCCGACGCGTTCATCGCGATGGAGGCGACGGGGCACTATTGGCAGAACCTCTTCGCGTTCCTGCATGCAGCAGGGTTTCAGGTCGCGCTGTTGAACCCGACGCGCACGTCGCGGTTTGCAGCCGAGGATCTGCGGCGCGCGAAGACCGACGCGCTCGACGCTCTGGGCATCGCACGCTTCGCGCAGCAGAAGAGACCTGCGGCGACCCCGATGCCCGATGAGGCCACGCTCGAGCTGCGTGAGCTGATCCGGCTTCGCGACCGCCTCGTGCAGGACCTCGGCGACCGCACGCGGCAACTGCACCGCGCGCTCGACCTCTGTTTTCCGGAGTTCACCGAGCACGTGCGCGACGTGGCTTCGGCCAAAGCGACCACGCTGCTCATCGCGAGTCCGACCGCCGAGGCCTTCCGTGCTGCCGACCCGAACGCGCTGGCGGAGCTGAAGTACGACGGCCGCCACGTCATCGGTGTCGAGCTCGCGCAAGCGCTCTGCGCGGCTGCGAAGACCTCCGTGGGCCGCCACCAGGGCACGGCGTACGAGCTTCAGATCCGCTACGCGTGCGAGGACATCGCGACGCTCCGAGCGCGGATCAAGAAGCTCGACGACGACATCGGCCAGAGCCTCGAGCGCCACGAGGTCGGCAAGCTGCTGACCACCATCGACGGCGTCGGCGACAACACCGCGGCGCGGATGATCGCCTCGATCGACTTCGACGCGTTCAAGAGCGCGGCCGCGCTCGCGGCGTACGTCGGCGTCGCCCCGATCGTGAGCCACTCAGGCAAGCGCCAGCCACTGCGAGGCCCCGCCTGCACGATGGGCGACGCCGACCTGCGCGCGAAGCTCTGGATGCCGACGCTGCGAGCGGTGACCCACAACCCGTGGCTCAAGGCGTTCTACGGGCGCCTGGTCGCGGCCGGAAAGCCGAAGAAGCTCGCGATCATCGCTGCGATGCGCAAGCTCCTCGGCGCGATGATCAGCGTCGCGCGCACCCGCACGCCCTTCGTGCCGAGGCTCGCGGCGGCCTGACGACCGCACTTCGAGCTTGCACGAGGTCACGGTATCTCAGTCGCGCTCGTCCTCGGCTTCCTCGTCGAGGTCGGGGCGGGCCAGGAACGCCACGAGATCGGGCCAGATCCGCTCCGGCTCCGCTTCCGCGTCCCACCACGGGTGGGTGTCGTTCCAGTCCGCGACCGCGCCGAACCGCGTCGAGCTGCGATCCACGCAGATCATCCAGTCGTGCGCGTCCGACCACGACCCGATCGGGAGCCAGAGCTCGCGTCGCGCCGGCACCTCGATGCCGAGCATCTCGCAGCGATCGTCGACCGTGCGCGCGAGGTCGCGCGCCGCGCCGAGCCAGACCCAGCCATCGGGATCGCTCCACGCCGACGCGCCGGCGAGCTCGATCCAACTGCGGAACGACTCCGGCAGGGCGAAGCGCTCGACCGCGTCGTCTCCGGTGCGACGCACGAAGACCTCGCGCAGCTGCTCCGAGAGCTCGTCGAGATCGAGGGGGTCCTCTCGTCCGCTCGGCTCGAGCGAGCGCGACACCCGGAACCGAGCCCACGCGCCGATCACCGCATCCATGACGGTCACGAGGGCGCGAACGGGTCGCGCCCTCGCCTCCTCACGCTCACACGCGCTCGACGATGACCGCGACTGCTTCGCCGCCGCCGATGCACAGCGTCGCGAGGCCGCGCTTCGCGCTGCGATCCTTCATCGCGTGCACGAGCGTCGTCAGCACGCGCGCGCCGCTCGCGCCGATCGGATGACCGAGCGCCACCGCGCCGCCGCGCACGTTCATCTTCGCGGGATCGATGCCCGCCTTCTTCGCGGTCACCATCGCGACCACGGCGAACGCCTCGTTGACCTCGAAGAGATCGACGTCGCCGACCGAGAGCCCGGTGCGCGCGAGCGCGTTCTCGATCGCGCCGACCGGCGCCGTCGTGAACCACTCGGGCGCCTGCGCGTGCGCACCGTAGCCGACGATGCGCGCGATCGGCGTGAGGCCCTTCTTCTTCACGGTCTCGCCGCTCGCGAGGATCACCGCCGAGGCGCCGTCGTTGATCTTCGACGCGTTGGCCGCAGTGATCGTGCCCTCCTTGGGATCGAAGGCGGGCTTGAGCGAGCCCATCTTGTCGAGCTTCGCGCGGCGCGGCTCCTCGTCTTCCTTCACGACGACGGCGTCACCCTTCTTGCCCTCGATGCGCACCTCGGCGATCTCGGCGGCGAACTCGCCCTTCTCCATCGCGGAGAGCGCGCGCTGGTACGACTGGAGCGCGAAGTCGTCCTGCTCCTTCCGCGTGAAGCCGTGCTCCTTCACGCAGAGCTCGCCCGCGACGCCCATGTGGAAGTTCTTGTACGGGTCCCACAGGCCGTCGTGGACCATGGAGTCCACGATCTGCCCGTTGCCCATGCGGTACCCGCCGCGCGCCTGGGGCAGCAGGTACGGCGCCTGGCTCATCGACTCCATGCCGCCCGCGACGACCACGTCGGCGTCGCCGAGGAGGATCGATTTGGTGCCGAGGATCACGGCCTGGAGGCCCGAGCCGCAGACCTTGCCGACGGTGGTGGCCGGCACGCGATCGGGGATGCCCGCGAAGCGTGCGGCCTGACGCGCCGGGGCCTGGCCCTCGCCCGCCGTGAGCACGTTGCCCATGTACGTCTCCTGCACGTCGTCGGCGCCGAGGCCCGAGCGCGCCAGCGCTCCGCTGATCGCGGTCGCCCCGAGACGCACCGCCGGGACCTCGGCGAGCGCGCCCTGGAACGAGCCGATCGGCGTGCGAGCGGCGGCGACGATGAAGACCTCACGCTTCGACATGGTTCCTCCGTGCTGGAGCACGGTCTTTGGCACCCACGTCTCGGCGCCGTCAAGGCTGTCGGGAGCGCCCGCGCACGTGGCGCGGCGTCACACGCCAGCGTCGTCCGCGGGCGGGATCCCGGCGTCCTCCGAAGGCACGCTCGCGTCGTCGGAGATGGTCGCGTCGGGGGCGATCGACGCGTCGTCGCCCTGGCCGCCGTCGCGCGTGCCCCCGTCGCCGTTGGTCTGGGCCTCGCAGCTCGCGATCGGCGGCGGAGGCGGGTCGACGATGAACGTCTCGCCGCTCGAGATCGCGCGCAGCGTGCCGCCCTCGCGCACGAAGCCGCCGGTGACCAACACGCGCCCGCCGGAGAGCGGCGCGATGGCGTGGCCCCAGCGCGGCCCGATCATCGGCGCGAGCGTGCTCGCGACGTACGCGTCGGCCTCGTCGCGAGACACGAGCAGCACCGCGTCGCTCGCCCAGAGGTGCGAGGGAGAGGGCGCGCCCGCGGGCATCGTGCGGAGCGCGCCGCCGCTCACCATCACCGCCCCGCCGGGCAGCGCGGTGGAGGCGTGGATGCTCGGCGTGGGCCACGCGGTCGCGTCGTAGCTCACCGGCACGCCGCGCAGCGTTCCGTCTGCGCCGTCCTCCACGATCACCGTGAGCGGGCGCGTGGACGCCGTGGTGCTCACGCCGCCCGACATGCCCGCGACCGGCGCGATCTCCATGCCGCCGGCGATCAACACGCCACCGCGGATCGGGGTCGCGGTGTGGAACGCCGTCGCGGGCGGGAGGTCGGGCACGCTCGCGACCGCACGCGCACCGCTCCCGAGCACCTCGCCCGCGTTCGCTGCGACGTCCTCGATCGTCGGCTGCGTCACGTCGCCGCCCCACACGAGCACGCTCGCGTCGGAGAGGCGCGACGCGGTGTGCCCGAAGCGCGGCGCGAGCATCGGCATCGCGGTGACGCCCGGCGAGACCTGGCGCGCGAGCGAGTACCACTGGCCCGAGATCATCGGGCTCGGACGGAGCGCCGTGCCGCCTCCGTCGAGCAGTCCGAGCGCGACGACGACGAGCCCCGATGCATCGGGCTCGCTCACGCCGTTCATGCCCGCGCGCTGGACCGCGCCGGGGTCGACGAGCTGCACCTCGATCGCGCGCGAGCGCGGGTCGTAGAGGAGATCGACCGAGTCGCGCCGCTCGGCGCGCGCGCCGGGCAGCATCGGCGAGCTGTAGTTCGTGAGGCCCTGGATCGCGTCGAAGCGCGCGCCGGGCTGATCGCGCGAGGTGAAGCCGCCGATCACGCGCACGCGGTATCGACCGTCGGCGAGCGTGTCGAGGAAGAGCGCGCGATGGAACACCGCGCCGACGCCCTCGCTGCCGTCGTGATCGGTCACGTCGATCTCGACGAAGCGCGCCTCGGACGCGTCGTAGACCTCGACCGTGCGCTGCAGCAGCGCGCCGCCCTCGACCGAGAGCGCCTGCACCGACTCGCCGGTCACGCCGCCGACGAGCAGCACGTCGCCGTTGGGCACCGCGACCGCGGCGTGCAGCGCGCGCGCGAGCGGTGCGCTGCCGTCGTCGCGCGGCGGCGCGCACGACCACACGCCGTAGGGCTCGAGCCGCACCCGGATCGTGCGCTGCCCCGCGCGCACGCCCTCGGCGCGACCGCGCGCGTAGGGCACGCCGCCCGCGTACGCGCGCAGCTCGATCTCGTAGTCCGCGCCGTCTTCGAGCGCGACGTCGAACGCGAGATCACCGCCGCTGCCTTCGCGGGGGAAGCGCAGCTCGGTCGTGCGCGCATCGCGCGAGTCGGACGGGCGCAGCACGTCGATCGGCAGGCAGCTCGCGCCCTCGCGCCGGCACGCGGTCACGGTCACGCAATCGACCTCGGCGGGCAGCGCTGCGGGCGAGCCTGGATCGCACTGGCGATCGCCGTCGGTGCTGCCCGGCTCGGGTGTGGCGGCGAGCTCGATGCGGAGATCTGCGCGCTCTCCACCGCCGCACCCGACCGCGAGAGCGAGCATGGCGAGGGTGAACGGTGCGGGCGCGAGGCAACGAACGAAGCGCACGACGGCGACCCTATCACACGCCCGAGAGCCGTCGCCCGCACGTCGCGGACGCGTCGCTTGTCGTCACCGTGAGCTGCGGCTAGTTGAATGCGCGGCGAGCACCGGGGCGCCTGGCCAGGACACGGCGCGGTGCCACGCCACCAATCACCCTCGGCGAGGCGTGCGGTCACGGATCGCACGCCTCGCCGAGCATCTGGTTTGGCGCGCTGCGCTGCCGCGCCCATGAGCGAGCGTGTGGCGCTCGCACGACGACGAGGTCGCGCATGAAGCTGCGACCGACCGATCTGCGCTTGCTCCTCGTGATGCTCGCGACCGTCTCGTCGCTCTGGGTCTTCGCGTGGGTCGCGGACGAGGTCGGCGAGGGGGACACGCAGGTCTTCGACGACGCGGTGCTGCGCCTGGTGCGCGAGCCCGACGCGCCGCGCGAGGTCGCGGGCTCGACGACGCTCGCGGAGATCGCGCGCGACGTGACGGCGCTGGGATCGATCACCGTGCTGACGCTGGTCACCACCGCGGTGGTCGGCTTCCTCGCGCTCTCGCGGCTGCATCGCGCGCTCGTGCTGGTGCTCGTGGCGGCGCTCGGGGGCACCGCGTGGACCTTCTTGCTGAAGGAGCTCTTCGCGCGCGAGCGACCGCGGCTGGTCGCGGATGCGATCGTGAGCACGACGAGCTTTCCGAGCGGGCACTCGGCGCTCTCGGCGGTCGTGTACCTCACGCTCGCCGCGCTGCTCGCGCGGCTCGTCGAGCGACGCCGGCTGCGCGCGTACATCGTCGGGGTCGCGGCGCTCCTCACGGTGCTCGTGGGGCTCAGCCGGATCGCGCTCGGGGTGCACTTCCCGAGCGACGTGCTCGCGGGATGGACGCTCGGGCTCGCGTGGGCGCTCTTCTGCTGGACCGCGATGACGGTGCTCCAGCGTCGCGGCACGGTGGAGACCGTCGAAGAGGCCCACGAGCAAGCGCACGAAGCGCCGGGGTGATCGCGCGCGTCGAGCGCGTACGGCTCGACCATGTGGATCATGGTCTCGGGGCCCTACACGTCCGGCGCGCGCACCGACGCGGACCGGCAGCGCAACCTCGACGTGATGAACGAGGCGGCGATCGAGGTCTTCCGGCGCGGTCACGTGCCGATCATCGGCGTGAACATGGCGCTGCCGATGATCGCGGTGGCGGGTGCGGAGCGGTTCGACGAGCTGATGATGCCGGTCTCGCTCGCGCTCACCGAGCGCTGCGACGCGGTGCTGCGCGTCGGTGGTCCGTCGAAGGGCGCGGACGACGAGGTCGAGCGGTTCCGCGCGCGCGGCGCGCTCGTCTTCACGCGCATCGAGGACGTGCCGGTGCTCGCGCGCGACGCGTGATCGAACGACGGAAAAGCGAAGGGCCCGTAGCTGACGCTACGAGCCCTATTCACTGCGTTCCTTCTAAGAACTGCGTGTTCTATCTGGGCGTTGCTGGATTTGAACCAGCGACTTCCACCGTGTGAAGGTGGCACTCTACCACTGAGTTAAACGCCCGATTCCGCTCGCTTGGTGCTGCGCGAGGGACCGGCTACTTACTGCACAGCCGGCCCTCGCGCAAGCGCGATCAGCGCTTCCCGAGCTTGCTCTTCAGCAGGTCGCCGAAGGTGCCGAAGCCCTTCCGCGCCGCGTCCTTGCGGTAGTCCTGGATCGCGCGGCGCTCCTCGTCCTGCTGGAGCGCCTTGCGCGACAGGCGCAGGCCGCCGTCGCGATCCGTGCCGATCACCTTCACGTCGAGCTCGGTGCCCGGCGGGAACTTCTTGCGGTGATCGGTGCCGCGCTCGGTCGCCATCTCGACGTTCGGGATGAACCCGCGGCCGCGACGCCCCAGCACGCCCTCGACCTGCACGTGCAGGCCGCCGGACTCGACGCGCTCGACCTTGACCTTGAGGTTCGCGCCCGGACGCACGACCTTGCCGCCGCCGCCCGTCTCGAGCTGACCTTCCTGGAACGCCCTCGCGTCGGCATCGCTCATCTTCGAGAGCGAGATGCGGCGCGCGCGCTTGTCGAGACGCTCGACGACGACGAAGACCTCTTCGCCTTCCTTGATGCGCTCGTTCGCGTGCTTGAGATCGCGCCCGAGCTCCGTCACGTGGAGCAGGCCCTCGACGCCCGGCGCGAGCTCGACGAACGCACCGAACTCCGCGGTGCGCGTGACCTTGCCCTTGCGCGCCTGGCCCTCTTCGAGGCCCTGCAGGTGCACGTCCCACGGGTCCGCAGCGAGCGCCTTGAGCGAGAGCGCGATGCGACCGTCGCGGTCCTTGCGGCCCTGCGGCTCGGTCACGCGCAGCACCTGCACCTCGACCTCGTCGCCGGGCCTCGCGGCGTCGCTCGGACGAACCGCGCGATCCCACGAGAGCTCGCTCATGTGCACGAGGCCCTCGACGCCGCCGAGGTCGACGAACACGCCGAAGTCGCGCACCTGCGTGACGCGGCCCTTGAGGCGCTGGCCGGGCTGCAGCGAGCGGCGCAGCTCCTTCGCGCGCTTGCGCGCTTCCTTCTCGAGGATCGAGCGGCGCGAGACGACGATGCCCTGATGGCCGCTCTTCGCCTGCTGCACCGAGAACTCGAGGCGGCGGCCGAGCTGCGTCTCGGGATCCTCGAGGTGCTCGGTCGTCATGCCCGAGACCGGGCAGAACGCGCGAACGCCCTCGACGAGCACGTCGAAGCCACCGCGGTTGAAGCCGTACACGAGGCCCCACACGCGGCGGTGCTCCTCGCGCGCCTTCGCGAGCTTGAGGCGCGCCTCGGCGCGGGTCGCGAGCTTGTTGTGGATCGCGACGTGGCCGCTCTCCGCGACGGCCGCGACGCGACCGCGGAAGATCGTCCCCACCTCGAGCAGCGGGGCCTCTTCCTCGGGCGCCTCGGGCGCGGCCTCTTCGGGCGCTTCCACGCCGCCGGCCTCGCTCGCGCTCGGAGGATGACCTTCCTCCTGCGGGCCGCCCATCGCCGAGAGCTCGTGCGCAGCCGCCGCGACGCGCTCCGCCTCGACCGGCGCCGGCGCGTCGTCCGCGGTGCCCCAGATGCCATCGGGGCCCGGGCCCACCGGCTCCTCGCCCTCGGGCGCGGGGGCCTCGGGGAGCGCCTCGCTCGCCGGCATCCCGACCGCGCCCTCGAAGTGCGCGGCCGCGTCGCCGACCTGCGCGAGGTTCGCGCTCGCTGCCTCTTCACTCTCCTCGGTCTCCGCGGGCTCGGTGCCCGGCGCGGGCATCGGGACCTCGCGCGGCTCGTTCGCGAGCGCGAACGCCGTCGCCTTGCCGAAGAGGTCGATCACCGACGCGCCGTGCTCGACGCGCTGGACGCGTCCCGCGACGATCTCGCCGACAGAGAACGCGTGGCGGCGATCGCCGCGATCACGTCCCTCGAAGAAGCGCGCGAACGGGAGGTGCGGCTCCTTCTTCGGCTCGCGAGGCGCCTGGGGCTGCGCGCCTTCGGGCGCGCCCTCGCCGGTCGCGCCCTCGGCTGCGACCTGGCCCGCCGACGTGTCGCCAGCGCCCTTCTTGCGGCGACGACGACGACGCTTGCGCTTCGCGCCCTCGGCGCCGGGCTGGCCTTCGGCGGTGGCTTCGCCCTCGCCCTCCGACTCGTCGCCTTCGCCCGCGTCGGCCTCGCCCTGCTCCTCGGCGCTCGCCTGCGTCTGCTGCTGCGCCTCGACCGCGATCGCCTCGGTGCGCTCGCGCTCGGGCGCGTTGTCGGCCGGAGGAGCGTTGCGCTCACCGCCGTCGGTCGTGGTCACGGTACCGTTCTCTTCCGTCATCGCTCGCGCCTGTTCCGCACGGTCTCGGCGGGGCCGGCAGACTAAGTTGCAGTCGTTTCGGAGTCAAACGGCGATCGCGCGAGATCGTGCACGCGATCGCGCGCGCTCACGACGACGCAGCGCGCTCCAGCGCGTGCGCGAGCGAGAGCCATCCCGCACGACGCGCGAGATCCGCGCCACGAGAGCGCGCGCGGCCCGCCGCGCCTTCGTCGCCGAGCGCGCGATGCGCGATCGCGAGCAGCTCCACCGCGAGCGCCGCCTCGGCCGGGCGGCCGATCGCCTCGAGGCGATCGATCGCGCGCACGATCGCAGGAACGAACGATGCGTCCGGGTGCTCCTGCACGGCGATGGTGGCCTGCACTGCGCTCCCGAGGAGCACGATGCGCTCGAGCCTGCGCTTTCGGGCGAGGCGGATCGCTTGCTCGGCGCGCTGGGCGGCCTCGACGCCCGCGCCGGCGCGCAGCGACGCGAGCGCGGCGCGCAGGGACGCGACCGGCAGCTCTGCGTCCATGCCGGCATGCGTCGCGACCTCGAGCGCCTCGTGGGTGCGCGCGGCAGCACCGGCGAGATCGCCCGCGGCCTCTTCGGCCGCGCCCATCGCGGCGAGCGCTGCGTAGCGAAGATCCGCGTGCCCCAGCCGCGCCGCGACCGCGAGCGCCTCTTCGGCGGTGTCGTCCGCGGCGCGCGCACGATCGGCGCGCGCTTCGGCGAGCGCGAGCACGGCGAGCGCGTGACCACGGCCCGCGCCGTCGTTCGCCTCGCGGAACGCCGCGACCGCCTCGACGAGCATCGCGATCGCGTCCTCGGTGCGGCCGAGCTCGATCAACGCGCGCCCCGACGAGAGACGCACCGCTGCAAGCGACGCGATCGGTGCCTCGACGAGCACCGGGTCGATCTCCTCGAGCGCGGCGACCGCCTCCGCCGCGCGATCCGCGCACATCGCTGCCTCGGCGCGCGCGAGCGCGATCGCGATGCGCGTCGCAGAGCGACCGTGGGTCCCGTGCGAGCCCGCGAGCTCGTCGAGGAGCGCGCGCGCACGATCGATGTGCCCACCCTGCATCGCGAGGCGCGCAGCGCGCAGCGTGAGCTCCACGCCGCGATCGCCCTCGCGATCGTCGCCCTCCTCGCGCAGCACGCGCGCGGCCTCGGCGAGCGCGTCTGCAGCTTCGCTCGGTGCGCCCTTCGACTCGGCGTGCGCCGCGACCTCCTCGAGGTACTCGGGCGCGCGACGGCGATCGAACGATCGCGCGGCGTGGAACGCGAGGCGACGCATTCCCTCGGGGGTCGACGCCGCGCCGATGCGCTCCAGCGTCGCGACGATGCGCGCGTGGAGGCGGCGCTGGTCCTGCGGATCGAGCGCGTCGCGCACCGCCCGCGCGATCATCGCGCCGGGGAACGACACGCGCTCGGGGCGCGAGGCCGCGACGTCGTCACCGCCCCAGCGCCCGATCGGCTCGTGCTCGTTCGGGTCGCGCTCGTTCGCGACGAGCAGACGGCGTGCGAGCAGACGTCGCAGCGGCGGCAGGCCCGTGTTGCCGACGAGGCCCTCGACCGCGCACAGCAGATCGACCGAGATCGGCGGCTCGATGGCGGCCGCGGTCGTGAGCATCGCGCGATCGCCCGCGCGCAGCTGCCCGAGGCGCGCGCCGACGCGGTTGCGCGCGGTGCTCGACACGCTCGTGGGCAGCGGCGCGATCGCGCGCACGATGCCTTCCTCGACCGCGATCGAGGCCGCGTCGCGCGCCTCCGATGCGAGGAGCTCGATCCACTCGGGATTGCCGCCGGTCTCGTTCGTGATCGCGTCGAGCAGCTCGGGCTCGATCGCACGCGCGCCCAGCGAGGCCGCGAAGAGGCGCCCCGAGGCGTCGGGAGGCAGCGGCGCGAGCCGGACGATCGTGCCCGGCAGGTGCGGCACCAGCGCCCCGGGACGGCGCGTGAGCACGACCATCACGCGCGCGCGGCTCAGACCGCGCATCAGGAGCGGCAGGATCTGTCGCGTGGAGTCGTCGAGCCACTGCAGATCTTCGAGCAGGACGAGCACGGTGCGCTCGTGCGCGAGCGCGTCGATCGCCTTGCGGACCGCGACCACGAGCTCGAGGCTGCGAGGACGCCCGGGCCGCTCGATCGGCGCGACGGGATACGCGAGCCCGAGCAGCTCGCCGCACAGCCGCACCTCGCGCGGCGAGAGCCCGAGCACGCGGATGCGCTCGACCTTCGCGAAGCGCTCGCTCGGCGTGTCGTCCGCCTCGATGCCGCAGAGATCGCCGACGAGCTCCGCGATCGCGGCGAACGGGCGCTCCGAGCCGGCCTCGTCGGCGCGACCGGTCACGACGTGCACCTCGCGCGGCGTCACCAGCGCGCGCATCTCCGCGAGCAGTCGCGACTTGCCGGCACCGGGCTCTCCGACGAGGTGCACGACGCGATGCGCGCCCGCGGCGACCTCGACGATCGCCTCCGACAATCGTCGCAGCTCGTCGCGACGACCGACCAGCGGCGCACGACGCCGCAGCGCGCTCGCGTTGCGCTCGGCGCGCGCCCGATAGCCCTCGACGATCGGAACCCGACCCGCGCCCGGCACGATCGGGCGCTCGTCCATGCGGAAGTGATGCGAGAGCTCGTCGACGAGCTCGGGCTCGACACGGATCTCGCCGCTGATCCCGACGTCGAGCAGCGCGCGCGCACGCTCGATCAGCTCGGGCTCCGGCTCCATCGCGACGCCCTCACCGACGCGCGACTCGCCCTCGAGCACGATCATCGCGGGCACCGGCTCGGTGCCTCCCGGGGCCTCGAGGCGCAGCGCGCGACGCAGCTCGAGCGCCGCGCGCACCGCGTGCGCCGCGCCGCGCTCCACGCCCGCCGCGAAGCCGAAGAGCGCGAGATGCATTCCATGCTGCACCGCGAGCACGCTGCCGCCCGCCGCGTCACACGCCGCGGCGAACGCCTCGTCCTCCCCGGCGCGGTGCTCCGCCGCGAGCAGCGCGACGTGACGGCGCTCCACCTTCACGCGCCGCGAGCTCGGCATCGCCGCGGTGCGCTGTCCGCCCGCTTCGTCGGTGCTCGCCTCCGCGACCGGCGCGGCGAGCGACGCGCCCGCGAGGCTGATCGACGTCGCGTCCTGGTACGCGCGCATCAGCACGTCGACGCGCAGCTTGTTCGGCGAGGCCGCGTCTTCCGGCGGGAACATCCGCTCCATCGCGGCCGCGAGCATCGGCTGCCCGACCGGCTCGCCGCGCCGGAAGAGCCACTGCGTGAGCTCCGCGTAGAGCTCGCTCGCGTACGCGTAACGATCATCGCGCTGGGCCGCGAGACAGCGCGCGAGCACGCGCGAGAGCGCCTCGTCGATGCCGAGCTTCTCGGGATCGAGATCGGGCACCTGCGCGGCGCGCACCATCGCGAGCGTCTCCTGCGAGCTGCGCCCACGGAACATGCGCTTTCCGACGAGCAGCTCGTAGAGGACGATCCCGAGCGAGAACACGTCGCTGCGTCGATCGAGCGGCTCGCCGCGCGCCTGCTCGGGCGACATGTACGCGTACTTGCCGCGCAGGATCTTCGGGTCCTCGCCGCGCCCGAGACCGGCCTCGTCGGCGCGCGCGATGCCGAAGTCGGCGACCTTCACCTCGCCCTCGTAGCCGAGCAGGATGTTCTGCGGCGAGACGTCGCGATGCACGATCGCGAGCGGGCGTCCCTCGTCGCCGCGGCGTCGATGCGCGTGATCGAGCGCGCCCGCGACCTCGGCGACGATCCACACGCGCAGCGGGAGCGAGAGCCCCTCGCCCTGCGGGCCACCGCGGTGCGACATCGCCTGTCCGAGATCGCGCCCGCTCACGTACTCCATCGCGATGAAGTACGAGCCGTTCTCCTCCCCGAGATCGAAGATCTGGACGATGCGGGGATGCGAGAGACGCGCGGCGATCTTCGCCTCGCGGATCAGCAGATCCGCGAAGCCCGGCTTCGCCATCAGCGAGGGCAGCACCCGCTTGATGACGACGGTCTTCTCGAAGCCGGCGACACCGCGCGAGCGCGCGCGCCAGACCTCGGCCATGCCGCCCTCGGCGATGCGATCGAGCAGCTCGTAGCTGCCGAAGAGGACGGGCTCGCCCACGGGGGAGAAAAGGTACTCGATCCGCCTGCGCGATCAGAGCTGGAAGGGGTACGTGACCTCGAACCGCTCGCTCGCGAAGCGCGGGAAGCGAGCGGTGCGCACGGCGCGCGCGACACAGCTTCCGACGGGCGTGCCCGCGAACTGCCCGCCGACCGTCGCGGTGGTGACGCGGCCGGTGTTGGCGACGACGATGCGCACCGAGGCGACGCCGTGCTCGGCCTCGGCGCAGGCACGCACCGCGGGCTCGACGGCCTGGATCGCTGCGAGCACCGCGCCGCGGTCGGGCGTCGCGGGGAGATCTTCGTCGGGCTCCGCGGCCGCCGGTGCCGCAGCGACGGTCGGGCGGGGGGCGCTCCGCGGCGTCTCCTCTGCGTCGTCGGCGCGAGTGGTCGCTCCGGCGCCGATCGCACCACCACCTCCCGCAGCGCCGCGCGCGTACGCGCCGTCGCTCGAAGCAGCGCGCCGACGCGCGGGCCTCTCGTCGGTGGGAGCACCGCCCGAGGCGAGCGCACCGCCCAGCATCCCGTCGAACGCGTAGGCCTCGGTCGATGCGGCTGCCGGACGGGGCGGAGGCGGCGGGGCCTCCCGCGGTGCCGCCATGGGCTCGGCGCGCTGCATGGGCGCGGCCGGCATCGGCGTGGTCGGAGCGGGCGCGGGCTCCTCGACCGCGGCCATCTCGTACACCGCCGCTCCTTCGGCCGGAATCGCCGCCGTCGCGCCGGGCGCGACGGTCTGTGCGGGCGCTGCCGCGCTCTCCGCGCTGGGCGCGTTCTGGTAGATCTGCGTGCTCGTGAAGACGCCGAGCCCGACCGCGGCCGCCGCCGCGAGGCCCGCGAGCCACCCGTAACGACCGCGCTCGCGCTTGCGGAGCGGGACCACCGGCGCCTGCTGGAGCGACGAGGCGCCCGGCGCGGGCGGGATCGACGGGAACGAGAGCCGATCCACCGCCTGATCGGAGGCCGGCGCGAGCTTCGGGATCTCGCGCGCCACGGGCGCCGGCAGCGAACGCGCGCTCGGCGGCGGAGGCGGCGCGGCGTTCGACTTGGGCGCGATCACGCCGGGCGGGATGCTCTCGAGCTCTTCGACCTGGAACTCGCCGCTCGTGATCACCGGCCCGAGCAAGCCCGCCGTCGCGTCGCGCAGATCGTCGTCGTCGTCGAACTGCGGGGCCGCGGTGAGGTCGCCGCCGCGCGGGAGCGTCTCGTCGAGCCGCTGCTCGATGCGCGCTGCGAGCGCCTCGAACGCTGCGCCGTCCGGCTCGGGCAGCGGCCACTCGCGCATCAGACGACCGAGGCGCGCCACGTCGTGCGCGTACGCCGCGGCCTGGGGATCGCCCTCGAGCACCTCGCGCAGCCCGGGGTCACCGTCGATCCCATCGGGCGCGTCGAGCGCGGCGGAGATGCGACGCTGGAGATCCTCTCTCATGCGCGCCTCCCCGTCGCTGCCGCGCTCACCGCGGGGCCTTCCTCGCTGCTCTCCTCGAGATGATCACCGAGCACGAGCCGCAAGCGCCTGCGCGCCTCGTGCACGCGCCACGCGATCGTCCCTTCCGAGCACCCGAGCACTTCGCTCGCTTCCTTCTGCGGCACACCCTCGAGCAGCACGAGCACCACCGTCGCGCGCAGCGAGGGCGAGAGATCGTCGAGCGCCTTCGCGAGCCGCCCGTAGAGCTGCGCCGCCTGCGCCGAATGACGCGGATCGTTCTGGCCCTGCGTCGGATCGGCCGCCGGCTCGGGCACCCGCGGATCCGAGATGTCCGCCGCGTCCACCCGCTTGCGGCGCCGCAGGGTGTTCAGCGAGACGTTGATGCAGATGCGATAGAGCCAGGTCGAGAGCTCGGCGCGACCATCGAAGCGATCGATCGCGCGCCACGCGCGCAGGAAGGTCTCCTGCACCGCGTCCTCGGCCTCACCGCGATCCCCGAGCATGTGGATCGCGCACGCGTACACGCGCCGCTGGTGCATCCGCAGCAGGCGCCCGAACGCCGCCTTCTCGCCGCGCTTCGCGCGCTCGATCAGCTCGGACTCACTGGGCTCGACCATCGGGCGCTCGACCATCGGGCGGGTGTCGCTGCCGACGCCGCGTCTCGGACGCGGGCGCGGTCGGGACGGCGACCCCTCCGCGCCGTGCCTTCCGGCAACGCGACGCATCGTAGGCCAGCCACGGGGCAGGGACAACCGAGCACGCATCGTTCTGCACGCTCCGACCACGCGCCCCGCGGTCGACCTTGGGCGGGCCGATGTGCGAAACATGGCGCGCGGCCTGCAACTCGATGCATCATCGGGCCCGTGGCCGAACGGCGGCAGTCCCCTCGCATGGCGATCGAGCTGAGCGTCGAATACAAGCGACTGAACGCGTTCTTCGCGGACTACACGAAGAACATCAGCCGTGGTGGGACTTTCATCCGCACCGACAAGCCGCTCGCGATCGGCACGGACTTCGTGTTCAAGCTGAACGTGCCGGGGCTGGGCGAGCCGCTCGCGCTGCGCGGGCGCGTCCAGTGGATCGTCGAGGTCGCGCAGGCGACGTCCGATCAGGAAGCGGGCATGGGCATCGGCTTCCTCTGGGAGAGCGAGGCGGAGCGCGAGCGCATCGCGAACCACGTCGAGCGCCTGATGACCGAGAGCCTCGGCCCCGTGATCTACGACAAGCTCGTGGGCCGTCGGCGCCGCGGCGACGACGACGCCTGAGCCAGTCCGGCTGGAGTGCTCGCTGGCGGAGGGCGCGCACGGGAGCGTTCGGCGCACGCGGACGGGAGGGCGCTGCGCCGGCGAGCCGATGTTGGACCCGCGCTCACCTCGCCCACGCGTCGAGGTGCACGAAGTCGGGCACGTCGACCTCGAAGCGCTCGGCGATCACGAAGTCGCTCTGGTCCAGCACGAGCGCGCGGCAGCCGCGCGGTCGGTGCTCGTCGAGCACGCGCACCTCGATGCCGTGCTGCGCGCCGATCTCGAGCACGATGTCGGCGATCGCGCGCGGCAGGTCGCGCCACACGAAGGGCGCGCGCCCTGGCTCGAGCACCGAGAGCGCGCCGGTCTCGTACGACCAGTGCCCCGCCGCGCCCGCGACGCGCGCGAGGATCTCGCCGTGCACCTCGCGGCTCATCGGATCCTCGATCGAGAGCGTCACGCGCGCGCCGTGGGCCCAGAGCATCGGGCCCTCGTCGAGCACCTCGAGATCGACGATCTCGCAGCCCGGCGCGCCGCGCACGCTGACTTCACGGCATCCGATCGCGCGCACCACGATCTCGCGCTGCGCCTCGTCCGGCGCGAGCACGTTCCACTGCGCGCGCCGTGCGATCGCATCGCGCACCTTCGGGTGCTCCCACCACGGATAGGTCGCGATCGCGAGCTCGAGCGCGCCGTCGCGACGCCAGCGCAGCTCGGCGAAGCGACCGTCGACGTGCGCGAAGCGCGCGAGCGCGTCCTCGATCGACAGCGTCGTCGTCAGAGGATCTTGCCCGGATTCAGCAGGTTCTCGGGATCGAGCGTGCGCTTGATCGCGCGCAGCAGCTCGAGCTCCGCGGGGCTGCGCGAGTAGCCGAGGAAGTCCTTCTTGAGCAGCCCGACGCCGTGCTCCGCGCTGATGCTCCCGCGGTGCTTGCGCACGAGCTCGAACATCGCGGCGTCGCTCGCGTGCGCATGCGCGAGGAACTCCGCCTTCGGCATGTCGTCGGGCTTCATCACGTTCACGTGCAGGTTGCCGTCGCCGATGTGCCCGAAGAGGCAGATCTCGAAGCGCGGCCACTCCTTCGTGAACACCGCGTCGAGCTCGCTCACGAACGCGTCGAGCGACGCGATCGGCAGCGCGATGTCGTTCTTGTGCGGCATGCCCGTCGCCGAGAGGCTCTCGCTGATCCCCTCGCGCAGCTCCCAGAGCGCCCTGCCCTGTCCCGCGCTCTGCGCGAGCGTTCCGTCGAGGATCAGCTCGCGCTCGAAGAGCGACTCGAGCCAGCCCTCGAGGGCGCCGCGATCGTGCGACTCGACCTCGAGCAGCACGTAGTGCGACGACTGGGTCTCGAGCGGGATCGAGAGCGCGCGGTGCCGCGCGAGGCGCGCGAAGCACTTGTCGGTGAAGAACTCGAACGCGCTGATCACGAAGGGCCCGACGCGCGCCGCATCGAAGAGGCGCAGCACGCCCGCGAGGTCCGGCACCGCGAACAAGAACACGTCGAGGTGCCCGGGCACGCGCGTCAGCTTCAGCGTCGCGCCGGTGATGATCCCGAGCGTGCCCTCGCTGCCGATGAAGAGCTGGCGCAGGTCGAACCCGGTGTTGTTCTTCTCGAGCGCGCCGCCGAGCTCGAGCACCTCGCCCTTCGCGGTGACCACCTCGAGGCCGAGCACCCACTGACGCGTGAGGCCGTAGCGGATCACCTTCACGCCGCCGGCGTTCGTCGCGATGTTGCCGCCGACCTGCGAGCTGCCCTTGCTCGCGAAGTCGACCGGCCACGTCAGCCCGTGCGGCTCGCAGTGCGCGTGCACCGCCGCGGTCACCGCGCCCGCCTGCGCGCGCAGCGTGAGCCCCCGCGCGTCCACCGCGCCGAGATCGCGCATGCGCTCGGTCGAGACCACGAGCTCACCGCGCGCCGCGACCGCGCCGCCCGCGAGCCCGGTGCGCCCGCCGCTCGGCACGATCGCGACGCCCTCGTCGGCACAGCGCCGCACGATCTCCGCGACGTCCTCGGTGCGCCGCGGGAACACGATCGCCATCGGCGCAGGATCGAAGACCTTCGTCCAGTCGCGGCCGTAGGTCGCGAGGTCGTCGGGCTCGGTCGAGACCGCGCTCTCGCCGATCTTCTGACGCAGCGCGGCGACGAAACGATCTCGCTCGGAACCGGTGAGCGTGCGGGTCATTCCGGGCGCACCATCTAGCACGCGGAGCCACGACCCACTCGCGGATCGGGGGCCGATTCTGGCACTCTCCACGGACACGATGCGCAGGACGCGCCGTCTCGGCCGCTACCACCTGACCTACCGGATCGCGTTCGGTGGGATGGCCGAGCTCTTCCGGGCATTCACGTTCGACGACGTCGACGGACACCAGCTCAACGTCGCGATCAAGCGGCTGCTCCCGCACTTCCGCGAGGACAAGTCGTTCGTCGACATGCTCACCGACGAGTTCAAGCTCGTCAGCTACCTCAAGCACCCGAACATCGCCGAGGTGTACGAGCTGGTCGAGCTCGACGACGCGCTCATCATCTCGATGGAGTACGTCGACGGGAAAGACCTGCGATCCACCGTCGAGAAGGCGAAGGAGCAAGGCCTCTCGCTCGCGCTCGACGACGTGGTCTACGTGGTCGCGCGCAGCCTCGAGGGGCTGCACCACGCGCACGTCGCGCGCGATCCGAAGAACGAGCCGCTGCGCATCGTGCACCGCGACTTCTCGCCGTCGAACGTGCTGCTCGGCTACGACGGCACCGTGAAGCTGTGCGACTTCGGGATCGCGAAGGCGACGCACAACCGCATCCAGACCAAGACCGGGATCATCAAGGGCAAGGTCAAGTACATGTCGCCCGAGCAGGCCTTCGGCCGGAAGCTCGACTGGCGCAGCGACGTGTTCAGCGCGGGCTCGGTGCTCTACGAGCTCTCGACGCACCAGGCGCCCTTCAGCGCGCCCAACGAGATCGATCTGATCTTCGCGGTGCGCGAGGCGAACCCGACGCCGGCGCGCGAGGTGAACCCCGCGGTCCCCGAGGCGCTCGCGAAGATCATCGAGAAGGCGATGGCGCGCTCGCGCTCGGCGCGTTTCCAGAGCGCGCTCGAGTTCCGCAACGCGCTCCTCACGTTCCTGCGCCGCTACAACCCGAGCTACCGCCGCAACAAGCTCGCGCAGTTCATGAAGCGCGTGTGGCGCGACGAGATCGAGCGCGAGCTGCGCGCGATGGAGGACTACGTCGTCGACGTGAGCGCGGTCGCGCCCGCGGATCTCGGCAAGAACCTCATCGCGGGCGCGCTCGGGCCCGACGCGCCGTTCAGCCGCTTCAGCCCGAGCCCCACGCGCTCGACCGCGGCGAAGGACGGCGCGAACGACGCCGACGACGCGGTGCACCACGCGAAGACCGAGATCCTCGACGCCCGCGCGCAGCAGCTCGCTGCCGCGATGCGCCCGCGGCCGCCGGCGCCGAAGAGCGGAGGACGGCCCGGCACCGCGCCGCCGCCGCCGAAGCCGCCCGTCGGCTCGCAGCGCCCGCCTCCGCCGCCGCGCGTTCCGCCTCCGCCGCGCGCCGCACGCCCCGCCACCGGAGGTCGTGGCGCGCCCGCGGGCGATCCCAACGATCCGATCCACAACGAGAAGACGGTGGTCGCAGATCCGCGGCGCGGCCCGCCGCGCTGATCCAGGCTGCGAGCTTCCGATGCAGATCCACCTCGTCGACGGGACCTACGAGCTCTTCCGCTCGTTCTTCGGCGCACCTTCTTCGAAGGACGCACACGGCCGCGAGGTCGGCGCGACGCGCGGCATCCTGCGCACGCTGCTCGCGCTCCTCGAGCCCGGGCGCGCCGATGGCGGCGCGACGCACGTCGCGATCGCGTTCGACACCGTGATCGAGTCGTTCCGCAACGAGCTCTTCGCCGGATACAAGACGGGCGAGGGGATCGATCCCGCGCTCTGGGCGCAGTTCCCGCTCGCGGAGCGGGCTGCGCGCGCCCTCGGGATCGTCACCTGGTCGATGATCGAATTCGAGGCGGACGACGCGCTCGCGACCGGCGCAGCGCGCTGGGCGTCGCGCCCCGAGGTCGAGCGCGTGGTGCTCTGCTCGCCCGACAAGGATCTCGCGCAGTGCGTCGGCCCGAAGGTCGTGTGCCTCGATCGGCGCCGCAAGACGACGATGGACACCGACGGCGTGCGCGCGAAGTTCGGCATCGAGCCGGCGTCGATCCCCGACTGGCTGGCGCTCGTGGGCGACACCGCGGACGGCATCCCCGGCGTGCCGCGGTGGGGCGAGAAGAGCGCGTCGGCGGTGCTCGCGAAGTTCCGCCGCCTCGAGGACATCCCCGACGACGCGAAGACGTGGGGCCTCTCCGTGCGCGGCGCCGACGCGCTGGCGACGAGCCTGCGCGAGCGACGCGCCGACGCGATGCTCTATCGAACGCTCGCGACGCTGCGCATCGACGCGCCGGTCGCCGAGTCGATCGACGACCTCGAGTGGCGCGGCGCCGATCGGACCGCGCTCGCGGATCTCTGCGCGGAGCTCGGGGACGCCGACTTCGTGTCGCGCGTCCCTCGGTTCCGCTGACGATCAGAAGTCGTCGTCCTCGCCTTCGTCTGCGCCGCTGCCCTCGGCCTCGTGCTCGTGGATGATCACGCGGCGACGATCGTCGGGATCGACGTGGCGGCGCTCGATGAGCGTGTTCACGCGGCGCATCACGCGCTCGGCGGCGGGCGAGAGGTGCCAGCGCGCGATCACGCGCCCCTCTTCGTCGGCCCACTTCACGAACGCGACGAAGTGCTGGTTCAGGATTCGCTCGTCGTTGCCCTGCACCGTCGCGAAGCCGGGATCGGTCTGCCGCACGGTGAGCGTCACCTCGTCGGGCAGATCGCCGTGGCGCTCGCGGTCGACGTGCGCGACGAGCCGCAGCGTCTCGTGGCGATCGAGATCGACGTCGGTGCGCAGCGTCGTCACCGTCACCAGCGCGACCGCGTCGGCGAGCGTCACGCGGCGATCGACGTCCTCTTCCCACGAGCGGAGCCACGAGCCCTCGAGGATCGAGGGGTCGTCGATGTAGTCGATCGCGTTGTCGAACGCGACGGCGTGCTCGTCGGTGAAGGGCCCCGTCACCTGGATCACCGGCGTGCTCGGTCCGCCGCATCCGGCCGCGAACGAGGAGACGGTGAGCGTGATCGCGAGGAGAGCGCGTACGGTCTGGCGCATGATCGTCGAGGTATTCGTTGCGCGCGACGCGGTCAAGGTTCGACGGACGCCCACAGCGCTTCGAGATCCGACGCGAGGGGTGCCGTGAACGTCATGCGCGCGCCGGTGCGCGGGTGCTCGATCGTGCAGCGATACGCGTGCAGCGCGTGGCGCTCGTGGCCGAGCCGGCCGCGCAGCGCGTCGGTCATGCCGGTCTCGACCCACTCGACGAACTCGCTGCTCGTGCCCGGGCCGTAGAGCTTGTCGCCCACGATCGGATGTCCGATCGCGGCGAGGTGCACCCGCAGCTGGTGCTGGCGCCCGGTGTGCGGCTCGAGGTGCACGAGGGTGCGATCGCCGCGACGCTCGACGACGCGCAGCCCGGTCAGCGCGGGCAGGCCGTCGTCGTGGGGCTCCATCCGCAGGTGCAGGCCCTCGCTCGCGCGGCGGAGCGGGCGATCGATGCGCATCTCGTCGGCCTCGACGCGGCCGCGCACGATCGCGAGGTACTCCTTGGCGACGATCCGCGTCTCGAACTGACGCTTCACCGCGACCTCGTCGGGCCCGGGGATCGCGCAGACCACGACGCCGCTCGTCTCGCGATCGAGGCGATGGCAGATGTGCGGCCCGTTCGCGCCCCAGCGCGCGCGCAGCATGCTGGTGAGCGTGTTCTTGTGGTAGGTCGCCGACGGATGCACCGGCAGGCCGGCGGGCTTGTCGACGACGGTGATCGCCTCGTCCTGGTAGAGCACGCCGAAGCTCTGCGGCGTCTCGGGCTCGACGAAGCGCTCGCGGACGAGCAGCACGATCTCGCCGGCGCGCACGCGCTCGCTCGGGACGCGGCGCGAGCCGTCGTCCCGGTATGCGCAGTGGACGACGATCTCGTTCGCTCTCTCGCGCGTGAGGCGCGGGATGCGCCAGTGCACGAAGCGATCGAGGCGCTGCCCGTCGAGCTCGTTGGGCACGCGGAACGCGAGCACCACGGAGTCGGGATCGCAGCCCGGAGGCACGGCCGCGTGGGAACGCGGCACCTTGGTCACCGGGCTGCCTCTCGAGGGCCGGGTACGCATCACCCGAGGGCCCTCACGATCGGAGTCACGCGGCCTTGATGATCTTCCCGGAGCGAATGCAGCGCGTGCAGACGCGGACGTGCTTCGGGGTGCCGTCGATCATGACGTGCACGGACTGCAGGTTGGGCTGCTGCCACTTCCGCGACTTGCGGTTCGAGTGGCTGACGTTGTGGGCTGCCTGGGCGCCCTTTTCGCAGACGGCACAGCGGTAGGCCATGATTTCCTTCGACTCCGAGAGGGGCGGAGGGGTAGCAGAGGGAGAGAGAAGGAGCAAGGACCCGGGTCGGGGTCCGGGTCCGCTCGCGGGACCGGACCGGCTCCGGGTCGGTTTCCGGATCTGGGTCCCGGGACCCCGCCCCGGGGAACGGGAATGGCGCGCGGTGCGCTGTCGGTTTGGGCTCGACGCTGGGTCGTGGCACGCTTTTCCTCTCCCGCCTCGATGAGATCTCCTCCGCCCGCACGCGCGACGCCTCCGACGAAGCCGGGGGGAACGAGCGAAGGGCCGTCGCGACCGCCCGGCGGACGCGCGGCCGTGGTCGCTTGCGTGCTCCTCGCGGCCACGATCGCCCTCGTGCCCGGCGATCCGGTGGCGCGACCGGGTGGGGCGACGGAGACCGACAGCGCTGCGACGGCGACGCCAGCGGTGCCCAGCGCACCCGTGGGGCCGCGTCCCGCACGCGGCGATCGCGAGCTCGCGGGGCGCGTGGTCGATCCCGAGGGGCGCGGCGTGCCGGAAGCACGGGTGCAGGCCGTGCGCGAGGACGTGGACGGCGACGTGATGCGCGAGGTGCGCAGCGGGGCCGACGGCGCGTTCGTCCTGTCCGAGCTGCCCACGGGGCGGTGGACGCTGCGCGCGAGCGCGTCGGGGTTCGGAGCCAGCGCCACGGTTCGCGACGTGCCGGGGAGCAGCGAAGCGCTCGTCCTCACGATCGCGCCGGTCGCGCGCGTGGCCGGACAGGTGATGGGCATCGACGGCGCGCCCGTCTCGGGCGCGGAGATCGTGCTCGCGGGCAGCGGCGTGTGGCCCGCGCGCACGATGCAGACCGGTGCCGACGGGCGCTTCGTGCTCGAGGACGTGCCGCCCGGCGTCTACGAGGTGCAGGCCCACGCGAGCACCGGCGCTGCGCCGCCGCGTCGTGGGCTCGTCATCGAAGCGGGCGGGCGCGCGTACCTCACGTTCCACCTCGAGCCCGGCGCGACGATGGTCGGGCAGGTGATCGACGGCGAGACCGACGCGCCGATCGCGGGCGCCCAGATCGTCGTCGCCGAGGGCGAGCTCGCGATCGCGCCGCGGGCGCTGCGGAGCAACGGCGAAGGGGCGTTCCGCGTCGCGGGGCTCGCGAGCGGCGATCATCACGTGACGGTGCACGCCGAGGGCTACGTGCCGGTCGTCGGCGCGCGATGGACCCCCGGCGAGCCGCTGCGCCTGACGATGGAGCGCGGCGCGGTGCTGAGCGGGATCGTGCTCGATGCTCGTCGCCGGCCGGTCGAGGGCGCGCGGCTGGAGGTGCTCGGCGAGTCGGGCGATCGCCAGCCGATCGCGATGGACGGAGCGAGCGTCGCGTTCCGCGCCGAGGTGTTCCGTGCGCACGAGCAGGCGCTCGGGGCCGGCCCGCCGGCCTCGCTCGGCGCGCTCGAGGTGACGAGCGACGTGCCGCCGATTCCCCTCGCCCCGGCCGCGTACGAGGCGCCGGTCGAGCTCGCGAGCACCAGTGCGCCCGCCGCGCCGCGGATGGGCGCGATCGCCTCGGGGTTCGTCACCGCGTCGGATGGGACCTTCCGCATCGAGGGCGTGCCGCCGGGGCACGTGCAGCTCGTCGCGCGCAAAGCGGGGTTCGCCCCGGGGAGCTCGGAGCGCGTGTGGGTCGGGGCGGGGCGCGAGCGCGACCGCATCGAGATCGTGCTCGAGCCCTCGGGACGGATCGAGGGTGAGGTCGTCGACGAGCGCGGCGACGAGGTCGCGAGCGCGATGATCGAGCATCGCTCGGACGCCGAGCCCTGGCCGCGGGTCACGGTGTCGGACGCGAGCGGGCGCTTCGTGCTGGAGGACGTGGCGGGCGCGGTGACGATCCGCGCGAACGTCGCGGGGCGCGCGCCGGTGCAGGTGCGGGTCGACGTGAGCGCGGGCGGGCGCGAGCGCGTGCGTGTCGTGCTGCCCGCGCCGGGGCCCAGCATCGAGGGCCGCACCGTCGACGAGCGAGGGCGCGAGGTCGCGAGCGTGCAGGTGCGGGTGGAGTCGATGGCGCCCGGCGAGAGCGCGCCGCGCGTGGTGTTCAGCGACGAGCGCGGGCGATTCGCGATCGACGATGCGCCGCCCGGGCCGTGGCGTGTCAGCGCGGATCACGCCGACTACGCGCAGGGCGATCCCGTGGACCTCGACACGATCGAGGGCGAGCTGCGCGTGGTGGTGCGAGCCGGCGCGAACGTGCGTGGGCGCGTCGTCGACGCGATGAGCGGCGAGGCGATCGAAGGCGCATCGATCGTGATCGAGCGCGCCGAGGGACCTCCGCTCTCGCGCGATACGCGCAGCGATGCCGAAGGATCGTTCGTGATCCCGCGCGCGGTGCCCGCGAGCTACGTCGCGACCGTGAGCGCGCCGGGGTTCGCGGCGTGGCGCGGGGAGATCGCGGTGAGCGCGACGCGGGGCGGAGAGATCGAGCTCGATGCGATCGAGCTGACGCCGGGCGCGCGGCTCGAGGGCGAGGTCGTGGACGCGCTGGGCGCGGTCGTGCGCGGTGCGAGCGTGAGCGTCGACGGCGATCCCGCGCGCGCCACGCGCACCGACGCGCACGGACGCTTCGTGCTCGACGGGCTCGGCGAAGGATCGTTCGTGATCCTCGCGGCGCATCCCGCAGCAGGCGAGGTGACGCGCACGATCCAGGTGCGCGCCATGCGCGATCCGTCGGCGATCGTGATGCGTCTGCCGCAGCGCTACGACCCGGACGAGGCCGCGAGCGAACGGGCGATCCGCCGCGGCGTCGCGATCGAGGTCGAGGACGGCGACGGTGTGGTGCGCGTCTCGAGCGCGTCGGGTCGCGCCGGACAGGCAGGGCTGCGCGCGGGCGACGTGCTCCTCGCGATCGACGGTGAGCTCGTGGAGCACGCCGAGGACGCCGAGCGTCTCCTCCGCGGCGCCGACGGTGTGAGCGCGGTGCTCGATCTCGAGCGCGAGGGCGAGCCGTTCCGCGTCCGCGTCGCGCGCGAAGCGTGGTGAGCTAGAGCGCGATCCAGCCGCGCTCGGTGCGCTTCGCGCGGCCGTCGTGCTCGAGCTTGATCAGGTGGGCCTCGGTCGAGAGCGCCGCGAGCGGCCACGCCGATCGCGGTGCGTCGGCGTAGGCCATCGGGAGCAGATCGCCCGGGCGCACCGGTGTGTCGTGCGCGGCGAGGGCATCGAGCACGCGACGCTCGCGCGCGAGCCGGTGCTCGACGTAGCGCTCGAGCACGATCCCCGGCGGTCGCATCACGCCGCCGTGCGCCGGGACGATCGCGCGCGCATCGAGGGCAGCGAGGCGGCGCAGCGACTCGAGGTAGAGCGCCATGTCTCCGTCGCCCGGCTCGACGAGGATCGTGCCCACACCGGCGATCATGTCGCCCGCGATCAGCGCGCCCGAGCGCTCGTCGAGGAAGCACAGGTGCCCCGGCGCGTGCCCCGGCGTGAGCACCGCGCGCAGCGAGATCGGCTCGGGCCCATCGAGCTCGATGCGGGCGCCGTCCGCGAGGCGCGGCTCGAACGTGATCCCACGCGGCGTGCGGCTCGCGGTCTCGGGATGCGCGACCAGCGGCGCACCGAGCGCTTCGCGCAGCGCGCGCGCGCCCGAGACGTGATCGACGTGATGATGGGTCGCGGCGATCGCGCGCAGCGTGATCCCGCTGGCCTCGAGCGCGCCCACCCACTCCGCGACGCGATCGAGCTCGCCGCGATCGGGGGTCGCGGGCTCGATCAGGAGCGCATCGCGCGCGCCGATCACGAACAGGTTCGTGTGCTGCGCGGGCGGCAACGTCGGCGTGCGCACCGCGATCATCCGCAGCGACGGTGCGATCTCGATCGACGTCTCACCCTCGATCGGCGCGAGGGCGATCGCATCGCGCGCGATCCCGCGCACCACGCTCGCCGCGTCCGCGGTGAGCGTGATCTCCGCCCTGCCCCACTGCGTGCGCAGCGCGTCGAGCGCGTGCCATGCGAGCGGCGACGCGACCGGATGCTCGCTCGCCGAGTCGACTCGCTCGATCACCAGATCGTCGCGCTCGTCGATCACCCGCCCGATCGGCGCGCCGCCGCGCGGCAGATCCCAGCGTTCCCCGAGCGGCAGATCGTCGCGACGCGCGAGCAGGATCGCGCGTCCGTCGATCACCACCCGCGCGCGCATCAGTCCTCGTCGCCGACGGCCGGCACCTTGGGCGGCGGCGGAATCACCGGGCCTTCCTCGGTGGTCGCACGCGGGTACATCGACGCGCGTCGCCCCGGGAGGATCGAGGGCGATCGCCCTTCCCGCGCCTTCGTGGGATCGCCGACCAGCGCGAGGCACTGCTTCAGCACCGTCTTCAGCGTCTCGGTCACGCCGATGCCGCGCACCGCGACCGCTTCGAATTCCGCGACACCGGCGGGCACGCGCAGCGCCTCGCGCAGCTCGTCGACGCTCGAGATGTCGGGCAGATCGCGCTTGTTGTACTGCACGACCAGCGGCAGCCGGTCGGGGTCGTCGCCCTGGCGCCGCAGGTTCTGCTCGAGGTTGATGATGCTCTCGATGTTCTGCTCGAAGCGCGCCTGCTGCGAGTCGACGACGAACACGATCCCGTCGACGTGCCGCAGCACCAGCTGCCGCGTGCGATCGTGCGCGATCTGGCCGGGGACCGTGCAGAGGTGCAGGCGCACCTGGTAGCCCTTGAACTCGCCGAGCTCGACCGGGAGCAGGTCGAAGAACAGCGTCCGCTCGCTCTCCGCCGCCAGCGAGATCAGCTTCCCGCGCCGGTCGGGACGGCTGTTCGCGTGGATGTACTCCAAGTTGGTCGTCTTCCCGCCCAGACCCGGGCCGTAGTAGACGATCTTCAAGTGGAGCTCGCGGCGAGCGTGCTGGACGAGCGGCATCGGGGATTGCGGCGCGGAGACCGAAGTTGTACCCGTACCCGACCTCGGGCGCGTTGTAAAACGGCCTCGCACGGGACCGAATGGACCAACCGAAACGAGGCACGTCGCCGAAACGGGAATCGCGCGTGCTCATGCTCTGCTTCGTCGTGTTCGGCGCATGTGGCGGCGCGCCGCAGCGCGATCTCGACGAGACGTTCGCGCGCATCCAGGTCGAAGAGGCGCGCATCGAGCACGCTGCCACGGCACGCGACGAGCACGACGACTGCGTGATGCGCGCGAGCGAGTGCGACGAGATCTGCGACGCGACGAGCACGCTCTGCGAGCTCGCGCGAGACAGCCAGGATCGCGACGCGCTCGCGCGCTGCGAGCGCGCCGAGGCGCGTTGTGGTGCGTGCCGCGCCGAGCCGGCATGCGAGGAGCCCCCGTCGTGAGCGAGTGGATCGAGACGGCGCGCGCGGTCGCGCGCGGCACGCGCGAGGCGCCCGCAGGATGGCAGGTGATCCGCGGCGAGCGCCCTGCCCTGATCGACGCCGAGTCGGTGCGCGGCCTGCTCGCGACGATGGTCGCGGTGATCGCGTGGGCGGGCGCGGTGTTCCGCGAGATGGTCGCGGGCACCCCGCTCGATCCGCTCGCGCTCTTCATGCGCCTCGTCGCGCTCGCGATGACGGTGCGCGCGGTGCTCTTCCTGCGCGAGCTGTGGCAACGCGTGCGTGTGTGGTCGAGCGCGAGGTCGAGCACGCTCGTGCTCGCGCCCGAGGGCCTCTACGCGCGCCTCGCCGACGAGGAAGCGGCGGTCGACAAGGACGAGATCGTCGGCGTGACCGAGCGCGGTGTGTGGCAGTCGCGGAGCGCGGGACGTCGCTACAGCCCGGTCTACGTCGTCGTCGCGAGCCCGATGCGCACGCACGTCGAGCTGCCGCCGATCTTCGACGCGACCCCCGGCGTGCTCGCCGAGCGACTCATGCGCTGGCGCGGCGCGGTCGAGCTGCCCGAGGAGCCGCAGTTCCCTGCTCCGGCATCGCTCGCGAGCAAGGTGTACGACGACGCGGCGCGTGGGATCCGCGATCCCGGGACGCTCGTGATCCAGCACGGCGACGGCTGGATGCGTCGCGGCCCCTGGGCCACGGTGCTGCTCGGCGTCGCGATCGTCGAGGGCTTCCTGCGCGCGAGCCCCGAAGAGCGCGATGCGCTCGGCGCCGCCGTCGTGTTCACCGCGGGCATGGCGCTCGTGCTGACGCCGATCGTCTGGGTCTGGCTCACGCGCCGATCGATCGCGCCGCGCCAGGGGCTCGCGATGGTGCTGACGCCCGCGGAGCTGCTCATGCGCACGCGCGGCGGCGTGCTGCGCGTGCGCTGGCCGAGCCTGCAGCGCCTGAGCATCGACACGCGCGGCCGTCTCTCGCCGATCGAAGGCTGGGCGATCCACCGCGCGCTCGTCATCAAGCGCAAGGACGGACCGCCGATCACCTATGACGAGGCGTTCCTCGGCGTGCCCGCCGAGGTCGCGCTCACGCTCTGCGACGCGCACGCGAGCGGCGCGCTGCTCCCCGGCTCGGGCGTGGCGCAGCGCTCAGGCGAGCTGTCGCGAGAGCTTCCGGAGACCGCCGCGGATCGCGGGACGGAGCGCGAGGCCAGCGACCCGAGCGAGCCCGGGGATCGGTGACGCGAGCACGATGTCCCAGGTGAGCCGCGTGCTGTGCTCACCGAGCTTCTCGACGATCATCTCGCCGCGGTGGAAGCTCACCGGCACGCCGCGGACGATGCGGTACACGAGGCGCCCGTTGCGCCCTTCGGCGGGCGCGTCCGCGTAGACGACCTCTTCGTCGATCGTGACCACGCCCCGCGCGCGGATGCGACGCACCGTGCCGACGCCCGTGCCCTCACGACGCGCGAGCACCGTCACGCGCGCGTCCATCCAGCGCGACATGCCCTCGTGATCGTTGATCGCGGCCCACACCTGGTCAGGAGACGCGGCGATCTCCTGCGTGAACACGATGCGGTCCTGGCTCACCGCCAACGCACCTTCGTGATCTCGTACGTCTTCTTGCCGCCGGGCGCGTTGACCGTGACCTCGTCGCCGGGCTCACGTCCGATCAGCGCGCGCGCGACGGGCGACGTAACCGAGATCGTGCCCTTCTCGAGGTCGGCTTCGTCGGGGCCGACGATGCGGTAGTCGAGCACCTTGCCGGAGTCGACGTCCTCCATCGTCACGTGCGCGCCGAAGCGGACCTTCTCGCCGGTGAACGACGACGGATCGATCACCTCGGCGCGCGAGAGCTTGTCCTCGATCTCGTTGATGCGCGCCTCGATCATGCCCTGCTTCTCTTTCGCCGCGTGGTACTCGGCGTTCTCGCGCAGGTCGCCGTGCTCGCGCGCGACGCCGATCTCCTTCGAGATCTTCGGGCGCTCCACGGACTTGAGGTGGCTGAGCTCCTCCGACAGGGCCGCGTGCCCTTCGGGTGTCATCGGGACCTTTTCCATGGTGCTTACCTATCGCGACGCGAGCCTCCGACATACGACGGGCCCGCGCGGCGAGCAAGGTTTCATCCGGCACCGATCGACGTCGATCAGAGCGGCTCGTCGACCAGCTCGTGCTCGTGGAAGAGCAGCATCTCGAGCGCACCCGGGCCGCGGTTGAACGAGTAGTCGTGCGGGCCCGGAACGACCGCGAGATCGTGCGCGACCTGGCGCGCGCGCAGGCGCTCCGAGAGCTGCTCGGTCGGTGCGCGGAAGGGATCCTGATCGCTCGTGAGCAGGCGGATGCGCTGCGATCCATCGGTGGGCGCGATCGCTGCGATCGCGTCCTCGCGGTTGCGGATCGCGGGCTGCATCGCGCCGACCGTGGAGAACGTCTCGGGATGACGCAGCCCGACCTCGAGCGCGAGCATGCCCCCGAGCGACACGCCGTCGATGCCCGTCGACGCACGACCGTGCGCCGCGCCCGGGAGCTGCGCGCGCACCTGCTCGAGCATCGGGCCCGCGACCCAGTCGCCCCACGCGCGGATGCGCTCGCTGCCGGGCGTCTCGGGCATCAGATCGGGCGTGTACGGGCACACGACCATCAGGCCCTCGAAGCGATCGCGCGCGAGCTGCGCGTTGACGATCGCGAGGTGATCGAGCCGCACCATGCCGCCGAAGTCGCGCGGCAAGAGACGCCCTCGGAGCAGCGCGGCGAACGCGTCGGGAAGTCGATAGTCGACCGACCATCCGAGGTAGCCGCGCTCGGGCCCGCGGCGCGCCTCGCCCTGACCGTGCAGCGCGACCAGCACCGACCATCGGTGATCGCGCGGGATCTCGCGCCCTCCACCGAGCCGCGGGAACATCACGAGCACACGCTCGGAGCCCCATGGCGCGTCGACGCGCAGGTGGCGGTGGTGCACCGCCTCCGAGCGCGACTGCGCCTGCGAGCTCGCGCCCGGCGGCACCATCGCGATCGTCAGAGCGACGATCGCGATCACGGCGCACGCCGCGCGCGTCATGACACCTTGATCGACGGCCGCTTCGTCGCGGCGTGGTACTCCTGCAGCGAGCGCACCGAGAGCGGCGCCTCACGGCGCGCTTCGATCGCGCCCACCGCCGCAGCCGCCGCCGCGATCGTCGTGAAGTACGGCACGCCCGAGACGAGCGTCTGGCGGCGCAGCGTGTAGCTGTCGCGGATCGCCTGCGCGCCCGCGGTCGTGTTCACGACCATCGCGACCTCGCCGTTGCGGAGGCGATCGACGATGTGCGGGCGTCCTTCGCGCACCTTGTTCACGCGCTCGCACGCGACGCCAGCGCGCTCGATCGCGTCCGCGGTGCCGCCGGTCGCGATCACCACGAAGCCGAGATCGACGAGGCGCGACGCGATCTCGCAGGCCGCGGGCTTGTCCTCGTCGCGCACGCTCACGAACACGCGGCCGCGATCGGGCAGGTTCCCGCTCGACGCGAGCTGCGCCTTGAGGAACGCCATCGGGAAGCTGTCCGCGAGGCCCATGACCTCGCCGGTCGAGCGCATCTCGGGGCCGAGGATCGTGTCGACGCCCGGGAACTTCGCGAACGGGAAGACCGACTCCTTCACCGCGACGTGCGTGGGCACGATCTCGCGCGTGAAGCCGAGCTCCGCGAGCGTCTTGCCCGCCATCACCATCGCGCCGATCTTCGCGAGCGGCACGGCGATCGTCTTGCTCACGAAGGGCACGGTGCGCGACGCGCGCGGGTTGACCTCGATGACGTAGACCGCGCTGCCGCGCACCGCGAACTGCACGTTCATCAGGCCGATGACGCCGAGCTCGAGCGCGAGCGCGCGCGTGCTCGAGCGGATCGCGGCGAGCACCTCGGGCGGCAGCGCGTGCGCGGGGAGCACCTGCGACGAGTCGCCGCTGTGCACGCCCGCCTCTTCGATGTGCTGCAGCAGGCCGCCGATCACGACGTGCTTGCCGTCGGCGACGCAGTCGACGTCGACCTCGATCGCGTCCTTGAGGAACTCGTCGACGAGGATCGTCTGCTTCTCCGCATCCTCGACCGCCGCGAGCGCGACGGTGAAATACTGCGCGAGATCGGTGCGCGAGTGCACGACCTCCATCGCGCGCCCGCCGAGCACGTAGCTCGGGCGCACGACGACGGGGAAGCCGATCCGCTCGGCGATCGTGAACGCCTCCTGGATGCCGCGCGCGATCCCGCCCTGCGGGCGACGCAGCCCGAGCTTCGTGAGCAGCTCGTCGAAGCGCTCGCGATCCTCGGCGCGGTCGATCGCGTCGGCGCTGGTGCCGATGATCGGCACGCCGGCCTTCGCGAGCGCGAGCGCGAGCTTCAGCGGCGTCTGTCCGCCGTACTGCACGATCACGCCCCAGGGCTTCTCCTCGTCGACGATCGCGAGCACGTCCTCGAGCGTCAGCGGCTCGAAGTACAGGCGATCCGACGTGTCGAAGTCGGTCGAGACCGTCTCCGGGTTGCAGTTGACCATGATGGTCTCGAACCCGAGCTCGCGGAGCGCGAACGCCGCGTGCACGCAGCAGTAGTCGAACTCGATGCCCTGCCCGATCCGGTTCGGACCGCCGCCGAGGATCATCACCTTCTTGCGGTTCGTCGGCGCCGACTCGGTCTCGCGGCCCCACGTCGAGTAGAGGTACGGCGTCTTCGCGACGAACTCCGCGGCGCAGGTGTCGACGCGCGCGTAGATGGGGCGCACGCCGTGCTGCGTGCGCGTCTCGCGCACCACGTTGCGATCGATGCCGCGCAGCTGCGCGATGCGCGCGTCGCTGAAGCCGAGCGACTTCGCGCGCGAGAGCTCCTCGGTGTCGAGCGGCTTGCCGGCGTTCGCCGCGAGCGACTTCTCTTCCTCGATGATCTCGCGCATCTGCACGAGGAACCACGGGTCGATCTTGGTCGCCTGGTGCAGCTCTTCGACGGTCGCGCCGAGGCGCAGCGCGTCCGCGAGGTACCACGCGCGATCGGCGAGCGGCGTCTCGATGATCTCGAGCAGCGCCTCCTTGAGCTCCTCGCTCGTCGCGGCGGGCATCGTCGCGGGATCGCGCGCCGGCGGCGGCAGGTACGCGATGCCGACCGACGCCTGCTTCATGCGGCGCACGTCCTCGAGCACCGAGCGGTAGTCGACCTTCTCGATGAGCGAGCTGAGCCCGTCGCGACCGATCTCGAGCGAGCGCGCGGCCTTCTGGAACGCTTCCTTGAAGGTGCGCCCGATCGACATCGCCTCGCCGACCGACTTCATCTGCGTCGTGAGGCGCGGATCGGCGCCGCGGAACTTCTCGAACGCGAAGCGCGGCCACTTCACGACGACGTAGTCGATCGTCGGCTCGAACGCGGCGCTGGTCCCGGTGATCGCGTTCTTGAGCTCGTCGAGGCGGTAGCCGACCGCGAGCTTCGCGGCGATGCGCGCGATGGGATAGCCGGTCGCCTTCGACGCGAGCGCGCTGGAGCGCGACACGCGCGGGTTCATCTCGATCACGATCACACGGCCGTCGTCGGGGTTGACCGCGAACTGGATGTTCGAGCCGCCGGTCTCGACGCCGATCTCGGTGATGACCGCGCGCGCTGCGTCGCGCAGGCGCTGGTACTCCTTGTCGGTCAGCGTCATCGCGGGCGCGACGGTGATCGAGTCACCGGTGTGCACGCCCATCGGGTCGAAGTTCTCGATCGTGCAGATGACCGAGAAGTTGTCCGCGTTGTCGCGGATGACCTCGAGCTCGTACTCCTTCCAGCCGAGCACGCTCTCCTCGACGAGGCACTCGTGCGTCGGGCTCTGCTGGAAGGCCCACCGAATGGCCTGGTCGAACTCTTCCTTGTTGTAGGCGATGCCGCCGCCCGAGCCGCCCATCGTGAAGCTCGGGCGAAGGATCACGGGGAACCCGATCTCCGCGACCGCCGCGTCCGCTTCCTCGATGGTGCGCGCGACGCGCGCCTTCGCGACGCCGAGGCCGATCTTCTCCATCGCGGCCTTGAAGAGCTCGCGATCCTCGGCCTTCTTGATGGCGTCGACGTTCGCGCCGAGCAGCTCGACGCCGTGTCGCTCGAGCGCGCCGTTCTTGTGGAGCGCGAGCGCGAGGTTCAGCGCGGTCTGTCCTCCCAGCGTGGGCAGGATCGCGTCGGGCTTCTCGCGCGCGACGATCGCCTCGACGACCTCGGGCACGAGCGGCTCGACGTAGGTCCGATCCGCGAACTCGGGATCGGTCATGATCGTGGCAGGGTTCGAGTTGACGAGGACGACCTCGTACCCCTCTTCCTTGAGCGCCTTCGCGCCCTGGGTGCCGGAGTAGTCGAACTCGCAGGCCTGCCCGATCACGATCGGTCCGGAGCCAAGGAGCATGATCTTCCGGAGATCGTTACGACGCGGCATGTCGGGCGCGCGGATTACCAGCCGGAGGCGGTGATGACAAGGCGAAGCGCACGTGCTCGCGATCACGCGCACGAACGCGCGCGAACGCCGGGAATCACTCAGCTTCCGGAGCGCGCAGCGCGTCGGTGATCGCGGCGCCGCGCGGACCACGCGACGCGATCGTCACGTGCCGCCCGCGCGCGGCGTCGCGGCCCGCGATCCTGATGACGATCCCGTCGGGCGCGAGATGCTCCGCGAAGCGCGCGCCCCACTCGATGATCGTGATCGAGCGCGTGATCGCCTCGGGCAGACCGAGCGCGTCGAGCTCGCCGGGGTCGTCGAGGCGATAGAGATCGGCGTGGGTGATCGCGACGCGCCCGCTCGTGATCTCGTGCACGAGCGTGAACGTCGGCGAGGTGATCGGCTCGCGCTCGGGCACGCCGAGGCCACGCGCGATCGCGCGCACGAGGAACGTCTTGCCCGCGCCGAGCGGCCCTTCGAGGAAGACGACGTCGCCGGGTCGCAGCAGCGACGCGAGGCGCGCACCGAAGCGGCGCATCGCGCGGCGCGTGGGCAGCTCGATCTGCACGCGTGCTCGTATAGCGCGACGGAAGACGAACGGCGCGCCGCCTCACGGAGAGGCAGCGCGCCGCTCATCGAAGAATCAGGCGACCGAGAGCTGGATCCCGAGGGCCTGGCGAAGGCGGAAGTACTCCTCGCTCACCGAGAAGAGCACGAGCTCCTTCACCTTCTCCTTCGGCGCCAGATCCACCGGGCCCGCCGGGCCGAGCGCCGTGACCATGCGCGCGGCGGTCTCCAGATCGTTGCAGATCAGGAAGCCCGCGCGGCACGCCGTGAGCTCGACACACTGCAGCCAGCGCTTGATGTCGGTGCGCGCGCCCGCCTCGAGGAAGCGCTTGCCGAGCGAGCGCAGCGCGTCGATCTGCGCGGCGTTGAGCTTCGGCGCGAGGGTCTGCACCGTCGTCTGGATCGCGGGATCGTTCGCCGGCACGAGACCGGCGATCGCGAGGCCCGCCATCAGCACCGTCTTCAGCTCCGAGTTCGACGGGAGCAGCGTGCGGATGAAGTGCTCACCGCGGTAGTCGCTGAGGTGACGACCGCAGACGAACATCAGATCCTGCGGCTGGAAGCCCTGCAGCAGCGTCGATCCGCAGAGCGATGCCTGCGGCCACACCGGCAGGTGCGTGAGGCCGCCGGGCACGTCCTGTCGCAGGAAGAGCCGCGGCGACTGCATGCCGAGCACCTGCGCCACGAACCCATAGGTGCGCGCGAGGGTCACGGTGCTGTTCGCCGGATCGACCTGGTACTTGGGCGCGAGGTTCGCGTCCTTGTCGGCCTTGCCCTTCAGGCTGAGCACCGCGGGCCAGATCACCTCGAAGATCTTCGACGTGACGAGGTCCTGGTCCGGATGCGCCAGATCCTTCAGCCAGCGCTCGTTGTCGAGGCGCGAGCTCGGACGGATCGGGCCCTTCTGGCGGTACTGCTCGAAGAACTGGTTCTGCTCGGCGTCGGCCTTCTTGAGGAAGACCAGCGTCGACGCGAGGCACCACGCCTTGTCGTACTGGCGCGCGTCGAAATAGAGCTTGTAGAGCGCCTGGTACGAGTCGACGCGATACGGGTCCTGACGGAGCAGCCACTGGTGCTCCGCGATCGCGTCGTCGGTGCGGCCCGGGATCACCGCGTAGAGCTCCGCGAGGATCTGGTGCTCCTGCGCGTTGTCGGGCTGGTACGCGAGCGCGATCTTGAACACGTCGACCGCCTGCTCGGGCTGCTTCATGCGGTCGCGGTAGATGACGCCGAGCGCGTGCGCGAGGTTGAACTTGAGGTCCGTGTCGGTCGAGTCCTTCAGGCGAAGGAGCATCTTCCGGTACGCACGCTCGAGCTGCTTCCAGTCCTTCTTCGCGTTGAGGATCTTGTTGATCGCCTCGAACGCCTTGAGCTGCGTCGAGTCGAGATCGAGCGACTTGTTGAAGTAGTCGATCGCCCGGTCGAGGTCCTTGACGTCGTCTCGGAGGATGACGGCGATCGTGTACGCGTACTTCGACTTCGACGCGGCGCGGTCGTCGAGATCGCTGACCCGCTGGATGATCTCGATCGCCGGCTCCGACTGCTTGGTGCTCATGTAGAGCATCAGCAGCTTGTGGAGGATCTTGTGATCCTTCGGACGCATCTCGGCCGCGTCCGCGTAGCTCTCGATCGACTTCTGCGGGTTCTTCAGCTTCTCGTTCCAGAGATCGCCGATCTCGTCGAGCATCGTGAAGCGCTCGTCACCGTCGAGCTGCTCGAGGATCTTCTTCTTGAAGTGGATCACCTGCTCCCAGTCGCTGCTCGACTGGTAGAGGCCGACCACTGCCTCGAGCGTCGGACGATGCTGCGCGTCCTCCTCGAGCGCCTTGTCGAACATGTTGAGCGCCTTGCGGCGATCACCCTGCTCGCGCTTGACCACGCCGAGCTTGAAGAAGACGTCGGTGATCTCGTCCTTCGCGAGCGCGTCGCGGTGGTGGACGAGGAGCATCTGGTAGTACTTGAACGCCTGGTCCCAGTTCGACGCCTGGAAGTAGGCGCTCGAGAGCGCGAGCAGCGTGGGCAGGTGCTGCTGATCGAGCTGCGACGCCTTGCTCAGCGCCTTGATCGCCGCGTCGGTGTCGCCGGTCTTCAGCGCCGCTTCACCGAGCATGAACGCGAGGCGGTGCTGCTCCGACGCGTCGCGCTTCGCCGAGCGCTTCACGAGCGCGTCGAGGAGCGGCACGGCGTCCGCCCAGCGCTGCGTCTTCGTGTACTCCTCGGCGAGCGGGAGCGACGCGTCCTCGTTGTCCGCGTCCTGCTTGAGCGCGGCCTCCCACACGTTGATCGCGCGGTCGTGCTCGTCGAGACGCTCGTCATAGAGACGACCGAGCTCGACGAGCAGCTTCGCGACCAGGCGGGGCTGCTGCTGGTACTGCGACTCCTGCTCGAGCACCTTCGCGGCCGCGAGCCAGTCGCCCGAGTCGAGGTGGATCTTCCGCATCGCCTCGAGCGACGCGAGGTGCCCCGGCTCGACGTCGAGCGCGCTCTGGTACTGGTCGACCGCCGCGCTCCGATCGCCGAGCTGCTCGTCGAGCAGCTTGCCCATGCGGAAGCGCAGATCGACGACCTGCTGCGGATCGTTCAGCAGCCGCGAGAGCTGCTGCATCGTGTCGAACGCCTGGCCGTGATCACCGCGGCGCTCGTAGATCTTCGAGAGCGCCTCGAGCGCACGCGCGTTGTTCGAGTTCAGCGAGAGGATGTTCAGGTACGCGTCGACCGCGCGATCGAGATCGCTCAGCTCGACCGAGAACACGTCGCCGATCGCGAGATACAGCTCCTGCTTCTCGTTGCGATCCGGCGTCGCCGAGACGTGGCGCTCGTACGTGTCGATGAGCTGATCCCACCGCTGCATGTTGCGGTAGAGGCGCTCGAGGCCACGCAGCGCAGCGTCGTTGCCCGAGTCGATCTCGACGACCTTCTCGAGGCGCTCCGCCGCCTTGTCGGGCTTGACGAACTCCTCCTCCCACATCGACGCGACGCGCAGGAGGATCGTGATGCGCTCCTTCTCGGTCGTGACGACCTCGAACTGGCGCTCGAGGATGTTGAGCAGGTCCTGCCAGCGCTCACGCTGCGCGTAGAGACGCTCGAGGCCCTTCAGCGCACGGAGGTTGAGTCCGTCCGCCTCGAGCACCTGGCGGTACGTCTCGATCGCCTCTTCGACGTTGCCGAGACGGTCTTCGTAGGTCTCCGCGACTGCGAGCTTCGCCTCGATCAGCGCCTCGGCGTCCGAGAGCGCGCCGACCTTGCGCTGCTGGATGTCGAGGAGCGACTCCCACTCCTGACCGTTGCGATAGACCTTCTCGAGCGCCTCGAGCCCGGGCACGTAGCTCGGGTCGGCGTCGACGGCCTGCAGGTAGTAGCTGCGGGCCTGATCCGCGATGTTGAGGTGCGTCTCGCAGAGCTCACCCATCTGCACGAAGGTCTCGGCCTTCACGCGCGGGTCGTTGGTGAGCCCGACGATGATCCCCAGCGTCTGCGCGAGCAGCTGCCACTGCTGCGTGCTGCGATAGAGATCCGCGAGCTGCTGCTGCGCCGGGACGTTGCCCGGATCGAGCTGCTGGATCTGCTGGTAGTACGGGATCGCGTACTCGGGGTGACCGAGCTCGAGCGAGTACCACTTCGCGCAGCGCAGACAGATCGCGATCTTGACGTTCGGATCGGTCGTCGCGGTGAGCGCGGTGTTCGCCGTGTTGAGGAGGTCGTTCCACTTCCGCGTCGCGGCAGTGACCTTCTCGAGATCGTCGGCGGTCTTCTTGTCGGTGTAGTCCTCCTCCCACGCGAGGAGGAGCGTGTCGAAGGCCTGCAGCTTGTCGTCGAGGCGCTGGTCCTGGACCTCGGCGATGCGACGCAGGAGATCCACGCGCTCCGCGGTGCTCTCCGCGGTCTCGGTGCGCGTGATGAACATCTCGACGAGGTTCTCCCAGCGTCCGGCGGCGCGGTGGAGCTCGTCGAGCTTCGCGAAGGCGTACTCGTGGCGCGGGTCGAGGCCGAGGATGCGCTCGTACGCGCTCGTGCCGCGGTCGGGCTGCTCCTGCTTCTCCGCCCAGGTCTGGGCGATCGCGAGGAGCACGGTGATCTTCTGCTCCTCGTCGTCGAGCCCGTCGACGCGGCGCTCCATCACCTGGACCTTGTCGACCCACTGCGACTCGCTCGAGTGGATGCCCTCGAGGGCGTCCATC
Source organism: Sandaracinus amylolyticus (assembly GCF_021631985.1). Classification (GTDB taxonomy): domain Bacteria; phylum Myxococcota_A; class Polyangia; order Polyangiales; family Sandaracinaceae; genus Sandaracinus; species Sandaracinus amylolyticus_A. The sequence goes on along the minus strand of NZ_CP070225.1, from coordinate 2,700,086 downwards.
GCGGCGAAGTTGCGCGGGTTCAGATCGAGCGCCTTGTTGTAGGCGTCGACCGCGTCCATCGGCTGCTGCAGCGTGCGCTCGTAGAGCTCGCCGAGCTGCATGTAGACGGTCTCGAGCGTCCCGTCGTCGAGCGTCGCCGCGCCCACGTCGATCACGCGGTGCAGCGTGTCGACGAGGTCCTGCGTGTGACCGGCCGCGCGGTGGATCTCCGCGAGCGCGAAGAGCGCGGTCGTGTTCGTCGGATCGATGTCGAGGACGCGCTGCCAGTTGTCGACGGCGTTGCGCTCGTTGCGGAGCTTCGCGTACCAGACGCGACCGAGGTCGCTGAAGATCTGCACGCGCTGCTCGTCCTCGAGGACGATCGCCGCCTCGCGGTCGAGGATGTCGACGAGCTCGGTCCAGCGCTCGCCCTTCGCGAAGAGCTCACCGAGCGCGTTGAGCGCCTCGTGATCCTCGCCGCGCAGCTCGAGCACGTCCTTCCAGAGCTGGATGGAGCGCGCGTCGTCGCCGAGGTGATCCTCGGCCACGCGCGCCATCTTCGCGAGCACGTCCGCGCGGCCGGTGTCGCCGAGAGCGACCTTCAGCTCGCGATCGAACGTCGCGTAGAGACTCGTCCAGTCCTGCTTCTCGACGTAGATGTTCGCGAGGGACTTGATCGATCCCTCGTGCTCCGCGTCGAGACGATCGAGCACGTGCGTGTAGACGCCGACCGCCTCGTCGATGCGCCCGAGATCGTTCTCGAGCACCTGCGCGCGGCGGAAGTGCAGCTCGATCAGATCGCGCGGATCTTCGGTCGCCGTGATGCGCTTCGCGAGGATCTCCTGGAGCGCCTCGCTCGCGCCGTGCTCGCTGTAGATGCGATCGAGCGACTCGAGCGACTCGTGCTCCTTCGGCGACGCGCCGAGCACGAAGAGGTGCGCCTCGACCGCGCGCTGGATGTCGCCGACTTCCGTCTCGTACACGCGCGCGAGACGCTTGCCGACCGGCACGCGGACCTCGGCGGTCGCGCGCTGCTCGAGCACGTCCGCGAGCGTGCTCGCGAGCTGCTCCCAGTTGCCGAGCTGGCCCGCGAGACGCTCGGTCTCCGCGGTCGACTGCTCGTTGAGCGGATCCTCGAGGAGCACACGCTGGTGCCACTCGAACGCGATCTGCGGCTCGGCCGCGCGATCCTCGGCGATCTCCGCCACGCGGTGCATCATCGCGACGCGCTCGTGTGCGTCGCTCTGGTGCTCGAGCAGCGCCTGCTGCACGCCGATGAGGCGCTCCCACGCCTCCTGCATGCGGTAGAGCGGCTCGAGGATCTCGCCGATCACGAGCGGCTGCACGCCCTCGGCGAAGAGGCCCTCGAGCGCGTCGAGCGCGGGCGCGTGCTCCGGCGCGGCGGCGAGGATCTCCTTGTACTGCTCGATCGCGCGATCGACCTGGCCGAGGTGCAGCTGGTGCACCTGACCGAGGCGGAACTGCAGATCGAGCATCGCCTCGGGGCTCGCCGCGAGCTGGATCTCCTTCGCGAGCGTCGTCGCGAGCTCACCCCAGCGCGAGGTCGCCTCGTACAGACGATCGAGTGCTTCGATCGCCTGCTGGTGCGTCTCGTCGGCGGCCGCGACGACGTTGTAGCGAACGATCGCCGAGTCGACGTCGCCGAGCTGCACCTCGTAGAGCTGCGCGACGCGCAGCGCGAGCTCGACGCGGCGGTCGGGCTGATCCGCGAGCTTCTCGACCTCGATGTCGTAGAGCCGTGCGACCTCGCCGAACGCATCGAGATCACCGGCGAGGCGCTCGAGGTTCGTGAGCGTGTCGGGATCGCCGTTGTCGAACGGCAGCGCGCGCGCGTACGCGTCGAACGCAGCGCGAGCGCTCTCGAGCTGGATCTCCTGCAGCTGCGCGATTCGGTGGAGGAGCTCGACCTTCTGTCGCGCGTCCTCGGCGTGCGCGGCCTGCACCTCGAGGACCGCGACGAGCTTCGCCCACTCGCCGAACTGCTGGTAGATCGGCTCGAGCACGAGCGCGGCCGCGACCGGCAGCTTGCGCGCCGCGATCATCGCCTCGAGCGCGTCGAGCGTGGGCTGGTGATCCGGCGCGACGCCGAGGATCTCCTGGTAGCCCTCGACCGCGCGCGCCGCGTCGTCGAGCTTGTGGTCGTAGAGATCGGCGATGCGGAACCGGTACGAGATGACCTCGTTCGGATCGCTCGCGAGCTCTGCCTCGCGCTCGAGGATCGAGCGCAGCTCCTGCCAGTTGCCCGCCGCCTGATAGAGCGCGTCGAGGCGCCCGATCGCCATCAGGTCGTCGGGATCGATCTCGAGGATGCGCTGGTAGGTGTCGATCGCCTTCGCGCCGTCGTTGAGCTCGCGCTCGTAGACCGCGCCGACCTCGAGGTAGAGGCGCTTCTTCTCGTCGGGATCGACGACGACGTCCGCCTTGCGCGTGTAGACGTCGAGCAGCTCCGACCACTTCTCGAGCTTCAGGTAGTTCTCGACGAGCTTGTCGAGCGCCTGGAGATCCTCGGAGTCGACGTCGAGGACCTTCTTGTAGACGTCGATCGCGTCGGTCGGACGCTCGAGCAGATCCTCGTGGATCGCCGCCGCGCGGAAGAGGTGCTCCTTCTGCTCGTCGGGCGACTCGAGCATCGCCGCCTTCACGAGGAGGATGTGCGCGAGGGGCTCGTAGCGCTCGGTCTGCTGGAAGAGCCGCTCGAGCGAGCTCGCCGCGCCGAGGTGCGTCGCGTCGAGATCGAGCACGCGCTGGTGGTGCGCGATCGCGGTCTCGACGTCCGCGAGGTTGTCCTCGCGGATCTGCGCCGCCTTCGTGAGCAGGTGCGTCGCGAGGGGCACTTCCTCCTCGCTCGGACGACCGCTCTCGTTCTCCTCGTAGAAGCGCGCGACGCGGTGCTCGTACACCGCCGCGAGCGCGTCGTAGTCGCCGGTCATCCCGGCGATGCGCTCGAGCTGCTCCTGCGTGGTCGCATTGCTCGCGTCCTCGCCGAGCGCGCGCGCGAAGCTCTCGAACGCCTTCGGTGCGTCGTCGAGCGCGATCTCGTAGAGCTCCGCGATGCGGTGCAGCAGCTCGACGCGGCGCTCCGAGGCGCTCGCGATCGTCGCCTGGATCTCGTGGATCCCGATCAGCTTCGCGAACTCGTTCGCGTCGCGATAGAGCGGCTCGAGGATCTCGGTGATCACCGGCTGGTGCGCCGGCGTCGCGAGCAGGCGCTCGAGCGCCGCGAGCGCCTCCGCGTTGGCCGCGTCGCGCTCGAGCACCTCGCGGTAGATCTCGATCGCCGCCTCGACCGCGCTCATGCGGGTCTCGCGCAGCGACGCGAGGCGCAGCATCAGCCGCGTCTGCTCCTCGGGCTCCTCCGAGATCGTCAGCTGACGGCCGATGTTGTCGGCGAGATCGCTCCAGAGCTCCTGCTTCTCGAAGAGCCGATCGAGCGACGAGAGCGCGGTGCGGCTCGTCGGATCGAGCTCGAGGATCTCGCGGTAGATCGAGATCGCGCTCGCCGGCTCACCGAGCATCTGCTCGTGGATGTCGGCGACCTGCGAGAGCAGCTGCTCCTGCGTCGCGAGCTCGCCCGAGAGCTCCGCTTTGCGGCGCAGCACGCCGACGAGATCGCGATAGCGCTCGGTGCGGCGATAGAGCTCGTCGAGCGCGTCGAGGACCTCGGCGTCGCCCGGCTCCTGATCGAGCACCTTCGCGTACGCGGCGACCGCCGCGTCCACCGCGCCGAGCTGCGCGTCGTGCATGCGCGCCGCGCGGATCCAGAGACGACGCGCGAGCGCGGGATCGCCCGCGTCACCCGCGAGCTCCTCGACGAGCTTCACGAGCTCGGCGAACCACGTGTGCTCGAGCGCGATCGCCTCGAGGCGCTCCAGCGTCTCCTCGTGCTCCGGCACCGCGCGCAGACCGCGCGAATACGCGCCGAACGCCTGCTTCGCGTCCTCGAGCTGGACGAGCGCGACCTCGCCGACCTTCGTCAGGAGCTCGAGCTTGCGCTCGCCTTCCTGCGCGGTGCCGACGAGCACCTCGAGCGCGCGGATCAGCGACGTCCAGTCGCCGCGCACCTCGTAGATCGGCTCGAGGATCTGCGCCGCGGCGCCGCCGAGCTTCGCGTCGCTCAGCATCGCCTCGAGCGCGAGGCGACCGCCGTCGTGCTCGGGGACGATCGTCACGACCTCGCGCAGCAGCTCGAGCGCCTTCGCCTTGTCGTCGAGGTGCAGCTCGCTGACGCGCGCGAGACGGAACTTGAGGGACGCGAGCTCTTCGTCGCTCGCAGGACCGAGATCGATCCGGCGCTCGAGCGTCGCCGCGAGATCGCTGTAACGGTTCTGCTTCTCGAAGAGCGCGTCGAGCGCGCGATACGCGTCCTGCTCCTCGTCGCCCCACTCCGCGAGGATCGACTGGTACGCCTCGATCGCCTTGTCGGCGTCGGCGATCTCGGTCTCGAGCAGCGAGGCCCGCCCGTACGCCATGCGGCGGCGCGCGTCGGGATCCTGCTCGAGCTCCATGCGGCGGTCGTAGACCTCGAGGAGATCCGAGTGACGGCCGGTCTGGCGATACAGGCGCTCGAGCGCCTCGATCGCGCCCATGTGATCGCTGCGCGCGTCGTAGACCGCGCGGTACTGCGCGATGCTCTCGTCGATCTGCCCGACCTGCTCGAGCACCGCGCCGAGGCTGAGGCGCAGCTCGATCTGCGCGTCCTCGTCGGTGCCGCTCTCGATCGCCTTGCGGTAGGTCGCGATCACCTGCGACCAGCCGTCGACGCCAGGCGCGAGCCGCGCGACGTCCTCGCGCAGCACCTCGCGCATCGGATCGAGCGCGAACGCCTCGAGGAAGCGCGCGAACGCGTCCTGCGGACGGCGCAGCTTCTCCTCGTAGAGCACCGCGACCTCGCGGAGCAGCACGATGCGCTCCTCGGGATCCTGCACGTGCCCGAGGCGCACTTCGATCACGCCCGCGAGCTTCTTCGCGTCACCCGCCGCCTCGTAGAGCGGCGCGAGCGCGACCGCCGCGTCGTGGCTCGTCGGATCGAGGTCGAGGACCTTCTCGTACGCACGCGCGGCGCGGTCGGCCTTCTCCGACTGCATCCACAGGCGTGCGACGCGGAACATCAGATCGATCTGCTCCGCCGCCGGCGCGTCCTTGTTGCCGGCCTCGCGCTCGAGCGTGCGGATGAGCTCGTCGATCTTCCCGGTGGCCTGGTAGAAGCCCTCGAGATCGTCCCACGCCTTCAGCGCGACGTAGCGACGCTTGAGCTGCTCCTGCGCGCGGCGATCGTCGGGGTCGATCGCGAGCAGACGCTGGAACGCGCTGACCGCACCGCGATCGTCGTTCAGCTTGTCGGCGTAGATCATGCCGAGCTTCGTGAGCAGCGCCTTCTGCTCCTCCGCGCCCGACACGTGCGCCGACTGCTTCTCGAGCACGTCGGCGAGCGGCTGCCACTCGCGCGCACGCTCGTAGAGGCCCGCGAGCGCGCCGAGCGCGTCCGCGTTCTCCCCGTCGTAGCGGAGGACCTTCTGCCAGAGATCGATGCAGATCTCGGGCTTGCGCAGACGCTCGGTCGCGAGCTGCGCCATCTCGATGTACCGGAGGCCGCGATCAGCGGGATCGAGCAGCTCGGCCTCGCGCTCCATCGCGCGGACCAGCTTCTCCCAATCGCGACGCTTCTCGTACATCTCCTTGAGAGACGTCAGCGCCTCGATGTTGTGCTGATCGAGCTCGATCACCTGCTCGAAGCACTTGATGGCCTCGGCCTGGTTCGAGCTCTTCTCGAGGTACATCTGACCGGCCTGCGAGAGCAGTCCGATCTTGTCGCCCGGCTCGACGACGATCTCGGCCTTCGCGAGGATGCTCTTGATCACGTCGGACCATCGCTTCTGGCCCTCGAACTTCGTGATCGCCTCGTCGAGCTCGGCGAGCCGCGCCCGATCCTGATCCGACAGCTCTCGCGTCACCTGCTGATTCCCCGCGTCCACTCTGACCTCCCGAGACCGACCCTCATCCGCGCGCTGCGAGTCCGATGCTCATGGACTCGAATGCTCGATTCGAGCACACGAGTCCGAGCACCGTTGTTTCGAGAGCGCGCTCAGGGGCCCTCGAGTTGGCCCAGGCGATCCTGGGCGGCCTTGAGGTAGTGCGCCGGCGCCTCGGCACCGGCGAGATCGATGTACCGCTTGAGGTATCGACGAGCCTCTTCGCGGTTGTTCTGGAGCCCGTACGTCCAACCGAGCGAGAAGAGAGCTTCGCGCATCGCCGGCTGGATCTGCAGCGCGGCGCGGAACTGCTCGACCGCACCATCGTAGTTGCGCTGCTGCTGATAGACGGTGCCGAGCAGGTGGTGCAGCTCCGCCTCGTCCTCGGTCCCCGGGATCACGACCTGGAGGCCCGCCTGCAGCACCTGCACGGCCTCGCCCTGATAGCCGAGATCTGCGTAGAGACGGCCGAGCGCGCGATAGCCCTGGATGAAGCGCGGGCCCTCACGAACGGCCTGGTCGTAGCGCTGCAGCGCGGTCTGCGGATCGTCCTGGCGCTCCGCGATCTGACCGAGCTTGTAGTAGGCCTTGAACAGGTGGGTATCGATCTCGATCGCGCGCTCGAACGACTCGCGCGCCTGATCCCACTGCTCGAGCTCCATCAGCACCGTGCCGAGCTTCTCGTGATAGCCGGCAGCTTGAGGATTGATGTCGATCGCACGACGGAGATCATCGGCAGCGGCATCGAAGCGCTGCATCTCCATGTGCACGATCGCGAGGTTCCAATATGCCTGGTCGTTCGTGGGATCGATCGCCGCAGCGCTCTGCAGCTTCTCGACCGCAGCGAGGTACTGCTTCTGCGCGGCGAGCACGACACCTTCGTTCATCCGCGTCAGCGACTCCACGCGGGCGCGCGAGCACTGACCACCGACCAACGAGACCATGACAAACGCCGCGAGGGCGACCGCTCGAAGCCGACTCATTCACTCCTCCCGGACACGGAGAGGTTGCGATACTACGTGAGCGTCGCGTCGCGTCTCAAGGGCAAACGCAAGCCGAAAACCCGAGCGACCGAGCTATTGATCGAGTCGACGGAACGCGAACGGGGCAGGTCCTCTCGGACCCGCCCCGCTCCTCGTCCTTGGGTAGCCTGCCTACCCGATCGAATCAGCCCGAGCTGTCGAGCACGAACGGGTAGTTGACGCCGACCACGCCGCCGCCGTCGGGCGCCGGGAAGGTCCAGCGACGAACTGCCTGCGTGACGCAGCCTTCGACGCGCGCGTTGCTCAGCGTGGTGTTCGACACCGTCGCGGTCTGCACCGCGCCGGTCGCCGAGATGATGAAGCTGACCGTGATGCGGCCCGCGAGATCGGGACGGTTCGCGAGCTCCTGCTCGTAGCAGAACCGGACCTCGTTGATGTGACGGCGGATGACGCGGCGGATGACCTCGCGCGAGAGCGAGCCGCGGACGTCCGCGTCACCGGTGCGGATACGCGGAACCGTCGAGCGACGACCGCTGAACCCACCCGCGCCGCTGCCGTAGCCGGAGCCCGTGCCGGTGCCCGCGCCGTGGCCGATCGTGCCGAGGTTGCCGAGACCGATCGTGCCTTCGCCGGTGCCGCCGCCGCCGCGACCGGTGCCGCGGAGACCGAGGCCGCCGAAGCCGAAGTTCGAGCCGATCTGATCACCCATCAGGGCGCCGAGCGCGCTCATGGGATCGCTGCCGAGCGCAGTGTCCTGGCCGTACGGCGACGTCGGCGAGTTCCACGCGCCGGTCATCGCCTGGAGGACGCCGATCGCGCCGGCCGTCGCCGCCTGCTCACGGGCCTCCTGACGCGCCATGTGCGGGTCCGGGTTGTCCGCGGGGCCCTCGATGCCGTAGCGGTTCTTCGACTTCTGGGCGCTCTCGTCGCCCATCTGGCCCTCGTCACCCTTGTGACGCTTGCCGGTGCCGCCCTCGGCGTCGTCCTGCTGCTCCTGCTGCTCGAGCCAGTCGGGCGTCTCCTCTTCCTGCGTCTCCGGCGGCTCCATCAGGTACTGCACGAGACGCGAGTCCGCGTTGAGCAGATCCAGCGAGAGCGACGCCGGGCGCGGCGGGAGGAAGTAGAACATCAGCAGGAACGCCGCGTGGACCGCGAGCGAGACTGCCGTCCAGGTGTGATAGCCCCAGTTGACGCTCGGGCCGCCGCCGACTCCGACGCGCTTGCCGGCCGACGTCGGCTTCACCATCCAGGTGAAGCCCTTGTACTTCACGCTCGCGAGCGCGCCCTGAGGCAGGACGTACTGCATCGCGCCCGCCATCTCGGAGCACGGCTGCAGCTTGCCGGACGCCTTGAGGTCGTCCCACGACATCGACTGCTCGCCGACCGTGACCGCGCCCTCGGCGCCCTGCGGGACGACGACGGCGCTGTTGCCGCCGACCTCGACCACGAGCGGCATGCGATCGGCGCCCAGCACCTCGCTGCCGACGAGGTAGTCGGGCGCGGCCGTCGCCGACTTCTCACCGATGTAGAACGTGCGCGGCGGCGAGAGGTGCGCGACGTGGAGGATGCTGAGGTCGCCCCACATGAGCGTGACCTCGACCGCCGTCGCAGCGCTCTCGACGTCCGCGGGGTTCACCGGAGGACCGCTCGCGGCGATGCCGTAGCGGATGTTCTCCGAGTCCTCGTCCTCGTCGTGACCGTGGCCGTGACCACCGCCGCCGTGCGCCGGCGCAGGCGTCACCGCCGCGGGCGCCGCGAACGGATTCGGCAGGGCCCCGCCCGCAGCGAACGGATTCGCCGCCGCAGCCGCAGGCGCCGCGAACGGATTCGCGACCGGCGGTGCGGGGGGCGGAGGCGGCTTCGCGGGCTCGGGCGCGGCCTTCGCGGCCACGACCTCGCTGCGCGCTGCCATCATCGTGATGTCGTCGTCGTCGCTGGCGCCCGCGGCACCGATCTCGACGACCACGCGCGTGCCGCCGAGGACGACCTCGTCGCCGTTCTGCAGCTTCGTCTTGTTGACCTTCTTGCCGTTGACGATCGTGCCCGCGGCCGAACCGAGATCGATGATGTAGATCTCGTCCGGGCCGGTGACCTCGATCACCGCGTGCATTCGAGAGACGTTCTCGTCCTCGATGCGCAGGTGGCTCGAAGGCAGCTTGCCGACCTTGATGATGTCCTGGGTCAGCGTCTCCGTGCGGACCAGCTCTTCCCCGTGGAAGATCTGGAACGTCATCGAGACCTTACCGTTCGCCTGACTCACTGCCGCCTCCTGGTAGGCACGCGGTTCCTAGAAAGGACCAGATCCAAAGACACGCTGCGGAAAAGACCCAGCACCCTCATCCACGCCCGCCGCGCCTGCCTCGGTCACTGACACCCGCTCGTCCCGCGGGTTCCAGTGAAAGTCCGACTCGGTGGAAATCGTGATGGAGAAAGCGAATCAGAGGTTCTCGACCGACTTGAGCATCTCCGGGATGAAGTGCTCACGGACGCGGATCAGCGACGCGCGGCGACCGCGACGACGCACGTTGAGGAGCTCACCATCGGGGCGAACGAGGTCGCCCTGAACGAGATCGTCCTCGAAGTCGTAGGTGGTCGCCTCGCCGTCCTGCGCGCTCGCCTGCGCCACGAACCCGCTCGCTCCGAAAGCGACGGTCATGGCGAACGCAACGGACAGGGACATCAGCAGATTGCGCATGGAGATCCTCCGAGAACCCCGCGAAATCACGGGGACGCGAGACAGCGCGACACAATACAGAAGGGCTGGCGAGACGGTCAATGGCCTTCGACGCGCGAGAACGCACGTGTTTGGGTCGCTTCACTCGACCCGTGGCGATTGCTCGCGCTGACGTGCCGCCTCCTCGATCTCGCGCGCCATTCGCTCCGCCTCGAGCTGCATGCAAGCCAGCTCGGGTTGCAGCACGACGTTGCACTCCGCGCGCTCGATGCGCCCTCGGATGCAGCCATCGGGAGTCACCCTCGATGGCCTGCGACACCGCTGACTCACCGATCTCCTGATGGCACCTCGGGCCGCGAAGAGATCGCCGCACCCACACTCGGCCGAAACGTCGGCGATTGCGGCATGAAGGTCGGCGCGGCCTCGCGCGAGACCGAGAAAACGCCGGTACAGATGGACGGCGCGCCGCGCGTCGGCCTCGCTGCCGGAACCGAAGTCATCGTAGAGGATGCCGAGGTCGTAGTAGGCCTCGGGGCGTTCGGGTGCGATCTCGATCGCCCGCTCATACGCGGCCCTCGCCTCCTCGATCCGCTGCGCGCCGCGCAACGACACGCCGAGCCCCAGCCACGCTTCGTACGCAGCAGGCCGGAGCTCGACGGCGCGTCGGTGATCGCGCTCGGCGTCTTCGTGGGCGCGAGCGGAGAGGAGGAGCGCGCCGCGCACCATCCGCGCCTCGAAGAGGTCTGCGTCGATCGCGACCGCCCGATCGAGCGCGTCGAGCGCGGCGTGCACGTTGCCGCGTGCGCTCGCGATCATGGCGCGCGCGATGAACGCCGGTGCGTGGGCCGGCGCGATCGCGAGCGCGCGATCGAGGGTCGCGTCGGCGAGGTCGAGCCGACCACGCGAGAAGTGCTCATGCGCGAGCGCGACGAGGCCTTGCTCGTCCTCGCGCAGATCGCGCGGCACCTCCGCGCTCGGGATCGTGTCCCGCGACCCAGGCTCTCGAGCCGCAATCGGAGCCGGCGTCCTCGCAACCGGCTCACGAGTCGCGACTCGCGCGCACGCCACGAGCGCGACGGCGAGGAGCAACGTTCGAACGACGACTCGCACGGCGTCCTGCACAAGGGAAAACGGCCGGCCCCTCGCGGGACCGGCCGTCTCGTCGAATCACCTGCGCGTGACGATCACTGCGCGGGCGGCGGCGTCTGGCCCTCGGGGGGCGGCGTCGCTTCCTGCTGCTGTTGCTGCTGCGCGGCCTGCGCCTCGATCTCGCGCGCCATGCGCTCCGCGTCGGCCTGCATCTGCGCGAGCTCGGCCTGGAGGCGGATGTTGCACTCGATCGCTTCGACGCGGCCCGACTGGCACGCACGACGGCGGCCGTAGCCACGCGCTGCCGCGCGGGCACGACGCGCGCTGCGACGCGCTCCGCCCTGCTGCTGCTCGTGCTCGCAGCCGCAGGTGCGGTTCACGCTCTGCACGACGTCGGCGAGCTCGGGACGGCTGCCCGCGCGCTGCGCGAAGTCGCGGTAGTACTGCTGCGCGCGGCGGAGATCCGCCTCGCTGCCACCCATGTAGTCGTTGTGGAGAAGGCCCAGGTTGAAATAGGCCTCCGGGCGATTGGCATCGATCGCGATCGCGCGCTCGTACGCCGCCTGCGCCTGCTCGGTCTGACGAAGGCCACGGAGCGCCGCGCCGAGACCGAGCCACGCGTCGTAGCTGTCGCTGCGCAGCTCGGTCGCGCGCGTGAACGCACGGCCCGCGTCCTCGTAGCCGCGGAACGAGAGCGTCAGCTCGCCGAAGTTCATGTAGGCCTCGAAGAGGTTCGGATCGAGGTTGAACGCTCGCTCGAACTTCGCGAGGGCCGCGATGATGTTGCCCTGCTGGACGTTGATGAGGCCCCAGGTGTTGTAGATCGGGGCGTATCCGCCATCGATCAGCTGCGCCTGACGGCACACGACCTCGGCGAGATCGAGCATCTGCGAGGCCTGGGCGCGACGCGCCGCCGCACGACGCGCGGCGACGGTGCTCTCGTCCTCCTGCTGCTGTTGCTGCGGCTGACCCGACGCCGCGGCCGTTCCGCCCGCGACGGTCGCCGTGCTCGCGCCACCGCTCTGCGCACGGCGGATCGCCGAGTCGAGATAGAGCAGCGCCATCTGGTTGAACGCCGGCAGGTACGACGACTGGATCGCGAGCGCGCGGCGCAGGTTGTTGAGCGCCTCCGCCTGCGTGCTGGGATCACGGCGCTGCAGGATCGCGAGGTTCGTGTAGCCCTCGGTGCAGCGCGAGTCGTCGCGCACCGCGCGCTCGAACTCCGAGCGCGCCTGCTGCACACGGCCCGCGCGATAGTGCTCGACGCCGAGCGCCACGCGCGCGCCGCAGAAGCGCTCGTTCGCCTGCAGCGTGCGGTTGTAGAACTCGCGCGCCTGATCCGCGTGGCCGCAGCGCTCGTGCGTCACGCCGATCATGTAGATCGCTTCCGTGAAGGTCCCGCCCGAGTGCTGGCTGTTGACCTGATCGAAGCGCGAGATGACGGTGGAGCACTCCTCCTCGGTCCAGCCGCCCGCGGCCGACGAGTTGAAGAGCTCCATCGCGGCCGCCCAGCGCTGGCGATCCGACTCGCTCACCGCGGTGCCCGCGGGCGTCGTCACGCCCTCGCCACCCGCAGTGCCGGGGCCGCCGGGGCCCCCACCGGGGCCTCCGCCCGCGCCACCACCGCCGCAGCCCGCGGCGATCGCGCCGAGCAGACCCGTCGCGATCGCGAGGAACATCGTGGTCCGGAGAGTACGCATCGTTCCGTTCCTTCTCGTTCTCTGTCGCCTGGGTCTCAGGTCGAGCCGCCGCCGGTGGCCGCTGCGTCACCCGATGCCGCGCCCTCGGCGTCCGCCTCTTCGGCGTCCGTCGTGAGCTCGATCGGCTCGGGCGTGGCGATCTGGTCCTGGATGAAGCTCGCGGTGCCGCGGAGCTCGGCGGCGAGCGGATAGCGCTGCGCATCGAGGCGGTTCAGCTGGACCTCGCACTGCTGCGAGAACTCGTTGAACCAGCGCACGCGCGTCGCGAGCGTGAGGCAGAACTCGAACTTGCTCATCGCCTGGCGCACCGGCGCGTTCACGCACTGGGGCTCGGTCGACTCGGGCTGACACGCGATGTCGTCGGGCGTGAACGGACGACCATCCGGGCCGGGGCCCGAGCCGTTCAGCGCGCCTTCGAGCGCGTCGACGTAGATGCCGTAGAGCTCGTCGTCACGCTCGATCTCCTCGGGGATCGGAGCGCTGCGCATGTCGTCGACGATGCGCTGGTACATCTCGCCGATGCGCGCGGCACCCGCGATCTGCCACTGCGGCACGTTGAGCTCGGCGATCAGGTTGTACGCCTGCTCCGCCGTCACGAGCGCCTCGCGCTTGCGCTGCAGCCAGGGCGCGAGGTCCTCCGTCGACCAGCGCGTGACCGAGGCCAGCGTGCGGGTCGAGGGCAGGCGCGGGAAGTGGATCGCGCGGAACTCGGCGAACCGGTACTCGGCGAGATAGAAGAGCGCTTCGCTCGTCGCGTCACGCGCACGCGCCAGCCAGAGCGAACGCTCCTCGTCGGTGCCCTCGGCGCGGTTGATCGCCTCGCCCGCACCACGCGTCCAGACCTGCGTCGCAGTGCGGAAGTAGCCCTCCGCCTGACCGCGCTCCTCGAGCTCCCACTGGGCACGGCCCATCTGCACGTTCGCGCGAATCACTTCGTGCGGCAGTGCCTGACGACCGTACTGGCGCAGGAACGAGCGGTAGTGATCGAACACGCGGCCCCAGTTGCCCTGGCGCTCGTAGATCGACCCGAGCGAGAACACGACCTGCGAGGTCTCGCGCGCACGGCTGCGGCGATAGTTGCGCTCGTAGAGACGCACGTCCTCGATGGCACGCTCTTCTTCGCCGAGACCGAGTCGGAAGAAGACTGCGTTTTCGAGCGCGGCGTGCGCGATGGCGCAGGTGCCCGCCGTGCGCTCCGCCTCGGTGCACTCCGAGCCGTCCTCACCCGGATAACGAGTGGCGAACTGCTCGTAGTAGTCCGCAGCGCGCGAGTAGATCGCGAGCGCGTGGTAGTTCGCGCCGACGAGATACACCGCGCGCTTGGCGAGCGGGCTCTCGGGGAAGCGCTCGATCAGCGTCGTACGCGCCTGGATCGCGCGGCCGAGCAGACGCGCCGCCTCGTACTCGATCGCGAGGTTGTAGATGACCTCGTCGAGCCGGCCGCACTCGCGGTACTGACGGATGATCCGGCGGTACGCGTCCGCAGCTTCGCGGTGGCGGTTCTGGCGCGCGAGCGTCTCGGCCTGGAGGCGGACGACGTCGCAGCGCAGGTTCACGACGACCTCGCAGAGGTCGGGGTGCGCATCACGCTGCTCGGGCGTGCCGCAGTAGAAGCCGTGCATCGGATCGAGCGACTGCTCGAGCTCCGTGATGCACTGCGGATTCCCCTGCCCGACGCGGGTGCCCATCATGTTGAGCGAGTCGAGGTAGAGGTTCGCCGCGAACTCGGCGAGCTCGCTGTCGCGATGGTTCCACGCGATGTCGCGGAACAGGATCGCGGCCTCTTCGAAGTGGTTCGTCTCGTAGTAGATGCGGGCGCGGCGGTACTTGACCGTCGGCAGCTCCTCGCTGTCCTGGACGAAGCACACGAAGCGCTGGAAGGCGCGCAGCATGCCCTCCTGCACCGGCGTGAACTCCTGGGGCTCGAACGTCGGCGCCGCCTCCGCCTGCTCCTGCTGAGCGCGGCGACCACGACGACCACGACGACCGCCGCGTCCGCCCTCCTCTTCCTGCTGCTCGCCGCTGCGGCCACGAACGTCGCGCTCGTTGCCCGCGTACTGCTGCTGGTAGAGGTTGTTGTAACAGAGCACCGCGGCGTACGCGGCGTCGCTCGTGAACTCACCCTGGGGGTTCAGCTCGACGACGCGATCGAAGGCCGGACCGCACTGGCTCCAGTCCTCCATGCGCCAGAGGAGCTCCGCGTAGAAGTACGAGACGCGGTAGGTCGTCGGCCAGTCCCGGCGATCGATGTCCGGGAACTCCATCCCGTCCATGTCGGGGAAAGTGTCCAGCGTCAGCCGGTACAGCTGCGACGCCTGGTTCATCGTGTTCCGGTCGTTCGTACCGGGCTGCTCGTCGGTGCCGATCGCCTCGCGGTGCCACGCCGTCGAGAGCTCGACGAGGACCGACGCGGTCGCACTGCGGCACTCGTTGAGCGCCTCCTGCGGGTGCGACTGCTGACGATAGGTGTTGTACATGTCGATCAGGCGGCGGATCTCCGTCACCTGCTCGGGCTTCGGCCGAGACGACACGATCGCGTTCGTGACGCGAGACTGCCAGTAACAGAGCCTGTCGCTACTGGCCTGCTCCGCCATCAGCTCGTGATAGATGCCGATGGTCTCGGGCCATTGACCGGTGTCGTAGTAGAGCTCGCCCAGCGCTTCGAGCATCTCGTACGCTTGGGCGTCGTTCTCCGCGTATCGTCGGAAGAACTGCAGCGCTTGGTTCGGTCGACCGACGCGGGCGTAGGGCAGCACCATCTCGCGGCGCGACTGGCGCGCGAGGTTCGCGGCGTCACGCGCGTCCGGGTTCTGCGTCGCGAACTCGACGGTTCGCGCGAACTGCTGCAGCGCGCCGCGGAAGTCCTCGAGGTTGTAGAGCGCCCAGGCCTGCTTGTAGAGCGCGTAGCCGTAGACCGGGTTGCGCTCCGGCGGGAACTCCGTGACCTTCGTATAGAACTGCTGGGCCTCGCGCATCTGGCCCTCGCCGAAGTAGTACTCGGCGAACGAGAGATACGCGTACGGGATGAAGCGCGACTCCGGATATCCCTTGATCAGCCGGAAGTAGACCTGTCGCGCGCGCTCGAACTGGCGCATTTCCTCGAGGCCGAAGGCCAGCGAGAAGAGCACCTCGTCCATGCGCGAGTAGTTCGGATAGTTCTGGACCAGGCGCGCATACGTGCGGATCGCCGCCTGTCGCGCCTCGTCGAGGTGGCCATTGGCCTCCTGACGCTGGCGCTGCAGCTGCTGCAGCTGATCGCGATTGCCCGACTGCTCCGCCTCGAAGATCGGCTGGTCGAGCGAGCCGGCACGAGTGCGCCAGTAGGTCTGGAGCTCGAAGTAGGTCTCCGCGAGACGAAGGAGGTAGTCGGCGCCGCGCGGATCGTCGTCGCGCATGCGGCCGATGATTCGCTCCGTCGTCTGCACCTCGCGGTTGAGGAGATCGAGCGCGCGCGCCGCGACCGCCTCACGACCACGCGCGGTCGCCGCGTCGATCTCGATCGACGGACCGGTCGGGCCCTGCTTCTTCTCCTCTTCGCGACGCTTCGTCTGCGTCAGGTGCGTCGCCGGCGCCGACGCGCCCGCACCGGCGCGCTGGCTCGGAGGCGGTGCGCCCGTCGGGCACTCGTCGACGCGCTGTCGCGCCGCGGGCGACATGCACATACCGCCCCACGCGGGCGACGACGAACGCGCACCTTCTTGCGCGCCGACCGCGAGCGGCAGCCCGCCTGCGATCAACGACGCGACCGCGAGGAGTGCCAGCCGGGAGCCGCGCCCCGGCGTTCGATTGCGACCCATCCTTGCCACCCTTCTTGCTCTCTCGAGGAGGGGATTCGTCTCAAGCGACTCGAACAAAAGCGTGCCGGCGATCTTAGAGGAGCGTGCCGGTCACGAGTTCCTGATTTCGACTCACACGCACGCGCGCGCGGAGCCTTGGAACCACCAGAGGGCGGCAGGTTGGATCCCCTACCGCCCTCTTTCGTCGTTTTTTAGATCAGCGACCGCACTGCGACGTGACCTGCTGTCGGTAGAAGCCCAGCTCGTCGCGCCAGTACTCGCCGTCGAAGGGCCACATCTGGTGCTCTTCGTCGACGTTGACCGTCAGACCCGCGCTGCGCGCGAGCTCGGTCATCTGCTGCTGCGCCTCGGCATCGAGCTGACCGCGCTGGTAGGTCGCGATCTCGAGCTCGACCGTGTCCACCTGCGTCATGAGCTCGTTGAGCTCGTCGATGAGGCGGTTGTAGCGAGCGCGCGCGAGATCGCCGGTCTGGTCGATCGCGAACGACTTCGCCACGAAGATGTCCTGGAGGATACGCGCGCCGAGCGAGCTGTTCTTGAACTCCGCGGGCGACTGCTCGAGGCGCTGCTCCTCGCTCTCGAGGAGACGCACGTACTCGAGGTTGCGCAGCAGCGTGCGATCCGAGAGCGCCGAGGCGACGATGCCGCGGATGCGCGGGCTGAGCTGCGCCTCACCGCTGCGGACGCGCTGGAGGAACTCGAAGAACTGCTGGTTGTCCTGGAACTGCTCGAGCGTCGCGTTCAGCTCGGTCGCGACCGGGTCGTAACGCTCGTGGAACTGCGAGACCATCGCGCTCGCGTTCTCGATCTGGCACGCCGAGAAGAAGACGACGGACTTGAGGACGAGCGCCTCCGGGTAATACGCGTCGTCGAAGTACGGCGAGAACAGCGTGTGGATGTTGCCCATCGAGCGCGCGTACTCGTCCGCGAGGAAGAACGCCCAGCTCTCCTCGAAGAGCGCGTCGAGCCAGTACTCGCTGTCCTGACCCACGCGGTTCCACGCCTCGACCGCGTTGCCGAGCAGGCGGCCGTCGATCGCGCGCTCACCAGTCTCCGCGTCGGTGCGGTTCGCGGCGGTGTAGTAGACGCGAGCGAGCGAGATCCACGCGAGGTTGCGCATGCGCTGCGTGTCCTCGACGCCCTCGACGCCCGAGTCGATCGCCTCGATGATCGCGCGGAACGCCTCGACGGCCGGCGACGCGCGGCGGAGGCGGACCTGCGAGATGCCCTCGAAGAACTTCGCGTTGACGTAGAAGCGCGAGCGGCGATCGACGCGCTGGAAGAGGCCGATCGCCTCCTCGAACTCGCCCTGGTTGTACTTGAACCGGCCCATCAGGAAGAGGAGCTGGTTGTACAGATCGGCGCTCTCCGCGGTGTTGAACTGATCGAGCTGATCGGTGCCGTAGCGACCGACGCGCTCGATGATGCCCGCGGGCTCCGGCAGCTGCGACGCGAGCTGCGCGAGCCACTGCAGCGTCTGGCCGAAGTAGAGGTGCGCCTGCCCCTGCTGCGTGATCTCGTCGAAGATCGCGAGGGCCGACTGGTAATAGCGCAGGTGGTAGAGGGCCTTGCCCAGGAAGAACTGCGCCTTCTGCACGTTCGCAGGCGCGTCGTCGGTCTCACCACCGACCACGCGCTGGAACTGTACCGAGGCCTCCATGTAGCGCTCCTGCTGATACAGCCGGAGCGCGTTCGCGAGGGCTTCGGACGGTGGACCTTCCGCCGGCGGTGCGGCCGGAGCGCCTGTGTCCTCGACGCTGAACACCATGTCTTGCGCGCTCACGCGTGACGACGCGAGCGTCGACGCCGCGACGAGCGGGAGCACCCACAGGAAGACTCGATCACGCCGCATGGGGCTTTCCTCTCCGAGAGTTCACGTGCCGGTGGGACGATCACAGACGATCGAACACCGCGCTGATCGAAGGAGCGTCTGATCCACGAAGCTTCCGGCTCGCCTTCGAGAGTGTTCTGCGCGGGCAAAAACCGGAGCAAAATCGAGAAGTTACAATCAGAGTGTGCGCGATGATAGAAAGCACGTGCCGTCTTTGTCAATAGGCAACGTCCAGCGCGCCACGGTGCGTCGCGACCCGCTCGCGCGCGTTCCAACGTCACGCTTGACATGCTCGCGGACGGCCACGTACGGTCCGCGCTCGACTGGAAACGTCCTCGAGTGTCATCGACAGACTCCGTCGACTTCGCGACGAGTCGTGCAGGGCGGCACTCGAACGAGGTGAACGAGAATGCAGCGAAGCGTGAGGACCGGATCGCTCCAGGTCGTGACGATCGCAGGAGTCATCCTGCTCGGGGCGATGATGTCGGGCTGCCCGGCGCGCGGCATCGGTGATCCATGCGTGCCCGAGGCCATTCCGGCCGGTGGCTTCGATCAGCGCGAGATCTACGTCGAGACGAGCTCGGTGCAGTGCCGCACGCGCACCTGCATGGTGTTCCGGCTCTCGGGTGATCCGTCCAAGGTCGTCGGCGAAGAGACGTGCCCCGCGGGCACGGCGGGCTGCGTCGATCGCGCCCTCCCCGTCAGCGTCTCGAACAGCGCGGAGCGCGTGTTCTGCACGTGCCGCTGCAGCGCGACCGACGGCGACAGCAACACTCCGCTCTGCGACTGCAGCGACGGATTCCACTGCGTCGACGTCCTCACGGCGGGCGGCGCGGGTGTTCGCGGTGGCTACTGCGTGCCCAACGAGCTCTGCACGGCCGACGAGGACTGCGCGTCGGGCCGCTGCAATCTCGAGGCGGGCGGCGTCTGCGCGACGAACGCGACCTGAGCGAATTCGGATAAGATGTGCTCGTGATGCGCACTCGCGCACAGACGGGCAACGAAGCAGAGGCCCTGGTCGCGGCGAAGCTCGCGAGCCAGGGCTTCGCAATTCTGGGCCGCAACGTTCGCGTCGGTCGGCTCGAGCTCGACGTGATCGCGCGCCGTGGATCGATGATCGTGGTGTGCGAGGTGCGCGCGCGATCGAACGCGCGGATCGCGGAGCCCGTCGAGTCGATCGATCGCGCGAAGATCTCGCGCATCCGACGCGCGACGGCGCAGTGGCTGACGACCGCGGGGCTCGGCGGCGTGAGCGTGCGGTTCGACGCGGCGAGCGTCGTGTTCGATCAGGATCCGCCGCGCATCGAGTACTACGAAGAGGCGTTCTGAAACGACGAAGCCCCTCGGCGCAGATCGCGCGGAGGGGCTTCGTCGCGTTCGGTCGCTGAGCTCAGTCGAGCGCGCGTTCCATGCGCTCCTTGAGCGCCACGAGATCGCGCACCGCTTCCTCGCTGGCCCCCGCGGCCCGCGCGCGCTCGATGCCCGTCTCGAGCAATCCGATCTCTTCGCGCTGACGCTCGCGGAGCGTCTCGATCATCTTCTCGAAGACGAGGAAGACGTCCTGCAGCTCGTCGCCCTTGCGCAGCCTCCCCTTGAGCGAGAGGTGCCCCTCGGTCACGTGCTGGAAGAGCAGCTTCATCTTGTACGCGGGGCCGACCACGCGATGCGTGATGAAGATGCCGACGATGCCGAGCGCGAGGGTCAGCACGAGCACGCCACCGACGATCGCGGTGAGCAGGTTCCGATCGTACTCGGCGGCCTGCTGCTCGATGAAGGCCTCGGTCTCGCCCTGCATCGCCCAGCCGATCGAGAGCATCTCGGTCTGCGCGTGCGACTGCTGGTACGCGAGATAACCGAGCGTCCCCGCGACCAGCACGGTCACGATCACGACGTAGCCCGTGTACTTCAGCTGGAAGCCGGGATCGAGCAGGTAGTTGCGGAGACGCCGCTTCGGCGGGCCGCCACCCTGCTGTGCTCGTCCGCCAGGCGGGGCGGCGCTCTGTGCGTCGACGGCCATTTCACTGCCCTCCAGACGGCGTTGCAGCTCCGTGCGGAGTTGCAGCCGTAGACGAATCGTATGAGAGGCTCCCCCGGAGATCCATTTCTTCGGCGCGGTGCGGCGCTTCGTCGGCGATCATCGCGGGCTCCCTGCGCCCATCGCGGTCCCGAGGTTCCGCAATGCGCCGTTGAGCGCGCCTTCGATCGCGGCCCGCTGGGCAGCGACGCCCGTCTCGCCCATCACCGTCGCCGCCCCGTTGAGCATGCTGCGCACGTTGCGGTCGGGGTACGTCTGCACGACGACCGAGACCTGCGCACGCACGCCGCCGTCGGGACGCGTCTCGAGGCTCACGATCGAGCTGTCGAGATAGAAGCCCGTCAGCGAGCGCTGACGGATCACCTGCTGCGCCTGGCGCGGCGACTCCGACTCCGGCGCGACCACGACGCCCTCGAGCTGCTGCACGCGGCTCGCGATGAAGCCGCGCGCGCTCGCGAGCACGGCGCGATCGACCGCGGCGACCTTGGTGCCGGGCATGCCGACGCCGACGTAGAAACGAGGCGTGCCGCGCGGCTCGACCGTGGTGCCCGTCGACGCCGTCGTGGTGCCGGCGCTCGATCCTCCGCCGGTGCGCGCCACACGCTCGAGCGCGCGCACCGCGCTGCGCGCCGCATCCGCGACCGCACGCTCGCGATCGCTCGACGCTGCACGGAGCGCGGGCAGCGCCGAAGGATCACCGAGGCGCTCGAGCGACGATGCCGCCGCGGCGCGCACCGCCGCCTCGTCATCTCGCAGCGCGGCCGTGAGCGCGTCGATCACCTGCGGCTCGGGCGTGACCGAGCCGAGCGAGAGCGCTGCCTGCGCGCGCACACGGAACGCCTCCGACGTGCGCAGGAGTCGCACGAGATAGTCCGTGCGTGCGTCGGCGTGCGCGAGCAGCGGCGCGATCCCCACCGAGAGCAACGCCGAGAGGAGCGCCGACACCATCACGACGATCGCGAGCCTGCGCAGCCGCCCAGGGACCATCCGCGCGCGCCTCCCCCCGCTCCGTCAGCCTACGCCGGAGCCCGCCGCTCTGACGCGCAGCGCTGGTGAATCTTCACCGAGCTGCGGAACGAGAGCGAGCACGAGTATCGCTCGAACGCGCGACGCGGATCAACGGCTTTCCTTGCGGACGAAAGAGCGCACGTGCATCGTGCCCGGGTGCTCGTGTGGGCCGCGATCGGAAGGCGATCTCTCGCGCTCGTCGCGCTCGTCGTGATCACGATCGCGCCCGCGTCGCTCGCCGCGCAGCCTCGGGTGCAGGTGCGCGCCGAGACCCGCATCGAGCTGCGGCCGCGGCGTGATGCCGATCATCAGATCGTCGAGGGTGTGCTGCGCGACGATCTCGGCGCGCCGATGCCCGATCGCGAGGTGCGGATCTCGGTGCACGAGGGCGGTCCGACCGGTGTGCGGCGCGACGCGCGCGAGGTGCGCACCGGGCCGGATGGATCGTTCTCGTCGGTGTTCGAGCTGCCGCTCGGGAGCTGGTGGGTGCGCGCCGAATTCGACGGGGACGAGCATCACCGGCCGCACCCGCCGGTCGTGCGTCAGGTCGTGCTCGATCGCGCGCACGTCCGGCTCGACATCGACATCGCGGGTGGGCCCACGCTCGATCTCGATCGCGCCGAGCATCGGCTGCGGGTGATCGCGAGCTCGGAGGCCGGCGGCGCCGATCTCGCGGTGACGATCACCGAGAACGAGCGCGAGCTCGCGCGCGGGACGACGCGTGCGGACGGATCGCTCGACGTGGTGATCCGCACCGAAGCGCTGGGCACGACGCCCTCCGCGGCGCGCCTCGTCGTGCGATCGGCGGCGGACGCGCATCGTGCGGACGCGCAGACCGAGGTGCCGGTGGTGCGCTTCCGCGGGACGACGCTGACGCTCGAGGCCGATCGATCACAGGTCGGGCGCGGCGAGAGCGTGCGGTTCAGCGGCGCGTTGCGCAGCTCCGAGGGCCCGCTCGCGCGCAAGGCGGTCGGTCTGTGGGCGGGCGATCGACACCTCGCGACCGTGCTCACCGACGACGCCGGCGCGTACCGCGCGACGCTGGGCTTCGACGAGCTCGGCGCGTTCGACGGTGCGGTCACCGCCCGCTTCGAGAGCGACGCGCCGTGGTGGGGCGCGAGCGAGGCACCGCCGATCGCGCTGCGCGTCGAAACGCCGGGAGGCACGCCGTGGCCGTGGATCCTGGTGTCGATCGCCGCGAGCGCACTCGCATTCGTGCTCGCGGGGCGCCGGCGTCGTGCGCCCGCGCCGAGCCCGGCTGCGCTCCCAGTGGTCGCGCCCGCGCTCGAGCTCGGTGATCGCAGGAGCCTCCTGCCCGACTCGATCGAGATCGCGGGGCGCGTGATCGACGCGCGGCGCGAGCACGCGATCGCGGGGGCGAAGGTGCGCGCGCGGCGTGCCGACGGATCGACGATCGAGATCGAGACCGACGCGAGCGGGCGCTTCGCGATCACGTTGGCGGCGGGCGCGCACACCCTCGAGATCGAGGCGCCGGGATACGAGGCGTCGCGACATCGCGCGACGCTGCCGCACCGCGGCGAGTGGTCGGCGATCGTCGTGCGGCTGCGGAGCCTGCGCGAGCTCGCGTGGGCACCGCTCGAGCCGCTCGCCGCGCGTCTCCTGCCGTCGGCCGATCTCTACGGCGTGTGGACCGCGCGGGATCTCGAGGGCGCAGCCCGCGCGAAGCCTCCGATCCCACGGGCGCTGCCCTCGCTGATCGCATCGATCGAGCGCGCCGCGTACGCGGAGGAGCCCCCGGCCGAGGCCGAGCTGGAGTCGATCCGAGAGGCTGCGCGCGCGATCGAAGCGGAGATGGATGCGCGTGCGCCGCGCTCGACTCCGCGCGAGCTCGAACGTCGCTGACGACCACCGTTGACCGGCGTCGATTCGCCTCTCTATAGTCGGCCCCGCCATGGAACCGGGCACGATCGTCGCCATCGTCGTCGTCGCGGTCCTGATCGTCGTCGCGATCGTGTTCGCGATGCGCCGTCAGGCACCCGAAGCGCCGAGTGGCGAAGCCACTCCACCCTCTCCTGCGAAGCCGTCGCCGGAGAAGAAGGCGGAGCCTGCGCCGGTGAAGGCGCCCGAGCCCGCCAAGGCCGCTGAGCCCGCCAAGGGCGCACCGGAGAAGAAGCCGGTGAAGTCGGAGCCGTCGCGGCCCGCGGCGGAGAAGCCCATCGAGGCGAAGCCCGTCGAGGTGGAGACGCCCGCGGCGAAGCCCGAGCCGGCGAAGGTCGAAGCGCCCGTCGCGAAGGCCGAGCCCGCGAAGCCGGCCGCGCCCGCGAAGGAGAAGCCGGACGGCAAGGAGCAGGTCGCGGCGCTGCGCCGCGGGCTCGCGTCGACGCGCGGCGGGTTCATCGCGCGCCTCGCGCAGATCTTCGGCGGCAAGAAGGAGATCGATCCCGCGCTCCTGGATCAGATCCAGGAGGTCCTGATCACCGCGGACATCGGCGTGCGCACGAGCGAGAAGATGCTCGAGACGTTGCGCGCGAAGATGGCGCGCGCGGAGCTGCGCGACGAGGACGCGGTCTGGTCGGCGATCCGCGAGGAGGCGCGCGCGATCCTCGGGGCATCGGCGGGCGGCATCGAAGTGCGCTCGAAGCCCACGACGATCCTCGTCGTCGGCGTGAACGGCGTGGGCAAGACGACGACGATCGGCAAGCTCGCGAGTCGTTTTCACGAAGAAGGAAAGAAGGTCGTCCTCGCGGCCGGCGATACATTCCGCGCGGCAGCGGTGCTGCAGCTCGAGGTGTGGGCGCGGCGCGTCGGATGCGAGATCGTGAAGGGCAAGGATCGCGCGGATCCCGCGTCGGTGATCTTCGAGGCGATCAAGAAGGCGCAGGGCGACGGCGCCGACGTGGTCATCGCGGACACCGCGGGCCGACTCCACACCAAGTCGAACTTGATGGAGGAGCTCAAGAAGGTCGTCCGCACTGCAGAAAAGGCGCTCGAGCGCCCTGTGGATGAAATCCTGCTCGTGCTCGACTCAACCACTGGGCAGAACGCGATCCAGCAGGCCCAGCTCTTCAAGGACGCGATTCCGGTGAGCGGAATCGTGCTCACCAAGCTCGATGGCACCGCCAAGGGCGGTGTCGTGCTCGGCATCGTCGACGAGCACCGCATTCCCGTGCGCTACGTCGGTATCGGCGAGCGCATCGAAGATCTACGCGAGTTCGATACCGACGCGTTCGTTCAGGCGCTCTTCGCAAAGCCCGACGACGAGACCGCAGCGGCGTAGTTCGGTCGCCATTGAATTCGCGAATTCGCGCGTGGTATAGTCCCGGCCAGCTTCCGCTAGACTGGCGATTTCTTCAACGATTCCAGATGTTTGCAGCACGGCACAACGCCTCTGGCAGAGACGATGTCGCGTCTCGAGAGGCTGCCTCGAATCAAGGGGTTGCGATGAGGAAGGCTTCCGTAGCGCTGCTCGCACGTGCACTCGCGGGAGCAGTGCCGCTGCCACGCAGCGCAGTGCTTCTCGCCGGTGCGGCGCTCGTCAGCGGCTCAGTGCTGCTCGCGGGTCCAGCGCACGCGCAGGACATGGAGTTCAGTCTCGACGAGGCCGAGCAGCAGCCACAGCAAGAAGGCTCGGCTGAAGGCGCGGACATGAGCTTCGAAGAGGGCGAGACGCAACCGACGCAAGAGTCGGGCAGCGGCGACGTCATCGGCGATCTCGCGACGACCGAAACGGCCGCGGAGCAGACCGAGACGCGCGAGGCGCCGACTGAGCAGCAGGAAGCGCGCGAAGAGATCTTCGCCGTCCAGCAGGTCTATGCGCTGCGCATCAATCGCGTCGAGATCACGCCGACGGCCTCGTTCTCGCTGAACGATCCCTTCGTCCAGCACACGGGCGTCGGAGTCGGGCTCAACTACTGGTGGACGAACGTTCTCGCGCTCGGCGTGAACTTCATCTGGTACGAGGGCCTCGAGAACGAGTCGGACATCGGCTATTTCGTGCGTCGCGCGACGCGCCTCGCGGTGCCGGTCAACAGCTACCAGTTCGGCGCGCACCTCGCGTTCACGTACGTGCCGATTTACGGCAAGTTCGCGATGTTCAACGAGTTCATCTTCCAGTACGACATCTACGTGCTGGGCGGCGTGGGCCTGATGAACACGCGGCCGATCCCCGTGATCGACCCCGAGGTCCGCAGCTTCAACTTCGACATCCGCGTCGCGTTCAACGTGGGTATCGGTCTGCGCGTGTTCGTGACTCGCTGGCTCGCGATCGTCGCCGAGCTGCGCGACTACATGTATCTCGAGCAGCTCGAGAATCTCGAAGTCGCGCTCGGCGCGGAGCGGACGAATCCGGACACGTGGACCCAGAACAGCCCGGCGTTCATCAACAACGTCACGGCGCACCTCGGTCTGACGATCTTCCTGCCCTTCGATTTCGAGTACCGCCTCCCGCGGTGACCAGAGGAGCGCTGGACATGCTCACTCAGAAGAATCGTCGCCTCCTCGGCGTCCTCGCAGCGCTCGCGCTCGGGACAGCGATCACCACGCTCAGCGGCGCTGCGAGCGCGCAGGACGTGCAGATCACCGGCCCGCTCGCCGGTCAGCCCGCGGTGCGCCACATGCGCCAATACCGCGTCAATCGCTTCTTCATCACTCCGTCGGTCGGCTACACGCTGCAGGACGAGTTCTCGCGCGCGCTGTTCTTCGGCGGCTCGCTCGGGTTCCACTTCACCGACTGGCTCGGAATCGGTGCGTGGGGCGGCGGCGCGCCGATCGACATCGACACCGACCTCACCTCGCAGATCGCGTCGAACGGTCAGGTGAGCCCGCAGAACCGTCTCAGCCTGCCGAGCGCGGATGGCTTCCCCGATCAGGTCGGGCGCATCCGCTGGGGCGCGTCGCTGCACGTCCTCTTCATCCCGCTCCGCGGCAAGCTCTCGCTCTTCCAGGCGGGCTTCGTCGACACCGACCTCTACATCCTCGCGGGTGTCGGTCTGTTCGGCGTCGACGAGCGCTCGGACGTGTCGCGCGAGCAGTACCGCGCGGCCTGCGTCGATCAGCCGCAGCCGCCGGGGTCGAGCGCGCCCGACTGCCTCGCGACGCAGTCGCGTACCTCGCGCATCCTGCCCGCGCCGATGCTCGGTGTCGGTCTGAGCATGTACTTCAACGAGTTCATCGGTCTGCAGATCGAGTGGCGCGCGTTCCCGTTCTCGTGGCGCGCGAGCGGCTTCGACGAGAGCGGCGAGGACGCGAACGGCGCGCCCGGCAGCGGCTTCCCCGACGAGCAGATCGACGGCGCGGACGCGCGCACCACGTTCAACCAGATGCTGAACGTCGGCATCGTGATCTACCTGCCGACGGAAGTGCAGATCACGGACTGAGAAGCGCGTCAGTCGCGTAGAACGCGAAAACGGCCGGTGGAGACACCGGCCGTTTTCGTTTTGGAGCGAGCGTGCCAGTCGCTCGCATCGAGCGTGGCAGTCGCGCTCAGCCCTTCTTGCGCGGCACTCCCGCCTTGTCGAGGGACCAGCCGGCGGGGAGCGTCTTCTCGATCGCGGCGCGCCCTTCCCCGACGTCCCATCCGCGCTCCGCGAACGCCTCGAGCAGTCGGGTACGCCCGCGCACGCTGTCCTCGCGGCTCAGCGCCTTCTGCGCGGCAGCGCGGGCCGGGCTCGGGTCCTCCTGTGCGAAGAGCGCCGCGATGGCGTGGAAGCGCGCCGTCTCGTTGACGTCCTCGAGGAAGCGCGCGACCGCCGGCGCGATGCGCACGTCGCGTCGATCCTCGAGCGTCTGGAGCACCTGCACCTTGCGCGTGGGGTCGCGCTGGTACTCGGTGTCCATCGTCTCGAGGACGGCGAGGAGCTCGGTCACGACGCGCTCCGCGGGGACGAGACGGTCGAGCAGCTTGAGGGGCCAGCCGAGCGACTCGCTGCGCCGCAGGAACGCGACGACGGGATCGATCGCGGGCGCGCCGGTCTCGACGATCAGGCGGAAGGTCTCGTCCTTCTCCTCCTGGTCCGTGATGCTCGGGTCCGCGTAGATCGTGAACCGCGCGAGCAGCGCCTGGACGGCCTCGGGCGACTTCAGCGCGCCGAGCGCCTGGATCGAGTCCCACCGATCCGGCGCCTGCGCGCGTCGATCCGCGACGCGCCCCGCGTGCTTCTCGACCGGAGACTTCTTGCTGCCGAAGAAATCGAAAAGGCCCACCGTAGCGTTCTCCCGCTCCGGTGGGCCCCGATGCGCGTCCGGCGCTCTCGCCGTCGCGCGCTCAGCAGCGCATCACCGGATGATCACCGGCTTCAGGTTCACCTGCGTGCCGCGGGTCTGTACCTGGAAGCGAACCATCCGGCAATCGTGCTTCTTGATGAGCGACTGCTCGTTCGCACGCAGGCGCTGCACGAACTTGTCCTGCGGGATGTTGCTGACGTCCTCGCCCACGGCCTGCTTCGCCGCGACGTACTCGCGATAGACGCGCGCGTAGTAGGCGTCCTCGGGCTCCGACGCGAGCTGCGCGGCCACCGCGGGGTCGACCTCGTCCTCGCCGCCCGCGGTTCCCTGAGGGGCCGGCGCGGTCGCCGGGGGCGTCGCGCCGGGCTCGGCGATCGAGCTCTGCGCGATGCTGTCGTCCTGCCAGCGTCCACCGCCGCCCGGCGGCGAGCTGACGCGGCCCTGGTCGTCCTCCTCCGGCGTGCCGGTGAAGACGTTCAGGAGCTGGTTGATGCGGTACGCGAGACCGCCGTACTCCGCGCTCTCGAGCTCGATGCGGGTGTCCGTACGGCCGTTGATGACCGCGAGGATCGCCTCTTCCATCTGCTCGATCGGGCGGATGAAGCTGGTGCCGATCAGGAAGCCGTACACGAGCACGACGATCGCACCGACCACCGTCAGCAGGAGGATGACGTTCGTCGCGCCCGCCTTGCCGATCTGCGCGCTGCGGTTCGCGAGCACGACCATCGCGAGCGGCGTCTGCGCGCCGCCCGAGGGCACCGGGCCCACGACGCCGACGTACTCGTCCCCCGCGAGCTGCACCGTGAACGGCGCGCTCGGGTTGCCCTGCATCGCCCCCTGGACCGCGGCCTGACCGGGCCCGAAGAGGTGCGCGCCGAGCGCCTCGCTGACCGCGCCCTCCGCGAGCGACGAGCTGTATACGCGATCGCCGAGCAGGAACGCGACGTCGCGACCCAGCAGCTCACCTTCCGCGCGCGCGAGGCCGTTCGAGATGTCGTAGCCGATCAGCAGCGCGCCGAGGACGCGGTGATCCTCGCCGCGGATCGGCGCGACCGCGACCTGCAAGACCTTGTTCTCGTCCTGCTTCTGCCAGATGCCGGTCGCGGTGTCGCCGCGCAGCGCGCGCTGGACCGCGGGCACCGTGCTCCCGAGATCCTGGCCGTACATGCGGTTGCGATCCGCGTTGCGCGCGACGACGTTGCCGCGATCGTCGACGACCACGACGATGTCCGGGGTCGCGCCGCGGCGCGACGGATCGGCGAGCCACGACGCGACACGATCCGCGGCCTCGTAGGCGCGCGTCCGGCGGCTCGCTTCGTCGAGCGCGCTCACGAAGATGTCGATCATCGCGCGCTGCTGCGACTGCTCGTCGTCGAGCTCCGAGAGCTCGCGCGCCGAGAGACGGAAGGAGCGATCGAGCAGCCGGTAGTCGGAGACGATCCGCGTGTCGACCTCGCCGACCAGCTCGGCCTCGAGGCTCGACTTCACCATCGCATACGACACGAGCCCGACGACGAGGACAGCAGCAAGATTTCCCGCGATGATCTTGGTTCGCATGCGCTGCGTTCTCCCCCCGAGACTGCAAAGGTGGATATCACCCTGCGACTTTGAGGGTCAATAGAGCCGACTTGTCCGATGACGTACGCGCGCGTCAGTGTTCGCGGATGATCGCGAGCAAGACGATCGCCGTCGTCGACGACGAGAGCTTCGACGCGCACCGCGCGCCCCGCAAGCACGTCGAGTGTCCGGAGCGGCTCGATGCGGCCCGCAGCGGTGTGGCACGCGCGCTCGGCGGCGCGGCGCGCACGACGATCGCGGCGCGCGAGGTGCGCGAGGACGAGATCCTCCGGGTGCACTCGCGCGAGCACCTTCGCGCGCTCGAGGACGCGCTGCGCGGATCGTTCGGGAGCATCGACGCGGACACGTACGTGGCGCCTGGCAGCCGGGCCGCGGCGTGGCGGGCGGCGGGCGGTGCGGCGGAGCTCGCACGGGCGCTGATGGAGGATCGGGCGCAGCGCGGGTTCGCGCTGCTGCGGCCCCCGGGGCACCACGCCGAGCGCGATCGCGCGATGGGCTTCTGTCTGCTCAACAACGTCGCGATCGCGGCGACCGCGGCGCTCGACGCGGGCGCGCAGCGGGTGGCGATCGTCGACTGGGACGTGCACCACGGAAATGGCACCCAGGACGCGTTCGAAGCGGATCCGCGGGTGATGTTCGTGAGCCTGCACCAGTGGCCGCTCTATCCGGGCACCGGCGCGCCGGGCGAGATCGGACGCGGCGCGGGCGTGGGCACGACCGCGAACCTCGCGATGCCGCCGGGCTCGGGGCCCGAGGAGTACGGTCAGGCGTTCCGGCGCGTGGTGCTCCCGCTGGTCTCGGGGTTCGCGCCCGATCTCGTGCTGGTCTCGGCGGGGTACGACGCGCACGCGTCCGATCCGCTCGCGTCGATGCGGCTCGATGCGGCGAGCTACGGCGCGATGGCGACCGCGCTGATCGACGTCGCGGAGCAGCTCGGGCACGGGCGCGTCGGGTTCGTGCTCGAGGGCGGGTACGATCTGCAGGCGCTCGAGAGCTCGGTGGATGCGACCGTGCGCGCCGCGCTGGGTGAGCGCGTGGCGCTGCCCGAGGGACGCACCTCGGGCACGTCGCAGGCTGCGCTCGATCACACGATCCGCGCGCTCGCGCCGCACCGGCCCGAGCTGCGGTAGATCGTCACTCGCTCGGCGGCGGGATCACTTCGGTGCCGACCGCGCGACCCTCGAGGAACCAGAGGATCGCGCCGAGCGCACCGAAGCCGATCGCCGCGCCGAGCGCGGCGTCCGACCACGCGCTCCACTCGCGCGCGCTGTCGAGATCGCTGCCCTGCCGCGAGCCCG
Source organism: Sandaracinus amylolyticus (assembly GCF_021631985.1). Lineage (GTDB taxonomy): Bacteria > Myxococcota_A > Polyangia > Polyangiales > Sandaracinaceae > Sandaracinus > Sandaracinus amylolyticus_A. The sequence goes on along the minus strand of NZ_CP070225.1, from coordinate 2,669,941 downwards.
CCTCGACGCCGAGCCCGATCGCCACGCCGAGCGACGCCGCCGAGAGGCCCCACGCGATCCACGTGAAGATGCGCTCGCCCTCGATCGCGCGATAACGCGTCTCGGGCTGCAGATCGACGTACGCGGCGGTGCGCAGGCCCGCCTCGACCGCGACCTCGGAGCGGAACGGCAGATAGCCCTCGCGCGTGACGAGCAGCGGATGGCGGCCCGGATCGAGCGAGAGCTCGTCGCCGATCGGGCTCTGGCCGACCTCGCGGTCACCGACGCGAACGGTGGCGCCCTCGACGTCGACCCGGACCGTGAGCGTGCCGGTCGTGGGCCGGGTCAGGCGCGCAGCACGCGCGGCCTCGGCGCGCTCCTCGAGCTCGCGGATGTGGCCCTCGACCTGCGCGCGATCGGGCGGATCCACGCGATCTCGGAGGTAACGGCGATAGTGCTCGATCGCCTGCTCCCACTCGCCGAGCTCCTCGTGGGCGCGCGCGACGTTGAACCAGAGGTCGGCGCTCGGGACGAGCTGCGCGGCGACCTGGAACTCGTGGATCGCATCGCGATACCGGCGCGCCTCGAAGTGCGCGACGCCCGCCTCGAACGCGGCGCGAGCGCGGCGCGCGACGTCGGCGTCCTGCTCCGCGACCGTCGCGTCGTGCGGTGGCTGCGGTGTCTCCTGCGCCGAGAGCGCGCTCGGGAGCGCGAGGATGACGAGGGCGACGAGCGCTGGACGCACGTCGGCACGATATCACGGTCGCCCCACGAACTTGGCGTGGGTGGCGCAGGGAAGGAACAATGAGCGCGAGGTGTCGATGCGCCCGCTCCGCTCGCTCGCTCCGGGGATCGCGCTCGCGAGCACGATCGTCTTCGTCGCGTCGCTCGCGGTCGCGCAGAGCGTCGATCCGTTCGGGATCCTCCGCGAGACGAGCGGCGCGCCGGTGCCGGTCCCGCCGCGCGCGCTCGCCGTGATCCCCGAGCGTCACACCGGGCGCGCCATCCGCTTGGTCGACGAGCTCGAGCGCATCGAGCCCCAATTCGACGATCTCGCGGTGGGCGCGGGGCTGAGCAGCCGCATCGCGATCCAGCTGCGCACGCGCGAGGCGAACGTGCCGATCTTCGTCGCGAAGAGCGACGCGTCGATCGCGACGGTGCTCGCGCTGCGGCTGGGCGCGCCGATCGAGGTCACGGGCGTGGTGGTCGAGCGCGGAGGCCGCTACTTGATGCTCGCGTCCGACGTGCGCAGCGCGGCCACGGGGAGCGCCCGCGGGCGCTGAGCGAGCGTGGCCGAGCGACGCGCGTCCGCTTCTCCTCCTCCGCCGATCCCGGTCGTGTGCGACGACGCGGATCTCGCGGTGGAGTGCGCGCGACTCGGCGCGGAGATCGATCTGGCGATCGCGCCCTCGGTCTCGCGCGCGCCGATCGAAGAGGCCGCGACGATCCTCGGCGAAGGTCGCGCCTGCGGCGTCGCGCTCTCTCGCGCGGCGGAGCCGATCGAGCTCGTCACGCTCGCGCGGGCGTGCTTCGCGGCGGGCTCGAGCTGCGCGATCGTGGGGCTCGGCGAGCGCGCCGACATCGAGGATCGCGCGGCGATCGCCGCGGATCTCGGAATCGTCGCGGTCGACGAGGTGCGCCCGATGGTCGCCGCGCTCGCGCTCATGCGCGCGGGCGCGACGCAGCCGTGGTCGGCGTCGACGCGCGGTGTGCCGGCCCTCGATCGCGCGCGCCTGCAGCTGCGCGGCGGAGGATCGACGGGGGGTCGCCTCGCCCGGCTCGACGATGGTCGCATCGGCTGGGGACGCGCCGCGCAGGGCGAGCTGATCGCGCTCGGCGAGCCGCGCGACGTGCGCGAGGCGCTGCGTGCGATGCGCGACGCCGCGGGCGCGACGCCGCCCGGTCGCGCGGTGATGGAGGGCGTCGACGAGCGCGCCGCGACCGACGTGCTCTTCGGCCCTCCGCGCGCTCTCTCCGATCCTGCGAGCAAGGCCGCGCTGCAGCCCTACGGGCTCCCGCTGCCCGTCGAAGAGCTGTGCTCGAGCCCGTCGCGCGCTGCCGCCGAGGCCGCGCGCATCGGGTTCCCGGTGCGCATCGCCCTCGCCTCGCCCGACCTGCGCATCTGGGATCATCCCGATCTCGCGGTCGACGGCGTCGACAACGCCGCGCGCGTCCGCGACGTGTTCCGGCAGATCATGAGCATGGCGAGCGAGCGCAGCCCCGACGCGCGCCTGCTCGGCGTGACCGTCACCGCGACCACCACGCCGATCGCGCTGCTCGGCGTGCGCGCGATGCCGCTCGAGGGCGGATGGGTGCTCGCGGAGATCGGGTTCGCCGATCCGCACGGCCTCGCGTCGGCGGATCGCACGCGGACCGTGCTGCCGGCGAGCGCGGAGCGCCTCGAGCGCACCCTCGCCCGGCTGCGCGGCAGCGAGCTCGTGCTCGCGGGCACGCCGGCGCGACGCCGCACCGTGCTCGAAGCGATCGACGACGCGATGCTGCGCCTGACGGCCTTCGTCGATCGACGCCGCGACGAGATCGTCTCGGTCGAGATCCGACCGCTCGCGATCCTGGTCGGCGGGGGCGTCGAAGTGCGCGAGGCCTGCGTGACGGTCGGCGAAGCGTTCGTGCGACGGCTCGATGCGCCCGCGCGCGGCGGCGCGGGCTGAGCGTTCGAGCGCGGGAACGCGAAGCGGGGGCGCGGCCGACGCGCCCCCTCGCGATCACGTCACGGCTGGATGCCGCGAGTCTGCTGGACCTCGTCGCCGACCTGGCTGCCGTACGGCGGCAGGCCCACGGCCCACGCGACGAGGAAGTACACGATCAAGAGACCACCGACGACGATGGCGCCCTTCACGACGGGGCTCGCATCCTGCCAGAAACCCATGAGATCACCTCCACACGGCCAACGGCCAACGAGCGGCGTTCGCGTGCCATCATCGTAGGGAAGAGGCGCTTGGATGGTCAACAGAATTAATTCTAGCAACCGCGAAGGAATCCGCTCCGCCCGGAATCTCGTGAGCGAGACCGTCCGTCGCGTGAGGGCGCCGATCGACCTCGCCAGGGTCGCGACGAGGCTCGGCGTGCGCAGCGGAATCGCGTTCGACGTCTCGCCGCGCGGCGTGATCGCGCTCGCGCGCGCCCGGCTCTCGGGCTCGCTCGGGCTCGCCACGATCTTCCGCGTGCACGCGGCGAACACGCCCGACGCGATCGCGATCGTGTGCGAGGGACGGCGGCTCACGTACCGCGCGCTCGACGAGCGCATCGATCGGCTCGCGTCGCGCCTGCGCCACCAGCACGGGATCGGTCGCGGCGATGCGGCGATCCTGCTGATGCACAACCGCGCGGAGTTCGTCGAGGTGCAGGCCGCGATGACACGCCTCGGCGGCGCGGCGGTGTCGGCGAGCTATCGCTCGACGCCCGAGGAGCTCGAGTTCCTCGCGTCGCACTCGGGCGCGCGCGCGATCTTCGTCGAGGCCGAGCTCGCGGCGCCGATCGTCGCGTCGCGCGCGAAGCTCACGGGCGTGCCCGAGGCGAACTTGATCGCGGTGGGCGGCACGCACCCGGGCACGACGAGCTACGACGCGCTGGTCGCGCCGGGGCGCGTGCGGCCGGTCGACGAGGCGAGCGGCGACGACGCCGCGGTGGTCGTCTACACGAGCGGCACGACGGGGAAGCCGAAGGGCGCGGTGCGCCGGTTCCCGAAGGACGCGCATCTCGCGTTCCTGCAGTCGATCGACGAGCTCGACATCCGCCACGACGATCGACACCTCGCGGTGTGCCCGCTCTATCACACGACCGCGTTCGGGTTCGCGTCGTTCACGTTCGTGCTCGGCGGCACGGTGGTGATCGAGCCGCGCTTCGACGCGCAGCGCGCCCTCGCGAAGATCGAGGAGCACGCGATCACGACGACTGCGGTGGTGCCCACGATGCTGCACCGCATCCTCGAGCTGCCGCCCGCCGCGCGGAGGAAGCACGACACGCGCAGCCTGCGCGCGGTGTTCTCGGCGGGCGCGCCGCTCTCGGGCGCGGTCGCGCGCGACTTCATGCAGGAGTTCGGGCACGTCCTCTACAACATCTACGGCGCGACCGAGACCGGGCTGAACACGATCGCGACCCCCGACGAGCTGCTGCGCGCGCCGGGGACGATCGGGCACGTGGTGCCGGGCAACGAGATCCGGATCCTCGACGAGCGCGGGCGCGAGGTGCCGCGGGGCGCGACCGGCGAGCTCTTCGTGCGCAACACGATGCTCGTCGACTATCACCGCGACGACGCGGCGACGCGCGCGTCGATGCGTGACGGGTTCTTCAGCGTGGGCGACCTCGCGCACGTCGACGAGCACGGGCTCGTGCACCTCGATGGTCGCAAGCGCGACATGATCATCTCGGGCGGCGTGAACGTGTACCCCGCCGAGGTGGAAGAGGTGCTCGCGCGCCATCCTGCGGTGCGCGAGGCCGCGGTGGTGGGCGTGCCCGATCGCGAGTGGGGCGAGCGCGTGCGGGCGTTCGTCGTGCTGCGCGAAGGTGCGTCCGCGGACGTGCCCTCGCTGATCGCGTGGTGCCGCGATCGGCTCTCGGGGCCCAAGGTGCCGCGCGACGTGCGGGTGATGCAGGAGCTGCCGAAGAACCCGACCGGCAAGGTGCTCAAGCGCGAGCTGCGCGAGATGGCGTAACGGGGCGCGGGCCGGGTCGGGGTCGGACCACGCCGCCGACCCACGAGCAAGCGGGGCTGGGGCCCCGATCCGGCTCTGCCGGTCGGGGGGAGGGGTCTTCCAAGACCCCTCCCGGAAGCTCAGCCGCGCGCGGGGAGGCGCAGCTCGATGCGGCGCAGCAGGCGCGCGGCAGCGGGCAGCGCGAGGACATCGACCGCGATCGCGCCGAGCGCGACGACGCCCGGCGCGGCGAGGCCGTTCGCCGCGAGCACGGCGAGCGCGAGCCCGGCGACGACGGCGACCGCGACCGCCCGGTTCGCCTCGCGTCGCGCTGCGTTCGCGAGCCAGAGCGCGGCGGCGGCGTCGCGCACGTCGTCGCCCGTGAGCGCGATCGCGCGCTCGCCCTCGGGCGATCCCGCCGCCGCGAGCACGACCGGGACGTCGGCCGCGGCGAGCACCACGTCGTCGGGCCCGGCGCGGCCGATCACCGCCACGGTGCCGCCGCCCGCCTCGCGCAGCCGGCGCACCTCGGTGCCGCGCTCCTCGGGCGTGAGCTCCGCCTTCACGTGATCCACGTCGAGCGGGCGCGCGAGGCTCTCGACGGTGCTGCGGTGATCGCCCGACACGAGGAGCACCTCGGCATCGAGATCGATCAGGCGCTGCACCGCGGCGCGTGCGCCAGGGCGATCCTCGTCGCGCAGCATCACCAGCGCGCGCAGCTTGCGATCGACGCCCACGAACACGACGCTCAAGCCGCGCTTCTCGGCCCGCTCCGCGTCGACGTCGCCGACCGCGACGCTGATGCCCTCGTCGAGCAGGAGCTGGCGACTGCCCACGACGATCGCCTCGCTGGCCGCGCCGACCGCGGTGATGCCGCGGCCCGGTACCTGGGTCACGCGCCGCACCGCGCCCTTGGCGATGCGCCGGCGCTCGACGTGACGGAGGATCGCGCGCGCGATCGGGTTTCCCTCGAGCGATGCCTCGGCCGCGGCAGCGAGGCCCAGCGCTTCGTCGACCGAGCCTTCGCCGATCGGGTGCACCTCGACGACCTCGGGCTCGCCCTCGGTGATCGTGCCGTGCGTGCAGAGCGCGACGACGCGCACGCGCCCCGCGCGATCGAGCGAGCGCGCGCTCTGGAACACGATTCCGCGCTCGGCCGCGGTCGCGCCCGCGGCGACGAAGGGCGCCTCCGCCGCGCGACGCAGCGAGAGGAGCGGCACCGCGACGAGCACGCCCGCGGCGGCCGACAGGCGCATCGCGAGGCCGCCGCCGGAGTCGCCGAGCCAGAGGCCGAGCGCACCGAACGCGAGCACCGCGAGCCCGCCCCACTGGATGCCGCGGGTCGTGAGCCGCGTGACGCGCGCCGCGTCGTCCGCGGTGCCATCGCCGAAGCGCGCCGGACGCAGCAGCGCGCGGTGCTCGCCCACCCGCGTCGCGAGCACGCGGATCGCTCCGTCGATCACGCGCGCGCCGGCGATCACGGGATCGCCGGCGCGGCGGCGCACCGGAGAGCGCGCGGCCGGATGCGCGAGCACGTAGCCCTCCCCGGCCCGCACCACGCCGTCGACGGGCACGACGCCTCCGTCGCTGACGATCACCTCTTCGCCGGCGCGCACACGGTCGGCCTCGAGCTCGCGCGAGCCGACCTGCAGCGGGCGCGTCGTGTCGTCGACCGGCCCTTGGGCGCGCGCGGGGATCCGGCGGCGCAGCGCATCGAGGAGGCGCTCCAGCGGGCGCGCCGCGCTCGCGTCGAGCCAGGCGCGCAGGATCGCGGCGGCGGCGGCGAGCGAGGCGCCCGCGAGCGCGAGGCGCGCGTCGTGGCCGCCTTCGAACGAGAGCAGCGCGGCCACGCACGCGAGCGACGCGCCCGACGGAGCGGTCGCCCACGCGAGCCATCCCGCGTCGCGCCGGAGCGGCAAGGGCCCGAGCACCGCGAGCGCGGCGGCCGCGCCGGTGAGCACCGCGCTGATGCCGACGAGCGTCCAGCTGGTCGCGAACGCCGCCGCGACGAGCGCCATGCCCGCGACCGCCAGCGGCAACACGGGGAGCGGCACGGGCGGCTCGGGCGCCTCGGGCACCGGCGCGGTCCACTCCGACGAGCTCGACGAGCTCGGCGGGCGCTGGGAGCGCCGCTTGCGCACCGCGCGCAGCATCGGATCGCTGCTCGACGCCGACGCGCTCGCCGATGCGCGCGCCGGCTCGGTGCGCTCGCGATGTCGCTCCCCGCGCAGGAAGCGCTCGCGGCACTCGGGGCTGCACAGGAAGCGCATCCCGTCCTCGAGCGCGATCACGGCCCGAGCGCGCAGCGGCTCCACGCTCGTCCCGCACACGGGGCACGGACGCGAAGGGAGCTGCGCGCGCGAGGAGGGGATCGAGGAAGCGTCCACGAGAGGGACGGGGCGTACGCGCCGAGCGCGGGCGCGTCAAACGACGGCGACTTCCCGGACCTCGTGCTCAGGCGGCGATCGCCGGTCCTTCCGGCATGGAGATCAGCGGTACGGCGCGAACCGTCCCGTGCTCTCGCGCGAGGCGTTGAGGTGCTCGATCTCGCCATCGGAGTAGGCGTCGGCGGAGCCTTCGGGGAGCTCCTCGCGCACGAAGCGCTCGATCGCGTCGCGCGCCGAGCGGCCCACGTCGTCCTCGCTCGCGTCGTCCCATAGCTCGAAGAGCGCGCGCCGGCGCTCGGCGGCGGGACGTGGGGCGGCCCAGAGGCGCCGGATGCGCGCGCGCAGTCGGGGCAGCGCCGCGGCGCGCTCGCGCGCGGCGTGCGCGTCGGTCAGTCGATCGCGGAGCTCCTCGGTCTCCTCGAGGAACCGCAGCCGCTCCGCAGCGTTCGGATCCTGTCCCGCGGCGCGCATCGCGGCGCCCTGCGCGTCGAACGTGCCACCGATGCCGAACCCGGCCGCGGGCGACTCGATGGTGGCGATCGCTCCGCCCGGCTCGGAGAGGAGCTCGGGCAGCGCGGAGGTTCCGTCGGGCGCGCGCACCTGGTTCGGATCCATCGGGATCACGGTCAGCGGATCGATGATCGGAGCGAGCGGCTCCACGAGATCGGCGAGCGCGTCGGGGAGCTCCGGGGCGTGCCGCGGCTCGACCGCCGCGCCCGAGCCGTCGGTCTGCACGGGATCGCGGGCGCCCAGCGCGACGTGGTCGCGATCGCCGAACTGCACCGACCCGTCGGGCCGGATGACGGCGGTGAAGCCGACGCCACGATGCACGTAGCTGCCGTCGGCACGGGGCACGAGCTCGATCGGTGTGCGCGTGACGTGGGCCTTCGTCATCGCGCGCGCGTGCAGCTCCGCGTCGAGCCGCTCCTCGATCGCGCGCTCGGCGCGTGCCGCGTCCGCTTCGGGCGTGCTCGGTCCGAGCGAAGACAACGCGCTCGCGACGTGCTCGGGGTCGAGCGGTGGGAGCTCGGCCGGTGCCTCCGGCGCCGTCCGCACCGTGTCGGTCGACCGTGCGTCCGTCGCGGACGGGCCCGGGTCGATCGTCGATGGCGCCCACCGCGTGGATCGATCCGATGCCGCCCGGCGCTCACGCGCGCGACCGGACACCTCGGTCGGTGCGGCGCCGTCCCGCGGGCGAGCGAGCGCGAGGTCCCGCGAGCGCGCCGCGACCGTCAGCTCGAACACGACCGCGTCGGCGCCGGCGTCTCCGCGCGGAGCCGATGGCTCGCCCCACCGAACGCTCGGCACGACGGCCACCGCGACGACGTGCGCGACCACCGAGAGCACCCACGACAAGAGGCGCGGCGCTGTCGCTCCTTGCGGCACGTCGGGACCTGAGCACGCCGCGCGCCCGATCCATTCCGCTCGTCACATTGCGCTGGCGGACCCGCCCTCGCCTCTCAGTCCGTGACGTGGATCCACGTCCCCGGCCGGCGCGGCAGCGTGATCACCCCGTGCCATCCGGGCGGCAGCGCGGGCGTCGTCCACTGGAAGAGCCAGCGCGCATCCGCGGGCGCGAGGTTCACGCAGCCGTGGCTGCGCACGTGCCCGAAGTGGTCGTGCCAGAACGCTCCGTGCAGCGCGTAGCTGCCCTCGAAGTACATGGTCCACGGCACGTCCTCGATGCTGTAGGCCTCGGTGGCCGAGTCGGGATCGTCCATCGTGGTCGAGACGTGCTTGCTCTGGATGCGGAACGTGCCGACCGGCGTCTCGTAGCCCGCGCGTCCCGTCGACACGAGCGTCGCGAACACCGGCACGTCGCCCTCGTACGCGACCAGCGTCTGCTCGCCGCGATCGACGTGGATCCAGCGCTCGCCCTCGCCGACGCCCTCGGGGCGCGGGATCACCGGCACGATGCGCAGCGCGCTCTCGCGGATCACCCGACCGTCGCGCGCGATGCGATACCGCGAGCCGCGTCGCTCGAGCACCTCGTCCTCGAGGAGCAGCGGCGTGTGGAACTCGACCGCGTCGCTCTGCGTGAGCGCGCCGCTCACCGCGTCGCGGACCAGCGCGCGCACGCCGCGGCGATACACGAACGCGAGCGGCGGGCGCCACTCGCCGCCGAGCACCACGCCGCGCATCGCGGGCGGCTGCGCCTCGGCGAGCACCCCGGCGGGCACGTAGGTGCCGCGCACGGTCCGGAAGAACGCGCGCTCGCCGTCGAGCTCCTCGCGATCGATGCTCACGTAGAAGCCGCGCAGCATGCGCATGCGGAGGAACGACGGCAGCGTCGGGCCCTCGGGGACGCCGGCGTCGGCGCTCGCCTCGAGCGTCGTCGCGACCACACCGGGCGGCGCCTCGAGATCGGGCTCGGCGCTCGGCGCACCGACCTCGGTGACCGCAGCCGCGCGCGCCGCAGCCTCGGCGCGCAGCGACTCGATCATCGACGAACCCTCGCGCTCCTCCGCGACGCTCGGGATGCGCCAGTACTGCGGCGCGTCCTCGCGCGCGACGTAGGCGTACGCGTAGGGCAGCGCGTCGTGCAGCGCCGCAGCAACGGGCGAGGGCTCGAAGCTCTGCGGTCCCTGGCCGAGCAAGAAGCCCTCGCCGCGGCACACGAACCCGCCGCCGACGACCTCGTGCCATCCGCGCGCGCAGCCGGGACCGCGCAGTCCCTCCTTCGCACGGAAGCGCGAGCCGCGACGCACGTAGCCGATCACCGGGCTCGTCACGTCGGGGCGCGCGCGGACCTGGGCGAGGAAGTGGTACGCGATGCCGTGCAGCGGCCACTCGGCCTCGAACGCGGCGCGCGACGCTTCCTCGCGAGCGCGCGCCTCGGCCTCGGCGTCGGGGGGTGGCGGGGGAGCTGGAGGGAGCGGCGGCGGGAGCGCGACGGGCTCGGCCTCGATCGCGGGCGCGGGCTCGAGGGCAGGCTCGGTGTCGACCACCGGAGCTGCCGTGATGGACGCGTCGACCGCGCTCCCATCATCGAGGGCCGAGTCGCACGCGCCGAGCCCGGCGATCGCCGCCGCGAGCAGGAGTGTGCGAGCGATCCGCATCGTGCTCCGCGCATCGCACGGCGGAGGAAGCGCCGTCCAGAAAACGGCAGCCGCGTCGTCCCGAGCGGCGGATCCACGGCGAAATTCGCCGGCGTGCCCGCCACGGCCGAGGTCGGGCCCGCCGCGCGCAGCCCCGGGCCCGAGCGCTCCGGTCGCGAGGCCGCGGCGATCGGGGACGGGCGCCGCGCCACCGCACGGGGCCCGCCGATCGACGAAACAGGGCCGCCGATCGACGAAACAGGGCCGCCGATCGACGAAACAGGGCCGCCGATCGACGAAACAGGGCCGCCGATCGACGAAACAGGGCCGGGCATGGGGGCGCCGCACCCCACCGATCGGCGCATCGGGGGACCCGATCGGAAATCGGAGGCCCTGCGCGGTCTTTCGAGGGCGCCCGCCAGCGGGCGTGAGCGTCAGCGCACGAAGATGCGCGGGTCGTCGGGGCGCGCGTCCACGTGGATGTGATTGCGGTGCCCCTCGTTGTAGTTCGGCGTCAGCACCGACGAGAACAGCCGCGACTCCGCGAGCGCGCACGAGATCTCGAGGAGCGCGCGGGCGCGCGGGTCGTCGGGCGCCGGCGCGTCGCAGGTGCGGTGCGCGGGCGTCTCGAGGAAGTGGTCGTACACGCTGAGCAGCGCGCCCCCCTCCTGCTCGAACGCGAAGAGATCGAGCCCGAGCCCCATGCGGTGGAAGCTCTGCTGGGGCGAGGTCCGGTGCGCGCTCAGCACGTCGATCGCGCGCACCCCGTGGGTTCGCACGATCTCCGCGATCGCCGGCAGCCGCGACGCGAGCTCGCACGAGATCACGAGCGGCTCGTCCTCGGGGCGGATCATCCGGAAGTGCACCCCGCCGATCGGCCCGGTGATCACGACCGGCGAGGGCATCGGCGTGCGCTGCGCCGGCACTGCGCGCGCGGGCACGCCCGCCGTCTCCAGCGCCGCGTAGCACTCGTCCTGCGGGCGCACCTGCCACGCCGCGCCGCGCTCCACCCGCCACTCGCCGCCCGGGATGATCGCGCGGTAGTTGAGGAACGTCGGGATCTGCGTCGCGATGCGCCGCGCGATGCGCCCCGCGGGGTCGCTCGCCGGCGCGAGGAAGCGCCGCGGGAGCGGCGGCGCCGCCGGCACCTGCGCGGCCGGCAGCAGCGGCGCGGGATCCTGCGCCAGCACCGCGCTCGGGATCACGAAGTCCTCCGGCGCGCCGATCCGCGCGTTGAGCTCGAGCCTCCGCGCGCGCTGCTCGGGGGTCTCGTCGATCGGCGGCGCCGCGCTCTGCGCGCCGTCGATCTCCGCCTGCGCGTAGAGGATCTCGCCCTCACCGCCGCCCACGACGTCGCGCGCCGAGTCGACACGCGCGCTCGCGCCGCTCTCCGGCAGCTGCCAACGATCATCGAAGAAGCCCTGCGCGAGCTGTCCGTTGCGCCCGCCGATCAGGCGCTGACGCGTGCGCGTGGTGCGTCCCTCGTAGACCACCCAGTCCGGCAGGAAGTCCGGCAGATTGTGCCCCGCCGCGACCGCCTCGACCGTGGGCGCCGCCTGCACGATGACGTAGCGCGTCGGCGCGAGCGGGTTCGGGTACACGAAGCGCGTGCCCACGCCCTGCGCGCGATAGGTGCGCGAGCCGACCTGCACGCCCTCGCTCGTCACGCGGATCGGCAGCCGATCCTGCATGCGCTCGATCAGCGCGTTCGAGCCCGGCGTGCCGTAGAGCACGAGGTGCGAGCGCGCCATCATCGCGTCGGTCACGTCGGTGTCCGCGACCACGCGCTGCTGGTGCTGCCACAGCCAGAGCGGCCATCCGCGCGCCCCGCGCTGCGCCGCCTCGCGCAGCGCCTCGGTGCGCTCGGGATCGCGCGTGCCGTACACGTGGATCATCCCGTCGCGATACGGATCGGTGAGCGGCCCCGAGAGCCCCGGCACCTTCTCGAGCCGACCCTCTTCGCGCGGCAGGAAGCCGAGCCGCCACGCGCCGTCGACGCGCGACAGATGGATCACGTGACCCAGCGGCCCACGCGCGCCGCGATAGACCTCCGCGCCGTCCGCGCTGATCCGCAGCACGTCGCCCTCGCCCACCGGCGCGTCGCGCAGATCGAGCGCGACCTCGAGCGCGTGCTCGGTCTCGATCGTGATCGCGCCCTCCTCGGCGTGGGCGCGCACCTTCGCGAGCCGCGGATAGTCCTGGATGCGCGTGATCGTCACCCAGTGCTGACGGTTCGCGCGGTAGTCCGCGCTCACCACGCGCACGTCGGCGGGCCGCGTCTGCTGGGTGAACTGCGCCCAGTCGGGATAGGCGCGCCCGTGTCGATGCACGAGGTAGAGCAGGTCGTGCCCGAAGTCGTACCAGCGCACACGCGGCTCGATCCCGATCCCGCGCATGTGCTCTTCCATCTCGGTCACGTAGCGCGGCCGCATCGGGCCGGGATCGCGCGAGCCGTGGAAGAAGCGGAACTCGGTGTTCAGCGAGTTCTCGACGAGGTGCATGCCGCTGACCTGATGCAGCAGCCGCGTCTCGTCGCTCGTCGGCGAGCCGCCCGCGTACTGCACCCAGCTCGGCGCGCCCGCGATCGCCATGACCATCGAGAAGCGCCACGCGTGGCGCATGCCGATCGCGTACGCGCCGAGCCCGCCGTTGCTGAGCCCACCGAGCACGACGCGGCTCGGATCGACCGAGTAGTGGCGCTGCACGTCGTCGACGACGTCGAGCACGTCCTGCTCGCCCATCCATCGCCACAGCACCTGGCCGAAGCCGTCGGGCGCGACGACGATCCACTCGGGGGACCAGCGCGGCTCGTACTCGTCCCACAGGTGCTGCGAGTACGTGAGCCAGTCCATGTTGTTCCCCATCACGACGCCGAGGAACAGGTTCCCGTTGCTCGATCCGCCGTGCATCATGATCAGCAGCGGATAGCGGCGGCTCGGGTCGTAATTCGGCGGCAGGTAGATGGCGTATCCCTGTCGCGTCTCCGAGACCGGCGAGACGTAACCGCGGTTCGTGATGCGGTTCGCTTCGCCCACGTAGGGGTCGCGCCCTTCGCGCACCGCCGCGAGGTAGCGCGCGGCGGTGCCGCGCCACCGCGCGGACTGCGGCTCGAAGCCGCGCTCGATCCGCTCGGCGACGTCGAGCAGGTACTCGATGCTCGTGAGCGTTCCATCCGGAACGGCCGCGGGGCGCGACGTGCGCAGCCGTGCGACTTCCTCGCGCATGGAGGCGACGGTGGGGGGCGCGTCCTGTGCGGCGACCTCGGACGCGGAGACCACGAGCATCGCGGCGACCACGAGCAACGCGAACCACAACGAACTTCGGATCATGGCGGGCGCATGCGTAGCAGAACGAAACGGCGAGCCCCCGGAATGTGGCGTGCTCGCGACGATCACGCTCGCGACGGTCGACGTGGCGCGCGGTTTGTGACACCGTCGGCGCCGCGATCCGCAGCATCGGAAAGCGACGGCGACCCGGCACAGTAGCTGCTCATCATCCGCGTCGAGGCGGGGAGACCGGAGACGGTGGCGACAGGCGCTCCCAGGGGACCGGGGGACCTCGTCTCGTTCTGATTATGGCCAGGAAAACGGGGCTGATTCGGCCAACGGGTGGAGGGACCACGGCAGGGCTCGCGCGGCTCGCCGACACCGTCTGCATCATCGCGGGCTACGTGGCCGCGGTCTGGTTCTACGACCAGGCGGACTGGCGGACCGACGACACCATCGCGACGCTGCTCGCGGTCCTCGCGTACCTGCTCGTCGCGGAGACCACGGGTCTCTACCAGACCTGGCGCGGCGTCCCGATCCCGAAGGAGCTGGTGCGGGTGTGGGGCACGTGGGTGCCCGTCATCCCGATGCTCCTCGGCGTCGCGTTCCTCCTGAAGCTCAGCGACGAGTTCTCGCGCGTCGCCACGATCACGTGGTTCGTGCTGTCGCCGCTCGCGATGTGCACGGTGCGCGTCGTCGCGCGGCTGACGTTGCGCCGGCTGCGCGCCCAGGGACGCAACACACGTCAGATCGCGATCGTCGGCGTCACCGAGATCGGCGAGATGCTCGCGCGACGCATCGCCACGTCGCCCTGGCTCGGCATGAACATCCTCGGGTTCTTCGACGACCGGACGCCCGATCGTCTGCCCGAGCTCCCGACCGGGCGCGCGCAGCTCGTCGGCACCTTCGAGGACGTCGTCGAGCGCAGCAAGCGCGGCGAGATCGACGCGGTCTACATCGCGCTGCCGCTGCGCGCCGAGCCGCGCGTGCAGGACCTCCTGCGCCGCCTCGCGGACTCGACCGCGAGCGTCTACCTCGTGCCCGACTTCTTCGTGTTCGACCTGCTCCACGGCCGATGGAGCAGCCTCGGGGACCTGCCGGTGATCAGCATCTTCGAGACGCCGTTCTACGGCGTCGACGGAGTGCTCAAGCGGCTCGAGGACGTCGTGCTCGGCACGATGGCGCTGCTCGTCGCGTCGCCGGTGATGATCGTCGTCTCGGTGATCATCAAGCTCACGAGCAAGGGCCCCATCTTCTTCAAGCAGCGCCGCTACGGCCTCAACGGCGAGGTCATCGAGGTGCTGAAGTTCCGCTCGATGCGCGTCGCGGAGGACGGCCCCGTCGTGAAGCAGGCGACGAAGGACGATCCGCGCATCACGCCGATCGGGAAGTTCATCCGGCGCACGTCGATCGACGAGCTGCCGCAGCTCTTCCACGTCGTCGGCGGCTCGATGAGCCTCGTCGGTCCGCGCCCCCACGCGGTCGCGCACAACGAGGAGTATCGGAAGCGGATCCAGGGCTACATGCTGCGCCACAAGGTGAAGCCCGGGCTCACCGGCTGGGCCCAGGTGAACGGCTGGCGCGGTGAGACGGACACGCTCGAGAAGATGGAGAAGCGGATCGAGCACGACCTCGAGTACATCCGCCGCTGGGGCCTCTTCTTCGACCTGTGGATCATCTTCCTGACCGTGTTCGGTCGGAAGGTCCGCCAGAACGCCTACTGAGTCAGCGCTCGGCGCGGACGACCTTCTCGGGCGGGAGCTCGCGGAGGCACGCCTCGAGCGCTTCGCGCACCTGCGCGTCGTCGCGCCCGTCGAACGTCAGCTTCACGGTGTACTCGGGATCGCCGATGCGCGGATAGCTGCCGATCGCGACGCCGGGGAACGCGCGCTCGACGCGCTCGAGCAGCTCCGCGATCTCGCCCTCGTCGCAGCGCGTGTAGATCGCGCGCGACACGAAGGGCACGTCGCGCCCGAGGTGCGCTCGCACCAGCTCGAACTTCAGCCGGAAGATCTCGGGCACGCCCGGCATCACGAACACGTTGTCGACGCGCAGCACCGGCCACGTGATGCGGTCGTTCGCGACGAGCTCCGCGCCCTCCGGCAGCTCGGCCATGCGCAGGTGGCCCTCGGTCGTGCGCGCCCCGAAGTGCTCGCGGATCATGCGCTCGAGCACGGGATCGCGGACCAGCGGTCGCGCGAACGCCTGCGCGATCGCGGGGATCGTGAGGTCGTCGTGGGTCGGTCCGACGCCGCCGCTCGTGAACACGATGTCGTGACGCGCGCGCAGCTGGTTGAGGTCCTCCGCGATCACGTCGGCCTCGTCGCTGCACATCACGACACGACGCAGCGAGATCCCGAGCGCGAAGAGCTCCTTCGCGAGGAACGCGACGTTCGCCTCCTGGATCTTGCCGGTGAGGAGCTCGTTTCCGATCACCAGCGCCGCCGCGGTCCGGGTCATCGCGAGGCATCATAGGTGCGGGCCTCCGAGTCGTCGACGAGCGGAGATCGCGCCACCATTCGAAGGCCGACGACGAAACCGCGACGCGCAGGTAGAGTGCGCGCATGCGCCGCCGAACGTGCTGGCTCGCGCCGTTCCTCGCGACGTCGATCGTCGCGCTCGCGTGCACGCGCGCCGAGCCCTCGGGCACCACGAGCGAGGCCCCGCGGCCCGAAGCACCCGCGCCGCCGACCCCGCGCGAGCCCGAGCCCGAAGCACCTTCGCCCGAGCCGCGCGAGGTCCGCTTCACGACGTCCGACGGCGTGACGATCACCGGCACGCTGCGCGCGGCCGCCGCACCGGACGCTCCGCTCGTGATCCTCGTTCACCAGCTCGGCTCGGATCGCAGCGAGTGGGCGCCGCTGATCGAGCGGCTCGAGCGCACGCCGCGCGTCGCGACGCTCGCGATCGATCTGCGCGGCCACGGCGCGAGCACCGAGCGGGAAGGCGGCGCGGCGCTCTCGTGGCGCGACTTCGACAACGACGCGTGGGCGCACACCGCGGACGACGTGGTCGCCGCGATCGAATTCGTGCGCAGCGATGCGTCGGGCGTGCGCCCCTCGCGCATCGGGCTGGTGGGGTCGAGCATCGGATCGACCGCGGTGATCGCGGCGAACGCGCGCTCCGAGGGCATCGGCCCGGTGATCGCCATCTCGCCCGGCCGCGCGTACCGCGGGTTCGACGCGATCACGCCCGGGCTCGAGCTCTCGGGGCACGACTTCCTCGCGGTGGTCGCGCGCGAGGAGCCCGACTCGGTGGAGACCGCGAGCGCGATGGGTCGCATCACGTCGACCGAGCCGGTGATCGTCGAGGGAAGCGCGCACGGCGTCGCGCTGCTTCGCGATCACGCGGACGTGCTCGATCGGGTCGAGGCCGTGCTCCGGCGCGCGCTGGGGGCGGAGCGCGCGGGATGAGCACGAACGATCGGATCCGCGACCTCGTGTCGTGGCTGCGCGAGAGCAAGCGCACCGTCGCGCTCACCGGCGCGGGCGTGTCGACCGACTCGGGCATCCCGGACTTCCGCAGCCCGCGCAGCGGGCTCTGGGCGAAGCACGACCCGATGCAGGTCGCGTCGATCTCGGGGTTCCACTCCGATCCCGCGACGTTCTACGGGTTCTGGGCGGAGCGATTCGGCGCGTTGGGTCAGGCCGAGCCCAACGTCGCGCATCGCGTGCTCGCGAAGCTCGAGGCGCGCGGTCTCGTGCATGCGATCGTCACGCAGAACATCGACGGGCTGCACCAGCGCGCGGGCTCGCGCCGCGTGCTCGAGGTGCACGGCACGTGGCGTACTGCGCGCTGCACGACGTGTGGCGCGCGCTTCGACACGCTGCGCCTCTTCGACGACGTGCCACGCGGCGCGACGGGGCGCGATCTCGTGCCCACGTGCGATCGCTGCGGTGGGCTGGTGAAGCCCGACGTGGTGCTCTTCGGCGAGGCGCTGTCCGACGACTTCGCAGAGGCGGAGCGCACCGTGGATCGGTGCGATCTCTTGGTCGTGCTCGGGACCTCGCTCGAGGTGTGGCCGGTCGCGGGCCTCGCCCCGCGCGCGCACGCGGCCGGAGGTCGCGTGGTGGTGATCAACCGCGAGTCGACGGCCGCCGATCAGGAAGCGGATCTCGTGATCCACGCCGAGCTGCGCGAAGCGATGCAGCGCATCGCGCGCGACCTCGACATCACTCGCTGAGCCCTTGCCCGAGTGCTCGTCCCGCAGGTCCCGGACGGGAGCGCGCGAAGCGCGCCGACGGCAGGGACCGGCGGGCGAGCCGATTCATCGACATCACTCGCTGAGCTCGCGCGCCCGCGCGCGGCTCGCCGCGTGGAGCGCGATGCCCGCGGCGACCGACGCGTTGAGCGACGCGACTGGCCCCTCCATGTCGATGCGCGCGACGACGGTGCACTGCTTGCGCACCAGCGGCCGCATGCCCTTCCCCTCCGAGCCGATCACCAGCACGCGGCCGCGCTCGGCCTCGGGCAGCTCGTCGATCGCGACCTCGCCGTCCATCGCGAGCCCGACGATCTGCATCTCGTGCTCCTCCGCGAGCGACGCGAGCGTGCGCGCGAGGTTCGTGACCCGCGCGATGCGCGCGTGCTCGGTCGCGCCCGCGCTCGCACGCACCACGACCGGCGTCACCGGCGCCGCGCGATCCTTGAGCGTCACGATCCCGTCCGCGCCGAACGCGACCGCGCTGCGCACGATCGCCCCGAAATTGTGGGGATCCGTGATCTCGTCGAGCGCGACGAAGAGCGGCCGCTCGCGCGCCGCGACCAGCGCTTCCTCGAGCGACGTGTACGGATACTCGCCGGTGATCGCGACGATGCCCTGATGGCGTCCGTCGGGCGCGAGGGCCTCGAGCTCGGCGCGAGGGCGCGGCTCGACCTTCACGTTCTTCGCGCGCAGCTCGCTCTCGAGCTCGCGGTTCGGCTTCGTGGTCGCGCCTTCCTCGACGTAGATCACGTGGATCGCGCCCGCGCGCGCCCGCAGCGCCTCGAGCACGGCACGCGGCCCTGCGACGACGCGCTTCATCGGATCGCCGCCTCGATCTCGCTCGCGATCGCGCGCGCCGCTCCCTCGGGATCGGGCGCGTTGCGGATCGGTCGACCGACGACGAGAAGATCCGCGCCCGCCGCGATCGCATCGCTCGGCGTCGCGATGCGACGCTGATCACCCGCGTCGGCGCCCGCGGGACGCACGCCCGGCACGACGATCACGCCGCCCTCGCCGATCACGCCGCGCAGCGTCGCGACCTCGTGCGGCGAGCACACCAGCCCGCGAACCCCCGCGTCGCGCGCCACGCCCGCGAGGCGCGCCGCGGCCTCTGCGGGCTCACCGCGCATGCCGATCGCGTCGAGCTCGCCGCGATCGAGGCTCGTCAGCACGGTCACCGCGAGCAGCGTCGTCCCGCTGTTCGCCGCCGCGCCCGCGACCGCGCGCAGCGCCGCCGGTCCTGCTGCGGCGTGCACGGTCAGATAGCGCACCCCGAGCCGCACCGCGCTCGCGGTCGCGCCCGCCATCGTCGCGGGGATGTCGTGCAGCTTCAGATCGAGGAAGCACGCCGCGTCCGCGTCGTGCACCGCGCGCACCGCGTCGGGCCCGATCGCGGTGAAGAGCTCGAGGCCGACCTTGAACACCCCGACGTGATCGCGGAGCCGCGCGATCCACAGCCGCGCTTCCGCGAGATCTTCGACGTCGAGCGGGAACACCAGGCGCTCGCGACCGGATCGCATCATGGCGCGCTGCATACCACGGACTCCGAGCCCCGAAAGCGCGAAGGGCCGCGCGATCTCTCGCGCAGCCCCTCGTGTCACCCGATCCTGCGAAGGCTCAGAGGCCTTCGAGGCCGGCCAACGGATCGTCGTCGTCCCCGCCGCCGCGGCGACCGCCCGACGAGCCGGTGCTGCTGCCGCTGCGGCTGCCCGACGACGAGCCGCTCGACGCGGCCGCGCGACGCGGCGAGGTCGTGCGAACACGACGCGCTTCGGCGCGCACCTGCTCCGCGGCCTGGGTGTCGCCCGACGCCTCGAGCTGCGCCGCGCGCGACTCCATCTCGGCCACGCGACGCTGCGCTTCCTCGGCGGCCCGACGCGCTTCGTCGGCCTGCGCCTGGAGCTGCTGCGCCTCGGCGGCGCGACGCTCGGCCTCGCGCTGCGCGGCCTCCTGCGCGATCCGCTGCGCCTCGAGCTGCGGCGAGACCACGCCGAACCACACGCCGGCGGCGATGCCGACGACGAGCAGACCGACCGCCGCGAACACGCCCGGGTGCACGCCCTTGCGACGCGTCGCCTCGATGCGCTTGACCTCCTGCTCGTGGGCGAGGAGGCGCTCCTGCTCGGCGATGCGCGCCTTCTGCTCCGCCTCGAGGCGGATGCGCAGCTCGCCCTCTTCCTTCGCGCGGACCTTGCGCTCTTCCTCTTCGCGCGCCGCGCGCTCCGCCGCGAGCCGCGCCTCTTCCTCGGCGCGCTGCTTCGCCGCGAGCTCCTCGCGCTTCTTGCGCTCCTCGGCCTCCCGGGCGAGCCGCGCGTCCTCTTCGGCCTTGCGCTTCGTCGCTTCCTCGTCGCTGATGCGCTGCTCCTCCAGGTTCATCAGCTCCCGGAGGTTGAAGAGGACCGAAGACTCCTTCTGCTCCGCCATCGGGTTCTCCCGCTCTCGCGCTTTCTCGGGCCGCTCTCGGGCGGGCCGTACATCCACTGGGTCAGGTCGAGGAGATCTCGTCGCGCGCTCTCGTCCGACGAGATCGCGGCGTTCGACGATATCGCCCGCGAATCTAGCAGGGTGGAATTGTGAGTGTCAACGCCGTCGGCCGCTTGGTTTCCTTGTGATTTCCGCTTCGTCGCGGCGTTTGCGCACGCCGGGGCACACGGGCGCCGGCACGCATGCCAGTACCGGTCGCGCCGTCATGGACACGACCCTTCGGCCCGACCTTGGGTGCCTCGCTTGGATCGTTCGGACGTGCGGCGTAGGCTCGTCGCATGCGCCCAGCCCGGATGTGGTGGAGGCTCGTCGCGACGATGCTCTTCGTGGTCGGCTGCAGCGGCGCGCCGACGAACCTCGCGGAGGGCGCGCGCTGCGTGCGCTCGACGCAGTGTGCGGTCGGGCTCGCGTGCAACATGGGCGTCTGCACCAGCGACCTGGACGGGTTCGGCATGGGCACGGTGCCGAGCGCTGATGCCGGCGGGATCGACGCGGCGGTCGAGATCGACGCGGGCGAGCCGATCGACTCGGGCACGCCGGTCGAGACGGACGCCGGCCCGCCGGGGATGGACTCGGGCCCGCCCGACGAGCCCGATGCGGGGCCGCCCGACGAGCCCGACGCGGGCCCGCCCGACGAGCCCGACGCCGGCCCGCCCGACGAGCCCGATGCGGGCCCGCCGGACGAGATCGACGCCGGCGGCGCCTAGGCGCTCACTCGCGCCAGAGGACTTCATGACTTCAGGCCGCGCGGAATCTCTCGTTCGTCCCCGATGACTCGAACGCTAGCGATCGCGCGGTAGCGACAGACGGTGGGCGGCAAATCGTGCGAACGACGGCGGGTGCGTACCTACGCAACGGAATCGATTATGTGTTCTCGGAGGCACGCACGACGATCGGGTGGCGCATCTACTCGGGTGCGCCGCCGGCTTGTCTCGCCGTCTCGGTCAGCGATGCGGAGCTCGGCACCGCAATTCGCGCGGCGGGGGCTCAGTATCGCGTCGATGTCGAGCAACCGCATCCGCGCGATGTCGACGACGTCGACGGGCAGATGTTCCCGTTCCTAAGAGCCTCGGGCGTCAAATCGTGGAAGGCGTTCGTGATGAGCGGCGGCACGCGCCTCGCGAACATCGCCATTGAAGACGATGTCGTGCGCATCAGTCCGACTCAGCGTCGCGGAATCGGATTCGTCGGGCGCGGAGACGACGCGGCCATCGTCGCGACGGCCCCGCCCGATGCCGATCTCGGTGCCATGCTCCGTGAGTGCTTCGCGCGCTGCGGGTGAAGGGCCCGCGCTACTCGCGCCAGAAGAACTTCCACGGGTTGTGCTTGAGGTCGCGGATGAGCTCCTGGAGATCGTCGTAGATCTCCTCGTCCATCAGCAGCGCGCCGACCGTGCCCTCGCCGCCACGCACGTGCGCGACGATGCGCTCGGCGTCGGCGGCGGTGCGCTCCGCAGTGGCGGCGACACGCGCCGCGGCGTGGATCGTCTCGCGCAGATCCTCGCGCTCCTCGGGGCCGATCGCAGCGAGCGTCTCGCGCGCGCTGGTCGCGACCTCGCGCACGTCGGTCACCAGCGGACCGGTCTCGCGATCGAGCGTCGCGGTCAGCCGATCGAGCCGCGCGAGCATGCGCTGCGGGCGCGGGCCCTCCACGTACTCGCGGCGAGCGCCGCGCAGCAGCTCCACGCCCTCGCTCGCGACCGTGTCGACGTTCTCGAGGATGTGCGCGACGCGATCGCGGTTCTGATCGAGCAGCTCGCGCACCGCGCGGATGAGCGCGACGACGTCGTCGAGCAGCGAGCCGAGCTCCTCGCGATTCGTGCGCAGTCCGTCGACGACCGCCTCGAGCAGCTCGTATCCGAGCGCGAGCGCGAGATCGAGGCGCGGCGGATCGACTCCGTCGAGGATCGCGCCCTCCGCGATCGCCGGGCGCTCCGCGGTGCCGGGATCGATCGCGATGAACTGCTCGCCCAGCACGCCCTGCGAGGTCACGTAGAGCAGCGCGTCGTCGTGGATCGTCTCGCGCACGTCGCGATCGATCTCGAGGCGCAGGCGCACAAGCGGACGCCGACCGGTCTCGGGGTCGAGCCGGCCGCCCATGTAGCGCACCTCTTCGACGCTCCCGACGCGCACGCCGCCGACGCGCACCGGCGCGCCTGCCTGCACCGCGCCTGGATTGTCGAAGTCCGCGTAGATCGTGAAGCCGTCGCGGAAGTCGATCCCGCCGAGCAGGAACACGAAGCCACCGAGCAACAGCAGCGCGACGAACACCAGCAGGCCGACACGCGCTTCGAGCGAGAGCTTCATGTCTCGTACGGCCCCTCGGAACGACCTTCGATGAACTGACGCACCACGGGATCCTCGGTGCGCCGGAGCTCTTCGGGCGTCCCCACCACGCGAACGCGACCCTTGTACAGCATCGCGATTCGGTCGGCGATCGTGAAGATGGACGTGAGATCGTGGGAGACGACGATCGACGTCACCCCGAGCCGATCGCAGAGCTCGCGGATCATCTGATCGACGCGCCGCGCCGACACCGGATCGAGCGACGTCGTGGGCTCGTCGAAGAGCACGTAGCGCGGCTCGAGCGTCAGCGCGCGCGCGATCGCGACGCGCTTGCGCATGCCGTCGCCGAGCTCCGCGGGATAACGATCCCCGAACGCCTGCATGTGCACCTGCTCGAGCCTTCGTCGCGCCTCGACGCGCGCGTCCTTCATCGAGAGCCCGCGGTGCATGCGCAGCGGGAGCGCGACGTTCTCCTCGCACGTCATCGAGTCGAAGAGCGTCGAGCTCTGGAAGACCATCGCGCAGCGCTTGCGCACCGGATAGAAGTCGGTCTCGGAGAGTTGCGAGACCTCTTGTCCGTCGAGCCAGATCTCCCCGGAATCCGGGCGCAAGAGGCCGATCAGGTGCTTGATGAGCACGCTCTTGCCGACGCCCGATCCGCCGATGACGAAGAAGCACTCTCCGTCGTTCACGTCGATCGACACGTCGTCGAGCACGACCTTCGGACCGAACGCCTTGCGCAGGTGCTTGAACTGGATCGGCACGTCAGCCCGGGAAGAGCAGGAAGCCCACGCTGCTGATCACGAAGTTGAGCACGATGACCGCGAGCGAGCTCTGCACGACCGCGTTCGTCGTCGCCCAGCCCACGCCCTCCGAGCCGCCGAACGTCGTGAGCCCGCAGCGCGCCGAGACGATCGGGATCGCGGCGCCGTACGCGAGCATCTTCGTGAGCCCCACGATCACGTCGCCGGCGTCGACCATCGAGAAGTTCGCGAACGTCGCGTAGTTGACCTCGAACACCACGTTCGCGGTGACCATGCCCGCGCCGAACGCGACGACCGCCGCCCAGATCAGCAGGCAGAACGTCATCAGCACCGACGCGAGGAAGCGCGGCACCACGAGGTACTCGATGGGGTCCGCCGCGCACATGCGCATCGCGTCGACCTGCTCGGTCACCACCATCGATCCGATCTCCGCCGCGATGCCGGCGCCCACGCGCGTCGCGAGCATCATCGCGCCGATCGACGCGGCGAGATCGCGCACCAGCAGCTCGGCGAACGTCGCGCCCAGCATGCTGAGCTCGGGCACGATCTTGAGCGCCTGCAGGCCTGCCTGGAACACCATGATGGTGCCGATGAAGCCCATCGTGACGCTCACGAAGAACACCGAGCGATTGCCCATCTGATAGGCCTGCTCGACGATCGTGCGCCGGTCGCGACGACCGCGGATCGAGAGCACGACGGTGCGCGCGAGCATCGCGAAGAGATCGCGGATCTCGCGCACGAGGTGCAGCACCGGAGCGCCCATCGTCTCGAGCGCGCTCATCGGCTGGAGTGCTCGCACGGGAGCGTGCGGACGCGAGGACCCGGAGTCGGCGAGCCGATGTTGGACACGCTGCTCATCCGAGGAGGTACGTCGAGAAGTAGTCGAGCACGAAGATGCCGCTCGCCGCAGCGACGACCGCGGCGTTCACCGCGCGACCGACGCCCGGCGCGCCGCCCTTCACCGAGAGGCCGAAGTGGCACGACGTGAGCGCGATCATCACGCCGAACGCGACGCTCTTGATGAGACCGGTCGCGAGATCCCACTCGTCGAGCAGCACCGTGAGCGAGCTGATGAACGAGCGCGGATCGACGTCGAGCAGCACCTTCGCCGCGCCGATCGCGCCGACGATCGCGACCGCGTCGCCGACGATCGTGAGCAGGAAGAGCATGACCACCATCGAGATCACGCGGGGCAGGATCAGGTACGCGAGCGGATCGATCGCGAGCGCGCGCAGCGCGTCGATCTGATCGGTCACCACCATGGTCCCGAGCTCGGCGGTGTTGTTCGCGCCGACGCGCCCACTGAACATGAGCGCGATCAGCAGCGGACCGACCTCGCGCAGCGTCGCGAAGCCCGCGCCCCAGCCGACGATCTCCTTCGCGTTGAAGCGCATCACGAGGGGCGCGGCCTGGATGACCATGATCGCGCCGACGAAGATCGCGGTGACCGACACGATGCCGACCGAGCGCACCCCGGTCTTGTGCAGGTTCTTCACGAGCTCGTCGCGATCGACGCGCGGCGGCACGAGGCGACGCAGGAGGCGCGCCGCGAGCACGATCATCCCGCCGAGCTCGCCCGAGAGGTGCAAGAGCGACGCGCCGATGCGCGTGGGCACGCCCAGGTAGAAGGGCTCCTCCCGCTGCTCGTCCTCACCCGCGCTCACGCGGCGCGAGCATAACGCGCTCAGCCGAGTCGGAGCGTCTCCTCGATCGCATCGAAGGCGCGCTCGATTGCGGCCTCCCGCGCCGCGCGTCGGAAGAAGAGCTGCGCGGCGACCATCAGCGCGACGACGACCCCGATGCCGCCGATCGTGATCAGCGGGCGCTCGTGGATCACCGCGAAGAAGAATATCGGCATCGTGATCGGCACGAAGCCCTGGCTCGCGCGGAGCACGATCTCGCGCCCTGCCCGCTCCAGATCGATCCGCACGATCCACTGGTCGCCCCGGTAGAAGCCGTACGCGGTGCGAAGCGCGAACGAGCGTCCGTCGCCGCTCGACATCAGCACGGCGTCGTCGAGATCGACGCGCTCGGGGAACGCAGGAAGCGCGGGCTCGATCTCGCGCCCGAAGCGATACCCCTCGGGCGCGTCGTGCTTGGGAGCATGCGCGAGCGTGATCCGCCGCTCCGGCCCCAAGCGCAGGAACGCGAGCCGCGCGAGCCACTGCGGACGCGCGAAGAAGATCAGAGTCTCCAGCAAGACCGGCGCGATTGCGGCGTACAGCAGTGGGCTCATCGCGCGGAGGATGACACGCCATGCACCGCGGGCCGCGTCAGCGCGCGCTCGACGGCGTCGTAGGCGCGCTCGAGCGCGGTCGGTCGAACCTCGCCGCGCTGCGCGAGCCAGCCCACGATCATCAGCGCGATCGCCAGGAGCCCGATCGTCGGCAGCGCCGACGGCGCCCGCAGCGTCACGTCGACCACCGACACCGCGAGCACGATCGGGGTCACGAACGGCAGCGGCAGCATCCGCGCGCGCAGGTGCACTCCGTCGTCCTCCCAGCGCAGATCGACGCGCACCGGCCACGCTCTCCGTCGTTCTCCCCAGCAGAACGATCGACCGCGACGCGTCGTCGACGTCGCGAGCACCGTGTCGGCGATCGCGATGCGCGCCGGCAGCCCTCGCACCACGCGCACCGCCGCGCCGCGATATCCGGCGCGCACGTCGACGACGCGCACCTCCGGGGGCACGCGCACCACGCGCTCGGCCGTGAGCGGAAGGAACGCGAGGCGCGCGAGCCAGCGCTGCGGGAGCATCAGCGCGAGCAGCTCGACGAAGCAGAGCGCGAGCGCGATCCATGCCGCGTCCGGCAGCTCGCGCGTCGCGATCCACGCGTCCATTCGCTCAGTCTGCGATGCGGCAGCGCGAGGAACACTCGTCAGAGCGGGCCGTCGGGCAGACCGTGCACGAATTGCCGCACTTCCGGCACGTCCGACGCGAGCGCCTCGTCGCGCGTGCCCTCGAAGATCAGCTTGCCTCCGTGCAGCATCCCGACGCGATCCGCGATCGTGAGCAGGCCGCGCACGTCGCTCGAGATCACGACGTTCGTCGTGCCGTGCGTGCGCTGTTCCTCGCGGATGAGGTCGTAGATCTTCTGGCTCGTGACGGGATCGAGCCCCGCCGTCGGCTCGTCGTAGAGCAGCACGCGCGGCCGCGACACCGTCGCGCGCGCCACGCCGACGCGCTTCTTCTGACCGCCGCTGAGCCCTGCCGGAAGACGCGACTCGAAGCCGGGGAGCGACATGCGCGCGAGCCGCTCGGCGACTCGCTCCTGGATCTCTCGTTCTCCCAGGGAGAACAATCGACGCAGCGGGAACGCGATGTTCTCGCCGACCGTCATGAAGTCGAAGAGCGCGTAGTTCTGGAAGAGCATCCCGACGTCGCGGCGCACCTCCATGAGCCCCGCCTCGTCGAGCTCGCCGAGCGCGCGACCGAGCAGCTCGACGCGTCCCTGCGAGGGTCGGATCAGCCCGGCGAGCGTCTTGAGCAGCACGCTCTTGCCCGCCGCGCCCGGCCCGATCAGCGCGTAGATGCAGCCCTCGGGGACCTCGAGCGAGACGCCGCGCAGGACCGGCTGGCGGAACGCGACGTGGACGTCCACGGCTCGGATCACGCGCGGAGTATGCCCGAGCGCGGGCCCTGTCGACCCCTCGGCGCTCGGTGCTAGAACCGCGGCCTACTTCCCGCGCCCGAGGAGACGAGAGCCATGTCGGAGCCCACGCTCGCCCAGGTCGATCCCGAGATCGCATCGCTCATCGCGAAGGAGGAGCGCCGTCAGCTCGACAGCATCCGCCTGATCGCGAGCGAGAACTACGCGTCGCGCGCGGTGCAGGAGGCGGCCGGCAGCGCGCTGAACAACAAGTACAGCGAGGGCTACCCGGGCAAGCGCTACTACCAGGGCCAGGAGTACATCGACAAGGTCGAGACCCTCGCCATCGAGCGCATCAAGAAGCTCTTCGGCGTCGAGCACGTGAACGTGCAGCCCTACTCGGGCTCGCCCGCGAACCTCGCGGTCCACTACGCGTTCCTGCGCCCCGGCGACAAGACGGTCGGCCTCGGGCTGCCCGCGGGCGGTCACCTCACGCACGGCTGGAAGGTCTCGATCACCGGCGATTACTTCGAGGCGCACCAGTACGGCGTGCGCGAGAGCGATCACCGGCTCGACATGGACCAGGTCGCGCGGATCGCGCGCGAGCACAAGCCGAAGCTCATGTGGTGCGGCACGACGGCGTACCCGCGCCACGTCGACTACGCGAAGTTCGCGGAGATCGCGAACGAGGTGGGCGCGATCCTGGTCGCCGACATCGCGCACGTCTCCGGTCTGATCGCCGGCAAGGCGCACCCGAGCCCGGTGGGCCTCGCGCCGATCGTCACCAGCACCACGCACAAGACGCTGCGCGGTCCGCGCGGCGGCATGATTCTCTGCGACGCGAAGTACGCGAAGGAGATCGACAAGGCGGTGTTCCCGGGCCTCCAGGGCGGCCCGCACAACAGCGGCATCGCGGCGCTCGCGGTCGCGGCGCACGAGGCGCTGCAGCCGAGCTTCGAGACCTACGCGCGCAACGTCGTCACGAACGCGAAGGCGATGGCGGAGGCGCTCTTGTCGCGCGGCATCGATCTCGTGACCGGCGGCACCGACACCCACCTGATCCTCGCGGATCTCACGAGCAAGAACGTCGCGGGCAAGCCGGCGGCGATCGCGCTCGAGAAGGCGGGGATCGTCTGCAACTACAACTCGGTGCCCTTCGACAAGCGCAAGCCGTTCGATCCGAGCGGCATCCGCCTCGGCACGCCCGCGGTGACGAGCCGCGGCATGGGCCCCGACGAGATGAAGCGCATCGGCCACTGGATCGCCGACGTGGTCGAGGCGCCGACCGACGAGAAGGTGATCGGGCGCGTGCGCGGTGAGCTCCTCGCGATGTGCGAGACGTTCCCGGCGCCCGGCCTCGAGCGTCGCTGATCGATTTCGGGCGATACTCCGCAGCGTCTGGGGGGCGCGATGCGGATGGGGAGGAGGACGCGACGAGCGTGGGGGATCACGCTCGTCGCGTCGTGCGCGCTGATGAGCGCGCTGGGTTGTGATCAGGAGCTGCAGCTCGGGCAGCGCTGCGAGCTCGCGAGCGATTGTCCGGCGCCGCTCGGATGCGTGCTCGGACGCTGCCGCGAGGAGTGCGCGTCGGCGGTCGATTGCGCGAGCGGCGAGGAGTGCCTCCGCGACGCGTCGGGCGTGCTCGCGTGCAGCGTCGCCGAGGATCACTGCCCCTGCGAGGACGGGCTCGTGTGCGACGGCGATCGCTGCCGTCAGCCGTGCTCGCTCTCGTGCGCGCCGGGGATGCAGTGCGCGGGTGAGGTCTGCGTGCGCGGGAGCGCGACGAGCGATGCGGGCACGTGCGCGTCACCGTGTGATCCCGTCGCGCGCTGCGGCTGCGACGAGGGCTCGCGCTGCGGGGTGATCGCGGGCGAGATCGAGTGCTACGCGAGCACGGGCACCGTGAGCCTCGAGGGCGCGTGCACGTCGAGCGCGGAGTGCGCGGAAGGGCTCGGCTGTCACGGCGGTCGCTGCCTCGAGTACTGCGACGCGAGCAGCGACTGCGAGCTCGAGGACGCGTACTGCGGGCGCGAGTCGCACGCAGGTGTGAGCGCGCTGCCCGAGGGCGTGCGCCTCTGCACCGAGGAGTGCGATCCGCGCACCGACGAGGGCTGCGCGGAAGGAAGCTGCAGCCTCGCGTTCGGCGGTGACCCCGAGATCTCGACGTGGTGCCGCCCGGTGGGCACGACGGTGATCGGCGAGGCCTGCGAGCGCGATCAACAGTGCGTCGCGGGAGCGCTCTGCACGCACGTCGCGGCGCTCGGTGGGCGCGCCTGCGTCGCGTTCTGCACGGTGGGCGAGACGTGCGCGGGTGGCACCACCTGCGTCGAGAGCGCGCGGGTGCGCGATCTGATCATCGGGACCTGCCCGCTGCCGGGAAGTTGACGCGGGGCGCGCGTTCGGCGCTCTCTCCCCGCATGCGCCCGCGCGAGAGCACGAGCGGCCACGCACGAGGACGAGCACGCATGATCGGCGGGCTCGTCTGCCTGCTCGTCGCGAGCGCGCTCGCCGGGCTGGCGCTCGCCCATCACGAGCCCGTGCGTGCGGCCGTGCCCGACGCGACCGTTCGCGTCACGGGCGAGGAGATCACGCGCGATGCCGACGCCGCGACGATCGCGTCGGAGATCGCGCGCGCCTGGGGCGAGCAGCCGATCGTGCTGCGGGTCGGAGACGAGCGGATCGAGGGCACGCGCGCTTCGTTCGGCGGTCGCATCGACGTCGGCGCGCTCACCGCGCGCATCGAGCAGGCGCGCGATCCCGCGTCGCTCATGCGACGGTTGCACGCGCAACTCTCGACCGATGCGCCCCTCGAGCTCCCGATCGACGTCCGTGTCGATTCCCCGAGCACGCTCGCGACGCTGCTCGAGCGCAAGGATCACCTCGACGTGCGCCCACGCGACGCGCGCATCGAGCCGCGCACCGGCGCGATCGTGCCCGAGCGCGAGGGGCTGACGCTCGACGTGCACGGCACCCTCGACGCGCTCACCGACGCGATGCGCACCGGCGCACCCGAGGCGAGCGCGCGCATCCTCCGGGAGCCGCCGCGCCGCACCGCGCGCGATCTCGCGAACGTACGGCTCGATGCGACCCTCGGATCGTTCGAGACGCGCTACAGCACCTCGCCGGACGCCGCCGCGCGCACTCACAATCTGCGGGTCGCGGCGTCGCGCCTCGACGGGCTCGTGCTGATGCCCGGCGAGACCCTCGACTTCAACGAGGTCGTCGGCGAGCGCAACGAGGCGAACGGGTTCCGCCCTGCCCCGCAGATCGCGGCGGGCGAGCTCGTCGACGGAATCGGCGGCGGCACCTGCCAGATCGCGGGCACGCTCCACGCGGCCGCGTTCTTCGCGGGCCTGCCCATCGTCGAGCGCTCGCCGCACAGCCGGCCGAGCACGTACGTCTGGATGGGCCTGGACGCGGTCGTCGTGTACGCGCGATTGAACCTGCGCTTCACCAACGATCTCCCGTTCCCGATCGCGCTCGCGATGAGCGTCGAAGGCGGCGTGGTGCGCGCCGAGATCCGTGGCGCGTCGTCGGGTCGCCTCGTCTCGTTCGCGCGGCGCATCGAGTCGATGGCTCCGTTCCGCGAGCGCACCGAAGACGACGCGACGTTGCCCGCGGGGGTGCGCGTGCTCGATCAGCGCGGCGTGCCCGGCTTCACCGTCGTGCGTGATCGCGTGATCCGCGACGTCGAGCGCAACCAGGCGCGCCGGCAGCGCATCGAGGACGTGTACCCGCCGACCGATCAGATCTGGCGCGTCGGCACCGGTCCCGCAGCGCCCGCGGGCTACGTCGCGCCGATCGGCGACGATCACCCGGAGTACACGACCGACGAGTACCTCGTGGCGACCCAGGGCTCGGGCGTCGAGGGCACGGAGATCACGCGTCGCGGCGGCGTGAGCACGCAGGCGGGCTGGACCCAGGCGTACATCGCCCCGCGTTGATTCGTGGTACCACCAGCGCCGTGATCTCCGGTCGTCGCATCGTGCTCGGCGTCGGCGGCGGCATCGCCGCGTACAAGGCGGTCGTCCTCGCGCGCGAGCTGCTGCGTCGAGGCGCGCAGCTGCGTGTGGTGATGACCGAGTCCGCGACGCGCTTCGTCGGTCCGGTCACGTTCACCGGCATCACCGGCACGCCGCCCGTGATCGATCTCTGGGATGCGCGCTACGCGGGCGAGATCCACGTCGAGCTCGCCGCGTGGGCCGAGGCGATCGTCATCGCGCCCGCCACCGCGAACCTGCTCGCGCGCATGGCGTCGGGCCTCGCCGACGACGCGCTCTCCGCGACGCTGCTGTGCAGCGACAAGCGCGTGCTCGTCGCGCCCGCGATGCACCACCGCATGTGGTCGCACCCCGCGACGCGCCGCAACGTCGCGCAGCTGCGCGACGACGGAGTGCTCTTCGCGGGCCCCGTCTCGGGCCCGCTCGCGAGCGGCGAAGAAGGCATGGGCCGCATGGCCGAGCCCGACGCGATCGCCGACGCGCTCGAGGTGCTCTTCCGCGAGACCCGCGATCTCTCGGGCCGCACCGTGCTCATCTCGGCGGGCCCCACCCTCGAGCCCGTCGATCCCGTGCGCTTCCTCGGCAACCGCTCCAGCGGGCGCATGGGCTACGCGATCGCGGAGCGCGCCCGACAGCGCGGCGCGCGCGTGATCCTCGTGAGCGGCCCGGTCGCGCTCGCTGCGCCCGAGGGCGTCGAGCGAGTGTCGGTGCGCACCGCGATCGAGATGCAGGAGGCGATCACGTCGCGCCTCTCCGATTGCGACGCCGTGATCATGGCGGCCGCGGTCGCCGACTTCCGCCCGCGCGAGGCCGCGGCGCACAAGCTGAAGAAGATCGAGGGCGAAGAGACGCGCGTGATCGAGCTGGTGCGGAACCCCGACATCCTCGCGGGGCTGGGCGCGTCACGACGCGGCGCACGCCCGGTGCTCGTCGGATTCGCGGTGGAGACCGAGAACCTCGTCGCAGCCGCGCGCACGAAGCTCGAGACCAAGAAGGTCGATCTCGTCGTCGCGAACCACGCGAGCGTCGCGTTCGAGGGCGACGACAACGAGGCGACGCTGGTCACCCGCGACGACGAAGAGAACACCGGCCGCGTCACCAAACACGCGCTCGCCGATCGCATCCTCGATCGCGTGCACGCGCTGCTGAAGCCCTGATCAGAGCGCGTCGACGGGACCCGCGCCCTCGCGCACCACGACGATGTCGCGCCCCGTCAGATCGAGCACCGTCGACGGCGTGATCCCACCGAAGCCGCCGTCGAGGATCAGATCGATCCCCGGGAACGTGTCGTCGATCTCCGCGGGATCGATCAGCGGCTGACCTTCGATCGCCGCAGTCGTGCTCACGATCGGGTTGCCGAGCGCGCGCACCAGCGCGAGCGCGACCTCGTCGTGCGGCACGCGGATGCCCACCGTCTTGCGCTTCATCTGCAGGATGCGCGGCACCTCGCGCGTCGCCTCGAGGATGAAGCAGTAGGGGCCCGGCGTGAGCCGCCGCATCAGGCGATACGTGCGGTCGTCGACGATCGCGTACTTCGCGAGATCCCCGAGGTCCGGGCAGATGAACGCGAGCGGCTGATCGGGCTTCATCCGCTTCATGCGGTAGATGCGCTCGACCGCCTTCTTGCTCGTGATGCTGCAACCGAGCCCGTAGACCGTGTCGGTCGGGTACGCGAGCACCCCGTCGTCGCGCAGGATCGCGACCGCGCGCTCGATCTTGCGCGGCTCGGGGTGCTGCCGGTTGATCTCGAGGCGCGGCATCAGCGCGCGTGGACGAGCTTGCGGGTCTCGCCGTCCTCGAAGAGCACGACGATGAACCCCTCGGGCGTGAGCTCGTGGACGCGACCGAAGCCGAACTTCGCGTGCACGAACCAGTCACCCGGCTGATAGCGAACGCTGCGATCCCACGGCTTCGCGGTCGCACGCGCGCGCGCGAGCTCGTTCTCGTCGAGGCGCGGCTTCTTGGGCGCAGCGGCCGCGCGCGGCTTGCTGCCGCCACCACCACCGCTCGCACGACGCTCGACCTTGGGGGCCGCGGTCGCCGCGGGACGCGGCTCCGGCGGCGGCGCCTTCACGAGCTGCGACACCATGCGGCGCGCCGAGGTGACGACCGAGAGGCGCGGATCGCAGATCAGCACTTCCTCGATGCCGGTCGACTTCCCGCTCGCGAAGCGCTGCTCGTACCACTGGCTGCACGCGCGCGCGACGATCGCGAGGCGCTCGGCGTCCTCGAGCGCGCCCGGTCCCGCGCCCAGCGCGGGGAACGCGACGCGGATCACGTGGCGCTCGGCGACGAAGTCGAGCACCGAGCGCACCGCGGTCTCGATCGTCGCGCGATCGGGCGCCTGCGCCTGACGGCCCGCGTCCTCGGGCGGACGCGTCGCGATCCACACGAGGAAGTCGCAGTGCAGACGGCCCGGATGAAGGCGCATCAGACCGCCGATCGGGAGCTCTTCGTCCGGCACCTTGTCGAGCTCGCGCTCGAGGTTCGACTGCAGGTCGTTGCCGTACTGCGAGAGCAGCTCGCGATCCGCACCGGGCCCGGGCCAGAGCCGCGTGTCCGTCGCACCGTCGTGTGCGACGACGCCGACGCGGCGCGAGGTCGGGAGCTCGTAGGCGGACGCCTGGATCATCAGGATGTCCATGGGAGCGGGCCGGAGTTAGCACACGTGACGGCGACGTCGACACATCGATGTCGAGACGTGACGAGCACACGTGTTTGGGGCACAGTCAGCGCCCGATTCACCATGCCTAGCGATCAGGCCTTCATCGTCGTCACTGCGATTCTCGATCAGACCGCGCGTCCTGCTGCGATCACGCTGAGCCACGGCGATGCGCTCGAGCGCGCCGCGAAGGCCACTGCGGCTCGATCGATCGCGGGGCTCGACATCGTCGAGCTGCCGATTCCTCCGAAGGCGTTCTCGGCGCTGCGCGAGAGCACCGGGCGTTCGCAGGACACGGTCGCGGTCTACGACGTCTTCCCGCTCACGCCGCACCTCGATGGCGCCACGCGCCGCATCGCAGGTCAGTTCCTCGCGGCGGAGATCCTGTGGGCGCTCGAGGAGCAGGGGCTGCTCAAGGGCGTGCCGCTGAACCTCAAGCTCGACGTGCCGCCCGGCTGGGACAAGTCCCCGAAGGCCGTGCACGAGAAGCTCGTCGAGGCCGGCGCGCTCGATCTCGGCGAGAAGGCGATCGAGGACTTCAAGGCCGTGAAGGCCGCGTGGGACGCGGCCTGATCAGTTCAAGGTGAGCGGCAGCTCGAGCGCGAACGTCGCGATCTCCGCGTCGAACGCGCCGCCGTCGTCGCGCACCATCTGATAGGTGCCGCGCATCGCGCCGCGCGACGTCGCGAGCATGCAGCCGCTCGTGTACTGGAACGACTGTCCGGGCGCGAGGTGGGGCTGCTCGCCGACGACGCCCGGGCCCTTCACCTCTTCGACCTTCCCGCGCGCGTCGGTGATGATCCAGTGGCGGCTCTCGAGCTTCGCCGCGCTGCCGCCCTCGTTCGTGATCCGCACCGTGTAGGCCCACACGTAGCGGTGCGCGAGCGGCGTCGACTGCTCCGCCAGGTAGCGGCTCGTCACGGTGATGCGGATGCCGTCGGTGATCGCGGTCGAGGTCGTCGTCGGCTGCACGAAGGCTCCTTCGAGAAGCAAGGCGAGCGATCCTAGCGCGAACGTGCGCGCCGCAACGAATTGGCGTGCGTGACCCAGCGCGAGCCCGCGATCGCGAAGCGCTTCTTGGCCGCGCGATCGCGCGCCGTCGCGTAGTCCACGCCGACGCGCGCGCCGACGAGCACGTCGCGATCGACGATCGCCAACCCCTGGTGCGCCTCGAGCGCGCCTTCGTCGAAGAGCGACGCGCCCGAGAAGCTGCGATCGAGCGCCAGCGCGGCACCGACCTTCCCCGGCCCCGCGAGCAGCGCCGGCCCCTCGCGATCCATCCGACGACGCGCCCGCACGATCTCGCTCCCCGACACGAGCTCGCACGATCGGATCAGCACCGCCTGCCCGCGCCCTTCCTCGCCGGTCACGAGGTTGAGCATCTGGTGCAGCCCGTAGCAGACGTAGACGTACGCGTGGCCGGGCGGCCCCCACATCGGCGCGTTGCGCGCGGTGCGCCCCGCGCGGCAGTGGCTCGCGCTGTCCTCGGGCCCACCGTAGGCCTCGGTCTCGGTGATGCGCAGCACGACCTCGTCGGCCGTGCCGCGATCGCGCACCAGATGACGCCCGAGCAGGTCGCGCGCGACGATCTCGACCTCGCGCGCGAAGAACTCCTGCGTCAGCCGAGCGGTCATGAACGCGACCGAAGAGGAATCAGGGACGGGCGGCGAAACGAACAGACGGAAACGAATCGGGCGCCGTCCTCTTCCGAGTGACGGCGCCCTTCTTCGTTGCTGACGACCCCACGGGGACTTGAACCCCGGTTACCGGCGTGAGAGGCCGATGTCCTAACCACTAGACGATGGGGCCAGCTTCTTCGAACCTGCGGACCGATTACCTAGCTTCCGTTCGTACGACGAGCAACCCGGAAGTGTAGGAAACTACTACGTTTGATTCGGGGACTAGGAGTCGAACCTAGATAAACGGAGCCAGAATCCGTTGTCCTGCCATTAGACGATCCCCGAGTGTCAGGCGGCGGAACCACCGGAGTGGGCAGCGCACCGTCCGGGTTCGCCGAAGCGAGGTCGGCTTTCTAGCGCCGCCCCTGAGCACGGTCAAGAAGTTTTTCGGCCTTTGCGCAGCCGTCCCGCTCGCTTGCGCAGGGCCGTGATCCACGGTAATTCTATTCCCGCATTCCCCGGTCGGAAATGTCGGAACGGCCGACGCGAGGGGATCGGAGGGCGCGGACCCGTGGCTGAGAAAATCGAGCGCACGCTCTTCGTGATCACCGGGAACCGGCTCGCCGACGGGCGGGTCGTGTACCTGCGCGGCGACCAGACGTGGGGCAGCGACTTCGACGCCGCCGAGCAGCTCGACGACGCAGCGCGGCGCGACCAGCTCGTCGCGTCGGCGCAGCGCGAGCACAACCTCGTCGTCACGGGCATCTACGCGTTCGACGTCGGCCTGACGGCGAGCGGCGACCGCGTGCTCAGCGCGCGCGAGCGGCTGCGCGCGGCGGGCGAAGTGAGCGTGAGGCGGCGTCTTCGCGTCGGCGTCGAGGCCTAAGGAGTCGCGATGTACCAGTACGACGAGCACGATCAGCGAATCGTCGAAGAGCGCGCGCGCCAGTTCCGCGATCAGGTGCGGCGGCGCCTGAGCGGCGAGCTCACCGAAGAGGAGTTCCGCCCGCTGCGCCTGCAGAACGGCCTCTATCTGCAGCTGCACGCGTACATGATGCGGATCGCGATCCCCTACGGGCTGCTCAGCACGAAGCAGCTGCGCAAGCTCGGCGACATCGCGCGTCGTTTCGATCGCGGCTACGGTCACTTCACGACACGCCAGAACCTGCAGCTCAACTGGCCGCGCCTCGTCGACGTGCCCGAGATCCTTGACGAGCTCGCGAGCGTGCAGATGCACGCGATCCAGACGAGCGGGAACTGCATCCGGAACATCACGAGCGATCCCTTCGCGGGCGTGGCGAAGGACGAGCTCGAGGATCCGCGTCCGTACTGCGAGATCCTGCGTCAGTGGTCGACGTTCCACCCCGAGTTCGCGTTCCTGCCGCGCAAGTTCAAGATCGCGATCAGCGGCGCGGAGAGCGATCGCGCGGCGATCGCGATCCACGACATCGGCCTGCGACTCGTGAAGAACGAGCAGGGCGAGATCGGCTTCGAGTACTTCGCGGGCGGCGGGCTCGGTCGCACCCCGATCCTCGGCGAGCGCATCCGCGCGTTCCTGCCGAAGCGCGAGCTGCTCGCGTACACCGAGGCCGTGCTGCGCGTCTACAACGCGGACGGTCGGCGCGACAACAAGTTCAAGGCGCGCATCAAGATCCTCGTGAAGGAGACTGGCGTCGCCGAGTTCACCCGCCGCGTCGAGGAAGAGTTCGCGCGCATGAAGGAGGACGGCACCGCGATCGTCCTCGACGACGAAGAGATCGCGCGCATGAAGGCGTACTTCACGCCGCCCGCGTACGAGACGCTCCCCGACGAGAGCCTCGAGGGCGCGAAGCTCGGCAAGGATCGCGAGTACGCGCGCTGGCTCTCGGCGAACGTCGTGCCGCATCGCGTGCCCGGCTACGCGATCGTGCAGCTCTCGACGAAGTCGGACGAGGTGCCGCCCGGCGACGTCAGCTCGGATCAGATGGACGCGATCGCCGATCTCGCCGATCGCTACGGGTTCGGGCAGGTCGTGGTGACGCACCGGCAGAACCTCGTGCTCCCCGACGTGCGCATCCGTGATCTGCGCGAGGTGCACGCGGCGCTGAAGGCGCTCGGGTTCGCGACGCCGAACCTCGATCGCGTGACCGACATCATCGCGTGCCCCGGGCTCGACTACTGCGACCTCGCGAACGCGCGCTCGATCCCGATCGCGAAGGAGATCCAGGCGACGCTCGACGACGCGGATCGTGTGCACGACCTCGGGCCGCTCACGATCAACATCTCGGGCTGCATCAACGCCTGCGGTCACCACCACGTCGGGAACATCGGGATCCTCGGGATCGACAAGCAGGGCGAGGAGTTCTACCAGGTGACCGTCGGCGGCTCGGCGCGCGAGGACGCGGCGATCGGCAAGGTGCTCGGTCGAGCGCTCTCCTCCGAAGAGGTCGCGCCCGCGATCGCACGGCTGGTCGATCGCTTCGCGCAGGTGCGCGAGCACGACGAAGAGACGTTCCTCGAGGCGTTCCGCCGCCTCGGCCCCAATCCGTTCAAGGAGGCCCTCTATGCGGCTGGTGCGTGATCGACGCGTGGTCGACGACTCGTTCGTGCACGTCGGCGACGAGGGCGAGATCCCGGACGGCGCCGACGTGATCGTGCCGTGGTCGCGATGGACCAAGGAGCGCGCCGCGCTGAGCGCGCGTCGTGGCCGCCTCGGGGTGCGCATCCCGAGCGATCGCAAGGCGGAGGAGATCGCGCCCGACGTGGGCTCGTTCGCGGTGATCGCGATCGAGTTCCCGAAGTTCGCGGATGGTCGCGGCTACTCCATCGCGCGCCATCTGCGCGATCGCTACGCGTACCGCGGCGAGCTACGCGCAGTGGGCAACGTGCTGCGCGATCAGATCTTCTATCTCTCGCGCTGCGGGTTCGACACGTTCGAGGTCGATCCGAGCAAGAAGGCCGAGGACGCGATCGCGGGCCTCGACGACTTCTCGGTGAAGTACCAGACCGCCGCCGACGAGAAGACGCCGATCTGGCGCCGTCACGCGCGCGCCTGGCCGGCGCGCTGACCTCGACGACGCAGCCAGCGCACGAACAGGATCGCGAACGCGAGCATCGCGACCACGAGCAGGATCGGCACGACGAAGGCGAGCACCGCGATCACGATCGCGAGCACGTCCTCGATCGTGCTGATCACCGGGTTCGCGACGCCCGCGGTCGTGCCGCTCGAGACGACACGCGCGCTCGCCTTCGCGGCGTGCGGTGCGAGCGCGACCGGCGCGCCGACGAGCATGCCGACGACCACCGCGATCAGCGGATCTTCGATCCGCACCAACACCGCGGCGGCCACGATCGCGCCCGCGACCGGGCGGATGAACGTCGAGATCGTGTCGAGCGCGTGATCCAGCGCGGGCACCTTGTCCGCGACCATCTCGACGACCGTCGCGACGCCGAAGAGCACGAGCGCGGGCGTCGACGCGAGCCACTCGAACGCGTGGCCCACCTCCGCGACACCGAGCCGCGCGAGCAGCCCCGCGACGAAGAGCGGAGCCACGCCCGCAGGCCCGCACACGCCGCGAGGGCGACGGCGAGCGCGAGCGTGCTCGTCCACGTGAGCGCGTCGCCGATCGAGATCCCGTCCATCCCGGGATCGTGCGGGATCAGCGACCCGCTTGCAGCTTGCGGACGAGCCGCTCGTCGGGCGGCGGGAGCGGGTAGTCGCCGAGCTCCGAGGGAAGCACCCACGTGTGCTCGGCGACCCCGAGGTGCTGCACCTCTCGATCGCTCGCGAGCCGGCACTCGTAGAAGAGCAGGAGCACGTCCTTGCGCTCGTAGCGATGGAACGCGACCTCGACGACGTCGACGACCTCGAGATCGATCGCGCACTCCTCGCGGCACTCGCGCACGACCGCGACCTCCGGGTCCTCGCCCTCTTCGACCTTGCCGCCGGGAAACTCCCAGAATCCGGCGAGATGGGTGCCCTGCATGCGGCGCGTGAGGAGCACGCGCCCTTCCCGCTTCACCACCGCGGCCGCGACGATGACCGTGGTCATTCGCCGGGCGCCTGGTAGTTCTCGTCGGCGCCCGTGGCGCGCAGGAGCTGCGAGTACGCGACGCGCGCGTCGAGCGCGGCGCTGACGAGATCGAGCTGCGCACGCGCGCGCTCGTTGACCGCGAGCACGAGCTCGGTGACGACCGTCGCGCCCGCGCGGTACTGCTCCTGGCGAACGCGCAGCGTCTCGTCGGCGGCCTCGACGCCGGCGCGCGCGGCCTCGATCGCGGCGCGCGCCGCGCGGAGGCTCTCGTACGCCTGCGTGACCTGGATGCGGATGCCGTCCTCGAGCGTGCGCAGATCGGCCTCGACCTGCGAGCGCGCGGCCCGCGCCTCCGACGCTGCGGCCTCGCCGACGAAGAAGTCGTTGGGGCTCCAACTGACGACGACGCTGACGTCCCACGTCGTCTGGAACTCCTGGGTCAGCGGGAAGATGCGCTGGTTGGGGTTCGCGGCCGTCAGGTTCCCGGCGAGCACGAGGTGCGGCCAGCGGCTGCCCTCCGCCGCGTCGACCTGGCGACCACGCGCGCCCGCGAGCTCGCGCAGCGCACGCACCTCTGCGCGCTGATCGAACGCCGCGGAGACGAGCGCCTCGCGCTCGTCGGTCACCGGCGGCAGCGGCGCGAGGAGGTCCTCCGCGATCGCGAGATCCTCGTCGGGATCGACGTGCATCACCGTGCGGAGCGCGGTCGCCGACGTCAGCACCGCGGCCTCGGCGCGCAGCGCTGCGACGCGCGCCGTCGCGACCTGCGCCTGCACGCGCACGAAGTCGACCTGCGCCGACGTGCCCGCGCGCACCATCGCCTCGATGAGCTGCGCCTGCAGCTCCGCCGCCGCGACCGCCGCGCGCGCGACCGCGAGCCCGCCGCGCGCCCGCGCGAACGCGTAGAACGTCTCGCGCGCGTTCTGCGCGACCTCCGACGACTGCGCGTGCACCTGGTGCTGCTGCGCGCGGACCGCCCCCTGCGCGGCCTCGTACGAGGGCCAGATCTGAAGGAAGATGTCGGTCACCGGCACGGTCAGCGAGCCGCCGAAGCTCCAGTTGTCGAGCAGCACCGGGAACGTGAAGTTGGCCTGCTCGCGCTGCGCCATGATCTGGCCCTGCCAGAGCAGGCGCGCCTCGGGATCGTCGACGCCCATCGCGAGCTGCTCGGCCGCGTCGAGCAGCTCGTCGGTGTTCTCGCCACCGAAGAGGTTGGGCTGCGAGATCGGCGAGAGGCGCGTGTAGCGGCCCTCGACCGAGAGCCGCGGGAAGAACGCGATCATCGCGCGGTCCGCACCGGCGCGCGCCGCGGCCAGCTGCGCGCGGACCGACTCGATCGAAGGGCCGGTCTCCACGGCCAGACGTGCCGCGTCCTCGGCGGTGATGCCGCGTCCCTCGCCTCGCAAGAACGCCTCGACGTCGATGATCTCGGCCTCGGCGAGTGGTGCCGTCTCGCTCGGCGCGTCGCTGGTCGTCGTCGCGTCCTGCGCGCTCGCGAACGACGCTGGCGCGAGCACCGACGACGTGAGCACCAGCGAAGAGAGCGCCGCTCGGATGGTCGCGGCGCGGCTCGGGCTCGTCATGCGGAACTCCTGGCTCCCCCGCGCGGGCTTTCCGCGCGCCCCGGTTGTGGGCACAACCATCCGCGCGCGCAACGACGAACGTGCGCGCCATGACGCGTGCGTTCGCGCGTGGTATGCCGCGGCCCCATATGTCCAGGCAGCTCACGGTGGCCGTCCTCGGTGCGACGGGCGCCGTCGGTCGCGAGATGATCCGCATCCTCGAGGAGCGCTCCTTCCCGGTCGCGCGCCTCCTCCCCCTCGCCTCGCCGCGCAGTGCGGGCACGACGGTGCCGTTCCGCGGCACGCAGGTGAAGGTCGAGCCGGTCTCGGCCGAGGCCTTCACGGGGGTCGACCTCGCGCTCTTCTCCGCGGGCTCGGGGCCGAGCAAGGAGTGGGGCCCGATCGCCGCGAGCAAGGGCGCGCTCGTCGTCGACAACTCGTCGGCGTGGCGGATGGATCCCGAGGTCCCGCTCTGCGTGCCCGAGGTGAACCTCGACGCGGCGCGCAACCCGAAGCGCGGCATCATCGCGAACCCGAACTGCTCGACGATCCAGATGCTCGTCGCGCTCGCGCCGATCCACCGCGCGAACCGCATCCAGCGCATCGTGGTCTCGACGTACCAGGCGATCAGCGGCGCGGGGCACAGCGCGGTCGAGCACTTCCGCGCGCAGTCGCGCGCGTTCGCGGCCGGCGAGCCGATGCCCGCGGGACCGATCACGAAGCAGCTCGCGGGCAGCCTCCTCATGGAGTGGAAGCGCGACGGCGCGACCGGCTACCAGGAGGAAGAGCTCAAGATGATCCACGAGACGCGCAAGATCTTCGGCGACCCGCAGATCCGCGTCTCGCCGACGACGGTGCGCGTGCCCGTGATCAACGGTCACTCCGAGTCGGTCGCGATCGAGTGCGAGCGTCCCATCTCCGCGAAGGAAGCGCGGGCGCTGATGACGGGCGCGCCCGGCGTGCGCGTCGTCGACGACTTCGAGCAGGGCGTGTACCCGACGCCGCTCGACGCATCGGGCATCGACGACGTCCTCGTCGGTCGGGTGCGCGACGACCTGGGCAACCCGGGCGGCGTCCTGATGTGGATCGTCGGCGACAACCTGCGGAAGGGCGCAGCGACGAACGCCGTGCAGATCGCCGAAGGCCTGCTGCTGCGGTGAGACGCCTCCCCGACCGGCGGAAGCCGGATCGGGGCCCTGCTCGTCGCGTTGACGAGTTGGCGCG
This sequence comes from Sandaracinus amylolyticus, assembly GCF_021631985.1. Taxonomy (GTDB): domain Bacteria; phylum Myxococcota_A; class Polyangia; order Polyangiales; family Sandaracinaceae; genus Sandaracinus; species Sandaracinus amylolyticus_A. The sequence continues at coordinate 2,628,211 of NZ_CP070225.1, read as the reverse complement.
CGCGCTCGGACGCCGTCCCGGCGCGCGTGCCAGAATGACAGCCGCGGAGTCGGCGAGCGGCCGGCAAACGCGCACGTTTGCGCAGTTCGAGGCGCAGGAACGGAACGTGCTCAGCGGCTCCGCAGAGGATCTCCGATTCGAATGAGAACCACACACCGCCTCTGGCTCTCCGCGCTCATCGTCGCGCTCGGCGCCACATCGGCTCTCGCGTCGCCGGCGCACGCGCAGAACATGAGCGTCCGGTTCACCGAACAGTTCGGGGGTCGCGAGCTGATGACCCTCCTCTACGAGACGCCCGAGGCGACGGGTCAGCCGCTCTCGCTCGAGGAGTGCACGGACAACATCGCGATCCCGCTCGAGATCACGAACGTCCCGACCGGCACGACGCAGATCGACGTGTGGTTCGGCAGCAGCGCCGACGCGGACTGCCCGACGGCCTCGGTCCGCGCCGACACGACGAACACGTCGTGCGAGTACGTGACGACGTTCAGCGCGATGGTGCCGACCACCGAGATCGACGCGCTGGTGTCGCAGCTCTTCGGCGCCGACGCGTGCGACACGAGCGCGGACCGCACGTTCTTCTTCTTCGCGAGCACGACCGCGCAGAACACGTCGAAGGACTTCACCGCCGCGGAGACCGCGACGTTCCGCATCGCGCTCGACGTGGACCCGCCCGGGGCCCCGACGATCGATGGCGGTCCCTTCGAGGGCGACCAGACGATCGAGATCACCTACGACCTCCCCGAAGGAACGCTCGTCGGCGCGAACGTGTACGTCGATCCGGCGGGCTGCACCGCCGAGGGCGAGATCGATCCCGCGGGCTCCCTGCAGGACGGCGCCGAGCCGCCGAGCACGGGCGGCGACCTCCAGCGCGGCGAGACCGCGACCGTCGACGCGTCGGACATCGAGTACAACACCTTCGCGGCGGTCGGCATCACCGCGGTCGATCAGGCGCGCAACGAGAGCACGCTGGTCGTCACCTGCGTGCGTCGTGTCGAGATCGAAGGCGCGCTGAGCAGCTACTGCCGCTCGAAGGGCTTCGACGACATGGAGGAGTGCCTCGCCGAGTACGAGTGCTCGGTCCCCGGCGCAGGCCTCGGCGGCCGCGCCCGCGCGACGATGATCGTGTTGCTCGGTGCTGCCCTACTGGTGCTCGCTCGTCGGAACCGGAGATCGTGATGCGTTCGTACTTCGCATGTGGCGCGGCGCTCGTGGCGCTCGCGCTCCACCCATCGTCGGTCTCGGCGCAGCAGGACGCAGCGCTCGAGGACGGCTCGATCGTGGGCTCGACGTTCGCGGTCGATCCGCTCTGGGTCCCCACCCCCGAAGGGTTCACGCTCGAGCTGCGCATCGGCGGCTACCAGCCGAGCTTCGGCGGGCAGTTCGACGAGGTGTTCGGGGGCGATCTCGGTCCGATGATCGGCGCCGAGCTCGACGTCCACGTCTGGCGCGTGCCGTACCTCGGACCGCTCGCGGTGGGCGTCTCGGCCGCGTGGGCGGAGTGGGACGGCCCGGGCCGCGTCGTCGGCACCGGCGAGCAGAGCGGGCGCACCGGGCTCTCGCTGATCAACTTCAACGCGCTGCTGGTCTGGCGAATCGACGGTCTCGCGCGCTACGTCGACGTGCCGATCATCCTCACCGGCAAGGTCGGCCCCGACTTCGGCTACTGGGAATCGGGCGAGGGGAGCACGACCGGCACCGGCTTCAGCTTCGGCATCCGCTGGGCCGCGCAGATCGCGCTCGAGCTCGACTTCCTCGAGCCGCGCGCGGCGCGCCGGCTCGACGACGAGTGGGGCATCAACCACACCGAGATCTTCTTCGAGGCGTTCGGCTCCACGATGGGCGAGCACATGACCCAGCTCGAGCTGGGCACCAGCTTCGCGTGGGCCGTCGGCCTCGGCTTCACGTTCTGATCGCGTGCTCCACGGCGTCCGGCTGACGATCGCCTACGACGGCGCAGGCTTCGCCGGCTGGGCGCGCCAGCCGGGCACGCGCACCGTGCAGGGCACGCTCGAGGCGGCGATCGCATCGATGAACGGCGCGCCCGTGGAGCTGCGGGGCGCGTCGCGCACCGACGCCGGTGTGCACGCGATGGGTCAGGTCGCGGCCTTCGACGCGGCGCGCACGATCGAGCCGCGGGGATGGCTGCGCGGGCTCAATGCGGCGCTCCCCGACGACGCGGCGATCGTCGCGGCCGAGGCGTGCGAGGCCGGGTACACGCCGCGCTTCGACACCGTCGACAAGACCTACCGGTACCTGATCCTGCGCGGCGACGTGCGCGATCCGCTGCTGCGCGGGCGCGCATGGTTCCTCGGGCCGCGACACGGGGGCACGTCGCTCGACGTCGGCGCGATGCGCGCGATCGCGAAGCGGCTCGAGGGCACGCACGACTTCCGCGCGTTCCGATCGGCCGACGACGATCGCGAGAACACCGTCCGCACGATCCACGAGATCGCGATCCACGACGGCTGGGGCGACGAGCCACGGCTCGTCGCGATCGAGGTCCGCGGGAACGCGTTCATGAAGAACATGGTGCGGATCCTCGTGGGAACGCTGGTCGAAGCGGGCCGTGGACGGCTCGCGGAGCGCGATGCGGGCACGCTGATCGGCGCCGATGCGCGCCGCGACGACACCGGTCAGACCGCGCCAGCTCACGGTCTCACGCTGGTGTCGATGCGTCTCGGTCGCGCTCGAGCTTGACGGATCGAGACCCCCGGCTATCCTCTCGCCCCCTGTCGCTCTAGCGACGGTTTTCGTCTGTTCTTCGAGGCGCCATGAACACGCATCCCGGCCTGATCGGCAAGAAGCTCGGTAATACGCAGATCTTCGAGAGCGACGGCAACGTCACGCGCGTGACGGTCGTCGAGGTCGGGCCCTGCACCGTCATCGGAAAGCGCACCGTCGAGAAGGACGGCTACAGCGCGCTCGTGCTCGGCTTCGGCGAGAAGCGCGAGAAGCACGTGAACAAGCCGACCGCCGGCCAGTTCGCGAAGATCAACCAGAAGGTCGCGAAGGTCCTCCGCGAGTTCCGCCTCCCGGCGGAGCTGGTCGCGAAGCACGAGATCGGCGCGGTCCTGAAGCCCTCGGAGATCTTCGAGGCCGGCCAGTTCGTCGACGTGTGCGGCCAGACCCGCGGTCGCGGCTTCACCGGCGTCATGAAGCGCTGGAACTTCCGCGGCTCGGCGACGGCGACGCACGGAACCCACGAGTACCAGCGTCACGGCGGCGCGATCGGCACGAACATGACGCCCGGCCGCACGCTCCCGAACCTCAAGATGCCCGGCCAGTACGGCAACGAGCGCGTCACGATCCAGAACCTGAAGATCGCGCGCGTGATGGACGAGCAGGGCGTGCTGCTCATCGAAGGCGCGGTGCCCGGCCCCAAGGGCGGCATCGTGACCGTCCGCGGCGCGGTGAAGAAGAAGAACGGCGGCCGCAAGAGCGCGGCCTGATCATCCGGTGAGATGATCGACGAGGGCGCGGTGACCATGATGGTCCCGCGCCCTTCGTGTTTCTGTCGCAGGGAGCAGCCGCGTGAGTCGGAGCCGCAGACCGCAGGATCACTGGGGACATCGCGCGAAGCGCGAGGGGTACGCGGCGCGATCCGTCTACAAGCTCGAGGAGATCGATCGGCGCGTGCGGCTCCTGCGGCCGGGCGCGCGGGTGCTGGATCTGGGCGCCTACCCGGGCTCGTGGACCGCGTATGCGGCGCAGAAGGTCGGGGCGAACGGGCGCGTGCTCGGGCTCGATCTCCAGGAGTTCCGCGGCGCGCTGCCGCCGAACGCCGAGATGCGCACCCAGGACGTGATGAGCCCCGATCTCGACGCGCAGCTCGGGGGTGAGCGCTTCGACGTCGTGATGAGCGACATGGCGCCCGCGACGAGCGGGCATCGGTTCACCGATCAGGCGCGCTCGTTCAACCTCGTGATGCGCGCGCTGGGGATCGCCGAGCAGCTGCTCGTCCCGGGCGGGCACTTCGTCGCGAAGATCTTCCAGGGGCCGGACTTCGAGGAAGCGCGGCGTGCGGTCTCGCGCGCCTTCGAGGAGGTGAAGATCGTGAAGCCGCCTGCGACGCGCACCGAGAGCATCGAGACGTTCCTGGTCGGGCTCCGCAAGCGCGCGCCCGCGCAGGCGGGAGCGACGTCGTGACGACGACGCTGATCACCGGCGCGAACCGCGGGATCGGGCTCTCGCTCGTGCAGCAGCACGTCGCGCGCGGGGATCGCGTGATCGCGATCTGCCGCGCGCGCTCGGAGGAGCTCGCGGCGACCGGCGCGGAGATCCACGAGGGCGTCGACGTGACCGACGCCGCGGCGATCGCGCGCGTGGTCGCGGCGATCGGGAACGTCGTGCTCGATCGCGTGATCCTCAACGCCGGTGTGCTGCGCGACGACTCGGTCGACGACGTGTCGTTCGAGGACGTGCGCAGCCAGATCGAGGTGAACGCGATCGCGCCGCTGCAGTGGGCGAAGGCGCTGCGGCCGCGGCTCGCGCGAGGCTCGAAGCTCGCGCTGATCACGAGCCGGATGGGCTCGATGGCCGACAACGGCAGCGGCGGGTACTACGGCTATCGCATGTCGAAGGCCGCGCTGAACGCGGCGGGCGTGTCGCTCGCGCGCGATCTCGCGGGCGCCGGGATCGCGGTGGTGCTGGTGCACCCTGGCTACGTGCGCACCGGGATGACGGCGGGCGCGGGCAACGTGGGGCCCCACGAGGCGGCGCAGGGCATCGTCGCGCGCATCGACGAGCTCACGCTCGCGACGAGCGGCTCGTTCGTGCACGCGAACGGGACCCCGCTCCCGTTCTGACGATCAGCGCTGGGCGCGCACGTGCTCGAGGCGGGCGCGCGCCTGCGCGGCCTCGGGCGCGTCGGGCGCCATGCGCAGGAACGTCTGGTACTCGGTCGCCGCATCGCGCCAGGCCTCGCGCGCGGCGAGCATGTTCGCGAGCACCCAGTGGGCGTCGGGATAGCTCGGCTCGTCGCGGATGATCTCGCGGATGCGGGCTTCGGCCGCGTCGCGCTGACCCGCGGCGTACTCGGCGAGCGCGAGCTCGGCGCGCAGCGCGGGCGGTGCCGGGGTGTCCTCGGCCGCGATCGACTCACCCAGCGCGCGCATCGCGAGATCAGCGTCGCCGGCGCGGCGCAGGCCGTTGCCGATCGCCGCGAGATCGGCGCGGCTGCCTTCGGCGAGCGGGAGCGCGCGGCGCAGCTCGATCAGCGCCTGATCGCGATCGCCGCGCGAGAGCAGGATCATCGCGAGCGCGGTGCGGCTCGCGGGATCACGCGGCGCGAGGCGCATCACGGTGCGGTACTCGTTCTCCGCGCCCGCGTCGTCACCGGCGTCCTCGAGCGCGAGCGCGAGGTTGAGGTGCGCCGACGCGAGGCCCGGGCGTGCCTCGACGGCGCGGCGCAGCATCGCGATGCCCTCCTCGCCGCGATCGGTGTCGCGGAGGAGCGCGCCGAGGTTGTTGAGCGCCTCGGCGAACGTCGGATCGACCTCGATCGCGCCGCGGTACGCGCGCTCGGCGGCCGCGAGATCCTCGCGCATCTCGTGGGCGAGACCGAGATCGAGGCGTGCGCGCACGTCGCGCGGATCGCGCTGGATCGCGGCCTCGAGGAGCGGCACCGCCCGATCGGGCTCGCCCTGCGCGATGAGCTGCTCGGCCTGCGTGACCTCTTCGCTCGCGGGAGGCGCGCGGCGCGCGGCGGCCTCGTCCTCGAACTCGATCGGCTCCTCACCGCCGCTCGACGCCGTGCTGCCGGCGCTGCTGCCGCCGCCACACCCGAGGAGCGCGAGCACGAGCGCGCCGGACCTGAGCGTTCTCCGCATGCGGCCTCTCTATCTCCTGACGCGGCGTGCTGTCGAGCCCGCGCCGGACGAGATGGGACGTGCGAGACGCGAGAACGATCAGCGCGCGTCGCGCTCGGCGAGCGCATCGATCGCGGCGCGCAGCGCGTCCCGGAGCGCGGCGACACGCGCTCCGTCGCGGAGCTTCGCCCCGCGCTCGTCGGTCACGTAGAAGACGTCGGCCACTCGCTCGCCCTCGGTCGTGACCTTCGAGAGCGCGATCGAGAGCCCCTGCTCGTGCAGCGTGCGCGCGATCGCGTGCAGCAGGCCGACGCGGTCGCGCGTGAACACGTCGATGACGGTGAAGCGCGGCGAGACGTCGTCGTCGATGAGGATCTCGGTCTTCACCGCGGGCATGTGCTTGCGCGCCCACGCGGGCGGCGCGGCACGGCGCGCGAGCAGATCCTTCGCGCTCACGCGACCGGTGACGAGATCCTCGAGGTCCTTCTGGATGCGCGAGACGAGCTCGCGATCGACGGGCTCGCCCTCGGCCGCGCCGGTGCGGCGCACCTGGAACACGTCGAACGCCTCGTCGTGCGAGCCCGCGCGCGGCCGCGTGTGGATCTGCGCGGTCGTGATGTCGAGGCGCGACGACGCGAGCACCGCGGCGACGTCGGCGAGCAGGCCGGGGCGATCGTCGGTGACCACGACCAGCTCCGCGACCTCCTCGCTCGGGCCCGGGCGCAGCGCGACGTGCACGGTGCGACCGTCGCGATCACGCACGACACGCGCGTGCGCGCGGATCACGTCGACGGGGTTCGCGAGCACGTAGCGATCGGGCATCGACGCGAGGAACGACTCGAGCTCGGCCTGGCGACCGTCCCCGACGAACCCGACGCGCACCTGATCGCGGATCGCGTCGGCGCGCTTCTCGCCCTGCTCGCCGCCCTGCCCCGCCGGTGCCTCGAGCCACGCGGCGCTCGCGAGGTAGAGGTCGTCGAGCATGCGCGCCTTCCACGAGGTCATCGCATTCGGGTTCGTCGTCGAGAGATCGGCGACGGTGAGCACGTAGAGATCGCGCAGCCGATCGAGCGTGCCGACGCGCCGCACGACCTCGGCGATCGTGTCGGGGTCGGTGATGTCGCGGCGCAGCGCCCAGTGGTAGAGGCTGAGGTGCTCCTCCACGAGCCAGCGCACGTGGAGCACGTCGCCCGGCGTGAGCCCGAGGCGCTCGCCGATCGGCACCGAGAGCTGCGCGCCGATCGTCGCGTGGTGCCCGCCGCGTCCCTTGCCGATGTCGTGCAGCAGCACGCCGAGGAAGAGCGTCATCGGGCGCGGCACGTCGGCCGCGAGGCGCGTCGGCATCGGCAGATCGCTCGCGTGATCGCCGCGCATCAGCGCGCGCAGGCGATCGACCGCGGCCACCGAGTGAACGTCGACCGTGTACACGTGGTAGACGTCGTGCTGCACGCGGCCGGTGACCGGCTCGAACTCCGGGATCATCGCGAGCAGCACGCCGACCTCGTGCAGCTCCGCGAGCATCGAGCCGCGGCGCACCGGCGCATCGCCCACGTGGGTGAGCAGCTCGAGGAAGAGATCGGCGGCCTCGCGGCTCGCGCGCAGGCGCTCGCACCACGCGGGGTCCGCGGCGGCGCGCGCGATCGCATCGCGCGCGAACGCATAGGGCGGCAGGTTGCGACGGACCACCTGGCGATAGAGCCGCAGCGCGAGCGCGGGATCGCGATCGAGCGCCTCCGACTCGCGCAGCGTCACGTGCCCATCGAACACGAGCACGCCGCCGCCGAGCTCCTCGAGCGGCGCGGGCGCCTTGCGGTCGTGGTGGCGCGCGCGCGACAGCATGCGCTCGACGCCGGTCTCCACCACGCGGGCGTGGCGGTAGTACGTCTGCATGAACTGCTCGACGCCGAGCGAGACTCCGTCGTCGACGAAGCCCATCTGCACCGAGACGTCTTCCTGGTCCTCGAACGTGAGGCGATCGTGGCGACGCCCCGATCCACCGTTCTGCTCGCCGCGCGAGTGGAGCAGGTTGCGCACGCGCCAGAGGAGCTCGCGCGCGGCGTCGAGCTCCTGCGCCTCGCGATGCAGGAGGACACCCTGTGCGACCGCTTCCTCGAGCGAGCGCGCGGCCCAGCGCACGTTCGCGGTCCAGAGGATCACGTCGAGATCGCGCAGGCCGCCGCAGCCGTTCTTCACCTCGGGCTCGAGCAGGAAACGCGATCCGCCGTAGCGCTCGTGGCGCGCGTCGGTGTCGGTTGCGAGCGCCTGCAGGATGTCGCTCATCGCAGGCTCGAACACGTGGCGACGCGCGCCGCGCAGCAGCTCGTCGACCAGGCTCGCGTCGCCCGAGACGCGCCGCACGTCGAGCAGCGTGGTCGCGGTGCGCAGATCGTCGCGCGCGAGCGCGAGCGTCTCGTCGACCCCGCGCACGGCGTGGCCGATCTCGAGGCCGAGATCCCAGAGTGGATAGAGCAGCGCCTGCGCGACGAGCGCGGCGCCGGGATCGCCGGGATCCTCGCAGAGCAGCACGACGTCGAGGTCGCTGTGGAGGCCGAGCAGTCCACGGCCGTAGCCGCCGACCGCGAGCAGCGCGGTGCGCCCGCGCGGGCCCCGACCGCTCGTCTTGGCGGCGGCGGTCGACGCGCAGTAGAGCGCGCTGAGGAGCCCGTCGAGGATGCGCGCGTGCATCGACGCGACGCGCACGCCGCTCTCGCCGCGACGCACCATCTCGGCGAGGCGCCCGCGATACGTCGCGCGATACTCTTCGCACGTCTTGCCGAGCCCGGGGGCGAGCGTGGCGAGGTCGAGCGAGGGGGCGGGACCTCCCGGGCCCCGCCCCGAGAGCGACGAACGCGCGCCTTCGGCCATGAGGCCGAAAGTATTCGGCGCGATTCATTCCCGTGCAAACATCGGACGGCGACGAATTCGGGGCGGGATGCCTGGACATCCGTCGAGGATCAGCGCCCCTCGACCCAGCGGACGATGCCCTCCGCGATGCCGTCGGCGAGCGCGCCCCGGTATCGGTCGTTGCGCAGCGCGTCAGCCTCGTCCTCGCGCGTCATGAACGAGGCCTCGACCAGGACCGCCGGCATCGTCGCGCCGACGAGCACGTAGAACATCGCGCTGCGCACGCCGCGATCGTGCAGGCGCGGGAGCACGGTGCGACCGCCCGCGAGCGTGCCGCGGTGGATGCGCTCGGCGAGCGCGCGCGACGTCGCGACCTGCTCCTCGCGACGCAGCCCCGCGATGATGCGCGCGAGGCCGCCCACCTCGGCGGTGGTGGTGCCGTTCTCGCGCGCCGCGAGGCGCAGCGCCTGGCGATCGTTGGTGGTGTCGAGCACGAACGTGGTCACGCCGCCGTGATCGACGGACTCGTCGGCCGCGTTGAGGTGGATCGAGACGAACGCGTCGGCGGACACCGCGTTCGCCATCGCAGCGCGCTGCTCGAGCGAGACGAACACGTCGCGATCGCGCGTGAGCACGACCCGCACGTTCGGCAGGCGACGACGCAACACGTCGCGCACCCGCATCGCGAGGTCGAGCACGATGTCCGCTTCGCGCATGCCGAACGCGCGCGCGCCGTAGTCGTCGCCGCCGTGGCCCGGGTCGATCAGGATGAGATCGACGTCGCGCGCGGCGCCGGTCGTCGTCGCATCGCCGCGCGTCACGTCGATCACGACGCGAAACGGCTGCGGCAGGAGGAACACCCGCGCGCTGGTGCCGGGCTCGAGATCGAGCACGATGCGCGTCCGATCGTCGCGGCGCGCGTGGCGGATCCTCGCGAGGCCTGCTGCGCCCACGGGGATCGTGGAGGGCAGCGAGGACGCGGGCGTCGTCGACGCGAGATCGATCGCGACACGCGCGGGGAGCTCGCCTTCCGCGGGAAGATCGAGGCGCTCGTAGGCCGCGACGCGATCGAGCGCGAGCACGACGCGGACGCTGCGCGCCTCGCGATCCTCGTGGCCGTACACGACGATCGACTCGAGCGTCGCAGGCTCGCCGGCGATGGTGCGCTCCGCGGCCCATGCCTCGAGCGCGTCGCGCGGCGGTGTCTCGGTGTCGCCGGCGAGCCCGATGCTCGGATCGTCGGCGTTCGGATCGGCGTCGATCGCAGCGAGCAGCGCGCGATCGGGGCGGTGGCCCTCGAGCGCGCCGAGGATGCGTCGCGCCTCGAGCGCGCACGCATCGTCGGTCCAGCGTCGCGACGCGCGATGCGCGACGAGATACGCCGCGGTGGGATCGACCGCATCGCGTGCTTCGAGCCGCGCGAGATCGATCGCGGCGTCGCACGCGCCCGCGACGTCGCGTCGCAGCGACGCCTCGGCGAGGAGCGCGCGGGCCCGCGCGAGGCCGTCTCCCTCGGGCTCGCGGAGGGCACGGATGCGCGCGAGCGATGCGGCGCGTCGCGCGGCGCGCACGCCGGCCTCGTTCGGACCGGTGCGCGCGGCCCAGGCGTCCTCGATCGATCGCAGCCGATCGAGGGGCATGCCCATCGCGTCGAGCTCGCCGACCTCGGGCGGCATCGCGCGCCCTGCGTCGCGCGGTCCGCCGTCGGCGCGCGGCTCCGCCGGTGCGCTGCACGCCGCGACGAGCACCGCGAGCAGCATCGCGCTGTTCAGCCGCGAGCGTCGCGGGTAGCATCGCGGGCTCACGGGGTGGACGCTGCGGGCGCGGTGCACGGCTCGTCTCGACGGTGGTGGTGTGTCGCGGTCTCGCCCCGACTCCCCAGGAGAGCGATGACGTGAGCGAGACTCCCACGTACCAGGATCGACAGACCGGGCGGGTCTATCGCGATGCGACGGAGATGGTCAACGACTACCTCCGGCGCTTCGGGACAGCGGTCGGCGTCGAGCTCGATCCTCTCGACGGCGATGGATACACCGACGTGCGTCGTGGCTCGGCGACGGTCGGGATCAACGTGCTCCACGAGCACGGGATCCTGCTCTTCCTCTCGCGCATCATGGACATCCCGCGCGAGACCACGGGCGGTCGCGAGGCGTTCTATCGACGCCTGCTCGAGCTGAACTTCCTCGTCACCAGCGATGCGGCGTTCGCGATCGACAAGGACAAGGACGCGGTCTACCTGCGCGCGCTTCGACGGCTCAGCGGGCTCGACTACGAGGAGTTCGAGGACCTGCTGCACACGATGGCGAGCGTCGCCGACGAGTGGGACGATCGCCTCACGCAGATCTTCGGGAGCGAGCGTTCCTGACGGTAGCGACCGCGGAAACGCGATGGTAGGCTGCTCGCACCCGGCCCTCGAGGCGCCGGGGTCGCCCTCATGAGCAGCGCCGTCGAGGACCCGAGCCCGAGCACCGATCGCGCGCCGACGGCGCAAGCGAACGAGGCGAGCGGCACCCCACCGGCGGCCACGGACGAAGGCGGGTTCTGGGGCGCCGCGAAGGGCGAATTCGACGACACCGCGGCGGAGAAGCACGCGTCGAAGGTGTTCGCGCTCTGGGAGCTCGGGCCCGACCTCGCGCAGCCGGCGAGCGGCGCGTCGCAAGCGGGGAGCGAGGCTGCGGCCACGGAGGACGTGTGGTCCGCGGTCGGCGAGACCGAGAAGCTCGACGCCGCGGCCGCGACGATCGAAGCGCATCGGGCGGCGCTCGCGGAGGCCGCGGCGGCCCATGCGGCCGCGCAGGCCGCGGAAGCTGCGGCCGCAGCGAGCGCGACCGCCGCAGCGGCCGCGAGCGATGGGATCGACTTCGCGCCCCCGGCCCCCATCTCGACCGCGCCGGTCGCGCAGACGCACGGGCGCGTGCCCTCGCGTCCACGACAGGCCGCGCGTCCTCACGAGCCCGCGCCCTCGACGGTCGAGCGCTCTCCCGACGTCACGTCGGAGCTGCCCGCGCTCCCGCAGTCGAGCTCGACGCGCAACGCGCTGATCGGCGCGGCGGCCGTCGTCGCGCTGCTCGTCGTCGCGTTCGGCGCCTCGATGATGTCCGGCTCCAGCGAGCCCGCGAGCACGGCTGCGATCGCGCCGTCCGCTGCCCCGGCGGCGCCCGCGGTCACGACCGCTGCGGCGCCTCAGGCCCCGCCGACGAGCGCGGTCGCGCCGACGATCGAGCCCGAGCCGGTCGCTGCGCCCGAGCCGGTCGTCGCTGCGCCCGAGCCGGTCGCCGCTGCGCCCGAGCCGGTGGTCGCGACGCCCGAGCCGGTCGCCGCCCTCCCGCCGCCGCCTCCGCCGATGCGTCGGCTCCGCGTGCGCACCGATCCCGAGCGCGCGACGCTGCTGCTCGACGGGCAGCCGGTGAACAACCCCTTCGATGGTCGCTTGCCCGAGGGCTCGTCGCACACCCTCGTCGCGCGCGCCGAGGGCCGCGTCGACGCGACCGAGAGCGTCGAGCTCTCCGCCGATCGCACGCTGACGCTGCGCCTCGAGCGCACGCCCCCGCCGCCGCGCGTCGCGACGCCCCGTCCGCGCACCACGGCGTCGCGCCCTCCGCGCGCGACCGCGTCGCGTCCCCGGCCCGCGACCACGGTGCGCCCGCGCGCGTCCTCGTCGCGCAGCGGCTCGGGGTTCGTCACCGAGAGCCCGTACTGATCGCGCGCTCGAGACGCTGGACCTCGTGGAGCCAGCGGGTACGTTGACGCTCACGCAAGGAGGATGGCGATGAGCGGCGACGACGATCGAGGAGCACCGCGTCACGGAGCGCGGCCCGAGGGCGGAGGGCCGGGCCTTCCCGAGATCGACGTACGGGAGTACGGCGGCAAGCGCGACGGCGAGCGCCAGGTGATGGACCGCCGGCTCTTCATGCAGCTGCTCGTGTTCGACGTGCCCGCCGATCGCGATCTGCCCTCCCCCGCCGACGTGCAGCGCGAGCTCGCGCGCGCGCTGATCGACGCCGGCGTCCCGCACGTGCTCTACGCCGACACGAATTCACCGTCGGGCCTCGCGCTGCTCACGTGGAGCGAGGATCCCGCGCACTTCGTCGATCGCGTGCGCCCCGTGTTCCACGAGGGCACGCGTCGTCGGCTCGTGCAGCGCCACGATCACACGATGATCGGACGCACGTACTCGCTCGGCCACGAGCCCGATCTCGAGCACGGCCTGCTGCGCCGTCCCGTCGAGTACGTGCTTCACGAGGGCTGGGACTGGGCCGTGTGGTACCCGCTGCGCCGCAGCGGCGCGTTCGAGAAGCTCGAGAAGCACGACCAGTCGATCGTCCTCCGCGAGCACGCGTCGATCGGCATGGCGTACGGGCGCGCCGATCTCGCGCACGACGTGCGCCTCGCGTGTCACGGGCTCGATGCGGGCGACAACGAGTTCGTGGTCGGGCTCGTCGGCAAGGCGCTGCACCCGCTCTCGCACGTGGTGCAGAGCATGCGTCACACGAGGCAGACCTCGGAGTTCATCGTGAAGATGGGCCCCTTCTTCGTGGGCCGCGCGGTCCACCGCCACGCCGGAGCCAAGCCGTGACGCAGACGCGAACGATCTTCGATCGCATCCTCGACGGTGAGATCCCCTGCCACCGCGTGTACGAGGACGAGCACGTGCTCGCGTTCCTCGACATCGGGCCGCTCTCGGAGGGCCACACGCTCGTGATCCCCAAGGAGCGCAAGGCGTTCCTCCACGAGCTCTCCGACGAGTCCGCGGCAGCGATCGGCCGCGTGCTGCCGCGCCTCGCGCGCGCCGTGATCCAGGCGACCGGCGCGACCGCCTACAACATCCTGCAGAACAACGGCGCGGAGGCGCACCAGGCGGTGTTCCACGTGCACTTCCACATCATCCCGAAGCGCGGCGAGCGCGGGCTCGGCGTCGGCTGGCGTCCCGGGTCCGTCGACGCCGCGGCGGCGAAGGAGCTCGCGGCGCGCATCACGGCCGCGATCTCGTGACCCGCACTTGTGACGGGGCGCCCCGCGTCTAGGAACGAGGGCGCCCGATGCGACGAGCGCCCGCCGCCCCCGATCTCGCCGAGCTCCGGCACGCATTCCTCGACGCGCAGCTCGCCGGCGACGCCCGTGCCGGCGTCGAGGTGATCGAGCGCGGGCTCTCGGGGGGCTACGACGCGACCATCCTGCGGCGCGATCTCGTGCGCGACGGTCAGGAGACGATCGGTCGGCTCTGGCAGGAGAACCGCATCAGCGTCGCGCGCGAGCACATGGGCACGTCGGTGGCGCTCGTCGCGCTCGCGCACCTCTACTGGCGCGCACCGCTCGCGCCGCCGCGTCATCGGCGCGTGCTCGTCTCGTGCGTGCCCGGCGAGCAGCACGCGTTCCCGGCGCGCCTCGCCGCGGACACGCTCGAGCTCGCGGGCTACGACGTGAAGTTCCTCGGCGCCGACGTTCCACGCGAGTCGCTCGCCGGGATGGTGCACGACATGAAGCCCGATCTCGTCGTGCTCTCGGTGACGCTGGCGTTCCACCTGCCCGAGCTCGAGCGGACGGTGGCGCGCATTCGCGAGCTCGTGCCCGAGGTGCCGATCGCGGTGGGCGGCGGCGCGTGCGGAGACTGGATGCCGATCGCGGCGAAGCTCGGCGTGAGCGGCGCGGGACGCAGCGCCGAGGAGCTGCTCGCGATGATCGAGGAGACGTTCCGATGATCGTGGCGATCTCGCGCTTCTCGTGCGAGGCGACCGAGGCCGACGAGATCGAGCGGCGATTCCGCGCGCGCTCGAAGCTGGTCGACGGGCACCTCGGGTTCCTCGGGCTCGAGGTGCTGCGCTCGATCGGCGCGCGACCGGAGTTCGCGCTGGTGACGCGATGGGAGAGCCGCGCCGCGCTCGGTGCGTACCTGAAGTCCGACGACTTCCGCGCGGTGCACGCCGAGGGCGAGGAGCAGGACGCGGTGTTCACGCTCTACGAGCAGGTGGCGACGTGAGCGCGATCCCGCCCTCGGCGCGCGCCGCGCGCATCATCGAGCGGACACGCGCCGAGCTCGCCGAGGAGACGGTCACGCGCGAGCTCGCGAAGGACGCGGCGCGCTGGGCGCCGTGGGGCGACGTCGCGCGGGTGCGCTGTCTCGAGGACACGCAGTTCCATCTGACCTTCCTCGTCGCGGCCCTCACGATGGGGCAGACGTCGCTCTTCACCGACTACGTCGCGTGGCTCGTGCCGATGCTCGAGAGCCGCAAGGTGATGCGCGACGACGTGATCGAGAACTTCCGCGTGCTCGCGGAGGTGCTGCGCGAGCGGCTCGCGGCGGACGAAGCGGACCCGGTGATCGCGCTGCTCGACGCGGGCAGCGAGCGGGCGCGTTCGCTCTAGCTCAGGCGCTCGAGCGCGCGGCGCGCCTCGTCGGCGCGACGACGGGCCTCACGCGCGAGCTTCTCGGCGCGATCGGCCTCGCGCGCGAGGTTCTCGGCTTCGGCGCGGAGCGCGCGCTCCTTCGCGCTTCGCGCGCGCGCTTCGGCGGCCGCGCGGCGAGCCTCGCGACGCGCCGCCTCCTGTTCCCGACGCGCATCGTCTCGTCGTCGCTGCGCCTCGACGACGCGCTGGTGCGTCTCGCTCGTACGTCGCGCTGCGGCTTCGCGCGTCCGGAGGCGCGCGACCGGTGTCGTGGGCATCGGCACCGCGCCGAGCGCGTCGAGCCCGGGCGGCGCGAGGTCCTCCTCGAGAAACCCGCGCCCCACTCGCGCGCGCCCATCGGGCGAGAGCGCGAGCGCACGCAGGTCGTCGGCCACCCTCGACATCACCGCATCACCCGGCGTACGTCCGGTCTCGCCCTCGACGATCGCCGCCGCGCGCGTCGTGAGCGTGTCGATCGCCTCGCGCAGCGCGTCCATCCGCGCCCGGAGCGTCGCGGGATCGGCACCGCCGAGCACGGCGCCGAGCGCGCCCCGCGCCGCGTCGCCGGCCTCGAGCAGCGCGTCGATCGTCTCCGTCGCAATCAGCTGCGTCACCGCCCACGCCGAGATCGGCGGCTTCTTCAGCGCCTTCACCCGCGCCGCGCCCGCCGTGTCGCCTTCGTCGCGCAGCGCACGCGCGAGCGCATCGCGCCGCTTCGTGAGCTCGCCGAAGGGCCCGACGTGCACCTCGAGGAGCCGGTCCCGACGGGCCATCCCTCGGACACCTGGGCACCGCGCGCGACGCTCACACGCCCTCTTGCTCGGCCCGCGCGCGCCTCGCATCCTCCGCCCGCGTTATGGCCGGAATCACCTACAAGGACTCGGGCGTCGACGTCGATGCGGGCGACGAGCTCGTCGAGCGCATCAAGCCGTTCGCGGCGCGCACGCGCATCCCCGAGGTCCTGAGCGGCGTCGGCGGATTCGCCGGCCTCTGCGGCCTCCCGACGGGCATGAAGGACCCCGTGCTCGTCTCGGGCACCGACGGCGTGGGCACCAAGCTCAAGCTCGCGTTCCTCGCCGATCGCCACGACACGGTGGGCATCGATCTCGTCGCGATGTGCGTGAACGACGTCGTCACGACCGGCGCGCGCCCCCTCTTCTTCCTCGACTACTTCGCGACCGGGAAGCTCGACGTCGCGCGCACCGCGTCGGTGATCCAGGGCATCGCGAAGGGCTGCGAGGACGCGGGCTGCGCGCTCCTCGGCGGCGAGACCGCGGAGCTCCCCGGCTTCTACGCGCCCGGCGAGTACGACCTCGCGGGCTTCTCGGTCGGCGTCGTCGAGCGCAGCGCGATCATCGACGGCAAGCGCGTCGCGAGCGGCGACGCGGTGATCGGCGTCGCGTCGAGCGGCCTGCACTCGAACGGTTACTCGCTCGTCCGCAAGGTGCTGCTCGATCACGCGAAGCTCGCGCTCGACTCGACGCCCGACGGGCTCGGCGAGCCGCTCGTCGACGCGCTCCTCCGCCCGACGCGCATCTACGCGCGGGCGGTGCGCGCGCTGCTCGACGCGACGATCGACGTCCGCGCCCTCTCGCACATCACGGGCGGCGGTCTTCCGGGCAACATCCCGCGCGTGCTCCCCGACGATCTCGGCGTCGCCATCGACGCGAGCAAGTGGACGCGCCCCGCGATCTTCGATCTCGTGCAGCGCCTCGGCGGCGTGAGCGAGGCCGAGATGCGCCGCGCGTTCAACATCGGGCTGGGCCTCGTCGTCGTGGTCCCGCAGAGCGACGCGTCGCGCGCCGTCGACGCGCTGAACGCTGCCGGCGAGCGCGCGTCGATCATCGGCCGCGTGATCGAGACGCCCGGGGTCGAGTTCGAAGACCGCGTGCAGTTCGTCGCGACGTGATCCGTTCGTTCTACGACGTGGTGGTCGTCGGGAGCCGCCTCGGCGGGCTCTCCGCCGCCGCGCTGCTCGCGAAGCGCGGCTTCCGCGTGCTGGTGCTCGGTCAGGACGATCTCGGGCCCACCTACGAGCTCGAGGGCGAGCAGCTCCCGCGCGCGCCCTTCTCGTTCCTCTCCGCGCACTCACCGGTCGCGCGACGCGTCTTCGCGGAGCTCGCGATCACCCAGGCGTTCCGCCGCCAGGCCGCGGTCGTCGATCCCGCGTTCCAGGTCGCCCTCCCCGGCCATCGCCTCGATCTCGCGCTCGATCCCGTGCACCTCGATCGCGAGATCGATCGCGAATTCCCCGAGGTGAAGCGCCCGGCGCTCGACTTCCTCGCGCGCGCCCGCGCCACCTCGATCGCGCTCGATCGCGCGGTCGATCGCGATCTCGTGTGGCCGCCCGAGACCTTCTTCGAGCGGCGCGAGCACGCCCGCGCGATCTCGCACCTCGCGCCTCCCGCCGATCGTCGGGCGTCGGTCGCGGACGACGATCCGCTGCGCGAGCTGCCCGACACGCATCCCTTCCGCCTCGTCGTGCACGCGCCCGTGCGCTTCGCCGACGGGATGGATCCCGATCACGGCACCGCGCTGCGTCTGCTCCGTCACTTCTCGTCGTGGCGCGAGGGCGGCGCGGTCATCGAGGGCGGCGCCGCGAGCCTGCGCGCGCTGATCGAGTCGAGCCTCCGCGCGCACGGCGGCGAGCTGCGCGCGCGCGACAAGATCGACTCCATCATCGTGAAGCGCGGCCACGTCGAGGGCGTGCGCATCGCCGCGTCGGGCGAAGAGATCGGCGCGTCGTTCGTGCTGCTCGGGAGCGACGTCGGATCGTTCCTGCGCGTGCTGCCCGATCGTCGCCCGTTCGAAGAGCTCTTCGAGCGCGTGGGCGAGCCGGTGGTCCGCTACTACCGCTACACGCTGAACCTCCACCTGCGCGCCGAGGGCGTCCCTGCGGGCATGGCGCGCGACGTGTTCTTCGTGCGCGATCCGTCACGCCCGCTCTCCGGCGCGAACCTCCTGCACGTCGAGACGCATCCCGCCGATGCGATGGGGCGCCGGTTGCTCTGCGTGGAAGCGCTGCTCCCGCGACGCGGGGTCGAGGACGTCGCCGACTACCTCGAGACGATCCGCGAGCACATCGTCGCGTCGCTCGGCGAGCTCGTGCCGTTCCTCGGCTCGAACCTCGTGCGCATGGACTCGCCGCACGACGGTCGTCCCGCGCAGGACTTCACGACCGGCGCGAACGTCGAGCCGACCGCGAAGTGGGCGCGCGGGCGCCACACGATGGACTCGCTCTACGGGTTCCCGATCGCGAGCGCGCTCGGCGTCTGCGCGCTCCCGGTGCGCACGCCGATCAAGCGCCTCCTGCTCTGCAACGCGCAGGTGGTGCCGGGGCTCGGGCTCGAAGGTCAGCTCCTCGCGGCGTGGTCCGCCGCGCGCATCGTGTCGCGCTCCGATCGGCGCCCCGCGATCCTGCGTCGCGGCCTCTGGACCAAGCTCGAGAGCTGAGTTTGCGGAGGGGTCTCGGAAGACCCCTCCCCCCGACCGGCCGAGCCGGCTCGGGTCCCCCCGCCCCGAACACTGCTTGCTTCGGCTCGACCGCGACCACAACCGAGCCCAGCTCGCATCCCTCGACGCATCGCGTCATTCGAGTTGTTCCGCGCGATTCGCCGACCCATAACCGAGGCCGATGGCCTCAACCGACAGCGGTTCCGCGAGCAACGGCACGATCGGCGCGACGCGCCAGCAGATGTGGGAGCGGCTCGGCAGCGCTCCGGTCGACCTCCTCGTCATCGGCGGCGGCATCAACGGCGCGGGCATCGCGCGCGACGCGACCCGACGCGGCCTGAGCGTCGCGGTCGTCGACATGAACGACCTCGCGTTCGGCACGAGCTCGCGCTCGAGCAAGCTGATCCACGGTGGTCTGCGCTACCTCGAGCAGTACGAGGTCGGCCTCGTGTTCGAGTCGGTGAGCGAGCGCCGAATCCTGATGGACCTCGCGCCGCACCTCGTGAGCCCGCTCGGGTTCCTCTTCCCGGTCTACAAGGACAGCCGGCGCAACCTGTTCGTGATCCAGGCCGGCATGTGGCTGTACGACGGGCTCTCGCTGTTCCGCTCGCCGAAGCGGCACCGCATGCTCTCGCCGCGCGATCTCGAGACCGAGGAGCCGGCGCTGCGTCGCGAGGATCTCAAGGGCGCGCCGCTCTACTACGACTGCTCGACCGACGACGCGCGCCTGACGCTCGAGACCGCGATCGACGCGGTGCGCGGCGGCGCGACGATCACGACCTGGGCGAAGGTCACGCAGCTGCTCGTCGAGAACGGGCGCGTGTGCGGCGCGACGGTGCGCGACGAGCTCACCGGCGCGACCAAGGACGTGCGCGCCTCCGCCGTGATCAACGCGACCGGCCCGTGGACCGACCGCACGCTCGCCCTGCCGCGCAAGGGCTCCGAGGCGCCGGCGCCGCCGCGCATGCTGCGCACGACGAAGGGCGTCCACATCGTCGTCGATCGCGCGAAGCTGCCGCTGAACAACGCGGTCGTCTGCTTCCACCCCGTCGACAAGCGCGTGCTCTTCGCGATCCCGTGGGGCGACCGCTCGTACGTCGGCACGACCGACACCGACGATCCGAGCGATCCGTCGGGCGTGCACGCGACGCGCGAGGACGTCGACTACCTGATCGCCGCGAGCAACGCGTACTTCCCCGAGCACCCGCTCACGCGCACCGACGTCATCGCGACGTGGGCCGGGCTGCGCCCGCTGATCGACGAGGGCGCGGGCGCGAACGAGTCGCAGGTGAGCCGCGAGCACAAGATCGTGATCGGCCAGGAGGGTCTCATCACGATCGCGGGCGGCAAGCTCACGACGTATCGCCGCATGAGCATCGAGGTGGTCGACACCGCGGTGCGCTACCTGCAGCTCGCGAACGGGCTCGCGGGCCGCGACATCGAGCCGTCGCGCACCGAGAAGGCGCCGCTGCCCGGCGCCGAGGGCTGGCCCGACGACGACGATGCGACGCAGGTCGTCGCGCAGGTCGAGCAGGCCGGCAACGGCACGATCTCGAACGCCGTCGCGACCGCGCTGACCGATCAGTACGGCACGCGCGCGATCGCGATCGCAGCGCTCTGTGCTGCGCGCCCCGCGCTCGCGTCGCCGCTGGTCCCGGGGCGCCCCGAGATCCTCGCGCAGATCGAGCACGCGGTCCGCGAGGAGATGGCCGCGACGGTGTGCGACGCGCTGGTGCGGCGCACCCAGCTCTTCTTCCGCGACTTCGATCAGGGCCTCGGCTGCGCCGAGCGCGTGGCGTCGCACATGGGCACGCTGCTCGGGTGGGACGACGCGACGCGCCAGCGCGAGCTGCAGCGTTATCGCGACGAGGTCGAGCTCTCGCGCCACTGGCGTAAGGGGTAACGAGCCGGCCGAGGTCTCGGTGGAGGGCACGGGGCGGTGGGTCGTGCGCCCGGGTGCTCGCGGGCTGCTGTCATGAGACGGTGAGAGCTTCGGGCAGCGGTGGGCGCATCCCGGCGCGAGGCGCGCCGCGATGCTTCGATCACGCTCTGGTCGACGTCTGCGAGCCCCCGTCGCACGAGGGCGCCCGACCCACCACCCCGCGCCTCGGTACCGCGGTTCTGCCGCCTCGCTGGGAGGGGCTGGAGATGGCTCGCGACCGATCCGCGCTGTTCGCGCGGCTCGGACGCTCGCGAGTCGCACCGCGCGACCGAGTCGCGCGTGTGCGCGCTGCGCGCGGGATTTTGGAAGGCGGGCGCGGACCGATCACTCGGGCATGCGCACGTCGAGGTCGGGGTAGTGCTTCTTCATGAACGCGAGGGCGTGCGTGGTGTGGCAGCGGTGGACGTCGGGGTTCGCGGCGCTGGGGCAGCTGCAGCCGAGAAGGACGTCTTGCTCGCGCGCGAGCTCGGCGAGCTGATCGAAGGGCGCGCGGTCCGCGGCGAAGCGCTGATCGAGGAGCGCGCGGTAGCGCTTTGCGAAGTCGCGCCAGGCCGCGGCGTCGTCCTTGCCGATCACCGACGCGACGAGCTCGGGCGTGGGACGCAGCACGTGCTTCGTGTGCTTGCGCGTGTCCTGGCGAATGCCCTTCGGCAGCTTCGACGCCGGGACGCCCCGGGCCATGGTGTAGCGGGCGAGCACGCACGATCGATCGCGCGCGTCGCGCCTCGTGTCGAGTCCGGAATCCGGACCGCGCTCACTCGAGGAGCGCCTCGCGCGACGCGAGCACGTCAGCGATCGTCGATCGCGATCACCGCGCACCGCGAGTCCAGCAGCTCGCCGCCCTCGCTCGGCGTCCGCGTCACGATGTCGTCCGCGAGCGCGCCGAACTGCCGCTCGGCATCGGTGTACGCGAGCATCGTGCACATCTCGTCGCTCGCGAGCGGGCCCCACGTGATCGTCTCGGTGCCCTCGTTGCGATAGCCGCAGATCGTGCGCAGCCCCTCGGCGCCCCGCAGATCCACCGGCGGATCGAGCAGCGCGCCCAGCGCGTTCCCGATGCCGCCCATCGTCTCGAACACCACCTCGCCGTCACGCGGACCGCCGAAGATCTCGATGCGCATCCCGTCCGCGTACGCGTGGTAGTGCGGGAGCACGTAGTGCACCGAGAAGTCGAGGTCGCGACGATGCGCAACCCGCAGATTGCACTCGGTGCGCACCATCGTGTCGCTGCGCGGCGCGAGCTCGATGCCGCGGTTGTCGATCGCGAGCGGACGCAGCCGCGTCGTGACCTCGCCCGGCTGGATCGTCGTGATGCGGAACGTCAGCGCGCTCGAGAGCGCCTCGGGCGACGGATTGATCACGTGCACCGAGCCGATGATCCGGCTCCACGGCGGGATGCGATACGCCGCACCCGGCGGGAACTGCTGCGTCTCCGCGGTCGACTGGGTCGACTGCGCGAAGAACACGCCGCCGCCGCGCGCGCTCGCCGCGACCTCGTTGAAGGTGCGCTCGCTGCAGCGCCACGTGCCGTCGTCGCCCTCGAACGCCGGCTCCGGCACGTACATCCAGTTCGAGTGGTGCCAGCCCGGCCCCGCGCTCATCTCGACCGCGCTCACCCAGAGCTCGGTCGGATTGTTCAGCGTCCAGCTCTGACAGAGGCTCAGCACCTCGCCGTACGCGTCGAGCTCGATCGCGGGGAACGTGTGCTCACCGACGTACGGCGGACGCGGCCCCGCATCGTGCGGCGCCCCCGCGTCGCGCGGCGTCGCTGCGTCCTGCAGGTCCCCGCCGGCATCGTCGCAGCCCCCGAGCACCGCCCCCACCAGACACGCGAGCGCCCACCGTCGTCGCATGACGCACCCCCATCCAAGAATGATGACCCGATGGTCACCGATTCTATCGATCGGTCAAGAGGATGTCCGAGCGCCTCCTCACGCGTTTCGATTGCATTTCCGAAATGGCAATATCGACCCGTGGACGCTGGGGAACGGGGCGCCCGCTTCAAGGGCAAGCTCGGCATGGCCGTGCGCAAGGCGCTCAAGCGCGAGCTCTCGCCCGCGCAGCACGCGCGGCTGATCGACGACGCACCGCCCGAGGTGCGGCGGCTGCTGACCGAGCGCTTCGTCGCGACGCAGTGGTACTCGGTCGCAGGCACCGAAGAGCTCATCGCGCGTCCCGCGCGGATGCTCGGGCGCGATCCGGTCGACTACGCGCGCGACATCGGCGGCAGCGTGCTGCTCGAGGCCGCAGGCCCGGTGGGCGGCACCGTGATGAGCCTCTTCGCGACGCCGACGCGCCTCGCGCGGCACATGGGCTCGATGTGGCAGCAGGTCTACGACTCGGGCCACGTCGACGGCTCGTTCGACGAGACCCGACGCGTCCTGGCCATCGAGCGCAGCGACTGGGCGGGGCACGGCCCGCTGCTCTGCATGACGCTGCTCGGGACGCTGATCGCGATCAGCGAGGGCATGAAGGGCGAGCGCCTCGTGGGCTCGACGCGTGTGTCGTGCATCTCGGAAGGCGCGCGTCGCTGTCGCTTCGAGCTGCGGTTCGCGTGATCGAGGGCGCTCCGCCGAGCGCCCTCGATCCTCGTGATCACTTCGGAGCGCGCACCGCCTTCGGGTAGATCGCGTAGGTCCCGACGATCGACGCCTTCGCGAGCACGTGGCCCTTCATCGCCTCGCGCGCGGCGGCGATCGTGAACGACTCTCCGAGCTCCAGCGATTCGACGTCGAGCGCGAGCACCGTGAACGTGTAGACGTGGAGGCGCTCGTCGTTCCACGGCGGACAGGGCCCG
Organism: Sandaracinus amylolyticus; assembly: GCF_021631985.1. Taxonomy (GTDB): domain Bacteria; phylum Myxococcota_A; class Polyangia; order Polyangiales; family Sandaracinaceae; genus Sandaracinus; species Sandaracinus amylolyticus_A. The sequence continues at coordinate 2,604,981 of NZ_CP070225.1, read as the reverse complement.
TCGTACCCGTGGTAGTCGCCCTTCATGTGGGGGTCGCCCGCGAACCACCCGGTGTAGTCGTTGAGGCCCTGCTTGCTGCCGTGCACACCGAGCGTGCCCTTGCCGTGCACCGTCACGCCGCGGCTCAGCGCGCCCTCCTCGAGCTCGCGCACCTTCGCCGGCAGATCGACCAGCGCGAGGTGCACGAACTCCACGCGCGGCAGATCGAGCGGCACGGTGCGACCGTCCTGGTTCACGTCATCGCCGCGGCTCGGCACCTCGCTGTCGGTGCAGAGGATCGCGAACGACTTCGTGCCCTCGGGCGCGCCGCTCCACGCGAGGTGTGGGCTCAGGTTCTCGCTGAGCTCGACGTGGGTCTCGGGGTGGAAGCGCCCGAACGCATTCTTCGTCGGGATCGCCGCGCCATCGGCGAAGCTGTCGCTGCGGAGCTCCATCTCGTCCTCCTTGATCGTCCCGCGCACACGCATCGCACGAGCACGGGCGTCATCGCAACCCGTGTATGATCGCGGACGAGATGCAGCCGCCTCCGTCCGACGCGAACGCTCCGCTCCAGGTCACGTTGATCCAGCTCTTGCGCGCGATGATCGATCGCGGCGCGTCGGACCTGCACATCACCAAGGACACGCCGCCGCAGTTCCGGATCGACGGCAGCCTCGTGCCCCTGAAGATGCCGCCGCTGCGCGCCGAGGACACCAAGCAGCTCGTCTACTCGGCGCTCAACGAAGAGCAGAAGATCAAGTTCGAGAAGACGTGGGAGCTCGACTTCTCGTTCGGCGTGCGCGGCGTGTCGCGCTTCCGCGGCAACGTGTTCATGCAGCGCGGCGCGGTCGCCGCCGCGTTCCGCGCGATCCCCCACAAGATCCGCAGCTTCGACGAGCTCGGGCTGCCGCCCGTGATCTCCGATCTCGCGTCGCTGCCGCGCGGCCTGGTGCTCGTCACCGGCCCCACCGGCTCGGGCAAGAGCACGACGCTCGCGTCGATCATCGACAAGATCAACCGCGAGACGCGCCAGCACATCATCACGGTCGAGGACCCGATCGAGTTCGAGCACTTCTCGAAGCTCTGCGTGGTGAACCAGCGCGAGGTCGGCGCGGACACCAAGGGCTTCAAGGACGCGCTCAAGTACATCCTCCGCCAGGATCCCGACGTCGTGCTGGTCGGCGAGATGCGCGACCTCGAGACCATCGAGGCCGCGCTCACGATCAGCGAGACCGGTCACCTCGTGTTCGCGACGCTGCACACCAACAGCGCGATCTCGTCGATCAACCGCATCATCGACGTGTTCCCCGCGCACCAGCAGTCGCAGATCCGCGCGCAGCTCTCGTTCGTGCTGCAGGGCGTGATGACCCAGCTGCTCTTGCCCCGCGCCGACGGGCCCGGTCGCGTCATGGCGTGCGAGGTGATGATCCCCAACGCCGCGATCCGGAACCTCATCCGCGAGGACAAGGTCCACCAGATGTACTCGCAGATGCAGATGGGACAGGGGAAGAGCGGGATGCAGACGATGAACCAGACGCTCTACTCGCTCTACCAGCGCCGCATGATCACGATCGAGGACGCGATGGGCTACTCGAGCGAGCCCGCGGAGCTCCAGGCGATGATCGACGGGCGCTCCCCCGTCGTCCCCGCCGGGACGGCGCGCGGCGGTCGATGATCGGGGGATCTCCGCCCGTCCGATCGGGCTGGAATTCCAAGTCGATTTTGACGTTCTCGGCTGCGCGCCTGTAGCATCGCAGCGGCATGCAGGAGTGGGTCTGGGAGGCGCGCACGCGCACCGGCGAAGTGCGCAAGGGGATCATGGAGGCGGCGAACGAAGCCGCCGTCCAGGATCGCCTCAAGACCCAGAACCTCACGCCGACGCGCGTCCGCAAGAAGCCGCGCGAGGTCAGCCTGCAGTTCGGCGCGCCGGTCTCCGAGAAGGAGCTCGTCGTCTTCATCCGTCAGTTCGCGACGATGATCGACGCGGGCCTGCCGCTCGTGCAGTGCCTCGACATCCTCTCGGCGCAGGGCGACAACAAGGCGTTCAACCGCATCCTCAAGGACGTGAAGGCCAACGTCGAGCAGGGCGCGACGTTCTCCGACTCGCTGCGGCGCCACCCCAAGGTCTTCGACGAGCTCTTCGTGAACCTCGTCCAGGCCGGCGAGGTCGGCGGCATCCTCGACACGATCCTCGGGCGCCTCGCGGTCTACATCGAGAAGCGCGTCAAGCTGAAGCGCCAGGTGCGCAGCGCGCTCGTCTATCCGAGCGCCGTCATGGTGATCGCGGGCGTCGTGCTCACCGTGCTGCTCACCTGGGTCATCCCGAGCTTCCAGTCGATGTTCGCCGACTTCGGCGACGACGGAGATCTGCCGGGCCCGACCCAGCTCGTGATCAACATGTCGGAGTTCTTCGTCGGGAACTTCGTCTTCATCTTCGCCGGGCTCTTCGCGATCGGCGCGGGCATCTCGTACAGCTACCGGACGCCGGGCGGGAAGAGGTTCTGGCATCGCTTCCTGCTCGAGGTGCCGGTGCTCGGGCCCGTGATGCGCAAGATCGCGGTGTCGCGCTTCACGCGCACGCTCGGGACGCTGCTCGCGTCGGGCGTGCCGATCCTCGAGGCGCTCGACATCGTCGCGAAGGCCTCGGGCAACGTGATCGTCGAGGCGGCGATCAAGAACACCTCCGATCGCATCCGCGAGGGCCGCACGATGGCCGAGCCGCTGATGGAGACGAAGGTCTTCCCGCCGATGGTCGTGCAGATGATCGGCGTCGGCGAGCAGACCGGCGCGCTCGATCAGATGCTCAACAAGATCGCCGACTTCTACGAAGAGGAAGTCGACGTCGCGGTCGCTGCGCTCACGTCGCTGCTCGAGCCGATCATGATGGTCGTCATCGGCGGCATGGTCGGCTTCATGCTGATCGCCATGTACATGCCGATCTTCGACATCGCGGGGAAGGTGCAGGGGCACTAGTGCCGCTGCCGGGTCGCGCATGAGCATCCCCGCGCCGGCGCCGCCGGTCGCGACGATCGCCGACGACGACGCGATCACGCAGCGTCGCATCCCGTGGCTCGTCGGAGGCCGGCTGGTCGTCGGCACCGTGCTGCTCGGCGGCACGGTCGTGCTCGGCGGGGCGGACCTCGGCGCGTCCGCGCTGACGTGGCTGGTGGTCGCGGTGTACGCGACGTCGCTCGGCTCGCTGCTGTGGATGCAGTGGCGGCGCAGCGTGCGCGGGCTGGTGGTCGCGCAGCTCGCGGCGGACCTCGCGATCGCGAGCGCGCTGGTGTGGCTCACCGGCGGCGCGGTGAGCTCGTTCAGCTTCCTCTACGGCGTCGTGATCCTGCTCTCGGCGCTGGTCGCGGGGCCCAACCAGGTCGCGGCGACGGCGGGGCTCGCGGGCGTGCTCTACGTGTCGATCGGCATCGCGCTGCCGAGCGGATGGCTGCCCGATCCCAGCGGGCAGATGGCGGCGCTCGAGCCCACCGAGCTCAGCATCGCGCTGCTGCGCAACGTGGTCGGGCTCTTCCTCGTGGGGCTGCTCGCGAACGTGCTGAGCGCGCGCCTCCGGCGCACCGGCGGCGAGCTGCGGATCGCGACCGCGAGCGCCGCGGGCTACGCGCGCCTCACCGAGGACATCGTGCGCTCGCTCGGCTCGGGGCTGATCACGACCGATCTCGATGGGCGCATCCGATCGATCAACGACGCGGGCGCGCGCATCCTCGGCACCAGCGCGGACGCGCTGATCGGCACGCCGGTCACCGAGATCCTGCCGCGCATCTCCGCGACGCCGATGAGCTCGCCGGCGCGACAGGGCGAGCGCGGCGAGTCGTTCGCCACGCGCCCCGACGGCAGCGAGCTCCCGGTCGGGTTCACCCGCACGCCGCTGGTCGGCGCGGACGGGACGCAGCACGGCACGCTCGTGCTCTTCCAGGACCTCACCGAGATCGCGCAGCTGCGCGCGAAGGCGGAGAAGGCCGAGCGGCTCGCGGTGCTGGGTCAGCTCGCGGCGGGCCTGGCGCACGAGATCCGGAACCCGCTGGGATCGATCTCGGGATCGGTCGAGCTGGTGCGCGACGCGAAGGAGCTGGGCGAGGAGGATCGCAGGCTGCTCGGGATGGTGCTCGGCGAGGTCGAGCGCCTGAACGAGCTGGTGACGACGATGCTCGACGTGGGACGGCCGGTGACGCCGGATCGCGTCGACGTGGATCTGCGCTCGCTCGCGGGCGAGGTGATCGAGGTCGCGCGGCGCGGGCCGACGCGCAGCGCGGGCGTCGAGGTGCGGCTCGAGTCCGACGAGGACGTGCACGCGCACGCGGACCCGGCGCAGCTGCGCCAGGTGCTGTGGAACCTCGTGAAGAACGCGATGCAGTTCTCGCCGCGGGGCGCGCTGGTCACGGTGCGGGTGCGCGCGCCCGAGGACGGCACGGTGCTGCTGGAGGTCGAGGATCGCGGCGCCGGGATCGCGGAGGAGGACCTCGAGAAGGTCTTCGATATGTTCTTCACGAAGCGGCGCCACGGCGTGGGGCTCGGGCTCGCGCTGGTGAAGCAGATCGTCGAGGCGCACGGCGGTCAGGTGCGCGTCGAGAGCCGTCCCGGCGAGGGCGCGCGCTTCCGCGTGGTGCTCCCGCGGCGCGGCGCGCGGACGAGCACGAGCCACGCGGTGGTCGAGGAGCAGGGCGCGATCAGCGCGTGAGGCCGTCATGCACGTGCGCGAAGGCGCGCGGCTCGAAGAGCATCTCGTTGTGCCCGACGTCGTGGAGCCAGTGGATGGTCGCGTCCTCGATCGACGCGGCGCTCTCGGGCGGCGTGACCATGCGATCGAGCCCGGCGACGACGGCGGTGTGGATCACGCGCGAGGCGCGCGCGCGCCCGTCGCGGAGGGTGCGGATGACGCGGCTGTCGGGACGGATGGCCTCGAGGAGCGAGCCCGCGACGAGCGGCCCCATCGCGACGCGCGCAGCGCGGGTGCCGGCGTGGGGGCTCGCGAGGGTGACGAGGCGATCGACGTGCGCCGCGCCCCCGCGCTCCTGGAGATACCAGCGCGCGACGATGCCGCCGAGCGAGTGCCCGACGATGTCGACGCGACGTCCCTCGGCGACACGATCGACGATGGACGCGAGGCGATCGACCGCGCGATCGAAGCGCTCGAGCGGCCCGTAGGTGATGTCGACCGTGCCCACGGGTGCGCGCTGCTCGACGAACGCCCGCATCGGATCGAAGACCGGCCCGGCCGCCATGAAGCCGTGCACGAACACGACGACGCGCTCGCCGGGGATGCTCGGTGTCGCGCGGTTGCGCGCGGCGGCGATGAGCTGCCCTTGTCGCGCGACGGCGCGCACCTCGCGGCCGAGCTGGCGGAAGAGGTTGCGGGCGGCGGCGGGGGGCATGTCCGACAGCGTAGCGCGCGGAGGGAGCACGGCCGAGCACGCGCAGGTGGCACGAGGGACGAGCACGCGGGACGAGCACGAGCACGAGCAGGGATCGCGGGTCTAGACCGGCGACGGCCCAGCACCGCCTCGACCGGCGCCTACCACTCTCCGGGATGGTCCAACCCGTAACGCTTACGGATCTCACCACCCTCGGGGATGGTCCAACCCGTAACGCTTACGGATCTCACCACCCTCGGGGATGGTCCAACCGTAACCCTTACGGATCGCACCACCCTCGGGGATGGTCCAACCGTAACGCTTATGGATTTCACCACTCTCGGGGATGGTCCAACCGCAACGCTTACGGATCCGACCACCCTCGGGGATGGTCCAACCCGCAACCTTACGGGTTCGACCAACCCTCGGATGGTCCGACCCGTAACCTCACGGTCGACCGTCTCGCCCGACGGACTGCCTCAGTCGCAGTTGGGTCCGCAGAGCACGCCGCGCGACTGCACCGTCACACCGTCGAGCGGATCGCGGAGCTCGAACGTGACCCACCACCACCCCTCGACGCTCTCACCGAGGCGCTCGGGATCGAGGCGCAGAGAGACGATCTCGCTGAAGCACTCGAAGCGCATCTCGCCGAGCACGAGGTTGGCTCGCTCGACGTCAGCGAGGAGCCACGGCACCTCGTGCCAACAACTGACCTCGTGCATCGCGGCTGCCAGCCGCTGAGCCGATGGCTCGAGGGCAGCTGCGATCACGGCCCCTTCGACGGACGGATGCAGGCACGCGACGCCGCCGGCCTGGGCCGAGTAGGTGATGCCGCTCGAGCAGGCCACGATGAGATAGACAACCGACTCTTCGCAGAAATCGACGTGCATGGTTGCTCCTGTCGAACGGTAGAGCGCTCGGCTCGATCGCGCATGAGCACCCGGCGCGGCCCCGCGCTCCGCGCGTGTCCTCGCCTACTCCAGCAGCACCGGCGCGGCCCCGCGCTCCGCGCGTGTCCTCGCCTCCGCATCCGGGCGAGTGCGAAGCAGAGCCCGAACCGCGAGCGTCTGGGCCGCGGCGAAGCGCGGACCAGTCGCGAGCCACCCCACCACCACGAGCCAAGGCGGCAGAACCGCGGTACTGGGCGCGAGGGGGTGGGTTCGGCGGCCTCGTGCGACGGGGGCTCGCAGAGGCCGACCAGAGACTGGCGACAGCATCGCGGCAAGCGGCGCGGAGCGCGCGCCGCGATGCGCCCACCGCGTCCCGACGCTCGCGGCCTCTCGTTCAGCAGCCCGCGAGTCGGCTGTAGGAGAGTTGGGGACGCCTCGAATAGACAGTCGAAACTGCCGTGCAGGAGGTCGTCCCCGTGGGCAAGCGTACCTATCGAACCGTCGAGATCCAACACGTCGACGCGAGCAAGCTCGCCAGTGCGCTCGGAGCGAGCTGCATCGTCGCGATCGACCTCGCGAAGACGAAGATGTTCGCTGGCTTCGCGAGCGCAGCGGGTCGCTGCGTCGAGATCGTGCGCTTCGAGCATCCGAAGCAGACGCGACTGTTCCTCGAGCTGCTCTGCCGTCTCCGCGAGCTCGGCGTCGCGCTCGAGGTCGCGATGGAGCCGACGGGCGTCTACGGCGACGCGCTCCGCTACCAGCTCACGCTGCGCGAGATTCCCGTGTTCCGCGTGGACGCCAAGAAGGTCCACGATGCAGCCGAGCTGCTCGACGGAGTGCCGAGCCTGCACGACGCCAAGGCGTGCACGCTGCTCGCGCATCTCCACGCGCAAGGCATCTCGAAGCGCTGGAAAGAGCGGAGCGCAGTCCAGAGGGCGATGCGCAGTCTGATCGACGAGCGCGACCTCTACGCTCGACCTTTCGAGACCGCGTACGGACGGCTCGAAGCGCTCGTCGCGCGTCACTGGCCCGAGCTCTCCCAGCACCTCGACATGGACGCCGCGTGGCACCTGCACTTGCTCTGCGAGATGCCCGGGCCTGCCGAGGTCCGCGCCAGACGCGGCGATGCGGTCGAGCTGCTCCGACGCGTCTCGCGCGCGGCGCTCTCCTTCGAGCGCATCGAGCAGATCGTCGGCTGCGCCGTCGGCTCGCTCGGCGAGTCGATGCACGATCAGGAGCGCTCGTTCCTTCGCTCGCTCGCACGTCACATGCTCTCGTTGCGCGAGCACATCCGCGATGTCGACAAGCGCATCGAAGCCGAGCTCGCCAATCATCGCGAGCTCCACTCGATGCGCGCCGCGTTCGGTGCCGTCACGACCGCTGCGCTCGTCGCCGACCTCGGCAATCCCGCCGACTACGAATCGTCCGCGTCCTTCGAGAAGGCGATGGGCCTCAACCTCAGGGTCCAGAGCAGCGGCAACAACGCCGGGCAGCACACGATCCACATCACGAAACGCGGCCCCGGACGGGCGCGTAGGTATCTCTTCCTCGCGGCGCTGCGCTTCGTGCAGAGCGACCCCGTCGCGCGTGAGTGGTACCGAGCGCGAAAGGGCTACCGCGCCGAGATCAAGCTCAAGGCAGTCGTCGCGCTGATGCGGAAGCTCGCGCGCGCGATGGTGCACGTCGCGCGAGGAGCGCCCTTCGATGCGACCAAGCTCTTCGACACACGATCGATGACCGCCGTGACCGCGTCGCCTTCACGCGACGCGGGCCAATCTTCGCTCGTCGGCTCCTGACGGCGAGCTTCGCGCTCTCTTCCCTTCGCTTCCGCTCCAAGGCGCGAAGATCGAGCGGGTGACGCTCACCTGGAGTGCTGGAGCCCCGAGAGGCTGCACCGCGAGTCCCAGCGCACCCTCGAGATCGACGCGGCGGGCGAAATGCCCAACGAGGCCGACCCGACGCCGCTCACGTGGACGTCCGACAAGACAGTTCGGGCCTATCCGTCCCGTCGCTCTCCGATCCGACCGCCTGAAGCCACCGCACACCAAGCCTCGTTCGCGGCGAGTCACCTCGCGCAAGAAGGGCCCGGTGTGCGGATCAGCGGGTGCGAGAAGCGCCCGATCCGTCGATCACGCGCGTCCGCACTTGACTACGACAGCACCCCGGCCGCCGAACCCACCCCCTCGCGCCTCTCGCCGAAGCGCTGCCTCTCGAGAGCCTCAGGCGTACCGAGGAACCCAGCGCTCCGCCTGATACCACCGAAGCACTTGCCGCCACCCCTCGACGAACGTCGGGAACCGCGGCTTCCACCCGAGCACGCGCAGCTTCCCGGTGTCGACCGGCAGGTCGTCGTAGAGCAGCGTCAGCGCCTCGCGGTCGAGCCGCGCGCGCAGCGCAGGCTTCAGCCGGTGCCGCAGCACCACGAGCTTCCACGCCGCGAGCAGCGAGCGATCGAGCCCGGTGTACGCGGCGTCGCGCTGGAAGAACTGCCCGATGCGATCGAGCACCGGCCGCGGCAGCTGTCCCGCGGGCACCGTGGGCAGCCCGTAGGCGCGATAGGTCTCGCTGATGCGGTCGCCGAGCGTCATCCGATCGTCGTCGGCGACGTTGTAGATCTCGCCCTCGCACTCGCGCTTCGGCAGCACGAACACCCCGGCGCGCGCGACGTCCTCGGCGTGCACCAGGTTCGCGACCGGACCACCGCGCCACCGCGGGAGCACCGGCGTCATCAGCCGCAGCACCGGGCCGATCACCAGCAGGCTCGCCGCGTAGTGACGCCCGCGCCGTCCGTAGAGCGGCGCCGCGCGCAGGATCGTCCACGCCGGCCCGCCGCGCTGCGAGCGCTCCATCAGCGCGCGCTCCGCCTCGTGCTTGGTGCGGCCGTGCGGACCGCGCGGCAGGACGCGCGCCTCCTCGGTGAGCGGACCGTCCTGGCCCTGCGCGTAGAGCATGGCGGTCGAGACGTGCACGAAGCGCTTCGCGCCGGCGCGCGCCGCCGCGTCGTAGAGCGCGACCACCGCCTCGCTGTTCACCGCCGCCAGCGTCTCGAAGGGCGCGCCGACGTCGAGCATCGCCGCGGTGTGGATCACGTGGTCCACGCCCTTCACGAGCTTCTCGAGGAACGCGCGATCGCGGATGTCGCCGGGGCGGACCTCGCCGCGCACTGGAACCGCGACGCCCTTCGGGTGCAGATCGCTCGCGATCACGCGGTAGCCCGCGGCCTCGGCGAGCCCGACCACGTAGTTGCCGACGGTCCCTGCGGCGCCGGTGACGAGCAGCGTCTCGGGCATCAGGCGCGATCTCCCAGGATCTCACGCAGCCGTGCGCCCGGATCGGGCGCGCGCATGAGCTCGGTGCCGATCAGCACCGCATCCGCTCGTCCGTCGGCCACGCGTGCGAAGTCCTCCCTCGTTCCCACGCCGCTCATGTACACCGCGATGCGGTCGTTGGGAACTTCCTGGAGCGCCCTCGACGCCGCGCCCCCGTCGAGCTGGAAGCTGCGCAGATCGCGCGCGTTCACCCCGACGATCGTCGCGTTCGTCTGCAGCGCGCGCGAGAGCTCGGCCGCATCGGCCGCCTCGACGACCGGCTCCATCCCGCGACGGCGCACCGCGTCGATCATCACGTCGAGCTCCGGGCCCGTGAGCGCGCGCACGAGGAGCAGCACCAGGCTGGCGCCCGAGGCGCGCGCGAGATCGATCTGGCGCGGGTCGATCACGAACTCCTTGAACAGCACCGGGCAGCCGACCGCGCGCGCGGCGCGCCGCACGTCGAGCACCCCGCCGCCGAACCCCGGGCCGTCGGCGAGCACGCTCACCGCCGCCGCGCCGCTCGCCTCGTAGGCGCGCGCGATCGCGACGATGTCGCCGAGCGCGCGGGGACGGATCACCCCCGCGCTCGGGCTGCGTCGTTTGATCTCCGCGATCACGCGCGGCGGCGCGCCCGCCGGGCGACGCAGCGCCGCGAGGGCGCGCGCCCCGCGATCGCTCGTGTCGTCGATCGCCGGGAGCGGATGACGCGCGCGGCGGATCACCTCGCCGCGCTTGCGCTCGAGGATCGCAGACAGGTGATCGGTCACGCGGCCTGCACCCATGCATCGAGCAGTCGGATCGCCGCGCCCGAGTCGATCGCCGCCTCGACGCGCTCGCGCGCCGCGACTCGATCGCGCTCCGCGCCCGCGACGAGCAGCGCCGCCGCCGCGTTCATCAGCACCGCGTTCCGCCGCGCCCCGCGCTCGCCGCCCAGCACCGCGCGCACGAGGCGCGCGTTGTCGTGCGCATCGCCGCCGCTGAGCCCGGCGATCGGCGCGTCGTCGAGCCCGAAGTCGCGGGGCACGATCTCGTCCTCGATCACGCGCCCGCTCTCGAGCCGCGCGACCCGCGTCGCGCCCTCGGGCGCGATCTCGTCGAGCCCGCCGTGCCCGTGCACCACCCACGCCGCGCTCACACCGAGCAGGCCGAGCACCTCGGCCATCGTGCGCACCCGCGCCGCGTCGTAGACGCCGACCAGCTGGTGCGTCGCGCTCGCGGGGTTCGCCAGCGGCCCGAGCAGGTTGAAGAAGGTCCGCACGCCGAGCTCGCGCCGCACGCCCGCCGCGTGCCGCAGCGCCGCGTGGTAGGCGGGCGCGAAGAGGAACCCGATGCCGAGCTCGCGCACGTGGCGCGCGACGATCTCGGGGCTCGCGTCGACGCGCACGCCGAGCGCCTCGAGCACGTCGGCGCTGCCGGCGCGCGAGCTGACCGCGCGGTTGCCGTGCTTCGCGACGCGCACGCCGCACGCCGCGACGACGATCGCGCAGGTCGTGCTCACGTTGAACGTGCCCGCGCCGTCACCGCCGGTGCCGCAGGTGTCGAGCAGCACGCCGTCGATCTCGATCGAGGGAGGGACCACGCGACGTCGCATCGCGCGCGCCGCCGCCGCGAGCTCGGTCGCGCTCTCGCCGCGCATCCGCAGCGCGATCGCGAGCCCCGCGATCTGCGCCTGCGTCGCCTCCCCCGCGAGGATCGCGTCCATCGCGGACTCCATCGCGTCGGCGTCGAGCGCACGCCCCTCGAGCACGCGCGCGAGCGCGTCGCGCACCGACGTGCTCACGCGGCCGCCTTCGTCCCGCCGCGCGGGAGGCGCCGCAGGAAGCTCGCGAGCATCGCGTGGCCGTGCTCGGTCAGGAACGACTCGGGGTGGAACTGCACGCCTTCGACGTCGAGGTCGCGGTGGCGCATGCCCATCAGCTCGCCCTCCGCGGTCCACGCGGTCGGGCGCAGCACCTCGGGCAGCGTCTCGCGCTCGACGATCAGCGAGTGGTAACGGGTCGCCTCGAACGGGCTCGGCAGGCCCTCGAACACGCCTTCGCTCGAGTGGAGGATCGGCGAGGTGCGCCCGTGCATGAGGCGCGGCGCGCGGATCACGCGGCCGCCGAACGCCTGGCCGATCGCCTGGTGCCCCAGGCACACCCCGAGGATCGGTCGCTTGCCCGACTGGTGCCGGATCACGTCGAGCGTGATCCCCGCCTCGTCCGGCGTGCCCGGGCCCGGAGAGAGCAGGATGCCCTCGGGATCGAGCGCGTCGATGCCCGCGAGATCGATCGCGTCGTTGCGCACGACCTTCACCGCCGCGCCGAGCTCGCCGAGGTACTGCACCAGGTTGAACGTGAACGAGTCGTAGTTGTCGATCACCAGGATCACGGCGCGTTCTCCCTCGTCGTCATTCGGGCAGCGGCTCGGCGGGCTCGCCGGCGCTCGGGGCGGGACCTTCGGGCGGAAGCGTGGGGCGCGCCTCGCCTTCGTCGACGGGCTCTTCGTCGCGGCGCAGCGGAGGCAGACCACCGAGGCGCGCCTCGCGCTCGTCGTCGGCGCCTGCCGCGAGCGGGCGGATCGCGGAGAGATCGTCGTGCAGCGCGACGATCGCGAGCTCGGCGTCGGCGTACGCGTGCATCGCGTCGAGCAGCTCGGTGTCCTCGGTGCCGATGCCGCGCGCGAGCAGCTGGCCGTAGCGCTCGAGGGCCGTGAGGCGCTCGCGATGGACGCGCACCGCGCGGGTGCGCAGGCGGCGCCCTTCCTGGGTCGACACCGACGCGTGCTGCAGGCGCTCGATCTGACGTCGCACCGCGGGCGCGGCCGCGGACTCGATCATCTCGGCGGCCATCACCGGTCGCTCTCCGTCGACCGCGTCCTCGACCTCGCGCAGCACGGTGCGCGAGGGGTCGCTCCCGAGCAGCTCCTGCAGCGCCGCCGCGTCCGCCTGCACCGACGCGCTCGGAGCGCTCTCGCCACTGCCCGAGCACGCGATCGCGAGCGACGCGAGCGCGCCGAGGACGAGCGCGCGCATCACCGCGCGCCTCCGAACGGCGGAGGACGCGACGATCGACGCCGCGACTCGCCGCGCGGCGGATACCCGCGATCGCGCAGGAAGCGCTCGATGCGCAGGCTGACGAGCTCGGGATACTCGACCGCGAGGTAGTGCGTCCCGCCCGGCACCACGAGCAGCTCGGCGCCCTGCACCTCGCGCACGATGCGCTCGGCCGCGTTGCGCGGCGTCATCAGGTCGCGCCCGCCGGCGAGCATGAGCAGCGGCACCCGCACGGTCGGGAGCACGTCGTGCGCGTCGTGCTCTCCGATCTGCTCGAGCGTGTGCACGTAGATGCCCATGTCGAGCCCGCCGAACGAGCCCGCGAGCTCCTCGAAGATCGCGACGTCGAGGGTGCGGCTCGCGAGGCCCAGGCGCATCGCCCACTGCGGCGTGCTCTTGAACGCGACGGCGCGCTGGGTGACCGACGACACGAGCAGCGGCATGCGCCGCAGCGTCGAGAGCACGTAGGGCGCGAGCAGCCCGACCTTGGGCACGTTCGCGAGCGTGTCCCAGGGCTTCCCCGCGACGCCGTTGATCAGCACGATCGACGCGATGCGCTCGGGCGCCCGGCGCCACAGCTCGAGCGCGACCTGCACGCCCATCGACCAGCCCCAGATCGCGACCTGGTCGAGGCCCTCGGCGTCGAGCACGGCGAGCGCGTCGCGCGCCTGGGCCGGGATGTCGAGCGCACCGCGATCGGGGGGCGGGCCCGAGCGGTAGAGCCCGCGCTGGTCCCACGACACGAACCGGTACCGGTCCGAGAAGTGCCTCAGCTGGTGGGTCCACGCGCGCCACGACCCGCCGAGCCCGTTCGCGAGCAGGATCGGCGGCCCCTCACCGACCAGGTGGTACGCGATGTCGGTGCCGTCGAACGATACGACGCGACGTTCTTCGACGGTCAGCGGAGGCGTGAAACGAGTCGCAGGCGCGTGGATGCGCGCGCCGCCCGGCGGATTCGCCGACATTCGCGCGCACTGTACGAGAGTGACGATCCCGAGGCAACGCCGGGCGTCCCGTACCGGGGCTGCTAGCCTGCCCAGAGCTGTGCTGCGGTTCCTGGTCCCGCCCTCGGTCGGTGTCGCGCGCGCCCAGGCCCGGGGCGAGCTGCTGGAGCGCTCGCTCTCGAACGACCTCGGGGATCGGGTGCAGGTCGAGGTCGCGCCCGACTACGCGACCTTCGAGCGCGTGGCGCGCGATGCGGGGGCCGAGCTGCTGTGGGCGCCCGCGGCGATCTGCGCGCACGTCGCCGACGACGCGCGCGCGGTGTTCAAGGTCGTGCGCGCCGGGCGATCGACGTATCGCTCGGCGCTGATCGCACGCGCCGACGCGCACGTCTCGATCGCGGGGCTCGCGGGGAAGCGCGCGGCGTGGGTCGATCGGCGATCGATCGGCGGGTACCTGCTGGTCGCCCAGCACCTGCGGGAGCGGGGGATCGATCTCGATCGCACGTTCGTGTCGCAGGACTTCGTGGGGACCCACCCCGCGGCGCTCGCGGCCGTGATCGAGGATCGTGCGGACGTCGCGGCGGTCTCGGTGGCGAGCGGCGAGAGCGAGCACGTCGATCAGGCGCTCTCGCTGCACGGAGGTCGCGCCGGGGCGGCACGGCTCTCGCCGATCCTGATCACCGACACCGCGCCGACCGACGCGCTGGTGATCACGCGCGCGCTCGACGTCATCCGCGCCGAGGCGCTGATCGAGCGCATCTTCCCGCCCGCGGGAGGACGCGAGCGCACGACCGCGCTGAAGCTCGCGATGGAGGCCGACGGCTTCGAGCGCGCCGGCGACGGCGAGTACGCGCGCCTCAAGAAGCTCGGCTGAGATCCGAACGTACCCTCGCTCGTCCCAGGCGGAACCCAAGCTGCTCCGAGCTGTCTCGGTCAGCACCGTCACCGAGGGAGGCGAGAGGTGCGACGATCCCCTGCCCGTGCGCTCGCGCTGCTGCTCCTGACCCTGGGCTCGTGCGCTGCGCCCGATGCCGAGGAGACCGCGCTGCTCCTGCTCGACGAGGACGCTCGCGCCGCGGGCATCGCGCTCGAGGTCGCGGGCGAGACCGTCGAGAGCGCCCTGCCCGTCCCGGTCGCGATCGACGACGACGCGTACGTGGTGCGGCCCGACGGACGCGAGCGGCTCGCGCTGGTGCCCGGCGAGCTCGTCGAGATCCACGGTGCCGACGGCGACGTGCGGCGCGGCGCGGTCGAGCCCGATCGTCTGGTGATCACCGGCACCCAGGCGGGCGCGCTCTCGCTCGGCGAGATGCTCGGTGCGCGGGTCGAGCCGCTGAGCGACGCGCGCTACGCGCTGCACGCGCCGGGCGTCACGTGGATCGCCGCGCTGCTCCACGGCGTCGAGCTCGACGGAGTGCGCGCGGCGAGCTCGTTCGAGCAGGCGCTCGCCGCGAGCGACCAGACCTGGCGCGATCGAACGCCGGTCACGCTCGACGACGTCGTCGAGGTGCCCGCGCCGGACGGCGCGATCCCCGACGCCGCGGCGCTCGTCGGCGCGTACGCGTACTCCGACGTGCTCTTCGTGCTCGACGCGGCGGGCGGATTCCTGCTGCGCACCGCCGAGGGCACGACGCGCGGCACCTACCGGCCGATCGCGGGCGGCATCGAGCTCGCGCCGAGCGGCAGCGAGACGACGATCCACATGCGGCTCTGGAATGACGCGCTGGTCGACGACGTCGGAGTGAGGCTCGCGCCCGCGACCATCGAGATGTTCCAGGACACGGGAGAGATCGAATGAAGCGAAGGGCTCTGTTCGGTGGTGCGGCAACCCTCGCGGGCGTGCTCGCGTGCCCGGCCTGGATGGCGCGCGCGTTCGCGCAGAGCGACGACACCGGGCTCGCCGCGCTCTCGGAGGCGTATCGCCGCGCACAGCGCGCGGGGCGCCCGCTCCTCGTGATCGTGATCCCCGCGCAGCGCGAGTCTCGCTGGGAGCGCGCGGGCGCGTTCGGCGAGCTGCTCAACCACGGGCCCGATCAGGCGTTCGTCGATCTCGCGCTCGCGGAGGTCGTGTGCGCGACGATGTCGACGCTGCGCACGCTCGTCCCGCAGGCGCCCGCGGGCGAGCCGCTGATGGTCCTCGTGGAGCCCGAGCACGTGCCCGCGACGGCGCGCGCGATCGACGGAGCGCTCCCCGAGGTGCCCGAGTACTGGATCTTCCAGCGCGACGAAGAGATGTCCTACGAGGAGCGGGTCGCGCGCGAGAACACCGTCATCGATCAGCGCATCGCGGCCCTGACGGCGATGGTGCACGGTGCGCTCGCGCCCGACGATGCCGCGCTGCGCCGTCGCGCCGCGGTCGCGCTGGCCGCGCTGCCGATCGATCGACGCCAGCGCGTCGAGCTCGCGATCGGAACGCGCGACGTCTCGGATCGCGCCGCCGTCGCGCTCGCCCCCGCGGTGTTCGCGAGCCATCGCGAATTCCGCGACACGCTGCGCGATCTCGGCATCGAGCGATGGCGGCGCGGTCGCGTGCCCGGGAGCCGCTGGGCGATCGGCGGCGGCTGCGGCACCCAGGTCGAGCTGACCGAAGAGGAGCGCCGGCGGGAGGGCGACACGTCGCTGATGATGGCGTGCGGCATGGGCCACGTGCCCGAGCGCAGCGCGCGCTTCCTCGACTGGTATCTCACGCCGTGATCGGCGTCGGCTTCGCGCTGCCGCCCGACGACGAGACGCTGGCGCGCGTGGCGCGGATCGCGCGCCGCGCCGACTACCTCGAGATCACGCCCGAGACGACGTGGATCGATCGCGAGGACGGCGCGCTGGTGCCGAACGGCTTCCACGCGCGCTTCCTCGCGGCGGTGCGCGCGTGGGACAAGCCGGTGGTCGCGCACGGTGTCGGGTTCTCGACCTGCAGCGAGGGCGACGAGGCGCGCACCCGCGCATGGCTCGAGCGGATGCGCGAGGACGCCGCGCTCTTCGGCTACGCGTGGTGGACCGATCACCTCGGCGCGACGACGCTGGGCGGCGAGGTCACGGCGCTCCCGATGCCGATGCCCTACGACGCGCGGACCACCACGACGCTGCGCGCACGGCTCGAGCTCATGTCGCGCGTGGTGCCCGACGTCGGCGTGGAGAACTCGGTCGTCTACTTCGTGCTCGGCGATCCCCTCGACGAGCCGCGCCTGCTCGCGAGCGCGCTCGACGCACCGCGGCGTCACCTGCTGCTCGACCTGCACAACCTGCACACGATGTCGCTGCTCCACGGCTTCGATCCGCACGCGTGGCTCGCGCGTGCGCCGCTCGATCGCGTGATCGAGCTCCACGTGAGCGGCGGGCGCGAGAGCGATCCGCGCTGGCTCCCGTCGGGCCGCACGATGCGGCTCGATGGTCACGACGACGCGGTGCCCGAGCCGGTGTGGACGCTGCTCGACGAAGTGCTCCCGCGTTGCGCTCACCTGCGCGGCGTGACGCTGGAGCGCATGGAGGGCACCGTCCCCGACGCCGCGACCGCGCGCGCCCTCGACGAGGAGCTCACGCGCATCCGCGGCGCGATCGCGAGGGCCGGACGATGAGCCGCGCGCGCCTCGAGCAGATCCTCGCGGCGGCGATGCGCGCCGAGGATCCCGTCGCCGCGCTGCGCGAAGCCGCCGGCGATCCCGCGCTCGACGAGGCCACGCGCGATGCGCTCGCGCGCGTCGATCCCGACGGAGCGCGCATGCAGGCGCTCCTCGTCGCGCGCCTCCGGTTCGAGCGCCTGATCGCGGGCAGCGACGAAGCCGCCCACCGTGCCGAGCTCGATCCCCGGGTGTTCGCCGCGCTCTTCCGCGCGTACCACCGCGAGGTCCCGATGCACGCGTTCCATCCGCGCGCCGAGGCGCGCGCGTTCGAGGCCTGGCTCACTCGCCGAAGCCGATGACGCGCACCGGCTCGCGCACGATCGCGCCCTCCTCGCGGCCGTGCCCGAGCTGTCCGTGCGAGCCCCAGCCCCAGCACGCGACGCCGCCGTTCTCGACGATCGCGCACGCGACGCTGTCGCCGGTCGCGATCGCGCGCGCCGCCTCGAGGCCGGGCACGCGCGTCGGCGTCGGATCGCACTCGTCGGGGAGCGCTCCGCCGCCGCACCAGCTCGTGCTGCCGTCGATCGTCCACGGGCCCCAGCACGTCACCCCGCCGCCGGTCTCGATCACGCACGAGCGATGGCTCCCGATCGAGAGCGCGGTCCCGGTGGGCTCGCCCGTGGGCGCGACCGGCGCGATGGCGCACGGACCGCCGGTGTCGCCGTGCACGCAGTAGGGCAGCCCCTCCTTGATGCCGAGCGCGCCGTCCCAGTTGTATCCCCAGCAGAGCACGCGGGTGTCGGCGAGCAGCGCGCACGCGTGATCCGTCCCCACCTCGATGTCGATCACGCCCTCGAGATCGACGAAGCCGTCGCCCCGTCCTTCGTCGCCCGAGCGCCCGAACGTCGCGTCGCCCACACACCGCACGCGTCCATCCGGCAGCCACAGGCACGCGTGTCCGAGCCCCATCCCGAGGTCGCGCGCCTGGCGCAGCCCGGACCGCACGACCGCGCGGGACGCCGCGTCGTTGCCCCAGCAGCGCAGCTCGTCGCCCGGGGCGAGCTCCGCGCACGTGGCGTGGACGCCGATCCACACGCGTCGCATCGGAGGCAGGTCGGGCACTCGCAGCGGGATCGGGCTGCACACCGCGCGACCGCAGTCGGGCACGTCCTCGCGCGCGACGCCGAGCTGACGGTAGTAGTCGAAGCCCCAGCACCAGAGCCCGCCGTCGAGGTCCACCGCGCAGGTGTGGCTCGGCCCCGCGCTCACCGACGCGACGCGCGGCAGGCCGTGAACGCGCAGCGGTCGCGTGGTCGAGCGCCGCTCGTTCACGCCGAGCTGGCCGATCTCGTTCTCGCCCCAGCAGTAGAGCGCGCCCTGCTCGCTGAGGGCGCAGACGTGATCCCCGCCCGCCGCGATCTGCACGACGCGCGTGCCGGGCGGCGGCTCTTCGGGCGGCGGCGGCGGGCCCGCGTCGGGACGCGACACACGCGCATCCACGACGCTCGCGTCGATCGGCGCAGGCTCGTCGAGCGTGTGCGCGAGATAACAGCCCGGCGCGAGCAGGCACGCCGCGCACACCAGTGGGAGCCTCACCGCATCACGCATTCCCGCTGGTACGCCGGACGGGCGCGGATTTCCATCCGGCCCCGGTTTGACGGCTCCCGCTGCGCCCGCCACGTTCGCGCTCGCCAGCGGTGCGTGCGGTGGGACCGCGCGCCTCGAGGGAATCCGGTGCGAATCCGGAGCTGCCCCGCAGCGGTGTGCAGGAACGAACGCCGTCCCGAGCACTGGAGGAATGGTCCTCTGGGAAGCGACGGCCAGTAGAGACCGGATCGATCGCGATCCGAGCGCCTGCGAGCCCGAAGACCTGCCGACGGTGTCGCGCGAGATCCGCGCGACGGCACACGGCGTCCCGTGGGAGGGCGCCCCGCCTCGGAGGTCGCCGGTGTCTCGCTCGATCCTCGCTTCGCTCGTGCTGCTCGCTGCGTGCGGCACCGAGCGTCCCTGCGACGTCGCGGATCTCGCGCCGATCTCGCGCGCCCCGGCGTTCGGCGTCGTGCTCTCGGACTACGCGTCGACCGCGATCGCGCTGCTCGACGAGGATGGCGACGCGATCACCGAGTCGTGGATCGACTCGGGCACGCGCGCCTCGGGCATCGCCGCGGGCCTCGGCGGCGACGTCGTGGTCGTCGCGACCCCCGAGCCCGGCACGCTCGCGCTGCTCGAGCGCTTCAACGCCGATCGCCTCACGCTCGCGGCCTACGCGACGGGCGCGGTGCGGCAGATCGATCTGCGGGGCGACGATCCCGAGGCGCCGAGCGGTCACTCGCCCAACGTGCAGGACGTGCTCGCGATCGACGGCCCGATCGCGCTCGTCGCCCGCGCGAACCCGAGCTTTCATCCCGACGCGCCCGAGCTCGCACGCGGCAACGACGTCGTCGTCGTCGACGTCGCGCAGGGGCTCGTCCTCACGCGCATCGATCTCGCCGCCGACACCAGCGCGCCCGACGGGACGCCGATCTACGCGCGCCCGACCACGCTCGTCCCGATCGCGCATTCGAGCGGCGCGCGCCGCGTGCTCGTCGGGCTCCAGCGCCTCAGCGCCGACTTCACGCTCACCGGCGACGGAGCGCTCGCGGTCGTCGATCCCGTCGCGCGCGCTCGGGCCGAGCTCGTCACGCTCGATGGGCTCAGCGGGTGCCACGGCGTACGCGCGATCCCCGGCGTGCCCGATCGCGCGATGATCCTCTGCACCGGCGACGCATTCGCGCCCGGCCTCGAGCGACGTCGCGAGGCGGGGATCGCGCGCGTCGCGATCGATCCCGACGGACGCATCACGCTCGATCGCGTGTGGCGCGCATCCGATCACGAGAGCGCGCCCTCGCCCACCACCGGCCTCGTGTCCCTCGACGCATCACGCGCGATCTACGTCGCCGATCCTCGCGGCGAGAGCGGCCGCGACGTGGTCGCGCTGCTCGATCTCGACGCTGCCTCGACGGCGATCCTCCTCGAGGCCGAGGCCTCGTTCGTGCTCGGCAGCGGTGCGCTCGATCCCGCTCGCGGCCTGCTCCTGGTCCCCGACGCGGACGCGCGCGGCGTGCATCGCCTCGACGTCGACGCGGACGGCGTGACCCTGCGTGACTTCGTACTGCTGCCGACGTGTCGCACGTTGCCGCCGCGCGAGATCACGCAGCTCTGAGCGGACGTCCGAACGGCGATACTCGCCGCTTGCAAGCCCGTCGCCGGGGGAGTAGGTGGGACTCCGATGACCATCAGCTCGCCTTTCCGTCGACACTGGAACCTCTTCTCCTGTGTCCTCACGGCGGCGATCGCTGGCTCGCTCGGTCCAGGCTGTTCGCCGAACCTGCCACGCACGCCCACCACGCCGAGCGAGGACGCGCGCTTCCAACGCGCCGATCTGACTCCGCCGGGCATGGCCGACGACGCGGCCGCCGCGATGCAGCTCTACCCGGGCGACGTCGTGACGCTTCGCTTGATCAGCACCGAGACCGAGGAGTACGAGGGCCTGGTCGTCGACGAGCGCGGCGTGCTGCACATCCCGCTCGCGGGCGACGTGCCGGTCGGCGGTCTCGACCTCACCGACGCCGAGCGTCGCGTCGAAGAGGCGATGCGCCAGTTCGATCGCACGTCGCGCGTGTCGCTCGTGGTGAGCGAGCCCAGCGGGCACTTCGCGAGCGTGCTCGGCGCGGTCGGCACGCCCGGGCGCGTGGCGGTGACGCCGGGCATGCGCCTCGCGGACCTGCTCGCCGCGGCGGGCGGTGCAGCGGTCGCCGAGGAAGAAGGCTTCTCGATGCCGTCGGGCGACCTCGGCGGCGCGCGCCTCGTGCGCAACGGCGAGGCCCTGCCGATCTCGCTCGAGGTCGCGCTCACCGGCGATCCTCGCCACAACATCCGCGTCCGCCCCGGCGACACGCTCTACGTCCCGGCGGACCTCGGGCGCCTGGTGAGCGTGCTCGGCCAGGTCGGGTCGCCGCGCATCATGGCGTTCCGGCCCGGCATGCGTCTGACCCACGCGCTCTCGCTCGCGGGCGGCGTGACCCGCGACGGGAACTGGGGCGACGTCCGTGTGATCCGCGGTGAGGCGTCCGATCCGATGGTCTATTCGACCAGTGTTGCGGCGATCGTCGACGGTGACGCGCATGACGTGGTGCTCGCGCCGGGCGACATCGTGTACGTTGCTTCCGCCGGTCACGCCGACCTGCGCGACGTCATGAACTCGCTCTCGCTGCTCCTCTCGATCCCGATCACCGCGGCGTCGATCACGGTGCCGTCGCTGATCATCGGCTCGGGACGCTGAGCGCGGCCGCGCGCTTCGCTTCGACCTGAACGCCACTCGACCTCGACACGCCAAGGGAGCCCCATGTCCAGTCCGTTCCGTTGCTACGTGATCGGCAACGAATCGCTCGCGATCCAGTGCGCCGACATCCTGCGAGCGCGAGGCCACGCCGTGCTCGGCATCGTCTCGTCGGACGAGGGCATCGGGAAGTGGGCGGACCAGAACGGCGTCGCGCGCATCGCGCCGGGCAAGGGTCTCGCCGAGCGCCTGCGCGCGCACACCGAGTCGATCGGAGGAGGCGAGTTCGACTGGCTCTTCTCGATCGCGAACCTGACGATCATCCCCGACGACGTCCTCGCGATGCCGAAGCGGGGCTCGATCAACTTCCACGACGGCCCGCTGCCCCGCTACGCCGGCCTCAACGCGCCGATGTGGGCGATCCTGAACGCCGAGCCGCGCCACGGGATCAGCTGGCACGTCATCGAGGGCGGCGTCGACGAGGGCGACATCCTCGCGCAGCGCACGTTCGGGATCGGCGAGCGCGACACCTCGGTGGTGCTCAACACGCGCTGCTACGAGGCGGCGATCGAGTCGTTCAGCGAGCTCGTCGATCAGCTCGGCACCGGCACCGAGCAGCGCACCAAGCAGGACCTCTCGCAGCGCACGTACTTCGGGCGCTACGACCGTCCCGCGGCGATGTGCACGATCGACTGGGCGCAGCCCGCGTCGAAGATCGCGGCGCTGATCCGCGCGCTCGACTTCGGCCCGCGCTACGCGAACCCGGTCGGCGCGGCGAAGACGCAGACCTCGACCGATCCGCTGCTGCTCCCCGAGGTGATCGAGGGGAGCGCCGAGGCGAGCGACGAGCCGGGCACGATCGTCGCGATCGAGCACGGTGCGATCGAGGTCGCGACGGGCCAGGGCACGCTGCGCTTCCCCCGCGCGACGTGCGTGAGCGGCATCCCGCAGGACGACGCCGCGCTCGCGAAGCACGGCATCGTGAAGGGCGCGCGTCTTCCCGCGCTCGAAGAGACGCGCGCGGCGCGCCTCGGCGAGGCCGATCAGCAGCTCGCGAAGCACGAGACGTTCTGGGCGAAGCGCCTCGCGCAGGTCGCGCCGATCGAGCTCCCGTACGCGGATCGCACGCCGAGCAAGGCGCCCGTCTTCGTGCGCGCGCCCGTGCCGGTGCCGGCGGGGATGGACGCAGCGTCGACGCTCGCCGCCGCGATCGCGTGGCTCGCGCGCATCACGGGCAACCGCACGTTCGACGTCGGCTATCGCCACGGCGCGATCACCAGCGCGACGCAGGGCGTGGAGCGCTTCTTCGCGCAGTCGGTCCCGCTGCGCGTCGAGCTCGGCGACTCGGTCACGTTCGCCGAGCTGCGCGAGAAGATCGCGGCCGATCGCGAGCGACTGCGCGAGCACCTCACCTTCCCGCGCGATCTCGTCGCGCGTACGCCGGGCCTCGGCGCCGCGAAGATCGAGATCGCGGTCGAGGAGACCGACGCGCTCGACACCGTGAAGCCGCGCGCCGGCGAGGTGCTCGAGATCGCGATCAGCCCCGATGGCTCGCGCGCGACGCTGATCATCGACAGCACGCGCGTCGCGGCGGCGCACCTCGAGAAGATGGTCGGCCGCTTCGGCACGCTGCTGCAGGGCGCGGCGAGCGATGCCGCGACGCAGGTCGCGCGCCTGCCGCTGTTGCCCGCCGACGAGCTCGATCGCGTGCTCCGCCAGTGGAACGCGACGACGACCGACTACCCCGCCGATCGCTCGGTGCACCAGCTCTTCGAGGCGCAGGTCGATCGCACGCCCGACGCGATCGCCCTCGCGTTCGAGCGCGAGCGCCTCACGTACCGCGCGCTCGACGAGCGTGCGAACCAGCTCGCGCACAAGCTGATCGCGCTCGGCGTCGGTCGCGACACGCTGGTCGCGCTGCACGTCGATCGTTCGCCCGAGCTCGTGATCGGCGCGCTCGCGATCTGGAAGGCGGGCGGCGCGTACGTGCCCGTCGATCCGAGCTACCCCGCGGATCGCGTCGCGCTCTACGTCGAGGACTCGCAGGCGAAGGTGGTGCTCACGAAGGAGCACCTCGCGCACGCGCTCCCGCAGACGGGCGCGACGATCCTCCGCCTCGACGCCGACGCGTCGTCGTTCGTGAGCGAGCCGCGCACCCGCCCGGCGCGCGAGACCGACAGCGCGAGCCTCGCGTACGTCATCTACACGTCGGGCTCGACCGGCCGCCCCAAGGGCGTGATGATCGAGCACCGTCACGTCGCGAACTTCTTCACCGGCATGGACCCGGTGATCCCGCGACCGACGGACGCGCGCTGGCTCGCGGTGACGAGCCTCTCGTTCGACATCTCGGTGCTCGAGCTCTTCTGGACGCTCTGCCGCGGCTTCGAGGTCGTGCTCTCGAGCGACGAGGATCGCGCGCTCGTCTCGAGCGGTCGTGCGCCCGGCAGCGATCGCAAGATCGGGTTCTCGCTCTTCTACTTCGCGAGCGACGAGGGCGAGAAGAACGCGGGCAAGTACCGCCTGCTCCTCGAGGGCGCGAAGCTCGCCGATCGCAACGGCTTCCAGGCGGTGTGGACCCCGGAGCGACACTTCGGCGCGTTCGGCGGTCTCTATCCGAACCCGAGCGTCGCGAGCGCCGCGATCGCCGCGGTCACGCAGCACGTGAAGATCCGCTCGGGCTCGTGCGTGCTCCCGCTGCACCACCCGATCCGCGTCGCGGAGGAGTGGGCGCTCGTCGACAACCTCTCGAACGGTCGCGTCGGCATCTCGTTCGCGAGCGGCTGGCACCCCAACGACTTCGTGCTGCGCCCCGAGAACTTCGCGAACGCGAAGGGCGCGATGGTGCGCGACATCGAGATCGTCCGGAAGCTCTGGCGCGGCGAGACGCTCGAGTTCGAAGGCCCGAAGGGCCCCGTGAAGGTGAAGACGCTGCCGCGCCCGGTGCAGCCCGAGCTGCCGGTGTGGGTCACGGCCGCGGGCAACCCCGAGACGTTCGCGGCCGCAGGCCGCATGGGCGCCGGCATCCTCACGCACCTGCTCGGTCAGAGCCTCGACGAGGTGCGCGAGAAGGTCGCGGTCTATCGCAAGGCCTGGAAGGACTCGGGCCACGAGGGCGAGGGGCACGTCACCCTCATGCTCCACACGTTCATCGGAGACGACGAGCGCGCCGTGAAGGAGACCGCGCGCGAGCCGATGAAGGACTACCTGCGCAGCTCGATGAACCTCATCGCCGCGCACGCGTGGGCGTTCCCCGCGTTCAAGAAGCACGCGAAGGAAGGCGCGACCTTCGAGGACAACTTCACGTCGCTCTCGCAGGAGGACGCGGACGCGCTGCTCGATCACGCGTTCGAGCGCTACTACGAGACGAGCGGTCTCTTCGGCACGCCGGAGAGCGCGCTCCAGCGCGTGAACGAGTGCAAGGCGATCGGCGTCGACGAGATCGCGTGCCTCATCGACTACGGGATCGACAGCGACACCGTGCTCGCGCACCTCGATCACCTCAATCGACTGCGCCTCGCCGCGGAGCCCAAGCCGCGCGTCGACGAGGACGACTGGTCGATCGCCGCGCAGATCGTCCGGCACCGCATCACGCACCTGCAGTGCACGCCGAGCATGCTGCGCATGCTCCTCGGCAACGACGAGGCGCGCACCGCGCTCGCGCACGTGAAGCACATGTTCGTCGGCGGCGAGGCGCTCCCGGGCTCGCTCGTCGCGGAGCTCGCACAGGCGACGCGCGCGACACTGACGAACATGTACGGCCCGACCGAGACGACCATCTGGTCGTCCACCGAGGTCGCGGCGCCGGTCGAGGGCACGGTGTCGATCGGCAAGCCGATCGCGAACACGCAGCTCTACGTGCTCGACGCCGCGCGCCAGCCGGTGCCGGTGGGCGCGCCGGGCGAGCTGTGGATCGGCGGTGCGGGCGTCGCGCGCGGCTACTGGCAGCGCCCCGACCTCACCGAGGAGCGCTTCGTCCCCGATCCCTTCGTGAAGATCGAGGGCGCGCGGATGTACCGCACCGGCGACCTCGTGCGCTGGGCCGGCGACGGGCGCGTCGAGTTCCTCGGTCGCGTGGATCACCAGGTGAAGATCCGCGGCTACCGCATCGAGCTCGGCGAGATCGAGTCGCGCCTGTCGAACCACGAGGACGTGCGCGAGGTGGTCGTCGTCGCGCGCGAGGACAACCCGGGCGACAAGCGCCTCGTCGCGTACTACACGGCGGCCCAGGGCCACACGCCCGACCCCGAGAAGCTGCGCGCGCACCTCCGCGTGACGCTCCCCGAGTTCATGGTGCCCTCGCACTTCGTGGAGCTCGCGCGCTTCCCGCTCACGCCGAACAACAAGATCGATCGCAAGCAGCTCCCGAAGCCCGACGAGAGCGCGGGGCGCGCCTCGGCCGCGGAGTTCGTCGCCGCGGAGAGCGAGATCGAGAAGCAGATCGCCGCGATCTGGATGCGCATCCTCGGGCTCTCGAAGGTGGGCACCCAGGACAACTTCTTCGAGCTCGGCGGTCACTCGCTGCTCGCCGTCCAGGCGCACCGCGAGATCAAGCAGGCGACCGGCAAGGACCTGACGATCACCGACATCTTCCGGTTCCCGACGATCGCGGCGCTCGCGAGCTACCTCGGTGGCGGCGGCGACGCGGGCGGCGGCGCGGAGGAGCTCGGCAAGACCGCGGATCGCGCGGCCCAGCGGCGCGAGATGATGAACCGCCGCAACCAGGTCCGCCGCCGGTAGTCGATCGTCGCATCGACGCCACACGTGAGCGGGCCCGGCATCGGAAGGTGCCGGGCCCGTCGTGCGTTTCGCGCCGGGATCAAAGCGTGCGCTGCTCGTCGGAATCACACCCGGTGCCCATGGCTCTCTGGTACCGTGCGAGAGTTCCGAGCCCCCCAGGAAGAACGCTTCTCTCCACCCCTGGACCGATCGCCGGATCGGCGTAAAACTCGGCCCCCAGCTGCATTCCACATGGCCGCTCAGAACGACCAGGCCGAGGCCCCCGAGAGCGGCGAAGCTCCGAGCCGGGGCCGACCCGGCCTCCCCGTGGAGCCAGCGCGGCTCCTCCGTGCGATCCGACGCGGACGATGGTGGCTGCTCGTCGCCGCCGTGATCGGCGTCGTCGTCGGCGTCGTCCTCGCGAAATTCGTCATCAAGCACAACTACGACTCGAGCGCGTCCATGCGCTTCGAGGGTGTGCAGCCCCTCGCCGAGGGCGCGGAGGCGTCGTCGCAGGACGTGCGGCGCGACCTGCCCTCGCGCCTGGAGTCGCTGCGGCGTGACGAGGTCCTGCGCGAGGTGCGCCACCGCATGGGCATGGATCCCGTGCCCCTCGCCGCGCTGCAGAACCTGTTCGAGAACACCCAGGACGCCGAGGCGGGCCTGGTGACGATCACCGCGCACTCGACGACGCCCGAAGAGGCGGCGCGCTTCGCGAACACGATCGTCGACACGTTCATCGAGTACCAGCTCGGTGCGCGCCGTCGTGAGATCGAGACGGAGATCGCGAACCTCGACGGGCGCATCGTCGCGGCGCGCCAGGAGCTCGACGGGACGCGCTCGCGCTACGACGCGTTCCGCACCGAGCACGGCGTCACCGACCTCACGACCGAGCAGGAGGCCGCGCTCGAGCAGGCGGCCGATCTGCGCGCCGAGGCGGACCTCGCGGCGGCCGAGATCGCGTCGCTCGAGGCGCGGGTGCGCGAGCTCCGCGAAGAGGTGCGCCGCCAGCCGCGCATGCAGGTCGTCTCGTCGCAGAGCGAGTCGGTCGATCAGACCGAGCTCGCGCGCGCCGAGGCGCACCTAGAGCAGCTCCGCGGGCAGCTCTCCGAGGATCACCCTCGCTTCCAGGTGGCGGACCGCCAGGTGCGCGCGCTGCGCGAGCGCGTGCGCTCGGGTGGCGGCAGCAAGGTCGGCTCGGTGTCGATGGGCGCGAGCTCGACGTTCGAGACCGCTGCGACCGCGCTCGCGACCGCGTCGGCCGATCTCGAGGCGGCGCGGCAGCGCTCGGTGCAGCTCCAGCGGCTCGCGCAGGAAGCGCAGCAGCGTGTCGCGGCCTTCTCGGCGATCGAGGGCGACGCGACCGCGCTCCTCGCCGACGTGCAGGTGAAGCAGACGCTGCTGAACAACCTGCAGAACCACCGCGCGCGCCTGCAGAACATGATCGAGAACCCGGACACCGGGTTCCGCGTGATCGCGCGCGCGGTCGCGCCCGAGAGCGCCGCGCCCAGCAAGCGCAAGTACTACGTCGCGGCGGGCGTCCCGCTGGCGCTCGTGCTGCTCGTGCTCGTGGTGGTCGTCGGGCGCGAGCTGCGCGGGCTCAAGCTCCACACCGCGTCGGAGATCTCGTTCTGGGGCAACGGGCCGGTGGTCGGCACCACGACGTGGCCGCGTGATCCCAGCGCCGCGGGCGACCTCGTCGCCGACATGGACGACTTCGTCCCGAAGTCGACCGGCACGATGCTCGTCGTGGGCGCGACCGAGCACGAGATGCCGCTCGCCACCGAGCTCGCCAAGCAGCTCGCGGCGGACTGGACGGACACCACGCTCATCGAGATGGGGCGCGACACGCTGGTGAGCCCGATCCCGGTGGACATCGGGCGGCGCTCGCTCCCGGCGAGCGCGGGCCCCTCGGCGGGCCTGTCGACCCAGGAGTTCGAGGCCGCGCCGACGCAGGTGCAGCGCGGCGGCTCGTTCGAGCTCCTCGGCCCGCCGACCATCGTCAGCGCGGTCGCGCCCTACGGCGTGCTGAGCTCGACGCCGATGAGCGACGAGACCGAGCGCCTGATCCCGACCGCATGGGAAGGCCCGCTCAACGGACAGCAGCTGCGCCGCGCGGCGCGTCTCGCCGATCGAGTGCTCGTCGTCGTCCCCTCGGGCGCGATCACGGTGACGCAGCTCGGCGATCTCGCGAACCGGCTCGGCCGCAAGGAGGGCGTCGGCTACGCGGTCGTCGGCATCGCCGACGAGTACTCGACGCTCCCGGACCGCAGCGGCAACGTCGAGGCGTTCTGGAGCGCGACGCGCGAGTGATCGGACGCCTGCTCAAGCCCCGCCGGAGAGGTCGGAAGAAGATCCTCGCGATCTCCTCCGGCGGAGGGCACTGGATCGAGCTGATGCGGCTTCGCCCCGCGTTCGAAGGGCACCAGGTCGTCTACGTGACGGTCTCGGAGACGTATCGCTCGCACGTGCCAGGCGAGAAGCTGCGCGTGGTGCCCGACGTGACGCGCTGGGATCGCGTGGGTCTCGTGAAGTGCGCCGCGCGCGTGCTCGGCGTGCTCGTCGCGGAGCGACCCGACGTCGTGATCTCGACGGGCGCCCTCCCCGGCTTCTTCGGCATCGTGCTCGGGAAGTCGCTCGGGTGCCGGACCATCTGGGTCGACAGCATCGCGAACGTCGAAGAGCTCTCGATGTCGGGCGCGAAGGTCGGCCCCTTCGCGGATCTCTGGCTCACGCAGTGGCGCGAGCTCGAGCGCGCGGGCGGGCCCGAGTACGCGGGGGCGATCCTGTGATCTTCGTGACCGTCGGCGCGCAGATGCCCTTCGACCGCATGGTGAAGGCCGTCGACGAGTGGGCCGCCGCGCGCAAGCGCGCCGACGTGTTCGCGCAGATCGGGCCTGCCGACTACGTGCCGAGGCACGTGAAGTGGACGCGCTTCCTCGAGCCCGACGACTTCCTCGCGCGCTATCGCGAGGCGAGCGTGATCGTCGCGCACGCGGGCACCGGCTCGATCCTGCAGGCGCTCGAGCTGGGCAAGCCGATCCTCGTGATGCCGCGACGCGCGGCGCTGCGCGAGACGCGCAACGATCACCAGGTCGCGACCGCCGAGCGCTTCCAGTCGCTGGGGCGCGTGCCGGTGGCGTGGGATGCGACCGATCTCGCGCAGGCGCTCGATCGCATCGACGGCCTCTCGTCCGAGAAGACGCTCGGCCCCTACGCGAGCACGCAGCTGATCACGCGCCTGCGCCGATTCCTCGACGAGTGACCTGCCGCGCGCTCGCGGCGTCGATCCGGTAAGGTGTCGGCGCGCGATGCAGGAGCGCAGGCTCAAGGGCGTCAACTTCCACGGCACGCTGCGCGCGCTCGAGCGGCGCTACGGCGACGACGTGCTGGTGCGCGTGCGTTCGCGCGTCGAGGGCCCCGGCGGTGTCGCGCTGCGCGATGGCGAGATCGTGACGAACGGCTGGTATCCGGCGAGCTGGTACGACGCGCTGCTCGCGTCGATCGAGCGCGAGGTTCCATCCCGCGCCACCGACGACGGGGTGTGCCGCGAGCTCTCGCGCGCCGCGGTGGTCGAGGACTTCTCCACGCTGTTCCGCGTGATCTCGCTCGTGGTCTCACCGCGCAGCGCGCTCGTGAACGCGACCCGCATCGTGTCGCGCTACGTCGACGGCGGGCGCATCACCGTGATCGACGCGCGCGAAGGGCACATCCACTTCTCGTTCGACGAGTTCCACGGCTACACGCGGCGCATGTGGGACGACTTCCTGGGCGGCATCGAGGCGGTGATCGAGCTGATGCGGCTCACGAGGCTCCCGAGCCGCGTGATCTCGGGCGGGCAGGACGGCGACGCGCGCTTCGAGGTCGTCATCCGCTATCAAGCGCAGCGATGACGCCGACGCACGACGTGGTGATCGTCGGTGCCGGGCCGGCGGGGCTCTCGGCCGCCTTGGTGCTCGGGCGCGCACGCATGCGCACGCTGCTCGTCGACGGAGGCCCGGCGCGCAACGCGAGCGCGCTCGCGACCCACGGATGGATCGGGCACGACGGTGTCTCGCCCGACGAGCTGCGGGGTCGCGGTCGCGCCGATCTCGCGAGGTATCCGAGCGTCGACGTGATCGACGGTCGCGTGGCCTCGCTCGCACGCGAGACCAGCGGAGTGCGGGTCGAGCTCGCGAGCGGCGCGGTGCTGCGCGCGCGGCGCGTGATCCTCGCGACCGGGATCGTCGACGTGCTGCCGAAGCTCGCGGGGCTGCGCGAGGTGTGGGGCCGCGACGCGTTCTCGTGCGCCCACTGCCACGGCTTCGAGCACGCCGACATGACGTGGGCCGTGCTCGCGCTGGAGCGCGGCGTGGCGCGCACCGTGTTGCCGCTGCGCGCGTGGGCGCGCGAGCTCGTGCTCTTGCTGCACGGGCGCACCGACGTGCCCGAGAGCGAGCTCGCGCCGCTGCGTGCGGCCGGCGTGCGCATCGAGGCGCGCGCGGTGACGCGGGTGGTCGCGGAGGACGGCGCGCTGCGCGGCGTCGAGCTCGAGGGCGGCGAGCACGTCGCGTGCGGCGCGCTCTTCCTGCATCCGGCGGCGCGCTCCTCCGACGTCGCGCTCTACGCCGGGCTCGCGCTGGACGAGCGGGGGCTCGTGCGGAGCGACGCGGTGGGCGAGACGTCGATGCCGCGGGTGCACGTGGTGGGGGACGCCGCAGGGCGACGCACGAACGCGCTGAGCGCCGCGACCGACGGCGCGCAGGTCGCGATGTCCCTCGTCGAGATGCTGACCGCCGAGCGCTTCGGAGCGACGTCCTCGTAATCGCCCTCACAGCTCGATCTCGCCGCCCGCGCGCAGCAGCGCGGAGAACGACGCGTGCTCCCCGTCGCGCTGCGGGCCGCGTAGATCGTGCGGGAGCCAGCGCGCGAGCACCGCGATGCCGACGAAGAACGCGTGCTCACGGTAGTCCAGCTGCACGGTCCCGTAGGGTCCGACGCGGCCGTCGTAGGGCCCGCGGCAGCGCCGCCCCGTGTCGTCGAGCACGCAGATCGAGGTGAGCAGCCCGGGGCGTGGGCCGTCGAAGCGCAGGTCGACCGCGAGCCCGAGCGAGCCGCCGAGCTGCAGGCCGCGAGGACCATCGCGATGCAGCCAGACGCGCGCGGCGGGCCCGAGCTCGAGCGCGAGCCGCGACAGCGCGAGCTGCACTGCGTCGACGCGCACCATCCCGCCCAGCCCGATCGGTGCGTGGAATCGCACGTCCAAGCTCCCGCTCGGCAGCGCCTGGAGCGGCGCGCCCTCGGGGGCATCGAGCATGACGCCGTGGTCGAGCGCGATCTCGAGCGTCCAGCGCCGAGGAGGCGGCGCGACATCCTGCGCGGACGCGACGGGCGCCAGCACCAGCGACACGAACAAGAACGTGAGCGCCGCCGCTGGCTTCATCCCCGCATTCTGGAGGGTCGCGCTCGAGACGGTCTCGAGATCGCGCGCGTCCGCGAAATCGTCGCGCGCGGCCCGCGGTTTGCTGAGCCCTCGCTCAGCTCCGCGCGATGCCGTCCTCGCGTCCATTCCGCCGTGCTCTGCTCGCTCCGATCCTCGCGATCGTGGCGGGCTGCGCCGCCACGCCGGGGCACCCGACCGCGCCCGGCGCGCGGGGTCGTGCGATCGGCGACGAGCGCGCCACGACGCGCGCCGACGACGGCGACCCTCAGTGCGCGAGCCCCTACGCGCGCCTCTGCGGCGCGACCGCCGAGGCCGCCGACGACCGCGCATCCCGCCACAAAGCGCTGATCCGCGAGATCGAGAGCACCGTCCTCGCGATCGTCGCGGCGCAGCTCGGCGTGGACGTGCCCTCGCTCGACGCGTGGCGCGCCTACGTCGCGTCGCAGCCGGCGGAGCGTCGCGACGCGGT
The DNA here is from genome assembly GCF_021631985.1 of Sandaracinus amylolyticus. Lineage (GTDB taxonomy): Bacteria > Myxococcota_A > Polyangia > Polyangiales > Sandaracinaceae > Sandaracinus > Sandaracinus amylolyticus_A. The sequence goes on along the minus strand of NZ_CP070225.1, from coordinate 2,572,975 downwards.
CGAACGTCTGGTCCGCAAGGCGCGTGGGCTCGAGATCGCGCGCCGCGTCGCGCCGCTCGAGACCGCGGTGCGCGAGGAGATGGAGCGCCTCCGCGCGCTCGCGCTGGCCGCGCGGCACTCCGACGGCTCTGCGATCCGGCGCCTGGAGCGCGCCACGCTCGCTTGGGTCGACCTCTCGAGCACCCGCGGCGACGTCCCGCGCGCGCTGCGCGTCGGCTGCGGCGAGCACCTCCTCGTCGACGACGCGTGGGTCACCAAGGACGCGGAGTCGCTCACGCTCTGCCCCGGCTTCCTGCTCGTCTCGCGCGACCCGAGCGACACCACGCCCGACGGCCCGGCGTTTCGCGAGCGCATCGCGTTCCTGCTCGCCCACGAGCTCGGGCACGTCGCGATCGGACCCACCGTCGGCCTGCAGCCCGCGCGCGACGCCGAGGTCCGTGCCGACGCGATCGCCGCCGAGATCCTCGCCGCCGATCTCGAAGCGCGCAGCGGCGACGACGCCGCGCGCTACCTGGCGCGCACGCTCGAGCCCATCTGCTCGCCCGAAGGCGATCGCACGCATCCGCCGGGGCGCATCCGCATCGACGAGATCGTCGCGCGACACCCGCGCGTCGCCGCGGCGCTGCGCTGCCCGGCCGACGACGACGCGCGACCTCCCTCCGGCTGAGAGACTACGGCTCGAGCCGCGCCATCACGCTCGCGAGGTTCTCGCGCCAGTCCGGCATCGCGCCGAGCACGCTCTCGGTCTCCGCGAGATCGAGCACGCTGTACGCGGGACGCTTCGCAGGGCGCGGGAACTCCGCGGTCGTGCACGGGTGCACCACGCAGCTCGACCCGCTGAGCCGCACGATCTCGCGCGCGAGTTCGAACCACGAGCACTCGCCGCCATCGGTCACGTGCCACGTGCCGCGCTTGCCGCGCTCCGAGAGCGCGAGCGTCGTGCGCGCGAGATGCTCCGCGCTCGTCGGCCGTCCGCGCTGATCGTCGACGACCTTGAGCTCGCTCTTGGTCTTCGCGAGCGACGCGATCGTGCGCACGAAGTTCTTCGCCCACGGCGCGTAGAGCCAGCTCGTGCGCACGTAGATGTGCTGCGCGCCGCTCGACCGCAGCAGCGTCTCGCCGAGCGCCTTGCTGCGCCCGTACGCGCCCTGCGGCGCGAGCGGCGCCGACACCGGGTACGGCTTCGTCGCGTTGCCGTCGAACACGTAGTCGGTGCCGAAGTGGATCAGCGTCGCGTCGATCTCGCGGCAGCGCTTCGCGAGCGCCTCCACGCCGTGCCCGTTGATCGCGTTCGCGAGCGCTTCGTTCGTCTCCGCGCCGTCGACGTCGGTGTACGCCGAGCAGTTGATCACGCGTGTGATCCCCGGCGCGAGGTGCGTCGCGATCGTCTCCGGCTTCGTGAGATCGATCTGCGGATACGACACGCCGGTGAAGCCCTCACCGAGCGCTTCCACGAACGCGCGCCCGAGCATCCCGTCGGGCGAGATGAGCAGCGTCGTCATCGGACGTACCTCGGCAGTCGCGCCTGATCGACGTCCTTCAGCCGCGGATGCGCGCGATCCTTCGGCGACACCACCGCTTCGATCACGGGCCACGGAATGCCGAGCTCGGGATCGTTCCAGAGCACCCCGACCTCGTCCTTCGGCGCGTAGTACTCGGTGCACTTGTAGGCGAACACCGCGCTCTCGCTCGTGACCGCGAAGCCGTGCGCGAAGCCCGGCGGGATCCAGAGCTGACGCTTGTTGTCCTCGCTCAGCTCCTCGGCGACCCACTTGCCGAACGTCGGCGAGCCCACGCGCACGTCGAGCGCGACGTCGAGCACCGCGCCCTGCACGACCCAGACGAGCTTGCCCTGCGCGTTCGGGCTCTGCAGGTGCAGCCCGCGCACGATGCCCTTCGCGCTCCTGGACATGTTGTCCTGCACGAAGGGCCCGCGGATGCCCGCTTCCTCGTACCGCTTCGCCGAGAACGTCTCGAGGAAGAACCCGCGCGAGTCGCCGAAGACCTGCGGCTCGATCAGCAGCACGCCCGGGAGCGTGGTCTGGGTGACCTTCATCGCGCGGGGCCGTCGGTGGCGATCGCGATCAGGTACTGGCCGTACTCGGTCTTCGCGAGCGGCGCGGCGAGCTTCTCGAGGTCGCTCGCCTTGATCCATCCCTTGCGGAACGCGACCTCCTCCGGGCACGCGACCTGGAGGCCCTGACGCTGCTGGATCGTCTGGATGAAGTTCGCAGCCTGCAGCAGCGACTCCGGCGTGCCGGTGTCGAGCCACGCCACGCCGCGCCCGAACTTCTCGAGGCGCAGGTTGCCCTGCTCGAGATAGACGCGATTGAGATCGGTGATCTCGAGCTCGCCGCGCTTGCTCGGCTTGAGGCTCGTCGCGAGGTCGACGACCTGCGCGTCGTAGAAGTAGAGGCCGGCGACCGCGTAGTGCGAGCGCGGGTTCTGCGGCTTCTCCTCGAGGCCGATCACCTTGCCCTCGGCGTCGAACTCCGCGACGCCGTACGCCTGCGGGTTCTTCACCCAGTAGCCGAAGACCGTCGCGCCCTGGTCGCGCTTCGCGCTGTCCTCGAGCAGGCCCTGCAGACCGTGGCCGTAGAAGATGTTGTCACCGAGCACCAGCGCGCAGGGCTGGCCGTCGATGAACTCCTTGCCGATGAGGAACGCCTGCGCGAGCCCTTCGGGCTTCGGCTGCACCGCGTAGCGGATCGACATGCCCCACTGCGCGCCGTCGCCCAGCAGGTTCTTGAAGAGCGCCTGCTCGTGCGGCGTGGTGATCACCAGCACGTCGCTGATCCCCGCCAACATCAGCGTGGTCAGCGGGTAGTAGATCATCGGCTTGTCGTAGATGGGCATCAGCTGCTTGCTGACCGACTTCGTCATCGGCCAGAGGCGCGTGCCCGATCCGCCCGCGAGGATGATCCCCTTCTGGATCGACATCTTCAGCGTCCCCCGTAGTTCGCGTCCATCCACTTGCGGTACTCGCCGCTCTTCACGGCCTCGACCCAAGCGCGGTTGTCGAGATACCAGCGCACCGTCTTGCGCATGCCGGTCTCGAAGGTCTCCTTCGGCGTCCAGCCGCACTCACGACGGATCTTCGTCGCGTCGATCGCGTAGCGGAGGTCGTGGCCCGGACGATCGGTCACGTACGTCTTGAGCCCGAGCAGCTCGTCGACCTTCGTGCCCGTCTCCTGCGCGACGATCGCGCAGAGCGTGTCGACGACCTCGATGTTCTTCTTCTCCGAGTTGCCGCCGACGTTGTAGGTCTCGCCGACCACGCCGCGCTCGATCACCGCCCAGATCGCCTCGCAGTGATCGTCGACGTAGAGCCAGTCACGCACGTTGAGGCCCTTGCCGTAGATCGGCAGCGGCTTCCGCTCGAGCATGTGCTGGATCATCAGCGGGATGAGCTTCTCGGGGAACTGCCGCGGACCGTAGTTGTTCGAGCAGTTCGTGATCTTCACGGGCATCCCGTAGGTGCGCGAATAGGCACGCACGAGATGATCGCTCGACGCCTTGCTCGCGGAGTACGGGCTCGAGGGGTCGTAGCGCGTCTCCTCGGTGAAGAGGCCCTCGTCACCGAGCGAGCCGTAGACCTCGTCGGTCGAGACGTGGTGGAAGAGGCCCTGCTTCTTCGCGCCTTCCTTGGTGTTGCCCCACGCCTTGCGGCACGCCTCGAGGAGGTTGAACGTCCCCTCGATGTTCGTCTTCACGAAGTCGCGAGGGCCGAGGATGCTGCGATCGACGTGGCTCTCCGCCGCGAAGTGGATGACGAGGTCGGGCGTCTCCTTCGCGAAGAGGCGATCGACCGCGTCCCAGTCGGCGATGTCGACGCGCTCGAGCGCGTAGTTCGCCGCGCCGGACACCGCCTCGAGCGACTGCAGGTTCGCCGCGTACGTCAGCTTGTCGACGCAGACGAAACGGTGCGCTGGGTAGCGCGGCACCATCAGGTTCAGGAAGTTCGAGCCGATGAAACCCGCGCCGCCGGTCACGAGGACGTTCATTCGCGATCTCTTGCCCCTTCGCGCCGCAGCATAGACTCCTCGACTGGACTTGCCACCTGGGGAAGATCTCTTCACCGCTTTGCGAATGTGCGCGCGCGCCCGCATACTCGCGCGCCCTCGATGTCGATCGCGATCGTGCCTCATGCCGAGCGATGGAAGGACGCCGTCGAGGCGTTCAACCGTCGCATGCGCCTCGGTGGCTCCCGCTGGGGCTGGTACGTCGAGCCAGTCCCCGCGTGGATCGCGAAGCGTCGCGACGACCAGCGCGTCTGGATGGAGTACTGGCTCGCGGTCGAGGGCAACGATCAGGTGCGCGGTGGCTACGGCCTGAAGCCGCAGGAGTGGCGCGTCCGCGGTCGCTCCCTCGTGATCACCGACTGGCAGGGACCGGTCAGCGAGGGCGCGATCAGCCGGAAATTCAACTCGCTCGGCCTGCGCCTCGTGCGCGACATGCTCAAGAAGAGGCCTCTCCTCTACTCGTGGGGCCACGGCAGCGACGAGGAGCCGATCGTGCAGATGCTGCGTCGCATGGGGTGGCTCATGCACCCGACGCCATTCGCGCTGCACGTGGTCGACGCGTATCGCTTCCTGCGCCTCAATCGCCAGCTGCGCGGCACGCCGGAGCGACGTCTCTTCCTCGACGGTCTCGCGTTCACGGGGATCGGCAACGCCGCGCTCTCCGCGCTGCAGTGGGCGTCGTCGCGCCGCGCGGCGCCGATCGGTCGTCCGCGTCGCAAGCCGAAGGTCGAGGTGACCGAGGTCGACTCGTTCGGGCCCTGGGCCGACGAGCTCTGGCATCGCGTGAAGGACGAGTACGCCGCGCTCGCGGTGCGCGACGCGGAGACGCTCAACCTGCTGATGCCGCCCGGCTGGACCTCGCCCGAGTGGTCGCCGCACACGCGTCTCCGCGTGGATCGCGGCGGGCACACGATCGGTTGGGTCGCGGTGAGCGCGCGACAGATGCGTGACGATCCGCGCTTCGGCGCGCTCCACGTCGGCACGCTCGTCGACTACTTCGCGCATCCCGACGACGCCGGCGACGTGGTCGCCGCGGGCCTCGATCACCTGAAGGCGCGTGGCGTGGACATCGTCATCGCCAACCAGTCGCACCCGACGTGGCTGCGCGCGTTCGAGGAGCAGGGCTTCGTGCTGATCCCGCATCGCCGCCTCTTCGCGGGCTCACCCCCGCTGCGCGAGGCGCTGGCGCCGTTCGAGGAGACCCGCAACGGGCTGTTCCTGACCAACATGGACGGTCACGGCCCCATGGGCTTGTAGCGCGCCGCCTCATCGAGGAATCTTTTCACGACGCTCGTACGATCCCAGGAGCATCGACAATGCAGACGACGACCACGCTTCCCCAGTCCTCGATGCTCGCGGAGCAGCTGACGAAGGCCTCGCGCAAGCAGTTCTGGGACGTGTACTCGTACTTCCAGTGGCCCGAGTCGCTGCCCGACGACGCTTGGTACATGAGCCCCGAGCTCATCTCCGTGTACGGCACCGAGCTCTGGGAGCGCATGACCGAGGCGCAGCAGAAGAAGCTGAGCCTCTACGAGATCGGCAACTTCTTCTCGCTGACGCTCCAGGGCGAGCGCCCGCTCGTCGCGGGCATGAGCGACCTTCTCTACTCGTCGAAGATGACGCCGCAGGCGACCGAGTACCTGCATCACTTCATCGACGAAGAGAACAAGCACATGATCATGTTCGGCATCTTCTGCCACCGGTACCTGGGCAAGGTGTATCCGGAGAAGAAGATCGCCCTTCCCCGCGAGTACGCGAAGGGCGAGGCCGAGGTCACCTTCTTCTGCAAGGTGATGGTCGTCGAGGAATTGGGCGACTACTACAACGTCGTGATGCAGCGGGACAAGCGCATCCACCCGCTGATCCAGGAGATCAACTTCGTCCATCACCGCGACGAAGCACGGCACCTCGGGTTCGGTCGCGAGTTCGCGAAGGAGATGTGGGAGAAGCACTCTCCGTCGTGGCCGCCGGAGGTGCTGACGCGCTTCCGCAGCTGGCTCGCGCAGTACCTCAAGAGCTCGTGGGCCGACTTCTACAACCCGTCCATGTACCGCGACGCCGGCATCACGCGGGACAGCGGGCTCGGTGATCCCTACGAGGTGCGGCAGATGGCGCTCGCCCACGCGAAGTGCCTCGAGCACCGCGAGAAGGCGAGCAAGAAGCTCGTCACGTACTTCCTGCGCAACGGGATGCTGACCGAGGCCCCCGGCCTCTGAGGCCAGCTGGAGGGCTCGACTGCGCGGGGCCCGCACGGAGCGTGCGGAGCACGCGAACGGGAGGACCCGAGCGGGCGAGCCGATTTTGGACCCTCGGACCGAGCATCATTTTGCGCGCCTGAACGGGGACCAGACTGTTAGGCTGTCTGGCGTCCCCGACACCCGATGGGGCGCTGACGCGACCCTTTTGCGGGGCGATATCTCCCGGACGACGACGATGGACGAAGCGACGATCCGCAAGAACCTCAAGCGTTGGATCCTCGACCACTCGAAGGTGGCGGTGCGCGGGGATCTGCAGGACGACACTCCGATCCTGGAGCAGGGAATCCTGAGCTCGCTCGACATCGTGGAGTTCGTTCTCTACATCGAGTCGCTGCGCGGCGAGGAAGTCGACACCGACGCGATCGAGCCCGAGGTGTTCACCAGCGTCGAGACGCTGTGGAAGGGCTTCTTCGAGCCGCTGCGGAAGACGGCCTGAGCGTCGCGCGACAGCCCTCGTCGCCTGCGGGCGAGGGTCTTGCGACGCGGGCGTGGAACTGCCATTTAGCGGTCCATGCACGAACGAGCGCGCACGCTGCGCACCGGGTTCCTCGCGTCGGCGGAGCGATATCCCGATCGCCCCGCGCTGACGGTCGACGGACAGCCGATCACGTACCGCGAGCTGCGTGATCGGGCGGCGCGCATCGCAGCGACGCTCGAGCGCGCGGTGCGTGATCACGGCGTGCGCGAAGACTACGCGCTGACCGCGATCTACGGGCACCGTCACGTCTCGACCTTCGCGGGGATCCTCGGCGCGCTGCTGCGCGGTCACGGCTACGTGCCGCTCAACCCGGTGTTCCCGCCGGACCGCACGCGCGCGATGCTCGATCGCTCGCAGGTGCGCTGTCTGATCGTCGACGGGCACGCGCGCGCGACGCTCGGCGAGGTGCTGCACGGCATCGAGCGCGAGCTCGTGATCCTGATGCCCGATGCGAGCGAGGACGAGGTCGCCGCGGAGCGCGTGAAGTACCCGACGCATCGTGTGCTCGGAGCACACGATCTCGCGCCGGCGAGTGATTGGGCGCCTCGCGAGGTCGACGAGAACGGCATCGCGTACCTGCTCTTCACGTCGGGCTCGACCGGCGTGCCGAAGGGCGTGATGGTCGCGCACCGCAACGTCGTCGCGTTCCTCGACTCGATGATCGAGCGCTACCAGCCGACGCCCGAGGATCGCTTCTCGCACACGTTCGATCTGACGTTCGATCTCTCGGTGTTCGACCTCTTCATGGCGTGGTGGTCGGGCGCGTGCGTGTGCTGCCCGACGGCCCAGCAGAAGGCGTTCCCGGGCAAGTACGCGACGAGCAGCGACATCACGATCTGGTTCAGCGTGCCGTCGACCGCGGTGCTCATGAACAAGCTCCGCATGCTCAAGGAAGGCACCTATCCGAAGATGCGCTACGCGCTCTTCTGCGGAGAGGCGCTGCCCGTCGAGGTCACGCAGCAGTTCGCGAAGGCGGCACCGAGCGCGGTGCTCGAGAACCTCTACGGGCCGACCGAGCTGACCATCGCGTGCACGCTGTATCGCTGGGACGTGGAGACGTCGCCGCGCGAGAGCGAGCTCGGCGTGGTGCCCATCGGCGATGCCTATCCGGGCATGGAGATCAAGGTCGTCGACGAGGAGCTGCGCGAGGTGCCGCCCGGTGAGACCGGCGAGCTCCTGATGACGGGATCGCAGCTCACGCTCGGATACTTCCGCGACGAGGAGCGCACCGCGAAGGCCTTCGTGGTCCCGCCCGGCGAGACGCGCGTCTTCTATCGCACCGGTGATCGTGTGCGGAAGCCGAAGGACGGCCTGCCGATGGTCTACCTCGGGCGCGTCGACAACCAGATCAAGATCCAGGGCTATCGCGTCGAGCTCGGAGAGATCGAGGCCGTGCTGCGCGACGTCGCGCAGTGTGATGTCGCGATCGCGATCGGATGGCCGAAGAGCGCGAGCGGCGCCGATGGCGTCGTCGGGTTCGTCGGCCTCGATCACGGCGATGCCGACGCGATCCGCGCCGCCGCGAACGAGCGACTGCCTCCGTACATGCAGCCGCGCGAGATCCGATTCGTGCGCGAGTGGCCGCTCAACGCGAACGGCAAGGTGGACCGCAAGGTGCTCACGAGCTGGCTGGCGGAGGGAAAGACGGCATGAGCGATCTGCGCTGGTACGTGAAGAAGGCGGCGCGCGGCGGCGTGGCGCTGGGCGCGTGGGGCTCGGGCGTGGTGCGGGCCGAGCGCATGGTCTCGCCGGGGCCGCGGGTGCGCGCGCTGACGTACCACCGCTTCGGTCGCGAGGAGAAAGAGCCGTTCTGCGTCGCGCCGGAGGAGTTCGAGCTCCAGATGGCGTGGCTCGCGAGCGAGGGGCTCGCGGTGTCGCAGGAGGACGTGATCGAGTTCGTGCGCGGGCGGCGTGCGCTGCCCGACGGCGCAGTGCTCGTGACGATCGACGACGGGTGCATCAGCACGCTCGAGATCGCGCTGCCGATCATGCAGAAGCACCGCATCCCCGGCGTCGCGTTCATCAGCACGGATCTGGTGGGCGCGGGCTACCTCGGGCTGCCCGAGCGCTACATGACGTGGGACGAGATCCGCTCGTGCGCGAAGGCGGGCATGACGATCGGGAGCCACTCGCACGCGCACAAGTCGCTCGGGCAGATGTCGATCGGCGATGCGCGCGCGCAGATCCGAAAGAGCAAGGAGATCCTCGAGCGCGAGCTCGGACAGAGCGTGAAGTCGTTCGCGTATCCGTTCGGCACGCACGGCGACTTCAGCGACGAGACCGATCGCGCGCTGCGCGAGGCGGGCTTCGACATCGCGTTCAACTCGCAGCACGGGGCGATTCGCCCGGCGCCGGGGCGCGAGGACGCGCTGGTGTCGCTGCCGCGCGTGAAGGTCGAAGGCGGCGAGGCGCTGTGGATGTTCCGGTTGCTCGCGCTGGGCGCGATGGATCCCTGGCGGGTGGTGGATCGCAATTTGTGGCGGCTGCAGCGGGTTCGTAAGGAGATCTCGACTTCGGAGGCGGCTGCGGAGTGATCTCCGCGCGGGGCGAGGCTTCGGTGTGGGGCACGGGGCGATTGCGTCCTGCCGCTCAGGTGATCTCGAGCCCGCGATGCGCGTCGCGCGATGAACGGTGATCACGCGCCCGCTTGGCGGAGGGCGTCGTTGGGGCGGTCCCAGAACTTCGCGCCCGGCGACGACGTGCCTTCGGCGAGCTCGCGCTGCACGAGGCGATCGATGGCGCGCGCGACCTGCGCGGAGCGCGCGGGGTCCCCGCTGAGGTGCGCGGCGATCGCCACGCACTCGCCGACCAGGCCCTTCTGCTTCGCGATCGAGTCGCCGCCGAGGAAGCGGGGCTGCGTGATCGCGTGCTCGAAGAGCGTTCCGTCGAAGTACTTGAACAGCTTCGCGTCGGGGCGCTCGTGCGCGTGGAAGCACTCGCTCTCGGGCACCGGGAACAGCAGCGTCCACGGCTCGCCCGGGTTGCCGCGCGACGCAGCGCGGAGAGCGTCGGCGAGCGCGCGTCGCTCGTTCTCGAGGCCCTGGTTGTACTCGAAGAGATCGTGGGCGCGCAGGAGCAGATAGCGCAGCAGGTCGCGCTCGCCGAACGTCCCCGAGAGCCCGATGCGACGCCCCGGCACGTCGTAGAACACCGTCCACGTGCCGAGCGCGTTGCCCTTCGCGAGCTCGGCCTCGCGCGCGGCGCGCTTCGCGCTCGCGTCCGCCGCGACGAGGAGCCCACCGACGAGCGCGACGATCACCACCACGGCACCGAGGATCCACCAGAGCATCGAGCACCTCCGCGCGTGACTCCTACGCCTGCGCTCTGGCGGTCGCCCCCGGCGATCCGCGTGCGTTCGCGCAGATCGTCGCCTCGAGGCGGCGCGTGCTACCCCTTCGCGCCCCATGCGCCACGTCCCTGCGCGCCTCTCGGCGTACTACGTCGCGCACTTCACCTGCACGGGGATCCACCTCCCGTTCTGGGCGCTCTGGCTCGCGTCGCGCGACGTGCCCGCGGACGGGATCGGCGTGCTGATCGGGCTCGGATACTGGGTGTCGATCGCGAGCTCGCCGCTGGCCGGGCGCATCTCGGATCGGGTGGGCGCGGCGAGGCCTCCGATGGCGGTGCTCGCGGTGATCGCGACGCTGGGGTTCGTCGCGTTCTCGTTCGCGTGGGGCGTGCCGGCGCTCGCGGTGCTCGGGGTGATCACGTTCGGCGCGCACGCGGCGTTGCTGCCGCTCGCGGAGAGCATCACGCAGGCGCACGCAGCGGCCGGGAACGCCCGCTACGGGCGGGTGCGGCTCTGGGGCTCGCTCGCGTTCATCGTGGCGTCCGCCGGCGCAGGGTGGCTCGTGGAGGGCGTCGGCGTCGAGGTCGTGCCCTGGCTCATGGCGGGCGGGACGCTCGCGTGCCTCGTCGCGTCGCAGCAGATGCCGAAGCGCGCGGACGCGCGCGTGCCGGTCGCGAGCGACGAGGGCGAGCCTGCGAAGCCGCGCGCGGTCGCGTGGGGCGCGCTCGTCGCGGGCATGGTGCTCGCGGGCGCGATCCAGGCGACGCACGCGGTGTACTACGGGTTCGGGAGCCTGCGCTGGAGCGCGCTCGGGCTCGACGAGACGACGATCGGGGCGCTGTGGGCGGAGGGTGTGGTCGCGGAGATCGTGCTCTTCGCGCTCGCTCCGCCCATCGTCGCGCGGGTGGGGCCCGCGCCCATGTGGATCGCAGGAGCGCTCGCCGCCGCGCTGCGCTGGGTCCTGCTCGCGCACGCGAGCGACGTGGCGTGGATCGCCGTCGCGCAGCTGCTGCACGCGCTCTCGTTCGGCGCGACGCACCTCGGCGCGATGGACTTCGTGCGGCGCGCGCTGCCGATCACGAAGCTCGGCACCGGCCAAGGGATGTACACGGCGATCCTCGGGCTCGTGTACGGCCTCGCGACGCCGGCAGCGGGCGCGCTCTACGAGCGGATGCACGGCGACGCGTACCTGGTCGCAGCAGTCGTCGCGGGCATCGGCGCGGTCGTGGCGATCGCGGCGGGCCCCGCGATCGTGCGTGCGGCGAGCGCGCGAGAGGGGTGAGCGATGGAGATCCGCCACGACAACCTCGAGGCGATCGCGTTCTACGAGCGCCTCGGGTTCACCGACGATCGTGTGGTGAGCTACGGCAAGCGGCTCGTGCGCGACGACGTCTAGCCCACGACGTTCGCGGGCACGACGCGCTCGCCCGAGCCCTCTTCGCGCGCGACTCCGTCGTCCTCGAGCGAGCCACCTTCGATCAGCGTCTTGAGTCGCTGCGCGCTGACGCGGATGTCGTGCATCGCGAGCACGCGACGGCGCCCCTCGTGGCCCATCGCGTTCAGCTTCGTGATCGGCGCCGCGAGGCACTCGCGCAGCGCGGTCTCGAGCTGCTCGACGCTGCCCGCGGCGCACAGCCATCCGCACTCGCCCGGCGCGACCAGCTCGGGGATGCCCGCGACGTACGTGCTGATCACCGGACGCCCGAGCGCGAGCGCCTCCATGATCACCACCGGCAGGCCCTCGGCGAAGCTCGGCAGCACCATCGCGCGACCCCCCTCGACCTCGCGGCGCACCACGTCGCCGCTCGCCCAGCCGGTGAAGCGCACGTTCTTCTCGATGCCGTGGCGCGCGACCGCGGCCTTGATCTCCTCCTCGAGCTCGCCACCGCCGACCAGCACGAGCTCGATCGGCGTGCCCGACTTCGCGACGCGCGCGACCGCTTCGACCAAGAGCGCCTGGCCCTTCTGCTCGTGCAGTCGACCGACGCACACCACGCGCGGCACGTCGGGCACCGGCGTCGGCTCCTTCGCGAGGAAGCTCGCGTCGAGCCCGCAGCGCACGACGTGCACCTTGCTCCACTCGGTCGACGGAACGCGACGCCACAGCTGGCTCCGACCGAAGCTCGAGATCGCGGCGACGAAGCGCGACGCGCGGATCTTCTCGCCGAGCTTGATGGTCTCGGGCTTGTCGAACTCCTCGGGGCCGTGGACGGTGAACGAGAACGGAGGGCCGCCGAGCTCGTGCGCGAGCATCGCCACGGTCGCGGAGTTCGTGCCGAAGTGTGCGTGCACGTGCTGCACGCCGTGCTTCTCGAGCTGCTCGACGAGCACGCACGCCTCGGCGAGATACGCGCCGTGATAGAGCACGCCGCGATCGCTGTTCAGGCCGAGCTCGGTGGCGCGCTTCGCCGCCTTCGCGAGCTGCGCCGGGCGGGTGAGCGACCAGCGCGCGAGCGCCTCTGCGAGGCCGCGCGCACCGTGCTCGAGCAGCACGTGGGTCTTCTCGAGCTCCTTCTGGTCCTCGGGATCCTTCAGGCCCGCGGGGTGGCGCCGGACGCTGAACCGCACGACCTCGACGCCGAGCTGCTCGAGCGCCTGGATCTCGCGGCGCACGAAGGTGTGGCTGATCGCGGGGTACTGGTTGATGAGATAGGCGATCTTCATCCGACGGAGCTCCGTGAATCCAGGTCGTCGAGCACGCCGGGGTCGTCGACCTCGACGTCGAGCGCGGGGACCATCCCGAGTAACACGTCGCGCGCGCTGCGATCGAGTGGGGCCTCGCGCAGGGCGCGAATCGCGGCACCGGCGACCGCGTAGGGATGGCCGCGACGACCCGCGAAGCGAGGCCGCGCGACCAGCGCGCCCGCATCGAGGGCGGCGATCAGCGCGCGCACCGTCGACGCGCGCACGCGCGGATGATCGATCAGCGAGACGACGACGCGCTCGGCATCGAGCGTCGCGAGCGCGACCTGCAGCGACGAGAGCATGCCGCGCTCGGGCGTGGGATTGCGCACCCATCGCGCGCCCTCGGGCAGCGCACGTGCGATGGGCGCGGCGTGCGGCTCGCCGAGCACGACCACGACGCGCTCGATGCCCGACTCGCGCTGCGCGCGCACGGCACGCGCGATCCACGTCTCGCCCTCGAGCGTGGCGAGCGCCTTGATGCGCCCCGCGCGCACGCTCCGCCCTGCGGCGAGCACGATGCCCGCGACCTCGCTCACGCGCCCTCCCCCGCCGCGCGCTTGATCGCACGACGGATGCGCGCGTACGTCCCGCAGCGGCAGAGGTGCCCGCGCATGGCCTCGTCGATCGCGGCGTCGTCGGGCTGCGGATGACGCGAGAGGAGCGCAGCCGCGCCCATGATCTGGCCCGACTGGCAGTACCCGCACTGCGGCACGTCCTCGGCGATCCACGCGCGTTGCACCGGATGCGATCGATCGCGAGAGAGCCCTTCGATCGTCGTCACAGCGCGCCCCGCGACCGCGGAGATCGGCGTCGCGCACGAGCGCACGGGCTCACCGTCGAGGTGCACCGTGCACGCGCCGCACTGCGCGATGCCGCAGCCGTACTTCGTGCCGGTCAGCGCCAGCACGTCGCGCAGCACCCAGAGGAGCGGCATGTCGTCCGGCGCGTCGACCTCGAGGTCCTCGCCGTTCACTCGCAGCCCCACCATTCGAGCCCATCGCATACGTTCCCCTCGCGTGGACCGCAAGCCAGCCCCATCCGACGCGAGCAAGCGCGATTCGTCGACGTTGCGAGCCCGTCACGGGGTGTCGATGAATCCTCGTGTGCGGGCGGTGCGCGCGGGGAGTCGCGCGATTCGGCAAGAGGTGATCGGAGGGTCGGGGGAACCGTGTCCGCGCGTGCTGCACTCACAGTGCAGGCGCACTCATTCGACCGATTGCGAAACGCAGCGGGGCGGGGCACCTTGGCGCTCGCCGCCTGAGGCGGGGGCCTCGCGCGTTCGCGGCGTTCAGTCCGCGAGCCTGCAAACAGTTTCGCGATTGACGGACGAGACCGAGACGATGTCGGACCAGACTTCCATCGAGGACCAGAACGTCGACGACGAGGGCGAGGTCGACGGCAACGCGATCGCGATCGTCGGCATGGCCACGCGCGTGCCCGGCGCGCGAAGCGTCGACGAGTACTGGCGGAACCTGAAGAACGGCGTCGAGTCGGTCCGTCGCTACACCGACGAAGAGCTGCTCGCGGCGGGCGAGTCGCCCGAGAACCTGCGCAAGAAGAACTACGTCCGCGCAGGCGCGCCGCTCGACGACATGGAGATGTTCGACGGCGAGTTCTTCGGGTTCAGCCCGAAGGAGTCGGCGATCATGGATCCCCAGCACCGCCAGTTCCTCGAGGCGGCCTGGGAGGCGATGGAGAACGCGGGCCATCCGCCCGAGAAGTTCGACGGTCCCGTCGGTGTGTGGAGCGGGTGCGGCCCCGGCTTCTACTTCGCGTTCAACCTCTGCACGAACCCCGAGCTCACGCGCGACGTGGGGCTCTTCCTGCTGCGCCACACCGGGAACGACAAGGACTTCCTCCCGACGCGCGTTTCGTATCTGCTGAACCTGCACGGGCCGAGCATGGCGGTGCAGACGGCGTGCTCGTCGTCGCTCACCGCGGTGCACCTCGCGGTGCAGTCGCTCCTCGCGCGCGAGGTCGACATGGCGCTCGCCGGTGGTGTCACCGTCGAGATGCCGCATCGCCGCGGCTACCTGTATCACGAGGGCGAGGTGCTCTCCCCCGACGGGCACTGCCACGCGTTCGATCACCGCGCGCAGGGCACCGTGTTCGGCAGCGGCACCGGCATCGTGGTGCTGCGTCGCCTCGATGATGCGCTCGCCGATGGCGATCACATCTACGCGATCATCAAGGGCACCGCGGTCAACAACGACGGCTCGACGAAGGTCAACTACCTCGCGCCGAGCGTCGACGGTCAGGCGCGCTGCATGGTCGAGGCGTACGGGCTGAGCGGCGTCTCGCCCGACACCATCGACTACATCGAGACCCACGGCACGGGCACGTATCTCGGTGACCCCATCGAGATCGCCGCGCTGACGCAGGCGTTCCGCAAGGAGACCAAGCGCGTCGGCTACTGCCGCATCGGCTCGGTGAAGTCGAACATCGGGCACCTCGACAACGCGGCCGGTGTCGCGAGCCTGATCAAGGCGTCGCTCGCGCTCTACCACCGGCAGATGCCGCCGAGCCTCAACTACGAGAAGCCGAACCCGACGATCGACTTCGCGACGAGCCCGTTCGTCGTGAACGATCGGCTCACCGAGTGGAAGCGCGGCGATCACCCGCGACGCGCGGCGGTCAACTCGCTCGGCGTCGGCGGCACGAACGCGCACGCGGTGCTCGAAGAAGCGCCGGAGCCGAAGGCGTCGAGCGACGCGAAGCGCCCGTGGCAGCTCCTCACGGTGAGCGGGCGCAACAACGCGGCGCTCGACGACAACGCGAAGCGTCTCGCTGCGTACCTCGAAGCGAACCCGCAGACGAAGCTCGCCGACATCGCGTGGACGCTGCACGTCGGGCGTCGCGAGTTCGACAAGCGTCGCGTCGTCGTCGCGCGCGATCACGCCGAGGCCGCGAAGCTGCTGCGCGAGAGCGACCCGCGCCGCGTGTTCGGCGACACGAAGGCGGACAAGCCGAGCATCGTGTTCCTGCTGCCCGGCGGCGGCGCGCAGTACGCGCGCATGGGCGCGGACCTCTACGACGCCGAGCCGGTGTTCAAGCAGCACGTCGATCGCGGGCTCGACCTGCTGAAGAGCAAGCACGGGATCGACCTGCGCCCGCTGCTCTTCTGCAAGCCCGACGAGCTCGAAGGCGCGAACGCCGAGCTCGAGGCGATGCCGCACCAGCTCCCGGCGATCTTCATCGTCGAATACGCGCTCGCGCAGCTGTGGAAGAGCTGGGGCGTCGAGCCCGCGGCGCTGCTCGGTCACTCGCTCGGCGAGAACACCGCGGCGTGCCTCGCGGGCGTGATGAGCTTCGAGGACTGCCTCGGCCTCGTCGCGCTGCGCGGCAAGCTCTTCGCGAAGGTGCCCGGCGGCGCGATGACGAGCGTCGCGCTGCGCCGCGAGGACCTCGAGCCGATCGTCGGCGGCGCGGTCGACATCGCGGTGATCAACGTGCCCGACGTGACCGTCGTGTCGGGCCCGCTCCCCGCGATCGAGGCGCTCGAGGCGCAGCTCACGGAGCGCGAGATCGAGCACAAGCGCCTCGCGATCCCGGTCGCAGCGCACTCGCGCATGCTCGAGCCGATCCTCGGCGAGTTCCGCGCGTACCTGAAGTCGATCAAGCTGAGCAAGCCGAAGACGCCGTTCCTCTCGAATCGCACCGGCACCTGGATCACCGACGCGCAGGCGATCGATCCCGAGTACTGGGTCGGGCATCTGCGGGGCTCGGTCGACTTCTCGAAGTGCCTCGCCACGCTGTTCGAGACGAAGGATCGCGTCGTCATCGAGGTCGGCCCCGGCCGCACCCTGAGCTCGCTCGCGAAGCAGCATCCGTCGGGCGGCGCGCAGACCCACGCGCTCGTCTCGCTGCGCCACAAGGACGAGGTCGTCGACGACGCGGCGTACTTCCTCACGCAGCTCGGCCGCGTGTGGGCCGCGGGCGGGACGTTCGACTGGGACCGCCTCTGGGCCGGCGAGACGCGCAAGCGCGTGCCGCTGCCGACCTACGCGTTCCAGCGCCAGTACTTCTTCATCCAGCCCGGCAAGGTGCAGGTCCTCGAGGAGGACGTGCGCGACCTGCCGAAGCTCGAGGACGTGAGCGAGTGGGGCTGGCGCCCGGTGTGGCGGCCCTCGCTGGTGCAGCCGCCGGAGTCGACGAAGCCGCAGACGTGGCTGGTCTTCATGGACTCGGCGGGCCTCGGCAAGCGCCTGCGCGAGCGGCTCGCGTCGCACGGCCACAACGTGATCTCGGTGTGGGAAGGCGATGCGTACGTGCGTCGCAGCGACACCGAGTACGCGATCGCGCCCGAGCGCGGCCGTGAGGGCTACGTCGCGCTGCTCCAGGATCTGATCAAGAGCGGGCACGCGCCGTCGCGCATCGCGCACCTGTGGATGGTCACCGCGGACGAGTCGTTCCGTCCCGGCTCGAGCTTCTTCCATCGCAACCAGGAGCGCGGCTTCTACTCGCTGCTCTTCCTCGGGCAGGCGATGCAGGAAGAGGCGCTCGCGACGCCGATCCACATCACGATGGTCGGCAACGGCCTCGCGCAAGTGGAGCACGAGGCCCTGCCCTACCCCGAGAAGTCGACGCTGCTCGGGCCGGTGAAGGTCATCCCGCGCGAGATGCCGGGCGTCACGTGCAGCGCGATCGATCTGCGCCTGCCCGAGACGAGCTCGAAGCTCTTCGGCGGCAACCTCTTCAACGCGCTCATCGATCCCTTCGCGGGCCGCAAGGCGGCGCAGGAGGAGCTCGAGGACCTCGCGAAGAAGCTCGAGGCCGAGGTGCTCGCGCCCGCGCGCAACGCGGTCGTCGCGCTGCGCGGCGCGGTGCGCTTCGAAGAGGCGCTCGAGCAGCAGAAGCTGCCGACGATCGAGCGCACGCTGCACGGGCGCGTGAAGGACGGCGCGGTGGTGATGATCACCGGCGGCCTCGGCGGGCTCGGCCTGCTCTTCGCGGAGCACCTCGCGTCGTCTCGCCGCGCGAAGCTGATCCTCGTCGGTCGCACCGAGCTGCCCGAGCGCGAGCAGTGGGACGCGCACCTGCGCGCGTTCGGCCCCGACGACAAGACGAGCCAGCGGATCCAGAAGGTGCGCGCCCTCGAGCGCATCGGCGCCGAGGTGATGGTCGCCGCGGCCGACGTGACGATCGAGAGCGAGATGCGCGACGTGGTGCGCCGCGCCGAGCAGAAGTTCGGTCGCATCGACGGCGTGCTGCACACCGCGGGCGTCGTGCGCGACGCGCTGATCTCGCAGAAGACCCAGGGCGAGTGCGAGGACGTCTTCACGCCGAAGATCCACGGCACGCTCGTCCTCGACCGCGTGCTCTCGGGCAAGCCGCTCGACTTCTTCGTGCTCTTCTCGTCGACGTCGAGCCTGATCGGCGCGGCGGGCCAGGTGGACTACGTCGCGGCGAACGCGTTCCTCAACGCGTTCGCGCAGAGCCGTCGCGAGCGCGGGCTGCCCGCGACCGCGATCGCGTGGGGCATCTGGAACGACGTGGGCATGGCCCACGAGGCGATGACCTCGAAGTCGCGCGGCTCGTCGATCGAGATCGTGGGCGAGGCGGGCCAGCCGATGCTCGACGCGGTCGCGCGCGAGGGCGGCGCCGGCCGGCGCGAGACGCTGATCGCGCGCTGGCACCACGCGACGTGCTGGTTCCTCGACGAGCACCGCACCGCCGCCGGTCACGCGCTGATCCCCGGCACCGGGTACCTCGAGCTCGCGCGCGAGGCGCTCGCGGCGCTCGGGGCTGCGCCGACGGGAGGCACGAGCGCGTTCGAGATCCAGGATCTCTTCTTCATCCGCCCGCTCGCGGTCGGCGAGGACGAGGCGAAGGAAGTGCGCGTGCGCCTCGAGCCGACGCAGGCCGGCTACGCAATGGAGGTGCGCAGCCGCATCGAGCTCGACGGCAAGGTCGGCTGGGAGCTGCACGCGCAGGCGAGCCTCTCGCTCGCGAAGCTCGGCGAGCCGCGCAAGGTGCCGGTCGAGTCGATCGAGGCGCGCTGTGATCTGCGCCGCCAGGCCGACATCGCGGGCATCAAGACGCCGCAGGAGCAGTTCCTCCGCTTCGGGCCGCGCTGGCGCGTCCTGCACGAGGTGCGCTGGGGACGCGGCGAGGCGATCGCCGACCTCGCGCTCGATCCGCGCTTCGAGGGCGAGGTGAGCGAGTACGGGCTGCACCCCGCGCTGCTCGATCTCGCGACCGGCTACGCGATGGATCTCATCCCGGGCTACGACGCGAAGACGCTCTGGGTCCCGCTCTCGTACGAGAGCGTGAAGGTCCACGCGCCGCTCACGTCGCGCATCCGGAGCTGGGTGCGCTACACGGGCGAGGCGAAGCCGGGCGTCGACCTCGCGAGCTTCGACGTGGTGCTCTGCGATCCCGCGGGCAACACGCTCGTCGAGGTGAAGGGCTTCTCGATCAAGCGCACCGCGGGCACCGGCGAGTTCGCGCTCGCGGCGCGTCCCTCGCCGAGCGAGGTCGAGCTCGAGAAGGGCGCGGATCGCGAGCTCTCGCCCGCCGAGCAGCAGCTCGCGCGCAACCTCGAGCGCGGCATCCTCCCCCACGAGGGCGCGGACGCGTTCGAGCGCGTGATGGAGGGCCTCTCGCAGCCGCGCGTCGTCGTCTCGTCGATGAACCTCGAGAAGCTCGTGAAGCAGGCCGACCTGGCTGCGACCGAGACCAAGGCGGAGAGCGGCGGCACCAAGTTCGCGCGGCCCAACCTCGACAACGAGTACGTCGAGGCGCGCGACGACATCGAGCGCACGCTCGTCGGCTACTTCCAGGATCTGCTCGGCGTCGAGATGGTCGGCGTGCGCGACAGCTTCTTCGATCTCGGCGGGCACTCGCTGATCGCGGTGCGCCTCTTCGCGAAGATCAAGAAGACGTTCAGCGTCGACTTCCCGATCTCGGTGCTCTTCGAGGCGCCGTCGATCGAGCGCATCTCGGATCGCATCCGCGAGCGCGTCGCGCCGAGCACGCCCGAGGCGAGCACCACGACGCCCGGCGGCGTCGCCGCGCCGCGCGAGGAGAAGCCCAAGACGCGCTACACGCACCTCGTCGCGATGCACCCCGGTGGGCGCGACGAGGACAAGACCAAGACGCCGTTCTTCATCGTCGCCGGCATGTTCGGCAACGTGCTGAACCTGCGCCACCTCGCGCATCTCATCGGCACCGATCGCCGCTTCTACGGCCTGCAGGCGCTCGGCCTCTACGGCGACAGCAAGCCGCACGAGACGTTCGAGGAGATGGCCCACGCGTACCTCACCGAGATGCGCACGGTGCAGCCGCACGGGCCGTACATGATCGGCGGCTTCTCGGGCGGCGGCATCACCGCGTACGAGATGGCGCACCAGCTCCGCAAGGCGGGCGAAGAGGTCTCGCTGCTGCTCCTGCTCGACACGCCGCTGCCGCTGCGCGCGCCGCTCTCGGCGAAGGATCGCGCGGCGATCAAGCTGGTCGAGCTCAAGCAGAAGGGCCCGGCCTACGTCGCGGAGTGGGCGCAGCGCCGGCTCGAGTGGGAGGCCTCGAAGCTTCGCAAGCGCTTCGAGGAGCCCGAGGGCGACACGCGCTCCGACGAGTTCCGCAGCGAGCTCATCGGACAGGCGTTCCGCGACGCGCTGCCGCGCTACGTGATGCGGCAGTACACCGGGAAGGTCACGCTCTTCCGCCCGGCGCCGCAGCCGCAGTGGGTGCTCGGCGAGGGCGTGCTGATCGACAAGGACCGGCACTACATCCTCGCGGACAACGGGTGGACGCCGTGGGTCTCGCAGCTCGAGATCCACGAGGTGCCGGGCGATCACGACTCGATGGTGCTCGAGCCGAACGTGCGCGTGCTGGCGCGACGTCTGCGCAAGTGCATCGAGGCGGTCGAGCGCACGCCGCGCCTCACGAGCGGTCGCGCCAACGGCGAGACGCACCGCGACGACGCATCGGGCACGCGCCCGAGCCCCGCACGCATCGCGATGCGCGAGGCGCTCGAGGAGACGTCGATCGCGGACGCCGCGGCGGGCGCGGAGGAGTGAGTCGCGTGATCCGGGCACCTGGTGGCGCGCGCCGCGAGCTCGGTGCTCAGCGGCGCCCGAGGCCGAGCACGGACCGGAGCGTACTCGGGTACGTGAGGACCGCGCGCAGGCCGAGGGCGACGATCAGCGCCGAGATCGCGGTGCGTCCGTTCGTCGGTCTCAGCGTGGAGTGATCGCGTGAAGCTGCTCGTCGTTCTGCTCAACTACCGCACTCCCGACATGACGCTGAAGGCGCTGAAGAGCGCCTATCACGCGCTCGAGAACATCCCCGACGCGCGCATCGACATCGTCGACAACGACTCGCAGGACGGCAGCTACGAGAAGCTCGTCGCTGGCGTGCGCGAGGGCCGGTACGCGCCGGAGCGCGTCCGGGTGCTCGCGAGCGATCGCAACGGCGGATTCGGCGCGGGCAACAACTACGCGATCCGTCGCGCGCTCGAGAGCGGAGATCCGCCGGAGCTCGTGTACATCCTGAACTCCGACGCGTTCCCCGCGCCGGACGCGATCGAGGTGCTGGTCGACTTCCTCGAGGCGCGCCCCGAGGTCGGCATCGTCGGGAGCTTCATCCACGGGACCGACGGAGTGCCGCACCACACGGCGTTCCGCTTCCCGAGCCTGTGGAGCGAGCTCGAGAGCGGCCTCGCGCTGGGCGTGGTGTCGAAGCTGCTCGACGAGCATCGCGTCGCGATCGAGCCGATCCCGAGCCAGACCCGCGAGGTCGATTGGCTCGCGGGCGCGAGCATGATGATGCGCGCCGAGGTGCTGCGCCGGATCGGGCTCTTCGACGAGACGTTCTTCCTCTACTTCGAGGAGACGGACCTGTGCCGCCGCGCGAAGCTCGCGGGCTGGCCCACGTGGTACGTCGTCGAGAGCAAGGTCGCGCACGTCGGCAGCGCGTCGACGGGCATGAAGGAATGGCGTCGCGTCCCGACGTACTGGTTCGACTCGCGCAAGCACTACTTCACGAAGAACCACGGCGAGGCGTACCGCCGCGCGGCCGACGTCGTGTTCGCGGCGACGCACGGCGTCTACAAGGTGCGGGCGCGGATCCAGAACAAGAAGGACCCGAACCCGTTCGGGTTCTTCCGCGACTTCCTGCGATACAACTTCGGCCTGCCGGTCCCCGTGAAGCCGGCGCCGGAGAAGCCCGCGACGCCGAAGACGACGGGCTCGACCGGCGCGGACGACGAAGCAGCCTGAAGGTCGCCCGGCGCGCCGCGGGACCTTCCGGCGCGCCAGCGCGGCGTGGAATGCCGCACCGGACCGTCCGGCGCGCCAGCGCACCGCGGAAATGCCGCGCCGTACCGTCCGGCGCACCAGCGCGCCGCGGAAATGCCGCGCCGTACCGTCCGGCGCACCAGCGCGCCGCGGAAATGCCGCGCCGTACCTTCCGGCGCCCCAGCGCGGCGTGGAAATGCCGCGCCGTACCGTCCGGCGCACCAGCGCGGCGTGGAAATGCCGCGCCGTACCGTCCGGCGCACCAGCGCGCCGCGGAAATGCCGCGCCGAACCTTCCGGCGCACCAGCGAGCGCGTCGCGCGCATTGGCGCACGAAGCTCCGTGCGCCAATGCGCGGCCGGCAACGCCCGACGGCACCTTCCCGTACCCCTCGGCCTCGCGGGCAATGCCCCGGGGCACCTCCCGTACGCCTCTGCCTCGCGGGCAATGGCCCACGGCACCTTCCAGTACCCCTCTGCCTCGCGGGCAATCGCCCGCGGAAACGTTCCCGTACCCCTCTGCCTCGCGGGCAACAGCCCGCGGAACGTTCCCGTACCCCCTGCCTCGCGGGCAATGGCCCACGGCACCTTCCAGTACCCCTTCGGCATCGCCGGCAACGCCGCGCACCTTGCCGTCCGCGGCCGATGCCGCACTCGGCACGCTCGCGCGAAGCGCGGCGCCGACCCATTCGGCACGCTCGCGCGAAGCGCGGCGCCGATCATTCGGCACGCTCGCGCGAAGCGCGGCGCCGATCCCGGAACGTGCGATCCCGCTCCGCGGGATCGCGCGTTCCGCCAGCCCACCCAAAGCCCAGACCGCTGCGTCTCGCCCATGCATGCCGACGCCGTGCAGCAGGGCGCGTGGCATCGCTCCCGAGCGATCCCGCAGCGAGGGCCGCACGACGCCCCACCGAGCGTGCACGGTCCGCGACGCACGCTTCGCGTGCGACGCGGACACTCCGCTTCCCGACGTCTCACCGGTTCGTGATCGGCAGCTCGCGAGGACTAGCGAGGGAGCGATGCCACGCGCCCGCACCGAAGCGCTCCCGTTCGCGTTGCCACCCCGACGCGAGGTCTGATACGACCCAGCCCCGTATGGACAAGGTCTACGAGAGCGCCCTCGCCGCGGTGCGCGACATCCCCGACGGCGCGACCCTCGCCGCCGGTGGCTTCGGTCTCTGCGGCATCCCCGAGCTCTGCATCGCGGCCCTGCGCGAGCGCGGCGTGAAGAACCTGACCTTCGTCTCGAACAACTGCGGCGTCGACGACTTCGGCCTCGGGATCCTGCTGCAGAACAAGCAGATCAAGAAGATGGTCTCGAGCTACGTCGGCGAGAACAAGGAGTTCGAGCGCCAGTACCTCAGCGGCGAGCTCGAGGTCGAGCTCACGCCGCAGGGCACGCTCGCCGAGCGCCTTCGCGCGGGCGGTGCGGGCATCCCCGCGTTCTACACGCCGACCGGCTACGGCACGACCGTCGCCGACGGCAAGGAGACGCGCGAGTTCGACGGCAAGCACTACGTGCTCGAGCGCGGCATCGTCGCCGACTTCGCGATCGTGAAGGCGTGGAAGGCCGACCGCTACGGCAACCTCGTGTACCGCCTCGCCGCGAAGAACTTCAACCCGCTCGCCGCGATGGCGGGTCGCATCACCATCGCCGAGGTCGAGGAGATCGTCGAGGTCGGCGCGCTCGCGCCGCACGAGATCGACACCCCCGGCGTCTACGTGCACCGCGTCGTCGCGGGCAAGCACGAGAAGCGCATCGAGCGCCGTACCGTGCAGCCCAAGAGCGGCACGCAGAAGAAGGGAGCGTGATCCAGATGCTCGATCGTGATCAGCTCGCGATGCGCGCGGCGCAGGAGCTCCGCGACGGCTTCTTCGTGAACCTCGGCATCGGCATCCCGACGCTCGTGGCGAACTACATCCCGCCGGGCGTCGAGGTGATGCTGCAGAGCGAGAACGGCATCCTCGGCGTCGGCCCCTTCCCCTACGAAGGCGAGGAAGACGCCGACCTCATCAACGCGGGCAAGCAGACGGTCACGATGATCCCCGGCGCGTCGCTCTTCGACAGCGCGGAGAGCTTCGCGATGATCCGCGGCGGGCACATCGACCTCGCGATCCTCGGCGCGATGGAAGTGAGCGAGGAAGGCGACCTCGCGAACTGGATGATCCCCGGCAAGATGGTGAAGGGGATGGGCGGCGCGATGGATCTCGTCGCGGGCGCCAAGCGCGTCGTGGTGGTGATGGAGCACGTGGCCAAGGGCGACGCGCCGAAGATCCTCACGAAGTGCCGGCTTCCGCTGACGGGCAAGAAGGTCGTGCACCGCATCATCACCGACCTCGCGGTGATCGACGTGACTCCGCACGGGCTGCAGCTCATCGAGCTCGCGCCCGGCGTCAGCGCGCGCGAGGTGCAGGAGAAGACCGAGGCCAAGCTGGTCGCGGCGCCCGATCTCGCGATCATGAAGCTGCCGTCGCTGTGACGACGCGCCCCGGCGAACCGGAGCGGATCGTGGGTTGCACGATGCCCGCGCATGTCGCTCCGGATCGCCCTGCTCGTCACGGTGCTCGTCGCGATCGGGTGCACGTCGCGTGAGCCGCTCGGCGGCGACGCCACGGCGTCGCTCGTGGTGCGCGACAGTGCGGCGTGCGCGAGCGGCTGCGCGCTCGACGCGCCGGTGTTGATCGGCGCCGAGCTCGTCGCGGACGTGCTGACGACGATCGAGCTCGATCGCATCGAGGCGCGCGCAATCGACGGCGCGACGATGAGCGCGTGGGTCGAGCCGGTGCGGCTCTGTTGCGGCACGGGCGTGGGAGCGAGCTGCACCCGCATGCACGACGCGGAGATCACGTGCGGCGGTGAGGTGACGACGCGGCCGCGCGTGGTGATGCGCGCGCTGGGCGTCGGCGAGACGGCGATCGAGATCAGCGACGGCGACGAGGTGATCGGGACGGTGCCGGTGCGCGTCGACGACGCGATCGAGGTGAACGTCGTGCCGGCGATCGCCACGACCGACTCGCCCGACCTGGCGTGGATCGACGGGCGCTTGCGGTCGATCGCGCTGCGCGCGGGACAGGCGATGCGGGTGTCGCTCGTCGCGATCGCGCCGGACGGCGAGCGACTGCTCGCGAGCGCAGCGCCGAGCGCGCGGGTCGCGGACGAGCGCATCGCGAGCGTGGGCCCGGCGAGCGGCGTGTGCAGCGGCGAGGTCGCGGAGGGACCGCTCGTCGTGCTCGAGGGGCTCGCGAGCGGGCAGACGGCCCTCGTGGTGCGCGCGGGGAGCGCGAGCGCGACGCTCCCGCTCGTCGTGAGCGCAGGGTGCGAAGCGGCGCGCGTCGAGCCGACCGAGATCGCGTGCGAGAGCGACGCCGACTGCGTGCCCGCGGAGTGCTGTCACGCCGACGCGTGTGGGGCGGCGAGCGACGCACCGGAGTGCGATGGCGAGGCGTGCACGCTCGAGTGTCGCGCGGGCACGCTCGACTGCGGCGGACGGTGCTTGTGCCTCGAAGGACGCTGCGCCGCGTACCTCGCGGCGATGGATCCGGCGTGCGAGCCTCCTCTGCCGCCGATCGACGCGCCGATCTGAACGGGGTAGATCGCCGCGCATGCGCGGAACGCTCGAGGGGCTCTTCTTCAGCGCGGTCCGCCGAGTGCCCGACGAGCTCGAGCGGGATCGACTCGACGAGATCGCGGCGCTCGTCGAGCTCGACGAGAGCGGGGCGATCGCGCGCGGGCTCGAGGCGCTGGTCGCGGGTGTCGACGCGGAAGGCGAGGCCGACGATCGCACGTCGAGCTGGGCGTGGCTGCTGCGGGAGATCGCGACGCACGTCGCCGGCACCCAGCACGTCGGTGGCGAGCGCGAGGAGACGCTCCGGATCGATCGCACGGGTCGCTCGCTCCGGCTCGACTTCGCGGCGAATCGCTGGAGCACCGGAACGCTCGCGGAGCGCGCCCGCACGGTGTGGCTGGTCGATCACCCAGAGGGGCACGCGCTGGAGCTCGACGAGGATGCGCGCGGGCTCCTGCGGGCGTGCGAGGTCCACTGCGTCGCGGGCTGCTGCGGCATCGACGCGTTCGAGATCGCGCCGGTCCACATGCGCGCGTGGATCGACGAGGTCGGGCGTGAGCGTGCGAAGCGGTTGGCGCAGGCGCTGCGCGACGCGGTCGTCGCGACCGAGCGACTGATCCACGTGCGCTCGGAGGACCTGAACGCGCGCTTCATCCGGATCGGCGAGTGCGCGCGTCACCTCGCGCGGTGGGCCGCCGCGCTCGATGCGGCGCTCGCGCCGCGCTGAGCTCAGCGCTGGACGGCGTGCACGATGGTGCCGGCCGCGCCGGGCGCGGGAATCGTCAGCTGCTGCACGATCGCGCGCACGCACGACTCCTCGGGTGTGCCTTGTCGATCACCGCGGAGCAGCACATCGAGCCGGCCCTCGGCGGTCCACGAGACCTGCATCGCGATCGCCTCGGCCTCGACACACGCGAGGATCGACGGAGCGCGCGTGTCCACCGCGGCGCGCGCGGCGCCGTCGGGCCCGACAGGCACGGTCGCCGGCATCGGGGTGACCGCGGCCGGGGCGGCAGCGACCGATTGCGTCCGCTGGAAGTCCATCACGACCACGCGCTGCTCGGACGCGGTCCCGAGCATCTGCGCACGCGAGAGCGCGTCATCGATGCAACGACCCGCTGCCGCGTCGACCTGGCTGCGTCCGATGCGACGCACTTCGCCGCGCGGTGAGAGCGCGAGCTGCAAGCGCACGGAGTCGGTGCCCTCTGGAACGCACCGCATGATCTCGTCATGGATCGTCGCGCGCAGCTCGCGCACCTGCCCATCGGTCCACGTGTCCCCGCGATGGACCGGCGGCGCCAGGTCGCGCTCGGGGTAGCGGCGCTCGTTGAGCTCGCAGACACCACCGCCGAACCCGTTGCCGAGGCAGGTGTAGGTCATCACGGACCCGCAGCCCACGACACGGTAGCCGCCCGAACCCAGGTCCTCGACGACGAGATCCTCGCGGCGGCAAGGGATCTCGCGGCTCGCTCGCTCGATCGACAGCCGCGCGCCGCCCGTGACGACGCCCGAGTGGACGCGCCCGTCGCGACGCACGCGCGCGCTGGTCGCACAGCCGAGGACGAGAAGCGCAACGCCGAGCGCGACTGGGGTGAATGCACGCATGCGCCGGCAGGTGTGCCAGCGCGAGTCACAGCGATCAACTCGCCTTGCGCTTCGGGGTCTTCTTCTTCGCGCCGAGCTCGATGCCGGCGCGCGCGTACTCCTCGCGCAGCGCGCGGCCGGTGTGGCTGCGCTCGCACGCGGCGACCTCTTCGGGCGTGCCCTGCACCACGATCGTGCCGCCGCCCTGCCCTCCCTCGGGGCCGAGATCGATCACCCAGTCGGCCTGGAGGATCACGTCGGGGTGATGCTCGATCACGACGACCGTGTCGCCGCGCTCGACGAACTTGCCGAGCACGCCGATCAGCCGACCGACGTCGTCGCGGTGCAGGCCGGTGGTGGGCTCGTCGAGCACGTAGAGCGTCTTGCCCTGCGCCGCGGTGCCGAGCTCCGCGACCAGCTTCAGGCGCTGCGCCTCGCCGCCGCTCAGCGTGTTCGAGGCCTGGCCGAGCTCGAGGTAGCCGAGGCCGAGCTCGGCGAGCAGCTCGAGCGGGCGCGCGACCTTGGGCACTGCGGAGAGCACCTTCGCGGCCTCTTCGATCTCCATCTTGAGCAGCTCGCCCGCGCTGCGATCGTGCAGGCGCGCGTCGAGCGTCTCCTGGGTGAAGCGCATGCCGCGGCATCCGTCGCACGGCAGGTAGACGTCGGGCAGGAACGCCATCTCGACGGTCAGCGAGCCGTTGCCCTCGCACGTCGGACAGCGACCGCCGTGCGACACGTTGAACGAGAAGCGCGACGCGTCCCAGCCACGCGCGCGCGCCTCGGGCGTCTGCGCGAGCAGGCGACGGATCTCGTCCCACACGCCGACGTAGGTGGCGGGCACCGAGCGCGGCGTGCGACCGATCGGGCTCTGATCGACCATCGTCGCGCGCTGGAGCTTGTCGGCGCCGCGCAGCTTCGCGAAGGGCAGGCCGGGCTCGTCGTTCACGAGGCCGAGCGCATCGCGCACCGCGGGCAGCAGCACGCGCCGCACGAGCGTGCTCTTGCCCGAGCCGCTCACGCCGCTGACGACGACGAGACGACCGAGCGGGATCGAGACGTCGACGCTCTTCAGGTTGTGCCCGCGCGCGCCCTCGAGCTCGAGGCGCGGCGCCTTCGCGCAGTCACGACGCTCGCTCGGGATGTGCGCGGCGCGCGCGATCGACGCGCCGGTGATCGACTCGCGCACCGTCTCGAGCACCGCGGGCGCGCCCTCCGCGAGCACGCGTCCGCCGCGCTTGCCACCGCCCGGACCGACGTCGACGACGTGCTCGGCGGCGCGGATCACGTCGGTGTCGTGCTCGACGACGATCACGCTGTTGCCCTTGTCGACGAGCGAGCGCAGCGCGCCGACGAGCTTGCCGGTGTCGCGCGGGTGCAGGCCGATCGTCGGCTCGTCGAGGACGTAGAGGAGGCCGGTGAGGCCGCTGCCGAGCTGCGCCGCGAGGCGGACGCGCTGGGTCTCGCCGCCGCTCAGCGTGTCCGCCGGGCGATCGAGGCCGAGATAGCCGAGCCCGACCTCCTCGAGGAAACGAAGCCGTGCCTCGGACTCGTGGAGACAGGGCTCGCCGATCTCCTTCTCGCGGCCCTTCAGCGTCATCGTCGAGAGCTCGCGGCGCGCGGCCTCGACGCTCTGCGAGAGCAGCGCGGTGATCGGTCGCTCGTCGATCGTGACCGAGCGCGCGAGCTTCGAGAGGCGCGTACCGCCGCAGTCCTCGCACGCCTCGCGCACCTCGCGCAGCGTCTTGCCCTTGCCGATGGTGCGGAGGTGGAAGCCCTTGCCCTCGCAGCCCTCGCACTGGCCCTGGCGCGTGTTGAACGAGAAGAAGCGCGGGTCGAGCTCGGGGTAGCCCTTGCCGCAGCTCGGACAGGCGCGCTTCGTCGAGAGCAGCAGATCCTCGCCCGCCGCGAGCACGCGCACGCTGCCCTCGCCGAGCTCCGCGGCGCGACGCAGCGCGGCCTCGAGCTTCGCGCGATCGCCCTTCGCACGATCGACGACGACGTCGACCTCGTGCTCGACGAAGCGCGCGAGCGAGAGGCCGGGCTCGAGCGTACGGAGGACTCCATCGATGCGCGCCTCGGTGAAGCCCTTGTCGCGCATCTGACCGAGCAGCTCGCGGTGATGGCCCTTGCGGCCGCGCACGATCGGCGCGAGCACGGTGATCTCGGCCTTCGCGCCGAAGCGCGCGAGCACGTCCTCGGTGAGGAGACCGGGCGCGCGCGCCGCGATCGGCACCTCGCACTCGGTGCAGTGCAGCAGCCCGGCGCGGGCCCAGAGCAGGCGCAGGTAGTGCGCGACCTCGGTGACCGTCGCGACCGTCGAGTTCGCGCCGCCGCGGGTGATGCGCTGCTCGACCGAGACCGTCGGCGGCACGCCGACGACGCGATCGACCGCGGGCCGCGGGAGCTGCGGCAGGTACTGACGCGCGTAGGGCGAGAGCGTCTCGAGATAACGCCG
The DNA here is from genome assembly GCF_021631985.1 of Sandaracinus amylolyticus. Lineage (GTDB taxonomy): Bacteria > Myxococcota_A > Polyangia > Polyangiales > Sandaracinaceae > Sandaracinus > Sandaracinus amylolyticus_A. The sequence continues at coordinate 2,543,401 of NZ_CP070225.1, read as the reverse complement.
CTGCCCTTCCGCGAACACCACGTCGAACGCGAGCGTCGACTTGCCCGAGCCGCTCGGCCCGGTGACCGCGACCAGCTTCTCGCGCGGGAAGCGCACCGAGACGTTGCGCAGGTTGTGCTCGTGCGCGTTCACCACCTCGATGACTCGCGCGTCGGTGCTCGTGCTCTTGGTGGTGCGCGTCCTCGAGACCTTCTCGGGAGCGCCGCGCCCCAGGGCGCGCGCGAGGAACTCCGCGGTGCGCGATCCCTCGACGTTGGCGACCTCCTCGGGCGTGCCCGCGGCCACGATGCGACCGCCCTCGTTGCCCGCGCCGGGGCCGAGATCGATCACACGATCGGCGCGCGCCGCGACGCGCATGTCGTGCTCGACGACCACCACCGTGTCGCCGCGCGCGACCAGGCGATCGAGCACCTGCATCAGCGGCTCGACGTCCTTCGCGTGCAATCCCGCGGTCGGCTCGTCGAGCACCACGAGCGCGCCCGGCGGGGTCTCCGCGAGCGCGAGCGCGAGCTTCAGGCGCTGCGCCTCGCCGCCGCTCAGCGTGTTGAGCGACTGGCCGAGCTTCAGATAGCCGAGCCCGACGTCGATCATGGGACGCAGCCGCTCGCTCACCGACGCGTCGCCCGCGAAGCGCTCCGCCGCTTCGTTCGCGGTGAGCTCGAGCACGTCCGCGACCGTCATGCCGCGATGCACGACGTCGAGCACCGGCCCCACGAAGCGACGTCCGCTGCAGTCGGGGCACGAGAACGTCACGTCCGCGAGGAACTGCATCTCCACGGTCTCGGCGCCGTCGCCGCGGCAGGTCTCGCAGCGTCCGCCTTCGACGTTGAACGAGAAGAACCCGTCGGTGTAGCCGCGCTCCTTCGCAATCGGCTCGCGCGCGAACCGCTTCCGGATCACGTCCCACGCGCCGAGGTACGTCGCCGCGTTGCCGCGCGAGGTGCGACCGAGCGGGGACTGATCGACGTGCACGACGCTCGAGACCAGCGCCGCGCCCTCGAGCGCGTCGTGTTCGAGCGGCTGGTGCACGCCGGGCACGCCGAGCGCGCGCTGCACCGCGGGCACGAGCGTCTCGAGCACCAAGCTGCTCTTGCCCGAGCCGCTCGGCCCGGTGACGCACGTCATCGCGCCGACCGGGATGCGCAGCTCGACCTGCTGGAGGTTGTGGCCGCGCGCGCCGCGCAGCACGAGCCAGCTCGGCGTGATGCGTCGATCACGAACGACGCGCGCGTCCTCGCGCAGCGCGTGCGCGGTCGCGGTGTCGCCCTGCGCGAGCAGGTCGGGCGTTCCGTCGAACACGATCGCACCGCCGTGCTCGCCCGCGCCGGGGCCGAGCTCGATGACGCGATCCGCGGCGCGGATCACGTCGGGATCGTGCTCCACGACGAGCACGAGGTTGTCGTCCTCCGCGAGCCGCTCGACGACGCGCGAGAGCTTGCGGACGTCGCTCGGATGCAGACCGACCGTCGGCTCGTCGAGCACGAACATCGCGCCGGTGAGCGACGCCGAGAGCGCGCTCGTCAGCGACACGCGCTGCGACTCACCGCCGCTCAGCGTGCGCGACGCGCGATCGAGCTGCAGATAGCCGAGCCCGACGTCCTCGAGCGTGCGCAGTCGATCACGACACTCGCGCAGGAGCAGGAGCGTCGCCGCGTCGACCTCGATCACCGGCTCGACGCGATCGAGGAACACCCGCGCGTCCGAAGCGGGCATCGCGAACATCTCCGCGATCGACCGCCCGTCGATCTTCCAGAGCAGCGCGTCGGGCTTGAGGCGCGCGCCGCCGCACGCGGTGCAGTCCTCGTAGCTGCGGTAGCGCGAGAGCAGCACGCGCACGTGCATCTTGTAGGCGCGCGACTCGAGCCATCCGAACCACCCGCGCAGGCCGAACCAGCCACGCGGATAGCCGAGCTCGTCGCCCTCCATGAGCCACTCGCGCTGCGCCTCGGTGAGCTGCGCGATCGGCACGTCGAGCGGCACGCCGGCCGCGACCGCGTGCTTCGCGAGGGCGCGGCGCTCCCACGCCGTCGACTTGCCGCCCCACGGCGCGATCGCACCACCGCCGAGCGTCTTCTTCGGATCGGGCAGGACCTTCGCCCAATCGACGCCGATCACGCGGCCGAAGCCGCGACACGACTCGCACGCGCCGACCGCGCTGTTGAACGAGAAGAGCCCCGGCGTCGCGTCGCGATACCCGATGTCACAGCGCGCACAGTGCAGCGCGCGCGAGTAGCGATGCACCTCGCTGCCGATCACCGCTGCGGCGCGACCATGCCCGCGCGTCATCGCGGCCTCGAGCGCCTCGACGATGCGGCCGCGCTCTTCCTCGCGCAGCACGGTGCGATCCGCGACGACCTCCACCGTGCGCAGCGCGGGCTCCGGCTCGGGGGCGGCCTTCTTCTTGGTCGCCTTCTTCTTCGCGACCTTCTTCTTCGGCGCGGCCGCGATCACCTCGTCGCCGAGCACGTCGCTCGGGCGCACCTCGTCGAGATCGCGCACCGCGCCGTCGATCAGCACGCGCCGATAGCCCGCGCCCGCGAGCATCTCGCGCACGCCGAGGAAGCCCTCGGCGTCGCGCACCGGCACCGGGTACGTGACGAGCAGCTTCGCGCCCGCGTGCGACGCGAGCAGCGCGTCGGCGATCGCTTCGGGCTCGTCGCGGATCACGCGCTCGCCGCACTGACGACAGTGCAGCTGCGCCGCGCGCGCCCACAGGCTCTTCGCGTAGTCGGCGACCTCGGTCATCGTGCCGACGGTCGAGCGACTGGTGCGCACCGGCGCCTGGCGATCCACCGCGATGCCCGCCGCGACCGGCTCGAGGCGATCGACCGGCGGGCGCGCGAGGCGCTCGAGGAACTGTCGCGCGTACGCGCTGAAGCTCTCGACGTAGCGACGCTGGCCCTCGGCGTAGAGCGTGCCGAACGCGAGCGAGGACTTGCCGGCGCCCGACGGGCCCGCGATGGCGACGAGCGTGCCGGGCTCGAGGTCGAGATCGAGCGCGCGCAGGTTGTGGGTGCGAGCGCCGCGGAGACGTGTCGAGCGCATCGGGGGCTGCTATCTCGTTTCGCGTGGCTCTTCGCCGACGGTGGGCCGGAGCGTCGCTCCGGGCGGGGGCGCTAGTTCTAGGGATGTTGCTGTGGGTGTCCAGCGCTCCCGCCGCGGCCCAGGGCGCGCGAGAGAGGGCCCGCACGGCGCGCGTGGAGGCGCTGCTCGCGCAGGCGGAGCGCGCGGTGAGCGCAGGGCGGCCGGCGCGTGCGCTCGGGCCGTTGCGGCGGGCGATCGCGGCCGATCCCAGCGATGCGCGCGCACCGCTCCGGCTCGCGGAGCTGCTCCTGCCCGATCAGGTGGACGAGCAGGTCGCCGCGCCCGGCGCCGCGATGCAGCGGGATGCGAGCGAGGCGCGCCGCGTGCTCGAAGCGTGGCTCGCGGGAGCGCCGACCGATCCCGCGGCGCAGAGGCGCGCGAGCGCGATGCGCTGGTGGGCCGCAGCGATCGCCGAGGGTCATGCGGTGGCGATCGACGGGATCACGCGCGACGCGGGATTGCAGGACGAGAGTGCGGCCAGCGTACTGCGCCGCCTCGCGGCGCTCGCGATCCGTCGCGACGATCTCGAGGGCGCGCGGCGTGCGCTCGAGGCCGCGCGCCGCGCGATGCCGCAGGACACCGAGGTGCTCGCCGAGCTCGCGGCGCTCGCGCTCGCGCAGGGCCGCGCGACCGAAGCGGTCACGCTCTTCGAGGCGGTCGTCGCGCGCCGTCCCGGCGATCTCGATGCGCTGCGCGACGTCGCGGGGGCGCGCATGGCCGCGGGCGACGCTCCGGCCGCGGCGCGCACGCTGGAGAGCGTCGCGCGTCAGCTCCCGACGAGCGGCGAGGTCCGCCTCGAGCTCGCACGCGCCCGCCTCGAGGCGGGCGATCGCGAAGGCGGGATCACTGCGGCGCGCGAAGCGCTCGAGCTCGCCGCGCCCAACGACGCCGAGCCCGCGATCGTGCTCGGCCAGGCCCTCGCCGCCGCGGGCCAGCGACACGAAGCGCGACGCGCGTTCGAGGAAGCGCTGCGCCGGAGGCCCGGCAGTCCCCGCGCGACCGAGGCGCTGCGAGCGCTACAGAATCCGTAGCGCGGTCGAAGGCTGACCAGACGCGCCGAGCGCGCAGCTCGGGGGTCGACAGGGCCCGGGCAAATCAGTCGATGCGCACGACCTGCGCGCCCTCGACCCAGCCTTCGCGCCCGCCGGCCCGCACGTGGACCCACGCGCCGTCCTCGCCGACGATCCACGCGCGCTCGCCTTCCCGCACGCGCGCACGCTCCTGCGCGTCCTCGTGCGGCCCCTCGCGCAGCGGGACGCGATCGGCCACCACGACCGCGGCCACGCCCTCGTCGAACGCGCCCGAGCGGATCGCGAGACCGAGCGACGCGGCGCCGAGCGCGAGACCGAGCAAGGGCGCACCGATGCCCAGCGCCAGCCGCGCCGTCTCCCGCCGCACGAAGAGGAACGCCGCGAGCACCGCGAAGAAGAGCGCGTCGAGCACCAGCACCGCGCTCGCGAGCGCGTCGCGCGAGAGGCGCCCGAACACCGCGTGGGCGAGCCCTTCGTCGCTCGCCATCGTCGCCTCGCCCTCGCGATCGGCGCGACGCGACGCGAGCGCATCGCGCGCATGCCGGAGCGCGGTCGCGGCCTCGGCATCGGAGGGCCGCACCCGGAGCGCGCGCTCGTACGCCGCGATCGCGCGGCCATGACGGCCCTGCCGCGCGTACGCGGTGCCGAGGTTGTAGAAGACGTCGGCGTCGCGCACGCCGAGCTCCACGAGCTCCTCGTAGCGCGACGAGGCATCGTCGTACGCGCCGCGGAAGTACGCCTCGTTGCCGGCGCGGAAGAGATCGTCGAGCGTCTCGGCGCGCGCGCTCGAGCTCGCCAGCGCGACGGCTGCGAGCGCGATCGCCGAGGTCACGAGCGCGCGCTTCATCGCTCGTCCTCCGCGGTCGGCACGAAGCGGTCGAGCTCGCCGATCAGCTCGCGCGCTCGCGCGAGCGCGCTCTGCATCTCGTCTCGCTCCGCCGCGCTCGCGCTGAAGCGCGCCATCTCGTAGGCCTCGAGCTCCTCGACCACGCGCTTCGCGAGCGCGTCGCTCATGCCGCGCTCCGCGAGCCGGCGCTCGAGCTGTCGATGCGTGACACTGCCCACCGACTCGCCGAGCCGGCCCTCGATCACCGAGCGCAGCGCGAGCGTGAGCGATGCGTAGAACGCGCGCGCATCGCCCTTCTCCGCGTGCGACTCCGCGACCGCGAGCCGCTTGCGCGCCTCCTTCGTGACCTTCTGCGGCGAGCTCTGCGCGCCGCGCGCCGCCGCGCGACGACGCGCTGCGATGCCGATCACGAGCCCGAGCCACGCGAGCGGGAACGACGCGAGCGCCCACGGGTACCACGCGCGATCGGCGAGCGCGGTGTCGCCCCGCGCGAGCGCGCTGCGCGTGCGCACCGGACCGAGCTGCGCGACGTGCTCCGCGTCGGGCGCCTGCGGCCTCACCTCGTCGCCCTGCGCGCTCGGCACCGCGCCGCCGACGGGATTGCCCGCGGCGGTCAGCGTGATCGGCGCGCTCTCCACGACGCGGTACGCGCCGCTCGCAGGATCGAACGTCGCGACGCGGAACGGCGGGATCGTGTACGTGCCCTCGCGCTCCGGCACGATCAGCCACTCGAACGTGCGCGTGCCCGCCACGAGATCGCCGGGCGCGCTGATCTCGTCGCGCGTCTGCGGCGCGAGGACGCGCAGGCCGTCGAGCTGCGGGCCCTCGATGCGCAGCGCCTGCACGTGACCGCTGCCGGTCGCGCGCAGCGTGAGCGTCACCGCGTCGCCGGTCGGCACCTGCGTGCGATCGAGCGTCGCATCGAGGCCCAGCTGACCGACGTGCACCTCACCCGCGGGGCGCCCTTCCGCGGGCAGCGCGCGCACCTGCACGGTCAGCGGCACACCGGTGCGCTCGGCGTCCGGCTGCGGTCCGCCCGCGAAGATGTCGAACACACTGCCCATCGGGATCGTCACGGTCGGCGCGCCGATCGTGAGCTCCCCCTCGCGCAGCGGGAACGCCGCGAAGCGACGCAGCACGTAGACGCGGAACGGCACCGAGCCGACGACCTGCGTGGTCGCATCGAGCGTGCGCGCCGGCGGCAGGAGATCGTGCACCCAGAACCCGTCGGTCGTCGCCTCGCGCGTGATCGTCGGCGAGCCGCGCAGCGCGCCGCGCACGTACAGATAGAGCGTGACCGTGATCTGCTCGCCGGGACGGGCCTCCGAGCGATCGACCACCGTGCGCAGGAACGCCTGATCGTCGTAGATCGCGCCGTCGAGCGTGCCGGTGGGCGGCGCCGACGAGGGCTGTTGTTGCTGCGGCTGCGGTTGTTGCTGCGCCTGCGGCGAGCCCGCGCCACCGACCACGATCGTCAGCGCGTTGCCGACGTACTCGCGGCCCTGGATCGTCACCCGCGGCGCGCGCAGATCGAAGCGCCCCGGTTGGTTCGCGCGGAGCACGAACAGATAGACCGCGGTCGACTGCACGACCTGCGTCTGCGAGCCGAACCCGAAGCTGAACTGCATGGGCCGCGAGACCTGCTGGCTCAGCACGTCGAACGCGGAGAGATCGGGCAGCTCGGGCTGGGGCGCCTGCGCGTTGCTCACGTCGACGCGAACTTGCAGCCGGAACGAGTCGCCGACGTTCACCTGCGTGCGGTCGGCGCTCATCGTCACGTTCGCGGACTGCGCGCGCACGACCGCCGGCGCGAGCGCGATCGCGAAGCACGCAGCGGCGAACGACGAGAGCGCGCGGCGCATCGTCACCAGTCGCGCTCCACGCGCCGCTGCTCGCGCTGTCCGCGCGCCCGCGCCATCGAGCGCTCGAGGTTCTCCTCGCCGTCCTGCAGCGCATCGAGCACGCGCTCCATGTCGGGCGGCAGCGAGCGCTCCTGGGCGCCCGAGGCCTCCGACTCGCTCTCGCCGCTCGGCTGATCCTCGCGTTGTCCCTCGGGGCTCTCACCCGGCTGCTGCTGCGAGTCCTGCTGGTCCTGCTGCTGCTGATCGTCGCGCTCGCCCGAGTCGGACGACTCGTCCTGCTGATCCTGCTGCTGCGAGTCCTGCTGGTCCTGCTGCTGATCCTGCTGGTCCTGCTGCTGATCCTGCTGGTCCTGTTGCTGCTGGTCCTGCTGGTCCTGCTGGTCCTGTTGCTGCTGGTCCTGCTGGTCCTGCTGCTGATCCTGCTGGTCCTGCTGCTCTTGGTCCTGCTGGTCCTGCTGCTCTTGCTCTTCCTGCTGTTGCTGCTGCTCCTCTTGCTCGCGGATGCGCCGCAGCGCGAGCTCGAGGTTCCAGCCGGCATCGCGGTTGCCCGGCACCTGACGCAGCGAGCTGCGGAACGCGTCCGCGGCCTCGCGGAACAGGCGCTGCGCTTCCTCGTGGTTCTCCTCGCCCGCGGCCGCGTCGGCCTGCTGGTAGAACGCGAGGCCCAGGTTGTAGTGCGCCGCCGCGCGGATCTCGCGGCTCGCGGGAGGCTCGGTCGCGAGCCGCAGCGCCTCGCGCGCCGGATCGAGCTGCCCCGCCGCGAGCAGCGCCAGCCCTCGATCCAGGTGGACGCCCGCCTCGCCCGGCAGCACCCGCGCCGCGCGGTCGTACGCCGCGAGCGCGCCCGCGTGGTCTCCCGCCGCGAGCCGCTCGTTGCCCTCGCGCACGTCGCCGTTCTCGCTCCGGAAGAGCTCCCACGCCGACGCGCGCGCCGGCATCGCCGCCATCATCGCGAGCCCGATCGAGAAGAGCACGGTGCGCGTCGTCATCGTCCCGCCTCCGTCCTGCGCCGTCGCCAGCGTCCCGTCCACGCGTCGGGCAGCAACGCCTCGAGCACGAAGAGCAGGAACGCCGGGAAGAGCAGGAGCGCGTAGCGATCCTCCTGCACCGTCACCCGACGCGTCCGCTGCTCGTCCTGGTGCATCTGCCGCATCTCGGCGCGGATCTGATCCACGCCCACGCCGCCGCGCCCTGCCGCGAAGTAGCGACCGCCGGTCGCCTCCGCGATCTCACGCAGCTGTCGCTCGTTGTCCTCGGTGAGCGCGGTCTGCACGAGCTGTCCCTGCTCGTCGCGCAGATAGCCGGTCCACGTTCCGTCGGGCGCGTACGTCGGGATCGGCTCGCCGGTCCGCGATCCGATGCCGACCACGTACACGCGCACGCCGCTCTCGCCGAGACGCTGCGCGACCTCGACCGGATTGCCCTCGTGATCCTCGCCGTCGGTCATGAGGATCACGACGCGCGAGCGCTGCGTGCCCTCTTCGGGCGGAGCCTCCGCCGCGCCCCCACCACGACGCCCCGCACGATCGAGCAGGCGCTCCGCCGCGGTCAGCGCGCGCGCGATCGCCGTGCCGCCGACCGGCATGTCGTAGGGCCCGAGATCCTGCAGGAACAACGCGAGCGCCGCGTAGTCCGTGGTCATCGGGAACTCCATCGTCTCGCCCGCGAACGCGACGACGCCGACCCGATCTCCGTCGAGCTCCTCGACGAAACGAACCACCTCGGCCTTCGCGCGATCGATGCGGCTCGGCCGCACGTCGCGCGCGAGCATGCTCTTGCTGAAGTCGAGCGCGATCACGACGTCGATGCCGCGCTTGCGCAGCACGCGCGTGCGACTGCCCCACTGCGGCCCCGCGAGCGCGACGATCGTCAGCGCGATCGCGAGCACCCAGAGCACCGCACGCGTCGCGCGCCACGGCCCCGAGCGACCCGCGACCAACGACCGCACCGTGCCCTCGTCGCCGAAGCGCTCCGTCGCGCGACGCCGACGCCACCACGCGAAGATCGGCAGCCCCGCGAGGAGCGGCACCATCGCGAGCAGCCAGAGCAGATCGGAGTCGCGCCAGCTCACGGCCACCTCCGCAGCCAGAGCGACGCGAGCAGCAGCTCGAGCACCATCAGCGCGAGCGCGGGCACGACGAGCGCCGGGAAGAGCTCTCCGTAGACGCGCCCGGTGTCCTCGATCTCGCTGCGCTCGAGGCGATCGAGGATCGAGTGGAAGCTCTGCTCGAGCCCGCGACGATCCGACGCGACGAACGACTCGCCGCCGGTGCGCTCCGCGAGGCGCTGCATGAGCTCGGGGTTGATCGGGAAGTTGCCGCGATCCCAGAGCGGACGACCGAACACGTCGGTGCCCGCCTGCACCCGCGCCGACTCGTCCTGGCCCATCAGGATGGTGTAGACGCGCACGCCCATCGTTCGCGCGAACTCGGCCGCCTGATCGGGCGAGACGTTGCCGCTGTTCGAGTCGCCGTCGGTGAGCAGGATGACGACGCGGCTCTCGGCCTCGGAGCGACGCAGTCGATTGAGCGCGGTGCCGAGCGCATTGCCGATCGCGGTGCCGCGCCCGTCGACCATGCCGAGCTCGAGCTCCGCGATCATCCCGCGCAGCGCTTCCTTGTCGGTCGTCAGCGGCAGCAGCGTGTAGGCGTCGCGCCCGAACACGACGGCGCCCATGCGATCGTTGGGGCGACGGCGGATGAAGTCGTCGACGACGTCCTGCATCGCCTCGAAGCGGTTCGGCTGGATGTCGCCGGCCTGCATGGAGAGCGAGACGTCGAGCGTGAGCACCATGTCGATGCCCTCGATCTCCGCGGAGTCGCGCGCGTGGATCGACTGCGGCCCCATGAGCCCGAGCACGAGCAGCAGCACCGCGACGACGCGCATCCCGACGAGCGCGGGCGCGGCCCACAGGCGCAGCCCACCGCGCGCGACCTTCGCGAGATCGCCGGTGCGCGAGAGCAGGATGCGCGGCGCGTGGTCGTGATGGAGCCACGCGCGGGCGAGCCACACGAGCGGCGCCGCGACGAGGAGCAGCGCGGCCCACGGTCGCTCGAAGCGGAACGAGCCCGCCTCGAGCGGCACCTCGTAGTGCCCCTCGATCGCCCACGCGCAGACGTACGCGACCGGCACGAGGAACGCGAAGGTCCACCCGATCGTCGCGAGGATGCGGACCCAGGGCTTCACGACGAGCCCTCCCCGCCGCCGCGATCGAACGCGTTCCCGGTGAGCGTCGAGTGCGGCGAGGGCGCGTCGTAGATCGTCTTGCGCGGCTCGCGGCCTTCGAGCACGGCCTCGCGCGCCGACTCGTGCAGGTGCTCGATGACGAGCCGCACGCGCGCACCGTTCGCCGTGCGTCGCGTCGCGAGGGCGGAGGTGAGCTCGGCGTGCACGCTGCGCAGCGCCTGACGCGCCGCGTGCTCGTCGGGCAGCGACGGGCTCAGCGTGACGATCACGGTCCCGTCGAAGTCGGGATCGAGCGCCCGCGACTCGACCGCGCCGAGCACCGACGCGGTGAGCACCGGCGAGAGCGCGTCGGGCGACGCGACGACGAGCGGCAGCGTGATCGGCGCGCCGCGCGCAGGCTCGGGCGGCGGCGCGGAGAGCGAGGTGACCGCAGGCGACTCGCGCGTGACGGGAATCGGTCGCGCGATCAGCTCGGGCGCGATGATCGACACGTCGGGCGCGACGACGATCGGCGGAGACTCGACGGGAGTCGGCTCGGTCGGCTCGACGACCGCCGGCGCTTCGACGACCGTCGGCGCTTCGACGACCGCAGGCGCGCTCGGAGCAGGCGCGCTCGGAGCCGCAGGCGCAGTCGGAACCGCACCCGCCGCCGCCGCCGGCGGCGTGATCGCCGGCGCCACGGTCGACATCGTCGTCCGCACGATCCGCACCGCGCCGTCGATCATCCGCTCGCACTCGTCCTGCGAGGGGACCGCCTTCGCGAACTTCACGAGATCGCAGTCGCCGAGCAGCGCGGTCACTTCCTGCACCGTCGACCCCGCCGGCCGCGCCGCGCGCATCCGCGCGATCACCTCATCCGTCGTGCTCTCGAGGCCGTTGAAGTCGAACCGCGCGCCGAGGTACTCGCGCAGCGCGTCGCTGATCCCGTCGACGAGCGCGACGTGCTCGCCGTTCTCCAGCATCGTCGCGCTCTTCTTCCGCAGCGCGTCGAGCTTCGCGAGCGCGGTCTCCCACGCCGGCTTCGGCGGCGGGGGCGGCGCGGCCTTCTTCGGACGACGGCTCCACCACCGCGCGATCAGCCACGTCGCGAGCGCCGTCAGCAGCATCGCGCCGAGGATCCCGAGCACCCACGCGAGCGTGTAGTCGTCCTGCATCACCGCGACGGGCGGCGTCGGCGGCCTCGGCTGCGCATCGGGCTCGTTCGCGATCAGCGATCCGATCACCACGCGCTGCGGCTCGGTGCGCACCGCGCCGACCGTCCCGTCCGCGGTCACGACGCGCAGCCGCAGCGCCGGCAGCTCGTGCTCGCCGGGCTCGAGCGCGAGCAGATCGATCTCGAACACGTACTCGCGACGCCCGCCGTCGATCGGACGATCACGATGATCCTGCGCGTGCAGCTCGAAGGGCCCGAAGGGCTGGCGCGGCACCGCGACGTCGTCGCCCTCGGGCAGGCGCACCGTGATCACCACGTGCACCACGTCGCCGGTGACGAGCCCCTCGCGCGGCTCGATCGCCAGCGACACGTCGGGGCGATGTCCCTCCGGCAGCTCGCGCTCGAGATCGACGTCGGCCTCGATCGTGTCGTCGATCGGTTGCACGACGCCCGCGTCGCTCCCCGCGCCCGCGTCCGGCGCGCGCGAGCCCGCGTCCTGCGCGCGCGCCGAGCCCGCGATCAGCAACAACGACAGAGCGAGCAGCGAGACCCGCGTGCTCATCCGTACCCCTTCATGCGCTTCTCGCGGCGCCGGAAGAGCTCGGCCAGCGCGGGCACGTACGGACGATCGGTGCGCACCGTGACGTGATCCACGCCGAGCCGACCGAAGAGCTGCTCGCGGATCGCGCGCTCCTTCGCGACGCGCGACGCGTACGCCCGGCGCACTCCGGGATCGCTGGTGTCGATCTCCAACAGCTCGCCGCTCTCGAGATCCTCGATCAGCGCCCAGCCCACGTCGGGCAGCTCTTCCTCGCGCGGATCGACCACCTGCACCGGGATGAGATCGTGGCGCGCCGACGCGATGCGCAGGCTGCGCTCCCAGTCCTTCGCGATCAGATCGCTCACCAGGAACGCCACCGCGCGACGTCGCTGCACGCCGCCGAGCAGATCGAGCGCGACGCGAAGATCGGTGCCCTTCCCCTTCGGCTTCGCGTTCAGGATCTCGGTCACCACGCGCATCACGTGCCCCTTGCCCTTCTTGGGCGGCACGTAGCGCTCGACGCGATCGGTGAAGAGGATCAGCCCGACGCGATCGTTGTTCTTGATCGCGCTGAACGCGAGCAGCGCCGCGACCTCGGCGACGGTCTCGACCTTCGGCCGCGCGACGCTCCCGAAGCGCTCGCTCTCCGAGAGATCGACGAGGAGCATCACGGTCATCTCGCGCTCTTCGGAGAAGACCTTGACGTAGACCTCGTTCATGCGCGCGCTGACGTTCCAGTCGATGAAGCGCACGTCGTCGCCCGGCTGGTACTGGCGCACCTCGCTGAACGCCATCCCGCGGCCCTTGAAGACCGAGTGATAGCCGCCCGCGAGCTGTTCGTTCGCCAGCCGGGACGTGCGGATCTCGATCGTCCGCAGCTTCTTGATGAGCTCCCGAGGGATCATCGCGACGAGTTCATGAACGATCGTTCAAGGAACTTCGACGGTGTCGAAGATGCGGCGCACGACCTGCTCGCTCGTGAGCTCCTCGGCCTCCGCCTCGTAGGTGAGGATGATGCGGTGGCGCAGCACGTCGGGGCCGACCGCCTTCACGTCCTCGGGCGTCACGTAGCCGCGGTGCCGCACGAACGCGTGGGCACGCGCCGCGAGGTTCAGCGCGATCGACGCGCGCGGCGAGGCGCCGTGCGCGATCATCCCGACCAGATCCTTGAGCCCCGCCTTCTTCGGCTCGCGCGTCGCGATCACGACGTCGACGATGTAGTCGTTGATCTTCTCGTCCACGATGATGTGGCCGATCACCTCGCGCGCCCGGAGCACCTGCTCGGGCGTCGCCACCGCCGCGACCGCGAGCGGATCGTTCACCGCGGGCTCCCCGCGCTTGCGCTTCGGCCCCAGCGCCGCCTGCGCCATGCGCGACATGATCTTCTTCTCCTCGTCGCGCGTCGGATAGCCGACCTTCACGTGGAGCATGAAGCGATCGACCTGCGCCTCGGGGAGCGGGTACGTGCCCTCCTGCTCCACCGGGTTCTGGGTCGCCATGACCATGAACGGCTGATCGAGCGGGAACGTCGTGTCGCCGATCGTGACCTGCTGCTCCTGCATCGCCTCGAGCAGCGCGCTCTGCACCTTCGCGGGGGCGCGGTTGATCTCGTCCGCGAGCACGAGGTTCGCGAAGATCGGGCCCCGCTTCGCGGTGAACTCGCCCTTCTGCTGGTTGTAGATGACGGTGCCGACGACGTCGGCGGGCAGCATGTCGGGCGTGAACTGGATGCGCTGGAAGTGCGCGCTGATCGTGTCGCAGACCGTCTTGACGGTCAGCGTCTTGGCCAGGCCGGGGACGCCCTCGAGCAGCACGTGACCGCCGGTGAGCAGCCCGATCAGGATCCGCTCGATCATCTCGTCCTGCCCGACGATGACCTTCCTGACCTCGTGCAGGATCGGTTCGACGAACGCGCTCTCGCGCTGGACCATCTCGTTGATCGCTCGGACGTCGGTGTACATGCGCCTCGTCTGCCTTCGGCCCCGGGGGTTACACGCAGCTCGCGGCGCTTGCAACACTCGGAAACCCGGGATCTTCCAAGGCGCTTGACCTCCCCGGGCGCGAGCCTCGATGCTCGCTCCCACGTTGCGGCTCTCGAGCCAGCCCGAGCAGATCGGCCCGTACCGCGTGATCGCCCCGCTCGGCACCGGCGGGATGGCGTCGGTGTACCGTGCCGAGCGCATCGGTGAGCAGGGCTTCCGCAAGGTCGTCGCGCTCAAGCGCATGCACCCGCGCTTCCGCCAGGACACGCGGCTCGAGGCGCGCTTCGTCGCGGAGGCGCGGACCAACGCGCGGCTGGTGCACCCGAACCTCGTGCAGGTGCTCGACTTCGGCACCGTCGCGACGCCCGAGGGCGGCGAGCGCTACCTCGCGATGGAGCTCGTCGAGGGCATCACGCTCGCGCAGCTGCTGACGCGCCTCGGCGAGCTGCGCGATCGCATGCCGGTCGCGCACGCCCTCGCGATCGTCTCGCAGTGCGCGGCCGCGCTCGACTACGTGCATCGGCGCACCGACGACGCGGGCCAGCCGCTCGGGATCGTGCATCGCGACGTGTCCCCGCAGAACGTCCTGCTCTCGTGGGACGGCGAGGTGAAGGTCAGCGACTTCGGCCTCGCGAAGAGCGCCGATCACGAGATGATGACGACGATCGGCACGCGCCTCGGGAAGATCGCGTACATGTCGCCCGAGCAGCTCGACGGCGTGTGGGTCGACGCGCGCACCGACGTCTGGGCGCTCGGCACCGTGCTCTGGGAGTGCCTCGCGCAGCGGCGGATGGTGCCCGGCGACGTGCTGCAGGCCGCGATGATGATCAAGGCCGGCGTGTTCGAGGCGCCCTCGCGCATCCGGCCCGACGTGCCCGCGGAGATCGACGACGTGGTCGCGCGCGCGCTGCGGCCCAACGCGGACTCCCGGCTCGCGAGCGCGCGCGAGCTCGCGCGGATCACGCGCACCGCGCTCCACCGCATGGAGCCCGGGTTCGGCGCGGAGGATCTCGCCGAGCTCCTCGCGTCGTGTTTTCCCGAGCGCTGATCGGTCAGTGCGCGAGCAGCGCGAGGCGCTGCTCGATGATCACGCGATCGCGCGAGCCGGGCGCGAGATCGAGGTAGCGACGCAGCGCGCGCGATGCGGTGCCGCGATCACCGACCGCCGCCGCCGCGAGGCCGAAGCCGCGCCACGCGCTCGCGCGATCGGGGGCGAGCTCGGTCGCACGCTCGTACACGCCGAGCGCTTCGCGCTCGCGGCCCGCGACGAACGCCTGCAGCGCGCGGGTCTCCAGCGCGGCGACGTCGACGTCGCGGTGCCGGCGCGAACGTCCTCGCTCGCGACCGCGCTCGGGTGCCTCCTCCATCTCCTCTTCCACGTCGGGCTCGGCCGCGACCGGCGCCTCGAGCGCGGGCTCCTCGGGAGGCGCCTCGGCCGCGACGAGCGGCGCGTGCGCGGGCTTGCTCGGTGCCATCTCGCCCGCGCGCGGCGCGGCCGCAGCCGTGCGGATCTCGGCCGCGGGCGCGCTGCTCCCTGCGTCGCCGCCCCACGTCGCCGCGGCGATCCCGAGCGCGACCGGCATCGCGACGGCACCCGCGATCACGCGACGCCAGCGACGCGCATGCGAGCGCGCCGGCGCGAGCCCGAAGCGCGCCCATGCCGCGGAGGTGCCGGTGATCGGCGCGGGGCGCGGCGCGGCGGCCCGCGGAGGCGGCGAGGACGCGCGCTGCACGAGCGCGATCGGCATCGTGCCGAGCAGCGGCGAGGCATCGCGCTGCACGCCGCTCCACGCGTCGATGCCGAGCGCGAGGCCGAGCTCCTGCGCCGCACCGCGCAGCGCCTCGGACATCTCCGCGGGATGACGCCAGCGGTCGCCGGCATCGCGCGCGAGCGCGCGATCGATCACCACCGCGAGCACCGCGGGCACGTCGGGGCGCACCTCGCGCACCGGCTTGGCGCGCTCGGTGAGCACGCGCGCGAGCACGCCCCCCGGCGTGTCCGCGTCGAACGGTGGCTCGCCGACGAGGCACTCGTAGAGCACGCAGCCGACCGAGTAGAGATCGGCGCGCACGTCGAGCGCCTCTCCGCGCACCTGCTCGGGCGGCATGTACTGCGGCGTGCCGAGCACGCAGTCGTCCGCGGTGAGCGTCTCGAGCGCGATCTCGCTGCGCATCGCCTTCGAGATGCCGAAGTCGAGCAGCTTCACCTCGACGTAGCCGTCGACGCAGCGCTGCAGCATCACGTTGCTCGGCTTGATGTCGCGGTGGATCACGCCGCGCTCGCCGAGCGCGGTGAGCCCCGCGAGGAGCTGCACGCCGATCTCGATCGTCGCGGCGGCATCGAGGCGCGAGCGCTCGATCACGCTCTCGAGGTCCGCGCCGTCGACGTGCTCCATCACGAGGAACGGCGCGCCGTCCTCGAGCTCGCCCGCGTCGAGGATCGAGACGACGTTGCGGTGACGAAGCCGCGCCCCGAGCAGCGCCTCGCGGCGGAAGCGCGCGCGCCGGCGCGCGTCGAGCCCGAAGCCCGCGTGCAGCACCTTCACCGCGACCGGATAGCCGAGCGAGACGTGCTCCGCCTGGTAGACGGTGCCGTGGCCGCCACGCCCGAGCGCGCGACCCACGCGGAAGCGACCCGCGAGCACGGTGCCGGGCACGATGGGCTCCTGATCGTGCGAGACGCGTGGAGCCGGCGATGCCGGCACCTCCTGCCACGACGGCCGTGCATCTCGATCGGGTGCGTCCGCGGTCGGGCGCTCGCCGGACGCGACGAGCGAGCCCTCGTCCGACCGTGCGATCTCCTCCGATGCGGTCTCCGCCTGCTCCATGACTCCGAGCCTCCCCGAAGCACGACGACCGTCCCCCCCGCGTCGTCGTGCCCCGGTCGCGCACATTGCAGTCTGCGTACCGAGCCCGAATGCCTCGTCTCGCCCAGGAAGCGAGGGCGTGCACGCGACCGTGGGCGTGGCAGCTCACCTCGTGTGCGCGAGAGCGCGCCACGCGCCGCTCACGGACACGCGCGATTGCAGACGACGAGATCGTCCGCGCACCGCGTCTGGGTGCCGCTGCACTGGAGCACGCAGTCTCCGCCCCACACGCCGTCGCAGCGCAGCAGGCACGACGAGGAGCTCTCGCAGCGCAGCTCGCAATTCGACGTGCCGGTGCAGTCGAGCTCGCAGCTCGACGAGTCGCGGCACTCGAAGGGCATCACGTTCGACGTGCCCACCGCGTCGACGAGGCACTGCGCGCCGTGCTCGCAGCGTCCTTTCACGTTCGACGCGCCGCGCACCTCGTAGCGGCAGTCGCCACCGTCGCACCTCATGTCTTCGCAGGTGCCGTTCGCTGGGCACGAGAACGTGCACTCGCAGCCCGCGCTGCACGTGCACGCGGACTCGCACGACTGGCGGCACGCGCACCCGGGAGCGCACTGGCCCGCATCGCTCTGCGGCGTCTGCGCGTCGGCGCGCGGCGCGCCCGCGTCGCCTCCGGGATCGATCGGCTCGCCCATCACGACCGGCATCAGCCCCTGTCGACCGGTCCACTCGGGCAGCGAGCTCGCGTCGACGTCGATCGACGCGCACGCGCCGTCGACGCACGAGTCGTTTCCGTCGCACTGGCGCATCACGCACGACGACGCGAGCACGAGGTGCAGCGCGATCGATCGCGAGGGCACGAACGCGAGGCGCGCCGAGCGCGCGACCACCACCGCGGCGCCCTTGCGCGCCTCGGCCTCGATCGTGATCGGTCCGAGCGGCCCGCCGTCGTGAACCACCGGCAGCACGAGAGGCAGCGGGGTCGCGCTCACGTCGACCTCGCGCGTGACCACGTCACCGCCGATCGCACGCGCGTCGACCACGAAGCGCACGGAGTCGATCGACGCGGGCACCGCGAGATCGGTGTCGGCGATCACGACGATGCGCGTGGGATCGTTGCTGCACCCGGCGAGGATCACGATCGCGATCCCCCACCACGCGCGCCGATCAGCCATCGCGACCTCGCACGATCACGGGCGGCAGATCGCCCGGCTGCGGCGTGCCCCCACCCTGCCCGCCGAGCGCGAGCACCGCGATCACGACGCCGATCGCGACGGCCGCGGCGATCCCCGCGCCGACGCCGAGCCAGATCCACGCGTCGTCGCCGCCCGACTCGACCTGGGTGGTGAGCACGCCGTGTTGATCCCGCGCGCCGTTCGCGCCGTCACGCGCCGCCGACGACGTGGGCGCCGGCGCGACCGGATGCAGCACCACCGCGCGTCGCTCTCCCTCGCGCAGCTCGACCTCGCTGCGCGCGAGCACCACGCCGCGATCGTCGCGTACCTCGAGCCGGTGGCGCCCCGGATCGAGCGAGATCTCGCGCGCGCCCGCGCCGGCATCGGTGGCCGCGCCGTCGACGTAGAGGGCGTGCGTCGGCTGGATGCTCGCGATGCGCAGCTGCACCGACGCGATCCGCTCCTCGATGCGCGAGAGCAGCTCGCGCGCGGCGTCGGCGACGAGGAGGTCGCGCTGCCTCGCCACGACGCGGCGCAGGAGGCGCTGCGCCTCGACGAGATCGCCGCGATCGACGAGGGCCGCAGCGAGGTTGTACGCAGTGCGATCGCCGGGATCGAGCGCGTGCGCGCGACGCAATCGTTCGACCGCGCCCGCGCTGTCACCCGCCTCGCGCAGCGCGACGCCCTCCTCGAAGAGACGCGTCGCGTCGCCGTCCTGGGCGTGCGCTGGGACCTCCCACGCGGTGATCGTCGCGAGGACGATCGTGCACATCGCGACGACTCGCTTCGGGTGCGGCATGGCTCCTCGTGGCGAAGTGCCAAAGCAACGTGCATTCCGCCTCAGGAACCCGCTATTTTCCGACGTGGCGGTCGCGCGCAGATGGAGCGATTCGCCACGCCCGCGCATCGTCGCCACACGCGCGACCTCGCGCGCCCCACGGCACCTCGCATGCACCGCCGCGCGCCGTGCGAGCGACCACGCGATCCGCCTCGTCCGCTCGCGCGGCCGCGCGTCGAGCGACTCACCTCGCGCTGGTCCTCGCGCTCGCGACCTCGATGTCGGGCTGCGGGTACCTCCTGCGCTCGCCCTCGCGTCCGGTGCCCGCGCTGCACTACCACTGGGGCAGCGCCGAGGCGCGGGCGTCGTGCCTGCTCGTGCTGCTGCCGGGGTTCTTCGACGATCCCGATGCGTTCGAGCGAGAGGGTGTCGTCGATCAGGTCCATCGCGCGAGACCGACCTGCGACGTCGTCGCGATGTCGCTGCATCTCTACGACTACCGCGACGAGTCGGTCGTCGATCGCGTGCACGAAGACGTGGTGCTCGAAGCGCGACGTCGCGGGTACCGGCAGGTGTGGCTCGTCGGGATCTCGATGGGCGCGCTCGCGGCCGTGCTCACCGCGCGCGAGCATCCCGAGGACATCGACGGTCTCGTGCTCGTCTCTCCGTACCTCGGCACGCCCGGGTTCGCGGCGCGCTTCGAGCGCGAGCTCGCGAGGCACGGTGGCCTGGTCGCGTGGGCACGTGCGACACCGGATCGCCCCTGTCGCATCTCGCGAGTGCTCCACGATCCGCGACCGGTCTGGCGATGGCTCGCCGGCTACGGCTCGCACCCCGAGCGCATGCCGCCGCTCTGGCTCGCGTTCGGCCGCGACGATCGGTTCGCGGTCGCGCAGCGCCTGCTCGCGGGCGAGGTCGCTCCCGATCACCGGATCGTCGTCGAGGGAAGGCACGACTGGGCGACGTGGCGGCGCATCACCCAGGACGTCGTCGCCGAGCTCCCGCTCGAGCTCGCGAGCGACGACGTCGGCGCGCGCGAGGTGCTGCCGCGAGGACAGCTCGCGCGCACGCCGGCCGGCAACGATTGGTGATCGCGCCCCATCCTCGCTCGGAGAGCACACGTCGAGATCGGAGCGCGGCACATACACTGCACCCGTCCCGTCGCGGAGGTTCTGCGATGCGGTTCGGGCAGACGGCGATGGTCCTCTCGTTCGCTCGAGGTCGCGCCCGCCACGTCGCGCGACAGCTGCTCGACCTCGAGTTCCGGCTCGACCTCGAAGCGCTGACGACGCCCGCAGGCCTCCGCCCGCTGCGCACCTACGAGCACGAGCTGCGTCGCGAGATCGCGCGCTGCGTTCGCGACCTCGAGCGGCTCGCCGACGGGCTCGACACGAGGGACATGCTCCGCGAGGCGATCGTTCGCACCTGTGACTGCTACGACGCGCGCGTCCTCACCCGCGCCGCGCCCGGCTCCGAGGCCGACGTGAGCTGGGCGCTCTCGCTGCGCGAGCTCGAGCACGCCCTCACCTCGCGGCCCCCGGCGCGCGAGGTCGTCGCCGCGGTGCGCTGACGCGAGCTGGAGTGCTCGCTGGCGGAGGGCCCGCACTGGAGCGTGCGGCGCACGCGGACGGGAGGCCCCTCCGCCGGCGAGCCGATTTTGGATCGCTCAGCTCGCGGTCTTGCCCTTCGGGGTGCCGTGCAGCCAGCGTGCACCGGTCGCGGGCCTCGGGCGCGCGGACTTCCGCGGCCGCGCGCTCACCGACTCCTCGATCGCGGCGACCAGATCCATCACCTGGAAGGGCTTCGCGAGGCAGGCGTCGAAGAGCGCGCGCTCGTTGCCTTCCACCGACACCAGCGACCGCGTGAGGAGCACGAAGCCCGGGCGCTCGTCGCCCATGCGCTCGCGCGCGAGCGAGCTCAGCTGCGCGCCCGAGAGCTCCTTCATGCGGTGCTCGGTGATGACGACGTCGAAGCGTCGCGGCACGAGGATCTCCAGCGCAGCGAGCGGCGAGCTGAAGCCGAGCGTACGGAAGCCGACGTCACGCAACACGCCGTTCACGCTCCGCACCGCCCACGGGTCCTCGTCGATCACGGCGACGAGCACGCCTCCACGATCCACATGCGGTGGTCCCCCCACGTTCCCCCCTCGGTGCTTGCCCCAGAAGGCCCGTACGTGGGCACGCGCGGGGGCGCCACAAGAGGCAATCGATCACTCCGCGAGGTGGCACGCGACGCGATGCCCCGGACGCTTCTCCTCGAGCGCGGGATCGCGGACGTCGCAGAGCCCCTTCTTCGCGATCGGGCAGCGCGGATGGAAGTGACACCCCGAGGGCGGCGCGAGCGGGCTCGGCACGTCGCCCTCGAGCACGATGCGCGCGCGGCGCGACTCGGGATCGAGCGTGGGCACCGCGCTCAGCAGCGCCTTGGTGTAGGGGTGCTTCGGCGTCTCCCAGATCGCCTCCGACGACGCGATCTCGACGATGCGCCCGAGGTACATCACGGCGACGCGATGGCTCATCCAGCGCACGACCGCGAGGTCGTGCGCGACGAACAGGTACGAGAGCCCGAGCTCGTCCTGCAGGTCCTTCAGCAGGTTGACGATCTGCGCCTGGATCGAGACGTCGAGCGCGCTCACCGGCTCGTCGGCGACGACGAAGCGCGGATCGACCGCGAGCGCGCGCGCGATGACGATGCGCTGGCGCTGACCGCCCGAGAATTCGTGGGGATAGCGGCGCATGTGATCGGCGCGGAGGCCGACCTTCTCGAGCAGCTCCGCGACCCGGCCGCGCTCTTCGTGCACGTCGCGCGCGAGGCCGTGCACGCGCAGCGCCTCGCCGATCGCGCTCTGGATCGTGAGGCGCGGATCGAGCGCCCCGTACGGATCCTGAAACACGATCTGCATGCGCCGCCGCAGCGGGCGCATCTGATCGTGCGAGAGCGTCGTGATCTCGCGGCCCTCGAAGCGGATGTGGCCCGACGTCGGCTCGATCAGCCGCAGCACCAGGCGGCCGAGCGTGCTCTTGCCGCAGCCCGACTCGCCCACGAGCCCGAGCGTCTCGCGCGGCCCGACCTCGAGATCGACTCCGTCGACCGCACGCACCACGCGCGAGCCGCGATCGAAGAGCCCGCGTCGCTGCGCGAAGTGCTTGGTCAGGCGCTCGACCGCGACCAGCGGCGCGCGCTGCGTGCTCTCGGCGGCGATCTCAGACAACGCCGGTCTCCTGCGACTGCGCGGCGAGCCCACCCGACGCGAGCTCGCTCGAGCGCACGCACGCCACCCGATGGCTCGTGAGCGCGCCCGGGGCGGCGCCCATCGTGAGCGCGACGAGCGCGGGATCCGCTTCGCGACACGCGGGCGCTGCGTGCTCGCAGCGATCCTGGAAGCGACACCCCGCGGGCAGCGCGCGCAGATCGGGCACCACGCCGCGGATCGTGGGAAGGCGCGCCGCGCGCGACACCGCGGCGTTCGACGGGACGCTGCGCAAGAGGCCGCGCGTGTACGGATGACGCGGCGACGCGAAGAGCGCGCTCCGCTCGGCGCGCTCCACGACGCGCCCCGCGTACATCACGACCACCTCGTCGGCGAGCTCCGCGACCACGCCGAGGTCGTGGGTGATCAGGATCACGCTGGTGCCGGTCTCGCGCTGCAGCGTGCCCAGGAGCTCGAGGATCTGCGCCTGGATCGTCACGTCGAGCGCGGTCGTCGGCTCGTCGGCGATCAAGAGCTCGGGCTCGCACGCGAGCGCGATCGCGATCATCACGCGCTGCCGCATGCCGCCCGAGAGCTGGTGCGGGTACGCATCGACGCGCTCGGCGGGCGCGGGGATGCCGACCTTCGCGAGCAGCTCGATCGCGCGGGCCCGCGCGGCCCTCGCGCTCATCCCGAGGTGCGCGCGCAGCGTCTCCTCGATCTGCCGGCCCACCGTGTACACCGGGTTCAGCGAGCTCGAGGGATCCTGGAAGATCATCGAGATGCGCCGGCCGCGCAGCGCGCGCAGCGCGCGCTCGTCCATCTTCGCGAGATCGCGCCCGCCGAAGAGGATGCGCCCGCTCGCGACGTGCCCCGGCTCGGGCACGAGCCCCATGATCGAGAGCGACGTCACGCTCTTGCCGCAGCCGCTCTCGCCGACCAGCGCGAGCGTGCCGCCCTTCGGCACTTCGAACGAGACGCCGTCGACCGCGCGCAGCGGGCCCTCGTCGGTCTCGAACACCGTCACGAGGTCCTCGACGACGAGGAGCGGTTCGGCCATCAGGCGCGCGAATCTACCACGTCATTCGCACTGGACCGTCTCGACCTGCAAGCCCGGGCGGGCCTCCTGCACGAACGCATCGGCCGGCACCTCCGCGTTCAGATCGATCGACTCGAAGCGCACCAGCGTGTCGATGCCGCGCGAGGGCTGCTCGAACTGGATGCGGAACGGCATCGTCACCGCGGCGCCGCCGCTCGGGTCCTGCACCGCGCGGTAGTCGTCCCAGCTCACGCGCCACTCGAGCGCGCCGTTCGCCGCGTTCACCCGCGACTCGCGCAGGCGCATCTGCTGCTGGTCCGGCGGCTGCTCGCGATCCTCGGGGCGCACCTCGAGCGCGAGGGTCTGCGTGCGCCCGTCGCTCCCGTGCAGCGTCACGTGGTAGGTGCCGCCATCGCAGCGCATCTCGGATCGGGTCGCCTCGATCCGCGGGGTCTGGCCCGTGAGCAGCAGCGCGACCTCGTCGCCCGCGAGCGGGATCCCCAGGAGGCGCTCGATGTTCGAGGGGCACGTCGGGCCCACGTAGAAGCGATCCTCGCGCAGATCGGTGAGCTCGAACGTGGTCCCGTCGCTCGTGAGGATCGCGGCCGGGCCCATCTGCGTCATCGCATCGAAGCGCACGCGATCGGGGCGCTCGAGGAACATCATCACGGTGCCGCGGATGCGTCCCTCCTCGTCGCGACGATCGACGCGCGCCTCGGCCCGCATCACGCGCAGCGGCTCGCGCGACTGCTGATACGAGGCGATGGCGGTCGCTGGATCCTCGAAGCGCACCGCGGGGCAGACGCCACCGGGGCATCCCACGAGCGGGAGCGCGAGCGCGGCCCCCATCCACCCGAGCACGATGGAGCGTGTCTTCACGCGCGAATGGTTAGGCGCGCAGCCCGCACGGAGCAAACGTGCGCGGGTAGAAGCATCCACTCACCGCGTACATGGCTCCGTGGAGATCGCGATGCGCGCCACGTCCACGTTCGCCGACCCCGCCCGCCCGGCCCCCGCGTTCCTCGACGCGACCGGCGGTGCGCTGCTCTTCGGCCGCGTGCTCCTCTTCCGTGGCCTCGGCGACGCGTTCCTCGCGACGTGGGATCGCTGGCAGACGATCGTCCCCGGCGATCTCGCGCTGGTCCCCGCCCACGATCTCTCGCGCTTCGAGGAGTACCGCGGCTTCGACGGTTGCTTCCGGGTCGTGGTGGGCGTCGAGGTCGCGACGGCGAGCGCGGACGAAGGTCCCTCCCCGCCCTTCGACGCGGCTGCGATCACTCGCGCGCGCGAGCGCGCGACACGCTCGCTCGACGCGCACACCGTGAACGTGCTCGCCGCGACGCTCGGCGCGCACGATGCGCTCGCGCTGCGCGCCCAGCCCACGCGCGCGCTGCTCGTCCCGTACGGACCGATCGCGTCGGTGCACCTCGCGCACGGCGTGATCGCGGCCGCGCTCGCGACGCCGCCGCCCGGGCTCACGCGGGTGCGCGGCGCCGACATGCGCGAGCGCCCGCACCGCGACGTCGTGCACGGTGCGCTGCTCGCGAGCGCGTGCGACTGGGACATCGCGGAGCCGGACCTCGACGCAGCGCCCGGCGCCGCGGGCCGCGCGTTCCATCTGATCGCGCGCTACGGCTGAGCGCGCCGGTACCAGAGGCGCGCCTCGTCGGGCGCGACGTGATGCTCGAGCACGCGGAACGAGATGCGCTGCTCGCTCGTCGCCTCGGTGCCGTCGACCTGTCGTCCCACGCGATAGCGCACCACGAGACGCTCGCTCTCGATCGCGCAGTGCACCTCGGCGAGCTGCGCGCCGTGCTCGGTCCATCCGCTGCACTCGGGCGTGCCTCGCAGACCGCGCGCCGCGAACACCTCGTCGCCGTGGATCAGCATCGCGCTCCCGCTCGCGTCGATCGGCGAGGGCTGGCTCGTGTAGATGCTCGACACGAAGAGCTCGTCGCCCGCGCGCAGCACGACGAGGTTGCGCGCGCGCCCCTCGCCCACCGGCTCACCGCGGATCGCGCGCTCGTCGAACACACGCCCGCGCAGCTCGGCCGGCTGACGACCTTCCACGCGGATCGTGCCGTCCGCCGCGAACGAGAGGCGCTCCGCGCCCAGCTCCCAGGTACCCGCGAGCGACGCGAAGAGCGCAGACGCGCGATCGGCGGCGAGCCCTTCGCCCGAGAACGTCTCGGGGCGGATCGCGCTCGGTACGAGCCACGGGAGCTGCGGCGGGCGCAGCTGATCGCCGAGCGAGAGCCCTTCGTTCACCGCGCACGCACCGATGCCGTCGAGCGTGCGCTCCGCGCGCTCCAGACAGTCGAGCCGCTCGGGCGCGAGCGCCGCGCACCGGCTCGCGTAGCGCGGCATCAGCGCGAGGTACGCCTCACGGGTCCCGCTCGCATCCGTGGCGCCGAGCGCCTCCAGGATCGCGCGCGCCTCGGTCCAGTGCCGCTCCACCACCGCCTCGCAGCGCTCCTCCGGCGTACCGCTCGGGGCCGCCGCGGGCGCGACGCTGGGCTGCGCCGGCGCGGGCGCCGCGGCGATCTCGGTCTGCGCGGGCGGCGCGCTCTCGGCCCCACACCCCGCCAGCGCGAGCACGATGCCGAGCGCGATCGTCGATGCTCTCAAGTCTCGTCCCTCCTTCTCCACGAACGTGGGAGACGAGCCACCCTACGAGCCGGCGCGCGCGCACGACGCGCGTCGTAAGAGCGTGTAAGGCGATCAGACGCCGACGCGATGCACCGCGACCTCGGGCCGCAGTCGATAGCCGTCGTCGAACCGCTCGACGCTGCCCTCGGGCAGCACCTTGCGCAGCCGGTTCATCGTCACGTAGACGCGGTTCAGCGCGGACTCGTGCTCCGCCTGCTCGTCGGGCCAGCCGACCTCCGCGAGATCCACCGTGCGCACCGGCTCGGGCGAGCCGAGCTGCTGTTTCTCGACGAGCACGAGCAGCACGCGGCGCATCGGACCACGCAGCCGCCGTCGCTCCTCGTCCCACTGGATCCACTCGGCGTCGGGCCCGACGACGAGCGAGGGCTGCCCGCTCGGTCCGCGCGCGACGAGCGCCTCGCCCATCGCGGGATCGCGCAGCGTGCGCGCCGCGAGCGCGGCGAACCCCGCGTGGTCCGGCTCGACACCGAGCAGCGCGCGGATGCGATCGGCGGTCGCCACCGATTCGTCGATGCTCGCGCGCGCGTCGGGCATCGCCGACATCACGCGCCGCTCGACCCAGAGCACCAGCTCGAGCAGCGCCGCGTCGGTGCGGGTCGCGATCGCTCCGAGGACACGCCGCATCGCGCCGGTGGTGTCGACCATCGGGATGCCGGCGCGCATCAGCGCGAGCAGCGCGACGTAGTCGCCCGAGGGGCTCGCGGCGCCGCCCATCGCGAGCTCGGGCGCGGCGAATTGCGGGATGCTCGGCTCGGGCAGCCCGTTCTCGTCCTCGAGCGCGAAATTGTGGCCGAAGCCGACGAGATGAAGGCGTCCGTCGGGCCCGAAGAGCACGTTCGCATTGGAGATCCGCCCGAGGCAGAGCCCGACGCGGTGCGCGGCCTGGAGCGCGACGCGCAGCCCGACGATGAACCCGTCGGCCGCCGTGTACGGGATCAACGTGCCGCTCGCCGAGAGCCGCCGGAGCAGCTCGAGCCCATCGGCGATCGCGTGGCACTCGAGCTCGAGCACGGGTCGCCCTTCGACCTCGTGCAGCCGCGTCGTACGCGGCACCGCGGGGTGCTCGATCCGCGCGTGCGCCGCCGCCGCCCGCTCGAGCGCAGCGCGGGATCGCGCGGGATCGCGCAGGCGGTTCGGCGCGACGAGCACACACGCGCGGCCATCCCCGACACGGCGCGCCGCGAGCAAGCGGAACCCGAGGTTCGCGCGCAGCAGCGTGATGTCGCGGTAGGCCCGGTGGAGCGCGTTCTCCGTGAGCATCCAGCGCGCCGAGTATACGGACCGCGCCCGCGCGTTGCGCCCCTCCTTACGACTCCTTACGCGCCGCGCGCCGCTGCGGTCCGGCGCGATACGACGCAGCCAGGAGGAACACGCACGATGAACCATCGCTCGATCGTGATCGCGCTCGCGCTCGTCTCGCTCACCGGGTGCTCGCTGCTCGGCCGCGGCCGTGCCGCCGAGCCGACCACTTCGACCGCGAGCACCGAGCTCACGCTCGATCGCGGCTTCTCGACCGACGCGAACGTGATCACCGGCACCGCGAGCGGCGCGCGCGCCGCGAACGCGCTCTCGAGCGAGTGCGTCGGTGCGATCGGCGACGAGCCCACCCTCGTGCTCCACGCGAGCGCGCCCTTCGACGGCCTCGAGCTGCGCGTCACCTCGAGCGCCGACACGACGCTCGTGGTGCAGCACCCCGACGGCACCTTCGCCTGCGACGACGACTCGGGCGGCTCGCGCAATCCACGCGTCGCGGGCGCGTTCGCCGAGGGCGCGCACCAGGTCTGGGTCGGCACCTACCGCGCGGGCACGAGCGCGCCCTTCGAGCTGCGCTTCACCGAGGTCGCCGCGCCCGCGCAGCCGAGCGGTCCGCATCGCGGCGAGGTCACGCTCGAGAACCAGACGTCGAGCGCGATCTGTCGCATCGAGACGAACGACGGTCAGGGCTACGGCGACACGCGCGTGGAGATCGCGCCGGGCGCGAGCGGGACGTTCGCGGTGCAGACCGAGCTCACGCACCTCTGGGCGATCGGCTGCGACGGGCGCGTGGTCTTCGGCGGGCCGAACCCCTCACTCACGCAGCCGGGGACCGCGTACATCGGCACGCTCCGAGCGGGCACGATCGCGCTCGCGGAGAGCGCGCCCGAGAGCGACGCCCCCGATCGTCGCGTGCTGCACGCCGAGCCGCTCACCGCGGACGCGTACCTCGACGGGATCGTGCGCGGCCTGCTGACCTCGCACTCCGACGCGATGAACCAGCGCGCGCTCCGCGACACCGCGTTCCGCGCGCTCCAGGAGGGCGCGGCGGGCCGCCGCTGGCCCGAGACGTTCCTCGCGCTGCGCCTCACGTCGAGCGACTGGGAGACGATCCGGCACCGCCACACCGGCATCATCCTGCGGCGCGCGATGGGCGGCGTCGCGATCGCGCGCTTCCCCAGCGGGCTCTGCCAGGCGACGCCGGTGAGCTTCGTGCAGGAGCACGACGGCCGCGACTTCGCGGGCGCGATCCGTTTCGCCGACATCGGCGGCAACCACCGCGTCCCCTGCGCGATCGCGGAGCACGCCGCATCGCACGCGGACTGGTCGCACTGATAATGAGTCAGAGCTGCTGCGCCGCCCACGCGAAGAACGCGAGCGCGGGCGCGACCATCAGCAACAACGCGAGACCGCGCACCACGCTGCGTGGCGCGGGATCGAGCTCCTCGATCCCGCGCCCGCTCGTCTGCTCCACCACGTAGACCAGCAGCACCGCGAGCCCGACGCCCGCGGCCTGCAGCGAAGCGACGAAGAGCGCGCGCCGGTCGATCGCCCACCCCAGCGCGCCGGTGAGCGCGGCGATCGCGAGCGACGCGATCGCGACGAGCCCCTTCTTGCCGCGCTCGCGCTCCTCTCGCGCACGCGCCGCGGCGCGAAGCTCGCGCTCCTCCCGCTCGCGCTGGACCCGCTCCCAGTCCACCACGTCACGAGCGTACCGCGCTCACGACGGCACGAGCACGAGCTTGCCGACGGTCGTCCCCGTCTCGATCGCGCGATGCGCGTCCGCCACGTCGTCGAGCGCGAAGCGCGTGATCGGCGGCGCGACGAGCTCCCCGCGCGCGAAGGCATCGAGCAGATCGCGCATGCCCTCGTGGAGGATCGCGCGCTCCTCGAACAAATAGCTGAGGTTGAGCGCGAGCACGCTGCGGTCGTGCCGGTCATCGCGAGGGGATCGAAGCGCGGGGTCGCGAGCCAGGTCCGCGCGAGCTGCGTCAGCGAAGGACGCCCCCGCCCCCGCGGCAGCATCGAGTGGAAGCCGTAGATCACGAGCCGCCCCGGCGTGCCGAGGAGCTCGAAGCTCGCGCGCAGCGTCGACGCGCCGTTCGCATCGAGCACGATCTCGTATCCGCGCGGCGAGAGCACCCGCGCCCGCGCGACCCAGTCCTCGCTCGACGCGTCGATCACCACGTCGCACCCGAGCCCGCGCGCGACGTCGATCTTCTCGCGACGACCGACGACGCCGATCACGCGCGCCCCCGCGCGACGACCGAGCTGCGCGAGCGCGCCGCCGACGCCACCCGCCGCCGAGTGCACGAGGATCGTCTCGCCCGCGCGCACCTTCGCGAGCCCGAGCAGCGCCCAGTGCGCTGTCAGGAAATTGGCAGGAATGCTCGCCGCCTCGTCGAACGAGAGCGCGCGCGGCTTCGCGAAGATCTGCGCGCGCGGCACGACGACGTGCGACGCGTACCCGCCGAAGCGCGTGACCGCGATCACCTCGGTCCCGATCGCGACGTCGCGCGCGAGCGCGCCCACCGCGTCGACCGTGCCCGCGACCTCGAAGCCCGGCGTGATCGGATACCCGACGTAGTGCTTCGCGGACTCGTAGAGCCCCATGCGGATCACGCAGTCCGCGTAGTTCACGCCGCTCGCGCGCACCCGCACGCGCACCTCGTCGAGAGCGGGCTCGGGGTCGCGCGCCTCCTCCACGCGCAGCCGCTCGTAGCCGCCCGGCCGATCGATCACGACGCGCTTCATCGCTCGTCCGTCAGGAACGACGAGAGCGGCTCGAAGAACCGATCGAACGCCTCGAAGTGCGGCACGTGCCCGACGTCGTCGAGCTCGACCAGACGCGCGCCGGGGATGGCCTCGGCCGCGCGACGACCGAGCGCGGGATGGTCGCCGAGCGTCGCCGCGACCTCGGCGCTCGCACGATCCCGACCGAGCGCGGTGCGATCGCGCTGTCCGATCACGAGCAACGTCGGCACGCGCAGATCGCCGAATTCGTGCACCACCGGCTGCGTGAAGATCATGTCGCTGGTGAGCGCGGAGACGCGCGCGATCACGTTGGCGTCGGGCCCCTCGAGCCAGCCCACCTGGATCGCGACGAGCGCCTCGTACGAGGGGTCCCACCGGCCCGCGAAGTACGCGTCGCGCATGTAGCCGCGCACGTCGTCGGGCGTGCGCCGTCGCTCTTGTTGGTAGAGCGCGTCGACGGTCGCGTAGGGCGCGACGCGCTGCCAGTCCTCGAGCCCGATCGGGCTCACCAGCGCGAGCCGCTCGACGCGATCGGGCGCGACCAGCGCGATCCGCGTCGCGAGCATCCCGCCCATCGAGTGCCCGACCACCGCGACGCCCTGCACGCCGCGCGCGTCGAGCAGATCGAGGGTGTGACGCGCCATCGTGTGCAGCGAGTACTGCACGTCGATCGGCTTGCTCGATCGACCGAACCCGATCTGATCCGGCGCGATCACGCGGAAGCCGAGCGCGACGAGCGCATCGATGGTGCGCGCCCAGTACGCGCCCGAGAAGTTCTTCCCGTGCAGGAGCACGACCGTTCCGCGCGCCGGCCCCGAGGGCGCGACGTCCATGTACGCCATCTCGAGCGCATGCCCCTGCATCACGATCGGATGCATCCGCACCTCGTGCGGATAGGGGAACGTCGTGAGCTGCGCGTCGAGACCGCGCGGGCTCGGCTGCACCGACGGGGCCCCTGCACACGACGCGAGCAACACCGTCAGCGCGACGATCGCGCGCCTCACGTCGCCCCCGACAGATGCTCCGCGATCGCGCGCTCCACCACGTCGCCGTGCGTGATCGGCCCCATGTGCCCGGCGCCCTCGATCGCACGCACCGAGGCACGCGCGATCGTGCGCCCGAGGATCGCGACGATGCGATGCGCGACGATCGGCGATCGCTGACCGTGCATCAGCAGCGTGGGCGCGCTGATCGCGCGGTACGCGTCCGCGCGCGTCGCGTCGCGCATCAGTGATCGCACCTCGAGGTACACCTTCGCGCCCACGCGCAGGAACGACGCGCGTCGCTCCTCGGGCAGCGCGTCCCACGCGCCCTTCCCGTTCCAGAACTCGACGAACGCGCGGTACCACTCCGCGCTGCCGCCGCGCGCGTCGTCGGTGAAGATCGGATCGCGCGCCGCCCGATCGAGATCGGCGAGCGCCTCCGCGTCGTTCGCCTCGCGCACCAGCTCGAACGCGACCGGATCGTAGACCGCGAGCGAGAGGATCGTGCCCGGGCGACGCCGCGCGATCGTGAGCGCGACGAGCCCGCCGTACGAGTGCCCCACGAGGTGCACCGGCGCACCGGCGCGATCGATCACGCGCTCGACCGCCTCGACGTCCTGCACGTGATCGAAGGGCTCGTGGTGCGGCGGGCTCTCGCCCGACCCCAGGAAATCCGGCGCGATCACGCGGTACGAAGGCGCGAGGCGCTCCGAGACCTTCCGCCACTGACGCGACGACATCCCGCCGCTGTGGAGCAGGACGACGGGATCACCGTCGCCGACCGTCGAGACGTGGAGCTCGCTCATCGAGCGGACGCATGAGGCCGGAGCCCCGCGCCCGCCACCTCGATCACACCACGCCGTCGATCACGCGCAGCGCGAGCTCGTAGCGCCCGAGCGGCGGCATGATGTACGCGCCGGCCACGCGCGACTTCACGGCGAGCAGCATCTCGCGCGCGATCGCGACGCCCTCGCGACGCGCTTCCTCGCCCGCGCCCGCCTTGCGCATCCGCTCGCGGATCTCGTGCGGCACGCTCATCCCCGGCACCTCGTTGTGCAGGAATTCCGCGTTCCGATAGCTCGCGAGCGGCAGCAGCCCGACGAGCACCGGCATCTCGAGCGACGCGACGTCGTTCAGGAAGCGATCGAGCACGTCCGGATCGTAGACCGGCTGCGTCATCACGATCTCGGCGCCCGCCTCGCGCTTCTTCTTCAGGCGATCGAGCTCGCGCTGGTAGTCCTTCGCCGCCGGCTCGGCGCCGGTCGCGAGCAGGAATCGCGTCGCGCCCCCGAGCGGCTTGCCGCCGGGATCGAACCCGCGGTTCATGCCGTCGATCAGCCGCAGCAGGCCGACCGAGTCCACGTCGTAGACCGGCGTCGCATCGGGAAAATCGCCCATCTTCGGGGGATCGCCGGTGATCACGACGAGGTTCGTGAGGCCGAGCTCGTGACAGCCGAGCAGGTGCGCGACGAGCCCGAGCAGGTTCCGGTCGCGCGTCGTCACGTGCATGATCGCCGGCATCCCGAGCTCGTCCTGGATGCGGTGACAGAGCGCGAAGTTGCCCATGCGCGCCGTCGCGCGCGCGCCGTCGGCGACGTTGATCACGTCGACGCCCCCGTCGCGCAGCATGCGAGCCGCATCGAGCGCCTTCTGCGGCGAGAGCCCCGCGGGCGGGTTCACCTCGACCGACACCACGAACTTCTTGCCGATCTTCGCGCCGAGCGGGCCCTTCTCGGCGAGCGAGATCCGCGTCACGCCGGGCGCGACCTGGGGCGTCGCCTCGCGCAGCTCGTGCGCGCCCGCGAGCGAGACGATCTCGGGCCCGCCGACCTCGCCCGTCGCGCCGACCATGCGCGCCGCGGCCGCCATCTGCCGCACGTGCTCGGGCGTGGTGCCGCAACAACCGCCGATGCCGCGCACGCCCGCCTTGAGCATCCGGCGCGCGAACACGAGGAAGTAGTCGGGCGTCGCCATGTACGCGAAGCGCCCCTCGACGCGGCGCGGAAGGCCGGCGTTGGGCTGCGCGACGATCGGCCGGCCCGCGCCGAGCATCTTGGTCGCGGTCTCGTAGACGCCCGCAGGGCCGTCGGCGCAGTTCACGCCGATCACGTCGGCGCCCCACGCGACCAGCCGCTGCGCCATCTCCTCGGGGCCGGTGCCGTCGGCCATCGTGCCGAACGAGTCGAACGACACGCTCGCGATGATCGGGCAGCGCTTGTCCTCGGCGGTCGCGTCGAGCGCGAGCTTCGCGCCCTCGATCGCGAGACGCACCTCCTCGGGCTGGCGGAACGTCTCGAGGATCAGCGCGTCGACGCCCTCGTCGAGCAGCACCGCGGCCTGATCGCGGAACGCCTCGCGCAGCTCGTCGAGCTCACCGGCGCGCACGCTCTTGAGGATCTTCCCGCTCGGCCCGATCGAGCCCGCGACCCACGCCTGATCGCCCGCGACCTCGCGCGCGATGCGGACGCCGGCGCGGTTGATCGCCTCGAGCTGTCCCTCGAGGTTGTGCAGCGCGAGGCGATAGCGATTGGCGCCGAACGTGTTGGTCTGGAGGACCTCCGCACCGGCCGCGAGATAGCCCGCGTGCACCGACTTCACGAGATCCGCGCGCGTCACGCAGAGCTGGTCGAAGTTCTGCGTGTAGAGCACGCCGCGCTCGTAGATCTGCGTGCCCATCGCCCCGTCGAACACCACGGGACGCTGCGAGAGAGCAGTGAGGAGATCGCGTTCGCCAGCCATCGAATTCGTTTGCTCGTTCGCGGACCACCGCCGCGAAGAATCGCGGTTGTCCCTCGGATGACGCGGCGCGTCCAGCCGACGGAACGCGAGCGGCCGGTGCCCCGAAGGACACCGGCCGCCGTCGTGATCACGCGCCGGGCGCGCTCAGTTGTTCATCGCGCCGTCGGTGATCCACTGGCGGATGATCGCGACCTCTTCCTCCGAGAGCGGCGGCGGGCCGATCGGCATCGGCGTCTCGCACGACATCGGGTTCCCCATCTCGATCTTGTGGATCAGCAGCGACGCGTCGGGATCGCCCGCGACGACGCGCACGCGGCCCATGCAGTCGCCCGCGGGCTCCGAGTCGACGCCGACCAGGTTCGCGTGGCCGGTCGCGGCATCGGGCATCGCGAGCCCGCCGCCCATCGCGCCGCCGCCGTGACACGCCGCGCTGGTGCACGTCTGATCCGCCGCGAAGAGGCAGGTGTAGATCCACGACCACGTCGCCTGCGGCTCACCCTCGCAGTCGATCCCGCCGCCCGCCGCCGGGACGATGTCGCCGACGTTCAGGCACTGGTTCCGGGGATCGATCTCGTCGGTGGGATCGGGATCCTCGAGCACGCAGAAGTTCGTGACCGGACAATCGCCGGGCGCCGTGCAGGGCTGCGCGAGCGGGGTGGTCCGCTCGATCACCGGCGACCCGCAGGCGAGCCAGTTCCGGAGCGCTTCCTGGCCCTCGGCGGTGCGCAGGCTGGGCAGCACGTTGTCCTCGGCGTCGCGGTAGGCCGACTCACCCGCCGGCACGAACCCGCGGGGTGGCATCGCACCGTTGACGACCTGCGAGTAGATGAGGTCGCGCTGGC
Source organism: Sandaracinus amylolyticus (assembly GCF_021631985.1). Lineage (GTDB taxonomy): Bacteria > Myxococcota_A > Polyangia > Polyangiales > Sandaracinaceae > Sandaracinus > Sandaracinus amylolyticus_A. The sequence goes on along the minus strand of NZ_CP070225.1, from coordinate 2,509,478 downwards.
GGTGGACGTTCGCCTGGGCCCACAGGAGCCGCCGACCGCCCGAAATCGCCTGCTCACCCGTGCCGCTCACGAGACCGACCGGGAAATTCAGGCCTTCCGGGGCGCCGAGGGCGGCGTCCTCGCCGTGGCAGCTCGCGCACTGCTCGACGATGTAGGCCTGCCCCGGGTAGAGCGGGGAACCATTCCGGTCGTAGTAAGGAGTCCGCGCCAGCGCGTCGTCACAGGCGTCACCGACGGTCGGCGAGCAGCCGGTGCCGATGGACAGCGCGAGGAGCGATGCGAGCGCGAGGCGAATCCTCATTCGGGGGTTCCTCCGGGTGTGCGTCGGAGCGTGCTCTGCGGGAACGAGGTCGGTCAAGCGTGGGTAGCTTCACGCGAAAGTTCCCGAAGGCAGGCGCCTCGCGAAGCCATTGACAGGCGAGCCGTGCCCGCAGAGGATGCGGGCCGCTCGGAGGTTTCGCTCCCCGATGGCCGACAAGAGCAGGCAGAAGCCGACCATCCTGGTCGCCGACGACGACATCGAGATCCTCGCGCTCGTGACGCGACATCTGCGTCGCATGGACGCGACCATCCTCGAGGCGTCGGATGGCGAGGAGGCGCTGAAGGTCGCGCGTCGCGAGAAGCCCGATCTCGTCGTGCTCGACGTGATGATGCCGGGCATGAGCGGCTGGGAAGTGTGCCGCGCGATCCGCGAGGACGCGTCGCTCGAGGGCACCGGCGTCATCATGCTCACCGGCATCGGTGAGCGCCTCAACGAGATGACGTCGCCGCTCTACGGGGCCGACGATCACCTCGACAAGCCGTTCGACTTCGACGAGCTCGACAAGCGCGTCGCGAGCGTGCTGCAGAAGAAGGGCCATCCCTGAGCGAGCGCGCGCAGCAGCGCGCGCTTGACGGATCGTCGGTGGTCGCGCCATCCAGAGCGCGATGCACACACATCTCGGGTGGGAAGCCCTCGCGTTGACGCTGGTCGCCGCTTCCGTCGGATGCGGTGGCACGCGCGAGCAGGTCGACGCGGGGGCGCTCGACGCAGGTCGGCACGACGCCGGCCACTTCGAAGACTCCGGCCACTTCGACGACGCCGGGCCCGACGCGTGGGTGCCGCCGGACGCGTGGGTGCCGGTCGATCCGAGGTGCGACGATCTCGACCCATGTACGCGCGACGCGCTGGTGGGCGACGCTTGTGTCTCGACGCCCGCGCCCGACGGTACGCTCTGCGACGACGGCGACGCTTGCACCGCCGGCGATCGATGCGTCTCCGGGGTCTGCACCAGCGGTGAGCCCTCGACGGGCGCCGCGGCGTTGCGCTCGACCGCATCGGCGCCGTTTCCTGGGCCCGGGCTGGGAGTCGGCCCCGACCATCTGCTGTTCTTCCAGCGCGCGGGGTCGGGGACTCGGGTCGTCCTGGTGCACGTCGTCGACGGGCTCCTCGAGGTCCTCGACGAGCTGATGCTCGAGATGCCCGTCGGGATGAACTGGTGGCTCGGCGACGGGCTCGTCGCGTACTCGGGAGCCGAGCTCGTCGCGTCCTCAGGACGTCGCGTCGGGCTGCTCGAGATCCGCGGAGACGAGCTGGTCGCACGCGGAACGTTGGAGCTCGGCGACGACGTGCGGCGCGTGATCCATGCCGCGGCGCTCGACACGAGCCTGCTCCTCTGCTCGATGGATCTCTACGGCGCTCCCAGCGACCTGCACGTGATCGACGCGAGCGATCGCGACGCGCCGGTCGAACGCAGGAGAGTGCTCCTCGCGGGTGGGTGCGAAGCGGTCGCCGCGTCGAGCGATCGACACCAGGCGTTCGTCGCGGACCATTTCCGAACGCAGGTCATGGCGCCCGACGGCACGCTCGAGATCCCCTCGGAGTCCGTGCACGTCGGGGCCGGTTACGTGACGCTCGCGACGAGCCGCGGGGTCCACCTGCTGCGCGAGTCGGATCTCGTCGAGGTCGCCCATCTCGAGATCCCGGTGATCGCGGCGCGGCACACGCGGCGCGGCCTGGAGGTCGTCGCGAACCGTGTGCGCGGCCCGGCCGAGCGTGTGTTCATGGTGCTGGAGGTCCGCCCCGGCGCAGCCGACCCGCTCGTCACGCTCTCCGAGGAAGTGCTCGGCCCGGAGCGGATTCTGCCCGCCGCGATTCCGTGGGCGAGCCACGACGACATGATGTCGGACGATCTACGCTTGTTCCGGCTTCGATCGAGCGCGCCGTACCTCGAAGAGATCGGCGAGGTCGAGCGGTTCTGGCCGGGATGGGTGCGGGCCTCCGGCACGACACTGCACCTGCGCGACGACGCCGCTGCGGTGGCGCTCGACGCGAGCGATCCGGCGGCTCCGCGCGCCGTCGCGGGTGGCCAGCACCACGGGATGCCGGGCGGCGTCATCGTCGAGGTCCCCGCCGAGGGCCCGATCGGCCTGTACGGCGCGCGATGGGCGAGCGGAAGTGTCCCGGGCTCCGTCGAGACGGTCGGGTGGTGGGCCCAGGTCGACGTGATCGGGCGTTCGTTCGACGCCGAGGAGCGACCGACCGACCACGCTTCGCACACGCTCGACGGCCAGCCTCTGCACGTCGATGCCACGTACCGCAACGTGTATGCGATCGAGCGCGACACCTCGTCGACGCGGTTGCATGTGCGGCGGTGGACCGGGGAGCAGTTCCTCCACCCCCGTGCGCTCGTCACGGGGCTCGAGCAGGCGATCGAGGTGCCGTCGGGCGAGCTCGTCGGCGTGGTCTCGCGGGTGCACGACGATCGCGCGCTCGCGTTCGCGACGACGCCGGCGGACGAGCTCGCCGACGTCTACTGGGTCGAGCTGGGCGGGAGCGAGCAGGTGGTCGGCCCGCTGCAGCTCGACTTCGGGATCCAGGCGCTCGCAGTGCGCGGTGATCGGATCGCCGTGATGGGATGGCACCCGAGCCCTGCGTCCTCGGGCACGACGAGCACGATCCTCGACGTCGTGCTCGTCACGCTCGAGCGCCGAGGCGACGAGCTCGTGGAGCTCAGCCGTGCCAGCTGGACGACGCCGCCGACCTCGCGGCTCGACCGAGGCGCGCCGCTCGCGTTCCTACGGTTCGACGGGCGGGTCGCGTACGCGCAGCTCCCGTTCGGAACGCCGGACACGCCGGGCCCCGCGATCGTGGCGATGCGCGCGGACGATCTCTCGCAGCGCTTCGTCTACTCGCTTCCCGACGCGCGGCCCATCTGGTCCGCGAGCGAGAGCGACATCGGGCTCGCGTTCAGCGACCCGGCGGGCGTGTACCTCGCGCGCCCCTGGTGCCCGTGACGGGCTACTCGTCTTCGTCGACGGAGCGGGTGCGCGAGAGCGCGTCGATGCGCTGGCGCGCGCGCGTGTAGGTCGCGCTGCTCGAGGGGACCATCGGCAAGATCGCACGGTAGAGCGCGATCGCGCGGCTCGCGTCGTTGCGCTCGACGCCCTGGGCCTCGCCGAGGAGCGACTGCGCGCGCTGCTCGCACTGCCGGCCGAGCGACGTGGCGCGCGCACCGTCGTCGAGACGCAGCGCGAGCTGGACGCGGCGGCACGCGTCCTGAGGGCGCGATCCGATCGCGGACTGCGCCGAGTCGAGGTACGCGGCGACGAGCTGAGGCCTCAGTCGCGCGCCGTAGTGACCGCCGCGCACGATCTGGTTGTCGATCGCGATCGCACGCTCGAGCGCGGAGATCGCCTGGGCCGAGCCGCGCGATGCGCCCTGTGCGGCGCGATAGTGAGTCGCGAACTGATCGATCTGCGTCGCGAGCGCGCCCTGCCCGCCGGCGCGCGCGGCGCGCGATGCGCTCGCGAAGTCGCCGCTGCGGTACGCCGAGAGCACGGTGTCGCCACCCCGCGCTCCGCGCGCAGGCGCGGACCGCGCAGGCTCGACGCGCGCGGTGCTGCGCGTCGGTCGGGCACGCACGGGACGGGCTCCGCGCAGTCGCGGCGCGGGCTCCGCTTCCTCTTCTGCCGCGGGCTCGGGCTCCACGGCCGCTTCGACGACCGGCTCGGCCGCGACCACCGGATTCACGGCCGGGATCGGCGCGACCGGCGGCGGCGGTGCGACCGGCTGCACCGCGACCGTCGGGATCGTCGCCACCGGCGGCACGTACGCGGGGACCGCGACGGGCGCGGTCTCGACGGGCAGCGTCGACGCGACCGGCTGGGGCTGCGTCCCGCCGCCGCGCATGACGACCGCGACCACCAGCGCACCGAGCACCGCGGCGCCGACCGCGATCCCCGCCGCCGAGATCAGCAGCGTGCGCCGGTCGAGCACCACGCTCCCCGTGCGCTCGTTCGAGCCGACCCACGCAGTCGACGACGGTGGAGGAGGAGGGATCGAAGGCCCGCCCGCGACGGGCGGCAGCGATCCCCACTCGCTGTGCGTCGAGAGCGGCATCTCGAACGACGGGCCCGCCGAGCGCATGATCTCGTCGGTCGTGTGCTCGGGCGGGCGCACCACCTCGGGCTCGGACGTGCTCGCCGGCGCGAGCTCCGCGCCCGGCACCCGCACCACCAGCACGGTCTCGCCGAGCTCGATGCGATCGCCCTCCGAGAGCGTCACCGAGCTCACGCGACGGCCGTTGACCATCGTGCCGTTGCCGCTGCCCATGTCGCGCAGCACCAGCACGTTGCTCTCGCGCACGACCTTGAGGTGTCGGCGCGACACCGAGACGTCGGCGAGGATCACCTCGTTGTCGATCCCGCGACCGACCGTCGTCTCGCCCTCGACCAGCACGTACTCGCGGCCCTGATCGCGCCCCGACTCGACGAAGAGCACCGGCATCGGCGGCGCCTCGTCGTAGATCTGCGTGCTCTCGCTGAGCAGCCCGTCGCGATCGTCGATCGCGGTGTGCTCGTTGACGAGATCGTCCTCCTCGAACTCGGAGAACGCGTCGGGCGGCTGCGAGGGACCGGCCGGAGGGAAGTCGATCGCGTCGTCGCGATCGTCGGGCATGCGCCGCACGTCGCTCGCCTCGACCGCGATCCGCGAGCGTGGCGGGATCGTCTCGATCGCCCGCCCGTCGTCCGCGGCCGAGGGATCGAGGGGCGGCGGCGGATGCGCCGCGGTGAGGCGATCTGCGAGTCGATCGACGAACGCATCCCCTCGACGAGGCCCGGCATGGGGCTCGCCGTGCGAGGCATCGCCCATCGGCGAACCGGGCGCGCGCGTGGACCCGCTCATGGAGAACGTCAACAGCCTATCATGCAGCCCTGGATCCGGGTGGTAGACTCGCGCGCCTCGTGGCCGGCCCCAGGGAAGAGCTCGGACCTTATCGCATCGTCCGCAAGATCGCGGTCGGTGGGATGGCGGAGATCTATCTCGCGCGACAGCGCGGGATCGAGGGGCTCGAGCGCACGGTCGTGCTCAAGCAGATCCTCGAGAAGCACGAGCAGAACGAGGAGTTCGTCACGATGTTCCTCGACGAGGCGCGGCTCATGGCCGCGCTCTCGCATCCGAACATCGCGCAGGTGTTCGACCTCGGGAAGGTCGACGACACGCACTACCTCGTCATGGAGTACGTGCGCGGGCCGACGCTGCACCAGATCCTCGGCGCGGCCCAGCGGGCGTCGATGCCGGGGCTGCCGGAGAAGCCCGCGCTCGGGATCGCGCTGCGCGTCGCGGAGGCGCTGCACTACGTCCACGAGCGCCGAGACGACCTGGGCCGACCGCTCGGGATCGTGCACCGCGATCTCAACCCCGCGAACGTCGTCGTCTCGTACGACGGCTCGGTGAAGCTGATCGACTTCGGCATCGCGAAGGCGGCGACGAAGGTCTACGAGACGCGCACCGGCGTCATCAAAGGCACCTACGGGTACATCGCGCCCGAGGCGCTCACGGGCACCGCGCCCGTCGATCGTCGCGCCGACGTGTTCGCGCTCGGGATCCTCCTCTACGAGATGCTCGTCGGGAAGCATCCGTTCGACGTCAGCGACGAGCCGAACCTGCTCGATCGCATCCTCGAGGCTCGCTACAAGCGGCCGCGCGACGTGCGCCCCTCGATCCCCGGCGCGCTCGATCGTCTGATCGCGCGCTGCCTCGCGCCGCACCCCGAGGGCCGGCCCGAGTCGGTGCAGAAGCTCATCGACGAGCTCGCGGCGCACATGAGCGAGCGCGGCATCGTGCCGACGCAGGTCGATCTCGCGGCGCTCGCGCGCGACCTCGTGCCCGACGAAGAAGGCCCGCAGCCCCTGCGCCGGCCGACCTCGGTGAAGCCGCGCCCGGTCTTCCCGCGCGGCGAAGCGCGCGACGGCGGGACGCGCAAGGTGTCGAGCTCCGCCCCGCCGCCCGAGGACGAGCCCACGCGACGCGCGATGCCGCTGCTGCGCCCCGACGCGACGCCTCCGCGCTCGCTCGACGGCACGCGGAAGGTCGGCCTGCCGCCGCGCAGCTCGTCGCCGCCGCCCGCGCCCGGCGCGGTCGAGCCCACGCCGCACCCGAGGATCGACGAGTCGATCTCCCACGACGCCGCGACCCGTCCGCCGCGTCGTGGCCCCTCGCCCGCGACGATCAGCACCGAGCTCGACGAGCCCACGGTGCCCGCGGGCAAGCGCCCGCCGATCGAGCCGGAGGAGCCGACCCAGGCGGTCCCGCCGCGCGTGCCGGTGCCGGCGCTCCCCCCGCCGCCCTTCGATCGCGCGGTCGAGACCACGATGCGGCTCCGGCCCGCGGCGCGCACGATCCCGCCGCTGCTCGGCGCGTTCGGGCTGATCGCGGCGGGCACCCTCGCCTTCCTCGCGGCGCGTGTGCTCGCGGGAGGCACGCCGCCGCCCGAGGCATCGGCCGTGGTCCCGCCGGTCGGGCCCGAGGCGACGCCGACCGAGCTCGCGACGATCGACGCGGGGAGCTCGTCGGCGCGTGCGCTCCACGTGATCTCGGAGCCGCCCGGCGCGCACGTCGTGGTCGACGGCGTCGACGTGCAGGCGCGCACGCCCGCGGTGCTCTCCGCGGATCCCCGGCTCCCCGCGGTGTTCCTGCACGTGTCGCTCGAGGGATACGCACCGCAGACGCGGCAGGTATCGACCACGATCGGCGAGGCACGCTTCGTCCTCACGCCGCTCGCCTACGACGCGGGCGCGGCCGAGGTCGACGCGGGCACGACGACGACCGCCACGCGCGCGCCCGCCGCACCGATCCGGCGCGGCGGGCGTCGCGGTCAGCTCCGGTAGTTCGCGTTCACCGCGACGTAGTCGGGCCCGAGGTCGCACGTGAGGTAGTGCGCGCGCCCGCGGCCCTTCCCGAGCGTCACGCGGATCGTGTACTCGGCGCCCTGAAGGATCGTCGCGGCGCGCGCCTCGGCGTCCTTCCCGACCGGCATCCCGCCGCGCACGATGGTCTCGTCTCCGATCCGGATCTCCGCGCGATCCGGATCGAACGCGACACCCGCGCGGCCCGCCGCCGCGAGGATGCGCCCCCAGTTCGCATCGCGCCCGTGCAGCGCGGTCTTCACCAGCGGAGAGGTCGCGATCGTGCGCGCGACCGTGCGCGCCGCGCGATCGTTCGCGAGACCTTCGACCTCGATGCGCGCCACGTGTCGCGCGCCTTCGCCGTCGCGCACGATGCTCTTCGCGAGCGCGCCGAGCACCTCGGTCAGCGCGGCCTGGAGCGTCGCGGCCTCCTTCGAGCCCGGGCGCACCGAGCCCGCCTTGCCCGACGCCATGAGCAGCACCGTGTCGTTCGTACTGGTATCACCGTCGACGCTCACCGCGTTGAACGTCGGATCGATCGCGGCCTTGAGCAGCTTCTTGAGCAGCGCCGGGCTCGCGCCCGCGTCGCTGATCACGAAGCCGAGCGTCGTGGCCATGTCGGGATGGATCATCCCTGCGCCCTTCGCGATCCCGAGCACGGTCGCGGTCTCACGTCCGAGCCGGACCTGCGCGCACGCGACCTTCGGCCACTGATCGGTCGTCATGATCGCGCGCGCGAAGTCCGCGCCGCCGTCGATCGAGAGCGCCTCGATCAGGCGATCGCTCGCGCGCACGATCGTCTCGGCCGGGAGCACCGCGCCGATCACGCCGGTCGAGGCGGGCAGCACCGCCTTCGCCGAGACGCCGAGGCGCTCCGCGACCGCTTCGGTCGTGCGCTTCGTCGCGTCCAGCCCTGCCTTGCCGGTGCACGCGTTCGCGTTGCCGCTGTTGACCAGCACCGCGCGCGCCTTGCCGGCCTTCGCGCGCTCCTTCGCGACGCGCACCGGCGCGGCCTGCACCCGGTTCTTCGTGAACACGCCCGCGACGCTCACCGGCTCGTCCGCGACGATCAACGCGAGGTCGGGACGGTCGTTCGCCTTGATCCCCGCGCTGATCCCCGCGAGGCGGAACCCGGGCACGGGCAGCGGGCGGTCGGTCACGTCGATCGAGATCGGAGCGGGTGTGCGTCGGGTGGTCGCCATGGGGCGCGGACTCTAACGGCTCGCGCTCTCCGATGCAGCGAGAACGCGACAAATCGCCACGTTTCACGCGTTGCCGACGGAGGGAAGCGTGCTACCCCACACCGCTTTTGCGCATGCCGACGAGCCCCGACGAGCTGGAGCGCCGACTCGCGTTCGTCCGCCGCCTGATGGACGAGGCGATCCCGTTCAGTCGCGTCCTCGGCCTGCGCGTCCGTGAGCTCACCCGTGGGCGCGCGGTGTTCGAGGTGCCGTACAAGCCGGAGCTGATCGGGGATCCCGATCGGCCCGCGCTGCACGGCGGCGTGCTCTCCGCGGTCGCCGACACCGCGGGTGGCTGCGCGGTCTGGACGACGGTCGGCGAGAGCGATCGTGTGTCGACGATCGACCTGCGCGTGGACTACCTGCGCCCGGGTCGGCTCGAGCCCTTCCACGCGATCGCGAGCGTGCTCCGGGTGGGGAACAGGGTCGGCGTCGCGAACGTCATCCTCGTCCACCCGAGCGCCCCCGACGAGCCGATCGCCGAGGCGAAGGGCGTCTATTCCGTGAAGCGCGCGGGCGATTGAGCCCGGCGCGGGATTGGTTGGCATGCGCAGCACCGACTTGATCGAGCCCGGTCCCGTGGACCGGAGCGAGCCCGACTCCGACGAGGAGAAGACCCGCATCGTCGCCGAGGAGGAACGCGTGCTCGCGCGCGTCCACAAGCACCTCGCCGCGCGCAAGATGCGCGTCTCGACGGACGGGATCGACTACGACGCCGAGCTGCTCTCGCTGCGCGATCAGATCAACGAGGCGCGCCTCGAGGACGTGCCTCCGCTGATCGAGGAGATGGAGCGCCTGAGCGAGGTCGCGGCGCGCCGCGCGAAGGTCGTCGAGGGCGCGGTCGATCCCGACTCGCCGTACTTCGGACGCCTCGTGCTCGAAGAGGGCGATCGGCGCCGTGAGGTGCTGATCGGCCGCAGCACGTACCTCGATCCGCGCACCGGCGTGCGCATCGTCGACTGGCGCGACGCGCCGGTGAGCCGCGTCTACTACCGCTACGAAGAGGGCGACGCGTACGAGGAGAACTTCGGCGGGCGCGACGTGCATGGCGAGGTCGTCACCCGCCGCAGCCTCGCGATCTCGAGCACCGTGCTGCGCCGCATCGGCTCGCCGCAGGGCGTGTTCGTGCGCGCGATGGACGGCAGCTGGCGTCGCGCGGGTGAGTCCGCGAGCCGTCTCAAGGGTGGTCAGGGCGCGGCGATGCGGCCCGAGGGGCACCACTCGCCGGCGGACGGGACCGGCGCGTCGCGCGGCAAGCTCGGCATGGGGCTCGAGGGGCGCGAGGATCGTTTCCTCCCCGAGATCACCGCGCTGATCGATCCGCGCCAGTTCGAGCTGATCACGAAGAGCGACGCGGGGCTCGTCGTCATCCAGGGCGGCGCGGGCTCGGGCAAGACGACGATCGGCCTGCACCGCCTCGCGTACCTCGCGTTCCAGGATCCCAAGCGCTTCCGGCCCGACCGGATGCTGGTGATCGTCTACAACGACGCGCTCGTCCGATACATCTCGAAGGTGCTCCCCTCGCTGGGTCTCCCCCAGGCAGGCGCGACGGGCACGCCGGTCACGACGTACGAGCGCTGGGCCGCGAAGCAGCGCATCGGGCACCTGCGCGGGCTGCCCGAGGAGTACACCGAGGACACGCCGGGCGCGGTCACGCGCCTCAAGAAGCACCCGGTGATGCTGCGGATGATCGACGACATCGTCGCGCGCGCATCGGCGAGGTTCGAGGTGTGGCTCGAGCAGGCGCTCGAGAAGGTCGAGGGCAAGGACGAGGTGCTCGCGTTCTTCCGCGACCAGGAGCGCGCGCCGCTCGCGGTGCGGCTCATGCGCCTGTCGCGCTGGGTCGCGCCCGAGGAGATGAACGAAGAGGACGCGGCGCTCGAGGCGGCGGCCGAGGCGTCGGGTGAGCCGAGCAAGCGTCCCGCCCCGAAATCGGTCGCGATCCGCCATGCGGTCGAGCGCACCGTGCAGCGCGCGCGCCGCGAGCTGCTCGACGTGAGCGCGGCATGGGCCGAGATGCTCACCGATGCGAGCGCGCTGAGCGCGGCGTTCGCGAAGCACGCCCCGGGCGAGATCGAGCCCGACGATCTGCGCACCGCGGTGAACTGGTGCATCGAGCGCTGCGGCACCGTGATGGGCGAGCTCGAGGTGCGCCGCGACGAGGGCGACCGCGCGAAGGAGAAGCGCGAGAGCAAGGCGCCCGCCGACGACGTCCAGCGCGCGATCGACGAGGAGGTCCCGCAGCCGAAGCTCGTCGCGCGCAAGCGTGGCGGCGGTGACGACGACGAGGACGACGACGGCGACGACGGCGAGGACGATCGCACGGTCGGCATCGACGGCGCGATCGAGACCGAGCCGCCGAAGCTCGATCGCGAGGACGACGCGCTGCTGCTGCGCCTCGTGCAGCGCCTGCGCGGTCCGCTGGTGAAGGGCCGCGAGCGCCTGCGCTACGAGCACATCCTGATCGACGAGGCGCAGGATCTCTCGCCGGTCGAGCTCGCGGTCGTGATGGGCACGTCGACCAAGCAGCGCAGCGTCACGATGGCGGGCGACGTCGCGCAGCGGCTCCACATGGACAACGGGTTCAAGGGCTGGCCCGAGCTGCTCGACGCGATCCGGCCGCGTCGTGCGGGTGAGCCGGCCGCGGTGGAGCCGCTCACGGTCGAGCCGCTCAAGGTGCAGTACCGCTCGACGCACCAGATCATCGAGTTCGCGCAGGACGTGCTCGGTCCGCTCGCGGATCCCCAGGGTGGCCACGCGATCCGCAGCGGCGCGCCGGTCGAGCTCTTCCGCTTCGCGCACAACGGCGAGGCGGTCGCGTTCCTCGGCGAGGCGCTGCGCGAGCTGATGCAGAGCGAGCCGCGCGCGTCGGTCGCGCTGATCGCCCGTTATCCCGAGCAGGCGGACCTCTACCACCGCGGGCTCGTGAACGCCGAGGTGCCGCACCTGCGCCGCATCGCGGAGCAGGACTTCCCGTTCAAGCCGGGCATCGACGTCACCGACGTGCGCCAGGTGAAGGGCCTCGAGTTCGACTACGTGGTGCTGCTCGAGGTCTCGCGCGCGTCGTACGGCAACAGCGACGAGGCACGGCACCTGCTGCACATCGCGGCGACGCGCGCGGCCCACCAGCTCTGGGTGACGTGCAGCGGCGAGCCCTCGCCGCTCCTGCCCCAGTCGCTGCGCGATCGCGCTTACTGAAGTGCTTCGATGAGCGTCGAGCCGCTCGATCGCGCGCTCCGGGAGCGCGTCTTCGCGTGGCTCGATCCGCGGTGGATCGTCCACGAGGACGAGGACGTCGTCGCGATCGACAAGCCCTCGGGCGTGCCCACCCAAGAGGCGCGCGAGGGCGCGGCGGACGATCTGCCGACGCGTCTGGCGCGCTTCCTCGAGCAGCGCGACGGAGTCGACGAGGCGTACGTCGGGATCCACCAGCGGCTCGACAAGGACACGTCGGGCGTCGTGCTCTACGCGAAGTCGCGCGCGGCGAACGGCGAGCTCGCGCCGCAATTCACGCAGCACACGGTGCGGAAGATCTATCTCGCGTGCGTCGACGGCTGGCGCCACGGCGCGCGCGCGACGTTCCGCGATCAGATCGGTCCGCTGCGCGGCGGCCGCGTCGAGATCGTGAAGACCGGCGGCAAGCACGCGATCACCCACGCGAGCGTGATCGAGCGGAGGGGATCGCGCGCGCTCCTCGAGATCACGATCGAGACCGGGCGCACCCACCAGATCCGCGCGCAGCTCGCACACCACGGCTCGCCGATCGCGGGAGATCGTGTGTACGCGGGGGCGCCGGCGCCGCGCTTGATGCTGCACGCGTCGCGGCTCGAGCTCGTGCATCCGCGCTGGGAGCGGCCCTTCGGCGTGAGCGCGCCGCCGCCGCGCGCGCTCGACGCGTGGATGGACGGCCGCGCGATCGCGTTCGACGACGCGCTCGAGATGGCGGTGCAGCGACGCTTCGCGCTGGGGCGTGCGGCGCTTCGTGATCCCGACGCGCGCACCACCGCGTTCCGACTGATGAACGAGGCGGGCGACGGTGCGCCGGGAGTCGCGATCGATCTCTACGCGGACTGGGCGCTGCTCCACACCTACGACGAGTCGATCGACGAAGGCGCGGTCGCGCGCGCGCTCGACGGGCTCGGGGTGCGCGGCGTGTACGTGAAGCGCCGGCCGCGACAGGCGAACGTGATGGACGACGTCGCGCGCACGGAATTCGCGCCGCACGAGCCGGTGATCGGCGCGGCCGCGCCCGAGGAATTCGTGGTGCGCGAGCACGGGATGCGCTTCCTCGTGCGGCTCGGCGACGGCATGTCGACCGGGCTCTTCCTCGACCAGCGCGAGCACCGCGCGCGGGTGCGCGCGGCGAGCGCGGGCGCGCGCGTGCTGAACCTCTTCTCGTACACGTGCGGGTTCACGGTCGCCGCGGTCGCGGGCGGTGCGGTGTCGAGCACCAGCGTCGACGCGAGCGGGGTCGCGCTCGATCGCGGTCGCGCGAACCTCAATCTCGCGGGCGCGGATCGCGCGGCGCATCGGACGGTGCGCGCCGACGTCTTCGAGTGGCTCGCGCGTGCCGCGAAGCGCGGCGAGCAGTTCGATCTCGTGTGCTGCGATCCGCCGACGTACTCCACGGCGAAGGGGCGCACCGGGAAGACCCAGCGCTGGTCGTCGGGCAAGCAGTGGCGCGCCCTCGCCGCGGCGTGTCTGCGCGTGCTCGCGCCGGGCGGGACGCTCCTCGCGACCTCGAACGATCGGCGCATGACCCAGCGCGCGCTGCGCGCCGAGGTGCACGAGGGCGCACGCGACGCCGGCATCGAGCTCGCGTCGCTGCGCGATCTCGGGCCGCCCGAGGACTTCCCGTTCGCGCCCGAGGAAGGCCCGCACCTGAAGGGCGTACTCGGTGTGCGCGCCTCATGAACGAGAAGCTCGCGATCCTCGTGCTCGCGCTGTGCGCTGCGTGCGGCGGCGGTGAAGCGCGCCCACCGGCCCAGCCCGCACCCGTGCAGCACGCCGAGAGCGAGCCCGTCGCGCTCGAGACCGCGCTCTCGTGGGACTCGCACGTCGGCTGGGAGCCGCCGCTGCAATTCGCGCCGGGCGAAGTGACCGCGCGAAGGCCCGAGGGCACGTACCTCGTGCTCGAGCACTCGCTGCTCGAGAACCCCGAGATCTTCGTGGCGCTCGCCCGCACGAGCGGTGGTCGCCCACTGCGCGACAAGCCGCTGATCGCGAGGCCCGAGGAGCTCTGCCATCCGAGCCTCCTCCGCGCGGTCACCGAGCTGCGCCCCGATCGACTGCTCGTGCACCTGCGCGGCGGGCTCGACGAAGCCCAGCGCGACTGCCTCGCTCACCTTCCGGTGGAGGATCTCTACGTCAGCGCGTGCCCTCACGACGGCGCGCTCCCGCTCGTCGACGTGTGCCCCGACGGCGATGCCGTGCTCGCGCTGCTCGCCTCGTCGCCCGAGCTCCGCACGAAGATCCGCGGGCTCGCGATCGGCTTCGGTGAGCAATCGTCGTGGGCGCTCCTGCCGGCGTTCTCGCGGCTCGAGCGCCTCACGATCCGCGGTCGAGCCCTCGATGCGATCGACGTGCGCGCTGCGTTCGCGCTCTGCGATCACCCCGCGCTGCGGCACCTCGACGCGCTCGAGGCGAACCAGCCGGGCCTGCGCTTCGACGTGCTGCCCGCGCGCTGCGTCGCGCGCTTCGAGACCTGGCACGCGTGGACCGCGCCCGCGCTCGACGGCGTGACGTCCTGCGCGCTGCGCGACGTGATGGTGTGGGAGATGGAGCCCGCCGAGCGCGAGCGCTATCGCGCCTCGTGCCCGCAGCTCGAGGAGCTCCAGATCATCCGCCCGTGAAGATCGTTGGAGCTCAAACCATTCCGCGACCGCGGAACCACGCGACCGCGTCGCCGATCGTCTCCTCGATCGGCCGATAGCGCGCCCCGAGCTCGCGCACCGACTTCGCGTTCGAGTAGTACGACGGCTTCAGCGAGTACTCGAAGAAGTCGCGCGCGAGCAGCGGCGGCTGGCCGGTGCGCGCCGCCTGCGCCTCCATCGCGATCGCGATCCCGCGCGCCGCGGCGACGGGCAGGCGCAGCACCGGTCGCTTGCGCCCGGTCACGCGATCGATCGCGCGGATCAGCTCTTCGTTCGTGAGGTTGTGCGCGGTCGCGAGGTAGCGCTCGCCCTTCCGGCCCTTCTCCGCCGCGAGCACGTGCGCCTCGGCGGCGTCGCGCACGTCGACGTACGACGCGCCGCCCTCGTACGCGACCGCGGGCCCCGGCGTCTTCAGCGATCCGACGATCAGCCCGCCGCTCGGCGTGGGGCGGATGTCGTTGGGGCCGAACACGATCCCCGGGCACACCACGCGCACGTCGAGATCCCACGCCCCGAAGTACTCCGCGAGCTCGCGGCTGTGCAGCTTGCTGCGCGAGTACGGGAAGTCGAGATCCCACGCCTCGTAGGGCGTCGTCTCGTCGCCCAGCGTGCCCGGCTTGGGCCGCCCCACCGAGACGATCGACGCGGTGTAGATCACGCGCTCCACGCCGGCGCGTCGTGCGGCCTCGATCACGTGGAACGTGCCGCGCAGGTTCACGTCGTACATCGGCCAGGGATCGGGCGCCCAGTCCTTGTAGATCGCGGCTGCGTGGAAGACGGTGTCCATCCCCTCGACCGCGCGCTTGCAGACGTCGACGCTGCGCACGTCGCCCTCGACCACGTCGACGTCCAGGCCGGTGATGTTGTCGCGTGGCTCGCCCTTCGCGGCGAGCACGCGCACCGCGACGCCGCGATCGATCAGCCGACGCACCATCCAGCTGCCCAGGAACCCGCATCCCCCGGTGACCAGCGCGCGCTTCATCCGTGCCGCCTCCTCGTTCGCGCGCGGACTCTATCAGGCGCGCGAACCATTCTTGCGAACACTGTAACAGCGATCGATGTCACGTGCCCGTCCCGCTCACGATTCCGTCGCCGACGCGTGCCCGAGCCGGGCGCGGGTTTCGCGCTATGGTCGCGCCGTGATGCGGAGCTTCCGGACCTGGTCCGGCTATCACACGACGATCCCCGCGCGCTGGGCGACGCCCGGCTCGGAGGCCGAGATCGCCGCGCTGCTGCGCGAGGCCGATCGTGCGGGCCGTCGCGTGAAGGTGATCGGCTCGGGGCACTCGTGGTCCGACATCGCGCTGCCCGACGACGTCTGCGTCGATCTCCGTCGCATGCGTCGCATCCTCGCGATCGACGCCGCGGCGCGCACGCTCCGTGTGCAGGCCGGCATCCGGCTCGAGGAGATCACCGAGGCGCTCGATCGCGTCGGCATGGCGCTGCCGATCCTCGGATCGATCGCGAAGCAGACGATCGCGGGCGCGATCGCGACCGGCACCCACGGGAGCTCGCTGCGCCACGGCAACCTCGCGAGCCTGGTCGTCGGGCTGCGCCTGGTGACGCCGCGCGGCGAGATCGCGGAGCTCGGGCCCGAGCATCCGTGGCTGCCCGCGGCGCGCGTGTCGCTCGGCGCGCTCGGGATCGTCACCGAGGTCACGCTCTCCACGACGCCCGCGTTCCGCCTCGAGGAGACGCTCGAGACGCGCCCGGTCGAGCGCGTCGCGCACGAGCTGCGCGCGATCGCGCAGAGCGCGGAGTACGTGAAGGTCTGGTGGCTGCCGACCCAGCGCGACGCGCTGATCTTCCGGTATGCGCGCACGCCGCGTCGCGCGGTGCGACGTCCGATCGCGCGCTTCGTCGACGAGAAGATCGTCAACCAGACCCTCTTCGAGCTCGCGCTGCGCGCCGCGGGTCGATATCCGTCGCTCACGAAGCACGTGAACTCGATCGTGATGGGCGCGTACTTCCGCGGGGGCTCGCGCGTCGATCGCAGCGATCGCTGCTTCAACCTCGCGATGCCGCCGATCCACCGGGAGACCGAGCTCGCGCTCGAGCTCGACGACGCGGGCGGGCTGCTCTCCGAGGTCGACGAGGCGATCCGCGAGGACGCGCTCGTCGTGAACTTCCCGTGCGAGGTGCGCTTCGTCGCGGGCGACGATGCGTGGATGAGCCCGGCGTACGGCCGCGACACCTGCCAGATCGGCTTCTATCAGGCGGAGAGCCCGCACCTCGCGCGGTACTTCGCGTGCGTCGAGGAGATCGGCGCGCGGTACGACGCGCGGCCCCACTGGGGCAAGGAATTCTCGATGCCCGGCGAGCGCGTGCGCGCCGCGTACCCGATGGCGCCGGCGTTCCTCGCGCTGCGTCGCGAGCTCGATCCGCGCGGCACGGTGCAGAACCGCTTCCTCGATCGCGTGCTCGGTCCGATCGACCGCGCCCACGCGATGGCGGCGGAGTGATGCGCCGCGCGCTCGTGCTCTGCGCGCTGCTCGTCGGGTGCGGGAGCGCTGCGCCACGGACGAGCGCCCCGAGCGCGCGGCCGCGCGTGGTGGTGGTCGCGGTCTACGATCAGCTCGGCAGTGACGTGCTCGCCGCGCACCTGCCGCACCTCGATCCCGAGGGCGCGATCCGCGGCGCGATCGCGCGCGGTCGCTACGTGCGCCGCGCGCGCTTCGCGTCGAGCGCGACGTTCACCGCGCCCGGTCACGCCGCGATCCACACCGGCGCGTCGCCGCGCGACAGCGGCATCGGGAGCAATCGCGTGTTCGTGCCGGGCCGAGGTCGCGTGAGCGCGATGGCCGACGGAACGCACCTCGTGTGGGGGCGCGAGGACGCGTCGGCGAGCCCGTTCCGGCTGCACGCCGAGACGGTGGGCGACGTGATCCAGAGCGAGCGTCCCGCGTCGGTCGTCGTCTCGCTGGCGCTGAAGGATCGCGCGGCGATCATGCCCGGCGGGCAGCACCCCGATCTCTGTCTGTGGTTCGATCCCGAGGCCGGCGGGTTCACCAGCTCGGCCTGGTACGGGGCCGCGATGCCGGAGTGGCTCGCGTCGTGGCGCGGGCGCGAGCCCTTCGAGGCGGTGATGGATCCGCCGTGGACGCCGCGCGATCCCGCGTCGCTCGAGGCCCGCTTCGGCCCCGACACGCAGCCCGGCGAGGGCGCGTACGGGTTCGATGCGAGCTTCCCTCACGACGCGCGCGGGCTCGAGGACGAAGACGCGTTCCGCTCGTTGCCCGCGAGCACCGATCACATGCTCGCGCTCGCGCGCGAGATCGTGACGCGGCTCGAGGTGGGCGACGACGACGAGCCCGATCTCCTCGCGCTCTCGATCGCGACGACCGACTACGTCGGTCACGCGTTCGGCCCTTCGTCGTGGGAGTACGCGGACGCGCTGGTGCGCGTCGATCGCGCGCTCGGCGACTTCGTGCGCGAGCTCGAGGCGCGCGTCGGACCGATCGCGCTCGTGATCACGTCGGACCACGGCGCGGCGGAGCTCGTGGAGCGCACCCACGCGAGCGGGCACGAGGACGCGTTGCGGTTCACCAGCGAGTCGTCGCTGCCGCGCCTGCAGGCCCACCTGCGCGAGACGCTCGGGCCGCCGCCGGAGGGCGTGGACGCGTGGGCGAAGGGATGGGTGCAGCCCTACGTCTATCTCGGCGCGCACGAGCCGCGCGTGATCGAGGCCGCGCTCGCGTGGCTGCGCGCCCAGCCGGGGATCGGCGCCGCGGTCGACGCGCGCGCGGTCGCGGCGGCGCCGGTGCCGGAGGGCGAGTCTCTCGACGCGCTGATCGCGCGGGCGATCCCTCGTGATCCGCCGGGCGACATCTACGTGATGCCCGCCGAGCGATCGGTCGCGATGGAGGACATGCCCGAGGGCGTCGGCACCTCGCACGGATCGGCGTGGCTCTACGATCGCGACGTGCCGGTGATCGTCGTCGGTCCGCACGTGACGCGCGAGGAGATCACCGAGGTGGCTCCGCAGTGCCGCGTCGCGGGCACGATCGCGGCGCTCGCCGACGTGCGCGCGCCGCGCTTCGCGTGCGGCGCGCTCTGATCACGCGTCGCCGTTCTTCGTGAGCGCGGTGAAGGTCTCGCGCGTCGCGTCCCAGTGAACGGTGAAGAAGCAGTCGCCGCCGTCGTTCACGCTGATCCAGTGCTCGCGGAACGCGCGCTGGAGCTCGGGCGGACCGTCGAGACGGCACGCGAAGCTGCCGATCACGAGGCGCGAGCCGCCTTCGGTCTCGATCCCGGTGTACTGCCTCCAGTCGCGAGGCCAGCGACCCGCGAGCCCGAGCTCACCGCGCGACGTGAGATATGCCTCGAGCCCTCGCTCGAGCGCGAGCACGTCCGCAGGGCTCGGAGTCCAGCTCGCGCCTGGCAGCCCGAGCCGCGCGCGCGGCACGTCCACGATGATCACGGCGCGCTCGGGCAGCACCGGCTCCGCGCACCCGAGCAGCAACGCGGCGAGCGCGACGATCACCCGAAGCACGTCCCCTCCCCTCGATACGTCGGCTCTCGCGCTTCGATCGCGTCGCCGCGCACCATGAGGTACTCGCGGAAGCGCTCCGCCATCTCGCCCGCCTTCGCGTGGCGGAAGATCACGGGATCGCCGATGCGCGGCCGGCGCTCCGCACGATCGACGCGCAGCGGTGACTGCACCTCGCCCGCGCCCTCGAGCCCGACCCACGCGAGACCGCGCGGCGACCACGGCATCGGGAGTCGATCGATCCCCGGCGTGCCCGACGCGACGTAGCCGCCGTACGCGCAGGTCACGTGGTCGCGATCGGGCACGCGCGCGACCTCGAGCGCGAAGAACTGCGCGGGCTCGAGGTCGAGCCCCGCGTATCCGTCGAAGAGGTGCGAGCAGAGGAAGCCCGAGCCCACCGCGACCTCGGTGACCGCGGGATCCGCGGCCGTGACCTCGATGCTGCCGGTGCCGCCGCCGTTGACGAGCGTGGCATCCGGCCACTCCGCGCGCATCGCGCTCACGGCGGCGCCGCGCAGCGCGCGCACCGCGGGGATCGCGAGCGACTTCAGCGCGCGCACCGCCGCGTTCTTCGCCGCGCCCGCGCTCGCCGACGCGTCGGGGAGCCCGGCCACGTGCGCCTCGTACGCCATGAGCCCGACCACACGCACGCCGGGGACCGACTTCGCCGCGCGCGCCAGCGCACCGACGTCCTCCGCGCTCCGCAGCGGGCTGCGCCGCACGCCGAGGTGCGCGCGCCCGCCGAGCGGCCGGTACGACACGTCGAGATCGAGCACCGCGTCGAGCGAGATCGAAGCACGGCGCGCGGCCGCACCGAGCGCCTCGAGATGATCGCTCGAGTCCACGATGCATCGGATCGTGGCACCCAGTGCCACTTTCTGGGCGACCGCATCGAGCGCCGCGCGCTGCACCGTGGGGTACGCGATCAGGAGATCGTCGAACCCGTGCGACGCGAGCCACGCGGCCTCGTCGGCCGAATAGCAGAGCAGCCCGCGGAACGCGTCGCCGCCGCGATCGAGCACACGACGCAGCACGCCTCGATGGCGCACCGACTTCGACGCGACGCGCACCGTGCGCCCGGTGCCCGCGATCCGCGCGCGAACCCGATCGACGTTGCGCTCGAGCGCGTCGAGATCGACGAGCGCGCAAGGAAGGCGCTCGAACGCGAGCGCGCGGCGGAAGTCGTCCCAGTCCATGCGCGCATCCTACCGGTCCGCGGCCACCACGAACGAGATGCGCGTGCGCACGATGCCGTCGCGCCCGGTCTCCTCCTCCTCGATCACGTGCTCGAGATCGACGACGGTGCGGCGCCAGAACGCGAGCCCGTCCGGGTTCTCGGGGCGCACCGTGAGCGTCCAGCGCCCCGGCCGCGCCGCGAAGATCGCGTGCATCGCGCGCCCTCCGAGCCCGCCCCGGCGCGCCCCGGCGATCACGAACATCTCCTTCACGTGCTGCACCCCGTGCTCGTCGACCCGGGTGAGCGCGAAGCCGATCGGTGCGCCCCGCACGAAGAGCCACGCGTCGAGCTCGGAGAGGCCGGGGTACGCGTAGAGCGCGTCGGGCCCGATCGGAACGGGGACACGCGCGCTCCACTCGTGGATGTAGAGCTGCAGCAGTCGCCGTAGCCGCACGTCGTCGGTGGCGACCGGCTCGATCGCGAGGTCCACGTCGCCGCGTTACCACGGCCCGCGAGAGACGCGAGCACCTCGTGCCTACATCGAGGATGCGTGCACGAGCTCCCGCTCCTCACCACGACCGGCGTCGCCCTGCTGACCGCGCTCGTCGGCGGGCTCGTCGCGCGACGCATCGGGCTGCCCTCGATCGTCGGCTACATGCTCGCGGGGATCGCGATCGCGCCGCGCACGCCGGGCTTCGTGGGGGACACCGACACGATGGCGCAGCTCGCGGAGCTCGGCGTCGTCCTCTTGATGTTCGGGGTCGGCGCGCACTTCTCGTTCCGCGACCTGTGGCGGGTGCGCAGCGTCGCGGTGCCGGGCGCGATCGTGCAGATGCTCGCCTCGACCGCGCTCGCCTACGGCATCGCGCGCGCGTGGGGTTGGAGCCCGGGCTCGAGCATCCTGCTCGGGATCGCCGTGTCGATCGCGAGCACGGTCGTGCTGCTGCGCGCGCTGATGGAGCGTGGCCTCATCGACACCGCGCACGGCCGCGTCGCGGTCGGATGGCTGGTGCTCGAGGATCTCGCGACCGTCGTGCTCCTCGTGATGCTGCCCGCGATCTTCGGGCACCGCGACGTGGGCGTGGAGGACGTCGCGTGGGCGGTGGGCAAGGCGATCGCGTTCGTCGTGCTGATGATGACGATCGGCGGGCGCATCGTGTCCGCGGTGCTGCGCGCGGTCGCGCGCACCCGATCGCACGAGCTCTTCGTGCTCGCCGCGCTCACGCTCGCGCTGGGGACCGCCCTCGCGTCCGCGCACTTCTTCGGGGTCTCGCTCGCGCTCGGCGCCTTCGTCGCCGGCGTGATCGTGGGCGAGTCGCGCTTCGGGCATCAGGTGAGCGCCGATCTCGTGCCCTTCCGCGATGCGTTCGCGGTGCTCTTCTTCGTGTCGATCGGGATGCTGGTCGAGCCTGCGTATCTCGCCGCGCACGCGCTCGAGGTGGTCGCGCTCACGGCGATCGTGGTCGTGGGCAAGCTCGTGATCGCCGGGGCGATCGTGCTCGCGCTGGGCAGCCCGCTCCGCACCGCGCTCGTCGTCGGCGCGGGGCTCGCGCAGATCGGCGAGTTCTCGTTCATCGTGGGCCAGGCCGGCGTGCGCCTCGGGATCCTCGAGGGCGAGCAGTACTCGCTGATCCTCGCGGTCGCGATCGTGTCGATCACGTTGAACCCGCTGGTGTTCCGCGTCGTGGAGCGGCTCGAAGCCGCGCTCGCCGGCACACGGCTCGCGCGAGCGCGCGCACGAGCGAAGCACCCGACCTCCGCCGACACCGCGGCGCTCGACGGCCACGTCGTGATCGTCGGGTACGGCCGGGTCGGCGCGCACGTCGTCGACGTGCTCGACGCGCTGCGCATCCCGATGCTCGTCGTCGAGAACGACACCGAGCGCTTCGACGCGATCACGAAGCGCGGCTGCGCGGCGACGCTCTTCGGCGACGCGTCGAGCCCCGAGGTCCTCGACCGTTGCGCGCTCGATCGCGCGCGAGCGCTCGTCGTCGCGCTCTCGAGCAGCGCGGCGACCGATCTCGTGGTGAGCCGCGTCCGCGAGGCGGCGCCGTCGCTGCACATCCTCGCGCGCGCCGCGTCGCGCGCGCACGCCGAGGACGTGATCACGCGAGGCGCGACCGAGAGCGTCGATCCGCAGCTCGAGGGCGGGCTCGAGCTCGTCCGTCGCCTCCTCGTGTCGCTGCACGTGCCGATCGCGGTCGCGCAGCGCGAGGCCGACGTGCTCCGCGTGCGCGAGCAGCGGCGCAGCAGCGAGCGGGCGCGCGTGGTCGACGAGGTCCTGCGCGGCGCGCCGGGCCTCGAGGTCGCGTGGGTGCGAGTGCAGCCCGAGAGCGAGGTGGTCGGTCGCACGCTCGCCGAGGCGCAGCTGCGCACGCGCACCGGTGTCTCCGCGGTCGCGATCGCGCGCGACGAGGACTTGCTGCCGAACCCGAGCCCTTCGACGCGCCTCCGCGCCGAGGACAGCATCGCCGTGATCGGCGCGCGCGCGCAGATCGACGCCGCGATCCGCTGGCTCAGCGAGCTGCATCCGCCGGCCGGCGCGAGCGAGGCCTGATCGGCGGCACTGGACGTCGGCCCGCGCATCCCCATGCCTGCGGTCCAGCATGCTCGCGCTCACGGCGATCTTCCTCGCAGCGGCCGTCGTCGCCGTGCCCGTGTTCAAACGGCTCGGGCTCGGCTCGGTGCTCGGATATCTCGTGGGCGGCGCGATCATCGGGCCCTCGGGGCTCGGGCTGGTCGAGGACGTCCACTCGACGCTGCACTTCGCCGAGTTCGGCGTGGTGCTGCTGCTCTTCATCATCGGGCTCGAGCTCCAGCCCGCGCGCCTCTGGCGGATGCGCGGCGCGGTGTTCGGCCTGGGCGGCGCGCAGGTGCTCGTCACCGCCGCGGTCGTCGCGGGCTTCGCCATCGCGTTCGGGATCGACTGGCGCGGCGCGCTCGTCGCGGGCCTCGCGCTCGCGATGTCGTCCACCGCGCTCGCGACCCAGATGCTCGGCGAGAAGCACGAGATGGGCACGACACACGGGCGCGCCGCGTTCGGCGTCCTGCTCTTCCAGGACGTCGCCGCGATCCCGCTGCTCGCGATCGTCCCGATGCTCGGCGCGGCGCCCGCGGAGAGCGGCTCGCCGTGGCTCCGCTTCGGCATCGCGGCCGCGGTGATCGCCGCGCTCGTCTTCGGCGGACGCCTGCTGCTGCGCCCGATGTTCCGGCTGATCGCGCAGGTGCGCAGCCACGAGCTCTCGGTCGCGTCGGCGCTGCTCGTCGTGATCGCGACCGCGATCCTGATGGAGCACGTCGGTCTCTCGATGGCGCTGGGCGCGTTCATCGCGGGCGTGCTCCTCGCGGACTCCGAGTACCGCCACGAGCTCGAGGCGAACATCGAGCCGTTCAAGGGCCTCCTGCTCGGGCTCTTCTTCATGGCGGTCGGAATGTCGGCGAACCTCGGCGTGCTCCTCGCGCAGCCGCTGCTGATCGTCGGGCTCGCGCTCGCGCTGGTCGCCGTGAAGCTCGCGGTGCTCGTGCTCCTCGCGCGCGCCAGCGGTCACTCGACCGAGTCGAGCGCCAGCCTCGGCATCGCGATCTCGCAGGGCGGCGAGTTCGCGTTCGTGATCTTCGGCGTCGCGACGCAGTCGTCGGTGATGAGCACCGAGCTCGTCCAGGTGCTCGTCATGGTGGTGACGCTCTCGATGGCGATCACGCCGCTGCTCTTCCTCGCGCGCGATCGCCTGCAGCAGCGCCTCGAGCGCGCGAGCGAGAACCGCGCGTTCGACGAGATCGAGGGCGACGAGAGCCAGGTCATCATCGCGGGCTTCGGCCGCTTCGGACAGATCGTCGGGCGCGTGCTGCGCCTGCGGCGCATCCCGTTCACCGCGCTCGACGTGAGCCCCGAGCACGTCGACTTCCTCCGCCGCTTCGGCAACAAGATCCACTACGGCGACGCGTCACGCCTCGATCTGCTGCGCGCCGCGCGGGCGGACAGCGCGAAGGTGCTGGTCCTCGCGATCGACGACGTCGAGGCCTCGATGCGCACGCTCCACCTGGTGAAGGAGCACTTCCCGCACCTCAAGGTCATCGCGCGCGCGCGCAACCGCCAGCACGCGTACGCGCTCCTCGGCGCGGGCGTCGACACCGTGATCCGCGAGACGTTCGCGGGCAGCGTCGAGGCCGCGCGCCACACGCTCGAGGAGCTCGGCCTCGCGCACTCCGACGCCAAGCGCGCGGTACGTCGCTTCGCCGAGTACGACGAGCGCATGGTGCGCGAGATGTTCGTGCACCGCGAGGACGAGAAGAAGCTGATCGAGAGCGCGAAGGTCTACGGCAAGGAGCTCGAGCGCATCTTCGACGACGACGCGCGCTCGAGCCCCACCCGCGAGGCGAGCTGAGTCTTTGCAGGAGTGCTCGTCCCGCGGGTCCCGCACGGAAGCGCGCGAAGCGCGCGGACGGTAGGGACCGGCGGGCGAGCCGATGGTTCGACCGAGTCTCAGCAGGAGTGCTCGTCCCGCGGGTCCCGCACGGGAGCGCGCCAAGCGCGCGGACGGTAGGGACCGGCGGGCGAGCCGATGTTTCGACCGAGTCTCAGCAGGAGTGCTGGTCCCGGACGGGACGGCGGGCGAGCCGATGCTGCGACGGTCCTCGAGTCAGCCGGAGGACGACGAGCGCGAGACGAAGTGCCGCACGTCGTCGCCGGAGACCATGTAGATCACCATCTCCGCGATGTTCGTCGCGTGATCCGCGATGCGCTCGAGGTACTTCGCGCAGCTCGCGATGCGCATCCCGTCCTCGACGCGCTCGGGCTGGCTCCGGATGAACTGCATGCTCATCCGCAGGAGCTCGCCGTAGAGCGCGTCGACCGCGTCGTCCTCGCTCAGGACGTGACGCGCCATGCTCGCGTCCTCCTCGACGAACGAGTCGAGCGCCATGCGCACCATCCGCGACGCCGCGTCCGCCATCTCCGCGAGCTTCGGCTGGAGGTTCGCGATCGGCGGGTGCGCCGCGAGCTCGACGGTGCGCTCGGCCACGTTCACCGCCTCGTCGCCGATGCGCTCGAGGTCCGTGACGACCTTCAGCGCGGTGACGAGGAAGCGCAGGTCGCGCCCGACGGGCTGGCGCAGCGCGAGGATGCGCACCGTCATCTGGTCGATCGCCATCTCCTCGATGTTGAGGGTGCGATCGCTCTCCTCGACCTCGTGGGCGAGCGCGCTGTCGAGGTTCTCGAACGCGCGGCTCGCCATGTGGATCAGGCTCTCGCAGCGCGCTCCCATCGCGAGGAGACGCGCCTTGAGATCGCGGAGCTCCTGCTCGTACGCGCGGCTGGTGTGAGTGCCCATGCTGGTCTCGCGGAGACCTCAGAGCTTACTCGACGCGCGGGCGACCGCTCGTTCCGAGTCGCACGATCGGGCGGAGACAATGTGACGGCTCAGCCGCCTGCGTCCTCGTCCGCGGCTGCGTCCGTGTTCTCCGCGGCCCCCGAATCCATCGGATTTCCCGCGTCTTCGGCGGGGATCGCGGCGTCCTGGCCGGCGTCGGCCCCGCCCGCGTCGGTCGTGCTCGCGTCCTGCCCGGGCGGCCCCGCATCGCACTCCGGATGCGGATCCGCGCGATCGCAGAGATCGTACTCGTTCCGCAGACACCCCGCGCTCGAGCCCGCGATCGCGAGCGCCAGCACGGCCACGAGCCCCACCCGCGCGCGCATCAGAACTGCCCTCGCAAGCCGACGTTCCCGGGCCCGAGCACCAAGTCGATGCGCGCGGTGTCCGCGACGAACGCACCGGTCACGAACCACACGATGCCGCCGCCGAGCGCGAGGATCCCCGCGACGGTCAGCGTGACCCCGACCGGCACGTTCGGATCCTCGCCGCGCAGGCACGTCCCCGAGGGCGCGCGGTTCTCGCAGGTCCCGTCGAGCAGCGCGTACACCCCGAGCCCGATCCCGGCCGCACCGAAGGCCGCGAGCATCGTGGGCCCGATGAAGTCGAACCCCGGCGTGGTGTCGCCGCGAACGTTCCCGCCGACCGGCCCGACCACCGCATCCTCGTCCGTGCTCGTGCTCGTGCTCGTCGACGTCGGAGTCGACGAAGCCCCATCGAGCCCCGCCCCCTCGATCAGCACGGCGCGCGTCTGCTGCTGCCGCACGTCGCGCGTCGCCTCGGTCGCCGCGGCGGCGAGCCCGGCCTCACCGATCGATCGCGTGGCCGAGTAGCTGCGCGATCCCGCGAGCGCCGAGACCACCACCGAGTCCGCGACCGACGCCTCGCCCTCGGCGCGCATCCACACCGCGACCCCGACGATGACCCGCGCCTCGAGCTCGAACGCGAGCGCACGCGCATCCGAGAGCGACGTCATCGCGCGCAGCCGCGCGGGCGGCACCCGTAGCGCGATCTCCGCCTCGGGCACCACCGCGACGCCGTCCGCGCTCAGCGCCGAGGTGACCGCGTCACGCGCCTCGCGCGCCGTCGCCTCGGGGGCGTCACCGCCGATCGAGAGCACGATCGCGTCGGCCGCCGACGCACGCGCTGGCAGGGCCGCCGCGCACGCGATCACCACCGCCGCGAGAACCGATCGACGTGCACCGCTCCCAGGCACGGGCGCGAAGGTCGCACGCGCACCGATTCGCGTCCACTCGCGCGATACGCTTGAGGTTCCGCACGAGCGCCGGGTGGCCTGCGACAGGTTGGTCACGGTATCTAGGGCGTAGGTAAAGCGCACATGCAGACCCCCGCCTCCGACCTCCTCTTCAACCCCACCGACGAGCACCGGATGCTGCGGCAGACCGTCGCGGACTTCGCCCGTCGCGAGGTCGATCCGCAGGCCGCCGAGCACGACGCGAGCGGCGAGCTCAACAAGCCGCTCTTCCGCAAGGTGGGCGAGCTGGGTCTGCTCGGGATCACCGTGCCGGGCGAGGACGGCGGCGCGGGCATGGACACGGTCGCCGCGGTGATCGTCCACCACGAGCTCGCGAAGTACGACCCGGGCTTCACGCTCGCGTACCTCGCGCACTCGATGTTGTTCGTGAACAACTTCTACCACTGCTCCAACGCCGAGCAGCGCAAGCGCTACCTCGCGAAGGTGATCAGCGGCGAGTGGATCGCGGGCATGGGCATGACCGAGCCCGGCGCCGGCACCGACGTGCTCGGTATGAAGACCACCGCGCGCCTCGACGGCGATCACTGGGTGATGAACGGCACGAAGACGTACATCACGAACGGCGTCGAGGGGTACTGCTTCCTCGTGTACGCGAAGGTCGACGGCCGCGTCACCGCGTTCGTCGTGGATCGGGACTGCCCCGGGTTCTCGACGTCGAACCACATCGACAAGCTCGGCATGCGCGGCTCGACGATGTCGGAGCTCATCTTCGACAACTGCCGCGTGCCCGCGAAGAACCTGCTCGGCGAGATCGGCGGAGGCGTCACGCACATGATGCGGAACCTCGAGATCGAACGCCTCACGCTCGCGGCGATGAGCGTCGGCATCGCGGAGCGCTGCGTCGAGATCATGATCGACTACTCGAACGAGCGTCGGACGTTCGGCAAGCCGATCTCGGAGTACGGGCAGATCCAGCGCTACATCGCGGACGGCTACGCCGCGATGGAGGCCGCGAAGGCCCTCGTCTACAACGTCGCGCGCGACGTCTCGGCCGAGAGCCGCAACCGCATCGGCTCCGACGCGGCGAAGCTCTTCGCGGCGCCGGTCGGCAAGATGTGCGCGGACTACGCGATCCAGGTGATGGGCGGCGCGGGCTACTGCCGCGAGTACCCGGTCGAGCGCCTGTGGCGCGACGCGAAGCTGATCGAGATCGGCGGCGGCACGCTCGAGGCGCACCAGAAGAACATGACGAAGGACCTCGTGCGCGCGCGCCGGCACGCATGAGCGCAAGCGCTCCGCGCGGCCTCGTCGGGGTGATCCATCTGCCCGCGATGCCCGGTGATCCCGGGCACGCGGGCGGTGGCTTCGAGGCGGTCTACGCGCACGCGATGCGCGACGCCGACGCGCTCGCCGCGGGCGGCATCGAGAACGTCGTCGTCGAGAACTTCGGATCGCGTCCCTTCGTGAAGGGCGATGCGCGCGACCCGCTTCCGCCGCACCAGGTCGCGGCGATCACGGTCGTCGCGCGCGCGCTGCGAGATCGCTTCGCGCGCGTCGGCGTGAACTGCCTGCGCAACGACGTCGTCGCGGCGCTCGGGATCGCGGCCGCGACCGGCGCGTCGTTCGTGCGCGTGAACGTGCACGTCGGCGCGTACGTGACCGACCAGGGCGTGATCGAGGGCGAGGCTGCGCGCTCGCTGCGCTACCGCCACGCGCTCGGTGCGCACGACGTCGCGATCTGTGCCGACGTGCTGGTGAAGCACGCGACGCCCCTCGCGCCGATCGACGCGACGCAGGCGACCAAGGACACGCTCGATCGCGGGATGGCCGACGCGGTCGTCGTGACCGGTACCGCGACCGGCGCGCCCGTCGATCTCGCGACGCTCGAGCGTGTGCGCGCCGCGGCGGGCACGCGCGCCGTGCTGCTCGGATCGGGGCTCACGCCCGACGATGCGGAGCACCTGCTCCGATATGCGGACGGTGCGATCGTGGGCACGTGGGTGAAGGCCGGCGGTGACGTGCGCGCACCGGTCGATTCGTCGCGCGTGCGCACCCTCGTGCAGGTGTGTGCCGGTCGGTTCCGCAGCGCTTGACGCGGAGGAGCCCGAAGCGCGAGGGTGACCCCTTCGGCCTCACCGCATGAGCGACGCAGCCGGCACGAAGGCGAGCCCCGCCGTCCACGACTCGCGCCCGCTCGATCGCGGGCTCGCGGTGCTGCTCGATCTGAGCCGCCGCATCGCGAGCTCGGGCGGTGTGGAGGCGACGCTGCGCGCGGTGGTCGACACCGTCGTGCCCGCGCTCGCGGACAGCGCGACCATCGATCTCGTCGACGAGGGGCGCATCACCCGTCACGCGGCCGCGATCGCAGCGCCGCACGACGCGCTCGCGCCCGCGCTCCGCGCGCTCTCGCTGCCCGACGCGCTCACGGCGCCGATCCGCACCGGCGCGCCGCTGTGGTCGTCGGCGCGTGATGATCTTCCCGCGGAGCTCGCGACCACGCCCGAGAGCGCGCAGCTGCACGCCGCGATCGGCACGCGCGCCGTGCTCGCGGTGCCGCTGCGCACCCACGACGAAGTGTTCGGCGTGCTCACGCTCGGCCGGCGCAGCGAGCGATCCGAGCTCTCCGACGCACACGTGGAGATCGCGATGGCGGTCGCGATCCGCGCCGGTCTCGCGATCGGCGCGACGCGCGCGCAGCTCCAGGAGCGACGCGCGCGCGAGGCCGCCGAGCGCAACGCGACGCGCCTCGAGTCGCTGCGACGGCTCGCCATCGACATCGCCGGCGCGTCGACCGCGCACGACGTGCTGCACGCGATCTCGGGGCACGCGCGCACGCTGCTCGGCGCGCAGCGCGCGGGGTTCGCCCTGCCCTCGGCGCGTCCCGGTTGGCTCGAGCTCGTCGGGTCCAGCGCGCTCGCGAACGAGGCGACGCGACGACGCTGGGAGACCTTCCCGATCGACGCGACGCTGCCGCTCGCGGTCGCGTTCCGCGAGGGGCGCGCGCGCCTGCACGAGAGCTCGGCCTCGATGCTCGAGGCTTACCCCGATCTCGCCGCGTACCCCGACGTCGCGCGGGTGAGCGCGGTCGCTGCGGTCCCGCTGCGCTCGACCGATCGGGTGATCGGCTCGATGGTCCTCGGCTTCGAGGCGTCGCGCACGTTCGACGCCGACGACGTCGCGCTGCTCGACATGCTCGCGAGCCAGACCGCGACCGTGCTCGAGCGGGTCTCGCTCTACGAGCGATCGCTGCGCGAGGCCGAGCACCAGCGCCTGCTCGCGCGCGCCAGCGATCTGCTCGCGAGCTCGCTCGACTACGCGCGGACGCTGCGCGCGATGGTGGAGCTCGCGATCCCGAGCTTCGCCGACTGGTCCGCGGTCGACCTCTTCGAAGAGCGCAGCGTGCGGCGCGTCGCGGTGCACCACGCCGATCCCGCGAAGGTCGAGCTGGTGCGCACGATGTTCGAGCGCTGGCCCACGCCGCGCGCGCAGATCGACGCGTTCGTCGCGAGCGGGCAGCCGATCCTGATCCGCGAGATGACCGACGAGCTGCTGGTGCAGGGCGCTCAGCTCCTCGATGACGGCCGGGGCGACGACGAGTACCTGCGCCTCAGCCGCGAGCTCGGCCTGCGCTCGTATCTCTCCGCGCCGATCCGGGTGCGCGGCGAGGTGCGCGGCGCGATCACGTTCGCGTGGGCGGAGTCGCCTCGTTACTACGGAGACGACGACGTCGAGGTCGCGCTCGATCTCGCGCGTCGCGCGGGCACCGCGCTCGAGCACGCGACGCTCTACGCCGAGGTCCGCGCGGCCGAGCGCCAGGCCGAGAAGTCGCGGCACCTCTTCGAGCAGATGGCGAGCGCGAGCCCCGACACCATCTTCCTCGTCGACGCGAAGACGGGCCGCAACGTCTACGTGAACCGCTTCCTCGGGCACGACGTCGAGTGGATCCGCGGCCTCGGGCCCGCGCTGCTGCCGACGCTCGTGCACCCCGACGACCTGCCTGGCGTGCTCGACCGCATGTCGCGCATCCCGACGATGCGCGACGGCGATCATCTCGAGGAGTCGTACCGCATGCGCCACGCGGACGGCTCGTACCGCTGGCTCGACGTGCGCTCGGTGGTGTTCACCCGCGACGAGGACGGGCACCCCGCGGAGCTGCTCGGCGTCGCGCGCGACGTGAGCGCGGAGCGCGCCCGCGACGAGGCGCTGCGACGCAGCGAGGAGACCCATCGCCTCGCGACGCAGGCGGTCCGTGGCCTCGTCTACGAGTGGGACTTCGACACCGGCTCGGTGCATCGATCACCGGGCATCCGCGACATCGTCGGGTTCGACGTCGACGAGGTCCCGACCGATCCCTCGTGGTGGCGCGACCGCATCCATCCCGACGACGTGCAGCACGCCGATGCGCGCTGGCAGCAGCTCCAGCGCGAGCAGACCGAGGTCGCCGACACCGAGTACCGCGTGCTCCACCGCGACGGCTCGTATCGCCACGTGTGGGATCGCGGGTGTGTGCTGCGCGACGCGAGCGGGCGCGTCGTGCGCCTCGTCGGCTGCACCATCGACGTGACCGAGCGCGTGCGTGCGCGCGACGCGATCCAGGAAGCGGATCGCCGCAAGACCGAGTTCCTCGCGCTCCTCGGTCACGAGCTGCGCAACCCGCTCGCAGCGATCCGCAGCGCGGTGCAGGTGCTCGAGCTGCTCGGCCCGCCCGAGCCCCGCATGACGCGCGCCCGCGGCGTGATCGTGCGGCAGGTGGGCCACATGGCGCGCCTGCTCGACGACCTCCTCGATCTCTCGCGCATCGCTCGCGGCAAGCTCTCGCTCGAGCTGCAGCCGGTCGATCTGCGGGAGATCGTCCGTGACTGCGTCGAGGATCATCGCCTCGAGATCGAGCGCTCGGGCGCGTCGCTCGCACTGGAGGTGCCGCGCGAGGAGATCTCGAGCGCCGGTGATCCCACGCGGCTCGCGCAGGTGCTGGGGAACCTGCTGCACAACGCGGCGAAGTTCACGAGCCCCGGCGGGCACATCGACGTCGCGCTGCGCGTCGACGACGGGCGCGCCGTGCTCTCGGTGCGAGACGACGGGATCGGCATCGCGCCCACCGCGATCGAGCGCATCTTCGAGCCCTTCGTGCAGGACGAGCGCCGCACCGATCGCAGCCAGGGTGGGCTCGGCCTCGGGCTCGCGCTGGTGCGCGGGCTCGTCGAGCTCCACGGCGGCACCGTGCGCGCGCAGAGCGAAGGGCACGGCCACGGCGCGGAGCTCACCATCACGCTCCCGCTGCGCGAGCCCGCGCCCGCCGAGGAGCCCGCGGTCGCCCCCTGCGAGGCGCGCCCGCGCCGCGTCTTGATCGTCGAGGACAACGAGGACGCCGCCGAGATGCTGCGCCTCGTGCTGGAGAGCGGCGGCCATCAGGTCGAGGTCGCGCACACCGGGAGCGAGGCGCTCGCACGGGCGCGCGCGCTCGCTCCCGAGGTCGTGCTCTGCGACATCGGCCTGCCGGGCCTGATGGACGGCTACGACGTCGCGCGCGCGCTGCGCAGCGACGCGATCACGAAGGGCGCGCGCCTCGTCGCGCTAACCGGCTACGGACAGGAAGAAGATCAGCGCCGCGCGATCGACGCGGGCTTCGATCGCCACGTGACCAAGCCGGTCGACCCGCGCGCGCTGGGCTCGCTCGTCGGTTCTTGATCAGTCGTTCAAGAAAACCCGAGCGCGCGTCCGACCTGGAAGACGAGCAGCGACGCCAGATACGCGAGGGTGTTCATGTACACGACCATGAGCACCGGCCACTTCCACGAGCCCGACTCGCGCTTGACCATCGCGAACGTGCTCATGCACTGCGCCGCGAGCACGAAGAACACCATCAGCGAGAGCCCGACGAGCGGCGTGAACACCCGCGTCCCGTCGGGATGTCGCGCCGCGCGCAGCTCGCCGCGCAGCGTGTCGTTCTCCTCGTCGGTGTCCTCGCCCGCCCCGTAGACGATGCCGAGCGTGCTCACGAGCACCTCGCGCGCCGCGAACGACGCGATGAGCCCGACGCCGATCTTCCAGTCGAACCCGAGCGGTGCGATCACCGGCTCGATGGCGCGCCCGACCTGCCCGGCGAAGCTCTGCTCCATGCGCTCCGCCGCGTTCTCGGCGTCGATGCTCGCCACGCGCGCGTCGAGCGCCTCGCCCTCGAGCGTCGCCTCGGCCTCGGCGCGCATCGCGTCGTAGCGCGCCTCGAGCGCGCCATCGCGCGGATAGGAGAGCAGCCCCCAGAGCACGATGGTGATCGCGAGGATCAGCGTGCCCGCGTCGATCACGAAGGTGCGCGCGCGATCCCAGGTCGCGAGCATCACGTTGCGCAGCACCGGCACGCGGTAGGGCGGGAGCTCGAGCACCAGCGCGGGCTTCGGACCGCGCAGCACGGTGCGGCGAAGCACCGCGGCCGCGCCGAGCGTCGTGATCACCGAGAGCGCGTACATCGCGAGCAGCGCGACCGCGCCCACCGCGATCCCGCCGGGCAGCGTCGCCGACGCGGGGAACGCGACCGCGATCACCAGCGTGTAGACCGGCAGTCGCGCGCTGCACGACATGAGCGGCAGCGCGAGCATCGTGACCAGCCGGTCCTTGCGGTTCTCGATGGTGCGCGTCGCGAGGATCGCCGGGATCGCGCACGCGAACCCCGAGAGCAGCGGCACGAACGCGCGGCCGTGGAGCCCCACGCCGCTCATCACACGATCGATCACGAACGCGACGCGCGCGAGGTAGCCCGAGTCCTCGAGCACCGCGATGAAGAGCGAGAGCAGCGCGATCTGCGGCACGAACACGATCACGTTGCCGACGCCCGCGATCACTCCGTCGACGAGCAGATCGCGCAGCGGACCGCCGGGCGCATAGGTGCGCAGCACGTCCTGCGCGCCCGCGACCATCGCCTCGATCGCGCCGACCATCGGCTCCGACCACGTGAAGAGCGCCTGGAAGAGCGCGCCCATCACGACCGCGAACACCACGAGCCCCGCGACCGGATGCGTCAGCACCGCGTCGATGCGATCGGTGACGCTGCGCTTCGGCGCGCTCGCCTTCACGCGGATCGCGTCGCGCGCGAGCGCGTCGATGCGTGCGTAGCGCGCCGCGATGATCTCGCGATCGATCGAGCGCCCTTCCGCGTCGGCGCGACCACGCACCTCGGCGACCGCCTCGCGCACCGCGGCGGGCACGCCGCGCAGCTCGTCGTCGCCGACCGAGAGGATGGCCCACAGCGCGCGGGCACGCGCCATCGAGGCGCGGTGCGCGGGGTCCACGTCGCGTCGCACCATCGGCGCGATCGTCATCTCGACGTGCTCGACGTCACGCAGCGTCGCGCCCTCGAGCGCGAGCGCGACCGACCCATCGCGCGCGGGCGCACGGTACGCATCGCGCGCCGGCGCCGTGAGCGCGCGCGCGAGCGCGCTGCGCAGCTCGGGGAGCCCTTCCCCGCTGCGCGCGACGACCGGCACCACGTCGGCGTCCAGCTCGCGCGCGAGCTGCGCGACGTCGACGTCGATCCCCGCGGCGCGCGCCTCGTCCATCATGTTGAGCGCGATCACGACCGGCAGGCCGGTCTCGAGGACCTGCAGCGCGAGATAGAGATGCCGCGCGAGCGCCCCCGCGTCGCACACCACGATCACCGCGTCGGGCGGCGGGCCCGCGAGCGGCAGCAGCGCGTCGACCGCGACCTGCTCCTCGGGCGAGCGCGCGGTGAGGCTGTAGGTGCCCGGCAGATCGACGAGGTCGACGCGCGCCCCCTGCGGCAGCGCGACCTTGCCCACGCGGCGCTCGACGGTGACGCCCGGATAGTTGCCGGTGCGCGCACGCGCGCCGGTGAGCGCGTTGAAGAGCGTGGTCTTGCCCGCGTTGGGATTCCCCGCGAGGACGACCGTGCGCAGCGACTCGCTCACGACGCTTCCGCCGTCACGTACACGCCGCGCGCCTCGGCGCGACGGATCGAGAGCGAATAGCTGCGCACCCGGATCTCGATGGGATCGCCGAGCGGCGCGACCCGCGCGATGCGCACCCGCGTCCCGGGCAGGACGCCCATCTCCATGAGCCGGCGCGCGACGCCGCGATCACCTCCCACGTCGGAGACCACCGCTTCGTCGCCAACCCGCAGATCTGCCAGCGTTTTCACCATTCCAGCAGAGTTGACAATGATTCTCGACTACTGAAAAAGCAAGGCGTTCAGCGGGCCCTTTCGCACGCGCCCAACGACGCGATCGAGGCCGTGCGCAGGCGTCCTTCCGCGATCATCGGGAGCAGCAGTCGCCCGCGGCGCGCGTCGAGCCCGATGTCCGCCGCGAGCTGCGCTTCGATCACCGTCGCGAACGCGCCCTCGGTGGTGCCCGCGATCACGCCCGGCACGCCGAAGCTCGACGCGATCAGACAGCCGCTCTCGAGCGCGACGAGGCCGTCGAGCTGTCCTGCGGGGAGCTCGACGCGCCCGCGCGGCGTGCCGTCGAGCGCGAAGCGCATCAGCGCCGCGGCACCGAAGCTCACGACGAGGAGCTCGTCGCCCGCGATGGCGAGGCCGTTCGGCAGCGCGAGCTCGGGCCCCGACGCGATGGTCGTGACCGCGCCATCGGGCGCGACGCGGAAGAGCGCGTCGTGACCGGACGGACCGAAGCCGTCGTCGGTGCGCGCCATCCCGCTGTCGCCCACGAAGAACGATCCGTCGGGCGCGGCGACCACGTCGTTGAGGAAGCTCGCGCCGGGGATCGTGATCGCATCGCGAGGCGCGCCGGTGTGGCGATCGAAGCGCCGCAGCACCGTGAGATCGGCGACCGCGAGGACGTCGCCCGCGATCGCCATGCCCTTCGGCGCGTCGAGCCCGTCGATCCATCGGAGCGCGATCACCGTTCCGTCGGGCGCGATGCGCGAGACGAACCCGTTGCCGTCCTGCTCGAAGGGCGAGCCTCCGATGTTGCTCACGAGATAGACGTCGTCGCTCGCGTCGTGGAGCACCGACTCCGGCACGTCGAGCCCTGCGACGTCGAGCTCGGGAGCGGGCCCCGGCACCGCGGCCGACGGTGCGGCGTGACATGCGCTCGCGAGGAGCGCGGACGAGAAGATCAGAGCGTGGCGTTCGTGCATGCGCGCAGCGAAGCACCGCGCCGCGCGGCGCTCTCGCCCGAACGCGTCGTCGTCGAGCCCGAACCGCTCAATCGTGCAGCGCGCGCTGCGAGGGCGTGCTGCCGGTCCAGCGCCGGTACTGCCGCGCGAACTTCGAGGCGGACTGGTAGCCGCAGCGCTGCGCGACCTCGCTCACGTTCGCACCGGGTCGCGAGAGCAGCGTGCGCGCGAGCGCCATTCGCTCCTGCGCGCGCACCTCGCGCAGCGTGAGCCCCGCGGTGGCGAGCCGTCGTCGCAGCGTCGCCGCGCTCACCGCGAGGCGCCGCGCGACGAGCTCGGCGGGCCAGGGCGCAGCGGGATCGCCGCGGATCAGGTTGCGGACCGCGAGCACGAGGTCGAGGCGCGCCTGGGTCGCGTGCGCGCGCTCGGGCTCGAGATCGCCGACCTGCTGCAGCGCGAGCGCGAGCACCAGATCCTCGAGCCGATGCTGCAGCAGCGCGGCGTGCGCGTCGGGGAGCATCAGCGTGCGCACGAAGTGCAGCACGGCCTGGAGCGCGTGCGGCGACGCGGGCAGTCGCTGCGCGCGCGTGGGATCGAAGGGCCCGAGCACCGAAGAGCCGCGATGCAGCGTCGGGTGCCGCCGCACGACCGCGGCGACCGCGTCGGGATCGAGATCGATCACCACCGCGCGATAGCAGCCACTGTCGGGATCGGGCCGGCTGTCGACGCCCAGCAGGATCCCCGCGGGCGCGATGAAGAGATCGCCGGTCGCCGCGACGAAGCGCTCGGCGTTCTGCTCGACGGTCTTCGTTCCCTCGAGCAGCGCCACGACGAGCGAGCGCGGCGGCTTGAACGTCCCGACGTAGAGCGCGGTGCGCATGCTGATGCAGGTCGCGGCCGCGAGCCGGCTCGGCGTGCCGTGCACGTCGGGGCCCCGCGTCAGCTCCGCGCCGACCACTGCGAGCTCTTCGATCAGCCGCCGGAGCGTGTCCTGCACGCGAGCGAGTCTTCCGCGCGCTCGGCCGCTGTCAAAGCGCTCAAAGCCTGTCGAAAAACCGGCTCGCCCGCCGGTCCCTACCGTCCGCGCGCTTCGCGCGCTCCCGTCCGGGACCTGCGGGACGAGCACTCCGGCAAGGACTCAGCCGGTGCGCTCGAAGCAGTCGTCCGCGATCGCGAGCTTGCGCCGCAGCAGCGTCGTCGCTTCGACGAAGCGCGCGGTGACCGGATCGTGGTAGCCGCTCGCGATCGGCAGCGCGGGCTCGTGCCCCCGGTAGAAGCGTCCCTGTCGCTCGACGAGCAGCTCGCGCACGTACTTGCCGAGCATCGACGCGAGCGCGACCGGCGGATGCAGCGCGTCGCAGTCGACCTCGAAGCGCAGCTCGCCCACCTCGGGCGCGCGATAGATCGACCGACGGCGGCTCTCCTCGATCACCTCGAGCCGCGTCGTGTCGATGCGCGCGAGATAGGTCGAGTAGCGCCGGATGCCCCCGACCATCCCGCAGATCGCGAGCAGATCGTCCTCGGAGATCGCGCGCGCGTCGATCAGCAGGCGCTCGAAGAGCTCGAGGTCGACGCAGAGCTTGCTGCCGCGCCGCGCGAGCTCGCGGTTGTAGACGCGCACGCACGCGATGGCGCTGCGCGCGTGCACCGGCTTCATCCCCGCGCGCTCGATGCGCGCGAGCAGCGCGCGACCGCTCGCGATCGATCCGCCGAACGCAGGCAGCGGCATCGCCGCGCCCCAGCAGTGCGGGCGGCTCGACTCGTCGCAGTGCGCGCGCATGCCCTCGGGTGGCTCGAGCGCGATCGCGTCGAGCAGCGCGTCGACGTCCTCGACCACGCGGCCGCACGCGCGCTCGACCAGCGCGAGCGCGATGCCCTCGGCGTGCGCCATCTCGCCGAACGCGCTCGTCGCCTTGCTGTCGCCGATCCCCGCGCGCGTCGCGATGCGCCGGACGCGCGCTGGATCGTAGCCGCGCGCGTCGAGCTCGAACGTCACCGCGGTCGCCACCAGCGGGCCGAGGCGTGGCCCGAGCCCGTTCTCGTCGACACCGACCACTCGCACGGGCGCGAATCTATCCGATCCGCCGGGGCCGTGCGGTATCACGCCCACTTCCACCCACGCGGAAGAATGCCGGTCGTGCTTGAGACGCTCGCACGGCGCGCCTATGATGCCCGGGTCGACCAGGCGTGCGTGCGCCCCGACGGGCGAGGAGACGTCGCCGCTCGATGATGTCCGCGCATCCCACACCCGACACCCCGGTAGCCCGCGCGCTCGAGGAGGCCCTCGAGGCGGTCGCGACCGAGCCGGTGCGGATCGCGGTGATCGCCCGCGCGCTCCGCGACGCAGGGCGCGCGGCGATCCCGGAGCGCGGCCCCGAGGTCCTCGAATTCGCCGAGGGCCCGCTGCGTCGGGCGCTCGCGACGCGCATCGGCGACGACGTCGCCGACGAGGTGCTCGACCAGCTGCGCCCGGTGCTCGAGCGCGCGGCGCGTCGCAGCTCGAGGCAGCCGATCAGCAGCGCGCAGCTCCAGGCCCCCGTGCAGTCGCGGGTCGCGGAGCCGGTGCCGACGCCGACGTTCGTGCCGCTGCGCAGCACGAGCCCGCCGCAGCCGCTCGAGCTCTTCCTCGACGACGACGAGTTCCAGACGCCGGACGACCTGGGGGAGGAGCCAGGCTCGGGCGTCTACGTGTCGGCGCGCCCGCGGACCGATCCCGCGCCTCGCGGGCCGCTGCCGATCGTGTTCTTCGCGACCCAGGACGCGTCGGCGTCCGCATCGCTCGCGCATGCGCTCGGTGGGCGCGCGACGGTGCGCGTCGTCGAGGGGCTCCTCGAGCTGCTCGATGCGCTCGACGAGGATCCGGACGCCGCGCGGATCCTGATCCTCGATGGCGGGTATCCGTCGATCCAGATCCCGTCGCTGATCACCGTCGCGCCCGAGCTCGCGGGCCGCACCCGTGTGGTGGTGTGGCGTGCGTTCGACGGCGATCGTGCGGCGATCGCGAGCGCCCCGAGCGACGTGACGACCGCGTGGATCCGGTGTCACTCGCGCAGCCTCGACGAGCTCGCCGACGTCTGCGCTCGAACGCTGATCTAGCGCGACGAGATCGCGGGTCGCGCGCGCGGCGCGTCGTCGTCGGGCGCGGCCGGATCGTCTCCGTCGAGCAGCGCCGCGAGCAGCGACGCATCGTCGAGCCCTGCGCCGTCGCGACCCGCGATCGCCTCGACCTCGGGCCTCAGCCAGGGCCAGCGCGGGCCCACGTCGCGACATCCCGACGCGCGATCCTGCTCGCTGCAGAACACGCGCACGTGGAAGTGATCGTCGTGCGGCGCCGCGCGCTCGGGCTGCTGCAGCACGTACGCCGCGCGCACCAGCGCCTCGGCGCTCGTCTCGTGCGCGAGCGCGTACTCGAGCAGCCTCGTCTTCAGCCCGCGGCTCACGAAGATCCACTGCACGTCGGCCTCGGGATCGAGCAGCAGCGTGCGCACGAAGTGCCAGTTGCGTGCGTCATCGAAGAAGAAGAGATCGCCGCTCGACTCCTCGATCGCGTGGCCGTAGCGGCCGAACGCGAGCCAGCCACGCGGCGAGGTCGCGCGCCCGCCGTCGTCGGTCAGGTAGAAGATCACGTCGACGTCGCGGCCGGTGCGATGGCTGCGATGCCGCGTGTGCCGCCCTCCCCCCGGCGCCGAGAGGTCGCCGACCCGCGCCGGCACCGATCCCGGGAACGTCACGGCGACCGACGCGAACGCGCGCTGCAGCGCGCCGACGAGGCCCGGCGTGCCCCAGCGCGTGTCCTCGCCGGGTCGGGCCCGCACGAAGCCCGGCCCGCGCTCGGGCAGCGCGACGCCGTGCGCGAGGAACCCCGACGACGTCGTGCCGATCGACGTGGCCTCGCGGGGCGCCGGCACGGCGCCGTAGCAGCCGGCCGCGAGCAGCAGCGCGAACGCAGGCACCACGCGTCGCATGCTGGCCAGGATAGCAGCGTTTCCGCGGAGTTGGAGCATGCTCGCTTGACCCAGGACGCGGTCCTCGTACGTTCCGGGGCCGCGCTGCACATGGCTTCCCCCGACAAAGGTCCGATGGACCAGCTCAGTGCCCACCTCGACCGTGCGTGGGACCTCGTCTCGCGCGGTGACTTCGCGGGCGCGATGCGCTCCGCCGAGAAGTCCCTCGAGATCGATCCCGACTCGCCCGAGGTGCACAACCTCATGGGCTACATCCGCGCGCAGGAGGGCCACGCCGAGGAGGCGCTCGAGCACTACGAGCGCGCGATCGAGCTCGACGAGAGCTTCGTCGAGGCGATGCTCAACGCGGCCGAGGTCTGCATCCACCCGCTGCAGGACTGGGATGGCGCGATCGCGCGCATCGAGTCGGCGCTCGACTGGATCGAGGACCCCGAGGAGCAGGCGGACGCGATGCTGCTCAAGATCGACGCGCTGCTCGGCAAGGGTGATCGCGCAGGTGCGAGCGTCGTCGTGAACGCGCTGCCGGAAGGGCCCTTCGAGAGCGCGGGCATCGCGTTCTCGATCGGCCGTGCGCGCTTCGAGACCGGCGATCCGAGCGGCGCGGAGCCGTGGCTGCGGCGCGCGATCGAGAAGGAGCCGCGCCACGCCGAGGCGCACTACTACCTCGGGCTCGTGCTCCAGGAGCGGGGCGATGCGCGCGCGGCGGCGCTCTCGTTCCTGCACTCGCGGCACGCGGAGCTGCGCGGCGGCGCGCCGGCGCCGATGGTGAGCTCGGACACGTTCGAGCGCCGCGTCCAGTCGGCGATCGGTCGGCTGCGCGAGAACGTCGCGCGCGTGATCGAGGGCGCGCTGGTGATCGTGGGCGACGTGCCGGGCGCCGAGGTGGTCGCCGAGGGCGTGGATCCGCGCATCCCGGTGCTGCTCGACGATCTCGGTGGGGAGGACGAGCCGCCGCGCGCGGGGCGCGTGTTCGTGTACCAGCGCAACGTCGAGCGCATCGCCGCAGGCCCGATGGAGCTCGAAGAGGAGATCGCGCGCTCGATCACCGAAGAGGTCGAGCACGTGTTCCCCGAGGTCGCGGGCGCGGCCCCGACCGACTCGGAGATCCAGAACTAGCGGGGCCGAACGGCCGCCGCGCGGCATCGTGAACGCGGCCGCACGACGTCCGCGAGCTAGATCACCAGCGCCGCAGGATCGCCCCCGAGGCCGCTCCAGGCGCGCGCGAAATCGTCGGGCGCACCCTCGATCAGCTCGAGCGCGCCGCCGCGAGCCACGTCGGGCAGCACGAGCCGCGCGCAGTGCAGCATCGGTCGGCGCGCGCCGATCACCCGGCCGTCCTCGAGCACCACGCGCGGCGCGCCGCCGTAGGTCGTGTCGCCGAGGATCGGATGGCCGGCGGCCGCGCAGTGCACGCGCAGCTGGTGGGTGCGCCCCGTCTCGGGAAAGAGCGCGAGCGCCGCGTGACCGCTCGCGACGCCGCGTCGCTCGTAGCGCGAGCTCGCGTCCTGCGCGCGCTCGCCGGTCTCGCCCTCGCGCAGCGCGATGCGCCGCGTGGCATCGCGCGGATCGATCGCGATCCCCCACGTCCATCGGCCGCGCTCCTCGGGCACCCCCGCGACCAACGCGAGATACGTGCGCTCGTAGCGCCCTGCGCGACGCGCCTCGAGCAGCGCGTCGATCGCACGATCGGTGCGCGCGAACGTGACGAGCCCGGTCACGTCGCGGTCGAGGCGCGAGCTCGGATGCATCTTCGGCGCGCTCGGATCGAGCGAGCGCGCGATCGACGTGAGCGTGATCGTGCTCGCGTCGGGCGCGGTGGTGGGCAGCGCGGGCGGCTTCACCAGCACGAGCAGGTGCGCGTCGCGATGCGCGATGCGCACCTCGGGCGGCGGCGCGGACCGTCGATCACGCCCGCGGGGTCGCATCGCGGGCGTGCTCCTCGCGATCGCGCGTCGCGTGCGCGCGCTCGACGATGCGGACCGTGCCCGCGTCGCCGTCGACCTCGATGCGATCGCCGGTGCGGATCACGCGGGTGCCGTGTCGCACGTTCACCACGGCGGGTACGCCGAACTCCCGCGCGACCACGCTCGCATGCGAGAGCGGCCCGCCGAGATCGGTCACGATCGCCGCCGCCGCGAGGAAGAGCGGGGTCCAGCCGACGTCGGCCTGCTGCACCACGAGCACCTCTCCCGGCGCGAGCGAGGTCGCGTCGCTCGCGGTCTCGATCACGCGCGCGATGCCGATCACGCGACCCGTCGACGCGCCGAGCCCGCGCAGCGCGCCGTCGGGGAGCTCCTCGGCCTCGACCGGCGGCGGGAACCCGACGAACGTGTCGGGCGGCGGCGGCAGCGCGCGATCGCGCTCGTACTGCAGGCGACGGCGACGGATGAGCACCGAGACCGGCCCCACGTCGCCCTTGAGCAGCGCGTGCAGCTCGTCGACCGTGAGGAAGAACCCGCCGTCGGGTCCGCAGCCCGGCTCCATCGCCGCGAGCCGTCGCGACGCGTCGAGCACGACCTCGCGATAGAGCCCGAGCACCGTGACGACGTGGCCGCGGAGGTGCTCGCGCAGCCGCATGAAGTCCTGCACCAGCGTGAGCAGCTTGCGCACCGCGAGCGCGCCTCCGGAGAGGCGCACCGGGAGCGGCAGGAGGGACTCGAGCTCCGCCTGCGCGCGATCCCGAACCTCGTGCTGGCGCTGCTGCACCTCCTCGGGCCCCTCGTCGTGCTCGCTCATCAGGTGGAGGCGCAGCGTCGTGAAGGGCAGCGTGGGATCCTCACGCCAGCGCGGTTCCGCGATCTCGGCCTCGCGGGCTCCACGTCCGCCGTAGCGCGCGAAGAAGTCGATCAGCGCGCGGCGCGTCGGGCCCTCGGGGATCGACGCGATGCGCAGCTCCGCGGGCGGCGTGCGCAGGATGTGATCGCGCGCCCGCAGATCGCCGCGCGCGATGCGCGCGATGCGATAGAGCGCCAGCCCCGGTGCCGCGCTGTCGACGTCGTCGAGCCCGGTGAGCAGCTCGCGCATCAGCGCGTCGGCGCGCTCCTTGTCCGCGACCGCGCCGACGAGCCCGCGCAGCGCGACCACGCACGCGAGCAGGTTGCCGTAGACGTTGAGCAGCACCTCACCGGTGGGATCGAGGAGCCGCTCGACCTCGCCGAGCACGCGGTGCAGCGCGGTCGCGCTCAGCACGCGGAAGTCGATCCCGTCGATGCGCGCGCGCTCCGCCTCGAACCACTTCTCGAACTGCGCGACGCGCTCGCCGAGCCGCGCGTTCTCTCGCACGTAGCGCGACGCGGTCATCGGCAGCCGCGCGAGGAACGCCGCGGATCCACGGCGCTCCACGTCGTGCTCGAGGCGATCGATCTCGCCGCCGCCGCCGAGCGAGAGCAGCACGCGCGGGCGCAGGCCGGGGACCTGCGACGCGATCGCGGTGAACTCGCTCATGTTGAGGTAGATGCGACCGCGGAAGTTGCCGACGAGCTCGGCGTCCTTGGGCACGCTGCACCCGAGCGCCCCGAACGCGCGGCGGAACCCGCGATCGCTGAACCCGCTCAGCACCGACCAGGTGAACGGCGTCGCGACCCCGGGCAGCGCCTCGCCGACGTTCACGTTCGACCAGACGATGCGCGCACGATCGGCGCGGCGCGCGCGTCGCGAGCTGGTGCGCCGGGGCGGAGTCGCGATCGCGGTGACCGGCCGCGCCTGCAGCACGTACACGTTGCGACC
Source organism: Sandaracinus amylolyticus (assembly GCF_021631985.1). GTDB lineage: Bacteria > Myxococcota_A > Polyangia > Polyangiales > Sandaracinaceae > Sandaracinus > Sandaracinus amylolyticus_A. The sequence goes on along the minus strand of NZ_CP070225.1, from coordinate 2,466,162 downwards.
GACGACGGCCCACTCGATGTCGCGCGCGTCGCCGAAGTGATCCTCGATGCGCACGCCGAGCTCGATCAGGCGGTCGAGCACGTCTTCCGAGAGCGACTCCTGCGCGCGCTCCTCGGCGGGCACGTCCTCCTCGAAGACACCTCGCTCGTCGTCCCAGCGGATCGCGCGCGCCTTGTCGCCGATCACGCGATCGCGCACCCAACCGCTCGCCTTGTCGACGCGGTACGTGTCCGGCGAGACGCTTCCGTCGACCACGGTCTTGCCGAGGCCGAACGACGCGTTGATCACCATCTCGCCGGGATCCGCGGAGAGCGGGTTCACCGTGAAGAGCACGCCCGCGACGTCGGCGGGCACGAGCGCCTGCAGCACCACGCCCATGCCGAGCCCGGCCTCCGCGCTCGCGCTGCCGAGCGCGCGCAGATAGCCGAGCACGCGCGGATCGAACGAGCTGGCCCACACCGCGCGCAGCGCGTCGTCGAGCGCGTCCTCGTGATCGACACCGAGCACGGTGTCGTGCAGGCCCGCGGCGGAGCGCGCCTGCTCGTCCTCGCGGAGCGACGACGAGCGCACCGCGATCGCGCGCGCGCCCTCGTTGCGCAGCGTCGCGAACGCGGCGTGCACGTCGGCCGCGATCGCGCGGGTGAGCGGCGCTCGTCGCACGCGCGCGGCGATGTCGGCGAGCCGCTCGGGCGTGACGTCGCGCGACGGCGCAGCGAGCAGCGCGGCAGGTTGCTCGTCGGGCGCGAGCGTCGCGCGCAGGAAGTCGTCACAGAGCTCGGCTGCGACGGCGTACGCAGCGGGCACGGGGAAACCGGCGCGCGCGAGCGCCGCGAGATTCTTCGCCTTGCCACCGAACGCCGGCGTGCGGCGCGGGACGAGCGACTCGATGCGTCGGACGTGCGGCCCCATTCGCGAGGCGCGAGTGTAGCGCGCGTCCGGGTGTGTGCTCTCGCACGTTCGCGCGAGCCGTCTGTTCATTGCCTCGGTCCCGTCGACTACCGTCCGGAATCGACGTTCCCGGGGGGGCAGCCCATGTTCGTCGTGCGTTCGATCTCGGTCTCGTGCTCGTCGATCGTCATCGCGCTCGTGCTCGCCGCAGCAGGCTGCGCGACCGGAGGAGGCGGGACGACACCCAACGGCCACGATGGGTCGACGCCAGGGCTCGACGGCGGCCAACAAGGCGTCGACGCGGCGACGACGAGCGACGCAGCGACGAGCCCCGAGGACGCGGGAATGGTGCCGTGCAGCACCGCGGACGAGTGCTCCGACGGCGTCGCGTGCAACGGCGTCGAGCGCTGCGAGCTGAACCGCTGCATGCCGGGCACGCCGCCCTCGTGCGACGACGGAGTCGCGTGCACGATGGATCGCTGCGTCGAGCCCGGGACGTGCGAGTACCTGCCGCAGGACGCGATGTGCCCCTCGGGTCAGACGTGCAGCGCGACGGGATGCAGCGCGACGTCGACGTGCTCGGAGTCGCCGTGCCGGCTCGTCGGGCCGCAGTGCGGATGTGCGGGCGGACAGGCCTGTTACCACTCGGGCGCGACGCGCGTGTGCGCCACCGCGGGCAGCGGCACCGAGGGCACGAGCTGCACGTCTCCGTCGAGCTGCGCGCCGGGCCATACGTGCATCGACTACTCGCGCGAGGCCGCGGTCGATCTGCCGATGTGCACCCGCTACTGCACGAGCGATGCGGACTGCAGCGGTGTGGGCTCGCTCTGCCTCGGCACGCTCGACGACGGCAGCGGCGGCGAGCGCACCGACGTGCGGCTGTGCACGCGCTCGTGTGATCCGATCGACGGCACCGGATGCTCGCCCCAGACGACCTGCCACGTGTTCCGCGAGAGCGAGGGCGCGATGCGCTTCCTGACGGATTGCAGCGGCCCGCTCGGCACCGGGCTCTCCTACGATCTCTGCAGCGACGACGGCGACTGCGCGCGCAACCACGCGTGCGTGAGCGGGCGGTGCCGCCGCTGGTGTCACGTCGCGACCGACGAGGGCTGCGCGTTCGACGAGATCTGCGTCTCGCCCTCGCCGACGATCATCCTCGACGGCGTGCAGTACGGCTTCTGCGCCTAGGGATGGCGCGCCGCGCGCCCGCGCTGCGCGCCACCGATCGCGCGCAGCGCCACCGCCATCGCGATCGCGCTCCCGTGCCGATCCTGCGGGCGCTTCGAGAGCGCGACCGTGATCGCCTCGTCGAGGGCCGCGGGCACGTCGGGCACCACCGCGCGCAGCGGCGCGGGCTGCTTCGCGATCACCGAGTGCAGCACCTCGAGCGCGCCGCTCGCGCGGAACGGCGCGCGACCCGCGAGCATCTCGTAGAGCAGCCCTCCGACCGCCCACACGTCGGCGCGCGCGTCGATCAGCGGAACGCCGCGCGCCTGCTCCGGGCTCATGTACACCGGCGTGCCGATGCGCGCGCCTTCGCGCGTGACGCGCTGCGATCCGTCGAGCAGGCACGCGAGCCCGAAGTCGAGGAGCACGACGCGATCACTGCGCAGCTCCTTCACGAGCATCACGTTCGAGGGCTTCACGTCGCGATGCACGAGGCCGTGCGCGTGGACCGCCGCCAGCGCATCGAGCAGCGGCACCGCGATGGCGAGCGCTTCCTCGACGCCGAGGCGAGCGACGCGCGCGAGCCGCGTCGCGAGCGTCTCGCCGTAGAACAGCTCCATCACGAGGTACGGCGCGCCGCCGTCCTCCTCGCCCAGCTCGCTCACGCGGACGACGCCGGGATGACGGAGCGTGACGATCGCGCGCCCCTCGCGGCGGAGCCGGGCGCGCCACTCCTCGACGCGCGCGATCTCGGGACGCAGCCGCTTGATCGCGACCAGGTTGCCCGACGCGCTGTCGAGCGCGCGCCACACGACCGCGTTCGAGCCCTCACCGAGGGTGTCGAGCAGTTGGTAGCGACCCGCGAGCATCACGTCGGTCACGCGCGCCGCACCAGCAGCACGCGTGCCATCGCCGATTCACCCGCGGATCGCGCGAGACCATCGCGGCGCGTGTGCGCAGATCCGCACGGACGGTGCGCACCGTGACGCGCCGCGGGCCCCGTCATCGCCGGCCCTTGTACTCCATCATGCCCTGCACCGCGCGCTCGCTGGCCTCGGCGACCTCGCCCTCTTCACGCGCGCGATCGGCGCAGTCCTCGCACATCGTCTTGGTCTTGCCGCCGACCTTCACCGCGACGAGCTCCTCGACCTCTTCGCCACACGTCTTGCAGACCGCCATGCGCGCGACCTCCTGAGAGAGTCTCCAGAAAAAATCGGCTCGTGCTCCGCACGCTCCCGTGCGAGCCCTGCCCCAGCGAGCACTCCAGCTGGACGAGCGCGCGGAGTCTACGGTGCGGTGGCGCGCTCGACGAGCCAGACCAGCGCGAGCAGCGCGATCGCGATGGATCCGCCGCGCACGATCCACGTGCGATAGCCCGGCTTGCCTGCGAGCCACGCGAGCGGCGAGAGCATCACCGCGACGAACGCGAGCTGCGCGAGCTCGATCCCGACGTTGAACGCGAGCAGCGAGAGCACGCGCGCCTGCGCGGGGAGCCCGAGCTCGGCGAGCACACCCGAGAACCCGAAGCCGTGCACGAGCCCGAAGCCCAGCGCGAGCCACGGCATCGATCGTCGCTCGTCGGGCCGCCACACGTTGAGCAGGGCGACCACCGCGATCGACGCCGCGATGACGCTCTCGACGAGCCGCGACGGCAGCACGATCACCCCGAGCGCCGCGGCGATCAGCGTGACGCTGTGGCCGAGCGTGAACGCGGTCACGACGATCGCGACGTCGCGCAGCGCGACCCGCATCCCTTCGCGGAGCGCGAGCCCGCCGGCGGTGAGCACGAGCGAGAGCAAGAACAGCAGATGGTCGTATCCGGTGACGAGGTGCAGCACGCCCTCGACCAGGAAGCGCCCGAGCAGCGACACGGTCGACGGAGGCTCGCCGAGCGCGACATCCTGGCGTCCGGCGCGGAGCACGTGCGCGTCGGTGTCCCCGGCGAAGCGGATGCGCACGAACGCCTCGTGCTGCGCGTCGGTCGGGAAGATCGTGTCGTCGCGGAGCACGAGATCGCCCGCGGCCTCGGGGCACGCGTAGTCGATCGTGAGCGCGAGGCGCGGCGGGCCGTCTTCGCCCTCGACCTCGCTCGGTGCGCCGGCGCCCGCGGTGCACGCGACCGCGCCGTCGCCGATCGTGATCCCACGCGCGAGGAGCGCACCGAGATCGTCACCGCGCGCGAGGACCGCCGAGGCGGGCGCGTCCTCGCCGAGCCCGAGCTCCATCGCGGCGTCGACGACCTCGAGCTCCACGTCGATCGAGGCGCCCTCGCTCGTGCGCTCGACCACGACGTACTTCGCGGAGCCGCGGTGCGCGTGCGCCGTCGACGCGCACGCCAGGATCACGAGGAGCACGAGCCGCCACATCGCGCGGAGGGTAGATCACACCGCGCGCCGATCGAGCTCGTTGCTCATCACGGCGATCGCGTCGTCGGCGTGCACGCTCACCGGACCGATCGAGATCGGCGTGCAGGGCTCGATCGCGGCGCGCGCCGCATCGTCGAGGCCGAGGTGATCGCCCACGAAGATCGCGAGATCGCCGCTATCGAGGCGCGCGGCGCGGACGTCGGTCCCGTGCTGCTCGAGCACGACGCGCGGGACGTCGCCGAGATCCGAGAGCACCACGTCGAGCCCGCCGTTCGCGATCGAGATCCCGTTGCGGAGCGCGGTGAATCCGGGCCCTTCGGGCTCGTGCGCGAGCGCCTTCTGGATCACGGTCGCGACGTAACGCTCGCCCGGCCGCACGTAGCGCGCGACGCGCCCGTCGAAGCGGACCACGCGCGGCGCGCGCCGTCCGCCGAGGAGCACGAGATCGACGATCGTGTCGCGCCGGACTCCGTTCGAGACGAGCAGCGCCGCCCGCACACAGCGCACGAGCACGTCGAGCCGCCCGCTCGAGCCCGGCAGATCGATCAGCGAGAACTCGGGCGACGCCGTCGCAGTCCGCCCGATCACGACCCAGCGCCGCACGGCGCGTTCCTACCACGGCCCCCGGGCGGTCAGGGTGGTCGAGAGCGAGGGCGCGGGGCGATCGACGAAGCTCCGCAGCTGATCGACGAGATCCGCGAGCTCGTGCACGTTGCGCGCGTTCCACTCGGGGTGCGTCGCGCTCGGAAGATGTGGATGGTGCGCGCCGAACGTGAGGTGGACCACGCGGGGCGCGTGGTAGCCGAGGCGCTCGAGCTCGGGCGCGCGTCGCACGGCCGGAAAGGCCGGGTCGTCGGGCGTGACCGCGACCACGCTGCGGTCGCGCTCGTGGGTGCGAGGCGCGCGCGCAGCGAGCATCGCGTCGGCGAAGCGCGCTTGGCGCAGCGGGGGCACCGCGCGCGCCATCGCGATCATGCGCTCGCGATCGGCGGGCGAGAGCACACCGTACGCAGGAAGGTTCTCACCGAGCCATCGCACGAGGGCGCGATAGGACTCGACGTGGATCACGCCGAGGTGCGCCACGAGCCGGAGCGCGCGCAGCTGTGCCCGGATCGACGCGTCGAAGAACGGGATGCTGGGCGCGAGCACGACCGCGGACTCGTGCGCGCGCAGCGCGTCGTCGCCGAGCTCGAGGATCGCGGTCGACATGTACGAGTACGCGACGTAGGTCGTCGGCACCTCGCCGAGGCCCAGCAGCGCGAGCCACGCACGCACCGTCTCGAACGTCGCGCGGGGACCGATCACCTCGACGGACGGCGCTTCGTCGACCAGCGGCGATGCGCCGAACCCGAGGAGATCCGGGGTGATCACGAGCCCCGTCGCGTTCATGCGCGCGATGCGCGGCGCGAGCTCGCGCCAGGTCTCGCGATCGGTCCAGAGCCCGTGGAGCGGCACCACGATGCGCTCCACACGCGCGAGCGCATCGGGGCGATCGAGCGGCCCGAGCCGCTCGGTGCGCGCGTGGATCGAGAACCCGAGGTCCGCGTAGCCCGAGCGCGCCAGGAATCGCTCGGTCGCTGCCCGATCGAGCGCCCCCGCCGCAGCGAGCGCGCGCACGCGATGATCGACCCGCTCGACGATCGACGACTCCCGCCGCTCCGCGGCGCTCGCCCACGCGAAGCTCGCGAGACCGCGACGCGACGGCGCGCGCGTCGCGACCTCGCGCTCGCGATCTCCCAGCGATCCCAGCGCGTCGGCGAGCTCCGCGCACGAGGAGAAACGACGGCGCGGATCGGCGTCGAGCGCACGCGAGAGCACGTCGTGCAGCGCGCGATCGCGCACCGCGTCGAGCGCATCGGGCGCGCCGAGCCACATTGCGAGCACCGTGCGTGCGAGCGCGAACTGATCGGCGGCGCCGTCGACCGGTGCGCCCCGGCGCTGCTCGGGCGCCGCGAACGCGGGGGTGCCCACCGCGTCGGCCTGGTCACCGTCGATCGAGGCGACGCCGAAGTCGCCGAGGAACGCGTCGCCGCGCACGTCGATCAGCACGTTCGACGGCTTCACGTCGCGATGCACCACGCCGCGGCGATGCGCGTGATCGAGCGCGAGCGCGATCGCCCGCGCGATCCCGAGCGCCTCCGCGGCCGACACCGGCGCGCGCATCCGTCGTGCGAGATCGGTCCCGTCCACGAACGACGTGACGAGGTGATCGGGCCCTCCGTCGAACAGCGCGACGATGCTCGGGTGGTGCAGGCGTGCGAGCGCCCGTCGCTCTCGCGCCAGCGATGCGCGCGCGGTCGCGCCGGCGCCATCGCGCAACACCTTCACCGCCGCGCTTCCGCCGGTGAGCGAATGGCGTCCCAGCCACACCTCCGCCATGCCCCCGCGCCCGAGCGGCCGCAGCAAGCGATAGTCGCCCACGATCATCGGCGATCCGTCCCGAGCTGCGCGCGCGAAGTCCGCGACGCACCGCGCCTGGTCGATGTCCATGCCCCTCGCGCGCGCTGTTACCACGCCGCGCGAGATCGATGCGCGACACCGTCCCGAGCGTGGCTTTGTGGCGACGTCGAACGGTCGCAGAGCGGTGCGTGATCGCCCGGTGATCGCTCCGTGAATCGCGCGCTGCGCACCTCCGCGGCGCGCTCGCCGCACGTACAAGCGCGCTCGTCACTCGACAGGAGAAACACCGATGAGCTCGATCTTCCGCTCGGCCTTCCTCGTGCTCGCGATCTGCGCGGGCGTCCTCGCGAGCGGCGCGCAGCGCGCGTCCGCCCAGTCGCTCTCGTGCGAGACCATCCAAGCGATCGCCGACATCGGCCACGACCTGATCCTCGGCGGGATCGATGCGAGGGTCGCGGGCACCCAGGTGCGCCTCACGCGCCGCAAGGACCTCGTCATCCACGGCGTCGAGTCGCTCTCGGTGAGTGGCTGCGTGGCGACGCTGCGCTTCGGCGTGACGCTGAAGCGCGACATCCGCCGCGACGCCCACGGCACGGTCGAGGTGCGCGGGAACGTGGCGGTGACGCCCCTGCGCCCCGGCGCGTTCCGCGTGTGCATCACGAGCCCGCGCGTCACCGACGTCGATCTCAGCCGGACCACCGAGGTCGGCGAGTTCTTCTACGAGCGCTTCGCGAACTGGTTCATCCCCGAGGGCACCTGCACCGACGTCTCGTTGTGATCCACCGAGGCCCGAGCGACGTGCTCGCTCGGGCCTCGTCACCGCAGCGACGCGGGCAGGTGGTCGACCTCGATCACACCGCGCGTCGCGAGCGCCCTCGCAGCGCGGATCGTCGCCGCGAGCTCGCGCTCGTCTCCGGGCCAGCGATGCATCGCGAGCCGATCGAGCGCCGCGGGCGACCACACGACGCCGGGTGCGTGCACCGCGAGCAAGAGGCCGAGGTCCTCGCGACGATCGGCGAGCAGAGGCACACGCAGCGCGTGCGCGCCGAGCGCCGCGGCGAGGAGCCCGTCATCCGCCGCGGCGCTCGCGACGACCGCGACATCGAGCGGTGGCTCGCCCTCGGAGCGAGGCTCGATCGCGCTCGCCAGGCGCGCGATCACGCGCGGATCGAGCGCGTCCACGTGCGTGACGTGCAGCGTGCCCCCGCGGGCCGCGTCGAGTCGCTCCGCGAGCTGCACGTCGTCGTCGTCCGCGCCGCGCGCTCGCCACGACACGAAGGCGCCGCGACGTCCCGCGAGCGTCGCCAGCGTGCGCGCGAGCCGCGCGGTGTCGGTCCCCTCGCTCGCCACCACGAGCACCGCGACGCCGTCCTCGAGCACGCGCGCCGCGGCATCCACGTCGCGCGCGAGCGCCGGCGAGATCGTCGGGAGCGAGCGCTCCTCGAGCGGCGCGCCCATGCCGCTGCGGAACCGCAGCAGCAGCGGGCCGCAGCCGATCCAGTCGCCGTCGCGGAGCTCCACGCGCTCCACGCGCCGACCGTCGAGGCGCGTCCCGTTCTTCGATCCGCCGTCCTCCAGCACGAAGCGCCCACCGGGTCGCCGGACGATCCGCGCGTGACGTCGCGAGAGCAGCGCGCTCGCGACCCCGAGCACGAGCGTGCGTCCCTCGCGCACGACGCCCGAGCGCGCGGTGCGCACCACGTCGATCTCGTCGATCCCCTCGAGCGCATGGGCGCTCGGCGTGACGTCGGCTCCGTCCGCGCCTGCGACCACGAAGAGCACCGCCCCCTCTTCGCTGCCGCGCGCGTCGTCGCGCTCGACCGTCTCGTCGTGGCAGCTCGGAGCGCGCGCCACCTCGCGCGGCTCGTCGATCCACCGATAGCCGTACCCGCGCAGCGTGAGGATGCGGCGAGGTTCGACCGGATCGTCGCCGATCGCACGCCGCGCGGCGCGCACCGCTTGGTTCAGCGACGCCTCGCTCACGTGCACGTCGTTCCACACGTGCCGCAGGAGCTCGGCGCGTGACACCGCGCGCCCGCGCTCCTGCATCAGATAGGTGATCAGATCGAAGACGCGCCGCTGCACGACGACGTCCTCGCCGCCGCGCCGGATGCGGCGCTTGGCGAGATCGATCTCGAGCTCCTCGTCCCCCACGCGCGCGGGTCTACCACGCGCGCGTCGGGCTCGAGGACTGTCGAAAAATCGGCTCGCCCGCCGGTCCCTACCGGCGGGACGAGCACTCCGGCAGGGACTCAGGTCAAGAGCCCCTCGAGCCCGCCGCTGCCGTGCCCCGAGTACCCATAGGTCTCGACCGGCACGCCGACCGCCTGCGCGATCGACACCAGCAGCTTGGAGTGCGCCTCGTTCTCGCCGCCGTGCCCGCCGCGATAGTCGATGAAGCGATTGCCGCGCAGCCGCACGCCCGCGCCGCCCGCGACCACGAAGGGCACGCGCTTGTGATCGTGCGCGTTCGAGTCGCCGAGCTCGCTGCACAGCATCACGACGGTCGAGTCGAGCAGCGTGCCTTCGCCGTCGGGCGTGGACGCGAGCTTCTCGATCAGCTCCGCGAAGCGATCGGCGAACCAGCGCTTCAGTGCCACGAACTGGCGCGCCGTGTCGCTGTCGGCGTTGCCGTAGTGCGACGCGTCGTGGTTGCCCAGGGTCGCCGTGGAGTCGCGCACGTGCGTGGGGCTCACCGGGTGCGACCACATGATCGACGCGACCCGCGTGATCCCGCAGCCCAGCGAGAGCACCGCGAGGTCCTGCTGCAGCCGCCCGACGGTCAGGAAGTTGTCTTCCTTGTGGTAGGTCTTCGGGTAGTAGTCGGTCTCGACGTTGCGATAGCCCCCCGCGTTGAACGCGACGTCGCTGCAGCTGCCGCCCACCGGCGCCATCAGTCGGCGCTCGAGCTCGCGCAGCGACTCGGTGTGCACGTCGAGCTTGGTGCGCTCCACGCTCCCGAGCCTGCCGCGCAGCGCGGTCAGGTCGCCGCTGATCGCGTCGAGCACGCTGCGACGACGTCGGATGCGCAGCTCCTCCGCGCTCGTGTCGGTCATCTCGCGTCCACCGAACAAACGCGAGAACGCGTTGAGCGGATCGTCGTCGGCCTTCACCTCGGTGCCCATCAGGCGCGAGAAGCTGCCGCTGCCGTTCTCGAAGTTCGAGCCCACGCCGAGGTGCACGCTCGGGTGCGGCACGCCCTCGCGCAGCGTCTGGCCGAGGAACACGTCGAGCGACGTCGGATCGGTGCCGGTGAGCACCTTCGCGCAGCCGCCCTCGTGCGTCGGCCCGCCCGCGTACATGTCGAGCCCATCGAGGAACGTGAGGTGCTGCCGGACGCGCTCGAGCGGCGCGCTCATCTCGGGCAGCGTGAACGTGCTGCTCCCCGAGCTGCCGCGCGGATGCCAGCGATCCGGGATGCAGCCGTCGGGGATGTACACGAAGAGCGCCCTGCCCTCGCCCGCCGCGCGCGCGCTGCGCGCGAACGTGTGGATCCCGATCGGCGCGAGCGCCGCACCCGCCGCGAGGCCCTTCAGGAACGAACGACGCTTCATCACGGCGCCACCTCCTCTGCCGCACGACGGATCCGGAACGAGGGCTGGGTCACGACCGCCACCATCAGCTCGCGCAGGTCACCACCGCTCTCGTCGAAGCGCGTCGCGAGCGCGCGCACCGAGCACGCATCGCCCGCGTCGCGCTCGATCGTGCCGCGCGCCCAGCGCCACCACTGGCGCGCCATGCAGTCGCGCGCGGTGTCGCTCTCCGAGATCTGCGCCGCGAGATCCTGCGGGCTCGACAGCGCGAGGCGCGCGCCGTCGCTCAGCGTCTCGACGCCGATCAGCTCGCCGCTCGTGTCGATCGCGAGCCCGTTCTCCTGCTCGCGATACGCGCCGACCGCGTCGAAGCGCTCGAAGGGAAAGCCCACGCCGTCGATGAACTGGTGGCACGACGAGCACACCGGATCGTCGGTGTGGCGGCGGAACCGCTCGCGCGTCGTGAGCGTCGGATCGAGCCCCGGCGGCGTGGTGTCGGCGTTCGCGGGAGGCGGCGGGAGGTCCTGGCAGAGCAGGCGATCGCGCACGAAGAGACCGCGACGGATCGGCGAGCTCTCGTTCGAGTGCGCGTGGCTCGCCATGACGCTGCCCATCACGAGCAGACCGCCGACGCGCTCCGGCGGCGCGCTCACGCGCTCGAACGCCGCGCTGCCGCCGGCACCGAGCCCGTAGTAGGTGCGCAGGTTCGCGTCGACCATCAGGTAGTCGGCGCTGAAGAGCTCGCTGAACCGCCCGGTGCCCTCGTACATCACGTGGCGCACGAACGCGCGCTCCTCGGCGAGCATCGACTCGCGCACCGTGTCGGTGAACCCCGGGAAGAGCGTCGCGTCGCGGTTCGTGCCGAGCAGGCGGGTGGTGCCGAGCCAGCGCGAGACGAACGCAGCGACCGCGTCCTCGCTGCGCGGATCGTCGAGCATGCGGCGCGCCTCGCGCTCGATGATCGCGGTGTCGCGCAGCGAGTCGCTCTCCGCGAGCGCGAAGAGCGCGTCGTCGGGCATCGTGCCCCAGAAGAGATAGGAGAGCGCGGTCGCGATCTCCCACGAGGTGAGCGCGAACGTGCCGTCCGCCTGCGCCTCGCCGACCTCGCTGCGGTAGAGGAACGACGGCGACGCGAGCATCGCCTCCATCGCGAGCCGCGCGCCGATGCGCGCATCACCGACGATCAGCTCGCTCGCGAAGAGCGCGACGTAACGATCGACCTCGTCGCTCGCGAGCGGACGGCGGAACGCGCGACGGCCGAACGCCTCGACGAGCTGCCGCTGGCACGACGTCGCCGAGAGATCGCACGCGGCGAAGCGCGCGGGATCGACCGTCGCGACCAGCGTCTCGGCCGCGCCCGCGTACGCATCGGCGTGGCGTCCGGTGACGAGCTGCGCGTTCGACTCGTTGTCGTAGCCGCGCACCGAGGTCTCGACCGGGAACGAGTCGACGTCGGGCGCGGCGATGCCGAGCAGATCCGCGACCGTCGCGCGGTACTCGTCGCGCGTCAGCAAGCGCAGCGAGCGACGGCCCGGCGCCTCGCCCTCGCACACGATGGGCTCGCCCGGATCGACGGGATCGCTCGGGTCGATCGGGTTGCCCCCTGGATCGCGCGGGCCATCGCCTGGGCCCGGCCCGGGGCCCACGCCGTCGGGCCCTGCGGCCGCCTCGCCGAGCAGGCCGGTGCACGCCGTCGTGAGGGCGAGCACGAGCGCGGTGAGCAGAGACAACGGTGAGCGGAAGCGCATCGGGTCCTCCGTGCGGTACGTGGCCGGCGGATTTCGATTCGGGTCACGCGAAGCACACGAAATTGTTAGAACATTTGGCGTTCCGAAAGAAGGAGCGCGGAGCGCTCCGCGCGCCACGCTCCACCCCTCGACATGGTCCAGGTGCGGCGCTACAAGCCGGGCCCATGTGCGGCGTCGTCGGCATCTGGGGCGCCCCGCAGGCGTCCAACCTGACCTACCTCGGGCTCCATGCCCTGCAGCATCGCGGCCAGGAGAGCGCAGGCATCGTCAGCACCGACGGCGGGCGCCTCTTCGCGCACAAGTCGCTCGGGCTCGTGCAGGACGCGTTCTCGCAGCCGGTGCTCGAGGCGCTGCCGGGCGACCGCGCGATCGGGCACGTGCGCTACTCCACCGCCGGCGGCGGTGGGCTCAAGAACGCGCAGCCGATCGCGGTGGACTACGCGATGGGCTCGCTCGCGGTCGGGCACAACGGCAACTTCACGAACTTCGAGGAAGTGCGGGCGCGCCTCGAGGCCGCGGGCTCGATCTTCAACAGCTCGAGCGACACCGAGGTGCTGGTGCACCTCATCGCGCGCAGCCGCGAGGCCACCACGGTCGGTCGCGTGAGCGACGCGCTCAAGCAGATGCAGGGCGCCTACTCGATCGTGTTCCTCACGACCGACGAGCTCATCGCAGTGCGCGACCCGCACGGGTTCCGCCCGCTCTGCCTCGGCACGCTCAGCGCGTACCCCGGCCTGCCCGGCGCGACGGTCGTCGCGAGCGAGCCCTCGGCGTTCGAGCTGATCGGCGCCGAGTACGTGCGCGACCTCGAGCCCGGCGAGATGATCGTCGCGGATCGCGAGGGCGTGCGCTCGCTGCGTCCGTTCGAGACGCGCGCGCAGCGCATGTGCATCTTCGAGTACGTCTACTTCGCGCGGCCCGACTCGAAGCTGAACGGCATCAGCGTGTACGAGACGCGCAAGCGGCTCGGCGCGATCCTCGCGGAGGAGTGCCCGGCCGACGTCGACGTGGTGATCCCGGTGCCCGACAGCGGCGTCGCGTCGGCGCTCGGCTACGCGGGGCGGCTCGGGATCCCGTTCGAGCTCGGGCTGATCCGCAGCCACTACGTGGGCCGCACGTTCATCGAGCCGAGCCAGTCGATCCGACACTTCGGCGTGAAGCTCAAGCTCTCGCCGGTGCGCGCGGTGCTCGAGGGCAAGCGCGTCGCGGTGATCGACGACTCGATCGTGCGCGGCACGACGAGCCGCAAGATCGTGAAGATGCTGCGCGACGCGGGCGCGAAGGAAGTGCACCTGCGCATCAGCTCGCCGCCGACGCGCTGGCCTTGTTACTACGGCATCGACACGCCCTCGCGGAACGAGCTGATCGCGGCGAGCCACAGCCCCGCCGAGGTCGCGAAGTACGTGACGAGCGACACGGTCGGCTATCTCTCGATCGACGGCCTGCATCGCGCGGTGCGCGGCGAGGGCCCGGGTCGCGAGGGCTTCTGCGACGCGTGCTTCAGCGGCGACTATCCCGTGCCCTTCGCGACCGAGAACGGCACCGGCAAGCGCTCGCTGCCGCTCGCGAGCGTTTGAATCAGCCGGAGTGCTCGCCGGTGCAGGGCCCGTACGGGAGCGTGCGGAGCACGCGGACGGGAGGGCCCGGAGCGGGCGAGCCGATGTTGATCATCACGTTCTGCTAGAGTCGCGCGCATATGCGCGGACCGACACGCACTTTCGCCGCTGGTCTCCTCACTGCTGCGCTCGCCGCATGTGGCGGCGGCACTCAAGCCGGTGCTGGTGGGACGACGCCGCAGGCGCGCGCGGTGGAGCCATGCCAGACGACGGGTGAGCTGCGGCTCGGTCGCGTGTGCTGGAACCCGACCGGGAGTCGCTGGCACCTCACCGCGATGGCGCCGGGCGGCGAGTACGCGTTCGACGTCGAGCTGCTCGCGGCGAACCGACTGCGCTCGACCGATCATCCGGCCGCGTCGCCCGCGACCGACGAGTGGTACGTCGACGGCAACACGATCCGGATGTTCCTGCAGAACCGGTTCGTCGAGTACCGCGCGGACGTGTCGAACGGCACCGTGATCGTCGGCGACGCGCAGAACGTCCGCGGCGAGACGTGGCAGTGGCGCGGCGATCGGATGCAGGTCGGCGGCGGCTGTCATCCCGACGAGACCCAGCAGGCCGAGACGTGCATCAACCTCGCGGGCACGCAGTGGACGCTGCAAACGTCGAGCGGCGAGCGCGTGATCCACTTCGAGGCGGGCGGCGCGCTGCTGACGGATCAGGGCGCGATCAGCGAGCGCAACCGCTGGTCGCAGCAGGGCGCGCAGCTGCAGTTCTCGTTGGATGGAGTCGAGTACACCGCGACGGTCGAGCGCGGCGACGCGCTGAGCGGGACCGCAGGCGGCGCGCAGTGGAGCGCGACGCCGGTGCAGCTCTTCGCGCCGCCGATGCACTGATCCACGACGGACGAGGGTCCGACCCCGAACGTCACCAGTGCCCGGGATCGCGATCCTTCAACGTCGTGGCCGCTGTGCGAGCGAGGCCGAGCACTCGCGTCCACTCGGGCAGCTCCAGGAAGTACTGGTCGGGATGCTCGGTCCCGTGCGCGACGAAGATCCGATCGATCGCGCCGATCACGTCGCGAACCAGCTGCGCTTCGTCGGCATCGACGAGGTACCAACCGATCGCGCGCTCGGCGTCGTCGGCGAGGACGCTGTCGTCGAACAGGAAGTGCACCGGCACGTCGAGCTGGATCGGCTCACCCGTGCGTCCATCACGGAGCTCGGGGCTGCCGAGGATCTCGAGACACTCGACCAGCTCACGACGCATGCTCGGGTATCTCAGCATCGAATCACCGCGTTCGGCATCACGAGCTCGGCCGATCGATGACGGGCTCGTCAGAGCTCGCGCAGCCGCCCGGCCCGCCACTCCTCCAACACCTTGCGTGCATCGAAGCCCAGGAGACCGGGCTCTCGACACAGCTCCTCGAGCGTTGGCTCGGCTCGCGACGGTTCGATCGGCAGCAGGTGAGTCGCTGCCCAGAGCCGGACGCCGAGGTCTTCGTCGACCAGGAGATCGACGAGCTCGACCCGCAACTCATCGGCGCTCCTGATCTGCTGCCACAGGCGCGTCAGCTCGCGCGCAGCCCGGTTCGCGCGGCGCGGATCGTCGTCCTTCGTGCCCTCTGCGTGCCGCCGCGCGGCCTCCGCATACCGTCGAACCGGCGATCGACGTCGCATCCGCTCAGTTCAGGCTGCGGTCCGGGCCGCCACCGCCGCCCTCGCCTTCGTCGCTCGGCTCCACGTCGCCGCGCAGCACCTGCAGGAGGCCGTGCACCTCGTTCGCGACCTCGAGCTCGGGCTTCGTCGCGAGGAAGCGATTCAGGTACTCCGCCGCCGCCGCGCGCTCGCCGCGCGCGTAGTGCGAGAGGCCGAGCAGGTACAGCGCGTCGCCGTCGTCCTTGTTCTGCGCGAGGAGCTGGCGTGCGACGCGGATCGCCTCCTGGTGCCGGCCCATCATGCGCAGCGCGTGGCCGAGCTGGACCAGCGCGCCGAGGTACTGCGGCGCGATCTCGAGCGCCTTCACCGACGCCTTCATCGCCTTGTCGAACGCGCCCTTCTCGAAGTGCGCCGCGCCGAGGAAGTAGTACGCGTACTCGTTCTTCGGATCGCGATCGATCACCGCTTCGAGCTCGCGGATCGCGGCGTCGATCTCGCCCTCGGCGATCAGCTCCGCGCCTTCCTGCGCCGCATCCCACTTCTCTCCGTCTCTCTGGCCGCTCATCGTCGATCCACCGTGCCATACTCGCGCGTCTCGAGCATCCAGGGAGCCAGCTGCGCGTGATCGTCGTCCTGCCTTGCTTCAACGAGGAGAAGCGCCTCGATCCCCGCGGTGTGGCGCAGCTCGTCGCGGACCCACGCATCGACGTGATCCTCGTCGACGACGGATCGACCGACGGAACACGCGCGCTCCTCGAGTCGCTCGCGGCGCGCCATCCCACGCGCGTCACCGCGCTCTCGATGGGGCGCAACTCCGGCAAGGCCGAGGCGGTGCGCACCGGGGTGAACCTCGCGCTCGAGCGCATCGCGCGCGGCGAGTCGCGCGACGATCTCGTCGGCTATCTCGACGCCGACTTCGCGACGCCGCCCGAAGAGCTCTCGCGCATGCTCGACAAGATCGAGGCGAGCCACGCGAAGGTCGCGATGGGCTCGCGGATCGCGCGCCTCGGCGCGCACGTGCGGCGCAAGCAGACGCGCCACTATCTCGGTCGTCTCTTCGCGACCACCGCGTCGATGGTGCTCGACATGAGCATCTACGACACGCAGTGCGGCGCGAAGCTCTTTCGCGACACGCCCGCGCTTCGCGCCGCGATGAGCGTGCCCTTCCGATCGCGCTGGGTGTTCGACGTCGAGCTGCTGGGACGGCTCACCACCGGCAACGCCGACGCGCCCGGGCTCTCGGTCGACGACTTCCTCGAGATCCCGCTGCAGGTCTGGGAGGACGTGCGCGGCAGCAAGCTCGGCGTGAAGGGCGCGCTGCGGGGCGGGATGGATCTGCTGCGCCTCGGCGCTCGGGTGAAGAGCGGCGGGCGCAGCGAGTTCTTCCCGAAGAAATGAGATGCCGCGAGCGTCAGACCGGCTCGTGGAACGGGCCGGTGATCTCGAACGTCACGCCCACGCCGCCGCCACCTTCGACGCCGCGCTGCGAGCTGAAGTAGAGGCGCGTGCCGCTCGGATCGAACGCGGGCCCGGTGATCTCGGACATCGCGTGGCCGACGACCTGCACCAGCGGCTTGAGCTGGCCGTCGGGCAGGATCGCGACGACCTGCATCGAGCCGCCGTCCTCCGCGACGAGCACGTCGCCGCAGCACGACACCGTGAGGTTGTCGACGCCGCGCAGCGGCACCGGGTCGGTGTAGTCGGCGATGTCGTAGAGGACGTCGAGCTCGTTGGTCTCCACGTCGAGCGCCCACACGCGGTTGTCGCCCTTGGTGCTGAAGTAGACGATCCCCTCGTGGTACCAGATGCCCTCGCCGCCGCGGAACGCGGTGCTCTCCGCGATCTGCATGCGCGTCGGCACCTCGCCCTCGAAGCGCGGATCCGGCAGCTCGGCCCAGGTGACGCGCCCGTCGCCGCCGACGACCGCGACCTCGAGGCGGCCCGACGAGAGATCGGGATGACCCCGGCTCGTGAGGCGATCGGGCACGAAGCGATAGAAGCGACCGTCGCTCTCGTCCTCGGTGAGATAGACGTGCGCACGCACCGGATCGATCGCCGCAGCCTCGTGCTTGAAGCGACCGAGCGCCGGGCGGACCACCGCCGCGTGCTCGCCCCACGGATCGCACTCGTGGACCTGACCGGTGCCGGTCTCCTCGCACGACAGCCACGTGTGCCACGGCGTCTTGCCGCCGGCGCAGTTCACGCTCGTGCGATCGAGGATGCGATGCGCGGCGACGATCTCGCCGTCGGCGTCGAAGCGCACCGCGCCCACGCCGCCGATCAGCGGGACCTCGGAGTTCGACGCGTAGATCCACCCGCCGTCTTCGGTCGCGTAGGTCGCGCCGCCGTCGGGGAAGCGGTGCCACTCGTAGGTCGTGCCTGCGACGAGCTCGCCGGCGCGCCCGATGATGCGCGACGTGAAGCCAGGCGCGAGGCGGACGCCGTTCGCGTCGGGCTCACCGAGCGCGCCGATGTCCGCGATGCGCGAGCGCACCGGCGGCGGCGTCGGAATGTCGCGGTGCGGGAACTCGAACGAGCCCGCGTCGGCCATCATCGCGTCGATGCCGTTCGCGTCGACCCCGCCGGCGTCGAGGGCGCTCGCTGGCCCTCCGTCGTCGCAGCCGATCAGCGTGCGCGACATCATCGCGGCCGCGAACCCCGCGAGCCCGCCCTTGAGCAGCTTGCGACGAGGAACGAGCAGACCGCTCCCCGTCACGCCCCAATCCACCCGTCCCGAAGACATGCGGGCGAGAGTGCCACGACCGTGACGATTTCGGATCGCCCCCGTGACGATCAGAGCCCGTTGAGCTCGTCGACGACCTCGAAGAGGTCCGACGCGTCGTAGAAGTCGACGGTCACGAGGTTCGGGAAGTCGCCGGTCTCGGTGCGACAGCGCAGCGCATGATCGCGCAGCACGTCGAAGTTCACGAGCTCCGACTGCTCCCGCGACGCGAGCGGGTTCGTGACGAAGTGGTTGAGCACGAAGACCGCGTTGTCGCGAGAGCCGCGCAGCACGTCGCAGTCGAAGTCCGCCGCACTCTCGGCGCGATAGTCGTTGTCCCAGACGTAGTCGTACGCGTGGTGGTGCCAGGGCAGCGTGACGTTCGAGGTCTCGGTGAAGATCACCAGGCGGCGCCCGCTCGTGATCATCTCGCGCAGCGTGGGCCACGGCGCGTCCTCGGCCTGCTGGTGGAGGTACGGGAGCAGGCCCGCCTCCTCGATCACCGCGGCGAACGGCGCCTCGTCGACGTGCGGCTCGAAGATGATCGAGAGCACCTCGCCGGGATGGCAGTCCATGAACTGCCGCAGCTCGATCATCGCGTCGATCAGCGGGCGCATCCCGAGCACGCCGCAGCCGCCGTGACAGAGCATCACCTGCGTCGCGCTCGCGGGCCGGTGCGTGTCGAGCATGAACGCGCGCACGCCGTCCTCGAGCTGGTGCCAGAGATTCCGCCCCTGGTTCGGCGCGATCCAGCCGTCCTCTTCGCTCGACATCGCGTTGTGCGTCGTGGGGAACGCGACGGCGTCGTAGGCGCGATCGCAGAGCTCCGCGTGCCCGTTGCAGACGAGCGGATCGGGCAGCCCGGTCGCGGGCGTGCAGCGTGGGCCGGCGTCGATCGCGACCGGTGCGTCGAGGCCCGCGTCGGTCGGATCGCTCGGCGCCGGATCACACGCGAGCGCCAGGAGGAGCAACACCGACGAAGAGAAGCGTCGCGACATCGTCGCGAGCCTCTCACATTCGTGACACCGAACGCTGTCAGGGCGCGTGAAGAGACGCACGGAGCCGGCGCAGGCCCTCCGCGGTCGAGATCGGCGCCTCGTACCCGAGATCGCGCTTCGCGGCGCTCAGATCGAACCAGTGCGCGGTCGCGAGCTGGTGCGCGACGAAGCGCGTGAGCGGCGGCTCGCCCCTCAGACGCAGCGCGCGATAGGTGCCCTCGAGCAGCGCGCCCGCCGCGTACGCGACACGCGGATCGATGCTGCGCGTCACCGGCGGAAGACCGGCCGCGTCGAGGATCCCGAGGATCAGCTCGCGCAGCGGCATCGGCTCGCCCTGCGCGACGAAGTACGCGCGACCGGCGCACGCGGCGCCCGGCGCGAGGCGATCCCACGCGCAGAGGTGCGCGTGCACCGCGCTGTCGACGTAGGTCGCATCGATGCGCTTGTGCCCGCCGCCGACGAGCACCAGACGACCTCGGCGCGCGCGCTCGAGGATGCGCGGGACGAGGTGCGGATCGCCCGGGCCCCACACGAGGTGCGGCCGGAGCGCGACCGTCGAGAGCCCTGCGACGGCGTTCTCGGCGAGCACCATCTTCTCGGCGACCGCCTTCGTCTCCGGGTACGCGGTCTCGTAGCGCTCGGCGTAGGGCGCGCGCTCGTCGACGCCCTCCACGTCGTCGCCCGCGTGCACCACGCTCGGCGTGCTCGTGAAGACGAGCTTCGGGATCGCGTGGGCGCGACACGCGTGGAGCACGTTCTCGGTGCCGACGACGTTGCTGCGGTAGTAGTCGGCGTAGGAGCCCCACACGCCCGCTTTCGCGGCGACGTGGAACACGCCGCGCGTGCCCTCGGCAGCGCGCAGCACCGCGTCGCGATCGCCGAGATCACCACGGACGATGCGCAGCTTTCCTTCGCGCTCCAGCGCCTCGAGCGCGTCGTAGCGACCGCGCTGGATCGCGTGCACGAAGACGCCGCGCGCGACCAGCGCGCGCACGATGCCGCTGCCGACGAAGCCGCCGGCGCCTGTGACGAGGACGGGCTCGCTCATGTGCGCGCTCGCGTGCCATCCGCGGCGCGCGCACGCAAGCGATCAGCGCGCAGTCACCTCGCGGATGAACGTGGCGATCTCGGTGGAGGTCTCGGCGGTCGCGACGTGCCCGCCGGTGAACGGTCGGAAGCGCACGTCGACCCCGCCCTCGCGCATCCGCTCGACGAGGCGCTCGGCGTTCGCGAAGGGCAGCACGTCGTCCTCGCGACCGTGCGAGACGTAGGCGGGCAGACCGCGGCGCGATGCGAAGCGAGGTCGCCACGCCGCCTCGTCGACGAGCGTTCCGCTCATCAGCACGATGCCGGCGAGCGGTCGTGGATCGTGGAGCGCGACGTCGAGCGCGAGCATCGCGCCCTGCGAGAACCCGCCGAGCACGATGCGATCGCTGCGCACGCCCATGCGCCGCTCGATGTCGTCGAGCAGCGCGCGCACCCGATCGCGCGCCGCGCCCATCGCGGGGATCGACGTGCGAGGGAGATCGCCGAGCGCGCACGGGAAGCGCCACCACACGAAGCCCTGCACCGCGTCGCTCGAGCGCGTCGGCTCGGGCGCATACGGAAGCACGAGACGCGTGCCCGCGGGCAGGTCGGTGCGCTCGGCGAGCCCGACGAGGTGCTCGGGGCGCGATCCGTAGCCGTGCAGCAGCACGATCACCGGGCCGTTCCCCGTTCCGCGCTCGATCGTGCGGAGCGGCGCCGCATCGGGCGCGCACGCCGCGAGCATCGCGATCACGCAGAGGATCGATGCGCGCACCGCGCGAGTATGCGTCAGCCGAGAGTGCGCGCGACGCGCTCGAGATCGCCGCGCCTGCCCAGCGCCTGACCGGCCGCGCCGAGCGTCGTGTGCAGCCACGCCTCGGCCTCGCCCATGCTCCCGAACATGCGCATCGGCGCGCCGTTGCGGACCACGAGCGCGATGCTCGTGATCACGCCGCGCAGGAGCGCCGCGCCGAAGCCGTCGCTCTCGTACACCACGGCCGAGCCGAGGATCGGAACGCCGGGGAGCTGCATGAATTGGTGCGCCTCGCGCCGCACGTCCTCGGGGACGGAGCTGAGCTGCGTCGCGGGTGGGAGCACGCTGAAGAGGCCGATCCCGGATGGATGTGCGCGTGCGAGCGAGCGGGCCTCGTTCGCGGCGTGTCGTACCTGGTCGGCACTGGAGACGGCGCCCCAGTGGATCACGAGCACGTTGTTCGATGGAGCACAGCGGACCCCACCTGGAGCGCTCATCGTTCGCACCAACCTGCACGCGCGTGAGTGAGCATCTCGGCGAGGATGCCGCGTTCGACGGCGCGCCGGAAGAGGCGTGTCGCCGGCGACGGGCGGGCGAGCGAGACGCGTCAGCGCGCGAGCTGCTGCGTCGCCCAGGGACCGAGATCTTCGCGGCGGATCTTCGCGTTGTGGCGGACGTCCACCGGGAACTTCTCGTGCACCAGGAAGTGCTCGATGCGCTTGGTGCGATCGTTCGTGCGCGCGATCTCGGCGAGCTCGGTGAGCAGGCGCGCGCGCTCGCCCGTCGACATCACGCGCCACGGCTCGACGATGATCACCGGCACCGTGCGGCCCTCGCGCTTCGCCGCGACGAGCGCGCTGCGCTTCACGTCGGGGTGCGCGTTGAACGGGCCCTCGCACGGGATCGTGAAGAGCGTCGTTCCGTCGTCGAGCGCGACGCGGTGCGACTTGCGCCCGCAGAACCAGAGGCGCCCGCGCTCGTCGCGCCAGCCGAGATCGCCCATCCGGTGGGCGATGCCCTCGGGGGTGTCGATCTTCGCGCGCGCGGTGTGATCGGGCGCGGCGACGTACCCGTGCGTGACCTGCGGGCCGCGCACCACGATCTCGCCGATCTCGCCGTCGCGGAGCACGCGCGCGTCGTCCCATCGCGCGATCGGATCGTCGGTGATCGCGATCACGTCGACGCGCGCCGAGGGCACCGCGCGACCGACGCAGATTCCGTCGCCGCGCTCGGTGCGCACGCGCGTCTCGCCGAGCACCTCGTCGTGCGCGATCGTCGCGACCGGCAGCGACTCGGTCGCGCCGTACGGCGTGTGGATGCGCGCGCCCTCGGGCAGGAGCGTCGAGAACTGCTCGAGGATGCGCGGCGCAACCGGCGCGCCCGCGGAGATCACGCGGCGCAACGATGGGAAACGAATGCTCTTCGGGACTGCCCAGCGCGACACGGTGTCGAGCAGCGCGGGCGAGCCGAACATGTTCGTCACGCCGAAGCCCTCGATCGCCTCGACGATGTTCCGCGGATCGACCTCGGCGGGACGCGTCGCGTCCATCTCGGGCAGGACCGTGACCATGCCGAGCGCGGGATCGAAGAGCGCGAAGAGCGGGAACGTCGGCAGGTCGATCTCGCCGGGACGAATGTCGTACATCGCGCGGATCGACTCGACCTGCGCGCTGAACGTCGCGTGACGGTAGAGCGCGCCCTTCGGGGGACCGGTCGATCCGCTCGTGAAGAGGATCGCCGCGAGATCCTCGGGCGCGACCTCCGCGATCGATCGTTGCGATGCGCGCTCGCCGCGCTCGCGCAGATCGTCGATCGAGAACGCGCGACGGCCTGCCATCGGACGCGCCCAGCGCGGCGCGACGTTCACCGTGATCTCGACCGTGCGCTTCGCCCAGCCGAGCACGGCGCGCGCGGCGTGCGCCTTCGGGATGCCGACGAACGCGCGCGGCTCGGCGCGATCGAGGCACTCGCCGAGGTGCTTGGTGCCGATGCCGGGATCGACCATCACGAGCGGCGCGCCGACCTTGAACAGCGCGAACACCATCGCGAAGAGGTCGAGCGAAGGCGGGACCATCAGCACGGTGCGCACCCCGGGCCCGATGCCGACGTCGCGCAGGCCGCGCGCGAGGCGATCGCTCTCCTCGTCGAGCTGGCGATAGGTCCAGTGCACGTACCGCGGACGACCGCGCGCATCGCGTCCCGCGGGCGCGAACACCGCCGGCGTGAAGGGCTGCTCGCGCGCGACGCGCGGCAGGTGCGCCGCGATGTTCGCGGAGTCGGCGCTCACGCCGCGCGCTCGCGATCGAGCGGGTGATCGGCGAGGAAGCGCTTCACGAGCGGGACGATCACCTCGGGCACGTCTTCGAGCACGTAGTGGCCCGCGTCGGCGAAGCGATGCACCTCGGCGTGCGGCATCCGCTTCTCCCACTCCGCGAGGAAGTGGTGATCGAACACGAAGTCGCGCATGCCCCACGCGATCAGCGTCGGCGTCCGGCGGAACTGCGCGAGCCCCTCCGCCATCTCGTCGATGCGCGCGTACGCGCGATCACTCGGCTGGAGCGGGATGTCCTGCACGAAGCGCAGCGTCGCGATGCGCGAGTCCCAGTCCGAATAGGGCGCGAGATAGGCGCGGCGGAGCTCGCGCGACATCGGCTTGCGCGTCACGCAGGTGTACGCGGCGCCGCGCGCGAACGCGTTTCCGCCGCGGACCAGCAGCGCGCCGAGCGGGGTGCGCGTCAGACGCAGCGCGGCGGGGAACGCCTTGCTCTGCGGCAGGTGGAACGCCGCGGTGTTGAGCACGACGAGGCGCGCGACGCGATCGGCGTGGCGCGTGGCCCAGCCGAAGCCGATGCCGCCGCCCCAGTCGTGCACGACGAGCGTGATCTCGCGAGCGACGCCGAGGTGATCGAGGAGCTTGCCGAGATCGTCGATGCGCGAGCCGAGCGTGTACTCGTAGTCGACGTCGCTCGGTTTGTCGGAGAGCCCCATCCCGACGTGATCCGGGACGATGCAGCGATGGGTGTCGCGCAGCGCGAGCACGAGCGCGCGGAAGTAGATCGACCAGCTCGGGTTGCCGTGCACCATCACCACGACGGGCGCCTCACGCGGCCCCTCGTCGAGGTAGTGCATGCGGATGCCGCCGCCGCGATCGAATCGGCGACCCTCGAACGGATAGATGCGTCGATCGATCGAGACGCTCACCAGACGATCTCCGCCATCGCGCAGTTGAGGCCGCTGCCGATGCCCATGAGCGCCACGCGCATCCCGCTGCGCAGGCGCCCGATCTCCGCGGCTTTCGCGAGGACGATCGGCACCGACGCCGGGCCGACGTTGCCGTGCTCGGGAAAGATCGCGTGGATCTTCGCGGGCGCGACACCGAGCTGCGCGGCGAGCTTCTCGGTGTGCTGTCGGCTGACCTGATGGATGACGACCTCGTCGAGCACGTCGGGGGTCCACCCGAGCTCGGTGCGCGCGAGATCGAACGTCTTGGACGCGAGGTCGAGCCCCTGCGTCAGCAGCTTCTGCGCGTCGGTGATCATACGATCGGCGTGGCCGCGGCAGAGGTGGTTCCAGTCGGTCGCGGCGAGCGACACACCGCCGCGGAACGTGTGGCCCGCCGGCGCGAGATCGCGGCGGCAGAGCACCATCGCGGCGGCGCCCGATCCCAGCGTGAGGGTCGCGAACTCCTCGCCGAGCGCCCGCGCATCGCCGCTCGCGTTGAGGCGATCGATCGTCTTCTCGACCGCGAAGCGGCTGCCCTCTCCGTCGACCACGAGCGCCGCGTCGATCGCGCCGCGCTCGATCATCGCCGCGACGAGCTCCATGCCGTCGAGGAACCCGAGGCACGCGTTCGCGAGATCGAAGTTGCGACAACGCGGCGAGAGCGCGAGGTGGCGATGCACGATCGACGCGGTCGAGGGCTCGACGAAGTCGCGGCAGACGCTCGTGTTCACCAGCACGCCGATGCGCGCGCGATCGATGCCCGACGCGGCGATCGCCTTCTCGCCCGCCCGCGCGGCGACGTCGCTCGGCTGCACGCCCTCGTCCCAGAAGCGACGCGCTTGAACGCCCGAGAGCGACGCGATGATCCCGGGCGCGAGCCCGAGTCGTTTCAAGAGCGGCGAGAGCCGATCCTCGAGCTCGCGGGAGCTCACGCGATGCGGCGCGTCGACGTACGCCACGCTCGCCACCGAGACCGAGGAGAAGAGCATGAGGAAGCGCGGGGTGTAGCTCCGTCGCGACAGCCGGGGAAGAGGCCGCGGATCACGGGCGCACGAGGGCGAATCGCTCGGTTCCGAGCTCGTCGATCCACGCGAACGAGATCGTGGGCGGCGACGTCGCGCCGTCGATCTCGAGCCAGCCGAAGCCACGCTGATCGCGGCCGACGAAGAGCACGTCGGGCCCGAGCGTCTCGGCGATCGGCGCGGCGCGGAAGAACGCGGCGGTCGGCGTGCACTGCAGCTCGAGCACGGTGCCGCCGCCGGGCAGCGGGAGCTCGACGACCGCGGGCCAGTGCTGATCGCCGCTGACGATCAGGACCGTGCTCGGATCGTTCGCCTCGATCGCGCGCAGGATCACGTCGCGCTCGAACGTGAAGCCGTGGGCCCACGCGTCGAGGCCGGTGTCGGCGTAGCGATGGAGCGGCGTGGGCGACGCGATCACGCGCAGCGGCGCGTCGCTCGTCTCGAGCCACGCGATCAGCGCGGCGAGCTGGGCGTCGCCGAGCATCGTCTTGCGCGGTCCGTCGAGCGCCACGTTGGGCGAGCGGAACGAGCGCGTGTCGAGCACGAAGAGGCTCGCGGGACCCGCCTCGAGGATCGTCCACGCGTCGTCGCTCGGAGAGCGCGAGCGCTGCATGCGCTCGTAGGCATCGCGCGCGACGTCGGCGCGCTCGTCGTCGAGGGTGTTGTCGAAGTCGTTCCACGTCTCGTGGTCGTCCCACACGAGCAGCGTCGGAACGTTCGCCCAGCACGCGCGCAGCGCGTCGTCGTCCCAGGTGCGCCGATAGAGTTCTTCGTACGACTCGCGCGTCGGGAGCGCCGGACCGGTGGGATCGATGTCGGCGTAGATCTGGTCACCGAGCCCGAGATAGAGGTGCGGCGAGAGCGCGCGGATGCGATCGAACGCGACGTAGGGCGCGCTCTGCGGGTGGATGTCCGCGCCGATCGCGAGGCGCACCAGGCCGTCGCGCTCGGGCATCGTGCGGAACGTTCCTTCGTGCGTCACGTCGGCGCGCACGACGAAGCGATGCTCGGTGTCGGGCATCAATCCCTCGACGCGCGCGAGGAAGAGGCCTTCGCCGATCATCACGAAGGGCGCGGTGCCGACACCGACGATCTCCACGTCGTCCGGCGCGACACCGGCCTCGCACCAGATCGCGATCGATCGCGCGGTCGGCATCACCGGCCATGGGCCCAACGTGATCGTCGCGCGGGGCGGCGCTTCGTCGTCGCCGCAGCCGCCGAGCATCGGCGCGACGCCGAGCGTTCGCGCCGCGAGCGTCGCGAGGCCGAGCGTCCGGAGCGTCGCGCGTCGTCGCATCAGACCTCGTAGGTGCGGCCCTGCTCGAGGCACTCGATGTTCGATGCGCCGAGGTCGAACGAGTCGGGGAAGTGCACGAGCCGCATCTTCGCACGCAGCGCGGGATCGAGGGCGGCGAGCGACTCGTAGGGCGTGTGGGTCCCGAGGTTGGTCTCGTGCACGACGAGGTCCGCCTCCGCGAGCCACGCGATCAGCTTGGGATCGAACGACGTGTCCGCGGACAGACCGAGCGAGCGACCCCCGGCGCGGATCCTCAGCGCGGTGGTGGGCACGTGGTGGTGCGTGCCGCGGCACTCGATCTCGAACGGACCGATCGTGATCGCGCGCGTGGTGTCGAGCGGCACGTGCTCGAAGTAGTCGTCGAACTTCATCGCGCGCAGCCCCGACGCGGTCTCGAGCCGCTCCATGCCCGCCGCGAGGTGCCCGTCCCAGGCGCGCGCGATGACCGCGGGATGCGCGACGATCCGCGCCTTCGTGCCGAGCGCGAAGTGCGAGAAGTAGCCGTATCCCTCGAGCCCCGACGCGTGATCCGCGTGCAGGTGCGTGAGCACGACCGCGGACGCGCGCTCGAGCCGCAGATCGAGCCCCGAGGTCTCGCGCGCCTCGCGCAGCATCTTGCGGATCGGGTGCGGGCAGTCGACGAGGATCAGCGCGCCCTCGCTCTCGATCGCGAACGAGGTCGAGTACCAGCGCTCGGAGAACGCATCACCGACGCCGAGCGGCACGAGTCTCATCGCGCGACCTCCGCGAGCCGCGCGCGCAGGTGCGACGCGATCGAGGGCGGGCACCACGGCTCGAGATCCTCGCCGCGCGCCGCGCGCGCCTTGAGCTCCGAGGACGAGACCTTCGCGAGGTGGGCCTCGGCGGGCAGCATGATCGTGCTGAGATCGGGCGCGAGCTCGCGATTCTGCCGCGCGAGATCGGTCTCCCACGCCGCGTCGGCCGCATCGCGCAGGCCGCGCACCAGGTGGGTCGCGCCGATCGCGCGGGCGTGATCGATCACGAGCGAGCTCGTCCACGCGACGCTCACGGTGGGCATCATCGCGAGCGCCTCGCGGATCATCGCGACGCGCTCGTCGGCGGTGAAGAGCGGCTTCTTGGTCGGATGCACCGCGACGAGCACGCGCACGTGCGCGAAGAGCCGCACCGCCTGTCGCACCACCGAGACGTGGCCCTCGGTGAGCGGATCGAAGGTGCCGGCGTAGACCGCGATCGTCATGGAGGAAGGCTCCTTTCACGCGAACGAGGGCGACCTCGCGACCGGCACGCGCACGACGTCGGCGAGGCCGATCACCGCGAGCACGATCGCGAGCACGAAGTGACCGACGTAGCCGAGGTGCTCCGCGCTCACGCCGCCGAGCGCCGACGCGACGCCGGTCGCGAGCACGACGACGCTCGCCTGAAGCGCATAGTCGGTCGCGGCGTGCGCGGGACGGCACGCGTCCATCATCGCCGTGAAGAGCGCCGCGGTGGCCATGCCGGCGAAGACGTGCTCGATCGCGACGACCACGTGCAGCGTCACGAGCGAGCGCACGCCGGTCGCGGGCACGAGCCACATCGCGATGCCTACGATCTGCAGCGCGCCGAAGATCGCGAGGGCGCGACGGCGTCCGAGCCGCGGCACGAGCGCGCCGCCGATCAGCGCGCCCGCGAGGCCCGCGGCGAAGCCGGTGCCGCCGAGGAGCGCCGCGAGATCGCCCGCGTCGAGCCCGCGATCGACGAGCATCGGGCGCGCCATCGCGGTGGCGAGCGCCTCGCCCGCCTTGAAGAGCACGAGCACGCGGAGCCAGCGCAGCGCACCCGGTCGCGACGCGGCCTCCCGCAGCGCGGTGATCGTGGGACGCGGCGGCGCGGGCGTGCGCGCGGGCTCGTGCGTGATCAGCAGCGGGATGGTCGCGACCGCGAGGGTCGCACCGAGCGCGAGCATCGCCGGTGCCCAGCCGATGTGGGCCATCGCGCCGAGCACCACGCCGCCGCCCGCGATCATGCCGACGCGATAGCCCGCGACCTGCAGGCCGTTGCCGAGCCCGCGCTCGTCCGCGGGGAGGAGATCGACCGCGAGCGCGTCGGTCGCGATGTCTTGCGCCGCCGCAGCGAGGTTCGTCAGCGCGACGATCGCGAAGAGCGCGGGCAGGCTCGCCTCGGGCGACGCGAGCGCAGCGAGCGCGAGCAGGAGCGCGCTCGTGATCTGCAGCGGGACGATCCACGCGCGACGGGTGCGCGCACGATCGACGAGCGGCGCGACCAGCGGCTTGAGCGCCCACGGCATCGCGAGCAACGACGAGAGCCCGATGAGCGAGAGCGACACGCCGCGCTCGCGGAGCACGACGGGCAGCGCCTGCACGAAGAACCCGAATGGGAGGCCCTGCGCGAAGTAGAGCGCACCGAGCACCAGGAGACGGCGTGTGCGAGTCATCGTCGTGCCCTCGGTTGCGAAGCCAGCAGACCTTCCGCGATGCGCGTGATCGTCGGCGCGGCGAAGCCCTCGGGGAGCACGCCGGGCGCCGACGCCGCGATGCGATACGCGCCCTCGATCGCGGCGAGCAGCCCCGCGGCGATGCGGCGCGCGCCGCGCACCTCGCGACCTTCCGCGCGCAGCGTCGCGGAGACGAGGTCGTCGATCGCGTCGAGCTGCTTCGCGATGGCGCGCGCGTAGACCTCGCGCACCTCGGGCTGGTGCCCGGCCTCGGCCGCGATGGCGGCCCAGCTCGCGACCGCCGCGGGATCGGCGTCGTCGTCGAGCGCGACGTGCGCGTCGAGCAGCGCGAAGAGGCGCGCCCGCGGATCGTCCCCGGCTCGCTCGGCGCGTCGCTCGAAGCGATCCTGGAGCGTCGCGGTGAGGCGCTCCACGAGCGCGAGCAGGATCTCCTGCTTCGACGCGAAGTGATAGTGGAGGAGGCCCGGCGTCATGCCGGCCGCGCGTGCGATCTCGGCGGTGGTCGCCGCGGCCCAGCCGCGCTCCGCGAGCACACGAAGGAGGGCGTCGACGATCTCGGCCCGGCGGGCACCGGTGTTCGATGGGCGTGCCATGCGAGTTTCTTGGTTGGCTGACCAAACAATGAACTCGGTGGAAGTCCGCGTCAAGCGCGGGTCGAGATCGCGCGTCGCGCAGAAAGTTGCGCGGCGATCTCCGCATCCGTAGCGTCCGGCGCATGTTTGCCGTCTCCACGCGCGAGCCCACGCTCGCCGAGCTGATCCGTGGTGTCCCGCTGAGCGTCGTGTTCGCCGACGGCGAGCTGATCGCGGCGGTGCGCGAGCGCGGTGAGGGCATGCTGCCGCTCGATCCGCCCTTCCACGTGTCCGACGAGGACGCGTACCTCGTGCTGCCGATCGACATCGGGCTCGAGCTTGTCGACATGTTCCGCGACGGCGACGTGGACCTGCTCGAGGAAGCGATGCGCGACGGGCTCGTCGCGATCGGCACCGTCGAGAAGCAGGGGCGCGGCAAGCTCGCGCTCGCGGTCGAGCAGTGCGCGCAGCCCGCGACGCTGATGAAGGATCTGCCCTTCGCGGAGACCGTCGGGATCGGTCGCAACGTCGATCCCCTCGAGGTCCTGAACGAGCTCGAGCACGTGCAGTGCACGGTCGCGAGCGGGTTCGTCGACGAGGAAGGTCTCGAGGCGATGCTGCGCGAGCGCGAGTTCGCGGGGCTCTCGTGGCGCGTCCCCGAGGGCGACAAGCAGCGCGCGCACGTCGACCCGACGTACGTGTGGTCGAAGCGTCTGCCCGACGGACGGATCGCGATCGAGTGCGCGCTCTTCAGCGAGTACGAGGAGCTCGTCGCGGTGCTGCGCCCGGCCGCGCTCGCCCCGCTCGATCGCCCGCGCCTCTCGGCGATCTGATCACCAGCACGCCGATCTCCTGGCGGTGCGCGGGCAGCTGGATCGCGCGCGCGTCGCCGCCGGGGACGATCGCGCGTGCTCTGTCGAGCAGCGCGGGGATCGACGCGATCATCGCGGCGTCGTTCATCTTGAGCGTGAGGATCGCGCCCTCGATGCTCGTCGTGCTCGCGATGCGTGCCGCGTAGCGCAGCGCGACCGGCGGCGCGAGGTTGAGGTCGGAGAGCAGCCATCGCGCGTCGCGCGGCAGCTCGTCGCGCGTCACCGCGCCGACCGGCTTGGCGAGGTGCGTGACACGCGCGCCGCCCGGGCCCTGGTACGCGAGGACCTGCGCGTCCATCTCGGCAGGGTCGATCGCGACGACGCTCACGCCGCGACGCGCGAGGGCGTACGCCGCGCCGCCGGGCGCCGCGCCGATCTCGATCGCGACGTCGCCCGCGCGCACCGGCACGTCGCCCCACGCGATCATCTCCTCGACCTTGCGATACGCGCGGGACGGCGAATCGGTGGGCACGTCGATCGGGATGCGCCCGCCGGGCCACGCGATCGCGCCCTCGCGATGCACGTGCACGCCGACGTAGAGATCGTCCTCGCCGACGATCACGTCGAGCACGCGATCGCCACGCTCCGCGATCGCATCACGCTCGATCTCGTCGCCCAGTTGCGCGCGCACCTCGCGCTCGATCGATCGCGCGCGCTCCTCTTCCTCCGGTGCGAGCTCCTCGGCGCCTTTCTTCCCGCGCGCGAAGACGTGCAGCCGCAGCCGCCCTGCCCTCGCCTCCTCACGCGCGATCCGCACCACGTCGTCGACGCTCTTCGCGACGCCGATGCCGCGGCCCCACACCCGCGCGACCACGGTGAGCGCGTCCTCGCCCGACGCGTCGCCCGGGTCCTCGGTCGACGAGGCGTCGCGCTTCCAGGTGACGAGCCCCGCGCGCCCGTATGCGAAGCGCCACGCCGGCCGCGCCCGCGCGACCTCGCTCTTCGCCCACGTTTCGACCCCGGGGCGCATCACCGCGAACACGAACGACATCGGGCCTGCTTTTGTCCGCGCTGCTGCAATCCGTCCACTCGCGGTTGCACGCGTGTGTGCGGGTGGGCCACTCTTGCGCCCGCTTTCCGGGCCCTCGAGTGCTGGTGCTCATCCTCCTGACCGCGCTCGCGTTCCTCTCCGGCGTCGCCGTCGCCGACCGCTTGTATCCGGAGAGCCGCGCCGAGCGCGCCCTCGCGGCGTGTGTGGTCGCGCTCGCGATCATCGCGGGCAGCATCCACGCGCTCGGCTGGCTCGACGTGCTCACGGCCGGGAGCCTCGCGGGCTCGGTCGTGATCCTCTCGATCGTGCCGATCGTGATCACGCTCCGGCGCGATCCACGCCGGCTGCTCCACGCGACGCGCGAGCTCGTGCTGCTGCCGGTCGAGGCGATCCGCGAGGCGTGGCGCGCGCGCAGTGTCGTCGTGATTGCGCTGCCGTTCACGCTCGGCATCTTCGCGTGGACCGCGTGGCTCGCCTGGCTCGCGCCGAGCGGCTCGTGGGACGGCGTCTGGTACCACGAGCCGATGGTCGGGTTCGCCTTGCAGAACCGCGGATTCGGCCTCGTCGAGGTGCCGATCCAGCTCGAGTGGGTGAACGGCTATCCGCGCACGTCCGAGCACTTCCTGCTCTGGACCACGGTGTTCGGAGATCGACGCCTCATCGACGTGGTGCCGAGCGCGATGGGGGCGATCGCGCTGCTCGCGTTCTACGTGCTCGCCGCGCGCTCGACCTCGTGGCGCATGGGCGCGCTCGGGCTCGCGTGCGTGCTCGTCACGATCCCCGCCGCGGTGCTCCAGCTGCGCAGCACCTACGTCGATCTCACGGTGCTCGCGACGTTCCTCGCGAGCGTGCACTTCGTGACCCGGCCGAGCCTCTCGGCGCGCGACGTGTGGATGGCCTCGCTCGCGCTCGGGCTGCTCGGAGGCACCAAGGCGAACGGGCTCTTCTTCGTGGGGGTGCTCGCGTCGATCGCGCTGGTGGGCGTGATCGCGAACGCGATCCGCACCCGGAGCGCGCGCATCGTGGGGCATGCGATCGCCGGGCTCGCGCTCACGATCGCGCTCGTCGCGCCTCCTTACTGGCGCAATTACGTGGGGCACGGCAACCCGATCTGGCCGCTCCGCTATCACAGCGAGCTGCTCGACGTGACGCTCGAGGGCCCCCACGACCTCACGAACGATCACTGGCCGCTCCCGCAGCAGCTGGACGAGATGTTCGGCGCGCCGCGGCCCGGCGAGGACTATCACGACACCCGCCGCCACGCGTACGGGTACTCGCTCACCTTCGTCGCGCTTCCGTTCTTCGTGCTCGGGCTGCTGCGCATGCTCGGCGCGGCGTTCACGGCGATCGGGCTCGGACGACGGCGCGAGCTGCTCGAGCTCGTGCGCATCGGCGTGGTGCTCGGAGTGTGTGTGCTGACGCTGCTCACGTCGCCCGCGTACCAGTGGGGTCGCTACGCGCTGCCGATGCCGGCGGGCGCGCTGCTCGTGGTGCTCTGGCTGCTCGGGGGGCGCGCTCGGCGAGGGCTCGGCGAGGGCGCGCTCGGCGCGATGATCGCGCTGAACCTGATCACGCTCTTCTGGGCCGCGCCGGGGTGGGACGTGACGGTCTCGCGCGCGCTCGAGCTCGCGCGGATGAGCCCGCGGGAGCGCGCCGAGCAGCCCGCGAGCCACAACCTGCTCCCGGCCGAGTCGAGCCGGCTGCGCACCGAGCGCATCGGCGACGGAGACGTGGTCGCGTTCTCCGACGAGGTCTCGTTCCTCGCGAACCTGTGGAACGAGCGCATGAGCAACCGCGTGGTGTTCGTGCCCGCGCCGAGCTCGAGCGCGTTCCTCGATCGCCTGCGCGAGATCGACGCGGAGTGGGTCGTGGTGCGGCGCGGGACGTCCGAGGAGTCCGCGCTGCGGCGCGAGGGCTCCGGGTACGTGATGCTCGCGCCCGGACAACGCGACGAAGTGATCTACGAGCGAGCGCGTTAGAGCCTCGGATCGCGCGTTCCACGCGCTTGTCCGCGGCCCCGCCCTTGCACCAAACTGGCCCGCGCCCCAGACGGAGTACCTGATGGCCCGCAAGACAACGAAAGCGAAGGAGCGCTCCGAGGAGGAGAACGAGAGCGAAGTCCTCGCGGGCGAGGTGGTGGACGAGCGCGAGGAGGCTCGCGACGACGACGACGAGGGCTCGGAGGCCGAGCAGGAGTCGCGCGACGACGACGAGGCGCTCGAGGGCGACGTGGTCGTCGAGGGCGAGGTCGTCGACGACGTCGATCTCGCCGAGCCGATCCCGGCGCGCGCCGAGACCGGCTCCGCGCTCGCGACCCAGGACCCGCTCCAGGCGTACATGCGCGACGTGCAGCGATACTCGCTGCTCACGCCCGAGCAGACCCACGAGCTCGCGGTGAAGTACGTCGAGACCGGCGACGTCGACGCGGCACGCAAGCTGGTCACGTCGAACCTGCGGCTCGTCGTGAAGATCGCGTACGACTACCGGCGCGCGTACCGGAACATCCTGGATCTGATCCAGGAGGGGAACATCGGCCTGATGCAGGCCGTGAAGAAGTACGACCCCTACCGCGGCGTGAAGCTCTCGTCGTACGCGGCGTGGTGGATCCGCGCGTACATCCTGCGGTTCATCCTGAACAACTGGCGTCTCGTGAAGCTCGGGACGACGCAGGCGCAGCGCAAGCTCTTCTTCAACTTGAAGAAGGAGAAGGCGCGGCTGTCGGCGATGGGGATCGACCCCACGCCCGAGGTGGTCGCGAAGAACCTCGACGTCACGACCGACGACGTGGTGCAGATGGACCGGCGGCTCGGTGCGGGTGAGCTCTCGCTCGATGCGCCGATCGGCCACGCGGACGGCAAGCCCACGTCGCGGATCGACACGATGGCAGCGCTCGACTCGCCGGCGGACGAGCTGCTCGCGAGCGCGGAGCTGGAGGACCTTCTCACCGGGAAGATCCGGGAGTTCGGGCAGACGCTGAAGGGCAAGGAAGACGTGATCTTCCGAGAGCGCCTGATGAGCGACGAGCCCAAGACGCTGCAGGAGCTGGGCGAGCAGTTCGGCGTGAGCCGCGAGCGCGTGCGGCAGATCGAGAAGCGCCTCCAGGGGAAGATCCGGGCGTACCTCGAGCAGCACGTCGAAGCTTCGGCGCTCCCTTCATGAGGGGTCTTGGAAGACCCCTCCCCCCGACCGGCAAAGCCGGATCGGGGTCCCCCTCCCCGAACACTGCGCACGGGGCCCCAGCCCCGCTTGCGTCTTCGCTGGTGCGGTGGTGAGCGACCCCGGAACGACGCGCGGAAAGCTCTCGATCGTCGCCACGCCGATCGGAAATCTCGAGGACATCACGCTGCGCGCGCTGCGCGTGATGCGCGAGGCCGACGTGATCCTCGCCGAGGACACGCGGCGCACGTCGGTGCTGTGTCGTCATCACGGTGTGGGCACGCCGCTGCGTTCGTTCCACGCGCACACGCCCGCCGCGCGCATCGAGGCGCTCGTCGAGGAGCTGCGAGGCGGTGCGAAGCTCGCGCTGGTGAGCGATGCGGGCACGCCGCTGGTGAGCGACCCCGGCGCCGAGCTGGTGCGCGCGTGCGCGGAGGCGGGGATCACGGTCGAGGCGATCCCGGGCCCGAGCGCGCCGATCGCGGCGCTCGTCGCGAGCGGTCTCGCCGCGCCGAGCTTCGAGTTCGTGGGGTTCCTGCCGCGCGGTGGAGGACGCCGACAGCGCGCCCTCGCGGGGATCGCGAAGGCGCGCGGTGCGGTGATGCTCTTCGAGGCGCCGAACCGCATCGGCGCGACGCTGCGCGATCTCGCGGGCGTGCTCGGCGGGACGCGTCAGGCCGCGGTGTGTCGCGAGCTGACGAAGCTGCACGAGGAGATCGCGCGCGGCTCGCTCGACGCGCTCGCGGAGAAATTCGCCGAGGGAACGCTGGGCGAGATCACGCTGGTCGTCGCCGCGCCCGACGTCGCGCCCGAGGACGAGAAGGAGCCCGTCGACGACGAGACCGTGCGCGCGTGGCTCGACGACGAAGGGCTCGGCACGCGCGAGGCCGCGGATCGCCTCGCCGAGCGCGAGGGCATTCCGCGCAAGGACGCCTACAAGCGCGTGCTCGGGCTCGCGGGGCGCTGAGCCCGGCGCGCGAAGACGAGCCCGAGGATCGCGAGGAGCGCCCACGGCGCCTGCGCGGTGCGCGCGCCCACGCTGCAGCCCGCTCCGCGCGGGCGCATCGCGCCGGCATCGGCCTCGATCGGCGCGCCCGCATCGGCGCCGATGCCCGCGTCGTGATCGATGGGCGCGTCGGCGAGCATCGTGATCGCGGAGAGCTCCCAGCTCGCGCCTTCGGCCGCGAAGCAGCCGACGTAGTAGACGCGGCGGAGCACGTCGTCGGTGCCCAGCGCGCAGCCGACGGGCGTCTCGGTACCGGCCGATGCCGCCACCGACACGTCGTCGATCAGCGCGCCGTCCTCCGCCGACACCGCCATCGCACGACCCGGCGACGCGACCCAGATCGCCATGCGATCCGCGCCGAACACCAGGCGGTTCGGGCGCGGGCCGCCCGCGATGCGGCGCTCCCACACGAGCCGCCCGTCCACGTCGAACGCGTCGAGCCACGACTGATCGCGGATGACGAACGTGCGTCCGTCGCGGCCCGCGAGCGGCGCACCGAGCCCGCCCGCTTCCTCCATGCTGGTCATGCCGACGAACGCACCGCTCGACGCGTCGACGAAGCGCACGCGCTGGCCCACCGACGACGAGACGAAGCTCGAGACCAGCACGGCACCGTCGTCCCGCACCGCGGGCCACACCTGGAGCGGCGACGCGCTGCCGGTCGGTGCGAGCGTGAGCGCGACGAAGGTCTCGCGTCCGTCGTCGAGCGCGAACGCGCGCAGCGCATCGCGCTGGGGATCGCCGGGCGAGGTCGAGAGCGCGCCCTGCTCGGTGAAGACGAACGCACGATCGATCGCGCCGCCCGGCGTCGACGCGCCGAACACGATCGGCGCGCCCTCGTAGGGCACCTGCGTGATCACGGGCTCGCCGCGCGTCGCCCACACCGTCGCGCCGTCGTCGTGGCGAAGGCGCATCATGCCGCTGCTCGGACCGGGCGGATCGGTGCTGACGATCCACGCCGCGGCGTGCATCACGTAGACGTCGCCGTCGGGGCCGATGCTCGGACCCGCGCTGAGGAAGCCCGTCTCGAAGGTGCGGGCCCAGGCGATCGCGCCGTCGCGATCGATCGCGAGCACGTGCTCCTGCGTGCCCGACGTGACCGCGACGTACGCGACGTCGCCGTCGCCGATCGCGATCGGGCCGCGATCCGCGGCGGCCCACTCGACGTCGAGCGTGCGCACCGCATCGACGATCCAGCGCATCCCTCCGTCGCGATCGATCGCGTACACGAAGCCCGCGTCGTCGCCGACGATCACGGTGCCGTCGCGGCGCACGCCGGGCGCGTGGTGCCCCGCGCCGCGGCCCTCGCCGAGCACGCGCCACGCGATGCGATCGTCGATCGCGGCGCGAGGCACGATCGTGATCAGACGCGCGTCGGCGCCTTCGGACGTGACGACGCGAACGGACGTCTCTCCGATCCGCGCATCGGCGGGCACGTATGCGGTGATCCCGGTCGACGTCCACCGCGCGGTGGGCGCGAGCGCGCCGCCGATCTCGACGCGCGAGGTCGCAGGGTCCCCGAGATCGCTCCCCGCGATGCGCACGCGCGCGCCGCGAGGGGCCTCGAGGACGTCGAAGCTGTCGATCCACGGCGGCGCGGCGAGCGCGCGGGTCGGGATCGCGAGCATCAGGAGCACGAGGAACGAGAAGGCATGTCGCATGTCGGAGGTCTCCGGTGGAAGGAAGCGTCAGGGCGCCCAGTACGCGTCGACGGCGAGCGCGAGCTGCGCCTCGACGTCGGCCTCGAGGACGAACGCGCCGGTCGGATCGAGGCGCGTGGTGAACGCAGCGGAGCTCGTGCCGTCGCGCAGCTCGAGCGTCGTGTGCGGACCGCTCGGCGCGTCGCTGGTCGGCGCAGCGCCCGCCGAGAGGCTCCCGCGGCCCGCGCCCCACGCTGCGATGCGCCCCGACGCCGCGACGCCGGCACCGAGCGACGCCGCGACCTGGCGCGGCGCGAGGCCGAGCTCGACCTCGGTGCCGAGCGGCGCCGCGAGCGGATGGTAGAGCGCGTCGCCCTCGCGGTACGGCACGAGGTACGCGACCACGTCGAGGTACACGAGCGCGTCGGCGCGATCGGCGCGCAGCACGAGCTGCTGCGAGGGGCTCGCACCGATCACGAACGCGGTGCTCGAGCGGCTCGGGAACGTCGACTCGGGCGCGCACGTCGCGATGCGCGCGAGCCCGCCGGTGTCGCCCTCGGAGCGCGCGGGCCCCAGCGAGACGAACGCGCCTTCGTCGCAAAGACCGTCGGGCCCGACGTGCGCCACGCCGATCAGACCGACCACGTCGTTGGGCAGCGCGCCCAGCGGGTCTTCGGCGATCTCGTTGAGCGCGAGCCGCCCGTCGACGTCGGCCGAGGTCGGGCCGTGCCACACGCCGGCTTCGTCCCATCGCGTCGTGTAGAGCCGCACCGGTCGATCGAGGAAGCGCACGCCGCGCGCGCCGGGCCCCGGCGGCGCGAGCACCGCGGTGAGCTCGAGCACCACGTCGGCCGCGGCACCGTTCGTCGTCTCGATGCGCAGCGTGCGCGCCGCGCCCAGCGACGCGAGCAACCCGCTCGTCCACGCGTCGTGCGGGCCCGCGCGTGTGATCGGCTGCGCAGCGAGCGACTCCGGCGCGCCCGCGCGCACCTCGACGGTCGCACCGAGCTCGCGCGGAACGATCGTGAGCGTCGCGGCGAGCGCCGTGGCGCCGAGCGGAAGCTCGAGATCGGCGCACGCGTCGAGCGAGACGTCGATGTGCGGGTGGGCCGCGTCGAGCGCGACGTGCGCACCACACGCTGCGATCGGCGCGCGGGTGTCGACGATCGCGACGGGCCGCACCGGGTACACCGCGAGACCGGGCGCGACTTCGGGCGTCGCCGCGTCCTCGACCGCCATCGCCGCGTCGGGCGCGTCGACGATGTCGCTCCCGGCCGAGGTCCCGTCGCACGCGATGATCGCGAGCGCCGCCGCGACGAAGCCGAGGGCACGACGAGCCTGTGACGAGCGCTGATCCAATCCCACCTCCACGCACGGCCGAACCGAGGCCGTCGCACCGAGCCATCGTGCGTGGGGATGCGCGTCACGCCGCTGACGAGCGCTGACGCGTTCTGACGGGAATCCCGCCGCGTTTTCCCGTCAGCGCAGGTCAGAGCCGGTCAGCGGCGTGACGCGCAAGCGCGGTCACCTTCGACGTGAGAGCGGCAGCCGGGGAGACGTGCCCGGCGCCGCACGGAGGAACCATGCGCCAGCTCGTTCGTGCTCTGTTCGTCGCCGTGATGCTCGTCGGATGTGCGCCCGAGGGCCCCGACGGATCCGTCGCGCCGCTCGCGTGCGACACCCACGCCGATTGTCCGGCGCGTCACGCCTGCGAGCCCGAGGACGCCGGCCCGGTGTGCCGCCCGCACGGCGACGCGAGCGGCTCCGGCGTGACCTGTGCCGTCGACACCGACTGCCCGTCCGGCGAGGAGTGCGAGCTCGAGCACGGCACGTCGTTCTGCAAGGCGCACGGCGGCGACGACGACGGCGCACCGTCGGGCGAGGCATGCACGACGGACGCGGACTGCCCGTCCGGGCAGGAGTGCGAGGTCGAGCACGGCACCGCGTACTGCAAGCCGCACGGCGGCGACGACGACGGGATCTGATCGATCGCTGAACCGTTGCGAGCCGGGTCGCAACGGTGTCTCTTCACGCAAGAACGATGTCGGAGGCTCGGGTGCGGCGGACGAAGCAGTGGATGTGGATGATGAGCACGGGACTCGCGCTCGCGGCGTGCTCCGAGAGCCCCGGCGCGACGCCGGATGCGTCGAGCGCGACGACGTCGGACGCAGGCGCGACGATCACGCCGCCGCTTCCCCTGCCCTACTACGAAGTGCCGGTCACCGACCCCGCGCTCGCACCGCACGCGTTCTTCTTCGTGCCCGACGTGCACGTCGTCGTCGCCGCTGGCGAGGTCACGCTGACCTATGATTTTCCGCCGGATCTGAGCGGCGTCGTCGATCAGACCGTGACCCTGCGCGGCCCCGTCGGGCCGGTCGCGGGGCGCGAGATCGAGGGCACGACGCTGACCGACGCGGTCGGCACCGGCACCTGCACGGTCGACGCGGCGGGCGTGGCGCGCTGCACCGAGATCTTCACGGCGCTTCCGCTCGACTACGCCGCAGCGCTCGCCGCGGTCGAGGCCGGTGCGACGAGCGCCGAGGAAGCGCTCGCGCGCCGCGCCGTGGTCGACGCGTTCGTGTCCGATCCGATCGGCATCGTCGTGTTCGATCTCGCGACCGCGCTCGAGCCGAGCGGTGGCGACGACGACGACGAAGAGCACGACGACTGATCACACGAGCCTTGCGTCGCGCGCGAGGCTCGCGGACTCTTGCGCGCGTGGTCGGACGCGACTTGCGCGCGACGTTCCGCTCCGGGCTCCACCACGAAGTGCTCGCGCGCGCGTGGGACGCTCCGGAGGCGACGTTCGAGCCCGACGACGCCCCGTGCGTCGTCGGGTCGCTGGCGCTCCTCGGTCGCATCGACGAGGCGCTCGCGCTCGCCGACGACGTGCGCGCCGATCCCGAGGCGACCGATGCGATCGTCGCCGAGGCGCAGTTCTTCGCGATCGTCGGGCTCTGCCATGCGGGTCGCTACGCCGACGCCGAGAGCCGCGCCCGCAGCAACCTCCGCTACGCCGGCGCGAGCGATCCCAAGACGCGCTTCTTCGTCTTCCAGGGCATCGCGCTGTTCCGCTACTTCGTCGGTCGGATCGGGCGCGCGCGCCTCGCATCACGACGCGCGCTGCGCGAGGCGGTGCGCGCGCGCTTCCAGTACGGAAGGCTGCTCGCGCTCGATCTGCGCGGTCACGTGCTGGTGCAGCGCGGCGAGGTGAACGCCGGGCTGCGGGTGCTCGATCAGGCGGAGAAGCTCGCCGCAGCGCTCGGCTTCGAGGGGCATCGCGTGTCGATCGAGTGCGCGCGGCTCGCCTACGAGAACCGGCACGGACGGCGCGAAGCCGACGTCGAGAGCGCGCTCACGCAGGTCGCGATCGCGAGCGTGGGCAACGTCTACGCGCTGCGCTCGGCATGGGTCGAGCTCGCGTTCCGCGGCGCGCTCTCGGGCGATGCGGAGCGCGGCCGCGAGGCCCTCGAGCGCGCCGCGGAGCACACGATCCCGGAGTCGGATCACCGCGGCCGCGCGCGCTTCGCGATGACGCTCGCGCTCCTCGCGCGGCTCGATCGATCGCTCGACGAGGCACGCGACGCGCTCGACGACGCACGGCGCGCGCTCGAGTCGGGCCACGATCGCATCCTGCTCGCCGAGCTGATCGCGTGGGATCGTGTGCTCGGCACCGCGCTCTTCGCGCCCGATCGCGCGCGCTCCGAGTCGCTGGCGCGGCTCACCGAGGGGTTCGTCGCGCGCGCCCTCGAGGCGATGGACGGCGGGCGCGCGCTCGGCAGCACGGCGGCGAGCGAGTCACCGCTCTGGTCGCTGCTCGCCGGTGACGCGTCGCCTGCAGCGCGGATCGCGATCGCGCTGCGGCGCGGCTGGCTCGGCCTCGTGCCGCTGCTCGTCCCGCACGCGCGCGAGCCCGGTCGCGATCTCGTGTTCGCGTCCGACTCGCTGGTCGCCGCCGATCACGGCACCGTGGTGCACATCACGAAGCTCCCCGGCCACGCGCGCGAGCTCCTCGCCGCGCTGAGCGCAGGTGAGCGCACCAAGGAAGCGCTGATCAACGAGGTGTGGCGCGTCGCACGGTACTCGCCGCAGCACCACGACGCGGTGATCCACACCGCGATCGCGCGGCTGCGCCGCACGCTCGGCCCGCTCGCGGACTGGATCCGCACGACCCCGTTGGGCTACGCGCTCCAGAGCGGCGTGCGCGTGGTGCACCTCGATGCCGAGACGCCGATCGCGGGCACGCCGTCCGAGCCGGAGCCCGAGCCCGAGGAGCGCGACCCGATCCTCGCGCTCCTCGCCGAGCGCCCGCTGCGCTCGAGCGAGCTCGCCGAGCGCCTCCGCGTCTCCGAGGCGACCGCGCTGCGACGACTCCGCGCGCTCGTCGCGACCGGCGCGATCACCCGCGACGGAACCGGCAAGCGAACGCGCTACGTCCTCGCGGCCGACTGAGCCTCACTGCTCCGCGAGGTAGATCACCTCGGGCTGCGGCAGCGACGCGTTCATCACCGACGCGTCGAAGCGCAGGCCGCCGACCGTGAGCGCGCCGCCGTCGGGCAGCGCGGTGGTCGTGTGCAGCGCGCGTCCCTCGGCGAGCTGCAGCGGCGTCGGGCTCACCACCGCGGCGCCCATCGCGTCGACCGCGCCGGTGAGCACGTCGATCGTGTTGTTCACGCTCCACACCAGCGCGCCGATGCCGCCGGTGGCCAGCACGCGTCCGTCGTCGAGCCGAGCGCTCGCACCGAAGGCGTGCGGGTTGTTGGTCATCGTCGGCGTCGCGAGCCCGGTCTCGACGTCGATCGTGAAGCTGCGACGCGCGAACCCGCAGCGCTCGACCGACGCCGCCCCGCCCGCGAAGACCGCGGTCATCGTGCCGGCCTCGCAGAGCGGGCCGTACCACCCGATCACCACGACGTTCTCGCCGTCCGCGATCGGCTCGACGATCGGCCGCACGAAGCTCCACTCGGGCCGCGACACCGCGACGCCCGCCATCTCCTGCGGGAAGAGCAGCGGCTCGGCGTTCGCGGGCGCGCTCGCGCCCGTCGCGTCGTCCGCCGCGCCCGACCACACCTCGGCGAGATCCGCGTCACTGCGCGCGTCGTTGCCGCCGAGGATCCACACCGACGCCGACGCGCCGCTGCCCACGCCCGCGCTGCCTGCCGCGACCCGCGACGCCGCGAGCTCGTCGGCGTCGTCCGCCGCGAGCACGCCGTAGCCACCCGCGCGATCGGCGTCGAACACCACGAAGCTCGTGCTGGCCGCGGTACCGCCGACGCCACCCGCGATCAGCACGCGCCGCGTGCCGGGGATCGCCGACGCGGTCGCGAGGAAGCGCGCGCGATCGAGACGGCCCGGCGAGGTCGGCGCGTCCGCCGCGCCCACGAACGCGCCGCGCCCGGGATCGCCGTCGGCGTCGACGTCCTCGACCTCCGGGCTCAGCTCGGGATCGAAGATCTCGAACGATGCGAGCGACGTGTCCTCGCCCGCGTCGTCGCTCGGCGCGATCGACAGCACGTAGGTGCCCGACGTCGACGCGCCCTGCGGCGTCATGCGCAGCAGCGCGTCGCTCGCGCCGCCCGCGAGCAGCACGCGACCATCGGGGAGCGCGGTCGCGGTGTGCCCGCCGCGCGCCGAGAGCAGACCTCCATCGACCGCGTGGAAGCGCCCCTCGGCGGGATCGAACACGTACGCCTCGTCGCTCGCCGCGAGCGCGAAGCAGCGCGTGCCCTCGGGCTCGCCCGCGGGGCACGTCGTGGTGGTCACGCCGAAGCCGCCCGCGACCAGCACGCGCCCATCGGGCAGCGCCGTCGCGCTGTGGAGCACGCGGCCTCGCACGCCGCTCGCCGAGACCGAGATCGAGGTGCCGACGCGGTACATCGCGGGCTCGACGTAGCGGCGCTCACCCGCGCGCAGGACGATCGGACCGACGTGCCCGACGTACGTCGGCACGCCACCCACCTCGCCCACGATGCGCATGCGGATCGGCACGTTCGTCGGCAGCCCGCCGCGGATCAGATCGAGGCGCCCGTTGCCGTCGCCGTCCTCGAGGTTCGCGACGGTGTGGATCGAGTTGTCCGCCGTCGTCTCGTCGCCGACGAGCACGTCGATGCTGATCCGATCGACGTCGGGCGGCAGCGTCGAGGTCTCGCTCAGGCCCCATCGCACGCGCATCCGCAGGTCGGGTGGCTCGCCGGCATCGGCACACGAGACCAGGGCGAGCGAAGTGAGGATCGCGAGAAGAGCAAGCCGGCGCAGCACGGCGCGAGCCTATCACGCACGCGTCCTTCGTTGGGGCGCCGGCCCGCTGGGACTAGCTCTCGATCATGCGCCGTCGCGAGCTCCGGGTCGGCACGTCGGGCTGGGTCTACGCCGACTGGAAGGGCGTGTTCTATCCCGAGGGACTGCCGGCGCGCGCTCGGCTCGCGCACTACGCGTCGCAGTTCGACATGGTCGAGATCAACGCGACGCACTACCGGCTCGCGAGCGAGAAGGCGGCCGCGGCGTGGCAGGCGACGGTGCCCGACGGATTCGTGTTCGTCGCGAAGGGATCGCAGTTCATCACGCACCGCCTGAAGCTGAAGAATTGCGAGGGCCCGCTGGAGCGCTTCTTCGCGCCGCTCGCGCCGCTCACGTCGATGCAGGTCGTGCTCTGGCAGCTCCCCGCGGCGGCGCCGCGCGATCTCGAGCGTGTCGATCGTTTCCTCGCGCTGCTGCCGCGCGAGCACGCGGGGCATCGCCTGCGTCACGTGCTCGAGCCGCGCGATGCGTGGTGGTGGAGCGACGACGTGCGCGCGCTGCTGAGGACGCACCACGTCGCGTTCTGCTGCGTCAGCCACCCTTCGCTGCCCGCCGAGATCGTCGAGACGAGCGACCTCGTGTACCTGCGCTTCCACGGGCTCGGCGCGAAGCCGTACCACCACCACTATCGCGACGACGAGCTCGCGCCGTGGGTCGCGCGCCTCGCGCCCCAGCTCGATCGGCGCGACGTGTACGTCGCGTTCAACAACGACTGGCACGGCCACGCGATCACGAACGCGCGGCGCTTCCTCGAGCTGATGCACGAAGCGCGCGCTCCGGCTCGCGCGCTGACGCGCTCCACCAAGGCCGCCGCGCGCACCGCGCGTCAGCGATCGCGCGGATCGTGATCCCGCGGCGTCGGCGCCCGCGGCGAGCGACGGCTGGACCCGCGGCCCTCGCTCGATCGCCGGCGCATCGGGCGCAGCGGCGGCGTCGGGTGTTTGGGCGGGATCGCCCCGGCGAGCGGCTTGGGCAGCTCGTGCGCGCGCTCGCCGCGCGCGATCGCCTGCACGTCGCGCAGCGGTCGCACCACGCCGTGCACCAGGTCGAGCACGCGCTCGTCGAGGCTGCCTCCGCCGACGCGCCAGTCGCGCTCGTGGCCGCAGCGCGCGCATCGCGTCCACGCGCCGAGGTGCGGATGCCGTTCGGTGGGCTCGCAGGTGCGGGCCCACACGACGAAACGATGGCCGGTGAGCACACACGCGACGTCGGCGAGCGCCTGGCGGAGCGTGTGCTTGGCCATCCACGGATTCTGCCACCGATTCGCGGAAGCCGGGATCGCGCGTCTCTCCGAGGCCACCTCCCCCGCCGTCGACGGACGGGCGCGACACCGCCAACCAAGTTGTCATGCGCCGCAGATTTCGCGAGAATATCCAGCATCTTGCGACCTGTCCCGCCCACCACGCCCGCAACCACGTTGGCAGCGGGCCCG
This sequence comes from Sandaracinus amylolyticus, assembly GCF_021631985.1. Classification (GTDB taxonomy): domain Bacteria; phylum Myxococcota_A; class Polyangia; order Polyangiales; family Sandaracinaceae; genus Sandaracinus; species Sandaracinus amylolyticus_A. The sequence continues at coordinate 2,421,402 of NZ_CP070225.1, read as the reverse complement.
CTGCTCGGCGGGCGCTACCGCCACGTGCGCGAGCTCGGACGCGGCGCGATCGGACGCGTCGTCGAGGTCGAGGACACGATCGCGGGCGGCGCGCGCGCGGCGAAGATCGTCTCCGCCGCGCACGGCGAGCGGCTCCAGTGGGAGCTCGCGCTGCTCACGTCGATCTCGCACCCCGGCCTCGCGGCGGTGCACGAGCTGCTGCGGGTCGAGGGCGCGCTCGGCGAGCCGTTCGCGCTCGAGGCGGGCGCGTGGGTGCTCGTCGAGGAGCTCGCGGAAGGACGAGTCTCGAGCGAGGTCGCGCGAGGGCTCGCGGGCCTGGGCGCGCGGGTCCGCTTCGCGACGATCGCCGGCGCCGCGATCGCGCGATCGCTCGCGGCGCTCCACGCAGCCGGGCTGGTCCACGGCGACGTGAAGCCTGCCAACGTGGTGGTCGCGGGCGATCCCGCGGGCGCACGGCTGATCGATCTCGGGCTCGCGGGCGCGCCCGGGCTGGGGCCGGTGATGGGCACGCCGGGCTTCCTCGCGCCCGAGGCGTGGCTCGGCGCGCGCTCGCCTGCGTCCGATCTGTTCGCGCTCGGCGTGACGCTCGCGCGATGGATCGCGGGCGACGACGAGGACGCGGGCACCGGCGCACGCAGCTCCGAGCCGCTGCGGGGCGTGCATCGCGTTCGCGCGCCCGCGCTGCCGGCCGACGTGCCGCCCTCGCTGCGCACGCTGATCGACGAGCTCTTGCGCGACGCGCCGGAGGAGCGTCCGGCGAGCGCGCGCGAGGTCGCGCGGAGGCTCGATCCCGACGCTGCGGCGAGCACGCTGCTCGACGAGGCGAGCCACGAGGAGCGCGCGCGGCGTGCCTCGGTCGCGCCGCTCCAGGGGCGCTCGCGCGAGCTCTCGGCGCTGCGCGCGGCGATCGATGCGCCGGGCGTGGTCGCGGTGGTCGGTCCGCCGGGATCGGGACGCACGAGGCTCGCGCGCGAAGCGGTGCGCGCGCTGCAGGCCGATCGTGCGCGCGATGGCGCGGAGGTGCCGACGTGGATCGACGGCGCGCTCCCGGCGCGCGTGGGGCACGCGTGCGTGGTCCACGACGGGAGCGGCGCGCTCTCGATCGAGAGAGCGCGCGCGGCGGTGCGCGCGGCCGAGCTCGAGGGCGCCTCGCTCGTGGTGATCCTCGAGCGCGCCGAGGTGATCGAGGCGCCCGGGATGAAGCGGGTGACGCTCGGACCGATCGACGACGCGTCGCTCGGCGCGCTGCTGACCGACGTGCTGGCGATCCGCGGCGCGAGCGCGGCGCTGCAGAGCGCATCACGCGCCGCGAGCTCGGGGCTGCCGGGGCGGCTCTGTCGCATCGTCGCGAGCGCGTTCGCGCAGGGACGCGATCCGTCGCGGCCCGACGTGATGCGCAGCCTCGGTCGCGACGAGGGCGCGGCCCTCGCGGTGCCCGAGATCGCGCGGCCGCTCGCCGAGGCGCTGGCGATGGCGGGCGGCACGCTGCGCGCCGACGAGGCGAGGATCGCGCTGGGGAGCGATCCCGCCCGTGCGGGCGCGCTGCTCGCGGCATCCGGGCTCGCCACGTTCGACGCGACCGGGCTCGTCCTGCGCGCCGATCGGGTTCGCTCGATCACGCGCGAGCTGGGTGCGGCGCGGCGAAAGGCGATCGCGCGCTCGCTCGATCGCGCCGCGGTGAGCGGGCTCGCGCGCGCCTGCGTCGATGCCGCGCTCGATCGACGTGATGCCGCGCACGACGCCTTCCTCGCGCTCGCGGCCGAGGCGCGCGCCACGGGCGATCCGCTCGCGGCCGCCGACGTGCTCGCGACGGCCCGCGAGCGGCTCGCGTCGACATCCGAGCCGATCGCGATCGCGCTCGCCGATGCGCTGCGCGCCGCCGGAGAGGAGAACGCGGCACACGACGCGCTCTCGGACGTCGACACGCGCGACGCGCGAGCGCTCGCGGCCGAGCTCGCGCGGCTCCGTGGGGATCTCGCGACGGCGGAGCGCGAGGCGCTCGCGCTGGTCTCCGAGACCGACGTCGCAGGGCTCGCGGCGCGCTGCACCGCGGCCCGCATCGCGTGGGGCCGCGGCGAGCTCGAGCGCGCGTCGGTGCTCGCGCGGTCGGTTCGCGACGTGGCCGGTGATCGCATCGCGCCGCTCGCGCGCGCGCTCGAGGTGGAGACGCTCGTCGCGATGTCACGCGGCGAGCGCGTCGTCGCGTCGTCGCTCGCGGCAGAGCTCGAGCGGGTCGCGGCGCGTGCACCGCGTGACATCGCGCTCGCCGCGCGCGCCCGTGCTGCGTCGCTCGCAGGATCGGCGGCGCTCGCGAGCGGCACGATCGAGCTCGCGATCGAAGCCTACGAGCGCGCGGCCGAGCTCGCCGAGCGGGCAGGCGAGCGGCACGGCGCGGCGAGCGCGACCGTGAACCTCGGCCTCGCGCGCCTCGATGCAGGGCGGCTGGGGCCCGCGATCGAGGCGCTGCGCGAGGGCGCGCGACGGCTCGCGACCTTGCGGCGACCGCACGAGCTCGGGCGTGCGCTCTTCAACCTCGCGAACGCCGCGTTCCTCGCGGGCGACGACGCGCTCGCCCAGCTCGCGGCGGAGCGCGCCCGCGATGCGGCGCGCGAGAGCGGCGATCGCGACGCGTCCGATCACGCGACGATCGTCCTCGCGGATCTCGAGCTCCGCGCCGGGCGAGTGAGGGGCGCGATCCGCGCGCTCGAGGGCATCGAGGCGAGCGGCGCGATGCGCGGTCTCGTCGACGCACGGCTCGCGATCGCGCACGCCGCGCTCGGTGAGATCGAACGCGCGCGCGAGCGAGCACGCAGCGCGCGGGCGAGCGCGCCCGAGGGCTCGCTGGTCGAGGTGGAGGTCCTGCTCGCGGAGGCACGGGTCGCGCTCGCCGCAGGAGAGAGCCCGATCGCCGAGGCTCGCGCGATGGACGCGAGCGCCGCGGCGCGCACCTTCGAGACACGCGTGCGCGCCGCGCTGGTGGGGGCCGAAGCCGCGGAGCTCGAGGGACGTCGCAGCGAGGCCGCGGCGCGCCTCGGGACCGCGCGTGCGCTCCTCGATCGCGCGGCCGCGGGCCTCTCGCCCGAAGCGCGCGCGCGGCTGCGCGCCGTGCCCTCGTACCAGCGCGCGCTCGCGACGGCGCCCCAGACCGCGACCAGCGTGCCGACGCGCGACGCGCGCGCGGTGATCACCCTCGCGCGACGCGTGGCCGCGGAGAGACGGCCCGCGCGCGTGCTCGAGACGCTCGCGGGCGCTGCGCTCGAGCTCGCGGGCGCGGAGCGCGCGTTCGTGCTCGGGCGTCGCGAGAGCGGCACGACGACCGTGCGCTGCGCGGTGGGGCTCACCGGCGCGCTCGGCCCCGAGCACCGCGCGTCGCGATCGATCGCGGCGCGGGTGATCGACGAGCGACGTCCGATGGTCAGCGTCGACGCCCAGGGCGACGCGCGCTGGGACGGCGCGGCGAGCGTGCACGCGATGGCGCTCCGCAGCGTGCTCGCGGTGCCGCTGCCCGCGCCCGATGGGAGCACGCTCGCGCTCTGCCTCGACGATCGACTGCGGCCCGGCGCGTTCGACGAGGGCACGGTCGCCGACGTCGCGGCGCTCGCGGAGCTCGGCGCGGCGGCGCTCGCGGCGGCCGAGCGCACGCACGAAGCGCGTCGTGATGCGCGAATCTGGGCGCGCCGTGCGCGCACCCTGGAGCAGACGCTCGAGGCGCGCGGCGAGGAGCTGCGCACCTTCCGCGATGCGGATCGCGGCGAGGGCCCCTTCGCGGCGATCGTCGCGGTGAGCGAGCCGATGCGCCGGGTGATCGCGCTCGCCTCGCGCGTCGCCGCGAGCGGTGTGCCGGTGCTCCTCGTCGGCGAGAGCGGCACCGGCAAGGAGCTCCTCGCGCGGGCCATCCACGCCGCGAGCGCCCGCGTCGACGCCGCGTTCGTCGGCGAGAGCTGCGCGGCGATCCCCGAGACGCTGCTCGAGAGCACGCTCTTCGGGCACGTGCGCGGCGCGTTCACCGGGGCCGATCGCGCGCGGCGCGGGCTCTTCGAGATCGCGCACGAGGGCACGCTCTTCCTCGACGAGATCGCGGAGACGAGCCCCGCGATGCAGGCGAAGCTGCTGCGCGTGCTGCAGGAGGGCGAGATCCGCAGCGTCGGCAGCGAGCGCGTGCGCCGCGTCGACGTGCGCCTGGTCGCGGCGTGCCGTTCCGACCTCGCGTCACTCGCGCGCGAGGGTCGGTTCCGCGAGGACCTCTACTACCGCATCGCGGTCGTCACGATCGAGGTCCCTCCGCTGCGCGAGCGACCCGCCGACGTCGCGCCGCTCGCCGCCGCGCTTCTCGCGCGACATGCGCCGAGCCGCCGGGTGCGCATCGACGACGACGCGCTCACCGCGATGCGCGGATACGCGTGGCCGGGCAACGTGCGCGAGCTCGAGAACGAGCTGCGCCGCGCGCTCCTCGTCGCGGGTGAGCGGATCGGGGTCGAGCACCTCTCGCCGGCGCTGCGCGGCGACGACGCCCTGCAAGGCGAGCTCGATCTCAAGGCGCAGACCGAGGCGCTCGAGCGACGGCTCGTCGAGCGCGCGCTCGAGGTGCACGGCGGCAACCAGACCCGCGCTGCGAAGGCGCTCGGCCTCTCGCGCTTCGGGCTCCAGAAGATGATGAAGCGCCTCGCGCTCGATCACTCGAAGTGATCGAAGCCCGCGCGCGTCGTGCGCGCACCCACGATCCCCGGCTCGCGCGTGATCTCCCCGATCCGACGCGCGATCGACGAGAGATCCACGTCGGCGGGCGACGCGATCAGCAGCTCGTAGTCGTCACCGCCCGACTCGATCAGCGCGCGTGCATCGACGCCCAAGCGCCGCGCGAGCGCGTCGGCCTCGGGCGTGGGCTCGAGCGCGTCGATCCGCGCGCCCACGCCGCTCGCTTCGCAGAGATGCCCGAGGTCCTGGAGCAGCCCGTCGGACACGTCGATCATCGCGTGCGCCGAGCCCGCGGCGAAGCGTCCCGCCTCGATGCGCGAGGGCGGCCGCACGAAGCGCGTCACGAAGGGCGCGGCCTCCGCGGCGATCCCGCCCTCGAGCGCGGCGAGCCCGAGCGCCGCTTCACCGAGCGCGCCCGTCACCCACAACACGTCGCCCGGCTTCGCTCCATCACGACGCGGCACGCGCACCGGCGCGGCGCCGATCACCGTCGTCGTCAGCGCGATCTCGCGCCCACGCGCGAGGTTCCCCCCGATCACCGGCGCGCCGTACACGTCCGCCGCGTCACGGAACCCGCGTGCGATCTCGTCCACCACGTCGTCGCCCAGGTCGCGCGGGAAGGCCCACGACGTGAGCATCGCGCGCGGCTCGGCGCCCATCGCCGCGAGATCGCTCAGCGCGGCTGCCGCCGCGCGGTACGCGACGTCGCGCCAGGTCACGCCCTGCCCGATCCACGCGCGCCGGAAGTGCACGTCCTCGATCACCGCGTCGGTCGAGAGCACCGCGCCGCTCGCCACCGCATCGCCCGCGAGGATCGCCGCGTCGTCTCCGATGCCGAGCACCACGCCGCGATGCTCGCCCGCGAAGATCGCGCGGAGCCTCGCGATGCGGTCGAACTCGCGGCTCACGCGAGCTCGTCGGGCTCGGGGATCGCGACCCGGAACGTCGCGCCCTCGCCCGGCTTGCTCTCGACCCACACGCGACCGCCATGCGCATCGACGAGCCGCTTCACGATCGAGAGCCCGAGCCCCGTGCCGCCGTGCTCGCGCGTCGAGCTGCCGTCGACCTGGTAGAACGCGTCGAAGATCTTCTGGTGCTCGGACGCCGGGATCCCGATGCCCGAGTCGGTGATCGAGAACTCGACCGCACGACGCGGCGCCGCCATCAGCACCAGCCCGAGCGCGCCCTCGTCGCCCTCGCCGTCGACCATCTCGGTCGTGCGCACGCCGAAGCGCACGCTGCCGCCCTTCGGCGTGAACTTGATCGCGTTCTCCGCGAGGTTGAAGAGCACCTGCTTGATGCGCACCGGGTCGAGCGGCATCGGCTCGCGCGCGCCCTGCACGTCGACCTCGACCCGCACGCCCTTCTTCTGCGCCTGGGGGAGCACCGTCTTCGCGAGATCGTCGATCAGCGCAGAGGGCGTGACCGGCTCGCGACGCAGCGGGAGGTTGCCCTGCTCCAGCTTGTTCAGATCGAGCAGGCTCGTGATCAGCGCGAGCAGGTGATCGCCCTTGCTCCGGATCGTCTCGACGAACTCCTGCTGCTCGCCGTTGAGCTCGCCCGCGATGCCCGACGCGAGCATGTCGCTGTACCCGATGATCGAGGTCAGCGGCGTGCGCAGCTCGTGGCTCACCGTCGCGAGGAAGTTCGACTTGAGGCGGTCGAGCTCCTTCAGTCGATCGTAGGCGTCCTGCAGGCGCTGCGTCTTCTCGGTGAGCTCGCGGTAGCTCTCGCGCACGCTCGCGACGTGCATCTGGCTCGTGAGGTACGCGCGGTGCCCCGAGAACAGGATCAGATCGAGCACCCGACGAAGGTGCTCGGTGATGCGCTCGATCGTCTCCTGACGCACCCGCGGCATCTCGCCGAGCGCGTCGCGCGCCGCCCGCGGATCGATGCGATCGTCGAGCACCAGCAGCGAGCGCGGCACCTCGCGTCGCTCCGCGGGCATGTACGGACCGACCACGAAGCGGCCCAATCGCCGGCCCTGGTAGTGGATCGGCACCACGCGATAACACGCGCCGGTGAAGCACGGATGCTCGACCGGTCCGTCCTCGGGATCGATCGCGCGCACCTCGCCCACGAGCTTGCTGCACGCCGCGCGACCGGGCGCGAACCCGTTCACGTAGCGGCAGATCGCCTGCTCCTCGTGCACGTCGCTCAGCAACGTCCCGTCGCGCGAGAACACCCGCACGGGCAGCGAGAACAGCTCGAAGAACGAGCGACACACCTCGGCGAGCGCGGCACGATCGACCACGTCCTCGAGGCGCGCGACGTCCGCGAGGCTGAGCTCGGTGTCCACCGCGCTGCTCACGGTGCCACCTCCCGCCGCGCCGGCTCGATGCCGAGCTTGGTGCGCACCTCGCCGAGCAGATCCGCGCCCTGCACGCCGAACTTCTCGGCGAGCTGGTGCTCGCGCTCGAGCTTGCTCCACGTGATCTCGAAGAGGCCGATCAGCGTCTCGAGCACGCCGTGCCCGCGCAGCGCGATCGCCTTGTAGACGGGCTCCTTGCCCTTCGCCGCGAGCGCGTCGATCTCGACGTCGGTGCGCACGTCGGGCATGTCGCGCTTGTTGAACTGGATCACCAGCGGCATCGCCGCGGGATCGATCCCGTTCTCGACGAGGTTCTGGCGCAGGTTCACGAACGCCGCGGCGTTCGCCTTGGTCTCGGCGCGCTGCGAGTCCGCGATGAACGCGACTCCGTCGGCGCCCTGGAGCACGAGCCGGCGCGTCGCGTTGTGGATGACCTGGCCGGGAACGGTGAACAGCTTGATGCGGACCGAGAGGCCCCGCCCCGCCTGCACCGAGAGCGGCAGCAGATCGAAGAAGAGCGTGCGGTCGTCCTTCGTCTCGAGCGTCATCAGGCGACCACGCGCCTGCGGCGAGACGAGCTCGTGCACCGCCTGGAGGTTGGTGGTCTTCCCGCTGAGCGCCGGCCCGTAATAGACGAGCTTGACGGTCAGCTCGCGTGCCTTGAAATCGAGCTGCATGGCGCGGCGACCCAGGCTACGCGCACGCTGCGCCCCGGCGCAATCACGGAGATCGCGTACTCAGGGTCCGCGGCCGAGCAGCTGGTACAGCGCGGCTGCGATCAGCGCCGCGCTCACGCCGAACGCGATCCACTCGATCTTGCCGCGCGAGGGCTTCGGGTCGCTCTGCTCGATGACCTTCATGCGCGCCATCGCGCGCCCGAGGATCTCGTCGATGCGCCGCTCCGCGTCCGCGCGCCGCGCGGGATCGTGCTCCTTCACCTCGCGATAGCGGCGGCCCGCCTCGGCGAGGCGATCGGTCGTCTCCGCGAGCACGAGGAAGCGCTTGTGCCGATCGCCGTCGTCCCACGCGGCGAGCACCTCGTTCCACGCGCGCTCCAGGTCCTCGTCCATCCCCATCGACTCTAACCGCGTCGCCCGAGCGCCTCCGACATGAACACTCGATCAGATCGGTGGAGCGGGGTTTCGATCCACTTTCTACCACCTCGCCGAGTGGACCTGCGATCATCGACGAAATCGTGCGATCCGCGTCCGGTGCGAAGTTGACAGCGCTGGGATCGCTCCCGTAGGTTCGGCCGCGGTGGGAAGCGGTGGTAAGCGGTGCCAGGCCGCGGCACTGCGAACGCTTCCGAGGCTCCTCTGACGAGGAGGCGGTTTGTTCCGAGGGCAGTACGCGCATGCGATCGACGAGAAGGGGCGGACCTCCGTCCCCTCGCGTTTCCGCGAGATCCTCGCGGCGCAGGGCGAGTCGCGCCTCGTGATCACGGCCGGGGTGGATCCCTGCCTCGTCGCCTATCCGATGAAGGAGTGGATCGCGTTCGAGGAGCGGCTCTCGCAGCTTCCACGATTCGATCCGAGCGTCGCGATGATCCGCCGTCTCTACGTGTCGGGCGCGGTCGAGGTGGAGCTCGACAAGGTGGGTCGCCTGCTGATCCCGCAGACGCTGCGCGAGCTCGCGGAGCTCGAGCGCGAGGCGCTCTGGGCCGGCATGGGCAAGCACATCGAGCTCTGGTCGAAGGAGCGCTTCGCCGGTCTGCGCGCGCAGGTGCTCGCGGACGAGAGCGCGAAGCAGAAGATGGCCGAGCGCCTCGCGGAGCTGGGGCTGTGAGCGACACCGTCTACACGCATGCGCCGGTGCTCCTCGCCGAGGTCCTCGCGCAGCTCGCGCCGAAGAGCGGCGGGCTCTACGTCGACGCGACGCTCGGTCGTGGCGGGCACTCGGAGGCGATCCTCGAGGCGAGCGCGCCCGATGGTCGGCTGATCGGCATCGATCGCGATCCCCGCGCGCTCGAGGAGACCGCGCCGCGCCTCGCGCGCTTCGGCGATCGTGTGCAGCTCGTTCACGGCGCGTTCGCCGAGCTGCAGAACGTGCTCGGCGACCAGCGCGTCGACGGGCTGCTCGCGGATCTCGGCGTGAGCTCGCCGCAGCTCGACGACGCGACGCGCGGGTTCTCGTTCCGCGCCGAGGGCCCGCTCGACATGCGCATGGATCCGACGCGCGGGCTGAGCGCGCGCGAGCTGATCGCGGAGACCAGCGAGCAGGAGCTCGCGAACCTGATCTTCCGGCTCGGCGAGGAGCGTCGCAGCCGCCCGATGGCGCGCGCCATCAAGCGCCTCGAGGCGAGCGGTGAGATGAACACCACCGGCGATCTGCGCCGCGCGACGGTGTCGGTCCTCGGGCCGCGCCGCACCGGCGGGATCGATCCCGCGACGCGCACGTTCCAGGCGCTGCGCCTCGCGGTGAACGGCGAGCTCGACCAGCTCGACGCGCTGCTCGCGGCGGTGCCCGACGTGCTCGTCGACGGTGGTGTCGCCGCGATCATCAGCTTCCACTCGCTCGAGGATCGCGCGGTGAAGCGCGCGTTCCGCGGCGACGAGCGGCTCGAGCCCACGACGAAGAAGCCGATCATCGCGAGCGACGAGGAGAACGATCGCAACCCGCGCGCTCGCAGCGCGAAGCTGCGCGCCGCGAGGAGGCTCCCGCGATGAACGCGATGAAGACGCGCTTCCTCGTGCTCTGGGCGGCGGCGGTGCTCGCGACCGCGGCGGCGTTCGTCGCGCACCTCTCGCTGCGGCTCGAGACCGTGCGCCTCGGCTACGACGTCGGTCAGGCGCGCCGCGAGCAGCGCCGGCTCATCGAGCAGCGCCGCCTCCTCTCGATCGAAGCGGCGACGCTGCGCGAGCCCGAGCGCGTCGAGGCGGTGGCGCGCGGCACGCTCGCGATGGACGTGCCCGATCCCTCGCGCGTGGTGTCGATCGGACAGCGCAGCGGGCGCCGGCCCTCGGGGAGGATGCGATGAGGAATCTCGATCCCTCGCGCCGCCGTTGGGTCAAGGTGCGCATCGCGCTGCTCGCGCTCCTCTTGATGGTCGGCGCGAGCGCGGTGCTGCACCGCGCGTACGACCTGCAGATCTCGCAGGGCGCGGAGCTGCGTCGCGAGGCGGACGAGCAGCAGCTGCGCGACGTGCGGCTCGCGCCCAAGCGCGGGACCATCTACGACCGCCACGGCGCCGAGCTCGCGGTGAGCGTCGACGTCGAGAGCGTCTACGCGAACCCGCGCCAGATGCGGCGCGAGAACGTCGACGTGGAGAGCGCGGCGATCCGTCTCTCGGCCGCGCTCGGCGTCGATCGCGAGCGCGTGCTCTCGCGTCTGTCGAGCGATCGCTACTTCGCGTGGATCGAGCGCCAGGTCACGCCGCAGGAGGCGGCCGCGGTGCGCGCGATGGCGATCCCCGGGATCGAGCTCACGCGCGAGTCGCGTCGGTTCTATCCGAACCACGATCTCGCGGCGCACCTGCTCGGCTTCGCGAACGTCGACGGAGTCGGCATCGAGGGCCTCGAGCTCTCGATGGAGGAGCGCCTCCACGGCTCGACCGAGAGCGTCCCCGCGACCGTCGATCGCCGTGGTCGCGTCGTGTTCAGCGAGACGCTGCTCGACGATCGCGCGGCGCAGGGCGACGACCTCTATCTCACGATCGACAAGACCGTCCAGCACGTCGCGGAGCGCGAGCTCGCGCTCGCGGTGCGCACCTTCGAGGCGCAGTCGGGCAGCGTGGTCGTGATGGATCCCGCGAACGGCGAGATCCTCGCGCTCGCGAATTTCCCGACCTTCGATCCGAACGACGCCGGCGCGTCGCCCGCGTCGCATCGCCGCAACCGCGCGATCACCGATCGCTTCGAGCCGGGCTCGACGATCAAGACCTTCACCGTCGCGGCCGCGCTCGCCGCGGGCATGGTGCGGCCGAACCAGGAGTTCGACTGCAGCGGCGACGAGCGGCATCGCCTCGTGATCGACAGCGAGGGCAACTCGATCGGTGATCACGGACGCGACTACGGCGTGCTCACGCCCGCCGAGATCCTCGCGCACTCGAGCAACATCGGCGCGACGCTGATCGGCATGTCGCTCGGTCGCAGCGGGCTCTATCGCGGCCTGCGTCGCTTCGGGTTCGGCGAGCCCACCGGCCTGCCGCTCCCCGGCGAAACGGGCGGGATCCTGCGGCACCACCAGCGCTGGTACGACATGGATCTCGCCACGATCTCGTTCGGGCAGGGCATGTCGATCACCACCATCCAGCTCGCGACCGCGATGAGCGCGGTCGCGAACGGCGGGCGCCTGATGGAGCCGACGCTGATCCGTCGCGTCGTCGATGCGCGCAGCGAGGTCGTCGAGGAGGCGAGCCCGCGCGTGCGCCGTCAGGTGGTGCCGCGCGCCACCGCGCGCCTGGTGAGCGACATGCTCACCGGCGTCACCGGCGAAGAAGGCACCGGCCTCGAGGCCGCGATCGACGGCTACCTCGTCGCGGGAAAGACCGGCACCGCGCAGAAGGCGGACTACCGTCGCGGCGGCTACGAGGCGGGCCTCTACACCGCGTCGTTCGTGGGCTTCGCGCCGGCGGACGCACCGCGCGTGGTGATCGCGGTCGTGATCGACGAGCCGATGATCGATCACTACGGCGGCGTGGTCGCGGGCCCGGTGTTCCGGCGCGTCGGCGAGGCGACGCTGCGACACCTCGGCGTGCCCGCGTCGGGCGGCGGCGAGGTGCTCGCGGACATCGAGCGCGAAGGTCGTCGTCGCGTGCGCGAGGAGCGTCAGCGCGCGCGTGAAGAGCGCCAGCGTGCGCGCGAGGAGCGCGAGGCCGGCGTCGAGACCGAGATCGCGGCGGCCCCCGAGGTCGAGGTGCGCGAGCCCGCCGAGGGCGAGGTGCTGGTGCCCGATCTGCGCGGCGTGGGCGCGCGGCGCGCGCTGGTCGTGCTCGCGGAGGCGGGGCTCGAGGCGCAGCTCGAGGGCACCGGCGTCGCGGTCGCGCAGACGCCGGCCGCGGGTGGGATCGTGGCGCGCGGCGCGCGCGTCCGGGTCGTACTCGAGGCGCCGGTGTGGCACGAGCCGGCGATGATCGAGGAAGCGACCGAGACGGCCGAGGCCGCGACCGACGCCGCCGCGGCGACGGGCGCGATCGTGATCAGCGCGCCGGCGCGCGCGAGGGCTCGGCGATGAGCACGCTGGGCGAGCTGCAGCGCGCGCTCGGCGCGGAGCTCCACGGGGATGCATCGATCGTCGCGCGCGGCGTGCGCCACGACTCGCGCGCGATCGAGGCGGGCGACGTGTTCGTCGCGATCGCGGGGCAGAAGGCGCGCGGCACCGAGTTCGCGGCGGGCGCGATCGCGCGCGGTGCGGTCGCGGTGATCACCGAGGAGTGGATCGAGCTCGAGGCGCCGCAGATTCGCGTGTCCGATGCGCGTCGCGCGCTCGCGATCGCGTCGCACCACGTGTACGGCGATCCCACCGCGTCGCTCGCGTGCATCGGTGTGACCGGCACCAACGGCAAGACCACGACGACGTGGCTGATCGACGAGGCGCTGACCGCGCTCGCGCAGCGCCCTGCCCTGCTCGGCACCGTCGAGACGCGCGGCCCGGGCTTCCGCGAGCAGAGCGCGTTCACCACGCCCGAGGCCGACGCGATCGCGCGCTTCGCGCGGCGCATGGTCGACGCGCGCGCGACGCACCTCGTGATGGAGGTCTCGAGCCACGCGCTCGCGCTCCACCGTGCCGACGGCATCCACTTCGAGGTCGCGGCGTTCACGAACCTCACCCAGGATCACCTCGACTTCCACGGCTCGATGGAGGCGTACTTCGAGGCGAAGGCGCGCCTCTTCACCGAGCTCGCGCCGCGCCACGCGGTGGTGCGCATCGACGATCCGATGGGCGCCGAGCTCGCTGCGCGCATCACCGGACCGACGAAGGTGCACACGCTCTCGCGTCATCGCGACGCGACGATCCGAGCGACGAACGTCGCGATCGATCGCGACGGAGTGCGCTGCGACGCGAGCACCCCGTGGGGCTCGCTGCGCATCGAGAGCGCGCTGCTCGGCGCGCACAACCTCGACAACCTCCTGGTCGCGGCAGGATGTCTGCTCGCGGCCGGGCTCGCGCCGTCGGACGTGTCGCGCGCGCTGCGCGCCGCGAAGGGCGCGCCCGGGCGCCTCGAGCGCGTGGAGGATCCGCGCGACGTCGCGGTGCTCGTCGACTACGCGCACTCGCCCGACGCGCTCGCGAACGTGCTCGATGCGCTCCGCCCGCTCACGCCGGGGCGCCTCGTGTGCGTGTTCGGCTGCGGCGGCGATCGTGATCGCGGCAAGCGCCCGAAGATGGGCGAGGCCGCCGCCACGCGCGCCGATGTCGTGGTGATCACCAGCGACAACCCGCGCACCGAGGATCCCCGCGCGATCGTCGACATGATCGTGCCCGGCGTCGCCGCACTGCCCGCGATCGCGCTCGACGCGCTCGCGTCGTCGTCGCGCGGTCACGTCGTCGAGGTCGATCGCCGCCGCGCGATCGATCTCGCGCTCGCCGCGGCGCGCTCGGGAGACACCGTGCTCATCGCGGGCAAGGGCCACGAGGACTACCAGATCCTGGGCACCACCAAGATCGACTTCGACGATCGCGTCGAGGCGCGCCGCGCCATCGCACGCGCGCTCGAGGCGGGAGGCGCGCGCTGATGGCCACGCCGATCCCCGCGAACTCCGCGCGTTTCTCGATCGACGAGCTCGCCGTCGCGACGCGCGGCACCGTCGCCGCGAGCACCGATCGCCCGCTCGTCGGCGTCGTCACCGACTCTCGCGCGGTCACGCCCGGGTGCATCTTCGTCGCGCTGCGCGGCGCGAAGCACGACGCGCACGACTTCGTCGCCACCGTGATCGCGGCGGGCGCCGGCGCGCTCGTGGTCTCGCAGCCGGTGAGCGCGCCTGCCGGCGTCGCCGTGGTGATCGTCCCCGACACGCTGCGCGCGCTCGGCGATCTCGCGCTCGCGCACCGCCGTCGCTTCCCGATCCCGCTCGTCGCGGTCACGGGATCGGTCGGCAAGACGACGACGAAGGAGCTCACCGCCGCGGGGCTCGAAGCGCTCGGCCTCCGCGTGCTGCGCAGCGCGGGCAACCTCAACAACCGCATCGGCGTCCCCATGACGCTCTTCACGCTGGGCCCCGATCACGACGTGGTGGTGATCGAGATGGGCATGAACGTGCCCGGCGAGATCGCGCGGCTCACCGAGATCGCTGCGCCGAGCGTCGGCGTGGTCACCGCGGTCGCCGAGGTGCACACCGAGGGCGTCGGCGGCATCGAGGGCGTCGCGCGCGAGAAGGGCGCGCTGCTGCTCGGGCTCGACGAGGAGGCCGCGGCCGTGTTCACCGCGGACGATGGGATCCTCGCGCCCTACGCCGAGCGGAGCCCCGCGCGCACCAAGCTCTCGTTCGGGCTCGCCGAGGGCACGGACGTGCGCCTCGCCGATCTCCAGATCGAGCTCGACGGCACGCGCTGCGTGTACGTCGTGCGCGGCCTCAACGAGTTCGTGAACGCGAAGCTCGCGCTGATCGGCGAGGGTCCGGCGCGCTGCGGCGCGGCCGCGATCGCCGCGATCGTCGCGCTCCGCGGCGCCGACGCGGTGCACGTGGCGCTCGAGGGCATCCAGCGCGTCGCGCCCGGTGAAGGCCGCGCGCGTCCGGTGCCGGGTGTCGGCGGCACGATCATCCTCGACGACGCCTACAACGCGAGCCCGCGCTCCACCGAGCTCGCGCTGCGCACCTGCTGCGAGCTCGCTCGGGTGCGCGGTGGCCGCGCGGTCGCGGTGCTGGGCGACATGCTCGAGCTCGGCGTCGAGAGCGAGCGCCTGCACGAGAGCGTCGGCGAGGCCGCGGTCGCCAGCGGGGTCGCGCTGCTCGTGTGCTGCGGCCCCGAGATGCGCGCGGCCGCGCGCGGCGCGCTCACCGCGGGCATGGCGAGCGGCGTGAGCGGCATCCGCATCGAGCGGCTCGACGATCCCACCGAGGCGATCGCGCTGGTGCGCGCGTTCGTCGAGCCGAACGACGTGATCCTCGTGAAGGGATCGCGCTCGATGCGCATGGAGCGCGTGGTCGAGGGGCTGCGCGAGGTGGACGCGTTCGGAAACACCGCGCCCGGCAGTGAAGAGGCGCCGCGATGATCTACTACCTCCTCTATCCGTACAGCGATCGCATCGGGTTCCTGAACGTCCTGCGCTACGTCCCGTTCCGCGTGCTCGCGGCGACGATGACCGCGATGCTGCTCACGTTCGGGCTCTACCCGTGGTTCATCCGTCGCCTGCAGTCGCGACAGATCGGGCAGGTCGTCCGGAAGGAGGGCCCGCAGAGCCACCTCAGCAAGGCGGGCACGCCGACGATGGGCGGTGCGCTCATCCTCCTCGCGCTCGTCGCGTCGACGGTGCTCTGGGCGGATCCGACGAACACGCCGGTGTGGCTCACGCTCGCGGTCACCGCGGCGTACGGCGTGGTCGGCTACATCGACGACGCGCGCAAGGTCCGGAAGAAGGACACCGGCGGTCTCTCGGCGCGCGGCAAGCTCGTCCTGCAGTTCTCGGTCGCGATCGCGGTGTGCGCCTACCTCTGGTACGGCGAGGCCGGGCTCGGCGAGGACTGGCTCGCGATCCGCAACCGCCTCGCGGTCCCCTTCGTCGCGTTCGATCGCGTGCAGATCGCCCTCCCCTCGTGGGCGTACGTGATGTTCGGCGCGTTCGTGATCGTCGCGACCTCGAACTGCGTGAACCTCACCGACGGCCTCGACGGCCTCGCGATCGGCCCGGTGATGATCAACGCGGGCACCTACGCGATCCTCGCGTACCTCGCGGGCGTCACGTTCTTCGGCGAGGACCTCGCGGACTACCTGCAGATCCCGTCGCTCGAGAGCGCGAGCGATCTCAGCGTCTACTGCGGCGCGATGATCGGCGCGGGCTTCGGGTTCCTCTGGTTCAACACGTACCCCGCGCAGGTCTTCATGGGCGACGTGGGCTCGCTTGCGCTCGGCGGCGGGCTCGGGACGCTCGCGGTGCTCACGAAGAACGAGCTGCTCTCGGTGCTGCTCGGCGGGATCTTCGTGATCGAGGGCGTGAGCGTCATCGGTCAGGTCGCGAGCTTCAAGCTGTTCAAGAAGCGCATCTTCCTGATGGCCCCGATCCACCACCACTTCGAGAAGAAGGGGTGGCCCGAGCCGAAGGTCATCGTCCGTTTCTGGATCATCAGCATCATGCTGGCGCTCGCGAGCCTCGCGACGCTGAAGCTGAGGTGACTGCAGCGAGGAGATGACGGTGCTGGATCTCGCAGGCAAGCGTCTCGTGGTCGTGGGTGGCGGCAAGAGCGGCCTCGCGGCGGCGCGCCTCGCCGCGAAGGCCGGCGCGCGCGTCTCGATCAACGACAAGAAGAGCGAGGCCGAGGCGTCCGCGCTGGTCGCCGATGCGCGCGCGATCGGCGTCGACGTGGTGCTCGGCGGACATCCGGAGTCGCTCTTCGCGGCGGCCGACGTGATCGTGCTCTCGCCCGGCGTGCCCTCGCTCGCGGTGGTCGACGCGGCAGAGAAGCGGGGCGCGAAGGTGATCCCCGAGGTCGAGCTCGCCGCTCATTTCCTCCGTGGAACGCTGATCGGGATCACCGGCAGCAACGGCAAGAGCACGGTGACCACGCTCGTCGGCGAGATGTGCGCGGCGAGCGGTCGTCCTTCGTTCACCGGCGGCAACCTCGGCGATGCGCTCGCGCTCGCGGTGGGCACCGAGGCCGCGGAGAGCACGCAGGGCCTCGTGGTCGCGGAGCTGTCGAGCTTCCAGCTCGAGCGCATCGAGACGATGCGCTGCCACATCGCGGCGTGCCTCAACGTCACCGAGGATCACCTCGATCGCCACGGCACGTTCGCGGCGTACGCAGCGGCGAAGGGACGCATCTTCTTCACGCAGACCAAGGACGATCACGCGATCGTCCCCGCGGGCGACGAGCTCTGCCTCGCGCTGGCGCGCGCCGGCGCCGCGCAGCTGCACACGTTCGGCGGCGCGGATGGTGAAGTCCGCGTCGAGAACGGCGTGATCGTCGATGCGGTCAGCGGGCTGCGCTTCCCGGTCGCGAAGCTGCGCATCCGCGGACTGCACAACCAGGCCAACGCCTGCGCGGCGGCGCTCGCGGCGCGCCTCGCGGGCGTGTCGCGCGACGCGATCGAAGAGGTGCTCGCGCGCTTCGCGGGCCTGCCGCACCGCATGGTGCACGTGCGCGATCTCGACGGCGTCGCGTACTACGACGACAGCAAGGCGACGAACGTCGGCGCGACGGTCGCGGCGCTCGACGGGCTCGGCGATCTCGAGGGCCGCGTCGTGCTGATCGCGGGCGGCGTCGACAAGGGCGGCTCCTACGCGCCGGTGCGCGAGCGCATGGAGCGCATGGGGCGCGCGCTGGTGCTGATCGGCGAGGCCGCCCCGCTGATCTCGAGCGCGTTCGAGGGCTCGCCGGTCGAGCGCATCGCGGCGACGACGATCGACGACGCGGTCGCGAAGGCGCGCGCGGTGGCGCGCCCCGGTGACGCGGTGCTGCTCGCGCCCGCGTGCGCGAGCTTCGACATGTTCCGCTCGTACGCCCATCGCGGTGACGAGTTCGCGCGCGCCGTGCGCGCCCTGCCGGAGGCGATCTGACATGGGCATGATCCGCAGCTGGATCGCGGCGCGATTCCGCAAGAGCGAGACGCCGCTTCGCGTGGCCGACGTGCCGCGCGCGTCGGTTCCAGCGCCCGCGCCCTCGCTCCTCGGCGGATGGCCCAAGGCGATCGGCCCGAGCGATCCCGTGCTGCTCGGGATCGTGCTCGCGCTGATCGCGTTCGGCGTCGTGATGGTGTTCAGCGCGAGCGCGGTGTTCGCCTCGCAGCGCTTCCACGACGGGCTCTTCTTCCTCAAGCGCCAGGCCATCTTCGCGGCGATCGCGCTCCCGCTGATGATCGTCGTCTCGCGCATCGACTATCACCGCCTCCGCGCGCTCACCTATCCGATCCTCGCCGTGACGATCGCGCTGCTCGTCTACGTCGCGCTCGGCTTCGGCCACAGCGCGGGCGGTGCGGCACGCTGGATCGCGATCGGTCCGTTCCACGTGCAGCCCGCCGAGGTCGCGAAGGTCGCGATGATCCTCTGGCTCGCCTACTCGCTCTCGAAGAAGCAGGAGGCGATCCGCACCTTCAAGGTCGGCATCCTCCCCCACCTGCTCGTGATGGGCTTCCTCGCGCTGCTCTGCCTGCGCCAGCCCGACTTCGGCAGCGCGGTGATGATCTGCGTGATCACGTTCGTGCTGCTCTTCGCGGCGGGCGCGAAGGTCGGTCCGATCCTTTCGATGGTGCTCGCGGGCGCGGCGCTCGCGGTGCTGCTCGTGATCAGCTCGCCGTACCGCATGCGACGCGTCGAGGCGTTCCTCGATCCCTTCGGGCACCGTCAGGACGCGGGCTACCAGGTCGCGGAGTCGATGATCGCATTCGGCTCCGGCGGCGCGACCGGCGTCGGCATCGGCGACTCGCTGCAGAAGCTCTTCTTCCTGCCCGAGGCGCACACCGACTTCGTCAGCGCGATCATCGGCGAGGAGCTCGGCTTCGTCGGCATCGCGCTGGTCGTGCTCGCGTTCGTGCTGATCGTCGTGCGCGGCGTGCGCGTCGCGTTCCGCGCAGCGGACGACTACGGCTCGTTCCTCGCGGTCGGCGTGACGATGTTCGTGGGCCTGCAGGCGTTCACGAACCTCGCAGTCGCGATGGGCATGGTGCCGACCAAGGGCCTCGTGCTGCCCTTCGTGAGCTACGGCGGATCGGCGCTGCTCGTGAACGCGGCGGCGCTCGGGATCCTGCTCAACGTGTCGCGGCCTCGCGAGGGCGACGAGACCGCGACGAGCGAGTCCACCCAGACCGGCAACGCGCGGGCGAGCGCGCCGACCGGCCTGAAGCTGTTCGAAGGAGGCGCAGCATGATCGAGCGCGTCGTCATCGCGGGGGGCGGTACGGGAGGTCATCTCTTCCCGGGGATCGCGGTGGTCGAGGAGCTGCGCCGGCGCAACCACGACCTCGACGTCGCGTACGTCGGGACCGAGCGCGGTATCGAGGCGCGCGTGATCCCGGCGATGCGCGAGCGCTTCGAGGCGCTCGACGTGCGCCCGCTGAAGGGCACCGACCCGGCGGGCTTCATGAAGTCCTTGCTGAAGCTCCCGGGCGCGTGGAGCCACGCGGTCTCGATCCTGCGCGACGTCGAGCCCGACGTCGTGCTCGGCGTCGGCGGGTACTCGTCGGGCCCGATGCTCGTCGCCGCGGCGAGCCTCGGCATCCCGTGCGCGCTGATGGAGCAGAACGCTCACGTCGGTCTCACGAACCGCATGCTCGCGCCGGTCGTCGGCCGCGCGTACCTGACCTACGAGGTCACGGCGTCGCACTTCGGCGAGAAGGCGCGCGTCGTGGGCAACCCGGTGCGACGCGCGTTCGTCGACGCGGCGCGCCTCGCGCTGAGCGACCCCGAGGCGTTCGAGCTGCGCGCGCGCCGCATCCTGGTGCTCGGCGGATCGCAGGGCGCCAAGGCGCTCAACGAGACGGTGCCCGAGGCGCTCGCGGCCGCGGGGGTGACCGAGCGCGGCATCGAGGTCGTGCACCAGACCGGCGCGGCGATGCAGGCCGAGGTCGTGGCGCGCTACGAGGCGCTGGGCGTGAAGGCCGAGGTCGTGTCGTTCATCGACGATATGGCGCGCGCGTACGCGAGCTCGACGCTGGTCATCGCGCGCGCGGGCGCGACCACGCTCGCCGAGCTCTGCGCGATCGGACGCCCGTCGATCCTCGTGCCCTACCCCCACGCCGCCGACGATCACCAGGCGCGCAACGCCGAGGCGCTCGAGCGCGCCGGGGCCGCGATCGCGATTCGTCAAGCGAGCTTGACCATCGATCGCCTCGCCGGCGAGGTGCGCGCGCTGCTCGACGATCCGGCGCGACGCCGCGCGATGGCCGCCGCCGCGCGCGACGAGGGCCGCCCCGATGCGGCCGCCGCGATCGTCGACGATCTCATCTCGTGGCTGGGCCGCGCGACGATGACGCCCGCGCGCGTGCCGACGATCCCGCCGCCGCGGCACGATCCCGAGCCCGGGATGGCGTTCGCGCGCGTCGACTTCCGCGCCTCGCGCGGCTCGATCGAGGCGCGCCGCGCGAGCGCACCGCCGGTCGCGCGCTTCGAGCCGGCGGTGTTCCCGATCCCGCGCGCCGCGCTCGCCAGCTAGAGCTGGAACTGCGACGTGTAGTGGTGCAGGCGCTCCGCGATCTGCGAGAGCTCGCGCACCGCTTGCAGCGTCTGGTTCGTGCCCGCCGCGCTCTGATGCGTCGCGTCGGCGATCTCGTCCATCGCGCGCGTCACCTGCTCGGTGCTCGACTCCTGCTCCTCGGTGATCACGCCGATGCGGCGCGCCGCGTCGGTGGTGTCCCGCGCGAGCTTCGTCGCGTCTTCGGTCGCCAGCGCGGTCGCCTGGGTCGCCTTGCGGATGTCGCCGGTGAGCTCCTTCACGATCTTCACCGACTCCATCACGCTCTCCGCGAGCCGCTGCATCTGGTTCGCGACCAGTGAGAAGCCGCGCCCCGCCTCGCCCGCCTTCGCGCCCTCGAGCGCCGCGTTGAGCGCGAGCAGCTCCGACTTGTTCGCGACGTCGCGGATCAGCTCGAGCAGCTCGGTGATGCGCTGCGCGTGCTCGGTCAGCGTGCGGATGCGATCGCTGATCAGCTCCGCGTTCTGCAGCGTCGCGCTCGCATTGTCGGTCACGCCGCGCGCCGCCCCGGCGATCGAGCGCGAGCCCTGGAGCAGCGTGCCGACGGTGCGCCGCGTCTCCTCGATCGCGCCGCCCTGCTCGATCGCGCTGCGCTCCTGCTGCTGCGCCATCGCCGCGATCTCGTTGCTCGCGTGGGTGAGCTGCGACGCGTCCTTCTGGATCTGCTCCACCAGCCCGCGCAGCCCGCCGAGCATCGACGCGATCACGCGCGAGACGTCGCTGTCGCCCTGGATCTCGCCGGCGAGATCGCCCTTCGCGATGCGCCGCGCGCGCTCCATCACGATGTCGATGTCGTGCAGGCGCTGGCGCAGCGAGTCCTGGTGCTCCTTCGCCTGACCGACGAACGACGAGATCGAGAGCGCTGCGACGCCGAGCACGAGCGCCGAGCCCACCGCCGCGGGCACCAGGTCGGCCGGCGATCCCCCGTCGACCAGGCCGACCTTGAGGTGCGCGAGCATGCCCGCGCCCGCGTTGAACCCGACCAGCGCGATCACGCCGCTGCGCGGCAGCAGGAACGGCGAGAGCGCGACGTTGATGAGCAGCGCCTGCAGCGCGCCCGACCCCAACGTGCCCGTGCCGTCGAACGCGACCGCGAGGAGCGCGCCGCACGACGTGCCGAAGAGCAGCACCGCCGCCGCCGAGCGGCGGTACGGCGTGAACGTGAGCCCGAACGCGCTGCCCGTCGCGATCACGATGATCCCCAGGCACGCGACGGAGACGAGCGAGGGCTGGAAGTACGAGATCGCGCTGAGCGCCGCGACCATCACCGTCGCGAGCCCGGCGCTCGCAGTGCGCATGAACCGCAGCTCGAAGGCGCGCGTGCGCGCGTCCAGCTCCGACACGATCGACCGTTCGCCGCCGTCCATCACCCGACCTCCTCCTTCGATCCCACTCGCTGCGCGCAGATCGCGCGCACCATCTCGGCAGGGCACGCGAGCGCCTCGATGTCGTCCACGCACGAGCGCCACCGGATCTCCGGCCGGCGCACCAACGATCGCCGCGTCGCGTCGAGCGCCGCGCGCGCACGCTCGTGCTCGCCGGCGCGATCCCACGCGCCCGCGAGCAGATACCGCGCGGGCCAGAGATCCGCGTCGAGGAAGACCGCACGGCGCAGCGCGCGCGTCGCGTCGTCCCACGCGCCGCGCTTGCGATGGAGCGCGCCCCACACGAAGCAGAGCTCCGCCGAGAGCGGGTCGATCCGCTCCGCCGCGCGATACGCGTCCTCCGCGCCCGCGAGATCGTGGGTCGCGAGCCGCACGTTGCCGAGCGCGAGCCACGCCTCGACGCGGTCGGGCGCGCGCGCGAGCAATCGCTCGAGCGAGCCTCCTGCGGCCGCGTAGGCACCGCGCGCGATGCGCTCGCGCGCGTCGGCCCAGAGCTCGTCGACGCTCCGCTCACGGGGCGGCGGCGGTGGTGTCGAGGGCGCGCGCGCAACCGGGCGCGGTGTGACGACGATCGGCGCGCTGGGCCGCGGATCGCCGGGCCCGAAGAGCACGACGCCGTGCGACGCGACGGCGCTCGCGAGCTGATCCGCGATGCGCGACGACGACTCGTCGGTGCAGTGGAGCAGCACGTTCCGGCAGACGATCGCGTCCCAGCCGCCACCGCCCGGCGCGAGCAGCGGGGGGTCGAGCAGGTTGTGCACGCGGAGCATCACGCGGGCGCGCAGCTCGGCCGAGACGCGCGCGCGATCGCCGCGCGCTTCGAACCATCGCGCGAGCGCGGTCTCGGGCACCCGGCGCAGCGCGTGCGCGCCGTACTCCGCGCGCCGTGCGATCTCGATGCGCGCCGCGTCGACGTCACTCGCGACCACGCGCACGTCCACACCGCGCTCTGCGCACGCGATCGCGACGCCGTACGCTTCCTCGCCGGTCGAGCACCCCGCGACCCACACCCGCGCCGGCGCACCGTTCGCGCTCGCGCGGAGCCGCTCGGCGAGCGCGACGATCGCCTCGTGGTCGCGGAAGAACCACGTCCATCCGTTGGTGAACGCCGCGGCGAGATGCGCGAGCTCGAGCTCGGGCGCGCGCGTCACGTGCTCGAGGTACGCCGCCGCGCTCGAGAGGCCCAGCGTGCGGCGGCGCGCCTCGATCAGCGTCGCGAGCTCGGCGTCGGTCGATCGCACCGAGGGCCGTAGACCGAGCCGCTGTGCGATCAGCGGCGCGAGCCGCTCTGCGAAGCTCACGACGCGACCTCGCGCGCCGCGACCAGCGACTCGAGCCGCGCCGCGATGCGATCGAGCGGGAGCACCTCCGCGCCCGCGTCACGCGCGGCGCGCGGCATCCCGAACACGATGCTGGTCGCTTCGTCCTGCGCGATCGCCACGCCGCCGGCGCGCCGCAGCGCCGCGAGCCCGCTCGCGCCGTCGCGCCCCATCCCGCTGAGCACCACGCCCGCGGCCCGCGCGCCGAGCGGCGCGAGCGACGAGAACAGGCGCGTCGCCGAAGGACGATGCCCCTCGATCGCCGCATCGCGATCGAAGCGCACCCGCGCGCCCCGCTCGATCGCGACGTGCACGTCGTCGGGCGCGACGCGCACGTCACCCGCGCGCAGCACCTCACCCTCGCGCGCGAGCCGGACCCGGAGCTCGCACGCGCCGTCGAGCCATCGCGCGAGGCCCTCCGCGAACCCCGCCGCGAGGTGCTGCACGATCACGATCGGCGCCGCGAACGTGCGCGGCAGCGACGCGAGCACGGTCGCGATCGCGATCGGTCCGCCGGTCGACGCCGCGATCCCGACGATCTCCACGCGCCCGCTGGCCGACGTCGGCGCGGGACGCACCCGCGGAGGCGGCGCGCTCGGCGACGTGGTCATCGGCACCTGCGCGAGCGCGACGATGCGACGCCGCAGATCGTCGTGCTCGCCGGCGCTCCATCCCTGCCGCGGATGCGGCCGTCTCACCACGTCGGCCGCGCCGCGACGCATCGCCTCGAACGCGAGCCCGCGCGCGTCGTCGCCGGTCACCACGAGGATGCGCGCCGACTGCACCGCGCGGATGCGCGCGATCGCCGCGAGCCCGTCGAGCCTCGGCATGTGCACGTCCATCGTGATCACCGTCGGACGCAGCGCGGCCGCGAGCTCGATCGCGCGCAGCCCGTCGTGCGCGATGCCGACCACGCGCATCCGCGGATCGGCGTCGATCACCGTGCGCAGCGCTTCGGCGCAGAGCGGCGAATCGTCTGCGACGAGCACTCGGATCGCACGCGCGCTCAAGGCCGCTCGCCCTCCTCGCGGCGCGGTGTCGCGAGGTGCGCGCCGACCACGCGGCGCACCTCGTCGAGCTCGATGCGGTTCTTCACGAGGTACGCGTCCGCGCCGAGCTCCGACGCGCGCTGCAGATCCGCGGGCGCCCACCGCGTCGAGAGCACGATGACGGGCAGCGACGACCACGCAGGCTCGGCGCGCACCCGGCGCAGCAGCTCGAACCCGTCGACGACCGGCATGTCGAGATCGGTGAGCACGAGGTCGGGCTTGGTGGACGCGATGAGCTCGAGCGCCGATCGCCCATCGACCGCTTCGATCACGTCGAGCTGCATCTCGCGGAGGATCGACACCACGACGTCGCGCGTGAGCTCGGAGTCGTCGGCGACGAGCACGCGTTTGCTGCGCGCTCTCGCGCGCTCGCTCTCCGCCGACCCCGCGATCGCGCGCCCGGCGTCGGCACGCCGGAACAGCTCGCCGACGTCGAGCGCGACCGCGAGCTCGCCGTTCGCGAGGAGCGCCACGCTGCGCACCAGCGTCGCGCCCTCGAGGAACGGATCGAGCCGATGCTGCAGCACCGGGAGCGTGCCCACGACGCGATCGACCGCGACCGCGATCCGCCGTCCCCCGTGCGCGATCACCAGCCCGGTCGTGCGCTCCCGCGGATCGCGCCGCGCGCGCCCCAGGAGCGTCGCGAGATCGAAGAACGGCACCGGAGCGCCCTCCACCCGCAGCGCGAGCCCGCGCCCCACCGTCTCGATGCTCGACGCGCTCGGCTCGACGAGCTGCTCCACGTCCTGCGGCGCGAGCGCATATCGCGCGTCGTCCGTCACCGCGCAGAGCATCGGCGCGAGCAGCGCGGACATCGGCACTTCGATCGAGAACGTCGCGCCCGCGCCCGCGATGGTGCGCAGCCCGAGCCGACCGCCGACCGACTCGACGCGCCGCTTCACCACGTCGAGCCCGACGCCGCGCCCCGAGATGTCGGTCACCGTGCGCCGCGTGCTGAGCCCGCGTCGGCAGAGCCGCTCGAGGATCTCCTCGTCGTCGAGCGTCGCGACGTCCTCCGCCGCGCCGATCCCGCGCTCGCGCAGCGCGGCCTGGAGCGCGATCACGTCCACCCCGCGCCCGTCGTCGTGCACCTCGATGCGCACCAGCGAGCCCTCGGTGATCGCGCTGAGCTCCAGCGTGCCCTCCGGCGCCTTTCCGTGATCGCGCCGTACGTCGGGCGCCTCGAGCCCGTGATCGACCGCGTTGCGCACGAGGTGCAGCATCGGCTCCGCGATCACGTCGAGCACCTGGCGATCGACCTGCACGTCGGCCCCGCGCACCTCGACGCGCAGCTGCTTCCCGAGCTCCTGCGCGAGCTGCTGCGCCGCGCGCGGGAAGCGCTCGAACAGCGTGCCGAGCGGGACCATCCGCACCTCGCGCACGTGCGAGACGAGCTGGTCGATGCGCACGTGTTGATCGAACGCGAGCTGTCGCATCCCGACGACGAGCCGACGCAGATCGGCCGCCGCCCGCGCGCGATCCGTCGCATCGTCACCGCGCACTCGGATTGCGTCGGCGATCTCTGAGAGCCCCTCGATC
Source organism: Sandaracinus amylolyticus (assembly GCF_021631985.1). Lineage (GTDB taxonomy): Bacteria > Myxococcota_A > Polyangia > Polyangiales > Sandaracinaceae > Sandaracinus > Sandaracinus amylolyticus_A. The sequence continues at coordinate 2,395,825 of NZ_CP070225.1, read as the reverse complement.
GCGCGCTGCAGATCGGTCTCTCCGATGCGCAGCTCTCCCACCGTGCGCGCGATCCGCGAGACCGCGCCGACGTCGACGCGCAGCAGCGCACCGCCCGCGCTCCGCGCGAGCCGCTCGACCCAATCGTCGCCGCCCGGTGGCGCGCTCTCGCGTGGCGTCTCGTTCCGATCGATTGCGAGCTCGATCGCATCGATGCGCGCGAGCAACGACGCGACGCGCTCGGGCGCGAGCATGCCCTCGCCCGCGTGTGCGAGCTCCTCCTCGAGCTCGTGGAGCGCGCTCGCGATCTCGTCCTCGCCGACGATGCGCGCCTCGCCCTTCATGGTGTGGACCTCGCGGCGCAGCTCGGCGCCGCGCTCACCGACGTCCTCACCGCCGCGCCCCAGCGCCGTGAGGTGCGCGCGGATCACGACGAGGCGCTCGCGCGCCAGCACGCGGAAGCGCGCCTGGAACGAGCTCACGCGCTCCCTCCCGCGACACGATCGACGTCGAGCTCGAACCCGAACCCGTCCTCGAGCGCGACCAGCGATGTGATGCCGAGGCGCTCGTGCAGCGATCCCAGCCAGCTCGGCAGCGGATGGAACGCCTCGACGCGCAGCGATCGCACGATCACCCGCTCCGCCGCGACGAGCCACGCTCCTCCGTCGACCTGCAGCGCGCGCCGCCCCAGCTCGCCCACGCTCTGCTCACTCAGCGCGATGCCCATCATCTCCGCGAGATCGTGGGTCGTGCCCTCGGCGGACGACGCGTCCTCGATCGCGCTCACGCGCCGCGCGTCGACGACGAGCCGCACCGCCGCGAGCGGCACCACCACGACCGACATCGCGAGCTCACGCACGCGCCGCCTCCAGCATCCGCTCGAGGTCGAGCACCACCGCGATCGAGTCGCCCAGATCGAGCTGCGCCCGCGCGTGCTCGCGCAGCTCCGGAGGCTGCACGCTCGCGGGCGGTCCGAAGCGCTCGTCGCCGATCGCGCGGATGCCCACGACGAGATCGCAGATCAGCCCGACGCGATATCCCGCGGCGCGCACCACGAGCACGCGCGGCTCGCGATCCTCGGACCTCACCGCGTCGCCGAGCCCGAGGAAGATCCGCAGATCGAGCAGCGGCACTGCGTCCCCGCGCACCGCGACGATCCCCGCGACGTGCGCCGGCACGCCGGGCACGATCGTCGGCGTCTCGCAGGGCACGATCTCGTCGACGTGCTCCGCCGCGATCGCGAGCTGCGCGGACGCCACTCGGAAGCGCACCACCTGCTGCGCCACGCGTCAGCCCTCGGCGCCCTCGAGGGCGAGCGCCTCGAGCAGCCGATCCGGACGATCCGCGCGCGTCCACCACACCACGTCGGCGGGCCACACGCGCTCGTCGCGCCCGCCCTCGTCGATCACGACCATGCGCCCGCGCAGCCGCGGATCGACCTCGAGCGCCTTGCGCCACAACGTCGACGCGCTGAGATCGCGGAGCGCGCTCCCGATCACGACGCTGCGCAGCGCATCACGCGCGTAGAGCACGCGCAGCGCCTCGGTGCCGGAGTCGGTCGCCTGCACCGTCGCCCGCGTGCCGATCACCTCGCGCACCAGCGCCTGGGTCGCGATGCTCGCCGCGACGAACACACCCGCCCCGCGGCCCCGCGCTTTGCGCGCGCCGTACGCGAGCCAGCGCGACACCTCCGCGAGGAGCTCGCGCGGGTTGCCGGTCTTGCGGACATACCCGTCGGCGCCGCACTCCTTCACCAGCGCGTCGAGCTGCTCGGCCGGGCGGTCCGAGTGCAACACGATCACGCTCTCGTGTGACGAGCGACTACCGCGGAGTGACTGCGATATCTCGGTGCCCGTCACGAGCGGCATCGAGACGTCGATCAGGACCAACGCCGGTCGCTCTCGTAGGATCGCGGCGCTCGCGCCCACCGCGACCGATCGCGTGACCACCTCGTACCCGGCCCCGCGAAGGACCGTTCCCACCACGTCGATGATCAGCGGACTGTCGTCCACGATCATGATCTTCACCTTGCTCATCGACGACCCTCGACCGATCGGCACATGGAGTCCGATCACGCACGAGGCGGGGGTCGATCACAAGGAACTCGTGGTACCGCGAGCACGGCGCACGCGTCGGTGCGACATGCGCAACATCGGGCGACCATTCACGAATTCGCCCACCGCCGATCCTTCACGCGCTTGAGCGCGGCGGCGCCCCAGCTCGCGACCACCAAGAGCGTCGCCGCGAGCGCGCACGCACCGAGCGAGAGCCCTTCGCGCAAGCCCGTGACCTCGGCGAAGCGCCCGTAGCAGAGCGGCACATGGAAGGCGTACGCCCACAGCGAGCCCTGCCCCATCACCACGAAAAGCCACCGCACACGCTCCGGCAAGCGCGGCGCGATCAGCGCACCGATCGCGAGCACGAGCACACCGCGCGCGACGAGCTGCACCGCGTTCGCGATCACCGCGACGTGCGCACGATCGAGCGGCCCACCGAGCGCATCGACGATCGCGCGCTGCGCCCACGTGCCCACGACGACGACCACGCCTGCGATCGCGCCCATCGCGATCACGAACGACGTCGGCGCGCCCGCTGCGCTGCGTGCCTCGCGGTTGCGCGCGATCATGAGCCGCGCGACCAGGAACCCGATCGCCGCCCACGACGCGAGCGGGATCCACGGCATCCGCGTGATCCCCGGCACGTCGGCGAAGAGCCCGAGCACCCAGCCGATCGGCCCTTCCACGGTGCGTGACCACCGCGTCACCCAGGGGCAGATCACGATCGGCACGATCGCGATCCCGATCGCAACCCGCGTCACCACCTCCGCGCGAACGCGCTCACCGCGGATCGCCAGCGCGAGCGACGCGAGCGAGAGCCCGATGACGTGGAGCACGTCGGCGCGCAGCCACGTGACGATCCCTTCCGAGCCGTCGACGATCGCGGAGAACGCGTTGAGCGCGTAGCCCACCGCGACGATCTGCAGCGCGCGCGACATCACCGCGCGTCGCACGTCGTCGGCGCGCTCGCCCTTGCGCGCCGCGGCCTCGACCCTCAGCGAGAGCGACGCGCCCGCGAGCACGAGGAACGCGGGCAGCGCGAGCGTCTGCAGGAAGACGCGCTCGATCGTGTACCACGTCGTCTCGCGCGCCTCGGGCGACGCCCACGCGTCGAACGCGTGCCCCTGCACCATGAGCATCGACGCGAGCCCACGAGCGACGTCGATGCCCTGCACGCGCGCGGGCTTGCTCACCTCGGGTACAGCAGCCACGCGCGGCGCTCCTCGCCGAAGCGCGCCACCGCATCGCGCTCCGCGTCGAGGATCGCGTCCACGTCCGCGCCCGCGTCGATCGCCTCGCGCACCTCGGGCCCACCGCACAGCAGATCGATCGCGGGGACGTGATCGACGAACTCGTAGCGCTCGGTGCGCCACGCGAAGTCGGCGCGATGGGCGCGCGCGATCGCTGCGAGCATCCGCACGTACGCCGCGTACGGCGCGAAGCGCGCCTCGTCGATCACGTGCACCTGCACGCCGCCGCACACCGTCTTCGCGTGCTTGTGGAACGTCGGCGAGAACGTCAGCGGCCGCAGCGTCGCGCCCTCGATCACCACGTCGCGCGCCAGCGCGCGTCCGTCGACGAAGGGCGCGCCGAAGATCTCGAAGGGCCGCGTGGTCCCGCGCCCCTCGCTCAAGTTGGTGCCCTCGATCAGACAGCCACCGGGATACACGCGCGCGGTGTCGAGCGTCGGCATGTTCGGCGAGGGCAGCACCCACGGCAGGTCCCACCCGCGCGTCGCGTCCCAGCCCTCCATCGTCACGATCTCGAGCGCCTCGCGCGCGATCCCGCGCGACGTCGCGACCATCGTGACGATCTCGCCGATCGTCATCGCGTGCCGCACCGGCACGTCGTGCAGCCCCACGAACGAGCGATATCCGTCGCGCTGCGGCGCGCCCTCCATCACCACGCCGCCGAGCCGGTTCGGCCGATCGAGGATCACGGTGGTGATCCCGAGCGCGCTCGCCGCCTCGAGGCACAGCGCCGCGGTCCACACGAAGGTGTAGTAGCGACTGCCGACGTCCTGCAGATCGATCACGAGCGCGTCGATGTCCGCGAGCTGCGCGGGCGTCGGCGAGAGCGACGCGAAGCTGTCGCCGTAGAGCGTGTGGATCGGCGCACCATCGGGGGCGCGCGCATCGCCCACGCCGATCATGTCCTGCGCCTCGCCGCCGAAGCCGTGCTCGGGCCCGAAGTACGCGACGATCTGCGCGCCCGCCCGCGCCAGCACGCTCGACGCGTGCTCGAAGGACGAGGTCACGCTCGCCGGATGCGCGACGAGCCCGACGCGCCGCCCGCGCAGCGACGTCACCTCTCCGCGCGCGACGCGCTCCAGCCCGGTGCGCGTCACCCCTGCGTGCCCGGCCCGGCGCCCGCTTCACCCGCGAGCAGGTAGAGCACCGCCATGCGCACCGCGACGCCCGCCTCGACCTGATCGAGGATCGCGCTGCGCGCGTGATCCGCGACCTCGGGCGCGATCTCCACGCCGCGGTTCATCGGCCCGGGGTGCATGATGATCGCGTCGGGCTTCGCGTAGCCCAGCGTGCGCGGCGAGATGCCGAACGTGCGGCTGTACTCGCGCATGCTCGGCAGGAGCGCGCCCTCGAGCCGCTCGCGCTGGATGCGCAGCACCATCACGACGTCGGCGCCTTCGAGCGCGGGCTCGAGCCGATCGAATACTTTGACCCCCAACGATTCGACCTCGCTGGGCATCAGCGTGCGCGGTCCGACCACGCGCACCTCGGTCCCGAAGAGCCGCAGCAGGATCGCGTTGCTGCGCGCGACGCGCGAGTGCGCGACGTCGCCGCAGATCGTCACCACGAGCTTCGAGAGCGTGCCCTTCGCGCGGCGGATCGTGAACGCGTCGAGCAGCGCCTGCGTCGGGTGCTCGTGCGCGCCGTCGCCCGCGTTGACGATGCTGCACCCCACGCGCTCGCTCACGTAGTGCGGCGCGCCCGACGCGGAGTGCCGGATCACGACGACGTCGGGGTGCATCGCCTGCAGCGTCTGCACCGTGTCGAGCAGCGTCTCGCCCTTCGTGACGCTCGACGTCGACGTCGAGATGTTCACGACGTCCGCGCTGAGCCGCTTCCCCGCGAGCTCGAAGCTGGTGCGCGTCCGCGTGCTCGCCTCGAAGAAGAGGTTGATCACGCTCTTGCCGCGCAGCGTCGGCACCTTGCGCACCGGACGTCGCGAGACCTCGTAGAACACCTCGGCGGCGTCGAGGATCTGCGCGACGTCGCTCGCCTCGAGCCCCTCGATCCCGAGCAGATGCGTGTGCCTGAACGGCCTCGTCACGTCGTCGCGCTCCTCACGCAGATCGCACGCTCGAACCCGACGTCGTCGAGCTTCACCTCGAGCCGCGCACCACCGGGCACCTGGACCACGCGGCCCACGAAGTCGGGCGCGATCGGAAGCTCGCGCCCACCACGATCGAGCAGCACCGCGAGCCACACCCGGCGCGGCCTGCCGTAGTCGAGCAGACAGTCGATCGCCGCGCGGATCGTGCGGCCGGTCTGCATCACGTCGTCGACCAGCACGACCTCGCGCCCGGTCACGTCGAAGTCGATCCGGCTCGGACCGATCTTCGGATCGGGCAGCGCGGTCGCCGCGTCGTCGCGATAGAGCGCGATCTCGACGCTGCCCACCGGCACCACCTGCTTCTCGGCCTCTTCGATCGCACGCGCGAGGCGCTCCGCGATCGGCACGCCGCCTCGCCGCACGCCGACCAGCGCGAGCCGCTCGGTCCCACCGGCATGCTCGACGATCTCGTGCGCGAGCCGACGCACCGTCCGCGCGATCGACTCCGCGTCCATGACGGTCTCGCCCGGCTGCATCGGGCGCGTGTTCTACGCGCGGGGATCCCGCGTCGTCAATGCGCGGGCGCTCAGCTGCGCGAGGTCTTGCCGCACATCCGCCAGCCGCCGCCGGGCTGGCGCTCGCGGTGCTCGGGGCGCAGCTCGCTGCGGGCGTCCGCGGTGAGCAGCTCGCAGGGATCGAACCAGTGCAGCGTGCGCGCGACGCCGAGGATCGTCGGCACCGCGCCCCGGAACTCGTCGTTCTCGGGGCAGCGCCACCGCCACACGCCCGCGATCTCCGGCGCGTCCGCGGTGCAGAGCACTTCCTTCACGCCGCCGTTGCAGTTCGTCGAGACGATCAGGAACGCGCCCGGCAGCGCACGCGCGTCGTGGACGCGCAGCACCACGTCGTGGTGGAACTCGCCCTGCGTGTGGTGCTGCACGAGGTCGTATCCGCCGCAGAGACGACGCACGGCCTCGAGCAGATCGCCCAACGTCATCCGCGACGCGAGCGTCTCGAGCAGATCGCTCACGAGGGCGGCCGCGGCATTCCGACCGACGACGTCTCCGGCGGCGCCGCGTGCGGCATCGCCTCGCCGGCCTGCTGCCGCTGGTCCATCTCGTAGCGCGACGGGCACTTCGGGATCACCTGGCTCGCGAGGAACGAGCCGTCCTCGCGGAGGCGCCCCTCGACCGTCACCGAGATCCCCATGCCGTCGCGGAAGGTGTCCGGCACGACGCACTGCGGGAACTCGACCGGCATCCGGCGCTCACCGCTCTCGAGCACGAAGCGCCACTCGCAGGGCTCCTCGCGGAACTGCACCGAGCCGTTCGTCAGCGCGCCCTCGACGCGCAGCGTGCGACCCAGGTGCTCGCTCGGCTCGGCCACGACCTCTTCGATCGTCTCCGAGTACACGAACGTGTCCTCGCCGCTCAGCAGCCAACCGACCGCCCCGGCTCCCACTGCGAACACCGCGGCGAGCGCCACGATGCGAACCCAAGCGGGGGAGCGCGTCTCGCCACCGACGTCGCCGCGCGGAGACACCGCCGCGGGCGCATCGTCGCCGGCCTTCGCACGCTCGAGCAGGTCTTCGGTCTCGTCGCGGGCGTCCATGCGAGTCCGAGTATGTGGCGCTGCTCGCGCCTCGGCCAGCTACTCGGCCGTCTTCGGCGCGCCGTCGAGCTCGTGGAGCAGCCCGGTCCACACGTCCCGGCCCTCGCAGAACTGCACGAAACGCAGGCCCATCGCGCCGCGACCGCGACCCGCCTGGGCCCACACGACCTCGGCGTCGATCACCACCCGCCCGCGCCCCGGCTCGTCGAGCGAGATGCGCAGCTTCGTCCCCGGGGGCGGCGGGATCGACGTCCGCAGCTGCACGCCTCCCTCGCTCGCGTTCACCGTCTGGAGCGCGACGGTATAGCGGTCCCCCTCGCACCATAGACGGCGACGGAGGTCGTAGCGACGCTGGCGACGTTGTTCGGGCATGCAGGGGCGGCTCGCGCTCGGCGCCCCCCCGAGCTCCGAAACGCTCGCGAATATATCGAGATGCACGTCGCGACGTCAAACGTTGCGCGCGCATCCACGCTGCGCGGACGATGGCGCGACGGAAGCACGACGAGCCGACGCCCCGAAGAGCGCCGGCCCGTCGTTCGAGCCTCGTGTGCGAGCTCGGGCGCCGTCACCGGCGCTCGAGGATCACCCGCCGAGCGGCCCGATGAAGCCGCCCGCGATGAGGAGGGCGTAGATCACGAGCGACTCGATGAGGGCGAGGCCGAGGATCATCGGGACGAACAGCTTGCCCGACGCGTTCGGGTTGCGCGCGATGCCCTCGAGCGCCGCCGCCGCCGCGCGGCCCTGGCCGAGCGCGCCGCCGAGCGCCGCGATCGAGATCGCGAAGCCGGCCGCGATCGCCTTCCACATCTGGACGTCGTACTGGTTGGTCCCCGCGTCCTGAGCGAACGCCGTCGAGGTGATCGCGAGGATGGACAGGAACGTGGTGAGACCGAGCAGATTCTTCTTCATGACGAACGTGCCTCCTGCGAACCCCGGCGGGCACCGTGCCTCGATGAACGAGGCTGCACAGCCGCGGCTAGCCGACCGGAAAACGGGTTGCCTTGCTTCTCTCCGAACGAGCCGCTCGGGAGAGCGGCCGAGCTCTTTCAGTGGTGGCCTTCGTCGTGCTGGATCGCGAGGCCGATGTAGACCGTCGAGAGGATGCAGAACACCAGCGTCTGCACGATGCAGACGAGCGTTCCGAGCACCATGACGGGCACGGGAACGAGGAACGCGAACACGGTGAGGAACGCGCCGACGACGAGGTGGTCGGCGACCATGTTCGCCATCAGACGAATCGAGAGCGAGATGGGGCGCGCGATGTGGCTGATGACCTCGATGCAGAACATCAGGAGCATCAGCGGCAGCGCGTACCACGCGACGATCGGCCCGAAGAGGTGCTTCACGTGGTTGAAGCCGTTCTCCTTGATGCCGTAGACGTGCGTCGCGAGGAAGATGACGAGCGCCATCGCGAGCGTCGTGTTCAGGTTGTCCGTCGGCGGCGTGAAGCCGGGGACGAGACCGAGCACGTTCGAGAAGAGGATGAAGAACGCGCAGGTGCCGATCAGCGGCAGGAAGTAGCGCGCCGGCTTCGGCCCCATGATGTCCGACATCATCGAGTAGGCCGCGCCCACGAAGAGCTCGACGAACGTGCGGACCGTGAGGCGATCCTCGGGGACGATCGCGCTCTTGGTGTCCTTCACCTTCGTGCTCGCGAGGAACGCGATCACCGCGATGAGGAGGAGGATGAACAGCGCGCCGAACACGTGACCGACGTGACCGGTCTCGTTCGCGAGGATCGAGTCACTCTCGCCGGTCATCAGGTTGTTGATGACCATGACGAGGTTGACGACGTTGTCCCAGAGCGTCGTCCCTCGGAACGCCAGCGTGAACCACGACTCGCCGTGCGGCATCGCTCGCTCAGTCCCTCTCGCCGACGCCGAGGACGCCTTCGTCCTGCGCGTTCAGCGAGCCGTTGAAGTGGAGATGCAGCGCCCCACCGAACAAGCCGGTGACGAGCGCACTGACGCCGAGGATCAACCCCGTGGCGTCGAAGATGCGGAGCAGGATCGCCGCGCCCGCGAGGACGAAGCCGATCTTCGCGACGAGCACCGCGGTGAGGCCGAAGCCGCGCTCACCACGACGCACGATCGCCATCACGACCCAGCGGATCACCAGCCAGTTGAGCACCGCGAGCGACGCGCCCGCGATGGCGCCGAGGCCACGCTCGAAGCCGCCGCCCACGAACGCGATCACGACGAGAGGAAGCGTGCTCGCTCCCACCCAGCGCGTGATCGTGTCGACGATGCGGTGTTCCAAGATGTGCTCAGGGGTATGCGAGCGTCAGAGCTCGTCGAGGTTGGTTCTCTTCGCGAGGTCGTAGAGGCCCTTGAAGCCGGCGAAGATGCCGAGGGCCAATCCGACGTAGGTGAGAATGGGGCTGGTTCCGAACTTTCCGTCGAGCCAGGTGCCTCCGAAGTACCCGAGCATCGTGGCGATCACGAGCTCGAGCCCGACGGAGCCGACACGGCCCGCCGTCTTCAGCTGCTTGCGCTGCTCGGGTCCCAACAAACTCCCTCAGGCCCGACGGCGCGCGCCATGTAGCATGGCGTTTTGGGGGGTGCAAGGATGGCCAGGCGCGCGCCCGCTTGGCCATTTTGCTCAGCGATAACCGATGGTTACACCGCGGCGAACGCAGCCCGAGCGGCCGCGGCGGTGTGCTGCAGGGTGGCCTGGTCGTGGGCGATGCTCACGAAGCCGGCCTCGAACTGAGCAGGGGGCCACATGACGCCCGAGTCCAGCATCGCGTGGTGCCATCGACCGAACGCCGCGGTGTCGCAGCGCGCCGCGTCGGCCCACGAGCGCACCTCTCCTTCGCAGAAGAACGGCGTGATCATCGAGCCGGTGCGCTGGACGCGGACCGGGACCTTCGAGGCCTTCGACGCGTCGACGAGGATCGATTCGAGCTCGGCGCTCGCGGCCTCGAGGCGATCGTAGAAGGTCGCGTCGCCATCGAGGATGCGCAGCGTCGCGAGGCCCGCGGCCACCGCGAGCGGGTTCCCGCTGAGCGTGCCCGCCTGGTAGACCGGGCCGATCGGCGAGACCTTCTCCATGATCTCGCGACGTCCGCCGTAGACGCCGACCGGCAGGCCGCCGCCGACGATCTTGCCGAGCGTGGTGAGGTCGGGGGTGATGCCGAAGCGCTCCTGGGCGCCGCCCTTCGCGAGGCGGAAGCCGGTCATCACCTCGTCGAACACCAGCAGCGCGCCGTGCTCCGTGGTCAGCGCGCGGAGCGCGTCGAGGAACGCGCGGTCCGGCGGCACCGTCCCCATGTTGCCGACCACCGGCTCGAGGATGACCGCCGCGATCTCGCTGCCGCGCGCCGCGAAGAGCTCGTTCAGCGCCGCGACGTCGTTGTAGGGGAGCACCGTGCACGTGCTCGCGATCGACGCGGGAACGCCGGCGCTGGTGGGCACGCCGAACGTCGCGAGGCCGCTGCCCGCCTTGACCAGCAGGTAGTCGGCGCCGCCGTGGTAACAGCCCTCGAACTTCACGACGAGGTCGCGCCCCGTGAACCCGCGCGCGACCCGCAGCGCGCCCATGACCGCCTCGGTGCCGCTCGACGTGAAGCGCATCATCGAGATCGACGGGACCATCTTCGCGACCAGGTCCGCGAGGTCGGTCTCCTGCGCGGTGGGCGCGCCGTAGCTCGCGCCGCGCGTCATCGCCGTCTGCACCGCGGACACGACGTCGGGGTGCGCGTGGCCGACGATCATCGGGCCCCACGACGCGACGTAGTCGACGTACTTCTTGCCGTCCGCGCCCCAGAGGTACGCGCCCTCTGCGCGGTCGACGAAGACGGGCGTGCCACCGACCGCGCGGAACGCGCGCACGGGGGAATTCACGCCACCGGGGAAGCGCTCCTGGGCGCGGCGGAAGAGCTCGGCGGAGACGGGGTCGCTCATGGCGCGCGGAGCATAGCCCGGGCGCATTGACGCGCGAGGGTGCCGGGGTGACGCTCGGCGCGTGCCCGCCGACAACTCGCGCATCTCGACGAAGCTGCGGCGCGCGCCGACGCGCTACGTGCCGACGCAGCGCATCGCGGCGGGCGGCATGGCCGAGGTGTGGAAGGGGCTCGCGCACTTCGAGGGCGGCGACTCGTACCCGGTCGCGCTGAAGCGCGTGCTGCCCGAGCTCGCGTCGCAGGAGCTCTACCACTCGATGTTCATGGACGAGGCGCGGCTCGGGATGCAGCTGCGCCACCGCAACATCGTGCGGGTCTACGACGCGCGCGAGGTGCAGGGCTCGCTGATCATGGTGATGGAGCTCGTCGAGGGGACGACGCTCAAGGCGGTGCTCGATCGCGCGCACGCACGGGGCGCGTGCATGCCGGTCGCGACCGCGCTGTGGATCACGCGCGAGCTCGCGCACGGGCTCGCGTACGCGCACGAGGCGCAGGACGCGACGGGACGCCCGCTGCAGATCGTCCATCGCGACGTGTCGCCGCACAACCTGCTGCTCGGCAAGGACGGCGCGGTGAAGCTCGCGGACTTCGGGCTCGCCGACGCGAACGTGCACGAGACGCAGCTCGGCGGCGGGATGATGGGCGGCAAGCTCGGCTATCTCGCGCCGGAGATCATCCAGCAGCAGCCGACGACGCCGCAGATCGACGTGTTCGCCGCGGGGATCGTGCTGTGGGAGATGCTGTGCGGGCGCCGGCTCTTCCAGCGCGACGACGACGGCGCGACGGTGCGCGCGGTCGCGGCGTGCGAGGTGCCGCGGCCCTCGTCGATCAATCCGCGCATCCCGCGCGAGGTGGATCGGCTGGTGATCGAGGTGCTCGCGCGTGATCCCGCGAAGCGGACGCCGGGCGCCGAGGCGCTCGCGAGCGCGACCGACGAGCTGATCCGGTGGCTCGATCCGAAGGTGTCGACGAAGGACGTCGCGCTGGTGGTCGGGCTGCAGCTCGCGACCGAGCCGCCCAAGCCCACGAAGACGGTGCTGCCGCCCGCGCCGAACTTCCTCGCGGAGCTCGACACGCTCGCGGAGACCGCGAACGAGTCGGACTTCGGCGCGGCGCCGCTCGATCCCAGCCTGTTCGACGGCGGCCGGCGGCGGCGCTGAGCCGGATTCCGCGCCGATTCGGGCCCGGCGCCGCCGCGGAGCGCCGGTCGAGGCTCGGACGGGCCTCCCGGGACGTGCGCGGAGCGCCACACGAGCCTCGTCCGGCGCTCCTCGCACGTCGGAGGCGCGCCGGTCGGCCCCTGACCGGGGCTCCGAGGGTATCGGGGGTGCGCCACACGAGCCTCGACCGGTGCATCCCGGACGTCGCCGGAGCGTCGGTCGGCGCTCGGGCGCCGCGTCCCGCGCGTGCGCGGAGCGCTCCCCGAGGCTCGACCGGCGCTCCCCGCGCGTCGCGGGTCAGGGCAGCGACGCTCGGACCACGCGCGCCCAGTACCCGCGAGGGTCGCGCGCGCGGCGCTCGGGGCCGTCGGGGGACAGGGTGCCGATCGAGTAGCTCACGACGAGCTCGTCGGGGCGCAGCGGGTCGAAGAGCTCGACGTGGATGCCGGGCCCCGCGCAGTACGCGTCGGGGTCGCCTTCCGGGAGCTCGCAGTCGATCAGCGGGCGCGGCGCGGACCACGGGCCCTCGGGGTGATCGGCGCGCTGGATCTCGAGGCGATCGCCGAAGCCGATCGCGTAGACGTGGAGGAACCCGCGGCCCCGGGGATCGCGCACCACCGGCCCGCGGTGGGGGCCGCTGCCGAACACGCGGCGCGCTGCGCCCTCGCCCCAGCCACGCTCGCCGAGGGTGCGCCACGCGGTCCGATCGTCGATCGCGTCGCGCGGGGCGCGCGCGACGAAGCAGTCCTCCTCGAGCCACTCGGGCGGGCCGGGACAGCCGTACGCGTAGACGTGATCGCCGTCGGTGATCGCGGCGTCGCCGAAGTCCTCGGTGTCGGGATCGAAGAGCCACGCCGGGACGACGAAGCGCGCGCCCTCGCGACGCGCGAAGCCGACGCCCAGCGCGGTCACGCCGAAGCCGCCCGCGGGATCGAGCACCCATCCCCGCACGAGCAGGCGGGGACCGTCGATCGCGGCCTGCACGCCGACGATGTCGGCGCCCTCGGGGGTCTCGATCGCGGGCTCGAGCGATGCCGGCAGCGCGAGCGCGTCGCACCCGTCGGCGACGTCGACGAGCAGGTGGGCGCGCGCCTCGCCTTCGTGCTCGAGCGCGGGGAGCCACCACGCGCAGCGATCGCCCTGCGGGACCGCGATCGGCGCCTCGTGGACGATGTCCGCGGTGCCTTCGAGGGGGAGGCATCGATCGCTGCGCCACGGCGCGACGTGCTCGCGGGCACCTTCGGGACAGCTCCACGCGAGGGTCGGCTCGTCGCAGAGCGGAGGGACGAGCTGGAGCGGATCGCAGGGCGCCGCGCGGGTGACGCAGGTCGGGCGCGTGGTGGGATCACAGGCCGTGGCGCCGGCGTCGTCGACCCGCTGGTGCGACGCGTGACAACCGGACGCGAGCGCGAGCACGACGATGCACAGCGAGTGGCGCACGGGGCGATGCGCTGAGCATGCCGTGTGCCCGCGTGTTCTCGTGGGAATTCTCGCGGGACCTGTGCCCGCGATTCACGGTGAGTGCCGGAGGCCCTGCGCGGTGACGAGGAAGAGCGCGCTGGTGATCCGATGCGGGGCGCGTGCGGCGTCGTCGGTCGCGCGCGTGGCGAGCGCGGCGCGTGCGCTGGGCGTCGCGGCGTAGAGCGCGTCGCGGTGGGGGATCGCGGCGAGGAACGGCGAGCCGAGCTCGGGCGCGAGCACGTCGTGCAGCGTGGGCAAGAGCAGGCGCGCGGAGTCGAGGCCGTCGCCGGTGCGCGCGATCACCATCGCGCCCTCGGCGGTCTCGACGCGCGCGAAGCGCGCATTCGCGGAGCGCGCCGCGAGGTTCTCGAGGGCGAGTCGGATCGCGTCGTCCTCGCCGAGCCCCCATCCCTCGAGCTCGCGCCCGCGCACGAAGCGGGAGCGGCCTTCGTACGCGAGCACCAGCGAGAGGCGCACGTCGTTCGGGAGCACGCGCGAGAAGAGCGCGGCGCTCACGTCTGCCGCGAGCTCCGGCGCGACGACGCGAGGAAGAAGGCGCGCCGCGGCCTCGTCGCGATCCACCGTCGTGCCCTCGCCGCCGGGCAACATCGAGACGAGCTTCGCGACGGCCTGCTCCACCGCGGCAGGTCCCTGCCCTTCGCTCGCGTCGATGGTGCGCGCGAGATCGACCTCGACGTCCCCCTCGAGCCAGAGCCGGCGATCGAACCGATCGCGCACCGCGAGGTCGGGGCGCTTGGTCTCGAGCAGGCGCTCGAACACCAGCGCAGCGCGGCCGACTCCGTCTTCTCCGCGCGCCTCGCGCTCGGCGCGCGCGACCTCGGCGATCAGCACGTCGCGCGCGGCGGGCGCGTCGAGCGCGGCCTCGATCGCGGCGAACGGATCGAAGAAGCCACGCGCACCGACGCGCACGCGATGGGCGCCGTCGCGCGAGGCGTGACCGCCCTCCCCCACGTGATCGAGGAGCACGAGCGCGAGCAGCGCGCCCGCGCCCTCGACGAACGCGCTCTCGTCGCGCGCCGTCGCGTCCTCGCGCTCCGCGAACCGATCGACGCGACGCGCGAGCCACGCGAGCGCAGAGGCGCCGCGTGGAAGTGGAGGCTCGCCGGCGTCGCGCTCGCGCGCGAGGAAGCGCTCGGCCGCGCCGAGCAATGGACCCGCGTCGCGGACGGCGCGGATCCAGCTCAACGCAGGACCTCGCGCGCGACGAGGAGGCGCTGCACGTCGGACGCGCCCTCGTAGATGCGCAGCGCGCGCACGTCCTCGTAGAGCCGCGTGACGATCGATCCGTGCAGCACGCCGCGCCCGCCGTGGAGCTGCACCGCGCGATCGATCACGCGGAACGCGGCCTCGGTCGCGATCAGCTTCGCCATGCTGCCGGTGCGCGCGACGCGGCTGCGCTGCTCCGCGTCCCCCGGCTCGAGCTGCGCGGCGAAGTCGGCCTGAGCCGCGGCGCGATAGACGAGCAGGCGCGCGGGCTCGAGGTCGCACGCCATGTCGGCGATCTGGAGCTGCACCGCCTGCAGGTCCGCGAGCGGTGCGCCGAACTGCCTGCGCGCCTTCACGTGCGCGACGGTCTCGTCGAGCGCGCGCTGCGCGAAGCCGAGCGCCGCGGCCGCGACGGTCGGGCGGAACTTGTGGAGCGTCTCGAGCGCGACCGCGAGGCCGTCGCCTTCTTCGCCGATGCGGTTGGCGATCGGGATGCGCACCCCGCGCAGCTCGAGCGCACCGATCGGGTGACCGCCGAGGACGTGCATCGGTCGCGTCTGCACGCCCGGGGTCGCGGCGGGGACGACGAACGCGCTGAGGCGACGCTTGGCGCCAGGCGGCGCGGTGGCCGCGAAGAGCGTGTAGAAGTCGGCGATCCCCGCGTTGGAGATGAAGACCTTCGTGCCCTCGAGCACGTACGCGTCGCCGTCGAGGCGCGCGGTGGTGGTGATGCCGCCGAGGTCCGAGCCCGCGTCTTCTTCGGTGAGCGCGAACGCCGCGATCGCCTCGCCGGCGGCGACCTTGGGGAGCCACGCGCCACGCAGCGCGTCCGAGCCCCGCGCGACGATCGGGTAGCCGCCGAGGCCCTGCATCGCGAACGCGAGCTCGACCAGCGGCGAGGCGTGACCGAGGCGCTCGCGCGCGAGGCAGAGCGCGTCGGAGCGCACCCGCTCGTAGGTGCCGCCGAATTCGGCGGGCACGGTGAGCCCGAGCAGGCCTCGCGCGCCGAGCAGCCGCACGACCGCGACCAGCGCGGCGCTCGCATCCTTCGCGCGGAGCTCGGTCGCGACCGCGTCGTCGACCAGCGAGCCCGCGCTCGACCACGCCTGCGCGATCACGTCGGCGTCGACGAACGCGCGCTCGAGGACCTCGTCACTGCAGATCGGGACGCGGACCATGTTCGTTCACCTTTCGAACCGAGGCGCGCGCTTCTCGACCCACGCGTCGTAGGCCTCGCGGAAGTCCGGGTGCTGCATGCAGATCGCCTGAGCCTGCGCCTCGGCCTCGATGCCCGTCGCGAAGTCCACGTGGGCCTCGTAGTCGAGCATCTTCTTGGTCATCGCGTGCGCGAACGCGGGCCCGTCGGCGATGGTGCGCGCGAGCTTCTTCGCGTCGGCGAGCACGTCGGTGCTGACGCGATTGAACAAGCCGATGCGCTCGGCGCGCTCCGCGTCGACGAACTCGCCGGTGAGGAGGAGCTCGCTCGCGCGCCCGTGGCCGACGATGCGCGGGAGCAGCCACGACGCGCCCATGTCGGCGCCGCTGAGGCCGACCTTGGGGAAGAGGAACGCGATGCGCGCGTCGGGCGCGGCGTAGCGCACGTCCGACGCGATCGCGATCACCGCACCGGCGCCGCACACCACGCCGTGGAGCGCGGTGATCACCGGGGCGCGGCACTGGTGGATCGCGGCGACGAGCGCGCCGGTCATGCGCGTGAACTCGAGCAGCCCGCGCATGTCGCGCGAGAAGAGCTCGCCGATGATGTCGCGCACGTCGCCGCCCGAGCAGAAGCCGCGCGGCCCTTGGCCGTGCAGGAGGATCGCGCGCACCTCGCGCATCTCCGAGAACGCGCGGAACGCATCGCGCAGCGCGGCGTAGCTCGCGAAGGTGAGCGCGTTGATGCGATCCGGGCGATCGAGGGTGACGGTGAGCACTCCGTCCTCGAGCGCGAGTCGGAAGCCTTCCTGCTTCAGCTGATCGATCGTCACGGGATCACCGCCGTCGCTTCGATCTCGACCTTCGCGCGATCCTCGAGGAGCGCAGCGACCTGCACGAGCGCCATCGCAGGATAGTGCTTGCCCATGCGCGCACGGTACGACGCGCCGATGGTCTTCGCCGCTGCGATGTACTCGTGCTTGTCGGTCACGTAGATCGTGAGTCGCCCGACGTGCTCGGGCGCGCCGCCGGCCTCGCGCACCACGTCGAGCACGTTCGCGAGCGCGAGATCGAACTGCGCCGCGAGCTCGTCGCTCGGGAAGTGGCCTTCGCGATCCCAGCCGATCTGTCCGGCGACGAAGAGCACGCGGCCGTTCGCGGGGAAGAGCAGGCCGTTGGAGTACCCGCGCGGCGGCGCGAGCGATGCGGGGTTGATGACGTCCGGCACGCGGCGACCGTATCGAGCCGCGATCGCGCGCTCAAGAGCGCGCCCTCATAGCCCGTCGAAAATCGGCTCGCCCGCCGGTCCCTACCGTCCGCGCGCTCCGCGCGCTCCCGTCCGGGACCGGCGGGACGAGCACTCCGGTAGGGACTCACTCCACGCCGATGCCCTGCACCTCGGTGAAGACGTTGCGGCGCTCGGGATCGCCGACACCGAGCCGTCCGTCGCCGTTCTCGCCGGTGCACCACACGCTCCCATCGGTGCGCTGTGCGCAGGTGTGGAACCAGCCGACCGAGACGCGCGCCCAGTCGGTGCGATCGTCGACCCGCGTCGGTCGATTGCGATCGTCGATGTCGCCGACGCCGAGCTGGCCCTCGGCGTTGCGACCCCAGCACCACAGCGACCCGTCGTCCTTCACACCGCAGGTGTGGAACACGTAGGTCGCGATCTCGCTCCACCCCGCGTCGATGCGCGTGGGCACGTCGAATTGCGAGCCTCGCGTGATCCCGATCTGTCCCGCGAAGTCGGCGCCCCAGCACCAGAGCGTGCCGTCTCGTTCGATCGCGCAGGTGTGGCTCATGCCGCACGCGAGCTCGGCCCAGTCGACCTCGGTGCCGACGCGCGTGGGCTCGCGCAGCTGCAGCGGCACCCCCGTGCCGAGCCCGAGCTGGCTCTCGGTGTTGCGGCCCCAGCACCACAACGATCCGTCGGTCGCGATCGCGCACCCGTGGCCCTGCCCGGTGCACACGTCGCGGAAGCGCAGCTCCGACGCGACGCGCTGGGGCGTGAGCCCGTCGGGACCGGGATAGCCATCGGCGCGCGCGAGCTGGCCCTCGACGTTCGCGCCCCAGCACAAGAGCTCGCCGCCCTCGATGATCGCGCAGACGAACTCGCGCGACGCGCGCACCACGAGCGGCGCACCGGGGAGCGGCACCTCGGCGGGCGAGCGACGCGGCTCGCGATCGCCGAGCCCGAGCTGACCGAGCTCGTTCGTCCCCCAGCACCACACCGAGCTCTCGCGCATCCCGCAGGTCATGCCCTGCCCGGCCTCGATGGCGCGCCAGTCGCTCGCCGCTCCGACCCGCGCAGGAACGAGGCGATCGCCGCTCGGTCCGGTGCCGAGCGCGCCCTCGGTGCCGTCGCCCCAGCACCACAGCGATCCACCGACGATCGCGCACGAGTGCGCGCCGCCTGCCGACACGTCGCTCACGCCGGGCATCGGCATGCGGCCATCCTCGCGCGGCACCTGCGCGTCGATCTCCGGCGGCGTGGTGCCGGCGTCGTCGGGCCCCAGCACCCGCGCGGACTCGACGCATCCTGCGAGCATCAGCAGCGCGAGCGCGCACCACCTCACGGCAGCACCTCCACGGCGAAGCTCAGCGCGGCGTGGATCTCGAGCCCGGTGAGCCCGACGACCACGCCGCGATCGTCGATCGCCTCGCGCCCGAGGATCGGCACCCCGAGCCCGAGCGCGACGCCGAGCTCGCTGCGATCGATGGCGAGCGCAGCGCGCAGGCCGGCGCGCGCCATCACCACCGCACCGGCCGCGTCCTGCGCGATCGATCCACCGTTCGCATCGGCCTCGAAGCTCAGCCATCCGGCGCGCGCGACGACGAACGCCTCGAGCCGCACCGGGCTCGGCGCCGACACCAGCAAGAACACCGGACCGAGCTCACCGCCGAGCATCCAGCTGCGCACGACGCCGCGCGCGCTCTCCTCGTCGAGCCCGACCCGCGCACCGAGACCGAGCTCGAGCCCCACGCGCTCCGCGAGATAGAGCCGCACCGTCAGATCGCCGCCGAAGAGCGTGAGCCCGCCGAGGTATCCCTCGACCGCGCCGCGCGCGCCGAGCGAGAGCGCGGGGCGCGGCAGCGGCGGAGAGAGCGCGGCCGCGAGGCGCTCGTCGACGATCGGCGCGATCACGCGCTGCTCGACGTACGCCTCGACCGCAGGGGGCGGCTCGATCGCGGGCGGCGGCGCGTCCGCGATCGCCAGCTCGGCCCAGCTCGCGCGCAGGAGCTCGTCGGCGCCCGCCGCGATCGCGACGCTCCATCCGTCGCTCGGCACGCGCGTGAGATCGACCGCGCGCTCCACGTGCTTGCCGGTGATCACGTCGTCGATGCGCACCAGACACGCAGGCGCGCTCTCGCTCGGCGCGGTCACGCGCACCGTCGCGACCACGCGCTCGGCTCCGTCCTCGGCGTGCACCAGCTCGAGCCCCTGCGCGCGCAGCGCCGCGTCGAGATCGGCGCGCACCGCGAGCCGCAGCGCGTCGGGCCACTCGCCCTCGAGCCCGAGCTCGACGCGCGGCGCGGGCTCGCGAATCTCCTCCTGCGCGAACGCGACGGCGCCGGCGATCAGCTCGATCGCCAGCGCCGTGGCCCAGATCGTCGCCGCGCGCCGCACGTTACTCGGCGCAGCGACCCTCGACCTGCGCGCGGTGCACGCCCTCGGGATAGGCGCGCACGTAGCGCTCGCGCGCCGTGCGACACCGCGCGTCCTGACCCGTCTCGTCGTACGCACGGACCAGTCTCGCCATCGCGTCCTCGCGGAACACGCCCGCGGAGATCGCGCGCTCGAGCGGCTCGATCGCGCCTCGCTCGTCGCCCAGCGAGTCCATGCGGATGCGCGCGAGCTCGAACGCAGCGAGCCCCGCGTGCCCGTCGCGCGGATGACGCCGCAGCAGCTGCTCGTACGCGCCCGCGGCCTCGGCGTCGCGTCCCTCGCGACGCGCCTCGCGCGCGGACTCGAAGAGATCGTTCGCGCTCGGTCCCTCGCGGCGCGGGCGCTCGCGATCCGTCGTCTCCTCGATCGCGTCCTCGCTCGGCACCGCGACGTCCTCGTCGCGCGCCACCGCGTCGCCCGACCACGTCTCGCCCGCTGCGAGCTGGTGCACCGCGCGTCCGGTGTGGACGTCGACGCGACCGCGCGTGACGTGGACCGCCACGCGAGACGCCTCGCTCGCCACCGAGAAGCGCGTGCCCACGACGACGACCTCGACCTCGCCCGCCGCGACCACGAAGCGACGTCCTTCGTCGCGCGCGACCTCGAACGTCGCGCGGCCGTGGCGCAGCGCGAAGCGCACGTCGCGCCCCTCTGCTTCGGTCGCCTCGAGCCGCGTCGAGGGATCGAGCGCGATCTCCGATCCATCGGCGAGCCGCACGTCGATCGGCGCTGGTCCGCTCTCGATCACGGCGCCTGGGGTCGACGACACGGTCGCGCCCGCGACCGTCGTGCCCGGACCGATCGGAGCCTCGCGAGACATCACGAACACCGCGATCGCCGCGGCGATCGCGATGACCGACGTGCCCCCGATCCACCACCCCCAGAGGCTCCCGCGGCGATGCCCGCGTCGCTCGCGGATGGTGGACCACTGCTTCTCGAGCTTCACGTCGTCGAGCGGTGGCTCGACCCACTTCGCCAGCGATCTCGGCGGCGGTAACGGCTCCGGCGCGCTCATCGCTCCCCTCCCACTGCGAGTCGCTCGCTCAGCTTCGTCTCCGCAGCGTCCAGCCGCCGCTTCACCGTCGCCAACGAGAGCCCCATCTGCTCCGCGATCTCCGCGAGCTGCAGCCCCTCGACCCGACGCAGCACCAGCGCGATGCGCGACTCGGTCGGCAGCTCGTCGAGCAATCGATACATGGCGCGCAGCTCCGACTGCACGTCGGGCGGCGCCGACGACGAGATCACCGCGTCGACATCCACCGGCTCGCGGCGCACGAGGCCGAGGCGCAGCTTCAGTCGCTTGCGGCGCAGCCGCTTGTGCGCCGTGCGGATCGTGATCGATCCGATCCAGCTCCCGAACGCGGCGGGCTCGGTCAGTCGATCGAGCGCGTCGAGCGCCTGGATGAAGACGTCCTGGACGAGATCCTCGACGTCGGGATCGCCCGGCATCAGTCGCCACGCGAGGCCGTTCACCATGCGCGCGTACCGCCGGTAGAGGGCCTCCTGGGCCCACGCTTCTCCAGCGCGCGCCGCGACCACGAGGGCCGCGTCCGACGGCCCGGAGCCGGACTGGGTCCGAGTCTGGGCGCGCTGACGTACGTCGTCGGGCACGGCGGCATGGTAGCGGCTCTCCGGGCCGGGTTTCGTCATCGTTCGTACCGCGACGTCGAGAGAACGGCTCACACGATGTTCCGGGGAGCAGAGAGTGCTCCGCCGCCACGTGGCGAATCACCACGCGTGATGTGCGCTCGTTGACGTGGCTGCGCACTGGGTGCAGGAACGTGGCCATGGCGGTCGAAGACCTGGACGACACGACGTTCGCGCAGATGCTGGCGGACGCCGACATGGCGGTGGTGGACTTCTACGCGGGCTGGTGTGGGCCCTGTATGTTGTTCAAGCCGAAGTTCGCGCGGCTGAGCGACGAGTACCCGCACGTGAAGTTCTTCGTGTGCGATGGCGAGCGAGCGCCGGAGTCGCGCAAGACGGTCGAGATCCCCGGGCTTCCGTTCTTCGGGCTCTACAAGAACGGGAAGCTGGTCGACGGCTTCACGACCGCGAAGGAAGCGGGCTTCCGCGAGCGCCTCGAGCAGCACTTCGGCAAGGGCCCCGAGGGCGGCGGCGTCGAATGAAGCCCGCGGAGGCGCGCAGGCTCGCGGTCGAGCACACGATCGTGGACCTCGGGCACGCGGCGGAGGCGCTCGCGGAGGAGCTGGATCCACCGTTCCGCGTCGAGGGCGACGATCACGGCGAGAAGCTCACGCACGTGCTGCTCGCGCAGCGGATCCGAGAGCGCATCGACGGCGGTGAAGACGTCAAGGACGCGTTCCGCCACGTGATGGCTGGGGTGCGCGGCGTCTTGACCAACGAGTGACTGAGGAGGCTTCGGCGAGAGGCGCGTGGTGGTGGGTCCGCCGCGCGGGTGCTCGCGGGCTGCTGCACGGAAGGGCGCGAGCGTCGGGGAGCGGTGGTCGCATCGCGGCGCGCGCTTCGCGCCGCTCGCCGCGATGCTGCGATCACGCTGTGGTCGGCCTCTGCGAGCCCCCGTCGCACGAGCGCGTCGGACCCACCACCACGCGCCCGGTACCGCGGTTCTGCCGCCTTGCTGGGTGAGGCTGAGGAGGCTCGCGACCGATCCGCGCTGTTCGCGCGGCTCGGACGCTCGCGGGTAGCAGCGCGCGGCGATGCCGCGCGACTGGAGCCGATCGGGGCGGAGTGAATCGGTGCCGCATCGTCTCGCGCGGACGCTCCGCGAAGCGGAGAGGCCGGGCGGGAGGATGTCGGCCGGACGGCGGATCGATTTGCGCAGCGCTCGCGTGCGGCGGAGCGGTCGTCCCCCGCAGCCATGCGGTCACCGAGCTCGACTCCGGCCCCGACCGGGTCCGGGTCCCGAAAGCGACCCGGACCCCGACCCCGACCCGGTCAAGCAGCAGCGTCTTCGCGGGCGGCGTCTTCGTGCTGGGGGAGCGTCATGCGGAACACGGTGCGGCCGGGCTCGCTCTCGACCTCGATCGTGCCGCCGTGGTCGTCGACCACCTTGCGCACGATCGCGAGGCCGAGGCCGGTGCCGCCTTCCTTGCCGTGCGTCGTGAAGCTCTCGAACAAGCGCTCGCGGATCTCTTCGGGAATGCCCGGGCCGTCGTCGCGGCAGGAGATCAGCAGCGCGTCGTCCTCGGTCCGACGCTCGACGCGGATCGTGAACGTCCCGCCGCGTCGCCGCGCGTTGGGCGCGCCGATCGCCTCCGCGGCGTTGCGCGCGAGGTTGTGCACCGCGCGCTGGATCTTGTGCTGGTCGAACCTCGCGACGCCGCGATCGAGCAGCTCGAGCTCGATGCGGATGCCGCGCCCCTCGAGCTCGCGCGCGACCTGATCGCGCAGCTCCTCGAAGAAGCTCTTGAGGTAGACCTTCCGCACCCAGAGCGAGCGATCGCCGCGCGCGAACGCGAGCGTCTCGCGCGTCATCGCGTTCATCAGCTCGATCTGCTTGAGCACCGACTGCGCGAAGCGCTCGCGCATCGCGCGATCGTCCTCGGCGACCAGCTCGCGCACGTACCCCGCGATCACCGTGAGCGGCGCCTTGAGGTCGTGCAGCACGCCCGAGAGCAGCTGGCCGATCGTCGACAGGCGCTCCTGCTTGTCGCGACGCTCGCGCGCGTTCGCGAGCTGGATCGCGGTCGAGACGTGGCTCGCGATGACCGTGGCGAGGCGCACGTCGTCCTCGGTGAACGAGTCGCGCCCCGCGTTCTTGTTGAGCAGCTCGAGCGCGCCCTCGCCGTCCTCCCAGACGAGCGGCACCGCGAGCACCGAGCGCGGGTGGTAGCCGACGCGATCCGACACGTCGCGGTAGTGCCGCACTCCGTCGGGCGACGAGTGACGATCGACGTCGTTCACCACGCGCGGCTGCTTGTGCTCGACGACCCAGCCGCAGATGCCGGTGCCGCGCGGGATGCGCATGCGCGTGACCTTGTCGGGCGCGCCGCCCACCGCGCAGCGGAACTCGAGATCGCCGCTCGTCTCGTTCGCGATCAGGACCGAGCCCGCCTCGGCGTCGACCGCGCGCACCGCGCGCTCGAGCACGGTGCGCAGGAGATCGTCGAGGCGCGTCGCACCGGCGGACGCCATCGAGATCTCCATCAGCGCCTCGAGCTCGCGGACCTTTCGCTCGAGCTGCTGCTTCGTCTCGAGCAGCTCCATGTTCTTCTGGATCGTCGAGACGAAGAACTTGTTGTTCTCGATCGTGACCGCGGCCTGCGCGGCGAGCGCGCTCGCCATCGCCTCGTCGTCGCCGTCGAACGCGCCGTAGCGCTTGTTCAGCACCTGCACGACGCCGAGCGGACGCCCGAGCCGGTTCTTCATCGGCACGCAGAGCACGTTGCGCGTGCGGTAGCCGGTGATGCGATCCCACGTCGGATCGAAGCGCTTGTCCGAGTACGCGTCCGCGATGTTCAGCGGATGGCCGCTGCGCGCGACCCAGCCCGCGATGCCCTCGCCCACCGCGAGCCGGATCTCGTGTCGATCGTCGCTCGCGAGCGGATCACGCGGCCCGCTCCCGCCGAAGCTCTGCGCGACGCGCGAGACGAGCTGCTGTCCGTCGTCCTCGAGCAGGTAGATCGTCGAGCGATCGGCCTCGAGCACCTGGGTCATGCGATCGACGACGAGCTCGAGGATCTCGTCGAGGCTCAACATCGCGCCCGCAGCAGCGCCGATGTCCTGGAACGCTCGCAGGCGCGCGTGCTCCACGGCGAGCGCCTCCCGCAGACCCGCGATCTCTTCGGACGGGGTCGCGAGAGGGCGCCTTCGGCCGTTCTCGTCGCGCATCCGCGACAGCCTCCCACGGATGAGGCACGAGTTTCAACGGACGCGCGTGCTCGCACGCGGGTGCCAACGAGCGTGCGCAAGCGCAGTCGAGCATGGACCGGAGCACGCGCGTGCACGCCACCGTGCGCGCGCGATTGAAGCTCAGTATCCGCGACGGAGCTGCGCGCGATCGCCGATCGCGATCGGCACCGTCGCGCGCGTGACGAGGAGCCCCGCGCTGTGCGGGCGCAGCGAGACGACGCGCGCCTCGGCGATCACCTCGTCGGGGTACTCCTCGGGCTCCGACGGCGGATCCACCGTGGCGGCCTGGCGCTGCGCCTCGGCGAGCTCCTCGCGCCACTGATCGCCCGCACGCACGAGGAAGAAGCGATGCCCGATGCGCACGCCCGCTTCTTCGCCGACCGGCACGAACACGATCTGCTGATCGCCGACCAGCTCGGTCGGGTTGAGCGCTGCGACGATCTCGGTGTCGAGATCGATCTCCGATCGCGCGGGCGGCACGACCTCGAAGCGACGCGGGAGCGCAGCGACCTGGTAGCCGCGCTCGATCGGATCGAGCGCTTCGATGATCGTCGCGCGCGCGGTGCGTCGATCGGGATCCCACGAGTCGATGCGGACCGCGCCGAGGATGCGCACCAGCGTGCCCTCTTCGCCGGGCGTGCGCTGTCCCGCCTCGATCGCGCGGAAGATCGTGTACTCGCCCTGCGGCGCGGTCTGCCCCTCGGGCAGTCGATCGAAGCGCACGTACGCCTGATCGAACGGCGAGAGCATCATGTGATCGTCGGGCGATCCGACGATCTCGCCCGCGGTCTCGAGCGCGTCCTCGTCGAGCCAGCCCTGCTCGCGCAGGAACACGGTGCCCGTCTCGACGCCTCGCCGCACCACCACGCGCGAGCCGCGCGTCGGCGCCGCGATCGTCGTGGGCGTGCCCTCGGGGAGCAGGCGCACCGACTGATCGGGATAGATCCAATGCGGGTTCGTGATCTCCGGGTTGTACGACCACACGCGCGGCCACTCGTACGGGTTGCCGTAGAAGTGCCCGGTGATGTCCCAGAGCGTGTCGCCGCGACGGACCGCGTAGCTCGGCGGGATCTCGCGCGGGGCGATCTGCCCGAGCCGCATGCCCTGGCCGCTGCGCGTCGCCTCGTCGAGCGAGCTCGGACCGCCGCGGCTCGGCGCGCGCGACGAGCTCGAGTCGTCGCCGACGTCGACCCAGTAGTCGTCGTCCTGCGCGCGGACGCGCTCGGGCGAGGCGACGAACGTCGCGCCGGAGAGCGCGCCGAGCAGCAGAACGCGCTCGATCCTGCGGCGCATGATCACGTTTCCTCCCGCGACGCCAAGCGCGCCGCGACACTGTCGGGGTATTGCTCGCGCACGCGGCGGAAGTGCTCGCGCGCACGCTCGAGATCACCGAGGCGCTCGTAGGAGACGCCGATGCGCAGCAGCGCGTCGGGCACCTTGTTGCCGTCGGGGTAGCGCACGAGGAGCGCGCTCCAGAGCTCGATCGCGCGGCGGTACTCGCGGCGCGCGAACGCGATCTCGCCTTGCCAGAAGAGCGCGTTGTCCGCGTAGGGATGCGAGGGATGCGCGTCGGCGAACGCGCGCAGGCTCGCGAGCGCATCGTCCCAGCGGCGCGCCTCGACGAGCGCGAGCGCGGCCCGATACGCGCGCACGATCGGATCGTCCTCGCGCGGCTGTGGGTCGACGCGCGGCGCGACGATCACCGGCTGATCGGGGATCGCGGGCACCTCGGGCGTGGTCATCACCGGAAGGCGCCCGAGCGCGGCGACCTCGGGCGGAGCCGGCACGATCGGCGGCGCGGCGGGCCCGGGGATCGCGGCGCGCGGAGGACCGTAGAGACGCAGCACCGGGCGCGACCCACCGGCGATCGGCGCGCTCTCCGGCGCACGCTCGCCGTCTTCGCCGGGCTCGATCTCGACGTGGATCTCGGGAGAGATCGCCGCGGTGTCGAGGCGCGTGCGGTCGCCTCCGATCGTCACCGTGTCGCGCGGGATCGTGCGCGTGGCCTCGAGCTCGGTGCGCAGCACGCGGACCTCGGCGCGCTGCGACGCGAGATCCGCCTCGAGCGCACGGATGCGCTCCTCGTCCGCGCGCGCGACCGCCGTCGTCGACGACGATGCAGCGGCAGGCGCGCCTCCGCACCCCACGAGGAGCGCGGCGACGGCGAGCAGACGGCGATGGCGCATCGGCGCGATCGTAGAAAGCCGCGGCGACGCGGATCAAGAAAAGCGGATCGCGGCTCAGACCGGGCGCTGCCAGACGCCGGTCACGAGGCGCTCCGGCGGGATGCGCGCCGCGTCGCGCACCGCGGTGCCGATCGGCTGGATCGCGAGGAAATACGCGACTCCGAGCACGCCGCCGAGGGTGCTGATCGTGCCGAGCACCGGCGGCCAACACGCGATCAGGCTCACCACGGCGCACGAGAGCACGGTGAGCACCGCGAAGCCCGCGAGCAGCGCCCGCTTGCGGGTGCACTCCGCGACCGGATCGAGCGTCGCGAGCCGCATCACACCGTCCGCACCGCGATGCACCCAGACGCGCGCGCCGTGCTCGACGCGCTGCTCGAGCGTCGACACACAGCCCTTGTTCGTCGACGCGCAGGACCACGCGCGCTCGAAGTCGCTCTCGTTGCGCGCCGCGGGCGCATCGGCGCGCAGCCAGATCTCGACCGACTCGCCGCGCGCCGGCGCCACGTCGAGCATCTCGCCCGCGTCGGTGCGCACCACCCCGCCGAAGATCTCCTCGTCGACACCGCGCTCGGTGAAGAGGATCCGATCGGGCCCCGAGATCGTGAGCGCGCGCCCCATCTGCTCGACGTGACGCACCGCGATCGCGCCGTCGGGGCCACGACCTTCCGCGACCACGCCGCTCGCCAGCGTCCCGTCACGACGCCCCGCGATCATCGTCGCGCGCAGCGCCCCGAGCGCGCTCCGCTGCTGCCACGCCGCGGCGGCGATCAGCAACGTGTTGACCCAGAGGATCCCGAGCGCGAGCACGCCGAGCCACTCGTAGGGCACTGCGTCGAGCGGGCTCACGCGATCACTCCGCGAGGCTCGCGGCCTCGGCCTCGGCGAGACGCTCCGCGCGCGGCGCGAGCACCGACGCGATCTCCGCCTCGCGCTCCTTCGCGGCGTCGCGATCGATCGAGCGCGGGATGCCGAGCACGAACGCGCGCACGAGGTACCAAGTCATGCTCGGCTCGTCGAGCGCGGGATCCACACGTCCCGCGCACTCCTTGCGATGCACCTCGTGCAGCACCGACCAGTGCAGCCCCGCGCGGTTGTGATGGATCGTGTGGTAGCCGTTGTTGCACATGATCCAGTTGAAGAAGCGACCGACGAAGTTGCGCGAGTGGTTCCACTCGCTCTTCGTGTCGCAGCCGTCGTGCTGGATCAGGTTGATGCGCAGGATCCCGCGCGCGCCCCAGAGCTGCGGGATCAGGATGAAGAACAGCGTCGTCCAGAAGTCGAGCGCGAAGAGCACGCCGGTGAGCCCGAACGCGAACACCTGCTCGATCAGGTACTGACGGCGGAAGTCCTTCTGGCGCGTGGTCGTGGCCCAGCGCGAGACGCCGTTGAACGTGTTGGGCCCGACGACGTTCGGGAAGTGGATCAGGTTCAGCAGCGGCCACGAGAAGCGCGCGGTGCGCTGGTAGTACTCGTAGGGATCGGCCCAGTCCGGCTGTCCGTCGTCGTCGAAGTGATGGTGGACGAGGTTGTGCGACGCGATGTTCGCGCTCGCCGGGTACAGGCTGCCGAAGCTCAGCACGCAGCGGAACGCGCGGTTGAGCGCCTTCGACTTGAAGATGCCCTTGTGCAGGTGGTTGTGGATCACCACCGCGTTGAGGAACGAGAAGTAGCAAGCGAGCGCGAGGAACACGAGGTTGCGGCACGCGGGCACGAGCCACATCGAGAAGAGCAGCGCCCAGTAGACGACGACGATCCCGATCTGCCGTCGATCCGCGCGATGGTGCAGGAGCCAGGTCTCTTCCGAACGGCGCGCCGACATCGCTCGCTCCCCGTGCGCCTCAGGCGGCTTCCGCCTCGTCGCGCTCGCCCTGCGCGGTGGGCTCGCTGCGCTCGCGGACGGGCATGCGCATCGGGTTGAACAGCATCGCCATCTTGTGGTGATTGCCGTGATAGAAGATGCCGAAGAACATTCGATTGAGGATCCAGAAGATCCCGTGATCGAGGTTCGCGGGCTCGATCGGGCCGTCCGCCTTGTGCGCGTTGTGCCCGGCCCAGTTGAAGAAGATCACGAAGAGCGCCGCGAGGAAGAACGCGGGCAGGTACAGCACGAAGAACATCGGCGCGCCGAGCAGCGTGAGCCAGCCGAAGAGCAGCGCGACGCCGCTGACGAACGAGAGCGCCGAGCGGATCTTCTCGTGGCGGCGGGTCTCCGGGGTCTCGCCGTAGAGATCGAAGTACTGCTGCTGGAGCTGCTTCTCGACGTTGATGAGCGTGTTCCACGCGTAGCGCCAGTAGTGGCGCTCGGCGGGATGCGGATCACGCTCGGGGTCGTCGGAGTAGCGGTGGTGCCGGCGGTGGACGATCTCCCACGACGCGAACTTCGTCAGCACGATCACGCCGCAGATCTCGCCGACGATGCGGTTGATCGACTTCGGGAAGTTCCCGTGCGACGCGTTGTGGATGAACACGTGCGCCATGATCACGACGTAGGTCGCGACCGGGAGCATCAGCGGGAGCCACCACGCGAAGTCCTGCACCGGCGAGCGCCAGCCGCTGGCGTGCAGCGTCGCGACGAAGGCGAGCGCGCACACGAGGTAGACGGCGTCGTAGACGAAGTAGAAGTTCGGGGAGCGCTTGAACTGCGCGAAGGGCAGCGTGGTGAGCGTGGTGGCGATGACGTTCACGACGAGCAGCTCCCCCTCCGGTGGCGCGCACTCGCGCGCGTCTTCGGCCCGCACCCTACCCCAATGGGCAGCAAACCGGCGACCCGACTAGCACATCCGATTCCGCAGGTCACGCGTCGGGAACGAGAGGGGTTTCGGCGAATTGCGTGCACGCACGACCATCCCGGCGTGGACTGGCGTTCTCGCTGCGTGCGTATGCTTCACACCGATCGTGCCCAATTGGCGCACTGGCACACACGGATGCGTGCCAGTCAGGGTGCCAATCGGCGCAGACACCAGAAACACGAAAGCCGAGCCGCGGAGGACCGCGGGCTCGGCTCGTTCGTGATGCGTCGGCGGAAGCTCAGTCGAGGATGCGCAGGAGCTCGACGTCGAACACCAGCGTGCCCTGGGGGCCGGGGCGCCCTTCGTACGCGAGGCTCGCGGGGATCCAGAAGCGGCGCTTCTCGCCCTCGACCATCAGCTGCACGCCCTCGGTCCAGCCCGGGATCACGCGGTTCAGCGGGAACTGCGCGGGCTGGCCGCGGGTGACCGAGCTGTCGAACATCTGACCGTCGGTGGTCCAGCCGCTGTAGTGCACCTCGACGCGGCTCGTCTCGCTGGGATGACGCGTGCCGGTGCCGGGACGCAGCACGCGCGACGCGAGGCCCGATGCGGTGCGCTGCGCGGTGCGCGGCGCTTCGGCGACGTCCTCGGGCACCGCGGGGGGCTCGGGCGCGTGCTCGAGCGAGAGCAGCTCGACGTCGAACACGAGCGTGCCCTGCGGGCCGGGGCGCCCTTCGTACGCGAGGTTCGCGGGGATCCAGAAGCGACGCTTCTCGCCCTGCACCATCAGCTGCACGCCCTCGGTCCAGCCGGGGATGACGCGATCGAGCGGGAACGTCGCAGGCTCGCCGCGGGTGACCGAGCTGTCGAACATGCGGCCGTCGGTGGTCCAGCCGGTGTAGTGCACGGTGACGCGATCGCGCGGGCCGGGATGATCGGTGCCGGTGCCGCGCTGGATCACCTTCGACGCGAGGCCCGATGCGGTGCGCTCGGCGTCGGCGGGCGCCGCGGCGACGTCGGCGGGCGCGGGCAGGCCCTCGGGCTCCTCGGGCTCGGGACGCGCGGGGCGGGCGTGGGGATCGGCGGCGTGCGGGTCGTGCCCGTGCGGATCGCGGGCGGCGTGCGGATCGCGCGCGGCGTGCGGATCGCCAGGCGCGGCCGCGCCTTCGCTGGGGCGGAACTGCGGCTCGTCGCGATCGCATGCGGCGAGCGCGGCGGTGCTCGCACCAGCGAGCGCGAGAGCGATGGAGAGGGCGCGGATCCCGTGCGTGCCGTTCATTGCGAGGCGTCGTACCCGAGCACGTCGGGCTTGTCGAGCGTGCCCAGAGCGGTGTCATACTCGCGCGGAGATGAGCGCGACCCGAGCCGAGATGGTGCTGCTGCGCGAGGCGCTCGAGGGCGTGGTCGCACCGGAGGTCGCCACGGCGCTGCTCTTCGACGCGCTCGAGATCTCGGGACGGAAGCCCCCACGCTCGCTCGAGGAGACGCGCTCGTTCGCGGAGCAGGCCCTCGCGGAGGCGGTGCGCCGCAAGGTGCGCCCCGAGGACGCGTCGCAGATCCTGCAGATCATCGACGATCTGTTCGAGCGGGCGATCGAGGGCGACGGCGTCGCGGTCGACGTCGAGGTCGATCACGAGGCGTGGGAAGGCGCGAGCGATCCCACGGCCACTGCACAGATGGCGGTGGTGCAGAAGCCGGTGCCCGTCGTCGTGCTCGGTGCGAGCGATGCGTTCGCGGAGCGGCTCACCGCGTGCCTCGGCGAAGACCGGGTGTACGCGGTGCCGGTCGTGGACGAAGCGGCGTTCCGCAAGGCGGTGTTCGCGTACTCGCCGCTCATCGTGCTGATCGACGCGACCTCGCCCGCCGCGGTGGAGCCGCGCGCGCTGACCGCGATGCTGCGCGGCGTGCCGCTGAGCGCGATGCCGGTGGTGTGGGGCTCGGAGAGCGGTTGGGGGCGCGCGGTGCTGCCGGGCCTCGAGGACGCGGGCGTGCCGCTCGTCACGTTGCGTCGCGAGGAAGGGATCGAGCCGCTGCTCGATCTCGTGCTCGCGCGCTTCCGTGGCGATGCGTGATCAGACCGGCGCGTCGAGCTCGACGCGCTCGTCGATCACGAAGTTCGGAACGCCGTTCTCGACGAGGTAGGCGACCTTGCGATCCGTCGTGAGGAACGCGCCCTCGAACGCCGGGATCGCGTGGCCGTCGCGGCGTCGCGCGCGGCCGGCGTCGATCGCGCCGCGCAGCTTCG
The DNA here is from genome assembly GCF_021631985.1 of Sandaracinus amylolyticus. Lineage (GTDB taxonomy): Bacteria > Myxococcota_A > Polyangia > Polyangiales > Sandaracinaceae > Sandaracinus > Sandaracinus amylolyticus_A. The sequence goes on along the minus strand of NZ_CP070225.1, from coordinate 2,364,308 downwards.
CGAGGTCGGCCTCGCTCGCGCGCGAGAGCGGCTTCCGCGTCTCGGGATCGGCGAGCATCTCGAGCAGATGGGGCTGCATGGCTCAGCTCCTCTCGTAGGGATCACGCGCGAGCCGCTCGGCGACCTCGAGCGCGGCGTAGGTGAGGATCGCGTCGGCGCCCGCGCGCTTGAACGAGACGAGGCTCTCGACGATCACGCGGTCCCAGTCGAGCCAGCCGTTCTGCGCGGCGGCGCGCATCATCGCGTACTCGCCGCTCACCTGGTACGCGAACGTCGGCGCGCCGAACTCGTCCTTGATGCGGCGGATCACGTCGAGGTACGGCATGCCCGGCTTCACCATCAACATGTCCGCGCCCTCTTCGAGATCGAGCGCGACCTCGCGCATCGCTTCGTCGAGGTTGGCGGGATCCATCTGATAGGTGCGCTTGTCGCCCTTGCCGAGGTTGCCCTTGCTGCCGACCGCGTCGCGGAACGGGCCGTAGAACGCCGACGCGTACTTCGCGGCGTACGAGAGCACGCGTACCTTCTGGTGCCCCGCGCGATCGAGCGCGTCGCGCACGCGACCGATGCGGCCGTCCATCATGTCCGAGGGCGCGATCACGTCGCAGCCCGCGTCGGCCTGCACCAGCGCCTGCTGCTCGAGCACCGCGACGGTCTCGTCGTTCACGACGTAGCCGTCGCGCACCAGGCCGTCCTGGCCGTGCGTGGTGAAGGGATCGAGCGCGACGTCGCAGATCACGCCGAGCTCGGGGCACGCTTCCTTCACGGCGCGCACCGCGCGGCACACGAGGTTCTCGGGGTTGATCGCCTCTTCACCGTCGAGCGTCTTCTTCGCGGGATCGATCACCGGGAACACCGCGATCGCCGGCACGCCCGCGTCGTACGCGCGGCGCGAGACGCTCAGGAGGTGATCGATCGAGTGGCGCGAGACGCCGGGCATCGACGCGATCGGCGCCTCGGCCTCGGGCGCCTCGTGCACGAACACCGGCCAGATCAGATCGCTCGCCGAGAGGTGCGACTCGCGCACGAGACGGCGGCTCCACACGTCGCGTCGGTTGCGACGAAGGCGGGTACGAGGGAACGCGCCGAACGTGCTCATGCCTGCTCTCCGGGGCTGAAGGGGAGGACGCCGACGTCGTCGAGCAGGAGGCGCACGACCTCGCGCTGCATCGCGACGCGACGCGCGAGATCGAAGCCCATCCACGTCTCGACGCAGATGCCGAGGCACCCGATCGCGTCGACGATCACCTCGGTCGACGAGGTCGCGACCGGGTAGTGCTGCGGGGCCCAGTGCTCCTCGTCGGAGGCGCGCGACGCGTTGAGGCGGTCGACGACGCGACCGATCGTCGCGGGCATCGGATCGACACCGTAGACGAGGGTCTGGCCGAACGAGGGCTTCACCTCGGGGTGGTAGCGCTTCTGGCTCTCGTGGAGCGTGCACACCATCGCGGGGCGCTCGTCGAGCACGAGATCCATGAACGTGCGCGCGAGGCGCTTCTCGCGCTCGGGCGCGGCACCGTCGCCGGGGAACTGTCGGTTGAGATCGAGGCCGGCCCAGTCCCCGCGCGGCGGGCACGCGCGGACGCGCGCGCGGTACGCGGCGGGGTTCATCACCGGCACCACGATCAAGCGGCCTCGCGCGGGGCGGAGCCCGTCCTCGAGCAGCTCCTCGAGCGCGTGCACGCCGGCGATCTCGTCGCCGTGGATGCCCGCCTGCACGAGCGCGGTGGGCCCGGGGGCGTTCGCGTCGAAGACGTGGGCGTAGACGTTGGGAGCGAGCTCGTGGAGACCTGCGGAGAGCCGAGCCATCGGAGGGCGCAGCGTAGCACCGCGGGCGCGCGGGTCGCGGCGCGCGTGCGACCATTCGCCGCGCCACGCTCGACATGCGGCGTGGGCCGCGCAGAGAACGATCGATGCGACGGAACGTGGTGCGGGGCGCGACCGCGCTGGCGGTGCTCGCGGTGCTCTGGGCGGGCAGCGGGATCGGCGCGGCGACGGCGCTCACCCATCGCTGGCGCGCTCGGTTCGACGAGCCCACGCCGGAGGGCGCGCGCACGCTGCGGCTGCGCGCGTCGGACGGCGTCGCGATCGGCGCGTGGGAGATCGAGGGCGGCGACGGTGCCGCGATCGTCGTGACCCACGGGAACGGCAGCGCGCGCTCCGCGATGATCGAGGAAGGGCGGGCCCTCGCGTCGCACGGCCACGACGTGCTGGCGATCAGCGTGCGTGCGCACGGTGACTCGGAAGGCGAGACCAACGACGTCGGATGGAGCGCGCGACGCGACGTGATCGCGGCGGTGGAGCACCTCGAGCGCGAGGCGCCGTCACGGCCGATCGTGCTGCTCGGCGCGTCGCTCGGCGCCGCGGCATCGGTGTTCGCGGCGGCCGAGCTCGGGGGGCGTGTCGACGGGCTCGTGCTGGTCGCGCCCTATGCCGACCTGCGCGATGCGGTCGCGCGACGCACCGAGCGGTATCTGCCGCCGGTCCTCGACGGCCTCGCGTACGGCGCGCTGCTCCTCGGTGCGCGCGTCGTGATGCCCGAGCTCGATCGCATCCGCCCCGAGGCGAGCGCGCGTGGGATCGATCGCGACGTGCCGGTGCTCGTGTTCGCGGGGAGCGCGGATCGGCGAGCGCCGATCGACGACGCACGGCGCATCACGCGGACGCTCTCGCGCGCCCGCATCGTCGCGATCGAGGGCGCGGATCACGAGGAGATGATGACGCGCTCGTTCGAGCACATCGCGGACATCGACGCGTTGCTCCGCGACGCGCTCGCTCGTCGCGCGACGCGTTGATGGGGTCCTCGAGTCGCCAGGCGTGCTCGCGCTCGTCGTGATCACTCGCAGGTGATCCAGATCACGGTCTCGGTATCCGGCCGCACCGGCACCCGCACCGCGTTCGGCGCGCCGTCGCGCGCCTGCCACGCGCCATCGGTCTGCGCGCAGGTGCGCCCGGGCGCGATCAGCTCGACCTCGAGCTCGCCCCATCCTTCCCACGGCCGCGCGACGAAGAACACGAGCTCGCTCTCGTCCGCGAGAAACGTGGCGGATGGATCGATCCGCCCTCCGTCGTCTGCGCTGTAGAACGCGCCGTGACCGCTCCCGCTGCGCAGCCGCGCGGTCAGCCCCTCCACCGCACCGTTCGCGTCGATCGTGACGAGCGCGCTCGAGCCATCGGGGTACGTCACGCCGGTCGGCGCGAGATACCCGGTGTTCTCGCTGTCACGCGCGAGCAGCACCGAGAGGTCGGTCGGCTCGCCCGCGACGCCGCGCCAGAGCCACACCCCGCTCGCGAAGCCGTCCGCCTCGAACGAGATCGCCGCGTCGCCGATCGGCGCGCACCCGAGCACGTAGAAGCCCTCGGCGTTCGTGGCCACGCACGGGATCTCCGGATGATCGAGCACGCAGACCCGCGCGCCCGCAATCGCCCTGCGATCGGCGAGCGCCTGCACGGTGCCCGCGAACGACGCGACCGGACCGGCCGCACAGTCGACGGGACCGGGTGGCGGTGGAGGCGGAGGTGGCGGTGTCGTCACCGCCGCGTCGTCGCCGACGAGCGGCACCGAGCCATCGACCCGCGGCGTGCTCCCGCCGCCCTCGCCGCACGCAGCGACGAGCAACGAGAGCGTTCCCGCGACCAGCGCCCCACCCTTGTGCATCACCAGGTTCCCTGGGGTGCACGATTGCGAAGCGCGCGCCGTCGCGGATTCCTTCGCGCGTACGCGGACCACGTCCGCGAACGAGCGTCACGCGCGCGCCACGATCGTCGCGCGCGCTCGCCACACGTCAGGCGGGCGAGGCTCCCTGCGCGCGCAGCTCGCGGATCTTCGCGCGCAGCGGGAGGATGAAGTCCATCGAGAACGTCCGGTTCTGTCCGCGCATCGCGCGCGCGGTGTGCCACTTCGAGAGCCCGAGACGCGCGACCGCGCGCACGAACTCCGTGCCCCTCGCGCCCTTGCGGAACCACGCGACGAGCCCGCCGAACGCGGAGCACACGAGGTCGAGCTCCTTCTGCGTGAGGTGCCCGAGCGCGACCTCGTCGAGCAGGTTCTCGCGGATGATCCGACCTCGGCGCACGACGAGGACCATCACCATGATCACGAACGCCGCGACGAAGACGAGCCAGAGCGGGAGCAGCAGCAGGAAGAGGCCCGACGCGCCCATGAAGTCGGCGAGCGTCGCCGAGCCGTTCCACAGCGCGTGGAGGAACACCGCGCCGCCGTAGCCCATCAGCGGCGCGACCAGCTTCACCCAGGTGCGATGGCTCTCGCGCGCGATGCCGAGCCCGATGCCCGTCATCGACGTGTAGAGCGGGTGGCCCCACGGCGCGATCACGCCGCGGATGATGAACGTGAACGCGAGCGCCTCGGGGTTCTCGGCGAGCGAGTTCGCGTAGTAGATGACGTTCTCGGTCGCAGCGAAGCCGATCGCGGTGAACGTCGCGTAGATGATCCCGTCGACGACTCCGTCGAACTCGTTGCGCAGGAAGTAGAACACGCCGACGACGGCGATCCCCTTCCAGAACTCCTCGACGAGCGGCGCCGACACCACCGCGCCCACGGTGTTGCCCCACTCGGGCCCCGCGATCGACGCGACGACCGCGTCGACGCCCGAGTTGATCAGCGCGGAGAACCCGCACGCCGCGCACGCGCCCCAGAGCAGGCAGAGCGCGAGCGCGTAGAGCGGCTCGGGGTCGTAGCGATCGAGCAGGCGCGGGAACGTCAGGTAGACGCACATCGCGGGGAACGCGAGCGACGCACCGATCGCCATGCCGAAGAACGCCTGTCCCGGGTTCGCCGTGAGCAGCGGGAGCAGACCGAAGAGCAGCACCAGCAACGCCAAGCCGACGATCTGTCCGAGCAGCCACAGGATCCCGCCGACGATCTTGCGCGTGCGGTAGGGATCCTCGATGTGGGTGCTCGGCAGCGAGCGATTCGCGTGACCCGGGGTGACCGGCGCCGGCGAGTGCTGCGGGTGCATCAGCTGTCCGTCGGCGAGAGGGAGTGGATCACGCCCATCGTGCGGAACTTGCGATACCGCTGCTCGACCAGCGCGTTGCCATCCATCGCGCCGAGCTCCGCGAGGTGACGTCGCAGCGACGCACCGAGGCGACGCGCGGCGTCGTCGGGATCGCGATGCGCACCGCCCGTCGGCTCGGAGACGACCTCGTCGACCACCCCGAGCTCCCGCGCGTTGCCCGCGAGGAGCTTGAGCTGCACCGCGGCCTCGGGCGCGCGGGTTCCGTCGCGCCAGAGGATCGACGCGCAGCCCTCGGGCGTGATCACCGAGTACGTCGCGAACTGCATCATCAGCACGCGGTTCGCGACGCCGAGCGCGAGCGCACCGCCCGAGCCGCCCTCGCCGATCACCGTCGCGATCACCGGCACGCGCAGGCGCGACATCACGAGGAGCGACTGTCCGATCGCCTCGCTCTGGCCTCGCTCCTCGGCGCCGATGCCGGGGTACGCGCCGGGCGTGTCGATGAACGTCAGCACCGGACGGCGGAAGCGATCCGCCATCTCCATGATGCGCATCGCCTTCCGATAGCCCTCGGGGTGCGCCATGCCGAAGTTGCGGCGCAGCTTCTCCTTGGTGGTGCGGCCCTTCTGGTGGCCGATCACCGCGACGCTCTTTCCGTCGAGCCGCGCGAAGCCGGACACGATCGCGGAGTCGTCGGAGTACGCGCGATCCCCGTGGAGCTCGACCACGTCGTCGAAGAGACGCTCGAGGTAGTCGAGGAAATACGGGCGATCGGGGTGTCGGCTGAGCTGGACCTTCTGCCAGACGGAGAGCTCGTCGTAGATCTCCTTCTGCAGCGTGGTGACGCGCTCCTCGAGCTTGCGGAGCTCCGACTCGAACCCCTGCTCGCGCACGCCGTACAGCTTGAGCTCGCGGATGCGGTCCTCGAGCTCGACGATGGGCTTCTCGAAATCCAGGTGGGCCATGCCGGGAAGGCGCCGATGCTAGCAGCCCTGGATCGCGGGGCGAAGCCTCCGTTCGCTCCTCCTCACAGAGTGTGCGAATCGGCGTTGACGTCCTCGAATCCGGGCCGATACAGGGCAGGCGGCGGTCGTCTGCTCGTTGTGCACCGACGCGTCGAGGGAAACGACGGCAGGACACGTGAGCATGAGCGATCGAGCGCGGCCGATCATCTGGGTCGCCGAGGACGTGATCATCGAGGCCGAGGCGGTCCGGCGCACGCTCTCCGCGACCTACCACGTCGTGCTCTTCAGCGACGGCGCGGGGGTGCTGGAGCGCGCCGCGACCGGCGAGCTCCCCGACCTGCTGGTGCTCGATTGGCACATGCCGGGCGTGCAGGGCATCGAGGTCTGCCGCTTCCTGCGCACGCAGGAAGCGACGGTCGGCCTGCCGATCCTCGTCTTCACGTCGACGGGTGACGAGCAGGACATGCTCGAGGCGCTCACCGCGGGCGCCGACGACTGGGTCGGCAAGCAAGCGAGCGCGGCCGAGCTCCTGGCGCGCGTGGCGACGCTGGTGCGCGCCAAGCAGCTCCGTGATCGCGCCGAGCGCGCCGAGCGCGAGATCGCGACGCTGCTGGTGCGCGAGCGAGAGGCGCGCGCCGAGGCGGAGGCCGCGAACCGCGCGAAGGACGTCTTCCTCGCGATGGTCTCGCACGAGCTGCGCACGCCGCTCAACGCGATCCTCGGATGGGCTCGGCTCCTGCGCTCGGGCACGCTCGATCCGACGCGCTCGGAGCGCGCGCTCGACACGATCGAGCGCAACGCGCGCGCGCAGGCGCGCATCGTCGAGGATCTGCTCGATCTGTCGCGCGTGATCGCGGGGAAGCTGCGCCTCGAGCGCGCCACGATCGACGTCGCCGACGAGGTCGAGCAGGCGATCGAGAGCCTGCGCCCCGCCGCGGCCTCGAAGGGCGTGTCGCTGGAGCAGCGCGTCGATCGCGGGATGACGATCTGGGGCGATGCCGCGCGCGTGCAGCAGGTCGCGTGGAACCTCGTGTCGAACGCGATCAAGTTCACGCCCTCCGGTCGCCGCATCGAGGTGACGCTCTCGCAGGACTGCAACGACATCTGCCTGCGGGTGCGGGACGAGGGCATCGGGATCGAGCCGGCGTTGGTGCCGCACGTCTTCGATCGCTTCCGGCAGGCCGACTCGACGACGACGCGCGAGCAGGGCGGGCTCGGGCTCGGCCTCGCGATCGTGCGGCAGCTCACCGAGCTCCACGGCGGCCGCGTGCATGCCGCGAGCGGAGGGCCGGGCCAGGGCGCGACGTTCGAGGTCCACCTGCCCGCGCACACGACCCACGAGCGACCGGAAGCGATCGATGTCCCGGCGCACACGGCGCGACACGACGCGCGCGGGCTGCGCTTGCTCGTCGTCGACGACGATCCCGACGGGCTCGAGCTGCTGCGCGTCGCGCTCGAGCGCGCAGGGGCGTCGGTGCAGACCGCGACGTCGGCCGCGGCGGCGCTCGCCGCGCTCGATGCGTCGGTGCCCGATCTGATGGTCTCCGACGTCTCGATGCCGAACCTCGACGGCTATGGACTGATGCGCGCGGTGCGGGCGCGTCTCGGCGCGCGCTGGGTGCCGGCGATCGCGCTGACGGCGCATGCGCGCGACGAGGACCGCTGGGAGGCCCTCGCTGCGGGGTTCCAGGTGCACGTGCCGAAGCCGCTCGACATCGACGAGCTGATCTCGGTGATCGGCAGGCTCGTGCGACGCCCCGACGGACAGCCGGAACGTTGACCGTGCGCGCGGGAGCGTTCGACGATCGCGCCCTTCCCCCGACCGGCTCGCTGCGAGCCTTCGAGACCTGAGGTCAGCGTGGCCAACATCCTCGTGGTGGACGACAGCAAGGTGATGCGCGACATGGTCGTCGCGTGCCTGCGAGGTCTGCCGGGTGCCGTGTTCGCGCACGCTGGCAGCGGTCTCGAAGCGATCGAGCGACTCTCGATGGAGCGCTTCGATCTCGTCGTGCTCGACCTCAACATGCCCGACATCGGCGGCATCGAGGTGCTCGAGTTCGTGCGCGGGCAGGACCACCTGAAGACGGTCCCGATCATCGTGGTGACGACGCGCGGCGACGAGGGCGCGCGCGCGAGCTCGCTCGAGGCCGGCGCGTCGCGCTTCATGGTCAAGCCGTTCTCGCCGGAGGAGATCCTCGCGGAGACGCGCGCTCTGCTCGGCCTCGCCGAGGGCGTGTGAGCCGCGTCGATCTCCGCGAGTTCCTCGACGCATACCTCGACGAGGTCGACGAGCACCTCGCCAACGCGAACACCCAGCTCCTGGCGCTCGACGCGGCGCTGCGCGCGGGCGAGCCGACGCTGCGCGCGGTGCGCGAGCTCTTCCGCGCACTGCACACGATCAAGGGGCTCTCGGCGATGGTCGGCGTGGATCCGATCGTCGCGATCGCGCACCGCATGGAGGCCTCGCTGCGCGCCGCGGATCGCGCGGGAGGACAGCTGCCCGAGGGCGCGATCGACGTGATGCTGCAGGCGGTCGCCGCGATCGAGCAGCGCGTGCGCGCGCTCGCGAGCGGTCATCCGGTTCCGGCGCCGCCCGGGCCGTTGCTCGCCGCGCTCGACACGCTCGACGAGGTCCGCACGCCGGCGCCGGTCGCGCGCACCACGAGCGGCCTCGCGCTCGACCCCGCCGTGAACGCGAAGATCGCGGCGTTCGAGCGAGACGCGCTCGAGCGGGGGATCGCGAGCGGCCGCCGCGCGCTCTGCGTGCGCTTCGCGCCCTCTCCCGAGCGCGCGGCCGCGGGGACGAACATCAACACCGTCCGTGAGCGGCTCGGCGTCGTCTCGGAGATCGTGAAGGTCGTCCCGGTGTCGGCGCCGCGCAGCGCGGAGGCACCGGCGGCGCTGACGTTCGCGCTGCTCGTGCTCACGCGCGCCTCCGACGAGGACGTCGCGCGCGAGGTCGGCGTCGACGTCGGATCGATCGACGTCGTCGGCGAGCCCGGGACGAGCGCGCCGGCGCCCGAGCCGGCCGTGGTGCCCGTCCCCGAGCTCCACGACGAAGAGCGCGACGACGTGCAGCGGCGCGGCGTGGTGCGCGTCGATGTCGCGCGGCTCGACGAGGCGCTGGAGCGGCTGGCGCAGCTCGTGATCTCGCGCGGCGTGCTCGCGCGGGAGATCGCGGTGCTCGCCTCGCGCGGCACCGACGTGCGGGGCCTGCAGATCGTGCTGCGCGAGCAGTCGCGGCAGCTGCGCGACATGCGCGCCGCCGTGCTGCAGCTGCGGATGGTGCCCGCGAGCGAGGTGCTCGAGCGGGTGCCGCTCGTCGTGCGCGGCCTGCGCAAGGCGACGGGCAAGGCCGTGCGGCTCGAGGTCGACGCGGGGCGTACCGAGCTCGACAAAGCGGTCGCGGAGCGGCTCTTCCCCGCGCTCGTTCATCTCGTGAGGAACGCCGTCGATCACGCGATCGAGGCGCCCGACGAGCGCCGGCGGGCGGGCAAGCCCGAGGAAGGCCTCCTGCGCGTGACGTTCGAGACGCGTGGCACCGGACAGGTCGCGCTCGTGGTGCAGGACGACGGCCGCGGCATCGACGCGGCGCGCGTCGCGGCGCGCGCGGGCGTGGAGGTCCCCACCACCGACGCCGCGCTGTTGCAGCTGCTCTGCCGGCCCGGGCTCTCGACACGCGATCAGGTGAGCACGACGAGCGGGCGCGGCATCGGCATGGACGTCGTGCGACGGATCGTCGTCGAAGAGCTCGGCGGCGATCTCTCGATGACGACCACGCCGGGGCGCGGCACCACGATCGTCGCGCGCGTGCCGCTCACGCTCTCGATCGTCGACGTGCTCACGTTCGAGTGCGGGTCGCAGCGCTTCGTCGTGCCGATGGCGAGCATCGACGAGATCATCGAGATCGATCCGACGCAGGTCTCGGCGCCGCCGCGCACCGGCGCTGGGTCGACGATCGCGCTGATCCAGCGGCGCGGTGAGGCAGTGCCGCTGGTGAGGCTCGATCGGACGCTCGGCCTCGCGAGCGCGGATCCCGAGCGCCCCAAGGCGCTCGTCGTACGTCGTGACGGCGACGCGATCGCGTTCGCGATCGATCGCACGCTCGGACAGCAGGAGGTCGTGGTGAGGCCGCTCGAAGATCCGCTGTTGCGAGTCCCCGGCGTGACCGGCGCGACCGATCTCGGCGATGGGCGACCGACCTTGGTCGTCGATCTCGTCGCGCTCTCGCGGATCTCCGGCGAGACGAGCGAGGTGCGGACGTGAGCGCGCTGCACGTGCTCTTCCGCGTCGGCGACGCGGAGTACGCGATCGCCGCCGACGAGGTGCTCCAGATGGAGTCCTACGAAGGCGCGACGCCGGTCCCCAACGCGGCGGCGCACGTCGCGGGGATCGTGCAGGTCCGGGGGCGCGTCGTGCCCGTGGTCGATCTGCGCGTTCGCTTCGGCGCACCGATGCGCGAGCGGACGATCGACACGCGCGTCGTCGTCGCGCAGCGCGGGGAGCGCGCGGTCGCGCTCCTCGTCGACTCGGCGCGCGAGGTCGCGCGCCTGGCGCCCGAGCAGCTCAAGCCGCCGCCTCCGATGGTGGCGGCCCAGAGCGCGGGGCTCGTCCGCGCGATCGCGCAGATCGCGGGGCGGATGGTGATGCTGATCGATCTCGACCGGGTGGTCGGCGAGGAGCGGCTCGATGGCGAATGAGCACACGGATCAGGGGACCTCGCACGTCGCGGACGCGCTCGGGCAGATCGGCTCGATCGCGCGCGCTCTCGAGGAGACCTCGGAGCTCGCGCAGAGCATCGAGGCGGCGGCCGGGGACATCGCGGGCGCGGGGCGCGAGCGAGCGACGGCGGGCGAGCAGGTGCGGGTCGCGATCGAGTCGATCGCCACCAGCATCGAGAGCGTCTCGGTGTCGGCGGAGGAGCTCTCGCGGTCGCAGGGGAGCGTCGGCGACATCGCGCGCGTGCTCCAGAAGAACGGTGACGAGACGGCGAGCGGCTTGTCCGAGGTCGCGGCGTCGGTGCGCAAGGTCGAGGCGGACGCCGGGACGCTCGCGCAGTCGGCGGACGGCACCGCGACGACGCTCGAGCAGACCGCGCGCTCGGTGAAGGCCGTGGCGAGCGATGCCCAGGAGCTCGCGGCGGCGAGCGAGCAGCTGCTCGCGAGCGCCACCGAGACCAGCGCGACGGTGGCGGACCTGACGTCGCGCGGGCAGACGAGCGCGACGTCGGTCGAGGAGGTCGCCGCGACCGCGGCCGAGATGTCGGCCGGGATCACGAGGCTCGCCGCCGATGCGCGCGGCGTCGGCGCGCGGATCGGCGAGGTCAGCACGACCGTCGCGTCGATCGGCGACGCGCTCGCCGCGGTCGCGCGCGACACGGCCGACATGGCGACGTCGATCGACCAGACGAGCACGACGACCGAGGAGCTCGCGCGCTCGATCCGGAGCACCGCCGAGCACGCGCGCGCGCTGCAGGAGTCCGCGGCGAACGTGGCCTCGAACACGAACGAGACCGCGTCGTCGGTCGAGGAGGTCGCGGCGACCGCGCAGAAGAACGCGAGCGTCGTCGACGCGAGCGCGAGCGCGATCGAGCAGCTCGCGCGCACCGCGCAGCTCGCCGCGCGCGGCGCGGAGCAGATCGAGCAGCTCGCCGAGACCAGTGCGACGGTGGCGGGACAGCTCGAGACCTCGACGCGCCGCATGGCGCAGATCGCCGAGGGCGCGCGCATCACCGCCGATCGCGTGGGCACTGCGGCGCGCGAGGGAGGCGCCACGGTCGCGAAGTCGATCGCGGGGCTGGGCCGGATCCGGAGCTCGATCGCGGAGTCGGCGGGCGTGGTGAAGGAGATGGGCCGTCGCGCCGAGGAGATCGGCGACATCGTGCAGACCATCAACGTCATCGCGGATCGCACGAACCTGCTCTCGCTCAACGCGAGCATCGAGGCGGCGCGTGCGGGCGAGCACGGTCGGGGGTTCGCGGTCGTCGCCGAGGAGATCCGCGCGCTCGCCGATCGCGCCGCGGCGGCGAGCGCGGACATCGCGAAGATCGTTCGCCTGCTCCAGAGCACGGCGCGCGACGCGGTGACCTCGTCGGCCGACGGCCTGCGCGCCGCCGACGACGGCGCCGCGCTCTCGAGCGACGCCGAGCGCGCGCTCACCACGATCCTCTCCGGGATCGAGGAGCTCGGCGGCGGCGTGCGCGACCTCGCGCGAGGCGCCGCGGATCAGACGAGCGCGGTGCAGGCGGTCGTCGGCGCGACCCAGCGAACCAGCGAGCACGCGCGCACGATCGCGAGCGCGGCCGAGGAGCAGGTCCAGGCGACGCAGACGCTCACGCGCGACGCGAACGAGATGCGGAAGATGGCGCGCCAGACCTCCGAGGCGACCGCCGACCAGGCGCGGCGCCTCCGCGACGTGGTGCGCGCGAACGCCCAGCTCACGACGACCGCCGAGCAGGTCGCGATCGCCGCGCAGGAGCAGGCGGCAGCGTCGACCCAGCTCGCGAGCGGGGCGAATCGACTGCGCGGGCTCGCCCAGCGAACGACCGGTGCGATGGCGGAGCAGGCCAAGGCGGTCACCACCGCGGCGGCCGCGGCGGCCGAGGTCGCGACGGCGACCCATCGGACGATCACCGCGCTCGGCGAGCAGGCGCAGGGCGCGAGCGAGATCGCCAAGGCGATGGACGCGGCCCGCAAGGACGCGGTGCAGAGCGCGCGCGCCCTCGACGAGCAGGCGCGCGCCGCGAAGGAGATCGAGACGACGGCGCGGGAGGTCGCGCGGCTCGCGCAGTCGATCACGCGCGCGACGTCGGAGCAGAGCACGGCGACCTCCTCGCTCGCGCGGGCGGGCGACGACGTGCGGCGCATCGCCAAGCAGACCGCGCGGGCCGTCGAGGAGCAGAGCCGCGCGCTCGAGGACCTCGCCGCGACGGCCACGCGACAGAGCCGAGACATCACCACCGTGGCGCGCGCCGTCGTGGAGCAGGGGGGCGTGAGCTCGGGCGTCGCGAAGGAGCTCGCCGCGATGCGCGAGCGCGCGCGGGAGATCGTCGGGGTCACCGCGCAGCAGGCGACGGGGCTGCGCACGCTCGCGACGGGCGCATCGGACATCGCGGAGCGCGTCGCACGGGTGCGCGAGCTGGTCGCGGAACAGACCGAGACGGCCTCGGCGCTCGCGTCGGGGATCTCCACCGACACGGGGGGCCCTCCGAGCGGCGTCCATCGCGGCACGGGGCGAGCGTGACCTCTCGTCTCGCGCTCTCGGCCAGCGATCGCGCGCGCGCGGCCGAGGTCGACGAGCTGGCGTCGCGCCTGCCCGCGACGCTGGGTGAGCTCGTCGCGTGCCTCGATGCGCCGACGTGGCCGGTGCGGCGCGCGGCGGTCGCGGCGCTCGCGCGCGCGGGGCACGTCGCGATCGCACCGCTGGTCGAGATCCTGAGGAGCAGGCGCGATCGCGAGGCGCGCCTCGCCGCGGCGGTGGATGCGCTCTCCGCGTCGAGCGGGAGCGTCGACGACGCGATGCTCGCGCTCGCTCACGGCTCGCCGCCCGCGGTGGTGTGCGACGCGCTGCAGGTCCTCGGGCGACGCCGCAGCACGGTCGCCGTGCCGACGATCGCGGAGCGCGTCTCGGATCCCGACGACAACGTCGCGGTCGCCGCGCTCGAAGCGCTCGGTCGGATCGGCAGCGGCGCCGGGCTCGACGCCGTGATCGAGGCCGCGGGGAGCGGGCGGTTCTTCCGCGTGTACCCCGCGATCGACGTGCTCGCGCGATCGGGCGATGCGCGTGCGATCCCTCCGCTCGAGCGGCTCGTCGACGATCCGCTCTGCGGCCCCGAGGCCGCGCGCGCCCTCGCGCGACATGGCGACATCGCGGCGGTGAGCGCCCTCGCGCGGCGCCTCGTCGGCCGCAGCACGTCGATGGCGCGCATCGCGGCGATCGCGCTGGTCGAGGCGGTCGATCGGCTGCGCGAGCGGTTCGGCGCGGCCCCGGGCGCGCTCGCCGCGATCCGGAGCGAGCTCGCGGAGCACGAGGGCGCGGCGGGGCACGTCGCCCAGGCGCTCGCGGGCAGCGACGTGGAAGGACGCGTCGCACTCGCTCGCGTGCTCGGCTGGCTGGAGGACGACGACGGCGCGTCCCCGCTGATCGATCTGCTCGGCGACGACGACCCGCGGGTCGTGCGGGCCGCGGCAGAGGCGCTCGCGGGCCTCGGTCGCGCCGCGGAGCGCAGCGTCGTCGACGCGCTGCCGCGGATGTCGAGCGAGCTGCGCGCGCTGGTGTTGCCGCAGCTCGGCGCGCGGCCGGAGTACGCCGCCGCGATCGCGTCGTGCCTCGACGATCCCCGGCCGGACGTCCGCGCGATCGCGTGCGCGACGCTCATGCGCACCGGGAGCACCGACGTGGTGCCGCGCCTCTTCGAGCTCGTCGCCGATCCCGACGCGCGGGTCGCGCAGGCCGCCCTCGCCGCGATCCAGGCGCTCGGCGACACGTCGACCGAGCCGCTCACGATCGCCGCGACGCGCGACGCAGATCCGCGCGTCCGCCGCGCCGCGCTGCGCCTCCTCGGATACTTCGGCTGGCCGAGCGCGCTCGCCCCGCTGCTCGAGGCGGTGGCCGCACCCGACGATCGCATCGCCGAGCTCGCGCTCTCGAGCCTCGCGTACGTCGAGGACCCGCAGGCGCTCACCGCGCTGCTCGATGCCACCCGCAGCCCGCGCCCCCGCGTCCGCGCCGCGGCGCTGCGCGCGCTCGGCGACGTGCGACGGACCGACGAGATCGTCGCGCGCCTGATCGAGGCGCTCGACGACGAGGCGCCGTGGCCGCGCTACTTCGCATGCCAGGCGCTCGGCCGGCTCGGCGCGACCACCGCGATCGACGTCCTCGTCGCGCACCTCGGAGATCCCGCGGGCCAGGTCCGCATCGCGGTCATCGACGCGCTCGCGCGGCTGCCCGGCGAGCGCGCGGCGCGTGCGCTGCTCGACGCCGCCGGCGCTTCGGACCCCGACCTGCGCCGCGCCGCGCTGGTGGGGCTCGGCATCACGCGACCGCCCGAGGCGCGCGCGACGTTGCTCGCCGCGAGCGACGACCCCGATCCCGCGACGCGCATCATCGCGCTCTCGTCGCTCGGCTCGCTCGACGGCGACGACGTGCTCGCTGCGCTCGTGCGCGCCGTCCGCACCGGGGATTCCGAGACGCGCGCTGCGGCGCTCGGCGTGCTCGCCACGCGCGCCGGGCGCGAGACCACGCGCGCGCTGATCGAGCTCGATCGCGAGGAGCCGCTCCGAGAGCTCACGCTCGCCGCGCTCTCGACGCCGGCGAAGGGGCGCATCCCCGCGATGCTCGAGGTGCTCGAGGACGCCGACGCCACGACCGCGTCGCGCCTCACGGCCGCGCTCGCGCGCATGGACCGCGAGGACGCCCGGGCCGCGCTCGGCGTCGCGCTCGCGACGACCTCGGTCGAGGCGCGCCGCGCAGCCGCAGCGGCGCTCGCAGCGATCGCGCCGCGGGATGCCGCCGCACAGCTCGAGCGCGCCTTCTCGCGCGATCCCGACGCCGAGGTGCGTCGGTTCGCGGCGCACGGGCTCGCACGCCGATGACCGAGCGCGCTCCGTCGCAGGTCCTGACGCTGCTCGCCCGGCTCGTCGAAGAGCGCACCGGGCTGCACTACTCCGATCGCGACCGCGATCTGTTCGAGCAGAAGCTGACCGACCACGCGGCCGAGGAGGGCTACCCCACGCTCCTCGAGCTCTATTACGCGCTCCGCTACGACGACCCCGAGTGCGAGGTGCTCGACCGCGTGATCGAAGCGCTGGTCGTCGGCGAGACGTACTTCTTCCGCGAGGCGCGCGGCCTCGAGGTGCTGATCGAGCCGCTCGTCGCGCGCGCGCGACGCGGCGAGCGCGTGCGCATCTGGTCGGCCGCGTGTGCGACCGGCGAAGAGCCGATCAGCATCGCGATCCTGCTCGATCGCGCCGGCGTGCTCGATCGCGTCGAGCTGGTCGCGACGGACATCAGCGCGCGTGCGCTCGATCGCGCGCGACGCGGCGAGCACACCCGGCGCGCGCACCGCGCCGTGCCCGAGGGCATGCCGCCGTGGATCCGCGTCGAGCACGATCGCGCGCTCGTCGACGAGCGACTGCGCGCGCGCATCGACTGGCGACGCGTGAACCTCGCCGACGAGGCGGCCATCGCGGCGCTCGGGCGCTTCGATGCGATCGTCTGCCGCAACGTGCTCATCTACTTCGACGACGCGCGCATCCAGCGGGTCGCGGGATCGCTCGCCCGCGCGCTCGAGCCGGGCGGTGAGCTGCTGATCGGCGCGTCGGAGTCGCTGCTCCGGTTCGGCAGCGTCTTCCGGTGCGTGGAGCGCGGGGGCGTGTTCCTCTACGGCGTGTCGTCATGAGCGCTCCGCGCCGTCCGGTCCGCGTGCTCGTGTGCGACGACTCCGCGTTCGCGCGGAAGGTCCTGCGCGACGTGCTCTCGCGCAGCACCGCGATCGAGGTCGTCGACACCGCGCGCGACGGCATCGACGCGCTCGAGAAGATCGCGACGCTGCGCCCCGACGTCATCACGCTCGATCTCGTCATGCCGAACCTCGACGGGCTCGGCGTGCTCGCGGCGATGCCGCCCGTCGACGCGCCGCGCGTCGTCGTGGTGAGCAGCTCGGCGTCCGAGAGCGATCTCGTCGTGCGAGCGCTCGAGGCAGGCGCGATCACCGCGATCGAGAAGCCGACCGCACTCGCCACCGAGCGTCTCTACGAGCTCGCGGGCGCGGTCGAGCGCGCCGTGCTCCTCGCCGCGGAAGCGAAGGTCCATCCGGCGTCCGCGACCCCGCCCGTCACGCCTGCGGCGCCCTTCGCCCTGCCCCGCCACACGCGCACCAAGCTCCTCGCGCTCGGCGCGTCCACCGGCGGCCCGCGCGCGATCACCCGCGTCCTCGCCGCGCTGCCCGCGTCGTTCCCGGTGCCGATCGCGGTCGTGCTCCACATGCCGGTCGGGTACACCGAGGCGTTCGCGGCGCGCGTGAACGAGACCAGCGTGCTCGACGTGCAGGAGGCGCGCGACGGGCTCGAGCTGATCCCCGGCCGCGCGATCATCGCGCGCGCCGGGATGCACCTCTCGGTGGTGCGCGAAGGAGAGCGCACCGTCTGCGCGCTCGACGTGCTCCCGCTCGAGACGCCGCACCGTCCCTCGGTCGACGTGCTCTTCCGCAGCGCCGCCAAGCTGTTCGGCGCCGACGTGCTCGGCGTCGTGCTCACCGGGATGGGCAACGACGGCCTCGCGGGCGCGCGCGACCTCGTCGCCGCGGGCGCGCAGCTGATCGTCGAGGACGCGAGCACGTGCGTCGTCTACGGCATGCCCCGCAGCGTCGCCGAGGCCGGGCTCGCCGCCGCCGAGGTGCCGATCGACGCGATGGCGGGCGAGATCCTCGCGCGCATCGCCGCGGGCGCCGAGCGCTGAGCGCGCTCAGGCGGGGCGCGTGCGCTCGCTCGAGAAGCTGCCCTTCTTCTCGCCGACCACGTTGTAGATCTTGAGCGCCTGGCTCTTGCCCTTCACGTTCGTCGCGGGCAGCTCGACGCAGTCGAACTGGTCGCCGATCTCCTCGAACGTGTTGTGCGAGATGATGATCTCGCCGGCCTTCGCGAGGCTGCAGAGGCGCGCGCCGGTGTTCACCGTGTCGCCGATCACCGTGTACTCGAGCGCCTTGCTGCTGCCGAGGTAGCCCGCGACGACCTCACCGGTGTTGATGCCGATGCCGATCTTGATCTCGGGCTCGCCACGGCTCTTGCGCAGCTCGTTGAGCTCGCCGAGCACGTGCATCATCTCGATCGCGGCGCGCACCGCGCGCGTCGGGTCGTCGGGGTGGCCGACCGGCGCGCCGAAGAGCGCCATGACCTCGTCGCCGACGAACTTGTCGAGGGTGCCCTCGTACTTGAAGATCACCTCGACCATCAGCTCGAAGTACTCGTTGAGCATGTCGACGATGAGCTGCGGCGACTCGTCTTCGCTCATCGAGGTGAAGCCGCGGATGTCGCTGAAGAGCACCGTCGTCTGGCGCGCCTCGCCGCCCTTCTTGATCTCGACCTTGCCGTCGAGGACCTGCTGCGCGATCTGCGGCGAGAGCAGGCGCTGGAAGCGCTCGCGCGTGACCGCCTCTTGCTCGAGCTTGCGCGCGAAGAGCGAGTTCTGGATCGCGATCGCCGCTTGGTTCGCGACGTTCTGGAAGAGCTGCAGGTCCTTCTCGGTGAACGCGTTCGTCGCGATCTGCGAGTCGAGCAGCATGATCCCGAAGAGCTCCGTCGAGTGGAGCAGCGGGACCGCCATGCTCGAGCGGATGCCCTGCATGATGATCGAGTGCGCGCCCTGGAAGCGCGAGTCGACGGTCGCGTCGCTCGAGAGCACCGCGGCCTTGTCGCGCTCGACCTGGTCGACGATGGTCTTCGAGATCAGGACCTGCTCGTTCGGATCCTGGTTGCCGGCGCGGGTGCGCACGCAGCGCGGCTGCAGCACGCGATCGTCGCCACTGCCCGAGTCGGCGTAGAGAAGGATCACACCGCGGTCTGCGGGGAGCAGCTGGAACGCGGCCTCGAGGATCTTGTTGAGGACCTTCGAGATGTCGAGCTCGGCGCCGATCGCTCGCGCGAGCTCGTAGCTCACGCGCAGCTTCTCGTAGTCGCGGCGCAGGTGATCGACGTCGGGGACGAGCTTCTCCGGGAGGAACGACTGCTCGAGCAGCGGCGCGAGCTTCGTCCGGATGTGGCTCTCGACCATCCCCGGCGCGATCGTGACCTTCGAGAGGTTCTGCGGCGGGACGGCCGGCAGCGCGGCCTCGGGCGCGCGCTGTACCGGCGGCGCATAGGGCTGGGCCCACGCGGGCTGCGGCAAGGGCATCGCGTGCTGCGGCTGCGCCACCGCCTGCTGCTGCGGCGGCGAGGACTGCCACGGCGCCGGCGAAGAGACCGGCGGAGGCGGCGCGGACATCGGGCCCGATCCGCCACGCGCAGCGGCGGAGTAGCCACCGGCCGCGGCGCGCGTCGCGCCTTCCGCGTCGAAGATCAGCCGCGTCGAGCCGAGCATGATCTCGTCGCCCGGGCTGAGGACGCGCTCGCTGATGCGCTCGCCGTTGAGATAGCTGCCGTTCAGCGATCCGAGATCGCGCAGGAGGTAGCGGCCATCGACGAGGTCGATGTGGCAGTGCTCCTTCGAGACGATGCGATCGAGGACCTGGACCGTGTTGTTGGGGTGGCGTCCCAGCGTGTTGTGCGCCTGGAGCTCCACCTCCTGCCGCCCTTCGGGGCCGATGATCGTCAGTCGAGGCATCGCGGTGAACGACTTGGGCGAGTCGGATGCTATCGAGATGGTCGCGCCGAGTAAATAGCGACGAGCGTGCCGACGGTGACAACGAATACAGTGCGCGACGTGTGGCGCGCGGCGGACGAGACGTTGCTCTCTCGGATCGACGACGAGCGTGTGCTCGCGTCGCTCTGGGAGCGCGCCGCGCCGGGTGCCGAGGCGCTCCACCCGCGCGCGGCGGGGATGGTGCGGCTGCTCCGGGAGCGCCCCGATGCGAGCCAGGCGATCGCGGCCGCGGAGGCGGGCAACGTGGCGCCCCTGCTCGGTCGGCTCGAGCCCTCGCGCCTCGAGGGATGGGCGCCCGCGCTGGTGCACCACCTCGCGCTCTTCCATCGCGCGCGCGCCGAGCACGCGATCGCGCGAGACGCGGTGAGCACGAGCGCGGCGCGCGAGACGCTCGAGCGAGCGCTGATGCTGATCGGCGCGACCTGGCTCGCGCTCGGGCGCGAGCGCGCGTACCTGCGCGGCCTCGCCACCGACGTCATCGCAGGCGCGCTCCCGTCGAGCGAGGTCGAGCGCGCGGTCGACGCCGCGGCGCTGCGAGGGCTCGACGTGATCGCGGCGATGGCGCGCGAGGGGATCGAGACGCGCTCCGGCGGCGCGGCGATCGCGCTGCGTGTGCTGGGACGCGTCGCGGACGTGATCACGATCGCGGGCGCGGAGGGCGCGCTCGCCGATCGTGCGCGCGATCGCGCGCTCGGGCTGCGCAGCGATCTCGTGCACACGATGCTCACCCCGCTGACCATCGAGATCGAGGAGCTCGCGGCGCGCGAGTGGAAGCCGATCGAGGTCGCGTCGGTGCTCGAGCGAGCGCGCGACGTGTGGCGCTGGGCGGGCGAGGAGGTCGAGGTCGAGCGCTTCGTGGTGCGCGAGCTGCCGCGCTTCGCGTGGGACCTCTATCGGGCGCGCCGGTGGGACGATCTCCGCCTCTTGCTGCGGCCGATGGAGCAGCCGAGCGACTCGCTCGCGATGCGCATCCAGCGTGATCCGCTGGAGCTCGCGTGGGCCGCGCAGTGCGCGCAGGTGCTGGTGTTCCGCGCCGAGCTCGCGCCGACGCTCGATGCGCAGATCGGGCTCGCGGAGCGCGGCTACAAGCTCTGCCCGACGCTGCGCAACGCGCGACTGGTGCTCGCGGATCTGCTCTGCGCGCGCGCCGAGCGGAGGCTCGAAGGGCCCGCGGTGCTTCGTGCCGCGGACGCGTGGCAGGACGCGAAGCGCGACATCACGCGCGCCGAGGAGATCCACCCCGAGCTCACGCGCCTGCCCGCGGCGCGCGAGAAGCTCGCGAGGTCGCGATGACCATCAAGAAGAGCCCGTTCGAGCGCTTCGACATCGATCCCCGCGGTGGCCCGGTCGCGATCACCGAGCGACTGCGCGAGCTCGCGGAGGAGACGACCGACGCCGACGAGCGCGCGGCGATCCGCGCCGCATGGGAAGAGCTCACGCTGCACCCGCTGCGCAGGCTGACCGCAGCGCTCGACAGCTTTCCCGAGTCGCGCGCCGCGATGGGCCCGCCGCCGCGGCGTGCGCCCGCGCGAGAGCCGGACGCACCGCTCGATCTCCCCGACTTGATCGCACGGCCGCGCGCTCGGGCCGCGCTCCCGCCGCCGACCGACGACGAGCGTGCGCTGCTCGGGCCGCCTGCGCCGACCGATCCGCTCGGCCGGCGCTGAGAAAGTGTCGAAACATCGCTCCTGTCCGCGTGCGCCGCACGCTTCCGTGCGGGCCCTCCGCCAGCGAGCACTCCAGCTGGACTGATCGATCACTCGTCGAAGCACCCGCGCACCGCGGCGTAGCTGGTGCCGCGGCAGAAACCGTCGTGATAGATGACGTCGGTCGCGCTGCTGGCCGAGCGGTAGAGCCCGTGCTGGACCCACACGCCGCTCACCCAGCCCTCGCCCCAGCGCTGCGCGTAGCCGTCGTGGATGCGCCCCGAGTCGGTCGACCACTGCAGCGTCGGCACGTCGCGCACCGCGAGCACCGAGTCGAACTCGGCAGTGCCCTCGAGGCGATGCCAGACCTCGACGCTGCCGCTGGTGTCCGCGCGGAAGTCGATGCGCACGATGAAGTCGTGCCAGCGCCCGGGCGAGAGCCCGTCGAGCACGCGGTGGCTCTCCTCGTACTCGGCGGGCCACCAGCTGTCGATGTTCCCCGAGCTGAACACGAGGTCGAGACGATCCGCGCCCGCGTTGAACGCCATCGGCGGCGAGATGTCCGTGTGCGCGTGCCACTGCATGACGATCCCCCAGCGCTCCGGCGCTCTCCATCCCTCGGGGAACAGCGTCGACCACGCGTAGTAGAACGTGTCGCCCTCGCGCTCGCGTCGATAGTCCCAGAGGTGCACCTCGGCGCGCTCACCGCTCGTGGTGCGATAACGATCGCCCGGGCGAACCTGGAAGCGCGCGGCGTAGCGCCCTTGCCGCACGACGTCGGTCACGACGTCGATCTGTGCGTCGGGATCGCGACCGAGCGGACCGTCCCACTGGCTCCAGTCGCCGGTCTCCCAGTCGGCCACGAGATCGGGCGCCTCCTCGCAGGCCTCGTCGGTCCCGCAGTCCTCGTCGGCACAGTCGATCCGCCCGTCGCCGTCCTCGTCGGCGCCGCCGGTGCACTGCTCGATCGGGTCCGGCGGTGAGGCGTCGACGTCGACGTGACCACCGTCGGGGTCGCGCGGATCGTCGCCCGCGTCGCGGCGCGGGGCCGCGGCATCGCGCGAGACCGTGCCCGCGTCGCTCGTCCTTCCAGCATCGACCGGTGGCTGATCGCGGCTCGGCGCGCACGCGAGCGCCGTGGAGATCGCGAGCACGGTGGTGATGACGCGCGGGATGTCCATCGTGGAGCTCTAGCGACGCACCCCGGGCGTGGTCGACTACGCTCGCTGCGCGCATCCTCGTCGCGGCGTGCGATGCTGCGCCGTCGCACGCGACAGGAGACACACGCATGTTCGTCGATCGCGCCGTCGGCATCGATCTCGGGACGACCAACTCGGAGATCGCGCTGCTCGAGCCGAGCGAGCGAGAGATCCTCGTCTACGCCGATCGTTTCGGGCGCCGCACCGTGCCCTCGGCGGTCGCGTGGGACCCGAAGCAGCAGGCGTTCGTCGTGGGGCGCGCGGCGCGCGCGCGGCGCGGCCAGACCCCCGGGCCCATCGAGTCGATCAAGCGGCGCATGGGCCAGGCGGTGAAGGTCGCGGTCGGGCCGCACGAGCTCACGCCCGAGGAGATCTCGTCGAAGATCCTCGCCGAGCTGCGCGAGCGCATGCGCGAGGATCTCCAGGCGCGCTCGGGCGACGTCGAGGTGCGCATCACGCGCGCGGTGATCACCGTGCCCGCGTACTTCGACGCGCCGCAGGTCGAGGCGACGCGCCGCGCCGGTGAGCTCGCCGGGCTCGAGGTCGCGGCGGTGCTGCAGGAGCCGACGGCGGCCGCGATCTATCACACGTGGAAGAGCCAGCTCGGCGACGGGAATTTTCTCGTCTACGACCTCGGCGGCGGCACCTTCGACGTCTCGGTGCTGCGCTGCCTCGGCGGCGAGTACCAGGTGATCGCGATCGACGGCGACAACTTCCTCGGCGGCGACGACTTCGATCGCCGGTTCGCCGAGCGCCTGCGGCGCGCGCTCGTCGACAAGGGCTACGCGCTCGAGCTCGACGTGCGCGGCAACGCCGAGGACGCGGCGCGCTTCGCGCGGCTGGTGCACGTCGCGCAGGAGGTGAAGGAGTCGCTCTCGACGAGCGACGTGGTGCATCTCTCGAAGACCGACGTGCTGATCGATCAGGCGGGCGAGCCGGTGTCGATCGAGATGGAGATCGGACGCGCCGATCACGAAGAGGCGATCCGCGATCTCGTCGAGACCACCATCGTGTGCTGCGAGCGCGCGCTCGCGCGCAGCAAGGAGGTCGCGGGCGTCGCGCTCTCGGACATCGATCACGTGGTGCTCGTCGGCGGATCGACGCGGGTGCCGATGGTGGTGCGTCGCGTCACCGAGTCGCTGTGCAGCGGCAAGAGCAAGTGCGTGCAGCCGCTGCAGGACCAGGTGGACACCTGCGTCGCGCTCGGCGCGGCGGTGCACGCGGCGCAGCTCGGCGGCCTCCGGATCGGCGACGACACGATGCAGGCGCGCTTCACGACGCCGCTCGTCGGGCGCAGCGATCGGCTGCGCGTCGGCGTCGAGCTCGAGCGCGCTCCCGAGGGCACGGCGGAGCTCGGTGTCTCGAGCGCGGACGGATCCGAGCTCGGGCGCGCAGAGATCGCGAGCGTGCCGAGCACGGTGCGCATCGAGTGCGCGCTCGAGGGCGAGGCCGAGAACGCGGCGCGGCTCGAGGCGCGTGACGGGTCGGGCCGCGTGCTCGCGTCGCTGCCCTTCGCGCTCTACCGCGGCGAGCTCAAGCCGCGCGCGAGCGCGCTCAGCCAGCCCTCGGTCGTCGCGAAGGACATCGCGCTCGAGGTGCTGCGCGCGGGACGTCGCGAGCGGAAGGTGCTCATCCCGCGCGGCTCGGGCCTGCCGCTCGCGACGACGCACGAGCTCGCGACCTCGGATCGCAGCGGCGCGGTGGTGCTGCGGCTGCTCCAGAACCGGCTGCCGATCAAGACGCTGATGCTCGAGGTGCCCGCCGATCTGCCGGTGGGCACGCCGGTGACCCTCGAGCTGAAGTGCGACGAGGCGATGCGGCTCGAGGCGCGCGCCGAGGTCGCGGGGCGCGAGCTCTGGGCCCGCGTGGAGCCCGCCGCCGCGACCCCCGCGAGCGCCGAGGAGATCGAGGCGCTGCTCGCCGAGTCCGAGGAGGTCGCGCGCGGGCTGTGGGGGCGCGATGCGCACGCGTTCCGTCGCGAGGCCGAGCCGCTCTCCGCCGGGCTGCGCGAGGTGGTGGGCACCGATCCCGACAAGCTCTCGGCGCTCGCGACCCAGCTGCGGCACCTGATCGACGAGTTCAAGACGGCGGGCGGAGGCGAGCTCTCGCCGCCGCTCCATCGCTTCGAGCACGTGCTCGACGCGCTGCGCCGCACCGTCTATCGCGCCCAGGGCGCGCTGCTCGGGATGGACGCCGAGACCTGGGAGCGCCGCATCGACGACCTCGACGAGCGCGGGCGCGGCGCGTGGGAGGCCAGCGACGCGGTGGCGTGGCGCCGCGTCTACAACGAGACCCAGGCGCTGCTCGAGACCGCGCAGACCCAGGAGCTCGGCGCGCAGCGGCTCGACGATCCGACGTACCTCGCGCGGCGGGTCGCGGGGCTCGTCGCGTGGAGCGTGGCGATCGAGCGCTCGCTGAGCGACTTCGTCCCGTCGCGCGCCGACGAGGTGCGCGGGCTGCAGCTCGCGGAGCGGGATCGACTGACGGGCGCGCTGCGCTCGAAGGTGCGCGAGCCGCTCGAGAAGCTCGGCGAGAGCAAGGGCCCGCAGGAGACCCGCCGCGCGCTCGACGCGATCGCGTCGGAGCTCGAGCGCATCGAGAACGCGGTGGAGCGCCTTCCCTCGATCGGCGTGGTGACCGAGCGGCGCTGACCGGCGCGGACAGCGCGCGACCTGGCGCGGAGACCGTTTTCGAGGCGCGGACACCGCTCGACCTGGCGCGGAGACCGTTTTCGAGGCGCGGACAGCGCGCGACCTGGCGCGGAGACCGTTTTCGAGGCCCGGACAGCGCGCGACCTGGCGCGGAGACCGTTTTCGAGGCGCGGACACCGACCGACCTGGCGCGGAGACCGTTTTCGAGGCGCGGACACCGCTCGACCTGGCGCGGAGACCGCTTTCGAGGCGCGGACACCGCTCGACCTGGCGCGGAGACCGCTTTCGAGGCGCGGACACCGCTCGACCTGGCGCGGAGACCGTTTTCGAGCCGCGGACACCGCTCGACCTGGCGCGGAGACCGGTTTCGAGGCGCGGACACCGCTCGACCTGGCGCGGAGACCGTTTTCGAGGCGCGGACACCGCTCGACCTAGCGCGGACGGCGGTTTTCCTGGCGCCGACCGTCGTTCTTCCCGGCGCACGACCGCCGCGTTCCTGGTGGAGCGCCGTTACTGCGCGCCGGTGCGCTCGCACGCCGCCGTATGTCCGGCCGCGCAGGCGCGGCGGAACAGCTCGCTCGCCAGCCGTGCGTCGCGCGCGACGCCGGTGCCGCTCTCGTAGAGCGCGCCGAGGTTGCTGCACGCGAGCGCGTGGCCCGCGTCGCACGCCTGGCGGAACAGCGCCGCACCCTGGGCCGGCGCGCGCGTCACGCCCTCGCCGCGCACGTAGAGCGCGCCGAGGCTGGTGCAGCCGGGCGCGACGCCGCCCTCGCACGCGCGCTGGTAGAGGCGCGCCGCGCCGCCCACGTCGGCGCTGGTCGCGAGGCCGCGCTCGCGCATGTAGCCGAGCGCGTTGCAGCCGCGCAGATCACCGCCGTCGCACGCGCGCGTGAAGAGCTCGAGCGCGCGGCGATCGTCCTGCGCGACGCCGATGCCGTGGCGGAACGCGAGGCCGAGCCGGGTGCAGCCGTAGAGCTCGTCGCCGTCGCACGCGCGGGTGTAGAGCGCGATCGCGCGCGTGAGGTCGCGGGGGACGCCGCGGCCGTCCTCGTGCAGCGCGCCGAGGTTCGCGCAGCCGAGCAGATCCTCGCCGTCGCAGGCGCGCGCGTAGAGCTCGGCGGCGCGCGCCGGATCGGCGGGGACGCTGCGGCCGCGCTCGTACATCCAGCCGAGGTTCGCGCAGCCGTAGAGATCGCCCTCGTCGCACGCGCGACGGAACAGGCGCACCGCTTCCGCGGGATCACGCGCGACGCCCCGACCGTCGTCGTGCATGCGCCCGAGGTGGATGCAGCCGAGGCGCTCGTGGCGCTGGCACGCGTCGCGGTAGAGGCGCGCCGCGGCCTCGAGATCGCGGGCCGCGCCCCGGCCTTCTTCGCGCAGCAGGCCGAGGCTCACGCAGCCGAGCCCGTCGCCGCCGCGGCACGCACGATCGTAGAGCGCGACGGCGCGCGCGGGATCGGCGGCGATGCCCGCGCCCTGGTCGTGCAAGCGCCCGAGGTTCACGCAGCCGACGAGCTCGCCGCCCTCGCACGCGCGCTCGAAGAACGCCGCCGCGGGCGCCGCGCCGCGCGCGTCCTCGAGCAGAAGACCGAGGTCGTTGCACGCGGGCGCGCGGTTCGCCTCGCAGGCGCGGCGCAGGTAGCGCTCGGCGCGCTGGAGATCGGCGGTGACGCCCTGCCCTTCGCGCAGCATCGCGCCGAGCTGCTCGCACCCGGCGAAGTCGTCCTGATCGCACCCGAGCTCGTAGAGCTCGGCGGCGCGCGCCGCGTCGCGGCCCACGCCGCGTCCCTCGGCGTGCATCCACCCGAGCAGCGTGCACGCGGGCGCGTCGTTCAGCGCGCAGCCCATCTCGAGCAGCGCCGCCGACTCGCGCAGCTCGCGCGTGCCGCTGCTGCCGGAGAGCATGCGGCCGACGTGGGTGCACGAGGGGCCGTGCCCTTGGCGACAGCCGCGCTCGTAGAAGCCGCGGGCCCGCGTGAAGTCGGCCTCGCGACCGATCCCGCGCTCGATGATGCGCCCGAGGTCGAAGCACGCCGGGGCGTCGCCGGCTTCGCACGCGGTCTGGAACTGCACGCGCGCTTGCGCGGGATCGGCAGGGACACCGACGCCGAGCAGCTGCATCGCGCCGAGGCGGCGACACGACTCGGGGTGACGGCTCGCGCAGCCGCGGCGGTAGAGGTCGGCGGCGCGCGCGAGATCGCGGGGCACGCCGGTGCCGTCCTCGAAGGCGCGCCCCGCCGCGGCGCACGCGTCGGGGTCCTCGGCGCTGCAGGCGTCGGGGGACTGCGCGTGGGCGAGCGATGGAAGCAGAAGGAAGAACGCAGCGAGCCAAGAGGTCGGGCGCACGCCCGAGAGCGTAGCCCCGCGCGTCGGAGGCGGTCGATGATCGGAGCCCGCCCTCGAACGAGAGCAAGCGGGGCTGGGGCCCCGCGCGCAGCGTTCGGGGCGGGGGGCCCCGATCCGGCTCCGCCGGTCGGGGGGCGGGGTCTTCCAAGACCCCGCCCGCTAACGCAGCGCGCGCGCCTCCAGGAGGTGGGTGCGGGCATCGTCGCGACGACCCTCGCTCCACGCGCGCCATCCCGCGCGCACCAGCGCGTCGACGCGACGCTCCTTCGCGCCGAGCTCCCGCTGCTCGTGGGCGCGCGCCAGCGCACGGAGCGCGAGCGTCTCGGCGCCGGCCTGCTCGAGGTGCGAGGCGAAGTGGAGGAACCCACGGGGCGGCGCGCCGCGCGTCGCGAGCAGCGCCTCGGCGAGCGCGATCGCGTCGGGCCTCGTCGCCGGGCGCGCGAGCGCGCACCACGCGGCGGTCCACGCCGGCGGCTCGCCCTCGCCGACGCCGATGGCGCGGAGCTCGCGCACCCGCTCGCGCGCCTCGTCGTCACGCCCGGCGCGGAGCGACGCGATCACCGCGAGCGCGCACCACGCGCCGGGGTCGCGCGCGGGGCGAGGTCCCACCGCGCCCCCGGAGAGCACGCCCCGCGCGCGCTCGAGCTGCGCGCGCGTGGGCTCGTCGATCGCGGCGGCACGCACGATGGCGGCGCTGCGTGCGGCCTCGTCGGTGTCGACCGTCGCCGCGATCGCGTCGAGCGTCGCGAGCACACGCGCGCGCTCCGGGGCGTCGGGCCACTTCGCCGCGGCGCTGCGGACCCGCTCGAGCTCGACGCCGGTGAGCGCGGCGCCCGACTCGTCGGCGTGGGCGCAGGCGGCGCGGATCGCGGCGCGGGCGATCTCGGGGGCACGATGCGACGCGAGCTCGACCAGCGCGTCGAGGCCGCGCACCCGTGCGTAACGACCGGTCTCGCCGAGGCGCGCGATCGCGAGCACGAGCCGCGCGCGATCGCCGGGGTGGTCGTCGGGGATCGAGGAGGCCACGCGGGCCGCGTCGAGCTTGTGGCCCGACTGGCGCGCGAGCAGCCGCGCGAGCTCGACGCGTGCGGCGCGCGCGCGCTCCGGCGCCCCCGCGCGGTCGGCCTCGCTCGCGGCCCAGCGCCAGTCCGCGGCGGCGTCGTCGAGCGCGCCGCTCTGCTCGTGCACGACCGCGCGCATCGCGCGGGAGATCGCGTGATCGCGGCGCTGCACCTCGGCGTCGGCGAGCACGCGCGCGAGGGGCTTCGAGGTGCGCAGCAGCGACGCGATCACCGGCGCGACGTCGGCGCTGCGCGCGCCCACGTGCTCGACCGCCCACCAGCCCGAGAGCGTCTCGATCGCGTCCGCGTCGCCGACCTCGGCCGCGCACTCGAGCGCGACGACGATCGCGGCGGCGCGCGACGGGCTCGGATCGCTGCCCGCGATCATCGGCGAGAGCACGCGCAGCGCGCCGCGCGCGCCGAGGCGGGTGCGGAGCGAGCGCGCAGCGCCGAGCCCGAGGTCCGAGAGCAGGCCCATGTCGCGGGGGAGGATACGCCGGGGTCCGGTGCTATGACTGGCCTTCTCTCCGCACGATGCGCGCCGTCACGCACCGCTACGAGGACCCTCTCGATCGCATCTGGATCACGTGCGCCGAGCGCATCGGTCTGCGCGTGGTGCGGCTCGAGGGTGCGTACGCGACGTCCGACGGGCGCGGCACGCTCGCGATCGCGACGCCGCCCGAGCTCGATGCCGACGACTCGCTCGCGCAGATGATCTTCCACGAGCTCTGCCACTCGCTCGTGCAGGGTCCCGAGTCGTTCGAGCAGCCCGACTGGGGCCTCGACAACGAGAGCGATCGCGACGTGGTGCGCGAGCACGCGTGCCTGCGCCTGCAGGCGCTGCTCACGCGGCCGCTCGGGCTCGCGGGCGTGCTCGCGCCGACGACGGACTTCCGGCTCTTCTGGGACGCGCTGGGGCCCGACCCGCTCGCGCCGCACGACGATCCCTCGGTGCCGCTCGCGCGGCTCGCGTTCGTGCGCACCCACCAGGGCCCGTGGGCACCGCACCTGCGCGAGGCGCTGCTCGCGACCGCGGCGATCGCGCAGGCGACCGCGGCGCACGGATCGCACGCGCCGGGCTCGCTGTGGTCGCGCGTGGAGCCGCCGCGACCGCGCCATCCGACGACCGAGCTCCCGCTGGCGCCGGCGGGCACGGCCGGCGAGCACGAGACCTGCGGGACCTGCGCGTGGGCGGCGCGTCACGGCACCGGGCGGCGCTGCCTCCATGCCGAGCGCCCGACCCGCACGTCGTCTCCGGCGTGCGAGCGATGGGAGCCCGCGACGCTCGACTGCCAGGCGTGCGGCGCGTGCTGCCGCGAGGCGTTCGACACGCTCTTGCTGCACGGCCGCGAGCGCATCGCGCGGCGTCATCCCGAGCTGGTCGTGGTGCGCGACGACGTGCTCGAGATCCCGCGCCCCGGGGGCCGCTGCCCCGCGCTCGAGGGCGATGGGAGCGCGAGCGCGCGCTACGCGTGCCGGGTGTACGACGATCGTCCGCGCACCTGCCGCGACTTCACGGTGGGCAGCGCGAACTGCCTGCTCGCGCGACGCCGCGTGGGACTGGCGATCTAGTCGGTCTCGCCGGTCAGGCGCAGCGCGGCGTCGTAGAGCATCAGCGTCGTCGCGTGCAGCGCCTCGAGCTCGATGAACTCGTCGGCACCGTGCCCTGCGTAGCGCCGCCCCGGGAGCGAAGGCCCGAAGTCCACCGCGCCCGGGAACAAGCGCGCGTAGGTGCCGCCGCGGATCGAGATCGGCCTCGCGGCGGGCTCGTCGCGCACGGTGCGCCACACCGCCATCAGCGTCGGCACGAGCTCGCCCTCGAGGTCCGCGACGTGCGGCTCGCCGACGTGCACCTCGTCGATCGCGCGCACGTCCGGATGCTCCGCGCGCACGCGCTCGAGCGCCGCGTCGAGGCTCGCCCGGAACTCGTCGGTGCTCTGCCCGCGGGGACGACGCATGTTGACCTGCAGCGTGACGCCCTCGGGGCTCGCGCGGAGCAGCGTCGCCGCCGACGTGAGCGCGCCCATGAAGTCGTCCGCGTACCCGACGCCGAGGCGCTCGCCGAAGTCATCGCCGTCGAAGAACCCGCGCACGATCGCGAGCGCGCTCGGGATCGCGCCGGGCGCGAGCTCGAGCCGCGCCGCGATCCCCGCGAGGAGCCACATCGCGTTGAGGCCCTCGTCCGGCACCGACGAGTGCGCCGAGCGACCGTGGGCGACGATGCGCGCCACCTGCTCGCCCTCGCGCTCGATGGCATCGACGTCGATCCGGTACGCGGGCTGGTCGCGCGCATCGAGCTCGATCCGCGCGGCCTCTCGCGCGCGCTCGATCCACACGTCGAGCGCGATCCCGCGCGGGGGGCGCACCACGAGCTCGGCCTGGTCGGGGATCTGCGTGAGGAACAACCCCGCGCGCGCATCGAGCGCGACGGCGCGACGCTCGCTGCGCCGCACGTCGATCGCGGGCACGACGAGCCCCCACGCGACGAACCCGCTCTCGGCCGCGACCACCGGATACGACGCGTCCACCGACACCACGTGCCGCGCGCGCGGCGCGCTCGCGGCGTAGCGACGCATCGGCTCCCAATCCTCTTCTTCCGCGGTGCCGAGCGCGAGCACGATCGATCCCGCCTCGGGCGCGATCCCCGCGTCGCGCAGCGACGCGAGCACGACCATGCCCGC
Source organism: Sandaracinus amylolyticus (assembly GCF_021631985.1). Classification (GTDB taxonomy): domain Bacteria; phylum Myxococcota_A; class Polyangia; order Polyangiales; family Sandaracinaceae; genus Sandaracinus; species Sandaracinus amylolyticus_A. The sequence continues at coordinate 2,333,424 of NZ_CP070225.1, read as the reverse complement.
GGCGATCGGCCCCTTGTCGTCCTCGGTGCCCCGACCGTAGAGGCGCCCCGCGTCGACGTGCGCCTCGAACGGCGCGACGGTCCATCCGCTCGGCACCGCATCGCTCGCGATCACGCTCGGCGGGTCGTTCACCGGCACCACGTCCGCGTGGAACACGTAGGAGAGCGCGCGCTCGTCGCGCCCTCCCGGCAGCTCGATCTCCCACGCGTCGTTCTCGCCGGAGACGCGGAACACGAGCCCCGCTTCCTCGCTCCACCGTGCGAGCCACGCCGCGAGGCGCGCGTGCTCGGCGTTGCTCGCGGGCGGCGCGATCGCGGCGACGGTCTGGAAGCGCACCAGCTCGGTGGTCAGCGCGATCGCGTCGCGCTCGCCGCACAGCTCGATCGCGCGCCGCGCCGCCCCGAGCGCGACCGCGCGCGCGTCCTGATCGATCGGTGCGATCGGCACGCCCTCGCAGCCCCGCGGGCACCACGCCTCGAGCGCGGTGATCGTGCGCGCCTCGCCGCGAGCGCGGGCGCGCTGGAGATCGAGCTGGCGGAACCGCTCGAGACGCTCCCGCACCGGGCCCTCGTCGCAGGCACGCGCCCACGCGTCGTCCGCGACGTCGGCGACCGGGGCTGGGCGCGTGACCGCAGGCGCGCTCGAGCCGCACGACGCGATCAGGATCGCGAGCGCGATCAGACGAGCGCGGGGCACACCAGCGCTCCCTCGCCGAACGGGCAACCCGGCGCGAACGTCGGTCGCGCGCCGGGAACGATCCATCCGCGCGCGATCGCGTCGATCACTGCGGGGAAGACGCGGTGCTCCTGGCCCTGGATGCGCGCGTGCAGCGCGCTCGCGTCGTCGCTCGGCAGCACCGGCACCGCGGCCTGCGCGAGGATCGGCCCGGTGTCCACGCCGGCGTCGACGAGGTGCACGGTGCACCCGCTGAGGCGCACGCCCGCCGCGATCGCCTGCGCCGGTCCGTCGGTGCCGGGGAACGCGGGCAAGAGCGCGGGGTGCACGTTCACGATGCGGTACGGGAAGCGCGCGAGCATCGCGGGGCCGACGATGCGCATGAACCCCGCGAGCACCACGAGCCCCGGCGAGAACGACGCGACCTCGTCCGCGAGCGCCGCGTCCCACGCCTCGCGCGACGCGTGATCCTTGGGGCGGCACACGCGCGTCGGGATGCCGCGCTCGCTCGCGAACCCGAGCGCGTCGGCCTGCGAACGATCCGCGAGCACGCCCACGATGCGCGCGTCGCAGCGCCCCGCGTCGATCGCCGCGCAGATCGCGCGGAGGTTGGAGCCACGGCCGGAGACGAGAACGGCGAGGTCGAGGGTCATCGCGCGCGCATGAGAGCAGAGGAGGCACGCGCTCGCCAGCGCACGCGTGGCGCGCTGCCCCCGGCGCACGCGAGCACGCGGCCCCTATACGATGAGGCGCATGGCCGAGAGCGACTTCCGCAGCACGAACGAGCACGGGACCGTGGTCGTCGAGTGGCCGCGCGGCTACGCGCAGCACCGCTCGCTCGCGCCGGGCGCGTGCTTCCTGCGCATCGGCGGCCACGCGCTCGAGGGCCTGCTGCCCTTCCACTGGAAGTTCCTCGAGCCGCACGTCGGAGCCCGCTCGGGCCTGACGGTGATCATCGATCTCACGGATCTGCAGACCTACGACTCCGGCTACCGCGCGGGCTGGACGCAGTGGCTGCGCGAGCACCCCGCGCAGATCCACCTCTACAGCCCGTCGCGCATGGTCCGGATGGGCGCGGCCGTGGTGCACCTCGCGACCGACAAGATCACCGCGTACGACTCGCTCGGCGCGCTCTACGCGTTCGCTTCGAAGTCGGTGCCCGGCTTCGCGGCGAGCTCGATCCCGGCGCCGCGCGCCGCCCGCGCGTTCGGCTGAGGTGGGCCTGGAAACGTTGCGCCGAGCGCGAACAAAATAAAACGTACAAAACGTTCTTCCAATTTTTGTACGACCCTTTTAGATTGCGCTTCGCAGGGGAAGGGGAAGCGATGAGCACCTCGTCGTCCGAAGGGCAGCGGCCCGCGCTGTCGTGGTCTCGCCTCGCGTGGCAGAGCGCCCGCGCCGTGTGGGGCCTCGTCCGCTGCGCACCGCACGTGCGGCTGCGTCATCTCCGCGCGGTGCGCGAAGCGACACGTCGCGCGCGCGAGGCCGATCCACGCTGCTCGCCGCTGCGGCGGGTGAACGACGGACTGCACGAGATCGATCCGCGCTGGCTCGGCGCCGTGCAGACCGAGCCGCTGCGCTGCGTGGACCCGATGATCGTCCTGCACTTCGTCGGCACCGGCGAGACGCGGCACGGTCCGCTGCCCTGCATCGCGCGGCTCGTGCGTGCGTGCCCGGCGCTGCGCACCCAGCGCCACTTCGTCGTGGACGGCCCCGCGGACCCGCTCGCGTACGAGGATCTCGCGACGCTCAGCCCGCGCGTGTGGACCGCGCTCGAGCCGCTGATCGATGCGTCGAGCGGGCCCTTCGTGCTCGTCGGCCTGAGCCGCGGCGGCGCGCTCGCGCTCGAGGTCGCGGCGCGGATCGCGGACGAGAAGCGCAAGGCGGTGTCGTGCATCGCGCTCTCTCCGCCGCTCGCGCGGCCGCGCCGCCTGCCGCGCATCGTCGAGATGATCGCGGGCTTCGGCACGCTCGCGAGCGCGTACACCGACGCGGTGTCGCGCGGCGTGGTGCCCTCGTGGCTCACCGGCCTCGCGACGCGCGTGGTGCGCACGCTGCAGCTCGCGATCACCGCGTACGTGCTCGCCGATCTCCAGGCGGCCGACGAGGAGACCATCGCGTGGTCGCTGCGTGATCTGCGCGAGGACGACGGCATGGACTCCGCGCTGCGACAGGTCGGCGAATTCGGGCTGCTCCAGCGCACCAGCGAGGTCGAGCTCGTCCGCTTCACGCGCTTCGTGACGCGCTCGCTCGTGCACAACGAGCTCGCGTGGGCCGTCGCGCTCTGGGGCGAAGAGGACACGTGGCTCTCGGCGAGCGCGTGCCGCGGCCAGATCGAGCAGGCGCTGAAGCGGCTGCGCAACGCACACGGCGCGATCGCGACCAGCATGGTGCCCGGTCGCCACAACCTCTCGCGCGGCGCGAACGACGACTTCGACGCGCTGAGCCCGCACTTCGAGCGCGCGGTGCACGAGGCACGCGCCCGCGCCGAGCACGAAGCACGACGGCAACGCTCGCGCGCGCGGCTGGAACGCCGCATGCGCGAGGGCCTGACCACGGCCGAGCCCGCCTCCGAGGAACGACATGTCTAGCCCCGGCGAACGCGACGATCTCACCACGCTCGAAGGCATCCGCAGGACGTTCGCGCGTCGCTTCGAGGTCAGCCGGCTCGGGTACCACGCGCTCGGCGAGGCCGTGCTGCAGGCGTACTGGGCGAACGCGGCGGAGCGCGGACGTCCCGCGAGCGCGATGACCTTCCGCAACTTCCTGCAGGGCAAGACTGTCCTGCGCGATCCCACCGCGCTCGAGCTCTACTTCGCGGAGCTCGGCGCGACCGACGACGAGATGCGCACCATCCGCGGCACGCTCCAGCGCGAGCTCGCGCGCCGCGTCGCCGCTCCGCGCCAGCGCGCCGCGCTCTCCGCGCTCGGCGATCGCGCGATCGAGGCGATGCCGTACAGCCGCGCGATCGCGGAGTGCGAGGTGGTCACGCAGTTCGAGGAGTCGATCGCGGCGCCGGTCGCGTTCGTCACCCCGACCGACTACATGCTCGGCGCGGGCGCGCCCTCGACGCCCGATCCCGATCCCGAGAAGTGGGGCGTGGTGCCGTACCTGCGCGCGCTGCTCCGCTATCTCGAGGACATGGAGCGCGACTTCGTCGAGTCGCTCGCGAGCATCCCGAAGCGCGACGCCGCGCGGCGCCAGCTCGCGGTCGCAGCCGATCTGCGCGAGGCGCTCTCGGCGTACGCGGGGTGGCTGCTGCACTGGCCGACGTACGCGGAGCTCTTCTTCTCGCGGCGACGCTACGTGCTGCACGGCTCGGTGCCCGAGGAGCAGCGCCAGCTCGCGATCGCGCTCGCCAAGCGCTGCTCGCGCTTCCTCCACGCGCCGCTCTCGCGCTTCGTGCTCGAGGTGCTCTTCGAGGGCGAGGATCCCCAGCGACGCCTCGCGTCGTCGGAGGCCTCGATCGCGCTCGAGGCGATCGCGCAGCGCGCGCTGGCGATCCCGCACGCGTTCTACGTGACGGTCGTGCTCGGCAGCTCGGGCACCGGCGCGGCGTTCCAGGCGGCGTACCAGCTGCGCCGCGAGGAGGCGGGCAACCGGGTCGACGGGCCGCTCTTCTGGACCGACGCGCACGACTCGATCGTCGACGCGTACGACGAGACGGTGCGCGCCGCGAACGAGGCGATCGAGCGCGACCCGATGATCACGTACGGCGAGCTGAAGCGGCTCTACGACGATCAGGCGCGCGCCGTGCGCGGCGCGATGCACGCGGTGTGGGAGCAGGACTACGCGTCCACGATCGTGCGCGAGATCGGCATGTTGCTGATCGGCGCGCTGCACGAGCGTCGTGTGCTCTCCGATCGCGAGATGCTCGCCGCGACGGAGGCGCTGCTCGTGTCGCGGCGCGGCGCGCGGATCCTGGGAGCGACGTGCGACACATCGCGCTTCCGCAGCGACGAGGCGCCGCCGCTCGTCCACGAAGCATCGTGATCTGATCGAGATCGTTTGAGGTCCAACGATTCCGGGCGCGCCTCGCCGCGCGCCCGGCGGGGTACTCGTGCGCGCGCGATCCGCGCGCTCGACAGGGGACTCGTGCGCGCGGAGCTCCGCGCACACGGGACGACGTGCGCGCATGGAGCGCGCGCGAAGGGAGCGGTCCGTCTGCAATAGGAGGCTCGTATGTTCGGCTTGCGTGCGAAGGGGTGGCACACGCTCTTGGCTTGTTCGCTGGTCGTCGGCTGCGAGGGGGGCAGCGCAGGAGGAACGGAGGAAGCGCCGGGCGCGGCGCTGCACGGAGGTGACGCGGGGGTCGCATCGGTCGAGCGCAACCCGGTCGTGCTGCTGCACGGCTTCTTCGGGTGGGGGCGCGACGAGCTGCTCGGCTGGAAGCACTTCGGCGGCACGCGCGACCTGGAAGCGGAGCTGCGCGGAGAGGGCTTCGACACCGTGACGGTCGCGGTGGGCCCGCTCTCGAGCAACTGGGATCGCGCGGCGGAGATGTACGCGCAGCTCGTCGGGGGCACCGTCGACTACGGCGTGGCGCACTCGATCGAGCATCGACATGCGCGCTTCGGGCGCACCTACGAAGCGCTGCTGCCCGGGCTCGGCGAGGTCGGTCCGGACGGGCACGTGCAGCGCGTGAACATCATCGCGCACAGCCAGGGATCGCAGACCGCGCGCGTGCTGATCGCGCTGCTCGCGGAGGGCGACCCGGACGAGCGCGCGGCGTGCCCGGCGGGCGTCTGCCCCGACGGTGAGGCCGGGCTCTCGCCGCTCTTCGCGGGCGGCGGGCCGCAGTGGGTGCACGGCGTCGCGACGCTCTCGGGCGCGAACGACGGATCGACGCTCGCGCACGCACTGCAGAACGATCTCAACCCCAACAGCCTGATCGCGGGGCTCGCGGTCGCGGTGAACACGCTCGGCGCGAGCGGGCTCTACGACTTCAAGCTCGATCAGTTCGGGCTCGCGCCGCGCGCCGCGAGCGAGCCGCTCACCGCGTACTTCGAGCGCATCACGCGCACGATGCTCGACGCGGACAACCACGACACCGCGTTCTACGACCTCTCGCTCGACGGCGCGGCGGCGCTCAACGGCTGGGCGCGCGCACGGCCCGACGTCGTGTACTTCTCGTGGGCGAACCACACCTCGCTGCCGATCCCGCTCGCGGGCCATCACCGGCCGATGAGCGAGACCAACCTGTTCTTGTGGGGCTTCACGGCGTTCATGGGCAACTACCAGGTCGCCGGCGTCGACGCGCGCAGCCTCTGGGAGAACGACGGCATCGTGAACACGCGCGCGATGGACGGTCCGCACGCGTCGTCGACCGACGTCGTCTCGCGCTTCGACGGGACCATCCGTCGCGGGCTCTGGCAGCTCGTGGAGCGCCGCCGCGGCTGGGATCACTGGGACATGCTCGGGCTGCTCGATCTGCGACACGACTTCTCGCAGACGCGCGGGCTCTATCTCGACGCCGCGCGCCTCCTCCGCGCCTCGGAGTGAGCGCGACGCTCACGCGTGCACGGTGGTCTCGGGCGCGGGCGCGCGGAGACGCCGGGGCAGCTCGACGGTGAAGGTCGAGCCCTGCCCCGGCGCGCTCGAGACCCGGATCGTGCCGCCGTGCGCGCTCACGATCTGATGCGCGATGTACAGGCCGAGCCCGAGACCGCCGTAGCTGCGCGCCGAGGATGCGCGCACGAAGCGCTCGAAGATGCGCTCGAGGTCGGTCTCGGCGATGCCGATGCCGCGATCGCGCACCTCGATGCGAGCGGTCGCCGCCGCTCCGACGACCTCGACGTCGATCGGGCGTCCCTCGCCGTACTTGATCGCGTTCGAGAGCAGGTTCGTGAGGACCTGATCGATGCGCAGCGGGTCCCACGTGCCCTCGATCGAGCGCGGCTCGATCACCAGCGAGATCGTGGAGCCGCCGGTCGTGCCCGCGGACCGGAAGCGCTCCACCACCTCGCTCGCGATCAATGCGAGATCGGTCTGCGCCGGCTTCATCTCGAGCCGTCCCGCGCTCGCGCGCGTGACGTCGAGCAGGGTCGAGACGAGATCCTCGAGCCGGCGCACCTGCCGCAGCGACGAGCGCAGCATGTCGTGGGTGTTCGGGAGCCAGGCGCTCCGATCCGCCGCCGCCGCGAGGAGCTGCATCTGGAGCTTCAGCGGCGTGAGCGGCGTGCGCAGCTCGTGCGACGCGATCGAGAGGAACTCGTCGCGCGCGTGCACCGCCTCGGTGCGCTCGATGATGCGGCGCTCGAGCTCCTCGTTCGCGCGCTGCAGCTCGCCCTCGGCGCGGAGGCGCTCCGCGGCCTCGAGCGCGCGCCCCACGAAGTCGGCCATCGACGCGGCGCACTGCACGTCGTCGTGGGCCCACTGGCGCCCCGCGCCGGAGTGCTCGTAGCAGAGCACTCCCGCGAGCCGGCCACAGAAGCGCACGGGCGCATCGAGCATCGACACGATGCCGAGCGGGCGCAGGTACGCGGGGGAGAGCTCGCGCGTCGCGAAGTGCGTCTGCACGTCGTCGGCGACGATCGCGCGATCCTCCGCGAGCGCGTCGAAGTAGTCGGGGTACTCGCTCGCGAGGATCTCCGCGCCCGACGAGTGACGCCCGAGATCGGCCTCGAAGAGATCGTGGCAGACGATCTTCGTGCGGGTCGGATCGTAGAGCCACACCGAGGTGCGGCTGACGCCCATCGCCTCGGCGGCGGCCTCGGTGACCTCGCGGATCGCGCCGGCGAGATCGCCTCGCGCCGCGAGCAGGCTCTTCGCGAGCCGGAGATAGAGCTCGTTGCGCCGGCGCAGCATGCGCTCGTGCTCCTGCTCGGGACCGAGCCCGCCGTCGCCCGCACGCACGATCGTCGCAGCGAAGATCACGTCGCCGCCGGGCGCCTCGCCCACCACCAGGCCGCCGTTCACGCGCACCGAGATGCGCTCACCGGTCGCGGTGATCAGCTCCTTCTCGTAGGGCTCACCACGTCGTGCCTGCAGCCGGTTGAGCTCCCGCTGCTTCTGCCCGCCCGCGCTGATGTTCCAGTAGTCGAGCTCGGGCGGGGGATCGCTCGCGAGGCCGAGCATCTCGTAGAACGCGCGGTTCGCGTCGAGGACGCGGCCTCGCGCGTCCCACACGACCATCCCGGCGGGGAGCTCGTCCACGATCGACGCCAGCGAGACCGCGCGAGCCATACGACGTCCCCACGTGACGTGATCATCACGTAGCGCCGCGGCGCACCGGCTACACGGATCGCGCCCCCGATCGGCCCGGAGGGCAGGGACGAGATTCGTCACACGTAGCGCGCTGCCTCGCGCGATCGCTCGTTGCTCCACGCGCACGGGCCCGAGACGTGGGGCACGACGCCTGCTTCGCGATCGCACAGAGCGATGCGCTCCTCGGAGGCGACCCGGACGTCGAGGTGGGATCCCGTCGCGCGCGCGGCCGGAGTGGTCGCGCTCGGCGCGGGCGTGCTCGGCGCGGTGGGCCACGCGCTCGACGTACGGGTGCTGCTGCAGCCGTTCGACCTCGGCCCTGCTCCGTCGATCGCCGCGGTGGCGTGCTTGCTCCTCCTCGGGGCGAGCAGCCTCGCGATGCTCGGCTCACCTCGGGCGCGGATGGCCGCGGGCTTCGGGGGAGTCGGTCTCGCCTGCGTGGGCGCGCTCGCGACGTTCCGCGCGCTCGATGCCCTCCTCGAGGGGGATCGCGCCGCGATCGCGTCGCCCTACGTCGGCCTCGCGCTCGGCACCGCGGCGTGCTTCGCGGCGCAGGGCGCGAGCATCACGCTGTTCGCGGCGCGACGCCGAGCCCGGGCCGCGGTCGCGATCGCGAGCACGCTGACGCTCGGCCTCGCGCTCGCGTCGATGCTCGCCTTCTCGATGTCCGTGCCGATGCTGCAGCGCTACGGCGTCGAGATGCCGCTCCTCGTCGCGCTCGCGCTCGCGGCGCACGGCGGAGGGCTGCTCGCGTGGGCGTGGTACTCGGACGTGCACGAGCACGACCTGCCGATGCCCGCGTGGAGCCCGCTCGTCGCGGCGATCTCCGCGGGGATCATCTTCATCGTGTTCACGATCGCGATCGAGGGTGACGCCGCGATCCTGCAGGTCGTGCTGGTGCTCGGCGCCGCGGGGAAGCTCGGGCAGGCGGTGCACGGGCAGCTCCGGCAGCGGCGGGCCGACGTCGCCGCGAGGCACGCCGCGCAGGACGCGCAGGTGCGCGCCGAGGAGCGATCCGCGGAGGCGATCGCGCAGCGGCGTCAGCTCGAGCGCGTGCTCGATCTCGCGCCGGTGCCGCTGGTCCTCGTCGATCCCGCGCAGGCGCGGGTCACCTTCGCCAACGAGGCCGCGGATCGGCTCGCCGCAGGGCGCTTCACGCGCGACGGAAAGAGCACGATCGTCTGCGAGGACCTGCGCGGGCGCCCGCTGCCCGACAGCGACTCGCCCATGTCGCGCGTGGCGCGCGGCGAGCGCCTCGAGGGCGTGCCGCTCACCGCGACGACGGCCGCGGGGCGGCGCGATCTGCTCGTGCACGGCGCGCTGCTCCCGGCCGCGCAGGCCGAGCCCTCCGTCGCCGTGCTCGCGCTGCAGGACGTCACCCAGGTGCGGCGCGCCGAGGAGGTCACGACCCGGCTCGGCCGCATCGTCGACGACGCGCCGATCGAGGTCTACGCGTTCGACGCGTCGAGCCTGGTCCTGGTGCAGGAGAACGCGAGCGCGCTGCGCAACCTCGGGTACCGCAGCGACGAGCTGCGCGGCGCGAAGATCACCGAGCTCTGGCGCGAGCCGAGCGGGGCGGCCCTCGAGGCGCTGCTCGAGCCGCTGCGCACCGGCGAGCGCGACCACGTCGTGCTCGAGACCGAGCACGTGCGGAAGGACGGGACGACGTATCCGGTCGAGGCGCGCATCCGCCTCTCGCGCACCGAGACGCCGCCGGTCTTCCTCGCGCTCGTGGAGAACATCACCGCGCGCAAGCGCACCGAGGAGGAGCGCGCGCGCCTGCTCTCGCTGGAGCGGCACGCGCGCGAGGAGGCCGACGCGGCGCGCGAGCGCCTCGCGTTCATCGCCGATGCGAGCCGCGCGCTCGTCGATCCCGAGGACCTCGAGAGCACGCTGCGCGCCGCGGCGCGCGCCGCGCTTCCTCGGCTCGCGTCGTGGAGCGTGCTGCACCTCGTGGCGGGCGACGGCTCGGTGCGGCGCGCGTCCGTCGCCGCGACGATCGAGGCCTCGGCCGCCGCGATCGCCCGGGACGTGCCGCGGATCGCGCCGGAGTCGTCGCTCGCGCGCGCCCTCGCCGAGGGCGAGACGAGCATCGCGCTCGACGTCGGTCCGGAGCGGATGCGCGAGCTGCTCGGGCTCTCGAGCGACGCCGGGCTCGACGCGGCGCGCGCGCTGGGCGTGCGCGCGTGCGCGACGATCGGTCTGCGCGCACGAGGACGGACGATCGGCGCGCTCTCGCTGATCGAGAGCGGCGAGCCCTCGAAGTGGCGGAAAGACACCGAGATCGCGCTCGCGCAGGACTACGCGACCCGCGCGGCGCTCGCGATCGACGACGCGCAGCTGCACGAGGACGCGAAGGCCGCGCTGCGCGCGCGCGACGACTTCCTCGTGGTCGCGTCGCACGACCTGCAGATGCCGCTGAGCCTGCTGAAGATGCAGGTCGAGAGCATGCAGCGCTCGACGCTGCGTCCCGGCGGCCTCGCACCCGATCGGCTCGCGCGCGCGCTCGAGGCGGTGCACCGCCTCGCGACCAAGCTCGCGGTGGTGGTCGAGGACCTCGTCGATCCCTCGCGCCTCACGCGCGACCGCATCGGGCTCGCCATCGAGCAGGTCGATCTCGCGGGGCTCGTGTGCACCGTGGTCGCGCGCTTCGCCGATCGCTTCGAGCGCGCGGGCTCGCGCGTCGCGCTCTCCGCGCCGGTCGCGATTCCCGGCGAGTGGGACGCGTTCCGCCTCGAGCAGGTCGTGGGCAACCTGCTCTCGAACGCGATCAAGTACGGCTCGGGCAAGCCCATCGAGGTCGCGGTCGAGGCCGACGGCGACGTGGCGCGCCTGCGGGTGCGCGATCACGGCACCGGCATCACCGAGGATCGACGCGCGCGCATCTTCTCGCTCGAGGCGCGCTCGGTGCCGACGCGACAGTACGGAGGCCTCGGCCTCGGGCTCTACCTCGTGCGCCGCATCGTCGACGCGCTCGGCGGGCACATCGAGGTCGAGAGCGATCCCGGCGTGGGCACGACCTTCACCGTGACGCTGCCTCGCCGTGCGGCGAGCCGGCACGACCAGGAATCGGCGGCGTGAGCGCGGACGTGCAGAACGGCGCACCGATCATGGTCGTCGAGGACGACGCCGACGTCCGCGAGACGATGGTGCAAGTGCTCGAGAGCGAGGGGTTCTCGGTGCACGCGGCGCGCGACGGACGCGAGGCGCTCGACGCGCTGCGCGCGGGGCTGCGACCGCGCCTCATCCTGCTCGATCTGATGATGCCGGTGATGAACGGCTGGCAGTTCCGTGAGGAGGTCGAGCGCGAGCGAGAGCTCGCGTCGATCCCGGTCGTGCTCGTGTCCGCCCTCGATCCCGGCACCGAGCGCACTGCGTCGCTCGCGGCCGCCGGGTTCCTGCACAAGCCCTTCGAGCTCGACGAGCTGCTCGAGGTCGTGCAGCGCGCGTCCCCGAGCGCCCCGCCCGCGGCCCCGTGAGCGCGTCGGATTGCGCGGATTCCGCGCAGACCCCATGACAACCGACCGCCCATGAGCCCTCCCCGCGAGCATCCCTACGCTTCCTTCCTCGACCGCGTGCAGAAGCCGTCGCGCTACGTCGGCGGAGAGCACGGCGAGGTGCGCAAGGACTGGAGCGCGGTCAGCGCACGCCTCTGTCTCGCGTTCCCCGACGTCTACGACATCGGGATGAGCCACCTCGGCTTCAAGATCCTCTACGGGATCGTGAACGAGCACCCGAAGCTGCTCGCCGAGCGTTGCTACGCGCCGTGGAGCGACATGGAAGCGGAGCTGCGCGCGCACGGTCAGCCGCTGCGCTCGCTCGAGAGCGCGCGCCCGCTGCGCGACTTCGACGTCGTGGGCTTCTCGCTCCAGTTCGAGCTCACGTTCACCAACATCCTCTTGATGCTCGAGCTCGGCGGGATCCCGCTGCGCGCAGCGGATCGTGGCGAGGACGATCCGCTCGTGATCGTCGGCGGCCCGGTCGCGACGCACTGCGAGCCGCTCGCGCCCTTCGTCGACGTCGCGGTGATCGGCGACGGCGAGGAGAAGACGCCCGAGATCATGCTCACGTGGACCGCGCTCAAGGCGGCGGGCGTGCCCCGGCGCGAGCGCCTGCGCGAGCTGGTGCGCGTGAGCACGAAGACGGGAGGCGGGCTCTACGTGCCCGCGCTCTACGACACCGAGATCGAGCCCGAGACCGGCGTGCGCGTGGTCTCGAGGCCGAGCGATCCCACGCTGCCCTTCCCCGTGAAGCGCGCGATGGTCGCGAACCTGAACGACTATCCGTTCCCCTCGGGCGGTCCGGTGAGCGCGACCGAGAGCGTGTTCGATCGCGTGTCGGTCGAGATCGCGCGCGGCTGCACCGAGGGCTGTCGCTTCTGCCAGGCGGGCATGATCTACCGCCCGGTGCGCGAGCGCGATCCCGAGTCGATCCTCGACACCATCACGCGCGCGGTGAAGGACGGTGGCTACGACGAAGCGTCGCTCACGTCGCTGTCGACCGCGGACTACAGCGCGATCCATCCGCTGGTCAAAGCGGTGATGAAGAAGTTCGAGGCGGAGAAGGTCGCGCTCTCCGTCTCGTCGCTGCGCGCGTACGGCCTCGACGAGGACCTCCTCGACGAGATCAAGAAGGTGCGCGCCACCGGCCTCACGTTCGCGCCCGAAGCGGGCTCGCAGCGCATGCGCGACGTGGTGAACAAGAACATCACGGAAGAGCAGCTGATGACGACCGCCGAGCGCGTCTTCGCGCGTGGTTGGTCGAAGATGAAGCTCTACTTCATGATCGGTCTGCCGACCGAAGAAGAAGAGGACGTGCGCGGCATCGTGCAGACCGGTGCACGCGCGCGCGACGTCGGTCGCAAGCTGCAGCGCGGACGCGGCCCCGACGTGACGGTCTCGGTATCGATCCACGTCCCGAAGCCGCACACGCCGTTCCAGTGGTGCGCCATGGACGCGAAGGACCTCGTCGAGGTGAAGCAGGCCTGGCTTCGCGAGGAAGCGCGCGCGAGCGGCGTGAAGCTCAAGACGCACGACTCCGAGGGCAGCTGGCTCGAGGGCGTCATCGCGCGCGGCGATCGCACGCTCGGCGACGTGATCGAGAGCGCGTATCGCAACGGCGCGCGCTTCGACTCGTGGGAGGAGCGCCTCGATCTCGGCGCGTGGCAGCGCGCGTTCGAGCAGCACGGGGTCGAGCCCGCGCGCTTCCTCGGGACCATCCCGGTGACCGCGCGCCTGCCCTGGGATCACCTCGACGTCGGGCTCGAGGACGGCTTCCTGCTGCGCGAGTACCGCAAGGCGCTCTCGAACCGACTGAGCCCCCCCTGCGGCAAGGTCGCGGGCGCGTTCGTGCACCACACGAACCTCGTCGACGCGCACGCCGATCGGAAGCGCCTCGTCTGTTACGACTGCGGCGTCGCGTGCGACCTCGGGCAGATGCGCGAGGAGCGCCTCGTCTTCCTGCGCAAGCTCGGCGCGGAGGAGCGTCCCGCGCCGCGCGAGGCGCGCGACCCCAACGCGCCGAAGGTGCTGCCGAAGCACATGCGCCCGCCGCCGAAGCAGGTGCAGGGCGCGCCGGTTCGCGTGCGCCTCGCGTATCGCAAGGTCGGGCTCGCGGCCTACCGCGGGCACCTCGATCTGGTGCGCGTGCTGCCGCGCATCCTGCGCCGCGTGCAGATGCCGCTCTGGTACACCGAGGGCTTCCATCCGCGGCCCGACATGGTGTTCGGCCCGGCGCTCTCGCTCGGCATCGCGAGCCTCGCGGAGTACGTCGATCTCAAGCTCGACGGCGACGTCGCGTACTCGCTCGACGGGCTCGTCGAGCGGCTCAACGCGGTGAGCGAGGCGGGCCTCGAGTTCCTCGCGGTGCGCGCGCTCGGCGGGCAGGACGCGGGCATCAACAAGGTGCTCGACGAGGCCGAGTACGTCGCGGCGATCCCGCATGCGTGGCTCGCGGAGCGCGGCTTCGCGGACCTCGACGCGCTGCGCGCGAAGGTCGATGCGGCGCGCGCGGGCTCGCTGGTGGTGCGACGGATCATCGAGGGCATCGGCAAGGACGTCGACGTCGCGAAGTACCTCGTGGAGATCGAGATCGGCGCGGGCGCGGAGGCGCTCGAAGCGGCGGGCCTCGGCGGCGCGTTGGTCCCGCTGCGGATGCGCATCGCGGTGACGGGCCAGGGCACCGCGAAGGCGAGCGAGGTGATCGAGGCGGTCCTCGGCGACAAGGACGTGCCGCATCGCCTCGTGCGCGTCGGGCTCTTCGCGATCCGCGAGGGGCGACGCGTGGATCCGACGGAGCTCGACGCGCTGCGCGTGAAGCGCACGATCCAGACGCATGACGTGGCGAGCGAGGTCGTGGAAGCTGGCAGCGACGCCGAGTGAGCGCCCCGTGATCGCGTGTGTCGACGTCGACTATCGCGATCACGAGGCGTTCGCGGCGTGCGTGGTCGCGGACGAGTGGACGTCGGCGACCGCGCGCGAGGAGCACGTGGTGCGCATCGACGAGGTCGCGCCGTACGAGCCCGGCAGGTTCTATCTGCGCGAGCTGCCGTGCCTGCGCGCGGTGCTCGCGCGCGTGACCGTGTCGATCGAGGTGGTGATCGTCGACGGGCAGGTGTGGCTCGACGAGGATCGCCCAGGGCTCGGCGCGCGCTTGTACGAGGCGCTCGGCGCGACGATCCCGGTGGTCGGCGTCGCCAAGACGGAGTACCGCGGCGCGACGCGCGTGATCGAGGTGTGCCGCGGCGAGAGCAAGAGCCCCCTCTACGTGAGCGCGATCGGCATGGACGCGAGCGACGCCGCGGCGAAGGTGCGCGCGATGCACGGCCCCTATCGCATGCCGACGTTGCTCGCGCGCGTGGACCGCGTCGCCCGCGACGCGTGAGGACCGCTACTCGAAGCAGTCGCAGTGGTCGTAGCAGGAGTCGCGATGGCTCTCCTCGCGCGCCCGCTCGTCGAGCTCGCCGTCGTCCGAGACGTGGACCAAGTGGCGGAAGTAGCGATCCTCGTGCTCGAACGGGCCGACGTCGTACACGCACTCGACATCGCCGATCACGACCACTTCCCACCCACCTTCGATGCGGCGACCACCGGTGCGCGAGCCCTCGCCACAGCCGGGCAGCGAGTAGCCCGACAGCGTCGTGACGATCAGGGCCTCGTCGAGGCTGTCGATCGTCCCGAGGAGCTCACGCATCGTCGGGGTCGTCACCTCGTCGCCGACACGAACGACGATCTGCGCGCTCCAGAGCGCCTCCGAGATCGCTTCCTCGCACGCCGTGGGATCGGTCGCGCCGTCACAGCGCGGGCCCGATCCCAGCACGCCTTCCTCGTCGTCCACGATCGCGACGAAGTCGGCGCCGAGCGACGCCCGGACGGTCTCGGTCGGGTTCCAATCCCCGTCGACACACGCCGGTGACTCGAGCTCGTCTGCCGATGGGAATGGAGAGCACGCCGTGGCGAGCACCGAGATCCGAAGAGAAGTCATCTCGCAGCGTAGCGCGCGCGCGATCGCGCGCCCGCGACGTCGTCGCTCGATCATGCGAGCGACGACTCGATCGCGGCGACGAGCTGCTCGAGCTCCCCGCGCGCGTCGAGCGGGAGCGCTCCATCACGTCGCACGCGAGCGCGGAGCGAGCGCGCCATCTGCGCGCCCATCGCCGCGACGTCGGACACGCTGGCCAGCGGCGTGAGCAGATCGCCGATCGAGTCGAGCGTCGACACGTCGTCGCGCCGATCGCGGAACACGAAGGGCGCTTCGTGTCGTGCGCACTGCGCGCGCACGAAGCGCTCGATCCACGCTGCGGTGGCCTGCATCCGGGCGAAGTCGAGGTGCTTCGGAAGATCCTCGGGCGTGTGGTAGTGGCGGGACCGACCGCCCGTGAGCAGCACGAAGGGACGCTCGCGCTCCCAGAACGCCGCGTAGTCGCTGAGCCGCGGGATGATCTCGGCGTCGGCGGGCCGGATGATCACGCCGGGCTCGCTGCGCGCGAGCTCGTGCACGTGCGTGAGCGTGCCCTCGCTGCGCTCCGCGCCGAGCAGGAACATCGTGCGACGCACCTCGCTCGGCAGGTGCACCTCGCCGAGCGCGTGCCCGACGAGCTCGAGGCAGACCATCATGTCGATGCGATCGAGCGGCACCGTCGGATGCCGCGCGAAGTGCTCCGAGCCCATCGCCGCCGTGAGGAAGTACGGCGGCTCTTCGGCATCGAACGCGGCGATGATCACGCCGCGGCCCATCGGGCGATCCGCCGCGAGCCGGCGCGCGACGTCGGCCAGGATCGCGACCGACGCCGCATTGTCGTCCGCGCCACGGAAGACGTGGTGCCCGACCGTGCCGAGATGGTCGTAGTGCGCGGCGACCATCACGTAGCGATCGATCTCGCCGGGGATCGTCGCGAGCACGTTCGCGCCGCGCGCCTTCGGCACGGCCTGTTCGAACGGATCGAGCCCCGCTCCGCGCAGCGCCTCGATCACCACGCCGCGCGCGATGCGCCCACCCTCGGTCCCGGCCGCGCGTCCCGCGCAGCGATCGGAGCACAGCTCGTCCACGAGATCGCGCATCGACGCAGCATGCCTCACTCAAACGTGGCGCGGATCCTCGTGATCTCGAGGCACGCCACGCGGTCACACGCGAACGCGGCGCGGCATTCCTGACAGCGCACCGTCGAGAGTGGCGTCTCGCCCCGCTTGAAACCCGGCGCTCCGAGCCCCACACGTCGTAGTCCTCGTGCCCGAAGGCGACACCCTCCACCGCACCGCGCTGCGCCTGCGCCCGCTCCTCGCGGGGCGCCTCGTGCGCGCGCTCGATCTGCCGCGCCGCGCCGAGCGCGTCACGTCGGTCGTCGGCAAGCGCGTGGAGTCGGTCGAGGCGCGCGGGAAGAACCTGCTGATCACGTTCGAGGGCGGGCTCGTGCTCCACACGCACATGAAGATGAACGGCGTGTGGCGCGGCTATGGGCCGGGTGAGCGCGTGCCCGGCGCCTCCGGCAACGTCGTCGTCGTGCTCGAGGTCGACGGCGCGATCGCGATGTGCTGGAGCGCGCCGATCGTGCGGCTCATCCGCGCGAGCGACGTCGATCGTGATCCCCACCTCGCCGGGCTCGGTCCCGATCCCATCGCGGCGAGCTTCGATCCCGACGAGGCGCTGCGCCGGCTCCGCGCGATCGATCACGCGCCGCTCGGTGTCGCGCTGATGGATCAGCGCGCGATCGCCGGCATCGGCAACGTGTGGAAGAGCGAGCTGCTCTTCGAGCATCGGCTCGATCCGTTCGCGCCGGTCGCGCGCTTCACGGACGACGAGCTGCGCGCGCTGCTCGCCACCGCCGAGCGCCGCATGCGCGGTGGGTTCGCGCGCGGCACGCGCCCTCAGCGAGTCTATGGGCGTCAGGGCCAGCCCTGCCCGCGCTGCGCGCACGCGATCACGATGGAGCGCCAGGGCGACATGCGTCGCTCGACGTACTGGTGCGCACGCTGTCAGCCTTCGCGCGTCGAGGCCCGCGCTTGAGCAAGAAGAAGGGCACCGATGCGCTCGCTGCGTTCCACCCGGCGACGCGCGCGTGGTTCGAGGCGTCGTTCGCCGCGCCGACCGACGCGCAGCGCGCGGGCTGGAGCGCGATCACGCGCGGCGAGTCGACGCTGCTGCTCGCGCCCACCGGCTCGGGCAAGACGCTCGCCGCGTTCCTCTTCGCGATCGATCGCGCGACGTTCGCCGAGGAGCCGCCGCCGAAGCAGCGCTGCCGCGTGCTCTACGTCTCGCCGCTGAAGGCGCTGGCGGTCGACGTCGAGCGCAACCTCCGCGCGCCGCTCGCAGGCATCACCGCCACCGCAGAGCGGCTCGGCATCCCGTACCGCCGGCTCGAGGTCGGCGTGCGCTCGGGCGACACGCCCGCCGACGAGCGCGCACGCCTCGCGCGGCGTCCGCCCGACGTGCTGATCACCACGCCGGAGTCGCTCTACCTCCTGCTCACGTCGAACGCGCGCGAGACCCTCACCTCGATCGAGACCGTGATCGTCGACGAGATCCACGCGATCGCAGGCACCAAGCGGGGCGCGCACCTCGCGCTCACGCTCGAGCGCCTCGAGGACGTGCGCGCGCGCGCCGGTCAGACCAAGCCGCTCCAGCGCATCGGGCTCTCCGCGACCCAGCGCCCGCTCGACGAGATCGCGCGCTTCCTCGGCGGCGGCGAGCTCGACGACGAGGGCACGTGGAGCGCGCGTCCGGTGCGCATCGTCGACGCGAGCGCGAAGAAGGATCTCGCGCTCACGATCGAGGTCCCGGTCGACGACATGAGCCGTCTCGGGAGCGCGAACGATCGCGGCCCGCTCGAGGGTGGCCCAAAGGCGCCCGAAGGACGCTCGATCTGGCCGAGCATCCACCCGCGCCTCGTCGAGCTGATCCGCGCGCATCGCTCGACGATGATCTTCGTGAACTCGCGTCGCCTCGCCGAGCGTCTCGCGGCGGCGCTCAACGACGTGGCAGGCGACGAGATCGCGCTCGCGCACCACGGCTCGGTCGCGCGCGAGCAGCGGCAGCAGATCGAAGAGCGGCTCAAGTCGGGCGCCCTGCCCTGCATCGTCGCGACCTCGTCGCTCGAGCTCGGCCTCGATCTCGGCGCGGTCGATCTGGTGATCCAGATCGAGACACCGCCCACCGTCTCCGCGGGCCTGCAGCGCATCGGGCGCGCGTCGCACCACGTCGGCGGCACCAGCGAGGGCGTGGTGTTCCCGAAGCACCGCGCCGATCTGCTCGCGTCCGCGGCCGCGGTGCGCCTCATGCGACGTGGCGAGGTCGAGCCCACCGCGTATCCGCGCTCGCCGCTCGACGTGCTCGCGCAGCAGCTCGTCGCGATCGTCGCGAGCGACGAGATCCACGAGGCCGCGCTCTTCACGATGGTGCGCCGCGCCGCGCCGTTCGCGGAGCTGCCGCGCGGACACTTCGAAGGCGTGCTCGACATGCTCGCCGGCCGCTATCCCAGCGACGAATTCGCCGAGCTGCGCCCGCGCATCGTGTGGGATCGCGTGACCGGTCAGATCCGCGCGCGACAGGGCGCGAAGCGGCTCGCGGTGGTGAACGCGGGAGTGATCCCGGATCGCGGCCTCTACGGCGTGTTCCTCGCGGGCAGCGGCGAAGGGAAGACGTCGCGGCGCGTCGGAGAGCTCGACGAGGAGATGGTGTTCGAGGCGCGCGAGGGCGAGGTGTTCCTGCTCGGCGCGACCTCGTGGCGCATCGTCGAGATCACGCACGACCGCGTGATGGTCGAGCCCGCGCCCGGCGAGCCCGGGAAGATGCCGTTCTGGCGCGGCGAGTCGCTCGGGCGGAGCGCCGCGCTGGGCACCGCGATCGGCGCGCTCACCCGCACCCTCGCGCGCGCCAAGGAGGACGACGGCATTGCGAAGCTGATGGCCGAGCACGATCTCGAGGAGCGCGCCGCGCGCAACCTCGTGCGCTTCGTGCACGACCAGGCGAAGGCAACTGGTGAGGTGCCCTCGGATCGTACGCTGCTCGTCGAGCGCTTCGTCGACGAGGTCGGCGATCACCGCGTGTGCTTGATGTCGCCCTTCGGCGCGCGCGTGCACGCGCCGCTCGCGACGTGCTTGATCGAGCGATGTCGCGCCGAGCTCGGCATCGACACCGAGGCGGTGTGGTCCGACGACGGCATCGTGCTGCGCTTCCCCGAGAGCGACGCGCCGCCGACGATCGATCAGCTGCTGCCCACCGCCGACGAGGTCGAGGATCTCCTGGTGCGCACGCTCGGCAGCACCGCGCTCTTTTCCTCTCGCTTCCGCGAGTGCGCAGCGCGCGCGCTGCTGCTCCCGCGACGTCATCCGGGCAAGCGCTCGCCGCTCTGGGCGCAGCGTCGTCGTGCCGCCGATCTGCTGCAGGTCGCGTCGCGCTACGGCTCGTTCCCGATCCTCCTCGAGACGTACCGCGAGTGCCTGCGCGACGTCTTCGATCTGCCCGGGGTGATCGAGATGCTCCGCGCGATCGCCGATCGCCGCGTGCACGTCGTGACGGTCGACACCGCGCAGCCGTCGCCGTTCGCCTCGTCGCTGCTGTTCTCCTACGTCGCGAACTTCATGTACGAGGGCGACGCGCCGCTCGCGGAGCGACGCGCGCAGGCGCTCACCGTCGACGCCGCACAGCTCCGCGAATTGCTCGGCGGCGTCGAGCTCCGCGAGCTGCTCGATCCCGATGCGATCACCGCGCTCGAGCACCAGCTGCAGCGTCTCGATCGCCGCTACGCGATCACCGGCGCCGATGGGGCGCACGATCTGCTGCTGCTCCTCGGCGATCTCGATCGCGACGAGCTCGCGATGCGCGTGCACGGCCCCGAGGACGACGAGGCGAGCGCGCGTGCTCGCAGCGAGACGCTGATCGCCGAGCTGCTGCGCGAGCGCCGCGCGATCGAGGTGACGATCGGCGGTCGCGCGCGCCTCGCTGCGATCGAGGACGCGGGACGCCTGCGCGACGCGCTCGGTGTGCCGCCGCCGCCCGGAACGCCGGCCGCGTTCCTCGAGCCGGTCGGTGACCCGCTCGGCGATTTCGTCTCGCGCTGGGCGCGCACCCACGGGCCCTTCCGCGCCGCCGATCTCGCCGCGCGATGGGGCCTCGGGATCGCGCCGGTGCGCGCCGCGGTCGAACGCCTGATCGCGCGCGGTCGTGTGATCGAAGGCGAGCTCGTGCCCGGCGCGCGCGGCCTCGATCTCTGCGATGCCGAGGTCCTGCGCTCGGTGAAGCGCCGCTCCCTCGCGCGCCTTCGCGCCGAGATCGAGCCGGTCGAGCCCGCCGCGTACACGCGCTTCCTGCTCGAGTGGAACGGCATCGCGCCCGCGTCGGGCGGCGGTCCGCGGCGCGGCGTCGACGCGCTCTTCCGCGCGATCGAGCAGCTCGAGGGCGCGCCCGTCCCCGCCGACGTGCTCGAGCGCGAGATCCTCCCCGCACGCGTCGATGGATACCGACAGGGCGATCTCGATCAGCTCTGCGCGTCGGGTGAGGTCGTGTGGCGCGGCGTCGAGCCGCTCGCGCCCGGCGTGGGGCGCGTCGCGATCTACTTCGCGAGCTCGTACCCGCTGCTCGCTCCTCCGCCGGCGCCCGCAGAAGGCACGCTCGCCGCGAAGGTGCGCGACGTGCTCTCGCGCCGCGGTGCGCTCTTCTTCGCCGAGATCGCGCGCGAGGTGGGCGGGTTCCCGCAGGACGCGCTGAGCGCGCTCTGGGATCTCGTGTGGGCCGGCGAGGTGACGAACGACACCCTCGCGCCGCTGCGCTCGCTCGGCGCGGCGAGCACGTCGAGCAAGCGCGATCGCCGTCGACCTTCGCGCTTCCAGGCCGCGCGCCGCGTGGGCCCGCCGGGGAGCGAAGGACGTTGGTCGTTGCTGCCGACGACCGCCGGACCGAGCGAGACCGAGCGACGCGCCGCGCTCGCGCGCACGCTGCTCGAGCGACACGGCGTGGTCACGCGCGAGGGCGTTCAGCGCGAAGGTGTGCTCGGCGGGTTCGGCGCGGTGTATCCGGTGCTGCGCACGATGGAAGAGGCGGGACGCGTGCGGCGCGGGTTCTTCGTCGCGGGGCTCGGCGCTGCGCAGTTCGCGCTCCCGGGCGCCGACGATCGACTGCGCGCGCACCGCGATCCCACCGAGCCGGCGCGCACGTTCGTGATCGCCGCGACCGATCCCGCGCAGCCCTACGGCGCAGCGCTCGCCTGGCCCGAGACCCGCGCGACCGCCCGACCGCAGCGCGCGAGCGGCGCGCAGGTCGTGCTGCGCGAGGGACGACCGATCGCATGGCTCGGCCGCACCGAGCGCAGCTTGATCACGTTCCTGCCCGAGGCCGAGCCCGATCGCGGCCACGCGATCCGCGCGATCGCGCGCGCGCTCGCCGAGCTCGTCGAGAGCGGACGCCGGAAGGCGATCCTGATCGCGAGCGTCGACGGCGAGCCCACGCACGGCTCGCCGATCGTGGGCGCGCTGCGCGACGAGGGCTTCACCCACGGCCTGCACGGCTACCTCAAGCGCAGCGCGATGCCGGTGATGCCGTCGCGCGTCGTGCCGATGCCGGTCGAGCCGTTCGCGACGGCGGACGTCGACGAGAGCGACGACACCGATCTCGACGACGACTGAGGACACCGGGTCTCGCTCGCACGCGCGTGCTACGGTCCGCCCGTTCGATGGGGGACCGACTCGATCGCTTCCGTAGCCGCGTGCGCGACGCTGCCGCCAGCGCGCGCGAGGCCCTCGGCAACACGCCCTTCGCGCGCGCCCGCGACGTGCTGCGCGAGCTCCGCGATCGACGCGCGCGCATCCCCGAGCGACAGCTCGCGCGCGCCGTGCTGCGCGCAGGCACCGTGAGCGCCGCGAGCGTGCGCACCCGCGACGGCCGCATCGAGATCACCGCGGAGCTCGAGTCGGGCCGCGCCATCGCCGCCGCGTTGATCCCCGAGAGCGCGCGCTTCGCACCGCGCGGCGCGAAGGAGATCGTGTTCGCGGTCGATCCGCCCGAGGCCGCGAGCGACGCGAAGCTGCGCGACGTCGCGGGCATGATCGCGGCGCTCGTCGCGCGCGCGGTGTGGGGCCCGTTCCTTCCGCCGACCGAAGGCGGCATCGATGCGGGCGCGATGGTCGATCGCGAAGGCGAGAAGCTCCGCGTCGATCTGCGCACCTGCCCCGCCGTGCGCGCGGCATCGCAGAGCGCGCCCGCCGCCGCGTTGGTCATGGACGCCCTCGTCATCGAGCGCTTCGACGTCGACGAGCAGGGCCTCTCGGTGCGCCTCGGCCTGCCGAAGATGCCCGTCGGCTGAAAACACCCCGTGACTCTTGTCGCACAATCGTGACCAACGGGTCAGCGATTTGACGCATCATCGCGGCGCATGGCTCGCGCCCGCACCGCGCTCTTCGCCCTCGCGCTCGTCGCGTGCGGCACGCGCGCGTCCGAGGCGCCACGCGAGCACGTCGCATCCGACGCCGACTTCCTGCACTTCGACCACTGGATCGCGTTCGACCGCGGCCCCGACTCGGTCCCGCCGATCCATCCCGGAGGCGTCAGCACCGTCTACCTGAGCGCGCGTCCGCCCCAGGGCGCCCGCGAGTTCCCGGTCGGCACGACGATCGTGCGCCTGACGCGCGGCCCCGACGCCACGCACTGGGAAGCCCACGCGATGGTCAAGCGCGGCGCGCCCTACAACGCGAGCGGCGCCCGCGGCTGGGAGTTCTTCGAGCTCCACCTCGACCTCGGCGACGACGGGATCCGCGTCCCGCACATCCAGTGGCGCGGCGAGAGCCCGCCGATGGGCGACGGCTACACGGCGCCGCAGGGCGGCGCGCTCCTGAGCTGCAACCACTGCCACTCGACCGCCGACGCCAACGACTTCGTGCTCGGACCCGAGCTCGATCTCCGCACCTTCTGACGAGGCCCACGATGCGACGCGCGCTCCTTCCAGTCGTGCTCTCGACCACACTCTTCGCCGCGTGCGGCGACGACGATGCCGCGCCCACCGACGCCGGCGTCGACGCATACCGAGAGCCCTACGACGCCGGACCGTACGAGCGCATCCCCGAGAGCGAGGCCGCCGCAGGCCGCGAGTCGTGCACGTTCACGCGCGGCGCGATGCCCTGGGAGACGATCGGCGCGGAGCATCCGATCGGCGGCGACATCCCGATCCGCCATTGGTTCCTGCTGATGCAGGAGAACCGCTCGTTCGATCACTACTTCGGCACGATGCCCGGCGTCGAAGGCCTGCCCGCCGAAGGCGCGACGAACCCCGACACCGGCGGCGCGCCGGTCTCGACGTTCCACCAGACCGAGTACTGCACCAGCGACACCGGCCACAGCTGGAACGCGGGTCACACCCAGTGGAACGGCGGCGCGAACGACGGCTTCGTGCGCCAGAACGATCCCGACGGTCGACGCGCGATGGGCTGGTACGACGGCTCCGATCTGCCGTTCTACTGGGACCTCTACCGCACGTTCGCGATGAGCGATCACCACCACTGCTCGATGCTCGGGCCGACGTGGGTCAACCGCGAGTACTCCCTGAGCGGCACGTCGTTCGGTCTCGTCTCGAACGACGCCATCCCGCGCGAGAACCTCCCCGCGGAGGGCGATCACATCATCTACCAGCAGCTCGATCGCGCCGGCGTGTCGTGGCGCATCTACTACGAGACCGTGCCCTTCGTGTACGGCGCGTATCCGCACTGGGCGCTCGCACCGGCGCAGCGCGTGCGCATCCGCTCGTACGATCACTTCGCCGCCGATCTCGCGAGCGGCGACGTCGCCGAGGTCACGTACATCGATCCCTCGTGGGACTTCGCGCAGGGCATCGACGCGCACGACGAGCACCCGCACGCCGACGTGCAGAACGGCCAGGCGTGGATCCGCGAGATCGTCACGATGATCATGGCGAGCCCGATCTGGCGCGAGTCCGCGATCATCCTGACCTACGACGAGTGGGGCGGGTTCTACGATCACGTGCCTCCCCCCGAGGCGTGCCCGCCCGGCGATCACGCGCCCGCGCTCGGTCCCTCGCACGCCGCGGGCGACTTCGATCGCCTCGGGTTCCGCGTGCCGCTCGTCATCGTGAGCCCGTACTCGCGACCCGCGCACGTGTCCGATCGCGTCACCGATCTCTCGAGCGTCGTGCGCCTCCTGCAGGCGCGCTACCTGCTGCCCGCGATGAGCGCGCGCGACGCGAACGCGTGGCCGATGCTCGACATGTTCGACTTCTCGAACGCCGCCTTCGCGACGCCGCCCCAGCTCGCCGAGGCACCGATCGACGAGGCGCGTCTCGCGGCGTGTCGCGCCGCGTTCCCCGAGGACTGATCGCTCGGGACCTGCGGGTCGAGCACTCCGGCAAGGACTCACTCCCGCATCGCGCGCGCGATGGTGTTCCGCGAGACGCCGAGCCGGCGCGCAGCTTCGCTGCGATTGCCGCCGAGGGCCTGCACCGTCGCGCGCACGTACTCGCGCATCGCGTCGTCGAGCTTCTGGTTCGGCGCGAGCACCACGGCGTCGCGCGCCTCGCGCTTCGGCTCCGCGCCCCCGCGCTGCGCGGGGAACCTCGAGCGCCGAATTGCTCCATCCGGCGCGAGCACCAGCGCGCTCTCGATCCAGTGCTCGAGCTCGCGCACGTTGCCGGGCCACGCGTGCGCGCGCAGCGCGTCGAGCGCGTCCTCCTCGAAGCGCGGCTCGGGCCGTCCGTGCCGCTTCGCGTACAGATCCGCGAAGTGACGCGCGAGCCGCTCGATCTCGTCGGGCCCGCGCGACGCGAGGCGCGGCACCTCGATCTCGAGCACACGAATTCGATAGTAGAGGTCGCGCCGGAAGCGCCCCTCCTCGACCGCGCGCTCGAGGTCGTGGTGGGTGGCGCAGAGCAAGCGCACGTCGGCGCGCAGCGTCTCGCGCCCACCGACGCGCTCGAACACGCGGTCCTGCACGAAGCGCAGCAACTTCCCCTGGATCTCCGGCGGAAGATCGCCGATCTCGTCGAGGAAGAGCGTGCCTCCGCTCGCCATCTCCACGCGCCCGCGCACCCGTCGATCGGCGCCGGTGAACGCCCCGCGCTCGTGCCCGAAGAGCTCGCTCTCGACCAGCTGGGGCGGCAGCGTCGTGCAGTCGACCGTCACGAAGGGCCCGTCGCGCCGCGGCGAGTTCACGTGGATCGCGCGCGCCAGCAGCGTCTTGCCGGTGCCGGTCTCGCCGCGCAGCAGCACGGTCGCGTCGGTCTGCGCCGCGAGGCCCACGCGCTCGTAGACCGCCTCCATCGCGGCACCACGGCCGACGATCCGGTTGAACGGACCGCGCAGCACGAGCCCGGGCCCGCTCGCGTCGTCGGGCCGCAGCGTGGTCATCGCGAGCGCGCGACCGAGCTCGCGCCCCAGCACGTCGAGGTACGCCGCGTCCTCCGCGTCGAACGCACCACTCTTCGCGTTGAGCACCTGCACCACGCCGCGCACCGGCGCGCTCGCGTCCTCGCGGATCGGCGCGGCGAGGATCGATCGCGTGGTGAACCCGGTCACGCGATCGGCGCTGGGATCGAAGCGCGGATCGCGCGACGCGTCGTCGATGCGCAGCACCTCGCCGGTGCGCGCGACCGTGCCGACCACGCCCGCGCCGATGCGCTGCCGCAGCGCGGGCAACTCGGGCAGCACCGCGACCCGTGTCACGAGGTCGCCCTCCTCCGCGTCGACCAGCCAGATCGACGCGCGCTCCGCGCTCATCGCCGACGCGAGCGCGTGGGCGGCGCTCGCGAGCCACGCGTCGAGATCGATCTCGCGCGCGAGGGTGGACGCGAGCTCGACGAGGAGCGAGAGCCGGGTCATCGAGCGCGGATCATACGACGCGCGCTCGTCGTCGTACGCGCTCGCTGCGGCGCTCACGCCGCCCTCGCCTCGCTCCTCCCTCCGAGGCCGATCACCATGCCCTCGCGCGCCGCGATCGTGCCGTGGCGCCGCTCCGCCGCGACGCGCTCGATCGCCTCCACCGCGTCGTCGTCGCGCTGCGGATCGTGGTGGAACAGCACGAGCTGCCCCACGCGCGCCGCGTCCGCCACCGCGACGCCCGCGCTCCACGTCGAGTGGCCCCACCCGATGCGCGTCGCGTGCTCCTCGTCGCTGTCCATCGCGTCGTAGATCAGCACGTCGGCATCGCGCGCGAGCTCCACCAGCGTCGCGTCGGGCTCGCCGCCCACGACGTGCTCGGTGTCGGTCGCGTACACCACGCTCCGCCCCGCGTGCTCGATGCGCCACCCGAGCACCCCACCCGGATGCGCGAGCCGCGCCGCGCGCACGATCACGTCGTCGATCGCGACGTCGCGGCCGAGCGCGATCTCTTCGAACGCGATGGTCGCGCGCATGTCCTCGAGCCGCACCGGGAAGTGCGGCGGCATCATCTGCGCGGCGATCGAGCCCTCGAGCGAGAGCCCCGGCGTCGACGTCGAGGGCGCGCCGCGCATCGTGACGCGCCGCCCGGGGATCCACGCCGGCGCGAAGAAGGGCAGCCCCTGGATGTGATCCCAGTGCAGATGCGAGAGCAGCACCTGCACGTCCTCCACGCCCTCGCGCGCGAGGCGATCGCCGAGCCCCCGCGCGCCCGTGCCGACGTCGAGCACGACCACACGATCGCCGCAGCGCACCTCGACGCAGCTCGTGTTGCCGCCGACGCCCGCAGTGCGCGGGCCGGGCGATGCGATGCTCCCGCGCACGCCCCAGAACCGGATGTCGATGCCCATGTCCGCCGCCTTCCCGAGGACGCCGCCCGA
The DNA here is from genome assembly GCF_021631985.1 of Sandaracinus amylolyticus. Taxonomy (GTDB): domain Bacteria; phylum Myxococcota_A; class Polyangia; order Polyangiales; family Sandaracinaceae; genus Sandaracinus; species Sandaracinus amylolyticus_A. Next base: position 2,306,297 of record NZ_CP070225.1, on the reverse strand, counting down.
CTGCCGGAGCGCTGGACGGTCTTCGAGTCCTCGCGAGGCGTCGATTGCGATGCTCGTGCCGCGCGCGATCCGTTGACGAAACAACGATCATCCGCGCGCGTCGCACCATCCTGGAGCAGCGATACGGCGCACCCTGCTCTCTCACGGCGCACCCCCGACGCGGCTCGACCGATCCCCCTGCCCGGTCGTAGTCTCGGCCGCCATGATCCTGCGTCTGCTCGGCATTCCAGAGACTCCGCTCAACCAGTTCGTCTTCCTGACGATCGCGGGTCTCACGCTGTACTTCACGCTCTCGGGCCTCAGCTATCTGATCTTCTTCGTCTGGGGCAAGGAGCGCTTCCACCCGACGTACACGCCGGACGCGAAGGCCAATCGCGCCGCGCAGAAGTGGGGTGTCATCGGCACGATCGGCAACGTCGTGCTGATGATGCCGTTCCACATCCTCATCGCGAGCGGGCACAGCCGCATCTACTGGGACATCGGCGAGTACGGCTGGGGCTGGCTCGCCGCGAGCTTCGTCCTCTACCTCGTGTTCACCGAGACGTGCATCTACTGGGCACATCGCTGGCTGCACACGGACAAGGGCTATCACTGGCTCCACAAGTACCACCACGAGTGGCGCGTCACGACGTCGTGGGTGAGCATGGCGTTCCACCCGCTCGACTCGTTCCTGCAGGCGCTCCCGCATCACCTCTTCGGCTTCATCTTCCCGCTCTACGGGCCGATCTACCTGGTGATGGTGAGCTTCGTGTCGGTGTGGTCGGTGATGATCCACGACCGCGTGTCGTTCGTGCGGTTCAAGTGGATCAACTACACGGGCCACCACACGCTGCACCACTGGTACTACGACTACAACTACGGGCAGTTCTTCACGTTCTGGGACCGACTGATGGGAACGTGGAAGGACCCCGAGGCCGTGGAGAAGTCGGGCGAATTGCCCGAAGGCGTCCTGCGCTGAGCCAGACGACGACTGGCACTCTCGCGAATCGAGAGTGCCAGTCTCGAATTCAGCGCTCGGTGCAGAGCACTCCCTCGGCGCACGTCCCGCCGTCGCAGAATCCCGAGAAGCAATCGGCGTCACTGGTGCACGCCGAGCCGATGCTCTGCACCGCGCGGCACGTCCCACTCGAGCACCACGCGTCGCGCCCGCAGCGGTTGTTCGGACAGGGCTCGCCCGCGCGCGGGAGCGCGACGCAAGTGCCCTCGAAGTCGCCCATCGCGAGATCGACTCCTTCGCAGGTGTGATCGAACGGGCAGGGATCGGGGAACCCGAGGTTGCACGCGCCGCCCGAGGTCGACGCCGCGACGCACTCGAACACCGGAGTCGTCCCCGCGGTCACGCCGATGAGCGCGCACGACACGCCGCTCACGCACAGCGGACCGTTGTCGGGATCACACGTCGCGCCGATCGCCGCGGTCTGGGTCGCGGGGAGCGAGCGACAGAGCCCGGTGCGACCCTCGGGCATCGTCGCGCTCGGCTCCTGCTGGCCGAGGCACACGAGCCCCGCGGCGCACTCGATCTCGGTGCCGCCACCGCACGCCGCACCTTCGCGCGCGGGCGCCTGACACGTGCCGCCGAGACAGCGCAGCGCGGCCTGGCACTCGTCGTCGCCCTCGCACGCGCTGCCGCTCGGCACGCGCGCCTGACAGGTGCCCGGGCACGTCAGCTCGATGCGGCAGAACGCGTCGCCGGCGCACTCCTCGTCCAGCGCGCACGCGCCGCCCGCCGCGACCGTGCCCACGAAGGCGTCCTCGCACGCCGGGAGTGACGCGCGATCGATCGCCGCGCACGACGCATCGGCCACCGCGTCGACGCACTCGCGCGCCGCCGCGCCGTCGTACTGCACCGTGCCCGCCGCGATCGCCGCCTCGATCTGCGGCAGCGACGCCTGCTCGAGCGTGCGCTGCGCGCTGCCGACGCAGTCGGGCCCCGCGAGCGCCTCGACGAGATCCGGCCCGTAGCAGCGCTCGATCGTCGCGCAGGTCGCCTCGGCCGACTCCGCGCCGTACTCGTCGAGCGTGATGCTGCCGCCGCCCTCGTCACAGCCGGTCGTCCACGCGCACACCGCCAGCCACGCCGCGATCCCGATCGCTCGTCCCTCGCGCATCTCCACCCCCTCTCGCGTGACGAGGAGGATCGCACGACGCGCGCCGCGCCGTCTCGATCACGGCGCGCGTCCCGTGCTGCGCTCAGCCGCGACGGCGTCGCATCGCGACGAGCGCGAGGACGAGGAACGCCCAGCCCGTCGCGCCCGGCCCGAGCGCCGGCTGCACGCTGCATCCACAGCCCGACGACGCGGGCCGCACCACCGCTCCACCGTCCGCAGCGATGCCCGCGTCGCCGCCGCCGATCCCGGCGTCGCCGCCCGCCGTCCCGAAGGTGACGACTACGGTCACGCTCGCGCTCTCTCCGTCGTCGTCCTCGAGCACCAGCGTCACGTCGTGCTCGCCGCGCGCCTCGTAGGTGTGGCTCACCTCGAAGCGCCCGCCCTCGACCGGTCCGTCGACCACCTCGGTGCCGTCGCCCCAGTCGACCGAGAGGACGTGCGCATCGTCGACGCCGGGATCCGAGTAGGTCCCGCGGAGCGTGATCGCGCCCTCCGCGTCGGCGACGTAGGGGCCCGGCTCGAGCGTGATCTGCGGCGCGGCAGGCCCGATCGAGACTGCGATGTCGCGGGGCGCGAGCGTCGCGCGCGGGCCGCGGCTGTCGTCGACGACCGCGCCCACCGAGAGCACGAAGTCACCGTCGTCGCGCGCGATCAGCGTGAGGCTCGCGAGCTGTTCGACCGCGAGCTCCCACACGCCCGCGTCCACCGACTCGCCCGCCGAGAGCGAGACGCCCTCGGGCACGCCCTCGACGCGCACGATGCCCGAGAACGTCGCGCCCGACCCCGCGCCGATCTCGACCCCGAGCGCCACCGGCGTGCCCTCGGTGCCCGTGACCTCGACCGGGGTGGAGAGCAGCGGCGCCGCGACCACGTCGAGCGAGACCTGCGCGCTCGCGCCGAGCGGGTCCGGCGCATCGCCGGTGATCCCGTCGTCGACGACGTCGTACGCGAATCCGTCGGACGTGATCGCGACGGTCGGAGGCGTGTACACGAGCTGACCGTCGACCCACGCGAGCACGCCACCCGCCGTCGTGCTCGACGGCGTCGTGATGGTGAGCGCCTGCTCCGTCTCGAGCGGTCCCGCGCTGTCGTTCGCGAGCAGCGTCGCGGGCGAGATCGAGACCGGACGATCGTCGTACACGACCAGCGAGTCGTCGCCGGACGTCGGCGCGTCGTTCACCGGCGTGACGGTGATCATGACCTGCTGCGAGAGCGGCCCATCGCCCGCGTCGGCAGCGAGGCGCAGCAGCGCGCTCCCGTGATGGTCGGGCGCCGGAACGAAGGCGAGCGTCGCGAGCGCCGCCTGCATCGCGGTGAGGCTTCCGGTGTACGAGAGGCTCGCGGTGCCGCTGCCGGTGCCGGTGAGCGCTCCGTCGTCGAGCTCGAGCGTGCCCGCGGCCGCAGGATCGAGGGTGATCGTGAGCGCGTGCGGCGCGAGGTACGGGCCGTCGAGCTCGATCGCGTCGGCGCCCGTCAGCGCGCGCGACGTGTCCTCGGTCGTCGTGATGCTCGCCGGCACGGTCCACGCGAGGTCGGTGACGCGCCCTTCGAGCGTGACCGTCGCAGAGCCCGTCGTCCCACCGAGCCGCGGCCAGTCGAGCCGGAACACGTTGTCGCCGGGCGCGAGCACGAAGGGCGGCAGCGCGACGCGCTGGTTCGCGCCGTACGTCACGGTCGCGGTGGTGGCGTCGGGCATCGTCGCGGTCGCGCTCGTGGAGACCGCCGCGAGCTGCGCCGCCACCGCCGCCGCGCTCTCGTCGAGCGCGTCGAGCGCGCTGATGAACACGGTCGTCGCGCCGGTGCCGCGCGTCGCGATCAGCGCGAGCTCCGACGCGCGCGCCTCGCCGAACCCGAGGGCGTACGCGAACCCCCCGGCGGCCGCGAAGGGCGAGATCGCGTTCGTGATGTCCCCGGTGGCGCACGTGCAGTAGCCGTCGGTGATCACGATGAGGACTCGCTGCACGCCGACCCGGGCCCACGACGTCAGGTGGCTCGTCGCCGTGGTGATGCCCATCGCGGTCGCGGTGCTGCCGCCGGGGAACGTGCGTTGGCCGAGGGCTTCGTCGATCCGCGTCGGGTCGCTCGTCAGCGGCAGCGTGAGGCGTGCGTACGACGAGTACTTCACCACGCCTACGCGGATGCCTCGCTCGAGCGGCAGCGCACCCGCCAGGCCGCGAACGGCGGCGGAGATCTGCGCGAACTCCGCGCCGTCCACCGACCCCGACTCGTCGATGACCAGCATGATGTCGAGACCGCGCCAATTCGCGGTGACCTCGACCGGCGGGCCGACGTTCCAGACGCTGCCGTCGGCTTGATCGAACGTGATGGTCTGGGCGTGCGCGGTGGGCGCGAAAGCGAAGAGGACGAACGCTGGGATCAGCAGCGCGAATTCTGTTCTCGATGTCATCGTGCGACGAGACTAACAGAGCACGATTCGACTTGACGACCTCGCGTGACGATCTTGCGCACGTCGGCGGTCGCTCCATCGTCGAGCCTCACGCGCGACGTGGCTTCGATCGCTTCGGCTTCGCCGAGGTCCCCGACGCGCGGCGCGTGATCAGCACCTCGAGGCCGTCGAGCACGCGCTCGAGCCCGAACGCGTACGCGTGCTCGGGCGAGTACGCGGCGCCGTGCGCCTCGCCCGCCGCCGCGCCGACGCGCGCCGCGACCGGGAACCTCGTCGGGTCGAGCACGCGCGCGAGCAGCGGCGCGTTGGCGGCCCACCACGCCTGATCGGCCATCGCGCTCTCGCGCTCCGCGGCGCGCTCGTCCACCGCGGCGCTCGCGCACGACGCGACGAACCCGAGCACGAACGTCAGCGCCGCGTCCATCTCGACGTCGTCGAGCCCCGTGCCCTCGAGCGCGCGGAGCTCGTGATCGTACTTCGCCATGAGCCCCGGCCCGAGCGGAGGCCGATGGGTCGCGACGCGAGCGAGCCAGGGATGACGTCGATGGAGCGCGAGGTTGTCGTCGGCGACCTCCGCGATCCGCGCGCGCCACGAGGCCCCGCGCGGTGTGCTGCGCGGCATCGTGCGGTACGCGTGATCGACCATCAGATCGAGCAGCTCCGCCTTGCCCGGCACGTACGTGTAGAGCGCCATCGGCGCGACGCCGAAGCGCTGCGCGAGCGACCGCATGCTCAGCGCATCGATCCCGTCGGCGTCGGCGAGCTCGATCGCGGCCTCGACCACCGCGTCGATCGAGAGCGTCGGACGCGGCCCGCGTTGCGGCGCGTCGAGCTCGCGCGAGGCACGCCAGAGCAGCTCGAGCGTGCGCGCGGGATCGCCGGCGCCAGTGCGCTCGCGGGCCATCAGCGGCGCCCTCCGTCGCTTGCCGAGCATCTCCGTACACCGTATAGCGTACACCGTACGGAGGAGGACGGCAGCATGCAGATCACTCGCTCGGCGCTCTCGCTCAACGTCGACGACGTCACCGCATCGGCGGAGTTCGTGAAGAAGCACTTCGGGTTCACCGAGGACATGGCGGCGGATGGGTTCGTCTCGCTCTCGCGCAGCGACGCGGGCTTCAACCTGATCTTCCTCCGGACCGGGCTGGCCTCGTTCAAACCCGAGGCGATGAAGGGCCGGCGCGCCGACGGGCTGCTCGTCGCGTTCGTGGTCGACGACGTCGATCGCGAGTACGCGCGGCTGCGCGCCGAGGGTGCCCCGATCGTCACGCCGATCGAGACCGAGGCGTGGGGCGAGCGGTACTTCCAGGTCGAAGACCCGAACGGCGTGATCCTGCAGCTCGTGCAGTGGGTCGATCCGCCGCAGGCGTGAGCATCGAGCGCGGCGCGCGTCACCGCGGGACGATCCCGCGGACCTCGAGCATCTCGACGATGCGCGCCGCGTTCACGTCCGCGCCCACTCCGTCGTGGCCCACCACCAGCTCGGGCGCGTCGGGCGGCTCGTACGGCGAGTCGATGCCCGTGAAGTCGCGAATCTCGCCGCGGCGCGCCTTCGCGTAGAGGCCCTTGGGGTCGCGTCGCTCGCACTCCTCGATCGACGTCGCGACGTGGACTTCGAAGAACTGCCCCGCGGGCACGATCGAGCGCACGCGCGCGCGGTCGGCGCGGAACGGCGAGATGAACGCGGTGAGCACGACGAGGCCCGCGTCGGTCATCAGCTTCGCGACCTCGCCGATGCGCCGGATGTTCTCCTCGCGATCCTTCGCGCCGAAGCCGAGATCCGCGTTGAGCCCCATGCGCACGTTGTCGCCGTCGAGCACGTACGCGCCGACGCCGCGCTCGACGAGCGCGCGCTCCACGCGACGGCACAGCGTGCTCTTGCCCGACCCCGAGAGCCCCGTGAGCCACACCGTCGCCGCGCCGTGCCCCAGCGCGCGCGCACGATCCGCCGCGCTCACCTCGCCCGCGTGCCACGTCAGGTTGCGATCCGATCCGCTCATCGAGCCAATCTCTCCGCGAGCGCGCGCACCGTCCACGGTGAGCTGCCCTCGACCTTGTTGTTGACGATCACGTAGAGCTCCGCGCCCGCGTCCTCGCACTCGCGCGCGAGGCGGATCACGTCGGCGCGCATCTCGGGATCCGGCGCGACCAGCGTGTCGAAGGGCTCCATCGCGGCCTTCTGCGCTTCGTACTGCGCGTCCTGCGGGAGCATGAGGCGCGCGATCGCGATCGGACCGAGCGGCGCGCCCGCGATCTCGCGCTGCATCGAGATCGGCGGCATGCGCGACCAGTGGTTCCACACGTGGCTCGCGCCGTGCGCGCGCAGGAGCTCGACGTGACGACGCGTGAGGAGGCGCTTGTCGCGCAGCTCGACCGCGTAGTGGAAGTGACGAGGCACCTCTTCGAAGAATCGCGCGAGCTGGCGCTCGAACGTCGGTCGGTGCGGCAGCTTCGGGGGCGGCGGGATCTCGAGCACGAAGGCGCCGAGGTGACGACCGAACGCACGCGCGACCGGCTCGGCGATCAGCTCGCGGAACACGCGCGCATCGAGGAAGTGCGGGTTGAGCTGACCTGCGCGCGCGCCGTAGCGCGGATGCGAGGGATAGGAGACCGTCGTGATCTCCTCCCAGACCTTCATCGCGCATCGGAACCCGTCGGGGAGCTGCGCCGCGTACGCCTCGAGCTCGTGCTCGGGGATCGGCGCCCAGAAGCTGCGATCGATGCCGACCGTGCGGAAGAGCGGGAACTGCGCGTACTCCTCGAGCGAGCGCTGGGTGAACACGCGCTCGTTGGGATAACGACGGCGGTACACGTGCCCGGCCCATCCCGGGAAGGTCCAGCTCGAGGTGCCGAGCCGCACGTGGCGCGGCAGGCGCGACGCCAGCGCGACCAGCGTGGGATCGGGCGCGGGGATCGGATCGAGCTCACCGCGGCGAGGACGAGGCGCGATCGGGCGCGGAGGAGGAGGAGACGGCGGAGGCGTCTCGCCGCCGAACAGATCGAGCTGCGTGCCCTTGCGATGCACGATCACTCGTCCTGCGCGTCGCGCACCCGCGCGGTCGTGCGGCTGTGCTCACCGAGCGTGCGGCTGAACGCGTGACGTCCTCCACCGCGCGCGACGAAGAACAGATAGTCGTGGCGCGCCGGCGCGAGCACCGCGCGCAGCGCATCGAGCCCGGGGTTGCTGATCGGCCCCGGCGGGAGCTGCTCGCGGCGGTACGTGTTGTACGGGTTCGCGGGATCGTGGGTCATCGCGCGGCTGATGCGACCGCGGAACCCCGCGCACGAGGGCGCGAGATCGGGGAACGCGAGACAGCCGTACGAGACGGTCGGATCCGCGTCGAGCCGATGCGGCACGAACGTGGGATCGCGAAGGCGATTGAGGAACACGCCCGCGATGATCGGCTGCTCCTCGCGCGCAACCGCCTCGCGCTCGACGATCGACGCGAGCACGATCGCCTCGTGCGGGCTCCAGCGCAGATCGCGCTCGAGCGTGGCGAGCCCCGACGCGAGCTCGCGCAGCACCGGCGTGGTGCGGCGTCGATGGTTCGTGACCATGCGCCGTACGACGTCGTGCGCGCTCATGCCCTCGGCGAGCTCGTAGGTGTCGGGGAAGAGATAACCCTCGGCGGTCGGCCCGGGGATCTCGAGCTCGTCGAGCAGCGCGCGGTCCTCGGTCGCCTCGAGGAACGCATCGCGCGAGCACACGCCCCAGCGATCGAGGCGCGCGGCGAGGTCGTAGCGGTGGAAGCCCTCGGGCACGAGCACTTCGACCGACGCGGTGCCGAAGCCGTGCGCGATGCGCTGCACGACCTCGCGCGGGCTCATGTCGTCGGTGAGCACCACCGTGCCGGCGCGGAGGTGCTCGTCCGCGCCGACGAGGCGGGCGTAGATCGCGAAGATCCACGGGCGCTCGATCACCCCCGCGCTCGCGAGGCGCGCGGTGAGATCGCCGAAGCGCTCGCCCGAGGCGATCGTGATCTCGGTCGCGCGCCCGGTGCCCGAGGCGCGCTGCTTCGGATAGACGATCAGGATCGCCGCGATCGCCGCGACCGCGAGGCCCACCAGGACGAGCAGCGCGACCGAGGCGACGCGGAGCGCGCGCGGCTCGGACGCTCGCCCTGCCCGTGACCCGCGCCGCGGGCTGCGTGCGGCTCGCTTCGCGCTCACGGCTCCTCGTCGTCGCGCGCCTTCGCCCTGGCGCGCGCGGCCTTCGCGCGCTGCGCCTCGAGGTACGACTCGAGCAGGAGCGCGGCCGCGATGCGATCGACCTTGCCCCGGCGATCACGGCTCGACGCGCCACCGGCCGCGAGCGCGCGATGCGCGGCCTGCGACGTCATGCGCTCGTCCCAGAGCACGACGCGGCGCCCGCTCGCCTTCGCGATCGCCCGCGCGAGCGATCGCGCATGGCGCGACGAGGGCCCTTCTCGACCGTCGAGCCCGAGCGGGAGGCCGACGACGATCTCGCCCGCGTCCTCCTCCTCGGCGACCTTCGCGATCGCGCGCGCGGTCGCCTCGTCCGACACGTGCTCGATCGTGTCGCGCGGGGACGCGAGCATCCCTTCGTCGTCGGCGACCGCGACGCCCACTCGCCGCGTGCCGGGATCGATGCCGAGCCGTCGCAAACGCCCTCGCGCGTCGGTGTACCAGCCACGCGCGCGGCTGGCCAACGTCCGTCCCGCCCGTTCGACCGGGCCGGGTCAGCGGGCGCGATCGCGCGACCGCGACCAGGAAAGTAAACGGCTCCGGTACGCCTCGATCACCGGCTCGAGCTCCGAGGGGCGGTGGAACGCGGCCAGCGCGACCCCGCGGAGGACTCGGCGCGCCGCGAGAACCCGTGGCCCGCGAGGACGTCGCCCACCCGAACCGTGGAGCGCGAGAGGACGTTCATGGTCACTCGCGCGGGGCGCGACGTCGCACTCTGGTATATTCGCGCGTTTCGAGCCGCGGACGCCAGGGTGGTCGCACGGGACGAGCAGGAACGCTTCGAGCTGCGACACCGCGTGATGTCCACGGCGATGTCGGAGGTGTGGCGCGCACGGGATCGCCTCACGGGTCGCGACGTCGCGCTGAAGCTGATCGCGCTCGCGACGACGGCGGATCGTGATCGCTTCGAGCGCGAGCACGTGCTGCTCGCGGGCATCGCGCATCCGAGCATCGTCGCGTACGTCGCGCACGGCACGACCGATCGCGGCGACGCGTGGCTCGCGATGGAGTGGCTCGAGGGAGAGACGCTGCAGGCGCGGCTCGCGCAGCGCGAGCTCACGGTGCTCGAGTCGGTTCACCTCGTCGCGGCGATCGCCCACGCGCTCGGCGTCGCGCACGCGCGCGGCATCGTGCACCGCGACGTGAAGCCCGGGAACGTGATGCTCACCGAGCGCGGGGCGAAGCTCCTCGACTTCGGGATCGCGCGCCGTGGGCTCGCCGATCGCGTGACCGCGACCGGCGCGCTCGTCGGCACGCCGGGCTACATGGCCCCCGAGCAGGCGCGCGGAGAGCTCGTGATCGACGCGCGCGCCGACGTCTTCGCGCTCGGGTGCGTGCTCTATCGCTGCCTCGCGCAGCGTCCCGCGTTCCCCGGCGACGCGCTCGTCACCGTGCTCGCCGATCTCGCGGCCGGCCGCTACGAGCCCCTCGAGCGCGTCCGGCCTGCGCTGCCGGCGCCGCTGCTCGCGCTCGTGCACCGCATGCTCGCGCGCGATCTCGCGGACCGTCCCGCCGACGCGCGCGAGGTCGCGGCGGTGCTCGACGCGATGGAGCCGCTCCTGCCGCGACACGAGCGACCGCTCACCACCGCGGTGCTGGGCGAGGACGAGCAGCGCCTCGTCGCGGTCGTGCTCGCGTCGATCGATCCCGCGCACCCGACCCCGCGCCGCGCGCTGATCGCGGCGCTGCGTCCGCTCGGCGTCGAGCCCGAGGTGCTGCCCGATCGCAGCGTGCTCGTCGCGCTGCGAGGCACCACGACCGCGACCGATCTCGCGGCGCGCGCGGCACGATGCGCGCTCCTCTCGCGCGGCGTGCTCCCCGACGCATCGATCGCGATCGCGACCGGACGCGGGCTCTTCGCAGCCTCGACGCTGCTCGGCGAAGCGCGCGAGCGCGCCGAGGCGCTGCTTCGCGAGAGCACGGGCGCGACGATCACGATCGACGATGCGACCGCCGGGCTGCTCGACGCGCGCTTCGAGATCGTGGTGCGCGAGGGCGGCGGCTTCGAGCTGCGCGCGATGCGCGACGTCGCGGGCGAAGGGCGCGCCGTCGGGATGCACCTCCCGTTCGCCGGTCGCGAGCGCGAGATCGCGATGATCGACGCGACCCTCGACGAGTGCGTCGAAGCGCGCGTCGCGCGAGCAGTGCTCGTCACCGGGCCGCCGGGCGCCGGAAAGTCGCGGCTCGCGACGGAGCTCGTGGCCCGCGTCGACGCGCGCGGCGACGTCGTGGTCGTCGGGGCGCGCGCCGACAGCGTCGGACGGCGATCGCCGTGGCAGCTCGCCGCGCGCATCGCGCGGCGCGCGCTCGACCTCGACCCTGGGTCGGACGCGAGCGTGCAGCGCGAGGCGATCGTCGCGTGGGCGGCGCGCGAGATCCCCGAGGAGGACGATCGCGCACGCACCGCGACGTTCCTCGCCGAGCTCGTGGGCGCGCGCATCACCGACGCCGCCGACGTCCAGCTCGCCCCGGCGCGAATGGATCCGATGCGCATGGGCGATCAGCTCCGCCGCGCGTTCCAGGATCTGCTCGCCGCGCGCTGCGAGCGCGGCCCGCTGATGCTCGTGCTCGAGGATCTGCACTGGGCCGATCTGCCGTCGATCCGCGCCCTCGACGGCACGCTGCGCGCGCTCGCGGATCGCCCGCTGCTCGTGCTCGGCCTCGCCCGCCCCGAGGTGCACGATCCGTTTCCCTCGCTCTGGGCGGAGCGCGGCGCGTCGCAGCTGCGCCTCGGCGAGCTCGGCCGTCGCACCTGCGAGCGCCTCGCGCGCAGCGTGCTCGGCGACGACGCGCCCGCCGCGCTGATCGCGCGCATCGTCGAGCGCTGCGCGGGGAACGCGCTCTTCCTCGAGGAGATCCTGCGCCGCGTCGCGCTCGAGCCCGGCGAGGACGCGCTGCCCGACTCGGTGCTCGCGATGCTGCAGGCGCGCCTCGAGTCGCTCTCGGGGCCCGCACGTCGGGTCGCGCGCGCGGCGAGCGTGTTCGGCAAGGACGCGCCGCTCGCGGGCGTCATCGCGCTGGTCGGAGGCGCGGAGCCGATCGACGAGGCGCTGCGCGAGCTCGTCGATCACGAGATCGTCGAGGTGCGAGGCACCGGCTTCGCGCGCGATCGCGAGGTCTCGTTCCACCACGAGCTCGTGCGCGAAGCCGCGTACGACATGCTCACCGACGACGATCGGCGGCTCGGTCATCGGCTCGCCGCCGCATGGCTCGAGCGCAGCAACACGCGCGACGCGACGCTCCTCGCCGAGCACCTGCAGCGAGGCAGCGAGCCCACGCTCGCGATCGTGTGGCTCGAGCGGGCGGGCGAGCAGGCCCTGGAGGGCGGCGACTTCGAGGGCGCCGTGGATCACGCGCGACGCGCGCTCGCCCTCGGCGCGGCATCGCACCCCGAGCGTGCGGGATCGATCGCGATGATCGAGGTCGAGGCCCTCGCCTGGAGCGCCCGCTTCGCGGAGCTGCACGACGCCGCGCGCGCCGTGATGTCGAGCGCACCACCTGGCAGCCCGCTCTGGAGCCGCGCCGCGTCCGCGCTGCTCTTCGCCGGCAGCGCGCTCCCGCTCGCGCGAGCCGCGGAGATCATCGGGCAGATCATCACCGCGGAGCTCCCCGAGGACGCGCGCTCGGTGCAGGTACGCGCCCACGCGATCGCCGCGATCGTGCTCTATCGCGCGGGCCAGATCGCCATCGCGGATCCCATCCTCGCGCGCCTCGCGCGGCAGGACGGCCAGGAGCGCGACCCCGGCTCGCTCGCATGGATCGAGCTCGTCCGCGTCTACCGCGCACGTTTCGGCGAAGGAGACCCTGCGGCAGCACGCCGCCACGCCGAGCGCGCTGCACGACACGCGGAGCGCGCGGGCGACGCAGGCGCGCTCGGTCTGGCGCGCATCGACGTCGCGTACTCGAGCCTCGGCCTCGGCCTCGTCGAGGAAGCGCTCGACGCGGCGCGGATCGCCGTCGACACCGGCGAAACCCACGGCGCGGGCTTCCTCGTCGCGTACGCGCGCGGCGTGCTCGGGCTCGCGCTCGCGCGACGTGGCCGTCTCGCCGAGGCGCGCACCGAGCTCGAGGGCTGCATCGCGCGCGCCGACGCAGCAGGCGACGGCGTGAACCAGGGCTTCGCGCGCAACCTGCTCGCGACGGTCGCCCTCGCCGAGGGCGACGCCCCGCGCGCGCGACGGCTCGCGACCGAAGCGCTCGCCGCGCCGATCCCGCCGACGACCCGTGCCTATGCCGCGGCCACCGCCTCGAGCGCGGCGCTCGCGTGCGGCGACGTCGACGCCGCGTGCACGCTCGCCGAGGACGCGTGGTGCGCGCTCGCGCTCACCGGCGCGCCCGAGCTCGCGCACGGCGTGATCGCCCGTGCGCGCATCGAGGCGCTGATCGCTCGTGGGGATCGCGAGGCCGCGCGCCTCACGATCGCCGACGCACGCGCGCGCCTCGCCACGCGCAGCGCGCGCATCGACGATCCGCGCTGGCGCGCGGCGTTCGACGCGCTCCCCGAGCACGCGTGGCTCGCGCAGCTCGACGAGTGACGCGACGCGTCGCGCGAGGGCCCGTCGTTCCGCGCGAAAAGGCCCTTGGAGCACCCACGGTCGATTGCTAGAACGCGCGTCTCCGAGGAGGCGTGCGATGGTCGATCGGGTGGCGAAGATCTGGATGGACGGACGATTGGTCGACTGGGACGCCGCCCAGGTCCACGTCCTCACGCACACCCTCCACTACGGCCTCGGTACGTTCGAGGGCATCCGCGCCTACGAGACGCACGACGGGCGCACCGCGATCTTCCGGCTGCGCGAGCACGTCCGCCGCCTCTTCGACTCCGCGAAGATCTGCACGATCCCGATGCCGTACACGCAGGACCAGATCGTCGATGCGTGCATCGAGACGGTCCGCGCGAACGGCCTCAGCAGCTGCTACCTGCGCCCGCTCGTGTTCCTCGGCGACGGCGCGATGGGCCTCGGCGCGATCAACCCGACGCGCGTGTCGATCGCGGTGTGGAAGTGGGGCGCGTACCTCGGCGAAGAAGGCCTTGCGAAGGGCATCCGCGCGAAGGTCAGCTCGTTCACGCGCCCCGGCATCAACATGCTGATGTCGAAGGGCAAGGTCTCGGGCCACTACGTGAACAGCGTGCTCGCGAAGCGCGAGGCGATCGCCGCGGGCTACCAGGAAGCGATCATGCTCGACGCGCAGGGCCGCGTGTCCGAGGCGACCGGCGAGAACGTGTGGCTCGTGCGCGACGGCGTCGTCGCGACCGCGCCCTACGGCGGCTCGATCCTCGGCGGGATCACGCGGGACACGCTGCTCACGATCCTGCGCAAGGATCTCGGCGTCGAGGTGCAGGAGCGCGACATCACGCGCGACGAGCTCTGGATCGCCGACGAGGTCTTCATGTGCGGCACCGCCGCCGAGGTGACGCCGGTGCGCGAGATCGACGATCGGCAGATCGGCGCGGGCGCGCGCGGCCCGCTGACGAAGAAGGTGCAGGACCGCTACTTCGAGGTCGTGCGCGGCGTTCGTCCGCCGGTCGCCGAGTGGCTCACGTACGTGTGACCGGCGTCCGTCGCGCGCTCTCGCTCGTCGTCGCGCTCGCGTCGCTCGTCGCGGCGTGGGCGCTCACGCAGCCGTTCCATCACGTCGTCGTCGCGACGACCGGCGGCGACGAGCGCCTCCTGCACACCGGCATCACGCACCACTCGTGGGGCCTGATGTTCATCCCCACCGCGGTCCTGCTCGCGATCGTCGGCATCGCGGGCGCGTGGAGCGCGAGACCGCGCGCACGCACGTTCGCGATCGTCACCGGGGTCGCGTCGATCACGTGGTCGCTCGTGGTGCTCACCGACGGGCTGCTCACCGACTACCTGATGACGCGCGAGAGCGCGCTCTTCGGCGAGCAGGTGTTCGTCGCCGCGCGCGTGGTGATCGCGCTCGCCGGGCTCGCGCTGCTCGTCGTCGCCGCGCGCGAGCGCGCGTAGAAACGCAAAACGCCCGCGACCTCGCGGTCACGGGCGTCTCGTGCGTCGCATCGCGACGTGCTCAGTCGCCCAGCACGTCCTTGTGGAACACGATCCGCTGGCACATCTGGCACTGCATGATCTCGGTGCCGCGCTGCAGCTGGATGAAGCGCTGCGGCGGCATCTGCATGCGGCACCCGATGCACGTCTCGCCGACGACCTCGCAGACCGCAGGCGTGAGCTTGGTGCGCAGGCGGTCGTAGAGGCGGATGTACTGCTTGTCGATCTTCTTCGCGTACTCGTCGCGACCTGCGACGACGCGCTCGCGCTCCGTGCGCAGGTCGCCGAGCTTCGTCTCGGCGGCGGCTTCGGATGCGGCGAGCTCGGCCTTCTGCTCGTCGAGCGTCTTCGTCGGATCGGCGAGCGCTGCGGTGGTCTGCGCGACCTTCTCGCGGAGGCGCTCCTTCTCGGTCTCGCCGTCCTTGATCGACTTGCGGATCGAGTCGAGCTCGCGCTCTGCGGCCTCGGCCTCGCGCATCGTGCGCGCCTTCGCGCTCTTCCCCTTCGCCTTCGAGAGCGCGTCGTTGCGCGAGGCGATGTCGTTGTCCTGCTGCGCGAGCAGGCGTTCGGCTTCGGTGATCGTCGAGCGCTGTCGCTCGACCAGTGCTTCGAGGGCGCGAACCGCGGCGCGGCGCTCGTCGAGCTCGGCCGGGATGCCCTTGAGTCGATCATCGATTCCACGGGCCTGGGAATCGATCTCCGCGAGCTTGACCAGCGCCCTCAACTGTTCCCGCAAAGTCGTCCGCTCCTCGTGGGCGGGGCGTGTACCCCTCTTCGCGGCTGGAAGCAAGTCGGGCGCCGCTGGACCTGGCTGTCGTGACGGCACGACACGCATTCCGCCTCGCTCTCGCGCGGGTTCGTGCGAGCGCGCGATCCGCGCACGAGCGCGGGTCATACTCGCGCGGATGACGGCAAGACATGGCTTCTGGCTCGGCCTCGCGCTCGGTCTGACCTTCGCGCTCGGCTTCGCGGCCGCGGTGCTGGTGCTGCCACGCGCCGAGGCGCAATCCGCGCCCGGAACGCGTTGGCGCTACATGACGGTCCGGCACGGCTGGGACGAGGGGCGCTGGGCGAACGAAGCAGGGCAGAACGGCTGGCGCTTCGTCGGCTTCGATGCGTCGAGCGCGCACGTGCTGATCTTCGAACGCCCTTATGAATAGGCCCACCTGGACTCGAACCAGGACACGCCCCGTTATGAGCGGGGAGCTCTGACCGATTGAGCTATGGGCCCGTCGGCTTCGGTTCTAGCCAGGGATGAGCGACCGAACAACCGAGCACGTGCAGGTGGCACGTGGACGAGCACGCGGGACGAGCACGTGCACGAGCACGCGTTCCCAGGCACCGGCGCCGCGGCACGGACGATGGTGGCCGCATGCTCGACTACGAACGGCTCGATGTGTACCGCACGTCACTCGATTTCCTCTCGCTCGCGCTCGTGCTCGCGGACCGAGTGCCCCGTGGCTACGGCCCGATCGGAGATCAACTCCGTCGCGCTGCGACGTCGATCCCGCTCAACGTCGCCGAAGCGATGGGCCGGTCGACGCGCGACGACCGGCGACGCCACCTGAGCATCGCTCGTGGCTCAGCAATGGAGTGCGGCGCGCTCCTCGACGTGATTGCGCGAATCCCCGAAGCGCGCGTCGACACGGACCAGGCCAAGCAACTCATCGAGCGCGTCGTCGCAATGCTGACCAAGCTGGGCGCCGCGCGTTTCAGCACCCCGGCTTCCTGAGCGCCGCGCCCGCCTGCTCGTGCACGTGCTCGTCCCGCGTGCTCGTCCACGTGCCACCTGCGCGTGCTCGGCAGTCCCCCAGAAGCTCGAAGCCCCGGCGGTCTCTCGACCCCGGGGCTTCTTCTCGCTCAGTTGTTCTCGATGAACGACCGAAGCTGCTTGCTCCGACTGGGATGCCTCAGCTTCCTCAGCGCCTTCGCCTCGATCTGACGAATGCGCTCGCGCGTCACCTCGAAGTCCTGACCGACCTCTTCGAGCGTGTGGTCGCTCTTCTCGCCGATGCCGAAGCGCATGCGGAGGACCTTCTCCTCGCGCGGCGTCAGCGTCTTGAGCACACGACGCGTCTGCTCCTCGAGGTTCATGTTGATGACCGCCTCGATCGGGCTGACCACCGACTTGTCCTCGATGAAGTCTCCGAGATGCGAGTCTTCCTCCTCGCCGATCGGAGTCTCGAGCGAGATGGGCTCCTTCGCGATCTTCAGGACCTTGCGGACCTTGTCGAGCGGCATCTCCATCTTCTCGGCGATCTCCTCCGGCGTCGGCTCGCGGCCGAGCTCCTGGACGAGATAACGCGAGGTCCGGATCAGCTTGTTGATCGTCTCGATCATGTGGACCGGGATGCGGATCGTGCGCGCCTGATCGGCGATCGCGCGCGTGATCGCCTGCCGGATCCACCACGTCGCGTACGTGCTGAACTTGTAGCCGCGGCGGTACTCGAACTTGTCGACCGCCTTCATCAATCCGATGTTGCCCTCCTGGATCAGATCCAGGAACTGCAGGCCGCGGTTCGTGTACTTCTTCGCGATGCTCACGACGAGACGAAGGTTCGCCTCGACGAGCTCCGCCTTCGCCTTCTCCGCGTCGCGCTCACCCTCGTGCAGCTCGCGGTAGGTCGCGCGCAGGTTGTCGACGGGGAGACCGAGCTCCTCCTCGACCTTCTTGATCCCGCGCCGGGCCTCCGCGATCTCCTCGAGGATCTCCTTCAGCTGATCGGGCTCCGCGCCGATCTTCTTCGAGAGACGCTTCGCGGTCGCCGCGTTCTCCTGCATCTCGCGGAGGGCCTGGCGGATCGCCTTCTCCGTGAGCCCACCCGCGCGACGCTCGGCCTCGTTGATCTGCGTCTCCGCGCGCTCGACGCGGCGCACGAAGCCCTTGATCGTGTTGACGAGCCGGTCGATCTGCTTCCGGTTCAGGCGCAGCTCGCGGAGCGTGTCGAAGCGCTCGCGACGGATCTTGTCCATCTGCTGCTCGGCCTGCTTCCGCGCGCGGTCGCTGACCTTCTTCGCAGCTTCGAGCTCTTCCTTGATCTTCTGGTGCTGACCCTCGAGGCGCTTGACCTTGTCGATGAGGCGGACGACGCGGTTCTTCCACTCCTCCTCGTCGACCTCCTGGCCTTCCTCGGTGGTCTCCTCTTCCTTGCAGATCTCGCGGACGCGGATCTTGCCCTTCTTGAGCTTCTCGCCGAGCTCGATGACCTCGCCGAGGCCGACCTTCGAGGAGAGGATGACCTCGAAGACCTTGTTCTCGCCCTCTTCGATGCGACGCGCGATCTCGACCTCGCCCTCGCGCGTGAGGAGCGAGACCGAGCCCATCTTCCGCAGGTACATGCGGACCGGGTCGTTGCTCTTCGTGTTCATCGCGTCGTCGACGCTCGGCGGCGCCGCCGACGTGGCCTGACGGCGCTCGGGCGCGGGGCTGTCGTCGTCGTCGTCGTCGTCCGACGCCTCGGGGCGACGCTGGACGCCCGAGACCTCGCGGTCGGGGCGCTCGCGACGGGCCTTCGCCTGCGTCGCCTTGCCCTCGTTCGCGCTGTCGACGACGTCGATCGACTCGTCGCCGAGCAGCATCATGAGGTCGTCGATCTGCTCGGAGCTGACCATCTCCGGCGGCAGCGCCTCGTTCACCTCGTCGTAGGTGAGGAAGCCCTTGCTGCGGCCCTTGTCGAGCAGCGCCTGGACCTCCTTGCGCTCGCGACCGAGGAGACGGCGACCGCCGCCGCTCGGAGGCGGAGGAAGGCTCGAAGCCCGAGGCTCGAACTCCTCGCCGTCGTCGTCCGCCTCGGCGTCCTGGGACTTCGCATCCCTCGCCTTCGCCGGCTTGCGCCCCGACGCCCCGTTCCTCTCCACCATCTTCACCTCGTGGTGCCCGCGCTCACGGGTCCCTGGTCGATCGTCCTCGCGTCCCCGTCCCTCGTCGCCGCGCTCTCTCCCCCACGGTGAGCACGGCCCCTCGTACTAACTCTTCTCGGCGCTCGGCTGCGGCTGCGCGGCCATGCGATAGAGCTCGTCGCGACGCCGCATCAGCTCGGTCGCACGCTCCACGTCTCCACGAACCAGCGCCTGCTTGATGAGTGGCGCGAGCGCTCGCAGCTCCCGCTCGATGCGGCGCTTCCGCAAATGCGGCAATGCCGTCCGGAGGAACGACTCGGCGCCTGCTGCATCGAAGGTCTGGACCGACAAACGCTCCTCGAGCCAAGTGCGGGCCGGACTCTCCCCCATCGAGGCGAGCAGCGCCGGAGCGTCCACCACCCCACGCGAGCTCACCAGATGCGCCGCGTGGCGAAGAATGGCCCGAAGATCTTCGGACGTCAAAAGGGCGTCGAGCATTGCGGCCTCACTGGATCCCAGGAGGCCAGGGTGATCGAGCATCGCGCCGACGACATCTTTCTCTATCTCCGGGTACTCGGGAGGAGGAGACGGGGGCTTCGGAGCGGCGTCGGGGGGTGACCCTTGGGTCGGCTTTCGCGTCGGCAGACGAATTCCCTTGCGGAGTTGTCGCCGAACTGCTTCGAGGTCGTGGATCTCGAACGCCTGGGCGATGCGCTCCACCCACAGGCGCGCCTCGACCGGGTTGCGGATCGCCATCAGCACCGGGCCGAGCGACTCGATCGCGGCGGCGCGCGCCGCGGGATCCACGCCCGCATCGGCGGCGGACGACTCGATCAGGTGCTCGACGATCGGCAGGCCGGCCGCGATCAGGTCGCGCAATGCCTCGGGGCCCTTCGCCCGCACGAAGCTGTCGGGATCCTCGCCCGGCGGGAGCGACGCGACCTTCGTGACGAGCGCCTCGCCCGAGAGCAGCGGGTGCGCCGCGGCGACGGCCTTGCGCCCCGCGCGATCGCCGTCGAAGAGCAGCGTGACCTTCGCGACGTAGCGACGAAGGAGCTTCGCCTGCATCGCGGTGAACGCGGTGCCGAGCGGCGCGACGACGTGCTTGTGACCCGCCTGGTGCACGGCGAGCACGTCGAAGTTGCCCTCGCAGAGGATCGCGTGGGACTCGCGGCGCAGCTCGACGCGCGCTTCGTGGAGGCCGAAGAGGAGCTCGCCCTTCTTGTAGAGCGGCCCCTCGGGCGAGTTCACGTACTTCGCGGGCGGGTCCTGGCCTTCGCGCGGGGGATCGTTGGGCGGGGGATCGAGGATGCGGCCCGAGAACGCGACGATGCGGCCGTGCACGTCGGCGATGGGGAACATCAGGCGATGGCGGAACCGGTCGTAGTACCCGTCGCCGGTGCGGCGCGGGACGATGAGCCCCGCGTTCTCCGCGTCGCGCGCGGAGAAGCCGCGATCCGCGAGGAACCGCGCGAGGTGATCCCAGCCGTGCGGCGCGTAGCCGAGACGATAGGTGCGCGCGGTCTCGAGCGTCACACTGCGCTTGAGGATCGCGTCGCGCGCCATGCCGCCGAGCGGGTGCTCGTCGATCATCTTCACGAAGAAGCCCGCCGCGGCCTCGGTGCACGCGAGGAGGCGATCGCGCTCCTGGCGGGCCTGGCGATGCGCGGCCTCTTCACGCGCGTCCTCGGGCGCGATCTCGATCCCCGCGCGCTCGGCGAGCATCCGCGCGGCCTCGATGAAGCTGCGCCCCTCGAGCTTCATCACGAACGCGAACGCGTCGCCCGACGCCTGGCACCCGAAGCAGTGGAAGAACTGGCGCTCGGGATGGACGTGGAACGAGGGCGTCTTCTCGGAGTGGAAGGGGCAGAGGCCCTTGAACTGAGCGCCGGCGCGCTTGAGCGCCACGTACTCGCCGATCAGCGCGACGACGTCGGTCCGCTCGCGGATCTCCGCGATCTTGTCGTCTGCGATCACGCGACCGGGGACTCTGGTGGATGGGGGCGCGATCAGCAATGGGGACGAGGTGGGCGCGCGTGAGCGAGCGCCCGTGCGCGTGCGCCGGAAGGCGCGCGGGGCAATAGGATCGGTCGAGTGGGCGCCCACCACGATCACCACCACGGTCACGACCACGCGCACGATCACGGGCACTCGCACGATCACGCGCAGGGCCACGATCACGATCACGCGGCGGAGATGCGATCGACGCCGGCGCGCGCGCTGGGGATCGCGTTCGCGCTGACCGCCTCGTTCATGATCGTCGAGGCGGTCGGGGGTGTGATCTCGAACAGCCTCGCGCTGCTCTCGGACGCCGGGCACATGCTCTCGGACGCAGGCGCGCTCGCGCTGGCGCTCGCGGCGCAGCGCATGGCGGAGCGGCCGCGCACGCGCGAGCGGACGTTCGGGTTCCGTCGCGCCGAGACGCTCGCGGCGCTCGCGAACGCCGCGGCGCTCGCTGCGAGCGCGGTGCTGGTGGTCGTCGAGGCGCTGCGGCGGCTCGCGGAGCCGCAGGAGGTCGCGGGCGGGTGGATGCTCGGCGTCGCGACGGTGGGCCTCGCGGTGAACCTCGCGTCCGCGTGGGTGCTCTCGCGCGGGCGCACGAACGTGAACGTGCGCGCGGCGCTCGCGCACGTGCTCGCGGACGCTGCGGGCTCGGTCGCGGCGATGGCCGCGGGCGCCGCGGTGGCGTGGCTCGGATGGACGTGGGCCGACGCGGCGAGCTCGCTCCTGATCTCGGTGCTGATCGCGCTCGCGTCGTGGCGGCTGGTGCGGGCCGCGACGCGCGTGCTCATGGAGGCCGCGCCCGCCGGGCTCGACGTGCACGAGCTCGAGCGGACGATCCGCGAGACGCGCGGCGTCGCCGACGTGCACGATCTGCATGCGTGGCGCATCGAAGAGGGGTTCGACGCGGTCACGGTGCACGTGGTGCTGATGCCGGGCGCGCACGGCGTGGAGGTCGCGGCCGAGGTGTCGTCGCGCATCCACGAGGTGCACGGGATCCAGCACGTGACGGTGCAGCCCGAGGCGCCGTCACGCGAGAGCGAGCTGGTGCCGGTGAGCGCGCTGACCCGGCGCGCGTCGAGGCCCTAGGCGCGCTCGATCCGACGGAAGCTCACGGCGAGCACGCGACCGGCGCTCGACTCCACGAGCGCGCCGTAGCGGCACTTCTCGACGAGCGTGCCCTCGTGCGCGACGCCGATGCGATCGCGGTAGCGCACCCGCGTGCCTTCGCTCAGCGCCGCGAAGCGCGCGGCATCGACGGCGACCGGCGCGAGCGCGGGATCGATCGGTCCTTCGGCGTGCACGCAGCTCGCGGCCGCGACCCGGCGCAGGCGCCCTTCCCCGATCCACACGTCGCGCTCGTCGGCGGACGCGAACACGATCACGCCCGCGACGCGCGACGACGCCTCGATCACCTGCACCAGCGCGCCCGCTTCGGACGAGGTCGACGCGCGACCACCGAGCGAGGCACGCGCTTCGTCGACGGTCGGCGCGCGCATGGGGACGTGCACGGCGCCGAAGGTGGGCAGGTGGAAGCGCGAGCGATCCGAGGACATCGGGCGGACCAGAGCCTGCGGCCGCGATCGAGGTTTGGCGAGATCAGGCGGTCGCGACCGCGGGCGATTGCGCGAGGAGCCCTTCGATCTCGGGCACCTCGTGCTCGAACTCGACCGCGATGCGCCAGCGCCACGGGCCGTCGGGCTGGTTCTCCTCGACCCGCAGCACGCGACCGCGCGCGGTCTGCTCGGGCGTGCCCTCGCGCAGGCGGAACGTGACGGTGACCTCCGCGCCGGGCTCGATGCGCCCGGGGCACGCCATCAAGAGGCCTCCCGAGCTCACGTCGTAGCTGATCGCGATGCCCTCTCCCCCGGCGCTGCTCACCGAGATCGGGAACCAGACCGCGTGACGCTCGTGCTCGCGTCGTTCCTGCATCGCCACCTCCCCCGACACGAGAGCGTATCGCAGTCGCGGGGGCATGGGATCGCGCGGGCTGGTGCCCAGGTGGTGGGCACCGCTCATGCGCGTCCCGCTCTCCACCTATCGCATCCAGCTGAGGCAAGGCGTCGATCTGCGCGCGGCGCGCGCGCTGCTCGACTACCTCGAGGCGCTCGGCGTGACCGACGTGTACCTCTCGCCGATCCTCGAGGCCGAGCCCGAGAGCACACACGGGTACGACGTCGTCTCGCACGAGCGCATCGATCCGGTGCTGGGCAGCGAGCGCGATCTCGAGGCGCTCGCACGCGACGCGCACGCGCGCGGGATGGGCGTGATCGTCGACTTCGTGCCCAACCACGTCAGCGTCGCGAGCGATCGCAACGCGCAGTGGCAGGACCTGCTGACGTACGGGCGCGGATCGAGCGCCGCGTCGTTCTTCGACGTCGAGTGGTCACCGCCGCGGATCGGGCTCGAGGGGCGCATCCTGCTGCCGATCCTCGGGGACATGTACGGGCGCGTGCTCGAGAGGGGCGAGCTGCGTCTCGCGCGGCACGGCGGGCACGTGCGGCTCGACTACTGGGAGCGCGCGCTGCCGCTCGCGCCCTCCACGCTCGCGCCGCTGGTGTCGAGCGCGGTCGAGCGCCTGCCCGAGATCGATCCGTCGCGCGCACGGCTCGCGAAGATCGCGCGCGCGCTCTCCGATCTGCCGGGCCCGCGCGCTGCGGATCCCGAGGCGGCGCGGCGAGCACGGGAGCTCGATCGCGCGCTCGCCGAGGCGATCGAGGACGACGCGCAGATCGCGGGCGCGATCGACGCGGCGGTCGCGGCGTACAACGGGTCGCCCGGCGATCCCTCGAGCTTCGACGCGCTGCACGCGATGGTCGAGAAGCAGGTGTACCGGCCCAGCGCGTGGCGCCTCGCGCTCGAGTCGATCAACTACCGCCGCTTCTTCGACGTCGATCACCTCGCGGCGATCCGCATGGAGCTGCCCGACGTGTTCGAGGCCGCGCACCGCACGCTGCTCTCGTGGATCGGCCGCGGGCTCGTCGATGGAGTGCGGCTCGATCACACCGACGGGCTCGCGGATCCCGCGGGGTACTTCGTCGCGCTGCAGGAGGGCGCGGCGCGCGCGCGAGGGGTGCAGGGGCGCGCGATCTGGGTGGTCGCCGAGAAGATCCTCGCGCAGCACGAGAAGCTGCCGTCGGGCTGGGCGATCGACGGCACGACGGGATACGAGACGGCGCGGATCTTCACCGGCGTGCTCGTCGATCCCCGCGGCGCCGCGCGCAACCTCGCGTTCCATCGACGCTTCACCGGCGACGGGCTCTCGTTCGAAGAGCACTCGTACGTGTCGAAGCGCATGGTGCTGCGCACGACCTTCGCGAGCGAGGTGCGCGCGCTCGCCGACGATCTCGAGCGCCTCGCAGCCGCCGATCGACAGTGGTGCGATCTGACGCCGAGCGCGCTGACCGTCGCGCTCGAGGAGACGATCGCGGCGTTTCCCACCTATCGCTCGTACGTGCGGCCCGACGGATCGCGCGAGCGCGACGACGACGCGCTGATCAAGAGAGCGCTGCGGCGCGCGCGCAAGCGCAGCCCGGAGCGCGTGGCGGACGCGTTCGACTTCCTCGAGCAGCTGCTGCTGGACACGTCGCTCGAGCCGGGCGGCACGCGCGCGCACCTCGTGATGCGCTTCCAGCAGCTCACCGGCCCCGCGACCGCGAAGGCGATCGAGGACACCGCGTTCTATCGGTTCGTGCCCTTCCTCGCCGCGAACGAGGTGGGCTCGGAGCCGGGCGCGCCCGCGGTGTCGGTCGAGGATCTGCACCGCGCGAACCTCGAGCGGCTCGAGCGATGGCCGGCGTCGATGACCACGACGTCGACGCACGACACCAAGCGCGGCGAGGACGCACGCGCGCGGCTCGCGGTGCTCGCGGAGCGCCCCGACATGTGGCGTCACGCGGTCGTGCGGTGGTCGCGCGCGCACGCCGACGCGCGCACGCAGCTCGAGGACGGGAGCCTCGCGCCGGTGCCGCGCGACGAGCTCCTCGTGTACCAGGCGCTGGTGGGCGCGTGGCCCGAGCGCGGCGACGAGCGCGCGGCGCTGCGCGAGCGGATGCTCGGGTTCGTCGAGAAGGCGCTGCGCGAGGCGAAGGAGCTCACGTCGTGGATCCGTCCCGACGCCGAGTACGAAGGCGCGACCAAGCGCTTCGTGGAGCGACTGCTCGACGACGCGTCGTTCGTCGCGGACGTGGACGCGCTGCTCGCGACGATCCGGAGCGCCGCGATCTCGAACTCGCTCGCGCAGGTGGTGCTGCGCACGGCGAGCCCCGGCGTGCCCGATCTCTATCAGGGCTCCGAGTCGTGGAATCTCTCGCTGGTGGACCCCGACAACCGGCGTCCCGTGGCCTTCGACGCGCTGCAGGCGACGCTCGAGCAGCTACGCGGGACGCGCGATCCCGAGGCGCTCGCGCGCGCGCTGATCGCCACACCGAGCGACGGTCGCGTGAAGCTCTTGGTCACGCACCGCGCGCTCGATGCACGGCGTCGCGCGCCCGAGCTGTATCTGCGCGGCGCGTACGTCCCGCTCGCGGCAGACGAGCACACCGTCGCGTTCGCGCGGATGCTCGACGCGCACGCGCACGTCGCGATCACGACGCGCCTCCCGTTCGCGCTCGCGGGCGAGCGCATGCCGATCGGCGAGGTGTGGGGCGAGCGCCGGGTTCGCGGCGACGCGCTCGGAGACGGGATGCGCTTCGTCGACGTGCTCACCGGACGCACGCACGACGCGCGAGACGGGCTGCGTCTCGCGGAGGTGCTCGCGGTGCTGCCCTGCGCAGTGCTCGAGCGCGCCGCGGGCTGATGCATCGCGCGCCACACGCGCGGCGTCGCGCCGCGGCCGGGTGGGCGCGTTCCGGGCCCCGTCGTGATGGCCCTTCGGTTGCTCGCTGAGGGCTCGGGGTCCTCCGCGTGATCGAGCGCGATCACGGCCGCGACCGGAAGGGGTCACCACACCATGATCGTCCTCGTCCTCACGTGGATCGCGTTCGGGTTGCTCGTCGGCTTGATGGCGCGCGCGATCATGCCGGGGCGGCAGTCGATGGGCCTCGTGCCGACGACGCTGCTCGGGGTCGTGGGCGCGTTCATCGGAGGCCTGATCGGCAACCTGCTGGTCGGGCAGAGCGTGCTCGCGCTTCACCCCGCGAGCTTCATCGGCAGCGTCGTGGGCGCGCTGATCGTGCTCGCGATCGTCGGCATGGGCTCGCGCCGCCTCGCGACCTGAGCGCCGTGCGAACGCCGTCGTGGCCGCGGCCACGACGGCGTGCCCGACGCGGCTACATCCGGGCGCTCTTCGCGATGCTGCGCGACGCGCGCTTGGCGCGCGAGCTCGCGCGTCCCGCGGCGGCCGAGACCTTGCGCACCGCGCTCTTCACGGCGCCGCGCACGCTCTTCGCCTTGGCGCGCGTGCTCGCGGTCGCCGCGCGCTTGGTGGTCGCGCGCTTGCGCGTGCTCGTCGTCGCGCGCTTCGCCGCGCCGGTGGTCGTGCGCTTGGTCGCGCCCGCGCGCTTCGCCACGCTCGTCGACGCGCGCTTGGTCGTGCCCCGCTTCGCGGTCTTCTTCGTGGCGCTCGTCACGCGCGCGGCGCGACGCCCCGTGCTGCGCGCCGCCGACGAGCTGCGTTGCTGGGAGGTCTTCTTCGCTCCGGCCATCTCTCGCTCCTTCGTTCGTTCGGGCGCGCGCCGCCACTGCGACGGCCGCGCTGCGGGGGCGCGTTCGAGCAGGTTCCGTACCGCGAGAGGGGCGACGCGCGTCGAGGTCCTCCGGTGCGAGGCACGACGCACCGCCTTCGCCGTGGCACGTCCGCTGCGATGCGCCCTACGGCATGGGCGCCCACGCTTCCGAGGCCGCGCAGCTGCTCGCGGACGCGGTGGAGTCCGCGCGCTCCGCGGGCCTGCACCACGTGAGCGACGAGCAGCCCGGGATTCGTCGTGTGCCGACGCGCTCGCCGCGCCGCTTCCGCTACGTGGATCCGGACGAGAACGAGGTGGAGGACGAGGCGACGCTCGCGCGCATCGACGCGCTGCGCATCCCGCCTGCGTGGACCGACGTGTGGATCTGTCGCGACCCGCGAGGGCACATCCAGGCGACCGGACGCGACGCGCGCACGCGCAAGCAGTACCGCTATCACGAGCGCTGGCGCGACGTGCGAGACGCCACGAAATTCGAGAAGATCCTCGACTTCGCGCGCGCGCTCCCGGCGATCCGCGCGCGCGTCACGACGGACCTCGGCAGGCGCGAGCTCTCGCGCGAGCGCGTGCTCGCGACCGCGGTGCGCCTGCTCGACACCACCGCCATCCGCGTGGGCAACGAGGAGTACACGCGCGAGAACCACTCCTACGGCCTGACCACGCTGACCCGCCGTCACGTGAGGCTGCGTGGCGACGAGATCGCCTTTCATTTCCGGGGAAAGAGCGGCAAGGAGCGCTTCGTCTCGGTGCGCGATCCGCGCGTCGCGCGCGTCGTGCGCACGTGCGTCGAGCTGCCCGGACAGGTGCTCCTGAAGTACCGCGCGGAGGACGGCTCGCTCCACGCGATCCACTCGCACGACGTGAACGCGTACCTGCGCGAAGCAGCGGGCGACGACTTCACCGCGAAGGACTTCCGCACGTGGTCCGCGACCGTGCTCGCCGGCCTCGCGCTGCGGCGGATCTGCAGCGGAGACGCGCCGCCGCGCTCCGTCGACAAGCAGGTCGTCGCCGCGATCAAGGCGGTCGCCGAGGTGCTCGGCAACACGCCTTCGGTCTGCCGCAAATGCTACGTGCACCCGCTCGTCCTCGAGGCGCACGTGGACGGCGCGCTGCTCGCGTCGATCGAGCGCTCGCTCGCGCGCGCCAAGGATCCGCCGGGGCACGGCCTGCGGCCCGAGGAGGCAGCGGTGCTGACGTTCCTGCGAAGGCGGCTGCACGTCGACGGCACGGTGCGCGCGCGACCGAAGAAGCAGGCGCGCGAGCTCCGCAGCGCGGCACGCGCGCCGGCGCCGCGATCACCGCGGACGCGCGCGCCGCGCCCGAGCGATCGCGAGGCACGTCGCCTCGCACGTGGCGCTGGCCCCCGATCCACTCGCGCACACTCCGTGGATCGGTGATTGCGAATCCGCGAGGTCATGCAGACCACGAGAGCTCCGCACGCGAGCGCCGCGGACGTCCAGCCTCCTCCGCCCGCGCCCGTCGATCCCGCGCACACGCCGGAGAACGATCCCGACGCGCCGAACCCCGGTGATCCCGGTCCGCCCGTCCCCTCGCCGAGTCAGCCGCGCCTCGACGATCCGCTCTGCGATCCCCGCCTGCCCACGATCGAGCCGCCCCCGCGCGGCATCTGATCGCGGAGTTTGCTTCGTCGTCCTTCGAATCCGCTTCCCGGAGTCAGCACATGGCGACCCGACGAACCCGCAGCAGCACCACCACGAAGACCAAGCGCACGAGCTCGAAGCAGGCGGCGCGCACCGCGACCGCGAAGAAGCACGACGACGCGGAGCACGCGGAGGGCGGCGCCAAGGGCGTGCCGCGCGCGCTGTGGACCGGCTCGATCGGGTTCGGCCTGCTCCAGATCCCGGTGAGCCTCCACACCGCGAGCGCGACGCAGGAGCTGCGCTTCCACCAGCTCGACGACCGCACGCTCGATCCGATCGGCTACAAGCGCGTGAACAAGGCGACCGGCGAAGAGGTCGAGTGGGAGCACATCGTCCGCGGCTACGAGGTCGAGAAGGGCGAGTTCGTCGTCATCACCGACGAGGACCTGCAGGCCGCAGACGTCGAGGCGACGCAGACGATCGACATCGTCGACTTCGTCGATCGCGAGGCGATCCAGCCGGTCTGGTTCGACAAGCCGTACTACCTCGCGCCGCTCAAGCGCGCCGAGCGCGCGTACGCGCTCTTCCGCGAAGCGCTGGTGCGCACGAACCGGGTCGCGATCGCCAAGGTGGTGATCCGCACGCGGCAGCACCTCGCGATGGTCTACGCGCACAAGCGCGCGCTCGTGCTCGAGATCCTGCGCTGGTCGCACGAGCTGCGATCGCCGAAGGGGCTCGACCTGCCCGAGGAGGATCTGTCGTCGCTGAAGGTCGGTGATCGCGAGCTCGAGATGGCCGAGGAGCTCGTCACGCGCATGAGCAGCGACTGGGACCCCGGGCGCTACCAGGACGACTACCGCGAAGCGGTGCTGCAGATGATCGAGGAGAAGGCGCGCAGCGGGAAGGTCACCGAGGTGCGCCATCCCACCGAGCGCGAGGCGCCGGCGAAGGCCTCGGATCTCGTCGCGCTGCTGCGCAAGAGCCTCGAGAGCACCGGCGACGAGAAGCCCGGCAAGAAGAAGGGACGCGCGGCGTGAGGCCGTAGCGGAGAACGATGCCGCGCGCGCTCTCGAGCACGACCCCGCGACGGACGAGCAAGCGCGGTGCGCTGCCCGAGGTCGAGGCGCAGCTCGCGACGCTGGTCGACGAGCCGCCCGAGGGCGACGCGTGGCTGCACGAGATCAAGTTCGACGGCTATCGCGCCCTCGCCTATCTCGATCACGGCGACGTGCGGCTCGTCTCGCGCAACGGGCTCTCGTTCAACGAGCGCTTCGCGCCGGTGTGCGCGGCGCTCGCGCGCTTGCCGATCGAGCGCGCGATCCTCGACGGCGAGCTCTGCGCGATCGACGAGGCGGGGCGCACGCACTTCGAAGCGCTGCAGCAGGGCGGGCGGCACGGGCTGGTGTACTTCGTGTTCGATCTGCTCTTCGAGGGCGACGAGGATCTGCGGCGGCTGCCGCTGATCGAGCGCAAGGAGCGGCTCGCGCGGCTCTTGCCCGAGACCTCGCGAGGAATGGTGCGGCGCGCCGAGCACGTGCGCGGCGACGGCGCGTCGTTCCTCGACGCCGCGGCGAAGCTCGGGCTCGAGGGGTTGATCGCGAAGCGCGTCGATCGCCCGTACCTCGCGGGACGATCGCTCGACTGGCAGAAGGTGAAGGTCCAGCAGCGCGAGGAGCTCGTGATCGTCGGCTTCACGCCGCCGAAGGGCGCGCGGCAGCGATTCGGATCGCTCCTGCTCGGCACCGTCGATCCCGAGCGCGATGGATCGCTGCGCTACGCGGGCAAGGTCGGGACCGGGTTCGACACCCACACGCTCGAGGATCTCTACGAGCGCATGGTGCCGCTCCGCGTGGAGGAACCGCCGGTGATCGATCCGCCGCGCGAGAAGGGCGCGACGTGGATCCGCCCCGAGCTCGTCGCCGAGGTCCGCTACACCGAGTGGACCCGCGACGGAAAGCTGCGCCACCCCGCGTTCCTCGGGATGCGCGAGGACAAGCGCGCGAGCGACGTGAGGAGAGAGCGCGCGACCACGACGACCGGCCGCGCGCGTCGTCGCTGATCCACGGGACCGGCGCACGTCGGTCCGCTACTCATGCGCGATGAGCGAGACACTGACCGACGCCGAGCTCGACGAGATCGAGCGCCGCTGTGAAGCGGCGACCGGCGGACCGTGGACTGCGTTCGTCGAAGGACGCGATCACTTTGGGGGCTCGAGCATCGTTCGCACGGCGGGCGAGGACATCGAGATGTCGGGCGCTTCGGAGGCCGACTACGACTTCATCGCCCACGCGCGTCAGGACCTGCCGCGTTTGCTCGCGGAGCTTCGAGCGCTTCGCGCGGCATCGCGCTCGAGGAGTGTCCGGGAGCTCGGCGGCGAGATCTGGAGCGAGCTGCGCCGTCTCCCCGAGAGCGACCTACGGTGGGACGTGAACGAGGCGGTGGTCGATATCGTGATCGGCGTCCTCGCTCGACACGTCGGGTCGATGCTCTTGAACGACGCCGATCTCCCGGTCGAGCCGCTGCCGCCGCGCGAATGACGCGTACGAGGCACTGCGCCTCCGATCGAGACGCTGCGCCCCACTCGGTGACGCGTGAAAGCACGCATGTGGCTCGTTTCTCGCGAGGCACGAGCGCTGCAATCCGCCCTCGGCCCCCTTTCGTGCGGGGCCCAGGATGGAGCTCACCACGTGATCGCGAAGGACCCCGGAGACGTCGTCTATTCGCCCCCTCCGCAGGCCGGCGCCCAGCGCCGCGTGCGACCCGGATCGCCCTACCCGCTGGGCGCCACGTTCGACGGTCGAGGCACCAACTTCGCGCTCTACTCGGAGAACGCGGAGGCGGTCGAGCTCTGCCTCGTCGATCCCGAAGGACGCGAGACGCGCGTGCCGCTGCGCTACCAGACCGCGTTCGTCTGGCACGCGTACGTCGAAGGCGTGAATCCCTGCCAGCGCTACGGCTTCCGCGTGCACGGCCCCTACGATCCGAAGCGCGGGCTGCGCTTCAACCCGAAGGTGCGCGTGCTCGATCCCTACGCGCGCGCGATCGACGGCCTCGAGCGGCGCGATGCGGGCCTCTTCGCGTTCGAGCTGCTGCACAAGGATCGCGATCTCGTGCCCTCGCAGAGCGAGGCGAACGGCGCGCCGCTCGGCGTGGTGTGCGACTCGCACTACGACTGGGAAGGCGACGCGCCGCTGCGCACCGCGTTCGCGCAGACCGTCATCTACGAGGCGCACGTGAAGGGGCTCACGTTCCGCCATCCCGAGATCCCCGAGCCGGTCCGCGGCACGTACCTCGGCGTCGCGCACCCCGCGATGATCGAGCACTACCAGAAGCTCGGCGTGACCGCGGTCGAGCTCATGCCGGTGCACGCGTTCACCGACAACGGGTTCCTGCTCGATCGCGGGCTGCGCAACTACTGGGGCTACAACACGCTCAACTTCTTCGCGCCCGACGTCCGCTATCGCTCCGGCGACGGCCTCGCGACCGAGGTGCGGCAGTTCAAGGAGATGGTGAAGCAGCTCCACCGCGCCGGCATCGAGGTGATCCTCGACGTCGTCTACAACCACACCGCGGAGGGCAATCACCTCGGGCCGACGATGTCGTTCAAGGGCATCGACAACCCGACGTACTACCGGCTCGTGCCCGACGATCCGCGCTTCTACTTCGACTACACGGGCACCGGGAACACGCTCAACATGCGTCATCCCCAGACCCTGCAGCTCGTGATGGACTCGCTGCGCTACTGGGTGGAGGAGATGCACGTCGACGGCTTCCGCTTCGATCTCGCGAGCGCGCTCGCGCGAGGTCTGCACGAGGTCGATCAGCTCTCGAGCTTCTTCACGATCATCCACCAGGACCCGGTGCTCTCGCAGGTGAAGCTCATCGCGGAGCCCTGGGACGTCGGCGCCGGCGGGTACCAGGTGGGCCACTTCCCGGTGCGCTGGGCCGAGTGGAACGGGAAGTACCGCGACACGATCCGCGCGTTCTGGCGCGGCGACGGCGGCATCGCGGCGGAGCTCGGATATCGGCTCACGGGCTCGAGCGACCTCTATCAGCGCAACGGCCGCGCGCCCTACCAGTCGATCAACTTCGTGACCGCGCACGACGGGTTCACGCTGCGCGACCTCGTCTCGTACAACCACAAGCACAACGAGGCGAACGGCGAGGACAACCGCGACGGCAACGACGACGAGCGCTCGTGGAACTGCGGCGTCGAGGGCGACACCGACGACGCGAACGTGAAGACGCTGCGCGCGCGCCAGATGCGCAACCTGCTCTCGACGCTCGCGTTCTCGTGCGGCACGCCGATGCTCGTCGCGGGCGACGAGCTCGCGCGCACCCAGCGCGGCAACAACAACGCGTACTGCCAGGACAACGAGATCAGCTGGATCGACTGGAGCCTCGACGACGAGGGGCGCGCGCTGCTCGCGTTCACGCAGCGCGTGCTGCGCATCCGGCGCGAGCACCCGAACCTGCGTCGCGAGGACTTCTTCCGAGGCCGTCGCATCCGCGGCACCGACGTGCACGACATCATGTTCTTCCGGCACGACGGCGCGCAGATGAGCGACGAGGACTGGGCGAACCCGGTCACGTCGAGCCTCGCGGTGTTCCTCGCGGGCGAAGGCGTCGGTGCGGTCGACGAGAACGGCGATCCGCAGCTCGACGACGATCTGCTGCTGCTGCTCAACGGCAGCGCCGCGGACCTCGACTTCCACCTCGCCGACGTCGGCACCGAGCGCGCGTGGGAGCTGCTGCTCGACACGACGAACGACGGCGCGCAGGAGCGGCGCGCGCCGGGCGAGGTGACGAAGCTCGTCGGCCGCTCGGTGAAGCTCTTCTGTCGCCCGCGCTCGAGCGCGTGATCGCGGGCACGAGCGATGCACCGCAGCGACGTGCCGAAACACGTCAGAAGCGAAGGAGGACGCGATGCAGAACGTGCAGGTGACCCGCACGACGACGACGAGCGAGGTCGATCAGCTGAACTCGTTCCTGCGCGGTGAGATCAGCGCGGTCGAGACGTACCGGCAGGTGATCGATCGCCTGGGCAGCCTTCCCGAGGCGGCGGAGCTACGCGACTGCATGCGCTCGCACGAGCACCGCGTGATGCGCCTGCGCGAGGAGATCCAGCGACGCGGCGGCGTCGCCGCGGAGAGCTCGGGCCCGTGGGGCGCGTTCGTGAAGATGATCGAGGGCGGCGCGAAGGCGTTCGGGCCGAAGGCGGCGATCGCGGTGCTCGAGCAGGGCGAGGACCACGGGCGCAACGACTACCAGCGCGATCTCGGTGGGCTCTCGCGCGAGGGGAAGATCCTGGTCGAGCAGTATCTGCTGCCCGAGCAGCTGCGGACGCATGCGGTGATCAGTCGGCTGAAGCGGATGTTGCCCTGAGGAGGGGCCGCGCGACACGCAGATGCAGAAGAGGCCGGGCGCGTTCGCGTCCGGCCTCTTCGCAATTCGGCGCCGCGTCACGCCTGCGCGACGAACATCGGCGACGGCTCGCGCTGGAACGCTCCGCTCTCGAGCGCGCTCCACGCGCCGGGGGCGACCACGAACGCGTCGGGCTCGCGCGATGCGGGCGTGAGCCATCCGCGATCGACGCACCACCAGAAGGCTGCGTGCATGCGCCAGGGCGGAACCGGCGAGCAGCGCATGATCACGTCCACCTCGTAGACGCTCTCACGACCGCCCTTGCTGAGCGATCGCAGCGCGGCCGCGAGTGCACGCAGGACGGCGGGGTCCGGAGTCTCGTGGCGTACGGTGTCGGTTCCAGGGTCGTCAGCGAGGTCGATCCTCACAGCAGTGCCTCCTTCGCCGGTCGTTCGTTCATTCGTTCGGTTCCCGTCCGTGTCTCGTCGTCTCGCCCGAGTCGTCGCGTCGCCACGGTTCACGCGTGGCGATGTTCCTCGCCGCCACGCGCGCATCACCGCGACGAGGCACATCGCCCCGTCACGCTTCTCGACGTGGCCGCGGCGGCGAGAGCAGCGCGATGATCGTCAACACCACGAAGCCGGCGACGAGGGCCCCCGCGAGCGCGCCGATGCCCTCGACGATCCCCGCGAACCCGAGGAACGCGGCGATCAACGCGGCGGCGACGAACACGGCGATCCAGGCCTTCATCACGGGCTCCTCGGCTGCCTCGAGCCGCGCGTGTGGGTGCACGGTGGATGCCACCTTCTCCACGTTCACGGGGCACGACGGCGCACGAGGCGCGCGGCACGCGACCTGCGAACGACGCGTGTCTCGGAGAACGAGGCGGATGAGGCGGTTCAGGATCGAGCACCGGACGGTGTACCGCTATGCGCGCGCGGTCTCGTTCGGGCCCCACCGACTGCTGCTGCGACCCAAGGAGGGGCCCGATCTCCGCGTGCTGCGCGCGAGCATCCAGGCGATCCCCGGCGCGTCGCTGCGGTGGGGCGAGGACGCGCTCGGCAACATCGTCGCGCACGCCACGTTCGCGCAGCGCGCGCGCACGCTCGTCATCGAGAGCACGCTCGAGGTCGAGCACGCGGGCGAGGAGTCGCCAGCGCAGCTCGCGTGCGCATCGGTGAAGCTCCCCGTGAGCTACTCGGCGATCGAAGCGCCGGACCTCCAGCGCGCGATGACGCGGCACTCGCCCGATCCGCAGGGCTGCGTGGACGCGTGGGCGCGCCGCTTCGTGCGTACGAGCGGCGACACACCGGCGCTCGAGCTGCTCGAGGGCATGGTGCGCGCGGTCCACGACGAGCTGCGCTGGGAGCCGCGCGACGAAGAGGGCACGCAGATGCCGCTCGAGACGCTCGCGCGAGGCGTGGGCGCGTGCCGCGACTTCGCGCTGCTGGTGATCGAGGCGTGCCGCAGCCTGGGCCTCGCGGCGCGCTTCGTGAGCGGGTACCTCTACGATCCGAGCCGCGACGTGGAGCCCGCGCCGCGCGGCGGCGCGACGCACGCGTGGGTGCAGGTCTACCTGCCGGGCGCGGGATGGATCGAGCTCGATCCGACGCACGGCCGCGTGGGCAACGCGCACCTCGTGCGGGTCGCGGTCGCGCGCGATCCGGCGTCGCTCGCGCCGATCACGGGGACCTGGATCGGGTTCCCGGGAGATGCGATCGGGATGGAGGTCGACGTGCAGGTGCGCGCCGTGCGCGACGTCGACGAGTCGGGCGCGCGGCGGCTGCCGGGACGCGGCGCGGAGGAAGTTGCGCCGCGGCGGGCGGGATAGGCGAGGCCGAGTCCGAGTCCGAGTCCGAGTCCGAGGCCGAGTCCGAGTCCGAGGCCTTCGAGCGCTCGAGTGCGCCGCCGGCGCGCATCGCTCGCGCCGCCGAACGACGGGCGTCACGAGCGGTGCGCGCTTCGTCGGCGGAACGTGCGTTCTTCGGAGAGAGCGCACGACTGGGACCCTTTCCTCCTCGCCGTCTCTCTCCGGAGCACCGGGCTTCGCCCTCGCGGTGCGTGCTCCGGAGAGCGCCAGCGAGGAGGGCGAGAATGAGCGGGAACGAAGGTGTGCTGGACGTCGAGGTGGTGGCCGAACGCGCGGTCGCTCGACTGGGCGAGAATGCAGAGCGGCTGAAGCTGCGCAGTCGATGGCTGGCCGATCAGGTCGAGCGCGCGGCGGGAAGTCTGCTGCTCAATCTCGGCGAGCAGCGACACAACGCGCGCGGCAATCGACGACTGCGCATCGAGACCGCAGCCGGCAGCGCGAGCGAGCTGCGACGCGCGCTGAGATTCGCGTGCCTGTACCGGCACCTCGACGCGGGCGTGTGCGAGGAGATCGATCGCGATCTCGACCGCGTGCTCGCGATGCTCTGGCGGATGCGTCAGCGCTGCGGCGGGTAGACGACGGATCCGGAGGTCGGCCTCGGCCTCGGTCTCGGTCCGGACCCCGTCGAAACTGCTCACACGAGCAGGTGCGCTCGGCTCGCCTCGACGTGGGCTGCTAGCCTGCGCGCCTATGACGCGAGCCACTCTGCGTGCTTCGTTGGTGCTCTTCGCGATCCTCGCCGGCTGCGGCAGCACCGCCGAAGAGCCCGCGAACGAAGCGACGAGCGGGAGCGAGACCGAGGTCGCGCGGGGGCCCAGCGGGCCGCCGCCGAGCTTCCTGCCCGCGGGCACCAAGGTCATCGCGCGGCTCGACATGGCGCGCGTGCGGCGCTCGCCGCTCGCGCTCGACATCGCGTCGGCGATCCGATCGACGACGACGTGGCAGCGCCTCGCCGGCAGCTCGGGCGTCGACCCGGTGCAGGACTTCGACGCGATCCTGGTCGGCGGCGATGCCGTGTACAGCGATCGCCGCGTGGTCGTGCTGCGGCACCCGCACACCGAGGCGGACGTGCGGCAGCGGCTGCTCGCGATGGCCGTCGATCGCGGCTCGCAGCCGGCGTGGCGCGACGTGGGTGGCTTCGCCGCGATCGCGTGGCCGATGGAGCGCACGACGGTGCCCTACTCGCTCGTGATCACCGCGCCCCACGAGCTCGTGCTCGCGCCCGACGACGATCTCGAGCGCATCGCATCGGTGGCGCGCGATCACGCGCTGCGTCGGCCCGAGGGCAGCGAAGAGGCGCTCGAGCCGCAGCTCACGTCGATGCGCGAGGGCGAGATCGCGACGATGCTCGTCGGCGTGCCGCTCCCTGCGCGCGAGGGATATCCGACGCCGCCCCAGCGCACGAACGTGCTCGTCGACGAGGGCCCCGACGGACGCGCGGTGATCGCGATCGATGCGCAGTTCGCGAGCGAGGCCGAGGCGAGCGCAGCCCAGACGTGGCTCGATCAGCAGCGCGCGTACTACGCGTCGCAGATGATGGTGCGCGCGATCGGGATGCACCGGCCGCTCGAGGAGGCGACCGTCGCGGTGCAGGGCACGCAGCTCGCGCTCGGCACGCACCTCACGACCGAAGAGCTGCGCCGCATGCTCGGCCTCATGGCGCTCTCGCAGGTGGCGCAGGTCGCGCCCTGAGCGCGAGTCCAGGTCCTGGACTTCCGAGTCCAGGTCCTGGACTTCCGAGTCCAGGTCCCCGGACTCGTGACGCGCGCGCTATGGTCGCGCGCGACATGACGAGCACACGACACCGCCTCACCGCGCTGCTCCTCGCGACGACGATCGCGGGATGCGGCGCGACGTGCCCACCCTCGACGCACACCACCGCGACGACCGCCGCCGAAGAGCCTGCGCCCCAGGCCGAGCCCTCCGCCGGCGGCGAGCCCGCGCCGAGCGCCGACACGAGCGCGATGGTCGTGCTCGACGGCACGCCCGAGATCCCGCCCGCGCTGCACGCGCGCCTGCAGCAGTACCTCGAGACCCGCGCCGCGACCGCCGAGTCGATCGCCGCCGACGGCTCGTCGCTGCTGGTCACGACGCGCTTCGCCGACACCGCGCAGGTGCACCAGGTGCGCGCGCCGCTCGGCGATCGACACCAGCTCACGTTCGGCGAAGAGCCGGTGCGCGCCGCGGCGTTCTATCCGAACGACGAGAACGCCGTGCTCTACCAGGCCGACGTCGGGGGCTCCGAGAACTACCAGCTCTATCGCCTCGATCGCCGCACCGGGCGCTCGACGCTGCTCACCGACGGGACGCACCGCCACCCCGGGTTCCTCTTCTCGCACGACGGCGCGCGCCTCGCGTACACGAGCAACGCGCGCAACGAGCGCGACATCGACGTGTGGGTCGGCGACGGGCGGACGCCGGGTGAGCTCCTCGTGGAGCGCACCGGCGACTGGCACCTGCTCGACTGGTCGCGCGACGGAGCGCGCATCCTGCTGCTCGAGTACGTGTCGATCACCGACTCGCGCATCCACCTGCTCGACGTGGCGACGCGCGAGGTGCGGCGCATCTCGCCCGAGGGCGTGACCGCGGCCGATCGCGCCGCGGTGTTCGATGCGAGCGGTCAGCGCGCGTACATCGCGTCCGATCGCGGCAGCGAGTTCGTCGAGCTCTACGAGGTGGACCTCGCGAGCCCGGCGAGCGAGTGGCGCCCGCTGTCGCGCGCGATCCCGTGGAACGTCGAGGACGTCGTGCTCTCGGCGGACGGGCGCACGCTCGTGTTCTCGACGAACGAGGACGGCATCTCGGTGCTGCGCACGATGGACGCCCGCACGCGCCGCATCACGGCGATCGAGGGCACGCCGCGCGGCGTCGTCGCGTCGCTGGTCGCCGCCCGCAACGCCCCGATGGTCGCGGTGTCGATGGGCACCGCGACCACGCCGGTCGACGCGTACGTGCTCGATCTTCGGCGCCGTCGCCTCGAGCGCTGGACCGAGAGCGAGATCGGCGGGCTCGACGCGAGCGCGTTCGTCGAGCCCTCGCTGATCCACTACACGAGCTTCGACGGCCGCGAGATCCCCGCGTTCTACTACCGCGCGCGCGGCGTGGCCGAGGGCACGCGCGCCCCGGTCGTCGTCTACATCCACGGCGGGCCCGAGGCGCAGTCGCGCCCGTGGTTCATCCCGATCGTGCAGTTCCTCGCGAGCGAGGCGGGCATCGCGGTGCTGGTGCCGAACGTCCGTGGGAGCGACGGCTACGGCAAGGGCTACCTCGCGCTCGACGACGGCCTCCACCGCGAGGACTCGGTGCGCGACATCGGCTCGCTGCTCGACTGGATCGCGCAGCAGCCGGAGCTCGACGCGTCGCGCGCCGCGGTCTACGGCGGAAGCTACGGCGGGTACATGGTGCTCGCGTCGCTGGTGCACTTCGGCGATCGACTGCGCGCGGGCGTGGACATCGTCGGCATCGCGAACTTCGTCACGTTCCTCGAGAACACCGCGGCCTACCGGCGCGATCTGCGCCGCGTGGAGTACGGCGACGAGTCGAACGCGGAGATGCGCACGTTCCTCGCGCAGATCTCGCCGATCTCGCGGGTCGAGCGCATCCAGAGCGCGCTCTTCGTCGCGCACGGCGCGAACGATCCGCGGGTGCCGGCGAGCGAGGCCGAGCAGATCGTGCGCGCGGTGCGCGCGAGCGGGCACGACGTCTGGTACATGCTCGCGCGCAACGAGGGGCACGGGTTCTTGAGGAAGGAGAACCGCGACGTGTTCACGGAGCTCGCGGTGATGTTCCTCGAGCAGCATCTCGCAGCGCACTGAGCAGCGGTGGAACGGCCGAGCACGCGCACGTGCTCGGTCGTTCGCTCACTCCTCCGCGACCGCCTCGACCCGCGACGTGCCCTGCCCGCCGATCTCCCAAGCCTGCGGCACCACCCGTCCCGTGAGCCACGCCTCGAGCATCGCGTTCACCGTCTCCGGCGCTTCCTGCTGCACCCAGTGCGAGACCTCGTGGATGTAGCGGACCGTCAGATCCGACACGAGATCCTCCGTGCCGAACGTGAGCTCCTTGCCGAGCGCGGCGTCCTCCTCGCCCCAGAGGAGCAGCGTCGGGGTGTCGATCACCCGCTGCGCGCCCTTCGCCGGCGAAGGATGACGGAGCGCGGCGCGGTACCAGTTGAGCATCGCGCGCAGCGCGCCCGGCTGCGCGGCGCTGTCGCGATAGACGTCGAGCACCTCCTCGGGGAAGCGCTTGCGATCGATCGCCATCGAGACGAACGCGCCCTTGATCGCGCGGTAGTCGCTGCGCGCGAGGTACCACTCGGCCACGTAGGGCAGCTGGAACAGGAACATGTACCAGCTGCGCGCGAGCTGGCGCGGGTTGTTGCGCAGCGCCCGGCGCATGAGCACGGGGTGCGGGATGTTCATCGCGACGAAGCGATCCACCGGGCGCACGCGGCGGCGCACGAACTCCCACGCGACCATGCCGCCCCAGTCGTGCGCGACGAGGAGCAGCTCGCGCGGCTTCGCCGCGTCGACCAGGCCCGCCACGTCGTCGAGCAGCGCCTCCATGCGATACGCGGCGACGTCCTGCGGCTTGTCGGTGCCGCCGTAGCCGCGCAGATCCGGCGCCCACACGCGATACCCGAGCCGCGCGAGGTGCGGGATCTGATCGCGCCACGAGAACCAGCTCTCCGGGAAGCCGTGGAGCAGCAGCGCGACGCGATCGCCTTCGCCCGCGGTGTGCACGCGGAAGCGGAGGCCGTTCGAGGGGACGTCGATCGCGGGGAAGCGAGTGAACGCGGGGTGCATGGCCCGCGAGCCTAGCAGTCGCCCTCGCCACCCACGACCGCGTGCCCATGTGAGGGCGGGTGTCGCGGGCGGCGTTCGGACGGGCGAGAGGCGCGCGCGTGCGGGCTCCCTCGCGCGCGAGGCGGCTCGCGCGCTACAACCGTCGCACGGTGCTCGGACGCCGCCGCTTCGCTCTCTTGCTCGCGCTCGCGGCGCTGCTCCACCTCGGCTTCGAGTGGGAGGGGCGCGCTGCTCGGCTGCGGCGTGCGCTCACGTCGGCCGAGCCGGCCGAGCGCATCGAAGCGGTGCGCGCGCTGGCGCGGCTCCCCGGCGACGAGGCGCACGACGCGCTGCTCGCCACGCTCGACGCTCCCGAGCGCGAGGTGCGCATCGAGACGGTGCACGCGGTCGGCGAGGCGCGCGTCCTCGCGGCGGTGCCGCGGCTGACCGAGTGGCTCGCCGATCCCGACGCCGATCTGCGCGCGGCGTCGGCCGAGGCGCTCGGCGCGATCGGCGATCCGAGCGCCCTGCCCGCGCTGGTGCGCGCGCTCGGCGATGCGCGCGCCGACGTGCGTCGCGCCGCGGTCGACGCGCTCGCGGCGATCGGCGGAGACGAAGCGATCGTCCCGCTGGTCGCGCGCCTCGACGATGGCGATCCCGACGTGCGCATCGCCGCGGTCCGAGCGCTCGTCGCGCTGCGCGATGGTCGCGCGATCGTCCCGCTGGTCGCGCGCGCCCGCGACGACGCGCCCGAGGTGCGCGCCGCCGTGGCCGCAGCGCTCGGCGATCTCGGCGATCCCCGCGGCATCGCGCCGCTGGTGCAAGCGCTCGACGACACCAGCGCCGACGTGCAGCTCGCGGCGATCGCCGCGCTCGCGCGCATCGGCGACGAGGACGCGGCGCACGCGCTCGCGCTGAGGGTGAGCGCGCCCGAGGAGCGCATCGCGCGGGCCTCGACCGCGGCGCTCGGTCGGCTCCCGAGCGAGCGCGCACGGGCGACGCTGATCGAAGCGCTGGCGCGCCCTGCCCTCGCACCGATCGCCGCGGAGGCGCTGCGCCAGCGCGCGGCGCGCGGCGACGAGCTGGTGGTGCCCGCGCTCGCCGACGCGCTCGACGCGGCCGAGGCACGATCGAGCGTCGACGCGCTCGCGCGCACGATGATCGAGCTCGCGCCCGACGTGTCGCTCGCGCCCGCTGCGCCGGCCCTGGTGCGCGCGCTGGAGGACGGTCGCGGCGACGCCGCGCGGGTGCTCGCAGCGCTCGGCGCGACCGGCAGCGACGACGCGCTGCTGCCGATCCTCGAGCGCCTGCGCGCCCCTGCGGCCGAGCTGCGCAGCGCCGCGATCGACGCGCTCGCGCGATGGACCGCGCTGCGCGGGCCCGACGGGCGCGCCGCGGATCCGCTGCTCGAGGCGTTCGAGCGTCCCGCCCCCGCGGCCGAGCGCGCGTCGATCGCGCGTCTGCTCGGCGCGATCGGCGCACCGCGCGCGCTGCCAGCGCTCCACCGCGCGCTCGAGGACGACGACGCGGTGCGTCTCGCCGCGGTCGAGGCGATCGGAGAGGTCGGCGCGCCCGAGGGCGCGTCGTCGTTGATCCCGCTCCTCGATGCGCCGGACGCGCGCGTGCGCCACGCCGCGGCGCGGGCGATCGGCGCGTCGGCGAACGACGACGTGATCGGCACGCTCGCGACGCGCGCGGCCGAGGCGACGCCGGTCGATCGCCAGGCGCTCTTGGTCGCGGTGGGCGCCGGCGCGCGAAGGCTGCGCGCGAACGGCGCGCTCGGCGAGGCATCGTCGGAGCACGTGCGCGCGTCGCTCCTCGAGCTCGCGCGATCGCCCGATCCCGAGCTCGCGTCGGCGGCCCTCGCCGCGATGCCGCCCGACGTCGCGCTCGAGCCCGCGCTCGTCGCGATCCTCGAGACCGCGGCGCCGGGCCGGCGCGCGCCGATCGTCGCGGCGCTCGCGTCGATCGACGCGCCCGATGCACGGCGCGCCGTGATCGAGGCCGCGCGTCGCGACGACGCGGCGGGCCTGGTCGCCCTCTCGCGCCTCGGCGAGCACGGCGATGCCGCGAGCCTCGCGTGGCTCGCCGGCGAGGCGTCCTCGATGCCGTGGCCGCGCTCGGCGGCGGCGTCGTTCGCGCTCGCGCGCTTCGCACGCCGGGGTCTGCTCACCGCCGAGCACGCGGAGCTGCCGTGCTCGCTCGCGCGCTCGCGCGACCCCTGGATCCGCGCGAACGCCGCGATCGCGCGCGCCGCGCTGGGCGCCGGCGCGTGCCCGGACGGCGCCGATCCGCTCGCGTGGCTCGCGCCCGGCCACGCCGCGGTGGTGCGCGCAGCGGCGGCGCGCTGGGCCCACGCCGCGGCGGAGCACGGCTCCATCGACGCAGCTCGGGCACGCGATGCGCTCGCTCGATGTGCGCGCGATCCGATCCCGAGCGCCGCGCGCGACGCCTGCCGCGCGCCCTCGCTGCCCGCGCCCGTCGATCGCGCGGACGTGATCGCGTGGAGCGCCGACGGTCGCGACGTGCTGCGCCGCGCGACGCTCGCGCTGCGTCTCCCCGACGGCAGCGTGATGGTCACGCGCACCGACGACCTCGGGCGCATCCAGCTCGACGGCGTGCCGCGCGGCGCGCTCGCCCTCGACCGGCCCGCCAGCCTGCCGCTCGAGCCCTGACGATGCGCGCCGCCCTGCAGCGACTCGCGCTCGGCTTCGTGCTGACGCTCTTCATCGCGGTGCCAGACGCGCGCGCCGACTCGTCGGAGTGGAACCTCCACCTCGATCCCGCGTTCGCGACACCCGCAGTCGGCTTGCTCGCGCCCGACGACGCCGGCCTGCGCGGCGCCGGTCTCTTCGTGTGGGGCGGCGTCGACTGGCAGCTCGCGGCGCCGTTCGCGCTCGAGCTGATCATCGGCGCCGGGCACATGTGGTCGCTCGGACCGCCCCGCATGCTCGCCGACGGCACCACGCAGGACATCCCCAGCGCGACGTTCGTGCACGGTGGGCTCGGCGGGCGCCTGCGCCTGCTCGACGACCGGAGCGGCTATCTCGATCAACCGGGTGGCAGCGCCGCGGGCAGCCTGTGGATCTCGGCGCACGTCGGCGCGATGGCGTGGCACGGGCCCGAGCTCGCGATCGATCTCGCGCTCGGCTACGAGCTCTCGCTGATGCGGCCCGTCTCCGCGGGTCTCTACGCGCGCGCCGTCCTCGGGCTCTTCGGCGAAGGCGCGCAGTCCGACGTCGATCTGATCCTCACGCTCGGCGTGTCGCTCTCGTTCGAGGTGACGGTCGGCGTGATCCCCAACGGTCGCTACGGCGTCTCCGACGTGCACGTCGAGGGGCTCGAGGATCTCGACGAAGCCGCGCTCCGCGCGTGCCTCGGGACGCGCGAGCGCGGCACGTTCGCGTTCGATCTCGGCGCCTCGACGTCGCTGCAGTGCGGCGAGCCGCCCTTCGACGGATCGCGCCTCCGCATCGAGCTCTTCTCGTGGCCGTGGACCGACTGGCCGCTCTTCGACGCCAGCGTGTTCGAGCGCGACATGCTCCGCGTGCAGCGCTGGCTCCGCGCGCGCGGCTACTACGAGGGCCGGGTCGTCGCGAGCCGCGTCGAGCCGGTCGAGGCGCTCGGCGAGGGCGGCGCGATCGCGGGACGCGAGCCCTCGTCGTGCGTCGCCGACGAGACGCGGGGCTGCGAGGTGCGCGTCTCGTTCACCGTCGACGAGGGCGAGCCGGTCCGCGTCGCGCGCGTGACGCTGCGCGGCGAGCGCGAGATCGAGGAGTCGCTGCGCCTGCGTCTTCGCGCGGCCCTCGAGCTGCGCCGCGACATGCCCTTCGACGAGGCGCTCTACGAGCGCACGAAGCGCGCGATGGTGCGCGTGCTCGCGGACAGCGGATACCCCGACGCGCGCGTCGAGGGCGAGGTGAAGCTCAACGCGACGCGCCACGAGGCGTACCTGCTCTTCCGCATCGAGACCGGACCGCGCGGCGTGCTCGGGCGCATCTGCGTGACCGGCTACGGCGAGCTGCCGCCCGGGCCGATCCTCGCGGCGACGTATCTCTCGCCGGGAGACGAGTTCCGACTGAGCGAGATCGAGGAAGCGCAGCGCGCGATCTTCGCGCTCGGCACGATGGGCTCGGTCGAGATCCGCCACACGACGCTCGAGGCGATGGAGGAGGAGCGCGAGGAGGCCGAGCGCGCCGCCGAGGAAGAAGCGAGGCCGCGCGACGATCAACCGAGCGAAGCGACGC
Source organism: Sandaracinus amylolyticus (assembly GCF_021631985.1). Lineage (GTDB taxonomy): Bacteria > Myxococcota_A > Polyangia > Polyangiales > Sandaracinaceae > Sandaracinus > Sandaracinus amylolyticus_A. Next base: position 2,262,171 of record NZ_CP070225.1, on the reverse strand, counting down.
CGGCCCCCGAGGCCGAGCCCGCGCCCGAGCCCGAGGCTGCGCCCGAGATCGAGCCCCAGCCCGAGACCGAGACCGCGCCCGAGACCGAGACCGCGCCCGAGACCGCCGCCGAGGCCCAGACCCAGGCCGAGACGGAGACCGAGGCCGAGGCCGACGTGATCACCTCGGCCGTCGAGGACACCGACACCGGGCTCAACGCGTCGCCCGACACGCCGGTGTCGCCGCCCTCGACGCCTTACTGCACCGACGCGCCGACCTCGGTGCCCGAGGGTGCGCGCGCGGTCGATCTCGAGATCCGCGTCTCCGCCGGTCGCCTCGAGCGCTTCGGTCTCGGCGTGGGCATCCAGGCCGGCGACACGCTCAGCTTCGGGACCCAGACCCAGGGCGGCGTCACCACCGTCAACCAGATCGCGCTGCAGCAGTGGGACATCCATCTCCTGCTCGTCGCGGAGTGGCGCAACCTGCTGGGCAACATGCTGCGGGTGCGCCTCGAGGAGCGACCGCGGCTCATCTTCCCCGCGCAGTTCCCGGGCTTCACCAGCGACGCCGGCGAAGGGCCCACGCTCGGCAATCGCATCGGCGTCACCGTGCGCTGGCCCGCGTTCATCGAGGCGCGCACCTCGCTCTTCGCGGGCCTCACCCACGACTACGGCCCGATCCCGCTGTGGGGCTTCTTCCGACACGAGCTCGACGGGCGCATCGGCCTCGAGCGCACGTTCTTCGACGGGCGCCTCTACGTCTCGAGCGCGATCCGCGGGAATCTCTTCGTGCCCGACGAAGGTCAGAATCTGCAGGAGGCGTCGCAACGCGAGACCACGCGCGTGCTCTTCCTCGAACAGATCGCGACCCTCGATCTGCGCGACGACCCGCGCAATCCGACGCTCGGCGCGTTCTTCTCCGTCGGCTTCCAGGAGGCGGGCGTCGCCGGCGTCTCGTCGTGGGACTACCTGCGAATCACCGCGGAGGGCCGCGGCTACGTCCCGCTCGGTCTCGGCATCGTGCTCGCCGCGCGCTTCGCGGTCGGCGCGATGTTCATCGGGGACACCTACGGCTTCGGCGACGTCGACACGATCTACGACCTCGACGAGCTCGGCCCGCTCTCGCAGCAGCTCCAGGGCGGCGGCTCGATCTCGAACCGCGGCTTCCCGCCGGGTCTCCTCGGCGACGTGCGGCGTCGCGAGATCAAGGTGCGCGGCGTGTACGTCCCGGGCGGGCCCCAGGATCGTCCGATCATCATCTCGGGCGGCACGTACCGCTGGGAGGGCTCGCTCGAGCTGCGCTTCCCGCTGACCACCGAGATCGGTCTCGTGCTCTTCAGCGACGTCGGCAACGTCTCGCGCGACGCGTTCGACTTCCAGGCGCTGAACCTCGCCTTCGGGCTCGGGCTCCGATACCGCACCATCGTCGGCCCGATCCGGTTCGACATCGCGTTCCGTCCCGACGCGCTGCAGTACGTCGGCGGCACCGACCCGCGCCGCTTCTGTCAGAGCGACGATCAGAACGACGGCTGCACGCCGATCCCCGACATCGACATCTTCGACGTGAGCTTCCCGGGCGCGATCCACCTCACGATCGGCGAGGCGTTCTGAGATGACGGAGGCGAGCAGCAACGCGCCTCCCCAGCGCTCGCTCTTCGTGCGGGCGCTGCGCCGCGCGCCGCTGGTCCTCCTGCGCGGGCTCGGCTGGACGCTCGTGCTCGTGCTCTGCCTGATCGTGAGCGCCGCGCTGCACTCGCTCACCGGTCGCATGCGCCTCGTCGCGCGCGAGCTCATCGAGCGGCTCGCGAGCGGCGCGCTGCGCGGCGACCTCGAGGTCGGCCGCATCGAGCAGCTCGACACCGATCGCATCATCGCGCGCGACGTGGTGCTGCGCGACCCCCAGGGCCGCGCGGTGATCCGCGTCGATCGCCTGCAGATCTGGCCGAATTACCGAGAGATCCTGTTCGGCGGACGCATCCACTTCCTCGCCGCGCGCGCCGACCACGTCGAGATCGAGCTCTACGTCTCGGGCGCCGAGGGCGAGACCGTGTCGCTGCTCGAGGCCTTCGAGCCGGCGAGCCCCGGGCCCGATCGCGGCGGCCCCGCGTCGGCGATCCCGATCGTCCTCGACGGCCTGCACGTGGTCGACGCCGACATCCGCGGCGATCTCCCCAACTACGAGAACCTGCACGTCGAGGGCGCGGAGGCGCGCGGCCGACTCGAGATCGCGCGCACGGTCGTGGTGAACGTGCACCACCTCGAGGGCCGCATGACCGGCCCCTACGGCGGCGTGACCCAGGTCGAGCACGCGACGCTCGATCTCGACACCGACTGGCGCGTCGGCATGCGCGCGTACATGCGCGCGCGCCGCGGCGAGGACACCGCACGCGCGCGGCTCTCGCTCACGCGCCCCGACGCGCCCGATCCCACGCTCCCCGGCCCCCAGGACGCGCCGATGCACATGGACCTCGAGGTCCACGTCGATCAGCTCGGCCTCGAGACGCTGCACGAGATGGGCATCCCCGGCACCGAGCAGCTCGCGGGCAGGATGCGCGGCGACGCGCGCATGCAGGGCCCGGTCGAGGATCTGCGCTTCGATGCGTGGATCACCCACGACGCCGGGCCGCTCACGGTGCACGGGCGCATCGCGACCGAGCAGGACTTCGAGGTCGATCTCGAGACGTACGACTTCGATCTCCAGGAGCTCGTGCCGGCGGCGCCGCCGATCGCGATCGGCGGCACGATGCGCCTCGACGTCGCGCGCGATCCCGAGGCGCCGCAGCGGGCGCGCTTCCGCGTCACCGCGCGCCCGCTCGAGGTCGCCGGGATCTTCGTGCCCGCGTTCGAGAGCGAGGGCGCGATCGAGGCCGACGCGGTCGTGATCGATCGCGTCGAGGCGCCGCACCTCGGCGGCGTGATCGAGGGGCGCGGACGCGTGGGCTTCGACGGGAGCCTCGACGTGCACGCGAGGATCGACGTCGAGGATCTCGGCGGCGATCCCAACGTCGCCGACTTCGTGCCCGGGCTGCACGGCGCGGCCGAGGGCACGCTCGACGTCGAGTCGGGCCCGGGCGGCACCGATCTCGCGCTCACGACGCAGCTGCGCCTGCGCGGCTTCCGCTATCGCACGGTGCGCGCGGGCAGCCTCGTGGTGCGAGGCCGCGCCCGCGGCGAGCTCGCGCGACCGATCGCGCACTTCGACGTCGACGGTCAGGGCGTGGCGATCGCGGGGCGCGACCTCGGCACCGTCGACGCGCGGATCGACGGAGGCCCGAGCGAGTACGTGCTGCAGTGGAGCTCGCGCGGGCGCGACGTGCGCGCGCTCGACGTCGACGCGCGCGTTCATCGCCACGGCGATCGCTGGGAGATCCACGTGCCCGACGCCGCGCTCGACGTGGGCCTCGGCCCGATGCGCGGCGCGATCGGCACGGTGCGCATCGATCCCGGCGCGGTGTCGATCCAAGGCGCGGAGATCGAGGGCAGCGGGCAGCGCCTCGCGGGCGAAGCGCGCATCGCGACCGGAGGCGGGCCGAGCACCGCGAGCGTCGACGTCGCAGGGCTCGATCTCGAGCGCGTCGGCGCGCTGGTGGGCGGCGGGCTCGAGTCGCTGCGCGGCACCGCGAGCGGCCACCTCGAGCTCGAGGGCCCGCTGCGCGATCCCGACGTGACGCTGCGCGGGCGCGTCGAGGACCTGAGCTGGGATCGCGTGCGCAACGCGGACATCGCGTACGACCTCGGGTACTCGGACGGCGTGCTCACGACGAACGTGCAGGGCGACTTCGGCACCCGCGGCACGCTGGGCGTCGAGGGCCCGATCGCGGTGCCCTTCGCCGCGCTCACCGATCCCGATCGCTTCGCGCGCGAGGCGGAGTTCGGGCTGAACGTCTACGCCGGTCACCTCAACCTCGCGTTCCTCACGCCCTTCCTCGGCGAGCAGCTGCAGGCGCTCGGCATCACCGGCCGCATCGGTGGCGACGTGCGCATCGGAGGCACCGTCGCCGAGCCGCGCATCGATCCCGGCGTGATCATCCTCGATCGCTTCGCGCTGCCCGGTTGGTCGGAGCTGCGCGCCAAGATCCACCTCGCGCTGGTCGGCGATCAGCTCACGGTGCAGCGCGTGTGGCTCGCGGACACGACCGGCGAGCTCGCGATGGCCGAGGCCCAGATCCCGATCTCGATGGACGATCCGCCCGCGGATCTGCCGGCGTTCCTGCGCACGCTGAGCCAGCAGCCCTGGAGCTTCGCCGCGCGCATCGCACCGCGTCTGCTCTCGAGCTGGCCGCGCCCGCTGCAGCGCCGCGTGCCCGAGGGTGTCGTGGGCGCGCTCGCGCTCTCGGCGGCGGGCGGAGACGGACAGCCCGCGCGCGCCGAGATCACCGGCACGATGGAGTGGGTCGAGGCGCCGCTCGAAGATCCGTGCGCGCGCGATCTGCGACCGATCGTGCAGCTCCAGGGCACGCTGCACGAGGGCACGACGCGCGTCGATCTCAGCGGGTTCAGCCAGGGCCGGATGATCGCGTTCGGGCGCGCCGAGGCGGAGACGCCGCTCGACGACTGGCTCGCGAACGGGGCCTTCACGTTGCCCCATCCCGATCTGCTCGTGCAGCTCCTCGACATGCCGCTCGAGCACGTGCCGTGGACCTGCGGTCGCGCGTCGGGCGTCGCGACGGCCGAAGTGATCGTGCAGGACGTGCTCGGCGACTCGCCGCAGCTCGATGCGCGCCTCGAGATCACCCAGCTGCGCGTCGCGCACGGCGACGACGGCGGCCAGGGCACGATGCCGTACCACGTGCTCGCGGCAGCGCGGGTCGGGGGCACCTCGGAGGAGGAGCGCGCCGAGGCCTGCGCGATCATCGCGGCGCAGGGTCAGCTCACGACGCCGTTCGCCGAGTGCAGCTCGACCGAGCTGCCCGAGGACACCGAGGTCGTGCTGCGCGGCTCGGTGCCGCTGCGCTTCTCGATCGGCAGCTTCATCCCCGAGGTCCTGCTCGATCGCGATCTCGATCTCACGATGCTCATGGCGGACGCGCACCTCGAGCCGGTGCTCGCGCTGATCCCGCAGATCGCGGAGTCGGACGTGATCGCCGACGGACGGCTGATCGCGAGCGGCCCGTGGGAGACGCTGGAGGTCGCGGGCGGCGTCTCGCTGCGCGAAGGACGCGTGCGCGTGGTGCCGCTCGGACAGCACCTCGTCGACGTGCACGGCGCGCTGCGGTTCGCGGGTGATCGCGTGACGATCCCCGCGGGCGAGGCGCTCTTCGCGCGCGATGGAGAGGGCACCGTCGAGGTCTCGGGCGAGATCGGGCTGCGAGGATTGATCCCGACCTACGCGTACCTCGACGTGCAGCCCGATCAGTTCCCGGTGCGCCGCGAGGGCGCGGTGCTCGCGACGATCTCCGGACGCGGCGACACGCGCGTGACGATCGAGAGCGACGGGCTCGAGGGCACGGTGACGACCGAGGGCCTGACGATCCGACTGCCGGAGCAGATGGCGGGCAGCGTGCAATCGCTCGAGGAGCACCCCGACATCCTCGTGATCGGCACCCAGGCGCGCGAGCTCGGGATGGACGAGGGACCGGGCTATCCGGTGCACCTCTACGTCGACGCGAGCGATCCGTTCTGGGTGCGGCGCAACGACTTCGCGGTGCAGGTCAGCGCGCAGCTCGACGTGCGCTATCTCGATCCGAACCTCTACGTCGGCGGCATCGCGAACCTCGAGCGCGGCTACTTCGAGGTGTTCGGCAAGCGCTTCGAGGTGCAGGGCGGATCGCTGGTGTTCGGCGGCACCGAGGAGCTCGATCCGCAGGTCGATCTCGTCGCGGTCTACGAGCTCCCGGGCGGCGGCGGCGCGACGATCACGGTCACCGCGGGCGGCACGCTGAGCAACCTGAGCATCGACTTCTCGTCGACCGAGACCAGCGATCAGGGCGAGATCATCGCGCTGCTGGTGAGCGGTCGCCGCACGCTCGGCGAGGACAGCGGCGCGCAGACGCAGGCGGCGACCGAGCAGGCGGCGCGCGTCGTGACGGGGATCGCGGCGGGCATCCTCACGCTCGGCCTGCGCGAGCAGTTCGGCGACGCGTTCCCGCTCATCGCGATCGAGACCGGCGCGAACCTCGGCGACACGCGCATCCGCGCGGGCTTCAACGCGGACGCGATCATCCCCGACGCGATCCGCGACGTGGTGCTCGGCGCGTACGTCGAGGGCTTCGTCACGACGAGCGCGGGCAACCAGGCGGGCGGCGGCACCGGCGGCGTCGGCGGCGGCGTGAACATCGAGCTGCAGTTCCCGTTCGACCTCGTCGGGAGCGGGACGTACGTGCCGCCGACGTCGTGGGGGCTCGATCTGGTGTGGGAGCCGTAGCGAGAAGGCTCCGGTGTGAGGCCGGACCCACCACCCCACGCCCGGTACGCCCGGTACCGCGGTTCTGCGCGGGACGGCGACGCAGGGCGAGCACCACCGCGACGAGGCGGTCGCCGGAGGTCCAGACCATCGGCCGCCACCACGGCGAGGCCGGTCGCGCACTCCGAACCATTCGCGACCACCGCGACGAGGCGGTCGCGAGCCTCCGAACCACTCGCGACCACCGCGACGAGGCGGTCGCCGGAGGTCCAGACCGTCGACGACCACCGCGGCGAGGCGGTCGTCCGTGGTCTGGTGGCCCGAGACCGCCGAGGCGAGGTGGTCGCCGGTGGTTGGACCCCTCGCCGACCACCCCGACGAGGTGGTCGCTCGTGGTTGAGACCATCGCGCACCACCCCGGCGCGGCGATCGCCGGTGGTCTGGTCGCCCCGAGCACCGCGACGAGGCGCTCCGGAGTGGTCCAGACCCTCGACGCCCACCGACGGCGCCGATCCGATGGTTTCTCATGGCAATTCGATGCCACCCGACCAACGACCAGCCCGGAACGGGGACACGGACGCGGACGCCGACACGGACGCGGACGCCGACACGGACGCGGACCCCGCCCCTGGCTCCCTCTCTCTCCCCGTGTCACCAGCCCCGTGCCGTGGCCCTCCCCGTCGACGTCGACACCGCCGCGACGCTGCTCCGCGAGGGCAAGCTCGTCGCGATCCCCACCGAGACCGTCTACGGCCTCGGCGCCGATGCCGAGCAGCCCGATGCGGTCGCGCGCATCTTCGCCGCGAAGGGGCGGCCCACCTCGCATCCGCTGATCGTCCACCTGCGCTCCGCCGACGCGCTCGACGAGGGCTGGGCCGCGAACGTTCCGCCCGCCGCGCGACGCCTCGCCGACGTGCTCTGGCCCGGTCCGCTCACGCTGATCCTGCAGCGCGGCCCCCGCGCCCTCGACGCGGTCACCGGTGGCCTCTCCACCGTCGGCCTCCGCGTCCCCGCGCACCCGCTCGCACGCGCGCTGCTCGATCGCGTCGCCGGCATCGCCGCGCCCTCCGCGAACCGCTTCGGCTCGGTCAGCCCGACCACCGCCGAGCACGTGCAGCGCGATCTCGGCGATCGCATCGACGCCGTGCTCGACGGCGGTCCCTGCGAGGTCGGCATCGAGTCCACCATCGTCGACGTCTCGACCGGCGTGCCTCGCATCCTCCGTCCCGGCGGCATCTCGCGCGAAGCGCTCGAGGAGATCCTCGGCGCACCCGTGCCGATGGCGGGCGAGGACGCACCGCGCGCCCCCGGGATGCTCGCGTCGCACTACGCGCCTCGCGCGAAGGTGATCGCCGTCGCGCCGAGCGACGCGTCACGACGCGCCCACGAGCTCGCGCGCGAAGCCTCGACCCTCATCGCGCTCCTCGCGCCGCCCACCCTCGCCCTCGACCTGCCCGACTCCGTCGAGCGCATCGACGTGCCCGCCGATCCGCGCGACCGCGCGCGCACCCTCTACCAGAGCCTCCGCGCGATCGACGAGCGCGGCTTCGAGCGCGCGATCGTGGTGCTCCCCGACGACGAGCGCGGCCTCGGCCTCGCGATCGCCGATCGACTGCGCAAGGCCGGCGCGCCGAAGGACTGACCCGGCTCGCGTCCGGCGTTACCCTACGCGGGCATGTCCGAGCTCCACTTCGAGGAGAACAGGTTCCCGCTCGTCACCCTGCGCTGCCCGAGCGCGTTCGATCTGCGCGCTGCCGAGGCGCTCCAGAGCGGGCTCGAGCGCCTCTTCGCGCGGCGCCAGAAGTTCGTGCTCGTCTGCGACATCAGGCCGGTCTCGCGCGTGCCCGACGCCGTGGTGCGCAAGCGCCTCGCCGACGTGATGAACCTGCCCCGTGTGCGCGAAGGCCAGTCGCAATTCCAGGTCGGCTCCGCGAACGTCGTCGACTCCGCGCCGCTGCGCGCCGCGCTCACCGCGCTGCTCTGGCTGTGGACCCCGCCCACGCCGATGGGCACCTTCGCCGGCGTCGCCGAAGCAGAGCGCTGGGCGATCGAGCGCCTCCGCGCCGCCGGCGTCGACGTGCCCCCCTCGCTGCTCGCCGGCGAGCCGCCCGCCCGCCGCGGCGCGGCTCGCTGATCATCCCTGCGGCGCGAACACGAACGGGAACGACACACTCGCCGGTCCGTCCTCGGGCCCGCTCGGCAGCCGCACCGCGCGTACCGCGCGCTCCACGCACCCGTGGAACGAGTCGTCGCCGATCGATCCCTCCCGCACGTGCACGTCGCTCAGCGTGCCCACGCGCTCGACCTGCACGTCGACGTCGATGCGCCCCGCGAGCGTCGGCTCGTCCCGCAGCGCGCGCTCGTAACACGCGCGCACGGCGCCCATCCGACCGCGCATCGCGCGCGCGAGCTCGCGCGGATCGAAGCCCGGCCGCGGCCCGTCGTCCTCGATCGGCTGGGCGACGACCTGCACGCGCCGCTCTTCCATCGGCGCGCCATCGCCCTCGCGCACCGGACCGACCCGATGCACCGCGATGTCGCCGCACCCCTCGCACCCACGCGCGAGCGCCTCGATCCCGCCGCCCTCGCGCATCGCCGGCACGTCTCCGGCGCGCGGCGCGAGCCCCGCGTGCTCCTCGCCGCGCACCAGGCCCATCACTTCGGACTCCGAAGCGATCGGCGCGCCGTCGCGCAGCAGATCGCGCATCGCGCCACCCTCGCCGATCGCACCGAGCGTCGCATCGATCTGCGTCGCGATCTCCGCGCGCATCGCCTCGAGCGACTCGCGCGACGGCGCGCTCGGCCGCGGCGCGCGCGGCGTGGGGCTCGACGGGCTCGCGGTCTCGGCCTCGCCCTCGCTCACGTCGTCGCTGGGCGTCACGTCGCGCGCATCGGCCACCGCGTCGATCACCGTCGGAGGAAGCTCGGGCTCGTCGAACACGATCATCGCGATCCGCTCCGCGTCGAGCCCGCTCGGCGCCGGCCAGTCGCGCTCCGCGAGCACCGTCACCACCGTCGCGTGCAGCACCAGCGAGGCCACGGCGATCGCGGTGAAGCGCTCGTCGAGCCCGAGCGCACCGACGACCGATCGCGGCAGCGGCGCACGTCGCGGCTGGGGCGGCCGCGGCGCCATCTCGATCAGCACCTCGATCGAGTCCCCGAGCACCAGCCGCGCCCGCGCGCCGTGCTCGATCACGACGCGCCGCGCCTCGCCCTCGAGCGCGATCACCTCGCCCCGCCACGACACCCGCCCCGTGATCTGCGCATCGCCGACGATCGCGTGCGCACCCTCGTCCCACGCGATCAGCGGCGCGACCTCGTGCGCCGCGCTCGCCACCACCACGTCCGCGCGCTCGGTGCGTCCCCACGTGAGCGCGTCACCGGGCGCGACCCATCGCTGCTCCACGATCGTGCGATCGCGGACGATCGCGACGCGTGCCCACGTCTCGCCTGGAACGCTCGCGCGCACCGCGCGCATCGCCGCCGTCATCGCGCCGGGAAGCCGCGACGGAGAGGTCTCACCCATCTCGATCACCTCGTGGTCGGCGGACGGACAGCGCGCGCGACCGGAGGTTCCCGCGCCGCTATTCGTCGCTCGGCGGAGGCTCCGAGGGCTCGCGCTCGCCACCCTGCTCTTCGCGGCGACGCTTCTCCAGGAGCGGCATCACGTACGGATAGCCGACCTGCATCGCGTCCACGTCGGGATCGAGCTGCCCCACGAGCCAGAACGCCAGCACCGCCGCGCGCTCCACGTAGAACCAGCCCTCCGGGTACTCCACGCTCCGCATCAGCTCGCGCAGCTCTTCGCGCGCGACCTCGGGATCGACGAGCGTCTCGAGCTCCTTCACGTTCGCGCGCATCAGCGCGCCCGGCGTGCGCTGCTTCACGCGCAGCAGCTTCTCGAAGTACGTGTAGACCGTCTTCGCGAGCAGCTCGTGGTTCGCCTCGCGGCTCGCGAACCCCATCTGGTAGAAGCCCTTCAGGAGCTTCGGCCCGTCGCCCTCGAGCAGACCGCCGATCACGTCGATCATCCCGTCGACGAGATCGTCCTTCACGTCGCTCACCGCGCCGAAGTCGAGCACCACGATCTTCGGCCTGCGCGGCGTGCGCCCCTTCTGCACGAGGAAGTTCCCGGGGTGCGGGTCCGCGTGGAAGAAGCGATCGACGAAGATCATCTTGTACGTCGCCTCGACGAAGCGCGTCGCGACCGCGCTCGGATCGATCCCCTCGGCGCGCAGCGCGTCGACCTGGTTGATCTTGATCCCGTCCATGAAGCTCATGGTCAGCACGTCGCGCGTCGTCAGCTCGTGCACGACCTCGGGGAACAAGATGTCCTTCTCGCGCGCGAAGTTCGCGGCCATGCGCTCCATCGCGCGCGCCTCGTGCAGGTAGTCGGTCTCGCGCGCGAGCAGATCGAGCAGCGACGCGTGCACGCGGTCGAGCCCCACGACCGGCACGAACTGCTTGTAGACCTGCACCGCGAGCCAGATGACCTTCATGTCGATCCGGATCACGTCGCGGATGCCGGGATAGAGCACCTTCACCGCGACCTTCCGGCCCTCGGTCTCGCCCTCGCCCGGCTTCATCCACGCGACGTGCACCTGACCGAGCGACGCCGCCGCGAGCGGCGCCGCGTCGATGCGCGCGAAGCACTCCTCCGGCGTGCGCCCGAGGCTCTCGACGAACGCGCTGCGGATCTCCTGGAAGTCGCGGGGAGGGACCTTGTCCTGCAGCCGCTCGAGCTCCTTCGTGTACACGCGCGGCAGGAACCCGCCGGTGATCGAGAGCACCTGGCCGAGCTTGATGAAGACGCCGCGCAGCCGGACCATGCCCTCGTAGAGGCGCTTCGCGTTCTTCGCGTCGAGCCGCTTGCGCCGCTCGTGCAGCCACGCGGGCACGCGCCGCGTCTCGCGCCCGTTCGTGTCGCGCACGTCCTCGCCGAGCAGCGACGTGAGCGCGAGCTGGCTCATGTAGCTCAGGAAGATCAGCCCGAAGACCCAGAGGGCGCGGACGAGTCGGATCGCGAGGCTCATCGCTGGTCGTGATTGCGTGAGGCGAGCCCGCGATCAGACGCCGCTGCGTCCCATCGCGTCCGAGCTCGCGCACAGCTTGCGCAGCTCGTCGTAGTGCCGGTCGGCATAATACGAGAGCACGTCGAGCGCGTCGTCGAACTCGCTGCGATCGAGCTCCGCCACCGCGTACTCGACCGAGAGCACGACGTCGAGGTCGTCGTCGATCGAGAACTTCGCCATCAAGAGGCTCTGGTTCAGCTCGAGCAGGCGCGCATAGAGCTTGCCCGCCATCGCGGCGTCCGAGGGCGAGCGCAGGTACGGCACGATCGCGAACACCACGAAGCCCGCGGGATCGATCCGCACGAAGAACGGGAAGCTCGCGTTCTTTCCCTGGAAGAGGCTGCGAAACGTGTCGTCGGCGATGCGGTGACACGGCCAACCGCCCTCCTCGAGGATCGCGCGGATCGTGTCCGGGCCGAGGCGAACGCGGGCCATCCGCCCCGACCTTATGGGATGCGCACGCTGCCCACAAGGTGGACGGAGGCGCCGTTGACACCGCGAGAATTCCTTTGGTATCCGGGACCTCCGATGGAACGGAGGGGGCTCATGGTGCAGCACAGGTCCGGTGTCGCGCTCGGTGTGGTGGCGGCGCTCGTGGGGATCGCGAGCGTCGGGTGCGGCGGCGGCGGACGCACCGCCGCGTGGGAGGAGACGACCGCCGAAGGCGCGCAGCCGGTCTCGGCCGAGCAGCAATCCCAGAAGGATCAGCTCGTCGCGACCGGCGACGCGGCATGGGAGCAGCGCCAGGAGGAGGCGCAGCTACGCGCGGCGATCGACGCGTGGACGCAGGCGCTCGAGCTCGATCCCACGGACTGGCAGCTCTGGCACCGCCTCGCGCGCGCGCAGTACTTCCTCGCGGACGGCCACCTCGCGTTCCGCGATCAGGGCGAGACGCTCGATCCCGACGCGACGGCGATGTACCAGGCGTCGGTCACCTCGGCGGAGCGCTCGCTCCAGGCGCTCTCGCCCGCGTTCGCCGAGCGCATGCGCGCCGGTGAGCGCGTCGATCAGGCGCTCGCGGTCCTCGACGCGCAGGCGGTGCCCGCCCTCTACTGGCGCAGCGCCGCGCTCGGCAAGTGGGCGCGCCGCGACGGCTTCGCGACGCTCCTCGCCTACAAGGACGAGATCCGCGCGATCATGACCCGCGTGCTCGAGCTCGATCGCGAGTTCTTCTTCGCGGGCCCGGATCGCTACTTCGGCGCGTTCTTCGCGGTCGCGCCGACCTACGCGGGCGGCGATCTCGAGCGCTCGCGGCAGCACTTCGACTACTCGATCTCGCGCTTCCCCGGGTACTTCGGCAGCCACGTGCTCTACGCGGTCGAGTACGCGGTGAAGGCGCAGGACCGCGCGCTCTTCGAGCGCGAGCTGCGCTTCGTGATCGACGGCGATCCGAACATGCTCCCCGAGGCGCGCGCGGAGAACCTCGCCGAGCAGCGCAAGGCTCAGGAAGCGCTGGCGCGCGCGGACTCGCTCTTCGAGTGAGGCGCGCTGAATCCGGGTCCACGGGCCTGCGTCGTTCACCAGATCACCGAGAGGTGCGCGCCATGACTCGCAAGAAGCTCGCGATCACGCTGACCACGCTCTCCCTCGTGCTCAGCGCGTTCTTCGTCACCCTCGCGCCTCGCGAGGAGGCCCACGCGCAGGAGGCTGCGGCGCCGGAGGCGATCCAGATGCGGATCGGCACCGTCGCACCCGAGGGCACGCCCTGGGAGAAACAGCTGCGCTCGCTGAAGACCCACATCGAGTCGCAGAGCGGCGGGCGCATCAAGGTGCGCCTCTTCATGGGTGGCTCGCTCGGCGGCGAGAAGGCGCTGGTGCGCCGCGTCTCGCAGGGCTCGCTCGAGGCGTTCGGCGGATCGACCGCGGCGCTCGGCTCGGTCGTGCCCGAGCTGAACGTGATCGAGTCGCCCTACCTCTTCGACACCGCCGAGCAGGCGGATCGTGCGCTCGACGCGGCGCCGGTGCGCGAGCAGGTCGGCCGGCTGGTGTCGGCGAAGGGCTTCACGTTCGCGCTGTGGGCGGAGAACGGCTTCCGCTCGTGGTTCACGCGCGAGCGCCCGATCCGACAGCCCGCGGATCTCCGCGGCCTGCGCATGCGCTCGCAGGAGTCGCGCGTGCACATCGCGACCTACGAGGCGTTCGGCGCGACACCGAACCCGATCGACGTGACGAACGTGCTGACGTCGCTGCAGACCGGCGTCGTCGACGGCTTCGACAACACGCCGCTCTTCGCGTTCGCGACGTCGTGGTACCAGGCCGCGCGCCACCTCAACCTGAGCGAGCAGAGCTACCAGCCGGGCGTCGTCGTGTACTCGCAGACGTGGTTCAACGGGCTGCCCGCCGACCTCAAGCAGATGCTCGGCAACCTGCCCACGACGCTGACGACCGATGGCCGCGCGGCGGTGCGCCGGATGGACCCGATCCTGATCCAGAACCTGCAGCGCTACGGCATCGACGTGCACCGGCCGACGCCCGAGGAGCGCGCGGCGTTCGCGGCGATCGGCAGGCCGGTGCAGGATCGCGTCGCCGAGGGCGCGGGCGCGCGCAACCTGCTCAAGGCGCTGCGCAGCGGTCGCGGTCCGTGACGAACGATCGTTTGAGCTCCAACGAAACGAGGGCGCCGCAGGGCGCCCTCGTTCGTTCCGTCACCGCCGTCCGTCGCCGTTCGACGCGACCGGCTTCATGTGCCCGGGATCGCCGAGCACCTCGGGCACGCTCGGCGGCGGCGGTCGCGATCCGGTGCGCAGGCGCGGCGCGGCGATGCGCTCGAGCTCGTCGCGATCGATCGTCTCGGTCTCGAGCAAGCGCGCGGCGATCGCCTCGAGATCCCGACGGCGCTCTTCGAGGATCGCGAGCGCGCGCTTCTCCTCGTCCTCGATGATGCGCCGCACCTCGGCATCGATCGCGCGGGCGGTCTCCTCGCTGTACGCGCGGCTCGAGTGCAGCCCCGGGATCTCGAGGAAGCGCCCGCTCATCGGCTCGCCGTACGTGACGGGCCCGAGGGCGTCGCTCATGCCGAACCGGCAGACCATGTGCCGCGCGGTCTCGGTCGCGCGCTCGAGATCGTTCTGCGCGCCGGTCGAGAGATCGTCGAACGCGACGAGCTCCGCCGCGCGCCCGCCGAGCATCACGCAGATGCGATCGCGCAGCTCGTTGCGCGTCATCAGGTAGCGCTCCTCCGCGGGCAGCTGCAGCGTCGCGCCGAGCGCACCGATCGAGCGCGGGATGATCGTCACGCGGTGCACCGGATCGGCGTGCTGCACCGAGAGCGCGACCAGCGCGTGCCCGCCCTCGTGGTACGCGACGCGCTCGCGCTCGGGCTCGGTCATCACGCGGCCCTTCTTCTTGAGGCCGAGCTGGATGCGATCGACGGCCTCCTCGAAGTCGCGCGTCTCCACCTCCGCCGCGCCACGACGGCTCGCGGCGAGCGCGGACTCGTTCACCACGTTCGCGAGATCGGCGCCCGCCATCCCGGGCGTGCGCTGCGCGACCACGCGGATGTCGACGTCCTTCGAGACGCGGATCTTGCGCACGTGGACGCGCAGGATCGCCTCACGTCCGCGCACGTCGGGACGATCGACCGCGACCTGCCGGTCGAAACGACCGGCGCGCAGCAGCGCAGGGTCGAGCACCTCGGGGCGATTCGTCGCGGCGAGGATCACCACGCCCTTCCCCGCCTCGAAGCCGTCCATCTCGACGAGCAGCTGGTTGAGCGTCTGCTCGCGCTCCTCGTGCACCGCGAGCCCCGAGCCCGCGCCCGAGCGCGATCGACCGATCGCGTCGAGCTCGTCGATGAACACGATGCAGGGCGCGCGCTGCTTCGCCTGCTCGAAGAGATCGCGCACGCGCGCCGCCCCGACGCCGACGAACATCTGCACGAACTCGGAGCCCGAGATCGAGAAGAAGGGCACCTGCGCCTCGCCCGCGACCGCGCGCGCGAGCAGCGTCTTGCCGGTGCCCGGCGGACCGACGAGCAGCACGCCCTTCGGCGAGCGCGCGCCGATCGCGCGATAGCGCTCGGGGTGCTTGAGGTAGCTGACGATCTCGACGAGCTCGGCCTTCGCCTCGTCGACGCCCGCGACGTCCTCGAAGTTCACCGGCTCCTGCGCGTTGCGGTCGTAGATCTTCGCCTGCGCCTTGCCGACCGAGAGCGGCCCCGCGTTCTTCGTCACGCGGCGCATCACGAGCATGTAGATGCCGAAGAGCACCGCGAAGGGCAGCACCCATCCGAAGAGCAGCGGCTGCCACCACGCGTCCTCGCGCATCTCGCCGGAGAACGTCACGCCGTGCTCGCGCATGTTCGCGAGGAGCGGCGCGTCGTCGATGTCGGGGATGCGCGTCGCGTAGACACGCTCGACGTTCTCGCCCGGCGGGCCGCCCGGTGCGGTGCGCGTGGTGCTCGGCGCGTCCGGTGCCGGTGCGTCGACCGGCCCGCGCAGCTTCGCGATGATGCGATCGGCGCGGACCGTCGCCTCCTCGACGCGGTCCTGCTCGACCAGCGAGACGAGCTCGCTGTAGGGCACGCTGCGGGGCGGCGGCGGTCGCGACGCGAAGCTCTGGATCACCCAGAGCAGCAACGTGACCAACACGACGTACGCGACCGTGAGCGCGAGCCGGCGATTCCCTTGCGGATCCACCCGATCTCCTGATGGGCGCGAGGCGCGCCGCCACACGTGGCGCCGAGCCCCGACCGTCCCTCGTTCGTCTCGGCCTGATGTAGACGCTGCGATCACGTCTGCACGCGGCGGACCGGATCGGGTCATCGCGCGTGCGCGCGGGCGGCCGAGGGAACGATGTCGCGGAACGATGCGCACGAGCGAGGTCGTGCGCCGCATCGCCTCGATGACGTCAGCCTTCGGGCGTCTCGCCGTGGATCCAGATCCACGTGCCCGGCTGCGTCTCGGTGGGATACGAGCCGTGCCACGACTCGGGCAGACCGGGCCCCGCCCACTGGAAGATCCAGCGCGCGTCGAGCGGCGCGAGGTTCACGCAACCGTGGCTGCGCGGCCGACCGAACCCGTCGTGCCAGAACGCCGAGTGCAGCGCGTACGCGAGCTGGAAGTACATCACGTAGGGCACGTCTTCGATCGAGTAAGGACCGTCGACCGCGTGGTCTCCGTCCATCGTGTGCGTGACGTGCTTCGACGTGATGCGGAAGAGCCCGGTCGGCGTGCGCATGTCGCGCAGCGGATCTTCGGGATCGCGCACGCGCCCGGTGGACACGAGCGTCGCGTACACCGGCGTGCGCCCCTCGTACGCGACGAGCGACTGGTTGCCGAGATCGACCTCGATCCAGTGATCCTCCGGCCCGACCTCGGGCGGCGGATCGTGCGCCTCGACGATGCGGATCTCGCTCGTCTCGTAGAGCCGCTCGTCGTGGCCCACGAGGTACTCGCGATCACGATGCGTCTCGCGGCCCGTGATGCGGAACGCGTAGTGATAACCGGGCGCGCGCGAGCGACGCGGACGACCATCGCGTCCCCGCGTGTACGAGACGGCCTTGCTCGACATCACGAACCCAACCGGCAGCTCCCACCGCGTCGTCGTCGTGACCTCGGGCGCGGCGCCTTCGGGCGCTGGCTCGGGCGTCGCGACCGCGCCCTGGACCGGCGGATCCAGCCGCACGCCCTGGAACGTCGAGCCCCGCACCTCGACCTGCGAGTGATAGGGCACGAACCCGTTGCTCAGCGTCCGCCAGTAGCGCCGCGCGCCCATGCGCATGTCGCGATCGAGCGAGACGATGAAGCCCTTCACCAGCCTTCGATGCAGCAGCCCACCACGCTCGCCCTGCAGATCGCCGAGGGTGACCATCCGCGCTTCTTCGTCGGGCGGCTCACCGCTCGCCGTCGCCGCGGCCGCCGCGCTCGCCTCGGCGACCTGCGCGACGGGCTCGCGCGCCACCGCGGGCTGCGCCGCGCGATCGGGGATCACCTCACTCGCGCTCGGCGCCGACTCCTCCGAGCCCATCTCGACCGGCGCGGCCGCGACCTCCTCGGTGAAACGAACGCCGCCGTCGGGCAGGTGCTCGAGCTGCATGCCCGGCACGCGATAGCCCTCGTACACCGCGGCCTCGAGATCGCTCGGAAGCCGCCGATACATCGGCGTGTTGTCGCGCCGCGTGCGCGCGAACCGATACGGCAGCGGCTCCTCCCAGTCGGGCTGCGCCGGCCTGCGCTCCGGGAGCCTGCGTCCCTCGAACGCGATCACGTCGCGCCCGTTGCAGACGAAGCCCCCCGTCGTAAGCTCGAACCACCCTTCGCGGCACCCTTCGGTCGACACGGGGTCCGCCGTCGTCGCCTGGAGCACGGCGCCCGCCCGCAGGTAGCCGATGCGCGGCGACTCTCGATCGGGCCGGGCACGAACGTTGACCACGAATCGCTTGGTGAAGATGCGCTTGGGCGGCCCGCTCGGAGGCCTGGCCGCGTCGGGCCTGCCCGAGTCGACGGTGTCGCGTGGTGCCGCGCCCACGGTCGTGCCCGCGTCCGCGCCCTCCTCGCTCGAGCTGCCGCACGCGATCAGGACCGACGCGACGAAGGCACCCGTCGCGAGCGCGACGAGCAGGCTGTGGTTTCGGCGTGACATCGTTCGCGAAAGACAGCTCGCAGCTCCCATGATCGGAGCGCGCTCGTTGGTGCGGCACGACGCCACGCTCGATCGCGGAGCGCGTCGCCACGCCACGGAGCGCACCCTTCTTTCACGTGCTCTGGCCGGGGTCAACCCGGCGTCGTGGGAGGCGCGATGAACGATCCGCTCGCGCGACGCAGCGCGGCCGTCGGATGGATCGCGTCGATCGCGCTGCACGCGGGCCTGCTCGTGCTCGCGACCATCGCGCTCGCGCCGCCCGACACCGGCTTCGAATTCCAGGCACCGATCGAGGTGGAGCTCGGTCTCGTCGAGGCGACCGAGGTCGAGGTCGAGGTCGCGCCGCCCGCGACCGCGCCCGAGCCGGCCTCCGAGCCCGCCACCACGACGAGCGGGAGCACGACCGGCGAAGGCGAGACCGCGGCGCGCGATGCCGGCGTGGTCGCCGACGCGGCCGCGCGCCGTCGTCGTCGCGATGCCGGCGTCGATGGCGCGATGCCGGGCCTCTCCGAGGGCGCGCCGGTCGCGTTCCTCCCCGCCGGCGCGCAGCTCGCGCTGCGCATCGACATGGATCGTGTGCGCGGCTCGCCGGTCGGCGAGGACATCGCGAGCCTCCTGCGCGTGGTGCCCGACTGGCGCGCGCTGCTCGGCGAGTCGGGCGTCGATCCGGTGCGCGACCTCTCGCGCGTGCTGATCGCGACGCCGAACCTCCAGCGCTCGAGCATCGTCGTCGCGGGACGCCTCAGCGAGGGCGCGCCCGATCCCCGCGCGCTCGCCGAGCGATTCGCGCAGGGACGCGGCGTGCCGATCGAGTGGCGCGACGAGGCCGGCGTGCCCTCCACGCGATGGCCGAGCCCCGACGGGATCGAGCGCGACGTCGCGCTGGTGGGCGAGCGACACTTCGTGATCGCGCGCCCCGACGATCTCCCGCGCGTGCTCGCGATCGCCGCCGCACGACGCGCGCGACGCGCCACCGTCGAGCCCGCCGACGCGTTGCTCGCGATGGACGAAGGCGAGGGCCTCTCGATCGAGGTCGAGAACGTCGCGGTCTTCGTGCGTCGCAGCCCCTGCCCGGTCCCGCTGCGCCTGCGCGTCGGCGTGACCGAGCGCGACGACGGAGCCCACCTGCGCGGCGAAGCGCGGTTCGCCACCCACGACGACGCCGAGGGCGCGAGCACGTGCCTCGCCGAGCGCGCACGCGCCGCCGCGTCGAACGTGATCGTCTCGCTCTACGGCCTCGACGGCCCGCTCGATCGCCTCGACTTCCGCGTCGAGGACGACGTGCTGCACATCGAGACGCAGGTGCGGTTCACGGAGATCCGCACCATCGCGGGCCTGGTCCGCGGCCTCTTCGAGCGCCCCGCGGGCGCGCCGCCCCCGACCGCACCGCCGCCCCCCAGCGCACCCCCGCCGAACCCGTTCTGACTCGTCGTCGGAGTGCTCGTCCCGCGGGTCCCGACGGGAGCGCACGAAGCGCGCGGACACCCGAAAAAGCAAGAAGGGGAGCTCGCGCGATCCGCGGCTCCCCTCGCATGCCCGACGACGCTCATCGCCGTCGTCGACGTCACTCGCGTGATGGAGTGACGATGGACTGCTCGATCAGAGGACGAGGTCCTTGAGGCCCTTCACCGGAAGCGCCTTCAGCTTGCGCGAGGCCGGCACGTCACGGACGACCGTCTCACCCGTCGCCGGGTTGCGGAACTTCACGCCCTTGCGCGCCTCGGTCTTGCGGATCTTCAGGCGCACGATGCCCGGGATCTCGAACTGCTCGGGGCCACGCTTGCCGAGCTCGCGCTTCATCAGGCCACGGAGCGACTCGAACACCTCGCCCACCTGCTTGCGCGACAGGCCGGTCTTCTCCGCGATCTCACCGAGGACCTGAGCCTTCGTCATCTTCTTCGCAGCGGTCTCTGCCTTCGCCATGGTCTCTTCCTCCTGTGGAACCGGTTTTCCCGATCGCGGGACGGACCGACCCCTTCCCCGTCGAGGTCGCACCCACATCACCCCAACTCCCCGCAAACATCAGGGGCGCCGTCGTCGACGGCGATCAAGCCGGAGTGATTGTGTGCACCTCGCGAGGGATCGACCTCCCCGCGCTTGCGCGGAACCCCCCTTTTTCCTGGGCTTCCGCGCGTCGGCCCCTTCGATGCCACCGATTTTCGAGGCTGACAAGCGCAATTTGCTGACGAGCCCCCGAAAATCACCGAATTCGTGATCACAAGAGCGAATTCGCCCCCATTCAGGGCGATCCGGAGCGATCGCGAGACCCCTTCCGGCGCGGCTTCGCGGCGGCTCGGAGCAGGTCGGTGCGCGCGGTCATGCGCCTTTCCTCGGTGCGATCGCGGTGATCGAGCCCGAGGAGATGCAGAAGACCGTGCGCGAGCAGCATCGTCACCTCGGCCTCGAGAGGTCGCGCGTGCTCGCGCGCCTGTCGCGCCGCGGTGTCGAGCGAGATCACGACGTCGCCCAGCACGCCGGGCGCGTGCCCGCTCTGCGCGCCTTCCATCATCGCGAACGCGAGCACGTCGGTCGGCTTGTCCTTGTGCCGGTAGTCGCGATTGAGCACGTGGATCGTCGCGTCGTCGCACAAGAGGATCGAGAGCTCGCGATCCGCGAGACGCATCGCCGCGAGCATCCGCTCGGCGCGCGCGCGCACGTCGTTCGCGCGCATCGCGGGACGCGACAGACCTTCGACCGAGATCAGCACCGGCATCGCGGCGCACCGTACTCCTCGCGCGCGCTCGCGCACGCGACGACGCGCTCGTATGCTGCGCGCGCATGTTCGAGAAGATCCTCGTGGCCAACCGAGGCGAGGTCGCAGCGCGCGTCGCGCGGACCTGCCGGCGCATCGGCGCGGACACGGTCACGGTCCACACCGACGGCGAAGAGGACAGCGTCCACGCGCAGGCGTGCGACGAAGCAGTGCGCGTCGGCCCGCCACGCACGAACGGCGCGGTGCCGGTGCGCGACTCGTACGCGAACGTCGCGGCGCTGATCGGCGCGGCGCGCGCGACCGGGTGCTCCGCGCTGCACCCCGGGTACGGCCTGCTCGACGACGATCCGACGCTGGCGCGCGCGTGCGAGGCCGCGGGCATCGCGTTCGTCGGGCCTTCCCCCGAGGAGCTCGTGCTCTATCGCGATCGCTTCTCGATCCGTCACGCCGCGTTCGACGCGGGGCTGCGCATCCTGCCCGGCAGCGAGCGCCCGATCCGCGAGCCGAGCGAGCTGCGCGAGGACGTCGAGGCGATCGGCTATCCGCTCGTGATCAAGCCCGCGTTCGGCCTCGGCGAGCCCACCGTGCTGCCGACGCTCGAGTCGGCCGACGACCTCGAGCGCGCGATCGGCGGCATCGAGTGGGAGGGCGCGGCCTGCTACGTCGAGCGCCACGTCGATCGACCGCGCCACGTCGAGGTGCAGCTCGTCGGCGACGGCCAGGGCAACTGCGTCGTGATCGGCGATCGCGAGGTCAGCGTGCGCAAGGATCACCGGCGCGTGCTCGCCGAGTCGCCCGCGCCCGCGATCGACGCCCTGCGCCAGGGCGCGGCGGTGCGCAGCGCGATCGGCGCGGCCGCGATCGATCTCGCGCTCTATCTCCGGTTCCGCGGCGTGGGCAGCGCGCACTTCCTCATCGACGCGCGCGGCAGCTTCTACTTCCTCGGCTTCCACCCGCTGCTCCAGCCCGAGCACGCAGTGATCGAGGCGTGCGCGAACATCGATCTCGTCGAGGTGCAGGTCCGCCTCGCGAGCGGCGAGCCGATGCCGCCCGAGGTGCCGCGCGTCGCGCCGACCGGGCACGCGGTGCAGGCGCGCATCGAGGCCGCGACCGATCCCCGTGATGGTCGTCCCTTCCCCGGCCGCGCCGACGACGTGCGCTGGCCGCCCGCGCCGGCAGGCAAGGTGCGCATCGAGACCGGCATCCAGCCGCGCTCGCGCGTGCAGCACGATCACGACCCGGTCGTGGCGACGGTCACGACCTACGCGCCGACGCGCCACGAGGCGGTGCTGGTGCTCGATCGCGTCATCGCGGAGACGCGCATCGCGCCGCTGGTGACGAACCTCAGGCTGCTGCGTCGCGCGCTCAACCACGAGAGCTTCCGCGCGTGTCAGTACGACGAGGGATTCCTCGATCGCGTGTCGGCGAATCCTTGAGCGAACCCCGACCCGGCGTGATACCGTGAACGGACAGATGAAGCCCGAGCGTCCCGAGCTCCGGATCATCCGCGAGTCGCTCGAAGCCCTGGTCGCGCCATCGATGGTCTCCAGCGCGATCTTCGAAGCGCTCGAGGCGGTCGGCGGAGACCTCGCCCAAGGCGGGGCCGCGGCGAGCGAGTTCGTGCAAGGCCCGCTGCGCGGCGCGCTCGCGCGCCGCATGGGCGCGGACGCGCATCCGGTGATCGACGACGTGCTCGCGATGATCGGCGCGGTCACTCCGAGCGGACCGGGCGCGGTGCCCCGCGGCGCCGACGTGACGCGCGAGGTCTTCGTCGACTCGCGCCCGGTGATCGTGATCGTCGTGTCCGCGGGCCACGCGTTCGCGTCGAAGCTGCAGGCCGCGCTCGGCGCGGCGCGCGTCATCCCGGTCCCGGCACCCAGCATCGAGCGCATGGACGAGCAGCTCCGCGTCGCCGCGCCGCAGATGGTGCTCGTCGACAGCGCGGACTTCGCGCCGATCGAGCCCGAGCGATTGGCGCTCTTCCTCGAGAAGCTGCCGGCGACGACCGTGCGCGCGATCTGGGGCGCCGATCTGCCGTACGGCGGCGCGGTGCTGAGGGCGATGATCGCGCGATCGATCCCCGCGACCCCGCTCGACCGGCGCGAGGGGATCGACCCGGTGCTCGATCTGATCCGCTCGCGTCAGTCGGTGCGCTGATTTCCCAAGGGGGCTCCGCCCCCTTTCGAGCCCCGGCCGCCGCCTTCGGCGGCGCTGCGCGGGGGCCCCTACGCCCCCTTGCTCGTGCTCGCGGCCGGCTTCGGATCACGCGCGCGCTCGCGGAGCGACGGGGGGCGCGCAGCCCCCCGCCTCACGAGCTCACTTCGCGCGCAGCGTGCTCCGCCCCGCGAACTTCGCGCCGCTGCCGAGCATCTCCTCGATGCGCAGGAGCTGGTTGTACTTCGCGATGCGGTCCGAGCGCGACGCCGAGCCCGTCTTGATCTGCCCCGCGCCCGTCGCGACCGCGAGGTCGGCGATGAACGTGTCCTCGGTCTCGCCCGAGCGGTGCGACACGATCGACGAGTAGCCGTGCTGCGCGCCGAGGCGCATCGCGTCGAGCGTCTCGGTCACGGTGCCGATCTGGTTCACCTTGATCAGGATCGCGTTCGCAATGCCCTGATCGATGCCGCGCTGCAGGCGCGTCACGTTGGTCACGAAGAGATCGTCGCCGACGAGCTGCACGCTCTTGCCGAGCTTGTCGGTGAGCAGCTTCCAGGTGTCCCAGTCGTCTTCGGCGCAGCCGTCCTCGATCGACACGATCGGGTACTTGCTCGCGAGCTGCGCGTACGTGTCGACGAGCTGCTTGCCGTCGATCTCCTTCTTGTCGAAGGTGTACGTGCGCTTCTTGCCGTCGAAGAACTCGCTCGCCGCGCAGTCGAGCGCGAGCGAGATGTCCTTGCCCGCCGTGTAGCCCGCCTTCGCGATCGCCTCGAGGATCACGGCCAGCGCGCCCTCGTTGTTCGGCAGGCGCGGCGCGAAGCCGCCCTCGTCGCCGACGCTCGTCGCGAGGCCCTGCTTCTTCAGGATCGACTTGAGGTGGTGGAACACCTCGGCGCCCGAGCGCAGCGCGTCACGGAACGTCGTCGCGCCGTGCGGGACGATCATGAACTCCTGGATCTCGAGCCCGTTGTCCGCGTGCGCGCCGCCGTTGATGATGTTCATCAGCGGCACCGGGAGCACGCACGCCTGCGCGCCACCGAGGTAGCGGAAGAGCGGCAGGCCGAGCGCATCGCTCGCCGCGCGCGCGACCGCCATCGACACGCCGAGGATCGCGTTCGCGCCGAGCTTTCCCTTGTTGGGGGTCCCGTCGAGATCGAGCATGCGCTGATCGATGCCGTGCTGATCGAGCGCGTCGCGGCCGAGCACCTCGGGCGCGATCCGCTCCATCACGTTCTCGACGGCCTTGCGCACGCCCTTGCCGAGGTAGCGCGACGCATCTCCGTCGCGCAGCTCGATCGCCTCGTGCTCGCCGGTCGACGCGCCCGAGGGGACCGCGGCGCGGCCGACCACGCCCTCTTCGATCTCCACCTCGACCTCGAGCGTCGGGTTGCCGCGCGAATCGAGGATCTCGCGAGCGACGATGCCGGTGATCTCGAGCATGATCCGGTTCTCCTCTTCAGCAGAAAGGCGCGCTTCCCCCGCGCCGCCCGCGACGTAGCCGCGCGCGAGAGCGCAGTCAATGACTGAGTCACGTGGACGACGGTCGGCAGAGCCAGCGGATCGTGCTATCTCCGCGTCTCTCTCCTGCTCCCGTAGCTCAGCTGGATAGAGCAATCGCTTCCTAAGCGAGAGGTCATAGGTTCGAATCCTATCGGGAGCGTTCGAGCGACCTTCGTGCGCAGCTGGTGACGCGAGCGCGCTCACACACGCACGCGCCGCAGCGCGACGACGCCCGACCACGCGACCGCCGTCGCGAGCGATGCCGCGAGCGCCATCCCGACGCCGAGCCCGACGCACCCCGCGAGGGCCGTCGATGCCGCCGTGAGCGCGGTCACCGCGCGCGTCGTGAAGGTGCGCGGCTCGTGCGGGCGCGAGAGCCCGAGCGCGATCGCCGAGACCACGCCGACCACGATGCACACCGCGCCGCACGACCAGTCGCCGGGCATGCACGCGCGCGTGAGCACACCCGCGAGCGCGACCGGCATCCCGACGACGAGCCCTTCGGTCGCGCCCTCCCCGAGCGCGCGGCGCCACGCGCGCAGCACCACGACGCCGAGCACCACGAGCGCCGCGATCCCGCTCGAGAGCGCGCGCTCGGGCGCGACGATCGCGAGCACCACGACGAACGCCGCCGCGGCGGGGAGCACACGCAGCGCGCCGCGCACGAAGCCGAGCTCGGCCGCACGGCGTGCTCGCCGCGCGAGATCGGATCGCTCACTCATGGCTCGCCCTCCACATCCGCCGCAGGCGATCGAACGCGCGCCACCGGCGCTTGCGCGCGCCCTCGCCGACCGCCTGCTCGCCCTCGAGCTCGGCGTGGATCGCCGCGCGATCGCGATCCGACATCGCGCCGAGGAACGCCTCGAGGTGCGCGAGCATCTCGCGCGCACCGGTGAGATCCTCGGGCGAGCGCATCGAGGCCTCGAGCCCGTCGAGCTCGGCCGCGGTCTCGCGACGTCGCATCGCGCGCCGTCGCGACGTCATCACCTCGAAGCTCGCGATCGTGAGGGCCCACGCCGCCGCGTCGCGCGTGACGTCGAAGTCGGCGATGCGCGCGAACACCTTCACGATCGCCTCCTGGGCCACGTCCTCGGCGTCGGCCGCGGGCAACGAGCGCGCGACGTAGGCGCGCACGACCGGCCACAGCGCGGCGAAGAGCGGATCGAATGCCGCCCGATCGCCGTCCGCGAAGCGCACGGTCAGCGCGTGGATCGTCGCTCGCTCTTCGCGTGTCACCCGGCGCTCGCCCTCCGGAGCGCGCGCACGGCCGCGTCACGATCACCCGACGGCAGCGACTCGAACACGTCGAGCGCGGGCGCGGAGCCACGCAGGATCCAGTGCACCTCGCCGTCGATCGCAGCGACGTGCATGTCGAGGAACGCACAGCACTCGCGCTCGCGTGCCGCGAGCGCCGCGACGCGCTCGTGGCCACCACGGAAGCGCCACACGAGCTCCCCCGCGCTGCGACGCTCGACCCGCACCAGCTCGTCGTCGAAGAGCGCGCGCAGCTCGTCCATCCGCGCCTCGAGCGCACCGTCCGAGAGCGTGCAGCCACACGAGCGGTCGACCGGACACGAGGTCGCGCACGATGCGTCCTCGCGACCGCGAGCGCGCGCAGCGATCACCACGCCCACGGCGAGCAGACCGACCCACGCGACGTGCGGCTCGATGATCGCGAGCACGCCGGCAGCGGCGGAACCGGCGAACAGGAGCGGCAACGCGCAGCACGCGGCGCACGCGAGCCCTGCCGCAAGCGTGACGGCAGCGGTCGGCGCGAAGATGCGCAGCAGGTCGTGGGCGCGAGCGGCGAAGCGGGCGCGGAGCGTCGTGGGCTCGGTCATCGTCGTCCTCCGAGCTTCGTAGGCCGCGCGAGGCGTGGACGGGACACGCGGCCGCTCGAATTCGACAAATGGGGTCGCTGACACCCAACGATCGATTTTAGAATCGACTTCGGGGTCGCTGACACCCAACGATCGATTTCAAAATCGACCTCCGGGGTCGCTGACACCCGACGATCGATTTCGAGATCGATCGGTGGCGTCGCTGGCACCCGACGATCGATTTCGAGATCGACCGGTGGCGTCGCGGACACCCGACGATCGATTTCAGAATCGACCGGTGGCGTCGCCGACGGGCGAGGACCGGCTCGAGATCGCCGCGGGCCGTCGCGGACACCCGACGATCGATGTCTGGACCGCGTGGTACGCTCGAGCCTCGATTTCGTGGGCGAGTGGGGCGTGCCGAGAGGTCCGGGCCATGCGCGGGATGGTGGGGGTCGCGGCGCTCTGTGCGCTGCTGAGTGGGTGCGGCGGTGAGGTCTCGGGTGACGAGCCGTCGCGCGACGGCGGCATCGCCGACGCATCGATCCCGCTCGACGCGGACCCAGCGATCGACGCCGCGCCGGTCACGCCGCTCGTGGCGTTCGAGTCGCCGGCGGACGGCGCGCGCATCGTGCGCGACACGATCGAGGACGAGTCGTGGGTCGCGCGCGTCGAGCTCGTGGTGCGCGCCGAGGGCGTCGATCACGTAGTGCTGATCGCCGACGGGAGCACCGAGCTCGCGACCCTGCGCCCACCGATGCTCAGCGCGTTCGCGTCGTTCGCCGCCGACGGCGCGCGGCTGCTCACCGCGAGCGGTCGTGATGCGAGCGGTGCGGAGCTGGTGCGCGACGAGATCACGATCGAGATCGCCGCGCCCGCCGACGAGAGCTGCCACGCGATGCTCGATGCGCTCGGGCTCGAGTGGGAGCCCATCGCGTCACTGCGCGGCGTCGCCGATCCGGTGCGCGTGCAGCCGGAGATCGCGGGCGTCCGTTATCGATCCGCGTCGCAGTCGATGCCGACCGCGATGTCGATGGACTGCGAGCTCGCGCCGCGCCTCGTGCGCTTGTCGGAGCTGATCTCGACCTACGGGATCGACGAGGTGATCCACCTCGGCATCTACAACTATCGCTGCATCGGCGGCGGCGATCCCGACAGCGGCACGTGCACGCCGAGCCAGCACGCGTACGCGCGCGCGATCGATCTCCACGCGTTCGGCCTCGCCGACTCCGACGCGACGTACAGCACCGAGGACGACTTCGTGATCACGCGCCGCGCCGACACCTGTCCGATGGTGTCGTCGTCCGAGCCCGACCGCGTGCTCAAGGAGATCGCGTGCGCGCTGTGGTCGGAGCGCATCTTCCAGATCGTGCTGACGCCCAACTACAACGACGCGCACCGCAACCACTACCACGTCGATCTCACCGCGGGCTCGATGTACCTCGGCAGCGGCGTCGAGGGCGTGGATCCGATCGTCGGCGGGCTCGGCGACTAGTAGCGCAAGAGCGCGATCGTCGGGATCGGCGCGAGCTTCGCGCCGCCGTCGAGGAACGTGAGCTCGATCAGGAACGCCGCGCCCACGAGCTCGCCGCCGAGGCGCTTCACGAGCTTGCACGTCGCGCGCGCGGTGCCGCCGGTCGCGATCACGTCGTCGACGACGAGCACGCGCGTGCCGTGCGAGAGCGCGTCGGTGTGCATCTCGACCGCGTCGGTGCCGTACTCGAGATCGTACTCCTCGCGCGTCGTCGCGTGCGGGAGCTTGCCCGGCTTGCGCACCGGGACGAAGCCGATGCCGAGCGCGGTCGCGAGCGGCGCGCCGAAGAGGAAGCCGCGCGACTCGATGCCGACGATCACCTCGGGCGCGAGTGGGCGCGCCTGCTCCGCGAGCAGATCGATCGCGGTGCGGAACGCGATGCCGTCCGAGAGCAGCGGCGTGATGTCGCGGAAGAGGATCCCGGGCTTCGGGAAGTCGGCGACGTCGCGGATGCGCGAGCGGATCAGGTCGACGCGGGGATCCATCAGCGTTCCTCCGTGGGCGGGAGCTCGCCCTCGCCCGCGATGAACGCGGCGAGGCCGAAGTGATCGGGGAGCGTCGCATCGAGGCGCAGCGGCGTCACCGAGACGAAGCCGGCGTCGACGGCCTCGGTGTCCGAGCCCGCGACCTCTTCGTGGCGCGCGTTGGGGCCGCCGATCCAGAAGTACTCGTGGCCGCGCGGATCGTGGCGCATGACGACGACGTCGTCGTAGAGGCGCCGGCCGAGGCACGTCGCGCGCACGCCCGCGTGCTCGTTGCGCCCCGCCGGGAAGTTCACGTTGAGCAGCGGCGTCGGGCCCTTGGGATCGCGCGGCGAGGCGAGGAAGCGACGCGCCAGCTCGGCCGCCGCCTTCGCCGACGTCTCCATCGAGCCGCCCTGCCCTTGCGAGAACGCGATCGCGGGCACACCGCGCAGCGCACCCTCGCGCGCCGCGGCGACGGTGCCCGAGTAGAACGTGTCGGTGCCGAGGTTGTAGCCGTGGTTGATCCCGCTCACGACGAGGTCGGGCCAGCGCGGCAGGAATCGCTGCTCGAAGAGCGCGACGTAGATGCAGTCCGCGGGCGTGCCGTCGATCGCGTGCAGGCCGTCGACTTCGCGATGACGCAGCGGGCGCGCGAGGGTGAGCGAGTGGCTGTTCGCGCTCTGCTCGAAGAGCGGCGCGACGGTGATGACGTCGGCGATCTCGAGCAGCGCCTGGCGCAGGAGGCGCAGGCCGGGGGCGTACACGCCGTCGTCGTTCGACTGCAGGATCAGCGGGCGCACGGAGCTCATCTCGGGGGCGAGTCTGCGTCAGCCCGCGCCGCGATGCCGCCGAAAAAGCGAGGCGGCGCGCGGCCACCAGCGCCGCGCGCCGCGCTCGTCACCAGCCGCCGCTGTCGACGCGATCCGAGCCCATCCAGCCGACGATCTCGACCGGCTCGCCTTCCCCGCGCGCCGCGAGCTCGCCGTGGAAGTGGCCGCGGATCGCGGTCGCGCTCACCTCGAGCTCCACGGTGAAGTCGTCGTCGTTCGTCGCGGCCCCGAGCATGCCGAGCCCGTCGAGGCCCATCACCTCGAGACACACGAACGTCGCCTCGCCGTCAGCCGGGCCGTAGGTGCCCGAGGCAATGTCGCTCGGCATGCAGAAGTGCGTGTCCGAGTCGCGATCGAGGACGATCCACTCGGCGCCGCCGTTGACGAAGTAGCGCGTGTCGAGCCGGCGCGGCGTGGTCTCGCCGGGGACGACGAGCACGGTCGTGTTCTCGAGCGTCTCCATCTCGATCGGGTACGCGCGCTCGTCGTCGCCCGCGGTGACGATCACACGCGCGTCGTCGTCGAGGAACGACGTGGGATCGAGCGCACCTCCCTCTGCGTCCTCGAGGGATGCCGACGCGCCGGTCGAGAGCGTGAGCGCGTCGAGCAGCGCGGCGCCGCGGGTGCCGTAAGGGAGCGCGGTGATCGCGTCGGTCTCGAGCGTGCCGAGGGTGGTCGCGACGATCGCGGGCTGCGACGCGGGTGCGTCGGGCGCGGCATCGCGAGGAACGCCGGAGTCGGTGCCGGGTGTCGCCGCGTCGCTGCCGGCATCGGCGCGCGGTGTCGAGGCGTCCTCGTCGGTGGTGGTCGCGGAAGATCCGTCGCAGCCCGCGAGCGCGAGCAGCGATACGAGCAACAAACAAGGTCGAAGCAAGTCCAAGCTCCTTCGAGCCGCGATGCGCGCGGCCCCACCTCGGACTTGGACGTCCCCCTCGAGGATCCGTCACCAGCGAGTCGGGGGGACGGAAAGACGAAGGCCGCAGAGCATCTGCTCCGCGGCCTCTGACTCCGACTTCGACTCGGGGCGGCGGGATTCGAACCCACGACCCCCAGACCCCCAGTCTGGTGCGCTAACCAGGCTGCGCCACGCCCCGCCGGTGAGTCGGAGGGCGGAGGTTAGCCGCAAACGGAAAACCCGCAAGCACGATCAGCGCTCGCTGCGCGCGCTCGTCTCGATCCGCACCACGACCTCGCTCGCCTGCACCTCGCTCGTGCTCGGCTTCGCACGCTCGCGCACCGCGCTCTCCTCGCGCGACGACGCGTCGATCCGCGCGAGCAGCGACGTGAGGTCCGCGCGCACCGCGAGCAGCTCGGCGCGCAGCTCGAGCGCGCGCGTGCTCGCCTCCGCCGCCTGGCGCCCGATCGCGACCGCCTCCAGGTGCCCGAGCTCCCGTAGCTTCTTGCGCGCGCCCGCGACCGTGAAGCCGTCCTCGTGCAGCAGCTTCTTGATGACGAGCGCGAGCTCGACGTCGCGGCGCCGGTACTGGCGGTGCGCGCCGCGTGTCTTCATCGGCTTGAGGATGCCGAACTCCTCTTCCCAGTAGCGCAGCACGTGGGGCCGCACGCCGACGAGCTCCGAGACCTCGCCGATGCGGAAGAAGAGCTTGTCCGGCAGCAGTGTGGGTCGCGCCATCGCTCTCGGGGGACGCTCTGGTACCCGGCCGGCCCGACCGCGTCAACGGAGGGGCCGGAGCCGAATCAGGTGCCCAGCCGGATCAGGTGCCCGACGAGCTCGCGCCGGTGTTGGCGGTCGGCGCGACGAACGTCCCGGAGCCGCTCGACTTGTGCGGGTTCAGCGTCGCCTTGAGGACCTGGCTCGGCTTGAACGTGAGCACGCGGCGGGCGCTGATCGGGATCGGCTCGCCGGTCTGCGGGTTCCGGCCCACGCGCTGCTTCTTCGCTCGGACGACGAAGTTGCCGAAGCCGGAGATCTTGATCTTCTCGCCCTGGGCGAGGACTTCCTTCATCTCCTCGAACACCGCTTCGACGACCTCGGCGGCTTCCTTCTTCGAGAAGCCTCCGACCCGCTCGTAGACGCTGTCGATGATCTCGGCCTTGGTCATCAGAGCCCCCTCGATGCCGGGTATGCGATGCAACCACGGCATGGAGTCGAATTCAAGGGCTCTGGATTCACAGTCGAATTCAGGAATCGTTGGCGCGCGCACACGCCTGGATCCCCGCGCCGGCGGCTGTCCGCGGGATCAGTGCGCTGCTCAGGCGCGCAGCGCGCCGCCGAAGCGGTCGGCGATCGCCTGCACCACCGCGGCGTGGACCTGCTCGACGCGCGCGTCGGTGAGCGTCGCGTCGGGATCGCGATAGGCGATCCGGAACGCGAGGCTCTTCCGGCCTTCGGGCACCGGCTTGCCGCGGTAGACGTCGAAGAGCTCGGCGCGCTCGGCGAGCGGCGCGGCCTGCGTGATCGCGTCGACGACGTCCGCCGCGGTCGTCGCCTCGGGCACCACGACCGCGAGGTCGCGCACCACCGCCGGGAAACGCGGCAGCGGGCGCGCGCGGGGCGGCCCCGCGGCCTTCACGAGCGCGACGATCGCGTCGAGGTCGAGCACGCCGAAGATCGGACGCCCGGTCGCCTCGAAGGCCTCGACCACGTCGGGATGCACCTCGCCGAGGACACCGACCGATCGGGCCCCCACGACCACGCGCGCGCTGCGGCGCGGGTGCAGCCACGGCGCGTGCTCCGCGATCGACTCGTCGCGCACGGTCTCCGCCACCAGGCCCACCGAGCGCAGGATCGCGAGCACCGCGCCCTTGCCATCCCAGAAGTCGAACGGGCTCTCGTCGCCGACCCAGAGCTCGCGCGGGCCGCTCAGCGTGAGCGCGAGCACCGGACGCTCGACGACGCGACGCGGCGTCGACGCCGCGGGATGGTACGTGCGACCGACCTCGAACAGCGTCGCGCGCGGGGCCTGGTGCCGCTGCGCGCGCACGACGTCCGAGAGCAGGCCCGGAAGCATCGAGGTGCGCATCACCGAGCGCTCCTCGGAGAGCGGGTTGCTCAGCGCGACCACGTCGAGCGGTGCCTTCGCCATCTCGAGATCGCGACGCGAGCAGAACGCGAAGTTCACGGCCTCGAAGAGCCCTGCCGCGGCGGCACCCTCGCGCAGCGCACGCACGATCGCGTAGCGACGATCGCCGGCGTCCGCGCTGGGCGCCATCGAGGCGAGCGCGCTCGGGATGTGATCGTAGCCGCGGACGCGCGCGACCTCTTCGATGAGGTCCTCGGGGCGTCCGAGATCGGGACGATGCGTCGGCGCGGTCACGCGCCAGCCGCCCTCTTCGGCGGGCGCGATCTCGCAGCCCACGCCCTCGAGCACACGACGCACCTCGCTCGCGGGCACCGGCCCGCCGAGCAGCGACTCGACGTGCCCGGGGCGGAGCGCGATCGCGACCGGCGCGATCCGGCGTGCGTGCGCATCGCTCGCGCTCGGCGCGCTCGCGGCCTCGGCCACGGTCCCGAGCAGCTGCGCCGCGCGCCGCAGCACGTGCTCGAGCCCGTTGGGATCGACGCCGCGCTCGAAGCGATGGCTCGCCTCGGTGTGCAGCCCGTGACGGCGGCTGGTGCGGCGCACCGAGCGGGGATCGAAGTGCGCGACTTCGAGCAGCACGTTGCGCGTCGTCGCGCGCACGCCGCTCGCCGCGCCGCCCATCACGCCCGCGAGCGCGACCGGCACCTCGGCGTCCGCGATCACGAGATCGTCGGTCGAGAGCTCGCGCTCGATTCCGTCGAGCGTGGTGAAGCGCTCGCCGTCACGCGCGGTGCGCACGACGATCGCGGGACCGCGCAGCGCGTCGAGATCGAACGCGTGGATCGGGTGTCCGGTCTCGAGCAGCACCCAGTTCGTCACGTCGACCACGGCGTCGATCGAGCGCTGACCGAGCACGTGGAGGCGGTAGCGCATCCAGAACGGCGCCGGACGCACCTGCACGTGCTGCAGCACGAGCCCGAGGTAGCGCGAGCAGCGATCGGCATCGCGGATCGCGATCGGCACGTTGATCGGCGCGCCCTGCGCGGGCTGCACCAGGCTCAGCGTCTCGCCCGGGTGCTGGCGCGAGGGATCGAGCACGGTCACGACCGGCCCGCGCGTATCGGCCGAATCGACCGAGAGCAGCCGCTGGGGCGCCGGAGGCGCGCGCAGCACGAAGGGCTGCTCGAAGAGCATCGCGATCTCGCGCGCGAGCCCGACGTGGCCGAGGCAGTCGGCGCGGTTCGGCGTCAGCGAGATCTCGAAGACCTGATCGCGCAGGCTCAGCGCATCGGCGACCGCGGCGCCCACGCGGCCCGAGCTCGCGCGCTCGAGCACGACGATCCCCTCCGCGTCGGCGCCGATCCCGAGCTCGACCTCGCTGCAGAGCATCCCGGAGGAGCTCACGCCCGCGACCTCGCGCGCCGCGATCTCCATCCCGTTCGGCAGCCGCGCGCCGACCTCGGCGAGCAGCACCTTCGCGCCCGCGTCGGGCACGTTGGGCGCGCCGCAGACGACCTCGCGCTCTTCCTTGCCGTTCCAGACGCGGACGAGCGTGAGCTTGTCGCGCGACGGATGGGGGCGCTTCCCGCGCACCTCCGCGATCACCACGCGATCGAGCCCCTCGCCGAACGCGGTGAGCCCCTCGACCTCGACGCCCGCGCGGGTGAGCCGCTCGGCCATCTCGCTCGGGCTCGCGTCGACGCCCGAGAGCTCGCGCAGCCACTGGTACGAAGCCTTCATCGATCCCTCGGCCGCGGCCTCAGAGCTGGCTGAGGAAGCGGATGTCGTTCTCGTAGAGGAGGCGGATGTCGCCGACGTTGTGGCGGAGCATCGCGATGCGATCGATGCCCATGCCGAACGCGAAGCCGGTGACCTCCTTCGGGTCCCAGCCGCAGTGCTCGAAGACGACGGGATGGATCATCCCGCAGCCCAGCACCTCCAGCCATCCGGTGCTCTTGCAGACGCGGCACGTCGCAGTGCGCGCGCGCTGTGCGTCACTGCCCGGCTCGTCGTAGGGGCGGCAGATCGTGCAGCCCACGTCGAGCTCGCCACCGGGCTCGACGAACGGGAAGTAGCTCGGGCGGAAGCGCACCGGCACCTGCTCGCCGAACATCCGCTTCACGAACGTCGTGAGCACGCCCTTGAGGTGCGCGAACGAGATCCCGCGATCGACCCAGAACCCCTCGATCTGGTGGAACATCGGGGAGTGCGTCGCGTCGTCGTCGCGGCGGAACACCTTGCCCGCCGAGATGCACGCGATCGGGATCGTCCGGCGGCGCGACATCTCGTGGACCTGCGCGTTCGAGGTGTGCGTGCGAAGCAGCACCTGGTCCTCGAAGCGCGTGACACCGCGCGCGCCCAGCTCTCCGCCTGCGACGAAGAAGCTGTCCTGCATGTCGGTCGCAGGGTGGTCGGGCGGGAAGCCGAGCCGCGTGAAGTTGAAGTCCGCGAGCTCGATCTCGGGCGCGTCGGTGACCTCGAAGCCGATCGACGAGAACACGTCGAGCAGCGCGTCGATCGTGCGCGTGATCGGGTGCAGCGCACCGCGCGAGAGGCCCCGACCGGGCAGGCTCGGATCGATCGGCGGCGCTTCGAGATCCGCCTGGCGCGCCGCGCGCGCGAGCCCCTCGAGGCGCGCGTCGAACGCGGACTGCACCGCGTTCTTCAGCGCGTTCGCGCGCTGTCCGAGCTCCTTGCGGCGATCGCCGGGGAGCTGCGGCATCAGCTTCAGGAGCTGCGTCACCTCGCCGCTGCCGCCGATCAGCTTCGCCGCGGCGGCGCGCAGCGAGCTCTCGTCGGGGCACTGGGCGAAGGTGGTCTCGAAGCCCGCAGCGACGCGGGCCAGACCGTCTTCGAACTTCTGGACCGCGTCGCTCATGGGGCTCTCGAGGAGGAATCAGCGCGCGGCGTCGACCACCGCCTTGAACGCGCCCGGATCGCGCAGCGCGAGATCCGCGAGGATCTTGCGGTCGAGCGCGATGTTCGCCTTCTTCAGCGACGACACGAGGCGCGAGTAGCTGAGGCCGTGGGTGCGAGCGCCCGCGTTGATGCGGACGATCCACAGGCGGCGGAAGTCGCGCTTCTTCGCGCGACGAGCGCGGAACGCGTCCTGCCAGGCATTGCGCACCTGCTCGACGGCGTCGCCGAAGATGCGGCCACGGGCGCCGTAGAAGCCCTTGGCGTGCTTGAAGATGCGGTTACGACGACGGCGGGCCTTGAAGCCCCTCTTCGCGCGCGGCATTGCTCTTCTCCCGTTCTTTCTTCTTCAGTCGACGAGTGCGATCAGGCCCGCCCGTAGGGGAGGAGGCGCTTGACCATCTTCTCGTGGGTGGGGGAGATGAGGCTGTTCTTGCGGAGACGGCGGAGGCGGTTCGCGCTCTTGCCACGCATCATGTGGCTGAGGCCGGCGGTGCCGCGGCGCACGTGACCGGATCCGGTCAACCACATGCGCTTCTTCGTCCCGCTGTGGGTCTTCATCTTCGGCATGACTGCGATTCCCTGACTTTCTCTGCGGCGTGAGGCCCAGCGCGCACGCGGGCCTACGCGGGGGAGCGGAGGTGTACGAGCGTGGACCTACGCAGTCAAGCGTTGGCGCCACGCCTTGTGCCATCAGCGCGCGCTGGTCACGTCCGAAGTCCGCGGGTCGGACCGGTGTCCTCGTGCGGATGACACGTCGTGCTTCGCGCAGCTGCGGACGGCTCTCGCTCACGTGCGATGGAGATCCCGTCCGCGTCTCGATCTCGCGCCGGCACGCGTGGGTGTCACTCACCGGCGATCTCGAGCACCTCGACTGAGGCGTCGGTCAGCTCGCGAGCAGCTGCTCGGCCGTCACGCCTGCGGGCTCGCCGCGCTCCATGCGGTGGATCGCGTCCACCACGCGACGGTTCACCGGCGTGGGCACGCCGACCTTCTCACCGAGCGCGACGATCGCGCCCTGCAGGTACGCGACCTCGGTCTTGCGGCCCCGCGCGAGATCGTCCGCCATCGAGCTGCGCGCCGCCGCGTCGATCTTCACGACGCGACCTGCGAGCGCGCGGAACACCACGTCGGGCACGAGCAGCATCCGCGACGCGAAGCGAGGGTCCATCGTAGCGCCCAGTCGGACCGGGGAGATGCCCGCCTGGCGCAGCGCATCGAGCCCCTCGCGCTGGCACGCCGAGACCACGCGGCGCCATCCGCGCTGCGCGAGCTCGTCGGCGAGCGACACGCCGCTGATCGCGTTCACCGCGTTGTTCAGATTGAAGAGCAGCTTGCTCCAGAGCACCGGCTCGATCGGGTCGGCGCCCTTCGCGGGAAGGCCCGCGCGGTCCAGCGCCGCGATCACGCGCAGCACGATCGCGTCCTCGCCGCGCTGCTCGATCACCACCGGCCCGCTCGTCGAGCGACGCAGCGTGCGCTCGTCGCGCCACACCGCGTTCCACGACACGATGCCGGCCCGCGCACGCGGCGCGCCGAGCACCTGCCGCAGGATGCGCGGTGCTTCGACGCCGTTCTGCAGGCCGATCGCGATCGAGGCGTGCCGCAGGATCGACGCGGCGGCCTGCTCGAGGTCCGCCACCTTCGTCGTGATCAGCACGACCTCGCAGTCGCGCAGGGCCGCGGAGTCGCTCGCGCACCGGGGGAGCGCTTCACGTCGCGAGCCGTCGAGATCCTCGAGGACGAGGCCGTCCTTCGCGATGCAGTCGAGCACGCGCGGCCTGCCGACGAGCACGACGTCGTGCCCCGCCGCCGCGAGCCGCCCGCCCAGGTAGGCGCCGATCGTGCCGGCGCCGAGGATGCCGATGCGCATCCTCGTCCCCGTCACTCGTCGTCGTCTGCGTCGTCGTCGTCGTCGTCGTCGTCGTCATCCTCGTCGTCATCGAGGTCGTCGTCGTCGACGGGAGCGGTGGACGCGCCGTTCGCGCCCTTCTGGCCGTTCGCGACGGCCTTCGCCGGCGGCCGCTCGGCGGCCTTCTTCGCGGCCTGCGCGGCCTGGGCCGCGACGCGCGCACGGATCTCGGGCTTCGGCGCGATCAGGATCGTCATCGTCTTGCCCTCCATGCGGGGGGTCTGCTCGATGACGCCGATGTCGCGCGTCTTCTCGATGATCTCGATGAGCTGACGCTCGGCCGTCTCGGGGTGCGTGATCTCGCGACCGCGGAAGCGGCACGTGACCTTCACCTTGTTGCCTTCTTCCAGGAAGCGGCGGACGTGACGGGTCTTCACGTCCATGTCGTGATCATCCGTCTTCGGGCGGAGCTTCACTTCCTTGAGCTCCACCTGGATCTGCCGCTTCTTGGCCTCGTTCTCCTTCTTCTTCTCCTCGTACTTGAACTTGCCGAAGTCCATGATCTTACAGACCGGCGGCATGCCCTTCGGGTTGACCTCGACGAGGTCGAGCTCCTTCTCCTTCGCGAGACGGAGCGCCTCGTGGGTCGGAAGGACACCGAGCATCTCGCCCTCGGCGCCGATGACACGGACTTCGGGGACGCGAATTCGGTGGTTCGTACGAGGGCCGGAGAAGGCGGCGCGCTGCGCGCGCGGATCGAAGCGGGGTCGGATGACTCAATCCTCCTGTGGGAAGGGCCTCTGCCCTTCCATGAACGAACGGCGATGATGGAGCGTGCGAGGGCTCATCACAAGCCCCCGCCCCACAGTCCAGAACGGCTGCTCGAGTGCTGCGTCACTCCCCGACCGACGCGGGGCGGAGCGAGGGCGGACGCGACTCGTGACGGAGACGCGCGATCACCTGATCGAGCGCGACGAACCCGAGATCCTTGTCCTCGTCGCGCGAGCGGATCGCGAGGCCGCGACCCTCGACTTCCTTCTCGCCGATCACGCCGAGGAAGGGGATGCGCATCAGGCGCGCGTTGCGGATCTTCGCGCCGAGCTTGTCGCTCGAGAGATCGATCTTCACGCGGAAACCCTCGCGCTGGAGGAGCTGCTGCACTTCGCGCGCGTAGGGCTCGAACTTCTCGCTGACCGTGAGCAGCGCGATCTGCTCGGGGGCGAGCCACGTCGGGAACGCCCCCGAGACGTGCTCGATCAGCACGCCCATGAAGCGCTCGATCGAGCCGAGGATCGCGCGGTGCAGCATCACGGGGCGATGCTGCGTGTTGTCCTCGCCGACGTAGGTGAGGTCGAAGCGCTCGGGCAGGTTGAAGTCGACCTGCATCGTCCCGAGCTGCCAGCTGCGTCCGATCGCGTCCTTCAAGTGGAACTCGATCTTGGGGCCGTAGAACGCGCCTTCACCCTCGGCGATCGAGTAGTCGAGCTTCTTCGCCTGCACGCCGGCGATCAGCGCCTTCTCGGCGCGATCCCAGACCTCGTCCGAGCCGAGTCGCTCGTCGGGGCGCGTCGCGATCACCACGCGCACCTCGGCGAAGCCGAAGTCCTGGTAGACCGCGTACACGAGATCGATGAACGACTCGATCTCGCCCTGCGCCTGGTCGAGCGTGCAGAAGATGTGGGCGTCGTCCTGGCAGAACGTGCGGACGCGCGTGAGACCCTGGGTGACGCCGCTGCGCTCGAAGCGGTGCAGGCGACCGAAGTCCGCGACGCGCATCGGGAGCTCGCGGTAGCTGCGGCGCTGCATCCCGTAGAGCAGGCAGTGCCCGGGGCAGTTCATCGGCTTGATGCCGAAGCGGATCTTCTCCTCGAGCGCCTTCTCGATGTCCGGCTTGCTGCCGAGCTCTTCCTTGCTGAGGTGCTCGACGACGTCCTCGATGTTCTCGCGCGTCGCGGCGAGGAACATGTTCTCGGAGTACGCGGGCAGGTGGCCCGACGTCAGGAAGAGCTCGCGATCGAAGATCTGCGGGGTGACGACCTCGTCGTAGCCGAAGCGCACGTAGAGGTCGCGCACGTAGTCGACGAGCTTCGTGTAGATCATCGCGCCGCGCGGCATGAAGAACGGCGACGCGGGCGCCCAGGGGTGGAAGCCGACGAGCTCGAGCTCCTTGCCGAGCTTGCGGTGGTCGCGCTTCTTCGCTTCCTCGAGCTGCTTGAGATACGCGCGCAGCGCCTTCTCGTTCGCGAAGGCGGTGCCGTAGATGCGCTGGAGCATCGGGTTCCGCTCGTCGCCGCGCCAGTACGCGCCCGCGACGGTCGTGAGCTGGAACGCCTTGAGGAACTTCGTGCTCGGGACGTGCGGGCCCTCGCAGAGATCGACCCAGTCGCCGTGGCGGTAGATCGAGATCTGCTCGCCCATCGCGGCGAGGCGCTCGAGGTGCTCGAGCTTGTAGGTCTCGCCGAGGCGAGAGAGGATGTCGCGCGCCTGATCGACCGTCACCTCTTCGCGCACGAAGGGACGATCCTCGGCGATGATCTCCGCCATCTTCGTCTCGATGGCGCGGAGATCGTCCTCGGTGAACGAGCCGCCGGGGCGATCGTAGTCGTAGTAGAAGCCGTTCTCGGTCGCGGGGCCGAACGCGACCTTGGTGCCCGGGAAGAGCCGCTGCACCGCGTCGGCCATCACGTGCGACGACGAGTGGCGGATCACCCAGAGCGCGTCGGGGTGATCGAGCGCGATCGGCTTGATCGGCGTGCCCTCGGGCAGCGGCGTGAGGAGGTCGACGATCTTCTCGCGCCCATCGATCGTCGCGCGCGCCGCGATCACGTCGGGGCGCAGCGCGTTCTGCGCCTCGAGCACGGCGCGAGCAGTCGTCGTTCCCATCGTCGTCATCTCCTGCTTGCCGGTGCGCAGCAGCGCGAGATGCGCGAGGTGGGAAGCTCGTCGCAGGTCTCGTCGCGCTGCGACCGAGAGGTCGCTATCGCTTGCCGAGACTCAACCGAAACCGCGCGAGCGACGGGCATCGGAGATGCCGCTGGAGCTCGCTGCACTAGGCACGGGCAGGATTGAACTGCCGACCCCTACCGTGTCAAGGTAGTGCTCTACCACTGAGCTACGTGCCTGCTTCGCTGCTTGTCAGCCCCGTCGAAAGGGAGGCGTTTGGTAGCGCCCTGCCCTCACGGTGTCAAGCACGTGTGAGGTGATTGTACGTGCTCGCGTGCGATGACGTTCGCGCGCGCACGTCGGGTCGGAGGAATGGCTCCGCGCGGTGATAGGATCGCGCGCGTCATGACGTCGTCGACGCTTCGCTCGTGCTTGGTCCTCGCGCTCTCGATTCCATCTCTGCTCGTGATCGGATGCTCCGACGGCGGCGGCGGTCGCACCCGCGATCCCGACGGCGGCACCGTGCAGCCGGGGCTCGACGCAGGACCGCTCGAGCCCGAGTGCGGCGAGGGCTTCGACGAGTGTCCGAGCGGCTTCTTGTGCGCGGCGGTCGGAGGCATCCCGCGCTGCGTGCCCGATCCCGATCGTCCGCCCCCCGGCGACGGCACCGACTGTCGTCCGTGCGATGCGCCCGGCGAGTGCCGCATGGGCGTGTGCGTGCAGCCTTCGGACTCGGGCGCGTTCTGCGAATTCGATCCCGAGTGCGGCGAGGACGAGCTCTGCATCGCGGGGCGGTGCACGCACGATCCGCGCATCCCGATCCCGTGTGATGCGTCGATGATGTGCCCGCCTCCGCTGACGTGCGGCGAGGACGGCGTGTGCCACTGCGCGTTCACGACCGACTGTCCGATCGGGCTCGAGTGCACCGACGGGCTCTGCGTGCCGGGGCCGGGCGGTGGCGCGTGCTTCGCCGACGACATGTGTCCGCCCGAGGATCTCTGCGAAGCCGGGCGCTGTCGGCCGCGAACGGTCTGCGACATCGCGAACCCGGATCTGTCGGGAACGTGGATGATGACGTCGACGCTCAACATCGGTGAGGCGGTGCCCGCGTGGATCGCGGACGTGGAGGACATCTTCCGCTTCCTCGGGACCGACGGGACGTGCATCGACTGGAGCGGGCTGCCCGACTGGGTCGACATGGAGATCTGCCGTCTCGCGCAGCCCTTCATCGCCGAGTACCTGCCGCCGTGGTCGCGCGACGTGTTCCGCGCGATCGCGGATCTGAACGTCGTGCTCGACACGTGGGTGATCGACGAGACGATGACGCTGCGCGCGGGCGCGGTGGCGGACAGCTATCGCGGCACGCACACGTGGAACCGCGTGACGTTCATGTACCGCGCGATGCCGATCGTCGGTGATCCGCTGATGGTGCGCGACTGGCGCTTCAGCCCGAGCGAGTTCAACGCGAGCGCGGTGTGCGGCGAGTTCAACATCGAGCGCCACACGATCAACGTGAGCATCGGATCGATCGTGGCGTGGCTGCTCGATGCGCTCGTGTACGAAGGCAGTGGTCGTCGCTGGACGACGCTGCGCGAGGCGCTGACCGAGGTCGCGGCTGGGTTCTGCGATGGGCTCGCGCAGGCGGCGGAGGAAGCGATCGACTATCCGAACGTCGGCACCACGGTGGACAACGTGTGCACCGGGATCGTGTCGGCGGGCGTGGACGCGGCGATCGACGCGGTGGTGAACGCGCGGATCGGCGCGGATGCGATCACGCTGCGTGGGAACGCGACGATCTCGGGGCCGAACACGTTGAGCCCTGGGCGCTGGGACGGGACGCTCGTGGGGCGCGGGTTCTCGGGGACGTTCGACGCGCGTCGGTGATTCCTGCTCTCCTAAGAGGCAGGCACGCTCGCCGTCGACGTCGTCGGGCGTCGCGTCGTGCGCTCGGCGCGGAGCTCTGCGAGGCCCTCCTGGTACGTGACGATCGGGGCGTAGCCGAGCTCTTCGCGGGCCTTCTTCGTGCTGACCGTGACGGTGCTCGACATCATGTCGATCGCGAACCTCGTCATCGGGGGCGTGCTGCGGAGGTGGAGCGCGCGCCAGATGGACTCGACGACGCGCGCGAGCGGACGCGCGATCGACGACGGCATGTTGCGCGTGCCGAGGTCGACGCCTGCCGCGGCATCGACGAGCTGGGCGAGGAAGTCGCGCACCGTGTGCTGCTCGTGGTCGGCGATGAAGTACGCCTGCCCGGGGCGGCCTCTCGTGAGCGCGAGCTCGAGGGCGTGCGCGATGTTGCGCACGTGCGTGACCGACGTGCGCACGCGGCCTCCGTCGAGCCACGCGAAGCGACCGGTCTCGGCCATGCGCAGCACCGCCGGGAGCACGCTCGTGTCGCGCGGGCCCCACACGAGGCGCGGCCGGATCGAGAGCGTCTCGAAGCCGGGCGCGCTCGCGGCGAGCACGCGACGCTCGGCCTCGGCCTTCGTGATGCCGTAGAGGTACGGGCTCGACGTCGGGTACGGCGCGCGCTCGTCCACGTCGATCAGATCGCGACCCGCGAAGATCGCCGCCTCGGTGCCGACGTGCACGAAGCGGCGCACGCCCGCGGCCCGCGCAGCCTCGAGCACCCGCGTCGTGCCCTCGACGTTCGCGCGCTCGGACTCCTCCTTCGTGCCCCACTCCTCGGCGCGCGCGGCCGCGTGGATCACCGCGCCTTCGCCCGCGAGGTGCTCGGCGCGGACGTCGTCGAGATCGCAGCGGACCGGCGTCGCGCCGCAGCGACGCACCAGCTCGGCGCTGCGATCCGAGCGCGCCATCGCGCGCACGTCGTGGCCCTTCCGCACGAGGTGCTCGACCAGGTGACCACCCACGAACCCCGAAGCTCCGGTGACGAAGACGCGCATGGCGCCGATCATGCCGGAAACCATCCATGCGTCCCATCGATGGATCGCAGACATCCATGCACGGCGTCGATGGATGCGAGATGCTCGCCCGATGCTCACCGCCGCGCCGGAGCTCGCCGGGATCGATCTGAACCTGCTCGTCGTGCTCGATGCGCTGC
The DNA here is from genome assembly GCF_021631985.1 of Sandaracinus amylolyticus. Taxonomy (GTDB): domain Bacteria; phylum Myxococcota_A; class Polyangia; order Polyangiales; family Sandaracinaceae; genus Sandaracinus; species Sandaracinus amylolyticus_A. The sequence continues at coordinate 2,219,476 of NZ_CP070225.1, read as the reverse complement.
TCGCCGAGCGCAACGTGACGCGCGCCGCGCGCCGGCTCGGGCTCACCCAGCCGAGCACGAGCCACGCGCTCTCGCGACTCCGCGATCTCCTCGGCGACCCGCTGCTCGTGCGCGTGGGACGCGCGATGCACACGACCCCGCGCGCCGATGCGCTCGCACCCGCGCTGGCGCGCACCCTCGCCGACGTGCGGAGGCTGCTGCAGGTCGAGCCCGCGTTCGATCCTGCGACGTCGCAGCGCGCGTTCACCATCGCGTGCCCGGATCTCCTCGCGCCGCAGGTGCCCGCGATCGTCGCGCGCATGCAGCGCGAGGCGCCGCGCTGTGGGCTCGAGCTCCGACCGCCGATCGCGGGCGACGACGCGACGGTGCTCGGCGCGGGCGGCGTCGATCTCGCGCTCGCGCCGGCGCCGCGCGAGGGCACGGGCCTCGTGCAGCGCGCGCTCGGCACGGTGAGCTGGGGCGTGCTCGCGCGACGCGGTCACCCTGCCCTGCGGCGTCGGACGATCACGCGCGAGGCGTGGCTCGCGTATCCGCACGTCGTGGTGCGCACCGGCAGCGCGTCGCCGAGCGCGGTGGGCGTCGCGATCGAGCGGCTCGGGCTCGAGCGGCGGGTGGGGCTCGTCGTGCCGGGGTTCCTGCTGGTGCCGCGGGTCGTCGCGTCGACCGACATGCTCGCCGCGGTGCCGCGCGAGCTCGTGGTCGATGTCGCGCGCGAGATGGATCTGGTGGTGACCGACGTGCCGATCCCGATTGGCGCGATCCCCGTCGCAGCGCTCTGGCACGAGCGCTTCCACGCGGACGAGGGGCATCGCTGGATGCGCGGCGTGGTCGTCCAGGAGCTCACGCGCGCGCTGCGCCCGTGATCACCGCACGAGCGGCATGCCGAGCCACGCGAGCACGCACATCGCGACGCCGACCGCGCCGACCACCGGGTACGCCCAGTACGCGCGCTGCGGGCCCTGCCGCGTGACGGTGGGCGAGGCGAGCAGGCCGCTGAGGAAGCCCATCGCGAGACCGCCGAGGTGCGCGGCCATGTCGATCCCCGGCACCGTGAAGCCGAGCGCGAGGTTGATGAGCACGAACGTGACGAGGCTGCGGCGCAGGTGCGCGAACACGTGCGGATCGAGGCGCCCGCGGTTGCGCGCGAGGAACGCGAGGAACGCGCCCGCGACGCCGAACACCGCGCCCGACGCGCCGACGCTCACGCCCATCGGATTGATCGTGACGCTCGCGAGGCTGCCGCCGATGCCCGCGACGAGATAGACGAGCGTGAACCCGAGCGCGCCGTAGACGCGCTCGGTGAGCCGCCCGAGATCCCAGAGCACGTACATGTTGAACGCGAGGTGGAGCAGCCCGGCGTGCACGAAGCACGCGGTGACGAGGCGCCACCACTGACCACCCAGCGTGTAGGGACCGAAGTTCGCGCCCCAGCCGAGCAGCGACTCCGCGGTGGGCGCCATCGCGCCCACGCCGCTCGCGATCATCAGGACCATCACGAGCACGTTCGCGACGACGACCGCGACCGTGACGAAGGGGCGCTCTTCGCCCGAGGCGCGCGGCTTCTCGCGGTCGGCGGTGGCGCGCGGCGTCGGCGCGCGAGGCTCGTCGAACGAAGGCTCGCCGATCGGGCGCGGAGCGGGCCCTCCGGGCGGAGGCCCTTGCGGCGGAAGCACCATGTCGGAGGCGGATGTAGCTCCGCGCCGGGTCGGCGGCGAGCCTGTGCGCTCGCGCACAGGCGTGTTTGGCTCTACACCTCCGCCCCATGACCGGCAGCAAGCGCGACGCGACCGCCCCGACGATCTCCACGACCCCGCGGGGTTGGCACCCCGACTCGTGGCGTGATCACCCCGTCGCGCAGGGCATCAACTACCCGGATCCGGCGAAGCTCGCGGCCGCGGTCGAGACGCTGCGCAACATGCCGCCGCTCGTGACGTCGTGGGAGATCGAGCGCCTCAAGAAGCACCTCGCCGACGCGCAGGAGGGACGCCGCTTCATCCTGCAGGGCGGCGACTGCGCCGAGACGCTCGCGGACACGCGACCGCGCGTGATCAGCGCGAAGCTGAAGATCCTGATGCAGATGTCGCTGGTGCTGGTGCACGGCTCGATGAAGCCGGTGGTCCGGATCGGGCGCATCGCGGGGCAGTACGCGAAGCCGCGCAGCCAGCCGACCGAGCGCGGCAAGCTCGCGGACGGACGCGAGGTCGAGCTGCCGAACTACTTCGGGGATCTCGTGAACCGCGCGGAGTTCACGCCCGAGGCGCGCGCGGCGGATCCGCAGCTGCTCCTCGCGGGCTACCAGCACGCCGCGCTCACGCTGAACTTCGTGCGCTCGCTGACCGAAGGTGGCTTCGCGGACCTCCACCACCCGGAGCAGTGGGACCTCGCGTTCTTCGAGAACGCGGTGCTCCCCGGGACGCTGCGCGAGGAGTACCAGCGCACGAGCCGTCAGCTCTCCGAGGCGCTGCGCTTCATGGAGGCGCTCGGCGAGAAGACGATCGACGACCTCACGCGCGTCGAGTTCTACACGAGCCACGAGGGCTTGAACCTCGAGTACGAGTCGGCGCAGACGCGCACCGTCCCGCGCCGCGATCAGTGGTACGACCTCACGACACACCTTCCGTGGATCGGCGAGCGCACGCGTCAGCTCGACGGCGCGCACGTCGAGTTCTTCCGCGGCATCGCGAACCCGGTGGGCGTGAAGATCAGCGCGAGCGCGAAGCCCGACGAGGTGCTGAGGCTGATCGAGATGCTCAGCCCCGACGACGAGCCCGGCAAGATCGTGCTCATCACGCGCATGGGCGTGCGGCGCGCGGCGGACGCGCTGCCGGGGCTGCTCTCGGCGATCAAGGCGTCGGGACGTCGCGTCCTGTGGATCTGCGATCCGATGCACGGCAACACGCAGACGACGTCGAGCGGGCGCAAGACCCGCGACTTCGGCGACATCCTGCGCGAGATCGAGATCACGATGGATGCGCACGCGGCCGCGGGCACCGTGATGGGCGGCGTGCACTTCGAGCTGACGGGCGAGGACGTGACCGAGTGCGTCGGCGGCGCGGCGGGCATCACCGAGGGCGACCTCGAGATGAACTACGCGACGGCGTGCGACCCGCGGCTCAACTATCGCCAGGCGCTCGAGATGGCGTTCTCGATCGCGCGCAAGCTGCGCAACCGCTAGTCGGAGAAGTGGGCGCGCCGCGGCGACGCTTGTAGCATCGCGGCCATGCGAGCGGCGTGGATCGCGTGCGTGGTGATGATGGCGGCGGCGAGCGGCATCGCGGGATGCGGCGGAGGCCTCGAGTCTGCGCACGCCGACCCCACCGAGCACGAGGACGACGCGATGCTCGCGCGGCAGTGGCACGAGCGCGTCGTTCGCCTCGAGAGCGAGGCGAACGTCGCGGCGCAGCGCGAGGAAGCATGCGCTCCGCGCTGCGAGATCGCGGCGCACGCGTGCGACCTGAGCGGGCGCATCTGCGAGCTCGCGGGGCACGACGATCACGACGAGGGGACGCGCATGCTCTGCGAGGATGCGCGGCCCCGATGCGATCGTGCGCGCGCCGCAGCGGGCGCGTGTGGCTGCCAGAGCTGACGAGGGACGCGCGACGGGGTGAGCACGTAGACTCCGTCCGCGTTGGGCTCCGAGGCGATCGAAGCGGTTCGCGCCGCCCTGCCCGCTTGGGTCGGGATCGGCGCGCTGGTGTGGGTGCCGCTCGCGGCGCTCGTGTCGTGCGTGGGCGCGTACCTCGGCGTGTCGCTGGCGTTGCTCGCGGTGCGCGGGATGCCCGAGGACGCGCACTGGACCGAGCGCGCGCGGCGCGCGTGGCCGGCGCGCGTGCTCGCATCGAGTGCGCCGATGCTCTCGGCGATCGTGCTCGGCGTCACCGCAGGCATGCTCGCGGGGCCGCTCTCCTACCTCCGCGGCGGTCCGCTCGGCGTGCTCGTCGGGATCGCGGCGTTCGCGGGCGCGTACCCGCAGCTCGGTCGCGTGGAGCGCCGGATCGGGAGGCGCGTGGTGTCGCTGCGCGAGCGGCTCGCGGGACAGGCGTTCGTGTTCCTCGCGATGTACCCGCACGTGCTGATCGTGCTGATCGGCGGTGCGCTCATCCCCGCCGAGCCGGTGCCCGCCGCGATCGTCGCGGTGGTGATCCTCGCGATGCTCGTGGCGGTCGCGCTCGGCGCGGGGCTGCGCGTCGCGGTCGCGCTCGGGCTCGCGCGTCCTGCCGACGCGCGGATCACCGCGATCGTCGATGCGTGCGTCGAGAAGGTCGGCGTCCGCGCGAAGCGCACGTGGATCGTGCGCTGGCCGATGGTCAACGCGCTCGCGTTCCCGCGCACCGGCGAGCTCGCGTTCACCGAGCCCGCGGTGCGCGATCTGAGCGACGAGGAGATCGCCGGCGTGACCGCGCACGAGCTCGGGCACCTCGGGGAGCCGCGCAGCGTGGTGCTCGCGCGCTCGGTCGCGCTCGTCGCGCTCTATCCGATCGCGCTGATCCGCCCGCTGATGCACGCGTTCGGGCACGGCGACGCGCTCCGCGGCGTGCTCGTGCTGCTCTGCCTGGTGCTCGTCGCGCTGATCGTGAGCCGCATCGTGCAGCGCATCGCGCGCCGCATGGAGGAGCGCGCCGACGCGATCGCGCACGCGCACGAAGAGGACGCGGGCAGCTACGCGCGCGCGCTCGAGCGCATCTACGAGCTGAACCTCGCGCCCGCGGTGACGCGCGTCGCGAAGCCGGTGCATCCGCACCTCTACGATCGGCTCGTCGGCGCGGGGCTCACACCGAGCTATCCGCGGCCCGCACCACCACCGCGCGCCGCGCAGACGATCGGCACGCTCGCGCTGCTCTTCGTGATCACGAGCGGGAGCGTCGGGTGGACCACCGCGCTCACGCTCGCCGAGCCCGACGAAGGCCCGCCGCCTGGTTGGATCGTCGCGCTGCGCGGCGGTGCGATCTCCGACCTCGGCGCGATGGCCTTCCAGCGCTGGGATGCGGGCGACCTCGAAGGTGCGCTGCCCTTCTATCGCGCGCTGACCGAGCTCGAGCCCGACGTCGCGTTCTGGCCGCTCGAGAGCGCGCGGCTCGCGTCGTGGCTCGATCGCTGCGACGAGGCGCGCGCCGCGCTCGAGGTCGGTCGATCACGCGTCGAGACGATCGATCCCGCTGCCGAGGGGCTCGAGGTCTCGATCGCCGCCGTCGAGGCGTGCTTCGCGCGGCGCGGGCTCGCGCGGTAGCGAGAGACGCGCCGAGGTCCCGGCGCCGAGCGTGCTGTGCAGCTCGAGCGTGCCCCCGTGCGCGTGCGCGATGCCGCGCGCGATCGCGAGACCGAGGCCGCGCCCGCCGGTGCCACGCGCGCGCGACGGATCGACGCGGAAGAGCGGCTCGCCGATGCGCGCGAGATGCTCCGCGGCGATCCCTTCGCCCTCGTCGCGCACCACCACGCTCGCATCGCCCCGCGGGTCGCGGACGACCTCGACCCGCACCGTGCCGCCGGCGCGCGAGTGACGGATCGCGTTGTCGAGCAGGTTGCGGATCACCTGACCCACGCGGCGCCGATCGACGTCGGCGATCACGCCGTGGCCCTCCGCGCGCAGCGTCACCGATGCGTCCTTCGCGCGCGGCGCGAGCGCGTCGATCTCGCGGCGCGCGATCGCCAGCAGATCGTGGGGCGCGCGATCGAGCGACATGCCGTCGTGCTCGAGGCGCGAGAGCGTCTCGAGATCGTCGGCGAGCGCGTCGAGCGCGAGCGCCTGCTCGTACGCGACCTCGACGTAACGACGGCGCGTCTCGGGATCGGCGTCGACCTCGTCCATGCGGAGCGACTCGAGGTACCCGAGCACGCTCGTGAGCGGCGTGTTGATCTCGTGGGTGAACGCGGCGAAGAGCGCACGCTTCCGCGCCTCTTCGCGGCGCAGCGTGGCCACGAGATCCTCCACGCGATCGGCCATCCGATTGAAGTCGCGCACCAGCGCGCCGAGCTCGTCGTCGCCCGCGGCGGGCAGGCGGCGATCGAGCGCGCCCTGGGCGATCGCGTGCACCACGCGCTGCGTGCTCTGGATGCCGTGGCGGATGCGGTGCGCGAGCATCGCGCTCACGCCGAGCGCGAAGAACGCGAGCATCACGACCATGATGCTGAGCGAGCGCATCCGCACCGTGGTGAACGTCGCGGCCGCGCTGTGCTCGAAGACCCCGAGGTACGCGGCGCGCCCGGCACCGTCGACGCGCGCGATCATCGCGGTCGGCGCGTCGAGGCGCCCTGCCCCGATCGATCGCGGGTGCCCAGGGGTCGCGTCTGCGAGCCCGCGCACGTGTGCGTCGAGACGCTCGGGCACGTCGGGCTGATCGTCGCGCGAGCGCGCGAAGAGCACGCCCTCGCGATCGTAGAGCGCGATGCAGAACCCCTCGACGTCGCCCAGATCGCGGCGCAGGGACGCGTCGTCGCTGCTCCCCGCGCGCACGATCGCCGTCGAGAGCGCGAGCCCCGGCTGCACCAGTCGCGCACGCAGCTCCTCGCCGTAGACCAGCAGCGTCAGGCGGAAGACGAGCCAGAGACCGAGCGCCACGAGCACGACCAGCGTCGCGACCGCGACGCCGATCTTGAGCGACACGCGCTGCCTCAGCGCTCTCACGCGTCCTCGCGCGGCTCGAATCGATAACCGACGCCGTGCACGGTCGTGATCGGGTCGTACGCGAGGCCCGCGGCCGCGAGCTTCTTGCGCACCCGCGTGACGTGCGAGTCCACGGTGCGCGCGTAGCCGGCGTGCCGGTAGCCCCACACCTCGACGAGGAGATCCTCGCGCTCGAGCACGTGCCCGGGGTGCTGCGCGAGGTGCACGAGCAGATCGAATTCCTTGGGGGTCAGACGAGCTTCACCGCTGCGAACGCGCACCGATCGCGAGACGAGATCGATCCGCATCCCCGCGATCTCGATCGTCGACGCCGGCGCGGGCGCGCGCGGCCGCCCCGCGAGCGCGAGCAGCGCACCGACGCGACGAACCAGCTCCGCGACGCCGAACGGCTTGCGCACGTAGTCGTCGGCGCCCGCCTCGAAGCCCGCGACGGCGTCCTCCTCGCCGCTGCGCGCGGTCAGCATCAGCACGACCGGCTGCGCACCGCCGCCGCGGCGGATCGCGCCGCACACCTCGAGCCCGCTCCTTCTCGGGAGCATCACGTCGAGGACGAGCAGGTCGGCGGGGTCGGCGGCGTGTCGCTCGAGCGCCTCGTCACCGTCACGCGCGATCGCGACCCGATGTCCTGCGCGCTGCAGGTGGTCTGCGACCAACGTCGCGATCGGTCCTTCGTCCTCCACCACCAGGATGCTCGCCACCCTTCGATTCTCGCACGAGCGCGCGCGCGCCATCGCCCCCGTGCACAAAACGTCCACACCGATGCGAGCGCGCTCGCCGTATGCTCGTCGCCCTATGAAACGTGGGGGAATCGTCGCGTTCTTGGGAGCTCTGTCGGCGTTGGTGATCGCGTGTGGCGGAGAGTCGGACGAGCCGACAGACGCCGGCACGCGCATCGATGCGCCGACCGAGATGATCGATGCAGGCACGCCCGACGCGGGCGAGCCCGACGGGGGCTGCGACGTGAGCCCCGAGCCGACCGAGCTGCCGGACATCGCCGGCGGCTTCGCCGTCGCGGACGATGGCGACGGCGGCTCGAACGTGCCCGTCGCGACCGGTGGTGATCCCACCGGCACGTGGGTGTTCGACGACGCGACCTTCTACGTCTCGAGCACGGCCGCGGGGATGTTCGACATCGAGACCTCGACGGTCACCGGGAGCGCGTGGGCCGCGTTCGACGGCACCGAGGCGCGCCTCGACTTCGAGTTCGTCACGACGCTCGAGGGCACGCTCGCGGGCACGCTCGTGCGACCGAGCTCGACGCAGATCCGCGGCAGCTACGTGGTCGAGGGCACGTCGATCGGCATCACGCCGACCTGCGCACAGTCGAGCGCGGGTGGCGCCGGCGGCGGAGGCAGCGCGCGCGGCCTGGCGTTCTCGATGGACGGAGACGACGGCCGGCTGATCACGACGATCACCGGCACGGCGGGCGAGATCACCATCGTGCTCGACGGAACGAGGAGGGGGACCCCGTGATCCACACGACGACGAAGAAGACGACACGTTGGCTCGTGCCACTGCTCGCGATGAGCGGGCTCGCGGCGTGCGACGGAGGCGACGACGCGCCCGAGGTGCTGCGGCTGCCTGCGGACGTGCAGGCGATCGTCGACGCACGATGCGCGGGCTGTCACTCGGCGTCGCCGCAGTTCGGCGCGCCGATGTCGGTGCTCTCGTACGAGGCGATGCACGCGATGGCGGTGACGAGCCCGTCGCGCCACGTCTACGAGCTCGTCGGTGAGCGCATCCACGACGTCGCGCGCCCGATGCCGCCGGGCGAGATGCTGCCCGCCGAGGAGCTCGCGGTGCTCGACGCGTGGATCGAGGCGGGCGCGCCCGCGGGCGTGGGATCGACCGACGACGCGGGCACGCCGACGCAGCCGCCGATCGGCCCCGAGCACCTGCCCTGCGAGGTCACGCACGAGTTCCGCGCGCACGCGCCCGGCGCGATGGACCAGCCCTACGCGCTCGCGCCCGCGGCGGGCAACACGACGATGTGCTTCGCGTTCGCGTCGCCCTTCACCGACGTCGAGCAGGGCACGGCGTTCGCGCCGATCATCGACGACCCGCGGGTGCTCCATCACTGGATCATCTTCGGCGCGACCGCGCTCCCCGCGGGCGTCGAGCCCGGCGATGCGTGGGAGTGCGGCACCGCGCTCAACCAGGGCTCGCAGTTCCTCCAGGGCTGGGCGCCCGGCGGTCGGAACTCGGTGCTACCCGAGACGATGGGCCGCGAGCTGCCCGGCTCGACCGGCTTCGTGATCCTGCAGGTGCACTACTGGAACGTCGCGGGCTACGACGACGTGCGCGATCGCAGCGGCGTGGCGCTCTGCTCGACGCAGACGCCGCGCGAGCACGAGATCGGCACGTCGACGCTGGGCTCGCTCGCCATCGCGATCCCGCCGCGCGCGCGCGGTCACGAGGTCGTCGGGAACTGCACGCCCGCGATCACCGCGCCGGTGACGATCGTCGGATCGGGCCTGCACATGCACACGCACGGCATCTCGATCCGCACCGAGGTCCTCCGCGGCGGCAGCGAGGACGACATCGTGATGCTCGCCGACGAGCCGCACTGGGACTTCAACGCGCAGACCGGGTGGATCCCGCCGGGCGGCTCGCTGGTGATCAACCCCGGCGACGTGCTGCGGACCACCTGCGTCTACGACAACCCGACCGACGCCGCGATCTACTTCGGCGAGCGGACCGAGGACGAGATGTGCTTCAACTTCGTCTCGGCGTACCCCGCGGGCGCGCTCGCGAACGAAGCGGGCGCCGCGCGTCGCCTCTGCATCGAGTGAGAAATCGGCTCGCCGACGCAGGGCCCTCCGGTCCGCGTGCTCCGCACGCCTCCGTGCGGGGCCTGCGTCGGAGAGCGAGTCGAGTCGAGCCCGGATCCACACCGCGCCGACGGCGCCTGGGGTGCACCGGGGGGACGAGTCCCGGTGCGGCGCCGTCGGCGCGGTGTTTCGCGAGGAAGGGACGAGGAACGAGGAGGCGAACGAGAGGAAATCGTCTGGGCCGCGCTCCCACGAGGAGCGAGAGCGCGACCGGAGGTTTCAGGACGCGAGCGCGAGCGCGTCGGTGAAGCGCGCGAACGCGCGCCACGGCTCGTCGGCATCGAGCGTGTCGAGGTCTTCGAGGTGGAGCGACTGCGCGAGCGTCGCGGCCATCCACGCGCGGCGGCCCGGCATCGCGACCAGCGGGACGAAGCGCAGCGCCACGTCCTTCGACTCGAGGAGCACGTTCAGCGCGTAGACGAACGAGCGCGGCGGCAATCCCTCGATCGACACCGCACGTGCGCGACCGCTCCGCGCGTGGGTCTGCATGCGACGCAGCGTGACGCGCGCGCGGGTCGTCGCGAGGGTCTCGCGATCGGTCGCGAGGCGCACCTCGAGGCCCTCGATCGTGCGGCGCGCCGCGATGCGCACCTCGGGCAGGATCAGCTGCGTCGCCGCGGCGAGCGCCTCGGGCGCGGTCGGCTCGTCGAGGAGCTCGAGCACGCGGTCCGACTGGGCGCGCCACGCGCGCTCCACCGGGTCGCCGGACGCGTGGTAGTGCGCGGCGATCACCATCGCCTTCGTCGCCTCGTTCGGCGGCGACTCCATGAGGCGGGCGGCCCAGCGTGCGTCGAGCTCGCGCGCGAGACCCGCGTCACGCCATCCGGCGATCACGGGGGTCCAGCTTGGGTGCGCACCCGACGGAAGATCACGCCGTGCGGCCTTGGTGAAAGCTTCCATGCGCCCGTTTCGAGCAACCCACGTGCCGTCGAGGCGCTGCGCACCGTGGTTCCCGAAAACCGTGTGAATTCCGTGGCTCGCTGCCACTCGATGGCTACTCGAGCAGCCGATCGTGCGGGGCGGTCGCACGCACGTGGGGCACGTGCGCGCACGGTTTGCGCTGAACGTGGAACCTAGAGCGCGGGGTGCGCCGGTTCTCGCACCTCGGAGCCCCTCGCGGCGACGTGATCAGAGCGACGGACGCCAGACGATCGCGGGGGGCATGATGATGCCCGCGACGTCGATTCCGCCCGAGAAAACCGCGTCGTTCGCGATGGCCGCGCCCTCGCGCACCACGCTCGCGTCCCAGCCCGCCGGCATCGCCGCGTTCTGCGAGACCACGCCGAGCGCGGTGCCGGTCGACCGTGCGCGCACGTTCGTGAGCGACACGCTCGCGGGCGCGGCGCCACCGAGATCGACGAGCAGCCCGGCGCGCGCGTTGTCGTCGAGCACCACGTCCTCGAGCACGATCGCGGGCATCGGCGCGGTGCTCGACGCGCGTCGCACCAGCACGCCGTCGCCGAGCTCGACGGCGCCCGAGGTCGTCGGCACCGGCGCCCGTAGTTGGCGCGCGAGCGTCGAGCCGCGCACCTCGACGCGCTCGGCGTCGATCGCGACCACCGCCGCGCCATCTCCGCCTTCGAGATCGAGAGCGCGCGCGACGAGCGAGCCGCCCTGCACCTGCACCGCGGGCTCGTCGAGGCTCGACGCGATCACGCCGTCGATCGCGACCGCGCTCCGATCGGCGAACACGCCGTAGCCCGCGCCGTTCTCCACGCGCAGATCCGCGATCTCGACGCGCGGCGACGAGACCGCGGAGACGGCGATCGCCGGCACGCCGTTGCCCGCGAAGAGATCGGTCACGCGCAGGCCGCTCACCCGCACGTCCGACTCGAACGCGGAGATCACGATGCCGCGCACGTCGTCGGCGTCGGGCTCGACGTCGGTGTCGATCACCTCGAGCACGCTGCGCTGCACCGAGAGCCCACCGACCGCGAGGCCGCTGATGTCGAGATCCTCGACGCGCACGCCGCCCGCCGCGGGCGCCGCGACGTCACCCACGTCGACCGCGACGACCGCCCACGTGCCGGTGTCGGCCGAGGTCGTCGGCGCGCTCGCGGCAGCGGCCTCGAACATCGGGCCGTCGATCTTCACCGAGCGCATCACGACGCGCTCGCGCTCGTGCAGCGCGACGCCCGCGCCGCGCGCGATGTGCACCGAGAGCCGCTCCATCGTCGCGTCGCCCTCGCCCGCCGCGCGGATCGCCCAGCCGCCGCCGAGCACGTTCACGCGCAGGTCGCGCACCGTCGCGCCGGTGCCCTCGGCGAATTCGATCGCGGGGCCGGTGTCGCCGCCGTCGATCTCGGAGGTCGGGCCCTCGCCCGCGAGCGTCACGCCCGGCGGGACGACGAGCGGGCCCTCGGCGCGGCATCCGTCGCGCAGCAGCACCGTCGCGCCGGGCCCTGCGGCCGCGAGCGCGGCGCGGAGGTCGCCGATCGCGCAGACCGGGAACACCCCGCCATCGACGCCGGAGTCGGGCTGCGCGGCGTCGGCAGCGTCGGAGCGCGAGGCGCCGTCGTCGGTCGACCCGTCGGGCTCGACGCTCGCGTCGATCGCCTCGATCGCCGCGTCGCGACCCGGATCGATCGACGAGTCCATCCCGTTCGCGTCCTGCCCGCCGCCACACCCGGCGAGCAGGAGCGCGAGCGCCACGCGCTTCCCCCACATGGGCGCCATACCCTCTTCCGGAGCTTCGCTCCGGGTTTCCCCCTCGTGCCGACCGCCACACCCGGTCGGCAGCCCGAGGTGTGACCGGAGTGGCGCTCCGCGTCACGCGCGATTCGATCAGAGGGCGTCGACTACCCGGAGAACCGCGGCGAGACGCGCGTCGCGGCCTGCTTCGTCGTCGACGAGCACGGTCACGTGACCGACCTTGCGACCCGCGCGCGGCTCCTTGCCGTAGAGGTGCAGATGCGCGCCGTCGATCGCGAGGATCGACGCGGGCGCGGGGAGCGCGCCGACGAGGTTCACCATCGCAGCGTGGCCGCGCAGCGCGGTCGAGCCGAGCGGAAGGCCCGCGACCGCGCGCAGGTGGTTCTCGAACTGGCTCGTCTCCGCAGCCTCGATGGTGTGGTGGCCGGTGTTGTGGACGCGCGGCGCCATCTCGTTCGCGAGCAGTCGATCGCCGGCCTGGAAGAGCTCGAGCGCGAGCACGCCGACGTAGTCGAGCGACTCGAGGATCGCGCGCAGGTACACGCGGGCCGTCTGCTCGATCGCGGGGGTCGCGCGCGCAGGCGCGATGCTCACGCGGAGGATGCCGTCGCGGTGCACGTTCTCGGCGAGCGGATAGAACGCGATCGAGCCGTCCGCGGCGCGCACGCCGAGCTGCGAGACCTCGCGCTCGAACGCGACGAAGCCCTCGAGGATCGAGGGTCGCGAGCCGAGCGCGGCGAACGCGCCCTCGACGTCCTGCGTGGTGCGCAGCACGCGCTGGCCCTTGCCGTCGTAGCCCATCGTGCGCGTCTTGAGCACGGCCGGCAGGCCGATGGTCGCGACCGCGGCGCGCAGGTCCTCCTCGGAGTCGATCGCGGCGAACGGCGGCGTGTCGATGCCGAGCTTCCGGAAGAGCGTCTTCTCCTCGATGCGATCGGCCGCGACGCGCAGCGCGTCGATCGAAGGACGCAGCGGCACCCGCGCGCCGACGCGACGTACCGCTTCGAGCGGGACGTTCTCGAACTCGTAGGTCGCGACGTCGATGCGCGACGCGAATTCGTCGAGCGCCGCGGGATCGTCCCACGCGCCGAGCACGTGCTCGCCCACCGCGCACGCGGGCTCGTCGGGCTGCTGCGCGTACGCGACGCAGCGCACGCCGATCGGATGCCCCGCGAGCGCGAGCATGCGACCGAGCTGACCAGCGCCGAGCACTCCGACGCGCATCGTGCCGCTCATTGTTCGCGAGGATCGGGCTTCGCGAGCACGTCCTCGGTCTGCTTCGCGCGGAAGCGGAGCACCGCCTCGCGGATCGCGGGGTGCTCGGCGGCGAGCATCTGCGCCGCGAAGAGCCCGGCGTTGGTCGCGCCCGCCTTGCCGATCGCGAGGGTGCCGACCGGGATGCCCGCGGGCATCTGCACGATCGAGAGCAGCGAGTCCATGCCGGAGAGCGTCTTGCTCTGCACCGGCACGCCGAGCACCGGCACGTGCGTCTTCGACGAGAGCATGCCGGGCAGGTGCGCGGCGCCGCCCGCGCCCGCGACGATCACGCGCAGGCCGCGCGATTCCGCGGTGGACGCGTACTCGAAGAGGAGATCCGGCGTGCGATGCGCGGACACGACGCGCACCTCGTGCGGCACCCCGAGCTGCTCGAGGATGTCGACCGCGTGGCGCATCGTCTCCCAGTCGGAGCGCGAGCCCATCACCACGCCCACGAGCGGCTTCAACGAGGTCTCTGCCACGGCTTTTCCCGGAAAAGAGGCCGGGATGGTAGCGGGGAAAATCGAGCCGTAAAGGGCGGCCGCCCGAAAAGTCGGGGTGTGGCCCAGCGCCGGTCAGGCGTGGGCGAAAGGCCCGGTGATCGCGAGGGTGAGGCCGTCGGTCTGGAGGCTCACGAACATCGCGCGCCCGTCGGGCGAGAAGCACACCCCGGCGAGCTCCGAGCGGCTCAGCGTGTTGCGCGCGAAGTCGAACACGCGTCCGTCGGTGCCGATGGCCCGCACGTAGTTGCGATCGCGCCCGTCCTCGCAGAAGAACACGACGCCGTTCGGCGCGACCACGAGGTTGTCCGGCATGTCGAAGTCGGCGCTGCCCTCGGACTGCGCGAGCAGCACGAGCTCGCCGCCGTCGCCCTCGGGCTCGACGCGGAAGAGCTGGCCGTTCGCGTTGGGCCCGCCCGCCGACGCGGCGAACACGACGGCGCCGCGCTCGGGGTCGAACGCCATGCCCTCGCCGCGCACGAACGACGCCGCACCGTCCTGCTGCGCGAGGTGCCGCAGCACGTCGTCGCCGGGATCGGGATCGCGCACCGGGACCCACGCGATCTCGAGGCGCTCGCCGGCGCGCAGCCCGGTGCCGGTGCGCGCGCGCGGACGGCCACGGATCGCGAGCGCCTGGAGCTCGCCGTCGAAGGGCCGCGCGGGATCGTGCGGGACGAAGCGATAGAGGCACGAGTCCTCGCGATCCTCGGTGAGGTACGCGATCGACGTGCGCGGATCGACGCACGCGGCCTCGTGGCGGAAGCGACCGTACCCGCGGATCGGCTGGGGCGGTGCGATGCGCGCGGCGGTCGGATCGCACGCGAAGACGAGCCCGTGGCGCGCGTCGTAGTCCTCTTCGCAGGTGAGCCAGCCCCAGGGGCTCGGCCCGCCTGCGCAGTTGAGCGTGGTGCCGCCGAGCACGAGGTTGCACGAGCGCACCTCGAGCGTCGCGGCGTCGAGCACCACGCGCGTCACGCCGCCCATGCCCTCCCGCGAGTAGCTCTCGGGCGCGACGCCGTCGGTCCACGGGCCGAGCAAGCCGACGTGCGCGGGGTTCTCGTGGTTGCGCAGCAGCGCGAGCGATCCATCGGGCAGGGTGAAGCACGCCATTCCGTCGGGGCGCGCGGGGACGCGCAGGCCGTCGCTCATCGTCGTGCCGGTGCGCGAGAGCACGCGGTACGAGAAGCCCTCGGGCAGGTCGAGGCGTCCGTCGGGATCGGGGCGCAGCGGGCCGTAGGGGCCGGGACGCCAGGGGCGCGCTTCGTCGCGCGCGCCGAAGGTCTGCACGAGCGGAAAGCCCGCCACGAGCGCCGCGGCGGCGCCCCCTGCGTAGAGGAAGCTGCGACGACCGAGGAGGCCACGACGGTCCGCGCCGGCGGCGTCGTCCTGGGCCGCCACGCAGGGCTCCGCGGGACTGCTGCGAGGAGCTCGCATCGGACGGAGCAGAATGGTCCCCGAGGCGTGCCCTGGCCAGTGCTCGATGGGAGCCGCCGCGTGACAGGGTCGGTCCACGTGCGCTACGACGCGCCACGTTGGCGACGCAGGGCAACGGGAAGAGCGCGAGGCTGTGGCTCGAGCGCGCGCGGACGTGGGCGCGCGAGCACGGCGTCGCGGCGGTGGTGCTCGGTGTCGCGGCGGTCGCCCTCACGATGCCGCTCGCCACGGTGCGCTGGCTCCCCTTCGTCGACTATCCGCAGCACCTCGGCACGATCGCGGCGATCCACGGTCAGGGCGAGGCGATCTTCGATCGCTTCTTCGTCGTCGAGTACGCGCGCAGCCAGTACCTGTTGCTCTACGTGCTGGGCGACTGGCTCGCGGCGCTCTTCGGCGTCGAGGGTGCGGGGCGCGCGACCGCGGTCCTCTCGATCGCGACGCTGCCGCTCGCGGTGGGCTGGTACCTGCGGGTGCACGGTCGTCCCGCGATGCTCGGCGCCCTCGCGGCGCCGGTCGCGATGCACGCGTACGTGTTCTGGGGCTTCCTGAACTACGCGGCGGGCATGGTGCTCGCGATCGTCGCGGTCGCGGCGCACGCGCGTCTCGTGCAGCGGCCCGACGCGCGACGCGCGGCGTGGCTCGCGATCGCGGCGCTCGCGACGTTCTACGCGCACGCGCAGCTCTACGCGTGGATGGGCCTCGCGTGCATCGTGCAGCTCGTCGCGATGGCGCCCGCGGTGGGTCGTGCGCGCGCGGTGCGTGCGCTGATCGGATCGATCGTCGCGGCGCTGCCGAGCGTGATCGCGATGGCGTGGTGGCTGCGGCAGTCGGGCGTGATCGAGCGCGGCGAAGCAGGATCGCGGAGCGGGCACGCGGCGGAGGTCGCGGCGCAGGGCGCGGCGCCGATCTTCACGCCGGTCGCGGACACGATGCGCAGCTGGCTGGGGCACTCGTTCGACGTCTATCGCGACGGCAGCGGCGTGACCCTCGCGGTCGCGTTCTTCGCGGGCGTGGTCCTCGTGATCGCGCTGCGCGGATGGCGCGATGCGGCCGTGGTCCGGGCGGGCCTCGATGTGACGACGACGACCGGTCCGTGGTGGCGCCGGATGGTCGCGTCGGCGCCCGAGTGCCCCATGCCGCGCACGATCGCGCCCGAGCTCGTGCTGCTGCTGACCTTCGCGCTCTATCTGTTCGCGCCCTTCTCGTATCGGCTGATCGAGCCGATCAACCACCGCTTCCTGCCGCTCGCGCTCGCGCTCCTGCCGGTGCTCGGCCCACGCGGCGCGCTGCCGATGCGCACGAGCCTCGTGCTCGCGCCCGCGCTGATCGCGCTCGCGGTCGCGACCGGTCAGGTGCACGCCGAGCGCTTCGGCGAGACCGATCGCGAGATGGGCGAGCTCTCCGCCGCGCTCGAGCACACGGAGCCCGGCGCGCGCCTGCTCGGGCTGATCTTCGATCCCCAGAGCGAGGTCGTGCCGCTGCCGATCTACCTGCACGCGCATCAGTACTTCCAGGCGCGCGTCGGTGGGCTCGCGTGCTTCTCGTTCGTGGAGTTCCCGAAGTCGCCGGTGCAATACGCCGAGGGCGCGGCGCCGCCGCCCTTCCCTCCGCGCTTCGAGTGGACGCCGCAGCGCTACGACCACGCGGTGTGGGGCGAGTCGTTCGACTACTGGCTCGTGCGCCACGAGTCGGGCCGCGACGCACCGCGCTCGCTCTTCCGCGGCGCGCCGGACGCGCCGGAGCCGGTGTTCGAGAGCGATCGCTGGACGCTCTTCGCGCGCCCGCGTTAGCCGCGCGGCGGCACGATGAACGTGCGCGCGCTGGTCGCGTCGACGTCGATCACGGTCGCGCCGCGCTCGCACTCCCAGGTCGTCACGTTCGCGTGGAGCGTCCCGTCGATCGTCCACGCGCCCCCGTCCTGATGGATGTGCCCGAAGAGGTGCACGCGGGGACGGATGCGCGGCATCGCCTCGCGCAGTCGCTCGCATCCATGGCGCCCCGACGTGGGCCCGCGATCCCCGATGCCGCAGGGCGTGCCGTGGGTGATCAAGACGTCGATGCCCGAGGGCACGAGCGCCCACTTCGCGGCGAGCTCGGAGGAGCCGCGCGGCAGGTTGAACGCCCAGTCGTGATACGCGGGCTGCCACGGCGAGCCCCAGATGCGCAGCGCCTCGATCTCGACGCCCGAGTCCTCGAGATACACGACGCCGGAGGACGGATCGTCCGCGCCGATCATCGCCAGCGCGCGCGAGCGCGAAGACATGTGCTCGAAGCACACATCGTGATTCCCCGCGACGATCACCTTGTGTCGATGGGGCAGCGCGCGGATCCACCGCGCGACGCCTTCGAGCTCCTCGAGCGTCCCGCCGCGCAACATGTCGCCCGCGTGCACGAGCACGTCACCGTCGGGCACCCAGAGCTCGTGCTCGAACGTGTGTGTGTCCGCGACCGCGACGACGCGCATCCAGCGAAGGTACGTCCGAAATCGAGCCGCTCCGACGAGGTGCGAAAAAAGATCGGCGTCGTGTCGGGGCGGGCCCATCTCGTTCGTCGTTCCATCGAGCGCCACGCGCGCACGACCGACGAGAGGGACATCCATGACTGCGAAGAAGCAGAAGATCTACACGCATCTCTGGTACGCGAAGGACGCGGAGGGAGCCGCGCGGCTCTACGCCTCGATCTTCCCCGACTCTCGCGTCGATCGGGTCACGCCCCTGCCGGCGGACAGTCCGAGCGGGGCAGCGGGCTCGGTGAAGATCGTCGACTTCACGCTCTTCGGGGAGCGCTTCCAGGCGATGACCGCGGGTCCGCACCACGACTTCAACGACGCGATCTCGCTCGTCGTCGAGTGCGAGAGCCAGGCCGAGCTCGATCGCTACTGGAACGCGCTCCTCGAGGGCGGAGGCAAGCCGCAGGCGTGCGGCTGGCTCATGGATCGCTTCGGGGTGCGCTGGCAGATCGTGCCCGCCGTGCTCGGCGAGTGGTTGCAGGACGACGACCCGCCGCGCGCGAAGCGCGTCGCCGACGCGATCATGAAGATGGTGAAGCTCGACATCGCCGAGCTCGATCGCGCTCGCCGCGCGGCGTGAGCGACACGCGACGCGCGAGGCCGATCGGCGGCCTCGCGCGTCGCGATCCTGCGCTCAGACGGGAGGCTCGATGCAGACGTTGCCCGAGCACGTCGAGCCATCGCAGCAGTCCTCGTCGCTGCCGCACGTCATGCCGCCGCGACGGCACTCCGTCTCGGGCGGCGGAACACACACCGGCGCGCCGTCCGGGCCCTCTTCGCACGTCTCGGAGCAGCACTCCGCGCTCGTCGCGCACGAGCTCCCGGTCACGCGGCACGGCTCGGGCGCCCAGTACGCCGCGATGTTGTGCACGGCCGTGCTCTGCCCCGGGAGCCA
Source organism: Sandaracinus amylolyticus (assembly GCF_021631985.1). Taxonomy (GTDB): domain Bacteria; phylum Myxococcota_A; class Polyangia; order Polyangiales; family Sandaracinaceae; genus Sandaracinus; species Sandaracinus amylolyticus_A. The sequence goes on along the minus strand of NZ_CP070225.1, from coordinate 2,200,776 downwards.
ATAGGGAACGAACGAAGGATCGCTCCCTGCGGGCGCGCTCGCGTCGATCGCCGCGACCCAGAGCTGACGCAGCCCGCGCCCCTGCGTCCCCGCGATCGCGTTGCCGTAGTCGCGGCGCGAATAGAACGCGACCCAGTAGTAACGCGCGCTCTCGCGCTCGTCGGTCACGTAGGGCGCGAACGTCGGGAAGTACGCACTGGTCCCCGTCGGCCCGCCGTTGAGCGTGTCGAGCCGCACCAGGTTCGTCCCGTCGGGCGCGATGCGATAGAGCGCGCCCGGAGGCACGTCGTGGGTGCCGGGCACGAAGCTGAACGTGCGCGGCCCGTGCTGGAACACGAGCATCTGCGCGTCGGGCGACCACACCGGGTGCGAGTCCGCGGTGCCACCCTCGGGCGCGCCCGAGAGCGTGCTGCCCTCGTGGATCTTCGTGGGCGCGCCGAACGCGAGCGGCGACGCCGAGGTGCGCGGCATCACGTAGACGTCGCCGTCGATCGGGTGCGAGTCGGGCGCGACCGCGACCTCGCCCATGAACGCGATGCGGTCGCCTTCGCCGGGAGACCACGACGGGAAGCTCGTGCCCGCGGTGGGCAGCCCGGTCGCGCCGACCGACGTACCGCTCGCGGCGTCGACGATCACCATCGGACCGCTCCAGCCCGCCGAGCCGATCAGCATCGAGCCCGTCGGATCGTAGGTGCCCATCGTGATCGGAGCCGCAACCGGCGTGTTGCGCGTCGGCGCGGGGTCGGCGCCGAGGGGCGTCGTGAGATCGAACTGCATGCCCGCGTTGTCGGCCTCGCGAACACCCCAGAGCCAACGACCGTCGCGCGACACCGTGTGGCACGCGATGCAGCGCCCGCCGTTCGGTGCGGGCGCGGGCGCGGGCACCACCACCGCGCGCGCCGCGCTCACCGGATCGATCGACTCGGTGCGTCCTGCGTTGAGATCCCAGAAGTACACGCGGCCGAACAAGCTCCCGCGCGCGAAGCGCATCGTGCGCGGTGCCGCGCCCGCGACCACGCGCGACGTCGCGCTCTCGAGCCGATCGATCTCGATGCGCACGTCGTCGTCGGGATCGCTCTCCGCGATCGCGCGCCACGCGTCGCGATCGACGAGCCACGCATGGCGGAACCCGGGATCGCCGATGTGCGCGACGTACGCGGTGATCGTCGCGCGCGGCTTGGTGAGGCGGATGCGGAACACGTCGCCCGCGGCGCCGACCGGCTGCCACTGGACGTCGGGCGGCGACACGTTCTGCGGCATCACCGCGCCCTCGAGCGGATAGAGGATCGACGCCGCGCTCGGATCGCCCGCGACCGGCGCGCCGAAGCGGCCCGGCGTGGTCGCGGGATCGACGCCCGCGCCGAACACGGTGCGCTCGACGACGACGTCGATCGTCGCGTTCGCGCTGAGCACGTCGCTGCCGCTCGCGAGGCGCGCGTTGACCGTCACCACGCCGCCCGCGACGCCGCTCGCGGTGAACGTGCCCGTGCTGTCGATCGCGCCGAGGCGCATGCTGCCGGTCGACCAGTACGCCATCGCGGTCGCGTCGTGCTCGGTGCCGTCGTGCCGCGTCGCGATCAGACGGAACGCCTGGCTCGCCGGCGCGCCGTCGATCGACGTGAGCGTCACCGTCGACGGCTCGACGCGCACCGACGCGAGCGCGCGCGGATCGCTCGCATCGGCGAGCCCACCGTCTCCACGGCCCCGACAGACTCCGTCGAGGCACGCCTCTCCGGCGCGACACTCGCTGCTGCTCGTGCACGTGCCGCCCATCGTGCCGTTGCAGCCCGCGATCGTCACGAGCGCGATCGAGATCGAAAGGAAGCGGTGCATGCGCGGTCTCCTCGAGCGCGCGCCGAGCAAGCCGTGATCCGAGCGGGAAAACCGCGGGATCCGAGGTCGGCACCCACACGCTGGCCGGTTCCGACAGGGACGCCCAGGGTCGGCAGGCCCGAGCACGGGGCACGCTCGTCCCCGGCGACTCGTGACCGCAGTGGGCGACCCCGTGTGGTACACCCGCCCGGCTTCCGCGCATGCGCCGAACTCCCGCCCTCGCCCTCCTCGCTCGGCTCGCGCCGCTGCTCCTCGCCGCGGCCGCCCTCGCGTCGATCGCAGGCGCACTGTCGATCTTCGACGGCGTCACCCGACCCACGCGCGCCAACGGCTTCGAGCGCCTCTCGAGCGGCGGCTCGCACTGCGACTTCGACGATCCCGCGTGGGCGCGCAACGCGGTGCGCTCGTTCGACGTCGAGCCCTTCGCGGCCGAGCAGGAGCACCCCGAGCAGTGCGTGTCGTGGCGCGCGTGGTGGGCGGTCGCGCGACCGACGCGCCTCGAGCTCGAGATCGAGTCCGACGACGACGGGTTCGTGCTCCTCGACGAGCGTCGCTTCGTCGATCATCCGGGCGCCCACGCACGCAGCACGCGCAGCGAGACCCGCGAGATCGAGCCCGGCGTCCACCGCGTCGAGGTGCGCTGGATCAACCGCGGCGGCGGCGGGTACCTGCGCGTGCGCATGCAGGATCGTCGCGACCCGTACATGGCGGGCGTGCTGCCGCTCGATCGCGACGCGTTCTTCGTGAGCCGCTTCGACGCGGAGCGCGCGCTCGAGAGCGGATCGCTGGCGCGCCGCGCGCCCGAGCACGCGCGCGACTTCGCGCTGCTCCTCGCGCTCGGTGGGCTCTTCACGTGGCTCGCGGTCCGCGCGTGGCGCCGTCGCGACGATGGCCCGCTGCGGCGCCTCGCGGTGATCGACGTCGCGATCGGCGTGGGCGTGACGCTGCTCGCGCTGCTGGTCCGATCGACGCGCATCGCCGACACCGATCTCGCATGGGACGAGCTCTGGTACTGGAACGCGGGTGAGCAGCAGGTGCGCAACGCGCTGCTCGGCGACTGGAGCGCGGAGGCCTATCGCTTCAACCACGAGCACCCGCCGATCACCAAGTGGATCTACGGGCTCGGCGGTGCGCTCGGCGGGATCGACGGAGCGCGGCACGTCGGCGCGGTGCTGAGCGCGGTGTCGGTCGGCCTCGTGTACGGGCTCGGCCGTGTGCTCTTCGATCGTCGCGCGGGCGTCGCGGCGGCGCTGCTCATGGTCTCGATGCCCCACGTCGTCGCGCACGGGCGGCTCGTCGGGCACGAGACGATCGTCGTCTTCTTCTGGTGCGCGAACCTGCTCGCGCTCGCGGTGTGGCTGCGCAGCGTGCGCTTCGGCGCGAGCTACGGGGATCGTCTCGAGCACGGCGACTCGCTCGCGGCGTTCGTCGGCGGGCTCCTGTTCTTTCCGGGCCTGCTCTCCCGGCTGACGTTCCTGTGGATCACGATCCCGATCGCGTGGGCGCTCGTCTGGGCGCGACGCCGCGAGATCGCGCGCGGCACCTGGCCGATCCCGATCACGACGCTGATCGGCGGCGCGATCGGCCTCGGGATCTGCATCGCGCTCTGGCCGTGGATCCACACCGACCCCGCGGGCCATCTGCGCCAGACGTTCGGGCACTGGGGCGGGCGTCTGCCCACCGAGTACTTCCTCGGCGAGCGCATCGTCGGGCCGCCGTTCTCGTACTACCCGGTGCTCTTCGTGGTCACGACGCCGCTGCTCGCGGTGATCACCGGCGCGATCGGGATCGTGATCGGGCTGCGACGCAAGGCGTTGCGCGCGGCGAGCGTGCTGATCCTCGTCGCGCTCCTCGCGCCGTTCCTGCAAGGGCTCTCGTCGTTCCGCCAGGACCTCGCGCGCTACGTCGTGCAGTGCTGGCCCATGCTCGCGCTCTTCGCGGGCATCGCGCTCTCGCGCGCCGGTGCTGCGCTCGCATCGCGCGTCGGCAAGGCCTCGCGCACGACGCCCGCGATCGCGCTCGCGCCCGCCGCGGCGATGGCGCTCTATGGATTGGTCGAGCTGCGGTCGGTCGAGCCCTTCCCGCTCGACTACTACTCGGAGCTCGTCGGTGGCCCGGGGGGTGTCGCGGAGCGCCAGCTCTTCGACGTCTCGTGGTGGGCCGAGGGCCCGGGGCACGCGGTCGCGTGGCTCAACGAGCACGCGCGCGAGGGCACGCGGGTGCGCATCGACACGTCGAACTGGGACGTGCGGCCGCGCCTGCGCGACGATCTCGTCGAGGTGCCGTTCCGCTCGCGCGTGCCCGCGGAGTACGTGGTCACGAACTACCACCTCTACGGCGATCCTCCGCCTCCGGGCTGCGAGCGCATCCACCACGTGGACGTGCGCGGAGCGCCGCTGGCGAGCGTGTGGGAGTGCGAGGTCGAGGGACGATGAGCGGACGTGTCGTGATCGTGCTGGCCCTCGCGCTCTGCGCGGGATGCGAGGTCTCGTTCTTCGGCGGCGAGCCGGTGCGCTTCGGCGGGAGCGACACCGGCGGCATCCCGGCGGGCGCGGAGGCGCGACCGTGCGGCGAGCCCGACGACGCACGCGCCGCGCGCACCAACGAAGACGGGTGCAGCGAGCGCTGCCGCATCGAGCCGGGCGCGACCGAGATCACGTGCGACGCGGTGACGCTCGGCACGCCGCGCGAGAACGTCGCGACGCTCGATCTCGGATCGAGCGACGGTGTGGTGATCACGCTCGAGATCTGCGATCCGACCGGCACCGTCCTGCAGATCTCCGACTCGCCGACCGCCGATGCCGACGGCGGCGACGCGGGGTCGAGCTCGCACGACGCCGACGTGATGCTGGTCGACACGACGCTCACGGTGCGCGCGAGCCAGAGCGCGAACCTCGAGCCCTCGAGCGCGCGCAACTTCGTGCCCGCGAGCGGCTGTCACGAGCGCACGATCGTGATCGCGGATCAGATCGTCTATCTCGTCGAGGCCGACGCCGGGCTCTGCGGGACCGGCACGCTGCGCATCGATCCGCCGACCGACGACGAAGGCGCGCCCGACGCGAAGTGGTACCTCGCGCTCGGCGGCACGGTCGACGGTGCGCAGTCGGGCAACGGGCTGCGCGGCGCGACGCTCTGCTTCTGGTGAGCCGCGTGCTTCTGGTGAGCCGCGTGCTTCTGGTGAGCCGCGCGGTTCTGGTGACGATCACCAGCGCACGGTGAGCCGGGCGCGCGCGGCGCTCGGATCGAGCTCCGTCGTCACTTCGCCGGTCGTGCCGACCGCCGCGAGGCACGCATCGCAGGTGCCGACCTGCGTGAGCAGGAACGCGATCTCGCAGAACGCGCGCGGCAGCTGGACGAAGTCGAGCCGCATGCCGGAGTCCACCTTCGTCGCGGTGAGCTCGCCCGCGCCGCGCGTCACGAGCTCCCACACTCGCGGTGCGCGACGGATGAGCGACTCGGGCGTGCGACCGTCGATCGAGAGCGCGGCGCTGACGATCGGACGCATCAGCGGCGAGCGCATCGACTCGTTCATGAGGTCGGCCCAGAAGATGCGCGCGCGATCCTGACCGAGCGCGCGGACGATCGCGCGGCACACGTCGGCGTGGAGCTCCGCGGGGACCCACCCGAGGATCCCGGCCTCGCGCAGCGGCGCGCGCACCACCTCGAGCTCGCGCAGCGCTCGCTCGCGCTCGCCTCCCGAGAGCGCGCGCTTCGCGCGGGAGACCGCGACCTTCGACCAGCTCGCACGAACTTCGGCGGGCATCGGTGCACGACATCGTGCGCGCGCGAGTGAAATCGGCAAGCGAGGGCCGGTGCGCTATCACTCGCCGCACGATGAGCGCACCGACGATCCGCACGATCGAGCCGCGTGACGACGTGCAGATGGCGAACGTCATCCGCACCGTGATGCCGGAGTTCGGTGCAGACGGCCCGGGCTTCGCGATCCACGACCCCGAGGTCTCGTTCATGTCGCGCGCATACGGGCGCCCGCGCTGCGTCTACTTCGTCGTCGAGGACGACGGGCGCGTGCTCGGCGGCGGCGGCGTCGCGCCGCTCGACGGCGGCGACGCGGACACGTGCGAGCTGCGCAAGATGTACTTCCTGCCCGAGCTGCGCGGCCGCGGCGTGGGCCGCGCGGTGCTCGAGCGATGCATCGAGGCGGCGCGCGCGATGGGCTACCGCCGCATGTACCTCGAGACGCTGACCGGCATGGACGGCGCGATGCGCCTCTACGAGAAGCTCGGCTTCCTCCGCATCGCCTGCAGCAAGGGCGCGACGGGCCACCACGGCTGCGACACGTTCTACGAGCGCGAGCTGTGATGCTACGGAATCCGTAGCGCTACGGATTCCGTAGCGATCCATCAGTCGTCGTCGTGCTCGTCCTCCACCTCGGTCCGGATCACGCGCCCGTCGTCCGCATCGATCACGAGCTCGTGCTCGCGGCCCTGCGCGTCGCGCACCTCGACCTCGTACACCACGCGACCGTCCTCGTGGTCCTGCTCGATCGACTCGACGTTCCCACCGGGCACGTGCTCGAGCGCGATGCGCCGCGCGTCCTCCATCGCGACACGCGGCGCGGCCTGCTGCGCCGCCGCGATGCTGCCGCCCGCGCCGAACGCGACCACCATCGAGAGCATCACCGCGGCCGTCTTGATCCGATTCATCGTCGACCTCCTGGCCGTCACGATGCGGGGCGCGCCCGAACGTCGCCTGAACGCGTGGGCCGACCCGAACGAGAGCTGAACGGGCCGCTCGAAACAAGCAGCGGAGAGCGGTAGGACGGAGCGATGCGCGTCCTCGTCGTCGACGACGATCCCGAGCTCCTCGATCTCGTGATGCGCGCGCTCGAGCGCGACGGTCATCGCGTCCACGGAGCGCGCTCGTGTGCGGAGGCGCGCAGCGCGCTCGGAGCGGAGGGCGCGGACGTGGTCGTGCTCGACGTCGAGCTCCCCGACGGCACCGGCGTCGCGCTGTGCCGCGCGCTCCGGGACGAGGGCGAGCGCGTGCCCATCCTGCTGCTCACCGCGCACGGCGAGGTCCCGCAGCGCGTCGCGGGGCTCGACGCGGGCGCCGACGACTTCGTCGCGAAGCCCTTCGCGGTCGCCGAGCTGCGCGCGCGCGTGCGGGCGCTCGGGCGGCGTGGTCCGGTCGATCGCGGCGTCGTGCATCGCACGGGTGACGTCGAGCTCGATCTCGGCGCGCGGCGCGCGCGGCGCGACGGAACGGAGGTGCCGCTCACCACGCGCGAGTGGGCGATCGTCGAGCTGCTCGCGGGGCGCGGCGGGCGCGTGATCGCGCGCAGCGAGATCCTCGACGCGGTGTGGGGCGAGATCACCGACGAAGCGAGCGCGAGCCTCGACGTCCTCGTCGCGCGCATCCGCCGCAAGCTCGGGACCGGCATCATCCGCACGCTGCGTGGCCAGGGCTACGCGCTGGGAGACGCCTGACGTGCCCGGGCCTCGCAGCCTCCGCGCGCGGGTCGCGCTCGCGAGCGCCGGCGCCGCCGCGCTCGCCGGCGCGGTCGCCGCGATCGTCGCGGGATGGACCGCGGAGCAGCTCGTGCGCGCGCACGACGACGACGCGCTGCTCGCGCACACGCGCGCGCTCGCCGACGAGGTGCGCGATGAGGAGGACGAGCCCGACGACGACGAGGGCCCCAGCGATCTCGGCGCGATCCTCGCGGACGAGCTCGACGAGGTGCCGGTCGTGGGCGCGCGCGCCGCGGTGTACGACGACGAAGGCCACGTCCTCGCCGGCGACGCGCAGCTCTCTCCGCTCCCGCCGGGGTCGTGCGCGGACGTGGGCTCGCTGCGCGCCTGCACCGTCTCGTACGGCGCGCGCCGCCTCACCCTCGCTGCGAGCGAAGGCGCCGCGCGGGATCATCGATCGCTGTTCGTGATCGCGCTGCTCGCGGGCGCGCTGGTGGGCGCGCTCGCGGGCGGTGCCTCGGCCGCGCGGATCGCAGGCGTCGCGCTCGCGCCGCTGAGCGCCCTGCGCGATCGGGTGCGCGCGATCGATCCCGGCGCGCCGCGCGTGGATCGCATCGCCGCGCCGGAGCACGACGCGGAGCTCGAGGATCTCCGCGCCGCGATCGCCGAGCTCGTCGAGCGGCTCGCGGTCGCGCTCGCGCAGGCGCGGAGCTTCGCGTCGAACGCGGCGCACGAGCTGCGCACGCCGCTCGCGAGCGTCGCGGGCGAGCTCGAGCTGCTCGACGAGCGCTCCGATCCCGAGGCGATCGCGCGCACGCGTGCCCAGGTCGCGCGGCTCGTCGAGCTCGTGCAGCGCTTGCTCGTGCTCGCGCGCGCCGAGCCGATCGATCGTGCGCACGCGGAAGCGATCGACCTGGGTGATGTCGTGCGCGAGGTGATCGATCGTCTTCCCGATGCATCGCGGGTCCGCACATCGGTCGCAGACGACGTGATCGTCTCGGGCGACGCCGCGCTGCTCGACGCGCTGATCTCGAACGCGCTCTCGAACGCCCTGAAGTTCTCGGACGACGTGGTGGACGTCGAGGTGACGCTGGCGGGCGACGAGGCTCGGATCGACGTGCGCGATCGCGGCCCCGGGATCGCCACGGAGGATCGCGCGCGGGTGTTCGATGCGTTCTATCGCTCGCGCGCCGCGCGCGCCTCGGGCACACCGGGCCACGGCATCGGCCTCGCGCTGATCGCGCACGTCGCCACCGCGCACGGCGGACGCGTCGAGATCGTGCCCAGCGAGCGCGGCCTGCACCTGCGCGCGCACCTGCCGCGCTGGACGCCGAGCTAGCGCCAGATCGCGTCGAGCGCGACGGTCGCCTGGTGCCGTCGTCCCGCGCTCGGCATGACCGCGATCTCGAGGCGCGCGGTGTCACCCACGCCCGGCGTGGCGAGCACGAGCTCGTGGATCGTCGCGTCGTCGCGCGCCGGCACCTCGAAGCGGCCGACCTCGCGCTCGTCGACGCGCACCAAGACGAGCGCATCACCCCGCAGCCCGTCGGGCACGGCCCAATGGATCGCGAGCTCGCGCCCCGCGCGCGCGTCGTCCCAGATGACGCGTCGCTCCTGCCCCGAGCGGCCCGTCGGCACCACCATCAGCTCGCGCGGCTCGCCACCGACGCGCGGCGGATCCGAGACCGCGAGCCCGACCATCCCGTAGAGCCCGCTGTCGAAGTGCGAGCACTCCCAGCTCAAGTGCTCCCACGCGAGGAAATCGCAGGGCACCTCGCCGTGCATCACGACCGCGCGCCGCACGCCCTCGTACGACGCGACGCGGAACGGCTCGCGCGCCTGCACCACGCGACGCACACCGCCGATCACCAGCAGCGCCGCGATGCTCGCGAGCACCAGCACGCCCGCGCGGCGCGCGTCGATCCCGCGCGCACGATCCGCGATCCACGTCGCGATCGCATCGGCGCTCACCGCGGCGGGCGCCGCGAGCGCGATGGTCGTGATCGGCGCCCACGATCCCGCGCGGGGAAACACGGCGACGATCGCGAGCACGAGCAACGCGAGCCCGGTGCGCGCTTCGCGTCGCGCCGCGATCACCAGACCGGGGAGCGCGATCGCGATCCACGGCGCGATCAGACGGATCGCCGAGGGCTCGTCGAAGCTCCTCGCGAGCGTCGTGAGCGCCGACGCAGGCTCGCCGTCGCTCGGCGCGACCGCCCACACGATCATCGCGAGCGCGATCGCGACCGCGGCGATCACCCGACGATCGGCGCAGAGCCGCTCGAGCCCGAGCGCGAGCAGCGCGCTCGTCGCCAGCACCGGCCCGCCCGCGAGGCACGCCTCGCGCACCTCGGGCACCAGCGCGCACGCCCCGATCGCGAACGCGGCGATCGGCGAGGGCACCACGCGCTCGAGGATCCGCGTGGTGCGCGCGGCGAGCAGCCCCGCGAGCACCAGGTGCACCAGCACCACCGCGACCGCGGCGCCCGTGCCCTCGAGCCCGATCGCACGCGCGAGCTCCATCGCGCGCTCGCCCCACGCGCCCGACGCGAGCACGCGCGCCTCGGGCCGCGGCCCGAAGGGCAGCGCGACCAGCGCGCCCCCGGCGATCGCGATCGCCGCCACGAGCCCCGCGCTGCGCGGCGCATGCGACACCCGCCGCATCCGCATCACGATCGCCCGCGCCGCGTGCTCGATCACCTCGAGCGTGACCGCGATCGACGGCACCAGCAGCGCGAGCGCGGGCCAGTGGAAGCGATGCCCTTCGTACGCGTACTTCGCGAACACCAGCAGGCTCGCGGCCACGCCGAGGATCGCGCCGATCGCGTGCAGCGGACGGCGCCGCAGCAGCACGATCAGGCCGGGCGCCGCGATCACCATCGCGGTGAACGTGTGGACCAGCCCGTAGTACCCGCTCCACATGCGGTCGAAACCTTCGGCGAAGGGCGTCGCGAACGCATCGAGGTGATCGGCGACGACGGGGCGACCGCCCTGCGTGACCAGCGTGCGGTTGTACCCCGACCACCAGGGCCGCCCGTACATCCACCAGTTGATCCCCGCGTACGTGAGCAGCCCGATCGTGCCGGCCGCGAGGGATCGCCGCAGCGTCGTCCCGTCGCGCCGCTCCGCGATCGTCAGCACCAGCGCGGGCATCAACATCAGCGCGGTCGGCTTGATGATCACGCAGAGCGCGATGCACGCCCCCGCGAGCACGCCGCGTCCCACGAGCACCGCCGCGAGCCCCTGCGCGAACGCCGCGAGCATCAGCACGTCGACGCTGAAGTCGTAGGCCGACTGCAGGATCGCGGTGCCCATCACGAAGAGCGCGACCGCGAGCGCGGCGGGCGCCGGTGGCGCGTACGCGCGCGCGAAGCGGTACAAGCCGCTCGCGATCAGCGCGAACATCAGCAGGTTCCACGCGAGCGTCCCGGGCAGCCCGAGCGCGAAGTACACCGGGCTCGCGATCAGCGGGTGGATCCACGGGTGCTTCGGCCAGTGCTCGCCGCGCGCGCCGAGCGCGACGTTGCTCCAGCCGGGATCGAGATCGCGGTTCCAGCCGAGCGTGCCGGTGTACCAGGACGACGCGAACGCGTGCTGATCGAGCGTGAGGTCCTCGACGATCGTCGTCGCGACGTTCACGTAGAAGCGCCCGTCGCGGAAGATCCACGTGTTCGCGTGGAGCTGCGGCATGACGCTCGCGACCGCCGCCGCGAGCGCGAGCACACCGATCGCGATCGCGACGCGCGGGCTGGGATCGCGAGGATGAGGGCGGGCGCGCACGCGGAGCGCGCGGACCATAACGCGCCGCCATCACCGGCGCGACCGTCTCAGGCCCCTTCGTAGCGCGCGCCGCTCGTGCAGGTCTCCATCACCTCGACGCGCGCGAGCTGCGGCAGGCGCGGCTTCGTGCGCGCCCAGATCCATCGCGCGAGCAGCTCGCTCGTCGGGTTCGAGAGACCTTCGATCTCGTTCAGGTAGTAGTGATCGAGCTGCGCGCGCACCGGCTCGAACGCCTCGCGGATCGTGTCGAAGTCGACGACCCAGCCGAGCTGCGGATCGAGCTCGCCGCGCACCGTCAGGCGCACGCGGTACGAGTGCCCGTGCAGGCGCGCGCACTTGTGATCGGGCGGCACGTTCGGGAGGCGGTGCGCGGCCTCGAACGAGAACTCTTTCCAGATCTCCATCACGGGATTCCCAACAGCTTGTGGGTCTGGAGGCTGAGGCTCCAGCGCGGGTGCGCGAGGCAGTGCTCGATCGCGCGCTTCGTGCTCGTGCGCTGCGCGCGCGGTCCGACGAGCGTGCGATCGTCCATCGGCTGCAGATAGAAGTGCTCGAAGCGCAGCGACTCGAGCGACGCGGGCTCGAGCCCCTCCTGCGGGAACACGAGCTTGAGCTCGTTCCCCTCGCGCACGACGAGCTCCGCCCCCGCCTTCGGGCTCACGCAGATCCAGTCGACGCCGGGCGGCACCTCGAGCGTGCCGTTCGTCTCGATCGCGATCTCGAAGCCGCGCGCGTGCAGCGCGTCGATCGCCGCCACGTCGAGCTGCAGGAGCGGCTCGCCCCCGGTGCACACGACGTAGGGCGCGCCGCCGCCCGGCCACTTCGACGCGACCGCGCCCGCGAGCGCATCGGCATCCGCGAAGCGCCCGCCGCCGGTGCCGTCGATCCCCACGAAGTCGGTGTCGCAGAACTGGCAGACCGCGCGCGCACGGTCCTGCTCGCGGCCCGTCCACAGGTTGCAGCCCGCGAAGCGGCAGAACACGGCGGGACGACCGGCGCGCGCGCCCTCGCCCTGCAGCGTGTAGAAGATCTCCTTGACCGAATAGGCCATCGCGGGGCGGAGGGTGTAGCGCCGCGCGCCATCGCGCGCGAGGGGCACGCTCACGGCGAGGCACGAGGTCGGATTCGCCGCCCCGTGAGCCTTCACGGCGCGACGTTGTGGGGCGTCGTGCAGCGTCGATGAGGTCGTGTGCGCTCTCGCGCGCCGTAGCGCACGGCCACGCGTGAGTCGCCTGATCTCTTCTTCTTCACATGGGGGCTCGAAACGAGTGGAGGACAGATGGAGACGCTCAGGGGTGGGCGAGCGCCGTCGATGGTGCTCGCGGGATGCATGCTCGCGCTCGGCGCGTGCAGCGCGACCGAGCCGGCACCGGTCGGCGTGGCGGTGGAGTCGGTGCACGACGAAGGGCTCTTCGAGCTCGATCGCAACGCCGTCGGCGACCCGGCGGTCGAAGGCGACGACTGGGACGACGTCAATCTGCCGCTGCCCGACGGCGACGGTGGCGACTCGTTCGATCACACCGGCGTGCTGCCCGACGGCAACGGTCAGACGATCTTCCGCGGCGGCGGGAGCAAGGACGACCTCGACATCGGCGCGTGGCGTCATCGCGCCAGCGGGCCCGTGCCCGACAAGGACGACATCACGAACGCATACGCCGCGGCCTACATCGACGAGGACTCGAACGACACGATCCTCTACTTCGGCATGGATCGCGTCGACACCTCGGGCGACGCGAACATGGGCTTCTGGTTCTTCCAGCAGAGCGTGACGCCGAACGCCGACGGCACGTTCAGCGGCAACCACACCGATGGCGATCTGCTCGTGCAGATCGACTACTCGAACGGCGGCACGGTGCCGAACGTGCGCGTGCTGGTGTGGCGCGCGGACGGGTCCGGCGAGATCAACGGCACGCTCGACCTCTTCTTCGAGGGCAGCGCCGACTGCCTGAGCCCGTCGCAGGACACCGTCTGCGCCACCACGAACCTGCTGGAGACCGCCTCGCCGTGGCTCTACGTCCAGAAGGGCGAGAACGCCGACGGGCCCTTCCCGCCCCGCGCGTTCGTCGAGGGCGGCATCAACATCACCGAGGTGTTCTCGGACGCCGAGAACGGTCCGCCCTGCTTCTCGTCGTTCATGGCGACCACGCGCGCATCGACCAGCGTCGACGCGGTGCTGAAGGACTGGGTGCTCGGCGAGTTCGAGGCCTGCGGCATCGAGATCACCACGAGCTGCACCGACGGCGTGCTGAACGAGGCGGGCACCGCGTTCGTCTACGACTACGAGATCACCGTCACGAATGTGGGCGGTGGAACGCTCTACGACGTGACGATCACCGACGACCTCTCGGGTGACGTGACGGTGCTGCCCAACCCGCTCGGCGCCACGCCGGTGACCATCGACGGCTCGTACGAGACCACGGAGCAGGAGATCACGGTCTCGGCGAGCGTGACGGCCGCGGCGGTGGCGGGGGGAGCGGTCGTCGCCAGCGACGAAACGGGCGCCGACAGCGCCGTCTGCGAGGCCGACACCGCCCCCGCGATCACCGTGAGCAAGGTCTGCACGCCGCGGCTCGAGGTGCGGGACAACGAGGTCGTCGTGGTCATCGACGGCTCCGGTCAGGTCTGCAACACCGGCGACACCCCGCTCACGGCCATCGTCGTCACCGACGACTGCGGGAGCGGAGCGTCGCAGACCGACGAGATTCCGGACCTCGCGCCCGGAGCCTGCGCTCCGTGGTCGGTCGAGTGCACGCCGACCGAGTCGAATCCCGATCCCGTCGAGGCGAGCTTCTCGGACACCGCGAGCGTCACGGGCACGCCGACGATCGGCAGCACGACGCCGGTGACCGACTCCAGCGATCTCGCAGTGTGCGCGCTCTGCCCGGAGCCGACGCCGGGCTGACGACGTGATCCGATCGGAGGGCAGGAGCGTTCACGCGCTCCTGCCCTTCGTCGTTCCGTCAGTGCCCCGTCTGCTGCCGCAGCAGCGTGCGGCTTCCTTCGTACTCGAGCGCCTGCGGCAACAAGTAGAAGTTCTGCGGGTCCACCGCGCGCGGCCACAGCGTCGTGCCCAGCTGCACGCGCGTGCTGTCGATCGCGCTGGTCTGCATCAGCGTCGCGATCTGCTGGCAGCTCAGCGTCACGCCGCCGCTCGCGAGATCGCGCGCGAGCGCGATCTGCGCGTAGGTGCGGGTGTCGCGACGGAAGCGCTGCACGAGATCCTGGAACTGCGGCTCCGGCATCCCGACCACGATCACCGGCGCGCCGCCCTGCCCTGCCTGCGCGCCGCCAGCGCCGCCGCTCCCGGTGCCCTCTTCCGCGTCCGCACGCGTCGCCGCGCCGACGGGATCGACCATCTCCTGGCACGCCGTGCTGTTGCCGAGGTCGCACGCCTGACGCAGCAGCGCGGCCATGCGCTGGTAGTCGCGCGCGACCCCCATCGCGCGCCCGTAGATGTACGCGACCTCGCGGCACGCATCGGCGTGGCGCATGCCGCACGCGCGCTCGTAGTACGACTGGCCCGTCGGCCAGCTCACGGGCACGCCCTGCCCCGTCCAGTAGAGCGTGCCGAGGTCGTAGCAGCCGAGCGCGTACCCACCGGTGCACGCCATCGCGTAGTAGCGGTGCGACTCCGAGAGGCTCGTGGGCACGCCGTGCCCGGGGCTCTGCTGGTGGATCCACCCCATCGCGCGGCACGAGCGCATGTCGCCGCCGTTGCACCCGTAGCGATAGAGCTGCGCCGCCATCTCGAAGCTCACCGCGACGCCGGTGCCCTCGTGGTACGCGTCGCCCGCGAACGCGCAGCGATCGAAGCGACCCGCGTAGCAGGCCTGCGCGTCGGCGAGCGCTTCCTGCGCGGAGGCAGGCGAGACCGACGCCGCGAGCGCGAGCACCAGCGTCGAGATCCCGAGGGCCACCCGAGTGCCCATCGCCTGCGTTGCCGTCACCGCGCGTCCTCCTGCTCCGGGGCGCGAAATTCTCACAACGGCGCGAGCACGCCAAGTGTGCGCTCGCGATGCAGCCCCGGCGGAATGCCCGCTTCTTCGGGCATTTCGACTCAGCTGGAGTGCTCGCCCGCGGAGGACCCGCAGGGGAGCGTGCGGAGCACGCGGACGGGATCGCGATTCCACGCCCACCGCCGCCCACGAGGTGCGCGACCGAGCACGCGCGCTCCGATCGCCTGTTACATTGCGCCGCGTGGGCGTCCGACTCGCGTTCCGAAGCGGCACGATCGAGGTGCACGGGCTGCCCGAGGTCACACCCTCGCTGCCGTCCGTGTGCGTGTGGGACGCGCGCACGCGTTCGCATCGTGCGCCCGGCATCGCGTACGCGGACGTGGTGCTCGCGCTCAAGGCCGCCGAGATCGAGGTCGAGGACGAGGCGCGCGCGTACGAGGAGATCGAGGCGACGCCGGTGATCCAGCGCGAGCCGCGGCCCTACCAGCGCGAGGCGATCGCGGCGTGGAAGCGGGCGCGCGGGCGCGGCGTGGTCGTGCTGCCGACCGGCGCGGGCAAGACGCACGTCGCGGTGATGGGCATCGAGCTGTGGAAGCGATCGACGCTGGTGATCGCGCCGACCCTCGATCTCGTGCGCCAGTGGTACGACCTGCTGCGCGCGACGTTCGATCGCGAGATCGGCCTCGTCGGCGGCGGCGAGCACGACGTCCGGCCGATCACCGTGACCACCTACGACTCGGCGTACATGCACGTCGAGCACATCGGGAACCGCTTCGGGCTCGTCGTGTTCGACGAGTGCCATCACCTGCCGGGCCCGACCTACGCGCTCGCAGCGCAGCTCGCGATCGCACCGTTCCGCCTCGGGCTCACCGCGACGCCGGAGCGCGCCGACGGACGCGAGACGCTGCTCGACGAGCTGATCGGCAAGACCGTCTACCGACGCGACATCGTCGAGCTCTCGGGCGAGTTCCTCGCGGACTACGACGTGGTGCGCATCCCGGTGCACCTCACGCCGGAGGAGCGCGACGAGTACGAGGCCGAGCGCAGCGTCTACCGCGCGTTCCTCGCGAAGAGCGGCATCCGCATGAGCCAGCCCGACGGCTGGGGGAAGTTCATCATGCTCTCGGCCCGCAGCGCCGAGGGTCACCGCGCGATGCAGGCCTACCGCCGCCAGCGCGAGCTCGCGCTCACCGCGCCCGCGAAGCTCGACTGGGTCGAGCGCCTCCTCCACCTGCATCGTCACGATCGCGCGATCCTCTTCACGCAGGACAACGCGACCTGCTACGCGCTCTCGCGCCGCTTCCTGATCCCCGCGATCACCCATCAGACGAAGGTGAAGGAGCGCAGCGCGATCCTCGCGGGCCTCTCCGACGGGACGTACTCCGCGGTCGCGACGAGCAAGGTGCTGAACGAGGGCGTCGACGTGCCCGACGCGAACGTCGCGATCGTCGTGTCGGGCTCGGGCTCGGTGCGCGAGCACGTGCAGCGACTCGGGCGCGTGCTCCGCAAGAAGGAAGGCAAGCTCGCGACGCTCTACGAGCTCGTCACCGCGGACACCGGCGAGGCGTACACCAGCGAGCGCCGTCGCGATCACAGCGCGTACGCCCAGAGCGGTCGCGTGCGCTCGCTGCGAGGCTGAGATGCTGACGCCCGATCTGGTCCATGCGCGACGGCAGAAGGACGAGCTCAAGCTCGTCGGGCTGGGCGCGCGACGCGAGCAGGCGATCGAGCTCGCGGAGATGGTCGTCGAGCTCGCGAAGGAGCACGTCGGTCGTCCTCGCGAGGAGCTCGAGCAGGCGTGGCAGGCGATCGAGGTCGAGCCGCGCGATCGCAAGCTGCTCGACGGGATGACGAAGCTGGTCGAGGACGCGCTCGTCTTCGACAGCGAGGTCGGCGACGACGCGCCCGCGCTACGCGCCGAGGTGTTCCGTCGCGCGACCGAAGCACGTCGTGCGCTCGGCGAGGACGCGCTGCTCGATCGCTCCGCGGTGCTCGCGGAGGTCGCGGCCGAGCACGGGATGGACGCCGAGCGGCTCGATCGCGCGCTCTACGGGGATCTGCGCAGCGCGCACCTGCTGCGCGAGATGCGCGCGCCCGGACCGCGGGCGCTGGTCGAGGGATACGATCTCGCGCAGGCCCAGGCGGTGCTGCTGCGCGCGACGAAGGTCGTCGCGGTGCTCGAGGACATCGAGCCCGCGGCGATGCGCGCGCTCTTCCGCAAGCTGAAGTTCCTGCGGCTCCTCTACTCGATCCGCGCCGAGGGCCCGGGCAAGTGGAGGCTCGACATCGACGGGCCGTTCAGCCTCTTCGAGTCGGTCACGAAGTACGGCCTCTCGCTCGCGCTCGCGCTCCCCGCGA
The DNA here is from genome assembly GCF_021631985.1 of Sandaracinus amylolyticus. Taxonomy (GTDB): domain Bacteria; phylum Myxococcota_A; class Polyangia; order Polyangiales; family Sandaracinaceae; genus Sandaracinus; species Sandaracinus amylolyticus_A. Next base: position 2,183,420 of record NZ_CP070225.1, on the reverse strand, counting down.
TCGCATCGAGCGGCACCCACCGCATCGCGGCCGACGTGCGCTGGGGCAAGGAGCGCCTGCCGCTGCGCTTCGTGATGGAAGGACCGGCGCTGGGTCGCGACGAGATCCCGGCACGCCTGAGCGACGAGGCCGAGGCCCTGCGCGCGCGCATCGAGGACAAGGGCGGCGCGTGGAGCGCGGAGATCGCGGACACGATCCTCGATCTGCCCGGCGTCGGCGCGTGCGTGCCCGACCTCGTGTGCACGCATCGCGCGAGCGGCGCGCGCGTGCTCGTCGAGGTGATGGGCTACTGGAGCCGCGACGCGGTGTGGAAGCGCGTCGAGCTCGCGGAGAAGGGCCTGCCTCACCCGGTGCTCTTCTGCGCGAGCGAGCGACTGCGGGTGAGCGAGGCGGTGCTGCCCGACGATGCGCCCGCGGCGCTCCTGGTCTTCAAGGGCGTGATCCCGATCGGCGCGCTCCTCGAGAAGCTCGACGCGCTGCGAAAGCGGTGAGTGCTTGCCGGAGTGCTCGTCCCGCCGGTCCCGGACGGGAGCGCGCGGAGCGCGCGGACGGTAGGGACCGGAGGGCGAGCCGATGTTCGCAGCGCTTGAAGGAGTGCCGCGCGAAGCGCGCGGACGGCAGGGACCTCATTTCCGACGACGCTGGAAGGATCCCGAGGGGATTGACTCCGCAGCGCGCTTCTGACGCCCTCTGGGGGTCCGCCACGAAGAGGTGCCGATGTCCCGCGCGCTGATCATCCTCGCGTTCGCCATGCCACTCGTGCTCGTCGGTTGCGGCGAGAGCCACGCCCCGGAGGACGACGCCGGCGCGCCGGGCATCGACGGAGGCGCGCCGCCGGAGCGCGATGCATCGCAGCCTCCGGTCGACGCCCACGTGCCCACGTCGTGCGTGCCCGGCACGATGGAGAGCGCGTCCTGCGGCCGCTGCGGGACGACCGAGCGCTTCTGCGACACCTCGGGATCGTGGGTGTACGGCGAGTGCGAGGGCGAGGGCGTGTGCTCGCCCGGCGAGACGCGCGAAATGGTGTGCGGCGACTGCGGCACCCAGACCGAGACCTGCAGCGACGCGTGCGAGTGGGGCGCGCCGAGCGCGTGCGAGGACGAAGGCGAGTGCACGCCCGGTGAGCGCACGCGCACCGACGCGGGGTGCGCGCCGGGCGGGACGCGCGAGGCCGTGTGCAGCGCCGCGTGTGTCTTCGAGCCGATCGGAGAGTGCGACGGCGCGTGCGACACGCCGGGCCTGATCGAGCAGGTGCCGTGCGGGACGATGTGCGGGACCGTCGAGCGCTTCTGCACCGCGGAGCGCCGCTGGATGTACGACGAGTGCGTCGAGGCCGGCGTGTGCGTGCCCGGCACGACCGACACCGCGCCGTGCGGCCGCTGCGGCACCCAGGCGCGCCGCTGCAACAGCGCGTGCGCGTGGGCGCCGGCGGGAGAGTGCACGGGCCAGGGCGAGTGCACGCCGGGCGAGACGACGTACTCGGGCACCGGGTGCGCCGACTTCGAGACCCGTCTCCGCACCTGCGGCGCGACCTGCACCTACGACGCGGGCACGTGTGTCGCGGCGCAGACCGAGCTGCTCGGCGGGCTCGGCGATCCCGAGGGCATCGTGGCGGTCGGTGACGACGTCTCGTCGCCCGCGATCGATCTGAGCGCTGCCTTCCCGAGCGGGCTGCGGATCTACGGCGCGACCTACACGACGATCTTCGTGAACAACAACGGCAACGTGTCGTTCGGGGGCGCGCTCTCGACCTACTCGCCGGTGTTCCCGCGGACGATGCCGGCCGTGCCCGCGCCGCTGATCGCGCCGTGGTGGGGCGACGTCGACACGCGCGGCGGAGGTCGCCCCGCATCGAACGACGTGCACTGGGACATCGCCGGATCGCGCTTCGTCGCGACGTGGCGCCTCGTCGGCTACTTCAACTCGCACGTCGATCTGCAGAACACCTTCCAGGTCGTGCTGACCGATCGCAGCGACGTCGCGCCCGGCGACTTCGACGTCGAGTTCCGATACACGCGGTGCCAGTGGACGACCGGCGACGCGAGCTCGGGCACCGGTGGCCTCGGCGGCGACGAGGCGAGCGCGGGCTTCGAGGCCGGGAACGCGACGGACTACCTCGCGCTGCCGGGCTCGGGGACGCCCGACGTGCTCGATCTGTGCACGACGTCGAACGTCGGCCCGCCCGGCCTCTGGCGCTTCCAGGTCCGCGGAGGCATCCCGCGCTGAGCTGCTGCCTCGAGCGCGCACCCGTCCAGGTCGTGGTCGGTGCGCGCGCTCGGTCGCGACACGCTGGCGCGTGAACGTCGGCTCGCGGTTGCGATCCCGACCCTCCATGCGCCCACCGCATGGGCACGCCGCTTGTTATGCGCGGAACGCATGCTGCGGATCGCGCTCGTCTCCTGCCTCGTGCTCGCGCTCGGCGCGTGCGGCCGCGCCGATGCGCCGGCCGCGCGTGAGTCCGCGCCCCTCCTCGACGACGGCGAGGTCCTCCTCGATCGACGCGACGACGGCGCGACGCTGATCGGCCGGCTCGTGCCGGTGCCCGAGGGCTCCGACGCCGATCGCGTGCTCACGCTGGGCACCAGCGGGCTCGACGGGGCGTTCGACGGCACGGCGGTGCTCGACGCGCGCTTCGTCGCCGGTGGGCTGGTGGTGCTGCGCGCCGATCACGTGCTGGTCGCGCACCGCGACGGCGCGACCATCGAGCTCGACACCCAGGTCGAGGGCCCGCTCTCGATCGCCGGGACGCGTGTCGCCTACGTGCGCGGTGAGTTCCCCGAGCTCGAGCTCGCGATCGCCGACGCGCGCAGCGGCCAGGCGCGCGTGCTCACGCAGGGCATGGCCCCCGCGTGGTCGCCCGCGCTCTCGCCCGACGGCAGCGAGATCGTGTTCGTCTCGGGCGTGCACGGATCGCCGCGGCTCCATCGCGTCGACACCCGCGGCGGCGCGCCGCGCGCGCTCCCGCCGAGCGAGCGCTTCCCGACGGCCCCGGTCGCGCCGCGCTGGACCGCGGACGGCACCCTGCACTTCGAGGACGAGCGCGGCCCCGCGACGATCGTGATCGGCGAGCCCGACGGCGTGCTCGAGGGAGCGCGATGATGCGCTTCGCGCTCGTCACGCTCGCGCTGCTCGCGCTCGCGATCCCAGCGTCCGCGCAGGTGCGCCACCGCCGCCCGTATGCGGAGTCCTATCGGCTCAACTACGGCTTCGACAACAACGGCGGCGGCTCGGGCTGCGACGACTACACGTGCGGCGGCGCTTGTTACGACGGGCACACCGGATCGGACTTCGGCACGCCGCTCGGCACCACCGTGCTCGCGTCGCAATCGGGCCGCGTGATCGCGACCCACAACGGCTGCGCGAACTACGGCGCGGTGGGCAACACCTGCGGCGGTCGCTGCGGCAACTACGTGCAGATCGAGCACAGCGACGGCTCGCGCTCGATCTACTGCCACATGCGCCTCGACTCGCTCCGCGTGAGCACCGGGCAGAGCGTCTCGTGCGGACAGGCGCTCGGTCAGAGCGCGTCGAGCGGGAGCAGCTCGGGCCCGCACCTGCACTACGGCTACCGGCGCACCGCGAGCGCGGCCTCGCGTGATCCCTACTCCGGCAGCTGCGCCGGCGCGGCGACGATCTGGGTCTCGACCGGCGCGTACCGCGATGCGCCGGGCACGAGCTGCGGCTGCACCCCGAGCGCCGAGTCGTGCAACGGGCGCGACGACGACTGCGACGGGCGCACCGACGAGTCGCTCTCGCGCGCGTGCTCGACCGAGTGCGGCGCGGGCACCGAGACGTGCTCCGGTGGCTCGTGGGGCGCGTGCAGCGCGCCGCGTCCTTCGGCCGAGGTCTGCAACACGCGCGACGACGACTGCAACGGCACGCCCGACGACGCCGACGTCTGCGAGATCGATCTGCTGAACGCGCAGCCGAGCGTGTACGCGGCACCCCGCACCACCGACGTGAACGCCGACGGACGCGCCGATCTCTGCGCGCGCGGCTACGGCGGCGTGCGCTGCTGGCGCGCGAACGGCAGCGGCTGGGACGCGCCCACCGCGGCGATCCCGTGGAGCGATCCCAGCGGCTGGACCGACGTCACGAACTACTCGACGTTGCGCATGGGCGACGTCGACGGCGACGGTCGCGCCGACGTCTGCGCCCGCGCCAACGCGGGCTTCCTCTGCGCGCTCGCCACCGCCGACGGCTTCGCCGCGCACACCACCTGGCGCGACGGGATCAGCGACGAGAACGGCTGGGCCAACCCGCGCTTCTACACGACGATCCGACTCGCCGACGTGAACGGCGATCGGCGCGACGATCTCTGCGCGCGCGACAACGCCGGCTTCGGGTGCTGGCTCTCGAACGGGACGAGCTTCGACACGCGCGTCGAGGGACCGCGCTGGGCCGACGCGAGCGGCTGGGGCGCGGCGCGCCACTACGGCTCGATCCGAACCGGCGACCTCAACGGCGATGGCCTCGCCGACGTGTGCGCGCGCGCTGCGGCGGGCGTCGAGTGCTGGCTCTCGGACGGCAACGGGTTCCCGACCCGCGTCGCCGGCCCGGAGTGGAGCGACGCGCTCGGATGGGGCGCGATGCGCTTCTGGAGCACGATGCGCCTCGCCGACTTCGACGGAGACGGGCGCGCCGATCTCTGCGCGCGCAGCAGCACCGATCTCCGGTGCGCGCGCTCGCTCGGCACCTCGTTCGAGCCCGCGACGATCGTCGCGCCGCTCGCCGACGGGAGCGGATGGGACGACCTCACGAACTACGCGACGCTGCGCACCGGCGACGTCGACGCCGACGGCGCCGACGATCTCTGCGTGCGCTCCAACGCCGGCATCGAGTGCTACGCGTGGAACCGCACCGAGTTCGTGCGCCTCGCGGGGCCCGAGTGGTCCGACGAGAGCGGATGGAGCGCCGCGAAGCACCACCAGACGATCCGCCTCGCCGACGTGAACGGCGACGGGCTCGAGGACGTGTGCGGTCGCGCGGTCGCGGGATGGCGCTGTCATCCCTCCCGCGGCGACGGGTTCGGCGACGCGATCGTGCTCGACGAGCTGCGCGACGACGGCAGCTGGAGCGAGCCGCGCTACTGGACGACGATCCTCTCCGCGGGCCACGCGTGCCGCGCCGAGATGGAGGCGTGCAACGGGCGCGACGACGACTGCGACGGCGAGATCGACGAGGACGCGCGCGCCGAGATCTGCAACGAGGTCGACGACGACTGCGACGGCGAGACCGACGAGGACGACGTGTGTGTCGTGATCGCGCCGGACGGCGGTGTCGGAGGAGACGGCGGGATCGCGCGCGGCGACGCCGCGACGAGCGGCGGAAGCGGCATGGTCGTGGGCGGATGTGGCTGTCGTGCGGGCGGTGGCGGCAGCGGCGCGGGAGCATGGGCCGCGGCGATCGCGATCGCGCTCGCGATCGCACGACGCAGGCGCTGAGCGAGGACGCTCGCGGGGGTGGCTTCGGCTATGCTCGCCCCACGTCGGGCACCAGCCCGCGTGGGGGAGCTCCCAGCGTTTCATGAGCATCGATCGCGAGCGTGAGAGCCGTCGTCGTCGGCGGCGCAGTGGTGGTCCAGGTCTCTCTCGCGCTTTCGGGCGCCTCTCGGCGAGCGCGCGCAACGCGGTCGAGGTGATGCGCCTCGGGCGTCTCGGGGCGCCCTACGCCGCCGCGTTCGAGGTGGCGTACGAGGACCGCGTCTCGAAGCTCCGCCACTACCTCGCGCCCGCGCCGGTGCCCGGCATCGGCGGCGAGCTCCCCGACGACACCGAGTCGCTGCGCCCGCTGCTCCTCGTCCCGCCGCTGATGGTCACGAGCGAGGTCTACGACATCTCGCCCGAGCTCAGCGCGGTCACCCAGCTCGGCCGCGCCGGGCTCGACGTGTGGCTCGTCGACTTCGGCGCGCCCGAGCGCACGCCCGGCGGCATGGAGCGCACGCTCGACGATCACGTGCGCGCCGTCGATCGCGCGATCGACGAGGTCATCAAGCGCACCGGCAAGGACGTGCACCTCGCGGGGTACTCGCAGGGCGGCATGTTCTGCTACCAGGTCGCGGCGCTGCGCCGGAGCGCGGGCATCCGCTCGATCCTCACGTTCGGATCGCCGGTCGACATCCGCCGCAACCTCCCGGGCATCGGCGTGCAGGCCGCGGAGCGCGTGATCGCCGCGGCGCGACGCGCGGTCGAGATCCCGCTGCGCCAGATGGAGGGCCTGCCCGGCTTCCTCACCAGCACCGGCTTCAAGCTGCTCAGCGTCCGCAAGGAAGTGCAGCAGGTCTTCGAGTTCGTGCAGAAGCTGCACGACCGCAACGCGCTCGAGAAGCGCGAGAGCCGCCGGCGCTTCCTCGCGGGCGAGGGCTTCGTCGCGTGGCCGGGGCCGGCGTTCCGCACGTTCGTCGACGAGTTCATCGTGCACAACCGACTCGCGTCGGGCGGCTTCGTGATCGACGGGCGCACGGTGACGCTCGCCGACGTCACCTGTCCGATCCTCTTCTTCGTCGGCGAGACCGACGAGATCGCGCGCGCCGCGTCGGTGCGCGCGATCCGCGAGGCCGCGCCCGCCGCGGAGATCCACGAGATCCCGGTGCGCGCCGGGCACTTCGGGCTCGTCGTCGGCAGCCGCGCGGTGACCGTCACGTGGCCCTCGGTGATCGAGTGGGTGCGCTGGCGCGACGCGAACGGCGCGATCCCCGAGCGCCTCCGCGACGAGCCCTCGCGCCCCTCGCCGATCGACATCGACGACGAGGAGTTCGACGAGGCACCGATCGACGTCGAGGCGTTCTACGACGTCGCGACCGGCGCGGTCGACGCGATGTGGACCCGCGTGAGCGACGTCGGCCGCGAGGTCGGCGAGGTGATCGACTCGCTGCGCTGGCAGGTGCCGCGCCTCCAGAAGCTGCGCCGCATCGAGGCCCACACCCGCATCTCGATGGGCAAGGCGCTCGCCGATCAGGCCGCCGCGATCCCCGAGAGCACGTTCTTCCTGTGGAAGGGCCGCGCGTTCACCTATCGCGACGCCGATCGCCGCGTCGACAACGTCGTGCGCGGCCTCGTGCACTGCGGCGTCCGCAAGGGCACGCGCGTCGGCGTGCTGATGACGACGCGTCCCTCGTACCTCTCGATCGTCTGCGCGCTGAACCGCATGGGCGCGGTCGCGGTGCTGCTGAGCCCCGACAGCACGCGCATCTCGCTCGAGCACGCGCTGCGTCTGCTCGGCGAGACCGGCGCGCCGATGGAGCTGCTCGTCACCGACCCGGATCACGCGGCCCGCGCGCGCGAGGCGTTCACGGGCCCGGTGCTCTCGCTCGGCGGCTTCGGCGAGAAGCCCACGCTGCCCGAGGGCGTGCTCGACATGGAGTCGATCGATCCCGACGCCGTCGTGCTGCCGCCCTGGTACGAGCCCGACGCGGGCCGCGCGTCGGACCTCGCGTGCATCATCTTCACCGCGGGTCGCCACGAGGTCCCGAAGGCCGCGCGCATCACGAACCGCCGCTGGGCGTTCTCCGCGCTCGGCGCGGCGGCCGGATGTACTTTGACCTCCAACGACACCGTCTACTGCTGCCTGCCCCTGCACCATGCGGCGGGCATGCTCGTCGCGGTCGGCGGTGCGCTGGTCGGAGGCGCGCGCCTCGCGCTCGCGAAGCGCTTCGACCCCGAGACGATGTGGCCCGAGGTCCGTCGCTACGGCGCGACCGTCGTCTTCTACGCGGGCGACATGCTGCGCGCGGTCGTCGAGGCACCGGCCTCGCCGCTCGACGCGCACTCGCCGGTGCGTCTCTTCGCGGGCAGCGGCATGCGCGCCGACGTCTGGGAGCGCCTGGTGCAGCGCTTCGGTCGCGCGTCGGTGCTCGAGTTCTACGGCTCGACCGAGGGCAACGCGGTGCTCGCGAACGCGTCGGGCACGAAGATCGGCGCGCTCGGTCGGCCGCTGCCGGGCAGCACCGATCTCGCGCTGCTCGGGTGGGACTTCGAGAAGGAAGACATCGCGCGCGACGAGTCGGGGCGCCTGCTCACGAGCGGCGTCGACGAGCCGGGCGTGCTGATCGCGCGCATCGATCCGGTGCATCCGATGGCGAGCTTCGACGGCTACGTCGCGCGCCCCGAGCCGCGTCGCGAGGGCGACGAGGAGAGCGAGGCCGCGGGCCGCGTGCTGCGCGGTGTGTTCGAGGCGGGCGACGCGTGGTTCGTCACCGGCGACCTGCTGCGTCGCGACGCCGACGGCGACTACTGGTTCGTCGATCGCCTCGCCGACGTCGTGCGCAGCCCGGGCGGGTCGATCCCGACGATCGCGATCGAGGACTCGCTCGCGCGCATGCCCGGCGTGCGTCGCGCGGCGGCGTACGGCGTGAGCCTGCCGGGCATCGCGGGCGAGGTGCTCGTCGCGTCGCTGGTGCCGAGCCCCGGCGTGGATCTCGATGCGGACACGCTCTCGCGGGAGATCGCGCTCGCGCTCGTGCCGGCGCGCAGGCCGCGCTTCGTGCGGCTCGTCGACGCGATCCCGCTGACCGATGGCTACCGCACGATGAAGGCGCCGCTGCGCGAGGCGGGCGTCTCGATGGACGATCGCGCGGGCACGTTCGTCTACGACGCGACGACCGAGCGCTACGCACCGCTCGACGCGCAGCGCTGGGAGCACGTCACGGCCGAGCTGCGCAACAAGGGCGGCTCGAAGCGGCCGGCCGCGCGCCGTCGCTGACGCGTACTCCCCGGACGACGCCGGGGAGAGAAGCGAGTTCCTGAGGAAGCCAGGAGGAGAAGGAAGACCAAGTGGATGAGTCTTCCGTTCGACCTGCTGCGTCCGTTGCTCTCGCCTCCGAGAATTCACCGCAGAGAGTCGAGCACTTCCTTCCCTCCTGCACCTCCTGCTCTCCTTAGCGGCAATTCTCCTCTGCGGAGCCCGCGATGCGCCGCCCGTGGCGCAGAACGGGCGCCGCTCCGTGCCGCGCTCCGCCGGCGCGCGAATTCCTTTGATCTTGCACGGGTATGGATCCTGCGAAACGAGCGGCGTCCGCCCGCGCGAGCAGTTCGCCCGGGTCGCCGACGTTCGCGAGAGGATCTGCATGACGTCGTCTGGTGCACGCAGCTCGCATCCGGCCACGCGCGACGCCGTGCCATCCGAGGAGATCATCGAGATCTCGCTAGCGAGCAGCAGCATCGTCGAGGTCCCGCCCGAAGCTGCGCGCGTGCCCGTCCCGGGCGGAGTCCCCGAGCGCATCGGGCGCTATCGACTGCTCCACGAGCTCGGCCGCGGCGCGATGGCGCGCGTGCACGTCGCGGTGACCCACGGTCCTGCGGGCTTCGAGCACCTCGCCGCGATCAAGACGCTGCTCGACTGCTACACGCACCTCGACGAGTTCAACACGATGCTGCTCGACGAGGCGCGGCTCGGCGCCGCGATCCGGCATCCCAACGTCGTCGAGACCGTCTCGGTCGGAATCGACCCGATCGCGGGCCCCTTCCTCGTGATGCAGTACGTCGAGGGCGTCACGCTCGCGACGCTGATCAAGCGCGCGCGCGAGCAAGGCCGCGCGATGCCGACGCGTGTGATCGTGCGCATCCTCGCCGACATGCTCGAGGGGCTCGCGGCGGCGCACGCGGTGCGCGGTCCCGACGGCGAGCCGATGCGCATCGTGCATCGCGACGTGAGCCCGCAGAACGTGCTCGTCGGCGTCGACGGCATCGCGAAGGTCTCGGACTTCGGGGTCGCGAAGGCGAAGGCGCGCCTCACCACGACCCAGGCCGGACAGTTCAAGGGCAAGGCGTCGTACTCGTCGCCCGAGCACATCGCGGGCGAGCAGGTCGACGAGCGCGCCGACGTGTTCTCGGCGGGCGTGATGCTCTGGGAAGGGCTCACGGGGCAGCGGCTCTTCAAGGGCGACATGGTCACCTCGATGCGCCGCGTGCTCACCGAGCCGATCCCGTGGATCTCGCGGATCGCGCCGCAGCACGAGGCGTTCGACGAGATCGCGGCGCGCGCGCTCGAGCGCACGCGCGAGCGACGCTTCCAGTCCGCCGACGCGATGCTCGAAGCGCTGATGCGCGTCGCGGAGGAGACGGGCGTGGTGGGCACGCACCGCGAGGTGTCGGCGTTCGTCGCGCTCACGTGCGGCGACGGCATCGACTCCGATCGGCGCGTCATCGCGCACCAGCGCACGATCGCGCGCGACGCGCCGAAGCGCGACGCATCGTCGGACGCGCTCGACATCACGATCCCGACGCCGCCGCCGGCGTCGATGGCGCAGGACGCGCAGGAAGCCCGGAAGCGGCGGGCGTCGGCGCGGCTCGACACGATCAAGGTGCGCATCGCGCAGCGCAAGCAGCGCTCGGCGGCGCGCTGGATGGGGCTCGCGGCGGTCACGCTCGCAGCGCTCACGCTCGCCTTCGTGGTGGCGCGCGTGGCGAGGCCGCACATCGTCGCGACGCCGATCGCGGAGACTGCGCTGCCGCTCGAGACCGAGGCCGTGGCCGAGCCCGCGCCCGAGACACCGGCCGAGGTCGAGACCGCGATCGCGCCGGTGATCGTGACGCTGCCTCCGGCGGCTGCGGAGCCCGAGGTCGAGGCGCCGCCGCCGGTGCAGGTGCGGCGCGAGCCTCGGCGCGCGCGGCCGGTCGCGCCGCCTCCGCCGGCCGAGGACGAGGCGCCCGCCGCGCCGTTGCCCGAGACCGAAGTGGCGCCCGAGCTCTCCACGAGCGCGAGCGCGGTGGTGCTCGCGGCGCGTGCCGAGGCTTCGGAGGAGGTCGAGGAGACGCGCAGCGAGAGCGAGACCGTCGCGCGTGACGAGCCCGATCTCGCCCACCAGCCGATCGCGGCGGTGCAGCCCGCGCCGCCGTGATCAACGGCCGCGCGGCGGCGCGAGCTCGTGATCGAGGCGCTCGGCCGCGCGGGTCGCGTGCTCCGCGTAGCGGCCCTCGTTGCCGCCGCCCGTCAGGTACGTCGCCCACGATGCGCGCGCGCGGCGCAGGAGCTCCTCGCGCGAGGCCGCCGCGTCCTCGCTCCGCGCGAGGGCTTCCCAGCCGATGCCGTCGTACGCGTGCACCTCGTACGCGGGCTCGAAGAACACGAGACGGCTGTGGAGCACCGCCATCGGGCCGTGCGCGCGTCGATCGATGCCGAGGCGCACGTCGCTCGTCGATGCCGCCGCGAACGGGTCGGCTTGGATCGCGCGCCGCGCGGTCGCGAGCGCCTCGCGATGATCGCCGCTGCGATCGAGCGCGAGCGCCAGGCCCCAGAGCGAGAGCACGCGGCCGAGCGGATCGTTGCCCGAGAGCTCGCTCGCGCGCCGGTACGAGGCGATCGCGCTCTCGAGGTCGCCGATCATCATCGTGTTCTCGGCGAGGTTGAGGTGCACCGTCGCGAGCGGCACCGGCGTGAAGAGCCGCGCGAGCGCGAGCTCGCGATCGGTCATCGCCTGGGGCATGGGCGCGGCGGGCAGCAGCGCGGCGTCGAGCGCGCGACGGTACTCGGTCACGGCGGCGCGGTGATCGCCGCGTCGCGAGTGCAGGATCGCGAGCTCGAACGCGACGCGATCGGCGTGGTAGTCGGGATCGGCGCGGCGCAGATCCTCGAACGCCGCGACCGCTTCTTCGGTGCGTCGCTCCTCGCGACCGTCGGGCTCGCGGCGGAACCAACCCGCGAGCGCGAGGCCGGTGAAGTAGAGGAGATCGGGATCGTCGGGGAGATCGCGACGGGCGCGCTCGAAGCGCAGGAGCGCCTGCTCGAAGAGCACCTCGGGCGGCGGGCCGAGCGAGTCGGGATCGGCCTGTTGTGCGTCGAGCAGCTTCACGAGGCCCTGGCGCCGGAGCTGTCGCGCGCGACGTCGCTCGGGATGCGCGTGGTCGCCCCACGAGGGCTCGCCCGCGCGCTGCACGCCGGCCTCGAGCTCCTGCGCGCGCGCGATCACCGCGGCGCCGAGCAGCGCCGAGACGACGACCGTGACGAGCACGTGGCGCGGGAGCACGACGAGACGTCGGTGTAGACAAAGTGCGCGGGCGCGTCGAGAGGTCCGAGGCCGACGAGCCGATGGGGCGCGGATGTCGCCGGGGCGTCACCGGCTTGGTGTCGCGGCACCGTGATAAGCTCGATCGGTGCACTTGCCGTCTGGTCGCGTCGCGGCGCTCCTCGCCCTCACCCTTCCCTTCGTCCTGCCTGCGTGCACCGAGCGCGCAGAGGGCTACGACGCATCGGGCCTGCTGGTCGACGCAGCCGTCGACGCGGCTCCATTCGACGCCGGTCCCGTCGACGCGACGATGCCGGTCGACGCGCCGCCCACCGACGCGCCGATCATCTTCGACCCCGACGCCGGCTGCGCGATGGGCAGCTCGCTCGTCGAGGTGCAGCGAAGGCCGGTCGACATCATCTGGGTGGTCGACAACTCGAGCTCGATGGACGACGCGATCATGCAGGTCCAGACGGGCATCAACGACTTCGTCGATCTGATCGCGGGGCGCGATCTCGACTACCGCGTGATCATGCTGAGCCTGCGCGGTCGCGGCGCGACGACGGTCGGCGGCGGGGATCGCTATCAGGTCTGCATTCCTCAGCCGCTCGCGGGCGACGCGAACTGCGGCGATGGTCCGCGCTTCTTCCACGTCGAGGTCGACATCCGCAGCACCCAGCCCGTCGAGCAGATCCTCGGCACGCTCGCGCAGACGGATGGCTACGGAGAGACGTCCGACGTCGGCTCGGCGCCGTGGCGCAATCTGCTGCGCGACGACGCGACGAAGACGATCGTCGTGGTGAGCGACGACAACTCGCGCACCTGCGATCCCGGGCGGAGCAACGGCGCGACCTGTCAGGCGAGTGATCCGCGGCTCACGGTCACGTCGCTCGAGGACTTCCCGGGGCCTGCGGGGAACCCGTTCAGCACGCGCACGCTCGGGCCGGGGCTTCGCACGGCGGCGTACGGGACGCTCTTCGAGGGCTACACGTTCAACGCGATCTACGGCTGGGGCAGCGAGACCGACGAGGACGAGACGTGCACGTTCCCGGGCGGCGGAACGCCCGACAGCCCGGGCTGGACGTACACCGATCTCGTCGCGCGCACCGGCGGCGTGCGCGCGCAGATCTGCGCCGGCGCGGCGGCGTGGGGCCCCTTCCTGAACAGCGTCGCGAGCACGGTCGCGGAGACCTCGCGCATCGAGTGCGAGGTCGCGATGCCCGAGCCGCCGGAGGGCACGCTGCTCGATCCGCGTCGCGTGAACGTGCAGATCCGCGGCGCGTCGGGCTCGACGACGATCCCGTACGCGGGCTCGGCGGCGTCGTGTGATCCGACGCGCGGCGGATGGCACTACGACGACGCGACGGACCCGACGCGCGTGATCCTGTGCCCCAGCACGTGCGAGTTCGCGCGTGAAGAGACGGCGGACACGAGCGGAGGGCTCGACGTGATCTTCGGGTGCACGTCGATTCCGATCTGAGCCCTCGCAGCGCGTGGGCGGAGACGCTCAACGCGCGTCGATCGGGCGGGTCGACGGATCTCCGGGCGCGGGCTGCTCTCGGACGTCGGTGCGTTTCCTGCGCGTGCCCCGGCGCGATCGGAACGTGTCGAACGGGATCATCACCGCGTCCCGGAACCGCTCGACGGAGGTCGTGTCGGTGGTGTCGACGTCGGCCGCGAGCATCCGCGCGTAGCGGCTGACCTCGCGCGAGAACGCGTGCATCGCCTGCTGGAGCGCCTTCGAGCGCGGCGTCTCGCGGGGCGCGCTTCCGATCCCGAGCGCCTCGCGCAGCGCGTCGCACGACGTCATGGCCGTGGCGCGGAGCTCGGGACCGATCATCGCGTCGAGCTCCGCCTCGAGGCCGAGCTGCGCGATCACCCGCAGGATGCGATCGGCCTCGGACCACGCGGCGTGCGCGTCCCAGCGGATGAACCCGAGGCCGTTCGGGAACAGACACGCGTCGAGCGCTGCGGCGCGCGCACCGATGCCATCGCTCGGCCCCGGGAGTCGGCTCTTCGCGAGCAGCGTGTCGTGCGTGGCGCCGAACGCGGCGCCGAGGAGGTCGAACGCCGGCTTCACGGCGGCCGATCCGTGGCGTGCGGTGCGGATGTCGTCGATCACGACCGCGATGTCGTCGATCGTGTCGAGCTGCGCCCGCGCGGTCGGCGAGAGGTCGCCGGGGGCCGCAGCGCGCAGCGAGCCGGCGAGCGGCTTGACGTGGCTCGCGCCCAGGCGGACGCCGTCGCAGTAGTTTCCGAACGTGATCGGCTCGGGCCGGATCTGGATCGCACGGTGATATCCGGGGCGCGGCATCGCTCTGCTCGTCGGTGAGAGGAGCGCGGCAGCGACGTCGGTGACGCTCACCCCGCACGATCCAGGGTTTCGGCGCGAGCCGAGGGGCGTTGCGCACGAAGAAGAGCGCGCGACGCCCGATAGGGTCGGGGTGATCGCGGACCTGAGCGATCGGCAGGTTCGCGGGTCGCCGGATCGCTGAGGTCAGCGTTCGGGGCGTCGCGAGGCTGGCGCGATCGCTGAGATCAGCGTTCGGCTGCTTCGAGGGTCGGGCGAGACACCGAGGTCGACGACGGCAGCGCTTCGAGGGTCGAGCGGCACGCTGCGATCAGCGTCCGCCGCGCTTCGAGGGTCGGTGTAGTCGCTGAGGTGAGCGGTGGACGAGCTCCGCCGGTCCCGTGATCGTCGAGATCGGCTCGGGCGGAGCATCGAGGGTCGGCTCGATCGCCGACCTCGGCGACGGAGGAGCATCGAGGGTCGGTCTGACCGCCGAGATCAGCGTTCCGGCGAGGAATCGCTGCTCGCATCGGGGACCCGGTCGGGCGGTGCACCGCGTATCCTCCCGCGCGATGCACACCGTTTGGCGGTCGGTGGACCGCGTGCTGCAGCCACTCGGATGGCTGCTCTTGTCGTGCGTGCTCGGATGCGGGAGCCGGTCGTCGCTCGAGCTCGACGTCGACGCTGGGCGGGCGCAAGCGGACGCCGCGTCGCCGGGTGACGCGGGGCCGGCCGTGCCGCGCGCGATCGAGCTGCCGCCCGGGTTCGGGGTGTGGGATCTCGTGGCCACGGCCGACGGAGACGCGTGCCTCGGCGGGATCCGCAGGGGTCGCGAGGCGTCCAACGAGCTCCTCGAGGTGATGCAGGGCGACGCGTTCATCGCCTGCTTCACACCCGAGGGCCGCACCCGCGCCGTCGCGATCGATTGCTCGGGCGCGTCGTTCGGAGTGCACGGCCTCGCCGCGCACCCCGGCGGAGATCTGTACGCGCTGGTGGAGGACGGCTGCGTGACCGACGCCTTCTCCGTCGTGCGCTTCGACCGCGCGCTCACGGTCCTCGCGAGCACGACGATCACGAGCGACGAGTCCCCGCCTCCCTACGTGCGCGCGATCGCGGCGTCGGACGACGCGGTGGTCGTCGGCGGATCGATGCGCCGCCCCGGGCGCGTCGGAGCGAGCGACGTGCGGCACGGTCCCTTCGCCGCGATCCTCGCGCCCGACGACCTCGCGACCCGGCACCTCGTCGCGCCCGCGCCGATCGCCGGCGAGCCGTACGTCGACGTCGGAGTGAGCTTCGCCGCGATCCACGGCGACCGCGCGCTCCTGTTCGGTCGGGACGCCGAGGGCGGGGGCTTCGCGGACCGAGCGGGATCGTTCGTGTCGTGGGTGTCGCTCGACGACGGCGCGCTCACGCCGATCGAGTCGCGGCGCTGGCACCACCAATACGGCGCGTTGATGCATCCCGACGGACGCCCGGTGCTGCTCGGGACGACGGGCGGCACGATCCTCCAGCTCCAGGTCGGCGACACCTGGCCCCGGGTGTGGACCGGTTACGCTGGGGGCCCGGAGGCCACGTTCCGCGGCGACGAGCTCGTCATCGCGCGGCCCTTCACCGGCGAGCTCGAGATCGCCGGGACCACGCTCTCCGACGACGAGTGGAGCGGATTCCTGATGGGGCTCGATCCGATCACCTTCGAGCCCGCGTGGGCCCGCGCGCTCTCGACCCACCACTACAACGACTACTTCGTCGCCGCGCTGCCCGACGGCACGCTCGCGGTGGTGGCGACCGGCGCGTCCGACCGCGAAGACCCGGGCGCCGTGCTCACCTTCCATCGCTGACGCCGCTCGCGAGTCGCTCTGCTCGCGTGAGCGCTCTGCGATCGTGAGCGCGCCGAGACAGACCCGCAGAGCTCGTCCTCCACGGCCTCGACCGGCTTGGTCTCCCACTGCTCGTGGTCGCGGAAGAGCTCGGCGACGCCCGAAGGGCGAGCCCGGACAATTCGGCTCCACGATGCCCAAAGGGCGAGTCGGTCCGCGCCACACCGAGCGGCGCACCTCGTCCCCCGCGCGGCCGAAGCCTCTCCGCGCGCGGCCGATCCCTCAGACCTCGAGCGCTCCGATCTCTTCCCCCGAGAGAACGAAGAACGCCTCGCCGTACGTCTTCAGGAGATCGAGGCACTTGTCCATGTCCTCACGGGAGTGCCCGCGCGTCACGTTCAGACGAAGCCGCTCCTCGCCGTGCTTCACGCCCGGGTACGTGATCGGCACCATCATCACGCCGTTCTCCATCAGCGCGACGTGCATGAAGAGCGCCTTGCGCTCCTCGCGGCACATCACCGGCATGATGTGGGTGTCGCTGTGCCCGAGATCGAACCCGATCTCCTTCAGCGACTTCCGCATGTAGCCCGCCTTCTCGCGCAGCTCGCCGACCAGCTGCGGGCCGTTCTCCTCGAGCATGTCGAGGATCGTGCTCGCCGCTGCGACGATCGGCACCGGCAGGGTCGCGCTGAACAGGAACGAGCGCGCGCGGTGCTTGATGTGATCGACCACTTCCTCGTCGCCGAGGATGATCCCGCCGATGCCGCCGAACGTCTTGCTGAACGTGGAGACGACGACGAGCTTCTCGCTCGGGAACTTCCCCTCCAGCCCGTGCTCCTCGAGGATGCCGCGGCCGTGCACGCCGAGCGTGCCGGTGCCGTGGGCGTCGTCGAGCACGAGACACGCGTCGTGCTTCGCGCACACCTCGATCAGCTCCGCGATCTTCGCCTGATCGCCGTCGAGCGAGTACACGCCCTCGATGCACACGAGCGCGTTCTTGCGCTCCTTCGTGCGCAGCACGCGGTCGAGCGACTTCGCGCTGTTGTGGTTGAAGAAGCGGATCTCGGCGCCGCTCTTCGGCACGCCCGCCGCGAGGAACGAGCCGTCGAGGATGCACGCGTGCGAGAGCTGATCGAGCACCAGCGTGGTGTCGATGTCGGCGAGCGACATGATCGTGCCGACCATCGCCTGGTAGCCCGTCGTCGTGACCAGGCACTTCGGGAGCTTGAACCAGTTGGCGAGGCGCTCCTCGAGCTCGACGTGCGCCACCGTCGTCGCCTGCACGCGCGAGCTCGAGAGGCCGCACGCGTAGCGATCGACCGCGGCCTTCGCCGCTTCCTTCACCTTCGGGTGCGTGGTGAGCCCGAGGTAGTCGTTCGAGCTGAAGTTGACGAGCGGCTGACCCGCGATCGTCGTGTGCAGGCCTCCCGTCTCGAACGGGCGGAAGAACGGATAGACCTGCTTCTCCTTGGCCTCACGGATGCGCGCGAGCTCGGCGTGGGCCTTGTCCTTGATCCAGCTCATTCGGTTCTTCCCCGGCGAAAACGGCCGGTCTTCGTACCCTTCGAGAGCAGCCGTTTCAAGTGCGCGACCTCTACGCACCGGTGCGTCGGACCCTACGCGGCCAGGGCCTCGCCCCCCGGTCGCGCAGCCCGCGCCGGCCGTTCGGGGAGCACGGTCAGAGGTAATCGGCTCGCCCGCCGGTCTCTACCGTCCGCGCGCGAAGCGCGCTCCCGTCCGGGACCCGCGGGACGAGCACTCCGGCGAGGGCTCAGGTGCCGAACAGCATCGGCAGGAGCTGGATCCCGAGCCCGGTCGCGACGAAGCGCATCTTCCGGTTCGACGTCAGCTTCGCCATCCAGTCGAAGCGGCCGACGTCGGCGAGCGGCGGCGTCGCGCCGGTCGCGGTGCGCGCGCCGAAGAGCACGCGCAGGCCGTCGTAGTACGCGTGCTCGAGCGGCTCGCGCACGATCTCGACGTGCGGCAGCGCGCCCTCGAGGCGCTCGATCACGCGCCTCGCCATCACCTCACGCTCCGGGGTCGCGCGGACGATCGCGCGCCGCGCGGGCATCGCGCAGCCGAGCGCGGACGACGCGTCGAAGAGGCGATCGATGGTGCGCACCGAGCGCTCGAACGCGTCGACCTCGAAGCCGTCGTCGGCGCGCGCCGCGCCGGCCTCGACCATCGCGAACAACCGGAAGTGCGGCGAGAACCCCGGCAGCTTCGGATGCGGCTGGGCGCGCAGCGTCTGGTGGACGGTGCAGAGCCGCACGTCGGCGCGCGGCTCCTTCGCGAGGCGACGCGCGCACTCGAGCGCGAGCACGTTGGTCGGATCGCTCACCACCTCGGTCGCCCGCGACGCGGAGATGGTGCGGTCCTGCGAGGTCGGCGCGACGACCGAGCACACGCCGAGCGGCGCGACCGGCGAGAGGAGCAGCGCCTCGTAGTCCGGCGCCGCATCGAGCGCGATGGCATCGAGCCGGTTCGCGAGCCGCATGTCGAGCGCGGAGGGCTGCACGAAGCCGTCGCGCTCGCGCTGCACGAGGAGATCGCGCGGAGTGCGCCGTGACGCCTGGGCGCGCGCGAGCTCGAGGAGGAACGGCGTGGTCTCGCTGGGCGACGACGCGAGGAGATCCCGAGGTGCACGCGGCCCGGTCATGTCGAGAGCTTCACCGTCGCGAGCGTGATGACAAGGGGCGCGCGGGGGGCGAGGCCGAGTCCGAGTCCGAGGCCGAGTCCGAGGCCGAGTCCGAGTCCGAGGCCGAGGGCGAGGGCGAGTCCGAGTCCGAGGCCTCGGAGCACGTGGATGAAGGCTCGATGCGCCGCCGGCGCGCATCGCTCTCGCCGCCGAACGACGGGCGTCACGAGCGGTGCGCGCTTCGTCGGCGGAGTGTGCGCTCTTCGGAGGAAGGGCACGGATGTGACCCGGTCCTCCTCGCCGTCCCCCTCCGGAGCACCGGGCTTCGCCCTCGCGGTGCGTGCTCCGGAGGGAGCCAGCGAGGAGGGCGAGAATGAGCGGGAACGAAGGTGTGCTGGACGTCGAGGTCGTCGCCGAACGCGCGGTCGCTCGACTGGGCGAGAATGCAGAGAGACTGAGGACGCGCAGTCGATGGCTCGCGGACCAGGTGGAGCGCGCAGCGGGGAGTCTGCTGCTCAATCTCGGAGAGCAGCGGCACAACGCGCGTGGGAATCGACGACTGCGCCTCGAGACTGCAGCGGGGAGCGCGAGCGAGCTGCGCAGCGCGCTGCGATTCGCACGCTTGTATCGACATCTCGATGCAGCGGTCTGCGAGGAGATCGACCGTGATCTCGATCGGGTGCTCGCGATGATCTGGCGGATGCGTCGGCGCTGCGGCGCCTGAAAGTCGATTCCGAGCGCGGAGCCGTAGGGACTCGGACTCGGACTCGGTCTCGGTCTCGGTCTCGGTCTCGGTCTCGGTCTCGGTCGCACTCGGACCCGGACTCGGCGCTCGCATCGAATCGGGGCGAGGCGCGAAGCGCGAGCCCGATCAATTCGGCTCCACGATGCCCGAAGGGCGAGTCGGTCCGCGCGTGATGGCGCGAGAGCGCTTCGCGCGCTCGCGTCATCACGCGCTCTTTCCACACCACACCGCGCTGCGTTCTCCCTCCGCGCGCGGCCGAAGCCTCACCAGCAGGGCGCGTGGCATGGGGCCCGAGCGCTTCCGCAGCGACCCACACGACGGCAGCCACGTACCCGCCCGGTCGTCGCACGCGCATTCGCGCGCGCGACGACAACCCGCTTCCCGACGCCTCACCGCTCCCGCGCGCCGGTCGCGAGGCTCAGCGAGGGCCCCATGCCACGCGCCCCCGCCGAAGCCCTTCCCCGCGCGGCCTCATCAAGCTCGCTTGATCACCACGGCGCTGACGTTCCCGTAGTACCCCACGGCCGTCACCACCACGACGTCACAGCTCCCCTCGACGTGCCCCGAGAGCAGAGGCCCCACCGGAGCCCCCGACGAGATCCACGCGACCGCCGAAGCCATCCCGAGCGCCCCCGCGCCCGCGAAGCACTCGCCCCACATCGCCTTCGGCGCCGCCACCGCCACGTCCGCTCCGAGCACCTGCTCGATCGCGTAGAGCTCCGCGACGTCCCACTTGCTGAGCCCCGAGCAGCTCGCGCACACCGCGTCCACGCTCGACGGCGGAAGCCCCGCGTCGTCGAGCGCCAGCCGGATCGCCCGCGCCACCGCCACCGGCGATGCGTTCAGCAGGAACGCGCCCTCCGTCGGCGACTCGAACGCCGTCCCGTAGCCCGCGATCAGCGCCCGCACGTTCGCGCCGCGCGCCTCGGCCTCGCTGCGACGCTCGACGCACAGGTACGCCGCGCCCTCGCCGAGGTGCATGCCCGCGCTCTCCGCCTGGCCCGGCGCCCAGTCGTCGTCGCCTTCCGCGAGCGCGCCGAGCTTCTGCATCGCGACGTAGAGCGGCTCGCTCAGCACGTCGCCGCCGCCCACCAGGAACGCGTCCGCGCGACGGTGCGCGAGGTGCGTCTCGCACGTCAGCACCGCGTCGAGCGCGCCGCAGTTGCCGTCGACGATCGTCACGTTCGGCGCGCGCAGATCCTCCCAGATGCTCACGTAGCCCGCGGCCGCGTTGATCACCGTGTTCGGGAATCGCGCCGGGTTGATGTAGCGAGGATCCTCGAGCTCCGCGACGAGGTTGAGCTCGGTGATCGAGTCGAGCGATCCGTACGCCGTCGAGCTGCAGATGCCGATCTGATCGGGCCCGAGCTTGCCGACGAACTGCCCGTTCTGCTTGAGCCCCGCGCTCTCGAGCGCCTGCTTCGCCGCGACGATCAGGTACTTCGTGAGCTTGTCGAAGTTGCGGTGGCCCTTGTCCCCGAGGAACGCGTTGGCGTCGAAGCCGCGCACCTCCGCGGCGCGCGCCCCCGGCAGCTTGTCGGCGGGCAGCGCGGCGCACGGGCCTCCGAACGCGCGCGCGCGGGCGGCGGCAGGGGCACCGAGGGCCGCGAGGAACCCCGCGTGATCGAGCGCGACCGGCGAGACGGTGCCGAGACCCGTGATGGCGAGCGGCTTCATG
Organism: Sandaracinus amylolyticus; assembly: GCF_021631985.1. Lineage (GTDB taxonomy): Bacteria > Myxococcota_A > Polyangia > Polyangiales > Sandaracinaceae > Sandaracinus > Sandaracinus amylolyticus_A. The sequence continues at coordinate 2,162,311 of NZ_CP070225.1, read as the reverse complement.
GAGTGCGCGGATACCCGATCGCCCCCGGCGACGCCACCCTGCACTTGCGGACGCTCGCACTGCGAGGGCAGCATCGATGGGATGCGCCGAGTCGTACCTCCGGGCGCGGTCGCGTTGTGCGTCGCAGCGCTGGTCGCATGCAGCACGAGCCCGACCCAGCTCGTCGTGGTCGTCGACACCGACCTCCAGCCAGGGCGCGACCTCGACGAGGTGACGGTCACGGTGACCGGCCCCTCGGGGACGGCCGAGGTCGAGCGCGCCTCGATGGCCGCCGAGGCCGACGCCGCGCACCTGCCGCTGACGCTCGGCGTCGCGCCCCACGGCGACGCGCTGGGCCCGGTGACGGTGATCGCCGCGGCGCTGCGCGATGGCTCGCCGGTCCTGACGCGCGAGCATCGGGTGACGCTGGTGCGGGGCGAGACGCGCGTGCTGACGCTGCACCTCGCGCGCAGCTGCCTCGGACGTGCGGCGTGTCGGGCGGGCGAGACCTGCGGCGAGGCGGGCTGTGTCGCGGTCGACGTCGAGGGCGACGCGCTCCCGCGCTGGCAGGGCCAGGCGCCGCGGCTCGACGAGTTCGGAGGCATGGCCGACGCGGGCCCTCGGACCTGCGGGGGACCGAGCGACTGCGACGACGACGATCCCTGCACCACCGACGCCTGCGAGGGCGGCGCCTGCGTGTACGCGCCCGCCGACGGCGCGTGCGACGACGGAGTGTTCTGCAACGGTCTCGACCGCTGCGAAGACGGGCGCTGCGCCGCGCACGACGGCCCGCCCTGCGTCGGCGCGACGACCTGCGACGAGTCGAGCGATCGTTGCACCGGCTGCAGCGGCGACGCGGACTGCCCCGCGCCCACCGAAGGCGCGTGGAGCGCGTGCGCGTTCGCGACCGACTGCGAGGAGAGCGGCACGCAGACCCGCACCGCGCGCACGTTCGCGTGCGTCGACGGCGCGTGCGAGCCCACCGATCGCGAGGAGTCGCAGGCGTGCACCCGCACCACGGCGGGCACCCGCTGCGCGGCCCCGACCTGCGCCGACTGGAGCGCGTGCGCGGGGTTCGACGCGACGTGCGACGAGACCGGCACGCGGTCGCGCGCATGCAGCGTCGGCGAGTGCGCCGGCGGCGCGTGCACGGCGCGCGCGATCACGGAGACGGAGGACTGCACCCGCGACACCGACTCGGCGGGATGCGGCGATCCGCAGTGCGGCGCGTGGAGCGGGTGCGGCGACTTCCCGGACACGTGCGACACGAGCGGCACCGAGACGCGCACCTGCCGTCCCGCGCTGTGCGCCGACGGAGCGTGCGGGCTGGGCGCGGAGTACGTGGAGTCGCGGGCGTGCGCACGCACCACCGACGGCACGCCCTGCGGTGCGCGCGAGTGCCCGCCGACGTGGGGCGCGTGCACCGGCACGGGCTGCGCGACGAGCGGCACCCAGACGCGCACCTGCGACGATCGTGTGTGCGGCGGTGGCGTGTGCGGGCGCGTGCCGGCCGTCGAGAGCCAGGCGTGCGCGCGCGTCACCGAGGGAAATCCGTGCAACGACGGGCGCTTCTGCACGTCGGGCGACACCTGCAGCGGCGGCGTGTGCAGGTCGGGCAGCGACGACTGCCCGGGGAGCTGCACGTGCACCGTGACCGGGTGCCGGGCGCCGCCGGGCAGCACGATCATCTGCGACCTGTGAGGGCGACGATGCGGACGCTGGCAGCGATCGTCGGACTGGTGCTCTTCGCGCTCGCGGCGCCGGTGCGCGCGCAGGGCGGCGACATGGAGCAGGCGCGCGCGCTCTTCCAGCAGGGCCTCGCGGCCGCGCACGACGCGCGGTGGGAAGAGGCGCGCGACGCGTTCGAGCGATCGCTGGCGATCGCGGAGCGCCCGAACACGCTGCTGAACCTCGCGGGCGCGCAGGCGCAGACCGGCCGATTGGTGGCCGCGGTGGCGAGCTATCGACGCTTCCTCGAGCTCGCGACGAGCGGTCGCGAGGCGCGTTATCGATCGCAGGCGGAGGACGCGCTCTCGGCGCTCGAGCCGCGCCTCGCGCGCCTGACGATCGCGACCGCGGGGCTCGAGGACGGCGACGAGGTGCAGCTCGACGGCGCCGCGATCACGTCGCTCGGAGCGCCGATCCCGGTCGATCCGGGGGCGCACGTCGCGCGCATCGTGCGCGACGGCGAGGAGGTCGCGCGGCAGTCGATCGCGCTCGGCGAAGGCGAGGTCCGCACCGTCGCGCTCGAAGCACCGCGCGTCGTCGCGCGCGCCGAGCCCGCACCGGAGGCGGCGCCGTCGTTCGTGGTCGAGCGCGAGGAGGATCGCGGCGGCGATGGCGACACCTGGCTCTGGGTCGGCATCGGCGTGGGCGCCGCGGTGGTGATCGGCGTCGCGATCGGCGTCGCGGTCGCGGTGACGAGCAGCGAGAGCGAGCCGCTCTACAGCGGCAACCTCGGCGACGGCATGGTGCGCTTCTGAGTCAGGTCGCGCGACCGACCGGGTGCTCGCAGACGTAACAGTGCTCGCGCCACGACGCGACGGGATAGCTGCACTCCGGACAGCGCACGCGGAACGAGATCCTCCCGCAGCGACGAACGGTGCGCGTGGTACGGAGCGCGTCCATGCGACGAGCGTGGCGCGATCAGAACTCGTCGGCGAGCGGCACCGGTGCGCGGCGCGCGGGCCGCTCGCGCGTGCGGCGCGGCGCGGGCTCGGTCGGCGGGCGTGTCGTGGCCTCGCGCGGTGGCGCGGGACGCTCTTCCGGGACCGCCTCGGCGGTGGGCGCGGTCGGCTCGGTGGGCACCGCGATCGCCGGCTCGGGCGCCACGACGACGGGCGTGACCACGGGCGTCGGAGTCGCCGCGGGCGCATCGCCGCCGATCGGCTCGAGCGGGGTCACGGTCATCTCGGGATCGCTCGCCGGGCGCATCACCACCGCCGCGCCGACCCCGATCGCGACGAGCAGCGCGAGCACCACCGCCGCGATCGCGATCCACGGCGCTCGCGCCGGCGCGGGCTGCGGCATCGCGGGCGTCGGGCTCGTCCGCACCATCGTCGGCGGGATCGAGACGCGCTCGATCGCGTCCTCGTCCGGCGCGTAGTCGATCCCCGCCGCGCTGATCGTCATCGTCTTCAGCGCTTCCTCGCCGCGCGCGCCCAGCGCATCGCGACGCTCCACGTTCTCGATCACCGCGGAGACGCTCGGCGGCAGCTGCCGCAGGTCGCGCTCGATCGTCGCGTCCATCACCGCCGCGAGCAGCTCGGCGAGGTTCGCCGCGTCGATCATCAGCGCGCCGGGGAGCGCCTCGGCGATCGCGCGGCGCATGTCGTGCGCGGTCGCGAAGCGATCCTCCGCGCTCGGCGCGAGCGCCTTCATCACGACCGCATCGAGCGCGGGCGAGATCTCCGGCGCGTACGTGCTCGGCGGATCGACCTTCGGGTGGCGCACCAGCTCGAGCAGCGCGAGGTCCTCCTCGGCCTGGAAGAGCTTGCGCATCGTCAGCATCTCCCAGAGCACGATGCCGATCGCGTAGACGTCGCAGCGCCGATCCACCGGGCGCCCGAACGCCTGCTCGGGCGCCATGTAGCGCAGCTTGCCCTTGAGCGATCCCCCGACCGTCGACTGGCGGTTCTTCGCCTTCGCGACGCCGAAGTCGATGAGCTTCACGTGCCCTTCGTAGGCGAGCAGCACGTTCTGTGGGCTCACGTCGCGATGCACCACGCCGAGCAGCGCGCTCTGCTCGTCGCGCAGCTCGTGCGCCGCGTGGAGCCCCGCGAGCACCTGCGCCGCGACGTTGCACGCCATCTCCGGCGTCAGCCTGCGCGCGCGTCGAGCGAGCCCGTCCATCAGCTGCGCGAGCGAGCAGCCGTGCACGTACTCCATGACGAGGAAGTGCTGTCCGTCCTGCTCGCCGAGCTCCTCGACGTGCACGACGTTCGGGTGGTGGATGCGCGCCTGCAGCAGCGCCTCGTCGACGAACATCCGCACGAACGCGCGGTCGCTCGCGAGGTGCTCGTGCACCACCTTGATCGCGACGTGCCTCCGGAACCCCGCAGCGCCCGAGCGGCGCGCGAGGAAGAGCGTCGCCATCCCACCGGCCTTCAGCTTCGCGAGGATGTCGTAGGCGCCGAGCCGTGTGCCGACCGCGAGCACGCGAGCATCATAGCCCGCACCGGGTGGCCCGCCGTCGACGAGAAATCGCACGGCGCTCGCGCTTGAACGCGAGGAGCCCGAGCGCCAATATCGCGCCTCCCTATGGGTCGCGTCTACGTCACGGGCATGGGCGTCGTCAGCTCGCTCGGCTTCGGCCGCAGGGCGTACTGGCAGGCGCTCGTCGAAGGTCGCTCGGGCATCAGCGACGTGACGCTCTTCGACACCGCGTCGATCGGGCGCAGCCTCGCGGGCGAGGTGAAGGGCTTCCGCGCGCGCGACTACATGAACGCCGCGGAGTCGCGCCGCGCCGGTCGCTGCTCGGCGTTCGCGATCGCGGCCGCGCGCATGGCCGCGGAGGACGCGGGGCTCAAGGGACAGGCGCTCGCGGGCGAGCGCACCGCCGTCGTCATCGGCACCACGATGGGCGAGGCGAACGTGCTCGGCGAGCTGCAGAAGGCGTGGATCCACGAGGGCAACGAGGCCCTGCCCTCGGCGAAGCTGCCGCGCTACGGCACGACGCTGCTGCCGATCCACGTCGCGCGCGCGTTCGGCAGCAAGGGCATGGTGCAGACGCTCCCGGCCGCGTGCGCCGCGGGCAACTACGCGATCGGGTTCGCCGCCGATCAGATCCGCGCGGGTCGCGCCGACGTCGCGATCACCGGCGCGGTCGAGATCATCGAGAAGCTCGAGTACGCCGGGTTCGCGCGCCTCGGCGCGATGTCGCCCGACAAGTGCATGCCCTTCGACAAGAACCGCAAGGGCCTGATCCTCGGCGAGGGCGCGGCGATGCTGGTGCTCGAGAGCGAGGGCAGCGTGGTGCGCCGCGGCGCGGTGCCGCTCGCCGAGGTCGGCGGCTACGGGCTCGCGTGCGACGCGCACCACATCACGCGCCCCCACCCCGACGGCGCGGGCTCGATCACCGCGATGCGCCAGGCGATCGAGTCGAGCGGGCTGACGATCGACGACGTCGATCACATCAACGCGCACGGCACCGCGACGCCCAACAACGACTCGGTCGAGGCGCTGGTGATCCGCAAGGTGTTCGGCGAGCGCCGCATCCCGGTCACGAGCATCAAGAGCATGATCGGGCACTGCATGGGCGCCTCGAGCGCGATGGAGTCCATCGCGTGCGTGATGACGCTGCAGACCGGCATCATCCCGCCGACCACGAACTACGAGACGCCCGATCCCGAGTGCCCCGTCGACGTCGTCGCGAACGTCGCGCAGGAGCACGACGTCGACGTGGTGCTCAACAACGCGCTCGCGTTCGGCGGCTACGACGCCGTGGTGTGCTTCGCGAAGCCGGGCCGCCTCCCGCGCGGCGCCGGGATGCCGTAGCCACCCTTCGACGGACACGCTGGACATCCGTCCCGCCCATCGTGATAGCCTCGCACCGCGAATTCGGCTCGCCCGCAGGTCCCTGCCGTACGCGCGCTTCGCGCGCTCCCGTCCGGGACCCACGGGACGAGCACTCGCGCAGAGAATTCAACCGATTGGGGGTGTGACGATGGGCTCGTTCTTCCGCGTGTTCGGCTTCATGGGCCAGGTGCTCGGGATGGTGAAGGACAACCCGAAGCTCCTGACGCCCGTCGCGCTGAACCTCGCGATCGCCGTTCCCGTGAACATCCTCTTCGCGATCGTGCTCGCGTTCACGCCGATCGAGTGGCAGCAGACGCTCGGCTACCTCTTCACGATCGTCGGCCTGACGGCGCTCTACTTCATCGACTACTTCTGCGGCGGCCTGACCGCGTCGATGGTGTACGACCAGGTCACGACGGGCACCGCGGGCATCGGCTCCGCGTTCAGCCGCACGCTCCGCGCGAGCCCCGGGATCCTCGTGTTCGCCGTCGTGTCGGCGATCTTCGACTTCCTCTCGAACCTCGCGTCGCAGCGCCAGGGGATCATGCGCCTCGTCGGTCCGATGATCCTCGGGGTCATCCGGATGATCTGGACGACCGCGACCTACGTGATCATGCCGGCGCTCGTGGTCGAGCAGCAGGGCTTCTTCGCGGCGCTCAAGCGCAGCAAGGCGCTCATGGAGAACGACCCGACGCAGGTCGGCGTGGGCATCGTCGGCATGGGCCTCGTGTCGTGGCTGCTGAGCGCGGTGACGATCGTCCCGGCGTACGCCGCGTACTCGTGGCTCGCGATGAACGTGCACCCGGCGGCCGGCATCCTCGTGTTCTTCACGCTGACGAACACGTTCTGGGCGGTCTCGGGCTACCTCAAGGGCGTCTACTACACGTGCTTCTATCTCTGGGCCGTGGAGTGCGAGCGCCAGCGCAGCGCGAGCCCGCAGCTCGCGCCCGCGCCGCTGCGCAACGTCATCGGCGGGCTCGAGGCCGGCGCGTACTGAGCTGAGCTTCCCCGGGGGGCTGCGCGCCCCCCTGTCGACCCCCGGGCTGCGCGCGGGTCCCCACCCGCTTGCGAGCAGCGCGCACCAACACGACACGAACGACGAAGGCCGCGCGGTTCGCCGCGCGGCCTTCGCGCTTTTCAGGCGCCTTCGTCCGACGATGCGCGCGGCCCCGGGGCATCGCTGGTGCGCACGTCGGGCACCCGTCGCACCGACGAGCCTCGACCCGTCGGGCGCGCATCACCGACCCGCGCGTAGGCGAGCGGCGAGACGCCGATCAGCTTGCGGAACGAGCGACTGAAGTGGCTCTGATCCGCGAACCCGGTCGCGACCGCGGCGTCCGAGCCGCGCGCACCGCTCGCGATGAGCGTCCGCGCGACCGCGAGCCGGTAGTAGTTGAGGTACGTGTGGGGCGGCACGCCGTGGTACGCGCGGAACGAGCGCGCGAGGTGGAACTTGCTCGCGCCGCTCTCGGCCACGAGGTCGTCGAGGGTCGGCGTCGTCCGGAAGCGGCTCTCGAGGTAGAGCCGCGCGCGCCGCACCGCGCCCGGCTCGAGCACCGAGCGACGCGGTCGCTCCGCCGCGATGGTCCGCGCGCTCGGGAGCAGCGCGAGCATCTCGGTCAGCGCGTCGTCGATCCCCTCGCGCGCCTCGCGCTTCCAGCGCGACGCGACGTCCGACGCGAGCGAAGCGAGCGCAGGGCTCACCTCGAAGCGCTCGACGCCGTCCGGCGCGGTGCGCAAGAGCGTCCGCGGGACCTGGAAGAGCGCGAGCGCGATCGGCGTGCGCTCCGTCTCCACGACCGCGACCTCGTGCGGCATGCATAGTCGTGCGAGGCCCTCGTGCAGCACGAGACGCTCGCCGCGACAGCGCGCGGTGCCCTCGCCGCGCACGACGAGGAGCAGCACGAGCCCCTCGGCCATGCTGACCCACCAGCTCGGCGCACCGAGCTCGACCCGTGCGAGCTCGACGCCGCGCCCATCTCTCACGTACTCGACGCGTACACTGCCGATCGGTCGCATCGTTCCCTCGCGCCTCTCAGCACCTATGCGCGCCGAGCGCGGCGAAACGGCCCGAAAAGCGGGCTTTCATCGAGGGACTCGGCCTCCCGACACCAGCGACGCGACCGCCGCGACGAGCGCGTGCGGCGCGACCGGCTTCACCACGTGCTCGTCGAACCCCGCCTCGATCGCGCGCTGTCGATCGACCGCGCGCGCATACACCGATGCGCAGAGCGCGGGCAGGCGCGGCGCGCCCAGCTCGTGCTCGCGCAGCCGCCACCGATGCACGAGCGAGCGACCGCGCTCGTCGGGCCCACCGAGCTCCGCGACCAGCACGTCCCAGGGCCCACCGCACTCGAGCTCGCGCCACGCATCGTCCTCGGACGACGTCGCCACGACCTCCGCGTGCGACGCGCGCAGCGCGCGCGATGCGAGCTCCACCGCGTCGCGATCCTCGTCGACCACCAGCACGCGCCGCCCCGCGAGCGCCATGCTCGCCTCGATCGGCGCGAGCACCGCGTCCGGTCGCTCGGTCACGCCCACCAGCGGGAGCTCGACGACGAACGTGCTGCCGCGCCCGACGCCTTCGCTCGTCGCGCTCACCCGTCCCTCGTGGAGCTCCACGAGCTGCTTCACGATCGAGAGCCCGAGCCCGAGGCCTCCGCGCTTCGAGTCGCTGCGCCGCACCTGGCGCCACCGCACGAAGAGCACCGGCAGCGTGTCCGCATCGAGCCCGCGGCCGGTGTCCTCCACGACGATGCGCGCGACCTCCGCGGTGCGCTCCACCGAGACACGCACGCGTCCCTTCGGCGGCGTGAACTTCAGCGCGTTCGAGACGAGGTTCGACACGATCTGCTCCACGCGCGACACGTCCGCGAGAACGAACGCGTCGCGCGCGAGCGGCCCGAGCGTGAGCTCCACCTGCGCGCGCTCCGCCGCGCCCCGCAGGCCCTCGACCACCGCCCGCACCGGATCGGCGACGCGGATGCGCGCGCGATCGAGCAGCAGCTTGCCCGCGAGCGCACGCGCCACGTCGAGCAGGTCCGACACGATGCGCTCCTGCGCCCGCGCGTTGCGCTCGATGACCTCGATCGCCTTCGCGAGCGTGGGCTGATCGCACGCGCCCGAACGCAGGATCTGCGCCCATCCGAGCACCGCGGAGAGCGGGCCGCGCAGCTCGTGCGAGAGCATCGCGACGAACTCCTCGTGCGCGCGGTTCACGCGCTCGGCCTCGTGGCGCGACGCGCGCTCGGCCTCGAGCGCCTGGGCGAGCGCCTCGCTGCGTCGCTTCGCGTCGGTCACGTCGACCAGCGCGCCGATCACGCGCGGCGTGGGATCGACACGTCCCTCTCCGCGCAGGAGCAGCCACTCGTCGCGACCGTGCATGCGGAGCTCCATCTCGATGCGCTGCTCGCCGCGCGCCGCGTCCTCGAGCGCGCGAAAGAGCGCCGCGCGCTGCGCGGGATCGATGCAGGAGAGCAGCTCCTCGCGGCACGTCGCGCCTTCGATCGCGCCGTGGAGCGCGCCCTCGATGTGCAGGCGATCCCCGTGCGCGCTCCATTCGAAGATCGCGATCCCTGCGCTCGCCATCGCCTCGACGCGCCGGCGCTCGCCGCGCGGCGAGCACGTGGGCGCGGGACAGACCGGGTACACCGCGGTCTTCTCGATGCGCACGTCGATCTCGATCTCGCTGCTGCGCGTGAGCGCCGAGCTCCGGTTGCGGCGCACCGACGCGAACGCCGGCGACGTGATCCACGGCATGCGGCTCAGCGCGCGCGCGCGCTCGTTCGGTGCGCGCTCGATCCGCACGGCGTCCGACACGAGCTGCGCGACCGGCGCGCTCGGTGCGACCGGCTCCGTCTCGTCGCGCGCGACGATGCGCAGCGACGAGCTCGACGCGGTTCGGGATCGATGCACGTGCTTCTCCTGTCCAATCCGCCGCGCACGGGCGCGGGAGCCACTGCTCCCGCGCCCGTGGCGGAGGTCCCCCTGGTACGTGTCCCTGCGCTCCGCGGCGCGGGCCGGTTCCCCCCCAGGACTCGGCCCGCACCGCGCTCCGACGATCCTCGCGAGGCCCCGCCTCGCTCGCACCGCCGAACGTCCGCTGCGGGTGCGCCCCCACGCCCCCGCCGCGCTCTCGCGTCCCGCGACGTGATCCCCCGATCACGACCGTACGCGCTGTCTCGTCTCTCTCTGCCTCGTCGATCGCGAAGACCGCGACGCCCCCCGACGCGCGCTCCTCGCTCGGCCCATCATGCCCTGGTCCCGACCTCCCGCACCACTCCCTCTTCGTGAAGAGCCCCGAGGAGGGCATCCGGCGTGAACGGCTTGCGCAGCACACGCTTCACCAGCGGTGCGAGCTCGGCGATGCGCACCTCGTCGTGCGAGCTCGTCATCAGGAACCGCTTCGTCGACGGCGCGACGCGACAGAGCTCGCGCAGCACGCGCGCCCCGTCGACGTCGGGCATCTCGAGATCGAAGAGCACGACGTCGAACGACACGCGCGACGCGAGCTCGAGCGCCACGCGCGCATCGCTCAGCGGCACGACCGTGAGCCCCGCGCGCGCCAGCACCTCCGCCACCGTCCGCAGGAGCCACGCGTTGTCGTCGACGATCATCACGCGCGCCCGGCGCGCGGTCGCGCGCGTCAGGCCTCGCGGCGGCGACGACACCTCGCTCGTCGCAGCGTCGCTCGGCGAGAGCGCGACGCTCAGTCCACGTGCGTTCCGCTGGCTCATGACACCCCCACTGCTCGCGCAGACGGGCTCCTCCTCGCTCCAAGCGTGAGGCGCCCGCCGCGTCGTCCACGCCGGCAAGTCGCCACGCGCTCGTCGCATCGCTTGTTCGATCTTGTGCTCGCGCATCGACCCCCCGGCAGACGCGCATCCCGAGGTGCCACGAGCACGCGGGCGATGCTTGTCCGTTCTTGCGATCGACTGCACGTCTACGCTCTTGTTGCGGCCACACGACCATTCGGGCGCTTCGCGCACGAGCACACGTGTCGTGGGACCCTCCGCGCTCATCCTCCGTGCGCGCACGCATCGCGAGCTGGCGCGGATCGCGCAAGGCATTCGCCGCCCCGCGGACCGCTTCCCAATTTGCGGAAGGACCGCGATGACACACGCTTGACGCACTGCGTCGACAGATTCATTTACCGTTACGAAACCGAGGAGAAACCATGCTGCGCAAGGAAGAACCTCACGTCGTCGTCCTCGGTGGAGGCTTCGGCGGTCTCGCGACGGCGCGCGCGCTCCGGCGCGCTCCGGTGCGCGTCACGTTGGTGGACCGCAGCAACCACCACCTCTTCCAGCCGCTCCTCTATCAAGTCGCGACCGCCGCGCTCGCCGCGCCCGACATCGCGTCGCCGATCCGCCGCCTGCTCGCGCACCAGCGCAACGCGACCGTGCTCATGGCGGAGGTCGCGCGCATCGACGTCGCCGCGCGCGAGGTGTGGCTCGAGGACGGGTCGAAGCTCGCGTACGACTACCTCGTCGTCGCGACCGGGATGACGAACGCGTACTTCGGCCACGACGAGTGGGCCGCGCACGCGCCCGGCCTCAAGTCGCTCGGCGAGGCGATCGAGATCCGCAACGACATCCTCCGCTCGTTCGAGCGCGCGGAGCGCGAGCCCGATCCTGCGCGTCGCCGCGAGCACACCACGTTCGTCGTGATCGGCGCGGGCCCGACCGGCGTCGAGCTCGCGGGCGCGCTCGCCGAGATCGCGGGACGAACGCTCGCGAAGGACTTCCGCCACTTCGATCCCACGACGACGCGCGTGGTGCTCGTCGAGGCCGGTCCGCGGATCCTTCCGACGTTCGCGCCCGAGCTCTCCGACAAGGCGCTCGCCGAGCTGAAGCGGCTCGGCGTCGAGGTCCGCCTCTCGACGAAGGTCACGAAGATCGAAGAGGGCTGCGTGCACATGGGCGACGACCTGGTGCGCAGCAACACGATCCTCTGGGCCGCCGGCGTGAGCGCGAGCCCGCTCACGAAGGACCTCGGCACCGAGCTCGATCGCGCCGGCCGCGTGAAGGTCGCGGAGGACTGCACCGTGCCCGCGCACCCCGAGATCTTCGTGCTCGGCGACCTGATCTCGAAGGAGCAGGACGGCAAGATGCTGCCCGGCGTCGCGCAGCTCGCGCTGCAGACCGGGCGCCACGCCGCGAAGAACATCGTGCGCTCGGTGAAGGGCCAGGAGCGCCTGCCCTTCCGCTATCGCGACAAGGGCTCGATGGCGACGATCGGTCGCGCGAAGGCGATCGCGGAGATCGGCGGCATCAAGATCGCCGGGTTCGTCGCGTGGGTCCTCTGGCTCTTCATCCACGTCATGTTCCTCGTCGAGTTCCGCAACCGGCTCGCGGTGCTCTTCGAGTGGGCGTGGGCGTACCTCACGTGGCAGCGCAGCTCGCGCGTGATCCTCGAGACGCCCTCGGCGCCGAGCGTCCGCACGAGCGAGCGAGACGCGTCGCCCGCGCGCGCCGAGAGCCCGCGGCAAGAGCCCGCGGCGAAGCTCCCCGGCGGGGTCGCGCCGATGCCCTCGGCGTCGTCGATGCCGAGCACGCGCCTGCCGACGCCCGCGCCCGCCGAGTGATCACCGCAGCGCGCGCAGCACGCGCGGAGGCAGGTGCGCGCGGAGGCGCATCTGCCCGCGCTTCGGCTCGCCCTCGAGCCACACCACGCCGCCCTTCTTGAGATCGATCGTCGCGCCGAGCTTCGCGTCGCCGAGCGCGAGCCACGCGATCGCCTCGCCGAGCCACGGCTGATGGCCGACGATCGCGATCGGGCCTTCCTCGGTGTGTCGCGAGAGCGCCTCGTAGAGCGCGGGCGACGGCGCCTTCGCGAGGAGCGGCGTCTCCTCGAGCGGGCCGCTCACGATGGGCGCGAGCAGCTCCGCGCTCTCTCGCGCACGTCGCCACGGGCTGTGGAGCACGCGCTCGAACGTGAGGTCGAGCGCGCGCATGCCCTTCACCGCACGCTCGAACCGACGGATGCCATCGGGCGTGAGCGCGCGCTCCGCATCGTCCTGCCCTGCCGCCGCGTCCTCCGCGATCGCGTGACGCACCACGAACACGTCCATGTGCGCGATCTAGTCGCGCGGCGCGCTCTTCTCCAGCGCGCGATGCTTCGGAGTCCGAAGCATTGCTCTTGACGTAGTTCGGACTCCGAAGCATCTTCTCGGCGCATGGAGCAAGCGCCCCCGCCCGGCTCGTTCTTCGACGACCACACGGAGCCGCTCGACCAGCGCATCGCGAGCGGGCTCGCGAAGATCGGTCTCGCGCTCAAGCACCAGTCGTCGCAGGCCGCGGGCGAGCGCGGTCTCTCGCCCACGCAGGGACAGATCCTCGCGACGCTGCTCACGACGGGGCCGATGCGTCCTTCCGCGCTCGCGGCGCGGCTCGCGCTGCGCCTGCCCGGTGTGAGCGAGTCGGCGCGCACGCTGGTCGAGAAGGAGCTCGTCGAGAAGCTCGTCGATCCCGACGACGCGCGCGCGACGCTGCTCGCGCTCACCGCGCGCGGGCGCCGCGAGGCCAAGCGCGCTGCAGGCTGGCCCGACTTCCTCGCGACCGCGGTCGAGGCGCTCGAGCCCGACGAGCAGGCGACGTTCTATCGCGGTCTGCTGAAGATGATCCGCACGCTCCAGGAGCGAGAGCAGATCCCGGTGAGCCGGATGTGCCTCGGGTGCACTCACTTCCGCGCGAACGCGCATCCGGGTGAGCCGAGCCCGCATCACTGCGCGCTCGTCGACGCGCCGCTCGCGAACGATCAGCTGCGCCTCGACTGCGCCGATCAGGTCCCCGCCGCGCCCGAGCTCGCGGCGAGCAATTGGGACGCGCTCACGCGCGCGCGCTGAGCGTCTCGCCACGCACACGTGTTCCCGCGAGCGGCTCGCTCGCGGACGAAGGGCGGGCTCCGTCCCGCGGGGAGAAGGCACGTCATGACCAGTCCCGGCTCCAGCCCGATCACGCTCGAGGACTTCGAGCGCATGAAGCGCTCGGTCCTCTTCGGCGACGACGACGTCGCGGCGCTGCGCGCGTCGGAGCGTGTGCTCGCCGATCAGACCGACGCGATCCTCGACGTCTGGTACGGCTTCGTCGGCAGCCAACCGCACCTGCTCGCGTCGTTCTCCGACGCGACCACCGGCGCACCGCTGCCTGGCTATCTGGCCGCGGTGCGCAAGCGCTTCGGGCAGTGGATCCTCGACACCGCGCGCGCGCAGTACGACCAGGCGTGGCTCGACTACCAGCACGAGATCGGGCTGCGCCACCACCGCATCGAGAAGAACAGGACCGACGGAGTGAGCGCGGCGCCGATCGTGCCGTTCCGCGATCTCTTCCTCCTCGTGTTCCCGGTCACGCACACGCTGCGTCCGTTCCTCGCGAAGAAGGGCGATGCGCCCGACCAGGTCGAGCGCATGCACCAAGCGTGGGTGAAGTCGTGCCTGCTCCAGGTGACCCTCTGGAGCCACCCGTACGTGCACGCAGGCGATTACTGATCACATCGGCGCGCGCATCACGTGCTCGCCCTCGATGCGCCAGGCTTCGTTCGCGACCTTCGCGGCGAAGCGCGCGTCGTGCGTGACCACGAGCAGCGCGCCCGGATAACGCTCGAGCGCGTCCTCGAGCCGCTCGATCGACGGCAGATCGAGATGATTCGTGGGCTCGTCGAGCACCACCGCGTGGACCTCCGTCGCGAGGCCCAGCGCGATCGCGAGCTTGCGCGCCTCGCCCGGCGAAGGCTCGGGCGAGGCGAGCACGCGCGCGGGATCCGCGCCCAGCGCCGCGAGCAGCGACATCGCACGACCGCGCGCATCGCCGGGCAGCGCGCGCAGCGACGCGATGGTGCGCGCCGTCTCCTCGCGCGCGATCTCCTGCGGCACGAAGAGCACGCGCGTGCCCGCGTCGCGCATCAGGGCGTGGAGCAGCGTCGTCTTGCCCGCGCCGTTCGGTCCCTCGAGCCGCACGCGATCGTGACGACCGAGCGAGAGCCGGACCTCGCGCAAGAGCACGCGCTCGCCGGCGCGCACCTCCTCGGCGTCGATCGTGAGCACGACGTTCTTCGCCGAGCTCTCGTAGGCGAAGAGCACCGAGCGCCCCTTCGTCTTCGTGACCGGCCCGAGCGCCTCGATGCGCTCCTCCGCGCGCTCGACCGCGCCGCGACGCACCGCGGCGCTGCGCGCGAGCCGCGCCTCCGCCCAGTCGGCGCGCGTCTGCGCGAGGATCCCGCGCGAGTCGGAGTCGCCGGGATTGCGCATTCGCTTCGAGGTCGATCGCATCGACTCCGCGCGCGCCCTCTCCTGCCGCGCGCTCTCGAGCTTCTTCGCCTCCTTCTTCGCGCGATCGCGCAGCGTCTCGCGCTCGGTGCGGCGCGCGTCCTCCTCCGCGATCCACGCCTCGCGCGCGTCGGAGTACGCGCCCTCCCAGACCCGCGCACCGCGCCCTTCGAGGCGGATCGTGCGGGTCGTGATCGCGTCGAGCAGCGCGCGATCGTGCGAGACGATCACGCCCACACCGCGGAAGCGCGAGAGCGCACGCGTCAGCGCGCGTTGCGCATCGGCGTCGAGGTGATTGCTCGGCTCGTCGAGCAGGAGCACGTCGGGCTCGCGCGCGAGCGCGCCCGCGACCTGCCATCGCTTGCGCTCGCCCGGCGAGAGCGTGGCCCAGCGCGCGAGCGATGCGACGTCGAGCGAGAGCGTCGCGCGCAGGCGCTGCGCGTCGCCATCGTCGCGCGATGCGAGCTCGCGCACGTGCACGTCGATCTCGTCGACGCGCTGCGGACAGAGCACGACCAGCGCGTGATCCACGACGATCACGCGACCCGCATCGGGCGCGAGCTCGCCCGCGATCAGACGCAGGAGCGTCGTCTTGCCGGCGCCGTTCTCGCCGACGAGCCCGTGCCACCCGGGCGCGAGCGAGAGATCCAACGACTCGAAGAGCGGCGCTCCGTCGCCGAACGCGAACGAGAGCCCGCGCGCCTCCACGAGGCGCGACGACATCGAACCAGACATGAACACCACCGTTCCGAGGGCCCGGCGCGCGTCGATCACGCGGATCGCCGGGACGGGAGAAAGCTCGAGCGCTCGGTTCAGGCGGTGGTGGTCATCGTCGCGCACCCGGACGGCGCGCGATTTCGACTTAGCGCGGTTTCGATCCCGTTTCCACCGGCTCTCCGATCGGCTATCGTCCGCGCCGTGCGCAACGTAGTCTCCCTGGTCTGCGTCACGCTTCTGACGCTCGTTTTGCCAGCATTTCCGGCCCGAGCGCAGGACGCGCCGCCGCCAGGAGAGCCGGTCGAGCCCGCCGAGCCGAGCGGCATGGAGACCCAGCCGAGCGAGGAGGCCGCGGCCGCGGAGGCCGTGATCGACGCCGCCGAGGACGCCGAGACGCCGCCCGAGGGCGCGCTCGCGGAGGCGCGCTCGACCGAGTCCGACGCGGGCGATGGGGACGACGACGACGAGGACGAGGAGGACGGCGACGACTTCTGGAGCGGCTTCCAGTTCGGCTCGTACGGCCGCGTGGTCGCGGCGTCGGACCTCCAGGGCCGCACCGGTCGCCAGTCGCGCATCGTCGCGTTCGCGCCGCGCGTCGACGAGGACGACACCTACGCCGAGATCGAGCTGCGCCGCGAGGACCGCATGTTCGGCATCGACACGCGCATCGTCGCCACCGTCGCGTACGCCGGGCCGCTCTTCCAGTACGACGGCGAGTTCGACGAGCGCATCGCGATCCGCAACCTCTTCGCCGAGGCGAACAACATCCTGGTGAACGGCCTGGCGATCTGGGGCGGCTCGCGGATGGTCCGCGGCGACGACGTCTACCTCATGAACTTCTGGCCGCTCGACAACCTCAACATGGTCGGCGGCGGTCTTCGTTACGCCTTCGAGGACGACCTCGAATTCGCGCTGCAGGTCGGCATGTCGCAGCCGAACAATCCCTTCCAGCGCCAGGTCGATCTCTTCCCAGCGCGCGCGGGCTTCCTGCCCGACGAAGTGTTCGTGCTCGATCGCCCGCGCATCGTGGTCTCGGGACGCGCGACGTGGTGGCCCTTCGGGCGCTTCGCCGACATGGGGCTCAAGACGGTGCTCTACGGCGAGCAGCACTTCCTCGCGGCCGGTGAGCGCCGTCGTCCCGACGGAACGATCGAGGGCCTGCCCGAGGACTCGGGATATGTGCTCGGAGCACAGGTCGGCGGGTACATCGGCAGTCAGCGCACGTTCGCGAACCTGTTCTTCCGCTACGGTCGCGGGCTCGGCGCGTACGACCCGCTCGGCGTTCCGTTCCGCACCGGCACCGTGATCTCGACCGGACGTGCCGAGGAGATCCGACTCGCGCTCTCGGCGAACTGGGAGTGGAACGAGTCGAACGACATCGGCATCGGCGTGATGCTCGGCGCGTGGTGGCGGCTCTTCCGCGACGCGGATCCCTCGGTGTTCGATCGCAGCGCGATCTCCGAGGGCGCGATCTCGGTGCGCCCGATCGTGTGGCTCGGACGATTCGCGGGCCTGCAGGCGGACCTGAGCTTCCAGGGGATGCAGACCACCGCGCTCAACGAGATCAGCGGCGATCCCGAGGGCGGCGCGGTGTTCAAGTTCGGGTTCATCCCGTTCGTCTCGCCGTGGGGCCGCGGCAGCTACACGCGCCCGCACATCCGGCTGCACTACGTGCTCACCGCGCGCGACGAGGGCGCCCAGCGCCTCTACAACGACGCCGATCCCCGCTCCCGACAGGACCTCGAGCACTTCCTCGGAGTGTCCGTCGAGTGGTGGTTCTCGAGCTCCAGCTACGCGCCTTGAGATCAGGGGGAACGATCATGAACGCAGCACACAAGATCTTCCTGACTGCCACCGCGCTCACTGCCTCGCTCTGCGCGAGCTCGTGCGTGCAAGGCGAGCTCGACGGAGTGCGCGACGTCGTCGTTCGCACGAACACGACCGAGTGGCGCGATCAGATCATCTATCAACTGCTGACCGATCGATTCGCCAACGGCGACGCGTCGACGGACTACCGCCTCGAGCCCGGCGCGCTGGCGCGATACCAGGGCGGCGACTGGGAGGGAATCGTCGATCGCCTCGACTACCTCGAGGAGCTCGGCGTCACGGCGCTGTGGATCAGCCCGATCGTGCTCAATGTCGACTACGACGCAGGGTTCGACGCCTATCACGGCTATTGGGCGGTCGACCTCGAGCGCCTCAATCCGCACTTCGGTGATCTGGCCAGCCTGCGCGGGTTCGTGAACGCGGCGCACGAGCGCGGGATGCTCGTGATCCTCGACATCGTCACGAACCACATGGGCCAGGTCTTCTACTACGACATCAATGGCAACGGTCAGCCGGACGAGAGCGTCGCCGGCTCGGGCGCGGGGAGCCCGGTGACGCGCATCAGCGAGTACGATCCCGACTACGATCCTCGCGGCATCCAGGGGTGGACGTCGCTCGGCGAGAGCGGCCCGGCGACGATTCGATTCTTCGACATGCCGGAGATCTTCCGGGTGCGCCCGAACCCGCCGGTGCTCGCGGATCCGTCGATGTACAACCGCCGCGGGCGAGTGACGCACTGGGACTGCCCGGCGGGCGACGGAGCGTGCCAGTCGCGGGTGCGCGAGATGACGCTCTTCGGCGATTTCCCCGGTGGCCTGAAGGATCTCGACACCACGCGTCAGGAAGTGCGCGACGTGATGGTGGACTCCTACGTTCGCTGGGTGCTGATGACGGACATCGACGGATTCCGCATCGACACGCTGAAGCACGTCGAATACGAGTTCTGGGACGACTTCGCACCGCGCGTGCGCGAGCGTCTCGCCGCCGCGGGCAAGGAGAGCTTCTTCATGTTCGGCGAGGCGTTCGACGGAGACGACGCGCTCATCGGGAGCTACACGCGCCCCGGGCGTCTCGATTCCGTCTTCTACTTCTCGCAGAAGTTCCAGGTGTTCGGCGACGTGTTCCAGCGCGGTGGGCCGACCGATCGCATCCGCGCGCTCTACGAGCAGCGCGGCGTGAACTACGGCACCGAGCCGCAGCCCGGCGGCGTCGGCGTCGCGCCGCGCGACGTGCTCGTGAACTTCATGGACAACCACGACGTGCCGCGCTTCCTCTACGACCGGCCCGACGAGCAGGGCCCGGCCGCGCTGCGCGCTGCGCTCGCCTACCTGCTCACCGAGGACGGCATTCCCTGCATCTACTACGGGACCGAGCAGGAATACGCGGGCGGCAACGACCCGCAGAATCGAGAGCCGCTCTGGTGGAGCGGATATCGGACCGACGGAGAGACGTTCCAGTGGATCGCGCGACTCACGCGCATCCGTCGTGGATATCGCGCGCTGACGCACGGTGACTTCGAGCTCGTCTACACGACGAACGCCACCGGCGACGCGAGCGACGCGGGTGTGGTCGCGTTCGAGCGCGAGACGGGCGACGGCGACTACGCGCTCGTCGTGATCAACGCGCAGGGCGGGCACGCGAGCTCGATGAGCGACGCGACGCGGCGCACCGCGCTCGACGCGCAGGTGGGCACGGTGCTCGTCGATCTGCTCGAGCCCGAGACGACGTTCACGGTCGGCGCGGACGGCGCGATCGACGTGGGCGTCGGGCCCTACCAGGCACGCATCCTCGTGCCCCAGGACCAGCAGCACGAGTGATGAGAAATCGGCTCGCCCGCCGGTCCCTACCGTCCGCGCGCTTCGCGCGCTCCCGTCCGGGACCGGCGGGACGAGCACTCCGGCAAGGGCTCAAGCAACGCGCGCGAGCGGGCCGCTGGTCGAGACGCCCTGCGCGAGCGCGTCGAGCGAGCGCATCGCGGCTCCGATCACGTTCGCGTCGACGATCGCGCCGTGCAACACGACACGCGCCTCCTTCGGGCCGAAGAAGAGGCGCGCGTCGCGCGGCAGCTGCGCGAGCTCGGACAGCGCGGCGAGCGCGGGGATGCGCGGGAGCTCGTCGAGCGAGAGGCGCAGCGGGACATTGTCGGGCGAGGGGAGGATCGAGGTCGCGCCGCGCGGATCGAACGCGACGCGCGCCTCGGTGAACGTGCCGCCGTCGGGGTACCAGGGGCTCGATGCGGCCTGCATCACCGAGACGAGCTTGGTGTCGAGCGTGAGCTGATACGCGCCGCGATCGACGAAGATGCGGCCACCCTCGAAGCGTCCTCCGAGCTGCTGCGCCAGCGCGCTCCACGGACCCTCCTGCGCGGCGCGGCGCGCCTTCGCGCGGAGCTGAACGAACGCGACGACGAGCGCGATCGGAACGGCGACGAACGCCCCGAGGAACAAGATCGGGATCAGCTCACGCATCGAGGACCTCCAGCAGCTCCGATGTACTTCGACGAGCGCGCGTCCTTCCCCGGCCTGCGGCCTGTGGGTTGCTCGGGGCTCGTGCATGGACACCGAGACGACCCGGTCCTTCGCGCGCACGGTGATGCGCGCTGCTCTGCTCGGCGCGCTGTGCGGCGGACGCGCCGCGACCCCGCTCGCGCAGCTCTCGAAGCACGCGCGAAAGGCCGAGATCGTGTCGGATCGCGCAGCGTGGCGCGCGCTGCAGCGCCCGACGCTGAGGCGACTCCTGCGGCTCTCGATGTGGGCCGAGCTGATCGCCGACAAGATGCCCGGCGTGCCCAGCCGCCTCGCGCTCCCGAGCATCGCGGGGCGCTGCGTCACGGGCGCGCTCTCGGGCGCGACGGCGTTCGCCGCGGACCGTCGATCGATGCTCGCCGGCGCGCTGATCGGCGGCGCGGCGGCGTACGCGGGCGCGGTGATCACGCATCGATTCCGCGTGGGCCGTGATCCGTCCGACAGCCCGCATCGGGTGCGCGGGCTCGTCGAGGACGCGTTCGTGGTGGGCGGCGCGTCGCGCGTCGCGCGTGCGACCGTGCACGCGGCGAGCGCGATCTGATCACGCGCGGCGGCGGCGCCAGCGGATCCACGGACCGACCGCCGCGACCATCGCGAGGCCGAGGCCGAGCACGCCCCACGTGATGCGCGTCGGCGTACCTCCGAGCTCACCGAAGTGCAGCGGATCCGCGGCGTGGGCCCAGCGCTCTGCGGGGCCCATCGCATCCGGTCTCCACACGCCGAGCACGCGCCCCTCGTAGGGCTCGACGAACACCTGCGAGGCTTGGTCGCGCGAGAGCACGCTGCCGTCGTGGCCGAGCAGCGAGAGCACCGGACGGCGCGCGGTCGGGAGCGCGATCGAGTCGACGACGAGCTCGGGGTACGCGGCCTCACCGATCGCGACGAGCGCGTCGAGCTCACGATGCTCCGCGTCGCTGCGCGCCTCGACGCGCGGCAGCGCGGGGATCGCGGAGACGTGCGCCCAACCGAGCATCAGCTCGGCCCAGTACCACGCGCCCGTCGTGCCCCAGAGCAGGGCCATCACCGCGAGCGCGAGACCGAGCGCGCGATGTCCGTCGCGCAGCGCGCGCTCGCGGCCGGCGCGCCATCGAACGCGCCAGCGCTGCTTGGTGCGTAGCGCGAGCACGAGACCGCTCAGCGTCGACACCAGCAGCGGCGTCGCGAGCGCACCGACGACGAAGATGCCGGCGTTCTCGCCGAGGAAGAGCGAGCGATGCAGATCGCGCGCGAAGCGCTGCACGTTCCACCACGCGCCGCGCCCGCGCACGCGCGCATCGCGGGGATCGAGATAGAGGCGCTCGAAGCGTCCCGGGCCGTGGCGGAGGATCGCCTCGGCCGCGACGCCGGGCACGTGCGGCGCGGAGAGCACGATCACCTGCGCGCCGCTCGCGTGGGCCTGCGCGGCGGCGAGCAGCTCGCTCCATCGAGCGCGCGGATCGTCGGGACGCGCGTCGTCGATGCGCGACGCGGGAACGACCATGCGATCGATCGAGGGCGCGAGCGCGGCGAGCGCGCCGGTCGCGCACACGAACGCGATCGCGACGCCGACGACCATGCCGAGCGACGAGTGCAGCGCGAACGTGCGCTTCGGGTCGATCCGCATGGCGCCGAGCGATGGTGCACCGCGCGCGAGGGGACGTCAGCCACGCGCGACGACGTACGATGGAGGCATGCCGTTTCCGCCGCTGGTCACACCTCCGTCGCGCCCGAGCGAGGTCGCGGAGAGCGACACGTTCGTGGTGCCCGCTACGTTCGGCACGATGGCGGGGCACGGACGCGCGCGCGACGCCGTGACGCACGGTTGGGCGCGTCCCGCGGACGTCGATCGCGCCGAGATCGGTCCGGTCGAGCGCGTGTTCGTGCCGCTCTGGCGCTTCGAGGGCTCGGCGGACGGATTCCACGTGGGGCTCACCACCGTGCCCGCCGGACGAGGACGACCCGCGGTGCTTCCGACCGGTGGGTTTCGCCATCACGACGGAGAGATCCTCGTGCTCGCGCGCGCGCATCTCGCGATCGATCCCAGCGCGAAAGTGCGCATCGCGCGCTCCGACATGGTCGCGCTGAGCGAGAGCCCGATCGACGAGGGCGAGCGCGTGCTGCCCGACGTGCCTCGCGAGGAGGCGGAGGAGACGGCGCGCGCGAATCTTCGTCGTCGCGGCGAGCCGCACGCCGCGCTCTACGCGAAGGTCGACGTGCGCATCCGCGCAGCCGCGCTCGTGTACTACCCGCTCTACGTCGTGCGCTATCGCTACGCAGGCGAGGCGACCGAGGGTGTGGAGGGCCTCTTCCACGCCGCGATCTCCGCGCGCACCGGCGAGCTCGCGAGCGCAGAGCATCCGTCCGCGATCCGCTCGATCGCGGGCAAGGTCCGACGGTGGTTCGGGTGATCGCGGAACCTTCGGGCGCGTCGCACGTCCGATCCGCCATGCACGCACGTACGTCCGTCCTGCCGGCGATCCTCGCGGGGCTCGCTGCGCTGCTCGCCCTCGCGTCGCTCGCGCACGCCGACGTCGCGCCCCCGCGACCGCGCGACGTGCTCGTGGTGCGCGAGGTGCGCGTCGTCGAGGCGCACGCGCCGACCGAGGATCGCGACCGCGCGATCATCGACGTACACCGCGCGATGACAGGGTTCCTCCCGCGCGTCGAGCGATGCGTGCGCGATCACGGGGGGCCGCGATCGCAGGGAATCGTGCGCGCGCGCGTGCGCTACGACCGCAGCGAGCTCCCGACCCGGACGAGCGTCGTCGAGACCACGCTCGAGAGCGGCTACCGCGCGTGTGTCGCGGAGGTGCTCCCGTCGCTCGCGATGCGACCCGCTCCGCGCGGTGACGTCACGCTCGACATCGTGATCGCGAGCGAGCGCCACTTCGCGTGGTGATCGCCGGCGGGAGTGCTCTCCCGCGCAGGGCCCGTACGGGAGCGTGCGGACGGACGGCAGGGACCGGAGTTGATCACTCCTCGTCGACCTCGACCTCGGTCCCGTCGCCGTCGCTCCCGAAGAGCGTCCGGAGCGGATCGCGCGCCGAGACGTTCGACCCATCGAGCCCGTTCGCATCGGCCTGACTGAGATCGATCCGGGGCGCGAAGGCGGCCGTGTGGAACGCCGTCGCGATCCGCGCGCCGTAGTCGTCGTCGCTCTCGGCTGCGCGCCGCGCTTCCTCCGCGCACGCGAGGACGGACCCGCTCGCGCCGATCAGACACGCGCGCCCGTTCGTCCCGCTCGACTCGATCTCGACGCGCAGCGCCGAGTCCGAGCTGACGAAGCGCGGGCTCGATGCGATCAGGTCGCCCGCGCGCTCCGCGGCCGCACCGCCGCGCATCGTGATGCGCACCGGCACCGCGAGCTCGAGCCGCGGGAAGATCCCGGGATCGGTCTGGAACGCCTCGTCGTAGCTCTCGAGCGCGCGCTGGATCTGGCCACTGCGCCGCGCCGACTCCGCCGCGATCGCGTGCATGCGCGCGCGCAGCAGCGTCTCCGCGGGCTGCAGCGCGGAGAGCGCCCGCAGCGCGAGCTCGCGCGCCCGCTCCGAGTCGCCGCTCTCGAGCGCCGCCTCGGCCTCGAACGCGTCGTAGTACGCGCCCGCGCCCTCGCGTCGATCCTCGGCGCGCGCACGACGCACCGCCTCGTTCGCGACGCCGGGCCCCAGCACCTGCACGAGCTCGCCCGCGAGCCACGGCGGCAGCACCGCGCTGCGCGACGTGCCGATCATGAACGTGCCGACGAGCCGCGTGTCGTCGGCCAGCGCGCGCGCTGCCTGACGTCCCGACTTCCACGCATCGAGTCGCAGACTCCACGACGAGAGCGTCGCCCAGATGCGCTCGTGGAGCGGCGCGCCGAGCGACTCGACGACGATCCGCTGCGCCTCCATCACGCGCGCGCGCCGATCGAGCAGCGCGGCGATCGCCTCGTCCTGCGCGGGATCGCGGCTGTTGTGCCCGCGTCGATCGGGCGCGACCACCGCGCGATGCGCGATGCGCGCCGCGTCCTGGCTGCGGCCGATCACGAGGAAGAACTCCGCGAGCGCGCGCCGCGCCTCGTTGCGATCGCTGTCCTGCACGTGCGGCGGACGGCGCGCGCGATAACGCGGCACCTGCTTGAGCTGATCGAGCGCCTCGACGAAGCGTCCCTCGCGCACGTAGAGCTCGCCGAGCTCGACGTGCGGGTTGCCGTACCAGCTCACCTGCGCCTGCGTCGCGAGCTGATCGACGCGCTCCGCCTCGTCGAGCCGGAAGACTGCGCGCGCGGCCTCCGCGAAGTTCGTGAAGTCCACCGCGCTCTGCGAGCGCGGATCGCCGCCGCGCAGCTCCATCGCGGCGCGGCACGCCTCGTAGCTCGCGCGATCGTCGCCCGCCTCGAACTCGACCGCGCAGAGCGCGTTGAGCGCGACCTCGACCTGCCACGGCGAGTCGCTCGCCTGCGCGGCGCGCGCGACCTGCCGCGCCTCGTCGAAGCGGCGCAGCTTCATCAGCGGCCACGCCATCTCGCCGATCATGTCGGGGTCGTAGACCTCGTTGAACCGGCGCATCCACGCGATCTGCTCCTCGTAGTGCTCGAGGTCGGCGTGCGCGTAGACGAGGAAGCGCAGCATCATCGAGTGCCAGCGCCACGGCGCCGACGGATTCGGCGGCTCGCCCCAGCGCGCGCTGTAGAGCCGGTACGCGCGATCGAGGTGGAAGAGCGCGCGCGGGAAGTTCGCCTCGCCCTGGTGGTGCACGTAGCCGAGCACGAAGTGCCCGACGTACGAGCTCGGATTGCGCGCGATGATGCGCTCCGCGAGCTCGCGCGCCTTGATGTGGTGGCCCTGATCGGCCTCCTGCCACGCCGCGAGCTCCTCGGGCGACGCCTCCATCCCGGGCGGGACGAAGCGCTCGATCGCGCCGAGCGCCTCGGGTCCGAGCAGCTCGCCGAGATCCTCGTCGCCGCCCTCGTCGTCCTGCGCGTGCACGACGCCGGTCGCCGCGAGCGCGGACAGCGAGACGAGCAGGAGCAGGCGACGTGCGCGCATCGTGATCAACGCTTGAGGCTGCGGCGCGCGAGCTTCTCGACCTGCGCCTTCGCGTGCTCGCGCACGACCGCGGCGGCATCGTCGACACCCGGCGCGCACTCGAGGCGGTGCGTGAACACGTAGGGCGCGAGCACCTCGAGATCGTGCGGCGTGACGTGATCGCGGCCCGACACCAGCGCGCGCGCCTGGAGCGCGGGCATCATCAGCACGAGCGAGCGCGTCGACGCGCCCTGGAGCACGCGCTTGTCGTCGCGCAGCGAGCGCGCGAGATCGACCAGCGCCTCGCGGAACGCCGCATCGAGCGCGACGTTCGCGCGCAGCGCGCGACGCGCCGCGAGCAGATCGTGGCGCGTCACACCGGGCACCTCGTCGGCGAGCGAGAGGTGCGGCGCGGGATACGCCGCGAGCACCTCGAGCTCCGCGTCGCGCGAGATGTGCTCCATCTTGATCTTGAAGAGGAAGCGATCGAGCTGCGGCGTCGGCAGCGGGTACGTGCCCGCGAGATCGAGCGGGTTCTGCGTCGCGATGACGAAGAAGAGATCGTCGAGCGCGTGGGTGTCGTTGTCGACCGTCACCTGCTTCTCGGCCATCGCCTCGAGCATCGCGGCCTGCACCTTCGGCGACGTGCGGTTGATCTCGTCCGCGAGCACGACGTGCGCGAAGATCGGACCGCGCCGGAACACGAAATTCGAGCGCTCGAGCTCGAACACGTTGGTGCCCGTGATGTCGCTCGGGAGCAGATCGGGCGTGAACTGGATGCGGCGGAACGGCGCGATCCCGACGACGCCCTGATCCTCGCGGATCGATCCACCGAGCGCGCGCGCGAGCGTGGTCTTGCCCGAGCCCGGATAGTCCTCGAGGAGCACGTGGCCGTCGGCGAGCAGCGCGGTGAGCACGAGCTCGATCACGTCGTCGCGCCCGCGCACCACCGCGCCGAGCCGCGCCTTCAGGCGGTTCGCCACCTCGTGCGCGCTCTCGAGGCCCCCACTTCCGTTCGTCGACGGAACGTTCTCGCTGCTGGTCGTCGCGTCCATGTCGTTCTCTCTCCGTGCGGCGCCGATCATCGAGACAGCAGCCACGAGTACGGGTTCAGCGCGCCGAGCGCGCGCCTCCACCACGGGATCGTCTTCGCGAGCTCGCGCCCGAGCTCCTTCTTCGTCGCGAGCAGCCCGCGCGCATCGTCGCGCGCCTTCTTGCTGCCCCACGCCACCGCGGCGTGCGACGTCGTGAGCTTCGCGAGGCTCGGCAGCTCGCGCCGCACGCGCCACGCGAACGCCTCGCGCGACTCGCCCCACTCGCGCACCACGCCGCTCGACGCGAGCTGATCGATCGCCGCGCGATAGATGGTGTGCGCCGACGGCGAGACGCTGCCCGAGAGGCGCCGCCACACCTTGATCGCGTAGCCGAGCAGCACGAGCGTCCCGATCAGCGCAGCGAGCCCGATCGCCAGCGGACCGCGCACGTCGTCGAGGATCTGATCGAACGCGCGCGGCGCCTCGCTGCCGTCTTCCGGCAGAGGTCGCAGCCCGCGCAGCATCTCCGCGAGCAGCTGCTGCAGCGCCTCGTCGGCAGGGCCCGGCGGCGGATCGAGCGAGCGCTCCGGCACCACGTCGACCACGACCCATCCCACGCCGTCGAGATAGACCTCGGGCCACGCGTGCGAGTTGCCGCCGGCGATCAGGATCGCCGAGCCACCCCGCCGCGACGACTCGGGCACCATGTATCCGGTCGACACCCGCGCCGGCAATCCCGCGGCACGCATCAGGTACACGGCGGCGTGCGCGAAGTGCACGCAGTACCCGGTGAGATCGCCGAACAAGAAGTGCGCGGTCGGATCGTCCGCGCTCGCATGCCGGCTGCGCAGCGAGTACGTGCCCTCGCGCCCGAGCCACTGCGTGATCGCGAACGCCTGCACGATCGGATCGACGCGCAGGTCCTCGGGCACCTCGCCGAGGATGCGCTGCGCGAGCTCGCCGTAGCGCGGATCGCTCGGCCCGCGCGTGTAGTGCGCGCGGATGTCCTCGCTCCACGTGGGGCTCCCCGCGGTGCGCCCGAGCAGGCCCCACTCGTCCGACGTGAGCACCGCCGAGCGCACGCGATAGGTGCGCCGGAATCGCCCGCGATCCGGGTTCTCGACGGGCACCAGCTGGATCGGCGACTCGAGCCCGAACGGCCGCGGATGCTCGGCGAGCAGACCGACCGTGGTCTCGACCGTCGTGCGCCACGCGCCGGTGTCGGGCGCGCCCGGGATGTCGATCGTGCGCGTCGGGAAACCAGACGCGACATCGTCGTCGACGCCCGAGATGCCCGCCGCGATCAGCCGTCGCCCGTTGTACTGGCTGAACGACTCCTGCCGGAAGTAGTAGACGCCGCTCGGCGGCGAGTAGTCGTCGTGCAGGAGCGCGATCGCGAGCGGCGTCTGCGAGCCCGATTGATCGTACTCGTCCTGGAAGTCCGGCCCGCCCGCGCCGCCCTGGCTCTGTCCTTGGCCCTGCGCCTCGCGCTCCGCGCGCCCGGTGTCGTTGCGCAGGTTGAGCCCGTCGCCGCCCGACTGCGGCGGAGGCAGCCCGGCGATCGCCGTGGTGCCGAGGATGAGCGCGAGCAGACACGCCGCGACCCCGAGGTGCACCGCGGAGCGCAGGAAGCTGCGCTCGCTGAGCAGGAGCAGCCCGATCACGAGCCCGGCGAGCGCGCCGATGCCGAGCATGCCGTACTCGGGGTTGCCGCCACGCACCAGGAACCAGTCGGCGATCTCGAAGGGCCGATGGATCGCGTAGTTGCGATGCGCGACCACGAGCGCCGCGAACGACGTCGCGATCAGCGCGATCTCGATCACCGCGAGCGAACGACGACGCGCCGAGAGCAGTCGCACCGCGGTGCCGAGCACGAGCGCGCCGAGCCCGAACGCCGCGGCCTCGCCGGCGCGCAGCGCGAGCGAGGGCCCCAGCATCGACGCGACCGACCCGCTGCCGACCACGAGATCGGCGAACGCGAGCGACACCCCCAGCGCGACGAGCGCGCCGAGCATCACCACCGGCGTGCGCACGCGCGTGCTCGCGAGACGGCGCCCGACCAACGAACCCAGGCCCCCGCCGATCGCCGCCGCGATCACGCCCTCGGCGACCGAGAGCGGCCACGCGAACACGCCCGCGGTGAGCGCGTAGACGATCATGCGCAGCATCGTCGAGAGCGCGGGCTCGCGCACGTCGCGCATCTCGCTCACGCCGCCACCTGCTTGCCGTCCGCGGCGAGCGCGCGCGCCGCACCACGATGCGCGGTGCCGAGCCGACGCCCGCTGCGCCGATCGATCACGACCACCTCGCAGCGCGTCGCCGCGAGCGCGCCGAGCACCGCATCGAGCTCGTCGATCGGCGTTCCCACTCGAGGTGCTTCACGCGCGATCACGCGCTGCCACCACGTCGCCTTCGACGACGAGTCGATCCCGTCGACGCCGATCACCACCCTCGCCCGCCCCGCGCGACCGCGCAGCACCGCGAGCACCCGCGCGAGCCACGGCCCGGGACGCGGCGGCGCGAAGAGCACCAACGACGCGGGCCCCGTGCGCTCGGCACGATCCACGAACGCGCGCAGCCCGCTGCCGCCGCGCTCTCCGATGCCCGCCGACGTCACGACGCGCTGCACTGCATCACCGATCGCGCTCGCCTCGCCGTCCGAGCCGTCCGCGCCGAAGATCCACTCCGCGCCGAAGGCACCACCCTCGATCGCGACGCGTGCCGCGGCCGCGCTCGCCTCGTCGTCGGGCCCACCGACCAGGTACGAGACCGTTCGACGCGCACGCGAGAGCGCGCGCTCCGGCATCTTCACCATCAGCTTCCGGGTGCGCCCGAACACCTTCCAGTGGATGTGTCGCGCCGGATCCCCGGGCGCGTAGCGACGCAGCTCCACGCGGTCCCCGTCGTCGAGCCCCATCGGGTGCGGTACGTCGTCCCCGCCCGCCATCGACACGAGCAGCGGCAGATCGCGCATCGCGCCCGCATGCGGCAGCACGGTCAGACGCTCCGGAGATCGCTGCCGCACCGCGATGCGCGCCAGCCCGAACGCGTCCTGCACGATGATGCGCCGCTCGATCCCCGGCACGATCCCGCGCGCCCGCAGCGATGCGTCCTCCTCGACGCGCAGCCCGCGACGCCGCGTCTCGAGCCGCGCCTCGGGCGCGAGCCACTCCCAGCGGACCTGCAGCATCGGCACCAGGAAGAGCCCCGGCAGCGAGAAGCCCGTCGGCAGGGAGCGCTCCGTCTCGAGCGTGCGCTCGCGCGTCCCACGCGGATCGAACGACGCGTGCTTGATCCGGATCGCCCCGAGGATCACCAGCACCAGCGCCACCCCGACGAGCCCGAGCGCGCCCCCGGCCGCGACGACGAGCACGAGATCGCGCTCCGCCAGCCCGATGCGCGTGAGCGCCGCCCATCCGACGACCGCGACGATCAGCCCGAGCGGCGTGATCGGTACCAGGTCGGTGACGCGCCGCACACCGCGCGACAGCCCTCCGAAGGCACGCCTCCACCGCTCGATTCCGCGCTCGCTCGTCATGCCTCCGGTCGGGCCCTTCGCGCTCTGCTCGCCGCCGTCTCCGAGAACCCCACTCGGATCCGAGTGGACTGCGTACCTGGGGCCCGCGCGCGGGACCGTCAGGGTGCCATCGCGACTTGGCCGGCGCCACCGCCGCCAGAGCCGCCAGACCTCGCGAACCTCTCGGGGTTCCCAGCTCTTCCGATAGGTCTGCTTCGCTTGACACCCGTCGCTCGCGCTGGATACCTTCCGGCCTCCTGCGACCCCCGCGTGCTCGTGTTTCCTCGAAGAAACACGGGATTCGTCCGGGGGGAAAGGCCCAAGGACGCGGAGGGAAGTTTCCTTCCCAAACGAGGAGCCACTCAGGGTTCGATCAGGAGGGCGAGGCCCGCACATGTCCGACGACAAGAAGCCGAAGAAGGATCTGCGAGCCCGGCTCGGTCGCACGATCTCCCCGAACACCCCTGGAGCCGCTCCCATCGCGACGCCGAACGTCGCAGGCGCCGCCCCCGCCGCCGCTCCTGCCGCGGCCGCTGCTGCTGCCGCGGTTCCGCCGCCCGCGATCGCGCCGGTCGTCGCGCCGCCGGTGGTCGCGCCGCCGGCTGCGATCGCAGGACCGAAGCTGCCCTTCGGCGGCCCGGACGTCGCGCCTCCGCCCTTCGCACAGCCGAAGGCGCCGGAGTCGGTGCGCCCGAAGGCGCCGGTGGATCCGTTCGCTGCCGGTCCCGCCGTCGCGGCGGGCCCGCAGGAAGTCCGCCTCGTCATCGACGACAAGCCGGTCGACGACTCGGAGGTGGGTCGCAAGCAGCGCGGCCGCAACTTCCTGCTGCTCGGCATCGGCCTCGTCGTCGGCGCCCTCCTCGGCGGCGGCTTCGGCTCGATGAACGGCCGCAACGTGCTCTACAACGTGACCGTCCGCGACGGCCACGAGATCTACCAGACGGTCACCGAGGCCTCGGCGCGCGTGCTCGACGCGCAGACGAAGATCGACCGTCTCGTGGAGCGCGCGGCCGGCCACGGCGGTCAGGCCGCGGGCGTCGACTACGACACGATCACCGAGCTGCGCGGCATGGAAGTGCCGATCAGCGCGGGCGCGTTCGCGCGGAAGAACTACGGCGCGTTCCAGCCCGGGACCGTCGACGATCTCTTCGCGTACTACAACAACGTCCAGCTGATCTGGGAGCGCATCGGGCGCCTCGCGGCGACGACGCTGAACGAGACGCGTCGCGCCGAGCTCGATCGCACCGCGGCTGCGGCGGCGGAGTCGGCGACCGCGCTCTACGGCGTCGTGCCCGTCTCGAACGAGGAAGCGGGCGGCATCGTCGGCAGCCTCGTGCTCCTCGAGCCCATCGAGGGCCAGACCAAGCTGATGGCGCGCGCGCGTCGTGGTGGCCCGGGCCGCGAGCTCGAGCGCTTCGTCGCGGACACCGAGATCGGCACCACGCCGGCCACGGTGCTCATCGTCGACGGCGCGCAGAGCGCGGGCGTGCTCTCGGAGCAGCTCGGCGCGTTCCGCCAGTACGTGCAGGACATCACCGAGCTCAAGCGGATGATGGACCAGACGGTCGAGATCCAGGGCCGTCTGACCACGTCGCTCGGCGAGATCGCGCGTCTCCAGGAAGTCTTCGCGATGTGATCCCCGGGGAGCCTCGGCTCCCCGACGAAGACCACGACGGGCGCCCCGGACGACGGGAGCGCCCGTTTCTCTTCCGTCCGCGCGCGCGCTCTGGCACGATCCGCAGCGCTTGCCTCGCTACCGGATCCGGTACCAGGGCACGGACCTGGAGATGCCTCCCGGCGAGTTCGTCGTCGGGCGTAGCTCGGCCTGCCACCTCGCGCTCGACGACGCGCTCGTCTCGCGCCGGCATGCCGCGATCCACGTCCAGCCCGACGGCGTGTTCGTCGACGACCTCGGCAGCCGCAACGGCGTGCTGGTCAACGGCGAGCGCATCCCGGGGCGTCGCAAGATCGTGCACCTCGATCGCGTGACGATCGGCTCGCACGAGCTCGTGCTCGTCGAGATCCCCGATCGCCCGATGCTCGAGTCCGCGTGCGAGTCGTGCGGCGCCGCCATCACGATGGACATGGCGTTCTGCCAGAAGTGCGGGCACCTGCAGCACAAGGGCAACCCGACGCTCGCGGGCATGACGCTCGAGATCCCCGCAGTGCGTCCCGACGCGATGCAGACCGCGAAGCACGAGGCGCTGCGGCTCGACGGAGTGCGCCTCGACGCCGCGCGTCCCCCCTCGGCCGCGGGAGTCGGCTCGGAGGAGAGCACCGGGCGCGCGCTGCTCGTGGGCATCGCCGACAAGGCGCTCGCGCTCGGGCGCTTCGACGAGGCGGAGCGCGTGCTCGGCAAGTCGCTGCACGAGATCCTGGCGCGCGCGAAGACCGGCTCGGTGCCCCCTCCGCCGCGCATCGCGGAGGCGACGCGATACGCGCTGCGCCTCGCCGAAGGCACGAAGCGCACGTCGTGGCTCGACTGGGTGTTCGAGCTGCACGAGGCGACGGGGCGTCTCCTCGGCGCGGACGACATCGAGCGCGTGCACGAGCTCGTGCGGAAGCTGCGCTACACGGGCGCCGGCCCGGTGCGTCGCTACGTGATCGCGATGCGCGCGCGCGCCGAGGGCTTCTCGGCGTCCGAGCGCTTCCTGCTCTCGCGGCTCGAGGGCATCGAGCGCATGGTCTCGGCCTGACGTGAGCCGCATCGCGATCGTCTTCGTGATCGCGCTGATCCCGGCGACCGCGAGCGCGCAGTGGACGCGCGCGATCGACGTCGCGCACGGCGCGTTCGATCACGAGGGCGCGCCCGACGCGATCGTCCATGCACCACCCGGGTTCGACGCGCGCGCGCCGCTGCACCTCGTGGTGTTCCTGCACGGTTATCGCGGCTGCACGCAGGTGCTCGTCTCCGACGCGCCCGACGCGCGTTGTCGTCCCGGCGATCCGCCGCACCCCGGCTGGGGCCTCGCCGCGCGTCACGACGAAGCGGGGACGCAGACGCTCTTCGTCGTGGTGCAGCTCGCGCTCTGGCAGCGCGAAGGGAGCCCGGGGCGCTTCGGGCGCGAGGGCGCGTTCCGCACGTTCCTCGACGAGCTCCTCGCCGCGCTCGAGCCCGATCTCGGCGCGCGCCGTCGCGTCGACGATCTCGCGGGCATCACGATCCTCGCGCACAGCGCCGCGTTCGAGACGAGCCTCGCGATCCTGCGCGCCGGGCGCATCGACGATCGACTGCGGCACCTCGTGCTCTTCGACGCGCTCTACAGCGGCGGGCCTGCGTTCCTCGCTTGGGCCGCGGCAGACGGCGCACGCACGCTGCTCTCGTTCCACGGCGGACGCGGGACCACGCGCGAGCGCAACCGCGATCTCGCGCGACGCGCGCGCCGTGCGCTCGGCGCGCGCGCCTCGGTCGGTCGCGATGCCCGCCTCGAGCACGCGCGCGATCGACGCGTCGTCATCGTCGAGAGCGACGCGCCCCACGCCGACATCCCGGCGCGCCACATCGCCGAGACACTGCGCGCGCTCGGCCTACCGCTGCGTCGCTGAGACGCGATCACCGTCGCGCCAACGCAGCACGACACCCTCGGGCAGGTGATCGCTCACCGGACAGCCCGGCGGCCCGCCCTCGTCGCACGCGAGCGGCATGACGAGCGCGGCAGCGGGCTGCATCCGCTCGTACGACGCGCGGCGATCGAGCGAGCGCACCGTCTCGAGCGCATCGCCGATCGCCACGTGATCGATCGTCCAGCCGAAGTAGTGGGTCGCAGGCGCGCCGGGCACCGCGTCGCGCAGCGGCGGCGCGACGATGCGATCGTAGCCCTCGGTCCCCGGCCACGCGTTGAGATCCCCGAGCAGGATCGTGTGCGGCCCGAGCGCGTCGCGCTCCACGAGCTCCTGCCGCAGCCACGCTGCCATCGCGCCGTTCGACGGATGCCACGCGAGGTGCACCACCACGAGCACGATGCTCCGGCCCTCGGGATCGTCGACGCGCGCGAGAAGCGCGCAGCGACGCTGATCGGGGAAGAGCCGCTCGAGCTCGATGCACTCGTGCCCGCGAACGACGTAGGGATCGCGCACCGCCGCCGCGACCGCGCTGCGCAGCGACCCATCGGTCCGGATCGAGCACTCGCACGCGCCGAAGAAGCCGTCGTCCTCGAGCTCGCGCGAGAGCGCGGAGATCGCCTCGCGCGACTGGATCTCCTGGATGCCCACGAGCGCAGGACGCCCGCCGGCGAGCGCCTCGCCTTCGCGATCGATCGCCGCGACGAGCGCAGGGACGCGCGCGGGCTGCGAGAGGCGCCACGCGTTGATCGTCATCACCGCGAGCTCGCCCTCCCGCAGCGGTGGCGCGCTCGCCTCGATCGAGGGCACCGGGCCCAACGCGTCGGGCTTCCAGCGCACGAAGTACGCGCTCGCAGCGAGGACCGTCGCGGCGAACGCGAGGGCCTTCAGGGCTCGGTCTCTCCAGCGCCGCACGGTCGATCGCTCGATCGAGACGGTCGCGCGACCGTCCGATCACCAGCGACCTAGGCCCCGTCGACCTCGAGCACGATGTCGAGCGCGCGCTGCGGCGCGTCGGCGCCGAGCAGCCTCGCGCGCAGCGCGTCGTCGCGCAGCACGCGCGAGATCCGCGCGAGGCACTTGAGGTGCTCGCCCGCCGCGCGATCGGGGCCGATCAGCGCGAACAGGATCGACGCGGGACGCCCGTCGATGGCGTCGAACGCGACGCCGCCCCGCTGGATCCCGAGCGCGCCCACGAAGCGCGTCAGACCGGGCAGGCGTCCGTGCGGGATCGCGACGCCGTCACCGACGCCCGTGCTCGCGACGGCTTCGCGCTCGCGGAGCACGCGCTCGACCTCGTCGACGCTTGGAGCGCTCCCGCCCGCGCTCGGATAGAGCCCGGACGCGAGGAGCTTCGCCATCGCGCGGATCGCGTCGCCCTTGTCGCGAGCGTCGAGGTCGGTGTCGATGCGGTCGACGGTGAGGAGCTCGGCCAGGCGCATCGTTCTCTTGCTCTCTCGGAGCTGCTGCGCTGCGGTCTCGACGTAGGTCGCGCGCCCGAGCCCCCGCGCGACCTTCGTCGAGACGATCGCGCCTGCTACTTCTCGGTCTTCCCGCTCATCTGCGAGATGCCACCCGAGTGCTTGCGTCGGT
The DNA here is from genome assembly GCF_021631985.1 of Sandaracinus amylolyticus. Taxonomy (GTDB): domain Bacteria; phylum Myxococcota_A; class Polyangia; order Polyangiales; family Sandaracinaceae; genus Sandaracinus; species Sandaracinus amylolyticus_A. The sequence goes on along the minus strand of NZ_CP070225.1, from coordinate 2,127,791 downwards.
CGGCGCTCGCATCCTTGTCGTCTCGGATCTGGCGATCGATCTTGTCGATCACGAGGTCGATCGACGCGTACATGTCTTCCGACTGGTGGGTCCCGGCGAACCGATGACCGTCGCCGTGCACCATCACCTCGACCGTCTGCAGATGCCTCTCGACCGAGAGGATCACGTCCGCCGTCAGCGGCGCGCGTAGGTACTTCTGGAGCTTCGAGATCTTCTCGCGAGCGTAGTTCTTCACGCCCTCCGAGGGCTCCACCTGACGGAACGTGAACGAGACCTCCATGCGTCTCTCCTCCCGTGGCGCCCTCTGTTGAAGCCGAGGTGCGCCGCTCGAGGTCTACGCTACCGCACTCGGGGCCGACTCGGCGACGTCCGAGTGACGTCCCCCATCAGAAGTACTTCTTGCGCTTGCTGGAGCTGAGGATGCCCAGCATCTCGCGGTACTTCGCGACCGTGCGGCGCGCGATGACCACGCCGTCCTGCGCGAGGATCTCCACGATCTTCTGATCGCTGTGAGGGTTCCGCTCGTCTTCCTCGGAGATGATCTTCTTGATCGCCTGCTTGACCGACTCGCTCGCGATGTCGTCGGCGTTGTCGCGGCGGATCGCACTGTTGAAGAAGTACTTCAGCTCGAACACGCCGCGGGGCGTCGCCACGTACTTGTTGCTCGTGACGCGCGAGATGGTGCTCTCGTGCATCCCGACCGTCTCCGCGACGTCGCGCAGGATCATCGGCTTGAGGTACTCGATGCCCTTGTCGAAGAAGTCGCGCTGCTTCTCGACGATGCATTCGGTGACCTTGACGATCGTCTTGCGGCGCTGGTCGATCGAGCGGATGAGCCACTGCGCGCTGCGCAGCTTGCCCTGGATGTACTCCTTCGCCTTGGGATCGCCGGCCATCGCAGCGCGATAGAAGCCGCTGATCTTCAGGCGCGGCATGCCGTCGTCGTTGGCCTGGACGTAGTACTTGTCGCCGACCTTCGTGACGTAGACGTCCGGCACGATGTAGCGCGGCTCTTCGCTGACGTAGTCGCGCCCCGGCCGCGGCTCGAGCTCCGCGATCACCTGCGCGACGTCGTAGATCTCCTCGACCGTCACCTTCAGATCGCGCGCGATCGCCGCGTAGTTCTTCTTCTCGAGGTTCGTCAGGTGATCGCGCAGCACGCTGATCACCAGCTCGTCCATCCCGTGGTGCTCGGCCTGCACCAGGAGGCACTCGCGCAGGTCACGCGACGCGGCGCCGACCGGGTCGAGCTTCTGGATCATCTTGAGGACTTCTTCGGCGTCCTCGGGATCGATCTCCGCTTCGGCGGCGAGCCTCGGCACGACCTCTTCGGGCGGCGTGTCCTCGAGCTTCAGGTAGCCGTTCTCGTCGAGGTTGCCGACCACGAGCGCGACGAAGCGCATCTCGTCGTCGGTGAAGTCGGTCAGGCGGATCTGCCACGCGAGATGATCGGCGAGGTCCTCGCTCTTCGTGAGCGTCGCCTCGACACCGGGCATCTCCTCGTCGCTCATGCGACCGGAGCTCGGCATCGGCGCCTGCATCGCGTGGTTCTCGAGGTAGCGCTCCCAGTCGATCTCGTCGGTCTTCTTCTCTTCGCCCTTCACCGACGCTTCGGACGCGCGATCGTCGGCTTCGACGGCGCGATCGATCGACGTCGCGGCCTCGGGCGGTGCCTGCACCTCGACGCCCTGGGCGTTCACCTCGCCGGTCTCGACCTGGTCCTCGAGGACCGGGTTCTCGAGCATCTCCTCGCGAACGAGGTCGACCAGCTCCATGCGCGACATCTGCAGCAGCTTGATCGCCTGCTGGAGCTGCGGCGTCATCACGAGCTGCTGCGTCTGGCGGAGTTGCTGCTTGATCTCCATCGGGCTCCGGCTCCTCACGATCTCGCAGCGGCCGACGGGTGAGTCCCGGGACCGGGAAACGAAGGCGGGGGGAAGTGCCCCAGCGCGCCCAGTCTCCTCCGATCGTGAAGTTGGTCTCGACTATAGCCCCCGTGATGCCGAGAGGGAATCGCTTTTGCATCTTGTGAGGTAGCTCGTGGCGGTCGTTCGCGTCCGCGATTATCCGACGCACCCCCGAGACGGCCCACGGGGTGATCAGCCAACGAGCTCTTCGAGCACCTCGTGCAGCGCGCGCAGCGGCTCGTAGGTGCGGGCGCGCAGGCGCTCCCAGTCGCGGCGCGCGGCCTCACCCGTGGCGGTCACGTCGCGCTCCAGCTCGCGCAGCAGCTCGGCGGTCGCGTGCTCGAGCGCAGGCCGCAGCGACTCGCGCGGGAAGGCGCGCGCCTGACCGAGCGCGTCGGCGATCGGCTTCACGCTGAGGGTCGCGGTGGGGAGCACCTCGTCGAAGAAGCGACGCAGCGCACCGCCGCTCAGCAGGCCTGCCTGGAAGCCACCGAACGCCGCGACCGGCGGAGCGATCGCCGCCTCGATGCGCACCGCGATCGCAGCCTCGAGCTCGGTGCCGCCGAGCGCGGGCGCCAGCGCGGCGACCAGCGCTTCGCCGAGGCGCGCGGCCGTGGACTCGCTCGCCTGGTCGAGCCGGTTCTGGATGACCTCGGCGAGGAACGCGCGGTCCTCGGGATCGGCGCCGTGGGTCGCGAACCGATTGGTGCGCGGGCGGACGAACGAGAGCACCTCGGCCGCCGCGTCGTCGAACGCGCGCGACTGCGCGGACTCGAGCTCCTCGATCGCGCGCTCGATCGCGGCCTGCACCGGGCCACCCACGCTCGCGAGCGTCGTCGCGGCGCGCTCGAGCTTCGTGCGGCGCGCCTCGAACGTGCCCTCGACCTCGGCCTCGGTGGCGAGCGCATCGCGGAGCAGCTCGAGCAGACGTCCGGCGCACGCACGACGCTTGAGGAGACGCGACTGCGAGAACACGTCGCTCTCGAGCCGCCGCACCAGCGCGGGGAAGCCGCTCGCCTCGAACGCAGCGTCGTCGTTCGCGACCCGCGCGCGCAGCGCCGCGCGCGCCGAGAGCGCGACCGGCTCGGGCCCGATCTCGGGCATCTCGCGCGCGAGCGAGGCCTTCACCTGCGCGAGCTGCTCGGGCTTGAGGCGATCGACCTTGTTGAGCGCGGCGATCACGGTGCGCTTGCTCGCGCGCACGCTCGCGAGGATGCGTCCCTCGCTCGCCTTGCCCGCCTGACCGGCGTCGAAGACCCAGAGCGCGGCATCGGCGCGGCGCATCGCTTCCTTCGCGAGCGCCTCGTGCTCGGGGTTCGGCGCGTTGCTGCCCGGCGTATCGAGGATCCACACGCGCTCGAGCAGCTCGGACGGGAGCACGATCTCGACGTGGTCGACGACCGCGCCCTCGCGCTCCGCGTCGCCGAGCAGGCGCTTGAGGTCGTCCCAGTCGCCCTCGCGCGTGGTGCCGTCCTTGCGCACCACGCGCACGCGTCGCTCCGCGCCGCCGCGCAGCACGTTGAGCGTCGCGGTGGTCGGCAGGATCCCGGTGGGTGCGACGTCGGCACCGACGAACGCGTTCACGAGCGTGCTCTTGCCCGCGTTGAATTCGCCGAGGATCGTGAGCAAGAGCGGGCGATCGAGCTCGTCGCGCAGCGCGCGGGCGCGCGCGACCGCGTCGGTCAGCCGACGCTCTTCCGCGAACGCGAGCACGCCGTCGATCGCGGCCGCGAGATCGACCTCTTCGCGCGGGCCACGCCACAGCGTGCGCAGCGCGTCGCGGCGGAGCGTGCGCGCGAGCTGCGCGTCGGCGTTGCGAGGGCGCAGCTGCTCGCTCGCCTCGCCGCGATCCATCACCGCGAGCGCGTCCTGCGGTCGACGCTCGTCGAGCGCGAGCCGCGCGTGGGCGAGCACCTCGCGGGGCTCGACCATCTCGCCCGCGAGCAGAATGCGGCACGCGTCGCGCTCTCCGCGAAGGAGCAACGCATGAGCGCGGAGGGCGCGCGCCGCGGGATCGTTCGGCGAGGTCGCCTCGAGGGCGTCCGCGACCCGCACCAGCTCGCGCGCATCGCGGAGCGGCACCACGCGCGCCGCACGCCGCAGCAGATCACGATCGCCGCCCTGGCGCGTCTCCGAGGCCGCGAGGAGCGCCTGCGCGGCCTCTCCGTCGCGCCCCGCCGCGGCGAGCACGTCGGCGAGCGTCGAGAGCGCGTCCGCGCCTCCACCACGCGCCACCGCCATGCGCGCGTGACCTTCCGCGGCCGCGTGATCGCCGCGCGCCAGCGACTGCCGCGCGAGCGCCTCGAGCGCCTGCGTGTTGCCGATCTGCGCGGCGCGCTCGAGCAGCGGGCGCGCGCTCGCAGCGTCCCCCGCGCGGTGCAGCGCGAGGCCGAGCCGCGTCGTGCGGGCATCGTCGAGCCCGGCGCCCTCGAGCCCGCGCGCCGCACGTCGCGCCGCGAGCCGCTCGTCGGAGTCGACCAGCGCTTCCACGAGCGCGATGCGCGCGTCGACGTCGTCGGGGCGCGCCGCGATCGCCTTGCGCAGCTCGCGCGCCGCGCGGTCGGGGCGCCCCCGCATCCACTCGGCACGCGCACGGATCACACACGCCTCGGCGAACGCGGGACCGCCCTGCGCCGCGAGCCGCCGTGCCGCCTCGCGCGCCGCCGTCACCGCCGCGCCGGGATCGTGCGACGCGAGCGCGAGCTTCGCGGCGAGCAGCGAGAGCTGCGGGTCGTCGGGCTCCTGCTGTCGCGCCTCCGCGAGCGCGAGCCGCGCGCCCGAGACGTCGCCCGTCATCTCGAGGGCGCGCGCCCATCCGATCAGCGCGCGCAGCAGCCCGGGACGTTCCTCGAGCACACCACGAAGCAGCTTCTCCGCCTCGGCACCGCGCCCCGCGTCGAGCAGCTGCTCGGCGCGCTCGATGCGATCGCGCACTTCCTCGGGCAAGAGGAGCACGTCGTCGATGAAGCGGGCCGCCCGCCCCACGGCGCGGTCGAAAATGCTCATCCGAGGCGCAGCGTAGCGGATCTCGAGAGCGTCGACGGGGACGCCCCAGAGCTGTACCATCAGTCCTGTGGAGACCGCCCGCGGGAGCGCCCCGCCGCCGCCTGCGCGCATCGCCGTCGTCGACGACGATCGCGTCACGCGCGAGTACGTCGCCGGTCTTCTGCGCGGCCACGGATATCGCGTCATCGCGGTCGACGGCGCGCAGAAGCTCCTGGATCTGCATCGTCAGGGGCAGGTCGATCTCGTGCTGCTCGACGTGATGATGGAGGGCCTGAGCGGCGTCGACTGCTGCCGGATCCTGAAGTCGACGACGCCGCCCGAGATCTTCGTGCCGGTGATCCTCGTGACCGGCCGCACCGATCCCGAGAGCCGCATCGAGGGCCTGCGCATCGGCGCCGACGACTACGTGACGAAGCCGTTCGACGAGCGCGAGCTGCTCGCGCGCATCGAGGCGATGCTGCGCATCAAGCGCTCCCACGACGACCTCGGCGCCGCGCGCGAGCGACTGCAGCGCCTCGCGGTGCAGGACGAGCTCACCGGGCTCTACAACGTCCGCTATCTCAACTCGCGCTTGACCGAGGAGTACAAGCGCGCCGAGCGCCATCGCGATCCGCTCGCGCTCGCGATGATCGACGTCGATCACTTCAAGCAGGTGAACGATCGCTTCGGGCACGAGGCGGGCGATGCGGTGCTCCGCGAGGTCGGCGTGCGCCTCAAGAAGTCGGTTCGCGAGATCGACGTGGTCACGCGCTACGGCGGCGAGGAGTTCGTCGTGCTGCTCCCCAGCACGCACCTCGCGGGCGCGCTCGTCGTCGCGGATCGCGTGGCGCGCACGCTGCGCGACGAGCCCTTCGACGTGGCCGGCACGAAGATCCCGGTGACCGCGTCGATCGGGCTCGCGCTGTTCCCGAGCCGCGGCGTGCACTCGAAGGAAGAGCTGCTGCGCTCCGCCGATCGCGCGCTCTACCGCGCGAAGGACGAGGGCCGCGATCGCATCTGCGTCTACCAGGAGCAGGGCTACCTGTTCGCTCCTGGGAAGACGGGCTAGCTAGGCGCTCGCGCCCTCCGCGGCCGCTGCGCCGGCCTTCTCGAGCGTCTGCATGAACGCGCGCTCGAGCGTCTTCGTCAGCGGCGCGACGTGGCGCACCTGCTGCCCCGACGAGATCGCGAGCTCGAGGATGAAGCGCGCGTCCTTGCCCGAAGGAACGCGTACCGCGAGCGTGCTCCCGTCGCGCGTGACCACGCAGCCGCCCACCTCGAGCGCGGTCTTGAGCGAGTCGGGCTCGCCCTTCCCGCGCACCTCGAACACGCCCTCTTCGCTGGTGACCAGCGGCGCGAGCGCGCCCGCGTAGAGCACCTCGCCGCCCGCGATCACCATCACCTGATCGCACGTCTTCTCGACGTCCGGGAGGATGTGCGTCGAGAGGATCACGCTCGCGCCGGTGCGCTGCGGGATGTCGACGATCAGCGCGAGCATCTCGTCGCGACCGCGCGGATCGAGACCGCTCGTGGGCTCGTCGAGGAGCAGCAGCTTGGGATCGCCGACCAGTGCCTGCGCGAGCCGCGCGCGCTGGCGCATGCCGGTCGAGAACGAGCCGAGCTTGCGATAACGCGCCTCGCCGAGCCCGACGTAGTGCAGCACCTGGTGCGCCCGTCCGATCGCCTCGCGCCGGGGCAGCCCGCAGAGCTCGCCCGCGAGCGACGTGAACTGCAGCGCGGTGAGCTCGGGGATCACCGAGTCGCCCTCGGGCATGTACCCGATGCGCGCGCGCACCTCGAAGGGGCTCCGCGCGACGTCGATGTCGAGCACCTTCACGCTGCCGTGATCGGGCGTGAGCAGCCCGAGCAGCGTCTTGAGCAGCGTCGACTTGCCCGCGCCGTTCGGCCCGAGGAGCCCGATGCGCCCTGGCTCGAGCTTCAGCGTCACGCCCTTGAGCGCGCGCAGCTCGCCGTAGCGTTTCTCGACCCCCTCGAGCTCGATGAGCGCCATCGCGGCGCGAACGTAGACGGCCGCGACGACGCGGGCAAATCGAGATCAGCGCTTCTTCTTCGGCTGCTCGCTCGCGGGCTCGGGGCTCGAGGGTCCACCGCGCGGCACCGGGATCACGCCGAGCCGCGCGCTTCCCACGAGGAGCAAGAGCGCGGCGATCGCGAGCACACCCGCGCCGTACTCCACGCCGACCTCGAGCAGGCGTCCCGTCTGCGCCGCCTGTTCCTCGGCGCTCTTCGTGACCTTGAGCACCGTGTAGACGAGCGAGACCAAGGGCGCGAGCGCGAACACCACGCCGACGAGGCGCGCGCCGAGCATCTCGAGCGGCGTGCGACGGCGTGCGAGGATCCACACGAACATCGCGGCGACGAAGGGGATCGTCCACACGCTCGGCGCCGGTCCGGTCGCGGTCTCGAAGCCGCTGAACGTGCGCGTCTGCGTCGCGGTCGTGATCGTGAGCAGCGGCAGTGCGAACCCGATTGCCGAGAGCGCGACGCCCGCCATCACGAGCCCACGCCCGAAGCGCGGATCGAAGATCGAAACCGGCTCGTCGTGCGAAGGCAGGTCGCTCCCCTCGAGCTCGGGATCGCGCGGGAGCTGATCGAAAGGGACGAGCGCGAGCTCGTGCTCCGGGCACTCGCGTTCGCCTTCGAAGCACTCGCGGCAGAACGGGCAGAAGAGCAGCGGCTGCTGCTTCGTGGGATCGGGCGGCGCGTCGCGTTCGGGCATCGAGAGAGGCGGTGCTGCCGGTGCGGTGGAGGCGCTCATCGCCGTGCTGGACACCGCCCCGGCGACGCGGTTCCCATGGCCCCTGTTATAGTCGCGCGGAGAGCTCACGATGGATCAGCAGAATCCGCCGAACGCACCGCCCGCGGACATCACCATCAAGGCCGAGGACGAGGTCGCCAAGGGTCGATTCTCGAACCTCGCGCAGGTCGGCTCGAGCTTCGACAGCTTCGTGCTCGACTTCGCATTCGTGCAGGGTCGCGCGGGGTGGCTCCTCAGCCGCATCCTGCTCTCACCGGCGCACGCGAAGCGCTTCCACGCGGCGCTCGGCGAGACGCTCGCGCGACACGAGGCGCGCTTCGGCCCGATCGAGCCTCCGCCGACGATCCAGTGATCACGGCGTGACGAGGATGCGCTCCGAGGTCGTTCCCTCGGCGAGCCGCACGCGACGGATCACCGGCGCGCGTCCCGCGATGCTCGCGCGGACCTCGACCTCCTGACCGACCTGCAGGCCCGTCACCTCGATCGGCGCGGCGCCGCGCATCACGCCGTTCACCATCACCTCGGCGCCTGGCGGATCGGTCTCGACCCGCAGCGTCGCGGGCAGCGGCGCGAGCACGACGAATTGCCGCAGTGGACCCTCGGTGGGCGCGAGCTGCGCCGCCCACGGCTGATAGCCCGCCATCGCGACCTCGACGCGATACGAGCGTCCGCTCTCGATCCCATCGGCGATCACGATCGGCGTCACGCCATCGACGGGCCGGCCGTCGATCGAGACGCTCGCGCCGGTCGGCGAGGAGATCACCTCGATCGCAGGCGGCGGAGGCGTCCCCAGCACCGCGATGACCGCGAGCACGCCGAGGACGACGACCGCGATCGCCGCGATCGCGAGCATCGCCGATCGTCGCGCCCCATCCGGCGGCTCGAAGCCACCGGTCGCGCTCGGCGGGCTCGGCGGCGGCGACGCGAACGGATCGACGCTGCCCGTCGGCGCGGTGAACACCGGCGGCGAGGCCGCGACGCTCGGAGGCGCCTCCCACGGCGCGCGCGGCACCGCGCTCGGCGAGGGTAGAGGCTCGATCTTCGCGACCGGCGGGGGCGGTCGCGGTGGCGGCGGCGCGGCTCGTTGCGCGCTCGCGGCCTGCGGCGGCGCAGCGTTCTGCGGGACCTTCGCGGCCCACTGCACGTTGACCTTCCCGCGCTCGCTCTGCGCGAGCTGCGCGCCCTCCGGCTTCGGCGCGACCGCGAGCAGCGCCGCCGCGAGATCGCCGCCGTCGACGAGCGTCGCGTCCTGCTCGCTCCAGTCCTCGTCCTTGAGGCGCGTGGGATCGTCCCACTCGGGCGCGGAGTGCGTGTCATCCGTCGAGTCGTCGGGCACCTGCCGCGGCGACGTCGTCCCCATCTCGCGCACGGGCGACACCCACGCGCCGCTCGGATCGACGAGCGGCGCCGTGACCTGATCGCTGCCCCCACCCGCCGCACGCGGCGATGCAGCGCGCGTCGGCTCACCCTCGACGTTGCGACGGCGGGGCGGGCGCAGCGTGGGCCGTCCCGGTTCCTCGGCCGGCTTGGTCACCCGCTGCGCTCGGCGGAACGGCAGCACGTCGTTGCGCGTCGCGTCCTCGTCCTCTTCCTCGCCGAGCTCGAAGAGCACGCTCTTCGACTGCGCCTCGGGCGGGAGCGACTCCTCGACCGACGGCAGCTTCATGATCGCGCTGTGGCGCTGCACTTCGTTCGGGAAGAGCGTCCCCATCAGCTCCGCGAGGCGCGCGGCGGTGAACGTCGGGCTCGACTGATAGAGGAACTGCGTGAGCGCCTGCGCCATCTCCTGCGCGGACTGATAGCGATCCTGCGGCTCCTTCGAGAGCGCCTTCATCACGATGTCGGAGAGCGCCTTCGGGATGCTGCGACGGCGCGTCTCGGGCGGCGCGACCTCGACCTTGCGCACCTTGTCGAGGAGCAGCGGGACGTTGTCCTCCTGGTACAGCATCCGTCCCGTGAGCAGCTCGTAGAGCACGACGCCCGTCGAGAAGATGTCGGAGCGGTGATCCATCGGATCGCCCCACGCCTGCTCCGGGGACATGTAGTAGTACTTGCCCTTGATCACACCGGCTTCGGTCTGACCGCTGCGCAGTGCGGCCTTCGCGATCCCGAAGTCGACGATCTTCACCTCGCCCGCGTACGAGATCAGGACGTTCTGCGGAGAGATGTCGCGGTGCACGATGCCGAGCGACTGGCCCTCCGCGTCGCGCTTGCGGTGCGCGTAGTCGAGCCCGTTGCACATCTCCGCCGCGATGTGCGCGCAGAGATCGATCGGCATCGCGCGCTTCATCTCGGTCGTCCGGCGCATCACGCGATACGCATCGGCGCCCTCGATGAGCTCCATCACGATGTAGTACGTGTCGTCGATGCAGCCGAGATCGAACGTCTGCGCGATGTTCACGTGCGTGAGGAGGACGGAGATCTTCGCCTCCTCGACGAGCATCTGCACGAAGTGCTCGTCCTCCGAGTAGCGCGGATGGATGACCTTGATCGCGACGACCTTCTCGAAGCCTCCGAGGCCCTTGGTCTTCGCGACGTACACCTCGGCCATTCCGCCGACGGCGAGTCGCCGCGTGAGCGTGTAGGGCCCGAACGGGCGAGGCAGGTCGAGCTCTTCGTCGATCGCCAACGGAACGGACGGAGTCTACCGGGAGCGAGACGTCCGGCGGAAGCGTGATGCTACGCCCACGATGCTTGCCGCACCTCGATGCCGGTGAGAGGATGCCGACCATGAGCGACACGCGCGCCTCGATGGATCGGGTGGACCCCGCGATGCTCCGAGAGGTCGGCCTGTTCGGCGGGCTCGACGACGAGACGCTGGGCGTGCTGTGTCGCGAGCTCCCGGTCGAGCGGGTCCACGTGGGCACGCGCGTGGTGTCGGAGGGTGACCCGGCGCGCGAGATGTTCGTGGTGCTCGACGGTGAGCTCGAGGTGCTCAAGCGCACGCGGACCGGCAGCGAGATCCGCGTCGCGATGCTCGGCCCCGGCGGCTGGTTCGGCGAGATGTCGATCCTCGACGTCCAGCCGCGCAGCGCGAGCGTGCGCGCCTTGGCGCCGAGCCGCGTGATGCGGCTCAGCGCCGAGAGCGTCGATCGCCTGCTCTACCGCCGCGACCTGAAGGCGTACTCGCTGTTCGTGATGAACATCGCGAGAGAGCTCAGCCGCAGACTGCGCGTTGCAGACGGCATCCTCGCCCAGTTCGTCGGCACGATGGCCGACGAGTACGTGACGAAGACGAAGTCCGGCGGCTGATCACGTCCCGGGAGCGAGCGTGGGCACCGACGTCGCCTCGTCCCGAGTGCCACCGTTCCCCAGCTGACTCACGTAATTCGACCCCCAGCAGCGTACGGCGCCGGACTCGAGCACGGCACACGTGTGATTGCCTCCTGCGCCGAGTGATCGGATGTCGCCGAGATCCAGCACCGCGACGGGCATCGCTTGGTCGAGCTCGTCGCTGTCATTCCCCAGCTGGCCGTAGTGGTCCGAGCCCCAACACTGGGCACGCCCGTTCGACATCAGCGCGCACGAGTGATTCGACCCAAGCGCAAGCGCGGCAACGCCAGTGAGCCCCTGCACGGCCACGGGGACCGCTTGATGCGCGCGCGCGACATCGTTTCCGAGCTGTCCAGTATCGTCCGCGCCCCAGCAACGGACTGCGCCCGACGCGAGAAGCGCGCACGTGTGAGACGCGCCCGCGGCAAGCGCCACGACGTCCGCCAGCCCAGCAACAGCGACCGGCGTGGGTCGGTTCGACAGCAGAGCGTCGTTCCCCAGCTGGCCCAGCTCGTCATGCCCCCAACATCGAACGGTGCGGTTCGAAAGCAGCGCACACGTGTGCGCGTACCCCGTCGCAATCGCGGTGACGCCACTCAGGCCGGCGACAGGTACCGGAGAGAACTGGCGCGTGTTCGCAGAATCGTTCCCGAGCTGCCCGTACGTATCGTCTCCCCAGCAACGCACGGTGCCACTCGACAGCAGCGCGCACGTGTGATCGCCGCCGGCGGCGATAGCGATCGCGTTGGGTAATCCGGACACCACGACCGGCACGGCCCGATCGGACGCTACGGTGTCGTCGCCGAGCTGTCCGCTCCGATCGAGGCCCCAACAGTAGACCGTCCCACCCGCAACCAGCGCGCAAGTGTGTTGGTAACCCGCGACGATGGAGGTGACCGCTCCGAGGGCACTCACGGCGGCGGGCGCGGTTTGAGTCGCGGTGGCGAGGTCGTTCCCGAGCTGTCCGGCTGAATCGGCGCCCCAGCACGCGACGTCGCCGGCCTCACGCAGCACGCAGGTATGGAAGTGGCCGCCGTCGACGACGACGCCGTCGTTGCACCCGGATTCGGCGCACGCCCAGCCGCAGACGTCGTTGCAAGCGAGACAGTGATTGGCAGTTCCGAGACGAGTCTCGCAGCCATTCGTCGAGACCGAATCACAATCGCGATAGCCGCTCGTGCACGAGGTCACCACGCATGACCCCGCACTGCAGCCCAGAGTGGCGCGCGACGCCGTGCCGCAAGACATGGCCGCGGAACCGTCATCAGCCGCACCGTTGCAGTCGTCGTCGCGACCATTGCAGCGTTCGGCGATCGGGTCGACGCGACCAGAGCACGGCGCCCACGTTCCTGCGGACGAGCACATCTGCGTCCCTCGTCGACACTCGCCCGCCGAAAAGCCCCCCTCGCACGCGCGGGAGGTCCCCGCGACACATTCACATCCATCATCGACCCCGTCGCGGCAGTCTTCATCGCGGCTGCCGTCGCACACTTCCGTGCCGCCCGGACGACAGGCTGCGCAGGAATCGTCGCAATCCATCCCGCGCGCGACATAGCCAAGCGGCGCAGCGCAGGCGTGCAGCGTCACGCTGGGACTGCCGTACATGTCTCCGTCGGCGTCACGATAGAACGTCGTCGTTACCGACTCGTCGGTGTGACCGTCGCAATCGTCATCGAGCCCGTTGCAGGTCTCGTCGGCCGCCAAGACTGCGCCCTCGCACTCACCGTACACGCCGTCCACGCAGGTTTGCGTGCCGTAGCGGCACTCGCCGACGTCCGTGGCCCCGCACTGCACGGGCTCGGAGCCGGGAACGCACGTGCATCCAGCTTCGGCCTCGTTGCTCGAGCCGTCGCAGTCCTCGTCCTTCAGCTCGGCATCACAAACCTCGGTGCCCTCGGGGCCGCACGACTCGCAGTCGTCGTCGCAGTCGCGATCGTCTTCGACGTAGCCGTCGGGCGCTTCACATGCGCTCGTCGAGCTCGCGCGATCGCCGAAGCCATCGCCGTCCGCGTCACGATAGAAGGTGCGCTCCGCGCAGCTCCCCGCGTCGGGCGCTTCGGCATCATCCGGACCCGCGTCGCCCCACGTCATTCCGTCGAGCGGAGCGGCGCTGCCATCGAGATGGCAGAGCCCGTCGCGGTACTCGCCGCCGTTGGGGCACACGCAGATGCGGCGGTCGGGTGCTTGGCGAAGCAGCTCTCCGCACTCGAGCGGTGTCTCGCACCCGCCGGCCAAGGCGCTCATCGCGAGCAGGAGCAGTGGGCAGATCGAACCCGGACGCTGACGCATGACGAGTCTCCGTGAGGGACTGTGTGAGATCGTGAGTGGATGCGGGCAACCGCGAGCCCCACATCGACGCGACCTCACCCGCGTTGCGTCTTGCGTCGCGACGCACCGCGCAGTACACCGCTCGTCCTCGGGCTCTTAGCTCAGCTGGATAGAGCGTCGGCCTCCGGAGCCGAAGGTCACAGGTTCGAATCCTGTAGAGCCCGCACGGTTTTTCGCGATCGAGCGTGGACCGACGTGGACCGAGGCAGGGGCCATCGAGGGCCCGTCGGTCGTCGCCCTCGCAGCCTCCGCGAGCATGTCCATCGCCCGCTTGACGTAGCGCTCGGTGACGCGCTGGTCGGAGTGCGCGAGCATCGTCTGGATCTCGTGGAGCGACCACGTGCGGCCCCAGGTGCCCAGCGCGAGGTGCGTCGCCGTCGTGCCGCGGAGGTCGTGGAACCGGATGCGGCGAGCGATGCCGGCGCGGGCGAGCGCAGAGGCCCGCAGCGGGCGCCCGGTCTCGCGCTTCTCCGCCCACCCGAAATCGTGGTGCTTGTTGTAGCGGAGCCGCTCGCGCGTCGGGAACAGCCATCGGGCGCCCTTCGATGCTGCGAGCTGCTCGCGGAGGATCGGCGCGAGCCACGGCATCACCGGCACGCGGTGGGACTTCCCGTCGGCCTTGCTGATCCAGGCGCGCACGTGCGGCCCCGGGATCTCGCAGTCGAGATCGACGTGCTCGCGCTCGATGTCGAGGATGTCGTTCAGCCGCAGTGCGAGCCCGATGGCACACGCGTATGCGCGTCGATCGACGCGAGCGATCTCCTCGCACGCGAGCAGCCGATCGATCTCGTCGGCGCGCAGCCAGTCGTCGGAGAGGTCGCGCGCGCCCGATGCGCTCGGGGCGGGCTTCAACGTCGCGGCGGGGTTGCTGGGGATGATGCCCTCGCTCACCGCGCACGCGAGCACCGCCTTGACGATGCGGAGGACGTGCTTCTGCGTCTGCCTCGAGATGGGCTTGCCGGTCGGACGCTGGATCGTCTTCCGGCCGTCCTCGGGCTCGATCGGGGTCTCACTATCACTTTGTGACAGTGAGCGCCGCCGGTAGCGCGCGCCCGCGTTGGCGGGCCGCTGCTCGAGCACGCGCGACCAGATCGCACGCGGCTTGATCGAGATGGCGCGCACCGACTCGCGCGCCCGCAGCCACACGCGGAAGCGCTGCAGGTGTTGCAGGTCGACCGCGTCGATCGCGAGCGCGGCGAGCGCCGACGTCATCACGTGCTGGCGCCAGAGCGAGCGCTCGTTGCCGGCGTTCTTCACCGTGACGCGGTGCTCGGAGCCGCTCACCTCGCGATCGTCGATCTTCTCGAGGCCGTAGGGCCCGAACGTGACCGAGCTCGGCGCGACGATGACGCCGGCCGCGACCTCGGCGCGCCAGCCGCGTAGACCGGCCTCCGCGAGGGGGCGCGTCGTGTAGATGCCGACCGTGCGCCGCTTGCCCTCGACGGTCACGCGCACACGCCAGCGGCCCGACGGGAGCATCTCGATCGAGCCCTCGGGGATCACGGCTCACTCCTCTCGATCGTGTCAGCCATCCACCGAAGCGCGTGCACCACCTCTTCGCGCGTCGCGTCGGGGCGGCGCTCACTCCACCAGCGATGAAGGTGGCCGCCGAGGTGACGCGCAAGCGCGGTCGCCGGGTCCCGCCGCGTGGGCCTGTTGTCGTGGCGACCGATGTTCGTGGTGTCGAGAACTACGACCTTACCGGCGCGCTCGGTGAAGTAGACGCGACGCCCCTCCGCTTCGCGCCGCGCCCGGTCGGCGCGCTGCTCGGCCGTGGGCCCCTGACTTTGACGTGACTGCATAGTCATCGCCCTGCCCTCCCGCGGACAACGAGACCCATCCGACGAGCAGCGGCGCGGGCGGCGGCGCGGTCGTGCTCGCTCACCTCGATCGTCTCCGCGCGATCGGGACGCTCGCGTCGACGGCGCGTCGCGCGCGTCTCAAGCACGCGGACGACGATCGCCTCGATGGCGGCGAGATCCTCGGGCGTGAGAGCGCGCGCGGCCACGTCGTGCCGACCTCGTCGTCCCGCCCACCGTGCGAGCGTGTCCACGACCTCGCCGAAGCTCACCGGACGATCGAGTTCGTGCGCCGCGCCTGCGATCGCGGCGGAGACGAAGACCGCTGGCTCGTCACCGTTGCTCTCTCGGAGCTGCTCGCGGCGCTCCCAGACCCCGCGGGGGATGAGCGTCATCCCAGGGGGCACGCCCTCATTGACTTGGAAGCGGCGCTCCATCGGACCTCCTGTGCTCAGGGCACGAAGAGGTTGTAGCAGACCAGTCTGTCTTGACGCAAGCCTAGTCTCGTTTGTCCGGGTCTCCCGCCTTCGGGTCTCGCAGCTGCTCTCGCAGAGCGCGAGCGCGCTTTTCGTGCAGCTCGGCTCTGTGTTCCATCCCGCTGACGCAGAGCTGCACGAGCTCGTCCGCGTACATCAGCATGGAGACGAGGTCGCCCACGGACGCGCCCTCTGCAAGCGCGCGCTGGGCGTAGCGGGCCATGCGGCTCTGGAACACGAGAAACTCAGCGAGCGGCCTCGCGTTGTGCAGGCCGTTGGGGTCGCTCTCGCTTCGCTCAGAGGCGCGGATCAGCCGCTGCATCTCCTGGAGATCGTCCTGGATGTCCCGCACGAAGAGCGACGCGAATGCCTCGGCCCGACCGACCTGCGACACGTGGGCGGGGTGGTCGGGTCTGACGTGCTCCCGATACGAGCCGCCGACCGACTCGCGGGTGAAGAACGCCGGATCCAGCCGCAAGCCTTGGATCGCTCGCTCGATGACGCCGTTCCCGATGTTCGTCCGCTCTCCAGCGTGGACCTTGGCGACGTAGGTGGGGTGAACGTCCAGCAACGTGGCGACTTCGACCTTCCAACCGTGGGCGAAATTGCGCTCCTCTCCGAGCTGCTGGACCAGGAGCGCATAGCGCTCTGACGGGAGGTTCGGGCGCACGGCCGGACAATAGCCTGGTCCGGCTTGCGGCGCGACACGCTGGATCGGATAGTAGACCAGTCCGGTTTCGGCTGGCGGAGGTCTACATCATGGCGAGCAATCGAGAGAAGCTCCGGGCGTTCCTGTCGACGCGGGGCATGACGACGGCAGCGTTCGCCGAGCGGGTCGGGGTGCGCCACGCGGCGACCGTGAGCCTCTGGACGACCGGCGCGCGGACGCCAGGGCTCGCGACTGCCGCTCGGATCGAGCTCGCGACCGGTGGCTTCGTGCGCGCCATCGACTGGGCAGTCGCGGTCGACCAGGGCCCGCAGGCGGCGTGATCTCGATGCAGGTCGACGGAAATGCGACGGCCGGAGCTCGCCAAAGCCCCGGCCGTCTGAATCGTGGTGCCCACCACCACGGCCGCCCCAGCAAGAGCAACCGCGCGCTCGTCGTTCTGATCGACTCGGGCGCGCTCGTCAAGGAGCACCCGTGTCCGCCACCGATGTGACCGACACCGGACGCTGCTCGTGGTGCAGCGCGGACACCCATCCTGACGACGAGCTCGTGTGCACTGCGCCCGCGGTGTGCGGTGGCTTCTGCGAGGAGCACGCCCACGACGCCGAGCGCGAGATCGCAGCGGAGCGGCTCGCCGAGGCTGAGAGCGACGTCATCCGCAGCATCTACCTGATTCGCGCGATCGGCTGCGACCTCGAGCGTTGGCGGACCTGCATCGCTCGGATGCGCAGCGCTGCGAAGCGCACGATCGCGCTGTCGCTGATCACCGGCGAGCAGCTCGATCCCGATCACCGGCGCCTGCGAGACCGCATCACGGCGCTGAACCCCATCGAGCCGGCGAGCGCCGCCGACTACCGACACCTCGACGCGCTGCGCGCCTACTGCGCCCGCCGCGTCCCGAGCGCGAGGAGCGCAGCGTGATCGAAGATCCCTTCCGCCCAGCGGGACAGCAGGTCTCCGCGAGCGCGATCGATGACGTGCCGTGGCCGACCGACTCCGACGGCTTCGCGCCGCACGCGAAGCGACTGCTCGCGCCACCGGCGAAGGTGCAGCCCCCGAAGGCGTGGCGAACGCCAGCGGCCCGGGCGCTGTCTCTCGGCTACGCGGGCGAGCGCGTGCCCTTCGGCATCACGACGCTCGACGTTGCGATCCGAGGCGGCCTCGTGCCCGGCTCGTTCGTCATCGTCATCGGCGCACCTGGCGCGGGGAAGACGACGCTCGTGGTGCAGGTCGCCCGCGAGCGCTTCGCCGACGGTCACGCCGTGGCCATCCTCGCGGCCGACGAGAGCGCAAACGGACTGCTGATCAGGTGGGGCCAGAGTCTCGGCATCCGGCGCGAGGACCTCGAGCGCGCTGACGACGACGCCCGCACTGTCCTCGCCGAAGCGGTGGACTCCGATCGGCTCGTTCTCGTGGACGCGGCCGAGGAACGTGACGCGACCGTTGACGCGGTGGCCGAGCGACTCGCCGCGCTCGCGAAGGACACGGGGCGGCCGGGGCTGCTGATCGTCGACTCACTCCAGACCGCGCGCTCGATCACCAGCGAGGCGGCCGAGAGCCCGCGCGAGAAGGTCAACGCGGTGATCGACACGCTGCGCAACGCCGCTCGCGCACACGGGCTGCTCATCCTCGCGACGAGCGAGATGGCGCGCTCGGGCTACCGCGGGGGCGGCGTGCCCAACTCCGACCCGCTCGCGTCGGGGAAGGAGACCGGCGCGATCGAATACCAGTGCGACGTGCTGCTCGCCCTCACGACGCCGAAGGGCAAGCCATCCACCATCGACGCACTGGTGCCCAAGAGCCGGCTCGGCGGCACGGGCACCACGTTCCGCCTCGAGATCGATCACGCCCGCGCCAGCGTGAGCGAGGTCGACGTGCCGGACGACGAGGGGGATGGGGACGACGACCGAGACGCGGTGCACGCCGCACGCGTCGAGGAGGTGGGCCGGGCTCTCCTGCTCGCCCTCGCGCGTCACCCCTCCGACGTCGTCGGTCAACGACAACTCCGCGCCCTGGTGCGTGGTCGCGACGCGGTGAAGCAAGACGCCATCGCGTGGTTGCTCGCTCACGGCCGGATCACCGGCGGAGGGCGCGAGCCCTACCGGGCAGTCGCAGCGCGCGGTGACGACTCGGACGAGGGGGCGGCGTGATGCTCTCGGCAGCGTGTGCCCAGCGTGTTCCCACCGTGTGCCCGGCACACGGTCGTGTGAGCGTGTGCCCGTGTGCCCGCCCCCTTAGGGGGGCACACGGATCACGGCACACGGTGTCGGCGGCCGTCGCAGCCGAGCGTGTGCCCGCCCGGGTGGGGGCGGAAAAAGATGACGGGTCGATCCGCGGTGCGACTTCCCCCTCGCACGATCGCACCCCTGATCTGGATCTGCGAGAGGCTCCCTCGCCCTCGATCGCCCCGGAGAAGTCGCGATGACGGCGACACGGCGCCCCGAGGGGGCGGCAGTGGACCGGAACGACGTCGGCGGCGAGTCGGAAACCTTACCGCCCCGGGGCGGCAAGGTTTCGCCTCTCACGCCCACCCAGGCGCGTCTCGCGGAGCAGATCGCGAGGCTCGCGGCCCTCGGGCACACCAACGCCGAGATCGGCGCGAAGGTCGATCGGAGCGAGCGCCAGGTGCGATGGCTGCGCGCTCACCCCGGCTTCGCCGCGGCCGTCGTCGCCGCTCGCGAGGCACTGCGGGCCGAGGCACTGCTCGAGGCCGAGGCGGGACGCGTCGAGGCGGTGAAGGCCGCCCGCGCGGTCCTCCGGCGCTTCAACGAGGGCGGCGAGCCGGTCGCCGAGGCCGTCGTGATGGCGGCTGCGAAGCTGGTGATCGCCGCGGGCGCGCCGCCGAGCGAGACGCAGCGGGCACGCGCCAGGGCCCTCCTGCTCTCGCAGCTCCCGGCCGACGTTCGCGAGCGCGTGCTCGAGCACCTCGATGCGGGCGAGGCGCGCGTGCTGCGTGCGATGACCGACGCCGAGCTTCTCGCGCTCGCGGGGGAGCCGTGATGCTGGTCGGTCGAGCCGCCGCTCGCGCCGAGCTCGCGCGGCGCCAGCGCGCCGCCGAGACGTTCCGCGCGTTCAACGAGCGCCTCGATGGGCGACCCGTGCCGCCACATCTCGACGGGCTCGTGGACGAGCTGCAGGAGGCCGCTGATCGCCGCGACGCTGGCGAGTGCTCTTCGATCGTCGTCACGATGCCGCCCGGCTTCGGCAAGTCGACGATCGCGAAGCGCTTCGCGGCGTGGTGCTCGCAGCGGTCCGACGAGGGCTTCCGCACCATCCTCCGCAGCTACTCCGCTCGCCTCGCTCGCTCGCACGTCTACGACATCCGGCAGCTCGTCGCCGAGCACACGGGCCGCTCCATCGACCCGACGCAGCGGAGCGCCGGCTTCTTCCGAGTGCTCGGCGGGCGCGGTTACGTGCTCGCCTCGGGCCTCGGTGGCGGCACGGCGACCGGGTTCCGCTGCGACCTCATCTGCACCGACGACTTCTGTGCTGACCGAGCGGCAGCCGAGTCCGCGACCATCCGCGAGCGCACGATCGACTCGCACAAGAGCGTGAGCCGCACGCGCGTCGACGTGCCGTGGATCAACCTCGTCGTCTCCACGCCGTGGAACCCGAGCGACCTCACCGCGTTCTGCATCGCAAACGGCTACCGGCACATCCGCATCACCGCGCTCGACGATGCCGGCGAGTCGACGTGGCCCGAGATGCACCCGACCCCGGTGCTCCACGCAACGCGAGACGAGATCGGCGCGCGCGACTGGACCTCGCTCTACATGTGCGAGCCGATCGCGGCCGAGGCGCAGTCGTTCCGCGACGTCGTGCTCGTGGATCGCATCACGATCCCGAAGCCCGAGGAGATGCGGATCGCGATCGCGATCGACCTCGCGTACTCGCTGAAGGCCTCGGCCGACTTCAGCTGCATCCTCGCGCTCGGCTACCACCCGCCGACGCGCCGCTACTACGTGCTCGACGTGCTGCGTGTGCAGTGCTCGATCGACCGCTTCGCGCCGGAGCTCGCCGCATTCTCCGCACGCTACCCGGGCGCGCCGATCGGGTGGGCTGCGGGTGGCCACGAGGCCGGCGTGGTGCCGCTCCTCGAGCGCGAGGCGCGGTGCCGAATTTGCGTGATCACCACGCGCGAAGACAAGCTCAGCAGGGCGCAGCCCGCGGCGGCGTGCTGGTCGCGCGGCGAGATCGCGGTGCCCCGCGGCATGCGCTGGACGAACGACTTCGTCCGCGAGGTGACCGCGTTCCCCCACGGGAAGAACGACGACGCGGTGGACTGCCTTGTGACCTCGCACTCGATGCTTCGCACGTCGAGCGGCCCGCGAGGGCGAGCGCGAGGAACCGGCGACGGCTCGGCGGCAGACCGCCTTGGAGGAGTTTTCGCAGCATGACCACCGGAGATGAGATGACCGACCACGACCACGACCCCGAAACGCTTCGCAACCACACCGAGGATCTCGCGCAGAAGTTGAGCGACGCGATCGACGGGATGGCGGTAAGCCCGCTCCCGCTGCGCGAGCGCATCCGCGACGCGGCCGACACGTTCTGGCCGATGATCGGCGAGGCGCTGCCGACCGAGCTCGCAGCTGCGCTCAATTCGATTCGCGACCGGCTGACCGTTGCGACGGGACCGCAGGGCAGCATTGCGGCGAGCGCGGCGCAGCTCTCGGACGACGACGCCGAGGAGCTCGCCCACGACTTCTGCAAGCTGCGCGACGATGCGATCGAGGCGCTCGCCGACATGGACGAGGCCGCGGAAGAGCTGCTCGACGCCGTCAATGGCCGGCCATGAGCGCCGAGGAGACCAACTCATGACCGAAGTCGAACGAGGGTGGATCGGCGCCGACGGGAAGCCGCGCGCAGGCGTCGACGTCGCCGAGGCTGCGCGCGTGCTCGGGCGCTCGACGCGCCATGTGCGGCGCCTGATCAGGAGCAAGACGATCCCCGCGTGGCAGGTCACGCCGAAGGGCCCGTGGCAGGTCGACCGCGAGTGGTTGCTCGGTCCCGACGCGGCGTGATCGACGGACGCGGGCGGACACGACGGACCCAACATCCGTGCCCCATCGCGATCGACGCGCAAGACAAGTGATCGGGCCCGGCGCGCATCGACCTCTTCGGCGTGGTCGACGGCGCGCCGGCCCCACACGGAGCCCCGCATGTCGAACCGCACCGCCCTCGAGATCGAAGCCGCGCGCTTTATGCGCGCCATCGTCGACAAGCACCCGACGATCGCTCGGATGTCCGAGGAGTCGCGCGCGCACCTCGCGCGCCGCCGCGTCGAGATCCTCAACGACAAGCAGCTCGGGTACTTCCTCGCGAACCAGCGGATGGCCGCTGCGCTCGCGCCGCACATGGAGCGCGCTCGCGCGAAGTACCCCAACGAGCCCGAGCACCGGCTCTACGCGGTCGCGACGCGCGAGCTCCGCCGCGTTCGCCCGAACATCGACGCCGAGGTGCGGTCGATCGCGACCATCGCGCCGGTGACCACGGCGAGCACGACCACGGCGCGTCACGCGGTGCACCCGTCGAAGCTCCCCGACTACGCGGTCGCCGATCGCGTGATCGCCGCGCACTTCCCCGATCACGCGAGCGAGTCGTTCCGCCACTTCGCCTACTCCGCCGTGCTGCGCGTGCGCGAGCGGCGCCCCGACCTCGGCGGCACGCCGCAGGCCGAGGCGGTCCGCGACGCCGAGGTCGCAGCCGAGATCCGTCGTCAGCTCCGCCCGCGGGGCTGACTCCCACCAACGCCGAGGAACGCCGAATGAGCACGCCGAATACCGCCTGGACTCCGACCCTCAAGCCCTCGCTCGCGTGGCGAGCCGCACGCCGCATCGGCGGCGATGATGCTGCGCGAGCAACGCTCTCCGCCGGCACCGACGCCGCGCTCGCGTGGAGCGAGATCAAGGCCGAGCACGACATCGCGCGCACCGCGCTCGAGGCCGGCACCGTCGATCTGCACGGGGTCGTGACCCGCGCGATCGCCGCGGCCCGCGCGATTGATCCGAAGAATGCGATCGGGGGCGAGCTCGCCGCCGCGTTCGAGAAGAGCGACGCGCGCGCGCTGATGATGCTCGCGCCCCGTGCGCACGCCGGGCTCCGCGCCGGCAAGGCGACGCGCGCGCTCACCTGGGCAGCGGATGCCGCGCTGCTCCTCGCGACCGGTGAGGTCGACGACGCTACCTTTGCAGCGCTCGAGGCGCTCCGCGAGGCGAGCGAGGCCGGAGCACCTGGCGCCGTCGAGCGCTGGCGCGACGCGCGAGCGATCCCCGACGCGTTCAACCCCTACTCGCTGATCGAGCTCGTCACCGAAGATCTCCCGCCCGAGCAGGAGACGATGGGCCGCCGCTTCGTCGGCTATCGCCCGCTCGTCCAGGGCCTCGACACGGCGACGGCGCTCAAGGCGCTACGCATCCTGGTCGACGACTGCGGGGACCCGCTGACGATCGGGGCGTGCTCGACGTATCGCCCCGGCCTTTGGTCCGGAAAACTCGACGAGGTCGGCGCGTACGTCGGCGGGTCTAACGACGGCGTGCGGTTCGCGATCGTCCCGCAGCTCGGTCACGCCGCGTGCTGGTCGCGCTGGATCGAGGCGAGTCTCGACCCGCAGGGGCTGCGCTGGCGCGTTGCCGCCGGAGCGCCCGGCGCCCGCACCGGGGCGGAGAGGGAAGCTCTGCACGAGGCGATCGAGCTCGCGCTCGAGGGCGTCGTCGAAGGCACTCGATGGGCGCGCGCGTGGAGCGCAGCGAGCAAGGCCCTCGACCGTTATCACCTCATCGGGCTCGGGAATAGCCGCGATGCGGAGGGGTGGCGCGCCTCGATCAACGGCGACCCCGACGTTTTGGAGCAGCGCTTCCGCGCGATGCGCCGCTGACCAGGAGACCACATGCGAGTTCGAATCAACCACCACTTCCTCACCGGCGCCATCAACGCGCAGCGCCTGCAAAGCCTGCTGCGCTCGTCGGCGCAGAACGCCGCGGAGCGCGAGATCGTCGTCCACGACAACCTCGGCACCGCGCTCGTCAGGCAGGGCATGGCCGTCGTCGTCGACGCCGAGCAGCCGCTCGACCCGGAGTGACCGATGCGGATCAAGATCCTCGACACCGTCTCGATCAACAGCTTCGTGCTGTGGCCCTCGCGCGTGGTCACCGTGTCGCCCTCACAGGCGCAGGGGCTCATCGCGAAAGGCGTCGCCGAGCAGACGACCGATGCACTGACGATCGGGACGCGCGCCGGTCGGCCGGATGCGGCCTTCGACCGCTCGATCCTGTCGCGCGAATCGGCGAACGGCTGGCCGTTCGGAGAGCCGAGCGACGGCGAAGCCATGCTCGCTGCGCTCGTGGAGCAGGACGCGCAGCGTCGAGGGCCGCGCCCGTGACCCGCATCCGCATCGAGCTGCACGCGGACTACCGCGACCGCACCGGCGTGCTGCACCCCGCAGGCGCGACGATCGAGTGCGATCGCGACGCCGCTCATCGTCTCTGCGCCCTCGGACTCGCGGAGCCCGCGGCCGAGCTGCCGATGATCATCGATCGCCGCGCGCGCCACGCCGTCGAGCGCGTGCACCCCGTCGCGATGTCGAGCACGCCGCGGGTGCTCGCGTGAGGATCGAGCTCTGGAAGTGCTCGGACGGCCGGCACGAGGTCGCGATCACGAACCAGCACTCGCGGCCCTGCTACGTCGTCGAGGCACGACGTATTCGGCACGCCGATGCACTCGAGGCGCTCGACATCGGCAGCATGCATCGGCGCATCTACGACGGCGCGCACGCGTCCGCGCTCATCACGCCTGATGGGTGGCTCCGTCGGGCGTACCGCGTGCTCGCGCAGAACGAGGCCGCGTGATGTTCATCAACGCCCGCGCCCGCCAGCGCGCACGCGCGAAAGCGAAAGAGGCCGAGCGTCAGCGGACGATCGCGAAGGTCGCGCAGATCCTCAACGCGAAGCCCGGCGAGGACCTCGTCGAGGTCTTCCGGAAGCGCTGCGAGGACCGACGCACCGCCGACGCCGCGTGGAGCGCCGCGGAGCGCGCGCAGCAACGCGCCGACGTGGAGCGCCGACTCGGCGTCCTCGTCGTCGCGCACGGCGAGCTGCGGCTCTATCGACGCGCCGAGCACGCCCCTCCGAACGCGCAGCGCATCGCGACCCACGACGAGCTCTCGCGCGCGATCGCGACGTCGCGCGGAGGGCGCGTCTACGGCCACCACAACACCAGCGCGCCGATCGACGCGCGCACGCTCGAGGCGCTCGCGGCGCCGATGCTGGAGGCAGCGTGAGGCCGCACAGGGTGTTCGCCGCGCTCCTCGGCGACGTGGTGATCGAGGTGATCGTGACGACCGCCCGCGGCGGCTTCGACGTCGAGCCCCCGCTCGAGAAGCGGCAGATCGGCATCGCCGAGATCGAGGCGTACGCGCAGCGCGCGCAGCGGTGCGCGCTCTACCTCAGCGGGCACCCGAAGCCGGTGCTCGTCGCACCGAGGGCATGGCTTGAGGCTGCGCGGCGCGCGCTGCGCGCGGGGGTGGCGTGATGGGCACGTGGCAGAACGTGATCGCGACCGGCGTCGGCGGCGATGGGGTCGAGTTCAGACTCGTCGTCGAGGGCGCGCCCTTCGAGTTCGTCACCTGCGAGGAGATGAGCGGCGCGTGCACCGAGTCAGGGCAACTCGGCGTGCGCCGCGTCAACGGCCTCCTCCGCGAGAGCGTGGGATTCACCGAGAGCGCCTACCTCGCAGGCGCGAAGATCGACATCGGCCTGTCGCCGCTGCGCATCGTCGAGACGCCGGGCGCCGACCTCGACGCAGCAACGTCGATGTTCACTCCGATCCCGCAGCCCCAGGCGTGGCTCGCAACGACGCTCGGCCCCGACCCGTTCACCGACACGACGGCCGTGCTCAACAGCACCGTCGGGCTCGCGGAGGACGAGTATCTCCACCTCGACACCGAGGTTGTGCGCATCGCGTCGATCAGCGACAGCACGACGGCGATCGTCGAGCGCGCGCAGTGGCGCACGACCGCTCAGCGCCATCCCGTGGAGGCGACCGACGGCACGCCGAGGATCCGCGCGCTGCGCGACTTCCCGAGCACGTGGATCGGGCGGCGCATCTGGGTCTATGCGCACGGGGCCGACGAGCTCGATGTGGGCGACACGGGGACGCTGATCTTCCGCGGCGTCATCCTGAACGACCCGCAGCTCGAAGGCGGCGAGGCCACCACGTGGATCATCAACATCGACTCGCGGTGGTCGATCCTCGCGCAAGAGCTCGGCGCGGAGCTGGACGTCAAGCGCCAGGTCGCGGGGGTCTACTACCCCGGCGCGTACGCCTACACGATCTGGGTGCGGCGCAGCCTCTCGGACCTGTCCGCTGACGCCTACGAGGGCGACGTCAAGATCCAGATCTGCGGCTTCTACCGCACGAACAAGGACTTCTGCGAGGCGCTCTGCGCGGCGCTGAACGCCGACCCGACGATCGCGGGCTGGGGCTTCGTCTTCTCGTACACGGCGGACGCCTCGGCCTGGCAGCTGAACGTGCGCGTCCCGAGCCCGGCGCGGTACCCGAAGCTTTTCGGCGGTGGACCGGTCGACGGCTACTTCAACGGCCGCGTGGGCGAGCTGGTCGATCCGCTTGGCGCGGGCCGCATCCTCGTCGCGCTCGACAGCGTGGCCGCGAACCAGACCTACACGGTGTTGTGGGGCGACGACATGAGCGTCGCCGCGTTCACGCTCCCGGCCGGCCTCTTCGGCGAGATCGCGTGGGGCTTCGCGGGCTGGCGCCCGCCCTTCGTGCCGCTCGCGGACATGCGGCGTGAGCCGCGCACGATCAACGCGCCGTCCACCGGGTGGGCGCACTCGAGCGCCGCGGACGTCGCGTCGTTCCCGACGACGCGCGTGCACCTGAACTCCGTCAGCGGCCTCACCGCGAACGCGACGCTCCTGATCTCCGAGCTCGGTGCAGCCGAGGACGTCCCCGCGCGCGCCTTCCAGATCGACACGGTCGACCCGTCGACGGGCGGCGTGGTCTGCGAGGGCGTGCGCCCGCTCGGACTGCTCGTCGCCGGCACGCAGTCGCAGACCATCGCGGCGGCGATCAAGTATCCCGCCGCGTCCGAGGGGACGACGTTCGCCGGCTTCCGCGACGAGCTCGTCGCCGCAGCGCCCGAGGTGGCCAACGTCGGCGGCGCGCCGTTCGTGCTCGACGATGATCTCGCGGATTGGACCGCGGTGGTTGACGAGATCGTCAACATCCAGCCGCACCTCTACGGCGAGCGCCAGTACGCGTTCCGCGAGGGCGTGCGCCTCGACGATGTCCTCGAGCACGAGGCGATGCTGCACGGCGTGTTCTTCTACCTCGACGCCGATTTCAAGATCGCTCTGCGCCCGCTGACGATCGACACGCAACCTGTGCCGGACTCGCACGTACTCAGCAACGCGGGCGGCACGCTGCTCGACGTCGACGGCTTCGGCCAGCTCACGAGCGGGAGCGACGGGAACGTCAACGTGGTCGAGTTCAAGCTCGGCTATGACCCGATCGAGGGCAAGCACACGCGCGGCTCGATCCGCGTGCGCAACGTCGAGGGCATGAGCGAGGCGCGCAAAGAGCGCGTCCTCGAGATCGCCCCGCTCTCGTCGTTCTACGTCGCGGGCGAGCGCCTCACCACCGAGCGCGCGATGCAGATCGCGAACCCCGTGCTGACGCTCTTCGGCGGCGCGATCCGACACTACTCGTTCCCCGTCTCGCTTCGGCACTTCAACGTGCTCGTGGGCGACTCGGTGCTCATCTCGTCGGACGCGATGCCCTACAACGGCGCGCGCGCCGTGAACGACCCGACCGGGCTGCGCGGGATGCGGGGCGCGCGAGCCATCGTCGTCGGCCGCGACTGGTCCGAGATCGCCAGCTGCGTCGGTCGCCTCACGGTGCTGATCACCGGGGTCGACCTGCCCACGTACGCGCCGAGCGGCTCAGTGAACAGCGCGTCGGGCTCGGGCACGTCGTGGACGCTGACGCTCGCCGGGACGTACTACGCGCCCGCGGGAAAGACCGACGCGAGCTACTTCCGCGTGGGTGACGCGATCCGTCTGCACGAGTGGGACTCGGACACGCCGACGCAGCGGAACGGCACCATCACCAGCATCGCCGGCAACGACATCGGCGTGACGCTGACGTCGTCGTGGAGCGGCACCGGCGGCAACGACTACGTGCTGCTGTGGGACTCCGCGAACGTCGCGACGGCGAGCCAGCGCGAGCGGCACGCCTTCATCGCGGGACCGGACATGCGGATCGACGATGGCGCCGACGGGGTCCCGGCTCGTCGGTTCGCCCCGTGAGTCAGGGAGCGCGCGCGCCCTCAAACTCGACGGTGACGGTCGTGTCGTCAGGGCGCTCGATCGTCACTCTCGCACGCAGCCGCACGCCGATCTGTAGGTCGAGATCGGCGTCTCGAACGAACGCCGATACTACAGCGCCGCCTCCGGTCTCGCACTCGGCGATCCGGTCACCGAGATTGAAACCCCATACGCGTCGGGGGTCGCCCTCGATGGGCGCGTACGGAGCGTTGAACGTGCACCCGTCGATCGTGACCACCGCATCCGCCGTCGGGACGATTTCCACGACCGCATCGGACACCGTCATCTCGACACCGTCGACGCGCCGCACGAGCTCGCCCACGTAGGTCTCGACTGTGTTGGCCGGCGCGGCGTCCGGCTCGACCACGCGAGCCCCGCCGTCGCCGCACCCAACCAACACCAGCGCCACGAGCCCGAGTGTTCCGCGCATCGCCCCTCCGAGGCTGAGCGTAGCGCGTCTCAGCGCAGACACGGCGATGAACGCCGTCCGTTGTGATCATCACAACAACTGAGGGGATGAGCCCCTCAGTTGAGCGCGGACGCGAGCGCGTCGATCTCCACTTCGGTCGGGTCGCGATCGAGGGCGCTGCGCAGGAGCCACCAGCACACGCCCCAAAGCGCCGCCGCACGCTGCTCGTCCTCGGGTACGTCAGGCACGAACACGGTGCGCCCGAGGACCGTCGGCGCGCCGTCGTAGACGCGCACATCGAGGCCCTGCCACGTCTCGCAGCCCTTCGTCGGGAAGGTCAGAGCCTCACTCATAACCGTTATAGGTGAGCCAGCCGTGTCGGATGGCGACGCGGTAGACGTCGGAGACGGCGGGGCCCATCTCCGCGCAGACCATCGCGGCGAGCTGCGCGATCATCGCGACACCTCGCGCTCGAGGGCGGCGAGGATCAGCGACACCGCCGTGTCGATCGCGTCCTCGGGGAGCGAGCGGCCGACGCGGCGCGCCTCGCGCATCACGAGGCCGGCGAGCACCTCGGCCTGCACCGCCTCGGTATCGGCACCGGGCGCGGCGTAGACGATGACCAGCTCAGTCGCGTCGGCGCAGCCGGTGAGCCTGCGGAAGCTCGGATGCGGGAGCTCGGAGAAGTAGCAGGCGTTCGGCGGGTCACAGTCGGGGAGGACGACCGCCGGCACGCCCATCGCCGAGGCGATGCGGAACGCGCAGCGGGTGTCCGGGGGCGCTGCGGCGGCGATGGTGGCGGCGATCTGCATGGCGAGCGCGACGTCGCTCGGCCGATCGGTGGTGGGCTCGTTACACATGGCACTACCTCCCGCGTGCGGGTTGGCGCTCGCACGACGTGATCCCGGCGTACCGGCCGGGGCGGTAGCGACGCCGACGAGTCCGCACCACGCGGGCCGTTGGGCGTCGCGAAGGGGCTAGGGCGGGGTCTCGCCGCGCGCGGCGGCGAGCGCAGGGGACGCCTCGGAGAGCACCAGCACGGCGAGCTCGATCGCCCGGCGCGCAGCGTGCGGTCCACCGGCTCGCACCTCGAGCGCGAGGCGGACATGCTCGGTGTCGAGCACCGCATCGGCGAGCGCTACCATTGCGTCCGGCGACGACGTCAGCAGCACCGCGCGCGCGAGCTCTTGACCCCGGTCCACGACCCGGTCCACGCTCCGCGCAACCGTCGGTGAGGGCTCCGAATCCACAGGGCCTCCGGAGCCGAAGGTCACAGGTTCGAATCCTGTAGAGCCCGCTTCGCTGGTGCTGCGACCAGCGAGACACGGACGGAGCGCAAGGGGGAGCGTTGGACGTCCTGGATCTCCTGGCGCGCGAGGGGCTGGTCGCGCCGAGCGACGTCGCGATGCTGCGGAAGCGCGGTGGCTCGGCCATCTCCGCGGTGATCGACGCGGGCCTGGCAGGCGACGACGTCGTCGCGGACGCGCTGGCGCGCGAGGCAGGAGCGGTCGTGATCGATCTCGATCGCGGCACGCTCGAGCACGAGGCCGTGCGGCTGGTGCCCGAGGAGATCGCGCGACGGCATCTCGCGATCGTCGTCGCGCTCGAGCCGAGCGGTCGGTCGGTGCGCGCCGCGTTCGCGAATCCGCTCGACGAGCGCGCGATCGCCGACATCGCCGCCGCGACCGGGCGTGGCGTGCGCGCGATGGTCGCGACCGTCTCGTCGATCCGACGCGCGATCGATCGCGAGTACGGCTCGGGCTCCACGCGCCTCATCGAGGCGCCCGCCGCGCGCCCCGAGGACGAGCTCGCGCCAGAGTCCACGCGCCGCGTCGCGACCGGTCGACGTCGCGCGACCGAGCCGCCCGAGGAGATCCCGCGCACGATGCCGGTGCATCGTCTCGAGCAGGAAGCGACCATCGAGCAGCGTCACGAAGCGCTGCTGCTCGCACTGATCGAGAAGGGCGTCCTCACGCGCGCCGAGTACGGCGACGCGCTGAAGCGGCTCCTCGGTCGCCGCTGACGATCGCCGTCAGCATCTTTACGCAACGACGCGAACGTCGCGTTCGCAAGCTGGCACTGCGCCGAAAACGCGGCTTTTCCGCGTGGCGTGTGTGCTGCATGCGTCCTGATCCGGCGAGTTCCGACCGGCCGGTGCGCTCGCAGCGGTTTGCTCACGACGAGGCGAAGCTCCGGTGCCGGTACCGGAGCAGAGTGGCTTGACTCTGCAGTACGCCCAGCGATATGCCGCGCGTTCTTCGACGAGAGGCGGGAGGGCCTCGTCGTCCAGATCCGCGGGTCGTAGCTCGGGCGCGGCCAGCGTCGATTCGGGAGGGTTCGTGATGAGGAGAAGTGCTTGGTTCGTGCTGCTCGGCGCAGTCGCCATCGCCGGATCAGTCGGCTGCGGTGGCGATGACGACGACATCGTGATCGATGCCGCCTTCGGCGACGGCGGCGTCGGAGACGGCAGCGTCGGCAGCGATTCCGGCTCCGACGGCGGAGCGCCCGCGTGCGGCACGACGGGCCGCGTCGGCGGCCTCTGCCGCGCCGGCGCGTGCATGGAAGGTCTCGACTGCGTGATGGAGTTCCGCGATCGCAGCGGCGCCCAGCTCTCGAGCGCGACGTTCTCCATCCCGCAGGCGGATCCCGAGGACGCGACGAACGAGACGTTCGCCGAGCGCGCGACCGCAGTCCCCGCGGACTACATCCCGCTCACCTTCGCAACCGGCTCGCTCTGCACCGAGCAGTGCGATCTCTCGGCTGCCACCGACTCGTGCGGCAGCTGCGCGCGCTGCAACGAGGGTATCGGCTACAACCCGCTCGCCGCGATCGGCGTGGGCCTCGGCAGCTTCTTCGAGACGCTGCAGTTCGGTGACGCGACGGGTCTGTGCCGCGGCACCTGCACCTTCGATCCCGAGACCAACGGCGGCTGCCCCGCCGGCTACACCTGCGACGCGTTCACGAACCTCTGCCTCGAGGCATGCCGCAACGACGCGCAGTGCAACGGCACGATCGTGATCGCGGAGTCGGGCAACATCGCGACGTGGATCGTTCCGGACGGCGGACAGACCTGCAACGCGACCACCGGCCGCTGCGAGTGGACGAACGCGGCGACGGAGACCGTCGGGACGACCTGCGACAGCACGTCGGACTGCACGGCGGACATCGGCGTGTGCCTCTCGGGTGGGACCTGCGCGGAGACGCAGTGCAACACGGAAGGCGCGGGTACGGATCCCGAGACGTTCGCCTGCGACAACGGTCGCGGCATCTGCATCGGGACGCCTGACAGCAACAACGGCGCGATCTGCATCCAGGGCTGCACCACCTCGGACCAGTGCAACCCCGGCAGCGCCTGCATTCCGCTCGGCGAGACCCGCGGCGACTTCTCGGGCTACTGCCTCGGAATCTGCGATCCGAACAGCACCGGCGCGTCCGATCCGGCGATCGTGTGCGGGAACGACGAGCAGTGCGATCTTCCGGCCGCGACCGCAGAAGAGCCCGATCCGACCGGCCGCTGCCGCGCGACCTGCGATCCCGCTGCTGCCGAGACCGGCTGCGAGGCGGGCGAGTTCTGTGAGGCGGTCGCGGGCACGACCCCGGCGTACGGCTTCTGCCGCGCGCTCGACTCGTTCTGCTTCGCGAACTCGCGCACCGGCGATACCGGCGCGGACCAGTGCTACGAGGGCCAGGTCTGCACCGGCTTGCTCGTCCAGACGGACGCGGGGCGCTGCATCGACGCGTGCACGACCGGCTCGTGCACCACGGCGGGCGAGGTCTGCGTCGAGGACGACACGAACCCGCTCGACGGTCTGTGCGCGGTCGCGTGCACGATGCTGAACCAGGCGACGACCTGCGGCGCGGATCGCGTGTGCCGCGTGGCCACCGGCGCGACGGACGGCTTCTGCGTCCGCCGTCCGCCCGCGTGATCGCCTTCGCGATGTGACCTGAGCGAGCCCGGCGCCTTGCGGCGTCGGGCTCTCTCGTCTAGACCTCCGGCCCCCACGTTTCGAGGAGCGAACGATGTTCCTGATGATCTCGCGGAAGCCCCGCAAGCGCGACCGCTCGCGGTCCAAGCGCGCGAAGTCGAAGCTCAAGGCCAAGAACCGCCGCCGTGTGAATCGCATGGCAGGGCGGCCGCTCGGCCGCGGCGGGCACCCCAGCAACAGCTGATCGCCCACCGCTCGATCCCGTGCGATGACGAGAGCCCGGCTGCTTCCTCTCACGAGGAGCCCGGGCTTCGTCGTTCCGTCACGCTGCAGCGAGTGTCGCGAATCGCGCGGTCGTGGTAGACAAAAGAGCACGATGGACGGCCACCAGATCTTCGTCGTCAGCGACTCCACCGGCGAGACCGCCGAGCGCGTGGTGCGCGCTGCGCTCCTGCAGTTCCCTCATCATCGCGTCCGCGTGCGCCTCTTCACGCGCGTGCGGGATCGCGACGCAGTCGCCGAGGTGCTGCGCAAGGCCGGCGAAGCCGGCGCGATGGTCGTGTTCACGCTCGTCTCGCCCGAGCTACGCGAGTCGTTCCACGAGATCGCGCAGCAGGAGAAGGTCGAGACCGTCGACGTCATCGGTCAGCTGATCCACAAGGTCGCGACCTACGTCGAGGCCTCGCCGCTGAACCAGCCGTCGGCGACGATGCCGCTCTCGGAGGAGTACTTCCGGCGCGTCGAGGCGATCGAGTTCGCCGTGAAGAGCGACGACGGCAAGGAGCCGCGCAACCTGCGCAAGGCCGACCTCGTGCTCGTCGGCGTGAGCCGCACCAGCAAGACGCCGCTCTCGACGTATCTCGCGGGGCGCGGCCTGCGCGTCGCGAACGTGCCGCTGGTGCTCGGCGTGTCGACGCCCGCGGAGCTCGAGGACATCCCGTCCGAGCGCGTCGTGGGGCTCACGATCGGCATCGATCAGCTCCTCGAGATCCGCAAGGCGCGCCTGGTCCAGCTCGGCATGCCCGCGGACACCGCGTACGGCCTGCGCGAGCACGTGCGCAGCGAGCTCGAGTACGCGGAGAGCATCTTCTCGCGCCATCCCGACTGGATGGTGATCGACGTCAGCGGTCGCGCGATCGAAGAGACCGCCACGATCATCCTCGAGTCGATCAAGGACCGCGAGGAGAAGCGGTTCCAGCAAGAGATGTCGCTCTGAGTCGCCGGGGAGGCTGCGCGCGCTGCGCGCCTCCCCTCTCAGCGCTCGCGGAGCTTCTTCGCGGCGGCCTTCTGATCGGGGTGCTCGTCGAGGAAGGCCTGGAAGCTCTCGTCGCTGATCTCGACCGCGACGTCGCCCTGGATCTTCGCCTGGCATCCCAGGCGCGACGTCGGCCGCACGTCGAAGGCCTTGTCGAGGATGTCGAACTCCTCGTCCTCCATCTCCGACGTCGCGTCGAAGCCCTTCACGACGTAGACGTGGCAGGTCGAGCACGCGCAGACGCCGCCGCAGCGATCGCCCTCGGGCGCGCCGATCTTCTTCGCCGCCTCGAGGATCGAGGTGCCCTCGGGGACTTCGACCTCGAGGTTCTCCTTCAGGAACCGGACCTTCGGCATCAGTCGTCTCTCGCTTCGGGAGGCATGTGCGCGTCGATGCCCTTGGCCGACGCAGTGTCCTTCTCGATCGTCTCGAGCTCGCGGCCCGCGAGCGCGTTCTTGATCGATCGATCCATGCGGCGACCCGCGAACGCGTGGGTCGCGTCGTCGAGCTCTTCGATGCGCGCCGCGATGATGCGGTGCTCGTCCTTCGCGGCCGCATCACGAAGACGCTGCATCGCGCGATCGATGACGGTGCGCTCGCTCGCTTCGAGCAGATCGCCGTCTTCGGCGAGCGCCTTCTCGGTCGCGTGCAGGACGCGCTCGGCCTCGACCTTCTGCTCGCGGAGCGTGCGCGCGGCGATGTCGTCCTCGCCGTGCTCGTACGCCTCCATGAGCATCTTCTCGATCGCGGCGTCGTCGAGGCCGTAGCTCGGCTTCACCTCGACGTCCTGCGTGAGCCCCGTGGTGCGCTCCTGCGCGCTCACGTGGAGGATGCCGTCCGCATCGACGCGGAAGCGCACCTCGAGGCGCGGCAGGCCCGCAGGCATCGGCGGGATGCCCTTCAGCGTGAAGCGCGCGAGCGAGCGACAGTCCTCGGCGAGCTCGCGCTCACCCTGCACCACGTGGATCTCGAAGCCGGTCTGGTTCTCGGCGTAGGTCGTGAAGACCTGTGCGGCCTCGCACGGGATCGCGGTGTTGCGCGGGAGGATGCGCTCGACGACCCCGCCCATCGCCTCGATGCCGAGCGAGAGCGGGAGCACGTCGAGCAGCAGCACGTCCTCGCGCGGGCCGCTGCCGCCGAGCATGTCGGCCTGCGCCGCCGCGCCCATCGCGACCACGAGATCGGGATCGATGTCGGCCAGCGGCTCCTTGCCGAACATCGACGCGACGTACGCGCGCACCGCGGGCACGCGCGTCGCGCCACCGACGAGGATCACGCCGTCGATCTGATCGGGCGCGGTCTGGGCATCGCGCAGCGCGCGACGGCACGCGACGCCGGTGCGCTCGAGCAGCGGCTTGACGAGCGCGTCGAATTCCGCGCGCGTGATGCGGAACGTCGTCTTCGCGCCGTCGTGCTCGAGCTCGGTCTCGACCGTCTCGTGATCGGTGAGCGCGTGTTTGATCGAGCGCGCGGCGTGCAGCGCGTAGCGGATCGCGTGGGGGCTCGTGTCGTCGCGCCCGAGGGCGGCGAGCACCTTCTCCGCGAGCGCGCGATCCATGTCGTCGCCGCCGAGCTGGCTGTCGCCGCCGGTCGAGCGCACCTGGAACACGCCGTCGTCGAGATCGAGGATCGTGACGTCGAACGTGCCGCCGCCGAGGTCGTAGACCGCGAAGCGCCCGTTCTGCTTCTTGTCGAGGCCGTACGCGAGCGCCGCCGCGGTGGGCTCGTTGAGGAGCCGCAGCACCTCGAGGCCCGCGAGCTTCGCCGCGTCCTTGGTCGCCTGGCGCTGCGCGTCGTCGAAGTACGCGGGCACCGTGATCACCGCGCCGCCAACGCTGCCGAGATCGTCCTCGGCGCGCTCCTTCAGCTCGCGCAGGATCTCCGCGCTCACCTCGATCGGCGTGACCACCCTGCCCTCGCCGACCTCGAAGCGCACCACCGGGCCGGTCTCGCTCGCGAAGCGATACGGGCCCATGCGCCGCGTCTCGGGATCGTCGGCGCCGCGCCCCATGAAGCGCTTCACGCTCACGATCGTGTCGCGCGGATGATCGAGCGCGAGCTCCTGCGCGCGATGACCGACGACCACCACGCGCTCGCCCGTGTAGTGCACGACGCTCGGTACCAGCGCGTGCCCGTCGCAGTCGCGGATCACGACCGGCGCGCCGGTCGGCGACACGTACGCGACGAGCGAGTTCGTCGTCCCGAGATCGATCCCGATCGCCGTGGGCTTCGCGGCCGGGTCGTGGATCTGCAGCAGGCTCACGAGAGCGCCTCTTCTTCGATGACCTCGACCTCGTCGAGGAAGCGGCGGTAGTAGCGCATCTTCGAGAGCACGTCGGCGATGCGCGCGGGCTCGGCCTCGCGCTCGAAGAGCGTGGTGATCTCCTGGCGCGCGCGATCGTTCTCGCGCCGCACCCTCTCCGCGAGCCCGCGGGCCTTCTCCACGTCGCGCGCGCTGCGCGCCTCGGAGAGCGCCTCGCGTCGCTCCATCACGTCCATCAGGAACTCGGGGTCCGCGGGCTGACCGTCCTTCACGTCGTGGCCACGCAGCGCGAGCAGCGCGCGCCCCCGCGCGAGGTCGTCACGCAGCGTGCGGTACGCCTCGTTCACCTCGACCGCCTTGCTCAGGCTGATGCGGCGCTCCTGGGCGCTCGCGCCCACGAAGCGATCGGGGTGCAGCGCCTTCTGGAGCTCGCGGTATCGACGCTCGATCTCCTGCGGGTCGAGATCGAAGCGCGCCGGAAGGCCCAGCGTGCGGAACGGGTCGGTGCTCATCGTTCGGCTCGGAGGCGCGACCCGTCGCGGCGCTTCTCAGATCGAGAAGCTCTCGCCGCAGCCGCAGCCCTTCTTCTCGTTCGGGTTCTGGAACTTGAAGCCGTGGCTCATCAGCTTCACCTCGTAGTCGAGCACCGAGCCGCGCAGGTACACGAGGCTCTTCGGGTCGACCACGACCTTCAGTCCGCCATCGAACTCGAAGACGCGATCACGATCGCGGATGCGATCCGCGAACTCGATCACGTAGCTCGCGCCGGAGCAGCCGCCGCCACGCACACCCAGGCGCAGCGCGGCCGTGGGCGTGCCGCGGCGCTCGATGGCCTTCTTCGCCATCTCGACCGCCTTCGGCGTGAGATCGATGTCCTTCGCCGGTGCGCTCACCGGCTCGGTCGTCTCGGGCGTGCTGCTCTCGTGCGCTTCCATGTTCGCTTACTTCTGCTCGGCCTTCTTCGCGGCCTGCTTGCGACGGTAGTCCTCGATCGCGCTCTTGATCGCGTCCTCGGCGAGCACCGAGCAGTGGATCTTCACCGGCGGAAGGTTGAGCTCCTTCACGATCTCGGTGTTCTTGAGCGACATCGCCTCGTCGACGGTCTTGCCCTTCACCCACTCGGTCGCGAGCGAGCTCGACGCGATCGCGCTGCCGCAGCCGAACGTCTTGAACTTCGCGTCCTCGATGACGTTCGTCTCGGGGTTCACCTTGAGCTGCAGGCGCATCACGTCACCGCACGCCGGCGCGCCGACGAGGCCGGTGCCGACCGTGTCGTCTTCCTTGTCGAGCGTCCCGACGTTCCGCGGGTTCTCGTAGTGATCGATGACCTTGTTCGAATACGCCATGTCGAGCTCCTCAGTGGGCGGCCCACTGGATCGTCTTGAGGTCGACGCCGTCCTTCCACATCTCGTAGAGCGGCGACATCTCGCGCAGGCGCTTCACCTGGCGAATCACGAGGTCGGCGACGTAGTCGACTTCCTCTTCGGTGTTGAAGCGGCCGAGGCCGAAGCGGATCGACGAGTGCGCGAGCTCTTCGTCGACGCCCAGCGCGCGCAGCACGTAGCTCGGCTCGAGGCTCGCGCTCGTGCACGCACTGCCCGAGCTCACGGCGACGTCCTTGATCGCCATCAGCATCGCCTCGCCCTCGACGAACGAGAACGAGACGTTGAGGTTGCCCGGGTGGCGCCACGGATCGTCGGCGCCGTTCAGGTGGATCTGCTCGATGTTGTCGAAGAGCTTCTTGCGCAGGCGCTCGCGCAGACCGAACGAGTGCGCGCGGTCCTTCTCGTACTCCTTCACGAGGATCTCGGAGGCCTTGCCCATGCCGACGATCCCCGGGACGTTGAGCGTGCCCGAGCGCATGCCGCGCTCGTGACCGCCGCCGTCCATCTCCGCGACGATGCGCACGCGCGGCTTGCTGCGGCGAACGTAGAGCGCGCCCACGCCCTTCGGGCCGTACATCTTGTGCGCCGAGAGGCTCGCGAGATCGACGTTCATCTTGTCGACGTCGAAGTCCATGCGACCCGCGCCCTGCACCGCGTCGGTGTGGAGCAGGATGCCGCGCTCGCGCGTGAGCTTGCCGATCTCGGCGATCGGCTGGACCGTCCCGATCTCGTTGTTGCAGAGCATGATCGAGACGAGGATCGTCTTGTCGGTCAGCGCCTTCTTCACGTCGTCGGGCGAGACCTGGCCCTTCTGATCGACGTCGAGGTACGTGACGCGGAAGCCCTCGCGCTCGAGGCGCTTGCACGTGTCGAGCACCGCTTTGTGCTCGGTGCGCGACGTGATGATGTGATCGCCCTTCTCCTTGTAGAAGTGGGCGACGCCCTTGATCGCGAGGTTGTCGCTCTCGGTGGCGCCCGAGGTGAAGACGATCTCCTTCGAGCTGCCCGCGCCGATCAGCTTCGCGACCTGATCGCGGGCGTACTCGACGGCCTCCTCGGCGGCCCAGCCGAACGCGTGGTTGCGCGAGGCGGCGTTGCCGAAGTGCGTCGTGAAGAACGGCATCATCGCCTCGAGCACCCGCGGATCGACGGGCGTCGTGGCGTGGTTGTCCATGTAGATCGGGAGCTTGAGCGTCATGTCGAAGTCACTCCGCGCCGTCGGAGGCGGTCGGATGGAAGCCGGCGACCAGCACCGGCGGGTGCGTGTCGCAGTCGTGGCGATCGCAGCTCGGACACTCGTGCACGACGCGCTGCGGCTCGCACGAGTCGCACGTCGCGAGGTAGTCGAGGCTGCGCACGAGCTCGCGCTCGAGCTCGCGCAGGCGCGCGATCTGCGCGCGGGTCTCGTCGAGCTTCTGCTCGAAGACCTCGGTGACCTTCTTCATCGCGCCGGGCGCGGAGCCGCTCGAGCCCCAGCTCGCGAGGAGATCGCGGATCTCGGGGAGCGAGAGACCGGCGTCCTGGAGGCGCGTGATCCATTCGACGCGCGTGACCGAGTCCGACGAGTAGAGGCGATAACCGGCGTCGGTGCGGCGCGCGGGCTCGAGCAGGCCGATCTCTTCGTAGAGGTGCAGCGCGCGCACGGTCTTGCCGGTGCGCTTCGCGAGCTCGCCGACACGGAGCGGCTCGACGTCCGTGCACACGCTCGAGCCGGGCGACGACGGGCCGTCCGCCGCGATGGGCAGGCGGCGCACGTTCTTGCCGGGCGGTAGCTCGAATCGGGTGGTCACGGTTCGGGAGGGGTTCGAGTCGAACCCTCACGTACGGGTGAGGGTTGAGCCGAGCTGAGGCATAGGGGGCGGCGGAATAAGTGTCAAGGCGCGCGCCGGGACGGCGGACGTGACGGCGGATGGCGGGCGGACCGTCAGGGTCTCATGTTGGAATCATTGATGAATTCGTCCGGCACGCGGTGTGACGTGGGCGGCGCGCATGGGTGCGCTCGGGTGGACCGCAGGAGGGCTGGTGCTCGGGGTGGTGCTGAGCGCCGCGACAGGTGGGCTGGACGCGGGCTGGGTCGGGCCGGTGGTGGCCCTGGCGGCGGGGACTGGATTGGCGCTCCTGGCGCGGCGCTCGGACGCGCGACCGCGTGCGTGGGTGGGCGTGGGGCTCGGGGCGCTGGCGTGTGCGGCGGGCGCGGGCGTGTCGACCGGGGCGGGCGAGGACGTGGTGATGGTCGGCACCGCAGAGGTGCGCGGCGTGGTCGAGGAGCTGCGCGCGCGCGGGGATCGTGCCGACGCGATCGTGCGCATCGACGACGCGCAGGGCGACGTCGCGCTGCGACGTGGCGATCGCATCCGGGTGCGCGGACGCGCGTGGACCGAAGGGACGCGTGTCGAGGGCACGTTCGCGCTCGCGGCGACGCCGGGCTTCCGCAATCCGAGCCCGCATCCACGATGGCCGACGGTCGATCCGGTGCGCGCCGATGCGCGGGCGATCACCGCGAGCACGTCGCGCGAGATCGGCCTGCGCGCATGGATCGGCGCGGCGCGCGCGCACGTGAGGAGCGCGCTGGCGCGCACGCTCGACGAGCCCGCGTGTGGGGTCGCGCGCGCGCTGATCCTCGGCGATCTCGCGCTCGGAGAGGACGACGAGGCGGCGGTACGCGGCGCGGGGCTCGCGCACGTGCTCGCGGTGTCGGGCATGCACGTGACGCTCTTGATCGGCGCGCTCGTGTGGCTGATCGCGCGTGCCCTGTCGTGGGTCCCGGCGATCGCGATGCGCGCGGAGGTCGCGCGGATCGCGGCCGGGATCGGCGTGCCGCTCGCGCTGATCTACGCGCCGCTCGCGGGGGGCGCGCCGAGCGCGTGGCGAGCCGCGATCACCGGCGCGATCGCGTATGCGCTGCGAGCATCGGGGCGTCGCAGCGATGCGGTCGCGGTCACGGCCGCCGCGGTGTTGGTGTTCGGCGTCGTCGATCCCGCGACGCTCGCACGGCCGGGCTTCCTCCTCTCGATCGCGGCGACCGCCGCGATCCTCGCGCCGATCGCCGATGCCGAGGAGCGACCGCTGCGCGCGCTGGTGATCGCGAGCGTGCGCGCGAGCCTCGCGACCGCGCCCCTCGTGATCTGGTGCTTCGAGGGGCTGCCGCTCACCGGTGTGATCGCGAACGTGATCGTGGTGCCGATCGCGAGCGCGGTGCTCCTGCCGATCGCGGCGGTGCACGCGGTGATCGCGTCGAGCGCGCCCGCGCTCGCGACGCCGAGCGCGGCGGCGATGGACCTCGTCGCGCGTGGGTTCCTCGCGTCGTGCGAGGCGTTCGCGGCGTTCCCGCTGGGGCGCGCGCTGCCGCCGCTCGACGTCGCACAGGGGGTCGCGCTGACCATCGCGTGTGGTGCGTTGCTGATGGCGCGCAGCATGCGGGCGCGCGTGATCGTGGTCGCGCTCGGGCTCCTCGTGATGGCGGGCGCGGAGGCGCGGCTGCGCGCGATCGAGCGGCCACGCGGCGTGCTGCGCGCGACGTTCCTCGACGTCGGTCAGGGAGACGGTGCGCTGATCGACATGCCGGATGGCTCGCTGATGCTGGTCGACGCGGGAGGCGTGGTCGGGCCGGGAATCGATCCGGGGGAGGCCGCGATCGCGCCGCTGCTGCGGGCGCGTCGTCGCGCTCGGATCGACGTCGCGGTGATCACGCATCCGCATCCGGATCACTACGGCGGGCTCGCCGCGTTGATGGCGCGCGTGGAGCTCGGCGAGCTCTGGGACACCGGGCAGAGCGAGGACGAGGTGCCCGACGGCGAGCTCTCGACGATGCTCGCGACGGCGCGCACGAGAGGGATCCCGGTGCGCAGGCCGGACGTGCTGTGCGCGCGGCCTCGCGCGTTCGGTGCGGCGCGCGTGCGCGTGATCTGGCCCTGCCCTTCGTTCGACCCGGGATGGGATGCGAACGAGAACTCGTTCGTCATCGAGATCGCGATCGGCGCGCGACGGCTCCTGCTCGCGGGCGACGCGGAGCAGCACAGCGAGGGCGCGCTCGCGCGCAGCGGGCTCCTCTCGCGCGTCGACGTGCTCAAGGTCGCGCACCACGGCTCCCGCACGTCGAGCACCGCGCCCTTCCTCGACGTGCTGCGGCCCCGCGTCGCCGTCGTGAGCGCGGGGCGCGGCAACACGTTCGGGCATCCTCACGCCGACGTGGTCGAGCGGCTCGAGGCGAGCGCGGAGCACGTGGTCCGCACCGATCGCGACGGCGGCGTCATCGTGACGACCGATGGGGGCGCGATCGAGGTGCGGACGTGGTCGGGGAGAACGATCAGGCTCGAGTGATCACTGCACGACGGCACAGCCGTCGAGCTCGAGGTGCGCGTCGAGCGTCGCGGTGCTCGTGCCCGAGGTGAGCGTGCACGCCTCGACGTCGACGATCACGTCGTCGCCATCGACGTCGGTCAGCTCGACCACGCACGACGCGTCGCCGGTGTAGGTGCCCGACGCGACGCGAGCCTCGACGCTGCTGCTCGCTCCATCGCTCTGCGCGCGCAGCGTGAGCGAGCGGAGGCCCTCGTCACCGCCCCCGCCGAAGAGGTCGATGATCACCGCGTACTCCTCGTCACCGACCGGCTCGATCTCGCACGAGCCCGTGACGCCACCCGCAGCGCCGTCCCCGTCGATCCGGACGTTCATCGGGAGCTCGAAGCCCGTCCGCAGATCGTCGCTCTCGAAGCGCGCGAAGCCGCTCGCGGTCAGTCGGTGGTCACCGCAGCCCGTGGCGAAGCTCGCGCAGACGAGGGCGATGAGGAGGACGCGTCGCATCATGATCGCCTCGCGGTCAGCAGCTAGCGTGCCACGATGCCGCGCTTCGCGAAACGCGCGTGTCCCACCGCGCATCCGGGGCACCACGTTCACGATCGCGCCGCGTCGACCGTGAACGCTCGCTCACGATCCCGGGCGGAAGACCACCAGCGCGACGACCACGGCCGCGAGCACGACGATGGTCATCGCGATGCCCGCGAAGAAGCCCTGCGAGACCTCGCGCTCACCGCTCGCGCCCTTGCGCACCCGCGCGACGAGCACGCCGTGCAGCGCGGCGACGACGATCCCGATCGTGAGCTTGCCGTGCATCCACCCGGCGCGCGCGTACAGGTCGAGGCCCGTGAAGAACATCGTGAGCCCGCCGGCCCACGCGAGCAGGAGGCCCGGCGTCACGATCGCGAGCAACGCGCGACGCACCGCGAGCAGCCCTTCCTTGCGCTGCTCCGCGGACGACACGAGCGCGAGCTGTGCCGCGCTCCAGGCAGCGCTCGCGCTGCCGCCGATCCACAGCAGCACGCCGACGATGTGCAGGACGAGCGAGATCTCGCGGAGCATCGATCAGCCTCCCTGCCCGGGCGCGACGTCCTTCTCGTACACGCGGTACTTCTTGTAGATGCGCGCGCCCATCGACTTGATGCCGAGGTTGATGGGTCGGTTGTCCTCGAGCGTCCAGGAGAGCTCGCCCCACTGGTAGCCGAGCTTCTCGCCGCGCTTCGCGACCTCGACGTAGAGCGCGTGCGAGAGGCCCGCGTAGCGACGCTGGTGGCGCATCTCGCTCCGGATGCCGAGCATCACGAGGCGCGCGCTCTTCGGGCGCTTGACCTTCAGGCGCCAGATCAGCTTGCCGAGCGTGACCGGGTTCAGCTTGCCGTCGAAGTCGCGGATGACCTCGTTGAGGTTCGGCAGCGCGACGCAGATCGCGACCGCCTTGCCGTCGACCTCGGCGATGAACGCGAGCTCCTTGTCGAGGATCAGCTTGAGCTCCTCGCCCATCTTCTTCGCCTCTTCGGCGGTCGCCGGGACGAAGCCCCAGTTGTCCTTCCAGGCGTCGTTGAAGATGTCGAGGATGATCCGCAGCTCGCGATCCATCTTGCTCGGCTCGACCGAGCGCAGGCGCACCTCGGGGAGCGCCTTCGTCTCCTCCCACGCCTTCAGCGCGCGCGGCGGGATCTCGCCGACGTCGAAGCGCCACGCGTAGAAGTCCTTCGCCTTCTCGAGGCCAGACGCGAGCGCCACGCGATCCTGCCAGGGCCGGTGGTGGTTCATCATCAGCACCGGCGGCGTGTCGAACCCGTCGATCAGCACGCCGAGCTCTTCGTTGATCGTCAGCGAGAAGGGGCCGCGGAGGCGGCGCATCCCGCGGCGCGCGACCCACTTCGACGCCGCATCGACGAGCGCCTTGCCGACCTCGTCGTCGTCGACGGTGTCGAAGAAGCCGAAGAACCCGGTGCGATCCTCGTACTTGCGCAGGTGCTCGTGATCGAGCTGCGCCGAGATGCGACCGACGAGGCGTCCGTCCTTCCACGCGGTGAACAGCGCGAGCTCGCCGCGGTGGAAGAACGGGTTCTTCCCGGGCGTGAGGCGCTGCTTCATCTCGAAGTCGAGCGGCTGCACCCAATTCGGATCGCCGGCGTAGACGATGCGTGGAACGCGCAGGAAGTCGCTCAGGTCCTGACCGGGGACGTGCTCGCGGATCTCGATCGCCATCGCGCTCCCTCGTGGGGCGTCGGCCGTGCGACGCGCGGCGCGCACGTACCACGCGACGGGCGCATCGCAAGACGGGTTCTGGTGACGCGAGCGTGTCTTGCCGAAGCGGTTGCGCGTGTGTGTATCCTTCGGCCCATGCGCTACCCGTTACTTACCGGTCACATTTTCGCCACATTCCTGGTGGTCACGCTCTGCGGGTGTGGTGACGACGGGCCGAGTGGCGGCGACGCGGGGACGGATTCGGGGCCGCCGCCGACGTGCGGACAGGTCGATCCGTTCGAGACCGGCGATGCGAACGGGCACGCCGATCCGCTCGCGACCGCGGGGCAGGCGCGCGCGGGCCGCATCGAGGAGAGCGAGCTGCCGGAGGATCGTTACGGGCTCGCGACGTGGGCGGCGAACGACTTCGTGCTCGCCAACGATCGTGTCGCGGTGATCATCGAGGACGCCGGCCCGTCGGATCTCTACGACCCGTTCGGCGGTCGGATCGTCGGTGTCGCGAGCCGCGAGGGCGACGTGCTGGTGCCCGCCGACTTCAACGAGGTGCTCTTCGGGCTCGGCGCCTACCTCGTGCGCACCGAGGCCGTGACCGTGATGAACGACGGCAGCGACGGTCAGCCCGCGGTGATCCGCGCGACCGGGCCGCTCGCGCCGATCGACTTCGCGGGCGACCTGCTGAGCGGGCTGGTGCGTGGCGACGTGGGCGGATGGCCGGCGGCGATCGACTACGAGCTCGCGCCCGACAGCGATCGTGTGCGCATCACGATCCACGCGGCGGAGTCGGTCGCGTACGACGTGAACGTGTCGAACGTCCTGCAGGGCTTCTTCCAGGGCTCGCGCATGCCGCCGTGGACGCCGGTCTCGGGCTTCGATGGGTTCACGGGGAGCACGCCGTTCATCGCGTTCGACGATCCCAGCGGTGGTGCGTCGTACGCGTACGAGCCGCCGGAAGGGCGCACGTTGCGCAAGATCATC
The DNA here is from genome assembly GCF_021631985.1 of Sandaracinus amylolyticus. Classification (GTDB taxonomy): domain Bacteria; phylum Myxococcota_A; class Polyangia; order Polyangiales; family Sandaracinaceae; genus Sandaracinus; species Sandaracinus amylolyticus_A. Next base: position 2,083,512 of record NZ_CP070225.1, on the reverse strand, counting down.
GAGCAGAGCGGCGTGCTCGTCACGACGATCGGCGCGCAGGGAGTCGCGGCTTGCGAGCGCGTGTCGGTGCCGCTCGGATCGATCGCGATCGGTCGCTCGCTCGATCGGACGCAGGCGATCGCGCGCGAGGCGCTCGGCGAGGCGTCGCGGACGATCCAGGGCACCGTGCGCGAGGCCGATGGATCGCCGGCGACCGACGTTCGGGTGCACGTGACGAGCGGCGAGACGCACCACACGCGCGGCCGCGTCGACGAGACCGGCGCGTTCGAGCTCTCGGTGCCCGATGTCGACGTGCAGGTCTGGGCGTACCGCCGCGGCACGCCGATCGCCGGGCCCTTCGCGGCGCCGCGCGGGACCGACGAGGTGACGCTGACGATGGCCGCGATGGGCACGATCGTCGTGCACGCGCGTGACGAAGCGGACGCGGCGCTGCCGGCGCGCGTGCAGCTCTTCCCGGTGGGCGCCGAGATCGCGCGCCCGGCGGGCACGTGGGGCGAGCAGCAGGTGCCCGGGGGTCGCGCCGACGTGCTCTTCGCGGGCGCGAGCGGTGACGTGACGGTGCGCGTGCCCGCGGGGCAGTGGCGCGTCGTGGTGTCGCGCGGCTACGAGTACGAGCTCGTCGACAGCACGGTCACCGTCGCCGCGGATGCGACGCAGACCCTCGATGCGACGCTGGTGCGCAGCGTGGACACGACCGGCGTGCTCTGCGCCGACTACCACATCCACACGACGCGCTCGCCCGACGCCGACGACGACGCGGACGCGAAGCTCAGCGCGCTCGTCGCGGACGGGCTCGAGCTCGCGGTGCGCAGCGATCACGAGTTCATCGCGTCGTTCGCGCCGGTCGTGACGCGGCTCGGGCTCGGCGCGTTCGTGCTGGGGATCTCGGGCGAAGAGCTCACGACGTTCCAGTGGGGCCACTTCGGCGTGTTCCCCGTCGAGCCCGACGACACGCGGCCCAACGGCGGCGCGCCGCGCTGGCCGGGTCGCCTGCCGCCCGAGGTCTTCGACGAAGCGCGCGCCCTGCCGGGCTCGCCCACGTTCATCGTGAACCACCCGCGATCGGGCGGAGCGATGATGGGCTACTTCAATGCGGTCGGTTACGACCCCGACACCGGCATGGTCGACGAGCCGGAGATGTGGGACGACGACATCTCGGTCCTCGAGGTGCTCAACGACACGAGCTTCGAGCAGAACCGCGACGGCGTCGTGCGCGACTGGTTCTCGATGCTGCGCTTCGGACGTCGTGTCTTCGCGGTGGGCTCGTCGGACAGCCATCACCTGTACAGCGCGCCGGTCGGGTACCCGCGCACGTGCCTCGAGATGGGCGGCGACGATCCGAGCGCGGTCACGCCCACGCAGGTGCGCGACGCGACGGCCGCGGGCCGTTCGTACGTGAGCGGCGGCATCTACCTCGACGTGACGGCGGCGGGTGGTGTCGGGCCGGGCGGCGAGGTGACGGGCGCGGGCGCGCGCGCGTCGATCGACGTGGTGGTGAGCGCGGCGACGTGGATCGACGTGGACTCGCTCGAGGTGATCGTCGACGGCGTGACGGTCGAGACGATCCCGATCACGCCGGCGGCGGATCGCACCGAGACCGTGGTGCTCGACGAGACGATCGAGGTCGACGTCGCGGCCACGGGATCGTGGGTGGTGATCGTCGCGGCGGGCGACGAGGAGCTCGAGCCGGTGCACCCCGGTCGACTCCCGTTCGCGATGACGAACCCGATCTTCCTGACGCGCTGAGCACCGATCGAGGTGCGCCTCACCCTCGCGTGGGGCGCACCATCTCTTCGGCCTTCACCAGCTCGTCGAACTGTTCGCCGCTCATCGCGCCCAGCGCGATCGCGGCGTCGCGCAGGGTCGTGTCGTTCGCGTGCGCGTGCTTCGCGACCTTCGCGGCCATGTCGTAGCCGATCGTCGGGGCGAGCGCGGTGACGAGCATCAGCGAGCGCGACACGTGCTCCGCGATCGCGTCGCGATCGGGCTCGATGCCGCGCGCGCAGCGCTCGTCGAAGCTCGCGCATGCATCGCCGAGCAGGCGCGCCGACTGGAGGAACGCGCTCGCGATCACCGGCTTGAACACGTTGAGCTCGAAGTTGCCGAGGCTCGCGGCGAAGCCGAGCGTCGTGTCGTTCCCCATCACCTGCACCGCGACCATCGTCAGCGCTTCGGCCTGCGTGGGGTTCACCTTGGCCGGCATGATCGACGAGCCGGGCTCGTTGTCGGGGATGCGGATCTCGCCGAGCCCGGAGCGCGGGCCGCTCGCGAGCCAGCGCACGTCGTTCGCGATCTTCATGCACGCGGTCGCGAGCTGCTTGATCGCGCCGTGCGCGCCCACGAACGCGTCGTGCCCCGCGAGCGCAGCGAACTTGTTGGGCGCGGAGGTGAACGCGCGACCGGTGAGCGCGGCGATCCGCGCCGCGACGCGCTCCGCGTACTCGGGGTGCGCGTTGAGCCCGGTGCCCACCGCCGTGCCGCCCGCCGCGAGCTGATGCAGCTGGGGCAGCGAGCGCTCGATCGCGTCGATCCCGAGATCGAGCTGCGCGACCCACCCCGAGATCTCCTGCCCGAGCGTGAGCGGCGTCGCGTCCATCAGGTGGGTTCGACCGATCTTCACGAGATCGGAGAAGTCGTTCGACTTCTTCGAGAGGGTCTCGCGCAGCCCGCGCACCTTCGGGAGCAGGTGCGACTCGACGATCTCGGTCGCCGCGATCGACATCGCGGTGGGGAACGCGTCGTTCGACGACTGCGAGAGGTTCACGTGATCGTTCGGGTGCACCGGCGACTTCCCGCCGCGCTTGCCGGTCGCGAGCTCGTTCGCGCGGCCCGCGATCACCTCGTTCACGTTCATGTTCGACTGGGTGCCCGAGCCGGTCTGCCAGACGACGAGCGGGAACTGATCGTCGAGCGCGCCCGCGAGCACGTCGTCCGCGGCGCGCACGATCAGATCGCGCAGCTTCGGATCGAGCAGGCCGAGCTCGGTGTTCACCTCGGCGCTCGCCTTCTTGAGCAGCGCGAGGCCCCGGACGAGCTCGCGCGGCATGCGCTGATCGCCGATCGGGAAGTTGATGATCGAGCGCGCGGTCTGCGCTCCGTAGTACGCGTCGGCCGGCACCTCGAGGGTGCCCATCGTGTCGCTCTCGGTGCGTGTCGCGCGGGTCATGCAGCGTCGATCTGGTCCCTCGGCGCGCCGATGTCACGAGGGTCCTTGACTCTCCTGCCGGGGGAGACCTCAGGCTCTGCGTCGCGATGTCGGAACGTTGGTCGATCGGGCGCTTCGCCCGCGCGACGCGCCTCACGATCAAGGCGCTGCGCCACTACGACGAGATCGGGCTGCTGCGCCCGGCGGCGATCGATCGGCGCACCGGCTATCGCAGCTACGCGCCGGCGCAGGTGCGCGACGCGGTGACGATCTCGACGCTGCGCGCGCTCGGGGTGCCGCTCGCGAGCATCGCGAAGGTGCTGCGCGATCCGCGCGCGAGGCAGGCCACGCTCGAGGCCGAGAAGGTGCGCATCGAGCGTGAGATCGCCGAGAAGAAGCGGGCGCTCCTCGGGCTCGAGCGCGTGACGCGCGCCGGTCCGATCGCGGAGCACGAGGTCGCGGTGCGCACCGAGCCGGCGCGCTGCGTCGCGATCGTGCGCGCGACGACGAGCGCGGAGGATCTCGAGGCCGACACGACGCGCCTGATCCGCGAGGCGCTGGCGAGCGTGCCCGGCGCGCGCGATCCGGTGATGGCGATCCTCCACGCATCGATCGACGACGCGACCATCCCGATCGAGATCGCGGTCAGCGTCGACGATGGGATCACGATGCCCGAGGTGCGCTGCGCGTTCGTGCGGCACGTCGGGCCCTACTCCGAGCTCGCCCTCGCGCACGACGCGCTCTGGTCGTGGGCCGACGCGAACGGCATCGAGAGCGGCGCGATCCGCGAGATCTACGTGAACGATCCCGACGAGGTCGCGGAAGGCGACCTCGTCACCGACGTGCTCCTCCCGCTCGCCTGAGTGCCTGCCGGAGTGCTCGTCCCGCCGGTCCCGGACGGAAGCGCGCGAAGCGCGCGGACGGTAGGGGCCGGCGGGCGAGCCGAAGTTTCGACAGGCTGCGGCGCGCGGAGGGAGTCGTCCGTCCATCGCACAGAAGGAGAACGATCGATGTCCCAGCCCACCCGTGGTCTCTATCCCGTCATCGCGTCGCGCGACGTGGCGTCGTCCGCGGCGTTCTTCGCGTCGCTGCTCGATCTGCGGCGCACCTTCGAGAACGAGTGGTACGCGAGCCTCGCGTCGCACGACGAGCCGACGCTGCAGATCGGGTTCGTCGCGTTCGATCACGCCTCGATCCCCGAGCCCGCGCGCGGCGCCCTCCCCTCGGGCTTCTTCGTCACGGTCGAGGTGCCCGACGTCGATGCGATCCACACGCGCGCGCTCGACATGCGATTGCCGATGTTGATCCCGCTGCGCGACGAGCCCTGGGGGCAGCGCCACTTCATCACGCGCGGGCCCGACGACGTGCTGATCGACGTGGTCACCGTGATCCCGGCCGCGCCCGGATTCGCCGAGGATTACGTGGGCTGAGCGGCTGCTATGCTCGCGCCGCCATGCCCGAATTCCAGTACCAGGAGCTGCTCCCGATCGACCACCACCACCCCGGCACGGCGTGGCGGAAGCTCGACGGGGACCACGTGCGCACCTTCGACGCGGGCGGCCGCTCGTTCGTCGAGGTCGCGCCCGAGGGGCTCACGCTGCTGACGCGCGAGGCGATGCGCGAGATCGCGCATTACCTCCGTCCGAGCCATCTCGCGCAGCTGCGGCGCATCCTCGACGATCCCGAGTCGAGCGCGAACGATCGCTTCGTCGCGCTCGACCTGCTCAAGAACGCGTGCATCAGCGCGGGCGGCGTGCTGCCGATGTGCCAGGACACCGGCACCGCGATCGTGATGGGCAAGAAGGGTCAGTACGTGCTGACCGGCGGCGGCGACGAAGCGGCGATCGCGCGCGGCGTGTTCGACACGTACCTGACGAGCAACCTGCGCTACTCGCAGCTTGCGCCGCTCGACATGTACCGGGAGAAGAACACCGGGAACAACCTGCCCGCGCAGATCGAGCTCTACGCGACCGAGGGCGACGAGTACGAATTCCTCTTCATGGCGAAGGGCGGGGGCTCGGCGAACAAGAGCTACCTGTACCAGGAGACGAAGGCGCTCCTGAACCCCGACTCGCTGATGAAGTTCGTCGAGAAGGCGATCCGCTCGCTCGGCACCGCGGCGTGCCCGCCCTACCACCTCGCGCTCGTCGTCGGCGGCACGAGCGCCGAGCACGCGCTCAAGACCGCGAAGCTCGCGTCGGCGCGCTACCTCGACACGCTGCCGACCAGCGGGAACGATCTCGGCCGCGGCTTCCGCGACGTCGAGACCGAGGCGAAGGTGCTCGCGATCGCGCAGCGCACCGGCATCGGCGCGCAGTTCGGCGGCAAGTACTTCTGCCACGACGTGCGCGTCATCCGTCTGCCCCGACACGGCGCGAGCTGTCCCGTCGCGATCGCGGTGAGCTGCAGCGCGGATCGTCAGGCGCTCGCGAAGATCACGCGCGAGGGCATCTTCCTCGAGCAGCTCGAGCACGATCCCGCGAAGTACCTGCCGGAGACGACCGACTCCGATCTCTCGGGCGAGGTCGTGAAGATCGATCTCAGCCGGCCGATGAGCGACATCCGCGCGGAGCTCTCGCGGCATCCGATCAAGACGCGCCTCTCGCTGAGCGGTCCGATGATCGTCGCGCGCGACATCGCGCACGCGAAGATCAAGGAGCGCCTCGATGCGGGCCAGGGCATGCCGCAGTACCTGAAGGATCACTGCGTGTACTACGCGGGCCCCGCGAAGACGCCGGAGGGCTACGCGTCGGGCAGCTTCGGTCCGACGACCGCGGGCCGCATGGACGCGTACGTCGATCTCTTCCAGGCGAACGGCGGCAGCATGGTGATGCTCGCGAAGGGCAATCGCAGCCCCGCGGTCACCGCGGCGTGCAAGGCGCACGGCGGCTTCTACCTCGGGTCGATCGGCGGTCCCGCGGCGCGCCTCGCGAAGGACTGCATCAAGAAGGTCGAGGTGCTCGAGTACCCCGAGCTCGGCATGGAAGCGGTGTGGAAGATCGAGGTCGTCGACTTCCCCGCGTTCATCGTGGTCGACGACAAGGGCAACGACTTCTTCGCGGGCATCTCGGGATCGACGAGCGTCGCGCCCGAGAAGAAGCTGCCGGTCGCGGGCTGACGAAGAAACGAGGGAGAGGGCGACGTATCCTCGCGCGCGATGTCGATGCGCGCGCTCGCGTCCTCTCTCTCGTTGATGCTCGTGGTCGCGTGCTCGTCGGGCGCGCGCGAGCCCGAGCCTCCTCCGCCGGTCGCGCCGCCTCCACCGCCGACGGCACCGGCCCCCGCGCCGAGCATCGACGAGGGCGAGGCGCGCGCCCTGATCGACGCGTGGGCACGCGCGCAGAACGAGGGCGACTTCGACGCGTACGCAACGCTCTACGCGACGCGCTTCGAGGGCAGCAAGCGCTCGGGGCCGCGGCTGCGCACCTACGCGCGCGAGGGCTGGCTCGAGGATCGCCGTCGCATGTTCACGCGCCCGATGCGCGTCGAGATCTCCGAGCTGCGCCTCGCGACGTCGGCGACGACCGTGATCGCGACCTTCGTGCAGCGCTGGTCGGCCGCGACCTACGAGGACGTGGGCACCAAGTCGATGCTGCTCGTGCGCGAGGGAGACGCGCTGCGCATCGCGCGCGAGGAGATGCTCGACTCGTCGATCGTGTCGGAGGCCGACGTGGGCGCGAGCGACCCGCTCGCCCTCGCTCCGGTGATCGACGCCGGCGGGCCCTTCGTGGTGCTCGCGACGCGCGTCGATCCCGCGTGGTCCGAGGGCGAGCCCCGCCTGCTGGTCGACACGCCGCCGATGGTCGCGGCGCGCTCGATCGTCGAGGAGCGCGTGCCCGACGCGCTCCGCCGGCTGCGCGGCCGCGCGCTGCAGCTCCACGGCGCGACCGGCCCGACGTGCACCGCGACGATCGGCGCGCTCCACGAGGTGCGGCGCGTGCACCCGCACTTCGGCTCGGTGCAGCACTGGAACGGCTTCGAGACCGGCGTGGCCCAGCCGCGCGACGTGATCGCGCGCGAGCTGTGGCCGATGGGCGAAGGCGGCGCGCTCCTCGTCGGCGCGCTCACGACGAGCGGAGACTGTCGCGGCTCGATCTGGGCGCGCGCGAGCGACGCGCCGGCACCGACGATCCTCGCCGAGGTCGCGACCGATCCCGCGCACGCCGCCGAGGCCTTACGGCTGCTCCGCGGGACCGACGTCCACCGCGCGCTCCAGCGCGACCACGACGACTTCGAAGACGTCGCGCGCGGCGTGCCGTGGGACGAGGACGGCGACGCCACGCGCACCGTGCGCACGTTCCGCGACGCCACCGGCGCGCGCGCGGTGGTCACGATCGCCGTCGTCGTGCGCGACCAATGCGCGACTTTCGGCGGGCGCGCCTGGGCGGCGTTCGACGTGCGCGATGGCGCGCTCCAGCTGCGCACCGCGCGCGCCGACGTCGCGCACGAGCCGCTCGCGGCCGTCGACGCCGACGGCGACGGATCCATCGAGCTCGTCACGGCCGACGGAGTGCTCCGCTGGACCGGCGACGGCTACGAGCTGACGCGCGCGATCACGCCGCGCGATCTCGACTGCGGCTGCTGACGCCGATTCGCGGCTCCGCGGGGCGCGCGGAGGCGTTCCGACGTGCCACCGTGAGCGCCGCGCAGGCGCGCGATCGCGTCCAGCGCGCCCGGAGCACGCCGCGGGATCCCGCGGGCGCGTCCAGCGCGCCAGAACGGCGCCGCGCGATCGCGCGGACGTGATCCCGGCCGCCAGAACGCCTCCGCGCGATCGTGCGATCGCGTCCAGCGCGCCAGAACGCCGCCGCGCGATCGCGCGGACGTGATCCCGGCCGCCAGAACGCCTCCGCGCGATCACGAAGTCAGCTCCTGGCACACCGGATCGGCTCCGCGCGGTCGCGCGTCAGCGCCGGGCGCGATCGGCGGCGATCCGCTCGCGCAGCCACGACCTCGCGTCGTGCGTGCTCGTGAACACGCGCATCTCCGTCGGCGGCGGGCGGATCCAGAGCAGCGCGGTGATCGCGCCGCGCTGCAGCTCGCCGCTCACCACCGCGGCGTGCGCGATCAGGAGCTTCTTCATCTGCGCCTCGCGCGACCTCACCCAGTCGGCGAAGCGCTTGCGCCGCAGGGCGTCGATCTTCCCGGCGCGACGCACGTCGTGCATCGTCGCGAAGCGCTGGCCCTTCTCGAGCAGCGCGTCGACCTCGTCGAAGATGCTCGACTGCACGAGCTGCTCGGGATCGGCGCCCGGTGGCACGTCGAGCGCGACGAGCGGCCACTCCGAGGTGTCGCAGATCCAGCGTACCGACACGCTCCACCTCCCCTCGTGAGGAGAGCGTACCGTGAATCCGATCGCGCCGAACACGAGGGGTTGTGGAGCGCCCGGCGGCTCGCATCTAGCCGACGTGCGTCTCTCGATACTCATCGTGGTGTGCGTGACGATCGTCCCCGCGACGCGGATCGCGGCGCAGGACGTCCCGCGTGATCAGCCGCCGCAGCCCGCGGAGGAGACTCGGGTCCGAACTCCGATCTCGCCGGTGGCGCCGTACGCCGCAGGGCTCGCGGTGTGGGCGACGGCGCTCGGGATCGCGCTCTACGAAGCGCCGTGGAGCAACGGGAAGGTCGACGCCGGCTGGGCCGACCCCGCGCTGGTGGAGCCGGTCATCCCGCCGCCCGACGAGCTCGACGACATCGATCTCGACGAGGCGACGCTCCGCACCATCTCCGACGGCACGCTCGTCGGGACGATGCTCTACACGCAGCTGATCGACATCGTGCTCGTGCCGCTGATCCAAGGTGACGTGCACCTCGTGTGGCAGGCGACCTCGGCGCATTTCCTCGCGCTCGGCACGTCGCTCTCGATCGACGCGATCGCGAAGCACGCGACGTCGCGCGAGCGCCCGTACGGCCAGCGGATCTGCCCCGATCATCCCGACCTGCCCCAGTGCAACAACGACGATCTCTACGCGAGCTTCTTCAGCGGTCACACCGCGCTCTCGTTCACGTCGGCGGGCACGTCGTGCGCGCTGCACCTGTCGCGTGGGCTCTACGGGAACCTCGCCGCGGACATCATCGGCTGCGCGATCCCGGTGGCGGGCGCGGCCACGACCGGCGCGCTCCGCGTCGCCTCCGACAGCCACTACGTGACCGACGTGCTGGTGGGCATGACGGTGGGCTTCGTGAGCGGCTACCTGATCACGCTCGGCGTGGTCCCCCAGCGGGTGCGCGTGCCGGTCGAAGAGGCGGCGCAGGAGAGCTCGGACTTCGCGTGGGCGATCGTGCCGACCGCGTCGGTCTCGCACGAGCAGGACGTCGTCCGCACGACGTTCGGCGCCGCGGCAACGGGCACGTTCTGAGCGAGTGTCGACAACTCGGCTCGCCCGCACAGGGCCCTCCCATCCGCGTGCTCCGCACGCTCCCGTGCGGGCCCTGCGCGAGCGAGCACTCCAGCTGCCGCGCGCCCGAGAGCTTCGTCATCGCGCGTACTTCCGGGCGCGACGCCGCTGCGCTACGGTGCCGCCCTCATGAGCCCAGGGCCCATCTTCCGTCGCCTCTTCGTCGCGAACCGAGGCGAGGTCGCGGTGCGCATCGCGCGGGCGTGCGACGCGCTCGGCATCACGCCGGTGTTCGGTGTGTCCGAGGCGGATCTCGAAGCCCCGTACCTGGCGGGGCGCGAGCGCGTCGTGCTCGGCCCGGGGCGCGCCGCGCTGAGCTACCTCGACATGACGCGCGTGGTGCAGGCCGCGAAGCAGTCGCGGTGCAGTGCGCTCCATCCGGGCTGGGGCTTCCTCAGCGAGAACCCGACGTTCGCCGCGCTGTGCGAGCAGCACGGGATCACGTTCGTCGGTCCGCCCGCGCGCGCGATGGCGCTGATGGGCCGCAAGACGCCCGCGAAGGACGCGATGCGGAGCGCGGGGCTCACGCTGATCCCCGGCAGCGACGGAGTGCTGCGCGATTCCGATGCCGCGCTCGAGGCGGCCGAGCGAACCGGCTATCCGGTGCTCTTCAAGGCGGAGAGCGGCGGCGGCGGACGCGGCATGCGCATCGCGCGATCGGGCGACGAGGTGAAGAGCGCGTTCGACGACGCGCGCGCCGAGGCGACCGCGGCGTTCGGCGATCCGCGCGTGTACATGGAGAAGCTGCTCGAGGGCGGACGGCACGTGGAGATCCAGCTCATGGCGGATCGCTACGGCGACGTGATCCACGTGGGCGAGCGCGACTGCACGGTGCAGCGCAACCACCAGAAGCTGATCGAGGAGTCGCCCTCGCCCGTGCTCTCGGAGAGCGAGCGCGCGCGAACGCTCGCGGCCGCGGTGCACGCGACGCGCAGCATCGGCTACGTCGGCGCGGGCACGATGGAGTTCCTCATGGACGAGCAGGGCACCCTGCGGTTCATGGAGATGAACACGCGCCTGCAGGTCGAGCACCCGGTGAGCGAGATGCGCAGCGGGCTCGACCTGATGCGCGAGATGATCCTCGTCGCGGCGGGCCACCGGCTGAGCGTGGAGCAGGAGCAGGTCACGCTGCGCGGTCACGCGATCGAGTGCCGCATCAACGCGGAAGATCCGAACGAAGGGTTCCGCCCGAGCCCGGGCGCGATCACGCGCTTCGTGCCGCCGACGGGCGAAGGCGTACGCGTCGATACGCACGTCGCGAGCGGCTACGTGGTGCCGCCCTTCTACGACTCGCTGATCGCGAAGCTGATCGTGCACGGCCGTGACCGGAACGAGGCGATCGAGCGTGCGATCGGCGCGCTCGAGTCGTTCGTGGTCGAGGGTGTGAAGACGACGATCCCGATGCACCTCGCGGTGCTCCGCTCGAGCGAATTCCGCGACAGCCGCTACGACACTCGGAGGATCCCCGGATGGCCCACGTCCCGCTGATCCCGATCGGTGCGCCGCGCGCGCAGGTGATCGACGACCGCGCGTTCGACGAGCACCGTCGCGCGCTCGCCGCGAAGGAAGAGGTGCTGCGCGCGCGACGTCGCGAGGTCGAGGCCGGCTGGGGCCCGAAGTACGTCGAGCGCGTGCACGCGAAGGGCAAGCTCACCGCGCGCGAGCGCGTGGCGCAGCTGATCGATGCGGGCACCCGCACGTTCGAGGTCGGCACCTTCGTCAACGAGGGGCTGAAGTTCGGCGATCTCAGCTCGCCCGCGGCCGGCGTGGTGACGTGCTTCGCGCGCATCGAAGGGCGCTGGTGCATCGTCATCGCGAACGACAACACCGTCGCGAGCGGCTCGTGGTGGCCGCGCACCCCCGAGAAGATCCAGCGCGCGCAGCAGATGGCGCTGAAGCTCCGGCTGCCGACGATCTACCTCGTCGACTGCAGCGGGCTCTTCCTGCCCGAGCAGAGCAACTCGTTCCCCGGCGCGCGCGGCGCGGGGCACATCTTCAAGATGAACTCGCTGCTCAGCGCGAGCGGCGTCCCGCAGATCGCGGGCGTGTTCGGCGACTGCATCGCGGGCGGCGGCTACATGCCGATCATCAGCGACCGCGTGTACATGACCGAGCAGGCGTACATGGTCATCGCGGGCGCCGCGCTGATCAAAGGTGCGAAGAGCCAGAAGCTCACGTCGCTCGACATCGGCGGGCCCGAGGTGCACGTGCACGCGAGCGGCTGCGCCGACGTGCGCGTGCCCGACGACGAGACGCTGCTCGCGAGCGTGCGCGAAGAGGTGCGCCGCCTGCCCTCGAGCGCGGCGGACTACTACCGCGGCGGCATGGGCGCGACCGAGCCCGCGCTGCCCGCGCACGAGCTCGCGGGGATCCTCCCGGTCGATCATCGCGAGGGCTATGACGCGATGCAGGTGCTCGCGCGGCTCTGCGATCAGAGCCTCTTCTGGGAGTGCATGCCCGACGTCGGCGAGGAGATCGTCTGCGGCGTCGGCCGCGTCGGCGGCTTGTATGCGGGGTTCGTGATCAATCGCCAGGGCCTGGTCGGCGATCCCGATCATCCCGATGATCCGCGGCCCGCGGCGATCCTCTATCGCGGCGGCATCGCGAAGGTCGCGGCGTTCTCGCGCGCCAGCAACGCCGACGGGATCCCGCTGATCTGGCTGCAGGACATCTCGGGCTTCGACATCGGCACCGAGGCCGAGCGACAGGGCCTGCTCGCGTACGGCTCGAGCCTCATCTACACGAACAGCACGAACGACGTCCCGATGTTCACGGTGCTGCTGCGCAAGGCGAGCGGCGCCGGCTACTACGCGATGACCGGCCTGCCCTACGACCCGGTCGTGCAGCTCTCCACGACGCTCTCGCGGCTCAGCGTGATGGAAGGACGCACGCTCGCGATCGCGACCTACAACACGAAGCTCGACGACGACTTCCGCATCGTCGCGAAGGACGAGACCGAGCGCCGCGCGATCGAAGACGGCATGAAGCAGGTCGAGCAGCGCATCGAGAAGGACATGGATCCCTTCGTCGCGGCGCGGCAGATGGACACCGACGAGATCATCGAGATCGGCGAGCTGCGCGCGTGGCTCACGACGCTCGTCGAGTGCGCGTACCAGTCGACCGGGCATCGTCGCGTGAAGAACTCGCGCATCTGGAGCCTCCACGATCTCGCGGAGCTCTCGGGGGGCGTTCGATGATCGACGGTCGTCGCTTCGTGGGCGAGCTCGCGCTGATCGCACGCGCCGCCGAGAACGGGCGCACCGAGCTGCTCGCGCCGCGGCCCGGGTACTTCCGCGCGGCGCCGCAGGAAGGTGCGCTGTTCGCGCCGGGGATGGTGCTCGGCGAGCTCGAGGTGCTGGGCGCGCGCTTCCGGCTGATCGTGCCGGCGGGCGCGCAGGGCGCGGTGGTCGCGCTGCCCGAAGGACGTCGCATCGCGCGGCGTGCGGTGCAGCACGGCGAGCGGCTCGTCACGCTCGATCCTGCGGCGGTCGTGGGCGCGTCGGCGAGCGCGGCCGAGCAGCGTGGGGCAGCGGGCGCGGGGCTCGCGTTCCGCGCGCCGATGAGCGGGCGCTACTACGCGAAGCCGGGCCCCGATGCCGAGCCGTTCGTGAAGGTCGGCGACGTGATCGAGACGGGCCGCACGATCGCGCTGCTCGAGGTGATGAAGACGTTCAACCGCGTGCAGTACGGCGGCGCGAGCGTGCCCGAGCGCGCGAAGATCGTCGCGATCGTCCCGAAGGACGGCGACGACGTGAACGGCGGCGATCCGATCCTCGCGCTCGAGCCGGCCTGACGAGTGTTGAAAATCGGCTCGCCCGCTCAGTCCCTCCCGTCCTGCGCAGGCGAGCACTCCGGCTGGCGTCCAAACTCGGCTCGCCCGCTCAGGTCCCTCCCGTCCGCGTGCTTCGCACGCTCCCGTGCGGGACCTGCGCAGGCGAGCACTCCGGCTGCTAACACCAGCTCGCGGGCCAGCGATCGAGCCGGGCGACGAGGCGTTCCTCGGTGCGCCGGTGCTCGAGATCGCGCGCGTCGGCCGAGCCCACTTCGGCCCACGCGACCCCGCGATCCTCGCTGACGAAGAAGCGCTCGCGGCGCGAGCCCTCGTCGGTGTCGTTCGCGCGCCAGCCCTCGGCGACGCGCGCGAGCAGTCGATCGCCGACGTCCCAGACGTCGACGCCGAACCCGTGCGTCACCGCGAGCTCACCGACCCGTCCCGCGCCGACCGCGAGCTCCTCCGCGATCAACGCGCGAGACGAGCCTCGCACGCACCACACGTCCTCGCGCGCCGGCTCACCCGCGACCGCGTCGCGGGCTTCGGTCACGACGAAGACGGCCATCTCGTCGTCGTCCCCCATGTGTCGACGATCGCACCAAACCCGCGCGCATACCGCAAGAAACTGCGTAGCCGTGCGGTACGCTGCCGGCGATGCCCATCTCGAAGGACGAGCGGAAACGGAGCTGATCAGCGCCGCACGAGGTGGAGCAGCGAGCCCGGTGCGCCGCTCGGCGCGCGCAGATCGGCGAGCGCGGCGCGCACGCAGCCTTCTTCGGCGGAGCCTCCGAGATCACCGCCGAGGCCGAGCGTGATCGCGCCCGTCGCGTCCCACTCGACGCGCACCACGACGCGCTCGCTCGACGCGCACGCGAGCACGTCCTCGCGGCGCTCGTCGAGCGATGCGCGCACCGCGCTCGTCGCGGTGTCGTCGGTGCTCGGCGCGCTCTCGCCGCCGGTCGTTTCGACCGGCGCGGTGGTCTCGACACCCGACGCGTCCGCGAAGCGCACGCGGATGCACTCGGGCTCGTTGTCCGACGTGGTGCACGCGACGTCGACGTGACGACCGCATCCGCTCGCGCGCCACGCGCTCTCGGCGCGCTGCGCCAGCTCGACGTCCTCGCAGTCGATCCAGTCGCGCGCACGATCGCGGGCACGCGCCTCGGCGTCCCACGCGCCGCATCCGACGCATGCCGCCGCTGCGAGCACGAGCGCGAGCGAGCGCGCGATCACGAGCCTTCGCTCGTGCGGCGCGTCTTCATCATCTGGCGCACCAGCGGCACCACGACGCGGTTCGGGATCACGCTCGCGAGCACCGCACCGGCGCGATTCACCGCGCCCGGCACCACCACGACGCGCCCCGCCGCGTAGCCCGCGAGCGCGCGCTCGACGGTCTCCTGCGGGGTCAGCACCGCGGCGCGCTGCGCGGGGGGGATCTCGATCTGCGCGCGCGTCTGGAACCCCGTGGGCACCGGGCCCGGACAGAGCACGCTCACGCGCACGCCCGTCCCGCGCAGCTCCTCCGCGAGCGCCTCGCCGAAGTTGCGCACGAACGCCTTCGTCGCGCCGTACACCGCGAACATCGGCGTGGGCTGGAACGCCGCGGTCGACGCGACCATCAGCACGCCGCCGCGACGCCGCGCGACCATGCCGGGCACGAGGTGGTGCACCACGCCGACGACCGCTTCGCAGTTGAGCCGCACCATCTCGGTCTGCGAGCGCGTGGTCTGCTCGGCGAACGCGCCCCACGTGCCGAACCCGGCGTTCGCGACGACGTGATCGATCGCGACCCCGAGCGCGTCGATCTCGCGCAGCAGCGTGGCGAGCCCGGTCTCGTCGGCGAGATCGGCGGCGATCACGCGGGCCTGGATGCCGTGCGCCGCACCGAGCTGCGCGGCGAGCGCGGCGAGCTTCTCGCGCGAGCGCGCGGTGAGCACGACGTTGCATCCGCGCTCCGCGAGCTGCCGCGCGAGCTCCTCGCCGAGGCCCGAGCTCGCGCCGGTGATCAGCGCCCATCGACCGCCGAACAGTTCGTCCATGCGGGCCCCTTCGTAGCGCGGCGCGCGCTCCGCGACCATGCTCGGCGCCGCGCGCCCATGAGCTGGCTCGGCGACGACACGCCCCTCGGCTGGGCGATCACCCTGGCCTACGCGATCGGTGCGGGCGTCACGCTGCACGCGGCGCGTGGGGTGCGCGAGGTCGGGGCGCGGCGCTTCGTGGTGCTGAGCGGGCTCGCGCTCGCGGCGCTCGCGGTGAACAAGCAGCTCGATCTCCAGACGCTGGTGTTCCGCGCGGGACGCAGCGCGACGTTCACGCTCGGCCTCTACGAGCAGCGCGATCGTCTCCACGTGATCTTCCCGGTGCTCGTCGGCGCGGTGCTCGTCGTCGTGCTGGTGCTGCTCGCGATCACGCTGCGCCGGCACGTGCGCGCGCTCGCGACGATGCTCGTCGGATGGGCGCTGCTCGCGGCGTTCGTCGTGGTGCGCGTCGCGCTCTTCAGCCACCTCGTGCGCGTGCTCGGCTGGACGTGGCTCGAGAGCGCGTGGCCCGCGCTGCTCGAGCTCGGCGCGATCACGCTGATCGCCATCGGCGCGCGGCGCGCCCGATGATCACGGCCCGTTCGGCGGGGCGCAGGGCGGCACGACGAAGCTGACGACGTCCTGGCACCAGCTCGGATCCTGCCCGTTCGAGAGACACTGCTCGGGGCGCGCGCCGCCCGCGAAGCGACCCGAGAGCACGACGGTCTCGCCGCAGTTGCGCACCGTGATGCGGTAGTCGACGGGACGGCCCTGGATGCAGCTCTCGTAGTGCGCGACGCGCACCGAGTACGTGCCGCGCGGCGCGCGACCGGTCGGCCAGTAGACGTGCTCGTTGTCGACGCCGAGGTTCCCGCTGCAGGCCGCGTTCGCATCGAGATCGAGGTGCCCGCCGCTCACGCCCGTCGTGTTCCCGAAGTACACGGTGTTGCCGGTGGGATCGGTGACGTAGAGATCGAGATCGGTCGCTTCGCTCATCGTGAGCGCGACCTCCACGTCGCCGGTGCCGACCGGCAACACCGAGAGCTCTCGCGTGATCCACGGCGACATGCGGCCCTGATCGTCGATCGCGGCGATGCGCGCGATCACCCGGAAGGGCTGGCCCGACGAGGCGAGCGTCCCGTCCTGTCGGATCGGCGCGCCGATCGTGAAGCGCACCGTCGCGCCGTCGGAGCCGCTCGCCGAGACCACGCCGAGCTCGGTCGGCACCGTCGCGGGCAGGACGAAATGACCGCGGTACCCGTCGAACGCAATCGCGTACGAGGTCACGCCGGGCCCGCCGCTCGCGTCCGCGGCGCGCACCCGCGCTTCGGCGGGCACGCCCGCGAGGATCGTGAGCGGACGATCGGGCTGCTCGCCGACGTCGTGCCCGATGCGCGGCGCGGGCTGTCCCGACGCGCCGGGCGGAGGACCGGGCTGATAGAGCGCGCCGTGCACGGTCCACGGGGTGTCCGCGCTGCGCCCCGACTGCCACGGCTGCGGCAGCGGCGTGCGGCCGAGCGCACGATCGGAGGGGATCATCCCCTCGACGCGAACGTGCGGGCTCGGCACGTAGCGGCGGCGCATCTCGGCGAGCGGATCGCCGGAAGGGCGCGGAACGGCGGGATCACTCGGCGCGCTCACCCCGGGATCCGCGGGGATCGGTGCGTCGTCCGACGTGTCGAGCGCAGGCTGCGCGAAGCGCGTCCACGCGCCCGCCACCAGCCCGAGCCCGCCCGCGAGCAGCGCGATCGCGACCAGCGCCACGCCACATCCGATCGCGAGACGCCGGCCGCCGCTCGGCTCGGGAGGGTCGGTGAGACGGTCGTCGATCCGCGCGCGGCGCTCGGGGGGCGTACGAGCCACGCGGCGATCTTACGCCGCGCGCGGGAACTTCATCCGCGCGCGCGTCGGGTCGCCGCCAGCAAGGGCTCGAACGACGCGCGCAGCGCCGGCGCGTCCTCGCGCGCGACCGTCGCGTGACGCCGCCCGAGATCCTCGCCGGTGAGCAGCACGAGCTCGTGGAACGCACGCGAGCGCAGCGCAGGCGAGTCCTGATCGAGCGCTTCGAGCAGCCACTCCGCGCGGGTCCGCGTGCGCTGGCCGCGCCACCAGAACCGCCACGGGAGGCGATACGCGCCGTGATCGCGCGCCGTCAGGATACGCAGCGCATCGCGCGCCGCGGTCGCGATCGGCTCGGCATCGGCGAGCGCCTCGATCAGCAGCGGCACACTCGCCGCTTCGCGCATTCGGCCGAAGGTGCGCGCGGCGGTGCGCCGCCAGAACGGCGGCGCGCTGCGATCCACCAGCGCGACCCGCAGCCGACCGAGCATCGTCGCGAGCGCCGGCTGGCCCTGGTGCGAGCACAGCGCGAGCGCCGCGAAGTCGGCGATCGTCGCGTCGTCGTCGGAGAGCGCGCGCACCAGCGGCTCGACCAGCTCGGCGCCGGGCGCCTGGGCCGCGACGCGCGCCGCGCACAGCCGCACGTGCCACGCGTGGCCCGGCGCGAGCAGCGCCGCGAGGTGGGGCCCCGACGCGGTGCCGAACCCGGCGAGCACCGCGCACGCCGCCGAGATCTGATCGGCGCGGGTGCGCGGTCGAAGGTGCGCGAGATCGAGCCACAGCAGGCCCGGGAATTCGCGGGCGAGGCGCGGCAGCAGCGGGAGCCCTTCGCGCAGCGCACGAGGGCCGAGCGCGGCGAGGTGATCGGGGCCCGAGCGCGCGATCTCCGACGCGAGCTGGGCGAGCCGATCGGGCGCGTCGTCGTGCACCACCGGCGGTGGGCTCGAAGGACGCGCGGCGCGCACGATGCCGGTCGTGGGATCGTCGCGACGACGCGGGGTCGGCGCGCTCGCACGCTCGGGCGCGATCGCGGTCTCGACCCGCACCGTCGTCGTGCGGAGCGTGCTGCGTGTCGTCGCGGGCGGTGGATCGAGATCGGGCACGCCGAGATCGGGCGGGCCGAGGTCGGGCCGCAGCGCGTCGAGCACCGGATCGAGCTCGTCGTCGACCGCGAGATCGAGCGGCAGCCGCGGCGGCTCGAGGCTCACCCGACCGATCGTCCGTCGCTCGACGACGCTCTCGTCGGCGTCGTCGTCGTCCTCGCGCACCGCCGCCGGCGTGATCGCGCGCGAACGTGGATCTCTGCCTTCGCCGTCCCCCGAGCTCATGGCGGCGCAAGGAATGCCCGTCCTGTCCGGCGCACGCAAGGACCGCGATCGGCGAGCGCCGAATGCTCGCCGCGCGTTCAGGACGTCTGCGACGAAGCCGAAACGTCGTGGACTTCCGCCCGCAGCTCGTGGCGGAACACGCAGGCGCGATCGCCCTTCGAGAGCAGGCGCGTCAGCGGCACCAGGCGGTAGCGCGGATTCAGCGCGCGGAACGTCTCGGTCTCGAGCGAGTGCACGAGCTCGGTGCAGATGCGCGGCTCGTGCGTCGCGAGATCCGCGAACGGGCACGCGGTCTCGTGCTTCTCCGCGACGTCGCGCTCGCGCACCACCCAGTGCCCGGTGACGCACGTGACGCGATCCTCCCAGTCCTGGATGCGACCGAGATCGCCCATGTCCTGCACGTCGATCGCGAGGGCGCGCGCGAGGCGTGGAGCGCGCCAGCGGGCCCAGCGGTTCGCGGTCGCGCTGAGCTCGCGCAGCACGCGATCCCGACCGAGCGTCTTCTGCTCCGCGATCGCGAGGCGCATCGCGATCCGCACGCCGCGCACGATGCGCGCGCGCAGCACGGGCTCGTGCTCGGCGCGCTCGGCGAGACGAAACAGGATCTCCTCGACGTCCTCCCGCAGATGCTCCACGGTGCGGAGCTTTGCACGGTGGGCGCGAGCGCGGCCAGTTGCGACTCGTCGAGCGCGTCGAGGCCAGCGCGAGAGAGCGCGATGCGGCGCTCGATCGCGAGACGGCACGAGCGCGCGGAGTGGTGCACACGCCCGCGGCGATCGCGCGGTTCATCGCGCACGCTGCGGATCTCGCGCTGCGCGAGCACCTCGACCGGCGCGACGGGATCGCGAGCGACGACGTGGTGCTCGTCGATCCCGCGACCGGACCCGGCGTGTTCCTCGCGGCGCTGATCGAGCACGGCACGTCGCACGACGGCCGACCTCGCGCGTGCGTGGGGCTCGACGTGGATCGCGACGCGATCGCGCGCGCCGACGCGATCGTCGGAGCGACGGCGCGCGAGCTCGGATGGCCGCTGCGCCTCGCGTGCGGGGACGCGCTCGCCTCCCTCGCGCCGGTGCGCGAGCTCGAGGACGACGACGTCGTGCGCGTCGTGATCGGCAACCCACCGTGGGCCGCGCGCAGCGCCAACCGCGACGCGCGCTTCACGGAGACGCTGCTCGACGACTTCCGGCGCGACGAGGCCGGGGTCGCCCTCGCCGAGCGCAAGATCGGCGTGCTCTCCGACGACTACGTGCGCTTCGTGCGGTGGAGCGCGGAGCTGGTGCGGCGGGCGCGACGCGGCGGCGTGATCGCGATGGTGACCAACGCGTCGTTCCTCGACGGGCCGGTCCACCGCGCGATGCGCGCCGCGCTCGGACGCTGGCTCGATCGCATCGACGTGATCGATCTGGGTGGCTCGAGCCTGATCGCGCGCGGTCGCGGCGCGGACGACAACGTGTTCGGGGTGCGGCCCTCGGTCGCGATCACGATCGGCGTGCGCGCGCCCCAGCGACGCGGCGCGACCACGCTGCGCATCGCGCGCATCGAGGGCACGCGCGACGCCAAGCTCGACACGCTCTCGCGAGGCGCCTTGCGCTGGGAGGCGCACGACGTCGCGGGCCCGTGGCGCCTCGCGCGCGGACGCCGCGCCCCCGCGATCTATCGCAGCTGGCCGGGGCTCGACGCATGGATGCCGTTCCACCGCGAGGGCCTGCAGACGAACCGCGACGATCTCGTGATCGCGCGCGATCGCGAGGCGCTCTTCGCGTCGATCGACGCGTTCGCGCGCGGCGCCCCGAGGCGCGCCACCCCGCACTGGGATCCCGACCGCGCCCGCATCGTCGCCCGCGATCTGCTGCGCGATCCCGACGCCCACGTGCGGCGCATCGCGTACCGTCCCTTCGACGAGCGCGTCGCGCTGGTGCATCCCGCGCTCTGCCATCGCCCGCGGCCCGAGCTCGCGCGCGCGATCGACACGTCCGGCCTCGCGCTGGTGAGCGCGCGCAAGGATCGCGGACAGCTCGCCTGGGCGTGCTTCGGCGCGGCGCGCGTGCTGCCCGACAACTGCTGGCTCTCGACGCGCTCCTCGTGCCGAGCGCGCGCGTTCCCGCTCTGCGATCCCGAGGGCGCGCCGAACCTCGACGTCGATCTCGCCCGCCGCACCGAGGACACGATCGGCGCCGTGCTCGACGCGCGCACCTTCGCGATGTGGGCGCTCGCGTGGATGGCCTCCGAGCCCTATCGCGAGACCTGCGACGAGGCGCTGCGCACCGACTACCCGCGCATCCCCGCGCCCCGCGATGCCGCCGAGCTCCAGCGAATCGCCGGTCACGGCGAGGCGATCGCGCGCGCGCTGATCGAGCCCGCCGCACCGCTCGCGATCACGATCCACGAGGCCCGCCCCGGTCGCGTGCGGGCCCGCGAGGACGAAGGCGTGATCGAGCGCGGCGGCGCGCGCTGGATCGAGGGCGTGCCCCCGCGCGCGCTGCGCCTCGTGATCGGCCACCACACCGCGCTCGCGTGCCTCGCGGACGCCCCGGCCGCGATCCTCGGCGCGATCGACGCGACCGCGCGCGCGATCGACGGCGCGAGCCGTGCGATCGCCGAGCTCGACGTGCTCCGCGATGCGTGACGCCTTCCCGGCTGGTGTACCATCCGCGCCCATGAGGCTCTGCTTCGTCTGCCTCGCGCTCGTCGCGCTCACCGCCTGCACCGCCGAGACCGCTCCGGGTCGCGGTGTGGCCCTGCGCGACCCGCTCGGGCTGGTCGACGACGTCTACGGCGCGGGCAATGCACTGCGCCTCTACGTGCTCCCCGCCGACGCGTTCACGTGCACGCCCGCGAGCGGCACCGTGGATCCCGATCCGCCCGACGTGCAGGAGGTCTTCGCCGACGCGGTCGTCGACGTGACCCTCACCCGCGACGATCTCGCGAGCTACTCGGTCGAGCTGCCGCCCGGCGACTACGTCGTGCTCGCGCGCGGCAAGGGCACGGACCCGGTCAGCGGCCGCACGAACGTCTTCATCGCGACCGGCTGCGCGACCTCGAGCGTCGCGGACGGCGAGACCGTCGGCGTCACCGTCGTGCTCGCGCCGATCGTCGGCATGGGCGAGTGCGGCGACGGGATCCTCAGCCCCGACGAGCAGTGCGAGACCGGCGCGCCCGCGTGCACCGAGTGCCGCACCGTCGCCGAGACGCTCAACACCACGACCGACGCGGATCAGACCTCGCCGCGCGTCGCCGCACGCAGCGGACAGCGCGTCGTCGTCGCGTGGGAAGGCGACAGCGGAACCGGGATCAACGTTCGCTTCCGCAGCTTCGATCCCAATGGACGCCCGCTCACCGGCGGGCTCGCAGTCGACACCGAAGTGGTCCTCCCGAGCTCGCAGAACGTCGGCGGCGTCGCGGTCACGCCCGACGGCCGCTTCGCGCTCTCGCTGGTCGACCTGCCCGCCGGCAACCCGAACGTGCGCGTCGCGTTCTACAGCCCGTCGCTGATGCAGCAGGCCACGCCGGAGCTGCGCGCCGATCTCGCCGGTGTCCAGAACGCGCCGGTGATCGCGTACCACTCGGGCGGCGCCGCGATGGTCGTGTTCCAGGACGCGACCTCGGCGACGGGCCTCTCGGGCCGCGCGTTCGCGATGGGCAGCACGACGCCCAGCGGCGCCGATGCGTTCGAGGTCGGCGCCGGCCAGGCGGGCGGAACCACGCCCGCGATCGCCGCCACCTCGAGCGGCTTCGTCGTCGCGTTCGCGGCGCTCAACCAGATCTACCTGCAGCGCTTCGGCACCGACGGCGCGCCGGTGGATTCGACCGCACAGCCCGTCGCCGACGCCGCGGGCATGCGCACCACGCCCGCGGTCGCCGCGCTCGCCGACGGCACGTTCCTCGTCGCGTGGGCCGAGTCGAACGGCGACGGCATGGGCAGCGGCATCCGCGCCCGGATCTTCTCCGACGCGGGCGTCGCCGCGGATGCCCCGTTCACGGTCAATCACACCGTGGCCGGCGATCAGCTCGAGCCCGCGGTCGCGGCGGCGAGCGATCGTTTCCTGGTCGCGTTCCGCAGCGGCAACGCCGTCCGCGCGGCGGTGCTCTCGTCGTCGGGCGATCCCTCGCTGAACCGCGAGCAGCCCCCGACGCTGGGGGACTTCGAGGTCGCCGCGACCGGCGCGCGTCCTTCGGTCGCCGTGATCGGCGCCGGCGCGGATCAAGCGTGGTGGGTGGTCTACCAGGCCCCGGGCGCGAGCGGGCTGGACGTCTTCGGACGACGCTACCCGCTCTGACCTGCTCGCCCGTCCGGCGTTGTTTCACGGATGGCTCTGAGCTACGACTGCCGGGAAATTCTGCTGGTTCGCGACTGATCGCCGCGAACTTCGCCCAGGATCGTGCCGAGCCCTCCGGAGCCCACTACCCCGTCGACTGCGCCTGCGTCTCGCTCCGCGAGATCGCGCGATCCGAGCCGTATCGGGCGCCGGATCGCCACCGCGCTCTACGTGGTGCTCGTGCTCTACGTGATCGGCGCGGGGGTCATCTCGGTGGTCCCCCAGATCTTCTGGCCGGCCGAGGCGCTCGGAATCGCGCCCGACGCGGACGCGCACTGCCCGACCGAGCTCGACGCGCTCCGCACGGATCTGCTCTCCGAGGCGGGAGCCCGCGTCCGCGAGCCGGCCGCCGAGCCGGTCCGCCTCTTCCTCGAACCCTGGGACGAGCGTTATCGTGCGCTCGCGGCGTCGTGCGGCGCCCTTCCCTCCTATGCCCTCCTCGCTCGCCTGCGGTATCGCGTCGAGGAGCATCTCCTGCGTTACGAGGCCGACGTGGCCTCGCTCGACGAAGACACCCGGCGCGCGCTCGACGAGGACGCGCGCCCTTGAGCCTCGCCTGCGTGACACTGATGACCGAAGCTTCGAGCCAGCCCACGCCTCCCACCTTCGACGCGCTCGATCTCACGCCCGAGGTCCGCAAGGCCGTCGACGAGATGGGCTTCACCTCGCCCACGCCCGTGCAGCACGCGGTCTTCGAGCCCGCGATCGCCGGATCCGATCTGATCGTCCAGGCGCGCACCGGCACCGGGAAGACCGCCGCGTTCGGGCTCCCGATGGTCGATCGCCGGGTGCGCCCCGACGGCGGACAGCAGGCGCTCATCCTCGCGCCGACGCGCGAGCTCGCGCTGCAGAGCGCGCGTGAGATCGAGAAGCTCGGCAAGCACAAGGGCATCCGCGTGGTCGCGGTCTACGGCGGCGCGCCGATGGAGCGTCAGGTCCGCGAGATCGAGGAAGGCGCGCAGATCGTCTCGGGCACCCCGGGACGCGTCCTCGATCACCTGCGCCGCGGGACGCTGCGGGGCGAGGATCTGCGCATCCTCGTGCTCGACGAGGCGGACGAGATGCTCTCGATGGGCTTCGCGAAGGAGCTCAACGCGATCGTCGATCTGCTCCCGAAGTCGCGCCAGACGATGCTCTTCTCGGCGACGCTCGACGAGGCGGTCCAGCGGCTCGCGCAGCGGTTCCTGAAGGATCCGGTGCCGATCACGCTCTCGAGCGACGCGGTCGGCGCGCTCACGATCTCGCACTACGTCTACCTGCTCTCGGGGCTCGGGAAGAGCCGCGATCTGATGCGCATCCTCGAGGTCGAGGATCCCGAGAGCGCGATCATCTTCTGCAACACGAAGGCGACCACCGAGCAGGTCGCGGCGGAGCTGCAGCAGGCGGGCTTCCAGGCCGACTGGCTCAACGGGGATCTGCCCCAGAGCGAGCGCGAGAAGGTGCTCGAGCGCACCCGCCGCGGCGAGCTGCGCTACCTGGTCGCGACCGACGTCGCGGCGCGCGGCATCGACATCTCGCACCTCACGCACGTCATCAACTACGACTTCCCCGAGCAGATCGAGTCGTACGTGCACCGTACCGGTCGAACCGGCCGCGCGGGGCGCACCGGCACCGCGATCGCGCTGGTCACGCCGCAGGATCTCGGGGCGCTCTACTACGTGCGCCTCGCGTACAAGATCTTCCCGATCGAGCGCACGCTGCCGAGCGCGGGCGAGCTCAAGGCGCGCGCCGAGCTGGATCGGATCGAGATGCTGAGCGAGGCATTCCCCGACTCGGCGAGCGAGGCCGATCGCGCGATCGCGCGGCGCCTGCTGGTGCACGACGACGCCGAGCGCATCGTCGGAGGCCTGCTGCGCGCGTTCTTCGGATCGAAGGCCACCGCGCCGGGCGAGGTCGACGAGCAGGCCGCCGCCGCACGCCGCGCGCGGACGCCGCGTGGCGCGGTGAGCGCGCCGGTCGTCGAGGCGAGCGATGCGACCACGCCGGGCGTGGAGATCGCCGTGACCAGCGAGGGCGAGGCCGACGAGGGCCGCCGTCGTCGCCGCCGGCGCGAGCGCACCGGCGAGGTGGAGCGTGTTCCGCCGGCCGCCGCGCAGGAGGTCTCGGTCGCACAGCTCGTCGCGGCACCGGCGCCCGCCGAAGGACCGCCCGACCGCATCGAGGAGCCGCTCTCGCAGCCCGACGCGAGCGGCGAGGATCCCTCGATGAGCACGCTCTTCATCAACCTCG
Organism: Sandaracinus amylolyticus; assembly: GCF_021631985.1. GTDB lineage: Bacteria > Myxococcota_A > Polyangia > Polyangiales > Sandaracinaceae > Sandaracinus > Sandaracinus amylolyticus_A. Next base: position 2,058,464 of record NZ_CP070225.1, on the reverse strand, counting down.
GCCGTCGCGACGGCGTGCGGGTGGGCGACATCATCCGGCTCTTCGAGACCCACGCGAGCCTCGGCAAGGACGATCTCGGGCGCATCCGCATCCGCGATCGCCACACGTTCGTCGGCGTCCCGCGCGAGCGCGTCGACGCGGTGGTGAGCGCGCTGAACGGGCAGAGCTCGCACGAGAAGGAGCTCGTCGTCGAGGTGTCGCGCGCGGAGACGCAGGCGCGCAGCGCCCCCGACGCGGCGCAGAGCTGAGGGCGTCGTGCGACGCGCGATCGCAGCGCTCGTCCTCGGCAGCACGCTGGTCGCGTGCGGCGGCGGGGACGACGGGGGCGAGAGCGCGACGCGCGGCCCGCAGCGCGGCGCCGGCGTGACCAGCGAGAGCGCGGTCGTCACCGCGCCGAGCGAGCCCGCCCCGCGGATGCCGGATCGCGAGGCCGCGGCGATCCGGGAGCGGACGCGCACGCCGCAGGCGTGGGGCGCAGGTCCGCTCGAGGTCACGGAGACGCGGACCGAGACCACGCCGGGCGAGGCGCCCGAGCGCGATCTCGGCGCAGAGCTCCGGAGCGCGATCGGGACCCCGACGCAGTGCTTCGACGTGCAGACCGCGCGCGCGATGACGGGCACGGTGCGGATCCCGGTGCGGGCGTACGTGATGGCGACGGGGCGGATCACCCGCGCCGAGGTCGGCGGCAGCGCGCCCGAGGCGGTGCGCGCGTGCATCGCGGGGCTGCTCGAGGCGCGCGCGATGCGCGGTCCGATCGAGGCCGCGCCGCGCACGGTGTCGACCGAGCTCGTGCTCGAGCTGCAGGCCGACGCCGCGCCCACGACCGTGCGCTCGGAGTCGCCCGAGGTCCCGCTGCAGCCCGGCGCGGTCGCGCCCGGGATCACGCTGCCCGCGCGCGGCGGTGATGCGCCGGCGCCGGGGTTCGTCCCGCCCTCGAGCACGCTCCCCGCGGCGGGTCCCGAGGATCGCCCGCCCGGGTTCGTCCCGCCCTCGAGCACGCTCCCCGCGCGCGTCGACTAGAGCGCGGAGAGCGGATCGAGCGCCACGCCGAGCAGGTGGAGGCGCCAGTCGAGGTGCGCGCCCGTCACGCGTCCGGTGCGCCCCACGCGCGCGATCACCTCGCCGCGCCGCACCACCGCGCCGACCTCGACGTCGACCCGCGCGAGGTGCAGCAAGCTCGAGGTCAGCCCGTGCCCGTGGTCGATCACGACGATGCGCCCGTAGAGCGGCGCCTGCGCGTCGAGCACCACCACGCCCGCAGCGGGCGCGCGGACCACGGCGCCTTCGCTCGCGGCGAGATCGACGCCCCAGTGACGATCGCGAGTCCCGCCCTCGAGCACACGATGCACCGCGAACGGGCTCGAGACCCGACCCTCCGCGGGCAGGACGAACCCCGACGCGAAGTGCGCGATCGCTCCGTCGCGCGCCCTCACCGCGCGCAGCCGCGCCTCGATCGCGTCCTGCGCCGAGCGCAGCGCGCCACGCAACGAGACGAGCTCGCGAGGCACCCCGATCACGCGCTCGGTCGGATCCTGCCGGGCGCGGATCGCGAGCGTGCGCGTCACCCGACGTCCATCGAGCCCCCGCGCCTCGATGCGCAGCGGGCGCCGGTGATCCACCGCGGCGCCGAGCAGCACCTCACCGCGCGCGGAGACGCGGACCGCACGGCCGTCGATCCAGAGCTCGCTGCCCGGCTCGACGCGCGCGCGCACGAGCGTCCCCGCCAGCGCGGTGCTCGCGACCTCGATCTGCGCGCGCGCCGGGAGCGCGATCAGCGACCCGAGCATCGCGCCGAGGATCGCGTGCGATCGCGTCCTCACTCGAGCTCGAAGACCGTGCGCACCACGACCATCACGTCCTTCTCGACCGACGAGCGATCGTAGACGCCCTCCCACGACACGCTGGTCTCGTTCGCGGCGTTCACCTGCACCACGCCGACGTTCGCCGAGAGCAGCGAACCGAGCGTCGCGCCGCTGTGCTCCGCGACCTGCGCCGCGCGTGCGCGCGCGTCGGCGGTCGCCTCACCGACGAGCCGGATCTTGATTTCCCCGAGATCGCTGTGGATGTACTCGGGCGCGCCCGACACCACGAGCGCGCCGCTCTGGATCAGCTGGGTCACGTCGCGCGCGACCCGTCCCACGAGCTCGACGTCGCTCGAGGTCACGCGCACCGACTGGGTCAGCGAGTAGCCGACGATCTGCTCGGTCCTCACGTTCCCGTCCTCGTCGTAGGCGTAGAGCTCGTCGGTATCGACGGCATCGACGTGCACGTCGCCCTCGGCGACGTGGTTGTCGAGCAGGAACTGCCGCACCCGCGGCACGTCGCGCTCGAGGATCGCGTAGGCCTCGGCGACCGTCGCCCCGCGCGCGTGCACGGAGGCCGACCAGATCGCGCGATCGCTCGTGATGCGCTGGGTCGCGGAGCCCGACACCACGATCCCCTCGCGCCGGTAGCGCGCGTCGACCCAGTGCCGCAGCCCGAGCACGGCCACCGACACCGACGCCACCAGCGCCGCGCCCCACACGAGCCTTCCGATCAGCTCGCCCTTCCCACGAGGTTGCTCCGTCGCGTTCGCCATCTCGGATCCCTCCATCCCCGCCGGTCCCGTCCGGCGCCGCGCAACGTCGGGCGCGCGCGAGCATGTTCCGCGAAGAACGAGAGAAGGCTTCCGAGCGTGAGTCCGGGTCCGCCGACTCCGACCACCGACTGATCGAAGCATCGCGGCAGCGGGCGCGAAGCGCACGCCGCGATGCGACCACCGCGTCCCGACGCTCGCGCCCTCTCATGAAAGCAGCCCGCGAGCACCCCCGGGCGTCGGACCCAGCCCCACGCGCCTCACGCCGAAGCCCTTCCGTCCGCCCCCCGGCTCCGGTAGCTTCGACCCCCGCATGTCCACGTCGACGGCTTCCGCCCGCACGCCTACCGGCAACCACGGGCTCTCGCCGGGCACGGTCGTCGGGGGCCGATTCGAGGTCGAGCGAGCCGTCGGTGACGACGCCCTCGGCACGATCCTCGCGGCCCGCGATCAGAAGACCCAGCGCCCCATCGCTCTCCGCGTCCTCGGCCCCGGCCTGGTCGCGACGCCCGAGGCGGTCGAGGTCCTCCGCGCCGAGATCAAGACCGCCGCCGCCCTCACCCACCGCAACGTCGTCGCCACCTACGGCATGGGCGCCGAGAAGACCGGCGCCCGCTTCGTCGCGTGCGAGTGGCTCCAGGGACAGCCCCTCACCGTCGTCGTCGCCCGCAAGAAGGCCGAGGGCCAGTCCCTCTCGCTCCGCGGCGCCTACAACGTCATCGCGAACGTCGCCAAGGCGCTCACCGCCGCGCACGAGAAGGGCGCCTCGCACGGCGCGCTGCGCCCCGCCGTCGTCTGGATCTCCAAGAACGGCCGCGTGAAGGTCAGCGAGCTCGGCATCGCCCGCGCGATCCTCCGCACCGCCGGCCCCGCTGCGCTCGGCGCGACCGAGCAGCCCTTCCTCGCCCCCGAGATCCGCGCCGGCGGCGCACCGGACGCCCGCACCGACGTCTTCGGGCTCGGCGGCCTGCTCTACACGATGCTCACCGGCCGCACCGCGGGCGACGACTTCGTCCCGCCCTCGCAGGCCCACCCCGAGGGCAGCGCCGACATCGACGCGATCCTCCTGCGCTGTCTCGCCAGCGATCCCGCCGCGCGCTTCGCCACGCCCGAGGACGTGCGCGCCGCGCTCGCGCCGCACGTCGGCGGTGCCGAAGCGGCCGAGGGCGATGCCGGCGGGCTCGGCATGGACATCGACGTCGACGTCGACAGCGCGATGTCCGAGGCACCTCCCCCGGGCTCGGGCGCGAAGGTCGTCACCCCGCCCGCCGGTGCCCTCAAGGCCCCCGCGCCGCCGAAGCCCGTCGCACCGCCGAAGCCTGCGGTCCCGGCCTCCGCCGCGTCGTCCGGCTCGGCACCGCGCCCGATCCCAGCGCTCGCCCCCGCGGCCGCGCCGAAGGTCGGCCAGCGCGTCTCGATCCACGAGGAGTTCCGCCCCTCGTTCGTCGACGGGATCCCGGGCGCCGCGCCCGCCCCGGCCGCTGCGCCGGTGCGCTCGTCCGAGGTCGATCTCGGCTCGGTGCTCAACAAGATCACCGAGAACGACGCCGCGCGCTGGATGGTCCAGAAGGACAAGCTCGATCACGGTCCGTTCTCGGGCCGCGAGCTCGTGCAGCTGATCGCCAAGGGCGAGGTCCTCGGCGACCACGGCCTGCTCAACATGGACACCGGCGAGCGGCGCAAGGTCGCCGATCACCCGGACTTCGTGGAGTTCGTCGAGCAGTACCGGCTCAAGAAGGCCGCCGCCGACGAGAAGCAGGCGATCGTCACCGCGGCGAAGGTCGAGAAGACCTCGAACGCCGTGAAGTTCATGATCGCGGGCGGCGTGCTCGTCCTGATCATGGCGGGCGTCGGCATCTTCTTCCTGACGCGCCAGGCCGAGCAGGACACCCAGATCGCCGACGCGGACCTCGCCGATCTCTACGAGCGCGGTCAGGTCGAGATCGAGGGCACCGCCGGCATCCTCCCCGATCCTCCGCGCGGCTCGGGTCGTCGCGGCGGTCATCGCGGCGGTCGCGCCGGCGCGCCCGGCACCTCCTACGAGGACGCGATGAGCCAGGTCGTCGACATCGGCGACGCGACCGGCAGCGGCGGCGAGGGACGCCTCTCGCCCTCGCAGGTCGCGGGCGTGATGAACGGCCGCATCAACTCGTTCTTCCCGTGCGTCGGCGAGGAGCTGCGCGGCGGTCGCTCGCTCGGCCGGGTGCGCATCGACATGGCGATCGCGGGCAGCGGCGCGGTGCTCGGCTCGAGCGTCCGCGCCGGAAGCCCCGAGTTCCAGCGCTGCGTGCAGGGGCGCGTCGCCGCGATCCGCTTCCCGAGCTTCGGCGCGCCGCGCATGGGCGCGAGCTACTCGTTCGACGCGAGCCAATGAGCGGCCGCGTCCTCTTCGCGCTCGCGGCGCTGCTCGCGCTCGCGGGGTGTCGCGCCGAGATCGAGCGCGGTCTCCCCGAGGCGCAGGCGAACGAGGTGCTCGTCACGCTCGACGAGCACGGCATCCACGCGGTGAAGGAGCCGTCGCGCGGCCCCGGCACGAGCGAGGGCTCGTACGCGATCCTCGTCGCCGGCGACGACGTCGCCTCCGCGCTCGCGGTCCTGCGCGCCGAGGAGCTCCCGCGCGCGCCCGATCCCGGCCTCCACGACGTGTTCGGCACCGCGAGCCTGGTGCCCACCGCGACCGAGGAGCGCGCCCGTCTGACCGCCGCGCTCGGCGGCGAGCTCGCGCGCACCATCGAGGCGATCGACGGAGTGCTCGACGCACGCGTCCACGTCGCGCTGCCCGACGCCAGCGAGCTCCCGCTCGACGCGCCGCCGCCGCGACCGCGCGCATCGGTGCTGATCCGCCACCGCGGCGCGCACGCGCCCTACGACGACTCCGCGATCCAGCGCCTGGTCGCAGGCGCGATCCAGGGCATGGAGCCGAGCGACGTCGCGATCGTCGGGGTCGCCGCGCCCGAGCCCGAGACGCCCGCGGGCGCGCACCTCGCGAGCCTCGGTCCGATCGCGGTCGCGCGCGGATCGATCGGCACGCTGAAGCTCGTGCTCGGCGTGCTGCTGGGCACCAACGGCGTGCTCGCGCTGCTGCTGGTGCTCGCGGTGGTTCGCCATCGCCGCGCCGCTCGAACGTCGGACGCCGAGGGGACGGCGGCCGCGCACGGAAGGGGGACCGGATGAGCTCGGATGCGCTCGAGAACGCCAATCGGTACTTCGAACAAGCGGCCAAGGTGCTCGACCTCGGGCGCGACGTCGCGGTGCAGCTCCGCACACCGTTCCGCGAGGTGCGCGTCGAGCTGAACGTGCGCATGGACGACGGCTCGATCGGCACGTTCGTCGGCTATCGCGTGCAGCACGACAACGCGCGCGGCCCGTTCAAGGGCGGCCTGCGCTACCACCACGAGGTCGACGCGCAGGAGGTCACCGCGCTCGCGCAGCTGATGACGTGGAAGACGGCGGTCGCGGGCGTCCCGTTCGGCGGCGGCAAGGGCGGCATCCACGTCGACGCCAGCAAGCTCAGCGTCGGCGAGAAGGAGCGCATCACCCGCGCGTTCGTCGACAAGATCAACGACATCGTCGGCGATCACACCGACATCCCGGCGCCGGACATGTACACGGGCCCGCAGGAGATGGGCTGGTTCCTCGACCAGTACTGCAAGTACCACGGCTACAAGCCGGGGGTCGTCACCGGCAAGCCCATCGAGCTCGGGGGATCGCACGGGCGCGCGGCGGCGACCGGGCGCGGCTGTCTCTACGTGACCGAGGAGCTGATGGCGCGCCTCGGCGAGTCGCTCGCCGGCAAGACCGTCGTGGTGCAGGGCTTCGGCAACGTCGGCGGCTGGGCGGCGCGCCTGTTCGCGGAGCAGGGCGCGCGGGTCGTCGCCATCTCCGACATCTCGGGCGGCTACTACGAGCCGAACGGCATCGACGTCGCGGCCGCGCTCGCGTGGGTCGCGAAGCACCGCTCGCTCGCGGGCTTCCACGCCGCGAAGAAGGTCGACAACGACGAGCTGCTCACGCTGCCCTGCGACATCCTGGTGCCCGCCGCGCTGGGCGGCGTGATCACCGAGGAGATCGCCCGCGACATCCGAGCGCGGGTGATCGTCGAGGGCGCAAACGGCCCGACCACGCCGGGCGCCGACGAGATCCTGTTCGCCAAGGGCGTGCACGTGATCCCCGACATCCTCGCGAACGCCGGCGGCGTCACCGTCAGCTACTTCGAGTGGGTGCAGAACCTCCAGCACTACTACTGGGACGAAGCGCGCGTGAACGAGGAGCTGCGCCGCGTGATGCGCGCCGCGTTCGAGGCCACGTGGGAGCAGAGCCGCAGCCGCTCGATGCCGATGCGGATGGGCGCCTACGTCGTCGGCATCGGGCGGGTCTACACCGCGACCCGCATGCGCGGCTTCTAGCGACCGTCGTCGGCCGTTGCGACCGAGCCCGTAGTTTTCCGGTGCTCGGTCCGATTCGAAGCCACGCGCGAGTGACGCGTCGCGCGGCGTCGAGTAGCCCTGCGCCCATGATTTTCTACAACGCCGTCGGGCTGCTTCTCAGCGTCGTGGCGGCGGTGGTCGCGTGGGGCTCGGTCGGGCCGGAGAGCGGTGCGACGATGGCCGCGTGTGGGCGGCGATCGTGTGCATCGCGGGCGCGCTCTACGACCGACTCGCGCCCGACGAGGGGCTCCGCGCGTACTACCGCTGGGTGAGCGCGAGCGCGTCGCGCATCGCGCTGATGGGCGTCCCGCTCGTGCTCTGGCCCGCGCTCGTCGCGATCTTCGGCGCCGCGTTCCCGCTGTTCCGCGGTGAGACGCTGCCCTCCCCGTGGTTCTTCTCGGTCGCCGTGCTGACGCCCCTCGCCCTCGCGCTCAAGGCGCGCCGCGCCTGACGCGCGGTGCGCGTGCGAGAGCGCCGAGGACTCCGGAAGAAGAAGCGCGTCGGGGATTCCAGCGCGCGACTGGGCCCCTCGTCCCGCAGCGCGCAGACCCTCTTCGCGTCCGCCGCGACCCTCGTCCCGCTCCGCGCCGACCCTCTTCGTGTCCCCCGCGACCCCCGACTCGCACCGCGCAGACCCTCTTCGCGTCCGCCGCGACCCCCATCTCGCACCGCGCCGACCCTCTTCGCGTCCGCCGCGACCCCCATCTCGCACCGCGCCGACCCTCTTCGCGTCCGCCGCGACCCCCATCTCGCACCGCGCCGACCCTCTTCGCGTCCGCCGCGACCCCCGACTCGCACCCCGCAGCCCCTCTTCGCGTCCGCGGCGACCCCCTTTTCCGATCGGGCGCCCCCCTTTTCCGACTGCTGCGAGTGAGCGAATTCATGTTCGAATTCGCCGAATACCCCCAATCGAAGACATCACGTGCACGCGCGCGTCCGCGTGACTTCTCCGACGTACCTGCTCGGCCGTTCGCCCACACCGGCACCCTTCGCAGCCCCGCGTCCGGCGTCCATGCTACGGGTCGCGAACATGGCTCGTACTCTCTTCGGAACCGACGGCATCCGCGGCATGGCGAACGAAGGCGCGATGACGCCCGAGATCGCCTTCAAGATCGGCGCGGGGATCACCTACCAGCTGCGCCAGCGCGTGAAGCACCCGCCGCGCGTGATCATCGGCAAGGACACGCGCGTGTCGGGCTACCTGCTCGAGACCGCGCTCGCCGCCGGGGTCTGCACCTGGGGCGGCCGCGTGATGCTCTCGGGCCCGATGCCCACGCCCGCCATCGCGCACCTCACCACGAGCATGCGCGCCGATGCCGGCATCGTGATCAGCGCCTCGCACAACCCGTTCGCGGACAACGGCATCAAGATCTTCGGCAGCGACGGGTTCAAGCTGCCCGACGACGCCGAGGCCCAGCTCGAGCGGCTCATCGAGGACGGCGCGCTCGAGAAGGGCCGCCCGACCGGCAAGGACGTCGGCCGCGCCGAGCGCCTCGACGACGCGCGCGGTCGCTACGTCGCGTTCGTGAAGCAGACCTTCCCGCGCGACCTGACGCTCGAGGGGCTCAAGGTCGTCGTCGACGCCGCGAACGGCGCGGCCTATCGCGTCGCGCCCGCGGTGTTCGCCGAGCTCGGCGCGAAGGTCATCCCGATCGGCGTCGAGCCCGACGGCTACAACATCAACGAGGAGTGCGGCGCCGTGCACGCTGCGGCCTGCGCGGCCGCGGTGCGCGAGCACCACGCCGACCTCGGCATCGCGCTCGACGGCGACGCGGACCGCGTCATCGTCGTCGACTCGGAGGGCAAGGAGGTCGACGGCGACGTCGTCATGGCCCTGTGCGCGACGCGAATGCTCCGCGAGGGCACGCTCCGCAAGGGCACGCTCGTCTCGACGGTCATGTCGAACCTCGGCCTCGAGCGCGCGATCGAGAGCGCGGGCGGCCGCATGGTGCGCACCGCGGTCGGCGATCGTTACGTCGTCGAGGAGATGCGCAAGAACGACTACAACTTCGGCGGCGAGCAGTCGGGCCACATGATCTTCCTCGACCACGCGTCGACGGGAGACGGCCTCGTCGCCGCGCTGCAGCTCCTCGCGATGGTCCTGCGCGAGCAGCACCCGCTCGCCGATCTCGCGTCGAAGGTGATGACGCGCGTCCCCCAGATCCTGGTGAACGCGAAGCTCCCGGCGCGCCGCCCGCTCGAGGAGATGCCCGCGACGCTCAAGGCGATCCGCAGCGCCGAGATCGAGCTCGGCAAGAGCGGCCGCGTCGTGGTGCGCTGGAGCGGCACCGAGCCGAAGCTGCGCGTGATGATCGAGGGCGAGGACGAGAAGCGCATCGAGCAGCTCGCGAACGACATCGCCGACGAAGCGAAGCGCGAGCTCGCGAGCGCGTGACGCGACCCACCGAGGCGCGAGCGTGACCCGCTCGCGCCTCGAGATCGGCGATGCTCGGCGCGATGAGCGAACGCCGCGGGACCCTCGCCACGCTCGGCGCGCTCGCGCTCGTCGCCGTGCTCGCGACGAACGAGTCCGCGGATCCCGATCTCGGCTTCCATCTCGCGACCGGCCGCGCGGTGCTCACGACCGGCGCGATCCCCGCGACGAACGTGCTGACGTTCGCCGAGCCCGATCACCCGTGGATCAACCAGCAGTGGCTGCCCGCGACCGCGTTCACGCTCGCCTACGACGGCGCGGGCTTCGCGGGGACGCTGCTGCTGCGCATCGCGCTCGTGGTCGCGACCGCCGCGTTCGTGCTCGCCGCTGCGCGTCGCCTCGGCGCGAGCCCCGAGCTCGCGGCCGCCGCGTGCGCGCTCGGCGCGTGGGCCGCGGCGTTCCGCTTCGTCGAGCGGCCGCTGCTCGCGTCGAACCTCGCGCTCGCGATCGTGCTGTGGTCGTGCGCCGGTGCGCTGCGATCGCCGCGCCCGCTGGTGCACGTCGCGATCGCGGGGCTCGTCGCGTCGATCGCGGTGCACCTCCACGCGGGCGCGATCTTCTCGTTGATCGCGCTGCTCGTGCTCGCGATCTCCCTCGCGCTCGAGCCACTCGCCGCGCGCCTCGTCGGTCGCGAGCCGCTGCCGCGCGCACGCGAAGGCGCGCTCGCGCTCGTGGTCGCGACGCTCGGCGCGATCGCGCTCGCCGCGATCACCCTCGCGCTCTACCACCCGCACGGCCTCGCGGTGCTCGGGGTGCCACTGCAGATGGCGTCGGATCCCTATCTCGGCGAGCACCTGATCGAGTTCCGACCGCCCTGGGATCAGCCGCTGCGCGTGATGTGGCCGTACTGGGCGCTCGTGATCACCAGCGTGCTCGTGGTGATCGCGGCGTGGCGCCGCGCGCCGCTGCCGCTCGTCGCGATGATCGCGCTCGGCCTCGCGATCTCGATGCGCCACGCGCGCTTCGCGGACCTCGCGTGGATCTTCGTCGCGCCCTCGCTCGCCGCGCTCGCGTCGTCGCTGCGGGTGCCGAGCGCGCTCGCCGTCGTGATCGCGATCGTCGCGCTCGTCGATCGATCTGCGATCGCACCGCCCGCGATCGGCCCCGCGGCCGCGGTGTGGCCCGCGCCGCTCTTCGACGCGGTCGAGCAGCAGCACATCGTGGGTCCCGCGTACGTGCAGGACGGCTGGGCGGGCCCCTTCCTCGCGCGCTTCTGGCCGCGCGAGCGCGTCTTCTTCCACCCCTCGTTCGAGGCGTACTCCGACTCGCACTTCCGTCTCTACCAGTCGATCCGCTACGGCGAGCCGGGCTGGGATCGCGCGCTCGACGACGCCGGTGTGCAGCTCGTCGTCATGAAGCACACCTCACCGCGCGAGCGCGCGTACCAGCAGGGCCGCCCCAACCTGCGCCAGCACCTCGCGGCCTCCGACGCGTGGGCCCTCGTCGCGTTCGACGAGCTCGGGATGGTGTTCGTGCGTCGCGACGGTCCGAACGCCGCGATCGCGGCGCGCTCGCCGAGCTTCGTCGACGTCGATCGCATGGCGTTCACCCGACGTCCGCGCGAGTCGCGCGCCGGGCTCGAGCAGATCGCAGAGCGAGGCCCGTGGAGCGTGCGTCTCGCGCTGCTGCTCGCGATCGCACGCGCGGACGCCGGCGATGACGAGGGCGCACGCGCGCTGCTCGACTCGGCCGCGGGCACGACGCCGGACGATCCGAGGATCGCGGCGGCGAGGCGTGTGATCGAGGCCGCGCTCTCGCGCTGAGGGGCCGTCGCCGTCGACGATCACGGCCTTCGGCGAGCGGCCAGCGGCTCTACCGGCTCGGCATCGCGAGCACGTCGGGCGGCTCCACGTCGACCAGCTCGACGCCGTCCGGAATCCCTCGCACCCGCACCGGCACGCTCTGCCCGCCCGCCGTCGGCTCGAGCTCGCTCACGTCGACGTAGGGCACCACGCCGAGCGCATCCATTCCGTCGAGCACCTGCGGCGCACCGCGCACCCGCACGCGAACCCGCGCGGGACGCAGCTCGCGCACCTCGCCACCGACCACCGCGACCTCGAGCCGCGGCAGCGATCGCTCCGCGACCTGCGGCGCGATGTCCACCACGACCGTCACCATCGCGTCGCCCTCGTACTCGGCGTGCGGCGGCAGGTGCATCAGCGCGACGCGACGCTCGTGACGTCCCGCCTCGAGCCCCGCGAGCGCGATCGGATCGGTCGTGACGTGATCGAGCGGCGAGATCTCCGGCGCCGGCCCGGTGATCACCGCGCTCGGCGGGCGCACCTCGGGCGGACCCGCGAGCATCAGCCCGGGCGCCGGGCGTCCGTCGATCGTCGGGTGCACCGGAAGCCGGCGCTCCGCGCGATCGGCCCACTGCAGCGCGATGGTCGCGGGCGCGATCTGCGTGATCTCCACGCCCGCCGGCACCTCGATGCGCTCGGGATCGAAGTAGTAGAGGCGCGCTCGCGTGTCATCGAGCGTCACCTGGATCGGCGGGATGTCGTCGCGCCGGATCGAGTTGAGCAGCGAGCGCGATCCCCGCAGCGTCACGCGCACACGATCCGGGATGTCGGAGAGCAGGATGCGCCCCGTCGACGCGTCGGGCAGCACCGCGACCACGTCGACGAAGAGCGATCGCTGCGCGTCCTCGGCGCCCCGCACCAGCGAGAAGAGCGCGAGCGACGCGACGAGCGAGAAGACCTTCAGCGGGAAGTTCTCGAAGATCAGGTTCCGGACGAACCCGCCCTCCCGCACCCGAGCGCTCGCGGTCACGGGGCGCTCTCTTCCTTGCGCGCCGTCGCCGCGGGAACGCTGGGCACCGAGGGCGGCGCGAGCGACGGGCGCTCACCTTGCGAGGGCGACGCACGCCGCGTCGAAGCGGTCGCGTCGGTGCGCGTCTTCTTCCGCACCGGCGTCGAGAAGAGACCGAGCAGCGCCTGCCGCAGCGATCCCGCGTCGAGGCCGCGCGCCATGTTGCCGTTGAAGCAGAGCGAGATGCTCCCGCGCTCCTCGCTCACCACGACCACGACCGCGTCGGTCTCCTCGGAGATGCCGATCGCCGCGCGATGTCGCGTGCCGAGCGAACGATCGAGCTTCGCGCTCGACGAGAGCGGCAGGTGCCCGCCCGCCTGCCAGATGCGACCTTCGCGGATGATCACGGCGCCGTCGTGCAGCGGGTTGTCCGCGTGCGGCACGAAGAGCGAGTAGAGGATCTCCTTCGTCACCGCGGAGTCGATCGGCGTGCCGTGCTCGACGAACTCGTCGAGCGCCGCGTCGCGCTCGAACACGATGATCGCGCCGATGTGCCGCTGACCCATGTGCACCGCGGCCTTCACGACCTCTTCGATCGCCTGCACCTCGCGCACGTTGCGCGCGCCGCGGAACCACGGTCTCTGCCCGACGCGCGCGAGCACGCGACGGATGTCGTTCTGGAAGATGACGACGATCAGCAACACGATGTACGTGAGCAGCGCGTCGAGGATCGTGTAGAGCGTGACGAGCCCGAGCCGTCGCGCGAGGTGGTACACGAGGAAGACGAGGCCGAGGCCGATCGCCATCTGCATCGCGCGCGTGCCCTTCACGAGCAGCGTCAGGCGATAGAAGAGGTAGGCGACGACGAGGACGTCCGCGACGTCGACGATGACGCGCAGCCGGCCCCAGTCGACCATGCCGGTCAGGAGATCGCCGAGCTCAGGCATCGGCGCGCGCCTCCTTCCCGCGTGAGGCGTTGCGGGGCGCGCGCATCGCGAGCGCGACCAGCGCCGCCTGCCGCGAGACCGCGACGTCGTGCACCCGCACCGCGTGCGCGCCGCCGAGCACCGCGGCCGTGATCGCCGCGATCGATCCACCGAGCCGCGCGTCGGGCGCAGGCGCGGAGCCCGATGCGTCGGGCGCGAGCTGCCCGATGAACGACTTGCGCGACGCGCCGACGAGGACGCGATGACCGCTCGCCACGAAGCGCGAGGTCGCGCCGATCAGCGCCGCCGACTGCGCGGGCGTCTTCGCGAACCCGACGCCGGGATCGATCCAGATCCGCTCCGCGCGCACGCCACGCGACACCGCGCGCGTGATCGCGCCGCGCAGCTCCGCGAGCACGTCGTCCACCACGTCGCGGTACGCGGTGGTCGTCGCGTCGACGCGCCCTCCGCCGCGCGAGTGCATCAGCACGAGCTCCGCGCCGTGTCGCGCGACCGCGTCGAGCAGCGCGTCGTCCGCGCCCATCGTCACGTCGTTCACGATCGACGCGCCCCGCGCGAGCGCCGCGTCCGCGACCTCGCCGCGCGCGGTGTCGATGCTCACCCGCATCCCACGCGCCACCAGCGCCTCGATCACCGGCGCGACGCGCGCGATCTCCTCGCTCGGCGCGATGTCCGGCGCGCCCGCGCCGTACGTCTTGCCCGGCGGTCGCGACGACGCACCGCCCACGTCGATCACGTCCGCGCCCTCGGCGCGCATCCGCTCCGCGTGCTCGATGGCCGCGTCCAGCGCGACGAAGCGCCCGCCGTCGCTGAACGAGTCGGGCGTCACGTTGAGCACGCCCCAGATCTCGACGGGCGCGCTCATGGGGCCTCCGGACGGAACACGAACGGGCCGCCACGCTGGATTCGCGTAGCGGCCCTCTTTCGCGCGGTCTTCGTCGTCTCGGAGACCCCCACCCTACTCCCGGCGCGGCCCTTCACACCGCGCTGCGATCCACCGACGTCAGCTCGAGGGAACCTCGCGCGGCCGCGGCTGGAAGATGCTCGTCTTGCGCTGCTGCTTCGCCTTCTGCGCCTTCTCGGAGTAGCGCGGGATCACGATCTTCTGGCGCGGCGGCAGCGGCTGGCCGGCCATGATCGCCTCGATCTCCGTGCTGTCGATCGTCTCGCGCTCGAGCAGCGCGTCGGAGATCAGATCGAGCTTGTCGATGTTCTCCTGCACGAGGCGCTTCGCGCGATCGTACTGCTCGGTGATGATCCGACGAACTTCCGCGTCGATCTCCTGCGCGGTCTGCTCCGAGTAGTCCTTGTTCCGGAAGCTCGGGCCCATGTGGAACATGGCGTCCTCGCGCTCACCGTAGGCCAGCGGGCCGAGGCGCTCGCTCATGCCCCACTCGGTCACCATCGCGCGCGCGAGCTGCGTCGCCTTCTGGAAGTCGTTGCTCGCGCCGGTCGTGATCTGACCGAACTTCACTTCCTCCGCGATGCGTCCGCCGAGGATCATCGCGATGCGATCGAGCACCCACTCCTTGCTGGTGCTCAGGCGGTCTTCCTTCGGCAGCGACATCGTGATGCCGAGCGCCTGACCGCGCGGGATGATCGAGACCTTCGTGATCGGGTCGTGGTTCGGGACCAGCAGACCGACGAGCGTGTGACCCGCCTCGTGCCACGCGGTGGTCTTCTTCTCCTTCTCGGAGATGACCATCGAGCGGCGCTCGCTGCCCATCAGGACCTTGTCCTTCGCCATCTCGAAGTCGCTCATCGAGACGAAGTCCTTGTCCTGACGCGCCGCGAGGAGCGCGGCCTCGTTCACCAGGTTCTCGAGGTCCGCACCGCTGAAGCCGGGCGTGCCGCGCGCGATGAGATCGAGGTCGACGTCGTCGGCGACGGGCGTCTTCTTCGTGTGGACCTGGAGGATGCCGAGACGACCGTTGAGGTCGGGGCGCGGCACCGTGATGCGGCGGTCGAAACGACCGGGGCGCAGGATGGCGGGGTCGAGCACGTCGGGGCGGTTCGTCGCCGCGACGATGATCACGCCCTCGCTCGCCTCGAAGCCGTCCATCTCGACGAGGAGCTGGTTGAGCGTCTGCTCGCGCTCGTCGTGGCCGCCGCCCATGCCGCTGCCGCGGTGGCGACCGACCGCGTCGATCTCGTCGATGAAGATGATGCAGGGCGCGTGCTTCTTGCCCTGCTCGAAGAGGTCGCGGACGCGGCTGGCGCCGACGCCGACGAACATCTCGACGAAGTCCGAGCCCGAGATGCTGAAGAACGGAACGCCGGCCTCACCCGCGATCGCGCGCGCGAGGAGCGTCTTGCCGGTGCCCGGCGGGCCCGCGAGGAGCACGCCCTTCGGGATGCGTCCGCCGAGGCGCTGGAACTTCTTCGGGTCCTTGAGGAACGCGATGATCTCTTCGCAGTCGTCCTTCGCCTCGTCGATGCCCGCGACGTCGGCGAACGTGACCTTGTTCTGCGACTCGTTGAGCAGGCGCGCGCGCGATTTGCCGAAGCTCATCGCCTTGCCGCCGGAGGCCTGCACCTGCCGCATGAAGAAGAAGAACAGCGCGAGCACGAAGAGCGTCGGGAGCCACGCGTAGAGCAGCGACGTCAGGAACGCGTTCTGCTCGGCCGGGACGTAGTTGACGCGAACGTTGTGCTCGAGGAGCTCCTGGTTGAGCTCTTCGCCCGTGTAGCCCACGGTGCTGCGCTGCTCGCGCCGCTCACCCTGGACGTGGACGTACGTGTACTCTGCGTTCGGCCCTCTCGCCTCGATCTCGACCTGCTCGACCCTCCCGGCCCGAACGTCCGCGATGAACTCGCTGAACGCGACCTGCCGCGGCGCGGGGTCGTTGGTGACCAGCTGGTAGATCGCGTACATCATCACGATCAAGAGCAGCCAGAGGAGGAGGGTCTTGTGGCTCTGCTTCACGTGCACCTCGTTCACGCGACTCGCGCACGCCGTCGCCACCGGACGACGACGTGACGATCACGTGGATCCCGGAGAGCGGGCCTGCTCCGGGTCACGTGACTAGGGTGGCACACACTCTCCAGGCCGACAATCATTCGAGCTTCAGCTTTCCTCGGGTTCACGCTTCTTCATCGACCCGCTGATCACACGTTCGAAGTGGGGAGAGCCGAAGGGCCTCGGGTCGTGTGAAACGCGCAGCGATCCCGCGACGACCGAGGCGGTCCAGCCAGCAGGGAGCCGAGCGTTCCCCTTTCCCTGGAGCGCGACCTCCATGGCGTCCAGGTGTGCACGACGAATCGTGCCGCCAGTGCGCGCGTGAGCCCAGATGCGCAGCGCCTCACGACGCGCGGCGAGCGGTGCGCGAGAGAGCACTGCGGCATCGAGCGCGTCGTCTTCGCGGGCGGATTTCGCGAGGAGATGACGGGCGTGCTTGCGCGCGAGCGCGTCGAGGGC
The DNA here is from genome assembly GCF_021631985.1 of Sandaracinus amylolyticus. Classification (GTDB taxonomy): domain Bacteria; phylum Myxococcota_A; class Polyangia; order Polyangiales; family Sandaracinaceae; genus Sandaracinus; species Sandaracinus amylolyticus_A. The sequence goes on along the minus strand of NZ_CP070225.1, from coordinate 2,041,912 downwards.
GCGCGCGTCGTCGGCGACGTGGGCGAGGTGCCGCGCGATCGCAGGGCTCTCGATCGCGAGCGCGGGCAGGATCGCGTGGCGCACGCGCGCGCGCTGGTACTTCGGATCGACGTTGCTGGGATCGTCGACGACCGTGAGGCGATGCGCCTCGATCCACGCGCGGACGTCGGCGCGGGTGGCGTCGATCAGCGGGCGCACGACTCCGTCGGCGCGGCGCGGCGCGATGCCGGCGAGCCCTCGCGCACCACTGCCGCGCATCAAACGCGCGAGCACCGTCTCGGCCTGATCGTCGAGGGTGTGGCCGACTGCGATGCGCGTGGCCCCGAGCTCGCCGGCGAGCGCGTGCAGCAGCGCGTAGCGCGCGGCGCGCGCTCGGTCCTGCAGCGAGCCTCGCTTGGTGGTCAGCGTCGCGCGCAGCGGATGGAACGGGAGCCCGAGCGCGGCGGCCTGCGCGGCGACGAGCTCGACCTCGCGCTGCGCCTCGGGGCGGAGGCCGTGATCGACCGACGCGACGTGAAGCTCGAGCGCGAGCTCGGGCGCGATGCGCGCGAGCACGTCGAGCATCGCGGTGGAGTCGGGCCCGCCGCTCACCGCGACGAGGACGCGCTCGCCGCGCCGGAGCAGACGTCGCTCTCGGATCGTGCGTCGCACGCGCGCGAGGAGCATCGGGCACACAGTAGCAGCCGGCGCTTATCGAAGCGCTTGTCGAAGCGCGGTCCGGACGCGCGCCCCGCAGCGGACGACCCACGCTATGCTCAGCGCCGTGCTTCGTCGCTCCGTCCCTCTGATCGCGCCGCTCCTCTTCGTCGTGCTCGGCGCGGCCGGGCCCTTCGAGGGCTGCGACGAGGGCGGGACCAGCGACGACCCACGTCCCCTGCCGCGCGACGACGGCGGGGCGTGCTTCTTCGACGAGGACTGCGTCGCGGTCGGGTGCGAGGCGCTGCGCTGCCTCGCCGGTGCGTGCGTGCAGGTCGCGCCGATCCGCGATGCCGACGGCGACGGCCACGCGCCGCCTCCGTGCGGGACGGACTGCGACGATCGCCTGGTGACCGTCTCGCCCGACGCGACCGAGGTCTGCGATCTCGTGGACCAGGACTGCGACGGAACGATCGACGAGGACGCGGCACCGACCGCGATCCGGTTCGACCTCACGACGCTCGACCCCACGATGAGCGCGACGAGCTGGGACGATCAGGTGATCGTGAGCGACGCGGAGTTCACGTCGCGCGGCCTGCGCACGCGGCGCCTCTCGCTCGATGGAACGCTGGGCACCGTCGAGCCGCTCTTCGACACCGAGCGCGAGCCGATCGCGATCGATGCCGCGCCCGCCGAGGGCGGCGCGTGGTTCGTGATCGCGCTCGAGCCGGCGAGCGTGCTCGATCCCGCGACGCTCGTGCTGGTCGAGCTCGAGCGCGCCGAGGAGGGCGTGGTCACGGCGGCCGGAGCGCCCGTGACGCGCGACGTCGAGAGCGTGACCGCGCTGGTCGCGATCACGATCGACGGAGTGCCCTACGTCGCGTGGGACGCGGAGGACACGTCGCGCTTCGTGTGGACGCCCGCGTGGGCCGCGCCGGTGCGCGTGGCCGACGGGCTCGTCGCGGGCATCGGCGCGCTCGATCTCGCGAGCGACGGAACGAACGTCGCGGTCCCGAGCGGGACGGGCGAGGTCACGTTCCTCGCCGCGACCGACGGCACGGTGGTCGGGACGGTGACGCCCGATGGCGAGCTCTCGCCGGGTCGGCCGCTCGCGTCGGACGAGGGGCACGTCTGGGTGCTCGTGCGCGACGCGTTCGATCACTCGGTGCAGCCGATCACGGCGAGCGGCACGAGCCCGGTCACGACGCTGCCGACCGGCGGAGGCTCGGTGCACCTCGGGATCGATCGCACGCCGGATGGGCTCGTGATCACGCGCGGCGACACCAGCAGCGTGCGCGCGTGGGTGCTCGACGCGGCGATGCCCTCGATGATCCGGCGCACGTTCGGGGCCGACGAGATCAGCGGGACCGGCCGTGCGATCGTGAGCGTCGACGTCGCGTCGACCTCGCAGGGCACGGCGATCGTCACGAACTTCGGCGCCGCGGGCAGCAGCCTCGCGGTGCTCGCATGCGGCGCAGGGAGCTGAGCGGATGCCGGTCGAGAGCGACTTGTTGGTGTGGATGGACCTCGAGATGAGCGGTCTCGCGATCGAGCGGGAGCGCATCCTCGAGATCGCGGTGATCGTCACCGACGGTCAGCTGGAGATCATCGCGGAAGGGCCCGAGATCGTGGTGCACCAGCCCGACTCGCTGCTCGACGCGATGGACGACTGGAACAAGCAGCACCACGGCGCGTCGGGGCTCGTCGATCGCGTGCGCGCGTCGACGATCTCGGAGGCCGAGGCCGAACGTCAGGTGCTCGAGTTCGTCGCGGCGCACGTGCCGGGGCGCGCCGCGCCGCTCGCGGGCAACAGCGTCCACCAGGATCGCCTCTTCCTCGCGAAGTACATGCCGCAGGTCGAGAAGTACCTGCACTACCGCAACGTCGACGTCTCGACGCTCAAGGAGCTCGTGCGTCGATGGCACCCGCAGGCGTACGCGGGGCGTCCGACGAAGCGCGGCTCGCACCGCGCGCTCGGCGACATCCGCGAGTCGATCGACGAGCTGCGCTACTACCGCCGCGCAGTGTTCGTCCCTTCGACCTGACGCGCGCGGATCGAGAGACTTGCTCGTGGGACGGCCGGTCGCACGTCCCCGCGATGCCGACCCAGAGACCCGACACCGAAGCGCTGAAGCGCAGCAAGACGGCCGACGCGAAGGCGCTCCGGCCGTTTCGTGTGGACGTTCCCGAGGCGGAGCTCACCGAGCTGCGCAGGCGCATCAACACGACGCGGTGGCCGGACCGGGAGCTGGTCTCCGACTCGACGCAAGGCGTGCAGCTCGCGACGATCCAGAAGCTCGCGCGCCATTGGGCGTCCGACTACGACTGGCGCAAGTGCGAGGCGAGGCTCAACGCGCTGCCGCAGTTCATGACCGAGATCGACGGAGTGGACATCCACTTCGTCCACGTGCGGTCGAAGCACGAGGACGCGCTGCCGATCATCGTCTCGCACGGATGGCCGGGCTCGATCCTCGAGCAGCTCAAGATCGTCGATCCGCTCACGAATCCGACGGCGCACGGAGGGAGCGCATCGGACGCGTTCCACGTCGTGATCCCGTCGATGCCCGGCTACGGGTTCTCGGGAAAGCCGACCACCGCCGGCTGGGACTCGGACCACATCGCGCGTGCGTGGATCGTGCTGATGAAGCGCCTCGGGTACACGCGCTTCGTCGCGCAGGGCGGCGACTGGGGCGCGTTCGTCGTGGACGAGATGGGGGTCCTGGCTCCGCCCGAGCTGCTCGGGATCCACACCAACATGGCGGGCGTCTTCCCGCGGGAGATCCTGGCGGCTGCCCGGAGCGGCGCGCCGGCGCCGTCCGGTCTCTCGCCCGAAGAACGACGCTCGTACGACCAGCTGGTCTTCTTCTTCCAGCACGTCGGCTACGCGGTGCTGATGGGGACGCGCCCGCAGACGCTCACCGGATTGGCGGACTCACCGGTCGGGCTCGCCGCGTTCATGATCGATCACGACGTCGCGAGCTACGAGCTCATCGCGCGCGTCTTCGACGGCAAGCCCGAGGGCCTCACGCGCGACGACGTGCTCGACAACATCACGCTCTACTGGCTGACGAACACCGCCATCTCTTCGGCGCGCCTCTACTGGGAGAGCAAGATCGACTTCTTCGCCGCGAAGAACGTGACCGTCCCGACGGCCGTGAGCGTCTTCCCCGACGAGCTCTACCAAGCGCCGCGGAGCTGGACCGAGCGCGCGTATCCGAAGCTCATCCACTACAACCAGCTCGACGAGGGCGGGCACTTCGCGGCGTGGGAACAGCCGAAGCTCTTGTCGCAGGAGCTCTGGACCGCGTTCCGATCGCTTCGCTGAAACGCGAACGAGCGGCGCAGCCTTCGGGCCGCGCCGCTCGTCGACGATCGATCTCGCTTCAGAACGAGCCGCTGATCACCGGCACGTTCACGTCGGTGCTCGGCGCGAGGCGGAGCGCCTCGCTCTCCGCGACGGTGAACGACGAGCGGGTCTGCACCATCGGCAGGCCGAGCAGCACCTGACGGCCCATGCCGTCGAAGCGCAGGATGCCGGGCCCACCCGCGAGCAGACCGCGGACCTGGCGCTGCACCGCCGTGCTGCCGCCCTCGACACCGCCCTCGGTCGCGCCGCCTTCGTCGGCCGGCTGCGTCTCACCTTCGCCGCCCTGGGCGGGCTCGTCGCCGAACTCGTCCTGTACCGCCTCGGTCGTCGTACCGTCCTCGTAGGCCGGCTCTTCTTCGGCCTGACCGCCGTCGTCGCGCGCGACCGCGTCCTGACCGGGGTCGTAGGCGGTGAGCGCGAGCGTCGCGACGAGCGTGGGCACCACGAGCGCGAGGCCGACCGCGAGGAACGCGACGTCGACCTCCGGAGAATTCTGCGTCTCCTGCTCCATGAAGTAGCCGCCGATCGCGCCCGCGGCCGCGCCGACCACCGGGAACACGAGATAGGGCCACCACTCGTTGGTGCCCGCGGCCTCCTGCACCAGCGCAGGGACGATGAACCCGATCTCGGCGCCGATCAGGCCGAGACCGACGATGCCCTTGCCGTCGGGCGACACGCGCGTGCAGGTCGGGCTGGGCATGCACTGCGCTTCGGCGCGCGCTGGACCGATCGAGAGCGAACCGACGATGATCGCGCTGGCGAGCGCGGCGGTGATCATCGCTCGCGCGAAGAAACTACCCTTGGAGCTCAAGCTCGCCTCCCCTGCCTGCGGGCGCGACACGCGCGCGCGGCGATCGGAATCAATCGGCGCGCAGACTGACATATGGCCCACGGCGCGGGCAACCGCGGGACGCCGCCCACACGCCACGCCTCTTGACCGTCATCCGCGACCCGAATATTACGCATGCGAAATATCTCGCTCGTGGGTCACGAGCGGGAGCGAGAGAACCGTGGCGCACTCGGAGCACGGCGTTCAACGCGGCAGCGACATCGATCGGATCGTCGAGACCATCCTCTATCTCTACACGGAGAGCCGGAGGGTCACGAAGACGGTCGCGCGCGGGATGGGCCTCACCGGGCCGCAGGTCACCGCGCTGAAGATCCTCGAGGCGGTCGGCGAGATCTCGCTCTCCGAGCTCAGCGAGCGCATGAGCGCGCGCAACTCGACGATCACCGGCATCGTCGATCGCATGGAGCGCGACGGGCTCGTGGTGCGCGAGCGCAGCGAGACCGATCGGCGCGTCGTGAAGATCCGCGCGACCGAGCGCGGCTCGCAGATCGCGCGGGGTGTTCCGGTGACCGCGATGGAGCTCTTCGGCAGCGCGCTCAAGTCGCTCTCGGCGAGCGATCGCGCGGAGCTGCGGCGCATCCTCGCGAAGCTCGCGGACCGCGTGCGCATCGAGATCGAGGAGCGCGAGAAGATGGGTGGCGCGGACACTGCCGCGCGCGACGGGGATTGAGACCGAGGAGGATCGAGATGGGCTTCGAGGACAAGGTCGTCGTCACCTGCGCGCTCACCGGCGTGCTCGCGAATCGCAAGCAGTGCCCTGGCATCCCGTACACACCGGTCGAGATCGCGGAGGACGCGAAGCGCGCGTACGACGCGGGCGCGAGCGTGGTGCACATCCACGCGCGCAACGACGACGGCTCGCCGACGTTCGAGCCGAGCGTGTTCGCGCGCATCAAGGAAGAGGTGCGCAAGCGCTGCCCGATCATCCTGAACTTCTCGACGGGCGTGCTCGGCGACGACGTCTCGCAGCCGGTCGAGATCATCAAGGCGGTCCGGCCCGAGATCGCGGCGCTCAACATGGGCACGATGAACTACGCGAAGTACTCGGAGTCGCGGAAGCAGTTCATGTTCGACATGATCTTCCCGAACCCGTACTCGAAGATCCTCACGCTGCTCGAGGCGATGAACGAGGCGGGCGTGAAGCCCGAGCTCGAGTGCTTCGACACCGGGCACAACGCGGGCATCAAGCCGCTGCTGCACATGGGCGCGCTGCGCGAGCCCTATCAGTTCTCGTTCATCGTCGGCGTGCTGGGCGGCATCCCGCAGAGCGTCGAGTCGTTGCAGCTGCAGACGAAGATCATGCCCGCCGGGAGCGAGTGGGAGGTCATCGCGATCTCGCACGGCCACTGGCGCATGCTCGCGACGGCGCTGGTGCTCGGCGGGAACATCCGTACCGGGCTCGAGGATCATCTCTATCTGCCGAACGGACAGATGGCGAAGAACAACGGCGAGCTCGTCGAGGTCGCGGTGCGGATGACGCGCGACGTGGGACGCGAGCCCGCGACGGTGGAAGAGGCGCGGAAGATCCTGCGCCTGAACGAGCTCGCTGCGGGCCGCGAGGCGGCGCGCGACGTGGGCCACGTGATCGCGAGCTGAGCGTCATGGAGGCGCGCGCGTATCGGACCCTGCTCGTCGCGCAGACGGGCGCGGTGGCGACGATCACGATGAACAAGCCCGAGCGGAAGAACCCGCTCGGGCCCGAGATGGTGAACGAGCTCTGCTGGGCGCTCGACGACGCGAAGGACGACGCGTCGGTCCGCGCGGTCGTCCTGACCGGCGCGGGCGGTGCGTTCAGCGCGGGCGGGGATCTCAAGCAGATGTCGGGCGGCACGGACGGCGGGCCCGAGCCGCTCGCGCCGCGCGGCGACTACGTGGATCTGCTGCTGCGCTTCACGACGATCGGGAAGCCGACGATCGCGCGGGTGCCGGGGATCGCGATGGGCGGTGGGCTCGGGCTGGTCGCGTCGTGCGACTTCGCGATCGGGTGCGAGAGCGCGACGTTCGGGACCCCCGAGATCAAGCGCGGGCTCTTCCCGATGATGATCATGGCGGTGCTGCGTCGTGTCGTGAGCCGGCGGCGGCTGATGGACATGATGCTGCTCGGCGAGAAGCTCGACGCGCGCGAGGCCGAGCGCATCGAGCTGATCTCGAGGTGCGTGCCCGACGCGGAGCTCGATGCCGCGGTGAGCGCGCTCGCGGAGAAGCTCGCGGCGCAGTCGCCGACCGCGATGCGGATGGGGCTCGCGGCGTTCCACGCGCAGGCGGATCGTGATCTCGCGGGCGCCCTGCCCTATCTGCGCGATCGGCTCGTGGCGATCCTCGGCACCGAGGACGCGCGCGAAGGGCTGATGGCGTTCATGGAGAAGCGCACGCCGCAGTGGACCGGTCGCTGATCGCAGCCGCGCTGTTCGTGGCGGGCTGCGGAGGTGCACCACCTCCGCAGCCTGCACCCGCGCCCGAGCCGGTCGTCGAGACCGCGCCGCCTCCGCCGCGCGTGCACACCATCGTCCTCTCGGCGGCGCTGCCGCAGGCGACGCGCACGAACAGCGGGCTCGCGCCGGACGGGACGCTCTATTGTCGGCAGACGTACTTCGCGACCCCGCCGAGCGACGAGCAGGCGTGCGTCGCGGACGGGTACGGGATCACCGCGCCGGTGATGCACGCGGTCGATTCGACCGGCGTCGCGACGATGTACCTCGAGGCGCCGCTCGCGATCGTGCGCATCGACGACTGCGGCAACGCCGAGCGAGCGGTGCGCCGGCCGCCTTCGTCGTTGGTCCGGAGGCTCGGGCCCGAGCTCGCCGAGGCGCCGCGCGTCGAGACGATCGATCTGCGTGCGGTGCAGTTCGCGTCGTGCCCGCTCGCCGATCTCGCGCTGCGGGTGCCCGATGGCGTGGCGCTGACGGCGCGTGGTGCGGTGCTGCGGATGCACGCGAGCGAGCCCGCCGAGATCGAGCTGGTGGTCGCGGGCGAGCCGCGTCGCGCATGGGAGATCACCGAGGGGGACCTCGAGCTCGAGGTGCTCTGCAACGAGCGCTTCGCGGTGGTCGCGGCGGGGCTCGTCGCCGCGGACGAGGAGTCGCGGGCGACGACTCGCGAGGAGACGCTGGCCTGCACGCCGACGGCGCGCGCGTGGCGCTCGTTCGAGCGGCTGCGGATCGATCGTGAGAGCGGCGCGGTGACGCCGATCGACATCACGGCGCCGACCTTCTCGACGTCGCCGCGCTGAAACGTCCTTGCGCGGGACGGTGGATGAACCCACAGGTCCTGAGCCCTGGCTCGCACCCCTGCGCACTGCGCACCGGTGCTGGGGCACACCGTACGTCCGGGGAGCCCCGGGAGCGCACAGTGGACGAGCCGCGCGGGACGGCATACGGTGCGCGCCCCTGATGTTCGCCCGCTGGTTGGACGCTCTCGCGGCCGTGGTGACGGCGCGGCGCCGAACGGTGCTGCTCCTCGTCGCGATGTTCGTGACGTTCGCGGCGATCCAGCTGCCGCGCCTGCAGACCGACTCGTCGCCGGAGAACCTGCTCATCTCGTATGGCGGGTACGCCGATCGCGCGCGCGTGTTCCGCGAGTCGTTCGGCGACACCGACAGCGTGGTCGCGATCCTCGTGGAAGCCGCGGACGCGACGCAGCTCGAGCCGCTGCGCTACGTGCATCGACTCTCGAAGCACCTCGCGTCGCAGGACTACGCGGTGCGCGTCGAGAGCCTCACCGTCACGCCGCTGCCCGGCGCGCGGGTCGAGGCCGAGGCGACCCTCGACGATCTCGAGGGGCTCGACGATCTCGAAGAGCCCGACAGCGCCGATGCACGCGCCGAAGCGGCGCTCCAGGTGCTGGTCGCGGCGGAGCCCGAGCGCTTCCCGATGGGCCTCTACAGCGTCGCCGAGCGCGTCGGTGACGGCGAGGCCGACACCCGCGCGGTCGTGCAGGGCGACGAGGTCACCGAGGACGAGGCCACCGCGATCCGCACCGCGATCGAGGATCTGCCGCTCGTCGACGGTCGCCTCGTGTCGCGGGATCGCACGCTCGCTGCGGTCGTCGCGTTCCTCGATCCCGCGCTCGGCACCGGCCAGCGCCGCCTCGAGGCCGTTCACCGCATCGACGCGTGGCTCGCCGCGAACCCGCCGCCCGCGGGGATCACGGTGCATCCCGCGGGCATCCCGCATCTGCGCGCGAAGATCAGCGACGCGATGCTCGAGGATCAGACGATCCTCGTCCCGCTCTCGCTGCTCGTCTGCATCGCGCTGCTCTACGCGTCGTTCCGGTGGTGGCCGGGCACGCTGCTCACGCTCGCGACGGTCGGTGCCTCGGTCGTGTCGGTGCTCGGGATCATGGCGCTCGTCGGCGAGCCGCTGACGATCCTGATGAACACGCTCCCGACGCTGCTCATCATCATGGGCATATCGGAGGCGGTTCACGTCGTCGCGCGCTACGTCGAGGAGACGCGACGCTCACCCGATCGTGTCGCGGCCGCGCGGCGTGCGATCCGACAGCTCGCGGTCGCGTGCTTCCTGACGTCGTTCACGACCAGCGTGGGCTTCGCGTCGCTGCTGGTCGCGCAGACCGAGATGCTGCGGCGCTTCGGTCTCGTCGCGTCGATCGGCGTGATGGTCTCGTACGTCATCCTCGTGACGTTCGTGCCCGCGGCGCTGACGTTCTTCCCCACGCCCAGCGAGGGCCAGGTGAAGGGCGAAGATCCGCTGCCGCGCGGCAAGCTCGAGGCGATCCTCGTGCGCGTCACCGCGTACGTGGTGCGCCACGCGAAGGCGGTGCTCGTCGTCGCGGTGCTGCTGACGATCCCGTGCGCGTGGGCGTACAGCGCGATCCAGGTCGACACGTCGCTGCGCGACACGTTCGATCCGAGCGACCCGATCGTGCGCGCGACGCAGCTCGTCGACGAGCGCCTCGACGGCATCCGCCCGCTCGAGGTGATGATCGAGGCGGACGAGGACGGCGCGCTGCGCGATCCGCGCGCGCTCGAGACGTTCGATCGCATCGCGCGCTGGGCGGCCACGCAGGACGGAGTGCTGCGGACCACGACGCCCGGTGATTTCCTCTGGGAGACGTGGCGCCGCATCGCGGGCGTCGGGCGCGACGATGCGCGCACGCCGTTCCGCTCGCCCGAGCAGGTCGACGCGCTGCTCGCGCTGCTCGATCGTCTCGAGCGCAGCCCGGTCGATGCGTACCTCACCGACGACGGGCGTCGCGCGCGCATCGAGATCCGCCTCGGCGACATCGGCGCGCAGCGGAGCATCCGGCTCATCCGCGCGATCGAGCAGAAGCTCGAGGAGGAGCTCGCGCCGCTGCACGTGACCTACTCGACGTTCGGCGAGGCGTACATCGGCTCGCACGGCGCGGACGCGGTCGTGCAGGACATGTTCGGGAGCCTCTCGCTCTCGGCGCTCGTGATCTTCGCGACGATCGCGCTGCTCTTCCGCAGCGTGAAGCTCGGTCTCCTCGCGATCCCGCCGAACGTGATCCCGCAGATCGCGACGGTCGCGTGGATGGTCGCGCGCGGCATCCCGCTCAACGCGAGCACCGCGATCGTGTTCTCGGTCGCGATCGGCGTGAGCGTCGATCTGACGATCCACGCGTTCGCACGGCTGGTGGAGGAAGAGGAGCGCGGCCTGTGGCGGCGCGCGGCGCTGGTGCGCGCGGCGCGCGGCACCGGACGCGCGATCGTCGTCTCGTGCGCGACGCTCGTGATGGGCTTCGGCGTGCTGCTGCTGAGCGGGTTCGTGCCGGTGCGCCAGTTCGGCGAGCTGATCGCGGTCGCGCTCTCGACGTCGCTCGTCGCGACGCTGATCTTCCAGCCCGCGCTCATGATGCTGGTGGGTCGGCTTCGCCGCCCTCGGGCGTGACCGAGCCGCCGCACGATGGCGCGTTGCCGCTGGGGGCGCGCAGTGATAGCCGGGGTGCACGATGGACGCGCTGATTGGTCTGTTCCACTCCCTGATCGACATCATCCGGAACCCGGGGCACCTCATCGAGTGGGGCGGGTACCCGGGCATGGCGCTCATCGTCTTCCTCGAGACGGGCGCGCTCGTGTTCTTCCTGCCCGGCGACTCGCTGCTCGTGATGGCGGGTCTCTACGCGGCGCAGGGCTCGCTCGATCTCGGTCTGTTGAACCTGATCCTGATCCCGTGCGCCATCATCGGTGACGCGACGTCGTACTGGATGGGCGCGAAGACCGGTCCGCGCATCTTCAGCCGTCCGAAGTCGTTCTTCTTCGATCCGAAGCACGCGCTCGCGGCGCGCGACTTCTACGAGAAGCACGGCGGCAAGGCGATCATCATCTCGCGCTTCATGCCGCTGGTCCGCACGTTCGTGCCGGTGATCGCGGGCGTGGCGCAGATGCCGTACCGCCGCTTCGCAATGTACAACGTGATCGGCGCGGTCTCGTGGGTCGCGTCGATGACGATCATCGGGTACGCGCTCGGTCAGGTGCCCGGCGTCATCCAGCACATCGAGAAGATCATCATCCTCGTCGTGCTCATCTCGGTCGCGCCCGGCGTCGTGCAGTGGCTGCGCACGCGCATGGCGGCGAAGCGCGCCGCGACCGAGACGACCCCGAGCTGAATCGAGGCTCAGAGAACGGCGGTGAGGCGGAGCTCGACGGCCTCGCCGCCGGTCCAGTCGTCGGGGCGCAGCGTGCCCACGACGTCGACCTGGCGGCCGATGCGCTCGAGCGACGCGCCCATCTCCCAGCCGAAGCAGCGCAGCTTCGTGCCGCCGAAGCGCACGACCATCTTCAGGTGCCCATCGCCCACGGGCTGGGCGTCCTCGACGCGCGCGCCGTGCACCGCGACGACCGGCTCGTGGTTCGACGCGCCGAGGGGCTCGAGCAGCGCGAGCTCCGACGCGCGCGGGAGCGGGTAGCTCGACGCGTCGAGCACCACGTCGATGCGCTTCGACGTGTCCACGTCTCCGCGCTGCGCGCGCAGCGTGCGGCACGCGTCGTCGAACGCGCCCCGCAGCGCATCGACGCGCGTCGCGCGCACGCTGAGCCCTGCGGCAGCCTGGTGCCCTCCGAACGTGATCAGCTCGTCGCGGCACGTCTTGATCGCGTCGTAGAGCGGGAAACCTGCGGGGGTGCGCCCGCTGCCGTGCCCGACGCCGTCCTCGATCGCGATCGCGAGCACCGGTGCGTCGAAGAGATCGACGAGGCGCGCCGCGACGATGCCCACGACGCCGCGGTGCCAGCCCTCGGACGCGACGACGATGCCGCCGTCGTGGCGCCCGGCGTAGACCTCGCGCACCTGGGCCACCGCTTCTTCGGTGATGCGGCGCGTGATCGCCTTGCGCTCGTCGTTGAGCGCCTCGATCGCGATCGCGTGGGCGCGCGCATCGACCATCGAGCGCGCGCGCAGAAGCGCGACGGTGATCGCGGGATCGCCGAGCCTTCCCGCCGCGTTCAGGCGGGGCGCGAGCCGGAACGCGACGTCGATGCCGCCGAGCGAGCCACCCGCCCGCATCCTCGCCTGCTCGCGCAGCGCGACGAGCCCCGGCCGGGTCGGTTGCGCGAGGCGCACCAGCCCCGCGCGCACCAGACGCCGGTTGTCGCCATCGAGCGGGGCGACGTCGGCGATGGTGCCGAGCGCGACGAGATCGAGCAGCTCGCGCAGGTCGAGCTTCGCGCCGAGCACCGCGCGCACCGCGGCCGCGAGCGAGAGCGCGAGCCCCGCGCTCGAGAGGCCCTTGTAGGGGAACGCGCAGTCGGGCCGGTGCGGGTTCAGGAACGCGTTCGCAGGCAGCGGCTCGGCGGGGACGAGGTGGTGATCGACGACGATCACGTCGATGCCCGCAGCGCGCGCCGCCGCGACCCGCGGGTGATCGCTCGAGCCGCAGTCGCACGTGACGAGCAACGTCGCGCCGGTGGCGCGCACCCGCTCGAGCGCCGGCGCGCTGAGGCCGTAGCCGCCCGCGAAGCGGCTCGCGACGAGCGCGACGACGTCGCCGCCCATCTGCTCGAGCGCATCGCACAGGATCGCGGTGCTGGTCGTGCCGTCGACGTCGTAGTCGCCGAAGACCGCGATGCGCTCGCGCGCCCGGATCGCGCGCGCCAGGCGATCCGCGGCCGCGCCGCGATCGATCATGCCGTCGGGGATCGTCAGGCCCGAGAGGCGCGGCTCGAGGTACTCGCGCGCAGCCGCTGGATCCTGCAGCCCGCGGTGCATGAGCACCTGGGCGATCGTCGGCGAGATCCCGAGGGCGCGTCCGAGCTCCTGCGCGGCCGACGGATCGTTGGCCGCCACGCGCCACTCGGTTTTTCCTTCGTTTTTCGAAGGTTCAGGCGCTGGAACGCAAGAAGGGCGAGAGAGGGCGACGCTCTCGCCCATGCTCTCGCCCCTCGCGGCCATTCAGAAGCCTTGTACCAGCGTTCGGCGTCGGACGGATCAGGTTCCCGCCGCCGCGCGTCCACGCGCCGCCGCAAGCGCGCGCTCGCGCGCCTTCGCGAACACGACCTTGTCGAACCACTCGGTCACGGGCGCCGCGATGTAGATCGTCGAGTAGACGCCGGCGAGGAAGCCGATGAAGAGCGCGAACGCGATGTCCTGGATCACCTGGGTGCCCCAGATGAAGAAGGGGACGATCGCGAGCAGCGTCACGCCCGACGTGACGATCGTGCGCGAGAGCATCTCCGACGTGCTGATGTTGATCAGCTCCGCCATCGACTTGCCGCGGTGCCGCGCCGTGTTCTCGCGGATGCGGTCGTAGATGACGATCGTGTCGTTGATCGAGTAGCCGATGATCGTCAGCAGCGACGCGATCGTCGTCAGGTTGAACTCGCGCTGCACCAGCACGAACACACCGACCGTGATCACCGCGTCGTGGATGAGGGCGATGATGCCGCCCGGCGCGAACCGCAGATCGAAGCGGAACGCGACGTACACCATGATGAACGCGATCGCGTAGAGCAGCGCCTTGAGCGCCGAGTTGCGCAGCTGCTCGCCGGCGCGGGGGCCGACCCACTCGATGCGCAGCGGCTCCTCGGGACCGCGCTCGCCGAGCTGCTCCTCGAGCTGCGAGACCAGGCGGTCGGCGACGCCCACGAGGTTCGCCTCGTAGCGGAAGTCGCTCTCGGGGCCGAAGCGAACGACATCGCCGCGAAGGCTCACGCCCGAGGCCTCGAGGGCCGTGCGGATCTGCGCCGGCTCGGCCGACGCGCCGAGGCGCACCGAGACCTTGTCGCCACCGGGCGAGACGCGGAGCGCGATCACCTCGGTGTCGCCGAGCGTGTTGCCGAGCTCGGTGCGGATGCGCTCGTCGATGTCCGCAGGGAGCGTCGAGACCTCGCGGACGCGCACGATGTACTCGTTGGCCGCGCCCTGGACCGCGATGACGTCGGGGCTCTGGTACTCGAGTCCCTCGAGCGTCTCGCGGAGCTCGGCGGTCGAGATGTCGCCGCGGAAGCGCAGCTGGACCTCGGTGCCGCCGGTGAAGTCGATGCCGAAGTTGGGCCCCGGCCAGAAGAGCGAGAGCACGCTGAGGAGGACGAGGATCGACGACGTGGCCACCGCGGCGGTGCGGTAGCGCATGAAGTCGAACACACGACCGGGCTTGATGAACTCCATCTCTCTGTCACCCCACCGGAAGCCGGCGGACCTTCAGCCCGCGAACGACCCAGTCGAACACGACCTTCGAGCAGAACACGCCGGTGAAGAGCGACGTGACGATGCCGATCATCAGGGTCACGGCGAAGCCACGGATCGGGCCGCTGCCGTACTGATAGAGGACCACGCCCGCGATGAACGTCGTGATCTGGCTGTCGAAGATCGACGTGAACGCGCGCTGGTAGCCGAGCTCGACCGCGGACCGCGGCGATTTCCCGAGGCGCATCTCGTCGCGGATGCGCTCGTTGATCAGCACGTTCGCGTCGACGGCCATACCGATCGTGAGCGCGATGCCCGCGATGCCGGGCATCGTCAACGTCGCCTCGAACGCGGCGAGCACCGCGAGCAGGAAGATGACGTTGAGGAACACCGCGACGTCCGCGACCAGACCGCCGACCTGGTAGTAGAACGCCATGAACAGCAGTACGAGGAGCACGCCGAGACCGGCGCCGATCGCGCCCTGGACGATCGAGTCGGCGCCGAGCGTCGGCCCGATCAGCTGCTCGTTCGCGGGGCGGATCGGCGCGGGGAGCGCGCCGGCGCGCAGCACGATCGTGAGCTGGTTCGCCTCGTTGAGGATCTGGTTGTAGTCGCGGAACCCGCCGAGCGTGATCTGCGCGCGGCCACCGCCGATGCGCTGCTGGATCACCGGGGCCGACGCGACGCGATCGTCGAGCACGATCGCCATGCGGCGCTTCACGTTCGCGCCGGTGAGGCGCTCGAACGCGCGCGCGCCCGCGCCGTTGAAGACGATCGAGACGTAGGGCTGGTTGTCCTGCGGATCGACGGACACCGAGGCGTCGTCGATCGCGTCACCCGTCAGCTCGGCGCGGTCGTAGAGGTAGTACGTGCGCCACGCCTCCTCGACCTCTTCGCCCTCTTCGGGCTCGCCCTGATCGGCCTGGCCGATCGCGAGCTGGTGGTCCTCGGGGATCTGCCCCGAGTCACGCAGCGAGAGCACGTACGCCTGGAGGCGATCACGCGAGCCCTCGCCCGACGCGGTGAGGTAGTAGACGATCTCCTGCGGGTTCTCTTCGCCCGCGGACACGACCTCGCTCGCGCGCTCGATGCCCTCGGGGAGGTCCTGCAGCGTCTGCACGAAGTCCGCGAGGTCGTCGACGACCTTGAACTCGAGGCGGGCAGTGCGCGCGATGATCTCGCGCATCTGCTGGAACTGCGCCTCGCTCGCGCCCGGAAGCTCGACGATGATGTCGGTGTCGCGCGTCATGACCGACGCCTCGCGCAGACCCATCTCGTCGATGCGGTTGCCGATCGTCTCGCGCGCCTGCTCCACCGCGGTGTCGCGCAGGCGCTCGAGGCTGTCGTCGCGCAGCTCGAGCGTGACGGTCGTCTCGGTGCGCTGCGCCTCGCGGAGATCACCGAAGCTGGTGATCAGATCGCGATCGAGCTCCGCGACGTCCTCGGGGTTCGTGAACGTGAGGCGGAAGCCCTGCTCGCCCGCCGTCGCCACGCGCACGCGCTCCGCGGTCTCGTCGAGCTGCTCGCGCGTCGGCGGCTCGTTCTCCTCGCAGATCTCGAACTGCTGGCAGAGCCGCTCGACCACCTGCTGCGCGCGGAAGTCACGTCGATCCGCGACCGCCTCGTCGACCTCGACCTCGTACTGCAGGCGGAGACCGCCGCGGATGTCGAGACCAGGCGCGATCTGGTGGGTGAACGTGCTCTTCACCCACTCGGGCGCGGGAATCCAAGCATCCACGCTCGGCCAGAGCGCCAGCCAAGCCGCCACGACACACGTGACGACGAACCCCAAACGAAGGTACCAGCCCCTGTCCATGCCGCCTTCTTGCTGACTCGAAACGAGCCCTCGCTGCGATCGCCGACGCGCAGCCGATCAGCTGCGCGCCTCGTCGGGCTTCTTCGTGCCCTTGTCCTCGTTCGCCTTCGCGTCCTTCGTCTCGGTGCTCTCACGCTTCTCGGGCTCGGGGCCGGCGATGTGCGAGCGGAGCACGTTGATGCGGACCTTGTCGGCGACCCCGAGGATCACCGTGTGCTCGTCCATGCTGATGATCTCGCCGAGGATGCCGCCCGTGGTGCGGACCTTCATCCCCTTGCGGAGCGACTTGAGCAGCGCCTCGGCTTCGTCGCGGCGCTTCTGCTCAGGCCGGATCATGAAGAAATAGGTGAAGAGCAGCACGGCGACCATGATGCCCGCCTGCATCATGCAGTACTGCGAGCCGCCGCCGGCGCTGCCGCCACCACCGGATCCACCCCCCGCGCCCGTCGCCGCAGGCTGGAGCCACAGGAGGAGCTGTACGAAGGAGAGGATCACCCGGACACCTCGACGACAGACCCACGTTGGGCCGCGTGTCTTCCCAGGAGGGCCACGGCATCTGCGCCGCGCCGGGCGCACGGACGCGCACGGGCCGCCCCGGAGAGCGCGGGTTTGTACTGCGATGGGTGGAAACCGTCAACCACGAGCCTGCCCGGCGCATCGCGCTTGAAATCAGAGCCTGCCTGAGCCCACGCTCCGCCGCTCGATCGCGGGCCGGATGCGGTCTCGAGAGCCGGCGGACAGAGGTATGTCGAGCGAGCGCACTCCTTCTTCTCTCGAGCGAGCGCTCGCGCGGCTCGGTCGCGTCACGCACCGGCACCCGTGGGCGATCGTGCTCGTGCTCCTTGCATCGATGGTGCCCGCGGGCTGGCTCGCGTCGGGCCTGTCGATTCGATCGTCGTTCCTCGATCTGCTGCCCGCGGATCGGCCCGCGGTCCGTCAGCTCCACGACGTGCTCGATCGCGCGCAGGTCACGTCGAACGTCCTCGTCGCGATCGACAACGAGGATCCCGAGGCAGCGCGCCGCTTCGCGCAGGCGATGGCGGCGCGCCTCGCGAGCGAGCCGCTGGTGCGGGCGGTCGACGCACGCTTCGACGTCGAGTTCTTCGAGCAGCGACAGCTTCTCTTCGTCGAGGAGACGGAGCTGCGCTCGCTGATCGATCGCGCCGAGGCGGCGATCGACGACGAGGTGATGCGCGAGTCGGGCTTCGATCTCGGGCTCGACGAGGACGAGGCCGAAGAAGACGTCGCGTCACCGACCGAGCTGCTCGAAGAGGCGGCGCGCCGCGCGCCCTCGCTGCAGTCGTGGGCGGTCACGCGCGACGGTCGCTGGCTCTGCATGTGGGTCGTGTTCTCGGGCGCGAGCGGCGATCTCGACTTCGCGCGCGAGGCGCACGCCGTGGTCGCGCGCGCCCAGGACGACGTGCGGCGCGACGGCGCGTTCGGAGGCGATCTCGAGGTGCGCCTGGTCGGCGGCATCGAGCAGCGCCTCGACGATCACGAGCGCATCGTGGGCGATCTCGCGCTCGCGGGGCCGATCGGGTTCCTCGCGGTGGTGCTCTTGATCGTCGGATCGCTGCGCTCGCCGCGCGCGCTCGCGCTGCTCGCGGTGCCGCTCTTCGTGGGGCTCGTGTGGACGTTCGCGTTCGCGCGCGTCGCGGTGGGGAGCCTCAACATCATCAGCGGGTTCCTGTTCTCGATCCTGTCGGGCCTCGGGATCGAGTACGGCATCCATCTGCACCATCGCTTCGTCGAGATGCGGCGCGAGGGGCTCACGCTCGAGCAAGCGACCGAGCGACTCCTCGGCACGACCGGGCGTGCGCTCGTGGCGATCGGCATCACGAACGCGAGCGTGTTCCTGGTCAGCGCGCTCGCCGACTTCTCGGGGTTCAACGAGTTCGGGCGCATCGCGGCGGCGGGGATGATCCTCACGCTGATCGCGACGCTGCTCGGGTTCCCCGCGCTCAACGTGATCTCGGAGCGATGGCGCCCCACGCCGATCCCGCCCGAGGATCAGCGCGAGGTGCGCGCGATCGTGGTGCCGCCCGCGGTGCGCCGCGGGATCCTCGCGGTGGTGCCGGCGTTCGCGATCGCATCGCTGGTCGTGATCGCGACCGGCGGCGTGCGCTTCGAGGGGAACTGGCGCGTGCTGCAGGGCGACAGCGAGACGACGCGCTTCGACGAGTACGTGCGCGAGCAGCTCGAGGGCACGTTCACCAACGCGGTGATCTGGGTGCGCGATCGCCGCGAGGCCGCGGTGGTGGTGGACGCGGTGCGCGATCTCGGCGCGGCGCGTCCCGCGGATCGCTGGGACGTGGCGGAGATCCGCGGGCTCGACGACGTGGTGCCGCCCGCCGAGGCACAGCGCGCACGCGCTGCGCTCGCGGGGGAGCTGCGAGGCCAGCTCGAGCGAGTGCGGCCGGAGCGCCTCGACGAGCGAGGTCGCGAGCGGCTCGCCGAGGCGCTGCGTCTCACGCACGTCGAGCCCTTCACCGTCGACGACGTGCCCGAGTCGTTCGTGCGTGCGTTCCGGACCATCGGCGACGACGGAACGCTGCTCGTGGTGCGCACCGCGCGGACCTATCGCGAGACCGACGAGATCGTGGGCTGGGCCGAGCAGGTGCGCGCGATCTCGGACGAGCTCGCGCGGCGTGGTCTCACGGTGTCGATCCTCAGCGAGAACTGGATCGCGGGGGAGATCTTCACGACGATCTTCGCGGACGGGCCCTTCCTGCTGATCGGCACGCTGCTCGTCGTGTTCGTCGTGTTGCTCTTCGATCTGCGCGGGTTCCGCGCGGCCGCGGTCGTGCTCGGGTCGGTGATGATCGGGCTCGCGGGGCTCGGCGGCGCGATGGCGATCTCGGGCGTCGACCTGAACTTCATGAACGCGGGGATCCTGCCGATCTGCGTAGGGATCAGCCTCGACAACGCGCTGCACATCTACCACCGCTATCGCGCCGAAGGACGCGACGCGATCCCGGTGGTGCTGCGCCGCACGTCGAGCGCGAACCTGCTCTCGTCGATGACGAACCTCGTCGGGTTCGGCGCGCTCGCGCTGGCGCGCCACGAGGGGCTGCGCTCGGTCGCGTTCCTCGCGGTGCTCGGCGTGGCGCTCACGTACGTGTCGACGAGCGTGTTCTTCCCGCTCGCGCTCCAGGTGTTCGGACGCATCGACCGCCCGTCGGGCGAGCCGCTGGTCGACTGATCGCGACAGCACGCCTCGCGTGCGCTGCGCGCCCGGGACGGACGGCGCCGCGTCGCGAGGCTCTGCGTGGCGCTCGCTGCGGCGAGCGGCCGCGTGCGGGCGCGCCTGCGCACGGTATGTCCGTTGCTGAGCACGTGGCGCATGTCGCTCGTGCACCTGCTGTTCGGACGACGCCTCGCGACCGAAGAGGACGAGGGCGAGCGCGTCGGTCCGATCGCGGGCGTGCCGATCCTCGGGCTCGATGCGCTCGCGTCGGCGTCGTACGGGCCCGAGGCGCTGCTCACGGTGCTGATCGGCCTGGGCACGCTCGCGACGCAGTACGTGCCGTGGATCACGATGCTGATCGTCGGGCTGCTCGGGATCCTCTACGTCTCGTATCGCCAGACGATCGCGGCCTATCCGAGCGGTGGCGGCGCGTACAGCGTCGCGAAGGAGAACCTCGGCACGAACGCGTCCCTACTCGCGGCGGCGGCGCTCGCGCTCGACTACGTGCTCAACGTCGCGGTCGCGGTGTCGGCGGGCATCGGCGCGCTGGTGTCGGCGATCCCGATGTTGCTCCCCTACACGATCGAGCTCTGCCTCGGCGTCGTCGTGCTGCTCACGGTCGTGAACCTGCGCGGCGTGCGCGCGTCGGGGGCCGCGTTCTCGATCCCCACCTACCTGTTCGTCGCCACGCTCTTCGCGGTGATCGGGATCGGCGTCGCGCGCACGATCGCGGCGGGAGGCGCCCCGGTGCCGGTCGATCCGCCGCACGTCGCGCCCGACCACGCGACGACGTCGCTGGTGACGCTCTGGCTGCTGATGCACGCGTTCTCGAGCGGATGCACCGCGATGACCGGCGTCGAAGCGGTGAGCAACGGCGTGCCGATCTTCCACAAGCCCTCGTCGGTCGGCGCGCGGCGCACGCTCTCGCTGATCGTCGGGATCCTCGTGGTGCTGCTGATCGGCGTCGCGTTCCTGTCGCGCGCGTACGGCATCACCGCAACCCCGCCGGGCACGCCGCAGTACGAGAGCGTGCTCTCGCAGATGGTCGCGGCGGTCGTGGGGCGCGGGCCCTTCTACTACGTGACGCTCGGGAGCGTGGTCGCGGTGCTGTGTCTCTCGGCGAACACGAGCTTCGCCGACTTCCCGCGCCTGTGCCGGATCATGGCGATCGACCGCTTCCTGCCCGAGATGTTCGTGCACCGCGGGCGGCGGCTCGCGTACTCGTTCGGCATCCTCGCGCTCGCGACGACGTCGGCAGCGCTGCTCCTGATCTTCGACGGGATCACCGATCACCTGATCCCGCTCTTCGCGATCGGCGCCTTCCTCGCGTTCACGACCTCGCAGGCCGCGATGGTCGCGCACTGGTGGCGCGTGCGCGGCCCTTCGTGGTGGAGGCACCTCGCGATCAACTCGCTCGGCGCGGTCGCGACGGCGACGACCCTCGTCGTGATCGCGATCTCGAAGCTCGAGGACGGCGCGTGGATCAGCGTGGTGCTCGTCGCGGGATCGATCCTGCTCTTCAAGCGCGTGCGCGCGCACTACGACTTCGTCGCGCAGGCGACCGCGGCGCGCGACGTGACGCTCGACTTCCGCAAGAGCGAGCCGCCGATCGTCGTGGTGCCGATGTGGCGCTGGGACGCGGTGACGGTGAAGGCGCTGCGCTTCGCGATCGGCTTCTCGCCCGAGGTGATGGCGGTGCAGGTGCTCACCGGTGATCGCGATGCCGACGACCTCACGTCGCGCTGGCGTCGCCTCGTCATCGTGCCCGCCGAGCGGCTCGGCGTGGCGGCGCCGCGGCTCGTCGTGATCCACTCGCGCTATCGCGAGCTGCTGCGCACGCTCGTGCGCTTCGTGATGATGGTCGCGTCGAGCCATCCCGATCGACAGATCGCGGTGGTGGTCCCGCAGCTCGTCGAGCCGCGCTGGTACCAGTGGCTGCTCCACACGCCGATCGCGTCGTTGCTCAAGACGGCGCTCTTGTTGCGCGGTGGGCCGCAGATCGTCGTGATCAACACGCCCTGGTACCTCGACGCGTGGATCCCCGAGCGACGGCGGATGGCGGGGCCGCCGGTCCAGCCCGAGCTGCGCGAGCGGGGCGCGAGGTGAGCCGATTCGCCGCCGCGCCCACCGCCCCCGCGGTACGCTGCGCGCGTGCCCATGCTCCCGCTCGCCCGTGAGATCGACACGCCCGCCGCGCGCGCGGCGATCGACGCGTTCGCGGCGGCGGGAGGAGACGCATCGCACGAAGGAGCGCGCACCCTGGTCGGTGTGCTCGGCGAGCACGCGCCGGCGCTCCTGCCGCTCGCGCTCGGCGATCCGACGCTGCCCGGCGACGTGCTGCGGATCGGGCTCGCGCGGCGCGCTCGGGTGGCGGCGCTGATCCGGCAGTTCGGCGCGGCGACCCAGGGCATGGAGGACGGGCCGGAGCTGCGTCGCGCGATGCGCCGGCTGCGGCACCGCCACATCGTGCGCATCGCCCTGCAGGAGATCCTGCGGCTCGCGGACATCGACTCGACGAGCGCGGAGATGGCGGCGCTCGCGGCGGCGGCGTGCGACAGCGCGCTCGAGGCCGCCAAGCGCACCGTGGAGAAGCGCTTCGGTGTGCCGGTGGGCGAAGGCGGCGCGCCGATCGGGCTCACGTGCCTCGGCATGGGCAAGCTCGGCGGCTGGGAGCTCAACCTCGGGAGCGACGTCGATCTCTGCTTCTTCTACGAGACCGACGACGGCGAGGTGCCGGGCGACGCGATCTCGGTGCACGAGCACCACGCTCGCACGACGGCGCGCTGCGTCGCGGCGATCTCCGACGTGACCGAGGACGGGTTCTGCTTCCGCGTCGATCTGCGGCTGCGTCCCGAGGGCACGCGCGGTCCGCTGGTGAACTCGCTCGCGAGCGCCGAGCGCTACTACGAGAGCTGGGGGCGCACCTGGGAGCGCGCGGCGTTGCTGCGCGCCCGGCCGATCGCGGGTGATCGCGCGCTGGGGCGCAGGCTGCTCGACGCGCTGCGGCCCTTCGTGTTCCGGCGCACCGTCGATCCCGGCATCGCGCGCGAGATGGCGCAGATGCTCGAGCGCTCGCGGCGCGAGCTCGCAGTCGACGAGGCGCGCGACGTGAAGCTCGGGCGCGGGGGCATCCGCGAGGCCGAGTTCTTCGTGCAGACGCTGCAGCTCGTGTGGGGCGGGCGGAACCCGCAGCTCCAGGTGCCGGGCACCATCCAGGCGCTGACGCGGCTCGAGGCCGCAGGGCTGGTGCGCGAGCGCGAGGCGCGCGCCCTCGCGGCGGGGTGGGCGCGGCTGCGGCGCATCGAGCACCGCATCCACGCGTGGTCGGGCTACCAGACGCACCAGCTGCCGCCCGAGGGCGCGGAGCGCGCACGCTTCGCGCGGTCACTGGGCTACGACGACGATCACGCGCTCGAGCGCGTGATGCGCGAGGATCGCGCGCGCATCGCCGAGCTCTTCGACTCGCTGATGCCCGAGGGCACGAGCGGGCGCCGCGAGCGCAGCGGGCGCGAGGAGCAGCTCGAGGCGCTGTGTGATCGCATCGCCGCGGGCGCCGACGTGGACACCGTCGCGGAGCTCGTCGCCCCGCTGCTGCCGGTCGGCGATCCACACGAGGCCGCCGAGCACCTGTGCCGCCTCGCGCGCCGCGCCGATGCGCCGCTCGGGCCGGTGATGCGCGAGACCGATCCCGGGCTCGGTCCGCGCCTGCTCGAGGAGGTCTCGAGCGTCGCCGATCCGATGGCGAGCCTGCGCCATCTCGCCGAGTTCTTCGCGCGCCTGCGCGGGCTCTCGCACGAGCGGAGGCTCTTCGAGGACCCGCTGCTCCTGCGGCGTCTCGTCGCGCTCTTCGGCACCTCGGTCACGCTCTCGAGCGGGCTCATCGGGCACCCCGAGGAGCTCGATCTCCTGCTCGCGCCGGGCGTCGTCGATGCGAGCGAGGTCGAGGCGCTGCACGCCGAGGTCGATGCGCTGATCGCGCAAGAGGGCGAGGTCGACGCCGAGGCGATCGTCGCGGCGATGCGTCGCGCCAAGCGCGGCGCGACGCTGCGCGCGGGGCTCGCGCTCGCGGCGGGCGAGCTCGCGCTCGACGACACCATGCGCGTGCTGACGCTCACCGCGGAGCGGCAGATCCGCGCCGCCGTCGCGCTCGCGACGCGCGAGTCGATCGCGCGCTTCGGCCCTCCCGCGCTCGGCCCGAGCGGGCAGCGCGCATCGCTCGTGGTCGTCGCGATGGGCAAGCTCGGCGCGCGCGAGCTCGGCTTCGGGGGCGACCTCGATCTGATCTTCCTCTACGACGAGGACGGCGAGACCGAAGGCGCGCGCTCGATCGGTCACGCCGAGCTCTTCTCGCGCATCGCGCAGCGCACCGTGCGCGTGCTCTCCCAGCCCGACGGCGAGGGCCCGGGCTACGCGACCGACACCCGCCTCCGACCGAGCGGCTCCCAAGGCACGCTCGTCGTCTCGCTCGAGTCGTTCGACCGCTACCACCACGAGAACGCGGCGCCCTGGGAGCGACAGGCGCTGCTGCGCGCGCGCCCCATCGCGGGCGAGCCCGCGCTCTGCGCCGCGGTCCAGGCGCGCATCGCGGCGATCACGCTCGCGGGCGAGCCGCCCCCGCCGCCCGAGGAGCTCGCGACGATGCGGGCGCGCATCCAGACCGAGCTTGCTGGCGAGAGCCGCGATCGATACCATCCCAAGCTCGGCTTCGGGGGTCTGGTGGACGTCGAGTTCCTCGCCCAATGGCTTCAGATGGAGCAGCGACTCCGGACGGAGCCCGAGGCGGTCCCCACCACGCCCGGCCTCGTCGCAGCGCTCGCGAGCGCAGGGCGCATCTCGCGCTCCGACGCCGACGCGCTGATCGAGGGCTTCTCGTTCCTGCGCGCGATCGAGCAGACGCTGAAGCTGCTCGACGAGGCGCGCGAGCCGGTGCTGCGGCCGGGCTCGCGCAGCGCGGAGCAGCTCGCGCGGAGGCTCGGCATCCGCGAGCGCGACGGGCACGATCCGGCGCGCGTGCTGACGTCGTCGTACCAGCGCACGACCGAGGAGATCCGCGCGGTGTTCGAGCGCGTGATCGCGCCGGTGCCCGCGCCCTCCCCGTGGTCCCCGGAGGCGAGCGCGTGATCCCGCTCTCCGTCTTCGTCGTGCATCCCGATGCCGCGATCGCGGCCCGCATCGCGCGGGCGATCGCGGTGGCGGGGCACGCGCCGGTGCTGCTCGCCGACGGAGAGCGCGCGATCGATCGCTTCGTGCAGGAGCCCGCGGACGTCGTCGTGGTCGACTTCTTCCTGCCGGGGCGCGACGGCGTGGCGACGATCGAGTCGATCCGCTGGGCGCCGGGCGGGCGCGACGCGCACGTCGTGCTGCTCGCCGCGCACGAGCCCGAGAGCGCGACGCTGCACGAGCTCGGGCGCCGCGTGGGCGCGACCGCGACGCTGCTCGGACCGCTCGACGACGACGCGATCGAGCGGCTCGTCGACGTGCTCGCGCGTCCGCCGGGAGAGAGCACGCGCGTCGCGAGCGTCGACGAGATCGACGGCCAGCTCGAGCGCCTGCTGCTGCCGACCGATGCGTTCGCGCAGCGTCCGACGATCACCGACGCGCGCCGCGACGAGGACGGCGACACCGACGAGCCGCCCGCCGCCGACGATGCGGCGGCCGCATGGCCGGTGGTGGAGACCGTGATGGCGAACGCGTCGCGCGCGACGACGCGCGAGGGTCACCACGACGCCGACCCCGAGGACGGCGGCTCGGGCGTGCTGCGACGCCCGACGTCGGGCCGCCTGACGACGCCGCCTCCCGCGATGCGCACGCCGGAGATCACGCCCGGGCACGGTCGCGAGATCCCCCCCGAAGCGTTCGCCGATGCGGACGCGCTCGAAGAAGGACGTCACGTCGGCGCCGACGCCCGCGCGAGCGAAGAAGGCTCGCAGCGCATCATGGGCTCGTTCGAGGAGACCAGCTTCGCCGCGCTCCTGCGACGGCTCGCGGACCAGCGCGCGACCGGCGGGCTCGTGTGCGTCGCCGAAGGGCTGCGGCGCGAGACGACCACCGGCGATCCGCCGACGAAGCTCGTCTACTTCCGCGCCGGCGTGCCGACGCACGTGCGCTCCAACCTGCTCGACGAGTGCCTCGGACAGATCCTCCTGCGCCGTCGCCGCATCGGCGCGGCGACGCTCGAGGAGTCGATCCGCCGCATGCGCCTCGGGCACGGCCTGCAGGGCGAGATCCTGATCGACATGGGCGCGCTCGCGCCGCTCGAGCTCGGCGAGGCGCTCGCCGATCAGGCGCGCGACAAGCTCTTCGACGTGTTCGGGTGGATGCGCGGGACCTATCGGTTCTCGACCAAGCTCGAGCCGCCGGAGAGCTCGGTGGGGATCGAGCTCGGCCTCGCGGAGATCGTCTACGAGGGCGTGTGCGCGGCGATGCCCGCGACCCGCCTCTTCGAGCTGCTCTCGCCCCACCTCGCGCGCTACCTGGTGCCCGATCCGGTGCAGCTCGCGCGCTTCGTGCGCGTGCGACTGGTGCCTGAGGCGCGTCAGGTGCTGGGGCGCGTCGACGGCAAGCTGACGCTCCGCGAGGTGCTCTCGATGGGCACGCGCCCCGGCGCGGTCGCGCAGCTCGTGTACGCGATGGAGTGCCTCGGCGCGGTGCACTACGCCGAGACCCCCGGGCGCGCGCTGCGCTCGAGCGAGACGCGCGGCCTGCCCTCGAGCCGCAGCGTGCCCACGCCGCTCTCGGGCGAGGGCAGCAGCACCGACGACGCGATGGATCGGATCGCCGACGAGACCACCGAGCCGCCCCGCGAGGTGCTGCTCCCGCCGCGCCAGGGCGCGGGCGAAGCGTGGGACGACACCACGTCGCCGGCGCGCGAGCGCGGGCGCGTGCCCGACGTGCGCCCCGGCATCGCGCGCGGCGACTCCTCGGGCATGCTCGCGACGCCGGAGCACGAGGAGCGTCGCGAGCCCGAGCGGATCGCCGAGGACGACGACGAGACCGCGCCGCCGGGCGGGCTCGATGCGCGCGTCGACGAGCTCTTCGAGGCCGAGCGCCACTTCCGGCGCGGCAACCGCGCCCTCGATCGCGGCAAGGTCCACGAGGCGCTCGGCGCGTTCTCGAAGGCGTACGAGATCTGCCCGGATCAGGGCGAGTTCCTCGCGTACGTCGGCTGGGCGCGGCACTGCCTCGCGCCCGAGGACGCGCGCTCGAACGACGTCGCGCTCGCCGACCTCGCGCGGGCGCGCCAGCTCTCGCCGGACCTCCACGTCACGCACCTGCTCCACGCACGCGTGCTCGCGAGCGCCGGTCGCACTGCCGAAGCGCACGGGGCGTACCTGCGCGTCCTGCAGATCGATCCCGGCTGCGCGGAGGCGCGCACCGCGATCGACGCCCTCGTGTGAGCGGCGCACGCTTGAAAGAAGCGGCGTCGCAGCCGATAGATAGGCGCGATGGTGACGATCGGAACGCGGGTGCTCGCCGGGGACGTGGGCGGCACCAAGACGGCTCTCTCGCTCTGCGAGCGACACGAGCGAGGCTGGGTCGAGGTCGCGACGACGACGTTCCCCAGCGCCGATCACGCCGGGCTCGAGGCGCCGGCGCGCGCGTTCCTGCAGACCGTCGGCGGCCCGCCGATCGTCGCGGCGGCGTTCGGCGTCGCGGGCCCGGTGAAGGACAACCGCTGCCACACCACGAACCTCCCCTGGCTGATCGAGCCGACCTCGCTCTCCGCCGCGCTGGGCGCGCGGCGCGTCGCGGTGATCAACGACTTCGAGGCGACCGCGCGCGGGCTGCTCGAGCTCGGCCCCGAGCACGTCGTGGTGATCCAGGAGGGCCAGGTCGATCCCCACGGTCCGATCGCGGTGCTCGGCGCGGGCACCGGCCTCGGCGAGGCCACGGTGGTGCGCACGCCGGCCGGCGTGCGCGTGCTGCCGAGCGAAGGCGGGCACACCGACTTCGCGCCGCGCGACGAGGTGGAGGACGGGCTCCTGCGCTTCCTGCGGCGCCGCCATCCCGATCACGTCTCGTACGAGCGCGTGGTGTCGGGCATGGGGCTCGAGGCGATCCACGCGTACCTCGTCGAGAGCGGGCTCGAGACGAGCCATCCCTCGACGCTCGCGCGGATGCGCGAGGAGGACGCGCCCGCGGTGATCGGCGAGCTCGGCGCGCGCGGGCTCGACCCCGCGTGCACCCGCGCCGTCGCGATGTTCGTGTCGCTCTACGGGGCGGAGGCGGGCAACCTCGCGCTCAAGACGCTGCCGACCGGCGGGCTCTTCGTGGCGGGCGGGATCGCGCCGAAGCAGCTGGACGCGCTGCGCAGCGGTGCGTTCCGCGAGTCCTTCCTCGCCAAGGGACGCATGCGCCCGGTGCTCGAGACGATCCGCGTGTCCATCGTGATCGAGCCGCGCACCGGGCTGCACGGCGCGCGTGCGCTCGCAGCCTCACTCGCGGAGTGATCACGCGACGTTCGACACGATCGGATGCCGCGGGTACCCTCGCGCGTCACCCACCGGAACACGCTTCGATGGACGTCACCTGCGAGCGCTGCGGGACCGAGTACGAGTTCGACGAGACGCTCGTCGCGGCGCGCGGGACCACGGTCAAGTGCACGAACTGCGGGCACCTCTTCAAGGTGTTCCGCCCGGGCGCGGCCGCGGCGTCGAGCGCGCCTGCGGGCGACGCGCGCGTGTGGACCGTGCGCCGCGCGGCCGGAGGCGCGAGCGAGAGCATCGCGTCGCTGAAGGATCTGCAGCGCAAGATCACGCTCGGTCAGCTCACGCCCGACGACGAGATCTCGCGCAGCGGCGAGGGATGGAAGCGCCTCGGCGACATCGCCGAGCTGCAGACGTTCTTCGCCGCGGCGCACGCGACCCGCAGCGAGCGGCGCGACGCGACCGGCACGCAGCGGCGTGATCCCACCGGCGCGAGCGCGACGCGACGCGACCCCACCGGGCGTACCGATCCCACCGGGCGCACCGACCAGCCCCGCCCGTTCGCGCCGACGGTCGAAGCGCCGGCCACCGATCGACCGCCGCCGCCCGCGGGGCGCGGCGCGGGCAAGTCGACGATGCTGGGCATGGGCGGCGCGAGCGCGCCGCCGCCGCGTCCGTCGTCGCAGCCGCTGCCGTCGGTCGAAGAGATCAAGGGACGCACCCTCGAGATGGCGGTGCCGCCGCCGCCCGGCGGGCCGGTGCCCTCGCCCGCGCCTCGGACCGGCTCGGTGTCGGCGCCGCGCCCGGTGCCCGACGCGCACTCGACCACGCCGGGCGGCATCCGCGCGCCCTCGGCGCGACCGCCCGCCCCGCCGCGCGCCGCGCCGCCGACCTCGCGCCCGCCGGCGCCCGCGATGACTTCGACCCCCGCGCCGCTCCCGCCGCCGCCGCGTGGGCCCGCGATGCCGTCGACGCCGGCGCCGCGCACGCCGACGCCCTCGGGCGAGAAGCGCGCGTCGTTCCGCCCGCTGCACGTCGACGAGGACGACGACCAGCCGGCACGCCCGCGCGCGCGCAGCCGCAGCGGGCTGTGGGTCGCGCTCGTGTTCCTGCTCGCGATCGCCGGCGGCGTCGCGGCCGGCTGGGACCGCATCGCGGGCCTGATCGCCGGGGGCGAGGAGACCGATCGTGCGGCGCCCTTCGTCGCGGCGGGCGACACGTCGCTGCGGCTCGACCACGAGGACGGCTACGACGACGCGATCGCGCAGTACACGAAGGCGCTCGCGTTCCGCGAGCACGACGCGCGCGCGCTCACCGGGCTCTCGCGCGCGCACGCGCTGATCGCGCAGCAGCACACCTTCGACGCGCTCGATCTCGAGGCCCGCGCCGAGGGCGACGCGACGCTGCGCGGCGAGGCGGCGACGCTGCGCCGCGACGCCGCCGAGCACGCGGAGGACGCGCGCGAGCACGCCGAGGCCGCCGCGCGCCACGGCGCAGGCGATGCCGACGCCGAGATCGCGCTGAGCGACGCGCTGAGGCTCGCGGGCGATCCGACGCTCGCGCGCTCGCGGCTCGATCGCGCGCGCACGCTGCGGAGCGCCCCCTCGGCCGAGGGCCTGCGCGTCGAGGCGCTGCTGGTCGCCGATCAGGCGGGGGCGATCGCGGCGGCCCGCCCGCTCGCGGAGCGCGCGGTCGCGGAGGATCCCGGGCTCGTCCGGGCGCGGCTCCTGCTGGCGCGCGCGCAGCTCGCGGCCGGCGACGTGAGCGCGGCGCAGCTCCAGCTCCAGGCGGTGCTCGATCGCGTCCCCGAGCACCCGATCGCGGTCGCGATGCGCGCCGCGATCGAGGCGGGACGTCCGCCCGCGGCGCCGGTCGTGGCGGGCACCGACGCCGGCACGCCGGTCGCGGCGATCGCGCCGACCCCGACGCCTCCGCCGCCCACGACGACGACCACCACCACGCCGCCCCCGCCGACCCCGACGGTCGCGTCCCCGCCGGTCGAGCCCGCGATGCCGCGGGGCTACGACGCGCTGGTGCGCGAGGCCGAGCAGCGCCTCGAGAACGGCGACACGCGCCGCGCTCGCGCCCTCTACGAGCAGGCGCTGCGCGAGCGCGCGGGCCCGGAGGCCAGCGCGGGCCTCGGCTTCGTCATGCTCGCCGAGGGCAACGTGCGCGCCGCGCTCACCCAGCTCGAGGGCGCGGCCGATCGCGGCTACGCCGACGCGCTGATCGGCGTGGGTGACGCCCATCGCCGGCTGAACCAGCGCGAGCAGGCGCTCGCGGCGTACGAGCGCTACCTCGAGCGCGCGCCGAACGGGTCGCGGGCGTCGATCGCGCGCCGTCAGGCCGACCGCCTGCGCACCGAGCTCGGCGCGAGCAGCACCCCCGAGCCGGCGCCGCAGCCGGCGCCCGAGCCGAGCGAGCCGGCGCCCGATACGGCGCCGACCACCGCGCCCGACGAGCTCCCCGGTCCGCGCGGCAGCACCACCCCGCCGCCCAGCGACGTTCCCGCGATCGACTCCGAGCCCTGATCGCACGGCGAGACCGGCCCCCCGATTTGCAGGGAGCGCCCGGACACGCGGCCGGGGCCTCCCTCGCATTCGCACGAAGCGTCCGGACACGCGTCCGGGGCCTTCCTCGCATTCGCACGAAGCGTCCGGACACGCGTCCGGGGCCTCCCTCGCATTCGCACGAAGCGTCCGGACACACGTCCGGGGCCTCCCTCGCATTCGCACGAAGCGTCCGGACACGTGTCGGGAGCCTCCCTCGCATTCGCAGGAAGCGTCCGGACACGCGTCCGGGGCCTCCCTCGCATTCGCACGGAGCGTTCGGACACGCGGCGGGGGCCTCCCGCGAAATCCTCGACCCCACGAGCATTCCGCGAGCGCTGGCCCTACGATCGCGTCCGCATGCGTCGCGCTCTCTCCTCGCTCACCGCGCTCTTCGTCCTCGCCTGCGGCGGCGATCCCGCCGCCCTCGACACCGAGACCGACGCGAACCCCGCGCGCCGCGAGCTCCGCGAGATCGTCCTGCTCGCGCCGCCCTCCGAGTCGGCGCAGCCCACGTTCTTCGAGGCGCCGCAGCCCGCGCTGCGCGACGTCGTGCAGCGCATCGACGACGCGCGCACCGACGAGCACGTGGTCTCGCTCTTCCTGCGCCTCGGCCCGATGGGCGGCGCGTGGGGCCGCATCGACGATCTGCGCGAGGCGCTGCAGGCGGTGCGCGACGCGGGCAAGCCCGTCCACTGTCACTTCGAGACGATCGACAACGCCGGCTACCTGCTCGCCGCCTCGGCGTGCGACCGCATCACTGTGACGCCCGCGGGCATGCTCGACACCGTCGGCGTCGCCGCCCAGGTCTTCTACGCGCGCTCGCTGCTCGACTCGATCGGCGTGAGCGCGGACCTGCTGCAGGTCGGCTCGTTCAAGGGCGCGGCCGAGCCCTTCACGCGGCAGGACATGTCGCCCGAGATGCGCGAGTCGCTCGGCACGCTGCTCGACGATCTGCAGTCGGGCCTGGTGCAGGCGATGGTGAGCGGTCGCGGCATGGAGGCCGCGCACGCGCAGCAGGTGCTCGACGCCGGTCCCTACGACAGCGCGGCCGCGCTCGAGGCGCACCTCGTCGACGCGATCGAGTACGACGACGAGGCGCGCACCCGAGCGCGCGAGGCGGGCGGCGCGACCCGCAACGTGCGGGTGCGCCTCACGCCGGAGCCCGAGGACGTGACGCTCGGCGATCTCCTCGGCGCGCTCACCTCGGGCGAGCCGCCCGAGAGCGAGGCGGTCGGGCCCCACATCGTGCTCGCCTACCTCGACGGCGAGATCACCGACGCCGAGGAGAGCGGCACCGGCACCGGCCAGTCGGGCCCCTTCGTGCGTCGCATGCGCGAGCTCGCGGAGGACGAGGACGTGAGGGCGGTCGTGCTGCGCATCGACTCGCCCGGGGGCTCGGCGCTCGCGAGCGATCGCATGTGGCACGCGGTGCGGCGCATCGCGGGGCGCAAGCCGGTGATCGTGTCGGTCGGCGACATGGCGGCGAGCGGCGGCTACTACATCGCGTCGGCGGGCCACGACATCGTCGCGCACCCCGCGAGC
Source organism: Sandaracinus amylolyticus (assembly GCF_021631985.1). Lineage (GTDB taxonomy): Bacteria > Myxococcota_A > Polyangia > Polyangiales > Sandaracinaceae > Sandaracinus > Sandaracinus amylolyticus_A. The sequence continues at coordinate 2,009,937 of NZ_CP070225.1, read as the reverse complement.
ATCGTCGGCTCGATCGGCGTGGTGGGCGGCAAGGTCGACGCGTCGGCGCTGATGTCGCGCCTCGGGGTCCACGCCGAGACGATCACGCGCGGCGCGCACGCGGGCTGGTCCTCGCCGTCGGCGCCGTTCACCGACGAGGAGCGCGCGGTGCTGCGCCGGATCATGGAGAGCACGTACCGCCGCTTCGTGCGTCGCGTGTCGGAGGGCCGCGAGATGCCCGAGGAGCGCGTGCTCGCGTCGGCGGAGGGCCGCATCTGGAGCGGCCGTCAGGGCCTGGAGCGCGGCCTGGTCGATCGACTGGGTGGGCTCGGCACCGCGATCGCGATGGCGCGCGAGCAGGCGAGCCTCCCCGAGGACACCCAGGTCGTCGAGTGGCCGGCGCGCCGCACGATGATCGAGACGCTGATGCACACGATGCAGGGCGGCGACCCCGCGGAGGACGCCGCGGCCGCGCTGGTGCGCGCCGAGCTGGGCCCGGCGGCCGACGCGCTGCGCTGGGCGCGCTTCCTGCGCGCGGACCAGCCGGTCGTGCTCGCGCTCCCGATCGGCCTCGACGTGCGCTGATCGCTTGCGGGAGTGCTCGTCCCGCAGGTCCCGGACGGGAGCGCGCGACGCGCGCGGACGGTAGGGACCTGCGGGCGAGCCGATCTTTCGAGAGTGCTCGAGCCCGCGAAGAGAGCCCCTTCCCCTCTGGCGCACAGTGATAGAGTCGCGCGCGTGACGGAGGTCTGGGCGCCATCGCCGAGCCCCATCGCGCGCTTCCTTCTCGAGCTCGACGAGCGGGGCGCCGAGGGCGCGGTCGAGGTCGGAGAGCGGACGGTGGTGCTGAGGCGCGGCCGCGTGGTCGACGTGCGACGTGCGCCCGGCGATCCCTCGCTCCACGAGTTCCTCGCGAAGACGGGGCGCATCCGCGAGGAAGAGCGCGCCGCGCTCGGGCGGCTCTCGTCCGATCCCGATCGCCTGCCCGAGGGCTCGACGCTGCTCTCGCACGATGCGCTCGCCGAGACGCTGCGCGCGCTCTGGCTCGACCGGCTCGTGCGCGGAATGGGGAAGGCGGAGAGCGAAGGCCGCGCGGTCCCGGCGCTCCGCCCCGAGGCGCCGCCGCCCCACGTCTCCGCCGAGGCTTCGCTCGTGCCGCTGGTGCTCGACGCGCTCGAGCGCCGCGCCGCCGAGGGCGACGCCGAGCAGGTCGGCGCCCGCGCGACCCATCGCCTCGAGTGGCTCGAGGGCCCGCACACCGCGCGCGCTCGTCGCTGGGCGGGGCTCGAGGCCGCCGAGAAGAGCGCGAAGGAGCCGCGCATCGCCGCGTTCCTGATGAGCGCGCCCGCCGCCGCGTCACGCATCGCGGCGCTGGTCCGCGCCGGGCTCGCGCGGGTGGTCACGCCCGGCGCGAGCGCGCCCGCGCCCGCGCGCCGGCTCCCCTCGCTCGCCGCGCCCGCGCCGGCGAGCGACGCGTCGATCCGCCCGGGCAGCATCTCGATCCCGCCGGCGCGCGCCGCCTCGATCCCGCCGCCCCGGCCCGCGGCGGTGCAGCTCTCGCCCGGCGCCGCCCAGGCGTTCGCCCAGATCGAGACGTTCGATCTCACGCTGCCCGAGCTCCCGCCCGCGACGCGCGCGCTCGAGGACGCGCTCGATCCGCTCGAGCGCGAGATCGCGGTGCTCGAGGAGTCGGGCGCGCCCGCCGTCGAGCGTGCCGCCGCGTGGCGCGCCGCGGCCGAGACCTGGCTCGAGCGCTACGCGAGCGTCGAAGAGCGCGAGCGCGCCCTGCGCGAGGCCGCCGCCGCGCTCGCCGAGGATCCCGAGACGCTGCTCGCCGCCGCCGACGCGTGCGCCGCGTGCGCCCACACCGAGCTCGCGCTCGCGTACGGCCGCGCCGCGGTCGGCGCCGCCGGTGACGGACCGCGCCGCGACGACGTGCTGATCGCCTACGCGCTGCTCGCGCGTCGCATCGGGCGCACCCAGATCGCGCTCTCGGCGCTGCGCGCCGCGGCGACCGGCGCACGCGCGGCGGACGCGCGCGCGATCACCGCCTCGATCCTGCTCGCGCAGGGACGCGCCACCGACGCCGCGGACGAGCTCCTCGGCGCCGCGGTCCAGCTCGGCGAGAGCGATCCCGAGGGCGGCGCGTACCTCGTCGGCTCGGCGTGGTCGATCGCGCCCGGCCACGAGAACGCCGCCGACGCGATGGCGGCGTGGCAGGCCGCGGCAGGGCGCGGGCCCGCGGCGATCGCGCTGCGCGCGGACGCGGCGCGTCGCGCGAGCGAGCCCGACCTGCGTCGGCGCCTCCGCCTCGAGGCCGCCGAGCGCGCCGAGATGGACGAGCGCCCGCTGCTCGCCGCCGAGATGCTCCTCCGCGCGCTCGACGACGAGCCCGAGCTCGAGGTCCTCTACGAGCCGCTCGACATCGATCTCGAGGCCGCGGGCGCGCTGGTCGAGCGTGCGGTGGTGCTCGAGGAGCTCGCGACGGTGTGCCCGCCCGAGGCGCGGCTCTTCTGGCTCACCCGCGCCGCCGACGCGCGCCTCGAGATCGCCGGGGACGGCAGCTGGGAGCTCGAGCTGCGCATCCGCTGCCTCGAGGTCGAGCCCACCGACGAGCGCGCGCGCGCCGCGGTGCAGCAGCAGGCCGAGGCCGCCGCCGATCCGATGCTGCTCGCCGACGCGCTCGAGCGGGCGATCCGCGCCTCGGGCTGGACCTCGGACGCCGCGCGCGCCGCCGCGCTCGAGGAGCTCGCGCGGACCGCGGAAGACGTGACCCGCGAGCCGCTGCGCGCGGCGTGGGCACGCTCGGTCGCCGCCGCGCTCGGCGGCGAGCCGATGTCGAAGGCGCGCGCGCGCTTCGAGAGCACGATGCGCCCCGCGATGCAGCGCGCGGCGGAGCTCGACCGCCTCTCGCGCCAGGGCGAGCCCTCGGAGCGACGCGACGCGACCCGCGGCCTCGCCGCGATCCTCGCCCAGGATCCCGAGCGTCGCGAGCGCGCGATCGCGCTGCTCGCCGGGATGATCGACGAGGGCTGGGACGACGGCGCGGGCGACCTGCTCGAGCGCATCCTCGCGCTGCGCGGCGACATCGCGGGCCGCATCCAGGTGCTCGAGCGGCGCGTCGAGAACGAGGGGCGGCGGATCGAGCGCGTGCGGCGCCTGCTGCGCATCGCCGGGCTCGAGGCGGTGCGCGGCGATCATCGCGCCGTCGCGCGCGCGTGCCTGCGCGTGCTGAACGAAGTGCCCGGCCACCGCGAGGCGATCGTGCGGCTGCGCCGTGCCGCGTCGCGCCTCGGCGACGACGCGCTGGTGCGCGATGCGCTCGCCCGCGAGTCGCGCCTCGCGCTCGCTCCCCCCGACCGCGCGCGGGCGCTCACCGGCCTCGCGGCGCGCTGCGAGTCCGCGGGCGATCGCGAGGGCGCACGGGTCGCCGCGATCGACGCGCTGCTCGCCGATCCCGAGGCCGCCGAGGCCGCGCTGATCCTCACGCGGCGGCTCGCGAGCGATCGTGGCAGCGCGCCGCCCGCGGCGATCGCCCGGGCCCGCGCGCTCGTGGGCGACATGCCGCCGCTGCTCGCGGCCGACGTGCGCGCCGCCGAGCGCGAGCACGATCGCCTCGACGCGATCGAGCGCTGGGCGCGGCTCGCGCCGTACCAGGCGGAGCCGTGGCGCGACGCGCTGCAGGTCGCGCTCGAGCAGGGCGAGATCGAGCTCGCGGTGCGCGCCGTCGAGGCGCTCACCCGCGATCCGCGGTGCGAGCCCGCGAGCATCGGCCCGATCGCCGACGCGCTCTCCGCGCTCGATGCGCGGGGCGCGATCGAGCGCGCCGGCGCGCTCGCGGTGAGCAGCGCCGATCGCTTCGGCGAGGCCGGCGTCCCGCTGCGCGAGATCGCGGGCGCGCTCGCCCAGCGCGCGGGCTCGCCGCACTTCGTGATCGCCGCGCTCGAGCGCCGTCTCGCCGCGTCGAGCGAGGACGACGCGATCGCGACGCTCCGCGAGATCGCGGCCCAGCACGCGCGCGGCGGCGACGTCGCGGGCGAAGCGCGCGCGCTGCTGCGGGTCCTGGCGCGCGTGCCGCGCGACGAGACGTCGATCACCCGCCTCGCCGAGATCTACGCGAGCACCGGCGAGCACGACCGGCTGATGGCCGCGCTCGCGCTGCGCGTGGCCGAGGGCGCGAGCGACGACGAGCGCTTCGAGGGCCGCCTCGGGCTCGCCGCCGCGAGCATGCAGGTGCTCGCCGATCCCTCCGCCGCCGAGTCGTTCGCGCGCGCCGCGCTCGAGGAGCTCCCGCCGGTCGCCGACGAGCCCTCGCTCTTGCGCGTCGCGAGGACCGCGGGCGTGCTGGTCGCGATCGACTGCCCCGAGGCCGCGGTCGCGGTGATGCGCGACGAAGCGCGCCGCGCCGAGGGCGCGTGGGCGGGACGGCTCTGGGAGCGCGCCGCCGCGCGCGCCGCGCGCCACGCGGGGAACCTCGCGCTCGCGATCCAGATCATCCACGAGGGCCTCCGCGCGGTGCCGGGCCACGGCCCGCTCCTCGTCGCGTTCGAGCAGCTCGCCCTCGAGCGCCAGGACGTCGAGGACGCCAAGCGCACCTACGAGGAGCTGATCGCGCACGCGATGGGGGCGAGCGGTCGCCGCGCCCTGCTCTACCGTCGCGCGCGCTGGCTCGAGCGTGCGGGCGCGGAGCGCGACGCGCTCGACGCGTATCTCGAGGCCGCGCGTCACGCCGCGAGCAGCGGCGTGATCCTCACCGCGATCGAGCGCCTCGCGCGCACCACCGGCGATCTCGACGCCCTCGCGCGCGGCCTGCTCCTGCTCGCCGAGAACGCGCCGCATCCGATGGTGCGCTTCGCGATGCTGCGCCGCGCCGCGACCCTGCTCGACCAGGAGATCGGCCGCCCCGAGCGCGCGTGGGAGGTGCTCTTCCCGGTGTGGAAGGAGACCGGCCTCAGCGAGCTCGAGGAGGAGCTCGGACGGCTCGGCGCGCGGATGGGCGAGGCCTCGCACGAGCTCGGCGAGCGCGCGTTCGGCGACCTCTTCGGCGAGCTCGCACGCCGGGCCGACGAGGCGTGGATGGCCGACGAGAAGGCCCGCCTCACGATGAAGGCCGCGCGCCTGCACGCGGTCGCGCGCGGCGATCTCGCCCGCGGCGAGCAGCTCGCGAACGAGGCGCTCGCCGCGCTGCGCGCCGAGGAGCCGGAGCCCTCGAAGATCGCGGGCATCCTCGCGGAGCTCGCGAGCTGGCTGCGCCGCGATCCCGCGCGCCGCGAGGAAGCGCGCGCGAAGGTGCGCGAGGCGCTCGAGACCGATCCCACCAGCGACGACGCCAAGCGCGTCGCGGCGGAGCTCGGCGTCGCCGTGCCCGCGGGCTCGGGCTCGCTGGCGTCGGCGGTCTCGGTGATCGCGCATCCCGCGCCCTCGGAGCTGCCTGCGCCGGTCCCGAGCTACGCGCCCGCGCCCTCGTACGCGCCGGCGCCGATCGCGACCGCGCCCCGCCCTCCCTCGACGCGCCCGGTCTCCACCGCGAACGGCCACGCCGCGCCCTCGCTGCGTCCCTCGCGCCCGCCGGTCGCGCTCCCCGAGCCCGACGAGGAAGAGCCCGCCGAGCCCGGCGACCGCCCGTCGCGCATGGACCTCTGGCTCCCCGCGCCGCCTTCGCTCCCGCCCGCGCCCGGCGGTCCCTCCCCCATCGCGATGCCGGTGTCGGAGGACGAGCCGCTCGACGACGACGCGCTCGACGAGCTCGAGGCCCGCGCCCGCGCGCTCGCCGCGAGCGACGACGATCTGCTCGAGGCGGCCGCGCTCCTGCGGTCCGCGCTGGTGATCGATCCCGGGCGCGTCGCCGCGATCGAGCTGCTCGGCGAGATCGCCACGCGGGCCGGCGCGCGCGGCGCGGCGTACGTCGCGAGCGCGGTGCTCGCCGCCTTCGAGCCGCGACGCAGCGCGCCGCCGGTGCTCGGGCTCGACGCACGCTCGCTCGCCGACGCCCGCGGCACGCTGCTGCGCAACCCCGCGCACGAGAGCGCGCGCCGGCTGCTCGCGCTGGTGTGGGAGTCGGCGCTGCCGCTCTTCCGGGTGACGCTCCAGCAGCTCGGCATCCTCGGCACCGATCGCGTCGGGCCGCACACCGGCTCGGGCATCGGGCGCGCGCTCGCCGCCACGCTCGACGCGCTGCCCGAGGGCGACGACGTGACGCTCTTCGCGACGCGCGCCGCGGGCACGGGGGTCACGCCGATCCGCACCCATCCGCCGGCGGTCCTCGTCGGCGCCGACGCGCCGGGCGACGATCGCTCGCTGCGCTTCCTGCTCGGGCGCGCCATCGAGCTCGCGCGGCCCGAGCACGTGCTGCTCGCGACGCTCGGCGGCGACGAGGGGCAGACGCTCTACGCGGCGCTGCGCGCAGCGTTCGGTCCCGCCGAGGGCGCGCAGGTCGCGCGCGAGGCGGCCGCGCTCGCGTCGCAGCTCTGGCGCACCATCCCGACCCGCAACCAGCGCGACGTGCGCGAGCTGCTGCTCGAGTCGGAGAGCACGCTCGACTGGGACACCCAGCGCGCGTCGGTGCTCGGCGGCGCCGCGCGCGCCGGGCTCGTCGCGTCGGGCGACGTGCGCGCGTCGATCGTGGCGCTGCGCGCGCTCGAGGCCCAGGAGCGCGGCATCCGCCCCCCGAGCTCGCTCGCGGACGCGGTGGCGGAGTCGGGCGCGCTCGCCGATCTGCTGCGCTTCGCGTTCGGCGACGCGTTCGTCGGCGCGCTGCGGTAGTCCCTACGGGAGTGCTCGTCCCGCGGGGACCGGACGGGAGCGCGCGGACGGTAGGGACCGGCGGGCGAGCCGAGTTTTGATCCGTCGTTGCGCGCGAAGCGCGCCGAGGTCAGGGGCAGGCTTCGACCGCGGCGGACACCGCGTCCTGCCCGACCAGGCACGAGAGCGCGTCGACCGCCATGCCTTCGTCGGTCACCTGGCAGACGAACAGGCATCCGTCGCACAGCTCGATCGGCATCTGGAACTCGCCGGTCGTCTGCGTCGAGTCGCCCGACGTCGTGCCGCGCAGCGTGATCGCCGCGACGATCATCCCGGTGCGGCCCACCAGCGCGTCACCGTAGACCGGGGGGATCACGTCGACGACCGACGCGCCGCGCCCGAATTCCGTCTCGTCTCCCGCCGACGGGATGAAGCCGCTCGCCGGCACCCGGAACCGCGACGGCAGATCACCGAGGTCGAGCGGCGAGCCGTCGATCCCGCGCAGCTCGACCTCGGCCTCCTCGACGAAGAACGAGTTCGGGTCCGCCATGATCGGGTAGTCGCTGCGCCCGAGGTTCAGGAACCGGTTCACGACCTGGAAGCTCGCGGTGTAGCGGATGCCCCGCGTCCGCACGCGGCCGAAGACCGGCGAGGTGTCGAGCGTCGGGAGCAGGACGAACGTCGGCTCCGAGCCCGGGTCGACCGAGCACATCTCGCCGAAACCGAGCACCCCCTCGATCTCGATGCCCGGGTTCGACGGAGCGCAGCCGGCGAGCGCGAGCAGAAGCGCGAGGAACGACCCAACCCTGGCGTGCATGGGATCCAGCGTACGCCCGCCGCCGTGGCGCAGCCAAATTGCAGTCAAAGGCGGCTCACTAGATCGGCTCGCCCGCCGTCCCTACCGTCCGCGCGCGTCGCGCGCTCCCGTCCGGGACCTGCGGGACGAGCACTCCCGCAGGCGATCGGCTCGCCCGCCGGTCCCTACCGTCCGCGCGCGTCGCGCGCTCCCGTCCGGGACGAGCACTCCGGCAAGGAGTCAGCCGCCGGTGGCGATGCGCTTCAGCTCCGCGATCGCGACCATCCGCAGCCCGACGTTCCCGGCCGCGCCGGGCGACACGAAGCGCACGTCACTGCCCTTGCGCTTCTTGTCCGCGCCCACGAACGCGAGCGCGGTCTCATCCAAGTAGCGCTCGGGATCGGTCGGCAGGCCGAGGCGCGTCAGCAGCGCGATCATCCGCCGCTCGTCGTCGGGGCGCGCATCGCCCAGCGTGCGCGCCACCCGCACCGCCGCGACCATCCCGCGCGCGACCGCCTCGCCGTGGCGCATCGTGTACCCGCTCGCGGCCTCGATGGCGTGCCCCAGCGTGTGCCCGAGGTTCAGGAGCGCGCGCGGCCCGCGCTCGTGCTCGTCCTCCGCGACGATGCGCGCCTTCAGCGCGACCGACATCCGCACCGCGCGCACCGTCGCCTCGGCGTCGCCCGCGAGCAGCGCGTCGGCGTCGCGCTCGAGCGCCGCGACCGCGTCCTCCGAGTCGATCCACGCGGACTTCACGACCTCGGCGAGCCCGGCGATGCGCTCGGCGCGATCGAGCGTCGAGAGCGCGTCCACGTCGCAGAGCACGGTGCGCGGCTGGTGGAACGAGCCGATCAGGTTCTTGCCCTGGGCGCGATCGAACCCGGTCTTGCCGCCGACCGAGCTGTCGACCATCGCGAGCAGCGAGGTCGGGATCTGCGCGAGCACGATGCCGCGCAGGATCGTCGATGCCGCGAACGCCGCGAGGTCGCCCACCACGCCGCCGCCGACCGCGACCACCGCGCCGTGGCGATCGATCCCCGCCTCGAGCGCCGCGTCCCAGATCCGCTCGACCGACCCGATCGTCTTGTGCTGCTCGCCCGGCGCGAGCGTCACCGGCGCCGCGCGCAGCCCCGCGCCCTCCACGTAGCCGCGCGCGTTCGCGGCCCACGGCGCCTCGACGTTCTCGTCGCCGACCACGACGGTCGTGCCCGACACCCCGGCCTCGCGCAGCCGTGCGCCCAGGCGCGACGCGACGCCCGATCCGATCTCGACGCGGTAGCTGCGCTCGCCGAGCGCGACCGCGACCGGACGCTCCCGCGCGACGCGCACGATGTCGTCGGCGATCGCGCTCGCGTCGCGACCCCGGGTGTCGATGCGCGCGTGGCACTCGGCGTAGGCGGCGGCGCGCTCCTCGAGGATCGTCGCGAGGACGCGCGTGCTGTCGCTCGCGCTCGCGAGCAGCGGCCGATCGTCGCCACCCGCGACTCGACGCGCGAGCTCCTCGGGCGGCGCGTGCAGGGTCACGAGCGTGCCGCGCGCGAGCAGCATCCGGCGGGTCGCGGTGTCGGTCACGGTGCCGCCGCCGAGCGCGACGACGCGCGTGCCCGGCTCGCTCGCGACGCGGGCCGCGGCCTCGCGCTCGATGGCGCGGAACACGGGCTCGCCGCGGTCGCGGAAGATCGCGCGCACCGACGCGCCCTGCTCGGCCTCGATGCGCGCGTCGAGATCGACGAACGGCGCCCCGAGCCGCTCCGCGAGCGCGCGCCCGACCGTCGTCTTCCCGCTGCCCATCGGCCCGGAGAGGAAGATCGAAGCGCTCTCGAGCTCGGCGGCACGCGTCATGGTCCGGCCAGACTGTCCGCGCCCGCGGCGGAGTGCACGCCCAATGGAAACCGGGTCGGGGTCCGGGTCGGGGTCGGCGCGGGAACGGGAGCTGGGCCGGATCGGGCGCGAGAGACCGGTCTCGGGGTGGCGTCGCGTCCCTTGGCCGTTTCGCCCGACCTGCGACCGCGATCTCGGGCGAAATGGCCAGAACACGCGAGTTTTGGTCCCCAGAGGCCCGAAATGGTCAATTCGTGCGTCTGGGGACCTTCTCGTGCAGTCCTACGGTCGCGCCGGGGGTCCCCAGACGCTTCCAACGGCCAATTTTCGCGAGTCGACCAGCAGAATCATTGAGGAATCGACCATTTTGCGAATCGTTCGCGGCACAACTCCGCGTCGCGTCGTCGCCGCGCATCCGCGCGCAACTCGCTGATTCCACGACCCATTCGCCGTTTCGCACGATGCGCCGGCGCAGCTCGGCATGGCGCGACCCGTGTCGGTTCGGCGCGCCCGAACGTCGTCCAGCACGCCGATCGCGCCAGAGTGCCCGTCCGATCCCGTCGAGATCGTGCACCACGACGGCATTCTGCCGGCGACGTACGCGACCGCGCGAGACGGACGTGCCGCGTGCGCGTGCTCGGCCGTGTCCGGCCCTCAGCGCAGGTTGTGCTTCTTGGCCAACCGCGCGAGGTGGTTGCGATCGAGCCCGGCTTCCGCAGCCGCCCGGCTCAGGTTCCCGCCCGCTCGCTCCAGCAGCTGCGCGACGTAGCCGCGCTCGAACGCGTCGAGCAGGCGATCCTTCGCCTCCTTGAACGGCATCCGCGCGAGCTCGTCCGTCACCTGCTCGCCCGGGGGCGACGACGGGCGCGCCGGCACCGCGCTCCGCAGCAGCGTCTCTTCGATGGTCCGGCGCAGCTCGCGCACGTTGCCGTCGAAGCGCTGCGCGCGCAGCTGCCCCAGCTCGGCCGCGCCGAGGCGCAGCTCCGGGTACCCGAGCTCCTCGAGCAGCGCGTGCACGAGGCGCGGAAGATCCTCGAGGCGATCGCGCAGCGCCGGTACCTCGACGCGCACCGACGCGAGGTGGAACCAGAGATCGCGACGCAGCGCGCCCCGCTCGACCAGCGCGCGCGGATCGCCGCGGCTCGTCGCGAGCACGCGCACGTCGATGCCCTCGCGCTCCCGACGATCGAGCGCCGCGGAGAGCGCGTCCTGCACCACGCCGCTCGCCTCGTCGATGCGCTCCAGCAGCAGCGTGCCCCCGATCGCCGAGCCCATCGCGCCGCTCACCGACGCCGCGGGCACGCCGCCGAGCTCGATGACCACGAAGGGCCCGCGGGCGCGGCTCGACGCGTCGTGGATCGCGCGCGCCGCCTCGGTCTTGCCGACGCCCGGCTCGCCGTGGAGGAGCACCGCGACGTCGGTCGCGGCGACGCGCTCGAGCTGCCCGAAGAGCCGGCGCATCGCCGGGCTCGAGCCGACGAGCCGACCGAAGCGCGTCGCCTCGGAAGGCGCATCCGGGAGCGGCACGTCGGAGGGCAAGAGCTCGACGCGCGTGCGGCCGAGCCGCACCTCCGAGCCCACCGGCACCAGCACGCTCTCGATGCGCGACTCGCCGACGAACGTGCCGTTCGTCGAGCGCAGATCCTTCACCCGCACCCCGGCGGGCAGGAGCGCGAGCTCCGCGTGGTAGCGCGACACCGTGCTGTCGGTGAGCACGAGATCCGCTTGGGGATGGCTGCCCACCACCATCGTGCCCTGATCGAGCTCGCGCTCGGCCCCGCGATCCGGGCCCGACGCCACGCGCACCCGCACCCGGCGCAGCACCAGCGTGCCGCCCGCATCCGTCGCGAGCACACCCGTGCCCGGGCCGATCCGGCTCGTCGCGCTCACGCGCGCCTCCCTCGTCGCATCCAAGCTCCCACCGTCGCGAGCATCGCGAGGATCGCGGCCGCGCGCCAATCCGTGCGCGCACCGGCGCTCACCGAGCACCCGCCGCCGATGCCGCGGCTCGTCGATCCACCGTCGACCTCGGCGGTCGCGTCGATCCCGCCCGCGTCGACGATCGGATAGACGCCCGCGTCGATCCCGCGCGGCGGCGCGGCGCACTCCGCGGTCCCGCTCCCCGGCGTCATCTGGAAGCTGCACCACTCCTCGTACCCCGGCGGGACCGTGCAGACCTTGCATTCGTCGCGATAACCGGCGAGCGAGGCGTGGACGATGTACGTGCGCGCCGCGATGTCGAGCTGCCAGTACGCGCTGGCGTTGGCGCGCGGCATGGCGACGAGGCGCCCGTCGGTGCTCTCCACGCGGTACGTCCCGCCGGGCAGGCGCGTGTGGTCGGGGAGCTCCATCACGCTGCGCAGCAGGCCGGTCGCGCCCGCGGCGCGGTTCACGATGCCGAGGAAGGGGCCCGCGGCGCGCAGCGCGCCGTCGCTCGAGGGGATCTCCGCGACCGCGCCCGCGGTGGTGAGCGCGCTGGTCGCGCCCTCGCCGATGCGGATCGCGTCGTGCGCGCCGGCCTCGCTCGTGAGCGCGCCGAGCTCGGGATCGCTCACGCCCTCGCTGGTCGCCGTCCAGCCCTCGACGACGACGATCACCAGGGTGCGCCCGTCACCCGAGATGCCGACCGCGGTGCGGGGCCGTCGCTCGCACCCGCCGCCCTCGCACCCGGTGATCGGCGCGCCCGCGCGCACGACCTCGACGCCCGACACCACCGAGCGCATCCAGCTCTCGGCCGGGGCCGTCTGGACCGCGGGAACGACCAGGCCCGCGCCCTCCGCGTCGAGCGCGAGCACCGCGCGCGTGCCGTCGTCGGCGCTGCCGGGCCACACCTCGCCCTCGGCGATGGTGAGGCCCTCGGGATCCCAGCCCGGGAAGCGGAACGCACCGCCCTGCACCGCGACCACCGCGCCGGGCACCGACGCCCGCCACGCGCTCGCGGTCTGCCCGCGCTCGCCGCTGCGCGCGATGCGCACTCCGACGTCGCTCGCCGCCAGGTCGGCGTGCACCACCGACCAGCGCCGCCCTTCCTCGGTGCAGCGTTGCACCGTGACGCCGATCGAGAGCGACGCCTCGGCCTCGCAGTCGGCGTGCGCCGACGACGCCACCAGCGTCACCGCGATCACCAGGACCGCGGTGGGCGCGTGGGCGAGGTGTCCCGGGAGGTCGGGGCGGCGGCCGGAAAGCACTCGCGAGCAGCATAGCAGCCACACCGCGCGGACGTGCGTGCGCTCCTGCCCGCGCCCGCCGTGGCTCCTATACTCCGCCGATGCTGCTCCCGCGGATCGACACCGCCGCGCTCGTCGCGCGCAGAGCGCGCCTCTCGACGGCGCTCGAGGGCGCGCCCGCCCTGATCGCCGCCGGCGCGCCGAGCCCTCGCAACTACCGCGCGAACCCCTGGCCGTTCCGCGCCGCGAGCCACTTCCTCTACCTCGCGGGCGTGCCGATCCCCGGCGCGTTCCTGCTGCTCGAGGGCGATGCCGCGACGCTCTTCGTCGAGACGCCCGACGACGACGACGAGCTCTGGCACGGGCCGAGCGCGACGCTGGCGGACCTCGCGGCGGCCGTGGGCTGCGCGGTGCGCGACGCGAGCGAGCTGCCGCGCCTGCTCGCGGGGCGCCGCGTCGCGACGCTGCCGGCGATCGACGCGCCGACGCGCGAGCGACAGAGCGAGCTGCTCGGACGTCCGGTGCGCTACGGCGCGCTCAGCGACGACGACGCGACGCTCGCCGACGCGGTGATCGCGCTGCGTCTGGTGCACGACCAGGCCGCGATCCGCGGGCTGCGCGAGGCGGCCGAGGGCACGACCGCGGCCCACCTCGCGGGCATGCGCGCCACGCGCGCCGGGCTGCGCGAGCACGCGATCCGCGGCGCGATGGAGAGCGCGCTGCTGACGCGCGGGATGGGCACCTCGTACCAGTCGATCGTGACGGTGCACGGCGAGGTGCTGCACAACCACGGGTACGGCCACGAGCTGCGCGACGGTGATCTCCTGCTCGCCGACGTCGGCGCGGAGACCGAGGGCGGCTGGGCCGGAGACGTGACGCGCACCTGGCCGGTGAGCGGTCGGTTCAGCGAGACCCAGCGCTCGATGTACGAGCTCGTGCTCACCGCGAACCGCGCCGCCATCGAGAAGGTCGCGCCCGGTGTTCGTTATCGCGACGTGCACCTCGCGTCGTGCCGCGTGATCGCGCGCGGCCTCGTCGATCTCGGCGTGCTGCGCGGCGATCCCGAGGAGCTCGTCGCGGACGGCGTGCACGCGCTCTTCTTCCCGCACGGCGTGGGGCACCTGATCGGGCTCGACGTGCACGACATGGAGGATCTCGGCGATCGCGCGGGGTACGCGCCGGGACGCACGCGCTCGACGCAATTCGGGCTCTCGTACCTGCGCCTCGATCGCGATCTCGCGCCGGGGATGGCAGTCACGATCGAGCCGGGCTTCTACGTGGTGCCCGCGATCCTGCGCGATCCGAAGCTCACGGCGATCGCGCGCGATCGCATCGATCACGCGACGCTCGAGCGGTTCGCCGACGTGCGCGGCATCCGCGTCGAGGACGACGTGCTGGTGACCGAGACCGGGTCCGAGGTGCTGACGAGCGCGATCCCGAAGTCGGTGCGCGACGTCGAGCACGCGGTGGGCGGAGGCTGATGCGCTTCGGCTGGTTCCAGGTCGTCCTCGGCCTGCTGCTGATCGGATGCGCGGGCTGGATCGGCGGGCCCGCGTGGGCGCTCACGTGGCCGGCGCTCGCGGTGATCGCGGTGGGGCTCGGCTACCTCGGGCTCGGGCCGGGCGTGTTCGGCAAGCGCGACGACGGAACGCTGCGGACGCCGCACTTCGTGCTGCTCTTCCCCTATCACGTGGTCGCGTGGATGCGCGTGAAGTGGGACGCGTGGCGGCGTCGCGAGGACGCGTGGAACGAGGTCGCGCCGGGGCTCTATCTCGGGCGCATCGTCGGGGCCGAGGGACTGCCGCCGGGCACGCGCGTGGTCGTGGATCTCACGAGCGAGTTCGCGTGCGGCGCGGCGATGCGCGACGGGCGTGACTACCACTGCCTGCCCGCGCTCGACACGTCGGTGCCGCGCTACTCGGACTTCGCGCGGCTGGCGCGCGCGATCGCGGCGCACGAAGGGCCGGTCTACGTGCACTGCGCGGCGGGGCACGGCCGGAGCGCGACGTTCGCGGCGGCGCTGCTCATCGCGCGTGGTCAGGCGGGCGACGTCGACGAGGCCGAGGCGAAGCTGCGCGAGGCGCGACCGACGGTGCACCTGCATCGCGGGCAGCGCGCGATGGTGCAGCGCTTCGCCGAGGAGCTGCGCGCGCGCGCGACGCCGTCTCTCGCGACGGCGTGAGTGGCGCCGTGCCGAACGAGCAAGCGGGGCTGGGGCCCCGCGCGCACCGTTTGGGGTGGAGGGCCCCGATCCGGCTTCGCCGGTCGGGAGGAGGGGTCTTCCAAGACCCCTCCCGCAAACGGAGCGCGGGCCTGGACGTCGCCCGAGGTGATCGCCAGGATCGCTCGGCCATGACCATCCGCAAGATCGCGCAGATCGGCCATCCCATCCTCCGCGAGCGCGCCCGCGAGCTGACGCTCGACGAGGTGAAGAGCCCGGAGATCCAGCGCTTCGTCGACGACCTCGTCGAGACGATGCGCGACGCGAATGGCGCGGGGCTCGCGGCGACGCAGGTCTACGAGCCGCTGCGCATCTGCGTGATCGAGGTCGGCGAGAACCCGCGCTACCCGTACAAACCGCGCATCCCGCTGACGATCCTGATCAACCCGGTGATCGAGCCGCTCTCGGACGAGACGTTCCTCAACTACGAGGGATGCCTCAGCGTGCCGAACATCCGCGGTCGCGTGCGTCGCGTCGCGCACATCCGGGTGCGCGCGTGGGATCGCCACGGACAGCCCTGGGAGCGCGAGGTGAAGGGCATCTCGGCGGGCACGTTCCAGCACGAGGTCGATCACCTCGACGGCAGGATCTTCATCGATCGCGTCGAAGATCCGCTGAGCTTCAGCACGTGGGACAACTTCGAGCGCCACCACAAGGACGCGTTCGTCGCCTACGTGAAGGAGATCGTCGCGAAGTACGGCGAGTGATCAGAACGTCGCGCGCAGCGCGACGGATCCCGGCCCCACCCCGACGTCGACGCGCGCCGCTGCACCGCGATCGAAGTCGCCGTGAGAGGGCGTCGTGAGCAGCAGGATCGTCCCGGTGACGGCCAGCGCGCCGCCGAGCGCGATGCCGGTGATCGTCAGCGCGTCGATCGTCGCGTACTGCTGGCGGCGCCGGTTGATGTCGGACTGGTAGTCCTCGAAGAGCTCGAACTGCGGGTGCAGCGCGCGGCACTCCGGCGCGCTGATGTTCGTGCAGTTCGCCTGGACCAGCGCGACCTCGGCGTCGATGTCGCGCCACTGGTCCTGGTTGAGCACGTAGCCCGCGGTCCCCGCGACGCCGAGCAGCACGCCGACGACGATCGTGCTCACGCCCGCGACGTGCCGCGCGTCGATCTCCGCATGCCCCGACTGCTGCGCGTCGGGCGTCCACGCGAGCGCGGGGCGCACCGTCTCGATCGATGCGATCGGGACCTCGACGCGCGTCTGCACCGGGCGGCGCTGGGCGACCTCGAGGTGCAGGTCGTGCGGGCCGATCGGCACCTCGATGCGCCGCTGTCGCGCCGGGATGCGCACGCCGTCGATCGTGCCCGTCCACTCCGCGTCGGGCAGCTGCAGCTCGATCTCGCCGAGGACGCCCGCGGGCGCGTGGGGATCGCGCTCCATCAGCACGTCGATCGGGATCTCCGATCCCAGCGGCGCCGCGAAGCTCTGCTCGAACGTACGGTAGCCGGGGCGCCGCGCGACGAGGCGGTGCGGTCCGGCCTCGATCTGCACGCTCGCGTCGAAGGGCGTGAGGCCGAGCGGACGATCGTCGAGGAGGATCTCGACGCCGGGCAACGTCGTCCGCACGCGCAGCGACGCGCGCGGCGACGCGGACTCGATCAGCTCGATGCGCACCGTCTCGTGCGCGCCGCCCGCGATGCGCACGCGGCGCGTCACGGTCTCGTGGCCCGGCGCGCGCACCGCGATCACGCGCTCGCCCGCGCTCACGCGCACCCGCTCGCCGAGCGGCGTGGTGCCCACGTCGACGTCGTCGATCGACACGATCGCGCCGAGCACGTTCGCTTCGATCACGAGCGTCGAGACGCGCGCGCGCTGTCGCGCCAGCTCGGTCTCGGCGTCGGCGCGTCGCTCCGGCGAGATCGTCGCGCCGCCCTCGCGCAGGTAGCGCTCGAACGCATCGACCGCCTCGACCGCGTGCCCGAGCGCGGCGTGCACCTGCGCGATGTTGAAGAGCACCGCGACCGCGGGCGCGAGATCGTAGGCGCGCTGGAACTCGGCGAGCGCGGCGTCGTAGCGACCTTCGTCGTAGAGCTCGACGCCGCGCGAGAAGCGCGTGCGCGCCTCGTCGCGGGCGCTCTGCGCGACGGCGCGACCGGGAGCGAGCAGCACGAGGACGGAGAGCGCGACCAGGACGAGGATCAGCGCGCGACGTGGAGTCCGGATCATGAGCCTCGAGCTCGGGCGCGGCGAGCGTCAGTAGGGGTTGTCGCGCTCGATCGCGCGACCGGCGCCGCGCGGTCGCGGCGAGGACGTCGTCGTGGTCTCGGGCTCGCTCGTGCGATGCGTGCGTCCGGTGCGCCCGGTGCGCGGCGTGGGCTCGCTCGGAGCCGTGACGGGCGGCGGCTCGTCGGGAGGCGGCGACACGATCGCGGGCACGTCGGGCACCGCGGGGATCGCGACCGTCGTCTCCACGCTCGTCGACGCAGCGGGGGGCGGCTCCACGGGCGGTGCGGCCGCCGGAGGAGGCGGCGGAGGCATCGGATGATCGGGCTCGGCCGCGCTCACGGATGCGTCGCCCCCACCGCCGCTCGTCAGCGCCCACACCACCGCGCCGCCGACGAGCAACATCACGAGCGCGGTCGCGACGAGGATGCCGCGCGAGCGCGCCACCATCGCGGAGCGACGTCGCTCGGCGTCGGCGACCGCGTCGAGCGTGACCGCAGCGGGGTCCGCGTTGCGATCGGCGTGGATGCGCGTCGGCGTGATCACCGGCTGGCGCGGGGTCGAGGCCGGCGCCTGCATCGTCGCGCTCTCGGCGACGGCCTCGCGCAGCGTGTCGAGCGACGCGACGTAGGTGCCCTCGGCGTACGGGAGCAGCGCGCCGAGCATCGCGCGCGCGCTCGGGAAGCGTCGCTCGCGGTCGGGGCTCATCGCCCGCATGATCGCGTCGATCAGGCCCTGCTGCAGCTGCGGCGCGAGCACGCGCAGCGGCTCGCACTCGCCCTTGTGGATGCGGATCACGAGCGCCGCGAGGGTGCGTCCGTCGAAGGGTCGCGTGCCCGCGAGCGCCTCGTAGAGGATCACGCCCAGCGAGTAGAGATCGGTGCGCGCGTCGACGTCCTTCGCGCCCGATGCCTGCTCGGGCGACATGTAATAGGGCGTGCCGAGCATCGTGCCCTCGCCCGTCAGCGTGCCCGCGTAGTCGTGCGGCGCGCCGTGCACGAACTTCGAGATGCCGAAGTCGAGGATCTTCACGCGCTCGCGACCCTGCTCGTCGCGCACGAGGAAGAGGTTGTCGGGCTTCACGTCGCGATGGACGATGCCCGCTTCGTGCGCGACCGCGAGGCCCTCGAGGACCTGGCACGCGATGCCGCACACGCGTCCCGTCGTGAGCTCGTAGCGATCCTCGAGCAGCGCGGCGAGCGACTGGCCGCGCAGCAGCTCCATCAGCACGTACGCCGCGCCGCCGCCCTCGATCGTGCCCGCATCGTACGTCTCGACGACGTACGGCGTGCGCAGCGTGCCCGCGACGCCGGCCTCGCGGATGAACCGCGCGACCGTCTCGTGCGACTGACCGTGCTGCGCGTGGAGCACCTTGAGCGCGCGGCGATGGCGCGTGATCAAGTGCTCCACCTCGTACACGGTGCCCATGCCGCCGGCGCCGAGCACGCGGTCGACGCGGAGCTTGCCCATCAGCGTCTGTCCGACGAGATCCGAGGGCGAGCCTGGCGTCACGCCGGCGATGGTAGCGCGAGTACAGTCCCGGTCGAAGCCAGGATTGAGCCAACGTACGCTGCGCCGATGCCGTACCGGGAGGACCCGAGCGCGCTCGATCGACGGCGCCAGCAGCTGGTGCGGCGGATGCGCGATCTCGAGGCCCGCTGGACCGAGGATTTCTGGCGCGACGTCGCCCCAGAACGAGGACTGCAGCACCCCGGGCCCGAGCCGTCGATCGAGCAGATGGCGGAGCTCGCGGCGCGGGTGTCGGCGCTCGAAGCGCTCGAAGTACGACACGGCGCGGTGATGCTCGAGTGGAGCACGCCCGGCGCGGTGCGTCGGACCGCGCATTCGGTGCGCCCCGACGATCCCGCGGACCCGTACGCGGCGCAGATCGCCCAGGTGCTGATCCGCCATGCCGCGCCGATGGCGATCGACGTGCGGGTCCGGCGCGACCACCAGATGATGTTCTTGGAGCTCGCCGCAGCGCTCCCGCCGGGCGTGGGACGCTTCACGCTCGGGCCCGAGACGCTCTGGCACTCGCTGCGGAAGACGCTCGGTGCGAACGAGATCGAGATCGGCGACGCCAACTTCGATGGCGCGTTCTTGATCGAAGGAGACGAAGCGGCGGTGCGCGCGGTGCTCGATCCGCCGACGCGCGAGGCGCTGCTCGAGCTCGGCGCGCTGCATCGCGCAGAGCTCGAGGTCGCGCCCGGCGAAGCGAGGGTCGGCACCGCGCAGGTCGACCCGACGCGGCCGAGCTACGAGGGGCTCCCGCCGCTCCTCACCGTCCTGCGCAGCGCGCTGCGCGCGCCTCTGCGTCGCCTGCGCGCGACGTGATCAGAGGTTGCGGCGGTACTCGCCGCCGACGTCGTAGAGCGCGTGGGTGATCTGCCCGAGCGAGCAGTGCTCGGTCGCGTCGAGCAGCGCGGCGAAGAGGTTCTCGCCCTTCACCGCTGCGCGCTTGAGCCGATCGAGCGCCGCGGCCGAGTCGCTCGCGTGCTCGACGTGGAAGCGCTCGAGGCGCGCGATGCAGCCGCGCTTCTCGTCCTCGCTCGCGCGCGAGAGCTGCACGTCGCGCGGGATCGACGCCTGCGCCGCGTTCTTCGGCAGGAACGTGTTCACGCCGATGATCGGCAGCTCGCCCGAGTGCTTCAGGCGCTCGTACTTCATCGAGTCGTCCTGGATGCGGCCGCGCTGGTACTGGCGCTCCATCGCGCCGAGCACGCCGCCACGCTCGGTGAGGCGATCGAACTCCTGCAGCACCGCCTCCTCGACGAGGTCGGTGAGCTCCTCGACGACGAACGAGCCCTGCGTCGCGTTCTCGCAGCCGACGAGCCCGAACTCCTTGTTGATGATCAGCTGGATCGCCATCGCGCGGCGCACGCTCTGCTCGGTCGGCGTGGTGATCGCCTCGTCGTACGCGTTGGTGTGCAGCGACTGCGCGTTGTCGTAGGTCGCGAGCAGCGCCTGCAGCGTGGTGCGCACGTCGTTGAACTCGATCTCCATCGCGTGCAGCGAGCGGCCGCTCGTCTGGATGTGGTACTTGAGCATCTGCGAGCGCGCGTCGGCGCCGTAGAGACGCTTCAGCGCGACGGCCCAGATGCGACGCGCGACGCGGCCGATCACCGTGTACTCGGGATCCATGCCGTTCGAGAAGAAGAACGACAGGTTCGGCGCGAACGCGTTCACGTCCATGCCGCGCGATCGGTAGTACTCGACGTACGTGAAGCCGTTCGCGAGCGTGTACGCGAGCTGGTGGATCGGGTTCGCGCCCGCTTCGGCGATGTGATAGCCGCTGATCGAGACCGAATAGAAGTTGCGCACCGCGTGGTCGACGAAGAACTGCTGCACGTCGCCCATCGCCTTGAGCGCGAACTCGGTCGAGAAGATGCACGTGTTCTGGCCCTGATCCTCCTTGAGGATGTCGGCCTGCACGGTGCCGCGGACCTGCTGGAACGTCTTCTCGCGCAGCTGCGCGTACTCGGCGTCGCTCAAGAGCGAGCGCACCTGCGCCCAGCTCGAGCCGCGCTTGGCGTCGGGCTGGAGCTCCTGCTCCTTGGTGATCGCGAGCCGCCCGTTCTCGCGCAGCCAGCGGCGGCACTGCTGGCGGATCGCGGTGTTGAAGAAGAACGCGAGCACGGTCGGCGCGGGACCGTTGATCGTCATCGAGACGCTGGTCGACGGATCGCAGAGATCGAAGCCGGCGTAGAGCTGCTCCGCTTCCTCGACGGTCGCGATCGAGACGCCGCTCTCGCCGATCTTCCCGTAGATGTCGGGCCGGATCGCGGGGTCCTCGCCGTAGAGCGTGATCGAGTCGAACGCGGTCGAGAGGCGCGCCGCGGGCTGGCCGTCGGCGAGGTAGTGGAAGCGCTTGTTGGTGCGCTCGCTCGGGCCCTCGCCCGCGAACATGCGCGTCGGGTCCTCGCCGGTGCGCTTGAACGGGAAGGTGCCCGCCGTGTACGGGAACTCGCCCGGCACGTTCTCGGTGAGGCGCCAGAAGAGGCGATCCCCCGCGCTCTTGAAGCGCGGCAGCGCGACCTTGCGGAGCTGCAGCTCGGAGAGCGTCTCGCGGTAGTTCGCGACGCAGATGGTCTTGCCGCGCACCTGGTACTCGAACTCGGGGCGCTGATAGTTGGAGCTCCAACCATTCCAGTCGGCGAGCAGCGCGCGGCAGCGTGCGTCGAGGCGCGCGAGCGCGCGGTCGTGCTCGCTCATCAGGTCGTGGGCGCGCGGCGATGCGGACTGGATCGCGGCCTCGCCGTAGGGCGCCCAATTCGGCTCGTCCTTCGGACCGCCGACGAGCGCGACGGCACGCGCGAGGGCCTCGACGTCGCGCGCCACGTCGCTCTGCTCGCGCGCCCAGTGGTGGTGCTCGCGGCACGCCTCGGCGATCTCGCTGAGGTAGCGCTCGCGGCCGCCGGCGATGATCGCCTGCGAGGCCTCGGTGGTGCGCTGCGGGCCGGGCTCGTACGACGTGCGCAGCTTCGCGCCGAAGCGCTCGTTCAGCGCGGTGACGAGGTGCGCGTAGAGCGCGTTCACGCCGGCGTCGTGGAAGTGCGCGGCGCTGGTGCCGAAGACCGGGAGCGACTCGAGCTTGCGCTCGAACCAGCCCCGCGAGCGCTGGATCTGCCGGCGTACGTCGCGCAGCGCGTCCTCCGAGCCGCGGCGCGTGAACTTGTTGATCGCGACGAGGTCGGCGTGATCGAGCATCTCGATCTTCTCGAGCTGCGAGGGCGCGCCGTACTCCGCGGTCATGACGTAGAGCGTGAGATCGGCGAGCTCGGTGATCGCGCTGTCGCCCTGACCGATGCCCGCGGTCTCGACGAAGATCACGTCGAACGCGCCGCTCGCGCGCAGCAGCGAGAGCGCGCTCTTCGCCTGCGCGCTGACCTCGGAGCCCGAGCCGCGCGTCGCCATCGAGCGCATGAACACGCGATCGTTCTTGAGCGAGTTCATGCGGATGCGATCACCGAGCAGCGCACCGCCGGTCTTCTTCTTCGTCGGATCGATGCAGAGCACCGCGACGCGGCGGCTCGGATCGTCCTGGACGAAGCGCCGCACGAGCTCGTCGGTGAGGCTGCTCTTGCCCGCGCCGCCGGTGCCGGTGAGGCCGACGACCGGCACGCGCTTGCTCGGCTGCGGGAGCGAGCTCGCGTCGAGGCGCCCGTTCTCGACGAGCGTCAGCTTGCGCGCGAGCGGCATCCAGCCCGGCGCCTGATCGAGCGGCTCGTTCGACGGGAAGTCGCAGCCTCGCATCACGAGGTCGATCATCCCCTGCAGGCCGAGGTTGCGGCCGTCCTCGGGGCTGAAGATGCGATCGATGCCGCGCCGATGGAGCTCCTCGATCTCCGCGGGCACGATCACGCCGCCACCGCCGCCGTAGATGCGCGTGTGCTTCGCGCCGAGCGCGTCGAGCCGCTCACGCAGGTACGTGAGGTACTCCATGTGGCCGCCCTGATAGGACGTGAGCGCGATGCCCTGCGCGTCCTCCTGCACCGCGGCGGTCGCGACCTCCTCGACGCTGCGGTTGTGCCCGAGGTGGATCACCTCGGCGCCCGACGCCTGGAGGATGCGGCGCATCACGTTGATCGCGGCATCGTGACCGTCGAAGAGCGCGGCCGCGCTCACGATGCGGATCGGGTTCTGCGGACGGTAGGGAGAAGCCTCGGACATGAGGCTGGGCAGTCTTCCACAGCGCGGTTTGCACGCACAGCGAGACGGCTCACGTGCGGGACGGGGACTTCTCCGGCGCGCCGTGTTCCGCGATGATCGCCGACATGACGCGCTCGATCGTCGTGGTGCTCGCGCTGGGGCTCGCTTTCGGTTGCGGCGACAACGATGTCGACGATGCGCGCGACGCGAGCAGCGGGATCGACGCGAGCAGCGCCATCGATGCGAGCAGCGCCATCGATGCGAGCGCGAGCGACGACGCGAGCAGCACCACCGATGCGAGCGCGAGCGACGACGCGAGCGCGATCACCGACGCAGCGACCAGCGGCGACGCGACGATCGACGGCGGTCCGGTCTCGATGCCGTGCACCGCGACCGGCGCGTGTGATCCCTTCGATCCCACGTCCTGCGGCGAGAGCGCGTGCCGGCGCGGCGCGAGCGGGACCGAGTGCCGCGCGATCACCACGCCGGTGCGCGCCGCCGGCGAGACGTGCACGCGCAACGACGAGTGCGCGGCGGGCACGCTCTGCCTGAATTTCGGAGATGGCTTCCACTGCGAGCGCATGTGCCCCGAGGGGTCGATCGGCTTCTGCGGAGACGGGCTCGCGTGCAGCGGGACGATCGGCGACGCGTGCATCCGCGTGTGCCGCCCGATCCCCGAGCCCTGCGACATCTACGCGCAGGACTGCGCGGTCGCGGCCGACACGTGCACCCTCGCGACGCACCCCGAGACGCGCGCGCCGTACACGGCGTGCCGCACCGCGGGGCCGCGCCTGCGCGGCGAGACGTGCGGCGGCGACGCAGGCACGTGCGGCCACGATCTCATCTGCATCCGCAGCGGCGACACGACCGCGTGCCGTCAGCCCTGCGATCCCGAGGCGGCCGTCGACGAGTGCACGACCGGCGAGTCGTGCACCGGCATGGCGCGCACCTGGATGGTCGGGTTCTGCGCGCCGATCACGCCGTGATCACGGCGTGACCACTTCGACGCGCAGCGAGTAGTCGAAGGGACGATCGATCGCCTCGTTCACCGCGTACACGCGGAGGTGATAGCGGCCCGCGGCGAGGCCGTTCGCGAACGTGTCGGTCTCGTCGATCGACGGGCACGTGCTCGTGCCGCGCGCGGTGCCCGTGCCGAGCACGACGATGCCGTCGGCGCCGACGAGCTGCAGCTCGGTCGAGGGCGTGTTGCTCGGACAGTCCGCGCCGCCTGCGGTGCGCAGGCTCGCGCGGATCGAGCCGCCGCCCTCGGGCACGTCGACCGCGTACACGTCGAGCTCGCAGAGCGCGCCGATGCGGCCACCGACGCTCATCGCGCCGCCGCTCACGTCGAGCTCGTTCGCCATGAACGCGTCGTCGTTCACCTCGTGCTCCGACGCACCGCCCGCGAGCACGACGCGGCACTCGTCGCTGCACGTCAGCGAGGGATTCACACCGGGCTCGCAGCTCTCGCCGTGCTCCTGCACGCCGTTGCCGCACTCGGGGCGGAACACCTCGACGCTGCCCGCGAAGCCCTCGCTGTTCGACGAGTCGATGCCGACGAAGTAGCGGCCCGTCGCGGATGCGACGAGCGAGAGGTGCTCGTCGGAGTCGGTGCGGCACGCGTCGAGCCCGTTGGGTCGATCGCAGTTCCGCTCGTCGCAGATCTGGCGGAGCAGATAGAGCACCGGATCGGCGCCGGTGCTGCGGCGACGCACGTGGATGTGCCAGCGCTCGCCCGCCGTCATGTCGATCGCGAAGAACCCCTCGGGGCCCGGCGAAGGACGACCGGTGCAGCTCAGGTTCGTGTGATCGTCGGAGAGGCCGCGCGTGTCGAACGAGCGAAGCCACGAGGTCGCGCCGCTCTCGAACGAGACGACGGGCACCTCGCCGGTGCACACGTCGGCGAGCGCGAGCAGCGGCGGGCCTCCGTCGGTCGTGGGCGTGCTCGCGTCGCGGTTCATGTAGAGCGACTCGTCGAACACGAAGCAGCCCGGCGTCGCGATCGAGAGGACGATCGCGAGCAGCATCGGAAACGAACGCGCGCGGAGCATGTCGGGTCTCAGTGCGTGAGGTACGGGTTCGTCTCGAGCTGCGGCGCGCTGGGCGCCGACGGAGACGCGGGCTCGGTGGTGGTCGTCGCGCGGCGGGTGCGCGGCGCGCGCGGAGCCGCCGGCGCTTCGACGACCGGCGCGACCGCTTCCACCACCGGCGCGACCGCCTCGACGACGGGCGCGGGCGCTTCGACCTGCACCGGTGCTTCGACCTGCGTCGGCGCTTCGACCTGCACCGGCGCGGGCGCCTCGACCACCGGCGCGGGGGCGACCGGCGCGGGCGCCGCGGCTTCCTCGCCGCCCGAGAGCGCGACCGCGATCGCACCGCCGATCGCGAGCACGGTCACCGCGATCGCCGCGCCGATCAGCAAGCGCGAGCGCGCCGGATCGGGCGAGGCCGCGCTCTGCAGCGGCACGGGCGACGTCGCGTCGGGACGATCGCTCAGGCGCGTGCTCGCGTGCGCGTCGACGTCCGGGTGCATCCCGCTCACCGGCGTGCGCGGCACCGCGCTCTGTCGCACGCCCGAGCGCGCTTCCACGCCGGGCCGGCTCGCGCGCGTCGCGGGCAGATCGGGATCGCTCCGCGATCCTCCGTAGCTCGACTCGACCGCGCTCACCTCGTCGCGCCGCGGCCGCGGGATGAGCCGGGAGATCGACGCGAGCCCGACGCGATCGAGCGGCTGCTCCGGTCCCGTCGACTCCGCGAGGCGCTTGGTCACTGCCGACTGGCGCGTCGCGATCTCACTCTCGAAGAGCCGCTCGATGACCTCTTCGACCTCGTGCGCGCTCGCGAGCAGCCCCGCGCTCTCCGCCGCGCGCTCGAGCGCGATCGCCATGTCGCGCGCGGTCGTGTAGCGATCCTTCGCGTCGCGCTGCAGCGACTTCATCACCATCGCCGACATCGCCTCGGGCAGCTCCGGCACGTGCTTGGTCGGCGGCTCGACCACGCACTCCATCACCTTCACGAGCGTCGCGATGTCCATGTCGGCGTAGAAGAGGCGCGCTCCGGTGAGCGCCTCCCAGAGCACGATGCCGAGCGCGAACACGTCGGCGCGCGCGTCGCACGCCTCTCCGCGCGCCTGCTCCGGCGCCATGTACGAGGGCTTGCCCTTGAGCATCCCGGGCCGCGATGCCGCGACGCGCGACGCGGCGAGCGCGATGCCGAAGTCGACGATGCGCCCCATTCCGTCGGTGCCGACGAGGATGTTCTGCGGGCTCACGTCGCGATGCACGATGTTGAGCTTCTCGCCCTTCGCGCTCTTCGCGGTGTGCGCCGCGTGCAAGCCGTGCGCGGCGTCGGCGACGAGGCGCGTCGCGATGCGGATGCGCTCCTCGCGCTGCAGCGACGGATGATCGAGCAACTGCGCCAACGAGAAGCCGTCGACGTAGTTCATCACGAGGTAGTAGCCGACCGGGCTCTCCCTCACGTCGATGATGCCGACCGCGTTCGGATGGTGGATGTGCGCCGCGGTCCTCGCCTCATCGAGGAGCATCGTGACGAACGTCTCCTCCTGCGCGAGGTGCTCGTGCATGAGCTTCACCGCGAAGAGGCGCTCGAACCCGCCCGCGCCGCCGAGCCGCGCGAGGTAGACGGTGCCCATCCCGCCCTGCGCGATCTCCGCGAGGATCTCGTAGCGATCGAGCATGCGACGCGGATGGGTCTCCGCTCGCGCCCGCACCGGCTCCGCCGCGCTCTTCACGTCCCGCCTCCGAAGCTCTGCTCGATCCCGATCATCGCGCCCTCGGGGCTCGCCACGAGCCAGGGCCGCGTCGTCTCCGCACGCTCCGTCTCGGGCTCGCCGTCCCAGTCGGTGAAGAACGCGATCACCAGCGTCGCGACCCCGAGCGCCGCGGCGCCGATGAAGAGACCGTTGGTGCGCCACTGGCGATCGACGCCGTCCTCGTAGCCCTCGCGCGTCGGATCCGCCTCGTACGCGTCGCGCGCCGAGAGCGTGTCGACGCCCGAGGCGATGCCCGCACCCAGCATGATCGCGGTGAGCCCCGCGCCGATGCCGAACACCCACGGCGTGATCCCACCGTCGTCGGCGGGCGGCGCGGGCTGGATGATCACCTCGTCCATCGGCGCCGGATCGGCCTCGACGACCGGCTCCGGCTCGGGCTCCACGACCGGCTCGGGCGTGGGCTCGGGCGCGCGCATGTCGAGCGTGCGCTCGGCGCCCGCGGCGATCGCGAGCGCCTCGGTCACCGCCTCGCGCCCCGGCCACGACGCGACGAGCCTGCGCTCGCCGGGATCGACGAACAGATCGATCTCGGTCGCGCTGGTCTCCGTCGCCGCGCGCCCGTCGATCGCGAGCGAGCACGCGGGCTCGCAGGTGACGCGCACCCGACCGAGGGTGCTCGACGACGCGGCGATCACCTCGTCCGCGACGGCACGCGTGTCGGCGTCGTCGGGATAGAGGCGCTGCGCGCGCAGCGCGAGCGTCGCGGCGCGCGAGAGCTGACCGGCCGCGCGGTGGTTGCGGATCGCGCTGCGCAGCGCGGCTGCGTTCGGTGCGCTGCGATCGGCGAGCTCGAAGAGATCGGCGGCCTGGGCGTAGCTGCCGCGCAGCTGGGCGCGTTGCCCCTCGGCGAACGCCGCGGCCGCGGCCTGCACGTCCTCGGGGCGCGGCTGCGCGCGCGCGATCACGGGCGCGACGAGCGATGTCACCACGACCAAGCAAGCGAGGAGCGAGCGCACGGGGCCCATCCTATCTGATTCGCTGTCGCAGGAAAGATCGCGATCGCACGGAAGTGCCCGTGACCCGTTCCCGTCACGGGACGAGGCCATCTTCGTGGCCGATCCGGGCATCCGGCTCATGTTTCGTCCCCGATCTCCGGGGTGACGAACTCGTGTAGTCTGCGCGGCGATGCGTCGGATCACGACGGCGCTCGCGGCGCTCTTCGCGATCCTGCTCGGGAACGCGAGGCCCGCGGCCGCGACCCCACAGGATCTCTTCGGGCTCGGCGCGCGCACCCAGGCGCTCGGGCTCACCGGCGTCTCGTACGCCGAGGACTACGAAGCGACGTTCGCGAACCCCGCGGGCCTCGGGCGCGCGCGCCGTCGCGGCATCCACATCGGGCTCTCGGCGGGCGCGTACGACCTGCACATCGACGACGAGCGCTTCCCGGTGGACGCCGCGCGCGGGATGACGATCGGCGCGACGTTGCCCTTGCCCTTCCACGACGTGCTGCAGGACCGCCTCGTGCTCGGGCTCGGCGTGTACACGCCGCAGCAGGTGCTGCTGCGCGGCAACGTGCGCTTCCCCGACGTGCCGCAGTGGCCGGTGATCGAGCGCGCGCAGTCGCTCGGCATCGTGCTCGGGCTCGGCATCGATCTGCACTCGACCGATCTCGAGGGGCTGCGCCTCGGCGTGGGCGTGTCGGCGATCGCCGACGTGATCGGCGAGCTCGACGTGCGACTCGACGAGACGAGCTCGTTCTCGTCGACGGTCGAGACCCAGCTGCTCGCGACCTTCGCGCCGATCGTGGGCGCCTCGTACGACATCGGCGAGTGGTCGTTCGGGCTCGTCTACCGGCACGAGCTCCGCGCGAAGATGGACCTCGAGATCCGCACCGCGGATCTGCCGGTCTCGCTGCCGGTGCTGACGGTCGGCGGCATCGTGCAGTACGACCCGGGCCAGCTCGCGGGCGAGGTCTCGTGGCGGCCCGATCCGGGGCTGCGCGTGATCGCGAACCTCACCTGGCGCATGTGGAGCCAGTACCCGGGCGCGCAGACCGCGACGAGCCTGTCGTCGCTGTCGGCGCCCGATCCCGAGTTCTCCGACACGGTGTCGCCGCGCATCGCGGTCGAGGGCACGCTGCGCGATCGCCGCGCGACGCTGCACCTCCGCGGCGGCTACGCGCTCGAGCTGAGCCCCGCGCCCGACGCGCGCCTCGCGCCACGCCGCAACCCCGACGGCTCGGCGGTGATGAACGACGCGGTGCCGGTGCGGTACCTCGACGGAGATCGCCACATCGTCACCGGCGGTCTCGGGCTCACGTGGGACCTCTCGGCGAGCGAGCGGGTCCGGTTCGATCTCTTCGGGCAGGCGCACTTCCTCGTCGATCGCGTGCACCAGATCCTGCGTACCGGCGCGATGGAGGCGCCGGAGGGCATGGGGATGCGCACGGGCGGCGTGATCCTGGTGGGTGGATGGACCATCGCCTTGGAATTCTGACCGCGGTCATCGTCGCGGCGATCGTGGTGCCATCGCGCGCATTCGCGCAGCCGATGGACACCTACGGCATGACCTCGCGCTCGATCGCGCTCGGTGGTGCGGTCACCGCCGACGTCGCGGACATCAGCGCGAACTACTACAACCCCGCGGGCCTGGTGCGCGGCGAGCACGTGCGCGTCGGCGTCGGCTGGCTCGGTGTGCACCACGAGCTCGGCATCGACGACTTCGACAGCAACGTCGACTCGGTGCACGGGCTGACCGCGGGCCTCGTGGTGCCGGGCAACATCGACGGCTTCCGCTTCGCGTTCGGCGTCGGCGTGCACCTCAACGACGAGCGCATCTCGCGCACGCGGTCGCTGCCGCGGACCCGCCCGCGCTGGGAGTTCTACAACAACCGTCCGCACCGCACGTACCTCGCGACGCACATCGCGATCCGCCCGGTGGACTGGCTGCTGATCGGCGGCGGCATCTCGTTCCTCTCGTACGCGCGCAACGAGCTCTCGATCCGCGGCGACATCGACGTGCTGCGGCCCGACGTGGGCTCGCGCCTCGAGCACGAGGTCTCGGCAGACCTGACGACCATCCGCTACCCGCAGGTCGGCATCCAGATCGTGCCGACGCCCGAGCTCAGCTTCGGCGTGGTGTACCGCGGCGAGTTCGCCCTCTCGAACGAGCTGATCGCGGAGGTCGGATCGCCCGGCGACACGAGCAGCACGCGGCTGCTCGTCGGCGACATCGACATCCCCGGCTACTTCTATCTCGTCAGCGAGTCGGTCAACGCGTTCGTCCCGCAGCAGGTTTCGCTGGCGGGGAGCTGGACGCCGATCCCCGAGCTGCGCATTTCGGCGGAGCTCACGTGGGTGAACTGGTCGGCGTACGTGAGCCCGATCGGGCGCGCCGACATCCTGCTCTCGATCCGCGTCCCGCCCGAGCTGCAGGACACGATCTTCGTGCCCGACATGATCAGCGGCTCGACGCCGGTCGCGGCGAACTTCTCCGATCGCCTCGTGCCGCGCATCGGTGTCGAGGGCATCGCGGCGCGCGAGCACGGGCTCGAGGTCACGGTGCGCGGCGGTGCGTTCTACGAGTCGAGCCCGGTGCCCGAGCAGCGCGGTGTCTCGAACCTCGTGGACACCGATCGCGTCGCGCTCTCGCTCGGCAGCGGACTGCGCCTCGATCAGCTGCGCCCGCTGATCGACGGATGGATCGCGTTCGATCTGCACCTGCAGTGGTCGATCCTGCCCGAGCGCACGACGCGGAAGGCGAGCGCGGTCGACCCGGTCGGCGACTGGCGCGCGGGCGGTTGGTTCTTCTCGGGAGGCCTCTCGATGGAGCTCGCGTTCCGATGAGGCGGATCGCGCTGGGGCTCGCGCTGGTCGCGTCGAGCGCGTGCAGCACGCTCGGCAGCAGTCCGTCGTCGCCCGAGGGCCTGCCCCACGGAGGCACGGGGCCGTTCCGTCTCGCGCAGGCGGAGGAGGTCGACGTGCCGCCGACGCCGCCGGGATCGACGCTCTTCGAGCGCACCCGCGCGGTCGAGAACGGGATGACCGCGGAGGGCTTCCTGTTCTACGCGGGCGCGGAGCCGCGCGAGATCGAGATGCCCGACGCGGGCCCGATCGACGACGGCGGGACGATCGACGATGCGGGTGTGCTCGAGGACGCGGGCACCGCCGACGCGGGACCGCCGCCGCCCGAGGGCCCGCTCGAGATCGACTGGAGCGTGTTCGAGCCGCGCGTGATCGTGCGCAGCGCGCCGCGCGCGGAGGGCCTCGGCTTCGACGCGGGGAGCGAGGTGCTCGCCGCGACGGACGCGTGGGAAGGCGGCTTCGTGCGCGACCCGTGGGCCGTGGTGCTCGAGGACGGTCGTGCGCGGCTCTACTACGGGGCGGAGGGCGGCATCGGCGTCGCGCAGGCCGCGTCGATCGACGGCACGTTCGCGAAGGTCGGCAGCGCGCCGGTGATCGCCGGCGAGGTGCGGCGGCCGACCGTGATCGACACCCGCGGCACCGAGGCCGAGCACGCGTTCCTCATGTACTTCGAGCGCGACGGCTCGCTCGTCGGCGCGTCGTCCGACGACGGTCTCGCGTGGGCCGAGATCGGCGTGATCGATCTGCCCGCGCTCGCGGCGCGCGACATGCGCGACTCCGACGAGATCGAGGTCGGCGGCCCGGGCGTGATCGCGGCGCGCACCGAGGCCGGGCGCGCGGTCATCCGCCTCTACTACGAGTCGCGGCGCGCCAACGGTCAGGTGCTGATCACGATGGCGGGCAGCTTCGACGGCGTGACGTTCGAGCCGCTGCGCATCCCGGTGGTGCAGGATCGCGCGCTGCGCTGGCCCGCGCCGCGCCAGCTCGATCTCCGCGTCACGATGCTCTACATGCAGGGCGAGCGCGGCGGACGTGGCGCCGAGCGCGGTGCGCTGCTGGTCGGCATCGCGCCCGGCGGTGTGACGCTGCCCTGACGTTCGAGGCGACCACGCGGGGTGATGTGGTGCCTGATCGCGGATCGCTCGCGCGCCCTCAATCTTCGTGCGGCAGGCAGGACGTGACGGCACGCTGGTCGGCGGGGCACCTCGAGATGACACTCGGGTCGCACGACGCGACCGTGACCTCGTGGGGGGAGCACGATCGTCGGCCAGTGCAGCTGCACCTGCCGAGAGCGTCGTCACTCGCCGGATCGAGGCAGCACACCGTGCCGGCCGCGGGAGGCGGGCACGAATCGACGACCGCGTCCCCGGGCGGCCACTGGCTGCAGTAGCACGCGCTGCCCTCCATGTGACATCGCGGCGGGTTCGGGCAATGGCAGTACTCGTCCGCGTCGCTCTCGCAACAGGTCGGCCCGCCCACGCTCGCGACTGAGCACTCCGTGACGCTGGTGCCCGGGGCATCGGCGGCGCAGATGCAACCGACCGCTTCCGACACGGTGCAGATGCGATCATCCGCGGCGGCGCAAGCGGCGAGGATCGTGAGCGCGATGACGACTGGGGGGAGTGTCCGCATCGCGCGATAGTAGGCCGGCGCACGCCTCGACGGGCTGGAATCAGATGTCGAACGCGTAGCCGACCGCGAGACCGACGTACGTGCGCGTCGGCTGGAACGAGCTGGCCGAGCACGGGCCGATGCTCTCGCCGTCGATGCGCTCCTCGCACGACGTCGGGCCCGAGAGCGCGTGCTCCACGCCGAAGAGGAAGCGCGCGTAGATGCCGAGATCGAAGCGCACCTCGAGCGAGAGCGAGACGTCGACGAACCCGACGAACTCCCAGGTCTGCCGCTGCACGCCATCGCGCGTGTGCACCTCGTCGCCCGGCACGTTGTGCCCCGGCACCGCGCTCTCCCACGTCAGCGGTCCACCGGCGAAGCCCACGCGCACACCGAGCGCGCCGTTCGCGTGCGGCAGCACCAGGCGCGCACCGCCCGCGACGCGACCTCCATCGCGGCTCACGCCGCCGCCGACGTCGAGCGCGAGGTGGCGGATCGGCGAGATGACGACCGCACCGCCGAACACGCCGTAGGGCGTGTCGAGGCCGCCGACGAGCTCGACCGCGAGCATGCGATCCCAGATGTCGCGCGTCGCGGCGGCGGGCTCCGACGACACCTCGGGATCGGGCTCGTCCGCGCGCACGATCGCAGCGGTTGGGAGCATGGCGAGAGCGAGGGCGAGGCATGCGACGCGCGAGAATTTCATGCGCGACGGTGATAGGTCGAGACGGCCGCGCGAGGCAAGCCCGAAGGGTTCGCGGACGCACGGAGCGACGGCTGGCGCCGCGCTGCGTCACGCGTCAAGAACGAAGCCGATGAGCCGCCGCAGCCTGCCGCTGGCGCCGTCCAGTGAGTCGCGCATCGCGATCGCCGAGGCGGCACCGCAGAGGCCCGAGGGCTGGGGCGAGCAGGGCGTCGCGCTCACCGATGCGCACGGTCGGCGCATCACCTACCTGCGCGCGTCGGTCACCGATCGCTGCAACATGGCGTGCGTCTACTGCATGCCCCCGGGCGGCGAGGACGAGCACGCGATGCGCAGCGACGTGCTCGCGTTCGAGGAGCTCGTGGCGATCACGCGCGCGCTCGCGATCGGTGGCGTGCGTCGGGTGAGGCTGACCGGCGGTGAGCCGCTCGCGCGGCGCGACGTGCTGCGGCTCGTCACGATGCTGCGCGCCAGCGCGCCGATCGACTCGCTCGCGATGACCACGAACGGCGTCCGGCTCGCGACGCTCGCGCGCCCGCTGCGGGAGGCCGGCCTCGACGAGGTCAACGTGTCGATCGACAGCCTGGATCGCGATCGCTTCCGCGCGATCACGCGGGGCGGCGATCTCGACGAGGTCCTCGCGGGGGTGCACGCCGCGCTCGATGCCGGCATCGTGGTGAAGATCAACTGCGTCGCGCTCGGTGGCCTCAACGACGACGAGCTCGGCGCGATCGTCGACTGGTCGTGGTCGATCGGGGTCGTGCCGCGCTTCATCGAGCTCATGCCGATCGGCGAGGCGGCCGCGCTGCCGCGCGAGCGATTCGTGGCGGCGCGCGAGATCGTGGAGCGGCTCGGCGCGCGTGTGACGCGCGATGCGAGCGCGACGAAGCCCGACGGCAAGGGCCCCGCGCGCTACCTCGCGGCCGCGGACGGATCGGGGCGCGAGGTCGGTTTCATCACCGCGGTGAGCGACGAGTTCTGCGGCGGATGCAACCGGGTGCGCATCACGAGCCGAGGCGAGCTCCGCGCGTGCCTCGCGTCGCGCCGCGCGGTGTCGCTGCGGGATCTGGTGCGCGCGGGCGCGAGCGATCTCGACGTGCTGTGGGCGACCGCGTGGTCGCTCGGCGTGAAGGACACGGGCCATCACTTCGCCGACGTGCACGCGAGCGAGCACGAGCGCGTCGGGATGAGCCTCATCGGCGGCTGAACGCGCAGTTCCTGCGCGTGCCCTCGCGCACCGTTTGCGCGCGGCGGGCGCGTGCGCGCGCGGAGCGCGCGAATCCTGCGTGGCACGCGCGCTGCTCAGCACCGGGTCGGCTTCACACGAAACGAGGGAGCACGACGATGACGACCGCCGCCGCCCGCACCGCCACGCCCGTCCAGGTCCGCACCGAGAGCGCCGCGAAGGAGATCGCGCCCGCGCTGCCGAATCCCCACGACACGTTCGGCGCGTGGGTCCTGACCGCGATGGTGGCCGCGTTCTTCGCGACGATCGCGTTCGTCTTCTGGATGGCCCACTCGGTCCACGTCTGATCGCGGGCGCGCCGGCGCGATGCCTCGTACGCTTGGGGCATGCGACCGGCGCCGCCGATCTCGCTCGCCGACCACCGGGCCCAGCGCCTCGTGGCGCGCCTGCTCGTCGTGCAGGAGAACCTCGAGGCCGCCGCGGTGCACCCCGAGAAGGCCGACGCGCTCTTCGACGAGCTCGAGCGCGTGCTCGAAGAGCTGCGGCGCAACGCGCAGCACGTGAAGAGCGCGCGGCTGCGAGGGGCGATCCAGCGGGCGTGCGACGCGCACGATCGCTGGTGGGGCGCGGTCTCGACGAGCGCGGAGCGCGCGGCGGTGCTGAAGTACCTGCGCAGCATCGACGCGCTCGCGCGCGCCGCGGCCAAGGTCACGCCGCGCCGGTGATCGTCACTCGACCGTGACGCGTGCTTCGTCGCTGCGGAGGCCCCGCGCCCGCGCGACGAAGCGGTGCTCGCCGGGGCGCAGTGGCCACGTGGGCTCGCGCCAGAGCGCGCCGTCGATCTCCCACTCGACGTCGTCGGCGAGCGCGCCCGCGATCGTCGCGCGCAGCGGGATGCGGGTCTCGCCGCGGCGCGGATCGGCGAGCATGCGCGCGCCGGCCCGCGGATGGACGATCACCGGCGCGGCGACGAGCGCGGTGTCCTCGCTCGAGCGGATGCGGACGTCGGCGGGATGCACCCGCGCGATCCACTCGGCGTAGCGCGGCGGGAGCAGGAGCGCGCCGTCCTCGGCGTGCGCATCGCAGGTGCGGGTGGGCGACGTGCCCGGCGCGAACCGCTCGGTCACCACGGCGTGGCAGCGCGCGCCCGCGAGCAGCCCGGTGTGCGCGCAGATCGACGCGTGCTGCAGCGCGACGTCCTCGCGCACCACGGTGTCGACGGTCGCGCCGAGCGACGCGATGCGCGCGTGCGCCGCCGCGAAGAGACGCGCCGCGACCGGCGCCGCGCCTTCGAAGCCCGACACGGCGCGCGTGGCCCCGCCCTCGGGATCGCCGAGCCACACGAGCACGGTCACGCGCTCGTCGAGCACGACCGCCCACGCGTCGCGGAAGCCGGTCGAGGTCCCGGTCTTGAGCGCGATGTCGAGGCCCTCGGACTCGACGTGGAGGTCGGAGCCGAACGCCTGCGCGCGTGCGCGGCCGTCCGCGAGGATGTCGCGCACGATCGCGGCGGCGTCGGCGGGCATGACCTCGGTGCCCTCTTCGATCGCGCCGGGCACGTAGCGCAGCGGGACGCGCGTTCCGCCGCGCGCGAGGGCGACGTACGCCTCCGCGAGCTCGATCGCGCGCACGTCGACACCGCCGAGCACCGCCGCCGCGCCGACCTCCTCGACGCTCGGCACGTCGCGCACGCCGAGCGCCTCGAGCCGCGCGAGCACACGATCCGGTCCCACGCGCCGGGCCGCATCGAGCGCCGCGAGGTTGAGCGACGCCGAGAGCGCGACGCGTGCGCGCACCGGGCCGCGCTCGGTGCCGTCGTAGTCGCGCGGCGCGTAGAGCACGCCGGCGCGACCCGTCATCGGCGTCGCGACGTCGTCGAGCACGCTCGCGGCCGTGCCGCCGCGCTCGAAGAGCAGACCGTAGACGAAGGGCTTCAGCGTCGAGCCGGGCTGACGCGGTGCGCGCAGCAGATCGAGCGCGCCCCCGGGCGCATCGGGGCCGCGACGTGCCGCGCCGACGTACGCGAGCACCTCGCCGCTCGCGTTCGCGATCACGATCGCCGCGCCGTTCTCCACCCCGCGCGGACCGAGCTCGCGCACCCGCGCCTCGAGCAGCTGCTCGGCGCGATCCTGCAGCGGGAGATCGAGCGAGGTGCGGAGCGATCCTCCGCGCGCGATCAGCGCCCCCCGGGCGCGATCGCGGAGCACCACGTCGACGAAGCGCGCCGCACGCCACGGCCGCGGCGGCGTGGGCACGATGCGCACCTCGTCGGCGCGCGCGGCCGCGATCTCCTCGGCGCTGCGCAGCCCGAGCGTCTCGAGCCGCGAGAGCACGAGCGCACGACGTCGCATCGCGCGCGGGAGATGACGGCGCGGCTCGGTCGCGCTCGGCGCTTGCGGGATCCCGGCGAGCAGCGCCGCTTCGGAGAGCGTGAGCTCCGACGCGGAGTGACCGAAGTACGCCTGGCTCGCGCGCTCGACGCCCTCGATGCCGTTCCCGTAGGGAAGACGGTTCAGGTACTGCTCGAGGATCTCGTCCTTCGAGAACGCGCGCTCTAGCGCGAGCGCGCG
Organism: Sandaracinus amylolyticus; assembly: GCF_021631985.1. GTDB lineage: Bacteria > Myxococcota_A > Polyangia > Polyangiales > Sandaracinaceae > Sandaracinus > Sandaracinus amylolyticus_A. Next base: position 1,973,726 of record NZ_CP070225.1, on the reverse strand, counting down.
CGCGATCTCGACGCCCTTCGACGCGACGCCGTGCGGGCGTCCGTACACGAGCTTCACGAGCTGCTGCGTGATCGTCGATGCGCCGCTCCACCGATGTCCGGGCACGAAGTTGAAGACGAGCGCGCGGAACGTGCCGCGCACGTCGACACCCTCGTGCTCCCAGAACCGGTGGTCCTCCACCGCGACGACGGCGTCGATCAGATCGCGCGAGATCGACGCGAGCGGGACCCAGCGACGATCGGCGGCGCCGCTGCGCGCGAAGCGCAGCGGTGCGCCGTAGCGATCCGCGATCTCGACCGAGTCCTCGTAGTGCAAGAAGCGCGAGGTCTCGATCAGCGGGTCGGGCAGCGCGATCCACGCGCCGAGCGCGAGCACGACGAGCATCGCGAGCCCACGCCGCGCGATCCGCCATCGTGCTGCGCGCCGATCGCTCATTCGACGGTGACCCGCAGCGCCGTGCTCCGGCCCACGAACGCATCGTCGCGCAGCGCTTCGAGCGACGCGGGGGGCACCACGAACTCGCCGGGCGTGGTCGCGCGCACCGCGTAGGTCAGCTCGTGCAGACCGGGCGGCAGCGACGACAGATAGAAGGTCGTCGCGTGCACGTCGAAGCGACGGTGCTCGACGTACGAGAGCGTGCGCATCGCGTGGAAGCCACGCGCGTCGGTCGCGTCGTCGTCGGGGCTCGCGCCGAGCAGCGCCATGAGCGACGCGTGCGGCGTGGTGCGCAGCCCTTCGTCGACGCTCTCGAAGCCCGCGCCGAGCGGGTCGCGCACCGCGATGCGCTCGGACGATCCGTCCTCCACGTGCACGAAGAGCCTCACCCGGATCATCGTGCCGAGCGGGATGCGCGCGCCCGGCTCGATCGGCGTGCCCGCCGCGGTCTCGAGCACACGATGCAGCGCGACCGCGCGACCGCGCGCCACCTCGTCGGCCTCGGAGATCGGCACCGCCCAGCGCGCGTCGAGCGCGACGAAGATCGGATCCTCCGTGCCTCCGCCGCGCGCGAGGAGCCGGTGCGCGCCCTGCCCCACCCGCGCCCACGGCACGTCGAAGAGCGCGCCCTCCTCGCCGATCGTGCGCGCCTCGATCGCCGCGTCGTCGATCGCGAGCACTGCGTCGAGCGACTCGCCCTCGCGCCCGAAGCGCTGCGCGCACGCCGAGAGCGCGGCCATCGCCGCCGCGACATCGGCCGGCGCGCCGAGGCCGTCCTCACGCGCGCCGCCGATGCGCAGGAGCTCGGTCGCGAGCATGCGAATCCACGGCTCGCCGCCGTCGATGCGCGAGGCCGCCTCGAGCACCGCCGCGATCGCGGCCACGTCGTGCTCCACGTACACCGCGCGCGGCGCGCCCCCGTTGGGCTGTGCGCTCGCCTCGAGCCCGTCGATCTCGAGCTCCGGGAAGAGCCGATGCACCGCGAGCGCGAGCGCAGTGTCGCGACGGCGATTGCCCTCGGGCAGCGCGAGCGCGAGCCACGCGAGCGTGGCGGGAGACGCGAATTCGCGCTGCTCGTAGAGCGCATCGAGCGGCCCACCGCGCGTGCCTGCTTCACCGAGCAAGCGCAGCGCGAGCGCCCAGCTCTCCTGGCCTGCGCGTCCATAGGTCTCGCCGAACGCGCCCATCTCGACGAGCTGCTCGATGCGTCGCAGCCCCGCCTCGCGGACGCCTTCGGGCACGCGGAGCCCTGCAGCCTCGGCCTCGATCAGCGCGCGCACCGCGAGCACCGTCTCGTGCGGCTGCGTGCCGTCGCCGGCGCTCCACCGCGCGAAGCCTCCGTCGATGGTGCGTGCACGCGCCAGCGCCTCGATCGCGCGCGCCGCGCGCGCCCGCAGCTCGACCTCGTCGCGACCGCCGCGACGCAGCCCCTCCGACAGGCGCAGGTAGCTCGCGATCGCGAGCAGGCGCGACGCCTCGACCTCGGTGCCGCCCCACCAGCTCTCCTCGAGCGCGTCGAGCGCGCCATCGAGCCCGACGAACGGATGCGACGCCACCGCGACGCGCAGCTCGCCGCGCGGGCTCTCGCCGAACGCGAGATCGAGCGCGCGCTGGCCGCTGCCGCCGACCACCGCGCGACGACGTACCCACCGCGCGGCGGGCACGACCGGCACCCGCGCGCCGTCCTCGTGCGCGACCGACTCGCCGTCGACGCTCGCGCTCGCCGCGACCCGCAGCGGCATCACGCCGACGCTCGACGCGACGACGGGCTCGCTCACCCGCGCCTCGCCGCCCGCCGCGATCGTGATGGTGCGCGCCTCGCGTGCCTCCTCGCCGACCTGGAAGCGCACCTCCGCGGTGATCTCGGTCTCGCCCGCGTTGTGCACGAACGCGACCGCCTCGAAGCGATCACCCTCGGTCGCGAAGCGCGGGAACGCGGCGCGCACCACGAGCGGCTGCTCCGCGACCACCGACGTCGACGCACGCCCGCGACGCAGCCCGTCGTCGATCGCGATCGCCATCACGCGGTACTCGGTCGGTCGCGCCGGCAGCTCGAGCTCGGCGCGCGCGATCCCATCCGCGCCGGTCACGAGCCGCGGTGCCCAGAGCGGCGTGGGATCGAAGCGCTCGCGCTCCTCCAGATCCATCGCACCCTCCGCGTACCCGCCGTCTCCGCTCGCCTCCGCCTCGATCGACGGATCGATCCGCGAGACCAGCGCGCGGCGCAGATCCTCGAGCGCGAACGCCGCACCGCGCTCCACGAAGAGCCCGCCCGTCGCGTCCGGCGTCTGGTAGCCGGTGAGGCGCAGCGTGCCCTCGTCGACCGCCCACAGCGCCACGCGCGCGCCGCGCACGTCGCGTCCTTCCTCGTCGCGCACGTGCACCGCGATCGGCACGCGGGTGCCGGGACGCGCTGCGCCCTCGGCCTCGATCGCCACCTCGAGCCGCGAGGTGCGCGGGCGCACCCGCACGTTCGCGCCCCCGAAGCGCAGATCGGGCGCGTTCAGGTCGATGCGCTCGCCCGGCTCACCGCTGCGCGGACGGATCAGCGCGACGGTCACGAACACGTTCGGCACCATCGCGTCGGTGAGCGCGACGCGCACCACCTGACCACCCGCGCCGACCCGACGTCGCTCCATCGAGAGCAGCGATCCGTGGTGCACCGCGATCAGCGCCTCCGCGCCCTCCCACGGCGACTCGAACGCGAGCTCCGCCTCGTCGCCGACGCTCCACTCCTCGCGCGCCGGCGTGAGCGCGATCGGCGCGCCCGGCGGATCCCGATCCGGATGCTCGTCGGGCCCCGCGACGTAGACGCGCGTCTGCGCGAGCGTGGTGCGGCCCGCCTCGTCGCGACCCTCGACCTCGAGCACGTAGGTGCCCGCGCGCGCCGGCGTGAACGCGCAGCGCACCGGCTCGATCGCGCTCTCGAGGTCGCACGTGTGCGCGACGTCGCGACGCTGGCCGCGGCGCAGCTGGTACGCGCCTTCGTCCTCCTGCTCGGCGCCGTCGTGCCACTCCCACCAGCCGTGCCATCCCTCGCGCACGAAGCGCGCCTCGATCGCACGTGCCGCGATCGCCTCACCCGCGTGATCGATCGCGATCGCCTCGATCGCGAGCTCGCTCCCGAGCCCGACCCACGTGCGGGGCCGCCGCACCCCGACCTCGAAGCTCGCGGGGTACGCGACGATCGTGCGCGACGCGCTCGTGGTCTGCCCCGTCGCGTCGGTCACCTCGGCCTCGACGCGCAGCCGCGTGCGCACCGGCGACGCGAGCGACACCTCCGCGCCGAGCGCCGCCGCGCCTTCGCGGTCGAGCGTCGCCTCGCCCTCCGCCAGCGTGCCCGCGCGCGCCCCGCCCGAGGCCGGACCGAACGCGTACTCGCTCCAGCGCGCCGGCACCGACGCGGCCCCCTCGCGTGCGATCGACCAACGCATCGTCGCGCCCTCGAGCGGCGCACCGAAGAGGTAGCGCGCGCTCGCCGCGATCGAGAGCGCATCGCCGCCGTGCACGTCACCCGCGGGCGGCGCGAGATCGACCCGGAAGCGCGGCTGGCGGAACTCCGCGATCGTCACGCTCGTCGATCCGAGCAATGCGTCCTGCGCATCGATCAGCTCGAGGCGATGCGTCCCGAGCATCACGCCCTCGGGCAGCGTCCAGCTCGCGTCCGCGTGCCCGCGCTCGAGCCGCACGCTCGCTTCGGCGATCGGCGTGTCGGCATCGCCCGCGATCAGCCGGAAGCGCACCGGACGATCGCTCGGCGGCGTCGCGGCCGCGCCCTCCACGCGCCGCGCGATCGCGAGCACCGACATCGGCTCGCCGGGACGGTACGCGCCGCGATCCGCGATCACCGTCGCGCGCACCGCGCCCTCGTCCTCGTCGGGCGCGCCGCCGCTCTGCGGCACCCCGAGCGCGCCGGGGCCCACGCCGCTCCGCGGATCGAGCGCGAGCACCGCGCGATCGCCACCCGCACGCACCACGATCACCGTCGTCTGCGAGAGCGGGCTCCACTCGATCGTCGATCCGCGACGTCCGTCGCTGCGCACCCACGCCGCACCGCTCGCGTCGGTCGTCGCCTCCGCGACCAGCCCGCCCGCGACGTTCCGGAGCTCGACGCGCGCGCCCGCGATCGCCGATGCGCGCGCGATCGAGCTCACCCACACCAGCACGCCGCGATCGAGCGCCTCCGCGGTCACGCCGAGATCGGTCGACTGCACGAACGCCGCCTGCAGCTCCGACGCGGTGCCGCGCGCTCCGGCCTGGAACGCGACGACCATCATGTGCGAGCCGCCGCTCGCCTCGCGCGCGTCGAGCGTGCCGCGGCCCCAGCGGTTCGCGCGCGCGTCGGGGAGGATCGCCGCGAGCGGCACCGTGATCGGCTGCTCCTCCGCGGCGAACGACGCGGGCGACATCAGCGCGTCGACCTCGCGGCCCTCGACCACGGTGCGCACGATCGCGCGCCCCTCGTCGACGTGGATGCCGCGCACGTGCAGCGCGATCGGCGCGTCCTGCTCGTACACGAGCGTCCCGCCCGGCGCCTGCACGGTCGGCCAGTGGCCCGCGCTGCGCACCGCGAGCGGCGCGAGCGGGACGACGCGATCCCCGCCCTCGGTCTGCACCGCACCGAGCCGCACCTCGTAGACCTGATCGGGCTCCCACTCGCCGCTGATCGCGACGACTCGCCCTTGCTCCGCGCCTTGCCCCTCGATGCGCACCTCGACGTCGCGCAGCGCGGGCGTGACGCGCACGTCGCTCGGCGTCAGCGCCGCCAGCCGCTCGCTCGCGAGCAGGCGCAGCGCGGGCCCGACGTCGACGATCTGCCCGGGATCCTCGGTGAACGTGCAGCGCGCGCTGCCCCAGCGGCTCTCCTCGCAGCCGATGCCGGTGAAGCGCGGCCGCGGTGCGAGCGCGAACTGCACGACGCGCGGGAACGAGCCGCCGTAGCCGCTCCAGCGCGGCGCGACCGCGACCGCGATCTGCGCGCCTGCCTCGAGGGGACGACCGAGCGCGAGATCGACGCGGAAGCGCTGCGGCCCGTCGTCGTCGCTCGTCGGCTCGAAGCCGCCCGCCGTGATGCGCAGCGGCACCGGACGCCGGCCCTCGACCTCCCACGCGAAGATCTCCTGCGCGAGCTCGGCCGCCGAGACCTGCGCGTCGAACGTGAGCGCGAGCGGCTCGCCCTCCGCGACGCTCGGCTGGTGACCGACGAGGCGCGGCGATCCGTCGAACACGATCACGCGCGGGGTGTCGTCGTAGAGCGCATCGCCGTCGAGCGACGCGACCTCTTCCTCGACCACCAGCGACGCCTCGACGTTGCGATCGAACGCCGCGACCGCGGGCGTGAAGAGCAAGCTGCTGCGCGTCGCCCACCGCCAGCTCCCGGCGACCGCGGGATCGAAGGAGATCGGCGCGCCCTCGAGCGCACGACCGACCTCGGAGCCGCGCACCATCGGGCGGTTGAACCGCACGAGCAGCGTCTCGCCGCGCTCCACGCGCGTCGCACCTTCGCGCGGCGAGAGGATCGCGAGCGCGTCGGGCGCGTCAGCGACCAGCAGCGGCGCGAGGGGCGTCGCGGGCGGCAGGTCGGGCTCGGACGGCGGGAACTGCGAGATGCCGTCGAGCACCTCCCACGGCGCGTCGGAGAGCGTCGCGGTGCGTCGCGTGCCGCTCGGGATCAGCGCCACGAGCACGCCGACCACGAGGAGCGCACCGGCGACGAACACCACGAGGGGAACGCGCCGAGGGCCGGGCGTGGTGGGCCCCGCGGGGGTGCGATACGGGCCTGGGGACGGAGGAGGCTCGGTCGAGGGCGGCATGAGCGAGCCTACGCTGGCAACCGGCGCGCCCGCGCCCTCCGCCCGGGAACATCACGCGTCGTCGCGCCTTCGCGTGGGCGGCCGCCCACGTCGCGGTCGCTCGGCGGACACGGTGCGCGGGCCCGGCCTCGCTCCTCCCCACCGACGTGTGGGCTCGACGCGAGGGTACTTCGCCCTTAGGCTCGCGCCCGCTCTTCCACGGAGGCGAAGGTCGAGATGGCGCAGCAGCAGAAGAACGACGACGCGGGCTTCATGATCGGGATGGTGCTGTTCTCGGTGCTGATCCCGGCGCTCTTCGGGATCGCGGTCTACCTCTCGCCCGGCTGATCCTCGCTCGCTCCCGCGATCGGTGCGCGCGCCTCGGCAGCGAGGCCGCGCACGCGGCGGAACCCGAGCATCTCCAGCGAGAGCAGCGTCGCGTCGTCGAGCGTGCGCAGCGCGGTGATCGCGCCTTCGTGATCGCCCTTCGCGTCGAGCGCCGCCGCACGGAGCACGCGCGCCTCGGCCTTCACCGAGGCGTCCTCGAGGCGCGCCTCGACGTCGGTCGCGGTCTTCAGCGCGTCGTCGAGCTCGCCGCGCTCGACCGCGATCATGCCGCCGAGGAGATCGAGACGGGCCTCCATGTCGGGCTCGTCGCTCGGCTTGCCGCGCACCGCGAGCGCGGCCTGCGCGTCGTCGATCATGCCGGCCGAGAGGTACGACGCGATCTTCGTGTGCCGCACCACGACCGCCTGCGACGGCGCGAGCGCATCGAGATCGACCCGCGCGAGGACGCGCGCGCCTTCTTCGGGACGACCGCTCGCGTCGAGCAGCTCCGCGAGCACCACCGAGAGGTGCGCCTGCTCCTGACGCAATCGCGGCCCGAGGCGCTGCGATCGCGCGAGCGCCTGCTTCACCTCGATGATCGCGCGAGGACGGAGCGACGCGTCGAGCACCGCGCTCTCCCAGCGATCCCAGTCCGCTTCCTTCTTCTTGCGGGTCCATGCGCGACGCGCCTGCTCGGCGAGCCAGAGCGCGAGCACGCCGATCGCGATCGGCACGAAGAGCCACGCGCGGTCGTAGTGATCGAGCACCTGGTAGAGGAGCCAGGCGACGATCGCCATGAACGTCGCGCGGAGGATGCGGAAGCCCCAGGTGCGCATGGTGCGCGAGCGTACTCCGCGGCGATCCCGGTGCCACGTGTGGCGCTGCGATCAGATCCGCACGCCTGCCGCGCGCAGCGCGTCGCGCACCGGTGCGTAGTCGTCGCTCACCGCGGGGACCAGGCGCGCGGCCTGGAAGAGCGCGCGCATCGCCGGTGCGCCGTCGGGATCGCGATCGAGCGCCTCGAGCACCTCGACGATGCGCGCGCGCCAGCGCTCGTCGAGCACGCGCGTCGCCGCGATCACGTCGCCGGGGATCGGATCGCTGGTGAGCACCGCGCGCATCGGCACGTCGGCCTGGCTCCATCCGGCGCGCGCGATCGCGGTGCTCGGATCGTCGGGATCCACGTGCTCGACGAACGTGGCGCCGATGTCGACCTGGCTCGATGCGACCGCCGCGACCACCGCGCCGTGGCTGCCGAGGATGCGCATGTCGGCGAAGAGCCGATCGGGATCGAGCCCGCGCTGTGCGAGCGCGATGCGCGGGAAGAGGAAGCCCGCGCACGAGTCGGGATCGACCCACGCGACGCGCTTGCCCGCGAGCTGCTCCGGCGTCGTGATGTCCGCGTCCTCGCGCACGAAGAGCGCGCCGCGGAACGATGCGCGCCCCTCGCGCTCCATGCGCACGAGCGGCTCGACGCCGAAGCGCGCGTGGGCCTGCACGAAGAGCGCGGGACCGAGCCACGCGATCTGCACCTCGCGCCGACCGACCCAGCCGAGCAGCTCGCGATACGTGAGCGCGGGGCGGATCTCGACGTCGACGCGGAGCGCACGACCGAGCGCCGCCGCGAGGGTGGCGCGCACGCGTTCCCCCTCCGCGTCCAGCGCGATCGGACCGACGGCGAAGACGAGCGTCGCCAACGTCCCCAGCCTAACCCAGAGCCCGCCGGAGTTGAGCCCCGGGGTCGACATCGCTTGCCCGCGCGGAGGGCGCCGCCTATGCCTCCGGCGTGCGCGCCCATCCGCTCGTCCTGGCCCTCGTGCTCGTCGTCGCGTGCGGTGAGCCGGAGCGCGAGCTGCGCGAGTGGCAGCCCTCGGACCACCAGGTGCCCTCGGGGCGCGAAGGCGACACGCGCGCGGCGCCGCCCGAGGAGGCGGTGCAGCAGGATCCCGTCGAGGCCGAGCGGCGTGCGGCGACCGCGCTGTTCAGCTCGCTGTGCGCGAGCTGCCACGGAGAAGCGGGGCACGGCGACGGACCGGCACGTCCCCCGGTCGCGCAGATCCCCGATCTCGCGAGCGCCTCGTGGCAGGACCAGCGCACCGACGGAGAGATCGCGCAGGCGATCCTGCTCGGCCGCGGCGGGTTCATGCCGGCGTTCGGCGATCGGCTGACGCCCGCGGGCGTGCAGGCGCTGGTGCGTCACGTGCGAGCGCTCGGTGGGCGCCAGCCCGGCGGCGCGGGTCAGCCCGCAGAAGGTGCGGCCCCCGCAGAAGGTGCGGCGCCCGCAGAAGGCGCGGCCCCCGCGGAAGGCGCGGCGCCGACGGAAGGTGCGGCGCCTGCGCCTGCGGCGGAGCCCGCAGCAGGTGCGGCGCCCGCGGCGGAGCCCGGTGCGGCCGGGGAGAGCGGCGCGGCCGCGCCGTAGGATCGACGCGATGCGACGTGCGACGGCAGGGCTCGCGCTCTTCGCGCTCGCGGCGTGCGGCGGCGCGTCGAGCACGACGACCGCGTCGACGACGCCCTCGTCCTCGAGCACGACCGCGCCGGTCGCGACGGGCCCCATCGTGCCTTCGGAGGGCGCGCTCAACGGGCCTCCTCCGAGCGCGAGCGCGACCACGCCCGACGTGTCGTCGGCCTCGTCCGCGACCGCGCCCACCGAAGGCGAGATCCTCACGGTCGCCCCCGGCTTCCGCCCCGATCCGATCATCCGCCGCGGCCAGGCGGGCGGACCGCTCTCCGCGGAGTCGATCGGCCCCGAGTGCCGCGGCTACGTGGCGAGCGCGCCGAGCTTCCTGCTCAAGGTCGACGCGCCGATGCCGAGCCTGCGCGTGCTCGTGCACATGCAGGGCGACGCCACGCTGGTCGTGCAGCTCGCGGACGGACGCGTGCTCTGCAACGACGACACCGAGGGCCTGAACCCGATCGTCGAGGGCGCGTTCCCGCCGGGCCGTCATCGCGTGTTCGTCGGCACGTACGGCGAAGCCGGCGCCGGCACGCCCTACACGCTCGCGATCACCGCGCAGTCGTCGCTCAGCACGCTCGCCATCGAGAGCATGCCCGAGACCCGCTGATCACCGCGCTCGTCCGTGGATCTCGGGCGGAAAAAACCTGCGCGAGATCCCACGGCGGTTGGCGTACTCTCAGCACGCTTCGCAGGTGGACGCGCGGAGCGGGGGATCCGGACGAGTGAACCGAGAAGAAGGAGCGAAGCACATGCTCAAGCGATCGATCGTGCAGGCCATGCTCGCGCTGGGGCTCGCGGGGTGCTGCTTCGGCGGCAGCGGAATCCCCGGCCTGCCGGGCACCGGCACCCCGGGCACTCCGCCCGGCGTGGGCACGACCGGCACGGCGCCGCCGACGACGCCGCCGCCCGGTGTGGGCGGAGGCCTGGTGACGATCGGACCGGGCTTCCTGCCCGATCCCTCGACCGCGGCCGGCACCGCGGGCGGCCCCGTCGCCGCGAGCACGATGAGCCCCGACTGCCGCGGCTTCATCGCCGCGCAGCCGAACCACATCCTCAACGCGACGGGCCAGTTCGCGAACCTGCGCATCGTCGTGAGCTCGCCGAGCGACACCACGCTCGTGGTGCAGCGCGCCGACGGCAGCTTCGCGTGCAACGACGACAGCGACGGGCTCAACCCGGTCGTCGCGGGACCCTTCGGCCCCGGTCAGCACCGCGTCTGGGTCGGCACCTACAGCGCGACCGCGAGCGGCGCGGCGTACACGATCGGCTTCACCGAGCTCTCGACCGTCACCGCGGCGTCGCTCGGCGGCGGCGGCGTGGTGCCGGGCATCGGCGCGATCCCCGGCGTGGCGGGCGCGATGGGCGCGCTCGTCCCCCAGGACTGCGGCATGGCGGTGCCGGTCTACGGGCCGGTCGCGGTGGGCTCGAGCGTCGTGCTCGGCATGCACACGCCCTGGACCGGCAGCGACGGTCAGGGCGGCGTGGTGACGGCGGACACGAACTGGGCGGCGGACATGGCCCAGTACGTCGGCCAGCGCACCACGGTCACGCAGCTGAGCGGCCTCGACACCGCGGGATGCCCCGGGATCCGCGTGCAGGCCGACAACGGGACGTTCTTCTGGCGGCTGCGGAACGTGTCGTTCTGATCGACGAGCGAGCCACCTGAACCACGAGCGGCAGCCCTCGGGCTGCCGTTCGCGTTCGTGGGGCTCGCGATCGTCGCCTCGATCCAGCCACGATTTCTCCGCGGCCGTGCGTCTCATCGGTCGTGGAATCGCTCTCCGTACCGAGGAGGTTCGACCTCGCGCCCATGAGCCGATTGCCCCAGCTGCTCGCGGAGGTCCGCCGGGCGCTCGTGCTGCGCGCGATGCTCGCGGAGCTCGTGCTGTGGTCGGCGGTGCTCGGCACCGGTGCGCTCGCGATCGCGCTGGTGGCGCCGGGGCTGCCGCGATGGCCGCTGCTCGCGCTGCTGGGGCTCGCGCCGATCGTGGGGCTCGTGCGCGCGCGGCGAGCGCGGCCGAGCGATGCCGACGTCGTGACGTGGATCGATCGCAAGCTCGACGCGGACGCGGCGGTGATCACGGCGTGGGAGATCGGCGCCGACGCGCCCCCCGCGCTCGCACCGGCCGTCGCGAAGGCGAACGAGACGCTGTCGCGCGCGAAGCGTCGCGACGTGCGGCCGCGCATCGCGCGCGGCGATGCATGGGCGCTGCCGATGGCGTGCGCGACGTTCCTCGCAGCGTTCATGGTGCCGCCGCCGCGCGCGCCGATGCGCGCGCCGGGCACCGACGTCGTGCGCACCGACGAGACCGAGACGTTGCGGCGCATCGAGCGACTGCCCGAGCAGACGCGCGAGCCCGAGCAGCGACGCCAGCTCGACGAGGCGGCGCGCCGTGCGCGCGAGCTGCGACGCGATCTCGAGCAAGGGCTCGAGCGGCGTGAGGCGCTCGATCGTCTCGAGGGCGTGCGGCTCGCGGTGGAAGCGGCGCGACCGAGGCCGACCGCGGAGCAGCGGCGCGCGCAGGACGCGGCGTCCGAGGCGATGCAGGGCGAGCAGGAGATGCAGCGCGCGGTGCAGGAGCGCGATCTCGAGGCGCTCGATCGCGCGGTGGAGCGCGCGGCGTCGCGTCGCGAGGCGGACGACCGGGAGCGCGCGAGAGAAGCGCTGCGCGAGGCAGCCGATGCCGCGCGGCGCGCGGGCGACGAAGCGCTCGCGGGGTCGTTGCTCGAGCGCGAGGATCTGCTGCAGCGACGCGCGGAGCAGGCCCAGCTGGCGCGCGAGCTGATGGAGGCGATGCCCGAGCTCGAAGGGCTCGGTCGTGCGCTGGAGCGGCTCGAGCGCGACGGCGAGGGGAGCGAGCTGAACCGCGAGATGGTCGACGCGATGCGCGACGCGTGGAGCCGGCTGAGCGCGGAGGAGCGACAGCGGCTCGCGGATGCGATGCGACGCGCGCCGGTCGCGCCGAGCCAGGCGCAGAGCGGCGAGCAGGCGGGCGAGCAGAGCGGGCAGCCGATGACCGCCGAGGAGATGGAGCGCGCGCTGAGGGACGCGCTCGAGCATCTCGACGAGCTGCAGATGCAGCTGGGCGAAGGCGGGATGCCGACGGGGGCCGGGGCGGGGGCCGGGGCGGGACAGGGGAGCGGGAACGGATCGGGGAGCGGCTCGGGATCGGGTGGGAGCGGGTCGGGTTCTGGTGGGAGCGGATCGGGTTCGGGTGGGAGCGGGTCGGGTTCTGGTGGGAGCGGGTCGGGGTCGGGGAGCGGGTCGGGATCGGGGAGCGGGTCGGGGTCGGGGAGCGGCTCGGGGTCTGCTTCGGGGACTGGCGGCGGGGGGCCGGGGCCGGGGGGCGGGCATGCCGACTCGAACGGATCCACGCGCGATCTCGGGGCGCAGGGCGGTCCGCTCGCGCGCGTTCGCCCTCGCGTCGGCGCGGGCGCGCCCTCGCGCAGCACCGTCGAGTGGATCGATCCCGAGGGCATGGATGCGCCTGGCTCGAGCGCCGGGAGCGCCACCGGGAGCGACGTCGCGACCGGTGAGCAGGGCGCGATCGAACGACTGCCGATCCCCGAGGACTATCGCGATCACGTGCGCGAGTACTTCGATGGAGAGCGCTGAATGACGGACACGAAGGTCGAAGAGTTCGCGACGGTGGTGGCGCGCCTGAAGGACGCGGTCGCGCGCGTCGTCGTCGGTCAGGCCGAGGTCGTCGACGAAGTGCTCGTCTGCCTCTTCGCGGGCGGTCACGCGCTGCTCGAAGGCGCGCCCGGGCTCGGCAAGACGCTGCTCGTCCGCACGCTCTCCGAGGCGATGGACCTGCGCTTCTCGCGCATCCAGTTCACGCCCGATCTCATGCCCGGCGACATCGTCGGCACCAACGTCGTCGTCGAGGACGAGCGCGGTCGGAAGCGCTTCGAGCTCTCGCGCGGACCGATCTTCGGGCAGCTCGTGCTCGCCGACGAGATCAACCGCGCGACCCCGAAGACGCAGAGCGCGCTCCTCGAAGCGATGGCCGAGCGCAGCGTGACCATCGCGGGCACGCGACACGCGCTCGAAGATCCCTTCGTCGTGCTCGCCACCGAGAACCCGATCGAGATGGAGGGCACCTATCCGCTGCCCGAGGCCCAGCTCGATCGCTTCCTCTTCAAGATCTACGTGCCCGCGCCCGACGAGGACACGCTCGTCGGCATCCTCGATCGCACCACCGGCACGATCGAGGGGGCGGTGCCGCGCGTGATCGACGGGCCGGGGATCCTCGCGATGCGGAAGCTCGTGCGCGAGGTGCACGTCGCGGAGCCGATCACGCGCTGGGTCGCGCGTCTGCTCCGCGCGACCGATCCCTCGCTGCCCGTCGCCGCGCCGAGCGCGAAGAAGCTCCTTCGCTACGGCGGCGGCGTGCGCGGCGGACAATCGCTCCTGCTCGCCGCGAAGGTGCGCGCGCTGATGGAGGGCCGCGGGCACGTCGGGTTCAGCGATCTCCGCCGCGTGATCCTCCCCGCGCTGCGCCATCGGATCATCCCGGGCTTCGAGGCCGAAGCGGAAGGTCTCGGCGCGGACGCGATCCTCGGGAAGATCCTCGAAGAGGTGCCCGAGATGCCGGCGTCGGTGCAGCGGATCGAGGGCTGATGACGATTCAGCCCAGCTGGAGTGCTCGACTGCGCAGACGAGCCGATTCGTGGATCGTCTCTCGTTCGAGATCGATCTGGATCGCCGCGATCGTTTCGATGCTCGTATCGATCGCCGCGCCCGCGCTCGCGCAGCAGGCGCCGCCGCCGGTCGAGGTGCGCGTCGAGGGCGTGCTCGGGAACGAGGCGTTGATCGGCGACGGCTATTCGACCGTGGCGGTCACGGTGCGGAACCTGACGCGCGAGACGTTCCGCGGTCGCCTGGTGGTCCGCACCAGCCAGTGGAACCAGCCGCCCGATCGCCACGCGGTGCCGCTCGATCTGCCGCCCGCGGAGCAGCGCCGCGTGCTGATCACGCTCTTCGTGAACGGCTCGGGCACGCAGATCGAAGCGCGCTACGAGGCCGGTGACGCGCTGCTCGGGAGCGCGTCGATGAGCTCGGCGTACGCGCCCTCGGGACGCAGCCTCGTGGTGCTCGCCGATCCCTCGCGGCTGCGCGCGACGCTGCTCGATCTGCAGGCCTCGGTGCCCGACGAGAACCCCGGCTACTACGGCGCCGCGACCGGCTCGGAGCGCGCGGTGCAGGTGCCGATCGGCACGATCACGATCGACGGAACGACCGGTGATCCGATCGTGCCCGACGACGTGCTCGGCTACTCGACGGTCGCGGTGCTCGCGGCGCAGGCGTCGATGCTGACGCGCCTCTCGGATCGCGAGCTCGATGCGATCCGGCGCTGGGTGCACGCCGGCGGGCACCTCGTGATCTTCCCGCGCAGCGAGGGCGATCTCGCGACGCCGCTGGTGCGCGAGACGTTCGGCGCGGTGCGCTACTCCGAGACGCGCCGCCTCGTGCCCGGTGACTTCGCGCCCGGCGCGCTGCCCGCGCTCGAGTGCGCGCGCGGCGCCACCGAGCGCTTCGGGTGCGCGGATCGTGTGGGCGCGGGCGCGGTGTACGTCACCGCGTACGACGCGAGCGCGCCGCCCCACGTCGATCGCCCCGAGGTGCGCGAGCTCCTGCGCTCGATCGCCCAGCGCGCGCTGCGCGATCCCGCGACCACCCGCTTCACGCTCGGGCGCGGCATCGACTCGCTGGAGCAGACGTGGTGGGACGGCCGCCCGAGCCTCGCGCGGCTGCGCGCCGCGCTCGATCCCAACGAGGGCTATCGCCCCGCGCTCGGCCTCGTGGGCATCGTGCTTTTCCTCTACGTGATCGTCGTCGGCCCGCTGAACTTCCGCTTCGTGCTACAGCGCAACCGGCCGACGCTCGCGCTCGTGAGCACGCCGATCCTCGCGATCGGATGCGCGACGGTGATGCTCGTCGTCGGCTACCTCGGCAAGGGCGTGACGATGCGCTACCGGCGCGTGGAGATCGTCGAGGCGGTCGAGGGCGACACGCTCGCGCCGACCCGCGCGTACGCGGGCTACTTCCTCACCGCGCCGTCGACCGTCGAGATCGCGACGCGCGAGGGCGGGCGCACGATGCGTCTCGCGTCGGGCGGAGGCGACGACGGGCTCGTCTATGATCACGCGGGAGAGCGCCCTCGCCTCACCTCGCTGCGCGGCGGGCTCTGGGAGACGATCTTCCTCCGCGACGATCGCGTGATCGATCTCGGCGCGCCGATCCGCTTCGCGTACGAAGGCGATCGGCTGGTCTCGATCACCAACGAGTCGCAGCGGCCGCTGCGCTCCGCGTTCATCGTCGACGAGTCGCGCGTCTACGCGATCGGCGACGTCGAGGCAGGCGCGACCCGACCGATCCCCGCGAGCGCCGCGACGGTGCTCTCGAGCGGCTGGGGCTTCGACGAAGAAGAGAACCCGACGCCGCGCGACATCGCGCGACAGCTCGGGCTCGAGGAGGACGACGCGCGCTACGTGCGCGGCGTGCTGCGCCTCATCGGAGGGCCGAGCCCCTCGCCGAGCGAGCCGCTGCTCTGGGCGCGGCTCGATCCCGAGCCGAGCGTCGAGAGCGAGCCCACGTTCGGCGCGGAGACCGATCTGCGCTTCGTGCTGCTGCACCCGAGGCCGCGCTACGACCTGCTCGGTCGCGCCGCGCCGCCGCCGACCGATGGCTCGGTGTGGGGCGAGCCGACCGAGGCTCCGCCGACCGAGCTGCTCCCGCCGCCGACCAACGGCGCGAGCCCCGACGGAGGTGTGCCGTGATCCGCGTCGAGCACGTGAGCCACTGGTTCGGATCGATGCAGGTCCTGCGCGACCTCTCGATGCACGTGCCCGCGGGCGAGATCTTCGGGTTCATCGGGCCCAACGGCGCCGGCAAGACCACGACGATCCGCATGATGGCGACGCTGCTCGAGCCCGACGACGGGCGCGTGCTCGTCGACGGCATCGACGTGGTCGAGGCGCCCGCCGAGGTGCGCAAGGTGCTCGGCTTCATGCCCGACGCGTTCGGCGTCTACGACCGCATCACGGTCGTCGAGTACCTCGAGTTCTTCGCGGCCGCGCACGGCATCGGGCTCGGCGCGCGCGAGCGCACCGTGAGCGCGGTGATGGAGCTGACCGATCTCGGCCCGCTGCGCGATCGACTGGTGCAGACGATGAGCAAGGGCATGCGCCAGCGCCTCGGCATCGCGCGCATGCTGCTGCACGACCCGAAGGTGCTGATCCTCGACGAGCCCGCGAACGGGCTCGATCCGCGCGCACGCATCGAGATGCGCGAGCTGATCGAGGAGCTGCGATCGCTCGGCAAGACGATCCTGCTCTCGAGCCACATCCTCACGGAGCTCTCCGACATGTGCACGTCGGTGGCGATCCTCGAGAAGGGCCGGCTGCTCGCCGGCGGATCGGTCGACGCGATCGGTCGCACGCTCAAGCCCGAGCGCGCGGTGAAGATCCGCGTCCTCGCACCGCCCGCCGACGTCGAGGCGATCCTCGCGCGCGGCCCCGAGGTGCTCTCGGTCGAGCGCGATCCCGACGGCGCCTACAAGGTGCAGTACCGAGGCAGCGACGAGACGCTCGCGGACCTCGTCGATCACTGTGTCTCCCAGAAGTTGCGCCTCCTCCGGGTCGAGCCCGATCAGAACGATCTCGAGCGCATCTTCCTCGAGGTCACGAAGGGAGAGCTGCAGTGAGCGCCGCTGCAGAGAACGAGCGCACGAGCGGCGCGTTCGGTCAGGCGCCGGTGCAGAACGCGCCGCCGCGCTCGCCGCGTGATCGCATCAAGGGGTGGCTCGCGAAGCCCTTCGAGGATCCCAACCCGATCCTGCTGAAGGAGCTGCGCGCGACGTTCCGCACCGCGATGTTCATCCGCTTCCTCTACCTCACCGCGGGCATCGTCGCGCTGCTCGTGCTGACGTGGGGCGCGGTGAACGCGGGCGAGCGCGCGCCCGCCGAGGTCGGACAAGAGGTCTTCCACGTCTTCTTCTCGCTGCTGAGCGTCGTGCTCTCGATGGTCGCGCCCGCGTACGCCGCGACCACGATCGTCGGCGAGAAGCGATCGGGCACGTTCGAGTCGCTGATCCTCAGCGGGATGAGCCCCTCGCGCATCGTGTGGGGCAAGTTCCTCGCGTCGTACGCAGCGGTCGTGCTCTGCGTGATCGCCGCGTCGCCGGTCGTCGGCCTCGCGTTCCTCTTCGGCGGCATCTCGCCGCTCTCCGTGATCGCAGGCTTCACCTACGTGCTGCTCGCGCTCGCGCCGGCGGTCGCGTTCGGCATCGCGATCAGCGCGCGCGTCGAGTCGCTCTGGCTCGCGATCGTGCTCGCGTTCTTCGTCTACGTGGGCGCGCACTCGTTCTTCGTGTGGCCGCTGACGGTGGCGCTCGGCGAGGTCGCGCACGGCGCGTGGAGCACGCCCTTCGACGGGCCCTTCTGGTTCGCCGAGGCGCTGCCCGAGCGCTTCGCCACGTGGGACGGCTTCGCGTTCCTGGTGCTGGGCCCGCTCTACGCGCTCGGCATGCCGCTCTGGTTCTTCCTCGCGTCGGCGGTCGCGGGCGTGCAGCCGGCGGCGGAGGATCGATCGACGCCGCTCAAGATCTGGTGCCTGCCTGCGATCGTCGGCGCGGGCGTGCTCTCCGCGTGCGTGGTCGCGGGGCCGACCACGATGCGCGACTGCGCCGAGGCCGGCATCGCGCTCTCGCTGTTCTCGGGGATGCTCGTGATCTTCATCGCGCTGCTCTTCGCGAACGAGCCGCCGCTCCCGCCGCGCGCGATCGCGACCCCCTCGCTGCTGCGACGCATCCTCGCGCCGATCGGCCCGGGAGCCGGACCGACCCTGCGCTTCACCTTCCTCGCGGTGATCGCGAGCGCCGCAGTGGTGCCGGTCGTGGTCTCCGGCGTGCGCTGGCTGCGCGATCCGCTGTGGGGGGGCGAGCACCCGGTCGCCGACGCGGCGCTGCTCGCGCTGGCGATCGGCAACGCGGCCGTGGGCATGTTCGCGGCGGCGGTCGCGGCGTGGCTGCGCCTCGTGCTGCGCAACGGCCTCGCCGCGCGCGTGCTCACGCTCGCGCTGCTCTCCGCGGCGGTGCTGCTGCCCTTCCTGATGACGCTCGTGATCGACGACGACGCGCTCTCGCGGCTCAACCGCGAGATCCCGGCGCCGCTCATGCTGTCGCCGCTCCTGCCGACGATCCTCGCGTTCGACATCGGCGTCGAGCGCGACATGCCGCTCTGGGAGGCGACGCGCGCGCTCGTGCCGGCACTGGGCTACGGGCTGCTCGCGGTCGCGGCGTGGATCGCGGTCGAGGCGCGCGGCGCCGCAGCACGGAAGACGATGGAGGAGCGCAAGCAGCGCCTCGTCGCGCGCAGCGAAGCGGAGCGCGCAGCGCGCGCGAGCCAGCAGCCGCCCGCACCTCCGAGCGCGCCCGCCGACGCCACCGACCCCGACGCGTTCGCGCCGATGGCCGACGCGACGGCCGCGGACGCGCCCGTCGATCGCGATCCCGGAGACACCGCGTGAGCAGCTCGCTGCTCGAGCCCGAGTTCCTGCGCCGGCTCGCGCGCCTCCGCCTCGCGGTGCGGCGCCGCTTCGCGGGCGCGACCTCGGGCGCGCGCCGCTCGAAGAACCGCGGATCGTCGGCCGAATTCGCCGAGCACCGCCCCTACTTCCCGGGCGACGACGTGCGTCGCATCGACTGGAACGCGTACGCGCGGCTCGAGGAGCTCGTGCTGCGCCTCTTCGTCGCCGAAGAGGATCTCTCGCTCTACCTGCTCGTCGACACCAGCGCGTCGATGGGCCTCGGCACGCCGCGCAAGATCGACGTCGCGAAGCGCCTCGCCGCGGGCCTCGGCTACGTCGGGCTCTCGGGCAGCGAGCGGGTGGCGGTGATGCCGTTCGCCGCGCGTCTGTCGCGTCCCCTGCCCGCGTCGCGCGGTCGCAAGCGAGTGGGCCCGCTGCTGCGCTTCCTCGACGAGCTCGAGCCCTCGGGCGACACCGATCTCGCGCGCGGCGTCGACGAATTCCTCGCGCGCTCCCCGCGCCCCGGGCTCGTCGTCGTGCTCAGCGACTTCCTCGATCCGCGCGGCTTCACGCGGCCGCTCGATCGCCTGATCGCCGACAAGCACGAGCCCGTGCTCTTCCACGTGCTCGATCGCGAGGAGCTCGATCCCACGCCGGGCGGCGACCTCGAGCTGATCGACAGCGAGACCGGTCGCAAGGTCGAGGTCTCGCTCGATGCGCGCGCAGTGCGCGCCTATCGCCAGCGGCTCGCGGCGTTCCTCGTCGAGCTCGAGTCCTACGCGAAGAAGCGCGGGCTCTTCTACGGCCGCGTCGGCGAGCGCGCGTTCGAGGACGTGCTCGTCGAGTACCTCGCCCGAGCGGTGTGATGGAGCTTCTCTCGCCGGCGTCGCTCGCGTGGCTCGGCCTACTCGGCCCGCTGGTGCTGCTCTACGTGCTCAAGCGCCGTCGCGAGGCGCGCGTCGTGGGCTCGACGCTGCTCTGGGAGCAGGCGCTGCGCGATCTGCGTGCGGAGCGCCCGTGGAAGAAGCTCATCCCGCACCTCTCGCTGCTGCTCCAGGCGCTCGTGCTGATCGCGGGCGCGATCGCGCTCGCACGTCCCGCGGGCGCGGGGCAGGTGCCCTCGGGCGCGCGGCTCGCCGTGATCGTCGACACCTCGGCGTCGATGGCAGCGCGCGAAGCGGACGGTCGCTCGCGCCTCGATCACGCGCAGAGCGCGGCGCGCGCCCTCGCGCGATCACTGCCGCCCGGCGGATCGATGATGCTCGTCGAGGCCGGCGCCGAGGCCGCGGTGCTCGCGCCCGCCACCAGCGACGGCGCCGCGCTCGAGCGCGCGATCGATCGCCTGCGCACCCGCGGCAACGGCGCGGGCCTCGAGGGTGCCGTCGCGCTCGCCGCGGAGCGTCTGCGCGATGCGAGCGCGGGCTCGCGCATCGTGGTGCTCACCGACGCCGCGATCGACGGCGAGATCGTCCTGCCCTCCGACGTCGAGGTCGAGGTGCAGCGGGTCGCCGAGCCTCGCGAGAACACCGCGATCGTCGCGATCGACGTGCGGCCGCGGCCGAGCGAGGAGTCGCCCGATCGCGCCGAGATCTTCGCGCGCCTCGTGCGCTTCGGAGCGAGCGATGCCGAGGTCTGGGTGAGCGCGAGCGTCGAAGGGCGCGGCGTGGTCGCGTCGCGCCGGGTGCG
Source organism: Sandaracinus amylolyticus (assembly GCF_021631985.1). Lineage (GTDB taxonomy): Bacteria > Myxococcota_A > Polyangia > Polyangiales > Sandaracinaceae > Sandaracinus > Sandaracinus amylolyticus_A. Next base: position 1,953,496 of record NZ_CP070225.1, on the reverse strand, counting down.
CGTCTCGCCCGATCGCGCCGAGGGCGTGGTGATGCTCGCCGATCTGCCGCCCGACGCGTCGGGACGCGCGGCGGTGGTGCGCGTCGAGCTCGCGTCGGACGAAGAAGGCACCCACGGCACCGGCGACGCGCTCGCTCTCGACGACGTCGCAGTCGCGCCGAGCCCCGGCGCGCGACGTCTCCCGGTCTTCCTGATCGGCGATGCCCCCGAGTCGATCCGCCGCGTGCTGCTCGCCGATCGCGACGTCGAGCTCTTCGCGACGAGCCCCGAAGCGCTCGCGCAGCGCCGCGCCGACGATCCCGACGCGCCCGATCTCGACGGTCTCCTCGTGTTCGCGGGCGCGACGCCCGACGCCCCGCCGAGCGGCGCTGGGCCAGCGGCGGACGTGCTCGCGATCGCGCCCACCGGCGACGCCGCGCTCGGCGTGACCCTCGGCCCCGAGGCGACCGGGCCCGCGATCGTGACGTGGGACGAGGGCGATCCCCGCCTCCGCTTCGTGTCGTTCCGCGACGTGCACGTCGCCGCGGCGCGACCGATCACCGGCGCGTCGGCGCGCCCGATCGTCACCAGCGAGGCGGGCCCGATCGTGTCGGTGCTCGAGCGCCCCGACGGCGAGGCCACGATCGTCGGCTTCGATCCCGATCGCAGCGACTGGCCGCGACGCCCCGGCTTCGTGGTGTTCGTGCGCAACCTGCTCGAGCGCGTGCGCGCGCGGCGGGCCGCAGGGGGCATCGCGCAGGGCGCGATCGGCGAGCCGCTGCGCGTGCCCGCAGCGGACGGCGAGACCGTGGTGGTGCGCGCGCCCGACGGCAGCTCGTCGTCGGCCACCGCGCGCGGCGGCGTGGCGATCGTCGACGTGCCCGCGGTGCCCGGCACCTACCAGGCGGAGATCGGCCGCCGCCGCGTGCACGCGCTGCGCAACCTGCTCTCGACCGAGGAGAGCGACGTGCGCCCCCGCGCGCGCTTCGTGTCGCGCGAGGGCGGCGCCGAGGTGAGCGCGAGCGAGCGTCGCGAGCCGCGCGAGGCGTGGCCGTGGCTCGCGGCGGCGCTCCTCGTGGTGCTCGCGATCGAGGTGGTCTGGGCGACACGCCGGGGGGCCGCGTGAGCCTGCGCCTCGCCGCGCCGCTGCTCCTCGCGCTCGGGGTGCCGCTCGTGCTGCTCGTCGCGTGGCGCGTGCGCACCCTGCCCTCGTCGCACGCCGGACCACGACGTCGCGCGATCCAGATCGCGCTCGTGCTCGCCGCGCTCTGTGCCGCGCTCGCGCTCGCGCGGCTCGAGCTCGGCTCGCGCCTCGATCGGGTCGCCGTCGTGTTCGCGATCGATCGCTCGCGCAGCGTCGATCGTCCCGGCGACGAGGGCGCCGCCGAGGCGTTCGAGCGCGCGCGGCGCGCGACCGAGTCGATGCGCGCCGACGATCTCGCGGGCGTCGTCGTGTTCGGCGCCGAGGCCGCGACCGAGGTCGTCCCTTCGCCGCGCCCTCCCCTCGCGCGCTCCACCGCGCCGATCCCTCGCGACGCCACCGATCTCGGCGCCGCGATCCGTCGCGCCCTCGCCGATCTCCCCGCCGAGCACGCAGGCCGCGTCGTGCTCGTCAGCGACGGAGTCGAGACCCAGGGCGACGCGCTCGCCGCCGCACAGATCGCCGCCGGACGCGGCGTCGCGATCGACGTGCTCCCGATCGAGCGCGCACCGCGCCCCGAGATCGCGGTCGAGCGCGTGCAGATGCCGCGCGCCGCCGATCCCGGTCAGCCGATCGAGCTGCGCATCGTCACCCGCGCGACCCACGACGCCGAGGTGCGGGTGCGCGTCTCGCGCGACGGCGCGCCGATCGCCGAGGGCACCACCCACGTGCGCGCGGGCGGCGACGTGCTGACGATGCGCGACGTCGCGAGCGATCCCGGCGTGCACCGCTACGACGTGCTGATCGAGCCCGTCGAGGCGAGCACCGACGGCGCGCCCGAGAACAACGAGGGCGGCGCGTTCCTCCGCGTCTCCGGGGCATCGCGCGCCCTCGTGCTCTCCGATCGCCCCGAGGAAGCGGGGGCGCTCGCGGAGGCGATCCGCCGCGCCGGCCTCGACGTCGAGGTGCGAGGCCGCGAGGGCGTGCCGGTCGATCTCGGCGAGCTCGCGTCGTTCGATCTCCTCGTCCTCTCCGATCTCAACGCGCGCGCCTTCACCCAGGACCAGATGCAGGCCGTGCGCGCGTACGTGCGCGACATGGGCGGCGGCCTCCTGATGACCGGCGTGCGCGACGCGTTCGGCCTCGGCGGCTACGCGTACACGCCGATCGAAGAGGTGCTCCCCGCGACCTTCGATCTGCGCCGCCGCCGCGACCGCGCGTCGCTCGCGATGGTGATCGCGATCGACAAGAGCGGCTCGATGACGGTCGAGGTCGCGCCCGGCGTGATGAAGCTCGACCTCGCGAACGAGGCCGCCGCGCGCTCCGCCGAGCTGCTCTCGCCGATGGATCGCGTCGCGGTCGCGCACGTCGACACCGAGGTCACGTGGACGCTCCCGATGACCTCGGTGACCAACCCCGCGATGCTCGCGGGCCCGATCCGCGCCGCGCAGCCGGGCGGCGGCGGCATCTACGTCGACGTCACCCTCGACGCGAGCTTCTCGCTGCTGCGCGAGCAGCAGACGCAGCTCAAGCATCTCCTGCTCTTCAGCGACGGCTCGGACTCCGAGGAGATGAACCGCGCCCGCACGCTGGTGACCGAGGCCGCGCGCGCCGGGATCACGACCTCGATCGTCTCGATGGGCGCGGGCCCCGACTCGCCCGAGCTCGAGGTGCTCTCGCGGCTCGGCAACGGTCGCTTCTACATCGTCGACGACATGACCGAGCTCCCGCGCATCTTCACCCAGGAGACGATCGCGGCGAGCCGCTCGGCGGTGGTCGAGGAGGCGTTCCGACCCACCGCGGGCTCTCCCTCGCAGGCCACCGAGGGCGTCGACTTCGCGTCCGCTCCCGCGCTCGACGGCTTCGTCGTCGTCAACGCCCGACCGCGCGCGAGCACGCTCGCGATCGCGCGCGGCGAGGACCCGCTGCTGCTCGAGTGGCAAGCCGGCGTGGGGCGCGGCGCGGTGTTCGCGACCGACGCCGGCGCGCGCTTCGCGCGCAGCTGGCTCTCGTGGCCCGGCTACGCGCGGATGTTCGGTCAGCTCGCGCGCACCCTCGCGCGCTCGCCGGAGCGACGCGACGCCGGCGTGCACCTCGCGATGCGCGGCAGCGAGGGCGAGATCCGCGTCGAGGCGATCGACGAGGACGGGCGCTACCGCAACTACCTCGAGCTCGTCGCGACGGTCGCCGCGCCGGGCGGGCGATCGATCGAGGTCCCGCTCGCGCAGACCGGCCCCGGTCGCTACGAGTCGCGCTTCGATGCCAGCGCGCCGGGCTCGTACCTCGTCACGGTGCGCGAGGTCGCCGACGACGAAGGCCGCGGTGGCCTCGTCGGCACCGCGGGCCTGGTGCGGGCGCGCGGCGACGAGCTGCGGGGCGAGGGCACCGATCGCGCGCGGCTCGCCCAGATCGCGGCGCTCACCGGCGGTCAGGTCCTCGCGGATCTCGATCGCGTCTTCGTCGATCGCCCCGAGCCCGCGTGGGCGTACGCGCCGCTGTGGCAGGAGCTCTTGCTCGCCGCGATGTGGCTGATGTTGATCTCGGTCGCGCTGCGCCGGCTCGTGCTGCCGCGCGAGTGGCTCGAGCGCCTGGTGCCGGCGCGTCTCCGTGCCCCGGCGCGTCGTCCGCCCGCCCCCACCCCACTCGCCACGCTCGAGGCACTGCGCAGCGCGAAGCAGCGCGCGCACCAAGAGGTCGCCCCCGAGATCGCGCGCGCCCAGCAGTCGGCGGACGCGCCCATCGCGCCGCCGGTCGTCGCGCCCCCGCGCTCGGAGCCCACCGCGACGCCCCCCGAGGCCCCCCGGGCGCCCGCGCCCCCGTCCTCGCTCGCCGAGAGCCTGCTCGAGCGGAAGAAGAAGCGTCGCTGAGGCTTCCGACGCGCCCGCAAGGCTTCCGACGCCGTCCGAGCGGCGCTCTCACGCGCGTCGGAAGCTGCCGGGGCGCGTCGGAAGCCTCGGGAGCGCGTCGGAAGCTCCCGAGGCGCGTCGGAAGCCCCCTGGAGCGCCACATCCGGCCGGGCGGAGCGCGTCGCACGCCTCCGGAGCGCGCCGGAGGCCCCGGGAGCGCGGCATCCGGCTCGGCGGGGCACGTCGCCGGCTCTCTCTCGCCCGCGCACCGTCGGCTCTGGCTTCGACCGGGCCCCCGTGGTACCCGTCCCCACGCTTCGCCCATGCATCGGCGCCTTCTCATCCTCCTCGCCCTCTCGGCCCTCGGCTCCATCGCGCTCGCCTGCGGCGACGACGGCGACACGCCGGCGACCACCACGCAGACAGGCACCTCCGCGGAGCCCACGCTCCGCCACGGCCTGACCGAGGCCCAAGCCGCGGAGACCCTCGCGAAGATCGGCGACCGCACCATCACGGTCGGCGAGTTCGCCGACGAGATCGCGTCGAAGGGCCCGTTCCTCCGCGCTCGCTACAACAGCCCCGAGCGCCGCCGCGAGCTCATCGACCAGATGGTCCGCTTCGAGCTCCTCGCGCAGGAGGCCGATCGCGAGGGCTTCGACGATCTCCCCGACGTGCAGCGCACGCGGAAGCAGATCCTCATCCGGCGCTTCCTCAAGCAGCAGTACGAGGATCGCATCCAGCTCTCGGACGTCAGCGACGAGGACGTGCGCCGCTACTACGAGGCGCACCGCGGCGAGTTCAACAAGCCGGAGCAGGTGCGCGCGAGCCACATCCTCATCCGGAACCGCGCGACGGCCGAGCGCGTGCTTCGCCAGGTGCTCGAGGACCCGACGAACGTGCGCGCCTTCCGCGAGCTCGCCGAGCGGCACAACGAGGACCCCGAGACGCGCGATCGTTTCGGCGACCTGCGCTTCTTCTCGCGCCCCGAGGAGCGCCAGCCCGAGGATCCCGCGGTGCCCGACGAGGTCGCGCGCGCCGCGTTCTCGATCACCACGATCGGCGGCGTGCACGGCGAGCTCGTGCAGACCGAGCGCGGCTTCCACATCGTGAAGCTCACGGGCCGTCGCGCCGCGCTGAGCCGGAGCCTCGAGGAGGCGACGCGTCCCATCCGCCATCGCCTGTGGCGCGAGCGCCGCGAGCAGGCCGTCGAGGAGCTGGTGACGCGACTGCGCGGCGAGGCCGACGTCGAGGAGAACCTCGACCTGCTCTCGCAGGTGCACATCGACGCGCCCGCGGACGCGACCCCGATGCAGCCGAGCACGCCCGAGCCGAGCACGCCCACGCCGCCGACCGCGCCGCGCCGTCCGCGCCCGCCGACCAAGCAGGCTCCGACCGCGCCGCCGCAGTGAGCACGCCGATGACGACGAACGTGCGCCGCACAGCCCTGCCCATCCGTCTGCTCGGCGCCGTCCTCGCGTCGTCGCTGCTCTCGCTCTCGGTCGCCGCGACCACACACGCCGAGGTGATCGAGCGTGTCGTCGCGGTGGTGAACGACGAGGCGATCTTCCTGTCCGATCTGCGACAGAAGGCCGCGCCCTTCCTGCGCCGCGCGATGCAGGCGCCGACCGAAGCGCAGCGCATGCAGGCGGTGCAGCAGATCTACACGCAGCTCCTCGATCGCATGATCGACGAGCGCCTGATCCTGCAGGCCGCGGACGAAGAGGACGTCACGGTCTCGACCTCCGAGGTGTCCACCGCGATCGACAACGTGCGGACCCAGAGCGGCCTCGAGGAGCGCGAGTTCTGGGAGGCGGTGCGCGCGCAGGGCTTCAGCCCGCAGCAATACCGTCGCGACGTCCGCCAGCAGCTGCTGCGCCTCAAGGTGCTCAACCAGCGCGTGCGCGGCCGGGTGAACATCACCGAAGAGGACGTGCGTCGCCGCTACGACGAGATGGCGGTGCGCGCGCGGCGCGAGGCGACGTTCGAGGCCGAGTACATCCGCCTGCCGCTGCCCGCCGATGCGAGCGCGACCGACATCCACCAGGCGATGCGCGACGCCGACGACATCCGCGCGGGCATCGAGACCGAAGAGGACTTCGCGTCGGCGATGGACGAGCACGGCGGCGGCGAGACCGGACGGATCTCGGAGCGCGATCTCGCGCCCGAGCTCTCCGAGGTGCTGCTGACGCTCGAGGAGGGCGAGGTCTCGTCGCCGGTGCGCAGCGAGGCGTCGAACGCGGTGTTCATCCTGCACCTCGTGAACCGCGATCTCGCGAGCGACGCGCTGCCCGCGTACGACGACGTCCGCATGGACATCTATCGCGAGATGATGCAGGAGGCGATGACGCGGCAGGAGGAGCTCTTCCTCGAGGAGCTGCGACGCCGCGCGATCATCGAGCGCCGGCTGGATCAGTAGGCGCCCTCTCGACGGGCGAGGCGTGGCGCGGTACGGCTCTTCGAGCACCGCATGCCTCTCCCCGAGTTCAGCGCCTATTCCCCGAGCACCCTCCGCGCGCGGAGCCCGGTGGCCGCGGATCAGATGACGCTCGAGCTCGACGCGCCGGAGGGCGCGCTCGAGCGCTTCGAGCACGCGGGGCAGTTCTGCCGCGTGCGCGTCGCGACCGAGGGAGGCCCGCCGCACGAGGGCATCTTCGCGATGCTCTCCGCGCCGCACGAGCGCGCGCTGCGCTTCCTGATCCGCACGCCGAACCCCGAGGGCGGCGAGGCCGCGGACCGTCTCGCCGCGATGCCGGTCGGCAGCCCGCTCGAGATCACGATGCCGGCGGGCGAAGGCTTCGCGCTGAAGCGCGCGATGGGTCGCGACCTCTACTTCGTCGCGACCGGCACCGCGATCGCGCCAGTGCGCTCGGCGCTCGAGAGCGTTCTGCGCGAGCGCGATCGATGGGGCGCCATCTCGCTCGATCACGGCCTGCGCAGCGCGGCGCACCTCGCGGTCCCCGAGGACGTCGAGCGCTGGCGCGACCACGGCGTGGACGTGCGTCTCCACTACTCGTTCCCACGGTCCGACGGGACGCTGAGCGGTGTGCGCGCCCAGGACGTGGTGCTCGAGCGCGTGCGGGACTTCGGGCGCGCCGCGTTCATCGCGGTCGGCCAGAGCGCGATGGTGAAGGAGCTGCGCGCGATGGTCGCCGAGCGCGGCGGCGATCCCACGCTCGTGCTGCACAACTACTAGCTGGCGCGGTGCTCGCTGCTCGTCGTGCAGCGCTCACCACTCGCAGAGGAAGTCCGCGGCATCGGCGCCGCGCATCCGCACCTTCACGGTCCCGCGCACGCCCGCGTAGCTCATCGAGCCCTCGAACACGCCGACGTGGTGCGAGTCGAGGAGGAACGGCACGCGCTCGAGGCGCACGATCGCGCCGTGGGTCGACGACTCGATCGTCTCCGCGCGCGCCGGTTTGATGTTCGTGTTGTACGTCTTCACGATCGCGTCGAGCGACTGCAGCACGCCCTCGGTCGAGCCGAGCACGATCTTCCCGAGCGTCGTCTGCACCAGCGCCCTCGGCGCGCCACGGCCCAGCTTCCGAAGGGCCTCGCGCATCGACAGCTCCGGGAAGAGCGCCTGCGTGCCCTCGACGAGCACCGTCACGTGCTCGCGCAGCGGATAGAACTGGAACGCGACGTAGCGCTGCCGCGCCGAGGGCAGCGAGCGCCCGAGCCGTCGCGCCTCGCGCACCAGCGGCTCGAGGTACATCCCCGCGATCGTCGCGCTCTCCGGGATCGCGCGGATCACCGACTGCACGTCGAGCGGGGTGTTCCAAGGAGGATCGACGAATCCGCTCGGGTCCGAAGGGAACGCGGTGCGCGCCACGCCCGCGAGTGTGCGCCCGACGCGCTGCGCCCGTCGAGAGCACCACGCGCGCGGCCCCATCGTCCGGGACCGCGCGCGTGGACCTCGAAGATCTCGAACGTCGGCTCGCCCTACCGTCCGGGCGCTACGCGCACACTCACTCCTCTTCGGCCGACGCCTCGAGATCGCGCGGGCGCTCCTCGGCGTGCACCGGGTGCCCGACGTGCGCGGGAGCGTGCGTCTCCTTCTTCGAGACCAGGCGATCCACCAGCTGGAACGGCGCCAGCATCACGCGCCCGCCGAACTTCACGACGCGCGAGTGCGAGAGGTCGTCGAGCCACGAGAAGATGACCGGCGTCGCGATCAGCGTGAGCAGCAGCGAGAGCGTCTGACCGCCCGCGATGACCGAGCCCATCGCGCGGTTCGTGCCCGAGCCCGCGCCGCTCGACACGAGCAGCGGCACCATGCCCGCGACGAACGCGATGGTCGTCATGAGGATGGGGCGCAGTCGATCGCGGTTGCCGAGCATGACGGCGTCGGCGCGCGACAGACCCTTCCTCCGCAGCCCGCGGATGTGATCGATCTGGAGGATCGAGTTCTTCTTCACGACGCCGAAGAGCACGAGCACGCCGAGCATCGAGTAGATGTTCAGCGACTGCCCGAGCGCGAGCACCGAGAAGATCGCGAACGGCAGCGTGAGCGGCAGCGACGCGAGGATCGTCACCGGGTGGATCCAGCTCTCGAACTGCGCCGCGAGCACCAGGTACATGAAGGTGAACGAGAGGAAGACGGCGATCAGGAAGCTCTGGAGCGCGCGTCCCATCTCTCGCGAACGCCCCGAGAGCGCCGAGCCGTAGCCCGGCTCCATGTCGAGGCCCGCGCGGATCTGCTCGAGGCCCTGCACGATCGCCTGCTCCGACGCACCGGGGCGCGTGGAGATGAAGATCGTCGCCTGGCGCTGGCGGCCGAGGTGCTGGATCGACGCCGGACCGGTGGTCGGCACGATCTCGGCGACGTCGCTGAGGCGCACGGCCTGGCCGGTCGCGCTCGGCACCGTGATCTGCGCGATGTCCTCGGGGCGGCTGCGGAAGTCGGCGTCCGCGCGCACGCGGACCTCGTACTGCTCGCCGGCCTCGGTGTAGTCGGTGACCTCGACGCCGCCGACCATGAGCTGCATCGCGCTCGCGATGTCGACGACGCTCACGCCGAGATCGGCGGCGCGGCGGCGATCGACCTGGATCTCGTACGCGGGACGACCGGTGACGAGCGACGTGCTCGCCTCGGCGACGCCGGGGAGCTGGCGCGCCTCGGTGAGCATCCGCTGCACGTACTGATCGAGCTGGTTCAGATCCGGGCCCGAGATGACGTACTGGATGGGCGCGGCCTGCTGGCCCGAGCCACCGAACGCGGCGACCGGGTTCACGAGCACGTCGACGCCCTGGGGCGTGACGTTCGGCAGCACGTCGGAGCGCACGGCCTCGATCGTCGCGTCCTGCGAGCGCTCGCGGCGATCCGCGGGCACGAGCCGGACGTAGAGCGACGACTGGTTCGCGCCGCGACCGCTGGGATCACCGGCGGGCGCACCGACGGTGAGCACGGTCTGATCGACCTCGGGGAGCTCGCGCACCGCGCGCGCGATGCGCTCGCTGACGAGCTGGGTCTGCGCGAGCGACGTGCCCTCGGGCGTGCGCACCGTGATCTCGAAGCGCGACTCGTCCTCGTTGGGCAGGAAGTTCTTCGGCACCGCCGCGGTCATCGGCCCGAGCGAGACGAGCGAGATCACGAGCACGATGCCGACGGCCCAGCGGTGCCGCATCGAGAGCGCGAGGAGCCACATGTACGCGCGCTCCATGCGCTGGTAGAGCCAGCCACCGCCCTCGTGCGCACCGCCCGCGAGCTCCGAGAGATCCTCGACGCGGCGGGTGCCCTTCTGCCACGCGAGGTACGTCTCGCGCTCCTGGCGACGATCGCCGGGCGCGGGATCGGGGATCTCGAGATCGTCCTCCTCCGGCGCCTCGGGCTCGAGCGAGGGACGCGAGGGGCGTCCCGCGCGCACGGGGCCCTTCAGCCAGCGCGACGAGAGCATCGGCGTCAGCGTGAAGGAGACGAAGAGCGACACGATGATCGCGAACGACATCGTGTAGCCGAAGCTCGACATGAAGCGGCCGATGATGCCGCCCATGAACGCGATCGGGAGGAAGACCGCGACGAGCGAGAGCGAGGTCGCGAGGACGGCGAGGCCGATCTCCTTGGTCGCGACGACGGCCGCGCGCCTCGGGTCGTAGCCCTTCTCCTCGATGTACCGGACGATGTTCTCGAGGACGACGATCGCGTCGTCGATGACGATGCCGACCGAGAGCGTCAGGCCGAGCAGCGTGATGACGTTCAGCGTGAGACCGAGCGCCGCGATCAGCGCGAACGTCGCGATGATCGAGGTCGGGATCGCGAGCGCGGTGATCACGGTCGAGCGACCGTTGCGCAGGAAGAGGAGCACCACGAGCGCGGCGAGGAAACCGCCGACGATGAGGTGCTCCTGCACCGCGTGGATCGAGTTGCGGATGAACTCGCTCTCGTCGCGGACGATCTCGAGCTGGTAGCTCGGCGGGATGTCGCGCTGGATCTCCGCGATGCGCCCGCGGAGCGCGTCGATCACCGCGACGGTGTTCGCGCCCGACTGCTTGCGGATCGAGAGCACGACGACGCTCTCGCCGTCGATGGTCGCGCTCGACTCGGGCTGCTCGCCGGCGTCGAGCACCTGCGCGACGTCGCCGACGCGGATGACGCGCCCTTCGCGCTCGCGGATCGGCACCAGCGCGAAGTCCTGCGGGTTCTCGATGCGGCCCGCGACGCGCAGCTGGAACGTGCGCGCGCCCTGCTCGACGTTGCCGCCGGGGATCTCGACGTTCTCGCGCGCCAGCGCGACCTGCACGTCGCGCGCGGTCAGCCCGAACGACGCGAGGCGCGTGGGATCGGTGACGATCTGGATCTCGCGCTCGCGGGCGCCGCTGATCGCGATGCCACCGACGCCGTTCATCGACTCGATGCGGCGCCGCAGGACGCGATCGGCGAAGTCGGTCGCCTCGCGCGCGCTGCGGTTCGTGCGGACCGCGACGTACATGATGGGCGCGGCGTCGGGATCGACGCGCTCGACGCGCGGCTGCTCGACGCCCTCGGGCAGCTCCGAGATCACGCGACCGACGCGATCGCGCACCTCTTCCGAGGCCTCGCCGACGTCCTTCTCGAGGTCGAAGCGCGCGACGACGACGCTGAAGCCCTCGTACGAGCTCGACGTGAGCTCGTCGAGGCCGCTGATCGAGTTCAGCTGCTCCTCGATCTGCTCGGTGACCTCGGTCTCGATCTGCTCGGGCGAAGCGCCCGGCAGGACCGTCGTCACGATGATCGCGGGGAAGTCGATCTTCGGGAAACGGTCGACGCCGAGACCGAAGAAGCTCGCGCCGCCGACGACGACGAGCGAGAGCACGAGCACCCACGTGAACACGGGGCGCCGTACGCAGATCTGGGCCAGCCACTGCATCGCTGAGCTTCTCCTTCTCGAACGTCAGGGCTGGGGCGTGGGCGCGCTCGGCGCCGCCGCGGTCGCCGCGCCGGCGGGCGCGACGCGCACTCCGTCACCGAGCTGATCGAGCGCGTCGGTCGCGACCTCTTCGCCCGGGCGCAGGCCCTCGGCGATGACGATCTCCTCCGAGCTGCGCTCCGCGATCGACACGACGCGCTCCTCGATCGCTCCGTCGACGACGACGAACACACGATCGACGCCCGCCTCGGTCATCACCGCGGACGCCGGCACCACGGCGACGTCCTGCTGCGATCCGGTCTCGATGCGCGCGGTCGCGAAGAGGCCCGGGCGCAGGAGGCGCTCGGGGTTCGGCACGATCGCCTCGACCGTCAGGCCGCGCGTCTCGCGCTGCACCGCGGCGCTCACGTAGCGCACGGTGCCCTCGAACGTACGGTCCGGCACCGCGTCGACCGCGATGCGCACGGTCTGTCCGGGACGCACCGCCATGAGGTGCTGCTGCGGCACCTGCACCTCGATGCGCAGCGGATCGGTGCGCACGAGGCTGACGATCGGCGACTGCGGCGTGACGTACTCGCCGACCGAGACGTTGCGGCTCGCGATCTCACCCGCGAACGGCGCGCGCACCGTCGCCTCCGACGCCGACGTGGCCGCCTGCGCGAGGGTCGTGCGTGCCGACGAGAGCGACGAGATCGACGCGCGCGCGTTGTTGAGCGTCGTCTGGTACTGCTCGCGGGCCTGCGCGGCGCGGGTGCGCGTCTCGTCGAGCGCCTGCTGCGCGAGCACGCCGCGCTGCGCGAGCTCCTCGGCGCGCTGCAGGTTCGCCTGCGCGAGCTCGAGCGCCGACTGCGCGGCGCGCACGTCGGGCATGTCCTCGGCGCGCGGCACCGGCGCGTTCTGGTCCATGCCGAGACGCGCGCGGGCCTGCTCGACCTGCGCGCGCGCGGACTGGGCCTGGAGGCGGTAGTCGACGTCGCGCAGTCGCACGATCGGCTGACCTTCCTCCACCACCGCGCCTCGCTCGACGAGGACCTCCACGACGCGACCCGCGACGACCGACGTCAGCTGCGACTCCTCGTCCGCGACGAGGGTGCCGTCGAGCGTCAGCGTGACGGCCTGCTGTCGGCCCTGCGCCGTCGCCGTGCGCACCGCGACCGCGGGCGTCTCGGCCGCCGGCCGCTGCGAGGCCTGCGCGTGGTCTCCGCCGCCGCTGCCGCACGCCGCGAGGCTCGACGCGAGGAGGAGGGTGATGGCGAGTCTTCTGTACCTATCTGCGACGTGCATTCGGTCCTCGTGCCGCGCGGGGGGTTGCACGGCGCGTGTCTTGTGGGGCTGACGACGGACGGAGCAAACGAAGAATCGTGTCCGTCCGGGGGATGGGGAACGGGAGGTGCGGCATGTCGGGCGCGCGCATCGACAGACCACGCATGAGGCAGACGAGCGCGGACGCCAGCTCGACGGGCTCCGCATCCGGCTCGATGTCACCGTCCCGCTGCGCTTCTTCGATGCGCTCCGCGATGCGACGATGAAGACGACCGAAGTGCTCGTGGATGCGACCACGCAGGTGATCGGGGATGACTCCCTGCATCATCGCCTGCGCCACGACACGACCCGGCTCGAGGCCGCCCGCACAGACACGGTCGCGCGAGCGCTCGATGCCCGCGACGAGGCGCTCGAACGCGGTGAGCTCGACGTCCGAGGCGAGGTCGGCGTCGATCTTCGCGATCATCTGATCGACGATCGCCCCGAAGATCGCGTCCTTGCTGTCGAAGTAGTGATAGACGAGGCCGTGCGAGAGGTTCGCGGCCGCCGCGATGTCGGAGATCTTCGACTGCGACAGGCCCTTCGCCGCGAAGACCCGGGCCGCCGCGGCGAGGATCTCCTCGCGGCGTGCATCTCGAATCTCCTGGTTGTCTTTCGGCGAGCGCGGCATCAGAAACTCGACGCGTTGATTGACTGGTCGGTCAGTCATTGGATCCGGGTGCTCTCGACGTCAAGCGAACCGGACCCCACGGAGGCCCTCGACATGGATCGTGTTGTTCCCGTCCTCTCGCTCGTCGCGCTGATGACGACGCTCGCCTCGCCAAGCGGGGCCCACGCACAGCAGCCGCTGCGCGAGTTCCTCGCCGCCCGTGAGACGGGCTCGCTCGACGTCCGCGAGGCGCGCGCCGCGCTGCGCCAGGCGCAGTCGCAGGTCGACGAGGCCCGCGCGCGGCTCCTGCCGAGCTTCACCGCGCAGGGTGGCTACCAGCGGAACGAGTTCGAGGCGGCGTTCGACAACCCGCTGACCGGCGGCGAGGTCGTCATCCAGCCGTTCGACTCGCTCACGGCGCAGTTCACCGCGACGGTGCCGCTGATCGACGTCGGCGGGTGGTCGGTCTACTTCCAGACCGAAGCGTTCGCGGACTCGGCGTCGGCGCGGCTCGAGCTCGCCGATCAGAACGTCGCCGTCGCGATCGTGCAGGTGTGGCACCAGCTCGTGGGCTCGCGCGCCGTCGTCGAAGCGTCGGAGCGCAACCTCGAGGCGCTCGTGAGCAGCCGCGACGCGGCGGCCGCGCGCGTCGAGGTCGGTGTCGCCGCGCAGCTCGAGCTCTCGCGCGCCGAGGCCGAGGTGACGCGCGCGCAGCAGGTGCTCGCGGAGTCGCGCCTCGCGGTGGTGCTCGCTGCGCGCAACCTCCAGAACCTCACGGGCATCACGCCGATCGACGAGCGCCCGTCGCTCGAGGACATCCCGCCCGGGCTCGAGCCCTTCGATCGCTACATGGCGAACGCGCCCGATCTGCCCGCGGTGCGCGCGGCGCGCGCGGCATCGCGCGCGGCGGACATCGCGGCCGACACCGCGTGGACCTCGCTGCTGCCGATCGTCAGCGGCTACGCGCGCGAGAGCGGCTCGAACGCGGGCGGCTTCCAGGGCGCGAACTGGTCGTACGCGCTCGGCGTGCAGGCGGTGTGGACGCTCGACTTCCTGCGGCCTGCGCAGATCACGACGCGCGCCGCCCAGGCCGAGGTCTCCGAGGTGCAGCTCGAGCGCGCGGTGCAGCAGACCGAGACCGCGATCTTCGACGCGTACGAGCGCGTGGGCACGGCCCGCGCGCGCACCGAGGCAGCGATCGCGGGCGCGGCTGCGGCACAGCGTGCGGCCGAGGACGCGCGCGTCCGCTTCGACGCGGGCGCGGCGACGCAGCTCGATCTGATCCAGGCGCAGCGCGACTACTTCCAGGCCGAGGTGCTGCGCATCCAGGCGCTCGCGGATCTGCACGTCGCGCACGCGACGCTTCGCATCCGCGCCGGAATGGAGCTGTGATCGGGAGGGAGGGGTCCGAGAAGACCCCTCCCCGCGCGCCCTGGAAACGACGCGGGCGCCTGCGATATCATCCGCCGCGCTTGCAGAGCCACGTCGAAGCATGACGAGCGCCTCACGAGCGACGCCCGGTGAGACCGCGATCCTGCCGGTCCGCACGACGCGCCCGGCTCGCGCATCGACGCGGTGGATGACGACGTTCTACGGGCCGAGCGCGCCCAGCTCGATCGCGCTGCGCGGCGATCAACGAATCGGGCGCGACACCGGCGCGGACATCGTGATCGACGACGACGCGATCTCACGCGAGCACGCGTTGATCCACGCCGGTGGCGAGGCGATCGAGGACCTCGGGAGCAGCAACGGCACCTGGGTCGACGGCGCCCGCGCGACGGGTCGCGTGCCGCTCCGCGACGGGGCCATCGTGCGGGCGGGACGGACGCTGCTCCGGGTCGGCGTGCGCACCGAGCCATGGGCGCCCGCCGACGCCGGACCGCTCGTGGGTGGCAGTGCGCTCGCGCGCGTGCGCAGGCAGATCGGCCTCGTCGCGCCCACGCCGCTCAGCGTGTTGATCCTCGGCGAGACCGGGACCGGCAAGGACATCGCTGCGCGCCTCCTCCACGAGGGCAGCGGGCGGGCCGGCGCGTTCGTGGCCGTGAACTGTGCGGCGCTCCCCGAGCAGCTCGCCGACACCGAGCTCTTCGGTCATGCGCGCGCGGCGTTCACCGGCGCCGCGCAGGCGCGGAGCGGTCTCTTCGCCGCCGCCGACGGCGGCACGCTCTTCCTCGACGAGGTCGGCGAGCTGCCGCCCGCGACCCAAGCGAAGCTGCTCCGCGTGCTCGAGGACGGGCTCGTGCGTCCGGTCGGGTCGGCGCGCGCGCAGCGCGTCGACGTTCGCGTCGTGAGCGCGACGAACCGAGACCTCGCGGCGCGCGTCCGGAGCGGGGAGTTCCGCGCCGATCTCCTGGCCCGCCTCGCCAGCGTCGAGCTGCGGTTGCCAGCGCTCCGCGAGCGTCCGGAAGATCTGCCGGCGCTCGCGGCGCACCTCCTCGCGCGCGCCGGCCAGCCTCGCTCGATCGACGTCGAGGCGATGGAGCTCCTCGCGCTCCACGCGTGGCCGCTGAACGTCCGTGAGCTCGACAACGTGCTGCGGAGCGCCGCGCTCGCCGAGGAAGGCCCACTGTCTCCGAGCTCGATCGCGCCGCGTCTCGTGGGACCGCGAGACATGTCTCCCGAGACGCCCCGAGAAGACACTCCGCGCCGCGATGGAGACACCGAGCAGGCGGATCTCGAGCGCGCGCTCCGCAAGCACCGCGGCAACGTGCGTCGCGCGAGCCGCGAGATCGGCCTCTCGCGCGCGCACTTCTATCGGTTGCTGAAGCGCTGGAGCCTCGACCCGGCGAGCTTTCGAGGACCGTAGCGCCGCGAGGCACGAGACCTGCTGTGGAGCCGCAAGCCCATGTCGTCGCCCAAACCAACGCAGCTCGGCACCGGGAGCGGCTCGACGCCCGCGACGTCGCAGGTCGTCGTGAAGCACGCGCAATGTCCGCGCTGCGCGGCGCCGTTCCACGATCGACCGTTCTGCCCGAACGACGGCGAGGTGGCAGGCGCGTTCGTGCTCGGGGAGCGCTACCGCGTCGAAGAGCGGCTGGGCGCAGGCGGGATGGCGTTCGTCTTCGGCGGACGGCACCTCGTGCTCGGCAAGCGCGTCGCGCTCAAGGTCCTGCGGCCCGAGCTCGGAGGGCCGGAGCACGCGCAGCGCTTCCTGCGCGAGGCGCGCCTCGCCAGCCAGCTCCATCACGAGAACATCGTCGCGGTGACCGACTTCGGTCATGACGGCGCGCTCGACCTGCACTTCCTCGCGATGGATCGCATCGCCGGCGTGAGCCTCGCGGACACGCTGAAGAGCGAGGGAGCGCTCCCCTGGTCGCGCGCGGTGCCGATCCTCGTGCAGGTCGCGCGCGCGTTGATGGCGGCGCACGACCACGGCGTCGTCCACCGCGACCTGACGCCGCGGAACCTGATGCTCTCCCACTCGTCGGGACGGCGCGACGTCGTGAAGCTCTGCGACTTCGGGCTGAGCCGCACGATCGTCGGCGACGATCGCCTGACGTCGACCGGGCAGATGATCGGCACGCCCGCGTACATGTCGCCCGAGCAGCTCCGCGGCGAGGTCTCGCAGGACGGCGCGATCGACGTGTACGCGCTCGGGACCATCGCGTACGAGATGCTCTCGGGCAGCCTTCCGTTCGCATCGCCGACGCCGGTCGCGATGATCGCCGCGAAGCTGCGCGATCGCGCGACGCCGCTCGGGACGCGGAGCAGGGTCCCGCGTGAGCTCGACGCGCTCGTCCTGCGCTGCCTGGATCACGATCCGCACGCGCGTCCGAGCGCGAGCGAGATCGAGGCCGCGCTCTCGAGCCTCTCGCTCCACACCGCCGCCGACGCCGAGCCCACGGACCTCATCGGGACGACCGTGGGGAGCTATCGGATCACGGCGCTGCTGGGCACGGGCGGCATGGGATCGGTCTATCGCGCGGTGCACCCGCAGATCGGCACCGAGGTCGCGATCAAAGTGCTCCTGCCGGAGGTCGCCGCGTCGTCCGACGTGATCGACCGGTTCGTCCTCGAGGCGCGCGCGTCGAGCGCGATCGGCAGCCCGCACATCCCGCGCTACTTCGACTTCGGCACGCTGCGCGACGGGCGCGCCTACGCGGTGATGGAGCTGCTCGAGGGCGAGACGCTCGCGGAGCGCCTGCAGCGCAGCGGCCCGATGCCCCTGACCGAAGTGGTGCGCGTCCTCGATCAAGCGGCCGACGCGCTCGGCCGTGCGCACGCCGCGCGCGTGATCCATCGCGACGTGAAGCCGGACAACCTCTTCCTCGCGCGGGGCGACGGCGGGGCCCAGACGCTCAAGGTGCTCGACTTCGGGATCGCGAAGTCGCTCACCCACTCGGGCGCGAGCGCCAACACGAAGGCGACGCAGGCCGGAACGTTCATCGGCACGCCGGCGTACTGCGCTCCCGAGCAGATGTACGGCGGCGCCGTCGGGCCCGCGACCGATGTCTACGCGCTCGGCGCGACGGCGTTCGAGATGCTGACCGGAGCTCCCCCGTTCGACGCGGCCAACATCTCGCAGCTCTTCGTGCACAAGGCGAGCGGCGCGGTTCCGTCGGCGCGGGCTCGCAACCCCGCGCTGCCGGCGGCCGTCGATCGAACGCTCTCTCGCGCGTTGGCGCTGCACGCCGCCGATCGCTTCGCGACGATGGAGGAGCTCCGCGCGTCGCTGCGCACGTGGGTCGAGACGAGCCCGAGCGCGCACGGGGAGGCGCCGGCCGCGCGCGTGGTGCGGCGGCGCTCGACTGGCCTCTGGGCGGTGGGGCTCGGAGTGCTCCTCGCGTGCGGCGCGGCGGTCGCGATCGCGTTCGCCATCGCGATCGCGTCGCGCGGAAGCGATGCGCCCGCCGACGCTCCTGCCGCCGGCACAGCGCGCCCCGCGGAGCAGGTCGCCACGCCGGCCGAGCCTGCCGTGCTCCCGCCGCCCGAACCGCCCGCGGCCGAGCCGCCGACCGCGATCGCGCCGGCTCGAGAGGAGGCTGCGCGCGAGGACGTTCCGGCAGCCCGGTCGGAGGAGAGCGAGCGCGCGCCCGCGCGGCACGTCGAGACGCCGAGGCCTCGCCGCGCGCAGCCGCGCGTCGAGCAGCCGGAGCCCGACGTGGGCACGCGCCGGCCGACCACGACCGAGCGGACGATCATCGCCGACCCCTTCGCGGAGTGAGCCATGGTTCACCACGAGCCAGCCCCGGAGCTCCCGCGTGTTCCGGGAGTGCGTATCGAGCGCCTCGTCTCGCGGAGCGCGGCCGCGTCCGTCTATCGCGGCGAGCGCGCCGGCGACGCCGTCGCCGTGAAGGTCTACGCGCCGCACCTCGCGGAGAAGGCCCGCTCCGTCGAGCGAGCGGGCCGCGAGCGCGAGGCACAGCGCGCGATCGATCATCCGTTCGTCGCGCGCCTGCTGGACGCCGGTCACACCGACGACGGCGCGCCGTACCTCGTGAGCGAGTGGATCCAGGGGCACACCCTCGAGCAGCGCCTCGGCGCGGGCGCGATGACCTGGGCCGAGCTCCGTCCGATCGCGGCCGCCATCGCTCGTGCGCTCGGCGCGATCCACCGCGCGTCGATCGTGCACCGCGACGTCAAACCGTCGAACATCGTGCTCCCGGAAGCCGGCGAGCCCGCCGCGATGCTGCTCGACTTCGGCCACGCGCTCCTCCTCGACGAGGTGCGCCTGACGGAGAGCGGATTCTCGCTCGGGACCGCCGCCTACATGGCTCCCGAGCACGCGGAAGGCGCGGCCATCGACGGGCGCGCCGACCTCTACTCGCTGGGCGTCGTCCTCTATCGCGCGCTCGCGGGCGTCCTTCCGTTCGACGACGTGTCACCCGCGCTCGTGATCGATCGACATCGCTACGACCCCGTCGTCCCGCCCCGCGTCCGCGCGCCCGAGCGCGCCGTGGACCCGATGGCGAACGACCTCGTGATGTGGCTGCTCGAGAAGGACCCGGCGCAGCGGGTCCCGAACGCCACCGTGCTCCTCCACACCATCCGCTGAGTGACCGACCATGAGAGCTTTCCGAACCTCGTCGACGGCGAGCTTCGTCCTCGCCGTCCTCCTCTCCGCAGGCACCGCCGCCGCGCAGGAGGGCGACGCCACCGCACGCGCGCGAGCGCGCTTCGATGCAGGCCAAGCGCTGGTGGCAGAGCGCCGGTTCGACGACGCGTACGCGGAGTTCGAGGCGGGCTACGCGCTGAGCCAGCGCCCTCTCTTCCTCTTCAACATGGCCGAGTGCGCGCGCGAGGCGGGACGGACGAGCCGCGCGCGCGTCGACTACGCGCGTTATCTCGACGCGGATCCCACCGGCACCCACGCGGAGATCGCGCGCGAGCGCCTGGCGATCCTCGGCCCCGAGCCCGCGCCGCAGGAGGAGCCGGCGACCGAGATCGCATCGCCCCCGGTGGTCCCGACGCCCGAGGAGGCGGCCGCCACCGTGGTCGAGAGCACCGAGCCGATCGCACCACCGGGCACCGACACGAGGGGCCCCGAGCTGTGGGAAGACTGGCCGTTCTGGACGGTGATCGGAGGCGTCGTGGTCGCGATCGCGGCGGCGACGACCGTGGCCGTGCTCGCGACGAACGACGGCGGGATCGAGTGCAGCACGGGCTGCGCGCTCGTCGACTGGCGCTGAGGAGGACCGACGATGCAACACGCACGCACCCTCGCCTGGCTGGTCCTGCTCAGCGCCTGCGCTCCGGCCGAGACCCTGGTTCGGATCGAAGTGCTCTACGACGACGCGTGGGCGCTCGACGAGCTCACCGTCGCGTCGGACGACATGGACGCGCGCGTCCGAGCGGTCCACGAGATCGTGATCCGGCTGGGCGACGACGCCGCGGACGTCCCGCTCGACGTCGTCGTCACCGGGCTGCGCCAGTCGATGCCGTTCGCGGAAGGTCGCGTCACCGTCGTCGCGAGGCTCGGCGAGGAGGTCACGGCGAGCGTCACGCTCGCGCGGCTCGCCTGCGACGTGTGCACCGAGGACGAGCGGCAGTGCACCGACGATGCCGTCGTCGTCTGCGAGCGCAACGCCGATGCGTGCCTCGTCTGGAGCGAGCCCGAGCCCTGCGGCGACGCAGCTCCCTTCTGCTCGAGCGGCGTCTGCGGATCGGAGTGCGCGGACGAGTGCTCGGCGGACGAGCGCACGTGCGCGGGCCCCTCGAGCGCGCGAGGGTGCGGCCAAGCGGACTCCGACTCGTGCCTCGACTGGCTCCCGGCGGAGCCCTGCGCGGACGGCACCACGTGCACGGGCGGCGAGTGCACCGAGACGTGCACCGACGAGTGCACCGTGAGCGACCGGATGTGCGGGAGCCCCACCAGCACGCGCGCGTGTGGCCAGGCCGACGCGGACTCGTGCCTCGACTGGCTCGCGGCGCAGTCTTGCGAAGACGGCGAGACGTGCACCGACGGTGAGTGCAGCCCCGGCTGCGTCAGCGAGTGCACGCTCGGCGCGGGCTCGTGCTCGGCGTCGGGCGAGATGCGCTGCGAGGAGGCCCTTCCCGGCTGCTTCCGCTGGGGCCCGGCCGACCCCTGCGACTCCCCGCCCACGCCGACCGCGTGCTACGTCGCGACCGGCACCTGCTCCGGCACTGCGTGCGCGTACGCCTTCGACGACGGCGCCTCGTGCGACGACGGCAGCTCGACGACGGTCGACGACGTGTGCTCGCGCGGCGTCTGCGCCGGCACGCCGAGCGGGCGCTGGGTCGGGATCGTCGCCGGCTACCATCACAGCTGCGCGATCCGAACGCCCGGCGAGGTCTATTGCTGGGGCTACAACGTCCACGGGCAGATCGGCAACGGCAGCACCACGACGCCGCAGACCACGCCGGCGCGGGTCACGGGCCTCACCGACGCCGTCGAGCTGGCCTCGGGATACGGTCACACCTGCGCGCGACGCCGCACGGGATCGATCGCGTGCTGGGGGAACAACCTCGATGGTCAGCTCGGCAACGCGAGCTCGGCGATGCAGTCCGCGACCCGCGTGGACGTGATGACGATCACCAACGCGATCGAGATCACGGCGGGGCAGCACCACACCTGCGCGCGCACCACGACGGGCGCGGTCTACTGCTGGGGCGACAACACGGAGGGGCAGCTCGGCGATGGCACGACCACCGAGCGACGCGCACCGGTGCTCGCGATGGTGAGCGGCGCGCTCGAGATCGCCGCCGGCGGGTATCACACCTGCGCGCGCCGCAGCGGCGGAACGGTCGTGTGCTGGGGCAGGAACGACCGTGGTCAGCTCGGCGACGGCTCGATGGCGACGAGCTGGACGCCGGTGTCGGTGCTCGGGCTCTCGGGCGCCGTCGAGATCGGGGCCGGCTTGCGGCACAGCTGCGCGCGCCTCTCGGACGGGACCGTCGAGTGCTGGGGTGACAACGGCGACGCGCAGCTCGGCGTCACCGGCGCGATGAGCCTCGTCCCGGTGCCGGTGCGCAACCTGAGCGGGGCGCTCGAGATCGCGCCGGGCGCGGATCACACCTGCGCGCGCCTCGCGTCGTCGGTCCGGTGTTGGGGTGACAACGAGGACGGAGAGCTCGGCAACGCGACGAACACCGACTCGAGCACGCCGACGACGGTGAGCGGGCTCTCGGACGCGACCGCGCTCGCGACGACCAACCACCACGTCTGCGCGCTGCGCGCCGCCGGCACGATCGTGTGCTGGGGCGACAATCGCAACGGCCAGATCGGCGACGGTACGACGACGAATCGCAACGTCCCGACGCTCGTGATGCTGCCGCCGCCGCCCTAGGGAGCGTCTGGTATCCTCCTCGACTGAATCGCCATTCAGCCGAGGAGGCGCGTCGTGGATCGCACCCTGTTCTCCGAGGAGCACGAGCTCTTCCGAAAGTCGTTCCGCAAGTTCCTCGAGAAGGAAGTCATCCCGCACCAGGAGCGCTGGCGCGCGAGCGGGATCGTCGATCGCGACGCGTGGCGGAAGGCCGGTGCCGAGGGCTTCCTCTGCCCGTGGATGGAAGAGCAGTACGGCGGTGCCGGCGGCGACTTCCTGCACTCGGTCGTGATCATGGAGGAGATGGCGAAGGTCTACGAGTCGGGCTTCGCCATCCCGCTCCACAGCGACGTGATCGTCCCCTACCTCCACTCGTTCGGGAACGACGCGCAGAAGAAGAAGTGGCTGCCCGGCTGCGCGTCCGGCGAGCTCGTCACCGCGATCGCGATGACCGAGCCCGGCACCGGCTCCGACCTCGCAGCCGTCGCGACCACCGCGAAGCGCGTCGGCGACGAGTACGTGCTGAACGGCAGCAAGACGTTCATCTCGAACGGGATCCTCTGCGACCTGTGCATCGTCGTCGCGAAGACCGAGAACGCGCCCGGTGATCCGCACCGCTCGATGTCGCTCTTCGTCGTCGAGGCGGGACGGCCCGGCTTCGTGAAGGGCAAGAAGCTCGCGAAGATGGGCATGGCCTCGCAGGACACGAGCGAGCTGCACTTCGAGGACTGCCGCATCCCGGTCGAGAACCGTCTCGGCGACGAGGGCGCGGGCTTCCTCATGCTGATGCAGAAGCTGCAGCAGGAGCGCCTCGTGGTCGCGATCGGCGCGCAGGCGTGCGCCGAGCAAGTGCTCGCGGACACGGTGCGCTACACGCAGGAGCGCACGGCGTTCGGCAAGCCGATCAGCAAGTTCCAGAACACGCAGTTCAAGCTCGTCGAGTGCGCGACCGAGTGCGAGGTGGGCCGCGCGTTCCTCGACAAGGTCGTCGGCGAGCACGTGCGCGGGAAGTACCTCGTCAAAGAGTGCTCGATGGCGAAGCTCTGGCAGACCGAGATGAGCCAGCGCGTGATCGACACGTGCCTGCAGTTCTTCGGCGGCTACGGCTACATGCTCGAGTACCCGGTGACGCGCGCCTTCATGGACGCGCGCGTGCAGCGAATCTTCGCGGGCACCAACGAGATCATGAAGATCATCGTCGCGAAACAGATGGGCTTGTAGAGCGTGCGCTCCGCGGGTTCGTGTTACACACGGGCCCGCGGAGGAAGCGCACGGATGCTGGTCCCGTCGAAGGTCTCGTGGTGGCGTCTCGTCTTCGCGTACAAGGGAAGCGAGCTCCCACGGACCAAGTACCGCATCGCCGGCGTGCTCGTCGTCTCGATCTTCGTGACGATCCTCGAGGAGCTGCACGACTGGCATCCGAACCTGAAGCCACTGCCGTTCACGCTGATCGGCGTCGCGCTCGGCATCTTCCTCGGCTTCCGGAACAACGCGAGCTACGACCGCTGGTGGGAGGGCCGCAAGCTCTGGGGCTCGCTCGTCAACACGACGCGCACGTTCACGCGGCAGGTGCTGACCATCGTGGGCACGCAGCCCGAGGGCCCGCGCGTCGACGAGAACGAGCTGCGCGCGTTCCAGCGCGAGATCGTGCTGCGCATCGCTGCGTTCGCGCATGCGCTGCGGCTCGCGCTGCGCGACGAGGACGACCTCGCGCAGCTGGCGCCGTTCCTCCCGGCCGACGAGATCGAGCTGCTGCGCAAGGAGAGCAATCGCCCCTTCGCGATCACGCAGGGCACCGCGGAGCGCATCCGCGCGGCGTGGCAGCGCGGGTGGATCCACACGATGCACCTGCCGGTGCTCGAGCAGTCGATGACCGCGCTCACCGACATCCAGGGCGGCTGCGAGCGCATCAAGGCGACGCCGATCCCGTTCTCGTACACCACGCTGATCCACCGGATCACCGCGGTGTACTGCTACGCGCTGCCGTTCGGACTGGTGGACGAGATCGGGATCTACACGCCCTTCGCGGTCGGCCTCGTGGCGTACGCGTTCTTCGGTCTCGACGTCGTCGGCGACGAGATCGAGATGCCCTTCGGCACCGACCCCAACGACCTCCCGCTGCGCGCCATCTCGCGGATGATCGAGGTCAACCTGAGGCAGCGCATCGGCGATCCCGAGCCCCCGCCCCTCCTCCGCCCCGTCGACGAGCTCCTCGACTGAACGAGGGCGCCTCCGAGGCGCAGGAACCGGAAGGGACACGTCGTCCTGCCTTCCTTCTAGAACACCAGCGATCCGCACTGGCGCGTGACCGTCAGCGACGTGAGGCGGGGCGAGATGATCTCGGTCGCGCTCGAGCGCATCGCCTCGAGCTGGACCTCGACCTCGATCCATCGCAGCGGCTCGATCGACGCGGCCGTGAGCGCATCGCCGATGGACAGCGGAGACGTCGCGGGCGGTGCCTCGCCGACGAGGATCCACATCGCGCTCGCGAGCTCCGCGCGCGTCGCCGCGGTGCGCACGCGGAAGCGCATCAGCGTGCCGGGCGGGGTCGATCCCTCGAAGCGCAGGTCGCGCCACTCGGTCTCGACGTCGGTGCCCTCGGGGCACCCCTCGAAGGGACGGCGGTACCAGCCGCGCGGATCGGTCGCGAGGCGCAGCTGCTGCCCCGTCATGTCGGAGTACGTGTAGCGCTCGATGCCCGCGGGCACGACGTCGGTCGTGACCGTCGCGTCGGCGAGCGTCGCGCCCGGCTCGATCACCGTCGCGTCGTCGGTGCCCTGGTTGATCGACCAGACGTTGCCGTCGAAGTCGATCGCCATGCCCTTGCTCGCGCGGCCGCCCGTGCCCGGCACGACCACGAACATCGTCGGATCGTCGGCGTCGAGGCGCACCACGCCCGCGCCGTAGCCCGCCGCCCACACCCAGCCCGCGCCGTCGGCGGCGATGCCGTGGCAGTCGATGCCGACGTTCACGAAGGTCCAGCGCGCGCCCGCCGCGTCGGGATCGTAGCGGCCGATCGTGCTGGTGCCGTGCATCGCGACCCACACCCGCTGATCGGCGTCCACGGTGATGCCGTAGGGGTTGTGGCCCGCGGGGATCGAGACCTGCTGCTTGATGCACGAGTCGCCGTCGTCGGCGCACGGCGCGACGTCGCAGCTCGCGGTGTTGACGCAGCGGCGGGTGTCGATGCGGCCGAGCACGCGCGCGCTGCGCCCGGCGATCCAGAGGTTGCCCGCGCCGTCGAGCGCGAAGCCGTAGTTGTTCGTGGGCGACGCGGTGCGCACGAGGATCGCGCCGTTCTCGCCGTCGAGCTTCCACGCGAGCCCTTCCCACCCGCCGACCCACACCGCCGTGATGATCTCGCCGTCGGGGCCCAGCGTGTCCTGCGCCGCGAGCGCGCGGAGGATGCCGCCGTCGGGCAGCGAGACGTTCCACAGCACGCAGTCGTCCTGGCCCCACGGCAGAACGTCGGTGGGGCCGGTCGAGGTGCGCACCACCCCGTCGCCGTCGGTGTCGGGACAGTCCGCGCCGAGGACCGAGATCTTCGTGACGCTGCGGCCCGCACGGTTCGCGACGTAGACGTCGCCGAGCGAGTTCACCGAGGTGCGCGAGGGGTCGTCGGCGCCGCCCGCGGGACCGGTGCGATAGCGCGCGACCTCGACGCGGGTGCGCGTGTCGACCTTCGAGACCGTTCCGTCGCCGGTGTTCGCGATCCAGATGAACGCGGTCTCGATGCGGCGGGAGTCGAGGACGATCGCGCCGTCGTCGTCGAGCCCGACGCCTTCGCTCTCGCTGCCGTCGGTGTGGCCCTCGGGATCGAAGGGCGTGCCCGTGCCCGGGCCGAGGTGCTCGCCCTCGCACGAGGGATCGCAGTCGCCGCAGGTCGAGAGCACGCCGTCGTCGATCTCTCCGTCGCAGTCGTCGTCGCGGCCGTTGCACGACTCGGCGACCGGCATCGGCGGGTCCGAGGTGCACGAGCCGACCTGACCTCCGTCGGGCACCCCGGTGCCCTGGCAGAGACCATCGACGCATGCGCTCCCGGTCGGACACTCGGCGCTGGTCACGCACGATGTGCCCGCGCCGTCGATGCGCCCGCTGCAGTCACAGCCGGCGAGCATCGTCGCGGGGACGACGAGCCCCAGGACGAGCGAGAGAACGGGGTCGCGAGTCTCCGACGCGCGGAGCGAGCGCGCCGAACGAGCGGCGTTCATGAGCACCTCGGTGAGCGAGAGAGGACGGCCGAGGCGCTTCGCACGATGCGAGCCACTCTTCCGCGCGCCGTGCGACCCGCGCTACGCTCGCCTCGTGCCCCGGCAGTTCGAGAGCGCGAAGGCCCTCGCACAGGTCCGCCGGATCCTCGACTACGCTGCGGCGGGCGTCGGGGGCATCGCGTGCATCGCGACGTGCAACGGCGACGTCGTCGAGCACGTCGCCCACGCGGACTGGGTCGACGCGGCGGACGTCGCGCGCTGGGGCGCGGTGGTCTGTGCGGGCATCCACGCGGAGCTGACGCAGGAGCGCGATCACGTCTCGCGCGTGCTCGGGCCCGCGACCGCCCACGCAGCACCGCTCGGTCACGGGTACGTCCTCGCGCTCCTCGCGCCGGAGACCGTGCCCGGGGCCGTCGCGCTGCACCGGCTGCGTCGCGCCCGCCCGCTCCTCGAGCGAATGCTGCGCCGGACGAGCAGCCCCGCGCCGCGACGAAATCTCGCGTGACCCGAATCCCCGCGGGCCTCCCACTTGGCCTCCGGAGGGCAGCGGATGTCGCGCTCCGGATCGAACCGAGGCCAGGCGGACGCGCGCGCGAGCGGCGTCAGGTTCGGCGACTACGAGCTGGTCACGCGCATCGCCAACGGGGGCATGGGCGCGGTCTGGGCGGCACGCGCCCCCGGACCACGCGGCCTCGCGCGCTGCGTCGCGATGAAGGTGCCGCATCGGCCCAGCGAGGACGCGGAGGCGATCCTCGACGAGGCGCACATCGCTCGCGCCATCGATCATCCCCACGTGGTGCGCGTGCTCGACGTCGCGACCGATGCGACGGGCAACCGCGCGCTGGTGATGGAGTTCGTCGACGGCGCGTCGCTGCGCGAGCTCTTCGAGGCCGAGACGGTGCCGCCGCGCATCGCGATGCGGGTGGTGCACGACGCGCTGCTCGGGCTCGACGCGGCCCACGAGGCGCGCGACGAGCAGGGGCGCCTCGTCGGGATCGTGCACTGCGACGTCTCGCCCGCGAACGTCCTGGTGCGCACCGACGGGCACGCGCTCCTCACGGACTTCGGCGTGGCGCGCACTGCGGATCGCGCGCCGCGCACGCCGCCGGGACGCGTGAAGGGCAAGGTCGGTTACCTCGCGCCCGAGCAGATCCGGAGCCAGCGGATCGATCGACGCACCGACGTCTACGCGATGGGCGTGGTGCTCTGGGAGATGCTCGCGGGGCGTCGGCTCTTCGAGGGCGGGCTCGCGGCGCTGCTGCGCGAGCCCGAGCGCGAGGCGCCGCCGATCGGCACGATCGCGCCGACCGTGATCGCGCTGCAGGCCACGCTGGCCCGTGCGCTCGCGCGTGATCCCGCGGCGCGCTTCGAGACCGCGAGCGAGCTCGCGCGATCGATCGAGCGCGCGGCCCCGGCGCTCGGTGGGCTCGCGACCCGCGAGGAGGTCGCGCGCCACGTGAAGCGCGTGATGGGCGAGCGCATCGAAGGCGCGCGCGGCGTGATCATCGCGGCGCTCGAGCAGCACGAGGACGCGGTGACGCGCGACGTCGCGCCGATGCGGCGCGAGCGGACCGGCGCGCAGGTGCGGCGTCGAGAGGACGACGCGACGCGCAAGGCGCGCCCTTCCGCCGTGGCGGAGATGGGCGCGAGCGGCGTGCGGCGGCGCATCCGTCTCGAGGAAGCGTCGACCGAGCTCGCGATGGTCGCGGGCGATCCGACGCTCGTCGACTCGCCGGTCGCGCTCGCGCCGATCGTCGCGCGAGCCCGCGCCCGGATCGCGCTCGCGCGGGCCGTCTCGATCACGCGTGACGTCGTGCAGTGGGTGCTCGAGCGGATCGCGCGCTGGCGCTGAGCGCCCTCCCGTCCACGTGCTCGCTCCCGTGCGGGCCGTGCGCGAGCGAGCACTCCAGCTGGCGCTGATCACGCCGCGGCGCGGAGCTCGGTCGCGAGTCGCTCCTCGGGGCCGACGAGCGACTCGATCGCCTCGTCGACCACGGCGACGTCGAGCCCGAGCTCGCGACGCACCTCGACGAGCGGGCGCTCCCAGCGCTCCGCCCAGCGGTACCCGAAGAGCGAGCCCGCGCGCTTGCCGAGCAGCCATCCGCGGGAGATCGCGCGCATGCGCGCGTCGCGATCCTCCATCGCGTAGAGGAGCGTGTTCAGCATGCCGACCGTGAGCAGCATCGCGGCGAGCGGCGCGCGGAACTGCGCGAGATAGAACGCCTGCAGGCCGAGCTCGCCCGCGACGTCGGTCGTGAAGCCGGTCGCGACGTGCCAGACGTCGTGGGTCTCGCGCAGGTGGGCGCGCACGAAGTCGAAGTCGGAGCGCACCGCGTTGACCTCGATGTCCTCGGGGTCGAGCTGGTTCTCGGTCAGGAAGTCCGCGAACGCACGGCCGAGCGAGCCCTCGGGCATCGCCGCGAGCTTCGCGACGTCGATGCGCCCGATGCGCGGCCGATCGCGCAATGCATCGAGGTGCTCGGGGTGGCGCCGGAACTCTTCCTCGACGCGCGCCGCGAGCTCGGCCGACTCCATCGCGTCGGCGATGCGGAACACCTCGTCGAGCCGTCGCGGATCGCGCACCAGTCGCAGCACCGCACGCACGAGCAAGAGCGAGTTGAGCGGCTTCCACGCCATCGTGCTTCCTCCTACCCCGGGTCGAGATAGAATGTGAGCCACAGCTCACGTTCTTCCACTCGCATTCCCGCATGGCACGACGTCCCGACACCACGCCGAGAAAGCGGCCTCTCCAGCGCCGCGCGCAGGACACGGTCGACGCGATCCTCGATGCGACCGCTCACATTCTCGTGCGCGACGGGTACGACGCGCTCTCGACGAACCGCGTCGCGGAGCGCGCGGGCGTGAGCATCGGATCGCTCTACCAGTACTTCCCCAACAAAGAGTCGCTGGTGGGCGAGCTCGTCGATCGCCACTCCGCGTTCCTCTTCCAGATGGTCGTCGACACCTTCGCCGCGATGAGCGACCACGCGCCGCGCACCGTCGCGGGCGCGCTCGTGAGCGCGATGATCGCGAGCAAGCGCGAGCGCCCGAAGCTCGCGAAGGTGCTGCGCGAGCAGATCCCGCGCACCGGACGCCTCGCGCGCTACGAGCAGGAGCTCGATCGCGTCATCGAGATCACGAAGGCGTACCTCGACGCGCACCACGCGCTGCTGCGCGTCGAGGACACGCGCCTCGCGGCGTTCGTCTCGGTGCACATGGTCGACGCGCTCACGCACGCCGTGACGACGCAGCGGCGCGAGACCGACGACGACGAGATGGTGCGCACGATCACCGACGTCGTGACGCGCTACCTGCTGAAGGACTGATCAGCGACGCGTGACGTAGTACGTGCCGTCGACGTGGCCGGTCGGGTCGAAGCCGACGACGAGCGTCGGGCCCGCGGGGAGCTGCGGATCGTTGGGATCGCGGCCCACGTCGTAGACCCAGTCGGTCGGGCGGAAGCCGTGCTCGGAGCAGAGCGCGCGCACGCCGCAGTCCTCGCCGCGTCCGATGCGCTCCTGCACCTCGTGCTGGCGCAGCCCGTCGAGCGCACCGCTGCGCACCACGTTCTCGACGAGCTGGTTGTGATCCTCGAGCTGCGTCGGTGTGGCGATCGGGGCGTCGATCGCGTCGCGCAGGCGCGCGAGCGTGGCGGTGTGATCGGCGGCGGCGCCGCATCCGGCGGAGAGCGCGCCCGCACCGAGCGCGAGCAGCACGAGGTGCTTCGTCGTCATCATGGGCGGCGAGACTATCACGCGCGCTCGGCACGCCGCGGCACACGTACTTCGCATAGAATCCGGGCAATTCGCGCGGCACGAGCGCTGCACTGCGAGACCGTGCTCCGGAGGGGACCCGCATGACTTCGCGCTTCGTTCGCTCGCTCTTCGTCGCTCTCGCGCTCGCCGCGCCCACGCTCCAGGGATGTGCCGCGAGCCACTCCACCGAGTCGCTCGACGTGCAGGCGTCGATCGCGTCGGTGACGCTCGCCGACGACTGTCCCGACGAGGCGGGCGCGCCGCTCGAGCCCGGCCTGATCGCGGGGGACTGCGCCGAGGACGGGCCCTGCGGTTGGTGCACCCAGACCGCGGTGCAGCTCGCGATCAGCGCGAGCGAGGGGGACTCGTCGGTGCCCTTCGAGGTCGTCGCGATCCGCCTGCTGACGATGGACGGTGAGCTCGTCGACGAGCTCGAGCCGCAGCGCGCGCGGGTGTTCGTCGGAGAGACGTTCGGCGCGTGGGACGAGCGCATCGAGCCCGGCGCGCGACTCGACGTCCGCTACGACACGAGCGCGCCCGACTGGAGCGCGATCGGTCAGGGCGAGGCGTGGCGCACCTACGGCGTGCAGCTGCGGCTCGAGATGCGCGTGCGCATCGATGGCGTCGAGCGGACGCTCGAGCTCGCACCGGTGAGCCGGGAGCCCGAGATCGTCACCTGATGCGCGCGTGGCTCGCGATCGCGATGGTGCTCGCCGCGTGTGACGCGCCGGCGGAGCCGATCGCGATCGCGCCCGCGATCGATCCCTCGCTCGAGCCGTGGAGCGATGGGTGGATCGACGCGCACGCGCCGCAGTATCTCGACGATCCGCGCGTGCGGCGCGAGGCGCTCGAGGCCTCGCTCACGAACCGCGAGAACCTCTACTCCGCGACGCGCCTCGCGGCGTACGGGCGCGAGCGCAGCGGGTGGGACGTGCTCCCGGTGTGGAGCCCGCGCGTGCGCCGCATCGACGTCGAGGTCGCGCAGGCGATGTCGCGCGGCGAGACGCCGATCGTCGACGCGCACGTCGCGCCACTCTGGGATGGCGCACGACCGACCACGCACGAGGCGTGGGTCGCGCTCGGCGAGCGCGTGTTCTTCGAGCTACCGCTGCGCACGGAGCCGTTCTGGGATCGTGCGATCCGCGATGCGGAGTACGGCGCGAGCATCGGGATCGAGCGCGCGCCCGACGGCAGCGTGCCCGGGCTGGTGCTCACGCGCGACGTCGAGGGACGAACGGGCGTGGGCATCACGTGCGCGCTCTGCCACAGCGCGCGCGACGCGAGCGGCGCGCTGATCGCCGGGCGAGCGCGGCGATCGCTCGACTACGGTCGCGCGCGCATCGACTTCTACGAAGCGCGCGGCGCGGCGATCGATCCCCGCGCGCGCGAGCGCTGGGAGAGCTGGGGACCGGGGCGCGCCGACGTGCTCGAGGACGTCGCGGACCTGCCGATCGCGATCCCCGATCTCTGGGGGCTGCGGCACCAGCGCTTGCTCACGCAGGCGGGCACGCTGCGCCACGAGACGCCGATCGCGCTCGCGATCCGTCAGGAGACGCAGTACGTGCAGGCGAACCACCACCAGACGCGCCCGCCGCGCGAGCTGATGTGGGCGCTGGTGACGTACCTCGAGTCGCTCGAAGCGCCGGCGGCGCCGGCGTACGTCGGTGCGACACGCGATCGCGAGCGTGGCGCGCTGGTGTTCGCGCGCGAGTGCGGTCGCTGCCACTCGAATGCGGTGGGCAGCGGAGACCTCGTGCCGATCGACGAGATCGGGACCGATGCCGAGCTCGCGACGGGACGTGCGCGAGGCACCGGTGGCTACCGCCCTGCCCCGCTGGTGCGCGTCGCCGATGCGGCGCCGTATCTGCACCACGGCGCGGTGCCGACCCTCGAGTCGCTGCTCGATCCCGCGCGCACCGAGCCGGGGCATCGCTTCGGAATGGCGCTCGAGGACGACGATCGCACGCTGCTCCTCGCGTACCTGCGCTCGCGTTGAGCGCGGCCGCGCGAAGCGGCCCTCGGGAAGCTCGAAGAGAGTCGCGAGATCGGCTCGCCCGCCGGGACGAGCACTCCGGCAAGGGCTCAATCGTCGCGGTGCAGCACCCAGAGATCGTGCTGCATGCCGCCGTGCATCACGCGTCCCTCGATGCGCATCCCGAGCCGCTGCGCGACCGCGATCGAGCGCTCGTTGCTCGGCACGATCGCCGCGACGACGCGCGCGAGACGCAGGCGATCGAACGCGTGACGCACGATGAGCCGCGCCGAGCGCACCGCGTAGCCATACCCCCAGCACCCGCGCCGGAGGTGCCAACCGATCTCGAGATCGCCGCGCGCGAAGGGCGCTGGTTGGAGCACGACGTCGCCCACGACGCGCGCGCTCGGCTCCGCGATCGACTGGTCGACGATCGCCCAGAAGCCGATGCCCTGACCGCGCCGTGCGCGCGATGCGATCACGCGCTCGAGGCGTGCGCGGCTCGCTTCACGATCGCGATCGTGACCCCACCAGATCACCTCCGGATCGCCCCAGATCGCATGGAACGCGTCGTGGTCCTCGAGCGAGAAACCGCGCAGCTGCAGGGTCCCCTCGGGCTCGGTCAGCTCCACTTCGCCAGCCATTGCTTCATCCGCAGCTTCCGCTTCGCGCTCTCGCTCGTCATGTAGCGCACGCTGCCGTAGATGGGCCTCTGGGGCGCCCACGGCCGATCATACGCGCCGAACACCCATCCGACGTTGAGCCAGGAGGCGGGGTCGCGCCCGTCGATCGAGTAGCGATCGTTCAGCTCGATCAGCAGGTCGAACGCCTCGCGCGGGTGCGCCGTCCACGCGAGCACGCGCTTGCCCCAGAGCATGCGCAGGTAGTTCTGGATGCGGCCCTCGGCGAGGAGCTGGCGCTGCGCGGCGTTCCACACCGGGTCGTCGGTCTCGGCGCGCACGAGGCGCGCGCGGTCGTAGAGCGCGGGGCGCGGGTCGTGCGCGTGCTTCTCGAGCGTCTCGCGCGCCCACGCGGGCAGTCCCTCCCAGCGCATGAAGTCGTCGGTGTGATGACAGCGAACGGCACCGAGCTCGCGCCACGTGACGAGCTCGTCGAGGAACGCGTCGCCCGCGTCGCTCACGTTCCACCAGCCCTCGCGCGTGCCCGTGGGCTTCTTCGCGATCTTCGCGGGCGTCCAGCGCTCGCGCGCGCCGAGCGCGCCGAGCACCTCGTGCGACGAGACGTGCCCGAAGTGCAGCCACGACGAGAGTCGGCTCGATGCGTCGTCGTCGGGGTGGCTGCGATCGGGATAACGATCGATCCCGTCCTCGAGGAACGCGGCGAGGCGCGCGTGCGCGGCGGTGCTGCCGCCGCGATCGTCGATCGCGCCGATCGTGTGATCGATCGGTAGGTGCGCGATCAGCGCCGCGGGATCGCCCAGGCCGACCGCCGGCCATCGCTCGGTGATCTCGCGCGGCAGGGCGCGCAGCCGAGGGAGCGCGACGCGCGCGAGCGGATCGTCCTGCGGCCACGCGGCGAGGTGCAGCGGAAGCTCCTTCTGCAGGAACCGGCGGAACGCGTGCGCGACCGGGAACGCGCGCGGTGTCGCGCGCAGCGGCATCAGCCCGTGGTGATCGACGCGCTCCACGCGGATCGGCACGCGCTCCGCGGCGGCGCGCACCATCCCGCGCAGCCACGGGATCGGCGAGTCGTCGGCGACGATCAGCGACGCATGCGCGGCGAGCGCCTCGATCAGCCCGCGTCCTTCCCCGCGCCTTCGCTCGACCCACGGGTGGTAGAGCACGGCCTTCTTCGCGAAGGCGCGCGCGTTGTCGGCCATGCCCTCGACGACGAAGCGATGGAAGCGCTCGGACGCGAACGGGTAGTCGCAGCGCAGCGGCTCGAGGATCACGAGCGGGCGATCGAGCTCCTTCGCCCACGCGATCGCGCGCTCGAGCGGGAACGAGGATCGCGTGCGCCGGTTCGCGAGCATCCAGTAGAGGACGAACGCGCCGTCGCGGCGCTCGGGGCGCGCGTTCGCCTCCGCCACGCGGATCGCGGGCGTGCCATCGACCATCTCTCGAGACCTCCGCGACGCTCAGCGACGAGGCTTTCGCACGAGCGATCCCGCTGCGACGTCGGGCTTCGTGCTCGGCGGTGCGGCGCGACGACCGAGCACCAGCCGCTGCACGAGGAACCCGATCGCGGCGAGCTCGATCAGCAGCACCAGCGCGGTCTGCCAGTCCATCCGATCAACGTTAGGGCACGCATGTGGCGGAGGAAAGCCCCGGGGCCGTCGCGTCCGTGCGTGCCAGCACGCCTCACCACCGCATGGCATCTCCGCTGCAGCGTGAGCGCCGCATGCGGACGCGCTCTTCTTCTCGACGCCGGGTCGCGCTCACCCTCGCGGCTGCGGCCGGCATCGGCGGCCTCGTGCTCGCCACGCGCGCTGCGCGACGACATGCGGCGCGCGCGTCGCTGCACGGTCGCGTCGTCGTGATCGTCGGAGGCACGCGCGGGCTCGGGCTCGCGATGGCGCGTCGCTTCGTCGCGCTCGGATGCCCGGTGGCGATCTGTGGTCGCGACGAAGAGACCGCCGAGCGCGCGCGCCTCGATCTGATCGAGCGCGGAGGCACGGTGGTCGCGGCATCGTGCGACGCGACGGATGAGGCCGAGGTGGCGCGTTTCCTCGATCTGGTGCTCGCGAACCTCGGGCGCGTCGACGTCTTGATCACGTGCGCCGCGACGATCGGCGTGGGCCCGATCGAGTCGATGACGACCCGCGACTTCCAGGAGGCGATGGAGTCGATCTTCTGGTCGTCGGTGAACCCGACGCTCGCGGTACTGCCGATCATGCGCGGGCACGGCGGCGGACGGATCGCGCACGTGACGTCGATCGGCGGCCGCATCCCGATCCCGCACCTGCTCGCCTACAGCGCCGCGAAGTTCGCGGAGGTCGGCTTCAGCGAGGGGCTGCACGCCGAGGTCGCGAAGGACGGGATCGCGGTGACGA
Source organism: Sandaracinus amylolyticus (assembly GCF_021631985.1). Lineage (GTDB taxonomy): Bacteria > Myxococcota_A > Polyangia > Polyangiales > Sandaracinaceae > Sandaracinus > Sandaracinus amylolyticus_A. Next base: position 1,918,598 of record NZ_CP070225.1, on the reverse strand, counting down.
CGATCGTGCCCGGCCTCATGAGGACCGGCTCGTACGTGCGCGCGCACTACCACGGCGACGTGGTGAAGGAGCAGGCGTGGTTCGGCAGCGCGTCGATCGCGCCCGCGATCTCGATGGACGCGGATCGCGCGGCGTCGCAGATGGTCGACGCGATCGCGGCGAAGCGCGGGCGTGTGATCGTGGGCATGCCCGCGCGGGCCGCGATCGCGGCGTACGAGCTCTTCCCCGGCACCACGAGCCGCGCCCTCGCGGTGACCGAGCGCGCGCTGCCCGCGGCGCCCGCCGATCCCACGGTCGAGCACCGCGTCGTGTTCGAAGAGAGCGAGGAGGAGCGCACCTCGGTGCGCGCGGTCCAGCAGGCGGGACGCGTCTACCAGGAGCGCTATCAGCACATGTCGCGTTAGCGCGTGTAGCGTGCGGCGGGCGTCGCGAGCGACAGGTTCGGTCGCATCGCGACGCGCGCGCGCTCGTAGGTGTCCCACTGCGCGACGTCGGGAAGCGCGGGGATCGTGACGAGCTCGCCCTGATCGAACGCCGCGAGCGCGGTGTCGACCATGTCCTCGGCGGACATCACGATCTGCTTCGGCAGGAGCTCGACCGGCCGGCCCGCGCGCGCCCACAGATCGGTCGCGGTCGCGCCGGGGAGCACGACCTGCACGCGAACGCCGTGCGGCGCGAGCTCGTGGTGCAGCGACTGGCTGAACGCGAGGACGAACGCCTTGCTCCCGCCGTACACGCCGTTGAGCACCTCGGGCGCGATCGCGGTGATCGACGAGATGTTCACGATCGCGCCGCGGCGCGCGACGAGCCCGGGCGCGGCGGCGTGGGTGAGGCGCACCAGCGCGCCGATGTTGAGCGAGACGATCTCCGCCATCGCGCGCGAATCCGCGTCGACGATCGGCGACACCGCGGCGACGCCGGCGTTGTTGACGAGCATCGTGAGCGTCGTGCTCTCGCGCACCTCGGCCTCGACCCGCGCGAGGTCGCGCTCGTCGGTGAGGTCGGCGGCGATGGTCCGCACGGCCCGGCCGGTCTCGGCGACGATCTTCGCGGCGAGCTCGTCGAGGAGCTCACGACGGCGCGCGACGAGGACCAGGTCGTAGCCGCGCCGCGCCAGGCGATCCGCGTAGATCGCCCCGATTCCCGTCGATGCACCCGTGATCAGCGCCGTTCCCTTGGTGTCCTGCATGGCTCTCTCCTCGTTTTGTACTCGCCGGTACAATACCGAGCATCGAGACGCGCGCAAGCGCTATCTGTACCGCGTGGTACATTTCAGCCGTCATGCCGCGACCCCGAGCGTTCGACGTCGACGAAGCCACCGATCGCGCCCTCGAGCTCTTCTGGACGAGGGGCTTCGAGGGCACGACGCTCGACCAGCTCACGACCGCGATGGGCATCAACCGCCCGAGCCTCTACGCGACGTTCGGCAGCAAAGAGGGGCTCTTCCAGCGCGCGCTCGAGCGCTACGTCGCAGGCGCCGGCGCGCCGGTGCTCGCCGCCCTCGAGGCCGAGACCGCACGCGACGCGGCGTTCCGCGTGATGCGCTTCTACTCGGACGCCGTGGGCATCGCGGGCCGCCCTCGCGGGTGCTTGCTCGTGCAGGGCGCGCTCGTCTGCAACGACGCGAACGTGAGCATCCGCGACGCGCTCTCCGCGAAGCGGCAAGCGACGTTGGCGCTGCTCACGAAGCGCTTCGAGCGCGCGAAGCGCGAGGGAGAGCTCCCGAAGGAGGCCTCGGCGGCCGACCTCGCACGCTACGTGTGGTCGGTGTGCCAGGGGCTCGCGGTGCAGTCGATGGACGGCGCGTCGCGAGAGCAGCTCCGTCGCGTCGTCGATCTCGCGATGCAGTCGTTCCCGGGCTAACTAGCCTCGTCGCGTGGGCTGGTTCGACATCGGAGAGGACCTGCTCGGCGGCGATGCGCCCGCCGCTCGATGCGTACGGCGACGCGCTCGATCGCGTCGCGAAGCGCTTCACCCGCACCGTCCGGCGTAAGCCATGGCTCGCGGAGATCGTCGCGGCGTTCGATCGCGGCGCGCCGCGCGGCGCGTCGAGCACGTACGACGCGATGGTGCGCGCGCTCGAGCTGCGCGCGCCGGAGAAGAGCGCGCGTCCTCCGAAGCTGCTCACCGGCGAGCTGCTCGAGCTGCCGTACGACGAAGGGCGCGCGGTGGTCGGGCTCGTGATCTTCGGCGAGGAGCAGAAAGGCGGGCAGTACGGGCCGTGCGTGGTCGCGCTCGATCTCGAGATCGGCGAGCTCGACTCGCTCGATCGCGCGCGAACGAGCCGCTGGCTCACGCGGCCGTTCCACCCCTGGTCGCGCTCGGCGTGGAAGCGGCTCGGGCGTGTGGTGCTCGAGCCCGACGTGAAGTTCCTGCCCTGCTTCGCGTGGTACCGCGTCGCGGGCGAAGTCAGTCGCTCGTCGATGCCGCACCGCGGCGGAGAGAAGCTGATCGTCGACTACTTCGATCGCGAGGTCCCCTGCGATCGCGCGCACGAGGCGCGCGTCGTGCCGACGTCGAGCGGAGGCTGGCCGGTCGTCGGGGTCCGCGCCGCTGCTCGCCGAGCTCGATCGTGCGCTCGCGGAGGCACGCGACGAGTCCGCGCACGCGTGGATCGACGCGGTCGATCGCGAGCCGGTGCGCGAAGAGCTCGCGCATGCTCTCGCGAACGTGCTCGTCGCGTCGCCCGATCGCTACACGTCCGATCCCACGCGCACCGAGTCGATCCCGCTGCGGCCTGCAGCGCGCCCCGCCCAACCGGCACCGCGCACGCTCGAGGTGCGCGTCACCCACGGTCGCGACCAGGTGATCGTGAACGAAGGCGCGGGTCGCGGATGGAGCGCGTTCCCGTTCCGCGAGAACGACACGCTGATCGTCGAGACGATGGGCGCGCGCGATTGCGCGATCACCGAGCTGCCCGAGATCCTCGCGCGCTGGCGCGCCGAGCGCGGCCTTCCGCCGATCGAAGAAGACGTGGTCGTGCGACCGATGGACTGGGGCGCACCGACCCGCACGCGCGCCTAGCGGTACTCGCTGGTGCTCGCCTCGGGCGCGACGACGATCGTCGTCTGCTGCCAGGGGTCCGAGTACCCCTCGCTCAGCACGCGGCACGCGATCACGCGCCCGACGACGCGCTCCGCGACCTCGAGGTCGTCGCGCACGCTCATCGAGATCAGCGCGTTCCAGCGCGTCGCCTGCTCGTCCTGGAAGTGCCACGAGCGCCCGTACACGACCCCGGTGTCGAGGTCGCGCACGAGCGGCTCGTCGCTCTGCGGCACCTTCGCGACGCTGAACACGCCCTCTTCGCGCGCGAAGATCGTGACCTCGACGCGACGCCCGACGGGCAGCGCGATCACGCCTCCGAGCACGAACGTGCGATCCGACGCGCCCATCACGCCTTGTTCGGATCGTACCCGAGCTGCGGCGCGAGCCAGCGCTCGACCTCGCTCACGCTCATCTGCTTGCGGCGCGCGTAGTCCTCGGCCTGCTCGCGATCGATCTTGCCGACCGAGAAGTAACGGGCCTCGGGGTGCGCGAGGTAGATGCCGCTCACGCTCGCGGGCGGCGTCATCGCGAAGTGCTCGGTGAGATCGATGCCGACGTCCTTCGCGCGCAGCAGATCGAAGAGCTTCCGCTTCTCGGTGTGATCGGGGCACGCGGGGTAACCGAACGCCGGGCGGATGCCGCGGTACTCCTCGCGGATGCGCTGCTCGTTGGTGAGCGGCGTCGCCTCGCCGTGGCCCCACTCGCGGCGCACGCGCTCGTGCAGCATCTCGGCGAACGCCTCGGCGAGACGGTCGGCGAGCGCCTGCGTCATGATCGCGTGGTAGTCGTCGTGCTGCTTCTTGAAACCCATGACGATCTCTTCGCAGCCGATGCCCGCGGTGACCGCGAACGCGCCGACGTGATCCGCGATGCCCGAGCCGATCGGCGCGACGAAGTCGGAGAGCGCGCGCTGGGGCTCGCCGTCCTGCTCGCGCTGCTGCCGCAGCATCGGGAAGCGCACGAGCTCCTTCGTGCGCGACTCGTCGGTGAACAGCACGATGTCGTTGCCGTCGCTGTTCGCCGCCCAGATGCCGTACGTCGCGCGCGCGCGCAGCCGGCGATCCGCCACCAGCTTCGCGAGCAGCTTCTGCGCAGCGTCGTAGAGATCGCGCGCCGCGCTCCCGTACTTCGGATGATCGAGGATCTCGGGGAATCGGCCCGAGAGCTCCCACGCCGTGAAGAAGAACGTCCAGTCGATGTAGGGGACGAGATCCGCGAGCGGCTGATCGTCGATCACGTGGCGGCCCACGAAGCTCGGCGTCGCGACGTCCTCGGCCTTCCACTCGATCGGCGTGCGGCGCGCGTTCGCGTCGGCGAAGGGCACGAGCGGCTTGATCGGACCGCTCGCAAACGCCGAGCGGATGCGCTCCTGCTCGTCGACGTTCTTCTTCGCGAGGTCCTTCTTCTGCTCGGGCGAGAGCAGCGCGCTCACCACGTTCACGGCGCGCGAGGCGTCGAGCACGTGCACCACGGGCTCGTGGTACGCGGGCGCGATCTTCACCGCGGTGTGCTGGCGGCTCGTGGTCGCGCCGCCGATCAGCAGCGGCAGCGACATGCCGCGGCGCTTCATCTCGCTCGCGACGTGCACCATCTCGTCGAGCGACGGAGTGATCAGGCCCGAGAGACCGACGACGTCGACCTCTTCCTTCACCGCCGTGTCGAGGATCTTGTCGGCGGGCACCATCACGCCGAGATCGACGACCTCGTAGTTGTTGCAGCCGAGCACGACGCCGACGATGTTCTTGCCGATGTCGTGCACGTCGCCCTTCACGGTGGCGAGCAGCACCTTGCCGTTGCCACGTCCGACCGCGCCGGTGCGGCGCTTCTCCTCTTCCATGAACGGCGTGAGGTACGCGACCGACTTCTTCATCGCGCGCGCGCTCTTCACGACCTGCGGCAGGAACATCTTGCCCGCGCCGAAGAGGTCGCCGACGACGCTCATGCCGGCCATCAGCGGGCCCTCGATCACCGAGAGCGGCTTGCCGTACTTCACGCGCGCTTCTTCGGTGTCGGCGTCGATGTAGTCGTCGATGCCGTGCACGAGCGCGTGCTCGAGGCGCTTCTCGACGGGCCACTCGCGCCACGCGAGATCCTGCTCGCGCTTCTTGCCGCCGCCCTTCACGCGCTCGGCGAGCGCGACGAGGCGCTCGGTCGAGTCGGGGCGACGATCGAAGAGCACGTCCTCGACGTGCTCGAGCAGCTCGGCGTCGATGTCCGAGTACACCGCGAGCTGGCCCGCGTTGACGATGCCCATGTCGAGGCCGGCCTTCGTCGCGTGATAGAGGAAGACCGCGTGCATGGCCTCGCGCACGTGGTCGTTGCCGCGGAACGAGAAGCTCAGGTTCGAGATGCCGCCCGAGGTCTTCGCGCCGGGGCACTCCTCCTTGATGCGCTTCACCGCGTCGATGAACTCGATCGCGTAGCGGTTGTGCGCCTCGATGCCGGTCGCGACCGCGAACACGTTCGGGTCGAAGATGATGTCCTCGGGCGCGAAGCCGATCTCCTCGACGAGGATGCGATACGCGCGCTTCGCGATCGCGACGCGGTGATCCGCGGTCTCCGCCTGGCCGTTCTCGTCGAAGCCCATGACGACGACCGCCGCGCCGTAGCGACGGCAGGTGCGCGCCTGCTCGCGGAACTTGTCCTCGCCCTCCTTGAGCGAGATCGAGTTCACGACCGCCTTGCCCTGCACGCACTTCAGGCCGGCCTCGATCACCTCGAACTTCGAGGAGTCGATCATGATCGGGAGCTTCGCGATCTCGGGCTCGGCGGCGACGAGGTTGAGGAACTTCGTCATCGCGGCGACCGCGTCGAGCATCCCCTCGTCCATGTTGACGTCGAGGATGTTCGCGCCGCCGCGCACCTGATCGAGCGCGACCTCGAGCGCCTTGGTGTAGTCGCCCGACTTGATCAGGTTCATGAACTTGCGCGAGCCGGTGACGTTCGTGCGCTCACCGATCATCGTGAAGTTCGACTCGGGCCGGATCGTGTACGTCTCGAGGCCCGAGTAGTGCGAGAGGTGCGGATCGGCCGGCACCTGGCGCGGCTTCAGCTTCGCCGTCTGCTTCGCGATCGACGCGATGTGATCGGGCGTGGTGCCGCAGCAGCCGCCGACGATGTTCACGAAGCCGGCCTCGGCGAACTCCGCGAGCAGGCGCCCGGTGGTCTCGGGCGTCTCGTCGTAGCCGCCGAACGCGTTGGGCAGACCGGCGTTCGGATAGCAGCTGATTCGCGTCGTCGCGGCGCGCGCGAGCTCCGCGAGGAAGGGGCGCATCTCGGTCGCGCCGAGCGCGCAGTTGATCCCGACGCTCATCGGATTCGCGTGCTCGACCGAGGCCCAGAACGCGTCGACGGTCTGACCCGAGAGCGTGCGGCCCGAGCGATCGGTGATCGTCACCGAGATCATCACGGGCAGGCGCGTGTTGCGCTTCGCGAAGACCTCTTCGATCGCGACGAGCGCGGCCTTCGCGTTCAGCGTGTCGAAGATCGTCTCGACGAGGAGGAGGTCGACGCCGCCGTCGATGAGACCGTTGATCTGCTCGGTGTACGCAGCCTTCACCTGCTCGAACGTGACCGCGCGGAAGCCGGGGTCGTTCACGTCGGGCGAGATCGAGAGCGTGCGGTTGAGCGGGCCGATCGCGCCCGCGACGAAGCGCGGGCGGTCGGGCGTCTTCTTCGTCCACTCGCGCGCCGCCTCGAGCGCGAGCTCGGCGCTGCGCACGTTGAGCTCGTACGCGAGGTGCGAGAGGTCGTAGTCGGCCTGCGCGATCGACGTGGAGGAGAACGTGTTCGTCTCGACCATGTCGCTGCCCGCCGCGAAGTACTCCGAGTGGAGCTGGCGGATCAGGTCGGGACGCGTGAGGCAGAGCAGGTCGTTGTTGCCCTTCAGATCGACCTTGTGATCGACGAAGCGCTTGCCGCGGTAGTCGGCCTCCGTCGGCTTGTGGCGCTGGATCATGGTGCCCATCGCGCCGTCGAGGACGACGATGCGCTCGCGGAGGAGCGACTCGAGACGAGGCGTGATGAAGGGCTGGGTCATCGGGACGATCTCCGTGCAGCTCGAGAAGGACGGGAAACGGGAGACGACGTGACCGGCGCGGGCTTGCGCGCGGACGCCGTGACGACTTGGAAGAAGGGCTCGCGTCGCTCGCGCGAGGTGACCTCGCACGCCTGCACCTCGAGGCCGGCGGCGGCGATCAACGACTCGAGGCGGCGCGGGCGGAACCCGGCGTGGACGTGGCCGTACGAAGCGGTGAGCTCGGCGTGATCGTGCGCGTCGAGCACGAGCACCGAGAGGGTGCCGCCGGGGCGCAGCACACGCGCGGCCTCGGCGAGCGCGCGCTTGGGATCGTCGGCGCAGGTGAGCACGTGGAAGAAGAGGACGGTGTCGAACGACGCGTCGTCGAACGGCATCGCGTGGACGTCGCCGAGCACGGTGCGCACGTTCGCGTGCGACGCGAGGCGTGAGGACGCGGCCTCGATCAGACGCGGGGATCGATCGAGGCAGGTCACGCTCGCCGCGCGCGGTGCGAGCAGCGACGCGACGGTGCCGTCGCCGCAGCCCGCGTCGAGCACGTCGCCGGCCTGCAGCAGCGTGAGCACGCCGTGCGCCATCGACTCCCAGGTGCGGCCCGGCGAGTAGTGGCGCTCCATGTGGCCCGCGACCGACTCCAGCCACGCGACGCCGGTCTTGCGACGCTTCACGATCGAGTCGGCGCGGTGCGCATCGGCCTCGAGCGTCGCGTCCTTGAGCTCGCCGCGCACGAGCGAGAGCACCTTGCGCGTGGGCTCGCTCATGCCGGCGTCGTTGAGCGAGTAGAACGCGGAGCTGCCCTCGCGGCGATCACGCACCACACCCGCCTCGCGCAGGCGACCGAGGTGCGTGGAGACGCGCGACTGGGTGACGCCGGTGATCTCGACGAGCTCGGCGACCGAGAGCTCCTGCGCGGCGCCGGAGCTGGCACGATCGCCCTCGATGAGGTGCGCGAGGATCGACACCAGGCGCACCCGCGTGGGGTCGCCCAGGAGGCCGAGCAGGTTCGTCGCCGCGCCGAGGTCCATCCGCCTATCCGGATGAACGGATTACCCCGGCCCGGCGCCCTCGGCAACCCGCCGATTCACGGCACCGGGCCCACCTCGACGACGCGGAGGCCGCCGACCGAGAGCAGCCCGACCGCGCTCCACACGCTCGCGGGCACGTAGCCGCTCGAGACCTGCACGTTGCCGTTGGTGGGATCGACCTCGCGGAAGCCGCGTCCGTCGTGGAACGCGACCCACGCGTGCGCGACCGCTTCCTGCCCGTCGATCGCGAAGCCCTCGCGCAGCTCGGCGGGGACGCCCGCGGCGCGGAGCAGCGCGACCGAGAGGCGGCTCAGCTCGCTGCAGTCGCCGCGACCGCGCGCGAGCACGCTCGCGGCGTCGAGCTCCTCGGCGGTGAGCTCGTAGCGGATGTTCTCGTGCACCCACGCGACGACCGCGCGCGCCGCGTCCTCGGGGCGTGCGCCTGCGGGGACGATCTGCGCGGCGAGCGCGCGCACCCGCGGCGCGTCGCTGCCGAGGCCTCGCGTGAGGCGAGCGCGGGCGGCGTCGTCGATCGCGACGTCGGTGCCCTCGCCGGGCGCCGGCGTGATCACGACCTCGAGATGCCGCGGATCGATCACCCGGGTGCGCGAGCGCGCGCCTCGCACGAACACACGCGCGGCGACGGTCTCGGGCTCGTCGCTCTCGAGCACCAGGCGAAGCGGTGCGCGCAGCTCGATCGGCTCGATCGGGCGCGGCAGGCGCACGGCGTTGCGCGGGTTGCGCAGCACCTCGTCGATGATGTGCTCGCTGCCCTCCGCGCGGAGCGTCGGCTCCACGTGCGCGACGACCACGAGCTGGCGGCGCCGCGTGTCGACGTGACCGTCGAACGAGAGCTCGCGGCCCGCGCCGAGCAGCGCCGCGAACATCTGGAGCTGGGTGCGGCGCGGATCGCCCTCGGGCAGCGCACCGACGAGCCCGATCAGCGCACGCGCCGCGCCGAGCCCGTCGAGGCGGCCGCTGCCGACCTGCACCTCACCGCCCTGCGTCGGCAGCGGTCGCGCGAGCGCGGCGCGGACGTCGGCCTCGATCGGACCGACGACCCACCGCGCGCCGCGACGCGCGAAGCGCACGCCCGCCTGCTCGACGAGCGTGCCCTCGGCCGGCGGCGTGATCCCGCGCGCCGCGAGCGCGCGATCGAGCGCCGTCCCCTCGGCGACGATCACCCAGCGATCCCAGAGCTCGCCGCCCGCGCGCGGCATCCACGCGAACGCGAGGCGCTCGGCGGCATCGCTCGCGAGGCGCGCGGCCTCGCCGGCATCGCGCAGCGGAGGGCGCGGCTCGATCGGCGCCTCGGGCTCGCGGCGACGAGCGCGCGGCGCATCGTCCTCGGTCGCGCCCGCGATCGCGAAGCGCGCGGTCGCGTCGGTGGGCAGCATCGCGACCAGCGGCCCGACGTCGCCCGGCGTGCCCGCGAACGGGGCGCGCATGCGCAGCACGAGCCCGGTGCCCTCGACCGCGATCTCGAAGCTCGCGTCCTCGCGCTCGACCAGCGGCATCTCGCTGCCCGACTCGCTGCGCCAGCCGACGCTCGCCATCTGCAGCGCGGCGCCGTCCGCCCAGTCCTCGGTGAGACGGCGGAACGTGGGATCGCCCGCGAGCGTGCGCGCGATCGGCAGCGGCCCGGTGACGACCGCGCGCGCCATCTCCTCGAGGCCGAACACGATCATGCGATCGCCGGTGAAGAGGTAGTGCTCGGTGTCGACGCCCGAGCCCTCGTGCTCGCGGCGCACGAACGTCGCGAAGCGATCGAAGCGCACTCCGTCGAGCGAGACTTCGACGCGTGCGCGCTCGGCGAAGAGCAGCGCACCGCCGTCGCGGCGGCCACCGCCACCTTCGCTCGAGTCCGCGGCGTCGGGATCGACGCGCAGCATGCGGTCGAGCGCGAAGGGCGTCGCGCCCGCGACCATCGGCAGCGTGCGCGCGAGGTTCGCGGCGTCGACCGCGAGCCAGGGCGCGCTGTTGGTCCCGATGCGACGGCGCGCGAGGATCGCGCGAGCCCGATCGGCGTCGCGCACGTGCACCGAGCACACCCACGAGCGCGGCCAGCGATCGGCCATCGCGCACTCGATCGGACGATCGAGATCGAGACCGCCCTCGGGACCGAGCAGCTCCGCGCCTGCGTGCTCGGCCATCCAGGCGAACGCGGCGCGCGCGACCGCGGCGTCGGTCGAGCCCGCGCTGTCGAGGCGCTCGTAGGCCGAGGTCAGCGTCGCGATCATCAGCGAGGGCTGCGGCACGCGCACGTAGCGCCAGTGCGTCCCGGGGAGGAAGCGCGCGAGGGGCTCCGTCGCGAGCAGGCGCGCCGCCTCGGGCGAGACGCGGGAGCGGGCGCGCTGGGCACGGAGCCACTCGGCGTGCGGCGCGAAGCGCTCCTCGAGCTGCTCGATCGGCGCGCGCTGGAGCGCGGCGGCGTGCGTCTCGGCGTGCCACTCGACGTTGCGCGCCGCGGACTCGCCGTAGGGCGCGTCCTCCGGCGAGAGGCCCTCGCGCGCGAGCGCCGCCATGCGCGTGAATCGCTCGCGATCGCGGGGATCGAGGCCCCGCGAGAGCACCCACGCGGCGGTGCGCAGCAGCGCGCGCTGCTCGTCTTCGAGGGGCGCGCGCATCGCATCGACGCGAGTCCGGATCGCATCGAGCTCGGCGGTGCTCGGCGCGTTCCAGTGCGCGTGCACCGCCTCGATCGCGAGCGCGGCATCGCCGGTCGTGACGATGCGCGCGAGCGCCTCGGGCGCGATGCCGCCGGGCAGCACCTGCTCCGAGACGAGCGCGAGCAGCGCGAGGCGTCGATCGCCTCCGTCGAGGAGCTCGGTCGTGAGGGTGCGTCGCTCCTCGATCGGCAGCGACGCGAGCACCTCGACCGCGCCGAGCGGCGGGAGCGCGGTGTCGGCGCGCGAGGCGAGGCCCGAAGCGGCGACCGTCACCGGCGCGTGCACGACGGCGCGCGCGGCCGCGAGCGCACCGGCGCGATCGGCGCTCATCAGGGCGCGCCCGCGCGCGTGGATCGCAGGGTCGGGATCGAGGACCGCGGCGACGCCGAGCGCGCCGTGATCCCCCGCGCCCTCGGGCACGCACGCGAGGAGACGACGGCGCGCGCTCGTGTCGGGCGTCGCGAGGAGCACGTCGGACGCGAGCGCCGCAGCGAGCGCGGCGCCGGCGCGACGCGTCTCGTCGAGCTCGCTCGTGATCGGGCAGCCCTCGCCCGGCGCGAGCGCCGCACGCAGCGCGCGGGCACGCAGGCCGGAGGGCACCGCGCTCGCCGCGCCGCGCAGGGCCTCGGCCCACGCCGCGCCGACGAGCCCGTCGAGCGGCCGCATCGTCGCCTCGGCGAGCGCGAACGTCGGCAGGAGCGGCACCACCGTCGTGGTCGGTCCGGCGAGGATCGACACGACGAGCCGCGCACCACGCGGCACCACGCCGAGCACCATCACGTGCGTGCCGTTCGTCATCAGCGCGCGCGCGCCGAGCCCGATCGGCAGCGTGACGGGCGCGGACCACACGTGACGGAACCCCGTGCGCTCCATCGCGGGGACCAGCGCGTCGAGGCACGTCTCGGGGGTACAGTCGGACTGGCGCGGCTCGCTCACCACGGCGATGCGCGCGCCGTCGACCTCGCCACCTGCGCCTCCGAGCGGCGCGAGCCACGAGGGCAGCGTGACCTCGACCGCGTGCTGCACCGACGCGCGCCGCTCGAGCCCGCGCGGGCGCGCGAGCATCCGGCCGACGTCGATCGCTGCGAGCGCCGCCTCGAACGCCTCCGCGCTCCCCAGCGGCGTGGGCAGCGCGGCCTCGGCCTCCGCGGCGCCCGAGAGGCGCGGGTCGTCGGGGAACGCCTCGCGACCGCGGGCCCGCAGCGCGTCGAGCTCGGCGCGGCCGCGCAGGGCCATCAGCGCGGGCGTGATCGTCACGACGTAGGTGCCGCGCACCCCGGCGCGCTCGACGATCGAGCCCCAGCGCAGCGCCGCCTCGTGATCATTGCGGCGCAGCGCGCGCACCATCGCCGCGTACGCCACGACGATGGACTCGGGGTACGCGCCGACCAGCGCGTCGGTGCGATCGTCGAAGTCGTCGATGCGCGTCGCGTCGAACGCGACGAGCCCCTCGGGCGTGAGGTGACCCGCGTCGAGATCGGCCTGGGCCCACGCGACCACGTCGGCCGCTGCGAACGCGCGCACCGAGCCCTCGTCCTGCGGATGGGCCCGGGCCCACGCGGTCCCCGCATCGGCGTAGATCGACGCCGCCGCGAGGCGCGCGTCGCCGAGCGACTGGAACGCGAGCTCGCTCCAGCTCGCCTGGCCTCCCGCGACGTACGACGCGCGCACGCTCGGGCCGCGCCAGCGCAGCTGCGCGAGATCGTCCCGCGTGATCTCGTCGACGACCCACCCGCGCGCCTGGGCCGCGAGCTCGAGCGCGGCGGCTCGCTCGTGATCACCGTTGCGAGAGAGCCAGATCGAGTGGTTGTGGAGCACCACGCCCGGCGTGCGATCACCGAGCACGCGCGACGTGATCTCGAAGAACGCTGCCGGCGCGAGCCCTCGCGCCTGCGCGTGCTCGGACGCCTCCAGCACCGCCCACGAGAGCGACTGCGCGAGCATGAGCTGCGAGGGATCGGCGCGGAACGCGGGGCCGCACTCGTCGATCACCCGCGGCGCGTGCTCGCTCGACGTCGTGAGCTCCTGACAGAGCAGCGCCCGCACCGCGGGGCTCGTGCCCGCGCGCGCGGCGAGCCCGTCGAGCGCCTCGGTGGTGGCCGCTTCGTTGCGCGCGTCGGCGGCGATCAGGCGCCACACCGTCGTGTCGTCGAGAGCGCTGCGCGCGGCGGCGATCGAGCGCAGCACGTCGTCGTCGAGCAGCGGCGCATCGTTCTCGAGGTCGCGCTCGCGATCCGACGCGCGATCCGCGATCTCGAGCGCGCGCTCGGTCTCTCCGAGCAGCAAGTGCATGCGGACCCGCGCCCGCCGCCACCGGGGCTGCTCTTCGGCTGCGCTCGTCGCGAAGGGCACGAGCTCGCGCACCGACGCGATCGCCGTCGCGGCGTCGGGCGCCTGGGTGATCGCACGCTCGATCAGCGCCCGCAGCCGGTACGAGACACCGAGCGTGCGCGACATCGCGGGGCCGCCGGCGCGGAGCGTCGCGACCTCGAGGTCGCCACCCGGCGCCGGCTGGAGCAGCGCGCTCAGCTCGGCGACGCTCGCGACGGGCCCGTCGAACGCGAGGTCCATCGCGCTCGGATCGACGCTCGCGAGCGCGGCGCGTGCGGTCTCGAGGGCGACCGAGGGCTCGCCCGCGCTCCATGCGGCGAACCACCGCCGCACGAGATCGCGCGACTCGGGCCACGCCACGAGCGCCCCCGCGTAGGCGTCGCGCGCGGCGCGCGCCTCGCCCGCGAGCTGCACCTGCACCGCCTCGAGCAGACGATCGAGCGCGCTCCCCGGAAGGGCGGTGCGCACCCGCTCGACGAGCCGCGCGAGCTCCTCGGCGCGTCCCGCGCGCTGCAGCGCGATCGCCGAGAGCGCGGCGGCGTAGAGCGCGCTCGCGTCGCCACGCTCGATCAGCGGCGCGAGCGCATCGAGCACCTGGGCCTCGTGCCCGGGCTCGTCGAAGTGCGCCTCGGCGGTCGCGAGGCGCGCGACGTTCGACGCATCGAGCGCGATCTCCTCGTGCTCGTCGTGGGCCTCGCCGCGCTCGATCCGCTCCGCAGGCGAGCCCAGGAGCAGCGCCTGATCGAGCACGTCGAGCGCGACCTCGCGACCGGCCGCGAGATCCTCGAGCCACAGCGCGAGCACGGCGCGGCGCGACCACGGCAACGCCCGCCCGGCATCCTCCAGCGCGCCGCGCGCGCCCGCGTGGTCCCCGCTGCGCGCGAGCACGCGGACCCGGGCCTCGACGACCAGCGGATGCAGCCCGTGCCGCGACGCCTCGAGCTCGGTCAGCCACGCCTGCGCGCGCTCGCCCGCCTCGTCGCGCGCGAAGAGCTCGGGCGCGGGGAGCACGAGCTCGTCGAGATCGCGCGGGCGACGCTCGAGCTCCTCGTCGTCCTCCCACCAGCTCTCGTCGAGCCACGCCTGGCGCTCGCCGCACTCGCCCCAGCGCAGCCCCTCGCGCGCGCACTCCGCGAAGACGCGCGCCGCGGGACGATCGAGCGCCCACATGCGCCCGAGCGCGAGCGCGCGCAGGGACTCGTCCGCCGTGGCGTCGGCCGCGACCGCCGACGTCGCGCCGAAGTGCGAGACGCCGAGCTCGACCAGCGTGCGCTGCGCCCGCGCAGCCCGCGCGAGGAGCGGCTTCGACGCCATCTCCGAGCCCGCCCACTCCGCGAGCCGGCGCTCGGTCGACGGCGAGCGCGACACCCCCGACGCGCGCTCCCACGCCTCGAAGCGCTCCGCGTCGGCGGTGACCAACGTCGCGAGCGCGGCGATCGCGTCGGCGAGCCGGCGCGCGTCGTCGTCGTGCGCGAGGGCGCGTGCCTCGAGCGCGAGATCGTAGGCGTCGCCCGCGAGGTCTTCGTCGAGGCAGCGCGCGGCGAGCGCGAGCCGGTGCGCGGCCGAGCCCGGCCGCGCCTGCACGGCCTGGAGCAAGCGCGCGATCGCGACGCCACGACGCGACGGCGACGCGCTTCCGACCACGTCGATCGCCGCCTCGCGATCGCCCTCGCGCGCGACGAGCAGCACCGCCGACGCGAGCGGGTGCGCGCGATCGATCGACACCAGCGCGCGCGCCGCGGCGAGCACCGCGTCGCCGTCCTCGCGCTCGCCGGCCTCGACCAAGCGGTGCTCGAGCACCCCGAGCGCGCGCGCGCCCTCCCCGGCGACCCGGTCCACCGGCACCCGCGTCGCGCCGCGCGGCACACCAGCGAGGCGCTCGACGTCGAAGCGCGCCGTGTCGTCGAGCGCGCTCCACAGCGCGATCGGAATCGGACGCGCGATGCCTCCGCCCGCATCGGCGCGCAGGCGCAAGAGACGCGCGACGATCTCGCGCGCATCCCCCGGCGCATCGCGACCGACAGCCGCGAGCGCGAGCGCGAGATCGCCGAGGCGCTCGGCGCGCGCGAGCGCTTCCCGTCGCACCACGATCCACACCTGCCGCGCCTCGTCGCGCGACGCCTCGGGCGCGAGCACCGTGCGCGCACGCGCCACCGCGACTGCGCGGGTCGTCGCCGCGATCGCCGACGTCGCGTTCCCCGCGCGCTCCTCGAGCACCGCGATCGCCCGCAGCCGCTCGACCTCGCGCGCAGGATCGCCCGCGGGATCCCCCTCGACGTGACCGAGCGCGAGGCGCGCCTGCCGATCCGCCGCCGACCACCCGTGCGCATCGAGCGGCGGCCGGAACGTCGCCGCCGCGCCGCACCCCGAGAGCACCACGACGCACGACAGCCACCAAACCACGGCCCACGACGCGCCTGGGCGCGACCCACGGATCGACACGAGACACCTCCCCGGAGAAAACGGGCGCGAGCATGACTCCGCGCGCGAGCGCGCGCCCGCGCTCCGGATCAGGTCGCGACGCAGACCCGGTTGCGGCCCTTGTGCTTCGCCTCGTAGAGCGCGCGATCGGCGAGCACGACGAGCTCGTTCGGCTGCTCGACCTTCGCCTCCGGCACCGCGGTCACCCCGACGCTGACCGTGACCTTGATGCGCACGCCCTCGTGCACGATCGGGTAGCCCTCGATCGCCGTGCGCAATCGCTCCGCGAAGCGCGTCGCACCATCGAGTGGGATGCCGCGCGAGAGGATGCCGAACTCCTCGCCGCCGTAGCGCGAGAACACGTCCTCGGTGCGGATGATCCGGAGCACGTGCCGCGCGAGCCCCACGAGCACCGCGTCGCCCGCGGGATGCCCGTGGGTGTCGTTGACCCGCTTGAAGTGATCGACGTCGAAGAGCAGCAGCGAGAGCGGCGCCGCGTGTCGCTGCGCGTAGGCGAGCTCGCTCTGCAGCCGATCGAGCAGGTACTTGCGGTTGTACGCGCGCGTCAGCGGATCCCGCAGCGCGGACTCGTACATGTGCCGCTGGAAGCTCTCCTCGAGGCGATCGTGCACCGAGAAGCGCAGCACGGTCGTCGCGCCGATCTGGATCTTGTCGCCGTCGCTCAGCGCCTTGCGGCGCACCGCCGTGCCGTTGAGGAACGTGCCGTTCTTCGACCCGAGATCCTCGACGAGGATGTCCTTGCCGAGCACCGCGATGCGCGCGTGGCGTCGCGAGATCTCGTCGTCCATCACGCGGATGTCCGCGTCGGCCCCGCGACCGATCACCAGACCGCCGCCCACCGGGTACATCTCGCCGACGTTCGCGCCGGCGATGACCACGAGGTACGCGCGGTCGCGCTGCAACGTCGCCTCGCTGACGAGCGCGCGCTGCCCGATGATCGTCACCTCGCCGGTCTCGTCGTCCTCTCGAGCCACTGACGCAGGCGAGCGTACAGCGGATGCCGGGAGGTCGAGAAGACGCTCGATCAGGCACCCCGCAGCGTGATGGTGCGCACCAGGTCCACCAAGCGCACCAGGTGCGGCCCGACGAAGGGCTTGCCCGACGTCAGCAGCGCGACCGAGAGCTCCCGCTCGGGATCGGCCCACCCGAGCACGTTGATGAAGCCGAGGTGGCCGAACGCGCTCGCGGTGCGCGGCCCGAACAAGCTGAGCCGCGGCGCGCCGAGCATCAGCCCGAGCCCGTATCGCACCGGGAACGCGAGCGTGAGATCCAGCTCGAGGTAGCTCGTCTCGATCAGCGCCCGACGCACCGTGCGGCGATCGAAGATGCGCGCGCCACCGAGCTCGCCGCCGTTGCGCAGCAGATCGAAGAACGTCGCGACCTCGTACGCCGTCGCGACCACGTTGCCCGACGGCACGACGCCCGTGAGATAACGCGCGTCGTTCGAGATCCGCACCGCCTCGGCGAAGGGCACGCCGAGCGCGCGCTGCACGAGGAGGTGGATCCCGGGCGGCACCGGCGGGCCCGTGAACTCGTTGCGCGCGACCTCGCGCACGCGCTCCGGCGCGACGCCGTACGAGAAGTGCCGGAAGCCCAGCGGCTTCGCGATCTCGTCGCGCAGCACGTCGCGCAGATCGCGCCCGGTCACGCGCCGCACGATCTCACCGAGCACGAAGCCGCCGGTCACCGCGTGGTACGCGAGGCGACGCCCGGGCGGGAACGTCGGACGCGCGTCGCACAGGAGCGCGACCACGCGATCCCAGTCGAGCAGCAGCTCGGGATCGTTGTGCTGCCCGGCGACCGAAGGAATGCCCGCGCGATGCGTGAGCACGTGACGGATCGTGACGCGATCCTTCCCGTGCGTGCCGAACTCCGGCAGGTACTCCGCGACCGGATCGTCGATGTGCAAGAGGCCGCGATCGTCGAGCAGGTGCACGACCATCGCGGTGACCGCCTTGCTCACCGAGAAGATGCAGAACGGCGAGCTCGCGCGGATCGGCACCTTCGGCGTGTCCTCGCGATCGTCGGGACCGTTGCCCGCGAGGTGCCCGATCGCGCGCTCGATCACGACCTCGCCGCGCTTGCGCACGCAGAGCGCGATCGCGGGCTGGGTGCCGGTGCGATAGAGCGCCTCGGTCTTGGCCCAGATCGCGTCGACGTCGCGGCGCGAGAGCCCCACGCGATCCGGCGAGACCTCGCGGCCGTGATCGCGGTCGGTGACGCTCTCGAGGTCGTGCGGGATGCGGCAGTGCCGCCCCAGCTTCACTCGCTCGCCTCGCTCTCGAGCCCGAGCGCGTGCTCGACGAACGCGTAGAGGCGCGTGTAGCGGCTCACCAGATCCGAGAGGCGCGTGCCCGCGCCGTGCCCGACGAGCTGCTCACGATAGAACCACACCCGCGGATCGGCCTCGCCGGTCGACTCCTGCAGGCGCGCCGCGAACTTCGTCGAATGGCCCCAGTGCACGCGCGTGTCGTGATCGGCGGTCTCGATCAGGATCGCGGGCAGTCGCGCGCCTTCCTGCACGCGGTGATACGGGGAGTACCCCATCAGCCACTGCAGCTGCGTCGCGTCGTCGCTCGAGCCGTACTCGCTGATCCACAGCTCGGCCGGCGGAAAGCGGTGATAACGGACCATGTCGTAGAGACCGACGTACGACGCGGCCGCGGCGAACGCGTCGGGGGCGCGCGTGATCATCGCGCCCATCAGCAGACCGCCGTTCGATCCACCGGTGATCGCGATCCGATCGGGGCGCGAGATCCCCGAGCTCGAGAGCCAGCGGATCACCGACTCCATGTCCTCGAACACCCGCTCTTTGTTCGCGAGATTGCCGGCACGGTGCCAGTCCTCGCCGAACTCGCCCCCACCGCGCAGGTTCGCGACCGCGAACACGCCGCCGCGCGACGCCCAGTAGAGCGCGCTGCGCTGGAACCCGGGCAGCAACGACACGTTGAATCCGCCGTAGCCGTTGAGCAGCACGGGCGTCTGCCCGTTGCGCTCGAGGCCGCGACGATGGAGCAGGTGCACGTTGATCGGGGTGCCGTCGCGCGAGGGCACGCGCTCCTGCGTCAGCTCGAGCTCCGAGAGATCGATCGGCACGTCGATCGCGGCGAGCTGCACGAGGTCGCGCCCACGCGCGGTCCACAGGTGCATCGCGGGCGCGTGCACGGGGCTCGAGAACCCGAGCACGAGCCGCCCGGTGCGCGGATCGCCGTCGAGGCTGCCGACCTCTCCGCGCCCCGGCAATTCGATCTCGCCGTCTGCGCGACCGTCGAGCCGGAACACGCGCACCCGCGAGCGCACGTCGTCGATCACGTGCATCGCGATGCGATCACCGACGATCGTCCAGCCCTCGATCGCGCTGTCGCCCTGCGGGACGACATCGGCCCACGCGGCACGATCCGCGGCGCGCGCGGGATCGACGCCCACGATGCGATAACGCGGTGCATCGATGTTCGTCGTCATGTAGAGGCGCCCGCGATGGACGCGCCCCGACGTGAGGTGCTCCTCGCCCGCGACCACCGTGACCAGCGGGTGCGACGCGTCGGGCGCGACGACTCGATTGGCACGCTGCGCACCGCGATCGAGCAGGTACACGTCCGACTGCGACCAACCGCGGAAGTTGCCGATGACGACCCAGCGGTCGTCCTCGCTCACGTTCGCATCGGGAAAATCGGTCCCGTTCGGAGGCGAGTAGACGAGCACGTCGCTCGCGGGATCGTCGCCGAGGCGATGGAAGAAGACGCGCGGATGATAGGAGTCCGGCTGCGAAGCGTCGTAGTCGGGCTCACCCTCGCGCGGATATCGACGGTAGTAGAAGCCGTCCTCGGCGTGCAGCCATCCGACGGTCGACCACTTCGTGTGCGGGATCACGTCGGGGAGCACCGTGCCCGTCGCGACCTCGACGACGCGCAGCGTGCTGCGCTCGTCGCCGTTGTCCGAGATGCCGAACGCGAGATAGCGGCCGTTCGGAGAGAGGTAGTACCAATCGAGCGCCGCGCGCTCTCCGTACGTCTGCGGATCGACCAGCATCCGCGGCTCGCCGCTCGGCGCGCCGGTGCGCGAGAGCGACTGCGCGAAGAGCGCGGGCTGCTCGCGATCGGCGTCGCGACGCGAGTAGAGGACGACGTCGCCCGCGATCGCGCCCCCCGAGATCGTCCCGATCGCGAGCACCTCGCGGATGCGATCCGCGATGTCGGCGCGCGACCACGACGCCAGGGCCTCGCGCGAGCGCGCAGTCTGGCGATCGATCCACTCGCGCGTGATGTCGGACTCCGACTCCAGCGCTCGATAGGGATCTTCGATGGCCACGCCGTGCAGCGTGTCGGTGGTCGCGCCCGCGGCGCGCGCGCGCGCATTCAGATCCTGGAGCCAGCTCATGGCAGGACGGCTCTCTTCTCCTGTGCTGCTCGCGGGCGCGGGGCTTGTCACGGACATCGTCTCGCCGCCCCCGCACGCCATGACGGCTCCGAGGGCGACGAGGACGATCGCGACGCGAATCGAACGAGACGGGCTGCGCGACATGCGCCGTTCGTCGCATCGTCGCGCCGCGAATTCAAGCGTTCACGGACCCGTTCCGTCGAGCAGGTGGCGGATGTGCTCCTCGGCGTCCGCGGCGGCCTGGGCGAGCACCCAGGGCAGCGAGCGCTTCGGGAACATCGTGTTCTGGAAGTACTCGTAGAAGAAGAACGCCTCGCTCGCGAGGTCGAACGGATACGTGAACTGCGGAACGAGCTTGTTCGCGATCACCATCGCCGAGATCAGCGCGCCCTCTTCGGAGTCGACGGTCGTGTTGTTCCCCGCGAACCAGATGTTCCCGAGGCCCTGCACGCGGTGGAGCTCCTTCTTCGCCTTGTCGAAGAAGCTCGCGACCCAGCGCCCGTGCCGCCACGTCTTCACGTGGATCGTCTTCGCGGGATCGGGGAGCCGTGCGCCCGAGTGCTCGGCGTACATCGACACGTGGCAGTCCACCGGCGTGCCGAGGATGTTCTTCATCAGATAGGTCTGGAACGACGTCTGGAGGTTGTACGGCAGGTTGTACGCGTTGCCGCCCAGGGCCGTCTCACCCCACGAGTACGCGCCGACGAACTGACCGTCCTCGAGCTTGTCACGCAGGTGCGGAGAGAGGCACTCGTCGTCCTGATGGATGTAACAAATGCCGGGGATCAGCGCGAAACGATCACCCGCGATGTAGTCGCGCTGGGTCGCGTAGAGATGGTTGTCGGCGTTGTTCAGCAGCGCGCGGTTCGTCGTCATGTCGGTGGTGAGGACGATGTCGTCGAACTCCGCCTCTTCCACCGGCACCGGGTGCGTGGGATCGGTGCGATTGCGCTCGACGTCCTCGGTCGGCGCGAACCGGATGCGCACCGTGCCGTCGGTCCGCGGCCACACCGCGAGCACCGTCGTGCCGAGCTTCAGCGTCGCGCCCTTCGTCGTGCCGTAATTCGCCATCGCGAGACACCACGAGGTCGATCCGTCGGTGAATCGATCCCAGCCCTTCCCCGGCTCGGTGAACGAGCCATAGGGGCCGAGCTTCTGCAGCCCCGGGATCTTCGTGAAGATCGGGAAGAGATCCTCGAACGTCGTCTCGAGCAGATCGCCGGTCCCGTACCCGTTGATGATGCAGAGATAGGGAATCAGCAGATAGCGGAAGAAATTGGACGACCAGGGCACGCCCTCGAGCTGGAGATATCGCTCCATCGTCGTCGAGAACGTGATTCCGTCGAGCGGCGTGAACGGCGCGTACTTGATGTCCTTCTGGAACTCGACCGCGAGCTCGCGCGTCGCTCCGTCGTAGCAGGGGTCGAATCGTGGGCCCGATTGGTACGCCGGGAAATTGCCCCAGTTGAGCGTCGGCGAGAACGAGCCCGAGATCTTCAGCGCCGGATGGTTGGTCAGCTTGACGCTGGTCTCGAACTCCGGTCGTTCGAGCTGCTGATAGAGATTCGGATACAGCGTCGGACAGACGAACTGCACGCCGATGTCGACCGGATACGTCTGCTTGCCCGCGGGCGCCGGGCTGGAGGCGGTCGCGACGTGTCCTTTCCCCGCGTCGTCGAACCACACCGGGATCGTCTTGCTGTGCCCGCCGACCTCGTCTTCGTCGTGGAAGAGCGTGACCTCGACCTGATCGTCGCACTGCGGCTGCAAGAGCGACCACACCAGCGCGCATCCCGACGCGCCCCCACCGACGATCGCGACTCTCTTCTTCGCCATCAGCTCCCTCCTGCTGGGCCCCGGTCGACTGCCTCGGTGCGCGGGCATGCTCGCCCGCGATGTGTGCTCTGCGCAACGAATCACGGGTACGGACTGCTATGGTCGCGCGCGATGAACATCCGTCTCGGTTCGATCCTCGTGCTCGCGCTCGTGTCGCCTGCGTGCGGGAGCGCGCCTCCGCCGCGCAGCTCGGTGCCCCGCAATACCTCGGAAGGGCCGTGCCTCGCCGACGTGATCCCCGTGACCCCAGCGTCGCACAGCTTCGTTTGGCGCGATCACGAGTGCGGATTGGGCGGCCCGGCGTGCGTGCGCGCGTGCGAAGCGGGAGATGCCGACGCCTGCCTCGCGCACGCCTATGGAATCGAGGCCGCGGGCCAGGACGCGCAACGCACGCGTCCCTGGTACACCCGCGCGTGTCGCCTCGGCAGCCTGAACGGCTGCACCAACTGGGCTGCGGGCTTCGGCACGACCGAGCCGACTGCGAGCGAGGCGGCGTGCGCAGCCCGCGTCTTCGAGCGCACCTGCGCGGGGCGCGAGCCGTGGGGCTGTGGGATGTGGGGCATGGCGCTGGTCTACGGTCGCGGCGTGTCGCCCGACGCATCGCGCGGGCTCGCCGTGCTCGATCGTTCGTGCCGCGAGCTCGGCCATTTCCCGTGCGCCGTGCTCGCCGCCGCGATCGAGGAGCGCGACCCGACGGGCGCGAGCGCTCTCTACCAGCTCGCGTGCGCGACTGGCTACGCCGACGCCTGCGAGCCCTGAGCCCCCACTCGCTCTCCTCGCGATCTCGCGTCACGCTTCGGGCGCATGTCCTTCGCTTGGTGTTCGCGGGTGTACGCCTCGCGCGTGCTCCTGGTGCTGGCAGCGATCGTGTGGACGACGGGGTGCCCGGGCCCCGAGCCGACACCACAGGACGGAGGCGCGGACGACGCGGCGATGGTCGATGCTGCGCGCATCGATGCTGCGATGTCCGATGGCGGCGGCGACGTTCCGATCGACGCGGACACGCCCGTCGACGCGCCGTTCGACGGCGGCTGCGAGGGCGGTCCGTGCGGCCTGCGCGAGCTCGGCGCGGCGTGCGATGCACACGCGCAGTGCCTCTCGTCCTTCTGCGAGAACGACGTCTGCGCGACGGCGCCGGGCATCCCGCTCGTGCTCCTCTCGGACACCGATCACACGACCGGGCACGACGCCGGGATCGTGCTGCTCGCGGATCGACTGCGCTTCGAGCAGCGCGGCGGCATGTACGGCGGCGTCCGCTCCGACACCGCGATCGCGCCGGGCTCGGGCGTGTTCTATTTCGAAGCGAAGCGCCTCATCACGCGCACCGGCGCGTGGGGCTTCGGCATCGCGACCGCGAGCGCACCGCTCGACGCGATCCCGGGGGCGAACGGACAGAGCGCGGGCCTCGCGACCGCCGGGCAGATCCAGGCCGAGGGCGGCGGGAGCTGCACCGGGCCGCTGTGGTTCCCCAGCGACGACGAGGTCTACGGATTCGTCGTCGACTACCGCGGCACGAATCCGATCCTCCACGTCGTGCTCGACGTGTTCGGCACGCTCGAGGTGCGTCGCAGCTGCACGCTCGCGGTCACCGCGCCCGTCCACGCGATCTACGGCGGTTGGCGCCACGACGTGCCGGCGATGGGCGCGTTCAACTTCGGCAACGACACCACGAACCATCCGTTCTTCTACACGCGCGCGCAGCTCGAGACCGCGCTCACCGCGGCGAGCCTCGGCGACGTCGCGAGCGCGCTGGTGATGGGCTTCGGTCGCGAGCGCTGGCTCCCGCAGTCCGAGGCGCCCGTGGTCGACGTCGACGCGACCGCGAGCGTCGCGCTCGGCGCGTCGATCACGCTGAGCGCGAGCGCCACCGACGCAGAGGACGGAGATCTCACGGCGGGCATCCACTGGCACGATCGCTCCGCGACGTACTTCCCGCCGACCGAGCACGACGGAGCGACGTGGGCCTACACGCCGGCCGAGCTCGGGCGCCATTCAGTCGACGTCACTGTCACCGACTCTGCGGGACTGACCACGACTCGGACGCTGGTGCTCACCGTGACTGGCACGCTCCCGCAATCGAATCCGGTGCGCCTCGTGCCGGACGCGATCGCCGGCGGTCAGGTCACGCTGTCGAGCGACGGGCTCTCGATCTCGTTCCACGGGCCGGGCAAATACGGCATCCGCGCCAATCAGCCGATCTACGGACAGTTCTGGTACTTCGAGGTCACGCGTCTGGTCGGCCCGGTGAACATGGGGTTCGGCCTCGTGACCGGCACGGGCGTCCTCGATCCCTACGACTCCGGGGACGTGCCGTGGTCGATGTCGGTCAACACCACCGGCGCGGTGTGGCGAGAGCTGGTGTGGCAACACGACGTGGATCCCTCGAACACCACGTATGGATTCGCAGTCGACTACCGCGGTGAGAGCCCGATCGTCTACGTGATCGCCGGTGGTGCGCGGGTGTCGACGCTGGACATGCGCGAGGTGACGGTGCCGCTCCATCCGATGCTCTACGGCAACCCCACCGGCAGCACGCCGCCCGCGTACGATCAGCGCGCGAACTTCGGCGCGACCGCGTTCGTCTACGACCCGGTCGCGATCCTCGCCGCCGAAGGCGTGACCGGGCTCGAGCTCGGCTGGGGCGACGCGAACACGCCCTGAGCTACAACGCGTTCATGGACCGCGTCCTCGTCATCCTCTCCGGCGTGTTCGGATTCCTCGGCGTGGGCCTCGGCGCGTTCGGCGCGCACGGCCTGCGTCGCTCGCTCGAAGGGCTCGAGGACGCAGCGCGACGGCTCGAGTGGTGGGAGACCGCGGCGCGCTACCACCTGATGCACGCGCTCGCGATCGGGCTCTGCGCGTGGCTCGCGTCGCGCGGCGAGGGCCTCGGCGCGCGCGTGGCCGGGCTCTGCTTCGCGGCGGGGATCGTCGTGTTCTCGGGCTCGCTCTACACGATGACGATCACCGGCGTGCGATGGCTCGGCGCGGTGACGCCGTTCGGGGGGCTCTTCTTGATGGCCGGGTGGGCCTGCGTGATCTGGGCCGCGCTGCGGCCGTGATCCTGATCTACCCTCGCGCGCCATGAGCCTCGCACTCGTCGTCGGCACCGCGAACCCCACCCTCGGCGACGCCATCGCGAGCGCGCTCGGGGTCGACCGTCATCCATGCATCGCCGAGCGCTTCCCCGACGGCGAGATCCGCGTGGAGCTCGGCGGCACGCTGCGCGGCTGCGACGTGTTCGTCGTGCAGCCGACCGCACCGCCGGTGGGCGACTCGCTGCTCGAGCTCGTGCTGCTCGGCGACGCGGCGCGGCGTGCGGGCGCAGCGCGGACCGTCGCGGTGATCCCGTACTTCGGCTACGCGCGCGCCGATCGCCGCACGGGTGAAGGCCAGCCGCTCGCAGCGCGGCTGGTCGGCGATCTGATCGGATGCGCGCGCTTCGATCGCGCGATCACCGTCGACCTGCACACGCCGGGCGTCGAGGGCCTGCTGCCGATGCCGGTCGATCACCTCAGCGCGATCCCGACCGTCGTCGCCGCGCTCGCGGCGCGCGCGCCCGAGGACGCGGTGATCGTCGCGCCCGATCTCGGCGGCGCGAAGCGCGCGGACGCGTTCGCGCGACGCCTCCATCGTCCGGTCGCGGTCGTGCACAAGACGCGCATCAGCGGGCGTCAGGTCGAGACCCACGGCATCACCGGCGACGTCGCGGGGCGGACGCCGATCCTCGTCGACGACATGATCTCGACGGGCAGCACGATCGTCGCGTCGATCGAAGCCCTCCGCGCGCACGGCTGCACCGCGCCCGCGATCGTCGCCGCGACGCACGGTCTCCTGGTCGGGCCCGCGCGCGAGCGGCTCGCGAAGCTCGCCCCCGCCCACGTCGTGCTCACCGACAGCGTGGCGCACGACGCGAGCGGGCTGCCCGAGCACGTCGCGAGCATCGCACCGCTGCTCGCCGATGCGATCCGTCGGATCCACGAGCGCCGCTCGCTCGCAGATCTGCTCCACGTGTCGTGATCACGCCGCGAGGGGCACGATCGCGACGCCGTCGATCGACGCGCGCACCTCGCCGGGGATCGCGTCGCGCATCGTGATGGTCTCGAGCAGCCGGCCCTCGAGGTCGAGCGCGAACACTGCCGACGCGACCGCGTCCGCGACGTAGACGCGCCCCTCGGGCGTGATCGCGATCGAGCGCGGGACGCGCATCGCGCCGCCCGCGTCGTAGTCGGCGATCACCGCGCCGCTGCGCGCGAAGATGCGCACGCGCGCGTTCCCCGCGTCGACGACGTGGATGTGATCGAGCGCGTCGACCGCGAGATCCGCGGGGCCGTTGAGCGGGCGATCGCTCCCGCGGGGCGCGCCGTACGACGCGGTCACCGCGCCGCCGAGCGAGAGCCCGATCACGCGATGCGCGTAGCCATCGGCGATCAGCAGTCCGCGCGCTCCGTCGTCGATCAGCGCCGCCGGCCGGTGGAGCCCGTCGCGCTCACCCGCCGCGCGCACCACGCGCCGCTCGTGCAGCGCCGCGTCGAGCTCGACGATGCCGCGCGCCGTGTCGGCGACCACGATCGTTCCGTCGTCCAGCCCCACCGCGTCCACGGGGTCGAGGAACGTGCCCACCGCGAGCTCCGCGCCGCGCTCGTCGCGCACCCGCACGGTGCGCGCGAAGCGATCCACCTCGAGCACGCGCCCGAGCCCGTCGATGCGCCCCGATGGGCCGCTCGAGACGCGCGCCGAAGGCTCGCCCGCGCATCCCACGGACGAGAGCAGGAGCGGCGCAGCGCCGCTCGAGAGCACGGCTCGGAAGAACGTTCTACGGATCACGGGCCCTCCCTCAGTTGAAGATCACTTCGTATCGCATGCGCGTGCCCGGTCCCGGCCCGACCGGCACGACGAGCACGACCTGCTCGCCGAGCGCGGAGCACGTCAGTCGATACGTGCCCTGCGGCGCGTACGACTCCCCCTCTCGCTGCGCGAAGAGGAGCGAATAGCAAGACAGACCATCACGCGCGCCGAGATCGCGCACCGACTCCAACCTGAGCGAGAGCGCCCAACCCTCGCTCTCGGAGAGCGGCGCGAGCGTGAACTCGGCGCCCTCGAGCGCGCGATATCGCGAGACGTCGAGTCGCTCGATCATGCGCGCCCCGCCGGGTGCGCGAGGAAGAGATACACGCCGCGATCTTCCTCGACGCGGAACCCGAGCCGCTCGTAGAGGCGCAGCGCGGGGTTGTTGCGCTCGACGTGGATCGTCACGCTCGCGCCTTCCTTCGTGGCGCGCGCGATCACGCGCTCGATCAGCGTCGCACCGATGCCGCGGCCCCGATGCGAGGAGATCAGCGCGATGTCGACGATGCGGATGTCTCGCTCCAGGCGCGCGAGGTAGAGCCGCCCGATCGGCTTTCCATCCTCTTCGATCACGTCGAATCGCGCGCCCGCGTAGTGCTGCTGGTAGTGCGCGTGCTGGAGCGCGTACTGCGACGCGAGGAACGCTGCCTTCTGCGCGTGGCTCCACGGCACGACGCGCAGCTCTTCTTCCCGCGTCGACGCGTAGAGCCGCTCGAGGAACGGACGATCCGCGTCGGTGATCGGCCGCAGCGTCACGCGCGACATCGGGTCGAGCGCGAGCTCGACGTAGCGCTCGGCGCTCATGGACGCTGCGGGAAGATGCCCTGGAGCGCGATGCAGAACGTGATCGCGAGGTACGGCATCATGTTGTTGTGCGGCAGCGAGCTGCCGCTGACACCGACGGCCATCGGGCTCATCGCGGTCACCGGCGAGCTCGCGCCCGCGGGCGCGTAGAGCGCGAGCCCACCCTGCGTCATCGCCGCGTGAGCGCCGCCGGGATGACCCTCGTAGCTCTCCGCGCGCGAGAACGAGGCTGCGTGGCCGTGCGACGGCACTTCCGACGCCAGCAGCGTCACGGTCGCGCTCCCGCCGGTCTCCCCGAGCGAACGCGGCGTGAGCCCCGGACCCTGCCCCGCGCCCATCGACGCCGCGCCCTGGAGGTTCGGCAATCCGAACGTGCTGCGCCCGTCTCCGCCGTACGTCGTGCCGAGCAGCGCGAAGAGCGCGGTGTTCTGGGAGATCGCCATGAGCTGCCCGTTGCAGACCGCCCAACCCCGCGGCGCGAAGTTGAGGGCGAACATGCGCACTTCGGCGAGGAAGGGTTCCGACATGGTCTCGCTCCGCTCAGGACTGTGACGGGTAGATGCCGTAGATCGCGATGATGTAGTTCAGCGCGACGTACGGCTGCATGTTGTCGTGCGGCTGCGAGCCACCCGCCGGCGCGAGCTGCGACGCAGACGACGCCACGAAGGGCGCGTCGGCGCCGTACGCCGTCGCGGCCGCGCTCGGCAGCGCCGCCAGCAGCGCGTTCGTGGGGCTCGTGGTGCTCGCCGTCGTGTCGCTCGCGAAGAGCGTGTGGGTGTGCGCGGGGATCTGCGCCGTGGTCAGCGTCACGGTCTCCACGCCCGCGGCCTCGCCGAGCACGTATCCGTTGCCGACGTGCACCGGCACGCGCCCACGCAAGTCGGGCAGCGCGAACGAGCTCACGCCGTCGCCGCCGTACGTCGTGCCGAGCAGCGAGAAGAGCGCGTCGTTCTCGGCGATCGCCATGATGCGCCCATCGCAGAACGCCCATCCCACGGGCGCGAAGTTGCCCGCGAAGAGCCGAATCTCACCCATGTACGGATCCGACATCGACTCTCCTCTCAGCTCCGGCTCGGGAAGATGCCCTGCAGCGCGATGCAGAACGTGAGCGCGAGATGGGGCTGACGGTTCTCGTGAGGCTGCGAGCTGCCCGCGGTCGCGATCGCGCTCGCCGCCATCGGCACGAGCGGGCTCGTCGCCGTCGAGTACGCCGGCTGTCCACGGCTCGTCGCGAGCGTCGCTCCGGCCCTCGGCACGAACTCGGTCGCGACCTCGGTGCGCGCGCTGAGCGCGTGCGTGTGCGCGGGGAGCTCGCTCATGATCAGCGTGTGCGCGGCTGCACCTCCGCGCTGGCCGACGTTGAGCCCGTTGCCGCTGTGCAGCGGGACGCGGCCGCGCAGATCGGGCAGCGCGAACGTCGTGATCCCGTCTCCGCCGTAGTAGGTGCCCAGCAGCGCGAAGAGCGCCTGGTTCTGGTTGATCGCCACGATCTGCCCGTTGCACTGCGCCCAGCCGCGAGGCGCGAAGTTGAACGCCATGATTCGGATCTCGGACAGGAAAGGCTCGGCCATCGACTTCCTCTCTTCTCGACGAGACTCGGGTGCTCAGGGCGCGACACAAGAGATGAAGCTCGCCGTCGCACCGGAGAGCGTGACGGTGCCGCCCTGCGGATTCTGCGACTGCACGTGCGACACCACGCTGCTGGGCGTCGAGCTGACGAGGCCGACGATCCCGAAGCGGTCGCCCGCCTCGAGTCGGAGCGAGAAGCCCGAGGTGCCGCGGTTGCCCGACATCTGTGCGCACACGGAGCTGAGCCCGCTCGCGGCCGTGCCCGACTGCACGCGCACGCCGGCGACACCGCCGGTCGGCATCGCGAGCGTGTTGTCGCGCAGCACGAGCGCGAGCGTGCCGTCGACCTCGACCGAGCGGAGCCACACCGCGTAGCCGCTCGTGCCGGAGATCGAGTTGTTCTCGATCACCACGCGCGCGTAGGGCGTCTCGATCACCGGATCGAGATCGTCCGCGACCACGATCGCGACGCCGTTCGCGCCGATGTCGAATCCGACCATCGTCATGGTGTTGGCGCGCACGAAGATGTTGTCGGCGCGCGCCGCACCGAGGATCTCGATGCGCACCGCGGTGAGCGTGACGTTCGAGACGGTGTTGTTCTCGAACGTCAGACTCGAGATCGTCCCGGCGGCGTTCACGACCGAGAGCGCGCTCGTGGTCGCGTTGCGCAGCTCGCAGCCGCGGATGACGACGGCGCCGCTGAGCATCGTGGGATTCGCGATGGTCGCGTCGTCGAAGTCGAGCGCGGTCGCGGTCGTCGTCACGCGCACGCCCTCGAGCGTGAGCCCGTCGACGCCGACACCACGCACGCCGCTCGCCGTCGGGACGTTCGTGATGATCAGCGAGCGCAGCGTCACGTTGCGCGCGTTGGTGAGGAGCACGCCGTCGGACGTGGTGCTCTGGATCGTGCCGCCCGAGCCGTTGTTCGCGCCGGTGCCATCGCCGACGATCGAGAACGAGCCGGTGTTGCCGGTGATCACGATGCCGTTGGTCCCGCCGCTCGCGCTCACCGAGCGCAGCGCGATCGTGCCGCCGACGTTCACGAGGTGCACCGCGTACGACCCGCTCGCGGTGACCGACACCGACGCGACGTCGACGCCGCTCACCCCGCTCCCGACGAGCCCGGACGCCGAGGACGTGACCACGACGTCGATGCCCCGCACGTACGTGCTCGCGCCGAGCGTCAGCGTGCTCATCCGCGGCGCGGTGGCCGCCATCGCCGGGAACGCACGCGCGTAGGTCGCCGGCGTGAACCCGAGGTGCGCCGACGTCACCGCGACGCCCTGCCCGAGCAGGCGCACGCCCGTGCCGAGCGTGTACGCCGCATACGTGCCGCTCGCGACGTGGATCACGTCGCCGGTCGACGTCGCGGGCAGCTCGCCGAGGTTGCGCACCGGCCGCACCCGGGTGCCGCTCCCACCGGCGGCCGCGGCTGCGTCGACGAACCACACGCGGTTCTGGATGCGCAGCTCGACCGTCGCGATCACCGACGCCGCGGCGTTGGTGATCGTGTACGCGAACGAATCGTTCGCGACCGCGCCGGCGGGCGGCTCGTACACGAACGTCCCGTCGGACTGCAGCACGACGCGACCTCCGAGCATCGTCGTGAGCGGCGCGCCGACCGCGGTGGTCGACGCGGCGACCGAGCTCGGCCCGTAGCCGCTGATCGTCGCGCCGTTGGGCGTGTCGTTCGCGAGCACGCTGCCCGCGAGCGCCACGTCGATCGGCACGTTGCCGGTCACGCCGTACGAGTCGTTGGTCACGGTGGGCGGCAGGACCGGCGTCACGACGGTCATCGAGAACGTGATCGTCGCGGCGGTCCCGATCCCGTTCTGCGCGCGCACGACGATGTTCGAGTACGTGCCCGCCGTGGTCGGCGTGCCGGTGATGCGGCGAGTCGCGGAGTCGAGCGAGAGCCCCGGCGGGAGCGTGCCGGAGGTCACCGAGAGCGTCGGCGCGGGATGGCCCGACACCGTGAACGTGTGCGTGTACGCGGTGCCGACGGTGAGCGAGCCCGGCGGCGTGCCGGTGATCGAAGGCGCCTCGTTCACGGTGAGCGTGAAGCTCTGCGTGGCGTTGGTGCCGACGCCGTTGCTCGCGGTGAGCGTGAGCGCGTAGGTGCCGCCGGTGCCCGCCGCGGGCGTGCCGCTCAGCGTGCGCGTGGCCGCGTCGTAGGCGACGCCGGTCGGCAGCACGCCGGTGAGCGCGAGCGTGGGCGCGGGGAAGCCGGTCGCGGTGGCGGTGAACGTGCCCGCGGTGCCCACGGTGAACGTCGCCGCGCTCGCCGACGTGATCGCCGGCGCCTGGCGCACGGTGATCGTGACCGAGAGCGTCGCGTCCGCGCCGATGCCGTTCGTCGCGGTGATGGTGATCGGATACGTGCCGCCGGTGCCCGCCGCGGGCGTTCCCTGGATGCGTCGCGCCGCAGCGTCGAGCGCGAGCCCGCTCGGCAGCGCGCCGGTCACCGCGAGCGTGACGGCGGGATGCCCCGCGACCGTGAACGCGTAGCTGCCGCTCGTGCCGACGGTGAACGTCGCGGTCGCCGCGCCGGTGAGCGCAGGCCCTTCGTGGATCGTCAGCGTGAACGACTGCGTCGCAGCGGTGCCGACTCCGTTGCTCGCGGTGAACGTGAGCGCGTGCTGTCCGCCGGTGCCGGCGGCGGGCGTGCCGCTCAGCGTGCGGGTCGCGGGGTCGAACGCGAGCCCCGCGGGCAGCGTGCCGCCGATCGAGACGGTGGGCGTGGGCGTGCCGGTCACGGTGACGACGAACGATCCCGGCGTGCCCACCGTGAAGGTCGCCGACGTCGCCGAGGTGATCGCGGGCGACTCGCGCACGTCGATCGAGACGTCGAGGGTCGCGTCCGCGCCCACGCCGTTGCTCGCGGTGATCGTCACCGGGTACGTGCCGGCGGTGCCCGCTGCGGGCGTGCCCGAGATCGTGCGGGCGGCCGCGTCGAACGCGAGCCCGTCGGGGAGCGTGCCAGTCAGGGTGGCAGTCGGCGCGGGATATCCCGACGTCGCGAACGAATACGACTGCGCCTGTCCGACGCGGAAGATGGCAGTCGGGGCGCCGGTGATCGCGGGCGTCTGCTCGACGGTCAGCGAGAAGCTCTGCGTCGCTTCGGGCGCGACGCCGTTCTGTGCGCGCACCGTCAGCGGGTACGAGCCGCCCGAGGTCGCGCTCGGCGTGCCGACGAGCGACGACGTCGCCGCGTCGAACGTCACGCCGCTCGGCAGCGTGCCCTCGACGGCGATCGACGGAGTCGGGTGGCCGGTCGCGACGAACGCGAAGGGCAGCCCCGTCGCGCTGCCGGCGCGCAGCGTGAGCGACGACGCGCTCGTGATCGCCGGCGCGCGCTCGACGGTCACGCGCACCGTGCCGCGATCGTCACCGGCGACGTTCGCGATGACGTAGTCGAACGTCACCTCTCCGCCCGAGCTCGCGCCCGCGACGAACGTGAGGCTGCCGTCGGCGCGCACCGTGATCGAGTCGGCGCCCACGGTGACGCTCGCGCCCGCGGCGTGATCGGTGTCGCTCCCGCCGAGCGAACCGCCGCCGAACGAGACGAGCTCCGGCGCCGGCGCGCCCACGTCGTCGGCGAGCAGCGACGAGGGATCGCTCGAGGCGACGTCGAGCGTCTCGCCCGCGCGCACCGTGAACGCGTCGTCGGTCGCGAGCGGCGCAGCACGCACGTCGATGCGCACCACACCGACCGAGCTGCCCATCGTGTTCTCGAGCTGGTACTCGAGCTCGAACGCTCCGACGAACGAGGGCTCGGGGACGAACGTGAACGTGCCGTCCGCGTCGACCGTGACGCTGCTGCCCGCGACCGTCGCGGTGCTCCCGGCAGCATGATCGCTCACGAGCCCGCCGAGCGAGCGCGCGCCGAACGACGTGATCACCGCGAGCGGTGCGCCGAGCGCGTCGTTCGCGAGGAGCGTCGGGTGCGTCGTGCCGTCCACCTCGAGCGTGGCCCCGCGCGCGACGACGTACGCGAGATCGTCGACCGCGGTCGGTCGCGCGCTCACGTCGATCGTGACGGTCGCGGTGACGCTGCCCGCGACGTTCGCGAGCCGGTACTGGAACGTGTCGTCGCCGTCGAAGCCCGCGGCGGGCGTGTAGACGAAGCTGCCATCGGCGGCGAGCACGACGGTGCCGCCCTGCGTGGAATTCGGGTCGAACGCGTCGATGTGCGCGCCGTTCGGCGTGTCGTTCGCGAGCACGCCGGGCGCGTCGATCGTGAGCGCAGTGTCGGGCAGCGTGCCGTAGCGGTCGTGGCTCGCGACCGGCACGTCGACGAGCGTCAGGGTGACGGTCGCGGTCGCGGTGCCGAGCGTGTACGTGAAGTCGTCGTCGACCGGGAGCGCCTCGGTGATCGCGGGCGGTGTGTAGACGAAGCCGCCGTCCGCCGAGAGCACCACGGTGCCGCCGAGCCGCGAGGTCGCGTCGAACGCCGTGATGGTCGCGCCCGCGAGCGTGTCGTTCGCGAGCACGCCGGGCGCGTCGACGGTTCGCGCAGCGCCGACCGCGATCTCGAACGCGTCGTCGACAGCGAGCGTGGTCTCGACGCTTCCGTCCTCGCCCGCGCTCGCGTCGTCGGGCATCGCGGCGTCGTCGGGGGAGTCGCCCGCGTCCTGCCGTGAGGCGTCCGCGACGCTCGCGTCCGCGACGCTGGCGTCGTCGGGTGAGCCGTCGTCGTCGCCGCATCCCGCGACGAAGAGGGGGAGCGCGAGCAGCGCAACGAGGACGAGAGCCGTCGTGGAACGCGAGGTCGACCGCATCGAGGCCAGGCTTGCTCCGGAATCCGTTCGCGGAAGAATCGTCCGCCAGAACAGGATTCGAGCCGCCGATTAGCGACCATCGCGGACGCCGTGTCAAGCAGACCCGTCGCGCTCACGATTTCGCGCGCGGCTGCTATCGTCGCGCCGATGCGTGCGCTCGCATTGATCGTCGCCCTGCTCGTCGCGCCGAGCGTCGTCCGTGCCCAGGACGACGAGGACGCGCTTCCGAGCGATCCACCCGCCGACGCCCAGCCACCGGCAGACACCTCGCGCGACGAAGAAGCGCGCGCGCTCTTCGCGGCGGGCCGCACGTCGTTCGAGGCGGGCCGGTTCTCCGACGCGCTCTCGTACTTCCAGCGATCGTACGAGCTGAGCGGGCGCTCGATGCTGCTCTTCAACATCGGCAGCGCGCACGACCGCATGCGACAGGACGCGGAGGCGCTCGCGGCGTTCGAGGCGTACCTGCGCGCCGTGCCGAACGCGCCGAACGCGCGCGAGGTCGAGGCGCGCATCGAGGTGCTGCGTCGCGCGATCGCGCAGCACGAGCCGGCGCCGGAAGAAGAGACGCCGCTCGAGGCGCCCGACCCCGAGCCGAGCGCGCTCCCGAGCGAGCCCGCGCCGATCGCCGCCGAGCCCGCGAGCGGAAGAGATTTCGTTCCGATCGGCTCGTCGATCCTGGGAGGGCTCGCGCTGGTCACGGGCGGCATCGCGGTGTGGTCGTGGGTCGACGCCAACTCTCGCTACGAGGGGCTCGAGCGCGGGTGCTTCGCGATGCGCGGCGGGTGCACCGACGACGAGATCGAGGGGAGCGGCGTGGACACCCAGGTCACGGTGACCAACGTGCTGTTGGCCTCGTCGCTCGCGCTCGCGGCGGCCGCGGTCGTGGTGCTCGTGCTCGAGATCCCGATGGGCGGTGACGACGAGGAGCGCGCGGTCGCGCTGCGCGTGGGCCCGACATCGCTCGCGCTGGAGGCGACGTTCTGATGCGGAAGATGCTCTGGCTGGGCTGCGTGCTCGCGCTGCTCGCGACGGGCTGCTCGCTCGATCTCGATCGCCTGCGCGGCACGCTCGATGGCGGAGGGGACATCGATGCCGCCGTCGTCGACGCATCGATGCCGCTCGACGGATCTCACGACGGCGGCGAGCCCGACCGTGATGCCTCGAGCGACGCCGCGATGGCCGACGCCGGGACCGACGGCGGCGTGCGCTGCGCCGCGGAGTGCGCCGCGAGCGCCACGTTCGGTGCGCCGCGCGACGTGAGCTTCGCGGACGCGCCGATCGACGTCGAGCTCGGGGACGTGACGGGCGACGGCTTCCTCGACGTCGTCGTGCTCACGTCGGATGGGACCGTGCACGTGCTCTCCGCCGAGGCGGACGCCCGAGGGTGCGGCACGCGCGCGCTCGTGCCCACCGACAGCGTCGTGTCGGAGACGAGCGCATCGGACCTCGCGCTCGGCGACGTCGACGAGGACGGGCGCCTCGACGCAGCGGTCGTCGGCACCGCGGGCATGCTCGCGCTGCACATGACGAACGCAGAGGGAAAGCTCGGGGCCGCGCAGACGCTCGACTTCGAGGGGAACGCGTTCGGCGTGACGTTCGCGGGGGGCCGCATCCACGTCGCGGCGGGCGGCACGACCGGCGCGATCCGCGCGTTCGACGTCGCCGGGGGCTCGCTCGTGGAGCTCGAGGCCGCGAACGCGCCGCCGATCGTCGAGATCGCGTCGCTCACCCTCGCCGACGGGACCCCGGGGCTCGCGTCGAGCAGCCTCACCGCGGGCGCGGTGCTGATCGATCGCGTGCAGGCGGTGGGCGCGCCGACGCGCGTCGCGACGGTCACGGTGAGCGCGGGGAGCCACATCGCGTCGGGCGATCTCGACGGCGACGGCGACGACGACGTCGTGACGAACGCGATCGGCACCACGCGCCTGAGCCTGATCCTCGCCGACGGAGACACCTTCACGCTCGCGCCGCGCGCCGATGCGTCGGGCGTGATCGACGCGATGGCGCTCGGTGCGCTCGACGACGACGAGCAGGCCGACGTCGCGGTGATCGTCGATGCCGCGGTGTTCCCCTACGTGCTCGGCAATCCCAGCGTGCCCAATGGCGCGCTGATCGGGCGGCCCGGGGTCGCGCTCGACGGCGAAGGACGCGACGTGGCCATCGGGGATCTCGATCGCGACGAGCTGCCGGACCTCGTCGTGATCGGCGAGGCGCCCGGCGGATACGAAGTGCGCGTCGTGCCCGGCGCGTGCCCGTAGGAACGCGAACGGCGCGCCGACTCTCGTCGTGCGCGCCGTTCGTTTCGAGCGAGTGATTCGCGACGTCAGGGCCCCGCGCCGCCGCCGAGCCCCTGCTGCTCGAGCTGGCGACGGATCTGCTCCATCACCTCGGGCGGGAGCTGCGCGCCACCGCCTTCGCCACCCGGCATCGGCATCGGCATGCCCTCGCCGTGCGCGCCCTCGCCTTCGCCCGGCGGCGTCGTCGGCGCGCTCTCGGTGAACGACGTCGCGGTCGGGTTGACCCGCTCACCGAGGAACCGGCTGATCACGTAGATCGTCGGCTCGCCCTCGCGCTGCGCGTAGAAGTCGTGACGCTCCGCGTTCGCCTCGTTGCCGAGGATCACGGTGAACGTCTGCGGGCCCGCGTCGCCCTCGCCGCGCGTCGTGAGCGTCACGCGCGGCGCGTCGGGGCCGAGCCCCGCGCTCTCCGGCGTCACGTCGGGCGCAGCGAAGTCCGCCGCACGCATGCGCGCGAGGCTCGCGACCATGCTGCGCACCTTGCCCGCCTGGAAGCCCTCGATCGCGGTGAGCGGCGTCGGCGCGGCGGGCGCCGGCGGAGGACGACGCCCGGCGGGCGGCGTCTCGGGCTCTGCGGGCGCCGGCGGGAGATAGGAGATCTCCGTCTGCTGCCACTCGCCGAGCTCGGGCTGCGCGGACGGGGTCTCGCCCTCGCCTTCGGGCGCAGCGGGTGCCGCCGCGGCGGCGCGCGTGAAGCGGAACGTACCGTTGGGGCCGCGCCACGCAGCCTCGGTCACGTCGTCGGCTTCGACGTTCAGGATCGCGCGGTCACGCCAGTCGCGCAGCTCCTTGTTGAACGCGAACTTGATCGAGCCGCGCACCGAGACGACGCGCTCCTCGCCCTCGAGCCGCACCATCGTGTTGCCCGAACGGTACGCGCCGATCCAGAGGTCCGCGAGCGCGTTCCCGTCCGCGCCGCGCGCGACCACGCGCACGCCGTGCCCGGGGTCGACCTCGAGGCGCTCGTGGAACTCGGGGTTCGACGCCGCGACGCCCGCGACCGCCAGCTCGTCGAGCTTGTCGAGCGCCGTCGAGACCGCGCTCTGATCCGCGACGACCTCGATCGGCTGCGTGACGAACCACTGGTCCTCGCGACGCTCGAGGCGGATCGTCTGACCCTCCGCCTCGGGCCGCGTGATCTCGATCACCGAGATCTGATCGCGCGAGAGATCGGGGAACCCGCGCGCCTGCTGCGTCTCGCGCACCGGCGTGTCCCCGGTGCGCACGCCCCACGCCCAGATCGCGAGACCGCCGACTGCGATCAGCAGAAGGCCCGCGATGGGCAGCCTGTTCTTGTGCCAGTCCATCGTGCCCTCAGAGCTTCAGGGTGGCCTTCTTGCGCTGGCGCATCTGCCAGCGGATCAGACCGAACGCCGCGACCGCGAGCGGGATCGCGAACGTGTTGCCCCACTTGAAGAGGTTCTTGCGCTGATCCCAGGCGCGCACCGCCGCCTGCCGACGCTCGAGCGCGTCCTGCGCGCCCGCTTCGTCCTGACCCTCGAACGCCGTC
The DNA here is from genome assembly GCF_021631985.1 of Sandaracinus amylolyticus. GTDB lineage: Bacteria > Myxococcota_A > Polyangia > Polyangiales > Sandaracinaceae > Sandaracinus > Sandaracinus amylolyticus_A. Next base: position 1,881,031 of record NZ_CP070225.1, on the reverse strand, counting down.
ATCGCGTCCTCGGTCGCCTCGGTCACGCCGCGCGGAACGTCGAGCGCGGGCTCCTCGATCGACTTCGCGCGCACCGCGATCAGATCGCTGTCCTGCGCGAGCCAGTCGATGGCGTTCAGCGGGAGCGCCATCGCGCCCGCGAGCTGCGCCTCCTCGACGCGCTCCGCCGGCGGCAGGAACTCGTCGCGGAGGATGGTCGAGGTGCCGATCACGAAGAGACGCACCTCGCTCTCGCTGCGCTCCGGCGTCTCGATCGACGCCGCGTCGCCCTCACCCGCGCTGCCCGCGAAGGCGCTCGGGAGCGTGCCCGTCACCGCGACCGCGAGCGTGTGCGGCCCGTCGAAGCCGGCGACCTCCCACTCGCGGGGCTGGCGGATGCGGAGGTTCACGTCGTCGCCCGAGAGCGACCACGACTCCTCGCTCGAGCGCAGCAGCGACGTGCCCTCCATCTCGCGGAAGCGATCGAGGGTCTCGATGCCCGAGGTGAAGAAGAGCTGCGCCTGCTCGAGGCGGAAGAGCACCGGATGGCTCGCCTGCTCCTCGGTGATCGGCACCGTGGGCGCGGGCGGGTACGGCACCGGGATCGCGAAGCCGAGCGGCGTGCGCAGCGGGACCGTGCCGCAGCGCGCGTCGGCGATGATGTTCTCCTGCATGCGCACGCCGTACGCCTCGAGCAGGCGGTTCACGCCGCTGTTCGTCGGCTGCGCCTGGATGTCGGGGCCCGCGTCGGTCGCGACCTTCATCGAGCCGCCGAAGATGCCGAGGCTGCCGCCGCGCATCACGAACTGATCGATGCGGCGGAGCTCGACGTCGCTGAGCTCGCTCTGCGGATCGACAATCAGCAGCGCCTTGATGTTGCGGTCGATCTCCTGCGACGCGTCGACCTCGCGGATCGTGTACGTCGGGAGCATCCGCTGCAGCGTCGAGAGGCCCTTCGTCGGCGTCGGGCTCTCGTGGCCCGAGAGCACGCCGATCGCGATGTCCTCGCCGGTCAGCTGCTTGATCGCCATCGTGATGGCGTACTCGAGGCCCGAGGTGTCCTGCGGGAGCGACGCGATGACGTGGCGGTCACCGACGTACTCGAACACCAGGCCGCGGTAGCCCTCCATCACCGCGACGCGATCCGACTCGAGGCGCTGGTGCTGCATGAGGCGCACGCCCGCGCGCTCCGCCTCCTCGCGCTCCTCTTCGTCGTCGGGGTGCACCACGCGCACCTGCACGTGCCCGTTCGACGCCGCCTCGTACTCCGCGAGGATGTCGCGGACGTAGCGCTCCTGCGCGTTGAACGGCGGCGGCAGATCCGGCGTGAAGTACGCGGTGATCGTCAGCGTGTCGTCGAGCTCGCGCGCGACGCGGCGCGATCCCTCGGACAGCGTGAACACACGATCGCGCGTCGCGTCGACGCGCGCGAAGAAGGAGAGGAACCCCAGGAGGTTCAGCGCGATCAGGATGCCCGCGACGATCGCGAGGAAGCCGAGCGACTCGGCGCGCTGGCGGCTCGCCTGGCTACGCGCGGGGGTCCGCTCGCTCTTCTTCGCGGCTTCGGGAGCCTTCTTGGTCTCGTTCTCGTTGGCCATGGCTCAGCTCCAGCGGCGGCTCTCGAGCGCCCGGAACGCGAGCATCAGGAAGATGGTCGCGAAGGAGACGAAGTAGACGACGTCGCGCGTGTCGATCACGCCGCGGCCCATGCTCTCGCGGTGGAAGTCGAACGTGATCCACTCGAGGAACGACGCGAAGCTTCCCGACCAGAGCGGCAGGTAGAACCCGAGCACGGTCATGAAGAGGAAGACGAACGTCGAGACGAAGAACGCGACGAGCTGGTTCTCGGTGAAGCTCGATGCCGCGATGCCGAGCGCGATCATCGCGCAGCCCTGCAGGAAGAGCCCGAGATAGCCGGTCGCGACCTGGCCCCAGTCGAGCGAGCCGAGCTGCGCGACGCTGATCGGATAGGGCAGCGAGCAGAGCAGGAGCACCGCGAGCAGCCCGACCGCGCCGAGGAACTTGCCGAGGATCACCTCGGACTCGCGCACCGGCATCGTGATGAGCAGCTCGAGCGTGCCGCTGCGGCGCTCGTCGGCGATGAGGCCCATCGTGATCGCGGGCGCACCGACGATGAGCATCCAGCTCATGAACCGGAACATCTCGCGGACCGAGGCGCGGTTCATCAGGAAGAACGGCTCCCAGAAGAGGAAGCCGACGATCAGCAGCGAGAGCGCGATCACGATGTACGCGACCGGCCCGTTGAAGTACGCGCGGAACTGACGCCCCGCGATCGTGAGCGTGTTCTGCATCACGCGTTCTCCTTCGACTCGGTGCGGTCCGAGGGCTCTTCGTCCTCGTCCTCGTCCTCGTCGTCTTCGTCTTCCTCGGCTGCCGCGATCGCGGTGTCCTCGCCGAGCGTGAGGTCGCGGAAGACCTGCTCGAGGTTCTCGCCGCGCGTGCGCAGCTCGAGGAGCACGAGGCCCTTCTCGACGGCGGCGCGGAAGAGCTCGGCGCGCAGATCCTCGGAGGTGCGCGAGACGATCTCGAGCGCGGTGGCCTTCGTGTCGTCGGTCTTCACCTCGCGCACGGTCTCGACGCCGGGCAGCGAGCGGAACGCGCCGAGGACGTCGCCGCCGTCGCGATAGCCCTTCGCTTCGCTCGCGCTCGCCTTGTCCACGTGCACGACGTAGCGGTTGCGGCCGCGGCTCGTCAGCGCGGCGGGCGTGTCGTCCGCGACGATCTTGCCCTTCGCGATGATCAGCACGCGCTGGCAGGTCACCTGGACCTCCGCGAGGTTGTGCGTGCTGAGGATGACCGTGCGCTCCTTGCCGATGTCGCGGATGAGATCGCGGATCTCGATCGCCTGGTTCGGGTCGAGGCCCGACATCGGCTCGTCGAGGATCAGGATCGGCGGCTCGTGCACGAGCGACTGCGCGATGCCGACGCGCTGGCGGTAGCCCTTCGAGAGCTGGCGGATCTCCTTGGCGATCACGTCGCCGAGGTGCGTCTGCTCGACGGCCTTCTTGATGCGCTTGCGGGCGGCGTCGCCCTTGAGCCCGCGCATCTGCGCCATGAACTCGAGGTACTCGAGCACGAGCATCTCGGTGTAGAGGGGCGTGCTCTCGGGGAGATATCCGATCGACGCGCGCACGCCGAGCGGGTCCTCCCAGATGTCGTGCCCGTTCACCTTCGCCGTGCCTTCGGTCGGCGCGATGAAGCACGTCAGGATCTTCATCGTCGTCGACTTCCCGGCGCCGTTGGGGCCGAGGAAGCCGAGGACCTCTCCCTTGCGCACTTCGAAGCTCGCGTTGTCGAGCGCGCGCTGCGGCCCGTAGCGCTTCGTCAGGTTCCGGGCCTCGATCATCACGTCCATGCTCTGCCGCCTCTCCGGAGGTGTGGGCTGGGGCTCGCAGGGTTCTCTTCGGGAAACCGGGGGCTCCGGCGGGCGCGGACGATAGCCGTTGGCCTTGACGTGTCAATTCCCGAGCCGAGCGCGCGCGGGAACGCGGATGGAGGCGGATTATTCCGGGTCGGGGGCGGGGGCCGGGTCGCTTTCCGGACCCGGGACCCGGACCCCCTCAATGCACGAAGCTCCAGTCGACGCCGGGTCGTACTTCGAGGTGCACGTGATTCGCGTGCGCGTCGTCGTGGTGCGGGGTGAGCACCACCTGAAACAGATCGTGCTGCACCGCCGCGCACACCGCGGCCCTCATGCGCGCCGTGCCGTCGTCGTCGCCCTCGTGGGTCGTGCACGGATCGACGCCTCGCGCGCGATCGAGCCACGCGTCGAGCACCGGCAGACGCCGCCCGTCGTCGAGCACGAACGCGAGCGCGTCGATCGCGAGCGCGTGCGCGTGGCCCGACACCCGGCGGCTCCCCGCGACGCGCGCCCCTGGTCGATAGATCGAGACGTGCTCGACCCGCGCGACCCCCTGTGCGCGCAGGTCGGGCGCCCACGCGAGCAGCGCGACCGCGAGACGACAGTCGATCACCGAGTGCACGCCCTCGTCCGGCGTGATGCGCACTCCGTCGAGCGGCCCCGCGAGGCGGATCGCCTGCTCGACGCCGCTCGCCTCGCTCGCGGAGACCGCCTCGAACGCGACGCCCGCGCCGCGCAGCGCCGTCTCGCACGCCGCGCGATCGAGCGCGCCGATCGCGCGCCCGCGCCCCGCGATCGCCGCCGCACGACGCGCGCCGCTCGGTGGCGAGAGCACGGTGCCGCAGTCCTCGTCGATGCCTTCCGCCTCGAGATCACGCGGCAACGGCACGTCGTCGGTGACCCAGCCGGCCAGGAGCAGGAGCGCGAGGACCGAGGCGAACAGACGGCGCGTCATCTCGGAGCGAATGGTCGGATCGTCGAACGACGATGGAGAAGAAAACGGCGGCCCGCTTCGCGAAGCGCTTATCGAAGCGCGACGGAACTCCGGGGACCCGGCCACTCCGCGGACCGAGCGTCGGTGCGCGCAGACGACGCTCACGGTCCGGCGGGCGTCCCCGGTAGAATCGTCCCGGGTCCAGGGAGGTCGCAGATGTCCGTTCGCAGTGCTCGTCTTCACTTCGTCGCGTCGATCGCGTCACTGCTCGTCGTCGCGGGATGTGGGCGGAGCGAGCTCGATCTGTTCCGCGATGCCGGCCGCGGGATCGACCCGGACGACGGCGGCATGGACGCGGCGATCGACGCCGGCGATGGCGGCGACGATGCGGGCGATGCCGGCGACGGCGGCATCGTGATCGACGACGCGGGCGATGCCGGGCGCGACGGCGGCGACGGTGGCGCCTGCAACTTCGACGAGGACTGCGACGACGATCTCTTCTGCAACGGGCAGGAGCGCTGCCGCAGCGGCGTGTGCGTGCGCGGCGCAGCGCCGGTCTGCGACGACACGGTCGCCTGCACCAGCGATCGCTGCGTCGAGGCGACGCGCAGCTGCGAGTCGATCCCCGACTCGTCGCGCTGCGCGACGGGCGAGATCTGCACGCCGATCGACGGCTGCGTGGTGCGCCGCTGCACGACCGCGATGGAGTGCCAGGACGGCTCGTTCTGCAACGGCGCCGAGCAGTGCGTCGCCGGTCGCTGTGCCCCCGGCCCGCGCGTCGCGTGCGACGACGGAGTCGACTGCACGCTCGACGAGTGCAGCGAGACGCTCGATCGCTGCACCACCACCGCGCGCGACACGCTCTGCGACGACACGCTCTTCTGCAACGGCGCCGAGCGCTGCAGCCCGATGGGATGCGTGCGCAGCCCCGCGCCCCGCTGCGACGACGGCAACGCGTGCACGAGCGATCGCTGCGACGAGGCGGTGAACGCCTGCACGACCACGCTGCGGGACGACGACGGCGACGGTGTGCCCGCCGTGAGCTGCGGCGGCGCCGACTGCGACGATCGCAATCCGCGCGTGCGCCCGGGCGTGCCCGAGCTCTGCCGTGATCGCGTCGACAACGACTGCAACGGCGCGGTCGACTGCGACGATCCCACCTGCGCGATGACCGCGGAGTGCCTCACCTGCGTGCCGCGCGGACCGCGCGAGGTCGCGTGTCGCGACATGGTCGACGACGACTGTGACGGCCGCATCGACTGCCTCGATCCCGAGTGCGCGGGTCGCCCCGAGTGCCGCATGTGCACGCGCCGCGAGGCGCGCTGCGACGACGGGCTCGACGAGGACTGCGACATGCGCATCGACTGCGACGATCCCGACTGCGCGCGCAGCCCCGACTGCGCGTGCGCCGCGCGCGAGACCGCGTGCGCCGACGGCGACGACGAGGACTGCGACGGTCGCGTCGACTGCGACGACAGCGACTGCACCGCCGATCCCGCGTGCCGCATGTGCACCCCGCGCGAGGTCTTCTGCGACGACGGGAACGACGACGACTGCGACAATCGCCTGGACTGCGCCGACACGGACTGCGCGCGCTCGCCGCTCTGCTGCACGCCGCGCCCCGAGCAGTGCACCGGCGCGACCGACGACGACTGCGATGGACGCGTCGACTGCGACGATCCCGACTGCACCACGAGCCCGAGCTGCTGCCGCCCGCGCGCCGAGGTCTGCAACAACGCGGTCGACGACGACTGCGACGGTCTCGCCGACTGCAGCGACTCGATCTCGTGCGGTCGCGATCCCGCGTGCCGCATGTGCTTCCCCGAGCTCTGCCGCGGCGGCGCCGACGAGGACTGCGACAACCGCTTCGACTGCGAGGATCCCGACTGCTTCGCGGATCCGATCTGCGCGGTCTGCACGCCGCGCCCCGAGCGCTGCACCGGCGGAGTCGACGACGACTGCGACGGTCGCACCGACTGCGCCGACTCCGACTGTGCGCGCGACCCGGTGTGCTCGAGCTGCATCCCGCGCCCCGAGATCTGCGCGGACGGCGCCGATCAGGACTGCGACCTGCGCGTCGACTGCGACGACTCCGACTGCGCGCTCGATCCCTCGTGTCGCGTGTGCGTGACCGAGGTCTGCACGAACGGTGGTGACGACGACTGCGACGGTCGCGCGGACTGCTCGGACTCCGACTGCCGCGCTGCGCCCACGTGCGTGAGCTGCACGCGCGAGGCCTGCACGAACGGCGCGGACGACGACTGCGACATGCAGGTCGACTGCGACGACTCCGACTGCGCGCGGAGCCCGGCGTGCCTGACCTGCGCGCCCACCGAGACCTGCCGCAACGGGCGCGACGACGACTGCGACGGCGACGCCGACTGCGACGACGGCGAGTGCGCGGGACAGCCGATCTGCGCGTTCTGTCTGCCGCTCGAGATCTGCGGGACCGGCGTCGACGAGGACTGCGATCACCTCGTCGACTGCGACGATCCGCAGTGTGCGCGCGATCCCTCGTGTCAGCCCGGCTGCGTGGCGGAGGCGTGCCGCAACGGGCGCGACGACGACTGCGACGGATCGTTCGACTGCGACGATCCCGACTGCGCGGGACAGCCCCTCTGCCTCGTGTGCCTGCCCTTCGAGATCTGCAACAGCGGGTTCGACGAGGACTGCGACGCGCTGAAGGACTGCGACGATCCCGACTGCGAATTCGAGCCCGGTTGCGGCGCGTGCACCGGGTTCGAGGACCAGTGCACGAATCGCTTCGACGAGGACTGCGACGGTCGCACCGACTGCGCCGATCCCGACTGCCAGATCGATCCCTCGTGCTGCGTGCCCACCGGCGCCGAGCAGTGCGCCAACGGCGTCGACGACGACTGCAACGGCGCGCCGGACTGCGCGGACTTCGCGTGCTCGAGCGATCCCGCGTGCTGCGTGTTCCAGGGCCCCGAGCAGTGCGGCAACGGCATCGACGAGGACTGCAACGGGCGCATCGACTGCGACGATCCGCTGTGCGCCGGGACGCCGATGTGCTGCGTGCCCACCGGACCCGAGCGCTGCGGGGGCGGTGCCGACGAGGACTGCGACGGGCTCGTCGACTGCCTCGATCGCGAGTGCGTCGCCTCGCCGCTGTGCGCCGCGCGCGACGCGGGGATCCCGCCGCCTCCGCGCGACGCCGGGCCCCGCGACGCCGGCTCGATGTGCGTGCCGGTCGAGGGCTCGGTCGCGATGTGCACCAACGGTCGCGACGACGACTGCGACGGAACGTCCGACTGCGCCGACGGCGACTGCTCGCCGGTGCCCGACGTCGGCGAGTGCTGCAACGGCTCGGACGACAACGGCAACGGCTTGTCCGACGAGTTCGCGTGCCGGTGCACGAGCAATGCGGACTGCGGCGGCATCAACGTGTGCTGGGCCGACACGATCGGGCTCTGCGCGCCGCGCTGCACGCTGATTGGCGGCGACGAGTTCTGCGCGCAGATCGACCCGAGCCTGCGCTGCTCCACGACCACCGGGACGTGCACGTTCTGATCACGTGACCTCGCGCACGCGCGCCGCGCGTGAATGGGTATTCAGCGCGGGATCGCTCCAGTAGCGTCCGACGCCCGGAGGCTTCGCATGAACCGTCCGGGCTTTCTCTTCTTGCTGCTCGTCGCGTCGATCTCGGGGTGTGAGTCGACTCCGCTCTCGAGGGGTCTCGGCGCGCCGATCGTCGACGGCGAGCGCGAGACCGGCGAGCCCGCGGTGGTGCTCATCCAAGCCGTGATCGGTGCGTGCACCGGCACGCTGATCACCGATCGCGTGGTGCTGACCGCGAAGCACTGCGTGCAGCAGCAGACCGCGACGAGCCCCGCGCCTGCGGCGTTCTTCGCGGTCGGCGTCGGCAATCGCTCGGGCGCGACCACGAACCATCGCGTGCAGCAGGTGGTGACGACGCCCGGTCCCTTCTTCATCAGCGACGGCACCGACATCGCGCTGCTGATCCTCCGCGAGCCGGTCGAGGGCGTGGAGCCGATCGCGGTGCGGCGGGAGCCGCCGACCGATCTCGTCGGCAGCACCGTCACGGCGATCGGGTTCGGCACGACGCGCGAGCGCGAGGTCGGCATCAAGTACCGCACGACCACGACGATCGAGAACGTCACGACGACGGTGCTCGAGGCGCGCAACACGATCTGCCAGGGCGACTCGGGCGGACCGATCATCCTCGAGGGCGACGGGACGCGGCCCCGCCAGATCGTCGGTGTCGCGTCGTACGGGCTCGCGGCGAACCAGGGCGACTGCCCCGCGATGCTCGATGCGTGGAACCGCATCGACACGCACATCGACGTGATCGACGCCGCGATCGTGCGCAGCGGCGCGTGCGTCGCGTCGGGCGACGAGCTCTGCAACTCGCTCGACGACGACTGCGACGGCGAGATCGACGAGGGATGTCTCGCGCTCGGCGAGGCGTGCGAGCGCGACGATCAGTGCGCGTTCGGTCCGCTCCCCGAGGCGCTGCGCGACGGCGCGCCGCCGAGCGCGCTGTGCGCCGAGATCGGGGGGGCGCGTCGCTGCTCGCGCCCTTGCGATCCGCTCGCGCCCGCGACGAGCTGCGGCGAGATCGTGCCGCCCTTCGGTGGCGATCCCGTCGCGGTCGAGGGCTTCTACTGCGCGACGAGCACGGGCTGCGAGGGCCTGTGCGCGCCGGGAACGTCGGGCTCGGGCTCGGAGGGCGATGCGTGCAGCGCCGACACCGAGTGCGTGTCGCTGCGCTGCGAAGGCGGCGTGTGCGCGACGCCGTGCCGCGGCGACTCGGTCACGTGCCCCGCCGTCGAGGTGTGCAGCGCCGACGCGGGCAGCTGCGGCGTGTGCGTGGCGCCGAGCGCGCGTCCCGGCGGTCGTGGGCGCGGTGAGGTGTGCGAGCTCGCGAGCGAGTGCTCGACGTTCGGGTGCGGCGAGGTCGACGGTGCGGTGCAGTGCACCGCGATCTGCGCAGGCGACGGAGACTGCGGGCGCGGCATGCGCTGCGTCGACGGCTTCTGCGCGCGCGGTGAGCGCGGCGGGCCCTTCGGCACCTGTCGCGACGACGTGGACTGCAACGACGCGCGCTGCCTCGCGCGCGAGACCGGCGAGCGCTTCTGCGCGCGTCGCTGCACCGATGCCGTGTCGTGTCCCGGCGGCACCTGCGCCGACGCCGACGGCGAGATGCGCTGCATCCCGAGCGCGCCGGTGCTCGGCGAGGCGTGCGACGGGAGCGTCGCGTGCGCGCAGGGCACGTGCATCGACGGCGCGTGCACCGCCACGTGCGGTGGCGCGAGATCGTGCCCGCTCGGCCACGACTGCGTGCGCGAGGGCGACGTGACCGTGTGTCGCCCTCGTCCGAGCAGCTCGGGCGGATGCAGCGTCGCGCTCGGCGGCGCGGGATCGCCCGGCGTGCTCGTGCTGATCGCGCTCTTCGTGATCGCGCGCCGTCGTCGGCGCGCGTGATCACTCCACGCGCATCACGACCGCGCCCGCGCCGACGCCCGCCTGCCCGGCGGGATCCGTCAGCACGCTCGCGATCACCGCGGGCGCGGTGCGCGGATCGGCCTGCAGCACCGAGACGACCTGCGAGATCGCGCGCATCGAGAACGCGCTGACCGATCCCATCATCAAGAGATCGCCCGGCTCGAGCACGACGTGGCAGTGGCTGACCGCGGAGCGCAGCACGCCGCCCGCCGGCTCTTCCCGCGGCGTGAGGCGCTGCGGCTTGCCGCGTCGATGCAGGTACGCGCGCGTCGGGCCCGCGCTCACGACGTGCAGATCACCGTGCTCGACGAGCAGCGCGACGAACGACGCATCGGGCAGCGAGCGCTCGACGAGCTGCTCGCAGAGATCCGCGAGCGACGCGCGCGCGCGCTCCGCGCAGTGCAGCGCGCGCCCCGCGCCGGTGAGCCCTGCGGGCGGCGGTCCCTGCTTGGTGCGCGTCTCCTCGAGCCCGCGCTCGAAGCCGACGAGGATCGCGCTCGTCGCCATCGGCCAGCTGCGCGGCAGGCCGAGCCCGGTCGCGACCGCGTACGCGCGCCCGCCCTCGAATCGCGTTCCGGCGTGGCGCGAGATCTCGCCCTCGCGCACCGTCGTCCGCGTGATGCTGATGTGCGACTCGGTCCTCATCGAGACGCGCGTGATCCTACACGATCACGCCTTCCCGAATCCGAGCTCCGACGTGCGCACGACGACCGACGCGAGCACGAGATAGAGGAGCGTCACCACCGCGATGATCGTCGCGCAGATCCAGGTGTCGACGTCGGGCACGCTCTCCGCGCCCCACCCCGTGCGCTCGAAGCCTGCGAGCTCCGACGCGAAGTGGTTCATCGACACGAGCCGCGCGAGACCGGGCAGCCACGAGAAGCCGTACTCGATCACCGCGAGGTGAAGGGTCGCGAGCAGCCCACCCGCTTCGACGACGAGCGAGCCCCAGAGCAGACAGAGCGCCGAGTAGCAGAGCGCGAGCAGCGAGAGCGCGCCGATCATGCGCAGCGTGTCGGGCAGCTCTTCGATCATCGGCGTGGGATCGGTCGCGAACGACGCGACGTGGATCACGAGCACGCCGCCCGCGAGCAGCAAGATGCTGAGCGCCGCGCCGGTGAAGAACTTGCCGAGCGTGATCGCGATGCGGCCCGCGGGTCGCAACGTGAGGTACGGCAGCGTGCGGTTCTCGACCTCTTCCGCGATCGCGCCCGCCGTGAACAGGAACGGCAGGAGGAACACGAGCATGTTGAGGAAGCCGACGCGGACTGCGGCCTCGACCACGCGCTCGGGCTCCGGCGGATCGATCAGATAGCGGACCGCGACGGCGGCGACGACGACGAGCACCACCGCGGCGGCGCCGAGGCGCACCTTGCGTCCGCGCAGCAGGCGCGTCCACGAGAGTCGCAGCGAGGCCGAGAGCGCGCTCGCGAAGTCGGGAACGGGCGGAGGGCTCACGCGCGTGCTCCCTTCTTCTTCTCGGTGCGGGCGCCTGCAGATGCGGCGCCGGGTGAGAGCGCGGCCTGGTAGGGCTTCGCCGATCCGCTCGCGGCGTCGGAGCCGGTGCCCGCCATGCGGCCGCTGCGCTCGACGAGGTAGTGGAAGAGCGCCTCGAGCGACGCGTCGGGGCTCGTCAGCGAGCGCACCGTGAAGCCGCCCTCGACGATCATCTTCGCGATGACCGAGTAGGTCTCGTCGGGCTTGCGCGTCTCGAGCTCGACCTCGGTGGACGAAGGGAACGAGATGCCGAGCACGCCTTCTCCCTCGGGCGATGCGAGCACCGCCGCCGCGAGATCGCGCGGGCGATCGCAGTCGACGCGCACGTGGTGCGGGTGCTCCTCGAGGAGGTCGCGGATCTCGTGGACCTTGCCCTGCGCGACGAGCTGACCGCGCGCGATCAGCAGCACCTGCTCGGTGAGCGCCTCGACCTCGACCAGCACGTGCGTCGAGAAGAGCACCACCGCGCCCGCGTTCGCGCGGATGCGCACCTGATCGAGGATCACGTGGCGCGACGTGGGGTCGGTGCCGGTGAGCGGCTCGTCGAGGAGCAGCACGTCGGGATCGTGCACCACCGACTGCGCGAGCTTCGCGCGCTGGCGCATGCCGCGGCTGTAGCCGCCCATCTTGCGCTCCATCGCCTTGTCGAGGCCGAAGTCGGTGAGCGCCTTCACCGCGCGGTCGCGCGCGTCCTTGCGCGAGTAGCCGGAGAGCTCGGCCATCGCGGTGACGAACTCGAGCGCCGTGAGCTCGTCGTAGAGCGCGTCGGCCTCGGGGCAGAGCCCGATGCGGCGCAGCACCTCGGGGTTCGCGAAGGGCGCGTCACCGCACACGCGGATCTGACCGAGGCTCGGCTTCGAGAGCCCGGCGCAGAGGCGCATGAAGGTCGTCTTGCCCGAGCCGTTCGGGCCGAGCAGGCCCCACACGCCGGGCTTCAGCTGGAGGCTGACGTCCTGCAGCGCGGTGACCTTGCCGTACCACTTCGAGACGCCGATCGCCTGGATGCTGGCCGCGCTCACGTGATCACCTCCTGCGCGCGCAGGCGATGCAGCGCGAGCGCTCCGAGCCCGACGACCATCACGCCGAGCGCGCCGGCCGCGTGGTACCACTCGAGCGCGCTGGGATCGTCGAGCTTGAAGAGCGCGTCGCGCACCGTGCCGAGCATCGCGGTGAACGAGCCGAGGTAGAGCCAGGGGAAGCCCTCCTGGCGACCGCTCGCGCGCGAGACCACGTCGACGACGCCTGCGATGACGTGAGGCACGACGAACACCGTGAGCCACGTCGAGATCGTGAGCGCGCGGCTCGCGCTCAGCGACGACACCGCGACCGACGCGATCGACATCACGATCGCGAGGAGCAGCGAGAACACGAGCGCGGGGAGCAGGAGCCCGAGCGTGTCGAGCGCTTCCTCGCGCGGCCCGAACGCGGCGAGCGCGATGCAGTAGAGGAACGCGGGGACGAACGCGATCGCGAAGACCCAGGTCGCGATCGCGGAGACGCGGCCCGCGAGGTAGGTCTCGGGCGTGACCGGCTTCGCGAAGTAGAACTGGAACGCGCGATGGGTGCGGTCGTGCGCGATCGCGCCCGCGCCTGCGCCGACCGTCACGAGGCTCACGAAGAACCAGGTCTCGAGACCGAAGAGCCCGCTCAGCGCGCGCGACTCGTCGGCGAAGAGATGCACGATCGGCGGCAGCACCTCGGCGCGCGCCTCGGGCGGGACCGCCTCCATCGCGGAGTTCGCGGCCCACGAGCCGATGACGAAGCCGATCACCGGGAGCCACGCGGTGAACGCGGCGAGCTTCACGAGCCACGACGCCCACGCGCGTCCGAGGCCGTAGCGGAAGAGGACCCAGACCGCGTTCGACGGTGGCAGTCGTGGACCGTCGTACGGGCGGTAACCGAGGTCCCGGATCGTCATGCGCGGCGCACATTACCCGCTCGCCCCACGCGAGCAAGATCAGTTGCTGCCGACGTCGTAGTCGTCCCAGTCGTCGCGCGGCTGCTCCTGCACGACCTGGAGGTGCACCTCGAGGCGCCCGCCGAGCTCGAGCGCGAACATCATCCAGTTGCCGATCCCCGCGAGGATCGGGCGCCCGAAGGTGAGCGGTCGGTTGCGCTCCACGACCCAGTGCCCGGCGAACGCGAGTCCGTAGCCGACGACGAGACCGAGCAGCACCGCCCACCACGCGCCGAGCGCGAGCGCGAGCACCGCGCCGGCGATGCACGACCACGAGCCGAGGTGATGGAGACGCCGCGTCCAGGGCCGCCGGTGATGCCAGAGATAGATCGGCCAGAACGCCGGGAGCTCGCGGAGGATCGGCAGGCGCGCGAGCAGCGGCGGCAGCACGAGCAGCTCCTCGGGCCGACCCGGCGGCGCCCGATGCGTGAGGGCACGCGCGCTCATCGCGACCTCGTGATCGCACCCGCGACGGCACGACCGTGGCGCAGGCCCATGCGGTCGCACTCGGTGTGCGCACCCGCGAAGAGCTCGCTGCCGAACACGCCCTCGCGGATCCAGCGCATCGCGATCGGACCGAGGTAGAACGCGGCGCCGAGCGCGCGCGGTGCGACGCGACCGTGGAGCGCGGCGTGGAAGCCGACCGCGAAGTTCGCCCAGTAGTGATAGGTGTCGCCCGGCGGATCTCCGTCGCCGGCCACCGAGGGCGCGAAGGGTGCGATGCACGCCGCGTCGTGGAGTCGCTCTTCCCAGTCGAGCCCACCGAGCGCGCGCGCGTCGCGATCCCGGGCGACGAGGCGCATCACCGCGTGCAGCAGGATCGCCGCGGGGAACGCACGATTCCCGGTGTGATCGAGCGCGACCGCGAGCTGCTCGTCGATCGTCAGCGCGCGTCGCTGCGCGCGCAGGGCGAGCCGCAGCGCGTGCACCTCGTCGTGCGGGAAGAGCTCGGTCGGGAACGGCCCGTCGTAGTCGTCGACGAACGAGACGAGCGCGCAGTAGAGACGACGCGAGGGTGGGCCCGCGGCGCCGTCGAGCCAGGGGAGCGCGTCGTGGGGCGCATCGGTGCGGGTCCCGGTCACGAGCGCGATCAGCGATCGCTCGAGCGCGATCTCACCGGGGTTGAAGCGCTCCGCATCCGCGCGGCGCGCGTCGATCCACGCCATGTACTCGCGCCATCGTGGCATCGGCGGGGACGATGCGACGCCCCACGTGGCGCGTGCCGCGGTGATCGTGTCGTGAGCGAGCGTCGTATGCATCGGCCTCCAGCATGGGCTCGCGATCGCAGCGACCTCGCGCGATCCGGTCGAGCCGTCGTGGGCCCGCAACGAGCGGGCGCGTTCGCGGCACGAACGGGAGGCACGCGCGCGCGCATTCCCGCGTAGGATGCGACCGCTGTGAGCGAGGGGCCGAACGACGTCCGAGGCGCGCGAGACATCGACACGCTCGCGCTGGTGCAGGCGCTCCCAGGCGGACGCGCGTTGGTGCGCTCGCCGGTCGACCCGGGCGCGATCGCGTTCGAGCGAGAAGGCGAAGCCATCGAAGAGCTGCGCCTCTTCCTCGCGGCGACGCTCTCGCAAGCACGAAGCGCGGAGCGCGTGGCGCGTCACGCGCTGCCGATCACGACGACCTTGCGCGCCGTGCGCGCGGAGCTGCGCGATCCTTCGTTGCCCCGTCGCATCCAGCGCCCGATCCCGATCGACGTGCCCTGTGTCGTGGTGCCCACCGGGCCCGATCGCGAGGGCGCGCGCGATGCGTGGCTGCTCTTCCCGACGCTCGCCGCAGCGGGATGGGCGGCAGCGGACGAGGACGTCGACGAGGTCGCGAAGCGCGAGGCCGCGCGACTGCTCGCCGCGCTCGCGCCGACGCCCGATGCGCGACGGGCGCTGATGGGCGTCGCCGGGCACACGCTCGAGCCGGTGCGCGTGCCCCTCGAGGCGAGCACGGACGCGACGAGCGCCGCGGAGCGCAAGCGTCGCGCGCAGCACGAAGCGCAGAAGCGCGCCGACGATCTGCTGCGCACCGTCGCGCGCCCGCTGCACCGCGAGCTCCCCGAAGAAGCGCCGCCGGTGATCGGACGCGATCGCGAGGTCGCGATGCTCGCGGCGCTCTGCGCGACGCGCGAGACGTCTCGCGTCGCGATCGTCGGTGCGCCGCTGGTCGGCAAGAGCGCGGTGGTGCACGCGTGGATTCGTCGCGAGCGCGCGGCGGGGCGCGTGCCGCGCGTGTACCAGACGTCGGCGGCGCAGCTCGTCGCGGGGATGAGCTTCCTCGGGCAGTGGCAGGAGCGGCTGCGCCGGGTGATCGAGGCCGCGGAGACGCTCTCGGCGTTCCTCTATTTCGACGACCTCGGCGACCTGCTCGCGGATCGCGCCGAGGGCAGCGTCGACCTCGTCTCGTCGCTCAAGAGCTGGCTCGAGCAGGGGCGGCTGCGACTGCTGGGCGAGATCTCCGACGACGCAGCCGATCGCCTCGAGACGCGACAGCCGGGCTTCGCGTCGCTGCTCCATCGCGTGCGCGTCGCGCCGCTCGATCGTGCGAGCACCGAGCGCGCGCTCGATGCCGCCGTCGCGTGGTCGCGCGCCCATGCGCCGGAGCGCGCGATGCCGGATGCCGAGGGACGTGTCGCGCTCCTCGATCTCGCGGAGCGCTTCCTCCCGTACCAGCCCTTCCCCGGCAAGGCGCTGCGCCTCCTCGAGGAGATCCGCGCCGCCGAGGAGTCCGAGGCACGCGCCGATCGCGCCGCGTCGATCGACGCAGCGCGCGTGTTCCGCGCGTTCTCGATCGCGAGCGGCGTGCCGGAAGCGCTGCTGCGACCCGATCGACGCCTCGACGCGAACGAGCTGCGCGCATCGTTCGCGGCGCGCATCGCAGGTCAGGACGAAGCGGTGCGCCGCGTCGTCGACACGCTCTGCGTGGTGAAGGCGGATCTCGCGCCGGGCGACAAGCCGCTCGCGACGTTCCTCTTCGTCGGGCCCACCGGCGTCGGGAAGACCGAGCTCGCGCGCACGCTCGCCGCGCACCTCTTCGGATCGCCCGATCGCCTGCTGCGGCTCGACATGAGCGAGTACGCCGATCCGAGCGCGGCGATGCGCCTGATCGGCGCGGAGGGCGGCGACGGTCTGCTCACCCGCGCGGTGCGCCAGCAGCCGTTCTGCGTGGTGCTCCTCGACGAGATCGAGAAGGCCCATCCGGCGGTGTTCGATCTGCTGCTGCAGGTCACGGGTGAAGGGCGGCTCACCGACGGACGCGGTCGCACCGCGTACTTCCACGACGCGATCGTCGTGATGACGAGCAACCTCGGCGCGACGCATCGCGCGGCGTCGATCGGCATCGGTGCGCGCGCGGTGCCCGACGACGAGCACTACCTGCGCGCGGTCGAGCGTACGTTCCGCCCCGAGCTGGTGAACCGCATCGATCGCATCGTGCCGCTGCATCCGCTCGGGACGATCGAGATGCGGCAGGTCGTGCGGCTGCTCCTCGCGCGCATCGAGCAGCGACGCGGGCTCGTGGAGCACGGCGTCGCGCTCGTGGTGAGCGACGCCGCCGCCGACCGCCTCGCGACGGTGGGCACCAGCGAGCACTACGGCGCGCGCGCGCTCCGGCGTCACGTCGAGGACTCGCTCGTCGCGCCGGCGGCGCACCTCCTCGCGCGGCTCGGCGATCGCGCGCGCCACGCGGTGGTGCGCGTTCGGAACGAGGACGAGCCGGCGAGCAAGACCTCGCCGCTCGCGCGCACGGTGATCGACGGGCTGGTGATCGAGATCGAGCGCGGCGAGGGACGCACCGGTCGTCGCGACGTGATCGAGCTCGAGGCGATCACCGAGGTGCGCCGTCGTGCTCAGGCGTGGCTCGCGGCGCCAGCGTTCACGGACGTGCGCGCCCGCGTCGAGCTGCTGGTGTCCGAGATGTCGTGGGGCGACGTCGACGAGCAGGATCGACGGCGCGGCGACGTGCCGGCGCGCGAGATCGGCGCGCTGCGGACCGAGCACCATCGCCTCGCCGATCCCAGCGATCGCGTGATCGAGCAGATGCGCGAGCTCGAGTCGATCGAAGAGCTCGCGCTCGCATCGGTGCTCTCGGGACGTGGCGCGGAGACCCTGCTCCCCGAGGCGCGCGCGTCGGAGTGGGCGCTGCGACGCGCGCTCGGGCGCGTGTTCGTCGCGCCGCTGCGCGCCGATTCGATCGTGCTGCTCGTCGAGGAGCGTGGTGGACGCACGCTCGATCGCTGGCTGCTCCCGCTGCTCGATCGCGAGAGCGAGCTCGGATGGGTCGGGCGGATGCATCTCGAGGGCGATCGCGGCGAGGACTGGCCGATCACACGACGTTGGGGCCCGCCGCGCACGGCCGATCAGGCACGCGAGCGCCTCGAGCGCGACGATCGTGCGTCGACCTCGGTGATCCTCGCGATGCGCGGACGCGACGCGGGCGCGTTGCTCGCGGCGGAGGCGGGCCTGCACCGCTGGAGGCACGGCGAGCGACGCGAGCACCTCACGATCACGGTGCTGCGCACCGAGGGCCCGCTCGACGACGCGTCCTGGCTCGCACCGACGATGACCGAGCCGCGCCCTCGTGGTGAGATCTCGGCGCGCGCGACGACGGTGCGCGACTGGGATCTCGCGACGCGCACGCTCGCGATCCTCGATGGTCGCGAGCGGCTCGCGCTCGATCCTGCGCACGCGGCGCGCGAGCTCGAGGCGATCGTGTTCGAGCATCTCTGGCGAATGGGCGGAGGCCAGCCAGCCTCGTCGGTGCGCGGATCGCTCGACGTGCCCACCACGAGCGAGACGCTCGACGAGGAGGCGCCGTGAGCCATCGCCTCTCGTTCCGCGTCGCGGTCTATCAGGTGTGCACCGGCGCGCAGTGGGAGTGGACGACGCTCGGCACCTCGCCGCACGTCGTGACGCGCTCGGGCGCATCCGCAGTGCGCGCGCAGCAGGCGCTCGTCGAGCGTCTGCGCGCGGTGCTCGAGGGCCTTCCGCCGCTGGAGCTCGCGCGCTTCGAGCCGGCGCGTGGTCTCGAGCTGCGCCGCGTCCGACTCGAGCTCTCGTTGGACGGCGAGCGGCTCGGGCGTCGCGCGCACATCGGAGCGCACCCGCTCGTGCTCGAGCCGCGATGGGCCACGCCCGAGCATCGCGTGACGCTCGTCTATCACCCGCTCCGCCAGCACGAGTGGTTCGCGCTCGATCCCGAGCGGCCGCTCGAAGATCAGGCGAGGGTCTTCTTCGCGTCGCGCTGGGCCGATCTGAGCGACGAAGAGCTCGAGGTGCTCACCACCGACGGCAAGGACTCGATCACCTCGATGTCGTTCTCGACGAAGGTGACGTCGCTGCTCGACGGGATCCCCGAGCGCGAGCGCGATCCCTTCGCCGATCTCGATCTCGACTCGATGGTCGACGCCCGCGGCAAGAAGAAGCGCGGCGGGCTGCGCGTGCTCCCGCGCATCGGCACCAACCTCACCGTGCGGGCGGCAGAAGGCACGCTCGCGACCGGCATGCCGCGCTCGCCGCACCGCGAGCAGCTGCAGCGCCTGCTCTGCGCGCCCCGCAAGCAGTCGACGCTCGTCGTCGGCGCGCCGGGCGTCGGCAAGAGCACGCTCGTCGATCGTGCGATCGTCGATCTGCTCGACGCGGAAGGCTGGTCCGCGCACCGCAACCTCGATCGCGTCACCGAGGTCTGGTCGATCTCCGCGCGCCGCACGATCGCGGGCATGTCGCACCTCGGCGAGTGGGAGAAGCGCTGCATGGAGGTGCTCGCGGACTGCCGCGCGCGCCCCGTCGTGCTGCGCGTCGAGGACCTGCACACGTTCGGTCGCGCGGGGCGTCACACCGGCAGCGATCGCAGCTTCGCCGACGTGTTCCGGGGCCCGCTCGCGCGCGGCGAGATCGTGATGATCGGCGAGGTCACACCCGAGCAGCTGCAGCGGCTCGAGGACGACGCGCCGGGCTTCGCCGAGCTCTTCCAGCGCGTGCTGGTGCACGAGCCGCCGGTCGATGTCGTGCTGCGCATGATGTTCCACGAGGCGCGTCGCCTCGAGCACGAGCGCCGCGTGCGCTTCGCGCCGCTCGCGTACCGCGCGATCCTCGATCTCGGCGGTGGGCTCTCGCCGGGGCGCGCATTCCCGGGCAAGGCGCTCGACCTGCTGCGCGCGGTCGGTCGCGCCCCCGAGCGCCCCGACGATCCGCCGCGCGCGGTCGGACCCGCCGACGTCGTCGCCGAGCTCGCGCGCCGCACCGGGCTGCCCGCGTCGCTGGTGCAGCCCGACGCGCCGCTCGATCCCGCCGACGTCGAAGCGTTCTTCGCGCGCGACGTGATGGGCCAGCCCGCCGCGGTGCGCGCCGCGGTCGATCTCGCGATGCGGATCCGCGCGGGCCTGGTCGATCCGCGCCGGCCCTACGGCGTCTACCTGCTCACCGGCCCGACCGGCACCGGCAAGACCGAGCTCGCGCGCGCGATCGCGCGCTGGCTCTACGGCGGCGAGCAGCGCCTCGTGCGCATCGACATGGGCGAGCTCGGACACCCCGGCGCGGTCGCACGTTTGATCGGCGACGCCTGGGATCCCGAGGGCATGCTCACGCGGCGGGTGCGCGAGCAGCCCTTCTGCGTGGTGCTGCTCGACGAGATCGAGAAGGCGCACCCCGCGGTGCTGCAGCTCCTCTTGCAGCTGCTCGACGAAGGTCGCCTCACCGACGCCGCGGGCATCACCGCGGACTTCACGCACACCGTCGTGCTGATGACGTCGAACCTCGGCGGGCGCAGCGGCGCCGCGATCGGGTTCGATCCCTCGGTGCAGGGGCAGCGCCTCGACGTGCTGCGCGCGGTGCGCGAGTTCTTCCCGCCCGAGCTCTTCAACCGCATCGATCGCGTCGTTCCGTTCGATCCCCTCTCGCTCGAGGTCGCGGAGCGCGTCGCGGAGAAGGAGCTCTCGAAGCTGCTCGCACGTCGCGGCCTCGCGGAGCGCGGCGTCTACGTGTTCGCGAACGAGCGCGCGGTGACGCGCATCGCGCACGAGGCGTTCGACGTCCAAGGCGGCGCGCGCTCGGTGAAGCGGTGGCTCGAGGATCGCGTGGGCTCTCTGCTCGCCGAGGAGATCGCGGGCGGGCCGCGGGGGCGCATGCGCATCGTGCGCCTCGCGTCGGACGCGAGCGGGTTCAGCGCGCGCACCGATCCGCTGGTCGAGGCCGATCCCGTGCTCGCCGAGCACCCGATGGCCGCGCTGCTCGATCGTCCGGCGATCGAGCTCGAGCCGCTGCTCCCCGACGTGCTCGACGAGGTGCACACCATCGAAGAGCGCGGCCTGCTCGAGGAGCGCACCGCGCAGCTCATGCAGCGACGCCGCGCGCTCTCGGGCGAGGCGCGCGCGGAGCTCGACGAGGTGCTGCACGCGGTCGAGCGGGTGCGCGATCGGCTCGCCGCGCTGCGCATCCGCCTCGAGGGCTCCACCGCGTCCGAAGAGGATCGCTGGGATCGATACGAGGACGAGCACGACCTCGCCGCGCCCAGCGCGCGCGCGACGAAGTCGCGACGTCGCCATCACGATCAGCCGGGCAAGAGCGGCGACTCCCGGGTCCGCGAGCGAGTGGCCGAGCGCGCCCTCGATCGCGCGGGCATGCTCGAGGTGATCACCGAGCGCGATCTGCTGCGCCGCGCGGTCCTTCGCGCCGACGATCCCCGCCAGCACACCGTCGCGATCGAGCTGCTGCGGGTCGGCCGCGCGCGGCGCGAGCGCAGCGCGAGCCTGCTCTCCGCGCTGCTCGGCGTGTACCTCGCGCCACCCACCGATCACGCGACCATCTCCGCGCTGGTGCACGACGCGCCACGCACGGTGCAGCCCACCGAAGCGCAGGGCGCCGATCACGTGATCGTCGTCGCGAGCGGTCTGTGCATCCTCGATCGCCTCGAGGAAGAGAGCGGCTGCCACGTCTGGCACTCGCTCGGTGGGCACTCCGAGGTGGTGCGCGTCTCCATCACGCCGGTGCGCGCCGGCACCGATCCTCGGGTCCTGCTCCGCGATCACCTCGATACGCGGCGCGCGTTCGAGCACGCGCTCGAGGCGGGGATCTCGCCCTTGCCGCCCGATCCCGCCGCGCTCCTGCCGGTCGTGCGCGTGCTCCGCTTCGATCCCCCGGTGCGTACCGGCGAGAGCGCGCTCGCCGAGATCGAGGATCTGCGCCTCGCGTGGGCCGCGTCGTTCGAAGCGCGCGACATGATCACCGCGCTCGCACGCGCGCTCCCGATCCGCGCGAGCCGCGAAGAGGTGGCCCGATGAGCCGCAAGACGATGCGCCTCTGGCTCGTGTCGCACGAGGACGGTCGCAAGAGCGGCTACGCGATGCGCAGCTGGGACAGCTTGTTCGATCAGCCGGTCCCGAGCGCGTACGGCGCGACCGAGGCCGAGGTGCGCGCGGCGATCGAGCGCACGCTCGCCGCGCGCATCGCGTCGGGCGAGGACACGATCGATCGCTACCTCTGGGACGAGACCTTCCACGTGAGCTCGGTGGTGGTCGACGTCGCGCCGCTCTCGTTCGTCGAGAAGCAGCCGGTCGTCGGCTCGCGCACGATCCCGCTGCGCATCCGCTACGCGTGGAGCCGCGTGGAGAGCGGCGCGATCCGCGTGATGCTGCCGCGCCTCGGGCTCTGGCTGCTGCTCGAGGATCTCGAGGGCGCGCGCGCCGCGATCCAGCACGTCGTCGCCGGAGGCCTGCTCGGCGCGGCAGGTCGCGCGCTCTACGAGCTGCGCGAAGAGCCCGACGAGGTCGTGCGCGAGTGGGACCCCGAGCTCTCGACCCAGACCGTCTCCGCCGACGACGCCGAGACGCACCTCGCGCCGCCCACGCTCCGCGCGATCGCCGAGGATCTCACCGCGCGCGCGACCGCCGGCGGCTTGCCCCAGCTCGTCGGCGACGATCCCGCGTTCGACGCGACGATCTCCGAGCTCGATCGCGACCGCCCGCCCTCGCTGCTGCTCGTCGGCGGCGAAGGCGTCGGCAAGACGTCGTTCGTGCAGCGCTTCGCGAAGCGCCTCGCGGCCCAGCGCCGCGGCGGCAACAAGCGCGGTCGCCCGCGCCTCTGGTCCACGTCGCGCGACCGCATCCTCGCCGGCATGACGTACCTCGGCATGTGGCAGGAGCGCTGTCTCTCGCTCGTCGAGGAGCTCGCGAGCGGCGGCGATCTGCTGCACGTCGATCGCCTGCTCGCGCTCCTCGAGCGACAGCACGACGGATCGAGCATCGCGGAGGTCCTCGGTCCCGCGATCGTCGCCGGTGAGATCCGCGTGGTCGCGGAGTGCACCGAGAGCGAGCTCGAGGAGTGCCGCCGTCGCGCCGGCGCGCTGGTCGACGCGTTCCGCGTGGTGCGCATCGACGAGCCGGCGCGCGACGCGATGCCCGCATTCCTCTCGCTCTACCAGCAGCGCATCCGCGGCCCCGCGTTCCATCCCGAGGCGTGGAAGCGCCTGGTGCGTCACCTCGACGCGTACCAGCGCCACCAGCGCTTCCCGGGCAAGGGCGTGCGCTTCCTCGACTGGATGTCGCGACACACCGCGGCGACCGAGAGCACCGCGACGCGCGTCTACCCGAGCGACGTCTCGCGCGCGTTCGCGCGCTTCTCCGGCCTGCCGCTCGAGCTGCTCGACGACGACGTCGCGTTCGGCTCCGCGAAGATCGCCGATGCACTGCGCGCGCGCGTGATCGGTCAGGACGAGGCGTGCGCCACCGCGGCGCGCGTCCTCGCGCGCTTCAAGGCGGGCATGAACGATCCCGAGCGCCCGCTGGGATCGCTGCTCTTCGTCGGATCCACCGGGGTCGGGAAGACGGAGCTCGCGAAGCAGATCGCGCGATTCCTCTTCGGCTCCGAGGACCGGATGATCCGCGTCGACATGAGCGAGTACCTCGCGCCGGGCTCGGCGCCGCGGCTGCTCGCGTCGAGCCCCGGCGCGACGAGCCTCGCCGATCGCGTGCGAAAGGAGCCGCTCTCGCTCGTCCTGCTCGACGAGATCGAGAAGGCGCACCCCGAGGTGTTCGACCTGCTGCTCGGCGTGCTCGGAGAAGGTCGTCTCACCGACTCGCTCGGCCGTCTCGTCGACTTCCGCATGAGCCTCGTGGTGATGACGTCGAACCTCGGCGCGTCCGAGCCCGTCGCGCCGGGCTTCGGCGCGGCGCTCGAGCCCGACTTCGAGCGCGCGGTGCGCGGCGCGTTCCGCCCCGAGCTCTTCAATCGCATCGATCGCGTCGTGCGCTTCCGGAACCTCGCGCACGACGATCTGCTGCGCATCGTCGATCTCGAGCTCGCGTCGGCGGCGAAGCGCACCGGCCTGGTGCGGCGCGCGATCACGCTCGACGTCGACGCGGCGGCGCGCGTCCGTCTCGCCGAGCTCGGTTGGCATCGCGCGCGCGGTGCGCGCCCGCTCCGTCGCGTGATCGAGGAGCGCGTGGTCACGCCGATCGCGGTGATCCTCGCAGGCGCGCCGGAGCTCCGTGATCGCGCGGTGCGCGTGCGCGCCGAGCACGGTGAGATCACCGTGCTGCTCGGCGCGCCCTGAGCGGTCAAGGACGGTCGAAAAATCGGCTCGCCCGCCGGTCCCTACCGTCCGCGCGCTTCGCGCGCTCCCGTCCGGGCCCCGCGGGACGAGCACTCCGGCAGGGACCTCAAAGGTCGGTCTGGAGCGAGTCGAGCTGCGCGAAGAGATCGCGCGCGGTGCTCGCCTGGTCGCTGGTCACCGTCACGCGATAGACCGGCCCGCGCGACTGCACCGCGACGCTGGTGCGTCCGTCGGTCGCGCCGAGCCGGCACGTCACGACGCGGTGCAGGTACGGCTGATCCATGCCGGGCTCGGCGCGCACGTCGACCGCGATGCCGCGGGGATCCCGCATGAACGGCTTGGGATTGTCGGTGTAGACACGCTCCGCCGAGACCACCGTGAGCGGCGCGTCGAACACCGCAGCGGTGCGCGTGCTCGCGTCGAGCTCGTCACACGCATTGGCGATCGCGGTCGCGCGCGAGGTCTGGGCGCCGCCGCATCCGGCGGACACGAGGAGGAGCGATCCGACCAGGAGATTTCGCAGGCGCATGGCCCGACCCTGGGGCGACGGCGCACTCCGGACATGAGCAAGATCACCCAGGCCATCCCGGGAGGAGCGCCCTAGGATGCAGGAGAGACCGTGCCCACGAAGCTGCTCATCCTCGACGACCAGACGATCTTCCGCGACATGCTCGTCGAGTGGCTCGGTGCACGCGACGGCGTGGAGATCGTCGGCGCATTCTCCACGACCGCCGATGCCAGCCAGGCGCTCGCGACGCGCGACGTCGACGTGCTCCTGCTCGACGTGGGGCTGCCCGGCGAGAGCGGCCTCGCGCTGCTGCGGCGCCTCGCCCCGGGGCGACCGAAGCACGTCGTCCTCGTCACCGCGCACGAGGAGCCGTGGGTGCTCGAGCAAGCGGTCTCGTCGCGCGCCCACGCGATCGTGATGAAGGGCGCGCCGCTGACCGATCTCGCGACCGCGATCGAGCGCGTGATCGCGGGCGAGACCTTCTACTGCCGCCGCACCGCGGAGCTGCTGCGACGTCACGCGACCCGACGCCAGCCTGCGGCCGAGCTCACCGGACGCGAGCGCGAGATCCTCGCGCTCGTCGCACGCGGTGCCACGTCGCGCGAGATCGCCGATGCGCTCGGCATCCGCGAGAAGACCGTGCAGAACCACCGCGCGAACCTCATGCAGAAGCTCGACATCCACGACGTCGCGAGCCTCACGCGCTTCGCGCTCGCGCACGGCCTCGTCCCCTCGACCGAGAGCTGAATGCACGACGAGCCGCCGTACCGCGCGATCGCGGACTCGACGTACGACTGGGAGACGTGGATCGACGAGCACGATCGCGTGCGCTGGGTGAACCCCGCGGTGCAGCGGATCACCGGCTACGAGCGCGACGAGTGCCTCGCGATGTCGCAGTTCCCGCTGCCGATCGTGCATCCCGACGATCGCGCCCGCGCCGCCGAGGTGCTCCGCAGCGCGCGCGAAGGACGCACCGGCAACGACGTCGAGCTGCGCATCGTGCGCAAGGACGGCAGCACGCGCTTCGTCGCGATCTCGTGGCAGCCGTTGACCGTCGAGACCGGCGCGCGCCGGGGGTTCCGCACCAGCGTGCGCGACATCGAGGAGCGCAAGATCGCGGAGGAGCGGCTGCGCGAGGCCGAGCGGCGCGCCTCGCGATCGGCGCACGAGCGCGCCCAGCTGCTGGCGACGCTGAGCCACGAGCTGCGCTCGCCGCTGCACTGCATCGCGGGGTTCTCCGAGCTGCTCGCGCGGGTTCCTCTCGACGACGAGCCACGGCGCTGGCTCGACCTGGTCACGGTGCAGACCGACGCGCTGCTCCGCCTCGTCGAGGATCTCCTCGAGCACGTGTCGTCGGGCGGGCCGCCGGTGATGCGACGCACGAGCTTCGATCTCGCGGCGCTCGTGGAGCACGAGGTCGACGCGATGCGTCCCCGCGTGCACGAGGGCGTGGCGCTCGGGGCGACGATCGACGAGCGCGCGCGCGATACGTTCGAGGGCGATCCCGATCAGCTGAGGCGCGTGCTCGCGAACCTGCTCTCGAACGCGGCGCGCTTCACGAAGCGAGGTCGCATCGACGTGCACCTCGCGCTCGACGTGGACGGGCTCGTGCTCGAGGTGCGCGACACCGGCATCGGAATGAGCGAGGCGCTCCTCGAGCGCGCGCGCGAGCCCTTCGTGCAGGCCGCGCCGAGCGCGTCGTCGCGCGGTGGTGTGGGACTGGGCCTCGCGATCGTCGATCGCCTGCTCGACGCGATGGGCGGCACGCTCGCGCTCGAGAGCCACGAGGGCCAGGGCACGCGCGCGATCGCGCGCTTCCGGCTCGCGAGGACGAGCACCGACGCTCGACCCTCGACGTCGATCGAGCACGACGCGCGGATCGCGCGGTTGCGGGTGCTCGTCGTCGACGACTCCGATCCCGCGCGCGAGCTGCTCGCTGCGATGTTCCGCACGCTCGGCGTGCACGTCGACACCGCCGAGGACGGTCGCGAGGCGATCGAGCGAGCGCGCACCGAGCGCTACGACCTCGTCGTCATCGACTATCACATGCCCGAGCTCGATGGCCTCGAGACGGCGCGCCTCCTACGCGCCGAGACCCACCACGCGACGACGCGTCCCGTGCTCGCGCTGCTCACGGCGAACGTGCTCGCGGAAGCGCGCCACGATCCCGTCGGCGCGGGCTTCGACGTCGTGCTCCTCAAGCCGCTGCGGCTCGATCAGGCGCGCAGCCTCGCGCGCCTCGCGCTCGACGGCGTCGATCGCGCGCGCACGGTCGTCGCGCCCGCGCCGCGCGCAGGAGTCGACGAGATCGACCACGAGGTCGTCCGCGATCTCGCGTCGGTGCGCGCGGCCGACGGCACCACGCTCCTCGCGCGCACGGTCGCGCGCGTCCGCACCCACGCGGCGGACACGATCGCCACGCTCCGCACGTCCGCGCCGCATCCGGCGCTCGCGGGCGAAGCGCACGCGCTGAAGGGCCTCGTCGCGAGCATCGGCGCACGCCGCGCGGCGGAGCGCGCAGGCGCGCTGGAGACCGCGCTGCGCGACGGCCTCGCGCGTGAGGTCGTCGAGAAGCGCCTCGACACCTTCGAGCGCGACCTCGAGCGCGCGCTCGAGGCTCTCGACGCGATGTGAGCGCGCGCTGTCGAGACCGCGAACGCGCGCCACTCGCCGAGACGTCACCCGGTCATCATCTTCCCGAACTTCGCATTCAGCATCGGATCACTCGCGAGCTTGATCCCCCATGCCTGCGACGCCTGCATGTAGCTGCCCATGTCGAGCCCGTATTTCTTCAGCGCGCCGTTGAAGTCGCCGCCCTGCATCTGCTTCATCAGCCCGACGTAGTCCGAGAGCTTCGCGAGCTTCTGCCCGGGGAACACGGTGGGATCGGCATCGCCACCCTCCCCCGACGCGATTGCCTGCGCCGCAGCCATCTGGTTCTGCTTCGCGCTCTCCACGTCGAACGCGCCCGCGCGGATCTGCTGCGCGACGCGCCCCTCGTGGCTGTTCGAGTCCAGCCCCGACTGCTTCAGCTGGAAGCGCGCCATCAGATCGACGAAGCGCTTCTGCAGCGCGCCGTCCGCGTTGATGCGCTTGTCCCAGCCCGGCACGCGCGCCGCCGCCGCGCTCATCGGCGCCGGGATCCCGAAGCGCTTGCACAGCGCCGCGAGCTCCGGCTGCGCGCCGCCGCCCATCGCCGCCATGATCGCGCTCCCCGCGCCGCCGCCCTGCTTCATCAGGATCGAGTCACGCAGCGCGCTCAGCTCCGCGTACTGCTCGAGCGTCAGCCCGCCGTGCTTCTCCTCGGCGAATTCGACCTTCTGCGACTCGCAGCGGAGCTTCCACTGCTCGAGCTTCTTGACCATCTCGGGCGAGTGCCCGCCGAGGTTCTTCCACACGTTGACCAGCGGGTACTCCCAGCACGTGAAGCCCTGCTGCGGGATCACCTTCTCGAGCTGCGCGAGCACGCCCTCGACGTCCTTGCGCACGCTCGCGTCGCTCGCCGCGACCCAGCCCATCGCGACGATCGCCGCGTCGCACACCCAGTCGGTCGGACCGAACGCGATCGACCACAACGTCCGACGACGCTGGCTGCTCTCCCACGGCGTCGCGTCGATGTACGCGATCACCAGCGCCGCCGCGACCTGGCACTTCTGCACCCAGATCAGCGGCTCGTGCCGCGGCGAGGGCAGCGGCGGCGGATGCACCATCGCGCAGAGCAGCTGGTTCATCCACGCCGGCCCCATCTGCGCCGCGAGCGCCTGCGCGAGCGGCTGCCACATCGGCAGGCAGTACGGCGTCTTCGCGATCTCCGCGATCGCCGCGTGCACCCGCGGATCGGGCGCGGGCGTGTTGGGCCGCGGCACCTTGTCGTCGAACGCCCAGAGCTGGAAGTCGACCTGCGCCTTCGGCGAGCGCGGATCGGGCTGCTGCACGCCCTCGACCTTCGCCGCGATGCCGACCTGCATCCAGCCCTGCGCCTTCGTCCACAGCTGGAACGCCGCGAGCGCACTCGGCGCCTCCATGTACGTCAGCGGGATGTCGATCCCGAGGCCGGTCGGCGGCGGCGGCTTCCGCGTGAGCTGCGCGATGATGTCGCGCGCCGCGTGCGCGGTGGAGTCGCCCGCGCCGGGCAGCCACGTGAAGTACGGCTTGTCGCCGAAGAGATCGATCACGAGCTCGGACGCGCGCCCGTTGCCGTCCGACATGCGCCACAGCTGCTCGCGCACGTCGGGCGCGCCGGTCTTCTTGTGCTCGGCGTAGAGGATCGACGCGCTCGCCCAGCCCTGCTTTCCATCCTTCGCGAGCACCTCGCGGTAGGCCGCGATCGACTCGTCCCAGCGCGACGCACCGAGGTACGTGTCGCCGATGTCGAGCAGCGCCGCGATCTCGTCGGGCCGCATCGAGTACGCGTGCCGGTAGTACTGTACCGCCTCGTCGACGCGCTTCGCATCGCGGAACGCGCTCGCGAGCCCGATGCACGTGTTCCAGTCGTTCTTCAGCTGGAACGCGTAGCCCGCGTACTGGATCGCCTCGTCGAAGCGCCCCACGCGGCGCAGCGCGACGCCGATCGCGAAGATGACGAACGCCTCCTGCGGGTGCGCGCCGTAGAACGCGCCGAGCAGATCGACCGCGGCCTCGCAGTTCTTCCGGCGCGGATCGTTCTCCGGGCACGGCGCGCCCACGCTCGTCACCGCGCGCAGGATCGACGGCACGATGCGTCCGGTGATCGCGTCGAGCGGGATCGACTGCACGGCGCCCGGCTGCTGCGCCCACTCGCGCGCCCACGCGAGGTACGCGCAGTCGGGCCGCACCGCGGCGACCTCGGCGACCGTCGCGATCGCCTCCGCGTACTGCTGCTTCCACGCGAGCACGTAGCCGCGCGTCGCGGCGGTGATGAAGTCCGCCTTGGCCTCGTCGGGCCGCACGAACACCATCGGATCGGGCGCCTTCGAGAGCACCTGATCGATCAGCGCGCGCCACTCGCGGTTCGTCGGATCGGTCGCGAGCGCCGAGCTCGCATGGAAGAGCGCCTGCGCGAGATCGCTCCGCGCCAGCGCCTGCTTCGCATGCTCCACGTTGTCGAGCGCGACGTTGCCCCCGAGCTGTCCCTCGATCGCCACGGCCCCCTCCTCGTTCTCCGCGGACGAGCATACCTGCGCGCGCGAGAGAGCACGTTGAGCTTTTCGCGACCGACCCGTACGCTTTTCGCCGATGGCGCGCACGAGACGGACGCTCGCGATCTTCGCTTCCGCGCTGCTCGCGTCGTGCTTCGACGACACCTCGACGCCGATCATCGTCGACACCGATCGCGAGGCGTTCATGGACTTCGCGTCCGACGACCTCTACGACGCGCCCTTCCCCGGCGAGCACCTCGTCGCCGACGACGGCTCCGTCGATCTCTCGCGCGCGACCAACCCGATCGGCGCGGACATCGTCGATCAGATCCACGGCGCGCTCGCCGGCATCGACGGCTTCGGCACGACCTCGCCGATCCACTTCCGCCTCGACGGCGCCATCGACGCGTCGCTGCTCCCCGACCCGCGCGCGAGCGCCTCGTCGGGCTCGCCGATCCTCCTCGTCGACGTCGATCCCGAGTCGCCATCACGCGGCGCGCTCCAGCCCTTCGACGCGAGCTTCGACGCCGATGCCGGCCCCTATGCGGGCACGAACCTGCTGACGCTCCTGCCGGTGCAAGGACGTCCTCTCCGCCCCCACACGCGCTACGCCGCGATCCTCACGCGCGCGCTGCGCGGCGACGGGGATCAACCGTTCGTCCGCGCGCCTGCGCTCGTTCGACTGCTCGCGGGCGAGACGCCGGAAGGGCTCTCCGAGCGCGCCGCGAGCGCGTTCCGCGAAGCGCTCGATCAGCTGCGCGAGCTCGAGACCGTCGCGCTCGACGACGTCGTCGCGCTCACGGTGTTCCGCACCGGCGATCCGCTCGACGTGATGCGCCGCGCGGTCGCCGCGACCGAAGGCACGCACGCTCCGATGCTCGAGACCGCGTTCGAAGCGCGCGAGACCTTCGACGACTACTGCGTCTTCGAGGGCGCGGTGCGCATGCCGGTGTTCCAGCAGGGCGAGCCGCCCTACCAGCGCGAAGGCGGCGCGTGGGCGCTCGACGACGACGGCGCGCCGATCCTCCAGCGCGAAGAGACCGCGCGCGTGTGGATCACGATCCCGCGCACCACGATGCCGAGCACCGGCTTCCCGACGACGATGCTCATCCGCACCGGCGCCGGCGGAGATCGCCCGCTCGTCGATCGCGGCCCGCGCGCCGAGGCAGGCGGCCCTGCGCTCGCGCCGGGCACCGGTCCCGCGCTCGAGCTCGCGCGCGCGGGCTTCGCGGGGATCAGCATCGAGGGCCCGCACGGCGGCTCGCGCAACATCACCGGCGCCGACGAGCAGTTCCTCGTCTTCAACATCCGGAACCCGATCGCACTGCGCGACAACCTGCGGCAGTCCGCGCTGGAATTGGTCCTGCTCGCGCGCGCCCTCGACACGCTCACCGTCGACGCGTCGTCGTGCGCGGGCTTCTCCTCCGACGACGGCAGCGCGCGCTTCGACACCGCGCACCTCGCGCTCTTCGGGCACTCGATGGGCGCGTCGATCGCCCCGCTCGCCGCGGCCTTCGAGCCGCGCTTCGCCGCGCTCGTGCTGAGCGGCGCGGGCGCGAGCTGGATCGAGAACGTCGTCTACAAGGAGCGTCCTATCCCGACGCGTCCCGCGGCCGAAGCGCTGATCGGCTACACGCGGCTCGGTCGACGGCTCACCGAGCACGACGTCGTGCTCGGCCTGCTGCAGTGGGCGGGCGAATCCGCGGACGCGCAGGTCTACGCGCCGCTGCTCGTGCACGCGCCGGAGATCGGCGCGCCGCGCCACGTGCTGATGTTCCAGGGCATCGTCGATCGCTACATCCTGCCGCCGATCGCGAACCCGCTCTCGCTGGCGCTCGGTGTCGATCGCGCCGGCCCCGCGCTCGACGCGGGCGATCCGCGCCTCGACGCGTACGACACGATCGAGGATCTCCTCTGGCTGAGCGCGCGAGGCCTCGTCGAGCTCCCGGCCGCCGGCAACATCGCGATCGACGACGCGATCGTCACCGCGGTCGTCGCGCAGCACGCCGAGGACGGCATCGAGGACGGCCACGAGACCGTGTTCCAGACCGAAGCACCGAAGGCGCAGTACCGTTGCTTCCTCCGCACCTTCGCGCGCGACGAGACGCCGCGCGTGCCCGATCCCGGCGTGTCCGACCCTTCTTGTGAACGAGCGGCAGAGTGAACGACATCGTGATGATCGAGACCCTCCCCACGCGCACCGTGCGCGAAGATCCGTTGACCTGGTCGGGCACCCGCATCGCGCAGGCGATCCGCAGCGGTGAGCGCACCAGCGAGGAGATCGTCGCGCTGCACCTCGCGCACATGCAGCGCGTCAATCCGCGGGTCAACGCCGTCGTGCAGGCGCGCGCCGACGACGCGCTCGCCGAGGCGCGCCGCGCCGACGAAGCGCCGAAGGGCGGCCCGCTGCCGCGCTTCCACGGCGTGCCCTGCACGATCAAGGAGACGTTCGCGTTCACCGGCATGCCGCTCACCGCCGGGCTCGTCGCGCGGCGCGAGATCATCAGCACGACCGACGCGGTCGCGGTGCGTCGCATGCGCGCGCTCGGCGCGATCCCGCTCGGCGTGACGAACGTGTCCGAGCTCTGCATGTGGATGGAGAGCTCGAACGAGGTCTACGGCCGCTGCCGCAACCCCTACGATCTCTCGCGCACCGTCGGCGGCAGCTCCGGCGGCGAGGGCGCAGCGATCGGCGCGGGCATCGCGCCCTTCGGCCTCGGCGCGGACGTCGGTGGATCGATCCGCATCCCCGCGTTCTTCAACGGCGTGTTCGGCCACAAGCCGACCGGCGGCCTCGTGCCGAACGCGGGCCAGTGGCCGCTCGCGCACGGCCCTGCGCTCCGCTACCTGTGCACCGGCCCGATCGCGCGCCGTGCCGAGGATCTCTGGCCGCTGCTCTGCGATCTCGCGGGCCCCGATCCCGAGAGCCCCGAGTGCATCGAGTGCGTGCTCGGCGACCCGAGCCGCGTGTCGATCGAAGGAATGCGCGTGCTGCAGGTCGCGGACAACGGGCTCAACCGCGTCCATCGCGAGCTCGCGGCGGCGCAGGAGCGCGCGGCGCGTCACCTCGAGTCGCGCGGCGCGCGTGTCGAGCGCGTGCGCATCCCGGGGCTCGCGGAGTCGGTGCTCATCTGGGCCGCGATGATGAGCGAGTCGGGCGGCGAGGAGTTCGCGGAGATGCTCTTCGGCGGCGCGCGCCGTCCGGTGCTGCCCGAGCTCGCGCGCTTCGTCGTGGGCCGCAGCCCGCACACGCTCCCCGCGCTGGTGCTCGCCGCGCTCGAGCAGATCCCGAAGATGCTCCCGGGCGACACCTCGAAGATCGTCGCGAAGGGCCAGGCGCTCGAGCGCGAGCTCGTCGATCGCATCGGCGACGGCGTGATGCTCTATCCGTCGTACACGCGCCCTGCGCCGCGCCACGGCATGCCCCTGCTCACGCCGATCGACTGGGCCTACACCGCGGTGATCAACGTGCTGCAGATGCCGAGCACGCAGGTCCCGCTGGGCCTCGGCAGCGAGGGCCTCCCGCTCGGCTGTCAGGTGATCGGCAGGCACCGCAACGACCACGTGACCGTCGCGGTCGCGCTCGAGCTCGAGCGTGCGTTCGGCGGCTGGATCCCCCCGACGCTGCTGCGCCGCTGAGCACACGCCGCGGTTGCGCGCGGACCTTCTTCCGTCATTCTGGAGCAATGGAATTCGCTCGACGGGCGCTGCTCGCGCTCGTGCTCTGCGGCTGCGCGCCCGCTCCATTCACGACGCCCGATGCCTCGATGATCTCCGACGCGTCCGTCACCCCCGACGCCGGAGGCGAGGACGCGGGGCCGCGCGACGACTTCTCCACTGCACTGGAGAATCTACGCAGCGAGCACGGCGTCCCCGCGCTCGCTGCGCTCGAGCTGCGCGACGGAGAGATCGCGCGCACCGCGGCGGTCGGTCTGCGCCGCGCCGACGACACCGCGCTCGTCACCACCGACGATCGCTGGCACCTCGGCTCGTGCACCAAGGCGATGACCGCGGCACTGCTCGCGCTCGTCGCGCAGGACGGAACGCTCTCGCTCGACACCACGCTCG
Source organism: Sandaracinus amylolyticus (assembly GCF_021631985.1). Classification (GTDB taxonomy): domain Bacteria; phylum Myxococcota_A; class Polyangia; order Polyangiales; family Sandaracinaceae; genus Sandaracinus; species Sandaracinus amylolyticus_A. The sequence continues at coordinate 1,847,563 of NZ_CP070225.1, read as the reverse complement.
CCGAGGCCTTCGCCGGCCTCGAGATCCACGAGTCGATGCGCGGCGTCACGCTCTACGACCTGCTCGTCCACCGCGCAGGGCTCGAGCCCGACGGGACGCCCTCGCCCGAGACGATCGAGCTCCTCGGGATCCCGGGCCCGGTGCGCGAGGCCCGCGCCGAGCTCGCGCGTCGTGTCCTCTCGCGCGGGCCCGCGATCGAGCCGCGCACCGAGACCCGCTACTCGAACATCGGCTACATCCTCGTCGGCGCCGCGCTCGAGCGTGCGACCGGCGCGAGCTGGGAGGACCTCCTGCACACGCGGCTGCTCACGCCGCTCGGCATGACGAGCTGTGGCTTCGGCCCGCCCGCCGCGACCCACGACGACGCGCCGAGCGGGCACGTCCTCTCGAACGGCGCGCTCGAGCCGGTGCCCACCTTCGACAACCCTCCGCTGCTCGGTCCCGCGGGCACCGTGCACTGCACGCTCGCGGACTGGGCGCGCTTCGTGGACTGGACGATGAGCCCGCCCGAGAGCGGCCCGCTCGCGCTCTCGACCGACGCGCACGCGCGCCTCGTCACGCCGACGAGCGATGGATGGGCACCCGGGTGGCAGGTCACGTCGCGTCTCTGGGCGCGCGGTCCGGTGCTGGTCCACGGCGGGTCGAACACGACGTTCTACGTCGTCGTATGGGCCCTCCCCGAGGAGCGCCGCGCGCTCTTCGCCGCGACCAACGTCTTCGGCGATCCCGGCGTCCTCGCGACCGACGGCGCGATCGGCTGGATGCTCGAGCACGATGCGCACTGAGCGGAAGAAACGACCGAGCGACGCCTCGCGCCTCGACGCGCTCGAGTCGCGCCTCGACGCGATCGAAGCACGGCTCGTCGGGGACGACGCGACCGCGCGCGAGCGCCGGCGCACCGCGATCGGCGTCGACGTCGACCTGCTCGAGCGCCTCGCCGCGCGCGATGCCGACGGCGAGATCGGCGGCGCGATCCTCTACGCCGGCGCGGTGCGCGTCGGCACGCGTCGCTACGCATGGCATCGCGAGCACGCCGCGCGAGACCTGATCGAAGGGATCGATCCCGAGGCGCTCGCGCCCGCGCTCTTCGCGCTCGCGAACCCGGTGCGCCTGCGCATCGTGCTCACGCTCGCGCGCGGCGCCCGCACCGGCGCCGAGATCACCGAGACCGCCGACGCCGGATCGACCGGCCAGCTCTATCACCACCTCGGCGAGCTCCTCCGCGCCGGCGTGCTCGCGCAGCCGCGCCGCGGCGTCTACGAGATCGCGACCCCCGCGCTGGTCCCCGTGCTCGCGATGGCCGCAGCCGCGCTCGATCTGCGCGCGCCCTGATCGCGGCGCAGGAGCAGCGCGCGCGCCGTACACCGCGCGCGCCGTGCCACGAATTCCCCGCGAAACCCCGCGGCACGGCGCTTGAGATGGGCGCTCGTCGCGGGGGAGATCACACATGACGCGCGACGGGCTCGTTGTGCTCGGGATCATCGCAGCGCTCGCGTCGGGATGCGACGCAGCAGGCGCGACGTACGACGCCTGCGGCGCCTACGGACAGTGCGGAGGCGGCCGCACCTGCATCGACGGACGGTGCGTGATGCCGCCCTCGCAGGGCGATCTCGACGGCGGCGCGCCGCGCCCCGACGCGGGTCCGTGCCGCGCGATCACGGCCGAGTCGACGGCGCGTGCGGCGCCCGTCGACATCGTCATCGCGATCGACAACTCGGGCAGCATGTCCGAGGAGGCCGCGCAGGTCCGGAGGAACATCAACACGTTCGCCTCGATCCTCGGCGCGAGCGGGCTCGACTATCGCGTCGTCCTGATCAGCCGTCCCGACGGCGATCGCGGGGTGTGCGTCCCGGTGCCGCTCGGCTCGGGCGAGCCCGACTGCACGAGCGGCCCCGAGGGCCGTCTGCTCGCGATCCACGATGCCGTCGGCTCCGACGACGCGATCGACCTCGTCATCGAGCACTACCCCGACTACCGCGACTTCCTGCGTCCGAACGCCGCGAAGGCGTTCCTCTGGATCACCGACGACGAGTCGGGGACGTTCACCGCCGACGCCGCGCGCGATGCGCTCGCCGCGCTCGAGCCCTCCGGCATGTTGGCGCGCACGATCCACAACTCGATCGTCGGCCACTACGGCGAGACCCCGACGACGTGGGCCGACGACGCGGCCGGCGACTGCGAGTCGCTCGCCGATCCCGGCGAGACGTACATGCGCCTGACGCAGTGCCTCGACGACGCGAACGAGGCGATCCCCGGCTGCATCGCGGGCCGCAGCGGTCGCGTGTGCGAGACCGACTGGACGGCGATCTTCGAATCGATCGCGCGCGGCGTGGTCGAGGGCGTGCCCGTGCCCTGCGACTTCGCGCTCCCCGACGCGCCCGCCGGCGCGGTGCTCGACCACGACGCGATCCGCATCACCTACAGCGCGGGCGACGGATCACGTCACGAGCTCGTGCGCGCCGCGGGCCCCGGCGCGTGCACCGCCGAAGGATGGCACTTCGACGACGGCGCCTCGCCCACTGCGATCACGCTCTGCCCCGAGCTGTGTCGCACGGTGCAGTCCGACGAGGACGCGAGGCTCGACATCGGCCTCGGCTGCTTCCCGCTCCTCGAGTGATCACCGATCACTTCAGGGCTCGATCTCCGCGGCGAGCGCGGCGAACGGATCGGGCCCCGGCTCGAGCTCCGAGAGGTGCGCCGCGCCCGCGACGTCGCTCAGCTCGAGCGTGAACGGACCCGCCTCGTGACGCGTCGCGACGCGCGCGCCGGTCGGCAACGTGATCCAACCCTCCCAGCTCGTCTCGACGCCGCCGACGGGCAGCACGCTCACCCACATGCGCCACGCGCGCGGCGTCCCGTCGTCGTCGAGCAGCCACAGGTACGCATCGCCCGGCGTGACCCCGCCCGACGCGTACTCGACGAGCAACGCGCTCCGCCCCTCGACGCGCACGATCGATCGCGTCGTCCCGCGATCACGAGCCTTGTACGGCGCGATCAACCAGAACGAGTCGTTGATCCACTGCGCCCATCCATCGCGGATCGCGCGTCGCGCCTCGCTGCCCGCGAGCCGCACGCCACCGCGCGTCGCGATCCCGCGCGACGGATCGTCGAGATCGACGAGCACCTCGAGATCGCCTGCGCGCACGCGAGCCCAGTCGCGCTCGCGATCCCAGAGATGACGGGTGCCGCTCGGGCCGAACGTCCATCGGATCGCGCCGGTGCGCTCCCACGCATCCGAGCGCAGCGCGCCGAGCATCGAGTCGGCGAGCAGCTCCGCCTCGTCACCCGCGACGCCGTGAGGACGCGGCCGATCGAGCGCGATGAACGCACCCGTCAGCACGAGCGCGACGATCGCGATCGCCCCGCCGCACCCGAGCGCCCAGTGCCGCTTGCGGCGCCCTGCCGCGACCTTCGCAGTGTCCCCCACGAGCGCGTTCTCGCGCGCCCGCGAGCGCGTGCAAGCCGACTACTCGAGGGCGCCGCCGTTGATCCAGCGCGCGACCTGCGTGATCTCCGCCGCCTCGAGCTGCCGCGACATGCGCGGCATCACGTCGCCACAGAGGTCGACCCCCGCGAGCTTGCGCCAGAGCAAGCTGCGCGTCGCATCGCGCGGGATCACGAGCACGTTCCCGGTGCCGCAGAAGCCCGGCACGTTCACGAGCTCGAGGTACGCCTGCGTCTGCGTCGCGAGATCGAGCTGACCGGCGCGCGTGCCCGCGGTGGTGTGGCAGGGGCCGCAGCGCGATCCGATGATCGTCGAGTAGATGCTCGTGAACGTCGGCGCGACGGTGCATCCCCCCGTCGGATCGCAGTACGACCCGAGCTCGCATGCCGTGTGGACCGGCGCGACGCGGCAGCCCGCGACCGCATCGCACGAGTCGGTCGTGCACGCGTTGCCGTCGTCGCACGCGGCCGCGTCGGGCGTGTGCGAGCACCCCGCGACCGGGTCGCACACATCCGTCGTGCACGGGACCGAGTCGTCGCACGCAGCGGCGGCCGGCGTGAACACGCACGTCCCGCTCTCGCAGGTGTCGGTCGTGCAGTCGACGCCGTCGTCGCACTCGCTCGCGTTGCGGCAGTCGGGCGGCGGCCCGCCGTCCATCGGGCCCGCGTCCACCGGAGGCTCGTCGCCCCCGTCGATCGGCCCCGCGTCCTGCGGCGCGCCCGCGTCCTCCGTGCCCGCATCCTCCGCGACCGATCCGTCGAGCCGCGGCGCGTTCCCGTCCCAGTCGAGCAGCTCTCCGGGCCCGACGTCGACCGGACGACACCCCGACGCCGCGCACGTCTGTCCGTCCTCGCACGTCACCGCGCGACACGACGCGAGCAGATCGAGGCGCAGCGCGCGCGTCCGATCCTGCACGAACTCGACACGCGCGCTCCGGCGCACGACCTCCGCGCTCCCGCGCAGACCGATCACGTCGACGTCGATCGGCCCGAGCGTGGTCCGGCTCACGACGCCCAGCGTCACCGGCAGCGGCGCTCCGCCCGCGACATCGGCGCTCGCCTCGCGCATCGTGCCCTGCCCGTCGCGCATCTCGATGCGGATCGTCTCGAGCTCCTCGGGCACGCGCAGGTCGGTGTCGACCACGATCATCAGCTCGGTCACCGGGGTCGGCGCGGCACACGACGCGAGCGCGATCCCCAACACGAGCACGCCGCGCCTCACCACTCGATCACCCCCGGCATCGCGTTCCCGATCGACGGCGCTTCTTCGCCGGAGGGCGTCGTGAACACGACCGCGAGCGCCACGCCGACACCGATCGCCACCGCCGCGCCACCGATGATCCCGACCCAGAGCCACGTGTCGTCGCCGCCGCCACGATCACTCGGCGGCGCGCTCTCGGCAGGCGTCACCTGCAGCGCCGCGACCGGCGCCTCGGCGCGCTCCGCGCGCGGCGGCACGGCGAGCACCACCTCCGCCGATCCGCCCTCCGCGACGTCGACGTGCGCACGCGCGACGTCCTCGCCGTCGCGCGTCGCGACCGCGTCGTGCGAGCCGGGATCGAACGGCACCGCCACGCCGACCGCCTCGGCCGGCAGCTCGCGCGTCCCGACGCGCACGCGCACGTCGGTCGGATCGCCATCGAGCCGCACCGTGAGCCGACCGAGCCGCCGCGCGATGTCGGCGCGCTGCGCCTCCGCCGAGCTCCGCAGCTCCGCGGTCGTCGAGGGATCGCGCAGCACGCGCTGAAGCGCCTCCGACGCCTCGACGAGCAGGCCTCGATGCATCAGCGCCGACGCGAGGTTGAACGCGATCGCGGGCGCGGGACGGATCGCGTACGCACGCCGGAAGCGATCGGTCGCGTCCTCGTACGACTCGCGACGCGCGAGCTCGACGCCCTCCTGGAAGAGCGCGCGCGCCATCGCCACGCGCTCGGGATCCTCGTCCTGTGCCCACGCGCGCGGCGTGATGGCGAGCGTCGCGATCCCGATCGCGATCACCACCCACGGCGCGGCCGAGCGTCCCGTCGCGAACGCCGGTCGTCTCATCTAGAAACCCGGATCCTCCACGAAGCCCCCCGGCGTCGTCGGCACGGACGCGCGACGGCGCGCCCGCTCCGCACGACGCCGCTCCCGCGCAGTCGAGTCCGCCGGCTCGACGTCCGCCGCGCGCTCCTCGACCTGCACCTCCGCGGCCGGCGCGACCTCCGCCGGCGCAGCCTCGACCGTCTCCTCCGCGACGACCGCCGCCGGCTCGGCGACCACCGGCGGCGCCGCGACCGGCGCTGGCATCGGCTCCGCGCGCGGTGGCTCGACGTCGCCCGCGCGCATCATCATCAGCGCGCCCATCGCGACGAGCCCGATCACCGCGAGCGCCGCGACCATCCACGCGATCCGCGCGCCGCGTGCAGGTGCCTTCTCGCGCACCAGCGGGAACGGCAGCGCCGTCGCATCACCGCGCGGCTCGGGCAGCGCTGCGACCACCTCGGGTCGCGCATCCAGCGCCGGCGCACGCCCGTACCCCTCGCCGACGATCTGCTGCAGCGCCGCCGCGATCTTCGCGGACGTCACGACGATGCGCTCGTCCGCGAGATAGCGCTCGAGGTCCTCCTGCATCTCGGCCGCGCTCGCGTAGCGATGCCGCGGCGAGCGCGAGAGCGCCTTCACCAGCACCCGCGCGAGCCCTGCCGGGATCCCCGCGAACGCGTTCTCCTTGAGCGGCTCGACCGCGATCGCGCGCATCGTCGCCGCGGGCCCGTCGCGCCGGAAGATGCGCTCTCCGGTGAGCATCTCGTGCAGCACGATGCCGAGCGAGAACACGTCCGATCGCGCGTCGATCTTCGCGCCCGTGCACTGCTCGGGCGACAGGTACGCGAGCTTGCCGCGCACGATCGTGTGCCCGTCGGTGTCGGTCGAGGTGTCCTTCGCCGCCTCGTCGCGCGTGGTCTCGAGCGACGACTGCGCGACCCCGAAGTCGAGCAGCTTCACGGTGCCGTCCCACGCGACCATCACGTTGTGCGGCGAGACGTCCTGGTGGACGACCTCGAGCGCGCGCCCTCGCTCGTCGCGCGCCACGTGCGCCGAGTGCAGCGCCTCCGCGACGCTCGACGCGATCTTCGCGGCGACGTGCGGCGGGATCTTCGTGCGCGTCTTCCGCGCGTGGGCGATCAGCTCGCGCACGCTCGTCCCCGAGACGAGCTCCATCGCGAGGTACGCGTGCCCGCTCTCCACGCCGAAGCGGTACACGTGGCAGACGTTCGGATGGCGCAGCCCGAGCGCGACCGCGCCCTCGCGCATGAACATCTCGGCGAAGCCCGCGTCCCGCTCGAGCGACGCGCGGATGACCTTCAGCGCGAGCAGGCGCGCCGCGCCCTCGGAGCGCTCGCGCGCGAGGAAGACCTCGGCCATCCCGCCGACCGCGATCCGCCCGAGCAGCTCGTAGCCGGCGAAGCGCCGCAGCGTCGGCAGCTCCGGCGCATGCTCGTCACGCGCGCGCTCTGGCACGTCGGTGTCGATCAAGACCTCCAGGGAGTCGCGCACGCGCGGCCCGGAGCTCTCCGCGTCGCCGCTCTCCGGAGAGATCGCCGCGCGTTCGGGGCTCGACCGGCGGCTCACCGGATCCTCACGACGCGAGCTCGCTGCGATGGCCACACACGTCGTGCCTCCTCTCGGCAAAGTTACCGGGGACCTGACCTTCGGTCCGTCGGGGTTTTCCCCTACGTGGCGCCCGCGAAGAGCCCGAAAATCTCACCAAATTCGTGCTGCGACCCCCCCGCCGACGCGCGTACACGACGGAACGAGAAAGGGCCCGGCGTTTCCGCCGAGCCCCTTCATGTCACCAGCTCGCGATCCCCTTCACACGGTCGCGAACGCCTCGTCCGGAATCTCCAGCGCGCTCTTGTCGCCGTTGCCCAGCATCTTCGCCTTCGCGACGACCTCGGGGAGCACGTTCTGCGCGTAGAAGATCGCGGCCTGCTTCTTCCCCTCGTAGAAGAACCAGTCCTTCTGGTCCTTCGTCAGCTTGCTCTGCGCGTCGGCCGCGATCGCCGCGCCCTCGAGCAGCAGCCAGCCGACCGCGAGCTCGCTCATCATCTCGAGGAAGCGGTTCGCGTTGAGCGGCACCTTCGCCATCTCGCCGCCCTTGAACCAGCCGAGGAACTGGAACGCCGCGCTGCCCACGGCCTCCTGCGCCTTCGCGAGGTTCTTCACCGACGCGCCGAGGACCGCGTCCTCCTGCTTCGCCGACACGAACTTGCCGATGTCCGCGAAGAACTCCTGGGTGTGCTTGCCGCCCGCCTGACCGAGCTTGCGGCCCACGAGGTCGAGCGCCTGGATGTGGTTCGTGCCCTCGTAGATCGAGAAGATCTTCGAGTCGCGGAGGTACTGCTCGACGGGGTAGTCGTTGCAGTAGCCGGCGCCGCCGTAGACCTGGATCGCGTCCTCGCACACGCGGAACGACTGGTCGCTCGCGTACGCCTTCACGATCGGCGTGAGCAGCTCGACCTGGCCCTGGTGGTAAGCGGCCTGCTCGTCGTTCTTGCCGCCGAGCGCGGTCGCGCGGTCCTGGTGCATCGAGAGCTTCACGATCAGCGCGCGGATGCCCTCGACCTTCGCCTTCATGCCGAGGAGCATGCGGCGCACGTCGGGGTGATCGATGATCGCCACGCGCGGCGCGGTCGGGTCCTTCCACGCCGTGATGCTCGAGCCCTGCTTGCGATCCTTCGCGTACTCGAGCGCCGAGAGGTACGCCGCGCCCGCGATCGCCAGGCCCTGGATGCCCACGCCGATGCGGGCGTAGTTCATCATCTGGAACATCTGCTTCATGCCCTGGTGCGGAACGCCGCCGACCAGGACACCGACGCACTTGTCCTCCTCGCCGAACTGCATGACGCAGGTCGCCGAGCCGTTGATGCCCATCTTGTGCTCGATGCTCGCGACCTTGACGTCGTTCGGCGCACCGAGGTTGCCGTTCGCGTCGACGCGGTACTTCGGCACGATGAAGAGCGAGAGGCCCTTGGTGCCCGCCTCCGCGCCGTCGATGCGCGCGAGGACGAGGTGCACGATGTTGTCGGCGCAGTCGTGATCGCCGCCCGAGATGAAGATCTTCGTGCCCTGGATCTTGTAGGTGCCGTCGGGCAGCGCCTTCGCCGTCGTGCGCGCCGCGCCGACGTCCGAGCCCGCGTGCGGCTCGGTGAGGCACATCGTGCCGCCCCACTTGCCCGCGTACATGCGCGCCGCGAACTGCTTGCGCTGCTCGTCGGTGCCGCAGTGATCGATCAGCTCCGCCGCGCCGAGCGAGAGCCCGGGGTACATCATGAACGCGACGTTCGCGCCGCTGAACATCTCCTCGACGAGGACCTGCAGCGTGCGCGGCGCGCCCTGGCCACCGAACTCCTCGCTGCCCGAGAGCTGTCGCCAGCCCGCCTCGTAGAGCTTCTTCCAGGCGTCGGGGAAGCCCGTCGGGGTCTTCACCTTGCCGTCGATCAGCTTGCACTTCTCGCGGTCACCGACGCTGTTCAGCGGACCCAGCACCTCGGTCGCGAACTTGTAGGTCTCGTCGAGGACCATGCGGACCTCGTCCTCGCCCCACGCCGCGAACGGCTCCTTCGAGAGTAGGTCACGGAGGCCGAACTGCTCGAACACCAGGAACTGGAGCTCGCGGAGGTCCGCCTTGTACCGATTCTGGGCCTGCGACATCTGCACCTCACTCCTAGGAAGCGTCGGCTGCCGTGTGATGCTTTCGGGATCGGGCCGCTGGCGCGTCTCGGACGAAACTGAACCGCGGCTCAGTCGTCAGGGGTAAGGGGTGCGACGCAGTGCGTCAAGCCGAAATGGTCGGGAAACGCGATGTTTTTCGCGTGTTTGCCGAGGACCAATTCGGGATGCGTGACGCAGGCCTGAGTTGCCGAAGAGATCAGCGCGGCTCGGCCGCCATTCCGGCGAGCAGGACGCGCAGCAGATCGGCTCCGAGCCGTCGATATCCCTGCTCGGTGAAGTGCATGCGATCGTCGCGCTCGAGCGGCGGATCGGATGCGAGCCAGCGCTCCACCGCGCCCGGCCCGCCCTGCCACGCGAGCACGTCGACGAACGCGCATCCGTGCGCGTGCGCGATCCGCCGCTGCATCGCCACGAAGAGCGGGAGCGCGCCCGGGCTCTTCCACTCGCCGCGCACCCCGCGCACCTGGCGATCCGAGGGCCCGATCACGAGGCACGACGCGTCCGGCGAGTGCCGGCGCACGCGCCCGATCACGTCGACGAAGTGCTGCTCGTGCTGCGCGAACGTGAGGTGGTGATCGTCGAGCTCGTTGTTTCCGTACGAGAGCGCGACGAAGTCCGGTGGGCGCGGCGACCAGAGCGCGCTCCACGTCGCTTCGTCCCAGAGCAGCTGATGCCGCGCCTTCGCGCCGGCGATCGCGAGCTGATCGACGATGACACCGGGTCGATCGCGCTCGAGCACGACACCGAACACGCGCACCGGCGCGCTGCTGCGCGTGCGCAGCGAGACGCGATGCGATCCCAGCGGCACCTCGATGCGCTCGATCGCGGGCGCGATCGTCTCGCTCGCAGTGTCGAGCACGCGCGCGGGCTCACCGTCGATCTCGACCTCGAGCGCGCCGCCGCCCGGCTGGCGCAGGTACATGATCTCGATCCGCGACGCGCTCGCGCCGTGCTCGGTCTCGACCTCGGCCCACGCGGGCTCGGTCGCCTCGAACGCCATGCCCGCGAGCCCGTAGTGCTCGACGCCCATGCGCTTGCTCGAGGGCTGCAGCATCGTCCAGCCCTCGGCGTCGGCGATGCGCACGCCCTGCTGCCAGTAACGATCGATCGGCGGCATCGCGAGCACGAAGCCGTGCCCCGCGTCGCCGAAGTGCTGCTGCAGGCGCGCGCGGATCACGCCGGTGTAGAGATCGCTCGCGGTGTGCGAGCCGCCGTAGAACGAGAGCCGCGCGGTGTGCTCGCCGCGGGCCGCGCGCGCGAGCGCGGCGTGCAGCGCGTCGAGCGCGTGACCGCTGGGATCCTCGAGCACGAGATCGCCGGTGAGCCCGTCGGTCGGACGCCGCGGGAGATCGTCGAGCGCGGCACGCGCGAGCTCCCCCGGCGACGTCGGCGCGAGCGGCATGCTCGATCCGCGCTCGTCCGCGTCCGCGGCGCCACATCCGACCGCGAGCGCGATCGCGACGATCGATACAGCTCGCCGCGCGATCACGTCGACGTCGACACCCGCCGGGAGCCGGTCCAGCGCAGCCAGTGATCCGCGAGCACGATCGCGACCATCGCCTCGCCGATCGGAGGGAAGCGCGGGAGCAGACAGGGATCGTGACGCCCCTTGGTGCGCAGCGTCGTGGCGCGCCCGTGCACGTCCGCGGTGTCCTGCTCGCGCGCGAGGCTGCTCGTCGGCTTGATCGCCGCGCGCATCACGATCGGCATCCCGCTCGAGATGCCGCCCAGCATGCCGCCGTGGCGATTGCTCGCGGTGCGCAACGAGGGCACGTCGGGCGGCGAGGTCTCGCGCTCCGCCGCGAGGAACACGTCGTTGTGCGCGCTGCCGCGCATGCGCGCGCTCGCGAACCCGCTGCCGAACTCCACGCCGAGCACCGCGGGCAGCGAGAAGAGCGCCTTGCCGAGATCGGCGCGCAGCTTGTCGAACACCGGCTCGCCGAGCCCCGCGGGCACGTTCGTCGCGACGATCTCCGACACACCGCCGATCGAGTCGAGGTCGCGACGCACCTCGTCGATCAGCGAGACCATGCGCGACGCCGCGTCGGGATCGGGGCAGCGCACGAGGTTCGGCGATCCATCGGGCAGGGTCTCGACCTGCGTCAGCGTCACGCCCGCGGGCTCGTCGATCTGCGCGACCACGTCGCCGACCTGCTTCACGTACGCGATCACGCGACCGCCGAACGCCTCGTGGATCAGCTTCTTCGCGATCGCGCCCGCCGCGACGCGCGCCACCGTCTCGCGCGCGCTCGATCGACCTCCGCCGCGCGGATCGCGAAAGCCGTACTTCGCGTCGTAGGTGTAGTCGGCGTGGCCGGGGCGATAGACCTCGGCGATCGACGCGTAGTCCTTGCTGCGCTGATCGGTGTTGCGCACGAGGATCGCGATCGGCGTGCCGGTGGTGCGGCCTTCGTAGACGCCGCTCAGGATCTCCGGCTCGTCGCTCTCCATGCGCTGCGTCGTGAGCACGCTCTGGCCGGGCTTGCGGCGCGAGAGATCGGGGCGCAGGTCCTCCTCGCTCAGCGCGAGACCGGGCGGGCAACCGTCGACGATCACGACGTTCCCCGGTCCGTGCGACTCGCCCGCAGTGGTGACGCGGAAGGCCTGTCCGAAGCTCGAGCCCGGCATGAGGCGCGGAGTCTAGAACGCGCAGCGCCTCAGGGCCCGCCATCGTGCGCGAGCGTCTCGAGCTCGCGCGCCGCGGTGCGACCACCGATCTCCACGACGAGCGTGAGCGGCACGTCCGAGATGGACGGCGCCGTGGGCGGGAAGAGCAGGATCGGCGCGCTCGTCGCGTCGGTGTCGCTCCCACGCAGCGGCACGTTCGACGCGTTCGACTCCACCACGCCCGAAGGTCCGCGCAGCTCGGTGCGCTGCGCGATGCACGCACCGAGCGCGCTCCCCACGACGCGCACGTCGACCTCCACGTGGGTCCCGCCCTGCAGACCGTGGATCTCCTCGACGCGGAGGATCTCCAACGCCGTGACCACTGCGCTCGCCGAGGCGCGATCACACGACGACATCACGGGCGGCGATGGGTTGTCGCACGAGCACGCCGCGAGCGAGGTCACGATCACCGAGGCCAACCCGAGCCCCACGCCGACGGCACATACGATCCTGCGCACGGCCGCACGATATCGCGTCCGGCGCGCGGGATCATGCAGTCCGCCGCGCTCGGTGGTAAGAACGCGCGCCTATGCGGATCGAACGATTCCTCGATGCACTCGCCTCCAAGGCGATCGAGGACACCCTGGGCGTGAAGGCGCCCGCGATCCTGCGCCCCACGCAGGACCCGAAGCACGGCGACTACCAGGTGAACGGCGTGATGCCGCTCGCCAAGCAGCAGAAGCGTCCGCCGCGCGAGCTCGCCGAGAAGGTCGCCGAAGCCCTGCGCTCGCACGAAGCGATCGCGGAGGCGACCGTCGCGGGCCCCGGGTTCCTCAACATCCGCCTCGCCGACGCGTGGATCGCCGCGCGCCTCGCCGAGTCCCTGAAGGACGCGCGCGACGGCGTGCCCGAGACCGACGCGAAGCAGAAGATCGTCGTCGACTACTCGAGCCCGAACATCGCGAAGCAGATGCACGTCGGCCACCTGCGCTCGACGATCATCGGCCACGCGCTGGTGCAGCTCCTGCGGTTCCAGGGCCACGAGGTGATCGGCGACAACCACCTCGGCGACTGGGGCACGCAGTACGGCCTCTTGATCGCGGGCCTGCGCGCGTTCGGCGGCGGTGACGCCGCGGTCGCGTCGCTCTCGCTCGCGCAGCTCGAGGGCATCTACGTCGAGGCGAAGAAGCGCGCGAAGGACGACGAGTCGTTCGCCGACGAGGCGCGCCGCGAGCTCGCGAAGCTGCAGTCGGGCGACGCCGCGAACCGCGCGCTCTGGGAGCGCTTCGTCGCGATCACGCGCGCCGAGAACGACAAGGTCTACGAGCGCCTCGGCGTCTCGTTCGAGTGGTGGAAGGGCGAGAGCTTCTACGAGCCGATGCTCCCGGGCGTCGTCGACGAGCTCCTCGCGAAGCACCTCGCGCGCGAGGACCAGGGCGCGATCTGCGTCTTCTTCAACGAGCTCGAGAACGTCGCGAACAAGCTCGCGAAGCAGAAGACGCCGTTCCTGATCCGCAAGAAGGACGGCGCGTTCCTCTACTCGACGACCGACATCGCGACGGTCGAGCACCGCAAGTCGCTCGGCGTCGATCGCGCGATCTACGTCGTCGACTCGCGCCAGTCGCAGCACTTCGAGCAGCTCTTCGGCGTCGTGCAGATGCTCGGCATCACGATGCAGCTCGAGCACGTCGGCTTCGGGATGGTGCTCGGCAGCAGCGGCACCGCGCTCGCGACGCGCGAAGGCAACGCGTTGACGCTCGCGTCGCTGCTCGACGAGGCGGAAGCACGCGCCGCCGCGGTGGTGCGCGAAGCGGGCCTCGACATCCCCGACGATCAGATCGCGAACGTCGCGCGCGCAGTCGGGATCGGCGCCGTGAAGTACAGCGATCTGCGCCAGAACCGGCTCAGCGACTACCAGTTCGACTTCGAGAAGCTCATCGAGTTCAAGGGCAACGCCGGGCCTTACATGCAGTACGCGGCCGCGCGCGTGCTCTCGATCTTCCGCAAGGCGGCGCTCGACGAGCGCAGCTTCGCGCCCGCGTCGATGACGCTCACCGAGCCTGCCGAGCTCGCGCTCGCGCGCCAGCTCGCGAAGTTCGCCGACGTCGTGCACGCCGCGGCCGACACCTGCCAGCCGCACCTCCTCACCGATCACCTCTACGCCGTCGCCCGCGACTTCAGCACGTTCTACGAGGCGTGCCCGGTGCTCAAGGCCGAAGGGCCGACGCGCGAGTCGCGTCTCGCGCTCACCGCCATCGTCGTGCGTCAGCTCCGCCGCGGCCTCGCGCTGCTCGGCATCGAAGTCCTCGAGCGCATGTGAGCGTCGAGCGCGAAGACCGCTTCCAGCCGTTCTTCGTCACCTGCGCCGCGGGGACCGAGCTCGCGCTGAAGGACGAGCTGCGCGAGCTGCGCCTCCACAAGGTGCGCGCCGATCGCGGCGGCGCGCGCTTCGAGGGCACGATCGATCACGCGTTCCGCGCGTGCCTGCACTCGCGCATCGGCGTGCGCGTGCTGATGCCGATCGCGCGCTTTCCCGCGCCCGACGGCGAGGCGCTCTACGCGGGCACGCGCGACGTCGAGTGGGAGCGCTGGCTCACGCCGCGCCACACCCTCGCGGTCAGCGCGATCAGCAAGCAGAGCGCGCTCACCCACACCGCGTTCGTCGCGCAGAAGACGAAGGACGCGATCGTCGATCGCCTCCGCGATCACACCGGCGCACGACCGAACGTCGATCGCGAGGATCCCGACGTCGCGATCTTCGTGCACATCGCGAAGGACGAAGCGTCGGTGCACCTCGACGTCTCGGGCGAGTCGCTGCATCGACGCGGATGGCGCCGCGCGATCGGCGAAGCGCCGCTCAAGGAGACGCTCGCCGCCGCGCTGCTGCGCCTCTCGGGCTGGGATCGCGAGCGCCCGCTGATCGATCCCACCTGTGGCTCGGGCACGATCCCCATCGAGGCCGATCTCTGGGCGCGCGACGTCGCGCCCGGCATCGCGCGTGATCGCTTCGGCGTCGAGCGCTGGGCCAGCCACGATGCGCGCGAGCGCGCCGCGTTCCGCACCATGCGCGACGAGGCGCGCGCGAACGAGCGCCCGAGCGGCCCCGAGATCCTCGGTCTCGACGTCGATCCCCGTACCATCTCGCTCGCCGAGTCGAACGCGAAGCGCGCCGTGTCTCGCGCACGTTTCCGGCGTGCTTCGCTCCGCGATCTCTCGCTCGCGCACGCGCCCACCGAGCTCGTCGCGAACCCGCCCTATGGAGTGCGCCTCGACGTGCGCGCCTTCTGGGACGAGCTCGCCGCGATCCGTCCCGCCCTCCGCGGCCACCGGCTGAGCCTCTTGCTCCAGGCGCCGCCGCCCGAAGGTCTTCTCCCGGAGCCGGTCGCGTCCCACCGGCTCTTCAATGGCGCCATCGAGTGTCGCCTGTTGACCTGGGAGCCCTGACCCCAGACCCACAAAACCCCGCCGTTTTCGCTGCCTGTGTACGCCACGGCTGGAAACAACGTGGCTATAGACGAACAGTGCATTTGGGGTACACTCGGCTGGACGACATCATTGGGGTCGGGGAACCCAATGACCCGTCGTCAGAGGGGGTCCTTTCCCGCATGAGCGTCCCGAGCCCGAAGGACAACGGAGTCGTTCCGGAGGAGATCAACGCTCCCCCGGTGCGCACGGGCAAGACGGGCGAGACCGACCCGCTCATCGGCAAGGTCGTCTCCGATCGTTTCCGGATCCTTTCGCCGATCGCTCGCGGCGGTATGGGCGTCGTGTACAAGGCCGAGCAGGCTCCGCTCGGTCGTCTCGTCGCCATCAAGATCCTCTCGCTCAAGCACGACGAGGAGAAGGATCCCGAGTTCCGCAAGCGCTTCTTCCTCGAGGCCGCCACGGTCGCGAAGCTGACGCACCCGAACACCGTCACGGTGTTCGACTACGGTCAGGGCGACGGCGGCATCTACTACATCGCGATGGAGCTGGTGAACGGGCGCACGCTCAAGCGCGGCCTGACCCAGGAAGGCCCGTTCTCCGCGGACCGCTCGATCAACATCGCGAAGCAGATCTGCCGCTCGCTCCGCGAAGCGCATCGCCTCGGCGTCATCCATCGCGACATGAAGCCGGGCAACGTGATGCTCGTCGACCGCGACGGCGAGGACTACGTCAAGGTGCTCGACTTCGGTCTCGTCAAGGAGATCGACGGTCAGAACCCCGACGAGGATCTCACGCAGGCCGGCGTGTTCATGGGCTCGCCCAAGTACATGTCGCCCGAGCAGATCCAGGGCGAGCACGTCGACGGCCGCACGGACATCTACGCCATCGGCGTGATGCTCTACGAGATGTTGACCGGCCGGGTGCCGTTCAACCGCGAGAACCAGATGCAGATCCTGATGGATCACGTGCGCGAGCCGGTGCCGCCGATGACGGTGCCCTCCGGCAAGCCGCCGATCCCGCCGGAGCTGCAGGCCGTCGTCTTCAAGTGCCTCGAGAAGAAGGCCGCCGACCGCTACCCGGACATGGAAGCGCTGCTCGTCGCGCTGAAGCAGGGCGGCGGAGACGGCCTCCACCTGACGGCCTCGCACAGCCGCGAGGTCGATCTCTCGATGTCGACGGGCGGCACGCCGATCAGTGGCGTGCACACGGTCGGGCCGCAGTCGCCGCCGGCGGGGATGCCCTCCGGCGCGCTCCCGCCCGCGCCGATGAGCGCGGCGCCCGAGGAGAAGAGGTCGAAGGCGCCGATGGCGCTCGCGATCGTCGCGGTGCTCGCGGCGGTCGGCGGCATCGGTGCGTACGCGACCGGCATGGTCGGCGGCGCCGAGGCCGCCGAGACGACCGTGCTGCCGACGCCGTCCACCGCGTCGCCGCCGCACGACCCCACGACCTCGCCGACCGACGCGCTCGGGGCCGTGATGCCGACGCCGGACACGACGGGCACCGCGCCGCAGCCGACGGAGCCGGTGCGCACGCTGATGGTGTCGCTGCGCTCGACTCCGCCCGGCGCGACGGTGGAGATCGCGGGACGCGCGTACGGCCCGACGCCCGCGCAGGTCGAGCTCGTCGGTGAGCTCGCGACCGAGGGCCGCGAGCTCGAGCTGACGTTCTCGCGCCCGGGCTTCCGCCCGACGACGGTCACCGAGACCGTCCACGGCGCCTCGATGGAGGTCGAGGCGCGCCTCACGCTCATCCGTCGCCCGGGAGGCGGCGGTGGCGGCGGCGGTGGGGGTGGCGGCGGCGACGAGAGCGGCGGCGACACCCGCGTCGAAGGCTACCGCGACAGCCCGTACTGATTCGGGAGCGCGCTTCCGCCGCGACGCTCGGTCGGGTTAGATCGCGCGCATGGATCTGCACGGATCGGTCGCACTGGTCACGGGCGGCGCGTCGGGGCTCGGACGCGCCACGGTGGAGGCGCTCGCAGCGCGCGGCGCGAACGTCGCAATCGTCGATCGCGATGCCGATCGCGCGAAGGCGCTCGCGGCGGCGATCGGCGGTGATCGCGCGTTCGCCGCACCCGCCGACGTCGCCGACGGCGCGGCGATGAGCGCGGTGATCGACGACGCCGCATCGCGCGGGCCGCTGCGCGTCGCGGTCGCGTGCGCGGGCGTCGGCTGGGCCGCGCGCACCGTCGACAAGGACGGCAAGCCGCACGACCTCGAGCTCTTCCGCAAGGTCATCGACGTGAACCTCGTCGGCACGTTCAACGTGCTGCGCCTCGCCGCCGCCGCGATGGCGAAGGCCCCGCCGCTCGCCGACGGACAGCGCGGCGTGATCATCGGCACCGCGTCGGTCGCTGCGTTCGAAGGTCAGATCGGTCAGGTCGCGTACAGCGCGAGCAAGGGCGCGGTCGTCGCGATGACGCTGCCCGCCGCGCGCGACCTCGCGAAGGTCGGCGTGCGCGTGATGACGATCGCGCCCGGCACCTTCGACACGCCGATGCTCGCGGCGCTGCCCGAAGAAGCGCGCAAGTCGCTGGCCGCCGCGATCCCCAACCCGTCGCGCCTCGGCGACCCGACCGAGTACGCGCGCCTCGCGCTGAGCATCGTCGACAACGCGTACCTCAACGGCACCGTCATCCGCATCGACGGCGCGCTGCGCATGGCGCCGAAGTGACGCGAGCAACGCGGCTCGCGAGCGGCAGTCCTCTCTCTCGACTCCGCCCTGGACGGTGAACGATGAGCCAGTCCCGCCTGCTCGCCGAGACGCGCTTCGCCCCGTTCTTCTGGACCCAGTTCCTCGGCGCGTTCAACGACAACGTCTTCAAGAACGCGCTCGTCATCCTCTTCACGCTCACGCCACCGAGCGACGTCTCGCTCTCGCGCGACGCGCTCGTGAACCTCGCGAGCGGTCTGCTCATCCTGCCCTTCTTCATCTTCTCCGCGACCGCCGGACAGCTCGCCGAGAAGATGGAGAAGTCGCGCCTCGTGCGCTGGACGAAGCTCATGGAGATCGCGGTGATGCTCGTCGCCGCGTTCGCGCTCTTCTCGGGCAGCGCGATCCTCCTGCTCGCCCTGCTCTTCATGCTCGGGCTGCAGGCCGCGATCTTCGGCCCGGTGAAGTTCGCGATCCTGCCCTCCGTGCTGCGCGAGGACGAGCTCGTCGGCGGCAACGGCCTCGTCGAGATGGGCACGTACGTCGCGATCCTCGGCGGCACGATGCTCGGCGGTGTGCTCGTCGCGCAGCAGGGCTGGGGCGTGCATGCAGTCGCGATCACGATCGTCGTCGTCGCGATCGCGGGCTACGTCGCGAGCCGCGGCGTGCCGCAGGTCCCCTCGGCGATGCCGAGCTTGCACATCGATCCGAACGTCTTCGTCCAGACGTGGCGCGTCATCGGGTACGCGCGCGAGAACCGCGCGGTCTGGCTCTCGGTGCTCGGCAACTCGTGGTTCTGGTTCGTCGGCGCGCTCTTTCTCGCGCAGCTCCCCGGCTTCGTCGAGGACGTGCTCCACGGATCGCCCGAGGTCGTCACGCTGCTGCTCATCGTGTTCTCGCTCGGCGTCGGCATCGGCTCGCTGCTCTGCGAGCGCCTCAGCGGACGCGTGATCGAGCTCGGCCTCGTCCCCTTCGGATCGATCGGCATCACGTTCTTCGCGATCGATCTCTTCCTCGCGAGCGAGTGGCACGTCGCGCCCGCCGTCGTCGAAGGGCCGTTCGCCGTGCTCGCCGACTCGAGCAACTGGCGCATCCTCATGGACCTCGCGCTGCTCGGCGTGTTCGGCGGCTTCTACAGCGTGCCGCTCAACGCGATGATCCAGCACCGCAGCGACCCGACGAAGCGGTCGCGCATCATCGCCGCGAACAACATCGTCAACGCCATCTTCATCGTCGGCGCGGCGGGCGTCGCGATCGTGCTGCTCGGCCTCGGGCTCACGATCCCGCAGCTCTTCCTCGCCGCCGGCGTGATGAACGCGCTGGTCGCGCTCTACATCTACACGCTGCTCCCCGAGTTCCTCTTCCGGTTCCTCGTGTGGCTGCTGATGCACACGATGTATCGGCTGCGCGTGAAGGGCATCGAGAAGATCCCGAGCGAGGGCCCGGCGCTGCTCGTGTGCAACCACGTCGCGTACGTCGACGCGCTGATCCTCGCGGCCGCGTCGTCGCGCCCGATCCGCTTCGTGATGTGGTGGAAGATCTTCGAGATCCCCCTGCTCAAGTGGATGTTCGGCATCGCGCGCGCGATCCCGATCGCGGGCCGCAAGGAGAAGCCCGAGCTCGTCGAGAAGGCGTTCGCGGAGATCGATCGTGCGCTCGCCGAGGGCGAGCTCGTCTGCATCTTCCCCGAGGGCGCGCTCACGTACACCGGCGAGATCGCGCCGTTCCGCCCGGGCGTCGAGCGGATCGTCGCGAGCGTCCCGGTGCCGGTGTACCCGATGGCGCTCAAGGGCCTCTGGGGCAGCTGGTTCAGCCGCCGCGGTGGGCCGGCGATGGCGAAGCGTCCACGCCGCTTCCGCTCGAAGATCGAGCTCGAGATCGGCGACGCGATCGCGCCCGGCGACGCGACCGCGGAGCGCCTGCAGCACGCGGTGCAGACCCTGCGCGGCGACGCGCGTTAGGCGCTTGCAGGAGTCCTCGACCCGCGGGCGAGCCGATCTTCGACGGTCTCGAGCCGCTCAGATCCCCGGCGGCATCGGGCCCGGGTCCGGCGGATCGAACGGCCCGTCGCCGCCGCCGCCGGGCTCGCGCGGCTCGTCTCCGCGCGGCTCGCGCCCCGGCACGGGGAACCCGTTGTCCTCGAGCTCGTCGTTCATCTGGTCGGGATCGCCGTCCGGCGCGTCGCGCTCACCGCACTGCAGCGTCGAGCAGATCCACCGATCCTCGCAGACCACGAGGCACTCCGCGGCGCACCCGGTCTCCTCGTCGTACACGCCGAACACGCCCTCTTCGCCGGCATCCTCGCGCCCGACCGCGACCACGTACACGCGCGTGCGCGTCGCGAAGAACGCGTCGACCTCGTCCTCCGGCGCAGTCAGCTCGCACGTCAGATCCGCGCGCGAGCGCGCCGAGCCACGATGCGAGAGATCGATCGGCACCGGGTCGCCCGCCGGCAGATCCGCGACGACGGGGTCCGCGCCCGTCCCCTGGCACGCCCCGAAGAGCAGCGCGCCGACGATGACTGTCTTCCGCATGCTCGTGACGGTGCCACGCGCGCGCGGCCAAAGACTCTGGGGGCATCGCGAAAGACGAGCGTCCCCTCGCCAAAGACCGCGGCGCACGACGTCGCGTGAGAGGATGGGCAGATGCGCTCACGACGAACCACCGACCGCTCCAGCAGCGACGTCGAGAGCGCGCGCCCGTCGCGCCCCACCGCGCCGAGCCAGCTGCTCGAGCTCTTCTTCTCGACCTGCGCCGAGCTCGGCATCGAGAGCGATCGCGACGTCGCGGCGCTCGCGGGCGTGAGCGTCGAGAACGTCGCGAACTGGCGCTCCGGCGCGGTGCGCGAGCTCAAGCCGTACAAGCTCGCCGGGGTCAAGCGCGCCATCGCCGCGCGCATCGCGCAGCTCAAGGATCGCGCGAGCCTGATGGACTCGACGGTCCACCTGAAGCTTCGCCCGCTCGAGATCGAAGAAGGCTCGAGCCCCGCGGAGCAGCAACGCAAGCTGCGCGACCGCGTGCACTACGACTACGTGGGGCACCAGTTCCTCTACTCCGAGGCCCAGGGCGCGCTCGCGTGGGAGAGCATCATCCGCTCGGGCTACGAGCAGGACTCGTGGCTGCGCGGCGTGCGCGACCAAGCGCGCCTCTGGTTCGACTCGGCGCGCGACGCGCGCGGTGGATGTCGCGGTCCGATCGCCGAGGCGCTCGGGCTCGACTCGCGGCGCCTCCGCGGGCTCGACGTGATCAGCCTCGGCCCCGGCGAGGGCAGCAAGGAGTGCGTGCTGATCGAGGCGCTGCACGCGCTCGAGGGCACGATCGGCCAACCACTTCCCTGGCAGACGATGGCGCTCGTCGACGTGTCCATCTCCTTGCTGGTGCGCGCCGCGACGTCGGCGCGGAAGATCGTGAGCGAGCGCGAAGACCTCCCGCACACCCACGTGCTCGCGTTCTGCGCCGACTTCGAGGAGGGCCCGCTCGGCTTCGTCAATCGCCTGCCCACCGAGCGCTACGACGCCGACGCGGGGCGACGCCTCGTGTGCGTGCTCGGCAACGTCTTCGGCAACGTGCGCGACGAGGAGCACTTCCTCCGCGAGAAGCTCGCGCGCCTGGTGCGTCCCGGCGATCTCCTCTGGCTCGAGGTGGGGCTGCGCAACGATCCGATCTCGAGCGATCCGCTCTACGCGCTGCTCGCACGCGCCGATCGCCAGGAGACCGCGGCCGAGACCAACCGTCGCCTGCTCCTCGAGGGCCCCTATCGCGCGTGGGAGAGCGCGCTCGGCCGCAGCCACGCGCGCGTCGAGATGCGCCTCACGCTGCGCGAGGACGACGAAGCATCGCGCATCCCCGGCTCGTGCAACTTCTGCCACGACCTCTGGCTCGTCGAGGAACGCCGCGCGCTCACGATGCTCTACAGCCGACGCTACGAGCTCGGCGCGCTCACCCGCTGGCTCGACGCGCGCGGCTACCAGCTGCTCCGCCAGCAGAGCGTCCCGGACAGCAAGGGCCGCCCGCGCGTCGCGCACCTGCTCCTGCGCCGCACCAGCGAGCCCGAGAAGCGCTGAATCGCGCTCACGCGAGGAGCGACACCACGCGCGCGATCGTCGCGATCACCACGAGGCTCGCGAGCACGTATCCCCCGCGCGCGCCCCCGCGCCCTCGCGCTTCCGCCCAGTGGCCCCACCCCGCGAGCAGCGCGACGATCGCGATCATCGCGAGCAGCTCGCCCTCCGCGCGCTCGCTCGGCCAGCTCGAGGAGAGCGCGCGCTGCAGACCACCCACCAGCGCGATCGAGCCCGACGCGATCGCGAGCCCCCCAGGCGCGCGCAGGCTCGTCGCGAGAGCGCTGCGCCGCAACATCACGATCGCCGCGCCGAGCAGCCACAGCGTCGCGAGCGCGCTGCTGACCCCGACCACGACCCACCAGCCGCCGTCCACCGAATCCCCGGCGTTCATCATCCCGGCGAACGAGGAGAGCCCGGTGAGCGGCACGGCCAGCAGCATCGTCGTGCCCGCGACCGTCGACCACCCCGTGCGTTGCCGCGGGCTCGCCGCCGCCATCGATGCTGATTCCACAGGCTCCTCCCCCTCGCTGCGAGCGGCCCCGCGATCTGCGTTTCATCCCGACGCGCGTGCAGCGACCCGAGGATACCCCGCCCTTCCCTCTGGACCCTCGCTCCGCTATCCCTTCGCGGCCATGACCGTGAAGAAGCCCTTCGATCCCGTCGCTGCTCTCGATGATCTCGACCGACGTGCGCTCGAGGGCGGCGGCGCCGCGCGCATCGCGAAGCAGCACGAAGCGGGCAAGCTCACCGCGCGCGAGCGCATCGATCTGCTCCTCGATCCCGGCTCGTTCGTGGAGATGGATCGCCTCGTCGTGCATCGCTGCACCGACTTCGGCATGGGCGAGCAGAAGATCCCCGGCGACGGCGTGGTCACGGGCTACGGCAGCATCGAGGGCCGCAAGGTCTTCGTGTTCGCCCAGGACTTCACGGTCTTCGGCGGGTCGCTCTCCGCGGCCTACGCCCGGAAGATCACGAAGATCATGGACCTCGCGATGCGTGTCGGCGCGCCGGTGATCGGCCTCAACGACTCGGGCGGCGCGCGCATCCAGGAGGGCGTCGAGTCGCTCGCGGGCTACGCCGAGATCTTCCAGGCGAACGTGCTCGCGTCGGGCGTCGTCCCGCAGATCAGCGCGATCCTCGGCCCGTGCGCCGGCGGCGCGGTGTACTCGCCCGCGCTGACCGACTTCATCTTCATGGTCGAGAAGACCTCCTACATGTTCATCACCGGCCCCGACGTGATCAAGACGGTCACGCACGAGGAGGTGAGCAAGGAAGAGCTCGGCGGCGCGCGCACCCACAACGAGACGAGCGGCGTCGCGCACTTCGCCTCGGCCGACGACGCGTCGTGCCTCGCCGCGATCCGCGAGCTGATGGGCTTCCTGCCGCTCAACAACCACGAGGACCCGCCGCACCGCCCCACGACCGACTCGGTGGATCGCGAGGACGCGGAGCTCGACACGCTGGTCCCGCGCGACTCGGCGAAGCCCTACGACATCAAGCAGGTCATCACGAAGGTCGTCGACGACGGCGTGTTCTTCGAAGTGCAGGAGCGCTTCGCCGAGAACATCGTGATCGGCTTCGCGCGCATCGGCGGCTCGCCGATCGGCGTCGTCGCGAACCAGCCGCAGATCCTCGCGGGCTGCCTCGACATCGACGCGAGCGTGAAGGCCGCGCGCTTCGTGCGCTTCTGCGACGCGTTCAACGTGCCGATCGTCACGTTCGTCGACGTGCCCGGGTTCCTCCCCGGCACCGCGCAGGAGTACGGCGGGATCATCAAGCACGGCGCGAAGCTGCTCTACGCGTACGCCGAGGCGACGGTCCCGAAGATCACGGTCATCACCCGCAAGGCGTACGGCGGCGCGTACGACGTGATGGCGAGCAAGCACCTGCGCGGCGACATGAACTTCGCGTGGCCGAGCGCGGAGATCGCGGTGATGGGCCCCGACGGCGCGGTGAACATCGTCTATCGCCGCGAGATCGAGAAGGCGAGCGACCCGGTCGCGGCGAAGGCGCACTTCGTCGACGAGTACCGCGCGAAGTTCGCGAACCCGTTCAAGGCGGCGGAGCTCGGGTTCGTCGACGAGGTGATCCACCCGCGCACGACGCGCGCGCGCCTGGCGCGCGCGTTGTGGCTGCTGCGCGACAAGCGGCTCGAGAACCCGCCGAAGAAGCACGACAACCTGCCGCTCTGAGAGCGCACCGCCGAGCCCACGAGCAACGTTCTCGGGCGTCCGCGCGGCGTCGCGAAGTGCGTGCTCGTCGTCGCGTCGCGAGGCTCGACGCGGGCGAGGTCACCGGTGCATCCTCCCGCCGCTGGAGGACCGATGCGGACCACTTTGCTCGCCATGATCGTCGTCGCGCTCGCCGTCGGATGCGCGCGCTCGACCACCTCGACACCAGCGGGCGCGCTCGGCGGAGAGTGTTTGCCCGACCGTCGCTGCAGCCTGGGTCTCGAGTGTTTCCGCGGGATCTGCCTCGAGCCCGAGATGATCGCGGGACGCGACGGCGGCGCGCCGCTGGGCCGGGACGCGAGCGTGCCGCTCGACCCCGACCGCGGGGACGGCGGCCGACGCGCCGACGACGCCGGCGTCCCTCCCGTCACCGGCGAGGTGGTCGCGCGCGGCAGCGGCGAGCTCCTCGCCGTGTTCGTGATCGAGGCGGGCTGGATCGTCGTCGATCGCGACGCCGCTCGTCTGATCGGTCGCGACGGCGGCGAGCTCGCGACGTTCGCGAGCGGCCGCGAGATCACGGCCGCGGCATTCGACGGCGAGTACGTCGCGATCGCCGATCGCGCCGAGCTGACATCACTGACGCCCGACCTCGCGACGATCGCCACGTCGCGGCTGCCGCGCTTCTGCGAGGCGGGCGTGATCGTGTCGGGGCACCGGTTCGTGTGCGGCCCCGAGAACGACTGGGATCGCGTGTTCTCGACCCACGACCTCGAGACGGGCGCCACGCTCGGTCTCTCGACGGAGCACACGTACAACGGGATCCCGATGGAGCGCGTGCCCGGGACGGATCACTTCGTCACGACGACGGTCTCTTCTTCGCCGTCGGACTTCCACCTCTACGAAGTGACCGCGAGCGGAGTCGCGACGTTCGTCAACGAGTCGCCGTACCACGGTGACATCGCAGCGAGCACGGTCTTCGCCTTCGTGGGCAGCCCGGCGACGCACCTCGTGAACCACGTCGGCGTGATGCTTCGGATCTTCGGGGACGGCTGCGCGCCGGGCTCGTCGTTCACGTCGGGCTGCTTCGTGCGCGACGGCGATCTCGGCACGCTCTCGGGCTCCGAGGGCTACGTCGCGATGACGGAGGACGGCACGTCGATCTACGCGCTGCAGGGCGACGGCGATCGCTTCTTCTCCGATCCGCTCTGCGAGACGGCATGCACGATCGAGCGCGTCGATCCCGCCGCGCGTCGCGTGACCTCGTCGCGCGGCTACGCGGTCCCGTTCCTCGCCATCCCGGCGTTCGAGCACGATCGCTGGGCGTCGAAGGTGGTGCTCGGCGTGCAGAGCGAGGGAGACCGCTTCGACGGCTTCACGGCGTACGAGGTCCGGCTCGCTCCGTACGAGTGAGCCCGGTCGGCTGCTGCGGCCCCCATCATCGGCGCCGCGGGTCGTCGCTCAGCGCGCGGCGCAGCCGGGCGTGCAGCTCGCGATCGTCCCAGTCGAGCGCGCGCCGCACGATCCTCGAGTGCACGTGCTGGAGGACCAGCGTGACGAGCTCGTCGAGTGTGATGAGCCCGTCCTCGAAGCATCCTCGCGCCTCGCGGTGCACGAGCACGTCCTCGACGACCTCGGCGATCGACTCGCGCGACGTCTCGATCCCGTTCTGGCGCAGGAAATCGAACAGCGCGTCGGTGACTTCGTCGTCCACGCCGCTCAGTGCACGTGCGGCGCGACGAGGTCCCAGGCGCGCCCGATCATGCTCGCATGCGGATCAATCGGATCCGGCAGCCCACCGAGCAGCCCTCCGAGCCGCGCGACGTAGAGCCCGAAGAACATCACGAGCAGCACGCCCCACACGAGGTTGGGCACCCGCACGAACACGCGGTGCTTCGGGATCCACCCGAGCTCTTCCAGGATGGGCTTCGACAGGAACCACGCGACGATCGGCGTCATCACCGGCGCCATCGGGTGCAGGCGCCACATCGCGGCGAAGTCGAGCTGCAGGATCGCGAGCGTCGCGCGCGTCAGGCCGCAGCCCGGGCACGGCACGCCGAACATCAGGCGCGTCGGGCAGAGCGGGAATTCGATCGCGGCGAGCAGCAAGAGCGCGAGCAGCGGCGTCGCGGCATCGAGCACGCGGCGCCACTGCGGTCTGTCGGGGAGCGGCGGTCTCGACGGAACGACGACGCCCGAGGCCTCGTTCGAGACCTCGGGCGTCTTGGTCGTGATCGCGCGATCGCTCACGCGACCAGTCTGATCAGAACGTGGCCGGCGCGCCGCCGCCGCCCTGCCAGATCGAGTTCATGTCCTCCTGGATCTTCGCCCAGCCGAAGCCGCACGCGAACAGGAAGAGCAGGTAGTTCACCCAGTTGTTCTCGGCGTTCGCGACGCCCGAGCGCTGACGCGCTTCCTGGATGTAGCCGCCGAGCCGCATCAGCGCGTAGGGCGCGCAGACCCAGGCGATGAGGAGCTCGACGATCGGGTTGATGTCGTCACGGCCGAGGTAGTTCTTCAGCTCGGTGAACATCGTATAGAAGT
Source organism: Sandaracinus amylolyticus (assembly GCF_021631985.1). GTDB lineage: Bacteria > Myxococcota_A > Polyangia > Polyangiales > Sandaracinaceae > Sandaracinus > Sandaracinus amylolyticus_A. The sequence goes on along the minus strand of NZ_CP070225.1, from coordinate 1,820,943 downwards.
AGTAGAGCGGCCCGAGCCCGCAGGTGAAGATCGCCACGAGCCAGACCGTCGTCGGATTCCGAACCTCGCCCTTCATCGACACTCCTCCCGCGCGCGCCCCGCGCTCTGGATCGACGCACTCTCCCCCGATGGAGCGCACCGACGATATCCGGGGCGCGACGAGAGGGTCAATCGCGAAGCCCTATTCCGCTGCGGCGACCTCGGGTCTTCCCTCGCGCCAGGTCGCGAAGAAGTGCTGCATCTGCGCCTGCGCGTCGTCGATCGGGTTCTCGAGCGCGATCGGCGGCGACTGCTCGACGAAAGGCGGCAGCGCGGGCTGCATCCAGCGCTGCGCGTCGTTGCGCGACGTGAGCAGGCCGTGGTTCGCGGACTGGTAGGTGACGAGCACGCGCGTGACGTCGTCGTCGCCGATCATCACGTTCCGCGAGACCGGGAGCGTGCCGGGATCGAGATCGGTGAACGCGGGCGGCACGCCGACGATCGGCGCGCCGACGACGCGCGCGAGCGACTCGGTCGCGACGTTCGGCACCGTCTCGTCGCCCTGCGCCATGTGCATGAGCACGTGCACCGGACGTCGCGCGAGCATCGCGGCGTGGGCCATCGAGTCGCCGCGGTCGAGCAGCGTCTGGAAGATCGCCATCCCGGGCAGGCTGCTCACGGTCTCGCGCTCCCACTCGATCGCGTCGAGCGAGTAGCCGAAGCGCGGCAGCAGGATGCCGAGGAACGTCGGCGCGAACGAGGGGCTCATCTCGACGAGGCGCGCGAGATGTCCGCCGGTGACCGCGAGGACCGACGCGCCGATCTCCGGCTCGTTCGCGACGAACACGGTGCCGAGGATCCCGCCGAGCGAGACGCCGACGAAGCCGAGCGGCGCGCTCGCGACGGAGAACGCGGGCCCACCGGCGCTCGCGACGACGCTCCAGTCGCCCTCGCGGAGCACGCGCACGAGGCCCATCAGATCGACGACCGACTGGCGGAACACGTCGCGCGTGTAGAACGGATGGAACGCGACGAGCTCGCCTGCCTCGTCGCCGATCCCGAGGAAGTCGACGTACACGACCTGGCCGCCGAGATCGCCGAAGAGATCCGCGCCCTCGGTCGCGCCGTACGCGTGCCGATCGTCGACCGCACCGCCGGTGGTGCGCATGCCGTGGTACGGGATGTCGATCGCCGCGACCGCGAACCCCGCGGCGCACAGCGTGTTCGCCACCGCGAAGACGTTGCCGCGCTGACCGCCGAGCCCGTGCTGGAAGACGATCACCGGCACCGACATCGTCGCGAGATCGACGCCGCTCGGGAGCACGAGCGTGAACCACACGCGATCGGTGCGCTTCACCACGAGCGCGCCCGCGTCGTCGCGGGTCCAGCGGCCGTGCTGGCCGGGCGCGGGCGACGCGAGCTCGGGCGAGCCGAACGTGCCGTCGATCACCCAGCCGATCGCGTCGTGCGCGACGCCGCCCGGGACGTCGCCGCCGGGCAGCGGGTCGGCGGGCGTGCCCAGCAGCGCCTCGAGCGGCTCGCCGGTCACGGCGCGCTCGATCTCGATCGCGGGGACCTGGCCCTCGTGCACCACCGCGCGCGCATCGGCGATGTCGTCGGCGACGGTCTGCACGGTGAACACCGCGAGCGCGACGATCTCCTCGCGCGGCGTGCCCGCCATCGCGAGGCTGGCGATCACGGGCGCGTACTGCGCGTAGGCCTCGGCCTCGAGCGCGTCGGTGGGTCGCGCGGTGGCGTCGCGGATCGTCGCGAACTCCTCGGCGGCCTCGATCGCGATCCCCTCGCTCGAGCGCACGCGGCTCGTCACGACGGCTGCGTAGCGCGTGCCTTCGATCAGCGGGTGGCCGTCGAGCGGCTGCACCGAGAGCCGCTGCTCGGTCGCGTCCCAGCGCACCACGACCGGCACGCGCTCCGACGCGGTGGGCGAGGCGGGATCGGCATCGACGAGGAAGACCGACGCGTCCTCGAGCAGGCTCGCGCGCGCGTCGGCGGGGAGCGACGCAGGGTCGAGCGCGCCGTCGAAGTGGAAGAAGACGGGCGAGCTGACGCCGAAGCCGTCGATCTCGTGGAGCGACTCGCGCAGCGACGCGACGGTGCCGGGATCGGCGCGCTCTTCGCGCGGAAACGCACCGAGCTCGACGTGACCGTCGCGGAGATAGAGGTCGTCGGGGAAGGGCACCGCCCCGAAGTCGATCGGGTCCCGCGAGAGCTCGAAGATGGCGCGGACGGTGTCGTCGCCGGGCGGCCCCGAGTCGTCGCCGCACGCCCCGAGAAAGAACGAAGGAGCAACGACCAACAAGAGCAGGCAAGGAGCGAACGGCCGAAGACGAGACATTCGGCCTCAGGCTCCCATGCCCCACGCGGCCCATCAATCGTGAGAACGTGGGGGGCTCCGGCACGTCCTACGGTGCGCCCTTCTCGCTCGCCCTCGCCCAAACCCGCCTATACACTCGCGGTCGAAACGACCGCCGCACCGCCTGGGGAGGCCACGTGGCTCGTATTTGTCAGCGCTGCCAGCACCACAACGAAGACCACGCCAAGTTCTGCCTCAGCTGCGGCGCGATGCTCGAGGTCGAGGTCGCGGACGCGGGTGATGCGCTCATCGGCAAGGTGCTGATGGGCCGCTATCGCCCGACGAAGCTGCTCGGCGAAGGCGGCATGGGCCGCGTGTACCTCGCCGAGCAGAAGATGGGCGCCGCGGTCCGCAAGGTCGCGATCAAGACGCTGCATCCCGAGCTCTCGCAGGACCCTCAGCTCGTCGCGCGCTTCCACCGCGAGTCCGAGACGGTCATCGAGCTCTCGCACCCGAACACGATCCAGTTCTTCGACTTCGGCGAGCTCGAGGACGGGACGCTCTTCATCGTCATGGAGTTCATCGAGGGGCGCTCGCTCGCCTCCGAGATGGAGAAGACGCGCCTCGACGTCGCCCGCATCGAGAAGATCCTCATCCAGATCTGCGGCTCGCTGCACGAAGCGCACGGGCGCGGGATCGTCCACCGCGACCTCAAGCCCGACAACGTGCTGCTCACGGATCGCGGCGGTCAGACCGACTTCGTGAAGGTGCTGGACTTCGGCATCGCGAAGAAGGGCGAGGCCGAGGACCCGCAGAAGCAGAAGCTGACGAAGCAAGGCATGGTGCTGGGCACGCCGCCCTACATGTCTCCGGAGCAGTTCAGCGGGAAGACGCTCGACGCGCGCTCCGACATCTACTCGCTCGGCGTGATGGTCTACGAGATGCTCGTGGGCGTCCTGCCGTTCGACGCGAAGACGCCGTGGGAGTGGGCGACGAAGCACCTGACCGCGCAGCCCGCGCCCTTCGAGGCGCACCCGGGCGGCGCGGCGATCGCGCACAACAAGAAGAACGCGGTCATGCGCGCGCTCTCGAAGGATCGCGAGCAGCGCCAGGCGACGGTGCTCGAGTTCCTGCAGGAGTTCACGGGGTACCAGGACGCGCAGGCCGCGTGGACGATGGCGACGTCGTCGGCGGGATCGGCGCCGGGCAATCCGCGTCCGCCGGCGCCCACGCCGGGCCCGATGCAGCAGTTCGGGCACGCGGCGACGCCGCCTCCGAGCGTGCCGGGGATGATGGCGCCGGGCGGCCACGTGCCGTCGGCGCCGGGCGCGCCGATCCCCGGGGTGACGCCGGGGTTCGGGCAGACCTCGCCGCTGCCGGTGCAGGGCACCTACCCCGGTGCCTATCCGAGCAACCCGGGCATGCAGCCGGGGATGCCGGGCGCGACGGGCTACGGCTACCCGGCGCCCCAGAAGTCCGGCGGCGGCGCGGGGAAGATCATCGTCGCGCTGGTGATGCTGCTCTTCGTGGTGGGCGGCGTGATCGGCGGCGTGATCCTGTTCTTCGCGTCGCAGACGACCACCACCACCGATCCCAACGGCCCGCAGGCGGGCGTGGTGGGCCAGGACCCGGTCGCGCAGCCCCCGCAGCAGCCGATGCAGCCGGTGATGCAGCCGATGCAGCCGGTGCTGCAGCCGACGACGACCCCGACCGTCACCACGACGCCGACCACCACGCCGACGACGACCCCGACCACCACGCCGACGACGACCCCGACGGTCACCACGACGCCGGACGCGGGGACGCGGGTGGCGTCGACCGAGACGCCCGGGCGCGACGACGACGGCCCGTCCAAGCGCGGCCCCTCGCCCGCCGACGAAGCGCGCGCACGCTCGCTGATCGGCGCCGGGATCGCGGCGGTGCAGCGCAACGACTTCCGCGCGGCGATTGCGTCGCTGCAGCAGGCGCAGCGCCTGGTCGGACGTCGCTCGCCGATCACGCGTCAGCTCCAGGACGAGCTCGATCGGCGCGGCGGGAACCAGATCCTCTCGCTGCTCCAGCAGGGCCGCTGCCCCCAGGCGCAGCAGCTGTTCCGCGATCTCCGGGGCGTCGGTGCCAACGGAGGGGCGCGCTACTTCGACCCGTCGTGGTGCCCGCGCCCCTGAGCCCGCTTTCGGGCCGTGCAACGCGGGATCGTCACGTTTTCGGCGCGTTCCTTGCCGCGTCACCAGCTGGCAACTTGGAGGACGTCGCCGCGTGACGGGGCGTGCACTGAGCACTTGCACGGGGGCCGACCCTCGTGGAGACTCCGGCCATCGACCTCGGGGGGTACCCCGGGTCCTTAGGCGCGGAACGCCTGCTGCGGTTGGGACGGGTCAGCAGGTCGGTCGAGCGCGGATCGAGAAGCGGCTTCGGCCGCGGGCTTGGATCGGGGGGGTGCTTTCGAGAGTCATCGAGCTGCCGGATGGATGACGGTTCGGTGAACGGAAGGGTTCCTACTTCGGAGACAGCCAGTCCCCCCACGGGAACGGGGGGAGCCCGACGAAGCGAGCGGACACGAGCGGCCATGAAGGAATGGGGGCCGCACACGCGACGAAGGCGAACGTCGCGTCGTGACCAGCACCGCACTGCACGCGTCCACGCGTGTGGTCCTGCCGAGGAGCGGACGACCTCGGAGGCTCGACGGGATGAGGGAGGCGGGAGAACCGCATGGGTCTACTGTCGAGCTGGAAGCTGGTCCTGGACGGGCGGTCGTCGCCCGACGGTTCGAACGCCGGAGGCGCGCCCGGAGACGCACCACTAGACGGCCCGGACGGGGACGACGACATGGGCGCCCAGAGAATGACCTGGGATGCGATCTGCCAGTCGGACGAGTTCCGCGGGCGCTGGGTCGCACTGGACGAGTGCCGCTACTGCGAGGAGACGGGACGCGCGACCGAGGGATCGGTCGTGGACGTCGACGACGATCTGGTCGAGCTCTGCGCGCGGATGCGGGAGTCGCCTCGGAAGAACTGCGCGATCCTGTTCTGCAGCGAGGACGGCGAGCAGACCGCGTCGCGGCACTGATTTCCCTGGGGGGCTCCGCCCCCCCTTCGACCCCCGGCCGCTGTCGCGCTGCGCGGGGTCCCCTACGCCCCCTTTGCGAGGGGTGAACGGCCGGCGGATCTCGAGACGTGATCTCGAGCGCCGGCCGTTTCGCATCAGCGGTCCACGAGGATCGCGGTCAGGTGCAGGACGAAGCGCTCGGCGGAGAGGAACGCGGGGCGGTCGATGCCCAGGCGTCCTTCGAGGTGCTCGGCCAGGCGCGCGAAGAGCGCATGGCGCACCGCGAGCGGGAGCTGATCGCGGCGTAGACCGAGCGCGATCATCGCGTCGCGCTCGGCCGCGCTGATGCGACGCGACGCGAGCCGCACCGCGGGATCATCGGCGAACGCGCCCTGTCGCTCCGCGGGCGGGACCAGCGCCGACGGCGCGGGGCGCGGGCGCTCTCGCACGACCATCGTGCCCGCGGCGAGGTCGCCGAGACGACGGCCTCGCGCATCGACGAGCGCCGAGATGCCGCCGACCAGATAGAGGCCCGGGAGCAGATCCGCGACGCGCACCAGGTTGCGCACGACCGCCTGCACGAACCCGATGCGGAAGCCTCGCTCGTCGAGCACGCGCAGGCCGACGGCGCGCTTCCCGAGGGTCTGGCCGCCGAGCCACCACTCGAAGAGCGCGCCGTACCACCACTGCACCAGGAAGACTGCGAGGAAGGTGATGGCGCTGGCGAACCCGCCGGCCGCGCCGAACGCCTCGGCGATGCGCGCCGCGACCACGATCGCGACGGCCATCACGACGAGATCGATCGCCCACGCGAGCGCGCGCGAAGGAAGGCCTGCGAGCTCGTGCTCGAACGGGACGTTCTCGGGCGTGGTGATGCGGACGATCGACCGCACGCGCGCGCAGCGTACCATCGCGTCGTGAGCGACGCGTTTCGCTTCGTCCGCGAGCGGACCCCGATGTGGGAAGAGCTCGAGCGGCTCCTGACGACCATCGAGTCGCGGGGCGCCCGCGCGCTCGACGTGGCGGGCGCGAGGCGCTTCGGGAGGCTCTATCGCGCGGTGTCGGCGGACCTCGTGCGGGCCCGCGCGGAGGGCGTCGATCCCGCGGTGATCGATCACCTGAACGATCTCGTCGCGCGCTCGTACGCGCAGGTGCACTCGGGCAGCGGCGCGCCGTGGTCGTCGATCTTCGCGTTCTTCGCGCTCGAGCTACCACGGCTGGTGCGCGCGGAGTGGCGCGCGATGGCGCTCTCGGCGGCGCTGCTCTTCGGCGGGGTCGCGATGGGCGCGGGCGCGGCGCTGATCGATCCCGGCGTCATCGGCGTGCTGATCCCCGAGGCACACGCGGAGACGACGCCCGACGAGCGCGTGGCGCACGACGAAGGACGCGCGCCGCACCACGGCGACGAGGCCGCGGCGTTCTCGACGTTCCTCTTCACGCACAACATCCAGGTCACGTTCCTGGTGTTCGCCCTCGGCATCACGCTCGGCGTGGGCACCGCGGCGGTGCTCGTGAGCAACGGCATCCCGCTGGGCGCGCTCGCGGTGCAGTACCACCTCGCGGGGCACGGGCTCTTCTTCTGGGCGTGGATCCTCCCGCACGGCATCCCGGAGCTCACGCAGATCGTGATCGCGGGCGCCGCGGGGCTCGTGATCGCGCGCGGCGTGGTGCTACCGGGACGTCGTGCGCGCGGCGACGCGCTGCGCGCCGAGGCCCGTCGCGCTGCGCGCCTCGTGATCGGCGGGATGCCGATCCTCGTGCTCGCCGGCGTGATCGAAGGGACGATCAGCCAGATGCACGAGCCGGCGATGCCCTACGTCGCGAAGCTGGTGTTCGCAGCGGTCGTGGGCATCGCGCTCTTCGCGTGGCTGATCGTCGCGGGACGCGGTCGCGCGCCGGCGGAATGAGAGGGGGCGGCGCCCCCTCGGAGATCACAGCCCGCCGAGATCGTCGCCGCCGCTGCTGTCGCTCGAGCTCGCGCCCGAGTCGAACGAGTCGCCGCCGCCGCTCGAGTCGAACGAGTCGCCCTGCGGCTCCTCGTCGCCGGTCGTCGCAGCGCCGCAGGTGTCGGGGTCGGGGCGGCGCGTGCGACGGCGATCGCGCACGGCGTTCCACTGACCGCCGCCGGTCTCGTCGTCGTCGTGGCCCCACTCGCCCGTCGCGTACGAGTCGCCGTCGTCGCCGAGGCGGTACTGGAAGTAGCCGTGGCCGCGCGTCGTGACCGGACGGCCCGAGACGAGCTCTCGGCGCTCCGACCACTCGAAGCGCATCAGGTTGCCCTGCACCGTTCCCTGGACGCGCCCGCGGCGCTCGTCCTTCGTGTAGCAGCCGACCACCTGCGTGCCGGTCTGCGAGAAGTGCATCTCGCCGTACTGCGGCGAGTGCCAGATCCCGGTGAAGGTGCCGCCTTCCGGCATCGGTCCCGGCGACACGTTCGCGCGGCGACCACCGCCGCCGCAGCCTGCCGCTGCGATCGCGAGCGAGACCGAGAGACCGACGATCAGGGACGAGCGAAGCATTCTTCTTCCTCCGCGCCGACGATAGACGACGGGCGCGGAGCGACGCAACGCCGGGCGTCAATCGATGCGCGGGAGGCCCGTCGCGTAGAAGAGCACGCGATCGCGCCCGCTCACGAGCGACAGGATCTCGGCGACCGAGGGATCGAGCCGATCGAGCAGCGTGCCCGCGTGACCCCCGAGCATCGTGCTCGCGGCCGCGAGCGGGATCGGGGGCGCATCGCCGGGGCGCGGCCACACCACGCGCGGCTCGATGATCCCGCGCAGCGCGCTCGGCAGGAACGTGATGCGGGAGCGGACCTCGTCGATCGCGACGTCGAGCCCGCCGAGCTTGTCGACGAGCCCGCGTGCATGCGCGTCGGCGCCCGACCACACGCGGCCGCGCGCGAGCGGCTCCACGTCGGCGTCCGACTTGTTGCGCCCCTTCGCGACGATGCCGACGAACGTCCGGTAGAAGTTGTCGATCTCGCGCTCGAAGATCGCGTGCTCGTCGGCGTCCATCGGACGCGGGTTCGCGAGCAGATCGGCGTGGGGCGCGCGCCGCACGACCTCGGTGTGCACGCCCATGCCCTCGAGCAGATCGCGCGCGACGAGGCGCGCCGAGACGACACCGATCGATCCGGTGATCGCCAGCGGCTGCGCGATGATCGCGTGCGCGGGCGCCGCGATGTAGTAGCCGCCGCTCGCCGCGACCTCGCCGAAGCACGCGATCACCGGCTTCTTCTCGCGCAGCAGCTCGACCTCGCGGTGGATCAGATCGCTCGCGTGCGCCGAGCCGCCCGGCGAGTTCACGTGGAGCACCGCGCCGAGGCATCGGGGATCGCGACCGACCATGCGGATCGCGCCGATCACCGCCTCCTGCGTCGCCGGCGGTCCGCCCACCGCGGGACCTCCGCCGCCCGACGTGATCGCGCCGTGGACCGGCACGATCGCGATGTACGGGCGGGGGCCGACCGGGCGGAAGAAGCGCGACCGATGGAAGCTGAAGTAGCGCGACGCGCGCACCACCTTCGGCGGCTTGCCCTCGCCCTCGAGCAGCGCCTGCGGAAGGCCGTCCTCGTAGCAGAGCCCGTCGATCAGCCCCGCGTCGAGCGCGGCGCGCGCCGACACCAGCGCGTCGTCGAAGAGCGTGCGCACCTTCGCCTCGCGGGCCTCGGGCGTGGGGCCGAGCTTGGTGCGCGACGCGAGCGCGGAGACGAGCGCGCGATCGATCGTGTCGAGGAGCGCGCCGAGCTGCTCGCGCTGCGCCTCGCTCATCGTCTCGCTCACCGCCGTCTCGGCCGCGGTCTTGAACTCCGCGCGGCGATGCACCTCGACCTGCACACCGAACCGATCGAGCAGGCCCTTCACGTAGCTGCTCGACGCGGCGATCCCGAGCGGCGCGAGCGTCGCGTTGGGCGAGGTGAGCACGCGCGTCGCCGCGGACGCAAGGAAGAGCTCGCGGTTGCCTCCTCCGTCGGGCAACCACGCGACGACCTTCTTGCCGCCCGCGCAGAGCTTCTGGATGAGCTCCCGCACCGCGTCGACCGAGCTCCATCCCGCGTGCAGCGAGGGGATCTCGAACACCACGCCCTCGACGTTCGAGTCGCGCAGGATGTGGTCGGTCAGCTCACGCAGCGCGAGCAGCGACGTCGGTCTGCGCGTGGCGAGCCCGGGGACGAATCGAGCCAGCGCGTGCAGCGGGCGATCGACCTCGACCAGCCGGCTCCGAAGCTTGACGTGCACCCAGCGCTCACGCGGCATCCTCACCCTCCGGAGCAGCCACCAGACCGGCAGGAATGGTAGCCGCAGGAGATTGAGCGCGACGTCGACGATCAGGCGCCCCACACGATCGTTCTTGGGGCCCGTGCAGTGTGCGTGCAAGCGGCACAGACCACGTCCTCGTCCAGGGCGCGAAGCCCTTTACGCTCGCTCGCGATCTCTGTTACCTACGGGTCTGCGCTGGCGGCCCCGGGAAACCGAGGCCCGGCCGAGGAGCTCTTCATGACGAACCCGCAGATGGTCATGTACGAGGAGGAGTTCAACCAGATCCAGGCGATCGTGACGCGCCTGGTGAAGGAAGCGAACGCCCGCGTCGTGTTCATCATCGACAAGAACGGCCAGCTGATCGCGGCGGCCGGTGAGACCGAGCAGCTCGATACGACCTCTCTCGCCTCGCTCACAGCCGGCAACATCGCCGCGACGGGCGGTATGGCGAAGCTCCTCCGCGAGAACGAGTTCACGACTCAGTTCCACGAGGGCGAGAAGCAGAACATCCACATCCAGCTCGTCGGCAACCGCGTCATCTTGGTCGTGATCTTCGACAACAAGACGAGCCTCGGTCTGGTGCGCCTCCGCGTGAAGAAGGCGAGCGAAGAGCTCAACGGCATCTTCGAGGCACTGCTCCGCAAAGTGCAGGATCCGTCGCGCGAGACTCCGTTCGCAGAGATCACCGACGACGACATCGACAATCTGTTCAACGACTGATTGGCGCGGAGGGAGCAGAGCTCATGTCGTTCATCAACTACCTGTCGCGCGAGATCAACTGCAAGATCGTCTATTACGGACCTGGTCTCTGCGGAAAGACCACGAATCTCCAGTACATCTACAACAAGACGAATCCCGAGGCGAAGGGCAAGATGATCAGCCTCGCCACGGAGACCGAGCGGACTCTGTTCTTCGATTTCCTCCCGCTCGCGCTCGGTGAGATTCGCGGATTCAAGACTCGATTCCACCTCTACACGGTTCCCGGTCAGGTCTTCTACGACGCGAGCCGGAAGTTGATCCTGAAGGGTGTCGACGGAGTCGTGTTCGTCGCCGACTCGCAGATCGCGCGTATGGAAGCGAACCTCGAGTCGATGGAGAACCTGCGCACGAACCTCGCGGAGCAGGGCTACTCGCTCGATAAGCTCCCGTACGTCGTCCAGTACAACAAGCGCGACATGCCGAGCGTCGCGCCGGTCGACGAGCTGCGCAGGCTGCTCAATCCCGGCGGTGTGCCGGACTACGAGGCGGTCGCGGCGACGGGCGTGGGCGTGTTCGAGACGCTGAAGTCGGTCGCAAAGCTCGTGCTCACCGAGCTCAAGCGCTCGGGCGGCTGAGATCGAGATCGACGATGTCGACGGCGCCGCTGGCTCAGCGGCGCTTTTTCTTTTCCGTCTTCGTCGGCGATCCCGAGAGCGCGGACTCGATCTCGTCGCGCAGGGACGCATCGCCGCCTTCGATCTCGCGCAGTGCGGTGCGCGCGGCGCTGGTCTTGCCCTTGCGGGCTTCGACGTAGGCGCGCAGCAGCGCGAGCTCGGTGCGCTCGGCGTCGCTCGTCGGGCGCGCGGCCTCGAGCAGCTCGTGCGCGTCGGCCGCGTCGGCGGGCGCGCCGCGGCGCAGGAGCGAGTGCGCGAGGCGGGCACGGACGCGCGGAAGGGTCGCGTCGATCGCGAGCACGCGGCGGTACGCGCCGATCGCCTCGGCGTCCTCGCGCGCGCCGTACGCGGCGTGGGCGAGGCCGAGCAGCATCGGAAGCGTGGGTGTCGCGCCCACGGTCTCGATCGCGCGTTGGTACGCGCGGCGCGCGCCCGCGGCGTCGCCGAGCTCGCGCAGCACGTCGCCGAGCCGCTCCGCGGTGCTCGAGGGCGCACCGAAGAGGCGCATGCCGATCGCGCGATCGAAGCGCGCGCGCAGCTCGCTCGGACGGCCCGCGGCGCGGAGGCGCAGCGCGTCGCGATCGAAGGCGCGCATCGACGCGGCGGCCCACGACGGCGCGAGGACGAAGAGCGCGATCAGCGGGCTCACCGCGAGCACCGCGAGCGCGAGCGGGATCCGCACCCAGTAGACGAGCGCGAACGTCGTCACGAGCGAGATCGGCACGAGCACGTTGCGCAGGATCGGCGGGGCGGGCTCGGCGGGGCGCGGTGCCATCGGGGGCCGCGGATCGTACTCGTCGGGGGTTCGCGCCACCAGAGACGCCGCGGGCTCGGGCTTGATATCCTGCACGGGCATGATCGGACAGCTCCGCCCTGCCCTGGTTCCCGCGCTCTTCGTGTTGCTCGCGGCGAGCGCGTGCGGCGAGGAGACGAACGCGAGCGCGTACGATCTCTCGGGCATCGTCACGGTCGAGCGCGACGACGGATCGTCCGCGGGGCTCGGCGGTGCGCGCGTGACGTTCACGTCGGACACCGGGCTCGTCGAGGAGACGACCACCGGCGACGACGGACGCTACGAGATGCAGGTGCTCAGCGACGTCGCGTTCGGACAGGTGCGCGCGGAGAAGACCGGCTTCACGAGCTCGGAGCGCACGGTCTACTTCGATCGCGCGGAGCGCCGGATCGATCTGGAGCTGCGCGAAGCGAGTGAGTGAACGCAGATCGACGTGAGCCACGGGTGATCGCGCGTGATGTCGCGAGGATCACAGGCGAAGCGCGCGTTCCGGGCGGTTGATCCGGCGGGTACCCTGGGCGCCATGGTTCGCCGCCTCGCTTCGCTCCTCGTCTTGTCCTCGCTCGTGCTCGTCGCGCCCTCGGTGCGGGCACAGGGCGTCGATCCCGGTCGCGATCCGTCGGGCACCGGCGAGGACGCGCTGCTCGCGCTCGCGGGGCCACGCGCACGGGTGCGTCGCGACGAGGAGGGCCGCGTGCGCTTGCTCTTCGGCGCGCGGATGCGGCCGTGGTCGGGCGATCCGGCGCGCGACGCGCTCGCGCTGACGCAGCGCTTCGGCGACGCGTTCGGGATCCCTCAGGGCGCGGAGCTGCGTGTGGAGCGCGCGCAGACCCATCACGGCTTCACGATCGTGCGGCTGCGTCGCTACGCCGACGGACGGCCGGTGCTCGGCGCGACGGTCGTCGTGCGCTCGCTCGCGGACGGCGCGATCGACATGGTCCTCGCGGACGCGGGGCCGGCGCGCGTCGAGGGCGGCGTGTCGATCGACGCGACGCACGCGGCCGAGATCGCGCGGGGGCTCGAGGTCGGCTGGCGCATCGCGGGCACGACGTCGCCGGCCGCGATCGCGATCGATCTCGTCGACACGATCGTGCCGGTGTGGGCGATCGATCTGCACGGCGCCGCGCTCTCGCAGCGGATGCGGGCGCTGCTCGACGCGCGCGACGGAGCGGTGCTCGGGATCGTCCCGCTGCTGACGCACGCGATGGCGCGCGTGTACGAGACGAACCCGACGACCACCGAGGGCGTGACCAGCGACGTCGAGCTCACCGATCTCGCGAGCGGCGCGCAGAACCTCACGAGCCAGTACTTCCACGTGTCGCAGTGCGACGTGCAGTCGGGCGGCGGATGCGCGGGCACGCAGCGCGCCTTGGCGGACGCCGAGGGCAACTTCCTCTACGACGCCGTCCCGGGCTCGCACGACGACGAGTTCGCCGAGGTGAACGCGTTCCACCACCTGAGCCGCGCGGCCGCGTGGCACCGCGAGCGCCACGGGTTCACGTGGACGTGCTCGGGCACGAGCGCGATGCGCGTGTTCGTGAACTACGGCGAGGTGCCGGACATCGACTACGACAACGCGGCGTTCAGCCCGGCGTCGGGCGGTCAGTGCGGGTTCCTGCTCTTCGGGCAGGGCCGCAGCGGCGACTACGCGTACGACGCGGACGTCGTCTATCACGAGTTCGGGCACGCGGTGACCGATCAGGTCGCGACGATGACGGGCTTCGCGGTGGATCCGCTCGGCGTGTCGTACGAGCCGCTCGCGGTGAACGAGGGCACGAGCGACTACTACGCGGGCACGCTGCAAGGGAACGCGGAGATCGCGGAGTCGTTCGCGGGCGCGGCCGGTGATCTCGGCGCGCACGGCAGCCTGCGTGTGATCGACAACGACCTCACGTGCCCGTCGGGGCTCTTCGGGGAAGGGCACTTCGACGGAACGATCTGGGCCGCGACCGCGTGGGATCTGCGCGAGCGGATCGGCGTCGAGGCCGCGGACGCGTTGGTGTTCACGACGGTCGCGAGCATCGCCGAGGACCCCTCGCTGGCCGAGGCGGGCGACCTGATGATCGCGACCGCCGAGGGCATGGTCGCGACGGGCGCGCTCAGCGCGGAGCAGGCGAGCGCGGTCGAGGAGATCGTCGGAGCGCGCGGGCTGCCGGGGTGTCAGCGCATCGTCGCGCTCGACGACGGCACCGAGCGCCGCGGCTGGAGCGGCAACGAGTTCCTCACGGCCGGTGTGGGGCGGAGCATCGCGCCGGTGCACTACCGCATCGACGTCCCGGTGGACGCGACGTCGCTGCGGATCGCGATGACGTCGCTGACGCGCAACGGGCAGTACCGGCTGCACTTGCTCGAGGATCAGCCGGTGCGCGTGAACGCCGCGCGCGTGACCGCGCAGGCGGCGGTGCCGGTCGAGGGCGGTGCGGTCGTGCTCGACGAGAGCACCACGTACCGCCTGCCGCGCTGCAAGACGCTGTACTTCGCGATCGAGTCGGTCGATTTGCGGCGGCGCGGGCAGAACCTCTACACCGTGCAGGCGACGCTCGAGCGCAGCGGGGATCCGAGCGCGGAGTGCCCGGTCGTCGAGCTGCCCGACGCGAGCATCGTCGCTGCCGATGCCGGAGCGGACGCGAGCACGACCGCGCCGAGCAGCGGGGGCGGGTGTGGATGTCGCGTCGGCACCGGCACGAGCGAGCCGAGCGCGATCATCGCGATGATCGCGCTCGGGATCATGATCGCGTCGCGCCGCCGGCGCGTCTGATCAGAGGCCGAGCCAGGTGCGCGCGTCGAGCGGACGCGTGCCGCGGCGGACCTGGAAGAAGAGCGGCTCGGTGTCGACCGCGCCGAGCGTGGCGCCGCGCGTGACCTGCGCGCCGATCGGCGCGTCGCTGCGCGCGAGGCCGCCGTAGATCGTGAAGTGCCCCTCGCCGTGATCGACGATGATCATTCGGCCGTACGAGGGATGACGATCGCTGAACGCGATGCGCCCGTCCGCAGCCGCGCGCACCGGCGCGCCGCGCACTCCGTCGAGCTCGATGCCCGCGCCCTGCTCGCGCGTCGCCTCGCGGATCGCGCGAGGCGCGGCGAGCGGCAGCGCGAGCGCTCCCCGCTGCGACTCGAAGCCCGGGGCCGGCGCGGCGGGCGGGTCGACGAGGCGCAGGCCGTAGCCGCTGGTCGAGGTCGACGTGCCGAACGTCGCGTCGGAGAACGCGCTGCCGTAGAGCGTCGCGCGGCGCACGTCCTCTTCGAGCGCGCTCTTCTGGGCCTCGAGGCGCGCCATGCGGGCGCGCGTCGTGTCGATCCGCTCGCCGAGGCGCCCCGCTTCGGTGCGCAGCGCCGCGGCACGGGCGCGCAGATCGGAGAGCGCGTCGAGATCGTGGCGCACCATGCGCTGGAGGCGCTCCACGCGCGCGACGTGGCCGAGCATCGAGTCGAGCCCGCCTGCGAGCGGCAACACACCGGCACGCGTCAGTCGATAGAGCGCGCGGGTCCGCTCGCGCACCCGGCGGTTCGCGGCGGCGCGACCCTCGGTGAGCCCGGCGATCTCGGTCTCGACGCGCGCGTGATCGGCGTTCGCGCGCTCCACGTCGGACAGCGCGCTCGCGATGCGCTCGTCGAGCGCGGCGAGGCGCTGCACCGGATCGAGCGGGAGCGGTGCCTCCTCGCTCTCGTCCTGACCGCGCGCATCGCGCGGCGCGCTCCCGAGCGCGAGGCCGAGCGCGAGCAGCAGCGTGAGGACGCGTCGTTTCATGGTCAGACCGTCAGGTAGCGGCGGAGCGAGAGCACGCTGCCGGTCGCGCCGAGCAGCGCGCCACCGAGCACCAGCGAGAGCGCGACACCGGGGTGGAGGAAGACGCTCTGCGTGCCGACGATGCTCGCGAGCGTTCCGTCGACGTGCCCGCGCAGCGCGAGGTACGCGACGAGCAGGATGAGCAGCGCGACGATCGCGGAGACCGAGCCCTGCACCGCGCCCTCGACGATGAAGGGGCCGCGCACGAAGCCGTTCGTCGCGCCGCAGAGCTTCATCACCTCGATCTCGTCGCGACGCCCCGCGACCGCGAGGCGGATCGTGTTGCCGACGACGAACACGACGCAGAGCACGACGAGGATCGCGAGGCCGCTCGCGACGCCGCGCCCCGCGACGACGAGGCTCTCGACCCGCGCGAACCAGCCGCGATAGGTCTCGACGTCCTCGACCGTTCCGAAGCGACGCACGCGCTCGGTGATCGCGTCGACGCGCGCGCCGGTCACGCCCGCGACGAGATCGATCTCGAGCGACGCGGGGAACGCGTCCGCGGGCAGCGCCGAGAGATCGGCGCCGATCTCCGCGTCGCGCAGGAACTGCTCGCGCGCGGCCGCCGACGTCAGGTGCTCGACCGCGCGCACCTCGGGCAGTCCCTCGAGCGCGATGCGGAGCTCTTCGATGTCCTGCGCCTCCGCGCCGTCGCGCAGGTAGACGCTGAGGCGCGCGGTGCGTCCCCACGAGTCGGCGAGCGCGCCGAGGTTCGTGATCGCGAGCAGCGAGGTCGCGAGGCAGAGGAACGCGATCGTGAGGCTCGAGATCGCGACGAGGTGGAGGCCCGCCTCTTCTCGCATCGCGCGCGTCGCGCGCGTGAAGGCCGACTTCAGATCCATGAGAGCGTCCCTTCCCTGCTGCGATCAGCGTGCGCGCGCGCGCACCGCGTTCATCGAGACCACGCCCGAGCCCGCCTGGTGCCGGTCGCGATCGTCCTGGGCGGCCTCGGTCGCGCGGAGATCGCGCAGACCGGAGCGCGCCTCGCGCACGCGACCTTCGTCGATGTAGACGATGCGGTGCGGCCGCTGCTCGAGCAGCGTGTGATCGTGGGTCGCGAAGAGGACCGTCGTGCCGGTCGCGTGGATCTCTTCGAAGAGCGTGAGGATGTCGAGCGCGAGGTGCGGGTCGAGGTTGCCCGTGGGCTCGTCGGCGAGGAGCAGCGCGGGCTCGGTCACGATCGCGCGCGCCACCGCGACGCGCTGCTGCTCGCCGCCCGAGAGCGCACCGGTGAGATCCTCGCCGCGGCCCGCGAGGCCGACACGCTCGAGCGCCTCCGCGACGCGAGAGCGCACGAGGCGCTTGCTCATCGACAGGATCTCGAGCGCGACCGCGACGTTCTCGAAGACCGTCCAGTGCGGGATGATCTTGAAGTCCTGGAAGACGATCCCGAGGTTGCGGCGCAGGTACGGGATCGAGTCGCCGGTGAGCCGCGCGATGTCGCGACCGCAGAACAGGATGCGCCCCTCGTCGGGCGTCTGCTTGCGATAGACGAGCTGCAGGAGCGTGCTCTTGCCCGCGCCGCTGGGGCCGGTGACGAACACGAACTCACCGCGCTCCACGGTGAGATTCACGTCGCGCAGCGTCGGCTGATCGGGCTTGAAGAACTTGAAGACGTCTTCGAAGACGAGGATCGGGCGCTGGCTCGCCGCGGCGCTCGGGTGCGCGCCGGCGCGGAAGAACGCGAAGGGACGCACGACCTTCCGGTCGCGCGGCTCGCCATCGCGCGGAGGCTCACCCAGCGAGAATCGCATGTCTCGCCGCGTACCCGAGGAGCGCGCGAGCGAGCAAGAAAACGGCAACGTTGGATGCGCTCTCGCGCGGCGCCATGAGCGAGTCGGAAGGAGGAAGCCATGGCGCAGAACGAGCCGCAGAACGGCAGGAACCAGAGCGCGCGTGGGGGCGGTACGCAGCAGCAGGGACGTGAGCAGGAGCGCGAGCAGCGTGGGCTCGCCCGCGGTGGTGGCGGAGCCGGGCTCGGGCGGGGCGGGCCGGGGATCCAGACGCCGTTCTCGTTCGTCCGCCGGATGTTCGAGGACATGGATCGGCTCTTCGGCGAGTTCGGCATGGGCGGTGGGCTCGCGCCGGCGAGCGGCTACGGATTCGCTCCGTCGCTCCGCGAGTGGGTGCCGCAGCTCGAGGTGTTCGAGCAGGGCGACGAGCTCGTCGTGCGCGCCGATCTGCCGGGGATGAAGAAGGAGGACGTGAAGCTCGAGCTGAAGGACGACGTGCTCGTCATCTCGGGCGAGCGGCGCGAGGAGCAGCGCGACGAGCGCGAGGGGTTCTTCCGCAGCGAGCGCAGCTACGGCTGCTTCGAGCGCGCGATCCGCGTTCCCGAGGGGACCGATCCCGCGAGCTGCGAAGCGCGCTTCGACAACGGCGTGCTCGAGGTGAAGCTCAAGATGCCGGAGCAGCCCTCGCGCGCTCGCCAGATCCCGATCCAGGCGAGCGGCGAGACGGTGTCCGAGAAGACGAAGAAGAGCTGAGTCTGCCGGAATGCTCGTCCCGCACGTCCCGGACGGGAGCGCGCGAAGCGCGCGGACGGGCGGGCGAGCCGATTTTTCGACAGTCTTTGAGTCAGTCCACGATCGTCGACCGCACGATCCCGAGCGGATCGCGCAGCACGCGCGGCACCGGGACGATCGTGGCGGCGTCGGCGCCGAACGCCGCGGCGAAGGTCGCGCGGAGCACGTGCTCCGCGCGCTTCCCGTGCGGCGAGAAGCCCCAGATCGCCTCCTGGCTCACGTCGTCGAGGTACGCGTAGTAGCGCCACACCAGGAAGCCCGAGAACCACTCGTGCGGAACGAACGCGCGGAAGCTCGCCTCGAGCGCCCTCGCCTGCTCGTGCTCCGAGATCGCGACGTCGGTCATCTCGTCGGGCCAGAGCCAGGGCTCGACGGCCGCGTCGCGACGCGTCGTGTACCCGACCTCGACGAAGAGCACCGGCATGTCGAGCACGGTCGCGACGCGCTCGACGCCCTCGGCCGCGCGGCGCGCGCCCTCCTCGTACTCCGCGAACGTCGCGTTCGCGTGCGAGGCGAGCGGATAGAACGCGTTGATGCCGACGAGATCGAGGCGATCCCAGAAGAGCACGTCCTCGGCCTCGTCCCAGTTCGCGCTGTACGTGAGCAGGCCCGGATAGACCTCGCGCACGTCGTCGATGAAGTCCCACCAGAACGCGCCGAAGCGGCCCGACCAGCTCTTGCACTCGACGCCGATCGAGAACGCATCCGCGCCCGCTGCCGCGGCGTCGCGTGCCCACGCGAGCACGAACGCGCGGTAGTTGCGCTGGTACTCGGCCCATCCCTCGGGCGTGCCGGGGTCGATCTCGCCGCGCCAGCCGCCGGTCTCGACCCAGAGGTGCGGGATCACGAGCACGCGGATGCCGCGCGCGTGTGCCTGCGCGACGATGCGGCGCACCGCCTCGCGGTTCTCCTCGTAGGGCGCCTCGAAGTCCATGAGGATCTCGGTGCTGTGGAGATCCCAGATCCGCCCGAAGGGCGTGATCGAGACCCAGTTCACGCCCATCGACGCGAGGTGATCGAGCAGCGCCTCGGTGGACTCGGTGCCGTAGCCGCGTCCCCGCTGCTGCGAGCTCTCGATCGGACCGATGGTGATCCCGCGCACCGCGTCGTACCCGGCCGCGCGGAATCCGTCGCGACCGGGCGGGAGGCGATGCCATGCGTGCGCGTCGTTCGCGGAGAACAGGAGCAGCGAGAGCGCGACGAGCGCGCGGACGAACGTCTTCATCGGGAACGGCTCACGGCGTGACGAGCACTTCGAGCGTGTAGGAGCCGCGCGAGACCATCCCGCGGCCGTCGACGACGAGGAAGTAGGTGCCGGGGTCGAGCAGCCGATCGATCAGGCTCGACGAGCCGTCGCCGCTGTCGTCGTCGCAGACGAGCTCACCGGCGCTCGCGCAGGTGTCGCGGTGCAGGTGGAGCACGGTGTCGAAGGTCGAGCCGCCGGTGTTCGCGACGATGCGGCGCGACGCCGTGAGATCGAGCCGGAACATCGCGTCGGTCGAGCGCGCGCCGTCGCCGCACGACGTGCGCGTCTGCAGATCGTCGAGCATCGAGGTCGTGTCCCCGGTGAACACGCCGCCGGTCGCCGGGATCGGGAACGCGCTCCCGCAGGTCTCGTTGCCGCTCACCTCGACCGGCGTGACGGGATCGGAGTCGGTCACCGTGATCGCGTAGGGCGCGGCGTTGAACGACTCGACGACCACGTAGTAGGTGCCGATCCCGAGATCGCGCAGGCGCATCCGCACCGGCGCGCCGCGCGCGCAGCGCAGCTGGGTCGCACCGTCGGCACACGCGGTCCGCACCGACGCGTTGAACGATGCCGCGCCGCCGTCGACCTCGATGGTCACGTCGCGGCGCGCCGTCAGCGTGAACGAGTGCACGACGTCGCGGAAGTCGAAGCCGCAGCTCGTGACGATGTCGTCCTCCTTGTCGGCGAGCGTTCCCTCGGTGCGCTCGCCGAGCACGAGCGGGATCGCGTTGCGACACACGTCGCCGTCGGGCGGAGGCGTCGGAGGCAGCAGCTCGAGCTCGAGCGTGTAGTCGATCTCCGTCGACGACGTGCCCTCGAGCACGATGAAGTGCGTGCCCATCGGGAGCTGGTGCACGAGGCCGGTCGCGGGCGCGTCGTTCGCGCAGCGGAGCGCGCTCGTGCTGCTGGCGCACGTGGAGCGGAGATCCCAGACGAGCCGATCGCCCGTCGGGCTCACGGCCGAGATGCGCACGTCCTGCTCGGCCGTCGTGGTGAACGAGTACACGACGTCCGGCGCGCCGATGCTGCCGCACTCCGTCGTGAGATCGTCGCGCACGTCGACGAAGCTACCGGTGAAGGTGCCACCGCCCGTGATGTCGATCGCGGTGTCGCACGTCTCGTTCGGCGCGGGCGGCTCGGGCTCGAGGAGCTCGACCGTGACCGCGACGTCCCCCGGCGCGTTCGACGACACCACCGCGTAGTACGTGCCGGGGTCGAGCCGGCGCGCGCGCACCTGCGCGGGGAACCCGTAGCTGCACTCGACGGAGCTCGCCGCGACGCCGCACTCGGTGCTCACCGAGATCCCCGTGAGCACCGCGGGGCCCTCGGCGCGGATGCGCACGCCGCGCGGCTCCGCGATCGTGAAGCTCAGGATCGCGTCGCGACGCACCGTGCCCGAGGGCGGCGGGCCCGCGCACGGGATCGTGTAGTCGCCGCCGAGGCTCGACGCGTCGATGACGAACACGCCGCCCGCCGACACGTCGAGCGGATCGGCGCAGGTGTCGTTGGGCGCGCGCCCGCAGTCCGGCTCGTCGATCGCGTCGTCGCAGTCGTTGTCGACGCGATCGCCGCAGACCTCGGGGAACTCGGAGTGGCGCAGCGCGTCCATGTCGTCGCAGTCGGCGCCACCGGGACAGAACCAGTCGGTGTCGCCGTCCTGATCGAGATCGCGCGGGAAGTGCTCGCAGGTCTTGCCTTCCTCGTCGCAGCGATCGAGCGTGCACACGTCGCCGTCGTTGCACGTCTCGCGCGGGCCGGGCACGCAGCCGCGCCGCGGATCGCACTGCTCGACGCCGTTGCAGAAGATCTCGTCGTCGCACACCGCGGGGTCGACGGGGTTCCGGCAGTAGCCCATCGGGTCGCACACGTCGCGCGTGCAGGTGACCTCGTCGACGCAGTCCTCGTCGCTCGTGCAGTCGCGTGCGCCGTCGGGGCGTCGCGGGCCGGAGTCGAATTGTCCGGCGTCCATCGGCTCGCCGGCGTCGGAGTCGTTCGGGCCGTCGTCGTCCCCGCATCCCGCGATGGACATCGCGACGAGGAGAGCGAACGAGGTGGCGCGCAGTCGCGACGCGAAGCAAGCGGCAGTCATCGACAAGGGCAGACTCCCTCGAGGCCCCGAGCGCCGAGACCTCACGAATCGGGCGAGTATGACACGTGCTCGCACGCGGTCGCGGCGCGCGCGAAGTGGTACGTTCGGGCGATGAGCGAACCCACCCCGGGCAAACCCGGCCCGAAGTACGCGTCGTACGACGGTTTCCTGAAGACCGCGATCGAGACCTACTGGGCTCAGCGGAAGAACCAGGTGCACTTCGTCGCGCTGCTGCTCGCGTCGCGCGAGGCGTGGGAGGTCGCGTGGGGCGGCGTGACCGCGCCGGGCACGGGACGAAAGGTGCTCACCGGGGCGGCGGGTGCGACCGCGGTGGTGGTCGCGCTGCGTCTGCTCGTCGGTGGTCCGATCGGGCTGGTGCTCACCGGGGTGTCGATCGCGTCGCTCGGCGCGGTGTACGCGCGCAACCACCGGCGCATCTGGGCGCAGCAGGAGCGCTATCGGAAGCTGCTCGGCGAGTACCGCGTGAAGTACGAGCAGATCCGCGGGAACTGGATCGAGGGGCGCATCGAGGAGCACCAGCGCGATCTGATGATCGACGGGCTCATGAACCGCCTGCTCGACGACATCGACGAAGAGCCGGCCGGCCTCGAGGGCGACAAGAAGAGCTCGCGCGAAGAGCGCGACGAGCGCTGACGATGCGCATCGGCATCCTCACGTCGGGCGGCGACGCGCCCGGGATGAACATGGCGGTGCGCGCCGCGACGTTGATCGCGGCGCAGCGCGGCATCGAGGTCGTGGGGATCGAGCGCGGCTACGAAGGGCTGCTCGATCGCAGCTGGCGCGCGCTCACGCGCAAGGCCGAGGGTGGGCTCGCGCCGACGCACGAGGTCGACGTGTCGGGGCACCTCGGCGGCAGCATCCTCGGTTCGGCGCGCTGCAAGGCGTTCTACGGAGCCGAGGGTCGCGCGCGTGCGGCGGAGGCGCTGCGCGAGCTCGATGGGCTCGTGGTGATCGGCGGCAACGGATCGCTCACCGGCGCGCACGCGCTCGCGACCGAGCACGGCGCGAAGGTGATCGGGATCCCGGCGTCGATCGACAACGACATCGGGTGCACTGCGAGCGCGATCGGCGTGGACTCCGCGCTCAACACGATCGTCGACGCGTGCGATCGCATCAGCGACACGGCGCGCGCGCATCGTCGCGCGTTCGTCGTCGAGGTGATGGGCCGGCAGTCGGGCTACCTGTGCATGGCGAGCGCGATCGCGGCGGGCGCGGACGCGGCGCTCTTCCGCGAGGACGGACGCGACGAGGACGCGATCGTCGCGTCGGTCGCCGATCTGATCCGGCGATCGTTCGAGGGGAACCGCGGCAAGCAGCGCGTGCTGGTGATCAAGGCCGAGGGCGTCGAGGTGCCGTGCACGCGCCTGGTGCGCCGGCTGACCGAGACGCTCGAGCCGGAGCTCGGCGAGGTCTCGATCCGCGCGACGGTGCTGGGCCACCTCGTGCGCGGCGGGAACCCGACCTTCCTCGATCGCATGATCGCGAGCCGCTTCGCGCTCGGCGCGATCGACGCGCTGGCGAGCGGCGCGACCGACGAGATGGTGGCGTGGCAGTCGCCGCTGCCGGGCGGGATCGCGACGCCGGATCGCAGCGTGACGCGCTGGCCGCTCGCAGCGGTGCTCGAAGAGACGGAGAAGCTGCTCGACGGGCGCAGCCCGGTGACGCAGCAGCGCGTCGCGATGATGCAGCGGGTGTCCGGCGTGCTGTCGATCTGACGCGCCGCGCGCATGTCGATCGGCATGCGCAGCGAACGCGAGAAGATGCTCGCCGGAGAGCTCTACCGGCCGACCGATCCCGAGCTCGTCACGATGCGGCGAAGAGCGCGCAAGATGGCGCGCGCCCTCTACGACATCTCGCCCGACGATCCGACGAAGCGCGACGAGCTCCTGCGCGCCCTCCTCGGGACCGTCGGCGTCACGCCCGAGATCGAGCCGCCCTTCCACTGCGACTACGGCGTCCACATCCACGCCGGAGCGCGCCTCTACGTGAACGCGAACTGCGTGTTCCTCGACTGCGCGCGCATCGACATCGGCGACGACGTGATGATCGGACCGGGCGTCCACCTCTACACGGCGACGCACCCGCTGGATGCGGCGACGCGCATCTCGGGCGTCGAGTACGCGAAGCCGGTTCGCATCGGTCATCGCGTGTGGATCGGCGGTGCCGCAGTGATCGCGCCCGGCGTGACGATCGGGGACGAGGCGGTGATCGCCGCGGGGAGCGTGGTGATCCGAGACGTGCCCGCAGGCGCGAAGGTGGGCGGCAATCCCGCGCGACCGCTGGGTGGAGGCTCACCGATCGCGTAGGCACGACGCCGAGCGAACCCGGCGCACGGGCCGTATGATCGTGAGATCGAATGCGGCGCGCGCTCTCGACCCTCGTCGTCCTCTTCGCGATCTCTCTCGCGCCGGCCGGCCTGGCCCAGGAACGTCCGGCGACTCCGCTCGCCGACGCGGTGCGCGCCCTCGATCGCGGTGAGTACGGCTCCGCGGAGACCGCGCTGCGCGCGATCTCGGGCGCCGAGGCGCAAGTCGTGCTCGCGCGGCTCTTGCTCGAGACCGGTCGTCACGACGAGGCCCAGCGCGTCGCGGACGGCGCGGCGCGCACGGCCGGCGTGCGCATCACGGCGCGCACCCTCGCGGGCGAGGCGCACATGGCGCGCGGCCGCCTCGACGAAGCGCAGCGCGCGCTCGAGGACGTCGCGAGCGAGCCCACCGCGCATCGCGCCCGCGTGATGCTCGGACGGCTGCTCTTGCGGCGCGGGCGCGAGAGCGAAGCGCGCACGGTGCTGATGCGCCTGGTGCGCGCGTACAACGACGGAACGATCACCTCGCGCGACGGCGAAGGGCTCGCGTACGTCGGCATGGCCGCGGCGATGCTCGGCAGCGCGCACGACGCGAACGACGCGTTCCGCGAGGCCGCGCGCGCTGCGCGCGATCGCGTCGAGACCCAGCTCGAGTGGGCGACGCTCTTCCTCTCGAAATTCGATCTCGGCCACGCCGACGAGTGCGTGAGCGACGCGCTGCGCGTGAGCCCGAACCACCCGCGCGCGCACCTGCTCCGCGCGCGCATCGTGCTCGAGCAGTCGTTCGACTTCGCGGGCGCCGAGCGCGAGCTGAGCGCGGCGCTCGCCGTCGATCCGAACCTCGTCGCGGCTCACGTGACCCGCGCCGGCATGGCGCTGCGCGACGTCGACATCGCGCGCGCCGACGCGCACCTCGACGCTGCGCTCGCGATCGATCCGAGCGATCTCGAGGCGCTCTCGGTGCGCGCCGCGGTGCGTTTCGTCGAGAGCGACCAGCGCGCGTTCGACGCCGCGGTGCGCGCGGTCCTCGATCACAACCCGCGCTACGCCGAGCTCTACAGCATCGTCGGCGATCACGCGGACTGGGAGCATCGTTATCCCGACGTGGTCGAGCTCGCGCGGCGCGCGCTGCGCATCGATCCCGAGGACGCGCGCGCCCACGCCACGCTCGGGCTCAACCTGCTGCGCATGGGCGAGGAAGAAGACGGCCTCGCCGCGCTGCGCGAGGCGTGGCGTCGTGATCGCTTCGATGCGCGCGTCTTCAACACGCTGAACCTCTGGGACGACGTCATCACGCCGCACTACGAGCGCTTCGACGCGCGGCCGTTCGTGCTGCGCATGCACCGCGAGGAGCGCCCGCTGATCGAAAGCGCGGTGACGACCACGCTGCGCGGCGCCTGGGACGACATGCGCCGCCGCTATCGGTTCACGCCGCGACAGCCGGTGCACATCGAGATGTTCGCCAGCACGCAGCACTTCAGCGTGCGCACCTCGGGCCTGCCCAACGCGGGCGTGCAGGGCGTGTGCTTCGGCCAGGTCGTGACCGCGCTGAGCCCGCGCGGCGGTGCGTTCGACTGGGGTCAGATCACCACCCACGAGCTCGCGCACGTCTTCCACATCCAGCTCTCGCGCAACCGGGTGCCGCGCTGGTTCACCGAGGGGCTCGCGGAGCACGAGACAGTGATGGCGCGCCCCGAGTGGCGTCGCGAAGAAGATCATCGCCTCTGGCTCGCGCTCGATCGCCTGCCGCCGGTGCGCGATCTGAACTCCGCGTTCACCCACGCGCGCAGCGCCGAGGACGTGATGACCGCGTACTACGCGAGCTCGCGGCTCGTCGGATACATGGTCGGTCGCTTCGGGTTCGATCGCGTGGTCGCGATGCTGCGCGGCTGGGGCGAGGGACGCACCAGCGCCGACGTGGTGCAGCGCGCGCTCGGCGTGTCGATCGACGATCTCGATCGCGACTGGCGCGTGCACGAGCGCACTCGGCTGGCGGCACGTGCGCGCGACTTCGCCGTCGATTTCGGGCGATATCTCGACGTCGAGGCGCTCCGCGCGCGCGCTCGCAGCGCACCGCGCGATGCGATCACCCACGCCGAGCTCGCCGCCGGGCTCGTCGTCCACGGCGACGCGGCGGGCGCCACGCAGTCGGCGATCGAGGCGATCCGCATCGACCCGCACCAGCCGATCGCGCGGTTCGTGCTCGCGCGCGCCTCGCTCGCGCGACGCGACGCGACCGAGGTCGACACCCACGTCGCCGATCTCATCGCGAGCGGGCACGACGGCTACGAGGTGCGCCTGCTCGCCGCGCAAGCGGCGCTCGCTCGCCGTGACACCACCGCCGCGCGCACCGCGCTCGAGGCCGCCGCGGCGATCGATCCCGAGCGCCTCGATGCGTGGCACGGCCTCGCGCAGATCGCGGAGTCGAGCAGCGACGCGACGCTCCGGAGGCGCGCGCTCGAGCGCATCGTCGCGCTCGATCAGCACGATCGCGGCGCGCTCGCCGCGCTCATGCAGACCCTCCACGAGGCGGGCGCGTGGGACGTGCTGCTCGCGGTCGCGCCGCGCGTCGTGTTCGTCGACCCCGAGAACGGCCGCGGTCGATGGCTCCACGGCGAAGCGCTGCTCCACGCGGGGCGGGCGCGCGAGGCGCTCGCCGAGCTCGATCTCGCGCTCGCCGCGCAGGTCGAGACGCCCGGGCCGGTGCACCTCGCGAGGGGCCGTGCGCTCGTCGCGCTGCGCCGTTCCCGCGACGCGCGCGAGGCGCTCGCCGCGGCGATCGCCGCCGATCCCGCGCTCGCCGCGCAAGCCGCAGCCGTGCTCCCCCCGTGAACGCTCCCTCGGTTACGGCTAGAACGGCGGTGCGGATGAAGCGCGCGCGCCTGACGATCCCGACTCGGATCTTCCTCGCCTTCGCGAGCGTGCTGGTCGCGTTCGGGATCGTCTCGGGCACGAGCCTGGTGCAGCACCAGCGCACGTCCGAGAACCTGCGCCTCTTGCACGAGGCCTACGTCCCGCTCGTCATGCGCATCGCCGAGGCGCAGGCGAACGGCGCGGTCGTCAACAACATGCTCGAGTACGTGCTCGACGAGCGCGAGTCGCGACGCACGCGCAGCTGGATCAGCGCGGCGCGTCAGGTCGGGCCGCGCCGTCTCTCGCAAGCGCTCACCGCGGTCGAGCGCGTCGAGCGCCTCGAAGGGCCGGAGCCCGATCGCGCGACGCTCGCATCGGTGCGCGAGACGCTCGCGCAGATCCAGCAGGCCTACGAGCGCACGGACTCGCTCTACGGCGAATTCTTCGCGGCGCTCGATCGCGACGATCGCGCGCGCGCCGTCGAGCTGCATGCCGAGATCGTGCGTCGCGAGGCGCAGATCGCGCGGCAGCTGCTCGTCACGCGCAACCGCGTCGAGTCGCGCTTCGAGGAGACGAGCCGCAGCGCCGCGGAGCAGGAGCGTCGCTCGGTGATCGAGATCGCCGTGCTCGCGCTGCTCGCGCTGCTCGCGGGGCTCGGCGTCACGTGGTGGTCGCAGCGCCTGCTCGCGCCGCTGCCGAAGCTGCAGTCGCGCGTCGTGGCGGTCGCGCGCGGTGATCTCTCGACGCGCCTCGAGACCGGTCGAGACGACGAGATCGGCCGTCTCGCCCAGGAATTCGAGCGCATGGTCGATGCGATCGCGGCGCGCGATCGCGAGGTGCGCGAGCTGCAGCGCATCCAGGAGCGCATCGTCGCGAGCCTGCGATCCGCGGTCGTCGTGGTGGACGCGGAAGGCCGCGTGCGCGCCGCGAACCAGTCCGCCGATCCCGTGCTCGGGATCGGTCGCAGCGCCATCGATCGCCCGCTCGACGACACGGGCCTCGTCGAGCGCCTCGCGGGCCTCGACGATGCGATCGATCGTGTCGCGATCGGAGGCGAGCCGGTCGCGCTCCAGAGCGCGACGCTCACCGGTGATCCACCGCGTCACGTCGACGTGCGGGTGAGCCCGTTCGGCACCGACGCGATCGCGGGGCGCATCCCGGTGCTGGTCGTCGCGGACGACGTCACCGAGGAGCTCGCGACGAAGGCGCGCCTCATCCAGACCGAGCGCCTCGCCGCGATGGGCAAGATGGCCGCGCACGTCACGCACGAGGTGCGCAATCCGCTCTCGAGCATCGGCCTCAACGTCGAGGTGCTCGCGGACGAGCTCTCGGGCGCCGGCCCCGAGGTCGCCGCACCGCTGCGCGCGATCCAGCGCGAGATCGATCGGCTCACCGGGATCACCGAGGAGTACCTGCGCCTCGCGCGCCTGCCCGCGCCGCTGCTCACGCCCGAGGATCTCGGCGCCGTCGCGACCGAGGTCGCGCGCTTCGTCGAGCGCGAGCTCGCCGCCGCGCAGTGCCGCATCGAGATGCGCGTCGAGCCCGATCTCCCGCTCGTCGCCGCTGACGAGGCGCAGATCCGCCAGGCGCTGCTCAACCTGATCCGCAACGCGCGCGAAGCGATGCCCCAGGGCGGTCCGGTCACGCTGAGCGTGCGTCGCAGCGACGATCGCGCGACCCACGAGCGCGGCGTCGAGATCGCGATCGCCGATCGCGGCGAGGGCATCCCGCCCGAGCGGCGCGGCCGCGTGTTCGATCTCTTCTTCTCGACGAAGGAGCGCGGCACCGGGCTCGGTCTCTCGCTCACGCAGCAGATCGTCGTCGCGCACCGCGGGCACATCCGGTGCGAGGACGGAGCAGAGGGCGGCACCACGTTCGTCATGTGGTTCCCCGAGCACCACGCGCCGACGACCGAGCGATCCGCGCAGCCCGCGGTGATCGACGATCGCGCGTGACGCGGGAGGTCCATTCGTGCTACCTCGGTCCGCCGTTTCGCCCGGAGCCCCCCGAAGATGACGAGCCGCACCGACGGACGCAGCGCCGACGCGCTCCGGCCCGTGACCATCGAGACCGGCGTGCAGCGCAACCCCGAGGGCTCGGTGCTCTACGCGTGCGGCGGTACGCGCGTGCTGATCGCGGCGTCGGTCGACGAGGGTGTCGCGGGCTGGCTGCGCGGCAGCGGCAAGGGCTGGGTCACCGCGGAGTACGCGATGCATCCGCGCGCGAACCCGCAGCGCCAGGATCGCGATGGGCGCAAGGGTCGCATCGACGGGCGCACCCAGGAGATCCAGCGCCTGATCGGTCGCTCGCTGCGCGCTGCGGTGAACCTCGAGAAGCTCGGCGAGCGCACCATCACCGTCGACTGCGACGTGCTCGATGCCGACGGCGGCACCCGCACCGCATCGATCACCGGTGGATTCGTCGCGCTCGCGCTCGCGCTCGATCGCCTGCGCGCCAAGGGCCTGATCGGCGCGGGCGTGCTGCGCGGCCCGCTCGCCGCGATCAGCGCGGGGATCGTGGGATCGACCTCGCTGCTCGATCTCGCGTACGTCGAGGACAGCAAGGCCGACGTAGACCTCAACGTCGTCGCGCTGGGCGACGGCGGCATCGTCGAGGTGCAGGGCACCGCCGAGGGCGAGCCGGTTCCGCGTGATCGCTGGACCGCGCTGGTCGACCTCGCGATGTCGTCGATGCCCTCGCTCTTCGCGACGCAGAGCGAAGCGCTCGCGCGCGCCGGGACCTCGCTCGACAAGCTCGTGCGATGACCACGAAGCTCCTCATCGCGACGAAGAACCACGGCAAGCTCGAGGAGCTCCGCCGCATCTTCGGCGATCTCGGCCTCGAGCTCGTGTCCGCCGACGAGCTCGATCTCCCCGACGTCGACGAGACCGGCGACACGTTCGAGGCGAACGCGATCCTCAAGGCGAAGGCCCAGGCCGAGGCGTCGGGCCTGATGACGATCGCCGACGACAGCGGGCTCGAGGTCGACGCGCTCGATGGCGCGCCCGGCGTGATCTCCGCGCGCTACGCGGGCGGCGGTGGCTCCGAGGCGAACGTGCGCAAGCTGCTCGCAGCCCTCGCGGACGTGCCCGACGAGCGCCGCACCGCGCGATTCCGCTGTGTGCTCGCCCTCGCCGATCCGCGCGGGGCGCTCGGTGAGCGCGTCGAGCTCATCGAAGGTCGCTGCGAGGGTCGCATCACGCGTGAGCCGAGAGGCACGGGTGGCTTCGGCTACGACCCGGTCTTCCTGCCCGAGGGCGAGGACGGCACGATGGGCGAGATCTCGGCGGCGGCGAAGGACGCGATCAGCCATCGTGGACGCGCGTGTGCGGCGATGCGCGAGCGCCTCGCGGCCTACCTCGGAGCACGTCGATGAACGTTGGAATCGCCGTTCGTTGCACGCGACAAGATCCATGGGAGCGGCTATCCTCCGCGACCATTCCGGGGTGTCGCACAGCCTGGTAGTGCACGAGCTTTGGGTGCTCGTCGTCGGGGGTTCGAATCCCTCCACCCCGAGTCCTCCGGAATGGTGCCGCGCGGCGCCGAACCGGAATCGAGAACTCGCGACCCGGTAGACCACGCGGTAGAGAGAGACCAGAGCGCCCATAGCTCAGCTGGATAGAGCAGCGGCCTTCTAAGCCGACGGTCGGAGGTTCGAGCCCTCCTGGGCGCGCTCCTAGTCCTCCTGGGATTTCGCACCCGGCTCTGCCCGGCGGCGGTCAGAAGACGAGCCTGCCGACGAGGTAGGTGACGCCCATCGTCGAGACGCCGACGACCAGCGTCCGCGCGAGCGTGCGCCGCAGGTTCATGCGCCCGGTGCGCGCCGACGACCGACGTCAGGGTGAGCGACACGAGCGCGGCGAGGAGGATCGCCCAGGCCTCGATCGCGACCGGCACCGTGAGCGTGATGACGAGCGGGATCGCCGCGCCGAGTCCGTACGCGACCGCCGACCCGACCCCTGCACGCAAGACGTCGGCGCGGGACTTGACCTCGAGGATGCCGTGTTCGCTCTCCAGTTGGGCGTCGAGCGCGTCGCGCGCCATCAGCTGGCCGGCGACCTCCTGCGCGAGCTCGGGACCGAGGCCCTTGCGCTGGTAGTAGGCGACGAGCTCGGCGAGCTCGACGTCAGGCTGGCGGGCGAGCTCGGCCGCCTCTTCCTCGGCGGCGCTGAGATGCGCCTCGCGCTCCGCGGCCGCCTCGGCCCACTCGGAGCCACCGGCGCTGAGCATCCCCGCGATGGTCGCCGAGGTGGCTGCGGTGACCAGCGTCGCGCCGCTGGCCCCCGCTCCGGCGAACCCCTCGAGGATGCCGGCGGTGGCCACGATGCCGTCGTTGGCGACCACGCTCCAGGCCCTGAGCGCGTCGCGGTCGGTCACCGCCGCGCGCACCCGAGCGATCCAGCCGGGGCGTCCGGTCGTCGACTCGAGCGTCGGGGGGGCTGCCGCGTCGCTCACGCCGGCCAGATAGGCGCCTTTCCGAGCCGGGACGACCTCACCGGGCTCGGCTTCTCGGCGCACTCACTCAGGGCTCGAGACCGAGCGCCGTGCAGAGCGCGAAGAACGCGGCGCGCGGCGTCTGGAACCGCTCCTCGGGCGAGATGGCGAGCGCTTGCTGCACCCAGGCGTCGACGTCGCGCGGGAGATCGGGACGCAGCGCGTGCAGGCTCGGCCGCGGCGCGCTCGTCGCGGCGCGCACGACGGCCATGAGCCCCTCGCCGGAGAACGGTGGCTCGCCCGCGAGCGTGCGGTACATGAGCGCGCCGAGCGCGTAGACGTCGACGCTCGGCGCGGGCGTGCGCTCGAGCCACGTCTCGGGCGCGATGTAGCTCGGCGAGCCCGCGACGAAGCCATCGAGCGTGAGCCGCTTGAGGCGCTGGAACTTCGCGAACCCGAAGTCCATCAGCCGCACGCGGATGTGTCCGTCCCGCTCGTCGAGGAACACGTTCGCCGGCTTCAGATCGCGATGCACGATGTGCGCGGCGTGCGCGCGCTCGAGCGTCGTCACCAGCGGCTCGAAGAGCCAGACGAGATCGCTCGCCGGGAACGAGCGCCCCTGCTCCTCGATGCGGTGGAGCGAGTCCTCGAGGTCGCAGCCCTCGAGCAGCTCGGTGACCAGGCAGAGCCGCCCATCGGTGGTGAAGCCCTGGTCGAGCACCTGCACCGCGGCGGTCCCGCGCGTGACCATCAGCGCTTCGGCCTCGCGGAGGAGCCGCTCGCGCGCGACGGGATCTCGCTCGCTCTCCTCGTGCAGCACCTTCACGGCGACCTCGTCGCCCTCGAAGAGATCGGTCGCGCGATAGACGGCGCCCTGCCCGCCCGCGCCGATCAGCGCGCTCAGGCGATAGCGACGCTTCACGAGATCTCCGATGCGGCGCTCGAGGACGGGCGTGGGAGGCACCTTCGAGAGCACGCGCGAGACTCGCTCCAATCCGTCGCCCGAGAAGGACGGCGACGGCACCAACCTTCGACGCGGAGGGAGAGCGCGCAAGGGACGCGCGGTGAGGGGCGTAGAGGCGGAATTTCGAAGGAGAGCAGGAGTGTCCACCCCTCGTCGCTCGGCCGCGATGCCGAAGAGCCAGCCGGACCATCGGCCGTCACGGAGGCCGCGCCTTCACCCGTTGGCCGCATCGATCCACACGCCCGATCGACCGCGATGCCCGAAGGGCGAGCCCGTCCCCATTCGGCCGCGATGCCCGAAGGGCGAGCCGGTCCGCGTGCTCGCGCGAGAACGCGAAGCGGACTCGCGCGAGAACGCGTCCCCCCTCCAACACACCGAGCGGCGCCCACCTTCGCGCGTGGCCGAGGCCTTACCAGCCGGGGCGCGGGGAGGGGTCCGCGCGCAGTTCCGCAGCGCCATCCAGCCTCCGCGAGCGCCCCGAATGCGAGTCAGCGCGAAGCGCCGAAGGCGCCCCGCGCCGACGAGAGCCCCGGCCATCGATCACCGAGACAGAAGCAGGTCGGATCGCGAGGATTGTCCGAGCACGGACCCCCTCCCCGCGCCCCCCACCGAAGCCTCTCCCCGCGCGGAGATCCTCAGTCAGGCAGCCGGTCGATCCGCCAGCCGACGAACGTGCGCCACCAGCGCCTCGGGCGCGATCGGCTTCGTCGCGTGCGCGTCGAACCCCGCCGTGATCGCCCGACCCGCGTCGTGCGCGCCGCTGCCCGACACCGCGATCGCTGGCAACGAGCGCTTGTCGTCCTTGCGCGCGCGCACCGCGCGCACGACGTCGAACCCGTCCACGCGTGGCATCGACAGATCGCAGACGAGCACGTCGATCGACTGTGTATCGAGGAAGCGCAGCCCGGCCTCGGCGCTCGGCGCTGCGAGCACCCGCGCGCCCGCGCGCTCCAGGACGATCTCGGCGATCTCGAGGCTGTCCAGGTGATCGTCGATCACCAGGACGGTCAGACCGTCGAGCTCCCGTCGTTCCACGCTGGATGGACGTAAACGCCACGTTTCGTTCCACAACGCCCCAGCCGTGCATTCTTTCGTGGTCCGTCACGCCGCGACCCTTGTGACGCAGTGCGGCGGGGTCGATGGTGCGCCCGCACGGGAGGGGCCTCGAGGATGAACGGGACTGGGGAGGGACCGGCGCGGCTCGCGCTGGTGGACGACGACGCACGCGTGTTGCGCGCGATGCTCGCGCTGCTCGGGGGGCTGGGCTTCGAGATCCGCAGCTTCACGTCGCCCGAGGCCGCGCTGCAGTTCGTGTGCGACGAGGGCGTCGACGCGGTGATCACGGACCTGCTCATGCCCGGGATCGACGGCGTCGAGCTGTGCCGTCGCGTGCGCTCGATCGCGGGCGACGACGCGCCGCCGTTCCTGCTCCACACCGGCGATCTGAGCTCGCTCGCGAGCGCCGATCGCGCGCTCTTCGCGAGCATCCTGCAGAAGCCCTGCAGCGCGGATCAAATCCTCGCCGCGCTGCTCGAGATCTCGCGCAGCCGTCAGAACAGCGTGCAGTACTCGTCGGCGAGCAGCTCGGTGATCGACGCGGCCATGTCGAGCGTGCCGCTCCGCACCGCGCGCAGGTCGTAGGCGCGACCGCGCGTCTGCATCGGCAGCGACGGCATCGATCCGAAGGGCGCGTGGAACCCGCGGCCCACGTCGGGGCTCGAGCCCGCGCCGCACGGCTCGCCCACGCCCGGCACCGCGAACGCGCCGACGCGCAGCTCGCGCGAGACGAGCTCGCTCGCGACCTCGGCGTACGTGTGCTCCACCGCGACGCTCTCGCTCAGCACCTGCGGTCGCTCCGCGAACGTGTCGTCGGTGACGTGCACGATCACCCGCGTCGCGCCGGCGCGCCACGGGCACGTCGTGGCGGCGAGGTGGAGCGCGTCGAGCGAGTTCTCCGCGCAGTCGGTGTTCTGCAGATCGCTCGAGGGCGAGCGGTTCGTCCCGCAGAAGTCGCGCCAGCGCATGAGCTCGCTCTGCAGGCTCGCGATCGACGTGAACGCGCCGCACCCGTTCACCGCGACCGCGTCGTCGACGAACACCACGAGGCCGAACTGCGTGTTGCTCGTCAGCGCGTGCGCCGCGTTCCAGATCGACTCGACGCCGGTGCGCAGGCGCTCGGCCTCCTCGCGCATCGAGGTGCTCACGTCGATCACGAACACGACGTCGAGCAGCGCGTTGCACGTGATGCGCGCATCGGCGCGCGGGCCCGCGTCGCGCGGCAGGCCCGCGTCCGCGCCGCCGGGTCCGTCCTCGCAGTGCGCGCCGCACGTCGCCTCGGCGCAGTCGAGCAGCCCGTCCTGATCGTCGTCGATGCCGTTCGTGCACTCGACGAACGTCGCCTCGCGACCGGGTGTCCCGCGTGTCGTGCACGCGGCGAGGATCGACGCGAGGAGCGTGATGACGAGGGCGCTGCGGTTCGACATCGTGCCCGCGATGCTACGCCGCGTCCGCGGGCGCTGGGCGAGGGCCGCCCCGGGGCGCATGATCGATCGCACATGTGCGGGCGCTACACGGTCGCGATCCAGGCCCAGGAAGCCGAGGAAGAGCTGCGCGCGGTGCTCACCGTCGACGCGATCGAGCCGCGCTTCAACCTGGCGCCGACCGAGGACGCGCCGATCGCGATCGAGCGCGAGGAGCGGCGCATCGGGCTCGCGCGGTTCGGGCTCGTCCCTGCGGAGAGCGAGAGCCCCAAGGCGGCGGGCGCGCGCTGGATCAACCTGCGCGCCGAGGGTGTGGCGACGCAGCGCGCGTTCGCGGAGAGCGCATCGCGCCGTCGTTGCCTCGTGCTCGCCGATGGGTTCTACGAATGGAGGCGCGAGGGCACGAAGAAGCAACCCTACTACTTCCATCCGGTGGGCGGCGGACTGATCACGTTCGCCGGCATCTGGGACATCTGGCAGGGCGAGGTCGGTGAGGAGACGAAGCGCATCCCGAGCTTCGCGATCCTCACCACCAAGCCGACCGCGCCGGTCGCGGCGATCCACGATCGCATGCCGATGATCGTCCCGCCCGCGATGCGCGATCGCTGGCTCTCGCCCGACGAGCAGGACGCGCGCGAGGTGATCCGCGCGATCCAGCATGCGGAGCCGGTCGCGCTCGAGGCCTTCAAGGTGAGCACGAAGGTCGGAAGCGTCGCCAACGACGACCCCTCGCTCATCGTGCCGCTCGACGACGAGCGGCTGCGCTGACGGGCCGACGAGCGCCAGCTCGATCCTCGATGGGTCCACCCATGCCCGGTCGAGCGCCAGCTCGATCCTCGATGGGTCCACCCATGCCCGGTCGAGCGCCAGCTCGATCCTCGATGGGTCCACCCATGCCCGGTCGAGCGCCAGCTCGATCCTCGATGGGTCCACCCATGCCCGGTCGAGCGCCAGCTCGATCCTCGATGGGTCCACCCATGGCCCGGTCGAGCGCCGGCTCGATCCTCGATGGGTCCACCCATGCCCGGTCGAGCTCCAGCTCGATCCTCGATGGGTCCACCCATGCCCGATCGAGCTCCGGCTCGCTCGGTGAGGGGTCGACCCACCGCGCAAGCGCGAGTCACCGGGGATGGACGCGCGTCCCTCCCGCGTTTCTCGTCAGTCCTCCGGAGGGGCCTGGGGGCGCGACGCGCCGGCGTAGCCGAGCGCCTCGAGCTGGGCGCGGGTCGTCGCGTCGATCTCGATGCGCTCCTGGCGCACCGGCGCGCTGCGACGGCGCTCGGGCGGACGCGTCGCGCCCGAGAGACCGAGGCCGAGCAGCCCGCGCGCATAACGCACCGCGATCGGATGATCGGCCGCGAGGTCGCGCGTCTCGTCGGGATCGTCGACGAGGTCGTAGAGCATGATCCGGCGCTCGGTGCGGTGGATCAGCTTGAGGCGACCGACGTTGATCGCGCGCCAGCCGTCCATGAAGCCCGTCACCGTGAAGCGCGGCGCGTCCGCGCTCGCGCCGAGCAGCTGCGGCAGGAACGACTCGCCCGAGAGGTCGCTCGGGATCGGCATGCCGAGCGCGTCGAAGATCGTCGGCAGCACGTCGACGAGCCCGACCGCGTCGTCGATCGTCACCGCGCCGTCGGTCACGCCGGGGATGCGCAGGATCAGCGGCACGTTGATCAGCTCCTCGAACACGCTGTGCCCGTGGCCGACCGAGTCGTGATCCCAGAACTCCTCGCCGTGATCCGCGGTGAACACGACGATCGTCTCGTCGGCGATCCCCCGCGCCTCGAGCGCCTGGATGATCGAGCCGAAGTGGGTGTCGTGGTACGTGATCTCGCCGTCGTAGAGCGCCTCGAGACGCTCGCGGTCGCGCGCGTTGAGGCGGATGCGACCGATCTTGATCCCCTCGAGCAGCTCGCGATCACGACCGAAGTCGACGATGCCCGAGTACGGGTTCGGGTCGTACATCGCGAGCGCCTCGGCGGGCGGCATGTACGGCACGTGCGGATCGATCGTGTGCACGTAGAGGAAGAACGGCTGATCCTGCGGGCGTCGATCGAGCCACTGCAGCACGTCCGCCGCGACGAACTGCGACTGCGAGCGCAGCCCCTCGCGGATGTAGTTGCGGAACGTGTTCCATCCCTGCTCGAAGCCGAAACGATCCGAGCAGAACCCGTTCGCGACGAACGCGCCGCTGAAGTACTCGCTCTCGCGCAGGCGCTCGCTGAGGAGCTGCACGCTGCTCGGCACGACCGCGTCCTCGGTGGTCGCGTTGTGCTCCCACGGATAGAGCCCGGAGAGCAGCGTCGCGACGCTCGGCTTGGTCCAGTTCTCCTGCGAGTGACCGCGCAGCATCAGCGCCGCGTTCTGCACCCAGGAGTCGAGCGCGGGCGTGCGCACGCGCGTCTGCGCGCGATAGGGACGCAGTTTGTCGGCGCGCAGCGTGTCCGTGAGATAGACGAGCACGTTGCGCAGCTGCGGTCGCTCGCGGAGCGGGCGCGCGTCGAGCGTGACGACCGCAGGGCGCGTGAGCGTGACGTCGCCGGTCGCGCGCAGATCGAGGCGCGCGATGTTCGCGCCGAGCGTGGCGAGATCGAGATCGAAGGGACGCCCTTCCCCGCTCGCCTCGAGCGTGCCCATCGTGCGCGGCGCCTCGCCGTCGCGGTGCCCGATCACCTCGACGCGCCCGGTGCCACGCGCGATCCCGCGCAGCCGCGCGCCCTCGGGCACCTCCATCGTCCAGCCCGCGGTCCATCCGTCGGGGATCGCGAGCGCGCGTGCCTCGCCCTCGCCTCGCGCGAGCTGCGTCGGAGGTCCTTCGCTCGCGTGCGCATCGTCGGCGGGCCCGAGGCGCATCCAGTCGAGCAAGATGCCCGCGCTCGGGACGCCGGGGAGCGAACCGGTGCGCGACACCCGGAGCTGCACGCTGTTCTCGCCGACGTGCAGTCGCTCCGCGGGCAGCGCGACCTCGATCATCCCCCACGTGCCGTCGGTCGGCAGCGTCGCGTATCCGATCGTCTCGCCGTCGACGTACACGGTCACGCGGCCGTCGCGCACCGCGCGCGCTCGGATGCGCAGCGTGCGCGGGCCCGCCACGTCGGAGGGCACGAGCACGAAGCCGGTCACGTTCTCGATCACGCTCGCGGTCACGTCGCCTTCGGTGCGATCGCGACCGACGCGCGTGCGCCAGCCGCCGAGCGTGTACATCGAGCCCGCGGGCACGCCGAAATCGACGACCTGCGCATCGCCCTGACGCAGCTCCACGCGCTCGAGGTGCGCCGCGAGATCGTAACGAACGCGCACCCGCTCGGGCGCCGCGCTCGGCGCGGTCGCGACCGGCGTCGTGCTCGGCTCGGTCGGGGTCTCGGTCTCGGCGGCGACGGTCGGTGCGCTCGGCGTGGCCGACGACGACGAGCCTGCGCTCGAGGATCCACACGAGACCACGATCGACGACACGATCGCGGTCGAGCTCGCGATCACCAGTGCGCGCAGCGTTCGGTTCGGCACGCGCGCGAGACTAATACACGCGGCCCCGCGATGCCGTGCTACCGATCGCGCGTGGCGCTCATCGAGATCCGCGGGGTGCGCAAGGCGTTCGGCGAGCACGAGGTGCTCCGCGGGATCGACCTCGACGTGAACGCGGGCGAGCTGCTGACGATCATCGGCGGCTCGGCGACCGGGAAGAGCCTGCTGCTGAAGATCATGATGGGCCTCGTGCCCGCCGACGCGGGGACGATCACGTTCGACGGGCGCGACGTCACCCACCTGCACGAGCGCGACTGGATCCAGGTGCGACGGCGCATCGGCATCCAGTTCCAGGCGTCGGCGCTCTTCGACTCGCTCACCGTGTTCGACAACGTCGCGTACGGGCTGCGCGAGCAGCGCCTCCTGCCCGAGCCCGACATCGCGAAGCGCGTGTCGGAGTCGCTCGCACAGGTGAGCCTTCCGGGGATCGAGCAGATGGCGCCCGGTGATCTCAGCGGAGGCATGCGCAAGCGGGTCGGCCTGGCGCGCGCGATCGCGATGCGCCCCGACGTGCTGCTCTACGACGATCCGACCGAGGGCCTCGATCCGATCAACGTCACGCGCGTGAACCGGCTGATCCTCGCGCTGCGGGACACGCTGAAGATCACGACCGTGATGGTCACGCACAACATGGCGAGCGCGTTCACGATCAGCGATCGCCTCGCGCTGCTGCACGAAGGGCGCATCACGGACGCCGGACCGCCGGACGTGCTGCGCGCGCAGCACGAGGAGCGATTGGCACCCTTCGTCCGCGCCGCGGAGCACGCGATCAGGAATCGACGGGACAGCGCGGTTCAGTGATCATGCCGAAGTGAAGGTGGCGGGGGCCACCGGTCATGGAGGCGGCATGCGGAAGATCGGACTGGTCGCGATCACGGCGCTGCTGGGGCTGTCGTTGTTCGCGCCAGGGTGCTCGTGCGATGACGAGGGTGACGGCGACGGTGACGCCGGCGGTGGCGGCATGGACGCCGGCGGAGATGGGACGGACGGCGGTGGCGGGATGGACGCCACGGTCGACGGCGACGGGGGCACGGGTCTCGACGGTGCGATCTTCGGCGAGGCCGGCTTCGTCGAGGTCGACGGCGGCATCCTGCTCCCCGACGGCGCGATCGTGACGTGCCTTCCCGCGACGTGCGACGGCATGCAGTACCTGTGCGGCAACTGCATCGACGACGACGACGACGGCGTGGTCGACAGTGAAGATCCCGACTGTCTCGGCCCCTGCGACAACAGCGAAGACCGGCTGAACCTCGAGATTCCCGGCATCGGCGCGACCTGCAACCGCGACTGCTACTTCGACAACGACTCGGGCAACGGCAACGACGACTGCGACTACAACCTGCAGTGCGATCCCCTGAGCCCCGGGACGCGCCCGCCGCCCGGGTCGAGCTGCCCTGCCGACGGCCGCACGTGCGACGGAACGCCGAGCGCGACGTGCCTCGACGTCTGTGGTCCTCTCGTGCCCAACGGCTGCGACTGCTACGGCTGCTGTGACATCGGTGGCGAGGGAGACAACTGGGTCTTCATCGGATCCGCCCCCGAGCCCGGCGCGCCGATCTGCACGCTCGCGGAAGCCATTGCGCGAAACTACGACTCGTGTCGTCCGTGCACGCCGAACATGGAGTGCTTCAACGGCTGCGGCCGGTGCGAGCTCTGCCTGGGTCGCGACATCGACGACATCCCGGACGACTGCTTCCCGCCGCCTCCGACCGACGCCGGCGTTCCGCGTGACGACGCGGGCAACCCGATCGACGCCGGCCCGCGCGACGCGGGACCGCCGACCGACGCGGGCCCGCCGCCTCCGCCGCGCTGCGAGGACGACCGCCAGCCCTGCGGTCTGCCCACGGATCCCGCGTGCCCCGGCGGCTACTACTGCCTGACCGGCTGCTGCATCTACTTCGGCTGATCCGCGCGATAGCGCGATGACCAAGGACGGCGAGCTCGCATCCGCGAGCTCGCCGTTCGCGCCTTCGGGACGCAACAACTCGCATGCTGGCGCGATGTGGGCCGCAGTTGCTGGACCAGACGCGCACATGCAGTCTCGCGTCGCGCGGGGTCGCGGGCGACTGGAGGGGCGCCGATCATGAGAGTGTCTACGTGGTGTTTTTGGGCCTGCTGCGCGCTCGCCGCGGCGTGCGAGACTCCGAGGTGCGGCGATCCCGCGCTGCAGTACGATCGCGAGCTCAACCGCTGCATCTGCCGCAACGGTGGCACGTGGCACGAGGCCGACGGAGGCTGGCGCTGCGAACTTCCCGACTCCGGCGCAACGAGCCCGACGGCGCCCGACGGGTGCGCGCTGCACACTTTCCATCGCGACGCGGATCGCGACGGGTTCGGAGATCCTGCGTCGACGACGCAGGCGTGCATCGCGCCGAGTGGGTACGTCGACGACAGCCGCGACTGCAACGATGCGTGTTCCGACTGCCGTCCGGACGGGACCGAGGTCTGTGACGCCGCGGAGCTCGACGAGAACTGCACCGGAGGCGCGAACGAAGGGTGTCCGTGCGCCATCGGAACGACCCGAGAGTGTCCAGATGGCTCGAATACGGGCGAGTGCTCCGCTGGCACGCAGGTCTGCACGGCGACCGCCGAGTGGGGCGCTTGCACGGGCAGCATCGGGCCGGCAGCGGAGACGTGCAACGGGCTCGACGATGACTGCGACTTGGTCGTCGACGGTGCTGCGGCGGACTCGAGCTGCGGAGAGGCTGCGGGAGCAAGCGCTGTCCGCTGCTCCGCAGGTCGATGCACCATCTCCGCCTGCGTCGGTGGATCTGCGGATTGTGACGACGATTTCGCGAACGGCTGCGAAGAGACACTCGGAACACTCGCGAACTGTTCGAGCTGCGGAGAGCTCTGCGCACTGTCGTGCACGCCGAGTGGATGCAGCGAGGCTCTCAGCGTCGGACTCGGAGACCGTCACACTTGCGTCCTGCGCGAAGACGGCACCATCGCGTGCTGGGGCAACAACTCGTTCGGTCAGCTCGGCGACGGCACGACGAC
Source organism: Sandaracinus amylolyticus (assembly GCF_021631985.1). Classification (GTDB taxonomy): domain Bacteria; phylum Myxococcota_A; class Polyangia; order Polyangiales; family Sandaracinaceae; genus Sandaracinus; species Sandaracinus amylolyticus_A. Next base: position 1,779,945 of record NZ_CP070225.1, on the reverse strand, counting down.
GACGCGACTTCGGCCGATCGTCGTACCGGGAATCGACAACGCCGTAGCCGTCGCCGTCGGCGTGAACCATACGTGCGCGCTTCTTCGCGATGACACGGTGCGCTGCTGGGGCTGGTCGGAGTACGGACAGGCTGGGCCGAACGCATCAGGTGCCCAGCAGACGAGTCCTGTGGAGGTAATCGGTTTCACCGAGCCACTCGAGATTACGGCGGGACTCCTTCACACGTGTGTGCGCCAACGGAACGGCTTCGTGCGTTGTTGGGGACACAACGCACTCGGGCAGCTGGGCAACCGAACGTTCACGAGCAGTCCGGCACCGGTCACGGTCTACGGCATCGGAGGGGCGCTCGCGGCGATAGCGATTTCTGCGGGCGAGAACCACACGTGCGTCGTGCGAAACGATCGCACCGTGTGGTGCTGGGGTGCGAACTCTCAGGGGCAACTCGGCGACAGCACGACCACCGAGAGAAACGCCCCCGTCGCCGCTCGCGACCTGACGAGTGCGATCGGAATCGCCGCTGGGAGAGCGCACACGTGCGCCGTGCAGGAAGGCGGACGCGTGAGCTGCTGGGGTGCGAATGGCAGCGGCCAATTGGGCGTTGGCGACACGAGTGCGCGCGTCACGCCGGTCGGACTCACCGGGCTCGATGGCGTGACCGCAATCGACGCCGGGACCACCCACAGCTGCGTCGTGCGCACGACCGGCGGCGTGCAGTGCTGGGGCTCGAACAATCTCGGTCAACTCGGGACCGGAACGCGAGATCCGTCGACGACAGCAGTCGACGTCGTAGGACTCGGAGACGCAATCGGTATCCGACTGGGAAACTCGTACAGTTGCACCCTCCAGTCGAACGGCGGCGTCCGCTGTTGGGGCTCGAACACCAGTGGCTCGCTCGGAGATGGAACGACGTTCGTGCAAGAACGTCCGATCATCGTGACCGTTCCGTAGATATCAGCCGCGCTGCGACCTCACCCGCGCGTCGAGGTCGCAGCTCAGTCCCTCAACTCCGGCAGGCAGTACGGCGCGACGCTGCGATCGGTGCACACGACCTCGCGCGCGTCGTCGCAGAACGCGAGCGTTCCTCCGACGAGGCGCACCGCGCCGCCGCTGCTCGTGCGCTCCCAGTGCGCCGTCTCGCCCGGTACGTCGCACACCGGCGTCTCGCTTCCCGCACGGCACAGCGCGACGCCTCGGCCGGTCGGGTCGTCCACCTCGCTGCAGTAGGGATCGACCTCGCTGCCGCACGCCGCGAGGCCGAGCACCAGCAGCGCCGCGAGCGCGCGCATCAGCCCTCGAGGAACGCGATCGGATCGACGATTCGACCCGCGACCGCGCTCGCCGCGACCGTCAGGGGGCTCGCGAGATAGACCTTCCCCGGGCCACTTCGCCCCGGGAAATTGCGGTTGATCGCGCTGACGGTGACCTGCTCCTTGGCCGCCGACGCGCCCGGGCCCGCGTTGATGCACGCGCCGCACGACGGGTTGATCAGCTCGACGCCCACCTCGCGGAACACGTCGACGTAGCCCTGCTGCTCGGCGTAGCGGCGGATGTGCTGCGAGCCGAACTGGATGTAGCAGTGCACGCCGCTCGCGATCTTCTGGCCGCGCTCGAGCGCCTTGCGTAGCACGAGCGCGTACATGTCCATGTCGACCTTCTTGCCGCCGGTGCACGAGCCGCCGTACGCGATGTCGATCGCGACGTCGCCCTCGAGCTGCTGCATCGGCACGCCGTTGCGGGGATCGCCCGGCGTCGCGACCATCACCGGCACGTCGGCGAGATCGATGTCGAACGTGTCGAGGTACTCCGCGCCGGGATCGCTCGTGACGATGCGCGCGCGGATCGCGTCCTTGGAGAGCCCGCGCATCGACGCGAGATAGTCGACCACGACCTCGCCCGGCTCGAGGATGCCGGTGAAGCCGCCCGCCTCGACCGCCATGTTCGTGAGCGTCGCCTGCTCGTCCATCGGCAACGCCTGCAGGCCCTCGCCCGCGAACTCGAGGACCTTCCCGATGCCGCGCGACGTGCGGAAGAAGGGCTGCGCGAGGATGTGCAGCATCACGTCCTTCGCGCTCACACCGGGGCGCAGCGTCCCGCGCAGCACGAAGCGCACGGTCTCGGGCACCTTCACGCGCACGTCGCGCGTGTACCAGGCGTTCGCCATGTCGGTGCTGCCCACGCCGAACGCGAAGCAGCCGAGCGCGCCCGCCATGCAGGTGTGCGAGTCGGTGCCGGTCACGATCTGGCCGGGCAGCGCGATGTCCTCGATCACCGCGTTGTGGCAGATCGCTTCCGAGCCGCCGGCGGGGACCTCGCCGTAGAGCTTGAGCGCGTGCTTCTTCGCGAAGCGCTCCTGGGTGTCGGCGAGGCCGCTCGCGCGATCGAGCAAGCCCATCGACTTCTTCTTCTCGTCCATCACGTCGCCGAGGAACGTGAGGTGATCGCGGAAGGTGAAGACGCTCTCGCGCTCCGCGACCTTCGCGTCCTTGCCGAGCGCGGCGACGAAGAGCGCGTCGGCCATCGGCGTCACGTACTCGTGCGAGAAGCGCACGTCGGTGCGCACGAAGAGCGCGTCACCGGGCTTCACCGCGGGCACGCCGAGCGTGCCGGTCTTCGCGTCGACCACCGCGTGCGCGGCGATGATCTTCTCGACCATCGTCATCGGGCGCGTCGCGGTCGTGATCGCGGGCGGCGTGCGCTCGCCCGCCATGCGCAGCTTGTTGTACTCGAAGAGCCCGCCCGCTCGGACGATGTCGGCGCTGATGGGATCGAGCCCGCTCGTGAACTCGTCGATCGCGATCTCCTCGCCGCGCACGAGCCGCGGGATCAGCGAGAAGTCCGTCGAGGTGAGCAGCCCGATGTTCTGGCAGTTCTGCCCGTAGATCTTCTCGATGCTGCGCGCGATCACGAGCTTCACGCCGGCCGCGAGCTCGCTGTAGGGCGCCTGCTCGCGCGAGCTGCCGCAGCCCTTGCTCTCGCCGCTGACGATGACGTCGAACCGGCCGCTCTTGAGCGTGCTGCGATCGAAGAGCCCGCCACGCAGACCGACGAGCGAGTACTCGCCGAGCGTCTCGTCGTAGTGGAAGCACACCCAGCCGGGCGTGATCTCGTCGGTCGAGATGTTGTCGATCAGCTTCGCCGAGAGCAGCGTCTCGAGCGGCACCGTCTCGCCGGCGAGTTGTCGTCGGAGGAGCTCGGAGTCCTCGGTGAGGAAGAGGACGCGGCCGTTGGAGCGAAAGCGGTCGGGGCGTGCCATCGAGACAGAATTCGTAGAGCGTTCGCGGCCTTCGCCACAAGCGAGCGCGTGCGCGGACGCACTGCGTGGTTTCCACGCGTGATAGCCTCGGCGCGTGACCGCCGCCGATCTCGCGCGCCTGACCGCGGAGACGCTCTACCTCGTGCTGCTGGTGTCCGGGCCGGTGCTGGCGGTGAGCGTCGTGGTCGGGCTCGCGATCGCGCTCTTGCAGGCGGTGACGCAGGTCCAGGAGCCGACGCTCTCGTTCGTGCCGAAGCTCGTCGCGGTCGCGCTGACGCTCGCGCTCGTGGGCGCGTGGATGAGCGGGGAGCTGGTGCGCTTCACGTCGGAGCTCTGGCTCGCGATCCCGCGCCTCGTGGACTGATGCCCGAGCTCCTCGATGCGCGGGTGATCGGCGTCGCGATCCTGGTGGCGTCGCGCGTCGCACCGCTCACCGTCGTGGTCCCCTGGCTCGCGCTGCGCGACACGCCGCCGGCGCTGCGGGCCGCGCTGCTGCTCGTGCTCACGATCGCGCTCACGCCGCTCGGGCTCTCGGTCGCGCCGGCGCTGCCCGAGGACACGTTCGCGCTCGCGGCGCTCGCGCTGCGCGAAGGTGCGATCGGGCTCGTCTTCGCGATCGCGACCGCGATCCCGCTGATCGCGCTCGATCACGCGGGCCGGGTGATCGACGCGATGCGCGCGCCCGCGTCGAGCGCGGAGATCACGACCGCGCAGGGCGAGACGACGAGCCCGCTCGGGCAGCTCCATCTCTTGCTCGGCACCGTGATCTTCCTCGGGCTCGGCGGCCATCGGCTCGTGATCGCGGCGCTCGGCGAGGGACTGGTCGCGGTGCCTCCCGGCGCGACGATTCCGTCGGTCGAGCTCGCCGAGGTCGCGCTCGGCGCCGCGCGCATCGTGACGCACGCGCTCACGCTCGCAGTCGCGTTCGCCGCACCGGCCGCGATCGCGCTGATCGCGCTCGAGGTGTTGCTCGGCGTCGCGAGCCGGCTCGCGCCGGCGGTCTCCGCGCCGATCGTGTCGATGCCGCTGCGCGCCGCAGCAGGGCTCGCGGCGGTGCTCTTCGGGCTCGCGGTGCTCGTCCCGCACCTGCCCGAGCCGATGCGCCGTGCCATCGACGGCGCCGAGATCCTGGTGCGCGATCTCGCTCCGTGAGGGATCGTCGCGCGGGCATCTTGGGTATGCTCGCCACCTCGATGTCACGCCGCGTCCTCGTCGTCGACGACAGCAGCACCGTGCGCCGAGTGGTCGAGCGGACCCTCGTGCAGGCGGGCTTCGAGGTCGTGCTCGCGGCGGACGGACGCGAAGGGCTCGAGCGCGCGAGCGCGACGGTGCCCGACCTGGTGCTCGTCGACTTCGTGATGCCGCACATGAACGGATTCCAGCTCTGCCAGGCGCTGCGCGGCATCGACAACCTCGCGCGCGTCCCGGTGGTGCTGATGAGCGCGAAGGCCGATCGGATCGGCGACGGGTTCCTGGCGCAGACGGGCGCGCTCGACGCGATCACCAAGCCGTTCTCGCCCGAGGCGCTGCTCGCGGTGACCACCCACGCGATGGCGCGCGCCGCGGCGCAGAGCTCGCCCCCACCGCCGCTGGCCGACGACTCCGGCGAGCGCTCCACGTTGTCGCGTGAAGCGAGGGCGATCGAGGACGGCGAGGACGGGGCCGAGGGCACGCGCGAAGCGGAGGATCGCCGGCGCGAGATCGAAGGCCAGTCGCGCCGCGTCGCAGCGCACGTCGCCGCGCTCGCGGTCGAGGCGATCGCGGCGTCGCCGATGACCGAGCCGCTGACGCAGGGCGCGCTCGCCGCGCGCATCGAGGCCACGTGCGCGCCCGAGGCGCTGCTGGGCTTCGCGGGCGAGATCGCGGAGATGGTGCCCGCGCTGCGCGGCGAGGTCGGGCTCGAGGGACGCATCGAGCACGTGCCGCTCGGCGAGGTGCTGCAGATGCTCCAGCACCTGCGGCAGACCGGCGTGCTCGAGGTGCGTCGTGCGGGCGGAGAGGAGCGCACCGTCTCGGTGTGCATGAGCCACGGCGCGATCGATCTCGCGCTGGGTCGCGCGCAGGATCAGGAGTTCCTGCTCGGTCGCTATCTGCTCGAGGAAGAGCTCCTCGATCGCGACGATCTCGATCGCCTGCTCGATGCGCGCGCGGCCGGGCCGCGCACGCTGCTCGGCACACGCCTCGTGAAGCTCGGCTACCTCTCGCACGAAGAGCTGCAGCGCGCGCTGGTGCGCCAGACCAGCGAGCTCGTGTACGAGGCGCTGCGCTGGAAGAAGGGCAGCTACCGCTTCGTGCGCTTCGCGACGCGCCCCGAGGCGCTCGAGGCGCGGCTCGGCCTGCCGATCGGCGCGATCCTCATGGAGGGGCTGCGGCGCGTCGACGAGTGGCGGCTCATCGAGGAGCAGATCCGCTCGTGGGACGACGTGCTGCGCCCCGATCGCGACGCGATCGCCGCGATCGATCTCGATCGCCTCGCGCCCGAGGAGCGCTCGGTGCTCGACGCGATCGACGGCGACAAGAGCGTGCGCGCGCTCGCGAGCGAGCTCGGCATGGGCAGCTTCGAGCTCGGGAAGATCGTGTTCCAGCTGCTCACCGCGCGCCTCGTGCGCGCGGCGTGATCACAGCCGCGCGACCAGCGCGCGCGCGAGCCCGGGGCGCGGCTCGGGGATCACGAGCTCGAAGCGATCGCGCAGCGCGCGGAGCTGGGGATCCCACTGCACCGGCGTGCTGCCCGACGTGATCAGCACCGAGAGGTCCGCCCGCGCGAGCGCGACGAAGGGCGCGCCGATCACGATGCGCAGCGCGTCCTCCTCGGCAGCGAGCAGCGTGTCGATCGCGGCGGGCAGCGCATCGGACGATGCGCGCAGCACGCCGTCGATCGTCTCCGCGCCCGACTTCGCCCGCAGCGCGGCGCGGTGCTCGATCACGGCACGACCGCTGGTGCGCGCCGCCTCGGCGAGCATCGTCGCGAACGCGTCCGCGTCCGACGCGCGCGTCGCCGCCACGATCGCGATCGAGGGCGCGCGCACGCGCACCCTCGCCTCGCCTTCCCGCATCGGGAGGGTCAGCGCCTCGGGCTCACCCTGCAGGCGGAGCCGGACGCGGCCCTCGCTCACGCGGGCTTGCCTCGCTCGACCGGCAGCCCGTCGGCCTCCCAGTGCAGGAAGCCGCCCGAGAGCCAGCCCACCTGGAGGCCCTGCTTGCCGAGCGAGTCCGCGAGATCGCGCGCCTCGTCACCGCTCCGCGCGTAGAGCACGCGCAGCCGTCCGTCGCGCGGCTGCAGCTCGGCGGCGCGCTTCGGGAGATCCGCGGCGGGGATGTTCACCGCGCCCGGGATGCGGTAGCGCGCGTACGCCGCGGGCTCGCGCAGATCGACCGGCACGACGCGCCGCTGCTGCATCAGCATCGCGAGATCGGCAGGCTTGAGCTCGTTGCCCTGGGTGGGCAGGAAGGGCCGCACCATCTGCAGGATCTGCTGCTTGTTCGCGACCCCTCGATCGTGGTGCGCGGCGACCTGGCCCTGATCGATCACGAAGAGCTGGGGGATCGACTGCACGCGGAAGCTCGCCGCGATCCTCGGGTTCTTGTCGACGTCGATCTTGACGACCTTGAGCTTGCCTTCGAGCTCGCGCGCGACCTCGTCGACGATCGGCGACTGGACCTTGCACGGCTGGCACCAGTCGGCGTGGAAGTCGATCAGGACGGGGAGCTCGGAGCGCAGGACATCGCGCTCGAAGGTGGCCTCGGTGACGGCGATCGCGGGCATCCAGATCCTCGGGCGAAGAGGGCCTCGGGCGAAGAGGGCAGATGAAGCCCTCGGGCGAAAGGCCGGGACGCGCAAGCCTTAGCCATCCGCCACGCCGGCGACAAGGGCATCAGAACTTTCGTCGCGCTCGGCGCGTCCGAGCCGCATGTTCGGACGTCCGCTGCTCGCGCTCCTGCTCGTGATGGGCTCGACCACCTCGGTGGCGGCCCAGGATCTACGGCTGATCGCACGCGGTCCGCAGGATCCGGAGTGGACCACCGGTCCGGTCCAGGCGCGCGTCGGGGACGAGGTCGAGGTCCGCGTCGCGCTGCTCGATCGCGACGGAACGCTCCGCGCCGACGTGCCGCGCGTGCGCTGGGACGGCCGTGTGCGCCGAGCGCAGGGCTCGCTCCCCGGGGCGCGGCAGATCCGCTTCGTGCGGATCGAGCCGCGCCTCGAGCACGTCGAGCGGGTGCCGCCGAACCCGGGGATCGCCGCGTTCAGCAACGCCGTGCTCACCGGCCCTCGGCACGGCGAGTGGCTCGGGTACGACGTGCTGGAGTACGAGCAGCACGCGATCACCGGCGAGCCCGGCGTGCGCATCGAGCCCGGGCGCGTCGTCGTCACCGCGGTGCACCCGAGCGATCGCCCGCGCGACGTGCACGGAGGCGCAGGCTCGATGTGGCTCGCCGCCGAGATCGTGCTCGAGGGCGATATCGCGCTGCGGACACCCGACGCGCGCGACGTCGATCGCTTCGGGCTCTCTCGCGCGGTGATGCGCATCTCGATGCGCGAGGCCGACGACTACGTGGGCTGGCTCTCGACGTACTTCCACGTGCCCAACGTGTTCGGCTCGAGCGGGCCGGGGCGTGATCACCAGACCGAGCGCTACGTCGGCGCGGACTGCGCGGACGTGCTGGTGGGCGCGCGTCGCGCGATGGGCCGCACGATCCCGTACGTCTCGGTCGCGGGCCTCTCGCGCGTCGCTCGGCCGATCAGCGCGTCGCTGCTCCTCCGCGCCGAGGGCGTGCTCGTCGACGACGCGGGCACGCCGGTGCGCCTCGCGTGGGGCGAGCACGTCGCGCGCGGCGATCTCCTCGCGATCGGCTACGTGCACGCGGGCGAGCTGCCGCGCGCGTGGGATCACATCGGCGCGCTGGTCCGCGACGACGGCGACGGATCGCTCGACGGCGACGACGTGCTCCGGCACATGACGCACCGGGGGCTCGCCGATCGCACGCTGCGCCAGGAAGGAGAGATCCGCGTGCGCGTGTGGCGCTTCGAGTGACCGCGCATCGATCCACGCGCTGCTATCCTCGGCGCCTCCTGCAGCGCGTGGATCGATGCGCGATCCTCCGACGCGTCGTCATCTCGTGATGACGACACGCTCCGGATCCTGCATCGATCCACGCGCTGCTATCCTCCGCCGCCGTGCGCCGTCATGTCGTCGTCATCGTGGGGATCGCGCTCGCCTGCATCGGGCTCGCGCTCGGGCTCTCGCGGCTCGCGGGACGTGGTCGTCCCGCCACTGCGCTCGCCGCCGCGCCGCAGGGCGCGACCGCCGTCTTGCACGTCGACGTCCCCGCGCTGCGCGCATCACCCATCTGGCGCGCGCTCGCGGACGGCGACGCGGGCCTCGAGCGCATCGTCGACGCGTGCGGCTTCGATCCGCTCTCGCGCATCCAGAGCGTCGCCGCGTTCGTGCTCGGCACCGAGGAACGCCCCTTCGAGCACCTCGGGTTCGTCGCGCGCGGCGATCTCCCGCGCGAGCGCCTCGTCGAGTGCGTGCAGCGTGTCGTCGAAGCGGACGGCGGCGCGATCCAGCGCGTGTCGATCGAGGGCGTGCCTGCCATCGCGAGCGCGCACGGCCCGAGCCGCGCCGCGTTCCTCGGCGGCGATGGGATCGTGGGCGGCGACGAGCTCGTCGTGCGCGAGCTGATCCGCGTCGATCGCGGCGAGGCGCCGGGCGCCGACACCGATCCCGCGCTCGCGCGGCTGTGGAGCCGCGTGGCGGGCCGGCGCGAGCTGATCGCGGTCGCGCACGTCCCGCCGAACTGGCGCGAGTGGCTGGGGCGCCTCGGGGCCGACGTCGATCTCGACGCGCTCGAGTCGGTGCGCACCATCGCGATCGGCGCGCGGATCGAGCGCGGGCTCGGCCTCACCATCGCGGCCGAGGGCGCCTCGCCCGCCGACGCCGGCGCGCTGATCGACGAGGCACGCGCGGCCATCGACGCGCTGCGGAGCGATCCGCTCCTCGGCCTCAGCCCGCTCGGCGCGGCGCTGCGTCGCGTCCAGCTCGAGTCGCACGAGGGCACCGCGCTCGCGACCCTCGATCTCGACGAGGGCCAGCTCGCGTCGATCGTGCAGCTCGTGCGCGACCTGCTCGACCGGCGCCGCATCGCCGCCGAGCGCGCGCGCGAGGAGCGCGTGATCCGCGCTCCTCGCCCCGACGAGTCGCTGCGCGCCGGCGAGGAAGCGCCCTGATCAGAACGTGAGGCGCGCCGAGAGGCCGCCGCTGCTCTCGCTCGCGAAGGGCGTCACCGCGAGGCGCGGCGCGTCGGGCGCATCGCCCAGCGCGTACTCGTACGTGACCTCGTCCTCCGTGAGCACCGTGCCGAGGATGCAGAGCAGCAGACCCGACGCCTGCATCACGCCCCACAGCAGGTGCACGCCGAAGTAGCCGTCGTACGACGTGCCCGCCCAGTACCCGGCGCCGACGAAGGGCCCGATCCACGGCACCCACTGCCAGCCGAAGTAGCGGCCGGCGTCGGGGTTCACGTCATCGAGATCCATCTCGATCGCGCCGGGGATCGCGGTGATCCAGTTCGAGACCCAGCCGACGACCGTGAGGATGATGCCCGGCACGATCATCCCCCACCGAAGGCGCGACTGTCGCACCTCGCGCGGCTGCGGCTGCGGCGCGCCGTACGCAGTGACACCCGGCTGTGGCGCCGGCTGCACCGTCACGTACGCGCTCGACGGCTCGGGCTGCTGCACGATCACCTGCCCCTGCACGGGTGGCGGCTGCGGGACGACGACGACGCAGGGCTGGCCGGGCGGGCACTGATCGGCCGTCGTCTGCGCCTCGGCGCGAGAAGCGAGAGAACAGAGCGCTGCGGCGGCGAGCACGAACGCGAAGGTGAGCTGACGTTGCATGAGTCCTCCGGGACAGGGCCACGCGCCGCGCGTTCGAGCGGCTCCCACGGAGCACACCCACGCACGCGCAGCGCAGAGCACGCGGGTTCCCGTGCCCGCGCGCAGCGTCCCATCAGCATGCCGCATGCCGTCCTGCGCGGAAAAGAACTGTCGCGGCGATCGTGAACGCGCGTCGACGTGAAGCGAGGCAAACGCTTCACGCACCTGCCTGCGCGAGCGTTCAGGCGCGGCGATCGCGCAGCGCGCCGAGGAAGCGATCCGCTTCCTCCAGCGGCACGCGACCCAGGCGCAACACGCGCCCTCGATGCACCGCGACGTCGACCGTCACACGCCCGCGCCGCCCCGGCACCAGCACCTCGAGCGCGAGATCGAGCCCCGCGCCCGCCAGCGCGAGCGCCGCGCCCGCGAGCATCAGCGTGAGCTCACCGCTGCGCGCCCCGTCGAAGAGCACGAGCCCGCCGAAGAGCAGGCCGAACGAGAGCGCGATCGCGCCCACCAGCAGGTGCAGCGAGGGATATCGCACCTCGCGGCCCGCCTCGAGGATCGACTGCGGCGCGACCGTGCTGCGCGTCTCGCCCACCTTGCGACCGAGCACGAAGCGCTCTTCCCGCAGCTCGATCCCGCGCGCGCCGAGCGCGAGCTCCGCCTCGCGGCGGAACCCGAGCAGCGATCCGACGCCGCGCACCGCCCACGACGCGAGCGCCCATCCGCTCACCCAGCGCAGCACCGCGAGGGCGCCCGAGCGCCGCGGCTGCACCACGCGCCCGCGGATGCGCGCATCACCGCTCGCCACCGGCCCGCCGTGCAGCGTCGTCGCGAGCGCGCGCGTCGCTCCGTCGATCCCCGACGTCGACGCGACCGCGGCCAGTCCCTCGCGCGCCGCGTCCGCGGTCGACGCCGCGAGCGCCGTGAGCCGCGCCGCGTTGCGCGCGCGCATCGACGCGCTCGATCCCGAGGGCCCGCTCGCATCGTCGACGACGGCCTGCGCGACCTCGGCCCACACCCGCGCCGCGCGCTCGCTCGGGAGCACCGCGTCGACGAAGGGCAGCACCGAGTACGACGTCGCGAGCTCGAGCCAGTCCGCGTGCCGCACGAAGCGCGCGACCAGCGCGCTCCCATCGTCCGCCGACGCGCGCGCCAGGCGCTCGCCGAGCCCGTGCACCGCGAACGCCGTCACGGTCGCGCGCTCGACGTCCGACTCGGGCCCGCGCTCGAGCACGCCGAGCAGGTTCCCGGCACCGGTCTGCGCCTGATCGCGCTCCACGCCGTGCTCGGCCGCGCGCTTCTCCACGAATTCGCGCCCCGCGAAGAGCACCCGCCCCTCGGCCTGGCGCGAGAGCACGTCGAGCGCGAGCGCGCCGAGCGCATCACGCGCCGCATGCGCGCGCACCTCGTCGGCGATGCGCCGCATCGGATCCGCGGGCGCGGGCGGAGCGGGCATCGAGGGCGTGGGCGTGGCCTTCTTGGGCATGAGGGCGCGCGAGGATAGCAGTCGCTGGACGGGGGGCTACGCGGCGTACCTGTCCGGGTGAACAGGGCTCGCGCGGCGCGCACTTCCCCTCTTGCGGATCGGCGCGCTCTGTCCACTTAGCCGGCGATGCAGCCCGGTGACGGCGAGCGTCCGGTCGTCCTCGAGGCGCGAGCCGTGAGCAAGGTCTACCGGATGGGTGAGGTCGACGTGCACGCGCTGCGCGGCGTCGACTTCGCGCTGCGCCAGGGCGAGCTCACGGTGCTCCTCGGCGCGTCGGGCAGCGGCAAGAGCACGCTGCTCAACATCCTCGGCGGGCTCGACACCCCGAGCAGCGGTCGGGTGCTCCATCGGGGGCGCGAGCTCACGGACGCGACCGAGTCCGAGCTCACGCGCTATCGCCGCGACGCGGTCGGCTTCGTCTTCCAGTTCTACAACCTCATCCCGAGCCTCACCGCGCGCGAGAACGTCGCGCTGGTGACCGACATCTCGCGCGCGCCGATGGATCCCGCCGACGCGCTCGCGCTGGTCGGGCTCGGCGAGCGCCTCGATCACTTCCCTTCGCAGCTCTCGGGCGGCGAGCAGCAGCGCGTCGCGATCGCGCGCGCGGTCGCGAAGAACCCCGACATCCTCCTGTGCGACGAGCCCACCGGCGCGCTCGACTTCCGCACCGGCATCCTCGTGCTCGAGGTGATCGACCGCGTGAACCGCGAGCTCGGCACCACCACCTGCGTCATCACGCACAACGCGCCGATCGCGACGATGGCCGATCGCGTCGTGTCGCTCGCCGATGGCTGCATCGAGCGCGAGGTCCACAACACCACCAAGGCGCGCCCCGCGGATCTGCGATGGTGATGCGCGCGCTCGATCGGAAGCTGTTCCGCGACCTGACCCACCTGCGCGGTCAGGTGATCACCATCGCGCTCGTGGTCGCGGCGGGGATCGCGTCGTGGGTCTCGCTGCGCAGCACCTACTCGAGCCTGCTCTCCACGCGCGACGCGTACTACTCGGAGGAGCGCTTCGGCGACGTGTTCGCGCACCTCGAGCGCGCGCCGCGCGCGGTCGCGTCGCAGCTCGAGCAGATCGACGGGGTCGCCGAGGTCTATCCGCGGCTCGTCGAGCAGGTGCTGCTCCCCGTCGACTTCCTCGCGGAGCCCGCGATCGCCGACGTGGTCTCGCTGCCCGAGCACGGCGAGCCGCCGATGAACGCGCTGCGCGTGCTCGAGGGACGCCTGCCCGATCCCGCGCGCACCGACGAGGTCGTGCTGCTCGAGGCGTTCGCGTCGAAGCACGGCGTGCGCCCCGGCGACGTGCTCCCCGCGGTGCTCGAGGGACGACGTCGCGAGCTGTGCGTCGTCGGCATCGCGATGTCGCCCGAGTACGTGTTCGCGACCACCGAGGGCGCGATCGCCGCCGAGGATCGCTTCGCCGTGCTGTGGATGCCGCAGCGCGCGATCGAGCCGCCGTTCCGGATGGAGGGCGCGTTCGACGACGTCGTGATCCGGCTCCAGCCCGGCGCCTCGGTCGACGGAGTGATCGCCGCGGTCGATCGCGTGCTCGCGCCCTACGGCGCGCGGCGCGTGGTGGGACGCAGGCTGCAGGCCTCGAACTACTACCTCGACGGAGAGCTCTCGCAGCTCGAGTCGTTCGCGACGGTCGCGCCGATGATCTTCCTCGGCGTCGCGGCGTTCCTGCTCAACGTCGTGCTCGCGCGTCTGGTGCACCTGCAGCGCGGCGAGATCGCGGTGCTCAAGGCCGTGGGGTACGCGAGCTGGCAGGTGGGCCTGCACTTCCTCGAGCTCGTCGCGGTGATGGTCGTGCTCGGCGCGCTGATCGGCGTCGCCGCGGGGGCGTGGCTCGGCGACGCGCTCACCGGGCTCTACACCGAGCTCTTCCGGTTCCCGTTCCGCGCGTACCGACTCGGGCTCGACGTCGTCGCCGTCGGCGTCGTGATCAGCCTCGGCGCCGCGCTCGTCGGCGCGCTCGGCACCGTGCGTCAGGTGGTCGCGCTCCCGCCCGCCGAGGCGATGCGCCCGCCCGCGCCCGCGAGCTATCGCGCGACGTGGCTCTCGCGCGGTGCGCTCGCGCGCTTCTTCGAGACCTCGGGGCGCATGGTGCTGCGCGAGATCGAGCGGCGCCCGCTGCGCCTCGTGCTCTCGAGCCTCGGCATCGCGATGGCGATTGCGATCGTCGTGGTCGGTCGGTTCTCGGGCGACGCGATGGAGCACCTCATCGAGCTGCAATTCCAGACCGCGTGGCGCGAGGACGTGTCGGTCGACTTCACGCGCCCGCTGCCCGAGCGCGCGGTGCGCGAGCTCGCGCACCTGCCGGGCGTCGAGCGGGCCGAGGGCACTCGCCTCCTCGCGGCGCGCCTTCGTGCGGGCCATCGCTGGCGCGACGCGGTGGTGGTCGGTCACCACGACGATCACGAGCTGCGCGTGCTGCTCGATCAGGAAGGGCACGAGGTGCGGGTGCCCGAGGGCGGCGTGGTGCTCACCCGCAAGCTCGCCGAGATCCTCGATGTGCGAGCGGGCGAGACGGTGACCATCGAAGCGCTCGAGGGCGAGCGGCGCGCGCGCGAGGTGCGTGTCGCCGCGCTGATCGACGAGCCCTACGGCCTGTGGGGGCACATGAGCGACGCCGCGCTGCACGAGATGCTCGGCGAGCAGCCGCGGGTCTCGCAGGTCGTGCTGCGCGTCGACCCGTACCAGCTCGACGCGCTGCGGGCGCGGGTGCGCGAGCTGCCGCACGTGCTCGCGATCACGCGACGTCAGGCGCTGATCGATCACTTCCGCGAGCAGAGCGGGCGATCGATGAGCGCGATGACGCTCATCCTCACGACGTTCGCGATCATCATCGCGGTCGGGGTCGTCTACAACAACGCGCGCGTCGCGCTCTCGGTCCGCGCGCGCGACCTCGCGAGCCTGCGCGTGCTCGGCTTCACGCGCGGCGAGATCAGCGCGGTGCTGCTCGGCGAGCTCGGCGTGCAGATCCTGCTCGCGATCCCGTTCGGGCTCTGGTTCGGCACGCTGCTCGCGCACGGGATCATGGCGACCACCGATCCCGAGCGATACCGGCTCGAGCCGACGATCGCGCCCTCGACGTATGCGTTCGCGGCGCTGGTGGCGATCGCCGCCGGTCTCGCGAGCGCCCTGCTGGTGCGGCGCCGCCTCGATCGGCTCGATCTGATCGCGGTGCTCAAGACGCGAGAGTGAGAGCGTGCCGAAGCATCGATTCGACACGCTCTCGGAGCGAAGCGACCGCGAAGCGGCTCGGGAGGAGGACCCGCCCGGGATTCACTCCCGGCGGGGGAGGGGCTGGGTCAGCCCCTCCGGAGACATGAGATGGCGGACCCGACGACGAAACGAAACGGCAAGCGAGCGCTGCGGCGATGGGCACGGCGATCGCTCACCGCGATCTTCCTGCTCGGCGTGCTCGCCGCGATCGTGATCGCGATGATGCCGCGGCCGATCGAGGTCGACACCGCGGTGGTGCGCCGCGGGACGATGCGCGTGACGATCGACGAGGACGGGCGGACCCGCGTGAAGGATCGCTACGTCGTGAGCGCGCCGCTCACCGGCAACGTCGCGCGCATCGAGCTGCACCCCGGCGACATGGTGCGGCAGGGCGACGTGCTCGCGCGGCTCGTGCCGCTGAGCCCTCCCCTGCTCGATGCGCGCACCCGTGCCGAGGCCGAGGCGCGCTTGTCGGCGGCGATGGCGCAGGAGCGTCAGGCGCGCTCATCCATCGAGCGGATCGAGACCGCGCTCGAGTTCGCGACCCACGAGGCGGATCGCGCGCGGCGTCTCGCGGCCCAGGGCGGCATCCCCGGGCAGCAGCTCGATCGCGCGGAGATGGAGCTGCGCACGCGGCGCGAGGAGCTGACGAGCGTGCAGTTCGGGGCGCGTGTCGCGACCCACGAAGTGCAGCTCGCGCGCGCGGCGCTCGGTCGCTTCGAGCCGCGGGTCGCGGCGGCGCAGCAGGAGTCGCTCGACGTGACCGCGCCGGTCGACGGAGTCGTGCTGCGCGTCGCGCAGGAGAGCGGCGGCGTGGTGCAGGCGGGCGCGCCGCTGCTCGAGATCGGCGATCCGTCGGCGCTCGAGATCGCAGTGGACGTGCTGACGAGCGACGCGGTGCGCATCCCGGTGGGCGCGCGGGTGGAGCTCGATCGCTGGGGCGGCGAAGGCGTGCTCGAAGGACGCGTGCGCATGGTCGAGCCCTCGGCGTTCACGCGGGTGTCGGCGCTCGGCGTGGAGGAGCAGCGCGTGAACGTGGTGATCGATCTCGACGCGCCGCGCGAGCGATGGGCGGCGCTGGGCGATGGGTTCCGCGTCGAGGCGCACATCGTGGTGTCGTCGGAGGACGGCGTGTTGATCGTGCCGAGCACGGCGGTCTGGCGGCACGGCTCGGGGTGGGCCGTGTTCGTGGTGCGAGACGGACGAGCGGCTCGGGTGTCGGTGGACACGGGGGCTCGGAATGGGGTGGACGTGGAGATTCGGTCGGGGGTCTCGGAGGGGGAAGACGTGATCGTGCATCCGAGTGATCGGGTGGTGGATTCGGTGCGGGTGTCGGGACGGTGAGGCTCCGGCGAGAGGCGCGGGGCAGTGGGTCCGCCCGCCCGGGTGCTCGCGGGCTGCTGTACGGAAGGCAGTGAGCGTCGGGAAGCGGTGGGCGCATCGCGGCGCGCGCGTCGCGCCGCTTGCCGCGATGCTGTGATCAGTCTGTGGTCGACGTCTGCGAGCCCCCGTCGCACGAGGGCGTCGGACCCACTGCCCCGCGCCCGGTACGGCGGTTCTGCCGTCTCTCTGGGTTGGGGTGAGATGGCTCGCGACCGATCCGCGCTGTTCGCGCGGCTCGGACGCTCGCGCGTAGCAGCGCGCGCTCCGCGCGCGACTGGAGCCGATTGGACGGACGCCCGAGTCGCGCGCGAAGCGCGTGACTCGGGCGATTGGGTGAGGTGGAGGGAGCACACGGCCACGACGCGCGGAGCGCGGCGGGGACGTGCGGGCGCGATTCTCTCCGTGGGGACTCGAGATCACGCCACCGCGAGAGACTCTGCGGGGACTCGAGATCACGCCCACCGCGGAGCAACCCCACCACGAGCGGCCCGCTCGACGAGACCCAGACGAAACAGCAGAGCGACGTGCGCGCGAAGCGCGCACCTGGAGCGAGTGCACACCGAAGCCACACGGTCAGTAGGACCCAAAGACCGTGTGACCTCGAGATCGCGCCCACCGCAAGAGACTCCGCGGGGACTCGAGATCGCGCCCCCGCAAGAGACCCTGCGGGGACTCGAGATCACCGCGGAGCAACCCCACCACGAGCAACCCGCTCGACGAGACCCAGACGAAACGGCAGAGCGAGGTGCGCGCGAAGCGCGCACCTCGAGCTCAGCCCGCGTCTTCTCGCGCGACGCGCAGCGCGTCGGTCAGGAACGCGAAGGCCTCGCCGATGCGGGGGTCCACCCGCGCCTGCGCCTTCACCAGCGCGTTCGCGTCGAGCAGCTTGCGCCACAGTGCGTCCTCCGCGACGAGGCGCGCGTCCTGGAGCGGGCGCAGCTTCGACTCGAGCGCCCGGCGCACCGCGTCTTCCTTGTCCGCTGCCCTGAGCGCGCGCTCGAGCTCGCGACGCAGCCGCGCGCGCGTGAGCCCGGTGAGCCGGACCTCCGGGTTCTCCTCCCAGACGCGCAGGAACGTGGTGATCAGCTCGGCGTAGTCGCGGCGCGGCTTGAGCAGACGCGCGCGTTCCGTCGTCGTGAGCGCGATCGGCGCGGTCGCGGTGCGCTTCGTCGCACGCTTCTTCGCGCTCTTCTTCGCAACCTTCTTCGTTGTCTTCTTCTTCGTCGCCACGTTTTCTCTCCCGCGAGCACGTTTTCGAGGCTCGCGTCGCGCAGATTGCCGAGAAAACAAGGCGATCGGCAACGTCACCAAACGGAGCAGCTCTCGGCTCCTGGCCCAGCTGACCTCGGCTCCTGGCCGAGCTGACCTCGGCTCCTGGCCCAGCTGACCTCGGCTCCTGGCCCAGCTGACCTCGGCTCCTGGCCCAGCTGACCTCGGCTCCTGGCCCAGGAGCGTGTCGCTCCTGCGCGATGCGATCACTCGACCAGCTCGAGCAGCGCGATGCGCTGCAGCACCGCCTCCGATCGCTCCACCTCGCGCAGCGCGCTCGCCATCCCGCGGCCTGCGAGCCTCGCGACGTGGGCGACCCGCAGCATCGGGTCGCGGCCGCGGCTCGGCGCGGCGAGCAGCACCAGCACCGAGAGCGGATCGGCATCGGGCGCGTCGTTCGCGAGCGGTCGCGCCAGCAGCACCACCGCGGCGCAGGGCTGCGCGCCCGCCACCGCGGCGCACAGCACGCCCACGCCGGCCCCCACGCCGGCCCCGACCTCCTCCTCGCGCGCGCGGAACGCCTCCGCGAGCACCGACGCGTCGGGCATGCGCGGCAGCGACGCGAGGCGCGCGCTCGCGATCTCGTACGCGTCCTCGAGCGCGTCGCAGTGCAGCCCGAGCACCACGCGCTCGTCGTCGAGCAGCGGCGCGAGACGATGCGTGCCCGCGTCGTCCTCGAGCGCGACCCGCTTCGGCCAGCGACGCGCGACGTAGCGCTGCACCTCCGCGAGCTCCTCCGCGCCGAGACCCCGCGACGCGATCTCGAAGAAGAGCGCCGCCGCCTGTGGCTCCTGCTCGAGGTAGCGCTCGACGAACGGGCTCACGCGATGCCCGACCTCGATCAGGAGGCTCGCGGGCAAGCCCAGCTCGGCCGCGATCGCCTCGAGGCGCTCGGGCGTCGGCGCGGCGTCGAGGCCGTGCTCCACGCGGCTCAGGTACGCGCTCGACACGCCCAACCGGCGCGCGAGATCGCGCAGGCTCAGACCCGACTCGAGCCGCAGTCGCCGCAGCGTCGTCCCCACGTGGCTCACGCACTCACCTCCGCCGGCCTCTCGCGCACGGCGTGCTCGTCCTCGGCCGACGCCGCGAGCGCGCGCGCGTCGTGCACCACCAGCACCGGCGCGCCGATGCGCGCGAAGAAGGGCGCGCGCTCGCTGCGCAGGCGCCAGTGCGCCGCGAGCCCGAGCACCACCAGATCGAACGAGCGCGACGCGGTCATCGCGAGCAGCGCGTCGCGCGGCGAGGCCTGGGACGCGCGCTCGCGCGACCACGCCTCGGGCAGCGCGCGCGCCGACGCACCGGCGCCCACCGCGAGACACGTGACGTGCGTGCCGGCGCGCGCGCCGAGGCGCCGCGCGATCTCGACCGCGACCCCGTCCTCGACGGCGCCGGCGTCGGCGACCAGGATGCGCGCGAAGCCGCCCTCCGGCACCGCGCGCTCGGCGCCGACGAGCACCGCGACGGTGGTGCGCGCGCGGCGCACGACCTGCGCGACCACACCGTCGAAGCTGCCCTCGAAGAACCAGGGCTCGTGGCCGCCGAGCAGGATCGCCCCGGCGCGCTTGGCCTCGGCGATGCGCACGATGTCGTCGGCCGGTGCGCTCGAGACGAACGCGAGCGCGCGCGCATCGAGGGCGAGCCCGCGCGCGGTGGCGAGGAAGTCGGTCAGCGCGGGTGGCGCGCCGCGGGTCTCGCGGCGGAGCTCGGCCGACGCACGATCGCTGGGCTCGGCGAGGTGCAGACCGAAGACGCGCGCGCCCTCGGCGCGCTCGCCGACGAGCGCATGCGCCGCCGCGGCGAGCGCGGGGCCGGAGCGCGGATCGGACACGCACGCGAGCACGATCTCGAGCGCCTTGGCGCTCGGCGGTGTCGCGCGCGGAGGCGCGTCGACGAAGCGCTCCTCGATCGCCGCGCGATCGGGGAACACCCAGCGCAGGAGCGGCGAGGTCGCGAGCGTGGTGACCAGCGCCATGATCACGAGCATCGTGAACACCGTCGTCGACACCACGCCGAGGTCGAGGCCGACGTTGAGCACGATGAGGCCCATCAGGCCGCGGGTGTTGAGGAGGATCCCGACCGCGCCCGCGTCGCGCCACGACCACCCGCTGGCGCGCGCGACGAGCGCGCTGCCGCCGAGCTTGGCCCCGGTGGCGAGCACGACGATCGCGGCGGTGACGAGCCAGTCGGTGCGCGAGTCGAGCAGCGCGAGCTCGGTGCGCAGGCCGCTGTGCGCGAAGAAGAGCGGGAGCAGGAGGCCGACGGTGATCGTCTCGAGCTTCTCGGCGAGCACCTCGGCGAGCGGGCCGTCCTTCGGGAGCACCGCGCCGACGAGGAACGCGCCGAAGAGCGCGTGCACACCGAGCAGCTCGGAGGTCGCGGCGACGAGCAGGAGCGGGAAGAGCACGGCGGTCACCGCGCCCGCGCCGATCGCGCCCTTGCGCTCGACGCGCCGCACCACGCGCACCAGCACCGGGCGCAGCACGAAGAGCATCAGCGCGACGAGCGCGATCGCGACCGCCGCGACGCGCAGCGCGTCGATCCACGCGGGCGCGCGGCCCGCAGCGAGCAAGAGCGTGACGAGGCACCACGCGCCGACGTCGTCGACCGCGGCGCACGCGATCGCGATGGCACCGACGCGCGTGGTGAGCAGGTGGCGCTCGGAGAGGATGCGCGCGAGCACCGGGAACGCGGTGACGCTCGCGGCCGCGGAGAGGAAGAGCGCGAAGGGTGCGAAGGCCGAGCCCGCGCCGTAGCGCGCGTGCAGCCAGGGCGCGCACGCGATGCCGAGCACGAGCGGCACGACGAGGCTCGCGATGCCGACCGCGATCGAGGTGCGACCGCGCCCGTGCAGGAGCTTCGGATCGAGCTCGAGCCCGACGAGGAACATGAAGAGCACGAGCCCGAGCTGGCTGAGGAGGCGCACCCCGTAGAGCGAGGCGGGCGGGAAGAGCCACGCCGAGACCGGAGGCGCGATCCACCCGAGCAGCGATGGGCCGAGCACGATGCCCGCGACCATCTCCGCGACGACGGCGGGCTGGCCGAGCCGCCGCGCGATCGGCGCGAGCGCGCGCGAGACCGCCAGGATCACCACGACCTGGAGGAGCACGCGCGCGAGATCGAGGCTGGCGGGAGGGCCCATTCGCGTCGGAGAGAAGGTGCCCGTGCGAGGCCGCGAATTGAAGGGCTACTCGGCGGCCTCACGGAGCGCGGGCCGCGGGACCGCAGCGCGCTGCGCGGCGATCTCGTGGGTGCGGAGGATGAGCAGCGACGCCTCGGTCTCCTCGGCGAGCCGCTCGTGCTTCACCCCGAAGATCGCGGGCTCGATGCCCCACGCGTTCGAGACGCCGACCACGACGAGATCGTGCTCGCCGCGCCGCGCCGCGGACACCACTGCGCCCACCGGATCGTCGCTGCGCACCTGCTCGAGCGTGACCTCGGCGCGCTGCGAGTCGCTCGCCGACGAGACCGCCGCGCGGAGCTCGACGTCGGTCGCCGAGGGAGTGCCGCTCGGCGGCACGATGTGGAGCACCGTGACCGGCACGCCGGTGGTCGCGCCGATGCGGCCCGCGGCGCGGAGCGCCGGGAGATCGCGCGCGAGGTCGCGGCACGGCACGAGGATGCGCGACCAGGGAGCGAAGCGACGCTCGAGGTACACCGCGACGTCCGCCGGCGCGTTCGTCATCACGTCGTAGACCGCGCCGCCGAGGATGCGCCGCGAGATGACGGGCTTGTGCCACCCGAGCAGCACCATGTCGGCGCCCTTCACGCGCGCGAGGTCGGCGATGTCGCGCCCCGGTCGCTCCGACGCGAACACGAGCGGACGCACCTCGACCGAGGCCTCCTGCGCGGCGCGCAGCATCGGCTGCAGTGCGAATTCCTGCGCCGGCAGGTCGGGCGTGCCCTCGAGATCGGTCACCGCGTGCTCGTCGCTGCGGCGCAGGTGCAGGCCGTAGACGCGCGGCCGACGACCGCTGGGCACGAGCGCGCGCGCGAGGCGCAGCAGGCCGGGCCCCGACGCGGGCAGGCTCACCGGGACGAGCACCGTGAACTCGTCGGGCTCGCTCTCGTCGCGCGCGGCCTCGCGCATCAGCCGCAGCGGGTAGAGCCACTGCAGGATCGGCGTCGTCATGAAGGTCGTGAGCAGCGCCATCATGACCATCATCGCGAAGAGCGCGGGCGAGATGACGCCGAGGTCGAGGCCGATCGTCAGGATGACGAGCTCCATCAGACCGCGGGTGTTCATCAGGATCCCGAGCGCGCTCGACTCGCGCCACGAGAGGCCGGTCATGCGCGCCGCGATGGTCGAGCCGCCGAACTTGCCGGAGACCGCGACCAGCATGATGAGGCCGAAGAAGATCCACATCTCGGCGCCGGTCACGAGGCCGATCTGGGTGCGCAGGCCCGCGTTCGCGAAGAAGATCGGGAGCAGGAACACGACGGTGACGTGCTCGAGCTTCTCCGCGAGCTCGTGCACGAGCCCCTTGTCCTTCGGCATGACCGCGCCGATGCAGAACGCGCCGAAGAGCGCGTGGATCCCGAGGTACTCGGTGGTCCACGCCGACGCGAGCGCGATGAGCAGGACGACCGCGAGCAGGTCCTGCGTGACCCGCCCGGTGTTGTGGTAGCGCTTCTCGATCAGCCCGAGCGCGGGACGCACCAGGAACACCATCGCGAGCACGTACGCGACGGTGCCGGCGAGCGTGATCCAGAGCGGCGTGTGGAGCGACTCCGCGCGCACGATCGCGATGACGACGGCGAGGATCGCCCACGCGGTCACGTCGTCGACCGCGGCGCATGCGATGGTCACCGCGCCGACCTTGGTGCGGACGAGGTTGCGCTCCTGGAGGATCCGCGCGAGCACCGGGAACGCGGTGACGCTCATCGCCGCGCCCATGAAGAGCGCGAAGCCGTCGAACGAGACCGACGAGTCCGAGAGCTGCGGATAGAGGTGCAGCGCGAGCGCCGCGCCGAGGAAGAAGGGCGCGATGATGCTGACGTGGCTCGTGACGAGCGCGGCGTGACCGCGGCCGCGCATCAGCTTCGGATCGAACTCGAGGCCGACGAGGAACATGAACAGCACGAGCCCGACCTGGCTCAGCGTGTTCAGGTGCACGAGGCTCTCGCGCGGGAAGACGAACGCGGAGACGTCGGGCGCGAGCCAGCCGAGCAGCGAGGGGCCGAGGAGGATGCCGGCGAACATCTCGCCGACCACCTGCGGCTGCTGGATGCGCCGGAACGCGGCCGCGACGATCCGCGAGACCACGAGGATCACGCCGATCTGGAGGATCAGGGTCAGGAGGAAGTGCATCGATGCCTCCGGATCACTCGGTGGGCGGCGTGGTTTCGAACGATGCGCCGCTGCACGGCTCGCACGACGCCGCACGGAGCGCGCCGCGGATCACCGCGCCGTCGACCTGCGCATCGACGACGATCTCACGGCCCGCGCACGGGCCCGACGAGGGGAGCCACGACGCGCGGATCTGCGAGCCCGCGAGCTGCGCGTCGGAGACGGTCGTGCCCGCGCGGAGCTGGAGGAAGCGGCCCGATTGCTGGACCGTGATCGCGTCCTCGGCGCCGAGGCCGAGGCATGCGCGTGCTTCGTCACCGCGGAGCGTCCACGCGCCCGCGACGATCGGTGGTGCCTCGAGCGATGCGCCGGCGCGCATCACCACGAAGAGCCCGGCGAACGGAAGCCCGACGAGCACGAGGTAGGCGATCATCGATCGCCATGCCGTGCCGCGCGTCGGTGGCGTCGACGGTGCCTTCGACGAGGTCGTGTGCTCGGGCGGGCGCTGAGGTTCGCTCATGTCCGTGGCCTTGCGAGAGGTGATAAGGTTTCGCTTATCAGCGTGCCGAGAGGGGGTCAAGGAACGAAAAGCCCAGCGACGTGGGCGAGTCGTGCTCGCGTCGATGTGGGCAGCGCGCCGAGGCGCAGCCGTACACCCTGGCGTTCCAGCTGCGACCTGCGATCGCGCGATGCCGACGTTCGGCGCGCGTGTCGAGCGCGGCGATCACGTCATCGCGATCGAGCTTCTCGTGCAGCAAGACGAGCGCGAGACGCGCTCAGCTCTTCTCGTCGCGGATGCGGGCGCGCAGGGCTTCGAGCTCGTTCTCGATCTGCTCGTCGCGCGAAGGCGGCTTCGGCGCGGCAGCGCTCGGCGCTTCGCGCCGCTCCGGGCCGATCGCCTCGAGACCGTCGGGGAGCCCGGCGATCGCACGTCGTGCGGCCGGGTCGCGCACGATGCGCTGCACGATCGCAGCGACGCGCTCCGCGCCCCGATCGATCGCCAGCGCCGCGAGCGCGGCGCGCGAACGATCGATCGACGCCCGCGAGCACGCGTCGTCGATCGCGACCGCGAGCGTCGCGTCGTTGACGACCGTCGTCGCGAGCCCTTCGCCCGCGAGCGCGCGCGCCGTGAAGAGATCGGCGGGTCGCGGCGGCGCGAGGATCGGCGCGGCACCGTGCGCGAAGGCGCGTGCGAGCTCGGGGCCGTCGAGGCGCGCGACCACGCGATCCGCTGCGGTCCACGCGAGCGATGCGGTCGGCCCCTCCGCGAACATGTGCGCGGGGAACGCGACGCGACGGCGTAGCGCGCGCGCGGCCTCCACGTCCTCGGCGACGTCGAACGCGATGCGCACGCCCTCGCGCACCAGCGCGAGCTGGAGGAGCAGCGCGGTGAGATCGTCTCCGATCACCTGGGTCGGCACGATCACGAAGGGCACGTCCGCGTCGATGCCCAGCGCGGCGCGCGCCGCAGCGCGATCGCGCTCACCACGCGGCGCGATCCACGACGCGACCTCGACGCGCGCCCGCGGCGCGCCGAGCGCGATCACGGGATCGACCAGCGACGGGTGCGCGACCAGCACGTGGTGCGCGCTCGCGATCACGTCCTCCCAGCGGGGATCGAGCCAGCCGATCCACGCGAGGCGCAGCGCGACGTTCGCCTCGTGCGCGCGCGCCAGCGACTCGGGATCGAGCGCGATCGCCGCGGTCGCTCCGTCCACGTCGCGGCGCGGCTCGAGCGCGGGCAGCGCGATCACCGCGTTGCCTTGCTCGGGCGTGTCGGCGTCGGAGAGCGCCTCGGCGAGGGCGTCCGCGATCGCGCGCAGGAAAGGTCCGCGCCCCGACTCGAGCACTGCGATCATCGCTGGCCCTCCTCGTCGTCGTCCGCGTCTTCCTCGTCGCGCTCGGGCGGCACCGGCGCGTCCGGCGAGGTCGGCAGCGTGGGCCCGGCGTCGTTCGCGACCGGCGCGGCGTCCGACGGAGGCGCCGCGGCGACCGGGATCACCGGCGCGATCTCCTGCGCGATGTCGGGCACCGAGGCGATCGGCGCCGGCGGCTCTCCGGCGGGCGCTTCGGTGCGCTGCACGACCTCGGCGACGCGCTCCACGCCCTGACCCTCGAGATAGAGCGGCGATTGCTTGTACCAACGCAGCCCGCGCACGACGAAGATCTTCACGACCGCCGCGGCCGGGACCGCGAGCAGCACGCCGAGGAAGCCGAAGAGCTCGCCGCCGACCATCAACGCGACGAGCACCCAGACCGCGGGCAGGCCGACCTTGTCGCCGACCACGCGCGGCACGATCACGAAGCCCTCGAGCCCCTGGCACACGAGGTACGCGACGACGACCAGCGCGGGCTTCATCCACCCCGTCCAGTCGACCACGCACATCAGGAGCCCCATCGCGAGGGCCGAGCCGCTGCCGACGTAGGGGATGAACGCGAGCAGCCCCGCGACGAGCCCGATCGGCACCGCGAGCCGCACGCCGACGAGCGAGTACGCGCCCGCGTAGAGCACGCCCATCGCGAGCATCACGAGGAGCTGACCGCGCACGAACTGCCCGAGCACCGCGTCGATCTCGCTCGCGACCTCGACGACCCACGGGCGGATGCGCGGCGGCACGAGCTCGCGCGCGCCGACCGTCATGCGATCGAAGTCGTAGAGCAGATAGAACGCGAGCACGGGGACGATGAGCGCGCTCGCGAGCGCGCCGATCGCCGACGCGGTGCCGCCGAGCACGAAGCGCAGCACCGCCTGCGCGGGCGCGGCCGCGTGGCTCGCGAGCTCGCCGGGGGCGATCTCGAATTGTGCGAGCGCCTCCTCGAGGTCGTGGGGCACCGGGATGCCGCGCGCGGTGAGCCACGGCTCGACGCGTGCGAGGAGCTCCTGCATCTCGCCGGGCAGCTCGGTCGCGAAGTGCACGACCTCGCGCACCATGCCCGGCAACACCAGCAGCGTGAACACGACCATCACCGCGGCGACGATCGCGAGCACCAGCGTGATCGCGGCACCGCGCGGGACGCCGCGCGCCTCGAAGCGATCGACCAGCGGATCGAGCAGGTACGCGATGCCGAGCGAGAGCGCGATCGGCGTGAGCACGCCGCGGAGCACGTACACCGTGCCCCCGACCGCGAGCAGACCGAGCAGCACCACGAGCCACCGCGGGAACATCGCGGTCCTCGCCGCGCGCCCGCTCCCGTCCGTCCCCGCCATCGCGTCTGCTTCTACCAAATCCGCGCTCGCAACGCGCGTGCGGGCTCGTTTACGCTCTCCGCCAACACCGGAACGTTGCAGCAAGACCTGCAATGCAGAGAGGCTCGATGCTGCGTCTCGATTTCTACGTCCAGCACCTCGTTCGTCACAACGCGCGCGAGGTGATGCTCGCGTCGGGCGAGCCGGTGCGCTTCCGCTTCGCGGAGGGCGACCGGGCGTCGAACACGGCGATCGAGCACGCGCAGGTCGTGCAGCTGGTGCAGGAGGCGGCGCCGCCGACGTCGATCGACGAGCTGCGTCGCACCCGCAAGACGTCGTTCCAGCACGCGGCGATCGGCGGGATCCTGGTACGCGTCGAGGTCGATGCGGCGCAGGCCGCGGAGTGGCGCGTCGTGGTGCGGCCCGAGAACGACGGGGGCGCGATCGAGATCGAAGAGGTGACGCGGCCGGGGCGGCCCAACGCGGAGCGCGTGGAGCGCATCACCGCGGAGCGACCCGCCGTGGAGCGGACGACGGTGGAGCGCACGACGGTCGAGCGGACGACGGTGGAGAAGCCGACGATCGCGCAGTCGCCCGCGGCGCGGATCGGCGGCGCGCGTCCGGCGGCGGCCGAGCCGAAGAGCGATCCCAAGAGCGGCGAGATCCGCATCGAGCCCGGCCACGCGAAGAACGCGATGGGCGCGGCGGGCAAGCGCGTCGATGCGGTGCCCGGCGAGCCGAAGATCAACCACTACCTGCGCATGATGGTCGCGTGCGGCGCGAGCGATCTGCACCTCTCGAGCGACGTGGTGCCGATGGTGCGCCGCCACGGCGAGATGACGCCGCTCTTCGATCGCGCTCCGATCCCCGATCGCGAGATGCGCGAGCTGCTGATCGAGATCGCGCCCGCGCGGAACAAGGAAGAGTTCGGCGCGAAGAACGACACCGACTTCGCGCACACGATCGAAGAGGTCGCGCGCTTCCGCGCGAACTACTTCATGGATCGCAAGGGGATGGGCGCGGTGTTCCGCCAGATCCCGTTCGACATCCTGCCGCCCGAGAAGCTCGGCCTGCCGCCGAAGGTGCTCGAGCTCTGCCACCTCTCGAAGGGCCTGGTGCTCGTCACCGGCCCGACCGGTAGCGGCAAGTCGACGACGCTCGCGACGCTGATCGACGTCATCAACAGCACGCGCAGCGATCACATCATCACGATCGAGGATCCGATCGAGTTCGTGCACCCGAACAAGATGTGCCTCGTGAACCAGCGCGAGGTCGGGGTGCACACCGCGGGCTTCAAGAACGCGCTGCGCGCGGCGCTGCGCGAGGACCCCGACATCGTGCTGGTCGGCGAGCTGCGCGACCTCGAGACGATCTCGATCGCGATCGAGACCGCGGAGACCGGCCACCTCGTGTTCGGCACGCTGCACACGACGAGCGCGCCGAGCACGGTCGACCGGATCATCGACCAGTTCCCCGCCGATCGTCAGGCGCAGATCCGCACGATGCTGAGCGAGTCGCTGCGCGGCGTGATCGCGCAGATGCTCTGCAAGAAGAAGGGCGGCGGGCGCGTCGCGGCGTACGAGGTGATGATCGCGAACCCCGCGGTGTCGAACCTCATCCGCGAGGGCAAGACGTTCCAGCTGAAGAGCGTCATGCAGACCGGGCGCAACCTCGGCATGCAGACGATGAACGATCACCTGATCGAGCTCGTGAAGGCCGACAAGGTCGAGCCGCTCGAGGCGTACATGAAGAGCAACGACAAGCAGGTGATCAAGGACCTGCTCGCGAAGGCCGGCTTCAAGCTCGACCTCGGCGGCGTCCAGGAGCACTGATCCTTGCCAGAGTGCTCGTCCCGCAGGTCCCGGACGGGAGCGCGCGAAGCGCGCGGACGGTAGGGACCGGCGGGCGAGCCGAGATTTCGAGTCAGGGCACTTCGAACGTGACGCCGAGCGAGCCGCCGTAGGGCGTGGGCGCGCTCGCGACGTGCACGCCGACTCCGATCGCGACGCCCGCGACCAGCGCCGCGCCGCCGCCGAGGATCGCCCAGAAGATCGGATCCTCGATCAAGCTGGTGTCCTCGTCGCGCGCCGGGGCCTCGACCGGCATCGTCGTCGCGAGCGACGTGGTCGGTGCCGCGGGCTCGACCGGCGCGAGCTCGATCACGCGCTCCACGTCGGCGCCCGGGCGCAGCGCGATCTCGTGGCGCTGATCGACGTATCCGGGCGCGCTCACCACGACGACGTGGTCGCCGGGATCGGCGATGGTCGTGCGCTCCGCGCCACCTTCGAGCGGAGCGCCGTCGAGCGCGACGGTCGCGTCGTCGGGGTCGACCCGCACCGTGATGCGCGCGAGCCGCGCCTCGGCATCGACACGCAGGCGCATCGCCTCGCGCCGATCGACCTCGTCCGCGACGGGATCGCTCGTCGCGAGGTACTCGTCGATCGCTGCGATCGCAGCGCGCAGCCGTCCGAGGCGATCGAGCGCGATCGCGATGTTGAAGAGCGTGCTCGGACGCGCGACGAGCGCGCGCGAGCGGCGGAACGCGTCGAGCGCCTCGGCCCATCGCTCGTCGCGGCTCGCGCGGACGCCCTGCTCGAAGAGCGTGCGCGCCTCCAGCGTGCGCAGCTCGTCGGTCGAGGGCGCGGTGTCGGTCGCCGGCGCATCCTGCGCGTGCGCCGACGACGCGACGGCGAGCGCGAGCACGAGCGTGATCGCGAAGGCGCGCGTCACCACTCGGTCCTCACCGACGGCCGCGCCCCTTCGTCCTGCTGCGGCGCGCTGGGCGCGACCGGCGTGGGCTCGCTCGCGGTGCTCGGGCGTCCTCGCGGGCGGCGCGTGGCGGGCTCGGGGTGCGGCGTCGTCGCGATCGTCGGGGTCGCGACCGGCGCCGTGATCGTGGGCGTCGTGACGACCGCAGCATCGAGCGCGTCGGTCGCCGCGTCGTCGGCCGGGGTGGGCGCGATCGCCGCGCTCGGCACGCTCGGCGCGCTCGTCTCCGAGCTCGCGGTGCGGGCCGACGAGGACGCTCCGAGCGCGTACGCCACGCCCGCGAGCACCACCACGGCGATGCCGATCGCGGCGTTGATCCACGTGCGGCGCCGCGGCGGGAGCTGCACGCTCGGCGCGGGCACGACCGACTGCTCGGCGCGCCGTCCCGCGGGCTGCGACTCGATCGTCGGCGCGCTCTCGATCGCGGATCGCTCGGCCGAGCGCTCCGACGAGGCCACGTGCAGCTCGATCGGAGCGAGGTCGCCGGTGCGCGGCGGCGCGGGCTCGCTCGACTCCTCCGGCACCTCGTCGGGGATCGCGATCCCCAGCGCGCCCGCGGCATCGCGCAGCGCGTCGCGCATCACGCGCGCGTCGAGGAACCGCGCCGCGGCGTCGCTCTGCATCGCGTGCTCGATCACGCGCACGAGCGGGCGCGGCACGTCGGGCGCGACACGCGCGAGCGTCGGCGGCGTGCTGGTCATGATCTTCACGAGCACGCCGGTCGCGGTCTCGGCCTCGTAGGGCAGCTTCCCGCTGAGGCACTCGAAGAGCAGCACGCCGAACGACCACACGTCGCTCGCCGGGCCGATCTCGCCCGAGCCCGACGCCTGCTCCGGGGACATGTAGTGCGGCGTGCCGACGATCGCGCCGGTGCGCGTGCCCGGGGTGCCGCTCGTGTCCTCGAGGATCTTCGCGATGCCGAAGTCGAGCAGCTTCGGGACCTGTCGATCTCCGCGACCGCGCGCGACGAACACGTTGTCGGGCTTCAGATCGCGGTGCACGAGGCCCTTCGCGTGCACGTCGACGAGCGCGTCGGCGACCGGGAGCACGATCGGCAGGAGCTCCTCGGGCGTCATCCGCTTGCGACGCCGCAGCAGCCCCCCGAGCGACTCGCCGTCGAGCAGCTCGAGCACCAGGTACACCGCGCCGTCGTCCTCCTGGCCCATGTCGAGCACGTCGACGACGTGCGGATGACGAAGCGCCGCCGCGGCGCGCGCCTCGCGCAGGAAGCGGCGCACGACGTTCGGATCCTCGGCGAGCGCCGGCTTGAGCAGCTTCACCGCGACCTTGCGCCCGGTCCACGCGTGCACGCCGGCGTAGACGGTCCCCATCCCGCCACGACCGAGGATCGCGGTGAGATCGTACTTGCCGGCGAGGCGCGTCCCGACGCGCTCGCGCTCGGTCAGGATCGGCATCGCGTCCGCCGCGCGATCCACGTCGCCAGCGCGATGAAGACGAGCGCCGACGCGAGCGGCGGCGCGCCCTTCCCGCGGCCCGGTGCCGCGCACGCGCATCCGCCTTCGGTCTCGGTCTCGCCCGTGCTGGCCGTGCCGGCATCGTCCGATCCCGCGTCGCCTTCCGGCACGCCCGCGTCATCCGCGCCGCCCGCGTCGACGGTGCCCGCATCGGCCGAGCATCCGGCGATCACGACGTGCTCGCACCGCGACGCGGTGCACGCGTCGGCGGTGCACGCATCGCCGTCGTCGCAGTCCGTCGTGCTCGCGCAGCAGCCCTCGATCGGCGTGTGCGTGCAACCACCGCTGTCGGCGCACGCATCCGCGGTGCACGCATCGTCGTCGTCGCAGTCGTCGCTCGGCACCACCGGCGCGCACACGCCCGACGTGCATGCATCGGCGCCGTTGCAGCTCGCGCCGTCGTCGCACGTCGCGCCCTCGTCGAGGTGCACGTCGAGGGGGCACGTCGTCGACGAGCCACTGCACGTCTCGGCGACGTCGCAGGGATCGACCGCGGCGCGGCACACCGTCCCTGCTTCCGCGCGCGCGTCACTCGGGCACGCGCTCGAGCTCCCGTCGCACGTCTCGGGCGCGTCGCATCCGGCGACCGCAGCGCGGCACGTACGGCCGCTCGCGACGGCACCGCACGCTCCGTCGACCGCTGCGCCCGCCGCGACGCTGCACGCCTGACAGTCGCTCGGCCCGCCGCCGCAGAGGTTGTTGCAGCACACCCCGTCGACGCAGAACGTGCTCGCGCACTGCGATCCCGCGGTGCACGCCTCGCCGTCGGCGCGCGGCTCGGAGACCTCGTAGACGTAGACCGCACCCTGATCGACCGCGGTCGCGCTCGCGTCCTCTTCGGGCGCACCGACCGCGATCGTGCTCCCGTCGAGCGCGACCGACTGGCCGAAGCTCTCGGTGCGAACGGTGCCCGTCACATCCGAGATCGCCGACCAGCTCGTGCCGGCACGCGCGTACACGTACGCGAAGCCCGGCGAGCGCCCGAGCGAGGGACGCGTGAGCCCGGGCGCACCGACCACCGCGATCGTGCCCTCGAGCGCGACCGACGCGCCGAACTCTGCATAGGTCGTCCAGTCGGTGGCGGGCACGGGCAGCAAGCGCGCCTCGTCCTCCCACGCGCCACCGCGCAGCACGAACACGTAGGCCACGCCGCGATTCGAGATCAGGCCCTCGTCGTCGTCGGCACCGGTCGCGCCGGCGATCACGCGATCGCCGTCGATCGCCACCGACTGACCCACGTGCTCCCACGTGCGCTCGGGCTCACTCGCGAGCCGCGCTTCCTGCACCCACGTCGTCGCGCCGCTGCGCACGAACACGAACGCCGCGCCGACGTTCTCGCGCAGGTAGCCCTCGTCGTCGCGCGTGAAGCCGTCGTCGTACGGCGCGCCGACGACGATGCGCGTTCCGTCGGTCGCGACCGAGGTCCCGAACGAGTCGTTGCTCGACACCGTGTCCCACTGGAGCGTCGCCTCCGCGGTCCACGTCGTGCCGGTGCGCACGTAGGTGTACGCGCCGCCGCCGCCGACGAAGAAGTTGCGATCGTTGTTCGCACCGACGACGAGCAGGTCGCCCGCGATCGCCACCGAGGACCCGAACCGCTCGCCGTAGGTCGTGGGCGCCGGGTTCTCGATGCGCTGCTCGTGCATCCACGCGCCCGACGCGGCGCGGCGGAACACGTCGACCGCGCCCGCCTCGCCGTACATCGGGTGATCGTCGTTGGGCGACGCGATCACGATCGTGTCGCCCGAGATCGCGACCGCGCGGCCCGCGTCGTCGTCCGCGAAGAGCGCAGGCGGCGTGAGGATCGTTCGCTGCACCCACGCGCCGGCGCCGTCGCGCTCGAACACGTACGCGGCGCCGCGATCCATGCGGTACGGCGCGCCGACGACCATCACGTCGCCGTCGAGCGCGACGCTGCGCCCGAGCTCGTCCTCGGGCATCGCGTCGCTCGCGGTGAGCACCCCGCGCGGCGCGGCGATCACCGGATCGATCACGATCGGCAGCGCAGCGCCCGCATCGTCGATCAGCAGGCGCACACCGCGCGCGTCGCGCTCCATGCGCGCGACGAGCTCGACGCCGCGCGCATCCCACGCGCGCAGTCCTTCGTACGCGAGCGACTCGCGTCCCGCATCGTCGCGCACCCGCGCGCCGCGCTCGTGCACGTCGAGCGACGTCGCGCCCTCGAGCGCCACGACCACCTCGAGCGCGCCCGCGCCCGCCGGCACCTCGTGCACCGCGATCGCGTGCTCGATCCCCGGCGCGCCGTGCACGAAGAGCTCGTCGACCGCGCCGCGACGCGCGTGGACGCGCGCGCCCTCGACCTCGACCGTCGCGACCTCGTCGAGCGCCACGCGCGCGTCGCCGCGCGCGATCTCGATCACACCGACCGACACCACGGCCTCGCCCCACCGCACCGCGAGGCGATCGCCCGACCACGTCGCGTCCGCGTCCTCGCGCACGAAGCGCCACGACGTGCCGAGCGCGCGGGCCGCGAACCGTGGCTCCGGCGCGACGAACGCGGGCGCGAGGTGCGCCTCGATCGGGTCGAGACCATCGCCGTCCGCCGTCGCGGCGGGGCCGGTGCTGCACGCGCCCGCGAGCGCGACGAGCACCACCACCGTCGCGCTCGCACGCCCCCCGGCGCCGGCGACCATGACTCCCCCTCGGCTCGCGAACATCGAACGTCTCCCTCGCGCGCTCGCGCGGGACCGCTTCCCACCTTGGCCAGCGGCCGCGCGCGCGAGTATAGAGGTCTCTCGCTCGCATGCGATCCGTGCGCCGCTCTTCGTCTCGATCCGTGCTGGCCGCGTCGCTGATCGCGATCCTGTCGAGTGCCTGCCACGCGCCGCTCACGCAGCTCGTGGTCGTCGTCGAGTCGGACCTCGCGCCTGCGCAGATCGCCCGCGTTCGCTTGGAGATCGACGACGAGCGACACGAGGTGAGCGTCTCCGGCGCAGGAGCGCAGGGCTTGCCCTTCTCGTTCGGCGTGCGCGCACGCGACGGACATGCTGACCAGACGGTCACGATTGCCGCGACCGCGCTCGATGACGACGACGCGATCACCGTGAGCACGCGCGCGATCGTCCCGTTCGTCCGCGGAGAGACCCGGCGCGTCGTGCTGCGCCTCGAAGCGGGATGCATCGGTCGCACGTGCGCCGATGGGCAGACGTGCCGCGCCGGCCTCTGCGAGGCGCTCGCGATCTCCGTCGCGGATCTCGATCCGGTCGCGCCGGGCGACGAGCTGCGCGATCTGCCGCCCTTCCCCGACGCGGCCGACGCCGGCGTCGACGCGGGTCCGTCGTGCACGCCGTCCTGCGCGCCCGACGAGACCTGCACGCGCGAGGGATGTCGCTGCGGCGCGCGCGCGACGTGCGGCGCGGACGCGCTCTGCGACGAGGGCGAGTGCGTGCCCTGGCCGCGCAGCTGCGACGCGATCGGGCGCGGCCCGGGGTGCGATCTCGTGGCGATGCCCGGCGGCACGTTCTCGATGGGCGACGAAGAGGCCGCCACGTCGGGCGGGACCGGTGCGTTCCCCGAGCAGCCCGGCGTGCGCGTGAGCCCCTTCGTGATCGACGCGTACGAGGTGAGCGTCGCGCGCTTCCGCGCGTTCTGGGACGCCGGACATCCGGCGCCGAGCGCGCCGGTCGCGTACCCCGGCGGACGCACGATCGCGCTCGACGGTCCCGTGGTGGACCCGATCGATCGCGAGCTCGAGCCGGAGTGCAACTGGTCGGACACCCCGGGCGCGCTCGAAGCGCATCCGATGGACTGCGTGACGTGGTCGACCGCGCTCGCGTTCTGCGCGTGGGACGGCGGGCGACTTCCCACCGAAGCAGAGTGGGAGTTCGCGGCGCGCGGACACACGCTCGGAGGGCTCGCGCCGAGGCGCGACTTCCCGTGGGGCGACGAGGCCCCCAGCGGCACCGAAGGCGGCGGGTGTGATCGCGCCCAGGCGTTCGTGTGCGCGGGGCGCGACGGCGCGTGGACGCGCGAGGTCGGATCGTTCGCGGGCGTCGCGGGGGTGTTCGATCAGATCGGGAACGTCGGCGAGCTGACCGCCGATCACTACGACTTCTACGGCGTCGGCGAGGGCAACTGCTGGCGCGGCACGATGCCGCTCGATCCGCTCTGCCGTCGCACCGGCGAGGGGCTCGAGGTCACGGTGCGCGGCGCGGGATATCCCGCGGTGTTCATCAGCACGCTGATGAGCGCCGCGCGCGGCTCGATCGCGACCGACGGCGCGTACCCCGCGATCGGCTTCCGCTGCGTGCGGTGATGGACGATCAGCGCGTGCCGACGACGAGCTGCAGGCGCTCGCGCGCGACGCCGAGCCGCGCGCGCAGGCCCCAGCCGAACGCCACGCGATCGTCCTCGATGCCATCACCGAAGAGCACGCCGCCTTCGTTCATCTCGCTCGTGATCTCGAGGCGCGACGCGCCCTCGATCAGCCCTTCGGTGATCGACGTGCCGGTCCCGGGGCTCGGCCACGCTTCGCGCACGAAGAACGCGACGCGCGTGTCGGTCGGCGCGGGCAGCGCGAGCTTCGTCGCACGTTCGCGCGCGATCGATCGCGCCCATCCGGTCGAGCCGGTGCCGGTGGCGACGATGAGGCCCGAGCTCGAGTGTCGCTCCTGCGCGCGCTCGCGCGCGATGCGATAGCGCGCCGACTGGTGCGTGCGGTGCCCGACGAAGATCTCGTTCAGCGCGAGCAGCCTCTGACCATCGTCGAGGCGCGCCTCGACCATCGTGCGCGGCTCGATGATCGCGCGCTGCTCGACAGCGCGTCGCAGCACGAGCTCGAGCGCGTCCACCGCGTGCCGCACCAGCACGCCCGCGACCCGCGCGGGCTCGGGGTTCACGCCGATCACGCGCTGCCCGTCGAGGTACTTCGCGACGTTCGGCACGAGCCCGTCCTGCCCCACCGCGACCACGAGATCCTCGGGCTCCCACACGAAGCGCGAGAGCTCGGCGCGCGGCACGCGGGTGCGACGCCAGCGCACCGGGATCTGCTGCGACACGCGCGTGAGCACCTGCTCGAGCGCGCGATGGCGCGCCTCCACCTCGTCGATCTTCTGATCGCGCTGCTCGAGGAAGAAGCGCGCCTGCTCGCGCGTGCCGTGACGCGCCATCAGCTCCTCGAAGTCGGTCGGCCGCGTGACGACGACCACCCGCGGGATGCTGCTCATGTCAGCGCGCCTGGTTCTTGGCCTCGAGCGCGCGCGTGCCCGCGCTCGCGAGCTCGGTGAGCATCGGGCCGAGCGCGTCGGCGCCGAGGTGCAGGTGATCGATGCGCTGCAGCTTCGTCGCGAGCTCGCGCGCTGCGAGCGCGGCGAGCACCGCGGGCGGGACCTCCTTCTGGATCGCCATGCGCTCGCGCTCCATCTCGACCTTCGCGCCGTCGATCGCGCGGATCGACGCGGCCTGCGCGTCCGAGCTGGTGCGGAGCCGGCTCGCCTCGCCGTCGGTCGCGATGCGCTTCGCTTCCGCTTCTTCGGTCGCCTGCCGCTTGCCGTTCGCGCCGCGCTGCGAGATGAGCTGCTCCTCGCGACGCGCGAGCTCGATCTGGTTCTGCAGCTCGTTCTCCTGGATCGCGCGCTCCTTCTCGACCGCGAGCGCGCGGCGCGCGAACGCGGCCTCGTCGGCCTCCTGCTGGATCCGCTCGCGCATCGGGGCCTCGAGCGCGCGCTCGAGATCGGGCGTCGGCGCGATCGACGAGATGCGCACGCTCGCGACGCCGAGACCCATCTGCGCGACGCCTTCGTCGGCAGCGAGCGCGGCGTGCACGCGCTCGCGCACCGTGGCCGGCCCGTCGCGCAGCACCTCGCGGAGCGGAGTGCGACCGATCCACTCCGACGCGTGCTGCTGCGCGAGCTGCGCCAGGTGCAGCGCGATCTTCTCGAGCGGCTGCTTGAGGTGCACGCCGCGCAGCGTGTCGATCGAGAAGTCGACGTGCTCGGCGAGCGCGGCGGGATCGATCACGCGGTACGTGAGCACGCCCTGCACCGTGACGTCCTGGAAGTCCGACGAGCGCGCGCGCACCGCGAGCGGGAGCTCGCGATCGTCGACCGGCACCTCGGCGATCGACGCGGTCATCGGGAAGAACCAGAACGTGAGGCCACGACCGCTCTTCACCAGCGAGCCGCGCTTGTAGAGCAGCACGTGCGAGCTGCTCTCGGCGCGCAGGTGACGGACGAACAGGAAGCTGCGGATGTCGGCCACGGAGCACCTCCTTCGAGCGCGCGCTCAGACCGCCGAGCGACGCGCGAACCGATAGAGCTCGGCAGGCCGGTGATCGACGCCGGTCTGCAGATCGCCGGTGGCCTCGAGCTGTCCCGAGGCGAGCATCCGGCGGCGGAACGAGTCCTTGTTGAGCGGGCGACCGAGCACGGTCTCGTGCACGCGCTGCAGCCCCGCGAGCGTGAAGCGCTCGGGCAGCAGCTGGAACCCGATCGGCGTGTAGTCGAGCTTCCCGCGCACGCGCTTCACGGCCATGCCGAGGATGTCGGCGTGATCGAACGCGAGCGGGAGCGTGCGACCATCCACGCCCATCGCATCGACGGGCCCTCCGGTCTCGCCCTCCCACGGCACCTCGAGCGTCGCGACGCGCGTCTCCTCGCGCGCATCGGCGAGGCGCGCGGGATCGACCAGCGCGTAGTGCGCGACGGTGATCACCCGGGTGCGCGGATCGCGCTTGGGCGCGCCGAACGTGTAGAGCTGCTCGAGGAAGACCCGACGGATCCCGGTCTTCTGCTCGAGCACCCGCGCCGCCGCGTCGTCGAGCGCCTCGTCGATCCCGACGAACCCACCCGGCAGCGCCCATCGCCCGCGGTACGGCGCAGCATCTCGACGCAGCAGCAACGTGCGGAGCGCGCCCTCGTCGACGGTGAGCAGCGCGACGTCGACCGCGACCGAGGGTCGCTCGAAGCGCGAGACGTCGTAGCCCTCCGGGACCTCGCCGTCGTCGTCCTGATCGGGACGAGCCCGCTTCGTCATCGCGACCTTCGCTGCATCATGCATCGAACCTTGGATGCAATCCGCATCTTAGTCAACGACGCACGACGAGAAGATCTCCCTCGGCCCCGTACGCGGGGCCGAGGGCCGATCCCGTGATCACTCCTCGACGATCAGAAGGCCGCCCGCGTGCACGAGCAGCGCGCGATCCGTGCCCGCCGGGACCACACGCCGGAACGTGCTCCCCGTCGTCAGCGGGACGGGCGCGCTCAACGTCCAGGTTTCGCCGGTCTCGGCGAGCGCGCGCACTTCGATCGAGGCGATGTCGTAGGGCGGCGCGTCCATGTACGTCGTCGCCGCGAGCTTCGTGCCGAACACGCGCGTGAACGCCGAGGGCGCTTCGAGCTGCGCGAGCGAAGCGTCCCACGCCGACGACACGGTCTCCGCGTCCTCGAGCACCTCGCGCGGCAGCACGAAGATGCGACCACCGCCGCGCTCGTCCGGCCAGTTGCTCCCGAACGCCATCGCCGCGCCCGCGATCACGACGTCGCCGACGAGCGTCACGCCGCCGCTGTACGCGCCCATCTCGTCCAGCGCGCGCCACGCGCTCGGCGTCTCCACGTCGCGCACGTAGAGGCCCTGCCCCGAGGTCGCGGCGCCCGCCATGCCGAGCCCGTTGACCACGTAGTGCGCGTCGTCGAGCCAGACGCCGTCGAAGTTCCCGTCGGCGCGCGTCTCGCTCGCGCTGCCGCCGCCCACCGCGACGTCGAACACGCCACCGACGAAGCCCTCGTCGCTGGTCGTGTACCCGAAGATCGCGCGCGCTTCGTCGGGGCTCAGCGCGAGGTAGCCGCCCGCGTAGATCGCGCTCGCCGCGTGGCCGGCGTGCGTCGTCGTCGCGACGGTCTCGGGCGTCGGCGCGCTCACGCTCGGATCGAGCGTCCAGCGCGAGAGCGTGAACGTCGTCGTCGTGTCGACCGTCGCCGCGGTGACCTCGTAGACGCGCGGCATCGCACCGCCCGTCGGCACCACCACCTCGATCGGTCCGCTCACCGCGCGGCACACGTTCGCAACCGGCACGAGGCCCTCCGCCAGCGCCGCGTCCATCGCCGCGACGTCGCCGCCGCACGTCGCGACGCACACGCCGCGGAGGCACGCCTCGCCCTCGCCGCACCCGGGATCGCAGGGCGGCGCGACGTACGCATCGGGCTCGACGTACGCGTCCGGCGCGACGTACGCGTCGACCTCGATCTGCGCGTCGACCTGTCCGACACGCGCGTCCGTGCCCGCGTCCGACGATGGCGTCCCGCCGTCGTCGTCACCGCATCCCGTCGCGATCACGAGGGCCGCGAACAACCAACACCCACCACCCAGCCTCGCTCGATCCATCACGCGCTCCGTCCGGAGCCCGTCCCCGCGGTCTCCGTTCGCACACGCGCGCGCCGATCACGATCGCGATCGAACGAGCAGCAGCCCGATCCTCCCCGATCGAGCGCACGCGCCGCGCACACGGCAGGTCTCCTGGCTCCCGGATCGTCCGTCGCGGACCACCTTCCCGCCGCGCCCCGCCGCTCACACGACGAGCACGCGCAGTGGTGACTCGGTGCGCATCGCACACCGCGTCCGCGCCGTCCCCGGTCACAGTGGCGGGGGCCGCGCCGGCATCTCACCGGCTTCCCTCTTCCGCGACGTGCCCCCACTCGGGAGCCTCGTCGCCTCCACGCGGCGCGCGCACCTCCATCCTTCGATGCGAGAGCAGACGCCGCGACCGTGCGCGCGAAGGGTTGTCAATGACGAACACGGTCTCCGTGAGGCGACCGAGGGCCGCGTCCTACCCGACCGCCTCCCCCCACGCAAGACGTGCTGGCGTCCTGCGCCCGCCGAGGCGACACTCGGGCCGATGCATTGGACCCGCACGTGGGTCGCGGTCCTGGCGACCGCGCTCGCGCTGCTCGCGACCGGCTGCCCGACGATCTGCGAGACGAGCGATCGTGCCCCCGTTTCCGAGGGCGTCACGCCGCGTTTCGGCGTCCTCGCGTACGACCAGACGCGCACCGAGATCTATCTGCTCGACCAGACCGGCACGGCGATCGAATTCCCGACGGCCGACCCCGACGACGCCGCGGAGACGCTCACCGAGGTGTGGCTCGACGCCACGTACGAGTGGGACGATCAGCTCGCGACGATCGGCATCGGGCTCGACGGGCGCATGCCGTGGTCGCAGCTGCCCGGCGGAGGCGTGACGATCGCGACGACGCGGTACGGTCGCGAGCTCGTGCGCTTCCCGTTCGACACGTCCCCGCCCCAAGAGCTGCGCACCGCGCCGATGCTCGTCGCGCGTCCCGAGGCGAGCGGCGGTCAGGTGCTCGATCTGGTCGTCGTGCCCGCGAGCGACACCCCGGACGAAGACGACGTGGACACGCTCTACGCGCTGCGCGCGGCGGGCGTGGACGGCGAGACCGCGTTCGGGCAGGACGTGCTCGTGTTCGAGCTCGATCCCGAGAACGACGAGGGCGGCGCGGTCGTCGACTCGATCTCGCTCGCGGGGCTCGTCACGGGCGCGCCTCCGCAGCCCGAGCGCATGGTGCACCGCTTCGATCGCCTCTACATCGGCCTCGACGGCTACCAGGCGCAGGGCTCCGCCGAGGGCACCGATCTGGTCGCCCCGTCCGCGCTCGCGATCGTCGATCCCGCGGGCCGTCGCGTGGTAGGCACGTTCACCTACGACGCGACCGATCAGGATCTGCTGCGCTGCGCGGAGATCGCGCCGAGCCTCGATCCGACGAACGATCCCGACAACGTCGTGCGGCTCGTCGTCGCGTGCCGCGGTGTCGGAGGCGACGTCACGGCGCGCGCCGAGAGCGCGGGGATCGTCGAGATCCTCGTCCAGCGCGACCCCGAGAACCTCGATCGCGAGCCAGTCGTGACGCTCGAGAACGCGTGGTCGTCGCAGTCGTTCTTCGCGACCTTGCCCTCGCGCGGGCTCGTGCCCCTGCCGGGACGTGCCGCGGCGTTCGTGAGCGCGGGCAGCATCGAGGAGACCCTCGACGACGCGCTCTACGTCGTCGATCTCGACTCCGAGGAGTCGATCCGCATCCGCGTCGCATCGACGCCGCTGCTGCCCGACGAGCTCTCGGGGATGGGCACCGGCGCGTTCCTCCCCGAAGGGCCCGACAGCGGGCTGCTCGTGTGGCCTCTCGCGCGTCGCGGCGTCCTGCGCCGGCGCATCCGCACCGTGCCCGCGTCGGACGGCGGCCGGGACGTCGTGGT
Organism: Sandaracinus amylolyticus; assembly: GCF_021631985.1. Classification (GTDB taxonomy): domain Bacteria; phylum Myxococcota_A; class Polyangia; order Polyangiales; family Sandaracinaceae; genus Sandaracinus; species Sandaracinus amylolyticus_A. The sequence goes on along the minus strand of NZ_CP070225.1, from coordinate 1,739,495 downwards.
CTGTCCGAGCGATCACTCGGCGTGCACGCCCGAGGACGCGGCGCTCGAAGATCCGGTCGAGCTCTGCAACGGCCTGCTCGTCGATCAGGTCCGTCTCCTCGACGCTCCTCCTCCTCCCCCGGTGCCCTGATCCCGATGCCGCAGGTCGAAGGCGCAATCATCGGCGACCGCTACCGTCTCGTCCGCAAGATCGGCGAGGGCGGCATGGCGAGCGTGTGGGAAGCCGAGCACGTCGCGCTCGGCAGCATGCTCGCGGTGAAGTTCCTGCACCGCACGGCGCCGAAGGACAGCGAGGTCGCGCAGCGCTTCCTGCGCGAGGCGCGCGTCGCGGCGTCGGTGAAGCACCGCAACGTCGTCGACATCAACGACTTCGGGTTCACCGACGACGACGTGCCCTACATGGTCATGGAGCGGCTCGTCGGCGAGTCGCTCGCGGACTACCTCGCGAACATCGGCCCGCTCGACTTCGACGAGGCCGCGCGCCTCGCGTCGCTCACGCTGCGCGGGCTCAGCGCGGTGCACGACGCGGGCATCGTCCATCGCGATCTGAAGCCCGACAACATCTTCCTGATCGACGACGAGGACGGCCGCTTTCCGAAGCTGCTCGACTTCGGTCTCTCGCGTCGCGCGGGCCGCACCGACATGACGATCGAGGGCACCCTGATGGGCACGCCCGATTACATGTCGCCCGAGCAGGCGCGCGGTCAGACCGACCTCGACGCGCGCACCGACATCTACTCGATGGGCGTGATCCTCTACGAGATGATCACGGCGCGCATGCCGTACGAGTCGGAGCTCGTCGGCGATCTGATCGCGATGATCGCGCGTGATCCTCCGGCGCCGGTGCGCTCGCACCGGCCCGATGCGCCCGACGAGCTCGTCGAGGTGATCGAGCGCGCGATGTCGAAGAACCGCGAGGAGCGGTTCCCGAACGCGCGCGAGATGCGCAACGCGCTCGTCGACCTGTGGGGCGGCGCGTTCCACGATCCGGGCTCGGGCCTCACCAGCCTCTCCGAGATGCCGCTGCCGAACGAAGTCGGGCCCGGCTCGACGGGCGGCACCGGCCCTTATCCGCGCGCGTCGACACCGACCGGCAATCTCCGTCGTCCGCGCCCGCGCTCGACCGCGAGCGGTGCGCGCGTGAACCCCGCGCTGCCGCCGCGACCGAGCACCGCGACGCGACCGAGCCAGCTCGAGACGCGCGACGACTCGACCGCGCGACGGGCCGCGGTGGTCGCGAGCGATCCCGCGCTGAGCTCGCAGGAGCGCGTGGCGCTCGCGGACGCGCCGACGCTCGCGGCGATGCCGACGCAGAGCCCCTACTCGAGCACGCGTCCGCCGCCGCCGGCGACGGGATCTCCGTCGCGCTTCACGTCGCTCCTCGCGCTCGCGCTCGCGGCCGCGACCGGCGCGACGTTCGCCTGGGTGTGGCTCGCCAACGCGGGCAGCGACGAGGAGCCCAGCGCGATCGGGGCGACCGCTGCGTCGGCGATGATCGATGCGGGGATCGGTCCGCGTTCGAGCGCGCCCGACGCGGGCGTCTCGCTGGGCACGAGCCAGGTGCCGAGCACGGCCGGGCTCGACGCCGGGCTCGATGCAGGCCCGGCGAGCGACGAGGACGAGATCGACGAGCCGCGCCGCGGCACGAAGCAGCGCGGAACGAAGCGCCGCGGCACGCGCCGGCCGGTCAAACGCCGCGGCGGACGGCGTCGCTGACGCCTCGCACGTGAATCGCGCTCACGTCCCGCCGATCACCAGCACCAGCACGAACGTGAGGACCAGCGCGATCGCGATCGACGCGCCGACGACCCACGCGTTCGACGTGCCCTTGAGCACGTCCTTCCGCGTCTCCGCGATCTGCTCGCCCAGCGGCTCGGTCGGCAGATCGATGCTCGCGAGCGCGGCCTGGAAGCGATCCGCGTCCTCGGGGCGCTCGGCGCGATCACGCGACGTCGCGCGCTGCAGGAGCGTCACCAGCGCGGCGGGGATGCGCTCCTTCGTCGCGCCCTCGATCCGCGGCAGCTGCTCGGGCGGATCGCTCGACAGCTCGTTCGTGCTCACGCGCGTGCCGGTGAGCGCCTCGTAGATCATCGCAGCGATCGCGTAGACGTCGGTGCGCGCGTCGAGCACGCGACGGTTCTCGTCGGGCATCACCGCGCTCGGCTCGGCGCTCACGACGGGACGCACCAACTCCGCGAGCCCGAGATCGATCACGTGCACGCGCCCCGCGTCGTCGACGATCACGCGCTCGTCCGAGAGCACGCCGTGCACCAGGCCCTCGCGGTGCACCGCCCCGAGCGCGCTCGTCATCTCCTGCGCGATGCGCAGCGTCTCCGCGAGATCGAGCTGCTTCCGATCCTCGACGTACGCGCGCAGCGTGCGCCCCTTCACCGGCGCCGAGACGAGATAGAGACCGCGCGGATCGTCGCCGACGTCGTAGAGCGCGGCGAGGCCCGGATGATCGATCGCCATCGAGCGCTCGGCATCGCGGATCAAGCGCGCGCGACGATCGGGCTCGAGGTGCACCGACTCGGGCAGCACGCGGATGCGCACCGGCCCGCGCTCGCGATCGTTCTCGTCGTCGCCGAGGTAGATGACCCCGAACGCGTCTTCGCCCAGCTTCTCGCGAACGCGGAAGTGCGCGATGCGGTCGGGGATCGGTTGCGTCGTCTGGGTGGGCTCCACGCTCGGATCACATAAGCGCGGAGCGCTCACCCACCACGATCGAGGAGCTTCAGCTCTCGGTCTCCGAGACCGGCGCGATCGGCGCGGTCTCGAGGAACTTCCACTGCTCGTTGTCGCGCTGCATGCGCAGCAGCTCCCACTCGTCGCGGAGCAGCGCCACGGGCTTGCCGTCGATGTCGGTGACCGCGAGCGGGACGCGGCGCGCCTCGAGCTCCTTCGTGTCCTTCGCGCCGTCGACCCAGCGCGCGAACGAGTACGGCAGGCGATCGAGCGTCACCTTCGCGCCGTACTCGTGCTGGAGCCGGTACGCGAGCACCTCGAACTGCAGCACACCGACGACGCCGAGGATCGGATCCTTCTCGCGCCCGGGCTGGAAGAAGAGCTGCAGCGTGCCCTCCTCCGCGAGCTCGTCGATGCCCTTCTGCATCTGCTTGCGCTTGAGCGGATCGAGCAGCGTCGCGCGAGCGAAGTACTCCGGCGAGAAGCGCGGCACCGCGTCGATCGCGAGCGCGGGCGAGCCCGTCGAGAGCGTGTCGCCGATGCGGAAGATGCCGGGATCGTGCAGGCCCACGACGTCGCCGGCCCACGCCTCGTGCACGGTCTGGCGCTCCTGCGCGAAGAGCTGCTCGGCGCGCGCGAGTCGGATCTGCTTCCCGAGCCGGTAGTGGTTGACCCACATGCCGCTCTCGAACTTGCCCGACACGATCCGCACGAACGCGATCCGATCGCGATGGTTCGGATCCATGTTCGCCTGGACCTTGAAGACGAACGCGCCGAAGCGATCCTCGCCGGGCTCGACCTTGCCGACGTTCGTCTCGCGCGGCCCGGGCTGCGGGCAGATGTCCTGGAACGCCTCGAGGAACGGCTCGACGCCGAAATTCGTGAGCGCGCTGCCGAAGAACACGGGCGAGATCTCGCCCTCGAGGAAGCGCTCCTGATCGAACGAGTCCCCCGCGCCGGTGACCAGCTCGACCTCGTCGCGGAAGTTCTTCGCGAGCTGCTCGCCGACGAGCTGATCGATCTTCGGATCGTCGATGCCGCTCGTCTGCATCGGCACGCGCGACGCGTTCTTCGCGGTGCGATCGAACGTGAGCACGCCCTTGCTGTCGACGTCGTAGACGCCCTTGAAGTCCTCGCCCGAGCCGATGGGCCAGGTGCGCGGCACCGTGCGCATGCCGAGCACTTCCTCGATCTCGCTCATCAGCGCGAAGGGATCACGCGCCGGGCGATCGAGCTTGTTCACGAACGTGACGATCGGCGTGCCGCGCTGGCGGCAGACGTGGAAGAGCTTCTTCGTCTGCTCCTCGACGCCCTTCGCCGCGTCGATGAGCATGATCGCGCAGTCGGCCGCGGTCAGCGTGCGGTAGGTGTCCTCGCTGAAGTCCTGGTGGCCCGGCGTGTCGAGCAGGTTGTAGCGGATGCCGAGGTACTCGAACTGCAGCACCGAGCTCGTGATCGAGATGCCGCGCTTGCGCTCGAGCTCCATCCAGTCGGACGTCGCGGCGCGCTGCGCCTTGCGCGCGTGCACCGCGCCCGCGGTGTGGATCGCGCCTCCGTAGAGCAGCAGCTTCTCGGTGAGCGTGGTCTTGCCCGCGTCGGGGTGGGCGATGATGGCGAACGTGCGTCGCCGCTCGAACTCGTGGGACATCGGAGAGCGGGCGAATCTAGGGCAAGAACGCGCGAGACGCACGACGGGGCCGATCAGGTGTCGAGCAGGACGTCGACGTGCAGCCCCGCCTCGCGCGCGTGGGCGAGGAACGCGAGGAGCTCGGCGTGGACGCGCGGGAGGACTTCCCCGAACACGTCTTGGGCCAGCGCCTCGGGCGGAATCACGCTCAGCGCACGCTCGAATGCCGCCATGTCGTGGGCCTCGAGCATCGACAGCAGGTCGGTCCGAGCGAGCTCTTCGAGCCGCGAGAGGAACCCGTGCCACACCCGAACGGCGTGAGCTCCGGCGCGCATCTGGAAATCGCCCCCTTCGAACAGCCAGCCGTACCACTCCTCGCCGAAATCGCGCTCGTGCGGGCTGCCGGGGCTGCGAGGTGGGTGGTGGCCTCCCAGGGAGCGAAGCAGGTCCGAGGCAAGACGAAGCGGGCCGCTGCGATCCATGCCGGCGTGCACCACCCACTCGCCGCCGCGCTGCTCCACGAGCACGAAGCCCTCCGCGGCGCGGATGCGCAACGTGCGACTCGCGCCCAGCCGCGGCCCCGGCTCCACAGACGTGAGGGCCCGGCCGATCTCGGTCCCGAACGCGCGCTCGACCTCGTCGAACGAGGGCGGCTCGAGCTCGAACGAGAAGCGAAGGACGAACACACCCATCGCCGACGAGCTTGCGTGCGAGCAGCTGCGCGCGCATCTTCCGGCGCTCTCACCGGAAAGGAGGCTCGCCGTGCTTCTTGCGTCACACCGCTCCGCGTCGCGCCTCACCGGCCCGACGATCTCGCGCGCTCGCTCCTGAACGAGCTCGAGCGCGACGGACGTCGTGGGAGCCCGGGGCCCGCGCGGAGCTGCGCGTTGCTCGCATCGCGAGCGTGGATGGTCCACGCCGCCGCGAGGCCGCGCGTCACGTGACCTATCCGTGCCCACGGTGATCCTCCATGAGCAAGCGTTCTCCGCGCCGCGCCCGCGGCGCCGGTCCTTCGTTCCCGTCCGAGTCCGATCCTCGTTCCAAGAAGATGCATGCAGCGGCCTTCGAGGCCCTCTCGCTCGCGCTCGCGAGCGCCGACGACGCGCGCCTCGACGACGCGCGTCTGATGGAGGTCGTCCCCAACCCGGACGACGCCCACCTGCTCGCGGTGATCTCCGCGCCCGCCGACGCCTGCGAGTCGGTGCGCGAGGCGCTCTCCGAAGCACGCGCCTACCTGCGGCGCGAGATCGCGACCGAGGTGAACCGCAAGCGAGCGCCCGAGCTCGGCTTCGTGGTGCTCGCCACGATCGACGCCGACGCGATCACGAAGACCGAAGACGAGGTGCGATGAGCGTCGCACCGATCGCGATCTGGTCCGCAGGACCGCTCGCGGCGGACGTCCGCCGCTTCCTCGAGCGCGTCGCACGCGCGCCCGACGTCGCGCGCGTCGCAGTGATGCCCGACGTGCACCTCGCCGGCGATGCGTGCGTCGGCACCGCGATCGCGACGCGTCGCACGCTGAGGCCGGAGCTGCTCGGCTCCGATCTCGGCTGCGGCGTGGCCGCGATGTCCCTCGGTACGTCCGCCGAGCGCGTGCGTGATCCTCGGATCGCAGCGCGCGTGCTCGGCGATCTCTCGCGCGCGGTGCCGACCCACCGCGGGCCCACGCGCGCTCTCGAGGGCCCGCCGCTCTCGAGCAGCGTGCTCGAGCGCATCCGCGCGCGCGATGGCGCGGTGCAGCTCGGCACGCTCGGGCGCGGCAACCACTTCGTCGAGCTCCAGGAAGACGAAGCGGACGGCGCGCTCTGGCTGATGGTGCACTCGGGCTCGCGCGCGCTGGGGCCCGCCATCCAGGAGGCGCACGCCGCGCGCGCAGCCCGCGACGACGAGGGCTTCGCGTGCCTCGACGCCGAGAGCGACGAAGGGCGCGCGTACCTGCACGATCTCGACGTCGCGCTCGCCTATGCACGAACGAGCCGTCGCATCATCGCGGATCGCGTCGCGGAGATCGTCGCGACGCACACCCACGCGACGCCCGATGCGGCGTCGTGGATCGAGTGCCATCACGACGCGGTCGCGCGCGAGTCGCACGACGGCGAGTCGCTCTGGGTCCATCGCAAGGGCGCGGTGCCGGCACACGAAGGTGCGCCGGTGCTCGTTCCCGGATCGATGGGCACCGCGAGCCATCACGCGGAGGGGCGCGGCCACGCGCCCGCGCTCTCGAGCAGCGCGCACGGCGCAGGTCGTGCGCTCACCCGCGGCGAGGCGCGACGTCGAGTGTCGGCGCGCGAGCTCGCGCGGCAGATGGACGGAGTCGCGTACGACGCGCGGATGGCGGCGCAGCTCGTGGAAGAAGCGCCGTCTGCGTACAACGACGTGAAGCGCGTGATGCGTGCCCAGCGCGAGCTGGTGCGCGTGGTCCGCACGATGCGCCCCGTGCTCGTGCACAAGGGCACCTGAGTCCTTGCCGGAGTGCTCGTCCCGCCGGTCCTGGACGGGAGCGCGCGAAGCGCGCGGACGGTAGGAACCGGCGGGCGAGCCGATTTCTCGAGCGGAGCGCCGGTCAGCGCTCGGGACGCTCTGCGCGTTCCCGACGCTCGCGCCGGCGCTCCGCGCGTCGCTCTTCGATGCTCGGGTGCATCGCGTCGGTCACGCGGAGAAGCGAGACGCTCGTGCGCATCACGCCGCGACCGAGCGCCGCGCCCTGCATGCCCTCGCCGGTCGGCCCGTCGACGCCGCCCACCACGTTCCAGTGCGGCGCGACGTCGCCCACCTCGAACGCCCACTCGCTCACGAAATTCGGGCGCTCGCCGTGCACGCGCGGCGGCGGCCGCGGCGCGCTCGTCGCCCCGGCGCGCACCGCCTCGATCGCCGCACGATCCATCGACGGCATGCCCGACGTGCGCAGCACGTGCACCGCGAGGATCGTCCCGTCGGGCGCGTGGGTCACCCGCACCTCGACGCGGTGCCAGGTGATCGGCGCATAGAGCGGGCTGCGCTGATCGAAGCTGTCCTGCACCGCTTCGTCCTCGCGCGTGCGCGCGAAGATCGTGCTCGGTGCGACGCCGGCGGGATCCATCGGGCGCTGCGGGCGCTGCGCGTGCCGTCCCAGCTCGTCGGCCACGCGCTGCACCGTGTCCATGCGCGCCTGGCGATCGCGCGTCATGTCGTCGAGGCTCGGGCGGAACTCGCGGCGCATCGACTGACCGAGCGCGTGGTACCAGCCGTCGGTCGCGCCCGCGCCCACCGCGTCGTCGCGCAGCTGGCCGTCCATCCAGCGGTCGAGGTCCTCTTCCGACTGCTCCTCGGTCGTGCTCGGGGCCGGCTCGGGACGCAGCTCCCAGCCCGCCGCCGCGCCCAGCGTGTCCTCGGGGAACAGCTCGACCTCGGGCGGCTCGCCCTCGTCGCGCGGACCGGGCTCGAGCCGCGCATCGCTCCGCGGCGGAGCACTCTCCTCGCCCGGCGGATCGGGCGTGCGCTCCGTGCCCGTCGCGTCGGGCTCGGTCGCGTGGGCCGCGAAGGGCCCCGACGCCGCGCCGATCACCGCGAGCGCGGCGCCGATCAACGCCACCCGCACCTCCGACCCACCCGAACCGTCTGAGCGAGGCCGCACGATCGTCGAGCATACGCGCGATCGCGCGCTCGTTCTGCTCACCGCCCGAGGATTTACGCCCGCGCTCCGCGCAGCAGCTCGGCCGCCGCGTCCCGTGTCTTCTTGGTGATGTTCAGGCCGCCGAGCATGCGCGCGACCTCCTCGAGCCGCTCGCCCTCGTCCATCGCGAGGATCGCGCTCCGCGTGCGCTCACCGACCACGTCCTTGCGAACCAGGAAGTGCCGATCCGCGTACACCGCGATCGGCGCGAGGTGCGTCACGCAGAGCACCTGATGGTGCCGCGCGACCTCCTTCAGCTTCCGCCCGATCACCTCGGCCACCGCGCCGCCCACGCCGGTGTCCACCTCGTCGAACACGTAGAGGCCCGCAGGCCCGAGCCCCGCGAGCACCCGCTTGATCGCCAGCATCGCGCGCGAGAGCTCGCCGCCGCTCGCCACCTTGCGCAGCGGGCGCGCTTCCTCGCCCTTGTTCGGCGAGATCAGGAACTCCGCGCGATCGATGCCCCCGGCCGACAGGCGCGACCCCTCGATCGAGAGCTCGCCCTTCCCGCCATCGAGGCGCGCGACGTGGATGCTCACCTTCGCGCCGCCCATGCCCAGCGACGCGAGCTCGCTCGAGATCGCGCCGCCCAGCTTGCTCGCCGCGTCGTGACGCTTCTTCGAGAGCGCCTTCGCGAGATCGCCCGCCTTCGCCAGCGCCCTCGCCCGCGCCGCCTCGAGCTCCGCGATGCGCTCCTCCGCCGAGTCCAGCTCCGCGAGCTCGGTCGCGAGGTGATCGCGGTGGGCGAGGATCGCGTCCTCCGCGCCCTCTCCCGCGTTGCCCGCGTACTTCTTCGCAAGCCGCGTCAGCCGGTGCAGCCGCTCGTCCGCCTCGGCGAGGCGCTCGGGATCCATCGTCACGTCGCGCGCGTACTGCCCGAGATCGCGCGCCGCCTCCTCGAGCTGCGCGCGTGCCGCTTCGATCCCCGCGAGCATGGGCGCGAGCCGCGCGTCGATGTCCGCCGCCTCCGAGAGCCGCGCCGCGAGCGACGAGAGCTCCTCGCAGATCGCCCCGTCACGCGCGTAGATCGCGTCCTCGGCGGCGCCCGCCGAGGTGACGAGCTTCTCCGCGTAGCGCAGCCGCTCCCGCTCCTCCGCGAGCGCGACGAGCTCGCCCGGGCGCGGCGAGAGATCGTCGATCTCCTTGATCTGGAAGCGCAGCACGTCCTCGCGCTCCCCCCGCCCCTTCACCCGCGCCTGCGCCTCGGCCAGCGCGCGATCCGCGGCCTCGAGCGCGCGGTACGCCTCGCCGACCTCGCCGCGCAGCCCCTCGAGACGACCGAACGCATCGAGGTACCCGAGGTGCGTCGCGGGATCGACCAGCGTGTGGTGCTCGTGCTGCGACGAGATGTCCGCCATGCCCGCGGCGAGCTCCGCGAGCTGCGCCTGGGTCGCCATCGTCCCGTTCACGTACGCGCGGGTGCGGCCCTGCGCCGACACCACGCGCCGCACGATCAGCTCGCCGCCCTCGGTCTCGATGCCCGCGCCGCGCAGCCGCTCGATCGCGACCGGATCGTCACCGACGTCGAAGAGCGCCTCGACCTCCGCCTGCGGCGCGCCGGTGCGCACCATCTCGGGCCGGCCGCGCCCACCGAGCACGAGCTGCAGCGCGTCGACGAGGATCGATTTGCCGGCGCCCGTCTCGCCGGTGAGGACGTTCAGCCCTGGGCCGAAGACGACCTCGAGCTCGTCGATGATCGCGAGCTGACGCACGCGCAGGACGCTCAGCATGGCGCTCCACAACCTCGCAGGTGGCGGCCGACGTGTACCACGGCGAACGACTGACGCCCGTCGCCGCTCGGAAGCGCCCGCTCTGGTACGCTCCCGCGAGACGATGGTGCGGCTCTTCCTGCGGCGCGCGCTCGCGTGCCTCGTCTCCTCGGCGATCGCGTTCGCTGCGTGCTCGGTGGCGTCCGCCCAGGCCGCGGAGGAATCGCGGCGCATCGTCGTCGAGCGCTTCCGAGGCCCACGCGCGAGCCGCCTCCGCAGCGCGCTGGTCGCGAACCTCGAGGACGCCGGGTGGATCGTCATCGACGAGACGCTCGTGTGGCGCACCACGCGCGAGCTCGGGATGGCGCAGCCCGAGACGCGCGAGGACTACGTGCGCCTCGCGGCCGCGCTCGACGCGCGCGCGTTCGTCTCGGGCACCGTGTCGCGATCGCGCCGCACCTGGCGGCTCGTGGTGCGGGTACGCAACGCGGCGAACGGCGAGCACGTCGCGAGCGAGGGCTGGAGCGGTCGCACCACCAGCGCGATGGACGGCGTGGGGCGCGGCGGCGCGACCCGGCTGCGCCCCCACCTCGAGCGCACGAGCGTGCCCGGCACCGCGCCTCCCCCGTCGACCGTCGTGCGGCGCGAGCGCGGCGAGGACGAAGAGGAGCCGCCGCCGATCGACGAAGAGGAAGACGCCGAAGAAGAGCCCATCGAGGAGGAAGACGCGCCGATCGAGCCCGGCGCGCCGGGCCGCTACGACTCGTTCCGCCTCTCGCTCTCCGCGGGCTCGCTGTGGCGCTCGATGTCGGCGAACGCGACGGTCTACGCGGTGCGCCGCGGACAGCCCGCCGCCGATCCCGCGACCGCGCTCTACGACGAGTCGCGCGGCTACACGTCGAGCGGCATCGGCCACGCGGAGCTCGGCGTCGAGGCGGAGCTCTACCCGGGCGCGCTCGGCGATCAGGCGTTCCCCTGGCTCGGCGTGCTCGTCTCGTTCCGCCACTCGGTGTTCCTCTCGTCGTTCGGCTGTCGTCGCAGCGCGGCGGAGTGCGCGGGCGACGGGCGCATCGAGATCGGGACCGATCAGCTCGACGTGCAGGCCGGCGTGCGCGGGCGCTATCGCTTCGGCGAGCGACGCGGCGACTTCCAGCTGATGCTCGAGGTGCTGTGGGGCGTGTCGAGCTTCACGCTCGACCCCACGACGCTGCAGCTCATCGATCTCGACGCGATCATCCCGCCGGTCGAGCACCAGTACCTCTCGCTCGGCGGCGGCTTCGAGGCCGCGCTGGTCCCCGATGCGCTGGTGGTCGCGCTGCGCGCCGACTACCGCGTGGGGCTGCAGATCGGCGCGAAGACCCGCGAGGTGTGGGGCATCGAGACCGGCCCCGCGAACGGAGTGCTCGTGGGCGCCGAGCTCCGGCACGAGGCGACGTGGCTCGCCGAGGGCGCGTTCGTCGCGGTGCGCTTCGAGTACTTCCAGTTCCAGACGACGTACCGCGGTCAGGTCGGCTGCGCGACGCCGGCGGGATGCCCCGAGCTCCCGCCCGATCAGCAGTACATGGACGACAACCTCTGGGAGCCGTGGCCGGTCGATGCGTCGGGCAACGTGATCGGCGGCGTCCGCGAGACCGCCGTCGATCACTACCTCCGCTGGGGCGTGTACCTCGGCTACGCGTTCCGGTAGGGACGACCGCGAAAGCCGACCACGATCACGTCGACGATCACGACGTTGACGTGGTCGTGGACGGCGACGAACACGGTTCGTCGAGACCCCGAAGGACGCGCAGCGCGTTCAGGCGGACGCGCGGTGGCGTTGTGCAGACGCGCGATGAGCGCACGCAGACGCGCGACGGGCTCGTGCAGACGCGCGGCGGGCTCGTGCAGGCGCGTGGTGGGCTCGTACACGTCCGCGGTGGGCTCGTGCACGCGCACGGTGGGCTCGTGCACGCTCGCGGTGGGCTCGTCCACGCGCACGGTGGCCTCGTCCACGCGCACGGTGGCCTCGTGCACGCGCGCGGTGCTCTCGTGCAGGCGTGCAGGCGGTCCGTGCACGCACGCAGCGGGTCGACGCCGTCGCCGCGCACCGGATGGTAACCGCCGGAAACGACGGGGCTTTCTCCGATCGACGTGATTCCGCCGGGATCGAGAGGCGTTCGCAGGCGCAGTCAGCGCGAGAGCCGGCTCACCACCAGCCCGATCACGCCCGCGATCGCGAGCAGCGCGAGCACGATCGCGACGACCCATCGCGCATCGAGCTCGAACGTCGGGCGCACCGGCGGGGGGACCGGGGCGCTCGTCGAAGGCGGCGGGGGCGCTGCCGCCTGCGGGAGCGCGACGCTCACCGCGCACGCTCGCTCCACCTCGGCGCGCGTGCTCTCGGCCATCGCCTGCACGACCGCGCCGCGCGTGAGGAACGCCGTGGGATCGTCCTCGCCGACCGGCGCGCGCAGCACCGCGAGCGCTTCCGCGATCGGCTCGAAGTGCGTCGGGTCCTCGTCGTCGAACGGGGTCGAGCTCGAGAGCGCGAGATCGGCCCGCTCGAACTCCTGGGTGTCGGGCGGCGCGGCCGGCTTCGGCGCGCCCCCGATCGTCTGCGCGAGACGGCCGAGCGAGATCGCGGTGTCGGTCACCGAGATCTCGCGGCGGCAGCGATCGACCGCCTCCCGCATGCGCACCGCGTCGGCGAAGCGCGCGTCGCGATCGTACGCGGTCGCCTTCGCGACCAGCTTCGCGAGCGGCTCGGGCACGTCGGGCACCAGGTCGCGCAGATCGGGCAGCGGCTCCTGCGACGCCGCGATCAGCGCGCGCACGTCGTCGCCGCGTCGCGGCGGGCGCCCCGAGATCATCGCGAACAGCGTCGCGCCCACCGCCCACAGATCGGTGCGCGCATCGACGCGGTTCCACTGCCCGAGCGCCTGCTCGGGCGACATGTACGCCGGCGTCCCGAGCAGCACGCCCTGCCGCGTCTCGGCGCCCTCGCCCGCGATCTCGCGCAGCCGCGCGATCCCGAAGTCGAGCAGCCGCAGTCGCCCGCGCGGCTGGGCGCGCTCGAGGAACACGTTGTCGGGCTTCACGTCGCGGTGCACGACGCTCGCGGCGTGCGCCGCGGCGAGCACGTCGAGCAGATCGTTCGCGACGAGCAGCGCCTCCGAGAACGACATCGGCCCGAGCCGCGCGATCCGATCCTCGAGGCTCTCGCCGTGCAGCAGCTCCATCACGAGGAAGGGCGCGCCGTCCTCCGCCTCGTCGTCGTCGGCGACCGGCACGACGCCGGGGTGCGCGATCGAGTTCGCCACGTAGCTCTCGCGCAGGAAGCGCTCGCGCGCGTCGGGCCACGCCAGCAGCCACGGGTGCAGCAGCTTCAGCGCGACGCGGTGCCCGTTGCGGTGCGTCGCCGCGTACACCGCCGCCATCCCGCCCATCCCGAGCAACGCGTCGAGCCGCCACTTCCGCCGCACGATGCGCCCCACGCGACCGAGCGCGTGCGCGATGCGCGGATCTTCGGCCCCGGAACGCCGAACCCCCGAGCGGAGCCCCCCTGGCTCGCTCTCCGAATCATCGAACGACGGTCGCATCGCGCCCCCCGGCTCCCGACCACGGAGCCACGACGCCCCCCGGCGCCGGTGCGATCACTTAGAGTGCGGCGCGCCCGCATCCAGCTCCACGAGCGCGGAAGCCCGAAGCTCGAGACCACCCACGTTGCCGGGCAGTTTCACCGGCTTCACAACTTGCGACCCGACCCGAAGAGCCGACGATGAAGACCTCTCGAGAGATCCGCGAAGCGTTCCTGCGTCACTTCGAGGAGCGCGGCCACACCCGCCTTCCGAGCGGGCCGCTGGTCCCGCCGAACGACCCGACGCTGTACTTCGCGAACGCCGGGATGGTGCAGTTCAAGGACGTCTTCACCGGCAAGGATCAGCGCCCGTACAAGCGCGCGACGACGTCGCAGAAGTGCATGCGCGTCAAGGGCAAGCACAACGACCTCGACAACGTGGGCGTGACCGCGCGCCACCACACGTTCTTCGAGATGCTCGGGAACTTCTCGTTCGGCGACTATTTCAAGCGCGACGCGATCAAGTGGGCGTGGGAGTTCGTGGTCGGCACCTGCGCGCTGCCGAAGGAGAAGCTCGTCGTCACGGTGTTCGAGGGCGAGCCCGGGCTGCCCGCGGACGACGAGGCCGCGCAGATCTGGGCGGAGGTCACGGGCTTCGGGCCGGAGCGGATCATCCGCCTCGGCAAGGCCGACAACTTCTGGTCGATGGGCGAGACCGGTCCCTGCGGCCCCTGCACCGAGATCCATTTCTGGATGGGCGCAGGCGAGCCCGACCTCGCGAAGTTCGGCCAGGAGCCGGGCGAAGACGGCGCGGGCTGGGTCGAGATCTGGAACAACGTGTTCATGCAGTTCGAGCGCTTCGAGGACGGCACGCTCACGCCGCTCCCCGCGCAGAGCGTCGACACCGGCATGGGCCTCGAGCGCATCACCGCGGCGGTGCAGGGCGTCGTGTCGAACTACGACACCGACCTGCTGCGCCCGCTGGTCGAGCTCGCGTCGCAGATCAGCGGCAAGCCCTACGGCGGCACGATGTCGCGCGACGACGTCGCGATGCGTGTGATCGCGGATCACGCGCGGGCGACCGCGTTCTGCATCGCGGAGGGCGTCTTCCCCGACAAGGCGGGCCGCGAGAGCGTGCTGCGCTCGATCATGCGCCGCGCGATCCGCTTCGGGCACATGCTCGGCATCGAGCGGCTCTTCCTCCACGAGGTGGCGCTGCGCGTCGTCGACCTGATGGGCGAGCAGTATCCCGAGCTCCGCGAGCGTCGCGACGCGATCGCCGACGTCACGCAGAACGAGGAGCGCGGCTTCCGCCAGACGCTCAAGCGCGGGCTCGAGCTCCTGCACGAAGAGACCGACGGCAAGGCGACGCTCGGCGGCGCGGCGGCGTTCAGGCTGCACGACACGTTCGGCTTCCCGCTCGATCTGCAGCAGCAGATCGGGCGCGAGCAGGGCTTCACCGTCGACGAGGACGGCTACAAGGCGGAGCGCGAGGAGGCCCGCGACCGCAGCCGCGGCGGTGGCGGCCCGATCCGCTCGGGCGAGGGCGTCGCCGCAGTGCACTACGCGATCGCGCAGCGCGTCGGCGCGACCCAGTTCACCGGCTACGAGCGCGAGCGCGACACCTCGACGATCACCGCGCTCGTCGCGGGCGGTGCCGAGGTGCAGGTGCTGCGCGAGGGCGACGAGGGCGAGATCGTCACCAAGAGCACGCCGTTCTACGGCGAGAGCGGCGGCCAGGTCGGCGACCGCGGCGTGATCCGCGCGGGCGACGCGACGTTCGAGGTGCGCGACACCCAGAAGCCGGTCGAGGGCCTCTTCGTGCACCAGGGCAAGCTCACCAAGGGCACGCTCGAGGTGGGCGCGAAGGTCGAGCTCGAGGTCGATCACACCCGCCGCAGCGCGACGCGCCGCAACCACAGCGCGACGCACCTGCTGCACTACGCGCTGCGCACCGTGCTCGGCCCGGCGGCGCTCCAGAAGGGCTCGCTGGTGTCGCCCGATCGCCTGCGCTTCGACTACTCGGGCTCGCGCCCGCTCACGCTCGACGAGGTGCAGCGCATCGAGGACCTCGTGAACGAGAAGGTGCTGCTCAACGCGCCGATCGAGACCGAGGTGCTCCCGATGGCCGAGGCGAAGGCGAAGGGCGCCATCGGCATCTTCGAGGAGAAGTACGGCGAGGTCGTGCGCATGCTGCGCATGACGAGCGACTCGATCGAGCTCTGCGGCGGCACCCACGCGTCGCGCACCGGCGACATCGGGCTCTTCAAGATCGTCAGCGAGGGCGGCGTCGCCGCGGGCGTGCGCCGCATCGAGGCGGTCACGGGACGCGGCGCGCTCACGTGGGCGCGCGGCCTCGAGCGCGATCTCGGCGAGACCGCGGCGCTGCTCAAGGGCACGCCCTCGCAGGCGAAGGAGAAGGTCGAGAAGCTCCTCGCGACCCAGAAGGAGCTGCAGCGCGAGATCGAGCGCCTGCAGCACAAGCTGGTGAGCGGCGGCGCGGGCGGCGGCGATCTGACCGCGCAGGCGCGCGAGCAGGCGGGCGTGAAGGTGCTCGGCGCGACCGTCGATCTCGGCGATGCGAAGGCGCTGCGCGAGCTCGCGGATCAGCTGCGCGACAAGCTCGCGCCCGCGGTGGTGCTGCTCGGCTCGGCGACCAAGGACGGCAAGGCGATCCTCGCGTGCAGCGTCAGCAAGGACGTCACGAGCCGCTTCAAGGCGGGCGACATCGTGAAGGACGCCGCCGCGGTGGTCGGCGGAGGCGGCGGCGGCCGTCCCGACTTCGCGCAGGCGGGCGGCACCGACCCGAGCAAGCTCGGGGACGCGGTGCAGCGCGTCTACGCGCTCGTGGTCTGATCGAGGAAGCGCGCGGCGGAGGCGACGCGCCGGAACCGCATCGGCACGCCGCCCCGCGCACGGAGCGTCACGCTCGGCTCGGGGCGCACGTGCGCGCCGGGCTCGAGCTCGAAGCGCACCTCGCGCGCCATCATCGCGAGCAAGAGCTTCGCCTCCATCATCGCGAACGCCTTGCCGATGCACACGCGCGGTCCGTCGCCGAAGGGCAGGTACACGTAGCGCGGCCGTCCGACCGAGCGCTCGGGCAGGAAGCGATCGGGATCGAAGCGCGCGGGGTCGTCCCAGAAGCGCGGAGAGCGATGCAGCGTCCACGGCGCGATCATCACGACCGTGCCCTTCGGGATGCGCCACCCCGCCGCGACGTCGTCGGCGATCGCCTCGCGCTCGAACTCCCACGCCGGCGGGTACAGGCGCAACGACTCGCTCACCACACGATCGCAGAGCTCGAGCTTCGTCAGATCGTCGACGCTCGGCGATCGATCCCCGAGCACGGCGCTCGCCTCGCGCTCGACGCGCGCACCCACGTCGGGATGCCGCGCGAGCAACATGCCGGTCCACGCGAGCGCGTTCGCCGTCGTCTCGTGCCCCGCGAGCACCGCGGTGAGGATCTCGTCGCGCAGCTGCCGATCGGTCATGCGCCCGCCGCCCTCGTCGACCGCGCCCATCAACATCGAGAGCAGATCGTCGCGCGTGTGCTCGGGGTCGTTGCGGCGGCGCTCCTCGACGATGCGGTACACGAGCCGATCGAGCGTCGCGAGCGCCTCGCGCAGCGCGCGGTTCTCGCGGGTCGGGACCCAGAGCGGCGGACGGAACGGGTCCTGGATGATCCCGTTGACCCACGGGAGGATCACGCCGAGCGCCGAGCCGATCTCGCGCGCGTCTCCGTCGAGATCCGCGCCGAAGAGCGAGAGCCCCGCGATGCGCAGCGTGACGCGCATCATCTCCTCGTGGAGGTCGAAGGGCTGCCCGTCCTCCCAGGTGCGCCAGCGCGCGAGCATGTCCTCGGTCGCGCTGACCATCGTGCGCGTGATCCCGCGCAGCTTCGCGTGATGGAACGCGGGCTGCGCGAGCTTGCGCTGCCGCTTCCAGAACTCGCCCTCGCTCGTGAGCAGTCCCTCGCCCACGACCTTCTTCATGCCCGCGTAGTTGCGGCTCTTGGTGTAGAGGCGCGGGCTCTGCTGGAGCACGTGCTGGATCATCGCGGGGTCGTGGGTGATGACCGCGCGCTGGTGGACGAAGCGCACGCCCACCACGTCGGCGCGCTCTGCGGCGCGCTCGAGGAACCCGAAGACGTCGTGGATGATCTCGGGCCAGTGCCCGAGCAGCGGCAGCGCCCCGGGCAGTGTCGGCATCGACTCGTAGGGCCTCGCGTCCATCTCGCACCTCCCCTGGGCGTCGGAGCAGAACGTGAGGCTCGCCTCACGTTCGACGAAACGTGAGAGGTGCCTCACATTCGCGCAACCTCCCCGTGGCGAGACCCGGCGACAGCGAGAAAGAGCGGCGCGTGCCGGTGCAGGCGCGCAGCCGGCGTCGCTACGACGCGATCCTCGACGCCGCCGCGACGCTCTTCGCGGAGGCGGGCTTCGAGGCGACGACGGTCGAGGGGATCGCGGAGCGCGCCGAGACGTCGATCGGCTCGGTCTATCAGTTCTTCCCGAACAAGACCGCGCTCTTCGACGCGGTCGCGGAGCGCACGCTCGAGCGCTCGCGCGAGGCGTTCGACGCGCTCTTCGCGACGGTGCCCGACGACGTGCCGTGGCCCACCCTGATCGACGGCGCGGTCGACGCGTTCGCGGCGCTGCACGGGAGCGATCCCGCGTTCCGCGCGGTCGTGGTGAACTTCGCGCTCTACCCGGTCTACCAGGAGCGCGACGACGCGCTCACCCGCGCGATGATCGAGCGCCTCGCGCAGCTCCTCGAGACGCGCGCGCCGCACCTCCCGGAGCGCCGCCCGCGCCTGCTCGCGACCGTGATCGTGCAGACCTTCGCGTCGACGATGTTCGTGTCCTCGCGCAGCGCGCCCTCGCTGCGCGGCGCGATGCGCGAGGAGCTCAAGACGCTGGTGCGCCGCTACCTCGAGCCGGAGCTCGAGCCGCCCCCGCCGGCACGACGTCGGCCTTTACGGCGCCCCTAGTTCCGAGGCAACATCGACGCCCGCATGGGTACCCCGGAGCGGCTCGCCGACGTCGACCGCGAGCTGGCGTCGTTCGGCAAGAGCGACGAGCTGCTCGGTGCCGTGATCCAGCGCGCGCGCGACGGCGCGCCGAGCGCGCTGGACGCCATCGACGCCGTGCTCGACGGCCTCTCCGAGCGGTCGCGATCCGAGCCCGCGCCGGCCGAGGCCACGGCGCCGGTCGCCGAGCCGCCGCGCGCCCGGCCGCCCACGCCGCCTCCGCCGGCACGGCCCCTCACCGCGAAGCCTCCGCCGCGCCCGCCGGCGCCGGCCCGAGCGCCGTCGAGCTTCCCGCGCCCTGCGAGCATCCCTGCGGCGCCGCGCGTCGAGACGGTGCCGCCGCCGGGGATGGTCGCGAAGCCCGCGACGTGGGAGCGCCCCGCGCCGATCGAGCCGCCCCCCGAGGACGGGTCGGGGCTCGTGGAGCTGCCCGACGAGATCCTCCGCGGCGCAGCGCTGCCGCCGGTGCTCGAGCTCGACGTGGAGGATCCGCCCGCGGCGCGCCGGCCGATCGAGCCGCCGGTCGAGGAAGAGCCCACCGACGCGTCGCCCGCGATCGCCGCGCGCGTGGCCGCGATCCGCGCCGCCGCGGCGCAGGCTCGCGACATCCCGCCGGCTCCGGCGCGTGCCCCGTCGGTGCGCCCGCCGCGCCCGCCCTCCGAGGCGCCGGTCCCCGACACCACGCCGCCGGGCGCACCTGCGGTCGAGGCGTTCGAGGACACGACCGACGTCCGCGACCCCAACAGCCTCGAGAACGCGCTGCTCACGAGCGACGAGGTCATCGGCGAGGAGCCGACCGGCGAGGTCGTGCTCCCGCCGCCGGCCACCCGCGACGATCGACCGCTCGCGAACCTCTTCGACGACGCGGCTCCGGCCAGCGTCGCTCCGGGCCCGCTCGCGGATCTCTTCGACGATCCCCGCCCCGAGGCCGAGCCCGCGGCGCACCAGGACCTCGCGGACCTGCTCGGCGCGGATCTCCAGGAGGCGCTCGCGGCGGGAGGGCACGGCGCCGACGGCAGCCGTCCGCTCGACGACGACGGCGACGCGACCGCGCTCTTCGGCGACCCGCTCGCGCCGCGCAGCTCGCTGCCGCCGCGCCCGCCGGGCGACGTGCTCGACGCGCAGCTCGACTCGATCGTGGGCGACTCGCTCTCGAATGCGGTCGAGCCCTCGGACATGCCTCCCTCGGGCGAGTTCGAGCTGATGATCGACGAGGACGTGCTGGTGCTCGACGACCTCGAGCTCGGCGAGGGCGAGTCGAGCGTGGGCTCGAGCGACGACGGCGAGGGCCGCATCCCGCGCTCTCAGATCCCGCCGCCGCTGCCCTCGTCGCAGCCGCCTCCCCCGCCGCCGGGAACGCAGCCCAAGGGCCTCATCAGCCGGCTGCTGAACCGGAAGTGAAACGCACGACGCCCCGACCTCCGCGAGGAGATCGGGGCGTTCGACGTTCGAGGGGCTCTCGACCCGCGGCGCGGCTTCACCCGCCGAAGTAGAAGGTCATGCCGACGGTGCCGTAGAAGCCGCCCGAGAGGTTCGTGCCCTCGAGCTCGCCGTCCTCGCCACGGCGCACGAACTCGTAGCCGTCGTCGCCCACGTGCTGGCGGAGGAAGCCGCGCGCATCGAGGTTGAGCGCGAAGTGGCGGCCGATGCGCCACTCGAAGCCGAGACCGGCCTCACCGCCCACGTACTCGAGCTGACGCTCGCCGAGACGCGTCTCCTGACCCGCGATCGACACGCCCGCACCGACGAGCGCGTAGACCTGGAAGCGGTGCTGCGGGTTGAAGAAGAAGAGCATGTCGACGGTGAAGGGAACCTCCCAGCGACCGCCGCTGTCGGCGCCGTAGTTGAGGCTCTCGCCGCCGAAGATGCCCGACCCGATGTCGATCGCGAGGTGACGGATCGGGCGCAAACGGAACGCGCCCTGGAAGCCGCCCATCCCGACGTTCTCGGTCATCAGACCGGCGAGCGCGATGTGCACGCCGACGTCGAACTCGGGCACGAGCTCGTAGCGCACCACGCGACGGCGCTCGACCTGCACCTGCACCACGTGCGGGGGCGGCGGCTGCACCGGGCGCACCACGACCACGCGCGGAGGCGGGGGCGGCTGGGCCGGCTGCACGATCACCACCGGCGGCTGCGGCGGCTGAACGACCACCGGCGGAGGCGGCGGCTGCACGACCACCGGCGGAGGCGGCGGCTGCACGATCACCGGCGGCGGCGGAGGAGGCGGCTGCGCGGGGCCGATGCGGAGCTCCGCGCAGAAAATGTCGTCGGGCCGGCACTGAGCCTCGGCGCGCATCGAAGGCGCGAGGAGCACGGCGGCGACGCCGAGGACGGAAAGAGCACAAAGGATGCGGTTGGTCATCGCGAGTCGAACCCCCGGTGGAGGCGGGCCAGCGGCACTGGCGTCGCGGTCGAGCAACTCTGGTGCCACGCGATGCTAGCTGCGTTGCCTCGCGTTTTCGATGGGGATCCCGCTCGACTCGACCGCGATCGACAACCGCGGTGCGCTCGACGTGACCCGGCGTTCACAACGCGACCCGCCCGACGGTCTTCACGGTGACGGCGGGGTCGAGCTCCGTGTACGCGAGGACGGCGACGTCGGGGAGCTCGACCTCGAGCAGGCGGCGCAGCGGACGGCGCACGTCGGGCTGCGTGAGCAGCGGTGGGACGCGACCCTCGCGCGACGAGACCGCACGTCGCACGACGGCGACGACATCGCGCGCGATCGAGGGCGGCAGCGCGAGCGCGCCGCTGCGCTGCAGGCCATCGCGCAAGGTCTCCTCGATCTCGGGGTCGAGCACGAGCACCTCGAGCACGCCCTCGGCGGCGTGCCCGTGCGTGAGGTGTCGGCGCAGCGCGACGCGAAGCGAGTCCGCGAGCACGGCCGCATCGCTCGTGCTCGCGACCGCGAGGGCCTCGAGGATCTCGCGGAGCGGGCGGATCGAGACGCCCTCGGAGACCAGGCGGCGCAGCACGTCGGCGAGGAGCGGCAGCGCGATCGGCTTGGGCACGACGTGGCGGACCAGCGCGGGGTGCGTGCGCTCGAGCTGGTCGAGCATCGACTGCACCTCCTGGAGGCCCACGAGATCGGCGGCGCGACGGCGCACCGCGAGCTCGAGGTGCACCGCGAGATCGTCGCCCTCGAGCTCGCCGCGCGCGACCGGGATCTCGTGCAGGTGGATGGTGTAGCCCCGCGGAGGCAGCGTGGCGCTCGCGCGGGCGTGCACCTCGGGCAGCACGACGCCGAGCGATGCGAACAGGCGGTCACGCAGCGCCGGGACGTGATGCTCGAGGAACACGTCGAGCTGCTGCGCGGCGAGCGCGGGGCCGAGCTCGATCGCGATCGGGACGAGACGGGGCGAGCGCTCCGCGCCGCGCGCATCGACGACTCGAGGCGCGCGGCGCGAGAGCCGCCACGCGACGCCGCCGAACACCGCCGCGAGCACCAGGAACGGCGCGGGCGGGAGCCCGGGCACGATCGCGAGCAGGACGAGGAACCCCGACGCGATCGCGAGCGCGCGTGGGTTGCCGAAGATCTGCCGCCCCACGTCACCGCCGAGCGAGCTCTGCTCGTCCTCCGACGCGACCCGGGTGACCACGAGGCCCGCGGCGGTCGAGATGAGCAGCGACGGGATCTCCGAGACCAGGCCGTCGCCGATCGTCAGCAGGCCGTAGCGCTGCAGGCTCTCCACCGCGCCCATGTCGTGCATCGCGACGCCGATCACGACGCCGAACACGATGTTCACGCCGGTGATGACGATGCCCGCGATCGCGTCGCCCTTCACGAACTTCATGGCGCCGTCCATCGCGCCGTAGAACTGGCTCTCGCGCTGGAGCAGGCGACGGCGGCGACGCGCTTCGTCGTGACCGAGCGCGCCGCTGCGCAGATCGGCGTCGATCGCCATCTGCTTGCCTGGCATCGCGTCGAGCGCGAAGCGCGCGCCGACCTCGGCCACGCGCTCGCTGCCGCGCGCGATCACCATGAACTGGATCAGCGTGAGGATCAGGAAGACGACCGCGCCGACGACGTAGTTGCCCTGCACCACGAAGTCGCCGAACGCGCGGATCACCTCGCCCGCGTCGGCCTGCAGCAGGATGAGCCGCGTCGAGCTCACGTTGAGCGCGAGCCGGAAGAGCGTGGTGACCAGCAGGATCGTCGGGAACGACGTGAACGCGAGCGCGTCGGGCACGTACATCGCGACGAGCAGGATCACGATCGCGAGCGACACGTTGCCGGCGAGCAGCACGTCGAGGAGTGGCGTCGGCAGCGGGACGATCATCATCCCGACGATCAGCACGACGAGGAGCGCGAGCCCGGCGTCCGCGTAGCGACGCAGCGTGGCGGGATCGCGCTCGCTGGGCGTCACAGCTCTCGTCGTCCGTCGAGGGCGCGGCCCAGCGTGATCTGATCGGCGAACTCGAGCTCGCCGCCGTGCGGCAGGCCGCTCGCGATGCGCGAGACCCGCGCACCGAAGGGCTTGAGCGACTGGGCGAGATAGAGCGCGGTCGCCTCGCCCTCGACGCTGAGCGGCGTCGCGACGACGACCTCGCGCACGCCTTCTTCGCGCACCCGTGTGATCAGGCGATCGACGTCGATCGCGTCGGGGCCGATGCCGTCGAGCGGCGCGAGCAGCGCGTGCAGCACGTGGTAGCGGCCGCGGAACGTGCCGCTCTTCTCGATCGCGGCGAGGTCGGGCACCCGCGCCACGACGCAGAGCACGGCGGGGTCGCGCCGCGGATCGGCGCACACGCGACAGAGCGGATCGAGCGCCCAGTTGCCGCAGCGCTCGCAGTGCCGGACGCGCTCGTGGATCTGCGCGATCGAGGCACCGAGGGCGGCGGCGTACTGGGGATCCGCGCCGAGCACGTGGTGAGCGAGGCGCGTCGCGGTGCGCTCCCCGATGCCGGGGAGGCGCGCGAGCAGCATCACGAGCTCGGCGAGCGGATCGTCCATCGTCGATCGGGCACCTGCGGGCGACGCGCACGGCCGCAAGCCACGCGCGCCCGCCAGGGTCTCAGAACAAGCCCGGGATCTTGAGACCGCCGGTGACCTTCTCGAGCTCGGCGTCGACGACCTCGTTCGCCTTCTTCATGCCGGCGTTCACCGCGGCGACGACGAGATCCTGGACCATCGAGAGGTCCTCGCCCTTGAGGAGCTCGGGCGCGATCTCGATCGAGACCAGCTCCTTGGCGCCGTTGACCTTCACCTTGACCTGATCGTTGCCGGCGCCGGCCTCGACCACCTCGCTATGGAGCTCCTTCTTGCGCTGCTCGATCTTGCGCTGAAGGCGGCTGGCCTGGCGCATCAGCTCGCTCATGCCGCCGCGGAAATGCGTGCTCATCGGATCTGCTTCGCTCCGGGTTGGAAGGGGGGCGATTGTTACTCAGAGGCCCCGGCGACACAACGCGCTCGGTCCAGCTGGAGTGCTCGCCTGGCGGAGGGCCCGCACGGGAGCGTGCGGCGCACGCGGACGGGAGGGCCCTCCGCCGGCGAGCCGATTTTTGGGCAGTCGCTCAATCGCCCTCGAGTCGTACCTCGGCGGCGTCGGGGCGCGTCTCGAACACCGAGAGCGCCTCGACCACCATCGGGTGGTTGAGCGCCTTCTTCTTCGTGGCCTCCCAGCGGGCGCGCTGACGCTCGGCCTCGAGCTCGGCGATGGTCTGGCCGCCGGGATCGCCGGCGTCGCGCTCGATGACGCGGACCGAGGGGCGCGCCCCGAGGACGCGCTCGGCGATCTCGGCGATCGCGGCGCGCGCGTCGGGGGCATCGGCCTGACGGCGGTAGAACGAGCCCGAGGGGAACGCGATCACGATCTCGTCGCGGCCCACGCGCGAGGGCGAGGCGTGCAGGAGGACCGAGCCGAGCGCGGGGCGGGTCTCCATGAGGACGGCGACGACGGTCTCCCAGCGGGTGGTGGCGTCGGCGTCGGGCGGAGCGGCGCGGGAGGGGGCGGGTGCGGGTGCGGGTGCGGGTGCGACGGCGGGTGCGGGTGCGGGGGCGGGGGCGACGGCGGGTGCGGGTGCGGGGGCGACGGCGGGGGAGAACGCGGCGGGCACGAACGCCGGCACCGCGGGCGCCGGCGCGGGGCGGGATGCCGGTGCGGGACGCGGGGTCGCGGAGAGCGCCTGGAAGAGCGCGTCGACCGACGCGAGCGCGGGATCGACCGGCGGGACAGGACGTGCCGCCGGCGCGGACTGCGCCGAAACAGGTCCGGAACGAGTCACTTCGTGTCGGAGCTCGCTCGCTACGGGTGCGGACGAAGTCGCTCCCGGTGCGACAACGCTGGCTGCGGGTCCGGACGAAGTCGCTCCGGGGCGGGACGAAGTCGCTACCGGTACGACAGCGCTCGCTACCGGTGCGACAGCGCTCGCTACCGGTGCGACAGCGCTCGCTACCGGTGCGACAGCGCTCGCTACCGGTGCGACAGCGCTCGCTACCGGTGCGACAGCGCTCGCTACCGGTGCGACAGCACTCGCGACCGGTGCGACAGCGCTCGCTACCGGTGCGACAGCGCTCGCTACCGGTCCGGTGGGGGTTGCTCCGGCGCTCGACGGCTCGGCGCTCTCGTGTGCCGCGGGCGCTCGAAGCCCGCCCGACGACGACGCGCTCGCGGCAGGGGCAGGTTCTTCTTCGGCGTCGTCGGCCGCGGGCATCACCGCACGACGCTCCGCCGTCTCGATGCGCGCGCCCGGGCCACGCAGGCGCTCGATCAGCGCGCTCGCGTCGTCGGGCGCCGCGGTCGCGCGCGGCGTGCGCGTGCCGCCGCCACCACCACGGCCGCCCCCGCCGCCACCACCACGCGGCCCGCTCGGCGCCGGGCCCGCCGGGCGTCCCGACTGCAGCGCGTCGAGGCGCGCCACGATCTCCGCGATCGCGCGCAGCGGCGGCCGCGTCGCGAGGCGCACCAGGCCCATCTCGAGCGCCAGGCGCGGCATCGACGCCTTCGCGATCTCGTCGACGAGCAGCGAGAGCGACGCGAACGCGCGCTGCATCTCGAGCTCCTCGACGCGCTCCACGAGATCGAGCGCCTTGCGCCGCTCTTCCTCGACCAGCGCGACGAGCTCGGTGCCCGGGCCCGCGACCTTGAGCACCACGAGATCGCGCATCAGCTCGGTGAGCGCCTTCGAGAAGTGCAGCATGTCGAGGCCGCGCGTCGCGAGCGCGTCGACCACGCCGAGCGCGCCCGCGCCGTCGCCCTCGAGCACCGCCGCCGACGCGCGATGCAGCAGATCGCGATCCGCGATCCCGAGCACCCGCGCGACCTCTTCGCCCACCAGCGTCGTGCCCGCGAACGCGACGATCTGGTCGAGCAGCGTGAGCGCGTCGCGCATCGAGCCCGCGGCCTCGCGCGCCACGATCGCGACCGCCGCGTCGTCGGCCTGGATGCCCTCGCGGCCGAGGATGTCGCGCACCCGCGCCGCGACGACGCTCTGCGGGATCAGACGGAAGTCGTAGCGCTGGCAGCGCGAGCGGATCGTGATCGGGACCTTGTGCGACTCCGTCGTCGCGAAGATGAACTTCACGTGCGGCGGCGGCTCCTCCAGCGTCTTGAGGAACGCGTTGAACGCGCCCGTCGAGAGCATGTGGACCTCGTCGACGATCACGATCTTGAAGCGGTCGCGCGCAGGGCGGAACGGGATGGTCTCCTGCAGCCTGCGCACGTCCTCGACGCTGTTGTTCGAGGCGCCGTCGATCTCGAGCACGTCGAGGTCGACGCCGGTCGTGATCTCGCGGCACGGATCACACGTCCCGCAGGGCTCGCTGGTCGGTCCGCGCGTCGCGCAGTTGAGCGCCTTGGCGAGGATGCGCGCGGTGGTCGTCTTGCCCACGCCGCGCACGCCGGTGAACAGGAACGCGTGCGCCACGCGGCCCGAGGCGATCGCGTTCCCGAGCGTGCGCGTGACGTGCTCCTGCCCGACGAGGTCGGAGAACGTCTGCGGTCGATACTTCCGCGCGAGGACCGTGTACGCCATGAGCGCGCGAAGATAGCAAATCCCCGCGCGAGGGGATCCCGACCGCGTGCTATCGCACGGCGTGGCTCTCGCTCACGACATCGTGCGCGCGCCGGATCGCACGCCGACGCGCAGCATCTTGCTCCTGCACGGCATCCTCGGCAGCGGCGCGAACCTGCGCACGATCGCGCGGCGCTTCGTCGCGGCACGGCCCGAGTGGGCCGCGGTGCTGGTCGATCTGCGGCGTCACGGCGCGTCGCTCGAGGCGCCCGGGCCCGACACGCTCGCGCAGGCCGCGGAGGACGTCGCGTCGCTCGCGCGCTCGCTCGAGGCACCGGCGCGCGCGGTGCTCGCGCACAGCTTCGGCGGGAAGGTCGCGCTGCAGTGGCTCGCGACCGAGCGCGAGCGCGCGGGGCTCGAGCACGTGATGATCGTCGACAGCACGCCGGGGGCGCGCGAGGACGCGAGGGGCTCGGAGAGCACGGTGCGGGTCGTGGAGATGCTCGACGCCCTGCCCTACCCGTTCGACTCGCGCGACGCGTTCGTGAAGGCGGTGCTGGCGCAGGATCCGCGGCCGGCGATCGCGCCGTGGCTCGCGATGAGCCTGCGCCGCTCCGACGACGGCTTCCGGTTCGGGCCGCCGATCCCGTCGATCCGCGCGCTGCTCGCGTCGTACTTCGCGACCGATCTGTGGGGCGTCGTCGAGGCGCCCCCGGAGGGCACGTCGGTGCACGTCGTGATCGGCGAGCGCTCGGGCGTGCTCGACGAGACCGATCGTGCGCGCCTCGACGCGCTCGCGGCGCGCCTGCCGGGCCGGGTGACGGTCGATCGCCTGGCGACCGATCACTGGGTGCACGCCGAGGATCCCGAGGGCCTCGTGCGGGTGATGCTCGCGCGGATGGCCTGAGCCCTCAGTACCTCCGCCCGGAGCTTCGTTCCGGGTTTCTCCTAGTACCGTCGCCCGGATGTTCGCTCCGGGCTGAACCTCGATCCCGGAACGAACATCCGGGCAACGGTACTAGGGCGCGTGCTGCTCGAGCACGGGCTCGGTCGTCGCCGGCGCCTGGGAGTCGCGGGCGACACGGTCGCCGCCGCGGCCCTTCGCGTCGTACGACGCGCGATCGGCGCGCTGCAGCAGCGCGCGCGCGTCTTCGTTCGGGCGCGCCTGCGCCAGGCCGACGCTCGCGGTGACCGGGCGATCGGGATCGAAGGTGGTGCCCACCTCGCGGATCCCCTCGACCACGCGGTTCGCGACGTTCGTGCCCTGCGCCTCGTCGGTGTCGGGCAGGATCACCACGAACTCGTCGCCGCCGTAGCGCCCGACGACGTCGGTCTCGCGCACCGAGCGCGCGAGGCCACGCGCCAGCTCCTGGAGCAGCACGTCGCCGCGCTGGTGGCCGGTGTCGTCGTTCACGCGCTTGAAGCGATCGAGGTCGACCATGATCACCGCGAGCGACTTCCCGCGGCGCACCCGCGCGAGCTCCGCCTCGATGCGCTCCATCAGGTAGCGGCGGTTGTAGAGCTGCGTGAGCGGGTCGCGCAGGCTGAGCTCCTGGAGCTTCTTGTTCGCCGCGATCAGCTCCTGCTCGCGCCGCGCGTTCTGGTGCACGAGCGCGCCGACCAGCGCGGTGAGCGAGAGCGACATGACCGTCATCATCAGGCCCGAGCCGACGGCCTCGATCGGATCGGGCGCCGATGCGATCCACGAGGGACCGTCGGGCGCGTAGGGCAGCCAGCCCGCGCTCTCCGCGACGAGCAGGGCGTCGTACGCGAGCGCGCCGATCGCCGCGAGCACGAGCCCCTCGCGCCGCCCCACGACGAGCGTGTTCATCATGCCCGCGAAGAAGTAGAGCGCGACCATCATGGTCGAGCCGCTGCCCACGCGGTGCACGATGAAGGTGATCATCGCGACGTCGACGAGGCCCGAGATCATCGCGCGGGCGAGCCCGCCGATCTTCTTCCAGATCATCCACTGGAAGAGGCAGGCCGCGAGCATGTAGGCGACGAACACCGAGAGGTGCGCCGACATCGAGGGCAGCGCGCTCGGGAGACCGACGAGCGAGAACACCGCGAGGACGAATCGCATCGCCGCCGCGGACAAGGTGATGCGCTCGCGATCGACGAACACGACGGCTTCGTGGCCCCCAGCGCCCGAAATCGTGACACAGAAG
This sequence comes from Sandaracinus amylolyticus, assembly GCF_021631985.1. Classification (GTDB taxonomy): domain Bacteria; phylum Myxococcota_A; class Polyangia; order Polyangiales; family Sandaracinaceae; genus Sandaracinus; species Sandaracinus amylolyticus_A. The sequence goes on along the minus strand of NZ_CP070225.1, from coordinate 1,711,110 downwards.
GGCGCGCGACGGGTGCCCCGATCGACACCTGGCGGGTTGCCGCGATTCCGCGTCGGCACCAGTGCTGCGGCTCGGTGGATGGAGCGACGATGAGCGACACGCGCGCGGTGGTGGTGATCGGTGGGGGACCTGCGGCGGTGTCGGCCGCGGTGGAAGCGGCGCGACACGGCGCGGGCGTCACGTTGGTCGCGGAGGAAGCGATCGGCGGGCGCTCGACCCACGCGTCGCTCGTGCCCTCGAAGGTGCTGCTCCACCTCGTCGGCGAGCGTCGGGTGCGCAAGGTCTCGGGGCGCATCGACGCGGACGATCTCGCGCACGTGATCGCGGAGATGGGTCGCGTCGCGGAGCTCGAGGGCGCGCGGCTCGCGAAGCGGCTCGAGGACGCCGGTGTGGAGACCGCGCGCGGGATCGCGCGCTTCGTCGCGCCCGACGCGATCGAGATCGCGCGCGAGGGCAAGAGCGCGCGGCGCGAGCGCTTCGACGCGGCGGTGATCGCGACGGGCTCGGTGCCGTGGTTCCCGACCGGGTTCTTCGGGGACGCTGCGGCGGCCGGCGGAGGGCGGCCCGACGGCGAGCGCATCCTCGCGCCGCGGCACCTGCGCACGCTGCGCGATCTGCCGCGCACGATGCTGGTGATCGGCGGTGGCGCGACGGGCGCCGAAGCGACCTATGCGTTCCGCGAGCTGGGCGTCGAGGTGACGTGGATCGTCGACGAGCTCGGATTGCTGCCGGGCTTCGATCGCGAGCTCGCCGACTCGCTCGGCGACGTGCTGATGGAGCGCGGCGTGAAGCTCGTGCACGGCAAGCGCGTGACCAAGGTCGTGCGCAGCGGCGAGAGCGTGACCGCGACGCTCGACGGTGGGCGCACCTACTCGGCCGAGCGCGCGTTCGTCGCGGTGGGACGTCGGGCCGACACCGCGCGGCTCGGGCTCGACGCGATCGGCGTGGAGATCGACACGCGCAACGGCGCGGTGGTGGTCGACGACACCCTGCGCTCGACGAAGGTGCCGAGCGTGATCGCGTGCGGCGATGCGGCGGGCGGCGCGTTCGTCGCGAGCAAGGCGCACGTCGAGGGCTGGATCGCGGGGCGTCGCGCGGCAGGGCTCGATGCGCCGCGCGTGATCGCGAACGGCTGGGTCGAGACCGTCTACTGCGAGCCCGAGCTCGCGATCGTCGGGCTCTCGCCGCAGCGCGCGCGCTTCGCGAGGCGTGACGTCGACGTGCGCACGGTCTCGTTCGACGAGAGCGTGAAGGGCGCGCTGCACGGCGTGGGCGTCGATCGCCACGCGCGCGGGATGCTGCGCGTGGTGTGCGATCCCGAGACGCGCGTGGTGCTCGGCGCGAGCGCGATCGGACCGCACGCGGCGGAGGTGCTGGGGCCGATCGCGGTCGCGGTGCGCGCGCAGACGACGATCGAAGAGCTCGGCGCGGCGGGCATGGCTGCGCCGACGTTCGGCGAGCTCGCGGGGATCGGCGGGCGGAGCTGACGGCGGCCGAGCTCGGGTGCCGCCGTGGATGGGAGCGCCTCGAGCTCATCACCAAGCGCTTCGCCCTCACGGGATGTCGGCGCGGGATGGGTGGGACCCATCGAGATCGAGATTCACGGCGATGAGGGATGGGTCGGACCCATCGAGATCGAGATTCACGGCGATGAGGGATGGGTCGGACCCATCGAGATCGAGATTCACGGCGATGAGGGATGGGTCGGACCCATCGAGATCGAGATTCACGGCGATGAGGGATGGGTCGGACCCATCGAGATCGAGATTCACGGCGATCGGGGATGGGTCGGACCCATCGAGATCGAGATTCACGGCGATCGGGGATGGGTCGGACCCATCGAGATCGAGATTCACGGCGATCGGGATGGGTCGGACCCATCGAGACCGAGTTTGGAGTCGGTCGGGATGGGTGATCGCGTCCGCGCGAGCTGCGTCTCCTTCCTTCCGTCCGAGACCGCGAAGCCCGCCTCGTCGATCCGCGCGTAGCGCGCGGCATGTTGCGTGTGGCGTGCGATCCCGAGACGCGCGTCGTGCTCGGCGTGAGCGCGATCGGGCCGCACGCGGCGGAGGGACTGGGGCCCATCGCGGTCGCGGTGCGCGCGCAGAGGACGATCGAAGAGCTCGGCGCGGCGGGCATGGCTGCGCCGACGTTCGGCGAGCTCGCAGGCGTCGCGGGCCGCGGCTGATCCGCGTCGGCGCGCGACGCAGGGCTTCGCGGTTCACGATTCCGGCATCGCAGCAGTTCGTTGCGCGCGGGCCGAGCGCCCCCTAGACCCACGGCGAGCGTCGCCGATGTGATGACGCGAGCGCGCAGCCGGGGGTGATGGCTGCGCGTCGCGCCAGGCGGCACGAGCTCGTTCGCGCGGGCTCGATCCCCAAGCCGGAGAAGGTCCTCGAATGATCGATCGCTGCTCGGGCGGCGCGCACCGGTGCGCGCCACGTCGGCTTCTTCTGCTCGCTCCGGTCGCGCTGGCGCTGCTCGGCGCGTGCGGCTCGGACGACGCGCCTGCCGACGCGAGCGGGCCCTTCGACGCGGGCACACGCGACGGCGGGAACGTCGACTCGGCGGCGGGACGCACCGGCTTCGGCGAGCAGTGCGAGCTCGACGAGGAGTGCGCCGCGGACGCACCGAGCTGCGTGGAGCTCGCGGCGCCGGCGTACGCGCCCGGCGTGTGCGCGTCGGCGTGCGGCGAGGGCGGTGCGTGCCCGAACGGCAGCGAGTGCCACGACGAGGTGTGCATCCGCTGCGCGGCGGAGATCGCGGGGACGGTCGCGCCCGGCGGCGCGTGTGGATGCAGCGCCGACTGCGGCAGCGGCGGCGCCTGCGAGGACGGCGTGTGCGAGGTCGACTGCGCGAGCGCGGGATGCCCCGAGGGCTCGTCGTGCGACGGCACGCCTCCCACGTGCCGCGAGTGCCTCGGCGGAGAGCCCGGCGCGGAGGACGCGGAGTGCACGTGCGATGCGGACTGCGAGGGCGACCTCGCGTGCATCGGTGAGTCGTGCGCGCGTCCGTGCGCGATCGACGAGAATTGCGGTGCCGACGAGTGCCGGCACGAGCTGCTGCTCTCGCCGCCGAGCTGCGCGCCGCCCGGGAGCGGATGCGTCGGCAACGGCGACGTCGCGATCGGCGGAGACTGCGCGTGCAACGCGGACTGCGCGGCCGCGGCGCCGCTCTGCCTCGGTCTCTTCGCCGCCGGTCAGCGTCGGCTGGTGTGCAGCACGCCGTGCGGCCCCGAGCAGCCCTGCCCCGGCGATCTGCAGTGCTGCTCGAGCGACGGCGCGAGCCCGTACTGCATCGCGGCCTCGCTGGCGGGCTCGCCGCGACTGACCTGCATGTGACTCGCGCGCATCGCGAAGGAGGAGCCATGAACCTGGTCCGATCCGCACTCGTCGGCTGCACCGCGCTCGCGCTCGCCGCGTGCGCGACGTCGCACTCGCCTTCCGGCCCCACCGAGCCGCCGCCCGAACCGGCGCCGACACCGACACCCACGACGCCGGAGCGCACGCTCTCCGACGATCCCGCGGTGGCCACGCTGCCCGCGGGATCGCGCGAGGAGCTCGCGCGCTCGCCGCTCCCGATGCTCGTGCTTCCGGCGGCCTACGCGGCGCGCAGCACCGTGATGGCGGGCGAGCGCTGGTGCGCGATCTCGTATCGCGACGAAGAGATCGCGATCGCGCTCGAGGGATCGAACCGCGGGCACGCGCAGCTCTCGCCCGAGGAGCTGCAGGGTCTGCCGGCCCCGCGCGCGTCGGTGCGCGGTCAGCCCGCGCGCGAGACGATCAACGAGGGGATCCGCAGCCTCGCGTGGATGGAGGGCGACGTCGCGTACTCGATCGAGATCGAGTGCTCGCGCCCGTCGTCCGACACCCGCTGCACGGAGAGCGCGTTCCTGAGCGAGCTCGCGAGCGGGCTGGTCCCGGCGCACGAGGAGCGCTCCCGATGAGGCGCGCGATCGTCGCGATCGCGCTGTGCGCGGCGATGCCGGGCGCGGCCGCCGCGCAGTTCACCTTCGAGCCCTCGGGTCAGCTCGAGGGCGCAGGCATGGGCCGGATGGACGACACGGTGTGGGCGCCGGGGATCCGCTTCCCGATCCAGAACAGCCCGGCGTACGCGAACTCGCAGGTGTGGGGCGTCGGAGGTCTGCACGGCGCCGCGGGGAGCACCTGCGACGACGCGAACTACGCGTACCCGTGGCACGACAACTACTGCGAGCGGCGCACCTGGGACATGCCGCTCTGCCCGGCGGGGCAAGGCCATCAGGGGCAGGACATCCGCCCCTCGACGTGCCGGCGCGGGACGCATCCGGCGGTCGCGGTCGTCGCGGGGCGCATCACGCAGATCGGCACCTACAGCGTCTATCTCACCGCGGCCGACGGCACGCGATACGACTACCTCCACATGGACAACGTCGCGGTCGCGGTGGGCGATCGCGTCGACTGCGGCGACGAGCTCGGCCGCGTGTCCGACGAGTTCGGCGACTCCGCGACCTCGATCCATCTGCACTTCAACATCCGCCAGCAGGTCGACGGCGTCGGGCGCGTCTACGTGCCCACGTACATGTCGCTCGTGGAGGCGTACCGGCGGCTCCTGAACGGCACGGACTCGTGCATGCCGGCGGCGATGGACGCGGGCGTGCCGATGGACGCGGGACGCGATGCGGGTCGGGACGCGGGACGCGATGCGGGGCGCGACGCGGGACGCGATGCGGGGCGCGACGCCGGCCCGCCCGGCTGCCGCAGCACGATCCTCGGGCGCAACGTGCGCCACGGCGAGTGCGTGCAGGTCGGGCCCGAGCGCCACGAGTGCAACGCCGCCGGGTGCGGCTGGTACATGTGCAGCGCGGGCGCGTGGACCTGCGCCGAGCCGACGACGTGCACCGCGGCGCGTCACGCGAACGCGGCGTGCGGCACGACGGGCATGGGATGTCGCTCGACGACGCTCGGGCGCAACGTCGATCACGGCGACTGCGTGCAGGTGAGCTACTCGGGCTGCGGCACGAGCCGCTGCGGCTGGTATCGATGCGCGAACGGCGCGTGGGCGTGCTCGGAGGCGAGCGCGTGCACCGACGAGCGCTTCGGCAACGGCGTCTGCATGCAGGACGCGGGACCGATGTGCAGCGGCGGAGGCTCTCCGTGCGGCAGCGATGCGCAGTGCTGCAGCGGGCTGCGCTGCGTCGCGAACACGTGCCGCAATCCGTCGTCGTGCGGGATCGAGGGCAGGACGTGCACGAGCGGCGCGCAGTGCTGCGGCGGCCTGTCGTGCTTGCCGCAGACCTTCGGCGCGACCTCGCGCAGCTGCTGCGTCGGTTGGGAAGGCGGGTATTGCCGCACCGCCGACGACTGCTGCGGTGAGATGACGTGCAGCGGGAATCGATGCGTCGATCGCAGCGCGGGACAGAGCTGCGCGTCGAGCTGGGACTGCGAGGGCAGCCTGGTCTGCGTCGGCGGTCGCTGTCAGTGATGTGGTGAACGACGGGCGCGCGTGGTGTGCGTGCCCGTCGTTCTCGCGAGGGCGCAACGGCCGTATGGTTCGGGCCGAGACGCCCCCATGACACGACGTCACCACTGCCCAGGCCTCGTCGCGGCGCTCCTCCTCGTCACGTCGGGCTGCGACCCGGGCTACGAGTGCGGGGAGCTCGAGTACGATCGCGACGAAGGCCGTTGTGTGTGCCCCGACGGGCTCGTCCTTCGAGATGGCGGGACCTGCGCTCCGCCCGACCAGAGCGACGCCGCGGTGCCGGACGGCGGCACACCGTGCGTCCCGGGCGCCGAGCTGTGCAACGGATCCGACGACGACTGCGACGATCGGACCGACGAAGGCGAGATCGACTGCGGTGAGCTCCCGGCCGGCGCGCTCACCACGATGTGCCGCGCGGCTCGCTGCGAGGTCGCTTCGTGCGAGCCCGATCTCCGCGACTGCGACGGCGAGCTCGACAACGGGTGCGAGGTCGATCTCCGCGAGTCGGTCGCGCACTGCGGTGCGTGCGATCAAGCGTGCGACGTCGACGAGACGTGCCGCGCGTCGTCGTGCGTCGCGCTGCCTCTCGGCGAGTGGTTCGTGCAGGCGGGATCGACCGGCGCCGAGTTCATCGGGGACCTCGCGCGCCACCCCGACGTGGAGAACGACTCCACCGCGCTGGTCGGGACGCTCGGCGCGAGCGGGTCGTTCGGCACGATCGCGATGACGGGCTCGGCGGGCCAGCCGAGCGCGTTCGTCGGCGTCGCGGGCACGGGAGGCGCGCCGCGCTGGGCCGACACGATCCGCGCATCGCGCGGGGCGAACGCGCGGCTCGTGACGATCGATGGCGCGGGGAACGTGTACGTCGTGGGCGACTACGACGGCACGCTCGAGTTCGCAGGGACGACCCTGACGACCTCGATGCGTCGCGGGTTCCTCGCGAGCTACTCGGGCCTCGGAGCGCGTCGGTGGATCCACGAGATCCGGGGGACGAGCCCGAGCGACATCGCGGTCGCGGCGACCGGCGACGTGGTGCTCGCGGGCACGTTCGTGACGAGCGCGACGATCGGGACGAGGACGTTCACCTCGTCGGGGTCGGCGGGATACGTCGCGCTCGTGCAGGCGAACGATCTGATTCGCACGGTGCTCGTGATCGCGCCCACGAGCGGAGGTGCGAGCGTCGCGCGCGTCGTGACGACGACCGATTCCATCTTCGCGCTGGGGAGCGTCGGCGGTCCGATCACGTTCGGGACGAGCACGTTCGCAGCGGCACCGGGCACCGTCCTCGCGCGCGTCGGGAACGACGGTGCTGCGGGCGCGCTGGTGCCGCTCGGCGTGCCCAACCCGACGGGCCTCGCGCTCGGTGGCGACACGATGATCGTGACCGGCGAGTTCTCGGGATCGCTCACGGTCGCGGGCCGCACGATCGAGGCGACGTCGTTCGGCTCGGCCTACGTCGCGTCGTTCGGCACGGACGGCACGGGGCGGTGGGTCGTGCTCGCCGCGACCGCGTCGAACCGCGCATCGGCAGGGTCCCCGGTGATCGACGACGAGGGGAACGTCACGTTCGCCGTCGGGGGCAGCGGCAGCACCATCACCGTGCTCGGCCAGGACTTCGCGGCCGAGCGCAACCGGCTCACGCTGCTCGCCTCGGTGACGCGCGACGGGGCGCCGCGATGGATCGAGTCGCTGGTCGACTCGGACGCGGTCGCGGCGGCCTCGGCGGAGGCGCGGGGACGCGACGTGGTCGTCGCGTTCCACGCCAACTCGCTCGGCGTCGCCGGCCTCGATCAGCCGACGCTCGGCTACAGCGACGTCTATCTCGTCTCGCTGCGGGGTCGGTGATCAGCCCGGGCCCGCGACGCAGACGCGGTTGATGCAGGTGAGCCCCATGTCGGGGCAGCAGTCGGCGGTCGTGCTGCACGTCTCGCCCGACTCGCGGCAGTTCTCGGGCGGAGGCGGCGAGCAGACGGGCGCGCCGCCGCCTGCGGGAGGACGGCAGTCGCCGCCGCAGCACTCGCTGCCGACGCTGCAGCCCTCCCCGTCCTCGCGGCACGGACGGGGCGCCCAGAAGGCGCTGATGTTCGCGCTGAGCGGGCTCTGTCCCGGGAGCCAGTAGGGCACCGCGCTCGGGTCTTCGCCCGCCGGCGCACCGATGCGGATCGCGGTGACCCAGATCTGCTGGCGACGGGTCAGCGGGCGCGTGACGTTGCCGCGCGGAGCGTTGCCGTAGTCGCGGCGCGACAGGAAGCTCATCCAGTAGTACTGCGGCGGTTCGCCCGACACGAAGGGCGAGAAACGCGGCTGGTAATCGAGGCGCCCCGTGCTCGATGCGCGCGCGAGGTGCGTCACCTCCGCGCCGTCGCCGCGCATCAGGTAGAGCGAGGAGAGATCGCGCTCGCTACGCGCGCCGCTCCCGTTGGCGAACGCGATGTGCTGCGAGTCGGGCGACCACGTCGGATAGCTGTCGGCGGTCGAGCCGGCGATCGACGCGGCGGTGTGGATCGTCATCGACGTGCCGACGGTGTCGGGCGCAGTCACCGACAGGATCGCGATGTCGCCGCGGGTGAAATTGCCGCCCCACGAGTCCGTGCCTGCGACGTACGCGATGCTGCGTCCATCGGGCGACCACGCGGGATGCGTACCGACCGGCAGGGTGCCGGTCACCGTGACCTCCGTGCCCGCGAACGGATCGTAGATGCGGATGCGACGCTGCGATGCGTTGTCGTCCCAGTACGCCACCGCGAGGCGCGTGTCGTCGGGGCTCCACGACGAGAACCACCACGTGAGCGACGAGCCCGTCACCGGCCAGACCGTCGACGGGTTCGTCCCCGTGAGGTCGGTCGTGAGATCGAAGATCGCGCCCATGTTCTCGCCACCGCCGAGCCGGCCCGCCATGTAGCGACCGCTGTTCGACACGGTGTGGCAGCCCACGCAGCGCGCTCCATCGTTCGGCGCGACCGGCGGCGAGGGCATGAAGTTCACAGCGGTGCCCGCGCCATCATCGATGCGCAGGATCCGGCCGGTCTCACCGCCGCCCGGCAGGGAGGCGATCTCCCAGTAGTAGACACTGCCCGTGAGCGCGGCGCGCGCGAACGTCACGTGGATCGTCGCGCTGCGCACGAGCTGGCCGCTGGATGCCTCGAGGCGATCGACCACGAGCTCGGCCTGCGCGTCGGGATCGGTCTGCGCGAGCGTGCGCCACGCGCCCGCGTCGACGAGCCAGTGCATCGCGGGGTCGTGCACGAGGTACGCGACGACGGTCGCGCTCGGCTTGGTGATCGTGACGCGGAAGAGATCGCCCGCGGCCGACGTGTTCCACTGCACGTCGGCGGGATAGACGTTCTGCGGCATCACGACGCCGTCGAGCGGGTAGACGACGGCGCTGCGGGCAGGGTCGACCGTCGGCGTGAGCCCGTCGATGCGCGTGACGTCGTCGTCGGTGATGGCGTCGCCGCGCAGCGTGCGGCGGACGCGCACCGTGAGGCTCGCGGTCGCGGTGAGGACGGTGCCGCCCGGGCCGGGCACGCTCAGCGTCACGGTCGCGGCGCCGCCGATCACGCCGTTCGCGATGTACTCCCCGCTCGCCTCGTCGAGGTCGCCGAGCGAGACGTTGTCGATCGTGAACGAGGGTCCGTTCGAGGGACGTTCCATGCCGTCGTCGAACACCGAGACGGCCATGAAGTCGACGGTCGGGCGCGAGCCGTCGACCGACTCGAGCATCGCGGTCGCGGGCTCGATGCGTACCGACACGACGCGGCTGGTCGGAGCGTCGATCGGCATCGCGTCGAGGCCCGGCAGCGCGCCGTCCTGCCCGCGCGTGCACCGACTGTCGATGCACATCTCGCCGGTGCGGCAGTCGCGGTTGGTGTCGCAGCCGCGCCCGCCCGGCGGGTCACCGCCACAGTCGCAGCCGAGCGCGAAGACGAAGGCGAAGGCGAAGAGGACGGCGGAAACGCCCGAAGCGCGCGTCATTGCAGCACGGTACGCGTACTCTCCGGGCGGATCACTAGCCGAATGGGCCACGATCGCGCGACATCTCACTCGGCGGGCGCGAGATAGCCCATCGCGCGCTGGCCGACGATCAGCTCGCGCGCGTCCTCGCCGAGCTCGACCACGACCTCGAGCACCTTGGTGTCGATGCGCTCGGTGGGCTCGTCGGAGCGCACGTTCTTGCGGCCCATGCGCCGTCCGATCTCGACCACACGGCCGTCGAAGAAGCGATCGGGGAACGCGTCGACCGAGATGCGCGCGGCCGCGCCGGCGCGCACCCGCGCCACGTCGCGCTCGTCGACGTCGATGCGCGCGCGCAGCCGCGAGGTGTCGCCCATCACGATCAGCGGCTCCTCGCCGCCCGGCTGCACGTACTCGCCGACGCGGAAGTGCACCTCGAGGATCTCGCCGTCCACCGGCGCGACGATGCGCAGCCGATCGAGCGCGGCGCGCGCTTGATCACGACGTGCGATCGCCGCCTGGAGCTGCGCGTGCGCGACGAGCACGTCCTCGCGACGACCGCTCTGGCCCGCGCGCTGTCGCGCCGACGCGGTGAGCGCGCCGAGGCGATCGGCGTCGGCCTGACGTCGCGCGCGCTCGAGCTCGTCGACGGTCACGCCACCGCCGCGCGATGCGGCCTCGAGGCGCGTGAGCACGCCCGCGGAGAGCTCGGCGCGCGTCGTCGCGGCCTGCGCGTCGCTGGTGAGCGCCTCGAGGTCCTCGGCGCGCACGCCGCGACGGCTGCGCACCAACGTCGCCTCGGCGACGGCGACCTCGGCCTCCGCGGCGGCGAGCGCGGCCTGCTCGGGACCGCTCTCGAGCTCGACGAGGAGCGTCCCCGCGCCGACGCGCGCTCCCTCCTCGACGTGCACCGCCGCGATGCGACCCGCGATGGCGGGTGCGAGACGCGACTCGGGGCGCGCGGGCTCGATCAGGCCGAGCCCGCCGACCCACTCGCCGTCGGGCGTGCGCAGCGTGAGGTCGTGCTGCTGGCCGGGTGTCGGCTCGGCGCGCGCGGCGATCTCGCGATCGACGTCGCGCGGCGCGGTGTCGGTGCCCGCGAGCGCGGTGCGGACGACGACCACGGTGAGCAGCGCGACGATGGTGATCAACAGGAACGGGCGGACGTATCGGCGGACGATGTGCATGTCAGTGTCCCTCGCTGATGCGGCCGTCCTCGATGTTCACGATGCGGTCCGCGAGGTGGAAGATGCGGTTGTCGTGGGTGACGACGACGACGGTGTGCCCGCCCTCGTTCGCCATCTGCTTGAGGAGCTGCGTGATGTGCATGCCGGTCTCGGCGTCGAGGCTCGCGGTGGGCTCGTCGGCGAGGATGATCGGCGGCGCGCCCGCGACCGCGCGTGCGATCGCGACGCGCTGGCGCTGACCGCCCGAGAGCTCGCTCGGGAGACGATCCGTCTTGTCGCCGAGGCCGACGCGACGGAGCAGGTGCTCGGCCTCGCGGTTCGCCTCGCGCACCGACCATCCGCGCATGCGCATCGGGAGCGCGACGTTGTCGCGGCAGTCGAGCGACGCGACCAGGTTGTGCCCCTGGAAGATGAAGCCGATGTACGAGAGACGAAGCCGCGGAAGATCCTTCTCGCGCTTGCGGGCGAGCGACTCGCCGTAGAGCTGCACCTCGCCGCCCGACGGCGTGAGCACGCAGCCGAGGATCGAGAGCAGCGTCGTCTTGCCGCTGCCCGAGGGGCCGTTGAGCATCACGAACTCGCCCTCGCGCGCGTGGAAGTCGACGCCGCGCAGCGCGTGCACCGCGACGTTCCCGCTGCCGTACGTCTTCGTGACGTTGGTGGCTTCGATCGTGATCATCGGAACACCATGCCGGGCTCGACGTTGCGGACGCGGACGAGCGCGAGCGTCGACGCGAGCACGCAGAGGATCGCCATGCCGACGTACGAGCCGAGCCACATCCAGGTCGGCAGCACGAGCGAGAGCTGCGGAGAGCGCATGCCCTCGGCCATGCGCGTGACGAGGAAGAGCCCGAACGTCGTGCCGAGGAACGCGTAGAGCAGCGACTGCACCCAGAGCAGCGACGCGAGGTTCCACGTCGTGCAGCCCATCGCCTTGAGCGTCCCGAACTCGCGCACGTTGTCGACGACCGCGGAGAACATCGAGAGCGCGACGATCACGAAGCCGACGATCACGGCGAACGTCGTCGACGTGCCGAAGCTGATCCCGAGCTGCTCGGCGAGCAGGTAGGCGACGATGCCGTCGGAGAAGTCGCGCGCGGTCACGACGCGCAGATCGGGGAGGCGCGCCGCGAGCGCATCGCGCAGTCGCTCGGGAGACACTCCTTCGCGCGCGCCGACCAGCACGAAGCTCGTCTGATCGGTCGCGATGCCGAGGATGTCGCGCGCGGTGTCGTGCTCGCTGAACGCGTAGGGCGGCGCGAACGGCGAGAGCCCCCACGTGAAGCCGCCCGCGACCACGCGGCGGCCCGACATCTCGCGCACGCTGCGCAGGTTCATCCCGCCGAGCTTCGTGCGCTGCGAATCCTCGAAGAACACCACGTCGGGCTCGGCGAGATCGCGCGGATCGCCCGCGACGACGTTCCACGGGCCGCCCGCGAGGCGCGGCAGGCGCGTGCCCACGAGCGAGACCGGCTCGTTGCCTCCGTCGGGGCGACGCACGGTCGCGGTGCCGAACGCGAGCGGCTCGGCCCACTCGGCGCCCGCGGTCGTCCGCGCGAGCGAGAGCGTGGAGAGCGCGATCGGCGCGCCGCCCTGCAGCGTCTCGGTCTGGGGCGGGAGGATCCAGACGTCGGCGCCCGCGTGGTCGACGAACATCGTGTTCTTGTCGAGGAGCGCGAAGAGCACGCCCATCTGCTGGTTCACCAGCACGACCGCGAACACGACGCCGAGCAGCGTGCCGACGAGCTTGAAGCGGTCGTGGAACATCATGCGCACGCCGAGGCGCGCCATGAGGCGCAGGCGTCCTCCGCGCCCCCGCACCGCGTTGCGGCGCGCGCGCGTGGTCGTGGCGATCACGTCGTTCACGGCGCGCCCCCGTCGTCGACCGCGAGACCGCTGCGGAGGCGCAACGCGAGGCGCGAGACCTCGAGATCGGCGTCGGCCTGGATGCGCTGCACCGACGCGCTGAAGAGATCGCGCTCGGCCTGGCTGAGCTCGAGCTGGGTGCCGGTCCCGGCCTCGGCGCGAGCGCGCGCGACCACCGCGGCACGCTCGCTCGCGGCCTCCGCGGCGCGCGCGGAGCGGGCGCGCGCGATCAGCGATCGCACCCGGTGCCATGCCTCGTACATCGACGTCTCGGCGGTGCGCTGCGCCCGATCGAGGCGCACCTCGGCGAGCGAGATCTGCCGCTCGCGGGTGCTCAGCGACGCGGGACGACCGAAGTCGAGCGCCCAGGTCGCGCTCACGCCGATCGCCCAGAGCGCCTCGGGTCCGAAGCCCGCCGCGTTGGTGATGCGCTCGCTCGCGGTCGCGGCGATCGTCGGCAGCATCGCCTGCCACGCAGCGTCGCGCGCGAGCTCGGCAGCGCGCACGTCGCGCACCGCGGCGCGCACCGAGGGCAGATCGCCCGCGGCGCGCATCCACGTCGCGAGCGGGGCCTCGTCCTCGAGCGACGCGTCGAGCGATGCGCGCGTGCCGTCGGGCTCGACGCCGGTCGCGACGTAGAGCTGTCGCTCGGCGAGCGCGGCCTGCAGATCGGCCTCGGCGACGCTCTGGTTGGCACGCTCGACGTCGGCGATCGCGCGCTGTCGATCGAGCTCCGACGCGAGGCCCGCGTCGGCGCGCGACGAGACGACGGCGAGGTTCTCTTCCGCCGCGGAGAGCGTGCGCGCCGCGGCGTCCTGGACCGCGCGCGCCGCGACCAGCGCGTGGTACGCGGTGACGACCGAGACCCGCACGTCGATCGCGCGCGCATCGACGCGCAGCGTCTCTGCATCGGCGCTCGCCTCCGCCCCGAAGAAGCTGGACCACGCGCCGACGTCGATCAGCGGCACCGTGAGCGCGACGCGCGCCTCGAGCTGATCGTAGGGCGTGATCACCGCGCGCTGCGTCTGCAGCATCCCGGTGTCGTCGGGCGCGGGGAACTCCGCGACGACCTCGGCCTGGTTGCGCGTGTAGCCCGCGCTCGCGCCGAGCGACGGCAAGAGGCGCGCGCGCGCCTCGTCGACCTGCGAGCGCGCTTGCTCGCGCGTGAGCTCGGCCTCGCGCAGGTCGAGCGCACCACCCTCCTCTGCCGCGCGGAGGAACACGTAGAGCGGCTGCTGCGCCCGTGCCGCGGATGGGAGCGCGAGCAGCGCGAGGATCAGTGGGACGCGAATAATGAGTGATTGCATACTCAATAACTCCGCAGACGAGGACGATCCGGATCGGGAGGATCCAGGACGACTACCTGCGCTTCGGCTTGGACGTGGCGTCGGCGGGCACGGCGCCCGCGACCAGGATCTCGATGAAGCCGCGCACGTAGGTCTCGGCTGCGATGGGCGAGGGATCTTGGCCCGCCATCGAGACCTCGAGGTGCACGAAGCTGAAGAGCGCGCCGAGCATCGCGCGCGCCATCACGTCGACGTCGATCGCGCGCACGCGACCGAGCTTGCGCTCGGCGTCGAGGTACGCCGCGAGCTTCCGGCGCGCGACGATCGGCGGCGCGGTCTCGAAGTCGCTCATGCGCCGGTGCTGCTCGCCCATCGCCTGCTGCATGAGGATCGAGGGCATGATCAGCCGGAAGAGCGCGACGATCTCGAGCGCGATCTCCTCGAGGTTCTCCCGGAACGTGCGGGTGCCGACGCGCGCGGGGAGCTTCGCGATCCAGCCCATCTCGGCGATCGGGACCGGCGCCATGCACGCGAAGAAGAGCGCGTCCTTGGTGCGCCAGCGCTTGAAGATGCTGCCCTCCGACACGCCCGCGCGCGCCGCGACCTCGGCGGTCGTCGCGCTCGGGCCGCGCTCGAGGAACACCTCGCGGGCGGCTTCGAGGATCGCGTCGTCGGAGATCGTGGTCGGACGGGCCATGTCTCGTGAGCGGGGGAGGCTCGCAGGTGGGCGGAGCGGAGTGCTAGGGCGGGGCGTTCGTGAGTGGGTGCTCACTTATTGATGGCGTGGGGGACGGGCGTCAAGGGGGCTTCGCGTCAGCGTCAGCGTCAGCGTCAGCGTCAGCGTCAGCGTCAGCGGTCAGCGTCAGCGTCAGCGTCAGCGTCAGCGTCAGCGTCAGCGTCAGCGTCAGCGTCAGCGTCAGCGTCAGCGTCAGCGTCAGCGTCAGCGTCAGCGTCAGCGTCAGCGTCAGCGTCAGCGTCAGCGTCAGCGTCAGCGTCAGCGTCAGCGTCAGCGTCAGCGTCAGCGTCAGCGTCAGCGTCAGCGTCAGCGTCCAGCGTCAGCGTCAGCGTCAGCGTCAGCGTCAGCGTCAGCGTCAGCGTCAGCGTCAGCGTCAGCGTCAGCGTCAGCGTCCGCGTCAGCGCCAGCGTCAGGCCGAAGACGGTCTCGATCGGTGGCCGGAGAATTCCCGCTCGGGGGTCTCGAGCGTGCCGACGTGCTCGACCGCGTCAACGATGACCGCTTCGCGGTCACCCGTGCTCGCCTCCTCCGCTTCGCTCCGTGCGGCTCCGCGCGGGCGCTTCGCGTCGTTGACCCGGTCTGCGCGCGACGGCGGGAGGCGGGTGCCCCGAGTCGGGCGAAACGGAGGACGAGATGCTGAAGATCACGGAGAACGCAATCGAGTGCTGTCGCGATGTGAGCCGCATCGCGAAGCAGGTCGCGAAGCACGACCGATCGCTCGCAGATCAGCTGCGTCGTGCGATGGCGTCGGTCGCACTGAACGCAGCCGAGGGCAGTGGCGCTCACGACGGCAACGGGCGGATGCGGCTCCGAACCGCGCTCGGAAGCGCGCGCGAGGTCGATGTCGCACTGCGCGTGGCCGAGGCGTTCGGATACGTCGACGCGCTCGACGCGAAGCTGATGAACCGACTCGATGCGCTCTGCGCAGTGCTCTGGAAGCTGACGCGGTGAACCGAATGTGCGGCGGCCGGGCAGTGCTCAGCCGCTGCACTCGTTCGCGACGAGCATCGCCGACCGCTCGTGCGAGCAGAGCCGCGCGACACTGCTTCGTACACGCCGACGCCGACGCCGACGCCGACGCCGACGCCGACGCGGACGCCGACGCTGACGCGGACGCCGACGCGGACGCTGACGCCGACGCTGACGCTGACGCTGACGCGGACGCGGACGCTGACGCCGACGCTGACGCTGACGCGGACGCGGACGCTGACGCTGACGCTGACGCTGACGCCGACGCCGACGCCGACGCCGACGCCGACGCCTCGTCCTGCGCAGCGCGCCGACAGCACTCGAAAAAGCGCTATCGTCCGCGTCCCATGACGCTGGACGCCGCGCACGCACCGCTCGCGAAGCACGTGAAGGGCGCGCGCGATCCCGACGCGCTGCTCGAAGGATTCCTCGCGTACGCCGAGGAGAAGAAGCTCTCGCTCTACCCCGCGCAGGAGGAAGCGATCCTCGAGCTCTTCGCGGGCAAGCACGTGATCCTCGCGACACCCACGGGCTCGGGGAAGTCGCTCGTCGCGAGCGCGCTCCACGCGAAGTCGATCGCCGACGGGACGCGCTCCTTCTACACCGCGCCGATCAAGGCGCTCGTCGGCGAGAAGTTCTTCGCGCTCTGCCGCGAGCTCGGGCCCGAGAACGTCGGGCTCATGACCGGCGACGCGAGCGTGAACCGCGACGCGCCGATCGTGTGCTGCACCGCGGAGATCCTCTCGAACCTCGCGCTCCGCCAGGGCGACGAGACCGGCGTCGCGTCGGTCGTGATGGACGAGTTCCACTACTACGGCGATCGCGATCGCGGCGTCGCCTGGCAGATCCCGCTGCTGCGCATGCCGCGCGCGCAGTTCCTGCTCATGAGCGCGACGCTCGGCGACACGAAGGTCTTCGAGCAGGACCTGAAGGAGCGCACCGGCCGCGACGTCGTGACCATCCGCTCGATGCAGCGCCCCGTGCCGCTCGAGTGGGAATACCGCGAGACGCCGCTCCACGAGACGCTCGCCGAGCTGATCGCGAAGAACCGCGCGCCCGTCTACGTCGTGCACTTCACGCAGCGCGGCGCGGCCGAGCACGCGCAGGACCTGATGAGCGTCGAGATCGCGAGCAAGGACCGCAAGCACGAGATCAAGGAAGCGCTCCACGGCTTCCGCTGGGACACGCCGTTCGGCAAGGACCTCGCGCGCTGGGTGAAGCACGGCGTGGGCGTGCACCACGCCGGCTTGCTCCCGAAGTACCGGCTGCTCGTCGAGAAGCTCGCGCAGAAGGGCCTGCTGCCCGTCATCTGCGGCACCGACACGCTCGGCGTCGGCGTGAACGTGCCGATCCGCAGCGTGCTCTTCACGCAGCTCTGCAAGTTCGACGGACAGAAGACGTCGGTGCTCACCGTGCGCGACTTCCAGCAGATCGCGGGCCGCGCCGGGCGCAAGGGCTACGACGATCGCGGCTGGGTCGTGGCCCAGGCGCCCGAGCACGTGATCGAGAACAAGATCGCGCGCGAGAAGGCGCAGGGCGATCCCAAGAAGCAGAAGAAGCTCGTCACGAAGAAGCCGCCCGAGAAGGGCTATGCGCACTTCGATGAACAGACCTTCGATCGCCTGCGCAACGGCGAGCCCGAGCGCCTCGAGTCGCGCTTCAAGGTCTCGCACGGGATGATGCTCGCCGTGCTCCAGGGCGCGTGGGATCGCCACGGCGACGGCTGCCGCGAGATGCGCGCGCTGATCCGCGGCTCGCACGAGTCGCGCACCCGGAAGTTCCATCACGCGCGCCACGCGATCGCGCTCTATCGATCGCTGAAGGAAGCGGACGTGATCGAGATCGATCGCGGCGAGATCGCGGTGCACGGCGAGCTCCAGGAGGACGTCTCGCTGCACCAGACGCTCTCGCTCTTCGTGCTCGACACGGTGCCGAAGCTCGATCGCGACGATCCGCTCTATGCGCTGAACGTGCTGAGCGTCGTCGAGTCGATCCTCGAGGATCCCGAGATCGTGCTGATGCGTCAGCTCGACAAGCTCAAGGAGCAGAAGGTCAACGAGCTCAAGGCGCAGGGCGTCGAGTACGAGGAGCGCATGGCCGAGCTCGAGAAGATCGACGTGCCGCGCCCCAACCGCGAGATGCTCGAGGCCGCGCTCGAGGCGTTCTCGAAGGTGCACCCGTGGGTGCCGAAGGACGGCCTCCGCCCGAAGTCGGTCGCGCGCGACATGTACGAGCGTGGCGCGAGCTTCAACGAGTACGTGAAGGAGTACGGCATGGCGCGCTCCGAGGGCGTGCTGCTGCGCTACTTGTCGGACGCGTACAAGGCGCTCGTGCAGAACGTGCCCGAGGCCGCGAAGACCGACGAGGTCTACGACCTCACCGACTGGCTGCGCGCCGTGGTGCGCCAGGTCGACTCGAGCCTGCTCGACGAGTGGGAGTCGCTGAAGGATCCGGAGCGCGTGGTCGATCGCGCCGAGCATCCCGAGCGCGGCGTCGAGACCGCGGACATCACCGCGGATCCCAAGGCGCTCACGGTGCTGGTGCGCAACGCGATGTTCCGCTTCGTGCGCGCGCTGTCTCGTCGTGCGTTCGGCGAGGCCGCGGCGATGGTGGTCGCGCCCGACGGCGATCCCGCGTGGACCGCGGAGTCGATCGCGCAGGAGCTCGTCGACTTCGAGGTCGAGCACGGCGCGGTGCGCCTCGATCCCGCGGCGCGCGCGCCGCGACACACGCGCATCGAGAAGGATCGCGACGTGTGGCGCGTCGAGCAGACGCTGCTGGATCCCGAGGATGCCGGCGACTTCTTCGTGGATGCGCGCATCGATCTGCCGCGCAGCCGCGACGAGGGCGATCTCGTCGTCGAGCTGCGAGGAATCCGCCGCGCGTGAGCCGGGACGCGGAGGCGTGTCCGCCCGGACGCGCCAACTATTAGGAATTGCCCACGAATCAGCGAACGAATCGGGGCTGTGATCGGCGCTCTGCGTGCATATGGGACGCGCATCACCATGCGCGCCCTCGCCCTCGCCTCCGCCGCCCTCGCGCTCGTCGCGTGCGGGGCGCGATCTCCTGCGAACGACCCGATCGCGACCCCGGCGCCCGAGCGCGGTTGGCTGGTGTGGAGCGAGGCGCGCACGACGTGGATCGACTCGGACGGCGAGGCGCACGCCGAGCGCCCCGGGCTCGTGATGGCGGCGGGCACGTCGCTGGTCGCGATCGAGCGCGAGCGGGAGACGATCGTGCTCCCGACGTGCGATCAGCTCGAGCAGGACGACACCGGCGCGCCGGGCGGGGACCAGGGGACGCGCACGCGGCTCGTCGCGGTGGAGGTCGCGACCGGAGCGCGGCGCGTGCTGCTCGAGGCGCTCGACGCGGAAGGGCTCGCGTCGCTCGAGCACGACCTCGTGCCGGTCGCGAGCCTCGGTCCGTGGCTCTTCGTGCGCGAGCGGGCGGAGCGCTTCGCGTGCGGCGCGCACGGCGACGTGGAGGTCGCGATGCGGGTCATCGACGTGCGCACCGGCTCGCGCGCCGAGCTCGAGCTCGGGCCCACCTCGGATCTGCGCGCGCGGGCGCGCGACGCGCTGCTCGCCGAGGGCGAGGGTGCGATCGAGACGCCGCTCGAGCTCGAGGATGTCGAGCCGGTCGCGAGCGTGCCCGTGTTCGACGCCGGGCACGTGGTGATGGATCACGTCTTCGTCGCCGAGGCCTGCTACGCGTGCGGCGACGGAGAGTGGTCGTCGTACACCCGCGCGACGACGATCCGCGACCCGCGCGTGCCCGCGGCGATCGCGGAGGACGCGGCGCTGCCCGAGCCCGTCGCACGGTGGATCGCCGCGCATCCCGGCGCGCGCGGGATGTCGGTCGCGCCGGCGTCTCGGCTCTCGCTCTTCGCGGGTCAGGGCGGGGCGGACGCGAGCGCGGCGGTCGACGGCGAGGACGCGACGGCGAGCGCCGAGGCGACGGGCGATCCCGGGGCCGCGAGCGCGAGCAGCTGGTAGTCGGGCAGGAACTCGAACCGCGCGACCTGGGTCATGCCGCGCGCACGCGCACCGTCCCAGAGCGCCTGCTCGTGCTCGAAGTGCGGCGCGAAACGATCGGCGCGCGACGAGACCACGATCACGACCGAGGGCGACTCCGCGAGCACCGGCTCGGCGTCGCGACGACCGGTGCGCGCGATGCGCGGCTCGTTGAGCCCCCAGGTGTCGAGCACCGTCCACTGCGAGAAGTACGCGATCGCGCCGACGTCGAGCGCAGCGACCACCGGGCGATCGATCGTGTCGCCGAGATCGTGGAGCGCGCGACCGATGCGCGCGTGCGCACGCTCGATGCCCGCGCCGTAGTCGCGCTTCTCGGCGAGGCTGCCCGGCAGGTGCGGCGCGCTCGACGCGAACGCGGAGATCGCGACGATCGACGCCACCGCGGCGGGGCTCCACGCGCGCTCGAGGGGCGCGCAGAGCCAGCGCGCGATGCGCGCGACGCCGAGCCCGGCGGACGCGGCGAGCACCGGGACGATCGGGAACGGATAGCGGAAGTCGAAGCCCATCTCGTGCGCGGGCACGAAGAAGAAGAGCCACACCGCGAGGGCCGCGACGATCAGCGGCACGAGCGCGCGACGCGCGGTGGCGACGCCGATCGCGACCGCGATCCCGACTTCGACGCGCTCGATCAGCAGCGCGCGCGCGAAGCCGAGCGCCTCCTCGGCGCCCGCGAACGTCGTGCCCGGCAGAGCCGCCTTCACGTAGAACGGCAGCGGAAGCCAGAGCCCGTAGTAGCGAGCTCGCCACGCGAAGTAGATCGCGCCGGGGATCGCGTGCAGCACGAGCACCGACGCCGCGAAGCGCGCGCGTGAGGAGCGATCGAGCCGCACCAGCGCGAGCATCGACGCGAGCGCGACGAAGAGGTTGAGCTCGGGGCGCGCGAGCGATGCAGCGAGGCCCAGCGACGCGGTCGCCGCGGTGAGCGCAGTGGACGCGCCACCCGCCTCGATGGTCTCGACCAGCGCGAGCGCATACGCGGCGACGAGGCAGGTCGCGAGCGCGGTCTCCATGCCTGAGATCGCGTGGATCGCGGTCGCGGGCCACGCCGCGATCACGAACGCGGCGGAGGCGCTCGCGAGCGCGGGCGAGCCGTGCCGCGTGATCTGCGCGAGCCGCCACGCGAGCCGCGCGACGAGCGCGATCGCGAGCGCCATCGCGAGCACGCCGAGCACCTTCGGCGCGAGCACGCTCGTCGCGCCGAAGCCGCGCGCGATCGCGAGCACCGCGACCCAGAGCGGGCTGGTGTAGCCCTCGGCAGGAGGGGCACCGACGTTCCACGTCGGACCGATGCCGCGCGCCACGTGATCGGCGTAGCGCAGCAGGATGAACGTGTCGTCGACGGTGAAGGTCCAGTACGCGACGACGAGCGCGAGCCACGTGATCGTCGCGACGCCCGCGAGCGCCGCGCTGATCACGACCGTCGTCGTGGACGTGTCGCGCATCGCGTGTGCGCGTGAGCGTACGTCCGGGGACGCCGATCCCCAACGGGGCACGGCGCGACGTGATTCAGAGCCGCATCGCGATCGAGAGGGCCACGCCTCCGAGCATCACCGCGGCGACGAGCGCGCTGAGGGACGCGCTCCGCGCGGCGCTCGCGAGCACTTGCTCGGCGGCCTCGTCGCGATCGCCGAGCACGAGCCGCGCGCCCTCCGGCCACGCGCAAGCGCCCGCGCGCGGTCCGAGGCGCGCGAGCGCGGCCGAAGGCAGCGCGATCGCGACCTCCGCGCCATCGACGGGCCGCGATTCGCTCGGCACGAGCAGCGGCACGTCGGTCGGCAACGCGATCACGACGGAGCCGTCGAGCGACACCACGCGCCCGGCGCCGGTCACGTTCGCCGACGTGCGCCCGCCCTCGACGTACGCGCCCTCGTCGAGGCGGAGCCTGCCGGCGAAGAGCACCACCTGCGTAGGGTCGACCTCGGACCCGCCCCAGCGCGGTGCGTCGAGCGCGCGAGCCTGCGCCATCGCGCGCGACATGCGCCGGCTCCACCACGCGAGCGCCGCGAGCGCGACGAGCACCATCACGAGCGACTGCGCGCCGGCGCGCGTGGCGATGCGATCGAGCGTCGAGTCGTCGAGGCGCACGCCCTCGTCGTCGATGACCGCGACGTAGTCGTCGACGCGCAGTGCCCAGCACTCGACGCCACGAAACGTCGTGCGCGCGACGCGTGTCAGCTCGATGTCCAGGCGTCGATCACGCGGGACCTCGATCCGCCCCGCGCCTCCGCCGTCCGCGGTGCGCACCACGACCGTGTCGCGCTCGAACGTGACTTCGATCCCGTGATCGCCGGGGAGCGTCGTCGTGCCTCTCACCCAGGGCGCACCACGCCACAGCGTCTCGCTGCCGATCTCGCGGTGCACCATCGGCGCGGGCGTGAGCGCCGCGGCGAGCAGCGCGAAGCCGAGCGCGAGCGCAGCGGGCACCACCAGCACGACGATCCGCTGCAGCCCCTGCGTCACGCGCGTGTCGGGCGCCCCGTCGAGCGCTGCGCGCTGCGACGCGTCCACGTATGCGCGCGCGAGCACGATCGCGCCGATCGGCATGACGATCGCGACGCAGGCCCACGCCGCGATCAGGCTCTGCACGGACTCCACCGCGACCACGATCGACACCGCGATCCCGACCAGCCCACCGAGCGCCGCACCATCGCGCAGCATTCGCGCCGCGCCGCGACGCACCGCGAGCTCGAACGCGCGCACCATCGCGGCGAGCGCTCCTTCCGCGCGATCGAGCAGCGCGAGCGGCGCGAGCGCGAAAGGCGCCATCACCGCGCCGAGCACGACCGGCATGAGCAGCCCGAGCGCGTGCCCGGCCGCGCCGTCTCCCGCGATGCCGTGGCCCGCGAACGACGCGATGATCAGTGGGATGGTCATCGCGATCGCGAGCGCGCCCGGACCGAACGCGCCGCGCCGTGCCTCGCGCGAGCCGCCCGCGAGCGCGAGGGCCGAGCCGAGCAAGAGTGCGGTGCGCGGCGGCGTGAGGACGAACGCGAACGGGCACGTCACGAGCGAGAGCGCGACCGCGAGCGCGTCCTTCGCGACGGCACGGCGCAGCTCGCCTCGCTCGCTCATTCGCCTGGGATCATGCGCGATCTCGGGCATTCGGGCTCGATTCGTTCGCACGCGACGATTGCGTTCGCAACGGGAACGCGACTACGTTTCTTCCGGGGAAGCCGAGATGCAGAGGGAGTCGCTCGCGCGTGGGTTCCGCATCACGACGAAGGTCGGCGCGCTCACGCTGGAGCACGAAGCGCCGGGCGTCGCGCTGCTGCGCGTCGAGCGCGCCGCGACCGGCGAGACGATGGTCCCGGTGTTCGAGGCGCTCGAGCCGGTGATCGCGCGGCACGGATCGATCGTGGTGTTCATCGATGGCGAGGCGCTCGAGTCGTACGACACCGACTGTCGTCGTCGGTGGACGAGCTGGCTGAGCGAGCACCGCGGCAAGGTCGTCGTGCACGTCCTCGTGCGCTCGCGGCTCCTCCAGATGGGCGTGAACCTCGTGAACCCGCTGATCGGCGGGTTCATCGTGTCGCACTCGGAGCGCTCGTCGTTCGAGGCGGAGCTGCGCAAGGCGCGCGTGCGCTCGCGTGATCACTCCGCGGCTTCGCGCACCGGGGTCTCGGCCATCGGCTCCGAGGGCGCGGGCTCGCTCGGCTTCGCGCGGCGCGCCTTGCGGCGATCGATCCATCCCGCGAGCAGCACGTAGAGCACCGGCACGACGAAGAGCGTGAGCAGCGTCGAGACGGTCAGACCGCCGACGACCGCGCGCCCGAGCGGCGCCCAGATCTCCGCGCCGTCGCCGGTGCCCAGCGCGGGCGGGACCATGCCGACGATCGTCGTGAGCGCGGTCATCAGGATCGGCCGCAGGCGCGTGCGCCCCGCCTCGAGCGTGGCCTCGACGAGATCGACGCCCTCGGCGCGACGCCGCTTGAGCACGTCGATCAGCACGATGCCGTTCGCGACGACGATGCCGCCGAGCAGGATCACGCCGACGAGCGCGGTGACCTGCAGCGAGGTCCCGGTGACCGCGAGCGCGAGCACCACGCCGATGATCGCGAGCGGCACCGTCGCCATGATCACGAGCGGCTCGAGCAGCGACTCGAACTCCGCGGCCATCACCATGTAGACGAGCGCGAGCGCGGCCCCGAGCGCGAGCGCGAGCTTGAAGAACGCATCGCGCAGATCCGCGGCGGCGCCGCCGATCTCGGTGCGGATACCGCTGGGCACGCCGAGCGCGGCGATGCGCTCCTCGATGCGGGTGGTGAGCGTGCCGAGATCGGCCTCGCCCATCGAGATGAACACGGTCGCGTAGCGACGCTGGTTCTCGCGCTCGATGTCGGTGGTGCCGAGGCGATCGCCGACGCGCGCGACCGAGCCGAGCGGGATGGTCGCGCCGGTCGCGAGCGGGATCGGCAGGTAGCGCAGCGCGTCGAGATCCTCGCGGTGCTCGCGGGCCGCGCGCACGCGGATGGTGTGCTCGTCGCCGCCCTCGCGGAACGCCGTCGCAGGCACGCCCTGGTAGTACGCGGCGATCGCGCCCGCGACCTGCGCCGGCGCGAGGCCGAGCACCCGCATGCGCTCGCGATCGAACTCGACCTGCAGCTCGGGGCTGCCCTGCCCCATCGAGAAGCGCGCGTCGCGCACGCCCTCGACGCTCGAGAGCTCGTCGCGCAGCACCTCGCCGAAGCGACGCACGTCGCCGAGATCGTCGCCGAAGATCTTCACCTCGACGTCGCCGCCCGCGCCGCCGCCGATCGCGAGCGTCTGGATCTCGATGTCGAGCCCGGGGATGTCGGCGAAGCGCTCGGTGAGCGCGCGCTCGATCTCCTGCTGGCTGCGCTCACGCTGATCACGCGGCGGCAGGCGCACCCGCATCGTGCCGGTGTTCGCGGTCGCGCCGAAGATCGCGGAGATGCCCTGCGCGGTGCCGAAGTCCGCGGTGACGACCTGGAGCTCCGGCACCTCGTCGCGGATCACCTGCTCCACGTGCTCGACGCGGCGGCGCATCTCGGAGAGCGAGATGCCGGGCGCGGCCGTGACCTCGATGCGGATGTCGGCGACGTCCGAGTGCGGCAGGAAGTCGCGGCCGAGGAAGGGCACCACCGCGCACGACGCGACGAACGCGACGCTCGCCATCACGACGACCTTCCACGGGTTCCGCGTGCACCACACGAGCCCGCGCTCGTACGCCGGTCCCATCGCGTCGATCCACGCGGTCGCGCGCGTCAGCGCCTTCGCGAAGCGCGTCGTGTGATCGGTGCCGAGCATCTTCGCGCTCATCAGCGGCACCAGCGTCACCGCGACGACGAGCGACGCGAGCATCGACGCGCAGATGGTCAGGACCATGTCGCGGAAGAGCTCTCCCGCGATGCCTTCGACCAGGAGGATCGGGAGGAACACGACGACGGTCGTCAGCGTCGCGGCGACGATCGGCATCGTCATCTCCTCGACCGCCATCGTCGCCGCCTTCGCGGGGTCGATGCCCTTCTCGATGTTCTGGAACGTCGACTCCAGCACGACCGTCGCGTTGTCGACGATCATGCCGATCGCGAGCACGAGCCCGGCCATGCTGACGAGGTTCAGCGTCACGCCGAGCGCCGACATCGCGACGAACGCGACGAAGATCGAGGCCGGCACCGCGAGCACGTTGATCAGAGACGCGCGCCAGCTGCGCAGGAAGAGCAGCAGCACGATCGCGGTGAGCCAGAACGCTTCGTTCGCCGAGTCACCGAGGTTGCCGATCGCGCGGAGGATCGACTCCGCCTCGTCGAAGAGCGGCGTGACCTCGACGCCCTCGGGGAGCTGCGCGCGCAGCGCGGGCATCGCGTCGTGCACCGCGCGCGAGACCTGCACCGTGTTCGCGTCGCTCTGCTTGCGCACCGCGAGCAGCACCGCGGGATGACCGTCGGCGGTCACCACGCGCGTCTGCTCCTCGAACGTGTCGACGACCTCCGCGACCTCGCGCAGCAGCACCGGGCGCCCGCCGCGCGCGCCGACGATCACGTCCTCGATCTCCGCGACGCTGCGGAACGTCGAGGTCGGCTGGATGAAGAGCAGCTGCGTCCCGTCGTCGACGCCGCCCGCGGGCACGATGGCGTTCGCGGCGCGCAGCGCGTCGACCACCTGCGAGGGCGAGATGCCGTTCGCCTGCAGCCAGATCGGATGGAGGCGCACCTGGATCTCGCGCGCGAGGCCGCCGATCACCTCGGCCGCGGCGACACCTGGCTGGCGCGCGAGGAAGGGCTGGATCTCGTCGCTCGAGATCTCGCGCAGCCGATGGGCGTCCATCGGGCCCTCGACCGCCATGAACACGACCGGCGCGAGCGATGGATCGAACGCGAACGTGAGCGGGCGCGTGGCCTCCTCCGGGAGGAAATCACCCGCGAAGAGCTCGATGTTCTTGCGGACCTCGACCTCCGCGAAGTCCATGTCGGTGCCCCACGTGAAGCTCACGATCACGATCGAGGTGCCGGGGCGCGAGATCGATCGCACGCGCTCGACGTTCTCGACCGAGGCCACCGCGCGCTCGATCGGCGAGGTGACGAGGGTCTCCATGTCCTCGGGGCTCGCGCCCACGTAGTTCGTGACGATCGCGACGACCGGGAACTCGACGTCGGGCAGCCGATTGACCGGGAGGTTGTAGAGCGTGAAGAGCCCGAACCCCGTGAGGCACAGGTAGACCATCGCGGTCGTCACACCGCGACGGATCGACAGCGCCCCCCAGTTCATCCGGGCCCCGCCGCGCTCTCGCCGGCGACGCGGATCGGCGCGCCGTCGCGGAGCAGGTGCTGGCCCTCGACCACGACGCGCTCACCCGCGGCGAGCCCTTCCGCGATCTCGATGCGCTCGCCGTAGCGGACGCCGATGCGCACGTCGCGGCGGCGCGCGGTCTCGCCCTCGGCGACGAACACCACCGCGCGATGATCGGTGTCGGTCTCCGGCGTCATCACGACCGCGCGGCCCGCGATCATCGTCACGCCCTCGCGCCGCGCGAGGACCACGCCCGCGCGCGCGACCATGCCGGGGCGCAGCACGCCGTCGGCGTTGTCGACCATCACCTCGACCATCGCGGTGCGCGTCATCCGATCGATGACCGGCGACACCCGCGAGACCGTGCCGCGTCGCACCACCTCTTCGAGCGCGGGAGGCGCGATCTCGACCTCCATGCCCTCGCGGATGCGCACCCAGTCCTGCTCGGTCACCCGCAGCGCGACCTTCACGCGCGTCGTGCGCACGACGCTGCAGATCGGCATCGTGGGCGCGACCATGTCGCCGTCCTGCACCGCGAGCAGCGCGACGGTGCCCGCGACCGGCGCGCGGATCACGGTGCGCGCGCGCTGCGCGCCCGCGCTTCGATGAGCGGCCGAGACCTGCGCGACCTGGGCCTCCGACGCGCGGAGCTGCGCCGCGAGCGCGTCGACCTGCGCGCGCGGGATCGCGCCGGTCGCGGCGAGGCGCGTGGCGCGATCGAGATCGGCGCGCAGCTGATCGCGCGCCGAGCTCGCCGCCTCGACGGCCGCGCCCGCCTGCGCGACGCCGGTCGCCTGGAGGTCGGCCTCGAGCGTCGCGATGGGATCGCCCGCCTCGACGTGATCGCCCTCCTGCACGTGCAGCACGCGGATGCGCTCGGGCACCTGCGCGAACACGCGCACCTCGACCTCGCCCTGCACGTCGCCGAGCATCGTGACGCGCTCTTCGGCCACGCCCGACACCGAGGGCTCGACCACGACGAGGCGACCACGCTCCGCGACCGCCGGCGCCGCGGCCTCGCTCGCGCCGCACGCCGACGCGAGCACCCCCACGAGAACCACGACCCCCGCGCGCATGACCGGCGAGCGTAAGCGGTGGGGTCGCGACCGGTCCACCCGACCTTCGGGTGGGATCATGAAGAAATGCGAAGGACGTTCACTCGCCCATCGCTTCGATCCACGCCGCGACGCGCGCGACCCCGGCCGTGTCGACCCGTCGCGTGCCGAGCGGAGGCATGCGCCACGTCGGATCGTCGCTCGTGAGGCGCTGGTAGAGCACCGAGCGCTCGGGCGCGCCGGGCGCGACGAGGATGCCCGCTTCGCCTTCGGGATCGCCGCGCTCGGGGCGCTGATCGATCACGTTCATCCACCGCTCGTCGGTGTCGGCGCGCAGATCGATCGCGACCGTCGCGCTGCCGCCCGGTCGATGGCAATGCGCGCACTGCACGTGGAGATACGCGCGCACGTCGTCGGGCTCGTAGGGCGTGTGCTCGTGCTCGAGCCCCTCGCGAGCGAGCGCGCCGATCGCGACCAGCGTCTCGAGCTGCGATGCGGTGCGGCCGGTCGCGGCGTACGCGACGTCGGTGTCGAGCTGCGCGAGCTCGAGCCCGAGGCTCACCCCGGCGGCGTCGACGTGACAGTCGAAGCACTCGTCCTCGCGCGGCACGTCCCAGGTGAGCCCGCCGCGCTCGACGGTGCCGCCCTCGAAGCGACGCGCCTCGGAGCCGGCCTCGTTCCACAGGTACGTCGCGGCGTGCCACACGCCCTGCTCGTCGCGCACCAGGAGCCGCGTCTCGATCGGCTGCGCGCCGGCGCGGAACGTCTTCACCAGCACGCCGCCGGGCGGGAGCACCACGCGTCCTTCGTCGTCGACCTCGAGCCTCTCGTCGTCGGGCAGCGCGACGAAGCGCTCCTTCTCCGCGCCGTCGGACCACAGCGGGACCCGCACGTCGTAGGGCAGCAGCGCCGCGATCGGCGTGGACGATCCGGGCTCGAAGCAGCCGGTGTCGGCGAGCACGTCGGGGAACGTCGCGCGACCGCGGCACGTCGGGTTGGGCTCGCGGCGATCGAGCCCGAGCCGCGGTGGCTCGCACGCGCCGAGCAGCACGACCACGAGGACGAGCGCGCGCCTCACGGCTCCACCAGGTGCACGAGGAGGCAGATCGCGAGCTCGGTCGTGCTCATGGTCCACCCCTCGAGATCGTCGATGCGATCCTCGAGCAGGTCGTCCTCGACGCGCTGCGCGATGCGCGCTCGGAGCGCGTCGATCGACTCGTCGGTGTCGAGCAGCACGATCGTCGGCTCGACGATCTCCGCGGCGAGCTCCTCGTCGCCCTCGGGCATCAGCGCCTCGCGACGCACGCTGCCGAGCGCGTCCGCCGATGCACGATCCACGAGCATCTCGGCGCGCCGCGCCGCACGCCGCGTGCGCTCGTCGCGGAGCACGATCGGCCGCACGACGTCCTCGCATCCCCCGAGCGCGATCACGATCGCCGCGAGCGCGCTCACCTGCACGAACCCGCGACGCGCGATCACGATGCACCTCCCGCGAGGTGATCCGCGAGCCGCGCCGCGAGCGCGACGATCGTGAGCGTCGGGTTCGCGCTCCCGCCGGTCGTGAACACCGACGAGCCCGCGACGTAGAGGTCCTCGACCTCGTGGCAGCGGCAGTCCGCGTCGACCACGCCCTGCGCCGCGTCGGCGGACATCCGCGTCGTGCCCATGTGATGCCCGCCCGGTGCGATCTCGTCGGCGAAGCGCCCCTCGTCGTCGCGCGGTGTCCACACCCGCCCGAGCCCCGCCGCGCCGAGCTCGCGCCCGAGGATCTCCATCGCACGGCGGTACGCGCGCAGATCGTCGTCGCGCACCTGCCAGCGCAGATCGAGGCGCGGAACGCCGAGCGCGTCGACGTCGTCGCGCAGCGTCACGCGGCTCTCCTCGTAGGGCGATTGCTCCGCGCGCAGCGTCATGCGGAAGAGACGCGCATCGCCCGCGCCGCGCCACAGCGCCGCGACGTCCTCGCCGCGCACCTCGCCGGTCTCCGCGCCGACGTCCTGCTCGCGCAGCGTGATCGTGAAGTCGAGCAGCCCTTCGACCTCGCGCACCTCGCGCGAGAGCGCGAGCACACCGCGGATCTCGTCGCCCGCCTCGGTCGCGAGCGTGTCCGCGTAGAAGCCCACGTCGGTGCCGCCGAGCTCGAGCCACGCCGCGGAGTCGTAGAGGTGCGGGTGCTCCATGAAGCAGCGACCGACCCACCCGCTCTCGTTCGCGACGCGCGACGCGAGCAGCATGCGCGCGTTCTCGAGCCCGCCCATCGCGAGCACGTACGCGTCCGCCTCGACCGAGAAGCGCGGCCCGCCGAGCGCCGCGCACGAGAGCCGCGACACACGCGTGCCGTCGAGCTCGATGCCGACGACGTTCGCGTGCATCAGCACGTCGGTCTGCGCCGAGTCTTCGAGCAGTAGCCGGTACTTGCGACCGAAGCGGGTCGGTGGGCTGTAGCGGAACACGCGCGTCGCGAGGCTCCCGCCCGGCGAGGGAAGCAGCGCTCGTCCCGCGCTCGCGGCGAGGCGCTCGGGCGACCACTCGTCGCCGATCTCCACGCGCTCCTGCGCGCGCTCGTAGTACGGCGCGAGATCGTCGAGCCCGATCGGCCACCCGCTCAGCGGAACGTGAGCGCGCGCGGTGAAGTCCTCCGCGAGCAGCGGCATGCACCAGCCCGCCCATCGATTCGTCGATCCGCCGAAGTGGCGCCACCGATGATCGTCGAGGCGGAACGTGCGGATGCCGCTCATCGATCCGTCGTAGAGCGCCTGCGTCGATGGCTCGAGATCCATCGCGCCGCTCTCGAGCAGCAGCACCGAGCGCCCGCGACCGAGCAGCTCGAGCGCGATCGTGATCCCCGCGGCGCCCGCGCCGACGATGCAGACGTCGGCGGACAGATCGGTGCCTTCTTCGAGCGAACGTGCGTCTCGGATCGACATGGTCCTCCTCGGACGACGCGTGACGCGGCGCGCTCGCGCCTGCATCGACCGCAGTCACCGAAGAGGGCCGCGAGCGACCCGGAACCTCTCACGCACGCGCTACGACTGCGCGCGCAGCCACGCGACGACCTCGGGCTCGACGCCGAGATCGCCGTCGCGACGCGGCGCGAGCCCGAGCGAGACGTCGTCGGGGAACCCCACGTGCCCGCCGCGCCCGGTCCACACCACGCGCACGTGCTCGCTGATGCGCGCGAGCCCGGGACGCACCGTCATCTCGGGGATCATCGGATCCGCGTCGGCCGCGACGAAGAGCGCGGGCTTCTCGATCGCGCGCAGGTGCGGGGCGACCGCGGCCTGCTCGTAGTAGTGCTCGGCGCTACGGAATCCGTAGCGCGGCGCGATCACCCACTCGTCCCACTCGAGGATCGTGCGGATGCGCCGCACCTGCTCGACCGGGATCGGCGCGACGCGCGTGCGCTCGCCGTGACGCGCGGCGACCGCGGCGTACTGGTCCTTGAGCCCGCGCAGCACGTGGAACTGGTAGGGGCGTCGATCGAGCCGCTGGATCGCGCGCACGCCCGCGGCGAGATCGATCGGCGGACAGATCGCCGCGACGGCGCGCACACGCGGATGCTCGAGCGCATGCCCTGCGGCCCAGCGCAGCGTCACGTGACCGCCGAGCGAGTAGCCGATCACGTAGAGGCGCTCGTATCCGGCGAGCGCCTCGCTCCGGAGCGCCGCATCGAGATCCTCGGTGAGCCCCGCGTGATAGACGTCCGCGCCCTTGCGATCGGCGCCGCGCATGTGGAGGCGCAGGCACGCCATGCCGGCGTCGAGCACCGCGCGCGCGGCGAGCAGCATGTAGCGGCTCGTGACGTCGCCACCGAGCCCGTGCAGCACGACGACCGCCTCGCGCGCGCCGCCCTCGGGCACCGCGAGCCGTCCGTCGAGCGCGAGCGGCCCCGAGATGGGATCGATCAGCGTCGTCGAGAACGGAACGTCGACGAGTGGACGCTCGGGACGCACCACGCCGCGCACGAAGCTGCCGAACGTCCAGTAGTGCCCGTGCAGCTCGCGCCGGAGGCTCGCGGCGTCGATCGTGCGCGGATCGAACGCGAAGCGCGCGCGCGGCGTCACGCGTCACCTCGCTGCGGCTCGCTGGGCGACGCAGCAGGATCCTGTCCGAAGGTGTCGCGCAGGAGCGCGTAGAGCTCGGGGTGCTTGTCTCGCATCGCCCTCGGTCGTTCGAAGAACGCTTCGGTGGCGACCGCGAAGAACTCCGCTTCGTTCGTGGTCGCGTATCCACGAAGGATGGATCGCCGTCGCTCGATGCGCTGCGCCTCGTCGTGCATGACCGAGAGCCAGGGCGTGACGCTGTTCCACGGCATGAAGCTCGGCACTCCGTCCGCCTGCCCGGTGTCGAAGTCGAGGACGTGCGCGAACTCGTGAACACCGACGTTCAGTCCGTCGCGCGTGTTCGCGAATCCCTGCTCGAGCGCGCGCGCCGAGAAGAGGATCGGCCCCTGCCCGTGCACCATGCCGAGGATGTGCTTGGCGTGGCCCTCTCGGTACTCCTCGTCGAAGGCCTCGTCGTACACGACCACGTCGCGCAGCTTCGGATAGCGGAACCCGCGACGACCGAACACGACGATCACCGCCGACGCCGCGACGAGCACGCGCAGGCGCTCGCCGAGCGCGGCGCCGCGTGGGCCGGTGATCGTCTGCTCGTCGAGGAAGAAGCGCACCTCGTCCTCGAAGCGCCGTCGCTCCGAGGGCGAGAGCCGCTGGTAGTACTCGACGCGCGCTTCGAGCACGGCGCGCATCGACGCGGGGAACGGCGTGCGCGCGAGCGCGCGACGGCGGCGGGTGCGGCGTGTCTTGAGGAGATGGAGCGCGATCGCGACGACGAGCGCGATCACGATCCCGGCGAGCGGACCGAAGCGCAGTCCGAGGAGCAGCCCGAGCGCGGCGCCCACGAGCACCGCGCCGATCGCCGCGCCGCGATCGTTCGAGTCGCTCATTCGAGGCACGCCTCCGGGAGCTCGCACGGGCCCTCGCCGGGGCACGCGTTGGTCGCGAGCGCGCTGCGATCGATCGTCGCCGGATCCTCGTCCTGCAGCGCACAGGTCGGGGCGCGCGGCACGCCACGCAGGCACGCGGCGCGCACGTCGAGCACGTCGAGGTCGAAGCGATCGGTGGTGCACACGCCGCCGTCGCAGCCGTAGACGAGATCTTCCCACTGCGGGCAGTCGAGCTCGTCGTCGCACGCGAGCGGACGGCACGTCGCCTCGTGCACCGTCAGCTCGCCCCCGTCGCTCTCGGTGGCGGCGCAGAGGATCGCGATCGCGCCGGCGCCGACGACCCACTGGTCGCGCTCGCCGCACGCCGGCGGATCGACGGTCGCGGTGCGCGGCTCGACCTCGCAGTCGCCGTGCTCGCACGTCCATCCGACGAGCACGCCCTGGGTGTCGGCGAGCGCGGCGGGAGACTCGGTGAAACAGCCCGGCAGCGCGAGGAGCGACGCGAGCGCGAGGAGCGGGACGACACGACGGATCACCCGATCAGTCTGACCGATCACGGGCGGACCGCGATCGATCACGGCGCGCCCGTGATCGATCGCGGCTCGCCGGCGATCTGCGCTGCGCGCGCATGGAACGCGGCGTGCTCGGCGGCGCGCACCGATGGAGGTCTTCACCATGGCTCGTGCTCGTTCGTCCGCACTGCGCTCTGTCTCGTTCGTCCTCGCGCTGACGTGCAGCGCGTGTGGAGGCGACGACGATGTGAACGAGGACGATCGCGATGCATCGACCGCGACCGACGCAGGACGCGACGCGGCCCTCGAGGTCGAGGAAGACGCAGGCGAGGTCGAGGAGGACGCGGGCGAGATCGCGCTCGACGCGACGGTCGACGCCGGCACCGACGCGTCGACCGGCGACGACGTGCAGGTCGCGACCGCAGCCGATCTCGCGCGCGAGTCCGCCGCCGACTACGCGACGAACACCTACGGTCTGATCACCGGCGCGACGCTCGGGCGCTGGGTGCGCGACTGGGCCGCGACGCGCCCCGCCGCGATCACGGGGGACCTCGTGATCCTCCAGATCGTCCCGACCGGCGCGACGTCGCGCCTGCACGTCTCGCCGGTGTCGGCGGGCGTGCGCACCTACGACGTGCCCCAGGCCTCGCTGCTCGAGGAGCGCGACAGCGGGCTCTCCTCGATCGAGGCGGAGATCCCGCGCGGCGAGAGCACCGACGCGTTCCTCCAGCGTTACCGCATCGATCCGCGGCGCGACCTCGTGGTGTGGGTCTTCGAGCAGCTCCCCGGCACGACGGGCGGCGCCGTGCAGCAGCTCGGTCGCGGCTGGCTCTGGCTCGCGTACTGGGGCACCGAGCCCGAGCACCTCGCGGTGCTGAACGGCACCCTCGACTGGAACGGCACGAACGAAGGCCTGCCGGTCGCCGAGACCGCCGCGACGACGCCCCCCGACGACGGCACCACGCGGGTGAGCGATCTGCGCCGCGATCACACGACGCTCGTGGTGCACGTGGGCGAGCTCATCCCGATCGTGCGCGACGCGGATCCCGCGTACCGCGTGCTCGATGCGCGCGGCGGCGCGGAGGCGCTCGGCCTGCCCAAGGCGACGAACAGCGGTCGCCGCGACTGCGCGAGCTACACCGGCACCGGCACCAACTCGCGTTGCTCGCCGCTCTTCGAAGGACGCATCCGCGGCGCGCGCACCGTGCCGTGGACCCAGCTGCTCACGAACGCCGAGGGTGGCTTCCGGTTCCTCCCGAAGTCGGAGCTGCGCGCGATCTTCGACGCGCAGGCCGCGCTCGCCCCGAACCTCACGTACATCCACTACTGCCGCACCAACGTGCGCTCGATGGTGACCGGCCTCGCGTCGATCCTCGTGCTCGGTCTGCCGACCCGCTGGTACGACGCGTCGTTCATCGAGTGGTCGCACCTCGCGCACGGACCGACGAGCGCGACGCAGCTGCTCCCCGCGGACTCGCCGTGGCGCACCGATCTGCCCGCGCTCACCGAGCACAACCTCGCCACCGGCTACACGCCGGGCGGCAACACGAGCGATCCCGCGATCACGCCGGGCGAGTGGGTCGCGGGCCCGCGCTACAACGTCGACGACGACATCAGCCCCACGCGCCCGGTGATCCGCCCCGAGGCCACGAGCAGCGCGGGCACCATCGAGACCGACCGCGCGTATCTGCGCGCGCGCTGACCTCCGAGACCGGGGCGCGCGTCATCGCATGAGGTGACGCGCGCCCGGTGCTTGACCTCTCCGCGCGAGCGCCGCAGGTAGGCGCGACCCACCGCGGGGAGGACACGATGGAATATCGCCGTCTCGGTTCGAGCGGGGTGAAGGTCTCCGAGCTCTGTCTCGGAGCGATGACGTTCGGCGAGCCCGACGAGAAGTCGTTCATGCACGGCGTCGGCGCGAGCGAGGAGACCAGCTTCGCCATCATGGACGCCGCGCTCGATGCGGGCGTCAACTTCATCGACACCGCCGACGTCTACGGCCAGGACGGCCTGAGCGAGCGCATCGTCGGTCGATGGACGAAGGAGCGCGGTACCCGCGATCGCATCGTGCTCGCGACGAAGTTCCGATTCCGCATGGGCGAGGGCCCGAACGGGACCGGCGCGTCACGCCTGCGCATAGTGCGCACCGTCGAGGACAGCCTGCGTCGCCTGCAGACGGATCGCATCGACCTCTACCAGATCCACATGCAGGACGTGGAGGTGCCCGAGGAAGAGACGCTGCGCGCGCTCGACGATCTCGTGCGCGCGGGCAAGGTGCTCTACCTCGGCTGCAGCAACTACGCGGCGTATCGACTCGTCGAGAGCCTCTGGACGAGCGACGTGCGGCGCCTCGAGCGCTTCGTGTCGCTGCAGGCGCAGTACTCGCTGCTGGTGCGCGATCTCGAGCGCGAGCACGTGCCGCTCTGCGAGAAGTTCGGGCTCGGGATCCTGCCGTGGTCGCCGCTCGCCGGAGGGTTCCTCAGCGGCAAGTACGAGCGCGGTCGGGGCGCGGGCGAGGGATCGCGCTTCGCGTCGTCGCGCTGGACCTCGAGCTTCGCGCGCTTCGACGACGAGCGCGGCTGGCGCACCGTCGACGCGGTGAAGCAGATCGCGCGCGAGCTCGGCACCACGCCCACCGCGGTGTCGCTCGCGTGGTTGCTCGCGAAGCCCACCGTCACGTCGGTGATCTTCGGCGCGCGCACGATCGGTCAGCTGAAGGGCAACCTCGCCGCGACCGGCCTGCGCCTGCCCGCGGACGCGATGAAGAAGCTCGACGACGCGAGCGCGTTCGAGCTCGGCTATCCCTACGACTTCATGCAGCGCATCCAGGGTCGCTGGTGACGCGACGCCCGCTCGACGGAGTGCGCGTGCTCGAGCTCGGCCAGCTCCTCGCGGGGCCCTGGGCCGCGACGATGCTCGGATACTTCGGCGCCGACGTGATCAAGGTCGAGCCGCCGGGCGGCGATCCGATCCGCACCTGGCGCGTGGTCGAGGACGGCACGTCGCTGTGGTGGCGCAGCCTCGCGCGCAACAAGCGCAGCGTCGTGATCGATCTGCGCCGGGACGAAGGGCGCGCGCTCGTGAAGGAGCTCGCGGCGACGAGCGACGTGCTGATCGAGAACTTCCGGCCCGGCACGATGGAGCAGTGGGGGCTCGGCCCCGACGATCTGCGCGCCGCGAATCCGCGCCTCGTGTACGCGCGCGTGTCGGGCTTCGGGCAGACGGGCCCGCACGCGCACCGGCCGGGCTACGCGTCGGTCGCGGAGGCGGTCGGCGGGCTCCGCTCGGTCACCGGGTTCCCCGATCGCCCGCCGGCACGCGCGAACGTGAGCCTCGGCGACTCGCTCGCCGGGATCCACGCCGCGCTCGGCATCGTGATGGCGCTCTACGAGCGCGACGCACAGGGCGGCACCGGACAGACCATCGACGTCGCGCTCACGGAGTCGATCGTGAGCGTGCTCGAGTCGATGATCCCCGAAGCCGATCGCGGCGTGGTGCGCGAGCGCGCGGGCACGACCGTCACCGGCATCGTCCCGTCGAACACCTACCCGACCCGCGACGGCAAGTGGGTCGTCATCGGCGCGAACAGCGAGTCCAACTTCCAGCGCCTGATGCGCGCGATCGAGCGCCCCGATCTCGAAGGGCTGCGCGGCAACCCGGCGCGCGTCGCGCGACAGCGCGAGCTCGACGAGGCGATCGCCGTGTGGACGCGCACCCGCACCGCCGACGAGATCGTGCGCGTGCTCGAGGACGCGGCCGTGCCCGCGGGCCCGATCCAGGACGCGCGCGACCTCCTGCACGATCCGCAGCTGCGCGCGCGCGGCATGCTCGAGCAGGTCGAGATCGACGGACGCTCGCTCACGATCCCCGCGATCGCGCCCAAGCTCGACGGCACGCCGGGACGCACCGAGTGGCCCGGCGGAGCGCTGGGCGCGCACACGC
Source organism: Sandaracinus amylolyticus (assembly GCF_021631985.1). GTDB lineage: Bacteria > Myxococcota_A > Polyangia > Polyangiales > Sandaracinaceae > Sandaracinus > Sandaracinus amylolyticus_A. Next base: position 1,674,411 of record NZ_CP070225.1, on the reverse strand, counting down.
GCGAGGTGCTGCACGAGCGCCTCGCGATGAGCGACGACGCCATCGACGCGCTCGTCGCGCGCGGTGTGATCGCCGAGCAGCGCTCGCCCGCGTAGGGCCCGCACGAGCGCGTATTGTTGGCTCTCTTCAACGAATGAGCAGCACGCGCGCAACTGCGCGCATCACCCGCTCGATCCACGTCCTCCGAGGTCGCACGATCGCGGTGCTCGATGCGCTCGAGGCGCGCGGGCGCACGCCGGTCTCGGGCAGCGGCTCGAACACCTCGATCGGCACGACGATGCCGTCGTCCGAGAGCGAGACCGCGCGGATCGGCGCGTTCGACGGCACCGCGCGCGTGGGCAGATCCTCGAGCTCGAGCCCGCTCACGTCGACGCTGCGCTCCGCGGTGCCCTCGAAGATCGCGCGCACCTCGTGCTGCGCGAGCTTGTGCACGCGCGTCGGGATCTCCTCGGTGTCGAGGTCCTCGAAGCTCGGGTGCGCCGGTGGTCGCGGCGCATCGGGCTCCGACGTCGCCGGAGCGCGGGTGATGGGGTGCTCGCCGGAGTCCTCGGGGGACGCGCCATGCACTGCAGAGCTCATGTCGTCCGAGGTGCGAAAACAACGTGCGTGCCATGCAAAAAGGCACGTATTCGCGCACGGACACCGGAGCCGGGCGCGCTCCCGGCTCCATCGCGCGAGCCTCGGGTGCGCGCGAATTGAATCGGTCTCCCGGTTGCTTCGTCGAGCGCGAAGCGCTCGGCGTGGAATCGACACAGCGAGCGTGAGCGCTCGACCCGCCCCACAGTTCGACAGCTCGCTTCGCGCTTCGGAGGAACCCATGGCCCGCTGGCTCTCGCTCCTCGCCCTCGTCGCATCACCCTTCCTGTTCGACGGCACCGCCCACGCGCTCCGTTGCGGAACGCGCCTCGTCGTGACCGGCGACCCCATCCACTACGTGCGCTCGATCTGCGGCGACCCCGCGTCGATCACGACCAGCACGGTCTCGCGCACCCGCACCGTGGGCAGCCGCATCGTCGCGGGCACGGTCATCGCCGACAGCGTCACCGTGACCGTCGCGATCGAGACCTGGGTCTACGACTTCGGTCCGCGCCGCTTCATGGAGGAGCTGACGTTCGAGGACGGCACGCTCGTCCGGCAGCGCCCGCTCAGCTACGGCACGCGCACGGCGATCGATCCGCCCGCACGTCGGCACGAGCGCGTCGCGATCCTCGAGCGACGCCGCGCGCTCGTCTGATCAGCCGCGCGCGCCGAAGATCGCGGTGCCGACGCGCACGATGGTCGCGCCCTCTTCGATCGCGACCTCGAGATCCGCGCTCATGCCCATCGAGAGCTCGCGCAGCCCGTGCTGCTGCGCGAGCTCGCGCAGCGCGCGGAAGTGCGGGCGCGACGCCTCCGGCTCCTGACCGAGCGGCGGCACCGTCATCAGCCCGCGCAGGACGAGCGGCGTCGCGCGCACCGCGTCGATCAGCGCGGGCAGCTCGGCCGGCGTGCAGCCCGACTTCTGCGCCTCGCCGCCGACGTTCACCTGCAGCATCACCTCGAGCGGCGCGCTCGCATCGCCGCGCTTCGCGATCGCCTCGACCAGGCGCACCGAGTCCACGGTCTCGATGCAGCGCGCGACCGGCGCGACGTCCTTCACCTTGTTGCGCTGGAGGTGCCCGATGAAGTGCCAGCGCAGCTCGGACAGATCCGCGAGCGCCCTCGCCTTCTCGACCAGCTCCTGCACGTAGTTCTCGCCGAACACGCGCTGGCCCGCCTCGTACGCAGCGCGCACCGCGTCGGCGCCCTGCGTCTTGCTCACCGCGACGAGCGCGACCGTCGACGGATCGCGCCCGCACCGCGCGCACGCCGCGTCGATCCGCGCGCGCACCGCCGCGAGCCGCGCCGCGACGTCGCTCATCGCGCGCTCCCCGGCCACGGCGCGATCACGCCGTGCTTCTCGAGCAGCTCGATCGTCTCCGCCGCGGGCAGCCCGATCACGTTCGAGTGCGAGCCCTCGATGCCGCGCACGAACCCCGACGCGATGCCCTGCGCGCCGTACGCGCCCGCCTTGTCGCGCCCCTCGCCCGTCGCGACGTAGCGCTCGACCATGTCGACCGTGAGCGGCCGGAACGCGACGCGCGTGGTCACCGCGATGGTCTCGATCACGTCGCCGTCACGCGCCAGCGCGACGCCGGTGATCACCTCGTGCCAACGACCCGCGAGCATGCGCAGCATCCCGCGCGCGGCCGCGTCGCTCTCCGGCTTGCCGAGCAGCTCTCCGTCGACGACCACGATGGTGTCCGCCCCGAGCACCCAGCGCCCCGCCTCGCACGCGCTCGCGATCTCGACGGCCTTCGCGGCTGCGACGCGCTGCACGTACGCGCGCGCGGGCTCTCCCTCGCGCTGCGTCTCGTCGGCGTTGCTCGGCCGCACCTCGAACGCGACGCCGAGCGTCGTCAGGATCTCGCGCCGCCGCGGCGACGCCGACGCGAGCACCAGCGTCATACGCTCTTCCCTCGCTCCTCGAGGTGACGTCGATAGCGCCGGACGTACGTGCGTGCGACCTGCGCCGCGTCGAGCTTCAGCGCCTTCGCGATCTCGGTGACGAAGCCGCGCACGTAGACCGGTGCCGGCAGCGCGTCGAACGCGTCGCCCTCGATCGCCTCGAGGTAGGGCAGCCCGACCTTCGTGCGCGCGCTGACGTCGCGCAGCGAGATGCCCTGCGACTCGCGCACCGCGCGCAGCAGCGCGCCCGTGTAGTCGGTGTCCGGCGTGAGCTCGGGCGCGGGCGGCAGCGGCTCGTTCCGCGACATGCGCGCGGGCACCGGCTCCTCGTGCTCCTCGGACGGCGGGAACACCGAGAGCTCGTAGGGCTTCCGCCGCACCGGATCGAGCAGCACGTCGTACGCCTCTTCGAGGCGCGCGCGCAGCACCTCGAGCTCGTGCGACTCGAAGAGCGAGTAACACGCGAGCGCGTCCTCCGCGTAGATGTCGCGCGCGCGCTTGAACGCGCGGCGCACCTCTTCGTCGGTCGCGCCGCGATCGACCTCGAGCAGATCGTGATGGCTCTCGGGCGGCACCGTGCGCGCCGGAGGCTTGCGCTTGCCGGTCTGCAGCGCGAGCAGTCGACGCGCGATCTTCTCGACGTTCTTGCTCGCCTTCGTGCCCGGGCTCTCGATGAGCAACAAGCGCCGCGCGCGCACGCAGCTCCACACGGTGTCGTCGTACTCGACGTGCCCGAGGTACTCGATGCCGATGCCGAGACGGCGCCGCGCCGCGCTGCGCACCTGATCGCCGAGCTCGAGATCCGCGCGCAGGCGCGTCTGGCTGATCACGAGGTTCGGATGGAAGCGCTCCATCGCGTCGCGCACGACCTCGGCGAGCGGATCGCCGTCGTCCTCGAGGGTGCGCCACAGATCGAGCGGCGCGGGCGCGCCTCCGAGCTCGCGCGCTTTCTGCATCAGCGCGAGGCGCGTCGGCTGATCGATCACGCTGCGGTGCAAATAGCGGAGGAACGCGCGGCGCACGAAGCGGTACGCGCTCTCGAGCGCGGTGGGCTCGGGCAGCGTGAGCACGAGCGAGAGATCCGCGCTCAGGAGCGCGTCGATGCCGCCGCGGTTCGTGCACTTGCCGAGATCGAGCACGACGTAGTCGGCCTCGGCGCTCTCGACCGCACGCGCGAGCTTGCGACGCCCGCCGCCGCGACGACCTCGCAGCCCCTCGTCGAGCCCGCCCCAGAGCAAGCGCAGCCCCTGGATCTGGGTGTCGACCGGGCGCCCCGCCGCACGGTTGTCGGCGCGCGGGCGCGTCGGGCTCGGCGCGCCGACGAGCGTGTGGAGGTTCGCGCCGCCGGGATCGGCGTCGACGAGGAGCACGCGGCGTCCGATGCTCGCGAGGTAGAGCGCGAGGTTCGCAGCGACGACGCTGGTCCCGACGCCGCCCTTGCTGCCACCGACCGCGATGGTGCACGCGGGGCGCGCGCGCGGCGTGGTGCGCTCGCCCTCGCCCTCGTGCGGCGCGTCGCGACGATCGCTCGGCGCGTCCTCGTCACCGGGCTCGCGGAAGAGATCGACGTCGGGAGGTGCGCTGGGGAGCGTCGCGTCTCCGCGCTCGCGCCCACCGCGCGAGTCCGCGTTCTGGCCCGCCATGGCGGGCGGTGATTACCAGCGCACCTCCGCGCACGCAACGGGACCCCTGCGCGTTCAGCCAGGAGCCCGAGGGGTCCGTTGTGCTAAGGTCCTCGCCGTGGAGTCCCGTGCTCGCCGTGGTCTGCGTGACCCGCGCGATGCCAGCTCGAAGGAGCAGGCCGGCTCGGCCGACAAGTCCGAGCGAGGCGCGCTGCACGCAGAAGACTCGAATCCCAGCACCGAGGCCGCGCCCAAGCCGGGTCGCGCGGCGAAGACCGGTCTGTCCGCGCCGGTCCTCGTGCTCAACCGCAGCTTCCAGCCGGTGCGCATCACGACTGCGCGCCACGGCTTCACGCTGCTCTACCTCGGGCGCGCTCGCGCGCTCGATCGCGCCTACGAGCCCCACGACTTCTCGCAGTGGGCCTCGCTCTCGTCGTCGCACCAGGTGCACGAAGGCGACGAGTTCGTCGGAACACCGCGCGGTCGCATCCGCGTGCCGCGCGTGCTGTTGCTCTCGGGGTACAACCGCGTGCCGCACGCGCCGCTGCGCCTCTCGCGCCGCAACATCTTCCTGCGCGACTCGTTCACGTGTCAGTACTGCGGGCGCAGGCCCGGCACGCGCGAGCTCAACCTCGATCACGTGATGCCGCGATCGCGCGGTGGTCGCTCGACGTGGGAGAACCTCGTGACGTCGTGCCGCGACTGCAACCTGCGCAAGGGCTGGGCGACGCCCGACGAGGCCGGGATGCTGCTGCGCTCGCGCCCGGTGCGACCGGGCTGGAGCACGGCGCTCGTGATGGCCGCACCGACGCGTCGCTACGTCGAGTGGGAGCCTTTCCTCGCGGGGATCGAGACGCCGGTGTTCCCCGAGGACGACGACATCGAGGCCGCCGAGGAGTAGCGGCTCAGTCCAGCTGGAGTGCTCGCTGGCGAAGGGCCCGCACGGGACCGTGCGGCGCACGCGGACGGCAGGGCCCTGCGCCGGCGAGCCGATTGGACACTCGCTCAGCTGCTCCAGGTCGCTTCGTAGACGTCGGCGGGGTCGCCCAGCGCGGCGGCGGATGCGAGGCGCACGTCGACGTCGCGCGCGCCCGCGGTGGTCAGCGCTTCGTCGAGGAAGCCCATCATCGCGACGGCGCGCACCAGACCGCCGTTCGTCGCGCCGCGGATCTCGAGGCGACCGAGGCCGCGCGATGCGGTCGTCACCTTCGGCTCCCCGCCCGCGAAGAAGCGCCGCCACAGATCCGCGGTCATCGCGAAGAGCAGCTCGGGCGTCACCGTGCGCACCAGCGCGCCGGGATCGCGCCCGATCGATCGCCGCGCGAGCGAGCGCCCCGCGTCCGCGATCAATCGCCGATCGCCGCCCGCGTAGCTGCGATCCGCGATCTCGAGCACGCAGAGCGCGCTGCCCGGATACCACGCGCTCGGATCGAGACGCGCGCGCAGCACCGCGCGCACGCTCGGCTCGGTGTCGTCGATCAGGCGCTCGAAGCGCGGACCTCCGAGCCGATCGCGCAGGAACTCGAGGAGGGAGCTCAGCACCTCGCCGCGCACCGCGGCCGTGCCCTCGAGCCCCTCGGGCGGATCGCTGCCCGGTCGTGCGCCCGCGCCCCGCAGCACCGCCTCGCGCGCGCGCAGCTCGCGCATGTCCCAGGTGAACGTGTCGGTCGGCTCGGGCTCCTCGGCGAGCGGCACCGCGCCGAACGGCACGAGCGCCGCGGCCATCGCGCTCGCGCTCTGGAAGCGCTTGCCCGGGTCCTTCTCGAGCGCGCGCATCACCACCGCGTCGAGCGCCTCGGGCAGCTCGGGACGGATCGCGCGCGGATGCACCGGCGTGCTCTCGAGGATCGCGCGGCAGAGCTCGGGGAAGTTGCGACCCTCGAAGGGCTTCTTCCCGACGAGCATCTGGTAGAGCAGCACGCCGACGGCCCAGATGTCGACGCGCGCATCGCGCCCGCGCTCGCCCGAGATCTGCTCGGGGCTCGCGTAGAACGGCGTGCCCATCGTGCGCCCGCTCGGCGTCAGGTCGAGGGGCCCCGAGGGATCGAGCGCGGCCTCGACGAACGTCGAGATGCCGAAGTCGAAGAGCTTCACGAAGTCGCTCTGTCCGCCCTTCGTGGTGAGCATCACGTTCTCGGGCTTGAGGTCGCGATGCACGATGCCGCGGGTGTGGACCGCGCCGAGCGCGGCGAGGATGCCGCCCGCGACGCGCGCCGCGCGCACGACCTCGAACGGAGGCTCGCTCGCGAGCAGCTTCCCGAGGCTCTGCCCGCGCACGTACTCCATCACGATGTAGGGCGCGCCCGAGGGCTCGACGCCCATGTCGAGGATCTCGACGATGTGATCGTGGCCCGCGCTCGCGGCGAGGCGCGCCTCGCGCTGGAAGCGCGCGAGGGTGACGCCGTCGTCCGCGAGGTGCGTGTGCAGCACCTTCAGCGCGACGGTGCGCCCGATCGCGACGTTCTCGGCCTTGTAGACGCTGCCCATCCCGCCGTGGCCGAGGAGGCGCTTCACGCGGTACTTGCCGGCGACGAGGCTGCCCACCAGCCGCGAGATCGCGCTCTGCATCTCGGATGACGGACCGGTCTCGCCGCCCCTGCCCGAAGGGGTCAGCATCGCGTCGAGCATATCGTTACGCGCGCAGGTCGCGAAGGGCTAGATCGCGCGTCGGCCGGATCGGAGAGCGCAACCACACACATCGTGTGTCGATGAGCGGCGCGTCATGCGCACGTCGCCTCTCCTGGTCATGCTCTCGTTCTTCCTCGTCGGGTGCTTCGAGCTGCCCGCGCCACCACCACCACGCGACGCGGCGCCCGACGCGCCACTCGATGCCGCCGAGCCATTGCGGGTCTCGGTGGTCGTCCTCGACGCACGCGGCGACACGCGCCCGATGGACGCGATCCCACGCGTGCCGCGCATCGTGATCGACGCGAGCGCGACGTTGGGCGGCGAGCCCGATCCGCTGGTGCTCGTCGAGCAGATGGAGGTCGAGCCGCTGCGCGAGGACCTCGAGAGCGCGCCCCTGCGCAGCGACACCCTCGCGCACGTCGTGCCCTGCGAGCGCGAGACGCGCGGCGCGACGATCGAGCTCCGACCCATCGCGCCGCTCGCGCCCGGCGCGACGCTGCACCTCGGCATCGCATCGTGGGCGCGCGACGCGTCGGGGCGCCGGCTCGGCGCGGTGTTCGTGCAGACGATGCACGTCGACGAGAGCGAGACCGGCGGCGCGCGCGTGGTGAGCACGTGGCCGCCCGAAGGCGCGTCGGCGGTCTCGGCGGAGCTGCCGCTCGCCGCGATGCGCTTCGACGGAGCCGTGTCGGGCATCACCGAGGGCGTGTGGATCGAGGGCCCGGGCGGCGAGCGCGTGCCCGGCGATGCGCGCGCCGCGCGCTGCGAGGAGATCGGCTGGGACGGTGCGCACTGCGCGGTGATCGTACCCGCGCGGGCGCTCGCGCCCGGCGCCTTGCACGCGCTGCGCACCGACGATCGATTGCTCGACGCGACGGGCGCGAGCGTGCCCGCGACGAGGGCCGCGTTCGAGACCGGGCGCGAGCCCGATCTCGATCCGCCCGAGTGGCTCGCGACGGCGTGTGCGATCGACGAACGATCGAACGACGCGGGCTGCGTCCTCGCCGACGACGAGCGCATCGTGCTGCGCCTCCGCGGGAGCGAGCCGGTGCGGGTGAGGCTGGTGACGAGCGAGCGCGTCATCACCGCGGTTGCGCCGCGCGGCGAGGTCGAGCTCACGATCGACGATCTCGGGCCGAGCGCGTCGATCCACGCGACCCTCGATGCGATCGATCTCGCCGGGACGATCATGCGCACCGAGCTCGATCTCGCGACCACCGAGCCGCTCGCGCCGATCTCGATCGTCGAGGTGCGCGCCGATCCGTGGAGCGTCGAGCCGCGCCAGGAGTACGTCGAGATCTCCAACCTCGGCGCGGTCACCATCGATCTCGCCGGATTCTCGCTCTCCGATGCGCCCGACTCGATGGGCGACGTGATCGCCGGCCCGGTGCGCATCGCGCCCGGAGCGCGCGCGCTGATCGTCGCAGAGGGCTTCGACCCCGACGATCGCGGCGACGGCGATCGCGACGTCGCGATCCCAGCCGGCGTCGCGCTGATCCGCGTCGATCGATCGCTCGCGTCGGGCGGGCTCTCGAATTCCGGCGAGCCGCTCTTCCTGCGGGATCCCGACGGTCGCCGCGTCTCCGCCGCGCCCGCCGAGCCGGCACCGCGCGCCGGCGTGTGCACGGTGCGCGTTTCCGACGACCCCCGCACGGGCGCTCGCGGCAGCTTCGACTACGATGCCGGAGGCGGCTGCACGCCGGGCCGCTGATGCCGCTCCCCTCCATGCGCCCTCGCGAACCGCAGCAGACCGCGCTCCCCACCGACGGCGCGCGTGCGCGCGACGAGGTCGTGCTCGTCGGGGTCGTCGAGGAAGAGCGCTGGCGCAGCGCCGACGGCAGCTTCGCGGTGCTGCGCGTGAAGCGCGAGAGCGACGACGAGATCCTCGTCGTCGTCGGCGACGTCGGAGGGCTCGCGCCGGGCGAGGTCGCGCGGTTCCGAGGTCGCTACGAGGACCACGCGTCGTACGGCCGTCGCTTCCGCGCGGTCGCGTACACGCCGGTGATGCCGACGACGAAGAAGGGCCTCGCGCGTTTCCTCGGCTCGGGGCTCGTGCCCGGCGTCGGTCCCGCGATCGCGAAGAAGCTCGTCGCGAAGTTCGGGGATCGCACGCTCGACGTGATCACCACGCAGAGCGCGCGCCTGCACGAGGAGATCCCCGGCATCGGGAAGAAGAAGGCGAGCGCGATCGCCGAGGCGGTGAAGGCACGTCGCGCCGACGCGGAAGGGCTCGCCTTCCTGCACGGCCTCGGGCTCGGCCCCGCGATGGCGAAGAAGGTCCTCGTCAAATACGGCCCACGCACCGCGCAGCAGCTGCGCGACGATCCGTACCGCGCCGCCGAGGAGATCCCGGGCATCGGGTTCGCGACCGCGGATCGCATCGGGCGCGAGGTCGGGATCGGGATCGACGATCCGCGACGCGCCGCGGGCGCAGTGTTGCACGTGGTCGGTCGCGCCGCGGACCAAGGGCACGTGTACCTGCCCGACGAGGTGATGCGCGCGCAGGCGCGCGAGCTGAACGTGCCCGAGGATCTCGTCGCGCCCGCGATCGAAGAGCTCGCTGCGCGCGGGATGCTCGTGCTCGACGAAGGCGACGTCTACGCGCCGCCGATGCACGAGGCCGAGGTCGAGGCCGCGCGCGCGCTCGCGCGCCTGGTGCGCGAGCGGAAGCCGCCGGCGAAGATGCCCGAGGCGCTCGCCGCGATCGCGGATCTCGGCCTCGCCGAGCAGCAGGAAGAAGCGGTGCGCCGCTCGCTGACGAGCGGGCTCATGGTGCTCACCGGCGGGCCCGGCACCGGCAAGACCACGACGGTGAGAGCCATCGTGCGCGCGCACGAGCGCATCGGACATCGCATCGTGCTGTGCGCGCCCACCGGTCGCGCCGCGAAGCGCATGAGCGAGGCCGCGGGGCGCGACGCGCGCACCATCCATCGCCTGCTCGAGTGGAACCCCGCGACCGGCTCGTTCCGTCTCTGCGCCGACGAGCCGATCAATGCCGATCTCGTCCTCGTCGACGAGGCGTCGATGCTCGACGTGCAGCTCGCGGCGAGCCTGCTCGATGCGGTGCCGCCCGAGAGCACGCTCGTGTTCGTCGGCGACGTCGATCAGCTGCCGCCGGTCGGCGCGGGACAGGTGCTGCGCGAGCTGATCGCGAGCGAGGTGTGCCCGGTGGTGCGGCTCGATCGCGTCTTCCGGCAGGCGCAGGCGAGCGCGATCGTCCGCGGCGCGCACGAGATCCTCGCGGGCCACGCGCCGACTCCGACGCCGAGCGGCCAGAAGGGCGCGGGCGATCTCTTCGTGGTCCGCGCCCAGGAGCCCGAGGCGATCCAGCAGCGCCTCGTCGACGTGCTGCGCCGCATCCCCGCGGCGTACGGGCTCGATCCCAAGCGCGACGTGCAAGTGCTGACGCCGATGCGCAAGGGACCGCTCGGCACCGAGAAGCTGAACGAGCTGCTGCAGACCGAGCTCAACCCGCCGCGCACCACCTCGTCGCTCGCGGGCGTGATGCGCGCGGGCGACAAGATCATGCAGCTGCGCAACGACTACGAGCGCGAGGTGTGGAACGGCGATCTCGGCTGGGTCACGAAGGTCGAGGACGGCGTGACCTACGTCGAGATCGACGGGCGCGCGGTGAGCTACACGCAGGACGACGTCGACTCGATCGCCCTCGCCTATGCGTCGACGGTGCACAAGGCGCAGGGCTCGGAGATCGCGGCGGTCGTGATCGTGCTGCACGCGTCGCATCACGTGCTGCTCTCGCGACCGCTGCTCTACACCGCGCTGACGCGCGCGAAGAAGCTCGCGGTCATCGTCGGCGATCCGCGCGCCATCGCGCGCGCGGCGCGCACCGCCGAGATCGCGAAGACGTACTGCAAGCTCGGCGCGCGGCTGCGCGCGTGGAAAATCGGCGCATCGAAGTCGACGCCGGAGCGATGAGCCCTCACCCGCACGAGGGGCTCGTCGCGACGATCACGAGCAGGAAGGTCGCGGGGCGGGCGCTCATCGCTCGCGATGCACGCTCGTTGCCGCGCGCGATCAGTGGCTCTCGGGCACGAGCATCAGGAAGAGCCGCAGCGCGTACGCATCGTCGCGCGGCGGAAGCTCCCAGCGCGCGACGTCGTCCTGAAGCGCCGGCCAGGTCTCGTTGTCGAGCAGCGCCTCCGAGATCATCGGCGCGTCTCGCTGCGCGCGGAAGACGCGCACCCAGTGGACCTCGCGCGTCAGCGAGGTCTCGCGCACGCGGGTCTCGATCCAGTCGAGCAGGGGCGCCAGGTCGGTCTGCGTCTGCGGCGACCAGAGGTGCAGCACCGGCCCGAGGCACACGCGCCAGCAGCCGTGCGGGCCGTGCCAGTGCTCCCAGCTCACCTGGGTCTCGTCGTCGTGATCGTGGAGCACCGCGAGGATCGGGTGGAACGACGCGCGGCTCAGCTTCTCGAACGCCTGCGCGACCGCGGCTCGCATGTCCGGGCCCTCGCCCACGAACGACTCGTTCACTCGATGCGGCGCGGCGAGCCTCGGCGAGCGCACCAGGAAGTCCACCTGGATCGCGCAGTACGCCGGCTCGACCACACGCGGGAAGACGATCGCCTCCCAGACCTCGCCGGAGTCCGCGATCGCGCGCGCGCCGTCGAAGCGCGCTCGCACGCCGTGCCCCACGAGCGATCGCGCGAGCATCGCGTTCAGCCCGTACACGTCGACGTCCTTCCGCTCCCGCAGCACCCGTGCGCGCGCGTCGGGCCCGATCGTCATCAGGTGCGGGAGCCAGAGCAGCACGACCGACTCGACGAGATCCTCGGGCCCCTTGCCCGTGCGGCCGGCGGCGCTCGACGCGTCGACCTCCGCGCTCCACCGGGCGACCTTCCAGTGGCGATCACGGTCGCTGTACGACGCGCGATCGTACGCCGCGCGATAGAGCGGCTCGTCGTCGATCGGGAACGCGTGCGGCCCCACGCCTTCACGCGCGTGCGGGCGATACGTCGGACCGGGCTTCGCGCCCGTCCGCGCGAGCAAGTGCCGCCCGAACGCGAGCGGCACGAACGCGAGAAGCTCGAGCGCGAGCTCGCTCGAGACGCCCGCCGCGGTGAGCGTCGCGTGCATCGCGCTCAGGTCGTCGTGCCCCGCGAAGACCGCGATCGCGAGATCGACCAGCTCGTCGTCGGTGCGTTCCGCCGCCAGAGCGTCAGCCGTCGATCACCGCGACCACGCCGTCGTGGAACGCGGGGCGGAAGCCCTTGATCTTCTCGTTCGCGCGGCTCGGGCACACGCGGTTCGTCAGCAGCACGACCACAAGATCGCGCGTCGGATCGCAGTAGATGCTCGTCCCGGTGAAGCCGAGGTGACCGAACGTCTCGAGGCTCATCCGCTTGCCGGCCGCGCTGTTCTCCGGGCTCTTGCCGTCCCAGCCGAGCCGGTGCGTCCCGCCCGGGCGCACCTGCAGCGCGCGCCCGACGATCTCCTGCGCGAGGAAGTCGACCTTGCCGTTCCGGCTGTCGAGGTACGCGCGCCCGAACGTCGCCATCGCGCGCGCCGACGCGAACACACCGGCGTGCCCCGCGACCCCGCCGAGCGCCGCGCAGTTCTCGTCGTGCACCTCGCCGCGCACCATCACGCCGCGCCAGTCGTCGCGCTCGGTCGCCGCGCATCGACGCGCGAGATCGGCACGTCTGTCCGGCGCGAGCGCGCCCGCGTACATCATCTGATCCTCGGCGATGCCGAGCGGCCGCACGACCTCCTGCTTCAGGAGATCGTCGAGATCGCGACCCGACGCGCGCGCCAGCATCTCGCCCGCGATCATGTAGCCGAGGTCGCTGTACACCGCGCGGCCCGGGGCGCCCTCGTCGGGACGACGACACGCCTCGGCGAGGATCCACCGGCGCGCGGCGCTCGTCCCGGGATCGTGCGGCACGTCGAGATAGAGCCCGCCCCACGGCGCGAGCCCGGAGCGATGCGTCAGCAGCTGCTCGAGCGTGGCCGCGCCGCCCGGCGTGCCGCGCGCATCGGGCATCAGCGCGTCGGCGCGGGTGTCGAACGAGATGGCCCCGCGCGCGACGAGACGCAGCGCGATCGTCGACACGAGCGGCTTCGTCAGCGACGCGAGATCGAACGGGGTGTCGTCGGCGACCGGTTTGGCGCCTGGCCCACCGGTGGTGCCCGCGCTGGCCTCGGCCCACTCGAGCTCGCCGTCCCGCGACCGCCACGACAGGCACGCCGTCGCGCCTGGAAAGACGGTTCCGGTGACTCCCGCCGCCAACAGCCGACGGGCCTCTGCCCGGACTCGTTCTCGGCGCGAACCGCCTACTGCGCCTGCGTGACGCACCGCCCCTCCCTCACGCACCGATCGGGGTGCCGGCTCACGAGAATATGCGAGCCGGTCCCGATGGGAAATGAGAGATTTCGGTCCGTGGAAGATCGCCTCCCGTTCTTGACCCGCATCGAGCGCCCGATCGCCGGAATCCTCAAGGATCGTCCAGAGGATTTCCGGGTCGACGAGATCCCCGCCTACGAGCCCTCGGGCGCCGGAGAGCACCTCTACGTGCGCTTCGAGAAGACCAGCGTCGACACCCGCGACGCCGTCCGGCGCATCGCGGAGGTGCTCGGCTGCGACCCGCGCGACGCCGGATTCGCCGGTCTGAAGGACCGCCACGCGATCACCACGCAGTGGGCGAGCTTCCATCGCGGCGAGCCGAGCAAGCTCGAAGGCGTCGAGCTCGAGGGCGTGCGCGTGCTCGAGGCGAAGCGACACGTGAACAAGCTGCGCACCGGGCATCTGCGCGGGAACCGGTTCCGGGTGCGGCTGCGCGGCGCGCCGCGCGAGGACGAGGCCGCGGCGCGCGCGGTGATCGCGGAGCTCGAGCGCCAGGGCGTGCCCAACTACTTCGGCGATCAGCGCTTCGGGCGCGATCGCGCGAACCTGCCGCGGGCGCGCGCGTGGCTCGTCGAGGGCGGCAAGCCGCCGCGCGACTCGTTCGAGCGGAAGCTCTTCGTGTCGGTGCTGCAGTCGGAGCTCTTCAACACGATGTGCGCGGCGCGCGTCCGCGAAGGAACGCTCGGCGCGATCGTCGAGGGCGATCTCTGCCGCAAGGAGGAGTCCGGCGGGCTCTTCGTCGCGACCGACGTCGCGGTGGAGAACGAGCGCGCCGCGCGCTTCGAGATCAGCGCGACCGGCCCGATGTTCGGCGCGAAGATGCGCTGGCCCGAGGGCGAGGCGAAGCGCCGTGAGGAAGAGACGCTCGCCGCGGCGGGGCTCGATCTCGACGCGCTCGCCCGGTTCGCGAAGTACGGCGAGGGCACGCGCCGGCCCTATCGCATGCGGCTCGGCGCGCCGACGCTCGAGGTCGACGACGAAGGGCTCGTCCTCGCGTTCGATCTCCCGTCGGGCGGCTACGCGACGGTCGTGATCCGCGAGCTCACTCGGACGGAGTGAGCCCCGCGAACGCGATCGGCTCGCGCGCGCTCGCGCCGCGGTACGCGCCGCCCTGCGGGAGTGCTCGTCCCGCCGGTTCCGCACGGGAGCGCGCGGAGCGCGCGGACGGTAGGGACCGGCGGGCGCGCCGATCTTCGCCGCCCTCGCCGCCGATCTCGCGCACCAGCACGGCGTCGCGGGTCGCGTCGGGCGAGAACGGGAGGAGATCCGGCGAGTGCTCGATCTCCGCGGCGGGCACGATCGCGAAGCCCGCGACCTCGCCGCGCCGCACCCGCGCGAGCCACTGCTGCTGCGAGCGAACGCGCCCGTAGGAGAGCGCGGCGACGACGATCCCGGCGAGCATCGCCGCGATCGCGAGCACCGACGTGCCCTCCCAGACGAGCTCGCGGTAGAGCGCGAGCAACACGATCATCCCGGCGCTCCACGCCCCGAGCGTCGCGCCGATCATCGAGGGCGTGCACGCCGTCGGACGGAGCGTCTCGCGCACCAGCGCCACCGTCGGCACGGCCACCGCGATCCCCGCGGGCGCGCCGAGGAGCGCGCCGATCACCGGCCCGGCGAGGAACGCGAACAGCGCGTCACCCGTCGAGCGACCCGCGAGGATCCGCGCCACCAGCCACACGAACGGCGCGGCGATCGCGCACGCGGCCATCGTGCCGAGCGCCGCTCGCGTCGACGCGCTCTGCAGCGTGTCGGCGCGCGACGCGCGATGCACCGCCGCCGCGATCGCAGCGCCCGTGATCACGAAGCCGACGGGGAACGCCTCGTCGTCGACCATCCCGATCGCGAAGAGCCCGGCGTGGGTGCCGGTCGCGATCGCGATCACCACCAGCGTCGCGAGCCGTGCCTTCCGGATCATCGCGGTCGCGGAAGGCAGCACCGCTCACCGCATCAAGAAGAACATCGCGACGGCGCCGACGAGGCCGAGGAACACCATCGCGCCCACGCCGAGGCCGATCATCAGCCCGAGGTTGTTGCTCGGCGGCGGCGGGCTCGAGAGCGCATCGTTCGAGATCGACGGCGCCGGCGTCATCGGGATCGATGCCGCGGGCTGCGCGACGACCGCGGGCTCCGGCGCGCCGAACGGCTTCGGCGCGGGCGGCGTCGCGCTCGCGAGCGCCTGCTCGAGCTGCGCGATCGGCGCGTGCGCCCACTGCTCGATCCCCGCGCGCCCCGGCTGCACCGGCAGGCCGAACGCGCCGAGCGCCGCCGCGGCGAGCTCGACCGTGCTGCCGTAGCGACCGCGCTTGTCCTTCGCGAGGCCCTTCTCGATGACGTCGTCGATCGCCACCGGGAGCCCCGCCTTCTGCGTGCTCGCGGGGGCGGGCATCTCGTTGACGATCTTCATCAGGATCTGCGCGACGGCCTGACCGTCGAACGCGATCTTCCCCGTGAGCGTCTCGTAGAGGATCGCGGCGAGCGCGAAGACGTCGGTGCGCTGATCGACGTCGGCCTTCCCCATCGCCTGCTCGGGCGACATGTAATAGGGCGAGCCGAGCGTGGTGCCGAACGCCGTGAGCTTCGGCCCGGTCTCCATCTGCAGCTTCACCGAGCCGAAGTCGAGGATGCGAACGTCGTCCCCGCCCTCGCCCTCGCAGAGGAAGAGATTGTCGGGCTTGAGGTCGCGGTGGATGACGCCGAACGAGTGCGCGTCCTCGAGGCCGAGCGCGACCTGACACATCACCCGCAGCGCACGCGCGACCGGGAGCGCGCCGCTGCCGCGGAGCACGCCGCCGAGCTCGATGCCCTGCAGGTACTCCATCGTCATGAACCACGAGCGGGCCGAGCCACCGGGGACCTCGGGCGCCTCGCCGAAGTCGATCACGCGCACGACGTGCTTCGAGTCGAGGTCCTTCGCGGTCTCGAACTCACGCTTGAAGCGCTCGACCGCGACACGATCCCGCGCGACGTCGTCGTGCAGCACCTTCACCGCGACGCGCTGCTTCGTCTGCGCGTGGCGCCCTTCGTACACCCGGCCCATCGCACCGTCGGCGACGCGCGCGACCGCGACGTACTCGCCGAAGCGCGTACCGAGCCGGCGATCGGGCGTCTCTCCTGCGGGCTGCACCTGGATCGTGATCGACCCGTCGTTCCCGCAGAACGCGATCTGATCCGCGTATTCGGTCCCGCACTGCGGGCAGCGACGACTCACGGGGCCCGATGCTACCGGACCGATCTGGTGCGAGCAACGAAGACAAACGTTGCTCGCACCACCGGAACGGGGGATCAGCGCGAGGAAGAGGCGGAGGCCTTCACTGCGCGGAAGCCGACGCCGACGCCGACGCCGAGATCGACACCGAGACCTCGACCGACACCGACACGCTCGCCATCGAGTCCGCCACCGCGCCCGCCGCCGCCGTCGCACACGCGACCGCGCCGATGCCGACCGTCGCCGCCGCGTTCGGCAGATCGGGCGCGAGCCGCGCGATCTGACGGCCCGAGCGCTCGAGGCGCTCGACGCGCGTGCGCAGCGCGAGGATGGCCGAGAGGCCCTCGCGCACCGCGTTCTGCACCGCGTCGACGCGCGGCTGCATCGCGGGATCGATCCCGCCCGAGACGTTCATGCGGGTCTCGCCGGGATCACAGCGCGCGTGCGCCTCGACCCGCGCCTCGCACGACGCGCGGCAGCGCGCGCTGACCGACGCCGGGCGCACCTCGCCGGTGCAGTACGGCTCCTCGTACTCGATCGAGCACCCGCCGCGGCACTCGCCCTGACAGCTCGCCTGCGCGCGCACCACGCACTGGCCCTCGCAGGTGCCCTCGCAGCGCCCGGCGCACGAGCCGTCGGGCCCGGTCTGCGAGCAGCGACCGTCGCAGATGCCCTCGCAGGTGCCGCTGCACTCGCCGCGCACGTCGGCCGCGCACGAGCCCGTGCACTCGGCGTTGCATCGCCCGCGGATCTCGCCGCCCTCGCACTGGATCTCGACCGAGCCGGGATCGACCCGCGCCTCGCAGTCGGCGGCGCAACGCGCGTACGCGTCCATCGAGACCTCGCAGTGCGGGGGGCGCGACTCGATCGTCACCTGCACCCGGCTCGCGCCGCGGATCGCCTGCATCTCGGCGCGGAAGCGCTCGTTCACGGTGGTGCACACCGCGCGCACGCCCTCGGGGCCGTCGCCGACGAGGTCCGCCTCCGCGACGCCGAGCGCGCGGCCCATCCGCTGACACGCCGCGAGCAGATCGTTCTGCACCGAGATCGCCGCGTCGCTGAAGTCGCCCGCCGCGATGAGGAACGCCTCGATCTTCTGCGCGGCGTTGTTGGTCCCGAAGTCGCCGCGGCACTGCCCGCCCACCGCGCCTCCGCCGCCACCACCGGCCGAGTCGCGACGCCCGGGACGAAGGGCTGCACAGCCTGTCAGGAGTGTGGGCATCGCGAGCAGCGCGACGAGGGCGAGCAAGGGGCGATGGCTTCGCATCCGGGTCCTCCGTGCGCGACGACGCGTCGCGCGCGGCGCGACTCTAACATCGAGATCGATCGCGCCGGAAACGGCACGAATCGCTCGCCGCGGAGTATCTTCTCCGCCGATGGGACGGACGCTGCGCGACGGCTCGGGAGCGCTCCTCGTCGGAGTGGCGATGGCGGCGCTCTTCTTCGGCGTCGTGCAGCTGCGCGCGCACGACTACGTGGCGGCGGTGCTGCTCGTGATCGTCGCGCTCTCGGTGCTGCGCGCCGGCGTCGAGCTCCTGCGGCCCACGCTGGGAGAGTGATCGTTGCGTCACGCGCGGAGCGTCGTCGTCGCGTGCCTCGTGTCGCTCGCGCTCGCGTGCGGCGGCGAGCCGGCGGCGCCCGACGCGGGACCGCCGAGGGCGATCACGCGCGAGCAGGAGCAGGTCGGCGGGACGATCGTGTCCACCGTCGACGGCGCGCCGATCACGCTCGCGGAGGTCGAGGAGGTCGCGCGCGAGACCGGGCTCTCGCCCCAGGACGCGCTGCGGCGGCTGCAGGAAGAGCGGGTGCTCGCCGCGCACGCCGAGGCCGCGGGGCTGGGCGACGATCACGAGGTGCAGGACGCGGTGCGACGCGCGTCGGTGCAGGCGCTGCTCGAGGCGCGCGTCGAGGCGGAGATCACGCCGGCGTCAATCCCCGCGGAGCAGGTCGCGGAGCGCATGGACGCCCAGCGCGCGCGGTGGTGGCGCCCCGAGCGACGGCGCAGCACGCACGTGCTCGCGAGGCTCGCGCCCGACGCACCGCCCGAGGCCGGCGCCGCGGCCGAGCGCTTCGTGCGGCGCGCGATCGAGCGCATGAGCGCGGCCGAGGACGCGCGCGCCGAGGCCCACGTGATCGGCGAGGAGGATCACTCCGGGCGCACGTACACCGTGCTCGTCGAGGATCTCCCGCCGGTGGCGCGCGACGGTCAGCTGGTGCCCGAGTACCTGGACGCGCTCTTCGCGCGCGGCGAGCGCGGCGTGTTGGCGGAGCCGGTGCGCACGCGCTTCGGGTGGCACGCGATCGTGCTCACCGAGGTGATGCCTCCGTGGGAGGCGCCGCGCGACGAGGTCGAGGCCGCGATGCGCCAGGAGCTCGCCGTCGAGGCGCGCGCGGCGCGGCTCGAGGAGCTGGTGCGCGAGCTCGCCGGGCGCACGCCGGTGGAGCGCGACGGCGCGGTGATCGAGCGGGTGATCGCGACCGATCTCGAGGCGATGGAGAGCGGAGGCGCGAGCCCGTGAGCCTGCCGTCGAGCGTCCCGGTCGAGTCGCGTCGGGATCTCGACGAGAGCAGCTTCACGCCGATCCTGCGGAGCGTGCTGCACTGTGTCCCTGGAGTGCTCGCGGTGGTGTTCGTCGACTCGGAGGGCGAGTGCATCGACTACTGCTCGTCGCTGCCGCCCTTCGACGCGAAGGTGATCGCGGCGCACATGCTCGTGGTCACGAGCGAGGTGCGCGAGACGACGAAGCGCCGCGCCGGAGAGCCCTGGGCGATCCACGTGCAGGGCAGCGAGCGCGACATCGTGGTGCGCCGGGTGACCGACGAGTACCTGCTGGTCGTCGTGACGCTCGCGATGGGGATCCCGAGCCTGCTCACCGAGACGATCGAGCTCGCGGTGCGGAAGCTGCGCGTCGAGAGCGGCGAGGTCACGCCGCGATGGGAGCCCGCGATCGACGCGCGGGTGCGCGTGGAAGTGCGCGTGGCGAAGGGCTGGCCGTACGCGCCGAGCGCGTTCTGGATGGGCGCGGAGCGCACGAAGGTCGGTGACGTGCTGGGCCGCTGGATCGAAGAAGACGACGGCGCGCGCGTGGTGTGCTTCATGGTGCGGAGCGAGAGCGGCCAAGAGCTGACGCTGGTGCACCACGTGGAAGAGGACCGCTGGGAGCGCAGGTGAAGTCGGCGCGAGTGCTGACCGTGAGGCTTCGGTGTGCACGCTCGCGCTCGCAGCTGTTTCGTTTGCGTCTCGGCGAGCGGGCCGCTCGTGGTGGGGTTGCTTCGCGGTGAGCGGATCTCGAGTCCCCGCAGATCGTGCTCGGGGAGCTGATCACGAATCCCCACGGAGTCGTGCTCGGGGGCGCTGCCTCGAGTGCTCGCGCGGCGTGCTCGGGTCCCGATCGATAAGTCTTATCAACTGGGTGACCCTCGAAGCTCCCGAATCGATAAGTCTTATCAACTGGGTGACCCTCGAAGCTCCCGAATCGATAAGTCTTATCAACTGGGTGACCCTCGAAGCTCCGAATCGATAAGTCTTATCAACTGGGTGACCCTCGAAGCTCCCGAATCGATAAGTCTTATCAACTGGGTGACCCTCGAGCCTCCCGAATCGATAAGTCGTATCAACTGGGTGACCCTCGAAGCTGTCGGATCCGTAACCTTCCGGATCTGCCCACCCGCCGAGGTGATCGATCCGCAACCTTGCGGATCCGCGCGAACCTCCGGTCAGTTCGGGAGCGCGCGCGTCCGCTCGGCGCGCTGGCGCACGGCGCGGAGCGTCGTCTTCGGGGCTGCGTCGTGCGGGAGAGACGCGAAGAGCTGCACGTCGCGCGAGCCGAGCGCGCCCTGCACCTCGGGCACTCCGCGCGCGAGATCGTCGAGCAACCGGTCACCCATCCGCTGACGCAAGCGGTCGTGCCACGTCGCAGCGCGGGCGATCGCGGTGACGATCAGCGCGATCACCAGCACCGCCGAGACGATCGGCGCCGCTGCGCCGAACACGCTCGACGCGAGCCCCGCGATCGGCGCGAAGAGCATCGCCGCGAGCACGGTGATCGCGATCGCCTGCACTCGTCGTGCGCGGCGCACGCGGAAGTACACGTCACACGGGTCGCAGTGCGTCGCCTGCACGTCGACCCGCCCTCCCGGCACGCGCACTCGCACCAGGAACGCATTGCACTCCCCGGGCGCGCCGCAGATGTCGCACCGCACCGAGCCGCCGGGCGAATCGAATCCGTCGTGCTCCTGCGCGATCAACACGTCCGCTCACTAGCTCAGCGTCCGCGCGCACGCGATCGGGTGTCCTCGAGATCACGCCTCCGAGCACGATCCGCGGGGACTCGAGATCCGCTCACCGCGAAGCAACCCCACCACGAGCGGCCCGCGCGACGAGACTCAAACGAAACAGCGGTGAGCGCGAGCGCGCGCCAGCGCGCCCTCGAGCGAACGTGCACACCGAAGCCTCACGGTCAGCACCCAGATCGTCCTCGAGATCACGCTCTCGCGAGCGACGAGGGCGCATCACGAGATGCCGAAGTGCTTCAGCTTCTTGTGCAGGCCTTCGCGCGTGATGCCGAGCGTCTTCGCGGTCTGGCTCTTGTTGTTGCCGTGCTCTTTGAGCGCCTCGAGCAGGATCCACTTCTCGACCTGCTCGACCATTTCCTTCAGCGTGCCCTTCGTCGGGTGCACGCGGTCGAGGATGTTCTCGACCTGGCGGATCTTCGGCGAGAGGTGCTCGGGCTGCACGAACGCTTCGTCGTCGACCTGGATGACGAGGCGCTGCACTTCGTTCTCGAGCTCGCGCACGTTGCCCGGCCACTTGTAGGCCTGGAGCATCTCCATCGCCTGCTGCGAGAAGCCGCTGATGCTGCGGCCGAACTCCTGGCAGTACTTGCGGAGGAAGTGCGCCGCGATCAGCGGGATGTCCTCGTGGCGCTCGCGCAGCGGCGGCACGCGGATCGGGAAGACCTTCAGGCGATAGAAGAGGTCCTCGCGGAAGCGGCCCTCCGCGACCTCCTTCTCGAGATCTCGGTTCGTCGCCGCGACGATGCGGGTGTCGACCTTGATCGTCTTCGCCGCGCCGACCGGCCGGATCTCGCCCTCCTGCAGCGCGCGCAGCAGCTTCGCCTGCAGGTTGAGCGGCATCTCGCCGACCTCGTCGAGGAAGAGCGTGCCGCCGTCGGCGAGCTCGAAGAGGCCCTTCTTGTCGTCGGTCGCGCCGGTGAACGAGCCCTTCTTGTGCCCGAAGAGCTCGCTCTCGAGCAGGTTCTCGGGCATCGCCGCGCAGTTCTGCGCGACGAAGAGTCGCTCGCGGCGATCGCTCCAGTAGTGCACCGCGCTCGCGATGAGCTCCTTGCCGGTGCCGGTCTCGCCCTCGATCAGCACGGTGACGCGCGTGTTGACGACCTTGCGCAGCTGCTCGAAGAGGCGGCGCATCGAGCCGGCCTCGCCGATGATCGCGCCCTCGCGCCGGCTCTGCTCGCGCTTCTTGAGGTAGAGGTTCTCCTTGCGCTCTTTCTCTTCGGCGATCTGCAGGCGCTGATAGACGCGCGCGTGGCGGAACGCCTGGCTCGCGCTCTGCGCGAGGAGCGCGAGCACGTCGAGGTCGCGCTCGCGGAAGATGCCGGCCTGATCGCGGTTGTCGACCTGCAGCACGCCGATGATGTCGTCGCCCGCCCAGAGCGGGACGCCGATCGTCGACTGGATCTGCGCGCCCATGATCGACGCGGTCTCACCGACGTCGCGGCGCGCGTCGGCCGCGAGCACCGCGGCGCGCTCGGCGACGACCTTGCGGAACACGCTGCGCGTGATCGGCACCGCATCGCGCCCTGCCCCGCCGCGCACCTTCGTGCCGATCGGGACGTAACGTCCCGCGCCGCGGCGCGTGCCCGGATCGTCCTCTTCGCGGAGCGCGACGGTCACGTGCGTCGCGCGCGGCAGGAACCGGAAGACCTGCTGCGCGACCACGTCGAGCAGCCCGCCGAGCTCGAGCGTCGCGCCGATCTCCTTCTGCGCGACGTAGAGCGTCTTCAGCACCTCGGAGTCGGCGCCGATGTCCTTCTCGACCTCGCCGAGCTCCGCGACCTTGCGCACCGAGACGATGCGCGCGTCGTCGGGCTCTTCGTCGATCGTCACGAGCACCTTCACCGGGCGCTCGTCGTCGCCGAGCAAGAGCACGTCCCCACTCGACAGCGCTGACTCGCGGCCCTCGACCGCCGCGAGATCGAGCCGTTCCTCGCCGCGCAGGATGCGGGTGCCGTTCGTGCTCTGGAGATCGCGCACCACCCAGCGATCGCCCGCGAGCACGAGCTGCGCGTGCTCGCCGGAGACGTGCCAGTCGGGCAGGACGAGCTCGTTCTCCTCGGCGCGACCGATGCGCACCAGGTCGGCGCGCGTCTCGAGCGCGCGCCCCTTGTCCTGACCGTCGACGACCTCGAGGTGGATCACGTGATGACCCCGTCGGGAGCATCACCGCCCCGCGGCCGGCGACGCAAGTAGGCGTCTCGGAGCGGGGCGGCGTGAAGATGTGCCGCTAAGGAGAGCAGGAGGTGCAGGAGAGAGGAGCGGAACGTCCCCTCCTTTCTTCCTGCTCTCCTCAGAGGAACTTCGGTGGGACCGCTTCGACGCGGGACCCCCTCGATAGCATCACCGCGACGTGCGTGCCTGGAGCCGCGCCTGGATGGCGCGCGCCAGCGACTCGGTGTGCGACCAGATCGCGCGGCCCTGCTCCTGCTGCGCGAGCTCGTCGATGCGCGCGATCGCCTCGGGGCTGCCGTTGCTCGCCGCGTAGTCGAGCGCGTAGAGCACCTCGCCGCGCACCTCTTCGTCGGCGTTGCCGAGCTGGCCGACGAGCGCGTTGATCGCCTCGGGGTTCCCGCGGCCGTAGCGCGCGACCATGTACGCCGCCTTGCGCGCGACGAGCGCGTTGCTGTCCGCGAGCTTGCGGATCCAGCACGCGAGCTCCGCGTTGCACTCGGTGGTCGACGCGACGATCGGATCGAAGTCCGCCCACGCGTCGCGGGTGATGCCCTCGGGCTCGGCGCCCTGGAGCTGGCGCAGCGCCGCGATCTCGTCGCCGTTCGCGAGGAACGCGTAGGCGCGGTACGCGAGGATGCGCTGGTCGGGGATCTCGTCCTCGGCGCTGCGCGGGCGACCCGCCTTCTGCAGGAAGAAGGGCAGCAGGCCGGGATCCATGAAGTGCTGCATGCCGACGAGGAGCTGCATCTGGCTCGGCAGCTCGACGCGGTTGTAGGCGGCGAGCAGCGCCTCGCGGATCTTCTGGGTGTCCGCCTCGTCGCGGTTGATCGAGACGAGCGCGATCGAGGCGCCCATCACGCGGCCCGCGTCCTGCGGGCTGAGCTCGCCGGTGCCGCCGACGCGCGTCTCCGCGATCAGCGGGTCGATCGACTCGCGGAAGCCGAGCTGACCGAGCGCGAACGCCGCCTCGTTCGAGACGATCGACTGCTGCGACATCTGCCCGGCGGCCGCGGCGTCGCGCTGGCGCACCGCCGCGATGTACTGCGCCGCGATCTGGTTCGCCTCGGCGTTCTCGCCGCGCAGCGTCGCGAGCAGCGGATCGAGCGCGGGACGTCCGATGCGCACCAGCGCCTGGCCCGCGACGTCGTTCATGCGCATGCCCGGGTTGTTCGGCGCGAAGAGATAGAGCGCCTGGATCAACGAGGGCACCGACTCGGGATCCGCGATGCGGCCCATCTGCTCGGCGGCGAGGCGGTTGATCAGGAAGTCCTGGGTCTCGCTCTGGGTGAGCAGCACGCGCGTGAGCGCGGGCGTCGCGCGGCGATCGCCGATGGTGCCGAGCGCGCGGATGAACTCGATGCGCATCCGGTTGTCGACGCCGCGGTTCTGGCGCACCTGCTCGAGGGCGCGCGAGATCGCCGCGACGACCTCGCCCTTCTGCGCGTCGTCGAGCTCGATCTGCTGCAGCACGCGCGCCGAGCGGATCGCGTGCTCCTCGGTGACCTCGGGGCGCCAGTCGAGCGCCTTGGTCAGCGCGGGCAGCGAGCGCGGATCGCGCATCTCGACGAGCAGATCGAGGATCCGCAGGCCGTTCTGCATGTCCTCGGGGTGCTCGACGTAGGTCGACGTGAGCTGCTGGACCGAAGCGTCGGCCACGGCGCGCGGGCCTGCCGCGCTGCGATCTCCATCGGCGCGCGAGAGCGCGTCGGTGTAGAGGCGATGCAGGTTCGCGATCGCGTTCTCGCGTCGCACCGCATCGGACAGCTCACCCGCTTGACCGGCGGGATCGTTGGCATCGGCGTGACAGCCGATCGCGAGCGCGAGCAGTGTGGCGATCGCGCATGTGCTCAGCGCGAAATGGTGCCTCTTCATGGCGTCCTCCCGGCGTACGAAGGGCGACCGTAGCCAGCGAGAGAACGCAGTGTCAACGCCGTTTCACGTGGATTTCCCGACGATCGGGCGCGCAGCGTGAGTACCCTGCGGGCGAATGCAGTACGCCGTTCACGTCGTCCGCTGTGCGCTTCTCGTCGCTCTCTGCAGCTGCTCGAACGATCCCGACCCCTACGTCGTGCCCGAGGGATGCAACCCGCTCGCGGCGGATTGGGACTGCATGCTGCCCTTCCCGAGCGATCGTTTCCTCGTCGACGATCCCTCGCTGCCGAGCGGCCATCGTGTCGATCTCCCGCTCGCGGCGCGTGTCCCGTTCGGTGACGAGCCGCTCGACGCGTTCGCCGATCGTGCGATCGACGGGTTCAGCCCGTCGACGCCGATCCTCGCGTACTTCCCGGTCGCGCTCGACGCCGAGCCGCTGGTGCGCTGGGACGAGGACGTGACCGCGACGCAGCGCGGAGAAGGTCCGACCGTGATCGTCGACACGACGAACGGCGAGCTCGTGCCGCACTTCGCGGAGCTCGACGCGTCGAGCGGCGATCCGCTGCGCCGCGCGCTCATCCTGCGGCCGCTGGTGCGGCTCGCGCCCGAGACGCGCTACGTGGTCGGGCTTCGCGATCTGATCGACGAGGACGGCGCGCCGGCGCCGACGCCCGAGGGGTTCCGCAGGCTGCGCGACGGCGAGGAGAACGAGGGCGAGCTCGCGCGCTACGAGGCCGAGATCTTCCCGGTGCTCGAGGACGCGGGGCTCGCGCGCGAGACGCTGCAGCTCGCGTGGGACTTCACGACCGCGAGCGAAGAGCGCCTCACCGGCGACATGCTCGCGGCGCGCGCGATCGCGATCGACGCGCTCGAGGCCGCACCGCCGGCGGTGCGCGTGATCCGGGTCGTCGAGGGCGACGCGCTCGCGGAGAACCTGCGCGCGTCGACGGCGCGGCAGATCGAGATCGAGGTCGACGCGCCGCGCATCGTGGCCAGCGCGACCGCGGGCGAGGGATACCTGCTGCGCGACGAGGCGGGCGCGGTGCGCACCGAGGGCACCGTGACGTTCGCGGCGACGGTGATCGTGCCGAAGAGCGTGGCCGAGGCGGGCACCCCGGCGCGCCTGCTCCAGTACGGGCACGGGTTCTTCGGATCGCGCGCCGAGATGACGGGCGGGTACGTCGACGATTTCGCGCAGGAGCACGGCTTCGTCGCGATGGCGGCGGACTGGTGGGGGATGATGTTCGAGGATCGCAACGAGGTCGCGGGCGACCTCGCGGCGGCGCGCCCCCGCGAGCTGCTCGCGTTCATCGAGCGCACCCACCAGGGCATGGTGAACTTCATCGTGCTCGCGGGCGCGGCCGAGGTGATCGCGGCGCTGCCCGAGCTCGCGGCATCGGAGGGCGGCGGCTCGCTGGTCGATCCGAGCGAGGTGTTCTTCTGGGGCAACTCCCAGGGCCACATCCTCGGCGGCGTCTACACCGCGATCAGCCCGCACGTGCGCCACTCGGTGCTCGGGGTCGGCGGCGCGAACTTCTCGATGATCATGTTCCGCAGCCGCGCGTTCGCGGCGCTGCGCGCGCTGCTCGAGCTGAACCTCGCGGGGCCGCTCGAGACCCAGCAGGTCGCGGTGCTGCTCCAGCACTGGCTCGATCGCATCGATCCGCTGAGCTACGCGCGCTTCGTGCAGCGCGAGCCGCTCGAGGGCGCGCCCGCGAAGCAGGTGCTGCTGCACACCGGGCCCGGGGACGAGGCGGTGACCCATCTCGCCGCGGAGCTGCACGCGCGCGAGCTCGGCATCCCGCTGCTGACCCCCTCGCCGTTCACGCCGCCGCTGCTGCAGACGGCGACCGCGCCGGTGCCCTCGGCGCTGGTCGAGCTCGACTGCCGCGAGGCACTGGGGATCGAGATCGTGCCGACCGCGCAGATCCCCGACGAGGAGAACGCGATCCACGAGTCGGTCCGGCGGAACCCGCGGGTGCAGGATCAGGTCGATGCGTTCCTGCGCGCCGATGGCGCGGTGACGCAGACGTGCGACGGGCCCTGCGACCCGGAGTGACGCGTCAGTCAGTGAGGGTCCGGGATGACCAGCGGCTCGTCGCCGACGTCGACGACGATCACGGCGAGCAGCCGCGCCGGCTCGGTGTCGCTGGCGTTGGCGCTCACCCGATGATGGGCGCCGGGGAACCACGTCTCGCCAGGCCGGTAGACGCGGACCGGCTCGTCATCGACCTGGCTCCGGATCTCGCCCGACAGGACATAGGCGTAGATGAACGCCGAGGGGGCGTGATGGTGCGGGAGCGAGCTCGCCCCCGGGGGGTAGTCCACGATGTGGGTGACCAGGCGTTTCCCGGGCAGGTTCGGGATCGGCTCGTCCGCAGCGACGGTCACGGTCTCCCGGGGAGGCACGCCGTGCGTGCTCCCGGCCGTGGGCGTGTTCGAGCGCGCGGTCGCGCAGGCGACCACGCCGGCGAGCGATACGCCCGCGAGCATCGAGAACGTGATCGGTCTCATTCGATGACGCCTTCGGATGGGGCCCGTCGCAACGACGACGACGCGCTCGTGCTGCGATGAATCGGCGCGCCTCTCGAGCCCACATCTCACCGGGCCCGGACTCGTGCGGGTCGGGCGGCGGCCGTCTCGATCACCGGTAGCGCCCGATGAACACGGATCCGCGGGCGAGCTCGGTGAACCGGAGACCGACGACGCTGCCGTTCTCGACGATCCAGTGGAGGTCGTACGAGGCACGGTAGGTCGGCGGCCAGAACGAGCCGAAGCGGCCTTCATCGTCCACGTACCACTGCCCATCCGTGCGGCGTCCGTGCTCGACGTACGTGGTGGCACCCCCGCGCTCGAAGGTCTGAGTGGCACCGTCGTCGTAGACGAAGCTCCCTGCCGTCAGGGCGGTTGCGATGTGCTCCGTCCTCACGGGATCGCCGTCCTCGACGGCGAAGCCTTCGAGCGCCTGGACCATGTGCTCCTCCCGAGGGTTGGCTGACTGCGACCCGCGGTCGGGGGCCGCGTCCTCGCGGTGAGCCCTCGGGTCATCGTCCTCGCGACGAACGCCATATGCGTGCGCGATCCGAGGGCGCAACGACGCACGCCGCCGAGCTCGTGGCACGTCCCGCGCGGCGTCGCGGCAACCCTTCTTCACACCGCGGCGCCGCCTGGGGAACCATGCTCGCGCCATGTCGCTCTACGGAATGTTCGCAGGCAAGGGCCCGAGCGGGTTCGGCTACGGCTCGAGCGCGGAGGACGTGACCGAGGGGATCTCGCTCGCGGGCAAGACCATCCTCGTCACCGGCTGCAACTCCGGGCTCGGCCTGGAGACGATGCGCGTGCTCGCGAAGCGCGGCGCGCACGTGATCGGCACCGCGCGCACCGCGGAGAAGGCGCGCGAGGCCGGCAAGAGCGTGCAGGGCGAGACCTCGGGCTTCGCGTGCGAGCTCTCCGATCCGCGCTCGGTGCGCGCCTGCGTCGACGCGGTGAAGGCGACGGGCCGCAAGCTCGACGCGATCATCGCGAACGCCGGGATCATGGCGCTGCCGAAGCGCGAGGTGGCCCACGGCATCGAGCTGCAGCTGTTCACGAACCACTTCGGGCACTTCATGCTCGTGACCGGCCTGCTCGACGCGCTCGCGGACGACGGGCGCGTCGTGATCGTCTCGTCGGACGCGCATCGCAACGCGCCGAAGGAGACGATCCGGTTCGACGATCTCGGCGCGGAGAAGAGCTACTCGCCGTGGACCGCGTACGGGCAGAGCAAGATCGCGAACATCCTCTTCGCGAAGGAGCTCGCGCGGCGCTTCGCGGCGTCGGGATCGAAGCGCACCGCGAACGCGCTGCACCCCGGTGTGATCCGCACGAACCTGTCGCGGCACATGAACCCCGTCACGGCGCTCGCGCTCGCGGTGGCCGGGCCGATCGCGCTGAAGAGCGTCGGCGAGGGCGCGGCGACGGAGTGCTTCCTCGCGACGCATCCGTCGCTCGCAGGCGTCTCGGGCGAGTACTTCGCGGACTGCAACGTCGCGAAGCCGCGCGCCGACGCGCGTGATCCCGAGATCGCGAAGAAGCTGTGGGCGCGCACCGAGGAGATCGTCGCCGCGCTCCCGAGATGAGCGCACATGATCCACGCGAATCTTCACATTCGGGCTTGAACGATGCGCAGCGCAGCCCGTCCAATGCACGCAGGAGGTTCGAGCATGACCATGTCGAAGCTGCGTGCCGTGATCGTCGCGCTCCTCGGAGCCGCGATGCTCCTGGCGCTGCCCGACGCGGCGAGCGCACAGCGCGGCGGACGCGAGCGTCGCGAGGATCGTCGCGAGCGTCGCGAGGACCGTCGCGAGCGTCGTGAGGATCGACGCGAGGCGCGCGAGGACCGACGCGAGCGTCGTGAGGATCGACGCGATGGGCGCGTCGTGGTCGTGGCGCCGACGCCGCCGCGCGCCTCGGTCGTGGTGACCGCGCCCACGCCGCCGCGGGCGTCGATCGTGGTGGCGCCGCCGCGCGCGCCGCGCATCGTCGTGCGCCAGGCGCCGCCGCGCCCGCGCGTCGTGGTGCGCCCGCCCCCGCCGCGCACCGAGGCGGTGTGGGTCGAGGGCTACTGGCAGTGGAACGGCGCGCAGTACGTGTGGGTCGACGGGCACTGGGACCAGCCGCGCGTCGGCTACGTGTGGGTCGACGCGCGCTGGGAAGTGCAGAACGGGCAGTGGGTCTTCTACGAAGGCCACTGGCAGGCGGTCGCGCGCTGAACGGTGAGAGGGGCCTCGGACACTTCGCGGCGATCAGTCCGCGAAGCAAGCAGCACGGCCGAGGCCCCTCGCCCGCATCACGACGCCGTGGGTGACGGAACCGGCGGCGGTGCGGGCGGCGGCGTCTCGAGGTCGGTCAGGAAGCTGTCCTTCGAGACCCGCAGGTAGTTCGCGGGCGAGTGATCGTCGAACGAGAGCTTCAGGAGTCGATCGGCGAGCCAGCGCGTCGCGGCGAGCTTGAAGGGCAGACGCCGCCGCACGAAGTCGATCCCTGCCGTCGCGAGCGCTGCCGCGAAGAAGCGCGCGACGGGAAATGTCGACGAGTGGTTCGGGCCGATCCAGAGCGCCGACTCGTGTCGCGGCGCGGTCCAGACCCCCGACACGAAGTGCTCGAAGTTGCCCGCGACGTCCGACGTCGGCAGGTACGGCACGACGTCTCCGGCGTACGCGTGGCGGAACACGATCGCGCCGAGCTTCTTCTCGTCCATCCAGCGCGCGAAGCCCGCATCGCCCACCGCGGGCTGGCCGAACGTGTACACACCGCGCAGCGACGCGCGCACGTCGCGGAAGCGCCGGTCGCGATCCTGCTCCGCCTCTTTCACGATCTGCGCGGCCGTGAGCACCGCCATCGCCGCGCCGAGGCTGTGGCCGGCGATGATCAGCTCACCGACGCGCTCGTGCACGAGCATGCTGTACACGCGCTTCCAGACGGCCTCCATGCCGAAGTAGAAGCCGCCGTGCACGCTGCCGACGCGATAGTTGCGGGCGGGGAACGGCACCGTCTCGACGTACGCGTCGGCGAGCACGTCCCCGACGCTCGTGAGCTCGGTGCCGCGGTACACGAGGATGCCGACGCGCTTGCTCGGATCCTCCTCGGTGGTGCGCAGGAAGAACGCGTTGGTGTCGAGGTACATCGGCGCGTTCGTCGCGGGGAACACGGCGCCGGTGATCGGCACCTCGAGCAGATCCTCCATCTGCGCGCGCAGCGTCTCGGGATCGGAGTACGCCCACGCGGAGGCGGTCGCGGCGACGTACGCCGCGGCAGGGCTGTAGGCCCAGCCCTCGTCGGTCCGCGCGAAGCGCAGCACCGGGATGCGACGATCGAGCACCTGCGCGCGATCACGCGCGCTCTCGCCGTGGATCCGGCGGTACTCGGGATCGTCGATGATCGATCTCTGGAACACCAGGCTCCCACTGCCGTTCAGCATGTCGTTTCCCCCCATCGCAGACGCTCGATCCGATCGAGCGCGCGCAGGATGACGACGGGCACGCTCGGGCCGCGCCTCCCGAACACGGGCGAGGGGCACGATGTCCCGCGCCCGACACCTGCGCGAAATGATCACGGCGCTCATGCGACCTCACGCGAGCGATCCGGAGCCGATTGCGGTGCGCGCGAGCGTCCCTCATATCCGCGGCCGTGGAACCGGACCCCGAGGAGCTCGAGCCCACGCCGGGCCTCGCCGTGTTGTCGGGCTTGTCCCGCGCGAACGCGCGGGTGCCCCAGGCCGTCGACGCGGTCCTGACGCGCGCGCGCACCGACCTCGCGGGGCTCCCCGCGTCGGCCGCCGCGATGTTGCTCGCGCGCGCCGCGAAGCGCGCGAAGGCGCCGTTCCTGGTCGTCGTCGCGGACGTCGACGCGGCGCGACGCACCGCCGCGGACCTGACGTTCTTCCTCGGCACCGAGAGCGAGACCGAGGGCGACGCGACCGACGGCGAGGGCGTGAGCGATCGCGGCGGCGCGCGCGTGCTGGTCTATCCGGGGGGCGACGTGACGCCCTTCGCCGACGTCGCGCCCGATCGACGCGCCGCGATGGAGCGGCTCGCTGCGCTCTTCCATCTCGCGCAGGGCCTGCCCTTCGAGTTCGTCGTCGCGCCGATCGCCGCGCTCGCGCGTCGGGTGCCGCCGAAGGCGAGCCTGGTCGAGCGCTCGATGGTGGTGCGCGCGGAGGACGAGCTCGATCGCGAGCGCCTGATCCGCGTGATGACCGAGGGCGGCTACCTGCGCGTCCCGGTGGTCGAGGATCCCGGCACGTTCGCGGTGCGCGGATCGATCATCGACGTGTTCCCGCCGCACTCGCGGCACCCCGCGCGCATCGAGCTCGACGACTGGCTCGTCACCTCGATCAAGCTCTTCGAGCCCGAGGATCAGCGCACCGTCGGGACCATCGACCAGATCTTCGTGCACCCCGCGCGGCAGGAGCTGATGGGGCCCGAGGAGATGGCGCTCGCGCGCACTCGGGTGCGCGATCTCTGCGACGCGATCGACATGCCGACGCGCAACACGCGACAGCTGATCGACGACCTCGAGAGCGGCCGCACGTTCCTCGGGATCGAGGGGTTCCTGCCCGCGTTCTACGAGCGGCTCGAGACCCTCTTCGACTACCTGCCGGCGGGCACGTCGAGCGTGGTGCTCGACCCGACGGCGGTGACGCGCGCGATGCGCGAGGAGATGGAGGCCGCGGACGCGGATCGATCCGCGAAGATCGCGTCGCGCGCGCCGGCGTTCCCGATGGACGCGCTCTACGCCGACGAGAGCGAGCTCGCGTCGCGCGTGACCAGCGGGCGCGTCGCGATCGTGCATCGCGTCGCCGCGCTCGGTACGCCGGAAGAAGGCGAGTCGCCGCTCGCCGCGCTCGAGAGCGTGAAGCGCGCGGACGACGTGCTCGATCTCGGCGCCGAGGATCAGACGCCGCTCACCACCGAGCTCTCGCAGCGACGACAGGGACAAGGGCGCGACGACGCGCTGCGACCGCTCGCGTCACGCGCTCGCGCATGGCTCGACGCGGGCATGCGCGTGCTGATGGCCGCGCGCACTCGGACCCAGGCGGATCGTCTCGCGTCGCTGCTGCGCGGCTACGAGATCCCGATCGCGGGCAAGCCCGCGCCGTTCGCGCCGTCGATGCTCGAGGGGAAGACGCCGCGCGGCGGCTCCGAGGCCAAGGCGGAGATCGTGATCGGCGGCCTCGGTGGCGGCTTCGTGGTCGCGACCGAGGCGCTCACGCTGGTGACCGAAGAAGAGATCTTCGGCACGCGCGCGCATCGCCGTCGCGAGGTCGCGGGAAAGAAGAAGCGGCGCAGCAGCGACGCGTTCGTCGAGGACCTGCGGCAGCTGCAGCCGGGCGACTACGTCGTCCACGTCGATCACGGCGTGGGCAAGTACCTCGGGCTCGAGAAGAAGACGCTCGGGCTCACGAAGGGCGAGGAGCTGCGCGGCGTGTCCGCGACCAGCGTCGAGGTGCTCGTCGTCGAGTACGCGGGCGGCGATCGGCTCTTCCTGCCGGTCACGCGCCTGCACCAGATCCAGAAGTTCGCGGGCGGCGAGGGCGCCACGCCGAAGATGGATCGGCTGGGCGGGCAGACGTTCGCGAAGACGAAAGCGAAGGTCAAGAAGCACGTCCAGGAGATGGCGGACGAGCTGCTCCGTCTCTACGCGCAGCGCGCGGCGACGAAGCGCAACGCGCTCGGGCCTGCCGACCGCACGTACGCAGAGTTCGAGGCGACGTTCCCGTTCGACGAGACCGCCGATCAGATGAAGGCGATCGAGGACGTGCTCTCGGATCTCGAGCGCGGCCATCCGATGGATCGCATCGTCTGCGGCGACGTCGGCTTCGGAAAGACCGAGGTCGCGATCCGCGCGGCGTTCCGCGTGGCGCTGATGGGGCGGCAGGTCGCGGTGCTCTGCCCGACGACCGTGCTCGCGCAGCAGCACTACCAGACGTTCGCGGCGCGCATGCGGCAGTACCCGGTGCGCATCGAGGTGCTCTCGCGCTTCGTCGACAGCAAGGACCAGGCGAAGATCCTCGCGGACATCAAGGAGGGGAAGGTCGACATCGTCGTCGGCACCCATCGCCTCCTCAGCAAGGACATCCACTTCAAGGATCTCGGGCTGCTCGTCGTCGACGAGGAGCAGCGCTTCGGCGTCACGCACAAGGAGCGCATCAAGAAGCTGCGCACCGAGGTCGACGTGCTGACGCTGACCGCGACCCCGATCCCGCGCACGCTGCAGCTCGCGGTCGGTGGGCTCCGGGATCTCTCGCTGATCACGACGCCGCCCGCGGATCGACGCGCGGTGCGCACGTTCGTGACGCGCTGGGACGATCACCTGCTGAAGGAAGCGATCCAGCGCGAGCTCGCGCGCGGCGGTCAGTGCTTCTTCGTCTACAACCGCATCGAGGGCCTCTACGAGCGCGCGCAGAAGCTGCAGCAGCTCGTGCCCGATGCGCGCTTCGCGGTGGCGCACGGACAGATGGGCGAGGCCGCGCTCGAGCAGACGATGACGGACTTCGTCGCAGGGCGTTTCGACATCCTCTGCGCGACGGCGATCATCGAGAGCGGTCTCGACATCCCGCGCGCGAACACGATCCTGATCGATCGCGCCGACACGTTCGGGCTCGCGCAGCTCTACCAGCTGCGAGGGCGCGTCGGTCGATCGCGCGAGCGCGCGTACTGCTACCTCGTGACGCCGCCGCCGAACGCGATGACCGACGAGGCGCGCGCGCGCATCGAGGCGCTCGAGCGCTTCAGCGAGCTCGGGTCGGGCTTCCAGGTCGCGTCGCTCGACATGGAGCTGCGCGGCGCGGGCGACGTGCTCGGCGCGGAGCAGAGCGGCAACCTCGCGGCGGTCGGGTTCGACCTCTTCCTGCACATGCTGGAGGACGCGGTGGCGCAGCTGCGCGGCGAGCCGATCGTCCACGAGGTGGACACCGAGATCACGCTCGACGAGCCGCTCTACCTGCCGGACGACTACGTGAGCGACGTCGGGCTGCGGCTCTCGTTCTACAAGCGATTCGCGAACGCGGAGAGCGAGAGCGAGGTCGCGGATCTGGCGAGCGAGATGGAGGACCGCTTCGGCCCGCCGCCGCCCGCGGCGCTGACGTTCGTGCGCGCGATGGGGCTGCGGACGGTGCTGCGCGGGCTGCGCGTGCTCGGATGCGAGGCGAACCGCGAGCGCGTGACGCTGCACCTGCGCGAGGACACGCCGCTGGATCCGGCGAAGGTGATGGCGAAGGTCGGGCTGCCGCGATCGCCGTGGAGGCTGTCGCCGGACATGAAGCTGACGAAGCGCTTCGGCGTGGAGCTCGCGGGGGATGCGCTCGATCGCGTGGAGCAGGTGCTTCGTGAGGTCGAGGAGCTGAAGAAGGCCTCGTAGGCCGCGCGGGAGTCTCGGAAGACCTCGCCATTCGGGTAGCGGGCTGGCGGAGCGGAGCGTGATCTGTTCGCCCTGGTGGCCGGGCGAGTTGCCAGTCGATCGAGAAACCTGGTTCACACGATGTCGGAGATCCCGACACCGATGTCGGCGCGGTTCGGGCAGATCGAGGCGATGCGGGGGAATTTTCGTGCGGGATCGCGCGTGTGGCGCGACGGCACGGAAAGTGATAAGCGCGCGACCGAGATGTCGGGTCTGCTTCTCCTCCTCGCCATCGGCGGCGTGCTCCCGGTGCCGGCGCTGCTCCTTCCGAGCGCCGTGCTCGAGCGCGCGGGCGAGGTGTCGCTCGACGCAGGCTCGCTCCACCTCACGCTCGACCTCGTCGCCCCAGCGCCCTCCGGGCTCGACGATCTCGGGCGCACCCTCGGCGACGGCATCGCGCTCGGTGATCTGCGCGTCGGGCTCGACGGCGTTCCTGGTCAGCCGTTCGTCAGCAACTTCCTCAGCGAGCACGAGATCCGGTTCACGCACCTGGATCCCGAGACCGTCGTCAGTCAGGTGATGGTCCGCGTGCGCATGACCCTCGACTGATTTTCCGGAAGGGGTCATGGATGACCCCTTCCCCCGACCGGCGAAGCCGGATCGGGTCCCCCATCCCTGAACGCTGCGCGCGGGGCCCCGACCCCGCTTGCCCTCGCGCGGGAACCGGCTCGATTCATCGACGCGCTCCCGGAAGGGCTGCACGCGTCCCGGTCGCGCTCCGAACCTTCACACGTCGAGCAGCGCCGACAGATCGTCGACCACCACGTCCGCGCCGTGGCTGCGCAACGCGGCCGCGTGGCCGACACGATCGACGCCGACCACGAAGCCGAAGTGCCCGGCGCGCCCCGCCTCCACGCCGGCGAGCGCGTCCTCGAAGACTGCGGCGCGCGACGGCTCGACCGCGAGCGCGTGCGCCGCCTCGAGGAACGTGTCGGGCGCGGGCTTGCCCGCGAGGTGCTGCGCCGCAGCCACGATGCCGTCGACGCGCACGTCGAAGAGATGCTCGATGCCCGCCGAGGCCAGGATCTCTCGGCAGTGCTCGCTCGACGAGACCACCGCGGTGCCCAGACCCGCGGCGCGCGCCGCGCGGACGTAGCGCACCGAGCCTTCGTACGTCGCGATCGGGCGCGCGTGGAGCAGCTCCACGAGGAGGTCGTTCTTGCGACGGGCGACACCGTGCAGCGTCGGCGCGCCCGGCGGATCGGTGTGGTCGCCCTCCGGGAGCACGATGCCGCGCGCCGCGAGGAACGCGCGCGCTCCTTCGATGCGCGGCTTGCCGTCGACGTGGTGCTCGTAGTCGGCCGCGACGTCGAACGGGACGAAGGGCCCGCCGCGCGCGCGCAGGTGCTCGTCGAACGCCTGCTTCCACGCAGCGGCGTGGACCACCGCGGTCTGCGTGAGCACGCCGTCGAGATCGAAGAGCAGCGCGCGCACGACCGAGGGCACGCCGAGCTTCGCGTGGGGCGCCGCGGTGCCCGGGAGCACGAAGCGCTCGATGGCGCGCGCGAACCCCTCGTCGTCGTTCGAGTCGGTGACGAAGCGCGCGCACCGCTGCACGTCGGAGCTCGCGTTGCCCATCGCGATGCTCGTGCCGGTCACGCCGAACATCAGCACGTCGGTGGGCATGTCGCCGATCGACGCGATGCGCGAGAGCGGGACGTGCAGCCTGCGCGCGAGGTCGCGCGCCACCATGCCCTTGTTGGCGTCGGGATGCGTGACGTCGAGGTAATAGGGCTGCGAGCGCGCGGCCGACGCGAGCCCTGCGACGCGCTCGCGCAGAGCGGCCTCGCAGCGCGCGACGTGCGCGTGATCGTCGCCGACGCCGACGATCTTCACGGCGCCCTCGAGCACCGTGCCGACGTCGGCGATCACGGTCGGCGCGAACCGCACCGTCGCTTGCTCGTGCGCGACGTGCGGCGCGTCGCGATCACGCACGAACCACTCCTCGCCCCGGTAGACCCAGACGTCGAGACCGGCGCGGAGGAGCAGCTCGACGACCTCGACCGAGACCGCGAGCGGCAGCGTGCGCTGCTCGATGACGGTGTGCAGATCGGGCTCGACGACGAGCCCACCGTTGAACCCGGCGATCGGCGCGGTGAGCCCGAGCGGCTCGACGAGCATCGCCATCCCGCGCGGAGGGCGGCCGCTCGTGATCGCGAGCTCGATGCCGTGCTCGCGCAGCCGGCGCGCCGCCTCGCGCGTGCGCGACGTGAGCTCCTTCGACGCGGTGACGATCGTCCCGTCGACGTCGGCGAGCACGAGCTCGATGTCGCCGCTCATGCGGGCCGCCCGAGCAGCGCGAGCGCGCGCGCGACGACGTGGTCGACGGTGAAGCCGTACTCCTGCATCACGACGTCGCCCTTCGCCGACGCGCCGAAACGATCGACGGAGACGACGGCGCCCGACGATCCGACCCAGCGATCCCAGCCGAGCGCGCGCCCCGCTTCCACCGCCAGGCGCGCGGTGAGGGACGAGGGCAGCACCCGCTCGCGATACTCCGCGCTCTCGGCCTCGAAGAGCTCCCACGAGGGCATCGAGACGACGCGTGCTCGCACGCCGCGATCGCGCAGCACGCGCTCGGCCGCGACGACGAGCGACACCTCGGAGCCGGTGCCGATCAGGATGATCTCGGGATCGGTGCGATCGGGGTTCAGCACGTACGCGCCGCGCCGCAGCCCTTCGGCGGGCGCGTAGACGCCGCGATCGAGCGTCGGCACGTGCTGTCGCGTGAGCGCGAGCGCGGTCGGGCCCTCCTTGCGCTCGAGCGCGACCTGCCACGCGCAGCGCGTCTCGTTCGCGTCCGCGGGGCGGAGCACGACGAGCCCCGGGATCGCGCGCAGCGCGAGCAGGTGCTCGACGGGCTGGTGCGTGGGTCCGTCCTCGCCCACCGCGATGCTGTCGTGCGTGAAGACCCAGATCGTGTGGAGGCGCGCGATCGCCGAGAGGCGGATCGACGCGCGCATGTAGTCGGAGAACACGAGGAACGTCGCGCCGAACGGGACGAGCCCGCCGTGGTACGCGAGGCCGCTCACCGCAGCGCCCATCGCGTGCTCGCGCACGCCGAAGTGGATGTTGCGTCCGCCGTAGCTCCATCCGCCGCCGACGGTTCCCTGCGCGCTCGCGTCGTAGCGCTGCGGCGGCTCGAAGTCGCCGTCCTGCTTGAGCCACGTGAAGGTCGACGGATCGAGATCGCCCGAGCCGCCGACGAGCTCGGGCACGCGCTGGGCGAGCGACTGCAGCACCGTCTCCGACGCCTTGCGCGTCGCCATGCCCTTCGCGTCGGTGGGGAGCTGCGGGAGGCCCTCGCCCCATCCTGCCGGAAGCTCGGCGCGGAAGCGGCGCTCGATCTCTGCGGCGAGCTCGGGGAACGCCTTCCGATAGTCGGCGAAGCGCCGCTTCCATCCGTCTTGCGCGGTCTTTCCGCGCTCCAGCGCGGAGCGGAGGTGCGCGAGCGCTTCGCGCGGCAGGAAGAAGGGCGGCTCCTCGGGCCAGCCGAGGTGCGCCTTCGTCCTCTTCACTTCGTCGTCGCCGAGCGGGTTGCCGTGCGCCTCGAAGGTGCCGGCCTTGGTCGGCGCACCGAAGCCGAGCACCGTCCGCACCGAGATCAGCGAGGGCTGTGTCTTCGCCTCGCGCGCCGCGCGGATCGCGCGCGACAACGCGTCGACGTCGTTGCCGTCGTCGACGCGCTGCACGTGCCATCCGTACGCCTGGTAGCGCGCCGCGACGTCCTCGGTGAACGTGATCGACGTCGTCCCCGAGAGCGTCACGCGGTTCGAGTCGTAGAGGACGATCAGCTTGCCGAGCGCGAGGTGTCCGGCGAGCGACGCCGCCTCGGCTTGGACGCCCTCCATCATGTCGCCATCGCTCGCGATGACGTACGTGAAGTGATCGAAGAGCTCGTGGCCCGGTCGATTGAAGCGCGCGGCGAGGTGCGCCTCCGCGATCGCCATCCCGAGCGCGTTGCCGATGCCTTGTCCGAGCGGGCCCGTCGACGCCTCGACGCAGCCGGCCAGATGCGACTCGGGGTGGCCCGGCGTGAGGCTCCCCCACTGCCGGAACCGCTGGAGCTGCTCGAGCGTCATCTCCTCGTACCCGGTGAGGTGCAGGAGCGC
This sequence comes from Sandaracinus amylolyticus, assembly GCF_021631985.1. Lineage (GTDB taxonomy): Bacteria > Myxococcota_A > Polyangia > Polyangiales > Sandaracinaceae > Sandaracinus > Sandaracinus amylolyticus_A. Next base: position 1,635,711 of record NZ_CP070225.1, on the reverse strand, counting down.
GTAGAGCAGCGCCGAGCCGTGCCCCGCCGAGAGCACGAAGCGATCGCGATCGATCCACCGCGGATCGGCGGGGTTGTGCTTGAGGTACCGAGTCCACAGCACGTAGGCCATCGGCGCCGCGTCGAGCGGAAGGCCCGGATGGCCCGAGCCCGCCTTCTGCACCGCGTCGACGGCGAGGAAACGGATCGTGTCGATCGAGAGCCGATCGAGCTCGCGCTCCTTCATGACGGCATCCTCGTGAGCGTGTTCGGATCGATGCAGCCCGAGGGCGCGAGCCGCTGCGCCTCGGGCGGACCCCAGGTGCCCGGCTCGTAGACGTGCAGCGGGACCACGTCGCCGAGCACCGGCTCGACGACGCGCCACTGCGCGTCGATCGCGTCCTGCCGCGCGAAGAGGCTGGGATCGCCGCGCATCGCGTCGCCGAGGAGCCGCTCGTAGGGCAGCGTCTCGGTGGCCGGATCCTCCGATGCGCGCAGCTCGCGCGGATGCCCGACCATCGTCTCGCCCGAGGTGATCCCCGGGCGTTTGACGCGCATGCCGAGCGCGATGACGACCTCGGGCCCGAGCCGGAACCGGAAGTAGTCGGCGCAGCGGACGTGCTCGCCGAAGATGTCGCGCGGCGGTCGCTTCAGCTCGACGATCACCTCCGTCAGCGTCGCGGGCAGGTGCTTGCCGGTGAGCACGAAGAACGGCACGTCGGCCCATCGCCACGTGTCGACGCGCAGCGTGACCGCGGCGAAGGTCTCGACCATCGACTTCGGCGCGACGCCGCGCTCCTCGCGGTAGCCGCGATACTGTCCGCGCACCGCCTGCGCGGGCTCGATCGGCGCGATCGCCTTGAGCACGCGCGCCTTCTCGTCGCGGATCGCCTCGACGTCCTGTCCGACCGGCCCGTCCATCGCGAGGATCGCGATCACCTGCAGCAGATGGTTCTGGAGGACGTCGCGGATCGCGCCCGCCTCTTCGTAGAAGCTGCCGCGCCCCTCGACCCCGAAGCGCTCCGCCATCGTGACGTGCACGCTGCTCACGAAGTCGCGGTTCCACAGGGGCTCGAGGAACGCGTTGGCGAAGCGGAAGTAGAGCAGGTTCTGCACCGGCTCCTTCCCGAGGTAGTGGTCGATGCGGAAGATCGACGACTCGTCGAAGACCTCGTGGAGGATCGCGTCGAGCGCGCGTGCCGACGCGAGGTCGCGGCCGAACGGCTTCTCGAGCGCGACGCGCGCGGCGGCGGTGCAGCCCGCGCGGTGCAGGCCGGCGACCGCGGTCGCGAAGACGCTCGGCGGGATCGCGAGATAGAGGAGCGGCCGCTCGACCCCTGCGAGCCCGCGCTTGAGGCCGCCGAAGCCCTGCGGATCGGTGAAGTCGACCGGCGCGTAGCGCAGCAGCGAAGCGAGCTTCTCGAACGCGGCGCGATCGAGCCCTCCGGACTTCTCGAGGCTCTCGCGCACGCGGTTGCGCAGGTCGTCGATCGAGCGCTCGGCGCGACCGACCGCGACCACCGGCACGTCGAGCGTGCCGTGACGCACCATGGCCTGGAGCGCCGGGAAGATCTTCTTGTACGCGAGGTCGCCGGTGGCGCCGAACACGACCAGCGCATCGGAGCGCGGAGGCGCGCTCACGGCCGCTTCTCCTCGTGGCCGCCGAACTCGCGGCGCATCGCCGAGAGCAAGCGGTGCGCGTAGTCGGCCTCGCCGCGCGAGGCGAAGCGCTCGCCGAGCGCCGTCGAGAGGATCGGCGCGGGCACGCTCTCGTCGATCGCGGCCTTGAGCGTCCAGCGCCCCTCGCCCGAGTCGGAGACGCGCCCCTGGAAGTCGCGGAGATCGGGATCGCGCTCGAGCGCCGATGCGATCAGATCGAGCAGCCACGACGCGACGACGCTGCCGCGCCTCCACAGCTCGGCGATCGCCGGGAGATCGAAGTCGTACCGATAGAGCTCGGGGCTCTCGAGCGGCGTCGTCTCGGCGTCCACGCTGTGCTGCGCGTTGCCCACGTTCGCGTGCCTCAGGATGTTCATCCCTTCGGCGTAGGCGCCCATGAGCCCGTACTCGATGCCGTTGTGCACCATCTTCACGAAGTGCCCGGCGCCGTGCGGCCCGCAGTGCAGATAGCCGTGCTCCGCGGTCGTCGGCGCGCCGGTGCGACCAGCGGTGCGCGGTGCGGCATCGAGCGGCGGCGCGAGCGCTGCGAAGATCGGATCGAGGCGCTGCACGATCTCGCGCTCGCCGCCGATCATCTGGCAGTAGCCGCGGTGTCGCCCCCACACGCCGCCCGAGGTGCCGACGTCGACGAAGTGGATGCCGTCCTCGGCGAGCGTCTTCGCGCGGCGGAGATCTTCGCGGTAATGCGAGTTCCCGCCGTCGATGATCACGTCGCCGCGAGCGAGCAGACGACGCAGCGTCGCGATCATGTCGTCGACCACGCCGGCGGGGACCATCAGCCAGATCGCGCGCGGCGGCTCGAGCCGCGCGACGAGATCCTCGATGCTGGCCGCGCCGATCGCGCCCTGCTTCACGAGCGCCTCGACGGGCGCCGGAGAGCGGTTCCACGCGACGACCTCGTGCCCGGCCTCGACGAGCCGGGCCGCCATGTTCGCGCCCATCCGCCCCAGTCCCATGATGCCGATCCTCATGTCCGTGCTCCTTCGTCTGCGCGCGTGAGGTGACGAACTCCGTCCGCGCCGCCGATGACGAGATCCGTCGCGAGGTCGAGGAAGAGCCCGTGCTCGACGATGCCGGCGCGCTCGGCGAGCCTGCGCGAGAGCTCGTGCGGCGCGCGGATCGGCCCGAGCTCGCAGTCGAGGATCATGTTGTCCTCGTCGGTGCGGAACGGCGCGCCCGATGCCGCGGCTCGGACCTGCACGCGCGCGCCGAGCGACTCGAGGAAGAGCGCCTCGGTGCGCCAGCCGAAGGGCACGACCTCCACCGGCAGCGCGCAGCGCGTGCCGATGCACGGCGACGGCTTCGACGCGTCGACGACGATGACCTCGCGACGGCTCGCCTGCGCGACGATCTTCTCGTGCAGCAGCGCTCCGCCCGCGCCCTTCACCAGCGCGAACGACGCGTCGACCTCGTCGGCGCCGTCGATCGTCAGATCGATCACCGGATGCGCCTCGAGCGTCGTGAGCGGAACCCCGAGCCGTGCGGCGGCCTCGCCCACCGCGCGCGAGCAGGGCACGCCGAGGATGTCGGACAGCGCTCCGCGCGCGAGCAGCGACGCGATCCGTCGCAGCGCGAGCTCCGCGGTCGAGCCTGCGCCGAGGCCGACGACCATCCCCGAGCGCACCCAGTCCGCAGCGTGCTCCGCCGCCGCGCGCTTCCACGCCTCGGGCGAGGTCACGGGCGCCTCCGCAGCTGCGACGCGGCGTCGGCGTCGACCATCCAGCGGAGCGCGCCGTCGGTGGGGCGGATGCGCGCGGCGGGCAGGCTCTCCGCGCCGGCACCGCCCTCCAGCACCTCTCGCAAGCGCTCGGCCTTGCTCGCGCCGGCGACGAGGAACGTGACCGCGGCCGCCGCGTCGATGACGACCGGCGTGAGCGTGATGCGCCACATCGGGTGCGGGCGCGTGCTCTCGGTCGGCAGGACCCAGCGACGCGCTTCGTCGAGCGCCGGCGAGCCCGGGAAGAGCGAGGCGGTGTGCCCGTCGTCGCCCATCCCGAGGAGCACGAGATCGAAGCTGCCGTCGAGCTGCTCGCGCAGCGTCTGCTCGTAGTCGCGAGCGGCCTTCTCGGGATCGTCCTCGCCCGCGATGCGGTGCACGTTCGCGGGGTCGATCGGCACGCGGTCGAGGAGCGCCTCGCGCACCATTCGATAGTTCGACTCCGGATGATCGGGCGGCACACACCGCTCGTCGCCGAAGAAGATTCGAGCGCGCGACCAGTCGATGCGGCACGCGAACGTGGGGTGCGCGAGCCGCTCGTACACGGGCCGCGGGGTTCCTCCTCCGGCGAGCGCGATCGTGAAGCGACCGCGCGCGGCCACCGCGGCGCGCGCGAGCGCCACGACGTGCTCCGCCGCGGCATCCACGAGGGCCTCGCGATCGGGGTGGATCTCGACCTCGCGCGCAGCGCCGTACACGAGCCGCTGGGGAGCGCCGGGGACGCGCCGCTCGAGCGGGTGTCCACGCTCGACGCTTCGGGGCCAGCCGCTCACGGTGCACCTCGGGCGACGACGCGCATCGTGCGTGCCACGCGCTTCCGCGGCGATCGTCCTCGGCGCGGCGCGGACCGGGTGCAGGACGTCGCGCCGACGCCGTGCACGTGAGGCAGGAGCGGACAGATCCGCGACGTGCTCGCGCGAACCACTCGGTTCGTGGCGGTGCTCGCAGCGCGCGAGTACCGTGCGCGCGATGATCGTCGAGTACGTTCGTTATCGCGTCGCGCCCGAGCGCGGCGCGCTCCTGGAGCAGGCCTGGCGCGAGGCGTCCGCGCTGCTCCGCGCCTCGCCACACTGTCTCGGCTACGAGCTCACACGCTGCGCCGACGACGCCGGCCGCTACGTGGTGCGGCTCGAGTGGGAGAGCGCCGAGGGGCACCTCGAGGGGTTCCGCAAGAGCGCGTCGTTCGCCGACTTCGTCGCGCTGGTGCGCCCGTTCATCGCCGACATCGAGGAGATGAAGCACTACGTGCCGACCGACGTGGGCTCGCGCACCACGATCTTCGATGCGGCGGGCGGCGTCGCGACGTTCTTCCGGCTCGCGCACGAGATGCACGCGCGCATGAAGGACGACGCGCTGCTCGGGCCGCGCTTCGCACGTGCGGCGGAGAGCCACGTGCCGCACCTCGCGATGTGGCTCGTCGAGGTGTTCGGCGGACCGAAGCTCTACAGCGAGACGCTGGGCGACATCGCGCCGATCCTCCGCCGCCACGCGGGTCTGCGCATCGACGACGCGCAGCGCGATCGCTTCGTGCGCGTCGCGGCGGACGCGGCCGAGCACGCGGTGCGCGACGCACGCGCGAGGGACGCGATCGTTCGCTACGTCGCGTGGGGCGCGCGGGTCGCGCAGGAGAACTCCGCGCCCGATCACGTACCGAACCCGCAGGCCGGCGTGCCCACGTGGGGCTGGGACGATCGCTGATCACTCGACGCTCGCGCCCACCTCGGGCGCGAGCGCGAGACCACACGCGTAGAGCGCGTCGAGCGCCGGACGGAGGCGCTCGGCGCGCGCGGTGATGCGGTAGGTCGCGGTGCCGGCGCGCCGCGTCGCGTCGACGAGGCCGAGCTCCTCGAGATCGCGCAGCCGCTGGGTGAGCATCTTGTCGCTCAGACCGGGCACGAGCGCGCGCAGCTCGGCGTAGCGCAGCGGACCGTCCTTGAGGCGCGCGAGCAGAACCGTCTTCCACTTGCCTCCGAGCAGCTCCATCGAGAGCTCGACCGGACATCCGAAGCGCCGCCGGAGATCGTGTGCCATCCGCGCGAGCATCCGCGCCTCACGGGCGCGACGCCAGCGCGGCGCTGGTCCCGATCCACGCTCCGAGCAGCGCGCCCACGAGCGCGCCGACGATCGCGCCGCACCCGATCACGCCGAGCTCGAGCACCAGGCGCTGCAGCGCGTCGTAGTCGAGCTCGCGCGCCCCCAGCGTGATCGCGAGCCCCACGACCGGCCCGAAGATCGGCAGCGGCGCGAGCGCGACGAGCCACGCCCGCACGGGCGAGACCTCGGGCGCCACCACGCGCACGAGCGCGGTGCCCATCACCACCGCGGCCAGCCCCGCCGCGATCGCGATGCCGTGCCCGCCGAACCACGGCGCGTCCATCCGACCGAAGTGCCACGCCGCGAACGCGCCGGGCGCGATCCCGCCGATCACCCCGCCCAGCGCGCCGAGCACGATGCGCGCGAGCACGCGCCGACCGAGCGACACGCCACCCGCGATCGCCGCGGCGTACGACGCGCCGGTCAGCGCGACGAACGTCGCGAACTGCGGGATCAACGCGAGCCACGGCAAGGGCTCGGTCGCGTAGAAGCGCGCGAGATAGAGCAGCGCGGCGGGCGCGGTCACGATCGGCGCGAGGAGCGCGCCCGTCCACGCGCCGTGCTCGATCGCGCCGAGCACGGTCCGATGCTCCGCGACGACGAGGCGCTCCACGGCGATCGATACGCCGCGCGCGCCGTCGCTCTACCCCTGCGAGCCCACCGCGAACCCGATCGCGACGCCGAGCACGATCGCGCCGACGATCGCGGTCGTGCCCGCGAGCACGAGCATCCCGTCGTCGCGCCGCTCCGGCAGCGAGAGATCGAGCCGCAAGCGCTCGCCCGCGCCCACCTGAACGTCGCGCTCGCGCGTCTCGCGACCACGCGCGGCGACCGTCACGCGATGCCAGCCCGGCTCGAGCTCCAGCACCCGCGCACCGACCCGCAGCGCGCGGCCGTCGACGATCACCCGCGCGTCGGGCGGATCCATCTCGAGCTCGAGGAACGCGCTCGGGCTCGCAATCGCCTCGAGCCGCACCAGACGGAGCGCGCGCCCTCCGGGCTCGATGTCCACCGAGCGCACGATCGTCTGGTGCCCCACGTACTCGGCGCGCAGCACGTGGCGCCCGGCATCGATGCGCACGATGCGCTGCCCGCGCCCGATCACCGCGCGTCCGTCGATCATCACCAGCGCGCCCGGCGGCTCGACCACCAGCGCGAGCGAGCCCACCTCGGTGCGCGCCCGCTCGAGGATGCGCAGCGCGATCGCGGCGCGCTCCATGTCGACGTCGGGATCGACCTGCGCCGCGAAGCGCTCGATGTGCTCGAGCGCCTCGGCATTGCGCCCGAGCGCGTGCAGGCACGCGCCGAGGTGGAAGCGCGCATCGAGCGAGTCCGCGAGGTCGAGCGCGCGCTCGAGCCGCGGGATCGCGACCTCGCAGCGCCCCTCCGACGCGAGGGTGCGGCCGACGTCGAGCTGCACGTCGGCCTCGAGCTCGCGCGGATCCTGGGTCGGGCTGCCCTCGATGGGCTCCGCCTCGATCGGGTCGACGCTCTCGTAGGTCTCCGGCGCCTCCGGCGCGTCCACCTGCGCCAGCGCCGGCCAGGAGAGCCCCACGAGCGAGAGCACGATCGCTGGAACGAGCGCGCGGGCCATCGTCCACCTCCGCGCCGACGAGCATGCCCCGCGGGCGCGGCGAGCGCGAATCCGCGATCAGAGCTCGAGGCGCACGCGCGTCGTCTCGTTCGCGCGGATGGTCACGGTGGTGCGCTGCGGCGAGCGCCCGGGCGCGCGCAGCGTGAGCACGTGCGTGCCCGCGGGCAGCGCGACGTTCGCGAGCGGCGTGGTCCCGAGGTGACGACCTCCGAGATACACCTCGGACCACGGCGTCGTCGCGATCGTGAGCGCACCGTTCGCGGTCGCGCGCGCGCTCGTCGCACCACCGCCGCGCCGCGGAGGATCGCGACGCGGCTCCTCGCGTCGCGCAGGCGTGAGCGCGAAGCTGAGCGTCGCGTGCTCGCCGGGGCGCGTGATCTCGACCTCGTTCTCCGCGGGCAGATATCCGTCGTGCTCGAGCACCACGCGGTGGCGCATCGGCAGCACCTCGGCGATCAGCGGCGTCGTGCCGATGCGCGCGCCGTCGATGCGCACCGACGCGCCGGGCGGCGTCGAGTCGACGCGCAGGCTCGCCGTCGCCGCGGCCGCGGGGAGCTGCAGCGTGAGCTCTCGGATCTCGCCGGGCGCGAGCGTGACCTGCTCGCTCGCGACGAGCCCGCCGCTGGCGTCGCGGATCTCGACGCGGTGCGCGCCCGCCTCGAGCGCGACGATCGCGGGCGTGGGCCCGAGCGGCCGCGCGTCGACGAAGAGCGGGTGGCCGGCGGGTTGGCTCGAGACGCGCAGCTCTGCGGGCGCGAGCGGCGTCGCGGCGACGGGCGCGAGCGGAGGAGGCGCGCTCGGCGGGGCCGACGGAGGATCGGGCGGGACCTCGGGCGCGCCGAGCACCATGGCGCCCCCCGCGAGGCTCGCGAGCGTCACCACGAGCGCGCCCACGATCATCGCGATGCGCGTGCGCGACGACGCGCGGGTCCGCGACGACACCGGCGCGTCGGGCGCCGGCACGAACGTAGGCGTGCTCCCGCGCGGCGGAGTCGGAGGCGCGAGCGGCACGCCGGGCGAAGGCCGCGCGACCACCGTCTCGTCGAGCGCCTCTCCGGTCGACACGTCGAGGATCGGCTGAGTGACCCGCGGAGGCTCGCTCGCGGGGGCGATCGGCTGGGTGCCCGGCGGCGGTCGCTCCGACGACTTCGCCGCGACGGTGCCCGCCGCGCGCGGTGCGCGCGCGTCCTCCTCGAGCGCATCGGGGAAGAGGTGCCGAACGTAGCGACCGAGCTCGACCGTCCCCGTCGGCTCCACGCCGCTGCGCAGATACGCCTCGAGATCGGCGCGCAGCGCGAGCGCGTCGGAGTAGCGCTCCGCGGGCCGCGGCGCGAGCGCGCGACGCACCACGCTCGCGAGCGCGCTCGGCATGCGATCGACGCGCTCGAGCGAAGGGATCGTCCCCTTCGCGCTCATCGTCTTCGCGGCGCGGAAGTCGTCGTGCGGGAAGAGCGGCTCACCGAGCACCGACTCGAAGAGCAGGATGCCGACGTTGAAGAGATCGCTGCGCGCATCGAGCGTGTCGCCCCGCGCCTGCTCGGGCGAGAGATACGCGAGCTTGCCCTTCACGACGCCGTGCTCGGTCGCCTCGCGCGACTTGCCGCCGGTGCGCGCCTTCGCGATGCCGAAGTCCGCGAGCTTCACCGCGCCGTCGAACGACACCAGCACGTTCGACGGGGTCACGTCGCGATGCACGACGCCCGCGGGCCGACCGTCGACCCGCAGCGCGTGCGCGTGCGCGAGCGCCTCGCACACGAAGGACACGATCTTCGCCGCGTGGTGCGGCGGCAGACCGCCGGTGCGCCCGAACGCCCTGCCCTGCTCCACGGCGCGCACGATCAGCGCGCGCAGATCGACGCCGCGCACCAGCTCCATCGCGAGCCAGAGCACCTCGCCCTCGACGTCGGGCTCGCTGCCGAAGTCGTACACGTGCACGACGTTCGGGTGCGAGAGCAGCGCCGCCAGGCGCGCCTCGTCGCGGAACATGCGCGTGAACTCGGGATCGGCCGCGAGGTGCGGCAGGATGCGCTTCACGACGAGGTCGCGCGCGAACCCGTCCTTGCCCTCCTGCCTCGCGAGGAAGATCTCCGCCATGCCGCCGGCGGCCATCCGGCGGACGAGCCGGTAGGGGCCGAGCGGGATCCCGACTGCCATCGGGGCGAGCGTACCGCGATCGGCGGGCGTCCGAGGCGCTTGCGTCACGATGCCGTCCCCGCGTAACACAACAACTGGATTGCCCAGGCGACCCGAGCCCCGATCGTCCCCTGCCGAGTCGGACGCGATGCTCGAGGCGCTCTTCACGAGCCCCTCGGTCGGCCTGGCCCTGCTCGACGCGCAGCTCCGCTATCTCCGCGTCAACGCGCTGGTCGCGGCGATCAACGGGGTGCCCGTCGAGGCCCACGTCGGTCGCACGATCCACGAGGTCATCCCCGCGTTCGCGCCCCACGTCGTGCCGCTGCTGGAGGGCGTGCTCGCGCGCGGCGAGCCGCTGCTCGACATCGCGCTGCCGGGCGAGCGCACGCAGCTGATCGCGAGCTTCTTCCCGATGCGGCTCCGCGACGGCTCGACCGGCGTCGCGGTCGTGTGCGTCGACCGCAGCGGCTCGGGCGAGCCCACGCTGCTCCGGCGGCTCCGCTTCGACGATCTCGTCGCGCGGCTCTCGGCACAGCTCGCAGAGGTCTCGACCGATCGCCTCGATCGCACGGTCGAGCAGTCGCTCGAGGCGGTCGCGACCGCGTTCGACGCCGATCGTGCGCTCGTCATGCTCATCGACGCGCACACCGCGACGATCCGCCGCTCGCACGAGTGGCAGCGCGCGCAGCTCGCGCCGCTGGCCGGCCTCGAGGTGCCGCTGCCGATCGCCGCGTTCCCGTGGGCCGCGGAGAAGGTCTTCGCCGGCCAGTCGCTCCTCGTGGGCAACACCGACGAGCTGCCGGAGCACGCCGCGTCGGAGCGGCGCCTGCTCGCGCTCGACGGCCCGGGCGCCACTGCCGTCGAGCCGCTGCGCGTCGGCCCGCGCACGCTCGGCATCGTCGTGTTCTCGTGGCGCGAGCGCTCGCACGACTGGACGCCGATCTTCTGCGCGCGCCTGCGCACGGTCGCCGAGCTGATCGCGACCGCGCTCGATCGCCGCGAGCTCGAGCGCACCGCGCACGATCGGCTCCGCTTCGAGCAGCTGCTCTCGCGCATCTCGACCAGCCTGATCGAGGCGAGCGCGTCGCGGCTCGACGCGGCGATCGCGTCCGCGCTGCGCATGCTCGCGCAGGCGATGGAGGTCGATCGCGCGTACGTCTACGAGGTCGACGAGGAGACGATGACCGCGCGCGCGGTGTACCAGCACACCGAGCCCGGCATGCGCGAGGTGCGGCCGCGCAGCTGGTCGCTCGCGGGGGGCGAGTTCGCGTGGAGCGTCTCGCTGCTGCGCGCGGGGCGGCCGGTCGTGGTCTCGCGCACCCGCGAGCTCCCGGAGCACGCGACCTCCGAGCGCGCGACGCTCGAGGAGGGCGGCGTGCACTCGATGCTGCTCTCGCCGATGCGCATCGGCGACCGGTTCATCGGCCTCGTCGGCACCGACTCGATGCGCCGCGAGGTCGTGTGGTCCGACGTCGTCGTCTCTCGCGCGCAGCTCGTCGGCGAGATCTTCGCGAGCGCGGTGGATCGCCGCCGCGTCGAGCGCATCTCGTCGGAGCGGCAGCGCTTCGACGCGCTGCTCGCGACGATCTCGACCGCACTGATCGACGCCGCCGCGGAGCGCATCGACGAAGAGCTCGGCGCCGCGCTCGCGCGCATCTGCGTGGAGCTCGGCCTCGTGCGCGCGGTCGTCATGCGCTTCGATCGCGCGACGCAGACCTTCCGCGTCACGCACCAGGCGGGCACTCCGGGCGCGTTCCAGATCGGCGTCGACCAGCCGCGCAGCTTGCTCGACGGCGCGCTCGGGCCTGCGGTGGAGCGTGGGTTCCACGTCGTGCGCACGTCGTCGCTCCCTCCCGGTCCGCTCCGCGACACCTGGCAGCGCCAGGGCATCGTGGCGGGCGCGGCCGCGATGCTGCGTCGCCACGACGACGTGGTGGGCGCGCTGGTCTTCCTCTCGCGCGACGACCGCGCGTTCGAGGGCACGTTCCGCGCGCGCATCGCGCTGATGGAGGACATCGTCGCGCACGCCCTCGCGCGCCGAGATGCGGAGCTCGAGCGGCGCGCCGCGTTCGCCGAGCTCGAGCGCATGAAGGCGCAGCTCGAGCGCGAGCGCGACTACCTGCGCGAGGAGATCCGCGGCGAGCACGACGTGCACGCGATCATCGCGGAGAGCGCGTCGCTGCAGCGCGTGATGACGAGCGTGCAGGCCGTCGCCTCCACGAGCGCGACGGTGTTGGTGCGCGGCGAGACCGGGGTCGGCAAGGAGCTCATCGCGCGCGCGATCCACGCCAGCAGCACGCGCGCCGAGCGCGCGCTCGTGAAGGTCGACTGCGCGTCGATCCCGCACGAGCTCTTCGAGCGCGAGTTCTTCGGCCAGGTGCGCGGCGCGATCGCGGGCGCGCTCGAGGATCGCGTGGGCCGCTTCGAGCTCGCGGATCGCGGCACGCTCTTCCTCGACGAGGTCGGCGAGATCCCGCTCGATCTGCAGTCGAAGCTGCTGCGGGTGCTCCAGGAGGGCGCGCTCGAGCGCATCGGCGATCCGCGCACCCGTCGCGTCGACGTGCGGGTGATCGCCGCGACGAACCGCGATCTCGAGGCCGACGTCGACGCCGGGCGCTTCCGGCGCGACCTCTACTATCGGCTCGGCGTCTTCCCGATCGAGGTGCCTCCGCTGCGCGAGCGCACCGACGACGTCGTGCCGCTCGCGCGTCTCTACCTCGGGCGCTCCGCGAAGGCCCTCGGCCGTGGCGTCCTCGAGCTCACCCCCGCGCAGGAGCGCGTGCTCCTCGAGCACGACTGGCCGGGCAACGTGCGCGAGCTCGCCAACGTGATCGAGCGCGCCGTGATCCTCTCGTCGGGCCCCGACCTGCGCCTCGATCTCGCGCTGCCCAAGCGCGCACGCCGCGAGGCGCAGCCCCTGACGATCACGATCGCGCCGCCGCGCGAGAGCGAGAAGCCCGCGCCGGCGCCGATCCGCACGGAGAGCGAGCTGCGCGAGCTCGAGCGCACGAACCTGCTCGCCGCCCTCGAGCGCGCAGGTGGGCGGATCGCGGGCCGTGGAGGCGCAGCGGAGGTGCTCGGCGTACGCCCGAGCACACTGCGGGACCGCATGCGCGCGTTCGGGATCGAAGCGCGTCACCACCGACGGTCGTAGCGGAAAATCGCCGCACGACAGTTCGTTCCTGCAGCACGGAACTCCGTGCTTGCGCGCGGGAGTCCGTGTCGGCGCGAACGAGCACGCGAAACACCCGCGAAAACGCATGTTCAGGATCGCCCGTCGCACGGCACGACACCTGCTGAGCGGGGGCGCGCATGAACCGCCCCTTCGACGAGTCAGCCGAAGGTCGCGCGCCGCAGACGGCACGCGACCAGCGACCCACCACCCGCGCCCGCCCGTCTTTGCGCGCCCCGCTCGGCGCGACGCCGCTCCGTCCTCCCACCCGCAGCGAGCGCGCCGCGCTCGAGCTCTCCCCGCGCGTGCCGCGGCGCGACCCCCAGGATCCATGAACGACGAGCTCGCACGCCTGCGCGACGCGCTCGCGCAGGTCGTGGAACGACTGACCCGCGACGTGGCCGCGCTCGAGCGCGAGGTGGAGGCCGATCACGCGCTCGCGACGACGCTCGCGTCGTTCGCGCGGGTGACCGCGGATCTCCCGCCATTGCGGGCGCGCCTCGTGATCGTGCGGCCGGTGCGCGGCGCGCGCGTCGAGGACGAGATCGCGGAGCTCGACGCGATCGCCGCCGAGCTCGATGCGCGCCTCGAGTCGCTGCGCCGCGAGAGCCGGCGCGTCGATCAGGCGCTCGACCCGCTGCTCTGGAGGAGCGAGGACGCGATCCTCACGCGCACCCCGGGCGGGCGCACGCTCGCGAACGCGCGCGGTGCGTCGCTGCTCGAAGCGCTCGCGACGCGCTGCTCGAGCACCGGGCTCTTCGCCGCGACCACGGGAGAGCGCCTCGCAGAGGACGCGCACCCGCTCGAGCGCGCCGCGCGCGGCGAGGCGATCGACGGGCTCGACGTGCACCTGCGCGCGCCCGGCGAGCTCGTGACGACGGCGCTGGTCGCGTTCGCGCGGCCACTGCCACACGGCGCCAGCGTTGCGGTGTTCCGCACGGCGCGCGCCGGCTGACGAGAGAGGGAACAGGGGAGGAACGATGGAGAGCACCGCGACGACGCCCGACATCCACGAGGAGCTGCGCATCCTGCGCGCCGAGCTCGCGCAGAAGAGCGCGCTGGTCGAGCTCCTGCTCGAGAACAACCCCGACGGCATCGCGATCCTCGGGGCGGACGGCACCATGACCACCAACGAGGTGGGCAGCCGCGTCCTCGGTGCCACCCCGGCGGTCACGGGGCCGAACGAGTGGGCGGACGGCTTCGGCTACTTCGCGGCGGATCGCGTCACCCGTCGGTCGTTCGACGAGCTCCCGGCGGTGCGCGCCGCGCGCGGCGAGACCATCGTCGACGAGCTGCTCTTCTGCGTCGGCGCGTCGGCGCCCGAAGGCGTGGTGCTCTCGTGCTCGGCGCGCCCGCTGCCGGGCGGCGGATCGATCACGGTGTTCCGCGACGTGACCGAGCGCGTGAAGCTCGAGTCCGATCTCGCGGCGCGCAACGAGGCGCTCGCCAAGCGCGAGGAAGAGAACCGCGAGCTGATCGAGCGGCTGCGCGTCGCGCTCGACGAGCTCTCGACGCCGGTGCTCGAGGTCGCCGAGGACGTGCTGGTGCTCCCGGTGATCGGCCTGGTCGACACCCAGCGCAGCGCCGCGATGTCGGAGCGCCTCCTCGAGGAGGTCGTGCGCACCCGCTCGCGCCACGTGATCGTCGATCTCACCGGCGTCGAGCTGATCGACACCGGCACCGCGGATCGCTTCGCGAAGCTCGCGCGCGCGGTCGAGCTGCTCGGCGCGAGCTGCGTGCTGAGCGGCCTGCAGCCCGCGGTCGCGCAGACCCTCGTCGAGCTGGGCGTGGAGTTCTCGGGGCTCGAGACCCAGCGCAACCTGCGTCACGCGCTCGAGCACACGATGCGCGCCCGCCGCGCGGTGAAGAACCGCGAGCGAGAGCGCGAGCGCGGCCAGGCGCGCGAGGGACGCTGATCCAGTGCCTCCCGTGGCTCGGACCAACGACGTCGAGCACGCGGTCGCGTGCACCCTGCGGCGGTATCTCTCGGAGATCCTCGCCGACTCGGTGCGCCGGCGCGCGCAGTCGGCGCTCGGCATCACGGAAGGATCGCTGGTCGCGGCGGATCTGCCGCGGCTGGTGCCTCGCCTCGAACAGGGCGTACGGCTCTTCGTCGATCCCGCGCTGCAGCCCGCGCTGATGCGCGAGCTCGCGGCGCTCGAGGGCCCGCGGCCCGCGCCGGCGCGCGAGTCGCACGCGGTGACGACCGAGGAAGACATCTCGCGGGTGCGCCTGCGGGCGCGCGAGCTCGCGCTCGAGCTCGGTGCGACGAGCCTCGGTGCGCAACGCGCCGCGACGATCACGAGCGAGCTCGCGCGCAACATCGTCGCGTACGCGCCGCCGGGCAGCGTCGATCTCGAGCCCGGCCGCGGCGAGCGCACGCTCGCGATCCGCGCGGTCGATCACGGCCCGGGGATCGCGGTGCTCGATCAGGTCCTGAGCGGCGCGTACCGGAGCCGCACCGGGCTGGGCAAGGGCCTGCTCGGTGTGAAGCGGCTCGCGCTGCGCTTCGAGGTGAAGACCGGTCCGACCGGAACGTGCGTGGAGACGGAGGTGGCGCTGTGAGGCCGAGGACGACGACGAGCTTCGATCGATCTGCGACGACGACGATCCCGATCCTCGAGCTCTGGGGGAACCTGGTGGTCCCGCTCCAGGGCGAGATCCGCGACTCGCAGATGGACGAGCTGCGCGAGCGGCTGCTCGCGCGGCTGCGCGATCGCGGTGCCCGCGGGCTCGTGATCGACGCGTCGGGCGTGTGGCTGCTCGACAGCCATCTGTGCTCGGTGGTGAGCCGCATCGCGCGGGCCGCGCGCCTGATGGGCGCGGAGACGCTGCTCTGCGGGCTCGGGCCCGACGTGGTCACGACGCTGCTCGACATGGGCATCGAGCTCGAGGGCATCCAGACCGCGCTCGGGCTCGAGGAGGCGCTCGAGCGCCTCGGCGTGCACGCGGAGACGCAGGACGACGACGACGACGTGTGGGACGAGCTCTGGGACGAGGAGGACGAGCGCGACGATGCCGGTGAGCGCGACGCGCGCGATGCCTGACGACCAGTCGCGCCGCGTCGTGTGCAGCGATGCGCGCGACCGTCTCGTCGCGTCGATCGTGGTGCGCGCGTTCGCGCGTTCGCTCGGGTTCCCGCCGCGCGCGTGCCTCGAGCTCGCGATCGCGGCGGCCGAGCTCGCCTCGAACGCGGTGCGCCACGGCGGCGGCGGTGTGCTCGACGTGCGCGTGCTGCGCCACGACGCGCGCCTCGGGCTCGAGCTCGAGTGCTCCGACGAGGGCACCGGCATCGCCGATCCCGACGCGGCGGTGCGCGACGGTTGGTCGCGCGGTCGCACGCTCGGCCCCGACGACCCGTGGCACGAGGGCCTGGGACGCGGCCTCGGCGCGGTCGCGCGCGCGGTCGACGAGCTCGTGTTCGCGCCTGCGCGCGAGGGTCGTCACGTGGTGCGCGCGCGCCGCTGGCTCCCCCGCCCGCGCGCTTGACGGGGCCCGATGCCCAGCGTCACGCTCACCCGCGTGGAGAACGCCGTCCCGACCCCGATCGCTCGTTCGATGCCGACCCCGACCGGGCTCGGGATCGAGCCCGGGACGTGGGTCTCGCGGCTGACCTGGGCGATCCTCTTCGCGCTGCCGACGGCGGTGTTCATCACCGCGGCGTGGCTCACGCCGAACCCCGAGGGCCACGGCACGCACACCCAGCTCGGCCTCCCGCCCTGCGGCTTCCTCGTGTTCACCGGGTATCCGTGCCCGGGCTGCGGCCTCACCACGGCGTTCGCGTACATGATCCGCCTCGACGTGATCGGGGCGTGGCACGCGAACCCGTTCGGCATCGCGCTCTTCCTCGCGGTGGCGCTCTTCATCCCGTTCGCGGCGCTCGGGTTCGTGCGCGGCTGGTCGGTGGTGTCGGCGCTCGATCGCGTGCACGCGGAGAAGGTCGCGATCGTGCTCGCGCTGCTCTCCGTGATGTCGTGGGTGACGCGGGTCGCGCTGATCTCGTTGGCCTGAGCGCGCCCGCGCTCGAGGTGCTGCCGGCATCGCTCGCGTCGCGCTACCTCGCGCGTCCGGACGACGCCGACACGCGCGCCTGGCTCGACGCGAACGCATCGCGCCCCCACGGCGCGCTCGCCACGATGGTGCATCGCACGCTGCGGCGCGTGGCGTCCGACTACGACGTCGATGCGTGGCTCGGGATGCACCCGATGCACCTGCTCGGCACGTCGTCGTGGCGCGCGCTGCTCGGCGCCGAGCGGCTCGGCGGCGCGCTGCTCGACGTGGGCGCGGGGAACGGCGACGTGACCGCGACCCTCGCGCCCCTCTTCGATCGGGTGGTCGCGACCGAGACCTCGCGCCCGATGGTCCGTCGGCTGCGCGCGAAGGGCTTCGATGCGCACGCGATCGATCTCGCGACCGGGTCGCTGCCCGAAACGTCGCCGCGGTTCCGCGCGATCGCGCTGCTCGACGTGCTCGATCGCTGCGCGCGCCCGCGCTCACTGCTCGACGCCGCGCTCGCCGCGCTCGAGCCGCGCGGTGCGCTGATCATCGCGTCGCCGCTCCCGATGCGACCGCACGTCGACGTCGGCGGGCACACCGTCGATCCCGACGAGCCGCTGGGCGTGGAGGGCGAGCGCTTCGAGGACGCGCTGGTCTCGCTGGTGGAGACGCTGCTCGCGCCGCGTGGGCTCGAGGTCGAGCGATGGACGCGCGCGCCCTATCTCGCGCGCGGAGATCACGACGCGCCGCTCCACGTGCTCGATGACGTGGTGCTCGTCGCGCGCCCGCGCTGAGTGCCACCGTGGCGCTCGCTCACGCGTCCTGCGCGACCGACTCGATGCGCGACGCGTCGTCGGCGCGGCCCAGCGCGCGCAGACACGCCGCGAGCATGCGCATCGCGGTCGTCTCACCCTTGCGATCCCCGGCACGACGCGCGAGCGCGAGCGCGCGCAGCGCGAGCCGCACCGCGCCCGTCGCGTCGCCACCGCGCAGCGCCACCGCGCCCTCCGCGAGCGGCTGCCGCGGATCCGCGTCCTTCGCTGCGCCGCGATACCCACGCGCCTTCGCGAGCGAGAGCCGCGCCGCGCCGAGATCCCCGCGCATCAGATCGGCGAGCGCACGGAAGCGCGACACCGCCGCCATGTCGCTGCCCGACGCCACCGCACGCTGCAGCAGCTGATCGAGCGCGACGAGATCGTGCGAGCGCACCGCCTCCTCCGCGGCCGCTGCGAACGACGAGCGACGATCGTCCTCCTCGCCGCGCGGATCGATCACGCCCGACTGCGTCGAGCCGACATCGTGCGTGTCGAGCGAGACCTGCTCGGTGGGCGGCTCGGTGTCGCGCACCGCGTGTTTGCCGGTGCCCTCGAGCTCGTCGAGCGCGATCTCCGCCGAGGGCGGCGCGGCGTCCTCCTCGTCCCAGTCGGACTTCGGCGGCACCGTCGCCGACGCGCGCGAGAGCGCGTCGACGTCCGACGCCGACGCGCCCAGCCGGCCGAGCAACATCGCGATGCGCGACGCCGCGCGCCGATATCCGGTCTCCAGCGCGCCGCGACCGATCTCCATCAGCCGCGCGCTGCCGCGCGCCTCGAGGCCACCCTCGATCTCGTAGTACGCGAGCTCGGCGCGCAGCGAGGGCAGCGTGACGTCGTCGGCGCCGCGCTCGAGCAGGGCCTCGGCGACGAAGCGATGCAGCTCCGCGGCGCGCGCCGGCGGCATGCCCTGCACCACGAAGCGACGAAGGAACGACGAGCTCGGGTGCGGCCGCATCGCGCCGTAGGGCGCCGTCCCCGCGGGCCAGCCGCCCTCGGGCGAGAGCCACGCCTCGCGCGTGAGCCGATCGAGCGCGCGCGCCCTCGCCTTCTCGCTCACTCCGTCGCGCGCGGCGACCGCCTCGACGAGCTCGCGCGTCGCGCCCTCGGGCGAGACGCACACCGCCTCGAGCAACCTTCGCGGCTCGTCCTCGAGCCTCGACATCCGCTCGTCGACGACCTCCTCGAGCGGGATCGCGCTCATCCCACCGCGCGGCGCGCCCCGCCACACGAAGCCGTCGCCCTCGACGACGAGATCGCCCGACGCGATCAGCGCGCGCGCGACCTCGACCACGCCGAGCGGGGTCTCGCCGCCGAGCACCGCGATGCGGCGCGCGAGCTCGGGATCGGTCGCGTCGCCGAGCACCGTCTGCGCGACCGCGCGCGCGTCCGAGGTGCGCAGCGGCGGCAGCTCGAGCTCGCGCACCGGGTCGGCGAGGCCGGTCGGGAGCTTCGCGTCGACGGGATAGCGCGCGATCAGCGCGATGGGCGCGCCGATCGCGCGCGCGCCGAGCAGCACGTCGAGGCTCGCCGCGTCGACCATCGCGAGCGGCGTGAGGAAGACCCAGCTGCGCGCGTCGCGCGCGCCCGTGCCGGCTCGCGCGAGCAGCGTCGCCAGCGCGTCGGCGACGGCATCGCACGGAGGCATCCCACCGCGCAGCAGCACGCGCAGGACGCGTCCTGCGCTGCGTCCGGCCGCGTCGTCGCCGCACGCCGCGATCACCGCGTCGTCCGCGCCGAGCGAGCGCCCGAGCGCGTAGCGGAGGCTCGCGAGCGGCGCGATGCCACCCGCTGCGCTCCCGACCGGCAGCAGCAAGCGCGGCCGGAGCCGCGCCATCGCCGCGCTCACCAGCTCGAGCGCGCCCGCGCCGACCGGCCCCCGGAGCACGACCGCGGGGGACTCGCGCGACGCGAGCAGCGAGACCAGCGCCTCGAGGTGCTCCGCGGTGATCGGCGCGATCGGCGGCCGCGCGAGCTTCCCGATCGCCTCGCCCACCGTGTCGAGCCGGTGCGCGCGATCGACCACCGATCCACGCGGGCCACCGACTCCGGTCGAGACCTGACGCCCGAAGAGGAAGAGCCCCTCCGCCCGCTCGCGCGCCGCGGGATCGAGCACCACCTCGCCCGACTGCCCGCGCGCGGCCAGCGCCTCCGCGACCTCGATCGCGCGGCCCGCGCCGTCCTTCAGCGTCCCGAGCGCGATGCCGATCACGATCGCGAGCTGCTGTCGCTCCGCCTCCTCGACGAGGTCCATCGCGACGTCGAGCAAGTCCGACGTGTCGGCGGGATCGAACGCGCCGACGACGGTGCCCGAGATCGTCGCGAGGATCTCTCCGCCCGCCGCGAGCAAGCGCGCGCGCACGGTCCGCGCCCAGCCCAGGATCACACCGGGTTGGCTGAGATCGTCGCGCCCGCGCGTCGCGAGGCGATGCCAGACGATCAGTCGCTCGACCGTGCCGGGCAGCGGCCGCTCCCTCTCTGCGCTCCGAGAGCGGACGCGGTCAGGAGCCTTCGAGCTTGCGCTTGAGCGCCGCGAGCTCGTCCTCGACGACCGCGCCGCCGCTCTTCTTCTCGAGATCGCGGAACCGCCGCTCGACCGCCGCGCGCTCGGGATCGTCGAGCAGGTTCGACGCCTCGACCTCGGCCTCGAGCTGATCGATGCGGCCCGAGAGCTGATCGAGCCCGTCGAGCGTCTCCGCACCGAAGCGACCGCCGCCGGCGCCGCCCGCGCTGCTGCTCTCGCGTGCGCGGCGGACCTGCGCGGCGAGCGTCGTCTTGCGGGCCTTGAGGTCCTCGATCTTCGCCTCGATCTGCTCGAGCGTGCTCTGCAGATCGCGGGCGCTCCCGAACGCGGCGTCGGCCTGCTTCTGGACGTTGTCCTGCGTGGTCCTCGCCTTCTGCTTCATCTTCAGCGCTTCGCGCGCGAGCTGCTCGTCGCCCGAGCGGAGGGCGAGGACCGCCTTGTCCTCCCAGCTCTTCACCTCGTCACCGTGCTCCACGACCTTCTTCTCGAGGCGCTTCGCGGTGCCGAGCTGCGTGACCAGCTCCTTCTTCGCGCGCTTCAGCTCGTTCTCCATGTCGAGAACGGTCTGGTCGAGGAGCTTCGCGGGATCCTCGGCGCGGTCGACCAACGAGTTGAGGTTCGACTTCAGGACCCGGTTGAAACGATCGAAGATGCCCATCGCCTTCTCCGCTCCGCGAGATCGCAGGTTGCCACGGCGCTCGCGCTTTAGGAAGCAACGCGTCGTGCGCGCTGGTCCCATACCGCTCGGACGTGGTAGCGCTCGTCCATGCTCCGAGATTCCACGCTCCTGCTCACCGGCGGCGCCGGCTTCATCGGCACCGCGCTCACGCGCCGCCTGCTCGAGGCGGGCAACCGCGTGCGGGTGTTCGACACGCTGCGCCGCAACGCGCTCGCCGAGGCGGGCCTCGACAAGGCGCCGGGCGTCGAGCTCGTCGTCGGCGACGTGCGCGATCTCGGCGCGCTCGAGCACGCGGCGCAGGGCGTCGACTACGTGGTGCACATGGCGTCGATCGCGGGCGTCGACACCGTGCTCAAGAACCCCGTGCTCACGATGGAGATCAGCCTCGAGGGCACGATGAACGCGCTGCGCGCGTCGCTGAAGGTGCCGGGGCTCAAGCGCTTCGTGGACTTCTCGACGAGCGAGGTGTTCGGCAGCTATGCGTTCCGCGTGCGCGAGGCCGACGTGACGAGCCTCGGCGCGGTCGGCGAGGCGCGATGGACGTACGCGGTGTCGAAGCTCGCGACCGAGCACCTCGCGCACAACTACTGGAAGCAGCACGGTCTTCCCACCTGCTCGATCCGCCCGTTCAACATCTACGGGCCGGGCCAGGTCGGCGAGGGCGCGATCCACGCGTTCGTCGTGCGCGCGCTCCAGGGCAAGCCGATCACGATCCACAACGAAGGCGATCAGATCCGGTCGTGGTGCTACATCGACGACATCGTCGACGCGATCCTGCTCTCGCTCACGCGTGACGACGCGATCGGCCAGTCGTTCAACGTCGGCAACCCGCGCAGCACGATCACGATCTACCAGCTCGCGCGGCTCGTCGTGCAGCTCTGCGGGAGCCAGTCGCCGATCGAATTCGTCGAGTGGAACTTCCCCGACGTCGAGCTGCGCATCCCCGACGTGAAGAAGGCGGAGAAGCTGCTCGGCTTCCGCGCGCAGGTCGATCTGGAGGACGGCCTCGCGCGTACGATCGCGTGGTATCGCGAGAAGCTCGCGCGCGCTGGAGCTTGACGGCGCCTTCGCATCGAAGAGAGGATCGGGATCGGTTGCCCCTTGAGCGGTGAGACGCGCGCATTCCGACTCGACGACGTGCGAGCGGACGGTTGGTTCGAGCGCCTCGGCGAAGGCTCGCCGACCTTCGCACAGCTGTGCGACGTCGTCGGGCCGCGTTTCGTGGCGTTCGCGGTGGTCGCGGGAGTCCGCATCACGTCGGTGAGCGTCGACGCGCGCGTGCAGGACGCGTCGCAGATCGAGTTCACCCTCGGCGAGGGCGGGCCCGCGCAGCGGCTGCAGCTCGGGGAGTTCCGGCGGCGCCTCGCGTCCGCGCTGCTCGCCGACGACGAGCCCCAGCGGCCGCTGCCCGCGAAGCCGAAGAGCGACGATCTCACGGCGTTCATCGGGTTCCGCTGGGTGCTCCTCAGCGCGATCTTCGGGATCAAGCTCCGCGAGCTGCGGGTGCACCACGACGGCCGCGATGGCGTCGTCGTCGATCTCGGCGGCGCGATCGACGAGATCCCGGTGCGCGAGCTGCGCGACGTGATCAAGGATCGCATCCGCGCCGAGTCGCAGAAGGCGCGCCCGCCTTCGCCGTTCGCGATCGATCTCAACGTGGTGCCCGCGGTGCTCTCGGCGGCGAACGCGAACGATCACGAGCGCGTGATCGATCTGATCGGCGCGTGGCCGGGGCCGCTCTCGCTGCTGCTGCGGACCGCGGAGGGGCAGTCGCTCTCGCCCGAGGTGCGCGCGACGCTCGCGCGCGCGCTCGGCGTGCTCGGCAGCGCGTACGTCGCGGTCGATCGCGTGGACTGGGCGCAGGAGGTCCTGCGGCTCGGCATCCAGTGGGGCCAGGACGGGCCGGCGGCGGGCGATCTGTTCCGCCGACTCGGCGAGGCGCACGCGTCGCGGGATCGGCACGGCGAGGCGATCGGGCTGTTCCGCCGGGCGATCCAGCTCGGCGCGCCGAAGAGGGACGTGCTGCCCCTGCTGGCATCGTCGTTCGCGGCGCGACAGCGGCACCTCGCGGTGATGGCCTGCGTCGACGAGGCCGCGGAAGAGGGCGTCAGCGACACGCGGGTGCGCGAGCTGCGCGAAGAGGCGATCGGGGCGCTCGGCGAGGCCTGGGTGCGCTACCGCCAGTACGTCGGGTGATCACGGGCCTCGGGAGCGTCTTATCCGGGCCCGCTCGCGGCGTTGCCGCTCGTCGCCGTGCTACCGCACGACTCCTCACGGCGCCTTGCGATCGACCCCGTCTCTTTGCGGTGCTCGGTCCGGTTCGAAGACACTCCCTCGTTGCCGAGTCCGCCCTCGATGTAGAATGCGACCGTGAGCACGCGCGACGCGCTCGCGCCCGCGCGGGCGCGCAGAGCCTCTCCGGGCGATTCGGCCGGCGATCCGCGAGGTCGTCCGCGCTTCGCGCTGCGCTTCGAGGCGGGCCGCGGCGTGCTCGCGCTCGCGCGTCCGCTCGCGTTCGGCGCGGGCGAGATCGAGCAGCTCGAGATCGATCTCGGCCGGCTCGGCGGCGCGATCGATCTGCGCGCCGGTGCGGCGCGGTTCCGCCATCGTCGCGGAGACGTGATCCGCGTCGAGGTGCGGATCGATCTCGACGCGCTCGCGGGCGCGCTGAGCACGAGCGCGATCGAGGTGCGCACGATCGCGACGACGAGCGAGTCGCTCACGGTCGCGCTGCACGACGCGACGCGCACGCTCCTGGTCGAGCTGGTGCCCGCGTGGGACGGGGACGATCTCGTGCTCGCGCTGCGCAGCGCGCGCGCCGCGATCGACGGACCGCGCACCACCTTCGGCGACGCGCTCGCGCTGCTCGCTTCGATGCGCGCACCGCTCGATCCGGCGCGCGGCTTGGCGCGCATCGACGATCCGCTGCGGCGCGCGCTCACCGAGGCGCTGGTGCCGCACGGACAGCGGGTCCCGATGGTGCGCGGCGCGCGGCGCGAGGCCCCGCGCCTCGAAGGGCGTCACCTGCGGCTACGGCTCGGCGAGCGCGGCGAGGTGAGCGCCACGGTGCGCGCGGCGCTCGAGGACGCGCGGGTGATGGCGCCGGTGCTCGCAGCGCTGGCGAGCGATCGCGAGGACGTGGCGCGGCGCGAGCTGCACGCCATCGCGGGCCGCCACGACGACGCGTGCGTCGAGCCGCTGCGCGCGGAGCTCGAGCGCGGGCGCGACGAGCTCGATCCCACCGTCGCGCTGCGCGAGGCGCTCTCGGCCCACGACGTCGAGGCCGCGGCGCGCCATGCACGCTCGCTCGCGGCGATCGAGCGCTGCGACGATCTCGCGATCGAGGGCCTCACCGCCGCGTCGCGGCTCGCGCGCGACGACGATCCCGGCACGGCGGCGGACCTCGCGGCGCGCGCGCTCGCGCGGCGTCCTCGCGATCCCGAGCTCGCCCTGGTGTGGCTCGAGCGCGTCGCCCATTCGCCGGAGAACGAGGCGCTGGTCGGTGGTGTCCGCTCGCTCGCTGCGACGATCGCGGGCCCTCGGCGCGGCGAGGTGCTGCGCGCAGCCGCGGCGCTGCTGGACCGTGCGGGCGAGATCGACGAGGCGGCGCGCGCGTGGGACGAGGCCGCGCGGCTCGATCCCGGCGACGTCGTCGCGATCGAGGGCCTCGCGTCGTCGCTCGCGCGGCGTGGGCGGGACGACGAAGCGCTCGCCGCGTGGGATCGCGCGGCCGCGCTGCACGAGGACGGTGATGCGGCCGCACGCGCGCTCCTGCGCGCGGCCGAGCGTGCGCGGATCGCGGGGCACCTGCGGGGCGCTGCGGCGCGGCTCGAGGATGCGGCGGAGCACGCGGAGTCCGAGGCGCTCCAGCTCGAGGCCCTCGCGACGCTCGCCGCGATCCGTCGCGCGAGCGGCGCGCGCGATGCCGCGGCCGAGGCCGATGCGCGCATCCTCGAGCTCGCGGAGCGGGGCGCGGGCACGACGTTGACGCGCGCGCTGCACGCGATCGCGCGCGCCGCGATCGACGAGCGCGCCGAGGTGCGCGCGCGCGCGGCGATCGATGCGCTCCGGCGCGCCGGTGAGGACGTGGCGCCGCTCGAGCACGCGCTCGATGCGGGCGCGCTCGATGCGCTGGAGCGCGACGCCCCGGAGCACGCCGACAGCGATCCGACCGCGCGCGCCCTCGCTGCCCGCAGCATCGCGGAGCGCCTGCGCGCGAGCGGACGACTCGGGGACGCGGCGCGCGCGCTCGCCCGCGCCGGTGCGATCACCCGCGACGCGGCCACGCTGCGCGCTGCGCTCGAGCTCGCCGAGAAGGCCGAGGCGTGGGACGCGGCGCGCGAGGTGATCGACCGCGCGATCGAGGTCGTGGGCGACGGCCCGGCGCGCGCGCAGCTCGAGGCGCGGCGCGCGCTGGTCACGGCGAAGCTACGGAATTCGTAGCGCTACGGATTCCGTAGCGCTCGAAGACTCGCCCGCCGGTCTTTCCGTCCGCGCGGGGCCTGCGGGACGAGCACTCCGGCAGGGACTGTCAAAATCGGCTCGCCCGCCGGTCCCTACCGTCCGCGCGCTTCGCGCGCTCCCGTCCGGGGCCTGCGGGACGAGCACTCCGGCAGGGACTCAGCCCTTCCACTCGCCGACGATGCTCTCGACCGTCGGGCGGGCTCCGTCCGGCGGGACGATCGTCGGCGTCCCGACGTAGAGCACGCCCACGATGTGATCGTTCGCGCCGAGGCCCAGGCGCTCGTGCACGCCGCGATCGTAGACCGCGTCACCCGTCTTCCAGATCGCGCCGAAGCCCTCGGCCTGCGCCGCGATCTCGAGCCCGTACGCGACGCACCCCGCGCTCAGCAGCTGCTCGACCTCGGGGATGTTCTTCGCGCCCGCCTTGTACGACGCCGCGACGATCACGAGCAGCGGCGCGCGGAGCGCCTTGTCGCGCTCGCGCCCGAGGTCTTCGTCGCTCACCGAGGGCTTCCGCCGCTTCAACGAGTCCGCCATCACCTCGCCGAAGCGCGCGCGCGCCTCGCCGCGGATCAGCAGCACGCGCCACGGGCGCAACGCGCCGTGATCGGGCGCGCGCAGCGCGACGCGGAGGATGCGATCGAGCGCTTCGCCCTCGGGCGCGGGCTCACCGAGCTTGCCGAGCGATCGGCGTGAGAGGAGCAGCTCCATCGCGTCCATCGTCATCCCTCTCCTTCGCCCGGGCCGTGCTTGCCCGGGAACTGCGGCTTCTCGCGCGCGCCCTTCCCGACCTCGTCGCCCTCGCGCATCTTCGCCGCGGCCTCGGCGGCCCACGCATGGTAGGCGCCGGCTTCGATCTTCTCTCGCGCGCGTCGCGTGAGCGCGCCGTAGAACCACAGGTTGTGCTGCGTGAGCAGCCGTGCCCCGAGCATCTCCTCGGCGCGGATCAAGTGGTGCAGATAGGCGCGCGAATGACGTGCACACACCGGGCAGTCGCACTCGCGATCGATCGGCGACTCGTCGCGCTTGTGCCGCGCCTGCTTCATGTTCACGCGGCCCGACCACGTGAGCGCCTGCGCGTTGCGCGCGTTGCGCGTGGGCAGCACGCAGTCGAAGAGATCGATGCCGCACCCGATCGCGTGGAGGAGATCGTAGGGCGTGCCGACGCCCATCAGGTAGCGCGGCTTGTCGGTCGGCATCTTCGGCGTGATCTCGGTGAGCGCGCGGTACATCTCGGGGATCGGCTCGCCCACCGAGAACCCGCCGAGCGCGATGCCGTCGAACTCGCGCCCGCCGGCCTCCATGCCCGCGATGTCGTCGAGGTGCGAGAGGCGCAGATCGACGTGCGTCGCGCCCTGCACGATGCCGAAGCGCGCCTGTCCTTCGCGCCACGGCGCGAGCAAGCAGCGTCGCGCCCACGCGCTGGTGCGACGCAGTGCCTTCTCGATGATCGCTCGATCCGCGCCGCCGGGCGGACACTCGTCGAACGCCATCGCGACGTCCGAGCCGAGCAGCGCCTGGATGCGCATCGACTCCTCGGGCGTGAGGCGCAGCGGACGACCGTCGAGGTGCGACTTGAAGGAGACACCCTCGTCGTC
The DNA here is from genome assembly GCF_021631985.1 of Sandaracinus amylolyticus. Taxonomy (GTDB): domain Bacteria; phylum Myxococcota_A; class Polyangia; order Polyangiales; family Sandaracinaceae; genus Sandaracinus; species Sandaracinus amylolyticus_A. Next base: position 1,609,270 of record NZ_CP070225.1, on the reverse strand, counting down.
GATGGTGCGCAGATCCGCGAGCGAGAAGACCTGGAAGCCGCCGCTGTCGGTGAGCACGGCGTGCGGCCAGCTCTGGAACTTCTGCACGCCGCCCATCGCGTCGACGATCTCGGCGCCGGGGCGCAGCCACAGGTGATAGGTGTTCGCGAGGATGAGGCGCGCCCCGGTCGCCTCGATCTCGTCGGGCGACTGCGACTTCACCGTCGCGAGCGTGCCCACCGGCATGAACACCGGCGTCTGCACGACCGCGCGCGGCGTCGTGAACACACCACGTCGCGCGTCGCCGTCGCGCGCGATCTCGCGGTACGAGAAGCCTTCGGTTCTCACTTCTTCCCTCGGATCAACATCGCGTCGCCGTAGCTGAAGAATCGATAGCGCTGATCGACCGCCTCGCGATAAGCGCGTCGCGTGGGCTCGATGCCCGCGAACGCCATCACGAGCGCGAGCAGGGTCGAGCGCGGCAGGTGGAAGTTCGTGAACAGCGCGTCGATCGCGCGGAACGGATACGGCGGGCGGATGAAGATGCGGGTGCGTCCCGCGCCCGCGTGCACGATGCCCTGCTCGTCGCAGGCCGACTCGAGCGTGCGCACGACCGTCGTGCCGATCGCGACGACGGGTCGTCCCTCGGTGCGCGCCTCGGCGATCGCGCGCGCGGTCGCGTCCGAGATCTCCCAGCGCTCCTCGTGCATCACGTGCTCGTCGAGCGTCTCGGTGCGCAGCGGTGCGAACGTGCCCGGGCCGACGTGCAGCGTGACGCGCGCGACGCGATGGCCCGCCGCGTCGAGCGCGGCGAGAAGACGATCCGAGAAGTGGAGCCCCGCGGTGGGCGCGGCGACCGAGCCCTCGTCCTTCGCGAACACGGTCTGGTAGCGCTCGAGATCGCTCGCGTCGTCGGCGCGCCGGATGTACGGCGGCAGCGGCACGTGCCCGTGCGCCGCGAGCGCCTCGCGCACCGAGGGCGAGGCGGAGAGCGCGAGGTCGAGCTCGCCTCCTTCGTGCAGCGCGATCACCTCGGCGTCGAACCCGCTCGCGATCGAGAGGTGCATCCCGACGCGCAGCGACTTCGTGCCGCGCGCGATCGCGTTCCAGGTCTCGCGGGTGCCGGGCGCGCTGGTGCGCTCGAGCAGGAGGATCTCGACGCGACCTCCCGTGGGCTTGGTCGCGAAGAGCCGCGCCGGCAGCACGCGCGTGTCGTTCACCACGAGCAGCGAGGGCGCGAGCAGCGCGGGCAGATCGAGCACGCGACGATGCTCGATCGCGCCGGTGTCGCGCGAGAGCACGAGGAGTCGCGCCGCATCGCGCTCCGCCGGCGGCGTCTGCGCGATCAGCTCTTCGGGAAGATCGAAGTCGAGCTCACGTGCGTCCACGGGAGCCGGCAGATGTGAAGCGTTCCGCCACGGGTGGCAAGGGTCGGAGCGCTCACTCCGGCAGCGGGATGCGCTCGATCTCGTCGCCCGGGACCTTCGGGAACTTCTCCGCCTTCCAGTCCGCCTTCGCGCGCTCCATGCGCTCTGCCGACGTCGACACGAAGTTCCAGAAGATCTGGCGCTCACCCGGCAGGTGCGCGCCGCCGAGCAACATCACGCGCGAGCCCGGCGCGACCTCGATCGGCACGTCGCGCTTGCCGTCGATGACGACCATCTCGCCCTCGCCGATGCGCATGCCCTCGTCCTCGCCCCACGCGGCCTCGCCGCGCACGACGTAGAGCGCGCGCTCCTCGTGCTCGCTGGTGAGACGCAGCGTGCCGCCGCGCGGCGCGTCGGCTGCGACGTAGAACGTCTCGGAGTACGTGCTCACCGGCGACTTGTGCCCGTAGGCGTGCCCGGTGATCAGCGTCATCTCGATCGAGTCGTCGCCGTGGGTGAAGCGCGGCAGCGCGCTCGCGGCGTGGTGCTCGAACGAAGGATCGATCTCCTCGTGCTCGCGAGGCAGCGCGATCCACACCTGGATGCCGTGCAGCGACGCGCCGCGCGCGCGCACCTCGGGCGCGATGCGCTCGCTGTGCACCACGCCGCGCCCGGCGGTCATCCAGTTCACCTCGCCGGGCACGATCACCTGGGTCGTGCCGAGGCTGTCGCGGTGCGTGATCTCGCCCTCGAAGAGATAGGTCAGCGTCGAGAGCCCGATGTGCGGGTGCGGCCGCACGTCCATGCCCTGCCCGACCTCGAAGTGCGCCGGGCCCATCTCGTCGAAGAAGACGAACGGACCGACGAGCCTTCGCTTCGCCGCGGGCAGCACGCGCCGCACTGCGAAGCCACCGAGGTCGCGCGGGCGGCTCGCGATCACGAGCGGCGCGTGATCGCGCTCGATGCAGGCGGGCTCGTTCTCGTTCAGGGTGCTCACGATTCCACCTCCGGCCGTAGAGCGGCGTCGGGCCCACGGTAGCGCACGAGCTCGCTGCGCGCGTCGCCGATCGCGAGCGCGACGAACGCGTCGCCCGCGATGCGCGAAGGAACGACGCCGCGACGCGCGTGGCGCTCGATGCGCACGTGGATGCGCAGCTCGTTCACTCGGACCGCGTCACCCGCGTGCTCTGCACGCAGCATGCGAGAGAGCCCGAATTGCGCCTCGGCAGCGGTCACGAGCAGCCCCGCGCCGCGGATCGTGCCCTCGCCCGCGGCGCCGGTGACGATCGTGTAGCTCGTGCCGCGCGCGTCGCGCTGCAGCGGGAGCAGCGTCCTCGCGAGGAGGAAGTGGCTCTCCACGAATGTCGTCATCACGTCGCGCAGCTCCTCGAGGGACTGCTCGATCACCGGGCCCTTCTGCCACCACGGGCCGATCGACGCGACGACGTGATCCGGGCGAGCGAAGCGCTCCTTCACGAACGACGCGAGCGCTGCGTTGCCTGGCGCGGTCGAGACGTCGGCGACCACCACGTGGTGCCGCGGGCCCGAGAGCTCGAGCCGCGCACGCGCCGACTCCGATCGCACGGGCGTGATCACGTCCGCGCCGGCATCGAGGAGCGCGCGCGCCGCGCCCCACCCCACGTTGCCGGTCGCGCCGGTGACGACGGCGACCTTGCCCTGCAGCGCATCGGTCATGGCGCCGCTACATGGGGCAGCCCCGCCCGGATGCCCAGTGGCGCTCCGAAGCGGAGCGAGTCGGTGGGAGGGAGGCTCCGGCCGATTTACTCGGCCGGAGGGAGGGTCTGCGGACAGACCCTCCGGAAAGAAGGAGAGAGCACGATTCAACGCAGTGAATCGTGCTCTCAGCGGATCGGGCCGAGGAGCGGGGCCTCGATGTCGCGCGGCTCGGGCTCGCCCTCCATCGACACCCGCACCCGCATCCGCTCGCCCGCGGCGAAGTCGGCGCGGCGCTCGCGCGCGATGAGCGAGATACGTCGATCGCCCAGCGCCTCGATGGTCACCTCCGAGAGCGCGAGCACCACCTCGGCGCCGCTGTCGTCGATCACGTCGATGCGGAACGTGCGCGGCTCGTCCTGCTTGTTCACGAGGTGGATCTGGAACTGGTTGCGGATCACGTCGTCGGCCGCGTCCGCGGCGCGCTCGACCACGTAGGGCGCGCCCTGCATCCGCACGAGGTTCGCCTCGAAGGGCGCGTGCGCGCGCAGCGCGAGCGAGGCCGCGACGATCCCGAGCACACCGAGCACGCCGTAGAACGCGAGCCGCGGCCGCCACAGCTTGCGCGGCTCTCCGCGCAGACCGCGCAGCGAGTCGTATCGGATCAGCCCGCGCGGCTTGCCGATCTTGTCCATCACGTCGTCGCACGCGTCGATGCACTGGGTGCACGCGATGCAGTCGACCTGGAGGCCATTGCGGATGTCGATGCCGGTCGGACAGACCACCACGCAGCGATTGCAGTCGACGCAATCACCGCGGGAGTCGGATTCCTTGCGCTTGCCCTTCCCGCGCGGCTCGCCGCGGCCCACGTCGTATCCGACGACCAACGAGTCGTCGTCGACCATCGCCGACTGCAGTCGGCCATAAGGGCAGATGACGAGACAGAGCTGCTCGCGGAACCACCCGAAGTCGAGCCAGAAGATCGCGCTCGTCGCGATCATCCAGCCGAACGCCTCGGGGTGCTCGGCCGGACTGCGCGTGATCATCTCGAAGAGGGAGGGAATCGAGACGAAATAGGCGAGGAACACGTGCGCGACGAAGAGGCTCACGAACACGTAGAGGAAATGCTTGAGCCCCTTGCGCCACACCTTGTCGAAGACCCAGGGCCCGCGATCGCGCTTCATGCGCTCGTTGCGCGGCCCCTCGATCCAGCGCTCGATCGGGCGATAGAGCGCCTCGAGGAACACGGTCTGCGGGCACGTCCATCCGCACCATGCGCGCCCGAGCACCGTCGTCACCACGACGAGCGCGAAGAGCAGCGCCGTGGTGACGAAGAACACGAGCCAGAAGTCCTGCGCATTGAACGACGCGCCGAAGAGGAAGAATCGGCGCGCCGCCACGTCGAGGAACATCGCCGGACGGCCATTCACGTGGACCCACGGCAGCGCGGCCCAGATCGCGATCAGCACCGCGAAGGTCACGCGCCGTGCCCACGTGAATCGACCGCCGACGTCCGCGGGATACGGATAGTCGCGCGAGCCGTCGTGCCTCAGCGAGCTCACGACCGGGAGATGGACCTTGCCAGTCGACGAACCAGGGGACGAGCTGCGAATCGGCGTGCTCATGACTCTGACCCTCTGCGCCCCCCGTCTCTCGATTCAGATCCTCGGTGCCGATGCCGAGGGTGCGGCCGCGCTCGGCGCCTCGGCCGGCGCCGCGGGCTCGCTCGGCGCCGCGGGCTCACCTTCGCTCGGCGCCGCGCCCGGGACCCAGACGTCGCCCTGCGGCTCGCGTCCCGGCACGTTCGTGTCGCGGATGCTCATCAGATACGCGACGACCGACTGGACCGTTCGCTCGCCGAGCACCGGGCCCCACGCCGGCATTCCCGCGCTCGGCACGCCGTTGCGCACGGTGGTGTAGAGACTGGTGGGCGCGCCGCCGTGGATCCAATTCGCGTCGGTCAGGTTCGGACCGATCTGCCCCTCTCCGCGCTGCCCGTGACACGCAGCGCAGTTCGACGCGAAGGTATTGCGACCATCGGACACGCGCTGATCGTTCTCGGCGATCAGCCCGAGCATCTCGTCGCTCACCTCACCGCCGGCCTCGGCTGCGGCCTCCATCGCCGCCGTGTACTGCTCGCGCGGGCTCTGCGCGAAGTGCCACGACTCGTAGGCGAACCAATAGAGCGCTCCGAACGCGATCGCGCCGAAGAACGTCGCGAGCCACCAGTTCGGAAGGCGATTGTCGGCCTCGAGGATTCCGTCGTACTCGTGGACGATCTCGCCCTGGATCGGGTCCGTCCGGCGCGACTCACTCATGACCGCCCTCCTTCTCGTCCTCGAGCGGCAGTCGCGCCGCCGCGTCCCACTGCTTCGCTCCACTCCGCGCGATGTGGACCGCGACGAGCACGAAGATCGCGAGGAAGATGAGCATCGCGATCTGCGGGCCCGCCATCAGCGGGCTCGTCGCGAAGAAGTCCGACGCAATCGCCCTCATCGCGCACCTCCGGCCCGACTGACCTCCACACCACCCTCGCCGTCCGACGCCCGGCTGGGCTCGAACTCGCTGCGCACGCGCCCGAGCCGCTGCAGGTACGCGACGAGCGCGATCAGCTCCGACTCCGAGTCGACCTCGACGTCACGCGACAGGCTCTCTGCGATCCCGCGTGCCTGCTCGCGCGCATCGTCGGCCGCGTGCGCGACCTGGTCGTGCGAATAGGGCACTCCGAGGTTCTGCAGCGCGAGCAGCTTGCCCCGGCTGCGATCGAACGCGACGCGGTTGGTCGCGAGGTGCGCGTACGCGGGCATGATCGACCCCGGCGAGGTGGAGCGCGGATCGAGCATGTGATTCACGTGCCAGAGATCCGGATAGCGACCTCCCTCGCGCGCCAGATCGGGCCCAGTCCGCTTGCTGCCCCACTGGAAGGGGTAGTCCCACAGACTGTCGTCGTCGTCCGAGATGGCGCCGAATCGGGCGCTCTCCCAGGTGAACGGACGAATCATCTGCGAGTGGCAGGTATAACAACCCTCGCTGACGTAGACGTCGCGGCCCTCGAGCTCGAGCGCGGTATAGGGCTGCTGCTGCGTCGTGCTGCGGTCGTGCACGCCGATCGCGACCGAGGGCAGGATCTCCGCGACTCCGCCGATCAGCACCGCGACCACGGTGAGCACGGTGAAGAGGAGACCGCGTCCCTCGAGCATGCCGTGCCAGGTCTTCTCGCCGTGCTTGGCCTGGCCGAAGCCCAGCGCGATGGTGCCGAGCAGCGCGACCGCGAGCGCGACGACCGCGATCACCGTCGACGCGAGCTCGTTGACCACCGCCATCGCGGCGACGAGCACACCGACGACGAACGTGAGCATCACCGGCTTGCCGAACACGATCTCCTGCCACGGCGCCTTCGGCTCCGCGGGCTCGACCGGGACCTCGACCGCAGTCTCGACCGGCTTGCCGTGGCGCGCGGTCATCAGGAGGTTCCAGCCCAGCACCACGAACCCGAGCAGGTACACGGAGCCGCCGATGAGACGCATCCAGTACATCGGGACGATGGCAGTCACCGTCTCGACGAAGTTCGGATAGAGCAGACCGCCGCCGTCCGCCTCCGCGCGCCACATCAGGCCCTGCGTGACGCCGCTGATGTACATCGCGACGATGTAGAGGAGGATTCCGAACGTGCCGATCCAGAAGTGCCAGTTGGCGGCAGTCTTCGAGTACAGCTCTCGGCCGTAGAGACGGGGAACGAGCCAATAGAACATGCCGGCGGCCATGAAGCCGTTCCAGCCCAGCGCGCCCGCGTGGACGTGGCCGATGATCCAGTCGGTGTAGTGCGCGAGCGAGCTGACCGAGCGAATCGAGAGCATCGGGCCCTCGAACGTCGCCATGCCGTAGAACGTCACAGCCGCCGCGAAGAACTTCAGGACCGGATCGTCACGGAGCTTGTCCCACGCGCCGCGCAGCGTGAGGAGGCCATTGAGCATGCCGCCCCAGCTCGGCGCCCAGAGCATGACCGAGAAGATCATGCCGAGCGTCTGCGCCCAGTCGGGCAGCGCGGTGTTCAGCAGGTGGTGCGGGCCCGCCCAGATGTAGATGAAGACCAGCGACCAGAAGTGGATGATCGAGAGTCGATACGAATAAACGGGCCGCTCTGCCGCCTTCGGCAGGTAGTAGTACATGATCCCGAGGATCGGAGTCGTCAGGAAGAACGCGACTGCGTTGTGGCCGTACCACCACTGCACCAGCGCGTCCTGGACACCGGCGAAGACACCGTAGCTGTGCCCCAGCGACGTCGGCAGCTGCAGGTTGTTGACGACGTAGAGGACGGTGATCGTGACGATCGTCGCGATGTAGAACCAGATCGCGACATAGAGGTGCTTCTCGTTCCGCTCCTTGAGCGTCATGAAGAAGTTGGTCGCGAAGACGAGCCACACCACCGCGACCGCGACGTCGATCGGCCAGATGAGCTCCGCGTACTCCTTGCCCTGCGTGAGGCCGAGCGGGAGCGTGATCGCGGCTGCGACGATGATCGCCTGCCAGCCCCAGAAATGCGCCCAGGTGAGCTTGTCACTCCAGGTGCGTGCCTTGAGCAGGCGCTGCGTGGAGTGATAGACGCCGGCGAAGATCATGTTGCCGACGAACGCGAAGATGACTGCGTTCGTGTGCAGCGGGCGCAGTCGACCGAACGAGAGCATCTCGTGCACGTTCGCCGGCCACCACGCGAGCTGGAGGGCGACGATCACGCCCACCAACATCCCGACGACACCCCAGACGACCGACGCGAGGATGAACGCGCGGACGACCTTGTCGTCGTAGACGATCCTCTTCGTTTCCATTCTCTTTCACTCCACCTTCGAGGCGCGCCGAGTGGGCCGCGCGTCTTCTTCGATCGCGAGCAGCGCGAGGCGGTCGGCGTGCTGGAACGTGCGCTGCCGAACGAGCCACGCGAAGAAGCCCACCGCGGAGGCAGCGAGCGTCAGGCTCACGAACACGAGCAGGATGAGAACGTCCATCCGGCGTCTCCTCAGGTACACACGGTTCGAGTCGCGTCTCGCAGCTCGGACTGCGATGCACGCGAGCCCGACTGCCACGCTGCGCCGCGCGAGAGCGAGAATGCAGTCGCGCCGATCACGACCAGCGAGCTCGCCGGCATCATCACCGCCGCGAGCCACGGCTGCATGTGCCCGGCGACGCAGAGCGAGACCGCGATCGTGTTGTAGGCGACCGCGATCACGAGGTTGCGGCGCGCGATGCGGCGCATCCGCGAGCCGACGTGGAGCAGCGCGCGGATCGGGCCGAGGCCCGGGGTGGTGAACCAGAAGTCGGCGCGCGACGGGAGGAACGGGCGATCGACCGCGGGCGTGCCCGAGACGAACGCGATCTCCGCCGCCGGTCCGTCGTTGATCCCGTCGCCGACGAAGAGCGTGTCGCCGCGATCGTGCTCGCGGATCCACGCGGCCTTGCCCTCGGGCGAGCAACCGCCGATCGCGCGCTCGCCGGGGATCCCGAGCTGCGCCGCGAGCACGCGCACGCGCGCCGGCTCGTCACCGCTGAGGATCCAGACCTCGTGCCCCTCGGCGGCGAGCGCCGCGATCTCCTCGCGCGCGTCGGGTCGGATCGCCTCGCGGGTGCGCAGCGTCGCGAGCACCTCGCCGTCCTTCGCGAGCAGCATCTCGCCGTCGCCCTCGCCCGCCCAACCCGCACGACCGAGCCGCCAGGTGACGCCGTCGATGCGCGCCTCGAGCCCCCGGCCCGCGTGCTCCTCGACGATCACGTCCTCACGAACCGCGACCGACTCGCCGAGCGCGCTGCGCACCGCGAGGCTCTTGGGGTGCGTGCTGCGCGCGACGAGATCCGCGAGCGCATCGCGCGCTTCGTCCGAGAGCGCCGCGAGCGCGGCGACCTCGGCGAGCTCGGGCGCGCCGGTGGTGAGCGTGCCGGTCTTGTCGAACACCACGCGGCGGATCGCGGGGACACGATCGAGCAGTCGCTCTCGCCGCACGTAGAGCCCGAGGCGGCGCAGGCCCGAGCCCGCGAGCTCGTAGGCGAGCGGCGTCGCGATGCCGATGCCGCACGGGCACGTCACGACGAGCACCGCCGTCGTCACCTCGAGCGCGCGCGAGAGATCGCCGGTCGCGAGGTACCACGCCGCGAACGAGAGCGACGCGACGACGAGGACCGCGACGACGTAGACGCGCGAGACGAGATCCCACCACGGGCTCGCGCTGCGCGCGTCGGCCTCGGGCACCGGACGACCGAGCAGCGACACGAGCGGCGAGTCGGCGAACGCGCTCTCGCTGCGCACCCGGAACGCGCGCGTTCCCGCCGAGAACGCGCCCGCGGCGATCACCGCGCCCGGCTCGACGCTGCGCGGCGCGCTCTCGCCGTTGATCCAGTCGAGCGACACGCGCACCGGCTCCGCGCCCTCGAGGCGCGCATCGACGGGCACGAGCTCGCCCGGCGCGATGAGGAGCACGTCGCCGCGGCGGACCTCGGCGCAGCGCACCATCGCCATGCGCCCGTCCTCGACCCGACGCGTGAAGAGCCCGTCCGCGCCCTCGCTCTCGAGGAGTCGATCGCGGTTGCGCGCGACGACGCGCTGCTGGAGCCAGCGGCCGAGCAGCATGAGCGCGACGAAGATCGCGACGGTGTCGCCGTACGACGCGTGCGGCCGGGCCAAGTACGCCCAGATCGTGCCCGCGAGCGCGAGGAACATGCCGAGCGCGATCGGCAGGTCGAGGTGCAGCACGCGGCGGCGCAGCCCTTCGATCGCACCACGCGCGAAGATCGGCGCGCCCACCGCGACGGTCGCGGCAGCGAGCACCACCTCGAGCGTGCGCATCAGCTCGAAGAGCGGCCCCTCGCGCAGCCCGAGATAGATCGCGAGCGCGAACATCATCGCGTTCGCCGCGAGCGCGACCGCGACGCCGGTGCGCACGAGGAGCGCGTCCTCGCGCGGCGCGCCCTTCTTGAGCGCAGGGCCGAGCAGGTATCCGAAGCGCTCGACCTCGCGCACGAACACCTCGAGATCGAAGCGCGGACCGACCCACAGCTCGATGCGGCCGAGCGACGGATTCGAGATCACGCGGATCGCGTCGTCGTGCTGCTCGAAGAGTCGATCGACGAGCCACACGCAGCCCGCGCAGTGCATGCCCTGCGCGTCGAGCGCGACGCGGCACGCGCCGTTCGTATCCGCGCGCTGCGTCTCGATCGGCGCGAGCCAGCCGAGATCACGACGCGCCGGATCGGCGAGCGCGACCGGCGCGCCCGCACCGCCGCGCAGATCGTAGAAGCGCTCCATGCCGCTCGCGCGCAGGAGCTCGGCGACCGCTCGACATCCCGCGCAGCAGTAGGCGTCGATCGCGCCCGGGCCGAGCGCGGAGCCGCAGTGCGCGCAGGTCGTCGCGCCGAGGGCTTCGGCGTGCGGCATCGAGAGTGCGTCGGCGAGGGCCACGCGGCGCCCCTGTGCATCGCGTGGGCCACCCTGCTCTCGCCCGGTTTTCTCGTGGGAATCGCGCCTCCGCGCATCCTTTTCGCGGCCGCGCCGGCGCTGCGCGCAACCGATGCGCGCCTCGCCGAGAACGCATCCGATCCCACGCGGCACCTCGCTTGCGAGAGCGCTCGCGCATGATCGCCGCGCTGCTCGCAGGCCTCGCTCTCGGCGTCGTCTCGGCCCCGCACTGCCTCGGCATGTGCGGCCCTCTCGCTGCGTTCGCCGCGATGCCGCCGCCCGGCGCGTCGACGACGACGAGCGCGTGGCGTCCGCTGCGATGGCAGCTCGGACGTCTCGCCGCGTACGCGATGGTCGGCGGCGCAGCGGGTGCGCTCGGCGCGCAAGCGTTGCGCGCGCTCGCGCCCTCGTCGTGGGCGGGCGCAGCGCTGTCCTTCACGCTCGCCGCGGCGCTCTTGCTGAGCGCGGTGCGTTTGTGGGCGCCGCGATGGTGGGCACGCAGCGTCGATGTCGGCGCGGCGCGCCTGACGCGTGGTCGCGCGAACCCTTCGCTGACCTCGCGGCTGTTGGCGCGCGCGCCCCGCGAGCCCTTCGTGCTCGGCGCGATCAGCGCGCTCCTGCCGTGCGGAGCGTTGTGGTCGGGCGCGATCGTCGCGGCCGGCGCGGGATCGATCGCCGCGGGCGCGGTCGCGATGATCGGCTTCGCGTCGGCGAGCGGCGCCGCCCTCGCGTTCGCCGGTGCGATCGGCGCGCGCGCCCAGACGTCGCTCGCGTTCCGTCGCTCGCTCGCAGCGGTGCTCGCGGTGGGCGCGCTGATCACCGTGCTGCGCCCGCTGCCGAGCCTTCGCGATGGCGCGTCGACCCATGCGAGCTGTCACGTCGAGTGACGTCAGCGCATCACGAAGACCGAGCCCTCCATCCCCACGCACACGATCGCGCCGTCGCGGGTGACGATCGCGCCGCTCATCACGTGCATCGGCAGGCGCGCGCGCCATCGCACCGTGCCGTCGCTCTCGATCGCGACGAGGCGCGGCCCGCGATCCGCGGCCAGCGTCACGCCGTGACGATCGACGCGCGCCGGGAAGTCGAACGCGAACTCTGCGGGCACCGGCCACGTCCCGCTCGCTCCGATCGCGGCGAGGCCGTGCTGTCGCTTCGGCACGCGGAGCGATCCGTCGGGCGCGATCGCGACGCGCTCCGCCGTGCCCATCCGCGCGCCGAGCGCGATCCGCTGCGCGACGCGACGGCGCTCGTCGATCGCGACGAGCTCGCCTTCGACGAGCGGCACCCAGAGCCGCCCCGACTCGGCGCGCGAGGCCGACGCGTGGGCGCGACCTCCGAGCGGGATCACGCGCTCGGTCTCTCCGTCGAACGAGACGACGACGAGGTCCTCGCCCGCGACGACGATCACACGATCGCCGTCGCGCGTCGGCGCCTTGCCGATCCCGTTCGGGAGCTCGACCCGCCATCGCTCGGAGAGCGAAGGATCGATCCGGCGCAGCGAGCGATCGGTGCCCGCGACGATCATCGATCCGTCGTCGAGCACGAGCGGCGACTCCGACACGCCGAAGCCGAGCTCGGCCTGCGCGCGCACGCTGCCCGCGCGCGAGACGACCACCGCGCGCCCGCCGCGCGAGATCGCGACGATGCCGTCGCCGGGCATCAGCGCGGGCGCGCCGTCGAGCGGACCGAGCGCGATCGCGAAGCGCTCCGCGCCGTCCATGCCGATCACCGAGAGGCCCTGCCCGGTGCCCACCGCGATCGTCCCGTCGCTCGCGACGATCGGCTCTCGCGAGCGCGCGCGGGCCGCCGGATCGCTGTCGCGCGTCCACACGATGCGCGGCTCGTGCATCGGCACGTCGCCGATCAGCTGCCCCGCGCGCGACGCGCCGCCGTGCTCCCCGGGCTCGGGGTGCGTGGGATCGATGCCGTGCGCGAGCTCCGCGTAGCGCCCGGTGCGCACCGGCCAGGCGTGCGCGCGGCTCGACACCGCGATCACGCCGAGCGCGGCGAGCGCATCACGGCGTCGCACTCGATCCCTGCATCACGCGCAGCGACCAGCGCTCGCGCGGATCGCTCGACGCCGCGCCCTCTCCTTCGCGCGCCGAGACCACGAGGCACGTCGATCCACGCCGCACGTCGGTGAGCGCGATCTGCTCGCCACCCCCGACGCGATTCACGTCGATGGTGCGCGAGGTGCCGAGGTGCCGCTCCTCGACGCGCAGCGCCAGATCGAGGCGCGGCACCGGCTCGAGGATCGCGAGCGCGTCCTGCGCGTCGGCATCGATGCAGAACACGTCGGTGTCGCCGCTCCACCCGATGAAGCCCTGGCGTGCGCTGCCGAGCGGAAGTCGCTCGGCGAGCGAGACGGTGTCGTTCACCTCGCGCTCGTCGCCCGGCGCGGGCTCGACGTAGCTCCATCGCAGCCGGTACGCGTCGGACACGTTCTCGGTGGGATGACGCCCCGGCAGCCACTGCTCTCGCACACGAACGAAATAGCGCGGATCGACGAGCACGAGGTTCGGGACGCGCTCCGCACCGCCCACGCCCGCTCCATCGACGACGAGCAGCGGTTCGCTCTGCGCGGCGCCGAACACCTCGAGCACGGTGTCCATGTTGGGCAGACCGGAGAAGTCGATCGCGACGGCGCGACCGCGCCCTGCGGCATTCTCCAGCGACCACACGTCGGCGTCGCTGTGCTCGGCGTCCATGCGACGACCGAGGTGCCCCGCGAGCTCGCGCCCCTCGGGCAGCTCGTTCGCCTGCGCGGGTCCGTCGTTGGGCTCGTGCTCGCTCGTCGCGCGCGACGTCGTCGCGACGGTCGCCGACGCGGACCGATACGCGAACGCGGCGCCGGTGATCACCGCCGCGATCGCGGCGATGCCGATCGCCTGGAACGCCCAGCTCTGCGCGCGCAGCGAGCGCTCGTAGCGATCGACGTCGGAGCGCGTCGCGACCTGCACCCTGCGGCCCGAGTCGGTCTCGATCGCGGGCAGCGTCGCGCGCTCCGCGAACGCGCCGGTGTCCTCGCCCTCCGCGCGGAGCCACGCGAGCAGCTCGTCGCGCAGCGCCTCCATGCTCGCCTGTCGATCGCCCGGCTCCTTCGCGAGCGCGCGCATCACGATCGCATCGGCGTCGGGTGGGAGATCACGCCGCGGGCTGCGCGTGCTCGGCGCCACCACGGGCTCGGTGAGGTGCTTCGTGAGCACGCCGACCGGCGTCGGCGCGTGGAACGGCGGGACGCCGGTGAGGCACTTGTACATGAGCGCGCCGAGCGCGTAGACGTCGCTGCGCGGCTCCGCGCCATCGCCGCGGATCTGCTCGGGCGCCATGTAGTACGGCGTGCCGACGATCAGCCCCGCGCGCGTGATGCTCGCGCCCGCGGCCTCGTCGTGGTCGCGCAGCTTCGCGAGGCCGAAGTCCATCACCTTCACGAAGTCGCCCTCGCCCGCCTCCTGCAGCACGCGCACGTTCTCGGGCTTGAGATCGCGATGCACGATCCCGCGTGCGTGGGCCTGCGCGACCGAGCCCGCGATCTGCGCGGCGATGCGCGCGACGCGCGCGAACGGAAGCGGCCCCTCGAGCTCGACGATCGCGCCGAGATCCTTGCCGCCGAGCAGCTCCATCACGAGGTACGTGAGCCCGTCGGCGTGGCCGAAGTCGAACACCTGCACCGTGCTCGGGTGATCGAGCTTGCTCGCCGCCTCGGCCTCGCGGCGGAAGCGACGCATCACGTCCTTCTCGCGCGACAGCTCGCCGTGCAGGAGCTTCATCGCCATCAGCTTGCCGATGCGCACGTGCTCGACGCGGTACACGACGCCCATGCCGCCGCGGCCGATCATCTGCTCGATGCGATAGCGATCCGCGATCGTGCGCCCGACGAGCGGATCGGCGATCGGCCCGAGATCCGCGTCGTCACCGAGGAAGCGATGGCCGCACCCGGCGCAGAAGCGCGCGTCGGGCGGGTTCACGCGCGCGCAGCTCGGGCATGCGCGCTCGTGCGCGATCACGTCGGGCTCGGCCGCAGCGTCCACGTGCCGAGAGGATCACCGAGGAGCGCGCCCACGCGCAATCAGGGGCTCGCGGGGAGCACGTACGTCGCGTCGACGCGCGGCACGGTGCGGACCTGCCCCGACTCGCTGCGGAACTGCTGCTCGCCCGCGACGGTGCCGAGCACGCGCACCCAGCTCTCGACGGTCACCTCGGTCGCCGCGGGGTACGTGACCCAGAGCGGGCAGCGCTGCCCCGCGGGACAGTCGCGCACGAGCATCTGCAGCACGCTGCGCCCGCTCTGCACGTCGACGTTGTAGACGCGCCCTTCGAGCGCGACGCGCTGCCCCTGGAAGTGCGCGGGCGCCTGCGCGATGCGCGCGTAGGTGAGCGCGCGATCGAATTCGAAGCTGGCTGCCTCGCGCGCGAGATCCGCGACCCGACGGATGGTGATCGTGCGCGTGACCGGCGCGCGACCGGGCGCGCGCGCGACGATGCGCGGCGTCGCATCGCCGACCTGCGCGAGCGGGTACACGTGGAGGAAGCGGCCCTCGTTCACCGAGACGGTCTGGCCGTCGATCGTCACCGTCGCCTGGGGCGGGACCGCGCCCGCGATCTCGATGCGATCGCGATCGGTCACGATCTGATCGCCGGGGCGATCGATCTGGATCGTCGTGAGCGGCACGCGCGTGTCGAGCGTGCCCTCGGCGGCCTCGCCGCTCGGCGGCTGCACCGTCCACCGCGCTTGGTGCGCGAGCGAGCCGTCGGCGCCGGGCGTGATCGCGGCGATCGGGTACGCACGCGAGCCGCGCCCCTGCGCGTCGAGCGCGAGCGGCTGTCCGTCGAGGGTCGCGGTCGAGCCCGGAAGCGCCTCGACGACCACGGTGATCGCGGGATCCGCGGCATCGAGCGTCGAGAGATCGGCGCGCACGCGGAGCTCGAGCGTGAGCGTCACGCGATGCGTGGTGACCGCACCGCTCGGCGCGACGACGTCGATCGAGAGCGGGTTGTCGCCGACGTGGAGCGCCTCTGCGGAGAGCGGCAGGCGCGCGCGGCCGGATGCGAGCGGCTGCTCGGCACCCGCGAAGCGAACGCGCGATCCTTCGGGCGCGCCGGGGACCTCGACGTCGAGGACCTCGCCCTGCTCGCCCTGTGCGACGGTCGCGCGGATCGGCGTGTCGCGCGGACCGAAGCGCCACCACGCGAGCCCGCCGACGACGCCGAGCATCACGAGCACGCCGATCGCGAGCATCGCGAGGAGGAGCCCGCGTCCGCGCTTCGCAGGCGAGGGCAGACCTGCGATCGACATGTCGCCGGTGTTGTCGATCGGATCGGGCGCGGCGTAGGCAGGCGCGGGAGGCGCCGCAGGCGCAGGCGCGGCGGCAGGTGCCTGCGGCATCGAGGCGCGCGCGGGGTCGACCGTGGGCACGACGACGCCGAGCATCGTGCGGTTCGAAGGTCCGAGCGCAGCACGCTTCGAGGCAGCCGCGGGCTCGGGCGCGGTGGGCGCGAATTGCGCGGGCGGAGCAGCGGGCTCGATGTGCGCAGGCGGAGCAGCGGGCGCGGGCGGTGCGGGCGGTGCGCTCGCGCGCTGCGCGGCTGCGGCGATCGTCGCGGCGTCGATCGCGGGCATCCCGAGCATCGTGCGGTTCTGCGCAGCGCGTGCGACCGGCTCGCTCTGCTGCTGCGGGAGATCGCGCAGCGTGTCCGGCGCCTGGAGGGCGACGCCGAGCATCGTCTTGTTCATCGCCGGCGCGGGTGCGCTCGGTGCGAACGGCGAGCTGGGCAGCGGCGCAGCACCGGGCGGGGGCGCGAGCGGTGCGTCGATCAACGTGCGCGCGTGCTCCTTCGGAGGCGCACCAGGCAGGTCGTCGAGCGACGCGCCGATCATCGTCCCGTGACCCGCACGTGCGGGCGGGGGCGCAGCGATCGGCGCAGGGGCCTCGGGGGTCACCGGTGCGCCGCAACGTCCACAGAACCGCGCGTCCGACGAGATCGTGTGCCCGCAGGCCGTGCAGACCTTGGGAGCGACGCTCATGTCGCGCGCACTCTATAGCGGGCGCGGCCACGATTCCAACGAGCCCGATGGATCCAGCGACGTTGGATTACTCGTCAGGGTCTTGTCACTCCCCGATCGGGTTGGTGTAAGCTCACGGAGTGCGCGCGTGGGGGCGCACCACGCTTGGATCGGCCGACGGCTCGCCTCGCTTCTGCGGCGAACCGAGGGGTGAGACCGGCCCGGCGTAACTTCAGGAGGAATGGAATGATCGGAACCACGAAGAGGGTCGCGATCTGTGCGGCGCTGCTCGCCCTGGGCGGAATGACCGCAGCCTGCGGAGACGATGATGACGGCGGCGGCACCGATGCGGGCCGCGCCGATGCCGGCCGTGATTCAGGAACGACCGGTGACATGGACTCGGGCACCGACGGCGGCGGCGACACCGTCGACTCGGGCAGCGATGCGGGCCTTCCGGCGGCGTCGATCCGACTCGCGCATCTCATCTCGGACGCGGTGACCGCGGAGAACCCGAACGGCTTCGTTCACGTCTGCCTCGAGGCGCCGACTGGTGGCGCGCAGTCGCTGCTCACCCAGCGCGTCGTGAGCGGCACGCCGACGCCGTTCCCGATCCCCTACCGCGGGGTGTCCGACTACATCAGCACGGCGCCGCTGAACCTTCTGCCCCTCGAGTACACGGTGCACGTGTACCCGGTGTTCGCGGGCAGCACCTGCCCGGCGACCGATACGGCGCTCTTCTCGATCGGCGTCGATACGACCGACCTGATGCCGGGCAACTACTACACGATCGCCGCGACCGGCCTCCTCGCCGGTTCGGGTGCGCAAGCACCGCAGTTCGTGATCATCGAAGACGATCGCACCGAGCCGGCCGACGGCCAGACGCGCGTGCGTCTCGTCCACGCGATCCCGAACATCCCGGTGCCCGTCGACGTCTGTTACGACCCCGACTACACGTTCCCCGGGGGAGTTCCGACGCCCGGCCCGATGGAGGCCGTCTCGCTGTTCGCGAACCAGAGCTACATCGGTGCGGCGCTCTCGGATCCGCCCGTCGCGATGGTGCGCACGATCGACTACGTGAGCCGGACGCCGATCACGGGCGGTCTGATCGCGGTCTTCCCGCGGGCCGCGGGCGCGACGGATTGCGCGACTGCGAACCCGCTCTCTCCCGGCGTGATCCGCATCCCCGTCCCGCTGCCGGTGCCGCCCGCGGGAACGCCCAACATCCCCGGGAACATCTCGGCGGGCGCGACCTTCGACGACGGCGAGATCGTCTCGATCTTCGCGGTGGGTGACGTGACGTTCACGCCCGCCGCCACGACTACCTGCGCGACGGACGCCGACTGCACTGCGGCGCTTCCCGCAGGCCAGGGCTGCAACCCCGTCGCCCACGTCTGCCAGCACCCGCGCGGCCCGACGGTCGTTCCGTGGGTCGACAACTACACGCCGTGACAACCGCCGCGCGCTGAGCGCGCGATGACGAACGAGAAGGCCCGCGATGCGATGCATCGCGGGCCTTCCGTCTTTTGGCCGATGGCCGCTCAGCGGGCGAGATGAGCTCAGCGCACCACGATTGTGACCGGGCTCGGCCTGTCCGCCGTCGTTCCGCCTCCGATCTTGCCGACGAGGTTCGAACCCCAGCATCGGAGCCCACCGTTCGTCACCGCGCAGACTTGGTTGTCATCGCCCACGCCCCCGTAGATATCGACGAACCCATAGTGGTCTGCGCTGAGCGACACGACTCCATCGAGGCCATCGATCACCGCAGGCGTCGCGCGAGGCGCCGTGGTCCCGTCACCCAGCTGGCCGTGCGCGTTACGCCCCCAGCACGTCACGACACCACTGCCGAGACGAGCGCACGTGTGTCCGTATCCGAGCGCCAAGTCGGCGGCGTCGCTGACGCCGAGCACCGCGACGGCGGTCAGGCGCGTCGTGGTGGTGCGGTCACCGAGCTGCGACCACGCATTGTCCCCCCAGCACGCGACAGTTCCATCCGTCCGCACCGCACACGCGTGGCGGTCGCCAGCATGAACTCGGGCGACGTTCGTGAGCCCACTGACCCGCGTCGGCGTGGCGCGGCTCGTCTGCGTGCCATCACCGAGCTGTCCGTAGATGTTGCCTCCCCAGCACCACGCCGAGTGTTCGGCACCGCGCGCGGCGCACGTGTACCCGCCGCCTGCCGAAACGCTCACGACATCCGCGAGTCCCGCCGCGAGCACCGGTCGGGTCTGACGTTCCGCGGTCGAGCCATCCCCACCGTTACCAGCGCCCCAACACCGCACACGCCGGTCGTTTCCGAGCGCGCATGCATGGTGTCCGCCTGCCGTGACCGTCGCTACATCAGTCAGCCCGGCAACGCTGGTCGGGAGGGGGCGATCTTGCGTCGTCGCATCACCAATTTGCCCCCAACCATTCCATCCCCAGCAACGCACCGTACCGTCAGCCAGCCCGGCGCACGTGTGGTACGTGCCGGCCGCCACGGATCGCGCGTTGGTGATGCCGACGACGGGTTGAATCGTGCTCCGCGCAGCCGTCGTGCCGTCGCCCAATTGGCCGCGATCGTTCGAGCCCCAGCAGACGATGCTGCCGCCCGCTCGGAGAGCACACGTATGAAACGCGCCCGTCGCGACCTGCACGACGTCGTCACAACCTTCGTCGTTGCAGCTGAACGCGCACGAATCTCCGCAAGAGAGGCAGTCGCTCGCCGTCCCGAGTTGCACCTCGCATCCGTCCTCGAACTGCTCGTTGCAGTCTCGATAGCCAGTCGTGCACGCGGTCACTCTGCACTCGCCGGCGCTGCACCCCACGGCGCTCGCCCGCGTCGCGCTGCCGCATGCGAGCGTGGCAATCGGCCCATCGATCGCCGAATCGCAATCGTCGTCGCGACCGTTGCACACCTCGGCGACGGGTCCGACTGCGCCCACGCACTCGCTCAACACGCCGTCGACGCACGACTGCGTGCCTGCGGTGCACTCGCCCTCTTCCGTTCCTCCCGAGCACGCTCGTGTGCCGGTGCCGGTGCACGCACAGCCCTCGTTCGAGCCGCCCTCGCAGTCCTCGTCGCGCGCTTCGGCGTCGCAGACCTCGCTGCCGCCGGGTCGGCACGACTCGCATGCATCGTCGCAATCGCTCGCGTCGTCGACGTATCCGCTCGGCCTCTCGCACGCCTGCGTCGTCTGCGTCGGATCGCCGAATCCGTCGCCGTCGGCGTCGCGATGGAAGACCTGCGGCTCGCAGGGCATCCCGCCGTCACCCATGCCCGCGTCGTCGAGCGGCGTCACCGATCCGTCGGGCAACACGCACGTTCGATCTTCGGCGCGCCACTCGCCGCCGTTGGGGCAGATGCACCGGTGACGCCCGCGGTCGTATCGGAGGTCGGTGCCGCATGCGAGATCGCGCTCGCATCCGGAGAGCATCGCGACGAGCACACACGACGACAACAGAATGACTGGTCTCACGGTCTCCCTCCCGAGTGAAAGCCGCCACATCGACGCTCGACGCGCGCCGTTGCTCAACGCCTTCTTCGCAGCTTTGCGAGCGCCACGTCGGGCTCGGGCTCGCCCTGCGCGGGCGTGAGCTCGTCCTCGACGACCAAGGGCGAGAAGAAGTTGTCCTTCTTGATGTACTCGTCGACGCGGAACGCGAACTTGTAGCTCGGCGCTGCGCGCTGGTTGCAGTCGGTGCGCTCGCAGAAGCGGCACGTCGTGCCCACCGGCACGACCATCTTCTGCGGATCGACGAAGGGCATCTCGTCGGCGTACGCGAGGTGCTTCGCGTTGTCGGCGTGGGTGCCGAGGCCGATCGCGTAACACGTGCCCTTCGCGAGCGATCCGCCGATCGGCTCCGCGATCACCTTCGCGAAGCAGAAGTAGATCGAGCCGTCGGGGAAGAGCGAGTACTGCTTCGCGATCGCGTGCGGCGTGAGGAACGCGGTGTGGACGATCCACTTCGGACAGCTGCCCGTGCCGTGCGGGAATTTAAGGCCGGTCGCGCTGTACCTCTTCGAGATGTTCCCCGCGACGTCGACGCGCTGGAAGTGGAACGGCACCGCGCGTCGCTTGGGATCGCTCAGGTTGCAGAGCCGGTGCGCGACGGTCTCGTACGACGCGTCGAACACGTGCGCGAGACGCTCGACGTCGTAGCGCAGTCGCTGCGCCTCGCGGAAGAACGTCTCGTACGGGAGCAGCACCGCGCCCGCGAAGTAGTTCGCGAGGTGGATCTTCAGCAGGCGCGCGGTCTGCGAGTGGCCCGCGCTGGTCTCCGCGATGATCGGCTCGTGCAGCTTCTCGTCGTCGAGCAGGCGCAGGCCGATCGCGTGCGCGAGCTGGAAGAGACGACGGTGCTCGGGCACGTCGCGCGAGATGCGCAGCACGCCGCCCTCGCGATCGAGACGGCGGATGACCGAGCTCGTCTCGCCGCGCACGAGCTGCACGTGCACGTCCTGCTCGCGCAGCGCGCGCGTGAGCGCGTCGGCGGTGACGCGCTCCACCTCCGCGAGGCCGTGATCGCGACGCCATTGATCGGCGCGCTCCTCGAGCGACGGGAACCAGTTGCCGACCTCCTCGAGGAAGTCGGTCACCTCGTCGAAGGGCGAGTAGTCGAAGCCGTAGGGCTCGTCGCGCTCGCCGCCCACGGGCACCGCGACGACGCCCGCGTCGCGCTCCTGCTTCGCGAGATCGCGCAGCAGATGATCGAGCTGCGAGCGCGTGTTCTTGTAGAGGTTGAAGAGCGCGGTGATCGTCGTCGCGACCTTGGGCTCCGCGCCGAGCGTCGCGAGGTCCTCGCGCGAGAGGTTGAGCGTGCGGAAGAGCGGCTCGTCGAGGAGGCGCGCGAGCCCGTCGTCGACGCGCGGCTCGCCGAGCGACGACATGAAGTCCTCCATGCCGACGCCGTAGAGCTCGAGCGCCTGGAAGAGCAGCGGGAGCTGCACCGCGCGCTTGCCCTTCTCGATCAGCGAGAGGTACGCGGGCGACACGCCGAGACGGCGCGCGACGTCCGCCTGTTGCAGATCACGCTCGAGCCGCAGCTCGCGCAGCCGTCGCCCCATCGCCTCGTGCGCGTCGCGCATGGGCAGCGGGATGCCACGCTTGTAAACGCGCGGCAATGAGATTGGTCAACGTGTAAATCGAACGGTTCTCACTGCATTCGCATGCGCGCGAGCACGTCCGGGCGCTCTCCCGCGCCGCCGTCGCCCAGCGGATCTCGGGAGAGCACCATCACCGCGTCGCGATCGCGCTCTCCGCGCACCCGTTCGCCGCGCGCGAGCATCGCCTCGACCTCGGGCGTCGACGCGAGATCGATCACGAGGTGCAGTCGATCGGGGCCGGTGTTGATCGCGCCGTGTGGGCGGCTGTTGTTGAACGCCCAGACGCTGCCCGCGGGCATGTGCACGAAGCCACCCGACACCATGAGGCGCGCGCCCGGCGTGGTGACGAGCGGCACGTGGATGCGGTGGTGCTCGTCCCAGTGCTGCGTGTTGTCGACGTGCATGCGGATCTGCGAGCGAGCGGGCGAGAGACCGATCCACGCGAGCGGAGCGCGCACCGGGAACATCTCGTCGAGCAGCGCGCGGAAGCGCGGGAGCGTCGCGAGGATCGGCGCATCGACGTCCTTGCCGGTGATCAGCTCGTCGCCGGGGAGCGCGCCCGGCGGGCCCGCGCGCAGCACGCAGAACTTCGTGCCGCGGTGCCACTTCCACAGGCTCGCCACGTAGGGCAGCGCGCCGGCGCGCTCGAGCTCGTCGACGAGCGGCGCGATGTCGATCTGCGTCGGGAGGCGGATGAAGTCGTAGTCCTTGGCGGCGGCGTTCGCGCTGCGGACGTGCTTGCGCTGGTACATGGCGGCGCGCATCGGAGGCTCCTCTCTACGAGCAATCGCGGTGATCAGGGCGCCGACGTCGGGCACGCCGAGGCCGGTCGCGGGGCTCCACGCGCTCGTCGCGACGTAGCCGGGCACACGCAGGAACGTGCGACGGCCGTGCGGGTCGAGCGTGGGGAGATCGAGGTCGGTCGCGCCCTCGGTGATCGGGCGCAACGCCGGGGTCGCATAGAGCAGCGGCGCGACGTGTCCGACGCGCGGTCGATCGACGCGACGTCGCGCTTCGTTCGCGCACGCGAGGATGGCAGCCCAGATCGGCGCGGCGAGGCTGGTGCCGCCCGCGTCGTCGCGCCACGTGCCGTCGAGGAGCGCGCGAAACGCGTGATCGGGGCCCCACGCGGCGAGCGCGACGTCGGGCTGCGCACGACCCTGCGGGACGATCGCGGTGCCGTCGCTGCGCGCGTACGACCTGGCGAGCACGTCGCGCTGCCACGCGGGGATCGCGACGGTCTCGCTGAAGCCGCCGCCGCTCGCGAGCCGCGGAAGATGCACTGCATCGCGGATCGCATCGGAGACGGGCGCGTTCCACGCGCGCTCGCGCCAGCGCTCGACGTCGATCACCTGGGTGCCGCCGACGCTGAGCACGCGAGGCTCGCAGCCCGGGAACGTCGCGTGCGGCGCGATCGACGGCGACACCGGTCCATCCGGCGTCATCACCCGCGGGAACCCGCCGCACGCGCCCCAGTCCCCGCTCGCCGCGACGACGCTGACGCCGAGGACTGCTGCTTGATCGAGGAGCGCGGCGAAGCCCTCGCGACCGTGCACGCGACGATGTTGTCGCTCGGGCGTGCTCCAGCTCGTGACCGCGATCGTCGGCGCACGCGCCGCGTCGTCGAGCACGGCCTCGAGGAACGTGCTCCACGGATCGGCGACCAGCGCGGGATCGATGACGTAGACGACGATGCGCGCGGCGGGCGCGAGCGCGCCGATCCACTGCACGCTCATCGTGGTCTCGAAGCGTGCGCTGGGATCGCTCGCACACGCACCGAGCGCCGTGAGCGGCACGAGATCGACCTCGGGCAGCGGCACGTCGTGCGCGCGCCAGAACCCGTCGAGATCCTCGGCGCGCGGCAGGCCACCGAGCGCCATCACCGCGATGGTCTCGCCCCCACCACGCACGCTCGGATCGAAGCGATAGCCGCGACGCACGTCGGCGGGCGCGAGGCCGCGCTCGGGCGGAGCGACCACACGATCGGGCGCGCTCGGTCGCGACGACGAGGGCGTCACGTGATCGTTCGAGAGCGCGAGCGCTCGCACGCGTCCGCGCAATGGATCGGGGAGCGAGAGCGCGAGCTCGGGGCCGAGGCGTCGCTCGCCCACGAGCACGCGCGCCGTCGGCGCACCGAGCATCGCTGCGAGACCCGCGGCATCGATCGACACGACGATCGAGCGAGGGCCGTCGATCGCGCGCGGCGCGCGCGAGGCACCGTGACGCCCGAGCCACGCGCGCATCGAGGCGCGCTCTCGTGGATCGATCGCGATCCGACGCTCGAGCGCAGCGCGATCGAGGTACGCGCCGTACTGCGCGGCCTTGGGATCCGATACCGCGTCCGCGAGCTCGCGCAGCGCGATCGGATCCCGCGGCACGAGCTCGATCGTCAGCCGCACGGCGCGCTCTCGGTCACCGACACGCGCGGCTCGACGATGCGCACGAAGCCCTTCAGCGCGGCGATGCGCACGAGATCGAGGGCCGCCTTGCGCACCACGCTCGGATCGGTGCTCGCGGGCATCACGCTCGGCGCGCGCTCGAGCAGCTCGCTCACCGTGCGACAGCGCTGCAGCACCTCGACGATCGGCGCGAGCGCTGCATCGATGCGCGCCGGGACCGCCGCGAGCCGGTGCGTCATGTCGGGCTCTTCGGTGACGAGGTCGTGATAGACCTCGAGCGATCCGATCACGCCGCGCTCGAGGTTCGGCTCGGTGCGCAGGTCGACGCGGAACGGCGCGACGAGCTCGAGCGCGCACGCGGGTAGCGCGTCGTGCGAGGGCACGCCCGGCACCTGGTAGATGCGCTCGAGACCGCGCGCACCGCCGGTGATGCCCTGCAGCAGCGGCACCACGACCTCGGCCGCGGCACCGAGCGCGCGCGGCACCGGGAAGAACCCCGCGGTCGCCATCGTGAACGCCTGTCGATCGCTGAGCGCGAGGCGCCCCGACGCGTTCACGAGCTGCTGCGCCTCCCACCACCACGAGGGCGCGGCCTTGTTGTTGCCGTAGAAGTAGCGCGCGAGCCGCAGGAACGCGCCGTACTCGCCGCGCAGATAGTCCGCGTACGCGCGCCACAACGAGCCTGCCGGGAGATCGGGACGACGACGCGCGGTGAGCCACGTGTACGCCGCGCGATGTCCGGTCTGCAGCGCGAGCGTCACGCCGGTCGAGAGGATCGGATCGACGAACATCGCCGCATCCCCCGCCGCGGCCCAGCCCTCGCCGATCGGCTCGCGCGCCCACGAGGACCAGTCGCGGCAGGCACCGACGCGCGCGTTGCCCGGAAGGATGTCGTCGCGGAGCGTCGCGCTCTCGACGAGCCCCGCGACCTCGGGGCACGAGCGCAGCATCTCCCAGAAGAACGTCTCGAGATCGACGTCCTTCAAGCGATCCTTGAAGTGGCGCGTGTTGGTCACCGCGCCGACCGTCATCAGGTCCTCGCCGAGCGGGAAGTACCAGATCCATCCCTTCTCGACCGCAGCGATGAAGACCGTCGAGCGATCCTTCGTGCCGCTGTACGTGACCTTCCACTCCGCGTTGCGCAGATATCCGTAGACCGCGAAGTTGTTGAGCGACTCGTCATGAACTCGCTGGCCGCGCGTCAGCAGGCTCGAGAGCCCGCTCGCGTCCATCACGAACTCGGTGCGGATCGTGCCCCGCGCGCCCTGATCGTCCTCCCACGCGATCACGTGCGCGCTCGTTCCGTCGACGCGCGTCACCGCGGTCGCGCGCGTGCCCTCGCGCACCTCGACGCCGAGTCGCTCCGCGTTGCGCAGCAGGATGTCGTCGAACTTCGAGCGCTCGACGTTGAACGCGGAGTACGGCGTGTCGCGCTTGTTGCCGTCGCCGAGCAGCGCCTCGAAGTCCTGCCCCGTGACCTCGATGATCTCCGCGCCTTCGTGCTTCGTCGTGGTGCGCAGCGTGAGGTAGTCCGCGTTCCACGGCTGACGATCGCGGCCCCACACGAACGTCACGCCCATCTTCTTCACGAAGGGCGACGCGAGCAGCGTGTCGTACACGCCGAGATCCTTGAACACGCCGTTCGCGGCGGGGATCGTCGACTCGCCGATGCGCCAGCGTGGAAAGCGCTCCTTCTCGAGCACGACGACGCGCGCCTCGGGCGCGTACTTCTTCGCGATCGCCGCGAAGGTGCTGCCCGCGGGCCCACCCCCGAGCACGACGCAGTCCACCATCTCCACGCTCGACGTCATCTCTCGCCTCCGGTGATCGAAAAGGGGCAGCGCCCTCGGGCTCGTGCGCGACGAGCCCGAGGGCAGTGCGTCTCAGAAGCCGAAGTTCACGTCGGTGAGGGGCGCGCTCTCGAGCTCGACGACCTCGAGCGTCTCCGCGCTCTCCTTCACCTCGAAGCGCTCGCGCGCCTCGCGGGTCTCCATGTCGATCGTCGCGTCGTGCTGCTGCTGGCTGTCGTTGCGCTCCATGTGCTCTCTCTCCTGCAGTGGTTGGGGGGTCGTGGACACACGTCGTCCGTTCGCGCGTCGAGCCCTCGGGCCCGCGCGTGCTCTTTCGTCTCGCGGTGATCGCGCTCAGCGCGTGAGCAGCGCTGCGATCTCGTCGTCCGTCGGATGTCCGCCGGGCGGCGGCGCGAAGCAGAGGCGCGCCGTCTCGTGCACCGCCGTGGCGACCTCGCGGCGCTCGCTCCCGCTGCAGCGCGCGACCACGCGCACCGTCTCTGCGACGTGATCGCCGTCGCTGCCGATCGCGCTGTGCACGCGCAGGCAGCGCGTCGCGCGCATGCCATCCGGGAGGATCGCCTCGATGCGCTTCACGTCCTCCGCGCGCACCGTCGTCGCGAGGCGCTCGAGCGCGTACGCGTAGCCGACGCAGCGGATGGGATCGGGCGCGATCGCGTAGCGCGTGAAGATCTCGACGAGCCGGGCCGCGATCGGCGGGG
Source organism: Sandaracinus amylolyticus (assembly GCF_021631985.1). GTDB lineage: Bacteria > Myxococcota_A > Polyangia > Polyangiales > Sandaracinaceae > Sandaracinus > Sandaracinus amylolyticus_A. The sequence continues at coordinate 1,582,808 of NZ_CP070225.1, read as the reverse complement.
TCACCGACGCGACCACGCGCTCGGCGTCGTAGCCCATCGCCGCGAGATCACGCAGCGCGAGCCGATCGTGGAACGTCTCTTCGCGCGCTCGCTCGCGCGCCCACTCCGCGAGCGCGCCGCGCCCGCTCGCCTCGAAGCGCGCCGCCGCCTCCTCGAGCAAGCGCGGCGTCGAGTGCGTGAGGTGATAGAGGCCCACCAGGCGCCAGGCCCAGCGAACCGGGGTGATCGCGGGCACGAGCTCCTCGCGCGCCGCGGAGAACGCCGCGCGGATCGCACCGTCGAGCAGCCAGCGCGTCGCGCGCTCGTGATCGTCGTCGCTCGCGAAGCGCAGCGTCGGCGCGTCCTGCTGCACGTCGGCGCGCACGATCAGCGCGCGCTCCTCGGTGGCCATCACGCGGAGCTGCGGTGTGAGCTGCGCCCATTCGATCGTCGCGTTCATCGTGGACCGCGGCTAGAGCAACCGAGGTGCCACCGCGCGATCGTGAGCGTTCGTTCGAGATCTCGCGATCGCGTGCTCGACGAGCGCGTGCGCGAACGGTGCGCACCGCGTGCGCGCACGACGCCAACCGGTTGGCAGCGCGCCAGCGCACGGGAGCGGGCCTTTACTCACGCGGTGCGTTCCTCCTAGGCTCCGGTCTCCCGCACGTGCGGGCACTGCGGTCCCTCGCGCGCGCCATCCGGCGCGGCGGTCGCGAGGACCTCTTTCGATGCGCGCCTCGGGTCCTAGAAGGCCCCGACGCCGCATCTCAGCAGAGACCCCGGAGGAAGATCATGGCCTTCACGCTCCCCGAGCTCCCCTACGCGAAGGACGCGCTCGCGCCGCACATCTCGGCCGAGACGCTCGAGTTCCATCACGGCAAGCACCACGCGACGTACGTCACGAACCTGAACAAGTTCGTGGACCAGGATCCCTCGCTCCAGGGCAAGAGCCTCGAGGACATCATCCGCACCGCGAAGGGCCCCGTGTTCAACAACGCGGCGCAGGTGTGGAACCACACGTTCTACTGGCAGTCGATGCGGCCGGGCGGCGGCGGTGAGCCGACGGGCGCGATCAAGGCCGCGATCGACAAGAGCTTCGGCTCGTTCGCGACGTTCAAGGAGCAGTTCAGCGCGAAGGCCGTCGGCCACTTCGCGAGCGGCTGGGCGTGGCTCGTGAAGAACGGCGACAAGCTCGAGATCATCGACACCCACGACGCGGGGTCGCCGCTCACGATGGATCGCAAGCCGATCCTCACGTGCGACGTCTGGGAGCACGCGTACTACATCGACTATCGCAACGCGCGCGCGAAGTACGTCGAGTCGTGGTGGAACCTGGTGAGCTGGGACCACGCGAACAGCCAGCTCTGATCGCGCACGAGAAGAAGGCCGCCTCCGGGCGGCCTTCTTCGTTCCGTCAGCCGCAGACGTCCTGGAACAGGTCGGTGCTGAAGTAGCGCTCCATGCGATCGCACAGCACCGTCGCGAGCGTGTGCCCCGGGCCGAGACGACGCGCGAGCGCGCGCGCCGCGGCGTAGTTGAGGCCGCTCGACGGACCCACCGGGAACCCGCGACGACACAGCGAGCGCGCCGCGTCGATCGCATCGCGCTCGAGGACTCGCACGTCGTCGTCGAGCCCGATGCGCGCGGGATCGAGGATCGCGGAGAGCCCGTCGACGACACCGGGGATGCCGCCGCAGATCTCGGGCTGTCCCGAGAAACACGGGCTGTTCTTCTCGGGCATCGCGCGCGCGACGCGCACGGGATGACCGGCATCGCGCAGCGCGCTCGCGATCCCCATCAGCGTGCCGCCGGTGCCGACGCCGGCGACGAAGCCGTGGATCGTCGTGCCCACCTGCGCGATCAGCTCGGGCCCGGTGTGCCGCTCGTGGGCGCGGGCGTTGAGCGGGTTCTCGAACTGTCGCGCGAGGAACACGCGTGCGTCGCGCGCCGCCATGGCGCGGGTCTCCTCGATCGCGCCGACGAGGCCTCCCGCCTGCGGCGTGAGCACGCACTCGCCGCCATAGCGCTTGATGATCAGCATGCGCTCGCGGCTGACGTTCTCGGGCATCACCGCGCAGAAGCGGACGCCGAGCGCGGCGCACGCCATCGCGAACGCGATCGAGGTCGAGCCGCTCGAGGCCTCGACCACGATCGAGTCCTCGCGGATCGCGCCGGTCTCGACGCCGTGCGAGAGGATGAACGACGCGACGCGATCCTTCGTCGAGCCGCTCGGCAGCAGGTACTCGAGCTTCAGCCAAATGGTGCAGCCGGTCTCGGGGTCGTCGACCGGCACACACGGCGTGCTGCCGGCGAGGCGCGCGAGCCACGCCTTTCGTTCGACGATCGAGCGCTGAGCGAGCGACATGCGGCGCAGTCTAGACGCGAACCAGCGCGCCCGGGGCTCCGGTATGCTCACGGTTCGATGCGTCGGCTGCTCGCGCTCGTGACGTGCCTCGGCGCGTGCGCTCCGGATCCATCGCTGCGCGCGTCGGAGCTCGCGACCGCGACGACGGTGGGCACCGACGAGCGACCGACGAACGACGTCGCGCTGCGCCTGCGCGAGGGCGTCGCGTACGTCGATCGCGATGCGCGTCTCGTCGTGATCGATGGCGAAGGACGCGAGCACGCGATCGGCGACGAGGTGCTCGCACCACCGATCACCGACGGCGCTCGCCTCGTCTGGTGCGATGAACGAGCGACGATCTTCGAGCTGCGCGACGCCCAGCCGATCGCGCTCGCGCACGCGCCCGGGCCGATGGCGCCGCTCGCGATCCTCGAGGACGGCTCGATCGCGCTCGTCGGCAGCACGAACGGCGGCGTCGCGGGGCTCTGGCTCTTCGACGACGAGCTCCGCTGCCTCACCAACTGCGCGCTGCGCGTGGGACGGCCGTGGGGCGACGCGTACACGCCTCCGCCCGCGGGAGCGTCGATCCATCTGGAGGGCGCGCACGTCGTGTTCGTCGGTGCCGATGGCGCCACGCACCGGGTGCCGCGATGAAGCACGTCGTGCTCGCGGCGCTCGTGCTCCTCGTCGCGTCGCGCGCCGAGGCGCAGACCTTCCGCCGCCCGTTCGCGTGCGACACGTGCATCGCGAACTGGTTCTACTTCGATCACACCGGCGAGACGGCGGGCACGCAGGACTGGAGCTGCGCGACGTCGACCTACGACGGGCATCGCGGCACCGACTTCTCGCTGCGCGGAGGCCTCGCCGCGATCGACGCGGGCCACGACGTCGTCGCCGCGGCCGACGGTGAGGTGGTGCGCGCGCAGGACGGCTTCTTCGATCGCTGCACCGCATGTGGCGGCGACAACTGCGGCACCGCGTTCGGGTTCGGCTACGGCAACCACGTCGTCGTCGATCACGGCGACACCCGCGTGGTCTACGCGCACTTGCGAAACGGCAGCGTGCGCGTGGCGCCCGGCGATCGCGTCACGTGCGGGCAAGTGCTCGGACAGATCGGCAGCTCGGGATGCAGCACCGGCGCGCACCTGCACTTCGAGACCCGACCACTCGGCGGCGCATCGACCACCGCGTTCGATCCCTTCGCGGGCACGTGCTCGCCGACCGCGCCGTCGCGCTGGGCCGAGCAAGGCATCCATCGCGGCATCCCGGGCGCGACGTGCGGCACCGCGACCTCGTGCCCCGACGGAACGTTCGCGCTCTGGACCTGCGACGAAGCGGGCACCGCGCGCCGTCGCTGCATCGACGGAGCCGACACGACCGAGCCGTGCCCGTGGGGCTGCGCGAGCATGCCCGCGGGCACCGACGACGAGTGCGCGCCCCCGCCCGACGCCGGTCTCGACGGCGCGACCGCGGGTGACGATGGTGGCAACACGCTCGACGCCGGTCCTCGCGAGATGCCGCGCATCTCGGGCGGCTGTGGATGTCGCGTGGGTGCGCGCACCCGCGCGTCGCCGGTCACGTTCGTCCTCGTCGTCGCCACGATCGTGCGCGCGATCCGCCGCCGACGATCCAAGCCCGCGCCACAGGTTTGCGACTAAGCTCGACTCACGTGCCCGCCCTGCCCCAGCTCGTCCCCGGACACGTCTTCGCAAGGGACTTCCGCATCCTGCACCTGCTCGCCGAAGGCGGCATGGGCGCGGTGTACGTCGTGGAGCAGCTCTCCACGGGCAAACGTCGCGCGCTGAAGGTCATGCTCCCGCAGCTCGTCGTCGACGCGCGCGCCCGCGAGCGCTTCGCGCAAGAGGCGCGCATCGCCGCGCACATCGAGAGCGAGCACGTGGTCGAGACCGTCGCCGCGGGCATCGACGATCCCACCGGCCTTCCGTGGCTCGCGATGGAGCTGCTCGAAGGGCGCGACCTCTCGCACGCGCTGCGCGAGCGCGGCGCGCTGCCCCCGAGCGAGGTGTACGAGATCCTGCAGCAGCTCGGCGACGGCCTCGGCGCGGCGCACGCGAAGGGCATCGTCCATCGCGACCTCAAGCCCGAGAACCTGTTCGTCGCGATCAGCCGCCGTCGCGGCGTGCCCTTCACCCTCAAGATCCTCGACTTCGGCATCGCGAAGCTCACGCAGGAGTCGCGCGCGACCGCATCGACCACCGCAGCCGTGGGCTCGCCGATGTGGATGGCGCCCGAGCAGACCGAGGCGCACGCGCGCATCCGCCCCGCGACCGACGTCTGGGCGCTCGGCCTCGTCGCGTTCTACCTGATCACCGGTCGTTCCTACTGGCGCGTCGCGAACCACCCCGAGGTGCGCCTCACCGCGCTCTTCACCGAGGTGCTCGTCACGCCGCTCGAGCCGGGCTCGGTGCGCGCGGCGCAGCTCGGCGTCGGCCACCTCGTGCCTGCGGGCTTCGATGCGTGGCTCGCACGCTGCCTCGATCGCGATCCCGATCGTCGCTTCCCCGACGCGCGCGTCGCGCTCGCGTCGCTCTCGCCCGGTCTCTCGCTGCGCGAGGACGCGCCCCACGTGCCGATGACGCACGAGCATCGTCGCGTGGTGCCGCCGACGGTCGCGATGACGCCCTCGTCGGTGCAGCCCCACGCGCCGACGCCCTATGCGCCGCAGGGTTGGACGCCGCACCCACGAGCGAGCACGCCCTACGCGGTGCACGGCCCCTCGACCGCGACCGGTCCGGTGGGCGCGCCGCGATCGAGCGCGACCCGCCACATCGCGCTCGCGCTGGGCCTCGTCGCGACGCTCGTCGGAGCAGGCCTCAGCGCGTTCGGTGGGCTCGTCCTGTGGCAGCGCTTCTCGCAGCGCGAGGTGCCTCCTCCGCCCCGCCTCGTCGCGCACGTCCAGCTCGATGCGGGCGCGCAGCTCGCGCGTGTCGATGCGGCGATCGCGCTCCCCGACTCGGGCCCCGCGATCGTCGCCCCGCCCGCCCACGACGCGGGCAGCGACGCGTCGCGCGCCCGCACCGAAGCCCCGCGCGATCCCCAGCCGCCGAGCGACGAGGTCGCGCGGTTCGCGTGGGCCGATGGCGCGCGGCGTCGCTGGCGCGGCACCTGGAGCGGCCAGGGCTGGCGCTACGCGATCACGATCGCCCTGCGCCGCGATGGTCGCGACGCGTCGGGCACCATCGAATGGCGCCTGCTCGAGAGCCCCAGGCCGGACTTCCAGTCGCGCATCGGGCACCAGGCCGAGGAATTCGTCGACGGCCACTACGACGAGGCCACCGGCGCCCTCGACCTCGCCGGGTACCAGACCTCCGATCCCACGCTGGTCTCGACCGATCACTACGATCTCCGCATCGCCGCGAGCGGCGCGATCAGCGGTCGATCCCAGAGCGACGGTGGTCGCGTCTCCGCGCGCCCGGCGGACTGATTTTCCGAGATCATTGCGACGATCCGGCCGTACGGGTACACCCCCGGCGCATGGCCCTCGTCCTCTACAACACGCTCACGTCGAAGAAGGAGCCCTTCGCTCCCCAGGATCCGTCGAACGCGCGGATCTACGTGTGCGGCCCGACCGTCTACGATCTCTCGCACCTGGGCCACGCTCGCTGCTACGTCGTCTACGACGTGCTCGTGCGTCACCTGCGCGCGCGCGGACAGACCCTCACCTACGTCCGCAACGTCACCGACATCGACGACAAGATCCTCGCGCGCAGCCGCCAGAACGGCGAGACGCCCGCGACGCTCAGCGCGCGCATGACCGATGCGTTCCTCGAGGACATGGACGCGCTGCGCAACGTGCGCCCCGACATCGAGCCGCGGGTCAGCGAGCACCTCACCGAGATCGTCGCGCTGATCGAGAAGCTCATCGAGAAGGGCGCCGCGTACGCGAAGGACGGCGACGTCTACTTCCGCGTCCATGCGTTCCCCGAGTACGGCAAGCTCTCGCACCGCTCGCTCGAAGCGCTCGCGTCGGGCGCGAGCGGCCGCGTCGACGAGAGCGAGACGCGCAAGAAGGAAGACCCGGCGGACTTCGCGCTGTGGAAGGGCGCGCCCGACGACGAGTGGGGCTGGTCGAGCCCGTGGGGCCACGGCCGTCCGGGCTGGCACATCGAGTGTTCCGCGATGTCGATGAAGCACCTCGGCGAGACGCTCGATCTCCACGGCGGCGGGCTCGATCTCGTGTTCCCGCACCACGAGAACGAGATCGCGCAGAGCGAGGCCGCGACCCACAAGCCGTTCGCGAAGCACTGGATGCACAACGGCTTCGTCGAGGTCGAGAAGACCAAGATGAGCAAGAGCCTCGGCAACTTCTTCACGGCGCGCACGCTCTTCGAGCGGCACGAGCCCGAGGCGATCCGCTTCGCGATGCTGACGGTGCACTACCGCAGCCCGCTGAACCTCGACTGGACGCTCGACGACGCGGGGAACGTCACCGGCTTCCCGCTCTTCGAGGACGCGGAGAAGCGCGTCGAGTACGTGTACACGACGCGGCAGCGGCTCGCGTCGATCGACCCCGCGCGCATCGTCGCGACCGGCGAGATCCCCGAGGCGATCGCGCGCTTCCCGCAGGAGCTCGCGGGCGCGCTCGACGACGATCTGAACAGCGCGATCGCGATCGCGACCGCGAGCGAGATGCTCAAGCAGGTCAACGAGCTCGTCGAGCAGAGCAAACGCAAGAAGGGCACGGTTGCGCGTGGCGCAATCGAGGCCGCGGAGCGTGCGCTCGCCGCGCTCGACACCGAGCTCGGCATCGGCGGTCAGGACGCGAACGCTGTCCTGCTGCGCATCCGCCAGCGCCGCGCGAACGCGCGCGGGATCACCGAGGCGCAGGTCGAGGAGAAGATCCGCGACCGCCGCGCGGCGCGTGACGCGAAGGACTTCGCGCGCGCCGATGCCCTCCGCGACGAGCTCGTGACGATGGGGGTCGAGCTCATGGACGGCCCGACGGGGACGACCTGGCGCATCCCCTGATCGCACCCGCGCGGAGCGAGTAGACTCGGAGCTCGATGAGCGAGCTGCCGGCACCGATGGCCCAGGGCGATCTCGCGAAGACGCCCTTCGCGCACGCGGTGCTCTACTGCCATCAGCGCGAGCTGACGGGCACGCTCGTGGTGTGGCCCGAGAGCGCGGAGTCGCCGCCGGGCCAGGAGCGCATCCGCTTCGAGAAGGGCGCGCTGGTCGCGGCGCGCCTCACGCAGCGCGCGGGCGCGCTCGATCGCGGGCTCCTGCCGCTCTTCTCGCGCGCGTCGGGACCCTACGCGTTCTACGCGGACGTCGATCTCGTGGGCAGCGGCGACGCGGTGCGCACCGGGCGCGTCGATCCGATGGTGCTGCTCGCGGCGTCGCTGCGCGGGCCGTCGCGCGACGACGTGGTCGAGTCGGTGCTCGCAGGCTTCGGCGACATCCCGGTGCGTTTGAAGCCCGGCGTCGATCTCAGGCGCTTCGAGCTGCTGCCGAAGGAGAGCGCGTTCGTCGAGGTGATCCGCGCCGCACCGGCGCCGGTGCGTGAGCTCGCGGCGCAGTGCGAGCTCGGCGAGACGCTCGGCAAGCGCCTGCTCTATCTGTTCGCGGTCACCAAGAGCCTCGAGCCGTACGGCGGCGCCACGACGAGCACGACGTCGTCACCGAGCTCGCTGCGCCCCTCGATGCCCAACGCGCCCGCGAGTGAGCGACCGCGCACCCCGGTGCCCCCCGCGAGCGCGAGCTCGTCGGCGGCGCGCGCGCGGAAGATGCTCGAGCTCGAGCTCCCGCCCGAGCCTCCCGCGGGCCTCGCGCCCGAGCACCTCGCGCTCTGGCGCGACGTCACGCGCGTGCTCGGCGAGATCGATCGTCAGAGCTACTTCGAGATGCTCGGCATCACGAAGGACGCCGGCGCGGAGGCGGTGCGCAAGGCGTACTTCGGTCTCGTCAAGAAGTGGCACCCCGATCGGGTGCCGGGCGAGCTCGCGACGCTGAAGCCGTTCGTCGAGCGCATCTTCCACCAGCTCACGTCGGCGCAGGACACGCTCTGCGACGACAAGAAGCGCGGCAACTACACGCGCGTGCTCTCGGAGGGCGGAGGCACGCCGGAGTCGGAGCGCAAGCTCGCGGCCGTCCTCCAGGCCGCGATGGACCACCAGAAGGCGGAGGTGTTGATCCGCCGTCGCGACTTCGTGGGCGCGATCGAGCTGCTCCGCGGCGCGATCGTGATGAGCCCCGAGGACGCGGATGCGCACGCCACGCTCGGCTGGGCGATGTTCCAGGCCGAGCCCGGGGTCGAGCGCGCGCCCGAGATGCTCGCGTCGGTCGACACCGCGCTCGCGCTGAACTCCCAGAGCGATCGTGGGCACTTCTACCGCGCGATGATCCTCCGTCGCCTCGGCCGCGAGAACGAGGCGGTCGCCGCGTTCGCCCAGGCCGCGGCGCTGAACCCGAAGAACCTCGACGCGGTGCGCGAGGTGCGCCTCGCCCAGATGCGCGGCGGCGGCAAGATCCCCGACGCGCAGAAGAGCGGCCCGTCCATGCGCCCCGAGGCGGCCAAGACGCAGAAGCCCGCGACGCAGAGCGGCGCGGGCCTCTTCTCGAAGATCTTCGGAAAGAAGGACTAGCGGAGGTCGACGTCGACGGTGCGCGTGACGGTCACGCGCGCGTACGCGTCGTCGAGCCCGGGCACGTCCACCGGCGTCACCCGCACGCGGCGCACACGCAGCATCGCGCCGGCGTCGGGCGCGAGGATCGCGAGCGACTCCGCGTCCACGCGGAACGAGCCGTCGTCGTTCGCCGCGCACGCCAGCACGTCGCCGTGCGCGCGCACCTCGATCTCGATCGTGTCGCGGGGATCACCCGCGGCCCACACCACGTCGACGCCCGCGTCGCGCGAGAGCGAGCCGACCATGCTCGCCAGCGAGCCGTCGATGCGCAGCTCGGCGGGCTCCGCCGGCGCCGGCACGACCGCGTCGAACGCCGCGATCTCGTCGCTGCCCGCGGCGCGGAACGCGTACTCGTCGAGGTCGGCGCGCGGCACCGCGAGCTCGGCGTCGCCCGCGTAGAACACGCCCGCGAGCACGCTCGCGAGGTCGGGGAACGCGCGCGGCGAGAGGCGCGCCTCGGTGCCCGCCACGCGCACCTGGATCGTGCCGACGTCGAGCAGCTCGACCTCCGCGCTCCCGACCCCCAACGGATCGGCGCCGAGCGCGTCGTCCGCGCCGACGAACGCACAGCTCTCGGGCGACGCCGCGGCGCCGCTTCCGAGCAGCCCCAGCACCGATGGGCCGTCGAGCCCGCGGTACCGCGCGAACGCCGCGCTGAGCACGGTCGGTCCCGCCTCGAGCTCGCCCTCGCCCGCGAAGCGCTCGACGTGCAGCACGCCCACGGAGCCTTCGGTCGCCGACGCCGGAGTCACACCGACCGGGTCGGCACCGCAGCCGACGCCCGCGAGCGCGACGATCAGCGCCAGCGTCGAACGAAAAGGTGAGCGCACGAGCGCCAGTGTAGCGGCGCGCCCCGACCACGGGCAAGCCGGCGGCGAGGGCGCTCCCCGCCCTTCCCCTTCGCTGCGCTGCACTTCACCCTCCTCCTGCGGCTGCACCATGCCTTCTCCTGCGCTCGAACAGCTCATCGCCCAACTCCGCGCCCTGCGACCGCCGGATCTGGAGACCCGCGGCCTCGACCCGCTCCAGGTCCGGCTCGCTCTCGAGACGTTCTCCGCCGCGGTCACCCCGGGTCTCGACGTGCGCGAGGTCGATCTCATGCGCGAGCTCGCGCCCGACGATCCGCGCTACCACGACGAGGACGCGGTGTTCATGCCCGCCGAGTGGATCGTGCCCCGCGGCGCGGACCCGACGCAGCGCCTCGTCTATCTGCACGGCGGCGGCTACGTCGCCGGCTCGCCGCGCACCCATCGCGGCCTGGTCACGCGCATCGCGCGCGCCGCGAACATGGTCGCGCTGGTGCCCGACTACCGCCTCGCGCCCGAGCATCGCTTCCCGGCAGCGCTCGACGATGCACGGCTCGCCCTGGCGCACGCCTTCGATCGCGGCCCCGACGGAGAGCAGGCCGCGACGCGCGTCGTGCTCGCCGGGGACTCCGCGGGCGGCGGGCTCGCGATCGCGACGCTCGTCGCTGCGCGTGATGCCGGAGAGCGCCTTCCCGCGCGCGCCGCGGCGCTCTCCGCGTGGGCCGATCTCGAGGCATGCGGCGAGTCGGTGGTGTCGCGCGCGGGCGTCGATCCGATGTTGCCCGCATCGCTCCTCAAGGGCTGGTGTCGCCACTACCTCGGCGACGTCGATCCCCGGCATCCGCTCGCCTCGCCGATCCACGCGGACCTGCGCGGGCTGCCTCCGCTGCTGCTGCAGGTGGGCGATGCGGAAGTGCTGCTCGACGACTCGGTGCGTCTCGCCGCGCGCGCGAGAGAGGCCGGCGTCGAGGTGACGCTCGAGATCTTCGACGACCTCTTCCACGTGTTCCAGGCATTCGCCGGCGCGCTGCCCGAGGGGCGCGCCGCGATCGCGACGATCGGCGCGTTCCTGCGCGCCTGAGAGCGTCACCGCTTCCTCTTCTTCACGACCGGGTCGCCCATCGTCGCGAGCACCACGCGGGGATCCACGCGCGTCGCGAAGCGGACGATCGCAGCGCCCTCGGGCACCTCGTCGGCCGCGCACGCGAGCCGATCGCTCACGCACAGCACGAGCTGGGTGATGCCTGCGTCGCGCAGCCGATCGACCTTCGCGCGCAGGTACTCCGGGGTCCAGTAGCCCACGATCTCCACGAGCCAGCGCCGCCGCGGATCGTGCCGATGCACCAGCGCGAAGTCGGGATGCACGAGCACGTCGCCCGCGCGGATCGGCTCGGGATCGCGCACCAGATCCCATTCGACGGTGAGGCGCGCGAAGCGCTTCGCGAACGCGTCCTCGACCTCGCTGTCGAGCGCGGGCGCGCGCATCCCGTCGACGAACACCGGATCACGATCCCGCACGATCCAGCTCCGCGGGCCCGACTCATCGGCGACGAGCGCGCGCAGACGAAAGCGACGCACCGCCGCGAGCGCAGCGAGCAGCGACGCGAGCGCGCGGCCGTACACGCGCGTCGCCCGGAAGAGCGCGAGCGGCCCCGAGATCTCGAGCCGTGCACCGTGCTCCTCGGGATGCACGACGCACACGAGGCCGCGGCGCTTGCACGCCCGGACCACGTCGCGCGGATCGCCCTCGACGTCGAGGCGCACGCTCGATGCGCGCGCGAGCAGGCCTCGCGCGAGCGCGTGGTTGCAGCGCACCGCGAGATCGGCCGGGCTCGGCACGGTGCGCGGTGCCGTGAGCAGACGTTCGCTCGGCAGGTCGGCGAAGAGCGCTCCTTCGAGCGCCGCGATCGGCAGCGCGAGCTCGCGCGACGCGGCCTCGAGCGCTGCCTCACGCGATGGCTCGAGCGTCGCGCATCGGAACACGACCGCACGAACGTGCTCGGGATCGTGCTCGCCGCCGACACGATCCGACCAGAGATCGTCGAGCACGGCACGCGCGAGCTTCACGCGTCGTGGCGGCGCGAGAGGCGTCGCGAGCATCTCGTCGAGCTCGCGCACCGGGCGTCCTTCCGCGCGCTGGTAGGCCGCGAGCAACGCGGCGAGCCAACGATGATCGCGCGGGCCGAGCCAGCGCGGAGAGGCCTCGAGATCGCTCACGGCCGCTCCTCCGAGAGCCCGAGCGCGGCGATGCGCCGCGCCGCGCGACGGCGCTCCGACGTGCCCACGACGACGAGCTCGTAGACGATCGCGATCTTTCCCGGCGCAGGGCGCAACACGCGCCCGACCCGCTGCACGTGCTCGCGCGCACCGAGCGCACCGCCCGCGATGATCGCGACCTCTGCGGCGGGCACGTCGACGCCCTCGTTGAGCACGCGCGCCGACACGAGCGCGCGCAGGTGCCCCTCGCGCAGCGCGGCGATCGCACGCTCGCGCTCGCGGCGGCCGATGTCGCACGTGATCGGCATGATCAGGTGCCGTCGCGCGACGTCGTACGCCGACGCGTTGTCCTCGGTGAACACCAGCGTTCGTTCGGATCGATGCCGCTCGATCAGGGTCGCGAGCGCGTGCCGCTTCGCCTCCGCGTGCGTGGTGATCCGGCGTGCCGCGCGAAGCGCCGCGAGCGCGCGCACACCCGCATCGGTCTGCCGGGCGAGCGCGACGATCTCGGGCCAGCTCGCGCCCGGACGCGCCTGCAGGATCGGGTCGACGACGGCGTGGAACGTCTGTTTCTCCGCGTCGTACGCATGCTGCTCGTCGCGGGTGAGCCGCAGGTGCAGCACGACGTGCTGGAGCTCGGCGAGCCATCGCCCGGTGAGCTCGGCCGTGGTCGAGCGCGCGACCACCGGGCCGACGCGCTCCTCGAGGCGCACGCGCGCGCGCTCGTCCTCGCTCATCGTCGCGGTGAGCCCGATGCGCGCGGGCGCGATCGACATCTCGAGCAGCTCGTCGCGCGCGCCGTGACCGAAGTGGTGCACCTCGTCGATCACCAGGAGCTCGAAGCACGCGCCGAGGCGAGGCGCGGCGCGGAGCGCGCCCTCGTAGGTCGCGACCGTGATCGGCGCGAGCTCGTGCTTGCCGTCGCCCCACTGTCCCAGCGGCCCGAGGCCGAGCTCGGCGAGCGTCCGCAGCCACTGCTCCACGAGCACCCGTGTGGGCGCGAGCACCAACGTGCGCGCCGACACGCGCGCGATCGCCGCAGCACCCAGGCGCGTCTTGCCCGCGCCGGTCGGGAGCACGACGATGCCGCGCCGACCCGCGGCCTCCCACGCATCGAGCGCGGCTTGCTGATAAGGCCGCAGCTCGGGCAAGACGAGATCGGGCGGTGGAGCTGGCGCGGGCGCGCGGGCGCGATCCTCGAAGCGCACGTCGCGCAGCGCGGCGACGATCTCGGCGTACGCCGAAGCGGGCGCACGATGACGACCGACCCGCGGGTCCCATCGCACGTGGGGGAGCGCCGCGGCCTGGTCCGGCTCGGCGGTGAGGAGCAAGGTGCCGCGGTCGTAGTCGATGCGCACGGCGCCACCATCGACGTGTGCTGCGCGCGGTTGCGCGCTTCGTTCACTGCTCCGCGACGGCCGCGCGCGAGCGCGGGAAGAACGCGAGCGCACCGGGGAATCCCTCCGGCAGCGTGATCGGCGCACGCTCGCCGAAGAGACGTTCCTCCGCGGCGTGTGCGCGTGCGTAGAGCCCGAGCCCCGGGTCTTCTCCACACCCGCCAGGCGCCGCCGCGTGCACTGCGAGATCGATCGCACGCGCGTGATCACCGCGCGTGTGCTCCGGCGTCGCGCACGCATGGAGCGTCGCGAGATAGCCGACGCCCGGTGTCGCCATCGCCGTGAGGTACGCCGAGAGCTCGGCGCGCACGGTGCGCGTCGCGAGCGGATCACACGCGGCGCACGCGACGTCGTCGCTCGGCCCGTCGAGCACGTGACGCGCTTCGTGCACCGCGACGCTGCGCGCGACCCAGCCGAGCATCGACTCGAGCGCGGGATCGAGGCCCTCGGTGCTCCGCAGTCGCTCCGATGCACCGACGAGGAGCGCCGCTTCCGAGACCGTGATGTCGGGACAGCGCGAGAAGCGGCTCGCGAAGAGCGCGCGCCGGAGCGCCTGGTGGCTCGAGATCGAGAGCCCCTTGTACGGAAGATCGAACACCTGGAACCGGCTGCCGCACGCGTGCCGCGATCGGATCGCGTGCGCGACCTCGATCAGCACCTGCTCGTCCTCGGCGGTCTCGCGCAGCAGCGCGAGGTGCTCGGACGGGATCGCGTCCTCCGCTTCCTCTCGCACCCAGGGCAGCAGGCCGCGCTCGGCCGCGGGTCGGCGCCCATCGAGCGCGGGATTGAGCGCCGGCCACACGTGGCGCACCGCGAAGTGCAGCACACGATCCGCGACCACGAGCGCACCGTCGTCTTCGCGCGGCGTGTGCCCGAGCCAGCCCTCCACGACGCGGCTGCGATCGATGCGCCGCATGACCCGCACCCGCGCGCCCTCCGCGCTCCGCGTCTCCGCGAGCACGCGATACCCGAGCGCGACCACGTGGGCGCGACGACCACGCACGTGCATCGACGCCTCGATGCGATACGGCGCCCCGATCCGGTCGACGTAGCGATCGTGTGCCCAGAGCAACCAATCGATCCGGCGCGCGCTCGCGATCGGCGAGAGCGTCATGCGCTCGTGGAGCTCGCCCCAGATGCGCGCGAGGTTGCGATCGGGCGCGACCGCGTCGCGCAGCTCGAGCCAGGCGAGCTCGGCGCGCCGTCGATCGTCACGCGTCCTCGCCTCGCTGGTGCGCTCGATCCACTCGGGGATCGCGATCGCGTGCACGCGCTCGAGATCGACGCGGGCGAGCGCGTCGCGGTCGATCGGGAACCACGGCTCGAAGCGCGGCCGCCCGCGCAGATCGATCTCGCCTCGGTACCACGCGTCGATCCACTCGAAGCGCGCCCCGACGAGGCACGCCATCGCGAGCAGCATCGACGCGATCGACACCCCGCGTCGCATCCGCCCGCGCTCGTCCGAGCGCCACGACTCGATCTCGCGATCGATGTCCCCGTCGAATGGCTGCCCTCGCGCCAACGCGTCCTCCGCGGCGAACGGGCTCGGACAACGGCGGACCGCGGAAGTTCCAGGCGCTGCAGCGAATGCGCGCTGGACCGCCGTTTCGCGCTACGGTCGTTCCGTGACCGACCGCTTCGACGACGCGCCGAACATGGCGATCTTCTGCGATTTCGAGAACGTCGCGATCGGCGTGCGCGACGCGAAGTACGACGAGTTCGACATCGACCTCGTGCTCGAGCGCCTTCTCGACAAGGGCAAGATCGTCGTCAAGAAAGCCTACGCCGACTGGGAGCGATACAAGTCCGCGAAGCGCGCCATGCACGAGGCGTCCTTCGAGATGATCGAGATCCCGCACGTCTCGTACTCGGGGAAGAACTCGGCCGACATCCGCCTCGTCGTGGACGCGCTCGACCTCTGTTACGTCAAGCAGCACGTCGACGTGTTCGTGATCGTCTCCGGCGACAGCGACTTCTCGCCGCTCGTCAGCAAGCTGCGCGAGAACAACAAGCGCGTGATCGGGCTCGGCGTGAAGAACTCGTCGAGCGATCTGCTGATCGAGAACTGCGACGAGTTCATCTACTACGACGACCTCGTGCGCGCGCGTCGCGACGCGAAGGCGAAGCAGAAGTCCGCACGCCCCGCGAAGCCCGCGCCCAGCCAGGCGCCGCGGGTCTCTGCGCCGCCGGCCCAGGCCGCGCCCGCGACGGCCGCGACCAGCACGTCGAGCACGACCTCGTCCGATCACGGCGAGAAGACGCCGGAGCAGCGACAGCTCGAGGCGATGGAGATGGTCCTCGAGATCGTCGAGGCGCTCTTCACGGATCGCGAGGGCGCGCTCTGGGGCTCGATGGTGAAGCAGACGATGAAGCGGAAGCGCCCGAATTTCTCCGAGCGCTTCCACGGCTATCGCACCTTCAACGATCTGCTCGAGGACGCGGTGCGCCGCGGGCTCCTCGACGCACACTTCGACGAGAAGTCCGGCGGCTATCTCATCACCGCGTTCGGCCCCAACGCCTGATCACGTCGCCACGATCTGATCGATCAGGCCGCCGGTCAGGCTCGAGTCACCGAAGTCGTCGACCAGCGAGCCGTCGTCCTTCCGGACGCCGACCGCGCTGATGATCGTGTTGAGCACGCGGTTGATCGTCACGCGACCGAGGTCGAGGTACTGACCGGTGCGGAGGAACCCGCCCGCGCTGCCCGCGAGGAGCCACGGCACCTTGTCTCCGCTGTGCGGCGGGCCGTTGCCGAGGTCGTTCAGCCACACCGCGACCGAGTCGTCGAGCAGCGTGCCGCCGTACGCCGACGGATACGCGTCGAGACGGTCGAGCAGGTACTTGAACATCTGCAGGTGCAGCCGGTCGACCTGGTGGTGCAGCGTGACCGCGTTCGGGATCGTCTCGCCGTCCGAGCCGTCCGAGTAGATGCGGTGCGAGATCCAGTGGAAGCGCGGCAGGCGCGATCCGCCGATCTCGTACTGCGTCTGATCGTTGCCTTCGCCGACCTGGATCGTCGCGGCGCGGTTGATGTCGCAGCTGAACGCGAACGCGACGAGGTCCATGTGGCGGCGCACGACGTCGGGTCGCACGTCGTTCGCCTGCGGGTTGTCGATCGCGCTGATCGCGTCGACGAGGCTCTCGTCGAGATCGCAGCTCATGCGGATCTCGGTGTCGCGGATCGCGTCGAAGTGCTGCTGGAGCCGGCGGCGATCGCGCGCGCTGATGTCGGTGCGCCCGAGCACCGACTGCATCTGATCGCGCACGAGGTCGTTCACGCTCATGCGGCGCTCGGCGATGCGCACCTGGATCTCCGGCGGCGCCGACGAGAGGCCCATCATGCGCATGTACGCGTTGAGCGGCGATCGCTCGGCCGACGTGCGCACGCCCGCCGCGCTCCACGACAGGCCCTCGGCGATGTACGCCGAGCCCGGGCCCGCCATCAGCGTCAGCGGCTCGCGCCCGCTCGGGTTCATCGCCCGCGCGATGCGCCAGTCCGCCGACTCACCGCGCGCCTGCGCCGCGTTGCCCGCGCCCGCGTTGATCTGCGCCGCCGTGAGGCACTGCACGATCGAGTCGGAGTGACCGCAGGTCGGCGTGCTGAACGGGCGGTGGATGCCCTTCAGCAGGTTCAGGCGCGGCGCGTAGTCGGCGAGCTCGGTCGTCGCGCGATCGGCGTTCTGATCACGCAGCGTCGCCGCGGTGATCGCGCCGGTCGCGCGCGGCCAGAACTGCTCGGGCTCGTCGTTCCACTGCTGCGCGACGCCGTTGCCGGCGCGCACGAACACCGCGAAGCGCGCGCGATCCTCGCCGCCCGCCATCGCACGATTGCCGAACCACGACTCCAGCGCGGGGAGCGCGACCGTCGCGCCGGCCGCGCCGACCAGGAACTTTCTGCGATTGATGCGCATCGTGCTCAGTCCTCGAGCTCGGTGGTGGAACGGGTGCGGAAGCCCTGGCTCGCGACGAGCTCGACGAGGATCTCCTGCACGGAGAGATCGTCCTGGATCGACGCGCTGCCCACGCGCGAGAGCACGGGATTGTCGCGCGCCGAGGGCGGACGACCGTACGCGTACTCGAGCCAGTGCCGCACGTAGCAGCGGTGGGCCATCGGCTGCTCGGCGATCACGCCCGAGAGCGCGACCGCGTCTTCGTAGTCGACGATCGTGCCGTCGAACGTGTACTCCGCGCTCGCGTCGACCGGCTGACCGTGGTCCTGGTCGCGCCAGCGGCCGAGCGCGTCGTAGTGCTCGAACGCGAAGCCGATCGGGTTGATCATCGTGCCGTGGCAGCCCGCGCCGCAGGTGCCCGGGCCGGTGTGCGCGTCGATGCGCTCGCGCATCGTGAGCGCGCCCGTCTCGTCGGCGGGGAGCGGGGGCACCATCATCGGCGGCGGCGGCAGCGGCGCGCAGAGGATGCGGTGGTTCACGAACACGCCGCGGTGGATCGCGTCGGGATCGGTCGACGACGAGTGCGCCGCGAGGAACCCGATCTGCGTGAGCAGACCGCCGCGCTGCGCGGGGTCGAGATCGACGCGCTCCATCGCGTCGTCGTAGGTGCCGTCGAGGCCGTAGACCGTCGCGAGCTCCGCGTCGACGAACGTGTACGGCGCCGTCATCAGGCGCGAGAAGCCGCCGTTCTCCTCGAAGATCACGTGGCGCACGAACGACTGCGTCTCGTTCACCATCGAGGCGCGCATCGACTCGGTGAACTCGGGGAAGAGCATCGTCGAGCGCGAGACGTCCTCGTACTTCGTCATGTCGAGGAGCTGGTAGTGGAACGCCGCGACGGTGTCGGCCGCGTTGTCGTCGGCGAGCAGACGCGCAGCCTGCTCGCGGATGCCTTCTTCACCGCGCAGCGAGTCGCCGCGCGCCGCCTCGAAGAGCGCGTCGTCGGGCATCGTGTCCCAGAGCGCATAGGAGAGGCGCGACGCGATCTCGTACGAGCTCAGCGGGATGACGTCGCCGTCGCGCTCGGTCGAGAGCTCGACGCGATAGAGGAAGTACGGCGACTGGAGCATCGCCTCGAGCACGACGCGCACGCCGCCCGCGAAGGTGTCCATCTCCGGGTAAGCCGTCGCGCCGCGCGCGAAGAGCGCGACGTAGCCGTCGACCTCGTCGGCGGTGAGCGGCCGGCGATGCGCGCGGAGACCGAAGCCCTCGACGAAGCGCCGCGCGTCGGTGCCGGCGCCTTCCGGCACGATGCGCGCGAGCGCGGTCGCGTCGGTCGTCACTCGCTCGGCGAGCGATTCTGCGCCGCGTTGGTAATCGCCCCAGAGCGCCTCTCCGACGTACAGCTCGTTGCCGTTGTTGTCGAAGGTCGTCGAGGTCGCGTCACCGAGATACGCGTCGGTGATGCCGTCCGTCGCGTCGATGCGCAGGAGGTCGCGGACGGTGTTCTCGTACTGATGGTGGCTGAGGCGCGGGAAGCGCGATGCGGGAGAGGGCAGCTCTTCCGCGGGAGCGCAGCCCTCCGCCTGTCGACAGATCGGGTTGTCGCGTCCACCAGGGCCCGCCGGACCGTCGAAGAGCTCGCCCTGGCAGCCCGAGAGGACCACAGGTAGGGCGAGCGCGGCGAGCAGCGGCGTTGGTGAGAGCGTGCGTCGCGCGAGCGCGTTCATGCGCGCGTCGCTTCGCAAGTGATGGGCCGCGGGTCACGCGGACATGGAGCCAATGGGATCGCCTGTCTCCAGCGCGCTTCGGGCGCGATCGCGGAGCGTGGAGCGCTCCGTGCGCCGCGGGGCTGGAGCCCCCGATGTTCCGAGCGGGCCGTGGTCGCCGGCCCCCGCAGTACGCGCACGGCGGAAACGCCGGTGCGGAAACGTCGGGTGCGACCTCGGCACCATCTATGCTCGCGGCGCCCCGCCCTGGGGGACGGGGACCGGAGGGATCGAATGAGGGACTGGCGCTTGGTGCTGGGTGCGTGCGTGTGTGCTTTGGCGATGCTGGGATGCGGAGGCGACGACGGCGACGACTCGATGGACGACGCTGGTACAGGCGGCAGTGATTCCGGCATGCAGGCGATGACCGACTCCGGCACGGACGAGGACTCGGGCACGCCGCCGGTGGACGCAGGCCGCGCGGACTCGGGCGGAGGCGGCGGGACGGACGCCGGTGTGGATGGTGGTGGTGGGGATGACGAGCCGACGTTCGCGGAGCTGCGCGCGTCGCTGATGCCCACCTGCGGGGGCGGAGGGTGCCATGGCGCCGCCGCGATGGGCGGTTTCAGCCTCGTGGGAACCGACGCCGCCGTGTACGCGGAGCTCACTGAAGAGGCCCGCGCGAGCGCGAACTGCTCGGCGAACACCCGCCGGGTCGTGCCCGGGAACACGTCGATGTCGGTGCTCTACCTGAAGACGCACGGCACGACGTGCGGGAACATGATGCCGGCGAACGCGGCGCAGCGGCAGCTGATCGAGGACTGGATCAACGCAGGCGCGCCTGGGCCCACCTGATTCGCGCGAAATGGTGAGCGACGAAGGGCGACTCGGTCGGAGCCGAGTCGCCCTTCATCCGTCTCGAGTTCGCTCGCACAACGACGCGATCAATCGACACGCGCGGAGAGCACGAACGCAGTCCGAGACGTCGCTTCGATCGTCGTACCGGCCGCCGTGAATTGCCCATCGACGTGGCCCGCCAGGAGCACGCGATCGCCGGCACGTACCGCCGTCGCGTAGTCAGCTCGCGCTCTCGCGCGTCACTCCTCCTTCGGACCCTCGGGCGCGGCGGGCTCCAGCCCCGCGCGCCGGCGCACCGTCGGCTTCACGCGCTCCGCGAGGTCCGCTTCGCCCGCGAGCTCGAGCAGGCCCGACGCGATGCTCGCGACGCCACCGTACACCCGCTCGAACTCCGGGAGCTGCGCGTCGCGCGCCGACTGCGCGCCCTGCAGCTCGCGCTCCTCGCGCTTCACGTCGCCGAGCGCGCGCTGGAGGCGCTCGAGCGCCTCGCGCAGCTCCTCGGCGAGATCGCCGAAGTCGACGCGCCGCCCCCTCCTCGCCGGCTCGCGAGGCGCGCCCGCCTCGAGCCTGCCGAGGATGATGCCCGCGCGGTTGATCAGCAGATCACCTCCGTCGGGCGGCGCGCCCGCGAGGCGATAGCGTCCGAGCATCGCGTCGCCGTACGCGCCGCTGACCGAGTGCGCGATGCCGGTGATCGCGTCGCGCAGCGCCGCCGCGGCCTCGTCCCGCTCGGTGCGCGCCGGCTCGTCGTCGGCGTGCTCCGCAACCAGCGCGCGCTCGGCGTCACCGATCGCCTGCGCGCGGCGCTCGAGCGCGTCGCCCAGGGCGTCGATCAAACCGCCGATCGTCAGCGCGCGGGGCACGCCGCCTGGGAAGAGCGCCTCCTCGATCATGTCGGCCTTGCCCCGCGCGTGCACCGCCAGCGCGCTCACGACGGCGCGCGCCGCCGCTTGTCGGTTCGCCACCAGCTTGGTCTCGTCTGCCATTCGGCACCTCCTGCGCCGGATGGTAGCCGCGGACGGCTCGGGCAAGCCCGGGACGCTGCGCGGAATTCCTCGGACGACCTCCTGGACGGCCGAGAGCCGGTCCGAGGACCATCGGAGCCTCTTCGGCGACCGACGCTCGCATCCGAGCATCGCCGCAGCCTCGCCGGCAGCCGGCGCTCGCATCCGAGGACCCTCGGAGCCCTTCCGGCAGCCGGCGCTCGCGTCCGAGGATCCCCGAGCCCCTTCGGGCGGCCGGATCTCGCGTCCGAGGATTCTCGGCACCCTTCTTTCGCGCGGAATTCGCTTCCGAGCGCGCCCGGAAGCCGATGGTACGCTTCGGTTCATGGCGAACGCTGCGCAGAAGCTCGCGACGTACGAGGATCTGCTCCGGCTGCCCGACGACGTGCGCGCGGAGGTGATCGGCGGCGCGCTGGAGCTTCTCCCGGCGCCTCGCCCGCGCCATTCGAACGTACAGCGCGCGCTCGGGCGCTTCGTGGGCGGGCCCTTCCACGACGACGACGGGCACGGCGGACCGGGTGGCTGGTGGATCTTCGTCGAGGTCGACATCGCACTCGGCCCGCACGACGTGGTGCGTCCGGACGTCTCGGGCTGGCGCCGCTCGCGCTTGGCGCGACCCGATCAGCGTCCTCTCTCGATCGCGCCCGATTGGGTTTGCGAGATCCTCTCACCGTCGACCCGCGTGCGGGACCGCGTGACCAAGCGCCGCCTCTACGCGCGTCACGAGGTCTCCTACTATTGGATCGTCGATCCCGAAGCGCGCACGCTCGAGGCGCTCGCGCTCGATCGCGACCACGGCCGCTGGCTCGAGGTCGGCACCTATGACGAGAACGACGTCGTACGGGTCGCGCCCTTCGAGGCGATCGAGCTGCCGGTGGGCCGCCTGTTCCTGCCGCGCGACCCGAACGAAGTCCTCGACGAGGATTGATCACGCGCGATAGCGCGGGACCCAGCCCTTGCGGTCTCGGAACAGCCGCACGGCGCGCACGGTGCGCGTCTCCGTGAGCTCGAAGCGATGATTGCGATCCTTCGGGACCACGATGAGGTCGCCCTCGCGCACGACGACGCGCATCCAGCGATCGTCGCGCGAGCGGATGTCGAACACCGCTTCGCCCTCGAGCACGAAGCGCACTTCGTCCTCGTCGTGCGTGTGCTCGCGATCGAACTTCGCGAGCAGCACGTCGAGCTCGGGCGTCGTCGGACGCAGCTCGACCTCGTCGCGCTCGACGTAGCCCTGCGCGCGCATCAGCGCGGCGAGCGGCCCGTCGTGCGCGCCGACCTCGTGGTGATCGTGGTGCACGCCCTCGGCGCGCAGCGTGTCGCCGTCGATCGCGGTGTGATCGTCGAGCCAGAACGCCTTCATCGCGTCACCCCGAGCTGGCGCATGCGCACGTAGACGTCGAACAGGTAGTCGTAGACCTCGGCGTGCGCCTTCGCCTGGCGCCAGTCGCGGCCCCACACGTAGACGCCGTGCGCGCGCACCAGCACGGCGTGGGTGCGCGGGAACGCGCGGATCGCGGCCTCGAGCCCGTCCGCGAGCTGCTCCTCGTGATCGGTGTTCTCGAGGATCGGCACCACGACCTCGTCGCGGTAGCCGTGCCCCGCGAGCCCTTTGATCATCTCGAGGCGCGAGACGCGCAGCGTGTCGCCCGCGAGCAGCGTCGCGAGCATCGCGCTCTTGCTGTGCGAGTGGATCACCGCGCCGGCATCGCGCAGTCGGTACGCGTGCAGGAAGAGCGGCGTGCACGCGCTCGGGCGCAGCGCGGGATCGCGCGGTGGGGCGACGAGCGTGCCCTCGAGGTCGATCGCGAAGAGATCGTCCTCCGCGATCAGCTCCTTGTGCACGCCGCTCGGCGCGACCCACACCCGCGCGCCCTCGCGGATGCTGATGCCGCCGCCCGTGCCCGATGCCCATCCGAGCGCGTGGAAGCGCCGGCACAGCTCGCAGAGCACCGCGCGCACGTCGGTGCCGTCGCGCAGGATCTCGTCGCTCGTTCGCATCGTCGTGACCTTGTCGCATCCCGGTGATGCCGTTCAACCGGGCGGGTGACGAGCGTGCGACGGCTGCTGCTATGCTGCCGCCCCTTCGAATGAGACGTCCGCTCGATTCGACGCTGAGCCCGCACGTGCGCGGGATGATGACCTCGCCCGCCGTGCGCATCGCGGAGCGCTGCGACGCGATGCGCGCGCGCGGCGACAACGTCTACAAGCTCGTGCTCGGGCAGTCGCCGTTCCCGATCCCCGATCGCATGGTCGACGCGCTGCGCGCGGCCGCGGCGGAGAAGGAGTACCTGCCGGCGCAGGGTCTTCCCGCGCTGCGTCGCGCGATCGCGGCGCACGTGGAGCGAAGGCTCGGCGTCGATCGCACCGGTGAGGACGTGCTCGTGGGGCCGGGCAGCAAGGAGCTCGTGTTCCTGCTGCAGATCGCGTTCAGCGGCGACCTGTTGATCCCGACGCCGTCCTGGGTCTCGTACGTGCCGCAGGCGCGCGTGCTCGGGCGCGAGGTCGTGATGCTGCCGACGCGGCGCGAGGATCAGTACCTGCTGCGCCCCGACGATCTCGCGGCGGTGTGCGAGCGCGGCGGGGATCGATCGCGCCTGCTCGTGCTCAACTATCCGAGCAACCCGACGGGCCTCACCTATCGCGCGGACGAGCTGCGCGAGCTCGCGCGCGTCGCGCAGAAGTACGGCGTGCTGCTGCTCGCCGACGAGATCTACGCGGAGCTGCACCACAAGGGTCAGCACGCGTCGATCGCGCGCTGGTATCCCGAGGGCACGATCCTCTCGACCGGGATCTCGAAGTGGATCGGCGCGGGCGGATGGAGGCTCGGCGCGTTCGTGTTCCCGCAGGAGCTGCGCGGGCTGCTCGACGCGATGGCGTGCGTCGCGAGCGAGACGTACACGTCGACGTCGTCGCCGGTGCAGCACGCGGCGATCGTCGCGTTCGAGGGCGGCGAGGACATCGATCGTTACCTGCAGCAGGTGCGGCGCGTGCTCGCGGCGCTCGGACGATGGAGCGCGCGGAGGCTCGTCGCGGCGGGCATCGACTGCGCGCAGCCGGTCGGTGCGTTCTACGTGTTCCCGGACTTCGGCGGCGTCGGCGCCGCGATGCGCGCACGGGGGCTCACGACGAGCACCGCGCTGTGCGAGGCGCTGCTCGACGACACGGGCGTCGCGCTGCTGCCGGGGTCGGTGTTCGGTCGACCCGAGGAGGAGCTCACCGCGCGCCTCGCGTACGTCGACTTCGACGGGCCGCGCGCGCTCTCGGCGGTGAGCGTGATCCCGCGCGAGCAGCCGCTCGACGAGACGTTCCTGAGGCGCCATTGCGCTCGGGTGGTCGAGGCTGTGGAGCGGATCGTGGGCTGGGTTCGACGGTAGGCAGGGCTTCGGCGTGAGGCGCGAGGGGGTGGGTCCGGCGGCCTGAGGTGCTCGCGGGCTGCTGGACGGAAGGCCGCGAGCGTCGGGAGGCAGTGGGCGCATCGCGGCGCGCGCTTCGCGCTCTGCCGCGACGCTACGATCAGTCTGTGGTCGACGTCTGCGAGGCCCCGTCGCACGAGGCCGCCGGACCCACCCCCTCGCGCCGGTACCGCGGTTCTGCCGCCTCGTTGGGTTGGTGGAGATGGCTCGCGACTGGTCCGCGCTTCGCCGCGGCCCAGACGCTCGCGAGACGGGCTCCGCTGCGCATTCGCCCCGCGAAGGATGAGCGCGAGGTGGGGTCAGGCGAAGATCGCGAGGCCCTCGAGGATGTCGGCGATCGCGATGCGTGCCGCGAGCGTGGGGAGCTCGAGGGTGCCTTCGGGGGTGTCGTTCGCATCGACGACCGTGCGCAGCCACTGGCCCGTGTCGAGGCGGCGGTAGTGCTCGAGACGGCGCGCGTCGGCGGACACCAGGAGGTACTCCGCGAGCGAAGGGATGTGCTCGTAGTGCGCGAACTTCGCTCCGCGATCGTAGGCCTCGGTCGTCTTCGAAAGGACCTCGACGATCAGCGTCGGGTTCGTGATGACCGTGTCGTCCTCGGGGTGCAGCTCGACGCGGCCACACACCACGGTGAGGTCCGGATAGGTGTAGAGGCCAGTGGAGCGGACGTGCACGCGGAGGTCGCTCGATGCGACGCCGCACGGCTTCCCGCGGAGCGCGTTGCGCAGCGCGCCGGCGAGGTTCGCGGCGATGGCGGCGTGCAGCGGGGTGCCGCCGGCCATCGCGAACATCTCGCCGTTCACGTACTCGTGCTTCTCGACGCTCGTGCGCTCGAGCGCGAGGTACTCCGATTCCGAGACTCGCTGCCCGTGCGCTTCGACCATGACGAAAGGCTAGCTCACCACCGCAGCACGATCTTCTCGAGGCTGCGCGTTCGATCGCGCGATGCGAGCGAGCGTCGAATGCGGGCAAATTGCCCATAGCTCGGGCCCGCGGGGGGGGCCGCCAAGATCTGCGTCGCAGCGGGAGGGCGGGACCGTGGAGGACACTCGGGGGACGATCTTCGAGCACATCCAGCTCGCGACCGTGTTCTCGCCCGCGAGCGTCCGGTCGCGATCACGATCCCGAGTCCGCGCTGACGCTCACCAGCGCATCACGATCTTCCCGAACGTCTCGTCTCGCTCCATCGCGCGGTGCGCATCGGCGATCCGGTCCATCGGCATGACCTCGCCGACGACGGGCTTCAGCACGCCGCGCTCGAAGAGCGGCACCGCCTCGCGCGCGAAGATGCGCGCGAGGGTGGCCTTCTCCTCGAGCGGACGCGCGCGCAGCACGGTGCCGATCACCCGCGCACGGCGCGCGAGCAGCACCGCCATCGGCAGCGCTCCGTTCACTCCGCCGAGCATGCCGATCACGACGATCGTGCCCTTCGTCGCGAGCGCGCGGACGTTCTCTCCGAGGTACGACGCGCCGACCGAGTCGAGGATGACGTCGGCACCGCGACCGACCTCCCGCTCGAGCGCGACCGCGAACGCCGGCTCGGTCTTCGGCGGCACCTCGATCGCGTGGGCGAGACCGAGCGCCTTGCAGCGCTCGAGCTTCTCGCGCGTGCGCGACGTACCCACCGGGATCGCGCTCACCGCGCGCGCGAGCTGGATCGCGGCGGTGCCGATCCCGCTGCCCGCAGCGTGCACCAGCACGATCTGACCGGCGCGCATCTCCGCCTGCAGGAACAGCGCGTCCCACGTCGTGAGGAACACCTCGGGGATCGCGGCCGCGTCCTCGATCGCCATGCCGTTCGGCACCGGGATCGCTTCGCGCGCGTGCACCACGAGGTGCGTGCTCATGCCGCCGCCCGCGACGATGCCCATCACGCGATCGCCGATCTTCCAGTCGATGACACCCTCGCCGAGCGCCTCGACGTGGCCCGCGTACTCGAGCCCCGGCACGTCGGCGGGCGCGCCCGGTGGTGCGGGATAGAGCCCGCGGCGCTGGAGGAGATCGGCGCGGTTGAGCCCCGCTGCCGCGACGCGCACGAGGATCTCGCCGGGGCCCGGCGCGTGGATCGCTCGCTCGGCGATCGAGAGGACGTCGACATCGCCCGCGCCGGTGAAGACCACCGCGCGTGTCTTGATGGTGCTCGTCATCACGGGCAGTTGTACTGCACGACGAGATCCTCGATCGACGGAGCGCGCGTGCCTCCGTCGCTGAAGAGCTGGATCTCGAGCTCGAGGTGACGTCCCGTGCCCACGGGCCCGGGCATCGCGACGAGATCGGTGGGCCGCGCGATGAACGGTCCGACCCACGTCGCGCTCCCGAGATCGGCGACGTCGTCGGCGGTGCGCGCGCGCAGCTCGAGCCGCGTGCCGGCGGGCACCGTCGCGTCCCACGTCACGTGCTCCCACTCGGTCGGGCCCACCGCGCAGCCGGGCACGATCGTGCGGTAGTAGCCGTTCGGCGCGGTGAACGTGCGCAGCGCGTAGCCCGTGAAGTCGCTGTACGTGTAGGGCCCGATGCCGGTCGGGAATTCGCGCGAGAGGCCGGTGCGCGGATCGACGCGCGTCGCGGTCGCCGATTCTTGGTTGACCAACCAAACCATTCCCGCGGAGTCGAGCCCGACGCCGGTCGTGCCGCGCCCCGGCAGCGGATCGAGCGTCGTGCCCCAGATGCGCTGCACGACGCCGCGGTTCGCATCGAGGATCGTCACGCGCGAGATCGGCGGGCTCGCCTCGACGCTGCCGCTCGGCAGCACGCGGTAGTACTCGTGCGACGACGCGACGTACACACGACCGCTCGCGTCCGCCGCGATGCCGCGCGTCACGCCGGAATCGGGCAGCGGGAATTCGCTCCACGTGCGCGTGGTCTGATCGAAGCGGAACACCGCGCCGCAGGTGAAGCCCGCGAGCCACACGCGATCGTCCGCGTCGACGGCGATGCCGTACGAGCCGGTGCATCCCGCGACGCGCCCCGGCGCGGTGTCCATGCGCGCCAGGCGACCGGTCGCGGTGTCGATCGCGACGATGGTCGCGGTCGAGATCTCGACGAACCACACCTGACCGCGTCCGTCGGCGGCCGCGCCGTACGGATAGAAGCCGCCGATCGTGGTGCGCGGAAGATCGACGCTGCGGATCACGCGACCATCGTCGGGATCGAGCTGCACCGCGCGCCGCTCGTTGAAGAGCCCGACCCACACCGTGCCCGCCGCGTCGACCGCGATCGCGCGGGGCACGCCGTTGATCCCACCGACGTCGACGGTCCAGAGCAGGCACTCGTCGGTCTGCCCGAGGAACTCGCCGGGCACCGTGCGCTCGATGACTCCATCGCCGTCGCGATCGCGCGAGGTGTCGATCACTCCGTTGCCGTTGCGATCGATGCAGTCGCTCTCGATGCCCGCGATCTTCGTGACCGTGCCCTGCGCGAAGAACGCACGGTTCGCGACGTACACCGCGCCGCGCAGATCGACCGCGGTGCGCGAGGGACAATTGCCGCCGCGTCGCTCGGTCTCGCACTCCTCGCCGGTGGGCGACGCGTGATTGCTGCCGTCGCGCAGCACCGAGTCGTACTCCGCGGCCTGTCGTCCGTCGCGCGTGTCGAGCCGCGTGATCGTCGCGAACGCGGTGTTCGCGATCCACGCGAAGAACGTCTCGGTGCGCGAGGTGCTCAGCGTGAGCTCGCCCGAGGGATCGATCGTCACGCCCGCGGTGTCGCCCTCGAGATCCCATCCGGTCTCGCCGGGCACCGGCACGCGGCGACATCCGGGGCGACAGTCGAGGCACTCCGAGAGCGCGCCTTCGTCGCTGCTCCCGTCGCAGTCCTGATCGCGGCCGTCGCACACCTCGAGGCGATCGGGCGCGACGTTCGCGTCGCGGTCGTCGCAGTCCCCCGCGCACGCGGAGAATCCGTCGCCGTCGAGGTCGCGATCCTCGGCGACGTGGGTGCAGGCGTCGCGCGCGAGGTCGCAGCGATCGATCGTGCACTCGTCTGCGTCGTCGCAGCTCGGCTGCGGCGCGACGATGCAGGTGCCGTCGGGCGCGCATCCCTCGGCGCCGTTGCAGAAGACGCCGTCGTCGCACGCGGGGCACGGTGGGATCGCCGCGTCGACGCGACCGGCGTCGAGCGTGGGGCGCATGCCCGCATCGATCCCGCGTCGTGGTGGGAAGTCGACGCCGGTGCTCGATCCGCACGCGACGAGCACGAGCGAGAGCGCGACGATGCATGAGCGCGCGTGCATGCCTGCGAGGCTCGCATGCACGCGATGGATGCGTCGAGACGGGCCCTACACGCGGGCGATCGCGCGCCGGCTGAGCCGCACGAAGCGCACCGTCATCGCGATCGCGACGTAGGTGAGCCCCGCGGAGAGCCCCCACCAGAGGCCTGCCGCGCCGAGGTCGAGCACTCCCCACGCGAGCGCGATCCCCAGCGGCAGTCCGACCGCGTAGTGCCCGCTCAGGTTGATCACGAGCGGCCAGAACGTGTCGCCCGCGCCGCGCAGCGCGCCCTGCGCGATCGTCTGCGCGCCGTCGCTCAGCTGGAAGCACGCCGCGACGAAGAGCAGGGGCACCGCGGTGCGGATCACCGCGGGCTCGAGCGTGAAGAGCGACGCGAGGTGCTCGGGGATCGCGAGCAGCACGAGCGCACCGATCGTCATGATCGCGGTGCCCGATACGATGCCGACGAGCCCCGCGCGCCGCGTCGCGATCGCGTCGTCGCGCCCGATCGCGTGGCCCACCCGAACGCTGGTCGCCGCGCCCACGCCGAGCGCGATCTGGAACGTCGTCGACACCAGCGAGAGCGCGACCTGGTGCCCGCCCATCACCTCGGTGCCGAAGCGGGTCATCAGCATCGTCACCAGCGAGAACGAGCCCGCCTCGATCAGGAACTGCACCGCGATCGCGCCGCCGATCCGCAGCGCCCGCGCGAGCAGCACACGATCGGGCGCGCGCAGCGAGGACTCGCCGGCAGGCACCTCGAGGACCGCGATCGGCGCCGCCGCGATCACGAGCTGCACCATCGTCGCGACCGCCGTCGCGTAGCCCGCGCCCGCGATGCCGAACGCCGGCACGCCGAGCGGTGCGTAGCCGAACGAGAGACCGGTCGCGACCGGCACGTTCACCACGTTCGCGACCACCACCGCGATGAGCAGCGAGCGCGTGTGACCGAGCGCCTGCAGGTACGCGCGCGACGCCGCGAGCACCAGGAAGGGCAAGAGGCTGGGCAGGCGGGCATGGAGATAGGTGCGCGTGAGCGAGAGCACCTCGGGCGCCGCGTCGAAGCGATGCAGCTGCTCGCCGACCGCGATCACGATCGCCGAGAGCGGCACCGTCACCGCGATCGAGAGCCACACGCCCTGCCACAGGATGCGCCGCGCGGTGCGCCCCTCGCCCGCGCCCACCGCCTGCGCGATCAGCGGATCGAGCCCGAACATCAGGCCCATCCCGAACACCGCGAGCAGGAAGAAGATCGCGTTTCCGAGCCCCGCCGCCGCGAGCTCGGGCGCGCCGAGCCGCCCGACGATCGCGATGTCGACGAGGCTCAGCGCCATGTTGCCGAGGTTCGTCAGCACCAGCGGCGTCGCGAGACGCCCGAGCTCCCCGAGCTCCTGTTCGATCGCACGGCGCACGAGGGTCGGTGCTCTAGCACGCGATCGTGATCGGCTATGCTCCGCGACCCATGTTCAGAAGGCCCTGGGCGAGCGCGGCGGTGGCAGCGATGGTGATCGGCTGCGGTTCGAATGCGAGCGAAGAAGAGACCGGCGCGGATCCGACGACCGCACCTCCGATCGAAGCGGCGCCGACGCCGCCCGCTTCGATCGCCGACCCCGACTTCCTGGAGCAGTACGCCGTGACCTACCGCTTCAACCACGGTCATCCCGGTGGGTTCCGGCTCACGCCCGAGGGTGACGCGCTGCTCTTCCTGCGATCGGGCCCGCGATCGTTCGTGAACGACCTCTGGACGTTCGACGTCGCAGGCGGCACCGAGCGCGTGCTGCTCACCGCGGATCAGGTGCTCAACGGCGCGGAGGAAGAGCTCTCCGCCGAGGAGCGCGCGCGCCGCGAGCGCATGCGCATGACCTCGCGCGGCATCGCGGGGTTCGATCTCTCGCCCGACGCGCGCACGTTGCTGGTGCCGCTCTCGGGACGCCTCTTCCTCGTCGATCGCGCACACGCCGGTGAGCAGGGCTCGGTGCGCGAGCTGACCTCGAGCGCGGGCTTCCCCGTCGACGCGCGCTTCTCGCCCGACGGCTCGAAGATCGCGGTGGTGCGCGAGGGCGATCTCTACGTGATCGACGTCGCGAGCGGGCGCGAGCGCCGCATCACGACGCGCCCCAACGAGCACGTCGAGTACGGCAGCGCGGAGTTCGTCGCGCAGGAAGAGATGAGCCGCTACGAGGGCTACTGGTGGTCGCCCGACTCGCGCTCGCTGCTGGTGCAGGAGACCGACACCAGCGGCGTCGAGCGGATGCACATCCTCGATCCCTCGCACCCCGAGCAGTCCGCGCACGAGTCGCCCTACCCGCGCCCCGGCATGCCCAACGCGAGCGTGCGCCTCGCGCTCGTCTCGGCGAACGGCGGCGCGCTCCGCTACGTCGACTGGGACCGCGAGCGCTACCCGTACCTCGCCACCGTGCGCTGGGCGCAGAACGCGCCGATCACGATCCTCGTGCAGGATCGCGCGCAGCAGGAGGAGGCGCTGCTCGCGATCGATCCGAGCTCGCTCGAGCAGCGCACGCTGCTCACCGAGCGCGACGACGCGTGGCTCAACCTCGATCAGGACGTGCCGCGCTTCATCGCGAACGGCGCGCAGTTCCTGTGGACGAGCGAGCGCTCGGGCGAGTGGCGCCTCGAGGTACGCAACACCGCGGACGGCGCGCTGATCCGCGAGCTCACGCCGCAGGAGCTCGGCTACCACGGGCTCGTCGCGGTCGACGAGGCGAGCGGCAAGATCTGGCTGAGCGCGTCGAACGAGCCGAGCGAGATGCACGTGTACCGCGTGTCGCTCGACGGCACCGGAGAGCCCGAGCAGATGACCTCGGGGCGCGCGATGCACGAAGCGGTCGTCGCGCGGAACGGCAGCGCGTGGGTCCACACCGCGCGCACGCTCGAGGGCCCGCGCACGAGCACGGTGAAGCGCGCCGACGGCGCCGAGGCCGGTGTGGTGCGTTCGTACGCGGAGGAGGCGCCGTTCGCGCCGAACGTGACGATCGAGAACGTCGGCGCGCGCGCATGGCGCGCGGCGATCGTGCGTCCTCGCAACTTCGAGGAAGGCCGCCGCTATCCGGTGCTCGTGCACGTCTACGCGGGTCCGGGTGTGCGCTACGTGAGCGCGGATCGTGATCGCTGGATGCTCAACCAGTGGTTCGCGGATCACGGCTTCATCGTCGTGACGTTCGACGGTCGCGGCACGCCGGGCCGCGGTCGCGAGTGGGAGCGCGCCATCCGCGGGGACTTCATCACGGTGCCGCTCGAGGATCAGGTCGCGGCGCTGCAGGCGGCGGGCGCGGCGCATCCCGAGATGGATCTCGAGCACGTCGGGATCTACGGGTGGTCGTTCGGCGGCTACTTCTCGGCGATGGCGGTGCTGCGACGCCCCGACGTGTTCCGCGCGGGCATCGCAGGCGCGCCGGTGAGCGAGTGGCGCGACTACGACACGCACTACACGGAGCGCTACCTCGGCCTGCCCGAGGCCGAAGGCCAGCAGGGCGCGTACGCGCAGAGCTCGGTGCTCACCTACGCCGCGCGCAGCGAGGGCGATCAGCGCCCGCTCCTGATCGTGCACGGCACCGCGGACGACAACGTCTACTTCAGCCACGCGATCAAGCTGAGCGACGCGATGTTCCGCGCCGGGCGCGATCACGAGTTCCTGCCGCTCGCCGGGCTCACGCACATGGTCCCCGAGCCGCTCGTCACGCGTCGACTCCAGACCCGCATGATCGAGTTCTTCCGGCGCAACCTGGTGCGATGAGCGCGGCTGCTACGGAATGCGTAGCGCTACGCATTCCGTAGCACCCGTCGAGCTATCCTGCGCGCGTGCGGCCGTTCTCCTCGCGCGTCTCGCTCCTCGTGTGGCTCGTCGTCGTCGCCGCGTGCGACGACCCAGCGGCACCGAGCGACGGCGGCACCGAGCTCCCCGACGCCGTCGCGCAGAGCGACGCGCCCGACGCACCGCCCGACGCCGGGCCTCCCGACGTGCTCTTCGTCGGCAACAGCTACGTCTTCGTGAACGACGTCGCCGGCCACTACGGCGCGCTGGTGCCCGGAGGCCGCGTCGAAGAAGTGACGGAGGGCGGATACACGTTCGCGCAGCACGCCGTGGACGCGCGCACCGCGGGCACCGAGCTCGCGCGCGCGCTCGGCGACGACGGCGCGTTCGACGTCGTCGTGCTCCAGGAGCAGAGCCAGATCGGCGGCTACTACGCATACGAGCCCGTTCGCGTCGCGTCGATCGGCGCGGCCTCGGAGCTCGCAGCGCTCGCGCGCGCACGCGGCGCGCGCGTCGTGCTCTACGCGACGTGGGGCCGCGAGCGCGGCGACGACTCCGGGTACCCGCCATACGCAAGATATCTCTCGATGCAGGCGATGCTCGACGCGGGCTACCTCGGGCTCGCAGCGCTGCTGCGCGACGAAGGCGTCGACGTGCGCATCGCACCCGTCGGTGGCGCGTTCCACGTCGTGCACGACGACGTGGTGCGCGCGGGCGGCGATCCCGACGAAGAAGGCAGCGCGTTCGACGCGCTCTACGAGCCCGACGAGTCGCATCCCTCGGTGCGCGGCGCGTACCTCGCGGCATGCGTGATCGCAGGGACGATCACCGGTGACGATCCCCGTGCGTTCGCCGACGAGCCGACGCTCGGCGCGGAGATCTCCGCCGCGCTCCGCGACGCGTGCGCGCGCGCGCTCGGCGATCCGCGCTGGAGCGTGCCCGCGATCGTGCGCACCGAGGCGCTGTCGATCGACGAGGGGCCGCTCTTCGGGCGCGCCGGGCTCTCGATCGCGACGTCGTCCGATGGGTCGCGCGTGCTCGTGGGCGCGAGCACGATGGGGAGCGCGCGACTGCTCGCGCGCGACGGAACGTCGTGGGCCGAAGAGATCGCGTGGAGCGGCGCGCGCGACGACCTCGCGCTGAGCGGCGACGGCGCGCGCGCGATCGTCGGAGATCGCGTGATGCGGCGCGAGATCGCGACGTGGACCGAAGAAGCGACGATCCCGCCGGGGCCCGGCTCGTTCGCGGGACGAGGTCGATCGGTCGCGCTGAGCGCCGACGGTACGCGCGCGATCGTGGGCGGCATGTGGGATCGGGGCGACGGCACGATGGTGAGCGCACGCGTGCTCGTGCGGAGCGGCGAGACGTGGGCGGACGAAGCGCCGATCGTCGCGAGCGAGCCCTCGTTCTTCACCGACGTCACCGTCGCGATGGATGCAGCGGGCGAGCGCGCGATCGTGTCGGACGGCGCGGTGCGCGTGCTCGTTCGGAGCGAGAGCACGTGGAGCGTCGAGGCGACGCTCACCAGCGGTCGCGTGCCCGTCGCGATCTCGGGTGACGGCGCGCGCGCGCTGGTGGGCCAGCCCGACGCGCTGCGGGCGGTCGTGTACGTGCGCAGCGGCTCGACGTGGTCCGAGGAGCAGACGCTGATCGGCTCGCCGGCGAGCGCGTTCGGGCACGCGGTCGCGCTGAGCGCGGACGGCTCGCGCGCGCTCGTGGGTGCGCCGCTCGACGGGCCGGTGGTGATGCGCGCGGCGACGGGCAGCGCGCGCGTGTTCGTTCGTCGCGACGGCGCGTTCCACGAGGATCACGTCGTCGTGCCGGTGGACGCGTCGGACGCGACGCGCCAGCTCGGATGGTCGGTCGCCCTCGATGCGTCGGGCACGCACGCCGCGCTCGGCGAGCCCGGGCACGACGCCGACAGCGAGACCGCCGACACGGGCGCGGCGCACGTCGTGGAGATCCCGTGAGATCCCCGAGGGCTCGATTCCGAGAGCGAGACGAGCACACGGCGTCGACGCGAGACCGCGCGCGATCGCGCGCTGAGCTCAGGCGCGACGCCCGTTCTCGTGGCCCTCGGGCGCGCGCGGCGCGGCCTCCTCGGTCGCCATCTCGCGTCGCACCCGGATACGGTTCACCACGGAACGCACCCCGAGCACGTGCTCCGCGATCTCCTCCGCGAGCCACTTCTGCTCGCGATCCGCGACCGTGCCCTCGATCGTCACGCGCTGCTGCTCGACGCGCACCTCGAGATCGCTCGCGTCGAGCCAGCCCTCGTGCGTCATCGCCTCGCACACGTCGTCGCGGATGCGCGCATCGCTGCGCGTCGCGCGGAACGCGGGCACACCTTCGCGCGGCGGCGGCTGGCGCATCACGCGCGGCTGCATGATGCGCGCGTCGCGCGAGGGCCCGAGCCACGGAGGACGATGCTCGGCGAACGCGCCGTAGTCGCGCTCGTCGAGGTGCCCGAGCCCACCGTACGAGTGGGAGTGCGCGTCCATGCCGTACAGCAGGCCGCGGCGATCGAGCTCGTGATGAGCTTCGTCCTCGAGGTCGCTCGGCGTCCGGAGCCGGCGCTTGAACTCCTCCCACCTGCGATCACGCCGCATGTGATGGGTCGTAGGCCCGCGTCCGGGCCCTTCCAACTCAGCGCACCTTCGCGAAGCGCACGTCGCGCGCCCGGCGCCGCCCTCGCGCGCGCTCCGCATCGAGGTCCATCAGGTAGTCGTCGAAGTCGACCTGCATCGTGTGGCGAGGTGACGCGACGTAGCGGTCGAACATCGTGTCGCGCTCGCGCGCGACGTCGCCCTCCATCTCGCGTCGCGACGGCAGCGCGTACTCGCCCTGCAGGTACTCGGCGATCCACTCCGACTGCGCCTCGGCGAGCGGCATGATCGCGCCGAGCGGCTGCAGCAGCCCGACGAAGAACAGGTTCGGGTACGCCGGATGGAACACGCGCCGGAAGAGCGGCAGGTCGTTGTCCGGCGCCGACACGAACGAAGGATCGAAGAACGGGAACGTCACCTTGTAGCCGGTGCAGTAGACGATCACGTCGACGTCCTCGACGCGTCCGTCGACGAAGCGCACCTGCTTCCCCTCGAGCCGCTCGATGTTCGGCCGGTACTCGATCGCGCCGTGCGAGAGCCGATCGAGGATGCGCCCGCTGATCGTCGGGTGCGCCGATCCGAATCGATGATCGGGCATCGGAAGCCCATAATTCGTGGGCGATCCCGCGGTCAGCGCGAGCAGCGTCTCACCGATGCGGCGGCGGATGCGGAAGGGCACGCGGGGGTCGGTGATGATCGTGTCGAGCGGCCGACCGAACATGTGCTTGGGCACGATCCAGGCGCCGCGGCGCGACGCGAGGAACGTCTTCTTCGCGACGTACGAGGCCTCCACCGCGATGTCCATCGCGCTGTTGCCCATGCCGAGCACCAGCACGTTCGCGTCCTTCCACGCGTCGGGCTCGTCGTACTCGTGCGCGTGCATCTGCACGCCGTCGAAGTGCCCGGGGAACGCGGGCTCGGGCCAGCGCGGATCCCAGTGGTGCCCGTTCGCGACCGCGAGCGCGTCGTACGTCTTCGTCTCTCCGCTCGAGAGCGTCACGTCGAAGCGCCCATCGGCGCGACGCACCGCGCGCTCGACGCCCGTCTCGAAGCGGATCGCGCGACGGAACCCGAAGTGGTCGACGTAGCGCTCGAAGTACGCCGCGATCTGCGAGTGATGCGGGAAATCCGGATACTCGGCGGGCATCGGGAAGTCCGAGTACGCCATCCGCCCGCGGCTCGTGTTGATGTAGAGCCCGCGATAGCAGGCGCTCATCCCGTTCTTGTTGCGATGGACCCAGTTGCCGCCGACGCGGTCGCTCTTCTCGTAGCAGTCGAAGGGAAGACCACGCTGGTGCAGCACCTTCGCGGTCGCGATGCCGGAGGATCCGGCGCCGATGATGCAAGTACGGGGCAGGCTCATCGCTCTCGAATGCCTCGATTCGTGGGCGTTCACGGTACACGACACCCACACGTCGCGGCGAGGCCGCTTGCGACGCGCGGCGCCCGGGTCCAGCATCGTGATCGTGGAGTGGGTGCTGCTGTTCGTGCTCTGGGCTCCCGTCGTCGGCGCGCTCATGCTGCGTGCCGCGATCCACGACCCCGACCGGAGCGCGCAGGCCCTCGCCGCGTACGTGCGCGCGGCGATCTTCCTGCACGCTCTCGCGCTGCCGCCGATGCTCGTCTCGTACGGCGTCGCGCTGCTGGTGCTCGCGGGGTTCGACGCGGCGCTCTTGTTGATGGTCTGGGCCGCACGTCGTGACGAGCAGCGGCTCGAGCTCGTGCTCGCCGCGATGCGCGATCCCGCGCGGCGCGACGAGGGCGTGCGCGCTGCGCGCGAGTGGCTGGGTGTGCTCGAGGCACGTCGCGGCGCGAGCGCGCTGCGCGTCGATCACACGCTCGCGATCGCGCGTGCGCTCGACGAGATGGGCCGCACGCGCGACGCGGAGTACGCGCTCGAGCGACTGCCGCGCACGCTGCTCGCACCGCGCGAGGCCGCGCGCATCTCGCTCGCGATCGCGCTGCTCGCGGTCGAGCGCGGAGAGACGGCGCGCGCGAGGGAGTTCACCGCGCGTGCGCTCGGTCGTGCACCGCTGGGCGCGCCCGAGGTCTCGACGGCGCGCGCGGTGTGGGCGCTGCTCGACGCGGTCGACGGTCACGCGCGCCGCGCGCTGATCGGGATCAGCCGCATCACCGGTGTGCTCGCGAGCCCGCTCGATCGCGCGATGATCGCGCTCGCCCGCGCGCACGTCCTGGCGGGTCGCGGCGAGGCCCACGGCGCGCGGGCGCTGCTGCGCGAGCTCGATGCCGAGGCGCGCGCTCGCGCCGAGCGTCTCGCCGCGTCGTGCCCGGGCCCCGCGTCGCCGCTGGTGCATGGCCTCGAGCATCCGCTCGAGTCTCCGTACCGCTGACGCGCGAGAGAGCGGAGACGAAGAAGCCCCGTCGATCAATGATCGACGGGGCTCATTCGACGTGGCCGTGTCGCGAGAGACGCAAGCGGGTGGGGACCCGCGCGCAGCTCGGGGGGTCGACAGGGGGGCGCGCAGCCCCCCCCGGGAGAGTCAGTCCACCGCGCCGATCGTGTTCAGGTACGCGATCACCGCTTCCATCTCGTCCGCGCTGAGGCGGTGCTCGGGGATCGCGGCCATCTGGCCCGAGCCCTCGCGGATCTGCTGCCGCATGCGCTCCGGGGTCCAGTGGATGTTCTCGAGCCGCGGCGCCTCGCCCTCGTGGCATCCGGCGCAGCGCGACTGGTACTTCTCCTGACCGAGCGCGACGTCGGTCGATGTGATGCCGCCGGCGTACTCGCCGCCCGCCGTCTCCTCGCCGCCGCCCGCTTCCTCGCCGCCGGCCGCCGCGCCACCGCCGCCACCGCAGCCCACCGCGAGCACGAGCCCCATCACCGTCATCAGTCTGCGCATTCGCCCTCCGTGGATCGCGGCCAGCGTAGACGATCCGCACGCCCGGATCCAAAGGGAAACCGCGTGTTTTTCGGAGCATCGACGAGGAGCGCGGAGCGCTCCGTGCGCCTCGTCAGCGAGGGCGCGTCGCATCGTGCAGGAAGCGATCGCTCAGCACCTCGTCGCCCTCCTCTTCGAGCCCGAGGTCGTGCGAGAGATCGCGCGGCTCCTCGCGCGCCCGATCGCGACCACGATCCACCGGCCGCCGCCGGCGCGCCGGCTGCGCGACCTCGACCACCGCCGCGGGCTCGGCCTCGACGATCTCCGGCGCTGCGATCGGCGCGGGCTCCGGTGCCGCGACCACCACTCGCTCGATCACGGGCGGCGGAGCGCTCGGAGGCGGCGACGCGCGCTGCACCACGAGCACCCCCGCGAGCGCCGCAGCGACCAGGCTCGAGAGACCGAACGCGAGCGCCCACGGCCCTCGGCGCGACGCGGGCGACGACTCCGCGCTCGCGATGCGCGCCTCGAGCTCGCTGCGCATCGTCTCGCGCTCGGCCTGCACCGCCGCGATCTGCGCGCGCAGGGTGTCGAGCGATCGATCGCGCGCCGCTTCCGCCTCGATCCTCAGCCGCGCCTCGGCCTCCACGCACAGGCGATCGCGCTCGCGCTCCGCCTCGGCCGCCGCGCGCGCCTCGACCTCGCGACGCGACGCCTCCGCGGCCTTCGCCTCCTCGGCGCGACGACGCTCGTCCTCCTCGCGACGCTGCGCCTCGATCCGGTCCGACTCCAGCTGCCGGAGCTCCGAAAGGGCCACCATCACGCTGTTCTCGCTCGTCGCCATCGCCGCCTCCCGCCGTGCTCGAGCACGCGCTCGGGAGAGCCCTTCAGCAGCGGCCGCGCCACGCGAGAAACGCCGAAGAATCCGGACGAACCACGGCAGACGACGCGCTGGAATCTACGAATCGTAGACCGATGATTCTACGATTTGCGACCGCGCGAAGACGGCTTCCGCGCGCGCAGCCCGAGCTGGTTGAAGCGCAGCCGCACCCGGCGCGCGCCGCTCGGATCGCGACCTTCGAGCAGGCGCCTCGCCATCGCGTCGAAGTCCCCCTTCGTCTCGGCGAAGAGCCTCTCGTAGAGCTGCGCCTCGAGGCTGCGCGCGACCTCGTGCAGCGACGCGCCGGGGCGCACGTCGAAGCTCGCCGCGCCGCGCGGGCCTCTCTCGCTCGGCGCCACGTCGGGCGCCAGCGCGCCGAGCAGCTCGCGGATCAGCTTCGCGGGGATCGGGATCGTGCGCGCAGGCTCGCCGCTCGCACCGCGACCTTCGCGCGCCGCCTCGAGCGCGTCGGAGAGCGCGAACACGATCGCGCTCGCCACCAGCAGCTCGAGCTCGCGCACGTTCCCCGGCCACGCGTGCCGCATCAGCTCGTCGAGGCTCGATCGCGCGAGCACGAACCCCACGCCCCGCGCCGGGGGCTTCAGCGCGCCGCCGCGCCCCGCGATCCGCAGCTCTGCGTGCGGCGCGCCGCGGATCCCCGCGACCTCCATGTACTCCGCGAGCAGCGCGCGGTCGGCGCCCGCCGCGAGCTTCCGCCGCACGAACACGTGCGCGAGCTCCTCGAGATCCTCGAGCCGATCGCGAAGCGGCGGCACCACCAGGCGCGCCGCGGGGTTCAAGCGCGCGTAGAGATCGGCGCGGAACGCGCCGCTCGTCACCTTCGCGCGCAGGTCCGCGTTGGTCGCGGCGATCAGCTTCACGTCCACCGCGCGCGGCGTGGTCTCGCCGAGCCGCGTGATGCGTCCGTCCTGCAGCGCGAGGAGCAACATGCGCTGCGCCTCGGGCGGCAGGTTCCCGATCTCGTCGAGGAAGAGCGTGCCGCCGCTCGCCTCCTCGAACCGACCGCGCCGATCGACCGCACCGCTGAACGCGCCGCGCGTGGTGCCGAAGAGCTCCGACGCGATCAGCGTCTCGGGGATCGCCGCGAGATCGACCGCGACGAAGGGCCCGCTGCGCCGCGTCGCGGGATGGATCACCCGCTCCGCGAGCGCGCTCTTGCCGGTGCCGGTCTCGCCGAGGACCAACATCGGCAGCGAGGTGCGCGCGAGGGCGAGCGCATCGCGACGCAGGCGCGCCATCGCCGCGGCGCCGCCCCACGTGTACCCGCCGGCCTCCGGCGAGTCGCGGCGCCGCGCGAGCACGCGCTCCACGAGCAACGAGAGCGCACGCGCGTCGTATGCCGCTTCACCGGCGAGCGTCGCGAACTCGTCGACCGAGAGCGCCTCGGCCGCGTCCTCGAACGCGATCTCCTCCTCCGACGTCATGAGCACGACGGGCAGCTCGCCGCGCGCGCGACGCAGGTGCGCGAGGATGTCGATGCCCTGCAGGCGACGGCGTCGCTCGAGGTCGGGCTCGTCGGACGGAAGCAGGCGCTCCTCGGGCACGTCGAACGCGACGTCGAGCAGCACGACGTCGACGTCGCGATGACGCGCGAGCGCTTCCTCCGCCTCGCGCGCATCGTGCGCGTGGGTGAGCGTGCAGCCGCTGCGTCGCGCGCACTCCCAGCAGGGCCCGGGCTGATCGCAGCGCGTCGCGTAGTCGTAGTCGCGCAAGAACGCGTGGGCGAGCTCGACGTATCGATCGCCGTCGTCGACGACGAGCAGCTTGGGGCGGGTGGCGCTCATGACATCCGTTCGCGCGCGATCGCGCGCAGGGTCTCCTCGATCACCCGCGCATCGCGGGCGATCGCGCTCAGCGCGGCGGCATCTCCGGCGCGTGCTTCGTTCTCGCGCGCGTCGATCGCACCGAGCAGCGCGCGCACCTCGTCGAGCCGCACGTCGGGCACGAGCGCCGCGAGCGGCTGCGCGAGCTCCTCGAAGCGCGCGGATGCGCGCGCCCCGCGGTAGGTCTCGTACACGTCGCGCAGCAACATCGACGCGAAGGGCGCCTCGATCGCCTGCCCGTCGCGCAGGTTGCGCGCGGTGCGCGCGACGTACTTGCCGACGTCGTGCAGCAGCGTCGCGGCGAGCCGTCGTGCCTCGCTCATGCGCCGAGCGCCTCGCGGATCGCCGCTGCATCGAAGCCCGGCACTGCGCGCACGTCGCCGTAGAGGCGGCGCAGGTTCGCGAGCCGCTGCGCCGGAAAGTCGTGCACGAAGAGCGCGGGCTGCGCGTGCCCCGCGCGGCGCAGCTCGGCGAGCACCAGCGTGCCCTGCTGATCCTTCAGCCAGCGCAGCGCGCGCGCGCGATCACCACCGAAGAGGCGGCGCGCGGTGTCGTCGAGATCGCCGACCAGCGACTCCTGCGGTGCACGCTCGAAGCGCAGATCGACGAGGAACGCATCGAAGCGCGTCTCCGCCGCGCGCGCGAGCGCTTCCGACGCCGAGTGCGCAGCCGCGAGCTCGTGCTCGCTCAGGAAGAGCCGCGCGAACTCCTCGTACTCGCCGCCGTCTTCGATGAGCAGGATCTTCACGCGGCCTCCACGCGCGCCGACCCTTCGTCGTACACACGAAAGAAGCGCAGCGCGACCGCCTTCGCCCAGCCCGTCTCGCCCGGCTCGACCACGATCGCGCCATCGTATCGGCTCAGCGCCGCGGTCACGAGCCCGAGCCCGCTCCCCACGCGGCGCTCGTAGATCGCCTCGGTCGTCAGCGCGTCGGGGCTCGTGTCGTGCACGCGGATCACGACGTTCTCCTCGCCCGTCGGCTCGAGCTCGGTGCGCACGTCGAGCCGGATGCGTCGCGGCGCCTCGGCGCGACCGACCGCGAGGATCGCGTTGCGCACCACGTTCTTCAGCACGAGCACGAGATCCACGCGGAACACCTCGATCGCAGGCGCGGGATCGGGGGCTTCGATCGCGAGGGCGTCGAGCGCGACGCGCGAAGGCGCGTACTCCTTCCGCACCTCGTCCACGACGTCGCGCAAGAGCCCGGCATCGACGTGCGTGCGCACGAGCTTCGCGACGAGCGATGCGAGCCTCCGATCGAGCGCGCGCAGCTCCTCGTGCGCGCGGCGCAGCTTCGCCATCGCCTTCGCGTCCCCGGCACGCAGCGCGCCCTCGAGCTTCGCGATCGCCACGATCGCCTTGCCTGCGCGCGCGAATTCGCGATCGCGACGATGCAGATCGAGCTCCGGCCCGAGCGCGCGCTCGAACGCGCGCAGGTGCCCTTCCCACGCGTCGCGCAGTGGCTCGCCGCCGAACAGACGACCGCTCACGAACTCGCGCTGCGGCACGCTCGCGCGCCCTTCCGCGAGCGCCTCCACCGCGCTCGCGACCGCGCCGATGCGATGCTTGAGCAGCTCGTGCCGCAGCCCCGACACGAGGTACGCGATCGCCGGGTGCAGCTCGGGGCGCGACGACGCGAGCTCCTCGAGCGATCGCACCCGACGTCCCGGTCGCAGCATCAACAGCACGAGCGCGATCAGCGCGAGCACCAGCGACGCGAGCGCGAGCCACGACGCGGCATCGGCCCCGCTCGTCGCGCTCGCCGCCTGCGGCTCGGGCCCCAGCGCATCGAGCCACGCGGCCGCCTCGGGATCGAGCTGCTCGAGCTCGCGCCGCGCGATCGCCGCGTCGGGATCCTCGGGCACGAGCAGGAGGAACTTCCGGTACGTGAACGCCGCGCGGATGAAGAGGTGCGGGTTCTCGGGGTCGAGATCGGCGCGCCGCCGGAACGCGCGGGCGAGCGGCAGGTTCAGGCGCGGATCCATCGGCGCGAGCAAGAGCGCGTCCTCGAACGATCGACGCGCATCGGGATCGCCCTCGTCGACCCGCGCGATGCCCTCGCGATACAGCGTGTCGGCCTCGGCGAGCAGTCGATGGGCCTCGCGTCCCTCGGGCGTCGTCGCGTCGATCGCGTCCCACGCGCGCCACGCGTCGGGGTCGCGCTGGGTGTGCCATCGCTCCTGCGCGTCGGACCACTCGCGCGGGACATCGCGCCACGTCTGTCGATCGCACGCGGCGATCCCCATGATCGCGACGAGCACGAGGGGCGCGGCGCGCAGGCGCATCGCCGATCGAGAGTGCATCAGCGTGTGATTGCTTGGGAAGTGATCGCGGCTTGGCGATGAGCGATTGAATTTTGCGCCCTCGTGTTGCTAGGCTGCCCCTCTGCCCGGGGGGGCGGGAGTGGGGGGTAAAATGGACATGGCGAGCATCTCGACCGAGAAGCCCGCTCGGCAGGGGCGCCGTCGGCGTCTCCTGATCGTCGACGACGAGCCGCACCTCGCGCGGACGCTTCAGATCCTGCTCGGCGACGAGCACGACGTGGACGTGGTCACGTCGGGATCCGCAGCCCGCGAGCGGCTCGAGCGCGACGCGAGCTTCGACGCGATCCTCTGTGACCTCGCGATGCGCGACGTCTCGGGGATGGACCTTCACGACTGGCTCGTGGGCACCCTGCCCGACGTCGCCGCGCGCATGATCTTCATGACCGGCGGCGCGTACACCGCGGAGGCGCGCGCGTTCCTCGATCGCGTGCCCAACCCGCGGGTCGAGAAGCCGTTCCGCCTCGAAGAGCTGCAGGCGCTGGTCCGCGACGTCGCAGAGAGTTAGGGACCGAAGTCGAGCCCGCGTGATCCGAGAACGTGGCCCGGCGACCCGGGCCACGCGTCGGATCACGCGATCTGCACGACCGTGACGCGATCGCCGCCCTCGTCGCTCCCCCCGGGGCGCCATCGCTTCACGTAGCGCGTCGCACCACGCAGGTAGTCGCGCACCGCATCGCGCAGCGCGCCGGTGCCGACGCCGTGCACGAGGAAGCCGATCTTCTCGCCGCTTCCGTACAGGCGATCGAGGAACGACTCCGCGAGGCCCAGCGCCTCGTCGACGCGCAGCCCACGCAGATCGAGCGTGTTCGAGTCGGTCCGCACCGCGATCGGCTCGGCCGCCGGCGGCGGTGCGTGCGCGGGGGCGGGCGTCTCGCGCTTCTTCTCGCTCTTCGCGGGCTCGCCCTTCGTCGATGCGCCCTCGCCGCCACCATCGGCGCCGAGCACGCGCACCTCGTCGACGTTCGCCCAGAGCTTCACCGCGCCCGACGCGACACGCACCCGACCGCGGGTCGGTCCCTCGACGATCTCGAGCTCCGCGCGGAGCCGCGGCACCCAGACCCGCACGCCCGGCCCGAGCGCGCCCGCGCTCGCCGGCGCGCCGCGCTCCTCGGGCCCCGCCTCCGGAGCGATCACGCCCGCGAGGTCGCCCTCGCGCGTGCGCAACGCCGCGCGCTCCACCGCCTTGCGCGCCTCCTCGACGAGCGCCTGATCGCCTTCCTTCTTGCGCATCGCGGTGCGCGCGGAGCGAACCTCGTCGCGCGTCTCGCGGATCATCTTGAGCAGCCGCTGGCCCTCGTCGGTCAGCTTCCGCTCCTCGCGCTCCTTCAGCTTGCGCAGCTCGTCCTGCACGCGCGCCCGCTCGCCGTCGAGCGCGCGACGCTCGAGCGCCAGCGCCTCGCGCTCCTTCGTCACCTCGTCGTGCTGCTGCTCGAGGCGCCGCACCAGCGCGTCGAACGTGCGCGCCTGCTCGGGCAGCATCTCCTTCGCGCGCTCGATCACCACCCGATCGAGCCCGAAGCGCTGCGCCACCGCGAGCGCGCTCGACGCGCCCGGCACGTCCATGCGCACGTGGAACGTCGGCGCCATGCGCGCCACGTCGAAGCCCACCGACGCATTGCGCAGCCGCGGATCGTTGAGCGCCATCGCCTTGAGCGGCTCGTAGTGCGTCGTCACCGCGAGCGCCGCACCGCGCCGGCACAGCGAGTCCACCACCGCGCACGCGAGCGCCGCGCCCTCGCCGGGATCGG
Organism: Sandaracinus amylolyticus; assembly: GCF_021631985.1. GTDB lineage: Bacteria > Myxococcota_A > Polyangia > Polyangiales > Sandaracinaceae > Sandaracinus > Sandaracinus amylolyticus_A. The sequence continues at coordinate 1,538,318 of NZ_CP070225.1, read as the reverse complement.
TGCCGGTCGCGACCTCGTCGAGCAGCACCAGCGCGTGCGGGCCCGCCTCGTCGAGGATCGTCGCGAGGCGCCGCACGTGCGCCGAGAACGTGCTGAGGTTCTTCTCGATCGACTGCTCGTCGCCGACGTCGCTGAGCACCGGATCGAAGAACCCAACGACCGCGCCCTCCTGCGCCGGCACCGGCAATCCCGCGCGCACCATCAGCGCGAACACGCCCATCAGCTTGAGCGCGACCGTCTTGCCGCCCGCGTTGGGCCCCGAGAGCACCAGCGCGTGTCCCGCGGAGAGCGCGAGATCGTTCGGCACCACGTCGATCCCCTCGAGGATCAAGAGCGGATGCCGCGCGTCCTTCACGTCGATGCGCGCCTCGGGCACCAGGTCCGGCACCCGCGCCTTCAGGTCCTCGGCGAGCCGCGCCGACGCGCTCCGCAGATCCGCGCGATCGAGCGCGTCGACCGCGGCGCGCAGCTCGGGCAGGCGCTCCCGCACCAGCTCGCTCAGCTGCGCGAGGATGCGCGCCTCCTCGGCCTCCATCTCGCCCAGCGCGAGCGTCAGCCGGTTCTGCTGCTCGATCAGCGCGCGCGGCTCGATGAACACCGTCGCGCCGCTGCCGCTCGTGCCGTGCACGATGCCGGGGATCTTGTCGTGCGCGTCGGTGCGCATCGGCAGCACGTAGCGGCCGTCGCGGATCGTGTGGAAGCGATCCTGCACGACGTCGCCGTGCTCGATCAGCATCTGCTCGAGGCGCGCGATGATCTTCGCGCGGAGGTTCGCGACCTCCTGACGCAGCCGCCGCAGCTCGGGCGACGCGTGATCGCTCACCGTCCCGTCGGCCTCGATCGCCGCGCCGATCTCCTCCTCGAGCGAGTCGAGCGTCGGATCGATCGGGCACGCCGCGACCAGCGCCGGCGCCCGATCCCGACGCCGCGCCAGGAAGAGCCGCAGCGTGCGCGCCGCGCCGAGCGTCACCCGCACGTCGCGCAGCGCGATCCCCTCGAGCGAGCCCGCGCGCGCCACCCGATCGAGGCTCGGCCGCACCTCGCGGATCCCGCTCAGCGGCAGCGGCTCACCGTCGTTGCGCAGCGCGAGCGCCTCGCGCGTCTCGTCCATCGACACCCGCGCCGTCGCGAGATCGGGCGCGAGCGCGAGCGAGCGCAAGCGCCCGCCGAGCGGCCCCGCGCATCGCTGCGCGACCGCGTCCACCACGCGCGACCACTGCAGGTCGCGCAACGTCTTCGCGAGGCCGAGATCACCGGCCTCCGCACTCGATCGCGTCGAGTGCGTCTCGATCGCTTCCATGGTCACCGCGTGACGTTCGAGGGAGAAGTAGAGGAGGAATCGTCGCGTCCGGAGAGCGACTGCACCACGGTGCGAGGACCGCGGCGCTCCGCGCGCTTGCCGATCACATAGAGCCCGGCGCCGATCGCAGAGAGGAACAGCACGACCGACGCACAGCCCAGGATCGCCCAGACGTATCCGACGTAACCGAACGTCACCGCCGCGAATCTGTCATGGGCGGAGAGCTGCGGCCACCGTGCGCGAGAGCCCGTTCTGATACGATGCGGATGTGTCGCCAGGTCGCGCGCGCGCGCTCTTCGCTTCGTTCCTCGTCTGCACCGCCGCATCCCTCCCGGGCTGCGCCCAGCCCGAGCACGCGGTCCTGATCGAAGCCCGCTCGCAAGGCGACGTCGAGACGCTGCAGGTCACCGTCATCGATCTCTCGGGAGAGCGCCCGCCCACGCGCACCAGCCCGCGCCCGGTGCGCCGCACCGCCGAGGACATCGCGACCGGCGAGCCGGTGCGCGTCGCCGTGCCCCTGCCCGGACCGATGCGCGTGCTGGTGCACGTCGTCGCGACGGGGCGCGACGCGACGCAGCGCTTCGTCGCGACGCGCTGCTACGACGCGGGCGGCGTGGTGCGCGACACCGTGCTCCTCGTCGGCCCGATCGGCGAGGACCTCGACGCCGACGGCGACGCGTTCCCCGTCGATCCCGGCGCCGCGTGCCGCGACCCCGGCGAAGAAGGGCGCACCACGTCCTGCGACTTCGCGTGCGACAGCACCGAAGGCGCCGACTGCAACGACGCCGACGCCACGATCCACCCCGGCGCGCCCGAGCTCTGCCGCGACGACGTCGACCAGGACTGCGACGGTCGCGACGCCGAGTGCGAGGATCGCGACGGCGACGACTGGCGCTCGTGCAGCGCAGCCGACGCGCCCGGCACCTGCGACTGCGAGGACGGCGTCCCCGAGATCAACCCCGGCGCGACCGAGCTCTGTCGCGACGGAGTCGATCAGGACTGCGACGGCCGCGACGGCATCTGCGATCAGGACGGCGACGGCTTCGAGGCCGATCGCGAGACCGGCGGCTCGCCCGACTGCGACGACACCGATCCCGAGGTCTTCCCCGGCGCGACCGAGGTGTGCACGCCGCGCGACGATCCCGACGCCGTCGCGCGCGACGAGGACTGCAACGGCTTCGTCGACGACGCGCCCGACTGCACCGACGACGATCTCGATCGCGACGGCACGCCGGCGTGCACCGACGTCGCCCCCGGCGCCGGCTGCGCGCGCAACGACTGCGACTGCGACGACTGCGACGCCGGCATCCACCCCGGCGCGATCGACTTCTGCGGCAACGGCCTCGACGAGGACCAGAACGGCGTCGACTCCGCGTGCCCCGCGGGCGACGCCGATCGCGACGGCTTCGCGTCGCTCGCCGCGGGCGGCGCCGACTGCGACGACACCAGCGCGAGCGTCTACCCCGGCGCGCCCGAGCGCTGCGGCGACGGCATCGCGCAGAGCTGCATCGCCGACGTCGACTGCGCGGGCGCCGACACCGACGCCGATCAGTACGTCCCGCCCGCCGACTGCGGCCCCGAGGACCCGGCGCAGGCCCCCGGTCAGCCCGAGGCGTGCAACACGCTCGACGACGACTGCGACGGCACGACCAACGAGGTCCTCGGCACGCCGGTCGCGGGCCTGCCCTACGGCCCGAGCGGCTGCGTGCTCGGCGACGCGCGCCTCGGCGCTGCGTGCGCCGGCACGGGCGCGTGCGTCACCGACTTCCTCACCAGCGTCTTCCACTGCGGCGGCTGCCGCGTCGCCTGCAACGTCGCGGGCGGCAACGTCGTCGCCGACGTGTGCATCGGCGGCGTGTGCGACTGCAGCTCGCAGGGCGGCGCGCTCGGCGCGTGCACCAGCGGCACCACGTGCTGCAGCGGCGCGGGCTGCCGCGATCTCCAGACCGACGTCGCGAACTGCGGCTTCTGCGGCCTCGCGTGCGACGACGCGTCGGATCGCTGCGTCGATGGATCGTGCTCCTGCGGCACGCTGGGCAGCCCGTGCGACGCGGGCGCGACGTGCTGCGGCGCGGGCTGCGTCGACACCCAGACCGACGAGAACAACTGCGGCGTCTGCGGCAACGTCTGCGGCGTGAGCTCGACGTGCGTCGCCGGTCGCTGCACCTGCGACCCCGGCTTCGCCGACTGCGACACCAACCCCGCGACCGGCTGCGAGACCGACACCCGCACCGACTCCAACCACTGCGGCGTCTGCCGCAACGTCTGCACCCGCGCCGGCGCCAACGCGGTGTGCGTCGACAGCGCCTGCCAGACCGGCAGCTGCACCGCGGGCCGCGCGAACTGCGACGGCGTCGACGGCAACGGCTGCGAGATCGACACCCGCAGCGACGAGGAGCACTGCGGCGGGTGCAACATCCGCTGCGGCGCGAACGCGACCTGCACCGGCGGCGGGTGCTCGTGCGACACCAACTTCGGCGACTGCAGCGCGGCCACGCTCGGGTGCGAGACCGATCTGCGCACCTCGGTGTCGAACTGCGGCGCGTGCGGCGTCGCGTGCAGCGCGAACCAGACCTGCACGGGCCGGAGCTGCGTGTGCCTCGCCAACTTCGGCGACTGCAGCGGCGGCGCGGGATGCGAGACCGATCTCCGCACCACCGCCGCGCACTGCGGGCGCTGCGGCAACGACTGCGGCCCCAACGCGACGTGCGCGGGCGGCGGTTGCATGTGCGCCCCGAGCTTCGGCGACTGCACCGCGACCGCGGGATGCGAGACCGATCTCCGCACCACCGCCGCGCACTGCGGCGCGTGCGGCAACAACTGCGGTCCCAACGCGAGCTGCGTCGGCAGCGGGTGCATGTGCGCGCCGAGCTTCGGCAACTGCACCGGCGCCGCGGGATGCGAGAGCGATCTCCGCACCACCACTGCGCACTGCGGCGCGTGCAACAACGACTGCGGACCGAACGCGACGTGCTCCGGCAGCGCGTGCGGCTGCGCCGTCAACTTCGGCGACTGCACCGCGGCCGCGGGATGCGAGACCGATCTGCGCTCGACCGACGCGCACTGCGGCGCGTGCGGCAACGCGTGCGGACCGGGCTCCAACTGCGTCGGCACCGCGTGCACGTGTGGCGGCAACTTCGGCGACTGCACCGCGGCGCCGGGCTGCGAGACCGATCTCCGCACCACCGCCGCGCACTGCGGCGCGTGCAACAACGACTGCGGTCCGAACGCGACCTGCAGCGCGCGCGCGTGCAGCTGCACCAGCGGCTTCGGAGACTGCACGACGGCCGCGGGCTGCGAGACCGACACCTCGTCGTCGATCGAGCACTGCGGCGCGTGCAACACCCCGTGCGACCCGGCGAGCGCCGACTCGTGCGTCGCCGGCACCTGCCGCTGCGGCGACGGCCCGCCGTGCGTGGCGGGGACGTGCTCGCTCGGCGTCTGCACGCTCTGAGAGCCACTCCGATGCACGGTCTCGGCGCCTCGACCCCGCTCTGGTCCGTGATCCCGTTCGCGCTGATGCTCGGCGGGATCGCGGTGATGCCGCTCGCGCTCTCGCACTGGTGGGAGTCGAACCGCAACCGCGCGCTCTACACGGCGGCGGTGTCGCTGCCGATCGCCCTCTGGCTCCTCTTCGTCGACTCGAGCGCGCTCGCGCACAGCATGCTCGAGTACGTCTCGTTCCTCGTGCTGCTCGGCTCGCTCTACGTGATCGCGGGCGGCATCCACGTGAGCGGCGACCTCGAGGGCACGCCGGGTCGCAACGCGAGCCTGCTCGCGCTCGGCGCGGTGCTCGCGAACTTCGTCGGCACGACCGGCGCGAGCATGCTGCTCATCCGCACGCTGCTCCGCACCAACAAGCAGCGGAAGAACAACGCGCACATCCCGTTCTTCTTCATCCTGATCGTGTCGAACTGCGGCGGTCTGCTCACGCCGCTCGGCGATCCCCCGCTCTTCCTCGGCTACCTGCGCGGCGTGCCCTTCACCTGGACGCTCGGGCTCGCGCCGTACTGGCTGCTCGCGGTCGGCTATCTCGTCGCGCTCTTCTGGGTCGTCGATCGCCGCGCCCACGCGCTCGAGACGCGCGAGACGCTCGCGCGCGATCGCGCCGAGGCGGTGCCGGTGCGGGTGCGGGGCGCGATCAACGTCGTCTACCTCGCGGGCGTGATCGCCGCGGTGTTCCTGCCCTCGCCGTGGCGCGAGCTCGTGATGGTCGGGATGGCGCTGCTGAGCCTGCGCGCCGCGCCGCGCGAGGCCCGCGACGCGAACGGCTTCACGTGGGCGCCGATCGTCGAGGTCGCGATCCTGTTCGCGGGGATCTTCGTGACGATGGTGCCCGCGCTCGCGCTGCTCGAGGCGCGCGGCGACGAGCTCGGCCTCGCGCAGCCGTGGCAGTTCTTCCTCGTGACGGGCGCGCTCTCGTCGGTGCTCGACAACGCGCCGACGTACCTGACGTTCCTCAGCGCGGCGCAGGCGCTGCAGCTCCCCGCCGACGTCGTGGGCGTGCCCGCGACGTTCCTCACCGCGATCTCGCTGGGCGCGGTGTTCATGGGCGCCAACACGTACATCGGGAACGGCCCGAACTTCATGGTGAAGGCGATCGCCGAGGAGTCGGGCTATCGGATGCCGCTCTTCTTCGGCTATGCGCTGCAAGCGATCGCGGTGTTGACGCCTGTGTACGTGCTGATCGGAGCCTGGCTGGCGCTTCGGTGAGAGGCGCGAGGGGTGGGTCCGGCGGCCGGTGTGCTCGCGGGCTGCCGTACGAGAGGCCGCGAGCGTCGGGAAGCGGTGGTCGCATCGCGGCGCGCGCGTTGCGCTCTGCCGCGATGCTTCGTTCAGTCTGTGGTCGGCCTCTGCGAGCCCCCGTCGCGTCGGCCGCCGGACCCACCCCCTCGCGCCCGGTACCGCGGTTCTGCCGCCTCGCTGGGTGGGGGTGAGATGGCTCGCGACCGGTCCGCGCTTCGCCGCGGCCCGGACGCTCGCGCGTAGCACCGCGCTGCGCGCGTGTGCGCGCTTCGCGCGGGAATCGAAGCGCGATGAGCACGACGCGGACGTGACGTCGATAGGCGCGATCGACGGCACGAGCGCGGCAGCGATCGCGACGGCGGATGGACGTGATGCGCGAGCGACGGCGCGAGCGCGACAGCGATCGCGACGGCGTACGGACGTGATGCGCGATCGACGGCGCGAGCGCGGCAGCGATCGCGACGGCGTACGACGTGATCGTTCTCGCGATTCGCCATCGCAAGACAACGAGCGCGCTCGAGATCACCACGGGCTCGATCGGAATTCACCGCAGAGGGCCACGGAGAGCCGCAGAGATCGGAGAATTCTGCTCTTCTCTGCGGCCCTCGGCGGCTCTCTGTGGTTGAAATCCTCCCGCTCGCAGCTCGAATCCCACGTGATCGATCGCGATCTCGACGCAGAACGCGCTCACGATCACCCGATCTCGATCGATCTTCGACCATTTCGTCGTCGACGAGCTCGCCGAAATCGTCACTTTCCAAGCCAATTCCGCCCATCTCGCGGGACGTCACCGTTCTTGGGATTCGCGGTGGTGATCCGGTGGGGTCCTCGGTGGTGATCCGATGGGGTCCTCGGTGGTGATCCGATGGGATCCGATCCCACCAGGCTAGGGATGCTCGGTGGTGCACCGATGGGATTCGATCCCACCAGGCTGGGGATGCTCGGTGGTGCACCGATGGGATCCGATCCCAACGACGGTGACGTCGTCGGTGGTCGCGCGAGGGGTCCGGCCCAGTGCACCGACCAGATCGATCCCGTGCACCGACCAGGTCGGTCCGGTGCACGACCACATCGATCCAGGGCACCGACCGGATCGATCCAGTGCACCGACCAGCTCGGTCCAGCACCGACCAGCTCGGTCCAGTGCACCGACCAGGTCGACCTCGAGCACCGATGGGCTCGCGATCGTCGCGCGACTCGATCGAGGTCGAGCTCCGTCGTGATCGCAGCCGTGCGCACGACGAAGCGCCGCATGCACGAGACCGTGCACCTGCACCTGCACGTGCACGTGCACGTCGACGATCCGAGAGGCGCCGCTCAGCGCGGCCGGCGGAACACGTCGGGGATCTTCAGATCCCCATGCCCGCCACCACCACCGCCGCTGTCGTCCTGCTTCGTCCGCCCACCACCACCGCCGCGCGGCGCGCGCAGCGGGATCGTGATCTCCGTCGCGGCCTCGGGCGTGATCTCGATCTCGCCCTCGGTGCGTCCCTGCCGCGCGCGCACCGTGATCGTCTCGCCGGGCGCCGTCTCGAACGAGCACGGCGTCTCCTGACAGACGTCGCCGCGACCCACGACCCACACCCGCGCGCCCTCGGGCCGCGTCACCACCCGCACCGCGATCGTCGCGGGGCCGGCGTCGGGCTCGCTCGGCGCGACCGCGACCTCGGTGCTCCCCGCGTCGGTCGCGACCTCGGCGCTGCCCGAGTCGACCGCGCTCGGCGCGACCACGGGCTCCTCGTGGGGCGGCTCGGCGACCGGCGGCGTGACCGCCTCCGCGCCCCCTCCGCCCACCAGCCACAGCCCGACGCCCGCGACCGCCGCGATCCCGATGCCTGCGCCGATCCCGATCGCGAGCCCGAGACCGCTGCGCTTTGCACCGCCGCCCGGCGCGACGAACTCCTGCGTGACCGCCTGGGGCGACACCGCGCGCGCGCCCTTCGGCTTGTACTTCACCGGCTCGCCGTAGCCGACGAACGTGCCGCCTCGCACGTCCTCGCCGCCCAGCGCGCGAGAGAGCGCGTCGCGCATCTCCTCGCAGCCCTGGAAGCGATGCCCGGGATCCTTCGCGAGCGCGCGATCGATGAAGCCCTCGACCGACGCGTCGACGCTCACGTTCGGGTTCACCGCGGTCAGGCGCGGCGGCTCCTCGAACATGTGCTGCGTCAGGATGCCCATGAACGTGTCGCCCACGAAGGGCACGCGTCCCGTCAGCATCTCGAAGAAGATCACGCCGAGCGCATAGACGTCGACGCGGTGATCGAGCTCTTTCCCCGCGGCCTGCTCGGGCGACATGTACTCGGGCGTGCCGAAGATCATGCCGGTCTTCGTGAGCTTCCGACCCGGCGCGCCCTGGGTCTCGATGTCGCTCATCTTCGCGATGCCGAAGTCGACGATCTTCACGAAGTCGGGGCGGCCGTCGCGGGTGACCAGGAAGATGTTCTCGGGCTTCATGTCGCGGTGGACGATGCCCTTCGCGTGCGCGGCGCCGAGCGCGACGCAGCACTGCGAGAGGATGTCGACCGCGCGATGCAGCGGGATGGTCGAGTCACGCTGGAGCACGTTCGCGAGGTCTTCGCCCTCGAGCAGCTCCATCACGAAGTAGATCGCGCCCGCGGGCGTCTCGCCGAAGTCCGAGATGTCGACGATGTGCGCGTTGCCGATCTTCGAGGCGCTCTTGGCCTCCTGGCGGAAGCGCTGCACCACCTCGGAGCGCGAGCTGAAGTCGTCGCGCAGCACCTTGAGCGCCACGCGCTTCTCGATGACGACGTGCTCGGCCTCGTAGACGATGCCCATACCGCCCTCGCCGATGCGGCGGAGGATGCGGTAGCGGTCGTCGAGGATCTGTCCGACCAGCACGTCGTTCGCGTCGAGCGGCGGCGCGGCGAGCTGCGACGGGGTCTGGAGCCTCGCGCCGTCGTTCGGGCAGAAGACCTCGCCCCCCTGGAACTCGGTCTTGCAGGCGGGGCAGATCTTCATCACGGCCACGAGCGGATCCCTCGGGTGAGCGAGGCGACGCTACACCCGTTCCGCGCGGCGGGTCAATCGACGCGCGCGGGGCGATCGTGTGAAAGCGCGTGTGATTTCCAGCTCTTTGGGCGCGGATCCACGGGGCTGGTAGAGTCGCCCGCCATGCGACCGGTGCGCATCCTGCCCGACGACCTCGCCGATCAGATCGCGGCCGGTGAGGTGGTCGAGCGTCCGGCGAGCGTGGTGAAGGAGCTGGTCGAGAACGCGATCGACGCGGGCGCGCGCACGATCAAGGTCGAGATCGAGGGCGGCGGCATCGCGCTGGTGCGCGTGAGCGACGACGGGCACGGGATGCGCGAGGACGACGCGCGGCTCGCGGTGCGCCGTCACGCGACGAGCAAGATCGCGGCGCGCGAGGACCTCGAGCGCATCGCGACGCTGGGGTTCCGCGGCGAGGCGCTGCCGTCGATCGCGTCGGTGTCGCGCTTCTCGCTGACGTCGCGCACCCGCGACGCGGTGGCGGGCACCGAGGTGCGGATCGAGGGCGGCACCGAGCCCGAGGTGCGCGAGATCGGATGCGCGCCGGGCACCACGGTCACGGTGCGCGATCTCTTCTTCAACGTGCCCGCGCGAAGGAAGTTCTTGAAGGCAGTGGGCACCGAGAGCGCGCACGTGCGCGAGGCGCTGGTGCGCGCGGCGCTCGCCGATGCGTCGCTGCGATTGACGCTGGTGCGCGATGGGCGGGTGGCGCTCGAGCTCTTGCCGACGAGCGAGCTCGGCAAGCGCGCGTCGCTGCTCTTCCCCGAGGAGTCGCTGGCGCGCATCGAGGGCGTGCGCGACGCGATCGAGATCGAGGCGTTCCTCTCGGCACCGGAGCGCGCGCGGAACGGCGCGGCGCAGCTGCACCTCTACGTGAACGGCCGGCCGGTGCGCGATCGCGCGCTCGCTCGCGCGGTGGCGTTCGCCTACGGGAGCGTGCTGCCCGCGGGGCGCTATCCGGTGGGCGTGGTGTACGTGCGGATCGCGCCCGAGCGGGTCGACGTGAACGTGCACCCGCAGAAGGCCGAGGTGCGCTTCGACGATGCGCGCGCGGTGCTCGATGCGATCACGCGGGTGCTCGCGCAGGGGCTCGGGACGTCGCCCTTCCGCGGGCCCTCGTCGCGCGGCGCGGACTTCTGGGCGCAGCGCCTCGGGGTGGGGCCGAAGGAGGAGAGCGCGGCGGAGAGCGATCCCTGGGGCCTCGCGGCGCCCGAAGCGCCGGCACCGCCGCCGCCACCGAGCACGCCGCTGCCCTACTCCGCGCTCGGCGCGCTCACGTCGCGCGCCTCCGAAGGTCCCTCGCTGCTGCCGAAGCCGGGGTTCTTCGGCGCGCTGCGGGTCGTGGGTCAGGTCGCGCGCACCTACGTCGTGTGCGAGGCGCACGACGGGCTCTACGTGCTCGATCAGCACGCGGCCGACGAGCGGGTGCGCTTCGATCGGCTGCGCGCGCAGCACGAGTCGCGCGAGATCGCGATGCAGCGCCTGCTGATCCCCGAGCGCGTCGAGGTCGCGCCCTCGGAGGCGACGCTGGTCGAGGAGCGCGCCGAGACGTTGCTGGCGCTGGGGCTCGAGGTCGCGCGCATCGGCGACACCACGCTCGCGGTGCACGCGGTGCCCGCGCTGGTGAAGCGCGCCGCGCCCGAGCGCCTCGTGCGCGACGTGCTCGCACAGCTCGCGATGAGCGGCGAGCGCGCGTTCGGCGATGCGATCGACACCGCGATCGCGACGATGGCCTGCCACGGTGCGATCCGCGCCGGCGACACGCTCTCGCCGCGGGAGTGCGAGGAGCTGCTGCGCGCGCTCGATCGTGTGGGCGACTTCGCGCGGCACTGCCCGCACGGTCGACCGGTGGCCTACGAGATCTCGTTCCTCGAGCTCGCGCGTCGTGTCGGACGTTAGCCCCGCGGTGCTCGTGGTCGCGGGCACGACGGCGTCGGGCAAGACCGGCGCGGCGATCGAGCTCGCGCGTCGGCTCGGCGGCGAGCTGATCGGCTGCGACAGCGTGCAGGTCTCTCGCGGCTTCGACATCGGCTCGGCGAAGGCGACGCCCGCGGAGCTCGGCGGCATCGCGCACCACCTCGTCGACGTGATCGATCCCGACGAGGAGATCGACGCCGCGCGCTACGCGTCGCTCGCCGACGCGGCGATCGCGGAGCTCGATGCACGCGGAAAGATCGCGATCGTCGTGGGCGGCACCGGGCTCTGGCAGCGCGCGCTCTTGCGCGGGCTCGTCGATCTGCCCGCGCCCGATGCCGTGATCCGCGCGCGCCTGGAAGAAGAAGCGCGCACCCTCGGCACCGCCGCGCTGCACGCGCGCTTGAGGGAGATCGATCCCCGCGCCGCGTCCGCGATCCACGAGAACGACGAGCTGCGCATCGTGCGCGCGCTCGAGGTCTTCGAGCAGACGGGACGCCCGCTCGGCGAGCTGCGCGCGGAGCACGCGCTCGGCGCGCCGCGCTATCCGTATCTCCACGTCGCCCTCGACCTCCCGCGCGACGAGCTCTATGCCCGGATCGACGCGAGGATCGACACGATGATCGCCGCAGGATGGCTCGACGAGGCGCGCGCGCTGCTCGCGCGATGGGGGCCCGACGTGCGCCCCTTCGGCAGCGTCGGATATCGCGAGCTGCGCGATCACCTGGTGCACGGCGTGCCGTGGGACGAGACCGTGCAGCACGTGCGGAAGTCGACGCGCGTCTACACGCGGCGGCAGCGCACCTGGCTCGGCAACGAGCCCGACGTGGCGTGGCGCACCGACGCGAAGACGCTGCTCTCGCCCGAGGGCGAAGCGCGCATCCGCGCGTTCTTCACGGAGCACGCGCGATGAACTTCATCGGCCACGCGCACGTCGCGCTGGATCACGGAGACGCGCCGACGTTCGTGCTGGGCTCGATGCTGCCCGACTTCGCGTCGATGTCGCGGGCGCGCCTCGAGACGCCGACCCACCGCGAGCTCGCCGCGGGCGTCGCGCTGCACCACCGCACCGACGACGCGTTCCACTCGGCGCCGGCGTTCGTGCGCATCTGCGCGACCTGGGGCGCGGAGCTCGAGCAGCGCGGGATCGGATGGGGCGCGGCACGCGCGGTCGCGCACGTCGGCACCGAGATGCTGCTCGACGGACTGCTGCTCGATCACGACGCGACGAGGCGCGCGTACCTCGACGCGGTGGCGTCGCTGCACGACGCGGAGATCCTCGCCGCGATGCGGGTCTCGGGACCGGGCGCGGAGCGATGGCCCTCGGTGCTCGAGCGGGTGCGCGGCCACGGCACGCCGGACTTCTATCGCGAGCCCGAGGTGGTCGCGGATCGGCTGATCCAGATCCTCGCGGGGCGGCCGCGCCTGGCGGTCGACGAGGCCCATCGCGCGACGCTGCGCGCCGCGATGCACGCGCTGCGGGGCGACGTCGAGGACGCGGCCGCCGAGCTGGTCCGCACCACACGAGCGGGCCTGATCCGCGAGGAATTCGTCAGATAGCGCACATCGGACCACCTGTTCGGGGAATTTCTCCCCAAATCGTCTGGAAGGGAGGCCGGCCGTCCAGTAGGTTCGCGACGCCGATGAGCGCCCCTCCCACTTCCGCCGAGAGCTCGAGCTCCTCGTCCGCACAGGCCCGCAGCAGCCGCGCCCCCGCGCGCCCCTCGGTGGGCCCGCACGTGGAGCCGCCGACGCCGCTGTCGCAGCTGAAGCACGACCTGCCCGCGTCGGTCGTCGTGTTCCTGGTCGCGCTGCCGCTCTGCCTGGGTATCGCGCTCGCTTCGGGCGCACCCCTGCTCGCCGGGATGATCACCGGCATCGTGGGCGGCATCGTGGTCTCACTCGTGAGCGGCTCGCCGCTCGCGGTGAGCGGTCCCGCAGCCGGCCTCGCCGTGATCGTGATGCACGGCATCGAGTCGCTCGGGAGCTACGAGACGTTCCTGCTCGCGGTGGTGCTCGCGGGCGCGTTCCAAATCGGCCTCGGCGCGCTGCGCGCCGGCATCATCGGCTGGTACTTCCCGGCGACCGTGATCCGCGGGCTGCTCGCCGCGATCGGCGCGCTGCTGATCCTCAAGCAGTTCCCCCACGCGATCGGGCTCGACACCGACTACATGGGCGACGAGTCGTTCATCGGGTCGGACTCGCGCAACACGATCGAGGAGATCGGCTACGCGCTCACGAACCTGCGGTTCGGCGCGCTGATCGTCGCGGCGATCGGGCTGGTGATCCTCTTCGGGTGGGATCGCATCCCCGTCGACAAGAAGCCGAAGTGGCTGCCCGCGCCGCTGCTCGTGGTGACCCTCGGCGCGCTCGCGAACTTCGTGTTCGCGGCCGTCGCGCCGGACCTCGTCATCTCGCCGGAGCACTCGGTGCAGCTGCCGACCGGAGGCCCCGGCGCGCTCCTCGAGTCGCTGCGCTTCCCCGACTTCTCGCGCATCGGCGACTTCGCGGTCTGGACCACGGCCGCGACGCTCGCGGTGGTCGCGAGCATCGAGACGCTGCTGAGCATCGAGGCGGTCGACAAGATCGATCCCTACAAGCGCACCACGCCGACGAACCGCGAGCTGGTCGCGCAGGGCCTCGGCAACATCGCGGCGGGCATGATCGGCGGCCTGCCGATGACCGCGGTGATCGTGCGCGGCTCGGCGAACGTGCAGTCGGGCGCGCGCACCAAGGCGAGCGCGTTCTCGCACGGCGTGCTGCTCCTGCTCGCGGTGCTGGTGATCCCGCTGGTGCTGAACCTGATCCCGCTCGCGGCGCTCGCCGCGGTGCTCCTGCACGTCGGCTACAAGCTCTCGCCGATCAGCCTGTTCCGGCAGATGTTCCGGCGCGGGTGGAGCGAGTTCCTGCCCTTCCTCGCGACGTTCCTCGGGATCCTGCTGACCGATCTGCTGAAGGGCGTCGCGATCGGCATGGCGGTCGCGATCTTCTTCATCCTCAAGCGCAACTTCGAGATGCCGTTCTACATCTCGAAGGAGAAGCACACGGACGCGGGCCTGCCCTACGTGCGGATCGAGCTCTCGGAGAACGTGACGTTCCTGAACAAGGCCGCGGTCATCAAGGCGCTGCAGGAGATCCCGAAGGGCTCGGTGGTGGAGATCGACGGGACGCGCTCCCGCTTCATCCACCCCGACGTGATCGACGCGATCCACGACTACCGCACCGAGGCGAAGCTGAAGAACGTGGATGTCGTGCTGATCCAGGTGCCGCATCCGACCGGCCCCGCGATGGGTCACTGAGCGCGCTCCGCGCTGTCCGATCCGGACACGCGCGCGACCGAGGTTTCGGCCCGATTTCGGGGCGCGGGGGACCTCACAGATCTTCCTCGCGCGGACGCTCGCACGATTGACACGTGCTCGATTCGACGTGCCATACTGCGGGCCGTCCCCGAGGTTCGTCGTGAGCACTGCGCGCGCGTCCGTCCCGAACCCGCCTCCCGTCCCGCCCGCGGCAGGAGGCGGTGACGCAAGAGGCGGCGGGAGCGCCAGCGACATCGACGGGATGCCGCGGCGCTTCGGCAAATACACGCTGATGCGCAAGCTCGCGACCGGCGGCATGGCGGAGCTCTTCCTCGCTCTGCAGCGCAGCGTCGCCGGCTTCGAGAAGCTGATCGTCGTCAAGCGCGTGCTGCCGAACCTCGCGCAGGATCGCTCGTTCATCGAGCTCCTGCTGACCGAGGCGCGCATCGCGGCGACCCTCAACCACCCGAACGTCGCGCACATCTACGACGTCGGCGAGGTCGACGGGCAGTTCTACATCGCCATGGAGCACATCCACGGCGAGGACCTGCGCTCGATCGTGCGCCAGATGAAGAAGGTCGCGGTCACGGCCTTCCCGCTCGAGCACGCGCTCGCGATCGTGCTCGGTTGCTGCGCCGGTCTCGCCTACGCGCACGAGAAGCGCGACCTCGACGGCGAGCCGATGAACATCGTCCATCGCGACGTCTCGCCGCAGAACATCCTCGTCACGTTCACCGGCGACGTGAAGCTCGTCGACTTCGGCATCGCGAAGGCGGGCCGGAGCCACATGGAGGACACGGGCTCGGGGCAGCTCAAGGGCAAGGTGCCCTACATGAGCCCGGAGCAAGCGCAGGGCCTCCCGCTCGACGGGCGCAGCGACATCTTCTCGCTCGGGATCATGCTGTTCGAGCTCTGCACCGGGAAGCGGTTGTTCCGCGGTGCGAGCGAGATGGACACGCTGAAGATGATCGTGGAGGGCGAGTACCCGCGCCCTCGCGCGCTCAATCCGAACCTTCACCCGAAGCTCGAGCAGATCATCCTCCGCTCGCTCGCGAAGGACCCGGGGCGCCGCTACCAGAGCGCGCGCGACATGCAGGCGGAGCTCGAGGACTACATCCGCGAGAACCAGCTCAAGGTCTCGCCGCTCTCGCTCGCCGCGTGGATGCAGCAGCTCTTCGGGGAGAAGCTGCAGCAGCAGCGACAGATGCTGCAGGAGGGCCGTCAGCTCGCCGAGGTGATCGCGGCGCAGACGGCAGCCGAAGAAGAGGCGCGCCACTCGCACGAGGGCACGGGCTCGGTCGTTCGCACCAAGCAGCCGAGCCGCGCGCCGTGGATCGTGATGGCGGTGATGGGCCTGCTCGCGGCGGTGGGCGCGGTGTGGTTCGCGATGACGCAGACCGCACCGTCGGCACCGACCGGTCCGGGCGTGCTCGCGCTCTCGAGCACGCCGCCGGGCGCGGCGATCCTGATCGACGGATCGCGGCGCGAGGAGCGCACGCCCGCGACGATCGAGCACCTGCCGCTCGGGCGCTACACGGTGACGATCACCGCGGACGGGTTCGCGCCGTTCCGTCAGGAGGTCGAGCTCACCGACGGCACGACGCGCGCAGAGATCGCGGCGACCCTGGAGCGTCCCAGCGCGAGCGCGATGGGCGTGGCACGCGTCGAGACGACGCCGCCGGGCGCGCGCATCCTGCTCGACGGGACGGAGACCGATCTCGTCTCGCCCGCGACGGTGTCGGGCATCGAGCCCGGCGTGCAGCACACGATCGTCGTGTCGCTCGACGGATGGGTGACCCAGACGGTGCCGCTGATGGTCGCCGCGGGCGGAGTGCAGGAGGTGCGGCTCTCGCTCGAGCGCACGCCGCTCTCGCCGACCGAGCACCTCGTGACGATCACGACCGATCCGCCCGAGGCGCGGGTGCAGCTCGACACCGAGTGGCACTCGAGCGGCAGCCCGTACGTGCTGCGGGTGCCGGCGCGTCGTTATCGACTGCGCGTCGCGCGCGACGGGTTCCGCACCCACGAGCGCGAGGTCGCGCTCGCCGGTGGTGAGCAGAGCGAGCTGCGGATCGATCTCGAGCGCGAGCGTCGCGCGTCGGGTGGTGGCGGCGGTGGTGGTGGTGGCAGCAGCGGAGAGGCCGCGGCGGCCGGGCCCGGCCACGTGACCATCGACGCGCGTCCGTGGTGCAACGTGACGCTCGACGGGCGCGCGCTGGGTCAGACGCCGATCGTGAATCGCAGCGTCCCCGCGGGACGCCACACGGTCGTGTGCACGAATCCGGACTCGGGCCAGAGCCGCACGCTGCAGGTCGACGTGCATCCGGGCCAGACCACGCGCACGCGCATCACGTTTTGAGCGCGACCCGCGGGCTCGAAGCAGCGCTGCTCGTCGTCGCCGCGATCGCGCTGACGTGGGGCGCGGCGGCGAGCCCGCACGTGTTCGATGCGGGCGAGCTGGTCGCGGCGGCAGCGCAGCTCGGCGCGGGGCATCCGCCGGGACAGCCGCTGCACGCGCTCCTCGGATACGCGGCGACGCTGGTGCCGCTCGGACCGCTCGCGTGGCGCGTCGCGCTGCTGAGCGCGGCGATGGGCCTCTGGGCCGCGCACGAGGCAGCGGGGATCGTCGCGGATGCGATGGCGCGAGACGGGCGCGAGGGTCGCGTCCTGCCCGCGCTCACGGCGCTCGCGGTGTTGATCGCGCCGGCGGTCGCGCCCCAGCTCGCGCGGCCCGAGGTCTACACCCTCGCGCTCGCGCTCACGCTCGCGGGCGCGCGGAGGCTGATCGCGTGGGCGTGCGGGGATCGTCGCGCGCTGCGCGTGGCGGCGCTGATCGCGGGCCTCGCGGTCGCGGTGCATCCGCCGCACGCGCTCGCGCTGATCGCGATCGGTGCGGTGACGCTGATCGCATGGCGGCGCGATGCGTGGCGCGGGATCGGATGGGCCGCGGTCGCGTGCGTGATCGGGCTCGGCATGATCGCGTACCTGCCGGTGCGCGCGATGGCGGGCGCGCGCACGTGGGGCGATCCGACGACGCTCGACGGGATCGTCGCGTACCTCTCGGGGCGCGCATACGGCGCGAACCTCGGTGCGCGAAGCGGGTCGTGGGCCGCGGTGATCGTCGAGCCCATCGCATACGTGGTGATCGGCGGGGGGATCGGGATCGCGATCGCGCTGCTCGCGCGTGCGCGCTCGAAGAGCGTCATCGTGATCGGCGCCGCGGCGTGTGCCGCGGTCGTCGCGGCGTGCCTGCAGCCCCACGAGCGCGCGAACCCCGACAACGTCGCGTACGCCGCGCCCGCCATGACGCTGATGCTCGCGCTCGGCGGGGCGGCGCTCGCGACGTCGCGCGCACCTCGTCCGGTGATCTCGCTCGGCGCGCTCGCGCTGGTGATCGCACCGCTGGCGACGAGCGACGTCGCGAGCGCGCTGCGCGCCGAGCAGACGCAGCTCGAGACGCTCGCGTTCTCGCTCGTCGACGCGCCTCCGCCGCGGGCGCTCGTCGTGGTGCGCAGCGACTTCGTCGCGGCCGCGTGGATGCAGGCGCGCGACGTGGAGGGCGCCCGGCCCGACCTCGCGGTGATGATCGAAGGGCTCGCGACGTCGTCGTGGCATTGGCGATCGTTCGCCGGTCATCCCCGCTTCGACGGGACGCCCTCGCGCGGCGCGGGCAGCGGTCACGCGGCCTGGGTGCGTGGCGCGATCGACCGCGCGCGCGGTCACGTCGCGATCGTGTCGGAGCACGACGAGCCGGTGTCGGGCCGCGGGAGCGTGGTGGGCGCGTACCTCGTGCTCGCGACCGACGCAGCCGACCTCCGGCGCGCGTTCGCGGAGCGCACGGCGGGCGCACCGGCGCGCGCGATGCGCGACGTGCCCGCGTGGTACGGCGGCCTCGGGCACGGCGTGGTGCGCGACCTCGAGATCGCACGCGCGAGCCGGTGGCTGGTGCGCGATCGCGCGCCGCTCGCGATCGCCGCGCTGCGACGCGCGTCGGCGCCGCTCGCGCCCGAGGAGACCGCGATCGCCGAGGGCGTCACCGGCGCGCCGCGACGAGCGCCTCCGCCGCTCGTCGACGATCCGACCGCGATCTTCGCGACCGAAGAGGACGTGGTGCGCGCCCTCGCGACGATCCTCGTCGCGCTCGGTGAGCCCGGCCGCGCGATGCAGCTCCTCGAGGCCCAGGCTGCGCGCGGCGACGATCGCGCGCTCGTGCAGCTCGCGTGGATCCAGCTCGAGGACGGCCTGCTCGAGCCGGCGCGCGCCGCGGTCGCGCGGTATCGCGCGCTCCATCCCGATCGCGAGCGCGAGCTCGAGGCGCTCGGAGCGCGCCTCCGATGAGCCGTGCTACAAGGCCCGCGCGATGAGCGAGACCCCGCCGCCGAAGAGCACGGTGCGCCAGTGGACGTGGCGGATCGTGCGGGTCGTCGTGACGGTGCTCGCGTTCGCATGGGTGCTCTCGCGCGTGAGCCTCGACGCGCTCGGCGCAGCGTTCCTGCGCGTCTCGTGGCTCACCTTCGTGCTCGCGATCGCGGTCACGATGATCAACATGGGCGTGGGCACGCTGCGCTGGCGCGCGCTGCTCTCGGCCTACGGCGCGCCGAAGCTGCCGCCGTTCAAGCTGCTCTACCGGCTCTATCTGATCGGCTTCTTCTACAACGTGTGGCTCCCCGGAGGCGTCGGGGGCGACGTGGTGCGCGGCATCGCGTCGCGCGCGGCGTTCGGTCCCGCGGGCGCGACCAGCGGCGTCGCGGTGGTGTTCGTCGAGCGCGTGCTCGGCCTCGTCGGCCTGCTCCTCATCGTCGGCACGTCGTCGATCCTCCATCCCATCCAGGGCGTGGACGGAGTGCTGATGTGGAGCGCGATCGGCATCGCCGCGGGCGCAGGCGCGGTGATCGCGATCGCGCTCGGCCGACAATTCGCGGGGCGCGCGCCCGGCCCGATCGCGCGCATCCTCGCGGGGCTGCCCGAGATCTCGCGGCCCGCGCCCTTCGTGTTCGCGCTGGGGCTCTCGCTGATCACGCAGTCGCTCGTCGCGCTCACCGGCCACGTGTTCGTCGCCGCGCTCCACCCCGAGCTGCCGCTCGTGACGTCGTTCGCGATCGTGCCGCTCGCGATGTCGACCTCGTACCTGCCGATCACCGCGGGCGGCGCCGGCGCGCGCGAAGCGGCGTTCCAGGAGCTCTACTCGCACGTCGGCGTGTCGTTCGAGGACGCGACCGCCGCGTCGCTCATGCTCGCGTCGCTCTACTATCTGATCGGCGCGCTCGGGGGCCTCCTGCGCATCCCGCCGAGCGACGAGCCCGCGCCCGGCGCGACGACGCCGCCCAGCACCTGAGCATGCCCCCTCGCAGCCACGGCACCGGTCGCTTCCGCATCGAGGATCTCGCCTCGTGCGGCGAGGGCTGCGTGCTCGAAGAGGGCTGCCTGATCTTCCATCCCGAGCGCGTGCACCTCGGTCGCGACGTCTACGTCGGGCACCTCGCGATGCTGAAGGGCTACTACAAGAACGAGCTGCGCATCGGCGACGGCACGTGGATCGGACAGGGCGTGTTCCTCCACGCCGCGGGCGGGCTCACCATCGGCGCGAACGTCGGCATCGGGCCGGGCGTGCATGTGATCACGTCGTCGCATCGCGAGGCCGGTCGCGCGATCCCGATCCTCCACGCGCCGATCGACTTCGCGCCGGTCGTCATCGAGGACGACGTCGACGTCGGCGTCGGCGCGATCGTCCTGCCCGGCGTGCGCATCGGCCGCGGTGTGCAGGTCGGCGCGGGCGCGGTGGTCACGCGCGACGTCGCGCCCTACTCCGTCGTCGCGGGCAACCCCGCGCGCGTTCTCCGAGAGCGCCCCGAATGAACGAAGAAGTCCCGCTCAGCATCATCGTCTTCGCGTTCGACGAAGAGGAGAACATCGGGCCCGTGCTCGGCGAGCTGCGCGCGTGGCTCGAGCAGCACGAGCCGGGCGCGGAGATCGTGTTCGTCGACGACGGCTCGCGCGATCGGACCGCGGACGCAGCGCGCCGGGCGTTGGTCGGGATGCCGCACGCGGTCCTCCGTCACGACACGAACCACGGCATCGGCGCCGCGCTGAAGACCGGCGTCGCCGCGGCGCGCGGCGAATTCGTCACGTTCCTTCCCGCCGACGGCCAGATCGCGCCCGACGCGGTCGAAACGCTGCGCGAGGCGCAGGCGCGCA
This sequence comes from Sandaracinus amylolyticus, assembly GCF_021631985.1. Classification (GTDB taxonomy): domain Bacteria; phylum Myxococcota_A; class Polyangia; order Polyangiales; family Sandaracinaceae; genus Sandaracinus; species Sandaracinus amylolyticus_A. The sequence goes on along the minus strand of NZ_CP070225.1, from coordinate 1,517,855 downwards.
GCGACGCGGACGTCGTGCTCTCGGTCTACGACCACCGCGACGACGGGCTCGATCGCAAGGTGTTCTCGTTCGGGGTGCGCGCGCTGATCGCCGCCGTGCACGGCGTGTGGCTCAAGAGCGACGGCCCCTATCTGTTCCGGCGTCGGCTCTTCGACCCCGAGCAGCTGCGCCCCGACACGTTCTTCCTGAACTTCGAGTTCCCGATCCGCGCGCTCTCCGCGGGCCTGCGCATCGACACCGTCGTCATCGCGTGCCGTCCGCGCCGCGCAGGGCACAGCAAGAGCACGCAGTGGCACCGCATCGTCGGCGTCGCGCGGGACCTCGTCGATCTGCGCGTGCGCCGCTTCCGCGGGCTCTAGCGATCAGCGCGCCTTGAGCAGCAGCTCGGCCGTCGGCGCGAGACGCCAGCGGCGATGACGCTCCGCGAGCGCGATGCCGAGCACCGCCGCCTTCGCGCGCGCGAGATCGTCGTTCACCACGAGGTAGTCGAAGAACCCGTAGTGCTCGATCTCGTGCCACGCGTTCGCGAAGCGACGCTCCACCGCCGCGGCGTCCTCGGTGCCGCGGCCCTCGAGCCGGCGCCGCAGCTCGTCCATCGAGGGCGGGAGCACGAACACGCCGACCGCGTCGCGCAGCTTCGCCTTGATCTGCCGCGCACCCTGGTAGTCGACGTCGAACACGATCCCGCGCTTGCCCTCGGCGCGCGCGCGCTCGATCTCGCGCACGCTGGTCCCGTAGAGGTTGCCGTGGACCTCGGCCCACTCCGCGAACTCGCCTTCCGCGATCAACGTCTGGAAGCGCACGCGATCGACGAAGTGATACTCGCGCCCGTCCTGCTCACCCGCACGCGGCCTGCGCGTCGTGTGTGAGACCGAGAACGTGAAGTCCTTCAGGTTGTCGAGCAGGTGGCGCGTCAGCGTGGTCTTCCCGGCGCCTGACGGGGAGCAGAGGATCAGCAGGACCAGGTCGTCCATCGCAGGGCGCATGGTACGAGATCCCCGTGCTGCGCGCTCTTCTCCAGGCGACTCGTCCGCTCGCGCACGCCAACGTCGCGCCGCCGATCCTCTACGGACAGGCGCTCGCGTACGCGATGACCGGTGCGTTCTCGTGGCGCGCGCTGGTGCTCGCGCAGATCTTCGGGCTCGTCGATCACCTGTTCATCGTGTTCGCGAACGACTTCGCCGACCGCGAGGCCGACGCGCGCAACGACGCCTACAACGCGTTCTCCGGAGGCTCGCGCGTGCTGCCCGAGGGGCGCCTCGCGCCGCGCGTGATCCTCGGCCTCGCGATCGCGAGCTCGATCGCGCTCGTCGCAGGGACGATCCCGTTCGCGCTCGAGCGCCCGCTCCTGCCGGTGCTCGCGTGCGCCGCGATCGCGCTGATGATCATGTACAGCTACCCGCCGCTCGCGCTCTCGTATCGCGGCGGCGGCGAGTGGCTCCAGGCGATCGGCGTCGGGCTCGTGCTGCCGCTCGTCGGGTTCCACGCACAGGAGCCCTCGATCCGCGCGATCCCGTGGCTCGCGCTCGTGCCCTCGATCGTGCTCGGCCTCGCGGGGAACGTGCTCACCGCGCTGCCCGACGAGCCGGCGGATCGCGCGGCGTCGAAGCACACCTGGGCGGTGCGTCGCGGCGTGCCGCGCGCGGCGCGCGACCTCGTCGCGCTGGTCGCGCTCGCGATCCTGCTCGGCGCGATCGTGCTGCCCTTCCCCACGCACCTCGCGCGTGTGCTCGCGACCGCGATCCCGCTCGGCGTGCTCGGCGCGTCGCTGCCGCTCCTGCCGCGCGAGGGCATGCGGCGACGCGAGCTCCTCGTGTTCATGATCGCCGTCGGGGGCGCGAGCACCGGCGCGCTCGTCGCGTGGACGATCGCGCTCGCCTCGGGATGACTCTCCGCGTCAGCGTCGAGCCTTCCCCTTCGCCGCCAAGGGGAACGACATCGCCACGTCGCAGCGTGCGTACTTGCGCCCGTGCTTCGCCATGACGTCGGCGTCGTGCACGAAGCCGACCTTCTCGTAGAGGTGGATGGCCGCCTCGCACTTCCGGCTCGTGAGGAGGAAGAGCGACCGCGGGGCCATGATGCGCGCGCGGTCCAGCGCTGCAGCGAGCAGGAACTCACCGGCCTTCCTGCCGCGCGCAGACTCGAGCACGCCCATCTTGGTGAGCTCGACCACGCCGGGCGCGATCGGCATCAGCGCGCAGGTGCCGACGATGCCGAGCCCCTCGGCCTCGACGAAGAGAATCGTCCCGCCGCGATCGATGATGCGCTCGCGAGGATGGCGAAGGACGTCCTCGTCGGTCGCTTCGAGCGCGAACATCTGGCGGATCCACTCCGCGTTGATCGTGTAGAAGCGCTCGGCGAGAGCGTCGTCCCACTCGACCAGCGCGAGCGGCGCGCGCGTGCGCGAGACGAGGCTCTCTCGAGCCAACGCGTCCTCGATGCGCGCGATCTGCCCGAGCAGGTCCGTCGGGGGCCCGGCGGCCATCTCGCGCACCGCGAGATCGACGGAGGGCCACACCAGCGTCTTCATGCGTGCGACGACGCTGGCGCCCGCAGCGGTCAGCCGCATGCGCTTCACCCTCTTGTCCGCGGGATCGACGTCGGTCGTCACGAGCCCCAGCTCGACGAGGCTCGTGAAGGTCCGAGTGACCGCGGGTTGGCTCGTGCCGAGGATGTCGGCGACCTCGGTCACGGTGAGCGCCTGATGGCGATCGAGCGCGGTGAGGAGCGGAAAATGGCTCGGCTGCGTCGGCAGCCCCGCGCGAGCCATGATCGCCGCCGCATCGGTCTGGAGGCGCTCCGCCAATCGCTTCAACCGACTGCCGAGCGCGACGTAGCCCAGGTCCGCGAGGATGTCCGCCACGACAGATGCATAACACGTTATGCATCGGCCGCCAGCAACCCGCGCAGAGCGCTCTCTGGGCCGCCTCAGCGGTCGAGCACGAGCCCGAGGTCGCGCGCGCGCCGCTCGCGCTCGAGCGCGTAGTCGCGATCCCAGCGCGGTGCCGCGTCGCGCTTCCATGCCTCGACCGGGATCCATCCGCGCGTCGCGAGATCCGAGAGCAGCTTGGCCTCGGACTCGGGATCGCGATGGAACGCGAACGGGTTGCGATCATGGCCGCGCGGGATGCGGTGGTACTTCTCGTCGTCGTGCGCGATGAGCTCGACGAGCTCGCCACCACGACGTCGCGCGTATGCGAGGAAGCCGGGATCGAAGGGTCCGATCACGCGTCGCGTCTCGGGATCGCGACGCACCCAGCGCGCCCAGTCGAACCCGTAGAGGAAGTCGTGCACGTAGCGGAACTGGATCGTCGTCGCGTGCCCGAAGAGATCGTGAAGGTCGACGATCGTCGAGACGGTCGCGTCGATCCACGACGTGCCGTGCGTCGCGCCGCCGCGCTCGAGCCGCGCGAGGACGAGCTCGAGATCGCAGAACAGGTTGTCGGGGAAGTTGCGGTGCACCGCCTCGGCGACCGCCGCGATCCCGCGCGCGGCCGCGAGCCGTACGTCGATCGGCAGCGCGCGATCGGGGATCAGGTCGCGCAGCGGGCGTGCGAGCTCGCGCCCCGGGCAGAGCGAGCGCCAGCGTGCTCCCAAGGCCTCGTCGCGCTCCGCGAGCAGCGCCTCGATCTCGTCGTGCGCGTGGGTCTGGATGGTCGTCATTCAGAAGCCGAGCAGAGGTCCGATCGCCATGCCGACCGCGAGCACGATGCTCGATTCCCAGACCAGCCGGTGCAGCGACGACTTGTAGCTCCGCTGCGCATCGAACGCGTCGGTCACGGCGGCCGCGCTCGCGCGCCGCACTCCGTCCCACGCGAGCAGGGCGCTCGCCGCCGCGGCGACCAGCGGGATCGTCGGCGTGCCGTGCGCGCCGATCCAGGCCGTCAGCGCCCAGATCAGACCGCCCGCGAGCGCGAGGACGTTCGTGAGGCGCCGCGCGAGTGTGTTGCCGAGCATCGTCGTGAACGTGCGCTTGCCGCCCATGCGATCGCTGCGCTCGTCGGCGAGACCGCTCGCGACCGCACACGAGAGCGCGAACGCGGCGAAGCCCGGGAGCACGATCAGCGCGGGCGGCAGCGCGCGACCGCTCTGCGCGTACGCGTTGATCCACGGCAGTGCGACGCCGACGCCCAGCGCCTCGAGCAGCTCACCGCCCCCGCGGTAGTTGAGGCGCAGCGGAGGCAGCGTGTACGCGACGAAGATCCCGAGCGACGCGACCGCCCCGACGGTGAGCCACGGTCGATCGAGCGCGATCTCCCCCGCGAGCGCGACGAGCGCGGCACCGACGCCCGCGAGCCCGCCGACGAGGAGCAACGTCGGTGCGGGCAGGATCCCGTCGGGGATCGTCTTCTGCGACGAGTGCGGGAACATCGATCGCTTCACGCGATCGACCTCCTGATCGCCCCAGTCGTTCAGCAGCACGACGAACACGAGATCGAGCACCGTGAAGAGCGCACCGATCACGAGGCCCGCGATCGAGACCCCGCCGTTCGCATCGATCCCGATGGCCTGTCCGAGCGCCATCGGCACGAGCAGCTTCGGCCAGCTCGCCGGCTTGAGGGCGAACGCCCAGCGCGCGCGTGTCGTCATCGAGCTCGCAGCGGACACTCAGGCCATATAGTCCCGCGCCCCATCCCGCGCGACCCCGCTCGATCAACCCGTCTGCTTCTTCTTGCGTGCGCCCTCGGCGCGCATGCGATCGCGCAGCGTGGTCCGCGGGATGCGCAGCGCGCGCGCCGCCCCGGCCTGCGAGCCGTAACGCGCGATCGCGTCCGCGATCGATGCGGGCTCCTCGCCGCGACGCATCGCGGGCCCGGAGATCTCCTCGATCGCCGCGTCGACATCCGCGACGTCGACGATCCCCGACGACGTGGTCGCCGCGCTCTGGATCACGTTGCGCAGCTCGCGCACGTTGCCCGGCCAGTCGTGCGCGAGCAGGCGCTGCAGCGCGGCCTCGCTCAGGCTGCGCGGGCCGATGCGATCGCGCTCGATCCCGAGGAAGTGCATCGCGAGCGCGCGCACGTCGTCGGGGCGCTCGCGCAGCGGCGGGACGGCGAGCGAGAACGTGACGATGCGGTAGTAGAGGTCCTGCCGGAACGAGCCCTCCTGCACCTTCGCCGGCAGGTCACGATGGGTCGCGCACACGAGCCGCACGTCGACGTGGAACGCGTGCTCGCCGCCGACCCGCCGCACCTCGCCGGTCTCGAGCACGCGCAGCAGACGCGCCTGCATCTCGGCGGGGAGCTCGCCGATCTCGTCGAGGAAGAGCGTGCCGCCGTGCGCCTGCTCGAAGACGCCGCGCCGCTGCCCCATCGCGCCGGTGAACGCGCCCTTCTCGTGCCCGAAGAGCTCGCTCTCGATCAGGCTCGGCGCGAGCCCGCCCGCGTTCACCGTAACGAAGGGGCCCTCGGGCCTTCGCCCGTGCAGGTGCAGCGCGCGCGCGATGCCCTCCTTGCCCGCGCCGCTCTCGCCGCGGATCAGCACCGGGAACGGCGTCGGCGCGAAGCGCTCGACCTTCTCGAGCAGCGCGAGCATCTGCGGCGACGACGCGACCAATCCATCCTCGCGCGCCGCCCCTCGGTCGCGCGCCACGACGCGGAGCTCGGTGCGCCCGACCCGCAGCCTCGTGCCGAGGCCGATCCGCGCGATGTACATGCGCGTCCCGTTCACGTACGTGCCGTTGCGGCTCGCGAGGTCGCGCACGACGAGCCCGTCGGTGCTCGGCTCGATGCGGCAGTGCTCCGCGCTCACCGATCGATCGTGCAGAGACACGTCGCAGCGCTTCCCGGTGCCGATCGTGATCGATCGCTCGCCGATCGCGTGGCGTCGCGCGTCGGCGCCGTGGCCGATCACCAGCGTGAGCCTTCCGCTCTCCGGCTCACGCATCGCGATCGGCTCGGTGCGTACGGCGCTCACCCGCGGCCGCGTCGCGTCGCAGACCCGCACGAGCGCGTGGCGCGGCGAGAGCACGAAACGGTCGTTCGGTCGCAGCACGATCGACGCGCGCGCACCTTCGTCGCGGAGATCGAGCACGACGACGTCACCGTCGCGCAGGTAGAGCAGACAATGTCGCTCGGCGACCGCTGGGTCGTAGACCGCGATGTCGACGCCGGGCCTGTTCCCGACTTCGAGACCGCGCTCCACGAGATCGAATGTCTGCCGGCGCTCCCCGTCTTCCAGTAGGACGATCTGTTCCATAGGCGTGGCCGCGCTATCGGCGTCGCTCTCCCACCGTTGCGCACCCGCGTGAGCACTGCGCGTGACGCGCCGCGGAGGCGCCTCGGAGCGCCTTGAACGCACCCGATCACGCCGCTAATGTCCGGCGCCTTCGATGACCGACCTTCGCCGTACTCCCCTCTTCGACGAGCACAAGACGCTCGGCGCACGCATCGTCCCCTTCGCCGGCTGGAGCATGCCGGTCCAGTACGCGGGGCTCGTCAAGGAGCACCACGCCGTGCGCAACGCGGCGGGTCTCTTCGACGTCTCGCACATGGGCGAGCTCCTCCTCGAGGGGCCGGAGAGCGAGGCGGTGATCGACGAGCTCGTCACCGCGGACCTCACGAAGCTGCCCGACGGCAAGGCCGTGTACTGCGTCGCGTGCAACGAGCAGGGCACGATCCTCGACGATCTGATCGTGTATCGCCGCGGCCGCGAGAAGTTCCTCGTCGTGTGCAACGCGTCGAACCGCGACAAGATCGCGGCGCACTTCGCGAAGCACGTGCAGGGTCGCAAGACGAGCTTCGAGGACGCCTCGGATCGCTTCGCGCTGATCGCGCTCCAGGGCCCGAAGGCGCTCGACGTCGCGCGCGCTGCGGGCGCCGACGATGCGATCACCTCGCTGTCGTCGTTCTCGCTCACCGACGGCAAGGTCGCGGGCGTGCCCGTGATCGCCGCGCGCACCGGCTACACCGCGGAGGACGGCTTCGAGCTCTTCTGCGCGAACGAGCACGCGGCGACGCTGTGGCGCGCGCTCGTCGAGGCGGGCAAGCCGCTCGGCCTCGAGCCCGCGGGCCTCGGCGCGCGCGACACGCTGCGCCTCGAGGGCCGTCTCTCGCTCTACGGCAACGAGATCGACGAGACCACGAACCCGCTCGAGGCGGGCCTCGCATGGGTCGTGAAGCTCGACAAGCCGCGCGACTTCCTGGGCAAGGCCGCGCTCCAGAAGATCAAGGCGGCGGGCGCTGCATCGCCAGGCACCGGGCGCCGCATGGTCGGCTTCGAGATGGTCGGACGTGGCATCGCGCGCCACGGCCACGCGATCGTCGAGTGGACCGGCAGCGAGACCCCGGGGAAGACGATCGGGCTCGTCACGAGCGGATCGCCCTCGCCGACGCTCGACAAGAACATCGGCCTCGGGTACGTCCCGGCCGCGCTGGCGGAGATCGGCTCGCGGATCGGGATCGAAGTGCGTCCCGGCCGCTCGATCGAAGCCGTCGTGGTGAAGACGCCGTTCTACAAGCGCAGCCGCTGAGAGCGCGCGCTTCGTTCGTTTCCGATCGCGAGTCGCACGAGTCGACTCGCGATTCGCACATCGACCCTCGAGGAGAAGAGCCATGGCGAGCTACCCGAGCGATCTGAAGTACACGAAGGACCACGAGTGGGCGCGTCTCGAGGCGGACGGCACCGTTCGCGTCGGCGTCACGGCGTACGCGGTCGAGCAGCTCGGCGACGTCACGCTCGTCGATCTGCCCAAGGTCGGCACGAAGCTCGAGGAGCACGGCCGCTTCGGCGACATCGAGTCGGTGAAGACGGTGAGCGAGCTCTTCTCGCCGATCGCCGGTGAGGTCGTCGCGGTGAACGACGCGCTCGACGGCAAGCCCGAGCTCGTGAACGAAGGCCCGTACGACAAGGGCTGGATGATCGCGCTCAAGCCCGCCGGCGGCCTCGACGGCCTCATGGACGCGGCGGCCTACGAAGCGTTCCTCGGCACCCTGGATCACTGAGCTCTCGGAGGGGTCTTGGCTCTGCTTTCTTAGGAGCAGCCCCTCCCCCGACCGGAAAAGCCGGATCGGGGCCCCCCACCCCAAACGCTGCGCGCGGGGCCCCGACCCCACTTGCCCCTCGCCAGCACGGCGCGACGTTTCGACAGCCCCGAGATTCCGGGCCGTTGCTGATCCGAAGCAGCGGCTCCAGCAGAAGGCGACGGCACATGCGGTACCTGCCCCATACCGACGACGAGATCCGCGCGATGCTGGCCACGATCGGCGTGCAGTCGATCGACGACCTCTTCGCCGACATCCCGAAGGCGCACCGCCTCGGGCGTCCGCTCGCGGTCGAGCCCGCGCTCGACGAGCCGACGCTGATGGCGCACCTCGAGACGCTCGCGGCGAAGAACGAGGCGTCTCGCGCGCTCTCGTTCCTCGGCGCCGGCATCTACGACCACCACGTGCCGCCGGCCGTCGACCAGCTCCTGCTGCGCAGCGAGTTCTACACGGCGTACACGCCGTACCAGGCCGAGGTCTCGCAGGGCACGCTCCAGTCGATCTTCGAGTTCCAGACCACGGTCTGCGAGCTGCTCGGCATGGAGGTCTCGAACGCGTCGATGTACGACGCGGCGAGCGCCGTCGCCGAGGCCGCGCTGATGGCCCGCCGCGTGACCGGCAAGAAGCACGTGGTCCTCTCGGGCGCGCTGCACCCCGAGTACGTGCAGACCGTGCAGACCTACGTGCGCGGCTTCGACTCGGGCGAGATCGAGGTCCGCATCGCGAAGGTCGCGGACGACGGGCGCACCGACGTCGCGTCGGTCCTGGAGCTGCTCGACGGCAACGTCGCGGCGGTGATCGTCGGCTATCCGAACTTCTTCGGCGCGGTCGAAGATCTCGCGACGCTGCGCGAGAAGACGCGCGCGGCGGGCGCGCTGCTCGTGACCGCGACCGCGGAGCCCTACGCGCTCTCGGTGATCAAGCCGCCGGGCGCGTACGACGTCGACATCGCGGTGGGTGAGGGTCAGCCGCTCGCGTGCCCGCCCCAGCTCGGCGGTCCCGGCGTCGGCCTCTTCGCGACGAAGATGGAGTTCATCCGCGAGATGCCGGGCCGCATCTGCGGCGAGACCGTCGACCAGGCGGGCGAGCGCGGCTTCGTGCTCACGCTGAGCACGCGCGAGCAGCACATCCGCCGCGAGCGCGCGACGTCGAACATCTGCACGAACCACGGGCTCATCGCGCTCGCGATGACGATCCGTTGCTCGATGCTCGGCAAGAAGGGCTTCGAGCAGGTCGGCCGCGCGTGCCTCGCGAAGGCCGAGTACCTGAAGAAGAAGATCGCGGAGACCGGGCGCTTCACGATCGCGACGACGGCGCCGACGTTCAACGAGTTCGTCGTGCGTCGCAACGAGGGCGCGGCGGCCCCGCTGCTCGCGGCGCTCGCGGCGAAGCACATCCTCGCGGGCGTGGACCTCGGCAAGTCGTTCCCGGGCCGTGAGCGCGAGCTCCTCGTCGCGGTGACCGAGCGTCACTCGAAGGAAGATCTCGATCGCTTCGTGGCCGCGCTCTCGGCGGTCTGAGGGTCTCGCCACGGAGGGCCGCAGAGAGGGAAAACTCTTCTCTGTGGTCCTCTGCGGTCGACGCTGTTCCTCAGTACGACTTCGGCAGCCCGAGCGAGTGCTGCGACACGAAGTTGAGCACCATCTCGCGGCTCACCGGCGCGATGCGCTGCAAGCGCGCGAAGCCCCAGAGGTCCGCGAGGCCGTACTCCGACGCGAGACCGTTGCCGCCGTGCGTCTGGATCGCCGCGTCGAGCGAGTCGATCGCGGCATCGGCCGCGGAGAGGCGCGCCATGTTCGACGCCTCGCCCGCGTCCTTGCCCGCGTCGTGCAGCCACGCCGCCTTCTGCGTCATCAGCTTCGCGAGCTCCATCTGGATGCACGCGCGCGCGAGCGGATGCGCGATGCCCTGGTGCGCGCCGATCGGCACCGACCACACCTTGCGCTCACGCGCGTACGCCGCGCCCTTGTCGAGGGCGTAGCGCGCGAGCCCCACGCAGTACGCGGCCGACGTGATGCGCTCGGGATTGAGCCCGTGGAACAGCGCCTTGAGGCCGTTGCCCTCGCCGCCGATCAGACGATCACCGGGCACGCGCACGTCGTCGAAGAAGAGCGTGAACTGCTTCTCCGGCGAGACGATCTCCATCGGGATCGCATCGCGCTTCAGGCCCGGCGCGTCGGTGTCGACGACGAAGAGCGAGAGCTGCCCGCGCCCGGTGCGCGCGTCGGTGCCGGTGCGCGCGACGAGGAGCATCTGCTCGGCCTCGTCGACGCCCGAGATGTAGTACTTCTGGCCGGAGATCCGCCATCCGTCGCCGTCGCGCACCGCGGTGGTCGAGACCTGGTGCGAGTTCGATCCCGCGTCGGGCTCGGTGAGCGCGAACACCATCGTCGAGGTGCCCTTCGCGAGGCCGGGCAGCCATCGCGCGCGCTGCGCGTCGTCGCCGAAGCGCGCGATCACGGTGCCGCAGATCGCGGGTGACACGACGAGCAGAAGCAGCGGGCAGCCCTGGGCGCTGAGCTCCTCGCACACGATGCAGAGCTCGCTGATCCCGAGCCCTCCGCCGCCGTACTGCTCGGGCAGGCTCACACCGAGGTAGCCCTCGCGCGCGAGCGCGTCCCAGAGCTCCTGCGTCTTCTCGCCGCGTCGTGCACGCTCGACGTACCAGCGATGGCCGAACGACGTCGCGATGCGACGCACGCCCTCGCGCAGCATCCGCTGCTCCTCACGCTCTTCGAAGTCCATCCCGCGAGGAGACCGCGATGCGCGGCGGAGCTCAAGCGTCAGTCACAGGTGCAGCTCACGACGCCCGCGCTCACGCGGACCGAGCACGGCGCTTCGCACATCTCCATCAGCCGGTACTCGAGCACGCGCTCCGCGTGGCAGTCGCTCTCGGGCGCGGCGGGCATGCGATCGCGCGCTGCGGCGCACCCCGCGAGACCGGTCCACTCCTCGGTCATCGCGAGCCCGAAGCCCGACGACGTCGTCTCGAGCAGCGTCCACGCGCGGCGCACGCTCGCGCCCTCGCATCCTTCGATCGCGGTGATCGCCTCGGTGTGGAACCCGGCGGTCGCCGCGAGCGACACGCGCGACATCGCGAGCGACGTCACGTCGGGCACGCCCACGTTCACCACGCCCGAGCCCGCGACGATCCCGACGAGCCCCATCTCGCCGGTCGCGCGCGACGGCGAGCACGCATCGACCTCGCCGCGCACGCGGAGATCGTAGATGCCGGTCGCGACGTCGCGCGGCTCGTGCGCCGCCGAGCAACCGATGCCGAGGAGCGCGAAGATCACGAGCGTGACGAGCGATCGGTGCATGGCGGTGCCTCCGGAGACGCCGGTACTACGCCCGGCGATCGCGGGTCAAAAAAGCGGCCATACTCGCGGCGTGCGCCGACCTCCTCTGCTCGCTCTGATCGCGCTCTCGCTCGCTGCGTGCGGCGAGGATCGTCCCGCGTCCACCACGAGGACCGAAGCGCCTCCACCTGCGCCGCTCAGTGACGTCGAGGTGATCGCGGGGCTCGCGGTGCACGAGTGGGGCGTCATCGACGTGCGCGCCGACCGCGGGCCGCTCGGAGAGCTCGCGCTCTCGGGCGTGCCCGGTCGCGGCGTGCCGCGCGACGAGCTGATGCGCGACGTGCCGGTGCCGCTCGGCCTGTCTCCGACTCCGACGCCCACGCCGCCGCGCCCTCCGGTCGGTCGTCCGCGCGCGCCGCTGCTCTACGTGCACCTCCCGCCGGGGCACGCGCCGATCGATCTCAGCGTCCGCGTCGAGCTCCCCGGCGGAACGATCGAAGAGCACTGGCCGCTCACCTCCGATCACGACGAGCGCACGCAGTGGGTCCGCTGGCGCGCGACCGCGCGCACCGAGTCGTGCACCGGCTCGTCGTATCCCGCGCCCGGTGAAGCGCCCTGCGACCAAGCGCTGCGCTTCTACTGCGAGGCCTCGGAGCTGCGTCGCTACGAGGCATCGGACGCGGCGTGCCTCGAGGTCGATGGTCGAGACTTCAATCACCTCTTCTATCGCGGCGCGCTCCCCGCGCGCCTTCCGCTGCAGATCACGCGCGCCGAGGACGGAACCCTGCGCGTGCACCACGCGGGTGAGAGCGCGCTGCCGGGGCGCCTCGTGCTCGTGCATCGCGAGGACGATCCCAGCGCGACCCGCGTGCGCGTGATCGATGTGCCCGCGCCCGGCGCGACCATCTCGGTCACCACGCCCGACGCTGCGATCGATCCCGCGCGCGACGCGATCTACGGCGCGCTCCGCGAGTCGTTCGCGCTCACCGATGCCGAGGTCGCCGCGTTCCGCGCGGCGTGGGACGTCTCGTTCTTTGGCGGCGCGCGCGCCGAGATCGAGGGGCTGCGCCGACAGGCGTTCGTGCCGCCGATCGACTCGCTCTTCTACTGGCTGCCCGAGCGCGAGGTCGAGCGCATCGCGCCGCTCGCGATCGAGCCGCGTCCCGAGCACGTGCGACGCGCGATGTTGATCCGCGTCGACCTCGACGAGCACCCGCGCTCGTACCTGGAAGCCGCGACGCGTTGAGTGCTTGCGGGAGTGCTCGTCCCGCAGGTCCCGGAGGGAGCGCGCGGACGCTTCGTCGAGTGCCTCCGCATGCGGAGAGCGGCTCATCGCTCACGCCGCAGTGCGTCGATCCGGTGAGCATGCTCACCGGCGCGGATCGCGGTCGAAGCTCGCTGCGAAGCGAGGAGTAGACTGCCCCGCCCATGAAGCTCGCCACGCTGAGGAACGGCACGCGCGACGGAGCTCTCGTCGTCGTTCGTCGCGACGGAACGCGCTACGCGCCGGCCACCGAGATCGCGCCCACGCTGCAGCGCGCGCTCGACGAGTGGGACGCGGTCGAGCCCGCGCTCCGCGCCGTCGCCGATCGGCTCGAGCACGATCAGATCGAGTCGCGCCCGCTCGACGTCGCGCAGCTCCGCGCGCCGCTTCCGCGCGCGTACGAGTGGGTCGACGGCTCCGCGTACATCAATCACATCGTGCTCGTCCGGAAGGCGCGCGGCGCGCAGCCTCCGGCGACGCTCGAGACCGATCCCCTCGTGTACCAGGGTGGCTCGAGCGACTTCCTCGCACCGACCGACGACATCCCGCTCGCCGACGTCGCGTGGGGCTGCGACTTCGAGTCCGAGGTCTGCGTGATCCTCGGCGACACGCCGCAGGGCACGACGAAGGAGGAGGCCGCGCGCCACGTGCGCCTCCTGATGCTCGCGAACGACGTCACGCTGCGGAACCTCGTGCCCGACGAGCTCGCGAAGGGCTTCGGCTTCTTCGGCAGCAAGCCCGCGACCGCGTTCTCGCCGTTCGCGATCACGCCCGACGAGCTCGGCGACGCGTGGAAGGACGGGCGCGTTCACCTCCGGCTGCGCACCTGGCTCGACGGTCGCCTCGTCGGCGATCCCGAGGCGGGCCCCGAGATGCACTTCTCGTTCTACGACCTCATCGCGCACATCACGAAGACGCGCGCGTTCGGCGCCGGCACGATCCTCGGCAGCGGCACCGTGAGCAACGCCGATCCCGCGCGCGGCATCTCGTGCCTCGCGGAGCGTCGCATGCGCGAGATCCTCGACACCGGCGCGCCGAGCACGCCCTTCCTCACGTACGGCAATCGCGTCGAGATCGAGATGAGCGACGCGTCGGGACGGAGCCTCTTCGGACGAATCGCACAGACCGTCGTGCCTTTCGAGAAGCGCAGCGACACGCGTCGCACGAAAGTCTGAGCATGAAGCTCTACAACTACTGGCGTTCGTCCGCGTCGTGGCGTGTGCGCACCGCGCTCGCGCTCAAGGGTCTCTCGTACGAGTACGTGCCCGTGCACATCGTGCACGGCGAGCAGCGCAGCGCAGAGCACCACGCGCGCAACCCGATGGACCAGGTGCCCGCGCTCGAGCTCGAGGTGAACGGCAAGCGAGTCGTCGTCTCGCAGTCGATCGCGATCATCGAGCTCCTCGACGAGCTCCACCCCGAGCCCGCGCTGCTCCCGCGCGATCCCTATCTGCGCTGCCGCGCGCGCGAGCTCGCGGAGATCGTCAACTCGGGCATCCAGCCGCACCAGAACCTCGCCCCGATGGCGCGTATGGACGCGCTCCAGGCGGGCGCGGGCAGGCTCCACGCGCGCCACTTCAACGAGCTCGGCCTCGCCGCGTACGAGGCGCGCGCGAAGGACGTCGCGGGCCGCTTCTCGGTCGGCGACTCGCCGAGCATCGCGGACCTCTGCCTCGTCCCTCAGCTCAACGCCGCGCGCCGCTTCGAGGTGCCCGATCTCGACGCGCGCTTCCCGCTGCTCGTCCGCGTCGAGGCCGCGTGCCTCGCGCTCCCCGCGTTCCAGCAGGCGCACCCCGATGCGCAGCCGGACGCTCCCAAACCCGTTTGAGCTCCAACGATTTTCCGGAGACTGCATGACCTCGCGTGAGCCCGTCGGAATCCGTCGCCTCGAAGCGATCCACTACTACGTCCACGATCTCGATCGCAGCCGCCACTTCTACACCGGCGCGCTCGACTTCGCGGAGACGGCGGTGTCCGACGACGCGCTCGCCGCGCGCGGCAAGCAGAAGAGCGTGATCTTCGAGGCGGGCGCGGTGCGCGTGCTCGTCAGCCAGCCGGTCGGCGAAGGCGGGCGTGCGTGGCGCTGGCTGCAGAAGCATCCCGACGGCGTCGGCACGCTCATCTTCGAGGTCGAGGACGCGGCGCACGCGCTGCGCGTCCTCGAGTCGCGCGGCGCGACGCCGATCTCCGACGTGATCGAGACCAAGGACGATCTCGGCACGTTCAAGACGTTCTCGATCACCACGCCGTTCGGCGGCAGCACGTTCCGCTTCGTGCAGCGCGATCGCTACGACGGCACGTACCCCGGCATGAAGAAGCACGCGGCGCCGCAGGGCGGGAAGAACGCGTTCGGCTTCCTCGGCATCGATCACATCACGTCGAACTTCGAGACGATGTCGCCCGCGCTGCTCTGGATGGAGCACGTGATGGGCTTCGAGCGCTTCTGGGACATCCAGTTCCACACCAACGACGTCGCGGGCGAGCGCGAGAGCGGCTCGGGCCTCAAGTCGACCGTCATGTGGGATCGCAAGAGCGGCGCGAAGTTCGCGAACAACGAGCCCAAGCGTCCCTTCTTCCGCGCGTCGCAGATCAACCTCTTCCACGAGGACCAGAAGGGCGACGGCATCCAGCACGCGGCGCTGAGCGTGAAGGACATCATCCCCGCGGTGCGTGGCCTGCGCGAGCGCGGCGTGCGCTTCATGCCGACGCCCGGGACCTACTACGACATGCTCCCGCAGCGCCTCGAAGAGACCGGCGTGAAGGAGATCGACGAGAAGAGCGACATCCTCCGCGAGCTCGAGATCCTCGTCGACGGCGAGGGGCTCAAGAAGTACCTGCTGCAGATCTTCCTGCAGGACTCGGCGGGTCTCTACGGCGAGCGCGAGGCGGGTCCGTTCTTCTACGAGATCATCCAGCGCAAGGGCTCGCAGGGCTTCGGCGGCGGCAACTTCCGCGCGCTCTTCGAGAGCATCGAGCGCCAGCACAAGATGGAAGGACGGATTTGATCGAGGTGCGCTTCCTCAGCGCGCCTCGGAGCTCCACGCGCACCTACGAGCGCCGGAGGAACGTGCACCGATGATCGAGCGTCTCGCGTTCGGCGACATCCCTGCGAAGCACCACATCGCGCTCACCGGCTCGGACGGTGAGCTGCGCTGGGAAGAGTGCATCACGCAGCAGGGCTTCGAGGGCCCGTACACCATCGCGTACCACCTGCATCGTCCGCACGAGCAGCGCCTCGTCGCGACGACGCACGGGTGGACGATCCCGACGAACGCGAGCGCGTCCGAGGATCACCGGCTGCTCAAGCGTCACTACAAGACGAACGAGCTGAAGGTGAAGGGCACCGCGCCGATCGATGCGCGCGAGCCGCTGCTCTTCAACGCCGACGTCACGCTCTCGATCGCGAAGCCGAGCACGCCCGATCCCGTCTACTTCGTCGACGGCGACGCCGACACGCTGGTCTACGTGTTCGAGGGCCGCGGCACGCTGCGCACGATGCTCGGCGACGTGCGCTACGAGCAGGACGACTACGTGTTCGTGCCGCGTGGTCTGCTCCATCGTTGGATCCCCGAGGGCCCGCAGAGCTGGCTGATCTTCGAGTGCCACGGCGGGCTCCACCTGCCGCGCCAGTGGCGCAACGAGGTCGGGCAGCTCCGCATGGACGCGCCCTACTCGCACCGCGACTTCCGTCGCCCCGACTTCGTCGGGCCGATCGACGAGAACGTCCGCACCCAGGTCGTGCGCAAGAACGGTCGCTTCCACGCGTTCTCGCTCACGCACTCGCCGCTCGACGTCGTCGGCTGGGACGGCTCGATCTATCCGTGGGCGTTCCCGATCCTCAACTTCCAGCCGCGCGCCGGGCTCGTGCACCTGCCGCCGACGTGGCACGGCACGTTCGCGATCCGCGGCGGGCTCATCTGCTCGTTCGTGCCGCGCGTCGTCGACTTCCATCCCGACGCGATCCCCTGCCCCTACCCGCACTCCAGCGTCGACGTCGACGAGTTCCTCTTCTACGTGCGCGGCAACTTCACGTCGCGTCGTGGCGTCGGACCGGGCAGCGTCTCGTTCCATCCCGCCGGCATCCCGCACGGCCCGCACCCCGGCGCGTACGAGAAGAGCCGGGGCACGCATCGCACCGACGAGCTCGCGGTGATGCTCGACTGCTTCCTCCCGCTGCGGCCGACGAACGCGGCGCGCGCGGTGGAGGACGCGGCCTACCAGGACAGCTTCGTCGAGTGAAGACCGCGCTGGTCACCGGCGCGACCGACGGCATCGGGCTCGCGACCGCGCTCGAGCTCGCTCGACGTGGGATGCGCGTGATCGTGCACGGCCGCTCCGACGCGCGCATCGACGCGGCGGTGAGCGCGATCCGGCGCGCGGTGCCGAGCGCATCGCTCGAGCGCGTCCGCGCGGATCTCGCGTCGATGGACCAGGTGCGCGGGCTGGCGAGCGAGGTGCGCGCGCTCGCGCCGGCGCTCGACGTGCTGCTGCACAACGCGGGCGTGTTCATGAACGAGCGGCGCGTCACGTCCGACGGATTCGAGACGACGATGGCGGTGAACCACTTCGCGCCGTTCGTGCTCACGCACGCGCTGCTCGACGTGGTGAAGGCCGCCGCTCCGTCTCGCATCATCACGGTGAGCTCGGTCGCGCATCAGCGCGGTCGCCTGGAGCTCGACGACCTCGCGCTCACGAAGCGCGCGTTCGACGGCTACGGTGCGTACTCGGCGAGCAAGCTCGCGAACGTCGTCTTCGCGCACGAGCTCGCGAAGCGCCTCACCGGAACGCACGTGACGTCGAACAGCCTGCATCCCGGCGTCATCACCACGAAGCTGCTGCGCGAGGGCTTCGGCTCGACCGGCGCGAGCGTCGAGCAAGGCGCGCGCACGAGCGTGCACCTCGCGACCCACGCCGACGGCGGGCGCGAGAGCGGACGCTACTGGGCCGACTCCCGCATCGCGCCGAGCCACCCGCTCGCGGATGACGCGACCTTCCGTGGCGCGTTCTGGTCCCGATGCGAGGCACTGGTCGGCCGGACGACCTGAAATCGTTGGACCTCAAACGAATGTCGCTCGACGGGAGTCGAGCACGCACATGTGACCTCGTAGAATTTGACGAGGCCGCTCCGTCTCTACATTTTCTTTCGGTGGGCTTCTCTCGTCGCTCGGCGCGCGATGCGCTGTCGGCGCTCCTGATCGCGGGCACCCTGATCGGGTGCGGCGCGGAAGCGGAGGCGCAGCCGCAGGTGCGGAGGGGCGCGCCCCTCGAAGGCGACGTGACCGCGGCCCTCGATCCCCGCACCGATCGCCTCGCCGACGCGATCGCCGAGGAGAGCGGTCCCGAGGGATCGATCGAGGGCGAAGCGCCGGTGCTCGACGAGAACGGCGAGATCGTCCTCGGCGTGCAGACGCCGCTCTTCGATCCGAGCGGCACCTCGATGCGCACGTTCCACGCGGCGCTGCGTCGCGCGGCGATGGGCGAGGGACAAGCGCGCGTCGTGGTGTACGGCGCCTCGCACGTCGCGGGTGATTTCGCGACGGGCACGCTGCGCCGCATGCTGCAGCAGGAGTTCGGCGACGCGGGCCACGGCTTCGTGATGCCCGCGCATCCGTGGCCGCACTATCGCCACCTCGACATCACCGTCGAGAGCAACCATCGCCTCTGGGAAGCGGCGCGCGTGCGCGTCGGCGAGACCGTCGCCGGCCTCTACGGCCTCGCGGGCGTCGCGCTCACCTCGAGCTCGGCGCGCGCGTTCGGTCGCGTCGTCACCGGCGAGCGCCACGCGAGCCGCTTCGAGCTCTTCTATCTGCGCCAGCCCGAGGGCGGCACGGTCGAGGTGCGCATCGACGATCGTGTCGTCGGTCGTGTGCGCACCCGCGGCGCGGACACCGGCGGGGACTACGCGCTCTTCACGGTGCCCGACGGCCCGCACAGCTTCGAGATCCGCCCGCGCGGCGACGGGCCGGTCACGGTCTACGGCGTCGCGGTGGAGCGCGAGGTGCCCGGTGTGGTGATCGACACGCTCGGCATCAACGGTGCGCGCGCCGCGGCGCAGCTGCTCTGGGACGAGACGCTGTGGGCGGAGCACGTGCGTCGTCGCAATCCCGATCTCGTGGTGCTCGCATACGGCACCAACGAGAGCGGCGACGACGATCAGCCGATCGAGATCTACGAGCGCGATCTGCGTCGCGTCGTCGCACGCGCGCGCGCGACGGTGCCCAACGCCTCGTGCCTGCTGATCGGTCCGAGCGATCGTCCGATCGCGAACCGCGACGGCACGTTCTCGGAGCGTCCGCGCACCGCGATGGTGGTCGACACCCAGCGCCGGGTCGCCGCGGAGATGGGCTGCGGGTTCTTCGACCTCGTGGGCTTCGGCGGAGGCCCGATGCACATGGTGCAGTGGGCCGCGCAGGACCCGGCGTGGGCCCAGCGCGATCACGTGCACTACACGCTGCGTGGGTACCAGCGCCTCGGCGAGGTGCTCCACGGCGCGCTGCTCGACGGCTACGACGGACCGACCGCGATGATCGCGGCGACCGAGCGCCCGAGCACCACCGCGACGCCGTGAGCTGACTTCGTCGATCGCGCGCCGGGCGCGTATGCTCCACGGAAGCCGTGGAGGTGGTCGCGCCATGGACGTCGCTCGGATGCTCGACATGTGCCGCCGCGATCAGTGGCGGATCGAGGACCTCGACTGGTCGGTCACGCCGCGCGCGCTCTCGCGCGAGGACGAGATCGCGGTCTGCCAGTACTTCACCGACATGAGCGGCATCGAGCTGCTCGCGGGCGCGCTCTTCGAGGTGCAGCGCGATCAGGCGCGCGACGCGACGATGCGCCAGATCTTCTCGACGTTCGTGGTCGACGAGGAGCGGCACTCGCGCGTGGCGACGCTGCTCGCGCGTCACTACGACGTGCATCGCTACCAGCGCTACGAGCTGAATCCGCACCTCGTGCGCTTCCGGAAGCACTTCGTGAACGCGGTGCAGCACCTCGCGCCCGACATCGCGAACGCGTACATCACGACCGGCGAGCTGCTCCTCGACGTCGCGCTGCTGCGCTCGCTCGACGACTACGTCGACGACGAGATGAGCCACCAGGCGATGAAGCTCATCAACCGCGACGAGTCGCGGCACATCGCGGTCGACTACCACATGAGCGAGTACTACGCGTCGCCCGAGTACGACGCGTGGCTCGCCTCGCGGCCCAAGAAGTCGGCGCTCGAAGAGGCGCGCGCGGCGTGGGCGCTCGTGGGCTTCATGTACCACGCGCAGCCCTTCTTCCGTGACGTGTTCTTCGGGCCGATGGAGCTCGTCGATCCGACGAACAAGCGCCTCGTCGAGGCCTTCAAGCGCATCCAGCTGCTCGGTCGCAAGACCGATCACGTGAACCGCCCGTTCACGCGTTTCCTCCGCGCGCTGCAGGACCTCTTCAACCACCCGGTGAGCGGTCCGATCCTCGGCCCTGCGATCAGTCGGATCATGGGCGTCGATCCGAAGGTGATCCGCGTGCTCTACGACGAGGAAGAAGAACGACGCGCGCGCGCCGCGAGCTTCGACGCGCTCGCGCAGGAAGCGCTCGAGGCGAAGACGCTCAGTTGACCCGCTCGCGCGTGCCTATGGCATCCTCGCGCTCCATTCGAGCCAACGAGGAGACCTGAGCGATGGCTGCCAATCCCGATAGTCCTGCTCCGCCGATCGAGACACTCGTCCCCGGCACCGGCGAGCTCCGCGCGACGTTCAAGACGTCGATGGGCGACATCACCGTGAAGCTCTTCGAGGCGGAGGCGCCCCGCACCGTCGCGAACTTCGTCGCGCTCGCGACCGGTCAGGTCGAGTGGACCGATCCGAAGACGAACCAGAAGACGAAGCGCCCGCTCTACTCGGGCACGATCTTCCACCGCGTGATCCCCGAGTTCATGATCCAGGGCGGCGATCCGACGGGCACTGGCCGCGGTGGTCCGGGCTGGCGCTTCGGCGACGAGATCCACCCGAAGCTGCGCCACGATCGTCCGGGCGTGCTCTCGATGGCGAACGCCGGCCCGAACACGAACGGCTCGCAGTTCTTCCTGTGCGAGGTGCCGACCCCGTGGCTCGACGGCAAGCACGCCGTCTTCGGTCACGTGATCTCGGGGCAGGAGCTGATCAGCAAGATCACGCACTCGCCGCGCGACGCGCAGGACCGTCCGCGCACGCCGATCACGCTGAACGAGATCCAGATCTCGCGCGCCTGATCACGAAGACGAGCGCGCTCCTCGCGAGAGGGCGCGCTCGTTCGCTTTCCGTCAGCGAGTGATCTCGAAGACGACCGGGATGCTCAGCTCGTCGCCGGCGCTGTCCCACCCGGCGAGCGAGGGCGGCGCGGGAAGCTGGCGCAGGTCGTTCGCCGCCGCGAGCGCGGCTTCGTCGAGCAGCGCATAGCCGCACGAGGTCCTCACGCGCGTCGCGAGCAGGCGACCGTCGTTCGCGATGCGCAGCGCGACGACGACGCGGCCCTCGATGCCACCGCGACGCGCCGGCACCGGGTATCGCACGACGCGATTGAGGAGCTCGCGGACGCGCTCTGCGTAGGCACGACGCGCGCGGCGGACCTCGTCGGCGCTGGGGCCGGACACTGCGGGGCCAGTGCCATTCCCGGTGCCGATCCCCGACGCGCCGATCGCGCGACCACGACCACCGGGCACACCGCCGGCGGCACCGTCGGCGGAGCCCGCGGGCACGGCGAAGCCAGCCGCCTCACCACCGGCTGCGGTCAGCGAGGGCAGCGGCGGAGGCGGCTCGCCGAACACCTCGTCGAGCGAGGGCGGGGCGCTCGAGGGCGGCTCGGGCGCGGGGGGAGGAGGCTCTGCGGCCGCCGGCTCGGGGGCGCGCTCGGGACGCGGTGCGGCGGCGACACGCGGCGCCTCGCGCACCGGCTCGGGCGCGATCTCGGGCTCCGGCTCGGGGACGACCTCGGGCTCGGGCTCGGGCGGCGCGATCGTGGGCGCCGGCATCGACACCTCGATCTCGATCATCGGCGCACCGAGCGAGAGGCTCGCCGACGCGGGCAGCGCGGTGAGCACCACCGCGAGCAGCACGTGCGCGCCCAGCGAGAGCATCAGCACGACCGGGATGCTCGCGCCGCTCTCGTCGCGCTCACGCTCGCGCCGCGGCGGCGTGGGCGCAGGAGGCGTCGCGCGCGGCCCGTGTGGGCGTCGCGAGGGCGTGTCGCTCGCGAGCGCATCGGGCATCTCGCCTGCGCGCTCCACGGTCCCGAGATCCGGGGCCGCGTCCAACCGAGGGCTTGCTGCGTCCATTCGTGGTGCTGCGTCGATGGCTGCGGTGCGGGACCCAGAGAACGAATCCGAGAATCGTTCTCACGCCTGGTATGTGCGATCCCGACCCGCTCCGTCAAGTGCGAACGACGTACGCCGCGCCGTGGCCGTTCTCACTCGATGGGCGCTTCGTCGCGGCGGTAGACCCACGCGTAGCCGCCGAGGCCGTCCTGCTGCGACGCGAGGTCGACCTCGGGATCGACGAGGCGACGGCTGCGGCGACCGTTGAGCGACACGAACACGTCGGCGTGCACGCGCACGTGATGGCCGCGGCGCGCGTGCTCGTCGCGCACGTGGTGCGCGTAGCGCAGCAGCAGATCGGGCTCGATCGCCATCATCCGCACCTGCAGCGGCGTGAGCTCGCGCGAGGGATCGATCGTGTAGCTGCGTCCTTCGTCGTCGATCGCGCGCAGCTCCGCGAGGCCCGCGCGCTCCGAGATCATCACGTGCCACGCCCAGCGCATGCCCTCGCCGGTCCACAGGCGATCGCCCGCGTACACGTCGCGGTCGTACGCGAGGTGGCGCAGCGGCAGCGCGATCTGCACGAGCATCCACGCGCCGAGCGCCGCGAGGACCAGCGGCGAGATCGCGATGCGCTCGCGTGCGTGCTCGATCGGCGCGGCGCGCAGCAGACGTCGCGGCCAGTCCGGCGCGAAGAAGATCGGGGTGAGCGCGATCATCACCCACGGGAACATGCCGATGCGGAAGAGCGCGGCGGTCGTGACGTGGAACGCGACGACCGCGAGGTACGCGAGGGGGCGGGTGCGACGCCACGAGAGCAGGAACGGGATCGAGAGATCGAAGAGCGCGCCCGCCCAGCTCATCGCGAGCGCGACTTCCTCGTGCACGAAGAGCGGGCCGAGGATCGGGAGATCGGTGCGCGCGAGCAGCCACGTGCGCAGCGGCTCGCCGTGCACGAGCCAGTCGGCGTTCAGCTTCGCGAGCCCCGCGAACAGGTAGACGATCCCGAGCTGCGCGCGCAGCGCGAGGATCGCGGCGAAGGGCACCTGGGCATCGCGACGACCGCGCGCATCCCGCGCGAGGACGCGATCGCACGGAGTGGCCGCGAGCAGCGCGCCGAAGAGGACGATCGCGTAGTAGTGGTTCAGGTAGTACGTCGCGTCGCAGAGCTCGACGTACGCGAAGCCGATCGTGAAGAGCAGCGCCGCGATGCGCGCGCGCACGCCGAGCGCGATCATCGCGGCGAGCACGCCGAGCGCCGCGAAGTGGACGTGCATGCCGATGCCCGGCCAGGGGCGCACCCACTCGAAGCCCCAGAACGTGAAGTGGAACGTGGGGCGGACGTAGAGCTCGTCGATCCACCCCATCGCGGCGAAGCGCACGATCGCGATCAGCATCACGACGCCGAACGCGATCCGGAACGCCCCGAGCGACGCGCCGTCGACCGGCCTCTCGAGGGTCGCGCGCACTCAGTCTCCGTCGTTGTCGGTGAACATCACCGAGAGCGCGATCGCGCCCGAGACGTCGGTCGCGAGCGTGCGCTCGAGCGCGCGCAGCGCAGTGAACGCGGTCTCGCCCGCCGTGAGGTCTCCGCTCTGCACGTAGGTCGAGAGCGGCTCGGGGATCGCGCGGAGCGCGGCGATCGCGGCGTCGATCTCGACGAGCACACGATCGGCGAGCGCCGGATCGCGCTCGCGCACCCACTCGTCGAGGCCCTCGCCTCCTTCGACGAGCCAGAGCGCGCGGAGGCCCTCGAGCGTCGCGATCATCGCGTCGATCGAGACGTGCGCGTAGGGGAGCTCGACCGCGCTCGGCTGCGGAACCCCGCCCGCTTCGTTGCCGAGCGGGACGCCGAGCTTCGTCATCTTCGTCGTCTGCACCGACGCGATCATCTCGGTGAGCATCGCGGAGAGCGCGTCGAGCTGGGTGCGCCACGCGGTGCTGCCGCGCCCTGCGGTCGCGAACGACTCGGTGTAGCCGCCCTCCCAGGCGGCCACGAGGCGCTGCGTGGTACGCGCGAGGTGCGCGCCCAGCGCGGCCGCGTAGGCGCAGCGTCGTGCGTCCTCGAGCACCGCGTCGCGCTCGAAGAGCAGGTACTCGAGCGCGGGCAGACCCTTCGCGGTCGCGCCGAGCCCGTCGACCCACGCGTCGTCGATGGTCGTCGCGGACGCGAGGCTGGACTCGATGGTCGTCGGGCGCGTGGGCCAGAACGCGATGTCGCCCTCGATGCGCTCGTCGACGATCGGTCCGATCGCCCACGGCAGCGTGCGCTCCCACGCGCGCGACGTCGTGCGGAACGCGGTGCGCGCGCCCTCGAGCGACTCGGCGTCGGGCGCGGCGCAGAGCGTGTCGAGCGACTCGCGCAGCGTGACCGCCTCCGCGGCGAGCGCGCGATAACCGGGCACGATCACGATCTCCGCGGAGTCGCGGAGCACCGGCGCGCGATCGACCCCGCCGGCGTTGCTGCTGATGATCACGCACGCGGTCGCGACGAGCGCGACGACGAGCACGATCGCGGCGGAGCGGAGCTTGTTCACAACGACTCCAGGAAGCGCAGGACCGCCTCGCGCTCGTCGCGCGACATCGCGCGGAACGCCTCGCGCGACGCCTCGGCCTCACCGCCGTGCCAGAGGATCGCCTCCGCGAAGCCACGCGCGCGCCCGTCGTGCAGCAGCAGCTGGTGGCGATTCACGGTCTGGAGCAGCCCGATCCCCCAGAGCGGCGGCGTGCGCCACTCCCGACCGTCGGCCTCGAAGTCGGGGCGGTGATCCGCGAGCTCGTCGCCGACGTCGTGGAGCAGCATGTCGGTGTACGGGTAGATGATCTGATCCGCGAGCGCGCTGATCTCGTGCTCGCCGGTCTCGAGGCGTGGCACGTGGCACGACGCGCAGCCCGCGTCGCGGAACAGGCGCTTGCCGCGCAGCACCTCGGGATCGTCGGCCTCGCGGCGCGCCGGCACGGCGAGCGTCTGGCCGTAGAAGACGACGAAGTCGAGGATGTCGTCCTCGCACTCCGGCTCACCGCCGGCCGTCGCCGCGCGGCACTCGGTCTCGCTCTCGCTGCACTCCTGCGACGGGAAGAGCGACGTCGTGATCCCGAGATCACCGAGGAACGCGCCCGCGGTCTGCTGGCGGATCGTGGGCTGCGTCGCCTTCCATCCGAAGCGACCGATCGCCGTCTCGCCGCGCGTCGCGTCCCACACGTGGTTGACGCGGCCCGAGATTCCGTCGCCGTCGGCGTCGTTCGGATCGGCGAGCGCGAGCAGCGTCGCGTCGGGCACCGCCTCGAGCAGGCCGAGGCCGTAGACCGGCGGCGCGACGCGCGCGCTGGTCATCACGTCGTCCTGCATCGGGCCGTAGGCGAGCGTGTCGATCGTGAGGATCGGACGGCGCAGCGAGTACGCCTCGCCGTCCTCGTAGGTGCCGGGGATCTCCTCCCACGCGAGGTGCGTCGCGGCCTCGGGGGGCACGCCGGGGATCGCGCGCGGCTGCAGCTGCCCGCCGTACGTCGGCTCACCGAGCGGGCCCCCGTGCTCGTCCTGTCCGGGCACGCTCAGGCGCACGAGCATCGAGACCATCTCCTCGCCTTCGCCCGGCGGCTCGCCGCGTCCGTCGAAGAGATGGCAGGACCCACACGAGAGCGCGTTGTGCAGCGGCCCGAGGCCGTCGCGCGCCGACGTCGACGACGGCGCGACGACCCAGTTGTCGCCGAAGAAGTTGTTGCCGACGAGGAAGCGCGAGCGCTCGTCGAACGTGAGGTTGCGCGCGGAGATCGAGTACGCGGCGCGCGACGTGTCGAACACCGTCGTGTCTCCGCCCGAGCGCTCCTCACCGGGCTCGTAGCCCGATGGATCCGCGGGCGCGCACGCGAGCACGAGGACCGACAGGATCACCGACGACGCCGCGCGTTCCATCACTCCTCGAGGTTGATCGTCACGCCGAGCAACGCCGCGATCTCCGCGATCGTACGCGTCTGCGCGCGCAGCGCATCGACCGCGGCCGCGATCGCGACGCGACCGGCAGCGTCGTCGGTGCCCAGGATCGCCTGATCGAAGGGCCCGGGGATCGCCTCGATCGCGGTGACGGACGCGTCGAGCTGCTCGCGCATGCGCGCGTCGAGATCGGCGTCACGCGACGCGACGAGATCCGAGAGGCTCTCGCCCTCGACCACGCTGCCGTCGGTGCGCGTGTAGCGACCGAGGTAGACGTTGCGGATGCCGATCGCGTCGTGGAGCTGATCCTGGAGCGTCGTGTCGCTGAAGCACGAGTGCTCGTCCTCCTGCTCCTTCGTCATGTACGCGACGTTCATGCGCTCGCCCGCGAGCTCGGCGCCGCTGAGGCTGCCCATGCCCACGAGGATGCGGCGCAGCGGCTCGCGCGGGTCTTCGTCGGCGGCGGCGATCATGTCGGCGCGATAGTTCCCGGCGGACTCGCTCCACGCGTCGCGCACCTCCTCGAGGTGCGTCACGAGGAGCGACGAGGTCGCCGCGAGGTACGCACGACGACGCGCCACGCCAGTGGCCTCGCCGCCCTCGACGTAGTCGGTGTGCGCGCGCGCGCCCGGGCCCGTGGTGCTGCGATCCTGGCCCCAGAGGAGGAACTCGACCGCGTGATAGCCGGTCGAGACGTTCTCCTCCGAGCCCACCTGGTTGCGCTCCGCGATCGATGCCTCGTCGATCGTGGGCAGCTCGGCGTCGTCGTAGATCAGACCACCCTCGACCGGCGTGCCCGACGCGTCGACGACGTAGTCGATGTACGCCTCGTCGAGCGGCCACGCGTTGACGAGGCCCTCGGGGCCGGTCTCGGGATCGTCGATCGGGCCGTCGTAGAAGCGCGCGACCTCGGTCTCGAGGTACGCGGGGCGGCTCGCGGTCCACGCGGTGCGCGCCGCGGTGAGCGTGCTCTCCGAGGGCGACGCGAGCATCGCGTCGATCGCGCCGTCGAGCGCCTGCGCGCCCGTGACCGCGTCGGAGTACGCGGCGTGCAGGATGCGCGCGTAGGTCTCGGTCACCTCGAGCGACTCCTCCGCAGTGACCGGTGGGGCGCTCTCGCCGCCACACGCGCTCAGTGCGAGCGCGATCGGAAGAGCACGGAATAGATGACCCTGGGTCGGAAATACCATGATAACGACTCTCATTTGCGCACCGTCGATTGTCAAGCCGAGCTCCAGATCGGCATTCTCGCGTGATGATCCGAGGGCTCTTCGTGCTCGCGATCGCGTGCTCGATCGCAGCGTGCGCGGCGCCGGAGCCCGGCGCGGAATTCGTCGCGCGCGACGAGGACTTCGAGCGCTTCCTCGAGTGGCCTTCGTTCGAGCTCCCGCCGGGCAGCCTGACGATGGCGCACGAGGACGGAGCGACGCGTCGCCTCTACTTCACGCACGTGCCCGAGAGCGCGAGCGCGCCCTTCCCCGTCGGCACGATCCTCGTGAAGACCGCCGAGCTCGGAGAGCCCTCCACGTGGGAGATCCACGCGATGGTGAAGCGCGGCGGCGACTTCAACGCGACCGGCGCGCGAGGATGGGAGTTCTTCGATCTCGCGATCGACGCGAGCGGCGGAGTCGTGGTGGTCTGGCGCGGAGAGAGCCCACCGCCCGGCGCGGGATATCCGGGCTCGTCCGACGGAGCGTGCAATTCGTGTCACACGCTCGTGCCCGATCGCGATTACGTATTCGATCGATCGTTGTTCGATTGAAGGATCGGAGTCGGATGCATCGAGAGAGGATCGAAGTCCGGACGCGCGGTCGCGGTACCTACGAGATCACGCGCGAGCTGCAGCGCGCAGTCGCGGAGTCCGGCGTGCACGAGGGGCTCTGTCACGTGTTCGTGCACCACACGAGCGCGAGCTTGATCGTCTGCGAGAACGCCGACGCCGCGGTGCGGCGCGATCTCGAGCGCTTCTTCGCGCGCCTGGTGCCCGACGGAGACGCGCTGTTCGAGCACGACGACGAAGGGCCCGACGACATGCCCGCGCACGTGCGCACGGTCCTCACGCAGGTCGCGCTCACGCTGCCGGTGAGCGAGGGTCGCTGCGATCTCGGCACGTGGCAGGGCGTGTACCTGTGGGAGCACCGCAGCGCGTCGCACCTGCGGCGCGTGACGATCTCGATCGTGTGATCCTAGGGCGTGCAGAAGCCGGTGCTGCCGTCCCACGCGAGCCCCTGACAGGTCTGTCCTTCGTCGCACACCGACTCGGGAACGAACGGATCTTCGGGGTCGAGATAGTCGGGGCGCGTGAGCTGGCACGACTGCGTGCAGACCGCGGACTGGCAGATCGCGCCGGGCTCGCAGTCGAGCTCCTCGGCGCACTCGGCGCCGAAGGGGATGCCGCCGCCGTACCAACACACGCGACCGTTCGACGGCGACGGGAGGCACACGCTGCCGTCCTGACAGACCCACGTCGTGTCGCTGCAGGGCAGCATGCACGCGGATCGCATCTCGTCGATCGTGACGCAGATCATGCGACCGCCGCACTCGCCGTCGGCGCTGCACGCGGTGCCGGGGTCGACTCCGCCGCACGCGGCGAGCACGATCGCGATCACGAACGAGCCGAGCGCGCGACGCATCCGCGCGGAACCTAGCAGGTCTCGCGGCGTGGTAAGTAGCGGCGCGCGTGGTCTCGACGGCGCGCGCGAGCGTGCCCATGTGAGCGGGTCTCGCGAAAGGGTGGGGATGACGACGAGGGGTCCAGGTGCCGAGCGTGCGCACGTCGTGATCGTGGGCGGGGGGCTCGCGGGGTGTGCGGCCGCGACGGTGCTCGCGGAGCGCGGCGTGCGCGTGACGGTGATCGAGAAGGAGCGCTACCTCGGCGGGCGCGTCGGCGCGTGGGAGGACCAGCTCGCGGATGGAACGCGCTTCGAGATGGAGCGCGGGTTCCACGCGTTCTTCCGGCAGTACTACAGCGTGCGCGCGCTGCTCCGGCGCATCGATCCGACGCTCTCGTGCCTGCGGCCGCTCGAGGACTATCCGCTGCTCGGACCGCGCGGATGGAGCGAGTCGTTCTCGGGGCTGCCGCGTCGCGTGCCGCTCAACCTGCTCGCGCTGGTGTGGCGCACTCCGTCGCTTCGCCTGCGTGATCTGCCGCGCATCGACGTGCGGCCCGCGACCGAGATGGTCGCGTTCGATCCGAGCGCGACCTACACGAAGTGGGATCACGTGACGGCGCGCGAGTACCTCGACTCGCTGGGGTTCCCGACGCGCGCGCGGCAGATGCTGTTCGATGTCTTCGCGCACTCGTTCTTCAATCCGGAGCACGAGTACTCGGCGGCCGAGCTGCTCGCGATGTTCCACTTCTACTTCCTCGGGAACCCCGAGGGCCTCGTGTTCGACGTGCTGCGCGAGCCGTTCTCCACCGCGCTGTGGAAGCCGCTGCGCGCGTACCTCGAGGCGCGCGGCGTGCGCTTCGTGATGGAGAGCGAGGTCTCGCGCGTCGTGCGTCGGGGCGCGCGCCTCACGGTCGAGCACTCGAGCGGGAGCGAAGAGGGCGACGCGCTGGTGCTCGCGGTGACGGTGCCCGCGCTGCGCGCGCTGATCGATGCGTCGCCTTCGCTGCGCGAGGAGGCGAACGGATCGTCGGCGCGGGTGGACGCGTGGAAGCGCGACGTGGCGTCGCTCGAGGTGACGTTGCCGTTCGTCGTGTGGAGGCTGTGGATCGATCGCCCGCTGCGCGCGGATCGCGCGCCGTTCGCGGGCACGACCGGGCTCGGCATCCTCGACAACGTGTCGATCTACGAGAAGCTCGAGGGCGAGAGCGCGGCGTGGGCGCGACGCACCGGCGGATCGATCGTCGAGCTGCACGCGTACGCGGTCGACGAGTGGATGGACGAGGCCGAAATCCGTCGAGGGCTGATGGACGGGCTCTACGAGATCTACCCCGAGGCGCGCGACGTGAAGGTGCTCGACGAGCGTTACCTCGTGCGTCGTGACTGCCCCTCGTTCGCGCCGGGATCGCACGCGACGCGGCCGGGCGTGG
This sequence comes from Sandaracinus amylolyticus, assembly GCF_021631985.1. Lineage (GTDB taxonomy): Bacteria > Myxococcota_A > Polyangia > Polyangiales > Sandaracinaceae > Sandaracinus > Sandaracinus amylolyticus_A. The sequence continues at coordinate 1,488,069 of NZ_CP070225.1, read as the reverse complement.
AGACGCCGGTGCCGGGGCTCTGGCTCGCGGGCGACTTCGTGAAGCTGCCCTTCCCCAGCGCGCTGATGGAGCGCGCGGTCGCGTCGGGGTTCCGCGCGGCGAGCGGCATCGCGGCCTCGCTCGGCGTCGCGGAAGAGCCGATCCGCACGGTGCCGCCTCGCGGGGTGCTCGCCCCGTGGATGACGCGCAGCGCGTGATGATCGACGCCGAGCACGTGATCGTCGGCGCGGGCTGCGCGGGGCTCTCGCTCGCGGTGCGGCTGGGGATGCGCACGCCACGCGAGCGCGGGCGCGTGCTGCTGATCGATCCGCGGCAGGAGCTCGGCGGCGATCGCACGTGGTGCATGTTCCGCGGCGCGCCCCATCCTTTCGAGCGCGCGATCACCCATCGCTGGGATCGATGGCGCGTGATCGCGGGCGGGCGTGTGATCGAGCGGAGCGTGCCGGGGCGACCCTACGAGCACGTCGACTCGACGCGCTTCTTCGAGGAGGCGATCGCGCGCATCGACGCGAGCGAGGGCGTGCGGCTCGAGCGCGGCGTGAGCGCGAGCGCGATCGTCGACGAGGGCGAGCGGGTCCGCATCGAGACCGATCGCGGGACGCTGCGCGCGCGCATCGCGTGGGACGCGCGCGGAGGAGGGCCCGACGAGCGGCCGCGCGAGGACGACGTGCGCTGGGTGCAGCACTTCGTCGGATGGGTGGTGCGCACCGAGCGCGCGATCTTCGAGCCGGGGATCGCGACGCTGATGGACTTCTCGGTGTCGCAGGCGCGCGGGCCGCACTTCGTGTACGTGCTGCCCTACGCGGCGAACGAAGCGCTCGTCGAGGACACGTACTTCGGCGACGTGCCGCTCGCGGTCGCGGAGTACGAGCGTGGGCTGCGCGAGTGGCTCGATGCGCACCACGCGGGCGCGGTCGAGATCGTGCGGCGCGAGCGCGGGCAGCTGCCGATGAGCACGGCGCAGGTCGCGCCGCGTCGCGATGCGCGCGTGGTGCCGATCGGCCTGCGCGCCGGGAGCGCGAAGCCGTCGAGCGGATACGCATTCGCGTTCATCCAGCGCCACGTGGAGGCGATCGCGGCGCGCGTCGATCGCGGCGACACGGTTCCGCCCGAGGTCTCGGTGCGATCGCCGATCACGACGTTCTACGATCGCGTGTTCCTGGCCTATCTGCGGCGGAACCCGACGCGCGCGCCCGAGGTGTTCGGCTCGCTCTTCGCGCGCACGAGCCCGGAGCGCATCGTGCGCTTCCTGTCGGAAGAAGGCGGCGTCACCGATCACCTCGCGGTGATGAACGCAGTGCCGCGCCTCGGCGTGATGGCGGAGATCGCGCGGTCGCGCGCGCTCTGGCTGGGCCGTTAGGCTCGCGCCGCGTCGCACCACGCGGCGAGCTTGTCGCGCTTGATCGCGAGCTCGGACGCGATGCGGGTGATCGCGTCGTCGTCGAGCGCGGCGAGCGCGGCGCGATCGGCGATGCCGAGCGCGTGCAGCTTCGCTTCGATCTTCGGGCCGATGCCGGTGATCGTGCGGAGGCTCGCGGGAGCCGAAAGCGGCTTCGCGGGCGCCGCGTCGAGGAGCGCGCGGAGGGACTCCACTTCCTTCTCGAGCCGCGCGTCGTTGCGACCGTTCTCGATCACCAGCGACTCGAGATCCGCCATGCGCGGCAGCAGCGCGTCGACGCTCGAGGCCGTGCGCAGCTCGTCCTGCGCCTCCGCGAGCTCTTCGATGCGCGCGAACGCCTTCTCGGCGCTCTCGATCGCGCTCGACATCTTCGCGCGCTCGGTGCGCATCTCGTCGAGGAGCGCATCGACGTGGGCGCGCATCGCGGCCTGCTCGCGCTCGATCCCGAGCATACGCGCCTCGATGCGATCGATCGCGAGACGCAGCTCGTCCGAGCGGGGATCGGCCTCGATGCGCGCGACGCGATCCTCGATGCTCGCGAGCCGCACCGCGCGGGCCTCGTCGAGCCTGCGGTTCTCCGCGAGCTCGGAGCGGAACGCGCTCACGCCGGCGCGCGCGCTCTGCGCGAGCGTCTCGACCTCGGTGGTGCGGGCGTCGAGCGCCTCGAGCGGGAGCGGTCGCTCCGCGCGCGCGATCGCGTCGCGGGCGGTGGACTCGGCGCGCTCGAGCGCGGCACCGAGCTCGCTCTCGATGCGATCGAGCCGCGCGCTCAGCGCCTCGGCGCGGTCGCGGCTCGTGACGGCGTCCTGCTGGGCGCGGCTGGCCGCGGCGCGCGCCGCGGAGAGCTGGATCTCGAGCTGGGCGATGCGCTCGCGCCAGGGATCGAGGGACGCGTCGGGCGCGGTGGAGACACGCGCCGCGGTGGCGAGCGAGGGCGCGCTCGGAGGTCGCGGGATGAGGAAGTCCGGCGAGCTCCCGGGAGGCGGCGTCGACGGTCGAGCCAGCGAGGGCGGGACGGTCGACGGTCGCTTCGGCGGAGGCGGCGCGCTCGGTCGCGCGTGGAGCTGCGGAGGTCGCGCCGACGGGCTCGTGCCGGTGCGCGCGATCGCGCTCGGCGTGAGCGCGGTGGGCGCGATCGACGGGCTCGCGCTCGATGCGGTGCGCGGCGAGGAAGCGAGCGGTGGCAGCGCGGACCGGAGCGGCGGCAGCGCGGCGCGCAGCGTGCCGGACGAGCTCGGCGCGCGCGGAGGCGTCGAGCCGCGCGCCTCGGGGACGCGGACCTCGGACTCGGTCTTGGTGTCGTCGGAAGAATCGGACACGCGCAGCGATGATACTCGACGTGACGCTCGCTGGAACTACGCTCGCGCGCATGCGTCGAAACACGATGATCCAAGCGTTCTCGGTGCTCTCACTCGTGATCACGCTGCACGCGTGCGCGCCGCGCGAGCAGGAGAGCGCGCCGAGCGACGAGACGAGCGGCTCCGAGAGCAGCACCGGCAACGAGCAGGGCGGCGAGACCGGCAGCGGTGAGACCGGCGGTGGTGAGACCAGCGGTGGCGGCGAGATCGTGGTCGGCACCGACGCGTGCACGACCGACGCGGACTGCGTGCCGGCGTCCTGCTGTCACGCCGCGGCGTGCGTCGCGCGCGCGAACGCGCCGAGCTGCGGCGATGCGATGTGCACGATGGACTGCCGCTCCGGCACGATGGACTGCGGCGGTGGCTGCCTGTGCCAGGAAGGTCGCTGCGCCGCGCGGCTCATGGTGATGGAGCAGCCGCAGGTGCAGTGATCATCGACGAGGATCACTTCCAGCGCGTGAGGATCGCCTCGCGCGAGAAGAGACGCACCGCGACCCAGAGCGCGAGCGCGTCGATGCCGAGCAGCATCGCGGCGCCCCAGAGCAAGAGGCGCACGTCGAGGAAGAGCTCGCCCATCACCGTCGAGATCCCCATCACGATCACCGGGATCACGAGGAAGCCGACGAGCCCCTGGGCGGTGCGCGGATCGTTCACGCGCGACGACGCGACGATCGCGGCGAGCGCGCTGAGCAGCGCGAGCACCGGCGTCACCGCGAGGAACGCGGCGGGCCACACCGGACGCACCGCGAGCGCGAACACCGCGGGCGGGCAGGTCTGGTGGAAGCCCGCGAGCGTGATGCCGTACGCGAGCTGGGTGATCAGGGTCGCGGGCACGACCGCGGCGAGGCACTTGCCGAGCAGGAGATCGCCGGTCGCGATCGGTGTGGCGAGGAGCGGCTCGAGCGTGCGCTCGACCTTCTCGCCGACGATCGCGTGGGCCGCGATGGTCGAGGGCAGCGCGAGCGCGATCAGGAGCAGCATCGAGAGGTACTGATCCGCGACCAGCGCGAGCAGCGCGTCGCGGCCACGACCGAGCGCCTGGAGCTGCGGCGCGAGCCCGGTGGGGACATCGCCGCGGAACTCGGCGTCGGGCACCCGCGCGAGGAACGCGGTGGTGGAGATCGCCGCGCCGACGAGCGCCATCGGGAGGATCGCCATCGTGAGCATCACGAGCCGATTGCGGCGCAGCTCGATCCACTCGCGGCGCATCACCGCGCGCACGTGATGGAGGTTCATGCGCGTGCCTCCGGCGAGGCACCGACGAGCTCGAGATAGACCTGCTCGAGCGTGCGCACCTCTTCGCTGACCGTGCGGATCTCCGCGCCCGCCTCGACCAGCGCGCGCACCAGCGCGGGGTTGTGCGCCTCGGGATCGTCGAGCGCGATGCGCATCGTGTCGCCTGCGAGCGCGGCGTCGCGCACGAAGGGGAGCGCGCGCGCGACGTCGAGCAGCGCGGCGTCGGGCGCGACCAGACGCACGATGGTGGACGCACGCTCGAGGTCGCGGCACAGGCGCGCCGGCGTGTCGACCCGGAGCAGGCGGGTGCGGAGCACGCCGATGCGATCGCAGAGTCGCTCGGCCTCGTCGAGGTTGTGCGTGCAGAGGATGATCGTGCGCCCTTCCCTGCGCAGATCGGTGACGAGCTCGCGCACGGTGCGCGCGGCCGCGGGATCGAGCGCGCTCGTCGGCTCGTCGAGGAAGACGACCTTGGGCTCGTGCAGCACGGCGCGCGCGATCGCGAGGCGCTGCCGCATGCCCTTGCTCCAGCCGCCGACCGGCTCCTTGCGACGCGCCCAGAGATCGAGGCGCTCGAGCACCGCGCGGATGCGCGCGTCGGGATCGCGCAGGCCGTGGATGTCGGCGAAGAAACGCAGGTTCTCGACCGCGTCGAGGCGCACGTAGATGCCCGGCGTCTCGGTGAGGATCCCGACGTTCGCGCGCACCTGCTCGGGGTGCGTCGCGACGTCGAAGCCCGCGACGGTGGCGCGACCGGTGGTCGGAGAAATGACCGCGGTCAGAAGTCGCACGGTGGTGGTCTTGCCCGCGCCGTTGGGGCCGAGCAGGCCGAACACCTCGCCCTGGGCGATCTCGAGATCGAGCCCTTCGAGCGCGACGAAGTCGCCGAAGCGACGACCGAGGTTCTCGGCGCGGATCACTCTGCTCCGTCTCCTCGGGGCTGCAGCCTCCCCGACGCGCACTCCGCGCTCCAGCGCGAGGCGCACGCCTCGAGCCCTTCCATGCCGCAGGCCTCGGCGTACGCGCCCTCGGCCTCGCTGCAGCAGCCGAGCGCGATCATCGCGGCACGATCGCTCACGTGATGCGGCGTGCTCGTGGGATCGCCCACGCACGCGCGCTGCTGTCGGCCGAGCTCGTCGCGTGCGCCCTCGCACGTCAGGGCACACCGCACGCGCACCTCGCGCCCGCCGCGTCGGATCGCGATCGGCTCGGACCGCTCCTCGACACGCGGCGGCGTCGGATCCTCGGGTGCGCGCTCGGTGCACGCGGAGAGCACGATCGCGATCATCAGGTGCTTCATCCCACGCGTTTGTCCTTGAGGCGCAGGAGCAACATCGTGAGGACCACGCAGCCGAACGTGAGCGTGCCGATGCCCGTCGCGGCGTAGACGATCGGCAGGTGGAGCGAGGGGATGAACCCCGGGAAATTCTCCATGTAGCGCTCGATCTGACAGAGGTGCAGGTGACCGCGCGCGCGCAGATCGATGTTGCTCAGCGCCTCGAGCGCGTAGCGCGTGGTGGTGAACCAGCTCACGAGCCACGTGAAGCCGGTGAGGCGCGTGATCGATCCCGCGAAGAGCAGCTGCGGGATGACGAGGAAGTTGATGCCCCAGAGCGCCGACACCGGGTTGCGCACCGCGGCGGAGAGCGCGAGGCCCATCGCGCTCGCGCAGCTGGTCACCATGACGCCGACCAGCCAGTACCAGAACGGATTGCCGCGCAGCTCGAGCAGCGGCAGCGCGACCGTGAGGTTGAGCGTCGCGACGATCGCGCCGAGCCCCGCCAGCACGAGGAAGCGCGCGAGCACGTACGGAATGATGTTGAGCCCGGCGAGCCGCTCTCGCTCGTAGATCGTGCGCTCCGCGACGAGCACGTTCGAGCTCGCGATGATCATCGGTAGGAAGAGCGCCATCAGGATCGCGAGCAGGCCGGTGCGGGGATCGCGGATGCGCGCGTCGCGCCATCGCTGCATCGAGTCGCTGAACGGCGGCTCACCGCGCGTCACGCGCGCCTGCACCGCGCTCTGCACGGTGTCGGGATCGCACGCGATGGAGTCGTCCTCGCCTGCGCATTGATCGACGGTGTCGGGGCCGGTGGTGTCGCGACACCCGAACGAGCCCGCGGCGAACGTGGTCGAGCCCGCGGTGGTGAGACCGATCAGGAGCCCGAGCAATGGCGCCTGCAAGAGCAGCAACAAGAGCGCGGTCTTGTTGCGCAGCGTGAGCTTGAGCGAGCGCGCGAGCAGCACCGGGAACTGGCGGAGCGACGAGCGACTGCGCGGCTTGGGTGGCGGGCCCTGGGTCGCGGCGTCGGTGCCGGGCGCGCGCTGGGTGACGAAGCGCTGGAACGTCTGCGTCTTCTGGAAGCGACCGCGCCACTCGTCGGCGGGCATCTGCTCGACGTGGTCGAACATCTCGCGCGGCTTGCTCGGCGCGGCGCCGAAGAACTCGTACGAGTCGGGCGAAGGCGGGCCGTAGAAGAGCATCTTGCCGCCGCGCCCGAGGATCGCGACGGTGTCGAACTTCTCGTACTCCTGGTAGTCGGGCTGATGGATCGTGAGGACGATCGTGCGGCCGCCGTCGGCGAGGCGTCGCAGCGTCGCGACCACGTCGGCGGCGTCGGTCCACGAGAGGCCGCTCGTCGGCTCGTCGAGGATGAGCAGCGAAGGATCGGTGACGAGCTCGACCGCGAGGTTCACGCGGCGGCGCTGACCGCCGGAGAGCACCTTCTCCTCGGCGCTGCCGATCTGCAGATCGCGCTGCTCCCAGAGCCCGACCTGCTTGAGCGTCTGCTCGATCGCGTCGTCGAGATCCTTCTTGCTGGTGCCGCTGGGCAAGCGGAGCTTGCACGCGTACCAGAGCGCCTCGCGCACGGTGAGCTGCGGATGGACGATGTCGTCCTGCGGCACGTAGCCGACGTTCGTGCGGAACGACTCGTACTGCTGGAAGAGCGGGCGCCCGTTGAGCAGCACGCCGCCGTGCGTCGGACGGTAGAGCCCGAGCACGCTCATCAAGAGCGTGCTCTTTCCCGCGCCGCTCGGGCCCAGCATGCCGACGAGCTCGCCGGGGAAGATCGACATCGAGACGTGGTCGAGCAGCGTGCGGGGCTTGCCGCTGCCGCGATCGGGCACGGTGAGCCCGACCTGCACGAGATCGAGGCGCACCTTCGCGCGCTGCGCGCCCGCGATGCGGCCGCCCTGGCCGATGGTCAGCGCGACGGCGCCGACCACGACGCGCTGTCCGGGTCGTGCGATCGCGCCGCGCGATCCGACGCGCTCTCCATCGACGTAGGTGCCGTTCGTCGAGCCGAGGTCCTCGACGCGCACCGTGCCGTCGTTGCCGCGCGTGAGGCGCGCGTGGCGCGTGCTCACCGTTGGATGCGGGAGCACGAGGTCGTTCTCGGCCCCGCGCCCGACGTGCAGCACCGGGCGATCGAGGTTGACGTTCTGGACCGCGGCAGCGAGCGCCGAGCCGCCCGACTCGGCCTCGCTCAGCAGGCGATCGAGCAGCGGCACCGGCAGCGGGAATCCACCGAGGAGCAGCAGCGAATTCGGCTGCAGCCGCGCCTCGGTGACGCGGAAGTGCGGCCCGTCGATGAACGTGCCCGCGGGCGCCCCGAGGTCGCGCACGATGATCGCGCCATCGGGCGTCTCCACGATCTGTGCGTGCTGGGGCGCGACGTCGGGGTACTCGATCGTCACGTCGCTCGACGCCGCGCTGCCGAGCACGATCGGCTGGCCCTTCGCGGGACGGCGCACGACGCGCAGGAGCAGGTTCGCGATGCGCGGATCGGAGAGCGGCACCGGCGCGGAGCCGAGGCGCACGTCGTCGCGGAACGTGATCGCCTGGCGCATCACCCGCACGCCGTTGACGTACGTGCCGTTGGTCGATCCGAGGTCGTCGATCAGCAGACCTGCGGGCTGGGTCTTGGTGATGCGCGCGTGGCGCGCCGAGACGACCGAGTTGTCGATCACGATCGAGCACGCGGGATCGCGACCGAGGGTGATCTCGGTGGCCGGAGGCGGCGTGCCCGGCGCGAGCCCGAGCGCGCTCACCTGATCGAGCGCCATCGTGCGCGGCGGCGCGGCTTGCTGCGGCGGTGCGACCGCGGAGGGACGCGGCGCGATCACGCCCGGCGCCGACCCGACGTTCCCGCCCGGCACCGACATGCGCGGCGCGGGCGAAGGCACCGTCGACGGTGCGGGCATCGGCACCGACTCGCCGACCCGCGTCATCGGCGCGCCCTCTGCGCCGGTGGAGAATCGGAGCCCGCACGACGCGCAGAACTGAGCGTTGAGTGGGTTCTGCGCTCGGCAGCGCGGGCAGGTGATCATGCGAGCGCGCGGAGAATACCGGAACCCGGTGTACAAGGGAGAGATGGCGTCGGAACGAACCCTCGGTCTGCTCCGCCCTCGCCCCGACCTCGGTGTGCGCGCGCTCTCGTCCGAGTGGCGCGCGCTCTTCGCGCGAAAGGGGCTCACCGAGGATCTCGAGCAGGGCCTCCTGCTCGCCGCGCAGACGCTCCCGCTCGCGATGCTGATCGCGACGTTCTCGGGCGCGACCGCATGGTCGGGGATCGTCTCCGCCGCGGTCGGCAGCGCGTTCGCGGTCGCGCTCGGAGGCACGCGCAGCGCGGTGTCGGGGCCGGGCCTCGCGAGCTCGCTCGTGGTCTCGTCGATCGCGGCGCGCCACGGGCTCGGCGAGCTCGGGATCGCGATGGTGATCGCGGGCGCGCTCCAGGTCGTGATGGGCGCGCTGGGGATCGGACGCTTCGTGCGCCTCGTGCCGCTCGCGGTGATCCGCGGCGCGCTGATCGGCATCGGCGCGGCGATCCTGCTCGCGCAGCTGCCGCACATGATCGGCGCGAGCGTCGACCCCGACGCGAGCTCGCTCGCGCGGCTCGATCACATGGGCGCGCACCTTCCGCGCACGAGCGGCGCGGTGCTCGTGATCACGCTCGCGAGCGCGCTGCTCGGGCTCACGACGTTCGTGCACCGGCGCATTCCGGGACCGCTCCTCGCGATCGTGCTCTCCGCGCTCGCCGTCGCGATCCTCGATCTCGACGTGCCGCGCGTCGCGGAGTCGGCGCACCTCCCGGCGCCGCACGTCCCGCAATTCCCGTCGACGCGCATCGCGCAGCTCGCGGGCAGCGCCTTCGCGCTGTGGATCACCGCGACGCTCTGCACCGCGGTGTCGACCGCCGCGCTCGAGCGCGTCGATCGTCACGCCGCGGATCCCGATCAGGAGCTGATCGCGAACGGGCTCGCGACCGTCGTGCTCGCGTTCCTCGGCGGCCTGCCCGCGACGCAGCTCGTCGCGCGCTCCGCGATCGCGGTGCGCCTCGGCGTGACGCGCCGTCGTGCGTCGCTGGTGCAGGCGCTCGTGGTGCTCGTGGTCGGGCTCGTCGCGTGGCCGGTGATGCGCTTCGTGCCGACCGCGGCGCTCACCGGCATCGCGCTCGCGGTCGCGCTGCCGTTGCTCGACCCGCGACCGCTGCGCGACATCGGGCGCGTCTCGCGCTTCGAAGGCGCGCTCGGCGTGACCACCGCGATCGTGATCGCGTTCGCGGGGCTCGTCGCGGGCGTGCAGGCGGGCGTCGCGATCGCGCTGGTCGCGGCGACGCTGCGCATGGCGCGCACCCGCGCGCTGGTGCATCGCAGCCGCGATCCCGAGGTGCCGCACCAGGTGAGCTTCAGCGGGCCGCTCACGTTCCTCGCCGCGCTCGAGCTCGCGCGGCTGCGCGCGGAGCTCGCGAAGCTCCCCGCGTCGAACGGTGTGCTCATCGATCTGCGCAGCGTGGTGGCGATCGACGGCACCGGCGCCGACGCGCTGATCGCGACGCTCGACGACGTGCACGCGCGCGGCGGGCGCGTCGCGCTGCTCGGCCCTTCGATGGTCGTGCGCGAGCGGCTCAGCGCCGCGGCTGCGCTCACCGGACGTCGCGCGAACGAAGGAGAGCGCGCGGACGTCGACGCGGCGATCGCGCCCACCGAGCGCGACGTCGACGCGATCCTCGGCAAGGCGCGCTCGTTCCTCGCGCGCCCGCACCTCATCGCGGGCGTGGAGCGCTTCCGCGAGGAGATGAAGCCGCACTACGACTCGCTGTTCGCGCACCTCGCGGACGGCCAGGCCCCGCACACGATGTTCGTCACCTGCGCCGACAGCCGCGTCTCGCCGGGCCTGCTGATGAACGCGCACCCGGGCGACCTCTTCATCGTGCGCTGCATCGGCGCGCTGGTGCCGCCCGCGACGAGCGAGGCGATGCCGCAGGAGGGCGCGGCGGTCGAGTACGGCGTGGGCGTGCTCGGCGTGCGGCACATCGTCGTGTGCGGCCACAGCAAGTGCGGCGCGGTCAGCGCGCTCAAGAAGGGCAAGGTGCCCCCGGAGCTCGAGACGCTCGGGCGCTGGGCGAAGCACGCGACGCAGGTCGCGGGCGATCTCTCGACGTTCACCGACGCCGACGAGGCCGCGCGCGAGGTCGCGGTGCGACAGCTCGAGCACCTCATGACGTACCCGCTGGTGCGAGAGCGCGTGGCGAAGGGCGAGCTCCAGCTCCACGCATGGTTCTACGATCTCGGCGCGGTCGAGCTCTTCGAGTGGGACCCGAAGCGCGCGCACTACCACGTGCTCGGCGCGGAGCGCGCGCCCTCGCTCACGCCGCCTCCCGCGCGCACGAACGACGCGGAGCTGACCCTGCCCGGGCCCGCGCCGGTGCCGCCCGAGGCGAGCTGATCGTTCGCGCGGTTGTGCCACCACGCTCCGTCCTGCATGCTCCGCGCGCTTTTCCGGACGGAGGACGCACCGAGATGTTCCGCAAGGTCCTGGTGGCGAACCGCGGCGAGATCGCGGTGCGAGTGATGCGCACGCTGCGCGAGATGGGCATCGCGTCGGTCGCGGTGTACAGCGATGCCGATCGCGACGCGCTGCACGTGCGCGTCGCCGACGAGGCGGTGCACATCGGGCCTTCGCCGAGCCGCGAGAGCTATCTGCTCGTCGATCGCATCGTCGACGCGTGCAAGAAGACCGGCGCCGAAGCAGTGCACCCGGGCTACGGCTTCCTCAGCGAGAAGGCGGAGCTCCCGCGCGCGCTCGCCGCGGCCGGCATCACGTTCATCGGGCCCGATCCTTCGGCGATGGACGCGATGGGCTACAAGACCGCGGCCCGCGCGCGGATGATCGAGGCCGGCGTGCCCGTCGTGCCCGGCGCCGACGCGAAGGACTTCGACACCCTCGCGCGCGAGGCCGATCGCATCGGCTATCCGCTCATGCTCAAGGCCGCGGGCGGCGGCGGCGGCAAGGGCATGCGCGCCGTGCACTCGAAGAACGATCTCAAGGGCGCGTGGGAGCGCGCGCGCTCCGAGGCCGCGAGCGCGTTCGGCGACGATCACGTCTACGTCGAGAAGCTCATCATCGAGCCGCGCCACGTCGAGATCCAGGTGCTCGGCGACAAGCACGGCAACGTCGTGCACCTCTTCGAGCGCGACTGCTCGATCCAGCGCCGCAACCAGAAGGTCGTCGAGGAGACGCCGACGCCCTCGCCGGTGCGCACGCCCGAGCTCATCGCGAAGATGGGCGAGGTCGCCGTCCGCGCCGCGAAGGCCGTCGGTTATCACAGCGCGGGCACCGTCGAGTTCCTGCTCGCGCCCGACGGCTCGTTCTACTTCCTCGAGATGAACACGCGCCTGCAGGTGGAGCACCCGATCACCGAGCTGATCACGGGGATCGATCTGGTGCGCGAGATGGTGCGCGTCGCGGCGGGCGAGCCGCTCGGCTACACGCAGGCCGACGTGCAGCAGCGTGGCCACGCGATCCAGTGCCGCGTGTACGCCGAGGATCCCGCGACCGGCTTCCTGCCGAGCCCGGGCAAGATCGAGGTGCTCCGCACGCCGAGCGGCCCCGGCGTGCGCGACGACGGCGGCGCGTACGAGGGCTTCGAGATCCCGAGCTTCTACGATCCGCTCGTCAGCAAGCTCTGCGTGTGGGCCCCGACGCGCGAGCTCGCGATGGCGCGCATGAAGCGCGCGCTGAGCGAGTACGTGGTCGGCGGCATCCGCACCAACATCCCGTTCCACCTCGCGCTGCTCGAGCACCCCGAGTTCGCGCGCGGTCGCTACGACACCGGGTTCATCCCGCGCAACGAGGCGACGCTGCACACCAGCGGCTCGCTGCGCGACGCCGGTGACGCGATGGCGATCGCGGCGGCGGTGCATCGCGCGCTGGCCGACGATCGCGCGGCGAAGCAGTCGGCGCGCGAGTCGATGAGCGGCGGTGGCGCGGGCGGGCCCGGCATGAGCCCGTGGCGGATGGGCGCGATCGCGAAGCTGCGCTGAGCTCGACCAAAGGAAAGAGGCCGCATCGGATCACTCCGATGCGGCCTCTTCGTTTTCGGTCACTCGACCGCGATCACTCGGTCGTGGTGCCCGCGTCCGTGCCCGCGTCGGCCTCGACGCCTGCATCGCTCATCTCGACGCCTGCATCGGTCATCTCGACGCCGCCATCGGTCTCGATGTCGACGCACGAGCCCTCGTCGTCGCACTCCTGACCGGTCGGGCACGCGTGCGTCGCGTCGCAGTCGCGGAAGCAGATGCCGATCGCGTCCTCGCCCTCGCCGAGCGTGAAGCAGCGGTGGCCCGAGGGACACTCGCCGCGCGACACGTACGTCGCCGCCGGCGTGCAGACCGCGAGGCAGGTGCCCTCGGTCGCGCCGTCCTCGGCCGCGCAGAACCCCGTCGCCGACGTGCAGCTGCCGCCTGGATCGGACTCGCCGCCCGGCGTGCACGTCCCGCCCGGCTCGTTCGCCGCCGGCGTGCCGCTCGCCCACCCATTGCAGCCGACCGTCGCCACCGGATCTTCGTCCTCCGCGCACGAATCGCCCGAGCCGCCACCCGAGTCGGGACGCGGGCCCGCGTCGATCGCGCCCGCGTCGGTGCCACCGCCCGCGTCGACGCCGTCCGCGCCGTCGTCGTCACCACACGCGACGAGCGCGAGCGCGAGAAGAACCACTGCTGAAATCCGAGCCACGTCCTCATCCTCCGCGCGAACGAGCGAGCTCCCTCCAACTCGATCGCGAAAAAGGCGCGAAAATAGCGCCCGATGAGGGGCTCGCAACTGACACTGTGAGGATCGTCGACTGGCACGCTCGGACGGAAGACGTGAAGAGGCCGCCACCGGACGTTCATCCGGCGGCGGCCTCTCGATTCCATCGCTCGACCCGAGCACGGCCCGGATCGCACGCTGGAGAGCTCAGTTCACGAGGGCGGCGTCTCTTCGCAGCGCCCGAGCTCCGGATTGCACGTCCAGCCTTCCTGACACGGATGCTCTGCATCGCAGTCGCGATAACAGAGGCCGAACGCGTCCTCTCCGGTGCCCATGCGGAAGCATCGATATCCGCTGGGGCAGGTCTGCATGTCGATCAGCGTCTCCGGCGGAGCGCAGGTGTTGACGCACCAGCCCTGACCGCTGCCCGTGAGGTCACCCATGCAGATCGACATCTCGGTCGTGCACGTGCCTGCGGGCATCGCGTCCGTGCCCGGCGTGCAGCGCCCGCCCGGCTCGTTCTCCGCGGGCTCGCCCTGGAAGCCGCCGTTGCAGCCCGCCGTCGACGCAGCGTTCGCCATCTCCGCGACGCACGACACGGGGCCCGAGTCGCTCTCGCTCCCCAGCCCACCACCGTCGGCCGCTGGAACGTCGCCACCGCCGTTGTCACCACAAGCCACCGCGAAGAGCGCGGCGACGACCGCGAGCCACGCTCGCGCGCCCATCCCACTCGACATCGATTTCTCCTCCCCGTATCGGCGGCAATGGGCCGCTCGAAGGAAGTCGGTTGATGACCAGAGAGCTAGGTACCGGCGTGGCGCCGACAACAACGCGCCTGCACCGAGGGATTTCGCCCGAGTGGTCCCTCGTCGGGGCTATTCAGCACCTCTAGAACCGACGCATGGAGCTCGATCCCGTCGCCCTGTCGCGCGCGCAGTTCGCGCTGACGATCATGTTCCACTACCTGTTCCCACCGCTGTCGATCGGGCTCGGCCTGCAGCTCGTGCTGCTCGAGGGGCTCTACCTCTGGACGAAGGAGCGCGACTGGGAGCGCGCAGCGCGCTTCTTCACGCGCCTCTTCGCGGTGAACTTCGCGGTCGGAGTCGCGACCGGCATCGTGATGGAGTTCGAGTTCGGCACGAACTGGGCGACCTACTCGCGCTTCGTCGGCGACGTGTTCGGATCCGCCCTCGCGGCCGAAGGGATCTTCGCGTTCTTCCTCGAGTCGGGCTTCCTCGCGATCCTCGTGTTCGGCTGGGATCGCGTGACGCCACCGGTGCACTTCCTCGCGACGATCCTCGTGTTCCTCGGCTCGTGCTTCAGCGCGGTCTGGATCGTCGTCGCGAACTCGTGGCAACAGACACCCGCGGGATTCCACGTCGTCGGAGAGGGCGAGTCGGCGCGCGCGCGGATCACCGACTTCTGGGCGATGGTGCTCAATCCGTCCTCGGCCGATCGACTCACTCACACGCTGCTCGGCGCGCTGATCCTCGGCGCGTTCTTCGTGATGAGCGTCTGTGCGTGGTGGCTCCTGCGCCGAGAGCACGAGTCGCTCGCGAAGCGCGCATTCGGCGTCGCGCTGATCACCGGCGCGCTCACGTCGATCGCGATGTTCCTCTCCGGGCACTCGAACGCGCAGATGGTCGCGACCCACCAGCCCGCGAAGCTCGCTGCGTTCGAAGGGCACTTCCACTCCGAAGAGGGCGGCACTGCGCTCTATCTCGTCGGCTATCCCGACGAAGCGCGCGGCGAGGTCGTCGGTGGCGTCGCGATCCCGGCGATGCTGAGCGTGCTCGTGTACGGCGATCCCGATCGCCCGGTGCGCGCGCTCGACACGTTCCCCGAAGAGGATCGACCGCCCGTCGTCGTGCCCTTCGCCGCCTATCACCTGATGATCGGGCTCGGCACGTACTTCCTCGTGCTGACGCTCTGGGGCCTGTGGCTGCGGTGGCGCGGCACGTTGTGGACGAACCGACGCGTGCTCTGGCTCTTCGTGGTGTCGGTGATCGGGCCCTACGTCGCGAACCAAGCGGGGTGGGTCGCGGCGGAGGTCGGCCGTCAGCCCTGGGTCGTCTACGGCCTGCTCCGCACGCGCGACGCGGTGTCGCCGACGATCGTGGGTGATCAGGTGCTCGGCTCGACCATCCTCTTCTCGCTCGTGTACATCGGGCTCGGCGCGATCTGGGTCTTCGTGATGAACGAGAAGATCCAGCACGGCCCCGACGCGCCCGAAGCACATCCCGCAGCGATCGAAGCGGAGGCGCTGTGACTCTGCCTCTCGAGGTCTTCTGGTATCTGCTGCTCGGCGTGTTGATCACCGTCTATGCGGTGCTCGACGGATTCGATCTCGGTGTCGGGACTCTGCACCTCTTCGCGCGCGGCGATCTGGAGCGACGCTTCTCGATCAACAGCATCGGACCGCTGTGGGACGGCAACGAGGTCTGGCTCGTGACCTTCGGAGGCGCGCTGTTCGCGGCGTTCCCCGAGGCGTACGCGTCGATCCTCAGCGCGTTCTATTTCCCGTTCTATCTGCTGCTCTTCTTCTTGATCGGACGTGCGGTGTCGATCGAGTTCCGGAGCAAGCGCAAAGAGCGTTGGTGGCGTGCCTATTGGGACTTCTCGTTCTGCGCGGCGAGCACGCTGACGACGTTCTTGTTCGGATTGCTCGCGGGCAATCTGATCGTCGGACTGCCGATCGACGAGCGCGAGGTGATCCACGCGCCGCTCGTCTCCCTGTTCACGCCCTACCCCGTCGCGGTCGGCGTGCTCGCGGTCGCGGGCGCGGCGATGCACGGCGCGATCTACCTGTATCTCAAGACCGAGGGCGAGATGCAGGCGCGCGTGCACGGTTGGATGTGGCGCGCGTTCGGCGTCTTCCTCGTCGCGTGGGTGGGCGTGACGATCGCGACGCTCGTGCTCGCGCCGCACGTGACGCGCAACTTCGCGCGCTGGCCGATCGCGTGGGTGATCGTCGGGCTGCACGTGCTCGCGGTCGCGAACATCCCGCGCGCGATCCATCAGGCGCGCCCGTTCTACGCGTTCGTGTCGTCGTGCTGCACGATCGCCGCGCTCTGCTTCTTGTTCGGCATCGCGATGTTCCCGTACTTCGCGTTCGCGAGCAGCGACCCGACGCGCGGCATCGACGTGTGGGAGGCCGCGTCGAGCCAGAGGACGCTCGGGATCATGCAGATCGTCGCGCTGCTCGGGATGCCGCTCGTCGCGAGCTACACGGGGATCGTCTACTGGATCTTCCGCGGGAAAGTGCGGCTCGGAGAGAACAGCTACTGAGTCAGCGCGACGCGGGCGCGACGTCGTACGCGCAGCGGAACCCGACGAACCAGGAGCGGCGCGCGGCCTCGGACGGCACATCGCTCGGGTCCGCGGGCATCTCCGCCGGAACGAACGAGCCGGCGAACTGCAGGCCTGGATACTGGAGCGGAACGCTCGCACCGACGTTGCTGAGCTCGTGGACCTCGTTCGGCAGCCGCACGAGCTGGATCACGCCGAACGACAGCGCGCCGACCGTGGTCGAGGCCCAATTGCTTCCCGCGACGAGGAGCGTCGGACGCCCGCGCGACGGCGGACATTCGGCGCGCCACACGGGATGTGTGATCTCGACGAGCTCGGTGGACCGGCCATACGAGGTCTCGAGATCGACGACACAGTCGAAGAGGTGCTCGCTCACGTTCCCGCTCAGGTCGAGCGCGCCGTACGGGCTCACCCCGAGCGGCGCGGCGCCGACTGCGCGGGTCTCGCGCACGGGATCCGGCTCGCCCCACCAGAGCCCCACGATCGCGTGCTCGATCCACCATCGCTCGCCGCCGTCGGGGAGCGCCCACCCGTGATCGCGCGTGGGCGCCGCGTCGCCCCAGGGAAACCGCCGCGGCGCGGGTCCGACGCCGCGCGCTGCTTTCATGAGCTCGGGCGCGAGCGGCAAGCGTCCTCCCTCGCTCTCGCAGAACGCCTGAGCCTCTTCGCGCGTGACGCACACGACGGGCTGGTCGCGGCGCGCGTCGCCGGGGACGCCAGCGTGCCATCCGGACGACTCCGGCACGCTGTCGACGACACCGGTGTCGGGGTCGACGCCGAGCACGAAGCGCACCCCGCAGTCGTCGGGCGGCGCGGGCACGACCCCGGCGCGCACCGCAGCTTCGTACGCGTCCGCGGTGACCTCGGTGCGATCGAGCCAGAACGTCGGAAGGATCGCCGGAGCGACCGGCGACGGCTCGATCTCCGACGGAGCGGGCTGCTCGCCGTACCACCAATAGCGCGCGAGTTCGAACGCCCCGCCGGGCACGCACGCGACGTCGGGGTGCTCGGGCCCGCACGCGGCCGCCGCTGCGTCGACGAACGACGCGTCGGGGTAGGTGGCGTCGGGGATGAGGACGCCGGTGCGGGCGCCGCACTCGCAGCCCGCGAGTGTCAGCGACCCGACGAGCAGCGTTCTCGCGAGGGAAGCGATCCTACGCGACGACGGATCCAACGCGGCTCGGGCGACGGCTGGTGCCATGAGGCCGGATCATGATCGAACGCGACGCGTCCCGACAGTGGCCGCCAGCCGGATGCATCGATCGCAGCCAGGCGAGGTCACGATGGACCGGCGCGACCCTCCGAGAGCTCGCTCGCGACGTCACCGACTCGATCGCGCACACGATCGGGACGTGCTCGTGCCCGTGCACGTCCCTCGTGCCGCCTGCGCGTGCTCGGCCGTTGCCCCGACGAGCTACTTCTTCTTCACGAGGGGCAGCGGCTCCGCGACGCTTCGATCATCGCTCTGCCACAACCCCCTGGGCGCCGGCGACAGCACCGCGGGCGATCCCGGGACCGTCTTGTTCGGTGCCTTCTCGACCGACATGCTCGCGCTCTCCGCGGGCAGCACGGTCGGCGTCTCGACCGCCTCGAGCTCGGTGAGCGAGATCTCCTGCGCGCTCGGCTCCGACACCGGCGTGAGCGCGGGCGCGCCGAGCTTCGGCGTCGGCGCCTCGAGCACCGGCTGCGGTGCGCCCTCGGGCGCGTCCTTGCCCAGCCTCACACGCGCCGCGCGCACGCTCGCGCCGAGCGGCTCGGCATCCGCGTGCTCCGCCTCCGCACGCAGCACCGCGGCGAGCGCGCGCGCCATCGACTTCGCGTTCTCGAACCGCGTGTCGGGCTGCGTCTCGAGCGCCGTGTGCACCGCGAGCGCGAGCGAGTGCGGCAGGTCGGGCCGCAAATCCGAGAGCCGCGGCACGTCGCCCTTGCGCACCGCGAGCAGCACCTCGAGATCGTTCTTCCCGGTGAAGAGACGCTTCTGCGCGAGCGCCTCCCAGAGCACCACGCCGAGCGCGAACAGATCCGACTGCGCGCTCGGCTTCGCGCCGCTGATCAGCTCGGGCGCGCAGTACGCGAGCTTGCCCTTGATGACGTTGGGCCGCGTCATGCTCGCGCGATCCATCGCCCGCGCGAGGCCGAAGTCCGTGAGCTTCACGACGCCGCTCACGCCGAGCAGCACGTTCGAGGGCGACACGTCGCGGTGGTAGACCGGCACGATCTGCCCGCGCGCGTCGACGCGCTCGTGCGCCGCAGCGAGGGCGCGGCACACCTCGATGCCGATCGCGGCGACCAGCGGCCATGGGGTCTCGCGCAGACCCTTCGGGAACGAGCGGACCCACTGGAACATGTCCAGGCCCTCGATCCACTCCATCACGAGGTAGTAGCCGCCCTCCTCGTCCATGCCGAAGTCGAGGATCTGCACGACGTTCGGGTGATGGAGCTCGGAGCCGACGCGGGCTTCCTCCTCGAACATCCGCACGAAGCTCGGGTCCGCGTGCTTCGCGTGCTGGATGCGCTTGATCGCGACGGGACGCTGGAAGCTCCCGGCGCCGCGCGCCAGCGCCTTCCACACGACGGCCATGCCGCCTTCGCCTGCGGGAGAGACGAGCTCGTACTTCCCCGCGATGATCCTGCCCGGCGCGTCGACCGCCATCCGCTCCAGCCTGCGAGCGCCAGCGTACCTGATCCGCGGCGGCATTTCAGCGATGAACGAAATGGCCGGGGGATCATCGACTGCGCGGGCTCACGAGGCTGGTATCCTCGCTCGTCGTGGGGCGGGACCAACCGGGGCGGCGGATCGCCGGGAAGTACGAGCTCGTCGAGCGCGCCGGCGAGGGCGGGATGGCGACCGTCTGGCGTGCGATCACGCTCGGCGCCGAGGGCTTCGAGCGCCCGGTGGCCCTCAAGCGCGCGCACCCGGCGCTGGCCGTGGACCCACAGTTCGTCGCGATGTTCGTCGAGGAAGCGCGCGTGAACGCCACGCTCGACCACCCGAACATCGTGCACATCCACGACTTCGGGAGCGACGAGCACGGCCACTACCTCGTGATGGAGTGGGTCGAGGGGCTCGACCTGCGCCGCCTCGTGCACGCGCACGCGCTCGTGGAGGAGCAGGTCGCGTGGCCGACCGCGGTGGCGATCGTGGTGGAAGTGCTGCGCGGGCTGCACGCGGCGCACACCCGCGAGACGCCCGACGGCGATGCTGCGCCGATCTTCCACCGCGACGTGACGCCGCAGAACGTGATGCTCGCGGTGAACGGCGCGGTGAAGATCACCGACTTCGGCCTCGCGCGGGCGACCGATCGCGCGCGCGTGACGAACCCCGGCACGGTGAAGGGCAAGCTCGGCTACCTCGCGCCGGAGCTCACGCTCGATCATCCGCCGTCGGCGCTCACCGATCTCTTCGGCGTGGGCATCGTGCTCTGGGAGACGCTCGCGGGAGAGCGACTGTTCGAGGGCGCGAGCGACGTCGAGATCCTGCAGAAGGTGGCCCGCGCGAGCGTGCCGCCGATCATGGCGATCCGTCCCGACGTGCCGACCGCGCTCGCCGAGATCGTCCACACCGCGCTCGCGCGCGACCCGGCGAGTCGCTTCCCCGACGTGCGCTCGATGGGCGTCGCGCTTCGCCGCGTGCTGCGCGATCACCTCGACGAGCCGCCGGACATGCACGCGATCGCGAACGACGTGCGCGAGGCGCGCGAGCGGCTCGGGCTCGGGACCGGGCGTCGCAGCGTCTCGTCGCTCGACGTGGAGCAGGCGAAGCGCGTTCGCGCGGCGCTCTTCGGGGCGTCCTCGGACGAGCTCGACGCGAGCGGGGCGATCCCGCTCGAGCTCAGCCGCAAGAAGCAGTGAGGCATCACGTCCGCTCGCACCGAAGCGTTGCAGAGAGACACCAAGACACGTTCGCGAGGCGCTCGTCGCGCTAGACTGTGGACGTGCCCGCGGTGCTCAAGAGGCGTTGTCGGAGGCTCCTGCGTGGTGAGGCGCGTGCGACGTCGAAGGTAGACGATCGGCGCCTACATCGCCGCGTGTGCGAGGAGGCGCTGCGTTGACTGCGACGGGTGCGTCGAACGACGCCACGGTGCTCGCCAAGCCCAATGCGCTCGGCAGCGCCAGCACCTCGCCCGGGGAGCTGCGATGCGCGACGTGCGGCGCGACGCACCCCACCAGCTATCGGGTGTGCCCCAGCGACGGCACCCCGCTCGGCAGCCTGCCACCGGGCGTCGAGGATCCCATGCTCGGCGCGGTGCTCGCGGGCACCTTCCGGGTGCGATCGCGGCTCGGCGAGGGAGGCATGGGCCTCGTGTACGAGGCCGAGCACCTGCGGCTCGAGCGGCGCTACGCGGTCAAGGTGATCCACCACGGCTTCGCGTGGCGCGAGGATCTGCTCGCGCGCTTCGATCGCGAGGCGCGCGCGATGAGCCAGGTGCGCAGCGATCACGTGGTCGACGTCGTCGACGTGCTGCGCACGCCCGATGGTCGTCCGTGCATCGTCGCGGAGAAGCTCGAGGGCGAGGATCTCGAGCAGCACCTCGCGCGCGAGACGAAGCTCTCGGCGCCGCGGGCGATCCGCTTGTTCCGGCAGGTGTGCCGCGGCCTCGCGGCGGCCCACGCGCGCGGCGTGGTGCATCGCGATCTGAAGCCGTCGAACCTCTTCCTCGCGCGCGATCCCGCGGGCGGCGTGACGCTGAAGATCCTCGACTTCGGCGTCGCGAAGATCGGCGGCGACGCGGAGCTCACGGGCACCGGCGCGATCGTCGGGACGCCCGCGTACATGTCGCCGGAGCAGGCGCGCGGATCGGCGAACGTCGACGCGCGCAGCGACGTGTACTCGGCGGGCGCCCTGCTCTATCGGATGCTCACCGGTCGCGCGCCCTACGGCTCGGCCGACGCGAGCGTCACGCTGGTGAAGCTGCTCGAGGAATCGCCCGAGCGCGCGCGCACGATCGAGCCCGCGATCCCCGAGGGCGTCGAGGCGGTGATCGAGCGCGCGATGGCGCGCGATCCCGAGGCGCGCTTCGCGAGCATCGACGAGATGGAGCACGCGATCGCCGTGTTCGACGCCGGCGGCACGAGCACCGTGATCACCGACGACGTGCGCCCGATCAGCGCGGCGCGCACGAAGTCGATCAACCGGCGCGCGAAGTGGGCGCGGCCCCTCGCGATCGGCGGCGCGGTGAGCGCGTCGCTCGGCGTGGGGCTCGGTGTGGGCACGTTCCTCGCGCTGCTCGTCGACGGCTTGCGCGAGGGCGCGCAGATCCACGACGCGGAGCTGGTGCTCGTGGTGCTCGGTGCGCTCGTCGCGCTCGCGGCGGCGCTCGCGGGCAGCACGCGCGCGCTTCGCGGTGCATGGCGCAGCGCGCCGGCGATCGAGGCGGTGGGCGCGCGTGCGTGGACCGCGCTCGGCGCGGGCGTGTTCACGTACGGCGCGATGGAGATCGCGTCGCGCGTGTGGTCGGTGGTCGCGCTTCTGCGCCCCGGTCACTGGGATCCGCTGTGGTCCGCGGCGCGCGTGGTGATCGCGCTCGGGGTCGGCGTCGTGGTCGCGATGATGGCGCGGAAGCGCGCGTGACCGAGCGGATCTTCGTCT
The DNA here is from genome assembly GCF_021631985.1 of Sandaracinus amylolyticus. Taxonomy (GTDB): domain Bacteria; phylum Myxococcota_A; class Polyangia; order Polyangiales; family Sandaracinaceae; genus Sandaracinus; species Sandaracinus amylolyticus_A. The sequence goes on along the minus strand of NZ_CP070225.1, from coordinate 1,466,143 downwards.
CCGAAGATCCGCTCGCGGCGCTGCCGCCGCCGCTCGAAGACGCGCCCTACTCCGCATGGGCGCCTTCGCTCGCGCTGCGCGCGTACGTGACGCGGATCCACCTGTGCCTCGAGCCGATCGCGAGGGGCGAGGAGATCGTGGAGCGCGTGCTGCCCGACGGAACGGTGCACGTCGCGTTCACGCTGGGCGATCCTGTGCCCGGCCCGCGCGGCGACGACGCGCTCGAGGCCGAGGTGCACGGCGCGAGCGTCGCGCCGGTGATCATCCGGATGGCGGGCCGCATCGAGCAGGTCGGCGTGCACCTGCGCGCGGGCGCGATCGGGCACCAGCTCGGTGTGCCGGCGGGAGAGATCGCGGGCGCGCGTGTGTCGCTCGACGCGCTCTGGGGACGCGCGGCGCAGGAGGCGCGCGAGCGGCTCGCGTCGGCGCCGCACGGACGCGCGCGGGTGGCGACGATGGAGGCGATCCTCCGCGAGCGACTGCGCGGCGTGGACGCGGCCCCGCATCGCGCGGCGCTCGCGGCGATGCGGCGCATCGCGGAGCACGGCGGTCGCGAGCGGGTGCGCGACGTCGCGGCGCACGTCGGCGTCGGAGAGCGACGGCTCGAGCAGCTCTTCCACCAGCACGTCGGGCTCTCGCCGAAGGCCGCGTGTCGCCTCGCGCGGTTCCGCGCGGCGCTGGCGATGGTGCGTCGGGGGAGCGCGTGGTCCGACGTGGTGATCGCGTGCGGGTACGTCGATCAGTCGCACCTCGTGCACGACGTGCGGGCGTTCACCGGGCTCACGCCGAGCGCGCTGCGTCGCGAGTTCGGGTTTCTCCAAGCCGCGTCGGGCGCATGAACGTACGAGCACGATCATGACGAACGAACGAACACTGCGAGGTCGGGTGGCGATCGTGACCGGGGCGAGCCGCGGCGCGGGGCGCGGCATCGCGCTCGAGCTGGGCGCGGCCGGCGCGACGGTCTACGTGACCGGTCGGAGCACGCGCGAGTCGGCGCCCGACGCGTACCGCGGGATCATGGAGCTGAGCGGCATCTCGCGGATGCCGGGGACGATCGAGGACACCGCGGACGACGTCACGCGCGAGGGCGGGCGCGGCATCGCGGTGCGCTGCGATCATCGCGACGAGGGCGAGGTGCGCGCGCTCTTCGCGCGCGTGATGCGCGAGCAAGGGCGGCTCGATCTGCTCGTGAACAACGTGTGGGGCGGACACGAGACGTTCACCAAGGAGTCGCTCTCCGCGCCGTTCTGGGAGCAGCCGCTCGCGCACTGGAACGGCATGTTCGAGGGCGGTCTGCGCAGCCATCTGATCGCGAGCCACGTCGCGGCGCCGATCTTCGTCGAGCAGAAGCGCGGGCTGATCGTCACGACGACGTTCTGGGATCGTGATCGTTATCTGCGCGGCAATCTCTTCTACGACCTCGCGAAGGCGTCGTTCAATCGCCTCGCGTTCGACCTCGCGGAGGAGCTGCGGCCGCACGGCGTCGCATCCGTCGCGGTGTCGCCGGGCTGGATGCGCACCGAGCTGGTGCTCGCGGGGCACCACACGACCGAGGAGCGATGGCGCGAGCGCCCCGAGCTCGCGTCGACGGAATCGCCGCGATATCTGGGGCGCGCGGTCGCCGCGCTCGCGGCGGACACCGGCGTGATGGCGAAGAGCGGGCGCGTGCTGTGCGTCGGCGATCTCGCGCCGGAGTACGGCTTCACCGACGTCGACGGTCGCGTGATCCCGCCCTTCGAGATCAAGTGAGCTCGGGGAGCGGGCCCTGGTGGACCGCGTGCTCGCTCCCGAAGTGCGCGTCGTCTCCGCCGAACGCTTGGAGGATCGACGTGAAGAGGTTGTGCGTCGACTCGCGCGACGTGTACTCGAGCGCGCCGGGCGCGGTGTCGTAGTCGATGTTGCGCCCGGTGCGGAAGTACCCGCCCGCGCTCCCCGCGAGCAGCACCGGCACGTTGTAGGCGACGTGGACCGCGCCGTTCGAGAACTCGCTCGTGCAGAGCACGAGGCTGTTGTCGAGCAGCGTGCGATCGCCCTCGAGGAACGTCGGGTCGTCGAGCCCTTCGATCAGCTGGCGCACCAGGCTCATGCGCCAGCGACGGTTCGCGAGCATCTCCGAGACCCACTGGTCGTGCTGGCCCGCCGAGGGGCCCTCGGGGCCGATCTCGCGCGCGTAGTGGTGCAGCGAGTGCCCGATCTCGTAGCCCCAGTCGGTCCCGCCGACCCAGGGCGTGATGATGTCGGCGATCTCGAGGTTCGCGACGTTGGTGAGCCCGCAGCGCAGCGCGGCGACGATGATGCGCACGTGCAGCGGGCCGATCACCTCGGCGCGAGAGGCCTCGGCGATCTCGTCGGGCGGTGCGCACATCGGCGGAGTCTCGAGCGCGTCGAGCTCGCGCTCGAGCGCGCGCAGGTGCTCGAGATGCGCGTCGACCGCCGCGCGATCGCTCGCGCTCACGCGTGAGCGGAACCGCGCGAGCTGATCGAGCGCTCCGTCGAGCACGCTGCGGCGGCGTCGGATGCGACGGAGGAGCGCGGGATCGGGTGCGCCGTCGCCGGTGACGCCCTCGAAGATCGAGTCGAACGCGGCGCGCGGATCGGGCTCGCCCTCGACGCGCTCACCAGCCGCGCGGAAGTACGGCGAGCCGTAGTGATGGCCCGACACGTCGAGGTGGATGCGCGAGAAGCGCGCGGGCTGGATCGCGGCGAGCCGCTCGGCGAGGACGTGATCGATCGAGGGACCGCGCGAGACCGCGTCGTCGCCGGGGTCCGAGATGTCCGCCGCGGTGAGCGCGGTGACGTTCGCGGTGCCGTGCCCGCCGTCGGCGTACTCGCTCTGGAGGATGCCCGCGCGGTTGTCGACGCCCTGGAGCACGAGGAGCTTCGACGCCCACGGCGCGAGGTCCTGGTGGATCGGACCGAGCGCGAGCGTCTCGCTGGTGCTCGCCGGCGCCCAGTAGTCGAGCCCGTGCCCTTCGCCGCGACCGTCGGCGCGCCAACCGCCGTCCCCGTTGGGCCAGCCGCGGTACATGTTCGAGATCGTCCCGCCGTGCTCGAACACGGTGAGGAAGCGCTTGGGCGCAGGGCCCTGCGCGAAGGCGCGGCCGTGGGTGTGCTCGAGGAGCGGCAGCGAGATGATCGCGCCTCCGAGGCCCACGAGGAAGGCGCGACGGCCCGAGTGCAGATCGTTCACGGCGCCACCTCCTGGACGTTCACGTATCGGAACGCGTCGCTCTCGACGATCGCGAGCAGGAGCTCGCGCATGCTGCCGGACTCTCGGAAGCGCTCGGCGATGCGGTCCACCGAGCAGGTGTCGAGGCGCGCCGGCACGCGACCGAGCGCGCGCTCGAGCCAGCGATTCGAGAAGCACGTACGCGCTCGCGCGCTCGTCGCGATGCGCGTGCTGAGCTCGACCGCGTCGCGCACCTCGCCGTCGACGTCGGTGCCCGCGACCACGCCGCTCGCATCGAGCGGGAGGCCGGTCGTGAGCTCGTCGGTGCGGTGTCGTCCGATGCCGTCGTAGTGCTCGAACGCGAAGCCGACGGGGTTGATGATCGCGTGGCAGCTCGCGCACGTGCCGCTCGTCGTCCGCGCGGTCACGTCCTGGCGCACGGTGCGCAGACCGTCTCCGTCGTCACCGCCGTCGACGACCACGTCGCTCGCGTTGGGCGGCGGGGTGCCGAGCTCGACGCAGAACACCTCTTCGACGACGAACACGCCGCGGCGGATCGGCGACTGCACGGTCGCGCTCGAGAACACGGTGAGGAACGCGGCACGCGTGAGCAGCCCGGCGCGCTGGGTGGGATCGAGATCGACCCACGCCCACTCGTCGGCAGAGCTCGGTCCCTCGACGCCATAGAGCGCGGCGAGCGGACCGTTCACGTACGCACGCCGCGTGGTGAGCAGATCCTCGAAGCTGCCGCCGCGCGTGAAGCTGTCGCGCACCAGCGCCTCGAGCTCGGTGCGCATCGCCGCCTGGAGATCCGCGTCGTACTCGGGATAGAGCGTCGCGTCCTTCGAGGTCGACTCGAGCGCGTGGTGCAGGCGTCCGCCGCCGAGCTGGAGCCACTCCCAGAAGAACGACTGCAGCGTCTCCTCGGCGCGTGGATCGTCGAGCAGGCGCTCGGCCTGCGCGCGCAGCCCCGCGGCGTCGAGCGCGCCGTCGCGCGCCGCGGTGGTGAGCGCGTCGTCGGGCGTCGTGTTCCACAGGAAGTACGAGAGCCGCGAGGCGACCTCGTACTGCGAGAGCGGGCGGATCGCGTCGGTCGCGCCGGGCGCGCCGCGCTCCTCGAAGTACACGACCTCGGGCGACTGCAGGATCACCTCGAGCACGATCTCCATCGCCTCGCCGAACGTGAGATCGTTCGCGAGCGCGTTGCGATACGCGTCGAGCAGCGCCGAGCGATCGTCGTCGTCGAGCGGGCGGCGGAACGCACGCGCACCGAACGACTCGATGAACGACGACGCGCACGCTTCGTCCGCGGCGCCGCTCGTGTCGCACGGGAAGATCTCGCGCGACCAGCTCGAGCGACGCGCGATCGCGAGCTCCGCCGCGTCGCGGAGCTGTCGCACGCCGCGCTCGGTGATCACCGACGCGGCGTCGTCGACGTTCGGTGTGTAGCCAGGATCGCCGAGCAGATCGCGCACCGTGTTGCGGTACTGCAGCGGCGACAGGCGACGCAGCGGTGCGGGCGCGACCTGCGGGATCCCGGTGTCGCACGCGACGGGATCACCGGGCCCGCCCGGGCCAGGTCGAGGGCTCGAGCCGCTGGGACCCGCCGGTCCCCCGCCGAGATCGCCGGTGCACGCGCTCAAGAGCGCGGCCGCGAAGAAGAGCGATGGACGTCGAAGCGCGGCGCTCATGAGGACAGCGTGCGCGAACCCCGCGGCGCGATCACTTACGGTTCGATCGCGCTGACACCGCGGGGGATGGCGACCGTGGTAGACAAGGTGCGATGCGCGCGTGGCTCCTCGCCGGCCTCGCAGCCCTGGCGCTCGGCTGTCGCACCGTGCCGGCGACGCAGGTGCTCGTCTTCTTCCACGCGGAGGACGATCTCGCCGCGGAGGCGGCGTCGATCCGCGTGCGCGTGGACACCGACGAGGGCAACGCGCTCGATCGGACCGATGCGCTCTCGCGCGAGGGCGTGACGCACCTCGCGCGCGTGCCGCTGGTGCCGCGCGACGGGGATGCAAGCCGTCGCTTCCGCGTCGAGGGCGCGCTGCTCGATGCGAGCGGCGAGGTGTTGGTCGAGGTCTCCGCGGTCGCCGGGTACGTGACCCACGAGCGACGCGAGCTGCACCTCTGGCTCGACCGAGAGTGCGTCGGGATCGAGCCGTGCGACGACGGACGCACGTGTCAGCTCGGCGTGTGCACCGGCGAGTGCTTCGAGCCGAGCCCGGTCGGCGCGACCGCTCGCTCGCAACCGCTCTGCGGCGAGTGCGAGACCTGCACGAGCGGCGTGTGCGCGCCACGTCGCGACGGCTCGTCGTGCGGGTGCGAGGGCGACGTGTGCGAGGACGGCGCGTGCCGGGCCGCGGTGCGCGTGCAGAACGTGTTCGCGGGCGAGCTCCACACGTGCGCGACGACCGCGCCCGATGGGCTCTATTGCTGGGGCAGCGATCGCGCGGGGCAGACGTCGATCGGCGAGCAGCGCGCGGTGCCGACGCGGCTCGCGGCGAACCTGTGGTCCGTGGGATCGTGCGGCACCGACTTCACGTGCGTGCTCGGTGTGTTCGGCGAGCGGCAGTGTTGGGGATGGAACGACGCCGGGCAGATCGGCGACGGGACGATGCGTGAAGAGGTGGTGGGCCCGACCGAGACGCTCGAGCCCGCGCTCGATCTGATCGACTCCGGTTGGAATCACACGTGCGGGATCGGCGAGGACGGTCGGCTCTACTGCTGGGGCGGCAATCGCAACGGCGAGGTCGGCGAGCAGGACATCGGCGGGGGCGTGGCGACCCCGCGCTTGCTCGCGCCCGACGATCGCTTCCTGCAGATCGCGACCGGCGGGTTCCACGACTGCGCGCTGCGCACCGATGGCCGCATCCTGTGCTGGGGCCTCAACGAGTCGGGCGAGGTCGGGACGGGCGATTTCCTCGATCGCACCGCGCCGACCGAGGTCGGCTGCATCGACGGCGAGTGCGACGGCTGGACGTCGATCGCCGCGGGCGACTTCCACAGCTGCGCGATCCGCGGCGAGGGCGAGCTGTGGTGCTGGGGCGGCGGACAGAACGGACAGCTCGGCACCGGGCCGATGCTGCTCGCGAACGTCGCGACGCCCGTCGGTCCGATCGAAGGAGGCCCGTACGCGCTCGCGGCGGGCGGCGGCTCGCACACCTGCGCGATCACGTCGAGCGGTGCGCTCGCGTGCTGGGGTCGCAACGATTTCGGGCAGATCGGTGTCGGGAGCACCGATCAGATCAACCGCCCCGCGTCGGTGGTCGTGCCGGGGCGCGGCGGGTTCCGTGCGCTCGGGCTCGGGCGCGATCACACGTGCGCGATCCGCACCGACGAGACGCTCTGGTGCTGGGGGAGGAACACCGAGGATCAGCTCGGCCTCGGTGAGGTCGAGGGGGATCGCGTGACCACGCCCCGACGCGTGTGCTTCCTGCCGCCGTGATCAGCGAACGTACGTCGGCTCGCTGAACGTCGTGTCTTCGAGGTGGTACTCGAGCACGCGGCCGGCGCGCCGTGCCTCGCACGCGCCGTCCTCGACGAGCGTGGCGAGCGCCGCCTGGGCCGCGCGCAGCGGCGCGCCGACCGCCTCCGCGAGCTCCTTCGCGCTGCGTCCGCGATCCTCGGCGAGCGCAGCGAGGATCTTGTCGGCGAGCGAGCGGCCGGCGCGCGGATCGGGACACACGAGGCCGCGCTCCGCGTCGAGGCGCACGTGGCTGCCCTGTCGCTCGAGCCGTGCGATGCCGCCGAGCCACTCGCGCGCGCGATGCAGGGCAACGTCGAGCGCGCCGCGATGGATCTCGGGCACGAACTCGAAGCCGTAGACCGCGCGGAAGCACTCCCCCTCGTCGAGCCCTCGAGGACCTGCGAGGAGCAGCGTCGCGACGACGGTCTCGGCGCGCCCTTGGTGGCGCCGCGACTGCTGCAGCGCGGGCAGGTCGTCGCCGGCGAGCCCGCGACCGAGGCGCACCACACGACGCGGCGGTGACCCACGTCGCTGGAGCGCGTAGAGAATCGCCGGCTCGGTCACGAGGCCCCGCGTCGTCGCGACGCCGTGGAGCGCAGGCGGCATCTCCGAGGTCGCGCCGAGCAAGAACCCCTCGAGCGAGGTGCCGCGCGGATCACGATCGGGATCACACGCGAGCACGAGCGTCTCCACGTCGTCGCGCAGGAACGCGGGCGCGCTCGCCGCGCTCGTGTGGAGCGCGCGCGTCGCGTCGTCGAAGCGCGCGCGCGACCCCGACTCGGCGGCGTCGCACCAGGCGTGGAGCGCCGATGCGAGCGAGCGGCCGTCGTCGACCGATGCGCTGCCTCCGGCGAGCGCGTGCTCGAACGCGAGCCATGCGCGGTGCGACGTGACCGGCAGCGCGGCGAGCGCGCGTGTGATCCGCAGCGCGAGGTGCGCGTGCCCGCTCGCGCGCCGTGCGCGCGCGAGGACCAGGTGCGCGAGCGCCTCGCAGAGGGGGATCCCTTCGGTGCGCGCCATGCGCGACGCGCGGCGCGCGGCCTTCACGCCCGACGCGAGGTCGCCCGACGCGAGACGCGCGAGCGCCGCCAGCGATGCGGCGTCGACGACGAGATCGGGCTGACGGAGCTCCGACGCGCGCGCGCCACAAGTGCCCGCGAGCTCCGACGCGAGCGCGTGCGCGCCCGAGAGCAGCGCGCGCCACGCCGCGACCAGCTCGGCCGCGACGTCGGTCGAGGTGGGCCGTGCTTCGGCGATCCGATCGTCGAGCTCCGCGACCCGCGCCGCATCGAGCGCGAGCGCGGCATGTCGTGCGCTCGCCGCGAGCACCCGCACCGCCGATGCGCGATCCACGTCGTCGGCGCTCCGGAGACGCGACGGCGACATCGACGCGACGTGCGCGTCGCACGCAGCGCGATCTCCGGAGAGCGCCGCAGCGATCGCGGCGCGATCGGCCTCGAGGTGGGCGTGCACGGGCATTTGTCGGCGCTCGGGGCGAGGATACAATGGCGCCCGATGCGCTGGCTCCGTCCACGCCGCGCGAGCGCGTACGAGCATCTCTCGGACATCGCCAGCGGGGGCGTCGGGCGAGTCGAGCTGGTGCGTCGTCGCGAGGGCTCGTTCGAGCGCCTCTACGCGCGCAAACGCCTGCACGACGCGCATCGCGACGATGCGGACTTCCGCACGATGTTCTTCGACGAGGCGCGCATCGCGGGGCTCGTGCGGCACCCGAACGTCGTCAGCGTGCTCGACGTCGGGGAGGACGACGAGGGCCCCTACCTCGTCATGGAGTACGTCGAGGGCGTGCCCGCGTCGGCGATCGTCCAGCAAGCGATCGCGCGCCGCGCCGAGGTGCCGCTGCAGCTCGCGCTGCGCATCGGCATCGAGGCGGCGCTCGGGCTCCACGCCGCGCACGAGCTCACCGGGCCGAGCGGCGAGCCGCTCGCGCTCGTGCATCGCGACGTCTCGCCGCAGAACATCCTGGTCGGGTTCGACGGCGTCACGCGCGTGACCGACTTCGGCGTCGCGAAGGCGTTCGGTCGCACCACGCGGACCGCGACCGGCGTGCTCAAGGGCAAGCTCGGCTACATGGCGCCCGAGCAGCTGCGCTTCGAGGAGGTCGATCGACGCGCCGATCTCTTCTCGCTCGGCATCGTGCTGTACGAGCTGCTCGCGAGGCGCCGGCTCTATCGCAACGTCGACGGACACGACGGCGTGCGGCGCATCCTGCACGAGGCGCCGCCGGATCTCGGCGACGTGCGCGCCGACGCGGCGCCTGAGCTCGTCGAGCTCGTGTTCTCGATGCTCGCGAAGGATCCCGCGCGCCGCCCGCGCACCGCGCTCGACGTCGCGCGCGTGCTCGAGGACGTGCTCACGGACGCGATCGCACAGGAGGGCCGGCTCGACATCGGCGAGCACCTTCGCGAGATCTTCGCCGACGAGCTCGCACGGCAGCGCGAGCGCTCGCGTGCTCCGGCGCGCGTGGCGATCTCGCGCGGACGACGAACCGCGCTCACCGCGAGCATCGTCGCGGGTGTGATCGCGGCCGTGGTCTCGGTGTGGGCGAGCCTCACGCCCGACGAGCACGCCGAAGCGCCTCCGATGCCGCCCCCCGTCGCGGCCCCGCCGATCGCCGCGCCCGCGCCGCAGCCCGAGCCGGTGATCGAGGCCACACCTCCCGCGGCGCACGATGCATCGGAGACGGATGTCGTGACCCCCGGCGCGCCGGCGCCCCGTGCTCGGCGCGCTGCACGCGCGTCGCGGCGCCCTGCCAGCGAATCGCGCACGAAGATTCCGATGTGGGAGTGGGAGTGAGCCTCCTCCGCGCCCTCTTCGTGCTGCTCGTGCTCGCGCTGATCGCGCCCGCGTCGGTGCGCGCTCAACGCGACGACGCGCGTGCCCTCTTCGAGCAGGCGCGAGAAGCGCTGAGCGCAGGCGACTTCGCGACCGCGCGTGATCTCCTCGTGCGCTCGCTCGCGCTCGCGTCGAACGTCGGATCGGCGTTCAACCTCGCGATCGCGCTGCGCGGCACCGGCGAGGTCCAGCGTGCGATCGAGACGTTCGAGGCGCTCCTCGCCGAGCGCTACGGCGCGCTCTCGCCGGAGCAGCGACGCGAGGTCGAGTCGTTCCTCGCGCGCTCGCAGCGCGAGCTCGGACATCTCTCGGTGCGCGTGATCGGTGCCGATGCGATCGAGCTGCGCATCGACGGAGTGCTCGTCGCGACCGCGCCCGACGGCGACGTCGTCGAGACCGCGGTGGATCCCGGTGAGCACGTCGTCACCGCATCCGCGCCGCGCCGCACCAGCTACGAGGAGCGCATCGTCGTCGAGCGCGGCGCACGCCGGACGATCCGCGCCGAGCTCGGCTCGACGCTTCCCGGAACGCTCGTGGTCGAGAGCCCGACCCCCGAGGCGATCGTCGAGATCCTCGGCGTCGTGCGCGGCGCAGGATCGATCCGACGCGACCTCCCGCCGGGCGAGTACCGGATCGCGGTCGCGGACGGCGCGGGACGGCGCGAGACCACGGCGCGCGTCGACAGCGGCGAGCTCATGCGCGTCGTGCTCGCGGGGCCGAGCGCGGGCACGCCGATCGTCGAGAGCCCGTGGCTGTGGTCGGGCATCGCGCTCGCCGTGGCCAGCGCGATCGTCGGGATCGCGGTGCCGCTCACGGTGACGCAGGAAGAAGCGCCAGTCTCGGATCCGATCTACGGCGTCGTCGTCACGTTGACGACGCCGTGAGACCGTCCGGGACGAGCACCCCGGTAGGGACTCACTTCGTCTCGACGTCCGGGTAGCGCGGGTAGCTGCCGAGCACCGTCAGCGCCTGCACGCGCGTCTCGAGCGCGGCGAGCGCGGCCGCGACGTTCTCGTCCTCGCGGTGCCCCTCGACGTCGATCACGAACACGTAGCGCCATGCACGATCACGGCTCGGCCGCGACTCGATGCGCGTCATGTTCACGCCGTTGTCCTCGAGCACCCCGAGCGTGCGCCGCAGCGCGCCGCGCTCGGTCTCGTCGGCGATGATGAACGTGAACGTCGTGCGATCACGGCCGGTCGGCTTCGCGTCGTCCTTGCCGATCATCACGAAGCGCGTCGCGTTGAACGCGATGTCCTGGATGCCCTCGCGGAGCACCGGCACGCCCATGATCTCGCCCGCGAGCGAGCTTCCGATCGCCGCGCCGCTCGCGTCGCCACCGGCCTCGCGCACCGCGAGCGCGGTCGACGCGGTGTGGACGATCTGCGCCTGCGGCAGGTTGTTCGCGAGGTACTTGCGGCACTGCGCGAGCGCCTGCGGGTGCGAGTAGACGCGGCGCACCTCGGAGAGCGACTCGACGTTCGAGAGCAGGCAGTGCTTGATCGGCAGCACCAGCTCGCGACGGATGCGACAGCCACCTTCGATCAGCGCGTCGATCGCGCCCGCGACCGATCCCTCGGTCGAGTTCTCGATCGGCACCACGCCGTAGACCGCGCGACCGCGACGCACCGACTCGAACACTCCGTCGATCGTCGCTTCCTCGATGTACTGCGGCGCGTAGCCGAAGAGCGCCCGCGCCGCCGCGTGCGAGTACGTGCCCTGCGGACCGAGATACGCGACGGTCACGCGCGCCTGGAGCGACACGCAGCCGCTCAGGATCTCGCGGAACACCGCGAGGATCGCCGGCTTTGGGAAGCGACCCGCGCCGCGCTCGAGCAAACGCTCGAGCAGCGCCTTCTCGCGCTCGGGATCGAGCGCGGGCGCGCCGCTCGCCTGCTTCGCACGACGCACCGCGCCCACGACCTCCGCGCGCTCGGCGAGGAGGTCGAGGATGCGATCGTCGATCGAGTCGATGCGCTGCCGCGCGAGCGCGAGATCGGGCACGGGCACGCCGTTCTCCGGCGTCGGCAGCGGCGTGATGAGCGACTCGGTCGAGGCGCGCGGGTCGTCGCTCACGCGGGCCTCACCGGGAGGTGGCGCGGAGCCCACGAGCGCGCGCGCACGAACGCGACGGGATCGGGATCCGCGCCCTCGGGCCAGGTGCCGACTCCGTCGTCGACCGCGCGACGCATCACGCGCGCGGCGACGTGCGCCGAGACCTCGCGGAGCTCGCGGATCGGCGGGTAGATCGCGCCGCTCGAGAGGTGGCGCTCCTGCACGTAGTCGGCGAGCGCGTACGCGGCCTCGAGCACCATCTGGTCGGTGATCTCGGACGAGCCCGAGAGCATCGCGCCCAGGCCGATGCCGGGGAACACGAACGCGTTGTTGCCCTGGCCGATCACGAAGCGCTTGCCACCGAGCTCGACCGGCGCGAAGGGCGAGCCCGTCGCGACGATCGCGCGCCCCTCGGTCCACGCGAGCACGTCGGCGGGACGCGCCTCGCACGACGTGATCGGGTTCGAGAGCGCGAGCACGATCGGGCGCGCGCACTGCGACGCGAGCTGCTTCACGATCGTCTCGTCGAACGCGCCGGCCTGACCGCTCAGGCCGATCAGCACGGTCGCACGACCCTCGCGCACGGTCTCGAGCAGATCGGGGCGCTCACCGGTGACTGCGCCGCCGTTGCGCCCAGAGAACGAAGGCCAGCTCTCGATCGCGGCGCGACGCTGCGCGAGCGGCCCCTTGTAGGCCTCCATCTTCGCGCCTTCGACCAGCAGGCCGCGCGAGTCGAGCACGAGCACACGCGCGCGCGCCTCTTCGTCGCTCAGCCCCTCGCGGCGCATGCCCGCCTGGATCGCCATCGCGACGCCCGCGCCACCCGCCCCCGCGCCGTGGATCACGACACGCTGGTCGCGCAGCCGCTCACCCTTGCCGGCGCACGCCGCGAGCAGGCCCGCGAGCGCGACCGCGCCCGTGCCCTGCACGTCGTCGTTGAACGACGGCATCGAGCGGCGATGACGATGCAGCACGTCGATCGCCGCGTCCTTCGCGAGGTCCTCCCACTGCAGCAGCGCGCGCGGATAACGACGCGCGAGCGCGCCGACGAACGCGTCGACCAGCGAGAGATACGCCTGACCGCGCGCACGCTCGCGACGCACGCCCTGGTAGAGCGGATCTTCGCGCAGCGAGTCGCGATCGGTGCCCGCGTCGAGCAGCACCGGCATCGTGCGCGCGGGATCGACGCCCGCAGCGCCGTAGAGCGAGAGCTTGCCGATCGAGATGCCGATGCCGCCGTGACCGCGATCGCCGATGCCGAGGATCGCCGACGCGTCGGTCGCGACCACCACGCGCACGTCGTCCGCGGGCCACGCCGCGAGCAGCGCGTCGATGCGCTCGATGTCGTCATACGTGATCACCAGCCCCTTGGGCTCCTGGTGCACGTGATCGAAGCGCTCGATCGCCTCGGCGACGGTCGGCGTGTAGACGTAGGGCAGCAGCTCCTCGAGGTGCGCGGCGAGCAGCGCCTGGAAGATCACGTCGCTGCGATCCTGGATGCCGCGCAGGTAGAGGTTGCGACCGAGCGCCGTCGTCTGCAGCCCGAAGCCCGCGTACGCGCGCTCGACCTGCTGCTCGAGTGTCGTGATCGCGGGCGGCAGCAGCCCCTCGAGGCCGAGCGCGCGGCGCTCCTCGCGATCGAACGCCGCGCCCTTGTTCGTCAGCGGATGACGCAGCAGCTGCGCGCCGCGCAGCGTGGTCGCGAGGTACGGCGCGCCCTGCGCGTCGTATCGGATCTCCACCTCGCGCGCCGCGCCCGAAGCTCTGGAGACGACGCCGGTCACCCGGCCCCCACGCTCCGTATCCGTCGTCGTCCCCTGGGTCACGCTCCGCCTCCCTGCATCGCATCCACGACCGCGTTGGTCATCTCGCGGGTCCCGAGCGTGCCACCGAGATCGCGCGTGCGCGCGCCCTTTGCGATCGCGGCGTCCACACCGCGCTCGATCGCGGCCGCTTCGTCGGTCCAGCCGAGCGAGTGACGCGCCAGCATCGCGGCGCTCAGGATCGCGCCGACCGGGTTCGCGAGGCCCTTGCCCGCGATGTCCGGCGCCGAGCCGTGGATCGGCTCGTAGAGCCCGCGCGGGCCCTCGCCGAGCGACGCGCTCGGGAGCAGGCCCAGCGATCCCGCGAGCGCGGCGGCTTCGTCGGTGAGGATGTCACCGAACATGTTCTCGGTGACGATCACGTCGAAGTCCTTGGCGTGCGTCAGCAGCTTCATCGCGCAGGAGTCCACCAGCTGGTGCTCCAGCGCAATGCCCGCGTGGCGCGATGCGACCTTCACCGCGACCTCGCGCCACAGGCGCGAGCTCTCGAGCACGTTCGCCTTGTCGACGCTCGTGACCTTCTTCTTGCGCGGCGCCGCGAGGCGGAACGCGAGATCGACGACGCGCTCGATCTCCTTCTGGTCGTACACGAGCGTGTCGAATGCACGCTCGACGCCGTTCTCCACCGCGCGTCCCTTCGGCGTGCCGAAGTAGAGACCACCGGTCAGCTCGCGCACGAACACCATGTCCGCGCCCTCGATGCGATCGCGGCGCAGCGGCGACGCGTCCGCGAGCGCGGCGTGCAGGCGCACCGGGCGCAGGTTCGCGAACACGCCCATCGCCTTGCGCAGCCCGAGCAGGCCCGCCTCGGGGCGCGTCTTCGCGCGCGGATCGTCCCACTTCGGCCCGCCGACCGCGCCGAGCAGCACGGCATCCGCCGCGACGCACGCCTCGCGCGTGCGCTCGGGCATCGCCTCGCCGGTCGCGTCGATCGCGATGCCGCCGAGCAGCTCGTCGCGCGTCTCGAACGACTTGCCGCCGCGCTTCGCCGCCACGCCGAGCACGTGGAGCGCGGCCTCCGTCACCTCGGGGCCGATGCCGTCTCCGCCCAACACCACGATCCGAGCGCTCGTCATCCGACCTTCTCCTGCGGGGGCACGCTCGCACGCGCGTGGCGCGCGAGGCCGTGCTCGATTCCGTCCACCAGCGCCTCGAGGCTCGCCTCGACGACGCTCGACGACGCGCCGACCGTGCTCCACGTGTCGTCGCCGTCGCTCGTGTCGACGAGCACGCGCGTGACCGCATCGGTCGCGAGGCGCCCGTCGAGGATGCGCACCTTGAAGTCCACCAGACGCAGCGCCGTGACGCGCGGCAGCGAGGGCTCGAGCGCCGCGCGCAGCGCACGATCGAGCGCCGCCACCGGGCCCTGGTGCTCGCCCGCGGTGTGCACGACCTGATCGCCGATCGCGACCTTCACCGTCGCCTCGGCGGTCGGCTGCCCTTCGCGATCACGGCCCACGATCACGCGGTAGTCGAGCACGCGGAAGGGCGCGACGTAACCCGGACGGGCGCGCTCGATGCGCATCGCGACGCTCGCTTCCGCGGCGTCGAACGAGTAGCCGCGCGCCTCGTCGGCCTTGATCGCACGCACGACGCTACGCGCCTCTTCCTCCTCGAGCGATAGACCAATCTGCTCGGCGTGCGCGTGCACGTTGCCCTGCCCCGCGAGCTCGCTGACCACCACGCGCGACTTGTTGCCGACGCGCTCGGGATCGACGTGCTCGTAGCTGCGCTTGCTGCGCCGCACCGCCGCGACGTGGACGCCGCCCTTGTGCGCGAAGGCGCTGCGCCCGACGTAGGGCTTGTGGGGATCGGGCGTGAGGTTCGCGAGCTCCGCGAGCTCGCGCGCGGTCTCGGTGAGCTCCGCGAGCCTTCCTTCGGGAAGACAGCGCGCGCCGAGCTTCAGCTCGAGGTCCGGGATGATGGTGCAGAGATCCGCGTTGCCGCAGCGCTCGCCCCACCCGTTGAACGTGCCCTGCACGTGGCGCGCGCCCGCACGCACCGCAGCGAGCGAGTTCGCGACCGCGAGACCACCGTCGTCGTGCGCGTGGATGCCGACCGGGCACGAGAACGCGCGGACCATGCGGCCCACGATCGTCTCCACGTCCCACGGAAGGCTCCCGCCGTTCGTGTCGCAGAGCACGAGCTCGCTCGCGCCGCCGTTGCGCGCCGCGGTGAGCGACTCGAGCGCGTACGACTCGTCCTCGCGCCAGCCGTCGAAGAAGTGCTCCGCGTCGTAGACGACGGTGCGCCCTTCCTTCACGAGCAGCGCGACGGTCTGCTCGATCATCTTGAGGTTCTCGTCGAGCGTGACGCGCAGCACCTCGGTCACGTGCAGGCGCGAGCTCTTGCCGAAGATCGTGACGACCTCGGTGCCCGCCTCGAGCAGCGCCTCGACCTGGGGGTCGTGCTCGGGACGCACGTGCGCGCGCCGCGTCGCGCCGAACGCCGCCCACTTCGCATGCGTCAGCTTGTGATCGCGCGCCCGCGCGAAGAGCTCGGCGTCCTTCGGGTTCGAGCCGGGCCAGCCCGCTTCGATCCAGCTCACGCCGAGCCGATCGAGGCGATCGGCGATGCGCAGCTTGTCCTCGCAGGTGAGGCTCAGCCCCTCGCGCTGCGTGCCGTCGCGCAGCGTGGTGTCGTAGATGCGGACGCGAAGCGCGTCCACGACGTCGGCGCCCCCTTCGTTGCTCACGACGTCGCCTCCACACCGCCCGCGAGGCTCTCGAGGTCGTGGCGACGCTCGAACGCGCGGATCCGATCGGCGTACGCGACGAGGTACCCGAGCTCGTCGATGCCCTGCACCAGGCAGTGCTTCGCGAACTCGTCGATCGGGAACGTCGCGGTGCAGCCGTTCCACTTCACGCGCTCGTTCTCGAGATCGATCTCGATCTCGATCTTCGGGTTCGCCTGCACCGCCGCGATGAGCGCCGCGTGCGGCTCGGGCGCGAGCGCGACCGGGAGCACGCCGTTGCGCGTCGCGTTGCCTCGGAAGATGTCGGCGAAGCCGAGCGCGATCACCGCGCGGAAGCCGCCCGCCTCGAGCGCCCACGGCGCGTGCTCGCGCGAGCTGCCGCACCCGAAGTTGCGCCCCGCGATCAGGATCTGCGCGCCGGCGTGCTCGGGCTTGTGGAGCACGAAGCCCGGGTTCTTGCGCCACTCCGCGAAGAGACCCTCGGCGAGGCCCGCCTTGTCGATCGTCTTGAGGAAGCGCGCAGGGATGATCTGATCGGTGTCGACGTCGTCCGCGAGCAGCGGGAGCGCGTGCGACTTCAGCTTCTCGAAGGGCTTCATGCGGCCACCTCCGGAACGAACGGGAGCTTGCGGGGATCGACGACGACACCGGCGATCGCGCAGGCCGCGGCGGTGCGCGGCGACGCGAGGAACGTGCGGCTGCCCGGGCCCTGACGGCCCTCGAAGTTGCGGTTCGACGTCGACACCGCGTACTGGCCGGGCGTCAGTCGATCCTCGTTCATCGCGATGCACATCGAGCAGCCGGGCTCGCGCCACTCCGCGCCCGCGGCCTTGAAGATCTCGTGCAGCCCCTCGGCCTCGGCCGCCTTCTTCACGTCGTGCGAGCCCGGCACGACCATCGCGCGCACGCCTTCCTTCACCTTGCGGCCCGCGAGCACCGCCGCGGCCTCGCGCAGATCGCTGAGGCGCGAGTTGGTGCACGAGCCGATGAAGACCACGTCGATCTTCTTGCCGAGCAGCGGCTTGCCGGGCTCGAGGCCCGTGTACTCGATCGCGCGCTGGCGTGCGGCGCGCTCGGCGCTGTCGGGCGCGTCCTCGGGGCGCGGCACCGGCGCGTCGATCGGGATCGCCATCGCGGGGTTGGTGCCCCACGTGATCATCGGCGCGAGGCGCGAGACGTCGATCGTGATCGTCTTCGCGAAGCGCGCGCCCTCGTCGGTCGGCAGCGCGCGCCAGCGCGCGAGCGCACGATCCCAGCCCTCGCCCTTCGGCACGCCGGGACGACCGTGCAGGTACTGGTACGTCGTGTCGTCCGGCGCGACGAGACCGGCGCGCGCGCCCGCCTCGATCGACATGTTGCAGAGCGTCATGCGCCCTTCCATCGAGAGCTGGCGCACCGCTTCACCGCGGTACTCGAAGACGCATCCGGTGCCGCCGTCGACGCCGATCTGCGCGATCAGCGCGAGCACGAGATCCTTCGCGGTCACACCCTCGGGCGCGCGCCCGCCGAAGAGCACCTCGACCGGCTCGGGGCGACGCTGCAGGAGGCACTGCGTCGCGAGCACGTGCGCGACCTCGCTCGTGCCGATGCCGAACGCGAGCGCGCCGAATGCACCGTGCGTCGACGTGTGGCTGTCGCCGCACACGATCGTCATGCCCGGCTGGGTGCGGCCCATCTCCGGACCGACCACGTGCACGATGCCGTTGCGCGGCGTGCCGAGCGAGTAGAGCTCGATGTTGTTGTCCGCGCAGTTGCGCATCAGCTGCTCGAGCTGACGGCGCCCCTCGGAGTCGACGACCGCGAGACCACCGGGACGCGTCGGTGTCGAGTGATCCATCGTCGCGAGCGTCCGATCGGGGCGGCGCACCTTCATGTTGCGCTCGCGCAGCGTCGAGAACGCCTGGGGCGAGGTCACCTCGTGGACGAGGTGCAGATCGATGTAGAGCACCGCGGGTCGCTTCGGGTGCTCCGCGACCACGTGCGACTCCCAGATCTTGTCGAACATCGTCCGAGGACGATCCGCCGCCGCGCTCATCACGCACTCTCCTTCAGACGAGCCGCCTGCTCGCTGGCCTTCGCCACCACCCGCTCCTTGAGAACCCGATCGAGCGCCGCGAGGTACGCCTTCGCGCTCGCGACGAGCACGTCGGTGTCCGCGCCGTATCCGGCGTGCAGACCGCCCGACGCATCACGCACCCGCACGCTCACCTCGCCGAGCGCGTCGATGCCCTCGGTCACCGCGTGCACCGTGTACTCGAGCAGCTCGACCGGCAGATCCACCACCGCGTCGATCGCGCGGAAGCACGCGTGCACCGGGCCGGTGCCCACCGCCGCCTGCGTCACGTCGCGACCGTCCTCGCCGCGCAGACGAACCGTCGCGGTCGGCATGCCCTGGGTGCCCGCCGAGATCTGCAGCGCCTCGAGGCGCCACCCGCCGAGCTCCTCGCGACGCTCCGACGAGACCAGCGCGAGCAGGTCCGCGTCGGTCACGTGCTTCTTGCGATCCGCGAGCGCCTTCATCGCGCTGAACGCCGCGTCGAGACCCGCCTGGTCGAGCGCGACGCCGAGCTCGGCGAGGCGCTTCTCCAGCGCGTGACGCCCCGAGTGCTTGCCGAGCACCAGGCGCGTGCCGCTCGCGCCGACGTCCTCGGCCTTCAGGATCTCGTACGTCTTCTCGTGCTTGAGCAGGCCGTCCTGGTGGATGCCCGACTCGTGCGCGAACGCGTTCGCGCCGACGATCGCCTTGTTCGGCGGCACCAGCATGCCGGTGTGCGCCGAGACCAGGCGGCTCGTGCGCGTGATCTGCGTCGGGTCGATCCCGGTGCGCAGATTCATGCGATCACGACGCACCGAGAGCGCCATCACGACCTCTTCGAGCGCCGCATTGCCCGCGCGCTCGCCGATGCCGTTGATCGTCAGCTCGGCCTGACGCGCGCCCGCCTCGAGCCCGGCGAGCGTGTTCGCCACGCCGAGCCCGAGATCGTCGTGGCAGTGCACGCTCAGGATCACGCGGTCCACGCCGACCGCGTTCTTCTTCACGCCCGCGATCATCGCGTGCAGCTCGAACGGCGTCAGATAGCCGACCGTGTCCGGCAGGTTGATCGTCGTCGCGCCCGCGGCGATCGCGACCGACGCGACCTCCCACAGGTACTCGGGCTCGGTGCGTCCCGCGTCCTCCGCGCTGAACTCGACGTCCTCGCAGAGCTCGCGCGCGCGCGCGACCATCTCGCGCACGCGCTCGATCACCTGCTCCTTGGTCATCCGGAGCTTGTGCTCGCGGTGGATCGGGCTGGTGGAGAGGAAGGTGTGGATGCGCGGGCGCATCGCGACCTTCACGGCTTCGTACGCACGCTCGATGTCGTTCTTCGTCGCGCGCGCGAGGCCGCACACGATCGGCGGCTCCGCCTGCGGGCGACCCGGCACCGGATCGCGACCGATCCGATCCGCGATCGCACGCACCGCGGCGAAGTCGTCGGGCGACGACGCGGGGAAGCCCGCCTCGATGACGTCCACGCCGAGGCGCGAGAGCGCACGCGCGATCTCGAGCTTCTCCTCGCTCGTCATCGACGCGCCCGGCGACTGCTCGCCGTCCCGCAGCGTCGTGTCGAAGATGCGAACGTAGTCGTTCCCCTCCACCGCCGACATCACTCGTTCTCCTCGACCGTGACGGGCTGGACGAAGGGCATCATCTTGCGCAGCCCCGCGCCGACCTCTTCGATCTGGTGGTTCCGCTCGGAGCGCTTGATCGACTTGTACTGAGCGCGGCCCGACTCGTTCTCCGCGATCCAACGGCGCGCGAAGGTGCCGTCCTGGATCTCGCCCAGCAGCTTCTTCATCTCGCCGCGCACGCGCTCGTCGACGATGCGCGGGCCCGCCTGGTAGTCGCCCCACTCCGCCGTGTCGCTGATCGAGTGGCGCATGTAGCGCAGGCCACCGCGGTACATGAGGTCGACGATGAGCTTGAGCTCGTGGAGGCACTCGAAGTACGCGAGCTCGGGCTGGTAGCCCGCGTCGACCAGCGTCTCGAAGCCCGCCTTCACCAGCGCGCTCACGCCGCCGCAGAGCACGGCCTGCTCGCCGAAGAGATCGGTCTCGGTCTCCTCGGTGAACGTCGTCGTCAGCACGCCCGCGCGGCCGCCGCCGATCGCCGACGCGTAGCTCATCGCCAGCGCGTCCGCCTGACCGCTCGCGTCCTGGTGCACCGCGAGCAGCGCGGGCACGCCGCCGCCCTCGGCGAACGTCTCGCGCACGCGGTGACCGGGGCCCTTCGGCGCGACCATCGACACGTCGATGTCCGGCGGCGGCGTCACGGTGCCGTAGCGGATGTTGAAGCCGTGCGCGAACATCAGGGTCTTGCCCTTGCGCATCGCGGGCGCGACCGAGTCGCGCCAGATCGCCGGCTGCGACGTGTCGGGCGCCAGCATCATCACGACGTCGGCCCACTCCGCCGCCTGCGAGGGCGACTTCACCTCGAAGCCGTCGGCCTTCGCCTTCTTCGCGCTGCCGCTGCCGTCCCGTAGCGCGATCACCACCTGGACCCCGCTGTCGCGGAGGTTCTGCGCGTGGGCGTGGCCCTGCGAGCCATAGCCCACGATCGCCACCTTCTTGCTGCGGATGAGGCTCAGGTCGGCGTCACGGTCGTAGCGGATCTGCATTGTGGTCTCTCCTCGATTCCTGTCTTCGGGCGCTGAATCTTCGGTTCGAAATCGGCTCGCCGCTCCGGTCCCTTCCGTCCGCGCGCTCCGCGCGCTGCCGTCCGGGCCCTCCGGGACGAGCACTCCTGTGGGCTTCGGGCTCAGGCGGCTTCGTCGGTGAGATCGACGTCGTCGTCGTCTCCCGAATCGATCTCGACCGCGTCGCTCTGTGCGCTCGCACTCTGCGCAGAGGCACCGCGCGTCATCGCGATCGATCCGGCCTGCACCATCTCGAGCACGCCGAACGGCTCGAGCAGCGTCACGAGCCCGCGGATCTTGTCCTCGGTGCCCGTGCACTCGATCATCATCGAGTCCAGCGCGACGTCGACGACGCGCGCGCGGAACACGCTGCAGACCTGCAGGATCGCGGCGCGATCCGCGGGCGTCGCGCGCACGCGCACCAGCGCGATGTCGCGCGAGACGTTCGGGCGGTGCGTGATGTCGTCGACGCGGACGACGTCGACGACCTTGTAGAGGTTCGCCTCGACCAGGCGTCCCATGCGGTCGTCACCGCGCACCACGATCGTCATGCGCGAGATGCCCGGCTCGTGGCTCTTCCCGACGCTGAGCGACTCGATGTTGAAGTTGCGGCGGCGGAAGAGCGACGCGACGCGATTCAGCACGCCCGGCACGTCTTCGACCAACACCACGAACGTCCGCAGGGACACACGATCGCTCACTTCGCGCCTCCGTTGTTCTTGCTGGGACGGCGGATCATGTCGTGCAGATCCGCGCCGGCCGGGACCATCGGATAGACCGCGTCCTCGGCCTCCACGCGGAACTCGACGACGAACGTCTTGTCGGTCGCGCGCGCCGCGGCGACGGCCGCCGGGATCTCTTCGCGCTTCGTCACGCGCATGCCGGGAAGGCCGTGCGCATCGGCGAGCTTCACGAAGTCGGGGCTCACGATCGGCGTCGCGACGTAGCGCCCGCCGTAGAAGAGCTCCTGCCACTGTCGGACCATGCCGAGGTAGCCGTTGTTGATGATCGCGACGTTGACCTTGATGCCGTCCTGCACGCAGGTGCTGAGCTCGGCCGCGGTCATCTGGAAGCCGCCGTCGCCGGCGATGATCCAGACTTCCTTCTCCTTCGCCGCGAACGCCGCGCCGATGCCGGCGGGCAGCGCGAAGCCCATCGTGCCGAGGCCGCCCGAGGTCACGAGCCCGCGCGGGTGATCGTGCTTGTAGTACTGCGCCTCCCACATCTGATGCTGGCCGACGTCGGTCACGACCACGGCCTTGCCCTCGGTGAGGCGATAGAGGTCGTGCATCACGTGCGCGGCGAAGAGACGCCCGTCGTGCGGCGTGTTCACGATGTCGATCGGCGCGACCTCGGCGCGCTTCGCGCCGAGCGCCGCGTTCCACGCCGCGTGCTTCTTGTCCGCGACGCGCGGCAGCAGGCGCTCGAGCACCTCCTTCAGGTCGCCGATCAGCGCGACGTCGACGCGCACGTTCTTGTCGACCTCGGCGGGGTCGATCTCGACGTGGATCTTCTTCGCGTTCTTCGCGTACGTGGCGAGGTTGCCGGTCACGCGATCGTCGAAGCGCATGCCCAGCGCGATCAGGAGGTCCGCCTCCTGGATCGCCTGGTTCACCCACGCCTCGCCGTGCATGCCCATCATCCCGAGCGCGTGCGGGTGCGTCGCGGGGAAGCCGCCGAGGCCGAGCAGCGTGAGGCCCACGGGGATGTCGCACTTCTCGACGAGCTGCGTGACGAGCTCGGTCGACCCCGAGCGCACGATGCCGTGGCCCGCGAGGATCACCGGGCGCTGCGCGCTCGCGATCAGCGCCGCGGCGCGATCGAGATCGTGCTCCGAGATCGGCTTGCTCGGCGCGAGCCCGCGCTTCGCGCGCGAGGGGCGCTTGCTGCTCGTCGCGGGCTTCGGCGCGACCGGCGCGCAGACGTTCTGCAGCGCGTCCTTCGTGATGTCGACGACGACCGGACCCGGACGACCCGAGCGCGCGAGCTCGAACGCCTCGCGGAGGATCGGATAGACCTCCTCCGCGCGCGTGACGAGGTAGTTGTGCTTCGTGATCGGGATCGTCACGCCCGTGATGTCGGTCTCCTGGAACGCGTCGGTCCCGATGAACTTCGAGGGGACCTGACCCGTGATGAAGACGACGGGGATCGAGTCGAGCATCGCGGTGGCGATGCCGGTGACGAGGTTGGTCGCGCCCGGGCCCGACGTCGCGATCGCGACGCCGACTTTGCCGCTGACGCGCGCGTAGCCATCGGCCATGTGCGCCGCGCCCTGCTCGTGACGGCAGAGGATGTGGCGCACCGGGTAGCGCGGCATCACGTCGTACGCCGGCATGATGCAGCCGCCGGGATAGCCGAAGACGACCTCGACGCCTTCCGCGACGAGCGCCTCCCACATGGCCTCGGCGCCGCGCTTCACTTCGGTGCTCGGATCGGAACCGTCCATCGCCGTTCTCCCTCCGCCCTCAATCGCCCATCACCGCGCCGCGGCTCGCGCTCTGCACGAGCTTCGCGTAGCGACGCAGCCAGCGACTGCTCACGTTCTTCTCGCGCGGCGCGAGCGCGCGCAGGCGCGCCGCGATCTCCGCCGCATCCACCTTCAGCTCGATCGTCCGCGCCTCGACGTCGATCGCGATGCGATCGCCGTCGCGCACCGCCGCGATCGGGCCACCCGCTGCGGCCTCGGGCGCGACGTGACCGATGCACGCGCCGCGCGTCGCGCCGCTGAAGCGACCATCGGTGATCAGCGCGACCGAGCCACCGAGGCCACGACCGCTGATCGCGCTCGTCGGCTCGAGCTGCTCGCGCATGCCGGGCCCACCCGCGGGGCCCTCGTAGCGGATCACGACGACGTCGCCCGCGACGATCTCGCCCGCGTGGATCGCGGCGATCGCCTCGTCGTGCCCGTCGAACACGCGCGCCGGGCCCTCGTGCTTGCGCATCGAGGGCTCGATGCCGCCGGTCTTCACGACGCTGCCCTCGGGCGCGAGGTTGCCGTAGAGCACCGCGAGCCCGCCCTGCTTCGTGTAGGGGTTCTCGAGCGGACGAATGACCTCGGTGTCGAGGATCTTCGCGCTCTCGATCGTCGCGCCGAAGCTCGACGCGCCGACCACCGGACGATCGAGGTGCAGCACGCCGAGGCGACGCAGCTCCGAGAGGATCGCGGGCACTCCGCCGGCGCGGTGCACGTCCTCCATGTGGAAGCGGCCCGACGGCGCGACCTTGCAGAGATAGGGCACGCGCTTCGAGATCGCGTCGATGCGCGCGAGGTCGAAGTCGACGTCCGCTTCGCGCGCGATCGCGAGGCCGTGCAGCACCGTGTTCGTGCTGCCGCCCATCGCGACGTCGAGCGCGAACGCATCGTCGAACGCCTCGAGCGTCAGCACCTTGCGCGCCGTGAGCCCGCGCTCGATCGCGTCCTTCAGCGCGAACGCGGCGCGCTTCGCGATCTCGTTGCGCTCGTCGGTGCCCGCGAGCGCCGAGCCGTTGAACGGCAGCGCGAGACCGAGCGCCTCGCTCATGCAGTTCATCGAGTTCGCGGTGAACATGCCGCTGCACGAGCCGCACGAGGGGCACGCGCTCTCCTCGAGCATCTGCAGCCGCTGCAGCGAGGTCTTGCCCGCCTTCAGCTGCGCGACGCCCTCGAACACCGTCGCGAGGTTGATCGCCTCGCCCTCGGGCGTGCGTCCCGCGCGCATCGCGCCACCGCTGACGAACACGGTCGGCACGTCGAGACGCGCCGCCGCCATCAGCATCCCCGGCGTGATCTTGTCGCAGTTGGGGATGCAGATCATGCCGTCGAGCTGGTGCGCCTCGATCATCGTCTCGACGCAGTCGGCGATCAGCTCGCGGCTCGGCAGCGAGTAGCGCATGCCCGAGTGGCCCATCGCGATGCCGTCGTCGACACCGATGGTGTTGAACTCGAAGGGCACCATGCCGGCGGCGCGGATCGCCTCCTTCACCACGCGACCGAACTGCTGCAGGTGCACGTGGCCGGGCACGATGTCGACGTACGAGTTGACGACGGCGACGAAGGGCTTGCCCCAGTCCTCTTCCTTCACGCCGGTCGCGCGCAGCAGCGCGCGGTGAGGCGCGCGCTCGGTGCCGCGCTTGATCGCGTCCGAGCGGTGCTTCGTCTTCGTCGTGTCGTCGTCGTGGCTCATGGTCGTGCTCGCGTTGGTTCGGGACGCGCTCGTTCCGCGAAGTGGGCGCGCAGAAGCGCAACGGCCCCCGCTGCCTCGTGGCTGCGGGGGCCGTCTTCCCTCGATTTGCCTATCGCTAGGCCGGCCTCCCGCAGTCGTCGCCGATGAGAACGAGGACGACGAGGACGAGAATGAGGAGGACGAGCCCGCCGAGGAGCCCGATGCCGCCGATCCCGCCCGCGAAGAAGCCGCCGATGCCCGCAAAGAAGAACGGCGTGGGAGCCAGAGCGCCCACGCCGTTCATCACCATCACCGCTGCCACCGCCGCCGCCGAAGCCGTGCCCATCGTCTCGGGCATCCAGCTCGGCACGCGCTTGCCGTTCTTCGTGAACGCAGCGCGCGCGTGATCGTTCTTCATGGCCTCTTCACGCACCGCACACACGTCGGTCCGGCTCAGCCGGCGCGCGCGCATCGAGTGCGAGTGAGTGCCCATGACGCGACGCGTTCTCCCTCGGTTTCTGGAGGGTGTCAAGCTCCGTGTTCTTCCTCACGGTCAATTCGGTCGGATACCGTGCGCCGATGTCGGCACCCTCAGAAGTCCCGCGAACAGGGGCCTCCGAGGCAGAGCGCGTCAGTCCCGCTAACACGTTCGTCAGCGAATTCGTGGTCGAGCGTGGCAATCGACCTCGAGATTCGGAGTCCCGCCGACCTGCTCCATCGGGTGGGGCTCACTTGATGGCCCCGGATGCGCGGCCCAGCCTCTCCGCGGTGGAGATCCGAGTGATCGAGCGCGTCGCGGAGGTCGAGGCCACCGCGTGGAACGCGCTCGTCGGAGACGACGATCCTTTCGTCGAGCACGCGTTCCTCGATGCGCTCGAGGTGAGCGGCAGCGTCGGCGAAGGCACGGGTTGGCTGCCGATGCACGTCACGGCGTGGGAGGGCGAGCGCCTCGTCGGCGCGTTGCCTCTCTACGCGAAGGACGACAGCTGGGGCGAGTTCATCTTCGACTTCCAGTGGGCGCGCGCCGCGCAGCAGTCGCGCATCGCGTACTACCCGAAGCTCACGTCGATGGTGCCGTTCACCCCGGCGACCGGACGGCGCTTGTTGATCGCGGAGGGCGTCGATCGCGCCGCGGTGATCCGCGCGCTCTTCGACGCGGCGCGCGGCGCAGCGGAGGAGCTCCGCGCGTCGTCGCTGCACGTGCTCTTCGTGAACGACGACGAGCGACGCGAGCTCGTCGAGATCGCGCAGCTGCGCCCGCGCTTGTCGATCCAATTCCACTGGCACAACGAGGGCTGGTCGAGCTTCGACGAGTACCTCGACGCGTTCCGCGCGCCCGCGCGCAAACAGGTGCGGCGAGAGCGACGCGAGGTCGCGGAGAGCGGCATCGACGTGCGCGTGAAGCTCGGCCCCGAGCTCGACGACGACGAGTGGCGCGCGCTCGGCACGTTCTATCGGATGAACTGCGCGCGGCACGGCTCGTATCCGTACCTCACGCCGAAGTTCTTCGAGCGCGTCCGCGAGACGAACGCGGAGCGCCTCGTCGCGGTGCTCGCGTATCGAGGAGGCGCGCCGATCGCGGGCTCGATCAACTTCGAGAAGGGCGCGCACCTCTACGGCCGCTACTGGGGCTGCGTGGAGGACACCGAGTTCCTCCACTTCGAGGTCTGCTACTACCGCCTCATCGAGCGCGCGATCGAGAAGAAGATGCGCCGCTTCGAGGCGGGCGCGCAGGGCACGCACAAGCTGAAGCGCGGCCTGATGCCCTCGCCGATCCACAGCGCGCACTGGCTCCGGCACCCGCGGCTCGCCGCGGCGATCGACGACTACCTGCCGCGCGAGGCGTTCGCGGTGCAACAGGAGATCGAAGAGCTCGCGGCGAGCGGCCCGTTCAAGCGCGGCTGATCACTCCGCGGGCATCGAGAGGACGCCGGGCCCCGCGAGCCCTTCGCGCGCGGAGCGCTGCATCTCGCCGAGGGTGTCGACGAGCTGCTCGATCTCGAGGTTCGCGAGCTGCGGCGCGCGCTCGAGCCACTGGGTCGCGAGCGCGTCGAGGTCGTCGATGCGCGCGAGCGCGGTGAGGAACGGCGGGTTGATGCGCAGCACGAGCGCTCCGTCGGTGCGGACCGGCGCGGGCTGATAGGGCGCGTCGAGCAGCTCACCGAGCTCGATCAGGTCGAGCTCGTCGATGCCGTCGAGATAGGCGGGCTCGGCCTCGCCGACGCCCTCGAGCAAGACGTCCACGAGCTCGTCGCTCGCCGCGTACCAGGTCGTGAACATCGGCTCATTCGCCCGGCAGGAACTCGACCTCGACCTCGAGCCGCGCGCCCGCTTCGGGGGTCCGCGGCGCGCTCTCGAGCGCGCGCTCGAGGCACACCGGCGCGCGCTCGTCGCGCACCGTGCTGCGGCCCGGCGTCATCTCGGGCGCGTGGCGCGCGCGCATCTGCATCGTCAGCGCGACGGTGCCGGTCGGGTCCATCCCGCGGCGCGACGCGCGGCGACGGCAGTCGAGCATGCCCGCGATCTGCGAGCGCACGACGCGGAGGCCCTCGGCGACCTGCGCGTCCTCGCGACCGCGAACCAGGAAGCGGATGCCCGGCGCGTCACCGCGCGCCACCGCGCGCTCGCCCTCGCGGGTGACCGCGACCTCGTCGGCCTCGTCGGCGCGGCGCGCGGTCTCGGCGGCGCCTGCGGCCGCGGTGTTCTGGAACTCGAGCACCACGATCGCCGCGGCGGGGCGCTCGATGCCGTCCATCGACTGTCGCGTCAGCACCCCGCGCACGCAGTCGACGAGCGCGCGGTCGCGCGCGCCGTCCTGCTCGACGTTCACGTCGGGCCGGCCGCGCTCGGGGAGCGACACGCGCAGGCGCACGGTGCCGGTGACGGTCGGACGCTCCTCGACCACGCGCCCGTAGCACTCGCGGATGGCGCCCATGCCGGCGCCCGCGGCGCGCCCGAGGGCGGCCAGGCGCGCGGCCCCGGTGCCGGGGACGCTCTCGAGGGACATGCGCACGTCGGAGCGGGTCGTGATGTGCGCGTGGCCCTGGCCCATCTCCTGGGCGTCGGCGCTCGAGGACGCGAGGCCGGTCGCGAGCGCACACGCGATCATGAAGACGACGAAGCGGTTCATGGCCCGCATGATGACCCGCGGCGCGTGTGGGCGGATATCGGGATCGCCCCGGACACCCGCAGACACGGACAGATCCGGCCGGCCGTTCAGTTCTGGAGTGCAACCCCGGATCGCCCGAGTTATCCTCGGCGCCGCCATGCAGAGGCGCCGTCCTGCGAAGGCCGCTTGTGATGCCTGTTCCGCGCCGATCGAAGGCGAGCCTGCCGCACGCGGGCTCCTGCTCTTCCCGCGTGGAGAGCACGTCGAGCGCGAAGAGCCGCCGCTCTGCGAGCGCTGTGCGCACGCGATCGGCATGACCGCTCTCTACCGCTTCATCGAAGAAGAGGAAGAGGGCTGAGCGCGCGCCTCTGCGCGCTGCACCAGCGCTACGGATTCCGTAGCGGGACCTCCTGCTCCGGGCGCGGCACCCGCGGCACGCGTCCCGCGGGGGTCGACAGGGGGCGGAGCCCCCGGGGAAACGACGAGCTGAGAGCCCGTTCGGGATGGGAACGTGGCGCCGATCTCGTCGTGTGAGAACGGCGTCACGTGCCCGTCCCGAATGGGCTCTCAGCGCCAGCGCAACGCGACGGCGGTGCGGTCGTCGCCACGGCCTCGGCAGCTCACCACCGCGGCGCGCACTTCGCGCGCGCCGGTGAGCTCGAGCATGCGCTGCCAGAATCCCGCGAGCGCCCACGCGTACGACAGCGACTCGGGCGCCGCGAGATCGACCTCGACGCGCACACCGCCGCCCGGCGTGGGGAGCACCTTCGCGTCCCCGCGCGAGTGATAGAGCCGGAAGAGCTGCGGGATGCGCTCGGTCGCCGCCGACGGGCTCGCGGTCTGCATGAACAAGCGATGCGTCGTCGGCAGCTCGCGATCCGCGATCGCGCGACCGATGCCCGTCGACGTCGCCCAGTCGCTCGCGCCGACCACGCGCTCCGCGCCGCGCACGAGCTGATCGAAGAGCGCCATCGGCAGCCACGCCATCGGCAGGATCACGCTGGACACCCGCGCGAGCGACTCGCGATCGAGGTGCTCGCGGATCTGCGCGACCGCCGCGGCACCGTACGCGGCCTCGAGATGATCGAGCGTCGCGATCACGAGCGAGCCCTTGATCTCGACGTCTGCGCTGCCCGAGCCGCTCCGCGACGGCGTGAGCACCGACCACGGATCGACCGGCAGCGGAGTCGCCGACGCGAACGACGACTCGCGCGACGCCGGCGGCTCCGGATCGATCGGCGCGAGCAGCCGCGGGCCTTCGCGCGCAGGCCCCGTCGCTTCGCGATACGAGAGCGAGTCCCGCCCGATCGGCGTCGCGCCCGAGGGCTCGCGTACGCCCGCCGCGCTCACCACACCGCTCACCGGCTCGCGCGGGAACGGCGCGGAGGGCTCGCGCACCGCGACCGGCATCTCGCGCGGAGGCGTGGGTCGATGCGCGCTCTCGATCGCGGCGCGCGCACGGGCTTCGTCCCAGTCGTCCGACGCAGCGAAGAAGTAGCGAGCACCGCCGGCGGGCACCGGGGTCGCGGCGATCGTCGGCGTGCTGGTCGCGATCGTCGGCTGCGAGAGCGCGCTCGCGGCCGCGCCTCGGCTCGGACGTCCGGGATCGAGCGAAGGACGCGCAGGCTCGAGCGAGGGGCGCGACGGCGGCGAGCGCAGCACCGGCTCGATCGGAGCGGGCGGCGCGTCGCGCATGACGGCGATGCGATCCGCATGGCCTCCGGGCGACACCGGCGTCGTCGCCTGCATCATCGTCGGGATCGGCAGCGCCGAGCCCTCCATGCTCTCGAGGCCGTGCGGCGTCGGCGGCTCCGCGCCGAACGGGATCAGCGCCGCGAGCATCGCCTCCGCGCTCTCGAAGCGCGACTTCGGATCCTTCGCGATCGCGCGCAGCACGACCGCCTCGAGCGCGGGATCGAGATCGGGCCGCATCAGGCTCGGGCGCGGCGGCTCGGAGCGCAGGATCGACTGCAGGAGCTGGTGGTAGTTCTCGCCCTCGAAGGGAACGCGCCCCGTGATGCACTCGTAGAGGATCACGCCCACCGCGTAGAGGTCCACGCGATGATCGAGGTTCTTCATCCCGCGCGCCTGCTCGGGGCTCATGTAGAACGGCGTGCCCATCATCACGCCGGTGCGCGTGAGATCGAGCCCGTCGCCTTCCTCGCGGCGCACCTTCGAGATGCCGAAGTCGAGGATCTTCACCCAGTCGGCGTTGTTCGCGCGCCGCGTGAGGAACACGTTGTCCGGCTTGAGATCGCGATGGACGATGTGCTGCCGGTGCACCGCGTCGAGCCCTGCGAGCGCCTGACCCACGACGTCGCACGCGCGCTTGGGCTCGAGCCGGTGCTCCTTGCGCAGCAGCGCCGCGAGCGACTGTCCGCGCAGGTACTCCATCACGAGGTACGGCGCGTTGTCCTCGGCGAACCCGAGGTCGAGGATCTCGACGATGTGCTCGTGGCCGGTCGCCGCGGCGGCGCGCGCCTCGCGCTGGAAGCGCTGCACCGCCTTCTCGTCCTGCGCGAGCTCCGGATGGAGGCGCTTGATCGCGACCTTGCGGCCGATGAGCGTGTGCTCGGCGACGTACACCGCGCCCATCCCGCCCTCGCCGAGCAGACCGATCACCCGGTACTTGCCCGCGATGAGACGGCCGATGAGCGCACGCCCGACCGTGAGCGCCTTGCCGGTCTTCGGGCAGTGCGTGTACGAGGTCGGGTGCGGCTCTCCGCAATGCGGGCAGGGCGTGCCGGAGGAGTCCGGCGCGCTCGGAGGCGGGATCGCCATCGGATCGGTCGACCGAGTGTCGTCGCTCGCGACGCCTTGCGTCAAGCCGTTCGGTAGGGTTGCCGCCGACCTGGACAGGGTCTCCGTCGTTTCGAGCAGGCGTCGTGCGCACGTCCTCGCAGGACGTGCGTCCTCGCTCTTGCGACGCGCGCGCGAGCCGCGCTAAAGCGCCGCGGATGTCGCACCGATTCTGCGCGTGTCACGGCCTCGCGGAGCTTGCTGCCTCGTGGACCGACCGCCACGAGCTGATGCTCTCGGCGAGCGCCGCCGATGGTGGTGGCCGGCCCTTCGCGCTCCCCGGCGATGCGCCGCAGTGGGGTCGCCCGCGTCCGTTCGCGATCGAGTCGCTCGTCGTGCGCGTCGAGCTCGACCTCGATGCGCGCGCAGTCGACGGCGACTGCGAGATCCGCGTGAAGCGGATCGATCCCGCGGCGCGCGAGGTCGCGCTCGACGCGGTCGACTTCGATCTCTCGAGCGTCGAGCTCGCGCGCGGCGAGGGGCAGTGGGCCGCGATCGCGCACCACTACGACGGGCGCGAGATCCGCGTCGACGCGAGCGCGATCGGCGAGGCCGGCGCGACGCTGCGCGTGCGCTATCGGTGCACGCCGCGACGCGGGCTCTACTTCGTCACGCGTCGCGCGCCGCGCACGCGCCTCGCAACCGACGCGAAGCCGACCGAGGTGTGGTCGCAGGGCCAGGACCAGGACAACCGCCACTGGTTCCCCTGCGCCGATCATCCGAACCAGCGCATGCGCACCGAGCTGATCGCGACGGTGCCGCAGGGATGGTTCGCGCTCTCGAACGGCGAGCTCGTGTCGCGTCGCGCGGCGGGCAGCGTCGAGACGTTCCATTGGCGCCAGAGCGACCCGCATCCCTCGTACCTCGTGACGCTCGCGTGTGGCGCGTTCGACGAGGCGCACACGAAGGAAGGCGCGCTGCCGATCGACTACTACGTGCCGCGCGGCGACGGAGCGCACATCGAGCGCTCGCTGGGACGCACGCCCGAGATGATCCGCGTGTTCGCGGAGAAGCTGCGCACGCCCTTCCCGTGGGTGAAGTACGCGCAGGTCGTGGTGAGCGACTTCATCTTCGGCGGCATGGAGAACACCAGCGCGACGACGCTCTTCGATCGCGCGCTGCTCGACGAGCGCGCCGCGCTCGACGTCGACATGGAGTCGCTCGTCTCGCACGAGCTCGCGCACCAGTGGTTCGGCGATCTCGTCACCTGCCGCGACTGGAGCCACGCGTGGCTCAACGAGGGCTTCGCGACGTACCTCGAGCACGTCTGGCGCGAGCACGCGGAGGGCGCCGACGCGTACCTCTACGGGATCGAGCAGGACCTCGACACGTACCTCGACGAGGATCGTGATCGTTATCGCCGTCCGATCGTGACGAACATCTGGTCGGCGCCGATCGACGTGTTCGATCGCCACCTCTACCAGAAGGGCGGGCTCACGCTGCACGCGCTGCGCTCGCACCTCGGCGACGACGCGTTCTGGCGCGGCATCGCGCACTACCTCGAGCGCATGCGCGGCAAGGGCGCGGAGACGCGCGACCTGATGCGCGCGATCGAGGACGCGACGGGCCGCTCGCTCGAGGCGTTCTTCGATCAGTGGGTGATGAAGCCGGGCCACCCGCAGCTCGAGATCTCGGGCGAGCACGAGTCGGGCGTCTTCAAGCTCACCGTGGTGCAGGCGCAGGCGAAGGGGCACGAGCCGCACCCGCTCTTCTCGTTCGACCTGCCGGTGATCGTCGTGACCGACGAGGGCAGCGAAGAGCACCGCGTGCCGGTGAGCAAGCAGCGCGAGACGTTCGCGCTGAAGTGCGCGAGCGCGCCGAAGATGGTGATCGTCGATCCGGGCTCGAGCGTGCACGGCACCGTCGACAATCGCCTGTCGACCGCGCTGCTCGCGGAGCAGCTCGTGAAGGCGACGAGCGCGCAGCCGCGCTGGCGTGCGGCGCGCGCGCTCGGCAAGCGCAACGAGCCGCGCGCGGTCGCGGCGCTGGCGAAGGGGCTCGCCGCCGCGGACGCGTTCTGGGCGGTGCGCGCGGAGTGCGCGAGCGCGCTCGGAGAGCAGCGCACCGAGGACGCGCTGCGCGCGCTGCTCGCGGGCGTGAGCGATGCGAGCCCGAAGGTGCGTCGCGCGGTCGCCGCCGCGCTCGGTCGCTTCCGCGCGATCACGCAGGGTGATCTCGGCTCGCGCGCCGCGGACGCGCTGGTCGCGTGGATCGAGCGTGGTGATCGCAGCTACCTCGTCGAGAGCGAGACGCGTCGTGCGCTCGGACGCACCCGCGATCCGCGCGCGTTCGACGTGCTCGCGAAGCGCCTCGCGGAGGACGGCGTGTCGTGGGCCGACGTGGTGCGCCAGGGAAGCGTCGACGGGCTCGCGGCGACGCGCGATCCGCGCTCGCTGACGCTGCTCGCGGAGGTGCTCGGCGACGAGCAGGCGCCGGGCGTTCGTCGCTCGGCGCTCGGCGCGCTCGGTCGTGCGCGCGAGATCGTCGACGAGGGCCCGATCACGGTGCGGGTGCGCGAGGCGATCGAGCAGACGATGACGACGTTCGATCCCGGCGTGCGCATCGCCGCGTGCCGTGCGCTCGTCGCGCTGCGCGACCCCGCGGGCTCGGGCGCGATCGCGCGGCTCGTCGATCGTGATCTCGACGGGCGCGTTCGCCGCCAGGCGCGCGAGTCGCTGCGCGATCTCCGCGACCGCAGCGCGCGCGGCAAGGAGGTCTCGACGCTCCGCGACGAGCTCGAGCGCGTGCGCGGCGAGCTGCGCGAGCTGCGCGACAAGGTCGGCGTGATCGACGTGCGGGTGCGCGACGCGAACGGCGCCGCGAAGCCGGCGCCGGAGACGAAGACCGAGAAGCCCGCGAGCTGAATCGAGGATCGGCTCACCCGCCGGTCCCTACCGTCCACGCGCTTCGCGCGTTCCCGTCCGGGACCGGCGGGACGAGCACTCCCGTCGGGACCGTCGAAACATCGGCTCGCCCGCCGGTCCCTACCGTCCGCGCGCTTCGCGCGCTCCCGTCCGGGACCGACGGGACGAGCACTCCGGTGAGGACCATCGAAACATCGGCTCGCCCGCCGGTCCCTACCGTCCACGCGCTTCGCGCGTTCCCGTCCGGGACCGGCGGGACGAGCACTCCCGTCGGGACTCACCGCGCGGGCGGGAGCACGCTCGCGCGCGACACCGCGCTCGCGAGCACGTCGAGCGTGATCCGCTCGCGCGTCGCTTCGAGGCAGCGCTGGCGACCGACGTGCGCCTCGGTCCCGAACGCGCGCACCGCGTGATCGAGGGCCTGCGCCGCATAGGCGCGCTGCGCGTAGTACGCGTCGTCGGCGCGCGGATCGCACGCGAAGCACGCCGCCGCCGCGGCGAGCGCCGCTTCGGACACCAGCACCGACTCCTTCGCGATGTCCTCGGCCGCCTGCGTCGCCGCGAACGCGGCGGCCCACGCGTCGGCCGGGCCGCACTCGCCGCGTGCCCACTTCGTCGCGGTCAACACCGCGCGCCCCGGCCGCAGATCGGAGGGACGTGTCCGCTTGATCGCGATGCTCGCGGCGTCGGCCGCGGCGATGACGACGAGTGGGCGCGCGACGCCGACGCTCATCGCGATGCGCACGAGCCAGTCGCCCCGGCGACACTCTTCGAACGCGCGGCGGACGTCGCGATCGTAGGTGTCGAGCCACCGACCGACCTCTCCGTCGAGCTGACCGAGCGACTGCATCGCACCTCCTGATCGCCCTGCCCCACCTCGTGCAGTGCTCGTGCCTCTCGATTTTACTACGGAATTCGCATCACGGGCTGGGGTCGCGAGCCCTCGCCCCGGGCGCCCGCCCCCCACGCGGCATCTCGCCCCGTTGGGAGCACGCACACTCGTTCCTACAGGCCCTGACGTGGGCGCGCGCGCGCCCGTTGGCAGCAGGAGGCGCTCGATGATGCGGAAGACGATCCTGACGCTCGCGGTGCTGGCGGCGGCGTGCGGCGGGCACGACGGCGCGAACGCAGAGGTCGTGGCAGGCAAGCCCGACGAGCCCTCGGCCGGCGCCGAGGCGATGGTGTTCCCCGCGTCGGCCGCGGTCGGCGGAGAAGGCGCGCGACGTCCCGGCGACGGCATCGCGCTCCGCGTGTGGTCGCCCACGCCGATCGGCGCGCTGCACCAGGACGCGCTCGAGGCCTACCGCGTGGTGCTCGAGGCGGAGAACACGAGCGGTCAGGACCTCGTGGTCGCGTCGTCGTGGGCGCGCACCCGCATCCAGCGCGCGAACGGCGAGGCGATCGAGGGATGCCTCGGCGCGCCGGTCGCGGTGCCCGACACCGCCGGGGTCGCGCCCGGTGGATCGCTCTTCGTCTCGTTGCCCGCGCCGTGCGCGCTCGAGGGCGGAGGGCGCTATCGCGTGTTCGTCGATCTGTCTCTCGGCGCGCGCTTCGGCGAGAGCGCCGAGAGCGTGCGCAGCGCGCAGCACGACATCGTCGTGAACACGTCGCTGCCGCCGTTCCGAGGCGACGACCTGCCGCCGATCTCGACTCAGTGATCGCGGCGCCGAGGGTACCCTCGGCGCGTCGATGAGCGACGACGAGCGAACGCGCGCCGCGAAGCGGGCGCCCGAGGAGACGATCGCCGCGCGCCCGCGCGCACGTGCATCGGAGGGCGCGCCCGCGGGCCCCGAGCTCCCGATCGTGTCGCTCCACGGACCTTCGGCGCTCGGCTCGTTCGGCAGCGACGAGTCGGGCGCCGAGCTCGCGGTCACGAGCGTGCTCGGCGTCGGTGGGATGGGCCGCGTGCTCCTCGGGCGACAGCGCTCGCTGAAGCGCGACGTCGCGATCAAGATGGTGCACGACCCGCGCGCGATGCAGGACGACCTCGTCCGCGAGGCGCGCATCATCGGGATGCTCGAGCACCCGAACGTCGTGCCCGTGCACCTGTTGGCGCGCTCGCAGCGCGAGGGCGCGCCCTTCCTCGTGATGAAGCGCATCGAGGGCGTGCGCTGGCTCGACCTCGTGCGCGCGGCCGATCACCCGCACTGGGATCGTGTGCCCGGGAGCGAGGATCGCCTCGCCGCGCACCTCGAGATCTTCGGCGCGGTGTGCAACGCGGTCGCGGTCGCGCACGAGCGCGGGATCGTGCATCGCGACATCAAGCCCGCGAACGTGATGGTCGGCCGGCTCGGCGAGGTCTATCTGACCGACTGGGGCGTCGCGCTCGATCGCCAGGGACCGCTGCGCGACGACGCGCCCTTCGCGGGCACGCCGACGTACTCCGCGCCCGAGATGGTGCGCGGCGACGAGCACGACATCGACGAGCGCACCGACGTCTTCCTGCTCGGCGCGACGCTGCATCACGTGCTCGTGGGATCGCCGCGGCACAGCACGGTGAGCGTCGAAGCGGCGCTCGGCGGCGCGGCGCTGGTCGAGCCCTTCGCCTACGGCCCCGACGTGCCCGAGGAGCTCGCGACGCTCTGCAACCGCGCGACGAGCGCGCGCCCCGAGGATCGCCCCGCGAGCGCGCTCGAGATGCGCGACGCGGTGCGCGAGTGGCTGCGCCATCGCGACTCGTACGCGCTGC
Source organism: Sandaracinus amylolyticus (assembly GCF_021631985.1). GTDB lineage: Bacteria > Myxococcota_A > Polyangia > Polyangiales > Sandaracinaceae > Sandaracinus > Sandaracinus amylolyticus_A. The sequence goes on along the minus strand of NZ_CP070225.1, from coordinate 1,429,803 downwards.
TCGCGCGCGCCCGCACGCACGTCGCGTCGATCGAGGCCGCGGGCGAAGGCGTCGATCGCGCGATGCTCGAGGCGCGCATCGCCCTCGACGAGGCGCAGCGCCTGTGGGCCCGCAATCCCGAGGTCCCCGCGCTGCGCGCCCGCGCGCTGCGCGCGACGGTGCGCGTCGAGGCGGCGCGCGAGCAGGCCGCGGCCGCGCGCGTCGCGCTGCAGGAGCTCGGCGAGCTCGGCGCGACCACGACCGACGAGGACGCGCTGGTGCGCGCGCTCGAGCTGAAGCTCGCGGAGCGCCGCGCGATCGAGCACGAGCTCGACCTCGACTCCGGCGCGATGCCGCGCGGTCGTCTCATGCTCGCGCTGGGCGTGCTCGCCGCGATCGCGACGGTGAGCAGCGTCGTGATGCGCGTCGCGCTCGAAGGGACGGGCTCGCGCTGGCCGGTGCTGGTGAACCCCGCCGTGCTCGCGCTCGGGTACGCCGCGATCGTCGCGCGCTTCCGCCGCGCGCTGCTCACGAACAAGGCGAACCGGCGCGCGGTCGCGACGCTCGGCGGGATCTTCGCGACCTCGCTCTTCGTGCGCGGCCTCGGGGTCGCACAGGGCCTCGCGCTGCCCGCGATCTTCACGTTCGATCTCGCCGCGCTCGCGGTGCTGCTCGCGACCGCGACGCTCCTCGCGTTCCGGCGCCTCGCGATGATCGCGGCGTTCGCGTCGTGTGCCGCGGTCATGGGCGCGATTCGTCCCGAGAGCGCGCAGCTCGCGTACGTCGCGACGGTCCTCGCGTGCTTGGTGCACGCCTATCGCGAGCACGCGCGCGCCCGCGCGCTGATCAGCGACCGAGGACGCGACGCAGCCGCGCGAGCGCATCGCGCAGATCGTCCGGCGGGACCGACGTGAAGCACACGCGCGCCCAGCCCTCGTAGTCGGTGCCCGACGCGCTGCCCGGCGTGAGCAGCACGCCCTCGTCGAGGCAGCGCTCGAGGAAGCCCATCGTGTCCTCGCCCTCGCGCCGGTACGGGCGCACGTCGGCGAAGAGGAACGTCCCGCCCATCGGCGCCGGCAGATCGAAGGTCGCGGCGGTGCGCTCCGCCGCGTCGCGATAGAGCGCTCGCGCGTTCGCGAGCCACGCCGCGCCCTCGTCGAGCGCCCGCGCCGCGCCGAGCTGCATCGGACGGGGCGCGCAGTACGTCGAGAACGTCTGCACGCCGCGGATCGCCTGCATCGCCTCGGCGGGCCCGTGCGCGAACCCCACGCGCGCGCCTGCGAGCCCGTACGCCTTCGAGAGCGAGTGCACGACGATCGTGCGACCGCGGAAGTCCTCCCGCGCCCACGCGGGCTCGGGCGGCGCGCTCGTGAAGTAGAGATCCTCGTAGACCTCGTCGCTGAGGATCCAGAGGTCGTGCCGCTTCGCGACCCGCGCGATCGCCGCGAGCGCACGCTCGGGCAGCATCGCGCCGGTCGGGTTGTGCGGCGTGTTCACGTAGATCGCGATGGTGCGCGGTGTGACGCGGGCCTCGAGCGCCGCCTCGGGATCGAACGCGGGATCGCTCAGCCGATCGAAGAACGGGATCTCGATCGCGCGCCCGCCGCGGCGCCGCACCGTGCCCCGGATCAGCGGCCAGAACGGCGCCGGGATCAGCACCTCTTCGCCGGGCTCGATCAGCGCGTCCGCGATCACCGAGAGCGCCGCGGTCGCGCCGCTCATCACCTGCACGAGCTCGCGATCGAGCTTCACGCCTGCCCGTCGATCGACGTGCCGGAGGATCGCGTCGATCAGCGCGGGCTCGCCCTGCACCGGCGCGTAGTTGTGCAGGCGCGGGAAGCTCTCGGTGCGCTGCGCCTCGGCGCGCGCGACGTCGAGCGGCTCGAGCCAGGTGTCGCCCACGTGCAGCGGGTGCACGCGCCCGCCGCGCTCCTTGGCGCGCGCGGCGAGACGCGAGAAGACGCGATCGGTGAGCCCGTCGGAGCTGGCGGCGACCTGCGGGAAGCGCGGCATGGCGCGCGCAGCGTACGTCAGCGCGCGCGCTCGATCACGGGAAGGTGATCGCGAGCGTCCGCTGCACCGCGGGGCGCTCCTCGAGCTGCGCGATCCACCGCCGCAGGTTCGGCCACTCCTCGAGCGTGAGCCCGAAGTACTCGGGCTTCCGCGTCCAGAAGAGCGTGAGCATGTCGGCGATCGTGTACTCGTCGCCCGCGAGGTGCGCGTGCTGCCCGAGCTGGGTGTCGAGCACGCCGAGGATGCGCTTGGTCTCGTTCACGTAGCGCTCGATCGCGCCCTCGTTGCGCTCGCGCTGGCGTAGGAAGAACCCGGCCTGACCGAACATCGGGCCCACCGCGCTCATCTGGAACATCACCCACTGCATCGCGCGGGCGCGCGGCGCGGGCTTGGTCGGCAGGAAGCGACCCTCCCGCTCTGCGAGATGCACGAGGATCGCGGCGGACTCGGCGATCGAGACACGGGTGCCGTCGATGGTCGTGTCGAGGACGGGGATGCGGCCGTTCAGGTTCCGGCCGAGGAACTCCGGGGTCTTCTGCTCGCCCTTGCCGATGTGGACCTTCACGAGCTCGTAGTCGGCGGCCAGCTCCTCGAGCATCAGGATCGGCTTGAGGCCGTTCGGTGTGCCCCAGGTGTAGAGAGTGTCTCGCATGGGCCCGGTGCTTGGGGCCGAGCAGGCCGGACCGGTAGCGGCTGACGCGATGCGTCGCGCGTCACCGCGAGGTGTGATGACCATTCCGTGACGGATCTCGGGACGCGGCTCTCGTAAATTCGTCTCTCGATGAAGTTGCGTCGTCGGGTGCGAAACGCATGCGGGCGCGCGTGGCTGCGCGCGTTCGGATGGGAGATCGCCGGCGGTCCGCCGCCGGTCGAGAAAGCGGTCGTCGTCGCGGCGCCGCACACGTCGAACTGGGATCTCCCGTTCACGCTCGCGATCGCGTGGTCGCTCGACCTCGACATGAAGTGGGTCGGCAAGCACACGCTCTTCGAGCTCCCGGTGTGGGGCCCGTTCCTGCGCACGCTCGGGGGGATCGGCGTCGATCGCCGCACCAAGAACGACGCGGTGAAGGCGATCGCGGACGTGGTGAAGGAGAGCGAGCGCATCCTCCTCATCGTCCCGCCCGAGGGCACGCGCGGCGTCGCGCAGCGGTGGAAGACCGGCTTCTACTGGATCGCGGTCGAGGCCGAGGTGCCGATCGTGCTCGGGTTCCTCGACTTCTCGCGCAAGCGCGGTGGGCTCGGCGATCTGATGCACCCCACCGGCGACATCGCGCACGACTTCGAGCTGCTGCGCGACTTCTACCAGGACAAGAAGGGCAAGCACCCCGAGCGTCAGGGCGAGGTCTCGCTCGGCGAGGTCGGCGTCCCGACGCCGCTCGCGACGGCCTAGCTGCCGGTGATTCTTCGTCGCAGCCCGTGGAAACGGCATCTGATGATGCCGGCTCCACTCCGATCGCGGCGTTGTTCCACGGGCTGCTAGAGCCGCGCGCGGCGCGTCTCGATCAAGAACGCGTCGAGATCGGCTTCGTTCGGCGGCTCTTCGGGGAGCGGCGAGCGCGCGAGCGCGTCGTCGAGCGCGGCGAAGAGCGCGTCGACGCGGGCCCGCCATCGCGTGCGCTCGGCGTCGTCGAGCGGCGTGCGCTCCCCCGCGCGCTTGCGCTCGATGAGCACCGCCGCGTCGCGCTGATCGTGCGCGTCGAGCAGCGTCGGGAGATCGGTGATCAGCGTGCCGGTCTCGAGCAGGTGCGTGCCCGTCAGCGCGGTCCGCATCACGTAGAGCAGGCGCTTCACGGTGGGCTGCTTGTCGAGCTCGCGCAGCTGGCTCTCGGCGAAGCCGCGATAGTGTCGGTGCACGCGTCGCGAGAGCGCGCGCGTGGTGATCTCGCGCAGCGGATCGAGCAGCGTCGAGGGCGCGAGAACCGCGCTGCCGAGCACGCGCTCGAGGAAGTTGCCGTTGCCGCGCAGGATGCCGGTGAGCGCGTGGCCGAGCTCGTTCGACGTGTAGTCGATCTCGACTCCGTCGAGGATCTCCGCGCGATCGAAGGTCGGCAGCGGAGGCGTCAGGCCGAGCAGCGCGCGCGTCGGCGCGACGTGGATGCACTTCAGATCGAGATCGCTGTCGGGCGACGGAAACCCGTACGCGTGCGCGCCCGAGAGGTACACGACCACGTGCTCGCGGCGCGCGGACTCTTCGGCGATCACACGACGCGCGACGTCGCGCGCGTGGGCGTCGAGCAAGGTCTCGATCACGTGTCCTCCTGCCATTCGATCTCGGGCGGTGCCGGCGCATCGGCGCCGAAGGGACCCGGCGCGCGCTCGACCCAGCGCCGCGCGAGCTCCTCGCCGATGCGCCGCGACAGCGCGTCGACGCAGCGAACGTCGGGGCGCGCGGGGAGCGGCGACGCATCGCGCGCCGCCTCGAGCGCAGGCGCGAGCGCCTCGGCCTCCGCGAGCACGAGATCGAGCGCGACCTCGCCCTTCTTGATCGCGAGCAGGCGATCACGCGCCCCCTCGGGCACCACGAACGAGGGCTCGCCGGTGCGCAGCCACGCCTCGGCCGTGATCAGCAGGCGCAAGAGGTTGTACGCGTTCTTCGGTCGCAGCTCGCGCGGCAGCGCGAGCTCGGCCGCGCGGTCGCGCGCGAAGCGCCGCAGCGCATCGAGATCCGACGCGTCGATCAGCCCCTGGTCGTGCAGTGATCGATAGAGCTGCTTCACCCACTGGCGCGCGGTCGCGAGTGCGCTCGCCTCGTCGGGCGCGGCGCGCGGAGAGCGCGCGGCGAGGCGCATCGCGAGCGCATCGAGCTCGAGCGCCGGCTCGTCGCGCAGCCACTCGATCACGAGGTGACGATGCTCGGCGAGCCGCATCCCCTGCTCGAGCCGGCGCAGCTGGGCGAGCGCGTAGCGCGCGAACGTCCCGTAGATCTCGCGCGACACGAACGCGTCCTTCGCCTCGAGCAGCCACGCGCCGATCGGGTCGTGCGCGGTCGCCGAACCCACGAAGAGCATCTCGAGCGTGTTGGGATCGGCGCGCAGCGCCTGGCGGATGGTCTTGTCGATCGACCAGTACGCCTCGGTGGAGTCGGCGCTCACGAGATCCTCGGGCGGCGCGAGCAGCCCCGTGCGCCACGGCAGCGGCAGCGCGAACGCACCACGACGATCGGTGTCCGAGCCCTCGTCGGCGAGGCCCCAGGCGCGCGAGCCGACGACCGTCTCGATCACCACGCACGCGCGCAGCGCGCCCCAGCTCGCCTCGCGACGCCGCGCGAACACCGCCTGGCCCACGCGCCGCGGCGTCAGCTCGTGGCGCGCGAACCGCAGCGTGCCGACGCCGACGATCGCGACGTCGATGCCCTCGTCCGCGCTCGCGACGACACGACCCACCGTGCCCTGCGGCACGCGTCGATCCCCGTGCTCGCGCGCGACGCGCGTGACGACCTCGGTGCCGTGCGGCAGCGGCGTCGACTGCGGATCGAGGTGCGCGAGCGCGTCGATCTTGAGGTGCATCGCGCGACAGGCTTAGCGCACGCGGCCGCTCGACGTCATGCACGAGCGCCGGCACGTTCTCGCCCGATGCCGTGGATCGTCCTGCTCGCGCTCGCGGCCCTCGCCTGCGATCCCGACGACCCGCCGATCCCACCCGACGCGACGACCCCACCATGCCCGCAGGATCCCGGCGCTCCGGTCGTCCGCGCGACCGCGCTCGAGATCGATCTCGCGAGCGATCGCGTCCGCACCACGCACTCGATGCGCAGCGAGGGCGAGGGCACGTGCTGCACGTCGCTCGCGTGCGAGCCCGAGATCGACGGCGCGCGATGGAACGACGCGCCCGTCGACGCGGCCCGCACCGCCACGTCGATCGAGGCCTGTGGTCCCTGCACCTGCACGGAGGACGCTGCGCTCGCGATCGAGTCGACGCTGCCGCTGCACGTGGTGCCCGGCACCGATGCGGGCTTCCAGCGCATCACCGACGCCGCGGGACGCGGCTACACGCGGCTCGCAGCGTGGCTCGGCACCTGCGGATCGATCGTGCCCTGTGACGCGACGATCGGCGTGCTCCAAGACGTGACGATCGACGTGCATCACGCGCCCGAGCAGGTCGTGCTCTGCCCTGGCGCGCGCACCCTGGTCGCGGCCGATCGCACGCGCTGCGCGGTCACCGCCGCGCCGCCCTACGTCGCGCTCGCCTTCGCGGCGAGCGATGCCTGGACCTCGCGCCCGTTCGTCGAATTCGACGACACCCGCGTGGTGTTCTTCGAGCCGAGCGGGGGGCGCGTCGCCGCGAGCATCGATCCCGACGCGGTCGCCGCGTTCGTGCGCTGGCTCGTCGCCGAGCTCGGCCCGCTTCCCTACGGCGACGAGCTGCGCGTCGCGACGATGCCCTCCACCTGGCTCGGCTACGAGCACCCCGCGAACATCGTGCTGAACGACATGCTCGCGACGCGCGCCGACACCGGCTACCCGAGCCCCGCGCTGCACGTGCTGCTGCACGAGATCGCGCACCAGTGGGCCGGCGATCGCACGACGCCCGCGAGCATGGCGGACTTCGCGTGGAAGGAGTCGATCGCGGAGTACCTCGTCTACGTGTTCGAGGACGAGCACCGTCCCGCCGGCGAGGCCGACGCGACGCGCGCGACGTGGCATCGCAGCGCGCGCTTCTCGCCTGCCTATCCGCGCCCGATCGACGACCCGTCGCCCGAGGTGATCCGCGCGGTCGCGTACGGGCTCGCGCCGATGGCGACGTTCCTCCAGCTCGAGCCGCTGGTCGGGCGCGAGGCGCTGCTGCGCGCGATCACCGCGTTCCTCCGCGAGCCGGGCGCGCGCGACACCGCCGCGCTGATCGCGGAGATCGAGCGCGCGTCGGGCCACGATCTCGATGGGTACACGAGCGCGTGGATCGTGGGCGCCGGAGAGCCGCCGCTGCCGCACCTCGTGGCGAGCGTCGTCGAGCTCGGCGCGGGGCGCGCCGAGCTGACGATCACCCAGGACGGCCCGGGCGATCGCGCGTTCCCGATGCAGGTCGAGGTGCGGGTCACGAGCGCCGGGCGCGAGGTGATCGCGCACGTCGACTTCGGGCTCGCGCCGACCTCGCGGGTCGCGCGCACGACGATCGAGCTCGAGGGCACGCCGACCGCGGTCGAGATCGATCCCGACGATCGGCTCGCCGACTCGCCGGTGCCGTGGGAGGCGCGGCCCGCCGCGCCGCCCCGCCCGACGCCGCTCGAGCTCTGATCAGCGCCGGCGCGCCGCCGCGCGCATCGGACGCACGCGACGCTGCGCCGCACGACGCGCACCGACGCGCAGACCGCGCGTGGTCCCCCGCACTCCGTCCTCGAATCGCGCCGCGAGCGCGTCGCCGATGCGCTCGAGCGTCGCGTCGTCGATCGCGTGGTGGAGCAGGTCGTCGTACGCGTCGTACGCGCCATCGAGGCGCGCCTCGGCGAGCTCCATCACCCGCGAGAGCTTCGCGTGATCGACGCCCGGCGCGCTCATGCGGCGCAGCACTTCGGCGGACACGGTGCGCTCCTCGACGTGGCCGCCGGTGCGCGCGATCGGGAAGAGGATCTCCTCTTCGATGCGCAGGTGCGCCGCGAGACGGCTCGCGAGATCGTGCAGGCGGTGTTGGTCGTCGGTCGACTCGACGGCATCGAGCAGCGCGCGGACGTCGCGGTCGCGATCAGACATCAGCTCGGTCGCGTTCATGGTGTTCCGTGGCCTCCCCGTGGGCCTCGCTGCCGAGCAATGCGTAGGCCACTCGAAGACACACGTGCTCTCGCGCGAATTCGCCACGTCACCGTGTCACCTCACCACGCCCGTGTGCACGGCGCGGCGTTTTTTCTCGGGAGGGGCCCCCTCCCCCCGCGCCGTCGGTGAGCTCTCACTCGGTGCGCGCGACGATGCGCTCGCCGTCGACCTGCAGCGCGAACGGCGCATCGGGCGCGATGCGCGCGACCTCGATCGCCGGCGCCGGCTCGGCGCCCCAGCCGCCGGGCGTGCTCGACACGTGCGCCATCACTCCGAGCGCGTCGCCGCGTCGCCAGCCGAGCACCATCGCTCCGTCGGCGCGACGCACCAGCTGCACGTCGGAGAGCGAGTCGAACGCGCTCGCCCACCACGGATGCTGCTGGGGAGCGCCCTGCTCGGACAGTGTCACGAGGCAGACGCGCGCAGTGCCCGCATGCTGAGCGCCCCACCCACCCCAGAGCACCGCGAGGTGATACCCGCGCCCGTTCCACGCGAGCGCACCGAGCGCCCAGGGGATCGCGACGACGCGCGGCGCTTCGATCAGCGCGCCGTCGCGCGCGATGCGCGTCATCGTCGTCACGACGTCCGCGTTGGGGTCGCGCGTGTCCTGCTCCTGCACGATCACGGTGAACCCCTCGGGGGTGGTCGCCACGAGCGCCGCAGCAGGACGCAGCGTCGGACGTCGCGCCGCCTCGTCGCGCGCGAGCTCGAGCGAGGGCCCCGCGATCAGCGCACCACCATCGACGCGAGTGAGATGCGCGCGCACGAACGGCCGCTCCCCGCCGTGGAACGCGACGACCAGCAGCGCATCGCGGTCCCCGCCGATCGCAGTGCGCACCGTCGCGCCGTCGTGCAGCACCAGAGGCCGCGCCGCTCCGAGCGACGCGGTCACGCGCGCAGCGCGTCGCCCCCGCGCCTCGCTCCAGGTCGTCGTCACCGTGACGAGCCCCGCATCGAGCGCGCGCACCTCGCGCGTCGGCCCTATCGGGACTGGCTGCGCCAGCGCGAGCGAAGGAAGGCCGAGCGCGAGCGAGAGCAGGATGGAGAAGATCCGCACGATCGCGAGTGGCGACGAAGCGCGCGGATGTGACGAACGTCCCGCGTGTCGTTCCGAGACCCGATTCGTCACCCGACACGCCGCGCGCGTCGATCCCACGTCCTCCCGAGGACCCAAACCGTCCCGCGCGTCGATCCCACCTCCTCCCGAGGACCCGAATCGCCCCGCGCGTCGATCCCACCTCCTCCCGAGGACCCAAATCGTCCCGCGCGTCGATCCCACCTCCTCCCGAGGACCCAAACCGTCCCGCGCGTCGATCCCACCTCCTCCCGAGGACCCAAACCGTCCCGCGCGTCGATCCCGCGTCCTCCCGAGGACCGAATTCATTCAGCAATTCGTCCACAGCCCACCATCGACCGCCAAACCCCGCGCGACCAGGCGCGCAGTCGGGCGCCGGAGGCGCGCGCTGCGACCCGCGAGCGTCCGAGCCGCGCGAGCAGCGCGGATCGGTCGCGAGCCAACCCCACCGCCCCCCACCGAGACGGCAGACTCCGCGTCCACGGCGCGGGGGTGGGGGTCCGGCGCGCCCACGCAGCGGGTCGGGTAGACGGCAACGCGAGATCGTCGGCGAGCGAGCGCCGCGCGCGGAGCGCGCAAGCGAGCGAAGCTCCGCTTCCCGAAGCTCGCGCCGTCCCAGTCCGGCAGCCGCGAGTACCGGCGCGCCGGACCCCCACCCCCGCGCCCCCGCCGACGCGCCGCCGATCTCGAGAGATCACCCCTGAACACTTGCCCCGTCCCCCGGCACATTCGTACAGTGCCCCCCGAGATGCCAGCGGACGACCTTCCCTTCGCTCGCCCACCGACACCCTGGTCCGCCGACCGCGGCCTCACCTCGGTCCTCCAGCGCTGGCAGGACGACGGCGGCGTCTGGCGCAACGTCGCGCTCCATCACGTCGTCCCGCCGCGCGACCCGCACCACGCCGAGGTCCCCGACGCGCTCCATCCGCTGCTGCGCGACGCGCTCGCGCGCCGCGGCATCGAGCGCCTCTACGCGCACCAGGCGAGCGCGTTCGAGCTCGCGCGCGAAGGCAAGTCGATCGTGGTCGCGACCCCGACCGCGTCCGGCAAGTCGCTCTGTTACCACCTGCCGGTCCTCGATCGTCTCGCCCGCGAGCCCGACGCGCGTGCGCTCTATCTCTTCCCGACGAAGGCGCTCTCGCGCGATCAGGAAGCGTCGCTCCGCACGCTCATGAAGGACGTGGGCCTCACCCACGGCGCGATCACCTACGACGGCGACACGCCCGGTGATGCACGGAGAGCAGCGAGGGAGCGCAGCGGCATCCTGCTGACGAACCCCGACATGCTCCACGCGGGCATCCTCCCGCACCACGCGAGCTGGGCGCGCTTCTTCGCGTGCCTGCGCTACGTCGTCGTCGACGAGCTCCACACCTATCGCGGCGTCTTCGGCTCGCACCTCGCGAACGTGCTGCGACGGCTCCAGCGCATCGCGCGCTTCCACGGCGCGGATCCGACGTTCGTGTTCGCGTCGGCGACCATCGGCAACCCGCGCGAGCACGCGCAACGGATGATCGGCCGGGAGGTCACGCTGATCGACGAGAGCGGCGCGCCGACCGGTCCGCGCCACGTCGTCGTCTACAACCCGCCGGTCCTCAACCCCGAGCTCGGCGTGCGCGCGAGCTACCTGAAGACCGCGGTCTCGCTCACCGCCGATCTCCTGCGCGCCGAGGTGCCGACCATCGTGTTCGGCCAGTCGCGCAACTCGGTCGAGGTGATGCTCAAGTACCTGCGCGATCGGCTCGCCGCCGATCGCATCGATCCCGAGTGCATCCAGGCTTATCGAAGCGGTTATCTCCCCGAGACCCGACGCCGCATCGAAGAGGGCCTGCGCGCGGGATCGATCCGCGGCGTCGTCGCGACCAACGCGCTCGAGCTCGGCATCGACATCGGCTCACTCCAAGCGGTCGTGTGCGCGGGCTATCCGGGATCGATCGCCGCGCTGTGGCAGCGCTTCGGTCGCGCCGGTCGCCGCAGCGATCCCTCGCTCGCGCTGATGGTCGCGTCGAGCCAGCCGCTCGATCAGTTCTTCGCGCTGCAGGCGCACACGGTGATCGGCGCGCCGGTCGAGCACGCGCGCATCGATCCCGACAACGTCGAGATCCTGGTGCAGCACCTCAAGTGCGCGGCGTTCGAGCTGCCCTTCGAGGAAGGCGAGGCGCTCGGCGACGTGCCGCCCGCCGCGGTCAAGGACGCGCTCGACTACCTCGCGCAGCACCAGGTCGTGCACGCCGCGCCGGGGAGCGCGGGCAAGACCGTCTACCACTGGGCGACCGACGCGTACCCCGCGACCCACGTCAGCCTGCGCAGCATCGGCTGGGACAACTTCGTCGTCATCGACCTCGACACCGACAAGACCATCGCCGAGATGGACTGGCGCGCGACGCACACGATGCTGCACGTGCAGGCCATCTACCAGCACGAGGGCGAGCAGTACCAGGTCGAGCGCCTCGACTTCGAGAACCACAAGGCCTTCGTCCGCAAGGTCGAGCCCGACTACTACACGACCGCGATGACGTACACGCGCGTCGCGATCACCCAGGAGGACGACGGCGCGATCATGAGCGCCGGCCTCTCGAGCGGGATGGGCGAGGTCTCGGTCATCGAGAAGGTCGTCGGGTACAAGAAGATCAAGTTCCACACGCACGAGAACGTCGGCTACGGCGACGTGCGGCTGCCCGAGATGCAGATGCACACCAGCGCGTGCTGGATGACGATCGACGAGGACGTCGTGCGCTCCATGCCGCAGCCGCGCGCGATCGTGCTCGACGCGATCCGCGGCATCGCGAACGCGATGCACCTCGTCGCGTCGGTCGGACTGATGTGCGATCCGCGCGACCTCGGGCACACGCTCGGCGATCGTGGTGGCGAGGGCGAGCTGCCGAGCAAGGGCGAGCCGCTCGGGCCGGGGTTCGACCCCACGATCTTCCTCTACGACGCGGTGCCCGGCGGCGTGGGCCTCGCCCCGCGGCTGTTCGAGGATCGCGAGTCGCTGATGCGCCGCACCCGCGCGCTGATCGACGGCTGCGAGTGCGGTGGAGGATGCCCGGCGTGCATCGGCGCGCTGGTCTCGCCGCCGCCTGCGAACGCGCCGCGCACCGAGCTCGTCGCGAGCGCATCGACCGACCTCAAGCGGCTCGCGCTGACGCTCCTCGACGCGCTCGGCATCGGCACCACCCACTGAGGTAGATCGTTGGACCTCAAACGAAAGCTCGCCCGCCTCGGCGCGCCGGGGCCCGCCGCGCAGCCAGCGCCTCCGCCGCCGCAACCTGTCGTCTCCGCGGTCGACCTCGAGCGCCGCGAGCGCATCGCGCGGCTGCGCGCGACGATCGATCGCCTCGAGTCGCGCGACCGCGTCGCGATGCGCGCCGCGCCGCGCCCGGCGCCGACCAAGACGCCGCTCCCCGGGACGCTCGACGAGACGCCGCACGGCCCGCTCCATCGCGTCGTGCAGTACCTGCCGCCCGCGCATCACCACGGGCGCATCGGGATCGCGCGCGCGCTCGAGGTGCGCAGCGAGATCGCCGCGGCGCTCGCCCTCGATCCCGCGCTCGACGGAGTCGATCTGCGGAAGATGTTGCTGCTCGACACCGAGACCACGGGCCTCTCGGGCGGGACCGGCACGCTGCCGTTCCTGATCGGGATGGCGTGGTTCGAGGACGAGAGCCTCCGCGTGGAGCAGCTCTTCCTGCGTCGCCCGGGCGAGGAACGCCCGCTGCTCGCGCGGCTCGCGGAGCGCATCGCCGAGAGCTCGTGCATCGTCACCTACAACGGCAAGAGCTTCGACTGGCCGCTGCTGCGCACGCGCGCCGTGCTCAACCGCGTGCCGGTGCCCACGCCGCGCGCGCACCTCGATCTGCTGCACTGCGCGCGACGCGTGTTCGCGCGACGCCTCGGCCAGGTGCGCCTCGTCCAGATCGAGACCGAGGTGCTCGGCATGCGCCGCGAGCGCGACGTCGATGGCGCGGAGATCCCGCACCTCTATTGGGACTTCGTGCGCGGTGCCGAGGGCTCGGTGATCACCCCCGTGATCGAGCACAACGCGAACGACCTCGTCGCGCTCGCCGCGCTGCTCGCGACGCTGGGCGAGCGCTGGGAGGACGTGCTGCCGGCGCACGAGCCCGAGGATCGGCTCGGCATCGCGCGGGTGGCGCTGAGGCACGGCGATCTCGATCGCGCGGCCCGCTTCGCGGAGGCTGCCGCGAGCGGAGGCGGGGACGCGGAGGTGACGGTGGACGCGCTGCTCGTCGCGAGCTCGGCGGCGCGCGCCCGCGCCCAGCACGACGAGGTGCTGCGCCTCTTGCGCGATGCGCTCGACGCCGCGCCCGACGACGCGCGTCGTGCGGGGCTTCACCTCGCGCTCGCGAAGCACCTCGAGCACCGCACCCGCGATCCCGCGGCCGCACTGGCCCACGCGGGACGCACCGCCGCGGTCGAAGGCGAGGACGCGTGCGCGAAGCGCGTCGCCCGCCTCGCGAAGAAGCGCGAGCGCGACGAGCAGCGCGAGGCGAAGCGTGCGGCGCGCGAGGCGAAGCGCGCGGCGCGTGCGCTGGCGCTCCCCCTCGAGCGGACGACTCCGAAGTCGGAGCGCGAGAGGAACTAACGTCAGCGCGTGAAGTACTTCGACATCGGCGCGAAGTAGAGCTGCTTCCAGTCCTCGCGATACTTCCGCGCGCCGCCCTTGGGCAGCTCGGTGTGCTTGAGGCACAGGCGCGTGCCGTCACCTTCGGGCACGAAGCGCACCTCGAGCCGCGAGTCGGCGTCGTCGTCCTCGAAGTCGCTGGTGCGCCATGCCTGGACGATGCGCTCGCCCGCGTGGAGCTCGAGCGTCTCGCCCTCGATGTATCCGTCCCACGCCGTGAAGCGTCCGCCGACGCGCGGCTCGCAGCTCGCCTGACCGCCGGTGAACGCGCCGTGCTCGCGCGCATCGAGCCACGCCGTGTAGAGCGAGCTCGGATCGATCGGGAGCGTCACGGAGAGCTCGAGCCTCTCGCGCGCCGGGACGCTGGTGTCGTGGCCGCGCGCGTCGCGCGCGAGCCTCGCTGCGGGCCTCGACAAGAGCTTGGACTTCGGCTTCGCCATCGGACCACCTCGCGCCGGAGAGCATCGACGAGCCCGAACGCACGCGAAAGCTCCCGGCGTGGAGACGTGGGCGCGCGCACCACCTCACGCGCACACGTCGCGCGCGATTGCCTTCTCGACCGTGCCCCGCGGGACTACGTGCTCGTTCAGGTCGCAATGCCGCGCGAGCTTCACTCCACCACCGGGGCCCTGACGAGCGCGCGTGCCGCCAAGACGTCGTCCACCTCGCGACGCGCCGCCGCGGCGGGCGATCGCGACGGATGGGAGCGCATGCGGTACGTGCTCTGTCATCCGCTCCATCTCTCGATCGGCACCACGCTGCTCGCGACCACGCTCCTCGTCGGCAGCGCGTGGATGTTGGTCGCGCTCGCAGTGCTCGAGACGATCACGCTCGGCGTGCTGCCACGCTCGAACTCGGTCGCCCGTCGCGCCCAGCGACATCGACGCGAGCATCGTCGCCTCGTCGCGGCACAGGCGCGCGTCGCGATGCATCCGTCGATGGAGCCGATGCACGTGCAGGAGCTCGCGGAGCTCGAGCGCCGCATCTCGACCGCGCGCTCGCACGCGGCGAGCGTGTCGGAGAGCGTCGAGATCCTCTTCGACGAGTGGCTCGCGCCCGATCGTCTCCTCGATGGCTACGTGCGGCTCTCGGTCGCGCACCGCACCGCGCGCGAGTCGTCGATGCTCGCCGACGCGGCGCAGCTGCACGCGGAGGTCGCCGCGCTCGAGCTGGAGCGCGACACCGCGCGATCGTCGCGGCTGCGCCACCTCGCCGAGCGTCGCATCGAGCTCACGCGTCGCCGCCTGACCTGCCTGCGCGAGGCGGAGGAGGAGCGCGACGCGCTCGCGAGCGAGATCGCATCGGTCGCGGCGCTGTGTCGGCTCGTGCAGGAGCGCACCACCGCGGTCGTGGGACAGGGCGATCTGCACGCCGAGATCGAGCGCCTCGTCGGCGACGTCGAGCTCTGCGACGACGCGATGAGCGAGGTCCACGCCGCCGCGACCGCGCGCAGCGCCGAGCCCGTGCTGGTGCGGGTCGCCGAGGAGATCACGGCGCTGCAGGCGCAGCCGCCGATGCTCGCCGACGCAATCCGATCGGAGCCGATCCACGCCGAGCCGATCAGCGTGGAGCAGAGCGCCGAGCTCGACGTCGAGCCCACGCCCGCGCACGCGCGCCGGCGCATGCACGTGGGCTGAAGACGAACGCCGAAAACACGAACGCCGCGAGCGCTGTGTGCGCCCGCGGCGTTCTTCAGTGGGTCATCTCGGACTTGAACCGAGAGCCAACGGATTAAGAGTCCGCTGCTCTACCAATTGAGCTAATGACCCGTGGATCGAACCAAATCTATTGCTTGGAGTCGAATCGAGCGCTCGATTCGCACTCTGAGCACCAGCGGAGTAGCGCGCCCGGGGTGATTCGAACACCCGACCTGCGGATTCGAAGTCCGACGCTCTATCCAGCTGAGCTACGGGCGCCCGGAGGACCCGTGAGATACTCGATCTTCGTCTCTTGTCAACGACTTTCGAGCACTGCGTTCGTGCTCTGAAATCAGCCCGTACGCGCCCGATCGAGAGCGCACGCGCCGAGCGATCGAGACCACGGCAGTCTCGCGTCGCCCGCCCTCTCGAGAGCGGCAGCACCCGTGCGGGCCGCCGTCGCTGCTCGCCGATCAGCGATCGGACGAGGAGGGTCTATCGAAGGCCGAATCCCAATCGAACAGGGACCCGCACCACAAAATCAGGGTGACCGACGGGAATCGAACCCGCGACACTCGGAGCCACAATCCGATGCTCTACCAACTGAGCTACGGCCACCGCGAACGAGGGCCGGCAGTCTAGCGAAGAGCGCTCACCCTGCAAGTGCGATCATCACTCTTTCGGAGTCACGATCACACGGCCCGCACCGGCATATCGACGCCGCGCCCACTCCGCCATCGCGATCCCGGCCGCGACCGTCATCGGATAGCTGTGGTTGATCCCGAACATCGGGATCCCGATCACCTCGTCGGACGCCGCGAGGATCTCCGCGCCCACGCCCTCTTCCTCGTTGCCGACGACGATCACGCAGTCCTCGGGCATCTTCGCGTCCCAGAGCCCCACCGATGCGTCGTCCTTCTCGAGCGCGCACAGGAACCAGCCGCGCTCCTTGGCCATCGCGACGAACGCGGCCTCGCTCTCGACCTCGACCACGTTCTCGTAGCGCTGCATGCCCATCGCCGCGCGCTCGTACCAGGGCTCGATCCCGATCAGCACGATCTCGCGCACCAGGAACGAGTGCGCGGTGCGGATGATCGCCCCGACGTTGAACGGGTTCTTCGAGCGACGGATCGCGATGCGCACCGGATGACGGATGCGATCGAGCTCGCGACGCACCTCGTCGATCGGCATTCCGAGCGGGGGAACGTAGGCCATTCACAAGAACGACGAAGGGCCGGTCCGGAGACCAGCCCTCGTGTCAGCCCTCGGCCGTCGGCGCTGCGTGTCGCCCGGCCTGCCGCGCCATCTTGTTGAGCGGCAGGTACGTGCCGAACACGAAGTCCCAGAGGGGCGAGGTGATGCCGTAGCGGTGGTTCGGCGAGTCGTGGTGGTGGAGCATGTGGTAACGCTTCAGCCACCGGCCCACGCCACCCTTCGGGTTGAAGTAGTGCGTGTAGTAGTGGACCCAGTCGTACGCGATGTAGCCCGCCGCCGTGCCCGCGAAGATCGGGAACCAGTACGCGCCGAACACGAGGTACCAGATGCCCGCGACGATCGCCGCGAACGGCCAGATCCCGATCGGCGGGAGCACGAGCCGCATCGGGTCGTTCATGAACTCGTGGTGGTACCCGTGCAGCAGGAAGTGCTGCAGCCGCTGCTTCTCGTTCTTCGGGACGAAGTGGAAGATCCAGCGGTGCAGGCAGTACTCGATGAAGGTCGTGATGAGGAAGCCCGCCGCGAAGAGCGGGATCACGCCCAGCCCGAACGCCATCGCGCCCGACCAGAGCCCCCACACCACGAACGGCCCGAACCAGATGCCCGGGGTGATCGGGTGCGCCTGGGCGAACCACTTCTCGAGGGACTCGTTCTTGAACACCTGGATCCGCTGGGGCGGCTTTCCGCGCTTCCCATTCGGACCGGGCGTCGGCTCGGGCAGCTTGCCCTCCGCCGCATCGAGGCACTCTTGCGTGAGATCCAGCAGGCCCATGTTGCTCCGGACGTCGACGTTCAGGTCGGCGGAGGGGTAGCATGCGCGCGAGATCCGTCGCAAACGCGCGATGGGGCCCCTGTCACCGCGTCGGCCTCGGTCGATGCGTGGCCTCACTCGATGGCGAGCCGCGCACGACGCCGAAGCTCACTCCATTCTCACCTCCGCTCTCCCGCTACTACCCTTTTCGCTAGGAAGAACTCTTGGAGACCACGAGCGAGACGTCCATCGCCGCCGGCATCCTCACCGATCCGACGACGCGCTACGTGATCCGCGAGATCGCTTGGCGGTTCGCGTATCTCCGGCGCGTCGTCATCAACGAGATGAGCCGCGTGCTGACACCCCTCGGCGCGACCGTGCCGCAGTACCACGTGCTCTTCCGCCTCGCGACGGCCGAAGGGCCGCTCTCGCAGCAGGAGCTGACGCTCGACGCCGGGCTCGACGCCGCGGGTGTGAGCCGGCTCGTCGCGCGCATGGCCAAGGACAAGCAGGTCACGATCAAGATCGACGCGCGCGATCGCCGCCGTCGCCTGGTGCGCCTGACCGCGAAGGGGCGCGCGCTGGAGGAGTCGCTCTCGCCGCTCGTCGACGCGGCGGTGCGGAACATGGTGACGGGCTTCACCGACGAGGAGGCGATGTTCCTCGTGCAGCTCCTCGACAAGGCGGTGCGGTCGACGATGGACCGCGAGACCGATCGCAAGCGACGCACGCGCCGTCGCGCCGCGAACGGGCACGGCAACGCCGAGGCGAGCGAGCCGCCTCGCGCGTGACCGGGGCCGCGGGCCCGTATAGGATCGCGGGGATCGGATGTCCGACGACTCCCTCGATCCCGCGCGCCCGCTCCGCGAGGACGATCGCGCTCGCGGCACGCAGCTCGAGGACACGCGCGACGGGCTCGAGCTCGATCCCGCGGAAGGACATCCGGGGTTCGCGACGACGGCGCTCGGCGCCGGCGACGTTCGCGACACGCCGCGGATGCCGACGCTGGTGGACGAGGAGCGCGCGGTCGATCCGTGGATCGGGCGCGTGCTCTCGAACGTGTACCGGGTCGAGGGGAAGATCGGCGAGGGCGGGATGGGCGCGGTGTACGCCGTGCGCCACGTCCACCTCGGCAAGCAGTACGCGGTGAAGGTGCTCTCGGCGGGCGTCGCGCAGAACGCGACGGCGGTCGAGCGGCTCAAGCAGGAAGCGATCGCGGCGAGCTCGATCGAGCACGACAACATCGTCGAGGTGATCAGCTTCGATCGCTACGCCGACGGCGCGGTCTTCATCGTGATGGAGTACCTGCGCGGCGAGAGCCTCTCCGAGCGCGTCGCGCGCGGGCCGCTGCCGCTGCACGAGGCGCTCGCGATCGCGCACCAGATCGCGGCGGCGCTCGCGAAGGCGCACCAGCACGACATCGTGCACCGCGATCTGAAGCCCGAGAACGTGTACCTCGCGAAGAAGGGCGACGGAGAGCGCGCGAAGGTGCTCGACTTCGGCATCTCGAAGGTGAAGAGCGCCGACGCCGAGCAGGTGAAGATGACGCGCACCGGCCAGCTGGTCGGGACGCCGCTCTACATGTCGCCCGAGCAGGCGCGCGGCGAGGCCGAGATCGATCGGCGCGTCGACGTCTACGCGCTCGGCGTGATGCTCTACGAGATGCTCACGGGCTCGCCGCCGTTCGAGGGGCGGAACTACTTCGAGCTGCTCTGGAAGCACGGCAACGAGCCGCCCCAGCCGCCGAAGCAGCGGAACCCGAACGTCTTCCTCCCCGACGAGGTGGAGGCGGTGGTGCTGCGCGCGCTCGCGAAGAAGCGCGAGGAGCGCTTCCAGACGATGGAGGAGCTCGCGGAGGGACTGCGGAACGCGGCGCCCGACGTCGCGGTGCCGACCACGGCGTCACTGCCGCCGCGCAGCGTGAAGATCGAGCTCCCGCGCGAGACGAAGCCGAGCCCGGCGGTCACGCTCGACGAGCCGGCGCCGCCCGTGCGCGAGAAGCGATCGACCGAGTCGATCCCGGCACCGCCCACCACGCGCGTGCCGCTCGCGGTGTGGATCGGCGGTGCGCTCGTCGCGATCGCGGGGATCGCGATCGTCGCGAGCACGATGGGCGAGCCCGAGGCGAGCCCCGCGCCGCCGGCCGCGAGCGCGCCCGAGCGCGAGCCGCCGCCCGTGATCGACGAGGCCCCCGAGCCCGAGGCGCCTCCCGTGCCCGAGCCGGCGAGCGTCGCGGAGGTCGCGCTCGACTCCACGCCGACCGGCGCCGAGGTGCGCGTCGGCGATCGTGTGCTCGGCACCACGCCGCTCTTCGCCGATCTGCCGATCGGCGCGCCCCTCACGCTCGTCTTCCATCACGACGGCTACGTCGACGAGGAAGAGGTGCTCGTTCCCGCGACGGGCGCGCGGGTCTCGGTGAGGCTTCGCCGGCGCGCGACGCGCGGCGGCTCGGGATCGTCGGTCTCTTCGCTTCCCATGAAGACGGAGCTCTGAATGCGTTGGGGGGATCGGCGAGCGCGCGCGCTCGCCTTCGTGATCGTGCTCGTCGCGCTGATCGTCGGCGCGCCGCGCGCGGTGCACGCCGACGACACGGCCGAGGCCGGTGCGCTCTTCGCGAGCGGGAACCAGCACCTCCAGGCCGCGACGCGACTGCGCGGCGAGCGACGCACGCGCGAGCTCGAGGCCGCGCTCGCCGACTACGTCGCGAGCCTGCGCATCGTGCGCAGCCGCAACGTGCTCTTCAACGCATCGCTCGCGGCGGAGCTGCTCGAGCGGCGCGAGGACGCGTTCAACTATCTCTTCGAGTACGTCGGCGTCGCGGGGCTGAGCGAGAGCGATCGAACCGAGGGCACGCGCCGTCTCGACGCGCTGCGGCCGCAGGTCGCGGTGCTCGCGATCACCAGCGAGCCCAGCGGCGCCGAGGTGTGGATCGATCGGCGCGATCTCGCGGCGCGCGGTCGCACGCCGCTCGAGTACGCGGTGGCGGCGGGCGATCATCGGGTGTGGCTGCGCGCGAGCGGCTATCGAGATGCCGAGACGCAGGTCACGGCGACGGTGGGCACGACGACGCCCGTGAGCGCGACGCTCGAGGGCGCGCCGGTCTCGGTGCAGGTGCTCGCGCCGCCCGACCTGCGCCTGACCCTCGACGGCCAGCCGATCACCGCGGGCGCGCACGTCGAGATCGCGCCGGGCACGCACGTCGTGCGGCTCGAGCCCGAAGGCGCGGCGGCGATCGAGCGGCGCTTCGAGGTGCTGCCGGGCGCGGCGCCGATGGTGATCGATCTCGCGACGGCGGCGGCCGGTCTCGCGCGCCGCGAGGGCGCGCTGCTGCTCGTGTCGAGCGAGCCCCCGGCGCGCGTGATGGTCGACGGTCTGATGGTCGGCGGCGGGGCGCAGGTGCGGGCGCCGGTGACGACCGGCGAGCACGAGATCGTCGTCGAGGCGGACGGGCACTCGCCGTACACGACGCGCCACACCTTCGCGATGGGCGATCGCCGCGAGCTGCGGGTGTCGCTGGCGCCGGAGCGCGGAGACGCGCTGCTCGCGCCGCGCATCGTGATGGGCGTGGCGGGCGGGCTCTCGACGATCGCGGTGGCGACGACGGCGATCGGATGGTTCGTCGCGGACGAGCGCTGGGACTCGGCGCACACCGAGGAGAACGCCGACGAGACGGAGGCGTGGGCCTACGCCGCGTGGGTGAGCTGGGGCGTCGCAGGCGCTGTGATCGCGACCGAGATCGTGCTGTTGATCGCCGATGGGCGAAGCGACGAGCGCTCGATCGGCGAGCTCGTCGTCGCGCCGGTGCCGGTCGAAGGCGGCGCGGTGCTGAGCGTCGGAGGTCGGCTGTGACGCGCGCGGGGATCGCGTGCGTCGCGCTCGCGCTCGTCGGGTGCTTGTTGCCCGATCGATCGCTGATCGAGCGCGATGCCGGCGTCGATGCGGCCGACACCGGACAGGACGAGGACGCGGGCGACGGCGGTCCGATCGACGACGGCGGTGACGGTGGCTGCGTCCCCGCCGAGCAGTTCGAGCGCACCTGCGACAACGGCGAGGACGACGACTGCGACGGGCTCGTCGACTGCAACGACTTCGACTGCGGTCGCGAGCTCGAGTGCTGCGGCTCGGGCGGCGAGAGCGTGGTCTCGGAGTTCGCGACCGACTCGCTCGACTGGATCTCGCTGCCGATGGGCGTGCCGCCCACGATCCAGCGCGAGACCACCGACGACGTGGTCTCGAGCTTCGGCACCGGTGATCCGCGCGGCCTGCGCTACGTCGAGTGCCTCCCGGTCGATCTCGGGATGTCGATCACCGCGACGCTGCGCGCGCCGCGCGGCACCGCGTGCACCACGCGCGAGGGCTGCGAGTACGCGAGCATCGTGCTCACCGCGGTGCCCGACATGGCGCGCGGCGCGTCGCTGCCCGACGAGCTCTCGGTGCGGCTCTATCGCGATCGCATCGTCGAGGTGCGCCGCGCGGGACGCGTCATCGACACCGCACCGCAGTCGTTCGGCATCGCCGACGTGAACGTCACGATCGAGCTCTCGCCCGGCATCTCGGGTGGCGCAGCGTGGATCTTCGCGCGCGTGCTCGTCGCGCAGAGCGGCGTCGACACGTGGGACGTGTTCGCGGACACCGACGAGGGCGGGCGGCGTCCGCTGATCCCGCGCGAGCACCTCGCGGGCGAGGGCTTCGGCTGCGCGGCGGTGCGCGGGCTCTACGTCGCGCTCGAGGGGCGCGGCAACTACGTCGACGTCGACTCGGTCGGGAGCGATCCCTACGAGTGCGCAAATCCCAGTAATTTCCGCACGATCGACGGCGCTGCGACGGGGCTCGATCACACCGCGCTGCGGGCGAGCGACGCGTGGGCGCAGGGCGGAGTCGGCGCGCCGACGCTCGGCAGCTACTTCGTCGGCACGGGCACCCCCGACGACGCGTGGGACGTGTACTTCGACGCGACGAACGTCCCGCGCACCAACGAGCTCTCGGCGCCGGTGCGCTTCGCGATCGGCGGCGCGACGACGAGCGACGACGAAGGGCTCACGAGCTGGAGCTCGCGCGACGCCCTCGGCGCGCCGGTGCTCGGTGTGAGCCCGCCGCAGTGCGTGGGCACGACGTGCCCGCCGCTCTCGAGCGTGCGCGAGCCCTCGCTCTACGTGCCCGTCGACGAGAGCACGCGCGCCCACACGCGCTCGACCCAGGGCTGGCTCGCGGCCGCGCGTGAGATCGAGCTCTCGAACGGGCGGCGCTTCGGGATCGATCTGCACCCGATGGGCGTCAATCCGTACTTCGTCGCCGACGACGCGATGCAGGTGCTGCGTCCCGACACCGAAGGCGGCGGCTGCACCTCGCTGCGCGATCCGCTGCTCCTGCCCGCGGGCCCGCACCCGACCACGCAGTTCTGGTTGCTCTACGGATGCGAGCGCACCGGCACGCTGCGCGAGATCCGCATGGCGCGCGTCGACGTCGACGGCGGCGTGCGCGCGACGCTCCCGAGCGAGGTCGTTCTCCAGGCCGACGACTTCGGCGACATCGCCGCGATCGCGCTGCGCGGCGCCGACGGCGCGTCGTGGTTCCCCGACGACGACGAGGACCTCGCGATCCATCGGCTCTGGGTCGTCGCGCGGGATCTCGCGGGTCGCACCAGCGTCGCGTTCGCGGAGTCGGCGGGACCGCGCGATCAGCCGCCGCGCTTCGTGCCCTACGCGGCGAACCCGGTGCTGCGCGCGAGCGATCCGGTGCTCGGTGCGTGCCCGGGGCGCTGCGACATCGAGTCGATCGCGGCCGCGCGCATCGCGAACTCCCCCCAGCGGGTGCGCCTCCTGGTCGGACGAACGATCACCACCGCCACCGAGGTGCGACACACGCTCCTGCCGCTCGACCAGGTCTGGCCGCAGTGATCGTGTCGCTGGCACACAAACTGATGAGCGAGCCCGGGGCGTGGTGCGTGTGCCAGAGTGGGATCGCGCGCTCCGCTCCCGGGTGATCCGCGATGCAGCACCGCTCTCGTAGCGCCACGATCCTCGGATTCGCGCTCGCCAGCCTGGCGCTCGCGGCGCCGCTCTCGCTCGGCTGCGACGACGACGAGGACGGAGCGGCGGTCGACGGCCCCGATGCCGGTGCGCTCGACGCGGGAGCGTGGCCACGAACGGACGGCGGCTTCGCCGGGGACGACGCAGGGCCCGCCTACCCCGGCGAGGACAGCCCCCCGACCGGCGCAGGGTGCTTCGACTTCGTCGACGGCGACGGCGACGACGAGCTCGACTGCGACGATCCCGACTGCGCATCGACGCCCGTGTGCTGCGTCGGGCGCTCGTCGGAGTCGTGCTGTCGCGCCGCGACTCCGCGCACCATCGCGTTCTCGGGCTGCAGCGGCACCGGCAGCGACGCGCTCCTCGCGTGCGCGCCCGGCGCGACGCTCTTCGGCAGTCCGGCGCCCGAGCTCCGCGACTTCGCGTTCTATCCGAACGGCGGCGATCGCTACGACAGCGGGATCGTGCTCGCGGGGACCGTCGATCCCCGGGTCTCGCGGCTCGCGATCGAGGCGCGCGTCGAGGCGGCCGACACCTGCGATCGCTGCCTCGACTCGGTCGCGGTGGGGCTCACGTCGAGCACCGCCACCCTCGGCGCGACCTCGCTCGTCGACGCCGACGTCGCGGTCATGGTGAGCGCCGCGAGCGGCGAGCTCCGGCTCGTGATCGGCGGCGCGGTGGCGCGCGCGCTCCCGCTCGCGGAGGTGCGCTCGATGCTCGGCGCGGGCCCCGTCGCCGCGATCTCGTACCGCCTCGAGACCACGACGAACGGGCGCGCCACGCTCATCGGCTCGACGAGCAGCGCGGGCGGTCCGTGGACGCCGCTCTTCACCGACGTGCCGTTCGCACCGCGGGGTCCGGCGCGCGTGCTCGCGTGGGGGCGCGCGTCGAACCGCGGTCCCGGCGATCCGCCGCCCGCGCACCTGCGTGCGCTCGAGCTGAGCGAGGGCACCTGCGATGCGCCCGCATCGCTCGCGCGCGCGACCGACGTGATCCTGCCCGACGCGATCGATCCGTGGTGGACCAGCGGCGAGCGCACGCGCGCGCCCTCGGTCGTCACCTACGAGGATCAGTCGGGCGAGCGACGCGCGCGCATGGCGTTCCTCTACCAGGGCCGCATCCACGCGGCGGCGGGCATCGACGGCGGTCGCTTCCGTGCGCTCGCCGATCCCGGTGATCCCGAGAGCGCGATGATCGCGCCCGGCGCTGCGCCGTGGCTCGCGGCGGTCGCGGATCCCGCGCTGGTGCGCGGCGCGGATCATCGCTGGCAGCTCTGGTTCACCGCGATCGCCGAGGACGGCACCACTTCGGTCGCGCGCGCCGACGGCGCGGGCATCGACTCGCTGCTGATGGGCGAGCCCGCGCGCGTCCTCGCGCCGACGAGCGAGCTCGACACCACGACCGGATGGGACTCGCCCTCGGTCATCCGCACCGCGGGCGGGCGCACGCTGCTCGCGGCGCGACGGCGCGACGCCGACGGCACCACCGAGGTCGCGCTCTTCGTGATCGACGAGAGCGGCGCGCCCTTCCCCGCCGACACCACGATCTACGACCCGAGCGCGGGCGAGGTGCGCGCCGACGAGCACATCGTGCGTCGCGCGACCGGGATCGCGACCGACTTCGACGCCGACGAGGTCGCGGCACCGGCGCTGATCGAGTACGGCGGCGTGCTGCGCCTCTACTACGCGGGGCGTCGCGGCACGCGCTGGTCGATCGGCGTGATGCTCTCGCAGGACGGAGTGCACTGGCGCGAGGGCAACGGCGGCCGCGCGATCCTCGCGGGCTCGGGCGCGGGCTTCGACGCGCTCTCGACGAACGATCCCGCGCCGGTGGTCGAAGGCACCGAGCTCCGCCTCTACTACACGGGCACCGACGGAGTGCGCGACGCGATCGGCCTCGCGCGCCACGCGATCCCCGAGGGGTGGGCGCCGTGAGCGCGCGCGTCGCGTCGCTCCTGGTCATCGCGTCGCTCGCCGCCTGCACGGCCGCGGGCCCGTCCGGTCGTGATCCGCATGGATCGACCGATGCCGGCGCGGGGCTCGGCACCGATGCCGGCAGCGATCCGCCCCCGCACACCGATGCCAGCGCGAGCGGCGGCGATGCCGGCGGGGCGACACCCGATCGCGAAGGCCTCGCCGACGCGGCCGAGTGCTTCGACGGCCTCGACAACGACGCGTTCGCAGGGCTCGACTGCGCCGATCCCGCGTGCGGTGCCGCGGCGGTCTGCTGCGTCGGCGTCGCGAGCGATGCGTGCTGCACCGCGACGCTCCCCGGCGCCGCGCTCCCGAGCCTCGATGCGTGCGCGGGCAGCGCCGCCTCGTCGTGCGCCGCGCTCGCGGGCGCGGGCATCTTCGGCAGCCCCGAGCCCGTCGTCGACGCCGCGGGCGCGCTCGTGCCGAACGGCGGCGAGGCCGGCGACAGCGGCCTCGTCCTGCCCGGCGAGGTGCGCCCCCAGACCGCGCGCGTGACGCTCCGCGCGCGCATCGCCGCGCCGACCAGCTGCGACGGCTGCATCGACGCGATCGCGATCTCGCTCGCGACCGACGACGCGATCGGCCCGAGCGTACGCGGCGTCACCGGCCTGCTCGTCAGCGGCTCGCGCGGCGACGTCTCGCTGCTCGTCGGCGGCGCGGTCGCGTGGACCACGCCGCTTCCCGACGACGCGCCGCACGACTACGAGCTCACGATCGAGCCCTCGGGCGTGGTCTCGCTGCGCAGCGACGCGCCCGGGATCCTCGAAGCGCGCGTCGCCGCTGCGCTGCCCGACGCCGCCCTCCGCGTGGTCGTGCACGGACGCACCACGAACCGCGGCGCGGCCAGTGATCCGCCGGCGCGCCTCGTGTCGCTCGCGATCGAGTCGAGCGGCTGCGACATGCCCGACGCGCTCGTCCGCGCGGCGAGCCCGCTCGCGAGCGGCGGGAGCGTGCCGTGGGTCGCGGGCAGCGAGCGTGCGCCGTCGATCGCACGTCCCGAAGGTGCGCTCGATTCCGCGACGCGCCTCGCGTTCGCGGCGGGCGGTGCGATCTGGCTCGCGCGTCCCGACGGCGCGGGCACCTTCGCTCCGCTCGAGAGTGGCCCGGTGGTGAGCCCGAACGATCAGCTCCCGTTCGGCCTCCGCGATCCCCACCTCGTGCCGCTCGAGGATCGATGGCTGCTGCTCGCGACCGCGCTCGACGCGGAGCGCCGGCGTCGCGTCGTGCGCATCGAGGGCGGCGCCGGCTGGGCGGACACGTTCGATCTCGGGACGATGCGCGACCTCGTCGCGCTGCCGATCGCCGATCCCGCGGGCGACGTGATCGAGCTCGACGGCGCGAGCGCGGTGCGCGTGGGCGCAGACCTCTACGTCGCGGCGCGCGCGATCCGCGCCGGCGGAGCGAGCGCCATCGTGCTGCTGCGCGCAGGCTCGGAGGCCGACGGTGCCTTCGAGCTCGGCGACGTGTGCGGCACGGGCTGCGGATCGATCGCGGAGCGCGGCGCGATCGAGGTGCACGCCGCACGCGAGCACGATGCGCGCGCGTTCGATCACGACGAGGTCGCGGCCCCCGCGCTGGTGCGCCAGGGCGGCGTCTATCGGCTCTACTACGCAGGACGCCGCGGCACGCGCTGGTCGATCGGCCTGCTCGTCTCGCTCGATCTGCGCTTCTTCCGCGAGGGCAACGAGGGCGCGCCGGTGCTCACCCCCTCGGGCCAGGGCGCCGACGCGCTCGGCGTGCTCGATCCCGAGGCCTGGATCGACGGCGACACGTTCGTGTTGCTCCACGCCGCGAGCGACGGCGTGCGCACCGCCCTGCGCCAGGCGACCCAGCCCGCGCCCGTCCGCTGAGCAGAGACTTCTCCGCCTGGAGCACAAGGCGACGCGGCGGAATCCCTGGGAAATCCACCGCTGTACGCAACGTGCACAGGCTTCCCAGATCGCCCAGAGTTCGTGAGAATCGTCCTCGGCGCGGAGGAGCCCATGCGCACGAAGTACCTGTTGGCCTGCCTGGCGCTCGCGACGCTCGCGGGATGTGACTGCAGCGGAGACATCGACGGCGATCCGCGCGACGGCTCGGTGTCCGGCGACGCGAGCGACGACCCGCGCCTCGCCGGCCTCGAGACGCTGCGGCTCGAGCCCGCCGACGCGACGATCACGATCGAGGGCGCGACCCCCGCGACCCAGGCGTACCGCGCGTTCGGCACCTTCGAGGGCGAGACCGGCGAGCGCGAGATCACGGAGTACGTGACGTTCCGCGCGACCGGCGTTCCGTACGTCGGTGCGTTCACGGGCGCGACGTTCACGTCGACGACGACGAACGGTGGGCGCGCGCGGATCGAGGCGCTCGCGAACGGACGGCTCGCGATCGGCGCGCTGCGCGTCGTGCTGCGACGCACCCTCGACGTCCCTCCGACCGGCGGCGGCCCCGCGCTCCCGACCGATCCCGGCTCGCTCTTCGACGGCCCCGAGGACGCGTCGCGCGCGCCCACGCTCGTCTATCCGAACGACGGCGTCGTGCTCCCGCCGAACCTCGGGCGCGTCGAGGTGCACTGGCTGCGCGGGCCGGCGAGCAACACGCTCTTCGAGGTCGCGTTCGAGAACGACGTGACCGACGTGCGCGCGTACGTGCGCTGCGAGCGCCCCGCGGGCGTGCGCGACGACGGGTGCATCTGGGAGCCGACCGGCGCGGCGTGGACGTACATCGCCGAGACCAACCGCGGCGGGCTCCCGCTCGTGGTGCGGGTGCGCGCGACCGACGACTCCGGCAGCGGGGTCGCGGCGTCGAGCGACATCGATCTGCGCTTCGCGCGCGATCCCCTCGCGGGCACCATCTACTACTGGACCACGTCGCCGGGCGCGATCGTCCGCTACGACTTCGGCGCCGCGGCCGGCGAGGCCGAGCTCGTCATGGGCCCGGGCCAGACCCAGAGCGGCAGCTGCGTGGGCTGCCACGCGATCTCGCGCGACGGAACGAAGATCGTCGGATCGGTCGGCGGTCAGAACCGCGGCGGCGTGCTGATGTACGACCTCGAGACGTACACGCCGCTCTGGAACGAGAGCGCGGGCGACGATCACGTCCTGCAGTTCTCGTCGTTCTCGCCCGATGGCGCGCAGCTCGCGGCGGTCTACGGCGACGACGATCGCGGCGCGATGGGGATGTTCGTCTTCGACGTGCGCTGCGACGGCTCCGGCGGGTGCGGCACCCAGCTCGCGACGATCCCCAACGACGGCCGCGAGGTCAGCCATCCCGCGTGGTCGCCCCAGTCGGGCAACTGGATCGCGTTCACCGACGTCGGGTCGAGCGGCAGCACCTCGCAGCGTCCGATGCGCGGCGCGATCGCGATGGTCGAGCGCGAGGGCGCGGGCTGGAGCGCACCGAGCGTGCTCGTGGCGCGCGTCGACGGACTGAACCGCTACAACCCCGACTGGTCGCCCGACGAGCTCTTCCTGACGTTCAACGAGAGCACGTGCCCGAGCGGCACGACCGAGGATCGCGACTGCAACGCCGACAGCGATCCCACCGCGAAGGTCTGGGCGGTGCCGCGCGAGGGAGGCGCGCCGGTGCGCATGGATCGACTGAGCGCGCCCGGCGTGATGGACGAGGGCCGCGTCGATCTCAACGACACGTTCCCGCGCATGGCGCCCTTCGCGTTCGTGCTCGACAGCGGCGATCTCGGCGATCGCGAGCTGATGTACGTGAGCTTCGCGTCGACGCGCGCGTACGGCCTGCGCACCGCGCCCGGTGGCAACGACGAGAGCGGCAACCGCGGCACGTACGTGTGGATGGCGGGCGTGCTGCCCGATGCCGTCGCGCGCGGTGACGATCCGAGCTTCGCGGCCTTCGCGCTGCCCTTCCAGGATCTCACGACGTCGAACCACATCGCGGTCTGGACGACCGAGGCCGTCGGCAACCCCGGTCCCGACTGATCTGCGACGACGCCCCTCCCGTCCACGTGCTCCGCACGCTCCCGTGCGGGCCCCGCGCGAGCGAGCACTCCAGCCGATCTGCGAAAGCGCAGCGCGGCGTCGCGAATCCCGGTGGTAGTCTCCGCGCCGCCATGGCGAAGAGCACGCTCCGTCCGATCACCGACGTCGCGAAGGATCTCGGCCTCCACGACGACGACGTCATCCCCTACGGGCGCGACAAGGCGAAGATCGATCTCGCCGCGCTCTCGCGCCCCAAGCGCGGCAAGGGCAAGGTCGTGCTCGTCTCGGCGATCACGCCGACGCCCGCCGGCGAAGGCAAGACGACGACGTCGATCGGGCTGACGATGGGCCTCGTGCGCATGGGCCGCAGCGCGGTGTGCGCGCTGCGCGAGCCCTCGCTCGGCCCGGTGTTCGGCGTGAAGGGCGGCGGCACCGGCGGCGGCAAGGCGCAGATCGTCCCGGCGAACGAGATCAACCTGCACTTCACCGGCGATCTCCACGCGATCACGAGCGCCAACAACCTGCTCGCGGCGATCGTGGACAACGAGCTCCACTTCAACGGCAAGCTCGGGCTCGATCCGCGCCGCGTGACCTGGCGTCGCGCGATGGACATGAACGATCGCTCGCTGCGCGACGTGGTGATCGGGCTCGGCGGGCGCAACGGCGGCGTGCCGCGCGAGAGCGGGTTCGACATCACCGCGGCGAGCGAGGTCATGGCGGTGCTCTGCCTGGCCGACTCGATGGAGGATCTGCAGCGTCGCCTCGGGCGCATCGTGATCGGCCGCACCTTCGATCAGCGCCCGGTCACCGTCGACGATCTCGAGGCCGCGCCCGCGCTGACCGCGCTGCTCAAGGACGCGCTGCTGCCGAACCTCGCGCAGACGATGGAGGGCAGCCCCGCGCTGGTGCACGGCGGTCCCTTCGCGAACATCGCGCACGGATGCTCGAGCGTGCTCGCGACGAAGATGGCGATGCACCAGGCCGACATCGTCGTGACCGAGGGTGGCTTCGGGTTCGATCTCGGCGCCGAGAAGTTCCTCGACATCAAGTGCCGCACCGCGGGCATCTGGCCGAGCGCGGTGGTCGTGGTCGCGACGCTGCGCGCGCTGAAGTTCCACGGCGGCGTCGATCCCAAGGAGGCCGGCAACCCCAACCCCGACGCGCTCGCGCGCGGCATCGCGAACCTCGAGCGTCACCTCGAGACCGCGCGCTTCTTCGGGCTCAAGGCGGTCGTCGCGATCAACGCGTTCGACAACGACTCGGACGCCGAGATCGCGATGGTCGCGGAGCGCGCGGCCGCCCTCGGCGCGCCGGTCGCGCTCTCGCGCGGGTACTCGCAGGGCGGCGCGGGCGCGATGGATCTCGCGGAGAAGGTCGCGGCGATCGTGGAGCGTGACGAGCCGCTCACGCCGAAGTTCGCGTACGAGCTCGATCTGCCGTACGCGAAGAAGATCGATCTGATCGCGAAGAACGTGTACGGCGCGGACGGCGCGGACCTCGAGGCGGGCGCGAAGGCGACCCTCGAGAAGCTCGAGCAGGACGGCTACGGCGGGCTCCCGGTGTGCATCGCGAAGACCCAGCTCTCGGTCTCCGACGATCCCAAGAAGCAGGGCCGCCCCACCGGGTTCCGGGTGACGGTGCGCGAGGCGCGGCTGTCGGCAGGCGCCGGCTTCGTGGTCGCGCTGCTCGGCGACGTGATGACGATGCCGGGCCTGCCCAAAGTGCCGGCTGCGCGCAACGTGCGCATCGAGCCCGACGGCACCGTCCGCGGCCTCATGCAGAACGATTGACCAGGGCCTCTTGCACCGCGCTATCGGCGCGACCAGTCTCGAACCACATATGCCGAACGATCAGGACCAGACGCCGCGCAACGACATCAACCCGCGCATCGAGGACCGGCTGCTCGAGAGCCGCACGATCCTCGTGGGCGAAGAGGTCAGTGACCTGCTCTACCGCAAGCTCGCTGCGGCGCTGCTGGTGCTCGAGGAGAAGGACGCGAAGGCCCCGATCAACGTCCTGATCAACTCGCCCGGCGGGTCGGCGGACTCGGGCTTCGCGATGTACGACCTGCTCAAGTTCACGAGCTGCCCGGTGCGCACGATCGCGAACGGCCTCGTCGCGTCGGCGGCGGTGCTCGTGTTCCTCGCCGCGCCGAAGGGCCAGCGGCTCTCGCTGCCGAGCTCGCGCTTCCTGCTGCACCAGCCCTCGACCGTCGCGCGCGGTCAGTCGACCGACATCGACATCGCGGCGCGCCAGATCATCGAGCTGCGCCGTCGCTACAACACGATCGTGAGCGAGTGCACCGGCAAGCCGCTCGACACCGTCGAGCGCGACAGCGAGCGCGACTTCTGGCTCACCGCGCCGAGCGCCAAGGAGTACGGGCTCGTCGACAAGATCATCACGCGTCGCAACGAGCTCGGTTGAGCAACGTCTCGATCGTCGTCGACGCGGCGCACGACGGCGCGACCCTCGCCGCCGTCGTGCGCGAATCGCTCGGCGCGGCGAGCGGCGAAGCGGTCCCGTGGTCGCGCGCCCGCGATCTCTGTCGCACCGGGCGCGTGACCGTCGACGGTGCGCTCGCGCGCGACGACGCGATGCGCGTGAAAGCGGGCGCGAAGGTCGACATCGCGCCGACCGCGCCGAAGCGCACCGAGGGCGTGCTCCCGCGCGAGGCAGTGCTGCACCTCGACGCCGACGTGATCGTCGTGAACAAGCCCGCGGGCGTCGTGACCGTGCCCTTCGAGCCGGGCGAGCGCGACACGCTCGTCGATCGCGTGCGCGCGCTGGTGACGCGCATCGAGAAGGCGCGGCGCCAGGAGCGCGGCGGCGGTGCGCGCGATCCGATGGTCGGCGTCGTGCAGCGGCTCGACAAGGACACGACGGGCGTCCTCGTGCTCGCGCGCACCATGAGCGCGAAGCGCGCGCTCGAGGACCAGCTGCGCGAGCACAGCGTCGAGCGTCGTTACCTCGCGATCGCGCACGGTGACGTGCCGACCGCGAAGCACGAGACGATGCTGGTGCAGGATCGCGGCGACGGACTGCGCGGCTCGTGGGGCCGCTTCCGCGGTCACGCCGGTCCGCCGCCCGAGCACGCGAAGCGCGCGGTCACGTACGTGCGACGCATCGAAGCGCTCCGCGGCGCGACGCTCGTCGAGTGCCGGCTCGAGACCGGCAAGCAGCACCAGATCCGCATCCACCTGAGCGAAGCCGGCCATCCGCTGGTCGGCGAGCCGGTGTACGTCCGCGATCACGCGGGCCCACGCATCGCCGCGCCGCGCCCGATGCTGCACGCCGGCACGCTCGGCTTCGTGCACCCGCGCAGCGGCGAGACCGTGCGCTTCGAGGCGGCACCGCCGCCCGACTTCGACGCGTGCCTCGCGTCGCTCCGCCAGCGTTGACGGCGCGCGCGTTTCGCTCGATCGTGCGCGACCGGATCGCATGAGCGAAGAGCGCCCAGATCGCGACATCGTCGTCCCCGAGCCGACTGGCACCGCGCGCGCGATCATCCCCGCGGTCTGCTTCCTCTGGCTGCTCGTGATGATCGCGATCCCGATGCGCTACTACCAAGGCGGCGATCGCTACGACGAGCGCTTCGCGTGGCGCATGTTCTCGGCGGTGCGCGTCGCGCGCTGCCAGATGCGCGTGACCGAGACGCGCGATGGAGCCGAGCGCCCCATCGCGCTCGGCGAGGTGCTCCCCGCGCCGTGGATGGCGCTGCTCGAGCGCAACCGCATGCCGGTCGTCGAGTCGTTCCTGCGCTGGCGCTGCGAGACGCGCGAGGGCGTGAGCGCGGTGCGCTTCCACAACGAGTGCACCGATCCCGCGGGCGGCGCGTTGCCCAGCGTCGATCGTGCGATCGACTGCGCGAGCGGCGAGATCGACGAGGGCGCGGAGTGATGCGGAGCTGGCTCGAGGACTACTGGCTCGCGCCGGTGCCCGCAGTGCGCGGCTGGCTCGTGCTCCGCACGTTCATGCTGCTCTTCGCGTTCGACGCGATCGCGGATCACCTCCGCCCGGCGTGGCGCTACGGCACCGCGGGCTTCAACGTCGCGCACGCGCGCGAGCTCGACGTCCTGCCGGCGCCGACCACCGAGCTCTACGTGGGCGCGATGTTCGTGCTCGCGATCGCGTCGTTCGTCGTGGCGCTCACGCCGCGCGCGCCGCGCGCGCTGATGGGCGTGATCGCGGTCGTGTACTTCTGGAGCTGGTCGTCGTCGATGCACGACAGCTACCAGCACCACTACCTGCTCTCGCTCTTCTTCCTCGCGTTCACCTTCCTGCCGCCGCTCTCGTCGTGGGATCTCTTCGGCGCGCCCGGCGCGCTCGCGGCGAAGCCGGTCGAGGCCAAACGCGGCAAGGCGAAGCCCGCACCGCAAGCGCCGATCAGCGGACTGCGCGAGCTGACCATCGGCTTCGTCGTCGTGGTGATCGGCGCGGCCATCCTCTACGCGGCGTGGGCCTCGGGCGCGAGCCTCGCGCTCGGCGCGCTGGTGCTCGTCGCCGGGGTCGGCGTGATGGCGTGGGGCTCGCTCGTCTCGCGGCGCGACGGCGCGCTCGATCGCGCCCTGCCCCACTCGCTCGTGCCGCGCGCCTCCGCGTGGTCGATGCCGCTGGTGTGGGTCACCGCGGCCGTCGTCTACGCGTACACCGCGGTCTCGAAGACCGAGCCCGAGTGGCGCGACGGCGCCGCGCTGCGCGACATCACGCGCAACGGCGCGCGCATCACCGGAGCGGTCGACTTCTTCGCGATGTTCGGCATCGAGGGAGACGCGCTCTGGACCTTCCTCGGTCACTCGGTGATCGCGCTCCAGATCGCGTGCGCGCTCGGCTACGCGACCGCCGCGCTGCGCGATCGCGCGAAGGGCCCGCTCCGCGTGGTGCTCGACGTGATCGCGATCGTCGCGCTCCTGCTCGCGCTGAGCTTCCACCTCGGCGCCGAGTACATGGGCCTGCAGATCGGCTGGTTCAGCTGGTACATGATCCTGCTCGCGATCGCGACGTTCGCGCCCGCATCGATGCTCTCCGCGGGCGTCATGCTCTTCACCTGGCCGCTGCGCGAGCTGCGCGAGCGACGCGCCGAGAGCGCGAGCCCGATCATGGCCGCGGTGCTCGCGCTGATCGCAGGCGCGGTGCTGCTCCCGCTCGGCATGGACGCCGACATGCCGGGCGCGCTCGGCGCGTGCGCGCTGATCGGCGTCGCGCTGCTCGGCGCCGGGCTCTACGTCACGCTCCGTCGCGAGCACGCGGCAGAGGTGCGCAACGTCGCGATCGCGGTCGCGTTCGCCGCGGTGATGATCCCGATCGCGCTGCGCGTGCTCGGTGGCGACGAGGAGATCGGCCGCGACGGTCGCCCCGCGCCCCATCACGACGTCCGCTACGACTACTGGCGCTTCGCGGGCGGCGACTTCCGGCGGCGCGGCGAGTGGGCCCTCGCGCTCGACGCATACGTCCACGCGAACCGCCACGCCCCCCGAGGCGAGAACCGCGAGGAACAAGAGCGCGAGATGCGCGAGCGCGTGCGCACCGAAGGCCCGCGGCGCGAGGAACGATGACGCCCGTCCGACTCGAAGGAGATCACCTCGTCCTGCCCGGCCTCGCGAGCGCGCACTCGCACGCGTTCCAGCGGGCCCTGCGCGCGCGCACCCAGCGACGCGCCGCGACCACCGGCTCGTTCTGGAGCTGGCGCGGCCTGATGTACGAGCTCGCTGCGCGGGTCACGCCCGACGACGTCTTCGACCTCTCGCGCTTCGCGTTCGTCGAGCTCGCGCGCGCCGGGGTCACCGCGGTCGGCGAGTTCCACTACCTGCACCACGACACGAGCGGCGCGCCCTACGCCGATCGCCTCGCGCTCTCGCACGCCGTGATCCGCGCCGCGCGCGAGGCCGGCGTGCGCATCACGCTGCTCCGCGTCGTCTACCAGCGCGCCGGCACGAACCGCCCGCCCGAGGGCGCCCAGCACCGCTTCTGCGACCCCCGCCTCGACGACGCGCTCGCCGACGTCGACGCGCTCGCCGCCCACTACGCGAACGATCCGCTGGTGCGCATCGGCATCGCGCCGCACAGCGTGCGCGCCGTCCCCCGCGAGACCCTGCGCGAGTGCGCGTCGTTCGCCCGCGCCCGCTCGATGCCCGTCCACGCGCACGTCGCCGAGCAGCGCCGCGAGATCCGCGAGTGCCTCGCCGAGCACGGC
The DNA here is from genome assembly GCF_021631985.1 of Sandaracinus amylolyticus. GTDB lineage: Bacteria > Myxococcota_A > Polyangia > Polyangiales > Sandaracinaceae > Sandaracinus > Sandaracinus amylolyticus_A. Next base: position 1,394,629 of record NZ_CP070225.1, on the reverse strand, counting down.
CGCCGCCCGGTCGAGCTCCTCGCCGACGAAGGCGTGCTCGACGCGCGCTTCGTCGCGGTCCACGCGACCCACCTCCGCCCCCACGACGCGCGCTTGCTCGGCGATGCCCGCGCGTTCGCGTGCGTGTGCCGCACCACCGAGCGCGACCTCGGCGACGGCCTCGCCGACGTCGCGGCGATGCGCGCGGCCGGCGTCCGCCTCTGCACCGGCGCCGACAGCCACGCGATCAGCGATCCGTTCGAAGAAGCGCGCGCCGTCGAGCTCGACGATCGCACTCGCGCCGAGGCGCGACACGTCGCCGCCGACGCCGACGATCTGCTCGCCGCACTCGCGGGCGAGGGCTACGCGTCGATCGGATGGGACGACGCGGAGCGCGAGGACGAGGTTCGCCTCGACGCGAGCGATCCCGCGCTGGTCGGCACGGGCACCAGCTCCGACGCGGTCATCTGGGGCGCATCGCCACGCTGCGTGCGCGAGGTCCGGGTCGCCGGCCGCACGATCGTCGCGGACGGCCAGCACGTGGCGGAAGCCGAGGCGCGCGCCGGCTACGTGCGTGCCCTCGCGCGGCTGGGGCTTTCGTGATCCCCGAAGGGGTTGACCGCGAAACCGATACGACTATGCTCTGCGCCCTTCTGGAGTCGTCATGCGGGACCTGATCAAGCTCACCTGCGAACAGTGCGGTCGCGCGAACTACCACACGTCCAAGAACAAGCGGACGATGCCGGAGAAGTTCGTCATCAAGAAGTTCTGCGCCGCGTGCCGCACCCACAAGCCGCACAAGGAAGGCAAGATCTCGAAGGGCTGATCGCCCCGGGATCGCCTGTCCGTGCCTCGAGCGGGCTCCATCACGGAGCTCGCTCGTTTGCGTTCCGTCGATCAGCCGTCGTTCTCGTGCTCGGTCGCGCCCTCTTCGCTCGGCGCGGCCTCGGAGCCCTCGACGTTCTCCGCCGCGCGCTCGAGCTCCCAGCGCAGATCGACCGTCCCCCGCGCGCTCGCGAAGCGCAGCAGCACGTGGTCCGCATCGGGCGGGATCGTGGGCGTGCCGTCGACGTGCTGCGCCGGGAACGCGACGCGGTAGGTATGGCGCTGCCGCGAGATCGACGGGAAGTACACCCGCTGATCCGCCGAAGGCCGCGCGATCGGCGTGAGCTCCACCGGCTCGACCTGGCGCCCCGTCGGATCGACGAGCAGCACGCGCCAGTCGCTCTCGCGCCCCTGGAGCTCGGTCTCGCGCCACCGCGGCGACGCGATCGTGAAGAAGAAGCGATGGCGCACCCGCGCGTCCTCGAGCGACTCCTCGAGCAGGCGCGTGCGCTCCTCGGTCGAGAACGAGTGGTCCGCCGCGTAGCGCACGACGTACGCCCAGCGGAACTCCCACGCCTCGAACGTCGCGGTGATGTGGGCGATCTCGGAGAGCCGACCGAATTCGAACTCGTCGGACGAGCGCGTCCAGCGCCCGTAGATCCCGCCGTAGTCGCTCGCGGTGTAGGCCCGCGTCGACTCGCGCATCGGCACGCGCGTGCTGCCGCAGCCCGCGAGGACGATCGCGATCAGCGCCGACGCGAGGAGAGCACGCATCCCGCCGGATCTTACCGCGTCACGCAGGGATGAAGTCGTGCCGCGTGAAGAGCGACGTCAGGTGCACGCCCGCCGCGCGCACGTTCTCGGCGCCGCCCTCGAGGCGATCGACGATCGCCACCACGCCCGCCACCGTGAGCCCGCGCTCGCGCAGCCGCTCGATCGCGCGCAGCGTCGAGCCACCGGTCGTCACCACGTCCTCGACGACCACCACCGGATCGTTCGGCTGCAGCCCGACGTCGCCCTCGAGCTGACGCTGGCTGCCGTGATCCTTCGCCTGCTTGCGCACGTAGATCGCGTCGAGCCCGACCCCGCGCTCGGTGCGCACGTCGCGCTGGAACGACACGAGCGCCACCGCCGACGCGAGCGGACAACCGCCGAGCTCCACGCCCGCGACCGCGACCGGATGCGTCGGCAGCGCGAGCGCCGCCTCGAGCATCAGCTCGCCGACCAGCACGTGCCCTTCCGCGAGCAGGACGGCCTGCTTGCAGTCGATGAAGAAGTCGCTCTCGCGACCCGACGCGAGCACGACCTTCTTCCGCGCGAAGCAGCGGGTGCGCAGCAGCTCGAGCAAGCGCTCGCGGGTTCCCGCCGGCGCCAGGTGCTTCGCGGTCACGATGCCATCCCTCCGTCCTTGCGGCGCGCGCGCTGTCTGCCGACGCCCGGGATCACCGGCTCGGGCGGACGGCGATCGCGCGGGCGCGTGATCGTCGCCTCGGCCTCGGCAGGAGGTGCCGGCGGAGCCTCGCTCCGGCGCACGAAGCGACCCGTCGCGCGCGTCTCGAATTCCTCGTCGCGCGACACCCGCGGCTCGACGATCACACCCGCCGCGGCGCGCGGCGCGATGCCGGCCGCGGTCGCGATCGTCGGCGGGGTCGGCGCGCTCACCGCGCCCGGCGTCGTTCGGCGCTCGACCGCCGGCACCTGCCCCGCGCTCGAGCGACGCGCCGCCTGCGCGCCCGTCATGGTGATGCGACCGCGAAGCAGCGCGCCCTCGACGACCGACACGCGCTCGGCGCGCGCGTCACCGATCATCCGCGCGCCCGACTCGAGCCGGATCGTCTCCTCTGCGACCGCGGGTCCGGTGAGCGTCCCGCGCAGCACCACCGCGCGCGCCTTCACCTCGCCGCGCACCACGCCCGTCGCTTCGATCGTCAGGTGACCGTCGATCGCGATCGGCCCCTCGATCGTCCCCGCGACGACCAGATCGCCCTGCCCGCGGATCTCGCCCGCGAGCCTCATCCCTTCGGGCAGCACCGAGCCTCGGCTCATCGACGCGCCTCTTCTTCTTCGAGATCGAAGTCCATCTCGATCCCACCGTGGAGCGCCGCGCCGTCGTCGATCGCGATCCGCCGCGCCCGCACGTCGCCCTGCACCCGGCCGCCGGCGCGGATCGCCACGGTGTCGCCGGCGAGCACGTCGCCGTGCACCTCGCCCGCGACCTCGACGCTGCGCGCGCGCAGCGGACCGACGAGCGTTCCGTCGGGACCGACCGCCACGTCCCCTTCGAGATCGAGCTCGCCCTCCAGGACACCCTCGACCCGCAGGTCACCCTTGCCATCGAGACGGCCCCGCACCACGAGTTGGGGGCCGATCACGCCCTCGGCGGAACGGCTGCTCATTGCGACGCGGCAGACTACTCGACGACGTCGCGTTCCGCGAGACGGATCCGGCGTGCTACGACGCACGGCCTGCTCCGTGCAGTCACGACGACTCCGGCCCCGAACGGCGCCTTCACGGCGCGCGAAACGAGCGACACACGCATGGCGGTCTCCTCCGACTCCGAGCAGCGTCCGATCCGGTCGCTGGACGACCTGCTCGAGCCCTTCCACCACGCGTGCAAACCCCGCGAGGCCTGGCGCGTCGGCACCGAGGCCGAGAAGCACGGAGTCGTCCTCCCCGATCTCACGCCGATCCCGTTCGAGGGCGATCGCGGCATCGCGGAGGTGCTGCGGCGCCTCGCGAACGACGCCGGCTGGGACCTCGTGTGCGAAGGCGCGACCTGCATCCAGCTGGTGCGCGGTCAGGCGTCGATCACGCTCGAGCCGGGCGCGCAGCTCGAGCTCTCGGGCGCGCCGCTCCTGACGATCCACGAGACCGCGCGCGAGCACGACGAGCACCTGCGCGAGGTCCACGCGATCGGCCAGGCGCTCGGGCTCTCGTGGATGGGCCTCGGCTTCCATCCGTTCGCGCGGCGCGAAGAGCTGCCGTGGGTCCCCAAGGTCCGGTACCCGATCATGCGCGAGTACCTGCCGACGCGCGGACACCTCGCGCTCGACATGATGCTGCGCACCTGCACCGTGCAGGCGAACCTCGACTACGCGAGCGAGGCGGATGCGATGCGCAAGCTGCGCGCGTCGCTGCGCGTGCAGCCGATCGCATCCGCGATGTTCGCGAACAGCCCGTTCGTCGAAGGACGGATCACCGGAGAGCGCAGCCGCCGCGTCGCGGTGTGGCTCGCGGTCGATCCCGATCGCTCGGGGCTCCTTCCGTTCGCGTGGAACGAGGGCGCGACGTTCCGAGACTACGTCGAGTGGGCGCTCGACGTCCCGATGTTCCTCGTGAAGCACGAGAGCCGTCTCATCCGGAACACCGGGCAGACGTTCCGCGCGTTCTGGCGCGACGGGTTCGACGGCGCGCATCCGACGATGGGCGACTGGCTCACGCACCTCAACACGCTCTTCCCCGAGGTGCGCCTCAAGAAGACGATCGAGACGCGCGGCGCGGACTCGCAGCGCGCGGACCTGGTGCCCGCGCTCGCGGCGCTGTGGAAGGGCGTCATCTACGACGACGGCGCGCTCGCGGCGACGGAGTCGCTCGGCGCACGCTGGACGCACGACGAGATCGAGGCGGTGCGTCCGGCGATCGCGCGCGACGGATTGCGCGCGAAGCTCGCGGGCCGCGAGGTCGGCGAGTGGGCCTCGGAACTGCTCGGCATCGCGGAGCGCGGCCTCCGCGCGCAGCGTGCGCTCGACGAGCAGGGACGCGACGAGACGATCCACCTCGCGCCGCTGCGCGCGCTCATCGAGCGCGGCATGACGCCCGCGGACGCGCTGCTCGCGCAGATCGATCCGAAGGCGCCGCTCGCGCCCCAGGTCGTCGAGCTCACGAAGCTCTGAGATCAGCGCGCGCGGAGGAGCGAGACGCCGCCGCGGTCGTGGCGCGCCTGGATCAGCCGCGGATCGCGCACCGGGATGTCGAGCGCGAGCTCGACCCGCTCGCCCTCCGCGACCTGCACGACCTCGTCGGGGGCGCGCCACGTCCCCGCGGTGCGCCGTCCGACCCAGAGCAGCCCGTGCGATCGTCCATCGCCGTCGACGACACGCAGCTCGGGATCGAGCACACCGGGCACCGCGGGCAGGGTCCATCCTCCGCGCCCCGCGACGACCTCGACGATCGCGACGCACGGCACGCGCGCGGCCCACGCCGGCAGCGCCGCGCCGATGTCGCGATGGGCGCGGCCTGCGTCCGCGCCGCAGCGCAGCTCGAGCAGGCGCGCCTGCCGTCCTTCGCCGAACGCGACCGGCGTGCTCGGCTCCGGCAGCGTGCTCGTCGCGTGGTCCATCTCGGCGCGCGCAGCATCGCTCCACGCGCGCTCGAATCGCTCGGCGTGATCGATCCGCTCGCGCAGCCTCGCGTCGCTCCAGTCGAGCCACGCCGCGGCTTCGCTCGCGGCGGCGAGCACCTCCATCGCCTCGCGCTCCGGATAGCCGAGGTCGAGCAGGCTCACGTCGGGCCGCACGTCTTCCGCGCGCGACAACATGCGATCGAAGCGCGCGAGCGCGGCGCGGGGCTCGGGCGCGCTCACCGCGCGACACTCGAGCGTCGCGCGCCGCATCGAGACCACGAACGGCGTGATGCCGGTGAACTGCGTCGAGCCCTCGCCGATGACGTCGTCGTCGAGCAGGTCCTCGTCGATCAGCCGCATCCACACGCGATCGCGTGGCGCGAGGCGCGCCACCGGGAACGAGAAGACGCCGGCAGGGCGTCCCTCCGGGGTCGCGCGCATCGCACCGCCCGCGATGCGCACGCGCAGCTGGATCTCGGGGCCGCCGAAGATGCCGTCCCAGTCGTCGTGACCGGGCAACATCATCGTCCGGCAGATCACGAGCGCTCCTTCGAGCGCGCCGGATTCGTGCGGCGGCGCCGACTCGAACCACGAGAGCGCATCGCGCACCTGCGGCACCGGCCCGCGGGCCAGCACGTCCCAGGCCTCGCGCGAGAGCCGTGGCTCGAGGATCCCCGGAGCTGGCTCGGGCACGAAGTCGATCGGCGCGGGCTCGCTCACGACGACCGGTGCCGGGACCGGCTCGACCGGCGCGACCGCGACCACCGGCCCCGCGTCCTGCCCCTCGGCCTCTGGCATCGCGCCGAAGCAGCAGCCCCCGAGGACCACGAGCATCAGCCACACCGCGTACACGACGTTCACGAACGAGCGGAGCACCACGCGAAGCATGCCCGCCTCCAGCGCAACGGACGCGCCATGACGCGCACGACGCGCAACTCCGCGGAACCACACGACTGACGCGCCACGACGCGAACCGCACGATGCGCCCGAGCCCGTGAACCGCAGGCACGCACCCGACAGCGATGTCATCGCGCCCGACCCCGCGCGACGCTTACGCAAGCGTTCCACCAGGTCGAGACCCGCTCGAGATGCTTACGCAAGCGTTCCACCAGGTCGAGACCCGCTCGAGACGCTTACGCAAGCGTTCCACCAGGTCGAGACCTGCTCGAGACGCTTGCGCAAGCGTTCCAAGAGGCCGAGACCTCCTCGCGACGCTTACGCAAGCGTTCCAAGAGGTCGAGACCTGCTCGAGACGCTTGCGCAAGCGATTCCGCAACCAGGAGACCTGGTCACATCGCTTGCGCAAGCGGCGGCTCAGCGAACGGTGATCGCCGCGTAGTGGCGACCGGCGCGCAGCACGTGCCGTCCCGCCTCGAGCACCGCCTTGGTGTCCTTCACGCGCTGCTCGTCGACGTCGACCGCGCCCTGCTCGATCTTCCGCCGCGCGTCGCTGTTGCTGCTCGCGAGCTTCGCGATCACCAGCGCCTGGACCAGCGCGAGCGGCGCGCCCGCGCTCTCGTGCTCCGGCATCGAGTCCGGCACCTGGCGCTGGCTGAACTGCTTGTCCCACGCCGCGTGCACCCGCTCCGCGTCCGCCGGCGTGTGGAAGCGCGCGACCAGCTCCTTCGCGAGCGCCATCTTCGCGTCGCGCGGGTTCATCCGGCCGTTCGCGCAGTCACTGCGACGCTCCGCGATCGTCGCGGTCGACTCCGCGGAGAGCAGCTCGTAGTAGCGCCACATCACCTCGTCGCCGATGCTCATCAGCTTGCCGAGCATCTCCTCGGGCGCCTCGCTCACGCCGACGTAGTTGTCGAGCGACTTGCTCATCTTGTCGCCGACGATGCGCCCGTCCTCGAAGCGCGCGTTGGTGCCCTCGAGGATCGGCGTCGTCATGACGACCTGGGGGCGCAGGCCGTACTCCTTCATCAGGTCGCGCCCGACCATCAGGTTGAAGAGCTGATCGGTCCCGCCGAGCTCGACGTCGGCCTGGAGCTGCACCGAGTCGTAGGCCTGGGCGAGCGGGTAGAGCAGCTCGTGCAGCGAGATGCTCGACTCGTTCTCCCAGCGCATCTTGAAGTCCTGGCGCTCCATCATCCGCGCGAGCGTGTACTTGCCGGCGAGGCGGATGACGTCGGCGAACTGCATGGCGCCCAGCCAGCCCGAGTTGTGCTCGATGCGCGTCCTGGTCTCGTCGAGCACCTTGAACGCCTGCTCGGCGTAGGTCTTCGCGCCGTGCTCGATCTCCTCGCGCGAGAGCGGCGGGCGCGTCTTGTTCTTGCCGCTGGGATCGCCGATCGCCGCGGTGAAGTCGCCGACGACGAAGATGACCTCGTGTCCCAGCTCCTGGAACTGGCGCATCTTCGTCATCAGCACGGTGTGCCCGAGGTGCAGGTCGGGGCGCGTGGGATCGAAGCCCGCCTTGATCTTCAGCGGGCGTCCGGTGCGCACCGACTCCTCGAGCCGCGCCTTCAGGTCGGCTTCGGAGACGAGATCGACGCTGCCGCGCACGAGCACGCGCAGCTGTTCTTCCGCGGAGAGGGTCGCCACGGCGCGTGGCTTACGTGAGCGTGCGCCGCCCGTCGAGTTGTTCGCGGAGGGAACGACCGTCGCCGACCACGTGGTCGTGGTCGGCTGTCCCCTCAGCCCTCGGAGTCGTCGTCGTCCGACGTGACGTCGTCGTCGTCGTCGTCGTCGTCGTCCTCGGAAATCGGGCCCGTCCCCTGGTTGACGAGCTCCTTGAGCTCCTTGCCGACCTTGAAGAACGGCAGCCGCTTCTCGGGCACCGGCACCGGCTTCCCCGTGCGCGGATTCCGCCCGTTGTAGGGCTTGTAGTCGCGGACGGTGAAGCTGCCGAAGCCTCGGATCTCGATGCCCTCCCCGCGCTCCAGCGAGGTGGTCATCGTCTCGAAGATGCAGTTCACCACGAGCTCGGCGCGGCTCTTGGTGATCTTGGTCCGCTTGGCGACCGCATCGATCAGCTCGGACTTCGTCATCAGCGCCTCTCCCCGCCGAAGCGACCGCTACAGTACCGGGGGGGATCCGGGGGGTCAACAGTGTTTCCGCGCACTTGCGGCATCGCACCCCAAGGCCTGCGCGCGCCGAGGGTCCTCCTCCGTCGGCATTGAAACGCAGCGGGCGGTTTCGCTACTGTTGCGGGCCCGAGAGACCAGCGGAGCCCACGCGTCCCAGGACGACGTCGGGCAGGGTGAGCACGATGGAGAACCAGCTCGAACCGAACGATGACCTGCCGGCGCTTCCGAACGTCCCCGCGACGGACGACGCGCTGGACAAGGCCAACCGGCAGGTCGCCGGTCTGGACGACGACCAGGTCGTCAAGAAGATCGGAACGCGTACCTCGATGTTCGGCCGCGTCGTCACGCTGCTGCTGATCGTCGGCATGCTCGGCCTCGGGGGCGCTTGGTACGTGCGCGACCAGGCGTATCAGGCGCGCTGGGCCGCGTACGACGCCGCCCAGGCGACCGGCGACCAGGCGCAGTTCCTCCGGATGATCCGCGAAGAGCTGCCGCGCGCGCAGTTCGACGACGTGCGCATGCGGATCATGCAGAAGATGGGTCAGTACCGCGACGCCGACTCGGTGGCGGTGCTGATCCCCTTCCTCGACCAGGAAGGACGCATGCGCGCCCACGCCGCGCGCGCCCTCGCCGAGATCGGCTCGCCGGCCGCCGACAGCGCGAAGCCGCACCTGCTGCGCGTGCTGCCGCAGACCGACGATCGCGACCGCGCCCCGGTGGTGTGGGCGCTCGCGGTGCTCAACGAGCCCGCGGCCGCCGACGCGATCATCGCGGAGTTCGAGAACGGTCGCCTCCAGCACCAGCGTCACCCCGCGTTCGACCCGCGCATCGTGGTGAACGCGGTCGGCGTGCAGCGCCTCGCGGCGCCCGAGCTCACCGGGCACGAGTCGGTCGCGGTGCGCACGCTCGTCGCGCAGGCGCTCTCGGAGGCGGGCACCCCCGACGTCATCGACCCGCTCTCGCGCATGATCCTCGACGCGCAGAACACCGGCGAAGAGGGCCACAACGTGCTGCGCATCGCGGCCGCGGGCCTCGGGCGCATCGGTGATCCGCGCGCCGCGACGCCGCTCTTCCAGCTCATGCAGCGCGACCCCGCGATGCGCGTCGCGGTGCTCGAGGCGCTCCGTCGCTCGACCGGCGCGCGCGGCCTGACCGTGCTGCTCGGCTCGGCGGGCGACGCGGCGACCAAGCGCGACCTCGTGGTCATGCTGCGCGCGACCCACGATCCGGCCGCGGCCGACGCGCTCGCGGGCATGCTCTCGAGCGACGACGAGATGACGCGCACCGAGGCGGCCCACGGCCTCGCCGAGCTCGGCGACGTGCGTGCGGCCCCGGCGCTGCTGACGATCGCGCAGGCGACCCCGGCCGACGCGGGCCGCGGCGCGCTCGAGGCGATGCTGAACCTCGAGATCCCCGCCGACGTCGCGTCGCAGCTCGTCCCGATGCTCTCGGACGACGCGTTCCTCAACCGCCGCGCGTCGGTGATGCGCGTGCTCGGCCGTGCGCGCTCGCGCGACGCCGAGACCGCCCTGGTGCGCAACCTCGAGGGCGACGACATCGCGTCGGCCGCGCTCGCGCTCGCCGACATGGGCTCGGACGCCGGCTACACGGCGCTCATGCGCATCATCCCGCGCGGTCGCGATCAGGACTTCGCGCAGTACATGGGCATGGCGGGCGTGCCGCTGCAGCGCGAGTACGACAACCGCACCGCGGCGGTGCGTGCGATCGGCCGCTACGGTCGCGTCGATGCGGCCGAGGCGATGATGACGATCATCGAGGACCCGCAGGACGACATCCGCCTCCGCAACGACGCGGGCCTCGCGCTCGGTGCGATCGCGGACGACGCGGTGCTCCAGCAGGTGCTCGCGAAGGTGCAGCAGACCGACCTCGACGAGGCGGCCCGCCGCTACTACCTCGGCGCGCTCTGGCAGCGCCCGAGCCGTGCGATGTCGAGCGCGCTGCTCGACCTCATCGCGAACGCGGCGACCCCGCCGGACGTGCGCAGCCCGGCCGCGATCGCGGTGGGCTACGCGGCGGATCCTGCGAACGACGCGCGCCTGATCCAGATGCTCGAGGCCGATCAGACGCGCGTGGCGGCTTCGCTCGCGATCGCGCTCGGCGGCAGCGACGAGGCCGCGAACGCGCTGGTGACGCGCCTCCAGAGCGACGCGGATCTGCGCCAGGTGCTGCAGGACGCGCTGATGAACGAGACGAACGACTGGTTCAATCTCATCACCAGCGACCTCTGGGACTCGGGCCAGGTCATGCGCCGCATCCGCGTCGCGCGGATCCTCAACGAGGGCGGCCAGGGCTTCGCGTGGGTGCCGCTCATGTCGCGTCTTCGCAGCGGCTGGGAAGGCACGCACGGTCTGAGCGGACGTGACGTGCGCAACCGCTTCTTCGCGATGCTGCGTGGCGACGACGCGGCGCAGCGCGTGCTCGCGGCGCGTCTGCTCGGCGACATGCAGGAGACCGGTCTCCTGATGGCGGCGCGCGACGAGGCCGGCAACGGCAGCGAGGAAGCGCGCAACGTGCTCTTCGAGCTGAACCGCCCGCAGACCGAGGGCGACGAGGGCGCCGAGGACGAGGAGCTCGAGGAGTAAGCCTCCTCTCGAGATCCACGAACGCGAACGGGGCGAGCGCGAGAGCGCCCGCCCCGTTTCGTTTCCGTCGCGCGCGATCAGGCGGTCTGATCGAGGGCCCGCAGCACGTCCGCGACGAGCTCGTCGGTGTCCTCGATGCCCACCGCGTAGCGCACGAGATCGTCGGTGATCCCCACCGCCTCGCGCTGCTCGGTCGAGAGCTCGAAGTAGCTCATCAGCGCGGGCTGCTCGATCAGCGACTCGACGCCGCCGAGGCTCGGCGCGATGCGCGGGATGCGGCACGCGTCGACGAAGCGCCCGACGCTCGCGAGGTCGCCCTTCACCGCGAACGTCACGACGCCGCCGAAGCCGGTCATGAGCTCCTTCGCGACCGCGTGGTGCGGATGCGACGCGAGCCCCGGGTACCACACGCGCCGCACCCGAGGATGCCCCTCGAGCGCCTGCGCCAGCGCGAGCGCGTTCGTGTTCTGCTGCTTCACGCGGACCGCGAGCGTCTTGATGCCGCGATGCACCAGGTACGCAGCGTGGGGGTCGAGCACGCCCCCGAGCACGTGCCGCAGATCGCGCACCAGCGAGACGAGCCCGTTCGGCCCGGCGACGGCGCCCGCGAGCACGTCGTTGTGCCCGCTCAGGTACTTCGTCGCGCTGTGCACGACGAGATCGATGCCGTGCTCCGCGGGACGCAGGTTCACCGGCGTCGCGAAGGTCGCGTCGATCATCGTGCGGATGCGTCGCTCGCGGCAGATTGCAGCGACGCGTCGCAGATCGACCACGTTGTTGTAGGGGTTGGTCGGCGCCTCGCTGATCACCAGCCGCGTCTGCGGCGTGAGCGCCGCCTGCATCGCATCGACGTCGGCGGGTGGGACCAGCGTGCTGGTGACGCCGAAGCGATCGAGGAACGACGTCACGAACTGCCGCGTGCGCCGGTAGCAGTCCGAGAAGAGCACGACGTGCGAGCCGCTCTTCACCAGCGCGAGGATCGCGGTCGTCACCGCGGCCATCCCGCTCGAGAACGCGACGGCGTCGTCGGTCCCCTCGAGCGACGCGATCTTCTCCTCGAGGGTCCGGACCGTCGGGTTCCCGTAGCGTCCGTACTCCTCGCGCTCGACCTTGCCCTCCATGTACTCGACGAGCGCGGCCGTGCTCGCGAACGTGTACGTGGCGGTCTGGACGATCGGCTCGGCGAGCGAGTCGCTCGCGCGGTCGCGGGGCTCGCCGCCATGCACGGCGCGCGTCTCCGTCGTCCGCCCGGGCTCCTGCTTCTTGGACTGCTGGTCGGAAGGCATGATGGGGGCGCAGTGTAGCGCTGGGATTGATGCACTGCGTCGAGGTTTTCGGAGGGACGACGGGCGTTGGAATCGTCGTATACCGGCCCCGTGCTCGACCCGATCGTCACCCTCGTCCTGCTGCTCGTCGCGGTCGGCGCGTACCTGCTGTGGCGCGCGAACGAGATCTTCTGCCTGTCGGTCCGCGAAGGACGAGTGCTGGTGGTGCGCGGCCGCATCCCGCCGGCGCTGCTCCACGGCATCGAGGACGTCGTGCGTCGCACCGGGACCCGTCGCGCGACCATCCGCGCGGTCGCGGGCCAGCACCACGCGCGTCTCGCGGTGAGCGGAACCGACGACGGCACCGCCCAGCGCTTGCGCAACGTGTTCGGTACGCACCCGATCCAGAAGCTCCGCGGCGCGAAGCTTCCCGAGGCCCGCAACCTCGGTCAGGTCCTCGGCATCGCGTGGCTCGCCTGGCTGCTGGTCGACCGCGGCCGCGGCTGACCTAGAGAACGAGGTGCAGGACGTAGCCGGGCGCGCGTATCGCCCAGAGGCAGTCCTCGGCGAGCCGCTCGAATGCCGCGATCGAGTCTGCGCGCGCGACGCGCTCGACCTGCTCCCCGAGCGAGTGCTCGCGCCCGGCGTCGTCGATCCAGGCGTCCTCGCCGAGGCGGAGGACGAGCACCGGCGGGCCGTCGTCGTCGCGGTATCTCCGCGCGAGCGACGTGAACACGTCGTGCGCGACCCGCGCGCCCTCTCCACGGATCACCGACCATCCGGTCCACGCGATGCCGCGCTGGATCTCGCGGGTCGGCCACACGCACGGGATGGCGGAGAGCTCCGAGCGCCACGTGTGCAGCAGGTCGTCCTCGATCGACACCCGCGCGCGCTGCTGCGCGGCGACGAGCTCTCGTACTGCGAGCTCGTACGGCCCCTCGCGCTCCACACGATGGAAGTCGTGCCACGCGCTCCCACGCCCGAGGACGATGCGACCGACGCTCACGAGCGGGATCGGGCCAGCGGGAAGCGCGACCCGCAAGCGGGTGGGGACCCGCGCGCAGCTCGAGGGGTCGAGAGGGGAGGCGCAGCGTCTTCCAGGAGAAGCAGCCTCCCCCGGGACAGTCAGTGCGCCTTGTCGCGGTCCAGGCCGGGGTGGGTCGGATCGCCCGGCTCGTGACGCGGGTTCGCGGTGACGTACGTCCCGTCCTTGCCCGGGATGCTCATCAGCGTCTCTTTGTCGAAGATGAAGTGCTCGCGCTTCCACGACGCCGGCACGTGCGTGCCGGTGTCCATGCGGATCGCGTCGCACGGGCACGCCTCGACGCAGAACCCGCAGAAGATGCAGCGCAGCTCGTCGATCACGAACACGCGCGGATAACGCTCGTAGCCGTGACGCGGATCGTCCGCCTCGTACTCGGCGGGCTCGATGTAGATGCACTGCGCGGGGCACGCCGTGCTGCAGCACAGGCACGCGACGCAGCGGGGCGAGCCGTCGACGCGGTGCGTGAGGCGGTGCACGCCGCGGAAGCGCTCCGGGTACTCGCGAGTCTCCTCGGGGTACCGGATGGTCGCGGTCTTCCGGTTCTCGGCGGGGCCGATCGTGTTCTGGAAGAAGCGCTTGAAGGTGACGCCGAGGCCCTTCACCGCCTCGACCACGTAGCTCTGGTCCGCGACGGTGCGTCCGGGCTTCTTGATCGCGTAGGCCATCGAATCACCAACCCATCTGCTGGAACAGCAGCACGAAGATGCCGGTCACGAGGATGTTCACCAGCGAGAGCGGCAGGATGAGCTTCCAGCAGAGGCTCATGATCTGGTCGTAGCGGAAGCGCGGCAGCGTCCAGCGCACCTGGATGCTGATCAGCGCGAGCACCATGACCTTCGCGAGGAACGCGACGACCTGCACGATGATGATGAACAGGTGCGAGTTCGCGACGTTGCTGACGACGTCGAAGCCCGTCCCGGTGAGATCGAAGCGGTAGCCGAACGCTTCCCATCCGGCGCGCGTGAGGAACGGGACCTCCCAGCCACCGAGGAACACGACGGCGATGATCGCCGAGCTCACCGCGACCTCGATGAACTCGCCCATCATGTACATCAGCCACTTGCCCGACGAGTACTCGAGGAAGTAGCCGGCGACGATCTCGCTCTCACCTTCGGGCGCGTCGAAGGGCACGCGCTTGTACTCCGCGATCGACGCGGTGAAGAAGAGGACGAACGCGAGCGGGTTCACCAGCACGCCCCACACGTGCTCGCCCTGCCAGCGGATCATGTCCGGCAGCATCAGCGAGTCGTAGAGCATGAACATCGGGACCAGCGAGAGGCCGAGCGTGACCTCGTAGCTGACCATCTGGCTCGCAGCGCGGAGGCCGCCGAGCAGCGCGTACTTGTTGTCGCTCGCGTAGCCCGCGATCGCCGCGCCGATGATGCCGGTGCCCGCGATCGCGAAGATGTAGAGGATGCCGATGTTCAGGTTCGCGACCTGGATGTCGATCGCGGTCCCGCCGATCGCGCCGTCCGCGGGCAGCTGCTCGAGCAGGTAGTCGACGTAGATCGTCGGACCGAACGGGATCACCGCCGCGGTCGCGAACGCCGGCACCATCGCGATGATCGGCGCGATCGAGTGGAGGAACTTGTCGCCGCGGGGCGGGACGATGTCCTCCTTGGTGAACGCTTTGATCGCGTCGAAGAGCGCGTGCAGGCCGCCGAAGATCGTGAGGCGCCCGTCGAAGAAGAGGAACGGGAGGATCTTCGCCGCGACGAGGTGGATCACCGCGAGCGGGAAGAAGACGAGCATCAGCCCGCCCCAGGTGTGCTCGATGCCGAACACCGGCTCGGTGAAGAGCACGTCCTGACCGTTGCCGGTCGCGACCATCGCCAGGCTGATCGCGAACATCACGCCGCAGAGCGCCGCGACGACGTACGCGCCGAGCACGAGGTACGGGATCGCGTCGAGCAGCGCGCGCGGCATCGGGAAGCCGCCCATGTACGGGCCGAGGCGGTCCTGGAAGAACGCGCTCTGACGACGCTCCGCGAGCACCAGCACCGGCGCGAACAGCAGCAGCAGCACGCCGATGACGAACGCGATCTTCAGGATCGAAACGAGAACGAGCCAGCCGAGATCCATCGTCGTCCCCTCAGCTCGCCGCCGCGACAGCGGACGTCGTCGCGGGCATCGCCGCGCGCACCTCGGGCAGCTTCGCGAACGCGATCTCACGTCCGACGCGCTTGCCGATCTCGATCAGCGTCTCCCAGGCGCTCTTGATCCCGAGCGGCGCGTTCACCGCGCGCTGGAACTGCTGCGCCATGCCCTTCGCGTTCACGAAGGTGCCGCTCGCCTCGGCGGTCGTCGCCACCGGCACCACCACCGTCGCGACCTGCGTGAGCGGGCCGATGTTCGACGAGAGGTTCACGTGCGGCACGTTCGCGAGATTCGCGAGCTGCTCCACGCTCTCCCCCGCCGCCCATCCGAGCGAGAGGATCGCGTCGATCTTGCCCGCCGCGATGTCCGCCGCGAGATCCGCAGTGCTGCGAAGCTCGCCGCCGGCCACCGCCGTCGCGCCCGCGCGGTTCGGGTTCGGGTCGGGATGACGCAGGATCGCGTCGCCCTTCCACCCGCCGGGCACGCTCTCGGGCGAGAGCGCCGCGAGGTAGAGCGCGGTGCCGCCGAGGTGCTCGCGCCCGAGCTTGCCGAGCACGAAGTTGTCCTCGTTGGTGTGCTGCGCGCTGAACACCACCGCGAGGCGCTGCGACTTCTCGAGCACCTTCGAGGCCGCCTCGATCGAGACGTCGCGCGGCACCTCGACGACGCGGCCTTCCTGACGAACGCGCCCGGTGAGGATGCGATCCTCGTGGAAGCGCTTGTACGTCATCATGCCCGCGTCGCACATCCAGAACTTGTTCACCTCTTCGTTGTCGCGCGGGCGAAGGCGATAGACGCGCTGGTAACGAGGATCGTAGTCGACCCACGTGTTGCAGCCCGTCGCGCAGCCGTTGCAGACACCGGGCGCGCTGCGCAGGAACCAGACGCGCGCCTTGAAGCGGAAGTCCTTGCTCGTCAGCGCGCCGACCGGACAGACGTGCTCGGTCATCAGCGTGTACGCGTGATCGAGCTCGCGACCGGGCGAGACGCAGATCTCGTTCTTGTTGCCGCGCTCGCGCATGTCGAGCACGTGGTCGCCCACGACCTCGTCGCAGAAGCGGATGCAGCGCGTGCACATGATGCAGCGCTCGGCGTCGTAGACGATGGTCGGACCGAAGCGCACCGCCTTCGGCTTGTGCACCGGCTCGGTGTCCTTGCGCTTCAGCTTCTTCTGGTGCGCGAGCCAGTAGTCCTGGAGCTTGCACTCACCGGCCTGATCGCAGATCGGGCAGTCGACCGGGTGATTGAGCAGGAGGAACTCCTGCACCGACGCCTGCGCCTTCTCGACCGCCGCGCCCTTGCTGACGACCTCCATGCCCTCCGTCACTTCCATCTGACAGGCGGGCTGGAGCTTGTTCTTCGTCGTCTCGACGTAGTCCTTCTTCTTCTCGTCCCACGCGAGGATCGGCAGCGCCATCGGGCGCGCGCTCTTGATCTCGACGAGGCACATGCGGCAGTTGGCCGCGATCGAGAGACCGGGGTGCCAGCAGTAGTGCGGGATCTCGACTCCCTTCTTCCACGCAGCCCGGATGATCGTGTCTCCGGGCTCGAAGGGAATCTCCTGACCATCGAGCTTGAACGTCGGCATCGCGCTCCCGAAGGGAAGGAAATCTGGTCGTCAGCGACTCGCGCTCGTCAGCGGTCGCACTCGCCGCCGATCATGTTGATCGAGCCGAAGGTGGGCACGATGTCCGCCACCATGTCGCCGATCAGCATCTCGCGGCACGCCTGCAGGTTGTAGAAGCACGGCGGGCGGCAGCGCACGCGATAGGGCGTGCCCGAGCCGTCGCTCACGATGAAGAAGCCCATCTCGCCGTTGCCGCCCTCGGTGAACCCGTAGGCCTCACCGGCCGGCACCTTGATGCCCTCCATCACGATCTTGAAGTGCGCGATGGTCGCCTCGATCGTGTTGTACACGTCGAGCTTCTCGGGCAGCACGAAGCGCGGGTCGTCGGCGTTGATCGGACCCTTGTCCGGCATCTTGTCGAGACACTGCTCGATGATCTTCATCGACTGACGCACTTCCTCGAAGCGCACCATGAATCGATCGTAGTTGTCGCCGTCGTGGCCGACCGGAACGTCGAAGTCGACGGCGTTGTAGAACATGTACGGGTGCGCCTTGCGCACGTCGTAGTCGACGCCGGTCGAGCGCAGCACCGGGCCGGTCACGCCCCACGCGAGCGCGCGCTCCTTGCTCAGCTTCCCGATGCCCTGGGTGCGATCGAGGAAGATGCGGTTCTTGAGCAGCAGCGACTCGGTCTCGAGGAGCACCTCGTCGACCTGCGGCAGCACCGCGCGGACGCTCTCCTTGAAGTGCGGCGTCGGCTCCTTCGCCATGCCGCCGATGCGGCCGAAGGAGTGGGTCATGCGCGCGCCGGTCTCCTGCTCGAGCACGTCCCAGAGCCAGTCGCGCACCTTGATGCACCACAGGAAGGGCGTGAACGCGCCGAGCTCCATCGCCGACGCGCTGTTGCACGTGAGGTGATCGGTGATGCGCGAGATCTCGCCGAGGATCATCCGGTACCAGGTGCAGCGCTCCGGCACCTTGAGCCCGGCGAGCTTCTCCACCGCGAGCGAGAAGCCCACGTTGCAGAGCATCGGCGAGACGTAGTTGAGGCGATCCGCGTAGGGGAAGACCTGCGTCCAGTTGCCGCGCTCGCAGCTCTTCTCGAAGCCGCGGTGCAGGTAGCCCGGCTGGATGTCGAGATCCATCACCGTCTCGCCGTCGAGCTCGAGCACCATGCGGATGGTGCCGTGCATCGCGGGGTGCGACGGGCCCATGTTGATCCGCATGGGCTCGGCGGGCAGCTCGAGCGTGCCCTCGTGCTCCTCGTCTTCGTAGAAGGGCTCCATCTACATCACTCCGTCGCGGTACGGGCCGCTTCGTCGTCGAGGTCGGTGTACTCGGTGCCCCTGCTGAGCGCGGGGCGCTGGCCCTGCTGCTCGCCGATGGCGGGCGAGACCTGGAAGTCGCTGCCCTCGATGCGCGCCTGCCAGTCGATGCGCGACCACGGCTGGCCCTCGTCGGCGCCGAAGGGCGGCAGCTTGTCGATGTCCTCCACGTCGCGGTAGGGCACCAGCGGCTGCGTCTTCTCGATCGGGTAGTCCTTGCGGAGCGGGTGCCCGACGAACTCTTCGTACAGCAGGATGCGGCGCGGATCGGGGTGGCCCTCGAAGACCACGCCGAACATGTCCCACGCCTCGCGCTCGCCCCAGTTCGCGCCGATCCACACCGGCACGAGCGACGGGACGCTGCCGCCCTCGTCGACGCGCGTCTTGAGCCGCACGCGGTGCTTCTTCGCGAGCGAGCGCACGAAGACGAGCACGTCGAAGCGCGGCAGGTCCTCGCGCATCGGGTAGTCGACGCACGTGACGTCGACGAAGTGGTTCATCTCGCACTCGGGATCGTCGCGCAGGAACGTCGCGACCTCGAGCCAGTCCTTCGGCGCGACCACGGCCTCGTCGTCGCCGAAATTGCTGCTCGTCGCGAGGATGCGGTCACCGAACTGCGCCTTCAGGCGCTCGAGCACCTTCTTGCTCATCGCAGCTCAGCCCTTCTTCTCGCCGCGCTCGATGCGCACGGCCTCGCCGGGGCGATCCTCGATCAGATCCGCGGTCAGCTGCGCGAGCGGGTTGCCGCCGGCGCGCTCGGCCTCGAGCTTGCGCTGGCCGTAGTAGACCGCGGTGCCCTTCTTCCGCAGCTGCGCCATCTCGGGCACCTCGCGCGGCGGGACGACGAGCGGACCGCGCGTGCCCGACTGGATCTTCTGCTGGAGCAGCATGAGGCCGTCGAGCACGGCCTCGGGGCGCGGCGGGCAGCCCGGCACGTACACGTCGACCGGGATGAGCTTGTCGATGCCCGGAACGGTCGTGTAGTTGTCGTAGAAGCCACCGCACGACGCGCACGTGCCGAAGGCGATCACGTACTTCGGATCGGCCATCTGCTCGTAGATGCGCTTCAGCGCGGGGGCCTGG
The DNA here is from genome assembly GCF_021631985.1 of Sandaracinus amylolyticus. GTDB lineage: Bacteria > Myxococcota_A > Polyangia > Polyangiales > Sandaracinaceae > Sandaracinus > Sandaracinus amylolyticus_A. The sequence goes on along the minus strand of NZ_CP070225.1, from coordinate 1,375,466 downwards.
CGCTGCACGATCGTGCCGACGACCCAGAGCAGGTCCGCCTGGCGCGGCGAGAAGCGCGGCGCCTCGGCGCCGAATCGCGCGAGGCCGTCGTAGCGCGGGCCGTTCAGCGACATGAACTCCATGCCGCAGCACGCGGTGACGAACGGATACTGGAACAGCGACCACTTCCTCGCCCACGCGAGGAGATCGTCCAGCTTCGTCGTGACGAAGCCGGCGTCGCCGCCTCCCATCACTACCTTTCCCATTCGAGCGCTCCCTTCTTCCACGCGTAGACGAGGGTCACGCCGAGGACGAGGAGGAAGAGCAGCATCTCCACGAGCCCGAACCAGCCGAGCTCGCGGAACTGAGCCGCCCACGGATACAGGAACACCGCCTCGATGTCGAAGACGACGAAGAGGATGGCGGTGAGATAGAACTTGACGCTGAGCCGTACGTGCTGTGCGCCGGTGGTCGCAGAGCCCGATTCGTAGGGGATCAGCTTCTCGGGCGTCGGGTTCTTCCTGCCCAGCGTCGATGCCAGGATGAACAGCAACGACGGGATCGCGATCGCGATCGCGAGCATCAGGAAGACGGGGAAGTAGACCTCGAACATGGGCTCGGTGCCTTTTTCCGGGGAAGGGGGCGAGGTCGGAGGCCGCCTGATCGAGCAGGCCCTTGCAGCCGTGGGTACGGCCGAGCGGTCTCAGCCGGCGAAAGGCGCACGACGCCCTTCGGGGATGGGAGGCCGGCGCCGGTTCTAGGCTACCGGCAACGTGGTGTCAACGCTGGGAAAGCCCGCGAAAACGCGAGCGCACACGGGCCCTGCGCGAGCGGCGGATCAGAACGTGCGTAGGGCCCGGCGATCACTCGTCGAGGCCGGCGAGCTTGCGCGCGGCGCGCATCTTTTCGTCCCAATCGGTGCGGCGCTCGATCACCACCCGTTGGGCCTGGGGCGATCCCGCGCCGTGCATGCACTCGATGCGCAGCGGGACCGCGCCCGAGCCGTAGCTCATCCATTCGACCAGGCGCAGCAGCTTCGCGCGATCGCGATCGCCCATCACGTGCCGGAGCTTGGGCCCGAGCTCGGGGTGATCGAGATCGGCGATCGAGGGCATCGTCGCGAGCAGGCCGCCCGCGAGATCCTCGGCGAGCCGGACGATCTCGTAGGGCAGCTGGGTGACGTGGTGCTTGCAGACGTTCGCGAGCACCGGGTCGACCTGGTGGATCCCCGAGCGGTGTTTGGTCGCCTTGGTCGAGGCGGCGAGGCCGAGCGCGTGGATGGTCTCGGTGAGGTGGACCATCTCGGTCAGCTTGTCGCGTACGTGCGACGCGTCGCGCACGCCGTTCTTCTTCGCGAGCAGCGCGGTCGCGCCGACGAGCACGTCGAGGTTGCCCGGTTTGCACCCGCCGTAGCTCGCGCGGTGGAACCCCGCGAACGCCTCGAGCAGCTCGTTGCAGGCCTCGAGATCGCCGTCGATGAAGACGCGCTCGCGCGGGACGAACACGTCCTCGAAGAGCACGACGCACTCCTGGCCGCCGTAGCGCGCGTTGCCCGCGTCGGGACCGCCGCGTCGCTCGTCGCTGGGCTGGCGGCCGAGCACCATCGAGACGCCCGGCGCATCGACGGGGATCGCGCACGCGATCGCGAAGTCTTCTTCTCCGGCGCGGAGCGACTGGCCGGGCATCACCAGGATCTCGTGCGCGTTCGCCGCGCCGGTCTGGTGGATCTTCGCGCCGCGGATCACGAGGCCGACCGCGCTGCGACCGACGACGCGCAGGAACGAGTCGGGCTGCTCGGTCGGGCGCTTGCTGCGATCGCCCTTGGGATCGGTCATCGCGCCGTCGAGCGTCAGATCCTCGCGCTGCACGTTCGCGAGCCAGCGCACGAAGCGGTCGTGCCCCGCGCGGCCGTGGGTCGCGAGGTACGTCGCGTTGAGGCCGTCCATCCCGACGCAGCGCTGGAAGCAGGTGCCGGTGAGGCGCCCGAGGATTCGTTGGAGCTCCAACTTCTTCCGCAGGTCCTCGTCGCTCGTGAAGAGGTGCGTGAAGCGGTTCACGCGCGCGTCGACGAGCTTGGAGTGCGGCGTGGCGAGATCGCGGATCGTCGGGTCGGGATCGTGCGCGAGCGCGTAGGTCGCAGCGACCGTGTTGATCGCGGGCCGCACCTTCGGGTGGCGCGTGGGATCGGGAACGCGCTGGCCGTCCACCCAGAGGACGAGCTTCCGCGCCCGCAGCGACTCGACGTACTGCTCGGCGGTCTTCATGACGCGACAGTGTTCACTGTCAGCCTCTGCCGCTCAACGACAGAAGCGCTTCCAAGCGTCGGGAATGGGACCGCCCAACATGCGCTCGGCGCCGCCCTGGTCGAGGACGACGAACCGGAAGCTGCCGGTGAACGCGTCGGCTCCGTCCTGGACGATGCGCACCGCGACGTCGACGATGCGGCGCGCGTCGCGGGTGATGATCGAGCGGCCCTCGAGCGGGACGCCGATGCGCACCGCCTTGTGCAGCTTCGCGTCGAACGACGCGGTGAAGCCGAACTTGCCGAGCAGGCCGATCAGGGCCCACGCGGCGACCTCGTCGGCGAGGGTCGAGACGAGCCCACCGTGCATGATCCCGGGCGGGCCCTGGTAGCGATCACCGGGCGTGAACCGGGTGACGATCTCGTCGCCCTCGCGCGCGAACGTGAGGTGGAAGCCGTAGGGATGGTCGGGCCCGCAGCCGAAGCAGGGCTGACCGGGCCCGAAGAGATGTCCGTCGAGGGGCGGCAGAGGAGTGCTCATCGCGCGCGCAGCATGACGCGCTCAGAGCGGATCGGGCACGCGGGTCTGGCCCTCGGCGTCGTGGCCCCAGCAGTGCACCTCGTTGGCCTCGTCGAGCGCGCACGAGTGACGGCCACCGCTCACGACCTCCACGAAGCGTCCGGGCGGGACCACGTGCTGCCCTTCGACGTCACGGCCCCAGCACACCACCGAGGCATCGCTCGCGCGGATCCCGCACGCGTGGAGCTGGCCCACGCTGATCGCGGTGAGCGCTTCGGTCGGCGCGCCCGACGCCAGCCCCGCCGAGCACGCAACGGTGCCGTCGGCGCGGAGCCCGCACACGTCGTAGGTGCCCGCGCCGATCGACTCGAACGCGCCGGTGGGCGGCGTCGGCGGCTGCACGGGCGCCGAGCTGCTGCCCCAGCAGCGGATCGTGCCGTCGCTCGCGCGGAGGCCGCACCCCCACTCGACGCCGAAGGCGTAGTCGGCGAACGCCTCGTCGGTGGGCGGCTCGTCGCTGGCGCTGACGGGGCCCCAGCAGCGCAACGTGCCGTCGGCGCGCACGCCGCACATCCCGCGGTTGCGCCCGTAGAGGCGCGTGAAGGTCTCGCCCAGCGGGGCCGAGATCGGATCGGGGTTGCCCCAGCACGCGACGGTGTGGTCGGGCCGGCGCGCGCAGAGACGGTGGTCGTTGTGGAACCCGCGGATCTCGACGAAGCGCCCGCCAGGGACGAGGACGATGCCGGCCCAGCCCCAGCAGCGCAGCGTGCCGTCACCGCGCGTCGCGCACGAGCCGCTCGCGGTGGCGCCGAGGTGCATCGGGGCGTCGATCGGGAGCGTCACGCTGGTGCCGTCGTCGCACGTGAGGGTCGCCGAGCCGTCGCCGTGGTCGGCGAGCGTGCAGCCGGTTCCGTCGATGCCCGACGGGACGGTCACGCTCGTGCCGTCGTCGCAGGTGATGACCGCGCCGGCCTCGGTCTCCTCGACGGTGCACCCGCTCGAGGTCCCGTCCATGCCGGGCATGCCCGCGGGGCCGGGACGGACGGTGGCGCTGGTCCCGTCGGGGCAGCTGATGACCGCGGTGCCGTCGGGCTCGTTCACGACGGTGCACGAGCCCGAGTCGCCCGAGCAGGAGGAAATCACGAGGGCGAGGAGCAGGAGTGTCGCGTGTCGCATCGCGCGGAACGTATCCGTTCGGCGCGTCGCGCGTCTACGGCCGCCGGAACGATCCGCTGCCTCTGGAACCGCTCACGGCGTGCGCCCGAGGGCGCGATACCCGAGATAACGCGGGAACGCGCGGCCCGACTGGTTCCACTGCTTGGGGCGACCGACGTACATCGCCTCGACGCCGTGATCGGCGAATTCGTCGCCCACGTCGAGCCACGCAGCGTCGCCGGTGAGCACGTACGCCGCGCCGAAGACGTGCACGATCAGCAGGTTCAGATCGGCGGTGCCCGAGTCGTCGTACGCGTCCGAGCTGCAGCCCCACAGATAGCGGAACGCGACTCCGTCGCTCGTGACCGCGTCGTCGCGCAGCCACTCGGCCGCGCCGCGCACCACGTCCGCGATGCGCGCATCGCCGGTGAGCGCGTGCGCGTCCATGAGCCCGTCGATCAAGAGCGACGTCATGAACGGCGAGCCACCCGCGGGGCCCTCGCTGCACTCCTCGGGATCGGGGCGCACGAGATCGTGCTCGAACGCGCCGCTCGTGCCCTCGCTCTGCCAGTCGACCGCTTCGTCGATCAGCGAGACGAGAGCAGCGCGCACCTCGTCGCGCGGATCGAGCGCGTAGTACGAGGCCACGCCGATGATCGTCCACGCGAGGTTGCGCTCGGTGACGCGCAGGCTGTTCTCGCGACCACCGCGCTGCGCAGGAAGGCTGCGCACGAACGCTTCGCCCATCGCGATGACCGCTTCGCGCGCTGCGGGATCGCCGGTGAGCAGGTAGTCGTCGAGCATGCCCTGACCGGTCATGCGCCGCATGACGCCCCAGTCGAGCTTCTGCGAGGGCGTCCAGCCGTCGGGCTGACAGACCTGCACCGCCATCTCGCGTCCCGAGATCCACTCGAGCTCGTTGTCGCGGTACCAGGTGCTCTCGAGGCGCGCGCGTCGATGCCGCGCTGCGTCCGCGCCGCGCACGAAGCGCTGCCAGAGCGCGTGCGGACCGTCGTAGTAGGTGCGGTGCGCGTTGGTGCCGCTGCAGCTCACGCCGTAGGTCTCGTAGCCGGGCGACATCGAGACGAGCCGTGACTCGAGCTCGGTGTCGAACGCCTCGAAGCGATCGTTCGTGTCGATCGCGAGGTGCGGACCGCTCACGCGCGAGCGCCCGTAGTACGCGGCATCGAGCGTCGCCGCGACGGGGCCATCGGGCGCAGGTGCGATCGCGGAAGGTGCAGTGCGGGTGCGCGGCGCGCCGTACTCGATCGTCCAGCGCTCTTCGGCGTTCGCGGCGAGCGTCGTGCGGAACGCGACGAGCACGCTGCGGATCGATCCATCGAGGGGCCAGCGCGCGAGCTCCGCGACGTGGACCTCGCGCTCGGTGTCGCTCGCATCGATCAGACGAACGAGCGCCGCATCGCGCAGCACACCGGGCGCGAACGGAACGCCGAGCGAGACCACCGCGTCGGCGGCCGCGCCACGATCGGCGCGCAGCGTGAGCGCGATCTCGCCGGTGGTCGCGACCGGGCCTCCGTCGATCGGCGACGTGCTCGCGTCGACCTGCGCGTCCTCGCCGCTCGGTCGTGCGCCGTCGCGAGGTGGCTCTCCTCCGTCGCGAGGCGTGCCAGCGTCGCCGTCCATCGCGACCTCGCCGGTGCATCCCGCCAGCGCGATCAGCGCGATCGCCCAGCTCGCCCTTCCCTGCCCTCGTGTGCGCATCGAGCCGCGCGTCGTGCACTCCGCGTACCGATCCCGTGCTCCGCGCATCCGCGCACGATGACGGCGGGATCGACCCCACATGGCGGTTGGATCCGACACGTCTCACGAGTCGGCCGCACGGCCACGCGCGCGGGCGCGCCCGCGAGATGGTCAAGCGGGCTTGACGTTCTTCGGGATCGCGGTCTTCGCGGTGCGGTACTGGTCCGGCCAGCGCACGCCCTCGTATCCCTGCGCCGCCGCTGCGTGCAGCGTGAAGTACGGATCGTAGAGGTGAGGCCGCGCGAGGGCGCAGAGATCGGCGCGTCCCGCGAGCAGGATCGAGTTCACCTGATCGAAGTCCTGGATGTTGCCCACCGCGATCGTGGGGATCCCGAGCTCGTTGCGGATGCGATCGCTGAACGGCGTCTGGTACGCGCGACCGTAGACCGGCTTCGCGAGGGTCGACGTCTGTCCGGTGCTCACGTCGATCACGTCGCAGCCGCGCTCCTTCAGCACGCGCGAGAGCGCGACCGCGTCGTCGCCGTCGAACGCGTCGGGCACCCAGTCGGTCGCCGAGATGCGCACCGACATCGGCTTGTCGCTCGGCCACGCGGCACGCACGGCGTCGAAGACCTCGAGCGGGAAGCGCATGCGGTTCTCGAGCGAGCCGCCGTACGCATCGGTGCGCTGGTTCGAGAGCGGCGAGAGGAACGACGAGAGCAGGTACCCGTGCGCCATGTGGAGCTCGAGCAGATCGAAGCCCGCCGCGTGCGCGTTCTTCGCGCCGCGCACGTGCGCCTCGATCACCGCGTCCATGTCGGCGCGCGTCATCGGTCGCGGCGTCTGGCTCTTCGTGTCGTCGTAGGGGACGGGCGAGGGCGCGATCAGCTCCCAGTTGCCGTCGTCGAGCGGCTCGTCCTCGCCGAGCCAGAGCAGCTTCGTCGAGCCCTTTCGTCCCGCATGCGCGAGCTGCAGACCGATCTTCGCGGCGCTGAAGCGATGCACGAAGTCGACGACGCGCTTCCATCGCGCGACGTGCTCGTCGCTCCAGATGCCCGCGCAGCCCGGCGTGATGCGCCCCTCGGGCGACACGTCGGTCATCTCGGTCATCACGAGCCCTGCGCCGCCGATCGCGCGCGAGCCGAGGTGCACGAGGTGCCAGTCGTCGGGCAGCCCGTCCTCCGCGCTGTACTGGCACATCGGCGAGACCACGATGCGGTTCGGCAGCGTCAGCCCGCGCAGCGTGAGCGGCGTGAACATCGGAGGCGGCGTTCCGTCACCGACCCCGGCGCGACGCGCGAACCAACGATCGGCTTCTGCGACCCACGCGGGATCGCGCATCGCGAGGTTCGAGTGCGTGATGCGTCGCGAGCGCGTGAGCAGCGAGAACGCGAGCTGCATCGGCTCGAGCGCAGCGTGATGGCGCTTCGCCTGCTCGAACCACTCGAGGCTCTGCTGCGCTGCGGTCTGGATGCGACCGACCGTCGGACGCTGCTCGTCCTCGTAGCTCGAGAGCGCGCGAGAGAGGTCGCCCGGATGCGCCGCGATCGCACGAGCGAGCACGATCGCGTCCTCCATCGCCATCTTCGTTCCCGAGCCGATCGAGAAGTGCGCGGTGTGCGCGGCGTCGCCGAGGATCGCGACGTTCTCGTGCACCCAGCGCTCGTTCTTCACGGTCGTGAACTGGATCCACTGCGAGCGATTCGGCAGCAATGGATGCCCGCCGAGATCCTCGGCGAACACGCGCTCGCAGTACGCGATCGTCTGCTGCTCGCTCGCGCCCTCGAGCCCGGCGCGACGCCAGCTCTCCTCGTCGGTCTCGACGATCACCGTCGAGTGCTCGCCGTCGAACTGGTACGCGTGGATCTGGAAGAGCCCGTGCTCGTTCTCGCGGAAGCTGAACGTGAACGCGGGAAAGCGCTGCGTGCTCCCGAGCCAGACGTAGCGCGCCTTGCGCACGTCGAACGTCGGACGGAACGCGTGCTCCCAGCGCTTGCGCACGAGCGAGCGCAGCCCATCGGCGCCGACGAGCAGATCGCAGTCGCGCCGGAGCGCGTCGACGTCGGTGACCTCCGTGCTGAAGCGCAGCTCGACACCGAGCGCTCGCGCGCGCTCCTGCAGTCGCATCAGGAGACGCTTGCGCGCGATGCCGACGAAGCCGTGCCCGTGGCTGCGGATCGTCTCGCCCTTCACGCGGATGTCGAGCGCGTCCCATCGCGCGAAGTCGCGCGCGAACGATGCGTACGTCTCGGGGTCGGCCTCCTCGATGTTCGAGAGCGTCTCGTCGGAGAAGACGACTCCCCATCCGAACGTGTCGTCGGGCGCGTTGCGCTCGATCACCTCCACGTGGTGCGAGGCGTCGTGCTTCTTGAGGAGGATCGCGAGATAGAGACCGGCCGGACCGCCGCCGAGGATTCGAACGCGCACGAAGGGACGATATCCGCGCGCGTCTCCTTTCCTCCACTCGTGCTGTGAGCGAAAGCGAGCACGCCCGCGCGATCTCACACGAGATCACGCGGGCGCGCGGCCGCTCACGAATCGATCACTCGAAGTGGTACGTGGCGCCCACCGAGAGGACGTTGAACTCCGCGGTGTAGGTGCCGTTGTTCGTCACCGCGCCGTAGCCCTGCGGATAGCAGCCCACGTCGACGACCGGATTGTTCGGGTCGTAGGTGCCCGAGCCGGCGCACACACCATCGGAGTTGTTCGCGCTGACCGCGCGGAAGTTGCCGTCGGTGATCGTCGTGTCGAGCTGGAAGATGTGCGCGTACGCGATCGAGATGTCGAAGCGCTCGATGCGGAACGTCGCGCCGACGTGCAGGCCGAAGCGATAGCCGCTCAGGAAGTCCTGGATCTGATAGCGCGACTGCGTGATCGGGATCTCGGTGTGGAAGCCCGCGCGCGCCGCGACCGCGCCCGGGATGATGTTCCAGTCGCCGCCGAGACGGATGCCGAGCACGTCGCCCCATCCGTGCGGGATCGGCTGCACCGCGGGCACCGGCACCACCGTGCCGCCCGCGACGACCGACGAGCCCGAGGGCAGGTTCACGACGAAGTCGCCGACCTGCGAGTTGAGCTCGTAGACGACGTCGAGCTCGATGTCGAAGTTCTCCGAGTACATCGCGTCGTCGACGACGTTGCGCATCGCCGCCTCGAACCCGCCCTCCCAGCTGCGCGGACGAATGCGATCCGCGTAGCGCATCGCGAGCTGGAACTGCCACGGCTGTCCCGCGCGCAGCGTCACGTTGTCGATGCGCGTCGTGGTCGGCATCCACGTCGGATCGTTCGAGAAGTAGCTCGTGGTGAGGTTCAGGTGACCGCTCGCCTCGGTCGCCCCGCCGATCGCGTCCGAGATGCGGCCGCTCACCATGATGTCGAAGTTCGGGTGCGGCTGGAGGTGCACCGAGAGGATCCCGGCGGGCACGAACCAGTCGAACACGCTGAGCTCGGTGCGGATGTCGCCGAAGGGATCTTCGGGCGAGCCGCCGACTCCCGCGCTCGTGAAGTTCATGAAGTGGACGTTCGCGACGCCCCACTGGAACGTGAAGCCGATGCGGATGAAGTCCGCAGGACGCCAGCCCACGCCGATGCTCGGGTGCGCGAGCAGCACGTCCTGCTGCGCGAGGCCGTAGCGCACCGGGCTCGGGCGCAGGCCGTTCGCGGTGTCGACCGTGCCGAAGCGACGATCACCGGTGTTGCCCCACGTCGCGTTGCCGATGCCGCTCGGCGCGATGATGCCGAACGCGATGCCGAGCTCGGGCAGCAGGCGGATGCTCCCGAGGACCCACGGGACCGGCTGCGGATAGCCGCTGTTGCACACGGTCGGCATCTCGTCGTCGAGCCAGGCGTCCTCGTTGCCCGAGGGCCCGTCGAAGAGGTTCGCGCCGCCGGTACGGCCCGCCGCGATCGCGCTCGCGTAGGTGCCGGGACGATCGACGCACGCATCCCAGAACGCCACGTGCACGTTCGCGAGCACCTGCGAGTCCGGCAGGTCCGCGAGCATCGCGGGGTTGTAGTAGAGCGCGAGCGGATCGTCGGCGCGCGCCGCCCAGGCGCCACCGCGCCCGAGCTGGCGCGTGCCGTGCGCCGCGAATTCGAACCCTCCCGCCGAAGCGCCCGCTGGGATCATCAGCACGAGCGCGCACAACAAAATCGAACACGACGCGCGAAGAAAGGACATCCCGCTCTCCCCTTCCGAGCTTCCCCGAGGCGCGCGAGCATAACCGCGCGATTCAGTTGCTTTGAAGGGGGTGATTGTCGCGATCGCGACATTCGTGTTCGCGCGCTATTCGTCGCCGCCGCCGTCGTAGTCCTCGAACTCACCCTCGGCGAGGTTCTCGAAGCGGGTGAACTCGTGGAAGAAGCGACAGCGCACGATGCCGGTCGGGCCCGCGCGCTGCTTGCCGACGATGATCTCCGCGAGGCCGCGCAGCTGCGCGCGCTCTTCGTCCTTCGCGTACACCTCGGGCCGGTACACGAACATGATCACGTCCGCGTCCTGCTCGATGGCGCCCGACTCGCGCAGGTCGGCGAGCTGAGGGCGCTTGTCCTTGCCGGGGCGCGTCTCGACGCCGCGGTTGAGCTGCGAGAGCGCGATCACCGGGCAGTCGAGCTCTTTGCTCAGGCCCTTCAGCGATCGGCTGATCTCGCTGATCTCCTGCTCGCGCGAGTCGTTCTTCACGCCCGAGCGCATCAGCTGGAGGTAGTCGATGACGATCATCCCGAGCTTGCCGTGGTTCTCGGACTTCAGTCGGCGCGCCTTGCCGCGCAGCTGCATCAGCGTGATCGCGGGCGTGTCGTCGATGAAGAACGGCATCTCGGTGAGCGGGCCCGCGGTGCCCGCGAGGCGCGCCCAGTCCTCGCGGCTCAGCATGCCGGTGCGCATGCGACCGCCGTCGACCTTCGCCTCGCTGCACAGCAGACGACGGACGAGCTCTTCTTTGCGCATCTCGAGCGAGAACACCGCGATCGGCACGCCGCGCTGCTGACACGCCGCGATCGCGACGTTCAGCGCGAACGCGGTCTTGCCCATGCCGGGGCGGCCCGCGATGATGATCAGCTCGCCGCCCTTGAGGCCCGCCGTCATCTCGTCGAGCTTGTGGAGCCCGGTGGGCAGACCCGTGATCGCTTCCTTGCGACGCGCGGCTTCCTGCACCTGCTCGAAGGTGCGCAGCACGACGTCCTTGATGTGCTCGTAGGGCGCCGAGCCGTGCTGTTTGCCGACCTCGAAGACGCGCTTCTCGGCCTGATCGAGGTACTCCGCGGGCTCGCCGTAGTCGCCGTATCCCTGCGCCGCGATCTCGTGGCACGCGGTGATGAGCCGGCGCACCGTCGCCTTCTCGCGAACGATCTGCGAGTAGTGCTCGATGTTCGCGACGGTCGGGATCGTGTTCGTGAGCCCGAGCAGGTGCTCGTCGCCGCCCGCCTTCTGGTGCTGACCGCGATCGACCAACCACGCGCGCAGCGTGACCGTGTCGACCGGCTGACCGCGCCGGAAGAGCTCGCACATCGCGTCGAACACCAGCCCGTTCGCGCGCGAGTAGAAGTCGTCGCCGCTCAGGATCTGGGTGACCGTGTTGAGCGCGCTGTTCTCGAGCAGCACGCCGCCGAGCACGGCGCGCTCGGCCTCGAGCGAGTGTGGAGGAACACGTCCTCCGGCTGCGCCCGAGTCACCTCGCGAGAAGCTGCGCTCCCCGCTGCCCGCCTCGTCGAACATCGCCGTCATGCAGGACCGCCGAGATTCGCGGCGGTGAGTCCGCGAAGCAGCAAACACTAAGCGACGAAGCCGACGACCGCATCCGCGATCGTCGGCTTCCTCATTTCACGCGCACTGACGCGCGCGTTCGGCTCACGCCTTGACGACGCTCACCTTGATGGTGGCCGTGACGTCGTAGCCGAGCTTGATGGCCACGTCGTGGTCGCCGATGGTCTTGATGTTGTCGGCGAGGACGATCTTCTTGCGATCGACCTTCTGGCCCTTCTTCTCGAGCGCCTCGGCGATGTCCTTGGTGCCGACCGAGCCGAAGAGCTTGTCGCCCTCGCCTGCCTGCACCGCGATCTCGACCTTGATGCCCGAGAGCGTCTTCGAGACGGCCTCCGCGTCGCCCCTCAGCTTCGCGGCACGCGCCGTCGCGACGGCCTTCTCGTGCTCGATCTGCGCGATGTTGCCGCGCGTGGCGAGCGCGGCGAGGCCACGCGGAAGGAGGTAGTTGCGCGCGTAGCCGGGGCGCACGCGCACCAGCTCACCGCTCTTGCCCAGGTTCTCGACGTCGTCCTTCAGGACGACCTGGATGTGCGCGGCCATGGCTCACTTCACTCCGGTGTACGGGAGCAGCGAGATCTTGCGCGCGAGCTTGATCGCGCGCGTGAGGTCGCGCTGCTGCTTGGCCGAGAGACCGCTGATGCGACGGGGCACGATCTTGCCGCGCTCCGTGATGAAGTGCTTCAGCGTCTGCGGGTCCTTGTAGTCGAACGAGAAGTCGGGATCCGCGGTGAACGCGGGCGCGCGCTTGCGGCCCGCGCGACGGCGCAGCCCGAGCGGATCGTCCGAACCACCACGCCCCGGCGGCGGCTGGCTGCCACCGTCGTCACGACCACCACGACGATCGTCGTCCATCATCGGACGTGCATAGAACTTCATGTCTCAGCGCTCCTTTCGTCCGATGCGGATCACTTCTCGTCCGTGCTGTCCGGGGCGGCCGCAGCGCCCGGCACCACGTCGTCCTCGTCGCTCATGTCGAGGAAGTCTTCCTCTTCGCGCTCACGCGGCTTCTGCGTGAGGCCGAGGCGCTCCTCGAAGCTCGGCTCCGGCTCTTCCTCGAGCGGCGCCGCCTCGATGCGCGAGAACTTCGCCTCTTCCGGATCGACGGTCACCTCGGCGAGGTCGAACACGCCCTCGCGGCGAACGGTCTGGAAGCGGATGACCGCGTCGGCGTTGCGCAGATTGCGCTCGAGCTCCGCGACGAGGTCGTTGAAGCCGATGTAGCGGACGTACACGAAGACGCCGCGCGAGCTCTTCTTGATCGGGTACGCGAGGCGACGGCGGCCCCACGAGTCGACCTTCGTGATCTTGCCGCCGAGGCGCGCGACGACCTCCTGGATACGGGTCGCGACCTTGTCGGCGTCGTCGGGATCGACGTTCGGCGTGAGGATGTAGACGAGCTCGTACTCGCGGGCGAGACGCTTGCTCGTCGCTGCTGCGGACTGCTGCATTCGGTGTGGGTTCCTCTCGGGCTGAGGCCCCGGGTCGTCGGCTTCGTGCTTCCGCCCGGAGCGAGGAAGACGGCGGGCGCACCATGCGCTCGCCGTCTCTTCACCGCGTTCCCGTCAGGCCTTCTCGGAAGGCGCCTTCGGGCGCGCGTTGAACTTGTTCTGGGCCGCTTGGGCCCCGTCCTTCACGACCGCTTCGGCCGCGAGGGTCGCTGCCTGTAGCACATCAGGAAGCTCGGCGCTCTCCATCGTGTCGAATTCGCCGAGCACCCACGATTCGGTGGATCCCTTGGGGGGCCTGCCGATCCCGATGCGCACCCGCGCGAAGTCGGGCCCGCCGCAGTGCTGCACGATCGACTTGAGGCCGTTGTGCCCCGCGGCGCCACCGCCGACCTTCACGCGCACGTCGCGGTACGCGAGGTCGAGCTCGTCGTGGATCACGAGCACCTCGGAGAGCGGCGTCTTGAAGAACGCCATCGCTTGCTGCAGCGACTCTCCGGACAGGTTCATGAACGTCAGGGGCTTGAGCAGCACGACGTCGCGTCCCGCGACCGTCGCCTTGCACCACTCGCCCTTGAACTTCTCCTTGAAGGGCCCCGCCGACGCGCGATCGGCGAGCCGATCGACGACCATGAAGCCGACGTTGTGCCGGGTGTTCCGGTACTTCGGCCCGGGATTCCCGAGCCCGACGATCAGCCACATCGGCGGAGCCTTCGAGGAGGTGAAGGATCAGGCGGCGCGCCCGATCACTTCTTCTTCTTGTCGTCCTTCGCGGGCGCAGCCTTGGCCGCCGCTGCAGGAGCCGCAGCCGCCGCGGCGGGCGCGCCACCCTCGGCGCCCTCCTCCGGAAGCTCCTTCTCCTTGCTCTCGATCGACGCGACGACGCGCTCGGCCGGGAAGTCGATGCGGACGCCCGCGGGCATCGCGACTTCCTTCACGCGGTACGACTGCGCGGTGTCGAGCGCCGACACGTCGATCTCGATGCTCGCCGGGATCTTGTCGGGCGCGCCCACGACCGGCAGGTCGCGGTAGACGACGCGGAGCTTGCCGCCCTTCTGCACGCCGACCGCGCGGCCGGTCGTGGTGAAGGGAACGCGCGCGCGGACCTCACGGTCCTTCGAGACGGCGTAGAAGTCGGCGTGCAGCAGCTCGCGCGTGACCGGCTCGACCTCGAGGTCCCGGACGAGCGTCAGCTCCTTCTTGCCAGCGATGTCCAGCTCGACGAGCTGGTTCCGGCCGTACGCGCCGCTCAGCACCTTGGCGAGCGACTCGGGCGACACCGCGAGGTTCGTGGGGGTCTTGCCCGGTCCGTAGAACACCGCCGGGATCAGCCCCTTCATACGGAGCTGACGCGCCGGCCCCTTTCCGCTCGTATTGCGGACCTCAGCCTTCAGCGTCTGGGAATCCATGTCTCTTTCCTCGATCCGATGCGGCGGTGCGTGTCAGTTCTCGATCACGCCTCGCGCCGTCGCGCCACGAAGCGAATCGTTGGAGCTCAAACGAACAGAGAGCTCACGGAGTCGCTGTTGTGGATGCGCTTGATCGCCTCGCCGAGCAGGCGCGCGACCGAGAGCTGGGTGAACTTGCCCGAGGACTTCGCCTCTTCGCGCAGCGGGATCGTGTCGGTCACGACGACCTCTTCGATCACCGACTCCGCGATGCGCTTCACCGCGGGGCCCGAGAGCACGGGGTGCGTCGCGGTCGCGAAGATGCGCTTGGCGCCGCGCTCCTTGAGCGCAGCCGCGGCGTTCGTCAGCGTGCCCGCGGTGTCGATCATGTCGTCGACGATCACGCAGTCGTGCCCGTCGACGTCGCCGACGATGTTCATCACCTCGCTGACGTTCGCCTTCGCGCGACGCTTGTCGATGATCGCGAGGTCGCCCTTGAGGCGCTTCGCATAGGCGCGCGCGCGCTCGACACCGCCCGCGTCGGGCGAGACGAACACCGTGCCCTCGTTGAGGCGCGGGCGCAGGTAGTCGAGGAACACCGGCATCGAGTAGAGGTGATCGAAGGGCACGTTGAAGAAGCCCTGGATCTGGCCGGCGTGGAGGTCCATCGAGACCACGCGCGAGACGCCCGCGCTCGTGAGCAGGTCCGCGACGAGCTTCGCGGTGATCGGCGTGCGCGGCGCGACCTTCCGGTCCTGGCGCCCGTAGCCGTAGTAAGGAATGACCGCGGTGATGGAGCCCGCCGAGGCGCGCTTGAGCGCGTCGACCGTGACGAGCAGCTCCATGAGGTTGTCGTTCACCGGCGCGCAGGTCGGCTGGACGACGTAGACGTCGACGCCGCGCACGTTCTCCTGGATCTCGGAGAACACCTCACCGTCGGAGAAGTTCGAGATCTTCACCCGACCCACGGGGATCTGGAGGTAGTCGGCGATCGACTCGGCCAGCCTGGGGTTCGCATGACCGGAGAAGATGCAGATCGACTTGAACACCACCCGCCTCCACTGTCACGTTCCGCCGCGCTCGCGCACCCCGCAACGACCAGGGAGAGCACGCGAGAACGGCCGCGAGAACCAGGCCGCAATGCGATTGCCGTGCGGTCGGGGGCCCCGAAGGGTGGCGTGGGGTAGCAGAGGGCAAAACGAGTGTCAACGATCGCCCCGGCCCTGCTCTCGTGTCACGAAACGACGAGAATTCGATGAGTTCCGCGCCTGTTGTGAATGCGCCGACCAGAGCGCCGAGGATCGGTGTGGTCGACGCGGTGCGCGGCCTCGCGGTGCTCGCGATGATCGAGTGGCACACCGCCGACGCGTGGCTCTCCGCGAGCGCGCGCGAGCGCGGTGGCTTCGTGGCCGCGGAGCTGATCGGGGGTCTCGCCGCGCCGGCGTTCCTGCTGCTCGCCGGCGTCTCGAGCGCGCTCGCGTCGCCGCTCCAGCCCACCGCGGCGCAGACGTGGGCGGGCGTGCGCCGTGGGGTGCGCATCGCGCTCGCCGGGTACGCGCTCTCGCTCTACGCGTGGTGCGTCGATCGCGCGGCGGTGCTGCAGCTGCGGAACGTGCCGACCGCGGTCGCGATGGCGCTCGCCCTCGGGCTCTTCGCGCTCGCGATCGACGATCGGAAGCGCAGCACGCAGGTGCGCATCGGGCTCGCGCTCGCGGGTGTCGTCGCGGCGCGCTTCGTCGCGTCGCAGCTCGATCACGTCACGCGCGACGGCGCGTCGCTCTTGCCGCGGATCGACGTGCTGCACGGCATCGGCGCCGCGCTCGCGATCACGTCGCTCGCACTGCATGCGGTACGCGCGCTGCCGCTGCGCACGCGCGCATGGATCTTCGGTGCGGGCGCGGTCGCGGTCGCATCGCTCGCGTGGAGCGTGGCCGGCGTGCCGCAGCGCGTGATGCCGGATGCGATCGCCGACTGGATCGCGCGCGACGCGGTCCGTCCGCACGGGTTCCCGCTCTTCCCGTGGCTCGCGTACTCGCTGCTCGGTGCTGCGGTCGCGCTGCGCGTGCGCGCGACCGCGATGCGTCTCGATCACGCGTGGGCGATGCCGAACGTGTCGCGTCCTGCGCTCGTCGCCCTCGCTGCGCTCGTGATCGCCGCGCTCGCGTGGGAGCCGTGGCCCGTCTCTCGCGCGCTGCTCGCGGTCGCGCCCTCGCTGCGCAGCCTCGGGCGGCTCGTGTTCAACGCGTCGATGATCACTGCGGGCGCGGCGCTGATCGCGACGTTCGCGCCACGTGCGCTCGGGGCCACGCGCGCGCTCGCGCTCCTCGGCCGACACTCGCTGGTCGTGTACGCGGTGCACCTCGAATTCGCGTACGGCCTCGCCGGAATCCCGCTGCAGCGCACGCTCGGATTCGCTGCGTGGGCGCTCGGATTCGCGCTCCTCGTCGGCGCGATGCTCGCGCTCTCGCATGCGATCGAGCGCGCTCCGCGGCGTGATCTCACGCGTGTGCGCGCTGCTGCGTGAAGACTGAACGATGGTGCATCGCGCGACTTGCGGAGAGCCGCATCGTGTGGCTCCATCGTGACCCGCGCCATGGACCCGGCGGCCTATCGCACCACGCGGATCAGCCCGCGAACGACGCAGCGATCCCCGTCGGATCGGCATGACACACGACGCACACGTGTCGTCGGCACGCGCGTGCGCGCCACGGGGGATCGACCCGTGTGCGCGCGCGGATGAAGGACGGCCCGAGCGAACCTCGGGTCCTGGAGGAGTGGAAGCACCGATGTCGGCGAGCGTCACGCTGTTCACCGATCGTTCCTCGTTCGAGACCGCATGGAAGCCGGTGCTGGAAAGCCTCGGCCTCGGCGTCTCGACGGCACGACCGGAGCAGCTCCCAGAGCGCCTCGAGCGCGACTCCGCGATCGTCGTGGATGCCGCGGCGGGCGTGTACGACGAGGACGAGCTGCTCGCGCACCTCGGCCTCGCGCGCGCCGTGGGCGCGATGCCGGCGGTGATGCTGCCCCCGAACGACGCGATGTCGTCGGTGGACGATCTCGTCGACGATCTCTGCGTGGGGCTCGTGGCGCGCAGCGCCGACGACGTGCCGCGTGTGTCCGCGGTGCTCGCGCGTCGTGCGGGCGCGCGTCGCTCGCGCCGCTTCGAGTACCTCACGGTCTCGCCGCGCGGTGGTGAGCTGCTCGCGATCCTCGCCGATGGCTCGGCGATGCTCGTGCCGCGCCCCGCGCATCCGTCGGACGATCGCAGCGACGTCGCGTCGATCACGCTGACCGACGACGCGCATCGCGCTGCGCTCGAGCTCGTGAGCGGTGCGCAGTTCGAGCTCGCGGCGGACGACATCGTCGTGCGCGTGACCGGCGCGGCGACGAACGGAGCGCACGCGACGGGCTCGAGCAACGGTGCGGTGGTCGCGGTCGCGGTGAACGGCGGCGGGCTCGGCGAGATCGACGGGCAGCGCCTCGGCGCGCGCATCCGTGCGCTACGCCTCGCGGCGGGGCTCACGCAGGCGGAGCTCGCGCGCCGCACCGGGATCCACCGTCCGAACATCGCGCGCGTCGAAGCGGGACGGCACACGCCCTCGCTCGAGACGCTCGCGCGTCTCGCGGCCGCGATCGGCGTGCCCACGACGCGCGTGCTCACCGGCGACTGATCGGCGCGCGCATCGATCGAGCCCATCGAGGCCGGCCGCCGATGAGCGTGCCGGCCTCGCGCGTTTTCGTTGCGCCGCACGACGCGCGCACGCGTAAATAGCGCGATGCTCGACATCGATCCGCTTCGCGAAGGCCCGCCTCCTCGCGCCGCTGCGACCGTGATCCTCCTGCGCGATGCCCCCGACGGCCTCGAGGTGTTCCTCGTGCGTCGCACCAAGGGCGCGGCGTTCATGGGCGGCGCGTACGTCTTCCCGGGCGGCAAGCTCGACGACGCGGATCGCGCGCCTGCGCTGCTCGCGCGCGTGAGCGGTCTCGATGGCGAGAGCGCCGCGCGCACGCTCGACGAGCAGATCGATCCCGACCTCGCGCTCTCGCTCTTCGTCGCCGCGATGCGCGAGACGTTCGAGGAGTCCGGCGTGCTGCTCGCGACGAGCCCGCGCGCGATCGATCTGCCCGAGGCACGCGCGCGCATCGCGTCGGGTGTCGCGTTCGGCGCGCTCTGCGAGGACCTCGATCTCGCGCTCGACGCGAGCGCGATGGTGCCCTTCGCGCGCTGGGTCACGCCCGTCGTCGAGCAGCGTCGCTTCGATGCGCGCTTCTTCCTCGCGATCGCGCCGCCCGATCACGACGCGCGCCACGACGACGCGGAGACGATCACCTCGACGTGGCTGACGCCGCGCGCGGCGATCGACGCGCATCTCGCCGCGCGCATCGATCTGCCCCCGCCCACGCTGCGCACGCTCGAAGAGCTCGCGACGCATCGCGACGCGACGAGCGCGCTCGCGGCGGCCCGGGCGCGCAAGCCGCCGCTCGTGCGCCCGGTGTTCCGCGACCTCGGCGACGGCACGTGGATCCTCGCGCTGCCCGGCGATCCCGAGCACCCCGAGGCCCACGCGTCGCTGCCCGGCCCGACGCGCTTCACGCTGCGCGACGGCCGCTTCGTCTCGGGTTGATCAGCCCGCGATCTTCTCGCCGCCGTCGACGCGGATGACGTTGCCCGTCATCCAGCGCGTCGCCGGCATCGAGAGCGCGACGATGCACTGCGCGACGTCCTGCACCGTCGTGAGGCGCTTGCTCGGGTTCCGCGCGATCGCCTGCTGCTTCATCACGTCGCTGCCGGGGATCTTCGCGAGCGCCGGCGTGTCGGTCACGCCCGCTTCGATCGCGTTCGCGCTGATGCCGTGCGGCGCGAGCTCGATCGCGAGCTGACGAAGGTGCGACTCGAGCGCGCACTTCGCCGCGCTCACCGCGCCGTAGCCGCTCCACACCGTCGTGTTGCCCGCCGACGTCATGCCGTAGATGCGCGCGTCATCGCCGAAGAGCCCGCGACGCAGCGTGTCCTGCGTCCAGTACACGAGGCTGTGGGCCATGACGTCGAGCGTCATGTCCATGTTCGCCTTGTTGATGTTCGAGGCCGGATCCTCGGAGCCCGACCAGTACGGCTTCAGCGTCCCGAACGCGAGCGAGTGGAGCAGCACGCGGATCTTGCCGCCCTTCGCGTCGAGCTGTCGCTTGATCTCGTCGAGCGTCTCGTTGCGCTTCGTCTCGTCCGCCGCGTTGACGTTGAAGAAGAGCGCCTCGCGCCCCGCGTCCTGGATCGCGCGCTTGATCTCCTCGACGTGCGCCATGCCCGCGCGACGATCGAGGTGCACGCCGATGATGTTCATGCCCGCGCGCGCGAGCGCGATGCTCGTCGCCTCGCCGAACCCGCTCGAGGCACCGAGCACGAGTGCCCAGCCGTCGAGCGTGTAGAGGTGCGCGTCTTTCATGTTCGAGAGTCTCCTCGTGAAACGGGGCGGGCACCCTACTGCCGTGCCGGACGGAGGGTCAAGCCGAGCCCGTGCGCGCTCCGCGGCTCGCCTTCTCGTCGTGCCCCGAGGTGCCGAAGCGCTTCGCGAGCTCGGCGAGCACCGCGCGCAGCGGGACGCGCCGGTGCAGCAGACCGACCATCACGTGATAGAGCACGTCGGCCGCTTCACTGACGACGCGCTCGTCGCTCTCGCTCTCGATCGCGCGCGAGAGCTCGTCGGCTTCTTCGCGGATCTTCGCGACGATCTTCGGCGCGCCCTTCTCGAGCAGCGACTTCGTGTAGCTCTTGTCGCCGCTCGACTGCGCGCGCGCCTCGAGCGCGTCCTCGAGGCGCACCAGCATCGGCAGCGCGCGCCCTTCGACGCCGCCCAGCGCGCGATCGAAGAAGCAGCTCTGCGCGCCGGTGTGGCAGCTCGGCCCTTCGGGATCGACGAGGTACACGACCGCATCGCGATCGCAGTCGGCCCAGACCTCGTGCACGCGCAGCACGTGCCCGCTCGTCTCGCCCTTCTTCCACAACGCGCTGCGCGAGCGCGACCAGAAGTGCCCTTCGCCGCTCGCCATCGTCGCGCGGATGGCGTCCTCGTTCGCGTGCGCGAGCATCCTCACTTCGCCGGTGAGTCGATCCTGCACGACGACGGTGACGAGCCCCTTCGCGTCGTACGCGAGCGCGCTTGCATCCATGGGCCGCACGTAGCGCGCGCACGTGTCGGCGCAAGGGCGCGAGGTCCCCGATGAAGGTCGGTCGGCATTTGGCCATGCATGGGCCGTCGGCCTAGTCTCCGGGCCGAAGGAGGAGACGACGCATGACATCTCGCAGGAACGCGTGGCTCGTCGCGCTCGCGCTCGGCGTGGCGACGCTGGCGTCAGCGGCGCCCGCAGCCCGCGCCGATCATCGCATCGACCAACCGTTCACGGGCACGCGCCCGTTCCAGCTCGAGTTCCACGGCGGCCTCGCGTGGTACGGCTTCGGCTTCGCAGGCGGTGCGCGCTTCGGCATCCCCATCCTGCACAACGGCTTCGTTCCGTCGATCGACAACGCCGTCTACATCAACTTCGGCGGCGACTTCTATTTCGTCGACGACTGGGGCTGTTACCGCAACGATCCGGGAGATCCCTGCGCGGGCCACGAGTACCGCTTCGCGATGGGCTTCCCGGTCGCGCTGCACTGGGAGTTCTACTTCTCCGACACGTGGAGCGCGTTCGCGGAGCTGGGCTTCCAGGTGTACCTGCCGCCTTCGCTCTTCTATCGCGGCTACGTCGACTACGGCGATCACGTCGGCGCGTGGGTCATCGCGGCAGTGGGCGGGAGCCTGCACCTCGGCGACGTCGTCTCGCTCACGCTGCGCGTCGGCAATCCGTACATCTCGTTCGGCGTGACGCTGAACCTCGGCTGATCGCGCCGCGAGAAAGAGAAACGCCCACGGACCGCATGGTCCGTGGGCGTTCTGCGTTTCGGAGCGCTCGACGATCAGCTCGCCAGGATCCCCTGGATCTCCGCCTCGACGCGATCTTCCTTGCAGCGCCGCGCGAGCGCGAGCTCGGTCACGAGGAGGCTGCGCGCCTGATCGAGCAGGCGGCGCTCGCCGAACGAGAGATCCTTGTCCGACTTCAGGCGCGTCAGGTCGCGCAGCACCTTCGCCACCTCGACCGGCGATCCGCTCTTCAGCATCTCGACGTACTCGCGCTGGCGGCGGTTCCACGGCTGCGCGGTGACGGCGAACTTCGTGTCCTTGAGGACGGCGAGGACCTTGTCCGCCTCCTTCTTCGAGATCACGGCGCGGAGACCGATGCGCTGCGCGGCGTCGGTCGGGACCATCACCTTCATGCCGCTCTCGACGATCCGGAGGATGTAGAAGGTCTTCTTGTGACCGGCGATCTCCTTGGTCTCGACAGCCGTCACCTCACCGACGCCGTGATAGGGATGGACCGCCTTCTCGCCGACCTTGAAATCCATTCGATGACCTCCTCGGCACCCATCCCGAACCACGACCGAGGGCGGCCGTGCGCCCCTTCGACCGGGCGCCTGCGCGTCAGCCGGTGGGCGTAGGCGCAGGTCGGGCATTCCCGGGTGCGACCCCGCGGAGAGCCTCACGGTACGTGAGGGCAGACCGCGAGAGGCGCCATGGATAGCAGAATCCGGCTCTCCGGTCAATCGGCTAGTTTCGCAAAACATCCTGCGATTTCGCGCACTTATGGACTCGTCCGAGCACCCGTCGGGGTGCCGGCGTGCTCCGGCGTCCCGTCGACGAGCTCGGCGATCTCGGCCTCGAACAGCACTCGGAGCCCCGCCGCCAGGGTCGGAGCGGGGATCGTCGCGCGGAGCACGACGTGCTCGGCGTCCGCGTCGACCGTGAACGTCTCGAGCGCCGCGCTCATTCCGATCGCAACGCCGAGATCACTCGACGCGACCGATTCGAAGAGAGCCCGGAAATTCTGATCGGCGCCCGGCGGGAACTCCCCGCGCAGCTCGGCGACGACCCCGATGTCCGCATCGCCCCGGGGCGTACCGGTGACGAGCATCGCCCGCTCGCGCGCAAGCAGCAGCGCCACCCCCGATCCCGGCGGGAGCGCCAGAGGTCGCGGCGCGACGACGACCAACGGTGCGCCCCGGTGCGCCATCACGAGCGATGCGACCGGCTCGTCCGCGAGCGCCCCTCCCGCTTCGCCACGTCGGGCGCGACCGAGGATGTCGTCGGCGAGCTCCGGTGATCCGCTGATCACCGCGAGCACGTGATCCGCGAGCGCGACGAGGTCGCGCCGCGCGCCCTGGTAGTGACCGACGCGGCGCACGAACGGCTCGTCGGTGCTCGACTCGATCGGCAGCATGCGGTGGCCCATCTCCGCCACTGCGAGCGGCGCGGAGAATGGTCCTCGCACGAGCAACAGCGAGCCCTCGTTGCTCTCCGCCCAGACCAACTCCTCGATGCGCCGAGGATCGATCCCGGTGTGCTGGCGATATCGCTCGAGGTGCTCGTCGGGCGCGATCGCGTCGAGCACGTCGCGCGCAGCGCGCTCGCGGAGCATCTCCTCGGGCCGCGCGATCACGACGACCGACGCGTCGCGCGGAGCGAGGTCCACGAGCGCACCGTCCCAACGAGCGCGCTCCGGCGCAGGGACCGCGCGGCCCGTCGACGAAGACGCGCCGCACGCGCTCGCGATCGACATCGCGAGCGCGGCGATCACCACGCTCAGTTGCGCGCGCGCGAACGACGATCCGACCCGCCGTTCGGCTTCTCCTCGGAGGGCTCGCTCGGCGCTGCAGCTGCGCCGCCACGGCTGAGCCCGTGCTTCTCGAGGATCTGGTTCTCGACCCACGCCATCGTCTCCGGGTGCTGCTCCAGGTAGAGGCGCGCGTTGTCGCGTCCCTGCCCGATGCGCTCGCCCTGGCAGCTGTACCACGCGCCCGACTTCTCGATGATCCCCATCTCGGCACCGAGATCGAGCACGTCACCCGAGCGGCTCATCCCCTTGCCGAAGAGCACGTCGAACTCGCACTCGACGAACGGCGGCGCGAGCTTGTTCTTCACGACCTTCACGCGGACGCGGTTGCCGACCGCCTGATCGCCCGTCTTGATCGTGCCGACGCGACGGATGTCGAGGCGCTGCGACGCATAGAACTTGAGCGCGTTGCCGCCCGTCGTGGTCTCGGGCGAGCCGAACATCACGCCGATCTTCATGCGGATCTGGTTGATGAAGAACAGCGTGCAGTTCGACTTGTGCACCGTCGCGGTCAGCTTGCGGAGCGCCTGGCTCATCAGGCGCGCGTGCAGACCGACGTGCTGGTCGCCCATCTCGCCCTCGATCTCGGCCTTGGGCACGAGCGCGGCGACCGAGTCGACGACGATCAGATCGACCGCGCCGCTGCGCACCAGCGTGTCGGCGATCTCGAGCGCCTGCTCACCGTGATCGGGCTGCGAGACCAGCAGCTCCTCGGTGTTCACGCCGAGCTTCTTCGCGTACGAGACGTCGAGCGCGTGCTCGGCGTCGATGAACGCGGCGACGCCGCCCTGCTTCTGCACCTCGGCGATCGCGTGGAGCGTCAGCGTCGTCTTGCCGCTCGACTCCGGGCCGAAGATCTCGATGATGCGCCCGCGCGGATAACCACCGACGCCCAGCGCGATGTCCAGGGCCACCGAGCCCGACGGGATGATCGCGATGTCCTTGGTTTGCTCGGCATCTCCGAGGCGCATGATCGCGCCCTTGCCGAACGTCTTCTCGATGGTGCCGAGCGCGAGGCTCAGCGCCTTCTCCTTGTTCTCCTTGTTCGAGTCGGTCGCCATCTCGTCGTGCCTTCCCTTCGCGGCATCCTCTGCGATGCCGCTGGCCATGCAGTGCCCGGTGCGCGCGACCCGCCATTCGGGCGGGGCCGCGCGCCCATGCTGATATCTTGTTCAGTATGGATTGTCCAGAGGCCGAACCACTCCGGCCCCGAACGGAACGCCTGACGTCGCGGATGGGCGACGACTGACGCGGCTCAGCTGCGGCCGCGCGAGATCGCCGCGTCGGCGACCAGCTTCAGCGCGACGTACGACGCGAGCGTCCGGATGCGCTCGCGATCGCCGGGCAGGTTCATCGTGCGCGTGATCGTGGGACCGCCACGCTGCGCGAGCGCGAACCACACCGTGCCGACCGGCTTCGCGTCGGTGCCGCCGCCCGGGCCGGCGATCCCCGTGACCGCCACGCCGAGGTGCGCGTCGGCGCGCGCGAGCGCGCCTTCGGCCATCGCGCCCGCGACCTCCCCGCTCACCGCGCCGTGGTGCCGCATCAGCTCCATGTCGACGCCGAGCAGATCGTGCTTCGCCGCGTTCGAGTACGTGACCGCATCGAGCAGCAGGTACTCGGAGCTGCCGGGCACGCTCGTGACCATCGCGCCGATCATCCCGCCGGTGCACGACTCCGCGATCGCCAGCGTGAGCCCGCGATCGCGCAGCGTCTGTCCGACGTAGCCCGCGAACGTGTCGTCGGTCTCGCCGAACACCGCGTCGCCGAGCCGATCGCGCACCGTCTGCGCGACGCGGCGCGCGATGCCCTCGGCCTCGGCGTGATTGCCCGCACGCGCGAGCACCTTCACCTCGATCTCGGGGAACGACGCGCGATAGCCGAGCGTCACCGCGGGCTCGTTGTCCTCGATGCCCGCGAGCTTCTCGCCGACGACCGACTCGGGCAGCCCGAACGTGCGCAGTCGGATCTGATGCGTCGTGCGCTCGGCGAGCGACGCGATCGCGGGCTCGACGTGATCCTCGACGATGCGTCGCATCTCGACGGGAACGCCCGGCAGGAAGAAGATGCGCGCGCCGTCGAGCTCGATCGCGAAGCCCGGCGCGGTGCCCACCGAGTTGGGCAGGACCGTCGCGCCGATCGGGAAGTCCGCCTGCTTCTCGTTCGTCTTCGACATCTCGCGACCGAGCTTCGCGAAGCGCCGACGGATCGCGTCGAGCGAGGGATCGTGTCGCTCGAGCCCGACTCCGAGCGCCTGGGCCGCGGCGATCGTCGTGAGATCGTCGGTGGTCGGCCCGAGGCCTCCGGTCGAGATGATCACGCGATGCTTCGACGCGAGCGCCTTCAGCACCTCGACGATGCGCGGGACGTCGTCGTCGACGACGCGCAGCTCCTGCACTTCGAAGCCCAGCAGCGTGAGGCGTTCCGCGAGCCAGCTCGCGTTGGTGTTCACCAGCTCGCCGCGGGTGAGCTCGGTCCCGATCGAGAGGACGGCTGCGGTCATTTGAGGGACCGGGAAGACTCCAGCGTCCGAGCGGTTGGGTCAAGCCTCGTGGGCAAATCGTGCGCGCGGGTGTTAGGTAGGCCGCGAAGAGGAGGAGCCTTGATGACCGAACGACCGAAGCGCGCCGCGATGGCGGTCGCGTTCCTCGGCGCGACGGCCGCGCTGGTGGGAACGGCGTCGCATCTGACCCAGGTCGATGCGCAGGATCGCCCGACGAGCGCGCAGGCCGACGCCGCGCCGGCTGCGGCGGCGAGCTCTCCGCTGTCGCGCCTCGCGATCCGCCGCGAGCGACTCGACAACGGGCTGCGCGTGGTGCTGAACCCCGACCCGACGGTGCCCACCGTCGCGATCGCGGTCTACTACGACGTGGGCTCGCGCAACGAGGTCCGAGGGCGCTCGGGGTTCGCGCACCTGTTCGAGCACATGATGTTCCAGGGCTCGGCGAACGTGGCACGCGGCGAGCACTTCTCGTTGATCATGAACCGCGGTGGATCGCTCAACGGCACGACGAGCGAGGACCGCACGAACTACTTCGAGACGCTGCCCGCGAACGAGCTCGAGCTCGGGCTCTTCCTCGAGTCGGATCGCATGCGCTCGCTCGCGGTCAACGAGTTCAACTTCGACAACCAGACGCAGGTCGTCATCCAGGAGCGCCAGCAGAGCTACGAGAACCGGCCCTACGCGCTCTCGTTCCTGCGCATCAACGAGCTCGCGTACGGCGACTACTGGCCCTACGCGCACTCGACGATCGGCGACACGCAGGACCTCGTCGACGCGCCGCTCTCGGCGGTGCAGGAGTTCTGGCAGACGCACTACGCGCCGAACAACGCGGTGCTCTCGATCGCCGGCGACTTCGATCCCGATCAGGCGATGGAGCTCGTGCGGCGCTACTTCGGGAACATCCCGTCGCGCGAGGTGCCGCCCTACGCGCCCGGCGACATCGCGCCGCAGACCGCGGAGCGCACCGACACGATGCAGGACATGCTCGCGGACCTTCCCGCGTTCCACGTCGCGTTCCACATCCCGCAGTCGCGCGAGGCCGATCACTATCCGCTCGAGATGCTCGCGCTCGCGCTCGGCGATGGCGAGTCGTCGCGCCTCTACCAGGAGCTCGTGAAGCAGCGCGAGCTGGTCTCGGAGATCTACGTCGCGACCGACGATCGCCGCGGGCCCGATCTGCTGTCGATCTTCGCGCTCGTCGCGGAAGGACACACCGGCGCCGAGGTGCGGCCGTTCATCTACTCGGCGATCGAGCGCATCGCGCGCGAGGGCATTCCCGAGCGCGAGCTCGAGAAGCTGCGCAATCGCGTGCGCGCGTCGTTCGTGTTCGGCCTCCAGAGCAACCTCGATCGCGCGAAGAACCTCGCGGAGTTCGAGATGTACTGGGGCGACGCGGAGCTCATCCGCGCCGAGCTCGATCGCTATCTCGCGGTGACGAGCGACGACATCAAGCGCGTCGCGGGTCGCTACTTCGCGGAGACGAACCGCACCGTGCTCGACGTGGTGCCTGCGCCGCAGGCCGAAGAGAGCGCGGAAGGAGGTGCGCGATGAGGAAGCTGACGTCGCTCGCCATCGCGCTCTCGCTCGTCGCGTGCGGACCGAGCGCGCAGACCACGACGCCCGAGCCGGGCGCCGGTGGCGAAGGCGCCGAGCAGGCGCAGGCCGAGACGCCGCGCGTTCCGCCGCCTCCGTCGGGCCCCGCGCGTGACGTGCACCTCCCGCCGATCGCGCGCACCACGCTCGCGAACGGCCTCGAGGTGAACACCGTGCGCACCAACGCGCTGCCGCTCGTCTACGTGCGGCTCGTGGTGCGCAGCGGTCTCGCGTCGTCGCCCGAGCAGCTGCCGGGCCTCTCGCGCCTCGTCGCGAAGATGCTCAAGGAAGGCACGCGCCGGCGCACGAGCGCGCAGCTCGCCGAGCAGATCGAGTACCTCGGCGCCGATCTCTTCGTGGGCGACGATCAGGCCCAGGTGGTGCTGCAGGTCCGCGCGCTCTCGGAGCACCTCGACACCGTGATGGATCTGCTCGCGGACATCGCGCAGAACCCGCGCTTCGACGAGCAGGAGCTGCGTCGCCTCAAGGCGCGCGAGGCCGATCGCCTGCGCGTCGAGTACGCGGACGCGGCGACGCTCGCGCGGCGCGCCTTCTATCAGGCGGCGTACGGCTCGCATCCGTACGCGAACGTCGATCTCACGCCGCAGACGCTCGAGCGCGCGCGGCGCACCGATCTCGCGAACTGGCATCGCGATCACTTCGTGCCGAACAACGCGTTCCTCGTGGTCGCCGGCGACGTGACGCCGGAGCAGGTGCAGGCCGCGGCGCAGCGCGCGTTCGGTCGGTGGCGTCGTCGCGAGGTCGCGCAGGCGCAGCTGCCCGACGTGCCGCAGCGCACGCAGCGCGAAGTGCTGATCGTGCATCGCCCGGGCTCGGCGCAGTCGGTGATCGCGGTGGGCAACCTCGCGATCGCGCGCTCGCATCCGGACTGGGTGCCGCTCGAGGTCGCGAACCAGGTGCTCGGAGGCTCGGCCGCGTCGCGCCTCTTCAGCGATCTGCGCGAGCGGCGCAGCCTCACGTACGGCGCCTACTCGAGCGTCGACGAGCTGCCGATCCCGGGACCGTTCCGCGCGCGTGGCTCGGTGGGACGCGACCCCGAGCATCCCGACGTCGATCGCACGCCGGCCGCGATGGACGCGTTCATGGAGCACCTGCAGCGCATCGTCACCGAGGCGCCGCCGCAGGAAGAAGTGAACAACGCACAGCGCTATCTGTCGGACTCGTTCCCGCTGCAGATCGACACTGCGGGTCGCATCGCGGGCATGGTCTCGGACCTTCGCCTCTACGGGCTGGCCGACGACTACTTCGACACGTACCGCTCGGACATCCGCAACGTCACGCCGGACCAGGCGCTCGAGGCGGCGCGCGCCCACATCCGACCCGATCAGGCGCTCGTCGTGATCGTCGGTGACGCGGAAGTCATCGCGCAGCCCATGCGCCGGTGGGGCCCGGTGCGCGTCGTCGATCCCGACGGGCGCGAGATCTCGTCGTTCCCCGCGGAGGGCGCGACGCCCGCCGAATAACGCGGACAGCGCACGAATCCGCCGCGATCGGCGCGTTCGCTTCGCGCGTGCTACACGGGCCGGGGGTGCGGAATCGCATGCCCCGGCTCGTTCGTCTCGTGGGGGCCTATCTGTTCTCTCGCCGTCCCGCAGCACAGGACGGCCAACGGAGGAACGACGTTCATGTGCGGCATCGTGGGTTACGTCGGTGACGACGACACGGCTCCCATTCTCCTCGACGGCCTGCGCCGTCTCGAGTACCGCGGCTACGACTCGGCCGGCGTCGCGATCCACAGCAACGGCGAGATCAAGATCGCGCGCGCGGTGGGCAAGCTGCGCAACCTCGAGAAAGCGCTCGAGGAGAAGCCGCTCGCGGGCACGACGGGCATCGGCCACACGCGCTGGGCGACGCACGGACGCCCCACCGAGGTGAACGCGCACCCCCACCAGTCGGGCCCGATCGCGCTGGTGCACAACGGCATCATCGAGAACCACCTTTCGCTGCGCACCCGCCTGGTCGAGCGTGGCGCGAAGATCGTCAGCGACACCGACACCGAGATCGCCGCGCACCTCGTGCACGAGAAGCTGCGCGAGAACGGCAAGGGCCTCGAGGACGCGGTGCGCAGCGCGTTGCGCGAGATCCACGGCGCGTACGCGCTCGCGGTGCTGAGCAAGGACGAGCCGGGGCGAATCGTCGTCGCGAAGGCGAGCTCGCCGCTCGTGATCGGCATCGCGGACGACGCGAGCTACGCGGGCAGCGACATCCCCGCGCTGCTGCCGTACACGCGCAAGATGATCTTCCTCGAGGACGGCGACATGGCCGTGCTCGAGAAAGGCTCGGTCCGGATCACGCGCCTCGACGGCACCGTCGTCGAGCGCGCCATCAAGGTGATCGACTGGTCGCCCGTGATGGCCGAGAAGGCCGGCTTCAAGCACTTCATGCTCAAGGAGATCCACGAGCAGCCGCGCGCCATCGAGGACACGCTGCGCGGCCGCCTGGATCGCGAGCACGGCGACGTGCACGGCCACGAGATCGGCCTGAGCGACGACGACGCGCGCAGCATCAAGCGCGTGTTCCTGCTCGCGTGCGGCACGAGCCACCACGCGGCGATGACGGGCCGCTATTACCTCGAGTCGATCGCGCGCATCCCGACCTCGGTCGAGCTCGCGAGCGAGTTCCGCGGTCGCGAGCCGATGATCGGCGAGGGCGATCTCGTCGTCGCGGTGAGCCAGAGCGGCGAGACGATCGACACGCTGATCGCGGCGCGCGAGGCGAAGGAGCGCGGCGCGAAGATCCTCGCGATCGCGAACGTGATCGGCAGCGCGATCCCGCGCATGGCCGACGCGGCGTTCTACACGCACGCGGGCCCGGAGATCGGCGTCGCGTCGACGAAGTGCTTCTCGACGCAGCTCGCGAACCTGATGATGCTCTCGATCTGGCTCGGCAAGCGCCGCGGCACGCTCGACGAGGCGAAGGCGCGCGATCTGGTCGAGGCGATGGCGCGCCTGCCGCTGCTGATGCGCGACGTCATCCAGGGCACGCGCCAGCTCGTGTGCAACCTCGCGAAGCGCTATCGCGACGCGCGCGACGTGCTCTTCCTCGGCCGCGGCCTCAACTACCCGATCGCGCTCGAGGCCGCGCTCAAGCTGAAGGAGATCTCGTACGTGCACGCCGAGGGCTACGCGGCGGGCGAGATGAAGCACGGCCCGATCGCGCTGATCGACAGCGCGGTCCCGGTGTTCGTGCTGATGCCGAAGGATCGCTGGTACGAGCGCACCCACGGCAACCTGCAGGAGGCGAAGGCGCGCGAGGGTCAGGTCATCGCGGTCGCGACCGAGGGCGACGAGTCCGCGCACTCGCTCTCGCAGGACGTGATCGAGGTGCCCGACGTGCCCGAGGCGATCACGCCGTTCCTCACCGTGCTGCCGATGCAGCTCTACTCGTACTACGTCGCCGACTTCAAGGGCACCGACGTCGACCAGCCGCGCAACCTGGCGAAGACGGTGACCGTCGAGTAATTCGCGCGCCGTAGTCGTGCTGGAGAGCGCAAACGTCGCAGTCGTCGTCCCGGCGTACAACGAGGCGCGCCTCATCGCGCGAGCGCTCTCCGGGATCCCGTCGTTCGTCGATCGCGTCGTCGTCGTGGACGACGCGTCGACGGATGCCACCGCGCGCGAAGCAGCGCGCACCGGCGATGCACGCGTCGAGGTCGTCCGTCACGCGCGCAACCGCGGTGTGGGCGCTGCGATCGCGACGGGCACGCGCATCGCGTTCGATCGCGGCGCCGACGTCGCTGCAGTGATGGCGGGCGACGCGCAGATGGATCCTTCGGATCTCGAGCGCGTCGTCGCGCCGGTCGCGCGCGGCGAGGTCGACTACTGCAAAGGTGATCGGCTCTCGCACCCGAGCGTGCGCCGAACGATGCCGCCGCATCGCTGGATCGCGAACCACGTGCTCTCGCGGCTCACGCACCTCGCCACGGGGATCCCGGTGCGCGACTCGCAGTGCGGCTACGCCGCGATCTCGCGGACCGCGGCGCGCCGCATCGAGCTCGAGCGCATGTGGCCGGGCTACGGCTATCCGAACGATCTGCTGGGACGCGCCGCGGCCGCAGGGCTGCGCGTCGGCGAGGTCACGGTGCGCCCGATCTACGCCGACGAGGAGAGCGGCATCGGCATCCATCACGGGCTCATCGTGATCCCGCTGCTCCTCGCGCGCACCGCGATCACGCGGCACCTCTCGTGATCGTCGCGATGCCCGCGACGAGCTTCCCGACGTCGGAGCGCGACGTCTCGGGGCTCTTCGTGCTCGGCATGGCGCGCGCGCTCGCGGCACGCGGGCACGAGATCGAAGTGATCGCGCCCGCGCCCGATCGTGGCGATCCGTGGACCGATCCCGCACCCGGCGTACGCGTGCGATGGATCGACTACGCACGACCTCGCACGCTCCAGCGCACGTTCCATCGCGCCGGCGCGCCCGACAACCTCGCGCGCGATCCGCTCGCGTGGATCGGCGCGGCATCGTTCCCGATCGCGCTCGCCGCGGCGATGTCGTCGAGGCGATGGGACGCGATCGCGAGCCACTGGGGCGTGCCCTGCGGGCTGGTCGCGGGCGCGATGCGCGGCGCGGCGCGGCACGTCGCGTTCTTCCACTCGGCCGACGTGCACGTTCTCTCTCGCGCACCGCGCGCCCTCGCTCGCGCGATCGCCGATCGCAGCGACGCGCTGGTGTTCGTGAGCGAGCGATTGCGCGATCGATTCCTCGCGCTCGCGCCCGATGCACACGATCGATCGCACGTGATCGCGATGGGCGTCGATCCCGCTCCGACACTCGCGATGTCGCGACGCGAGCGCTTCACGCTGCTCGTGCTCGCGCGCCTCGTACCGGTGAAGGGCCTCGATCGCGCCATCCGTGCGATCGCGACGATGCCCGACGTCGAGCTCGTGATCGGCGGCGAGGGGCCCGAGCGCGCGCGCCTCGAGCAGACCGCGCGAGCCCTCGACGCGAACGTGCGCTTCCTCGGCATCATCACCGGCGACGAGAAGGCGCGCTGGCTCGCGGCCGCCGATGCGCTCGTCGCGCCTTCGATCGTGCTCCCGAGCGGACGCACCGAGGGCGCGCCCACCGCGCTGATCGAGGCGATGAACGCCGCGCTGCCGGTGATCGCGAGCGACGTCGGAGGTGCACGCGAGCTCGTCACCCACGAGCACGACGGCCTGCTCGTTCCGCCCGACGACGTCTGGGCGCTGCGCGCTGCGATCGCACGTCTGCGAGACGATCCCGCGCTCCGCGCGCGCCTCTCCGATCACGCATCGCGCTCCGCCTCGTCGCGCACCTGGTCCGCGCTCGCGCCGCGCTTCGAAGCGCTCTTGGCTCAGTCCAGCGGGGAGTGCTCGCCGGCGCACGGGAGCGTGCGGAGCACGCGGACGGCAGGGCCCTGAGCGGGCGAGCCGATTTTTCGTCAGGGCTCGATGCGGCGCGCCGACGCGGGCGGACGGAACACGAACGTCGACTCCGCGAGCGGCGGATTCTCGACCTGAGCGATCAGATCGAAGCGGTTCGTGTTCCCCGCGTGGTCGATGATCATCACGCGATGCACGCGCCCGCGCCGCCCCTCGGCGCGATCGACGTAGAGCCACACGCGCTCGTAGTGCGCGACCGGCGCGCTCGGCCGCAGCTCGATCACGCTGCCGACGAAGCCCGTCTGGCGCGCATCGACGAGCCGCGCCTGCACCGCGTCCTCGGGCAGGTCGACGCCCATCAGCAGCCCCAGCGCGATCGGCATCGCGTCCTCGGACGCCGCTTGCTCGTAGTACTGCCCCGGCGCGGGCTCGGGCTCGTACGAGACGATCCGCGTCCCATCGCTCGCGAGCACGCGCCCTCGCGGCACGTCGTAGTCGATGCGCAGTCGACCGGGACGCTGCAGCGCGATGCGCCCACGCCAGCGATCGTCGCGCTCGTGGAATCGATGATGGAAGCGCTGCTCGAAGCGCGCGCGCAGCCCACGCAGCGCGCCGTAGCGAGCCCGCACCTCTGCGAGCACCACGGTCGCCTCGTCGGCATCGCCGGACTGCCCGCGGGCGATTCCCGCGGTCGCGAGCAGCGCCGCGAGCGCGAACGAGACGAGGAACTTGGGCCCGGGGCGTGTCGACACGATGACGCGATTGTTTCCGTGAAGATGCGCGAGAAACGTCGGAGGGGCTTGTTGATCCGGCGCGTGACGGCCAGTAGGATGTGCGATCGGTTCGCCTGTTCTTTGTGCGCCGGTCCTACTGTCGCTGCCAGCCGGGTTCCGCTGCTCGCTCGTGTGCTCGAAGCTCTTCCTTAGAGGTTCGTGATCACCGTTACATGGAGGTCCCATGGCGAGGTCGCAGTCGCGTCAGGTCGATCCCCTCAAGGAGCTGGACCGCCTCGAGAGGCGTCATAAGAAGCTCAAGGAGCGCGTCGCTGAGTACGAGGCTCGGATGTTCCTCACCAACACCGAGCAGCTCGACCTGGCGAAGCTCAAGAAGCAGAAGCTCGCGACCAAGGATGCGATGGAGAACCTACGGGTCCCGTCGAGCTGACTGACTGACGCACCCGGGCCCCGAGGACGAAGGGCTCGGAGCCGACGAGACAGACGCGTTCGCGAGGAGAACCGGGCCCGCCGCATCCTGCAGATGCCGCGGGCCCTTTCGTTTTTCGCTCGTCAGTCCGCGGCGACGGGCGGGGGGCGATGGCTCAGCGGGTCGACGGGCTCGAGCTCGGCGCGCGTGCGGGCGAGCAGCTCGCGCTGCTCCTCGCGCAACCCGCGTCCGTTCTCGCCCGCGACTTCCTGCGCGACCTCGAGGTAGTGAAGCGCTTCGAGCCGGTGCCCGAGCCGGTACTCGGCCATGCCGCGGAGGTAGAAGTACCGAGCGCGCATCGGCTCGTCCATCGAAGGCGCGACGTCCTCGAGGTCGACGAGCCAGGTGCGCGCGGCGTCGAAGCGAGCCTGGTCGTACGCCTCCTCGGCGCGCCGCATCTCGGATGAGGTCGCGGCACACGCGCCGAGCGCGAGCGCCAGGATCACGGCGAGAGAGCGTCGCATCGCGCGCGGAGCATACCCGAGCACGGGGGGAATGCGCGATCCCGAGGCCACGTTGCAGCCCTCGACACGGTCTTGGCACCGGAGCAGCAGAAGCATACAATCTCAGGGACAACGCAATCCGCGCGTGCGCTCGAAGCGCGGAGAGCACGAAGAGAAAGAGCGCGGAGCCGCTGCCACGGCCCCGCGCTCGGAAGAAGAGACGCGAGCGAAGAAGAAGAGCGAAATCAGCGAAGGAAAAAGGCGCGTCGGACATCGACGCGAAGCAAATCAAGACGGTTCCGAAGCAAGAAGAGCCGCAAGCGAAGAGCGAACGCAGTAGAAGGAAAGGCGAAGCGAAGCGAGCCACCGGGCGCGACCCCGCCGGCCAGAGCAGCGGTCGCGAACGGAACGTGAAGCAGACGTCGAGGAGCTCGGCGCGAGAGGCTCGAACCGCGAACCCGAACGCCAGCGAGATCGATCGAAGGAGCCGTCTCGCGCGGAACAGCCGAGGAACCGCGAGTCGGACGAAGCTGGAAGCCGCGAGCAGTCGAGAGCCGGAACGAATCGAAGGAACGGCAGTCGAGTCGAAGGAACGAAGCGCGGCGGAACGTGAAGCAGAAGGGCGGGAGCGAGTCTTCGGGCTCGCTCCCGTCGTCGTCCGAGGCGTGCTAGCAGAGAGCCTGCCAGCGCGCGGACGTTTTCACGGCGCGCTCGACACCACGTGTTTTCCTCGACGAAATGCGCGAGCCCCGGTGACGCCGAATGGTCACCGGGGCTCGATGCATGACATCCCTGTCGCGGTCGGCCCGGCCTCGCACAGGGCGTGGCCGGGCTTGACACCAATGTCAGCGAGACTGGCGCGCGACCTGACGACCGAGCCAGAGCGCGACACCGGCGTTGAGCACGAGCCAGGGGCCCGCGAGCCAGCCGGGGAGCAGCGCGATCGCAGTCGTCGGAGCGAGCGCCTCGACGAGCAGGAACGCGGCGGTGCCGAGGCACAGACCGACGAGCAGCGGCTGCATCTTGCGGAAGTGCAGCATCAGCGCGACCGCCGCGAGCGGCACCAGCGCGCTCATCGCGAGCAGCGCGGTCCAGCGACCGCCGAGGTGCGCCGCGGTGCCGGGGCCGCCACCGGCGAGCAGCGACTCGAGCCCACCGAGGCCGGGCACGAGGTGCCACGGCAGCGCGCCCAGGCCGCCCGCGAGGACGACCGCGAGCATCGTGGCGCCGGCGATGCCGACACCGAGCTTGCCGCGCCGGCGGAGCCCGACGAGCACGCCGAGACCGAGCAGGGCCGCGAGCGCACCCCGCGCTGCGCCGGTCTCCTGCGACGCGCGCGCGAGCGCCGCGTTCGCCTGGACGAGGCCGGCCGCGTAGCGGGTGCGATCACCGAGGTCCGTCGCGGTCGAGGTCAGCACGCGCTCGACCGCGTCGGGATCGGTCACGCCGGCGCCGACGATGAGCGCCGCGACACCCGCGACGTGCGGCGCCGCCATCGACGTCCCCTGGTACGCGACGTAGTCGAAGCGGCGCGGATCGCGGCCGACGAGCGTGTTCTGCAGCACACCGTCGGGCATGCCGTCGCCGTTCTGATCGACGCGGGTGTCGCCGCCGGGCGCGACCACGTCGAGGCCGCGGCCGTACGACGAGTAGAACGAGAGCGTGCGATCGAAGCGCACCGCGCCGACCGCGATCACGTGGTCGTGGCGCGCCGGGTACTCGACGGTGCTGCGCGACGCGTTGCCCGCCGCCGCGACGACCACGACACCCTTCTCGTGCGCGTACTCGATCGCGCGCTCGACGGTGCGCGAGCGCATGCCGCCGCCGAGCGACATGTTGATCACGTTCGCGCCGTGATCGGCGGCCCAGCGGATCGACGCCGCGATCGCGCCCCACCCGCCCGCGCCGTTCCGGTCGAGCACGCGGAGCGGCATGATCGCCGCCTCGGGCGCGACGCCCGCGACGCCGAGCGCGTTGTGCGTGCTCTGCGCGATCGTGCCCGCGACGTGCGTGCCGTGGCCGTGCTCGTCGTCGGGCTGCGCGTCGTCGTCGACGAAGTCCCAGCCCTCGACGAAGCGGGTGCGCGCGAGATCGGGCGCGCGGAGGAAGCGATCGCCATCGCGGTACGCGACACCGGTGTCGATCACCGCGACCACGACGCCCGCGCCGCGCGCACGCGTCCACGCCTCGGGCATCCCGATCTGATCGAGGTGCCACTGGAAGCGGTAATAGGGGTCGTCGGGCGTGAAGCGGCGCTCGCCGTCGGTCGCCGCGGGCGGCGCCTGGTTGCTGGGGATGAAGCCCAGCTCGGTCTCGGGGAGCGACCACGTGCGCTCCACCTCGACGCCCTCGACGAGCTCGTTGCGGCCGAGGCGCGCGAGCACGTCGCTCACCTCGCTCTCGGGCGCGCGCACCCGGAAGAGCTCCGCGTCGTCGCTCAGCATCTCGCCGAGGCCCTGGCCCCATGCGAACGGCGCGATCGCGCTCGCGAGCTCGCGCGCGACGGCCTCGCGATCCTCGAGCGACGCATCGTCCTCGAGGTCCACCAGCAGCGCGCCCGTCGCGGGGTCCGCGACGAAGGGATGCGCGCTCGGGAGCGCGGCCCGCTGCGACGGGCACCCCGCGGCCGCGGGGCACCGCATTCCGGAACGCGCGAGCACGGACGCGAGCACCAGCGCGACGACGGCGATCCCGAAGATCACCTTGGCCCAAGGGAGCGTGCGGGTGGACGGCATGATGATCTCCAGTATGGGCGCCGCGGAGCGACGCTCGCTACACGACGACTGGGACCTTCATACTGTTTCACGCATTGGCGAGTGGGCGCACGGCCTACCCGTGGCGTGACGCCACGCGCGTCACACCAGGACGAGATCCTCGAGGTCGAGCTCCTCGGTCCCTTCGCTCGTCTCGAGCAGGAGGCGCGTGTCGAGCTGGCGCTCCTCGCCGAGCTGGCTGATGTACTCGCGGATCTCGGGGAACGCGGCGACGAGGCGCTGGAAGATGTCGCGTCCGAGGAAGAGCACGGTGCTCTGGCGCGCAGCGGTGACGGTCGCGGTCGCGGGCTCGTCGTTGAGCAGCGAGATCTCGCCGAACACGTCGCCGGGCTTGAGCGTGGCGAGGAGGATCTTGCTGTCGCCGTCGATCTTCGAGACGTCGACCTCGCCCGAGAGCAGCACGAAGAGGCCGCGGCCGGGCTGGCCCTCGGTGATGATCGGCACACCGGGCCCGACGTCGTGCGCGGTGAAGCGACGCACCAGGTCCATGCGCTGCTTGCGGTCGAGCGGACGGAACAGCGGCGAGGTCTGGAGGAGGTTCTGGAGCAGGCGCTCGCGCGTGAACTTGTCGAGGGCGACCGCGAGGGTGGCGACGTCGCGGGAGAGCGCGGCGAGCGCGTCGCGGTCGAACTCGAGGAGATCGGCGTCGGTGGACGCGCGCACGGTCGCGGAGCGGGGCGCCGCCGAGACGAGCGCCATCTCGCCGAAGATCGCGCCCTCGTGGAGCGTCGCGAGCACGGTGTCGCCGCCGCCTGCTTCGGGGTGCTGCGCGAGCTTCTTCGTGACCTGGACCTCGCCGCGGGCGATGACGAAGAAGCTCTGGCCGGGCTCGCCCTCCGCGAGGACGACCTCGCCGGGGCGGACGCGGCGCAGCTTGAGCGCGGGGAGGAGCGCCCGGAACGCATCGCCGCGGAGCTCGCTGAAGAGCGGAATCGGCGGCAGGCGCTCGGGGAACGCGGCGCCTGCAGTGTCGGCGGCCACGCGCTCGGCGTGGGGCGCGAGCTGGTCGAGCGGGATCTGTCGCGCGAGGTCGAGCGTCTCGGGGACCAGCTGGTCGGGGTCGCCGGGCGCGAGGCGCACGCCGCGGCCGAGGCGGGGCGAGTCGACCGAGTAGAGCTCCGCGAGCGGGGCGAGCAGCGCCTCGAGCTGCGGCTCGAGCGCGGTGAGCACCTTGAGCGCGACCAGCGCACGGAGCGGGTAGCCGGCGTGCGTCGCGTAGCGGGCGAGCGCGGTGTAGACGACGGCGGCGCGCTGTACCTCCCCGAGCGCCAGGAGGCTGTCGGCGACGCGAAGCCGGGCGTCGAGATCGACGGGCTGCAGCTGCACCAGCGCGCAGTACGCGTGGAGCGCGGCGTGGGCATCGCCGGCGAGGAGGCGAGCGTCGGCGTGGGCGCGGAGGTCGCGGAGCGTTCGCATGCGGGCGCGATGGTAACGCGCAGCGCGGCGAGGCGGTGGGCTCAGCGAACGTCACCGTTCAGGGGCATCAACGGGACCGCTGGGAGCGCGACGCGGAAGCGGGTAACATGAGCGACCCGAGAGAGGGCACCGCGACCCGATGGAGACGTGCACGCAGTGCCGCGCCTCGTTGAGCGTGGGGGACGAGCGATGTCCCTCCTGCGGGGCTCTGCGCGTGCCGGTGGAGTCCGAGCCGCCGCCGCGCGACGCCGCCGAGTCGGACGAGCCCCCGCCGGTGCCCGCGGGGACGTGGGCGAGCACGAGCGAGATCGAGAGCGAGCCGCCGCCCTCGCCGCTGCGCAGCACCGGGGATCCCGACACCCGGCGGATCCGGAAGATCTCGCGCGAGCAGGAGGCGAGCCCCGAGCCCGAGCCGGCCGCGGCGGCCGCGCGCGAGGCGTCGCGCCCGGTGCGGCGGATGCGCGGGGAAGCGGCAGCGCGAGGTCGTGCTCGCGGGCTCGCGATCGCCACGGCGGCGGAAGAAGAGCAGGACCGGAGCGACGAGCCGGCGCGGCCGGCGGCGCGGGTGGTGGCGTTCCCCACGCGGGCGGCGGATGCCACGCCCGTCCAGAGCGCGAGCGCGTCGAGCTCGGGGATGCGGGCGCAGAGCGCGCCGGTGGGGCCGCCGCAGTGGCTCGCGTCGGAGCTGCTGCGCGAGCGGCCGGCCGCCGAGCCGATGGCGTGGACATCGCGCGCGCTGGCGCTGGTCGCCGGGGCCGGAGTGGTCACGGCCGCGATGACGCTCGGCGCCGGAGAGACGATCCACCTCGGGCTCGCGGGGCTGGGCGCGGCGATGGGGCTCGCGGCGATCGCGCCGCTCCGGTTCGCGATGCGGGCCGGGGCGTTCGCGGTGCTCGCATCGGTCGGGCTCGTGGTGGCGACGATGGCGCGCAGCGGGCCCGACGGCGTCGAGGGGCTCGCGACGATGGGCACCACGCTGCTCGCGGCCGCGCAGCTGCTGCGCTGGCAGAACCGGGGCTCGCGCTTCGCGCGGGTCGCGATGGGCGTGGGCATCGCGGTGAGCGCGTCGTGGCTGATCCTCGACGGTGGGCTCGACGCGATGGTCGTGCGCAGCAGCGACGTCGTGGCGTGGCTCGGGCCGGCGGTGCGCGCGCTGATGCTCGTCGTGCTCGCGCTCTCGCTGCTCGGGTTCGTCGACGATTCGAGCGACAGCGGGTGCCGCGTGTGGCCGTGGGTGGTGCTCGGGTGGAGCGCGCTCGACGGCATCGTGTCGAGCGTCGCCGGCCCCGCGTGGAGCGCGGTGGGCGCGGCGACCACGCCGCTCTTCGCCGCGGTCGCGGCGGTCGGCTGGATGCAGGTCTGGGCGACCACGCCAGGCCTCGGACGCGAGAGCGGGCGCGCGAAGGGCGACGGCTAGAGCGCTTTTCTGGCGTGGGGCTCGACACCGGACGAGCATCGACGGATGCGCGCCGCCCTCGCCTGCTCGATCGTCGTGATGCTCGCGGCTCCTGCTCTCGCCAGCGCGCAGCGCTGCGAGGACGACGTGCTCGCGGAAGCCGCGGCGTCGGTGCTGATGCACGGTGGCGATCCGACCGGCGCAGAGCTGCTCGCAGCGGCGCGCGACGCGGGCTCGGATGCGCCGACGGTGCATGCGCTCGCGATCCACGACGGCGACGAGGGTCGCGTCGGGCCCTGGCTGGAACGGCTCGGCGAGCGGTTGCGCGCGCCGGTGGTCTGCGGCGAAGCGCGGCGCGACGAGCGCTGGCTCGTGATCGCGGCGCCGCGCGCGGGTCGGCTGGTCGACGAGGGGAACGAGCGCTTCCGCATCGAGCTCGGCCCAGGGTTCGCGGATCCGATGGTGTTCGTCGAAGATCCCCACGGGAACGTCGAGCGGGTGGAGCCCTTCGAGGGGCGCGCCGACGTGCCCTCGGATCTCCAGCGGCCGGTGCGCGTGCAGCTGGTCGCGCGGGGGCCGGACGGGCCGCGTCCGGTCGCCGAGCGCCGGATCGGCGGCGAGGAGGACACGCGGCGCCGAGTGTCGGGGGATGACGAGCCGCTCGACGCGCGAATCGAGGCACTGCGCACCCAGGCGCAGGTGTCTCCGCTGCGCCCGCATCGCGTGCTCGCGTCGGTCGCGCAGGCACACGCCGAAGCGGTGTGCCAGGCGAGACGCGCGGCCCACGAGCTCGAGCGGGGGCGCGATCCGCGGGCTCGGGCGCGCGAGCGCGGGATCGAGGCGCGCCACGTCGGCGAGGTGATCGCGCGCGGCGCCGACGTGGCGGGCGCGTTCCTCGCGCTCACCCGGAGCCCCTCGCACCGGAGCGCGCTCGTCGATCGCCGTTTCACCGACGCCGGCGCGGGCATCGCGACCGACGACGCAGGGCGCGCCTGCGTCGTCGTCGTGCTCGCCGCCTGGCCGCGCCTCGTGGTCGGCGCGAGCCGCTGAGCTCAGCCCTGCGCTTCGTCGACGCTCTTCGCCTCGGGGGCGACGGCGTCGAGCGCACCTTCGCTCTGCTGGTCGGTGCGCATGTGGCAGTTCTTGTACTTCTTGCCGCTGCCGCAGTAGCAGGGGTCGTTACGGCCGACCTTCGGCTTGTCGCGACGCACCGTCTCGACCTTCGGCGCCGCGGCCGCCGCCGCCGCCTGCTGCGCCGGCACGTGGGTGCGACCGCCACGCGCCGCCGCTGCGGGCACACCCGCCGCTGCCGCACGCGCACCACCGCGCGCCGCGCCGATCCCGCTCGAGCTCGCGACCGGCTGCGCGCCCGCGCCCGCGTTCGTCGCAGCGGCCGCGATGTGCTGCTCCATGATGCGGCGCTGCTGGGCCTCGACCTCGCGGCGGCGCTGCTCCTCGAGGCGGCGCACGTCCTCCTCCCGCATGACCTGGATGCGGAACATCGAGTACGCGACCTGCGCCTTGATGCTCTCGGTCATGCCGACGAAGAGGTCGTAGCCCTCCTTCTTGTACTCCTTCTTCGGATCGCGCTGGCCGTAGCCGCGCAGGCCGATGCCGTCGCGCAGCTGGTCCATGTTCGTCAGGTGGTCGAGCCACTGACGATCGATCTCGCGGAGGTAGAAGTTGCGGAACGCCGCGAGCAGGTTCTCGGGGCCGATCTCCTTCTCCTTCTTGAGGAGCACGGCCTCGCCGTCCTTGTAGAGACGCTCCGCGAGGTCCTCGACGTCGTGGAACTTCTCGACGACGCCCGCCTTGAGCCCGAACGTCTCCTCGTACGACTTGCGCAGCCCGTCGAAGTCCCAGTCCTCCGCGTGCTTGTTGGGAGGACACGTGCGTTCGACGAGCTTGCCGACGATGTCGTCGACGAGGTCGAGCATGCGCTCGCGCTGCTCGCTCAGCGACATGCCGACTTCCTTCTCGATCGTCTCGAGCACGAGCTTCGGCTTCTTCGCGATCTTCTCGATGTGAACGCGGCAGCCGAAGACGTCGTAGATGTTCCGCTCGAGCGCCTGCCAGCGCACCTCGTCGAGGTCGGCGACGTTCTCGGCGAGCGCGCTCTCCTGCCAGAGGCGCATCGACTCCTGCCACTCGCGCGCGGCGGCGTCGTACACCCGCACGACGTCGTTGAACGCGTTGAGCTGCTCGGGCGTCGCGTTGCGCGGCGGCGGCTGGGGGCGCGCCGGCGGCTGGGGCGGGATCGCCTTCGCGCCGTGCACCTTCACCATGCGCTCGAGCACCGGCTTCGCGCGCTTCTGGAGCTCCTCGTCGATCTCCTTGACGATCGGCTCGGGCTTCACGCCCTTCTTGATCTCGTCCTCGGTCGGGACGGTGCGGTACTGACCCTCGAGGACCTGACGGCGCAGCGCGTAGATGCTCTTGCGCTGCTGGTTCATCACGTCGTCGTACTCGAGGAGGTTCTTGCGGATGTCGAAGTTCCGCTCCTCGACCTTCTTCTGCGCGTTGGCGACGGCGTTCGTCACCCACTTGTGCTCGATCGGGACGCCCTCCTCCATCCCGAGCGTCGTCATCATCGCCTGGATGCGCTCACCGGCGAAGATGCGCATGAGGTCGTCTTCGAGCGACAGATAGAAGCGTGACGCGCCGGGGTCGCCCTGACGGCCCGCACGACCGCGCAGCTGGTTGTCGATGCGGCGCGACTCGTGGCGCTCGGTGCCGACGATCTGGAGGCCACCGGCTGCGAGGACGTCCTTGCGCTCCTGCGCGCACTCGGCCTCGAGCCGCGTCTGCTCTTCCTTCACCGCGGCCTCGAAGAGCTCGCGGGTCTGGAGCAGCTCGACGTTCCCCTCGGCGTTCGCGCGATCCATCACGCGGTACTTCGCGAGCATCTCGGGGTTGCCGCCCAGCAAGATGTCGGTGCCGCGGCCGGCCATGTTCGTCGCGATCGTGATCGCGCCCTTCCGGCCCGCCTGCGCGACGACGTACGCCTCGCGCTCGTGCTGCTTCGCGTTCAGCACGTTGTGGGGGATCTCGGCCTTCGCGAGCATGCGGTGGAGCGCTTCGCTCTTCTCGACGCTCGTGGTGCCGACGAGCACCGGCTGGCCCGCCTTGTGGCACTCGACGATGTCCTCGTAGACCGCCTTGAACTTCTCGCGCTCGGTCTTGAAGACGAGGTCGTCCTGATCGCTTCGCTGGATCTGCCGGTTCGTCGGGATGACGGTGACGTCCAGCTTGTAGATCTTGTGGAACTCCTCGGCCTCGGTGTCGGCGGTGCCGGTCATGCCGGCGATCTTCTTGTAGAGGCGGAAGTAGTTCTGGAACGAGATGGTCGCGAGCGTGCGGTTCTCGGCCTGGATCGGAACGCCTTCCTTGGCCTCGACCGCCTGGTGCAGGCCGTCGGACCAGCGGCGTCCCGCGAGCACGCGGCCGGTGAACTCGTCGACGATCACGACCTTCTGATCGGCCGTGACCATGTAGTGCTGGTCGCGCTTGTAGAGCGTGTGCGCGATGAGCGACTTGTTCAGGATGTGCAGCGTCTCGAGGTTGACCGGATCGAAGAGGTTCTCGCTCTTCATGATCCCGGCTTCGACGAGGAGCTGCTGCGCGCGCTCGATGCCTTCTTCGGTGAACGTCGCGTTGTGGAACTTCTCGTCGACGACGTAGTGCTCGTCCTTGCGGAGGCGCGGCATGATGCGCGCGATACGCAGGTACTTGTCGCTCGCGACCTCGCCCTGACCGCTGATGATCAGCGGGGTGCGCGCCTCGTCGACGAGGATGGAGTCGACCTCGTCGACGATCGCGAAGTTCAGCTCGCGTTGCGCGTAGTCGTAGATGCTGAACTTCATGTTGTCGCGCAGATAGTCGAAGCCGAACTCGTTGTTCTGGCCGTACGTGATGTCTGCGCGATACGCGTTCTTCTTCGCCTGATCGCTCTGCGACGGGATGACGACGCCGTACGAGAGGCCGAGCCAGTTGTAGAGGCG
Source organism: Sandaracinus amylolyticus (assembly GCF_021631985.1). GTDB lineage: Bacteria > Myxococcota_A > Polyangia > Polyangiales > Sandaracinaceae > Sandaracinus > Sandaracinus amylolyticus_A. Next base: position 1,331,874 of record NZ_CP070225.1, on the reverse strand, counting down.
GCCCATCCACTCGGCGTCGCGCTTGGCGAGGTAGTCGTTGACGGTGACGACGTGGACGCCCTTGCCCGAGAGCGCGTTGAGGTAGCAAGGAAGCGTCGCGACCAGCGTCTTGCCCTCGCCGGTCTTCATCTCGGCGATCTTGCCGTCGTGCAGGACCATGCCGCCGATCAGCTGCACGTCGTAGTGACGCATGCCGAGGACGCGGCGACCGGCCTCGCGCGCGGTGGCGAACGCTTCGAAGAGGACGTCGTCGAGGGTCGCGCCGTTGTCGAGCTTCTGCTTGAGCTCGGCGGTCTTGGCCTTCAGCTGCGCGTCCGAGAGCTTCTTGATCTCCGGCTCGAGCGCGTTGATCGCGGCCACGCGCGGCTGGATCTTGCGGATCTGCCGCTCGTGGTTGGTGCCGAAGAGCTTCTTGAGGATGTCCTGCAGCATTCGAGAGAGGCCTCGGGCGCGGAGGGAAGACGCGGTAGTGGGCGAGCGAATAGCCCCGCCGAGAAGGTAGGCGGGGCAGACTAAGGCGCCGGTCGTGGGGGCGCAACGCGGGGAACCCCCGTGCTATTCGGTCGGATCCGGGGCTCCGAGCTCAGCCGGTGACCAGCGCCGCGCGAGCGAGGATCAGTGCCGCACCGGCGAGCAGCGCGACCGCCACCGCGCCCACGATCGCGATGACCGCCGCGGTGTTGCGAGCGCGCACACGGACGCTCCGCGCCTCGGGATCTCCTGCCTCGTGCATCACTTCGCGGGCCTCGGCGGCCGCGAACAGACCGCGTCGCAGGAGAGACATCGCGAGCACCGCGATCCCGAGCCCGAGCGCGAGCCCTGCCACGAAGTGCAGGCGACGCCGGCGCTCCGCGACCATGCGGCGATCGTCCTCGAGCCCGGAGATCGCGCTGGGCAAGGTGCGGACTTCTTCTTCGGCGCCCGCGAGCAGGAGCCGCGGCTCGGTGCCTTCACGATCGGTGAGCTCGACGTCCTCGCGGCGCAGCAGCTCGCGTGTGTCGTCGAGCGCGAGACCGGAGCCCTCGGGCGCGACCAGGACGTATCGCGCTGCGGCGCGCTCTCCGCCGAAGGGATCGGAGCGGACCTCGACGCGATACAGACCGGGGCCGACGTCGAAGGGGAGCTCGGGGTGGGCGGGATCGAGGGTCGCGGTCGCGATCCACCGGCCTTCGTAGAAGAGATCGGCGAGGAGCACTTCGCGGCCCACCGGAGGGCGCGCCTCGATCGGGATCGGCACCGAGGAGACCACGCGGGGCACGTCGATCCACGGAGTCGCGAGCGCGATGGGCAGGCGCACCGTGCGACGCGCGAGCGGCTGTCCCAGCTGCGATGCGACGAGCTCGATCGATGCCTCGGGCCCGTGCGGGACGACGACGAGGCGCACCAATGCTCCGTCGCGCGTGCTGCGCTCGCCGACCGACGCGGCGGGCGTCTCCTCGATCGTGATCGCGTCCGCGTCGCCCGCGTCGACCCACAACGCGCAGCGCTCCTCGGGCACGCACGCGCCGCCCGCGACGCGCACGTCGAGGGGCGGCAGCGGGATGCCGGTGGCCTCCGCGATCACCGGCCCGACGTCGATCTGCTGCAGAGGGAGGCCGACGCGGCCGCGGAGTGGTGCGGGCGGCGCGCCGGGCTCGATCGTGAGCGGACGCGTGACGGTCGCGAGGAGATCGCCGTCGTCGTCGCGCGCCGACGCGAACAGTGCGAGCCGGCGATCGGGAGCGTCGTCCGGAGGAGGCAACGCGCCCTCGGAGGAGCGCGCGCGAGACGTGTCGAGCGTGGCTCGCGCGAGCACACGATCGCCGTCGCGGAGCTCGACCTCGACACTCGCGGGGACGAGCTCGCCGCCGTCGGGATCCTCGATGCCGTCGAACACGAACGCCCGAAGCGGGATCGGATCGCCGGGCCGCACGCGATCGGGCGCGACGAGCTGGAGCTCGTGATCGACCTCCCAGCGCTCCGAGATCAGCACCGCGTACCCGACCACCGCGAGCGCGATGGGCACGAGGACGCGGGCGATCACGACGGCGCGTGAGGACGCAGGCTCGGACGAATCGGCGTCACGCACGCGCAACGACACCCTGGTAGCATGCATCGGCGGGGCGGGTTCGGCTCTGGCGCGTTCGGAGGATGATCGCGCGGGCGCGGGCCGTATGAGCCGCAGCTCTCGATGGGATATTTCTCGTACTACCTCGGCTGGATCCTGCTGACGTACCTCGTGCAGTACCCGCCGCTGCTCGTGGGCCTCGTGGTGCTCTTCGTGCTGCGGCGCTTCGTCCCGGATCCCTGGGTGCTCTTCCGCACGATGGGGCGCATCCAGGCGCTGCGGCGGCAGATCGAGGCGAACCCCGCGAACGTGACGGCGCGCCGCGATCTCGCGATGGTCTACGTCGAGCGGCTGCGCCCGGGGCGCGCGCTCGAGCTGCTCGACGAGGCGCGCAGGCGCTTCCCGGACGATGCGGAGCTGCTCTATCTCTCGGGGCTCGCGCAGTTCAAGCGGCGCGACTACGAGAAGGCGCTCGAGCCGCTCGTGAAGTCGGTGCAGATCGATCCGCGCGTGCGCTTCGGCGAGCCCTATCTCGTCGCCGGTGATGCGCTGCGGAAGCTCGGGCGACACGAAGAGGCGATCGACGCGTACGAGCGCTTCGTGTCGACGAACTCGAGCTCGATCGAGGGGCACGTGAAGCTCGCCCTCGCGTTCCGCGCGATCAAGGACGAGGGCGCGGCGAAGAAGTCGCTCGACGAGGCGTTCGCGACGTGGGGGCAGATCCCCGGCTACAAGCGACGCAAGGAGCTGCAGTGGTGGCTCTACGCGTGGCTCTGCCGGCTCTTCGTGTGATCCGCTGCCTCGCGCAACGTCGGGGGCGTGCCGCTTGCAGCCCGCGCGCGTGGAGGTCGAGATGGACACTCGAAGGCTCGGGACGCGACTCGATCCGGTCGCGCTCACGCTGCTCCGGCTGGTCGCGGGCGTGACGATGGCCGCACACGGCTGGCAGAAGGTCGTGGGGTTCGATGGGTGGCGCGGCACCGTCGAGTCGATGGGCGTGCCCGGGGCCGACGTCCTCGCGGTGCTCGCGGTGGTCGGCGAGCTCGGGGGCGGGATCGGTCTCGCCCTCGGGCTGCTGACGCCGCTCTCGGCGCTGGGCGTGCTCGGGGTGATGATCGTCGCGATCACCGCGGTGCACCTGCCCAACGGGTTCTTCGCGCAGGAGGGCGGGTTCGAGTACCCGCTGCTCATGGCGACCGTCGCGCTGTTCTTCCTGCTGCGCGGGCCCGGGCCGTACAGCGTGGACGCGATGATGCGTGGTCGCGCGCGACACCGGCGCGAGCCCGAGGGCGGCGTGCCCTACCGCGAGCCGCTCGGTCGCCCGGCGTAGATCCGCTCACGATCGACTTGTGTGATGACGCACTGCGCCATATAGCGTCGCCGCGCGGAGACTCGCCGCAGGATGCGGGCTCCGAGCGGGAGGCGTGCGCGTGTCCACCGAGCTGGCGACCAGGCGACCGAGACCGATCACCAAGCTGCTCTGCGCCAATCGCGGCGAGATCGCGATCCGCGTGTTCCGCGCCGCGACCGAGCTCGGCATCCCGACGGTCGCGGTCTACTCGCACCAGGATCGCGTCCACCTCCATCGCTACAAGGCGGACGAGGCGTACCTCGTCGGCAAGGGCAAGAGCGCGGTCGCGGCCTACCTCGGCATCGAGGAGATCATCGACGTCGCGCTCGCGTGCGGCGCCGACGGCATCCACCCGGGCTACGGCTTCCTGTCGGAGAACGCGGGGTTGAGCGAGGCGTGCCGCGAGGCCGGCATCGCGTTCGTCGGCCCCTCGCCCGAGGTGCTGCGGCGCTTCGGCGACAAGACCGCGGCGCGCTCGCTCGCGAAGGAGATCGGCGTCTCGATGGTGCCCGGCACCGACGGGCCGGTGAGCACGCTCGATCAGGCGCGCGAGTTCTGCGGGCGCGCGGGGTTCCCGGTGATCGTGAAGGCCGCGATGGGCGGCGGCGGTCGCGGCATGCGCGTGGTGCGACGCGAGGAGGACCTCGCGGAGTCGTTCTCGCGCGCGCAGAGCGAGGCGCTCGCGGCGTTCGGCGACGGCACGGTCTTCATCGAGCGCTACGTCGACAAGCCGCGCCACGTCGAGGTGCAGATCCTCGCGGACGCGGCGGGCGAGGTGATCCACCTCTTCGAGCGCGACTGCAGCGTGCAGCGACGGCACCAGAAGGTCGTCGAGATGGCGCCCGCGCAGAACCTGCCGGCGGGCGTGCGCGAGGCGCTGTGCCGCGACGCCGTCGCGCTGGCGCGCGCGACCGGATATCGCAACGCGGGCACCGTCGAGTTCCTCGTCGATCGCGAGGGGCGTCACTACTTCATCGAAGTCAATCCGCGCATCCAGGTCGAGCACACGGTCACCGAGGAAGTGACCGGCATCGACCTCGTGCAGTCGCAGATCCGCATCGCGGGGGGCGCGACGTTCGCGGACCTCGGGCTCTCGCAGGACGCGGTGTCGATCCGCGGCGTCGCGATCCAGTGCCGCGTCACGACCGAAGATCCGCGGAAGAGCTTCCAGCCCGACACCGGGCGCATCGAGGTGTTCCGCGCCGGCGAGGGCATGGGCATCCGGCTCGACGCGGGCAGCGGCTACGCGGGCGCGCAGATCAGCCCCGACTACGACTCGATGCTCGTGAAGTGCACCGCGCACGCGCTCACCTTCGAGGGGGCGGTGCACAAGCTCTCGCGCGCGCTCGCCGAGTTCCGCGTGCGCGGCGTGAGCACGAACATCCCGTTCCTCTCGAACGTGCTGCGCCACCCCGACTTCGAGTCGGCGAACGTGTGGACCTCGTGGGTCGACGACACGCGCGCGCTCTTCGACTTCCCGCTGCGCAAGAACCGCGGTCAGCGCTTGCTGCACTACCTCGGCGACGTCGTGGTCAACGGGCCCGGCATTCCGGGCATGGGCGCGCAGCCGCCCGCGCGCATCGAGCCGGTCGTGCCCGAGATCGCACTGAAGTCGCCGCCGCCGCAGGGCTGGCGCGACATCCTCGTGCACCTCGGGCCCGCCGCGTTCGCGAAGGCGGTGCGCAAGCATCGCGGGCTGCTCGTCACCGACACCACGTGGCGCGACGCGCACCAGTCGCTGCTCGCGACGCGCGTGCGCACCCGTGATCTGCTCGCGATCGCGCCCGCGACCGCGCGCTTGATGGCGCCGCTCTTCTCGCTGGAGTGCTGGGGCGGCGCGACGTTCGACGTGTCGCTGCGCTTCCTCCACGAGTGCCCGTGGGATCGCCTCGAGCGGCTGCGCGACGCGGTGCCGAACATCCCGTTCCAGATGCTCTTCCGCGGCGCGAACGCGGTCGGCTACACGAGCTATCCCGACAACGTCGTGCACGCCTTCGCGAAGATGGCGAAGGACAAGGGCGTCGACGTCTTCCGCATCTTCGACTCGCTCAACTACGTCGAGAACATGAAGCTCGGCATCGACGCGGTCGGCAGTGCGGGCGGCGTGATCGAGGCGGCGATCTGCTACACGGGCGACGTCAGCGATCCCACGCGCAAGAAGTACTCGCTGCAATACTACGTGGACCTCGCGGGCGAGCTCGTGAAGCTCGGCATCCACGTCCTGTCGATCAAGGACATGGCGGGCCTGCTCAAGCCGCGCGCCGCGTCGATGCTCGTCGGCGCGCTGCGCCGCGCGTATCCCGAGCTGCCGATCCACGTGCACACGCACGACACCGCGGGCACCGGCGTCGCGTCGATGATCGCGTGCGCCGAGGCCGATGCGGACGTGGTCGATCTCGCGCTCCCCGCGATGGCCGGCCTCACCTCCCAGCCGACGATGAGCGCGGTGGTCGCGGCGCTCGCGGGCACGACGCGCGACACCTCGCTCACCACCGACTCGATCCGCAAGCTCAACGGCTACTGGGAGCAGACGCGCTCGCTCTACGCGCCGTTCGAGAGCGGACAGACCGGCTACGCGCCCGATCTCTACGAGCACGAGATGCCGGGCGGGCAGTACACCAACCTGCTCTTCCAGGCGCAGCAGAACGGGCTCGGCGATCGCTGGACCTCGATCAAGCGCGCGTATCGCGAGGCGAACCACCTGCTCGGCGACATCATCAAGGTCACGCCGAGCAGCAAGGTCGTCGGCGACCTCGCGCAGTTCATGGTGCAGAACGATCTCGACGCGAAGATGGTCGAGGAGCAGGCGGACACGCTCTCGTTCCCGACCAGCGTCGTCGAGTTCCTCGAGGGCCGTCTCGGTCAGCCCCACGGCGGGTTCCCCGAGCCGCTGCGAACGAAGGTGCTGCGCGGTCGCAAGCCGATCGACGAGCGCCCGGGCGCGACGCTGGCGCCGCTCGATCTCGACGCGCTCAAGAAGTCGCTCGTCGAAGAGCACGGCGACGTCGCGATCCGCGATCACGACGTGATGAGCGCCGCGATGTACCCCCAGGTCTTCCGCGAGTACCGCCGCTTCCGCACGAAGAACGGCGACGTGTCGGTGCTCCCGACGCGCCACTTCCTCGCGCCGCTGCAGAAGGGCGAGGAGCTCCACTTCGACATCGAGCGCGGCAAGACGCTGGTCGTGGTGCTGCGCGCGGTGGGCGAGCTCGACGACGAGGGCAATCGCCGCGTGTTCTTCGAGCTCAACGGTCAGCCGCGCGCGATCAGCGTCGTCGATCGTTCGGCGAAGACCGCGACCAAGCAGCGCGAGCGCGCGAGCACGAGCGATCCGGGATCGGTCGGCGCGCCGATGCCGGGCTCGGTGGTCGACGTGCGCGTGACCGCGGGCGCGAAGATCGCGAAGGGCGATCCCCTCGTCGTGCTCTCGGCGATGAAGATGGAGACCGTGGTCGCGTCGCCGGTGAGTGGCGTCGTGAAGCGCGTCGCGGTCGCGAAGGACGACGCGCTCAAGGCGGGCGATCTGCTGGTCGAGGTGCAGGTCGTCGAAGCCGCGGTCGCCCAAGCCTGATCAATCACAGGGAGGCGGGCCGGCACCGGGAGCGCAGTAGAGCTCCTCGGCGCCAGCTCGATCCGCGTCGCTCAGCGCGGGCGGATCGAAGAGCGACCACGTCGCGCCGCAGTCCGGGTAGTTCATGATCGACGCGGGATCGTAGGGCGCGAGCGCGAGGAACGACGTCGAGCTCGCGCACTCGCACGGGCCGACGTAGTCCGCGGTGTTCCACGCGTGCACGAGGCCGAGCACGTGCCCGAGCTCGTGCAGCAACGTGCGCGCGAGCGCGTCCTCGCTCGCGATGATCGCGTCGTGATCCCAGTAGCAGGTGTTGATCGCGAGCTCCTGGCCCTCGCGCCCCGAGCGCCACGGCAACATCGCGTTCGCGACGACGCGCGACGCGCCGCACTCGGGGATGATCACGAGGTGCGCGTCGACGCCGCGCTCCGCGCAGCGCGCGGGTGTGACGAAGCGGAAGCGGACGTCCGCGACCGATGCCCACATCGCGGCCGCGCGCTCGGTCGCCGCGATCACGGCGTCGCGCGACGCGCCGAGCTCGTCGCTCACGCAGTACGTGAGGTCGTCGCGGACCTCGAGCGGCAGGGTCGCGATCGAAGGTCCGTCGGTCGCGACGATCAGGTGCTCGCGTGGCGTCTCGCCCGAGCCGTGCTCGAGGTAGTCGCGCGCGTCGTCGGCGGTCGCGAAGCGCAGATCGAGATCGACCAACGTCGGTGCCTCGTCGAGCATCGCGCACGTGAGCCCGATCGACGCGGGCGCTGGACCTGGATCACACGCCATCAGCAGCATCGCAGCGAGCACGCGGAGTCGGCTCATGGTGAGCCGACTATGGATCGCGACGCGCAGGCGAAAAAACAGAGCTCCGCCGCCGCGCTCGGAAGGGTTTGCGAGCGCGGCGACGGAGCTCACTCACGGAGCACTGCGTTGGGATGGCACGTTGGGAGAGAGACCTACGACAATCCGTGGGGCGACCCTCGGCGCGTGTAAAGGGGTCTTCTTCGTCGTCGAATTCCCCTCGACGAGCCGGTGGGAGCGACCCCAGCGTCGCGCGCGTGCGCGAGGCGCGCGCGAGATCGAGGAGGGCACGTGTCGAGCCGTGACGGACGTCGCCTGAGGCCGGTGAGCAACGAGGATCGCGAAGGTGCCGCGACGTACCCGATGCGCGTGGTGACACGCCTGACGGGGCTCACCGCGGACACGATCCGGGTGTGGGAGCGGCGCTACGGCGCGGTGCGGCCCGAGCGCACGCAGGGCAACGTGCGGCGCTACTCGAGCGGCGAGATCCGCCGGCTCACGCTGCTGCGCGAGGCGGTGTCGCGCGGGCACGCGATCGGCGAGATCGGTGCGCTCCCCGACGACGAGCTCGAGAAGCTCTCGAGCACGCCGCGCGAGGACGAGCCGAGCGAGAGCGCGAGCCGGCGCGGACGGTGGTGGCCGATCATCGAGTCGTACCTCGAGGCGGTCGAGCGCTACGACCTGCGGCGCGCCGACGAGATCCTCACACGCACGGCGGTGCTCACGAGCCCGCGCGAGCTGGCGCTCGAGGTCGTCGCGCCGATGCTGCGCGAGGTCGGCGATCGATGGCAGCACGGCGCGATGTCGATCGCGCAGGAGCACGTGATCTCGGGGCAGGCCAAGAGCCTGCTCGGGACCTTGCTGCGCGCGGGCGCGACCGACGCCGGCGCGCCTCGGATCGTCACCGCGGCGGCCGAGGCGCACCACCACGAGCTCGGCGCGCTGATCGCAGGTGTGCTCGCATCGACGCGCGGCGTGGTGCCGGTCCATCTGGGATCCGACGTGCCGTGGTCGGAGCTGCGCGGTGCGGTGCGGCGCGCCGGGGCGGACGTTCTGCTGCTGGGGTTCGCGCGCGATCTCGAGCGCCAGGAGGCGCGTCGCTGCGTCGACGAGCTGCGCAGCCTCGCGGATGAATTCGAGGTGTGGGTCGGCGCGCCCGAGGGACATCCGAGCGCGAGCGCGGATCGACGGGTGCGGGTGTTCCACGACTTCGACGAGGTCGACGCCGAGCTCGCGCATCGGTTCTCGCGCGCGCAGAGCTGAGTCCCTGCCGGAGTGCTCGTCCCGCAGGTCCCGGACGGGAGCGCGCGAAGCGCGCGCACGGTAGGGACCGGCGGGCGAGCCGATGTTTCGACAGTCTTTGAGGTTAGTCTCGCCGCCGTGGAGCGGTGGCGGCGGTGGGCGCGCGAGCCCTTGGTGTGGTTCGTCGCGGCGGGGGCGGTGATCTTCGCGATCGATCGCGCGCTGGCGCGGGACGAGGATCCAGCGCGCGCGATCGTGATCGACGATGCGTTCGTCGCGGGCCTGCGCGCGCGCTTCGTGGAGCGTCACGGGCGCCCGCCCGATGCGCGCGAAGAGGACGCACTGGTGCGCGACTTCGTGCGCGACGAGGCGCTCTCGCGCGAGGCACGCGCGGCGGGCCTCGACGACGGCGACGCGATCGTGCGGCGCCGTCTGGTGCAGAAGATCGAGCTGATGCTCGCGGGATCGGTCCACGTGCCCGAGCCCGACGACGCGGCGCTCGAGGCGTGGATGCGCGCGCACGAGGACGAGCTCCGGACGCCGGCGCGGGTGACGCTCGAGCACGTGCTGTTCGCGCGCGACGTGCGAGGCGCGCGCGCCGAGGACGACGCGCGTGCGGCGCTGCTCGCGGGCGCGACCGAGCGCGGCGATCCCTTCGTGCGCGGGCGCGCGATCGGACCGGCGAGCGAGTCGCGGATCGCCGCGGAGATGGGCCCGGCCTTCGCGCGCGCGGTCATCACGATCACGCCCGAGCAGGGATGGATCGGGCCGATCGCGAGCACGTACGGCGCGCACCTGGTCCGGGTGATCGCGCGCGACGAAGCGCGGATGCCGGCGCTCGACGAGGCGCGGGCGCGTGTGATCGCGGCGTGGACCGAGGAGCGACGCGCCGCGCTCGTCGAGGCGGAGATCGCGCGCATCGTGGCGAGCTACGGCGTGGTGGTCGAGTGAGAGCCGCGATCGTGATCGCGATCCTCGCGGTCGGGTCGACGGCGCACGCGCATCCGCTCTCGTTCGGGGTGCTCGACGTGCGCGAGGACGCGCGCGGTGAGGTCGACGTGTCGTTCCGCTTCTCGGGCACCGAGGCGCGCACGACCGGCGCCGAGGTGGTGATGCCGCCGCGCTGCGTCGCGCGCGGCGAGGTCGTGTCGGCGATCGCGGGTGGCGAGAGCCGCGCGATGCGCTTCGGGTGTGGCGGGCTCGCGGGCGAGACGATCGCGGTGCGGGGGATGGAGGGCACCGGCGTGCAGATCGCGGTGCGCATCGAGCGCGCCGATGGCTCGATCGTGCGCGCACGGCTCGACGACGGGACACGCGAGGTGCGGGTCGACGCGCGCGACACGGGGATCACGACGTACCTGCGGCTCGGCGTCGAGCACATCGCGGGTGGGATCGATCACCTGCTCTTCGTGCTCGGCCTCCTGCTCGTGGTGCGCTCGCGACGCGCGATGATCGCGGCGATCACGAGCTTCACGATCGGGCACAGCATCACGCTCGCGCTCGCGGCGCTCGACGTCGTCACGGTGCGCGCCGCGCCGGTCGAGGCGTGCATCGCGCTCTCGATCGTCCTCCTCGCGCGCGAGGTCGCGCGGCCCGACGACACATCCATCGTGCGCCGTGCGCCGTGGATCGCGGCGGGTGGGCTCGGGCTGCTGCACGGGCTCGGGTTCGCGGGCGCGCTCGCCGAGGTCGGGCTGCCGCGCGACGCGATCGTGCCGGCGCTGCTCGGCTTCAACGTGGGCGTGGAGCTCGGTCAGCTCGGGTTCGTCGCGATCGTGCTCGCGATCGGTCTCGTGGTGCGCGTGGAGCGCGCGCGCCTCGCGTGCGCGCTCGGGATGGGCGCGCTCGCTTCGTTCTTCTTCTTCGAGCGGCTCGCCGCGCTGGGGACGTGATGCGCACATGGATCTCGACGGTGCTGGTGCTCGCGCTCGCCGCGTGCGGCGACGACGATGACGTCACCACGCACGACGCGGGCCCACCCGACGCCGGTCCGGCGCTGATCGCGCTGCCCGACGAGCGCGCACCCTGCGCGCTGCGCGACCCGCTGCGCCGCCCGCTCTTCGGCGACCTGCACGTGCACACCGCGCGCTCGTTCGACGCCGCCGCGTACGACGTGCGCACCGGGCCGCGCGACGCGTACGACTTCGCGCGCGGCCGCCCGATCGGCCTGCCGCCCTACGACGCCGAGGGCCGCCCGATGCGCACGCTCCAGCTCGCCCGCCCGCTCGACTTCGCGGCGATCACCGACCACTCGGAGTTCCTCGGCGAGATCTCGATCTGCACCGATCCCACCTCGCCGGGCTTCTCGTCGCGCACCTGCAACACCTGGCGCGAAGGGCGCGGGCGCGGCGGGCACTACGGCGAGCTCACCGCATCGCTCGCGCTCGCGCCGCCGCGACGTCCGAGCGTGTGCGGGAGCGATCCCGCGCTCTGCACCAGCGCGCTCGGCGACGTGTGGCAGGAGATGAACGACGCCGCGGAGGAGGTCTACGATCGCAGCGAAGCGTGCTCGTTCACGAGCTTCGTCGCGTACGAATGGACCGGCTCGGCGGGCGGCGACAACATCCATCGCAACGTCCTCTTCCGCACGCGATCGGTGCCGCGCCTGCCGGTGAGCTACGTCGAGGCGTGGACGCCGGAGCGGCTCTGGGACGCGCTCGAAGCGGGCTGTCTCGCGCAGTCGACACCCGAGGGCACCGCGCCCTGCGACGTGCTCGCGATCCCGCACAACGGCAACCTCGGCGCAGGCTCGATGTTCGTGCCGGTGCGCGACGACGGCACGCCCTACGATCGCGAAGACGCCGAGCGACGCGCGCGCCTCGAGCCGCTGATCGAGCTCTACCAGCACAAGGGCAGCTCGGAGTGCCTCGACACGCGCGGCGATCCGCTGGGCAGCGAGGACGAGCTCTGTCGCTTCGAGGAGCTGCATCCCTCGGTGTGCCGCGGGCTGCCCGACGATCCCGAGGACTGCACCGAGAGCTGCAGCGAGGGCGGCGGCATCGGGTTCCTCGGCGGATGCGTGTCGGGCGGCGACTTCGCGCGCGGCGCGCTGCGCACCGGACTGAGGGAGCGCGCGCGTGTCGGCGCGAACCCGTTCGAGGTCGGCTTCCTCGGGAGCACCGACACCCATCAGTCGCTCGCGGGCGGCGTCGAGGAGTCGAGCTTCCGCGGGCACCTCGGTGACTCCGAGGACACCGCGAGCGAGCAGCTCGACGTCGATCCCGGCGTGCTGATCCGCGGCCTCACGGTGTCGCCCGGCGGGCTCGCGGTGGTGTGGGCCGAGGAGAACTCGCGCGACGCGATCTTCGCGGCGCTGCGACGTCGCGAGACCTATGCGACGAGCGGCACGCGCATCGTGGTGCGCACGTTCGCGGGCGCGGAGATCCCCGAGGACGCGTGCGCGAGCACCGAGCTCGCGCAGCTCGGCTACGACCACGGGGTGCCGATGGGCGGGAACGTCGACCCGAGCGCGGGCACGCCGCGGATCGTGATCGCCGCGCAGCGTGATCCGATGGGCGCGCCGCTCGAGCGCATCCAGATCGTGATCGGCACGCTCGAGTCGGACGGCACGACGCGCGAGCGCGTGATCGACGTCGCGGGCACCGAGCTCACCGAGGGCCCCGACGCGACGACGTGCGCGCCGCCCGCGGGCGGATCGGATCAGCTCTGCGCGGTGCACGCGCTCACCGAGCTCGATCCGACGCGCCCTGCGTTCGTCTATGCGCGCGTGCTCGAGGTGCCGACCTGCCGATGGAGCCACTACGTGTGCGCGGAGTCGGGCGTCGACTGCGCGACGGTCGGCACCGACGATCCGCTCGCGGTGTGCTGCGGTGATCGCGCGCGCCACGTCATCCGCGAGCGGGCGTGGACCTCGCCGGTGTGGTGGACCCCGGGATGAGGAGGAGAGGAGATTCCGCTAAGGAGAGCAGGAGGTTCAGGAGAGAGAGAGCTCCGTCGTCGCACTGCCGCGTGATCGAACCCCTCGCTCCGTCTCTCCCTCCTGCATTCCTGCTCTCCTCAGAGGAAATTCCGATTCCGAGCGCGAATCCGTGCGCGAGATCCTGCAGATCCTCGGACAATTCGGCACGTTTTCACGAACGGTCGGATCCGACCGTTCGAGCGGTGCCCCTCGACCGCTCGAACGGCGTGCCCCGACCACCCGAGCGCCGCGCGCGACTGCTCGATCGCGGCGCGCGACCGTCGTGACGTGACGTGTCGCTCGCTCGTGTGGTCGCGACGACCGCGTCAGCGGTTGTTGCGCCAGAGCTCCTGGGTCGCGCGCACTGCGCCGCGATCGACGACGAGCTGCTGGTAGCCCATGCCCATCCGCACGTCGCTCGCGTGTCGGCCGTACTGCTGCCACACGTAGTGCGTCAGCTCGCCGACCGTCATCACCCGGTCGCGCGGATCGTGATCCGCTTCGCCCTGGATGCCGAGCCGCAGGAAGTGCGAGAGGTATCCGCCCGCCTGGAACTGCGAGGCGACCGCGCTCGTCACGTCCTCCTCCGACGAGAAGAGACCGACCACGCCGGGGCGCGTGATGACGTCCTTCGCGAACCCGCCCGCGAAGCACGCGTCGATCGCGACGAGCGCGGTGCGCGCGCGCACTCCGTCCATCAAGCGGCCGAGCTCGTCGTCCAAGAGCGGCCCGTCGTGCACGAAGAGGTACTCGTCGATCGCGTCGAGCTCGCGCGAGTCGCCGCTGCGCGACTCGTTCTGTCCGCCGTGGCCCGAGTAGAAGAACACGAACGTGTCGTCGGGCCGGATCTGCGCGGTGATGCGCTGCATCGCGTCGCGGATCGCGGCGGTGGTCGCGCGGCCGTCGGTGAGGAGGAACTCGCGATCGGGCGCGGTGAGGCCCTGGTTGCGCAGCGCCTCCGCGATCTTCACCGCGTCGTTCGCGCACTCCGGCAGATCGTTCGCGCCGCCGGGGTAGTCGCTGATGCCGACGCTGAGCACCCAGACGCGCGATCCCGATCCGACGCCGGGCGCCGCGGGCGGCGTGCCGGGGCCGGGCTGCGGCGTCGTCGTGGTGCCCGCGGAGGTCGTGAGCACGTACGCGCCGGTCTCGCCGGGGCGGTAGCTCGTGACGATCACCTGGTACTCGCCGGCCTCGGCCGCGGGGATGTCGATGCCGCTGTTCAGCACGCCGGGCGAGACGTCGTCGTTGTCCTGCTGGCGTCCGCTCGGCGAGCGCACGATGAGGTACGTGTCGAACGCGCTCGACTCGACGCGGATGCTCACCGGCTGGCCCGCCGTGAACGTCATGCGGTGCGTGTCGGCGAATTCGCCGCTCGAGAGCGTCGCATCACCGGCGGCGAGCGCGCCGCGGATCGGCTGGCCCGCGGGTGCGCTCGGCTGCGACGTGACGGTCGGCGGCGGTGCGCTCGGCGGGGTCGCAGTGCCGCCTCCGCGCACGACGAGCTCGTAGCGACCGGTCTCGCCGGGGCGATAGCTCGTGACCAGCACGCGGTGCTCACCGGGCTCCTGCACCACGAAGTCCATCGCCGCGTTCAGCACGCCCGGCGACTGATCGTCGTTGTCGCGCTGCTGCCCGCCGGGCGTGTGGAGGATGAGGTACGTGTCGAACGCGCTGGAGCGCGCCTCGAGGTGCACTCCGGTGCCCACCGGCCACGTGAAGCGGTGCTCGCCTACGAGCTCGCCGCTCACCAGCGTGCGATCGCCCGTCGCGAGCTCGCCCGCGATCACCTGCTCGGCCGCCGCGGTCGTGCCCGCGCTCGCGGCGTCGCGCGCGCTCAGCACCTTGAGCTCGTACGCGCCGGTCATGCCCGCGCGGAACGTCGTCGCGAACACGCGGTACTGCCCGGGCGCGGCCTGGGGGATCGACACCGACGCGTCGCGCGTGCCGCCGCTGTCGTCGTTCTCCCACTCGCGATCGCCGGGACCGCGCACCACCAGGTACGCGTCGAGCGTCGTCGACTGCATCTGGATCGTGAGGTCCGTCGCTGCGCTCACGTCGAGCACGTAGACGTCGGCGAGCTCGCCACTGTCGAGCGTGGTGTCGCCCGCGGCGAGCGTCCCGCTCGCGCGATCCCCGACGCGCAGCGGCATCGGCGTCCGGGCCGCGGTCTGGGGCGGGCGCGCGAGCGACGAGAGCACGCCCGCGAGCACGTGATGACGGCGCGTGGGCTCGGCCGCCGCGACCGCCGGTGCGGCCGGCGTGCTCGGCACGCGAACGCGCGCGACGTGCACGTGATAGGCGCCCTGCGCGCTCGGCGCGAAGCTCGTCACCTGCACCTTGAGCGCGCCGGCCTCGGTCGCGACGAGCTCGATCTCGGAGCGCGTGCGGTCGCCGCGCAGATCGTCGTTCGTCAGCGGCGCGCCGCGCGGCGGCGTCACCTCGAGGACGGGATCGAACGCGCTCGAGGTGAGCGTGACGCGCACGTGCTCGCCGGGTGCGACCGGGACGTCGAAGCGATCGACGAACGAGATGGTGCCGCGCGTGTCGGTGGGCTCGAGCGCGCCGTCACGGTCGAGCAGGACGTCGCCGGTGGGCGCGGTCGCGACGGGCGGCGTCGGCGGCGGTGGCGGGCTCCCCGCGTCGCCTCGGCTGCCACACGCGACGACCAAGAACACCGACGCGAGGGCCGAGGCGCGCCCGACGAGGCTGTGCATGCCGCATCCTACGCGCGCGCCAGCGTTTTTATCCATCGACGCCGGCGACGACCCTGCCCGTTCGGTTGATCACAGCGAGGCTTGTGAAACCTCGGACGCCGCGATACTTCCGGCACTTCTCCCGGAGGATCCATGAGCGTGCAGGCAACCGGAGCGGAGGCGATCGAGACGCCGATCACCCCGTTCGAGAAGCGAGTCGGCCATCACCCCGCGCTGTTCGTCCTGTTCTTCGCGGAGATGTGGGAGCGCTTCTCGTACTACGGCATGCGCGCGCTGCTCGTGCTGTACATGTTGTCGGGCTTCCTCCGGTACGACGACAACCGCGCGTTCGGCGTCTACGGCGCGTACACCGCGCTCGTCTACATGACGCCGTTCGTCGGCGGCATCGTCGCCGACAAGCTGATCGGCCAGCGCGCCGCGGTGATCATCGGCGGCTCGCTGATGGCGCTCGGTCACCTCGTGATGGCCGTCGAGGATCAGTACGCGTTCTTCTGCGCGCTCGCGCTGCTGATCGTCGGCAACGGCTTCTTCAAGCCGAACATCGGCACGATCCTCGGCTCGCTCTACTCGGTGCCGCGCCTCGACCCCAACCGCGACGGCGCGTTCACGATCTTCTACATGGGCGTGAACCTCGGTGCCGCGATGGCGCCGCTGCTCTGCGGCTACATCGGGCAGACCTACGGCTGGCACTACGGGTTCGGCCTCGCGACGATCGGCATGATGGTGGGCCTCGCGATCTTCGTCGCGCCGACCATCGTGACGCAGGTGATGATCGGCCTCGGCGCGCTCGGGTCGGCGGGCGCGCTGCTCTTCGTCGGATCGCAGCAGTCGATCTGGATCCTCGGCCCGAACGTGTTCGTCGCGATCGCGCTGCTCGTCGCGATGGGCCTCGCGCTCTGGGCGCTCGCGAACGGCGCGCTGCCGAAGCACGTGGGCCAGCCGCGCTCGAAGGTCGCGTACGGCCGCAACGTCGCGATGGTGCTCGGCGTGATCGCGCTGGTGGTGCCGGTGTTCGCGTGGCTCACGTCGAACCCGTCGATCGCGGGGTACGTGCTCTCGGTCGTCGGCGTGATCGCGCTCGGATACGTCCTCTTCGAGGCGTTCCGCGTGACGAAGATCGAGCGCGAGCGTCTCTTCGTCATCCTGATCATGTGCGTGTTCTCGATGCTCTTCTGGGCCTTCTTCGAGCAGGCCGGGAGCTCGATCAACCTCTTCACCGACCGCAACATCGATCGCGTCAGCGAGGAGCGCGTCGTCACGCAGGAGGACGTCGGGCGCCCGATGGAGCTCGTGCTCACGCAGGAGCAGGTCGGGTACCCGCAGGACGGCCGCGTGTTCACGCTCGATCAGCTCGCGGCGGCGCGTCAGGCGGCGCAGGAGCGCGACGAGACCGAGGTGCGCGCGACGTGGACGATGACCGACGAGCACGTCGGGATGGGCGTGAACGGCGGTGAGGTGCCGGCCTCGGTGTTCCAGGCGGCGAACCCGATCTTCATCCTGATCTTCGGCCTCGTGTTCACCGCGCTCTGGGGCTTCCTCGCGAAGCGGCACATCGAGCCCTCGACGCCCGCGAAGTTCGTGCTCGGTCTGGTGCAGCTCGGCGCGGGCTTCGCGGTGCTGTGGTTCGGCACGCAGAGCGCGGACGGGCGCGGGATGGTCGGCATGACGTGGCTCGTGCTCGCGTACCTGCTGCACACGACGGGCGAGCTGTGCCTGTCGCCGGTCGGGCTCTCGATGGTCAGCAAGATGGCGCCGCAGCGCATGGTCGCGACGATGATGGGCGCGTGGTACCTCGCGACCGCGTTCTCGCAGTACCTCGCGGGCCTGATCGCGATGCTCACGGGCGTGAGCCACGAGGAGGGCGCGGAGGGCGCGCAGGTGATCCCGCCGCCGAGCGAGACGCTGCACGTCTACGGCGACGTGTTCGTGAAGATCGCGATCGCGTCGTTCGTCGCGGCGGCGATCCTCGCGGCGCTGACGCCGCTCGTGAAGAAGTGGATGCACGAGCACGAGCCGGTGCCCGAGAAGCGCTGAGAGCGAAGAGGACGAAGAGCCCACGGCGCATGCATGCGCCGTGGGCTCTTTTCGTTTCGTCACCCGAGCAGATCGACCTTCGCGTAGACGTCGTCCCACGCGAGCGCGACATCGATGCTCGCGAGCTCGATGCGCGGCGCGCTCGTCGGATCGAGCGGTGACGAGATCCACTGACCGCCGTCGATGCGCCGATGCGTCTCGACGCGACGCTCCTCCGGCACGACGAGCAGGACCTCCTTCACGGAGTCGAGCCGTCGATAGTGCGCGAGCTTCGCGCCGCGATCGTGCGTCTCCGTCCCGCTGCTGAGCACCTCGACGATCAGCGTCGGGTTCACGAGCGTGTTCGCGTCCTTCTCGTGGAAGCGCGCAGGCCCGCACACGACGGTCACGTCGGGGTACGTGTACATGCCGGTCGAGCGCACCGCGACGCGCTGGTCGCTGGAGAGCACGATGCACGGCCGATCCCGCAGCGCATTGCTCAGCGCTGCCGCGACGTTCACGGAGACCAGCGCGTGGCGGGGAGTGCCTCCCGCCATCGCGTAGATCTCGCCGTCGATGAGCTCGTGCTTCTGCTCGCTCGCGCGCTCGATCGCGAGGTACTCGTCCTCGGTGAAACGCGTCTTGCGAGCAGGCTCCATGCTCGCGATCGTAGCACTGCGCTCAGCGCCGCGAGATCACCAGGTACATCGCGAACATCACGACGATCAGCACGAGCCAGATCAGAAAGACGGGCTTCGCCATGCCGAAGCGGCGGTGCTTCGCGGGCGGGACCTTCTCGTTCGCGATCGCGAGCACGGTCTCGTAGTCACGTCCTGCGAACGCGCGGCACGGCACGACGTGCACGAAGTTGGGCAGGCAGAAGAACGCGGAGGCATCGCGCACGATCACCTCGCGCACGCTCGGCCAGACGATGTTCGCGCCTTCGCCTCGTGCGTCGCGCACCCGATAGCCGTGCTCGTCGATCTCGATGGTGATCGCGCGCTGCGCCTCGCTCATGCGCGCGATCTGCCGGCGCGGCGTGAGCCTTCGCAGGAGCTCCGCGAGCATCATGAGCGCGCCGAAGATCAGCGCGAAGAACGTCGGTCCGTCGAGCGCGCCGAACGCGACACGCCCCACGCCGACGAGGAGCGCGAACCCTCCGTACCACGTCGTGTACGCGAGCCGTCCCATCTGCGGGTGCGCGCGGTACGCGGCCTCGAGGTCGGCGAGCTCCAACGTGTAGTGCCCGACGAGCGCTGGGCGCTCGCGGAGATCGGTGATCTCCTGCGGCGCGGTGGTCATTCGGCCTTGGCCTGCTCGAACAGCTTGTCGATCAGCGCGCGATCCGCCTGGATCGAGGTGCGCTGCATGTAGAAGCGCAGCCCGCGCTCGCCGCCGAGCTCCTCGCCGCCGCCGGCGCGACCGGGGCCGCCGTGCACGCACGACGGCAGCACCATGCCCGGCGCGATCGACTGATCCGCGACCTTGCTCGACGCGATCACGACACGGCCGTGCCACGGCGCGATGCCGAGCACGAGCTCGCGCAGGAGCGCGCGATCGTCGCCGTACACGCTCGCGACCAGACCACCCTCGCCCATCGCGACGAGCTTCACGCACTCCGCGATCTGCGCGTACGGCATGAGCGTCGCGCTCGGGCCGAACACCTCGTGCGCGTGCACCGCGGTCGCGCTCGCGGGCGCATCCGCGCGCAGCAGCGTCGGCGCGACGAAGTAGCCCTTCGGCTCGCTCACCTCGCGCGTGTGCACCACGCGCGCGCCCGACGCGACGAGCTTCGCGATGCCGCTCCGGAAGTCCTCGTGCTGCTGCTTCGTCGCGAGCGGACCCATGCGCACGTCGTCGCGCGCGGGGTCGCCGACCTTGATCGCGCCGAGCTGCTCCGCGAGATCCTCCTGCACCCGATCGATCACCGCGGCGGGCACGAAGATGCGGCGCGTCGCGGTGCACTTCTGCCCCGTCTTCTGCGTCATCTCGCGCACCACGTCGCGGAGGAACGTCGCGTACACGTCGCTGCCGGGCTCGACGTCGGGCGCGAGCACCGCGCTGTTCAGGCTGTCGGCCTCGATGTTCACGCGCACCGAGCGCTCCACCGGGCCCTTGCCGCCGCGCAGCTTCGCGCCGGTGTCGGCCGAGCCGGTGAACGCGAGCACGTCCTGGGGGCCGAGCTTGTCGAGCAGATCCCCGGTGCTGCCGGCGACGAATTGGAACGCGCCGGGCGGGAGCACGTTCGCGTCGACGATCGCCTCGGCGACGCGCATCGCGAGCAGCGCGGTCGACGTCGCGGGCTTGCTGATCACCGGCACGCCTGCGAGCAGCGCGACCGCGAGCTTCTCGCCGAGGCCCCACGCCGGGAAGTTGAACGCGTTCACGTGCACCGCGACGCCCTCGCGCGCCGTCCACACGTGCGCGCCGAAGAAACGCGCGCTCTTCGTGAGCTGCTCGGCGGGCTCGAGAATCGTCGTGGTCTCGCCGAGCTTCTTGCCGAGGCCCGCGTAGTAGGCGAGCGTGCCGATCGCGCCGTCGACGTCGAACTTCGCGTCCGAGCGCGTGGTGCCGCAGCTCGCAATCGACTCGTCGAGCAGCGCGTCGCGACGTGCGTGCAGCGCCTTCGAGATCGCGTCGAGCCACGCGCCACGCTGCGCGAAGGTCGCGGCGCGCAGCGCCGGACCGCCCTTGGTGCGCGCGAACTCGAGCGCGGCGCCGAGATCGAGGCCCTGCGTGCTCGCCTCCGCGATCGGCTCCTCGGTCGTGGGGTTCACGAGCGCGGTGCCGCGCCCGGTGCCCGCGACCCACTCGCCGCGCAGATAGCTCTTCAGCGTGATCATCTCGTCCTCCGCCGCCTGATCGGGGCCGTGGAGCCTGCCGCCCGCGACGGAGCGACGGCCATGCAAAAACTCACGTGCGAAGCGCGTAGAATGCCGGCGATGCGCCCGCTGCTGAACGTCGACGCCGGTGAGATGGAGAGCGAGCCCGAGGCGCTCTGGGCGCTCGCGCACGCGCTCAACGTCGCATGCGGCGGGCACGCGGGCGATGCGCGCTCGATGGAGCGCGTGCTCCGCGCGTGCCGCGAGCACCACGTGCGGGCGGGCGCGCATCCCGCGTATCCCGATCGCGAGGGATTCGGGCGGCGTCGCGTCGCGCTCGCGATCGAGGCGCTCGAGACCTCGATCGCGGCGCAGTGCCGCGCGCTGCGGATGGTCGCGGAGCGCGTCGGCATCGCGATCGAGCACGCGAAGCTGCACGGCGCGCTCTACCACGACGCGGCGAACGATCCGTCGATCGCCGAGGCGTGCGTGCGCGCGATCCGCGGCGAGCTCGGCCCGGTCGCGATCCTCGGTCCGAAGGACAGCGCGCTCGAGCGCGCGGCGCGCGCGGCGGGATGCCGGTACGAGCGCGAGGGGTTCGCCGATCGCGGCACTCGCCCCGACGGATCGCTGATCCCGCGTGGACAGCCGGGCGCGCTGATCGAGGACCCCGCGCGCGCCGCGGCGCAAGCGCGCGTGCTCGCGACCTCGGGCGAGGTCGACACGATCTGCGTGCACGGCGACACCCCGGGCGCGCTCGCGATCGCACGTGCGGTGCGCGAGACCCTCGACGCGCTCGCGACGTGAGCTTCGTGATCGAGCCCTTCGGCGAGAGCGCGCTGCGCATCGAGGTGCCGGCGACGAGCGATCGACGCGCGCTGCTCGATGCGCTCGTCACGATCCCCGGCGTGCTCGATGCGCACGCGAGCGAGTCGCACGTGTGCGTGCGCTTCGAGGGCACACCTCCGTCGCTCGACGATCTCGCGTCGCGGGTGGAGCGGGCCGCGCGTCGCGAGCCGCGCGAGCACGTGATCGAGGTGATCTACGACGGCGAGGATCTCGACGAGGTCGCCTCGCTCTCGGGGCTCGATCGCGACGAGGTGATCGCGCGCCACGCGCGCGCCGCGTACGACGTGAGCTTCGTCGGATTCCTGCCCGGTTTCGGATACTTGCGGGGGCTCGATCCCGCGCTCGCCGGGATCCCGCGATGCGCGTCGCCGCGTCCGCGCGTGCCCGCGGGCGCGGTCGCGATCGCAGGCGGTTTCACCGGCGTGTACCCGTGGAGCTCGCCCGGCGGCTGGCGCCTGCTCGGTCACGCCCCGCGCTTCGAGCCGCTCGAGGGCGATCACGTTCGTCTCGCGATCGGCGATCGCGTGCGCTTCGAGCGCGTCGGATGATCGAGCTCGAGCGCGTCGTGGGCCTCGCGTTCGTGCAGGACGGAGGACGACCGGGGCTGCTGCGCGAGGGCGTGCCGCGTGGAGGCGCGCTGATCCCGAGCGCGCTCGCAGCGGCGAATCGCGCGGTCGGCAATCCGGAGCACGCGGCGGGGATCGAGCGCTACGGCGCGATCACGATCGTCGCGCGCGGCGACGTGACCGTCGCGGACGACGACGCGCGCGTGTGGACGCTGCACGACGGAGAGCGCATCGAGCTCGCGTGGGACGGCGCGCGTCGCGCGCGCTTCGTCGCACTGCAGGGGGGCATCGACGTGCCGCGCGTGCTCGGTGGTCGAGGCACGCTCGTCGCGGCGCGCATCGGCGGGCTCGAGGGTCGTCCGCTGCGACGCGGCGACGTGCTCCGGACCGCGAGCGAGCCGATCACCACGGCGCACGCGCTCGCATGGACGCCGCACCAAGGCGCGATCCGTCTGGTCGCAGGGCCCGATCTCGACGTCTACGCGCCGAGCGCGATCGATGCGCTCACGTCACGCGCATGGCGGCTCTCGACGCGCAGCGATCGCACCGGAACGCGCCTCGAGGCCCCGGCGATCCCTTGGCGCGACGACGCTCCGGCTGCGCGCACCACGCCGATGATCGCGGGCGCGATCGAGCTCCCGCCGGGTGGTGAGCCCATCGTGCTGGGCGTCGATCATCCGACCACCGGTGGCTATCCCGTCGTCGCGCTGGTCGCGGGGGTCGACCTCGATCGGTTCCACGCGATCCCGCTGGGACGCGACGTGCGCTTCACCACGATCACGATCGACGAAGCGCGCGCGCTGCTGCGTCAGAGCGGCGGCACGACGTAGAGCCCGCCGCCGATCGCCTCGACGTAGTCGAGCATCGCGTCGGCGATCCCGTCTCGCGCACCGAGCATCGCGTCGAGCGCGTCCGCGAGGCGCTCGGGTGCGCGCGCGATCGCGAGGTACACGAGCCCCTCGTCGCCCGAAGCGCGATACGGGAACCCACGGCGCACGATCGCGCTCCCGGTCACGCGGCGGACGTGGGCGCGCTCCGGTGCGTCGGGGACCACGACGCCCTCGGTCGTGCGTCCGACGACGCGCTCGCGATCGCGCTCGCGACGCGCGAGGAAGCGCGCGCGGTCCTGCACGTACCGCTGGTGCAGCAGGAACGTCGCGCCCTCGAGCGGGCCCTCGGGGACCAATGCGGCACGCACGTCGTCGTGTGTCGGCACGCGCGGCTCGCGGAACCCGAACGGCTCGCGGCGATCGAGCGGCCAGCCTCCTTCGATCTCCTCGTCGCGATCCGCGATCGTCCCGAGCAGCGCGTCGGCGCGCCGCAGCGTCTCGATCACCACTTCGCGCTCGTCGCTCGCGATCTGCACGAGCACCGACCCGCGCGTCGACGGCATCGAGCGCCCGGCGTGCGCTCGCGGGAGCACACGCTCCACGGGCATCGCCTCCCGCTCGCGCGCATCGAGCAGCGATGGTGCGATCGCGACGAGCACCCCGCGATCGATCAACGACGTCGCGCGCATTCGCAGGAACGCCGGCGACACGCCCTCTCGCGCGCGCCACACGACGAGCGCCGCGTGCGCCCCGGGTCCGTGGAAGAGCGCGGGCTGGGGACGTGGATCGCGCACTCGATCCACGTGCCCTCCGCAGCAATCGGCCGGCAATCACCCCGCAGGGCGATACCACGCGACTACCGTCGTGATGTTCGATCACGTCTTCTCTGAAAGCCGGAGGGGCCCTCATGTCGTACGGAGATCCCGCGAATCCAGGCTCGCCCGCGAGCGGTGGAGCGCAGCTCGTCAACTATCCACTCACGCACTCGACGTTCGACTACCTGCGTCGACTGATGTCGCTCGGCGTGATGGAGGGCCCGCTCGGCAAGATGGCCGTCGCCGAGGCGCTGCGACCGGTGTTCGACGCGATGCACGTCGTGCTCGCGGGCGGCGAGGTGAAGATCGACGTGGTGCGCCGCGGTCACCCCGACACGATGCGCGAGCTGCAGGCGCGCTACGAGCAAGCCGCCGCCGACGCGAACGCGATCAACGCGAAGAGCGGCTGGTACGTGACGATCACCTGACCATGCTCCGTCGCCTCGACGAGTGGTCGAAACAGCTCGACCCCGAGCTGCTGCGCGCCGCGTTCTCACCGGGACAGGTCGCGGTCGTCGCGCTGTGGGTGCTCGGCCTGGTCGCGCTCGACGCGCTCTCGCCGGGCATGCATGCGTTCCTCGAGCTGCGCGGCGGTGCGCTGCTCGCCGCGGTCGGCCCGGTGCTGCTGCTCCTGCTCGCGCTCTCGTTCGCGTGGGTGCGTGGCTCGCTCGCCGGACGTGCGGCGCCGATCGGCCTGCTCGTCGGCACGTGGTGCGTGGGCTTCGTCGCCGCCGCGCTCGTCGTGTTCGCCTCGGATCGCGCTGCGCCGGTGTTCGGCGCGATGGTCGTGACCACCGCGATGGCGCACGGATACCAGGCGCGCTCGACGCTGCGGCATCCGTTCATCGCGATCGCCGACACCTTCGCGTTCGCGCTCGCGGCGACGCTCGCGACCAGCAAGACGCAGCTCCTGGTGCTCTCGATCACCGGCCCCGCGGGCGTGCTCAGCGGGATGATGATCGGGTGGGCCACGGTGCGCAGCGATCGGCTGCGCGCCGAGCGCGAGCGACTGCGCCAAGCGCTCGAGGCGCAGCTCGCGCGCGAGCGTGCGCGACGTGCCGACGAGGTCCGCGGCATCCTCGTCGACGCCCACGCGCGCGCCCACGACGTGCGCAACGCGCTGATGGGCGCGCTCTCCGCGCTCGAGAGCGCGGCAGAGGGCTATCGCGTGTCGGCCGACAGCGCGCGGGAGCTCGATCGTGCGCGCGGCGCGCTGCGCTCGGCGATCGACATCACGCGCCCCACGCTCACGTCGTCGCCGAGCCGCGAGCCGGTCGTGCTCCGGCCCGTGCTCGAGCGCGCGATCGATCTGGTGGGCGGGCGCTTCCGGCACGTCGATCTCGCGATCGTGGCGAACGGTCGCGAGCACGCGGTCGTCGAGGTCGAGGGTGGTGTGCCCTCGCTCGAGCGCATGCTCTCGAACGTCCTCGTCAACGCGTGCGAGGGCGACGGCACGAACAGCGCGGGGCGGGTGCGGGTGATCGTCGAGGAGCTCACCGATCCCGCGATGGCGATCGTGTGCGTCGAGGACGACGGCCCGGGCTTCGCGAAGGAGCACCTCGACGCGCCGATCACCGGGTTCAAGTCGACCAAGCCCGAGGGCACCGGGCTCGGGCTGTTCACCGTCGATCGGCTCGCGGGCGCGAGCGGCGGATGGATCGAGCGATCCAACGCGCGCACCGGTGGCGCGATCGTGCGCATCGTGCTGCCCCGCGCGACCACGCAGAACGGAGCGAGCGCATGAGCGAAGGCGCGGTGTATCGCGAGGCGCTCGCGTGGATCGTCGCGCTCGAGCTCGATCCGGCGACCGAGCGCGATCTCGTGTGGTGCCTCGACGCGGGGCGGACCGGGCCGCTCGCCTTCCTCTACGCGGCGTGCGTCGAGGCGGGCGTGGACGCGGCGCGCGCGCGAGCACGTGCGGCCGGCGCGTTCTTCTCGTTCGCCGCGGGCAACCTCGCCGACGATCTCGCGGACGGCGACTGCACGTACCTCGAGCCCGCGCCGCGCGTCGGGCCGTGCGCACAGTTCGCGCTGCAGAACGCGGCGTGGTCGATGTGGTCGGGCGCGGGCGACGTCGATCGCGACACGCTGCGCGCGATCGGTCGCGATCTGGTGCGCGCCGCGTCGATGCAGCACGTCGAGGTGCGCACCGAGCGCTTCGATCTCGCGACGACCCAGCGCATCGCCGAGGCGATGGGCGGGCTGCAGTACGCGGCCTACCTTCGCGCGGCGTGGGCCGGCACCGCGCTCGCGCCGCGCGCCGCCGAGATCGGTGCCGCGCTCGGGACCGCGGGCTTCGTCGCCGAGGACTTCCGCAGCGACGATGCGCGCGTGACCACGCTCGCGCCGGACGATCGACGCGCGCTCGCGCGATGGGCCGATGCAATCCTCGAGAGCGCACGCGCGCTCGAGCTGCCCTCGATCACCGGCGCATGCGCGCCGATCACCGAGCGCCTGAGGTCGATCGCGTGAGCGCGGCGGCGCGCAGCGCTCCACCTCCGAGACCGAGCGATCGTCCGCGCGCGCTGCGATCGACGCGACCGAGCGATCCCGTCGCCGCGTACTACCGCGACAAGACCGAGAGCATCCTGCGCAAGTACGGCCCCGGCCCGCGCGTGCACTTCCACACCGGGCTCGTCGATCACGAGATCCACGAGCACGATCCGGACGCGATCCGCGCGGCGATGACGCGCGCGCAGGAGCGCCTGCTCGAGCACGTCCGGGACCGGCTCGCGCCGAGCCCGGCGCGCATCCTCGACGTCGGCTGCGGGCTCGGAGGCGGCGCGATCTTCTTCGCGAACGAGGGGCACCGGGTCGTCGCGATCACGAACGAGCGCTCTCACGTCGGGCTCGCGCTGCGATTCGCGCGCGACGCGGGGCTCGCCGATCGCGTCCGCGTCGAGCACCGCGACGCGCACAGGCCGCCCGACGAGCGCTTCGACGCGGCGATCGCCATCGAGTCGTCCTGCTACTTCGATCGCGCGCGCTGGATGCGCGCGACGCGCGCGAGCCTGCGTCCCGGAGGCGTGCTGCACGTCGTCGACTGCTTCCTCGGCGACGAGTCGGAGCGCGCGTGGTTCGACGCGCGATGGCGCACGCGCATCGGACCCGAGCAGGAGTACACACGAGCGGCCGGGCGCGTCGGGCTCGAGCTCGTGCACGACGAAGATCTGGCACCCCGCGCGCGGCGCTTCTGGGATCTCAGCATCGCGTGGATCCGCGCGACCGCCGCCGATCGCGGCGAAGCGGAGCACCACGCGCGCGAGCACGCACATCTGCGCGATGCCCTCGAGCGCGGAGCGATCCGCTATCGCTGGCTCGTGTGGCGTCGAAAGGGGTGATGACGGCGCGCGCGCATCGTCTACTCTCGACGCGATCATGAAACGCGTGTTGGTGGTGGAGGACGATCCTCATGGGGCCGAGGCCGTCGCGCGAGTCGTGCGCCGACACGCCGAGGTCGTCATACACAGCACACGCGCGGACGCGCTCGCGGAGCTCGACCGCGTGGGCCGCGACGGTTGGATCGCGGTGATCATCGACGTCGGGCTCGCCGACGGATCGGGGCTCGAGCTGCTCGCGGACATCCGCGCGCGCTGGGACGATCTTCCAGCGCTCGTCGTCACCGGGCAGGACAGCCGCGCGCTCGCGAACCGCGCCCAGGCGCTGCGCGCGGAGTTCGCGTTCAAGCCGTTCGGCGCGGACAACGTGCTGCACTTCGTCGAGAGCGCGATCGCGCGCGATCCTGACGCGCGCGTCGCGCAGGTGATCGACGAGCTCGCGACCGCGTGGGGGCTCACGCCGCGCGAGCGCGAGATCGTGACCCTCGTCGTCGCGGGGCACTCGCGCGATGGGGTGATGGTGATCCTCGGGGTCACCGAGAACACGCTGAAGAGCCAGACGCGAAGCCTGCTGCACAAGGCGCGCGCGGCCTCGCTCGAGGCGGTCGCGCGGGCGGTGCTCGAGCGCGCGGTGGGCCTGCCGCTCGCGCCGGGCACGGTGCCCGAACGCCGCTAGGATCAGGTCGTGAACGCGTCGAGCGAAGACGACGACGAGAAGAAGCCCGCCGGTCCGGTCTACACGACGCCCGAGGGCTTCGCGCGGCTGAAGAGCGAGTACGAGCACCTCGGCGGGGTCGAGCGGCCGCGCGTCGTGCAGGGCGTGTCCGATGCCGCGGCGGAGGGCGATCGCTCGGAGAACGCCGAGTACATCTACGGCAAGAAGCGGCTGCGCGAGATCGATCGGCGCATGCGCTTCCTGCGCAAGATCCTCGAGGCCGCGATGGTCGTCGATCCCGCGGTCGATCGTGGCGACACCGTGTTCTTCGGCGCGACCGTGGTGCTCGAGGACGATGCGGGCGAGACGCTCACGTACCAGCTCGTCGGCGAGCACGAGACCGACGCGCAGCGCGGCCGCATCTCGTATCGCTCGCCGATCGGCGCGGCGCTTCTGCGCAAGAGCGTCGACGACGAGGTCGTGGTCGACACCCCGCGCGGCCGCCGCAAGCTCACGATCGTCGAAGTCATCTATCGCTGAGCACGCGTCTCAGCGGTCGAACACGACGCGTCGCGCGATCCACGCCGATGCCACGACGAGCTGCGCCCAGAGCACCACGCACACGGCGTCGAGCGCGACCATCGTGCCCCCGATCGCGAGGAGCGCGATCTCGCGGCCCCAGAGCACGAACACCGTCGCGTCCCCGAGCAGCCACGAGAAGAACCAGATCCACGCCACGCCCATCCACGCTGCGCGGGTCGCGCCGCGCGTTCGATCGCGCATCCGCCCGAGCACGATGGGGACGAGCGGCGCGACCATCGCCGGCACCAGCAACACGCAGATGGCCTGATCCCGTGGGCTCATCACGAGGAGCCTATCGCTTGCGCAACATCGCGGAAACATGCAGGCTCGACGCCGTCACGATCACCTGAGTCACCAGCGCCGTCCCGTTCGTGAGGTGAGCCCATGATGCTGTCGAGCGCGCGCGTCCTCCCACCGATCGTCTTGCTGGCGATCCTCGCCGCGTGCGGCGATGACGATGCGCCGGCGCGCGACGCCGGCGCGCCCGACGCGCGCGTCCCACGCGACGCGCAGATCGACGCACCGATCGAGATGCTCGATGCGGGCACCGACGGCGGACCGCTCGACGCAGGACCGCCCGGCTGCCTCACCGCCGAGCTCGAGAGCGACGAGACCGTCACCTCGCTCACCGACACGCTCGGCACCGCGCGCGTGACGATCGAAGATCGCGATGCGTGCCTGCGCACGTACTACCTCTCGTCGACCGCGGTGCGCCGCGACAACTCGCCCGCCGCGCCGCCGATCCCGAGCCCGCGCACGATCACCGAGCGCGAAGCCTCGCCCTCGGTGCGCACCGGCAACGACCTCTTCGACGCGCTGCACGCGCTCGCGATCGACGAGGCACGCGAGAACGCGGTCGACTCGATCCGCGACTACGCGTTCGACGACGGCGCCTCGGTGCCCTGCGGTGCCGAGGGCTGCTTCGAGACCGGGCGCATCTGGAACTACGTCTGGACCCGCGACACCGCGTACTCGGTCGATCTCGGGCTCGCGGCGATCGATCCGCTCCGCGCGCGCAACTCGTTGCTGTTCAAAGTATCGGATCGCCGCGCCGGTGGCCGCACCGAGATCGTGCAGGACACCGGCACCGGCGGCTCGTGGCCGATCTCGACCGATCGCGTCGCGTGGGCGCTCGGCGCCGAGGAGCTGCTCCGCTGGATCACGCCCGGCGATCACGACGCGTTCGCGGAGACCACGCTGCGCGCGCTGCGCGGCACCATCGAGCGCGATCGCGGCACGATCTTCGACCCCGAGGACGGGCTCTACCGCGGCGAGCAGTCGTTCCTCGACTGGCGCGAGCAGACCTATCCCGCATGGGTCAACGCGCCGGGCGCGCCCGCGCTCGCGCACATCGGCATGAGCAAGACGCTCTCGACGAACGTGCTGCACCTGCGCGCGATCGAGCTCGCGGCCGCGCTCGCCGAGGACGCCGGCGACACCACGAGCGCATCACGATGGCGCGGCTGGGCGAGCGATCTGCGCGCCGCGATCCACGCGCGCTTCTGGCTCGCCGACGAAGGGATGTTCTCGACCTACGTCACCACCGAGCTCGATCCCTCGCCGGTGCGTCGCTTCGATCTGCTCGGCGAGTCGCTCGCGATCCTCGGCGACGTCGCGACGAGCGACGAGGCGGATCGCATCCTCTCGAGCTATCCGCACCTCGGCCCGGGCGCCGCGCCGGTGGTGCACCCGCAGCAGCAGCTGACGCGCATCTATCACAACCGCGCGGAGTGGCCGTTCGTGACCGCGTACTGGCTGCGCGCCGCGCGTCACGCCGATCACGACGCGGCCGGTGATCGCGCGGTGCGCTCGCTGATGCGCGCTGCGGCGCTGAACCTCTCGAACATGGAGAACCTCGAGATCGCGACGGGCTCGCCGTTCGTCTCCGAGGGCGTCACGAGCGGCCCGGTCGTGAACTCGCAGCGCCAGCTGTGGTCGGTCGCGGGCTACCTCGCGATGGTCCACCACGTGATCTTCGGTCTCGAGGCCAGCGACGAAGGACTGCGCGTACGCCCATGGATCACGCGCGCGATGCGCGAGACGCTCTTCGACAGCGCGCGCACGCTCGTGCTGCGCAACGTCGTGTGGCGCGGTCACGTGCTCGACGTCGTGGTGCGACTGCCCGAGGAGCGCACCGTGGGCAACTACGCGATCGCGCGCGTTCTGCTCGACGGTGCTGCGATCGGCGAGCGCGCGATCACCGAGGACGAGCTCGGCGAGCGCGCACGGATCGAGGTGGAGCTGCGCGCGGCGGCGAGCGGCGGCGGCCACGAGATCACGACGCTCGACGACCCGTCGGACTGGCGCGCGATCTTCGGCCCGCGCACGCCGACGATCACCGGCCTGGCGCGCGAGGGCGATCGCGTGCGCGTGCAGTACGCGCTCGGCGGCGACGACACGAGCACGCTGCGCGTCGCGATCTATCGCGATGGCGTGCGCGTGGCCGACGAGCTCGCGGGCACGAGCACGTCGTACCTCGACGAGGCGACCGACGGCGCGACGACGACGCATTGCTGGGCCGTCGAGGCATGCTTCTCGTCGTCGGGCACGTGCTCGCAGCACTCGCCGCCGAGCTGCGACTGGGGCCTGGGCAACGAGCGCGTGCGCATCTTCGACGCGAGCACCTTCACCGTGACCGGCGGCTCGCCGATCACCCAGTACGGCCGCTTCCACCACCAGGGCTGGGGCGACGACGGGCACCGCATCGAGGTGTCCGGCTTCACGCCGACGGCGACCGGCGAGTACTTCCTCCAGACGCTCTACGGCAACGGCGGGCCCATCGACACCGGCATCACCGCCGCGGTGAAGCGCATCGTCGTCGAGGACGCGACCACCGGCGCGATGGTCGCCGAGGGCGTGCTCGTGATGCCGCACATGGGCGCGTGGGATCGCTGGGGCGAGAGCACGCTCGCGCGCGTCCGGCTCGAGGCGGGGCGCACCTATCGCTTCGTGATCAGCGCCGACGACGACACGGTGAACATGAGCGCGTTCCAGCACTTCGCGACGTACACCGCGAACGTCGGAGGGCGCGAGGGCCCGTTCGCGCGCGTGAACATCGCGGAGCTGCGCGTGCTCCGCGTCGGCCCCTGACGACGGAAACGAAGAAGGGCGCTACGGAATCCGTAGCGCCCTTCTCGCATCCCCTGGGGGAAGCTCACCAGCCCGAGGGCTCGATCTCGTGCGCGGGGTCGTGTGCCGTGGGGTCCCACACGTAGTCGCCGCTACGCACCGACGCGATGAAGTAGATGACCGCGATCGCGACGGCGAGCGTCACGACCAGAAGCACGTGGAGCTTCGGACCGTTCCACTCCTGGTCGTACTTCGCGAGGCGATCTTCGAACTTCTTGGTGTCGTCCATCGAGCTGTCTCCGCGTGCCTTCGGGCGCGAGTGTTGGACCGTCCGGAGTCGGCCGTCAATGCTCGCCCGACCCTAGGCCCACTCTACTGGTCGAGGAAGCCCCGGAGCTGCGCGTTGCGCGTCGGGTTGCGCAGCTTCGCGAGCGCCTTGGCCTCGATCTGGCGGATCCGCTCGCGCGTGACGCCGAACTCCTGGCCGACCTCTTCGAGCGTGCGCGGCGCCTCGGTGCCGATGCCGAAGCGCAGCTTGAGGATCGCCTGCTCGCGCTCCGAGAGGGTCTCGAGCGCCTTCTGCATCTGCTCCTCGAGGTCGTTCCCCGAGACCGACTCGAGCGGCGAGCTCGCGCTCTTGTCCTCGATCAGATCGCCGAGGTGGTGATCGTCGTCCTCGCCGACCGGCGTCTCGAGCGAGATGGTGTCGCGCGCGATCGAGAGCACCTCGAGCACCCGCGCGACGCCCGCGCCCTTGTCGAGGTGCGGATAGAGACGCGCAGCGATCTCGTCGGGATGCGGATCGCGACCGAGCTCCTGCACCAGGATGCGCGTCGCGCGCACCGTGCGGTGCAGCGCGTCGACCATGTGCACCGGCACGCGGATCGTGCGCGCCTGATCGGCGGTCGCGCGGGTGATCGCCTGGCGGATCCACCACGTCGCGTAGGTGCTGAACTTGTAGCCGCGGCGATAGTCGAACTTGTCGACGGCGCGCATGAGGCCGATGTTGCCCTCCTGGATCAGATCCAGGAACGCGAGCCCGCGGTTCGTGTACTTCTTCGCGATCGAGACCACGAGGCGGAGGTTCGCCTCGACGATCTCGGCCTTCGCGATCTCTGCTTCCTGCTGCGCATCGCGCACGTCGCGCAGCACCTGGCGCAGCCGCTCGCGCGAGAGACCCGACTCCTCTTCGATCGCGCCGATCGCGGCCATCGCCTCGCTGATCGACTCCGACGCCGACTCGAGCTCCTCGAGCGCGACGAAGCGACCGCCGACACGACGACGGCGCACGCCCTTCTGGCGCATGTCGCTCATCGTGCGGACGAGCTCCGCGGGATCGAGACCGGCGCCGCGCTCGCGCGCGTTCGCGAGCGCCTGCTCGGCGCGATCGAGACGCCGCACCATCTGCGTGAGCCGCTGCACCACGCGCGCGAGCACCTTGCGATCGAGCTCGGTGCGCGTGCTGCTCGCCGCGGGCCCGCCGCGCGGCGCCTCGTCCTCGTCGTCGCTGCCGCCGTTGCCGGTGAGCTGATCGAGCTCCTCGAGACGAAGCCCCGGCTCGCGCAGCGACCCGAGGATGCGCATCTCGCCGCGCTCGATGCGGCGCGCCATCTCGACCTCGCCCTCGCGCGTGAGCAGCGAGACGCCGCCCATGCGCCGCAGGTACATGCGCAGCGGGTCGGTGGAGAACGCAGCGTCCTCGAGATCTTTCGGGCGCGGCAGCGGAGCCGGCGGCGGGATCGTCGGCGTCGTGTCGATGCCGAGGTCTTGATCCGCGAGCCGCTCGAAGACGTCGCCGCGCAGCATGATGCCGCTGTCGCGACGCACGTCGCGCCCGTCGTCGACGCGTCGTTCGTCGAAGCGCACCGTCGCGCGATGTTCGCTCGCGCGTGGACTGGTCGCGCTCGAGCGATCGCTCGCTCGTTCGTCACGCCTTCTTACTTCCGTGTCCCACGGCACCAGCTCGTCGTCCCTGGTGGACACGGAGCGGCTCTGCGAGAGCGACGCGACCAACGACACGCTTCGGTTCGCCATCGAGTCGGCGGATATATCACGGGTCCAAGTGATCGCTACACGGGGTGCCGTGCGAAATCGCTCCGCCGGATCGCGTTTTTCGCCACGTGTGCTCGGAGCACAGAACGGCGATCACGATCGCGTACTCGACCGCGCGCGCGATCGGTGCCTCCTGCCACGTCCCCGAAACGAGCCAGACATCGATCGGCGCGTACGCGACGAGCATCGAAGCCGACCACACGAGCCCCGTCGCGCGACCGCTCGCGACCTCGAGCGGCAGCAGCCACACGAGGTACCAAGGGTGCACTTGGGGCGCGACGAGGAGCAGCGCGAGCACGACGTCGCGCGCCGCACGCAAGGGCGCGGATCTCTTACGAACGTGGGCGATCGCGACGCCGAGCACGATGAACAGCGCGAGGGCGCGCGCGAGCAGATCACCGAGGTGGCGCGTCTCGAACGAGGTCGGTCGCTGCACCTCTTTCTTCGGCGCGAGCATCGTCGCGCGAGGGTCGAGCGCGGTGCCGCGCACGCGCGCGATCACCGGCGCGAGGAAGGGCAGACGAATCCATCCGGGCGGCGCGCCGGAGACGCGACCGAGCCCTTCGAGCGCGAGCGCCGAGCCCTCCGCGAGCAGCACGAAACCGCCCTCGTTGCCGCGCCAGCGACGTGCGTAGTGGCCGAGCCCGCTGGTGTCGTCGCGCGCGTGTCCGGCGAGCGAGACGGGCGCGAGCACGCTCACACCGAGCGTGATCGATATCGCGATCGCGATCCCACCGCGCGCTCGCGGAGCGAGCGCGAGCAGCGGAACGAGCACCATCCCGACGAGCTTGATCGCGGTCGCCGACGCGATCGCGAGCGCTGCGCGCGACCATGCCGAGCGCGCCATCGCGAGCACCGAGAGCGCGAGGAAGAGCCCCGCGAACGCGTCGACGTGACCGCCGAGCGCAGCCTCCTCGAGCGCGAGCGGGTTGAGCGCATGGAGCGGTGCGCGATCGGGCGCGAGCCGCGCGACGACGAGCGTGGTCGCGAGGTGCGCGATCAGCGCCACGAGCTTCATCGACCACGGCGCGTGCGCGATCGAGTCGGCGAGCGCGAAGACGAGCTGCGCGAGCGGCGGATAGATCGTCGGCAGGTCGGGATGGTTGATGCGCGCGTGGAGCGCGTCGCGCAGATCGATCAGCGCGGGATCGGTGGGCGGGTACGCGTAGGGATCGATCCCGTGGCGCAGCACGCGCGCGTCCCAGAGATACCGATAGACGTCGTCGGAGAGCAGCGGCGGCGCGCACACGAGGGCGAGCCCGGCGACGAGCGCGATGGCGATCGCGATGTGCGTCGCGCGTCGCGCGTCGTCCGCGAGGTGCCACCACACGAGCCCGGCATAGGGCACGAACGCGGTGGCGATTGCGAGCACCACGTCGCTCGGTCGCGCGCCGCGCATCGCACCGAGCGCCGCGACGATCAGGAGCGCGGCGGTCGCGATCGCAGCGACGTAGGCGAGCCGCCGCTGCGTCATGTCGATCGATCAGAGCGTGAAGACGGCGACCGGGATCCGCTGGCGCTCGTAGAGCGTCACGTTGTAGACGCCGATCACGCGACCACCGACCGAGATCGAGACCTGCGCCGGCGTCGGGCCCGCCGCGCCGCAGTTGCCCCAGTAGTGCAGCTCGACCTGGTACGAGCCGCGCGGCGGCTGGGGCGAGCTCCAGTACACGTTCTCGATCGTGTCGCCGCCCGCGACGCACGCGCCGCGCGCGTCGTGATCGAGGATGCCGCCCGAGGCCGACTGGCGACGCTGGTAGCTGATCGTCTCGCCGTACGGGTCGGTCACGTAGAGATCGATGTCGGCGCCGGTGCCCCAGGCGAGCGTGATCTGGATCTGACCGCTCTCCCAGCCGCAGCCCTCGTCGATGCGACCGTCGCAGTTGTCGTCGAGGCCGTTGCACTGCTCGGCCGCGCCCGGCGCGCACTGCGCCTGGATCACGGTCACGCCCTGCGGCGGCGGCGCCGCCTGCACCTGCACCTGCGCGGTCGCGGGCGGCGGCGTCACCTCGATGCGCGCGGTGACCGGTGTGGTCTCGATGCGCCGTCGCGCGCGGATCGTGCAACCAGTCGAGATCGAAGCGAGCGCGATGCCGAGCGTGACGATGCCGAGCGAACGAACGAGACGCATGCGTGGAGCCTCCGCGAGTCCGCGCGATGGTACCACCGCGCGATGTCGCGACGGGTCGCGCGCTCTCTCGATTCACGCCGCGAGCGAGTCGCGGGTGTCGTCGCGCGACGAGAGCAGGTCGCGCACACGCTCGGTGTCGCGCAGCTCGTAGAGCACCGGCGGCACCGCGTCGCGCGGGGGCGTGAGGCCGGTGAGCGCGCCGGTGTCGCCGAGCGCGCGCGCGCCGGGCCCGTCGAGGATCAGGAACACGTTGTGGAGGCCGCGCCACGAGGGCGCCTCCGCGACGTCGAAGATGCGCTTGCGATCGAGTGAGAGCTCGGTGCGACCGCGACGAATCAGGAGGCGTCGATCGGTCACGATGTACTCGGTCTCGCGGCCCTGCGCTCGCGCACGGACCAGGCCGTACCACACGAGCGCACCGCCGACGCCGACGATCATCGCGAAGGTCAGCATCGTCGCGGTGAACAGGAAGACCCACGGCATCGAGCCCACCGCGAGCCCGACCTTCTCGAGGTCCATCAGGATCGATCCGACGAGCACGCCGTAGCGCAGGCCGATCAGGACGACGCCCGCGCCGCCGATCGTGATCAGCACGTCCTGCCACCCGAGCAGGAAGCCCTCGGGGCCTGCGCCCCAGAGGACCTGCTCGCCCTCGTCGAGGCGATCGGTGAGCGCGATCTGATCGTCGCCCGTGTTCTCGGTGGGCTCGACGTCGCGGATGATCGCGAGCACGCGATCGGGCGCGTGGAGGTCGTGCATCACGAGGCGCTGGCTGCGCGCGAGCGGACCGAAGGGCACGGCGCGCACGAGCTCGAGGCTGCCGACGCCGGGCATGCTGCGGTGCCATCGCACGCGCGCGTACGTGATCGCGTGGCGGTCGATCGATCGCACCGAGCGACCGCGCCGCCACAGCACGCGTCGATCGGTGACCGCGAACTCGCAGGGATCGAGCAGATAGCGCGGCGCGAGCAGCCCGCCGATCGCGAACACCGCGAGGTAGCAGGCGACGAGCGCCGACTCCTGCCATCCGCCGAGCCCGGCGATGCGCATCAGCGCCGCGAAGAGCGCCGCGACCGCCGTCATCACCAGCGATCCCGCGGGCGCGAGCGTCCACACCCGCGCGCGCGGAACGCCCACACGTGGGCCGCCCGTCCAGAGGACGCGCTCGAAGGGCAGGAGGCGAAACGCCTTCGTCACGTCCGAGGCCACGGCCGTCGAGAATCTACCATCGATGTCCATCGCCGGCAGGTGCTCCGACAGCTTGGGACCTCGGCAGTTCCGCGAACGTTGGGCGCGATCACGTCGCTGCGTTCGCCGACACCGGGCGCGAGCGCAGATCGAGCCGGCTCACCCACGACTCGACGCGCTGGACCGCGTGGTCCTTCGGGTAGCCGTACTTCTCCTCGAGCGCCG
This sequence comes from Sandaracinus amylolyticus, assembly GCF_021631985.1. Classification (GTDB taxonomy): domain Bacteria; phylum Myxococcota_A; class Polyangia; order Polyangiales; family Sandaracinaceae; genus Sandaracinus; species Sandaracinus amylolyticus_A. The sequence goes on along the minus strand of NZ_CP070225.1, from coordinate 1,295,097 downwards.
CGACGAGCCGCTCGCGATCGCCGCCGATCGCATCGAACGTGTCGTCGTCGAGCTTGCCGAACTCGGTCTTCACCTGTCCCTTGAGCTGCCGCCAACGCGCTGCGATGTCGTCCCAGGTCATGCGCACCTCCAGCGAAAGGGGGTGCGGCGCGGCACTGCAGCACAGGTGCCACTCGGGTCGTGCGTGTCGCGCGCGGATTTCGCGCGCACAGCGCGAACGGGCACGTGTCTCGATGCCTCGTGCGAGACGCGAAGACTCAACGGGTGAACATCGGCTCGCCCGCCGGTCGAGCGCTCCGGCGAAGACTCAACGACAGAACGGACGCCCCGGATGGGGCTGCACCGACCAGGTGGCGCGCTCGTCGAGGAACGCGCGCACGCGACGATGCATCTCGCCGGCGCGCGTCGCGGCCTCGCGCTGCGACGTGGTGCGGCCGCGATCCTCACGGGTGCGAGCGCGCGCGCGGGCTCGCACCGGATCGACCTGCGCCTCGCGCAGCTGCTGGCGGCGCCACGGGTACATCGGCCCGCCGTCCTCGCATCCGTTCTGCAGATCCTCGGTGCTGCAGAAGAAGCGGACGTGGAGGTGATCGTCGTGGGGATGGCTCGGCTGACACGTGAGGTCCGCGAAGCGATCGCGGACCGCGCGCGGCGCGCGCGCGCGCTCGGCTTGCTCGAGCAGCATCGTGCGGATGTGCTCCGCGACGAACACGCGCTGCACGAGCGCGCCCTGGCCGTCGAGATCGTCCTGCACGAGCGCTTGCACGAAGCGCCAGGTGCGCGGCACGTCGAGCCGCACGCGCACGTCGTCGCGCGGATCGGCGAGGTCGGCGAAGTCCCATCCGCGGCCGCGCGGATCGACGGGGATCCCCTTCGCGGCGAAGGGCGCACCGTCGGCGTCGAGATAGTAGAAGAGCACGTCGACGTCGCGACCCGCTTGGTGCGATCCGTGGTGCGGGATCGGACCGCCGTTGGGCAGACCGATGTCGTTGATCACGAGGTCGGCGCCGGGGATCTCCGCGTGCACGACCGCAGCGGCGCGCACGAGCGCGCGCACGAGCTCGACGGTGCCGTAGACGGCGTCGGGGTTCGGGCGGAGCGGGTTGCTGCGCAGGCCGGGCGCGGAGGTGGGCAGCGCGATCGCGCCCTCGACGCGGCCGCTCGACGGGCCGCCGATCGAGGTGCTCTGCGAGGGTGATGCGCCGAGGGGGTCGGCCGCGCGCGGCGCGGTCGTGACGCTCGAGGCGGACGAGGCGCGCGTGGCGCTCGAGGCGTCGGCGAGCTGGGCGTCGCCGCGCTGCGCGCTCGCGACGATCACGAGGAGCGAGAGGCTGGTCGCCGTGGCGACCGCCGCGATCGAACTGCCGCGCGGCGTGCTGCTCACGTTCTTCATCGTGCGGGAAAATGGGCGCGCCGTCGAACTCGCGCAGTCTCCGTACAGTGTCATGTGTAAAGTGCCACTTGACACTCTACGTGACACGAGACACTGTCGGACCATGCAGCACGGCAAGCGGCCATTGCGCTCGGTCGACGGCATCGACGTCGCGGCGAGCGTCCTCGCGCGCCTCGCGCCGCGCGCGCTCCGCCCCGCGATCGATCAGCTGCGCCTCGACGCGCGCTCGATCGCCGACGGCTTCCGCGGCGTGCGCGAGCCGACGTTCTCGAGCCAGGCGCGACCGGGCTTCGCGCCCACGCCGCTCGCCGAGATCGACCCGGTCTTCGAGCTGCTGCCGACGCGCGGGCTCAAGCGCAGCTACGCGACGCTACGCCGCGACGTCGAGATGATCGCGCGCGACTTCCGCGGTGATCGCGTGCCGCCGACGATCGCACGCGCGCGACGCGCGCCGAGCACGACGAGCGCGCCCTCGCTCGCGCCGCGGCGCGTGAAGGTCGCGAAGCTGACGCGCGAGACGCGAGACGCGATCACGATCCGTCTCGAGGCGCTCGACGGCGCGCCGATCGTGTTCGAGGCCGGTCAGTTCCTCACGCTGCACGTGCCGATGGGCCGCGAGGTCGTGCGCCGCGCGTACTCGCTCTCGAGCGCGCCGGCGGATGGATACGCGGCGGTCACGTGCAAGCGCATCGAGCGCGGTCGCGTCTCGACGCACCTCCACGAGCAGCTGCGCGAGGGCGACGTGCTCGAGGTGCTCGGTCCCTCGGGCACGTTCGTGCCGAGCGCGACGACGCGTCACCTCGTGCTGATCGCGGGCGGCAGCGGGATCACGCCGTGCTGGTCGATCGCGCGCACGGTGCTGGCGCGTGATCCCGACGCGCACGTGACGTTGATCTACGGCAACCGCAGCGAGGGCGACGTCATCTTCGGGAGCGCGATCGACGCGCTCGCGAGCGAGCGCTTCCGCGTGGTGCACGTGCTCGCCGATCCGAGCGATGCGCATCGTGGTCCGCGCGGGATGCTCGATCGCGCGACGTTCGATGCGATCGCGAGCGAGCTCGAGCTCGATCGCGACCTCCCCGAGTACTTCGTGTGCGGGCCCGGGCCGATGATGGACGCGGTGCGCGAGGCGCTGCTCGCGCGTGGCGTGCAGCGCGCGCGCATCCACGAGGAGCGCTTCCAGTCGCCGGCGGAGCGTCGTGCTGCGCCGGTCGCGTCGCCGCAGCTCGTGACGGTGCGTCGTCGTGGTCGCGACGTCGCGGTCACGGTCGCGCCGGATCGCACCGTGCTCGAGGCCGCGACGGAGAGCGGCGTCGCCCTTCCCTTCTCGTGCGCGATCGGTGGATGTGCCGCGTGCAAGTGCAAGGTCGTCGAGGGCGAGATCCGGATGGACGAGCCGCACTGTCTCTCCGACGCGGAGCGCGCCGAGGGTTGGGTCCTCACGTGCGTCGGGCATCCTACGCGTCCGACCACCATCGAGGTGCCGACGTGATGGACGAAGGAATCGAGCTCGTCCGCGAGCCCGACGCGCAGCGCTGGACGCTGCGCATGAAGGACCTCTGCGACCTCACCGGTCTGCCGCGCCAGGCGATCCACTTCTACATCCAGCAGGGCTTGCTCCCGGCGGGACACAAGACCGGGCGCAACATGGCGTTCTACGGCGACGAGCACGTCGAGCGCCTCAAGCTGATCAAGAAGCTGCAGCACGAGCGCTTCCTCCCGCTCAAGGCGATCAAGGCGCTGCTCGACGATCAGGACGCGGCGTTCACCGCGGCGCAGCGCGGCTTCCTCGTCGGCGTGAAGCAGCGCCTCGACACGCTCGGTCGCGAGAGCGAGGGCGAGAAGAGCGCGGTCGACGCCGACGAGGTGATCGCGCGGCTCGGCGTCCCGCGCAGCGATCTCGATCGCATGATCGAGATCGGCGTGCTCGGCGCGCGCATCGAGGAAGGCCGCACGTGGATCGCCGAGGGCGACGTGTGGATCCTCCAGGGCTGGGCCGAGATCCTGCGCCTCGGGTTCGTGAGCGAGCTCGGCATCGGCGTCGAGGAGCTCGCGCTGATCCAGGAGGTCGTGCAGGACCTCTTCAACCGCGAGACGTTGCTCCTCGCGAGCCGCATCGATCGGCTCCCGCCCGAGCGCGCCGCGCAGATGATCGAGAAGGCACTGCCTCTCGTGCACACGTTCCTCACGGGCTTCCACACCGCGAAGATCCGCGACTTCTTCGCGTCGCTCGGTTGATCGAAGAAAGAAGGAGAGCGCCCATGATCGACGCACGCGTGCTCGGGCTCCTGCCGGTGAAGGTGAAGAACCAGCTCGAGGCGTATGCCGACGCCGCCTCGACGCTCTTCGAGGTCCACGATCCGCGCGTGCTCGGCGCGATCGGTCCGTCGGCCATCCGCGGGACGATCCTCAAGCGCGGCAAGCAAGGCGTGCCCACCGAGATCCCTGCGACGCACCGGGCGTACTTCGACTGGACCTATCCGGCCGACTTCCCCGACATGCAGGAGCTCTACAAGCGCGCCAAGCGCGGCCAGTGGAACGGCGACGACCTGCCGTGGCACACGAACGTCGATCCCGAGAACGACGAGATCGCGCTGCTGCCCGACGACATCATCAACTGGAAGAAGGTCGAAGAGCTCGGCATCCGCCTCACCGTCGCGGAGCAGCGCAACCTGCGACACAGCGTGTGCGCGTGGATGCTCTCGCAGTTCCTGCACGGCGAGCAGGGCGCGCTCTTCGCGGCGGCGCAGGTGACCGAGGCCGTGCAGTTCTTCGACGGCAAGTACTACGGCGCGACGCAGGTGATGGACGAAGGGCGCCACGTCGAGGTCTTCCATCGCTACCTCGATACGAAGCTGAACAAGCTCTATCAGGTGAACGACAACCTCTTCGTCATCATCGACGCGCTGATGCACGACGGCCGCTGGGACATGAAGTTCCTCGGCATGCAGATCATGATCGAGGGCGTCGCGCTCGGCGCGTTCTCGCTGCTCTATCGGGAGACGAAGGAGCCGCTCCTCAAGGAGCTGCTCAAGAACGTCATCCAGGACGAAGCGCGCCACGTGCACTACGGCGTGCTCGCGCTGCGCGAGCACATCGTGACCGAGCTGAGCGAGAGCGAGCGGCGCGAGCGCGAGGACTGGGCGTTCGAGGTCGCGCTGCTGATGCGCAATCGCTTCCTCGCGTACGAGGTCTACGAGGAGCACTTCGAGGGCGTGCTCACGCGCGCGCAGTGGCGCGACATCGTGACGACCTCGCCCGGGATGGAGCGCTTCCGCCACCTGATGTTCGGGCGCATGGTGCCGAACCTGCGCGAGATCGGGCTGCTCTCGGAGCGCATCCGCCCGCACTACGCGCGCGTCGGTCTCGAGAAGTACTTCGGTGGTCTCGCGGCGGACAAGCTCAGCGGCGAGCAGATGATCCGCGAGCTCGACGAAGGCAGCGCGAAGGACGAGCGGAAGCTGGTGATCGCCGCGGCGTGAGGGCGAGCTCGCACCGGTGTGAGTCGCGACTCGCACCGGTGTGAGTCGGAGCCGGGATCAGAGCCCGGCGCAGCCAGTGAGCTCGAGCTCGGCGACCGCGGCGACGACGTCGTCGTCGGTGACGTCGCGGGTCACGCCCGGGTTGCCGGCGGCCGGCACGTCGGTGCAGCGAATCTCGGCGGTCACCGCGCGCTCGGCGGTGATGTCGATGCGCTGGATCTGGCAGGGTCGATCGGCGCTCGGCGGGTTCGAGCTGCACGCGCCCTCGAGATCGAAGTCGTCGGGCTCGTCGACCTCGAGCCGGCAATTGGAGCCGATGATGCGATCGCCGTCGGCCGCGATGGTCGCTCCGCGGACGCGCATCGCGGCGCCCTCCGGCGTGCCGATCGTGACGACGAAGCGACGATTGCCGTCGGCCATCGGCGTGACGTCGCACTCGACCGAGTGCCCCGCCTCGCCATCGTCCGCGTCGACGATGCGCGCGGGTGCGTCGTCGGTGCAGCCGGTCGCGCCGCCGCAGCGCACTCGCCACGCGATGCGCGCGTGGGGCGTCGCGGTGACGACACCAGCGTCGTCGTCGGGAACGACCGCGTCGTCGTCTCCGCCGCACGCGAGGAGCAGCGAGGAGAGGAGGAGCCCGATCACGCGTCGCGACATGGCGCGACCATCGCGCAGAAGCGCGCGTTTGGGAAGGTCGAGCGCAGCGTGCGTGCTTGCGCTGGAACGCTGCGTCATGGCACATGGACACGCTCCCTCGATGCAGTCCGCGCCTCCTTCTCCGTCTCCCGCGCGCGCTCCCGTCGCACCGGCGATCGCCGTGCTGCCGCGGCGCTTCGGGCGCTACCAGCTCTTCGATCGCATCGGCAAGGGCGGCATGGCGGAGATCTACCTCGCGCGCGCGGCGAGCGAGCTCGGCGCCGAGCGGCTCGTCGTGGTGAAGCAGATCCACGAGGCGCTCTCGCGCGACGAGTCGTTCGCGCGGATGTTCATCGAGGAGGCGAAGCTCTGCGCGGGGCTGCGCCACGCGAACGTCGTGCAGGTGCTCGAGCTCGGCCGCGAGGACGGGCTGCTCTACATGGCGATGGAGTACGTGGAGGGGTTCGACCTCCACCAGCTGCTCGCGCGATGCAGCCGCGCGAAGGTCGCGCTGCCCGCGGAGTTCGCGCTCTTCATCGTGCGCGAGGTGCTCGCCGCGCTCGACTTCGCGCATCGCGCGACGGACGCGAGCGGGCGCGCGCTCGGCATCGTGCATCGCGACGTGTCGCCCTCGAACGTGCTGATGTCGCTCGAGGGCGAGGTGAAGCTCTGCGACTTCGGCATCGCGCGCGCGGCCGGCGCACAGGAAGAGCGCCGCGGCGACGCGAAGGTGGTCGGCAAGAGCGCGTACATGTCGCCCGAGCATGCGCATGGCGAAGCGCTCGATGCGCGCGCCGACGTGTTCGCGGCGGGCATCTTGTCGTGGGAGCTCTGCGCGGGGCGGCGGCTCTATCGCGGCAGCGAAGAGGAGATGCTCGAGCTCGCGCGGCGCGGGGAGATCCCGGCGTTGCCGGAGCGCGGACTGCCGCAGCCCGAGAAGCTGCAGGCGATCCTCGATCGCGCGCTCGCGAGGGATCGCGACGCGCGCTACGCGACCGCGGCGGAGATGCGCGCGGAGCTCGACGAGTACGCGCACGGCGCGCGGCTCTTCGCGTCGCAGATCCGGTTCGGGGCGTTCCTGACCGATCACTTCGGCGAGGAGTTCGTGAAGGAGCGACGCGCGCGGGAGCGCGCGGCGCGGGCGCTGGAGCTGGGCCCGCCGGTGCGCCTCGAGCCGATCGCGATGCCGCCCGCGCCGCCGGCGCTCGCGGAGATCGACACGGATCGCAACATCCGCCGCGACGAGGACACGGTGCCGGAGGCGAAGGCGCTGCCGGCGCCCGAGAGCGAGCCGAGCGTGCGTCCGGTGGGCGCGCCGCGTCGCTCGCGCGCGCTCGTCGTGGGCGCCCTCGCGGCCACGACGATCGTGATCGCACTGCTGATCGCGCTGATGTCGCGCTGAGTCGAGCGCGCGAGTCCGTTTCGTTTCCATTTCCGGCGGCGCGACTCCGTCGCTCGCAGGCGTGTGCGCTTCATTGCGCGCGCGAGCGGATGTGTGTGAGCGCGCGACAGCGTGCGCGAGCATCAGAGCTGCACGCGTTGGGTACGTGTACCGGCGTCCGTCAGGGCGGCTCATTTTTTTTGAGCCGTCCGGAATACGCCGCGCCACTGCTGAACCCGGTGGGCACTTTTTGCGCCCCCCCGGACGGATCAGCAGCATGAACGCACGCTCCATCGTTCCGACTCTCGCGCTCGCAGCGCTCGTCCTCGCAGGGTGCGGCGACGACGACTCGTCAGCGCCCGAAGACGCAGGCGCAGACAGCGGCACCACGACGCAGATGGACGCGGGCCCGCCGGGCTGTGCGCCGGGCACGTCGATGTGCGGAGACACGTGCGTCGACACCGAGAGCTCGCGCACTCACTGCGGTGAGTGCGGCAATGCATGCGAAGCGGACGAAGCGTGTGTCGAGGGCTCGTGCGCGATCGTGTGCCCGGCATCGCAGAGCGCTTGCGACGGAGTCTGCGCGGATCTCGACACCGATCGCCGTCACTGCGGCGAGTGCGGCACGAGCTGCGATGCCGGCGAGCTCTGCGTCGACGGGAGCTGCGAGGTCTCGTGCCCCGCGGGCCAGACGCTCTGCGGGACGACCTGCGTCGACACGAGCTCGGAGCCCGCGCACTGCGGCGAGTGCGGCAACGCATGCGAGGCCGGTGAGGTGTGCAGCGAGGGCGCGTGCGCAGCGACCTGCGGCGGCGGCCTGATGGAGTGTGACGGCGCGTGCGTCGCGACCGGCACCGACCCGATGAACTGCGGCGCGTGCGGGAACGTCTGCGCCGCGCCCGATGGCGCCGCGGGCGCGTGCCTCGCGGGCACCTGCCGTGCGGTCTGTGCGCCGACGCAGGGCGACTGCGACGCGGACATCGGGAGCGAGACCGGCGACGGCTGCGAGACGCCGCTCGCGACCGACGTCGCGAACTGCGGCGCCTGCGGCAACACGTGCGAGCTCGCGAACGCGGCCGCCGGCTGCGCCGACGCGGCGTGCGTGATCGCCTCGTGCGACGCGGGCTTCGACGACTGCGACGCGACCGCGAGCAATGGGTGCGAGGTGAACGTCGCGAACGACACCGAGAATTGCGGCGCGTGCAACAACGCGTGCGCGAGCACCGAGACCTGCGCGGCCGGTGTGTGCGTCGCGATCGCGGGCGAGAACTGCAGCGACCCGATCGCACTCACGCCGGGCGTGCACGACGTGACCTGGACGGCCACGGTCGCCGACTACCTCACCGCCAGGCCCACGTGCGTGCCCACGAGCTACACGCTCGAGGGCCCCGACGTCGTGTTCACCTACACCGCGGGCGCCACCGACGAGCTCGTGTCGCTGCGCATCGCGAAGCCCATCAACGTGCGCTGGGCGGCGGTCGTCTCGACCGGCGCGTGCGGCACGCTCACGCCCGAGGTCGGCTGCATCTCCGACTCCGCCTCGGCGTTCATGGGCGGCTCCGCCGTCCTGAGCGCCGGCCAGACGGCGTACGTCTATCTGATCGACACCAGCAGCGGGACTGCCCCGCTCTCCCGCCCGCTCACGATCGACTTCGACGCGACCGCGTGCAACGCGGTCCCGCCGATGCGCTCGCTCTCGCCGGCGAACGGGTCGGCGACCACGCGTCAGGCCACCACGTTCACCGCCGAGTTCCGCGCGCCCGTCGTGCCCGCAGGGACCATCACGATCACCGGCAACATGGGCACGTCGCTCTCGTACGCGCTGCCGGCGCCCCAGGTGACGTTCGACACGACGACCACCGTCATGACGATCGATCCGGGGGTCGCGTTCCCCGCCGGCGAGACACTCTCGATCAGCTGGAGCGGGCTGGAGCTCATCACCTGCGGCTCGACCCGTGTCGCCGCGCCGACGCCGACCTGGCAGGTGACGGTGGGCCCGCTCGCCTGCGCCGGGGCGCTCGGCGAAAGCCTCTCGCGGATGCCGACGGGACTGACCACCGCGATCACCGAGTACTACGTCGTCGCGGACAACAATCCGAACGGCTACGTCTACGTCGGAGGCACGTCGTTCCTCTGGCGTTGGCCCAAGGCGGGCGGTCCGGCGGAGAACGTCGAGGCGCTCGCAGGCCTGGTCGACGACAACGTCGGCTACTCGATGGTCATCGAAGGCCAGAACATCTTCGTCGTCGACAACAACACGCGGTACCCGACCCAGCACCTCTACCGCATCTCGAGCGACGGCGGGGCGACCTGGCGCGTCGAGGACTACGCCGCGTTCCCCGTCACCCCGGGTGACGAGATCCGCGCTCTGAACGCGTGGAACGGGCGCATCTACCTGATGACGGCGGAGGGCATCGTGGGTGAGCCGACCGAGATCTGGTCCGTCGACGCGAACGCGACGACGTTGCCCACGCCCGCGACGCTCGAGCTCGAAGTCGACGAAGGCGACTGCACCGCCATCGCGCGCGACGCGAGCTTCTACTACCTGTCTTGTTACGACTCGGACAGCATCGTCCGCATCCCGGTCGGCGGCGGCGCCAAGACGACGATCGCGACGGCGCCGGCGATCAGCGCCCCCGACTCGAGCGCGGGCGCGCTGCACGGGCACGACGCCGACGGAGACGGCGTCTTCGACTCGCTCTACCACCTGAGCGACTACGAGCAGATCGACTACGTCTGCAACCCCGGGAGCGCGACGCCCGTCGCCGATCGCTTCCAGCGCTTCGGCACGGCGACGTCCGGGAACTACGGCCTCGGGTTCGACCGCGTCGGCGGAGTCCTGTGGGCCTACGACGACGACACCCGCGAACTCGTGTCGGTGCAGTGAACGCCATGCGCGAGAACGGAAGCGAAGCGATGCTTGCAAGGACGCTCTGGATCGGTGTGGCACTGGCGCTCGCGCTCGCGGGCTGTGGGGACGACGCCGATCCCACGCCGGACGCGGGCGACGTCGAGATCGACGCGCAGACGCCGCGCACGGATTCGGGTCCGCCCGAGTGCACCGACGGCACGACGCTCTGCGGCGACGAGTGCGTCGACACCAGCGGGTCGCGCGCGAACTGCGGCAGCTGCGGCAACGCGTGCGCAGCCGGCGAGGCCTGCGTCGACGGCGCGTGCGACGTGCTCTGCCCGGCGAGCCAGACCGAGTGCGGCGACGTGTGCGCCGATGTCTCGAGCGATCGCGCGCACTGCGGCGAGTGCGGCACGGCGTGCGACGCGGGCGAGATCTGTGTCGACGGGAGCTGCACGGTCTCGTGCCCCGCAGGCCAGATCCTGTGCGGCGACGTCTGCGCGGATCTGCAGAGCAGCCACGCGAACTGCGGCGAGTGCGGCAACGCGTGCGCGGCCGGCGCGGTCTGCAACGCGGGCGACTGCACGACGACGTGCAGCGAGTCGCTGACCGCGTGCGACGGCTCCTGCGTCCAGCCCCAGACGTCGCCCGACCACTGCGGAGCCTGCGGCAACGCGTGCGCCGCGGTCGACGGCGCCACCCCGTTCTGCGCCGCCGGGCAGTGCCGCTTCGCGTGCGACGCGCTGCAGGGCGACTGCAACGGCAGCGCGACCGACGGCTGCGAGACGTCGCTCGCGACCGACGCGCAGAACTGCGGCGCGTGCGGGCTCACCTGCGAGGTCGCCGGCGGCGTCGCTGCCTGCTCCGCGGGAGCGTGCACGATCGCGAGCTGCGACGCGGGGCACGACGACTGCGACGGCCTGCGCGACAACGGCTGCGAGGCGAACCTCGGCGCGGACGAGCTGAACTGCGGCGCGTGCGGCACCGTCTGCGGCGCGACCGAGGAGTGCGTCGGCGCGACCTGCGTGACGACGGGCGTCGGCGCGGGAGTCGGCGACACCTGCAGCGCTCCGTTCGTCCTCGCGGCGGGCACGAACACGCTCGTGTGGGAAGCGTCGTCGAACGACTACGTGCGTGAGCCGCCCGCGTGCATGACCAGCACGACCAACGGGCTCCACGGGCCCGACATCGTGATGAGCTACACGGCTCCCACGACGCAACGGGTCGTGTTCACGCTCAGCAAGGGCGCGAGCTCGATCGTCGCCGGGCGGCTCACCACGAGCTGCGGCGACGAAGCCACCGAGATCGGGTGCCTGTACTCGTCGTCGAGCGGGACGACGACCCCGACCGATCCGCTGATCGTGATGGCGGGTCAGACGGTGTACCTGCACGTCGTCGACGTCGACAGCACGTCGGAGAGCGCCCCGCTCCCGAACCCGATGATCGTCGAAGTGACCGCGACCGAGGCGTCCTGTGCGCCCGGCGTCGGCGGCATCCTCGGCACCTCGACGGCGCGCACTCCCACCGGTCTCGCCTCGTTCACCGAGTACTTCATGGAGCTCGACGACAGCCACATGTACGTCGGGGGCACCGGCAACCTCTACCGCATGCCGCGTGGTGGTGGGCCCGTGGAGGACATCGAGGCGCTCGCCGCGCTCGCCGCGACCCACCTCGGCTACGCGATGGCGATCGACGGCGACGACATCTACGTCGTCGAGGCGCCGTCGGCGGCGAACATCGAGACGAACGGTCACCTCTTCCGCATCTCGCGCGACGGTGGCGCGACGTGGTCGATCCAGGACTACGCGGTCTTCACGCCGGAGCCCTCGGACGACTTCCGCGCGACGGCGATCTACGGCAACAAGGTGTACCTCCTCACCGAGGAAGACACGTCGTTGACTGCGACCGAGATCTGGTCGGTCGATCTCGATCAGACCGGGACCCCGGCGGTCGTCGCGACGCGTGAGCGTCAGCTGGTCGACAGCCGGATCGGCGACTGCAGCGGGCTCGCGCGCGACTCGACGTACTTCTACATCGCATGCGCGGAGACGGGCGGCGACTACATCTTCCGGATCCCCGTCGCCGGCGGAGCGCCCGAGGTCGTCACGAACGCGCTCGACGTGGGCGCGACCGTGAACGCGCTGCGCGGCGACGACATCGACGGCGATGGCGTGTTCGACGCGCTCTACCTGCAGAACGGCACCGACCAGCTCCAGTTCGTCTGCAGCCCCACGGGCGCATCGCCCTTCGGCGGGCCGTTCACGGGGATCCCGGGCGTGAACTACGGCATGACGTTCGACAGCACCGCAGGCGTGCTGTGGACGTTCGACGACGGCACGCGCGAGTTCATCTCGGTCCAGTGACGCGTGAGGTCTCGCCGCGGCTCGCTCTCACCGGCGGCCGCGGCATCCGCTCGACGCAACAGGAGCTTCCTCTCGATGCAGCCTCGTGGTGATCTCGGTCGCGCGCACCGCGCGATCCTCGTGATGGCCGTCGTCCTCGCCGCGTGCGATGACGGCGGTGGCTCCGCCGCCGACTCCGGTGCGCCTCCCGACGCGCAGATGGAAGACGCGTTCGTGCCGGGCGCGCTGTGCTCGAACGAGCTCCTCGACGGCCAGGAGACCTCGGTCGACTGCGGCGGGCCCGAGTGCGTGCGCTGCGAGTCGGGTCGCGGGTGTCGCGCCGCGGGTGACTGCGTGGACGGCGTCTGTCAGCGCGGCTTCTGCCTCGAGGCGAGCTGCGACGACGGCGTCGAGAACGGAACCGAAGTAGGCGTCGACTGCGGCGGCGAGTGCGGGCTCTGCCCCGCAGGCCAGCCCTGCTCGGCGAACGCGGAGTGCGAGAGCGGACGCTGCGGCGCCGGCGCGACCTGCGCCCCGGCGACGTGCGACGACGGCCTGCTCAACCAGGGCGAGAGCGACACCGACTGCGGCGGGCCCTGCGGCGGCTGTCCGCCGGAAGCGATCTGCTCGTTCGCCGAGGACTGCGAGAGCCTGCGGTGCGTGCTCGGGCGGTGCCTGGCGGCGAGCTGCAACGACCGCACGCTGAACCAGGACGAGACCGGCATCGACTGCGGGGGGTCGCTGTGCCCGCGGTGCCGCGCCGGCTCGACCTGCGCAGCCGATGGTGACTGCGAGAGCGGCGACTGCAACGCCGAGAACCGCTGCGAGTGAGCTCGCGGACGACGCTGGAGACCTCGATGCGCGAGTGGTGGAGACCGATGATCGACGTTCGAGTGCTGGGCGCCGCGGCGCTGGTCACGGGAGGGCTCGCAGCAACGCCCTCGGAGGCGCTCGCCGCGCCGCCCGTGATCGCGTTCACGTCGCCGACCGCGATCGACGAAGGCCGCGAGGTCACGCTGCAGGTCACCGTGACCGATCCCGAGGGCGCACCGGTGACGTGGAGCTGGGACACCAACTTCGACAACGTGTTCGGCGAGCACCCAGGCGCGAGCGCGTTCACGCTGCCGGCCACCGCGACCGACGGCCCTTCGAGCGTGCGCATCGGCGTGCGTGCGAGCGACGGCACGGAGACCACCACGGTCTACCGCACGATCACCGTCGCGAACCTGGGCCCGGAGATCACGAGCTTCCCGCTCACGAGCGGCGCAGTGCGCCGCGAGTACCGCTACGAGCTGCGCACGAGTGATCCCGCGGGCGAGCGCGACCCCATCACCTACGCGCTGACCGCGCGCCCGACCGGGATGGAGATCGTCGGCGGCCTCATCACGTGGACGCCGACCATCGATCAGCGCGGCCGTGCGTTCGACGTGAGCGTGCGTGCGAGCGACGGCGACGGCGCGGTCGACACGCAGTCGTGGACGATCGAGATCGCGCGCAACACGGCGCCCTCGGTGCCGGTGCTGGTCTCGCCGATCGCGCGCGAGCGCCTCGCCGCCGACGAGCCCGTCACGCTGGTCGTCGAGAACGCGGTCGATCCCGACGGTGATCCGCTCGCGTACTTCTTCCGCCTCTCGCGCGAGTCGCAGTTCGATCCCGGGCGCGTGATCGGCTCGGGCGAGGTCGCGCAGCAGAGCGGCGACACGACGTCGTGGACGACGCTCGAGCCGCTCTCGGCGGGGCTCTGGTACTGGCAGGCGTGGGTGAGCGACGGAATCGTCGAGACCGCGCCGCGCTTCGGCTCCTTCATCGTGGGCGACACGCAGTACATCGAGAACGCGCTGCCCGACGCGGGCACCCCCGACGCGGGCGCCGACTGGATGTCGCTGCTCGACGGCGGCCCGCCGGACAACGCCTCGCGAGGCGGCTGCGCGGTCGACGTGGGCGCGACGCGCGGCGCGTCCTCGGCGTGGCTCGCAGGCGTGCTCGCGCTCGGGCTCGTGGTGTGGCGGCGCGCGCGGCGGCGTGCGGTGGCGCTCGCGATGGTCGCGGCGGCGGCGCTCGCGGTGGGGTGCACCGACGGCGGCACGACGCCGGACGGCGATGGCGGCGTGGTGGTCGGCGACGACTCCGACTTCGACACGATCTCCGATGCCGACGAAGGCGCGGGCGAGGGCGTCGACACCGACGAAGACGGCAACCCCGACGCCAGCGATCCCGACTCGGACGGCGACACGATCCCCGACGCGGTCGAAGCGGGCGACGAGGATCGCGCGACGCCGCCCGTCGACTCCGACGCCGACGGCACGCCCGACTTCCGCGATCGCGACGCCGACGACAACGGCATCCCCGACGGCTTCGAGTCACGCGGCGACACCGACCTCGACGGCACTCCCGATCACGCGGACCTCGACGACGACGGCGATCTCGTGCGCGACGTCCTCGAGCTGATGAACGTCGCCCTTCCGCCCGCCGACACCGACGGCGACGTCCTCGCGAACTATCACGACCCCGACTGCGACGACGACGGCATCCTCGACGGCGACGAGTGGAACGCCGACACCGACCACGACGGTCTGCTCGACTTCGAGGATCACGACACCGACAACGACGGAATTCCCGACGCGGTCGAGGCCGGCGACCCCGACATCTACAGCCCGCCGCGCGACAGCGACGACGACGGAGTCGCGGACTTCCGCGACACCGACAGCGACAACGACGGCCTCGCCGACGCGAGCGAGCACGATCGCGGCAGCGACCCGACGAGAGAGGACTCGGACGACGACGGAGTGCCCGATCTGATCGAGGTCGGCGCCGGGACCGACCCCACCGACGGCGCCGTCAGCCCGCGCACCCGCGGCGACTTCGTGTTCGTCATGCCCTTCGAGGCAGCGCCCGCGCCCACGCGCGACACGCTGCGCTTCCGCACCACGCTGCAGCTCGTCGACGTGTACTTCCTCTTCGACATCTCGGGCTCGATGAGCGGCGAGATCGAAGCGCTGGCGAGCGCCGTCGGTGCGATCTCGAACGACCTGACGTGCACGAGCTTCGGGCGCGCGTGCCGCAGCGACGGCGACTGCGACGGCGGTCAGGCGTGCAGTGTCGAGGGCGCGTGCATCGAAGACCCCTCGTTCAGCTCGTGCGTCGCGAGCGCGTGGACGGGCGCGGGCATCTACGAGGCGGAGCTCGAGAACCTCCTCTCGTTGCAGGACGATCCCGCGCGCACCGCGGCATCGCTCAGCATCAGCACGTTCGGTGGCACCGAGTCGCTCTTCCGCGCCGCGTGGGGCCTCGCCGATCCGGCGGGCGCGCCGGGCGTGGAGAGCGGCTGCGCGGTGCCCGCGCTCGGGCGCCTCGGCTGCCCTGCGTTCCGCGACAACGCGCAGCGGATCCTCGTCATCTTCACCGACGAGGACAGCGACGGCATCGAGACCGCGGCGCAGGCCGGCGCCGCGCTGCAGTACGCGGACATCACGACGATCGGCGTGTGGAGCGGGACGTCGGGCAACGCGGCGCGACAGGCGCTCGTGGATCTCGCTCGGGCGTCCGGGTCGTTCTCGTCGACGGGCGCCCCGCTCGTCTTCGACGGTCAGGACTCCGCGGTCGTGCCGGCGGTGACGAACGCGATCAACGAGGTCGTCGAGGGCGTGCCGCTGCGCGTGACGATCGAGGTCACGGACGAGCCCGACGACGCGGGCGACGCGCTGCAGTTCATCGATCACGTCGAGGTGAACACCAGCAACCCGACGTGCACCGCGATCCGTCCGACCGAGGACACCGACGCGAACGGCCACGACGACGCGTTCCCGTCGCTCCTTCCGGGCACGCCGGTGTGCTGGGACGTGGTGCCCAGGCAGAACGACACGGTCGAGCCGACGGCCGAGCCGCTCGTCTTCCGGGCGCGTCTCACCGTCCACGGCGACGGATCGCCGCTCGACTCGCGCGTCGTGTACTTCCTCGTGCCGCCCGTCGTGCCGGGGCCCGAGCTCCCGATCTGATCACTGGAGGTCGGCGTGCAGCGCGCGATGCATCGCGCTGCACGCCGCCGTCCGAAGCGAAGCGGGCATGCACCCGAGCACGATCGCGGTCACATCGGTGTTGGTCGTTGCCGGGCTCGCCGCGTGCGCACCGCCCGATCCACCTCTCCGCGCGTCGAGCGAGCACGTCGATCTCCACATCGACATCGAGCCGCCCGAGGGCCTCATCGAGTGGCTCGATCACGCGGTGGTGTCGTACGCGGAGATGCTCGGCGTCGACGATCCGCACGTGACCGTCGTGGTGCACGACACGGCCGACGACGTGCGCGCGGTGTGTCGGCGCTCCAGCGACTGGGAGATCGTCGGCTGCGCCGACGGCGCGAAGGTCTACCAGAACATCACCTACTACCCGCACGAGCTCGTCCACGCGGTCGCGAGCAGGATCGGTCGGCCACCCGCGGTGCTCCAAGAGGGCCTGGCCGAGGCGATCGGGTGCGGCCCGGACAGCGGCTTCGATCAGCGGGTCACACCCGATCGCGCTCTCCTCGGCTGGCTCGACGATGATGACCGGTTCTTCGCCGGTTCCGAAGACAGCGCCCGCGCGCGCTACCCGATCGCGGCGTCGTTCGTGCGGTTCGTGATCCAGCGGCACGGGCTCGACGCGCTGCTCTACGTCTATCGAGCGCTGCCGAAAGACGCAGGTGGCGGACGCGTGAACGCGCGGTTCGAGGAGGCGACCGGCGAGCCCATCGAGCAGCTCGTCGACGCGTGGGTCGCCGAGGGGCCGCGGCCGTGGGGAAGCATCTGCGAGGCGGTGCCCGAGTGCCGGCTCGCGCCGGCGCAGCCCGTGATGGATGTGGAGCTGATCGCCGGACTGGAACGCATCCGGTTTCCGAATTTCGCCGCCGCACCGACGGCGTATGCGGGCGTCCTCGATGTCGCCGAGACCACGGACCTGCAGCTATCGCTCACGGTGCCCGATGGGTCGGCATGGCGAAGCGGGACGGCTCGCGTGATTCCGTGCTTCGGGTCCGAGCTCCGGACGGGGATCGTCGCGTTCTTCGGCGAGGGCCAGTCGACCGCCAGCGGGGTGACGCGTCTCATGCCGGGCCGGTACGCGATCGCCGCGCACGTGAGCCCGCGCGACGGAGTGCTCGACGACGCGACGCTGGCGCGCGTGAGCGTCGATGCGCGGCCGAGCTCGACGCTCGCGTGCAGCCCACAGTCGATCGCAGTCCCCGACGACGTGCCGTTCGTACGGCTCGCCCCCGACCTCGACGCGCGGCTCGAGGCGGCCGAGCACCGGTATCAGGTCGAACCGCGCGAAGGATTGCGCATCGGCGTGGGCGTCGCGGGCGTCGCAGAAGCAGCCGCGCGCTGCAGCGAGATCTGCACCACCGAGTGCGAGGAGCTCGCCTCCGCCGAGCCCATGATCCCGCTCGACACGCCGGTCGTGCTCCGACTCACCGACGTCGCGGGGCCCGACGAGATCCTGCAGGGGACGCTGAGGATCGCCCGCTGAGCGCGCGGCGGATCGCGCGGCGCGCCTTCGGGTCCAGCCCCGCGCGCGACGCGACGTCGAGCACCGCGGGCGCGACTCCGTCGTAGGCGGCGAGCGCCTCGCGATCGATCTCCGCGAGCGCCTCGCGATGTCGCCCGACCGTGCCCGCATCACCGCGCGCGATCGGCCCGGTCAGCGCGCGCGGGACGCCGACGCTCGCCACGTTCTGCGCGACGCTCGCGAGCAGCCCGGCGACCGCGCGCTCCGCGTCCTCGCGCGTCGCGCCGAGCCGCTCGAGGATCGACACGCCGACCGCCGCGAGCGCGGTGCTCCCGTTCGCGACCAGCGCTGCCGCAGCGTGGTACGCAGCACCGTGCAGCGGCGCGATCATCACCCGCGCCTCGCACGCCCGCGCGATGCGCGACGCCGCGTCGATCGCGCGCGCATCTCCGTCGATCACGAACGTGCGGTCCGCGAGCACGCTCTCCTCGCTCGCGATCGCGACCAGCGGATGCATCACGCCCGTCGACGCGCCGCGCGCCGCGCACGACGCGAGCACGTCGCGCCCGCGGCTGCCCGCGCAGTGCAGCACGACGTGCGACGCGTCGAGCACCGGCGCGATCCGCTCCGCGACGCTCTCGATCGCGGGATCCGGCACCGCGATCACGATCACCTCCGCGGCCCGCACGACCTCGAGCGAGTGCTCGCGCCCGCCGACGAGCTGCGCCGAGACCGCGCGCGCGACGCGCCCACCGAGGCGCCCGCGCCCGATCACGACCACGCGATCAGCCACGATAGAGACCGTGCTCGTCGCAGTAGCGCGCCACGTCGCGCGGCACGAGCCCGCCGATCGTGCGGTGCGCGCGCAGCTGCTCGCGCACCCGCGTCGAGCTGATCGCCGGGAGGTCCGGCGTCTCCATCCCTTCTTCGCGCGCGTAGCCGCTGCGCCCGACCACGAAGAGCGGCGCGAGCGCGCGCACGCGCTCGAAGTCCTTCCACTTCTCGAGATCTCCGAGCACGTCGGCGCCGACGAGCAGACGCAACGTGACCCCCGGACGTCGCGCGTGGAGCGCCTCGAGCGTGCGCACCGTGTAGCTCGCGCCGCCGAGCTCCTCCTCGATGCGCGAGATCTCCGCGCCGCGCAGCAGACCGAACGCACGCTCGCACATCGCGACGCGATGCTCGTAGGGCGCCATCTGCTTGCCGAACGGATGCGCGAACGTCGGCACGACGAGCAGTCGATCGATCGGCGCGGCCGAGAGCGCATACGTCGCGAGCAGCACGTGCCCGCAGTGCGGGGGATCGAAGCTGCCGCCGAACACGCCGATCGTCTCGCTCATGTCGCGACGATCACCTTGGAGCCGGGCGAGACGATCGGCTCGCGCCACACCGGCATCCCCGAGAGATCGTAGAGCGCGACGCTGGTGCCGTCGTCGCTCGACTCGAGCACGCCGACCCGCCCGCCCGAGAGCGGCCCCGGCGTGAAGAACGTGCGCTTGCCGAAGCGCCGCAGATCCGCCTCCGCGCCGCGCCCGTACACGATGAGGTGCGCGTTCGCGATGTCCTCCTCGTCGAGGATGCTCTTGTCGTGCACGAAGAGGACGACGCGGTCGTCGAGCATCTCGATCGCGCGCGACGGCGGCGGCGGGATCTTGCGGATGCGCGCGAGCTGCGAGATCGCGGCGTCGGTCTCGAGCAGCGCCTCGATCTGCGCGGGCGAGCCCTCGGTCGCGAGGTGCGCGGCGCGCGCGAGGAACGCGCTCTCCGCGTCCTCGCCGCCGAGCTCGCGCACCCACGCGTCGATCGCGCGATCCGCGAACTCGCCGCGACCGAGATAGACGATCTGATCGGCCTCGACGTCGGCCAGCAGGAACGACACCGCCTCGCGGAAGCCCGCCTGGTCGTCTTCCGTCGGTCCGAGCAGCCCGATGCGCATCGCCGCGCTCAGAGCTTGTCGGCGCCCGCGCGGTGTCGGGCCTCGAAGTGGACGTCGGACACCGCGAAGCTCGCGAGCGAGAGCACCTCGGGGAAGCGACGCAGCTGCGCGACGCGCGTCGACGTCGACTCCGCGAGACCGTTCTCGCCCGACAGGCGCAGCAGCGCCGAGAGGCCGGCCGGGATCGATCCGCCCGCGAGCAGCGCGACGCGATCCCCGAGCTCCGACGCCGCCATCGCGAGGCGCGTGGGCTCGTAGTCGGTCGCGCCCGCCATCTCGAACACGACGGGCCCGAGCTCGTCGGCGAGACGGCGCGGGAGCTGACGCGCGACGCGCTTGCTCCAGTCGCCGAGCGCTGCCGGATCGATGCCGCCCGGCGCGTAGTGAGGATCGAAGTTGTGCACGAGCCCCGCCAGCGCGAGCACGAGCTCCTGCGGCTGGCTGCGCACCGCGACCGAGAGCCCGAGGCTCGCGATCTTGAGCGCGCGCGCGAGCACGAAGAGCCGCTCGCGATCGTCGACCGCGAGGAGGTCACGCCCGATCATCAGCGCGACCGGCGGACCGCTCGAGACCGGCACGCACACACGCGGCGCGCCCGCGGTGATCCAGATCTCGACGTCGGGGATGCCGAACCACTTCGCGACGTCGACCGCCGCGGCGCGGATCGCTCCGTCGCGCGCGCCGAGCTTCTCGGCACGGTACGCGCGGGGGTCGAAGGGCAGCACCTTCTCGAGCACCGGGCCCGCCGCGCGCATCACCGCGCGCAGCGCGCCCGGCAGGCCCTGCGGCGCGAGCAGATCGTCGAGCGCGGCATCGGCCGCCGCCGCGCCGAGGCCGGGCACGCCGCCCTGCGCATCGACGAGCCGCGAGATCTCGAGGTCGGTCACGCCGAGCGCGAACGCCGCGCCCGCCGCGACGCGCGCCGCATCGCCGCGACCACGCCACCCGAGCACCTCGACCAGCCCCAGCCACGCCGCGGCATCGGCGAGATCGTTGCCGAGCGCATGGCGGAAGTCCGCGACCGCGCGGTTGAGGTGCATTGCGTGCGCGGGCATCGCGCGCTGTCGCGTGTAGAAGTCGGCGAGCGCCTTGAGCGCGACGAGCTCGGTCGGCGCGGCGCGACGCGCGGTCTCGAGCACCTGCTCGGCGCGGCGGGGATCGCCCATCTGCTCGAGCACCTGCGCGAGCGCGAGCTGGTGCCCGCGCGCGCGGTCGGGATCGGGCTCGACGCGCGAGAGCTCGCCGAGCTGCTCGGCCGCGGCTTGCAGCTGGTTGTCGCGCCGGAAGAGCGCGGCGAGGCGCTCCATCGCGGTCACGTCGTCGGGCGCGAGCTTGAGCACGCGGCGGTACGCCGCCTCGGCGCGCTTCACGTCCGGGATGTGCCGGTCGTAGATCTCGCCGAGCGTGAAGAAGACCCAGCGCAGCTCCTCGCGATCCTTGCGGATGCGCGCGATGCGGATCAGCGCCTCGGCGGCGTTGCGATAGTCCTCGTCCTCCAGGCAGAGCTCGGCGAGGCGTCGCAGCGCGTCGAGCATCTCGGGCGAGAGCGCGAGCACCGCACGCAGCGCCTCGCGCGCGCCCTCGCGATCGCCGAGCTTCTCCTTGAGCTTCGCCTGGAGCGCGTGGAGCTCGACGAGCAGCGCGGGATCACCACCGCCCGCCGCGGTGCGACGCGCGACGAGCTCGGAGAGCGCGGCGTGGTCCTCGCGCAGCTCGAGCAGGTTGCGCAGGCGATCGAACACGTCGAGGTGCCCGACGTCGATCTTGCTCGCCTCGGTGAGCGCCTCGAGCGCGCGATCCTCGTCGCCGATCGTGTCCTGCCAGAGCACGCCGGCGCGGTACCAGAGCGACGCCGCGCGACCCGGCACGTGCGCCGCGCGCGCCGCGACCGCGAGCGCCTCGGCCGCTCCGCGCGCGTCACCGGCGCCCTCGCGCAAGCGCGCGAGACGCTCCGCCGCGAACGGATGATCCTGCGAGGCCTCGAGCGCCGCTGCGAGCGCGCTCGCAGCGCCCGTGAGATCGCCGGCGGCCGCGCGCAGATCGGACACCCGCATCGCGCCCGCGGTGCGCGCGAGCGCGGTCGGCAGACGCGACGCGATCTCCGACGTCGTGCTGGTCTCGAGCTCCGTCGCGCCCGCCGCGCGCGCGGCCGCGGCGATGCGCCGTGCGAGCCATCCGTTCATGCGCACCCGCGGCGCGGCGGACACGAGCACCGCGTCGGCCGCGTCGCCCGGCACACCCTCGCCCGCGAGCTTGAGGCGCGCCGCGAGGCGCAGGTGCACCGCGGCGTCCTCCGGGGTCTCGAGGTGCATCGCGAGGCGCTCCTCGATGCCCGCGAGATCCTCGCGACGATCCTGCTCGAGGTAGTAGCGCTCGAGCGTGCGCAGGCTCGGCACGTGACCCGGCGAGACCTCGAGGATCGACACGAGCGAGAGCACACCGCTCGCCGCGTCGTCGCGCTCCTCGAGATCGAGCTCCGCGAGCCGCTCGAGCGCGAGCACGCGCAGTGCGTCGTCCGCGGCGTCGCGCACCGCGGCGAAGCGACGCTCCGCCACGCGCGACGTGTCGCCCGCGTGGAGCTCGGCGCGATCGAGCGGCAGCGCGATCAGCGGATCGTTGGGATGGCGCTCCGCGAGCGCGCGATAGATCTCGGCAGCGCGCCCCGGCTCGCCCGCGTCCTCGAGCGACGCCGCGGCGGAGAGCTCGATGGCGCGCGCGAGCTCGCGCGGCGCGCCCTCGGCGAGCGAGAGCGTCAGCTGCGCGCGCTCGTCGGGCGTGAGCGCATCGCCGAGGCGCAGCACGAGATCGACGAGCACCGCGTCGTGCGGGGTCTTCTCGCGAGCACGCGCGAGGAGCGCGCTGGCGGACGCGGGGTCCGACTCCGCGCGCAGCAGCGCGGCGCGCACCAGGCTCGCGGCCGCGTCGACCTCGGTGAGCGCGCCGTCGGCGGCCTGCTCGTGCACGTCGACGAGCGTGATCGCGTCGCCCGCCGCGCGCGCGACCGGCTCGAGCGACCACAACGCGGGCCCGTAGCCCGGCATCGCGTCGAGGGCGCGGCGGTACGCGCCGATCGCGTCGCCCTCGGCGACCTCGAGCAGCAGGCCCGCGGCCGTCGCGGCGAACGCGGCGCGCGCGCCGGTCGCCGCGGTCGCCTCCTCGAGCCAGAGCGCCGCCGCATCGCGCGGCGAGCGCGCGGCCGCGAGACGCCCGAGCGGGCGCAGCACCGTCGCGTCGCCCGGCGCGAGATCACGCGCCTCGCGCAGCGTGCGCTCGGCGGCCTCGGCATCGCCCTCCTCGAGCGCGCGATCCGCGAGCGCGAGCAGCGCGCCGGTGCGGCGCTCGGGCGGCGTGCGATCGACCTCGTGACGGAGCGCCGCCGCGACCTCGGTCGCGTCCGCGGCGCCGGCCGCGAGATCGAGCCAGAGCACCTCCGCGCAGAGCGGCGCTTCGTCGGCGCGCCGTGCCTCGCCCACGAGCTCGCGCTCGCGCGCGGTCGACGCGGGATCGATCGCGAGCTTCGCGGCCGCCGCGAGCGCGCCCGCGGACTCGACCGCCTCGACGAGCAGCGCGCGATTTCCGGCGCGGCGCGCGAGCACCTCGCGCACGATGCGGATCGTCGAGAGCGACGCGTCGGCGAGCGCCGCCGCGTGCAGCGTCGCATCGGCCGCCGGCAGATCGCCGGTCGCGCCGTGCTTCTCGGCGAGGCGCACCATCGCGAGCGCGCGATCGGTGCCTCCGCTCGCGCCTGCCCACGCCTCGAGCGTGGAGAGCTCGACGTCGATGTCGCCGACGTACGACGCCGCGGCCGCGCGGGTGCGCAGCGCCGGGAGCGCGCGCGCGTCCTCGAGCATCGCGAGCGCGCGACGCGCGGCGCTGGTGCGCGCTTCGTCGCGGGTCTCGCGGACCGTCGACGTCAGCAGCGCGAGCGACGCGCGGCGGAGCAGCGCGTCGCGCAGCACGCCCTCGGGCAGCGGTCGCCCGAGCGCCTCGAGCGCGTCGGCCTGCGGAGCGCCCGCTTCGGTGCGCGCGACACCGAGCGCCGCGTCGAGCGCCTGGGGATCGTCGGTACGCGCCGCGGCGTGGAGCGTCGCGGCCCGCGCGCGATCGCCGGCGCGCTCGGCATCACGCGCCACGCTCACGCGGAGCGCAGCACGCGCGCGCGGATCGCTCCACGCATCGGCGGCGCGCGAGAGCGCCTCGACCGCGGACGAGCCGGCGCCCGAGGCCGCGCGGGCGCTCGCGAGCACGAGCGATGCGGCGACCGAGCGCGGCGCGAGCTCGAGCGCATCGAGCGCCGCGCGCTCCGCGCCCGACGCGTCGCCGAGCTGCTGGAGACGCACCTCGGCGAGCGTGAGCAGCGCCGCCACGCGCTCCGCGGGCGAGAGCGGCAGCGCGATCTCGGCCTCGAGCAGCGCGGCCGCCTCGTCGTACGCGCCGCGGCCGAGCGCGTCACGGCGCGCGGCCCGGACCACGACGGGGTCCGTCGCATCGGCCTCGCGCGCGAGGAGCGTGTGCTCGCGCGCGTCGTCGGCGCGGCCGAGCTGGTGATCGATCTCGGCGGCCGCGAGGAGCAGCCGCGCGCGCGCGCTGCCGGTGCGGCCCTCGGCGAGACGCAGGAGGAGATCGCGGCGCGCGCCGAGCGCGTCCGCGCCGCGGCCGACCAGCGGGAACACCTCGACGCGCGGCTTGCGCGAGCGAACGGTGCGGCGCGCCGCGGCGGCACCACGATCGCGCGCGGTGGGCGCAGGCGCCACAGCAGGCGCGGGCTCGGAGACGCGCGCCTCCGGCTCGTCCTCGTCGATCACGACGGCGGCGCTCGCCGCGATCACCGGCTCGTCGTCGTCCGCGGCGACCGTCGCGACCTCGGGCTCGTCGTCGTCGTCGCGTGCAGGAGCGACCACGAGGTCGGGCTCGCTCACGCGGATCGAGACCTCGGCGACGCTCGGCTCCTCGTCGCTCTCCTCGTCGACCGGCACCAGGCCGCCGAACGCGTCGGCCGGCTCGGGCGCCGGCGCCGGCTTCGGGGCCGGCGCCTCGAGCGCGTCGAGGAACGCGAAGTCGTCGTCGGCGACCGGCGCGCCGGGCGCAGGCGTCGGGCGCTCCGCCGTGGAGACCTCCACCACGTCGCTCGCCGGCGCGCCCACGTCGAGCGCGGGCGCCGCGGCGCGGGCGTCGGGCGAAGCGACCGGCGTCGCGAGCACCTGCTCCTGCGGCTCGGGCGCGGGCGGCGCCGCAGCGGGCTCGGCGCCGGGACGCGGCACCACCGGGGGCCGCGGCGCCGCGACACCGCCGGGCGGCGGGACCCGCGGGGCGCCCGGCTGCGGGACGCTCACCCGCGCGCCCGGCGGCCGCGGGACCGGCGGCAGCCCTCCCGGGCGCGGCAGCGGCACGACGGGCTTGCCAGGGGCCGCCGCAGCGCCGGGGCGCGGCAGCGGGGGCATCTTCGGCGGCGTCGACGACGACGTGCCCGCGTCGGGCGCTCCCTCGGGCGACGAGGGGCGAGGCCCCCCGGCATTGCGGGCCGCGACCGCGGCGCGCAGGGCCGCTGCCGCGGCCGAGCCCGACGAGGGAGGCGGCGGAGGCGTCGCGGCGACGGGCGCCGGCGGAGGCTCGGGCGGAGGCGGCGGCGCGATCGCACGCGCGCCCGGCGCGTGCAGCGTCGTGACGTCCTCGAAGCCGCCCTCGGCGTCGCCGAGCGCGAGCGGCTCGCGCGTCGGCCGCGCCGGCTCCGGCATCTCCTCCCACGAGAGATCGCCGGGCGACGGCAGCAACGACTTGCGGGGCGGCGACGACGACGTCGGCGCGCCCTCCGGCGTCGGCGTGCGCGCCGCCGGCGGCGCCGACGAGAGCGCCAGCGCGAGCGCGTCCTCGTCGGGCGCGCCCGGCCTCGCCGTCGGCGTGCCCATCGGCGGCGGCGACGGGGCCTCCGACGGGGGCGGCGGCACCGACGCCGGCCCCGGCGGCGCCGACGTGCGGCCGCGGATCGGGCTCACGAAGCGCGGCACGTCGACCGGATACGCGCGCGTGTCCTGGTCGAGCCCGTCGAGCATGTCGTCGAGGTCGAGATCGATCGGCGGCGGCGCCGCGGGCGGCACCACGACCGAGTCCTCCGAGGTCGCCATCCCCGGCGGCGGCGGGCGCGTGCTCAGCCGGTGCTGCTCCGACGAGGGCTCCTCGCGCTCGCGCGCGGTCACCAGCGACGCGATCAGCTCCTTCGGGATCGACGCGATGCGCGTGTGCTCGTCGTCGTCGTCGTCGTCGAACGAGACGTGCACGTCCTCGGCGGGCGGGAGCACCGGCTCCTGCACCCGCGGCGGAGGCGGCGCCGGCCTCGGCGGCTCGGGGCGAGCGGGCGGCGCGCCGCGCGGCACCGGGCGCTTGAACTCGCTGGGATCCGGCGGCCGGTAGAGCGCGCGCGCGGGCTCCTTGTCCTTCGCCGGCGGGGCCGCGGGCTTCTGCGGCATCGGGCCCGAGCGCGCCTCGGACTTGTCGTCGAGATCGCGCTCCCAGTCGGCGAGCGCGTCGTCCCAGTCGAAGTCGATATCGGCGCCGCGCTTGTCGTCCGTGCCGCTCATGAAGCGAGACCCAGCTCGCGCCGCGCGGTGATCGCCGCGGGCGAGATCCAGAACCGGAGGAGATCGAGCGCCGACGCGTTGGCGCGCACCGCGTCGCGCTCCGGCGCGCGGCCGAGCACGAGCGCGAGCACGCCGTGCAGGTCGCCCGCGACGATGAGCCCGACGCGCGCGAAGCTCGCGTGCAGCGCCGACGCGAACGCGAGCACCGGCCGTCCACCCTCGCCGATCTTCGCGATCACCTCGGGCGCGGCCTTGCGCACCCGGCGCGACATCGCCTTGGTCGCGGCGCGCGTCGCGTCCGCCATGCCCGCGCGCCCCTCGCCCACCGGGAGCGGCGCGCCCGCCGCCGACGCGATCGCGAAGAGCGCGGTCGCCGTCGCGTCCGCGCTGCGCGTCACGAAGGGCCCGAGGCCGAGCCGCAGCGCGATCGCGGAGCGCCCGATCTCGTAGCGACGCAGCGAGGTCAGCGGCGGCCCCACGCCTCCGCCGAGCAGCCACGCGGGCTTGCCCTTGTAGCTCGCGATCATCGCGAGCAGCTGGGGATCGCGCCCGCCCGCCCACACGTCGCCCAGGGGCGCGCCGAGCAGCATCGCGATGCCGAGCACCTCCTGCGCGGCCGGCGACGTCGCCGGGTCACGCAGCAGCTCGCCGCGGCCCATACCGAACGACGAGGGCTCGAGCCGATCCATCTCGATCAGCGTCTCGGTCGCGAGCAGCGCGAGCTCCATCGCCGGGCCGCTCACGCCCGCGACCATCAGCTCCGCGAGGCGCGCCTCGCCGAGCTTCGACGCGCCCGGCTTCACGCGGCGGAGCACCTCGGTGTCCTCGCCGAGCTGCTCGCGCTCGTCCTCGTTCGCCGCGTCGATCGCGACGAGCGCGCCGAGCACCGCGGTCTCGAGCACCTTGTCGCCGCGCCACCGCGCCGCGGTCGCGAGCATGCGCAGCGCCTCGGGCTCGGTCGGGTCGGCTTCGAGCAGCTCGCGCACCGAGCGCTCGAACGACGTCGAGAGCGCGATCCGGCTCGGCCCGTCGAGCAGCACCGCGAGCGCCCCGCCCGCGTCGACGTCGGTCGGCACCGCGTCGAGCGCGCGACGGTACGCGGCGATCGCCTGGTCCTCGTCGCCGAGCCGCTCGTCCCAGAGACGCGCCGCGCGACGCTCCGCCGCCGCGCGCTGCGCCGGCTCGCGCGATGCCGCCGCGGCCTTCCCGAGCACGCTCACCGCACGATCGATGCGCCCGCCGCGCTCGCAGAGATCCGCGATGCGCTCGAAGAGCGCGCGGTCGGCGAGGCCGAGCGCGTCGATCGCCTCGAGCTCGTCGGCCGCTGCGAGCGGCTGGCCCATCTTCTTGTCGAGGAAGTCCGCCGCGCCGAGGCGCGCGATGCGGCGCTGGCTCGCCGGGACGTCGCTCGCACCGGCGAGCGTGCGCAGCGCCTGCACCGCCTCGGGCCACGCCTCGCGCTGCACGTGCAGCTCGACCAGCAGCGCGAGACCGCCGACGTGCTCGGGCTCGAGCATCAGCAGGTTGTCGAGCGACACCAGCGCATCGTCGCGACGACCGAGGCCGCGATGCAGGCGCGCCAGCTCGTAGAACAGCGGCGCGAGCTGCTCGGGCTCGTCGGTGCGATCGGCGCGCGCCTGGACCAGCTCGAGCAGCCCGGCGTCGTCGCCGCGCTCCGCGAGCAGATCGTGGAGGCGCCCGTACGCGATCGCGCGGCCGCCGTCGATCTCGAGCGCCTCGCGCAGGCGGCGCTCGGCCTGGACCAGCGCCTCGGCGTCCTCGGGATCCGTCTGGTCCATCAGGACCGCGGCGGCCTCCTCGAGCAGCGTCGCGCGCAGCTCTCCGTCGACCTGCGCCGCGAGGCGATCACACGCCTCGACCACGTCCATCCAGCGCTCGGCATCGCGCGCCGCGACGCGCAGCGCCTCCCACGACGCGAGGTCGTCGGGATCGCTCGCGAGCACCTCGCGCAGCGCGTCCGTCGCCTCCGCGCCGCGCCCCGCCGCCCCGAGGGCCCGTGCCCGCGCCGCGTGGGTCGCGCGCGCCGACTCCGGCGACGCGTGCACCGCCCAGCGCCCCAGCGCGTCCGCGCGCTCGCCGGGATCGTCGGCCTCGCTCAGCGCCTCGAGCCCGAGCGTCGCCGCGGCGAACGATCCGGGCCGCGCGTCCTCGAGCTCGACCGCGCGCAGGATCGCATCGTCCGAGGCCTGGCCCGCGAGCGCCGCGACGCGCAGCGCGTGCACCACCAGATCCGCCGACGCGTCGGCGTCGCTCGTCGCGTCCGCGAGCGCCAGCAGCGCCGCCGCGCGATCCGCCGCGCGCGCCGGATCGCTGGACGTCGCGCGCAGCTTCGCGAGCAGCGCCCAGGGCTCGTCGGACGAGGTCGCGAGGATCTCGTCCGCGATCGCCTCCGCCGCCGCGCTCTCGCCGAGCAGATCGAGCTGCAGACCGCCGAGCTCGCGACGCCACGCCAGCCGCGCATCGCCCTCGGCGCGCGCGACGAGCTCGCGCGTTCCGTCGAGCATCGACGCCGGCGACGAAGGGCCCATCAGCGCGAGATCGAGCGCCGCCGGCGCCGCGAGATCCGCGACCCCGAGCGCGAGCCGCAGCGGAGGCTCGGCCAGGCTCGGCTGCTTCGCGACGAGCTGCTGGTGCTCGCCCAGCTCCAGCGTCGCGCGCCCCGGCGCGCCCGCGCCCACCTCGACGTCCGAGAGCCGCTCCAGCGCGAGCCGCAGGAGCGCGTCGTCCTCGCGCAGCTCGGCGAGCCGGCGCAGCGCGAAGAGCGGACCGATCGCCGAGGGATCGCGCTCCGCGGCCTCCTCGTAGGTGCGGCGCGCGAGCGCGTGGTCACCCGCCGCCTCGGCCGCCGCGCCCGCGAGGAGCAGCTGCGTCTCCATCGCGCGCCCCGCACGATCGGCCTCCGCGGCCTCGCGCAGCAGCTTCACCACCGCGTCGGCGTCGCCGCGCGCCCGGTAGACCTCTTCGAGCAGCGCGACCGCGTAGCGATGCCCGGGCACCCGCTGGAGCGCGTCGGCGAGCAGCGTCGCCGCGTCCTCGAGCTCGGCGCGCGACGCCTCGAGCCCACCCTCGCGCGACGCCGCGACCCGCACCAGCGCGCGCGCCGCCGCGCACAGATGCGCCGCCGCCGCGTCGGGATCGCTCGCGCGCTCCGCGAGCTTGCGATGCGCCCGCGCGAGCAGCGCGCCGTCGCCGCGCATCGCCGCGAGCACGCGCGCCGCGTCGGGCGCCCACGCCGCCGCGCTCGTCTGGAGCGCACGATCGAGCGTCGCGTCCGCCGCCGCGTCGTCCTCGAGCACCATGCGCTCGAGCTCGTGCAGGTCGCGCAGGATCGCGCTGCGCTCCTCGTCGTCGATCGTCGTCTGATCGAGCAGCGCCGTCGCCGCATCGCGCGCGCCGGCCGCGTGCCCGAGGCGCAGGCTCGCGCCGAGCCACTCGCGCGCGATCGTCGCCTTCGTGGCGTCGTCCGCCGCGGCGAGCGCCAGCGCGTAGAGCGAGCGCGCGTGCTCCGCGTCGTGGATGCGCGTCGCCGCGAGATGCGCGCCCTGCCACGCGATGCGCGCCCGCAGCGCGCCCTCGCTCGACTCGGCCCGCGCCGCGAGCCGCGCGACCCAGCCCTCGAGCCGCCCGTCGCCCGCCTGCGCGCCCGCGACGCTCAGGTCCTCGAGCATCGCCGCGACCACCGCGGATCGCGGATCGGCCTCGAGCGCCGCCGCCAGCGCGGCGCGCGCCTCGTCGGTCTCGCCGCGCGCCTGCGCCTCCTCGGCGACCCGGAAGTGCAGCGGCGCGGCGTGTCGTCCCTCGACGCCCGCCGCGAGCAGCCGTCGCGCCTCGTCGGCCGCGGTGACGAGATCGCCCGCGAGCTCCGCCGCGAGCATGCGATCGCGATGCAGCGCGAGGTCGCCCGAGCGCAGCAGGATCGCCTTGCCGAGCGCGGCGAGCGCGCCCTGCGCGTCGCCGGTGCCGTCCTGCGAGCGGAGGTGCAGCATCCGGATGCGCGCCGCCTCGCGATAGAGCGCCGCCGCTTCACCCGCCGCGCGCGCCTCGTCGGCGAAGCGCTTGATCGAGAACGCGCCCGATCCCCCGACCCCCGAAGCGACGGTGCCGTCCTCACCGCGCGCCGCCCGCGCCGCGAGCGC
Organism: Sandaracinus amylolyticus; assembly: GCF_021631985.1. Taxonomy (GTDB): domain Bacteria; phylum Myxococcota_A; class Polyangia; order Polyangiales; family Sandaracinaceae; genus Sandaracinus; species Sandaracinus amylolyticus_A. The sequence goes on along the minus strand of NZ_CP070225.1, from coordinate 1,264,869 downwards.
CGCGCGCCCCTCGAGCGCCGCGACGATCTCCGGCACCCGCGCATGACGCCGCGCGATGCGCTCGACGTGCTCGAGGAAGCGGAAGCGCGCGCTCGGCAGCGTCGCCGCCTGACGCGCCGCCTCGAGCGCTCCGTCGACGTCGCCGCGCTCCTCGCGCCCGCGCGCCACTTCGATCAGCAGCATCCCCTTGAGCGTCGGATCCGCGACCTGCGCCGCGCGCGTCGCGATCACGTCGGTCGCCGCGTCGCGCTCACCGCGCGCGAGCAACAGACGCTCGAGGAAGAGCGCGGGCAGCGCCGCGCCCTCGGGGTGCTCCGCGATTGCCTGCTCGTAGAGCGCGCGCGCCGCATCCGGCGAGCCGAGCTGATCCTCGGCGAGCACCGCACGATCGACGAGCGAGGACGCGCGCTCCTCCGCGCTCGCCGCGCTCTTCGTCTCGGCCTCGTAGAGCCGCGCGAGGTTCTTGAACGAGCGACGTCGCTCGAAGATCCGCACCAGCGCGACGAGCGGCGGCGCGAACGAGGGATCGAGGTTGTACGCGGCGAGGTACTCGCGGACCGCCTGCGCTTCCTGTCCGAGCTCGACCTCCGTGACGTGGCCGAGCTCGTACTGGATCGCGGCCTTCTGCGCGCGATCGGTCGCCGCTTCGAGCTCTGCCCGGAGCATCGCGACGCGCGCGTCGACGGGATCGGGCGAGAGACCGCCGCCGGGACGGCTCGAGGGCGTGATCGGAGGCTGGGTCGTCGTCATCGTGTCCCGGGGAGGACAGCGGGACGCCACTATACCGACGGGGGACGAAAAACAGAACCGCGATCACGCGCCCGCGGTGGCTCCTGTCCGAGCGGGCAGCTCAGCCTGGCTCACCGAGCTTCGTGAACGCGATCCTCCTGGGCGCGGAGGGCCCGGCAGCCCCGCACCGCACCGCCGATCAGGCCGCTCAGCGCGAAGAGCAGGAAGAGCCCGCGGCCCAGGCGCGCGATGCGGGCGCGGCGTCGGATCTGGTCGGCGTACTCGGACACGGGTCGGTCTCTCGGGCGGGGGGTGGGGGATCGCAACGGCCGGTCTCGTCCTCGTCGCCGTCGCCGTCGCCGTCGCCGTTCACGACCACGACCACGACCACGTCGACGCTCACGTCGTGGTCGTCGACGTGAACGTGGTCGTCGACGTGAACGTGGTCGGCGACGTGAACGTGGTCGGCGACGTTAACGTGGTCGGCGACGTTAACGTGGTCGGCGACGTGAACGTGGTCGGCGACGTGAACGTGGTCGTGGTCGTGGTCGGCTCTCGAGCTCCTCACAGCCCGAGCAGGCTCGCCACCCGATCCCGCCGCGCCTCCGCCTGGGTCCCCGGCGTCGTGCCCGGCACGTGCGCGATCGCCAGCGCGCTCGAGCTCAGCCGCTCCCACCGCGCCGTCGCCACCTGGCGCAGCGCGTAGAGCTGCTGCGAGTGGGTCACCAGCTCGCGCTGCAGGCGCATCCCCTCGTCGGCGCGCCCCGCGCGCACCGCCTCGCGGTGCTGGGTCGTCAGGTCGAGCCCGCGCCGCGTCTCCGCCTCCAGCCACAGCAGCGACTCGTCGAGGCGCGACGCCGCGTCGTCGAGCTCGCGCGACAGCCGCGCCGGCTCGGGCTCCGCCGCGCCCTCGAAGATCGTCACCGCCGCAGTGCGCGCGTCGTCGAGCCGGGTCGGCCCGTCGGTGGGCTCGGCGAGCCGCGCGCCCACGAAGATCGCGCGCCCCGGCGGCAGCTCGATCACCCGCAGCCGCCGCCGCCCGTCGACCTCGCCGGTCGCGACCGTCGAGAGCCCCGCGAGCGACGCCACCCAGGTGCCGGTGCGGCGCGCCAGGATGAAGAGCTCGCCGCTGCCGCCGAGATCGATCGACGCGTGCGCCGTCGCCACCCGCAGCGGCGGGCGCGGTCCCGCGGGACCGGCGGGCACCGCCGCGTGCAGCCCGCCCTCGAGCAGCACGACCTGCGCGGGCCCGCCGTCGCCGATGCGGATCTCGGTGTCGCGATCGAGCGAGACCCGCCCGCCGTCGCCGAGATCGACGTCGGCGCGCCCTTCCCCGCGCACCACCAGCCCGTCGCCCGCCTCGAGCGGCGCGCCCGCCTCGATCGGACCGCGTGATCGCAGCACGTCGCCGGTCGCCCGCGCGAGCCGCGCCGGAGGCTGATCGGGCGGCGTGCCGATCACCTCGACCGGCTCGCCCGCGTGTCGCTCCACCGCGGCCTGCGGCGCGCTCGCGCTGCGCGGCGGACGCTCGTCCTCGCCGCCGCCGCACGCCGTGATCAGCAGCGCGGCGAGCGCGAAGCGCCTCACGAGTCCTCGTGCTCGAACGCGCGCAGGATCGAGTCCGCGAGGTCCGGCGGGCGCTTGCCCTCGCGCGCCTCGCCGAGCTCGCGCGACGTGTTGCGCAGGCGCTCGCTGATCACGCCGAGGAAGCTCCACAGCAGCTTCACCGCGATCGCGTGGTCCTTGCGGATGATGTCGAAGAAGTCGCGGCGGCGGATGGTCAGCAGCGAGCTCGCCTCGATCGCGCGCACGTCGGCGCTGCGCGGCGCCTTGTCGATCAGCGCCATCTCGCCGAAGTGCTGACCCGGCCCGAGCGACGCGATCGGCGCGCCGCTCGACTCCACCTGCACGTTGCCGGTGAGCACGATGAAGAGCTCGTCGCCGTCGCTGCCCTGCCCGACGATCTCGCCGCCCGGCTCGAACGTGCGCACGTGCGTGATGTTCAGGACGCGCACCAGCTCCTGGTAGGTCAGGAACCGGAAGAGCGGCATGCGGTGGAGAACCTCCATCTTGAGGTTCACCTCGCGCGCGAGGCGATCGACGCCCGCCTCGGCGTCGGGGACCTTCACCACGATCGCGGTGATGTTGTCCTTGCCGCCGCGCTCGTTGCTGAGCTCGACGAGGCGCTGCGAGAGCTGGTCCTCGGGGGTCTCGGCGAAGAGCTTCGCGAGCTCCGCCTCCTCGAAGTACCCGTGCAGGCCGTCGCTGCAGATGAGGAAGCGATCGCCCTTCAGCACGTCGAAGTCGATGGTGTCGACCTCGACCGACTCGTAGACGCCGACCGCGCGGGTGACGGCGTTCTTGTACTGGAGCTTCTCGATCTGCTCGCGCGAGAGGCGCCCGCGCTTGAGCAGCTCGTTGATCAGCGAGTGGTCCTCGGTGAGCTGGTGCACCGAGCCCTGGCGATAGAGGTACACCCGCGAGTCGCCGACGTGGGCGATGAACCCGCGGTTGCCGACGAGGAGCAGCGCGTCGAGCGTGGTCCCCATGCCGCGCTTGGTCTCGTCCTTCACGCCCTCCTGGTAGACCGCGGAGCAGGCCTGCTGGACCGCGGACTCCATGAGTCGGAGGAGGTCGGTGCGGGTGGTCCCGCCGTGGCCCTGCTCGAACTCGACGAGCGCCTCGCGCTGGCCCGCGATCACGTCGCGCACCGTGCGCGACGCGAGGTTCGACGCGACCTCGCCCGCCGCGTGCCCGCCCATTCCGTCGGCGACGACGAAGAGCTGGAGCTTCTTGTCCACGAGGAACGCGTCCTCGTTGTGATCCCGCACCCGGCCGACGTCGGTCGACGGCCAGAACGAGAGCTGAGGCGGCGCAACGGCGTCGTTCATGCGGGTGGGATCTCGTATCCGAGCCGAGGGGGTTGGGTCAACGGCACGGTGAGGGAGGGGGCCGCGCGGGGAAAGGCTTCGGTGGGGGCGCGGGCAGGGGTCCCGTGCTCGGACAGTCCTCGCGATCCGACCTGTTTGCGGTGAGACGGTCGATGGCCGGGGCTCTCGTCGGTGTAGGCGCTGCGCGCCTCGCACCGACGAGCATTCGGGTGCGTCGCGGAGGCTGGTGGGCGCTGCGGAACTGCGCGCGGGACCCCTGCCCGCGCCCCGGCTGGTAAGGCTTCGGCCGCGCGCGGGGGATCTCGCTCGGTACTTCGTGGGGTGGGCTGGACGCGTGACGACGCGAGTCCGCTTCGCGGGCTCGCGTCCTCACGCGGACCGGCTCGCCCTTCGGGCATCGCGGCCGAATTGCAGGCCGTCGCTGCCTAGCGCTCTTCAAGAGCCTGGCGGTCGTACTCAATCGACGCGCGCACATCTTCCAATCGCCAGCGCCAGTAGTCGCGCAGCGCGGGGTCCTGTTCCTCGTCCAGGCGAGTCTGCGCCTCGCGCAGCTCCTGCAGACGAGCGGGCGAGATCTCGCCCGACTTGCTCGTGTAGAGGCGATGACGGTCAACCATCTGCCGATACACGCGATCCCGGTCGTCGCTCGGGAACGCGGACGCGTGTCCAGCGGCCCTCTGGGCCAGGCGCCGCCACTCGGCGCCGTTCTCGACAAAGCAGAGCGCCCACCGAGCTGCTCGCGCAAGCTGTTCAGGCCGGGTCCGGGCGGCATCAATCTCCGCGGCCATCAACTCGATGAGCGTGCTCCGGGATGGATCGAGTGCAGAGAGCCACTTCGGAACGAGAGCCTCGCCGACCACGTACCGAAACACCGTGGTGAGGATGGTCGGGTCGACGACCGTGACGTCGACGAAGTGGTGAAGCGGCGTCGTGTAGGGCACCACGTCGTACGTGTGTCCATCGGGATCGTACCGCTCTGCGCGCTGGGCCAAGAACGTCGCCACCCATTCCACGCTGGGCCTCCCGCATTTCGCGAGAACCTGCTCGAGATGCCAGTCGCTCGCCCCCGAGAACACGTGGTCCGGATCGGGCACCTCCACCAGTTGGTCGAGAAGCCAGGTCGACAGAGCGGACGTGCGAGCCGTCTCGTCCGTTGCGATCGCGGAATACGTCCCCTCGACGAGCGCAGCGAAACAGCGGGCTCGCACTGCGTCCGACGTCGCGAGCCACGCGTCCGCGACCAGTTGGTTGGCTGCGCACCCCAAACGCACCATTCTGCCGAGCGCGCTGAACGTCTCGAGGGGATAGCTTGCCGCGAGCTCGCTTACTCGTTCGCTGAACGACGCGAGGTCTTCCTGGACCAACTCCGCGGCCACCGTGAGCCGGTTGCCGTACAGCGCGGCTCTGGACGCGACCGCGAGCGCGGATGCTCGCAGATCCACGTCGCGCCAGAGATCCACGATCGCCCGATCGCCCGTCCGTCGCGCCGCACTGAGCACGCCGCCGAGGTACTCGGTCACGACGCCCGCATGCCGGGGGCCCGCGTGCGCCCTCGGAGAAATCAGGAACCACGCCTCTCGACACTCGGCCCGAGGGAGACCACCCACGTAGTCCGCGATCCTCCTGGCGCGTGCCCACGCGAAGTCGTCGTCGAGACGCTCGGCCGCGTCGAGAATCGCGGCGAACATCTGCGCAACGTCGATCGCCGAGCCCGTCCGAACCGGTTCCAAGTCCGCCTGGAACTCGTCGCCGAGGAGAATGTTCGTGGCCGGGTCTGCACGGACCGCTCGCACGTAGTGCGCCTCGCACTGCTCCGCGAGCGCCTTCTCCGCGGGCTCGTCGCCGTACTCCAGATGCCACGACCACGTCCGTCGCGCGGCGCGGAGCTCATCCAGTCCGAGCGCTTGGTGCGCAGTCAGGATTCCGACCGCGCGTTGTAGGTGCGCGCGCGTTCGATCTCGTGGATCGTCGCTCCCGAACAGCATCGCGCTCCGGCTCGCGATGAGCATGCGCCATGCGAGCGGGCGCCACGGACTGCTGGGCTCGTGCTCCAGGATCCCCCACAGCCGATCGAGCACTCGCCACCGAGCCTTCGCGCGCTCGCTCTCGGGGTGCACGCGGTAGGTTCCGTAGTGGAATGTGTCGCGCTCGAAGTGCGTGGTGAAACCTTCCGCGTGAACGAGCGGCTCGATGAACCACGCGGCGGAGTCGATGCGTGCAGGGTCGGGCGGCATGCCGGCGAGCATCGCCGCGATCATCGCTTCGAACTCCAGGGTGAAGTCGCTGACCACCTCGTCGATCGAATCCAGGATGCGCTTGATCACGCGCGGAGCCGATTTGCCGTCCTGCTCGTTCCGAGTCGGACTACGAGCTTCGGCGTGGGCGGCGCGCTCGAGCGCGCCGACGACCTCTCGACGCTCGTCGCTTGTTCGAGCACCGCAGGCGGCGTGGAAGAGCAACCACGGAACGCGCGATCGCACGCGCATGTTCTCGTTCGACGTACCGCCACGAAGCACGTGAAGCGCGAGGTCGACCGCGATGCCGGGCATCGAGTGCGCGATGTTCTCGGCAAGATCGATGACCCACTCGAGATCGAGCGCCTGTTCGCCACGCGCCCGTGCATCTCGAAACAGACCGCGAATGGCGTGGGAGATCGGCTGCGCGTGCTCGGCTCCGACGAACGCCATGCGTGCGAGTCTTCGGAGCACTGGCACAACTGGGCTCTGCGGATTCGGCCCGCTTGCGATCGCTTCCCGCAGCCACGTCACGAGATCGAGCGCATTTGCGTTCGGCGCGAGCGTTCGGGCGTCGTCCGTCAGCCACTCCGCGAGAACTGCGTCGGACAGCACCGCAGGTACGACTGACCACAGCCGGCGGTTCACGCCCCGCCGTCGCACGACGCGTAGGCGCTCGAGCGCTTCGAGGATCTCGCGCAGCTGCTCGGAGGAGATCCCGTTCGCCATCTCGCGGACCCACGACGAGTGCCCGTCCCTCTGCGCATCGAGCGTTCCGAGCGCGGCGACCGCCCGGAGCACACGCACGACCGCCGGACCGCTCGACATCTCGCGAGAGACGCGCTCGCGGATCGTGTGGAGGTATGTCTGGACCTGCTCACGACGTGACCCCGGAACACGCGAGAGACTCCCGCCACTCGCCACGGTGAGCGCCGACAACACCGCCCACGCCGGGAATCCTTCGGAGTCGTGAGCGACCGCTCGCGCGACGCGGCCAAGCTGGCGCTCGAGAAGGGCGTTCGCAGGAACCCGCCGCCGCACGATCTCGTCGATTAACGACGCGGTCGCATCTTCCTGCAGCGGCGGAACCTCGAGCGTGTCGGCGGCGCGCACGAACACCGCAGTACGCAGATGCTGCTGATGCGTCTTCGTGACGACGAGCAGCTTCCACATAGGAGCGCGCGTCCGCATCTCCTCCAGGATGCGCTTCACGCTCCGCAGGCCGTCGTTCTCGTCGAGCTCGTCGAGCACCACGAGCATCGGCTGATCCGGTACGAACGCCTCGTACCAGCGCGTGTCCGCTGCCAGGTTCGCGGGATTCGCGAAGTAGACTGCTGGTACCACACCCGCGGTGACGGCCTCGATCGCGACCGCCAGCGCAAGCCGGCTCGACCCGACACCAGCTGGCGCGACGAGGGGCACGATCGGTGCGGTCGCGAAGCGCGCGACGATCTCTGTCACGAGCTCGTCGCGGCCCCGGAACGTCGGGAGCTCGCCCTCGTGTGCGGCCGGGTCGCTCGTGCGCGCGTAGTGCAACGCTTCGCCGAGCGAGATGAACGCGCGGGTCTCGCCGTCGAAGAACGCGCGCTTGAGGGCCGGGAACTCGCTGACGTGTTGTTCGAGCCGTTCCGCCCCCCAAAGCTCAACGTTGAGGCCTTCCCGCGTGAATGCAGGGACGACCTCGCGGTCCCACCGTTCCGCCTCCGTGGCCTGCGTCGCGACGTTCGTCAGCAGGACCCACCGCCGCACCGACGCCCACTGCGGATGCCGCGGGTGGGTGGGCTCGCGGTACGCCCGGATCTTCGAAAGCTCCTTCAGCGCGTCTTCACGCGGGTGCCTCGCCTCTGGCCGAGCATGGTGCTTCGCCTGGTAAACCGTCTCGCCGTCGCCTGACCTCGCGTCCTGGCCGCCGTCGGGTCCGGGCCACGTGAAGACGTGCGCGTGTGCGTCCACGCGACGGACGATCTGGGCAGCGAGGCTCTGGAATGTCTCGCCGGAGGTGATCGCATCCCATCGCAGCGTCATGGCGGTCGCAGGAGTCTTGCAGGTTGAATCGCGACCGGCCCGCTCGTCGGACGCGGGCCCATTGGGGCGTGCAGGCCACAACCAGGGAGATCCATCTGCCCAAGTGCGGCCTGGACACCCCAAGCACGGCACTTCGATCTGCCTCGAATCACCCCGCGGGGTAGTCGGAGGCAGTTCGACCTGCGTCATCGGGGCCTCGGCACCCCAAGCGACGGCGATCGATCTGCCTCGCGCGCCCGTCGGAGGTCGTTCAGGTCGTCGGCGTGGGCTTCTCGCCGGGCGCAGCAGGCGTGCGCGGGCGCGCCTCCCACTCGGCGAGCGGACGGAGCAACTGGTCGGCGCGCTCGGAGGTCGCGGGGCGGCTGCGACGCACGGTGCCGAGCACGGCGACCACGTACTCGCGGAGCGCGTCGAGCATCGCGTCGCGCGACTCGCCGATCTTCGCATCGCTGGGGGCGGGCGCGGTGTCGCCGGCGACGCCGAGCGCCTCGCCGTACCTCGCGTGCGCCGCGAAGAGCACGTCGAGGAACGGCGCGCCGCCGAGCGCGCGCACCAGCTCCTCGTTGCGGCGAGCGCGCAGCGCGGTCAGGCGCGTCTCGGACTCGGCCCACTCCGCCTCGAAGCGGTACGTGAGGAAGGAGAGGCCGTCGGCGAACAGGAACGAGTCGAGCTCGGCGATCTCGGTCGCGCGCGGCACCGCCGCGCCGAGCTTCACCCAGCCCGAGAGCCAGTCGCGCAGCGCCGACCACGCGGTGTCGACGGCGCGATCCGCCTCGACCGCGATCTTGGTGTCGACCCCGGGCTTCGCGCGGCGCGCGACGAGCTGCGACTGGAGCGTCGAGTGCCTCGATGCGAGCTCGATGACGAGCTCCTCGAGCGAGGCGGGCGCCGGCGCCCGCGAGGCCTGGTGCAGCAACTGCGAGACGAGTGTGTAGGCGTCCTCGGCGCTGAGCGTGGGCAGCTGGACGACGTCGGTGGCGGTGAGCGAACGAGCCATGCGAGACCTCCTGACGACCCCGACGCTAGACGGACGAACGCGAGTCGCCAACGCTCCTGGGTGCGGACGTTCGCCCTGAAACGAGGAAGGCCGAGCCGCAGTGAGCGGCCCGGCCTCCTTCGCGATCCGAGTCGGCGCGACGCTCAGCCCCCGGCGGGGCGCACGCAGAGTCCGCTCGCGACATCGCAGGTGAAGCCGCGATCCGCGTTCGCGCACTGGTCGTTCGCGGTGCACTGAGGGGTGCAGGCGCCGACCGTGCCCTCGCCCTCGCCGTCGACGTCGCGGCAGGTGTAGCCCTCCCGGCAGTCGGTGCTGGCGGCGCAGCGCTTGAAGCAGACGTTGGGCTCGCCCTCTTCGGTCGCCGCGATGCACACCCCGTTGTCCGGGCACGTGGTGTCGTCGCCGACGTTGCAGCCCTCGAACGCGCAGTACGCGCCCGGATAGCCGTACTGGCCCTCGCTGTAGCAGACGCCCCCCGTACAGCCGCCGCTGAAGCGCGAGCAGGTCTGGCCGAGCTGGCCGTCCGGGAAGGGAGCGTGGCAGGTGCCGAGGATCTCGTTGCACACCCGACCCCCGGTGCAGTCCGCGTCGCTGCACGCGGCTTGGCAGGTCAGGCGCTCGGGGAACGTGCTGGTGCCGCGGCACACGTAGCCGGCGCGGCAGTCGGTGTCGGCCGCGCACGCGTCGACGCAGAGGCCGCCGCCGCCGCCCGCGCTGGGGAGACAGTGGGCGTCGGTGCCGCAGGTGCCGCTCGCGGCGGGATCACACCCGAGCGCGACGCACGAGCCCGAGGGCCACCCGCCGAACGACTCGGCCAGGCAGTACGCGCTCATCGGGCAGCTCGTCCCGTCCTCGCACGCGTCGCCGATGCTCGCGGTCTCGTCGTAGCAGCTGCCCTCGCCGAGGTCACCGCCGTCCGGATCGCACTTGAGGCTGTCCGGGCAGTCGGTGTCCTCCTCGCAGCCGCCGAGGCAGAACGGCATCGGGTACATCGGGTCGTCGATGGTGCAGCCGTAGCCGGCGCGGCACTCGTCGGTCCCCGCCGCGTCGCACGAGTCGACGCAGAACGCCTGGCTGCCGAAGACGTCGGAGCAGTAGGAGCCCTCGGGGCACTCTTCGTCGCTGCTGCAGGCGAGCGTGCAGTAGCCGCCCGGGAAGTAGTCCGGCTCCGCGATGCAGCGGTTCGCGCTGCCGGTGCAGTCGGTGTCCTCCGCGCACGCGCCGCCGATGTTGCTGGGCGGGCCCCCGTCCTGCCCGGCGTCGATCATCGCGCCGTCGAGGTTGATCACGATCGCCGCGTCGGTGTCGTCGATGGTCCGCGAATCACCGCAGCCCACGCTGCCGAGGAGCGCCACCACGCACGCGAGTGTCCCGAGCCGTCCGTACCCCACCATGTTGCCCTCGTCCGATCCCCTGCCGGCGCGAACGGCGCGCCGCGATGGGGCCGGACTCTAGGCAACCGAAAACCGGGGAACAACGTAAGAAGCGGCACGCCGGAGCGTCACCGGATGCACGCGCAAGGATCGTCAGCGCGCGCGACGACGGGCGACGAACACCGCGAAAACCAGGGCAAAACCCGCGAAGATCCAGGGCATGGCACGGGCGCTGCCAGGAGCGGAGACCGCGCACAGGGGCTGGAACGCGGCGTCCGTGAGGGGGTCGAAGCAGCGCTCCTCGGAGGGGTCCGAGACGTTGCCGACGCCGTCCGCGGCGAAGACGCGCACGCAGACCGGCTCGCTGGTCTCCTGGGCGTCGAGGCGGAGGTTCAGGGTGATCTCGCGGCTCGCGTAGTTCCGCACGCGGTCGCGCAGCTCGGGGGCCTCCATGCCGGCGGCGCGGGTGAGGTAGAGCAGGTACTCGATCGAGCCGGGCGGGCCGTCGTCGGTCGCCTGCTCCCAGCGCAGGCCGACCAGGCGACCGCCCTCGGGCAGCACGCACGCCGCGGTCGACTCCGAGGGCTCCGCGTCGAGGAAGTCGCCGAGCACCGGCGGTCCGTTGTCGACCGTGACCCCGGTGCAGAAGCGGAAGTCGAGCGACTCGTCGACGCCGCCGGCGCGGCCCGCGTACGCCCTCGAGGGCTCGAACCCGCCGTCGGGGAAGAAGAAGAGCTGGTCGCCGATCACCTGGACGCGGCCGGGCACGGGCTCGCCGTCGGCGGCGGAGCAGCCCGCGGAGCACTCGGCCTCGGCGGGACAGCGCACGATGCGGAGGAGCGTCGCGGGATCGTCGCCCGGCCCATCGGGGCCGAAGTAGCCCCGCGAGTAACGCACCGCGATCGGCGCATCGAGCGTGACGTTGAACGCCCCGACCGACGGCGTGACCTCGACCGGGCGACGCGCGGGCGAGGTGTCGTCGACACAGGGATCGTCCTGGGCGAGCGCGGCGCCGGGGGCACCGACGAGCGCGAGCGCCCCGAGGACGACGGCGAGACGGCGGAACGGCGCGGCGTGCTGCACGACGACGAACATAGCCCGCGGCGCGCGCGTCAGCAGGCCCGCGTCGCGGGACCGCGTCGTGCGTGCTACGGCAACGGCCCGTGGCCTCCGCCTCGTTCCTCGACGGTCTCGCGCTCGCGGCGACGCTGACGGGCGACCGCGGAAAGGCCGCCGAGGCGGGGCTGGCGCCCGAGCTGGCGCGCTCGCTCGACGCGCGGGTGCAGGAGATCCGAGCCGCGGACACGCGCGGCCGGCAGCGCGCGCTCGGTGCGATCGCGGTGGGGCTGCGGCCGGCGATCGACGCCGGCGCGATGTTGCCGGCGCGGGGCGCGGCGATCCTCGCGTCGGAGGTGCCGCGCACGACCGGCGCGGCGTGGATGGCGCGGGCGCCGCTGCCGCGTCCGGGGTTCCGGGCGAGCGCGGGGCTGCGGGCGACGCTGCGACGGCTCGCGGGCGCGCCGGTCGACGAGGCCGCGGATCGGGCGCGCGGCGCGGTGCTCGCGATCGAGCGCGACGAGCGGAGCGCGACGTTCGTGCGCATCGCGATCGCGACCGGGCGCGACGTGGAGGCGACGCTCGGCGCGATGGAGCGCGGCGCGCGCGAGGGCGGGGACGATCGAGGCGCACGCGCGGGACGCGAGCTCGCGGCGCTGTGGGAGCGTGGATGTCGCGGGTGATCCGAGGGCCGGGCGTGCCGCCGCGCGTGGTGCCCGCCGAGGTGGTGGACGCGCGCGCCGAGGCCGAGCGCATCGTCGAGGCGGCGCGGCGCGAGGCGGAGGCGCTGGTCGAGGGCGCGCGCGCGGAGTGCGAGCGGCTGCGCGCCGAGGCGCGGGCCGAGGGCGCGGCGAGCGGGCTCGCGCAGGCGGCGGCGCTGCTGGTGGAGGCGCGTCGGGCGCGCGACGGCGCGCTGGTGGGGATCGAGCGCGACGCCCAGACGCTTGCGCTCGCGGCGGCGGAGCGGATCGTCGGTGAGGCGCTCACGATCGATCCGTCGCGGGTGATCACGATCGTGCGCGACGTGATCGCGCGAGCGCGAAGGGCCCGCGCGATCGAGCTGCGGGTGCACCCCGAGGACGCGCGGGTGCTCGACGGAGCGATCGACGCCGGAGTGCGAGTGATCGAGGACGCGTCGATCACGCGCGGCGGGTGCGTGATGCGCAGCGAGCTCGGCACCGTGGACGCGCGGGTGGAAGTGCGGATCGACGCGATGGCGCGGATGCTCGGGTGCGAGCGCCCGTGAGCGAGATCGCGCGGACGTGGTGGGCGGAGTGGCGCGTGCCGCTCGCGCTGATCGTGCTGACGTTCGTGTCGACGCTCTGGGCGGGCGCGCTGATGGGCGGCAGCGATCCCTGGGAGCGCCCGCTCGAGCTGATCGCGGGATGGGACTTCGCGCTGCCGCTGATGGCGATCCTGCTGGCGCACGAGCTCGGCCACTACGTCGTCGGGCGGATGCACCGGGTCGACATCTCGCCGCCGTTCTTCATCCCGATGCCGCCGACGTACTTCCTGCTCGGCACGATGGGCGCGGTGATCCGGATGCGCGGCGTGATCCGCGATCGCAACGCGCTGCTCGACGTGGGCGCGGCGGGGCCGCTCGCCGGGATGGCGGTCGCGCTGCCGGTCTTGATCTACGGGATCGCGACGTCGCCGGTGCAGCCGCTTCCGGAGAGCGGCGGGATGCTGATCGAGGGGCGCTCGATCTTCTACCTCGCGCTGCTCTACGCGCTGAAGGGCCCGATCCCCGCGGGCCACGACATCATGCTCTCGTCGACCGCGTTCGCCGGATGGGCGGGGCTGCTGGTCACGATGATGAACCTCCTGCCGTTCGGGCAGCTCGACGGCGGGCACATCGCCTACGCGCTGCTCGGCAAGACGCAGGACCGGATCGCGCGCGGGGTGCTCGTGGTGCTGCCCTTCGTCGCGATCGCGACCGGGCTCTTCTACGCGGTCCCGCTCCTCGCGGCGGGCGAGCGCGGGGATCCGCTGATCGGCGCGGCGCTCGCGGGCGTGAGCTGGCTCGTGTGGTTCTTCGTGCTCGGGCTGATGTCGTGGCTCTCGGGGATCGATCATCCGCCGTTCGAGCCGGGCACGCTGACGCCGGCGCGGCGGGTGGTGGCGATCGGGTGCCTCGTGCTCTTCGTGCTGCTCTTCATGCCGTCGTGGATGCGCGCCGGCTGACGAGAATTTCGGGGGAATCCCCGACCGCTGGTACACCCGCGGGGTGGTCCGTCCGCTCGTGCGAGCCGGCGTCTCGCTCGCTCTGATCCTCGGCGTGCTCGTGTGCCCGCGCGCGGCGCGCGCGTGGACCGACGCGACGGTGCGCAGCGTGTCCGCGCACGTGACGATCGCGCCCGACGCGAGCGCCGAGGTGGAGCTCGTCGCGCAGGTGCGCGTCGACGGCGGATGGCTGCAGTCGTTCGAGCTCGACGGGCTCGATCCCGATCTCGAGCTGCAGCCCGAGCGCGCGAGCTTCCGCGACACCGAGGGCGTGCTGCTCGAGCCGCGCATCGACGTCGAGGGCGAGGGGCGCGTGGTGTTCGGGTTCCGTCGTCGCAGCGCCCCGCGGCGCGGCGACTACGTGGCGACCGTCGTGTACCGCACGTCGCTCGCGCACCGCGCGACCGAGGTGCGCGAGGACGGCACCGTGCTGGTGCGCTGGGTGCTGCCCGGCTGGCGTTACGGGCTCGACGACGTCGCGATCACGCTCGATGCGCCCGAGGGCGCGACGCCGGTGCGCGACGAGGACGATCCCGCCGTCGAGGTGACGCACGGCCCGAGCGCGACGGGCACGCGCGTGGTCTTCCATCGCGTGCACCTGCCGCGGACGCGCGAGTGGGTCGTGACGCTCGCGCTGCCCGCCGGGCGCATGGACGCCTCGCTGCACGTGCCGAGCACCACGCCGCGCCGGGCGCGCCCCGCGCCGCCGATGGACGCACCGAGCACGCCGATCGGCGTGCCGCTGCTCGCGCTGGCGCTCGCGGTGATCGCGCTCGCGAAGTCGCTGGTCGTCGCGCGCGCCGAGCGCGATGCGCGGGTGCCTCCGAGCGCGCTGGTGCCGCTCGGAGTCGGTGCGCGTGCGGGGCTGATCATCGTGCTCGCGACGGCGGCGGCGCTGCTCCAGGAGCACATCGAGATCGCGCTCGTGCTGCTGGGCATCGTCGCGGTGTGCGCGATCCATCGTCGCGCGCAGCCGCCGCGCGCGCCGCGCCTCGGCTCGTTCCGCCCGACGACGACCGGCGATCACACGCGCGCTCGTCGCGCGCTGCGCGCGTCGCGGCTCGATCTCCTCGATCCCACGACCGTGCCCGGCGCGACGATCCTCGGCGTGGTGATCGCGGCGCCGCTGATCGCGTGGTCGCGCGGCGTGCTCCCGGTGCCGCTTCCCGTCGCGCTCGTCGTCGCGGCGCTCGCGACCAGCGTGCTGCTCGGAGGCACCCGCCGCAGCCGTCCGGCACCGGCGCACGTCGAGCTCGCGCACCTGCTCGCGCTCGCGACCCAGGTGCGCGCCGATCTCGAGGACGATCGTCGCTGGTCGCTGCGTCCGGTGCTCCACACCGACGTGCGCGGCGAGGCCCAGGACGCGCGCCTGCGCGTGGTGCTCGCCGCGATGCCGAAGGGCCTGCTCCGGCTCGACGTCGTGCGCGCCGCGCGCGCCGATCGCGGCGGATGGTCGAGCGAAGCGGTGCTCCTCGTGGTCACGCGCGAGGGTAGCCCCGCCGATCGTGTGCTCGAGGAGCGCTTCCCCGACGCGCGCATCGCGAGCGCGCCGCGCCGCATCGCACGTCAGCTCGCGATCGAGCCCGACCTGGCGCGCACGCTCGCGCCGGTGCTCGAAGCGCTCGCGACCTGCCCGATCGAAGCCGCGCCCGCGCCGCGCAGCGTCAGCACGCTCGCCGCGACCGCCTGACGGCGGTCACGCCCGCTGCGAGACCTTCGCCAGGATCTCGTGCGCGTTCTTCACCGCGCGCGCGACCTCGTCGGGCGCGATCTCGAACTGCTGGATGATCGCCTCGTGCACCGAGTCGTAGAGCCAGGTCGCCGCGTCCTGGTCGCGCGCGCACTCGCGCGCGGAGTGACCCTGGAACGTGATCTTCGGCAGCCCGTCGACTGCTTTCTGCAGCACCGCGACCCCGCGATCACCGAGGTACGCGCGCGCCGCGTCGAGCTGCACCGTCCACGGCTCGAAGATCTCGGGCTCGTCCTCGCGGTGATGCGTGACGACCTCGGGCGAGGTCGTCGCGATCCGCTCGAGCGCGAGCCGCAGCACGAGCACGTCGTCGACGAGCGCCAGCGTGCCCTTCACGCCGGGGATCGCGTTCGACGCGGAGAGCACGTGCAGCAGCGCGCCGCTCGCGATGACACGCCCCTGGTCATCGAGATCCGGGTCCTCCATGACCCGGAGCATCGCCTTGAGATCCTGGGGCAGCGAGAGGATCGCCTCCCGCATCGCTTCCGCGAAACCGTTCTCCGCCATTGATCGGGAGGGCCGGCTCTGAAGGAGCCGGCCATCATCCTCCTGACGCGAAGTGTCGCCCTTGCTCCGGGCGGGATCAAGAAGGTCAGTGCGGGATCAGGTCGCGACCCGCCGGGCACGCGACCTCGACGCCGGTCGGGCCATCCGCGGTGCGGATGATCTTGAACTCGACGCGACGGTTCTGCTCCCACGCCTCCGCGCTGTGGCGCGGATCGACGGGGCAGCGCTCACCGTAGCCGCCGCTGCGCAGACGATCGCGCGCGACGCCACGCTGCACCAGCGCCTCGACGACCGCCGCGGCGCGATCCGACGTGAGGCGGAGGTTGTACTCGTCGTCGCCGCGCTCGTCGGCGTGACCCTGGATCTCGACGAGCGTGATGTGCGGGTTGCCGATGAGCGTCGCGGCGACCGCGTCGATGATCGGGAAGCTGCGCGACTGGATCTGCGCGCTGTCCGTCTCGAAGTAGATCTTCTCGAGGATGATGATCGAGTTCTCCTCGATCACGACGGTGCCGCGATCGGGGCAGCCGTCGTCGTCCTCGGTGCCGTTGTACGTCTCGGGATCGTTCGGGCACGAGTCGTCGCGATCGAGGATGCGATCGACGTCGTTGTCGGGATCGGGGCAGCCGTCGGCGTCCTGGAAGCCGTCGCGATCCTCGGGATCGTTCGGGCAGAGGTCGTCGGTGTCGAGGATGCCGTCCTGATCGTTGTCGGGATCGGGGCAGCCGTCTTCGTCCTGGAAGCCGTCGCGATCCTCGGGATCGTCGGGGCACTGGTCGTCGGCGTCGAGGATGCCGTCGCCGTCGCGATCGCCCTCGTTGCCCTCGGGGCAGCCGTCGTCGTCGGAGTCGCCGTCGCGGTCCTCGGGGACCATCGGGCACTCGTCGTCCACGTCGAGGATGCCGTCGCGATCGTTGTCGGGATCGGGGCAGCCGTCCTCGTCGCCGAAGTCGTCGAAGTCCTCGGGCTCGTCGGGGCACTGGTCGACGTCGTCGCGCAGGCCGTCGCCGTCGCGGTCGCCGATCGACGGCTCGAAGACGAAGCCGATCATGCCGCGCACGTCGCTCTGCAGGATGCCGCCGACGGGAATGCCGCCGCCGCCCGCGAGCACGAGGTAGCTGTTGCGATCGACGAAGATCTTCAGGCCGCCCATCGCCTCGAGCGAGGTGCCGCCCTCGGTCGCGAACGCCTCGAAGATCGACGCGCCGTAGACGTCCGCGGTGAGCTCGACCGGCGAGTCGCCGAGGCGGATGCCGACGCCGAGCGAGTAGGTGAGCATCGGGCCGTACTGGACGTTCGTCGCGGAGCCGGGCACCTGCATCGGCATCGTCGCGTTGGTGCCGCCCGGCACGGTGCGACCGCCCGCGGGCACGATCGGCATGCCTTCGCCGAGCTGCAGGCGCGTACCGACGTTGACGCCGAAGCGCACGACGCGCGCCGGTCGCCACTCGAGCGCGACGATCGGCCAGAGCACGACGTTGTTGTCGCCGACGAACTCGCTCGGGCTGCCGGTCGGGAACTCGACCTGGAGCAGCGCGGCGATGCCGAAGCCGCCGTTGCGCTCGGCGCGCAGGATGCGGCCCTTCACGTGGAGCGAGAGCGGCCCGATCCCTTGGTAATCGAGCGAACGGGAGCGGGTGCCGCCTTCGTTGAAGAAGCCGGGCACCGTGACGTTCGGGCCCGCGCCGAAGACCGCGAGCGGCAGCTGGATGCCGACCTCGAGCACGTTGAAGAGGCCGAGGTTCGCGTGCAGCGTGCCGTGGAAGAGCGCGTCGACCAGGCGTCCGCAGAGCAGATCGCCGCGGCCGTTGCAGTAGTCGGCGTCGGCGGCGGTCGTGCTCGTGTCGTTGACGAAGCCGTTGTACGGCAGGATGCCGAAGCCGGCGTCGACGATGAGGCCGAAGCTGAACGCGAGGTGACCGAGGATGTCGGTGCCGTTCGTGTACAGCAGGCCCTTCGAGTCGACGGCTGGACGGAACAGGTGGAGGTCCATGCCGCCGGAAGTCAGCCGTCCGCCGGTCTGCGCTTCCGCGGTGCCCGAGGGCGCGAGGACGGCCGCGTGGGCGAGCGCGATCAGCGTGGCGAAGCCGAGGATCCGGGCGATCCGGCGCATGCGCATCATCTCCTCAGAAGCCGAAAAAAGCCGGGGAAATCCGGGTCGGCGCGATGTTCGCGCACGACCTTGACGGAGTCAACGAAGAGTCGCCCGTTTTCGCGTGTGAAACCGCGCAGAACGCGCACAGCGGCGGACGATTCGCGCCGCTGCGGCGAGGGCCCGATCACAGCGCGCGCGGGCCGCCCGCGCAGATCGACGATCGGGCCGCCGAGCGCTCGCAAGCGGGTGGGGACCCGCGCGCAGCTCGGGGGTCGACAGGGGGCGCGCAGCCCCCCGGGGAAACTCAGCGGCCGTGCTGCAGCAGGATCTGGCGGTACTGCTGGGTGCGCGGATCGCTGGGGAAGCGCTGGATGTAGCGCTCCATCGTGTCGAGCATGCGACCCGTGTTGCCCATCGCGCGGTAGGTCTCGACGAGCAGTCGGTACTCGTCGGTCGTGCGCGAGCGGCCCTCGAGCGCGCGCACCGCGCACTGGTTGTCGCCGCGCGCGAGACATGCGCGCGCCGCGGCGAGCGGGGTCTGGCCCGACGACTCGGGCGTCGGCGTCGGCGTCACGGTGGTGCTGCTCGAGGTGCCGGAGTCGCGACCCGTGACCGCGCCGCTGGTGCCTCGGGGATCGCGGGGCTCGCGATCACGAGGCGGCGTGACGGGGCGCTCGCGGCCCGCGACGCGCGGGCGGGCACGACGGGCGATCGCATCCGCGGCGCGACGGGTCGCGGGCTCGAGCTGGGCCATGTTGAGGACCGTGTGCGCGAGGCGCAGCGCTTCCTCGGGATCCTCGGTGAGCTGGTCCTGCGCCTGCTCGAGCGTCGCGTCGGCGAAGTCGCGCATCGTCTGCTCGACCTCGGGCCGGGTGCGGAACGGGCTCTGGGGCGGGAGCGCGTCGAACTCGAGGTAGGCGCCCTCAAGGTTGCCCTGGTTGCGCAGCGCGACGCCGCGCGCGAACGCGTCGGACTCCTCGCGATCCTGCTGCGCGCCCGCCTGACAATCGAGGGCCCGCGCGTCGGAAGGAAGGATCGCGAGCGCCTCGCCCGCGCGCTGGAGCGCGAGATCGAAGTTGCCGCCGTTGCGCGCGGCGACGCAGGCGGCGACCGCCGCGGCGACGCGCTCCTCGGGCGAGGGGCCGGCGACGAGCGCGGGGCTCGTGCTGGGATCGCCGTGCACCGCGGGCACGCTGGGGCTCACCGGCTCGGTGATCGGCGTCGCGGTGGTCGACGCGGGCTGTCCGCCCGAGATCGCGACCACCACCGCGCCCACGACCGCGAGGCCGACGATGCCGGCCGCGACGAAGATCGGCGCGCGGCTCGGCGCGCGATCGGGCGAGGCCGCCTCGAGCTGCATCGTGTGCGCGGCGTCGAAGACGAACTGCTCGCCGGGGCCGACGAAGCGGAAGCGCACCTGCCCGAGCTCGAGCGTGTCGCCCGGCTTGAGCTCGGCCTGCTGCACGTCGCGCCCGTTCACGCGCACGCCGTTCGCGCTGCCGAGATCCTTGATGCGGATCGCGCCGCCGTCGTTCGTGACCTCGGCGTGCTCGCGCGAGATCGAGCGGTGGTTGATCCACACGTCGAGCTCTTCGGCGCGGCCGATCCGTGTGACCGGGCGGGCGAGCGCGAACTCCGCGCCGGGCGCGGGCTGCGACGTCATCACCAGGCGAGCCGGCGGACCGACGACGATCGCCGGGGTGCCCACGCCGCCCGCAGGGAGCGTCGGAGCACCGGGCGCGACCGCGGGCGACTGGAGCATCGCCGTCGCGGGCTCGGCGGCCCCGTTCGGCGCGGCCATCGGCGCAGTCGTGTCGGGGATGGTCGCCCCGTCGTCGAGCTGCAGGGCGAGCTGGTAGTCGCCGATCGAGATCTGATCGCCGGCCTTGAGCGTCGCCTCGTTCCCGATGCGACGGCCGTTGACCTTGACGCCGTTGTAGGAGGAAAGGTCCTCGACGAGGTACGAGCCGTTGGCCTTACGGAGCTTCGCGTGACGACGCGAGATGTTCCGCTCGGTCAGGCGAATCGTATTGCCTTCCTTGCGGCCGATCGTGATCTCGTCACGAACCAGCGGGACGACGGTCGTCTTACCTTCGTCGTCGGCGATGACGAGTTTGTACATCCCGGCCACGGACGGGCTCACCCGAGGGGAGGGGGTTGGGATGGGAAGGATGGTCGCTCCACGGCTCGGGTGTCAACGACGGCAATCGATCGATGGAGCCTCGCGTCGGACCGAGGCTTGGGTGAGGTCGGGATCCATGACACGCTGACGACGTCGATGCGATGGCGTACGACGGCGTGCGTCGTGGGAGCCCTCGCGCTGCTGGGCTGCGAGGAGCGCGCGCCCGCGGTGCCGACGCGGGACTCGGGCCCACGCGGGCCGGACGGCGGCGATGTCGAGCAGATCGACGGCGGGTACCGGCGGCCCGACGGGGGACCGCGGCTTCCCCCGGCAGATCTCGAGATCACCCTGCCCTACGGCGGGCCCGAGGCGCGCGTGCCGCTCGAGATCGGAGCGGACCTGGGCACGCTCGACGTGTTCCTGTCGATCGACACGACGGGCAGCTTCGAGGGGGAGATCGACGCGCTCCAGCGCGATCTGATCGACGGCGTGGTGCCCACGCTCGCGGCGCGGGTGCCGAGCGTGGCGGTCGGGGTCGGGCGCTTCGAGGACTTCCCCGCCGCGCCGTTCGGGACCGAGAGCGATCGTCCGTTCCAGCTCGTGACGGCGATCACGACCGATCGCGCGCGGGTGGGATCGGCGCTGGCGTCGCTCGACGCGCCCCTCGGGGACGGCGGGGACCAGCCGGAGTCGGGCGCGGAGGCGCTCTGGCAGATCGCGACCGGCGAGGGCTACACGCACGACGGGCGCGCGCTGGTCGCGCCGTTCCGCGATCGCAGCGCGCCGGGCGGCGGCGAGGTGGGGGGCGCGGGGTTCCGCCAGGGTGCGCTGCGCGTGGTGGTGCACGTGACCGACGCGCCGAGCCATCAGCCCGGCGACTACGAGGTGGTCTTCCCGGGCACACGATCGCTGGCGCAGGCCGCGGAGGCGCTGCGCGCGATCGAGGCGCGTGTGATCGGGATCGCGTCGGGGCCCTCGCCGCGGGGCGAGCTCGAGCAGCTCGCGGTGCGCACCGGCGCGGTGGTGCCGCCGATCGACGGGCGCTGCTCGACGGGGATCGAGGGCGCGCTGCGGGACACGGTCGACGGCACGTGCCCGCTGGTGTTCGACGTCGAGCCCGACGGGAGCGGGCTCTCGTCGACGCTGGTCGATGCGATCGGCGATCTGCTCGACACCGTGCAGTGGAACGAGGTGTGGGGCGAGACCGACGACGCGGGGCTCGGCTTCGTGCGGGCGGTCGCGGCGATCGAGGCGCGTGTGGAGGGCGGCGCGGCGCCGCCCACGCGGGAGGATCGCCGGCCGAGCGGCGACGGGATCGCCGACACCTTCGCCGGCGTGCGGCCGGGGACGTCGGTGCGCTTCGAGCTCGTGCTGCAGAACTCGACCGTGCCGCCCGCCGACTACGAGCAGGTGTTCCGCGTGTCGGTGCGCATCGTGGGCGACGGGCTCGATCTCGTGGAGCGCACGGTGCGCGTGATCGTGCCTCGCGGGCGGCTCGACGGTGGGGCGCCCGACTCAGGCGCGTAGCTCGCGGACCTTCGCGACCACGCCGATCGCCGCGACGAGCCCGAGCAGCGCTCCGACGATCGAGCCGACCGGCGCGAGCCAGGGCGCGACGCCGGTCGCCGCGAGGAGCAGGCCGAGCGCGGGCAGGAACGCCGCGGGCACCGCGAGCGCGCGCGGGACGCTGCGCGCCGCGGCGACGCCCCACCCTGCGGCACCGAGCGCCGCGAGCAGGAGCAGCGCGGTGAGCGCGATGCGCGACGCGACGTCGCCTCCACCGCGCATCATCGCCGACGCGACGAGGGTGCCGCCGCGCGGGAGCATCGTGCCTTCCACGCGGATGCGGCTCGTGCGCGCGAGCTCGACCTGGCGCAGCGTGCCGTCGTCGTCGGGGACGAGCAGCGCGGTGATGCGGCCGTCGGTGATGCGCAGCGCGAAGTCGCCGGGCTGACCGTCCTCGCCGACGTAGCGGGGGTCGGTGATCATGCCGCGCTCGGTCGCGAGCTCGAGCGGGCGCGCGAGCACGCCGCCGTCGATCACGCGCAGCGTGCCGGTGAAGGTGCGATCGGTCTCGCGGCGCTGGCTCACGGTGTCGAAGCCGGAGCGCCAGAACGTGATCTCGTCGAGCGCGCGCGAGCCCTCGACGCGGCGATGGAACGCGCCGGTCGCGACGAACGCGCAGGCGAGCATGGTCGCGAGCACGACGTGGATCAGCGGGCCGAAGAGCGCGGCCGCGGCCTGACCGCGGGTGGTCGGCGCGCGCGCGGCGGCGTGGATCGCGCCGTCGACGCCGGTGGTGGCGGCGAGCGGCGGGAGCACGTGGATGAGCGCGGCGCCGGCGATCTCGCCGACCATCGCGCCGGAGAACGCGCCGACGTTCTCGGCGCCCGAGAACACGTCGTCGAGCGCGCGCGGGATCGCGCCGAGGCCGCGCGCCGGATCCTGGAGGAGCGCGGCGAACGCGACGCCGAAGAGCGCGGCGAGCGCGGCGAGCGCGAGCCAGCCGATCACGGCCGACGCCTGCGCGGGCATCGTCGCGGGGCGACCGAGCGCGGGGAGCACGGCGAGCGCGGCGACGATCGCGACGGCGATGCCGACGTAGGTCTCGCTGCCCGGCAGGAGCTGGCCCGCGGCATCGCTCGCGGCGCCGCCGTGCGCGCCGCCGACGAACGCGAACGCGGCGAGCGGCACGAGCACGACGAGCGCGAGCCCGAGCGCGCGGAGCGCGGGCGCGGAGTCGTTCGCGAGGCGCGTGGCGAGGCTGCCGTGCGCGTCCTGTCCGGCCTTGCCGGGCGGCGCAGTGCGCGCGAGCACGACCTCGGCGTAGCGGAGCGGCGCGATCAGGAGCCCGAAGAGCCAGAGCCACGCGATGGCGCCGGGCCCGCCGAGCGCGACCGCGGTCGCCGCGGAGACGGCGGCGGCGGCGCCCCAGGTGGCCGCGGTACCGAGCAGCACCGACGTGCCGGGCGGCATCGAGCCCTCGACGCGCGGATCCTGCGCGAGCGCGGCGCGGAAGCCCTCGCGCAGGCGCAGCAGCTGGGGCGCGCGGAGGACGACGGTGAGCACGAGCCCCACGAGCGCGAGGACCACGGGCACGGCCCAGGTCCAGAGAGCGTCACGGGCGCTGAAGACGGCCTGCATGAGGGGGCGAGTTGTAGTGGCTTTCGTGAATGCGGCCAAACAGAGTCGGGGTCGGGGTCCGGGTCGCTTTCGGGAACGGGAACGGGACCCGAACGGGTGCCGACCGGACGGGTGCGGGACCGGAACGGGTGCGGGACCGGAACGCCGAGTGCGCGGCCGTGATCTCGCGAATTCGGCCGCAGAACGCGATTCGGCGGCGCGAAATCGTCTCCAGCGCGCGCTGGAGGCGAGTTGGCAGCGCGAAATCGCCTCCTGCGAGCCCAGGAGCCGATCGTCGGGCTCCCACTCGCGTCGAATTACAGCCTGACTGCGTGTGGGGAATCCCCGATCGCCTCCTGCGCGCGCTGGAGGCGAGTTGGCGCCGCCGAATCGCGTTCTCGGCGCCGAAGAGCTCGGCGGGCGACGGTGCGACGGTTCCCAGCGCGTCCAGCACGGGTCTCGGCGTCTCGGACTCTTTCTCTTCGAAGCTGGATCCGAGGGGCCGAAATCCGAGCCCTCACGAGTCGAGCGCGATGCCCGCAGGGCGAGCCGTCCAATTCCCGCGCGCAGCGCGCACACGCGCGACTTCGTCGCGCGGTGCTACGCGCGAGCGTCCGGGCCGCGGCGGAGCGCGGACCGGTCGCGAGCCATTCCAGCCCAACCCAGCGAGGCGGCAGAACCGCGGTACCGGGCGCGGGTGGTGGGTCCGACGCCCTCGTGCGACGGGGGCCGCCGAGGCCGACCACAGGCTGACGACAGCATCGTGGCAGAGCGCGAAGCGCGCGCCGCGATGCGCCCACCGCTGCCCAACTCTCTCACCCTCTCGTCCAGCAGCCCGCGAGTCGGCTGTAGGAGAGTTGGGGACGCCTCGAATAGACAGTCGAAACTGCCGTGCAGGAGGTCGTCCCCGTGGGCAAGCGTACCTATCGAACCGTCGAGATCCAACACGTCGACGCGAGCAAGCTCGCCAGTGCGCTCGGAGCGAGCTGCATCGTCGCGATCGACCTCGCGAAGACGAAGATGTTCGCTGGCTTCGCGAGCGCAGCGGGTCGCTGCGTCGAGATCGTGCGCTTCGAGCATCCGAAGCAGACGCGACTGTTCCTCGAGCTGCTCTGCCGTCTCCGCGAGCTCGGCGTCGCGCTCGAGGTCGCGATGGAGCCGACGGGCGTCTACGGCGACGCGCTCCGCTACCAGCTCACGCTGCGCGAGATTCCCGTGTTCCGCGTGGACGCCAAGAAGGTCCACGATGCAGCCGAGCTGCTCGACGGAGTGCCGAGCCTGCACGACGCCAAGGCGTGCACGCTGCTCGCGCATCTCCACGCGCAAGGCATCTCGAAGCGCTGGAAAGAGCGGAGCGCAGTCCAGAGGGCGATGCGCAGTCTGATCGACGAGCGCGACCTCTACGCTCGACCTTTCGAGACCGCGTACGGACGGCTCGAAGCGCTCGTCGCGCGTCACTGGCCCGAGCTCTCCCAGCACCTCGACATGGACGCCGCGTGGCACCTGCACTTGCTCTGCGAGATGCCCGGGCCTGCCGAGGTCCGCGCCAGACGCGGCGATGCGGTCGAGCTGCTCCGACGCGTCTCGCGCGCGGCGCTCTCCTTCGAGCGCATCGAGCAGATCGTCGGCTGCGCCGTCGGCTCGCTCGGCGAGTCGATGCACGATCAGGAGCGCTCGTTCCTTCGCTCGCTCGCACGTCACATGCTCTCGTTGCGCGAGCACATCCGCGATGTCGACAAGCGCATCGAAGCCGAGCTCGCCAATCATCGCGAGCTCCACTCGATGCGCGCCGCGTTCGGTGCCGTCACGACCGCTGCGCTCGTCGCCGACCTCGGCAATCCCGCCGACTACGAATCGTCCGCGTCCTTCGAGAAGGCGATGGGCCTCAACCTCAGGGTCCAGAGCAGCGGCAACAACGCCGGGCAGCACACGATCCACATCACGAAACGCGGCCCCGGACGGGCGCGTAGGTATCTCTTCCTCGCGGCGCTGCGCTTCGTGCAGAGCGACCCCGTCGCGCGTGAGTGGTACCGAGCGCGAAAGGGCTACCGCGCCGAGATCAAGCTCAAGGCAGTCGTCGCGCTGATGCGGAAGCTCGCGCGCGCGATGGTGCACGTCGCGCGAGGAGCGCCCTTCGATGCGACCAAGCTCTTCGACACACGATCGATGACCGCCGTGACCGCGTCGCCTTCACGCGACGCGGGCCAATCTTCGCTCGTCGGCTCCTGACGGCGAGCTTCGCGCTCTCTTCCCTTCGCTTCCGCTCCAAGGCGCGAAGATCGAGCGGGTGACGCTCACCTGGAGTGCTGGAGCCCCGAGAGGCTGCACCGCGAGTCCCAGCGCACCCTCGAGATCGACGCGGCGGGCGAAATGCCCAACGAGGCCGACCCGACGCCGCTCACGTGGACGTCCGACAAGACAGTTCGGGCCTATCCGTCCCGTCGCTCTCCGATCCGACCGCCTGAAGCCACCGCACACCAAGCCTCGTTCGCGGCGAGTCACCTCGCGCAAGAAGGGCCCGGTGTGCGGATCAGCGGGTGCGAGAAGCGCCCGATCCGTCGATCACGCGCGTCCGCACTTGACTACGACAGCACACAGGGCGTCGGACCCACCACCCGCGCCTATGCCGAACCGTCCTCAGTCGATCCTCCCTTGGACGAACCACCGATCCAGAGCCGCATCGCGATACATCCAGAGCAGCGCGCCGTCGGCGCGCTCGGCGTACCAGTAGTCGCGCACCACCCCGTGCGCCCACCAGCCCGACTGCAGGCGATACGGGCCGCTCATCTCCGTGATCGGCGGGATGCACACCGGACGTCCCGCGTCGTCGCTCGGGAGCGGCTGCGGGCTCGGCATCAGACGACGCACCAGCGGCGGATCGCGCGGATCGTCGTCGGACGCGCGGCGCGGAACGCCGATCGTGCGCACCGGCTCCCAGCGGAACTGGTGCTCGGGCAGCCACGCGTCCTCGAGGCGCGCGCGTGTGACCGCGTCGTCGCCGAACGCCGCGCGCAGCCGCGCGATGCCGCGCGTCGCCGCGTCGGGGTCGCGACGGCGCGTGCCCGGGGCGAGCGAGAGCTGCGTGCCCTCGAGCGGTGCGGGCTCGGCCTCGAGGCGGATGCGCTCGACGCGCTCGGGCAGCGAGATCGCGTCGAGGCGCAGGCGCACCAGCTCGAGCACCGAGGTCGCGTCGCGGCTCGCGCGCGCCGGACGCAGCACCTCGCGGTGCGGCGCGGCCCCGCCCTCCATCATCAGCGTGAGGTCGAGCGCGGCGAGCGCGAGCGAGCGCTGCTCGAGCGCGCGGTGCAGCGCGTGGAGCGCGCCCTTCACGCAGAAGAGCAGGCGCGACGCGTCGTCGTCGGGCGGGTCGAGCTCGGCCTCGATCGCGATCGGCTGGGTCGCGACGACCGGCGACATCGGCTCGCGCATCGCGCCCGAGAAGAGCGCGTGCAGGCGCGACGCGCTCGGCCCGAAGCGCACCGAGAGCTCCCCCGGAGGCAGCGCGAGGAAGTCGTCGAGCGTCGCGACACCGAGCACCGCGAGCGCGCTCTCGAGCTCGGGCGGGAGATCGAGGCGCACGATCGACACCCGACCGGCGAGCCGGTGCTCGGTCTCCGCGTCGGCGATCACCCGGGCGTCGCGCACGGTGCGCGCGACCGCCCAGGCACGCATGCGCTGGAAGCCGACCACCACCGCGCCGAAGAGATCGTGGGCGCCGAGCTCGCCCCAGAGCGACTGGGCCCAGCGCTCGAGCGAGCCGAAGAGCGAGACCATCCCCTCGGGATCGATCCAGATGACGCCGGGGCGCTCGTCGTCGGGCTCGACGCGCGGCGAGTAGCGATGCATCGCGCCCACGAGCTCGGCGCGCACCTCGGCGATGCGCGCCTCGGACACCGGCGCGGCGCGCAGCTCGCGCGAGATGCCGAGCGCCGACGCGTAGCGCATGCCGACGCGGATCCCGAGGCGCTGCGCGCTCTGCGAGGTCCACAGCACCGGCGCCTGCGGTCGATCGTCGGCGACGACCGCGAGCGGCAGCCCCGTCCATTCGGGGCGATCGCGTCGCAGCACCTGGAGGGGCAACGCGGGCACGTCGAGGCATGCGATCCGGGACATCGTGGATCACGCGCGTGGAGAGAGACGTCAGCGTGCGCCGACCGGTGCGAGACAGGCGCTGCGTGTCTCGTGCGACGCGAGCAGCCCGCTCTTGTCCTTCAGCGCGCTCGCGACGACGCCGAAACGGCCGGGACCGAAGCGCGCGCGCCGCACGTCGAAGCGCAGCGACACCAGCGGGCCGAGCGACGCGCGCGAGCGTCCGTGCGGCGAGAGCACGACGACGCGGCACGTGTGCTCGCGCGCGAGGCCGAGCAGGCGGCCCTGCCATGCGGTGCCACGCGGGAGCATCGCCGAGCCGAGATCGAGCACCACCGCGCCGAACGCGCCGGTGCGCAGCACGAGCTCCGCCGCGCGCGGCGCTGCGGCGGCGTCGTCGGGCGGCACGTGCACCACCACGAGCGCGTCGAGGTCGACGCCCGCGGCCGCGAGATCGGGCGGGAAGAGCCCTGCCCCGCGCGGCATGATCCACGCGACGGGATCGCCCTCGCGCTGCGCCTCGCGCAGGACCATGACCGCCGCGCTGGTCTGCGCGCTGTTCGGCCCCGAGCACAGCTCGACGATGCGCCCCGGCGGGAACCAGGGCGCGCTCGCGGGACGCTCGGGCGCGAGCGCGGTGCGCGCACGGAGCAGACGAACACGCCGCAGCGACGACGACGCGGCGGCGAGCGCCTGCGTGGTGCGCGCCTCTCGCGCGCTCGCATCGTCGGGCGAGCTCCCATCGAGAGGGAGCTGCTCCTCGTGATCGAGGGCCAGCGCGAGCTGAGCGATCTGCGCGCCCGCGGCCTCGACCACGCGCGCTCGATCCGCGGGAAGTGTGGCGACTCTCGCGGCGACGACCGTGGAGGCGCGGAGAACCCGGGGGACGAGCGTCGAGGCCACCCCGATCCGATGGCTGAACGGATGCACAGTGTCAAGCGACGCGCGGAGGTCGCTCGGACTGACGCAAACGCGCTACTTCTTCTGCCGGACTCCGGTGCAGCCCGCCTGCTCGCGGCGCTACTTCTTCGATCCCTGCGGCTTCTGCCCCAGCGTCCGCAGATCCCACTTCCCGCTGACGTCCTCCCACGTCGGCAGGAGCTGCTCGGGCTCGACCGTCAGCACGCGCAATCGCATCACGACGCGCGTCACCGACGAGGTCTGCGAGAAGCGCACGTGGCGCCCCGAGGTCTGCTCGAACACCGCCTCCGAGCCCGGTCGCGGGAACGGATGCGAGAGCTCCATCGCGTCGCCGTCGCGCGACTGGCCGCCGACCAGCCGCGCCCCGCGCAGCGGGTGCTCCGCGATCGCGCGGCGCGTGCCCTGATCGATCACGTCGACGCAGATGAGCGACGCGTCGAGCTGGTAGATGGTGTTGCGCGTCCAGATCTCGAGGAAGATCCAGGGCTGATCCGGCAGCGGCGCGCTGCGGCGCTCGTAGACGAGATCGATGTCGACCGCGGGCGGGCCCTTCGCGCGACGTCGCGCGTCCTCGGGCCCCTGGGGCACCGAGTAGCGCACCGGATCGGGGTGCGGCGTGGGCTCGACGACCATGCGCACCGCGCCCGGGACCACCTCGGGCGCATCGCCCGACGCCTCGTCGCGCATCGTGATCGGCTGCACCTCGAGCGGAGGGAGCGGCTGCGACGGCGGGCCGAAGCCGGGCACGGTGCCGTGCTTGGGGCGCGAGGGCGGATCGTCGCTCATTCCGCGCTGCAGGCTATCACGCGCCGCCAGCTCTATACTCGCGCCGACGTGGACGGTCCGCTCTTCTTCCCGACGCGCGCGCACCTGCTGCTGTGCACCGGTCCGCGCTGCTCGCGCCGCGGCAGCACGCGCGTCTTCGAGGAAGCGTGGCGCACGCTCGAGGCGCGCAGCATCGCGTACTACAAGCGCGGCGGCGGCGTGCGACTGACCGAGTCGGGATGCCTCGGGTGCTGCTCCTACGGGCCGACGCTCGCGGCGTATTACGGCGACGAGACGGGAGCGCTCACGCAGGCGTGGTACGTGGGCATCGACGCGCCCTCGCTGGTGCGCATCGCCGAAGCGCTCAACGAGGGGCGCACGCCGCCGGACGACAAGCGCTTCGGGCCTCGTTAGGAGCGCAGCGCGCGGTCGAGGTCCTCCCAGAGGTCCTCGACGTCCTCGATGCCGACGCTGAGGCGCATCAGCCCGTCGCCGACGCCCGCTGCGAGGCGCTGCTCGCGCGGCATCGACGCCTGGGTCGTGGTCGCGGGGTGCGTGAGCAGCGAGCGCACGTCGCCGAGGCTCACCGCGCGCGCGATCACCTCGACCGCATCGTGACAGCGCTTGCCCGCCTCGAGCCCTCCCGCGACCTCGAACGCGATCATCGCGCCGAAGCCGCGCGTCATCTGGGCGCGCGCGATCGCGTGCTGCGGGTGCGAGGGCAGGCCCGGGTACCACACGCGCGCGATGCGCCGATCCTCCTCGAGCCGCCGCGCGAGCTCCATCGCGCTCGCGCTCGCGCGATCCATGCGCAATCCGAGCGTGCGCACGCCGCGCGCGAGCATCGCCGCGGTGTTGGGCGCCATCGCGCCGCCCATCGCGCGCACCCCGATGCGCCGCACCTCGCCGACGCGCTCGCGCGAGCCCGAGACCACGCCGCCGATCGCGTCGCCGTGCCCGCAGATCGCCTTCGTCGCCGAGTGCAGCACGAGGTCGGCGCCGAGCGCGAGCGGGCGCTGGTGCCACGGCGTCGCGAACGTGCCGTCGACGATCAACACCGCGCCGCGCGCGTGCGCGAGCTTCGCGAGGGCGGCGAGATCGGTGCACACGAGGTTCGGGTTCGCCGGCGTCTCGGCGTACACGATGCGCGTGCGCTCGTTCATCGCGGCCTCGACCGCGGCGAGGTCGGTCTGGTCGACGAACGTGGTCTCGATGCCGAAGCGCGGGAGCACCTCGCGCATCAGCCGCGCGGCCTCGGCGTACACGCTGCGAGGCGCGACGACGTGCTCGCCGGCGCGCGCGCACGCCGCGATGGCGCCGTTCACCGCCGCCATGCCGCTCGCGAGCGCGACCGTCGCCTCCGCGCCCTCGAGCGCCGCGATCTTGCGCTCGAACGACTCGACCGTCGGGTTGCGCCAGCGCCCGTAGATCCAGCCGTCCTGCTCGCCGCGGAACTGCGCGGCCGCGTCGTCGGCGGACGGGAACGCGTAGGCGCTCGCGAGGACGATCGGCGGCTCGAGCGCGCCGGTCTTCGGGTCGGGCTCTTCCCCGGCGTGCACCGCGAGGGTGGCAGGACGAAGCGTGCGATCGGTCATGCGGGCGCGAGCGTACTGCGCGGTCATTGCGTGCGCGACGCGCCCTCGCTCACCCATCGTGCGAGCGCGAGCGCATCCGCGTCGGAGAGGAGCGAGCCATAGCTCGGCATCGGCGTGCCGGGCTGGAACGTCTCGGGGTGCTGGATCCACCGCGCGAGCGCTTCGGGGTCCTCACCGCGCGCCTGCTCGAGCTGCGCGTGATGACGCGCGCCCGGCGCGTGGCACCCGGGACAGCCGAGCTCGACGAAGAGCTGCTCGGGCGCGCGCGCATCGCTCGGGCGAGGCGTGCGCACCGGCTGCGCCGCGGGGACCTCTCCCTCGAGGGCGGGGACGCTGCGCAGGTACACGAAGAGCGCCTCGACCTCGTCGTCGCCGAGCCCGCGGAAGAGCGGCATCGGCGGGCGCACCGCGGTGCCGTCGGGCTTCAGGCCGTCGCGCAGCGCGCGGCCGAGGTCGGCGGAGGTCCACTCGGCGAGGCCGCTCGCGTGCGCGGTCAGGTTCGGCGAGCGCACCGGCGCACCATCGGCGCCGACGAATTCGAACCCGCCACGCAGCAGGTCGCCGCCGTTCGTCTTGTCGGGATCGTATCCCGGCGTGTGGCACCCCGCGCAGTCGAAGACGTCGTGCGCGAGGTAGCGGCCGTACTCGACGCTCGGTCCGCGCGGGGGCGCGCGCATGCCGCGCACCGGACGCGTCGCGGGATCGGGCAGCCCGGCGCGGACGAGCACGCGCCCGACGAGCGAGGGTCGCGAGGGCGGGGTCTCGGTCCCGTCGGCCTCGAAGAGCGGATCGTCGGAGCGCAGGAACCCGAGCACTGCCGCGAGGTCGTCGTCGGAGAAGCCGTAGGTCGGCATCAGCGACGCGTGCCCATCGCGCGCGACGCCGTAGCGCAGCAGACGCGCGATCTCGCGATCGGTGAACCCGCCGATGCCCGCCGTCGGATGGCGCGTGAGGTTGCGCGAGTGGAACTCGCCGAGGAACGCAGGGACCTCGGAGAGCGGCGCGCCCGCGACGCGCGTCGAGCCCGGCGCGCGGTGGCACTGGGCGCACGTGCCCTCGAAGAGCACGCGCCCGCGCGCGATGCCGTGCTCGCTCCGATCCGCGCTCACCTCGGGATAGGGCGCGCTCACCGGCTGCGAGGCGCCGTACACCAGCACCGTGCCCGCCGCGATCACGAGCCCGAGCGCAGAAGCGAGCGCGATGACGATCTTTCGTCGCATGAGAGTCTCCTCGTCGACGATTGGCGGCATCGGGGCGCGTCACGACTGACCGCGGGCGACAATCGCGTGGACGATGGCGCCGCGCGCCGGGCGCGCCGTATCATCCGACGGCGCATGGCTGTCGCGACCGTCGTCGCTTCGTTCACTGCGACGCTCGTGGACGTCGCAGTCATGCTGGGCGTGCCTCGCGAAGAGGTGCTCGCCCGCGCGGAGCTGACGCCCGAGCTCCTCGCGAACCCCGACGCGCGCGTGCCGTTCAAGCAGCACATGGCGATCTGGGACGTGATCCTCGCGCTCCCCGACATCGACGATCTCGGAGTGCGGCTCGGGCGCCACTTCGCGATCGAGTCGCTCGGCGCGCTCGGCTATCTGATGCTGCAGTGTGCGACCCCGCGCGAGCTCGGCCGCTGCATGGAGCGCTTCGGCAGCCTGCTCTGCGACGTGTTCATCGGGCGCTTCTTCGAGGAGGACGGGCGCGCGGTGCTCGAGCAGGTGCTCGCGCCGCGCTTCGTGCGACTGCGACACCCCGCCGAGTGGTCGATGTCGAGCGGCCTCACGATGTTGCGGACGCTGACCGGACGCGACTTCCCGGTGCTCGACGTGTGGTTCCAGCACCCGGCGCCGCCCGACGTCTCGGCGCTCGTCGCGCACTTCGGTCGGACGCCGCGCTTCGGCGCGCCCGCGTCGCGGCTCGTGCTCCCCGGCGAGATCCTCGACGTGCCGATCGTGAACGCGAACCCGCGGCTCTACGGCTACCTCGAGCACCACGCGCACTCGCTGCTGAAGGTGCTGCCCGGCGACGATCGCCTGACCGATCGCGTGCAGCGGAAGCTGACGGAGGCGCTGCGGCACGGCGTGCCCTCGCAGTCGGGGATCGCGCGTCATTTCGGGATGAGCGAGCGGACGCTGCAGCGCCGGCTCAAAGAGGAAGGCGTCGTCTTCCAGGAGCTGCTCGAGGACACGCGGCGCCAGCTCGCCGAGATCTACCTGCGCGAGCCTCGCCTCGCGGTGTACGAGGTCGCGATGCTCGTGGGCTACTCCGAGCCGAGCGCGTTCTTCCGCGCGTTCCGGCGGTGGACCGGGCGCACGCCGGAGCAGTACCGAGCCGCGCTGGCGTGACGGCGCGAGCACTCCAGCTGACTGAACGGCCCGGCGCGGGTTGCCGCGTGCTAGCCTCGACGCCGCGTGGCGGGGAGCCCTTGGAGATTCGGGCCCTACGAGCTCGTCAGCCGGCTCGGCGCGGGAGGGATGGCAGAGACCTTCCTCGCGGTGCGGCGCGGGCCCGGTGGGTTCGAGCAGCGCGTCTGCGTGAAGCGGATCCTGCCGGCGTTCGAGAAGGACGCCGCGTTCGTCCATCAGTTCCTCGAAGAAGCGCGGGTCTCGGCGCAGCTCCGGCACGCGAACATCGTGCAGGTCGTCGACTTCGGCGTGGCCGACGCGTCGCACTACCTGGCGCTCGAGCTGGTCGACGGGATGGACCTCTATCGTCTGCTCCGTGCGCTCGAGGAGCGCGGCGAGACGATGACGTCGGGGCTCGTGGTGCACCTCGCGAACGAGCTCGCGACGGCGCTCGACTACGCCCACAACCTGCAGGGACATCACGGCGCAGGGGGCGGCGGGCCGGTCGTGCACCGCGACATCTCGCCGTCGAACGTGCTGGTGAGCCGCGCGGGCGAGGTGAAGCTGACGGACTTCGGCATCGCGAAGGCGGTCTCGAAGTCGACGATGCTGACGACCACCGGGACCGTGAAGGGCAAGGTCCCGTACATGGCGCCCGAGTACGCGCTGCAGGGGCGCTTCGATGCGCGCGGGGATCTCTTCGCGCTCGGTGTGCTGCTCTTCGAGGCGCTCGCGGGGCGCCGGCCCTTCGTCGGCGCGACCGATCTGGACACGCTGCAGCGCATCAGCGAGGGACGTCGCCCCGGGCTCGCCGAGCTCTGCCCGAGCGCGCCGAAGACGCTCGTGGACGCGGTCGAGAAGCTGCTCGACCCGAGCCCGGACGCGCGCTTCCAGAGCGCGGCGGAGCTGGTCGACGCGCTGGTCGACATCGCGCCGCCGCCCACCGCGCGGCGGATCCTGGGCGATCTGGTGCGCCGCCTCGAGGAGACGACGCGCGCGGGCGCGCCGCCGAGCCAGCAGCCGGCGATCGCGTACGAGCCCACGAGCGCGATGCCCGGCGAGCGCCCGCAGTGGGGCGGAGGGCCGCAGCCGGCGTCGGGTCACGACGCGACGCGCACGCGCGCGCCCTTCGATGGGGCGCCGACGGTGATGACGCCGACGCCCGTGCCGCCGCCCTTCGGCAACACGAGCCCGCAGTACACGGCGACCGCGGTGGGGCCCGAGCTCGCCGCGCAGCTGGGCCCAGGAGGCTCCGCGTATCCGCCGGGCACGCCGCCGTCGTTCTCGCGCCCCGGAGCGTCGGGGCCGCCTGCGGAGCTCACGCGGCCGAGCGGCGCGACGCCGATGCCGGTCGAGTCGCTGCGCGAGCTGCCGCGACAGCGCTCGCTGATGCCGCTCGTCGGCGGCGTGGCCGCGGTCGCGCTGGTCGGGCTCGGCGCCGCGCTCGCGGTGCTGATGACGCGGACGAACGACGAGCCGTCGAGCATGGCGGGCGACTCGCCTCCGGTGCTGGTGCTGCCCGATGCCGGGTTCGCGCGAGCGTCGGAGGACGCGGGCGTCGTGGAGATCGACGCATGGGTCGCGCCGGTGGTGAGTGTCGATGCGGGCTCGGCCGAGAGCTCGCATCCCGGCGGAGGCCGGCGACGCCGCGACGCGGGCACGTCGCCTCCGCCTCCGCCGCCGCCACCCCCTCCCCCTCCGCCTCCCCCGCCGGTCGAGCGCGCGCCCGGCTCGGTGAGCATCGTCGTCATGCCGTTCGGCGAGGTCTGGATCGACGGCGACTACGTCGGCTCGTCGCCGATCCGTCGCTCGCTCTCCGCCGGCTCGCATCTGATCGAGGCCGGGCCCTCGCGCTCCGAGCGCACGATGCGCCGCACCGTCGAGATCGAGCCCGGTGAGCGACTCGAGATCGTGATGCGCTGACGCGGTGACGATATCCTCCGCGCGCATGGAGAGCCGCTACCGCGCCGAGGACGCGCCCACCGATCTGCTCCAGCTCCGCTGCTACACGTCGCGGCTGCTCGGCGCCGAGCCCTCGCTCGTGCTGCACGGCGGCGGCAACACGAGCGTGAAGGGCACGACGAAGGACTTCTTCGGCGACGACACCGACGTGCTCTGGGTGAAGGGCAGCGGCTGGGATCTCGCGACGATCGAGCCCGCGGGCTTCTCGCCGGTGCGCATGCGCGCGCTGCTGCGCATGGCCGATCTCACCGCGCTCTCCGACGTCGACATGGTGCGCGAGCAGCGCGCCGCGCTGCTCGATCCGAGCGCGCCCGATCCCTCGATCGAAGCGATCCTGCACGCGATCCTCCCGCACCGCTTCGTCGATCACACCCACGCCGATGCGGTGATCACGCTGACCAACACGCCCGACGGCGATGCCCGCATCCGCGCGGTGTTCGGTGATCGCGTGCTCTACGTGCCCTACGTCATGCCGGGGTTCGTCCTCGCGCGCGCGGTGCGCGAGATCACGCGGAGCGCCGACTGGTCTTCGCTCGAGGGCATGGTGCTGATGCACCACGGGCTCTTCACGTTCTCGGACGACGCGCGCGAGAGCTACGAGCGCACGATCCGTCTGGTGAGCGAGGCCGAGGACGCGCTGAAGAGGAGCGGCGCGTGGAGCGCGCCGCGTCGCGCCCCGCGCGCATCGGACATCGATCCGCGCGCGCTCGCGACGATCCGCCGCGAGGTCTCGCGCGCTGCCGGTCGAGCGATGATCGCGCGCGTCGACGCGAGCGAGGACGCAGCGGGCTACGCGTCGCGCGACGACGTCGCGCACATCGCGACGCGCGGCCCGGTCACGCCCGATCACGTGATCCGCACCAAGCGCGTGCCCGCGGTGATCGACGCCGATCCCGCCACCGCGATCGACGCCTACGCGCGCGAGTACGACGCGTACTTCACGCGCAACGACGATGGGTCGCGCACCCGCCTCGATCCCGCGCCGCGATGGGCGGTGTGGCGCGGCGTCGGCACGCTCGCGTTCGGCACCGCGGCGAAAGCGGCCGCGCAGATCGGCGACATCGCGCGCCACACGATCCGCTGCGTGCAGTGGGCCGAGGCGCTCGGCGGATGGACGCCGCTCGGAGAGCGCGATCTCTTCGACATGGAGTACTGGGAGCTCGAGCAGCGCAAGCTGCGCAAGCCCGGCGCGAGCCCCTCGCTCGCAGGGCGCGTCGCGCTGATCACCGGCGGCGCGAGCGGCATCGGGCGCGCGATCGCGCAGCGCTTCCGCGCCGAGGGCGCCGCGGTGTGCGTGCTCGATCGGCGCGCCGAGATCACGAGCGCGTGGAAGGGCGACGACGCGCTCGGCATCGCCTGCGACGTGACCGACACCGCGCAGGTGAACGCCGCGATCGACGCGTGCGTGCGCCGCTTCGGCGGCCTCGACCTGCTGGTCTCGAACGCAGGCGACTTCCCGCCGAGCAAGCGCATCGAGGAGCTCGACGACGCGTACTGGGAGCGCGCGCTCGCGCTCAACCTCACGTCGCACCTCAAGGTGCTGCGCGCCGCGACGCCGTACCTGCAGCTCGGCGTCGAGCCCGTCGTGATCATGATGGCGTCGCGCAACGTACCCGCGCCGGGCCCCGGCGCCGCGGCGTACTCGGTGAGCAAGGCGGGCGTCACGCAGCTCGCGCGCGTCGCCGCGATCGAGCTCGCGCCCGCGGGCGTGCGCGTCGACGTGCTGCACCCCGACAAGGTCTTCGACACCGAGCTGTGGAGCGACGAGACGATCGCGCTGCGCGCGAAGAGCTACGGCGTGAGCGTCGAGCAGTACAAGCGGCAGAACCTGCTGCGCGCCGAGGTGACCACCAAGGACGTCGCCGAGGCCGCGCTCGCCCTGGTGAAGATGCGCGCGACGACGGGCGCCCAGCTCCCGATCGACGGCGGCAGCGACCGCGTGATCTGATCCAGCCGCCGACGACTTCGGCATCGCACCCCAATTGCCGCGCGAAGCGCGGCGCTACTCGCGAGCGTCCGGGCCGCGGCAAGCAGAACCGCGGTACCGGGCGTGGGGAGGAGGGGCCGACGGGCCCACGCAGCGGGCCTGGGAGACGGCAAGCCGAGATCGTCGGCGAGCGAGCGGAGTGCGCGAACAGCGCACGCAGCGAGCGAAGCTCCGCGTCCCGAAGCTCGCGCCGCTCGTGAACGGCAGCCGCGAGCACCGGCCCTCCCCGCGCCTCTCGCCGAAGCGCTCGCGATCAGAGGACGTTCTGGACCTGCTCCCGCATGCGCTCGACGTCGGCCTTCACCTCGACGACGAGCCGCGCGGTCTCCGCGTCCGCGCTCTTCGCGCCGATCGTGTTCGCCTCGCGCGCCATCTCCTGCAGCAGGAAGTCGAGCCGGCGCCCCAGCGCCTCCGCCGCGCCCGTCGCGAGCAGCGCGCGGAACTGATCCGAGTGGCTGCGCAGGCGCGTGCACTCCTCGGTCACGTCGCAGCGATCGGCGAAGATCGCGATCTCCTGCTCGAGGCGTCCTTCCTCCAGCACACCGACCTGCGAGATCGTCCCGCCCACCTGCGCGAGCAGCTTCTCGATGCGCTCCGCGAGGCGGCGCCGCGCGTTGTCGACGACCTCGGGCACACGCGCCTCGATCGCCTCGACGTGCTCCACCAGCCGATCGACGCGCCCGTCGAGATCCGCCGCGAGCGCCGCGCCCTCGCGCGCGCGCATCTCCATCACGCCGCGACACGCCTGCTCGGTCGCGCGCGCCAGCGCCTCGCGCGCCACGCGCAGATCGGGCAGCCCGCGCGCGATGAACAGATCGGGCACCGACGCGAGCAACGAGAGCGGCAGCGGCTCGCGCGGCGAGAGCGCATCGCGCAGCGCGACGAGCTGCTCGTACGCCGCACGCGCCCGCGCCACGTCGAGCACCGGTGCGCCGATCGCGTCGCCCGAGATGCGCCCCGTCACCTCGACGCGCCCTCGCCCGAGCGCGTTGCGCACCGCCTCCTCGACGAACCCCGTGTGCTCGACCACCTCGGCGGGTAGTCGCACTCGCACCTCGAGATAGCGGTGGTTCACCGAGCGGATCTCGATGTGCACGCGCCCGGGCCCGAGCGGGGCCTCGCCGAGGCCGTGCCCCGTCATGCTCCGCAGTGTCGGGGTGGCGCTCTCGTGCATGGGAGATCCTCGACGCGCCGCTCAGGGCGCCCGGCTCAGGTGAGCCTCTTGTTGCGCTTGATCTGATCCATCACGCGCGCGTACTCGGTCTCGAACGCGGCGGTGCCTTCCTCGAGGTTCTTGATCTTCGAGCGCACCTCGCGATCGAGCTCCTGCTCCACGTCCATGTGGCGGCGCAGGATCGCGGTGATCTTCTTGCGGAGCACGTTGTCCTCCGCGAACACCTCTTCCACGTTGTTGCTGTGGAAGAGCATCTCGAGCACTTGCTCGAGGATGTACGGGAGCGTGTCCTCGCCGGTCGAGAGCTTCAGGTCCTTGGCGACCTGGGACTTCATCTTCCCCAGCTCGCTGTAGGTCATGCCCCGGATCTCCATCCGGGACTTCGCCTCGTCCGTCACGCGACGCTCTTGGCGCAGGTACTCCTTGAGCACCGACTCGATGTCCGCCTGCACCTCGTTCGGCGCCTCGGTCTCGATGTCACCGCCTTCCGTGAGCGTCCGGACGATCTCCTGGGCGATGACGGGAACCTTGCCGCTGAACAGTCGCATACGGGTTGGGCAGGCTAGTGCCCACATCTGTGCCCGTCAACGATCGCAAGGAAAAACGCGCTCACGAGCTCCGCGCCGGAGGACGCGCGAGCGCGCCCGAGATCACTCGGTGCGACCCGACGCGAGGCGCTCCTGCATGCGCGTGATCAGCGCGTCCCAGCCGTCCTGGCCGATGATCCGATTGAACTGACGGTTGTAGTTCCGGACCAGGCTGACCCCGTCGGTGTTCACGTCGAACACCCGCCACGCACCCTCGGTCAGGTGCATCGAGTAGGAGATCTCGACCGGCGGCTGACGGCGCTCCTGGCGCGAGCGCGCCTCGGTGAACACCACCGTTCCGTCGGAGATCGCCTCTTCGCGCGTGTAGCGCACCTCGAAGTCCTGGATGCGCTCGAGGTTCGCCTCGTAATTGCGCTCGACGAGCTGGCGCAGGAGATCGACGAACTGCGTGCGCTGCGCCGGCGTGCGCGACTCCCAGTGGGTCCCGAGCGCACGGCGCGAGAGCTCCTGGTAGTCGAGGAGCTGGCTCAGGATGCGCGTGACCTCCTGGCTGCGCGCGGCGCGCGCTGCGTCGGTCGAGGCGTCACGCCTCATGATGCGCGTGACCTCGTCGTGGCGCTGCCGGAGGAAGCGCGTCGCGGCCCCGCCCTCCTGGGCCGAGGCGATCGAGGCGATCGAGGTGAACGAGAGCGCGGCGAGCGCGAGGGCGAGGAAGATCGTGCGCATCGTCATGTGCGTGAGCCTCGTGACTGGCCTGGGGTCGCGGGGATTCAATCGCAGGCGTCTTCCCAGCGATCGGTGACGGGCATCGCCGAGACGCGCTCGAGGTTCGCGAGCGCGGAGTTGAAGTCGTGGATCGCCTGCAGATGCGAGTAGCGCGCCGTGAAATAGGCACGCACTGCGTCGACGAGATCGTTGGTCTCGGCGGTGCCGAGCTCGACCGCCTGGGCCGCGGTGATGAACCACGCGCGCGTCTCGCGCCGGCCGCGGTCGAACGCCGTCTCGCGATCGCGCGCCTCGACGACGGTGTTGTACGCGTCGGTGATCTCGAGCTCCATGCCGCGCCGCGCCTCCTCGAAGCGCATGCGCACGTCGTCGAGGAGCGCGCTCTCGCGATCGACGCGGTACGCGTTGCCCCAGAAGTCGAGTGACCACCGCAGCGCGATGCCCGCGCCGATGTTCATGTAGTTCGCGGGGTCGATGATGAACGGGTTCGTCTGGTCCGTGATGCCGGGCGCGTAGCTGATCGCGAAGCGATACGTCAGCGCGAGGTCGGGCCAGAACCCGGCGCGCGCGACGTCGAGGCTCGCCTCGCGCGCGCGCTGTGCGGCCTCGAGCATGCGCACCTCGGGGCGATCGCTCATCGCGCTCGAGACGTACTGGGTCAGCGGGCGCAGGCGCGCGTCGACGACCTGGATCGGACAGTCGGGCACGCGCAGCTCGCGCACGCCGCTGAGGATCTGGAGCGCCGCGTGCGAGCTCGCCTGGAGGTGCGCCGCCTGCGCCTGTCGCGCGCGAATCTCGGAGAGCGCAGCCGCGAGGCGGAAGCGATCCATCTCGTCGACCTCGGGATCGCCCTCCGCGATGCGATCGTCGGTGCGCTCGATCGCTTCTTCGAGCGCGGGCATGCCCTCGCGCAACATCTGCTGCACGTCGAGCGCGAGCTGCAGCGCGAAGTAGGCGCGACGCACGTCGTAGAGCAGCTGCGCACGCACGCGCGCGCGGTCGGACTCCGACGCGCGGATGCCGGCGCGCGCGGCCTCGCGCGCCGCGCCGAGCTTGCCGAACGTCCAGAGCGGGATCGCGCCCTGGAAGTCGAAGCCGAGCACGGGCTGCCACGGGTTCGAGAGCGGGACCTGCGCGTCGGGTGAGAGGATCGGACTGCCGCGCGCCTCGGGCGCGAGCGTGAAGCCCGCGGTCACCCACGACTGGAAGTAGGGCGTGACCCACGCCTCGTCGAGCTGCGCGCGCGCCGCGCGGATGCGCGCTTCGGCGGCGCGGATGCCGGGATAGCTGCGCTCCGCCGCGCGCAGGAGCTTCGCGAGATCGTAGACCGGTGGGCCCGCCGTCTCGCTCGCGCCCTCGCCGCTCTCGCTCGTCTCGCGGCTCGAGCCCGCGTCCTGCGCGACCGCCGCGAGTGGGAGCGCGAGCAGCGTCGCGATCGCGCTCAGCGCGAGGAGTCGGGCGGGCCTGCGCACGGCGCCCGGTTGTAGAAGGAAACAATCAGTGCGGCAATGTCGGCCGGCTCAATGGCTCGGCAGCTCGCCGCGATCCGTGAGCGCCGCGAGCAGCTCGGCCTGCGCGCACAGGTTGCCGTCGACCGTGGCGGTCGCGTGCGCCTTCCAGATGTTCGAGCGTCGCTGCGTGATCTCGACGTCGAGCACCATGCGATCGCCGGGCACCACCGGGCGTCGGAACTTCGCGGCGTCGAAGCCGAGGAAGTAGAGGACCTTCTGGCCGGGGTCGAAGGGCTCCGACGCGTACACGAGCACCGCGAGCAGCTGCGACATCGACTCGACGATGAGCACGCTCGGGAAGATCGGCTGACCCGGGAAGTGCCCCGGGAAGAACGGCTCGTTGTACGTGACGCACTTGAGCCCGCGCGCCGACTTGCGCGGGCTCAGCTCCGTCACGCGATCGAGGAGCAGGAACGGCGAGCGATGCGGGAGGATCCGGAGGAT
Organism: Sandaracinus amylolyticus; assembly: GCF_021631985.1. GTDB lineage: Bacteria > Myxococcota_A > Polyangia > Polyangiales > Sandaracinaceae > Sandaracinus > Sandaracinus amylolyticus_A. The sequence goes on along the minus strand of NZ_CP070225.1, from coordinate 1,223,683 downwards.
CCGTTCGACGTCGAGCTCCATGCGAGCACGATTCTACTCGAACGCGATCCGACTCGACGGAGCCTCCGCTCCGCGTCGCTCACTCCGCGCGCTTCGTCGGGGGACGGCGCGCGCCACCGCCGCCGCCAGTGCCGCCGGTCGCGCCACCGCCGGTCGTCGCAGCACCACCGCCACCACGCGTTCCACCGCCGCCGGCCGCAGCACCACCACCGCCGCCCTCACCGCCAGCTTCGCGGCCTTCGCCCGCGTTGTATCGCTGGATGACCTGGTCGGTGAGATCGAGGTTCGTCGGCACCCACACGACGCCGGCCTCGTTCCGCTCGATGATCAGCGTGTAGCCCTCGGCCTGTCCGATGCGGCGCAGGATCGACTGCATGCGCTCGACGATCTCGCCCGTCGCCTCGGCCTCGCGCTCCGCGAGCTCGCGCTGGTACTCGACGTACTGCTGCTGCAGGTCGACGAACGCCTTCTGGTACTCCTCGAGACGACGCTGCTTGGTCTCCTGCGACCAGAGCTCGATGTTCTTCTCGATGTCTTCCTTGAGCGCCTTCAGCTCGCCCTGACGCTTGTCGAGGTCGTCCTGGCGCTGCTTGAAGAGGCGCTTCAGGCGCGCCTTCGCGCGACGACCGTCCTCGGTCTCGTTGAGCGCGCGCTGGAGATCGACCACGGCGATGCGCACCTGCGCGTAGACTCGCGGCGCCACGAACGAGATCATCAGCGCCGCGGCGAGGGTGACGGCGTGCCGTTGGAGCTGGAGCAAAGGAGGTCTCCTCGAAAGGTGCGGTTGGCTACCCGTTCATATCCGACGGGTCAAGACCGAGCGGTATTTCAGATGCGGTCCGCTCGACTCAGAAGAAGTTGCCGATCGTGAACTGGAAGTCGATGTCCTGTTCGCGCCCCGGGATGCGCATGAACGGGAGGCCCCATTCGAAGCGCAGCGGGCCGAGCGGCGAGATCCAGCGGATGCCGAAGCCCCACGACGTGCGCAGATCGAACAGGTCGACGCGACACGGATCCGACGACGACACGTACTCCGACGGCTGCGGCAGCTGACAGATGTACTCGTCGAGGTTCCAGGCGTTGCCGCCGTCCGTGAAGATCACGCCGCGGATGCCGACCTGCTGGATGATCGGGAACTCGAGCTCGAGGTTGTAATAGAGCTGCATGTTCCCGCCGACCGGCTCACCGAACTGCGGCACGATGCCGCCGTCGGGCGGCGCGTACGTGCGGGGCACGCCGACGCGCGGACCGAGGCTGTTCAGCGGGAAGCCGCGGACGTTGAAGATGCCGCCGAGATAGAAGCGCTCGAACACCGGCGGACCGGGCGCCTGACGCGACGCGATCAAGCCCCACTCGGTGTTCATCTTCAGGACGACGCCGGAGAAGAGCTCCCAGTACCAGCGGAAGAACGCGCGGTGTCGCACCCAGCTCGTCGCGGAGCCGATCACCTCGTCCGCGACCTCGGTGGACCACGACGCGTAGAGACCGTTCTGCGGATAGATGCGGTTGTCGCGCGAGTCCCACGTCACCGTGAGGCGCAGCGAGCTCTGCAGACCGTTGCGGAAGTTGTTCTCGATCGGCAGCAGGTTGAGCTGGAAGAGGCCCTGCCCTGCGCCGAACCCGCCGGTGCGCGGCCCGATCTGCACGTAGTCCGCGCGGTACTGCGCGAAGAGCGAGAGTCGTCGATCGAAGATCGGATGTCCGAACGACAGCGATCCACCGGTCGAGTCGCGCGTGAACGAGCTGAATTGGCGGACCGTTTTGAACAGCTCTATCGCGAACGTCCAGTCGGTCCCGAAGAAGTACGGCTCGACGAATTGGATCTGCACCAATTGTCGTAGGCCGGAGAGCTGCAGCTGGAGGTTCAGCGACTGGCCGTTGCCGAACAGGTTCTGCTGCTGGACCTGCGCGGTGAAGATGAACGCCTCGATCGACGAGAAGCCCGCGCCGACGTTGAACGTGCCGGTCGGACGCTCCGCGACCTCGACGTTGACGACGATGCGATCGGGCGCGCTGCCGTCGCTCTCGCTGAGCTCGACGCGCTCGAAGTAGCCGAGCGCCTGGATGAACGCGCGCGACTGCTCGAGCTGGGTCTGGCTGTAGAGGTCGCCCTCGGCGATGCGGATCTCGCGGCGGATGACCGAGTCGCGCGTCTTGGTGTTGCCGCGGACGTTGATGCGCTCGATGCGCGTCAGCGGGCCACGGCGCACGACGATCGAGAGATCGACCGTGTTGCGCTCGAGATCGAGATCGGTCTCGGGCTGCACGTCGACGTGCGCGTAGCCGGCGTCGCGGTAGTGGCGCGTCACCGCGAGCAGCGAGGTGCCGAGCGCGGTGCGGCTGAACCAGTCACCGGGCTCCGCCGCGACGAGCTCGCGCACCTGGCGGCGACCGCCGAGCGGGTCGACCTCGTTGCCGTCGTCGTCCTGCTCGATCACGCGCAGCCGACCGATGCGGAAGCGCGGCCCTTCGGCGAGCGGGATCGTGATGTCGATGAAGCGGCGATCGGGCGTGAGCTCGATGCGCGGCGTGCCCACGCGCATCGTGAGGTAGCCGCGGTCGTAGTAGATCGCCTGGAGGCGCGTGACGTCCTCGTCGAAGCGCTCGTCCTGGAAGTTGTCGTTGTTGGTCAGGAACGAGAAGAAGCCCGTCTCGCCGGTCTGCATGATGCCGCGCAGATCGCCGCCCGAGATGTGGCGATTGCCGACGAAGCGGATCCGGCGGACGACGACCTCGTCGCCCTCCTGGATGCGGAAGACGACCTCGACCTCGTTGTTCGGCTGACGGACCAGGCGCGGCTCGATGCGCGCGAGGAAGTAGCCCTTCTCCGCGTAGAGATCGCGGATGCGCGTGAGCTGGCGCTGGACCTCCTGCATCGAGAGGATCGATCCCGCGCGGAGCTCGACGACCTCGTCGATGTCGCTGTTGCCGACCGACGAGTTGCCCTCGTAGCGCACCGCCGAGATCGAGGGGCGCTCGCGCACGCGGAAGATCAGATCGACGCGATCCTCGGCGGGCTCGGCCTCGACGCGGATGTCGTCGAAGAACCCGAGATCCCAGAGCGCACGCGCGTCGTCGGCGACGCGATCGTCGGTGCACACGTTGCCGGCGCGGGAGCGCACCGAGGCGAGCACGTCGTCGTCGCCGACGCGACGATTGCCGAGCACGCGCACGCGGCGGATGCGACGACCGTGGCAGAGGGTGCGGGGCACGCCGACGCCGGTCTCGGCGTCCTCGACGGGCTCGTACTCCTCTTCTTCCTCGGCCTCTTCTTCTTCCTCTTCCTCGAGGCCCTCTTCGTCCTCGAGGCCCGCCTCGTCCTCGTCCTCGTCGGCGACCTGCGCGGCGACTGGGATCACCAGTGTCAGCGACACGATCGCGAGAAGCGTGGCGTGGAGGGCGCGGCGCATGAGCTGGCGAGGATCCGTTTCGATCGGGGGAAAAGCCGCGGGTTTCCCCCGCAAACCGCGGCGTTCTAGCCGTGCGGGGATGCCGGGTCAAGCGTGGGGCCCCATGTGAGGGAGACGTGGGCAGCACGTGGATCGATGCGGTGCTGACGAGCCTGTGGGCCGGCACCGGCGCGACCGGCGCCGGAGCGCTCCCAGCGCTCGCGCTGCGCGATCTCGGAGACCGCGCGCGGGCCGCGCTCTCCGGGTTCAGCGCGGGGGTGATGCTCGCGGCGACGTTCTTCTCGCTGCTGGGCCCCGGGCTCGAGATCGCGGTGGAGCGATGGGCACGGTGGGGCGGGGTCGCGGCGGGCGCGGGCGGGCTGATCGCGGGGGTCGGGACGATCGCGCTGATGCATCGGTTCTCGCCGCACGAGCACTTCCTGAAGGGGGTGGAGGGCCGGGGGCGATCGCCGGCGGCGCTGGCGCGCACGTGGCTCTTCGTGATCGCGATCACGCTGCACAACCTGCCCGAGGGGCTCGCGGTCGGCGTCGGGGTGGGGAGCGGGGACGAGGCGCTGGCGCTGCCGATCGCGCTGGGGATCGCGTGTCAGAACGCGCCCGAGGGGCTGGTCGTCGCGGTGTCGCTGGTGCGCGAGGGGTACTCGCGGTGGCTGGCGGTCGGGGTCGCGCTGCTCTCGGGCGCGGTCGAGCCGATCGGGGCGGGGCTCGGCGCGGCGGCGGTCGGGTTCTCGAGCGCGGTGCTGCCGGTCGCTCTGTGCTTCGCGGCGGGCGCGATGCTCTTCGTGATCAGCGACGAGGTGCTGCCGGAGTCGCACCGCGGAGAGCACTCGGACGCGGCGACTTGGGGGACGATGGGCGGGTTCTTGTTGATGATGGTGCTCGACGTGGCGTTTGCGGCTTGAGGCGCTTCGGTGGGAGGCGCGGGGGTGGGGGTCAGGCGGCCTGTGTGCTCGCGGGCTGCTGGACGGACGGGCGCGAGCGTCGGGAGTCGGTGGGCGCATCGCGGCGCGCGCTTCGCGCCGCTGCCGCGATGCTTCGTTCGATCTGTGGTCGACGTCTGCGAGCCCCCGTCGCACGAGGCCGCCTGACCCCCACCCCCGCGCCCGGTACCCCGGTTCTGCCGTCTCGCTGGGTGGGGCTGGGGAGAGCTCGCGACCGAGTCGCGCTGTTCGCGCGCCTCGGACGTTCGCGGGTCGCAGCGCGCGGCAAAGCCGCGCGACTGCGCGCTTCGCGCGGGATTCGGGGAGCGGCGCGACGCGCGAAGCGCGGCGGGGCGCGTGTCGCGTTCGTCCAACCGGGGGGCGCGGTTCGTGGCTAGATGACGCCGCACATGACGACGATGCATCAGGGAAGCTGCCACTGCGGGAACATCGCGTTCGAGGTCGAGGGGACGATCGATCGCGTGATCGACTGCAACTGCTCGATGTGCCGGAGGCGCGGCGGGCTCTTGTGGTTCGTGCCGCGCGGGGCGCTGCGGCTGACGACGCCCGAGAGCGCGCTCTCGACCTACACGTTCAACAAGCACGCGATCCAGCACCACTTCTGCGCGAAATGCGGGATCGCGCCGTTCGGTGACGGCACCGGGCCCGATGGATCGAAGATGGCCGCGGTGAACGTGCGCTGTCTGCCCGAGGTGGACCTCGCGTCGCTGAACGTGATGCACGTCGACGGCGCGAAGTACTGAGCCCCCGGCCGCGAGATCGCGGGCACGCGCGTCGCGCAGCGCGTGCCCCGCGTGAGACCGTCCGTGCCCCGCGCGCGGGCTTCGTCGGACGGTGATCGGCGATCCGTGCCCCCGCCTCCGAGAGTCACACCCCCGCCTGCGGGAGATGATCCCCCGCGTCGATCGATCACGGTCCCCCGGGGCCCGAGATCGATCGAGCCGGGGCGACGATCGATCGACGCGGGGGCGAGATCGTTCGCGGAGGGGCGCGATGCTCCGACGCGGGGGCACCGGCGCGCGTCGCGCGATCGGCCAGCGCAAGAGGCGTGTCGAGCACGCCGCGACGGCGCGAGCGCGCCGATCGCACACCGGTGAACGATCCCTGGAGGGCCCCGCGCGGCTCAGCGACCGGACGCGCGATGTCGCAGGCGCTCCGCGAGCTCGGCGTCGAGCTCCTCGTCGCTCAGTCGCTCGCCGAAGACGTGCCATGCGCCGATGCACATCGCGTTGGCGAGGCCGATCCGCGTCGCGCCGTGGAACGCGCCGATCAGATCGACTCGACCGACGTGGCCCCCGTTGCGGTGCATCGCGTAGCGCAGCGCGGCCACGGGCGAGTCACCGCGAGCGAGCGCTTCGCGGATCCACGCGACGAGATCGTCCACGTACATCAGCCCTCGGACGTGATCGCTTCGGGCTCGCGCTCGGCGACGTCGCTCTTGCGCTCGTCGCGCTCCACGCGGCCGTCGCGCATCGTGACCACGCGCGGCATCAGCGACGCGAGCTTCTCGCTGTGGGTGACGATCAAGAACGTCACGTTGCGCTCGCGGTTGAGCTGGAAGAAGAGCTCGTGCATCGCCTCGCTCGTGACGCTGTCGAGGTTGCCCGTGGGCTCGTCCGCGAGCACCAGCTTCGGCTCCATCACCAGCGCGCGCGCGAGCGCGACGCGCTGCTGCTCGCCGCCCGAGAGCTCGCCGGGGCGATGCGAGAGGCGATGCTTGAGCCCGACGTCGTCGAGCAGCTTCGTCGCCTTCGCGTGCATCGCGCTGCGCGCCGCGCCGCGGATGAGCCCGGGCATCATCACGTTCTCCACCGCGGTGAACTCGGGGAGCAAGTGGTGGAACTGGAAGACGAAGCCGATCGATCGGTTGCGGAAGTCCGCGAGGCGCGAGCTCGGCAGGTGCGTGACGTCCTGGCCCTCGTAGATGATCCGCCCCGACGTCGGCAGATCGAGCGTGCCCAGCACGTGCAGCAGCGTGCTCTTGCCCGCGCCCGACGCGCCGACGATCGAGAGCATCTCGCCCTGCTCCACCTCGAGGTCGATGCCGCGGAGGATCTGCACCTCGCGCTCCTCGTGGAGGATCTTCTTCGTGACCTTCTCGGCGCGGACCAGGGACGGCATTCGTTTGAGCTCCAACGAAGTCACGAGTAGCGAAGCGCGTCGACGGGCTTGAGGCGGCTGCCGAGGATCGCGGGATAGATCGTCGCGAGCAGGCAGACGAGCACCGCTGCGATGCCGACCGCGAAGAACTCGCGCGGGTCGGTGTGGATGGGCAGCGAGTCGATGTAATAGACCTCGGGGTTGAGCGGCACGATGCCGAGGTGCTCCGCGGCGAAGCACACGACCCACCCGAGGCCGAGCCCGCTGATCGCGCCGACGAGGCCGATGAAGAGGCCCTGCAGCATGAACATGCCGACGATCTGGCCGTCCTGCGCGCCCATCGCCTTCAGGATGCCGACCTGACGGCCCTTCTCGCGCACCATCAGCACGAGCGTCCCGACGATGCAGAAGCTCGCGACCAGGATCGCGATGCCGAGCGTGATGAACATCGCGAGCTTCTCGAGCTCGAGCGCGCCGAAGAGGTTGCGGTTCACCTCCTGCCAGCTGCGCACGCGGAGCTCGGGGCGCGCGATCGCCTCGGCGATCGCCGCAGCCGCCGCGTCGGCGCGCTCCCAGTCGTCGACGCGCACCTCGATGCCGCTGATCGCGCCGCCGGTCGAGAGGAAGCGCTGCGCGGTCTCGAGGTCGGTGTACGCGACCTTCATGTCGTACTCGTACATGCCGCTGTAGAAGATCCCGGCGACGCGGAAGGGACGCGACTTCGGGATCGGTCCCGCGGGGCCGAGATCGCCGAGCGGCGAGACGACGTTCACCTCGTCGCCGACGTGCAGGCGCAGCGAGCGCGCGAGCTCCTGGCCGACGATCAGCCCGGGGAGCACCTCGCGCGGGCGCTGCAGCGGCGGAGGCATGCCGAGGAAGAGCCCGGTCGGATCGTCGACCCGGCCGAACGCGTCCTGCACGCGCACGCCGGCGCCCGAGCCGGTGCGGAAGTCGGGATCGACGGTGGGCTCGGCATCGGGGGTGCGCTCGTCGAGCTCGCCGAGCACGCGATCGATCTCGCGCATCAGGCTCTCGTGCTGCGCGGACGCAGTCTCGTCGTCCTCGCCGACCACCGGGACGCCCGCGTCGCTCTCCGCCTCGTCGAGGTCGTCTTCTTCCTCGAGGTCGTCGTCGCGGCCGTGCAGCACGCTGCCGCTCATCTCCGCGGCGCTGAGATCGAGCAGTCGCTCGGGGTGCTGGAGGTACTCGAGCCGGCCGTGCCCGCGTCCCGGCGCCATGTTGCGCGGGAGATCGGTGACGTCGCCGATGGTGCGGGGATCGATGCCGCGCAGCACCGCGCCGCCGAGGTTCGACGCGCTCGTGACCATCACCTCGCCCGCGACGTACGGGCTCGCGCCGGTCACGCTCGGGACCTCGCGCACGCGCTCGAGCGCGGGGCCCCAGCCCTCCCAGGTGCCGTACTCGCGATCGATCACGACGTGCGCGTTGTTGCCGAGGATCTTCTGCTGCAGGTCCTCGCGGAACCCGCCCATCACCGAGAGCGTCGTCGTGAGCGTGCACGACGAGAAGCTCACCGCGAGGATCGAGAGGATGCCGATCGCGGTGAGGAACCCGCTCTTCTTCGCGCGCAGCATCCGCGCCGCGACGAGCGTCTGGACCCCGATGCGCTCGGCGACGTCGAGCGTCGGCGGGAGCATGCGCGCGCAGAAGCGCAGCGCGAAGAGCGTGCTGATGACGAGCGCGATCGCCGGCTGCGTCACGTCGCCGTCCTCGCGCGGCTCGAAGGGCAGCGCCCACAGCGCGAAGATGAACGCGGCCAGCAGCGGAGCGTCGATCAGGATCCAGATGACGCGGCGGATGCGCTCGGGGATCAGGAACCACGTCGCGATGCCGGCGCCGAGCTGGACGCGCACCGCGATCTCCCAGATCACCAGCGCGGCCATCATCGGCGCATAGGTGCCCTGCGCGAGCGCGATGGTCTCGATCGACGAGCGCGTGCTCGAGAGCACGTCCGCGAACGCCTGCGCGCCGTAGGGCACGCCGAGCGTGCCGTAGCCGGGATCGCCGAGCACGAGCCCGACCACCACGCCGAACGCGATGGTCGCGAGCCCTGCAACGATCATCGCGACCGCGCCGATCCACAGCCGCGCGCGGCCGCGCACGCCGATGTCGACGCGCGCGATGCGCACCAGCGTGAGCACCGCGATGAACAGCGAGAGCGCGCCGACGCTGCCGAACGCGACGGGCACGCCGACGACGACGTGCTCGCGCGGCAGCAGCGGCAGCGCGAGCAGGAGCGCTGCGTCGGCGGCCAGCGCCCCGATCACGGCCCAGAGGCCGAAGATCACGGCGATCGGGCCGAGGCGCAGCGCCTTCTCGGTCATCCGCGCTCCGACGTGCCCTGCTCGGGGCGCATCGCCGGGAAGAGCAGCACGTCGCGGATCGACGCCTGACCGCAGAGCATCATCACGAGGCGATCCACGCCGAGCCCGAAGCCGCCCGCGGGCGGCATGCCGTGCGAGAGCGCGCGCACGTAGTCGGCGTCGTAGTCCATCGCTTCCTCGTCGCCCTTCGTGCGGCGATCGAGCTGCGCGCGGAAGCGCGAGGCCTGATCGTCGGGATCGTTGAGCTCGGAGAACGCGTTCGCGACCTCGCGCCCTTCCACGAAGAGCTCGAACCGATCGGTGATGAACGGATCGCGATCGCTCTTGCGCGCGAGCGGCGAGACGTCGAACGGGTGGTGCATCACGAAGACGGGCACCGACTTCGATCCGTCCTCGCTGCGATAGAGCTTCGGCAGGTCGGGCTCGACGAGCACTTCGTAGAGCACGAAGACGCGCTCGCCGTGGGTGTGGCTCTTCGCGAGGAGCTTCCGCGCCTCGCGCCAGTACTGCACGCGATCCGCGCCGCCGAGGCGCGCCACCGCGGCCTCGTGCGAGTCCTTCGGGAGGTGCAGCACGCGCTCGATCGTCGCGTGGAGCTCGGTGGGATCGTCGAGCAGCTCGCGCGTGAGCGCACCGTCGAAGGGCGTGGGGAGCAGATCGCCGCCCGAGCGCTTGGTGCGATCGACGATCGCCTCGCGCATGTCGACGCGCGCGAAGGGCTCGTCGAGCGTGTACGCGCGCTCGCTCCACCACTCGGGCGCGCGGGCGTGCATCTCGCTGCGCAGCGCCGCGTCGACGTGGCGGAACATGGCCTCGGTGAGGTCCATGAGGTCCTCGTAGGTCGCGTACGCGCAGTAGAACTCGAGGATCGTGAACTCGGGGTTGTGGCGAGTGCTGACGCCCTCGTTGCGGAAGGCGCGACCGATCTCGTAGACGCGATCGAAGCCTCCGACGAGCAGGCGCTTCAGGTAGAGCTCCGGCGCGATGCGCAGGTAGAGCTTCATGTCGAGCTCGTTGTGGTGCGTGTCGAACGGCTTCGCGACGGCGCCACCACGGAGCGGATGGAGGAGCGGCGTCTCGACCTCGAGGAAGTCGCGACCGTCGAGGAAGCTGCGCAGCGCGCGGACGATGCGCGAGCGCGCGTAGAAGACGCGCGCGACGGCGGGGCTCGCGAAGAGATCGACGTAGCGCTCGCGGTAGCGCTTCTCGACGTCGGTGAGGCCGTGCCACTTGTCGGGCGGCGGGAGGATCGCCTTGCCGACGTGGTGGAAACGATCGGCGCGGATCGCACCGTCGCCGGTGCGGGTGCGGATCATCGGGCCCTGGACCGCGACGTGATCGGCGAGGTCGAGGAGCTCGAGCTGCTTCGCGTCCTGCTCGGGGAGCGCGGGCTCGCCGCCCTTGCCGGGCTTGTTGCGGACGAGCGCCTGGGCGTCGCCGTGCGGGGTGCGGATGACGATGAACGGGCCGCGCTTGCCGACGACGCGACCGAAGAGGTGATGGCTCGGCTCGTCGCCCTTCAGGTCCTTCTCCTCGGGGAGCGCGGCGCGCTTCTCGGGATCGGTGAGGATGGCGACGGCGCGCGCGCGGGAGGCGTTCTCGTCGTCGTGCGCGCGGAAGTCGTTGGGATAGGCCTGCGTGCCGGCGTCGCGCAGTGCGCTCGCGTGGGCGCGGCGCGCCTCGATCAGCTCCTCTTCGCTCGCCATCTGGTGCCTCGGCGTGGGTTCTCGCGGCGTGCTCCCGGTTCCGGGCTGGGCGCCGGGGGCGCGAACGTTGCCACGCCCGCAGGGGATGGCGCCAGCGAGGTCGAGTAGGATCGGCCGCATGCGTGGGGTGAACGTCGCGGGGCTCGTGCTGCTCGTCGTGGTGGGATGCGGCGGCGCGCAGGTGCGGACGCAGAGCGCAGCGGGCGGTGCGATCGAGCCCGGCGCGCTCTTCGTCGAGGCGTCGAACGGGCGGACCGATCTGCTGCAGGTGCCGGAGACGAGCGTCGACGAGCTCGAGTCGGCGCGTCGCAGCGCGCGGGGCGCGGAGCGACGTCGGGTGCTGCGCGATCTCGCGCGGGCGCATCTGCTCGCGGCGGAGTCGAGCGAGGGGCGCGAAGCGCGGCGTCATCGTGCCGATGCCGAGCGCGCGGCGGAGGCGGCGGCGAACGGGAGCCGCGACTCGACGCTGCTCGCGGAGATGGCGTTCGTGGAGCTGTGGCTGAGCTGGCGCGCGGGAGAGCGCGCGGCGGTGGGGCGCGCCGAGCGCTTCACGACGCGCTTCGCGGGCGCGGGCGAGCTCGCGCTGATGGCGTGGATGATCCGCGGTGAGCTCGCGTTCGGCGCGGAGCAGTGGGCCGACGCGGCGACGGCGTATCGCTATGCGCTCGGGCAGCTCGAGCATCCGCTCTATGCGTACGCGCTGCATCGGAGCGCGGAGAGCTGGGAGCACGCGGGACGCCCCGACGACGCGCGCGCAGCGCGCGGCGAGGTGGTGCAGCTCGGATGCGCGAGCGACGCGAGCGAGGCGACGATGCGCGTGGTGCAGCTCGCGGCGCGCGAGCTCGGGGTCGCGATGGTCGCGGACGAGACCGGTCGGGTGCGACCGTCGACGTGCGCGACCACCACGACGCGCAGCGCATCGGGCGGCGACGACGAGCTGCCGCCCTCGATGCGCTGATCACTGGGCCGCGGCGGTCGCGGCCTCGTCCTTCTTCTTCCGCTGATCCGCGGTCTTCATCAGGTAGGCCTCGATGAGATCGTCGAGGTCACCGTCGAGCACCGCATCGACTGCGCCGGTCTTGAACTCGGTGCGCTCGTCCTTGACCAGGCGGTACGGCGCGAGCGTGTAGGTGCGGACCTGGGAGCCGAACCCGCTCTCCATCTTGTCGACGCCGTAGTTCGCCTGGAACTCGGCCTCGCGCTTCTGGCGCTCGAGCTCGTACAGCTTGCCGCGCAGCATCTTCATCGCGGTCGCGCGGTTCTTGTGCTGCGAGCGCTCCGCCTGGCACGCGACGATCACGCCGCTCGGGATGTGCGTGATGCGGATCGCCGACTCGGTCTTGTTGACGTGCTGACCGCCCTTGCCGCCGGCGCGGAAGGTGTCGACCTGCAGGTCCTCCGGCTTGATCTCGATCTCGCCCACGTCGTCGTCGAGATCGGGCACGACCTCGAGCGAGGCGAACGCGGTCTGACGGCGGGCGTTGGCGTCGAACGGCGAGATGCGGATCAGGCGGTGCACGCCGTTCTCGGCGCGCAGGTAGCCGTACGCGAAGGGGCCTCGCACGTGGATCGTCGCGCCCTTGATCCCAGCTTGCTCACCGGCCTGCTGGTCGACGATCTCGGTCTTGTAGCCCTTCTTCTCGCACCACCGCAGGTACATGCGGAGGAGCATCTCGGCCCAGTCCTGCGCGTCGACGCCGCCGGTGCCAGGATGGATCGTCACGATCGCGTCGGAGCGATCGGTCTTCCCCGCGAGCATGCGCGCGACCTCCATCTGTCGCGTCGCCTTCTCGAGCTCGGGGATCTGCGCGATGACCTCGTCGATCACCGACTCGTCGCCGTCGGCCATCTCGAGGAGATCGCCGAGGTCCTTGGTCTCGCGCTGGAGCTTCTCGTACTTGGTGACGACGGCCTCGATGGCCGCCTTCTCCTGGACCACCTTCTGCGCGGCTTCGGCGTCGTCCCAGAAGCCGGGGCGCAGGGTGTGGTCGTTCAGACGATCGATCTGCAGACGAAGGCCGTCGACGTCAAAGATACCTCCCCAGCGCTTCGTGGCGCTGAGCGAGCTCCGACAGTCGTTCGCGGGCTTCGCCGACGGGCATCGACATGATGCGAGTCCTCTCTGGTGTCCGGCCGGAGGCCGGTCGTGTGTCCTACGACCACCCGGCGCGTCCGTCAACGGCGCACGCCTCTTCCGTCGCTCCGCGCGATCCGGGATCATCGAAGGATGCGGTATCGCTTCTCGTCTTCCTTGCTCTTGCTCGTCGCGGTCGCGATCGTGGTGGCAGCGCCGGGGGCCGCGCGCGCCGAGCCGCTGGTCTGCACGGTGACGGGAGAGACCGGCGCGACGCCGCTCGTCGACTGCGATCTCATCGCGTGCACCGACGCGGTCACCTGCTCGGGCGAGCGCTTCGAGGCCGCGGTGTGCGACCAGCTGCTGTTGGGGATCGAGGGGCGCGTCTGCCGGCCCCTGTGCGGGACGTTGTTCGGGTGCGACGTGAACGAGGACTGCCCTCGCCTGCTCACGCGCGAGGGGGTGTGCGTCGGGGCGGTGAACCCGCCCGAAGGGTTCACGAGCGGCGTGTGCGCGTATCCGACGCTCGGGCTCGACTACTGCGCCGGGAGCACGGAGCTCACGAGCGAGCAGGTCGTCGACTGCCACCGAACGCCCGACGGACAGCCGACGTCGAGCTGGCTCGCGGGCGACTGCGACGAGGACGGGTGCCCCAACGCGCGCGATCCCGAGCCCTGCATCGACGACCCGATCGATCGGTGCGGCACGGTGCGCCTCGGGGAAGGCGAGTGCGTGCCCGACGTGCCGGGGCGGCCCGATGGGGGCACCAACACCGACGACGCCGGCGTGCCCGACGCGGGCGGCGAGGACCACGACGCGGGCGGCGACGAAGAGGATGCCGGCCAGGAGCCCTTCGACGCGGGCGTCGAGCCGCCGTTCGATGGAGGCCCGACCGCGCCGCCCGGAACCAACTTCGCGGGCGGCGGAGGCTGGCGGTGCGCGGTGCCGAGCGGCGCGCGCACCGGTGCCGAGACGGCGCTGCTGTTTGCCGCCGCGCTCGGCGCGCTCGGCGTGCGCCGCCGGCGCTGACGCGATCACGAGACGACCTCGACGAGGCTCTCCGCGTGCCCGGCCGGGCGCACCTCGACGCGCGCGGCGAAGCGCTCCGCCATCGCCGCGACGTGCGAGACGACGCCGACCTGACGCCCGCTCGCCTGCAGCGCGTCGAGCGCTGCGAGCACGACCTCGAGGCTCTCCGCGTCGAGCCCGCCGAAGCCCTCGTCGATGAAGAGCGAGTCCACCGGGACGCGTCGCGCCGTCATCGACGCGAGCGCCAGCGCGAGCGCGAGCGAGACCAGGAACGTCTCGCCGCCCGAGAGGCTCTTGATGCCGCGGATCTCGTCGCCCATCTCGCGATCGACGACCTGCACGCCGAGCTCCGCGCCCGGGGTGCGGCGCAGCGCGTAGCGCGGGGCGAGTCGCTCGAGCTGCGCGTTCGCGTGATCGAGCAGGAGCTCGAGGGTGAGCCCCTGCGCGAACACCCGGAAGCGCTTGCCGTCGGCGGAGCCGATCAGCGTTTCGAGCGTGGCCCAGGTGCCGACACGCACCCGCTGCGCCTCGATGCGCGCCACGATCTCGGCACGCTCGGCGCGCTGGCGATCGTCGCGCGCCAGGGCGTCCTCGAGCGACGCGAGCAGTCGGCGCTCCACGTTCTCCGCGTCGCGAGCGCGCGCGAGCTCGCGCTCGATGGCGTCACGGGGGAGCAGTCCGTCGGGCGGCGCGGCGTCGTGCGCTTCGCGACGGCGGACGCGCTCGTCGAGGACGGCGTGGCCACGCGCACGTCGCTCGTCGAGCACCGCGAGCTCGCGACGCCATGCCGCGAGCTCCTCGCGCGGACGCGCCAGCAATCGGCGCAGCGCGGCTTCCTCGAGCCCCGACGTGCGCAGCGCATCCTCGAGCCGCGTGCGCGCCGCCACGAGCTCTCGCGTGCTCTCGACATTCGCGCGCGCAGCCGACGACACGGCCTCGAGCGCCGCCGCGAGCGCGGTCTCGGTCCGCGCGCGGTGCTGGGCGGCCGACTCGCGCATGGCGCGGCCGGCGTCGCACCCGATGCGCGCGCTCTCCTCCAGTGCGTCGAGATCGTCGGCAGCGATCGCGCTGCGGCGTGACGCGAGCGCGGCGACCTCCTCTTCGGCGCGTGCGAGCGCGGTGCGCGCGTCCTCTTCGTCGCGCTTCGCTGCGGCTTCGGCGTCCGCTGCGCGCGCTGCATCCGCCTCGAGCGCAGCCAGCGCGGAGCGTGCGCGCGCCTCGTCGCGCCGCGCCTCGGCGCACGTCGCGAGCGCGCGCTGGACCTCGGCGAGCGCCGCCCGATCGAGCGCCTCGAGCGGGCCCACTCGCGCCTCGATCGCGGCCCGCCACGTCGCGATCCTCGCCGCGCTCTCCTCGAGATCGGCGAGCGCGCGCGCATGCTCGCGCTCGTGCTCCGCGACCGCGCGCCCGACCGCTTCGAGCGCGCTCTCGGCATCGCGCGCCGCGCGTTCGACCTGCGCGAGCCCCGACGCGGCACGGTCCCGCTCCTGCGACGCGCCCTCGACTGCACGCTCCGCGGCCTCGCGCGCGGCGAGCGCGGCGAGCACCCGCGCCCGCGCCTCCTCGACGCCGCGCGACCACGCCTCGACCGCGGCCTCGTCGAGCGAGCGGTCGCGCGCCTCCGCCCAGATCGGCGCGCCCCCCGCGCCTCCTGCACCCGCCGCGTGCACGTCCTCGGCGGGCGCGAGCCGCGCCCGCAGCCGCATCCCGGCGCCCGACCACCACGACGCGAGCGACTCGAGCGCCCTCGCGCGCGACGCTTCGCGCGCGCGCTGCGTCTCCTCGGTGGCCTCGCGCTCCGACGCGACGGCCGCTTCGGCGGCGCGCTCCGACGCGACGCGCTCCGAGCCGATCTCCGCATCCGCGGTCGCGAGCGCGCGCTCCAGCGCGACGACCTCGTCGCGCAGCTCGGCGACGCGCGCTCGCTGGGCATCCACGAGCGCGACCGGCGCGTGGCGCGCGTACGGATGATCGAGCGCGCCGCAGAGCGGGCACGCATCGCCGTCACGCAGCTCCGAGCGCAGCTGCGCGAGATCGAGCATCGCAGTCGCGAGATCGCGCGCACGCTCGGCCTCCAGCAGGCGCGCACGCGCCGAAGGCAGCGCGCTCAGCGCTTCGGCTCGACGGGCCTCACCGCGCTCGATCGCGAGCCGCGCCGCGCGCTCGGAGGCCCTCGCCGTCGCCGCGCGCGCTGCCGCCACCGATGCGCGGCGCGCTGCATCGCCGATCACCGCCAGCGCGGATCGTGCGGCCCCGAGGCGCTCGAGCGCGTCGCGGAGCTCGTGGGCTCCGAGCTCTCGCGCGAGCGCGTCTCGACGCGCTGCGAGACGCTCCCCCGCCGCTTCGAGCGCCGCTCGCCAGCGCTGGGCGTCGACGATCGCCTCCTCCAGCGCCCGCCTCCGCGGCGCGGTCTGCGCCGCGACCCGCGCGCGTCGCTCCGCCGCGTCCCGCGCCGAGTCCCGCAGCGCGACGAGACGCTCGAGCCGCTCGATCAACCGAGGCGCATCGTCCTCCGCGATCGTGTCGAGCGCGCCCTCCGCGCGACGTCGCCCCGTCGCCGACTCGATCTGCCGGTGCAGCGTCGCGATGCGTCCGCCGTGCGCCACACGCTCCGCACCACGCGCCGTGGACACCTCGGCTGCGCGCGCGGCGCGCGCGGCCGCTTCGCCCATCTTCGCCCGGGCGACGGCGAGCTCGCGATCGAGCGCCCTCGCCTCCCGCAGCACCGGGCTCAGCGCATCCGCGCGCGCCCGCGCCTCGCGCTCCTGCATCTCGGCGCGCGCGAGCGCCTCGGTCGCCTCGCCGCGCTCCCGCTCGGCCGATGCCGCCACCGCGTCGGCGTTCACCTTCGCGGCTCGTGCCCCACGCCCGACCTGCTCGGCGCGATCGAGCGCCTCGAGCGGCGCGCGCAACGGCTCGGCCCGCTGCGCCTCCTCGATGTCGCGACGCCGCGCCTCCGAGAGGTCGAGCTGTCCGTCGAGCTCCGCGAGCTCGCGCCGCGACTCGGCTTCTTCGCGCGCCCACAGATCGCGCTCGGTCCACCATCGCGCCTGCGCCTCGAGCGTCCTCGCGCGCTGCGCCGCGCGTGCGACCTCGAGCGTCCGCTCCGGCAGGCTCGCCTCCTGCGCCCGGCGCGCGTCGTCGGACATCGGCGCGACGTACGCGAGCCCTTCCTCCAGCCGCTCCAGCGCGGACCGCTCCTCGCGCGCGCGCCGCGCCACCTCGATCGAGATCCGTCCGTAGATCTCGGTGCCGGTCATGCGCTCGAGCAGCTCCGCGCGATCACGATCGTCGGCCTCGAGGAACGCGGCGAAGCGTCCCTGCGCGAGCAACACCGCGCGCTGGAACTGCGCGAACGAGAGCCCGAGGCGCTCCTCGATCGCAGCGAGCACCTCGCCCTTCCGGGTGCCCGAGACCGCACGCCCCGTCTCGACGTCGACCAGCGACATCGTCGTGTCCTGCAGCCGTCCGTCGGCCTGGCCTCGCGCGCGCCGGACCTCCCACCGAGCGCGATAGACCCGCCCGTCGATGCCGCGGAAGTCGACCTCGGCGTGCCCGCGCCCCGCGCCGCGACGCAGCAGGTTCCGCGGATCGCCCGCGGCGCGCGCGTCCTCCTCGGTGCCGATGCGCTCGCCGCGCCCGGTCAGCCGTGGAGTGCGGTCGTAGAGCGCGACGCACAGCGCATCGAGCAGCGTGCTCTTCCCGGCCCCCGTCGGACCGACGATCGCGAACACGCCCGCATCACGCAGGGGCGCGGCGTCGAGCGCGAGCTCGAACCGGCGAGCGAGGCTCGCCAGACCCTCGCCACGGATCGCGAGGATCTTCACGGCCCGCTCTCCGTGCCGCGCGCACCGTCACTGCCGAGCACCGCCGCGCGCGCCTCGTCGAACGCCGCGAGGACGTCGTCGGGCGGATCGCCCTCCTGCTCGAGCGCCCAGCGCCGCAGGAACACCTCGCGCACGTCGAGCTCGGCGAGCTCGCGCAGGCTCGCGCCCTCCTCGGTGCCCGGCGACGATCCCGTCCGCGCCTGCTCGACGGTGAGCTTCACCAGGCGCACCGGCAGGCCCGCGAGCGCCTCGTCCACCCGCGCGCGCAGCGCAGGCTCTGCGCGCTCCAGCCGCACCCGCGCCTCGACCCACGGCCAGCGGGTCTCGGGCCCGCTCGCCGCAGCGCGCACCACCTCGTCCTCGGCGAGCGCCCGCAGCGCCGCGAGCGTCTCGTCGATCGGCGCCGGACCGCTCCGTGGAACCCGGAGGATCGGCACCGAGCGCGGCACGCGATGCCCCGCCTGGGTCGCGATGCGCCCTCCTTCGAACGTCACCAGCCGCACTTCGTGCGGATAGCTCTCCTCGCCGAGCGCCAGCGGGATCGGGGAGCCCGAGTACCGCACGTGCGCGCCCGACACTTCTTGCGCCTCCACCTCCTGAGCGAGGTGCAGGTGCCCGAGCGCGACGTACGTCGCGTCCTCCGGGAACACCGAGACCGGCAGCGCCCCCGCGACCCCGCCGATCACGGGACGCTCGCTCCCGTCCGACACCGCCGCGCCCGCCACGTGGCAGTGGCCGGTGACGATCAGCGCCTGATCGTCGCGACGCAGCGTGCGCGCGTGGGCCGCGACCTCCTCGTAGACGCGCCGCGCGCCCCGCGCGATGCGCACCGCCGGCTCCTCGTCGCTCGCCTCGGGATCGAGCGCAGGCAGATCGCACGCGCGCAGATAGGGCACCGCGAGCGCCCACGCCGCGATCGCGCCCTCCGCGTGCAGCGGCACCACGAGGGGCTCGGGGTCGATCCGCTGATCGCGCCCGCGGCCCACCCACGGCACCGCGCCCACCATCCGCACCCGCAGCGATCGCAGCACCGGATCGGGCGCGGCCAAGCGCGACGGGGAGTCGTGGTTGCCCGCGACGATCACCACGTCGATCGCCGGACAGCGCGCCCGCAGCGCCGCCAGGAATTCGAAGAGCTGACCCTGCGCCGCGCCCGAGGGGCTCGCGCTGTCGAACACGTCGCCCGCGATCACCAGCGCGTCGACGCGCTGCGCCTCGAGCAGATCCACCAGCCAGGCCGAGAACGCAGCGTGCTCCGCCTCGCGCGAGCGGCCGTGCAGGGCGTGCCCGAGGTGCCAGTCGGCGGTGTGGCAGAGCGTGAAGGGGCGCGGCATCGGCGCGTCCGACGCGCGCGCATCCGCACGTCTGACGGCGCGACCTTATCTCACCGGCGCTCGCCCACCCACTGCACGCGGTAGATCCGCCCGTTCGTCTCCTCGGTGAACAGCAAGCTCCCGTCGGGCGCGATCACCACCCCGACCGGCCGTCCCCACACCCGCGGCACCTCGGGATCGAGCAGGAATCCGTCGAGGAACTCCTGGTAGCCGCCGCGCGGGCGTCCGCTCTCGTCGAAGGGCACCAGCGCGATCCCGTACCCGGTGCCGAGCCGCCGGTTCCACGATCCGCGGAACGCGACGAACGCCGATCCGCGGTACCGCTCGGGGAACGTCGCGCCGTCGTAGAACGCGATCCCGAGCGCGGCGCTGTGGGCCTGGAAGAGCACCTCGGGCGTGACCGTGCGGCGCGCCTCCTCGGGGAGTGGGCGGCGCGCGAGCCTCGGGTCGCGGCGATCCGGCGCGAGGTACACCCACGGCCAGCCGTAGAACTGCCCGTCCTCGAGGTGCGCCAGGTAGTCGGGCACCAGATCGTCGCCGAGCTCGTCGCGCTCGTTGACCGTGGTCCACAGCGCGCCGGTGCGCGGATGGAACGCGAGCCCCACCGGGTTGCGCAGCCCCGACGCGAACGTGCGGCGCCCGCTTCCGTCGAGCCCCATCACCTGCACCGACGCGCGCGGCAGCGGATCGGGATCGGCGTTGCTCTGCGAGCCGATCGAGACGTAGAGCTGCGACCCGTCGGGCGACACGACGACGTTGCGCGTCCAGTGCTGGTGGTAGCCGCCGCCCGGCAGCTCGGTGATGCGCTCGCCCTCGCCCTCGAGCGCGCGCTGTCCCGCGCGGTAGGGCCAGCGCCGCACCTCGTCCTGGTTGCCGACGAAGAAGAAGCCGCCCGCGAACGCCATCCCGAACGGGATGTCGAGGCGCTGTCCGCGATCGTCGTCGGCGAACACCGCGCGCTCCTCGGCCGCGCCGTCTCCGTCGCGATCGGCGAGCAGCGTGATGCGGTTCTCGCGGGTCTCGGTGACGAGGATCTCCCCGCTCGGCGTGATGCGCAGCCAGCGCGGCATCGCGAGGCCGTCGGCGAGCACGTTCACCTCGAAGCCCGCGGGCACGCGCAGCCGCGCATCGGCCGGAGGATCGACGACCTCGGGGCGCTGCCGCACGTCCTCGGTGTCGCTCGGCGGCGGGAGATCCTCGAGCGCGATGTGGAACGTGCGCGGCTCGAGCGCCGTGGTGGGGACGAGGCGCGCGGTGCGCGGGGGCCCGGGCGGCGGCGCGCTGGTCTGCGCGGGCGTCCGCTCGGGTGGCGGCCTCTCCGGACGCGACGAGCTCCCGCAGCCGAGCAGCGACACGATGGCGATCGCGGCGAGCGCGCGCATCGCGACCACATGAGGCCGGATGCCGCACGGATCAAAGGCGGAGATCCGCTCGCGCGCAGGTCCCTACCGTCCGGGGCCTGCGGGACGAGCACTCCGGCGAGGGTCAGCCCGCGATCCACGCGAGGAGATCGACCAGCCGGGTCGCCCCGAACACCGCGCCGCCGAGCAACGACAGCACCGCGCCGAACGCGACCCAGGACGGCGCGTCGCGCAGCGACGTCGCGCCGCCCGCGCCGAACACCACGAGCCAGAGCCCCGCGCTCAGCGCGCCGCCCGCGACGACGATCGAGCGCGGGTGGTAGTAGCCCGCGTCGAGGTGCGACATCGACAGGGCGCACGACACGAGCCCGATCGCGATCAGCGCGGCGCCCTGGGCCCGCGCGACGATCGCGCCGCGGCGTCGCGCCTCCTCCAGCTCGATCACCGTGCGTGCGCTCTGCGCGCGCTGGCGTGCGCGGCGTCGCTCGTCGTCGCGGCGCTCGAGCTCGTCGGGTGAGTCGGCGCGGCGCACCACGACGCCGCGCGGCTTCCCGGGCGGGGGCGGCGCGGGGCTCCGGTAGGGGTCGCGCGAGCGCACGGCGCTACTGTACGCCGTGACGCTCGCGCGTCATTCCCGTCCCGCTCGTCCGGACGGGTCAGGCGCGACGGCGCCGTGCCGCCAGGATCGCCCCGAGCACCAGCAGCACCGCGAACGGACGCGCGCCCGTTCCCGCGCCGCCGGCGGTGCAGCCACCGCTCATCGTGCCGCCGTGGTGCATGCCGACGCCGCCGTCCGGCGCCGCGCCGATCCCGCCATCGCCGGTCGCCGGCGGCTCGCACGAGAGCCCGTCGTCGACCTCGCCGTCGCAGTCGTCGTCGCGCCCGTTGCACGACTCGTCGCCCGCGTGCTCGTCGATCTCGCCGTCGCAGTCGTCGTCGACGCCGTTGCAGATCTCCTCGGTCGCGTGCTCGTCGATCTCGCCGTCGCAGTCGTCGTCGCGACCGTTGCACGACTCCATCTCGGCGCGGCACGCGTGGCCCGCGGAGAGGATCGTCGACCAGTAGCGCGGCTCGATCCATCCGCCCGCGTCGGTGAGCTCCTCGAACGTCACCGCCGCGCCGAAGCCCTCGCCGTTCGACCGATGACAGCGCCACCCCGCGCCGGCGCGCGCGCACACGTCGTCGAGCCCGTCGCCGTCGAAGTCGGCGAGGCGGATCGTCTGGTAGTGACGCGCCTGCGACCAGCCCGAGTCGTCGCTCCACTCGGGGCCGCTGCGCTGCACGAACGCGCTGCCGTCCCACGCGAAGCAGGTGACGCCCGCGTTGGCGCGCGCGCAGAGATCGTCGGCGCCGTCGCCGTCGAGATCGCCGACCCGCAGCGTCGCGTAGTTGGCGATGTCGCTCCAGCCGCTCGCGTCCGACATCGGATGCACGATCACCGGCTCGCCGAAGCCGCTCCCGGTGCCGCGCACGCAGCGCAGATCCGTCGAGCTGCGCGCGCAGAGATCACCGCGCCCGTCGCCGTCGAAGTCGACGAGGCGCAGCGTGCTCCAGTAGCGCATCGCGCCCCAGCCGCTCTCGTCGCTCCACCGCGGGCCCTCGATGCGCGTGTCGAACGCGTCGCCGCTCGAGCGCCAGCACTCGACGCCCGCCGCCGCGCGCGCGCACACGTCGGCGCGACGATCACCGTCGAGATCGCCCATGCGGATCGTCCCGTAGTGCTTCGCGGCGCCCCACCCGCTCTCGTCGCTCCACCGCGGGCCCTCGATGCGGCGATCGAAGCGCGCGCCGTCGGAGAGCCAGCACCCGAAGCCCGCGCGATCGCGCGCGCAGAGATCGTCGCGCCCGTCGCCGTTCACGTCGGCGAGGCGCAGCGTCGTGTAGTAGCGGGGCGCGCTCCACCCGCTGTCGTCGGAGAGCCCGGCGCGCCACGTCGTGTGCGCGCCGAAGCCGGAGGCGCTCGAGAGCGCGCAGATCACGTCGGCGTTCGAGCGCGCGCACACGTCGGCGCGTCCGTCGCCGTTCACGTCGCCCATGCGCAACGTCGCGTAGTTCGTCACGTCGTTCCAGCCGCTCGCGTCGCTCCACGGGATCGCGGCCCAGGGCGCGCTCCAGCCGCTCGCGCTCGCGGTCCAGCAGCGCACGCCGCCGTAGCCGCGCGCGCAGAGATCGGCGCGCCCGTCGGCGTCGACGTCGGTCGAGCGCGGCGCCGCGTACGCCGCGGGCTGCTCGTTGAGCAGCGCGACCTCGCAGAGATCGCCCTCGTCGGTGCGCGAGTCGCAGTCGTCGTCGCGACCGTTGCACGACTCGGTGACGGGCTGCGGCGCGTCGCACGCGCCCCATCCGCCGCCCGAGCACGCCTGGGTGCCCGCGCCGCACGCGCTCGAGCACGCGCGCGTCACGTTCTCGTCGGTGCGTCCGTCGCAGTCGTCGTCGTCGCCGTTGCACGACTCGGCGGCGGGCGTGCAGCGCGGCACGACCCAGAACGTCGCGCCCATCTCGTTGTAGACGTTGCGCGTGTTGTCGCGGTAGTGCGCGTAGCGCTGCGAGAAGCACGAGTAGCTCGGCGCGCAGCCGTTGTAGTAGTGGGTGACGGTGCGGATCCAGGGATCCCACCGCGCGTTGCCGACCCGCACGCCGTTCATCCACGCGATCGCCTGGGCGCGGGTGTCGACGCCCGAGATGTACGCGCTGCGGATCACCATGCCGGCGACGAAGTCGACCGCCGCCTGGGTGTTGCCCGCGATGCTGAGGATGCGGTTGCCCTCGCGGCGCAGCGTGTCCTCGAAGGTGCCCGCGTCGAACTGGAACATGCCGAGGCCGCCCTGGCGCGCCGAGCAGGGTCCGTCGCCCGCGCCCGCCACCACCGGTCCGCCCCCGCAGTCGCTGCTGTTGGGCCCCTGGCAGGCCCAGGTGAGCTCGCGCCAGCAGTGCGACATCTGGGTCTCGGCGTCGGCGATGCCCGCGAGCAGCCAGCCCTGGGTGATGCCCGACGCGTAGGCGGCATCGCGGATCTGTCCGGCGCGCACGCGACGCTGCGCGGCGGTGAGCTCGGACGCGACGACGCCGACCTCGCCGTCGCTCATGGCCATCGGAGCGCGTGGCTCGTTGGTGCAGGCGGCGAGGACGACGCAGAGGATCGAGATGGAGAGAGCGCGCATTCGAGCGCGCACTACTCAAGCGACGTGCCGCGCGACGAAGCGCGGAACCGAGCGCCCCTGCGGCGTGCAGGCCGCGCCGGGCGCGCGGTGACGCGACGAGGCGGCGCGCGCCCGGCGGGCGGAGCGTCCGGGAGTTGATCGCGGTGCGGACCCGGGACCGCGTCATTCTGCAGTTATCAGGAATGATGCGTTCAGACGCCCGATGGAGCTGGTAGGGGCTCGGCCGGGCTGGTGGGACGGCGCGTGGGGCTGGTGGGACGGTCGTCGGGCTGGTGGGACGGCTCGTCGGTGTGGTCGGAGGGCTCGTCGGGCTGATCGGCGCCCTCGTTGGCCCGGTCGGAGCGCTCGTCGGCGTGGTCGGAGCGCTCGTCGGCGTGGTCGGAGCGCTCGTCGGCGTGGTCGTGAGCGTCGTCGGCGTGGTCGTGAGCGTCGTCGGTGTGGTGGCGAGCGTCGTCGGTGTCGTCGCGAGCGTCGTCGGTGTCGTCGCGAGCGTCGAAGCGACGAGGCCCGAGCCGCGTGCGCGCGACTCGGGCCTCGATGTCCGCGCGAGCGCGCGATCACTCGGTCGGTTCGGTCTCGCGATCGATCTGGCGGATGTGGATGCGGCGGTACTGCGGCGAGCGCGCCCCGTAGGCCTGGCGCACCACGTTCTTGAAGTGGAGGTAGCGCTCGTACGCGGGGCCGTACGCCCTCGCTCGCGCGTCGCGCGCGCTCGAGAGCTGCGCATCGGCGGCGACGACCTCGCCGAGCTCGCGGATCACGTCGGGCGCGAGCGTCCCGAACGCGCCGGCGAGCTCCTCGCGCGCCCACTCGGCGCCGCCCTCCGCGCGCTCCTCCAGCGTGTCGAGGAGCGCCTCGATCGCGAGCAGCCGATCGGTGTCGGTGCGCAGGGTCTTCAGCGTGTCGGGCGTGCTGAGCTCGGAGACGTAGGCCTTCGCGATCGCGCGCGCCTTGCGGAACGGCTGATCGATGCGGTCGAGCGCGGCGTGGGCCTCGCGACGCTCGGTGGCGGAGGTCGTCTCGGCGGCGGGCAGTGCGTCGTAGGCCGAGCGAAAAGCGCCGGCCTCGGGGGCGAGACGCTCGCGATGAACGCGAGCGACGGCTGGGTCGGTGTCGGTGGCGGTGGCGAGCTCTTCGCAGCGGGTGAGCAGGCGCATGAGGCGCGGATAGTCGATCTGCACGGGGACCTCCTTCGAGAGCGCGACGGTAGCGGCGCGAGGTGGCGCGAGGCAAACGACGCGTCGCAAGCGGTGCCGTGATCGAGGACTCTCGAGTCCCCGCGGATCGTGCTCGAGGGTGTGATCTCGAGGACGCGCTCGTCGCTCGCGATGGCGCGATCTCGAGGACGATCTGGGTGCTCACCGTGAGGCTTCGGTGTGCACGTTCGCGCAAGGGCGCGCTGGCGCGCGCTCGCGCTCACAGCTGTGTCGTTTGGGTCTCGGCACGCGGGCCGCTCGTGGTGGGGTTGCTTCGCACGGGCGCGATCTCGAGTCCCCGCGGATCGTGCTCGGGAGAGCGTGCTCTCGAGGACGCGCCTGAATCATCGACGCGCTCGCGATCTCGAGCCCCCGCACCCGCACTCGCCCTCGCACTCGCACTCGCACCCGCACTCGCACTCGCACTCGCACTCGCGCCCGCCCCCGCTCCCGCACTCGCACTCGCAACACGAGCCGGCGGCCTCGCGACCGCCGGCTCGTCTCACTCACCGCGTGCAGCGCACCAGCGTCCCGATGATCCGATCCAGCCGCGCGCGCATCGCGGCATCCACCCGCGCCGCCCCGAGCGCCTCGATCACGTCCAGGCACGCGCTCACCTCCCGCGCGCTCCCGAGCGCCGTCAGGTTGCGCAGCCGTCGGTTCCCGCCGCGCACGCCGTCGGCCTCCGCGAGGTTGAGCGGCACGCTGATCGCTGCCCGCTCGAGCTGTCGCGCCAGCTCCGCGCTGCGCGGCTTCACCGCCTCGCCGAGCCGCGCTGCATCGCGCACCAGCTCGACCGCGTCCGTGTAGATCCTGAGCATCGTCGTCTCCGCGCCCGCCTCGAGGTTCGACTCGCGTCCGTGCGAGCCGACCCGAGCTCGGGTGCGCAGCACCCCCGCAGGCGCGCGGAGGCGGGGTCGGGGCTCGCGAAGCGACCGCGGAGCGAAATCGATGGCGAGCCGCTGTTTGCTCGCTGTCGATTTCGTGGAGCGGCGGGCCCGCAGGGCCCGGCCTCGACGCCGCCGAGCACGCCGGCACGCTCGAGAAGCCCGAGCGACCCACTCCGGCCTCCAGGTGGCGTGCTCTCGAGGACGCGCGCGTCGCGCTCGAGAGCGTGATCTCGAGGACGATCTGGGTGCTCACCGTGAGGCTTCGGTGTGCACGTTCGCTCGAGGGCGCGCTGGCGCGCGCTCGCGCTCGCGCTCACAGCTGTTTCGTTTGAGCCGTGTCGAGCGGGCCGCTCGTGGTGGGGTTGCTTCGCGAGCGCGCGATCTCGAGTCCCCGCAGAACGTGCTCGCGGGCGTGATCTCGCGGACATGCTCGTCGGCTTGCGGTGAGGTGATCTCGAGAACGATCAGGGTGCTCACCGTGAGGCTTCGGCGTGCACGTTCGCTCGAGGGCGCGCTGGCGCGCGCTCGCGCACTCGGACGCTCACTGCGACGCTCGTTCGATCTCGCTCCGCGCGCTCGCCGAGCGATCCGTGACCGCACGTCCGCGCGCCCTCCCCGATCTCGCGCAACAGCGCGCACACGCGCGCAGCGCGGTGCTACACGCGAGCGTCCGGGCCGCGGCGAAGCGCGGACCGGTCGCGAGCCATCTCACCCCAAGCCAGCGAGACGGCAGAACCGCGGTACCGGGCGGGGGGTGGAGGGGCCGACGCCCTCGTGCGACGGGGGCCGCCGAGGCCGACCACAGACTGATCGAAGCATCGCGGCAGAGCGCGAAGCGCGCGCCGCGATGCGACCACCGCGTCCCGACGCTCGCGCCCTCTCATGACAGCAGCCCGGGAGCACACAGGGCGGCGGCCCCTCCACCCCCCGCCTCACGCCGAAGCGCCTCCGAACGTCTCCAAGGCGGCCCCTCCACCCCCCGCCTCACGCCGAAGCCTCTCACGGCAATCCACGCACCGGGATCACCACTCCGCGACCCAATTGCCCCGTGTCGTCGTCGCCCCAGCACATCACCCGACCGCCCGTCACCAGCGCGCAGTTGAAGCCCCAGCCGGCCGCAAGCGCCGTCGCGCCCGTCACGCCGACGACGCTCACCGGCGCGAAGGCACCCGCGCCGGTGCCGTCACCGGTCGCCTCGCCGCCGCCCCAGCAGCGCACGGTGCCGTCGGCCACGATCGCGCAGGTGTTCTCGCTGCCGGCCGCGAGCGCGCGCAGCCCGGTGAGCGCGGGCCCCGTCGTCGGTCGCGCCGCGTCGACCATGCCGCCGTCGCCGAGCTGTCCGGCGCCGTTCTCGCCCCAGCACGACACGCCGGCGTCGGTCGCCACGCACACGTGCCGGGTGCCGACCGCGAGGCGCGCCGGCGCCGACGCGAGATCCATCACCGGCATCGGCACGCCGTTCGACCCGCCGATGTCGCCTCGCCCGAGCTGACCGCTGACGTTCGAGCCCCAGCACCACAAGCCGCCGGGCTGCACGCCGCACGCGAAGCCGCTGCCGAGGGCCAGCACGCCGGTGTCGATCGCCACCTCGATCGGCGTCGAGGAGTCGACGCCGCCCGGCAGGAAGCTGGACCCGCCGCCGCCCCAGCAGAAGACGTCGCCGTCGCTCTCCGTCGCGCAGCTCGTGCCCAGTGCGGCGTCGACCGAGGTCACCGTGCCGAGCCCGCCCACCACCGGCGCCGCCGTCGAGCGCACGACGAGCGTGCCGTCGCCGAGCTCGCCCTCCGCGTTGTCGCCCCAGCACCAGACCTCGCCGCCGCGCAGCGCGCAGCTGTGCCGCCACCCGAGCGCGATCGCGCTCGCGCCCGTCACGCCCGCGTCGACCGGCCCCCACGCCGGGCGGCCCGCGGGCACGCCGAGCCGCCCCTGGCCGCTCGCGCCCCAGCACCGCACGGCGCCAGAGACGATCGCGCACCCGTGCTGCGCGCCGGCGGCGATCGCGGTCGCGCCCGAGATGCCGGCGACCGGCGCCGCGAAGCGATGACCTCCGTCGCCGACCGCGGGCGAGCCGCGCTCGCCCCAGCACACCACGTCCCCCGTCGCACGCCGCACGCAGGCCGCCTGGCCCATCGCGATCTCGACCGCGTCGTCGATGCCCGCGACGGTGAGCGGACCGCGCCCGATGCCGTTGCTCACGCCGTCGCCGACCAGCAGCCCCGAGCCCCAGCAGCGCACGTGGCCGTCGGTGCACACCGCGCACGTCGCGGAGGAGCCCGCCGCGATGTCGGCGACGTCGCAGCCGACCGCGACGGTGCGTGGCGCCGACGCGGTCGAGATGGTGCCGTCGATCAAGCCGCCCGAGCCGCTGCCCCAGCAGCGGACCTCGCCGGTCGCGAGCAGCGCGCACGCGTGCAGCGAGCCGAGGTCGAGCTGGCGCACCCCCGAGAGGCCCATGACCAGGCCGGGCACGTGCGTGT
This sequence comes from Sandaracinus amylolyticus, assembly GCF_021631985.1. GTDB lineage: Bacteria > Myxococcota_A > Polyangia > Polyangiales > Sandaracinaceae > Sandaracinus > Sandaracinus amylolyticus_A. Next base: position 1,195,832 of record NZ_CP070225.1, on the reverse strand, counting down.
CCCCGACGGTGGGGCCACGGCCGAGCTGGGCGGCCGCGCCCCAGCACCACACCGTGCCGTCGCGGCGGCGCGCGCACGCGAAGCTGCCGCCGGTGTCGACCGAGACCGCGTCGTCGATCCCGATCACGTCGATCGGCGTGTCGCTGCGCCCGACCGGGCCCGCGCCGAGCTGGCCCGACCCGTTGACGCCCCAGCAGCGAAGGCGCCCGTCGCGCAGGCGCAGGCACCCGTTCGAGTAGCGCAGCGAGGCCTCGACGACGTCGCTCGTGCCGGGCATCGGCGTGCTCGGCCCGAGGCGGTCGGGCCCCTCGGGCTCGCCGAGCGAGGCGCCGCTGCCCCAGCACAGCAGCGCTCCGTCGCTCCGCACGCCGCAGCTCGACGATGGGCCGACCGCGAGCTGCTCGAACGCGAAGCCGCCGGTGACCGCGACCGCGCCGGGGCGCGGACCGGTCGTGCCGTCGCCGAGCTGTCCCTCGTCGTTCGCGCCCCAGCAGTACGCGGCCGTGCCCTCGAGCGCGCACGCCTCGTCGTCGGGGCCGACCTCGATGGTGCGGCGCGGCTCGCAGGTGCCACCGTCGCACGCGTAGCCGACGCCGCACCACGCGTTCATCGCGGGCAGCGGATCGGCGGTGCCGTCGCAGTCGTTGTCGCGCCCGTCGCAGACCTCGGGCGCGCCGAGGAACGAGAAGCGATCGGCGTCGTTGCAGTCGTCCTTCGGGAAGCCGGCGGTGCAGGTCGCGGCGAGCGGGGCGTGCCCGTCGCGATCGCCGTCCTCGGCGAGGTCCTCGCCGCCCGCCGCCGCGCCGGGGAGCGTGCAGTCGGAGTCGATGCGATCACAGCGCTCGTCCGCGCCGGGATGGATGGTCGCGTCGCCGTCGCGGCAGTCGTTGCCGAGCGCGACGTGGCCGCTGGGGATCACGCAGTCGAGCCGGGTGACGGTGGTGCCGGGATCGCCGTAGCCGTCGCCGTCGGAGTCGCGGTAGTAGGTGCGCGAGCCCGCCTCGTCGATCGCGCCGTCGCAGTTGTTGTCGATGCCGTCGCAGAGCTCGGTGGCCGCGGGATTGCGGAGGCGCACCGCGTCGTCGCAGTCGGTCGCGTCGTCCTCGACGTGCCTCGCGGGCGCGTTGCACGCCATCACCGGCGTCGCGCCCTCGCGGCCGTATCCGTCGCCGTCTTCGTCGGGGTAGTAGCTGCGGAGCGCGCCTTCGTCGCTGAGGCCGTCGCAGTCGTCGTCGAGGCCGTTGCAGGTGTCGGCCGCGCCTCGATGAGCGGCGACGCGCGTGTCGTCGCAGTCGGAGCCGCAGTGGCGGGTGTCGGGCGCGTCGTTGCAGCACTCGCCGTCGGGGAAGCCGTCGCCGTCGCCGTCGCGGACGCCGAACGTGCGCGGATCGCAGTCCTCGTCGTGATCGCTCGCGTCGCAGACCTCGGGGTTGCCGGGGAAGCGGTTGCGATCGCCGTCGTCGCAGTCGTCGCCGCCGCACGCGATGGAGTCGCGGCCGTCGTCGTCGTCGTCGGCGTCGAGGTCGCAGGGATCGACGCACGCGTCGGCCTCTTCGTCGCACGCGTCGCCCTCGTCGCAGGGCGAGGTGCCGCTCGTGCAGGCGCCGCTCACGCAGCGCTCGGCGCCGTTGCAGAAGAGGTCGTCGTCGCACGCGACGTCGGAGGTGCACTCCGGAGCCTCGCCCGCGTCGTCGTCTGGCGGCGACGATGCATCGGGCTCGGGCGGGGAGCTCGACGGGCCGCCGCACGCGGCGAGCAGGACGACGAAGAGCGGAACGAGCGGAGACGGGCCGAGCAGACTGCGCATCGCGTCCGAGATGGTACCGGGATCCGCGCTCAAGCTCCCCCGCGTTGCATCACGGGGGCGCGCGGAGCGGCGTGGCCCGCGCGCGCGAGCACGTCGTCGAGCATCCGACCGAGCGCCGCGAGGCGCTCGCCGCGACGCTGCTCGAGCCACGCCCTCGCCTCGTCGGGCGAGCTCACGAACCCGCTCTCGTACTGCGGCTTCTTCTGGAGCCAGCGCATGACCGTGAGCGCGCCGAGCGCCGCCGCGTTGGGCGCGACGAACGCGACGTAGGGATCGTAGCCGGGCTGCTCGGTGCGCTCCGCGAGCGCGGCGCGGCGCTTCGCGTCGGGCAGCTCGAAGCGACCGAGGATGACGACACAGGCCGCGCGCTTGCCGATCGTGCGCGACCAGGTCGCGAGCTCGTCGAGGTGCGCGAAGTGCTGCGCCCAGTCCTCGTCGGACATCTCGCCGAAGTACCAGACCGCCAGCCCGCGGACGGGATCGTGCGCGTGGACGTACATGAGGACGCAACGTGATCCGGGTCCAGCTCTGGATCACCGATCAATGGAAGTCGCGCGATCGCGGCACCTCCTCGAGGCTCTTCAGCATGCGCTCGTCCTTGCCGAGATCGCGCAGGACCTCGGCGATGACGTGCACCACGCCCTCGGCCGACTGGATGCGCCCTTCCACCTCGAGCAGCGACGCGGTCTTGCCGATCACGTCGAAGCGCTCGAACACGTCGCGCCAGATCACGACGTTCGCGAAGCCGGTCTCGTCCTCGAGCGTCATGAACGTCACGCCGGTCGCGGTGCCCGGTCGCTGTCGGCAGATGACGATGCCCGCGTAGCGCACGCGCGCTCCGTCGCGCATCGACGCGACCGTGCGCGCATCGGGGATGTCGCGCGCCGAGAGCGCCTCGCGGAAGCGCTCCATCGGATGGCCACGCGTGCTGTGCATGCTCGCGCGGTAGTCCCACGAGATCGACTCGCCGCGCCCGAGCGCGCGGAACTTCGCGCCCTTCTTCGCGTGGGGCGCGTCCATCACCGGGAGATCGCCCTCGTGCTCGGTCGCGAGCGCGCGCACCTCCCAGATCGCCTTGCGTCGATCGAGCCCGTAGCCCGCGAGCGCGCCCGACTCTGCGAGCGCCTCGTGGGCACGGCGCGACAACCGAACGTTGCGCACGAACGCCGCGAGGTCGTCGATCGCGTCGTGGCGCGCCCACGCGCGCTCGAACGCGGTCTTCTCGCGCGTCCCGAACCCGCGCACGTAGCGCAGCCCCATGCGCAGCGCCCAGCGCGGCTCGCCGGTGACGTGCTCGAGCGTGCAGTCCCACTTCGATCGCCGCACGTCGATCGGCAGCACGCGCACGCCGTGGCGCTTGGCGTCCTCGATGATCGTCGACGGGTGATAGAAGCCCATCGGCCACGCGTTGAGCATCGAGCACGCGAACACCGCGGGGTGATGGCACTTGAGCCACGCGGTCACGTACGCGATCAGCGCGAAGCTCGCGGCGTGCGACTCGGGGAAGCCGTACTCGCCGAAGCCCTTGATCTGGTGGAACACGCGCTCCGCGAAGTCCTGGGGGATCCCGTCGGCGACCATGCGCGTGATCAAGCGCTCGCGATGCGCCTCGATGCGCCCCTTCGAGCGCCACGCCGCCATGTCGCGCCGCAGTCGATCGGCCTCGCCGCCGGAGTAGCCCGCGCACTCGATCGCGAGCTTCATCACCTGCTCCTGGAAGATCGGCACGCCGAGCGTCTTCGCGAGCACGCGCTCGAGCTTCGGGTGCGGGTACGTGACCTGCTCGAGCCCGGCGCGGCGGCGCAGGTACGGATGCACCATGTCGCCCTGGATCGGCCCCGGTCGCACGATCGCGACCTCGATGACGAGATCGTAGAAGGTGCGCGGCCGCAGGCGCGGCAGCATCGCCATCTGCGCGCGCGACTCGATCTGGAAGACACCGACGGTGTCGCCGCGCGAGACCATCTGGAACGTCGTCGGATCCTCGGGGGGCACGGTCGCGATCTCGAGATCGATCTCGTCGTGATCGCGCAGCAGATCGAACGCGCGGTGCACCACGGTGAGCGCGCCGAGCCCGAGCAGATCGACCTTGAAGAGGCCGAGGTCCTCGACGTCCTGCTTGTCCCACTGCACGACGGTGCGCCCTTCCATCGTCGCGGGCTCGATCGGGCACAGCGTGTCGACGGGCTCGCTGCCGAGGAGGAACCCGCCGGGATGGATCCCGAGGTGGCGCGGGAAGTCCTGGATCTGCCGCACCAGCGCGAGCAGGTGGCGCACCGCGGGGATCTCGAGATCGAGCCCCGCGTTCTTCATCGCCTGCTCGTCGATCGACACCGCGTACACGTCGAGCGTCTTCGCCGCGCGATCGAGCACGAGCTGCGGCAGATCGAGCGCCTTGCCCACGTCGCGCAGCGCGCTGCGCGCGCGATAGCGGATGAGGTTCGCGACCATCGCGGAGTGGCGGCGCCCCCAGCGCTCGTAGACGTACTGGATGACCTCCTCGCGCCGCTCGTGCTCGATGTCGACGTCGATGTCCGGCGGCTCGGCGCGCTCCTTCGAGAGGAAGCGCTCGAAGAGCAGATCCATGCGCACCGGATCGATCGCGGTGATGCCGAGGCAGAAGCAGACGATCGAGTTCGCGGCGCTTCCGCGGCCCTGACAGAGGATCCCCTGCTCGCGGCAGAACCGGACGACGTCCCACATCGTCAGGAAGTACCCGCCGTAGTCGAGGTCCTCGATCAGCGCGAGCTCCTTCTCGATCTGCGCCATCGCGTCGTCGGGCACGCCCATCGGATAACGACGTCGCGCGCCGTCGAGCGTCAGCGCGCGCAGCCATCCCTGCTGGGTCTCGCCCGCGGGCAGTCGCTCCGCGGGGTACACGTAGCGGATCGCGCTCATCTCGAACGTGCAGCGCGCCGCGACCTCGAGCGTGCGATCGACCGACTCGGGATCGTCGATGAAGAGCGTGCGCATCTGCGCGGGCGTGGGCAGCTCGTGCTCGGCGTTCGCGCGCAGGTGCGTGCCCGCGGTGGTGAGCGTCACGCCGTGGCGGATGCACGTGAGCACGTCCTGCAGCGGCTGCCGCGCGCGCGTGTGATAGAGGACCTCGATCGCGGCGACGGTCGGGATCGCGCGACGTCGTGCGACCTCGCGCAGCGCGTCCTCGAGGTCGCGCTCGTGGGCCTCGAAGTGCCGCGTGATCATCGCGTACACGCGGCCCTCGAACGCGTCCGCGATGCGCTCGAGCGAGCGCGCATCGGGCGCGAGCGCGATCACTCCCTCGCCGACCTCGCAGAGCTCGTCCCAGGTGACGCGCGCGAGGTTCTTCGCCTCGGCGCGCGCATGACCCTTCGTGAGCAGCTGCGTGATGCGCGCGTAGCCCTCGCGGCTCTGCGCGAGCAGCACCACGCGACGCGTGCCCGGCAGCGTCCCGCTCGTGGTGCGCGCATCACGCGGCGCATCGCGATCGAGCACCGTCACCTGCGCGCCCACGATCACGCGCTGCGGGCCGTGCGACCCTTCCGCGGACGCGAGCTCCTTGCCGCGCACGTGCGCCTTCACGATGCCGTACACGCCGTCGCGATCGGTGATCGCGATCGCGGGCAGCGCGAGCTGGTGCGCACGGTCCACGAGCTCCTCGGGATGGCTCGCGCCCTCGAGGAACGAGTGGTTCGTCTTCACCCAGAGCGGGACGTACGGGGCAGGATCCACGGGTGTGGATCGGATCCACTGACTGAACAGAAGAGCAGTGTCAATGGACGCGAAAAAGGCCGGTGAGCGCGAAGCTCACCGGCCTTCTTCGTCAGGGTCGACGCTGCTTCAGATGCAGGTCGGGTTCACGCAGAAGTTGTGCGGCGCCTGCGGATCGACACCCGCGGGGATCGACGCGAGGCGACGATTGCGCGTCTCCTCGTCGATGCCCTCTTCGTTCGCACCGACCGCGTCCTCCCACGCCCGGTCGTCGCACGTGTCACCGAGCAGGCCGGCGCTCGTGCAGTCCGAGTCGTTCATGCAGGGCACGCGGCAGGTGCGGTCCGCAGCGTCGCACGCGAGGATCCCCGAGCGGTTCGCCGGGTCGAGACCCGGGCACTGATCCGCCGCGGCGGGGTCGCAGAAGTCGCCGATCGAGCCCGGCGTGCCCGCGCCCGGGCGCACCGTCTGGAGGCACTCGAGGCGGATGTCCGAGTTCGTCGTCGGGCTGATGCCGGCGAACGAGATGCGCTGACCGGTGTCGCCGCAGAGCTCGGCGATGTCGCTGCCGGGCGCCGCCGTCTCGGCGATCTCGTAGAACCAGCCCTGGCCACCGCTGCCAGCCGCCGCCGGGCTGATCTGGATGACCTTGCACATCTGACGCGGGACGCCGTTGACGTCGACGGTCTCGGCGAAGTCCGGGTCACGGCCGGGCAGGCCCGCGCAGGTCGTCGTGTCGCCGGTCGCCGGAAGGATCTCGAAGACGTCGCACTGGACGAAGCCCTCGGCATCCGGGTTCAGGTCGCGCGGAAGGCACGCGCCACCGAGCGCGTCGGCGATCTTCGCGATGATCGCGTCGAGCGCGCCGGCGTAGCTGTCCTGGCAGATCGACTGGATGGTCGCGCTGCCGCCCGCCTGCTCGATCGCCTGCGCGGTGCGCACGATGCGGCGCGGCGGGAACGCGACGCCGAGGCCCGGCACGTTGCACGAGGGACGAAGACGCGTCGGCATCGACGGGTCGATCATCTCCATCATGTCGGGGTGCGCGAGGATCTCCTCGTAGTTGATCGCCGCCGGATCCGGCACCGACTCGACCGGAACGCCGACGATGCCCGCGAAGATCAGCAGGTTCGGGTTCTGGCGGAGGCCGAGCAGACCGCTACGACCATCGGTGCCGCGGACGTAGCGCTCGACCGGGTGGACCTGCGCCGGGAACGAGAAGCAGCGCAGGTTGAGGTCGACCGAGCTGAAGTCCGGGCTGCCCGGATCGAAGAGCGCCGGGTTCGGCGTCGAGCAGTCCTCTTCGTCGGTGACGAGGATGACCGCGAGCGCCGAGTTCGCGCGGATGAAGCCGTCGTTCGCGCCGCCGGGGCCCGAGTGGCCGAGCGTGCTGTTGTGGAAGAAGGGCGGCACGTAGTCCCCGACCGTCCAGGGCTGGGGCGTCGCCGGCGAGAGCGCCTTGAGGACCGCCTCGAGCTGCTGCTCGAAGCCGCAGCCGCCGGTGCCGGTCGTCGCGACGCACGCGACGTCCGTCGCGAACGTGTCCGGGTTGTCGCGGTCGCGCTGGAAGTCGAAGACGTTCGGGTACGTCGCTTCGCAGCCCGGGATCGACGTGCGGCCGCGCGTGATGAGCACGCCGTCGTCGCCCGCGTTGGCGCCGAAGAGGCCGCCGTCGCAGGTCGGCACCTCGAAGCCACCGACGCCCATGTCGCTGGTGACGACGCCGATGTGCAGCGAGCGCACCGGCTCGAAGTCGTCCGGCGTCTCGCCGTCCTGCGTGCGGTCGCCCGACGCGAGCACGCGCACCAGGCGCGGCAGCTCCTCGGTGAGCGAGGCCTGCTCTTCCGCCATCGAGTTCGAGTTGTCGATCATGAAGAGCAGATCGACCTCGTCGACGCTCTCGACGCGGATGTTGTCGCCTGCTCGAGAGCGCGTGCACGGGTTGACCGGTTGGAGCGAGCGCTCGAAGCAGCCCACCGTCACCACGCCGATCGCCGCGATCACGAGCGCGGTCCCGATCTTCCTCCGACGAAGACCCATCGAAATCCTCCAGAAGCTCCCCGTGCGACGCGACGTTCCAACGCCTCGCGCCTCACGAGCGGGCCAACGATACAGTCCCGGTGTCGTCCCGATCAATGCCTGGAGGCCACGACCGAGCGAGACCGGGGCACGCCCTGCGCAAGGTCCGATCCATCGCGCGCCCGCGGCGAATCACGGGAGATCCACGCCGAGAAGCACGAAACCCGCGCCAACTCGGTTGACACCGAGCGGCGCGGGCCGGGCGATCTCGTCACGCCGATCGCTCAGGGACCGGTGGGCGTCCCGCCGTCCTCCTCGATCGTCGGGGGGGCGCCCGCGTCGCGCGGCGTCTCGAAATAACACGACGCCTCCACCAACGCGCCGAGCGGCGGGCGCGCCGCGTCGGTGAAGACGATCTGCGGGCACTCCTCGCTGTCCGCGTAGAAATAGCCCTCGCCGGTCGAGCCGTCCGCGGCGACCTGCTCGACGACGCACACCGCGCGACCGTCCTCGCGCGCGCTCTCGGTCTGTCCGCGCGACCGATCGCAGGCCTCGCCCTCCGCGAGCGTCACGCGGAGCTCGCACTCGACGCGCTCGCCGACCAGCGGGATGCGCCGCGGCAGGCAGAACTCGCCGATCTGCTGCGCGATCGCGTCCGTCACCTGCTCGATCGCGGGCCCGAAGTCGTCCGAGCAGATGCTGTGCAGGACCGCGTGCTCGAAGTGGCTCGCGACCTCGACGATGCGTCTTGCCGGCGTCGCGTCGCCGTTCTCCGAGGTGCATGCCGCGGTGGGGACGAGCCGGTTCATCGAGTCCGTGCGCTCGCCGTAGCTCATGCGCGGATCGGCGAGGATCGTCGCGGGGCTCGCGCCCGAGAGATCGAGCGGTAGGCCGGTGATCGCACCGAAGACGAAGCTCCCGTCCTCGCGCCCCGCCGCGAGCGCCGTCGCGAGCGCGTCGATCGAGCTGAGCCACGCCGGGCTCGCACCGTTCACGCCCATCGCCGCGTCCTGACAGAGCACGTTGATGCGCGTGGTGCGCTCGAACTCCGCGTAGAACTGCTCCGGCTGCGCGAGCGAGCAGTCCTCTTCGTCGGTGAGCACCAGCACCGCGAGGATCGCGTCGCTCGCGGGAAATCCGCCGGGGACCTCGCTGCCGCGCTCGATCGCGCGCGACGCCGCCCCGAGCTGCTGCTCGATGCCGCAGCCCATCAGGCCGAGCGAGTCGACGATGCAGCCGATGCGCGCCGAGAACGCGCCCGCGTCGTCGCCCGCCTGGTAGACCTGGAGGCCGAGCTGCGCGTCGCTGCACGACGCCGCGCTCTGGTACTCGCCGTCGTCGCCGTGCCCTTCGCAGCTGCCACCGCCGGTCGGCATCGGCGCGCCCGAGGTGCCCATGTCGGTCGTCACGATCGCGACGCGCAGGCGCTCGACCGCGCCCCAGTCGGGCTCTCCATCGCCGTCGTCGTCGGGCGGCGAGGTCAGATCGCGCACGAGGTCGGCGATGCGCTCCTCGAGGATGTCCTGCTCCTGGCCCATCGAGCCCGAGTCGTCGACGAGCAGCACGAGATCGACGTTGCGATAGCCGCCGATCGTGAGCCGCACGTCCTGAACGTTGCCGAGCCGCGGCGTGATCGCTCCCGTGCGTCGCTCGAAGCAGCCCGTCGTGATCACCAGCGCGATCAGGACGGACACCACCGCCCCGAGCCGATTGCCTGAATGCATCGCTCCACCTCCCGACGATCGGCGTCGCGCAGCCGCGCCCCGGTCGCAGCTCTCGCGCGACCTCGCCGTCGTCGTGCTGCGTCGTCGCTCCGCGCCGGGGTTTCCAACGCGCGGTTGGACTATGCTGCTCGCGGATGAGCGCGCGCGTCCTGGTCGTCGACGACGAGGAGAACCTGCGGCTCGTGCTTCGCACGATGCTGCGCAAGCACGGCTACGAGGTGGAGACGTGCGCGAGCGCCGAGCAGGCGCTCGAGACGATCGAGAAGAGCGCGCCCGACTTCGTGATCGCCGACGTGCGCATGGGCGGCATGAGCGGCATCGAGCTCACGAAGGAGCTCAAGCGCCGCGGCGCGGACGCGGTCGTGATCGTGATGAGCGCGTTCGGCTCGGTCGATCTCGCGATCGAGGCGATGAAGGCCGGCGCGTACGACTACGTGAGCAAGCCGTTCAAGCAGGACGAGGTGCTGCTCGCGCTGCGCAAGGCGGAGGAGCGCGAGCAGCTGCGTCGCGAGAACCAAGCGTTGCGCGCAGAGCGCGCGGAGGGCGCGCGCTTCGAGACGATGATCGGCCGCAGCGAGGCGATGCAGCGCGTCTTCCGCGTCGTCGATCGTGCGGCCGAGGTCGCGACGACGGTGCTCATCCAGGGCGAGAGCGGCACCGGCAAGGAGCTCGTCGCGCGCGCGCTGCACGATCGTGGTCCGCGCAAGAGCAAGCCCTTCGTCGCGGTGAACTGCGGCGCGATCCCGGAGTCGCTGCTCGAGAGCGAGCTCTTCGGGCACAAGCGCGGCGCGTTCACCGACGCGACGAGCGACAAGACCGGCCTCTTCGAGGCCGCGCACGAGGGCACGATCTTCCTCGACGAGATCGGCGAGCTCCCGCTCGCGCTCCAGGTGAAGCTGCTGCGCGTGCTGCAGGAAGGAACGCTGCGGCGCGTCGGCGAGACCAAGGATCGCAAGGTCGACGTGCGCGTCGTCGCAGCGACGGTCCGCGATCTCGAGAGCGAGGTGCGCGAGGGCACGTTCCGCGAGGACCTCTTCTACCGCCTCAACGTGCTGCCGCTCACCGTGCCTCCGCTGCGCGATCGCAAGGACGACGTGCCGCTGCTCGTCGATCACTTCGTCGCGCGCAACAACACGCGGCTCGGCACGCGCGTGCGCGGCGTCGACGACGCCACGCGCAAGCTGCTGCTCGCGTACCACTGGCCGGGCAACGTGCGCGAGCTCGAGAACGTCGTGGAGCGCGCGATGGTGCTCGCCGAGCGCGACGTGATCGGCGAGGTCGATCTCCCGGAGCGCGTGAAGCGGAAGGAAGACGCGCGCCTGGTCGCGCTCGCGAGCGACGAGCTCTCGATCAAGAAGACCGCGCGCTGGATGGAAGAGACGCTGATCCGTCGCGCGCTCGAGCAGACCGGCGGCAACCGCACGGCGGCAGCGAGGCTGCTCGAGATCAGCCATCGCGCCTTGCTCTACAAGATCAAGGACTACGGCATCCGCTGAGCGCGCTCAGCCGAACGTCACGAGCAGCGCGCGTCCCTCGACGCTCGCGCCCTCGCTCACGTGCACCTGCGCGATCGTCGCGTCGCCCGGCGCGCGGAGCTCGTTCTCCATCTTCATCGCCTCGACGACGACGAGCGCCTGACCCGCCGTCACGCTCTCGCCCGCCGCGCAGAGCACGCGCACCACACGGCCCGGCATCGGCGCGCGCAGCTCCTTTGCGCTCGCTCCGCCGCCCGCGCGCTTGCGATCCGCGCGCGCACGCTCGCTCAGCACCTGCGCCACCGCGCGCGCCGCGCCCGCCGCGAGCTGCACCTCGTCGCCGCCCGCGCTCGCCACGATCACGTCGTGCACGCGCGTCCCGAGACGCACGCTCACGCCGCCCGGCACCGGCCGCACCTCGGCGTCGACCTTCGCACCGTCGAGCGTGACCGCGATGGCTCCGCTCGGCGCGATGGTCACGTCCACCTCGCGCTCACGCCCGTCGATCGTGACCCGGTACTTCATCGCGGCGCGGACCCTACTCTCCGCGTGCGCGTCGCTCAAGCGTCCGATCGTCCCATGCACGTGATGCCGTCGCGAGTGACGCCGATCACGATCGGTCCTTGAGACGATCTCGCGGCTACCCCATCATCGGCCGCCGTGAAGATCTTCATGATCGTGGGGAGCGAGTCGGGCAACGCCGAGATGGTCGCGGACGTGGTGAAGGACACCCTCGACGCGCTCGGCCACGAGACCGCGATCTTCAAGGAGGGCGGCCTCGCCGACGCGGATCTCGCCGCCCGATCGATCGTGCTCGTGATCACGTCGAGCACCGGCATCGGCGACATCCCGCAGAACATCGAGCCCTTCTTCGACGAGCTCCGCGATCAGCGCCCCGATCTCTCGCGCGTGCGCTACGGCCTCGTGGGCCTCGGCGATCGCAACTACAAGGACAGCTTCCTCGGCGGCCCGAAGAAGTGGGACGCGCTGCTGACCGAGCTCGGCGCCCACCGCATCGGCGATCGCCTCGAGCTCGACGCGACCGACAATCCCTGCCCCGACCAGGACGCCGCCGATTGGGTGCGCGGCTGGATCATGCAGTTCTAGAGCACGAGACTGGCCCCGGGCGCGCTCGCGGAATACCTTCGGCCCGCGCGCCCGTTCGGCGTCCATCCGCTCATGCGATCGATGCGTCCACTCGCCCTGATGTCCCTGCTCGCCGTGGCCTCCTCGGGCTGCGCCGCGCGGATGATCCCGAACACCGACGTCGAGGACACCGACGACAACCGTGAGGTCGTCGAGTTCGTCGAGCAGTACCGGCACGCGATGGAGGCCCGGAATCCCGGGCAGATCCTGCGCCTCGTGTCCGAGAGCTACTACGACGACAACGGCACGCCGACGACCGAGGACGACATCGACTACGGCCTGCTCCAGGAGCGCGTCGCGCGTCTCGCGGAGGACGTGATCGAGGTGCGCTACGAGATGCGCTATCGCCGCGTCACGTTCCGCAGCGATCGTGTGGTCGTCGACTTCACCTACACCGGTCGCTTCAAGGTCCAGACCGCCGAGGGCGAGCGCTGGGCGCGGCGCCTCGCGGACAATCGCCTCGAGCTGGTGCGCGAGAACGGCGAATACCGGATCGTATCCGGGCTGTAAGGCTGCGTTCCTCGTTTACGGCGAGACCGGACCTCGCGTAGGATCCGTGACTCGCTGAATGGCCGGCCCGGGCGACAAGAAGCAGCTGGGGAAGATCCTCCTCAAGCAGAAGCTCGTGACGCCCGGTGAGCTCGACGATCTGCTCGATCAGCAACGTCGAAGCCCGGGTACACGCCTCGCGTCGGCCGCGATGCGATCGGGCAAGCTCGAAGAGGTCGATCTGCTGCGCGCGCTGAGCGAGCAGCACGGCGTGCCGGGCATCGATCTCTCGCAGGTCGTCGTGCCGACGCAGAACCTGCGGCTCGTCCCGATCGACGTCGCGCGGCAGTCGCTCATCCTGCCCTTCTCCGTGAAGGACGAGGAGATCTTCCTCGCGATGGCCGACCCCGACGATCGGCGCGTCATCGACGAGATCGAGTTCGTCACCGGGCGCACCGTCCATCCGTACGTCGCGCTGCACGATCATCTCGCGGAGGTGATCGACGCCGCGTACCAGCAGCTCGATCGCGGCGAGCCGCACTACGTCGGGCCCAACGCGCCCGCGGAGTACCTCGAGTCGCTGGGCATCCGCAGCGCCGCACCGCCGCCGCTTCGAGCGCGCGCACGCGCGGTGATCGGCAGCGACGATCTCGACGCGCAGGCGACCCCGCCCGGCGTGCCTCCGCCGCGGCGCATCACGAACGCGGGCACGCGCCCCGGCACCCAGCCGGGCACGCGACCCACCGAGCGGCGCCTGCCGACGCTCGATCCGGTGTTCGACTCGCGCGTCGGCCCGCTGCCGAAGGAAGAGATCGCGAGCGCGCTGCGCGCCCCCGATCGCGTGAAGCGCGTGCTCGTCGTCGACGACGAGGACGACATCCGCCGCATGCTCCGCCGCGTGCTGCAGGAGCGCGGCTATCAGGTGCTCGAGGCCGCGAAGGGCAGCGACGCGCTGCAGATGGTGCGCGAGCACGTGCCCGATCTGATCCTGCTCGATGCGATGCTCCCCGAGATCCACGGCTTCGACATCTGCCGTCGCATCAAGGGCAGCCAGAAGTACGGGCACATCCCGATCATCATGCTGAGCGCCATCTATCGCGGATGGCGCTTCGCCGAGGACTTGCGCGAGTCGTACGGCGTCCAGGTGTTCCTCGAGAAGCCGTTCAAGATCTCCGACGTCACGCAGGCGATCGAGCGCGCGCTGGAAGGCCACACCGGCGAGCGCGACGAAGACGAAGAGCTCTCGTCACAAGCGTCCGACGCGCTGACGTCGGGCATCGAGGCATACAAAGCCGGGAACATCGACGACGCCATCGCACACTTGCGCAGAGGTGTGGGGATCGACCCGCTTTCCTTCCGCCTCCACTACCACCTCGGATTGCTGTACGGTCGGCGCGACAATCTGTTCGAGGCCATCCACGAGATGGAGACCGCGGTGGACCTCGCGCCGCGCAACTTCGCAGCCCTGAAGAACCTCGCGGTCCTCTACCAACGAGCAGGCTTCAAGCACCGCGCGATCGAGATCTGGGAGCGCGCGATCGGCAGCGCCCCCGACGAGGAGACCAAGCGCGGGATCAAAGAACACCTGATGAGCCTGCTCTAACGGCCCCGTTGACCCGCTCGCACTCTTTCTTCCGTCGACCCGCCCTCTCGCACGGTGGAGCGCATTTCGGATGAAGTTCCTCTGCCCCAACTGCAAGGCGAAGTATCAGATCGCCGACGAGAAGGTCGCCGGTCGCACGCTGAAGATGGATTGCCGTCGCTGCGGCAACAGCATCGTGCTGCGCGCGGATCAGGCGATCGACGAGACGTCTTCTCCGGACGCGAAGCCCGGCGCCTCGGTCGCGCCGACCGCGGGCACGAGCCGTCCCGGCGCCGCGCGCCCCGCGCCGGCGGCCACCAGTCGCGGTGGGTCCGGCCTGCTCAACCCGACCGCGGGCGCGCGTCGCCCCCAGCGCGGTGGATCGCACGTCGGCCCCGCTCCCACGCGCCCTGCCGCGGCGCCCCGCTCGGCGCTCGGCGCGGACTTCCGCCGCAGCGTCGCGGCGGGCCCGCCCTCGCTCACGCCCGAGGCCCCGCGCACGACGGCGCTCGATCAGTGGCACGTCGCGATCAACGACGTCCCGGTCGGCCCCATGCGACGCGAGGAGATCTCGCGGAAGATCTCCACCGGCGCGGTCACCGGCGAGTCGCTCGCGTGGCGCGAGGGCTTCGACGACTGGCGCCCGCTGAAGGACATCCCCGAGCTCGCCGCGCTGCTGCGCAAGAGCGAGGCGCGTCCGCCGACGATGCCGCCCGCGAAGCCGCCGGCCCCCGCGCGTCCGGGCGCGCCCTCGGCGAGGCCGGGCGGTGCGACCGCATCGCGCCCCGGCACGGCTCGTCCCGCCACCGCGTCGAGCACGAGCTCGGCGGCGACGCGCTCGGCGCCGTCGACCGCGGCGGCCGCGCGCACCTCGAACGTGGTGCCGATCGGTGGGCGCCTCGGCGCGTCGGCGGCCCCGGCGCTCGACGACGAGGGCTTCGACGATCTCGACGGCGAGCCGACGCGCGTCGCGAGCTCGCTCGATCTCGCGGACGAAGCGCAGCTGATGGCGCCCTCGGTGGCGCCCGCGCCCGCGAAGGCGAAGTCGGTCCCGCCGCCCGCGGCGGTCGAGCTCGACGAAGCGCTGCCCGATCCCTTCCCCAGCGCGCCGATCGCCGCACCGCGCTCGGTGCCGATCGCACCGGCGGTCGCGGCACCCGTCGTGAAGAGCGCGCCGACGTCGGTCGCCGAGGCGCGCCGCGAGCCGGAGCGCCGTGGCATGCCGGTCGGCGCGTGGATGGGCATCGCCGGCGCGCTCGGCTTCGGCGTCGTGATGGCGCTGATCATCGCGCCTCGGCTGGTGCCCGGCGAGACGACGGCGCCGACGGTCGCGGTGACGACCCCGCCGGTCGCGACCCAGCCGCAGCAGCCGCGCGAGGCCGAGGTCGAGGTCCCGACCCCGCCGCCCGCCGCGGAGGCGCCCACGACCGAGACGCCGCCCGCGCCGACGCCCGAGGAGCCGGCCGAGACGCCGCGCACCGGCCGTCGCGGCGGGAGCGCGGGCACCACCACGACCGCGCCCGCGGCACCCGCGCCCACGACCGCGCCGACGAAGGCGCTCGATCCGGCGTTCGCGCGGTTCGCGGACGAGGGCACGTCGACGGGGGTCGCGCCGATCGCGCCGCGCCCGACCACGACCGAGCGCAGTGCGGGCGGCGGTGGCGGCAGCGGCGAGGGCCTCGAGCCGGCGCAGGTGCGCGCGGTGGTCTCGCGCGAGCAGCGCGGCCTGCAGAGCTGCTGGGAGCTCGCGATCCGCGGCATGCGCGACGTGCCGACGACCCGCATGGACGTCGACATCACGATCGGCGGCTCGGGCACGGTGACCCAGGCGACCGCGCGCGGCGTGGGCGTCGGGAACCTGTCGGACTGCATCGAGCGGAACGTGCGCCGCTGGCGCTTCCCGTCGTCGGGCGGCTCGACCCAGATGAGCTTCCCGGTCGTGTTCCAGAGCACCAACTAGCCCCGGTGGGGGCTGCGCGCCCCCCCTGTCGACCCCCCGAGCTGCGCGCGGGGCCCCAGCCCGCTTGCGATCTCGGGCGTGAGGGCTTGCCGAGCCGGGGGCTGCGCGCCCTCCCTGTCGACCCCCCGAGCTGCGCGCGGGGCCCCAGCCCGCTTGCGATCTCGGGCGTGCGGGTTTTGCCGAGCCGGGGGCTGCGCGCCCTCCCTGTCGACCCCCCGAGCTGCACGCGGGGCCCCGCCCGCTTGCGATCTCGGGCGTGAGGGCTTGCCGAGCCGGGGGGCTGCGCGCCTCGCTGTCGACCCCCCGAGCTGCGCGCGGGGTCGAGAGACGCGTCCACGATCACGAGAGCCGGCTGCGGCGAGCGCGATTGGCAGCCGCGCGCCCGGGACGCGATTTCGCGCCGCCAACTCGGCTCCAGCGCGTCCGGGAGGCGATTGGGGAACCCCCACACGCAGTCAGATTGTAATTCCGACGATTCGCCGGGCGAGAATCGCGTCCTGGACGTCCTGGAGGCGATTCGGCGCTGCGAAATCGCGTCCTGGACGCCCAGGAGGCGATGGGGCGCCGCAGAATCGCGTTCTGCGGCCGAATTCAACGGCTCGCTGCGCAGCCAGCTCTCGTCCGTGCCCGAGACGGGCACTCCCGTCCGCCGGCTGCTTCGCGAGCACTCCTGTCGCGTCCCGAATTCAGCGCATCAGCAGGCGGACGGCGAAGTAGACGACCACCGCGACGACCGTCGCGATCGCCACCGTCATCGGCCAGCTGAGACCACCTGCGGGCGGCGGCGCGGCGGTGCGCGGTGCGGCCGAGGGCACCGAGTGCACGGTCGCTCGGTCGTCTCCCCCGACCCCCGGCGCAGTGGCCGGGCCCGTCGTGGGGGACGGTGCCTGCGCGACGTCGTCGAAGCCGCGATCGCGCAGCGAGCTCTCGTCCCACATGGCCGTGGGCTCGTCGGCCGCCCAGCGCGGTGCCTCGCTGCTCTGCGTCGCGCTTCCCTCGCCGGCTCCCTCCGGCTTGTCGCGGCCCTCGCTCACCGACGCGCAGTCTCGCAGAAATGGTCTCCGAGGCCAATCGTTCGAAGCGTCTCGACCGCAGCTCGGACGCGCGTTGCCGGGGCGACGAGGGCGCTCCATGTGCCGCCCATGTCGAACCGCCTCGCGAACGAGCGCTCGCCGTACCTGCGCCAGCACGCGCACAACCCGGTCGAGTGGTACCCGTGGGGGGACGAGGCCCTCGCCCGCGCCGCCGCCGAGGACAAGCCGATCCTCCTCTCGATCGGCTACAGCGCGTGCCACTGGTGCCACGTGATGGAGCGCGAGTCGTTCGACGACCCCGCGACCGCGGCGCTGATGAACGAGCTCTTCGTGAACGTGAAGGTCGACCGCGAGGAGCGTCCCGATCTCGATCAGATCTACCAGCTCGTCGTGCAGATGATGGGGCGCAGCGGCGGCTGGCCTCTCACCGTGTTCCTCACGCCGGAGCGCAGGCCGTTCTACGCGGGCACGTACTTCCCGCCGGTCGAGCGCTACGGGATGCCGAGCTTCGCGACCGTGCTGCGCGCGGTGCGCGAGGCGTGGGACCACCGGCGCGACGAGATCGTGCGCACCGCGGACGAGCTCACGAGCGACATCGTGCGCGCGACGACGACGCGCAGCGAAGCGCGCGACGTGCCCGCCGACGTGGTGATTCGCGCCGCGAAGAAGCTCTCGACGCGCTTCGACGAGACCCACGGCGGCTTCGGCAGCCGCCCGAAGTTCCCGAACACGATGGCGCTCGACGTGATGCTGCGCGCCGCGCACGCCGGCGACGCGACGATGGGCGAGCGCGTGCGCAAGGCGCTCGATGCGATGCGCGCGGGCGGGATCTGGGATCACCTCGGCGGCGGCTTCCATCGCTACTCGACCGACGAGCGATGGCTCGTGCCGCACTTCGAGAAGATGCTCTACGACAACGCGCTGCTGATGCGCCTCTACGCCGACGCGTTCCGCGCGTGGGGCGACACGCGCGATGCGGACACGGTGCGCGCGATCGCGTCGTGGGCCGCGCGCGAGATGACCGACGCGGAGGGCGCGTTCTACGCGACGCAGGACGCCGACAGCGAGGGCGAAGAGGGGAAGTTCTTCGTGTGGCGCCCCGAGGAGCTCGACGCGCTGCTCACGCGCGAGGAGAGCGCGGTCGCGAAGCTCGCGTGGGGCGTCGCCGAGGGCGGCAACTTCGAGCACAGCGGCGCGACGGTGCTCCACGCGAACCGCCCGCTCGATGCGGTCGCGACGCGGCTCGGGATCTCGATCGACGACGTGCGCGCGCGCCTCGAGTCGGCGCGCACGAAGCTCTTCGCCGCGCGCGAGCAGAGGCCGAAGCCGTTCCGCGACGAGAAGGTGATCGCGACGTGGAACGGGCTGATGATCGGCGCGCTCGCGGACGCGTCGGGCGCGCTCGGGGATCGCACGCTGCTCGAGATGGCGCAGCGGGCGCTCGCGAGCGTGCGCGCGCGGCTCTGGGACGGCACGTCGCTCCGGCGGGTGTGGATGGAGGGCGAGGCGCGCATCGACGCGTTCCTCGAGGACCACGCGGATCTCGCGGCCGCGGCGATCGACGTGCACGAGGCATCGGGCGATCGCGACGCGCTCGAGCTCGCGCGGGCGCTCGTGGATCGTGCGATCGAGCGCTTCTGGGACGAGGACGAGCAGAGCTTCCGCTTCGCGGCGAAGGACGCGCGCGATCTGATCGCGCACACCCGCGACGCGTACGATCACGCGGTGCCCTCGGGCACGTCGTCGATCGCGCACGCGCTGCTGCGGCTCGGCGCGCACCTCGGCGAGGGGCGCTACGAGCGCATCGCGGAGTCGGTGCTGCGCGCCAACGTCGGCAGTGCGCTCGAGCAGCCGATGGGCTTCGGGCACCTGATCGGCGCGATGGATCGCTACGCACGCGGCGCGACCGAAGTGATGATCGTCGCGCGCGAGGACGACGACGCGGCCGAGGCGCTGCTCGACGTCGCGCGACGGGCGTGGGCGCCGAACCGCGTGCTCGCGCGCATCGATCCCGGCGCGGGCGACGTGGGGCTCGCATCGCGGCTCGGGGGGCGAGGACAGAAGGACGGCGCGCCGACCGCCTACGTGTGCCGGGCCCGCGCGTGTGGGCTCGCGCTCACGAGCCCCGACGATCTCGCGCGCGACTTGGAAGACTGACGTTGCGCGGCGCGCGCGCCTCGAAATACGCTCCGACCGATCGTCCCGCTCGACATGCCGTACCGAGCCAGCACGAGCGACGCGCGCCACTTCGTCGGCGCGCCGCTGATCCACACGCGGTCGCTCGACGAAGCAGTGCAGCTGCAGTCGACGCTCAACTCGCCGGTGCGCGTGGAGCCGCTGCGCGGCCGGGAGCCGTTCGAGTTCCGCGCGTCGCGCCTGCAGCTCGGCGACATCGGGATCGTCATGAGCGGCTACCGCGCCGAGATCCGCGCGCACTCCGCCCACGTCACGCAGCAGTTCGGGCTCGTCGTGCCGGTGCGGAAGGGCGGCGAGTCGCAGCAGTCGGGGACCACGGCCCCGCTCGTTCCCGGGCTGCGCGGCGCCATCGTCTCGCCGGACGCGCCGGCCGCGTTCACGCTCGGCGCGGGCTATCGCGGCATCCAGATCTCGGTCGCGCTCCCCGCGCTCCGCGCGAGCTTCGAGAGCCTCGCCGGCACGTCGGGCCGCGGCGCGCCGCGCTTCGACGTCGGCATCGATCTGACCCGCGGCGGCGGCGCTTCGCTCGTCCGCCTGCTGCGGCACGTCCTCGACGACGTGCGCGGCGGCTCGAGCGTGCTGACCGCGCCCCCGGTCGCGGCGCGGCTCGCGGACACGATCGTCCACACGATCCTGATCGGTCTGCCGCACAGCGGGAGCCACCTCCTCGCGGAGCCCCGTCGAGCGTCGGAGCCCGCGCTGCTGCGACGCGCGGAGGAGTACCTCGCGGCCAACGCAGACCGCCCGGTCTCGACCACCGAGCTCGCGCGCGCGCTCGGCGCGAGCGGACGCGTCATCGCGGCGGCGTTCCGCGCGCACCGCGACGCCTCGCCGATCGCGTTCCACCGCCAGAGGCGGCTCGAGCTCGCGCGACGCCGCTTGCTCGAGTCGGCGGAACGATCGGTCACCGAGGTGGCGCTCGCCTGCGGCTTCGTGCACCTCGGACGGTTCAGCGTCGAGTACCGCGCGCGCTTCGGCGAGAGCCCGTCGGAGACGCGCCTGCGCCACCGCGGCACGAATGGATAACGCGCGCGATAGCGCACGTGCGGCGATGGCACGTGCCGCGGGAGCGAGACGCCGGGCACCTGCCCGGCCGACTGCACGTGCGGCGACGGTCTTCGATCCTCGCGCCACTCGCGGGACCGTCTCGCCGCGACTGGATAGCGCGCACGCTCGAAGCGGATAGCGAGCGCCTCGCGCCCCCGGATACACGGATCCGTCCACCGAGGAGGTCCGTGCGTGACGTACCGCTGGCTCAGATCGTTCGGGCTCGCTCTCTGTGTCGCCATCGCCGCGGGGTGCGGCGGGCCCGGAGGCGGCGAAGGCGACAGCGGGGACGGCGATGCGGGCACCCCGCCGATCGACGGCGGAGGGGAGCCCGACGCGCGCGCACCGAGCACCTGCGGTGACGGCACCTGCGACGACGGCGAGGACTGCCCCGCCGACTGCGAATCGGGCCCCGAGTGCGGCGACGGAACGTGCGACGAGTCGGAGGTCGACGCGTGCGCCGAGGACTGCCCGAGCTGCGCGGGGATCGCGGACTGCGACCAATGCCAGGAGTGCGCGGTCGAGGGACGATGCGCATCCGCGCTGGCCGCCTGCAGCGCGAACGGCGAGTGCGCCGCCCTCTCGCGGTGCCTCGCGGGGTGCAGCGACGAGCCCTGCCAGCAGCAGTGCTTGGCGGACGCCCCGTTCGAAGGTCGGCAGCTCTACGGCGACTTCGCGCTGTGCGTGCTGTGCGAGAGCTGCCAGAGCGCGTGCGAGGCGACCGAGTGTCCCGGCGCGCCCGCGTGCGGCGACGGCGCGTGCAACGGCGGCGAGACGCCGGAGACCTGCGCGGCCGACTGCGCGCCGAGCACGTGCGGCAACGGCGCCTGCGACGCTTCGGAGTCGAGCGCCACCTGTCCGGCGGACTGCACGGCGTGCGGCGACGGCGTCTGCGGCGCGGGCGAGACGCCCGCGTCGTGCCCGGCGGACTGCGCTGCGACCTGTGAAGACGGGGGAGCGAGCTGCGACGCGTGCATCGAGTGCGCGGTCGCCTCCGTGTGCGAGGCGGCGGGGCTCGCATGCGTGGAGACGCCCGGCTGCGAAGCGCTCTCGAACTGCGTGAACGCCTGCACGACCGACGCGTGCGCCCAGGGTTGCGCCGCCGCGGCGCCCCCCGCAGCCATCTCGGTGTACGTGGACTTCGCCGACTGCGTGCTCTGTGACGGGTGCCAGACCTCGTGCGCGGTGACGGACTGCTGATCGCGGAGTGACGGCGGGTCGCACGCACCGGCGCGCGACCCGCGCGGGGCGAGTATCTTCGCGCCATGCGGGGCACGCCTCGAGGGAGCCGGCTCGGCCTGGTGGTCGCAGGGATCGCGATGGCGATCGCGATCGCGTGGCGCGTGTGGCCCGACGACGAGGCACCATCGCGCGCGCATCGCTACGCCGACATCCCGCGCATCGACGTGCACGTCCACGTCCCGCCGGAGCTCGCCGAGCGCGCGCTGCGCACGTTCCGCGAGCACGGCGGCGTGGTGATCGCGCTGAACGCCTCGGGCGGGCACCCGAACGGCGGTGGGCTCGAAGAGTCCGCCGACGCGATGCGCCGCACCCACGGCGCGCTGCGCCCCTACTGCCACCTCGATCTCTCGCGCGTCGAGCGCAGCGACTTCGACGACTACGCACGTCGCTCATTGCGCGCGTGTCGTGATGCGGGCGCGGTCGGGCTCAAGGTGTTCAAGGCGCTCGGCCTCGGCATCACGCTCGCCGATGGATCGCTCCTCGCGGTCGACGATCCCCGGCTCGACGTCGTGTTCGAGACCGCGGGCGAGCTCGACCTCCCGGTGCTGATCCACAGCGGCGATCCCCAGGCGTTCTTCGAGCCCGCGACGCGCGACAACGAGCGCTGGGACGAGCTCTCCGCGCATCCCTCGTGGAGCTTCCACGGCGCGCGCCCCGACGGTCACGGCGACTGGCCCAGCTGGCGCGAGGTGTTCGATCAGTACGAGCGACGCGTCGCGCGCCATCCGCGCACCCGCTTCCTCGGCGCGCACTTCGGCAACGCGCCCGAGGAGCCCGAGACCGTCGCGCGCATGCTCGACACCCATCCGAACCTCTTCGTCGAGACCGGCGCGCGCATCCCCGAGATCGGCCGTCACGATCCCGCGCGCATGCGCGCGCTCTTCGTGCGTCATCGCGATCGCATCCTCTTCGGCACCGACTTCCAGATGGGCGCGCGGGGCTCGCTCGTGCTCGGCTCCGCGGGGCGCGATGCCGATCCGCCGTCGCGCATCCCGGTCTTCTACGAGGCGCACTTCCGCTACTTCGAGACCGCGGATCGCGGCTTCGCGCACCCCACGCCGATCCAGGGCGACTGGACGATCGACGGGATCGATCTGCCGCGCGACGTGCTCGAGGATCTCTACTGGCGCAACGCGACGCGGCTCTTCGGGATCAGCCCAGCTGGAGTGCTCGGCCGTGGAGGGCCCGCAGCGGACGGAAGGACCCGCCGCGGCCGAGCCGATGTTGGACAGTCGATCACCGCACCGCCAGGAACATCCACGCCGTGATCAGGATCACCAAGGCGACCCCGATCGACACCCCGATCACGCCGAGCGACACGCTGCGCTCGTGCTTCGCGCCGCCGTCGTCGGGGTCCTCGTCGACCAGCGTGCGCGTCGCGGAGTCGCTCAGCGAGGGCTCGCGGTTGCGCTCGCGCGGCGGATCGCTCGACGAGCGCGGCAGCTCGATCTCGCCGGAGAGGATCGCGGGCAGCGTGCCCGTGATGTTCGCGGCGCCGGGACGCAGCGGCGCCTTGTCCTCGGCGTCGAAGAGCCCGCCGATGATCAGCGCGACGCGCGTCTCGCTCACGTTCTGGCCCGCCTGATCGAGCCACGCCTCGAGCGCGCGCTGCATCTCGGCCGCGCTCTGGAATCGCTCCTCGGGCGCCTTCGCGAGCGCCTTCGCGACGATGCGATCGAGCGCCTCGGGCAGCTCGGGGCGCACCGAGCGGACCGAGGGCGCGGGCTCCTCGACCACCGCGCTCATGATCATCGGAAGGCTCTCGCGGCCGTGCAGCGAGCGACCGCAGAGCGCCTCGTGGAGGCACACGCCGAGCGCGAAGATGTCGCTGCGCGCGTCGATCGGCGCGCCGCGCAGCTGCTCGGGCGACATGTACTCGTACTTGCCCTGGGGGCGATCGCTCGCGATCTGCGCCTGCGCGCTCGTCTTCGCGATGCCGAAGTCGAGCAGCTTCACGTCGCCCTTCCAGCTGAGCATCACGTTGTGGGGCGAGACGTCCTGGTGGATGATCGCGAGCGGCTTTCCGTCGATGCCGCGCGCGTGGTGCACGTACTCGAGCGCCGCCGCGATCTTCGCGATGACGTGCACCACGATCGGCACCGGGATCCCGCCGTGCTGCTGCGAGCGACGGATGACGTCGCGCAGCGACACGCCGTGCACCCACTCGAGCGCCATGTACGTGAGGCCCTGGTCCTCGCCGCACTCGTAGACGTGACAGACGTTGGGGTGGAAGAGGCGCCGCGCGATGCGTCCCTCTTCGATGAACATCCGCACCATCTCGGCGTCGTGCTGCATCTCGGTGAGCACGCGCTTGACGACGACGTGGCGCACCGAGCCGTCGCCCTGGCGCGCCCGCGCGAGATAGAGCTCGGCCATGCCGCCGCGCGCGATGCGGCCGAGGATCTCGAAGCCGCCGATCCGCCCGACCGCCGGATAGTCGGGGACCTCCTGGGTCCCGAACATGTCGGTGCCGATCGTGGTGCGGCCGTACTCCCCGTCGTCGCCCCACCCCTCGGCGCCGTCTTCGCCGGCGCTCATCGATCACGAGGATACGCCCTCGGCCGCGGCGAAGGAAATCAGGAGACGCACGGTCGAGCTGGAGTGCTCGCTGGCGCAGGGCCCGCACGGGAGCGTGCGGCGCACGCGGACGGGAGGGCCCTGCGCCGGCGAGCCGATGTTGGACGCACGGTCGAGCTGGAGTGCTCGCTGGCGCAGGGCCCGCACGTCAGCTGCGCACGTGCGCGACCGCGAGGTCCTCCTCGCGGAGCGAGCGGTCGATCCAGAACGTCGCGAAGGGCACGAGCGAGGTCGCGAACACGAGCGCGCTGCGGCGCCACGCCCACGAGCGCGCGTCCGCGGCGCGGAAGAGCGCGACGACGAACGCGACGAAGAGGAAGCCGTGCACTGCGCCGGCGACGCGCACCGCGAGCGGGAGGTCCCACACGTACTTGAGCGGCATCGCGACGAAGAGCAGCACGAGGTACGAGACGGCCTCGACGAGGGCGACGAGACGCAGGCGGCCGATCGGGGTGCTCAGCATGGCGGGGAAGCATGGGGCCGCTCGGGGCGGGATGGAACGGCCGAGCACGCGCACGCGGCACGCGGGACGAGCACGAGGGACGCGCACGAGCACGAGCACGGGTCTCGCGCGGGGGCGGTGAGGCAGCAGACGAGGGTTGCCGAGGCTCGGGGCGTGGGTCGGTGAGGCTCGGGTCGAGGGTCGGTGAGGCTCGGGTCGAGGGTCGGCGAGGCTCGGGTCGAGGGTCGACGAGGCTCGGATCGAGGGTCGACGAGGCTCGGATCGAGGGTCGTGGAGGCTCGATCCGATACCCCAAACGAGGACAATTCGTAAGCTGCGGATTTCGCGTAGGAATCGCGCCGCGACCTGTGCGGAAAACGCCCATTGGGCCTCGGAATTTCGCGGACTGCGCGCGCCGAAGGCCCACGTGCTCCTGCTCGTGCGCGTCCTGCGTGCTCGTCCCGCGTGCTCGGCCGTCGGTTTCGCGAAGACCGCGCTAACGCGGCAGTCGGCCTTCGGCGTCGAGCTCGACGCGCATCGTGAGCCGCTCGCGCAGCCCCGGCGTGGTCCACACCTTCAGATCGGCGTCGATGATCACCGCGTCGACGCGCTCGGGCAGGCGCTCGAGCATCGCGAGGCATCGCTCGGGGCCCATCACGAAGCAGCCGGTGTCGAGCCCGTCCGCGAGCAGGCCCGTGGGCGCGATGATCGTGACCGACATCGTGCCGCGCGCGGGCAGGCCCGTCGTGAGATCGATGATGTGGTGCCAGTGCGTTCCGTCGGGCGCGCGGAACGCGTGCTCGTAGTCGCCCGAGGTCGCGATCGATGCGTCGGTCGCCTCGACGAACCCGATGTAGTCGCTGCGCCGCGGGTGCTGGATGCCGACACGCCATCCGCGATCACCACGCGCGCCGTGCACGAGCACCTGACCGCCGCCGAAGATCATGAAGTCGCGGAAGCCGTGCTCCTGCAGCACCGCGCCCGCGCGATCGACCGCCCAGCCCTTCGCGATGCCGCCGAGGCCGATCGCCTGGCCCTCGCGGCGCAGCATCACCGTGCTCGCGGCCTCGTCGACGATCACGTCGCGCCAATTCACGAGCGGCAGGCGCGCGCGCACCGCGTCCATGTCGGGCACGCGCGCTTCGCCGGGCTGGAAGAGATAGAAGTCGCGCAGCGCAGCCCAGGTGATGTCGTACGCGCCGTCGGTCCACTCCGCGATGCGCAGCGACTCGCGCACGTTCGCCATCGTGTCCGCGCCGACCTGCACCGGCGCGCGACCCGCGGCCTCGTTGATGCGCGAGACCTCGCTGTCGGGGCGCCACTCCGAGAGCACGACGCCGAGCCGCTCCACCTCGTCGAGCGCGGCGTCGATCGCGCGGTGCGCGCGCGCCTCGTCGTCCGAGACGATCGTGATCTGGTAGAGCGTGCTCATGATCGGGCGGCTGCCGCGCACGAGCGGCACCTCGCTCGCGGGCGCGCGCCCGGGCTCGGCGGGTCGCGACGCCTCGCGCCGCGGAGGCGGTGCCGGCTCCTCCGACGCGCTCGATCCGCAGCCCACGAGCGCCAGCGCGATCACCAGCGCGAAGGGGAGGACGGAGCGAGCGAGACGACGTCGGGAGGTCACTCGCGGCGGCACTCTGCCCCAGCGCTCCGAGCGCGACAAGCCCGGCGATCACGGCTGATCGCGGCGCGGGAGCTCCACCACGAGCACCGAGCCGCGGCCGTCGTCGGGGGTCTCGACCCTCACGGTGCCGCCGTGGAGCTCGACGAGCGTCTTCACGAGCGCGAGGCCGAGCCCGAGGCCGCTCTCCCTGCGGGCTCCCTGCGAGCCCGACTGTCGGAAGCTCTCGAAGATGCGCTCGCGCTCGCTCTCCGGGATGCCCGGGCCGGTGTCGCGCACCGCGATGCGCACCCGCTCGCTGGTGCACGACACCTTCATCGAGACGCACCCTCCGCGCGGCGTGAACTTGATCGCGTTGCCGAGGAGGTTCGAGAGCACCTGCTGGAGCCGTCCCGCGTCGCCGAGCACCAGCGCGCGCTCGGACGCGCAGCCGTCGTTCGAGAGTGTGATCGACTTCGCGAGCGCTGCGGGCTCCCACGACGCGATCGCCTCGGACGCGAGCGACGCGACGTCGATCACGTCGAGCTCGAGCCGCAGCTTGCCCGCGAGGACGCGCGACATGTCGAGCAGGTCCTCGATCAGCCGCGACTGCGCGTGGGCGTTGCGGTCGAGCGTCGCGAGCGCGCGATCGAGCTGCGCCGCGTCGAGCTGTCCCGAGCGGATCAGCGAGAGCCACCCGAGCATCGCGTTGACCGGGCCGCGCAGCTCGTGCGAGACGAGCGCGAGGAACTCCTCCTTCGCGCGGCTCATCGCCTCGGCCTCGGCGCGGGAGCGGCGCGCGTCCTCGAGCAGTCGCTGGCGCTCCACCGCGTGCTCGTGCTCGT
Source organism: Sandaracinus amylolyticus (assembly GCF_021631985.1). Lineage (GTDB taxonomy): Bacteria > Myxococcota_A > Polyangia > Polyangiales > Sandaracinaceae > Sandaracinus > Sandaracinus amylolyticus_A. The sequence continues at coordinate 1,168,957 of NZ_CP070225.1, read as the reverse complement.
CGGTCACGTCGAGGACGGCGCCGGTGAGCCAGCGCAGCGTTCCGTCCTCGGTGCGAAGACCGCGCGCGCGACCTCGCACCCACCGCGTCGTTCCGTCCTTGCGGAGCACCCTGCAGTCGAGCGGGACGACCGAGCCGTCGATCATCGCGCGATCGATCTCCGCGCCCAGTCGATCGCGGTCGCCGGGGTGCACCCACGTGAGCGTCTCGCCGTAGGCGTGCACCGAGGGCTCCGCGGGGAGCCCGAGGATGCGGTTGAGCATCGCGTCGCGCACGGTGACGAGGCGCTCGCGATCGATGCGGATCGTCCCGATCTGCGCTGCCGAGTTCGCGGCCTCGAGCCGCTCGTGCGCCTCCTCGAGCTCGCGCAACAGGCGCCGCACCATCGTGCGCTCGCGCAGGTGGCCGAGCGCGTGGACGACTCGACCGCCGGAGCGGACCAGGACCGCGCGCTCGAGCACGTCGGCCCACGTGCCGTCGGGGCGCTGCAGCCGGTACTCCGACCAGAAGAGCTCGTCGGCGCGCGCCATCGACTCGCGCAGCGTCCGCGCGACGCGATCGCGATCGTCGGTATGGATGTGGCTGTGGAACGAGGCGCGGGTGGTCCCGAGCTGCTTCGCGATCGGCACGCTGCGCGAGCGGCGGCGATCGACCCAGGAGATCGCGTCCGTCGCGACGTCCCAGACGTAGTCGACCTCGTCGGGCGCTCCGGCCTCCTCGCGCACCGCCAGCTCGGGGATCGCGAACGCGCGCTCCACGCCCTGCTCGAGCGCCGCGACGTGCGCGTCGATCGCACGGTCGACGGTGCTGGACAGAGCTTGGAGCCGGACGCCGGCGGCGGAGTCGCAGAGCGTGAGATCGCGGAGCACCGCCCCGAGATGCACGAGCGCGGCGGTGGTTCCCGCGAGCTCGTGCGCGGACGCGACGTCGTGGCACGGCGCGGGCTCGAGATCGCAGGTGCCGTCGGCCGAGCCCACGCAGCGCTCGAGCAGCGCGAGGCGCTGCGCATCGCGATCCTGCGCCCCCCCTTCGCGAGCGGACCAGCGAGCGAGCACCCGCTCTCGGAGGCTGCTCGTCAGTGCGCCCTCCACCGCCATGCGGATCGATGCATAGACCCGCGACGACAACGAACGACATCACCGCAAACGATCAGGCACACAGGGATTGCGTGCGCTACGTTCCGAGCCCCGATGCGAGATCGCGGCGGCACGCTGCCCCAGCCTTCCGAGCACGACCGGCGCAGTGTCGCGCGGACCGCGATCACCCTCGCGTGCGCGCTGCTCGCGGCAGCGCTCGCGCCGCACGCGATGACGCCGTCCACGGCGCGCGCGCTCGGCGAGTCCTCGCTCTTCGACGTGCGCTCGGTCGATCACGAGGGCGGCAACCCGCGGCCGCGCGAGACCGCGCCGCGACGCCTCGCGTGGGAGGTCCGCAAGCGCACGAGCATCGACACCCGGCTCGAGCCCTCGCGCGCGCGCCTCGACGATCCGTCGATCTTCGAGACGCCGTTCCTCTACTGGAGCGGCGATGCCGCGTTCCCGCCGCTCTCGGAGCCCGAGATCGCGGGGCTGCGGCGCTTCCTCGGCTTCGGCGGGTTCGTGCTGATCGACGACGCATCGCCCGACGACGACGGGTTCGACACGTCGATCCGTCGCGAGCTCTCGCGCGCGATGCCCGATGCGCCGCTCGCACGTCTTCCCGCGCAGCACACGGTCTTCCGATCGTTCTATCTGCTGCAGCGCCCCGAGGGACGCGTCGCGGGGCCCGATCACCTCGAGGGGATCACGCTCGGGGATCGCGTCGCGCTCGTGTACTCGCGCCACGATCTCGGCGGCGCGTGGGCGCGCGACAACCTCGGCACCTGGGAGCACTCGGTCACGCCCGGCGGTGAAGCGCAGCGCGAGCGCGCGATCCGCCTCGGCGTGAACCTCGCGATGTACTCGCTCTGCCTCGACTACAAGGACGATCAGGTGCACGCGCCGTTCATCATGCGGAGGCGCGGAGCCGCGATCCCGTGAGCGACGCACGACTCGCGCTCGAGATCCCCGGCGGCGTGATCAGCGCGCTGCTGATCGCGGCGGCGCTGGTCGCCGTGATCGTGATCGGCCTGCGTCATCTCGGCGTGAGCGACGTGCGGCGGCGTCGCGCGTTGATCGCGCTGCGCGTCGCGACGGCGCTCGCGGCGCTGCTGGTCGCGATCCAGCCGACGTGGTCGGGCGAGCGGCTCGATCAGCGCCCCGGTCGGCTCGCGGTGCTCTTCGATGCGTCGCGGAGCGGCATCGTGCGCACCGGCGAGGAAGAGGACGCGCGGACCCGCGCCGACGAGGCCGAGGCGCTCGCGGCTCGATGGTCGGGGGCGCAGCGCGAGCGGGCGCCCGACGTGTACACGTTCGGCGCGGCGCTGCGCCCGGCGAGGCTCGAGACGCTCGCGGAGGAGCTCGCGCCGATCGAGGACGACACGCGGCTCGCGGCGGCGATCGAAGCGGCCGCGGAAGGTCCGGCCGGTGACGAGCTCGGCGCGGTGCTCGTGGTGTCCGACGGCGCCGATCTCGCGGGCGGTGCGCTCGAGACCGCGACGCGCCTCGGGCTGCGCGTGCACGCCGTCGCGCTCGGCGCCGGCGCATCGCTGCGCGACGACGCGATCGCCGAGGTGCGCGCCGATCGCGTGGGGTTCCTGCGACGGACCGCGATGGTGCGGGTGACGGTGCGACGGCTCGGCGAGAGCGCGGGCGAGATCCCGGTCGCGCTGATGCGCGGCGAGGAGACGCTGCGCGAGACCGCGGTCGTGGTGCCCGAGGACGGCGAAGCGACGGTCGATCTCGCGTTCACGCCGGATCGATTGGGACGCAGCGTGTATCGCGTGGTGATCCCCACCGCGCCCGGCGACGCGGTGCCGCAGAACAACGAGCGCGCGTTCCTGGTGCGCGTGGCGCGCGACAACCTGCGCGTGCTCCTGGTCGCAGGTCAGCCGAGCTGGGACGAGCGCTTCCTGCGCGCGTTCCTCACGCGCGATCCCACGACGGACCTCATCTCGTTCTTCATCCTGCGCAACACGTCGGACATGACGATGGCGCAGCCCGAAGAGCTCGCGCTGATCCCGTTCCCGACCGACGAGCTGTTCCACGAGCACCTCGGCAGCTTCGACGTCGTGCTCTTCCAGAACTTCGAGTACGCGCCGTATCAGATGGCGGGCTATCTGCCGCGCATCCGCGACTACGTGATGCGCGGCGGATCGTTCGCGATGATCGGCGGGCCGCTCTCGTTCTCGGCGGCGGGATACGCGGAGACGCCGATCGCCGAGGTGCTCCCGGTCGGCGTGCTGCCGCGGGGCACGGCGGAGACGCAGGCGATCACGACCGATCGGTTCCAGCCGGTGCTCGCCGAGGACGCGTCGCGCCATCCGCTCGTCGCGCTGCTGCCCGATGCGCGCGCGAACGCCGCGGCGTGGGCCGCGCTCTCGCCGCTGCAGGGGCTCAACGTGACGACCGACGTGCGGAGCGGTGGGCAGCGCTTGTTGCAGCACCCGACGCGTCGTGATCGCAGCGGCGCGCCGCTCTCGGTGCTGGTGAGCGGCAGCGCGGGGCGCGGTCGTGTGATGGCGCTGATGACCGACACGTCGTGGCGCTGGGGCATGACGAGCGGCGGGCAGCAGGGCGATGCGTCGGCGTACGAGCGGTTCTGGGATCGCGCGCTGCGGTGGCTGTCGCGCGATCCCGCGCTCGAGCCGGCGCGCATCGAGACCGACCGCGAGAGCTACGGGCCGAGCGCGCGGATGCGCATCGACGCGTCGCTCGCCGACGAGCGCTACGTGCCGCTCGGGGCGCGCGAGGTGACGATCACGGTGCTCGGCGAGGCGGATCGTCCGCTCGCGTCGGCCGACGTGCGCACCGACGGCGAAGGTCGCGCGCGGGTGGAGCTGGTCGCGCCCGACGAGCCGGGCGGATATCGCGTGGTCGCGGTGGAGCGGGGCGCGACCGACGTCCTCGCCGAAGAAGTGTTCGTCGTCGAGAGCGGCGGACAGGAGCTCGCCGATCCGCGTCCGCGGCCCGACGTGCTGCGCGAGCTCGCGGCGCGCACCGGCGGTGAGATCTTCGAGGACCCCGAGCAGGCGCCCGACCTCGAGCGCTTCGACGCGACGCGCGTGCGCTCGCTCGGCGTGGTCACGGAGCGCCCGTTCGCGAGCCCGTGGGCGTTCCTGGTGCTCGTCGCGCTGTTCGGCGCGGAGTGGATCCTGAGAAGGCGCTGGGGCGCGCGCTGAGGAGGAACGAGATGCGTGAGATTCGATCGGCGATGGTGGGTGGGGTGCTGGTGCTGATGGGCGTCGCGCTCGGCGCCGTGTTGTTCCGGAGCGAGCCAGCGGGCGCGCAGAGCACGGGGTATCGCGAGTGCGTGCTCGGTCGACAGGAGACGCACGACATCGACGCCGAAGGTCAGTGGGAGCGCGCGGAGATGGAGTTCCGCGGAAACAAGATCGTGCGGATCCCGCGAGGGTGGGAGGTGGTCGGCAGCGGCGGCGACGCAGGGCTCGGCGTCATCCTGATCTGCCGGCGCTGATCACTCAGGGCGCGTGCGCCACGAGGTCGCCGATGCGCGCGTGGATCGCCGCGCGCGCATCGACGACGTCGCGCCGCAGACCGGCGCGCTGCGGGGGCCAGGTGAGCGAGAGGCCGCGCGGGTACTGCGCGCGCACCGCGAACGTGATGCGACGCGCGCCGGGATAACGCACGACCTCGAGCGCGCTCGGGGTCGTGCTCGAGAGATCGATCTCGCCGAGCCCGAACGCGAGCGCAGCGCGCATCCGACGACCTGCCGCGAAGAGGTCGTGCGCTTCGCCGATCGCCTCGTCGTAGCCGAGCGCGCGACCGAACGTCATGCCGCGCGACACTGCGAGATCACGCAGCGCGCGCGCGTCGCGGACCATGTACGGCACCGTCTCGCCGCGGCGCCCTTCGAGGCTCCCGATGTCGATCCACATCCTCGTCGGGACGACGCGCGCGCGTCGCATGCGCGCGAGCGCGTCGCGGCTGCGCCACCACAGGCTCGGCGACATCGCGATCGCGCGCCCGAAGCGATCGGGGCGATGCAGCGCGAGCCGCACCGCAGCGAGCCCTCCATACGAATAGCCGATCGACGCCGTGCCCTCGCGATCGCTGCGCACGCGCAGCCGCGACGCGACCGCGGGCGCGACCACGTCGGCGACGAAGTCCGCGTACGCCTCGGCGTGCTGTGCGAGCTCGTGACGTCGTCGCTCGAGATCGACGGTGTCGATCGCGACGACGACCCACGGCGTCACCACGCCCTCGTCGATCAGCGCGCGCAGCGTGCGATCGATCCCGAACAGCGAGAACGCCGCCTGCCCGTCGTGCACGTAGAGCACCGGCAGCGGCGAGGTCCCGTGCTCGCGCGGCACCCACGCGACCACACGACGCGCGGGATGTCGTGCATCGCCGAGCGTGCCGATCTCGACGAGCCGGTCCTGCGCGGCGCACGGCGCGGCCCACGCGAGCAGGACGATCACCAGAAACGCGCGCACGGAGCCAGGACATCCCCGGCTCCGTGCGTGTTCCCGACGTTCGTCGCTCAGAACGTGCCGGTCACGCCGAGCACGCCGCTGCCGGCGCCGCCCGACGCCATGGGCGCGATCGAAGGACCGCGTCCTGCCGGCACCTCGAGCTCGAGCTCCGAGCGCGGCGCGTCCTCGCCCTGACGACCCTCGGCCTCACCGCGCGCGCGCAGCCGGTCGCGCAGCTCTTCGTACGCCGACCAGCGACGCTCGGCCTCGGTGCTGCTCAGCAGCGTGATCACGCCGCTGATCGCCGAGATGCCCGCGCCGATCAGCACGAACCAGTCGAACGTGTTGCGGATCTCGAAGTTGTTCGGGCCGAGGTAGATCGGGATGATCGCCAGGCCGACCGCGACGTTGAGCGAGCCGTCGATGATGCGCGAGAGGCGCGCACGATCCGCGAGGCTCGCGAGCTCGCGCTCGCCGTAGTCGAGGCGCGCCTGCACCTCGGCCATCGTCGTCATCGGCATGTGCGAGTAGGTGATCGCCGCGCCCGACGGGTTGGTCATCAGGACCAGGCTGAGGATGCCGCGCACCGCGCTCGCGCCGCCGTAGGTGAAGAGGTACGGCGACATGTTCAGACCGCCCGGGCCCGCGGGCTCCTCGAGCAGCAGGATGCCGATCGTGATCGTGAGGCCGCCGGTGAGGATGCCGAGCACGCCGTCGACGATGCTTCCTCCGCCGCGCGCTGCGAGGACCTGGAAGTCACTGTCGAGCGCGCGCAGCCGCGTCGCGATGCCGCTCGGGATGCGCACGCCCGCGTCGGTCGTGAGCGGCGGTCTGCGTCGCGCGTCGGGCTGACCGGGGTACTGGATGCCGGGCTCGGCGCTCCCCGGGGGCGGCGGCACGTCGACGCTCTCGTACGACGTCGGCGGCTGCGCCGGCGGCGTCGATGGCGTCGGTGCCGTCGTCGCGCTGGGATCGCCCACCGGCGATCCGAGATCGCGGGCGGACTGTGCGTGGACACCACGCGGGACGGCGCTGATCGTCAGCGCCGTTGCCGCGAACCAGAACCACATCGCTCGCGAGCGCACGAGCAGCAGTATAGTCGCCGCCTTCCGCCGGAGCGAGGCATGCGATCGCAACGCGCGCACGACGAGCCCGAGAAAGCCGCCCGATGACCAAGGCATCGAGCAAGGACAAGACCGTCTTCACGTGCACCGCGTGTGGTGCCGCCAGCCCACGTTGGATGGGCCGCTGCGCGACCTGCGGTGAGTGGAACACGCTGGTCGAGGAGCGCGCGCCCGCGAAGAGCGCGCGCAGCAGCGCCGCGAACGTCGCGGGGGATCACCTCGCGAGGCCCACGCCGATCGGCGAGGTCCCACCCGACGGAGCACGCAGGATCTCGACGGGCTCGGAGGAGCTCGATCGTGTGCTCGGCGGCGGCGCGGTGCTCGGCGGGGTCGTGCTGCTCGGCGGTGATCCCGGCATCGGCAAGTCGACGCTCTTGATGCAGGCGCTCGCGGGCATGGCGCGCGGCGGTGCGAAGGCGCTCTACGTGACCGGTGAAGAGAGCGCGGCGCAGGTCGCGATGCGCGCGTCGCGGCTGGCGCTCCCGGGGATGGATCGCGTCATGGTGCAGGCGACCACGGAGCTCGCGGACATCGAGCGCGCGATCGGAGAGCTCGAGCCCGCGACGATCGTGGTCGACTCGATCCAGACGGTGCGATCGGGCGCGCTCGAGAGCGCGGCGGGCAGCGTCGGTCAGCTGCGCGAGGTGGCGGCGCGGCTGGTGGAGATCGCGAAGCGACGAGGCCTCGCGCTCTTCCTGATCGGCCACGTGACGAAGGAAGGGATGCTCGCGGGGCCGAAGGTGCTCGAGCACCTCGTCGACACGGTGCTGACGTTCGAGGGGGATCCCAGCCTCGCGTATCGCGTGGTTCGCGCGACCAAGAACCGCTTCGGCCCGGCGCACGAGATGGCGGTGTTCGAGATGGTGCGCGAGGGCTTGCGCGAGGTGCCCGATCCGAGCGCGCTCTTCCTCGCGGAGCGTCCTTCGCGCGCGCCGGGCTCGGTGGTGCTGCCGAGCGCGGAAGGGACGCGGCCGGTGCTCATCGAGGTGCAGGCGCTGGTCGCGCCCGCGCGCATGGGCCCGCCGCGTCGCGTGTCGACGGGCATCGAGGGGAGCCGGCTGTCGATCCTGCTCGCAGTGCTCGATCGCAAAGCGGACGTGCACGTGCTCGATCAGGACGTGTTCGCGTCGATCGCGGGCGGTGCGCGCGTCGACGAGCGCGCGGCGGATCTCGCGCTCGCGATCGCGGTGGTGTCGAGCCTGCGGGATCGCGCGATCTCGGAAGGGCTCGCGGTGTTCGGCGAGGTGGGCCTCGCGGGCGAGCTGCGCGCGGTGCCGCGCGCGTCGAGCCGTTTGCAGGAAGCGCGAAAGATGGGCTTCTCGAAGGTGATCCTGCCGCGCGGGAACCTGACGCAGACGACGCCGGAGGAGCGCGCGGGTCTGGAGCTGGTGGGCGCACCGACGCTGACCGATGCGCTGATCGCCGCGTTCGAGTGACGCGTCAGCCCGCGCGCACGAGGTGCTCGGGCTCGACCCAAATCGAGTGCATGAAGTCCTTCGTGCCGACGACGTGACCGACGTAGAGCTCGACGAGGTATCGCGAGCCCTCGATCGGCTGGATGGCCTGCACGACGAATGTGTGACCGAGGCACGCCTCGAAGAGCGACTTCGTCGCCAGCTCCTCATCGTCTCGCAGTCCGGTGGGAATGCTGACGAGCTGCACCGTATCGCCTGGCTTCAAGAGCGATGTCACTCGAGGTGAGCGAAGCGGCGGGCTCGCGCGCACTCGGTCTCGGTGAGCCTTCGCGGGCCGAGGATCGTCGAGTCGGCGGCGTCGGAGTCCATCAGGCGCCACGGCTGATCGGGGCCGAGGTGATCGGGGTGCAGCGGGTGGTCGAGGAGCACGTGGCCGAGCTCGTGCGCGAGGGTGAACGCGGTGCGCGCTCGGGCGATCCCTTCGCGCGAGACGAGGACGACGTTCGCGATCGAGCCCGGGGCGCCTGCCGCTTCGCCCGAGACGAACGCCTCGCCATCGCGCGTTCGGCCGGTGAACTCGCTGACGACGAGCACGTCGATGGTGCGCTCGTCCTCGTCGGTGATCGCGCGGATCAGCGCGCGCTCTTCCAGCGTGCCGGTGAGCGCGGCCATGTTGTCGAACTCGCGCACTCCGTCGCCGAGATCGACCTCCGCGAGCGACACGCGCTGCCGGGCGTCGGTGGAGAGCGGCGCGTCGCCGTCGCGTGTGATCGTGACGAGCGATCCGTCGCGATGGCGCACCACGACGTCCGCCGATCGATCGGCGCCATTCTCCGTCCGCTCGTTCTCGAACACGCGCGCGACGAAGCGCGCGCGGCGTAGCGCGGTCGCGATCGCGAGCGCGGTCTCGACCGGTCGCGCGTTCGGGCGCGTGGTGATCGCCGGGATTGCGCGACCGTCGACGCGCATCCGGATCACACCGCCGCCGCGCGCCGGAAGGCCATCGACGTCGGCGACGCTCAGCATCGACACGGTCGGCGGATCCACGACCGCGACGTCGAGCTCGAGCGGATCGCCGAAGCCGATCCCGCACTGCGCCCAGATCTCGTTCGCGATCGTCACCTGCTCGCGCGCCAGCGCCGCGGCGCGCGCTTCGTCGCCGCCGATCGCGGGGCGCCCTCCGGCCTCGTTGCGCACGATGCGCATCCGGAGGCGCGCACGACGCGGCGACGCGACGCGGATCTCGTAGGTCGCGCCCGCTGCGGTGACGCGCACGAGGTCGCCGAGCGCGACCTGCAGCACGCGATCGGTCACGTCGGGCGCTTCGGCGTCGAGATCGGTGGTCACGAGCCGCAGGAACGCGGAGCGACGAACGTCGCCTTCGCGATGCAGCGCGACGTGCTCCTGCGCGTGGCGCGTGATGCCCAGCGCGTCGACGCTCTCGATCGTCGCCTCGTCCGCGTCGAGCCCGACGAGCTCGATGCGCACGTCACGCGCATCGCTGGTTCCGTCGAACGACCAGACGCGCGGCAGCGTCGTGTCGTTCGGGATGTGGAGCGAGGGCATCAGCACGTCGCGCGTCGGATCGAGCGGAGTGTTCGCGCCGTTCAGGAGCCGCACCTCCGCGCGCTGCTGCGCGCTCGCGCTGATCGCGACGAGCACGATCAGCGCGGCGACCCACTCACGCATGCGACGCGCGGCGAACGCCCGCATCGCGCAGCCTCCGCACCAGCACGCGGACGATGCCCTGCACGATCGGCGGACGCGTGACCATGAGCTCGCGGAGATCCGCGCCCCGCAGCCGCAGCAGCTGCGCGTCGCTCACGCAGATCGCGTCACCGCTGCGCGGTTGGTGATCGAGCACCGCGAGATCGCCGAAGAACTCGCGCTCCCCGAGCTCGGCGATGCGCACCCCACCCTGCTCGATCGCGATCGTGCCGCGCACCACGAGATAGAGGTCCTCGCCGGGATCGCCCTCGTGGAACACCGTGGCGCCGGCGCGATGCTCGACCTGCTCGAGCACGTCCGCGACGCTGAGCAGGTCCTCGCCCGAGAGGCCCTCGAAGAGCGGCACGCTGCGCAGGAATCGGATGCGTTCGATGCGCGGGATCATCGGGCGATCGATCTCGACGAGGTCGGGGAAGCGCTGCTCGAAGCGCGCACCGTAGGTCAGCAGCGCGCAGCGACGGAGGTGAGCATCGTCGAGCAGCACGATCGCGTCCAGCGGGTCCTCGATCGCCTCTTGATCGACGAGCCCGAGCCTGCGCGCCGCGTCGATGCGCTCGCGCAGGGTGAGCCGCTCGAAGATCGGCACCACCTTGCGCGCGATCGCGGGGTCGAGCGCCATCTCGAGCAGCTCCGCGACCTGCGCGTCGCGCTCGCGCGACGGTGCACGGCGTGACGCCTCGATCGCCGACACGAGCCGCGGGCTCGCACCACGCAGGAGCAAGAGCTCGAGCACCTCGGCGCGCGATGCCTCGATGCGCAGCTCGACCTCGCGCGCGAGGAAGCGAACGTGCGGCTCGAACTCCCAGTCCGGCACTCCGTCGTCGCGCGCGACGCCGGCGAGGATCGACGCGAGCAAGAACGCGCGACGCACCTCGCGATCGACGAGCGGCAGCGCGACCGCGGGCTCGAGCGGTGCGCGACGTCCGGCGCGGATCGCATCGGCCAGCGCGAACGTCGCGTGATGACGGATCGCGGGGTCGCGATGCTCGAGCAGTCGTTTGAGCAGCGCATCCGACGACGCAGCGCCCGGCGAGCGGGCGATGCGGCGCGCGATCTCGGTGAGCGACGCGAGCGTGCTCGCGCCCGCAGGACGCGCGTGATCGCCGAACGCGACCTCGCCCACCTCGACCAGCACGCGCGCGACCGCGGGGCCGGTCGCCGCGTCCTTCAGGAGCACGACGACGTCGGGCAGCAGCGTGAGCAGGCCGAGCGCGATCACACGCTCCGCCGCGTGGATGCGCACGTCCGGTGCGTCGTGCGCGAGCAGCGCGCGCAGCACCTCCTGCATGCCCTTCGCGTGCGCGGCCTCGACGGTGAGCTCGTCGAGCGCGGTCGCGCGCGCACCGGGGTCGTCGCCTCGCAGCGCGGGCAGCAGCGACGCGCCGAGCGCCTCACCGTCGTGCGTGCATCGCAGGTGCAGCGCGCGTGCGATCGACGCGACCTGGGGATCGGCGTCGCGATCGGCGCGCGCGAGCGCGTCCTGGATGATGCGATCGGCGCGCGCGGTCACGAGCTGTGCGATCGAAGGGCGCATCGCGCTCACGATCGCGCGCCGCACCTCGACGTCGGTCTCGCGCCCCAGCGCGCGCGAGAGGTGCCGCGCGCCCGCCGGGTCGGGGATGCGCGAGAGCGCTTCGGCGCTCGCCCCGCGCACCCGCGCGTCTTCGTGCACCAGCCCGAGCGCGATGCGATCGATCTGCACCGCGTCGCCCGAGAGCCCGAGCATCTCCGCCGCGAGCATCGCGCGCGCTGCGTCGCTGCCGCGGATCTCGCGCTCGAGCAGCTCGATCACGTCGCGCTCCAGCGGCGCCAGCCGCGGCGCACGACCGACCCCGAGGAACAACCGTCGCTCGTCGACCGCGCGCTCCAGCGCGCGCAGGTACGTCTTCCGCGCGCTCGTCGCGATCACCACGACCGTGATCGCCGAGAGCACCAGCACCAGCGCCGCGAGCCATCGCTCGTCGACGTGCTCGGGGATCGCCGCGAGCCCCAGCGCGCACACCGCGTAGCCGGCCGGCGCGAGCACACCGCGCGTCGCCGCGCGCGCCTGGGCACGACGCGCGTGCGAGAGCGGCGTCTGCATCTGCTCCTGCGCGTTCGACCAGAGCGCTTGCTTCAGCACCCGCCCGGTGCCGCGCAGCAGCACCGCGGAGGTGAGCCCCGGCACCACCATCGCGAACACCGCCGCGATCGCGGTGACCAGCGGGGTCGCGATCAGCGCGCGCGTCGCGCCGAGCGCGCCGAGCACCCGGGCCGCAGGCCCCGCGAGGAGAAGGATCCCGATCGCGCTGGTGATCGCGTAGTAGCGCCCGAAGAACGCGCTGATCGCCTCGGCGTCGCCGAGCGTCTCGCGTGCGGTCGCCATCACGTGGAAGTCCATCACCTCTTCCACGACCAGCGCGAGGATCGAGAGCACCGCCATCATGCGGAGCAGCGGCACCTTCGCGACGAAGCGGAACGCCTCGCCCAGCGGCGCGCTCGCCTTGCTGCCGCGTCGATCGCGCTCGTCGAGATCGAGGCGCGCCATCCTCCGCGCGACCCACCACGCAGCGCCGAGCAGCACCGGCGACACGAGCAACAAGCCCTCGCTCGCGATCACCTCGACGATCGGGTGCACCGCGAGGCCCGCGATGGTCCACGCGAGCGCCGCGCCGATCCCCGCGACCGGCAACAAGCGCCGCGCGCTGCGCGCATCGGTCGCCGCGCTCGCGACCGCCCACACCTGGATCACCAGCACGCCCGACGCCGCCTCGATCACGACGTAGAGCACGAACGGGATACTTGGTTGGTCGACCAACAAAAGGACGCGCAGCACGACCATCGCGAGCGCCGACCACGCGAGCGAGATCGTCCCGAGCCGCGCGGTGCCGAGCCGCTGCGCGTACGCGACGGTGAGCGACGAGAGCGACGCGAGCAGCACCGACGACGCCGCGAACGCCCACGGGATCATCGAGCGCGGGTACGCGACCAGGAAGATCCCGCTCTGCGCCGCCTTCATCAGCGAGAGCGCCGACGAGAGCAGGAAGATCAGCGCGAGCATGCGCACCGCGCGCCCGCCCTGCCCTTCCGGCAGATCGAGCCACGCGGCGACGAATCGAGCGACGCGGCTCACCGCTCTTCGCGCGCCCACTCGGGCGGCGGCTGCGACGCCCACTCGGGCCGCGGATCGACGGGCGCGCGCACGCCGCAGCCGTGGTTCACCGCGATCGGTCCGTCGGGCACCAGGAAGCCGTCGGTGATGCCGGGCATGCCGGTGACCTCGGTCGGACCGGGGCAGCCCTGCTCGATCCACGCGCGCACCAGCGCGATCTCGTCGTCGGGGATCGAGGGCAGGCCCATCGGCATGCCGGGCTCGTGATCGGCGTACTCGGGTCGCTCGTGATCGTGGAACGGAAGCACGTGATCACGACGCTCTTCGTCGCGACGTCGCAGCATCACCTCGAGCAGGAGCGGCATCGTCGCCTCTTCCCACGTCTCGAGGTACGACCACTGCCGATCCTCGATGCCCGGCATGCCGCTCACGAGCGCCTCGTAGGTGCGGAAGTGCACGCGCTCGCTGGGCCAGCCCCAGCCGCCCGCGTTGCCCGGCCCGCGATCGCGCTCGTGATCGTTCATGTGACAGTGCACGCACACGCGGCCGAGCACGCGCTCCTTCACCTCTTCCCACGAGACCGGGCGCTGCACCGCGGGCGGCAGCACGAAGTCGGCCTTGGGCGGCGTGGGCTCGAGCTCCGGATCGGCGAACCACAAGAAGTCGCGGATGAGCTCGGCGTCCTCGCGGCGCACGCGCAGGTTCGGCATCAGCGTGCCGGGCGCGATGCGCTGGGGATCGACGATCCAGTCGACGACGACGTCGGCGTGCATGCGATCGCGCACGAAGCGCAGGTTGGGCGCGATGCGCGCGGGAATGCCGGCGCCGCGGATCTGCTCCTCCGTGCGGCCCAATCGGATGTTGCCGACGTAGTGACAGGCGTTGCAGCCGCGCTCCTGGAAGAGCTGACGTCCGCGCGCGATGCGCTGCTCGTCGCGCGCGAGCTCGGGCTCGGTCGGTGCGCTCGTCTCGCCGTAGGGATCGTGCACCTCGGCGACGGCCGCGAAGTAGCGCGTGATCGCGCGGACGTCTCCGTCGCTCGCGTCGATGCGCACCATCGTCTCGTGCATCGTCGGTCGCACGTCGAAGGGCGCGGCGACGTAGTCGCGGATGAACTCGGGACGCAGTCGGCGCGCGATGCCGGTGAGATCGGGCACCGCGAGGTAGTGCTCGATGTTGCGCTGGTAGCGCTGGATCGTGTCTTCGCCGTAGCGCGACGCGATCGTCTGGTAGCGGCGATCGTCGCGCGGCAGTCCGTCGAGGAACACGTGGCAGCTCACGCAGTGCTCGCTGCGACCCGCGGCCGCGACCTCGTCGACGACGTGGCAGCGCGTGCACTCGAGCCGCTCGATCACCGCGCGCCCCTCGCTCAGCGCCTGGGTGCGCGCGTCGGCGTCCCACTGCACGTGGTAGCGCTCGAGCGCGAGCGGCGTCGTGTCCTGCGGCGGCGCCTCGAACGGCGGCGGCGCGGGGCCGTCGCTGCACGAGCACGCGCTCACGATCATCGCCGCCGCGCACGACAGCAGCACCCGGCCCCACACCCCACGCATCCGGCCCGCGAGGATACCCTGGCCGGCTCGCATCGGGCGCGTGGATGCGGTATGCGGCGAGCGCATCTCTTTCCGTCCTTCGAGGTAGCCGAGTGCACTGGGACATGAACCCGATCATCGCGCGCATCGGCGCGATCGAGCTCCGCTGGTACGGCCTCCTGTTCGCGACGGGCCTCCTGCTCTGTGCGTGGAAGGCGCCGCACTACTTCAAGCTCTGGGGGCTGCCCAAGCACCACGCCGAGCGGCTCACGCTGTGGGTGCCGATCGGGATGCTGCTCGGCGCGCACTACATCCACCTGATCTTCTACGAGTGGGATGGGCTCTTCGACCTCTCGATCGAGGTGAACAGCCTCTGGCCCCTCGACGTGCACCTCGGTCGCTTCTGGGCGCTCGGCTCGGGCCTCGCGAGCCACGGCGGCGGCCTCGGGTGCGTGCTCGCGCTGTGGATCTTCTGGCACCGCAACGGCAAGCAGCTCGGCATCGCGTTCCATCGCTACGCCGACGCGGTGATGATGGTCGCGATCTGGGTGTTCCCCTGGGTTCGCCTCGGGAACTTCTTCAACCACGAGCTCGTCGGTCGCGTCACCGAGGGTCCGTGGGCCGTGCAGTTCACCGACTGGGGCCGCAACGCGGCGGGTGAGTTCGTCGCGCGCGGCTACCTCGAGCCGCGCCATCCGGTCGTGCTCTACGAGGCGGTGCTCTACTTCGCCGAGCTCGCGTTCGCGACGCTGTGGTTCCAGCCGCGCTTCGCGCGGAAGCTGCGCCCGGGCGCGACCTTCTATCTCTTCCTGATGATCCACTTCTCGCTGCGCTTCATCGCGGAGTTCGCGAAGGAGTCGCAGGGCGTCGACGACGGCTGGTTCCTCAACATGGGCCACCTGCTCTCGCTGCCGATCGTCCTGGTGTGCGCGTATCTGATCTTCGGCACCAAGCGCTTCAACATCCTCACGCCGCTCAGCGCGGAGGAGAAGGCGAAGATCGACGAGAGCGCGCGCCTCGCCGAGGAGTACGACGAGCGGCTCGACGCGGAGAAGAGCGGACAGCAGCTGCCCGAGAGCGCGGCGAAGGAAGAGAAGCCCGACGCTGCGGCCGCGCGCGCGAAGGCGCGCAAGAAGGGCAAGCCCAACAAGGGAAGGGCCGACGCGTGAAGGGCCCCGGCATCGACGAGAACGTCGCGTTCGTTCCGGTGTGCGTCGCGGTGCTCACCGTGAGCGACTCGCGCACCGACGAGACCGACCACTCGGGGCGTCTGCTCGCCGAGCGCGCGCGCGACGCGGGGCACCTCGTCGTCGCGAAGCTGATCCTCAAGGACGATCGCGAGCTCATCGAGGCGCAGCTGCGCGCGTGGATCGCGAACCCGGGGATCGACGTGGTGCTCATCACCGGCGGCACCGGGATCACCGGGCGCGACGTGACGCCCGAGGCGGTGTTCGCGGTCGCGGAGAAGGAGATCCCGGGGTTCGGCGAGCACTTCCGGTTCATCAGCCACAAGTCGATCGGGCTCGCCGCGATCCAGTCGCGCGCGCTCGCGGCGGTCGCGAACGCGACGCTGATCTTCGCGCTGCCGGGCTCGACCGGCGCGTGCCGCGACGGCTGGGACGAGATCCTCAAGCTGCAGCTCGACAGCCGATACCGACCCTGCAATTTCGTCGAGCTCCTGCCGCGCCTCAACGAGCGCTGATCGATCGGCGAAGATCAACCACAGAGGACCGCAGAGGATCGAAATTCCTTCTCTGCGGCTCTCTGCGGTCCTCTGCGGTGAATTGATTCCCCGCCCGATACGCGCGCACACGTTCGCCGGTCCCGCTCGACTCCAGCGCCGAGGTCGGTCGCTCCCATCGCGCAGTCCGCAGCGCGCCAGGTCCGATCAGAACCTGGACACGTTCCTGCGCGCGTACGCGACCTTCGTGCCGCATCGGCGCGATCACTGCGATCTCGAGCGAGCGCGCCGTCCTGCGCGGCCACGCTGGCCGGTCCTGACGGCGGAGGCACGTGGGTTGCGAACACACGCCGCCGGACCGAGCGCGACGGGCTCGGCCTCCGGAAGGGGTGGAACGGATGCGAGGGAGGACATGCCTTCTCGCGCTCGCGCTGGTCGGCAGCGGGTGTGCTGCCGAGACCGCAGATGCGATCGAAGCGAGCGACGATCACGGCCACGACGCCGTGTCCTCGTGGCTCGACGCCGACGAGATCGAGAGCGAGCTCCAGGGCTCGCCGGCGCACGACGCGGAGGTCGAGTTCGTGCGCCTCTCGTACCTGTATCGCGCGCCTGCGCCGATGCAGATCGAGATCGCGACGAGCCTCGACGGAACGACGTGGTCGGAGTGGCGCGAGGGCGTGATCTCCGAGGAGGCGTCGGACGAGGAGCACGGCGTGTGGGTCGCCGATCTCGACGTGACCGACGACGCGAGCGCGCGCTTCTGGCGCGTGCGCGGCGTGGACGTCGACGCGCTGCCCACCGAGCTCGCGGTCGACACGCTCGACGCGGAAGAGCTCGCGTCGGATCTCGAGAGCGAGCTCGACGTCGATCCCGACGGCAGCGAGCTCCTCGAGGACGGAACCGTCGGCGTCGCGAGCGAGTCGCTCGTCAACTTCCGCCGCTATCGCTTCGACCTCGGGCGCGTCGGTCGCTCGTGGCTCTGGCTCCTGCGCACCGCGCGCCGTCGCGGCTGGAGCGGCTCGCTCTACGGCTCGCGCACCGGCCTGCGCACGTATGCGCAGCAGGCCTCGCTGTGGAACCTCTACCAGAGCGGGCGCGGCGCCCCGGCCTTCCCGCCGTGGGGCCCCTCGCGCCACCTCGTGCGCAACGTCCGCCGCGTCGGCACGTGGTACCAGGCCGTCGACACCAACGACGTGCCGCGCCTCATCCGCATCGCGCGCGGGCTCGGCGTCTCGCTGCACACGCCCTACTCGCGCGAGCCCTGGCACGTCGAGGCGCGCCGCTCGTTCGGTCCTCCTCGCGGGTGGCGTCCTTGAGCGAGATCACGTCTTCGCTCGATCGAACGAGCGCGGGCGTCGCGGGTGCGATGCTCGCGCTCGGCGCGCTGATCGGCATGTCGTTCGTGCTCGGCTGCAAGGCCGCGAGCGCCGATCCCGATGCCGGTGAGCCCGACGACGTGCCCTACGTCGAAGAGACGTGCACGCCCGCCGCGGACGACACGTTCTGCCCGGCCTACGCCGACGCGTTCTGCGCGGCGCACCTCGCGTGCTGCACCGATCCCGACTTCCGCTACGAGTCGATGCAGCTCTGCGTGCAGCGCACGACCTGCATCTGCACGTCGTTCCGCAGCGGGCAGGCCGCGACATCGGGCGCGATCACGTTCGACGCCGAGGCCGCCGACGCGGTGCTCGCGACGCTGACCGCCGCGCCCGAGTCGTGCCCGGTGCTCGACGACGCAGGCGCGATCCTCGCCGACGCCGCGTTCCGCGGCTCGCTCGAGGAGGGCGCCGATTGTTCTCCCCAGGAGAACGATTACTCGAGCCTCCTCGCGTGCGGCGAGGGCCTCTACTGCTACGTCACCGACTTCGGCGACGAGACCACGCCGCCGCGCGCCGACTGCCGCCGCTACGTCACGGAAGGCGGCGAGTGCGACCTGGGCGCCGAGTGCGCACGTGGGCTCTACTGCGCGCCCGGGGCGGACATCGATTCGCCCGGGGTTTGCCGGCCCTACCTCGCGGCCGGCGCCGCCTGCGAGATCGACGCGGAGTGCGCGAGCGATCTCTGCGACGAAGAGACGTACACGTGCGTCGCCCGCAACGCCGACGACACGTGGTGCGTGGACGCTGCTCCCGAGCTGCCTGCGGAATGATGGACGAGCTGGAGGATTGTATGCGCCAGGAGAACAATCTCGGACGAGTGATGGTGGCGGCGATCGCGCTGTCGCTCTTCGGCTGCAGCAACGAGGTCGGCCCACCGGCGAGCGGATCGTGGATCGAGATCCTCGAGCTCGAGGAGACGGCCGACGCGCTCGACGTCGAGTCGCTCGACGCGTTCGAGTCCGTCGAGGTGCTCGAGGATCGGCTGGTGTTCGAGTTCGACGGAGCGTCGCCGCTGCGCGTCGATCACGTCGTCGCGGGCAACACGACCGACGGCTATCTCCGTCGCATCACCTCGCTCGAGGTGCAGCCCGATGGGCGCGTCGTCGCGATGACGCGCCAGGCCGCGCTGCCCGAGTACTACCGGCAGCTCCACTTCCTCTTCCACTACCGCCCGCACCGCGTCGATCAGCCGACGGTCGCGGAGCCGGGCGTCGCGACCGAGTCGCTCGGCGGCGGCTGCATGGACACGACGCCCTGCGAGATCACGGGCGGGCGCAGCTTCGGCACCGACACCGCGGGGTGCACCGCCGAGTACGGCGGGACGCTCTTCGCCGGGCCCTTCCTCGAGACCGATCTGACCGCGAGCCTCGAGTTCGATCACGGCATCGACATCGATGGGCCGAGCGTCTGGCCGCCGAGCATCGGCTCGGTCTCGTTCGAGCCCGATGCGTACTTCGTGGTCGACGGCTCGCTGCGCGCAGGCATGCGCCTGTCGGGCACCGGCGGTGCGCAGCTCACCTGCGACGCGGACTTCGCGGCGCTGCTCGGGGGCGGGACCGCGCCCGAGGTGAAGCTCGCGGCGTTCGCGGTCGGCCCGGTGCCGGTCACGCTGAGCGCGGTGCCGATCCTGAACGGCTCGTTCAGCGCGGCGGCGGACGCGGGCGAGATCACCGCCGAGGCGGGCGCGGAGGCGAGCGCGCACGCGGAGTTCGGCGTGAAGGACGGCGAGAATCACGTCGACGGACCGACGTTCGAGTTCGAGCCCTTCGCCGAGGTGACGACGTCGCGCGCGGGATCGCTCTCGGCGAGCGGCAGCATCACCGCGGGCCTCCAGCTGCGCCTGCAGGTCGGATGGGACTTCTCGGTGGGCCCGGCCGACGTCGATCTCGGCGCGACGGGCACGGTCGATCTCACCGGCACGCTCGGCGTCGAGTTCACGTCGGAGACCGCGGGCTGCGCGTGGAAC
The DNA here is from genome assembly GCF_021631985.1 of Sandaracinus amylolyticus. Taxonomy (GTDB): domain Bacteria; phylum Myxococcota_A; class Polyangia; order Polyangiales; family Sandaracinaceae; genus Sandaracinus; species Sandaracinus amylolyticus_A. The sequence continues at coordinate 1,149,533 of NZ_CP070225.1, read as the reverse complement.
GTGGAGCTGCCGTGGTCGTGCGAGGCGCAGCTCGGCGTCGAGCTCGAGCTCGCGGCGAACGCGTTCGGCGCGGGCTTCGACTGGTCGCACGGGCACCAGTGGGATCCGATCACGCTCGCCGAGGGATCGCTGGGCTCGATGAGCGGAACGCTGCCGTGGTGTGGGGGTGGTACGACGACGTGCGAGCCCGGCGCCCCGACCTGCACCGACGAGCTCCTCGACAACGACGTGTGCGCGGGAATGATGGGCTTCCGCGCGTGCGGCGCGAATCAGTACGAGCGGTGCGCGTGCACCGCGTCGGGCTGGTCGAGCTGTGGTGAGTGCATGTCTCTCTGAAGAGATCGCGCACCAACGTTCTCACGCGCGTGATGCGCGTGACGTGAGTACGCTGCACCGCTCGAGGAGGTCACTGGGATCGTGTCGGGACGAGTCGAGTCGAACGCCCGCAACGAGCCTGCTGCGCAGCGCAGCAGAGCGGTGGTCGCGGGCGTGGTGTGCATGGCGCTCGGGGCCGGGTGCCTCTTCGTCTACATGCAGCAGTACGAGCAGCACGTGACGGGCGGCGCGTACGTGCAGGTCGCGGTCGTGACGCGCGACGTGCCGCTCGGGACTCCGCTGCGCGAGGACGCGCTCGCGACGCAGGACATGCCCGAGCGCTACGTCGAGCAGCGCCACGTGCGCGGCGCCGACGTGCCGCGTGTCGTCGGCGTGCGCGTGTCCAGCGCGCTGCGCGCGGGCGAGACGCTCCTGTGGTCCGATCTCGTGACGTCGGAGGAGCATCGCGATCTCTCGAGCCTGGTGCGCGACGGACAGCGCGCGGTGAGCATCGAGGCGGACGCGACATCGACGTTCGGCGGGCTCTTGAGGCCCGGCGATCGCGTCGACGTCGTGCTCACGACGCGCGAGGGCAACCACGACGTCGCGTCGACGATCCTGCAGAACGCGCTCGTCCTCGCGACGGGCGCGGACATCGGCGCGGATCTGCGGCGCGATCGTCAGGGCACCACGCGCGCGGGTCAGGTGACGCTGAGCATGACGCTCGAGCAGAGCCAGACGCTCGCCGTGGCGGCCGCGCGCGGCGAGCTGATGCTGGTGCTGCGCAACCCCGACGACATCACGATCGTCCAGGGTCTGCCCTCGCGATCGAGCGACGATCTGGCGCGCGCGGAGCGACGGTAGAGACGGCGGCGGTGATGACGACGGTGGCGGAAGGCGGCGTGTCCGCGCTCTGGCTGTGGATCGGTGTGATCGCGTCGAGCATCGGGCTCGCGCTCTTCGTGGGCGGCACGATCGCCGGCGGCGACAGCCCGCTGCGCCGCGCGTGGAACGAGCGCGCGGCGAAGGACGACGCGGAACTGCGATTCGTGCGCGCACGGATCGGCGGCGACGCGTATCTCGCGCTGCAGGTGCTCGCGATGGTCGCGGGCGCGATCGGCGCGGCGGTGCAGGACGCGCTCTGGCTCGCGATCGCGATCTGCGGCGTGGTGCTCGCGCGGGTGATGCTCGCGCGTCGTCGCGCGCAGCGCATCGCGACGATCGAGGGGCAGCTCGAGACGTGGCTGGGCTCGCTCGCGAACGCGCTGCGATCGACGCCCTCGCTGGGCGAAGCGCTCGCGGTCACGACCGACGTGGTGCGGGGCCCGATCGCGGAGGAGGTCGACACGCTGCTCAAGCAGACGCGCCTCGGCCTGCCGCTCGATCGCGCGCTGCTCGACTTCTCGGATCGCATCGCGAGCCCGCTGGTGACGAGCGCGCTCGCCGCGCTGCTGGTGGGACGTCAGACCGGCGGTGATCTCCCGGCGATCCTCGAGGAGACCTCGGCGGGCCTGCGCGAGATGACGCGCCTGCAGGGCGTGCTCGACGCGAAGACGTCGGAGAGCCGCATGCAGGCGTACGTGATGCTCGCGATCCCGTTCGTCGTGCTCTTCGCGATCCATCGCATCGACTCGGCGTGGCTCGAGCCGCTCTCGTCGACGACGGTCGGACTGCTCGCGACGTTGGTCGCGGCGGGTCTGTGGCTGGCCGCGGTCGTGCTCGCGCGCCGCATCCTGGACGTGAGCCTGTAGCGATGATCGGTCTCAGCGCGTTCGCTGCGATCTTGCTGCTCGCCGGCGGGCTCGGGCTCGTCGCGGGGGGGCTCGCGACCGAGCCGGTGCGCGGTCCGGTGCTGCTCGGCATGCGCGGTCTGCGGCGGCGCGAGCTGCTCGCGCGCGGTGGGTTCCTCGCGACGATGGATCCCGTCGTGCGCTGGCTCGCGCGGTGGACGCGGCACCTGCCCTTCGCGGGGCCGCGGGTGCGGCTCGAGAAGTCGCTGCGCGAGGCCGGCGACTGGAGCGGCTACGACGTGGACGAGCTGCTCGCGCTGGCGATCCTCGGCGTGGTGCTCGCGACGACGGGCGCCGCGGTGATGGTGCGCATCACCGATCTGCCGGGGACGATCGTGCCGTTCGCGGCCGCGCTCGGCGTGTACCTGCCGTTCCAGCACGTGAGCGCGACGGCGGCGCGACGTCAGCGCGAGATCGATCGCTCGCTGCCCGGCGCGGTCGATCTGATCGCGCTCGCGATGAGCGCGGGGCTCGATTTCGTCGCGGCGATCGCGCAGGTGATCGCGACCGGGAGCAAGCAGCAGGAGGCGCTCACCGAGGAGCTCGCGTACGTGACGCGGCAGATGTCGCTCGGTGTCACCCGGCGTCGCGCGCTCGACGAGCTCGCGGCGCGCGTGCCGATCGAGCCGGTGCGCAATTTCGTGGGCGCGATCCAGCAGGCCGAGGAGAAGGGCACGCCGCTCGCCGACACGCTCAAGCAGCAGGCCGCGACGCTGCGCATGCGTCGCAGCGTGCAGGGTGAGGAGGCCGCGTCGCGCGCCGCGGTGCTGATGATGCTGCCGCTCGTGCTCGTCATGTGCAGCATCCTCGTGGTGCTGATGGCGCCCTTCGTGATCCGGGGGCTCGATGCCGGGTTCTGACGTGAAAGAGCCGACGACGGATCCGCTCGCCGACTCCGAGGACGTCGAGTTCCACGACGAGACGACGGTCGCCGAGCCGCCGCCCGCGTCGTCACCTGCGAAGCCGGTCCCCGAAGAGCCGCCTGCGCTCACGCTGCCTCCGACGGTGATCGCGGAGGTCGAGGAGGAGCCCGCGCCGCTCGCCAACGTGCCGACGCGCACGTTCGGGCTCCCCGAGACCGTGATCACCACGCCGATCGAAGAGGGCGGCCCGAGCGTGTCGACGCTGCGCTTCCCTGCGGCGCGCACGCGCCCCAGCGCGCTCGAGATCGTCGGGCGCATCGTGGTCGGCGCGGCGATGGCGCTCGGCGTCGGCGTGATCGTCGCGCACTTCGTCACCTCGGGCGCGGTCGCGACGGGCGGTCCGCTGCGCGTGGTCGTCGAGGCGGGCGACGCGACGGCGACGCCCGATGCCGTGGTGCCGCGCGCAGCCGAGGTCGATCCGACGACGCGCCTCGACACGCTGGAGCGCCAGGCCGCCGAGCACCTCGCGAGCGGACGTCTCGCGGAGGCGAGCGAGATCTACGCGACCCTCGCGGCGCGCGCGCCGCACCAGCGCGCGTACGCGATCGCCGCGCGCATCCTCGCGGAGAGGGCGCAGCGATGAGGCGCGTGATCGGCATCGTCGCGCTGCTCGCGCTGATCGGCTGCGATGCCGCGCAGCACGGATCGCATCGCGTCGTGGTGCGCGCGTCGCGCGACGGGGCGCCGATCTCCGGCGTCGCGATCACCGAGAGCGGCGTGATGATCGGCGAGACCGGCGAGGACGGCACGCTGCGCCTCGACGCGGAGCGGCCCGAGGGCGCGACGCTCGAGCTGGTCGCGCGCTGTCCCGAGGATCTGCGCGCGCGCCCCGAGCACCTGCGTGGACGGCTGCGCGCGTGGTCGCGACGCGACGCGGAAGGACGGGCGTCCACCCCGCCGCTCGAATTCGAGGTGCGCTGCGATCGACGCGTTCGCGACGTGGTCGTGGTGGTCGACGCGGGACGCCCCGATCTCGACGTGCAGGTCGACGGCCACGTGGTCGCGCGCACCGACGTCGCAGGGCTCGCGCACGTCGCGCTGCAGCAGCCTCCGGGGCAGCGCTTCGTGGTGCGCATCGACACGTCGGCGCACCCCGAGCTCGCGCCGCCGAGCCCCGAGCAGCGCTTCACGATCGGCGCGGAGGACGAAGTCTTCTACTGGTCTCGCCCGTTCGAGGCCCCGCGCGAAGAGTCGGTCGCGTCGGCCGAGCCCTCGCGTCGCCGTCGCGGTCGTCGTGGCGGCGGCGGGATCGAGAGGCTGCGATGACGATGCGCCGGAGCAAGACGCGTCGAGCGCCGGGCGAGCCCACGCTGCATCGGGACGAGCGCGGCGCGTACCAGCTCGAGTACCTCGCAGTGCTCGTGCTCGTCTCGCTCGTGACCGCGTTCGCGATCGCGACGGTCGCGATCCCGCTCGTCCTCTATCACGCCTCGATCCGCGAGGCGGTCACGTCGCCGGTGCCGTGATGCGGCGGTGGGGCAGCGAAGAGGGCGCGGCGTACGTCGAGTTCCTGCTCGCGTTCGTTCCGATCCTCACGCTCTTCCTCGGGCTCGTGCAGATCGGCCTGCTCTACGCGGGAAACCTGGTCGTTCAGCACGCAGCGCACCGCGCCGTGCGCTCCGCGATGGTCGTGCTCGACGACGACCCTCGTTACTACGAGGGCGAGCCGCGGCTCGTGATCGACGGACGCAGCGCGACCGCCGACGAGCTCGCGGAGCAGCTCGCGCGACGCGACGATGCGTCCTCGCCGCCGCGCCGGCGCACGCTCTCGCGACGCGCGGCGATCGAGCTCGCGGCGATGACGGTGATCGCCTCGATCGAGCCGCGTGATGGAGACAGCATCGCCGACGCGCTGGGCACGCCCGATCTCGCGATGCGCGCCGACGCGGTGCGCGCGGCGACGACGATCGACGTGCGCGTGCACCGCCCGAGCGCCGACACCGTCCCGCCCGAGGTGCGCGTGCGCATCACGCACGGCTTCGCGTGTCGCGTGCCGGTCGTGCGGCGGCTGATCTGCACCAGCGGTCGCCGCCCGATCGAGGCCGACGACTGGGGCACCTTGCACGTCGGCGACATGGACTACGGCGAGGGCGACTGGGGGACCCCGTGAGCGCCTGCGATCGCCACCAGCGTTCCGTCGTCGCGCAGCACGAGGTGCACGCGCCGCGCGCCGCGATCGGCGACGAGCATACGCGCGCCCAGCTCCGTGCCCGACGCGACGGGTGCGCTCCAGCCGCGCGAGGGGAGCGCGTCGCGCGCCCATCGCTCGAGCGCCTCGGGATCCTCGTGCACGTCGTAGATCACCATCTGATCGCGCCCGTCCTCGCGCACGAAGCTGAAGCGGCGGCGCGCGCCGTCCGGCAGCGGGAGCTCGGGCACGTCGTCGCCCCGGGTGTCGGCGTGTGCGAGATCGGCGTAACGAACCGCGGCGTCCGTCCACACGATCACGAAGCGCACGCCGCTCGGATCGCGTCGCGCGTACGCGTAGCGCATCGCGCCGCTCGACGCGCGATCGAGGCACACCACGAACCCGCGATCGTCCTGGATCACGCTGGTGATCCCCGACGTCTCGGAAGGAGCCGACGCCATGACTGAGGGCGCGCGCATGGCCTCGGCGAGCGCGAGCGGATCGATCGGCGGCGATGCGCACGCGGCGCGCGCCACGTCGAGCGCGCGATCGAACGTCCCCGCGCTGCGTCCCGCGAGCGCGCTCACCGCGACGCCGTTGAGCCGGAAGCGCGTCGCGCGCGGGCCCTCGGGATCGAGCATCGCACCGTCGAGCAGCTGCGCCCCGAGCGCGCCGAGCCCCACGTCGTCGTCGCGCACCGGTGCGCGCTCGCGCGTCCCGATCCACGCGATCGCGATCATCGCCGACGTCATCAGCGCAGCGCCGACGATCGCGACGCGTCGATCCTGCATCGCCGCGCAGCATAGCCGCGCATCGCTCCTGCGCGACGAGGGCGGCGCGATCATGGTGGTCGGCCTCTTCATGGCCGTGTTCCTCGTGGGCGCGCTCTACGCGCTCGCGGGCGTGGGCGCGACCGTCGCATACCAGGAGCGCATGCAGCAGGCGGCCGACGAGGCCGCGTTCTCCGCGGCGGTCGGTCACGCGACGAGCATGAACGCGATCGCCACGGTGAACGCGGCGAGCTCGGTCTCGCTCGCGGTGCTCGCAGGCGCGACGCTCACCGAGAGCGCGGCCGATCTCTGCGTGCGCTTCGGCATCATCACCGGCGAGGGCAATCCGCGCAGCGAGTACCCCGCGCCCGACGGGTTCTGTCGCCAGCTGCTCGACCGCTATTCGGGCGCGCGCGCGACGATGCAGCCGCAGCTCGTCGAGGAGCTGCGACGCGGCACCGATGCCGCCGACGCGGTCGCGCGCGAGACCCCGCGGCTCGCGGCCGAAGAGGTCGAGAGCGTGCTGCGGTCGCGCCTCGGTCGCGACCTGCGGCACGGCTTCTTCGTGCGCCGACCGATGGCCGCGGTGCCCTCGGGCACGGCCGCGTTCTGCGCGCTCGCGAACCTCCACACGCATCGCCTCGCGGAGATCGCGATGGGCCTCGACATGGCGTATCGCATCATCGGCGAGGACAACGCGCGCATCGGTCGCGACCTGCCGTACTGCCCCGAGGTCGAGGGCGTCGATGCGTACGTCCCCGCGCCCGCGAACCGACCGATCGGCACCGAGCCCTATCAGGTGCGCGTGATCGCGATCGGCGACAGCCCGCGCCTGCGCGTGCTCGAGCAGGGCGTGAACGTCGCGCGCATCTTCAGCACGCGATGGGTCGACGTGGGGCGCGGATCGACGAGCGAGATGGGCACGGTCGCGAGCGTCGTCGTCGCGCAGGCCGAGTACTACTCGACGTGGCATCTCGCGAACCGCGCCGACGATCTCGCGGAGCACTCGGTCGAGGAAGAAGCGTTCCGCACCGAGTGGCGCGCCCGCCTGCGCCGCTGGCGCTTCCCGACGGGCGGCTCGGCCGATCCCGCGATCACGGATCCGCAGTACGAAGAGTGGCTCCGCAGCACGGTGCTGCCGGAGTGTGGCGGCGCGTGCGCCGACATCACCGACGATCTCTGGGCAGCACGTGATGCGCTCCATTGACGACAAGCGAAGACGCCCGAGCGCGCGATCGCTGCTGCGCGACACGCGCGGCGGCGTGCACACCGAGGGCGCGATGGTCGCGGTGCTGCTCGCGACGCTCTTCGGTGGGTTCCTCTGGATCCACGCGCGCACGCGCGCCGAGATCGACGCGGTGCGCAGCGCGGGGCGCGATCTCTGGCGTCCTGCGCTCGAGGGCTGCGACGACGGCGCGCCCGCGCCCGCACGCAGCTGGATCGGCGGCTACCGCGGCGTGCAGCGCGACATCGCGCCCGACGCAGCAGAGCGCCTCGAGGACGTGCGGAGCTCGGACACGATCACGAACGAGGTGCGCCACGCGCGCCGCCCCGAGATCCTCGGCGGCGGTCTGGTCGAGGTGCGCACGCGCGCCGGCACCGCGTGCAACACCGCGATGATCGAGGGCGAGATCGCGTGGCAGGGGCGAGTCGTCGAGATCTTCTGCGAGCGTTACCCGCTGGAGCCCAACTGGGGCGCGGGCTGCAACCTCGGCGAACGGCCGCCCGGCGGGGAGTGACGCGAATCCGAGCAATCGCTCGGATCTCGATCAACGCGCCGCGGCGCAGGTCACGTCGCGGGTCTCGATCACCAACCCGCCGTCGCGCCGCACGTACGCCACCACGAACGAGTCCCCGCGCCGCGCGACGTCCGCCACGAACGCGCCCTCGATCGCCACCCGCGGCGCGATCGCATCGCCCGCTCCGTCGCGCACCTCGAGCTCCAGACGCTCGCCGCTGCCCACGATCGCCGCGGTCCTCCGGGTCGCGAACGGCTGCGGCGGCGCTTCGCCCGGCGGCACCGCGCGCACGTCGCCGCGGACCTCTCCGTCCGCGCCGATGCGCACGAAGATCGGCCGCGCGAACTCGAACGCCGCGATCACCGAGAGCGCGCCCGCGTACCACTGGAACGACTCGAGCACGAGCGCCTCGTGCAGCGCCTCCACGTCGTGCTCGTCGAGCTGCGTCGAGAGCACGACACCGCTCGTCGCGTCCTCCGCCGCGCCGTGCCGCCACAGCACCGCCCAGCTCCCGCCCGACACCGCGAGCCCGAGGATCTCCGTCGCTTGCTCGCGGGCGTCGATGCCCTCGCCGAGCTCGCGCGTCGTCACCTCGAGCGATCCCTCGCCCGCCACGATGCGATCGAGCGCCGGCTGCGCGCCCGCCGTGGTCCGCGCGATCCACACCGTCTCGCCGCTCGCGCCCACGCGCACCGTGCGCAGCGCGCCGGGCAGCTCGATGATGGCGGGCTCCGATCGCACGCCCGCATCGGGCCCGAGCAGGCGCGCCGCGAGACAATGGGTCGCCTGGTGTCCCTCGGGGCACGCGCCCCGCGTGATCACCACGAAGCGCTCTCCGTCGATCGCTTCGAGCGCGAAGAGCCCCTCCGAGCCCGGCATCGCGATCGGCTGCGGCGTCGCGCCCTCGACCACACGCGACGCGATCGCCGAGATCGCGCCCGCGTCCCCGTCGACCACGATCGTCTGCGACGTGTCGCCCACCGCGATCGCGACGCCGCGCACCCGCGGCAGACCGCTCGCGAACCGCGTCGGCTCGCTCGCACGGCACGACGCGACGAAGCGCGGATCGTGCCGCGGCGCGGGCGACGTCGTCGCCTCTCGCGGCGGTGGCGGCGCGCCTTGGCGCTCCTCACCACCGCATGCTGCGATCGCGATCGCCGCGATCGATCCGAGAGCGAGCCTGCGCACGAGACGCGCGTCTACCAGCGCGCGCCCCGCGTGTCACGCGCTTGCGGGCTCAGCCTCGATCGGCGCGCTCTCGCTCGGCTCCGCCTGCTGCGCCTTCTCGGCCGCGCGCTGCTTGCGACGCTCCATCGCCTTCTGCATGCGCGCGCGATCCTCGAGCTCGCGCTGCGTGCCGACGTACGGCACGCGCGTGCCCATCAGGATGTCGAACCACGGATGCGTCACGCACCAGTTCTTGTCCTGATCGGGCCCCATGTGATGGTCGTAGTGCCAGGGCAGGTGCTCGCGCGCCCACTCCGGGTCCATGTGCGAGCGCTTGTGCTTCCGGTAGTAGTCGATCGCGCTGAACACCACCGTCGCGGTGAAGAACGGCGCGATCGGGAAGAGCGGCAGATGCGCGGCCGCGCCGAGCGTGAGCATCAGCGCTTCTTTGCCCTGCGCGTGCCAGCCGAACACCGAGCGCTGGTACTCGGGATCGTAGTGCCCGTGCAGGCGCACGTTCCGGTGGTGCTCGACCCAGTGGAATTGCCAGAAGCCGCCCTTCTTCCGGCCGCGCTCGTGAAGGACGTACTTGTGGATCACCCACTCGCTCGCGTTCGCGTAGAGCAGCCCGAGAGGAATCCCGATCACCACGCACCTCCCTCGCTCGGCCTCGTCCCAGAAAACGATGACCGGACAGTCATCCTTTTATGTGACATCCCAGGCGCCGTGTCCAGTCGGACTTCGGCGCGTGCGATTCGGGCGTCGGGATCGCCGCAGGAAGAGGGCGTCGCCGCGGTGGCCGTGAAGCGCGCGCCGAAAGAGCGGCCCGGCCCGCCGGGCGGCAAGCGCGACGTCAACCGCAAGCAGCGCACGCAAGCGATCGCGCATGCCGCGCTCGCGCTCTTCCTCGAGAAGGGCGTCGAGGCCGTCACGATCGACGACATCGCGCGCGAGGCCGACGTCGCGAAGGGCAGCTTCTACCGCTACTTCGAGGACAAGACCGAGCTCGTCGACGCGATCTTCGAGCCGGTGTCGACGCTCGTGCGCGCCGCGATGCAGCGCTGCGAGGACGCATTGAGCGCCGCGAACGATCGCGACTCGCTGTTCCAGGCGTACCAGGGGCTCGCGCGCGACCTGATCCCCGTCGCGGTCGGCTACCTCGACGTGGTGCGGCTCTACCTGCAGGAGAACCGCGCGCCTGGTCACGGCGCCCGCGCACCGATCCGCGCGCTCGCGCTCGATATCGAGAAGAGCGCGGTGAAGCTCACCGAGATCGCGGTGCAGAAGGAGCTCCTGCGCGTGTCCGACCCGCGCATCTCCGCGCTCGCGGTGGTCGGCGCGACCGAGCAGCTCGCGCTCGGCTTCCTCCACGGTCGCCTCGACGCGCCGCCCCCGCAGGTCGCGAGCACGCTCATCGATCTCGTGCTCGAAGGCCTGCGTATCCGTCGATGAGCACCGAGCGCTCGACCACGACGGTCCCCGCGGGCGGCGAGCCCAAGGGCACGCCGATCCGCAGCGTGCTCGCGGTCGTCGCGGGGTGGATCACCTTGTTCGTGCTCGGTCAGCTCTTCCTCGGCGTGCTCGCGTCGATGATGCCGGGCGACATCCCGTCGACCGAGGGCGCGCAGCCGACCGAGCGAGGCCTCGCGATGTGGCTCGCGGGCATGCTGCCGAACGGGATCATCGCGGGCCTGATCACTGCGCGCCTCGCGGGCTGGGCGCCGATCGCGCACGCCGCGGTGCTCGGCGGGATCATCGGGTTCTTCGGGATGGTCAGCAGCGACGAGGCGCGCGGCCTGCCCGCATGGTTCGCGATCGGCCGCGCGTTCATGCCGGTCGTGTCGATCGTGCTCGGCGGCATCGCGGCGCGCGCGATCGAGGCGCGGCGCGGCAAGCGCGCATGAAGCTCGCGGTCCGCGCCGAGCGCTGGCCGATCGCGGGCACGTTCACCATCGCGCGCGGTGCGAAGACCGAGGCCGAGGTGGTCGTCGTCGAGATCGCCGACGGCCCGAACGTCGGTCGCGGCGAGTGCGTGCCCTATGCGCGCTACGGCGAGACCACGGCGAGCGTGATCGCCGCGATCGAGTCGGAGCGCGTGCTCGACCGAGCATCGCTCACGGTGCGCGGTGCCGCGCGCAGCGCGATCGACTGCGCGCTCTGGGATCTCGAGGCGAAGCGCACGGGCCGCAGCGTCGCGGAGCTCGCGGGCCTCGACGTGCCGGCGCCGTTCGTGACCGCGACGACGATCTCGATCGACACGCCCGAGCGCATGGCGAGCGCGGCGCGCGCGCTCGATCGCCCGCTCCTCAAGCTCAAGCTCGCGGGCGACGGAGTCGATCTCGATCGCGTCCGCGCGGTGCGTGATGCCGCGCCGCGCGCGACGCTCTGGGTCGACGCGAACGAGGGCTGGGACACGGCGACCTACGACGCGCTCGCACCTCGGCTCGCCGCGCTCGACGTCGCGCTGCTCGAGCAGCCGCTCCCTGCCGCACAGGATCACGCGCTGCGCGGTCGCGCGCGGCCGATCCCGATCTGCGCCGACGAGTCCGCACACGACGCGAGCACCATCGCGTCGCTCGCCGATCGCTACGACGCGGTGAACGTGAAGCTCGACAAGGCAGGCGGGCTCACCGGCGCGATCGCGACGATCGACGCCGCGCGCGCCGCGGGCCTGCGGGTCGCGCTCGGTTGCATGGTGTGCACGTCGCTCGCGATCGCGCCCGCGTGCCTGTTGGTCTCGCGCGCGGACTGGATCGATCTCGATGGATCGATCCTGCTCGCGCGTGATCGCGACGGTGGCGCGCGCTTCGAGGCCGGAACGCTGGTCCCTCCGTCGAGCGCGCTCTGGGGCTAAAAAGCTGGCGTTCGACGCGCGACCGCGGTACCCGAGCGGGCATGCGGCGCGTGACGGTGATCGCGATCGGGGTGGCCTCGGTGCTGGCCGCGTGCGGCGGCGCGCGCACGCGCGTGATCGGCGAGCACGAGGTGCGCTGGGAGGGCGAGCGACAGGACGCGCGCCTGGCGATCGACGGGCGTCCGGTGCGCGTCGTGTGGGACGAGGTCGCGGGCGCCTATCGCGCGCCGGGCTGCGACTTCGGGCCCGCGGCGACGCTCGAGTCGCTCGCCGAGCAGGTCGTCGCGACCTCGCCCCAGAGCTGCGAGCCGCTCGAGTGAGGGTCTACGAATCGTAGATCCATCGATCTACGATTCATCGACTCGGGTCCGGCGATCGCGGCGATCTTCGCGGAATTCTCGCCCTCGCGACGCTGGCGCGCCCGCTGCTCGGAGCCTCGCTCGAACGAGGAGGCACCGAGATGAACCTGCAGATCCCGAAGCGTCGTCGCCGTGCGTGGGGGCTCGCCGCGGCCGCGGTCGCGCTCGCCACCGGCGGCATCGTCCTGTCCACCACGCCGGGGCCCGCGAGCGCGGTGCCCGCCGTCGTCGCGCCGAGCGCGCAGCCCACGCCCGCGAGCGGCTCGCCGCGCGCCGCGCTCCGCGGCCCGCGCGTCGACGGGTTCTTCGCGTTCACCGAGGGCGCTGCGCTCGCCGACGGAGCGCGCTCGCTCTACGCCGAGCTCCGGCTCACCGGCGAGGAGGGCGGCGTCGCGCGGCGCGCTCCCGTATCGCTCGCGGTCGTGCTCGATCACTCGGGCTCGATGAGCGGCGACAAGATCGTGCAAGCGCGCGAGTCCATCGTCTCGCTGCTCGCGCGCATGCACGACGACGATCGCCTGGCGGTGATCGTGTACGACCACGAGGCGCAGGTGCTGCAGCCGCTCGCCAGCGTGCGCGAGCTGCGCGAGACCCTCCCCGCGCGCGTCCGCGCGGTCACCGCCGACGGCGGCACGAACATCCCCGCGGGCCTCGATCTCGGTGCGCGCGCGCTCGCGACCGCGCCCGGCGATCACGTGCGCCGCCTCGTGCTCGTCTCGGACGGACAGGACGGCTCGGGCGAGGCGCTGCCCTCGATCGCGACGCGCATCGCGTCGCGCGCCTCGGAGCGCGTCACCACTTCGTCGCTCGGCATCGGCGTCGACTACGACGAGCGCTTCCTCAGCACGGTCGCGGACTCGGGCCGCGGCAACTACGCGTTCCTCAGCGACGGCGCGCAGCTCGATCCCTTCCTGCGCCAGGAGCTCGACCAGGCGTCGAGCACCGTCGCCGACGACGTGGTCGCCGAGATCGACCTCCCGGCGGGCGCGATGCTGCGCCACGCGCACGGCGCGGTCGCGTCGATCGAGGGCACGCGCGTGCGACTGCCGCTCGGGACGCTCTTCGCGGGAGAGCGACGCAAGGTCGTGCTCGAGCTCGCAGCGCCGATGGGCGCGGTGGGCTCGCTCGCGAGCACCGCGGTGCGCGTGCGCTACGTGACCGTCGAGGACGGGACCGCGCGCGCGATCGACGGCGGCACGGCCTCGGTGCGCGCGGTGGCGAGCGCGAGCGAGGTCGACGCATCGCGCGACGTCGAGCTGCACGCCGATGCGCTCGCCACCGCGATCGACGCCCAGCAGGTGGCCGCGATCAGCGCGTGGCAAGAGGGCCGTCGCGACGAGGCGCTGCGCATGACCGACGCGCACCTGCAGGAGCTGCAGCGCGCGAACACGGCCGCGCCCTCCCCCGCGTACGCCGCGCGCATCGACGCGCTCCGCCGCGATCGCTCGAGCTTCGAGCAGACCGAGGCGCGCTCGGGCGCCGGACGCTCGTACTCGCTGAGCCGTGGCGCCGCGCGCCGCGCGTCCGCGGAGGCCTTCTGATGCTGGCGCGAGCGCTGGTGTCGATCGGCGTGCTCGGGCTCACGCTGCTCGTCGCGGAGACGCTGCGCGCGATGCCCGCGGGCCCCGCGGCGCTGGGCCTCGCGCTCTTCGGCGCCGCGCTCGCGCCGATGATCTCGGGCGCGCCGACGCCGCTCGCGGTGGGGCTCGGCGCGCTCGCCGCGCTCGCGTGGGCGTGGCTCCGACCGATCGCGCCGATCGCGGCGGGCGCGGTGCTCGCGGTGCTGATCTACGCCGTGCGCGCCCTGCGCGGGCGTGACGTCGCGGCGGTGATCACGCACCTCGCGGTCGCGGCGATCGGCGGTGCGAGCGCGACGTGGGTGCTCGCGCGCTTCGGAGACGGCGACGCGTGGGTGCGCGTCGTCGCGATCACGACGTCGATGTTGCTCGTGTCGCTGCCCTTCGCGCTGCACGCGGAGGACGCGCGGGTGTCGGCGCTGATCTCGCTCGCGCGGCGCAGCCGTGGGCCCGCTCGATGGCGTCTCCTGCGTGCCGCCGCGCTGCAGCGACGCGCGACCGAGCCCGCGTTCCCGCTCGCGCGCGACGAGCGCCGCCGCATCGATCGCGCGCTGCGCACCGTGCATCGCCTCGGCGAGGCCCGCGCCGAGGCGGGCGTCGCGGATCTCGTCGCGATCGACCGCGCGCTGGGCGCGCACGTCGCCGGGATCGCGCGGCTCATGCGCGCCCTGCGTGCGCGATGGGCGAGCGGCGAGGCGATCGACGGCGGCGACACGCGCGAGCTCGACGCAGCACGAGAGCGCGCCGCGGCGGAGGCGGCCGCGCTCGAAGAGCTCGCGTGATCTCCTGGATATCGCTGCATTTCCGCAGATCGAGGGCGGCTCGGAGGGCGCGTGCTACGGTGCGCGCCCTCATATGAGCAGCAGCGGTGGACGGAAGGGCGAGAGCTTCGCGGACCTCTTCGCACGTGGAGACGTGCCGATCGCGAAGCAGCGGCGCCTGTCGGTGGGTGAAGAGGTCGAGGGCGTGGTCGGTCACGTCGGGCCCGACTCGGTGTTCGTCGATCTCGACGACAAGCAGCAGGGCTACTTCGACACGATCGAGCTGAAGGACGCGCGCGGCGACGTGACCGTGAAGGTCGGCGATCGCGTGAAGGCGTGGGTCGTCGGGCTCGACGGCGGACAGATCAAGCTCGGCAAGCGCTTCGGGCGCGACGTCGCGAGCACCGATCGCTTCCGCGCCGCGTTCGAGCAGGGCGCGCCGGTCGAGGGCAAGGTCACCGGCGTGAACAAGGGTGGCGCCGAGGTCGATCTCGGCGGCATCCGCGGCTTCTGCCCGTTCTCGCAGCTCGACAACCAGTACGTGCAGGACCCGTCGACGTTCATCGGCCGCTCGCTCTCGTTCGTGATCACGAAGCTCGACGAGCGCGACGTGGTGCTCTCGCGCCGTCAGCTCCTCGAGCGCGAGGCGAAGGACGCGCGCGAGCGCGTGCTCGCGACGCTGGCGATCGGCAGCACCGTGAAGGGTCGCGTCTCGCAGCTGCGCGAGTTCGGTGCGTTCGTCGATCTCGGCGGCATCGAGGGGCTCATCCCGATGCGCGAGCTCTCGCACGATCGCGTGAAGCCCGAGGACGTCGTGCAGCTCGGCGACGTCGTCGAGGTGCAGGTCAAGAACGTCGAGAAGAAGACCACCGACAAGGGCGAGAAGGTCGAGATCACGCTCTCGCTCAAGGCGCTCGCGGCGGATCCGTGGAGCGCGATCGAGGCGGTCGCGCCGGTGGGCAAGGTCGTCGCGGGCCAGGTGAGCCGGCTCGCGGAGTTCGGCGCGTTCGTGCGCATCGCGTCGGGCGTCGAGGGCCTGCTGCACGTGTCGGAGCTCGGCGCGCGCGTGCGTCGTCCCGAAGAGGCCGTGCAGATCGGGCAGGCGCTCCTGGTGCGCGTGCTCTCGGTCGACGTCGCGCGCAAGCGCATCGCGCTCGCGCCGGCGAGCGAGGGCGCGGCGGTGGGCGCCGAGGATCGTGGCGGCGCAGGCGTGATCGTCGGCGCGGTAGTGAAGGCGATCGTCGAGAAGGTCGAGAACTACGGCGTCGTCTGCCAGCTCGCGGGCACCAAGGGACGCGCGGGACGCGCGGTGATCCCGAACGCCGAGACCGGCACGCGCCTGGGCGCGGATCTCCGCAAGGAGTTCCCGGTCGGGCGCGAGGTCACCGCGAAGGTGATCGAGGCGAGCGACAACCGCACCCGCATCAGCATCAAGGCCGCGGTCGAGGACGCGGAGCGCGCGGACTTCGACTCGTTCCGCGCCAAGGGCGGCGGAGCCGGCATGGGCACCCTCGGCGATCTGCTGAAGAAGAAGCTCGGCAAGCGCTGAGCCGCAGCGCGGAAATCGGCGAGCGAAGAGAGAGAATTCTCCGTTCCTCTCCGCCGTCGGCTTTCAGCGAATTCGCGATCGCGGGGCGCGGGGACCAGAATCCACCTCGTGCGCCGCGTTTCGTTCGTCCTCGCGCTCCTGATCGCGTCCACCGCGGGCTTCGCGCTCGCGCAGGCGTCGAGCGTGGAAGTGCAGGGCTCGCGCCCCGAGTGCATCGCGGTGCGCGCGGAAGCGCGCATGCAGGCGTTCGGCTGGGATCACTTCGTCAGCGTGCGGAACGGATGCGCGCAGCCGATGACCTGCCGGGTCTCGACGAACGTGAACCCCACGCCGCAGTCGCTGCCGCTCGCGGTGGGCGAGACCCGCGAGACGCTGATGTGGCGCGGCTCGCCCGCGAGCACGTTCGTCGCGAACGTCGAGTGCGCCGCGCGCTAGTCGCGGAGGATCTTCCAGCGCACCACGTCCCAGCGAAGCCGCGCCGCTTCCGCGGGACGATCCGCGAGGAGCGCCTCGAGCATCGGCTCGACCTCGAAGCGCCACACGTCCTCGATCTCTTCGCCGAGACGCTCGCGGAGGAAGAACGACACGCCGAGCGAGCGATCGGGATCGCGCACCAGCTGCTCGATGCGGTGCAGCACGCCGAGCAGTCCGTCGACGTCGAACCCGGTGCGCGCGTGGAAGCGCCGCAGCACCTCGAGATCCGGCGTGACGCGCAGGTACGCGAAGCGTCGCCGCAGCACGAGATCACCGCCCGAGCGCGCGGCGTCGGTCGACGACATCGTCCCGATGATCCGCACGTTCGAGGGCAACACGAAGGGCGAGTCGCCCGCCGCGAGCGGCATGGGCTCGCCGCGGTACTCGAGCAGGTGCACCAGCTCGCCGAGCACGCGCCCGACGTCGGCGCGATGCATCTCGTCGAGCACCAGCACGCAGCGACCGCGCCGCTCGTAGGCCTTCTCCGCGAACTGCAGGAACCGACCGCGCACGAGCGGCCACTGCACGGTCCCGTCGGAGCGCGTGAGCGGGCGATAGCCCTGCACGAAGTCCTCGTAGGTCGTGCTGGCGTGCAGCACGAGCTGTCGCGTGAAGCCGTCGCCACCGCCCACGAGATGCCGCGCGAGCTCGCGCGCGAGGTAGCTCTTCCCCGAGCCCGGTGGGCCGTAGAGGATCGCCTGCCCCTTGCGCTCGATCGCGTCGACCCAGCGCCGCAGCAGCGCGGGGTCGCGCCCGGTCTTCTCGGCGACGCGCTCGATCGCGTGCACCGGCTGGACGCGACGACCGGTGATCGGATCTTCGCCGGACCAGTCGGGCTCGTCGTCGTCGCCGCTCATGCGACGAACATTGTCCTCGCGGGCCCCGAGGCGAGCAATCGACGACGCGCGCTCGACAGCGCGGGGCCGGGGCCCCACCCTGCTCGGTCCGATGGAGGCGCCGCCGAGACGCTCGTCGCTCGCGGGAACGTTGATCCGCGTCGCCGTCGCGCTCGTGGGCTTCGGCCTCCTCGCGTGGACCGTGTACGACGCGGGCGCGGAGCGGATCGTCGAGATCCTGCCGCACGCCGCGGCGTGGCTGCCGCTCGCGCTCCTGCTCGAGGCGCTGCGCATCGCGACGGATGCCTACGCCACGCGCCTGGTGCTCGGCGAGCGGGGGCGCGTCATCCCGTTCTCGCGGCTCTACTTCGTACAGCTCGCCGCGCAGGGCGTGATGGGCGTGGTGCCCGCCGGACGCAGCGCGAGCGAAGCGGCGAAGGCGACGCTGCTCTCGGCGTGGATCCCGCCCCAGGTCGCGATCGCGATGGGCACCACGAACCAGGCGAACGTGCTCATCAGCTCGGCGGCGTTCTCGGTCTTCTGCATCCCGGGCGCGCTCGCGACGTCGGGCGATACCGGGCTCGCGTGGGCGATCTTCGCGCACTTCGTCGTGCTCATGGCGGCGGGCGTCGGAATGCGCGTCGCGGCGACGCACCCCGAGATCGAGCGCATCCTCGCGCGCCGATGGCCCAAGCTCGGCGAGCGTGCGCGCCTCTTCCACGAAGCGTCGCGCGACGTGCCGGTGGTCGCGCTCGGCCCGGTCACGATGATGTTCATGGGCCGGGCGATCCAGATGGTGCAGTACGCGGTGCTCGCGCACGCGGTGGGCCTCGACGTGAGCGTGCTCGGTGCGCTCGCGGTGCAGGGCGTGAACCTCGTCGCAGCCGCGCTCGGCGTGTTCGTGCCGGGTCAGGTCGGGACGGCCGAGCTGGTGTTCCGCATGTCCGCCGAGGCGCTGGGCACCACCCCCGCGGCCGCGGTGTCGCTCGCGCTGCTGGCGCGCGTGCCGCAGCTGACGTTCATCGCGATCGGTCTCACGACGCTGATGCTCTGGCGCAGCCGGCGCCGCGCCGGCACCGCCTAGTCTCCTTCGAGCGCGGCGAGAAACCTGTCCCCGTACGCCGCGATGCGCGCCGGGCCCATGCCGCGCACCTGCGCCATCTCGTCGATCGTGGTGGGCCGTCGCTCCGCGATCTCGACGAGCACGCGATCGTGGCAGACGACGTACGCCGGGACGTGCTGCTCCTTCGCGAGTTCGAGGCGCACCGCGCGCAGCCGCTCGAACGCCGCGGCCGTCTTCGAGCTCAGCCCCGCGACCGCTGCGGTGGTGCGCGCGCTGCCGTCGCGCTCCACGCGCGTGCCGCCGCGTCCCTTCGGCGTCTTCACCTCGACGGGCGGCAGCAGCACCCGCACCGGCTCCTGCGCGCGCATCACCTTCGCGCCGAGCGCGCTCAGGTACGGCATCGGGAACTCGCTCGCCGTGATCTCCACGAGCCCCGCGGTGACCATCCGACGCAGCAGCGAGATCAACCACTCGCGCGAGTGGTCCTTCAGGATCCCGAACGTGCTGAGCTCGGTGAAGCCCATCTTCTTCTGACGCTCGTCGCTCACGCCGTGCAGCATGTCGGCGACCGCGAGCATCCCCGCGCGACGCTGCGCCCGCGCGACGCCCGCCAGAGCCTTGCGCACGACCAGCGCGTCCTCCTCGCTGATCTTCCGCTCGCCCTCGCCTTCGCGCTCGAGGCGCTCGCACACGTCGCAGTGACCGCAGCCGCCGAGGAGCTCCTGCTCGTCCCCGAAGTACCGCAGGATGAAGTCGTGCCGGCAGCTGCCCGCCTCGACGTAACGCAGCAGCTCGCGGAACAGGCTCCACTGACGATCGCGCTCCGCAGGATCGACCTGCTGCCCGTCGCGACCGTGCTCGATCAGCCGACGTCGCAGCCCGATGTCGTTCGATCCGCTGAGCAAGAGGCCCCACGCCGGCTGTCCATCGCGCCCCGCGCGACCGACCTCCTGGTAGTACGCCTCGATCGATCCCGGCGGCGCGACGTGCACGACGCACCGGATGTCCGGGCGATCGATGCCCATGCCGAACGCGTTCGTCGCCACGACCACGTCGAGCTGGCGCTTCGCGAACGCTTCGCTGACCACGCTGCGCTGCTCGGGCTCGAGCCCCGCGTGATAGGCCGCGACGCGGTACCCGCGCGCCGCGACCAGCCCCGCGACCTCCTCGGTCGACTTCCGCGTCCCCGCGTAGACGATCGCCGCGCCCTTGGGCTCGCGCGGGGTGCCCAGCGCGTCGTCGATCGCGCGCATCATCCACGTCCGCCGCGAGCTGCGACCGTCGCACTCGATCGCCGAGAGATGCAGGTTCGGGCGCGCGAACCCGCGCAGCACCACCTTCGTCTCGCCGTCGGGAAGCCCGAGCTTCTCGAGGATCTCGGCGCGCACCGCGGGGGTCGCCGTCGCGGTGCACGCGACGACGCGCGGCGGCGCGAGCGCGCGCAGCACCTCGCCGATGCGCAGGTAGTCGGGGCGGAAGTCGTGGCCCCACTGCGAGATGCAGTGCGCCTCGTCGATCGCGACCAGCGGCGGGCGCAGCCGCGCGAGCTTGTCGACCACCCCGGGCGCGGCGAGCCGCTCCGGCGCGATGTAGACGAGCGCGAACTTCCCCGCGAAGAGATCGCGCTCTCTCGCCCGTCGCTCGTCCGCGTCGACCGTCGACGCCAGGTACGTCGCGGGGATCCCGCGATCGGTCAGGCTGCGGACCTGATCCTCCATCAGCGCGATCAGCGGCGAGATCACGATCGACGTGCCGCCGAGCACCGACGCCGGGAACTGATAACAGAGCGACTTGCCGCCGCCGGTGGGCGCGAGGACCAAGCAGCGCCCGCTGCCGTGCAGGATCTCCGCGACCGCCTCGCGCTGCCACGGCCGGAAGCTCGGAAGGCCGAAGCGCTCGCTCAACTGGCGATCGAGATCGTCGTCCCGGCCGCGCGCGGCATCGTCACGGCTGTGCTGCGTGCGCGCGTTCACGGCCGGGGCGGCTAGCACGACGGGCGGGTCGTGACCAGCATCGCGCCCCTCGGGCGCGGGCACGGGAGCGTCATCGGGATCGACGGAACCAACGAGGGCGAGGGCAGCTGTCATGACGAATGGCTCGGCGGTTTGGCATCATCGGCGGGCGGTGGTCGAGACACGCCTTCCACGACTGACGGCAGCGCTCTTCGCGCTCACGCTCGCGATCGCCGCGCCCGCGGCCGCCCAGGACGAGCCGCCTCCACCGGTCGACGTCGCGCGCCCGTTCTTCGCGGGCGGCGGCATCGGCGTCGGGGTGCGGCTCGATGGCTTCGTGCCCGCTGCGTTCCGCATCGTCGAGGAGGTCGGGCTCCACCTCGACGGCGTGCCGGTCGGTCCCTTCGTCGCGCTGGCGCTCGCGCAGGACGTCTCGTCGTACTTCTCGATGCAGATCGGGGTGCGCGTCGGGTGGGATCTCGAGCTGCTGCGCCGCCCCGACTTCTCGATCGTCGTCTCACCCGCGCTCGCCGTCGCGTTCGCGTTCGACGTCGGCACCCCCACCGGCGACTGGGCCTACTACCTCGTGCAGCCCGCGCTCGGCGTCGGCGTGCTGCTCCTCGATCGTGTGCTCGCCATCTGGCTGCGCCCGATCGGGGTCGACGTGTACATCGGCGAGCAGATCCACGGCGGATGGGTCTCCACGCTCGGCGCGTCCGTCGCATTCTGAGCGGCGCTCGTGATAAGCACGCACCGCGTGACGAGCGCCTTCGATCACTTCACGTCCACCGCCGCGAGCTTCGTGCGCGGACAGGCCGGCGCGCGCGTCGGCGCGCTCGGTCCACGCCCCCTCGAGCCATTCCTGCTCTGGGAGTTCGAGGCGTGCCCCTTCTGTCGCAAGGTGCGCGAGGCGCTCTCGATCCTCGATCTCGACGCGCTCGTCTTCCCGTGTCCGCGCGGCGGCACCCGCTTCCGCGACGAAGCGCGCGCCCGCGGCGGCAAGACGCAGTTCCCCTTCCTCGTCGATCCCAACGCCGACGATCGCGCGCTCTACGAGTCCGACGCGATCATCGCGTACCTCTTCGCGCGCTACGGCCACGGCCGTCCCCCGCGACGCCTCACCCTCGGCCCACTCACCCTCGCGACCTCGGCGATCGCGTCCGGGCTGCGCCTCCCGCACGGTCGCGCCGCACGTCCGAGCCGCACGCCCGACGCGCCGCTCGAGCTCTTCGCGTACGAGGCCTCGCCCGACGCGCGCCTCGTCCGCGAGGTCCTCTGCGAGCTCGAGCTGCCCCACCTCTCGCGCTCCTGCGCCGAGGGCAGCCCGACGCGCGAGGCGCTGCGCACCCATCACGGCGACGTCGCCCTGCCCTTCCTGCACGACCCGAGCGCGGGCGTGTCGATCCACGGCGCGAGCGAGGTGATCGCGCACCTCGAGCGCACCTACGCGCTGCCCGCCTGAGGAGATCCGACGATGGAACGTCTGAGCATGCTCGACGGAGCGACGCGCATGACCGAGCCCGGCATGCGCGTCCTGATCACCGGCGTCACGGGCCTCGTGGGCGCGCGCCTCGCCGCGCACCTGCTCATGAGCCGCGTCGAGATCGTCGCGCTCTCGCGCGAGCCCGCGCGCGCCCAGGAGAAGGTCGCGGCGGTGAGCCGCGCGTGGAAGTGGAGCCCGGACGTCGCTGTCCCCGAGCAAGCGGTGCAGGGCCTCGACGCGGTGGTGCACCTCGCGGGCGAGAGCGTCGCGGGGCGCTGGACCGACGAGAAGAAGCGCGCGATCGAGCAGAGCCGCGTCGAGGGCACGCGGCGCGTCGTCGACGCGATCGCCGCGCTCCCCCAGAACCAGCGCCCCTACGTGCTCGTGTCGGCGAGCGCGATCGGCTACTACGGCGAGACCGGCGAGCGCGAGGTGCGCGAGGGCGATCCGCCCGCCGACGACTTCCTCGCGAAGGTCTGCATCGCGTGGGAGCGCGAGGCGATGCGCGCCGAGGAGCTCGGGGTGCGCGTGGTGACGCCGCGCCTCGGCCTCGTGATGTCGCCCGAGGGCGGCGCGCTCCAGCGCATGCTCCCGATCTTCAAGATGGGCTTCGGCGGCAAGCTCGGATCGGGGCGCCAGTGGTGGCCGTGGATCCACCTCGACGACGTGATGGGCATCATCCAGCACGCGATCGCGCATCGCGAGCTGCGCGGCCCGATCAACGCGACCTCGCCCTCGCCGGTGCGGCAGTCGGAGTTCGCCGAGGTGCTCGCGCGCGTGATGCGCCGCCCCGCGTTCGTCCCCGCGCCCGCGTTCGCGATCAAGACCGCGCTCGGCGAGTTCGGCAGCGAGGTGCTCGGCTCGCGCAAGGTGCTCCCGGCGCGCGCGCTCGAGAGCGGCTACCGCTTCAAGTTCCCCGAGCTCGAGCCGGCGTTGCGGGACCTCCTCGGTTGAATCGTGTAGGCTGTTCGCTCGTGCGGCTCCTGACCTTCGCGCTCGCGCTCGCGCTCTTCACGACGACGGCATCGGCCGCGAGCGCGCAAGACGAGGTCGGGCCCGGACGCGACGAGGCTGCGACGACGCCGCGCACCCGCGAGGACGTGATCGCGCTGCTCTCGGGCATCGAGAGCACGCCGACCCTCGAGGCCTGGCGCGCGATGGGCCCGGCGACGATCCCGCTGCTGCGCGCCGCGATCGACGATGCGCGCACGCCAGGGTTCGTGCGGGTGCGTGCGGTGCACGCGCTCGGCGCGTTCACCACGAGCGAGGCGCGCACGACGTTGCGTCGCGCGCTGCGCCGCCCCGAGGGCCTCGTGGTGCGCGAGGCGGTGCTCGCGATGACGACCGCGTTCGGCGCGGCGTCGGAGGGCGACGTCGCGCCGCTGCTCACGCACTCGGACACGGCGGTCCGCGAGGCCGTCATCGATGCGCTCGGACGGATGGGGACCGCCGACGCACGCTCGCGCTTGCAGTCGCATCTCGCACGGGAGCGGGACGAAGCGTTGCGCGAGCGGATCGAAGCGCGACTTCGGGGGGGTGCAGGGAGCAGCCCGGGATGACGGAGAAGGAACCGCTCGAATGATCCTCCGCACCGAGACCGTCGAGCAGGCGATCGACGGCAACGAGCGGGGGGTCTTCGTCAAGGACGTCGTGATGACCCCGGGGCCCCATCCCCTGGGCATGGTTCGCAAGCGGGTCGTCGCCGAGGGCACGACCACGCGCGGCACGGTCATCCTGATCCACGGGTTCGGTCAGAACCGCTACACGTGGCACTCGTCGCGGCGCTCGTTCGCGAACTACCTCGCGCGCGAGGGCTGGGACGTGTTCAACGTCGACCTGCGCGGCCACGGTCGCTCGCGACGCTTCGGCGCGCCGCGGCCGAAGGTGATGTACGAGTACATCGAGGAGGACGTGCCCGCGTTCGTGCGCGAGGCGATCGCGCTCTCCGGGCACGACGAGGTGTTCCTCGTCGGTCACTCGATGGGCGGGCTCATCAGCTACGCGGTCGGCAGCACCTCGATGCGCGAGCACGTGCGCGGCCTCGTGACGATCGGCTCGCCGTATCGCTTCGGTCAGGGCAGCGCGCTCTTGATGCTGCTGCGCGACGCCGCGGCGGCGATCGGGTGGACCGGGCTCTTCGACTCGAACCCCGCGCTGCCGGTGCGCTTCGTGGGCAAGCACCTCCAGAAGCGCGCGGCGCTCTGGGACAACCGCATCCTGCCGCTGCCGATCCGCGGCTGGGTGCCGGGGGGCGTCGAGAAGGAGGTGCTCGACGAGTACCTCAGCAAGACGTTCGAGCACACGAGCCTCGCGGTCGCGCTCGACATCTTCAAGGCGGGCTCGCGCCAGGGTTTCAAGAGCCTCGACGGGATGATCGACTACTCGGCGGCGTTCGAGATGCTCGATCGGCCGCTCTTGGTGATCGCGGGCACCGAGGACCAGCTCGCGCCGCCGGAGTCGGTGAAGCCGGCGTACGAGGGCAGCAAGTCGCACGACAAGACCTATCGAGCGTGGCCGCTGGGGCACCTGGATCTCGTGATGGGGCGCGAGGCGACTCGGACGGTGTGGCCGATGGTCCGGGACTGGCTCGCTCGTCGTTAGCTCGGGGCCGCGCGGGGAGAGGCTTCGGCGGGGGCGCGGGGCAGGGGTGCCTCGCTAGGTGCTCGCGACCTGCCTCGCGCGAGCGGCGCGAGCTTCGGGAGGCGGGGTCGTTCGCGTCTCGCGGGCGCGAGACGCGAACCATGCACGCTGTGATCGGAGTCGTGTGGCCGTCGCTGCGCGATCGCTCGGCACCCCTGCCCCGCGCCCTGCTGGGGAGGCTCCGACCGCACGCGGGGGAGAACGCGCTCGCTCGCTCATAGAGCGCGAGACGCGCGAGGGCGCTTCGCGACCTCGCTCGTCACGCGCGATCCGGGCTCGCGCTTCGCGCCTCGCCCCACTGATCGGGCTCGCGCTCCGCGCCTCGCCCCGTTCGCAGCGGCGCACTCGCACGCGCCCTCGCCCCCGCACGCGCCCTCGCCCCCGCCCCCGCCCCCGCCCCCGCCCCGCGAAATGCCTCCCGCTGCTCGTCCGTATCCACTCTTCGTGGGACGATCCCTCTCGATGGAGCGCAACCTCGACGAGCACGCCAAGCGCCTCACCGATCGCGCGGTCGACGAAGCCCTCGCGCGGATCGACGGCGGCGAGCAGCTCTCGCCCGAGCTGCGCAAGCTCGCGACCCAGCAGCTCGCGCCCTGGGCCGAGAAGCTCGTGAAGTTCCTCGACGAGACGCTGCGCATCCCGGGCACGAACATCCACCTCGGGCTCGATCCGATCATCGGCTTCCTCATCCCGGGCGCGGGCGACGCGATCACCAGCACGGGCTCGGTGTCGCTGCTCTTCCTCGCGCTGCAGTCGCGCGTCCCGACCATCGCGCTGCTGCGCATGCTGCTCAACATCGCGATCGACACCGTCGTCGGCGCGGTCCCGTTCCTCGGCGACGCGTTCGACATGTTCTTCCGCTCGAACCGCCGGAACCTCGAGATCATCCGCAAGTACCGCGACGACCCGAAGGCGACGCCGACGTTCGTCGACTACCTGCTGGTCGGCGGCGGCGTGCTCCTCGCGATCGCCGGGTTCCTCATCCCGGTGATCATCGTCTACGGCGTCGGCTTCGGCGTGCTCTACGAGCTCTGGCGCACGATCACGGGGAGCTGAGCGCTCGCGGGAGCGCGATCTCGCCATGCTGCGCCGCGCCGGAGGCTGGCTCTTCGGGAGCGAGGCCGACGAGCACGTCCCGCCGCTCGCGTCGCGCCCGCTGGCGAAGAAGCAGAAGCCGACGGAGTGATCGTCAGCGTGGCGCGCGCAGCTGCGCGATGCGGCGCTCGACGTACGCGCGATCGGGGCCATCGGGGCGCGCGCGCAGGTACTCGCGGTAGTAGTCGATCGCGTCCTGCGTGTGCCCGGTGCGCTCGCTCGCGACCGCGAGGTTGTAGACGACCTCGGGGAGCCTCGCGAAGTTGTACGCGGCGGTGAACGCCTGGAGCGCGGCGTCGTACTGGCGGCGGCGGAACATCGCGACGCCGCGCTCGAAGAAGACGCGCGCCTCCTGGGTCATCTCGTCGCTGCTGGGCGGCGTCGTCATCACCTGATCGCGCATGCGGCGATCGAGCTCGCGCATCGCGGCGATGCGTCGGTCGACGTCGGCGCGCTCGTCGCCCTCGGGCCGCGCCTCGCGCAGGTAGCGCTCGAAGTGCCGGATGGCCTCGCGCGACTCGCCCATGCGCTCGTAGACGCGCGCGATGTTGAACGTCAGCTCGGGCGAGTGGACGATCGCGTCCGCTTCGCGGAGCAGCCGCACTGCCTCGTCGAGCCGCCCCGCGTCGTACGCCGCGATCCCCTGCTGGAAGAGCTGCTGCGCGCGGCCGACGTCCTGCGCGCCGGCTGGAGCCGAGACGAGCCACACGGCGACCACCAGCGAGATCAGAGCGCGCATTCGGTCTCCATCGACGACACCGCTCGCGGCGTCATTCACGCGCCGATGGTGCCACGCCCGCGCGAGAGACTCCGCGGGGCTCCGAGATCGCGTTCACCGCGGAGCAACCCCACCACGAGCGGCCCGCTCGCCGAGACCCTTGGAACGACCGTCGCTTCAGTCCTTCTTCGCCGCCGCTTCCTGCGCGGCTTGCTGCTTCTTCAGCTCGGTCTCGAGCTTCTTGATCGTCCGCTTCAGCTCGCGGACCTCGCTCTTGGTGACCAGGCCCAGCGACTGCGCGACCTTCTCGACGTTGCCGTCGATCTGCTCCTGCACCTTCCCGCGGAGCTGGAAGGCCTGCATCGCCACCTTCATCACGCGCTCGTCCTGCATGAGCTTCGCGACCTTGGGGTCCTGCATCAGCTCCATGCCACGCTTCTTGAGAAAGTCCTTGATGGCCACGCGCGCTTGCTCCGGTCGTCGGGAAGAAGGCGACGGTCGTAGCACGACGTGGGGTGCCTTGACACCGTGCGGCATGGGGGTCTATGACCGCGACGCGCCCTGCTGAATCGCCATTCAGTGCCGGCGCCGCGTACAGGAACCCTTCGGAGGAGATCCCATGGCCGACGCCCAGACCGATTTCGGAACCCGCCTGCCCGAGAAGATCCGCAACAACCCCGACAAGGCGAAGGCCATCGGCGCCGTGTTCCTCTTCAAGATCAACGGCGACGGCGGCGGCGTCTGGACGGTCGACTGCAAGAACGACGTCGGCGTGACCGAGGGCGACAAGGGCGGCGCGGACTGCACGCTCGAGCTCTCGGCCGACGACTGGAAGACCATCTCGGACAACCCGGGCGCGGCGATGCAGCTCTTCTTCACCGGCAAGCTCAAGGTCACGGGCAACGCGATGCTCGCGACCAAGCTCCAGCAGATCCTCGCGTGATTCCATGACGGACGCGCAGGCTCGAACGGCGCTCACAGGACGCCCGCTCTCGGGCCTGCGCATCCTCGATCTCTCGCGCCTGCTCCCCGGCCCCTTCGCGTCGATGATCCTCGCGGATCTCGGCGCGGCCGTGGACAAGGTCGAGGATCCCAGCGGCGGCGACTACCTGCGCTTCATGCCGCCGATGGTCGGTGATGCCGGCAAGGGCACGCCGATGAACGCCGCGTTCCACGCGCTGAACCGCGGCAAGCGCAGCCTCGTGCTCGACCTGAAGAAGCGCGAGGGACAGGAGGCGCTGCTGCGCCTCGTGCCGCGCTACGACGTGCTGATCGAGAGCTTCCGCCCCGGCGTGATGGAGCGTCTCGGGCTCGGGTTCGAACGGCTGCGCGCGGCGAGCCCGGGGCTCGTGTACTGCGCGATCACGGGCTTCGGTCAGGACGGTCCGGCGGCGCAGCGCGCGGGGCACGACATCGGGTACATCGCGCGCGCGGGCGTGCTCGGGCTGAGCGGCCCGGAGACCGGTCCGCCCCAGGTGCCCGGCGTGCAGATGGCCGACATGGCAGGCGGCGCGCTCTTCGCGGTGAGCGGCATCCTCGCGGCGCTGCACGCGCGCACGACAACGGGCGAGGGACGCTTCGTCGACGTGTCGATGTGCGAGGGCTCGATGGTGCTCGGCGCGTTCGGGCTGATGGCGGCGCTCGCGGGCGATGGGTCGCACGCGCGGGGCGCGGGCGCGCTCAACGGAGGCATCGCGCCCTTCGGCACCTATCGCACGAAGGACGGGCGCGCGATGGCGCTCGGCGCGCTCGAGCCGAAGTTCTGGGTCGCGTTCTGCACCGGCGTCGGCATCGAGCCGGGCATGGACGCGCTGATGCCGGGGCCGCACCAGGAAGCCTGGAAGGCGCGGCTGCGCGACGTCTTCGCGAGCAAGACGTTCGCGGAGTGGATCACGTTCTCCGAGAAGGTCGACTGCTGCCTCGAGCCGGTGCTCGCGCCCGAAGAGGTGCCGAGCGATCCGCAGCACGTCGCGCGCAAGATGTTCGTCTCGCACGACGCGTCGGGCGTGACGCTGCCGATGCCGCGCACCCCGATCGCGAGCGAGGCCGCGACGGGCCCCGCGCCGACGCAGGGCCGCGACACCCGCGCGGTGCTGCGCGACGCCGGCTGGAGCGAGGGCGAGATCGACACGCTGATCGCGACCGGCGCCGCGCGCTGAGGGCCTTCCACCGGCCCTTCGGATCGCGGCACCATCCGCGGGTCCGTGCAGCCGAACGATCTCGCCGGCTTGGTCTTCGAGACGCCGCACATCCTGGTGGCGTTGCTCGATCGCGAGCTGCGCTTCGTGCGGGTGAACGAGGCGTACGCGGCGAGCACACGGCGGCCCGCCGAGGAGCTGATCGGCCGCGGGCACTTCGAGCTCTATCCGCACCCCGAGAACGAGGCGCTGTTCCGCCGCGTGCTCGAGACCGGCGAGCCCTATCACGCGTTCGAGCGTCCCTTCGCGCACCCCGATCAGTCCGAGCGCGGCACGACGTACTGGGACTGGACCCTCGCCGCGGTGCGCGAGGGCGGCGCGATCACCGGCGTGCTCGCGACGATCATCGACGTGACCGAGCACGTGCAGACGCGCGCGCGCCTGATCGAGGCCGAGCACCGCGCCGCGCAGGCGGAGAAGCTCGAGGCGCTCGGGCTGATGGCGGCGGGCATCGCGCACGACGTGAACAACGCGCTCGCGGTGATCGGGACGTGCATCGAGGTCGCGCGCACGCGGCGGCGCAACGACGAGGAGATCGCGGAGCAGCTCGAGGCGATCGACGTCTCCACGGCGAAGGCCGCGTCGACGGTGCGCCAGCTGCTCGCGTTCGGGCGCCGGCAGGTGCTGGTGCCCGAGCTGATCGATCTCGGTGACGTCGTGCGCGGGCACGCGCAGCTGCTCGCGCACGCGGTGGGGCGCGAGGTGCGGATCGCGGTCGACGTCGCGCCCGACGTGCCGCGCGCATGCGTCGATCGGGTGCAGCTCGAGGGCGCGCTCACGAACCTCGTGATGAACGCGCGGGACTCGATGCCCGAGGGCGGCCGCATCGGGGTCGTGGTGCGGGAGGCCGTGCTCGATGCGCCGCGCGACGAGGTGCCCGCGGGCCGCTACGCGACGATCGCGGTGGAGGACGAGGGCGAGGGCATGGACGAGCTGGTGCGCCGCCGCGTGTTCGAGCCGTTCTTCACCACGAAGGGCGCGGCGCACGGGACGGGCCTCGGGCTCGCGTCGGTGTACGGCTTCGTGCAGCAGAGCGGCGCGCACGTGACGGTCGAGAGCGAGCCCGGTCGAGGCTCGACGTTCCGGCTCTTCTTCCCGGCGCACACCGCGAGCGCGCGGCGCGCGCGGATCCTCGCGGCGGTCGATGACCCCGTGATCACACGGGCGCTGAGCGCGCTCCCCCACGACGTCCACGTCGTGCGCACCGCGGACGAAGCGCTCGACGCGCTGCGCACGTCGTCGTTCGAGCTGCTGGTGACCGACGAGCGGATCGCGGGCACGACGGGCGCCGCGCTCGTCGCGCGGGCACGCGCATCGAGCGCCGGACTGCGCGCGCTCTATCTCGGTGGGACGAGCGATGCGCCGCGCGATGCACCGCAGCTCGCGAAGCCGTTCACGAGCGACGCGCTGCGCGCCGCGATCGACGCGCTGCTGCGGTGAGCGTCACTCCTTCTCGTCGAGGTCCTCGGCGAGGTAGCTCATGATCACTTCGTCGAGCGACTTCTCGCTGAGGATGTCGGCGCCGAACAGCGACTCGTTCTGCTTCGGCGCGCGCGGGCGCACCGACGCGGGCTGCGTCGACTGATAGCGCGGGCGGTTGCTCGGCGGGGTCACGGCCGCAGCGGGCGTCGCGGGGCGCGCGACGGCCACCGGCTGCGCGGTGCGGCTCGGCGCGGGCGGGACCGGCGGCAGCTTCGGCGCGGGCTTCGCGGCCGCGGCGCCGGGCGGCGAGTAGCCGCCCGAGATCTGCGCGGCTGCGCGCTCGAGCGCGTCGACGTCGACCTCGGGTCGCGATGCGGTCGGCGCGACCACCGACGTCGGCTGCGTCGCGTCCTCCTCGAGCACGATCGGACGCTCGGCGAACGCGCGCGCGCCCGCGACCTCGTCCTCGTCGAAGAGCCCGTCGCGCAGCGCGATGAACATCGCCTTGTGCTGCGCCTGCATCAGCTTCTTCACGATGCCCGGGAAGCGCTCGGTCCCGAGGTACTGCGCGTACGTCGTCTTCTTCGTCGCGATGATGCGCCCACCGTCGGCGAAGAGATGCGTGAAGATGTGCGCGTGCGTGACCCCCGAATCCTCGGTCTGGATGTGGAAGATCTTCCCGCGGTGCCGGACGTTGTTGTTGTATCCGAGGAGAGGGGACGGCATCGGTGAGCGCTCGCTCCGCGAAGCTCCGAGCGTACCACGACCTTCCAGCGTCGATGTGGAACTAAACAGTGCCGGCGAGACCGCGCGAGAGCGCGTCGATCGCACGATCCACGGCGGTGCGCGCGGCGTCGATCACGCCGCCCATCGAGAAGAAGCCGTGCACCAGGCTCTCCTCGCAGCGCACCTCGACGCGCACGCCCGCAGCTCCGAGCTTCTTCGCGTACGCCTCGCCCTCGTCGCGCAGCGGATCGAAGCCCGCGGTGACGACGTAGGCCGGCGCGACGCCGCGCACGTCGTCGGCGTGCAGCGGTGAGCCCAGCGGATGGAGCTTGTCCTCCACCGAGTACTGGTCGAGGAACCAGTCCATCGTCTCCGTCTCGAGGAGGAACCCGCGCGCGAACAGGCGATGCGACTCCGCCGAGCGCGTGAGATCGGTCGCGGGGTACACCAGCATCTGGAACGCGGGCGCGGCGTGCAGCGCGCGCGCTTCGCGCGCCACGATCGCCGAGAGGTTCCCGCCCGCGCTGTCGCCGCCGACCGCGATGCGTCGAGGATCGATGCCGAGCTCGCCGGCGTGGTCGATCACCCAGCGGTACGCCGCGATCGCGTCGAGCGCCGCGGCGGGGAACACGTGCTCGGGCGCGAGCCGGTAGTCGACCGAGATCACCACGCAGCGCGCGCGGGTCGCGATGCTGCGGCACACCGCGTCGTAGGCCTCGAGGCTCCCGATCACCCAGCCGCCGCCGTGGAAGTACACGCACGCCGGGCGGGCCCGCGACGTGCGCGCCTCGGGCTCGTAGATGCGCACGCGGATCGCTCCGTCGGCGCCGCGCACGAAGCGATCCTCGACGCGGTGCATCGGCGTGGGCGCCACGTCGACGATCGGCGCCTGCACGTCGAAGTCGCGCCGCATGCGCGGTGCGCCGAGCTGGTACGGCGAGTCGCGTCGCTCCGCGAGCAAGCGCAGGATCACCTGCGTCTGCAGGTCCAGCGGCGAGCCACGATCGTTGCGCGGCGCGGGGCCGAGCATGCGGCGCAGCACCGGCGCGGGAGTCGAGAGCGCGGCGCGCAGGACGCGGCGCGCGACGCGGCGAGGCAGGTTGCGTTCGGACATCGCGATGCGGCCATCGTAGAGGCCTCCGAGCGATCGGTGAAGCGGTCGCGCGCTTGTTCGAACACGCGCTTGCGCGATCCCGTATGCTCCCGCGTCGCATGGGGCTCCGCGATCTCTTGCGTCCACGTTACGACGGTGCGTTCGCTGCGACGATCGGTGGGATCGTCGATCGAATCCGCGACCGCGCGCCGCCGCTCGCGCTCGCACCGCACGAGCGCCTCGACGGGCGCACCGTGCTCGTCACCGGCGCCAACCGCGGGCTCGGGCTCGCGATCACCGTCGAGCTCGTGCGTCGCGGCGCGCACGTCGTGATGGCGTGTCGCAGCGGCATCCCCGAGGTGATGGACGTCGTGCGCCGCGAGGCCGGCGCGGGCGCGGGGACGGTCGAGGCCGTCGGGCTCGACCTCGGGGATCTCGCGTCGATCGAGCGCATGGTCGACGAGCTCGCGGAGGACGGAGTCGCGCTCGACGCGGTCGTGCTCAACGCGGGGATCGTCCCGCGCGAGGCGCGACGCACCAAGCACGGCTTCGACGAGAGCTTCCAGGTGAACTTCCTGTCGAACGTGCTGCTCGTGCGGCGCCTGCTCGAGCGCGGCGTCATCGCGCGCGGCCCCGGCGCGCGGGCGGGCGACGATCCCGATGCGCGCGATCCCGGACAGGACGATCGCCTGCCGCGCATCGTGTTCGTGTCGAGCGAGTCGCATCGCAGCGCGCCGCCGATCGACTTCTCGCGGCTCGGCTCGTTCCGCGCGTGGTCGATGCGCGAGGCGGTGCAGGAGTACGGCGCGACGAAGCTGCTCGCGGAGACGTGGTCGCACGAGCTCGCGACCCGACTGCGCGGCGACGTCTCGGTGCACACCGTCTGCCCGGGCGCGGTGAACAC
Organism: Sandaracinus amylolyticus; assembly: GCF_021631985.1. Lineage (GTDB taxonomy): Bacteria > Myxococcota_A > Polyangia > Polyangiales > Sandaracinaceae > Sandaracinus > Sandaracinus amylolyticus_A. The sequence continues at coordinate 1,116,997 of NZ_CP070225.1, read as the reverse complement.
GGACATCGCGCGCGAGGCGCCCTCGTGGGTGAAGCCCGCGCTCGGCGCGACGATGAAGGCGTTCTTCAAGGACCCCGCCGAGGCGGCGAAGCCGATCGCGTACCTCGTCGGCGCGCGCACGATCGAGGGCGACACCGGGCTCTACGTGCACGTCACGCGCGTGAAGGATCGCGCCGCGCAGGCGTGCGATCCCGAGCTCGGGAAGAGGCTCTGGGACGCGAGCGAGCGCCTGCTCGCGAGCGCAGGTCATACGCTCGGAGAAGGACGATGAGCGACAGCTCGCAGCGCGTGATGGACGGGACGTCGTGGGCCGAGCTCTGCGACGCGCTGAAGGCCGCGGGGCAGATCGTGCAGGACGGGCCCGACGATCCGCTCACGCGCGCCGAGGGCTATCGCTATCTGTCGCGCATCCTCCGCGCGGCGCTGCAGACGTTCGTCGAGCACAACGATCCGCGCGCGCCGGTGCTGCAGCGAGTGGTCCACGAGACCGCGAAGATGGGCGCGGACAATCCCGACAACGTCTATCTCAACGCGGCGATCTCGGGCGAGCACGCGTATCGCATCGTGGGCACGCGCGGCACGGTGCACTTCCTCTCGTTCGCGACGCAGATCGGGCACTACGGGCGCGGCAACGGGATGCCGCCGACCGGGCAGATCGACACCAGCGAGCTCGCGGTGCGCGACGACGGGACGTTCGAGGTGCTCATCGCGTGCGAGAAGCCCGCGCGCCTCGAGCCCGGCCAGACGTGGCTCCCGATGACGAAGGACACCGGCACGCTGATCGTGCGCCAGTCGCGGCTCGATCCGAAGGAGCGCATCGCCGAGCTGCGCATCGAGCGCATCGGCGCGGACCGCGGCGTCGAGCCGCTCACGCCGGCGATGCTCGACGCGGGCTTCCAGAGCACCGCGATGCTGGTGCGCGGCGCGCCGATGCTCTTCGCGTCGTGGGCGCAGATGTTCCAGGCGCACACCAACGAGCTCCCGCGCTTCGACCAGGAGATCTCGAACCGCTTCGGCGGGCTCGCGGACATCGCGTACTACCACTCGTACTGGCGCCTCGCGGACGACGAGGCGCTGGTGATCGATGCGACGCCGCCGAAGTGCGATCACTGGAACTTCCAGCTGAACAACCACTGGATGGAGTCGCTCGACTACCGCTACCACCGCATCCACGTGAACAGCGCGACCGCGACGCTGCGCGAGGACGGCAGCGTGCGCATCGTGGTCGCGCATCGCGACCCCGGCGTGCCCAACTGGATCGAGACCACGGGCCACACGTTCGGCACGATGTGCTTCCGCTGGGTGCGGCCCGAGGGTGAGCCGCCGCAGCCGCGCGCTCGCGTGGTGAAGCTCGCCGACGTGCGAGGCCTCCCGTGATGCGCGGGCGTCTCTTCGCGCGTCGCAGCGCGACCTCGACCGACTATCGACGCCCCTATCGCCCGCGGGTGATCCGCCTCGCGAACCGCTTGATGCGTGGGCTCGGCGGGCGCGGCTGGCGCATCTCGCTCGACGAGTCGTCGCTCATCGAGGCGGCGGAGGAGCGCACCGGGCTGCTCGATCTCGGCGACGCGACGTTCCGCCAGCCGATGCGGGTGCTGCTGCGCGCGATCGACGAAGAGGCGCGGCTGCATCCGATCGGTCGCTACATCACGCGCGAGCGGCTCATCTCGACGCTCGCGACGCGCATGCGGCTCGAGGAGCTGGTGCGCCGCCACCCGCGCATCGAGTCGGAGCGCACCACCAAGCCGATCGTGATCGTCGGTCTTCCGCGCACCGGCACCACGCTGCTCCATCGATTGCTCGCGAGCGACGCGCGCATCCGCACGCTGTCATCGTGGGAAGCGCTCTCGCCGGTGCCGCTCGATCCCGCCGGCGCCGATCTCGAGGAGCGCCAGAAGCGCGTCGCGAACGCGCAGCGCGCGGAGAGCGGCCTGCGGTGGATGGCGCCCGACTTCTTCGCGGTGCACCCGGTCGACGCGCTCGCGCCCGAAGAGGACGTGCTGCTGCTCGACCTCGCGTTCCGCAGCACCGTCCCCGAGAGCACGCTGCGCGTTCCGAGCTACGCGATGTGGCTCGAGGAGCAGGATCAGACGCCCGCCTACCGCTACATGAAGCGCGTGCTGCAGGCGCTCCAGTGGCAGCGCCCGGCCGAGGGCGAGCACGCGCGATGGGTGCTCAAGACGCCGCACCACCTCGAGTGGCTCGACGTGCTGCTCGACGTGTTCCCCGACGCGACGATCGTGTGGACGCACCGCGATCCGCAGCAGGTCGTGCCGAGCTTCTGCAGCATGCTCGCGCACGGGCGCGGCGTGTTCAGCGACGACGTCGATCCCCACGAGATCGGGCGAAGCTGGCTGCGCAAGGGGACGCGCATGATGACGCGCGCGATGGACGTGCGGAAGCGCGTGGGCGACGCGCGCTTCGTCGACGTGCGCTACGGCGAGCTCATGGAGAACCCGCTCGCGGTGGTGCGCCGCATCGAGGAGCGCACCGGCATGCCGTGGACGAAGGACGCCGAGACGCGCATGCGCGACACGCTGCGCAGCGAGGTGCAGCACCGTCACGGCGTGCATCGCTACCGGCTGAGCGACTTCGGTCTCGCCGAGCGCGACGTCGATCGCGCGCTCGAGCACTACCGCGACGCGTTCCGGGTCTAGTATCTCCGCCCGGAGCTTCGTTCCGTTCGTTCCGGGCTGAACATCGATCCCGGAACGAACATCCGGGCAGCCGTACTAGTCGCGGAGATCGTCCTCGAGCGTCACGTCGGTCGCGCGGAACTGCACCGTCGTCGGGCTCGCCGCGTCGCGATAGCCGCCGGTGGATCCCACCGGCTCGAGCCATGCGTGGAGGCGCACGGTCTGGCCCGCCTGGATGCCGTGCTCGCGCACGAAGACCGTCCCCGAGCCCGCTGGCGCGCGCGAGACCAGCGCGCCGTAGGTCGCGCTCGAGGCGGGGCTCGTTCCGAGGGGCGTCCCGTCGGCGGGATCGATCGGTGCGCGCAGGCGCGCGTCCCCGAGCGCGACGCCGATCGTCCTGCCGCACGCGGCGCGCAGCACGATCGACTCGCCGCGCCATCCGCTCGCGAACGGGTGCAGCGTGCTGTCGCGCCCGCCTCCGCCGCGCGACGAGCCCACCTGGCTGTGCTCGTAGAGCAAGGTCCAGCGGATCGCGGCCGCGTGGGTGGGCGCGATCGTGCTCGCGATCGAGTCCGCCGAGATCACGGTCGCACCGATCAGGCCGTACGCGCCGGCGCCGACGTGGTCGAGCGAGCGCACCGGGAACCATCGCGTGAGCCAGCGGCGCATGCGATCACGATAACGTTGTTGCGCGCGCGTCGGGATGCGTCTACGTCCTTGCGACGGACCTGTGACGATGCCCTCGGAGAACGGGCCGCTTCGCGGACGAACGGTGCTCGTGGTGGAGGACCACGAGGACATGCGCGACCTGATCTCGCAGTACCTCACGTCGGGCGGTGCGACCGTGATCGGCGCGTCGAACGGCGCGAGCGCGCGCGAGGCGCTGGCGCAGTGCAGCGTGGATCTGATCGTCACCGACATCGCGATGCCGACCGAGAGCGGCATCGAGATGATGGAGCGCATCCGCGCCGCAGGGTGGCTGCGCGAGGTCCCCGCGATCGCGATCAGCGGGGAGATCCGCACCGACGAGCTGGTGCGCTTCCGCCCGTCGTTGTTCCAAGCGGTGCTCGCGAAGCCATTCGATCCGGCGCGCCTCGTCGCGATCGCGAGCGAGCTCGTCGGCTGAGCGCGACGAGCGCGAGCAGCGCGAGCCACGCGACGCGCGTGGGCCCCCGACCGCCGGCACGACAGCCACACCCGCCCGAGACCTCTCCGGCGAGCATGCCCGCGTCGGCCCTCGGCCCCGCGTCGATCTCCTCGCTGCCCGCGTCGCCCGCGATGCCCGCGTCGACGCCGGGCGTCGCGCCACCGCCACCCGGCATCGTCGTGTCGCAGGGCCCGTCTCCGTCGTGCTCCACCGCGCCGAGATCGGGCATGCCGTCGTCGCGATCGTTGCCGCAGAAGTCGTCGGTCACCTCGGCGAGCGCAGCGCCGCGATCCACGAGCTCCGCACCGTCGCGCAGCGTGAAGTCGGCCTCGCCCGGCGCGACGAACCACGCGCTCCACTCGGCCTCGGTGACCATCTCGCGGTTCCCGCTCGATGCGAGCGTCGCCCCGTCGCGCGCGCGCACCCGACCCGAGAGCAGGTTGCCGATCACGCGCACGTCGCTCGCGGCGAAGCGCACGTCGATGCCCGTCGTGCCTGCGAGCGTGTTGTGCGCGACGAGGCAGTCCGCGCACTCGTTCACGTACACGCCGACGTCGGCCGGGCAGTGCACGATCACGTTGTTGCGCAGGATGCCGCCCTGGTGCTCGGGCGTGCACGTGCCGCCCTCGCAGATCGAGTCGGGCCCGGTGCCGCCGCCGCCGAGCGAGAGCCCGAGGCGCACGCCGCCGGTGTGGAGCTGCTCGCAGACGACGAGGTTGCGCTCGATGATCCCGTCGCGCGAGTTGCCCTTGAGGAACGCGGCGTAGCTCACGCCGTCGCCCATGCCCTTGTGGTGATCGTGGATGTAGTTGCCGCGGACGATCCAGCGGCGCCCACCGACGACGTCGATCGGCGTGACGGGGTTGCTCGTCATGCGCGCGCGGGGGTTGAAGAATTCGTTGTCCTCGACGAGCACGTCGTCGGGCCACACGCGGGGATCGCCCTCCCCGTTCGCCTTGATGTGGGCGTTGAAGCCGTGCGCGCGGTTGCCGCGGACGACGGTGCGATCGGCGTCGCCCACGATGTGCCACGCGTGCTCGCACGCGCTGTCGTCGGCGCAGACGCCCTCGACCTCGAGATCCTCGAAGCGCCAGTGCGCGCCACGCACGACGAACCCCTCGACCGCGTCGAAGCGGACGTGGGCGCCGAGCGCGGTCACGGCGCGCACGACGATGGGTGCGTCCGCGGATCCGTCGGCGTCGCACCGGAGGTTCGCGTCGACGTCGTAGGTGCCGTCGGCGAGCACGATGACGTCGCCGGGCCGTGCATCGGCGAGCGCGGCGCGGAGTGATGTCGCGTCGGAGACGGGCACGTCGCGCGCGAGCGCGCGCATCGGGACGAGCAGGAGCAGCGCGAGGACGACGGCGCGAGCCACCATCGGGTGATGCTCGCTCGCTCCTTCGCGCGTCGTCCAGAAGGTCCGAGCGGGCTCTCCGGCGAGCGAATTCAACGGCTCGCTGCCCGAGACGGGCACTCCCGTCCGCCGGCTGCTTCGCGAGCACTCCGGTCGTGTCCCGAATTCGATACATGTGACGCGCGGAAGGCGTGATCCGGCCGCCCGGCGGGCTCCCGCGGGCCCGTGGGGGCCGCGATCTCGGCGCCGGAAGGGTCGGATCGCGCGTCCGAGAGCGCGCTCCGGGCGCCGGATCGGCCTCCTCGAGCGCGCGAGGGCGCCTGCCCGGGGTCGGGAGGCGCCCTCGCGGACGTCACGATCTGCGAATCCGGCCGCCGGAGCGCGGGCTCCGATCAGGCGGCGGGGCCCTGCGGGCCTTCGGGCTCGGCGTCGGGGTCGCCGCGGCGGCGCTCGACGCGGAAGAAGCGCGCCGCCCAGTCGCGCGCGAGGCTGCGCTCGCCTGCTCGCTGCAGCAGCGCGGCGTACAGGCCGTCGCGCTCGCGGGTCAGATCCTCGGCCAGCGACTCGCGCGCGATCTGCGCCGCGCCGCGGGTCTGGGCGCTCGCGGCGGTGCGGTCGAGCGCGACCTGCGCGGACTCGCTCCACTGCGCGAGCGGCGCGCGGTGCGCCTCGAGCACGGGCTCGTCGGTGATCGTCAGCCACCCACGGACCGTGGCGACCTGGGCGACGAGACGCTGATCGATCCACGACGAGATCGCGGTGCTGAAGAAGCGCCGCCAGCGCGGCGAGGTCGTCGGCGTGTCGATCGCGAGGGTGCGGCCGAAGCGGGTGCACGCGTCGTCGAGTCGTCCGTTCGCGACGATGCGCAGGGCGCTCGCGCTCGTCCCCGCGATGCGGGCCGCGCGATCGGCCGCCCGCGTGGCGTCGACCAGCGCGAGCCAGGAGTCGGTCATCGGGAGCAGATCCGCCGCGTCGGGGTCGGCCTCTACGGCCGCGCGGGTGAAGAGGATCTCGTCCTCGATGGTGTCGAGTGTCTCTTGCGCTCTCAGCTTTCTCGGCATGGCTGCCCTCCCGCGCGGGACGGTAGCAACGGGCGGGAGAAGCGCGCCAGGGGCGGGGGCGGGTGCGGGGGCGAGGGCGGGTGCGGGGGCGAGGGCGGGTGCGGGGGCGAGGGCGGGTGCGGGGGCGAGGGCGGGGGCGCGTGCGGGGAGAGCGTGCGCGTGCGAGTGCGCGTTCTCGAGATCGCGAGCGCGTCGAAGATCGCGACCGCTCTCGAGATCACATCGCCGAGCACGATCTGCGGGGACTCGAGATCGCGCCCACCGCGAAGCAACCCCACCACGAGCGGCCCGCTCGACGAGACCCAAACGAAACAGCTGTGAGCGCGAGCGCGCGCCAGCGCGCCCTTGCGCGAACGTGCACACCGAAGCCTCACGGTGAGCACCCAGATCGTCCTCGAGATCACCTCACCGCGAGCCACCCTCACGGCGCGAGCACGACGGCCACGTCGGTGCCGTTCGTGCCGTCGGTGCCCGACATGCCCGGCGAGAACCCGCCGCGCCCACCGCGCCCCGCGACGCCCGCGCGCTCGATCATCACCGACGCCGCGACCGCATCGCGATACGCCGCGTCGGCGCCGCTGATGTACACGCCGTGGCTGCCACCACCGCATCCACCGCCGCCACCGCCGCCCGCGCCGCCACGGCCGCCGTCGCCGCCGCGACCTCCGGTGCGCGCGCACCAGAAGCGACCGACGCCGCCGCCCGCGCCGGTGCCGCCCGCGCCACCCGCCGCGCCGACGCCGCCGTCGCCGCCGCGCCCGCCGCTCGCGGTCACGATGCGCACCGTGCTCTCGAACGTCGGGCCCGGTCCGCCGCGCGCGATGACGAGCACGCCGACCGAGTGGCCCGCGCCGCCGCCGCCGTCGGCCTGGGGCGCGCCACAGCCGCCGCTGCCGCCACCACCACCGCTGCCGCCGCTGCGATCGGCGCAGCTGCCCGATGTGCCGCCGATGACCTCGTAGCCGCCGCCCGCGGTCGCGCCGCCGCCGCCGCTGCCGTCGGTGCCCGACGTTCCGTCGGTGCCGCGCCGGCCTGCCAGACGGCCCTGCGCGTCGACGATCGGCGGTGCGCTGCACCCGAGCCCGCCGCCGCCGTTCGCGCCGGTCTCGCCGTCGTCGCCGTTGCCGCCGTCGCGCAGCAGCGTCGGGTTGTCGTCGCAGAAGTTGCAGACGCCGCGGTTCGTCGGCGCGTTGAACGAGAGCTCACCCGCCGCGCCCGGCATCGGGCCGCGTCCCGCCTGCGCCGCGGGGTTCGGCGTCGCGAGCGCGAGCACGCGATCGATGTCGCACACACCGCCGCTCGTGAAGTCGGTGCAGCCCGCGTTCGCGCAAGCCGCGCCGTTGGTGCAGATGTTCCCCGGGCACTCCGCGGCACCACCGCGCCCGCCGCTCACGTCGACGCTGCGGCACGACTGGCGCCCACCGGCGCCGCCCTCGACGCGCCGGCACGCGATGCCGTCGGTGTTGCCCGGCGCGCCCTCGCTGCCGCGCGTCCCGTCGAGCTGGGTGAGCGTGGCGAGGCCCCAGTCGCGCAGGTTCGTGCTCGAGTCGTCGCCGCGCACGCCGTCGGCGCCGCGGCCCGCGAGGACGGTGAGCGACGCGAAGCGAACCGCGGCGCCGCATCCGTCGACCAGCACCGCCGTGCTGCCCGTGCCCTCGCGCGTCGCGTCGCTGCCCTGGATCACGAAGCCCTCGATGCGCGTCGCCGCGGTCACGTTGCGACACGTGAGCGGCGGCGTGCCCGCCTCGGCGGCGCTGCGCTCGATCAACACCGGATAGAGCTCGAGATCGCGATCGCGGAAGTCCGGCGAGTACCCGCCGAACACGCTCACGCCACCGACGACGTCGAAGGGCCCGTCGTAGATGCCGCGCGAGACGAGCACGTCCTTGCCCTGCGTGCGCGCGCGCTCCTGCGCGGCGGCGAGCGTGCGCATCGGACGCGCGAGCGTGCCGGGGTTGGTGTCGCTCCCGGTGACGCTCACGTAGACGAAGTCCGACGTGTCGTCGGGAACGCCGTCGCAGTCCGCGTCGCCGCCCACCGCAGGCGGCGGACCGGATCCGTCCCAGCGCTCGCACTCGCAGCCGTTCGCGAGGATGCGATCGACGTCGACGAAGCCCTCGAGGCACTCGACCTCGCAGCGCACGTTCGGCGCGGCGCCGTCGGGGAGGCACTCGGCGATCATGTTCGGCCCCGGCTCGACGCACGGGGTCGCGCATCCACCGCAGTGCAGGCGCGCGATGTAGCGTCCTTCCTCGTCGCGGAAGTCCTCGTCGAACCCGCCGTCGCAGTCGTCGTCCTGCGTGTTGCAGACCTCGGTGAGCGCGGGCTCGCACTCGCTCGGGCCCTCGGCGCCGCAGCGCTGGATGCCGGCGCAGCGATGACCGTCGTCCGGGCTCTCGAGGATGCACGCGAGCTCGACGCCCTCGGTGCCCTCGCCGCACGCGCAGATGCCGCTCAGCGGCACGCACTGACCGGGATCGCCCTCGGGCATGCCGGGCACGCACTCGAAGCCCTCGGGGCAGAGCACGGTCTCGTCGCAGGGCTGACCGCAGCGCATCGCGCCGGTCGCGGTCTCGAGGCAGCGCGCGCCGGGCAGGCGCAGGCCGCAGTCCTCGTCGGTCGTGCAGGGCAGACAGAGCGAGGGCACGTCGGGCACGCACGCGCCGTCGCCGGCGCGATGGAAGCCCTCGGCGCAGGTCACGATCACGCAGGTCGGACCGTTCTCGTCGTCGTCGACGCACTCGACGAGCTCGGCGGTCGGGAAGACGTCGGCGCAGACGATGCCGCACTGCCCGCACGCCTCGACGCTGCGATAGACGCCGTCGTCGTCGACGAAGCCCTCGTCGGCGCGCCCGTCGCAGTCGTCGTCGCGCAGGTTGCAGACCTCGGGCGTGCCGCAGAGGTGGGCCTCGTAGCAGCCGCTCAGCACGGCGACCGCAGCACAGAGCAGCAGCGAACGCTCAACGAACGACGACATCGCTCGACCCTCCCGCCGCACCGTCCATCGCCGCCGCCGCACCGCCGCCACCGCGCCCCGCGAGCCCACCGCGACCGAGCTCGAACGTGTTCCCCGAGCGCCACGCACCGACGCCCGCGGGCTCGCTCGAGACGCCGGTGATCCACACACCGACCGACGCACCGCCGCAGCCCGCGCCACCACCGCCGCCCGCGCCGCCGTTGCCACCCTGCCCGCCGCGCGCGCCCGCGAAGGGCCCGGCGAGCGTCGGCGTGGTGCGCGTCGCGCGATCGAGCGCGCCGCCGAACGCGCCGTTCGCGCCCTGCCCGCCGTCGCCGCCGGCGCCGCCGTCGCCGCCGCGACCACCGTCGCTGGGCGCGATCGTCACGCCGGAGATCGTCGGCACCGTCGTGGGCGCGCCCGCCGTGTAGCGCACGAGGATCGCGACCGAGGGCGCACCGCTGGTGCCGGCGCGACCGGGCTGCCCACCGCACCCACCGGCGCCGCCACCACCGCCGCCGCCGCCGAGCCCGTCGACGAACTCGCACGAGCGATCGAACCACTGCATCTCGGCGCCGCCGCCCGCGCCGCCACCGCCGCCACCGCTTCCCGGGCGGCCCACGGTGCCCAGGGTCGCGTCGACGCCGACCCAGCGATCGTCCTCGAAGCGCCCGAACGCCTCGGCGCACGACCTGCCCGCCGCACCGTTCACGCCGTCGTTGCCGGGACGTCCCGGCTGCGGCCCGGTGAAGTCGGTCGGCACCGAGAAGTCCGCGAGCCCGCAGCACACCGCGGTCGGACACGTGCCGGTCTCACGCGTGATCGGACCGCGCGAGTCCTGACCACCGTTGCCGCCCGCACCGCCCGGCGCGGTGCCCGCGCTGCGTCCCACCACCCCGGCAGGCTGGAACGTCGACATCATCGGGCAGCGCGGCGAGCCACCGTCGCCGCCGTGCGTCTCGACTCCGTCGCACACGTTCCGCCCGCCGCGCCCGCCACGCACCACGTTGCGCGCGTCGCCGGAGAGGCAGCGATGCGCGCCGTCCTCGATCGCACCGCGCGGCACCTCGCCGACCTCCGGCATCGACATCCCGCCGACGCCCGCGACCCCGTTCGCGCCCGCGACACCGCTGCCCGGCACGCCTGCGCGCACCGTCATGTCGCGCATCACGAAGCGCGGTCCGGGATCGAGCAGGTACGCGCCGAACGCGGCCTCCGAGGGACCGTCCGCATCGACGCCGCGCAGCGAGATCCACTCGATCACCGTCTCGCGCTCGCCCGCGCCGCGCACTTCCATCGCCGCGCCGCCGGGCGCGGTGGTGTCGCTGGGCGCGCGCACCTCGACGCGGAAACCGTCGGGATCGAGCGAGAGGAAGTCGCGCCGATAGCCGCCGTGCAGCTGCACTCCGTCGGGCACGTGCAGCGTCTCGGTGTAGAGCCCGACCGCGACGAACACGTGCGGTCGCGGGCTCCCGGTCTCGAGCGACATCGCCGCGCGCTCGAGCGCGACGTCGATGTGACGCAGCGGGCGCGTCGGCGATCCCGGCCACGCATCGTTGCCATCGGCCGCGACGTAGAAGCTCTGCACGACGATGCCGTCGGCGCCGTCGCAGTTCACGTCGAGCATCTCGCCGCTCGCGCGCACCGGGCCCGGCACGTCGGAGAGCGCCGTCACCGTGCACTCGCAGCCGGTCGCGATGTCGCGATCGCCGTCGATCTCGTCGCCCGGCTGGATCCCGTCCTCGGCATCCGGGCACGAGAGCACGCACGTCGGCACGAAGGGATCGCCGCCGCACACGAGATCGCCCTCGGGCACCGTGCTCAGCGTGCAGTCGACGCCGCACTCGCCGCAGTGGTGGATGTCGAGGATGTACGCGCCGCGCGCGTCGCGATAGCCCTCGTCGATCGTGCCGTCGCAGTCGTTGTCGACCTCGTCGCACACCTCGTCGGGCGCGACGCACTCGGAGAGCGCTCCGTCGTCGCACGTGGCGCTGCCGGCGCAGCGAAGGCCCTCGGGATCGATCAGCGCGCACGCGAGATCGAAGTCGTCGCCGGGCTCGCACGAGCAGCTGCCGCCCTCGGGGGCGCACACGCCCTCGAGGCACGCATAGCCGTCGGGGCACCCGAGCGCGCAGTCGATCGTGCAGCGACGCTCGCCCGCGAGGAACGAGCAGCTCGCGCCCATCGCGAGGTCCCCGCAGTCGCCGTCGTCGGCGCAGGGCAGGCAGAGGCGATCCCAGATCGGCACGCAGCGCCCGGTGCTCGACGGCGCGAAGCCGGGCTCGCATGCGAGCGCGACGCACACCGGGCTCTCCTCGACGATGCCGCAGGTCACCTCGACCGAGCGCTCGACGTTCTCCACCGTGCACGCGCGGCCGCACGCGCCGCAGTGCTCGGGGTGCACGTAGCGCCCGAGATCGTCGCGGAAGTCCTCGTCGACGCGCTGATCGAGATCGCAACCGCCGTCACGGCCGCAGACCCCGCCGTCCATCACGCCGCCGTCGAGCACGCCGCTCGCGACGAGGCCGTCGAGATCGTCGTCGATGCCGTTGCAGCGCTCGGGCGATGGGACCGGACCGGCGCCGGCCTCCCACTGACGGATGTCGAGCGTCGATCGCGCGCCGCACGACGCGCTCGCGATCGCGAACAGCGCGACGAGGACTGGCGTGAGCGCGCGTGGATCGCGAGCACCGGGGCGATCGCCCCGCAGGCCAAGAAGCATGGCGCAGTATACGAAGCGCGCGCGTGGTATGTAGGCGCGGTGCGAGCGTTTTCGCCGCCCGCGATGGGGCTCGTCGTCATGTCGCTGTGCGTCGCGTGCGGAAGCGAACGCGCCGTCCGGGTGCTCTTGGAAATCGACGACGCCGACGGCGACTCCGTGTGCCTCGTCGCATCCGCCTCGGGCGAGGTCGTGTTCGCCTCGTCCTACGAGGTCGCGACGCTGCCCGCGGGCGAGCGCTCGCTGACGTTCGTCGCGGGCGAGCGAGTGAGCGACGCGCTCACCTTGAGCGCACGGGTGTCGCGCGACGGGCGCACGGTCGCGCGGGCGTCGAGCGAAGCGCGGTTCGGCGATCAGGGCGTCGTCGAGCAGCGGCTGCGCGCGGTGCGCTGCATGCCGCGCGACGTCGAGCCCAGCCCGGCGCGCGAGCTCGGCGCGTTCGACGCGCTCCCCGAGGGCGCCCGCCTGCACGCGACGGACGTCGACGCCGATGGTCGCGACGAGCTGCTCGCGATCGACACCGAGGGCGCGCTGGTCGCGCTCGACACGACGACGATCGCCGAGCTCGAGGCGATCGGCGCGCTGCCGCTCGCGAGCGGCGATCTCGACGGCGACTGTCTGATCGACGTCGTGCTCGCCGGCCCCGAGGGCGCGCGCGTGGTGCGTGGCGACGATCCCGACGCGGCCTCGACCACGATCGGCACGGCGGCGCGCGACGTCGCGACGGGGGTGCGCACCGACGAGGGCGCGCGCGCGATCGCGATCGCGTCCGAGGGCGGCCTCGTGCTCAGCGCGTGGGACGAGGACGCGCCGCGCCTGCTCGCGACGGGCGTGTTCACCCGCGTGCTCGCGGGCGATCTCACCGGCGACGGCCGCGACGATCTCGTCGCGACGAGCGACACCGCGACGCGCGTGCTGCTGGCGCTCGAGTCGGGGTTCCGCGAGGAGCCGGGCGCGCTGCCCGGATCGATCGCGACCGCGACCGGACCGATCGCGCTCGGCGATCTCGATGGCGACGGCGCGCTCGATCTCGTGAGCGCGACGGGCGCGACGCTCCGCATCGCGCTCAACCGCGGCGACGGTCTGCTCGAGGATCGCACCGGCGCGACCGCACCGATGCTCGCGGCCGACGCGCGTCGCCTCGAGACCGTCGACCTCGACGGCGACTGCATCGACGAGATCGTCGCGCTCGATGCTGCGGGCGCGCTGAGCGTGTGGGCGCGCGACGCGCGCGGGCTCTGGGTCGAGTCGGACGAGACGCTCGATGCGGTCGGGATCGATCTCGCCGTGCTCGACGCCGACGGTGATGGCGCGCGAGAGATCGCAGTGCTGGACGCGAGCTCCACGGTGACGTCGTGGCGACCCTGAGCACACGGATCGTGATCTTCGCGCTCGTGCTGACGACGGCGCGCGCACACGCGCAGGCACCGAGCGACGCGCAGCGCCAGGTCGACGAGGCGCGACGGCTCTACGCGGAGCTCGAGTTCGCCGGCGCGGTCGACGCGGCGCGACGTGCGCTCGGCACCCCGGGAGCACGCGACGTGGAGCGCGCGAGCGCGCTCGAGACGATGGGCTCGGCGCTCGTGGTGCTCGATCGTGAAGAGGCGGCGCGCGAAGCGTTCGAGTCGCTGTTCCGCATCGATCCCTACTGGGCGGTGCGCGAGCCCAGCGGCTCGCCGCGCATCCGTCGCTTCGTCGAGACCGTGCGCGCGCGGATGGTCCCCGACGCCGCGCTCGATCCCGAGATCGCGCTGCACCTCGAAGCGCCGAGCGCCGCGCGCGCGGGGTCGAGCACGCGCGTCGCGATCGACGTCGAAGGGCGTCCGAGCGATCGCGCGACGGTGCGCGTGCTCGCGCGCAACGAGGGCGAGCTCGAGTGGCGCACGATCGACGCGGAGCGCGACGGCGAGCGCTTCGTCGCATCGGTCGACGTGCCCGCGGGCGTGGGATCGATCGAGCTCTACGCCGAGCTGCGCGATGGGCGCGATCGTGTGGTCGCGCGCGCGGGCGGTCCGCTCGTGCCCTCGTCGGTCCCGGTGCGCGGCGACGCGGGCGGCTCGATCGCCGAGGAATGGTGGTTCTGGGCGCTGATCGGCGGCGCGGTGATCGTGGTCGGCGCAGGCGTCGCGATCGGCGTCGCGGCGAGCGACGGAGGACAAGCGCCCGGGGGCACTCTGCCTCCCGGGCGCGTCGAGCTCCCACTGCTGCGCTTCTGACTACCGCCGCAGCGCCTCGTCGCGGTTCACGATGCGCGGCGTCAGGAAGATCAGCAGCTCGCTGCGCTCGTCTCGCACGCGACGGCGCTGGAAGAGCACGCCGAGGATCGGGATGTCGCCGAAGAACGGTACCTGATCGACGTTGCGGCCCGTGGTGCGCGTGTAGATGCCGCCGATGACCGCGGTGTGCCCGTCGTCGACGAGCAGATCGGTCTCCGCCTCGCGCTTGAGGATCGTCGGATCGCCGCGCACCGAGGTCCGCGTGAAGTCGGGCTCGTCGCGCGTGATGCGCACGTGCATCGCGACGCTGCCGTCGCTCGTCACGTGCGGTCGCACGCGCAGCTCGAGCTTCGCTTCCTGGAACGCGGTCTGGACGCCCTGCGCGCTGATCTGCGAGTACGGGATCAGCGTGCCCTGCGCGATGTGCGCCTCGTGGTTGTCGAGCGTCAGGATGCGCGGGCTCGAGATGATGCGGACGGTGCCGCTCGCCTCCGCGGCGCTGAGGCGCACCGCGAGGTGCACGTTCCCGCCGAGCGATCCGAGCGTGAGACCGAGCGCGCCGCCGGCGCCGGTGCCGACCGTCGCGGGGAGGTTCACGCCGAAGTTCGGCACGGCGACCTGGCGCGAGAACGGCGAGAGGCCGGCGGTCGGCGTCTGCTGATCGTACGCGCCGCCCGCGACGCCCACCGACGACGGGAACACGAGGCCCGTCGGGTTCCCGGTCGCGGTGCTCATCGTCACGTCGCCGCCCCACTGGATGCCGACGTCGCGGATGTACTGGCTCGTCGCTTCGACGATGCGCGCCTCGACGAGCACCTGCGGCGTCTGCGTGTCGAGCGTGCGCACCAGCTCCTCGACGTCGTCGAGCGCCTCGACCATGTCGCGCACGATCAGCACGTTGGTGCGCTCGTCGACGCTCACGGTGCCGCGCGGCGAGAGCAGCTCGCGCACCCGCGGCTCGAGCTCGCTCGCGGTCGCGTAGCTCACCGGCACCAGGCGCGTCTCGAGCGGCGCGAGCTCCACCTGCTGCTTGCGACGCGCGATCGCAGCCTCGCGCTCCTTCTCGAGCGTCGAGAGCGGCGCGACGCGGATCAGGTTCCCACGGCGCACCATGCCGAGGCCCTTGGCCTGCAGCACGACCTCGAGCGCCTGATCCCACGGCACGTTCCGCATGCGGATCGTGACGGTGCCGGTGACGTCGTCGCTGGTGACGATGTTGACGCCGCCGACCTCCGCGAGGAGGCGGAGGATGTTGTGGATGTCGGCGTTGTTGAAGTCGAGATCGATGCGACGCCCGCGGTACTGGCGCGATCCGCGCGCGGCATCGACCTGCAGCGGGACGTCGGTGAGGAACGCCGCGGCCTCTTCCGACTCGATCTCGCTCGCGCCCGCGTCGTCGAGGGTGCCGAGCTCCTCGTCGAGGTGCGTCTCGCGCGAGATGGTGCGCGAGCGCGGGCGATCGTCGACGCTCGGCGGCGGCGCCGCGAAGAGCCACACGATGCGATCGCCCTCGCGGATCGCGGTGCCGGTCGCGCCCTCGGCGCGATCGACCTCGACGATCGTGCGCCCGTCGCTGCCGCGCACGCGCACGCTGCGCACGACTCCGTCGTCGCCCTCGACGCGCACCTCGCGACGCGCGCCCGGCGCGATCTCCGCCGCGGGCAGCTCGAGCCGCGCCGGCCCGACACGCCCCGGCAGCAGCCGGAACTCCGCGCCACGGCTCAGCGAGACCACCACACGATCGCGTCCGTCGCGACGCTCGACGGTCACGCCACGCACCGCGAGCGGCGCGTCCGCGTCCACCACGCGCTCGCGCTCGGGCTCCGCTGCGCCCGACACCACCGGCACCGCGCTCTCGCTCTCCTCGCTCGCCTCGGGCAGCGCCTCGAGCCGCAGCTGGATCCGTCCCGACGACGCGCGCACGCGATACGACACCGCGCTGCGCGTCTCCAGCTCGATGCGCACGCCGTGCGCGCTGGTGCTCGACGTCGTCCGCGTGATCAGCGACGCATCGCCCTCGAGCGCCGCGCCCGCATCGCCGAGCGACGCGCCCTGCACGTCGACGACGACCACGCGCCCTCCCTCGCGGCTGCGCACGGCGTAGACCGGCACGTCGAACGCGCCGCGGATCACGACGTCGGCGCGTGTCTCGTCACCGCGCAGCGCGAGCGCTTCCACGCGCGCAGAGGACGCCGGCTGCGCCCGCACCGCGCTCGTGCCCTGCCAGAGCAGCGCGACGATCGCCACGATCGAGAACAGCCGACGCATGGAGCTCTCCTCTCGTCCCACGTCGTGATCTTCGAACGCGCATCGCGCGATTCGCAAATAAGCGGCGAGGCGCGATCTCGCTCCGAGCACGCGCGCGGCGTCGCGCACGCCCCTCGAGGCGCGCGTGAGCGACGATGCGGCGCGCGTCAGAGCGTCGCTTCGGTGGTCTCGGTGTGGAGCGGGATCACGCGCGTCAGCGGCGGCCGATTGGGCGCCGTCGGATCTTCGCGCGTCAGCACCACTTCACCGGGCCGGATCCGATCCACGCGCCAGTTGAGCGTGATCGGCACCGCGTCCTCGCCGCCGGTCTGCACGACCTCGGGGCGCCCGAGATAGTCGCCGCGGTGCACGGTGTGCCCGGTCCCGTCGGTGTCGACGAGCATCGCGCTCGGGTTCGCCATCCCGCTCACGATCGCGATGAGACGCATGTCGTCGATCGCGGTGCGCGGCATCACGACCTCGCGCTGCACCGGCTCGCGCGTCGGGCGCGTGACGAAGATCTCCGCGAACGATCGGAACGGATCGCGGTTCGTCTCCGCCTCGACGAAGTCGTCGTCGCGGTACGAGAGCCCCAGGCCCGCGTCGGGCGCAGCGGCCGGCGTCGTCGGCGCGACGTCGGGAGGCGGCGTCGGCGTGGCGGTCGCGCCGCCGGCCTCCGGTGTCACGCCGCGACCGACCTGGATGTCCTCTTCGCACCCCGCGAGCGCGAGCGCGAGCACCAGCACGCGCAGCGTCCGCGACGACAGGTGATGTCCGACGAGGCGCATCGCTCAGCCCCCCTGCGGCGCGGCCGCCGCGCCGTCCGGCGCCGGAGGCGGCGCGGTCGGACGTCGATACGTCGTCGCGAGCACGCCGACGTCGAGCACCACGTCCTCGCCGGCCAGCGTCGGCTCGGTCAGCTCGATGTTCTCCATGCTGATCGCGCGCTCGAGCCGGCTCACGTTGTAGAAGAAGCGCGCGAGCTGGTGATACCGACCGCGCACTCCGAGCGCGACCGGCAGCCGCACGTAGTGGGTGTCGGGCTCCTCGGGCCGCGGCTCGACGAGCCGCATCTGGAGGCCGCTCGTCTCCGCGAGCCGGTTCAGATCCTGGAGGAACGCCGCAATCTCCGCCTGCTCGGGGAGCACGCGCATGTTCGCGCGATCGAGCCCCTCGCGCGACGCGACCTCCTCGCGGAGGCGGATGAACTCGCGCTGCCGCTCCTCGGCCTCGCGCATCTGGTTCTGCAGCTGGGAGAAGCGCCCCTGCTCGTTGGAGATCGCTTCCTCCATCGGCGTGTGCAGCGCGAAGTAGTAGATCGCCCCGAGGATCGCGACGATGAACACCGCGAGCATCACCTTCACCGCGGCGGGCTGCGCGGCGAAGGTCTGCGGCTGCTTGGCGCCCCCGGCGGGCTTGGCGGTCGGTGCTGCGGCCATCTCAGTACCTCACCGTCGCGGTGAGCTCGAACGAGATCAGCGCGAGGTGCGTCGTGCGATCCTCGACCGCCTCGGTCTTCTGCAGGTTCACCGCCTCGAACGAGTCCGAGAGCGCGAGCCGTCGCAGGAACTCCGCGACGTCCTCGTTGGTCCGCCCGACCCCGCGGATGCGAACCTGTCGATCCTGCTCCTCGAACGACGTGAGCCAGAGCCGCCGCGCGTCCCACCCGCGATTGAACCCCGCGAGCGGATTGCCGCGACGAAGCTCCTCGAGCCGCTGCGGATCGATCGAAGGCCCACCGCCCGCGCTCAAGATCCGCGAGAGCTCCATCAGCACGCGCGTCGGTCCGAAGCGCGCGCGCTGCAGCTCGGCGACGACCTGCTCGAGCTCTTGGCTCCGCGCGAGCTGTGCCCGCACCTCGTCGATGCTCGCGCTCTGCGCCGTGAGCTGTCGGATCTGCGTCTCGAGCGCGGCGTTGCGCGCCGCTTGCTCCTGGAGCTCGCTCTCCTTGCCGAAGTAGACGACCGCGAGCACCACGCACGTGAGCAGCGCAGTCGCCGCGTACCCGACCGCCCAGGGCGTCGCACCGCCGCCCCCCGCGCTCACCCCGCGCGCCTGCTTCTTCGCGGCGGGCAGCAGGTTGATGCGGATCATTGCAGCTTCTCCCGCTCACGACGCAGGGCGAGACCGAACGCGACCGCGGCCTGCGCCGCGCGCGCCTGGAGCAGCGAAGCATCGGTCGACTTCGGCGCAGCTTCCGCGATGCGCAGCGGGTCGAGCAGCTCGACCGGCACCCGCGCGCGCCGCTCGATCGCGTCGAGCAGCGCGCGGATGTTCGCGGTCCCGCCCGACACCACGACGCGGTGCACCTCGCCCTCGCCGCTCGTCGCGAGATAGAAGTCGAGCGAGCGCTGGATCTCTCCCGCGAGCTGCTCGACGACCTGCTGCACGATCTCCGGGACCTCGCGCGGCACGAGCCCGCGCCCGTCGCCGCCGCACTTGTAGGCCTCGGCCTCTTCGGCGCTGATCCCGAGCGAGCGCTGGATCTCCTCGGTGATCTGGTTGCCACCGTTCGCGATGTCGCGCGTGAACGCAGTGGTCCCACCGCTGAGGATGTTCAGCGTCGTCAGCGACGCGCCGACGTGGATCAACGCGATCGTCCGGTCCGTCGGGATGCCGCCCTGCTGCGTGACCTCGAACGCGTTCTGCACCGTGAACGCATCGAGATCGACCACGCGTGGGCGCAGCTTCGCCTCGGCCGCGATGTTCGTGAGGTCGTTGACCTCTTCCTTCTTGGCCGCGACGAGGAGCACGTCCATCTGGCCCTGCTCCTGCCGCTGCTGGAGCACCTGCCAGTCGATCTCGACCTCCGCGAGATCGAACGGGATGTGCTGCTCGGCCTCCCAGTTGATCTGCTCGCGGAGCTCGGCGCTCGTCATGAGCGGCATGGTGATCTTCTTGATGATCACCGAGTGCCCGCTCACGCGGAGCGCGACGTCGCGGTTCTTCTGCTTGTGGAAGAGCTTGTCGAGGCCCTCCACCACCGCTGCGGAGTTGATGATGTGGCCGTCGACGATGGTCTGCGGAGGGAGCGGGTGATACGCGAAGCGCACCAGCTGGCGCGCGCCCCTGCGCCCCTCCTTCAGCTCACAGACCTTGATCGAGCTCGACCCGATGTCGACCCCGACCAGGTGCTTCCCCTCGGACATCGGGCTTCATCACTCCTCCTCGCCGAACACGCGTACGCGGTCCGCGAGGCTCAAGCCGAGTGCCTCGAGGATCTTTCTCTTCGAATCCATGCGGCACCCGTATCCCTTCTCGACGCGATCGATCGTCAGCACCGAGAGGTTCGCACGACGTGCCAGCTCCGCCTTCGACATCATTCGCTCGATGCGCAGGCGGCGAACATTGTTGGGCTGGCGCTTGCCCTTCTCCGAGCCCTTGTCGGAGGTGGGACCCTTCTCGGTCCCGCGCCCACGCGCCTTTCGCGGCGCCTCGTCCTCTTCTTCTTCGTCGACCGCCTCGCGGGCGGCGACGTCCGGTCCGTCCGGGCTCCCGGGGTCACGCTGGGCCGAGGCACGCTCGCCCGGGCTCGCCTTCGCCGGCTCGTTCGACTTCGCCGGCGCGACCGCCCCACCACCGGAGCCGGTCTCGAGCTCCGGCGAGACCGCGATCGCCTCTCCGCCCGTGATCGACCCACCGGTGATCACGGATCCGTCGCCCGGCCCACCGGAGGAGCCCGGCACGATCGCGGCGAACTTGTCGTCGTGCTCCATGGCGAAAGGCGGATACCGTGAAATACGGCGAAAAGGCGGATGCGGAACGGGAGGCCGAGCCTCTCCCCCGTCTTGGCGCGGATCGGCCGGAACGTCAAGCATTTCGCGTCAATTCAAATCCATTGACGCTGAAGTTAGATGGAACTGACATCTAATTGATATCCCACGTCGGGCACCTCGCGGATCCCGGGGCGATCCGTCGCGGCACACGGCACGTCACGCGTTCCTCTCGGTTGTCAACGAGCGAAGGTCGGACCGCCATGTTCCCAGAGCGGTCCGCTCGAATCAAAAAAAGCGGACGCGAGCACCGAGGGCGCGCCGGAGGTGCCGTTTGCTTCGGACGCGAGCACGCGTAACCCTGCGCGCCCTCGACGTGATGACGCCGTTCCGTCTCCTCCTCGCGACGCTCGCGCTCGCGCTGGCCGTCCTCGCGATGCCCGGCGCGGCGAGCGCCCAGCGCACGCACACCGTCCGCGAGGGACAGAGCCTCGCGCGCATCGCGCGTCGCTACGACGTGCGGGTGTCCGACCTCGCCGCGGCGAACGGGCTCCGGCCCGACTCCCAGGTGCGCCCCGGCCAGGAGCTGCGCGTCCCCGAGGCGGGCGTGACCTACGTGCGCGAGGGCCAGACGCTGAGCGAGATCGCGCATGATGCCGGGTGCAGCATCTCGGACCTGCAGCGCCTCAACCGGCTTCGGGACGGGCAGTCGCTGCGGGTCGGTCAGCGCATCGTGCTGCCCGGGCACGTCGAGCAGGCCGAGGTGGATCGCGCCGCGTCGCGCTGGGGTCGGCCGCGCACGCCGGGCGTCGCGACCATCTACCGCACCGCGACCCGCACCCGCACGCGCGTCCGGCTGGTCGACACGCGCGGGCGTGCACCGCGCGCGTCGCTCCGTCGCATGCAGGAGCTGATGCGGCCGCGCGGCGCGACGCGGCGCGATCGGTATCCCCAGCCGCCCTCGCGCTTGCTCGAGCTGCTGGCGCGGGTCTCCGACCACTTCGGCGGGCGCACCATCCACGTGGTCAGCGGGTTCCGCTCCGCGGGCGGCTACACGCGCGAGACGAGCCAGCACGTCGCGGGGCACGCGATCGACATCCGGATCGACGGCGTGCCCAACACCGTGCTCCGCGACTACCTGCGCACGTTGGATCGCGTGGGCGTCGGTTACTATCCGCGCAGCACGTTCGTGCACTTCGACGTCCGCGACCGCGCGACCTACTGGGTCGACTGGTCGCGGCCGGGTGAGGCACCGCGCTACCAGCGTCGTGGTGAAGCGCCGCCCGAGGACGCGACGACCGACGAGCGCGCGCGTGTCGGCGAGGGCGGCGACGACGTGTCCGACGAGGGCGCCGAGGGTTCGGTCGCGACCGAAGAGGACACCGAAGCCGCCGCCCCGAGCGCGGCCACCGAGTAGTCAGTCCGTCTCGACCTCGGGCTCCGGGAGCACGACGGGCTCACCGTCGCCGGGGCACGGGATCGCGAACGTGGGCGTGTCCTCGCAGAACCCACCGACGCAGAGCGCGAGCTCGCCACAGCTGCGTCCGGCGTTGCAGTCCTCGAGCACCTCGCACGCGGCCGCATCGCCCGGCGGTGGCGGCTGCAGCTCCCGAGGGCAGCCCGCGAGCAGGGTCGCCCCGAGCGCGATCGACACGAGGAGCGCCGGGGTCCGCGCACGCATGCGATCGAGCATAGCTCCGGCACCTCGTTCCGTCGCGTGCACCAGCAAGCGTCAGAGGATGTCGTACTCCTTGAGCCGGCGATAGAACGTGCGCCGCGGCATCCCGAGATGCGCGGCCGCGCGCACGCGGTTCCAGTTCGTGGCCTCGAGCGCCTCGAGGATCTTGCGGCGCTCGAGCGTCTTCCACTCCTCGAGGTTCGCCGGCGGCGCGCCGCTGATCGAGCGTACGTCGTCGCCCTCGTCGTCCGCGTCGTCCTCGTCGGCGAAGCTCGCGGCCGCGGGCGCGACATCGAGCGACGGTCGGAAGTCGTCCCCGAGCAGCGCGAGATCGTCTGCCTCGATCACGTCGCCCTCGACCATCACGCACGCGTTCATCAGCACGTGCTCGAGCTGGCGCACGTTGCCCGGCAGCGGATGCGACGCGAGGCGACGCACTGCCTCGCGCGAGATGCGCTTGGGCGTGCTCTCCTCGCGCTTGGCGATCGTCGCGAGGAAGTGATCGCAGAGCAGCGGGATGTCCTCGCGTCGCTCGCGCAGCGCGGGCAGACGGATCTCGACGACGCTCAGGCGATAGAAGAGGTCCTCGCGGAAGAGGCCCTTGGTCACCTGATCGCGCAGGCTCTTGTTCGACGCGCAGACGATCCGCACGTCGACGAGCACGTCCTCCTCGGAGCCGATCGGGCGCACCTTGCCGTCCTGGAGCACGCGCAGGAGATCGACCTGCATCTTCGGCGGCATGTCGCCGATCTCGTCGAGGAAGAGCGTCCCGCCCGAGGCCTGCACCAGCACCCCGGTGCGATCGCGATCGGCGCCGGTGAAGGCGCCGCGCACGTGACCGAAGAGCTCGCTCTCGAGGAGCTGCTCGGGGATCGCCGCGCAGTTCACCGCGACGAAGCCCTTGCGCGCGCGGCTGCTGCCGTAGTGGATCGCGCGTGCGACGAGCTCCTTGCCGGTGCCGCTCTCGCCGTGGATCACGACCGGCACCGACGCGTCGCGCACACGATCGACGATCGCGAGCACGCGACGGATCGCCTCGCTGCGCCCGACGATGCCGTGTCGATCGTGGGCGCTCCGCAGCGCATCGCGGGCGCGGCCGAGCTCGCGCCGCGCGTCGTCGAGCTCCGCGGTGCGTGCGACGAGCAGGCGCTCGATCTCGTCCTTCGCCTTCTCGAGCGCGTCGTTCGCGGCCTCGAGCTCGCGCCGCTTCTTCTCGTTCTCCCCGAGCAGACGCGCGTTCGAGAGCGCGATCGCGGCTTGATCCGCGAACGCGAGGAGCAGCTCGACGTCGCCCGAGCGGAAGCGCCCGCGGCGCACGCGGTGCTCGACGTAGAGCACGCCGACGATGCCCGAGCGATCGCGGATCGGCAGACACGCGACCGACTGCAGCATCAGCTTGTGCACCGAGAGGTACTCGCTGAGCCGTCCGTCGGCGCGCGCATCGACCGTCACGATCGGCTCGCCGTCGATCTGCACCGCCTCGGCGATCGACTGACTGAAGACGACGTGGGGATCGTCGGGGCTCTTCGCGTCGCGCACCGCGGCGGGCGCGAGCTTCCCGTCCTCGCCCACCAGCAGCACGAAGCCGCGCTCGGCGCCGCTGAGCTCGACCGCGCTGTCGGTGATGCGCTCGAGGAGCCGATCGAGCTCGTGCTCGCCCGCGAGGCGCTTGGTGATCTCGAGCAGGCGCGCCCAGCGTCCGTCGCGCGCCGGCTCGCCCTGGACGCTCGCCGCGCTGCTCGCCGCCGCGCGCGCGCTGCCCGATGCGCGGGCCCGCGCCGCGGCACGACGCGGATCGAGCCAGAAGTGCTCGCGCGCCTCGCGCGGCAGCGCGGTCGCGAGATCTTCGAGCAGCTCCATCGCGCGCTCGCTGCTGCGCCGCGCGTGCACCTCCGCGCCGCGCAGCTCGTGCAGGTGCGCGAGCGTCGCGTGCACGCGCCAGGCGAGGTCGCGCGCGCTCGATGCCGCGGGCTCGAGCGCCTCGAGCTCCGCGATCGCTCCGTCGACGTCGCCGGTCGCGCCGCGCGCCCACGCGAGCAAGAGGCGCAGGCGATCGCGCGCCGCACCGCTCGGCTCGGCGCTGAGCGCAGTGCGCGCCTCGGCGAGACGCGCTGCCGCCGCCGAGAGATCGGCGGGGCCGTCGCGCGAGAGCAACGCCTCGGCCACGTCGAGCATCACGCCCGCGGCGTCGGCGAGGCGATCGTTCGAGCGCAGCCGCGCGATCGCGTCGTCGGCGCGCGAGAGCGCGCGATCGAGATCACCGGTGCGCGCATCGAGCGCCGAGAGCACGGCCTGCGCGTGCCCCGCCTGCACCTCGTCGCCGCGCAGATCGGCGTCCGCGAACGCCCGCTCCGCCTCGGCGCGCGCGCGCTCCGCATGACCGAGCCAGAGCCAGAGCTGCGCGAGCCCCGCGCCCTCCCCCGACACCCCTCGCGGCGCTCCGAGCGCCGCCACGCGCGCGGCGAGCTCGGCCGCCTGCTGGTTCCCGTGGATCATCGATGGTCGTCGTCGTCGCGAGCGAGCCGCTTCTCCAGCTCGCGCACGTAGTCACGCCCGCTCGGCGACATGCTCGGCGTGCTCTTCTTCTTCGGCGAGCCGAGCAGCACGACGGGGCGCTGCTCTTCTTCGTTCTCGACCTCGGCCGCGGTCAGCGGGACGACGCCCGGCGGAAGGTACGAGGGCCGCGGCGGCCGCGTGCTCACCGGCTCGGTCGCGAGCAGATCCGCGAGCCCCATCGCCTCGGGCGTCGCGTCGTCGCGACGCGGCGGATCGGACGGCGTGGTGACGCGCTCTCCGTCGTCGTCGTCGAGGTCGATGTCCTCCGCGCCGTCGAACGCGATCGGGGCGGGCATGCCCTCGTCGTCGAGCGCGCCTTCGTCGGCGTCGGGCGGCAGGCTGAGCAGCTGCAGATCCTCGAGCAGCCCCTCGTCGTCGACGAGCTCCTGCACGGTCTCGCTCTCGAGCACGGGCGCCGCGTCGATCTCCGCCGCGATCTCGTGCGGCGGCGTCGCGTCGGGTCGCACCAGCGCGAGATCCTCCTCGAGGATCGGCTCCGCCGGGATGACCTGCGAGACGTAGCGCGCGACCGCGCGCGGCCCCACCAGGAATCCGTTGCGCTGCGCGAGCTCCTCGAGCTTCCACGCGATGTGCGCCGCCGACGGAGTGCGCCGCCCACGATCACGCTGCAGCGCGCCGAGCACGATGTCCTCGAGGTCGCTCGGATAGTCCGCGATGCGCGTCGAGGGCGGCGCGACGTCCTGCTCCACGACCTGCGTCATGATCTGCACGTCGCTGCCGCGGAAGAGCCGCGAGCCCGTCGTCAGCTCGTACATGATCACGCCGAGCGCGAACACGTCGGCGCGCTTGTCGAGCGGCTTCGCGCGCACCTGCTCCGGCGCCATGTACGAGAACGTCCCGCGCACCGCGCCCGCCTCGGTGTCCTTGCGCGCCGTCGTCTGCGCGACCCCGAAGTCCATCAGCTTCACGACGCCGTCGCGGGTGAGCATCAGGTTCTGCGGCGTCACGTCGCGATGCACGATCCGCAGCGGACGGCGCGCGCGATCGGCGCGCTCGTGCGCGTGGTGCAGCGCCTCGCACGCCTGCATCACGATGCCGAGCGCGACCTGCATCGGCATCGTCTGCCCGGTCTTCGCGCCCTGCCTCCACACGTCGGCGACGTTCCAGCCGTCGACGTACTCCATCGCGATGTACCAGTGCCCGTCGGCGAAGCCGAGGTCGAAGACCTGCGGGATGTTCGGGTGCGAGAGCGCCGCGAGCAGGCGCCCTTCGTCCTGGAACATGCGCAGCTGCCGCGGGTGCTCCGCGAGGTGCTTGAACAACCGCTTGATGACGACGTCTCGGAAGAACCCGCCCGCACCCCATTGACGCGCGAGGAAGATCTCCGCCATGCCGCCGGCGGCGATCTTCCTGACGAGCTCGTAGCGTCCGAGTCGAGGCGCGCTCATCCGATCACTCGCGGCCGGCCGTCAGGCGGCGTCAAGGACAACAAGACAATCAAGGGCGGAATCCTGACCCATTCCCCTGCCCTAGCGCACGTATACTCCGACACCGTGCCTCAAATGAAGTGGAAGCGTACGAGCGCAGTGACCGCGCTCTCGCTCGTCGCGCTCCTCGTGATCGCGTGCGATTCGGATGGACCCGGCTACGGCGCCGCGTGCGGTGAGTGCGCCGACGGCCTCGCGTGCGTGGCGGGCGCGACGTTCCCAGGAGGCTATTGCTCCCGCGTCTGCGAGGACGGCGCGTGCGGCGAGGGCGCGATCTGCGCGAACGAGCTCGGCCCGCCGCTCTGCCTTCTCGCGTGCGACGCGCCCTCCGACTGCCGCGACGGCTACCAGTGCTGGCGAGGCGCGTGCCGCGCGACCTGCGACGTCGATCCCAGCACCTGCGGTCCCGCCGCGACCTGCGTCGCGGGGCGCTGCCAGCCCAACGGATGCACCAGCGATCCCGACTGCCCCGGCGGGCGCTGCGTCGACGGCACGTGCGTCACCACGCCGCCCGACGACGCCGGCGGCACGCTCCCCCACGGCGCCGCGTGCACCACGGACGACCAGTGCGCCTCGGGCCTCTGCCTCCCGCCCGATCGCGGCGGCATCTGCACCGCGCCGTGCGAGACGCTCTTCGACTGCATCGATCGCGTCGACCTCGACACGTTCTGCGCGCCGGTCGCGCGCGGCGGCGGGCTCGAGACCGCGTGCGTCCCCACCGCGCCCGGCGGGGCCGAGCCCGCGCGCCCGTGCACGAACGACGACGACTGCCTCTCGCGCACCTGCGTCGGCGGCCAGTGCACCGTCTCGTGCGGCGATGCCACCGACTGCTTCACCGGGCAGCGCTGCGGCGACGTGACCTGGAGCGGCGCGACGTTCCAGGGCTGCGGCTACGCGCCGGGCACCGGCGTCACGACGATCGAGCTCGGCGAGCACGATCTCGCCGCCGGCGCGGGCACGACCGATCTCGCGTTCGCGACGCCGCCCGACTCGGTGAGCGTCACGCTCGTCGCGCGCACCGTCTCGGGTGATTCGCTCCCGCTCGCGTTCTACGACGTCCACGATCCGCGCGAGACCCGCATCTTCTCGTTCGACGAGATCGCCGAGCTCCGCGACACGCCCGATCGCTGGCTCCCGCTCGACACCGAAGAGGCGATCGCGATGCTCGTGCCCAACGCGACGCGCGAGCGCCTGCCCTACGTGCCGGGCGCGCATCGCGTGCGCGTCATCGCGATGCAGCGCACCGAAGGTGACACCGGACGCACCCGCGTCCGGGTGAGCGCGCTCGTGAAGCGCGCCCCCGGAGGAACGGTCTCGTCGGGCACGATCGATCTCGACGTGTTCCTCGCCGGCGTCGGCGTGACCGCGTCGCAGGCGGGATCGAATTCGCGTGTGCAGAACGCGCTCTCGCGCTTCCGCGAGGTGATGTCGCGCGCGTCGATCACGCTCGGCGACGTCGCGTACCACGACGTCTCGGGCGCCGACGCGACGCGCTACCAGGTGATCGACTCGACCGAGGGCTCGAACAGCGAGCTCGCCGGGCTCTTCCGCCTCAGCGCGCCGCGCACCGGACAGCGCGTCGCGATCTTCTTCGTGCGCTCCATCGGCGGCGGGGGCGGCGTGCTCGGCATCGCGGGCGGCATCCCCGGCCCGCCGGGCGTGCACGGCACGATGCACAGCGGCGTCGTGGTCACGTTCGACTCGGGCATGGTCGGCGACGGACGCCTCGCGGGCCACATCATGGCCCACGAGGTCGGGCACTTCCTCGGCCTCTATCACACGACCGAGCAGCTCGATCCCTGCAGCCCCGGGCAGACGTCGGACTGCGCGCCCTTCGGCGCGACCGACGTGATCGGCGACACGCGCTACGGCGACACCACGAACCTCATGCACTGGTCGGTGGTCGGCGCCGCGAGCAACGACCGGCTCACTGCCGGGCAGGCGTTCGTGCTGCAGCGCAGCGCGCTCGTCCGCTGACGCGCGCCTGCTAGCTTCGGCCGCGTGAGCGATTCGTCGTCGTCGGAGCTCGAGGGCCCGGTCCTCGCGGGAAAGGTCGTCGTCGTCACCGGCGGAGGCCGCGGCATCGGTCGTGCGATCGCCCTCGCGTGCGCGGCCGAAGGCGCGAAGGTGCTCGTCAACGACCTCGGCTCGGACCTCGCCGGTGAGGGCGCCGACCCCACCGTCGCCGACGCCGTCGTCGCGGAGATCCGCGGG
This sequence comes from Sandaracinus amylolyticus, assembly GCF_021631985.1. Lineage (GTDB taxonomy): Bacteria > Myxococcota_A > Polyangia > Polyangiales > Sandaracinaceae > Sandaracinus > Sandaracinus amylolyticus_A. The sequence continues at coordinate 1,089,052 of NZ_CP070225.1, read as the reverse complement.
GCGGGCGGCACCGCGATCGCCGACGCACACGACGTCTCCGCGCCGGGCGCCGCGAGCGCGATCGTCGATCGTGCGGTCAGCGAGCTCGGCCGGCTCGACGCGCTGATCTCGTGCGCGGGGATCGTCGCCGATCGTTCGGTGCTCAAGACCGACGACGCGCTGCTCTCACGCGTGCTCGACGTGCACGTGAAGGGCACGTTCGCGCTCGTGCGCGCGGCCGGCCAGGTGATGGTCGATCGCAAGGAGGGCGGCGCGATCGTGCTCTGCACCGGGCCGTCCGCGTTCTTCGGCGCGCGCGGTCAGTCCGCGATCGGCGCCGCGTCGGCGGCGATCGTCGCGCTCACGCGATCCGCCGCGCTCGAGCTGCGCAAACATCGCGTTCGTGTGAACGCGATCGCGCCGACTGCGCGCACCCGCCAGACCGAGGAGCTCCCGACCTTCCAGGGCATCCACGAGGGGTCGATGAGCCCCGGGCACGTCGCCCCGCTCGCGGTCTTCCTGTCCTCGTCGCTGGCCGAGGACGTCCACGGCGAGGTGCTCGGGATCGCGGGCGCTCGGGCCTATGCCTTTCGCGCGCGAGAGACGACGGGATCTTTCAGTGATGGAAGACCTCTTTCCGTTCGTGAACTACGCGACGTGTGGCGAGACATCACGCGGGCGTGAGCGACCGGGAGGAAACGCATCGGAAGCACGGAGCTAGACACTGGCACCTGCGTTGCTATCATCGCTCGTCAGGTGCTCTGTGCGAGGCGGACAGCCGGCTTGCGGAGAACGCCGTTCCCCCGGAACGGGAGGCCGACCCTCCCAGGGAAGGAAGGAGCTGGCCGATGTTGCCCCCCTACATCATCGAGCAGATCCGCAGGCGTGAGCTGGAGGAGGCGCAGGAAGCGCCGGTGATCCAGCTCCCGCTCCCCGAGCCTCGTCGTCGTCGCGAGCAGAAGCCCGCGACGGAGGAATCGGATCGAGGCGTGATCATCATCGACCTCGCCTGATAGCGACATTCGGATCGTGGTGGGCATTCCCGCCCACCCGCGATCCCGGAAACGGCGGCGCGACCGAGAGGTCTCGCCGCCGTTTCGTTTTCCCGCGCGGCGCGTTCCCCGCTCCATTTCCAGCGCCCGCCCGGCTCCGCGACCCGAACCCGGACCCCGACCCCGTTCTTCGCTATTCTCCGCGCGCAGTGTCGTCTCGCCCTCGCTCATCCCTCGTCGCGCTGCTCGCGCTCGCGCTCGTCGCGATCGCTGCGCGCGCGGGAGCGCAGGACGCGGACTTCGCGCCCGAGAGCGACGCGTGGAACGGCCTCGGCCGCTTCGTCGCGATCGCGCGCGAGCGCGGCGTCACCCTCGAGATCCCGGCGCGCCTCGACGTCGGCACGCTCCAGCCCGCCGACGCGCTCGTCATCGTCTCGCCGAACGACGAGCTCCCCGCCGCGAGCCTCACCGACTTCATGCGCGCCGGCGGGCGCATCGCGCTGGGCGACGACTTCGGGCGCGGCGACACGCTCCTGCGCACCTTCCGCATCGGACGCGGCCGTCCGAACCGCGCCGACGCGCTGCGCCTGCGCGGCAACGAAGAGCTCCTCGTCGCGCGCCCCAGCGCCGGCCATCCGCTCACCGAGGGCGTCTCCGCGCTCGTGACGAACCACCCGATGGTCGTCTACCACCCGGAGCTCGAGCCGATCTTCTCGTTCGGCGAGCGCGACGCCGTGGTCCTCGCGGGCGCGGTCGGGGCGGGCCGCCTCGTCGCCATCGGGGATCCGAGCGTGCTCATCGCCAACATGCTCGAGCTGCGCGGCAACCGTCGCTTCGCCGAGAACCTGGTCGGATATCTCGAGGGCGAGCGCGGCGGGCGCGTGTTCCTCATCACGCCGGGCGCGGTGATGGTCGGGCGCTACGGCGAGCCAGGCGCGGATCGCCCGCTCCACGACGTGCGCGCCATGCTCGAGCGGCTCGCCGACGTCGAGCTCCCCGAGAGCGCGCTGCGCATCGCGGCCGCCGCGATCGCCGGCATCCTGATGGTGCTCGCCGCCGGCGTGCTCCCTCGCAGCTCGCCGTACGCGGGCGCCGCGATGTTCGCGCGTCCGAGCGTCCCCGGCGGCTTCGCGGGCCGCATCGAGTGGTTCTCGCAGCGACCTGCGAACCTCGGCGACCCTGCGATGGTCTACAAGCTCGAGCTCGAGATCGAGCTGCACCGGCGGCTCGGACTGATCGCGCCGGTGTCGATCGACGACGTCGCGAACCGGATGAAGGCCAGAGGGATGCGAGCGGACGACGTGGAGAGCGCACGCAGGTTGCTCGGCGAGCTCGCCGAGCTGCGCGAAGAGTGGGAGCGCGGTACGCGTGGTGACGCGCTGCCCGAGGCGCGCTTCCGGAAGATCCTGGCGTCCGGCGAGGCGCTGCTCGAGAAGGTGCGGAACCTGGGATGATGCCCCGTGCTCGCTGGAGACACTGACAAGATGAGCGCGCCGATCGAGCCCCGGACGCTCGCGTACGTCGCGGAGCGCGCCCACGCCGTCGTCGACGAGGTGCAGCGCGTCTACGTCGGGCCGCGCACCGTGCCCGAGCTCTTGCTCATCACGCTGCTCGCCAAGGGCCATGCCCTCCTCGAGGGCGTGCCCGGCGTCGCGAAGACGACGCTCTGCAAGGCGTTCGCGTCGACGCTCGGCGCAGGCTTCCGGCGGATCCAGTTCACGCCGGATCTCCTGCCCGCCGACATCACCGGCACCTACGTCTTCTCGCCGCGCGAGGGGACGTTCCAGCTCCGCGAAGGACCGATCTTCACGAACGTCCTCTTGGGCGACGAGATCAACCGCGCCCCCGCGAAGACCCAGAGCGCGCTCCTCGAGGCGATGCAGGAGCACCAGGCGACGATCGAGGGCGACACCCGCCCGCTGCCGACGCCGTTCATCGTGCTCGCGACGCAGAACCCGGTGGAGCAGGCCGGCACCTACCCGCTGCCCGAGGCGCAGATCGATCGCTTCCTCGTGCGGCTCCTGATCGGCTATCCGAGCGCGCGCGACGAGCGCGGCATCCTCCGGCGCTTCCTCGAGGGCTCGCCCCAGCCCCAGCAGGTGCTCGCGCCCGAGCAGATCCTCGCGATGCAGCAGATGGTCGGTCAGGTGCACGTCGAGGAGGAGATCCTCGACTACGTGGTGCGCCTCTCGACCGCGACCCGTCAGCAGGCGCGCGTCTTCCTCGGCGCCTCGCCGCGCGCCTCGCTCGCGCTGGTGCAGGCGGCGCGCGCGAGGGCGCTGATCCAGGGGCGCCCCTTCGTCATCCCCGACGACATCAAGGCGCTCGCGGTGCCGGTGCTCGCGCATCGTCTCGTCCTCACGCCCGAGGCCGAGATGGAAGGCACCCAGCGCGAGGCGCTGATCCAGAAGGCGCTCGAGCAGACGCCGCACCGCTCCGCGTAGCGCGCATCCCCCGACGTGGGGATCGCGCGCGAGCTGGACCGCGAGTACGCTCGCGCCCGTCATGGGGGCGAAGGCGATCGCGACGTGCGTCGTGATCGCCGCGATCATCTCGATCGCGGCGACGAATCGCGCATCGGCGCAGGAAGCACGCGCGCTGGGCGTTCCGGTCGCGCCGATCGCGCTGATCGGCGAGGTCGCGCCGGGTGTCGCGCGGGCACGGGTGCGCGTGACGTCGAGCGAGCGCGGGCTCGTGCTCTATCGCGTCACGCGCGAGGTGCGCGCCTGGGAGCCTCCGGAGGACGGAGACTTCGAGCGCGTGTGCGACGCGCCGTGCGATCTCGACGTCGCGCCGGGCGCGCACCGGCTGACCCTCGGTCGTCGCGACGACGCGCCCGATCCCTCGTACCGCGAGCTCGACATCGCGCAGCCGGCCGAGCTCGAGCTGCGCTACGACGATCGCGGCGACGCGCGCACCGCGGGATGGATCACGCTGGGCGTCGGGCTCGACGTCGGCAGCCTGGTGTTCGTCGGCGCGATGATGGCGGGCGAGGACGGGAACCTCGCGACCAGCCTCGTCGTCACCGGCACGATCGTGATGAGCGTCGGCGTGCTCGTCGGGATGTCGCTCGCGTGCCTGGGCGACGCATCCGACCTGCGTGTGCGGTTCTGAGGATCCGTCGCCGCGTCCGACCGCTCACGACGGCGAGTCCTCGCGGGCCGCGACGAACACCGCTCGCTGCCATCGCCAGCGCGCTTCGCGCTCGGCATGACGACCGCACTCCGGGCAACGCAGCAGCGCGCCCTCCGGCTCGGCGCCCCACGCGCGCGCCAGCTCGCTCCACGCCGACGCGCGCAGGTACACCCCGCCGTTCGCGTAGACGCGATCGGGCCGCGCGCCCAGCGCCTGCGCGAGCGGCGCGCACCGCGAGCAGCGCGCGACGAACGCGTGATCGCGGTCGAGCACCACGACCACCGCATCGCCCTCCTCGAGCTCCCGCTCGACCTGCGGCGCGTCGACGAACGACGTCCCCTCGGGCACGCCGCCGAAGCCGCTGCCGTCGTTCGACGTCGCCGACACGGAGCGTTCGTAGCGCCCGTGCGCGGTGGGCCGGAAGCAGACGTGCGTGATCCACTCGTGGGCTCGCTGCGTCGAGACCTCCACCGCCAGCCCGCGATCGATCATCGCGCGCAGCGCCGGCCCGAGTCGCTCGAGACCGCCGGGCGGCACCGGCTCCGGCTGCGTCGGCGCAGACGTCGCGGGCGCAGACGCCGCCGGCGTCGTGACGGTCGGCGCGGGCGTCGCGGCAGCCGCCGCGCGCGTGACCGCAACGGCCGGCGCGGGCATCACCGCGGCGATCGCCGGCGCCGCCACGACCGCGGCGGGCGCCGCCGAGGGCGCTCGCGCGGGCGCCGGGACGGCAGGGGGCGCGACCCGCGACTGCTGAACGAACGCGAGCCGATCGGCGAGCAGCCGCGTGACGTCCGCCACCGCGCTGCGCGCGCGGTGGTAGGGCACCACCGGGAACCGCGGCGACGCGGTCTCGCGCCGGATGGCGATCACGCGATGCCCGAGCCCGACGTCCTCGTCGGCCTCGACGCGCGCGAGATCGATCACGCGGATCGGCTCGAACGCCGCCGCCCACGGCGCCTCGGCGCGCAGCTCGTCGTCCAGCGTGATGATCGCGACGCGTCGCGCCCGCACCACCGTCCACACCAGCGCCGCGAGCGCGCCGATCGCGATCGCGACCCCGAGCGCCCCGATCGACGGCGTCGCGACCGCGCCGCCGATCGCTGCCGCGATCGCGATCAATCCCGTGCCCGGGTCGCGCCGCGTCGCGTAGCGCAGCGTGATCCGCAGCCCGTGCTCGCTGCGCTCCACGGTGCCCCAGGGCCTTCGGTCCACCACGCCCGCGAGGGTACGTGCTCCCGATCCCCACGTGCACGCCTGCGCGTCTTCTTCGCGGTGCTCGCCTGCCTCGTGCTCGGCGCGCCGGGCCGCGCGAGGCGCGTCGACGCCGAGGCCGACTCGCTCGCGCTCGCGGAATCGGCGATCGGACGCGCGGCGTCACGCCGACCGGGATATTTGCGCGCGATGATCTTCGACCTGCCGCTGTTCATCAGCGGCATCTCGATCGTGGCGGTGGGCGTGTCGATCGGGATGGCGCTCGCGTTCCAGTGGGACAGCGCCGAGGCGGTCATTCGGTTCTAGGCGCGGCATCGGGCGCCGCATGCGCGCTACAGTCAGCGCCTCGTGCTCCCGATCCCCACGCGCACCGCGGTCGCGGTGTTCTTCGCGGTCCTGGTGTGCCTGGTCGTCGGCGCCCTCGCGGGCTCGCTCGCTGCGACCGTCATCGGCGCGACCGGGATGATCGGGCTCGCGGCCGCGCTCGCGGCGACGATGCCGGTGGGACGGCGGGTGCGGCGGCAGCGCCTCGAGTTCGCGTGGTGGCTCGGGCACGGCGATCCCGGCGCGGGGGGCGGCGCGGTCGTTCCCGGCGCGCCCTTCGACGTGCGCTGCTTCATGCGCCATCGCGGGCTCGAGCCGCTGCTGCTCGCGTCGCTCGAGCCGATCGTGCCGGGCGGCGCGACACGGGTCGACGACGAGGCCGACTCGCTCGCGCTCGCGGCGTCGGCGCGCACCGAGTTCACGTTCCGCTTCGTCGCGCCCGCGGTGGGCCGCGTCGTGCTCCACGGGCTCGCGGTCACGCTCCACGGGCCCCTCGGGCTCTTCGCGGTGCCGCTCTACTTCCCGAACCCGCTCGTCATCAAGGTGCTGCCCCAGGCCGCGGCGCGGATGCCCACCCAGGCGCGCGTGATGCCCGGTCTGCCGGTCGAGCGCAGCGGCGCCGCGCTGCTCGCCCCCCACGGCGGCGGCACCGAGCTCCGCGAGCTGCGGGAGATGCGTCCCGGCGATCCCTTCAAGTCGATCGCGTGGAAGCCCAGCGCGCGCCGCGGAAAGCTCCTGGTGCGCGAGGTCGACCAGGAAGTGCAGGAGACGCGCTACGTGGTGCTCGACGCGAGCGGCACGATGCGCGGCGGTGAGCCCGGACGGCGCAAGCTCGACCACGCGATCGAGGCGGTCGCCGCCGAGGCCCGACGCACCCTCGCCAGCGGCGATCGCTTCGGCGTGATCACCGTCGACGGTCGTGTCCTCGCGCACGTCGCGCCGCGCGACGGAGCCGCGCACGTGCTGCGGGTGTTCGACGCGCTGCTCGCGGCGACCGAGGTCGTCGATCAGGACCTCACCGACGTCGACGACGACGAGGTCTGCGCGATCGTCGGGCGCTACGTGCGGCAGCAGGACGGCGTCGACTTCTCGGTCGCGCCCTCGGGCCGCCCCGGCAGCGGCGCGTGGAACGTCTCGTTGCTGGTGCGCCACGTCGGCAAGGCGCTCGCCGCCGAAGAGGCGAAGGAGGAGCCGGTCGTGGCGTCCTCGCCCGCGACCGCGATGCTGCGGCGCTTCTGCCGGGTGCGCGGCATCCCCCTGCCCTACCGGCCCGATCCCCGCGACGGCTCGAAGGGCCCCGGGCTCGCGGCGAGCCTTCGCGAGCTGGTGCAGAAGAGCTTCGGCCCGATGTCGATCACGGTCATCACCGACCTCGACGGGCTCGGCGATCCCGCGCCGCTCGTCGCCGCGGTGAAGCTGCTGCGCCTGCACGGCCACGAGGTGACGTTCGTGGTGCCCGACGGGCCGAGCTTCACGAGCGCGCCCCGCACCCCGCTCGAGAAGGACCTCGTCGAGGTCTACGCGCGCGGCGAGCGACGCCGCGCCGACGAGATGCGCGCGCTGCTCGCGCCGATGGGCGTCGCGCTCACGATCGCGGCGGCGAGCGACGCACCGGCGATGCTGCTGTGGAAGGCGACGAACCGACGCGGCGGACGCGCACGCGTGGCGGTGGGCGCGTGAGCAGCGCGCCGCAGTGGGAAGACCCGCGCAAGGTCCTGGCGCGGCACGGGCTCGCGCCGAAGAAGGCGTTCTCCCAGAACTTCCTGGTCTCGCGTCACGTGGTCGACGGCATCGTGCGCGCGATCGCGCCGCGCGACGGCGAGCGGGTGATCGAATTGGGCCCCGGGCTCGGCACCCTCACGGGCGCGCTGCTCGGCGCGGGCGCGCGGGTCGTCGCGGTCGAGAAGGACCGCGAGATGATCGCGGTGCTGCGCGCCGAGCTGGGATCGAACGAGCGCTTCGAGGTGATCGAGGGCGACGCCGCGGCGGTCGACCTCGCCGCGCTCGCGGGCGGGGAGCGCATCGCGCTCGCGGGGAATCTCCCGTACGCGATCACCGGCGGCATCGTGCGCAACCTCTGCGAGCACGCCGCGAGCCTCTCGCGCGCCGTCATCATGGTGCAGAAGGAAGTGCGCGATCGACTGATCGCGAAGCCCGACACCAACGACTACGGCGCGCTCACCGTGTTCGTGCAGGCGCGCTTCGACGTGAAGCCCGTGCTCAAGGTGCCCGCGGGCTCGTTCCATCCGCCGCCCAAGGTCGAGAGCGCGGTGGTGATGCTCGTTCCCCGCGAGGTGCCGCGCGCCGAGGAGACCGAGTCGTTCCGCACCGTCGTGCGCGCTGCGTTCCAGGCGCGCCGCAAGACGCTGCGCAACGCGCTCGGACAGGCGGTCGGCGTCGAGCGCGCCGAGCAGGCGCTCGCCGCCGCGGGCATCGACCCGAAGCGGCGCGGCGAGACGCTGTCGATCGAAGAGCTCGCGAAGGTCGGCGAGGCGATCGGAGCGCCGTGAGGGAGAACGCGCGGCGCGCGGAGGAAGGAGCTCCGCGCGCCGCGCACCACGAAGATCAGGCGGCGTCGCTCGAGGGCGCGCCTGGCTCCTCGCCACCGGGCTCGCCCGGCTGGTCGAGCATGCCGGGACGGCGCGGCGAGGGCTTGATGCGATCGGCGAGCTCGTCGAGCCCACCGAGCTGGAAGAGCGCGACGCCGAGGTTCGCCGCGATGCGGAACGTCCGATCGTACGCCGCCATCGCCGCGTCCTTGCGGGCCTGGGTGCCCTTCGCCGCGCTCTCCTCGCGCGCGACCAGCGCCATCGCGGTGCGGAGCACGTCGACCTTGGTGACGAGATCCATCGCGAGGCCCTCGCGGTCGAAGCGCACGTGCTCGATGCGCGGCGCCGGGAGCGCCACCGCGGTGTCGCCGAGCACGTCCGCGAGGTTGCGCGCGTAGGTGAGCGTGCCCTGCGGGTCGGGCGGCGAGGGATCCCAGAGCCCCAGCGTCTTGAGCGCGACGTCGCCGAAGCTCGCCTGCACCAGCCCGCGGACCGAGATCACCAGCTCGTACACCGCGCGATGCGCGCGATCGCGCTCCTCACGGGCGTGCGAGTCGCCGTTGATCTCGCGGTCGTGCGCGCGGTCCGCGTCGATGAGCTCCGACGTGCTGCGCTCGAGCGCGCGCGCCGCGATGCGGATCACGAGCTCGATGTCGGGCATCACCTCGCGCCGCCCGAGCAGCTCGCTGCTCGCGGCGCGAACGCCCTGCCCCGCCTCCGGCGCGTACCGCTCGAGCGTCGCGACCACCGTCCGGCTCGAGCGCTCCCGATCGATCACCTGCTTGCTGGCCATGTCGTGTCTCCGTGCGAACCGTCGCGCGGCGCCCCCGCCGCTGCGTACGGCCCCCTCATCGGAGCCCGCTCGCGGCCGTTGCGCGCGATCGGCACGCGCCGGTCACGGGGAACGGCGATGCCGCGCGGCGTGCCGGCGCGATTCGGGCGAAATGGCGAATTCGCCCGAGTTTCGGTCCCCAGAGCCCCGAAATGGCCATTTGGCGGGTCTGGGGAGCGTTGTGCCGACCGACCTGGTCACGACAACGCTGCCCAGAGGCTCGAAATGGTCAATTCTCGCGAGTTGACCAGCAGAATCACTCGACTTTCCGGAATCGCCGCGGCGCCCGGGCGCGTCAGTCGATCTGCGCGCGAATCTCGCCGGGGGCGCAGGCTTCGGTGTGGATGTTCACGTAGGTGCGGCCCTCGCGCACGGCGTCGAGGAACGCCGGGAAATCGGCGGGCGCGCCCTCGGGCGGCGCAGCGGGATAGTCCTCGGCGGTGAAGATCTCGTCGATCGGGCTGGTCACGTCGGCGAACGGCAGGATCACCGGGCCCGCCTCGCCGGGATCGCCGAAGTGGATGTGGCCCGCCGTCGCGGCGCCCGAGAGGCCCGAGTAGGCGAGGTTCACGACGCGCAGGCTGAGGTCGTCGGGATCGATGGTGACGGTCCCGGAGCCCATGGCGTCGGCGCCCGCCGCGGTGCAGACCGGGACCTCTTCGTCGGTGGTCAGCGACAGCGAGTCACTGAACGGCTCGTCGTCCTCGTCGTCGCCGCAGGCGACGATCGCGAGCCCCATCACGATGGCACCAATCAGTTTCAGCACGTTGCTCGACATGCTGTCGTCATAGCCACCTGCCGCTGCCGCCAATCCCAAGGCGGACGAGCCGATGGCGCGGGGGGCGTGCAAGCGCGCGCGAGACGAAGGATGCTGCGGCCCGTGCGCGCGAGGACGACGAAGCGGGCGTGGATCGGCATCGGGATCGTGGTGATCGCGGCGAGCGCGAGCGCGCAGGACACGGACCCGCTGCTCGCAGCGCGATCGAGCGATCCGCTCGAGCTCGGGCGCGTCGTCGATCGAGTGGGCGACGATGCGGTCGTCGCGCGCATCGCGAGCGAAGAGCTGGGCGCCGACGTGCGCCTCGCGGCCGTGCGCGCCGCGCCGGCGATGCACGCGCCGGAGCGCGCGCTCGAGGCCCTCGCGGCGGTCGCGGCGGGCCGTGATCCCGACCTCGCGCCCGCGGCGGCCCACGCGATGCTCGACATCGCGCGGGCGCTCGACCCCCAGGCGCTCGACGCCCGCGAGGTGATGCGCGAGGAGCTCGCGCCCGCGCGCGCGGCGATCGCGGCGATCCTCGACGACGAGAGCGCCCGCGGCGACATCCGCCGCGCCGCGGGGATCAGCGTCGAGATCCTCACGTCCCTCGGGGTCCCGTGACGCGCGTCGCGCTCGCTCCGATCGCGCTCGTCCTCATCGCGTCAGCACGCCGTGCGAGGGGCTGAGCTGCGGCCCCTGCGCGCCGCCCCTGCAGCTTCGGGTGTCGCGCGCGAGCGGCGAGCCGCCGGTGAACGTGATGATCGAGGGCGCGGACGCGCATTGCGGCGGCGGAGCCGGCGAAGCGGTTTGCACCGTCGACGAGCTCGCGCTCGGCACCCACACGTTGGTCGTGCGGAGCGACGGCGAAGGGCCGGTCACGCTCACCGTCACGCTCGAGCGCGACGGCGGTGGGTGCTGCAGCTGCGGATACCAGCCGATCGTTCGCGACGTGGTCCTCGGCGCGACGGGCGACAGCGGCGTGTAACGCTCGAGTCCCCGCCGATCGTGCTCGCGGCGTGATCTCGAGGACGCGCTCGTCGGCTTGCGGCGGCGTGATCTCGAGGACGCGCTCGTCGCTTTCGAGAACGTGATCTCGAGGACGATCTGGGTGCTCACCGTGAGGCTTCGGTGTGTACGTTCGCTCGAGGGCGCGCTGGCGCGCGCTCGCGCTCACAGCTGTTTCGTTTGGGTCTCGGCACGCGGGCCGCTCGTGGTGGGGTTGCTTCGCGGTGGGCGCGATCTCGAGTCCCCGCAGATCGTGCTCGGGGGCGCGATGTCGAGGACGTGCTCGATCGTGACGCTCGTCGCGTCGCGCTCCGCGCGCCGAGACGAACGCTCGCACGCGACGTTCGTGATGCTCTGTCCGTCGCGCTCCGCGCGCCGGACAGAGCAGTCGGGCACTCACCCGTGATGCTCGTTCGATCGCGCTCCGCGCGCTCGCCCGAGCAATCCCGTGATGCTCGTTCGATCGCGCTCCGCGCGCTCGCCCGAGCAATCCCGCGCGCCAGCGCGCACACGCGCGAAGCGCGGTGCGACTCGCGAGCGTCGGGGACGCGGCGAAGCGCGGCCCCGTCGCGAGCCATCGTCCACATCACCTCGCGAGGCGGCAGAACCGCGGTACCGGGGGCGATGGGGTGGGTCCGGCGGCCCCGTGCGACGGGGGCTCGCAGACGCCGACCACAAACTGACGACAGCGTCGCGGCAGAGCGCGAAGCGCGCGCCGCGACGCGTCCAACCTCGCCCGACGCTCGCGCCCTTCCGTCAAGCAGCCCGCGAGTCGGCTGTAGGAGAGTTGGGGACGCCTCGAATAGACAGTCGAAACTGCCGTGCAGGAGGTCGTCCCCGTGGGCAAGCGTACCTATCGAACCGTCGAGATCCAACACGTCGACGCGAGCAAGCTCGCCAGTGCGCTCGGAGCGAGCTGCATCGTCGCGATCGACCTCGCGAAGACGAAGATGTTCGCTGGCTTCGCGAGCGCAGCGGGTCGCTGCGTCGAGATCGTGCGCTTCGAGCATCCGAAGCAGACGCGACTGTTCCTCGAGCTGCTCTGCCGTCTCCGCGAGCTCGGCGTCGCGCTCGAGGTCGCGATGGAGCCGACGGGCGTCTACGGCGACGCGCTCCGCTACCAGCTCACGCTGCGCGAGATTCCCGTGTTCCGCGTGGACGCCAAGAAGGTCCACGATGCAGCCGAGCTGCTCGACGGAGTGCCGAGCCTGCACGACGCCAAGGCGTGCACGCTGCTCGCGCATCTCCACGCGCAAGGCATCTCGAAGCGCTGGAAAGAGCGGAGCGCAGTCCAGAGGGCGATGCGCAGTCTGATCGACGAGCGCGACCTCTACGCTCGACCTTTCGAGACCGCGTACGGACGGCTCGAAGCGCTCGTCGCGCGTCACTGGCCCGAGCTCTCCCAGCACCTCGACATGGACGCCGCGTGGCACCTGCACTTGCTCTGCGAGATGCCCGGGCCTGCCGAGGTCCGCGCCAGACGCGGCGATGCGGTCGAGCTGCTCCGACGCGTCTCGCGCGCGGCGCTCTCCTTCGAGCGCATCGAGCAGATCGTCGGCTGCGCCGTCGGCTCGCTCGGCGAGTCGATGCACGATCAGGAGCGCTCGTTCCTTCGCTCGCTCGCACGTCACATGCTCTCGTTGCGCGAGCACATCCGCGATGTCGACAAGCGCATCGAAGCCGAGCTCGCCAATCATCGCGAGCTCCACTCGATGCGCGCCGCGTTCGGTGCCGTCACGACCGCTGCGCTCGTCGCCGACCTCGGCAATCCCGCCGACTACGAATCGTCCGCGTCCTTCGAGAAGGCGATGGGCCTCAACCTCAGGGTCCAGAGCAGCGGCAACAACGCCGGGCAGCACACGATCCACATCACGAAACGCGGCCCCGGACGGGCGCGTAGGTATCTCTTCCTCGCGGCGCTGCGCTTCGTGCAGAGCGACCCCGTCGCGCGTGAGTGGTACCGAGCGCGAAAGGGCTACCGCGCCGAGATCAAGCTCAAGGCAGTCGTCGCGCTGATGCGGAAGCTCGCGCGCGCGATGGTGCACGTCGCGCGAGGAGCGCCCTTCGATGCGACCAAGCTCTTCGACACACGATCGATGACCGCCGTGACCGCGTCGCCTTCACGCGACGCGGGCCAATCTTCGCTCGTCGGCTCCTGACGGCGAGCTTCGCGCTCTCTTCCCTTCGCTTCCGCTCCAAGGCGCGAAGATCGAGCGGGTGACGCTCACCTGGAGTGCTGGAGCCCCGAGAGGCTGCACCGCGAGTCCCAGCGCACCCTCGAGATCGACGCGGCGGGCGAAATGCCCAACGAGGCCGACCCGACGCCGCTCACGTGGACGTCCGACAAGACAGTTCGGGCCTATCCGTCCCGTCGCTCTCCGATCCGACCGCCTGAAGCCACCGCACACCAAGCCTCGTTCGCGGCGAGTCACCTCGCGCAAGAAGGGCCCGGTGTGCGGATCAGCGGGTGCGAGAAGCGCCCGATCCGTCGATCACGCGCGTCCGCACTTGACTACGACAGCACTCCGGCCGCCGGACCCACCCCATCGCCCCTTACGTGGGGGCCTCCGCCCGATCCGGCTCCGGCCCCAGCTCGAATCGTTCCTCCATCACCCCGTAGGTCGCCGGCGTCAGCTTCACGAGCGTGTGCAGCGGAACGCTCAGGTGCGGGCAGTCGCGCGGCGGCTTGTCCATCAGGTACGCGTAGAGCGCGCGCAGGATCGCCTGGTGCGCGATGATCAGCACCGGGCTGCGCTCGCGCTCCAATTCGACGATCACCGGCTCGAGCCGGCGGATGACGTCGCGATAGCTCTCGCCGCGCGGGTAGCGGTAGTCGAACTTGTCGCCGCTGCGCGCCTCGAACTCCTTCGGCATCGCGGCGCGGATCTCGTCGTACGTCATCCCGTCGCAGTCGCCCGCGTCGATCTCGTCGAGCGCGCGCCACTCCACCGTGCCGCGTCCCAGCAGTCGCGCGGTCTCGATCGTCCTCCGCAGCGTGCTCGTCCAGATGCGGATCTCTCGCTCGCCGACCTCGCCCTCGACGTAGCGCGCGAGGTTCTGCGCGAAGCGACGCCCTTGTGGCGAGAGCCCGGAGTCGCCGCCGATGCGGTGCGCGACGTTGTACTCGCTCTCCCCGTGCCGCGAGAGATAGATGGGCCGCGGGATCGTGTGGATGTTCATCAGGAAGAAGACGAGCCGCGAGGGCAGGAACCCGTCGACGCCGGACGCGACGAGCTTCCGGCCGACGTCGATCAGCTTCACGTAGCTGCCCTCGTCCTCCTCGACCGTCTCGTAGACCTTCTCGTACTGCGCGATGCGGGCGCGGAAGTCCGCGACGGCCTGCTCGGGGTCCATGCCGACGTAGTCCGGCATGTGCAGCTTCGTCTGCCGGATGTTCGACGCGATGACCGTCTCGTCCTCGCAGATCGACTCGACGAACACGACCTGCAGGCCCTGGGCGCGACAGCGATCGGCGACCAGCGCCCGCCGCTCGCGCGTCGAGTTCGTCGCGTCGTAGATGCCGACCTCGCCGCCGTTCGCGAACCACGCGAGCATGTCGGCGAGCGCGGCCATCGCGACCTCGGCGCGCGCCGCACGTCCCTCGGGGTTCGTCGGATCGAAGAACGTGTGGCTCATCTGCGAGCCGACGCGCTCGCGCCGGTAGTTGCCGACGTTGAAGACGCGCGTGCGATAGCCGAGCCACGAGAGGTAGCGCATCACGCGGCGCGCGATGTGCGTCTTGCCGCGCGCGGGAAGGCCCACCATCACGAGCGCCAGCCGTACGGACGCCGGGCGATCCCGGCGCGGTGCGTTCGCCATCGGGGGACGATGACACGCGCGGGGGCGCGTCGGAACGGCGATCCGCGCCTCGATCGGGACCGCCTTGCGCACGAGGCCGAGGCCTCGATACACATCGCGCTTCTCCCGGGGGATTTCGTCGATGCTGCGCACACCCATGTCGGCCGCGATCGTCGCGGCGCTGTCGGGCCTCGCGCTCGCGCTCGCACCAGCGCGCGCGGCGGCCCAGGACCTCACGCTCGATCAAGCGACCCAGATGCTCCGCTCGTCGGATCACGACGAGGTGCAGACCGCCATCCAGTCGATCGGCCTGCTCGGAAGCCCGCGCGGCGTGGAGCCGCTGGCGGCGCGCATCCGCGACGGACTGGCGCCCGATCTGCTGGAGTCGGCGATCGACACGCTGACCGTGCTCGGGCGCGCCGAGGCGGGGCCGGTGCTCTTCGAGCTCGTCACGCACCGGCGGCCCGAGGTGCGGCTGCGCGCGGTGCAGGCGATCGCGGCGACGCGGCCGCGGGGCGCGGACCGCGCGCTGGTGAGCGCGCTCTCGGACAGCAGCGCCGAGGTGCGGAGCGCCGCGGCGACCGCGCTGGGCGATCTCGGCGCGGCGAGCGCGGCGGAGTCGCTCTTCCTCGCGCTCGATCGCGGGGTGCCCGAGGCGGGCCCCGCGCTGGGCAAGGTGGTGCGCGCGGAGCACGTGGGGCGGGTGCTCGAGTACCTCGGGCGGCTGCCGTTCTCGCAGATGCAGGGCGTGCTCGACGAGATGCTGCGGCGCCGTGATCTGCCGTCGCGCAGCCGGCTCGACGTGGTGGCGCGGCTCGGCGAGCTCGCGACGCCCGAGGTGCGGACGTTCTTGAGCGAGTGGGCGAGCGCGCAGCCGGCGAACGACCCGGTGCGGCGCGCGGCGGAGGACGTCGTGGCGAGGATCGCGCAATGAAGGCGACGCGATGGATCGGCGCGATCGCGATCGCGCTGGTGGGCTGCGGCGGCTCGCAGGGGCTCGCGCACAACTTCCCCGATGATCGGCCCGCCGACGTGCGCGCGGTGCTCGATCGCGTCGCGGCGGCACCGCCGCGGCAGGAGCCGGGGATCGTGGTGGGCCTGACGCCCGCGCCGATGCGCCTCTGGGCGTACGACGTCGCGGCGGGCCGCGCGCTCTGGGAGCAGCCGGCCGAGGCGGAGACGACGCCGCAGGTCGCGGGCGACTACGTCGTCGTGCAGGAGCCCTCGGGCATCGTGGTGCGGCGGCTGTCCGACGGGAGCGTGGCGACGCGGTTCGGCGACGACGAGCTCTCGATGACCGGCGCCGACGGCGAAGGCCCGCTCGCGGCGATCGCGCTCTCGACCGGCGGCGCGGTGGGCGCACGCTCGCGGCTCGTCGTCGTGCAGAACGGCGGGGTCGCGTGGCAGCTCGGGGTGGAGCAGGCGATCGGCGAGCCCGCGGTGCGCGCGGGGATGATCTTCCTGCCCTGGGCGCAGCAGAACCTCTCGGTGCTCGACGCGAGCGGCGCGGAGCTCGCGCGGGTGCGGTTCACGCGCGGCGTGGTCGGGCACGCGCTCGCCGACGAGCGCGCGATCTTCTTCGGGCAGCAAGGGCTGGCGCAGCTGAGCGAGCGGACGACGTCGGCGCCCGACGCGCCGTGGTTCCAGCCGGTCGCGCGAGAGCTGCCGGGCAACCCGGGGCTCCTGCGCAACGCCTACGAGCCCCCGCCTTCGCCGACCAGCGCGACGCACCACGTGCGCTTGGTCTGGCGCGCGGTGCCGAGCGACGGGGACGTGTCGCTGCAGGACGACACGATCTACCTCGTGTTCTACCGGCTCGTGTTCGCGCTCGGCGCGAACGACGAGAGCGTGCGCTGGGTCGCGCAGCTCCCGGCGGACGTCGTCGGCGCGACGGCGAACGAGGCCGGCGTGGTGGTCGCCGACGAGAACGGCGGGCTCTTCTCGCTCTCGCGCCAGGACGGGCGGGTGATGGCGAGCGCGCAGACCGGACAGCCCGCGACGTGGGCGCACGTCGCGAGCGCGTCGCTGCGCGCCGGCGCGCCCGAGGGCGAGGCGATGCCGCTGCGCGATCAGCTGCTCGCGGCGACGCAGAACACCGACGCGCGCCTGGTGCCGGCGCGGGCGTACGCGGCGCGGCTGCTCGCGTCGATGCCGGAGCCCGAGGTGACCGCGAGCCTGGTCGCGCTGTGCGACGACCGATCGCTGCCGGCGCAGCTGCACGCGGCGGCGTGCGACGCGCTGGCGCTGCGCGAGAGCGGCATCGAGCACGTGACGAGCGCGCTCGAGCGCCATGCGTCGTACCTCGCGGGCACGAGCGCGCCGCCGGTGGGTGCGCTGGCGCGCGCGGCGGCGCGGGCGAACGAGCGGCGCGCGGTGCCGCTGCTGATCGCGCAGCTGCGTGATCCGCAGACCCCGGCCGACGATCTCGCCGCGGTCGCGCAGGCGCTGCAGGCGCTCGGCGATGCGAGCGCGCGCGAGCCGCTCGAGGACTTCGTGCGGCTCTATCACGCGGAGAACGACCAGACGCTGGCGCGGCCGCTCGCGGCGGCGATCACGGCGTACACGGCGCTCGCCGGGCCGGCGTCGCAGGAGACGCTGCGCTGGGTGATCGACGATCCGATGTCGATGCCCGCGGCGCGCGCCGCGGCGCAGCAGGCGCTGACCGCGCTGACCGCGGCACCGGCGCAGAGCGAGACGAGCGCGCCCGCCGAGCCGACGACGACGACCAGCGAGACGACGACGAGCGCCGAGCTCCCGGCGCGCATCACCGGGCCGCTGCTCGATCAGCTGATGGCGCCGATCGACGACGAGCTCGACGCGTGCCTCACGACGCCCGAGCGCTCGCACACCCAGGCGCGCGTGGTGATCGCGGTCGAGCCCGACGGCACGGTCACGACGGTCACGGCCACGCCGAGCGAGCTCGCGGCATGCCTCGAGCCGATCGTGCGCTCGAGGACGTTCCCCGCGACGCGGGCCCGCACCCGGCAGAGCGTCACGTACACCGTGCGTCGCTGACGGAGCGGCCCGCCACGGAGGCGGCAGAGCGCCGATGGCCATCGCGCGGCGCGAGACGAGGGCTCAGCGGCAGCCGGTCGCGAGCACGCACCGGAGCCTACTTCGGTAGGTGAGGAGCGCGCGCAGCGAGCGGCTGACGATCAGCCCTCGGATCGCGCCGCGTCCTTCCCGGTGGAATCTCCGGCCGAAGGTTTGGTCCACGCCGCCTCGCCGGGGGCGAGGGTCGGACGCTCGCGCGACTCGGTCGATCCGACGAACGGAAAGGCGAGCTGCTTGAGGAAGCCGAGCGGCACGTAGTCGCCGACCACGCCGTAGCGGTTGGGCCACTTGCGATCGGCGGTTACCGCGGTGCCGAAGAGGTAGTCGAGGAACGCGAAGTGCGCGGCGTAGTTCCGATCGATCGCCTCGGTGTCACGCGAGTGATGCCAGTGGTGGAAGTTCGGCGTGACGATCAGATAGCGCAGCGGCCCGAGGCGCACGTCGACGTTGGCGTGGTTGAACACGGCCTGGAAGCCGACGACGATCACGTAGACGTCGATCACGCGCTGCGAGAACCCGAGCACGAAGATCGGCGCGAGCACCATGATGCGCGTCGCGATCAGCTCGAGCAGGTGCTGACGCGATCCCGCGAGCCAGTCCATGTGCTCGGCGCTGTGGTGCACCGAGTGGAAGCGCCAGAGGAACGGGACCTCGTGGTAGGCGCGGTGCGTCCAGTACTGCACGAGATCGGCGACGAGGATCACGAGGAAGAGCTGCAGGAGGAAGGGCAGCGACGTGACGAGCGACTGGACGGTGTCGCTCACCGCCCAGCCGAAGACGCCGTGCACGACGCGGTTCGTGATCAGCAGCACGAGCCCGACGATCAGGTGGTTCACGAAGAAGTGCGTGAGGTCGTTCTGCCACTCGGCGCGGAAGATCGGCTGGTCGCGGCGCAGCGGGAAGAGCTTCTCGAGGAACACGAAGACGAGCGTCGAGCCGAGCAGATCGAGCACGAAGAAGTCGAGCCCGACGTAGGGCGTGTGATCGGGGAAGTCGCCGATCGGCACGGTGGGCCCGCCCAGCGCCTCGGCGAGCGCGACGATCGCGAAGGCCGACGCGGCGAGCCAACGACGCCGCCCGAGCACGATGTTCACGAGCGCGAGCGCGCCCGAGACGACCATCGCGCCGAAGAGCGCGTAGCGCAGCGTCTGGACGTCGTAGACGTGGCGCAGCTCGGGCGTCGAGAGATACGCCGGGAAGTGGAACCCGATCACCGCGAGCAGCGAGAGGATCGCGAGCACGAGCGCGATGACACCGGTGAGGAGCCCGCTGCCGGGCGCGAGCGCGCCGTGCGAGGTGGCGAGGCGCTCGAGCTTCTCGACCGTGGGCGCGACCACGAGCTTCGGTTCGTCGGACATGGCTGGCGACGATTCTGCCTCGATCGCTAGAGTGCGAGCGTGCCGATCCTTCCGAAAGAGCGTGACCCTCGGCTGATCACCATCCGGCGCGGCGGGACGCTGACGGACGAGCACCACCGACTCCTGGCCGAGTGGGCCCTGTCGTGTGCGGAGCACGTGCTGCACCTGTTCGAGGGACACGAGCCGAGCGACCGCCGGCCCCGCGAGGCGATCGACGTCGGGCGAGCCTGGATCCGCGGCGACGTGCACATGCGCGACGCACATCAAGCCGCCTTCCGGGCGAATGCCGCGGCCCGCGGGATGCCCGATCCCGCGAAGCTCGCGGCGCTGTCGGCGGGCCAAGCCGTCGCGGTCGCTCACGTCGCCGCCCACGAGCTGGGCGCTGCGGCGTACGCCATCCGGGCGGCCGGCGCAGGTGTCCCTGCCGGCGACGCTGCCCGCGCTCGGGCCGAGGAGCGCGAGTGGCAGCGGGCCCAGCTCCCTGCCGCGATTCGCGAGCTCGTCCTCGACGATCAACGACGCCGCAGCGCGATCTGCTGGCACGCCTTCGACGACTGACCGCGCGCTTGCGATCGCGCGCGCCTCGCCCGAGAGAAGGCTCGACGCGCACGCCTTCCGAAGTCAGCCTGCGCGCCCTCTCGCCATGCGCCGCATCCCCGCCGAACTGCATTCCGTCGAGCTCGTCGATGCGCGGATGCTCTCGCCGACGGTGCGCGAGCTGGTGTTCCGCACGGTGGACGGCCGCGGGTTCGACTTCCTCGCCGGGCAGTGGGTGAAGCTGCACCTCGGCGGAGGGATCGATCGCGACTACTCGATCGCGAGCGCGCCCGACGCGAGCGCGCCCGATCGCTTCGCCCTCGCGGTGACGCTGGTCGAGGGCGGACCGGGCTCGGAGCGGCTCCACACGATGGAGCTCGGGACGCGCATCGACGCGCGCGGCCCCAACGGGCTCTTCGTGCGCGAGGACGCGGAGCGCGAGGCACCGGCGCTCTACGTCGGCACCGGCACCGGGCTCGCGCCGCTGCGCGCGATGCTGCAGGAGGAGCTGCGCCGCGAGGACGGGCCGCCGCAGGTGCTGCTCTTCGGATCGCGCACCGAGGAGGACATCCTGTGGCGCGAGGAGCTCGAGGGCTGGGCCGCGCGGCACCCGCGGTTCCGCCTCGAGCTGACGCTCTCGCGCGCCGACACGCGCATCTGGAAGGGCCGCTGCGGCTGGGTGCAGCACCACCTGCACGAGCTGATGCCGGCCCTGCCCGGCGCGCCGCACGTGTACGTGTGCGGCCTGTCGAAGATGGTGAGCGAAGTGCGGCGCACGCTGAAGGAAGAGCTGCGGCTCGACCGCCGCCACGTGCACTCCGAGCGCTACGACTGAGGCTCGTCGCCCTTGCGGCTCGGCCGGCGCGGGCGCCCCACGTGGGCCTCGGGCTGCGCCGCGTGCCGCTCGACCGCCGCCTCGGCGATCGACGAGCTGTGCTGCCCGAGCAGGTACCCCGCGATGCTCGCGAAGAGGCCCAGCACGGCGAGGATCTTCTTGTAGCCGTAGCCGCCGACGATGATCAGCAGCGCGCCGAAGACGAAGAGCGGGATGCAGAACGCGGTCACCGTCGCGGGTGTCCACGCCTGCTTCATCCGGATCATGTGCAGGAGGATCCCGACCAGCGTGATGCACGCGACGACCGACACCGCGATCGTGATCACCACCATCGGCTCGCTCACCGGGGTGTCGCGGGCCTCGGGATCGTGCTGCTGGGCCAGGACCTGTGGCGAGGTCGCGAGACCCCACACGACCACGAGCGCTCCGAGCGCTCGGACGTCCTTCCAACGCGTGGTCATCGAAACGACCCCCGGTCGTTCATCCATGCGCACCGGCGGGCGCACCCCAACGCACTCGATGAGTGTCACCCCGCGGGACGACTACATGTCGTTTCCTTGATCCCTTGCTCGCCCTCTGGCACGCCCGGCGGCATGATGGCCGACGCGATGCCCCTGCCCCTCGAGCTCCTCGACGGAGCCCGCCCTGCGCTGCGTCGCGCCGCCCTCCTCACGCTCCTGCCGCTGGCCGCCGCCCTCGTGTTCACCGGCTGCCCAGGGGGCCCGGGACAGCGCCCGATCGGCACCACGCCGGCGCTCACCACCGACGATCCCGACGCCGAGGGCGACCTCCGCGACGCCGAGCGCGCGGCCGAGGACGGCCGCTCCACCGAGGCGGCCCAGCGGTTCCGGGACTTCCTCGCCGAGCACCCCGACGATCGGCTGGTGCCGCTGGCCGAGCTGGGCCTGGGGCGCGTGCTGCTCGCGAGCGGCGACGCGCAGGGCTCGCTCGAGCGCTTCGAGCGCGCCGCGACCAGCGACGACGAGGTGGTCGCGGAGCGCGCACGCTTCCACCGCGGGGTCGCGCTGCACCTGCTCGGCCGCAGCGCCGAGGCGATCGACGTGCTCACGCCGCTGCGCGGTCGCCTGGTGGATCCCGAGAGCACGTCGCTGCTGCTGCGCACGCTCGCGGCGGCGTCGATGCAGACCGGCGATCCGATCACCGCGCTCGGCGCGCTCGACGATCTCGTCCGCGCCCAGACCTCGGAGGCCGACACCAACGAGGCGCGGGCGCGCATCGAGGCGATCGTCACGAACGAGCTGCCCGCCGACCTCGTCCCCCTCGCCTACGACACCCTCGCGCGCGACGGCACGTCGTGGCCGCAGGTCGCCCTGCGCGCGATCCGCGCGGCCTACGACGCGGGCGACGTCGAGCGGGTGCGCGCGATCGCCGGCGATCTTCGCTCGCAGGGCGTGGAGCTCTCCGAGGAGCTCGCCGCGCTGGTGCTGCGCGCGGATCGCATCGCGACCGCCGATCCTCGGGTGATCGGCGCGATCCTTCCGCTCTCGGGGCGCGGTCGCGAGATCGGACAGCGCGCGCTGCGCGGCCTGATGCTCGCGGCGGGCACGCCCGCCGAGGGCCCGCCGCCGCCCGACGCGCCGCAGCTCGTGCTGCGCGACGACGCGGGTGATCCCGAGCGCGCGGCGCGCGCGGTCGAGGAGCTGGTGTCGACCCACCGCGCGATCGCGATCGTGGGGCCGCTCGATGGTCCCTCGGCGGTCGCGGCGGCGCGGCGCGCGCAGCAGCTCGGGGTGCCGCTGATCACGCTCTCGCCCGCGGGCGACGTGACGAGCGCGGGCCCGATGGCGTTCCGCTTGTTCCCCAGCGCCGAGGGCGAGCTGCGCTCGCTGGTGCGCGCGGCGCGGGCGCGCGGCGCGTCGCGGTTCGCCGCGCTGCACCCCGAGTCGCCCTACGGCACCGCGATGCGCGATGCGCTGGCGCGCGCGGTCGCGGCCGAGGGCGGCGAGATGGCGACGAGCGCGAGCTACGCGCCGACCGCGACGAGCTTCGGACCGCAGGTGCAGCAGATCGCGGCGGGCGGCGCGGACGCGGTGCTGGTCGCGGACAGCGGGGCGCGGCTCGCGCTGATCGCACCGGCGCTCGCGGCGGGCGGGATGTGGAGCACGATGCCGGGCGCGGCCCCGCCGCCGCGAGGACGCCGCATCGCGCTGATGATCCCGAGCGTCGGGTTCGATCCGCGGCTGCCGCGCACTGCGGGTCGTTACCTGCAGGGCGCGCTCTTCAGCGTGCCGTTCCACGCGCCGACCGCCGAGGGCGAGGCACGCTCGTTCACCGATGGGTTCATGGCGCGCTTCGCGACCGAGCCCGATGCGTTCGCGGCCTACGCGTACGACGCGTTCGGGCTGGTGCGGCGCGCGGTGGCGTCGGGCGCGACGAGCCGCGCCGACGTCGCGTCGTGGCTCGCGGCGGGACGCGAGACGCCGACGGCAGGCGCGAGCGGCGGCCTCGGCTCGGCCCGCGAGGCGAGGACGGCGACCCGGCTGCTCGAGCTGCGCGGAGAGCTCTTCGTCGCTGCGCAGTAGCGCTACTGCGGCGCGGGCTGCAGCGAGAACGGGTAGCGCACCGCGATGTCGTGGGCGGCCTCGGGGAAGTGCCAGTGCTGCGCGTGCTGCGCGATGCAGGTGCCGAGGGTGTCGACGCCGGTGGTGTTCTCCGCGACCTCGGTGGACACGACGTTGCCGGTCGCCGAGATGTGCATGAGCACCGCGACGCGCCCCGCGGTCCCCGGCGTCGCGTGCAGCGCGTTCTCGTAGCACTGGTGCACGTCGGTGAGCTGACCGGTGACGACGTGCTGGACGATCTCGGGCGTGAGGCGCTCGGGCGGCGCGTCCGAGGGGCTCGCGGTGACGACCTGCTCGTCGAACTCGAGGTTGTGCTCGGGCGTCTCGTGCGCGGTCGGGCCCTGCGACGCGACCGCGGTCGACTCGCTGCCCGCGGTGTTGCCCCCGGTGCTCGCCGCGCGCCGTGGACAGTTGCCGCCCGCGCATCCCGAGAGCGCCAACACGATCGCCGCGATCCCGCCCGCTCGCTGCATCATGCGCGCGAGCAGTAGCCGGACCCCGCGTCGCACGTCAATCGCGGGGCGCGAGCACGCGATGCGCGAGCGCGCCGAAGCGCTGCAGCGCGACCGGGGGGATCTCGTGGCCGCCGCGGAACGGCACGAAGTCCACGTCGACGCCTGCTTCCTTCATGCGATCGCGCAGCAGCTCGGCGTTCGGGAAGGGCAGGATCGGATCGAACGCGCCGTGGCTCTGCATCACCGGCAGGCCCGTGCGCGACGCCATCTTCGGCGTCCAGATCGACTGCGAGAGCAGCGTGCCCGAGAAGAGCGCGAGGCCCGCGAGCGGACGTGCATCGTGGAGCGCGACGTCGACCGAGAGCATCGCGCCCTGCGAGAAGCCCCCGAGGATCAGCGAGCTCGGCCGGAGGCGCTGCTCGATCGCGTCGAGCATCGAGACGACCTTCGTGCGCGCCTCGTCGATGCCCTCGGGCACCTCGTTCGCGAGATCGCGCGCGCGCCCTTCGCGCATCATCCGATCGAGCGCGACCATGTCGATCATCCACCACGCGCGGCCCATGCCGTAGACGCGCGAGAGATCGAGCGGCGCCTCGGGGAACACGAAGCGCGTGCCGCGCGGCACCTGGAGATAGGGCGCGAGCCCGACGAGGTCCTCGCCGGGCGCGCCGAACCCGTGCAGCAGCACCACGACGGGGCCCTCGCCTTCGCTCTCGCCGACGATGCGTGCGTGCAGATCTCCGAGCCGCTCGATCTTCATCGCGAGAGGGCTAGCACGACCACGACGAGCACCGCGAGCACGCCCACGCCGATCACCGCGGTGCGACGCTCGTGGGGCGGAGGCAGGCGCGTCTCGGGATGCGCGATCAGGATCGCCGCGCCGAGGAAGGGCAGCGCGGGCAGCGCGCGCTCCATCGCGATCACGCTCGCGGCGGTGAGCGCGAACGCGACGCCGAGCGCGATCATCGTGCGGCGCACGCCGAGCTCGAAGCGCCGCGACACCGTGAGATAGAGCGCGACGAACACCAGGTCGCCGATGCCGAGCAGCGGCTCGATCGCGTCGGTGCCGAGCATCGGGAACGGCAGCGCGAGCACCGAGAGCAGGGGCGCGGACTCCAGCGCCGCGGCGCTGGGCCCGGCCGGGCTGAGCACGCTCCACACGTCGGCGAGCGACGACACCACCGCGACGATCACGACGTGCCCCGGGTGCTGGATGCGCGCCCCGACGACCCCGCCGGACACCGCGCCACCGGTCAGCAGCGCGACGATCACGATGGCGCTCGCGGCGATCCCACTCCCGCGCGTCGCGACCAGCGCCGCGAGCACCGCGACCACCGGCACCCAGGCCGCGAGCGCCCGCGGCGGCAGCGCCCCGATCGCCGCGCCGCCCGCGATCGCCATCGCCGACACGGCGCCGAACCCGAAGCCGAACACCGCGAACGCCGCGCCCGCGCTCGATCGCGGATCGATCGGCACGAGCGGCGCGACGAACGCCGCGAGCACGAACACCGCGACGCACGCCGCGAGCACCCACGCGAACGCGCGTGCCCCGACCACCCGTCGCTACGAGCCCTTCTTGCGCCCGTACGCGATGGACTCGAGCTTCGCGATGTCGAGCACCTCGATCAGATCGGGCGTGACCTTCAGCGCGCCTTCGCGCTCCAGCAGCGCGAGGCCGCGCGAGATCTCCTCGCGCACCGTCCCGAGGCGTCCCGCGACCGTCTCGGTCGTCAGATCGCGCACCAGGTGACGCGAGTCCTCGCCGCGCAGCTCGCGCGCCGCGGCCAGTGTGCACAGGAACGACGCGAGGCGCGCCGGCACCGTGCGCAGCGACAGATCGCTCACCAGGCGCAGCGTCTTGTCGGCGCGGTGGGCCCGCAGATCGAGCATCACGCGCAGGATCGCCGGGCGCTTCTCGCCGAGCGACGCGATCGTCTCGTTCGAGACCAGGAGCGCGCTGCCCGCGCGCATCGCGATCGCGCTCGCGGGATAGACACCGCCGTCGAAGCGGACGCCCTCGATGATCGGACGGCCGGGACGCGCGAGGTAGATGATCTGCTCGCGTCCGTCGCGACCGCTCTTCGTGAGCTTCACCTCGCCGGTGCGCACCACGAAGAGGCCTTCGGCCGCCTGACCTTCGCTGAAGAGAGGCGCCGCACGCGCGACCTTCCGCACCTCGGCGGCCTCCGCCAGCAGGTGCAGGTCGGGAGCGGGGAGCTGGCCGAGGATGGGCACGTCCCGGAAGAGCTCGTCGGCCGAACGAGGTGCGATCGCCATCGTGGTCACCGACCATATCACGACCATCCCGTTTCGCGGCGAGAACGTGGCGCGCGTGACACGCGTGGACCGGATCCGTCTCGGCTCGGGATATAGTCGAGCCCGAATGGCGGCGGAGCGCACCGCAGCGGAGGGAGCATCCGCGGGGATCGGCGGCGCCGCGGCGCGCGCGTTCGTGGCGGTGCGATGCCGCGATCGCAGCTGGATCGTCGACGTGCCGCTGGGCGAGTCGATGCTCGCGGGTCCACGCGGGGAGGCGCTGGTCGCGGTCGACGGCATCACCGAGCCGCTCGGATCGCAGGGCTGCATCGCGTGGAACGGGCGGACGCTCTCGCTGCGCGAGACCGCGCGCGCCCCGGAGATCTTCCTGGGCGGAAAGCGCATGGAGAGCCCGGTCGAGCTCAAGCCGGGCGACGAGCTCACGATCGGCCCGGCTCACCTGGTGGTCGGGATCAGCTCCCCCGATCTACCGGCGACCCGTCGCGCGCTGACCCACGCCGAGTTCAAGGAGCGGCTCGCGGAGGAGATGGCGCGCGCCGGGCGGGGCGGTCGTCCGACCGCGCTGGTGATGGCGCTGGCGCGGAGCGGCGAAGGCGGCGTGCTCCTCGGGGCTGCGCTCGACTGCTTCCGCGCCGGGGACGTCGTCGCGAGCTACGCCCACGACGAGACCGAGATCCTGCTGCCCGACACGACGCGCGAGCGCGCGCTCGCGGTCGTGGAGCGCGTCCTGCGGGGCGTGGAGCTCGACGGGGTGATCGTCGCGTGCGCGGTGGCGCCGAAGGACGCGGATCACCCCGAGCGCCTGATGCGCGCGGCGCGCCTGGCGCTGCGGATGCAGCTCGAGGAGCGAGGCCGGGTCCCGGTGTCGCGGCCGCCCGAGGACGACCCGGTGCTCGACGATCCCGCGAGCCGTCGCGCGGCCGAGCGCCTCGAGGTGCGCGCCCACGCGCGCGGCCCGATCCTGCTGACCGGCGAGCCCAGCGCGGGGAAGGTCGCGTTCGCGCGGCGCATGCACCGGGTGGCGGGGGGCGGCCCGATGGTGGTGCTCGCGTGCGCGCGCACGACCGATCCCCGGGCGCTCGAGTCCGCCCTCGACGAGGCCGCCGAGGCGCGCGGCGGCACGCTGATCCTCGACGAGATCGGCGAGCTCACCATGGACGCGCAGGCGCGCTGGCTCCCGGTGCTGCGCGCGCTCGAGCCGGAGGCGCGGCTCGTGGTGACGAGCCATCGCGATCTGCGCGCGCTCGCCGAGCGCGGCGCGTTCCACGCGGAGCTCGCCGCATATCTCTTCGCGCGCGACCCGATCGCGATCCCGCCGCTGCGGCAGCGGCCCGACGACGTGGTGCCGCTCGCGACGCGCTTCGCGATCGAGGCCGGCGCGCGGGTGCCGGTGCGCTTCTCGGCGGGCGGCCTCGCGCGGCTGCGCAGCTATCCGTGGCCCGGCAACGTGCTCGAGCTGCGCAACGCGATGGAGCGCGCGGTGCGGCTCGCGGGCGGCGGCGAGATCCTGGCGGAGCACCTGCCGGGCGACAGCCTCGCGGCGGCGCAGGGCGACGGTCGGCTGCGCGAGCACGTCGACTCGGTGGAGCGCGACGCGATCGTGAAGGCGCTCGCCGAGGCGAACCACAACCAGACCCACGCCGCCAAGCGCCTCGGCCTCTCGCGCCGCGCGCTGATCTACAAGATGGAGAAGTACGGCCTGAAGCCGCCCCCCGGGCAGAACCGCAGAGGCGGCCGCGGCTAGCGCCGAGACGTCGCGCGGTCGTAAGCGTCTTTCAGGAGGGCGCGGATCTCCGGATCGTTCTGGGCCTGCTCGTACGGCAGCCGCCCGACCGCGTCGCGCCGGGTGGGATCTGCACCGCGAGCGAGAAGCAGCTCCGCGAGCTCGGTGCCCTTCCCCTGTGCGGCTTCGGAGAGCGGCGGCAACGCTCCCGGAGGAAGCGGCCCGTTCGGATCAGCACCGTGCGCGAGCAACAACTGTACGATCCGAAGATTGAGCTGATACCGAGGCTCGGCTTTCTCGCGCACACGAGGCCAGTGGCGACCCACGCTGTGAATCGAGGCTGCGCCGACTGCGATGCAGAGGGCCGCCGTCGCCGCAGCGCCCCAGTCGCGGCCCCCAGCCTCGAGGATCTTCTGGACCTGCTTTTCCTTGCCGGACGAGACCGCGCTCGAGAGCGACTCGCGCGCGCCCGCGCGCCGCAAGAACGCCGCGACGAGCGCCGCCTCCTCCTCACGGCTCTCGCCCGTCAGATCGAGCGGCGTCCGTCCCTGTGACGTCGCTTCGAGTGCCGCACCCCGAGCGACGAGCAGCTTCGCCATTCCGAGCTGCCCCTGCTCGGCCGCGACGTGGAGCGGCGTCCGATCCAGCGCGTCACGCGCGTCGACCGGCGAGCCCTGATCGAGCAGCCACGCCGCGCACTTCTCCGCACCGACCGCCGCACACACATGCAGGGCCGACTCCCCTCCCGGTCCCACCGACGCGAGGCGTCCTCTATCTCGCGCCGCGAGAGCCTGCAGCCCCGCGAGATCGTCCTCTTCCAAAATCTCTTCGAGCATGACCACTCGTATAGCGAAAGCACACTAGTTCGTGAAGTTCCTTACCGTATGGACGCCATCGACCCAGACGTTGTAGTCGATACTCGTGACGCGTGTAACGTTCGCTGGATCAGCGTAGTTCAGAACTACCGAGATCCTTACGTCTGAACCGGCGTCAACAGCGTCAGCGATCTGTTGCTCCCACTGCATGAACTGACCCCGGTTGATATGCGGTAGCTGCCCGAACGTGTTCCAGAGTCCCCCATCTCCGCCGAGTGCCCGCGCGACCACGTGGCCCGCATCGTCGGTGGCTCGACCGCTCCTCAGTCTTCCGTGACGCGTCGCCGCTCGTGTCGCTCGGGTCCCGCGTTGCGCCCGAGCGGCCTGAGTCAGGACCGCAGTGACGCGCTCGATGCGCCCCAGCTGGCCCACCAAGACCCGGGTGAGAAGTCCGCTGCGATGGATGACGTGGTACAGGCCTGGCGCGTAGTGCCATGGCGCGCTGCCTCTGCGGACGATCCGAAGCGCTCGCAGGAACGGACCAGCGTTCGGTGACGCGCCGGCGGTGAACCCCTCGACCGTCAGGCTAGCGCCGGCGATCGCTTGCTCCCAAGGCTCGCTGTCGGGATCTGCGAGGGTTACTCCATCCATCCCCGCCCCTACCCAGGGGATCATGCTCAGCGGAACCTGAACGACGGCCAGACCGAGCTCGAGGAACGTGCGGCGCAGCGGCCCCGGCGTGCGATCGATCGCTGCCGTGTAGTGCAGCGCCGTGTCGACCCAGTCACCGCCACCACCGTCACGGGCGCTGGTAGACACCGACGGCTGTCGCCGACCGCGTGCCCACTCTCGGTATGCCTGGCGCGCTGCTTCACGCGCTGTCGGGGGGGGGCGCGGCGGAAGCGAAGCGGTCGCCTGGGCGCGCTGCTGAGGCGTGAGCCCGCCACCGAACACCTGTGCGAAGAACCCAGCGACCAATCCGAGGATACCAGCGCCGGTGTCGCCGCACCCTCCGTCACACCAGTCGAAACCGGTGGGGTCTACGAAGCGCAGCGGATTCCCGGCGGCATACGCATAGGAGTTGTACGACGAGCGATCGAGTGCGGAGTGGATGACAGGGTCGGGCGTAAGAAAGGAAGCCGTAACCGGATCGTAGAAGCGCCCGCCCATGTCGATCAGTCCGAGATCGTCCTCCTGGCGGTGCCCAGTGAAGCCCGTGTCAGTGTGTGGAACGCCGTCGGGCGGCCCCATCTCCGGGCTGAATCGCCCTCGAAGTCCGTAGGGCTCGAACTCGTATCGCTCGACGACCTTTGCGTCCTGATCGACCAGTGCCTCTGGAGAGCCGAGGTGATCGGCGAGATAGTAGAAATACTGACCGTCGACCTCCTCCGCGATCACCTGATTGCCGATGGCAATTCGCCGAGATTCGCCGATCAGTACGTCGCGCTCGAACGACGCTTCGTAGAGCCCCACGGTGATGGTCGAGTCGTCTTCCGTCTCGCGACGAACCCGTGCGCCGAAAGCGTCGTAGTCGAAATGCGCTTCGACACCAGTGCGCCCTCTTACCCACTCGGGAAGATTGAACGCGTTGTACGTCGCACGGAATCCGTCCGCAGTGGAGGTTCGGACGCCACGTTCATATTGCGCGTACACACCGGTCGCGCTGCCACGCTCAAGCAACTGATGCGGATGATCAGCATCGAAGCGTTGCTCGACACCGCGGTTGAGGGTCAGATTCCCAAACGCATCGTAGTCGTAGGTCCGCGCGACGTCGGGCTTCTTGTCATATGCGTAGATCAGGCGGTTGCGCAGATCGTATTGGTACTGCTGCTCGCCAGCCGTTCTGAGGTCGCGGCGAGACTCGAGATTGCCCTCGAGGTCCCATCGATGCTCGTAATCCTGCAGGACCTCTCCCGTCCACGTGGAAACGGCGCGAAGTCCGAAAAGCCGCGAACTATCCGTCCAGAACGACCGAGTGACCTCGATGCCATTCGGCAGCACCGACTCCGTCCAGCGACCGAGCGCGTCGTAGTCACCTGCCGACCAGATCCGGTTGCCGTGCTGATCCGCGACGTAGTCGAGCAGCCCACCGCGAGTATCGTCGTAGTGGTACTCCACCGCGAGATCGCCGCCGAGCCGCGTCGCAGGATAGTGAACGACACTCAGGCGATTCCGTGAGTCGTAGTCGTACTCGAACCGAACCCGATGGCTATCAATGCCAGTCTCCACAGCTTCGGGACGAGCATACTCGTCGTACTCGAACCAAGTTCCGGTGTTGTCGTAGCTGCGGAATCCAGCGTGGATCGTACCAGGAAGATCGACGTCCCACACGAACTCAGTCAGTCCGTCCTGAGTGTGGTCGATCGATTCGACCCGTCCGATGGCGTCGCGCCGAGTACGTGAGATCGGCTGCTCCGCATCAGCGTAGCCGCTGCACGCCTCGTCGGGCTTCTCACTTCCCTTCAGCTCAGCGACGACCTCACCGAACGCGTTGAGCTGGTGACACTGCCATCCCGAATCAGGATCGAAGGAACCGATGATTCGCCCGTAATCGTCACGCTCAACCCTCCACTGATGACCAGCATGGTCGACGACGGCCTCAAGCTGACCGAACGGGCCATAGACATATTCCGACTCGGAGGAATCCGTAAATTCATCCGAGCGGGCGACCCGGCCCGCAAGGTCGTAGGTGACACGGGACACGTGCTCGCGTCGGTTGATCGAGTAGTGCTCGCGACCAGCGTACACGTTGACCGCGAACCGGCCCCCATCGTGGAAGTCGGTCCATCGCACCCGGGACGCCGCGTCATAGGTGACCGACCGAAGCGCGTGCGGCTCAGGCAGGCCACTCGCATCGCGGTAGTGCGGCGCATGAAAGTGAGTCGGACGACCCTCCGCGTCGTACTCAATCAGTTCTTCGGTCGTGCCCTGCCATCCACGTTGTCGAAGCCGGTGCACGCGCCCGATGAGGTCGGTTTCCTGGGAGCTATCGACCCCTAGCCCCGCCAACCGAGTAAGGATGGTCGGAAAGCCATCAAAGACGTCACCTTTCGCGTAGGAGATCGCGATAGTCCCGCCATTCGTCGTGTGCGAGACGGGTCGTCCGAGCGTATCCACGGCAACACGGGTCTCAACTCCGCGCGCGTCGACTGCATAGACGGGAACTCCGCTGCGTGGATCGGTGACAGTGGTGGTCTCGTGACCGAGCGTGTTGAACTCGCGCTCAATGAACACGCCGTCTGCGTCGTAAGCGAAGGTCGTCGTGCGAGTCGCGAGATCCTCGCCGTCGTGTCCGGACCATGCAACGCGGTCGAGCAGAGCCGTGTCGGGATCGTAGGAGAGCGTCGCTTTGAGACCGCCATCGAGAGCCCGGACGTAGTAGATCCGCCCGAGATCATCCCAGTCATACCTGTGCGAACGTGTGGCCGTCTGACCGGAAGCCACGGTCGAAGTGACGGTCACAAACCTTGGCAGAAAGAGCCAATCCGCCGGACGTTCGTCGAATTCGAGGTAATTCGTCTCCGTGGTCTCCACGCCCGGAACTCGCACTACACTGCGGGCGAGCGCGCCTGACGACGAGTAGTCGAAGTCGTGAATGGTCGCACGGACGAGATCAGCAGGCGCGCCAGTGGGTGGCCGGCAGGAATTGACTGCCACACAAGCCGGTGGGCTCCCTTCGATCTGCCACGTGTGACTCGCCTCCTGATCGACCGTAACTGTCGTTCCTCCAGTCGTCAGCGCTCGAACACTTCGCTTGGTTTCGCTCCGCGTTACGATAGAGAATGCGTGCTCCTCGTCGCGAATCCACTCGGTTTGCAGCGAGACTTCTCTGGCAAACGGGTGCTCGAGGTCGTCGCTGGAGAAGTCCAGCTCTGTCTCAACAATGCTGGTTCGCGTCGCATCAGCACTGCGATGGAATTCGAAGCCGAGCCAGCCCTCTCCTCCAACCGACCACCTCGGAAACATGAAGTGATGGTCGTACGTCCTGCCCACGATATCCGTGTGGCTCCCCACCACCAGACGAGTTCCGCCACAGACATCCGGGTACGCGCACCCGTCGCGCGGAGCGACACAGATGGTTTCGTCGCAGCGCCGAGTGTAATAACCGAACGAGTACGCGAACGACGCCTGCTGCCTTCCCCCCGCGGCCACACTCTCCAAGAGATCGGACCGGCTATACACAGCCTGCGTGCCGATAGGCCGAGTGGGATCTTGGAAGCGTTCGCGCAACAGTTCGGGAATGCCATCACCGCTCAGGTCGAGCACGTGATTTCGAGGCCAGTAGCGCTCAGCCGGCTCACCGTTCGGAAACACGAAACGTCCCAGCGTCTCGGAAGAGGGTACGTACACCGGGCCTTGAGATTCGTATCCATTTGGAAGGCGGCGTGCCTCGAAGTGCTCTCCACGTGCCAGAAACACATCCGCGCGAGGAGCGGAATTCGACGTAAACCACACAGCGTCGAAGTCGAGCATCTCGCGCGCGACCTGCGCACCGACCGGCAGGGCCTCTCCGTTGGAATCCATGTACTCCGCGACAGAGTACACGACGAGGTCCTGGCGCCCGTCCCCGTCCATATCCGCGAGTTGCACGTCGTTTTCGCTGATATGTCCGAGCACCGGTAAATCGTCGCCTTGGACCTCGATTTGGATCGGCGCGAACGAACGACCGGGACCCTGGTTGATCCAGCCGACCAGAGCGTTGGGGTTTTGAAGGTCGAGAATGTCGACGAGTCCGTCGTCGTCGACGTCAATCAGAACCTGTGGACGCGTGACTCGACGCGTCTCGCCATCGACCTCGATCTCCTCCGTCGTAGGTGGTCCCGACAACGCTTCATAGGCGATGCACGGTTCATCAGCGTCGGGACAAGCCGGATCACCAGCGCGTCGATACATGCCGACGAACCAGCCCGACTCACCGCGGACCCAGAGGTCGTCCCGGCCGTCTCCATTGGCGTCGGCAATCAGCGGAGGCTGCGGATCGAAGCGGCCATTCGGCTTTTCAATCGAGACGAGCGACGTCCAAGTCGCCCAGTCCCCATCGGCCGCGTTCATCCGCACGCGCAGATGGCTATCAGGATCGTCGAGGCACGAGGTAACGATGTCGAACGCACCATCGCCGTTGAGGTCAGCGACAGTCACGGACGTTGACTGGCCGGCCGCGAGGCTCCGGCACGTATCCGCGCGAAGCGCCTCACCTGCCGGTTCCGTTCGGGTCGTTGTCCTATCCACCCGAACGAGTCGTATCGGCTTCACCCAGGGTTCGGCGCCGTCCAGACTGAAGTGCAGAAGCTCCCAGTAGCCGTTCCGATCGAGATCGACGGGGATGAGCGTCGTGGACGGATCGATGGCTGTCGACAGCACGTCACTACCATCAGTTACGCGCCACCCGTCCTTCGAGCGGTAGAGGATCACCTCCCGTTCGCCGCCGAGAAAAGGTCCCGCAAGAGACCCAGGCTGCTCCTCAAGGAAAGTCGACCCCTCCCAAGGAGACAACGGGAGAGCAGGTCCGGTCACCGTTACCGGAGGCCGCCCGGAGTCTCTGGTCCAGCTGAACGCAATCGGCTCGCGACACGTCTCGTCCGCGTCGCATTCGCGCACACTCTCAAGAACAGAACGGCCAGTCTCGCCGCGCCTGTGCCTGAGCTGATAGACCCTTGCGAGCGTGGCCGGTTCACCCGGCGTTCGAGGAGCGAGCACCTCCACGCGCTCGAGGAGACGCGTCGTACGTGCGCGGACGGTAGCGATCGTACGCGAGACGCGATCGGTGCGCTCAATGAAACTGAAGCGCACGACACGGTTGCCATCACCGTACTTTGGATGATCGGTGTACCGAATCTCGGTGGGCCAGTATTCTACCTCACCGGCCGCGTGGGTGACGTGACCGTAGGAGTAGACGATGGCATTCCCGGTGCGATCTTCGATGCGACTAAGTAGCCACGCGATCGCGGTATCACCGGACTGCAGAATCGCATCGGACCGCACACCGTACGTGACGCGTCGGCCGTCTGCATACGAGACGTGAAAGCCGTCCGGGACGACTTCTACTCGCGCGCCATCGTTGTGTACTCGGTACTCACCACCACCGAGGGCGCCGTCGACGCGAACAAGCCTCGTGTCGCCGAGGCAGAGTGGGTCTCCGCCGTCCAGCTGAGGGAGTTCATGCTCGCCGTCGAAAGCTACTTCCCGTGAGCATGGTGCGATCGCTGAGTAGCCCGCGAGCTCCCATCCCCACCCAGCGATCCCATTGCCCGCACGGCTGTTGTACTGGAGTGCGAGTTCCGGCGTCATTCCTGCTCGCCCGGGTGGCAGGGCAAACGAAATCGCGTATTCGGCGGATCCGTCATCCAGGACGGTCGGCGCGCCTTCGGTCCAACCGGCGAATCCCGACGCGGGATGCGCGAACAGATCCGCAATATCCGTTGGAATTTCTCGCCCAGTCAACGCGGCGGATGTAGCGTCGACCGCATCGTGTGCGCACGCCAGCGTGCACGTGAGCAGGCCAATCGTAGCGATTCGCTTCATCGCGGTCTCCCACCTCTAGTCCCAAAACGCGGGCACGCGACCGTAGCAAGCGCCGAGACCCGTCGCAACGAGATCAAGCGTCCCCTTGAATGGGTTCGCGGATCGTTGCGTCCTGTGCAGCTCGCGAGGATCATGAGATGCTCGCGGCGGAGGTTTTGCGGGATATGAGAAAACTAGCCCTCGCGACGGTCTGCATCGCCACTGTGCTGCTGGCCTCGGGATGCAAGGTCGTCGTGACGGGGTCATCGACCTACGAGACCTGCGTCAGCACCAGTGACTGCAGTGACGCCTTCGACAGCTGCGTCTCGGTGAACAACCCGAGCGCTGGCACCAGCGACTCGATGTGCACTTCGACGTGCAACTTCGATAGCGACTGCCCGGGTAGCGGAGCGTGCGTGTCGTTCGATGGCGTGAACTCGTTCTGCTACCAGACCTGCGTCACCGACGCGATCTGCGAGCCGGGCTGGTCGTGCACGCCCGTCACGGACGGAGCGTCGTCGTTCGACATCTGTCTACCGGGTTCGTCGACGCCCCTCGCGCCGACGTACAGCCCGTGCGCGGTCGACGACGACTGTGCCGACCCGGCGGACGCATGCCGCGACATCGAGTTCGCGGGCGTGTCGGGTCGCGAGTGCACGCGCAGCTGCTCCAGCGACGCGAGCTGCCCGAACGGCGGCGTCTGCGAGAGCGGCATCTGTCTTGAGCCGTGCGTCGGCAACGCGATGTGCGACGCCGGATGGGGTTGCACGACGGTGAGCGGCGGCGGTGGCGCGTGCCTGCCCGGCAGCGGTGACCCGCCGGGCATCCCGCCGTACAACGGTTGCCCGTTCGGCGCGAATCCCGACCAGTGCTCGGAGCTCACGCAGGGCTGCTTCCAGTTCGAGGTCGATGGAGTCGCCGCGGGTGTCTGCACGAGCGAGTGCGACAGCGTCGCTGACTGCCCCATCACGCCTTCGGGTCGTCCTGGAACCTGCGTGCAGTACTCGGGCTCGCCGCGCGTCTGCTTCGAGACGTGCGTCAACGACGACGAGTGCTTGGTCGGGTTCAGCTGCAAGCCGATCGTCGCAGGCGAGGCGCAGCGAATCTGCCTGCCGACGGGCTGAACAGCCTGAGATCGACACGGAGCTCGGGACCGCGCAATCGCGGTTCCGAGCTTCGTCGTCAGCGACAGCGGCTGGTTCGACGTTCGCCCGCCCAGACACACGTGCCGGCGCCCGCGACGCCGCCGATCGATGCGTTCCCCTCGTCGCCGCACGCCGGGCGGACATCGCGCCAGCACGTTGTCCGGCGCGCGCACGAAACCGTGGACGCCGCGAGGAACGTGATGTCGGCGGAGTGCGTCGCGTGGCAGTTGTAGTCGCGCGTCATCCCGTCGAGCGGGGAGACGCTCCGGTCGAGGTAGAAGAGCCCTTCGCGGCATAGACCGCCGCTCGGGCAGACACGCGCTGATCGGGATCTTCGACCAGTCGCTCGCCGCACCGAAGTGGCGTCAGCCGGATGCGATCGCGAGCAAAGCAACGACGGCTGACAGGACGAACGCATGGAAGCCTCCTCGCGACCGAGGCGATCGCAATGCGGCTGCATCGTGTCGGGCGATTGGTGTCGTCGTCAGCGCATCAGCACGTAGAGGCTCGCCGCGCCTCGCCGCACCAGGAGCACCGCGTTGCCGCCTGCCCGTGCGTACTCGTGCTGGAGCTGCGCCACGCCGCTCACGGGCGTGCGGTTCACCTCGACCACGACGTCGCCGGGCTGCAGGCCCGCCTGCTCGCCCGACGATCCCGGACGCAGCGCGACGACGACCGCGCCCGCGCGCACGTCGGCCGGAATGCCCAGCATCGCGCGCACCCGGGTATCGAGATCGACGACCTGCAGACCGCCGACGTCCGCGCCCCGCAGATCACGGGGGACGCTGGGCTGCGCACCCATGCTCGGGTCGTTCAGGCCGGGCACGCCCGGGACGAGCCCCGGCGGCAATCCGAACGGAAGCCCGCGCGGATCGGGCGTGCGCGCCTGCGGCGGCACGGTGGGCGCGACCGGCGCCTGCAGCGCGACCGGCGGTCGCTCTCCGAGCGCGACCTCGAGCGTGCGCCGGTCCCCGCCGCGCGCGATCGCCAGCTGGATCCGCGCGCCCGCACCCCGCGTCGCCACGAGGTTGCGCAGCTGCGCCGACGACAGGAGCCGCTCCGCGTCGAGCCGCTCGATGCGATCCCCGCGCGCCACGCCCGCCTGCTCCGCGGGGCTCCCCGGCTCGATGCCGGTCACGATCACGCCGCGCGGCGCATCGAGGCCCATCGCGCTCGCGAGGTCGGGCGTGATGTCCTGGATCGTCACCCCGAGCCATCCGCGCACGACCTTCCCGTGGCGCAGCAGGCTCTCGACGATCGGGCGCAGCATGTTCGACGGGATCGAGAAGCCGATGCCGTGACTGCCCCCGGTGCGGCTGAGGATCGCGGTGTTGATGCCGACGAGCTCGCCGCGCATCGAGATCAGCGCGCCGCCCGAGTTGCCCGGGTTGATCGCGGCGTCGGTCTGCACGAAGTCCTCGTACTCCGCGATGCCCATGTCGGCGCGGCCGGTCGCCGACACGATCCCCATCGTGACCGTCTGCCCGACGCCGAACGGGTTGCCGATCGCCAGCACGACGTCGCCCTGCCGGAGCTGGCTCGAGTCGCCGTAGGGGATCGGGGTGAGCGGTCCCTCGACGCCCTGCAGGCGCAGCAGCGCCATGTCGGTCTGGGGGTCGGCGCCGACGATCGTCGCCGGATACTCGTGGCCGTCGGAGAGCGTCACGAGGATCGTGCCGCCGCTGGCGACGACGTGGTGGTTCGTGACCACCAGCCCGCCGGCGTCGACGATCACGCCCGAGCCGAGCGAGTCGGCCCCGTGGCCACCCGTCGGCCCGTAGGGGCTCCCGCCGCGCACGCCGCCGCGGGTCGTGGCGATGTTCACGACTGCCGGAAGGACCCGCTCGACGACGTCGGCCATCGACGCGCTCGACACGTCGGCGGCCGCTGGGAGCGGGGCGCGCACCGGCGGCGGTGTGGGCGTTCCGGGGAGCGTCGGCGGTCGCTGCGCAGCTTCGGCGCGCAACCGCGCGAGCTCTTCGGACTGCTGCTGGTGGAGGTAGAAGGTGGTGCCCGCGAGGCCGAGCGAGGCGAGCGCGAGCACGGCCGTGAGGGCGGTGGCGGCGTTCGTGGGGCGGCTCATGGTCGTCCTGGAACGGGGAGCTTCTGGGACCGAAGGAGCGGAATCATGCGCCTCGATGAGGCCCGGGCAAGACACCCGACGCCTCGCCCTCCTTCCGGAAACGGCTCCGGGGGAGGGGGTGGACCTCTGCGCGGGAGCGTGGCAGGGTGCGCGCCCCGCGGGTCGACAGGCCCGTAGGACGCCACCAGGACTGCGTTTCCGCGCTGCTCCGCTCGCTCTTTCGGGAACCAGCCGCCTCGGGATACACCGCCGTGACCAAGTCCCTCGTCATCGTCGAGTCCCCCGCCAAGGCCCGCACCATCGCGGGCTTCCTCGGCGACGGGTACGTCGTGGAGAGCTCGATCGGGCACATCCGCGACCTGCCGA
Source organism: Sandaracinus amylolyticus (assembly GCF_021631985.1). Taxonomy (GTDB): domain Bacteria; phylum Myxococcota_A; class Polyangia; order Polyangiales; family Sandaracinaceae; genus Sandaracinus; species Sandaracinus amylolyticus_A. The sequence goes on along the minus strand of NZ_CP070225.1, from coordinate 1,050,738 downwards.
AGAGCGCGGACGACGTCCCGCCGGCCCTCAAGAAGGTGCCGTGGGCGAAGCTGGGCGTGGACGTCGAGAACGACTTCAAGCCGCTCTACGTCGTCGACGCCGACAAGAAGCAGCACATCCAGCGGCTCAAGCAGCTCCTCAAGGACGCCGACGAGCTCTACCTCGCAACCGACGAAGATCGCGAGGGAGAGAGCATCGCGTGGCACCTCTACGAGGTGCTGCAGCCGAAGGTCCCGGTGCGGCGCATGGTCTTCCACGAGATCACGCGGAAGGCGATCCAGCAGGCGCTCTCGTCGCCGCGCGAGATCGACCGCCGTCTCGTCGAGGCGCAGGAGGCGCGGCGCATCCTCGACCGGCTCTTCGGGTACGAGGTCTCGCCGGTCCTCTGGAAGAAGATCCTGCCGAAGCTGTCGGCGGGCCGCGTGCAGAGCGTGGCGACGCGCGTGCTGGTGGAGCGCGAGCGCGAGCGCATGCGCTTCGTGACCGCGAAGTACTGGGACCTCGACGCGCTGATCGGGAAGAAGGACGGCTCGACGTTCGACGCGGGCCTGGTGTCGGTCGGCGGCGCGCGCGTCGCGAGCGGCAAGGACTTCAACGAGAACGGCAAGCTCACCAAGAGCGACGTCGTGCTGCTCGACGAGGCGCAGGCGAAGACGCTCGCCGATGGCCTCCGCGGCCAGCCGATGACGGTGCGCTCGGTGGAGCGCAAGCCGTACAAGCGCTCGCCCTCGGCGCCGTTCATGACGTCGACGCTGCAGCAGGAGGCGGGGCGCAAGCTGCGCTTCAGCACGTCGCGCACGATGAAGGCGGCGCAGCGCCTCTACGAGAACGGCTACATCACCTATATGCGTACCGACAGCACGACGCTGTCGGAGGCGGCGCTCACCGCGGCGCGGCGGCTCATCGAGGAGATGTACGGCCGCGAGTACGTGCCGAGCGCGCCCCGCACCTACGCGAACAAGGTGAAGAACGCGCAGGAGGCTCACGAGGCGATCCGTCCCGCGGGCGACACCTGGAAGACGCCCGAGGACGTCTCGCGCGAGGTCGGGCCCGACGAGGCGAAGGTCTACGAGCTCGTCTGGAAGCGCACCGTCGCGTCGCAGATGCAGGACGTGCGCGGCGAGAGCATCGTCGTGAAGATCGCGGGCAAGGCGCGCGACGGGCGCGACGTCGAATTCTCGGTCTCGGGCAACACGATCCAGTTCGCGGGCTTCTATCGCGCGTACGTCGAGGGCTCGGACGATCCCGAGGCGGAGCTCGAGAGCCGCGAGAAGCACCTGCCCGAGCTGGTCGAGGGCGAGTCGCTCGTCGCGCGCGAGCTGAAGGCGAACGGGCACGAGACCCAGCCGCCGGCGCGCTACACGGAAGCGTCGCTGGTGCGCCGGCTCGAGGAGCTGGGCGTGGGACGCCCGTCGACCTACGCGTCGACGCTCTCGACGATCCAGGACCGCGGCTACGTGTTCAAGAAGGGCACCGCGCTCTATCCCTCGTGGACGGCGTTCGCGGTGGTCTCGCTGCTCGAGAAGCACTTCCCCGAGCTCGTCGACTACGCGTTCACCGCGCGCATGGAGGACGATCTCGACGAGATCGCGAACGGCGCGCAGAACGCGGTGCCGTGGCTGCGTCGCTTCTACTTCGGTGAGGCGGCGAACGAAGGGCCGAACGGCGCGGGCGGCGACAACGGGCTCAAGACGATGGTCTCCGAGAACCTCGGAGAGATCGACGCCCGCGCGGTGAACTCGATCCCGATCGGGGTCGATCCGAACGGCGTCGAGATCGTCGCGCGCGTCGGGCGCTACGGCCCGTACCTGCAGCGCGGCGAGGACACGGTGTCGATCCCCGAGGAGCTCGCGCCCGACGAGCTCACGGTGGAGAAGTCGCTCGCGCTGCTCACGGCCCCGAGCGGCGATCGCGAGGTCGGCAAGGATCCCGAGACGGGCCTGTCGGTGTTCGTGAAGGCCGGGCGCTTCGGCACGTACGTGCAGCTCGGCGAGGCGACGAAGGACGGCGAGAAGCCGAAGACGGCGTCGCTCTTCTCGAGCATGAAGGCGGACACGCTGACGCTCGAGCAGGCGCTCAAGCTGCTCTCGCTGCCCCGCACGGTGGGCAACGATCCCGCCGACGGCGTGGCGATCACCGCGCAGAACGGGCGCTACGGGCCGTACGTGCAGAAGGGCACGGAGAGCCGGAGCCTCGAGAGCGAAGATCAGATCTTCACGGTCACGACCGAGCAGGCGCTGGCCCTGCTCGCGCAGCCGAAGACGCGCGGCCCGCGTCGCGCGGCGGCGACCGGGCCGCTCAAGGAGCTCGGCGTCGATCCGGTGAGCCAGAAGCCGATCGTGCTGCGCGAGGGCCGCTTCGGTCCGTACGTGAGCGATGGCGACACCGTCGCGTCGCTGCGCAAGGGCGACACCATCGACGGCATCACGCCGGAGCGCGCGCAGGAGCTGCTCGCGGAGCGTCGCGAGCGCGGCCCGAGCACGAAGAGCAAGCGCGGCCGTGGCGGCGCGAAGGCGAAGGCGGCGGCGAGCGAGAAGCCCGCGGCCGAGAAGAAGGCGCCCGCCAAGAAGGCCGCGAAGAAGGCGAGCACCAAGAAGGCCGCCGCCAAGAAGGCCAGCGCGAAGAAGGGCGACGACGGCGACGGAGCGGAGGCGGAGGAGAGCCGCCCCGCGAAGAAGCGCTCGCCCGACGTCACCGCCGAGCCCTGACACGTGGGCGCGGTCCTGATCGCCGGGTGCGGCTACGTCGGGAGCGCGCTCGCGACCCGGCTGGTGGCGCGCGGCGAGAAGGTGCTCGCGCTCCGTCGCAGCACTCGCGAGCTGCCCGAGGGCGTGGTGCCGATCGCGGCGGATCTGCGGGATCGCGCGGCGCTGCGGCTGCCGCGCGACGTCGATCGGCTGGTGTACGCCGTGGGGCCCGACGGTGGCGGCGACGATGCGTACCGCGGCGCGTACGTGACCGGGCTCGAGAACGTGCGGGACGCGCTGCGCGAGGCCGGCGCCGACGTGCGACGCGCGGTGCTGACGACGAGCACGGCGGTCTACGCGCAGGACGACGGCGGCTGGGTCGACGAGTCGTCGGACACGAGCGCGACCGGCACCGCGCGCTGGCTGCTCGAGGGCGAGCGCGTCGTGCGCGAGGGGTTCGCCGAAGGGGTCACGCTGCGCCTGGCCGGCATCTACGGGCCGGGACGCGATCGGATGGTGCGGATGGTCGCCGAGGGCACGGCGAGGCTCCCTCGGGCGCCCCGATGGACGAACCGCATCCACCGCGACGACGCAGCGAGCGCGATCGAGCGGCTGCTCGAGATCGACGCGGTCGAGCCGGCCTACGTGGGCGTCGACGACGAGCCGACGGATCTCGCCGACGTGTACCGCTGGGTCGCGGCCGAGCTCGGCATGCCCGAGCCGCCCTTCGAGGAGAGCGCGGGCGAGCGGGGGCGCGGCACCCAGAAGCGCTGTCGGAACGCGCGGTTGCGCGCGACCGGTTGGGCGCCGCTGTACCCGACGTTCCGCGAGGGATACCGCGACGCGATCGCGGCCCGGCGCTGACACGATCCGACGGGGTTGGAAACGGCCGGTGGTCCGGCCGACTCGCGTGGGATGGCGCTCACTTCGCGGGTGCTCGGGGTCGTGTCGCTCGCGCTGCTCGCGGGCTGCTACGAGGCCCACGAGGGCCCCGGCTGCGAGACGGTGATCGCGCAGGAGGACGAGCGCGCGTACCCGTGGCGCGATCGCGTGACCGTCGCCCCGGCGTCGGGCGAGATCGCGCTCGCGCGCGGGGTCGGTCTGCCGCACGTCGCGTGGGACGGCGCCGCGTGGAACGTGGCGTGGGGCGAGCGGGTCGCGGTGCTCGCGCGCGACGGGCGGGTGCGTGCGGTCGAGCAGCGCGAGGACGGCGGCGGGAACGTCACCGGGCTCGATGCCGACGCGTGTCAGCGCGGCGTCGCGGCGGTGGGCGCGACACCGGGCCGGAGCATGGTGTCGTGGCTCGGCGCGGACGGCGTGGTCGAGGGCGCGACCGAGGTGATCGGCATCGATGCCGACCTCGCGCGCGACGCCGAGCGCTGGTGGATCGTGAGCGATGCGTCGGACGCGACGCGGAGCGTGCTCGTGGTGTCGGACGTGCTCGACGGCTCGCTCGGGCGCGCGAGCGTGCGCGCGGTGTGGACCGACGACGCGGCGAGCTCGGCGCGCGTCGTCGCGGCCGGCGAGCGCGCGATCGTGGCGTGGGTCGATCGCGAGGGCATCGTGCAGCGCGTGATCGACGAGCACGGCGCGAGCGAGGAGCTGCGCGTGATGACCGCGAACGTCTGGTCGCGCGGCGCGGTCGAGAGCGCGCGGCTGAGCGCGCGGGACGACGACGACGTGCGCGTCGCGGTCGCCGCGATGGACGGCGTGCAGGTGCACGTCGCGATCACCGATCCGCTCGCCGGGCGTGTCGTCGCGGGCCCGCTCGCGATCGCGCGCACCACTGCGCGCGGCGTGCGGCCCGCGATCGCGACGATGCCCGAGCGGCGTGCGCTCGCGGTGTGCGTGCCCTCGGGGCCGGGCCCGTGGGGCGGCGCCGACGTGATCGATCGCGTCGAGGTGGTCGTGCTCGACGAGCACGCCGAGCCGCTCTCGCGCGTGGTCGGAGTCGGCGGGGGCGGCACCGTGCGCGCGGTCTCGTGCGCGTGGAGCGGACAGGAGCTGCTCGTCGTGTGGTGGCGCGTGGTGGACGGTCGCGAGGAGATCGTCGGCCGTCGCGTGCAGATCGTGGAGCGCGGACCGATCCTGATCTGATCGACATCGCGATGCGGCGTGATAGCCCGTGGGCGCATGCACGCGATCGAGATCGACGAGGCGTGGGAAGTCGTGCGCGCGGGCAGCGGTGCGGGCGTGCTGGTCACCTGCGAGCACGCGTCGCAGCGACTGCCCGAGCCGTGGCGCTGGAGCGCGCGCGACGAGGCGCGGCTGGTGGGGACGCACTGGGCGTACGACCTCGGCGCGGCGGAGCTGGCGCGCGAGTATGCGGCGGCGATCGGTGGGGTCGCGGTGCTCTCGCGGTTCTCGCGGTTGCTCGCAGATCCGAATCGGCCCGAGGGCTCGCCGACGCTCTTCCGCGACGTCGCGGATGGAGAGCGGGTGGAGCTCAACGCGTCGATCGATCCCGCCGAGCGCGAGATCCGTCTCGACGCGTACTACCGGCCCTTCCACGCCGCGGTGGATCGCGAGGTCGCGGCGTCGCACGCGCCGATCCTGCTCGCGATGCACACGTTCACGCCGCTCTACGAAGGCACGCCGCGCGCGCTCGAGATCGGCGTGCTCTTCGACGAGGAAGAAGCGCTCGCGGCGGAGCTGATCGACACGTTCGCGGCGGCCGGGCTGAAGGTCGCGCCGAACGAGCCGTACTCGGGGCGCGCGGGGCTGATCCACGTGGTGGATCGACATGCGCGCACGCACGGACGGCGCGCGATCGAGCTCGAGGTGCGGCAGGATCTCGCGGTGGATCCGGCGTTCCGCGCGCGCTTCGTGTCGCTGCTCGCGTCGCGGCTTCGATGAGTCATCGCGCGCAGCGGGCGCGATAGCCGCTCGCGAGCGCGTCGATGCCGGGCGCGCCGTCGGGGTGCGACTCGAGGTACGCGCGGACGAGCGCGATGCGCTCGTGCTCCGGCACCGCCCAGTACGCCGGCTCGAATTCGTAGCGCAGCACGTCCGGCGTGACGGAGAGCGCGCGGCGCAGATCGAGCTCGAGCGCGTGAGCGCGCGCTTCGGCGTCGAGCGCGCGCGCGACGACCACGTCGCAGTCGGGGCCGTCGCGGTAGGGCGAGCCGTCGCGCACGTGGACCAGCAGGTGACCGAGGCGCGCTGCCGCTTCTCCTGCGGCGAGCGCGCGATCGAGCAACACAGCGTGGGTCTGCTCGTCGATCACCGAGGGGCTGTCCGCGAAGCAGATGCGCGGGTCGTGATCGCGGAGCAGCGCAGCGCCTTCGGGGACGGACGCGAGGCGCGTGGTGATCGCCTCGGCGCGCGCGGGGAGATCGAGCGCCCCCTGGGGGCACGACGACGGCTCCTCGCACGCGACGAGCACGATCGAGACGAGCACTGCGAGCCGCACCCGCGCGAGCATGCCACGCGCTCGCGCGGGCCCGTCACGACGCGATCAGTTGCACTCGCCGCTCGCGCGCGACGCGACGCTGCGCAGGATCGCGTCGATCACCGGGGTGAAGTCGTCCTGGCAGATCGAGCCGACCACGCCGTATGCGCCGGCGCTCTCGAGATCACGCGCCACCTCGACGATGCGGCGCGGGGGGAACGCGTTGCCCACGCCCGGCACTTCGCACGACGGCGTGAGGCGCGTGGGCATCTCGGGATCGACCACCGACTGCATCCGCGCATCCGCCAGGATCGTGTCGAGCGAGGGATCGCCCACGAGCGCGTCGGTGGGCACGCCGGCGACGCTCGCGAAGATCACGTCCGCCGGCTGATCGCGCAGCGCGAGCAAGCCGTCGACGTAGCGCTGGGTGTCGTGCACCGCCTCGGGGAACGAGTGGCAGCGCAGGTTGAGATCCACGGATGCGTACTCGCCGTCGACCGCGACGAGCCCGGGGTCGAGCACGGAGCAGTCGTCCTCGTCGGTCAGCATGATCACTGCCAGCATCGACTCGTCGCGCACGAAGCCCGCGTTGGCGCCGTCGGCGTGGCCCGTGGTGTCGTCGAAGAAGCGCAGCGGCGACGTCGCGGGCGTGACCGCTTTGAGCATCGACTCGAGCTGCTGCTCGAAGCCGCAGCCGCCGGTGCCGATCGTGCCGACGCACGACACGTGGCGGACGAAGCCCTCGATCTCGGCGCTCGTCGAGTCCGCGCCGACCTCGGCGAACGCCGGATAGGTCGGGTCGCAGCCGGGCAACGAGGTGTTCCCGTGGATTCGCAGCACGCCGTCATCACCGAACATCGCGCCGCCCGAGCCGCTCTCGCACGTCGGGATGGAGCCGCCCGCGACACCCATATCGCTCGACACGATCCCCACGCGCACACTCTCGAGCGCGGGGAAGTCCTGCACGCCGTCGCCGTTCGCGTCGCCGCTCGCGAGTGCGCGCGCGAGGCGCGGGATCTGCGCGGCGAGCGCGGCCTGCTCCTCCGACATCGAGTTCGAGTTGTCGACCATCAGCACGACGTCGAGCTGTCCGTTCGCCTGATCGCAGCAGTCGTCGCCCTCGCAGGCACTGCCGACGAACGCCTGGCTGAAGTGCGTGCTCTCCGCGATCGCGACGCGCCCCTCGATGCGCGTCGTGCGCGGCACGAACGCGTCGCCCTCGCGCTGGCTCCAGAAGACGGTCGCGGTGCGCGCGTCGCCGGTGAACGGGATGCGCACCTCGATCGGGCGGTCGAACTCGAGGCCCTCGGGCTCGAAGCGCAGGATCGGCGAGCTCGGGCGGAGCCACGAAGGCGGCGTCTCGTCGACGACGGTGACGCGCACCTGGCGATCGCTCGCGAGCGCGCCGGGCGGGATCGTGATCTCGACGCCGGTGAGGGTGATCGTCCCACCGGTCGGGCCGACCATGATCTCGGCGGTCTCGCCGAGCGCGGGCAGCTCGACGCGATCGTGCGATTGAGAGCAGCCGTTCAGCGCGGCCGCGAGCATCAGGATCGAGACGAGCAGGACTGGTCGGCTTCGCATGCCGCTGCGTCGTCGCAGCGCACCGCGGAATTCCAACCGTGATCGCCTCAGCGATCGAGGAACGCTTCGACCGGCTCGAAGATCTCCTCGCGCGCGCGACGACCGATCGCGAGGTCGCCGTGCCCGTAGTCCTCGCTGGCGCCGGCCTCGCGACCGAGCAGGACGAACGTCTTGTCGACCGCCGGCCGATCGCGGCCCCACGCGTCGTACGCCGCGCGCACGCTCTCGGGCGGTGCGATGTGATCCGCCGCGCCCGCGAAGAAGAGCGCTGGGACCTCGAGGTCCTCGAGGCGCTCCACCACCGGGCATCCGTCGACGTCGCACGGTCCGCCGCGACCGACCCAGCACGCGAGGTCGTACGCGAGCGCCGCGGGCAGATCCTGGATCGTCATCATCGACGCGCCCGCGATGCCGCGCTCGACGTTCCCGGGGTTGTAGACGAAGCGGTGCAGCGGCGTGGCCGGGAAGACGTCCGCGACGAACGCGACCATGCGCGCCGCGAGGCGCAGCGGGATCGTGGGCACGAGCCACCACGGCAGGAAGCGCGTCCACCCGAAGAGCACGAGCGGCCAGCGCGTCTTCACGATCGCGGGCGAGCCGATGATCACGACCTTGCGGAGCTGCGCGGGATCGACGGTGCGCGAGATCGATCCGTAGAGGAGGATGCCGCCCATCGAGAAGCCGACGTAGTCGAGCTGCGGCGCGCCGGTGAGCTCGAGCACGCGCGCGATGCCGATCGGGAGATCGTGTCGCGCCATGCGCTCGAAGCGCATCAGGCTGCGCTCGCGGAGGCGCGCGTCGCTGCGTCCGGTGCGCAGCGTGAGGAGCCAGCAGTCGCGTCCCGCCGTCGCGAGGTGTCGCGCGAGCGAGAGGTCCGGGAGCATGTCGTTGTTCTGGTGATTGATGCCGATGCCGTGCACCAGCAGCACCGGCGGTCGCGCGAGCGCCTCGGGCAGCTTCTCGGGCGCGGGCTCGACCTCGCCGCTCGGATGCTCGCGCAAGGGAGGCAGGCGCCGCAGCTCGATCGCGGAGCCGTCGGGCGTCTCGATGCGCTCCTCGAGCACGTACTCGAGGGGCACCGTGAGCCGCTTCACCCAGTAGCGGTAGTGCGCGATCGTAGCGACGAGGAGCGCGATGCCGACCGCGATCGCGAGCAGCACCACGCCGCTCATCCTCGCGGCGGCTCCTCGCCACCTTCGCCCGGCGGGGGCGACACGGTCTCGCGCGCCACCCGTTCCTTCTGACGGAAGCGCGCGATCTGCGTGGCCGACGGGTTCACGCGCACCACGCCTTCGTCGCCCTCGACGAGCACGACGTCACCGGCGCGCGCCCACGCGAAGAGGCCGCCGACGCCCGAGACCGCCGGCACGCCCGCGGCGCGCGCGATCGCCGGACCGAGCGCGTTCGGCTCGACGCTGTTGCCCACCGCGATCGCCGCGGTCTTGTGCGCGACCGCGGCGAGCGCGACCACCGCCGAGAGGCGCTCGGGCACCAGCAGCGCCGCGCTGCCCGTGGGGACGCGCTCGCCGACCGAGCGCGCGGCGATGAGCAGGCAGAGCTCCTCGACCTCTTCGGCGCGCTCGGCGAGCCAGCCCTGCACCGAGCCCGCGACCGTGCTCTTGTAGGGCGCCTGCGCGTACTCGCGCGCGACCTTGCGGAGCGCGAGCGGGATGTTGCCGCCCTTCGCGCCCTCCTCCGCGAGCATCTCGAGGAAGCGCGAGTCCGACTCGAGCAGCGCGAGTGACTCGAGCGCCGTGCGCTGCGCGGCGTCGAGCTTCGGCGCGACCTTCTTGCGCGCCTTCGACAGGTCGCGCACCAGCGTCTCGAACGCGTCCTTCACGCGCGACGCACGCCACGTCGCCGCGACGCCGACGTCGACGGGTTGCTCCGCCTCCATCGTCGCCCAGCGCGCCGCGAGGCCCTCGAAGGTCGGCAGCGTCTCGACGCGCCCGAGCTCGCTGCCGGGCGACACCGCCTCGCCCTCGAGGCGTGCGCGGCGCGACTCCTTCGACGGCGAGACCTCGCTGCGCCGCACACGCGCACGCTCGAGCGCGTACGCGAACGAGCTCGCGAGCGCGGTGGCGAGCACGACCTCTTCGGCGGTCCAGCGCTCGCGCGAGCGCTGCAGGACCATCACGCCCTCGGCGCGACGACCGACGAGCAGCGGCACCGCGAGGAAGATCGGATAGCGCTCCTCACCGAGCTCGGGGAACGCCTTGAAGCGCGGATCGGTCGGCGCGAGCTCGACCGACACCGGGCGCAGCTTCTGCGCGACGTGACCGACGATGCCCTCGCCCACGTGCAGGCGGATCTTCTGGATCGCGCCCGCGGGGAAGCCGACGTTCGCGGCGATGCGCAGGTCCTCGCCGTCGTCGTGCTTCTCGCGCAGGTAGATGCTGACGATCTCGCACCCGACGATCTGCGAGACCTCGGCGCACAGCGCCGCGAGCACCTCGCTCAGCGGGCGCGGGCGCGCGGCCTCGTCGATCAGTCGCAGCACACCTTCGAGCGCGGCGTCGCCTCGCTCGTGCACCTGCACCGACAGGGGCAGCTCGGGCTCTCGCTGGCTCACGATGAGGCGAGTATAGGGTCCGCTCCTCGCGTCGCCACCGCACGTCGGAGCACGTCGCTTGACGGGTCCGAGGGCGCCGCACAGCTTGCGCGCGATGCTCCTCGAAGTGCGACGCGCGGACGATGGCGGCGCAGGCGACGGCGGCGTGGATCTCGAGGATCTCCTCGGCACGCGCGATCGCGGGCCGCGCATCCGCTGTCCGAAGTGCGGGTGGGAGCCGCGCTCGACGGATCGCTGGCAGTGCGAGTGCCTGCACGTGTGGAACACGTTCGACACGCGCGGCCGCTGCCCGGCCTGCGCGAGGAAGTGGCGCGTGACGCAGTGCCTGCGCTGTCACGCGCTCTCGAACCACGACGACTGGTACGAAGAGCGATGAGCACTGCACGCATCGACGAGCTCGCGCGTTCCCTGGGTCGCCCGCTCGACGCGGCACGACGCGATGCGCTCGATCGCTTCGGCGCGCTGGTGCGCACCTGGAACGCGCGTCTCGATCTCACCGCGGCGCGCGAGGAGCGCGCGATGACCGAGGTGCTCTTCGCCGACGCGATGGTGATGGCGGATCGCACGCTGGTCCCGGAGGGCGCGTCGGTGATCGACGTGGGCTCGGGCGCGGGCGCGCCCGCCCTGCCCTTCGCGCTGCTCCGGCCGGACGTGACGCTCACGATGGTCGAGCCGCTGCGCAAGCGCGTCGCGTTCCTGCGCACCGTGATCGGCTCGCTCGATCTCGCGTCGCGCGTGCGCGCGGTCGAGGGGCGCGTCGAGCCCGGCAACGCGAGCGCGCTCGGTGCGCACGACGTCGCGTCGGCGCGCGCGACGTTCGCGCCCGAGGTGTGGCTCGAGACCGGCCTCGCGCTCGCGCCGAGCTGCCTCGTCTTCACCGCGGGCGAGCCGCCCACGACGGCGGCGAGCGCGAGGCTCACCCATCGTGAGAGCTACACGCTGCCGTGGAGCGGCGCGCCGCGCGTGCTGGCCCGGTTCGAGCGCAGCTAGACATGGCGACGCGGGGGAGGCGCGCAGCCTCCCCCCCCCCCAGGCTCAGTCGTCGCGGCGCGGGCGATCGTCGCGAGGACGATCGTCGCGCGGACCACGATCGCGATCGCGACGGCCGCCGCCGCCACCACCACCGCCGCCACCGCCGTTGCGGCGCGCCGGGATGATCTGGATGCGGCGCCCGATGCCCTCGCCGTTCGACTTCGTCGAGACGCCGGGGAATTTCGCGAGCGAGAGGTGGATGAGCCGCCGATCGCGCGCCGGCATCGGCTCGAGCGTCACCGTGCGGCCGAGCTCGACCGCGCGCTTCGCCTCGCGACGCGCCATGTTCACGAGGCTCGCGTCGTGGCGCTCGCGGTAGTCGCCGCTGTCCACGACGATGTAGCGACGCCCGTCGGGGAAGCGGTTGACCACCTTGTTCGCGAGGAACTGCAGCGCGTCGAGCGTCGCGCCCTTCTTGCCGATCGCGCGTCCCGCGTCTGCCCCCTGGATGTCGAGCACGACCTGCTCGTCGTCCTCGCGCACCGTCACGCGCGTCTCGAGGCCCATCCGGTAGAGCACGCCGGAGAGGAACTCCATCGCCTCCTCGGCCTTGCCGTCGCCCGGCGTGCCTCGCGTCCCGCCCGAGTCGCTCTCGAGCTCCTCGTCGTCCCCGAGGAGCAGCGCGCCCTCGAGCTCCTGCTTGCGATCGTCACCCACGACGCGACCTCCCGGGGCTGCGCTTGCTCGCGCCGGCGCCCCCCGTTCCCTTGTCACCTTCGTTCGCCCCCGACTCGGTGGTCGCCCCCGTGGTCGCGACCGCGGCGGCCTGCGAACGACCGAGACGCCACTCGTTCAGCTTCTGTTGTCCGATGCCCAGCACGGAGTTGGTCAGCATGTACAGGCAGAGACCCGCCGGAAGGAAGAGCATGAACAACGTCACGATGACCGGCATGAACTGCATCACACGAGCCTGGGCCGGGTCCATCGACGTCGGCGTCAGCTTCTGCTGCAGCCACATCAGCGCGCCCAGCGCGAGCGGCAGCACGAAGAACGGATCGGGCGCCGAGAGATCCTGCCACCAGAGCATGAAGGGCTGGTGGTAGAGCGCGATGTTCGTCGAGAGCGACGCGTAGAGCGCGAAGAACACCGGCATCTGGAAGAGCACCGGGAGACAGCCACCGAGCTGCGCGAGCGGGTTGATCCCGTGCTTGCGGTACAGCTCCATGATCGCCGCCTGCTTCTTCTCCGGATCGTTCGGGAAGCGGGCGTTGATCTCGTCCATCTCGGGCTTGAGCTTCCGCATCTGCGCCATCGAGCGGAAGCTGCGGTCCGTCAGCGGGAAGAGCGCGATCCGGACGAAGAACGTCAGGATGATGATCGCGAGGCCCCAGTTGCCGACGACGCTCTCGATCTGCGTGAGCAGCCACGCGAAGCCGCGGGCGATCATCGCGAAGGTGCCGAGGTTCACGACCTCGGGCAGATCGTGGCCGGCCGCTTCGAGCGCGGCGGGCGTCTTCGGGCCGACGAACGCGAGCGTCTGCCACACGTGCTGCTCGCCGGCGTCGAGCTCGACGCGCGGGAAGAGCAGCGTCGCCTCGAAGAGCGCTCCGTGCGGCTCGCCATCGACGTCGCCGCGGTTGGTCGCCTGCAGGCCGCAGAACTCGGCGGTCGTCTCGTGCGGCGCGAGCGCCTGCACGAAGTACGTGTTCTCGATCGCGACGAAGTCGATCGCGCCGCCCCAGCCGTGACGCTGGAGCAGTGCCTCGCGATCCTTGCGCTCGGTCTCGTCGTCGTGGCGGCAGAGGCCCTGGCTGATCGCGGGCGAGCGGTTGCCGAAGAAGCTCGAGCCACCCTCGGCCTCGCGCGCGACGTAGTGCCACGTCGACACGCGCAGGCGCAGATCGCGCTCGGTGCTGCCGGTGTTGCGGACGCGCACCGTCTGCCAGATCTGGTAGGGGCCCTCGCCGGCGCGGAAGCTGCGCACGACCTCGACGCCGCGGCCCTGCCAGGTGAGGCGCACCTCGGTGGGCGAGATCTGCTCGAGATCCCACACCGCATCGACGGGGATCGACACGCCCGGCAGATCGATGCGCAGCGGGCGGTACTCCTCGCGATCGGTCGTCACGAGGTCCATCGCCGCTTCGGCCTGGCGATAACGCTCGGCCGTGAGCTGCACGTGGGTGAGCCCGCCGCCGAGGTTGTCGATCGTGGTGATCATGTCGCCCGTGGTGATCGTCCCGGTCTCGAGCTGCGCCTGACGCGCGCCGGAGTCGCGGCGCGCCTCGGCATCGCGCTGATCGCGCTGCTCGGGCGTCAGCTCGGCGGTCTCGCCCCCGTCGGGCGTGGTCTCCTCGGGCGAGCCGAAGAAGTACTGGGCGCCGTAGTAGATCGCCAAGAACGCGCCGGCGACGAGGAGCATCGTCGGCAACGAGCGCTGATTCTCACCTTGCATCGGCGTTCGCCTCGATGGGAGCGGAGGGTCCCGAGCCGCCGGACGGCAGCTCGGGCGGCGGGTCCCATCCCCCCGGATGGAAGGGATGGCACCGACAGATGCGCTTCACGCCGAGCCATCCGCCGCGCGCGGCGCCGAAGCGCTCGATGCACGTCGCGGTGTAGCGCGAGCACGTGGGCTGGAAGCGGCAGACCTGGCCGATCAGCGGGGACAGGGTCCACCAGTAGATCCGGATCAGGAAGAGCATCGCGCGAGCGATCACGGCGCGCCTCCTCCGTACGATCCGCGGCGCGGTCCCCGCGGGCGGTGTGCCCCGGCGAGCCCGCGCTGGGCGCCCTGGATCTCCGCGAGCACGTCCGCGAAGCCCAGCGTGTGGGCGCTCTCCTTCGCGATCGCGACGACGTCGCACGCGACGGGGAAGAGCTCGCGGTGGCGGCGGAAGACCTCGCGCATGACTCGTTTGACTCGGTTGCGGCCCACCGCGCTCGCGACCTTGCGCGTGACGGTGATGCCGAGCCGCGTCGGGCCACCCTCGGGGCGAGGGAGCACGGCCAGAACGAAGTGCGGGGTATGGATCTTCCGTCCCGTGCTCTGGACGCGACGGAAGTCGACGCGCCGCTTCAGGCGGTCGTCGGGGCGCAACGTCTCACGCGTCGAGCTGCGCTCGACGTGAGCGGCTGCTGCGTCGACGAGGGACGCGTCGACGAGCGCTCGCGCCTCGGGCTTGGGGTCGGGGGCCATGCTCGGATGGGTCGGGCTCGCTACCGAGAGCCGCACGCGAAGCGTGCGCCTCTTCGGCGGACACGTCGTCGCGGCCGAGCCCATCACGAGGGGCACGACCGCATGAACGGACGTTCGATCCCGGCCCGCGGCTCCGGCATGCGCGACGCCCGTCACGAGGTGTTCCCCTCTCGAGGGGTCGCCCCGCGACGGGCTGCGCTCCCGACGCCGTCGGGCATGTGGCTACTTCTTGTAGACGCTCGGGACGAGGCTGTGGCGGCCCTTGGAGCGACGACGGGCGAGGACCTTGCGGCCGTTCTTGCTCGCCATGCGCGCGCGGAAGCCATGGGTGCGCAGCCGGCGCGTACGGTGCGGCTGATAGGTGCGCTTCACGAGAACATCCCTCCGGGGGCCCCGGCCCTTCGGGGACCGGAAAAATCAGGGCGCGGAAATAAGCACGCGCCACGAACCGCGTCAAGCGATGCGCGTGCTCGGACCCTCTCGCGCCTCACCCGGCCGAGCGCGGCAGGAGCCCGGCATCGACGAAGGAAAAGTAGCCTTCGCGCCCCACCACGACGTGATCGAGCACGCGCACGCCGAGCAGCGCACCCGCCCGCACGAGGCGATCGGTCAGGGCGATGTCGTCGGCGCTCGGCGTCGAATCACCGCTCGGATGGTTGTGCGCGAACACCACGCTCGCCGCGGCTTCGCGCAGGATCGCGCGGAAGACGTCGGCGGGCGCGACCGGGCACGCGGAGAGCCCTCCGACCGCGATCTTCAGCTCGGCCGACACGCGGTTCTTCGCGTCGAGCGCGAGCGCGACGAACTGCTCGACCTCCTGATCGGCGAGCCGTGGCCGGAGCAGATCGTCGACGTCGCGGCTGGTCTCGATCTTCGGCCCGGGCGACCACGGCCGCTGCTGCACGCGGCGGCCGAGCTCGATCGCCGCGACGAGCCGCATCGCCTTCGACTCGCCGAGCCCGTCGATGCGCGCGAGCGCGCCGACGCCGCTCTTCGCGAGCCCGGCCGCGCCGCCGATCTCGCGCACGATGCGCGCCGCGAGCACGGTGACCGGCTCGCGCGCGCTGCCGGTGCCGAGCACCAGCGCGACCAGCTCCTCTTCGCTCAGCGCCTCGCGCCCATCGCGCCGCAGACGCTCGCGCGGCCCGTCTCCCGCGAAGCTCTCGACCACGTGCATCACCGCCGCCTCCTCGCGCCGGCCCTGCGCATCGCGCGTGCCGGCCTCGCGAGGTGCGATCTCGTGCGTTCTCGAGGCATCGGGTGGCGGCGTGGCGGGCGAACAGGTGGCGGCCGCCAGGCGCATCTGGTAAGCGCGCCGCCGCAATGACGGTCGATCGGCGGCGGCTCGCGTTCATCGGGATGTGGGTCGCGGCGATCGCGGCGATGGTCGTCATCTACGTCACGCAGGAGCGCGCGCCCGATCCGCGCGCTCGCTCGGCGGACGAAGCGCCGGTGCGCGATCACCAGGCACGCGCCGAGGGCGAGATCACGAGCGCGCCCCCGCGCCCTGCCGAGCCCGGCCCGCCCCGACAGTTCCGATCCGATCGCCGCCACACCGCGCGCAGCGCGTTCGCCGGCCCGGCATCGGCCGCGCTCGCGTGGGAGGTCGAGACCGGCGGGCACGTCAGCGCGCAGCCGGTCGTCGGCGACGACGGGACGATCTACGTCGGCTCGCACGATCACCACCTCTACGCGATCTCGCGCGACGGAGAGGTGCGCTGGCGGCGCGATCTCGGCGGCGCGATCTACTCGACCGCGGCGCTCGCCGACGGGCGCGTGTACGTCGGATCGGACGCCGATCACTTCTTCGCGATCGACGCGGCGAGCGGCGAGGTCGTGTGGCACCTCGACACCGAGGACGACGCCGACACCGGCGTCGCGATCGCGCCCGACGGAACACTCGTGTTCGGCGCGGGCGAGGACGTGTTCGCGGTCGATCGCGAAGGCACGGTGCGCTGGCGATTCCGCACCGGGCTCAAGGTGTTCTCGACGCCGGCGATCGACGAGGACGGCACCGTCTACGTGGGATCGCAGGACGATCACGTCTACGCGATCGCGCCCGACGGACGCATGCGCTGGCGCTTCCACACCCGCGACGACGTCGACGGCTCGCCGGCGATCGGCGACGACGGGACGATCTACGTCGGCAGCGACGATCATCGCGTGTACGCGCTGCATCGCGACGGAACGCTGCGCTGGTCGACCGACGTCGACGGCGACGTGCGCGCGCCGCTGGGGCTCGGCGAGGGCGTGGTGTACGCGGGCGTGTTCGCACCGCATCCGCGCGTCGTCGCGCTCGACGCGGCGAGCGGGCAGGAGCGCTGGAGCTTCGCGATCGCGGCGGGCGAGTCGGGCGGTAGCGTGTCGAGCGGGCCGCTGGTCGATCGCGACGGGAACGTCTACTTCGGCGCGGACGACGACTTCGTATACTCGCTCGATCCCGCCGGGCGCCTGCGCTGGTTCTTCCGCGCGCACGGCAACGTCGACGGCGAGCCGGTCATCACGCCCGAGGGCCTCCTGATCGTGGGCTCCGACGATCATCGCGTGCGCGCGCTGCGCGCGGAGTGATCGCGGCGTGTAGGATTCGCGCATGCGGATCCTCTACGGCGTCGTCGGTGAAGGAATGGGCCACGCGATGCGCTCGCGCGTCGTGCTCGAGCACCTTCTCGCGCAGGGGCACGAGGTCGAGATCATGGCGTCGGGGCGCGCCGTGGACTTCCTCAAGAAGCGCTTCACCGGCACCGAGGTGAACCGCATCCACGGCCTGCACATCGTCTACGAGGAGAACCGCGTCCGGCGCGGGAAGACGCTCTTCGAGAACGTCTTCAAGGGCACCGCCGCGCTGCCCAAGCAGATCGCCGCGTACTTCGAGCTGTTCGGGGACTTCGCGCCCGAGTGCGTCATCAGCGACTTCGAGTCGTGGACGTACTTCTACGCGAAGGCGCACCGCCTGCCGGTAATCAGCATCGACAACATGCAGGTGCTCAATCGCTGCTGGATCGACGACGACGCGATCGAAGGGCACCGCGCGGACTTCGAGATCGCGAAGGCGTTCGTGAAGAGCAAGCTGCCCTTCTGCGACTGGTACCTGATCACGACGTTCTTCCATCCGCCGATCCGCAAGGAGCGCACCTCGCTCCACAAGCCGATCCTGCGGCCCGAGATCCTCTCGGCGAAGCGCTCGCGCGGCGATCACCTGCTCGTGTACCAGACCGCCGAGGGCTACGAGGGGCTCGTCGACACGCTGCAGAAGACCGGGCTCGAGTGCCGCGTGTACGGGATGCGGCGGAACATCACGGAGGAGCAGGTCGAGGGAAACCTGCGCTACCGGCCGTTCAGCGAGACCGGGTTCATCGACGACCTCGCGTCGGCGCGCGCGGTGATCGCGGGCGGCGGGTTCACGCTGATGGGCGAGGCGGTGTTCCTCCACAAGCCGATGCTCAGCGTGCCGGTGGGCGGGCAGTACGAGCAGGTGCTCAACGGGCGCTACCTGCAGAAGCTGGGGTACGGGCGCTATGCCGAGTCGCTCGACGACCCGAAGGTCGTGCGCGACTTCGTCGCGTCGATCGAGCAGTGCGAAGAGGCGCTCTCGACCTACGACCAGAAGGACAACGCGCCGCTGATGCGGGAGCTCGATCAGCTGCTCGACCGCGCCGCGGCCGGCCTGTGAAATCGCGGTTAATCCGAGCGGCACGTCTGGAACGCGATCGTTGCGATCGTTAGCATCGGCCACCTAGAGGTGGCTCCATGCAGCGGCTCTCTGGTCTTGTCTTGATCGTCGGCTCGCTCTCGCTCTTCGCCTGCACCGAACGCGACCCCGCGGACCCGGGTGACGCGGGCGGCGGTGGCACTCCCGACGCGTACACCCCGATCGACGGCGGGCCGCTCGACGCCCGCATCGAGGACGCGTGCGGCAACGGTCGGTTCGTCGAGGGGCTCGAGCAGTGCGACGACGGCAACCTGACGCCGGGCGACGGCTGCAACGCGACCTGCATGCTCGAGGACGGATGGCGGTGCCCGGGCGCGGGGCTGCCCTGCGTCGCGCGCGAGTGCGGTGACGGCATCGTGGCGGGCGTGGGCGCGCTCGGCGAGGAGTGCGACGACGGGAACGACGCGCCGGGCGACGGTTGCTCGGAGACCTGCAAGGTCGAGAACGGCTGGGTCTGCGAGGCGAGCGGGTGCCGTCGCACCGTGTGCGGCGACGGGACGCCCGAGGGCAGCGAGGACTGCGACGACGGCAACGAGTTCCCGTTCGACGGCTGCTCGGCGTGCGTGGTGGTGCCGCAGTGCGCGGTCGGCGCGTGCGCGTCGGTGTGCGGCGACGGGATGAAGTTCCCCGACGAGCCGTGCGACGACGGCAACGTCGCGGACGGCGACGGATGCTCGTCGACGTGCACGATCGAGGCGGGCTGGGGCTGCACCGCCGAGCCGGACGAGTTCCCGCCGGTCACGCTCGAAGTGCCGACGGTGTTCCGCGACTTCGTGATGGTCCCGACCGCGCTCGGCACGGGTCACCGGGACTTCAGCCACACCGTGGGCTCGCAGGGCGTCTCGTCGGGCATGGTCGAGGCGACGCTCGATGCGAACGGCGACCCGGTCTACACGGGCGTCTGCGAGATTGGCATGACGAGCGGGACGTGCCGCGGCGACGCGTCGGGGAACTGGCAGACCCACAGCGAGCTGGAGTGGAACCAGTGGTACCGCGGGGGCGATCTCGCGCGCGAGGTCGTCTCGTCGCTGCCGCTCACGCGCGGCGCGAGCGGCACGTACACGTTCTCGCCCACCGGCGACGGCTTCTTCCCGCTCGACGGAGCGGGCTGGGTCGAGGCGGGCGTCGAGCGTGAGGACTGCACCCCGGCGCACAACTTCGGGTTCACCTCGGAGGTCCGCTACTGGTTCGTCTTCGAGGGCGGCGAGCAGCTCACGTTCAGCGGCGACGACGACGTCTGGGTGTTCGTCGGAGGCCAGCTCGCGCTCGACCTCGGGGGCATCCACGGACAGCTCACCGGGACGATCACCCTCAACGCCGATGGCACCGCGTCGTGCACCGGCACCTGCGTGCAGGCGTCGCGCGACCTCGGGCTCGAGGTGGGTCGCATCTACGAATTCGCGCTCTTCCACGCGGAGCGGCGCGGCTGCGGCTCGAATTTCCGGCTCGATCTGAACGGGTTCGATCGCATCCAGTCGAGCTGCCAGGAGGTCTGCGGCGACGGGATCCTCACGCGCGGCGAGCAGTGCGACGACGGCAACGACGTCGACGACGACGAGTGCGGCAACGACTGCGAGTTCACCGGGCCGATCTGATCACGACGCAGGCGGTGGGCTCGGCGGCCTCGCGATCGCCGCGCCCACCGCGCCTCCGATCGCGCCGAGCGCGGGAGAGAGCGCGAGATACGCGAAGAACGTCGCCGCGCCCGCCCACACGAAGCGCAGCACGTCGGAGGTCGTGAGCTCGACCTCGTTCGACAAGAACGGTGCGATCAGGCCGGTGCTCGCGAAGAGCATCTCGCGGAGCGCGGCGACCACGCCGCCGACGAGGCCCGCGACCGAGCCCGTGATCAGCCCGACGAGCGCGCCCTCGGCGGGCTCCATGCGCGCCCTCGCCTTCTGCACGATCACGAACGTCGCGATCGCGCCGGCGATCCCCGCCCACGGCATGCAGCAGCAGTCGAAGCCGGTGCGGATCGGCAGCGCCTGCAGCAGACCCGCCGCGACGCCGATCGCGGGCGCCCACGGCATCCAGAACGCGCGGGTCGCCGACCCCGCGAAGGGGGCACGAGGTGCCATCGTCGTCGTGATGGTACGCCGCCCGTCGCGGCGGTCCGCCCCGCGCTGCGACGCATCGCCACGAGATCGCCGCCCGCGCGGCATTCTGCGGTCGAGGCGCGTGCTTTGCTGTTCTCGGGCGTGTGACGACGACGTCCCTCGAGCACGCGAGCCATCCGCCCTCGCCGCCGAAGTTACGGCCGCGGCTGCACCTGCCGCGTGCCCAGTGGATCGGGCTCTTGCTCTTCGCGGTGCCGCCCGCGCTCGCGCTCGGCGGGCTCTTCGATGCGCACGAGAAGCACGTCACGCAGCGCGTCGGGCCGCTCGAGGTGCACGCCGAGATCCCGCAGCGCGTCCGCCAGAACCGCTACGCGCTGCTGCAGGTCGATCTCGTCAACCGAGGGCCCGAGGCGACGCAGGCCGAGGTCGCGATCTCGCCCGAGTACCTGCGCGAGGCGATCGCGGTCGAGATGACGCCGTCGCCGCGACGCGCGTGGGCAGCCGACGTCGGGGAGATCGAGCCGGGTGGGCGCGCGCGTGTGCTGCTCCAGTTCCAGGCCGACGGCGCGGGCCCGCACGAGGGCGTGCTGCGGGTGCGCGATCAGAGCGGCGAAGAGGCGCGCATCGAGCTCTCGACGTTCGTATTCCCCTGAGGAGGCGCGCTGTGGACACGGTGTTTCGCGTCGCGATCATCTACGTGGTGCTGTTCGTCGCGTTCCGCGTGATGGGCAAGCGCGAGCTCGGCAGCCTCACGCCCTTCGAGCTCGTCACGCTGATGATCGTCCCCGAGATCGTCTCGGAGTCGCTGCACGACGGCGATCACTCGCTCACGAACGCAGCGATCGGCGTGATGACGTTGTTCCTGCTCGTGTTCGCGACGAGCGTGATCACGCATCGGTTCCCGCGCGCCGCGAAGGTGCTCGAGAGCCATCCGACCGTGCTCGTGTCCGAGGGGAAGATCGTCGAGGACGCGATGAACCTCGAGCGCGTGTCGGTCGAGGATCTCTTCGGCGAGATGCACAAGGCGGGCGTCGCGCGCGTCGAGGACGTGCGCTGGGCGATCCTCGAGGGCGACGGGCGCATCGCGATCATCGCGCGGGATCGGACGCCGGCGGGGGCGCGCCCGACGGCGCGGGACGAGGTGCTGACGTGAGCGCGGGGCGCGTGACGAGCCAGATCCCCGCGAACACCGCGAGCCCGGTGCCGAGGACGCGCGGGCTCGGCATCTCGTCGAGGAACGTCCACGCGAGCGACGCCGCGAAGAGCGGCTGCACGTAGATGTAGATCGCGACCATCGACGAGCTCGCGAAGCGCAGCGCCCACGCGTTCGCGAGGTACGTGAAGACGGTCGGCACGAGCACGACGTAGAGCACGAGCCACCAGGTCTCGGTGGTGATCGTCGGGGCCTGCGCGACGAGCGCCGGCACGCCGAGCGGCATCGCCAGCAGCGTGCCCGCGGCGAAGCCGATCGCGACCACGCGGATCGATCCGTGGCGCAGCGCGAGGTCGCGCACCAGCACGAGATAGAACGCGTACGCGATCGAGTTCCCGACCACGAGGAGATCACCGAGCGCGCTCTCGGCCTCGATGCGCGGCCCACCGACGAGCCAGAGCACGCCGGCGAACGCGACGAGCACGCCGAGCAGCGCGTTCGCGCGCGCGGCCTCGCGGCGCAGGAGGATCGCCGCGAGGACGGTGAAGATCGGGATCGTCGCGACGAGCACCGTCGCGTTCACCGCGCTCGTGAGGCGCAGTCCGTGGAGGAAGAGCACCTGGTTGCCGAAGATGCCGAGCGACGCGCAGCCCGCGATCGCGAGCACGTCGCGCAGCGGCACTGGCGGCGCATCGCGATCACGACGCGCGAGCGCGAGCACACCGAACACGAGCGCTCCGCCCGCGAGCCGGATCAGCGCGAGCGCGCTCGGGTCCAGCGTCCGGACGACGACCTTGCCCGCGACCGAGAGCGAGGCGAACGCGAGCTGGACCCCGACGAGCGCGGCGTGGACGAGGGCGCGCGAGGGCTCGCCGTTGGGTGATGCAGCAGCCAAAGCGCGCCGAGCCTGGGGCGCCGCCTCACGAACGTCGAGGGCCAACAATCGGCTCGCCCGGCGTCCCTCCCGTCCGCGCGCTGCGCGCGCTCCCGTCCGGGTCCGCCGCGACGAGCACTCCTGCAGAGGGCCAACAATGGCTCGCCCGGCGTCCCTCCCGTCCGCGCGCTGCGCGCGCTCCCGTCCGGGTCCGCCGCGACGAGCACTCCTGCAGAGGGCCAACAATCGGCTCGCCCGGCGTCGCTCCCGTCCGCGCGCTGCGCGCGCTCCCGTCCGGGTCCGCCCGGGACGAGCACTCCTGCAGAGGGCCACGGGTTGCGTGCGCCGTGTCCGTTGCGATATGCGCGGAGTCGACATGCCGAGACCGACCGACACCGCCGCCTGGAACGAGCTCTCGAAGCACGCCGACGCGATCCGCGGCGTCCAGCTGCGCGAGCTCTTCGCGAAGGATCCGACACGCGCGCAGCGCATGGTGCTGCACCACGACGACGTGCGCGTCGATCTCTCGAAGCACCGCGCCACCGACGAGACGCTGCGCTTGCTCGCGAGGCTCGCCGAGCAGTGCGGCGTGCCCGCGATGCGCGATCGGATGTTCGCGGGCGAGCCGATCAACGAGACCGAGGGACGCGCAGTGCTGCACGTCGCGCTGCGCAATCTCTCGTCGCGGCCGATCCTCGTCGACGGCAACGACGTGATGCCCGAGGTCCGCGAGGTGCTCGATCGCATGCGCGCGTTCGCGGGCGAGCTCCGGAGCGGCGCGCTGCGGGGCGCGAAGGGCGATCGCATCACCGACGTCGTGAACATCGGCATCGGCGGCAGCGATCTCGGGCCGTTGATGGTGTGCGAGGCGCTGAGCCCGTACTGGATCGACGGGCCGATCCGGCCGCACTTCGTGTCGAACGTCGATCCCGCGCACCTCGCGCGGACGCTCCACGGCCTCCGGCCCGAGACCACGCTCTTCGTCGTCGCGAGCAAGACGTTCACGACGCAGGAGACGATCGCGAACGCGAAGGCGGCGCGCGCGTGGCTCGTGAGCGCGCTCGGCGAGGACGCGGTGCGCTCGCACTTCGTCGCGGTGTCGACGAACCACGCGAAGGTCGGCGAGTTCGGCATCGCGCGCGAGCGCACCTTCGGCTTCTGGGATTGGGTCGGCGGGCGCTACAGCTTGTGGAGCGCGATCGGTCTGCCGATCGCGCTCGCGGTCGGGTTCGAGCGCTTCGAGGAGCTGCTCGCTGGCGCGCACGCGATCGACGAGCACTTCCGCACCGCGCCGCTCGAGCAGAACGTGCCGGTCGTGCTCGCGATGCTCGGTGTGTGGTACGCGGCGTTCTTCGACGCCGACACGTTCGCGGTGCTGCCCTACTCGCAGGCCCTGCATCGCATGCCCGCGTGGCTCCAGCAGGGCGACATGGAGAGCAACGGCAAGTCGGTCGACCATCAGGGCCGCCGCGTCGAGGGCTACACGACGGGACCGATCGTGTGGGGCGAGCCGGGCACCAACGGACAGCACGCGTTCTACCAGCTTCTGCACCAGGGCACGCGCCTCGTGCCGATCGACTTCCTCGCGCCGCTCGAGCCCGACTGGCCGCGCCCCGGCACGCCCGAGCCGCTCGCGTCGATGCTGCGCGATCAGCACACGCTGCTGCTCGCGAACGTGATCGCGCAGGCCGAGGCGCTGATGGTCGGCAAGTCGATCGAGGTCGTGAAGCGCGAGCTCGAGGCGCAGGGGCTCTCGAAGGACGCGATCGAGCGACTCGCGCCGCACAAGGTCTTCGAGGGCAATCGCCCGAGCACGACGATGACGTTCCGCCGGCTCGATCCGCGCACGCTCGGCGCGCTGCTCGCGATCTACGAGCACCGCATCTTCGTGCAGGGCGTGATCTGGAACGTGAACAGCTTCGATCAGTGGGGCGTCGAGCTCGGCAAGCAGCTCGCGAAGACCATCGAGGGCGAGCTGCGCGGCGGCCCGACGCAGCCGCACGACGGATCGACCGCGGCCCTGGTCGCGGAAGCGCGGAGCGCGATCTCGGGCCGCGCGTGAGCGACGATCTCGCGGCCGTTCCCATCGAGATGCTCCACGCGCAGCGCGGCTATGCGCTCGCGTGGAGCGCACCGTGGGGCGCCGCCGCGTCGATCATCCAGCGCTTCGCGCCCGAGTACGCGCGCCCTCCGATCCCGCTCGGGACCAGCGATCGCACCCGCACCGATGCGCCTCGCCTCTTCCACCTCGACGAGGGCGTCGCGTGCGTGTGGTGCCAGGACGACGGCGCGTGGCTCGCGGTGATCCGCGACGACGGCGAGGACTTCGCGCGCGCGCCCGAGCGCGTGATCCCGGGCGCACGCAGCCTCGCGATCGCGCCCTCGCGCGACGCGACCCACGTGTCCGCCGAGGACGGCGAGAGCGTGCGCGTGCTCGTGGCGCACCGCGACGGAACGTTCGAGCGCGCGCCCGAGCCGCTGATCGTGCAGCAAGGGCGCGTGCGCCTCGCCGCGGCGCACGCCGCGGAAGCGCCGCTGCTCGTCGCGGTGTACGCGAGCGAGCGTCGACTCGTCGTCGCCGACGGAGCGCGCGGCCGCGGGTCGCTGGTGCGCCACGATCTCCCGGGGAACGTCACGTCGCTCGACGCGTACGGCGCGGGCGCGCGCGCCGCGTTCGCGCTGGTCTACGACGAGGGTGATCTCGTCGAGGCCGGCGTGCTCGATCGCGCGGGCAAGCTCGTGGAGCGACGCCACGCGGTGCTGCGCGAGCCGGGTGCGCGCTACGCCGACGTGCGCGTCACGTGGATCGAGGACGAGTTCCACGTCGTCGCGCGCGACGCGCGGACCGACCGCGCAGTCGTGGTCGGCGTCGCGAGCGCGAAGCGCGCGCTCGAGATCGCGAAGGTGCGCGGGCCCTTCGCGGTCGCGTACCAGGAGAAGGGCCTCTCGCTCGCGCAGGCGTACGCCGACGGCGACGACAGCGTGCTGCGCGTCACCCGCGAGCTGCGCGACCCCTCGGTGCGCGAGGTGCGCGAGCCCGCCCCGCCGACGCTGCGGGTGCGACGCGCGGAGGAGCAGACCGTGCGCTGCTTCGACGAGCTCGAGCGCATGCTCGGCACCTCGGGCTATCGCGACGCACGGGCAGTGCGCGTCGCAGTGCCGAGCGGCGCGGCGCTCCGGCTCGAGACCGAGCGCCAGCACGTCGAGATGCGCCCCGAGGGCGAGGGCTTCCGGCTCACGCTCGTCGCCCTCGAGGACGGCGCGATCGACCGCGCGCGCGACGGCAGCTTCGAGCGCTTCGCGCGATCGATCCGCGAGCGGATGTCGGGAGAGTCGAAGGAGCGCGCCGAGCGCGATCGCGCGCTCGGCATCGCGCTGGCGGACGCGCTCGAGGCGGTGCTGGTGCACGTCGAGCGGAACGAGAGCGGACGACGCTTCGAGCTGGTGCTCTCCGCGATGCCCGCGGCGCAGCGCCTCTCGGCGTGGCTGCACCGCGCGCGCACGCTGCTCGCGCCGTGAGGGCGCTCAGGACGGCTTCTCTTCGTCCTCGTCGCGTTCGTCCTCGTCGTCCTCGTCGCCCTCGAGCGCGCCGAACATCTCCTGCAGCTGCGCGAGCTTCGTCGGGTCCGAGAGCAGCTGCGTGCGCACGTCGTCGACCATGCGCTGGAACGCGGGATCGCTCATCAGCGCACCGAGATCGACCGGCATCTCGCCCGCGCCGTGCTGCTCGACCATGCGCTTCATCTCGGCCTCGGTGGTCGCGTCGACGTTCGGCGACATCCCCGCGGACATCGAGCGCGCGATCTCCATCATGCGCTGGGGGTCCGCGCCGCCCGCGCCCGCCATCGCGTCGCGGGCGCGCGCGATCGCGCTCTGCATCTCGGGGCTCGACATCGCGTTCATCATCGTCGCGAGCAGATCGCCACCCTCGAACGCGCCCTCGTCTTCCTCCTCGAGCGAGATCCACGTCCCGCCCTCGCCCACCTCGTCGACGACCGACTCGTACGTCTTGCCGCTCGGCTTCGCGACGTCGGGGATGATGAGCACGCCGCGCTCGTCGCGATGACGATCGAGCGCGTCGCCGACCACGCGACGCAGCGCGGCCGCGAGCTCGTCGGGCTCGGACGCGAAGCTCGCGCGCGTGCGCACCAGCACGCCGTCGTCGAGCGTGCGCACCACGGCGCCGCCGGGCAGGTCCGAAGCAGAGAGACGGAGGAGAGCGATCGCGTCGAGGGCCATGTCGCGGAGCATCGTCGCAGCGGTGCGCCGGTGCAATCGCGGGCGGCGCTACTCGGCCGCGAGCTCGTCGGCGAGGCGCACCTCGTGCACCGAGCCGCTCGCGTTCTCGCGCGCGCTGACGCGCAGCGCCCCGCGCCCACCGAGCGCGCGCACGCCGATCTGCACCGCGTTCTCGCCGACGCGCCACGGCACGATGCAGAGGCCCTGCGCCGCGAACACCGAGCGCTGATCGCGGCGCCCCGACGCCCAGGTGATCACGAGCTCGACCTGCTCGGGGATCGCGCCCGAGCCCGCGCGCACCCTGAGGAGGAGCGGCGGCGCGGGTGGGCGCTCACCGAAGCCACCGAACAGGCGTCGCAGCAGGCTCATGCGTCGCCGACGTTCGTATCACGACTCGGTGAAGAGATTCACTCCCCCTGCTCGCGGACGCGTCAACGCAGTGCGTCGAGACGATCCTGCGCCGTCTGCCGCTGATCGGGGTCGCGCACCATCCCGATGTAGCGCTCGTACACGCGCGCGGCGTCGTCGCGACGGCCCATCTGCTCGTACGCGTACGCCATGTCGAAGAGCGGCCCGGGATCACGCGGCGCGGGCTCGGCGCGCGACCACGCCTCGAAGTGACGCGCGGCCTCGGGCCAGCGCGACTGCGAGCGGTACGCGGTCGCGAGGTTGAGGTGGATGTTCGCGTCGTCGGGCACGCGGGCCAGCGCCGCCTCGAGGACGCTGATCGCATCACCGGCGCGCCCCACCTGACGGAGCGCGACCGCGTAGTTGTTGAGCAGATCGGGGTTGCCCGGGTTCTCACGGAGGCCGTTCTGATAGGCCGTGATCGCCTCCTCGACGCGCCGCATCCGGCGCAGGCACGCCCCGAGGTTGCCCCAGCTCGACGCGTCGTGCGGGTTGATCTCCACCGCGCGGCGCAGCTCCGGCACCGCTTCCTCGCAGCGCTCGAGGCGCGCGAGCGCGGCGCCCGCCATCGCGTGTCCGTCCGCGTTGTTCGGCTCGAGCTCGATGACGCGCCGGAACGAGACGAGCGCCTGCTCGTACTGTCCCTGCTGGCGCAGGATCGATCCGATCGTGAAGTGCGCGGCCGCGTGCTGTGGCCTCATGCGCACGACCTCCTGTGCGGCGGCGAGCGCCTCGGGCAGACGCCCTGCGCGCTTGTGCGCGAGCGCCACGCGGTACTGCGCCTCGAAGTCCTGGGCGAGAACGCGCTCGGGGGGCGTGAACGCGATCGCGAGCGCGATCATCGAGAGGGCGGCGAGAGCGGCGAGCGCTGATCTCATCGAGGCATCCTCCGGTCGTGCTCCGACGCGAGCACGCGCGCGGCCATTCTAGACAGGTCTCGCGCGTGTTCGTCGAGGGTATGCTCGCGCCCGTGGACGAGAGGCAGACCCGCCCCGCGACGAGCGCGAAGGATCCCTGGCTCGGCGCGACGCTCGACGGGCGCTATCGCGTCCTGCGCAAGATCGCCGAGGGCGGGATGGGCGCGGTGTACGAGGGCGAGCAGGTCGCCCTCAAGCGCCGCGTCGCGATCAAGGTGCTGCACGCGCACCTCGCGCGCGACGCCGACATCGTCGTGCGCTTCCGCCGCGAGGCGCTCGCGACCACGCAGATCGGTCATCCCCACATCGTCGAGGTCCTCGACCTCGGCGAGATGGACGACGGCTCGTTGTTCATGGTGCTCGAGCTGCTCGAGGGTCGCGACCTCGCGCGCGTGCTGAAGGACGAAGGCCCGCTCCCGGTCGCGCGCGCCGCGAAGATCGTCGCGCAGGTGTGCGAGGGCGTCGCCGCCGCGCACGCGAAGGGCATCGTGCACCGCGATCTCAAACCCGAGAACGTCTTCCTCACGACGCGCGAGGGCGATCCCACGTCGTCTGCCGATTCGCGGACTGATCGCCGCGACTTCGTGAAGGTGCTCGACTTCGGCGTCTCGAAGATCCGCGACTCGATCGACGGCGCCGACGCGCGCACCCGCACCGGCACGGCGCTCGGCACGCCGTACTACATGGCGCCCGAGCAGGCGCAGGGGAAACGCGACGTCGATCATCGCGCCGACGTCTACGCGATCGGCGTGATCCTCTTCCGGATCCTCACCGGGCATCACCCCTTCGACGACACGTCGTATCCGATGCTCGTGCTCAAGATCTGCACCGAGCCCGCGCCGCGCATCGCGGAGTGGCGCACCGACGTGCCGCGCGAGCTGGTCGCGCTCGTCGAGCGGATGCTCGCGAAGGAGCCGAGCGAGCGTCCCTCGTCGATCGCATCGGTGCGCGATGCGCTCCTGCCGCTGCGCGCGATTCACGTCGCGCCCGTGCTCACCGGCGCCGCCGCGCCCACCACGCGCGCGCCCTCGCTGCTCGAGTCGCGCGATCACTCCCCTGCTGCCATGGCCGCGACCCAACGCCGTATGACGCCCGAAGAAGAGGAAGAAGACGCCGCGGCCGCGAGCCGCGTCGCGGGCAGCTCGCGCGCGCCGATGCTCGCGGGCCTCGCGCTGCTCGGCCTGCTGACGATCGCGATCGTCACCTATGCGATCACGGATCGCGATCCCGAGGTGCCGCGCGAGCCCGATCCGATCGCGCTCCCGACGCCGCGCGATCCGGTCACGCGCGCGCTCGCGCCGCGCGGCGGTGATGGCGGCGGATGGACGTGGCTGAACCCGCGCCCGCGCGCGATGCCGACCTGGTACGACGTCGACGTCGGCGGCCCCGGGCTCGTCGTGCTCGTCGGGCAGGACGGCGCGGCCGCGCGCTTCCTGAACGGACTGCTCGTGACGTGGCGCAGCGGCAGCGAGCGCTCGCTGCGCTCGGTCGCGTGGGTGAGCGACGACAGCGCGCTCGCGGTCGGCGACGAGGGCACGATCGTGCGCCTCACGCCGCAGGGCCCGCGCCCGATCACGAGCGGCACGGCGCAGACGCTGCGCGCGGTGCTGCCGATCTCGAGCCTCGAGGCGCTGATCGCGGGCGACGGCGGCACGCTGCTGCGCGTGCGCGGCGAGGACGTCAGCGCGCTCGACACCGGCACCACGGTCGCGCTCACCGCGGCGCACGAGCGCGGCGACCTGGTGTGGGTCGTCGGCGAGCGCGGCACGATCCTGCGCTTCGCGGACGGCACGCGCGCGACCGAGGACTCCGGGCTCGGCGTGACGCTGCGCGCGATCGGTGGCTGCGCGAGCGGCGATCTCTACGCGGGCGGCGATCAAGCGACGCTGCTGCGCCGTCGCGCCACCGGTGCGTGGCAGAACGTGCGGACCGCGCTCGACACCGGCGAGTCGATCACGTCGATCACCTGCGACCGCGGGCGCGCGGCGATCGTGGGCAGCGAGGGCACCGTGCTGCTCGCGTCGGGCACGAACGTCGTGCGCATGCCGAGCGGGTTCGACCGCGGATGGCACGGCGTCTCGGGGGCGCGCGACGAGACCACGTGGATCGCCGGTGCCGGTGGGCGCATCGCGACGATCGAAGAGGACTACGTCCGCACCGCGACCGCGGGACCGACGGTGCCGCTGCGCGACGTGGCGATGATCGGCGGCGCGCTGGTCGCGGTGGGCGAGTGGGGCCGCATCGTGCGCGAGCGCGAGCACGGCTTCGAGGAGAGCACGTCACCGACCGACGCCGGCCTCGCGGCGCTCGCGGCGATCGACGAGTCGCGGCTGCTCGCGGTGGGCGATCTCGGCGCGATCGTCGAGGTGCGCTGGGACGGAGCGACGCTCGTGCAGTCGCCGACCGATGCCTCGCTGCGCGACGTGCTGATCGGCGCCGATGGTCGCGTGCTCGTGGTCGGCACCGGCGGGACGCTGGTGCGCGGAACGGTCGAGTCGCTGAGCGCGTCGCGGGTGCGCGACGCCGGCGATCTCTGGGCGATCGCGGGCACGCCCGACGAGGCGATCGCGGTCGGCGACGGAGGCACGGTGGTGCGCATCACCTCGAGCGGCGCCGAGCGCGTCGGGTGCGAGACCGAGCGGTCGCTGCGCGCCGTGCTGCGCACGCCCGAGGGCACGTGGGCGGTCGGCGAGGCCGGCACGATCGTCCGCATCGGCGCGAGCGGCTGCACGCGCGAGCACGACGGCGGCGCGACGCTCGACGCGATCGCGCTCGGCCCCGATGGCCGTCCGCTCGCGGTCGGAGAGCGCGGCACCGCGCTCGCGCGGAGCGCCGACGGCACGTGGTCGCCGATCGAGCTCGACCTCGGCGGCAACCACGCGCGCGAGATCGAGCGCCTCGGACGTCACGTCTACGTCGTCGGCACCGGCGGCGTCATCGTGCGGCACGTCATCGCGGATGGGACGTGACGCGCTCGGCTTCTGCGAGACGGCGCGCCACGAGATCCGACGAGTAGCTCGTCACCGTCTCGAGCGTCGGGAACGAGAGCAGCTCGCCCGCATAGAACGTCCGTCGCACGCCCTGGAGCGCCTCGAGGCGCGCGTGGAACCCCTCGTCCATCGCGTCGCGATCGGCGTGCGGGAAGTAGCGCCAGGCACGCGCGTGGTGGATCTCGTGGAGCCGTCCTCCGAGCCGCCGCACGGCGCGCTCGACCCGCCTCGACGTCTCGTCGAGCGACGGATCGCCGTCCTCGATGACGTAGAACGTCCACACCGGTCGGTCGGCCCAGCGTCGATACCAGAACACCGGCTCGCCCGCGCCCGAGCGGTGCATGTTGGGCACGCAGAACGTGAACGGGTGCGGCGCGAGCCCGCTCACCGTCGCCGCGACGACGCGGAAGTCGATCGTGCGGATGCGCCGGAAGAGCGCGCGCTCCTCGTCGCTCGCGTCGAGCACGGAGAGCACCTCGTCGAGCGGGCACGCGAGCACCAGCCAGTCGAGCTCGACGCGCCCCGCCGAGGTCTCGAGCATCACGCCGTCGTCGCCGCGGACGATACGCCGGACCTCGGTGTCGGTGCGCACGTCGTGCTCGCGCGCGATGCGCTCGCAGAGCGCCCGCACGCCGCCGCCCGGGAGCTGCGCGAACGGGAAGCCCCAGACCGTCATGTACTTGAGCACGTACGCGGCCGGCATCTCCTCGAGATAGCCGTAGCCGAACCCCGTGAACCACGGCCGCACGATCGCCGCGAGATCGGTGTAGCCGTGGCGCTCGGCCCACGTCTCGAACGGCAGGTGCAAGCTCTCGGCGAGGTGCGCGAAGCCCGGCCGCCAGAGCGCACGATCGCGCAGCATCTCCGCGAAGCAGCGCGCGCTCTCCGCGCCGAACGAGACGAAGCGCCGCTCCATCCCGGGCGGCAGGAGGTGGCTCTGGATCGCGCCGTCGGGCGTCGCGTACGCGATGGACGCGACGGGCGCCCAGGGCGTCCTCGTCGCGCGCATCAGGCGCCGCACGTTCGTGTAGAGCGGCGAGATGATCGCGGCGCCGAGCTCGTACTCGCGATCACCGACACGAACCGTGCAGCACTTGCCGCCGACGTGCGGCTCGCGCTCGAACACGGTGACGCGGGCCCGACCCGCCGCGCGCAGCGCGCGCGCGACGGTGAGCCCGGCGATCCCCGCGCCCACGATCCCGATGCGGTCTCCTCTCGACACGCGACGAGACCGCCATGTGGCCCCGGCCAGCGCTGGCGAACACCCGCGCGTGAGAGGGCCGGCAGCTCAGCAGGGCCCGTCGTGGGCCACCGACACGCCCTGCGAGTTCGCCACGCAGCGCGTGGGATGGGTCTGCCCGTCGCAGCCGCACACCGGATTGAACTCGCGCGTGCACATCTGGGGGCGCGGCCGGCACACGCCGGGCGCATCCGTCGCGCCGCACTGCGCCGACGCCGGCCAGTCGCAGAACTCGTCCGCTCCGCACGGCGCGAGCCCGCGGCTGCCGCACGCGCGCTCACCACCTCCGCCCGCTGCGCCGCCGCCCGCCGCCGCAGCGCACTCGCCCTGCGACGCGACGCTCACGCCCGCGCGGTTCGCGTCGCACTCGTTGCCGTAGGTGCGCCCGTCACAGCCGCAGACCGGCTGGTAGATCTCCGCGCAGACCTCGGGCTGAGCGCGACACGTGCCGCTCTGGTCGCCCGCGCCGCAGTGGCTCCCGAAGTCGCAGAACTGCCCGGACGCGCACTGGACGCCGGCGATCCCGCCGCACATCGCGCCCTGGGCCGCGCCTCCGGCTCCGCCGCCGGTCGGCGCAGTGGGCGGGCACTCGCGGATCACCCACGCGCAGCGCCCGTTCGCGTCGCGCTCGCACGCCGGGCCCGCGACGGTGACGCCATCGGCGCAGGGGCTGTTCGGCATCTGGGGGCGCGGCCCGCACGCGCTCGCCTCGCACGCATCGCCACCCGCGTGCTGATCGCCGCCGGACGCGCCCTCCGTCCCGCCGCCGTTCCCACCACCACACGCCGCGAGCACACCCGCGAGCACGAAGAAGACACCCAGAGCTCGGATCGAACGCATGACACCTCGAAGATGGTTGTCGGAACGCGCACCAGGACGGCGCAGCCCTGTTCAGTGCCGCGGGGCGAGCGCCGTGGCTCAGGAAGGTTTCAGCGGCAGGCTTCGGGCACGCCGAGGCCGGTCGCCTGGAGCGACGACCGGAAGCCCTCGAGCGCGCCCTGGCACGCCTCGTCGCGCGCCTGTCCTTCGAGCTCCGCCGCGAGCGCGAGCGAGGCGCACGCCTCACCCGCCTCGCCGCGCCCCGAAGGCGGCAGCGCCGCGACGTACGCGGGACAGCACGACTGGGCGCGCGCACAAGCGTCGGCCGGCGCACGCTGCTCGGCGGGCTCCTCGGCCGGCGCAGCGGGTGTCGCGGCCGGCGCGCTCTCGGCGACCGAGGGTGTGGGCGCCGGCTCGGCGGGCGCTTCCTCCGGAGCCGGAGGAGCGCTCTCGCCCGAGCCGCACGCCATCACCACGACGAACGAGAGCGCCCACCACGGCGCCCGACGGCGCTCAGCGCGGAGCGGTGCGGACCGCATCACGCGGCAGGGGCGGCTGCACCTGCTCCGGCTCTCGGCGAGGACGCACGCGGGTGCGGGGATCGGGGCCCACCGGGCGCACCTCGGGATCCGGCGCCTCGAGCCGCGGCGGAGGGGCCTCGCGCTGCGGGGGATCGGGGAGCACGACGGTCGCGCCGCCGCCGGTGCGGGGCGGAGGCGTGGTCACGGTCGCGCCGCGGCCACCACCGCGGGGCGCCTCGGGCGCCTCGACCTGACGCGGCGGAGGCGTGGTCACCGTCGTGCGCGGCGGCTGCGCCTGCGGCACCTCGGCCTGGCGCGGCGGAGGCGTGGTCACCGTCGTGCGCGGCGGCGTCTGCGGCACCTCGGTCTCACGCGGCGGAGGCGTGGTCACGGTCACCCCACCACGCGGCGGAGGCGTCGTCTCGCGCGGCGGCGTCACCACGACCGTTCCGCCAGCGCGCGGCGGAGGCGGCGTCGCGGTCACGGTCCCGCCCGACGACTGCGGAGGCGGCGTCACGGTCACCGTCCCCCCACGGGGCGGCGGCGGCGTGACCACCACGGTCCCACCCGACGACTGCGGAGGCGGCGTCACGGTCACCGTCCCCCCACGGGGCGGCGGCGGCGTGACCACCACGGTCCCACCCGACGACTGCGGAGGCGGCGTCACGGTCACCGTCCCGCCGCGCGGCGGAGGCGGCGTCACCACCACGGTCCCGCCCGACGACTGCGGGGGCGGCGTCACGGTCACGGTCCCGGTCGAGCGCGGCGGCGGCGTCACCACCACCGTTCCACCCGACGAGCGCGGCGGCGGCGTCACCACCACGGTCCCGCTCGCACGCGGCGGCGGCGTGACCACCACCGTGCCTCGGTGGCCCGGCGGCGGCGTGACCACCACCTGACCGTCGCGACGACGGCACCCGCCCGCGTCGTAGACCCACCCGGCGCCCCGGCGCTCCCAGTGCGGCTGGATGTACGCGCAGTCCGGCTGCGGCTCGAGCCAGTAGCCGTCGATCCACACGTACGCGTTCGCCTGCCACTCCCAGTGGGCTTCGACCCAGATCGCGCCCTGCATCGGCGGCGCGGGAGGCGTCACGACGACGGTGGGGCGGGGCGGGGGCGCGCTCGCCACGATCGTCGCCGAGCCACGCGCGCGAATGGTCGCGCTGCCGCAGCCGACGATCGAGAGTGCGACGAGCAGGAGGGGAACGAGTCGTCTCACGGGTCCTCCGGGGTGAGCCTTCCAGACGGCCGGGCCGATTCTCGCCGCTCCGGCCGCCGGGTGCACGCGTTCAATCGACGCGCGGGCACCCTGCCCGCTTCACGCGGGGCGAGTCGGCCGCCGGTAGTCGCGCGGGGTCATCCCGACCGGCCGCGGGATGCGCGCCGCGTCGAGCTCCGCGAACGCCCGCTCCAGCGCGATCGTGATCGTCGCGACGTTCTCCGACTCCGACATCTTCGGGTAGATCCACGCCAGCGCGGTCACGACCCCGCGCATCAGCATGCTCTCGATGACCACGAAGCTGCGCAGCGTGAGCCTCG
Source organism: Sandaracinus amylolyticus (assembly GCF_021631985.1). Taxonomy (GTDB): domain Bacteria; phylum Myxococcota_A; class Polyangia; order Polyangiales; family Sandaracinaceae; genus Sandaracinus; species Sandaracinus amylolyticus_A. Next base: position 1,015,873 of record NZ_CP070225.1, on the reverse strand, counting down.
CGACGTCCGCCGCCTGCGCGGCCGTCAGGTCCACGATGCGCTTGCGCGCCTTCGGCGAGGGCGCGCCGGTCGCGAACGTGTCGGTGATCAGCACGAAGCGCTCGCGGTTCGTGCGCGCGCGACCGACCACCTCGGCGTGCGACTCGAAGTAGCGATCGACCAGGGTCTCGGTCGGCTCGCCGAACCAGGTCGCGATCACCACCGGCCACGCGCGCGTGTCGATCACGACCGACGACCCGCCGTCCACCAGGACGACCGTCCCGTTCCCGCCCCGCTCCATGCCTGGGCGTCATCGTACCAACGTCGCCGCCCGCGAACACCGCTGAAAAAACGAACGCGCGCCCGCGTGACCGCGAGCGCGCGCTCTTCGTGGCGAGAGGGCCGAGCCCTCAGCCGATCACTGGCAGGCCGCGGGGACCGCGGTGCCCATCGCGGTGAGCGACTGGCGGTAGCCGTCGATCGCCGCCTGGCAGGCCGGCTCCGCCGACGCGCCCGCCGCCGCCGTCTGGCGCAGCGCATCGCAGGCCGCGCCCGCGCCGCTCGCCGCGCCGCCGGGCATCGCGTTCACGTACGCCGTGCAGCACTCCTGCGCGCGGGCGCAGACGCCACCGCCACCCGCCGCCGGAGCCGCCTCGGCCGCCGGAGCTGCCTCGGCCGCGGGCTCGGCCGCCGCCGGAGCGGGCTCGGCCGCCGGTGCCGCCGGAGCCGCGGGCGCCTCGGCCGCCGGGGCCTCCACCGCCGGTGTCTCGGCCGTCTCCGACGACCCGCACGCGACGAGACCGAGCATGGCGAGCGAGATGGTGAGCTTCGTGATCGTCTTCATTCCTGTCCTCCTGGCTCTCTTCCGGATCGGAACGTCCACAGCGCGCATCCCCCCTGGGACGCGTGGCGCGAGAAAGGCTGCGGGAAGGTCCCGCCTCGCGGGGCGCGCCGGGCCAAGACCAAGAAGCGGACCAGGCGCGATCCGGGCCGGATGGTGCATTTCTTCCGCACCGCACCGCAATGCCCCCCACCCGGCGCGCGCCACCTCGTCCCGATCACGCAACGGTTGCTCGCCGGGGACGCCCACGCGTTCGCCGCAGCACTGCTTCGCTGTCATGCTCGCGCGCGATGTCGCTCCCCGTCCTGCCGTCGGCCCGCCCGCCTGCCGACGACGACGCGGGCCTCGATGCGTCCGACTGGCGCTGGCAGGTCCGCCACGCGATCACCGACCTCGCCGGTCTCGAAGCTGCGCTGGAGCTCACGCCGGAGGAGCGCGAGGGCACGCGCCGCGCGCTCGCGGGCGGCTTCCCGATGTCGATCACGCCCTATTACCTCGGGCTCTGTGATCGCCACGATCCCCACTGCCCGATCCGCCTGCAGTGCGTGCCGCGCATCGAGGAGGCGCGCGAGGTCCCCGGCGATCTCCGCGATCCCCTCGGCGAAGAAGCGCACGAGGTCGCGCCCCACCTCGTCCGCCGTTACCCCGATCGCGTCCTCTTGATCGCGACCGATCGCTGCTCGGTCTACTGCCGCTTCTGCACCCGCTCGCGCATGGTCGGTCAGGACGGCGGCGTGCGCGCGCTCGAGAAGCTCGAGCCCGCCTTCGCATGGATCGAGGCACACCCCGAGATCCACGACGTGATCGTCTCGGGCGGCGACCCGCTGGTGGGCACCGACGCGCGCATCGCGGCCATCCTCGAGCGCCTCGCGCGCATCGAGCACGTGATGGTCGTGCGCATGGCCACGCGCGCCCCTGTCACGTTGCCGCAGCGCATCTCGTCGGATCTGTGTCGGGCGCTGCGATCGCACCCGTCGGTCTGGGTCATGACCCACTTCAACCATCCGAAGGAGCTCTCGCCCGAGTCGCGCGAGGCGTGCGCGCGCCTCGTCGATCACGGCATCCCGGTGATGAACCAGAGCGTGCTCCTGCGCGGCGTGAACGACGACGCACGAACGCTCGAGACGCTCTTCCGAGGCCTGGTGCGCGCGCGCGTGCGGCCCTATTACCTCCTCCAGGCCGACCCGGTCCGCGGCACGTCGCACCTGCGTACGCCGCTCCAGACCGGGATCGATCTCATGGAGCGACTGCAAGGACGCGTCGGTGGCATCGCGCTGCCGAAGCTGATCGTCGACACCCCGGGCGGGATGGGGAAGGTGCCGGTCGGTCCCGATTGGATCGTCCGCCGCGAGCGTGGTGTCACCACGCTGCGCACGCACCGTGGTGTGGAGGTCGATTACGTCGATCCGCCCGCGGCCCCGCAGGTGTGCGTCACTGCGGATCGCGATTGAATTCCGAAAACATGGGTGTATAGCTGGCGCGCCTCACGCGCAGGGGCGCGGCAAGAGCACGGGAACCGACGATGCAGAAGGCGCTGACCCTCACGCGGACCTCGATCGGCAAGAAGGCGCTGGTCGCCATCACGGGCGCGATCCTCTTCGCCTTCGTGATCGGGCACCTGATCGGCAACCTGCAGGTCTTCCTCGGCCCCGAGCACCTCAACGCGTACGCAGAATTCCTGCACTCGATGCCGAAGGCGCTGTGGACGGCGCGCGCCGTCCTGCTGCTCGCGCTGATCGTCCACGTCGGCCTCACGGTGCAGCTCGCGGTCGCGAACAGCGCGGCGCGCCCCAACCGCTACAAGGTCTCGAGCGACGTCGGCGACCAGGGCCCGCTGATGCGCTACGCGCGCAAGACGATGATCCTCTCGGGCCCGATCGTGTTCGCGTTCATCGCGTTCCACCTCGCGCACCTGACGATCGGCGCCGACGTCATCCAGGGCTACCGCTTCGATCCCCACGACGTCTATCTCAACGTCGTCTACGGCTTCCGCAGCGTGTGGGTCACGTCGTTCTACGTCTTCGCGAACATCCTGCTCGGCTTCCACCTCTACCAGGGTGGCCAGTCGCTGCTGCAGAGCCTCGGTCTCCGCTCGCCGCGCTTCGATCAGCGCGTGCGCGGTGCCGCGATGGCGTTCGCCGCGTTCGTCACGCTCGGCAACGTGCTCATCCCGCTCACGATCATGGCGCGCGTCGTCGGCGGTGACGTGCCCGACCTCCCCGCGCTGCCGCCCACGCCTTGAGCGGCTGAGTTCTTCCTCGACTTCCGTTCGCCTTTCAGGAGCAACACGAGATGGAGCTGCGCTCGAACGCCCCGACGGGCCCGATCGAAAAGCGCTGGGAACAGCACCGCTTCGACATGAAGCTGGTCAATCCGGCGAACAAGCGGAAGTTCGACGTCATCATGGTCGGCACCGGGCTCGCCGGCGCGGCCGGCGCCGCGTCGCTCGCGGACCTCGGCTACAACGTCAAGGCGTTCTGCTACCAGGACTCGCCGCGCCGCGCGCACTCGATCGCCGCGCAGGGCGGCATCAACGCCGCGAAGAACTACCAGGGCGACGGCGACAGCATCCACCGCCTCTTCTACGACACGGTGAAGGGCGGCGACTTCCGCGCGCGCGAGAGCAACGTCCACCGCCTCGCCGAGGTCAGCGTCAACATCATCGACCAGTGCGCGGCGCTCGGCGTGCCCTTCGCGCGCGAGTACGGCGGTCTCCTCGCCAACCGCAGCTTCGGCGGCGCGCAGGTCTCGCGCACGTTCTACGCGCGCGGTCAGACCGGCCAGCAGCTGCTGCTCGGTGCGTACTCGTCGCTCGAGCGCACCATCGCGAGCGGCAAGGTCAAGATGTACACGCGCTGCGAGATGGTGGACGTGATCGTCGCCGACGGGCGCGCGGTCGGCATCGTCACCCGCGACCTCGTCACCGGGAAGATCGAGGCGCACACCGCCGACGTCGTCATCCTCGCGACCGGCGGCTACGGCAACGTCTTCTACCTCTCGACGAACGCCAAGGGCTGCAACGCGACCGCGATCTGGCGCGCGCACAAGAAGGGCGCGCTCTTCGCGAACCCGTGCTTCACGCAGATCCACCCGACGTGCATCCCGCAGGCGGGCGAGTACCAGAGCAAGCTGACTCTGATGAGCGAGTCGCTGCGCAACGACGGCCGCGTGTGGGTGCCGAAGGACGCGAGCAACGCGTCGAAGGACCCGCGCACGATCGCGGAGTCGGATCGCTACTACTACCTCGAGGAGCGCTACCCGGCGTTCGGCAACCTCGTCCCGCGCGACATCGCTTCGCGTGCGGCGAAGAAGGTGTGCGACGACGGGCTCGGCGTGGGCCCCGAGGTCATGGGCGTCCGGCGCGGCGTCTACCTGGACTTCAGCGCGGCCATCAAGCGCGACGGCAAGAGCGCGATCGCGGAGAAGTACGGCAACCTCTTCGAGATGTACGAGCGCATCACCGGCGAGGACCCGTACGAGATGCCGATGCGCATCTACCCGGCGACCCACTACACGATGGGTGGGCTCTGGGTCGACTACAACCTCATGAGCACGATCGACGGCTGCTTCGTCGCGGGTGAGGCGAACTTCTCGGATCACGGCGCGAACCGCCTCGGCGCGAGCGCGCTGATGCAGGGCCTCGCCGACGGCTTCTTCGTGCTGCCCTACACGATCACCGACTACCTCGCGCGCAAGGGCAAGGCGAAGGTCGACGAGTCGCACCCGGCCGTGAAGGACGCGCTCCGCGAGGCGAAGGAGCGCTTCCAGAAGCTCGTCGACGTCGGCCAGAAGGGCCGCCTGACGGTCGATCAGTTCCACCGCAAGCTCGGCGCGATCATCTGGGACAACTGCGGCATGGCCCGCAACGCGAAGGACCTGAAGCAGGCCCTCGCGGCGATCCCGGATCTGCGCGAGCAGTTCCACCGCGACGTGAAGATCACGGGCGGCGGCGAGACGCTCAACCGCGAGCTCGAGAAGGCGGGGCGCGTCGCGGACTTCATGGAGCTCGGCGAGCTGATGTGCCTCGACGCGCTCGACCGCGAGGAGAGCGCGGGCTGCCATCTCCGCGAGGAGTTCCAGACGCCGGAAGGCGAAGCGCAGCGCAACGACGAGAAGTTCGCGTACGTCGCGGCCTGGGAGTGGAAGGGCGCGGGCGCGCGCTCTTGGGAGCTCCAGAAGGAACCGCTGACGTTCGAGTACGTCAAGCTCACCCAGCGCTCGTACAAGTGAGGAGCTGAACCGTGGCCGAGACGATCGATCTGAAGCTTCACGTCTGGCGCCAGAACGGCCCGAACGATGCGGGCCGCTTCGAGGACTACTCGGAGTACGCCAAGGGCATCAGCACCCACGCGTCGTTCCTCGAGATGATGGACGTCGTGAACGACAAGCTGATCCTCGCGGGCAAGGAGCCGTTCGCGTTCGATCACGACTGCCGCGAGGGCATCTGCGGCACCTGCGGCGTGGTGATCAACGGGCAGCCCCACGGGCCGCAGCGCGCGACCACGACCTGCCAGCTCCACATGCGCAAGTTCGAGAACGGCGCGACGATCTACGTCGAGCCGTTCCGAGCGAAGTCGTTCCCGGTGATCAAGGACCTGATGGTCGAGCGCGCGTCGCTCGATCGCATCATCCAGGCGGGCGGCTACATCACGGTGCGCGCGGGCAGCGCGGTCGACGCGAACGAGATGCCGATCGCGAAGCCGATCGCCGACGAGGCGATGGACGCCGCGGCGTGCATCGGCTGCGGCGCGTGCGTCGCGGCGTGCCCGAACGCGTCGGCGAGCCTCTTCACGGCGGCGAAGATCGCTCACCTCGGCCTGCTCCCGCAGGGCCAGGCGGAGCGCTCGCGCCGCGCGCTCGACATGGTCGCGCAGCACGACCGCGAAGAGTTCGGCGCGTGCTCGAACCACTACGAGTGCGAGGCCGCGTGCCCGAAGCAGATCAGCGTCGCGTTCATCGCGCGCATGAACCGCGACCACCTCAAGGCGCAGCTCACGTACAAGGAGCCGACCGCGAAGGACGGCGGCGCTGGGTGAGATGACTCGATCGACGTCGCACGCCCTGGTGATCGCGCTCGCATGCGCGCTCGCCGCGTGCGACGTCGAGGACGAGATGGCAGCGCCGTGGCCGGGCGCGCTGCCGACCGATCTCGATCTCGGCGAGGAGCTCGCCGCGATCGACGTCGAGCCCCCGCGCGAGCGACGAGCGCCCGAAGCGCCGGCGACCACGCGCGCATCGATCGCGCCGGGCGGCACCGCGGCGCTCGCAGGAACCGCGGGCGGCTCGGTCGTCGCGAGCACGCGACGGAGCGAGTGCGCAGGGAACGTCGCGGAGGAGCCCGATCACGTCGTCGACGTGGGCGCGGAGACCCACGTCGCGCTGCGGGTCACGAGCGAGGGCGACACCACGCTCCTCGTGCAGACCGCCGACGGCGAGTGGCTCTGCAACGACGACTTCGACGGCCTGCAGCCGGCGATCGCGCGCACCTTCGCGCCGGGCCCGCTGCGGGTGTGGGTCGGCACCTGGGACGCCGAGGACGCGGGCGCGCCCTACGAGCTCGCGGTGAGCACCGAGCTCGATCCCGCGATGCCGCGCGGCGAGCCGGTGATCGATCGACTGAACGCGGTGTGCGAGGAGAACTGGTGCGCGAGCGGGACCGCGTACCGCTTCGAGCGCGTGACCTGCGACGGCACGAACGACTGCCGCGTGACCTTCACGATCGACGGCACGACGGGCGAGGTCACGACGCCCGGAGCGCGCTCGAGCTGGCGCGACGAAGGGCTCGACGAGCGCTTCGTCGACGCGCTCGGGGAAGCGCTGAATTCGCGGTGAAACCCGTCGAATTCCGCGTTTGATCGTGGTACTCTTCCGTCATTGATCGCGCCCGCTGGAGGGGCTCCGAACGCGACGTGGGATGCGCGCGTGAGGGCGCGATCCACCCAGGAGGAGACGCGATGGGCGCGACCTTTGAGCCTCGTGACATCGAGGTGCTCGAGTGGTTCCACTGCGTGCGCAAGCGGCCCGGCATGTACGTCGGTCCGATCGACGAGCCCGAGACGCTGACGACGTGCGTCCGGAGCCTCGTCGAGACGTGCATCGAGCTCGGCAGCAAACGCGTCATCGTCTCCGTGCTCGATGACCTGAGCGTCGAAGTCGTTGGCGAGGGTGCGTCCGTGCCCCTGCACCCGAAGCTCGCCTCGCACGAGCTCTTCTTCACGGTGATGTCCGACGTTCGCCGCAACGCCTCGCCCGCGCCGTTCCTGTGGCCGCTCTGGCCCTCGAGCGTCAATGCGCTCTCTGCCTCGTTCGTCGTCGAGTCGGTCGCCGCAGGGGCGCGCACGCGCGTGGCGTGGCGCGCAGGGCTCCTCTGCGAGCCCGAGCACGTCGTCGGTCGAGGCACCGTCCCGGCGCTGCGCCTGCTCGCGGAGCTCGATCCCGTGATCTTCGGGCCCGTGCGACTCGACCCCTCGCTGCTCGACGAAGCGCTCGCGGACGTCTCGATCCTCGCGCCCGGTGCCCGCATCCACGTGCTCGATCGCCGCAGCGGAACGACGCGCGAGCATCACGCTCCGAACGGGCTCGCCGATCACGTGACGCGCCTCGGAGCACACGACCCGCTGGTCTGCGCGGCGACGCTCGACGACGGCACGGGCGCACGCGTCGCGCTCGGCTGGTGCGGCGACGGGCCAGCTCGCGTCGACGCGTGGGTCGCCGGGGGCTTCACGGGTCGCGAACGAGCGGTCTTCACGGTGCTCGGTCTGGTCGGCGACACGTTCGCGAGCGCATCACCGCGCCCCGCTCGCCGCGGTCCCGGCACGTGGCTGCCCGACAACGCCGCGCGTGGTCTCGTCGCAGCGGTCGCGCTCGCGGGGCCGCCCACTGCGGAGTCGATCGATCACGCGACGCTCGAAGCCCTCGAGCCCGTGCTCGCGCCCTACGTCCTCGCGCGCCCTGCCCTGCTCGCGCAAATCGCGCGCAACACCGGGTGCACCGCCGAGGAGCTCGCCGCGCGACTCGATTCCCGCATTCCCGACCAAGAAACGGGTGTTTCCCCGACGTACCCGCGCTAGGATGCGGCCGCTCGTTCGTCGGAGGCGTCACGCTTGGGCTGGGAAGGGTACGTGACCTGCGGCGTGGTCGCCGCGCTGATCGTCGCGCTCGCGCGCAACTCCGCCTCCGCCGACGCGCTCCTGCTCGGCGCCGCGACGGTGCTCTCGACGATGCGGATCTTCTCGGATCAGTTCCTCGATCCGCGCGACGTCGCGTCGGCGCTCGGCAACCAGGGTCTGGTCACGGTCGCGGCGCTCTTCGTGGTCGCGGCCGGGCTCGCGCACTCGGGCGGCAGCTCGCGCATCGGCGCGCCGATCCTCGGCAGGCCACGCAGCACGTTCGCCGCTCAAGTGCGCATGATGTTGCCGGTCACGGCGGTCAGCGCGTTCCTCAACAACACGACCGTCGTCGCGGCGTTCCTGCCGGTCGTGAAGGACTGGGCGCGCACCTACCGCCTCGACGTCACGCGGCTCCTGATGCCGCTCTCGTACGCGGCGGTGCTCGGCGGCGTGTGCACGCTGATCGGCACCAGCACGAACATCGTCGTGCAGGGCCTGATGATCGACGCCGGCATGCCCGGGATGGGCATGTTCTCGCTCACGCCGATCGGCATCGCGATCGCGGCCGCGGGCATCGTCTACGTCGTGATCGCCTCGCGCATCCTGCTGCCCTCGCGCACGCCCGCCGCGGAGCGCCTCGCGAACCCGCGCGAGTACACCGTCGAGATGGAGGTCGAGAAGGCCAGCCCGCTCGACGGCTCCTCGATCGAGAAGGCGGGCCTGCGCCAGCTCCCCGGGCTCTTCCTCGCCGAGGTGCATCGCGGCGACGACGTCGAGCCCGCCGTCGGCCCGGAGTTCGTGCTGCGCGGCGGCGATCGCCTGATCTTCGTCGGGCTCGTGCACTCGGTCGCGGATCTCACGAACGTGCGCGGCCTCGTGCCGGTGGCCGACGGAGACGGCATCGAGCTCGACGTGCCCCGCACCGACCGCATCTTCTGCGAGGCGGTCGTCAGCGTGACCTCGCCGATGGTCGGCAAGAGCATCCGCGACGGGCGCTTCCGCGGGCGCTACGGCGCGGCGGTGCTCGCGGTCCATCGCAACGGCGAGCTCATCAAGCAGAAGGTCGGCGACATCGTGCTGCAGCCCGGCGACACGCTGCTGGTCGAGGGGCCGCCCCGCTTCCTCGAGGAGCAGCGCGATCGCGGCGACTTCTTCCTGGTGTCGGCGGTCGAGGGGCGCGCGCCGGTGCGCCACGATCGCGGCTGGCTCTCGATCGCGATCCTCGCCGCGGTGGTGCTCGGCGGCGCGCTCGAGCCGATCACGAACCTCGACGTGCTGCCCTTCGCGCTCGCGGGCGGCGCGCTGATGATCGTGACCGGCTGCTGCACGATGGAGCAGGCGCGGCGCTCGATCGACTGGAGCGTGCTCTTCTCGATCGCGGGCGCGCTCGTGGTCGCGCGCACGCTGGAGTCGACGGGCGCAGCGGCGGTGATGGCGAGCGGCGTGGTCGCGATCGCGCAGCCGCTCGGTCCGACGTTCGCGCTCGCGGCGGTGTACGTGACGACGCTGCTGCTGACCGAGCTGCTGACGAACAACGCCGCGGCTGCGCTCGCGTTCCCGCTCGCGATCGCGACGGCGCAGCAGCTCGGGGTGAGCGCGATGCCGTTCGCGATCGCGATCGCGATCGCCGCATCATGCGGCTTCGCGACGCCGACCGGGTACCAGACGCACCTGATGGTCTACGGCGCGGGCGGCTACCGCTTCGGCGACTTCATGCGGATGGGCGCGGGGCTCGACATCGTCTGCGCGGTCATCGCGACCCTGCTGATCCCGCTGGTCTTCCCGTTCTGAGTCGGCAGCGGCGTGCCCTCCGGCGGGGCCGCAGGGAATTCACCGCAGAGGGCCACGGAGGGCCGCAGAGAGATTTCGGTATCTCTCGCCCTCTTCCTCGGAGCGGTCCCCTTCTCCGCTCTGGCCTCTGCGGCCCTCTGCGGCCCTCTGTGGTGATCCGATCGCCTCCGCCGGGCGGTGGGGGTGGTCGGAGCCACAATTCATCGCTCGTGACCATGCGTATGAGGTCACGAGTCACAATTTACCGATCCGTGACCATGCGTATGAGGTCACGAGTCAGAATTTATCGATCCGTGACCATGCGTATGAGGTCACGAGTCACAATTCTGACCTTCGACCCCTTCGCGCAGTGGTCGCGAGTCAGAATTCTCGCGTTCGACCAGTGGTCTCACTGGTCGTGAGTCAGAATTCTCGCGCGAGTGACCATGCGTATGAGGTCACGAGTCGGAATTCTCGCTCCGACCGGTGCGCCCAGGGCTCGACGGTCAGCGCGGACGAGATCACGACCCGGCGGGCATCACGCGACGCTTCACCGCGCCCGCCACGCTGCGGGCCCGGCGCATCACCCCGTCCATCTTCGCGTGCCGCTGCGCCGCCGCCGTCACCCGCGCGAACGCGCTCTCGAGGTCCGTGACCTCGCGCGGCTCGAGCCTCAGCGCCGACGCGCCCGCGTTCTGTCGCGCCTGCGCCTCGCTGCTCGCGCCCGCGATCACCGCGCTCACGCCGGGGCGCGCCAGCACCCACGCCAGCGACACCTGACCCGGCGTGGCGCCGTGGCGCGTCGCGATCGGCTGGAGCACGTCGCGGATCACGTCCTGGATCAGCTCCCGGACCTTCGGCGCGAAGAGCGGGCTCCCGGCGCGCCAGTCCTGCACCTCGCGGTGCGGTCCGTAGGTGCCCGCGAGCAGGCCCTGCGCGAGCGGCGAGTACGCGAGGAAGCCCGCGCCGACGCGCCGCGCCGCGACCAATCCGTCGCGCTCGACCTCGCGCGCGAGGAGGCTCAGCGGCGACTGCAGGCTCGCGAGCGGCACGTCGCCGAGCGCTGCGCGCGCCTCCTCGACCTCGCGTCCCGTGAAGTTCGAGACTCCGACGTGCGCCACCGCGCCCGCGCGCACCGCGTCGCGCAGCGCGCCGAACGTCTCGCGGATCGGCACCCGTCGATCGCGCTGGTGCACCTGCACCAGGTCGAGCCGCTCCACCCCGAGCCGCTCGAGGCTGCGCTCGATCTCGAGCAGCACGGACTCGGGGCGCGAGTCGCGACGCACCACCAGCGGCTGGCCCTGCTCGCCGACGGTCTGGAAGAGCGGCTCGCCGTGCTGCGAGGGACAGTCCCAGCGCAGCCCGACCTTCGTGAGCACCTTGGGGCGCGGCCGCAGCTCCGCGATGACCTTCCCGATCACCCGCTCCGAGCGACCGAAGCCGTAGAGCGGCGCGGTGTCGATCGCGGTGACGCCCGCCTCCAGCGCGGCGCGGAGGATCGCAGCGCGCCGCGCGTCCTCGTCGGGCCCCGGCTCGCCGAACCCCATCGCGCCGAAGGTGACGACGGATACGCGCAGATCTCCGGGCCCGAGCGCTCGCTGCTCCATCCGAGCCCGATCCTATCGCAGCCCGGCGGAGGCGATCCGCGATTTCCGTGGGAACCACGCGATCTGGGGTACGCTGATAGCGGACGCTTCCTTCGACGGAGGAACCCGTGATCGCACGCGCCCTGGTGCTCGGCACGATGCTGGTGCTCGGAGGTTGCGGAGTGCGCACCGCGCTCGACACCGCTCCCGACGGATCGGTCGCACCACGCGACGGCGGCGCGGGGATCGACGCGAGCGCGCGGTGCCGCGTCGACTCCCAGTGCGACGATCGGCTGGAGTGCAACGGCGTGGAGCTGTGCATCGGCGGCCGCTGCGCGCCGGGCGCGGGGTCGCGCTGCGACGACTTCACCGCGTGCACCCGCGACCAGTGCGTCGAGGGCATGGGCTGCATGAACGTGCCGGACGACTCGCTGTGCCCTGCGCTCTCGACGTGCGAGCTCGGTCGCGGGTGCTCGCCCATCCGCTGCACGAGCGACGACGAGTGCCAGGACGGCATCGCGTGCAACGGGCTCGAGGCTTGTTCGCCCGCGGGGCTGTGCACGGTCTCGTCACCGCCCTCGTGCGAGAGCGACGGCATCGAGTGCACGGTCGAGCGCTGCACCGAGCCCGACGGCGCGTGCGAGTCGATCCCCGACGACGGGCTCTGCGGCCCGGGGCGCACCTGCGATCCCGCGCGCGGCTGCGTCGCGGCGCGGTGCCGCTCCGACCTCGAGTGCGACGACCGGCTCTTCTGCACCGGGACCGAGCGCTGCGGCCCGGGTGGGACGTGCGTCGCGGGCACGCCGGTGACGTGCGCCGACGGCATCGCGTGCACCGACGACGTGTGCGACGAGGGCGCGCGCGGCTGCGTGTCGCGACCCAGCACGCGCTGCCCTGCGGGCGAGATCTGCAGCCCGGTCCCGGGCGATCCCGACGGATGCCGCGCCGTGATGTGCGCCGGCGACGCGCAGTGCCGCGACATGTCCGTGTGCAACGGCGAGGAGCGCTGCGTCGCGGGGCGCTGCACCGCGGGCACGCCGTTCGAGTGCGGATCGCTCCCCGAGTGTCAGGTCGGCACGTGCAGCGACGTGGCGGGTGGTTGCATCGTGAGCCCGCGCTCCGAGCGCGAGATCTGCACCAACGGCGTCGACGACGACTGCGACGAGCGGCGCGACTGCGTGGACGAGCCCGACTGTCGCGCGCATCCCGCGTGCGCGTGTCGTCCGAGCGCGGATCGCGAGCTGCGCTGCAGCGACGGCCTCGACGACGACTGCGACGAGCGCATCGACTGCGACGATCCCGACTGCGCGCGGGACCCGGCGTGCGCGCCGGGCGAGCTCTTCTGCGGCGACACGCGCGACGACGACGGCGACGGGCTCGTCGACTGCGCCGATCCCGACTGCGCGACCGACCCGCGCTGCGCCGCGCGCGACGCCGGGGTGCCGCCTCCGATCGACGCCGGCCCGCCGCGCGACGGAGGGATGGTCGCGAACGAGCTCGGCATCGCCGCGTGCACCAACGGCATCGACGACGATCGCGACGGTCGCGCCGACTGCAACGATCGCGACTGCCGCCCCTTCCTGCCCGACGGCGAGTGCTGCAACGGCATCGACGACGTGCCCGGCGACGACACGCCCGCCGACGTGTTCACGTGCCGCTGCTTCGACGACTCGACGTGCCGCGGCGTGAGCGAGTTCGATCAGGTCTGCTGGCGCACCGCGTTCAGCGTGTGCGCGCCGCGCTGCAATTTCTTCGGCGGCGACACCTGGTGCCGCTCGCTCATGGTCGGCCTGCCGCGCTGCAACGTGTCGACCGGCGAGTGCGTGCCGTGAGCGAGTGCCCAACATCGGCTCGCCCGCTCGGGGGCTGCGCCGGCGAGCGCTCCAGCTGGACTGAGCACGTGATCGCGGCGCGCGAGGAGGTCGCGCGCCGCGATCACCATCGTCACAGGCGGACGCGGACCATGCCCTCGCGCACCAGGCGACGCACCAGCACGAGCTTGCCCGCGTCGTCGAGATCACCGGGGAGATCCTCGATGACGAAGTCGGGCGTCTCGAGCGCGTAGCGCGCCGGCTCCGCCGCGTGCTCGGGCAGCCGCATCTCGGCGCCGTAGCACGAGACGATGAACTGCCCGTCGCGGATCCTCCAGCGATAGACGAGGTTCGGACGCGCGCCCGCGCGATCCTTCACGCTCAGCTTGGGCAGGCGGAGGATCTGCTCCATCTGTCCCTCGAGCAGCGCGTGGCGCGTCGAGACGAGGTCGTCGGCGAAGTGATCCATCGCGGCGTCGAAGTCGACGCGCTCGAGCACGCGCTTCATCAGCGACTGGAAGAAGTCGCGCGACTTGGCGCGATCGAACTCGGTCTGCGCGTAGCCGACCGGCAGCGAGCGACGGAAGTCCGCGTCACCGAGCGCGACCTTCGCGACCGCCTCGAGGAGCAGCTCGGTCCAGCTCGTCGCGAGCGCGCCGAGCGTGATGTGCAGCGTCTCGCCCTCGCGGGTCTGCGCGTCGTGCATCACGCCGCGCGGGAGATAGAGCATGTCGCCGGGGTGCAGATCGAACTCCGCGGTGACCTCGCCCTTCGGCGTCTCGTCGCGGCGGAAGGGCTGGCCCTTGAAGGGCAGCTCGACCGGCGTGTTGTAGAGGATCCAGTGCTTCGTCCCGTGGATCTGCAGGATGAAGACGTCGTGCGAGTCGTAGTGGGTGGGGAAGCCCTGCGCGTTGCTCGGCGTGCAGTAGATGTTGCACTGGAAGCGCGTGCTGATGTCGCGCTCGAGCGAGCGACAGAGATCGGCCAGCGGCGGGATGAACCCCTCGAGCTGGTTGAAGACGATCGTGCCGCCGTCGGCGAACTGCTGGTAGAGGCGCGCCGAGTCGACGCTGTTGTTCGGGAACGTGTACTCGCTCGCGTCGACCTGGCGCGCCGCGTTCGCGATGAAGCACTGCGGGTGCATCAGCGCCTGCGTCGTGATCACCTGATCGAACGCGCGGAGGCTGAGGAGGTCGGCGTAGTAGTCGCGCTGCTCGCGACGGACGATGAGCGGCTTGCGCTCCCAGTGCTCGGCGAAGAACTGCTCCGGCGTGATCGGAGCGATGAGCTTGCGGAACGCGTACGTGCTCTCGGCCATGACCCCTCTTACGAAGACGGGCTCAGGATCTTCGCGCCGGGAGTGAAACGTCAACGACGAGGATCGCGCACGTCGGAGCACACGAGCCGAAGAGTGTCCAAAGATCGGCTCGCCCGCCCAGCGCCCTCCCGTCCGCGTGCGCCGCGCGCTCCCGTGCGGGCTCTGCGCGGGCGAGCACTCCTGCTGGACCGACTGCACGATCTTGGCAATCGAATGGGGAACGTGGATCCATCGTCATCGAACCTCGCGATGCCCGATCACGACGACAGCAAGAAGCCGCGCACGCTCACCCCCGGCGACATCGTCACGCATCGGCTCGGCCGGCGGAGCGCGCTCGGGGCGCTCGGCGCGAGCGTGCTCGGCGCGACGGCGCTGATCGCGTCACCCGCCCCTGCCGAGGCGAAGGCGAGCGACAGCGATCCCCAGGATCCGCCGGGCCGCGGGCGCACCGGGTTCACCGATCGCGACAGCGGGCCGGGGGCCGACGGAGCGGGGCGTGGGGTGTGCGCGGAGCGGGGATGGAGCGACAGCGATCCGAATGATCCGCAGGGACGTGGGCGCGGGCCCTGTCACTGAGGGACCACGACCACGTCCACGACGGCCGTCGTGACCGTCGACGCGATCGTGGTCGTCGACGTGAACGGCGACGTGAACGGCGACGGCCGTTTGCTCGATCACTCGAAGACGGGCGGCGCCCAGTGCGGCGCAACCGGCAGACGCTCGCGCGTGACGAGATGCACATCGAGCTGCTCGAGCTCGACCACGCCCGCCCACTGCCACACCCGCTCGAGCGAGAGATCGACGTCGGCGATCACGCGGCCATCGGAGTCGAGCAGCACGCGCAGCGCGACCTCGACGTCCTCGATGCGCTCGGTGCCGAGGCGATGCGTCTGCCCGTCGGGCAGCACCATGCGCCAGTCGAGCTCGAGATCGACGATCGCGAGCGCGCGCGCCTCGCTGGTGCTCGCCCACGAGACGTGGGCCTCGACCGGACCGAGCGCGCGCACCCGGATCTCGTCGAAGCTCAGGCCGTTGGGCGGAAGGCGATCCGCGGGCACGTCGACGCGCTCGAACGCGAAGAGCAGATCCTCGAGCACCAGCGTGCGCGTGCCGCGCGCGCCGATCGTCGCCTCGCCGTAGTCGACCACCAGCGCGATGGGCGTGCCCTCCGCCTCGGCGAGCGGCAGGCGCATGACGACCTCGGCGTCGCTGTGGACGCCGATCACGTCGAGGGCGGGATACGACTCGAGCCGCGCGATCAGTGTCTCGGGCGGCGAGGCCTCGGGGGCGGCGCTCGTCGTCGAGAGGCCGCATGCCGTGAGGAGAGACGTCGCGCTCACGAAGACACAGCAGAGCGACATCGCCCTCGCACGTGGAGCGAGCATCGGGGTCATCGTTTCCTCGTTCGCCGTCGCGATCCGGCGGACGCGAGGGGCGCGTCACGGCGCGACGACGACCTTGAGGTAGCCCTCGTGACGCAGCGCGTCAAGCGCAGGATCCCAACTAAAAAGTTCCATAGCTCCGATGTGGGCTACGCGTTGCGTCAAAGATTTCGCACGCATTGCGTCAACCGGGAGGCTCCCCGTCCGCGCCCGACGACCCCCGGGCCTTCCGCAGCACCGCGCGTCCCGCGAACGCGACGATCACCAGCACCACGACGACCGTCGCCAGCGCCGAGTACGCGCGGGCCCACGCGAGCATCTCGTCCCAGCTCTCGCCGACCGCCCATCCGACGCCGAGCAGGATCGCGTTCCACACCACCGCGCTGAGCCCACCCCAGAGCACGACCGCGGGCCAGGGCACCCGCGCGATGCCCGCGCCGACGAAGAAGAACGCGCGCAGCGCCGGCACGAAGCGATTGATCGCGAGGTACACCGCGCCGTGCTTCTCGTAGCGCGCGGTGATCTGCTCGATCGCCCGCGTCGAGCGGGGCCCGCAGAGCCAGCGCGGCCTGCGCTCGGGGGACGACACCGCGCGCCCGAACCCGTACGCGATCATCCCGCCGCCGATGGCTCCGACGTTGAGCGCGAGGTAGACCCAGGCCGCGCTCCACCCCGCGGTCGCCGCGAGGAAGACCCCGAAGAGCGCGACGGTGTCGCCCGGAAACGGCGGCACGACGTACTCGACGAGCGAGGCGAGCGCGAGCACGACGTACCCGAGCGGCCCCTCGCTCCGCTCCAGCCACCGCATGATCTCCTCGGCCGTGCCTTCCAATCGCTCCTCGCTGCGACCGCGCGCGCTACGCCCGGGCGCGCACCTGCGCGTGATCGCGCCCTCGTCGCCGTTCGATATGCAGGACTTCGCGCGAGGCGTCGATCGGCTCCGCGCGCGTTATCGCGTCACGTACGACCAGCAGATAAGCGCGCGAGCGGGATATCTCGCGGGCGACGACGCGCGACGTCTGCGCGAGCTCGAGGACGCGATCGACGATCCCGACGTCGACGCGATCGTCGCGGCGCGCGGAGGCTACGGCGCGATGCGCATCGCGTCGTCGATCGATCCGGCGCGCGTCGCCGCGCATCCGAAGCTGCTCGTCGGCTTCAGCGACGTGACCGCGCTGCACGCGCTGTGGGCGCGCGCGGGTGTGTGCTCGCTGCACGCGTCGATGGTCGCGGCGCTCGGTCGCGGGAGCGACGCGATGCTCGCGCGATGGATCGACGTCGTCGAAGGGAAGAGCACGTGCTCGTTCGAGGGCCTCACGCCGATCGGTGCATCGCGCGCGGTGATCGAGGCGCCGGTGATCGGCGGGAACCTCGCGCTGCTCGCCGCGATGACCGGCACACCGCTCGCGCCGCCGCTCGATGGCGCGATCCTCTTCGTCGAAGACGTCGGCGAAGCGCCTTATCGCGTCGATCGGATGCTGACGCAGCTGCGGCTCTCGGGCGCGCTCGAGAACGTCGCGGGCGTGCTCGTCGGATCGTTCACCCGATGCGCGCCCGGCGCCGACGGAACGACGGTCGAGTCGGTGGTCGCGGAGCGGCTCGGCGACCTCGACGTTCCGGTGCTCGTCGGATTGCCCTGTGGTCACGTGGAGGAGCCGCTCGAGCTGCCGCTCGGAGCACGCGCTCGCATCGACGGCACTCGCGGATGTGTGACGTTCGTCGAGCCGCTGGTCCACTTGTGATCTTTCTCGACGCCGCGTTGGCGCACATATGTCCGCGGGGTAATGCTCCGCCAGCCGTGCTCTTCCCGGGGGCGTGACCGGCCCAATCCGCCGGGCTAGAACAACGCTCCGCGTCTTCATCACCTCGATGCGCATCCGGCAGCGCGTCGGGAACCACGAGGTGGCCTCGCCATGGATCGGCACTTCTCGCTCGCGAAGTACGACATCACCGTCAAGAACGTCATTCGCAACGCGCCCCCTGCTGCCTTGTACGAGCTCGCGCTGCGCAACGAGGCAGGCACGGCGATCTCATCGACGGGCGCGATGATCGCGATGTCGGGCGAGAAGACCGGACGGAGCCCGAAGGACAAGCGCATCGTCGACGAGCCGGGCTCGAGCGGCAACGTCTGGTGGGGCGACGTCAACATCAAGCTCGACCCCCACGTCTTCGCGGTGAACCACGAGCGCGCGGTCGACTACCTCAACACCCGCAAGCAGCTCTTCGTCGTCGACGGCTACGCGGGCTGGGACGAGCGCTACCGGATCAAGATCCGCGTCATCTGCTCGCGCGCGTACCACGCGCTGTTCATGCACAACATGCTGATCCGGCCGACGCTCGCGGAGCTCGAGTCGTTCGGCGAGCCGGACTACACGATCTTCAACGCCGGTGCGTTCTCGGCCAACCGCTACACGAGCGGCATGACGAGCAAGACCAGCGTCGCCCTGAACTTCGCGAAGAAGGAGTTCGTCATCCTCGGCACCGAGTACGCCGGTGAGATGAAGAAGGGCGTCTTCACGATCATGAACTACCTGATGCCGCTGCAGGGACAGCTGTCCATGCACTGCTCGGCGAACGAGTCGAAGGAAGGTCAGGTCTCGATCTTCTTCGGCCTGAGCGGCACCGGGAAGACGACGCTCAGCGCGGATCCGAACCGCCGCCTCATCGGCGACGACGAGCACGTCTGGACCGACCGCGGCGTGTTCAACATCGAGGGCGGCTGCTACGCGAAGGCGATCAACCTGACCGAGGAGCAGGAGCCGGAGATCTACCGCGCGATCCGCTTCGGCAGCGTGCTCGAGAACGTGAAGTACGACGAGCACACGCGCGTCGTCGACTACACGGACATCTCGATCACCGAGAACACGCGCTGCGCGTATCCGATCGAGTTCATCGACAACGCGAAGATCCCGTGCGTGGGCCCGCAGCCGACGAACGTGATCATGCTGACCGCCGACGCGTACGGCGTGCTGCCGCCGGTCGCGAAGCTCTCGCCCGAGCAGGCGATGTACCACTTCATCAGTGGCTACACCGCGAAGGTCGCGGGCACCGAGGTCGGCGTGAAGGAGCCGAGCCCGACGTTCAGCGCGTGCTTCGGTGGCCCGTTCATGGTGTGGCACCCGACGAAGTACGCCGAGCTGCTCGCGGAGAAGCTGCGCACGACCGGCGCGCAGACCTGGCTCGTCAACACCGGCTGGACCGGTGGCGCGTACGGCGAGGGCAAGCGCATGTCGCTCAAGCACACGCGCGCGATCATCGACGCGATCCACGACGGCTCGCTCGCGAAGGTGCGCACGGCGGAGGACCCGGTCTTCGGGTTCCAGGTGCCGACCGAGTGCGCGCAGGTGCCGAGCGAGATCCTCACGCCGCGCAACACCTGGAAGGACAAGGCGGCGTACGACGCGATGGCGAAGAAGCTCGCCAAGTTCTTCGTGGACAACTTCAAGAAGTACGAGTCGCAGGCGAGCGACGCGATCCGCGCGGCCGGCCCGAGGCTCTGACGGCCAGCGGGATCGGCGACACGAGCGAGAGCAGTATGGCGCTCGGTGACCGACGGAGGACCCAGGCGAGCGGGGCGAGCGATCTGCTCGTCGCGCTCGCCGATCCCGCGACTCCGATCGAGACGCTCGCGCTGATCCTCGCCAAGGACGAGTACCCGTCGCTCACGGTCGAGTCGGGCCTCGCGCGCATCGACGAGCTCGCCGCGCCCCTCGCGGCGCATCGCTCGGCGCTCGTGGCCCTCGACGCGCAGGACCAGGCCGAGGCGCTGCGCGCGCTGGTCTACGACGAGCTCGGGTTCCGCGGGAACGCGGACGACTACTACGATCCCCGCAACAGCTACCTGAGCGACGTCGTCGACCGGCGCACCGGGATCCCGATCACGCTGTCGGCGCTGCTGATGGCGATCGGGCGGCGCATCGGGATCGTCGTCGAGGGGATCGGGTTCCCCGGGCACTTCCTGGTGCGCGTGGGTGGGCCGCAGGGCGTGCACGTCGACCCGTTCTTCGAAGGTCGGGTGGTGAGCGAGAGCGCGCTCGAGCGGCTCGCGGAGAAGTTCCTGGGCTCGGCGTCGCAGCTGCGCCCCGAGCACTTGCACGTGGTGTCGCCACGCTCGATGGTCGTGCGGATGCTGGTGAACCTGAAGCACGCGCACGAGCGGAGGCACGATCACGCGCGTGCGCTCGTCGTGAGCGACCGGCTCGTCGACGTGACCTCGTCGGTCACGTTCCGGCGTGATCGTGGGCTGCACGCGCTCGCGCTGGGCGCGTCGGCGGCCGCGGTCGAGGATCTCGAGGCGTACCTCTCGGACGCGAGCCAGCCTGCCGACGAGCTCGTGGTGCGACGTGCCCTCGCGAGAGCGCGCGCGTCGAGCGCCACGGGGCTGTCGTGAGCCGGCACCGCCGGACCGCGGGATCGCTGACGATCGGATCGCTGCGCGGGCTGCCCCAGCCGGCGTCGCGCGCGATGCCGCCGCCGATGCCGCGCCTGCCGGTCCTGCAGTCCGCACCGAGCGCACCGGCGATCGAAGGAACGCAGCTTCCGCCGAGCAAGCGCGGCCAGCGCTGCTGCCGGACCGGCTGCGCGGGATGCCCGGTGGGCGAGGCGATCCGGCGCGCGCGGGCCCGCGGCTCCACCTGAACCGCGCGATCGGGCCTCGACGCGATCCGAGCGCTGGTCTACCGTCGCGACGTATGCGTGTGGGTGCGGCGGGGCTCGTCTCGATGCTCGCCGTGCTCTTGTCGGCCGTGGCGGGTTGCGGCCCGTCGATCCCGACGCGCTTCGTGCTCGAGCGCGACATCGGGGATCTCTCGTATCGCCGCTACCAGCGCGTGCTCGACGTGGAGTTCCCGGTCGAAGGGAACGTCGCGGTGGGCCACACCGCGACCTACGTGCGGCGCTCGAGCCGCGGCGAGATCCCGTACGTGAACGTGTTCGTGACGGTCTACGACGCGGCCGCGGGGCTGAGCGCGGAGATCCGTCGTCAGGTGCGCTCGCTCGGAAGCTACGACGTGTCGGTCGTGGACGTCGGCGGGCGCGCGTGGTCGCTGGACGGTGGTGAGGGTGATCGCTGGGTGCTCTGGGTGTCGGGCAGCCGGGTGGTGAAAGTCGGCGGGGTCGCGGACGACTCCCTCGTACGCGCCGTGGTGGGCGAGTACATGGGGCTGTATCCGAGCGACCTCGACGAGCGCGGTCGTGCGCGCGATGGCACGGCGAGCGCGGGTGACGCGAGCGAGCGAGCGGCGGAGAGCGAGGATCTCGAGCTGCCGCGCTCGCTCGAGAGTGAAACCGGAGAAGGAGAGAGCGAATGAGCGACGCGATCCGAGAGCGGCTCCGGCCCGAGCTCGCGGCGCTGCATGCGTACGAGACGCCCGCTGCGCCGGCGCGCATCCGGGTCGACGGCAACGAGAGCCCGTGGGCGCTGCCCGCGGAGGCGCGCGCCCGCATCGCCGAGGCGATGGCGTCGATCGCGCTGCATCGGTATCCGGATCCGCGCTGCACCGCGCTGCGCGCCGCGCTCTCGGGCTACGTGGGCGCGAGGCCCGACGAGCTGGTGATCGGCGTCGGATCGGACGAGGTGATCTCGATCCTCGAGACCGCGATCGCGCGGCCGCGCTCGGGCAGCGCGAGCGCGGTGGTGATGCACCCCGATCCGAGCTTCTCGATGTACGGGATCATCGGGCGCGGGCACGGCCACGCGGTCGTGAAGGTGCCGCTCGACGAGCGCTGGGATCTCGACGCGGACGTGTGGGCGCGTGCGATCGACGAGCACCGCCCCTCGCTGATCTTCCTGCCGAGCCCGAACAACCCGACGAGCAACCGCTTCGACGAGCGCGTGGTGCGGCGGATCGTCGAGCAGGCGCGCGATGCGCTGGTGGTGCTCGACGATGCGTACGTCGAGTTCTCGAGCGGATCGATCTCGCACGCGCTCTTCGAGAAGCACGACAACGTGGCGGTGCTGGGCACGCTCTCGAAGATCGGGCTCGCGGCGCTGCGCGTGGGCTGGGTGCGCGTGAAGCCGTGGCTCGCGCACGAGCTCGAGAAGGTGCGGCTCACGTACAACATCCCGACTCCGTCGCAGGAGATCGCGACGCTCGCGCTCGGTCCGCTGATGCCGATCCTGCGCGAGCAGATCGCGCTGGTGCGTGCCGAGCGCTCGAAGCTGGTCGCGGGGCTCGCGGCGATCCCGGGGATCGCGGTGGATCCCACCGACTCGAACTTCGCGCTGGTGCGGGCGGGGTCGCGCACGCTGGACGTCGCAGCGCGGATGCATGCGGCGGGCGTGCAGGTGCGGACCTTCGCGGGGCACCCGCGGCTCGCGGAGCGGATGCGGATCACGGTGGGCACGCCCGAGGAGAACCACGTGGTGCTCGCGGCGCTCGCCGACGCGATGCGCGAGGTCGCGTGATGCGCGCGCTGGTGGTCGTCGCGCTGATCGCGGCGTCGATCCCAGCGCGCACGCGCGCGCAGGACGTCGAGGAGGCGATCGAGGCGGACGCCGAGGCGGTCGAGGCGGACGTGGAGCCGGCGCCGGGCGGCGCGCCCGACGAGCTGCCCGAGGGCGCCGACTTCGGCCCCGCGATCCTGGTGTCGCCGCGAGAGCTGACGCCGGCGGAGCAACGTCGCGAGCGCGAGCGTCGCTACGACGCGACCGAGCCGCTGATGCCCACGACGTTCCAGGTGTTCCTGAGCGGCGGGGTGCCGCTGCGCTCGTCGCTCGACGCAGCGCTCGAGGCGCATCGATACGGGAGCTCACCGGTGCTCCTGGCGGGCGACTTCACGTTGATGACGCGGGTCGCGGAGTGGCTCTGGCTCGGTGGGCGCGTGGGCGCGCGAGGTCGCGGCTGGGGCAGTCACAACACCGCGCCCGCGGTGGGCGGAGGGGTCGATGCGCTCGCGGTCGCGCACGTGCGGGCGCACCTCGGGCCGATCGTCGATCTCGGTGCGGTGCTCGGCGTGGGGCTCGGCTGGGGCGGCGTGTCGATCCAGGGCGCGGGCACGTGGGCGTTCGCGCCGCGGCTCTCGGGCTACGCGCAGGTCGGCTTCCGCGTCGCGCAGGGCGTGCGCATCGGAGCGCGCGTCGGATGGGACTGGTTCTCCATGTACGATCTCGATCGCTACGGCAGCGATCTCGAGCTCGGCGGGCCGCTGCTCGGGATCGGCTTCGAGGTGCGTCGATGAAGCGTGCGCTCGTGATCACGATCCTCGGGGCAGCGCTGGTCGGGTGCCCGTCGTCCGAGGACGAGTCGGCGATCTACGTCGAGGACTTCGAGACGACGTGCGAGGGCACGCCGTGCGGCTGGGCGCAGATCACCGGGGCCGAGAACGCGGCGAGCTACGTGGAGACGCTGCCCGGTGATCACGGGCTGCAGCTCGTCGGTCGCGAGGTCGCGGTGCGCGGCGGGATCGACGAGGCGCCCCAGTCGACGTTCAGCACGCAGCTCATCGCGCGGGCGAACGCGCGCTGCGATCTCGGCGCGCACCTCGTGATGCGCGCGACCATCGAGCTGCAGGACGCGACGACGCTGACGTACGAAGCCGAGCTCGTGCCCGACGTGACGTGGACGAGCGCGACGCGCGACCAGAGCATGCGCGTGGTCGAGGTGGTGAGCGCGCCGTGGCACATCGCGCGCGTGCTCGGCGTCAGCCTGCGCAAAGAGGGCGACGGGAGCTGCGAGGTGGACTACCTCGCGATCCGCTCGGTGCGCTCGTTCTGATCGCGCCTCGGGGCACGCGCCCTGCGTCCTTCCGTCGGCCAACGACGGAGTGAGCTGATGGCGACGATGAGAGCGGTGCGGTTCCACGAGTACGGCGGGCCCGAGGTGCTGCGCTACGACGAGGTGCCCTGCCCCGAGCCCGGCGCAGGAGAGATCCTCGTGCGTGTGCACGCGGCCTCGGTGAACCCGATCGACTGGAAGATCGCGGCCGGCGCCTACGGGCTCTCGCTCCCGCGGGTGGCGGGGCACGACTTCTCCGGTGTCGTCGCGGGCGTCGGGGAAGGCGTTGCGGGCTTCGCCGTCGAGGACCGGGTGTTCGGCAGGCACGACGGAGCGGACGCGGAGCTCGTCGTCGTACGTCCCGAAGAGATCGCGAAGACGCCCCCGGGGCTCGACCACGCGCGGGCGGCGACGATTCCGACGGCGGGCCTGACCGCGTGGCAGGCGCTCTTCGATCTCGAGGGCGCGCCCACGATGGACCTGCAGCCGGGCCAGACGGTGCTGATCCACGGTGCTGCCGGCGGGGTCGGGACGTTCGCGGTGCAGCTCGCGAAGCAGAGGGGCGCGAGGGTCATCGCCACGGCGCGCGCGGCCCACGAGGCGTATCTGCGCAGCCTCGGCGCCGACGACGTCGTCGACTACTCGCAGCAGCGCTTCGAGAGCGTGGCGCGCGACGTCGACGGCGTGCTCGACACCATCGGAGGCGAGACGCAGCGCCGCTCGTTCGACGTGATCCGACCGGGCGGTGCGCTCGTCTCGCTGGTCGGGCTCGCGCCGACGTCGAAGCAACGCGCGGAGGAGCGCGGGGTGCGCGCGGTGGGGATCGTGTCGAAGACGTCGCGCCCGGTGCTCGAGGAGCTCGCGCGGCTGGTCGAGAACGGAACGATCGACGTGGAGATCGCGGCGCGGTTCCCGCTCGCGAAAGCGCGCGAGGCCTACGCGCAGAGCCGCGACGGCCACACGCAGGGCAAGATCGTCCTCGAAGCGACGTGAACGCGAAACGCCCGGCGTGATCGCTCACGCCGGGCGCCGCTTCGTTCGTGTGCTCGCGATCAGTCGTGGTGCGCGGCCGCGCGGCGCAGGTACGCCGGGATGTCGAGCGTCGCCTCGTCGGCGAGCGCCGCCGGGCCGAACGCGCGACCCGAGACGCGCAGCTCGGGGAGGGTCGCCTGCTCGGGCTGCTCGCGCGCGGTGCTGACGCGCGGCGCAGGCGCCGAGTTGCGACGCGCGGCGCGCGCCTCGACCGGCGCGGGCTGCTGCTGCGGGACGAGCGCCTTGAGCGCCATCTGCGGCTGCATCGCGGGACGGTGGCCGGGGATGCTGAGCGGCAGCGAGGTGCGCGAGGTGCGCGCCGCCGTCGCCGACGCGACGATCTCCTGCATCTCCGAGCTGTCGGCCTCGAAGCCCGTCGCGATCGCGGTGACCTTCACCACGTCGCCCATGTCGGGGTCCGTGAGCAGGCCGAAGATGATGTTCGCGTCCTCGTGCGCCGCCTGCTGCACCAGCGACGCGGCCTCGTTGATCTCCTTGAGGCGAACGTCGGGGCCCGCGGTGAAGTTGAGGAGGATCCCCATCGCGCCGTCGATCGAGATGTCGTCGAGCAGCGGCGAGTTGATCGCCATCTCCACCGCGTCGAGCGCGCGGCGCTCGCCGCGGCCGTAGCCGGTGCCCATCAGCGCGCGGCCCTGGCCGCTCATGATCGTCTTCACGTCGGCGAAGTCGACGTTGATGACGCCGCTGACCGTGATGAGATCGCTGATGCCGCGCACCGCCTGGACGAGCACGTCGTCGGCGCGCTTGAAGGCCTCGAGGATCGACAGGTCGTCGTCGAGGTTCATCAGCTTCTGGTTCGGGATCGTGATGATCGTGTCGACCGACGCGGCGAGCTCGCGGATGCCCTGCTCCGCGTTCTTCATCCGGCGCTTGCCCTCGAAGAGGAAGGGACGCGTCACGACGCCGACGGTGAGGATGCCGAGGTCGCGCGCGATCTGCGCGATGATCGGCGCCGCGCCGGTGCCGGTGCCGCCGCCCATGCCGGCGGTGACGAAGACCATGTCGGCGCCCGCGAGCGCCTCCTGGATGCGCTCCATCTCCTCGAGCGCCGCTTTCTTGCCGACGTCGGGGTTCGCGCCCGCGCCGAGGCCGCGCGTGAGCGCCGAGCCGAGCTGCACCTTCGACGGCGCGAGGCTCTGCTCGAGCGCCTGCGTGTCGGTGTTCGCCGCGATGAACTCGACGCCCTCGAGCCCGCTCTGGATCATCGTCTGGAGCGCGTTTCCGCCGCCACCACCGACGCCGACGACCTTGATCCGGGCCTGCATCTCCGCGTCGTCCGCGAACTCGATGTGGAATCCCATGTTGCCTCCCGTGCCCTTTTTCTCTCTGGCCCTCTCCCCGGGTTCGCCCTCCGCGGGAAGCGAGCTTGTCTCCAGACTGCCCAGCACTGCCGGTACTGGTCAGTCGATGTCGATGTTGGTATTGCCGGACTCAGAACACCTCGCGGAACCACGCGCCGAGGCGCGCGCCCCACGTCGGTCCGGCGGGCACCACGATGGAGCGGTCCATCGCGTGCCGGTGCGCGCTCGTCGCCACGCTGCTGCGCAGCTTCTCCGCACCGTACTTCACGAGGCCCACGCCGGTCGCGTAGGCGGGGCTCTTCACCACGTCCATCAGGCCGCCGACGCCGGTCGGCGCGCCGCGACGCACCGGAAGGCCGAGGATCTGCTCGGCGAGCTCGGGCATCCCGTCGAGCATCGTGGTGCCGCCGGTGACGACGACGCCCGCGCCCAGGAGATCACGATAGTTGCCCTGATCGATCGTGTACGCGACGGCCTGGAAGAGCTCCTCGACGCGCGGCTCGATGATCTGGCAGAGCTGCTGGCGCGGCATGACGCGCGGGGCGCGACCACCGACGCTCGGCACTTCGATCGTCGCCTCGGGGTCGACCATCACCGGGCTCGCGCAGCCGTACTTGATCTTCACGCGCTCGGCCTCGGCGATCGGGGTGCGGAGGCAGGTCGCGATGTCGTTCGTGAAGCTGGTCCCGCCGATCGGGATCACGCTCGTGTGCACGACCGCGCCGTTCACGTAGACGACGATGTCGGTGGTGCCGCCGCCGATGTCGACGAGCGCGACGCCGAGCTCCTTCTCGTCGTCCTGCAGCACCGCGTGCGCGCTCGCGAGCGGCTCGAGCACGACCTCGGCGACGTGCAGATCGCAGCGCTCGGCGCACTTGATGATGTTCTGCACGCTGGTCGTCGCGGCGGTCACGAGGTGGACGTGCGCCTGGAGGCGGACGCCGCTCATGCCGATCGGCTCCTTGATGCAGTCCTGCTCGTCGACGATGTACTCCTGCGGGAGCACGTGGATGACCTGGCGGTCGCTGGTCAGCGGGATCGCGCGTGCCTGGTCGAGCACGCGCGCGACGTCGTCGGCGGTGACCTCGCGGTTCGCGATCGCGGCGACGCCGTCCTTGTTCATCCCGCGCACGTGCGAGCCCGCGATGCCGGCGTAGACCGAGCGGATCTCGACGCCGGCCATCGTCTCGGCCTGCTCGATCGCGCCGCGGATCGCCTGCACGGTCGTCTCGATGTTCACCACGACGCCGCGGCGCAGGCCGCGCGAGGGGACCGAGCCGACGCCGATGATGTCGAGGCCGTCGTCGGTGACCTCGGCGACGATCGCACAGACCTTCGTCGTCCCGAGGTCCAGCCCGGCGATGATCTCGTTCTCGGTGCCGTGGTTGCTCGCCATGATCGCTCCGATGTAGCGACGTCTACACGGGTGAGATCGCGGCGACAAAAAAACTGCATCGAAGAAACTGCCGAGCACGCGCACGAGCACGAGGACGAGCAAGCGGGACGAGCAGGTGCACGCGCACGCGTGTCGATCGCGACGGCCTCCTCAGGACGACCGTGCTCGTGCACGTGCGCGTCCCGCGTGCTCGTCCACGTGCCACCTGCGCGTGCGCGGTCGTTCGCGTCCCTCAGCGAACGCGAACGGTCACGCGGTCCGGCCTCCGCACGTTGTCCAGGTACACGTACGCCGGCCTCGCCTGCCTCTGGCCGAGCTCGTCGAGCACGCGGCGCAGGCGATCGAGCTTCGCGCGGTACGGGCCGTGGCCGAGCCTCACTTCGGTCGCGTCGTCGCCGATGCGCAGGGTGAGCGCGTCGTCGGGCTCGACGTGGATCTCGCCGATCGGCTCGCGACGCCACAGGCCCGCGGCGCGCCAGTCGGAGAGCAGCGCGACGATGCCGAGCAGGACGCGCGTGCGGAACGCGCGATCGGTCGTGAAGCGCTCGCGCTCGATGCCGGTGATCACCGGGAGGTCGATCGGATCGCCCGCCTCGGCGCGCTTGAACACTGCACCCTCGGCGTCGACGAGCCACGCTTCCTCGAGCATCAGGATCGCGGCCGCGCTGCGCTCGCGGATCGCGATCGACCACCGGCCGGGAAGACGGCGGCGCACCTCGGCCTCGGCGATCCACGGATGCGCGAGGAGCGCGGCGCGCGCTTCGTCGGGAGAGCGCTCGAACACGTTGCGACCCACCGCGATGCCCGCGGCGGCTTCGACGTCGGCGCGCGTGAGACGCGACGCGCCCTCGAGCTCGATCTCGCTCGTCGCGAACGCGGGCGAGGTGCGCACGTGCTGCTCGACCACGCGGAACAGCGCGACCGCAGCGACGATCGCGAGCGCGACGACGATGATGCGGAACAGGATCGTCGCCGGTTTGCGCAAGCGCTCGAGGCGCGCGCCGAGCTTCGTGCGGAGCCCGGTGAAGCGCTGCTTCATCGAGACGCGCGGCGCGGCCGGCGCGGGCAGCGACGGGCTCGACGTCGTGCCCTCGCGTGGAGCGGTGCGGCGGTTGCGCGGTGTGCTCGGCGCCGGAGCGGCTGGACGCGCGATCCGCCGCGCGCCGCTCTTCTCGCGCGCGTCGCTCTGCCCGTCGACGGAGCGATGCGCCTCGCGATCGTCGCGACGCTGCGCGATCTTCATCCGCTCGCTCCCGCGCCGCGCGCCTGCAGCATCGAGACGAGCTCGGGCCCGACGCGCGTGATGTCACCCGCGCCGAGCGTGATCACGATGTCGCCCGGCTCGATGCGCGACGCGAGCGCCTTCGCGACCTCGGTGCGCGGGCCGACCCACGTGACGTCGCGATGGCCGTGGGCGCGGATCGCCTGCGCCAGACGATCCGACGTCGCGCCTTCGATCGGCGCCTCGCCCGCGGCATAGACGTCGGCGAGCAGCAGCACGTCGGCGCGGTTGAACGCGCGCGTGAGCTCGTCGAAGCAGTGCACGGTGCGCGTGTAGCGATGCGGCTGGAACGCGACGACGACGCGACGGCCGTACGCGCGCGACGCGGCCTCGAGCGTGGCCTGCACCTCGGCCGGGTGATGACCGTAGTCGTCGACCACGGTGATCTGATCGACCTCGCCGATGATGGTGAACCGGCGCTGCACGCCGCCGAAGCTCGCGAGCGCGCTACGCGTGACCGACTCGGGCACGCCGAGCTCGTCGCACACCGCGATCACCGCGAGCGCGTTGAGCACGTTGTGGATGCCGGGCATGCGCACCGTGAACTCGCCCGCGCTCACGCCCCGACGCACCAGCTCGAACCGCGTCGAGAGCCCTTCGACGACGGGACGGCGCGCGCGGTAGTCCGCCTGCGCCGCGAGCCCGTAGGTCGCCACGCGCTTCTCGATGCGCGGGAGGATGTCCTGCACGTGCGGGTGATCGAGGCACGCGACGACGAGCCCGTAGAACGGAACGCGGTTCGCGAAGGTCGCGAACGCGTCCTTCACCTTGTCGTGGCTGCCGTAGTGATCGAGGTGCTCGGCGTCGATGTTGGTGATGACCGCGACGACCGGCGTGAGGTGGAGGAACGAGCCGTCGGACTCGTCGGCCTCCGCGACCAGCAGATCACCGGTGCCGCGCGCCGCGTTGCTGCCGAGCGCGTTGAGCTTGCCGCCGATCACGACGGTGGGATCGAGACCGGCGTCGCGCAGCACGGTCGCGACGAGCGAGGTCGTCGTCGTCTTGCCGTGCGAGCCCGCGATCGCGATGCCGTCCTTCAGGCGCATCAGCTCGGCGAGCATCTCGGCGCGCGGGATGACCGGGATCGCGCGGGCGCGCGCCTCGACGAGCTCGGGGTTCGAGCGCGGGACCGCCGACGAGAAGACGACGACGTCGGCGTCGCCGACGTTCTCCGCGCGGTGTCCGAACGCGATGCGCGCGCCGAGCTCCTCGAGGCGCTTGGTCACGTCGCTCTCGCGCGCGTCCGAGCCGGTGACGCCGAAGCCGCTCGCGAGGAGGACCTCGGCGATGCCGCTCATGCCGATGCCGCCGATGCCGACGAAGTGGATGGACCGGACGCGCCCGCGGAACATGCTGGGCCCTCCGTTAGCACGGGACGCGGCGCCGCGTGGAATTCCTGCCCGAAGGGACGGTCGGCCGCCGCCCTACCCGCCGCGCGCCGCCTTCGGGCTCGCGATCTGCGTCTCTCCGTCGGGGCTCGCGTCGTGGAGCATCGTCGGCTGCGGAGGCGGGGCGCTGCTCGGGCGCCACGTCTCCGCGAGCCCGAGCTCGATCAGCGCGTCGGCGAGCTCGCGCGCGCTCGCGAAGCGCTCGCTCGGGCGCTTGCGTAGACAGCGCATCACGATGCGATCGATCGAGGAGCCGACCGGCGCGTGCGCGCTCGGGGGCGCGGCCTCGGTCGTGAGGTGCGCGATCAGGAGCGCGGGGCCCTCGACGCGCCCGTACGGCGGGGTGCCGGCGAGCATCTCGTAGAGCACCACGCCGAGCGCGTAGACGTCGGCCGCGGGCGTCGCGTCGCCGCCCTCGATCACCTCGGGCGCGAGGTACTGCGGCGTGCCCGCGACCATGCCGGTCTGCGTGAGCTGCGTGTGCTCGGCGCGATCGAGGCGCGCGATGCCGAAGTCGAGCACCTTGAGGAAGTCGGGCTCGTCGCCGGCGCGCGTGACGTAGAGGTTCTCGGGCTTCACGTCGCGATGCACGATGCCGCGCGCGTGCGCCTCGGCGAGGGCCCGCGCGGCCTGGAGCGCGAAGTGGATCGCGCGCGCCGGCGGGAGCGGCTTTTCGCGTCGCAGCAGCGCGCCGAGCGGCTCGCCCTCGAGCAGCTCCATCGCGTAATAGCTGATGCCGTCGTCGGTCACGCCGACGTCGAGCACGCGCACCGTGTTCGGATGCGTCAGCTCGATCGTCGCGCGCACCTCGCGCTCGAAGCGCGCGAGCGCGACGGCGTCCGCGTGATCGAGGCGCAGCACCTTCAGTGCGACGTTGCGCTTGAGCGTCTCGTCGAACGCCGACCACACCTCGCCCATCCCGCCGCGACCGAGCCGCTTCTGCACGCGGTAGCGACCGATGCTGCGCGCGGCGAACACCTCGCGGCGCAGCGCCCAGAGCAGGTGCGCCGCATACGCGAGCACCGCGACCGTCGCCGCGAAGATCGCGGTCTCGATCACGAGATCCATCGCGAACGCGGGCTCGGAGAGCTCGGCGCGCGCGCGATCCCAGAACAGCGCGGCGACGAGGAACGTCGACGGGAACGCGATCACCGCGGTGACCGCGCTCCCGACGACCTTGGTCCAGCGCCGCGGCACGAACGCGTACCCCGTCGCGACGAGGTTGACCGCGTCGGTGTACGGGCTGTCGACTCCGCTGATGCAGAGGCTGAGCAGCGCGATCACCACCGCGAGGAACGGCGTGAGCGCGTTCACCCAGAAGTCGAGCTCGCGCTCGCTCAGCGCGCGCGCCATCCGGAGGCGGAGCCACGCGCCGCCGATGATCCCCATCGCGATGGAGCGGATCACCAGCGCGGTCGCGAGCGCGGTGTGATGCGGCCACGCCCACTCGCGCGCGAAGTCGGTGAGCGCGAACGCGGGCACGAGCACCGTCGCGATCCCGTACGCCGTGACGAGGCGCTTGTGGTTCGTCGCGAGCTCTTCGTTCGAGACCGCGCGCTGCGCCACCGCGAGCACGCCGGGCGTGATCGGCGTCGGCACCGGCGATGGATCGGGCGTGCCCGGCGAGGTGGGCGGGACGGTCACCGCGCGGAGGATACTTGCCGCCGCAACCCGTGCCCGTCGTGGTTCCCACCACGGAGCCGCGCGTTCAGCCCAGCTGGAGCGCTCGCGGGCGGAGGGCCCATGCGGAGCTCAGTCCGCGTCGGCGGCGACGTGCTCGGCGGCCGCGCTCCAGCTCGTCTCCGCGAGGTCGTGGGCCATCCAATGGGTCGTGCGGAACCCCGGCATGGTCACCTGGTCGGCCTCCGCCATCGCGGTCGTGTGCGGCGTGCTCGCGACGAATGCGTACATCGACGCGGCGTCGCGCCAGATCGCGAGCGTCCGCCCGCTGCCGCACGAGGCCGAGCTGCGGAGCTCGAACGCGACGACGCCCGGGTTGTTCATCAGCTCGGGCACGATGTCCCCGATCAGCTCGCCGAAGCGCGCCTGCGCCGCGGGCGTGGGCTGCGCCTGGCCGTACGTCGAGCTCACGATGTAGCCCTCGGGCCCGGGCGGAGCGAGCGCGCCGGTCTCGGGATCCACGCCCGGACCGACGAGCCCGAACGCGCTCTCGAGATCGGCCTCGAGCACGCCGGGCGAGCAGGCGCCGGCGTCGTCGGCGCTCGACGCGTCGGCGGGCGAGCCGGTGTCGCACGCGGGGAAGAGGAGGATCGCGGCGAGGATGAGGATCGCGGATGTCCTACGGTGCATGAGGTCCTTCCTGGGTCACGAAGCCGAAGAGGAGCGTCTCGAACTGCCGATCGAGGCGCGCGGAGTGGAAGTCGCGAGCGCGACCGAGGATCGACGCGGCGACGTGGTGCGCGTGATCGGGCGCGGTCACCGCGAGCGTCGCGACCCAGTGGTGCGCGCCGCGCGCGTCGCGGATCTCGAAGTAGACGTACGAGCCCGCGTCGAGGCGCGACACGACGTCGCCCGCGAGCTCGTAGCGATCGCTCGCGTCGAGCCGGCTCTCGGCGAACGGGTTCGTCGCGCGTGCGGGCGGTGGGGCCTCGCCGGTGATCGCGTACGTCAGCGCGAGCACGAGCGGCGCGATCGCGAGCGAGCGCTCGCGGAACGGAAGCGTCGACATCTCGCGAGTCCGTGCCCGCGCGTCGGACGACCGTTCAACGCGAGATCACGAGTCGTCGCGAACGGTCGTCAGCGCGCGACACGACGTCGGCGTGCGCCGAAGGCACCGAGCGCGACGACCAGGAGAAGCGCGCCCGCGCTCGGCGGCGCCGCGACGCCGGCGCGGCACGCGCAGGCCCCCTCGGTCCGCGGCGGAAGGGTGTCCGCGTCGACCCTCGCGTCCGCTGCCCCGCTCGCGCCGCCGTCTCGCGGCCGCCCGCTGTCGACGGGCGCGCTCGCATCGGGGCGGCTCCCGCCGTCCGGGCGCACGCCGCCCGCGTCGAGACACGTGTCGCGGTGATCGCAGCGATGCGCGCCGCACGTGTCGCGCGTGCACGCGTCTCCGTCGTCGCACTCGTCGTCGGTGTTGCAGCAGCCGGCGATCGGGGCGCTCTCGCACGCACCGCTCGCGGCGCAGACGTCCGCAGTGCACGCGTCGCCGTCGTCGCACTCGAGCGGGGTGCCGGCGATGCACAGGCCGCCGGCACATCGCGACTCGCCATCGCAGCGGCCCGGATCGGAGCAGCTCGATCCGTCGGCGCGCGCGGCGTCGGCGGGGCACTCGGGCGCGCTCCCGCTGCACTGCTCGGCGGCGTCGCAGACGCCGGACACGGCGCGGCACTCCGTCCCCGAGCGAACGAGCACGTCCTCCGGGCACTCGATCGCGCTTCCGTCGCACACCTCGGCGAGGTCGCACGCCCCGGCCGCGGCGCGGCAGGTCGTGCCCGCGGGCGCCGGCGCGTCGGGCGGGCAGGCGAGCGACCCCGCGCACGTCTCGGCCGCGTCGCACGCGCCGCGGCTCGCTCGGCAGACGTCGGGCGCAGCGTGTGGCTCGCAGTGCCCGCTCCGGCAGTCCGCGCACTCGCCTTCGCAGGACACGTCGCAGCAGTACCCGACGCCCGTGATGCTCCGAGCGCAGTACCCGCTCCCGCACTCCGGGGCGCGATTGCAGCGGGCCCCGAGCGCGCGCTCGTCGCGGTACACGTGCGTCGTGCCCCCGATCATCGCGAGCACGACGCCATCCGCGCTGACCGAGACGGACACGACGCCGGTGACGGGCAGCGTGAGCCCGCTGGGCGCGTCGTGGTACGTGAACGTTCCGACGTCGGACCAGCCGTCGTGGGTCTCGTGAACGTAGACCGGAGCGCTGTTGGAGACCGGCACGCCGCCGGTGCCGCCGTACCGCCCGCCGTACAAGAGGGTCGAGCCATCGTCGGACAGGTCCATCCCGCGGAACGGGAGCGGCGACTCGCGATCGGCGATCACGATCCAGGCGCCGCCCTCTTGCTCGTGGATCCGCGTCGGAGCCGGA
Organism: Sandaracinus amylolyticus; assembly: GCF_021631985.1. Taxonomy (GTDB): domain Bacteria; phylum Myxococcota_A; class Polyangia; order Polyangiales; family Sandaracinaceae; genus Sandaracinus; species Sandaracinus amylolyticus_A. The sequence continues at coordinate 981,903 of NZ_CP070225.1, read as the reverse complement.
GACTCGCCGCCGGTGACGGCGACCCGCGACCCAGCTCGATCCGCGACGAGCGCGAGTGGGTACGCCGGGCTCGCCGGCACCGCGAACGTCGCGTCGAACCTCCACCCGGCGCCGCTCCAGGTGTACGCGCGCACGCCCATCCGGGTCCCGAGGAAGACGCGGTTGCCGTCGCCGGAGAGCGCGAGCGGGTACCCGCCGTCATTCGGGCTCTCGACGGCGATCGTCCACGCGCCGCCGACGTAGTCGAAGGTCACGAGCGATCCCATGTTGACCACCGCGCGGCGGCCGTCGGCGGAGAAGCCGCCGGTGAGCTGGGCCAGGCTCGGCGTGGGCATGACGAGCGCCGTGAGCGTGCTCTCGAAGACCCAGTCGCGGCCGGCGCGCCGGAAGATCGCGGCATACGTGGGCTCGGTGGCGCCGAGTCGGCGGTATGGGTTCGGCGCCACGACGAAGAGGACGCTGCCGTCGTGCGAGAAGTGCATCACCTCGCCGAAGCTCGAGTTGACCGAAGCATCGGTGTCCGCGGGGTAGATCACGTCCTCGTACACCCACGTGCCGGCCTCTCGTCGGAAGATCACGACGCCGCTCTCGATGCCGCGATAGACGTGACGCGCGAGACGCTGTCCGTCGCCCGAGAGCACGACGAAGCCGCCAGGGCCGTCGGTGAGCTGGCTCGGGGCCCCGGCCCAGCTCATCGGCTCCTCGATCAGCGTGGCCTGCGCGCGCGTGGCGCTCGGCGCGAGGCACACCAGCGCAGCGACGATCCCGGCGGCGAGCGCCCCCCGGGGGCTGCGTCTCGAAAGCGGCATGCTCGTGCTCCTCGTGCCTGATCGGGCCCGCTGCACGACCGTACTACACCGCTTCGGGTGCCCCACTCACGAATCGCACGCGATCGCGTGATCGCGTGGGGACCGTTCCGCGATCACGACTCGCCGTAGAACGGCGCTTCGGGCGGCGGCTGCGGCATCGACTCCGCGTGCTGCGCCGCGAGCATCCCGCACGCCGCGTGCTTGTTGCGACCGCCCGAGTAGCGACGCTGCGTCGCGATGCCCATCGCGTGCAGCTTCGCGACGAGCTCGTGGCGCTCGTCGTCGGTCGCGCGGCGCATGCCGTCTTCGTCCTCGGCCCACCGATTCAGATCGATGAGGTTCACGCGGAGCGGCAGATCCGCGAAGCGGGTGCGCAGCGCTTCGATCTCGTCGTCGCCGTGGTTCACGCCGCCCATCAGCACCCACGCGACGGTCACGCGCTTGCCGATCGCCGCGTGCACCTCGCGCAGCGCGGCGACGAGCTCCTCCATCGCGAAGCGTCCCGCGACCGGCAGCAGTCGCACGCGCTTCTCGGGGATCGCGCTGGTCAGCGACACGATGAGCCGGAACGTGTGCCCCTCGCGCGCATAACGCAGGATCTGGGGCACGAGCCCGACCGTCGAGATCGTGATCGCCTCCTGCGTGATGCGGCCTCCGCACGGATCGCTCAGCACCTGCGCGGCGCGGATGACCTCGTCGTAGTTGTGGAAGGGCTCGCCCTGGCCCATGAAGACCGCGCCGCTGATGCGCGCGTCGGGTCGCTCGCGCGCGAGATCGTCGCGCACGGCGCAGAACGCGGCGACCATCTCCCACGCGCGCAGGTTGCGGGTGAGGCCGAGCTTGCCGGTCGCGCAGAACACGCAGCGCATCGCGCAGCCGACCTGCGACGAGAGACAGAGCGTGAAGCGACCCGGCTGGTGCAGCGGGATGCGCACCGCCTCGGTCAGCGCGCCATCGGGATGGCGGAAGAGGTACTTCACGAACCCGTCGTCGTCGTCGCGCACGCGATCGACGAGCTCGAGCGGCGCACGATCGAGCATCGCATCGATCGCCTCGCGCATGCGCTTGGGCACCGGGCGCGCGATCGTCGCGAGGTCGCCGCGGCTGTGCGAGATGACGTGGGCCTGGACGCGCCGTGCCTCGGCGTCGGTGCACGCCACGCCACGCTCCCGCAGGAACGCAGCGAGATCCGTGGGACGCATCCCGAAGAGGTGCGGCCGACCGCTCCGCGTTTCCTCTCCGAGCACGATCAGCTCGCGGTCTCTCGCGCGCGGATCGTCGCGAGCCGCTCGTAGTGGCGATAGCCGAGCTTGTCGAGCGCGCTCTTCGGCGCGAGCCCGATGTCGACCAACGTCTTGATCGAGTACGTGCCCGCGAGCACCGGCGGCGCGTACGCGCGCACCGACTCGGGCGTGCGCAGCTCGGGGAGCGGGAAGACGATCTCGTGCGCGTTGAGGTGCACGAAGTGCGCGGCGCTGAAGCGCGACCAGCCCGGCGTGTGCGGCGCGGTGATGACGTGCGGCGTCGCGAGGAACGTTCCGCCGCTGAGGATCTCGAGCTGCTGTCCGACCTGCGCGACGATGCAGCCCGCGGGCGCGGTGCCGCGCACGAGCTGGCCGTCGGGATGCTCTGCGGTCGGGCGGGTGCGCAGGTAGAGCCCGCTGCCCGCGTCGGGCGCGGGCGCGACCTTGCCGCTCGGATCGTGGAAGCGACCGCCGGGCAGCAGCGTGAGCAGGTTGAAGTCGGTGTGCTCCTCGCCCCAGAGGATCTTCTGCTTCGTCTGCGCCGCGGTGAGCGGCAGATAGCGCAGCAGGCGGAACACGTGCGCGCCGCCCTCGCAGCGCGACGCGAACGCGTCCTCGGGCAGGCCGAGCGCGAGCGCACATCCGCGCAGCAGCGCGAGCCCCGCGAGGTGCAGCTCGTGGCCGGCGCGCATCGCACGCGCCTCGAGCTGCTCGTCGCCGGGCCACACGTTGTCGGCGAAGATCTCGGGATACTGCGCCTTCATCTCCGCGGGCAGCGGCTCGGGCGCCGAGAACCAGCACTCCTTGAAGTCCGGCTGACCACTCGCGACGACCGCCTTCTCGGTGTCGGGCGGCGTCCATCCGCGCTGGTACCAGAGGTCGCTGCGATTGAAGCGCTGCTTCTCCTCGAGGCTGCGCGACGTGAACGCATCGAAGCGGTCGTAGAGCGGTCCGACGTCGCCCACGCCGTGGCCCTTCACGTAGACGAGGCCGTACACGCCGAAGGCCTCGCGCAGCGCGGCGACGGCACGCGCGCGCGCTGCAGGGTCGGCGGTGGACGCGAGATCGGCGAGATCGACGGTGGGGATCGAAGGCTCGGACGAGACTGCAACGGCGGACATCGGCGCGAGAATGGCGCTACTGCCCGAGGATGTCCAACCGACCTCAACCCCATTGTTTTTCCGAGACTTCCCCTACTCTGACCGTCCCCACTCGTTGCATCCCGGTGCAGTACGTGGGGCCGAAGTGGGGATCGAAGTGGGGACGCGCTGGGAGTTGTTTGCGCGCGGATCCGGAGGTCAAACGGGGCGCCTGATTCCGCTCTCCAGGCTGCCCAAGCGCTGGCTTCGTGCTCGTGGCTACTAGTCACCCCTATGGGTGATCCAGCTCTTGTCCCTCTTGCGCTCCAGCTACTGGCGACGCAGAGGTGATTCGGCCCGGTCGGTGAGGGTGCCGGCCTGAATGAGAGCGAGCGTGGTCGATGCGTGGTCTCGTTGATAGTGACGGAGAGTGCCCGCACTGCTTGCGTAGCGTGACGTTCAAGACCGCGGTGCGTGATCCACAGAGCGCGCATCAGGTCGACGGCGAGATTCCTGTCGCTGACGACCAGGCGAGGCGAGCGTTGTGGGTAGGTCGTTGTCCGTCTTGCAAGCGCACTGTCATCAAGTACGTGCATCGAACGTTCGGCAGGCCCACCTCTGCCACGCTCACCAACTCCGGCATTGCTGCGACGGGGTTCGAAGTCGCCTACAGTGGCGCGGAGTTGCTGTGGCCTCGATTCCGCGCAGTGCCTGAGGTCTCCAAGTACGTGCCCAAGCACATCGCGGAGGATATTGCCGAGGCTCACATGACGCTGGACGTGAGCACGAAGGCCAGTGCTGCTCTCTCGCGTCGAGTGATGCAGGCGATCCTGCACGACAAGCAGATCAAGGCGAAGGATCTCTACGGCGAGATCGAAGAGGCGTCGAAGCAGCTCCCCTCGTACCTGGGTGATTCTCTCCTGCATGCGATCCGCAGGATCGGGAACCTGGCTGCTCACCTCAAGCTGGACACTGCGGGTCAGGTCGTTGATGCGACCAGGGAAGAAGCTGAGTGGTGTCTGGAACTGATCGCAGGGCTCGTGGATCACTTCTACATCCGCCCTGGCTCCCACGCTGAGCGCATGGCGAAGCTCGATGCGAAGGATCCCAACACGGTTCCGAAGAAGAAGGGACCCTAGTCACCGGTCATGGCCACCCGTGGGGGCGTCTGGCCTACGGTCAGGTGCCCGATGTCTTTGGTTCACCAGCGGGTCAGAGCCATCGAGATCTCGTCGTGCTCCATGTAGTCAGCATAGCTGAGAACCGTCTCATACCCTCGTATGCTGCACATATGAGCTATGTGGGCTCGCTTCGACTCTCGGTATTGCTCTCGTTGGGACTCGGAGGAAAAGGCCCAGATGAGATCGGCCATCTCCTCGCCAAACTCTTCTTCGTCTTGTTCTCGCGTCATCTCGGCTCGTAGGAGTGTCAGATCCAATTCGTTGGGGAGTGCGTTGACCTGCTCTCGGCACGATGATACCCCCGCGTGGATTTCCGGGAGGTATGAGCTGTGTCCGATGAACAGAAGCTGCTGACCATCGCTGAGAAGACGGTCGCCCACCACAAGAACAAGTCGTGGAGATCCGCAGACGAGGCCCTTCGCATCTTGCACATGATCCACGAGGGGAAAGGCAATGCCGAGATCGCCAAGACGCTGATCGCTGAAGACTTCACCTTTGCTGATCGTGAAGTGCTGATGGCTGGCAACACGAGCCAGATGCAGCGGTTCCAGACCCTTCGGAAGAAGTACGACGAGGTCTTCTCGGGGAAGGCTGGTTCTTCCGCTGGTCCTCGCGTCCGAGCTGCTAGCCCTACTCCGAGTGTGAAGGCGCCTACTCTGTCTTCGGGCAGCTCGTTCCTGCGAGCGTTCCTCGGTTCGAAGCCCGCTGCTGAGAAGGTCGACACGGAAGCCGAGAAGGTTGCTCGCTTTCGTATTACCGAGCGGATCAACTCGGAGCGTGGCGAGATCATCAAGGCTCGTGCAGAAGCAGAAGCGATTCTCTTCGCGTGCGAGCGCGCCCTGTCTCGGCTGAACGAGATCGAGAAGCTGAACGTACCTGGTGAAGACGGTACGTCGGTCGAGCGGCTGGAGAAGATGCTTCGAGATCCGAACGTTGGGCCGGAGGATCGGGCCGAGGGTCGCGAAGCCGCTGACGCGCACGCTTTCGCTGAAGAGAGCGGCGAGATCGAAGTGTCGGAGTCGGTGGTGGAGCGCGAAGAGGCTGCACCGAAGAAGGTGAAGAAAGGTCGTCGGTAGGTACCGATACGTCACCATTCAGTGACGACGAAGCGGGCTCCTGGGGCTGATCCTCGGGAGCCCTTTGCTTTTGGGGCGCACACAAATTAGCGCGCAGTTTTAGCTCCTAGTCTCGGCCATCTGGAACGAGACAGGGGCCTGCGATGTCGTGCGTCTTCTCCTTGATCGTCGCCGCACTTGACATCCGACGAACAACATGATTCGTCGCGGCAATAGCCAGTTCGCATCGATACACTACCGGTAGTGGTGGCCATGACCCCATACGAGTTGCCATTCGGACGCGCTATTCGAGGCGGACATGCTCGATTTGCCGAATCACGAACCACGTGTTATTCACTCACAACTAGTTGAAATCATAGAGTCAATTTCAAAAACGAAAAAAGTTCGAACACAGTACTTGACCTACCTCGGGCAGTGCCCAACTCTGAACGGGCGCACCACCACAAGCGGTGGCGCGTCACACCGAGGTGAGTTCAGGTATGCAGATGAGGGCTATCGGCGCAGCTCCCGTGATCCCGATCGACTCGTGGGACGTGCCCACGGCAGAGGACTGGTGCCGCGGTCACGGGTTCCGTCCCGTGGGTCACGGTGTCTGGTCCAACGGCGTGCGCCTCGTGCACATCGAACCGATGCAGCACGGTGGTGCGCTCCTGACGGAGATCCAGACCGTGGAGGCCGCGAACCACGACCCGCGCAACAGCTAGAACATGGGCGCGCGATGATCGAGTCCGACCCAGCCCGTAGGCGAGACGGGCTGACCAGTCGTCACAAAAGCGGGGGCACAGGGGCGATGGGTTCTAAGCGACCCGTCGCCTTTGTCTTTTCGCGAGCAACGAGGGAGCGCGACGCGATGGGAGGGCATGCACGCGAGACCTCGGAAGCCCCAACAACGTGGGCCGTGCTTGGGTTGCTGGCCGCTACTCGAAGTGGACGAGCGGCTACTCTTCGTGCAACTCCGAGAAGAGATCGGGTTGCCGCCGATCAACTTCCACACGGGACGCGTACTGCCGTACCGCTGAACACTGCTCGCCCCGGAGGGTGATCCGTAGGTGTTGGTCGCCCAGCTGGGCTATCCTCTCTCTGGAGAGGAGCCGCCATTGTCCACGTTCTCCCGTCGCCTCGGTTTTGGACCGGCTCGCGTGCCGCTTTACCCCTTCCAAATGCCCCAGGAGCTGCGGAATCGGCTTTGGTCGCTGATGCACCCGGTATTCGCCTATCACCACTCGAAGTACTGGGGCACGAGTCTGGAGCAGTTCGTCACCGTACTTTGGGACGAAGTACTTCGGGAGTCCCTCGATACGATCCCCAGAAAAGAGCCCGAGTACATCGGGTTCCTACGTGGGATCGTCATGGACGGGCAGTGGTATCAGGCGTACGACCTTCTTGAGCACTGCGTCACCCACGACATCTTCAACATCATCAGTCCCGAGGCCGTGAATCGCGTGCTCAGAGACGAGCAGGCGGCCTGGCACTTCGTTGGGAAGCAGCTGGTCCCGATCACGGATCCTACTGAGATCGCGGCGATCGAGACGGCGCTCGCGTCTCCACTCGACGGGGTGCGAATTCACATGACGCAAGCACTCGACAGCCTCGGTGACAGGATGAATCCCGACCCGCGCAACGCGATCAAGGAAGCGATCTCCGCCCTAGAATCGCTGACGAGGTGCATCACCGGAGACGAGCAGAGCACGCTGGGCGTCACGCTGGAGAAGCTCAAAGGTCAGGGGCTGCAGGAAGACTTCGCGAACGGCTGGAAGGCTCTCTACAAGTACACGAACAACGCAGGGGCGATCCGTCACGGCAAGAAGACCGGCGATCAGCTCCCCGACATGGACGAAGCGAAGCTCTTCGTTGTAACAGCAAGCGCTTTCGCGAACTTCTTAACGACGACGTTCGCCACAGAGATCGCGAAGAACACGTCAGGAACGAAGTAGCTGGACGACGATCAAGAGCACCACTGGGACAAACCCAGCTGCAGCACCCCACAGACCTGATTTCACTTTGAGTGCGCCGATCTCGGCACGCAGTTCTGGGATCTGCTTCACGCGAAGGTCATCGAGCTTCTGATCGATGTCGCGCACCTGTGTAGCTGTGGTGTCCAGCTTGATCGTCAAGGCCTGGATCAGCCCTCGTAGTTCGTGGTCGCTCATGTTGCCTCGTCATCGTTGGTCAGAGAGTTAGACTCCGTATCGAGCGGAGACGTACGCAGCGAGCGCAGAGTGCTCTGCGGGTGTGATCCAGGCCGTCATCACGATCGCCTCAGCGATTCTGATATTCGACGGAAGCGTCGCGTTGCCCATCGCGCCGAGGGCGAACACCTGGCTCACAGCCCCCGTCAGGACGCTCGTGGTGGCGTCGGAGTCTCGGAGCGTCGTCCCGTAATACACGTACTGCGAGGCCCCGTCCGCGCCGCAGACCGCGAGGAGCGGGCTCGTCGTAGCGATGCCGGCAGAGGCCACGCCCAAGGTCGCGTTGACTAGCTGGACCGTGACGGAGGCTTGCTGGCGGATGCGCGGCGCTGCCGCGGTGAGAACGCCGTATCCCGCGATCATCGCGTTCGCCACGCGCGCACCGGCCTCCTGCATGACGAGCGCAATCGTGTAGCCGGCGGGTGTGCCGAGGAAACTGTTAGTCGCGCTACGCAAGACGTCGTCGGTGCCGTCGAAGCGCACCGACGGTTTGCCGCCCAGACCCGCGGCTTCGAACGTCGGGCGGTTCGTCGCAGCGGGTGGCGTCAGGTGGTACGCGTTCCCGCTCTTGTCGGTCCACTGCGTGACCTCAGCGCCGGAGACGACGAGATCGTCTGCTCGATACCAGCCGCGCAGATTCGTCAGCTGAGCAGGCGACCATGCAGGCGCGACGCTACCGCCACCGATTCCGCGGAAGCCTCCACGGCGATGCGCGCCAGTACAAGGCCGTCTGTGTGCGACGCGCCGCATGAGATCACCGCACGCTGTTCAGGCTGGACGACCAAGCCCAAGCCTCATAGGTCGCAGCACCATCAGCGGCTTCGACGTATGGGAAGCGCGAGAAGTCCTGTACGTACCAGTCGTACCGGCCGTACGCCGGTACGATAAGGTCAGTCGTGGCTACTGCTGTGGCAACACCCGACGCACTACGGAATGACACTCGCACTGCCGCAGCTCCGACCATAAGCGTCGCAAAACGCCCTGCCTGGAGCCCGTGTGTAACGGTTGCTTCGGTCGTCCCTGTACCAGCCAAACGCTGGGAAGGACGTGTGTCTGTCGCTGACGCTGATCCTGATAGTGGGGCCGTCGCCGAGGCTGCGAGTGTTTGAAGATCTGACATACCAACTCCTATCGTCTTTCTAGTTCAAGTCTAGTCACTCTCCGCTCTCCGAGATCTGCCGGATGGCTTCTGGGAGTGAGTCTTCGTCCTGCATCTCTTCGAACTGCTGCACGAGGCGCCGATACTCGGCGTCGCGCTGAGAGAGCACGTAGTGCGTGGCTGCGAGTGCTCCGGCACCGCGTGCGCCAGCCTCCTGGATCACACGTGCGTAGCGTCCGAGCGAGCGCGGGTAGTTCTGGGCGATGCGGTAGACGAGATCCGCTCCACTCGCTCGAAGCGTGGGCTCCACTGCGCGAAAGCCACGTGCTGCGAGAGCGACACCAGCACCAGCAAGGGCGCCACTTCCGCCATCGCCCAAGAGAGTGCCAATACCTGCACCAGCACCAGCGCTCCCACCGTAGAAGCCAAGCTGTTCCGACAGACCGGCGAAGCGATTACCAGCTGCCGCTGATGTGCCTGTCTCCGCGTTCTCTAGGCCGCGCTCCAGCACTGCGTAACGTCGTCGTGCTGCCTGGTACGCTGCGCGTCGGTCTGCACCAAGGGCCGACTCTACCGCATCGTCGTAGGCGCCGCGGATCGCCTCTGTGACCTCCTGCAGCCCCTCTCGGGTCATGCTGACGGTCTGGCCCTGGCGCGACTGGTAGGCACCTGCCTGACGCAGTCTGCGGGCTTCCTCCACGATGTCGCTGTAGGGGACCGGGTTGCTCCCGTACGTCTCCTGGATCTGTTCTGCCAGGCGCTCCATCGCTTCACGCTGGGGAGCGGCTGTCGCTTGGCGCGGTGTGCTCGATCGAATGCGTGTCGCGATCTCTTCACTAGTCGGACCACCACCGGCCATGTCTTGGGCGATACCGTCCATCGTCTCGATGGCTTCTCGCTGCGCTCGTTCAAGTCGAGCCTGAACCGTGCGCACGGTTCCAACGCTCGGGATCGCTCCTGTCTCTCGGAGCGTCTCAGCTGCGCGCCCTCGTGCTTCGACTGCATCCTGACCACCCCGAACGAAGTTGCGGATCGCCGTGTCGCCGCGTCCCGCACTCGTCGTAGCGCCGAGCAGCTGATCATCGCGCGCGCGTCCAAGGCGCTCCACGAAGCGACTCGTTGGACCACGGAGCGTCTCCCCCACGACGCCTCCGAGCGCTCCAGCTCCGGCACCGAACGCGCCCCCAGTAACTGCCAGTTCGCCAGCTTCGTCGAGCGAGTTGGGATCGCCGTAGCCGACCGACGAGGCACCACCGTAGAGCGCACCCGTGGCTGCGCTCGCCCCAACACGTCCGGCAGTACCGAGCATCCCTGGTGCCTGCGTTGCTGGGATCGAGGGTCCAGCGAGTGCACCCAAGGCCATGCCTCCGACCTCCGACGCGCCATGCACTTCAGGTGCGCGGCCACGCAGTGAATCTCGGCTCTCTCGGGCGATGTGGATGCCCTCTGCGGGATCTTCAGGGCCCATGATCGTGTTCGAGATCGCGAGGCCAAGCACTTCGTCTGCGAGGCCACCAGAGATGCCCTGCATCGCTCCAGACGCTGCAGCGCCCATCGTGCCCACAGGGTCGTCGCGGAAGCGACCCCAGGCACGTGAGATTCGCTCACCAGTGCGACGACGCGCGTCACCCACCATCGCGTCAGGAGCGTTCGTGATCGAGTAGAGCGCATCCCAGAAAGGCGAGTGCTGCTCGGCCTCCTGGTCGTACTGCTCGCGTGCACGACGACGCTCACGCTCCGCACGCTCTTCGGGGCTGACCTGAACCACGACGGGATCAGGCAGCGCGACGCGAGTAGTACCCACGTCATCAAGTGGAGCGTTCGCGTCCACCAGCTCGCCCATCTCGACACGCCCACCACGGCCCATACGAGTGCGACCACGACGGCCGTTAGCGTCGCCCTCTACGTGAACTTCGTCGAGCACGGTGCGCCGCGTTTGGCGCATGCGCGGCTCGTTCGCATCTTCGGCCAGAAGTGATTCAAAGAGATCGTCTGGTCCCGGCATTAGCGAATCTCCTCTACAGTGAATCCAGACACACCACGGAACTGGTCAGCCGTTGCGGCATCGCGGACTGTGGATTCACCGGTACTGGTGCGCGTGATGCGATAGCGGCGTGGTGAACCTGATCCACTGCCTGATCCAGCGCGTGCCCCACCACCTACGTTGCCGAGACCCTCTCGGATGTAGCGAAGGGCGTTGTTGATCGACTCCTGGTCAGCACCTGCGAACTCCAGACGCGCGCGGACTGAAGCCTCGATCTCGCGACGGAAGCCACGGAGCGAACCGTCCAGCTGACCGAACGTCATACCCACAAGGTTCTGTGGGTTGGGCAACGCCGCTTGGATGCGTGGCAGGTCGCCTGGACCAATGATGCCGGAGCCTTCGAGGTTCGCGACCATCGCCATGAGACGAGACATCGGTGCGGCCAGCTCGCCAGCGGCCTCACGGTCGATCGCAGCTGAGGCACCGTAGCGATTCGCGATGTCTGCGAGTGCTTCGAGTGATCCACGCTGTTCGCGGAAGCCGACCAAGCTGTTGAACATGCTGCGCGCCATCGTGTCATCGACGATCGCACTGCTGACGTACACGCCACGGCCGATCTCACGACGTGCTTGGGCGGGTGTGAGGTCATCGACGGTGCTGATCGCGCGATCGCGAACACGTCGGTCAGAGCTTCCGAGGTCTGCACGAAGACCATCGGCGACCTCCTGTGAGACGCGACCCGACGTCACTGCTTCGTCGAGGCGCGCACCGTATGCGGCAGCGACACCACCACCACGACCAGGCGCGACAGGACCACCCCCACCACCCGTTCCAGTGCCTGCACGGCTAGTGTCCCGACCGCGACGCGGTGATCACGTCGGCCCTTGCGCCGCGATCGGGAGTCTGATCTACAGCAGTCTGTGAAGCCGACTGCGAGGTTCACAGGGCTGGAGCTGTCCGAGGCAGACCGCGAGCTCCTTCGCGCGAGGGGGCGCGGTAGCCATCGGGAGCGACTCACGGCGCGCCAGTGGCGTCGGATCCGCACGCTGCTTCTCCTCGACGAGGGCATGTCGGTCCGAGCTACGGCGATCGCAGTCGGGGGTTACCCGCGAGAGGTTTCGCGTGTCGCCAAGCGCTATGCGGAGCGAGGTCTGGACGCGGCGTTGTCTGATGACCCGCGTCCGCACCCGGAGCGGAAGCTCGACAGCGCGCAGGAGGCCGCGATCGTCGCGATGGTCTGCGGCCCACCGCCCGAAGGGCACGCGCGATGGACCGTGCGGCTCATCGCCGAACAAGTCGTGAAGCGAGGTGTCGTCGACGAGATCGGTCGCGAGACGGTCCGGGTCACGCTCGCGAGCCACGGCCTCAAGCCGTGGCGGGAAAAAAATGTGGTGCGTCCCCGCCGTCGATGACGAGTTCATCGATCGGATGGAGGACGTGCTCGAGCTGTACGCACGCAAGCACGACGAACGAGAGCCCGTCGTGTGCCTGGACGAGCGCCCTGTGCCGCTGCGCGATGCGGCGCGAGACGGGACGGCCATGTCGCCGGGCAAGATCGCGCGCGTCGACTACGAGTACGTGCGGCGCGGAACAGCGAACATCTTCTGCATCATCGAAGCTCTGACCGGGCGACGGCTGACGCACGCCACGCGCGATCGCGCCGGCCCATCGTTCGCGAAAGCGCTGAAGCGGATCGCGCGCCGCTACAAACGCGCTCGCACGATTCATCTGGTCGTCGACAACCTGAGCACGCACTCGGAGAAGTGCCTGATCGATGCGCTCGGGCCTCAGCAGGGCCGTGCGCTATGGCGGCGCTTCACGGTGCACTTCACGCCGAAGCACGCGAGCTGGCTCAACGCCGCCGAGATGGAGGTGAGCCTCGTCGTCCGCGAGTGCCTCGGCCGACGCCGTATCGGCGATCTCGCGACTCTGCGGCACGAAGTCAGCGCGTGGAATCGCCGCGCAGATCGTAAGCGTCGCGGCATCAACTGGACGTTTCGCGTCGCCGACGCCCGGCGCGTCTTCCGATACGCCGGGCTCGTTACGTCACGGTCGAGACACTAGTACGGGTGCCGTAGGTCACGGAGCCGAGACGGCGTTCAAGTGCTTCGATGTCCGCTGCACTGAGGCCACGAACCTCGGCAGCAACATCAGCAGCTGATCGACGTTGACCCTCGGGACGAAGGCGTTCGCGCTCCATCACTGCGAGTACGTAGCGATCGCGAGCGCGACCAGACTCGGACGACTGTGGGTCCTCGCGACGGAGTGCGGTCAGAGCACGCGTGCGCTCCTGCTCGGTGCGCGCTTGCTGGTACGCGAGCTGGGCATCAGCAAGACGCGCCTGACGCTCTTCACGAGTTGCAGCAAGTGCGGCCTGTCGCTCTTCCTGGCGTGCTGCCAGGTCCAGCTGTCGCTGCTGACGCTGTTCCTGCACGTCGAGGCGTCGGCGCTGCTCATCGTCTTGAATGGCTTCACGCTTCTCAGCGCGAGCAACACGAAGGCCCTGCTCTCGACGCTGCTGTAGACGATCTGCGTTGGAGGCGAACGGAGCTGTGTTGTTGCCAGCAGCTGCACGAAGACCGGCACCGATGCGGTGTAGGATCTCGCGCGGCACATCGAGACCGCGCTCACGTTCGATGTCCGACAGGCTGGGAAGCCCCTCATCCATGCGACCAGGAGGCGCAAGCTGTGGCTTCCGAACGCCAGCGTCAGGACGTGCAGCGTCAGCAAGAGGCGCTCGATCGGCGTACTGGTCAGCCTGCCGATCGTGGAGGCGTTCAGCGTATGCCGTAGCGCTCGCAGGCGAGTCGAACACACCGAGGTGTCGGCCCGTGCGTCGGTACTCTGCGAACGCATCTTCGTCGCTCATCACACGGCCGTCATCGCTGACAGTGGGCACGAGCACTTCGCCCGCATCGGTACCGAACGACGCGCTACGCACCGTAGAAATCGAGCCGTCGGCGTTGCGCACGACGGGACGGCTGTTCAAGTCGATGTTGCCTGGTCGACGCTGGCCGATCAACGCGCGCATATCCGGCATCGGAGCGCGGAACGTAGGTGACTGCAGTCGCGCGCCTTCACGAGCGAGCGCTTCAGGATCTTCCTGTGAGAAGTCCATGTCAGGCGCACTCGTTGGACGCGTGATCGCAATCTCGTCTTCGCGAGGAAGGACCACGCTCGAGCGAGCTGGTGGGGGCGCCAGTTCTCCACCGTCGCGAGCGCGCTGGAACGCTGCAATGCTCTCACGGGTCTGGGGCACACCAGGGAACGTGACCGCTCCACCAGGCTGGACGGTCGCACCTGGCATCTGCGAGTACGGCGTGCGGTCGCTCCCTCGGTACGGCTCGGGGCTCGACGCAGGAGCTACCTGAGGCGTGCGACCCTCGGCTTGTGCAACAGCGTCTGCTGCCTCTCCTGGTCGTGTTGGAGAGGGAACAGCAAGAGGTGCCTGGAGCGCACGGAGAGCATCACGCGTCGCCTCTTCGGCAGCACGCATGGCCTCTTCGTCGCGACGACGCTGTTCGTCGTCCTCCGGTCGGGCAGTGATTGAGAGTGGGTCGAGAGTGATCGCCATGTGACCTCAGCTGATGACCGTGCCGATCAGGTTCGTGAGACTTGCGTTCGCGTTGTCCTCGCGCTGACCTTCTGCCTGGCGACGAGAGACATCGGTTGAGTACTGGTTCGTCGCGCCTGCCACCATGCGCTCACGGTTCTGATAAGCCTGCTGACGAGCTGCAGCTCTTGAGTCACGCGTGCGGTTGCGCTGGTCGGTGTTCGCGCGGTTGAACTCATCGATGGCACTGCGGCGCGTAGCGTCTTCCTGCCACGACTGCCCACGCATCTGACCAGCAGCGGCACCCGCTGCCTGCATGGCCTGGAGCGCGCGTTGCTGTGCCTCGATCTGCATCTGGGCATCGGCTGCAGAGAGCCCCATCACGCCAGCCTGCTGTGACGCGAGACGAGCTGCGAGGGCTGCACCTGATCCACCCATGCCGCGTGCTTCGAGGGCTGCGAGTTCAGCGTCACGCTGGGCACGGGTAGCCTGGCCCGTCTGCTGACGAGCGAGTTGCTGACGAGCATGATCGGCGGCCGTCATGCCACCTGATCGATAGACGTCCTGCAGGCCACGGAGGGCATCTCGCTGGACGTCGATCGACATCTGGTCCGCTCGCGCGTTGCCCAGCTCGTTCGAGTCGTACTGCTCGTAGTCGACGGTCAGATCATCAGCAGACGGAGCGTAGCGCCCAAGGTCGGCCCACATGCCGCGATTCATTGCGGCTTGTCGTTCACCCTCGCTTGCGGCGTTTCTCGCGTCTGCACCAGACAGCCAACCCCAGATCGGAATGCCACCTGATGCTTCGTCGAAGTCACGGAGAGCAGGATCACGACCATCCGTGTAGCCACTCCCGCCGCGCCCATCCCAAGTCGATTGTGGTGAGCCTGGTGAACCAGGAGGCGCCATCGGTTCGCGACCAGCATCGATGTCGCGCTGGCGCTGACCGCTGCTTACGTACTCCTCGTACTCCTGTTCATAGGCTTCGCCCTGGCGACGCTCTAGAAGTCGGCGCTCTTGAGCCTGGCCACGTTCGCGCGTATCGACCTCGTTCTGAGCGATGTTGATCCACTCATTCAAGGTCTGACCCGTCGCGTCGTCGCGACCATCGCGATCGGCGTCTGCGTAGCCGCGTCCCGTCTGCTGCTGAAGACGGGTAACGAGGCGCACTGTTTCATCGGAGGTATTGCCCCATCCAGCCATTGCATCTACTCCATTACTGCGATCGTCGCGTTGTATCTTGTTGAAGCTGCAAGCCCGTCCACGCTGTGCACGAGCAGCGCGCCGCTGCGCCACTCCCATTGCACTGCAGGGCTGGTGATGACCTTGCCGTCGCTCGTGCGCTGCGGGACCGCTCGCAGTAGGAAGACAGCAAGCGGTTTGGTCTTCACGCCGGGCACGTCGATCAGCACTGGGAGTTGGTCGGTGTCGATCACGGTGTCCACGACGCCCCCGACCTGTTCTCTCCAGCGGAAGCCGCGATCGAGCACTTCCCGGAGCGAGCGGAAGGACTCGTCCACGACCTTGCGGGCGCGCTCGTACTTCTCAGGCATCGGATCGAATCGAAGTCGGCTCATCTGTTGGTCCTCTGGCTCACCGGCTCAAAGACCGCTGCGACGCCCACGAGACGCCAAGGGATGAGCAGATCGCACGTGCTGACGTGCGGATAGAAGTGAGCGCTACGCGCGACATCACGAGGTGTACCCACACGTGCGATCAGCGTAGGCGTCTGCTCGTAGGCGCCCGTCCATGTCACCGTCTCCGCGGCTGTGGTGCCGTTCGCTGATGCGCCAACTTCGACGCGTGCTGATGATGGCACCGAGCCACCAGCGACGAGCGGTGTCGACCAGTCGAAGAGCCCTTGGACTTCGCTCCAGAGCCCTGTGGTTGCCGGTGTGCCTGGCGTCAGCGCCTGCCACTCCACGACAGCTTCGAAGCCTTCGAGGGCTCGGAGTGAACTCTGCGCGCCTACTGGGAATGCAGTCTCCAGCGTGAGCACGTAGTCACTGCCTGAGAGCTGCGCTTCCGTGACGCGACGGTAGTAGATGGTGCCGCCGATGGTCGCCTGCACCCAGTGGCAAGCTGCGGGGACCCAATCGCCGCGCTGCGCGGGCGTGAGCGTTACCGTCGGCCCGCTCGCGTCGTAGGTCCACGCTGACGGCGTGTAGGACCGATCAGCTTGGACGAAACTACCGTACTGATTTCTCGATGCGCGGATCTCCCAGTAGGAGCCACCACGAGCGATGCGCATCGAGCCGAGCGAGGGTGCCTCACGTGCGCAGTACGCCGAACACGTCCAGCGAGTCCACGCTCGCGAGTGCGTCGAGTAGCAGAAGACCTGCGATGGAGCGCCCGTGCCGAAAGCCGTAGGAGCGGCGATGAGCACGAGACCACGCGCTGACCAAGTCGCAACCCAAGGTGTTGTGAGCGCAGCGACGTACGCACGCTCAGCGAGAGGCTTCAGCGTTTGGCTGATCGCGCCGTCGGAGATGTTCCGCGCGCCACTCTCGTCCACCACGTACATTCCATCGCCAGCCCACACGTACGCCTCGGAGCCCATCACCGCGACGCACTCAGCTCGGAGCGCGCGCACGGTCGGTTCGAGAAGGTCCACACGCCATCCATCAGGGGGCGAGCCCGTGATGCGGAAGACGCCATCACGCTTGAAGACGAGCATCGCCGCACGCAGTGGAGCGAACGCGACGATAGGTTCAGCCTCGTCGCCGATCGTGATGTAGTTGATCTCCGGTACGTGCTCGGGTTCACCGGGCTTGCTGTAGAAAACAGCATTCTTTCGGTCGTCACGTGAGACGAGCACGCCACCCGACGCGTTGACCTCGTAGGAGAGCGCACCATCACGAGTGCTCGTCACGGCCCACTGAGAGTCATCGAGAGCGACGGAACGAACCACGAGCGTGCCCTTGGTCGCGTTGCCATAGACGTCGGTCGGTGAGTAGGGATCTTCGATCGCGTAGCCGAAGACCGTGGACGACGTCAGCGAGATGACGAACGCAAGCTCACGCGCCGTGCGCTCAGGATCGCCCGAGTACACGCCAAAAGTTGGATAGGTGAGCCCAGACGAAGAGCTGGTGGTGCCGCTCGCGTAGTACGCCTGGCCGTCCACCGTGATCACGTCGTGGAAGCGTGCGGTCACAGCACCGCTTGCTGTCGCGTTCGCACTGAGAGTGACGGTCGTTGCGGTCTTGCCGAGTACCGTCGCGCCGACAGGTATCGTTCCGCCAGTCGAGCCAGGGCTCCCGTTGTCGGTCACGAGTTGGCCAACGACGACGCTCGTGGTGGACGCAAACCCGGTCAACGTGGGGTTGCCGTTCGTCGCGGTCCCACTGAGTGAGAGTCGCTGGAGCCCTTCGAGACCGTCCGTCGACGTCGAGCCAGTGACGCTCACGATCTCGATCGCACTCGTCCACGGTCCGACAGTGCGACCGAACCACATGCAGTCGGACCAACGAGTGACCGCGCCGCACGCTGGTGGGCGACCGTTGGCCTTCAAGAGACCTTCGCGCGTTGGGTTCGTGTACAGCTCGGCGCCGAGGTCAGCATCCGTACGAGCGTCCTTCACGGTCGCATAGCCAGCTGTGACGTCGCCGCTCGTCACCGTGTACCGCTTCGAGAGGTACATCATGTCCGAAGGCGTGTCGCCGCTCGGGACGGTCTGCGACGCATAGAGCTCGATCTGATCACCTGCTGCAACGTAGTTCGGCAGTGCGATGATCCAGTTCATGTCGATCGTCCCGCCCGTCGTGTTCTCGTACGACTGCCAGGGCGAGGGCGCGGAGCGCACTACGAGGCCGTTCGCGTCACGCTTTGTGAAGCACCAGCGCCACGCGCGAACCGTGTTGTTCGGGATAGCGACAGCGCCGACGGTAGCGATGGAGAAGAGACCGCTAGTGGCCTCGTGCATCCCAGCCTGCTCGGCTGTGGTGTCCACGACGTTCGTGATCTTCCAAACGCCGTCTTTCGCGCACCAGTAGAGGTTGTCTCGCGCTTCAGCGAACTGAACGAAGCTCTTCAAGCTGTCGAGTGGTTCCGCAGTTCCGCTGATCGTGTTCGACGTGTTCTCGACGGCCCATGTCGATGAGCCATCCCACGAGGCGACGATGTTCTGGGTCTTGTACCAGTGCAGCACGCGAGGGCGCTGCGACGAGACCTTGCTCGCGTGCAGGTCGAAGCCGGGACGAGGGACAGCAACGCCAGGCTGCTCGATCACAACGTCATCAGCGGAGCGGAGTCCACCGACCTCAGCCGTACGAAGCGGCGAGATGTCGGTCGTCAGCCCTGCACATCCTGCGACGATACGCTGGGCCATCAGCGCCACCCCCGTGCACCACGACGAAGAGGTGTGTGACGGGGGATGGGTCGCTTCCGCTCACCATCAACGCGAGGGATCATCACGCCAAGAGCGTCCCTCTTCCGACGCTCCAGGATCGCCGTCGCGGTCTCAAACCCCCGCATGTCACCTACGGCCCCGCAGTAGGCACGAGCGCATGCGCTGACGAACGTGGGCCACAGCTGGGCAGGGATCGACGGGTAGACCGTCTCGCCTGCAACACACACGTAGTCCTGGCGCCCGCCCTCGCTGATCGCGGTGGGTGAAGTGCTGACTTCCGCTGATTCCGAAGACAGGTCGATCCCGAGCACAGAATCACCGACGTCCCAGGACGTAACCGGAACGTCAGCAACGATGGGATCGAACATCCCACCACCACGAACGACATCGACAAGCGAATTGATCGACGTCACACGTGAGGAAGCACTTGCGGCCAGCGTCACGCCGACGATGGCGCTACCGTCGACAACGGGTGCCCACTCGACCGAGGCAACACCTACTTGGTAAGTGTTCGCCAGCATCTCTGTTAGAAGAGCTGCATCATTCGGCGTGTCCGTCGTACCTGACGCGAGCACCGCTTCTGTGGTCGCGCCCTCGGTAAGACGGATGTAGAACTCTGACGCAGGTGGGAGAGCGGAGATATCCACGAGGCGAACCTGCGTGTCTCCGGCGTTCGCGTTCGCAGCGAGCAGCAACGAGGACCAGCTACCTGGTACCTGCTCGTAGGCCAACCCAGTGATGCGCGCAGCATCTGTGGTCTGCACCAGCTTGGGCGGTGTCGCGTAGTACCTGAGGCGCAGCGTGTACCCAGCCTGTGTAGGCGTCGGAAGTAGAACGACCTTCCCGTCTTCCAGGGTGAAGTCGAAGGGTGCTCGCCCTCGTGGAGCCTGACGCGAGTACTGGCGCTCGGACGCTGGTACCTGGATCGCGTTCCACTCCTCGCCGGCTGAATCGACGATCGTCACATCGCGTAGGCCCATCGCGAGCGAGCGATAGGGGATCGAGTACGACGCCTTCCCCACGCTGATTGGCTGGTCCTCGGTTCGCAGCCAGTACTCAGAGCGGGTCGAGATGAGCAGCGGACCGATCTCGCCTTCTAGCTCCTGGTCGCAGAGGGACAGAAGCTCGGAATTCGAGAGCATGCCATCAGCAGCTTCGTCGCGCGGCGCACCGACTTGCGTGCGCACGTCCTGAATCAGATTTTCTGTCGTTCGTGCTCGCATCGCTCGTCTCCATGAAACAGGTCAGCAGAGAATCGAACTCTGTCTGAGAGGGTTGGAAGCTCTCCACGCGCCACGCGTGTCTGACCTAAGAGGAGACCCATCACTCCGAACCAGCGTTGGAGTGATGGGCCATCAATCACAGTTCTTCTTCGTCTTCCAGCCCCTCGTCGTCGTCCATCACTTCCGGCTCAGGTTCAGCGAGACCGATCCTGATCAAGAGTTCCGGCGTAGGCGACTTGTGAGCCTTCAGGGTGTCGCTACGAAGACCCTGAAGGGCGGAACGGATCAACTCCATCTTGTCCATAGAACCTCCGTCACGGTGCACCGAGCGAATACGTGCGAGTTGCCTGCACGTTCGCCAAGGTGAGCGTTGTCGTTGGCTGGGCAGTGATCACCAGGCCATCCGCGTCGCTGGTCTGGAGCACCAAGTGCTGAGCTACACGCGGATCGCAGTCGTACGTGATCGTCACGACGCCAGAACCGTTGTCGCCAGCGGATGCGAGACCAGCAAGCTCAGGGTTCGCGTTGATGCAGGCGCTGAGGTTCGCGCCCATCGCGGCGTTCGAGGCACCGATGTTGAACTGAGACGAACCGGACGCATCGCCTGACTTCGCAGTCAGGACGGTCTTGCCGATCTGGAGCGTGTCGTTCGCGTCCGTGTTGGCCGACACGCAGGTCACCACAGCCCAAACTCGTTCGGTACTGTCGAGACCACCCGTAAGCAGTCCAACAGTGCCGATGCCGCCACCAGTGCCGTCGGTGATCCGAATCGAGTTCCCGAGCGTGCCCTCGGCGTTCGCGGTGATGACCACCGAGTTCGTCGAGCCCGATGCAGTCACCCAGCTCTTGAGGCCTGGTAGGCTGTTGATCGCCGCTCGGATGTTCGTCGCTGCGGTGTTCGAGGTAGCCGACACGTCAAACGTGCCGTCACCTGAGACTGCACCTGACGCCACACCGGTCACCTTGAAGTTCCCACCAGGAGTGGAGAACGAGATGTACTCGCCGGCAGTAACCGACGAGCCGGTGATGGTCAGCGTGCGAGACGCGGCAACCCCGGTGGAGCTGTCGACGCGTACTCGGAGCTTCGCGCCCTTGGTCGCCAGGTTCGCGAAGAGGTTGGTCAGTGCCACTGCCTCTTCGCGTCCCTTCCCTTCGGTGAGCGCGACGCGACCTGCTACCAACGAGGGATTCTCGTTGGTACCGTGGTCAACCTCAATAATCGTGATTGCACGTGCAGCCACAGATCACGCCCTTCCGGTTATCAGTTGTTGACGATGCCAGTGATCTTCGTGATCGAAGCTGGACGCGTCGGGATGATGCACTGGTTGAAGTAGCAACGAAGTTCGTACCCAGCCTTGTCACCAAGCTCCAAGAAGAACTTCTCCTGGTTTGGCGAGTTACCTGGCAGCGTGAAGGTGATATCCGTCGCGCCGACGCGCTTGATCGTTGCCCAATCAGCCATGAACAGCTCGCCGTTCTTCACAAGACCACTCGGCTTGATGTCAATGGCCACTCCTGGACCGTAGTAGGTGATCGCGCCCATCGTTCCAAGGTCAACGGAGCCCTTGGTTGACTGAGCGAAGCGACGCAGCGCAGCCGCATCGTTGTTCAGGTTGTTCCAGGTCAAGTAGCTGCAGAACGCTGTCAGCTTCTTGCCTGTCTGACCTGACCGCTGAACCTGCATGGCTGCAGCGCTTGTGAGCGTCGACATCGTCAGCGCCGCGCTGCCAGCCGACACAAGGTTCGCCTGCCACAATGCATACAACGAAGCATCGATACCGAACAACGAACCGGAGTTGGTCGCAATCTTGTCCACACCCGCAAACGACTCACCAACCCATCCCTTTGGGACGATTACGTCACCAGCCACAACAGCCGCGTTGTCCGCCGTCGCACCAGCGAGTGTTACAAGCACCTGACGCTGGTTCGAGGACAGGCCAACGGCGCTTACCGTCATGTCACCAACGGAGTTGCGCTGTGTTGTCAGAGTTGGATCGTAGACGTCTACGACTGCGCCCTGCAACTGGAGCCAAAGGCCAACTGCCGATGACGCCTCTGTTAGCGTGTACTGGACCGAGGCTGACGAAGAACCGTTGGCTGTGACTGCACCAAGGTTCGACTGGCCATAGAGGATCATCATCTCGCGGTGAAGCGAAGCGCTGTTCTCCATGTCCATGACGATCGCGTCGAAGGCATCACCGAACGCGTCATCGCTGTTGGTCGCCTTACCAGCTGCGTCATACGAAACGGTCTCACGCAGTACGAACGACGTAGCGTTCGCACGCGCCGGCTTGCTCTGACCCGGGATCGCGGCGTTCAGGGTGAAGGCGGAACCATCAGACCCGTAAGTAACACCCTGTGCTCGCTTGAGACGCACGGTTACCTGGTAGTCATCGCCAGTCTTCTCGCGCTTCGAGAAGGGGATCGCCTCAGCAAAGTCGGCGTGATCTGGTACCAGGTCTTCCGGCTTGTCTGCATACCGGCGCTTGAAGAAGCCATCAAGATCGGAAACGTTAGCCATCGAAATACCTCACGAAGAAAGTGCCGCTCCTAGTGGGAGCGCAGTTCTCAGGGTCTTTTCGATGCCTAGTTCGTCAGTCGATCAAGCGTCCGGTTATGGATGGCTCCACTGAGACAGGGTCTACTTAGGACCACTGCGGCGCGGAATGCGCCTATGGTTGTATAAGTATACGCTTACGCGTAAGACAATTCAAGTATTATTGACTAGCTGGCTGGGGCATCTGCGGCATTTTCACGCCGCTGATCTCCTCGGGAGCACCAGGAACTTGAGCACGGTCCTGTGGGGGCTCGTCTCCACTCCCTGGACCTGCTGGAGCACTAGGAGGCGCGTCCGGGCCCATTGGAGCGCCGGGCATCGGCATCATGGGCGAAGGGGGAGGCATCATGCCCGTAGCCGCGATGATCATCGGGTCTGCCCCACCCCACAGCCTCAGGTGCTCCGCCACATGTGCGAGTACGGTACCCGTGATCTCCTGGTTCTCGCGAACCGACGGAGCTGCGAGCACTGCGAGGTGCTCTCGCACGTGATCGGGGTGGCAGTCCGAGACGAGAACTGGCTGAGCGATGCCCTTGCTCAGCTTGGCGTTCTCCCCACGAATCAGACGGAACTGCGCCGCGTCGCTCTTGTACATCGGCTCTAGGCGACCCGAAGAGTAGAACGCCAGATACTGTTCGGGAGTAATCTTCCCTGGGAATCGCTCCAGCAGCTCGGAGGCGATTGCTCTGCGGCCTTCCATCGTGCGCATCGCGGCGTTGCCCATATCGACATCTACCTGACGGATGTCGGAGAGGTCCTCGCCCGTGAAGAGTTCAACTGCCGGGGCTTCGTCGTCGCCTACAACCTGCAGCATGCGTTCGGCTGTCGCGAACGACTGCAAGGTCTCGATGATGCCAAGACCTACCGAGCGAGCGCAGTCCTGGAACGCGCGCACGTTCGCGTTCATGTACTGGATGGCTTGTGCCTGGATCAGCGCGTTGTCTGCGCCGCTCTTGCCCTCGGACTGGCCACGCACAACCGCGTTGACCCCTGATTGCGTCTGCATCGAACTCTGAAAGAACGCAGCTTGCTGAATCGACGCCTCAGAGAATTGAGGGGTGCCCAGCAGCATGGGTGCACCCGAGTTCGGCATCTGGGGATTTGGCTTGTAGTAGACGATCCGCCCGTCCGCGAGGTCTTCGACTTCGACGTCAGAGCCCTTCGCCACGGCCCACTTCGGGATCGAGCCCGCGTCTGACGCTGTCAGGCCGTTGATGACTGCCGCGTTATAGGCGGACTGCAGGCCGAGCAGGTGGAAGTTCTGGGAGTAGCCGATCGCGCGCCCAACGACTTCCTGGGCGACCATTGGGTGCACGGGAATGCGGCGATAGGCCAAGGGTCCAGCCTGGAGCACCTTCTCTCCGCACACGAGGGCTTCGAGCCCGTGCGGCAAGACCTCACTGCGAGCGTGCACGAGTCGAAGCAGGTGAATCTGATCGGTGTGCTGGCCTTTACGCTGGACCGTCGTCCCGTCGTACCGAGAGGTCTCGTCGGCTTCCCAGCTCGGACGCGACAGGATGTGCGTGGCGTGCTCTGGGTAACGTGCGGCCAGTTCGAACTTGTCGACACGCTCACGAACGACGAACCACTTCGAGTCCTCGTGCGTCTGGCACCCGAGATCACGAGCGATATCGACGGGCGCGTACACGCGGTGTCGCAGGTCTCCAGCGCGCGCGATGCGCTCCCGCATCACGGGGCGCTCTACTTGGATCCCGTCGCTTTCAACGACTTCCACCAGCGGATCGCCGTTGTCGTCCAGCTCTGCGACGTACTCGATGCCTGATTCTGGCCCCGCGAACGCGTCCCACAGCTGCACGAGGTAACCGCCACCAAAGAGCAGCATGCGCTCGCACGCTTGAACAAGCAGGGATTCCAGCTTGCCGTCGTGCTGATAAAACCTAATGACCTGGTTGCCTAGGTGAGCTTGCGCATCAGCTTCCGGCGAGTCGTTCGATGCCTTGGCCTCAAAGGCGAGTTTGTCAGCAGTGGTCAAGAGCAGCTGGTGGCGAACCAGCGAGGCGAACTCGTTGACGTGCAGGTGGAGCCATTCCCCTGCTTCACCTGCTTCCGTGACCCAAGTCGCGCACGCGTCTGTGCCTGGGTCGTAGCCGTAGTAGACCGATGCGACCTGGTTCCAGATCCCGATCATCCCCTTGTCATCAAGGTCCTTCAGGTACTCAAGGTATCTGGACGCAACCTGCGTGGCGAGCTTGTCGCCTGTCTCGGCTGCCCAGTAGCGATCGTTCGGTCTTGGAGCGATTTCCATCGTCGCACTCACTTCTTGTTCTTCGACGCGTAGTAGTCTTCCAGACGCGTCTTGCCCTTCTCTTGGGGCGCGGAGCGCTCGCGTCTGATGGGTGTTACTTGTGCGACGGTGGGCTGCTTAGCCTTCACCTGGGCCATCAAGTAGTTGTTGAACTCGCGCACGCCCTGTTCACCGAGTGCGGCCGCCAGCTCTGCGGGATTCGCTGCCAGCTTCTTCAGCTTCGTGCCTGCGTACGAGTTCGTCTCGTCGGCCACCATCATCGCCAGCTCGCGCGGATCAAACGGAATGCCTTGGGCGAGTTCGGCTTCTGCTAGATACGACATTCGCGCGATGGTCTGTGGCGTCACCTCGACACCAGCAGCTGTGAGGGCCTGACGGAATGCCTTGCCCAGCTGCTGTTGAGCCTGCTGAGTGGCGTTGATCTTCTGCTCTTCCTGCTGGCGCTTCCTCGCATCAGCTTCAGCCTTCTCGTAGCGAGCAAGTCTGGCTTCCATGTCGCGCATCTTGCGCTGGTCCTCGGGCATCATTCGGTCTTCGAGGTCAGCAGCGTATCGATCTTCGAGAATCCGATTGAGCTTCTCGCGTCCACCGAGTGTCTTCTCAAGCAGTCGAAGAGCGCGCTCCGGGTGCGTCAGGTCGCTGAACGCGTCCTGAAGTTGCTTCTCCAACCTCGACGCCTCGGACATACGCTTACGGGCTTCGCGGCTAATCTGCGCGGCCTGCACGACACCGCCTTCTCCGATGGAGCCAAGCAGCTCTTCGAGGATGGCGTTTCCGTCAACCTCTTCAACCGTCTCCCCACGCTGAAGACGGTACTTCTTCTGAGCTGGGGTCTCGGGGACCTGCGTCGTTCCACCCTGCGTCTGAGTCTGCTCAACCGCGGGCGCAGACTCTGCCCCGGGTGCGCTCGGTGTTGGTGATCCTGTCGATCCTGAATTCGGTGTCGTCATACTAAAGGCTTCTCCTTCACGACTTCGTGCGATTCCATCGTGGGCCAGCGGAGAGCCCTCTCAGGTTCTCGCGCTCGCGGTTTCTTTGTGGCTCGATCCACATGTCTTGGGTGTTCAAGTAGTCGGGGCCGTAGGGGTTGCTGCGATCCACCTGCCGCACGAAGTACGTCAGGGCGTCGACTGCATCGAAGTGCCCATAACCCTGCATGCGCTGGAAGTCGGTGTGCTGCTTGTTCCACACGGCGTAGCGCGCGTGGTTGCAGAGCTGTTCACAGGCTGGGTTGATGCGGATCCGCTGAGAGGCGAGACGCGTGCGAACGTCGTTCACAGCGGCTTCTTTGAAGTTCCCATCGGTGCGGGTCTTCGCGACGCCAACCCAACTGGAGCCGAGCTCAGCTAGTACGATCAAGGGCGCATCGGCGTACCGTGGCGCGTGCATCGCTGGTAGCTCGCCCCATAGCTTCGTCGCGATCCTGTCGACCTCTACTGAGATGTCGCTCGCGATCGACTTGTGGGTCACGTACTCGGCTTCAATAACGTCGACTGCCTGACGGAAGTCGTGATAGCCGAATAGGACGGCCGTGTAGTCCTTGAAGCCAACGTCAGCAACGACGACTGGCTTGAAGTGACTTGGTCGTGGGTGCGGGCCCACGATCTCTTTCTCGACGCGTGAGAACTCTGGGAGCACCGAGAGCGTCTCGTCTGCGATGTGCTCGCAGAGGTACTCTCTTCTCCACGCTACCGAGTCTTCGCCACCAGCTTCGCGACAGAACTCCTTGAGCGTGTCCGACGAGATGTGGTTCGCGTGGTGGATCGTGCGCTTGAAGTGGCTGTCCAGCTGCGCAGCTCGAGCGGCGTACGCAACGAACTCGTGCGCGGGCGAACGTGGTGGGGTCGAGATCAGGATGACCCGTCCGTCCGTCGTCAAGAGCATCGGAACGAGAACGGACTGAACCAGGTACTCAAGCTCATCGACGAAGCCGGCTTCGTCTACGATGGCAAGGTGAGTAGCTGCACCACGGAGGCTGTCAGCGTTGCCGTTGTTGACGCCTGCGAGATGGATCTCAGACCCGTTCTTGAACTTCCACGAGCCGTCCTGCGTGTTGTATTCAGGACGTAGGTGCTTCGGGCAGTCCGAGAGGATCTGTGCGAAGAGCGGATTGATGATCTTGCGGAGCGCCTTGCCATCAGGCGCGGCAAATCGAATCTGTGATTTTGGAAGCTGTAGCGCGTGCTCGATCGCGATCAGGCACGCCAGGAACGACTTACCAAGACGACGAGCACACTCAACTACGAAGACGCGCTCTCGCGATCCAGCGATCGCGGCGCGCATCTGCTTCTGGACGTCGAAGAGCTTGTAAGCAAGCTGGCCAGAAGCCCAAAGCGCGGCAATCGCTTCCTGCTGCGAGAGTCTTGTTGGTGTTGGTGGCTCGCCCATCTCTGCGCTCTCACTTCACGCGCTTGGACGCGAACGCGGCATGACCACCAAGCTTTTCCACACGGTCTTCCAGCGTGGAGAACTGCTCTTCCACCGAGCGAAGAGCCGCTGTCAGTGCGTCGATGCGCGCGTCAGCTGCATCTAGGTCTCCGCCCAACGACTCGATCTGCTCTTCAAACTCGGTTCGCAGGTCTGCGACGCTGGTGCTCTCCTGCTTGGCCGCATGGAGGCTCAAGAACGTGTCGCGCACCACAAGGGCCACGACCACGAGAGCAACCGCGAAGACTGTGATCGCAATCGCCATCACTTGACCTTCTTCAGCGGACCGCACGTAGTGATCATGCGCTCCATGCCCATGCTGAGTGCGAGGTCAAGCGCTTCTGGTCCACGGCTCCATACTGGAGCTGCGGGCAACGCTGCCACTGGCACTAGGAGTTCTGCCACGACGTAGCCGCCACCTACGCCCTTCGTGAGCGTGTAGACGGGGGTCACTTCAGCAACGACCGTCTCAGCTTCTGTTGGGCCTTCTGTCTTCTTCTTTGGATTCGCCATCACTCATCCTCGTAGTCTTCTACGCCCTCCAGGACGTCATCGCCTGATGACAGGGCGAGTAGCTCACCGCGTGCAGCTGCTTCGAGCTGCTGTACGTCGACGCGCGCGATACGGACTGGGTCGCCGATGATGTGAACCTGCGGAGCAAGGGATTCACCATCAGGGCCGCTCATCTCGATGCGCTTCGCGGGCTCGACGTACACCTTTGGGTGCAGCGACTTTGCGAGCGACTCGTATGCGCGCCAATCCTTCGCCTTGCCAGAGTCTGCAGCTTCCATGATCTTTTGCCGGTAGAACTCGGCGCCTGCTGCTTCAGCCTTCGATGCCTTCTCGTCGATCTCGGGGTCTCGCTGTCGTGCGTATCGGAGAGCCATGTCGCTCACGTCGTTTGCGTAGCAGGCACTGACGCGCGGCATCCCTTGGGCGATTAGCTCGCAGATGCGATCGACAACCTCGGGCGTCAGCTTCTCTCTGCCGCCGGTTCCGAGTTCGTTACCGCCGTTGCGTGTCGTGTGACCAGGCCGCCGGCGCACCATCAGTACGCTCCTAGCGACTGAGCAGCCGCGACGAACTGCTCGTTGGACCACGATGACCACGAAGCGCCACGACGAGAGCGCGCGTAGGGATACGGATCTTCGTCCTGCTCGTCGTCGTCGTGGTCTTCGTCGTCTTCTTCGAGTTCGTCGTCGTCTTCTTCGACGTCGGGATCCTCCGAGTCAAAGTCGAGGGGGCGCATCAGGTCACCGAGCTGGAGAGCGCGTGCAGGACGACGCACGACGCGCTCATCTTCGGGCAGCTCGTCAAGCTCATCTACGGGCGGTTCGAGCTGGGAGAGCAGCGCTACTGCGGCTGCACGAGCTGCAGCGTCATCAGTTGTCGGCTCAACCTCAACCTGGACTGTCGTAGCTGTCTCGTTGACCTCGGTGGGCTGGTCAGCGTGTTCAGCGTCGTACGCCTCGATCAGCTTCTTCGTGGTCGCGCGGTCTGCGCGCAGTCGAGCGATCTCGGCTTCGAGCTTCGCGATCTTCTTCTCGGTGGAAGTCATGTGCCCTTCAAGCGCAGTGCGTGCAGTTCTCTTGGCTCTCATGTCTCTTCGTCCTCCTTGTGGAAGAATCTGCATGTGAGTGCCCACTGGCTGCCCTGCTTCACGGCCACAACGAATGACTCCACGCTGTTAAAGACGCACAACTGTGCTCCGATCGGATGCGCCGAGTACTTCCCAGCGGTATCCGTGCTGGCTAGAAACAACTCAAGTGCCTCCATGTGCACAGTCACAGGGGCCCACACTTGGAGGGCTCCATCCGCCAGGTGGCGGACCGCGTAGATCTTCGATTCTGTTGATTTCATGTCTCTTCTTCCTTTGTGTCTGCCTGGTAGTGTCTGAGTGCGGTGTTTGCGAGCTGGATCGGGTTAGGTCGACGTGCTTCGTGTGCAGCCTGAAATGCCAAGCACCAGACGTGGCGATCGAAGTCGTCTCGGAACACGACCAGATCGAACTTCGTATCCATCATCGCTCATTCACGATCTCGTAAGCCTCTTCGCTGAGAATCGCCGTTGCCAGCCGCTTTCTCAACTGACTGAGCTTGTCTTCTACAACGCACATCGCGTAGCCAGCTCGACCACAGTTCTCTGCGTCTTCCGTCTTTGACAGCGTTCTCGGGGAATCAAGCTCGTTGCTCAAGACGAGGATCTTCTGTTTGATCGAGCCCTGCCACTCAGGCACCCAGCTATCAGGCATCCAGTTATTTCTCGTGGTCATATTCACCTCGTCCGTTCTTCTGCGTCGTCCCAGGCCCAAGCGACGCTCGCGTCACCATGTAGCTGAGCACGTGCGTCGATCAGCTTGATGCCGATCGTTAGCCAGGCTCGCAGATCTTCCGCACCAAACTCGTCGTCACCTGTGACGAAGGGATGAGGCGCATGACGAGCACGTTCGCCGTCGTTCATCACTCGATATCGTTGCGGGCTCACAAAGAGTTTCTGGCCTGCCTCTGTCTGCATGGTGTTTCTCCTACTCCGAGCGCCCAGAATCGAACTGAGTTATGCGCGGCCCCAAACCGCGTGGTCAGCCAATGACCCACGCCCGGATATGATGGTCACTGCTTGTTGGCCTTCAACAGTCCAACCAGTTCCGCGATCGCCCCAAGAGTGATTGGCTGCGATGGGTCAGCTGGTGAGGTGGAAGCCGCACTGCCTGTAGACGACAGGCTCCAAGACCACTTCTCGCGTTGCCCACTGATTAGACCAGCATCCATCAGTTCCTTGATGGCCTTGCGCACTGTCACAGGGTGCAGGCACGTCGCACGACACGTGGAAGACACGCTTGCGTGCGGGACGCTACAGACGTATGCGCCAACAAGCTTGGCTGCTGGTGTGAGGCCCTCTGCAGCGAGGATGGCAATTGGAATGGTTACAGCGTTCACCTTCATAGACTCTATGATAGCATGAAGAGTGCCAGTCTGCCATTGCATAAACGCATAAAGCGCGCTATCCTTACAGGACTCCTCTCTCCAAAGAGAAAACCCCTGGTGGCTTGTGACCACCAGGGGCAGGACTGGAGAAACACATGGGACTGAGACAGAACGAACACGACGAAAGGACAGAACGCCGTGCACGATAAGTTTAGCACTCTGACGAGCTCAGATCGAGCAGAAACAACCACAAGAACAGCTGATTTTGACGCCGCACACTGGCTAAACCCGAAAGTGCGCGCCCATCAGTCTGATGCACTGATGCGTATTACTAGTGGTGAGTGGAGCGACGCGATCGCCGTACTGCTCGGAAACGGGATCCGAGCTCTTGTGAAGGGTCTGCCTGTAGCCTATTCACGCAACTACAGCGTGTGGAACAAGGAACAGATGACGAAGCAGATGGGCTGCTCGTACAAGACCCTGATCGCCAGCGTGAAGACACTGATCAAACTCGGAGTAGTGGATCACACCCTTGGGTTTCACTCAAAGGACGATTCGACGATGAGCAGGTGCTCACGGTTCGAACTCTCAGCTTGGATGCAGTTGGAGCTTGGTACGTCAGACGCGCTCACACTGTGGAACATGACCGAGTTGGTATCGAGAGACGTAGTACTAGACAGAGTGGACATCAGGGAGAAGAAGATCTCTACCACCACCACGTACGTTACTAATACACTCCAAGAGAACCTGAGACGAATCAACGATTTTCAGTGTCGGCAAGCCTGGTCTCTCCCTGTCTCTCACATCCAACGCATGGCTGAGATCAACTTGCCTGCAACATTGGACAAGCTGGACAGAACAACGGCACACAGAGATCAGTTCCAAGAACTCATCACCACCACGTACGTTACTAATACACTCCCTGCCCTGTCCTTCACGATCTCACCGTACAAGAGGGTCTTTCACTTTGATCTAGACCACCACGGTAGGTTCTACACGACGGCTCAGTCTCTCCCCTCACGCATGAAGGGTGCTGACGGTCGAGTTCATGAGGTGAACTCTCGTCAGCACCTCTACGTGAACGACGAGCCGACAGTCGAAGTCGACTTCCGCCACTGTCACCCCGCGATGCTGTATGCCCTTCGAGGCCTCGCAGTACCTGAAGACCCGTACACCGTACCGTCGAAGCTGACGAGGGGCGTGGAGGTCAGTAGGGACGTCTATAAGACGGTGAGCATGTGCGTGCTGAACGCGACCTCGCCCAAGGGTGCGTGCTCGGCCATCACTAAAGAACTTGCGAAGAACGGTCTCGTACTTCCCGAGGGCATCGCACCCAAGCACGTGCGCGACGCCTACGTGAAGCATCACGCCCCTGTCGCTGGCGACTTCTACAAGGGCAACTGGAGACTGATGTATCTCGACTCGCAGATCGCCGAACGAGTTCTGCTCGCCATGACCGCTGCCGGGATCCCCTGCTTCGCAATCCATGACTCGTTCGTCGTGCCTGCGAGTGCAGAAGAGCTGCTCGCCCAGGTCATGACAGCGGCATGGACAGACCTACTTGGACAGGCACCGCGATTGAAGCGCATTGCAGGCGCTGTACGCCTCCAGGAAGCCACGAACGGCCCCAGCCTGGACGAAGCCACCACCACGCCGTGCGCGATGGCTGTAGAGGCTCCTGCACGCCTGGACAACATCGAGCTGCCGCCGTCCCTCGATTGCCTGGGGAGAGGCAAGACGCGCGCGAAGGTGAAGAGCGCGATCGAGAAGACGCTCGCAGCGGGCGTGACCTCCGAGAGCATCGGCGACGCCATCGAGTGCGAACTCATTCGAGGTGATGGCCTGAAGCCCTGGGAGTTGGGGATCCGGCTCATGGGCGCGTTCTCGCGCCTGCGAGACCCCGCGCGACGCGGGTTCTGGGTGGAGCTGCCCACCAACAGCTTCGAGATTGACGACTCCAGCCACTTCGACGGCTGGGTAATGGCTCACTGAGCCGAGGAAACTGACAGATGACCTACAGAGCAAAGCTCACAAGACCGCGAGGCACGCGGTACCGCATGAAGATCCAAGGGTACTCACCCAGCGTCGGTGAAGAGATCGAAGTTGAGCTCTCACCGAACGCCACCACCAGGACCAGGAGAGTTCGCGTTGCTGCGTACTTGGGCCAAACAGCCGATGGCTGGAGCTTGTACGATGTCTCCCAGGCGCGTGGGGTGAACCTGACTTTCGGGAGCAAGCGTCCAGGCAGACCGCGTAAGCGCACACCAGAAGCAACAGCTTCCACTGTTCAGGTTGAGTCGAGCGAGTGGAACCTCCCTGACCAGGAGAAGCTCCGTGCCGAACTGGCAGTGGCGATCGAACGTGAACGACAGGAGCGCCGTTCGCGAAAGTGGTGAGAATCAATTCAGAATGAGCAGATTTATCGAGCACAAGCGTATCAAATCTGCTAATATAGTTCTGCCGCGCAAACTATCGCGCGACTGGAGAAACATCACATGGACATCACATCAGAACTATGCGCACTGCAGGCTAAAAGGGTCGACCTCTTGGACCAGGTCCGTATCGTCGAGAAGCAGATCACCGAGCTGCTCTCACCTTCAAAGGCACCGAAGAAGCCTTGGAGCGCACAAGTCAAGGAACTGCTCCAGGCTCAGATCCCTGAGATCGGTTCGCCCGAACACACAGCGGCGCCGCTTCGGTCGTTGACCTTGTGTCTGGACGACGACGCGCCCTCATACGTCTATCCAGCCAATGACCCCCGCACACCTCAGGAAGTTGTCGATGCGATCAAGCAGCTGATCCCCGTGAGCGTCGGTCGGCGTATGGCGAAGCTGAACTCGTCGACAAAGACGAAGACGAGCCACGGCACGCCTGCAGGCGTCCTACTCGGTTACGGCTTCTTCCTGGCGAAGAACCCGGAAGTAGGTGACGAGCTGCACGACCAGCTTGTGGACATCTGGTCGCGCGTCATGCTCGCTGCGAAGGGTCAGAACCCTGGGCCCCTATTCCAGAAGGCGATCCTTCGCCTCGCAGAGAAGAGCGGCAACTCAACGATTGCCCAAAGCGATTCCGTGGGAAACGCCACGGAGAACGCGCAGATCGTCGCCTCGATCTGCAGCAAGCTCACAGCCTGAATAGGAAGCACACCATGAGCGACCGACGCAATACGCTCAAGACAGGGACCTTCCCTACCACCGAGCTAGTAGCGCTCGCAGACCAACAGCCCATCGAGATCTGTAAGCGTGACCCCAAGCAGCTGGACAAGCTCAGACGAACGCTTGTCCACATGATGGCGGAGAATCCTGATGCTGACCATAGCAAGTGGCAGATCGCGCGTATCGTCAACGCGTTCGCAGACTGAGACATAAGAAATGACAGACAACAAGAACACAGAAGATTATCCCTTTGCTCTCCATGTGTGGCCTGACAGAACCGAACAGTGGTTCTTCCGCGACGAGCAGAAGTCCGACATCCAGACCGTTGTAGATGACGACAATGCGAAGCATGCGGTTGGTCGCTGAGCGCACCCTAGCAGACGAGGGCGCGCACTTCCGCGATCACCCGCAGCGCGGTCAATACGCTCGTGTCGTCTTCAACGCGCGGCGCTACCAGTCGATGTACGTCGTTACGTTCGGCGCTGAACTCAGTGCCTAAAGACTAGGGACAAACTCTAGCCACAGTCTTTAGGCACTCGCTGGCAGCGCGAGCGCGCACCCGTCGATCATACGATGGGAGAGATGGGGCAGCACCATCGCTGGCAATCGAACTTAGCGCACAAACTCTAGCGACTAAGTTTGTGTCATATCGCTTCTCACATTTTCACCATTGCTGTTCGCTGGAATCGATCCATAGCTATCAACATCTGCACTCGGCGGGTTGAGGCATGGTTAGGCTGGGTGGGTAGTGGTCCGGTAGGGCAAGGCTTGGGCGCTGGCGCGCAGGAGATCTCGTGGAGACCGTAGACAGAGCTGATGCAGCACGACGTGGTTGGGCCACGCGTCGACGCAACCAGGTTGCACGCCTGGAACTGGCGCAGAAGGTGGCCGAGTTTCAGCACCACATGGCCGCAGATCCCATCGCAGCTGGTCTCCGCGCGCTGCATTCGCTGAACCGTGCAGCGAAGCACCAGCGCTTCAACAACTTCGAGATTTACGAACGGAAGGATCGGCTACTGCTCGGGATCGTCGTCAGCGGCGGAAGCCAGGTCTACTCATATGACTGGACCGCTGCAGGGTATGAACGCTCCTGCGCCTGCGGTCAGCAGTGGAACAGCCGATATGATGATCTATGTCGCGCGTGTGGCGCCCATGTCGCCGCTTCCGCACTGGTAGAACGCTGGTACATCGTGAGTAGCGGTCCCTACCGATTCCACGTTGCGCCTCGGGCATTGTGGGAGCTGCGGGCGCAGTGCGAGAAGATCGCGACTCCGATCGAGCCGCACGATCCCAGCCAACCGCCGCGCGAGATTCCCGATGGAGACATCCCGTCATCCCTCAGACTCGATGCTATCGATCTCGCGATCGAAGCGCTCGGGAGGATGGCCAACGACCCCGTACGCCGGGCTATCGTGACCCAGCGTGCACGCAACCAATACTGCTGACGGTTCAGCAGGTGATCGACAGGCAGGCTGGAGCTTCCTTCGGCCTGCGATCTGCCAGGTGAATTCGTCTTGCTTGAATTAGATAGGCGACAATTGTATAGCTTGCTGGACCTGCTCGACGCTCAGCAGGTCGCAGGGATCTTGCGCATGAGCCCTGAAGGGGTCCGCACGCTGGTGATGCGCGGCGAACTCCGAGTGGTGGGCAGGGGGTCAAGGCGCTGCTCGCTCTTCGATCCCAACGACGTCGCGGCACTGATCGAAAGGCGAGCAAATGGCCAAGAAGAAGCTTCAGTCAGTCAGGGGGATCGAGTACCTGGGACCCGTTCAGGGCAAGCCGGGGATCGGCCTATACCGCGTGCGCGCCGTGGTGACCGATCCGCTGACCGGCTACCGACACGAGATCGATCGCCGGATCGAAGCGAAGAGCGGTCAAGAGGCAGCCTTGATCCGCGAACAGCTGCGCGAGAAATGGCTCAGCGCGCGCGAAGAGGTCGAACAGCCCAAGCAGCGCCTGGGTGAAGCCCTGACCGCATGGCTGGAGACCAAGAAGCACCTGAAGCCTTCCGCCTTCAACACCTATCGACTCGCGGTCAAGGGGTGGCTTGGAACCCCTATCGCTGACTACTTCGTCGAGAAGGTGCACCCGTCCAAGCACGTCGCGGAGACGATGATCGGATGGCAGGAGGGTGGTGCCGGCATCACGACGATCAACCAGCGCCTGCGGATTCTGCGATATTTCGCAAAAGCGACGGAGAACGAGCACGTGACCAAGGGCGTCAAGGTGCTCGCAAGGCCCTTCGACCCCGAGTCGGACGAGATCAGCGAGACGGGCCGAGGGCTGTCGGTGGACGAGTACCGCGCCTGGCTGCTCGCCGGTCCAACGGCTCGGAAGCACAAGGGCTGGCCGCGCATGTGGGCGCTGCTGTTCCTCATGGCCGCGACCGGGATGCGCTACGGCGAAGCGAGTGCCCTGGAGTGGCGCGACATCGATCTCGACAAGGGCGTATGCCGAGTACGTCGAGCGCAGTGGCGAGGACATCTAGGACACCCGAAGGCCGTGGCCTCCGTGCGCGACGTACCTCTCCAGGCTGACGTCGTGGAGGTGCTCAAGAACTACCGCCAGTGGCTACTGGCGAAGCAGATCAAGGGGTTCGACTCGGGGATCGTCTTCCCGTCGCCGCAGTTCGGGCAGGAGACCAAGAACGGCAAGATCGGGAAGTACCTGCGGAACTTCTCGGTGCGAAAGGCGATGCTGGCCGTGTGTGCCGCGGCGAAAGTGGGGCCCGACAAGAAGCCGATCGAACTCGGGACGCGCCCTGCCCTTCACTGCTTGCGCCACACGATGAACAACCTGATCCGCCAAACGGCGTCTGAGCTGGTGCGTCAGTCGATCATCGGCCACGCCGACGAGGAGACCGGGCACATCTACTCGCACGCCTCGCACGAAGAGAAGCTCGCAGTCATCAACACCGTCTTCCAGCTCGTGAAGGGAGCGTGATCATGCGCCGAGTAGGGATCGCGATTGGGCTCGTAGGCGCCTTCACGCTGGGAGGTGTCCTCGCACGAGCAGTGGCGCACGGAGACGTCTGGATCGCCCTCGTGGTGGCCGCCCTGGGCTGCTTCCTGATGTCGCTCGTGCACCAGGTGGCACACGGGCATGGTCAAGCACGTCTCACTCGCTATAGGAGCGCCCTGGACGCCCTGAGACGGGCTGCAGGTGCCTACCGCTCCACTGCTCGCCCTCGTGCTGACCTCGAGCCTCCCACCGAGCTGGAGAGCACTCTCGCGCAACACGAGCAGTGGGCGCGCAGGGTAATCCGCCCCATCTCGCCGGTAGGGATCGCGTTCCTACTGCTGATCGGGCTGTGGCTCTCCGTGATCCCGTTCGTGCGATAGCCTGGCTGGTCCCTGCGAATCGTACTGTCGTACGAGCCTTCCGGCAGACATACAGGGAGTTGTCGCTACTGCGACTCGGACTAGGAATAGCGTCTAGCCCTAGAACCCCTTCACGCCGCGCTTCCCGCCAACCTGAGCTTGCTCAGGTCCCGTTGCTGCGCCCCGTGCGTGTGGGAGCCTGATTGTGTCGAGTCTTAGCGCCGTGTCTTTGTCCCCAGTTTCTCGTTCCTCCGTGTCGGAGCGTGTGTGCACCGGCAGTGCCAACGAGAAACCGAGGAGATTTGACGAAGCGCGTAACAGCAGACGCCGCGCACGTTGCACGGTGTTACGCGCGGTTACGCGTCCCGAGATTCTTGGTCCATCGCGCCGTACCAAGCGCACACGGCAGCGCATCACTCACCGCTCCGATCAGCTCGCTGTTGCTCGTGCTCGATGTGCTGCAGCTCCTGACGGAGCTGTTCGCGGAACAGCGCCCTCGCAGCCGGAACCGCGAAGTAGAGAAGCGCGCTGATGAGCGGAACCACGACGAACAGCAGCAGCTCGATCGAGACCTTCGTGTTTCGCAGACGCGCGAGCGTCCACGAGTCGTCGGGCTGAGACTGCGTCGGGGGCAGCGAGACGCGCTCGCTCGCAGTCTCCGACGACTGCACGGGCTTCGTGACGGTCGCGTTCGCCGCCGGAGGCGGCTGCGACTGCTGGCCCTTCTTACGCTTACGGCTGCGCCTCGACATCTCCCATCACTCCAACGTTGCTAAAGGACAGAGGAACCCGGTCCCGCGCCTCCGCTCGCACGGAAGGCGGGTTCGAAAAGACCGCGGTTCCCGTCACGACGCGCGGTTAGCGCATGCCGAGGAGTGGGTAGTTCCGCGTTCTACCGATTACGTCGTTATGAGATTAGGCCCTGGATAAACGGGCACCGGAGGGGTGGTCAAGGGGTCTGAACGTATGTTTTTCTCACGACCCAATTCACTTTAGGATTCAGCGACTTAGACGTGCATCACGGATGTCGCAGGAGGCGTCTCGACGGCAGGTATCGGCTACGATGACGCGAGATGACGATATGTGCGTTGTCATTTCGCGAACCATACAAGGTGTCGTGACTACCGCTCCACGAAACCGCAAGGGCCAGGCGCGTATCGCACCATGCGGCACACACGAACTCGGCGTTTGGAGAGTTCACCACTCGGATGAGTTCGGCCGTGTTCGAGTCGGTCATGAGTGCGCAGCGCTGACCACGACTTCCTGTCCGTCAATCCCCTGCGACACGATTCGTCCTGGCGAGTATCAGCCCGCGCGCGGCTTCCCCCACGCATAGCTCTACCCCTGAGCTAAGCGGCGTCAGCCGCAGCCCTGTTGCCCACGGATCGCAGGCCTGATCAGCACTTCGCGTTCGTCAAGAACGTCGCACGCGGTTCGTGCTCCTACGGTGACGGGCGGCGCGCCTCTACGAACTCGACGTACCGACAGCCTGAACTGGTAGCAGAACCCCGAGAACTCGCGCCGGGGTCTCGGACTGACGCGCCCTACCCCCGCAGAAGACTGGGACGCTAAAGGCCTCGGATCCCGGTAACAACCCCTTCGGGTCGACAACACGATCTTCTTGCGATCGATCTCTGACCTCACGGGCTGTGGACGGACACGAGAAGCCCTGACAGGGCACACCGTCAGCGAGTACCTCCGTCACGCACGGCCCCTCGTTCGCAACGCTGCGCGTGAGTCGGTCACGACGGAGACGATCCACGATCTGCCCGACTGCCCTAACGTCCATCCTGAATCGTAGCGCGCGCTCCAGGCGCTGACGGCTCCTGGTGGACTGACAGGGGCGAACTCCGAGTGGACTCATGGAGACTCCGTCGTCGGAACTAGTCGTCACGCTGTCGGGTAGCTCGGATGTCAGCTTCTCCAGCGTGATCGACCGAAGGACGAAGCTGCCTGGTGAAGCGCACACGCGCACACTAAGTTCGTCGCCCCTCGATCAATTTGTCTTGCACCGCATCTTCGAGTGACATACCTTCCAATCTGTCAGGAGGGCGAAGCGATGCAGGTCACGAAGGGCATGCGGATCGAGTACCGAGACAACGGGCCCGCGATGACTGGTGTCGTGCTCGGAGTTGAAGCGACCCGTTTCGGCAGCCACGCGAACGTGCGCTGGACGCATCCCGAGCTGGGCACGTGGGAAGACACGGTGCCGCTCAACAGCATCGAGAGTGGTCACTACCGCGTGCTTCTGGCCCTGGTCTGATAGCCACCACCAACGAGGAGACAGCAGCGATGAAGATCACGATGATTCGCCTGGAAGGTCCGACCGATGGCAACGCAGTGCACGTGGAGACCTGGGCAGGTGCGATTCGCCAGCTGCAAGACTGGTCGCGTACGGCTCCCGAAGGCGGCGCCTACGACAAGGTCGACCTGTGCATCAGCCTCGGAGACGACGGCTTCTCGATGCGCTTCGACCTGAGCCGCACGAACGCTCACACGGTTCGCGACGCAGCGATCAACCACTGCCGGTTCTACGCCGGCACTTGGACGCCCTCGCACTGGTCCAAGGCTCGCCACCTGGCCTATCTCGATGGCTGCCGTTGGTCGGCTACCCAGGAACTGCGAGACCGCTGGGAAGCCCTGGCAGTTCTCCTGGAGCCCTCCAACTGAGCCCGCTTCGTCTACGCTTCTAACGATCACGGAGAGCCCATGAAGACCATCAGGCAACTCGATCAGGTCGCACCGAACGCCTACCGCTACAGAGGCTGGAGCATCCGAGAGGTAGTGCGAGACGGTCAGCTCGGCTGGAAGTGCGGCACCGAGGACCAGGCACACGCCTCCCTCGACGCTGCCTGTGACTGGATCGACGTCGAGGAATCCAAGCCCAAGAGGCGTTGACGGACACACCTGGGCGCACTCTTCTACGGGGTGCGCCCACAATTGTCTTGCACCGCGTTCACCGCGTGCACATCATACCGTCATGACGAGCACGACGAACACCGAGCGAGTGACCTGCCCCAAGTGCAACGGTGCGCGCCGCATCATCGGCTTCATGCACATCGAGGGCGGCAAGTGCTTCACCTGCGCAGGTGCAGGCTGGATCGAGGTGCGTCCCGAGCAGGGTCGTACTGCCCCGCGCCGTAACATCGACTGGGCTCACCGAGTTCGTCAGATGTACCGCAACGCGAAGCTGCCCAGCTCGCACCCGTGCCACCTGGAGTTCGCGATGGTGACCGA
The DNA here is from genome assembly GCF_021631985.1 of Sandaracinus amylolyticus. GTDB lineage: Bacteria > Myxococcota_A > Polyangia > Polyangiales > Sandaracinaceae > Sandaracinus > Sandaracinus amylolyticus_A. The sequence goes on along the minus strand of NZ_CP070225.1, from coordinate 942,232 downwards.
CGAGCGCGACGGGATGGGCTGGACCGACAAGGGGCTCTCGGACGTCCTGGACCTGGTGCCGGGCAGCCGTGAGGCCTTCCGTGCTCTCGGTTGGCCTGTCTGATTCGCCTTACACGAACTCGTTGTACGCGGGGGCAGCTCGGTAAGACGAGCATGCCCCTTCGTGTTATGGAGCCGACCCGATGGCTACTCGTAGGAAGCCCGACACCGAGAAGAGATCTGGACCTGGCAGACCGACAGTAGGTGGACCTGCTGGTGCGCCGCTCACGATCCGTGTGCCGGAAGTCGAGCGCACTGCGTGGGAGCGAGCTGCAGCTCGGTACGGGGCCGAGATCGGGCGCACGCTCTCACTGGCCAACTGGATCAGGCTCGTGTGCACCGACGCCCTCAAGAAGCCGCCCAAGAGCCTTCCGAGCGACGAGACAGTGGGAGGCCCGTACACGCTCCGTGTGCCCACTGACGAGCGCGTGGACTGGGACAAGGCTGCGGCCAACTACGGGGCGAAGATCGGGAAGCCCGTGTCCCTCTCCGCGTGGGTCAGGGTCGTCTGCAACGAGGCCGCTGGCGTCTAGCCGTATACAGCTGGGGGGCATTTCCCAAGGGAAAGTGCCGCATCACACCCAGCTGGGTTCGGACGCTGAGAACCTGAACCACCGTCCAGCCGCACGGGTGAGAACCGTTCTCACTTGGACGGAAGTGGGGATCGAAGTGGGGATCGAAGCAGGCAGCCCCACGCACCATCAATGATTTCCAGCGGTTAGATGGACGATGGCGCTACTGCCCGACCAGCGCCACCAGATCGCCGTCCTCGGCGACGCGGAACGCGGTGTCGATCAGCTCGCGCGCGGGCAGCGCGCCCGCCGCGCGCACCACGACGCGACGTCCGGGCACCGAGCCGATCAACGCCTCGAGCGCGTCCTCGTCGAGCGGCGCGAGGCTCATCGCAGCGACGCGCGGGATCTCCGCAGGATCGCGGTCGGTGCCGGTGACCGCATAGCCCGTCGGGCGCAGCTCGACGAACACGTCACCGGGCGCGCCCGCAGCGTAGTCGTCGATCACGCGCATCGGCACCTCGCGCAGGCTGCCGTCGCTCGCGGTGCGCACCAGCGTGGTCGGCGCGCGCTGGGCCGCGACCATCGACGCGAGCACGCGCTGGAGGCGCTCGGCGGGCACGTCGTCCGCCGCACCGACCGCGACGACCGCCTCGGGCGCGAGCTCGACGTTGCGCAGTCGCTCCACGAGCGCATCGAGCGCGGGCGGCTCGGCGTCGGCGGCGCTCGGCACGTCGACGTCGATCGACGGCGGGCTCTCGCCGAGCGGCTCGAGGCGTCCGTCACGCACACGGACCGGCGCGATGCGGAGCACCCGCACGCCGCGCTCGCCGACGCCCACGATCAGATCGGCGCGCGCCGGATCTCCGTCGTCGTAGGGCGCGTGCGAGATCGGCGTGCCCTCGGCGACGATCGGCATCGGATGGTGCACGTGGTTCTGCAGCCGTCGCGCGTCGTCCTGCAGCGCCGGCCAGACGGCGCGCGCGAACGCGTCGCCCTCGTTCCACGACTGATCGAGCCGTTCGTAGGCCGCGCTCGCTTCGACCAAGGCCGCGGCGATGATGCGGCTCGGCGGAGCCCAGCTCGAGAGCGGCGGGTCGCAGGGCAGGCCCTCTCCGCACGGATCTTCGAACCACGACACCAGCTCGGAGTCGTCGCCGTCCTGGATCGCCGTCCCGACCACGTGCACGAGCAGCGCGTCGCGGCGCACGCCGGTGGTGCCCGCGAACGAGACCGGCTCGCCCGCTTCGATCGCGTCGCGCAGCGCGAGCCCTTGTCGCACGTCGCGCGCGGCCTCTCCGAGCTCGCCACGACCGAGCCGGTCCAGCTCGTCGCGCAGCGTCGGCTCGATCGAGAAGCTCGGAACGCCCATCGCCTGCGCGAGGCGCGCCTCGAGCCGGTGCTGGCGCGGATCGAGATACGAGACGAGCCAGATGTCGGTCGCCGCGCGAGCACGCGCCAGGCGCGGCTCGCCGCCGATCCCGCTCACGTCGGGGTTCGTCGGCGTGAGCAGCTCGATCGCGTCGAACGTCGCGGACGCGCCGCGCAGGTCGTAGGAGTCGAATGCATCGAGCGCGCGCAGCACCGTCGCGCGCTCGAGCTGGGCCTCACCGCGCGACGGGCTCGATGCAGCAGCGAGGCACGTCGCCACTGCGATCACCGCCGCGCGGCCTCGCAATCGCGTGCCGTGCATCGCAGACCTCACGACCGGCGACATGAGCACGCCAATCGGGAATCCAGCACTGACTGGCACCCTCGTAGTCGAGGGTTGGAGATCCGCGACCCATCAGGAGAGCAGGAGGAGACTCGGATCGAGCTCGCGTCTCCTACGCTCCTGTGTTCCTGTTCTCTTCAGCGGGCCACTCAGTACATGCAGCAGCGGAATCCGGTGTTCGGGAACGAGAACGTCGCGCCGCCGACCGAGAAGTCGAACTGGCACGTCCTGCCGCCCTCGACGTTCGAGTACGCGCCGCCGCGGATCTGGTGCACGCCGGACGAGACCTCGGTGTACGTCCACTCCTTCACGTTGCCCGAGAGATCGTAGATGCGCGCCGTCGTCGCCGCGCCCCAGCTCGCGTAACACATCGGGAACGTGCTGCTCGCGGTCGTGAAGAGCGCGTCCTGATCGCCCGCCGTGCCCGACGCGCTGTCGTGCTCCTCGCCGTTGCACGTCAGGCGCGACGACGTCGTGCACGCGCTCGCGTAGCCCCACGTGCAGTTGCCCGCCGGGCCCTCGCACGCGTTCTCCCAGTCCTCGGCGTCGCAGAGGCGCCATCCCGTGCCGCCCGCGGCGCAGGTGCCGCTCGCGTTGAGCGCGCAGCACGCGGCGTTCGCCTCGGCCCACGTGACCGTCGTCCACGGCAGCACGCCGGGCCTCGAGCACGCGACGCGCGACGCCTGTCCCTGCGAGGTCGCGGTCGCATCCGCGCGCGACGCCTCGTAGGCCATCACGCGCACCGTGCCGCTCCCGGTCGAGCGCGGGACGTCGACGGTCGGGATCTGCGATGCCGCGATCTGCTCGTCGGTGCGTCCGTCGCAGTCGTCGTCGCGATCGTTGCACGCCTCGCTGGTGGGCGAGCCCGCCGCAGCGGCGGTGCAGAGCGTGCCGGTGCCCGCCGCGTTGCACGCGATCATGCCGGTGCGACGACACTCGCCGACGCCGTTGCCGCAGCTCGTCCCGATGCCCGGGAAGGGCTCGTCGACCTGCCCGTCGCAGTCGTTGTCGAGACGGTCGCAGCGCGTCTCGGTGGTCTCGTGCGTCGCGGGGTACGCGCAGGTCCAGCCGGTCGCGCCGCTGCACGTCGCGCTGGTCCCCGCGCACACGCCGTTCGGATTGCAGAAGTTGGCGGGCGCGGTGACGCCCTCGTCGGTGCGTCGATCGCAGTCGTCGTCGCGCCCGTTGCAGATCTCGGCGCCCGAGGGCGTGCACGCGAATTCGCATCCGTCGCTCAGCGTGCCGTTCGCGTCCACGAAGCCCGCCTGGCACGCGAGGATCCCGCACGTCCCGCTCGCGCACCGCGGGATCGCGTTGGGGAACGTGCAGATGCGCCCGCACATCCCGCAGTTGCGCACGTCGGTCGCGAGCGCGAAGCCCTCGTCGGTCGTCGCGTCGCAGTCGTCGTCGCGCGTGTTGCACGTCTCGAGGGTCGGGCCCGTCGCGCCGGTGCACACGAGCGCGCCGCCCGAGCACGTGAGCGAGCCCGCGTTGCACTCGCCGGTGGACGTGCCGCACGCGGCACCGCCGCCCGGATTGCCGTTGTCGATCGCGCCGTCGCAGTCGTCGTCGAGGCCGTTGCACGCCTCCGCGATCGCGCCCGTCGCGCCGGTGCACGTCAGGGTGCCGCCGGTGCACGTGAGCGTGCCGGGATTGCACGCGCCGACGTCGCTGCCGCACGTGCCGCCGCCGCCGGGATTGCCCTCGTCGGTGCGCGAGTCGCAGTCGTCGTCGCGACCGTTGCACGTCTCGGTCGCCGCGCCGATACCGCCCTCGCAGACCAGCACGCCGCCTCGGCACTGCCGCGTGCCGGCGCTGCACTCGCCGACCGCGGTGCCGCACGCGCCGCCCCCACCGGGGTTGCTCTCGTCGATCGCCATGTCGCAGTCGTCGTCGAGGCCGTTGCACTGCTCCGCGCCGCCGCTGCTCGCGCCCACGCACTGCAGCGCGCCCGACACGCACTGCTGCCGGCCCGCGACGCACACGCCGACCGAGCTGCCGCAGAGACGACCGCCCTCGGGGTTGTTCTCGTCGACCCTGCCGTCGCAGTCGTCGTCCTGTCCGTCGCACGCCTCGAGCGCGGGAGACACGCCGCCGGTGCACGTCACGCGGCCCGCCATGCAGTGCAGGGTGCCGAACGCGCACTCGCCGGCGTCGGTGCCGCACGATCCACCGCCGCCGGGATCGCCCTCGTCGATCGTCCCGTCGCAGTCGTCGTCGCGCGCGTTGCACGCCTCGACGGCAGGCGTCGCCGGCACGCACGCGTACTCGCAGCCGTTCGCCGGGTTGCGATCGAGGTTCACGAAGCCCGGCTCGCACTGGCCGATCGTGCACGTGCCCGCCATGCAGGTCGCCGACGCGCGCACGAAGCGACAGGTGCGGCCGCAGACGCCGCAGTTCGATCCGTCGTTCTGCAGATCGACGTTCTCGTCGACGACGAAGTCGCAGTCGTTGTCCTGTCGATCACAGCGCGAGTCGTCGGTCGCGCTGGGCATGCACCGCGTCTCGCACCCGGGGATCGCGGGATCGCGATCGTAACGAAAGACGTCGCAGCGCTCGATCGTGCACTCGCCCTCGACGCACGCGCCGAACGCGCCCGGCGGCGCGCAGATCGCGCCGCACGCGCCGCAGTTCATCTCGTCGCTCTGGGTGTCGAAGCCCTCGTCGACGGTCTCGTCGCAGTCGTCGTCGTGCCCGTTGCAGAGCTCGGGCGCGCCCGGCGTGCACCCCGCGTCGACGGGCGCGTCGGGCGGCCCGGCGTCGCGCGGCCCGCCATCGGTGCCACCCGCGTCGCGCCCGGCATCGCCGCCGAGGGGCCCCGCGTCGCCCGCCTCGTCGTCGCAGGTCAGGCAGTAGGGCTCGACGTCACAGCCCGTCGTCGCTGCGAGCGCGACGATCGCGAGCGCGAAAGGGCGCCACGCGCGCGCCCTCCCCTGCACGCCGCGACGACGCATCGCGATCACGAGCCCGAGCAGCGCGAGCAGCGCGATCGCGCCGCCGCTCGGATCGCTGCGATCCGCGCCCGCGCCGACCCCGCAGATGCAGCCGCCGCCGCCCGCCGCGAGCACGCGCGTCTCGTCGTCCTCGTCGCCCGGGCCCGCGTCGATGCCCGCGTCCACACCGGCGTCGACGCCCGCATCCGGGCGCTCCACCTCGCGCACGCACTCGCCCGCCTCGCACGTCTCGCCCTCGGGGCAGTGCAGCCCGATGCACGGGTCGGCCTCGCAGTCGCCGGTCAGCGGGTCGCACTCGGTCATCGACGGGCAGGTCACGCCCTCGCACGCGTCGGTGACGCAGCTGCCGTCGCTCGGGTCGCAGACCTCTCCGTCGCCGCAGCTCGTCTCGACGCAGGGATCGGCGACGCACACGCCGCTCGCGCAGCGCTCGTCCTCGTCGCACGTCACCGTCGCGCAGCTCGGCTCGCACGTGCCCGCGCGGCACGCTTCGCCCGCGTCGCACGTCACGCCCTCGCAGGGATCGGGGACGCAGTCGCCGATCGTGACGTCGCAGATCGTCCCGGGCTCGCACCCGCTCACGCGACAGCTGTCCTCGACGCAGCGTCCGGTGCGCGGCTCGCACGTCGTGCCGCCCTCGCAGAGCACGCCGTCGCACGCGAACGTGCACGTGTTGTTGCGGCACACGCAGGGCGGGCCGCCTTCGGCCTCGGGCGCGCAGAGCGTCGCGCCGCTGCGCGTGATCGTCTCGCCCGCGCACGTCGCGGGCTCGCAGCGCGGCGCGACGCAGTGACAGACGCCGTCCGCGACGAACGGCGTGCGGCCGGTCGGGCACGTGTTGCCGAACTCGGTCGTCACGCACGGCAGCGCGCACTGGCACTCCACGCACGCCGAGCCCGCGGGGCAGAGCGAGCCCTCGGGCGGCGCCTCGTCGGTCTCGCCGTCGCAGTCGTTGTCCTCGCAGTCGCAGCCCTCGGGCGTCGGTCCGGTCGAGCCGTCGCAGATCTCGACCCCGCCCGAGCACACGAGCATGCCCGCCATGCACAGGCCCTCGTCGACGCCGCAGGGCCCGCTCGAGTCGAGCCCCTCGTCGATCCCGCCGTCGCAGTCGTCGTCGAGCGCGTTGCACGTCTCCTCGCTCGGCCCGATGCCGCCGCGACAGACCACCGCGCCGTCCTCGCACGCGTTGAAGCCGGGCACGCACTCGCCGACGTCGGTCCCGCACGCCTCGCCGAGCCCCGTGCCCTCGTCCACGAGCGTGTCGCAGTCGTCGTCGAGCGCATTGCACGTCTCGGCGACCGGGCCGCGACCGCCGGTGCAGGTGAGCGTTCCGCCGACGCACAGCGTGGTGCCCGGCGCGCACTCGCCGGTGTCGTCGCCGCACGGCGCGCCGCCCTCGGGGTTGCCGTCGTCGACCATCCCGTCGCAGTCGTTGTCGAGCCCGTCGCAGAGCTCGGGGCTCGGCCCGACCTCACCGATGCACACCAGCGCGCCGCCCATGCACGCGAGCGCGCCGCGCTCGCAGAGGCCCTCGTCGGTCGCGCCGCACGCCGCGCCGCCGCCGGGATTGCCCTCGTCGACCAGCCCGTCGCAGTCGTCGTCGCGCGTGTTGCACGCTTCGGTCGTCGGCCCGCGACCACCGCTGCACGTGAGCGTCCCGCCGGTGCATGCGCTGGTGCCGACCTCGCACTCGCCCGTCGCGGTGCCGCACGCGAGCCCGCCGCCGGGGTTGCCCTCGTCGGTGCGGGTGTCGCAGTCGTCGTCGCGCGCGTTGCAGAGCTCCGCGGTCGGTCCGCGCGCCCCGACGCACTGGTACGTGCCCGCGACGCAGGTGCGCACGCCGGGCCGGCACTCGCCGGTGCTCGAGCCGCACGGGCCCATCGTGGGCAGGCCCTCGTCGGTGCGACCGTCGCAGTCGTCGTCGCGCCCGTTGCAGGACTCGGCGCCCGGGCTCGTGCCGCCGACGCAGGTGAGCGCGCCCGCCGTGCACTGCACGGTGCCGGGATCGCACTCGCCGATCGACGAGCCGCACGTCCCGCCGACGCCGCTCGGGCTCTCGTCGGTGCGCGTGTCGCAGTCGTCGTCCGCGCCGTTGCAGAGCTCGCTCGTCGGTCCCACGCCGCCGGTGCACGTCCCGAAGCTGCCCGCGGTGCACACGCGCGTGCCCGGCCGACACGCGCCGACGCTCGAGCCGCACGCCTCGCTCATGCCGTCGACGATCCCGTCGCAGTCGTCGTCGACGTCGTTGCAGCTCTCGGTCGTCGGCCCGATGCCGCTGCACGTGCCCCACGCGCCTGCGGTGCAGGTCTGCGTGCCCGTGGTGCAGCGACCGACCATCACGCCGCAGCTGCGGGTGAGCGACTCGTCGATCCGCGTGTCGCAGTCGTTGTCGAGGTTGTCGCAGATCTCCGTGGTCGGCGTGCACCCGCCGCACACGCCCTCGTCGATCGCGCCGTCGCAGTCGTCGTCGCTGCGGTTGCACGTCTCGCTCGGCACCGCGCCGCAGCGCCCGCACGCGTTCGACACGCCCTCGTCGGTGCGTCCGTCGCAGTCGTCGTCGCGCGTGTTGCAGGCCTCGGCGGGCACCGCGCCGCAGCCACCGCAGGCGTTCGTGACGCCCTCGTCGATCCGCGTGTCGCAGTCGTCGTCCGCGCCGTTGCAGGTCTCGAAGCGCAAGCTGCGCTGCACGATCTCCGCGAGGCCCGCGCTGAGCGTGTACGGGTCGTCCGCGAAGTACGCGGTGTCGCCGCCGGCCGAGCCCGCGTCGGTCCCGCCCGACGTCGCGATCGCGTTCAGCGACGCGCGCGAGCCCGAGTCGATCGCGAGCCCGACGACGTACGTCAGGATGCCGTTGCTGCGCATCGTCGCGGCGACGGTCGCCGGGTTGTTCGGCGAGCACTGCGACGACTGCGCGCCGTCGGTGATCAGGATCACCGAGTACGGCCGGCAGCTCGCGATGGGATCGCTGCTGCGCAGCGGCGTGATCTGGCTGCTCACCGTGCTCAGCAATCCGCCGAGCGGCGTCGGACCGCTCGGGCGCAGCTCGCAGTCGCCGCCGGTCGCGGCCTGACAGAAGTTGCCGGTGGTCGTCGACGTGCGGAAGCTCGTCTCCTGTCCGTCGAGCCAGCTCAGCAGCGCGTACTGGTTGCTGAGGTTCGCGAACGCGCCGACGCCCGGGAAGTCGACGAGCCAGTCACCCGTGCGCGTGCCCGCGGTGCATCCGCCCGCGTAGCTCACGCAGACCTCGGGATCGCCCGTGCGCCACGTCTCGAAGTCCGGGAACGATCCGGTGTCGGGACGACACGCGACCGGCCACTGCGCCTCCCAGTCGTACGGGCACGAGCCGCTCGGGATCGCGTTGCCCGTGTTGCACTGCGGGTTGCCGTACGACGTGAGCGAGATCGGGTTGTTGCACTCGAGGTCGTTGATCGTCGCGCAGCTGACGTCGGCCTGCTGCGTCTGCGGGAAGCGCGCGAGCGCCCAGTCGACGTCGCCGTACGCGAAGAGGATGTTCCGCAGCGCCTCCTTCGCGACGTACATGCGGCTGTCGTTCTCGAGGCCGTCGCAATTCGTGTCGATGCCCGCGGTGCAGTTGTCGCCGCACCAGTACTCGTAGCTGCCCGACGTGCGCCGCGTGCAGCCCGTCATCACGCCGTCGCCGAAGGTCGGCGTGCCGTCGAGGTCGAGCGCCATCGAGCCCGACGTGTCGAACGCGATCGCGATGCGTGGAGCGACCTGGGCGCGCACCGACGAAGGCGCGAGCGCGACGGAGAACGAGAACGCGAGGAAAGCGAGACGAGCACGCTTCGTCATGTCGGATGCTCCGGCAGAAGCGACGACGGGTGCGAGCACGCCGACCCCCCGGTGCTCGCTGTGCCGATCGCAACACGGGCCCCTCGGTGCGTCAACGTCGGCGCCGACGATTCCGCGTGGACCGCACGCATTGACTCCCTGGGGTCGCTGCCGCATTTCTCGCGCGTGTCGTCGCCCGACGTCGTCGTGATCGGTGGAGGCGTGATGGGCTGCGCGATCGCGCTGCGGCTCGCGACGCGCGGCCTGCGCCCGGTCGTGCTGGAGCGCAGCGTGCCGGGCGCCGAGGCGTCGAGCGTCGCTGCGGGCATCCTCGCGCCGCGCATCGAGCACGGCGAGCCCGGCGTCGCGACCCGCTGCGGCGTGCGCAGCCGCGAGCTCCACGAGCGCCTGGCCGAAGAGCTGCGCGAGCGCGCCGGCGTCGACGTGGGGTTCCGTCGCTGCGGCGCGATGATCGTCGCCACCGACGACGAAGACCGCCTGGAGTCGCGCGCACGCTCGCTGCGCGACGGCGGAGCGGCGGCCGAGCACCTCGACGCCGACGAGGCGCGGCGGCGCGAGCCCGAGCTCGGCCCGGCGGTGCGCGGCGCCATCGATCTCCCCGAGGAGGCCCAGGTCGAGCCGCCGGTGCTGCTGCGCGCGCTCGCGATCGCGGCCGAGCGCGCCGGCGCTCGATTCCGCTCGGGCGCCACGGTGCGTGGCGTTCGCACCGAGGGCGCACGCATCACCGGAGTGCTGGTCGACGACGGCACCATCGACGCGGGGCACGTCGTCGTCGCGGCGGGGAGCTGGACCGCGCTCGTCCCCGGCCTGCCCGCGCCCGCGCAGGTGGTGCGCCCCATCCGCGGGCAGCTCGTCCACACCGAGCGCCGCCCGTGCATCGCATCGCGCATCGTGTTCGGCGCGGGCGGCTACGTCGTGCCGCGCCCCGATGGTCGCGTCGTGTGCGGCGCGACGATGGAGGACGCGGGCTTCGCGAAAGAGGTCACGCTCGGCGGCGTCGCGACCGTGATCGCGCGCGCCACCCGCGTCTTCCCCGCGCTCGCCGACGCACCCCTCGTGAGCAGCGCGGTGAACTTCCGCCCCGCGAGCCCCGACGAGCTCCCGCTGGTCGGCCCCGCCGGCCCCGAGGGCCTCTGGCTCGCGACCGGCCACCACCGCAACGGCATCCTGCTCGCGCCGCTCACCGCCGTGCTGATCGCCGAGATGATCGCCGAGGGTGCGACCTCGATCCCCGACGCGGCCGCGCTCGATCCGCGTCGCTTCGCGCGAGGCACGGCGTGAGCGAGATCGTTCCGCGCGAGTCGCGCTTCGTCGCGAACGGCCTCTCGCACCGCGTGCTGGAGTGGGACGCGCCCGACGAGCGCGGCGCGCCGATCGTGTGCGCGCACGGCTTCCTCGATCACGCATGGAGCTTCCACTTCGTCGCGCAGCACCTCGCGCGCGCGGGACATCGCGTGCTCGCGTTCGACTGGCGCGGCCACGGCGACACCGAGTGGATCGGGCGCGGCGGCTACTATCACTTCGAAGACTACCTGCTCGATCTCGTCGAGCTCGCGCCGCACCTCACGAAGGGCGCGCCGCACCACTGGCTCGGGCACTCGATGGGCGGCACCGCGAGCGCGATGTACGCGGGCACCCGCCCCGCGGGCCTGCTCACGCTCACGCTCTGCGAGGGCCTCGGTCCGCCCGCGATCGCGCTCGAGGCGGCGCCGGATCGCATCGCGGGCTGGCTCTCCTCGGTCGCGCGGGTGCGCGCCGCGACGCCCCGCCCGATGCGCGATCTCGACGAGGCGGCCAAGCGCCTGCTCACCCAGAACGCCGATCTCGATCCCGCGCACGCGCGCTTCCTCGCCGAGAAGGGCACGCGCGTGGTCGAAGGCGGGCTCGCGTGGCGCTTCGACCCGATGCACCGGACGAGCTCGCCTCGCGTGTTCCGCCCCGAGAGCTTCCGCGCGCTCCTCGCGCGCATCGACGCCCCGGTGCTGGTCGTGAGCACCGAGCTCGGCTTCCGCACCGCCGATCACGCCGAGCGCGTCGCCGCGATCCCGCACGCCCACGAGGTCGAGCTCGCGGGCGTCGGGCACAACATGCACTGGCGCGGCGCCGCGGCGCTCGCCGAGGCCGTGCTGGCGCACACCCGCCGTACGGCGTCAGGATCGCCCGCGTGATCCCGCCCACGCCGCTCGACGCCTCGACGTCTCCCGATCCCGCGAGCTGCGCGACGCACCCCGATCGTCCGGGCCACGCGACCTGCACGCGCTGCCAGCGCGCCGCGTGCGTCGCCTGCACGCAGGTGCTCGCGAACGGCGAGGTCCTGTGCGCATCGTGCGAGTCGTCGCGCGCCGGCCACATCCCGTGGGAGCAGCGCCGAGAGCTCGGCATCGTGCGCGCCCTGGTGCGCACCGTCGTCGGCGTGATCACCCAGCCGCACGCGTTCTTCTCGCAGCCCACGCGCGAGCGCGCGCTCGCGCCCACCGTCGCGCTCGGGCTCCTGCTGCACCTCGTCGGGGCCGCCTCGAGCACCGGCTGGAACCTCGTGTTCGCCGAGCAGACGCGCGCCGAGCTGCGCGCCGATCCGGTGATGCGCCAGTTCCTCTGGGCCGCATCGGACGAGGCGTTCCTCGCGCAGCTCGCGGTCGCCCCGCTCGTGTTCTTCGTGAGCACGTTCGTCGCGGCGTCGTTCTGGTGGATCGCCCTGCGCGCCGTCGGGGGGCTGCAGCGCCCCTACCACGTGATCGTGCGCGCGCTCTGCTACGCGAGCGCCACCGCGGCGCTCGTCCCGATCGTCTCGCCGCTCACCTTCGTCGGCGCGTTCGGCGGTGCGATCGGCTTCGCGTTCGGCGTCTGGTCGACGTGGATCCAGATCGTCGCGGTCTCGCGCATGCAGGGCATCGACGCACGACGCGGTGCGCTCGCGTTCCTGCTCTGGCTCGCGCTCGCGGCGATGTTCGCGTGCGTGACGGTCACGACGCTCGGCGCTGCGTTCGCATCGCAAGTCCGCATCCCCAACGTCTGATCTCCGCTTGAGCGCGCGCACACGCCGTTCGCGCCGCCTCTTCCACGGGATCCGCGTCCCCGCTTAGGATGCCCGTCCATGACTCGCATCGCCTCGCTTTCGCTCCTGACCGCGCTCGTCCTCTCGCTCGCAGCTCCACGCGCGTCCGCGCAGACCACCGGCACGACGACCGCGGCCGAGGGCGCGACGGCGACCGACGACACGGGCACGCCGTCCGAGACCCAGATGTCCGACGAGCAGGCGCTGCTCGAGGAGCAGACCACGGTCGAGCGCGGCGACGACGGCATCGATCCCCACGAAGTCGAGAACCGCGACTACTTCTTCGTCGGCGCGCTCGCGCGTGCGCTCGTCATCCCGAGCTACCCGTTCGAGGTCGGCGGCGTCGCGTTCCCCAACGGCTTCGACGTCCCGGTGAACGGCGCGTTCGGCGCGTACTTCAACTACCGCCGCAACGGCTTCAACATCCAGCTCGAGGTCTTCTACCAGGGGATGGGCTGGAACGGGTTCCTCCGCGGCGAGAACGAGCCCGTCGGCGAGACCGAGTACATCGAGAGCAACCTCGGCGTCATCTACGGCTGGTTCGGCTTCTCGTGGTCGATCCCGATCGCCGACTGGTTCGCGATCGAGATCGGCCTCGGCCTCGGCGTCGGCGGCGTGATCGGTGACCTCTACCGCACCGAGGCGATCGACGCGGTCGGCAGCGGCAGCAACTGGATGCCCTGCCCCGGCCCCGACGCGTCGACCGGCGATCGCTGCGAGACCCCGGTCGAGATGCCCGGCTCGAACGGCCGTCTCGACGACACGCGCCAGCGCGGCGGCACCTACCAGCACATCACGGGCGCGAACCCGTTCTACTTCGGCGAGGGCGGCGTCCCGCCGATCTTCGCGACGATCGACCTCCCGCGCGTCTCGTTCCGCTTCAAGCCGATCCGCCAGATCCAGATCCGCGTCGACACCGCGTTCAACGGCTACGGCTTCTCGTTCGGCGGCTCGGTCGGCTACGGGTTCTGAAGAGAGTGTCCAAAATCGGCTCGCTGGCGCAGAGCCCTCCCGTCCGCGTGCGCCGCACGCTCCCGTGCGGGCCCTCCACCAGCGAGCACTCCAGCTGTCCTGAGCACGCTTGACCCTCGTTTTCGTGCATGGAATGAAGGCCCGCCGATGCGCCGGATCGCCACGCTCCTGATCGCCGCCGTGCTCGCGGGCGCCGCCCTCGCCTATGCGGGCACCGACCTCTCCAAGGCGACGGCCCAGCAGGTCGACCCCACGCAGCCCACGCCGCCGGCACCGACGCCGCCCGCGACGCGCACCCCCGAGGACGAGGCGCGTCGCGCGCAGGTCATCGCCCGTGTCGGCGACGTGCGCATCACCGTCGGCGAGATCGAGGATCAGGTCGCGCGGCAGTCGCCCTTCATGCGCGCGCGTTATCGCGATCCCGCGCAGCTGCGCGACCTCGTGCAGAACATGGTGCGCTTCGAGCTGCTCGCGCGCGAGGCCGCGCGTCAGGGCTTCGGCGACGATCCCGAGGTGCGCGAGGCCACGTCGCAGGCCGCGGTGCAGCAGTTCGTGCGCGAGCGCTTCGACGAGCGCATCACGCCGGAGTCGATCTCCGCCGAGGACGTGCGCGCGTTCTACGACGCGCACCCCGAGGAGTTCAGCCGCCCCGAGCTCCGGCGCGCGAGCCACATCCTGCTCGCGACGCGCGCCGACGCGGACGGCGTCCTGCCGCAGCTCCGCGAGGCCGACGCGCGCACGTTCCGCTCGATCGCGCAGGAGCGCAGCCTCGACGCCGAGAGCCGCGCCCGCGGTGGCGACCTCCGCTACTTCGACGACCAGGGCCGCGCCCCGAACAGCACCGACCCCGAGGTCGACGCTGCGCTCGTGCGCGCCGCGTTCGGGCTCACCGAGGTCGGCGACGTGTCGCAGCCGGTCGAGGTCGGCGGTCAGTGGAGCGTCGTGAAGCTCACCGGGCGTCGTCCCGCCGAGCACCGCAGCCTCGAGGAGGCCTCGCCGTCGATCCGCCTGCGCCTCTGGCGCGAGCGCCGTCAGGCCGCGATCGACGAGCTCGTGGAGCGCCTGCGCACCCAGGCGGGCGTGACCGTCGAGTACGAGCGCATGCGCCCGATCCGCATGGATCCGCCGGAGACCCTCGCGGGCGAGGACGAGCACGCCGAGGTCGACGAGGGCGCGGAGGTCGACGAGGGCGCCGAGATGGGCGCCACCGACGAGAGCCCCGCCGAAGCGCCGCCCGAGGGCGAGCGCACGCCGTGATCGCTCCATGTCGTCGGTGTGGCTGAGGACCATCGGGCTGCTCGTCCTCTCGAACGTCTTCATGACGTTCGCGTGGTACGGGCACCTGAAGACGCTGCGTGATCGCCCGCTCTGGATCGCCATCGCGGTGAGCTGGGGCATCGCCTTCTTCGAGTACTGCCTCCAGGTCCCCGCGAACCGCGCCGGGTTCGGCACGTTCAACCTGGGTCAGCTCAAGGTGATGCAGGAGGTGATCACCATGATCGTGTTCATGGTGTTCGCCGTGCTCTACATGCGGCGCCCGTTCTCGATGGATCTCGTCTGGGCGACGCTCTGCCTCTGCGGCGCTGCGTACTTCGTGTTCCGCGGCGGCACGGGCGATGGCGCCGCGCACTGAGTGCTCGTCCCGCCCCGGACGGGAGCGCGCGAAGCGCGTACGGACCGGCGGGCGAGCGTCCTGAGCGCGATCAGCGCTCGTCGTCGTCGGAGCCGGTGCGCGGGGGGATCGAGAAGGGCTGCGTGGGCTCCTTCACCGGCGCGCCCGCTTTGCGCAGCAGCTCGCGCTCGTGCGCGGTGTAGCGGCGGCCCAGCACCGTGATGTCGTCGTCGAGATCGTCCAGCGAGCGCTCACCGCTCTGCGTCGAGCTGCGACGAACACCCTCCGCCGGCGTCCCTCCACCGGCGCGCAGCGCGTCGTTCACGCGACCGATCAACGACCAGTCGCTCTCGTCCTCGCCCTCGACCAGCGTGCGCCCCGACTCGAGGTGCGCGAGCATCGCGCTGATGCGCCGCGCGCGTCGCTGCGCTTCCTCTTCCGGCATGTACGCGCGCATCCGCGCCAGGATGCGCGGCAGCGCAGCGCGATAGTCGGCGGGCGTCGCGCTCTCGATGTGGACCTTCCCGTCCAGGAGAGCGCGCTTCACGAGGCCCGGGGCGAGCACCGCGCTCACGCCCGAGAGGGCTACGACCTTGTCGAAGAGCGCCTGGCCGTCCATGGAAGCCCCGCTTTCGCCGAGGCTGTCACGATCTTTTCGGGGCGGCAACAAGACAGGACTCGCAGTACACCGTTCGGAGGGGGATCACGTGGGGACCGTTGACCCCATATTCGGCCCGCGGTAAGTGTGCGCGCGGATGTCTGACGCCGACGCGATTCCCGCTTCCGCGACCAAGATCACCTACATCGACGGGCGTCCCGCGACGATCACGCTGCGGCGCTTCAAGCTCGTCGTCGCCCGTGAGGGTCAAGTCGAGGAGCGGCTCTTCGACAAGGACGTGATCAACATCGGCGCGATGGAGGACAACGATCTCGTCCTCGAGGACGAGACGGTCTCGCGCAATCACTGCCGCATCTTCGTCGAGGGCGATCAGTACCTGATCCAGGATCTCGACTCGACGAACGGCACGTTCGTGAACCGGGTGCGCATCCGCGAGGCGTGGCTGCGCCCCGACGTCGTCGTCACGCTGGGCAAGACCGAGATCCGCTTCCAGCCCTTCGACGAGCGCGTGCGCATCGTCCCCGCGGAGACCGATCGCTACGGCGAGATCATCGGGCGCGACCGCAAGATGCGCGAGATCTACGCGATCCTCGAGAAGATCGCGCCCACCGACGCGACCGTCGTCATCGAGGGCGAGACCGGCACCGGCAAGGACGTCGTCGCGCGCACGATCCACGGCGCGAGCAAGCGCGAGGGCGGACCCTTCATGGTGTTCGACTGCGGCGCGGTGCCGGAGAACCTGATCGAGAGCGAGCTCTTCGGGCACGAGAAGGGCTCGTTCACCGGCGCCCACCAGACCCGCCAGGGCGTGTTCGAGATGGCGAACGGCGGGACCGTGTTCCTCGACGAGCTCGGCGAGCTGCAGCTCGATCTGCAGCCGAAGCTCCTTCGCGTGCTCGAGCAGCGCGAGGTGAAGCGCATCGGCGGCACCAAGCCGATCAAGGTCGACGTGCGCATCGTCGCCGCGACGAACCGCAACCTCGAGGAGGAAGTGCGCGCCGGGCGCTTCCGCGAGGATCTCTTCTATCGGCTCACGGTCGTGCGCCTCGTGCTCCCGCCGCTGCGCGAGCGTCGCGACGACGTGAAGCTGCTCGCGCGGCACTTCCTGGATCACGGCCACTTCAACAAGGATCGCGAGGGGCATCGCCGCGTGACGCAGTTCGCGCCCGGCGTGCTCGATCGGCTCTCGCAGTACGACTGGCCCGGCAACGTGCGCGAGCTGCACAACGTGATCGAGCGCGCGGTGTCGTTCTCGGAGAGCGACACGGTCGAGCTCGCCGACGTGCCCGAGCACATCGCGTGGCCGCGCGGCGTGCCGCGCGACAACGACAGCGAGACGGACGTGTCGATCCCGCTGCCCGACTTCCGCGCGTCGGAGCTCGAGGGCACGTTCAAGGACGCGAAGGAGCGCTGGGTCGCGAGCTTCGAGCGCGACTACATCGCGGGCCTGCTCAAGAAGAACAACGGCAACATCTCGCACGCCGCGCGCGAAGCGGAGATCGACCGCAAGTACTTCCGCAAGCTGATGAAGAAGTACGGAATCACCGCGCAGGACGACGAGCTCGACGTCGACGAGTGAGCCCGAAAACGACGACAGGCCGCTGGCCGGCGTCACGTCGTGACGCCGGTGCGGCCTTCGTCTTCAGCTTTTCGTGGGGGGATCAGTCGCGCGGAGACGCGCGGATCTCACCACTCGCCGTCGTCGTCCTCACCACGACGACGCTTGCGCTCCGGACGGCCACCGCCGCCCCCGCGCCCGCCGCCGCCGCTGCCACCACGGCCACCGCCGCCGGCGCCGCCGCCCGGCGCGCCACCGCCGCCGCCGTAGCCGCCGCCACCGCCGCCGTAGCCACCGCCACCGCCGCCGTAGCCGCCGCCACCGCCGCCGTAGCCACCGCCACCGCCGCCGTAACCGCCGCCACCGCCGCCGAAGTCGCGACCGCCGCCGCCGCCGCCGTAGCCGCCACGGCCACCGCCGCCGCCACCGTAGCCGCCGCCACCGCCGCCGAAGCCGCCACCACCGCCGCCCGGACCGCGCGGCGTGCGCTCACGCGCCTCGTTCACGTTGATGGTGCGCGAGTCGAGCATCGCGCCATCCATCTCCTGGATCGCACGATCGGCTGCCGCACCGTCCGCGAACGTGACGAACCCGAAGCCACGCGAACGACCGGTCTCGCGATCGGTGATCACCTTGGCTTCCGACACGTCACCGAAACGCTCGAACGCCTGCCGCAGTCCCTCGTCCGTCGTACCCCAGCTCAGACCACCCACGAAAAGCTTCTTCGACATCGATCCACTCTCTCTCCCTACGGCCTTCTCCTCATGGGCGAGCCGCCTTCGCGGCCCTCCCGTGCGGGCTCGACGCCCGCAGCCTCTTCGCACGCAGCGCGTTCGCTACGTGTCACCTCGCTCGATACCTCTGCTGGTCCACACGTCTGCGGTCGACGAAGCCGGGCTCGCCACGTTCATGCAGGACGGGCTCGACGGACATGGATGGGACCTGCGGCGGGAAGCGCTCGCGGCGGTGAGTCCGCGAGCCAGCAAACGCTGCGTCGTGTGCACGGAACGAGACACCGGCGGCTCGCCCGCGACGATCGCGGGAACGAGCCAAAGGGGCCAGGATCTCGGAGCACGGACGGGCACGAACGAAACTCGACGCGAGCGAGGATAGCACTGCGGTCCGCCGGCTCAAAGCCCCCCCAGCGAACGAATTCGTGCGCGACGAGTCAATTCGCCTGGGCGCGCGGCTCGCGACGCTCCACCTCGCGGCGGGGCGCCCTGCCCGGCGGCGCGGCGAGCTGCGCCTGGAGCAGGTAGGGGACGGCGAGGTTCACGAGATCGATCTGCGGATCGAGCTGCTTGCCCAGGCCTTCGGCGACCAGCAGCGAGACGTTCACCACCGTGAACACCGGCTCGATCTGGACCTGGTGGCGGCGCAGCACGTTCATCATGCCGCTCACGACCGCGCCGACCTCGATGTCGCCGAGGCGCACGTCCCACAGCTTCGAGAGGTACTCGAGCACGTCGCGCTCGTAGTCGTCGTAGTCGCTCTTCCCCACGCTCGGCGCGTGCACGTAGAAGAGCCGCGCTGCCGCTGCGCCGTCCTTCTGGGCGAGCGCGAGGAAGGTCTCGCACCACGGGCGCATCAGGTCGGGCGGGATCTCCGCGACCATGCCGAGGTCGAGGAACGTCATCGTGCCGTCGTCGGCGAGCAGGATGTTCCCGGGGTGCAGGTCGGCGTGCACGAAGCCGTCGGCGAACACCATCTGCAGGATCGCGCGACCACCGCGCTCCGCGAGCTCCACGCGATCGCCGCCGACGCGCTCGGGCTGGGTCGCCTTCACGCCGTCGACGAACTGCATCGTGAGCACGCGCGACGTCGAGAGCGCGTCGTGGATCGCGGGAAGGCGGACCTTCTTCTCGCGCTTGAAGTTCTTCGCGAGGCGGCGGTTGTTCGCGGCCTCGAGCGTGAAGTCGAGCTGGTTCGAGAGCGCCTCGCCGAAGCGCTCGACCGAGCCGGGGATCGAGAGCAGGCGCAGCTGCGGGATGCGATCGAGCGCGTTGGCGATCACCCGCATGAGGAAGAGGTCGCGCTCGATCTGTTCGCGCGCCTCGGGGCGCTGGATCTTGATCGCGACCTTCTCGCCGGTGTCGAGCACGCCGATGTGCACCTGCGCGACCGAGGCCGCGGCGAGCGGGGTCTCGTCGATGTGCGTGAAGCGCGCGAGGCGCTCCGGGCCGAGCTCCGTCTCGAGCATCGCGCGCATCGCGGGCCACGGCGCGGGCGCGACGTCGTCCTGCAGGCGCGCGAGCGCGGCGAGCCATCCGGGCGGGAGCAGATCGGGGCGCGAGCCGAGGATCTGGCCGAACTTCACGTAGGTCGCGCCGAGTGACTCGAGCGCATTCGCGAAGATCTCGCCCTGCCAGCGCTCGCGCGTCGCGGGGTCGGGCGCTCCGTCGGCGACGAGCAGGCGGCCGAGGTAGCGGAACGGCGCGGCGACGAAGACCCACGCGATGCGCAGGAAGCGCGCGAAGAGGCGAAGGCGATCCATCAGCTCTCTTCCACGAGGCGGCGGCCTTCGGACAGGAGCTGCCACTCCCGTCGCACCCAGGACTCGAGCTTCTCGACGCGCGCGAGATCGACGCCGAGGCGGGTCGCGAGCTCGTGGATCGCGTGTTCCTCGACGTGGGTGTAGACGTCGTCGACGTGCGCGAGGCGGAGCAGCTCGAGCACCGCGATGCGCGCGGCGACGGGTCGCGCGAGGCGGGCGCAGAGCTCGCCCTCGTGCGCTTCGTCGACCATCGCGAGCAGCTCGCCGACCTCGATGCCCACTGGGAGCGCGAGGCGCTGGACGAAGCGGACCTCGGAGTCGGAGAGCTTGCCGTCGGCGAGCGCGACCGACGTGAGCAGGAAGAGCAGCGCACGGCGCTCGTCGGCGGTCAGGCGGTCGTCCAACATCGCGCGGAGTAGTAACAGAACTGGCGAGCGCGGGAGGACGGCGTGGCGAACGACGAGCGAGTGGAGCGGACGCTGGCGGCGATCGACGCGGTGAACGCGGCCGATCCCAGCCGGAGCGAGGACGGGACGCCCGAGGCGCTGGTCTACGGAAGGCGCATGAGCGCGGCGCTCGCGGCGCTGCGACCCGACGCGAGCGACGCATTGCGGATCGCGGTGCGAGCGCAGCACGTCGAGCGCTGGAAGGTGCCGCGCGCGACGTATCCCGAGGGGCGCGTCGGGTACCTGAAGTGGCGGCGCGAGCTCGGGAAGATGCACGCGGAGCGCGCGAGCGCGCTCATGCGCGCCGAGGGGTGGGACGAGGACACGATCGCGCGCGTCGCGTCGATCGTGCAGAAGCAGAAGCTCGCGAGCGATGCCGACGCGCAGGCGCTCGAGGACTGCGCGTGCCTGGTGTTCCTCGCGCACGGGTTCGACGCGTTCGCGGCGCAGCACGAGGACGCGAAGGTGATCGACATCCTCCGCAAGACGTGGGCGAAGATGAGCGACCAGGGGCACGCCGCCGCGCTCGCGGCGGCACCGTCGCTCTCGGAGCGCGCGCAGTCGCTGATCGGACGGGCGCTGGGAGGCTGACCGGCGGCCGCGATCGCCGCCGGCGCGCACGGAATTGCTCCGCGGCCGGTCGCGATGCCATCGCCGCGCGCAGGGTTGCTCCGCGACCGGTCGCGATGCCAATCGCCGCGCGCAGGGTTGCTCCGCGACCGGTCGCGACGCCATCGCCGCGCGCAGGGTTGCTCCGCGACCGGTCGCGACGCCATCGCCGCGCACAGGGTTGCTCCGCGACCGGTCGCGACGCCATCCGCGCGCCCGGAGCTGGATGTCGGCCGCCGACACCGCGATCCGCGCGCTCAGTCGAGGCGGCGAGCGAGAACCACTTTCAGATAGTCGCCCTCGGGGAACGCGGCGAGGCGCGGATGATCCGCGGGCGCGCCCCAGCGCTCGAGGACCTGCACCGGGCCGATCTTCTCGGCGGCCTCGCGCAGGGTGCGATCGAACGTCGCGCGATCGACGTGGCTCGAGCACGACGCCGCGAGGTAGAGGCCGTTGGGCTCGAGCGCGCGGAGGCACGCGCGGTGGAGCGCGCGGTAGCTCTTGATCGCCGCGGGGAGCGACGCCTCGTTGGGCGCGAAGCTCGGCGGGTCCGCGATGATCAGATCCCAGCGCTGGCCTCGGGCGCGCGCTTCTTCGAGGAGCTCGGGCACGTCGCGCGCGTGGGTGCGGTGCGGGGCCGTGAGCCCGTTGAGCGCCCACGACTGCTGCGCGAGCTCGAGCGCGGCGGGCGCGACGTCGACGGTGTCGACCTCGATCGCACCGCCGAGGCCCGCGCCGATCGAGAAGCCGCCGGTGTAGCCGTAGAGGTTGAGCACGCGCAGGCCGCGCGCGAGCTGGCGCACGCGGAAGCGCGACTCGCGGT
The DNA here is from genome assembly GCF_021631985.1 of Sandaracinus amylolyticus. GTDB lineage: Bacteria > Myxococcota_A > Polyangia > Polyangiales > Sandaracinaceae > Sandaracinus > Sandaracinus amylolyticus_A. The sequence goes on along the minus strand of NZ_CP070225.1, from coordinate 921,012 downwards.
GATCGAGGAAGAGCCCGGTCTTCTGGCCGTGCGCGAGATCGCCGCGCAGCACCATGCCGTGCTCGCGCACGTCGACGTAGGGCGGAGGCGCCTCGCCGTCGGCGAGCTCGATCTTCTTCTGCTCGCGACGGCCGGTGCGCACGAGGATGCCGCGCAGCGCGGGGCGCGCGGCGCGCACGCCGGCCACCAGCGCGTCGCGCCAGCGCTCGGACGCCGCGCCGTCGAGCTGCACGACGGCCCAGTGCGCGTAGACGTCGACCACCACGCCGGGCACTCCGTCGCCCTCGCCGTGCACGAGGCGGTACGCGTCGGTGTCGGGCGGCACGACGCGATCGCGCAGCGACGCGGCGCGCGCGATGCGCTCCGCGAAGAACGTCGCGTCGATGGTGATCGGGCGCGTCGAGAGCACGCGCACGCCGATCGGACCCTGCTCCGCGAGGCCGGTCGCGACCGGGCCGCGATCGTCGACGATGCGCACCACGGTGCCCGGCTCGAGATCGAACGCGTCGAGCGCGTCGCGCCAGATCCACGGGTGGCCTGCCTCGAGCGCGGCGCGCAGCGGACGGCGCAGGCGCAGCGTGGGCAACGAAGAACGGCGGTCGTCGCGAGGGGGGCGAGGCACGGCGCGGATGTAGCGCGCGCGCTCGACGTTGGCGATCGCGCCCGGACGTCGCTACGTCAGGGCCATCATGGAGGAGCTCCTCGAGGTCCGGTTCTTCGGGAACCCACTGCTGCGCTGGGGGATCGCGCTGCTCGTCGCGACGGCGGTGATCGCGGCGCTCGTCATCGCGAAGCGGCTCGCGGTGTCGCGGCTCTCGAAGCTGAGCGATCGCACCGCGACGCGGCTCGACGACGTCGTGGTGCAGGTCATCCAGCGCACGAGCACGATGACGATCGTCGTCGCGGGCGTCGCGGCCGGGGTGCGCTCGCTCGATCTGCCGCGCGACGGGAATCTCTGGCTCGGGCGCGTGATGATCGTCGTGCTCGCGATCCAGGCAGGCAGCTGGATCACGAACGCGGTGCGGCTGCTGCTCGATGCGCGCGTGAGGCCCGACGTGCAGCCGGGGCAGCGCACGATGGGCGCGGCGCTGGGGTTCGCGACGAACCTCGTGGTGTGGGCCGTGCTCGTGCTGGTCGTGCTCTCGAACTTCGGCGTCGAGGTGAGCACGCTGGTCGCGGGCCTGGGGATCGGAGGCATCGCAGCGGCGCTCGCGGTGCAGAACGTGCTCGGCGACCTGTTCGGCGCGTTCTCGATCTACGTCGACCGTCCGTTCGACCTCGGCGACTTCGTGACCGTCGACACGTTCAGCGGGACCGTCGAGCGGATCGGCTGGCGCTCGACGCAGCTGCGCTCGCTCAGCGGCGAGATGATCGTGCTCGCGAACAGCGACCTCTCTCGCGCGCGCATCCGGAACTACAAGCGCATGACCGAGCGGCGCGCGGTCGTGACGTTCGGCGTGCAGTACGACACGACGAACGCGAAGCTCGCGGCGATCCCGGGGATCGTGCGCGAGACGATCGAGGGCATCGACGGGCTGCGCTTCGATCGCTCGCACTTCGTGAAGCTCGGTGAGTCGTCGCTCGACTTCGAGACCGTCTTCTACGTGCTCTCGCCGGAGTTCAACGCGTTCGCGGATCGCCAGCAGCTGCTGCTGCTCTCGCTGCATCGACGCTTCGAGCAGGAAGGGATCTCGTTCGCGTTCCCGACGCGCACCGTGGTCGTGCAGCGCGAGGCCGCCATCGAGCGCTGAAAAACATCGGCTCGCTGGCGGAGGCCGCTCCCGTCCGCGTGCTCCGTCATCGAGCACTTCATCGAGCACTCCAGCTAGGCAGACAGAGCCCAACGTCGGCTCGCGGGCGGAGGCCGCTCCCGTCCGCGTGCTTCGCACGCTCCCGTGCGCGCCCTCCGCCAGCGAGCACTCCAGCTAAGCCCGTGCGCGCCCTCCGTCAGCGAGCACTCCCGGCTGGAGCAGACAGAGCTCAACGTCGGCTCGCGGGCGGAGGCCGCTCCCGTCCGCGTGCTTCGCACGCTCCCGTGCGCGCCCTCCGTCAGCGAGCACTCCAGCTAAGCCCGTGCGCGCCCTCCGTCAGCGAGCACTCCCGGCTGGAGCAGACAGAGCTCAACGTCGGCTCGCGGGCGGAGGCCGCTCCCGTCCGCGTGCTTCGCACGCTCCCGTGCGCGCCCTCCGTCAGCGAGCACTCCCGGCTGGAGCAGACAGAGTGCGTCGCTCGGGCGTAGGCTAGCGTCCGGGGGATGACGACGAGGAGCTTCGCGGGCGTCGGCCGGAGCATCAATCGCGATGGTGCGACCGCTGGGCGAGAAGCGGCGCGCGAGGCGATGGGCGCGCTCGAGGGTCGTGCGCCGTCGATCGTGCTGGTGTTCGCGACGGCGGGACACGATCAGGAAGCGCTCGTGCGCGGGGTGCGCGAGGCGACGAAGGGCGCGCCGCTCGTGGGGTGCTCGGCCGAGGGCATCGTCACGCGGCACGGCTCGGAGGAGGTCACGCACGCGGCGACGGTCGCGGTGATCGCGTCCGACGAGATGTGGTTCGAGACGTTCTCGGTGCCGGGGTTCGTCGATGATCCGGCGGGCGCGGCGCGCGCGCTCTCGTCGATGATCGCGACGCGCGGGCGCGACGACGGTGCGCTGCTCGCGCTCTTCCCCGACGGGATCGGCGGCGACTGCCGCGAGCTGCTCGAGACGCTCGAGGCGACGCTGCCCGCGCCGCTGCGCATCGTGGGCGGCACCGCGGGCGACCTGCTCCGCTTCGAGCGCACGTGGCAGTACGAGGGGGATCGCGTGCTGCACGGCGGGCTCTCGGCGCTGCTGATCGGCGGCGCGGTCGAGCCCGAGGTGCTGGTGACGCACGGGTGCGATCTCGTCGGGAGCCAGCGCGTGGTCACCCAGGCGCAGGGCGGATGGATGGAGCGCATCGACGATCGCCCGGCGTGGTCGTTCTTCCAGGAGTACCTCGCGGACGGGACCGACACGCTCGAGGCGATGCACGTCGCGCATCTGCTCGTCGCCGAGAAGGTCGGCGGCGACGAGGTCGGCATCGACGACTTCACGGTGCGCGTCCCGGTGCGCCTCGATGCGACGCGCGGGGCGCTCTACTTCCAAGCGGGCCTGCGCGCGGGGACGCGCGTGCAGCTCGCGGTCCGCAACCCCGAGAAGGTGTGCGCGCGCGCGGTCGCGGCGGCGCGCGAGATCGCGGCGCGACGCGGTGCGAAGCCGCTCTTGGTGCTCGACCTCGAGTGCGCGGGGCGCGGCGCGCTGCTCTTCGGGCACGAGACCACGCCGCGCCTGATCGCGCCGGTGCAGCGCGAGTTCGACGACCGGGTGCCGTGGGTCGGCGCGCACACCTACGGCGAGATCGCGCCGGTCGCGGGCCGCACGTGGTTCCACAACTACACCGCCGTGCTCTGCGCGCTGTACCCGCGAACGAGATGAGCGAGGACGGGCACGACGACGGCGACTCCCGAGTCCGCGAGCTCCTGCGGCTGAACGCGGCCCTCGACGACCAGGTGCGCCACCTCGTGCGCACCGAGCAGAAGCTCTTCCTCTCGCAGCGCGAGCTCGGACGGCAGATCGCGCGGCTCGACGCGCTGAACCAGTTCGCGATCGACGTCGCGGGACACGCGAGCCCGGAGCGCATCCTCGAGCGCGCGGCGGACGTGCTGTTCTCACTGTTCCCCTTCGATCAGGCGCTCGCGTTCGTGGTGCGCGACGGGCTCGCGCTGGTGCCCTCGGTGGTGCGCGCGGTGCCGGGGCGAGAGCCGCCCGAGTCGCGGGCGCGCGACGCGTGCGCCACGGTGCTCGGCGCGCTGCCCGAGGATCGCGAGCCGCGCTTCGGCACCGCGGACGAGCTGCGGCGCGCCAGCTCGATCTCGCCGCTGCTGGACTGCGTCGACGCGGCGTTCGCGCGGGACGATCCCTCGACCGACGCGACGGTGCGCGCGTGGACCCTGGTGCTGCCGCTCTCGCGGCGGGGCACGCCGGGATCGGAGCTCGAGGGCGTGCTCGTGTTCCGCACCCGCGGTGGGCCGCTGAGCTTCCACGAGGAGCTGCCGAACGCGAAGGACGTCGCGTTCCTCGGGCTCTTCGCGCGCCAGATCGCGGCGGCGGTCACGAGCTCGCGGCTGCTGCGCGATCTGCAGCTCAGCTACGAGCGGCTCGCGGACGCACAGCGCGAGCGCGTGGAGCGCGAGCGGCTCGCGGCGCTGGGCGAGCTGGCGGCCGTGGTCGCGCACGAGGTGCGGAACCCGCTCGGCGCGATCTCGAACGCGGTCTCGGTGCTCGCGCGGCTGGTGCCCGCGGAGGGCGATGCGCGCGGGATGATCGCGATCGTGCGCGAGGAGGCGGGACGGCTGAACCAGATCGTCAGCGACCTGATCGACTTCGCGCGACCGCACACGCCGGCGCCGAAGCGCGAGTCGATCGCGACGATCGCGGAGACGGCGATCGAGAGCGTGCGGGTGCGATTCCCCGAGTCGCACGTGACGCTCACGACCGAGGGCGACGCGAGCGCGGCGTGGGTGGACGGGCGCATGATCCGTCAGGCGCTGATCAACCTGATCGTGAACGCGGTGCTCGCCTCGCCCGACGGCGAGCCGATCGCGGTGCGGGTCGCGGGGGGCGACTCGGATGGCGTGCGCATCGAGGTCGAGGATCACGGGCCCGGGGTGCCGGCAGCGCTCGCGCAGCGCGTGTTCGAGCCCTTCTTCACGACGCGCCCGAGCGGCACCGGGCTGGGCCTCTCGGTCGTTCGTCGCGCCGCGGAGGCCCACGGCGGCAGCGTGTCGCTGCACGACGCGCCGAACGGCGGCGCGGTGTTCGTGATCCACCTCCCGGCGAACGCGGGTGAGTGATCAGCGACGCTCGAGGTAGTCCGAGAACCCCTTCAAGAGCGCCTTGTAGAGCATGTTCCCGATCACTCGATAGCCCGCCGGCGTCGCGTGTCGGAAGTCGCCGAACGCGAGGCGCGGGCGTGATCGGAACCAGCGCTCCATCCCGCCCTCGCCGCCCATCGCGCTCCAGGTGTCGAAGAACGCGCAGCCCTCGGCCTGCGCGGCGCGACGCATCGCGCGCACGATCATCGGCACCGTCTCGAGCGTGCGGATGCGGCCGCGCTCGTCGCGCTCCGCTTGGTCGAGCGGCGCGAAGAGCAGGCACGACGCCTCGGGGCGCGCCTGGCGCACGAGGCGCGCGACCTGGCGGAAGTCCTCCTCGAACTGCGCCTCGTCGCGATCGTCGTCGGCGTCGTTGCCGCCGTAGCCGATCACCACGAGGTTCGTGCCGCGCTGCTCGAGCTGGCGCGCGAGGTGAGCGCGATCGAACCCGAGGAAACGACGCGCGCGCGCGCCGACCATGCCGAGCGAGTCGTAGACCACGCCGGGCCCGTCACGCTCGAGCACCACGCCGTAGAGGTGGCTCTCGCCGTGGCCCACGGTGCGGATCGTGATCTCGTGCGGTCCGTCGGGCACCACCACGCGATGCACGTCGTCGGTCACCGGCTCACCGCGCGTGTCGACGAGCTGGGGCTCGCCTCCGTCCACGCGGATCTCGAAGCGGCCGCCGCGCGGATGGCGCTCGTAGAGCACCTCGAAGCGCGATGCGTGGGTGCCGACCGGGTTGCCCTCTTCGGCGGTCGCGAACTCCGCGGTCGCGCCGCTGATCGAGCGCGCCTGGTAGCCGCCGTAGCCGTAGTGCCCGTCGGAGAGCGGCAGGTGCGTGATGTCCATCAGGCGCCACGCGTCGCTCGACTCGTGACGCACGCCGCGATGGCGATAGGGCATCGAGCCGCGCGCAGCGAGCACGAAGCCGTGGCCCGCGTCGCCGAACCGGTGCTGCATGCGCTCGCGCACCGTCTGCGTGATGCCGTCGAGCGCGATCGACGAGTCGCCGTAGTGCGCGACGCGCGTGATCGCGCCGGGCTCGCGCGCCGCGGTGCGATAGAGCGCGTCGTAGAACGCGCGCATCGCGGTGCCGTTCGGATCTTCGATCTCGCGCGCGAGGCCCTCGAGCTCGCTGGGATCGATGCGCACGCCGCTCGCGCGCTGGGCGGGATCGGTCGGTTCGATCTCCGGGGCCGGCGCTTCTTCCTCTTCCTCGAGGTTCGCGAGCACCGAGTCGTCGAGCGCGCCTTGCTGCGGGCCGCCCGCGCCCCCACCGCCGGTCGCGATCGCGGTGCTGCTCACCTCGCTCGCCTCGCGCCCGTAGAGCCGCGCGATCGGGATCTCCTCGCCGGGCTCCCAGGGACGCAGCGCGTGCATCGCGTCGAGGGGCACGAGGTACGTCACGAGCGCGATCACCACGAACACCGCGGCGACGATCGCGAGGTGCACCACGCCGCGGCGCGCTTCCTCGGGCGTCGCGTCGCACGGGTCGTCGAGACCGTAGGGCTTCTCCTCCCAGGGCGCGCGCTTCGTGGTGGCCATCAGAACTGGAAGTAGATGTACGGGACGACCTGGGTGGATGAAAGCTCCAGGAGCGCACCCGCGAGCACCGCCAACAGCACACCTTGCGCCACCGCGGGGAGCGCCACGAAGCGCTCGCGCATGGTCGCGTACCACGCGCGCGGCGTGTAGTGCATCGCGAAACCGACGAGCATCACGAGCCACACGCCGGGCGCGACCTGCGCGAGCGAGCTCGTGCCCGAGCCGAGGCGCGACACGATCTCGCCCGCGTTGTCGAGGCTCTCCGCGCGGAAGAGGATCCGCGAGAACACGACGAACTGCATCGTGCCCGCGATCTTCAGCGCGGTGAGCCAGAGCGGATCGGGCGTGCCCGCGGGCTTGCCGGTCACGCGCGTCGTGAGGCGATGCAGCACCACCGCGGTCGCCTGCAGCGCGCCGTAGATCACGAACGTCCACGCGGCGCCGTGCCACAGGCCGATCAGGAAGATCGTGAGCCAGAGGTTGAGGTACGTGCGGCGCTCGCCGAGCTTCGATCCGCCGAGCGGGAAGTACAGGTAGTCGCGCAGCCACGTCGAGAGCGTCATGTGCCATCGACGCCAGAACTCGGCGGGGCTCTTGGCCTGGTACGGGCGATCGAAGTTCTCGGGCAGCTCGATGCCGAAGAGCTTCGCGGAGCCGCGGGCGACGTCGGTGTAGCCCGAGAAGTCCGCGTAGATCTGCAGCGTGAAGCCGTAGAGGCCGATCACGACCTCGGCCGCGGTGAACGCGTCGGGGTTGTCGAAGACGCGATCGACGAGGTTCACCGAGACGTAGTCGGCGAACACGACCTTCTTCACGAGGCCGGTCGCGATCAGGAAGAGACCGTTCGAGACGCGCGCGACGTCGACGCGCGGCGCGCGATCGAGCTGCGGCAGGAGGTCCGCGGGGCGCGCGATCGGGCCGGCGACGAGCTTGGGGAAGAACGTGATGAAGAAGAGCAGCTCGAGCGGGCTCTTCGCGGGCGCGGTCTTCCGGCGATAGACGTCGATGCAGTAGCTGAGCGACTCGAACGTGTAGAACGAGATGCCGACCGGCAGGATCGCGTTCAGCAGCACCGGGTCCGGGTAGAGCCCGATCGGTGCGAGCGCGTCGGAGATCGCGCGCGATCCGAAGTCGAAGTACTTGAAGGTGCCGAGCAGCCCGAGGTTCAGCACCACGCTGACCGAGAGCCAGCGCTTGCGCGTCGTGTCGTCCTCGTGCGCGTGGATCTGCTTGGCGACGAGCCAGTCGATCAGCGTCGAGCCGAGGATCAGCCCGAGATACCAGGGCTGCCACGCCGCGTAGAACACGCACGACGCGACGATCACGAAGAGGAGGCGCACCCATCCGGCGCGCGCGAGCAGCCACCAGCCGGCGAGCGCGAGCGCGAGGAAGAGCAGGTAATCGAGGCTGTTGAACAGCATCGCGTCGGCGCCCCGGACGAGCCCGGGGCCGCGAGACGTACGTCGATCCGGTCAGAAGCTCCAGCCGACCATGAGCCAGATCTGGATCGACTCGTCGGTGCCCGACTCCGCCACTGCGGGCATCCCGCTGAACCCGAGGAAATAGCTCTGGTACGCGAAGCGCGCGGCCCAGCTGAAGCCGATGTCGAGCTGGCCCGCGAGGCCGAGGAACAGATCGATCCCGCCGTTCGAGGTGCCGTCGGGCCCGAGGTACTGGATCGGGCCCGAGTCGACGACGATGCGACCGCCGAAGCCGAGCTCCGCGACCAGCACGCTGTCGGGGACCAGGCGGATGCGGCCCTGCACCGCGGGGCGGATGTACGTGTAGAGCGTCGACGCGAAGTCGGGCGCGCCGGGCGTGGGCAGCCACTCGCTCAGCTCGAAGCCGTCGATGCCGAAGCCCGCGGACAGGACGAGCTCGACCATCTCGGCGAGCACGAGGCCGTAGCCCGCGTCGACCTCGAAGTCGTAGGTCATCATGTCGCGCACCTGACCGTCGCGACGCACGTAGCTGAGGCCCGCCGAGAACCCGCCGGAGACCGCGAAGTAGAGGCCGCGCTCGGCGCCCGGCGCGAGCGCGAGCGGGCGCAGCTCCACCGCGAGCTGGATGTCCGGGAAGAAGTCGGCGTCGAAGCGGTGCTGCTCGGCGTTGGGCGAGATCGCCGCGGTGCGGTTGCGGATCCGGAGCCCCGCGAGCGCGCGCACGATCGGCTGGTTCCAGCGCCCGGAGACGTCGACGTCGTCGCGCATCATGTGGTGATCGGGCGCGACCTCGCGCGCGTCGGGCTCGGGCTCGGCGGGCGCGACCTCGATCGGCTCGGGCGGCGGGCGATGCAGCACCGCGATGCCCTCCGCCGCGGCTTCGCTCGCGGCCGAGGCGATGTCCTGGGTGCCGCCGCGTCCGCTCGGCGCGCTGGTGGTGCGACGCGTGAGCTCGTTGCCGCGGATGTCCATCACCCACACGGTCGTGGTCGCGCGACGTCCCGTCCCCTCGACGAAGCCGCCGACGACGAGCTCGACGTGCAGGCTCTCGACGACCGTCGCCATGCCCTCGGGCGTGCTCACGTCGACGCCGAGGCGCGACGCGGTGTCGACGAGCGCTTGCTCGGGCACGAGCTCGTAGCCCTGCTCGAGCCCTTGCATCGCGGCGCGACGCGCTTGCTCGGCGCGCCACCCCTCGAAGCGCAGCACGACCGCGCGGGGCCTCGTCTGCGCGAGCGCTGGGATCGCGGCGAGCGCGATCAACGATGCGCAGAGCGCGCTCACGAGGCGGGCGACGAGGATGCGGCGTGCCTGGGTCATACGCAGCGCGCGACGATAGCGAAAAAACCGCGCTCCGCGAACCCGTGTGGGCTATCCCGTCCGGCCGCGCGCTCCGAGCTCCAGCACCAGCTCGGCGCCCGGTCCGTCGTCGTCGGGCGCACGCGCGAACGCGCGTCCGCCGTGGCGCGTCGCGACCTCGCGCACGATCGCGAGGCCGAGGCCGGTGCCGCTGCGCGAGCGATCGAGGCGATGGAAGGGCTGGAACACCGCGTCGCGCTGGGCGTCGGGGATGCCCGGGCCGTGGTCGCGCACGCGGAGCTGCGCGCCCTCGCCGTCGCGCTCGACGTGCACCTCGATGGCGCTCCCCTCCGGCGCGAAGGCGAGCGCGTTCGCGACGAGGTTGTCGATCGCGCGGCGCAGCGCGCGCGGTGCCGCGACGGTGGGCACGAAGGCGTCACCGCGCAGCGCGAGCTCGACGCCGCGATCCGACGCGACGGATCGCGCCGCGAGGATCGCGTCCTCGGCGAGCGCCACGAGATCGAGCGGCTCGCGCTCCTCCTCGGCGCGCCCTCCGCTCGCGAGCTCGAGCAGATCGGCGGCGGTCGCGGCGAGCCGGTCGACCTCCTCGCGCGTGCGCTCGAGCGCGTCGCGCAGATCCTCGGCGGCGCGCTCGCGCCGGAGCGTGACGTCGATCGCGGTGCGCATCGTCGCGAGCGGCGTGCGCAGCTCGTGCGCGGCGTCGGCGACGAGGCGCTCGCGCGCTTCCTTGGCCTCTCGGAGGCGATCGGTCGCGTCGGCGATCGAGTCGCGCAATTCGCCGACAAGATCGCGCCCACCGTCGGGCGGCGGCGCGGAGGCGAGATCACCCTCGCGCAGCCGGCGCATGTGTTGCGCGAGGAGGCGCAACCGTCGCGTGAGGCCCGCGGCGTGCGCAATCTGTGCGCCGAGCAGCAGCAGCGTGACGAGCACCACGACGATGGCGGCGGTGCGGTCGTACGCGGTGACCGCGGCGTCGTGCGGGCCGAGATCGTGGCCGAGCCAGAGCACCCAGCGACGTCCGTCGGGCGAGCGCACGCGCACCCGGAGCTCGCGCAGGCCGTCCGCGGTGCGGAGGCGCGGCTCGGTGCTCGCCTCGGAGAGCGAGACGTGATCGGGCGCGCGCCCGTCGTCGGGCCAGATCACGACGCGCGTGCCGGTGTCGTCGTAGAGCGCGGCCTCGCTCGCGTCGGCGGCGCTGCGCGCGAGCTGCGAGCGGCGCAGGTGCAGGTGGGGCTCGCCGTGCGGTCCGTCGAAGAGGCTCACCGCCTCGATCGCGGCCTGGGTGCGCATCGCGTCGTCGACCGCGCTCGTCAGCTCGCGCGCGAACATCGCGCGGCCGATCGCGAGCGCGCCCAGCAGCGCGAGCGCGGGGAGGATCGCGCCGACGAGGAGCAGCCGGGCGCCGAGGCTCACGCGTCGCTCTCCTCGCGCGGCACCAGACGAAGCCCGACGCCGCGCACCGAGCGGATCTCGAGCGGCGCCGAGACGCGCACGAGCTTCTGCCGCAGGTAGCCGACGTAGACGTCGAGCACGTTGGGATCGCCCTCGAAGCCCGAGCCCCACACGCTGCGCAGCAGATGCGCGCGGGTGATCACCTCGCCCGCGTGCGAGAAGAGCTCGGCCGCGAGCGCGTGCTCGCGCGCGGTGAGCGCGACCTCCGCGCTGCCGAAGCGGATCGCGCGGCGACGTCCGTCGAGCACCACCTCGCCGACGCGCCGCAGATCGATCGCGCCCTCGGCGCGGCGATGCAGCGCCTCGATGCGCGCGAGCAGCTCGTCGAAGTCGAAGGGCTTCGGCAGGTAGTCGTCGGCCCCGGCGCGCAGGCCGGTCACGCGCTCGGGCACCGTGCCGCGCGCGGTCAGGACCAGCACCGGCGTGCGCAGCCCGGCGCGGCGCCACTCGCGCAGCAGCTCGACGCCATCTCCGTCGGGCAGCATCCAGTCGAGCAGCACGACGTCGTACTCGATCGTGCGCGCCTGCTCGCGCGCATCGTGCACGCGCGAGCAGCGATCGACCTGGTGGCCCTCCTCACGCAGGCCCCGCACCAGGTGCGTCGCGAGCTTCTCCTCGTCCTCCACCAAGAGCAGCTTCATCGGGCCTCCGGCGGATCCGCGCGATCCACGGGTGGATCGAGGGGATCAGCACGAGCGTGAGCCAGGTCGAGGTGACGAGCCCGCCGACCACGACCGTCGCGAGCGGGCGCTGGACCTCGGCGCCGACACCGCGCGCGAGCATCATCGGCACGAAGCCGAGCGACGCGACGAGCGCGGTCGTGAGCACGGGGCGGAGGCGCGCGCGCGCCGCGCGGCGTGCGGCCTCGTCGGGCGCGAAGCCCTCCGCCTCCTCGTGCATGATCCGCGACATCAGCACGACGCCGTTGAGCACGGCGATGCCCGAGAGCGCGATGAACCCGACCGCCGCCGACACCGAGATCGGCAGGCCGCGCAGCGCGAGCGCGATCATCCCGCCGACCGCGGCGAACGGCACGTTCATGAAGATCACGAGCACCGGGCGCACGCGCCCGAACACGCGATAGAGCAGCGCGAGGATCGCGACCAGCACGATCGGGATCACGATCGCGAGTCGCTCGCGCGCACGCTCGAGCCCTTCGTACTGTCCGCCCCACTCCGCGCGATAGCCGCGCGGCACGTCGACCGCGGCGTCGATGCGCGCCTCGGCCTCCTGCACCACGGTGCCGAGATCGCGGCCGCGCACGTTGAAGCCGATCACGATCCGTCGCGCGCCGTTCTCGTGCGAGATCAGCGCGGGCGCCTCTCGAGGGTCGACGTGCGCGACGCGCGAGAGCGGGATGAGCGCGCCACCTTCGGTGGGCAGGCCGACGTCGGCGATCGTGAACGCGCTCGTCGAAGATCCGAGGCGCACGCGGATCGGGATGCGCAGCGGGCCTTCCCAGGTGTCGGCGGCGTGCACACCGGCGCGCAGCGCGCCGACCGCCTCGAGCACGTCCTGCGCGTCGAAGCCCGCGGCGGAGGCCTCGAGCGGGCGCGGCCGCACCTCGACCAGCGAGACGCTCGGAGGCGCGGTGACGCGCACGTCGACCGCGCCCGGCACCTCGCGCAGCGCCGCAGCGGAGCGCTCCGCGAGGTCGTGCAGCACGTCGAGATCCTCGCCGTAGTAGACGAGCGCGACGTCGGTCACCGCACCGCCGACGAGCTCGTTGAAGCGCATCTGGATCGGCTGGGTGAACGAGAGATCCGAGCCCGGGGCGCGCGCGTCGATCGCCTCGCGCAGATCTGCGATCACGTCGTCGAGGGTGCGCCCCGCGGCCCACTCGCCGCGCGGTCGCAGCGAGACGAACACGTCGGCCTGCTCGATGCCCATCACGTCGGTCGCGACCGCGGGGCTCCCGATGCGCGAGGCGACGTGCAGCACCTCGGGCGCAGCCTCGAGGATCACCTGCTCGAGCCGCATGCCCTCGGCGATCGCGGTCTCGATCGAGACGTCGGGCGCGCGCGTCGTCTGCACGACGAGGTCGCCCTCGTCGAGCTGGGGCACGAACGCGCTGCCCGCGGTCCAGAACACGCGCGCGCCGATCAGCGCGAGGCCGATCGCGATCGCGACGACGAGCACCGGGCGGCGCATCGCGACGTCGAGCACCGGCGCATAGGCGCGCGCGCTCGCGCGCACCAGGAGGGGCTCGCGCGCGGGCACGTGCTCGGGGCGCAGCCATCGCGCGGCCGCGGCGGGCACGAACGTGAGCGCGAGGACGAGCGAGGTCGCGAGGGCCATGACGACCGTGATCGCCATCGGCCGGTACATCTTCCCCTCGATCCCCTCGAGCGCGAGGATCGGCAGGTACACGAGCAGGATGACGAGCACCGAGTAGAAGACCGGGCGCGCGACGCTGCGCGAGGTCTCCGCGACCTGCGCATCCGCGGGGCGATCGTCGCGTGCGTGTCCCTCGAATCGCTCGTGGAAGTGATGAAAGACGCTCTCGACGACGACGACTGCGCCGTCGACGAGCAGACCGAAGTCGAGCGCGCCGAGGCTCATCAGGTTCCCGGGCACGCCGAAGAACGCCATGCCCATCACCGCGCCGAGCATCGAGAGCGGGATGACCAGCGCGACGAGCAATCCCGCGCGCAGGCTGCCCAGCATCGCGAAGAGCACCGCGATCACGAGCAGGCCACCCTCGATCAGGCTCTTGCCGACGGTGCTCAGGGTCGCGCTCACGAGATCGCTGCGGTCGTAGACCTCGGTGACCACGACGTCGGCGGGGAGCGCGGCGCGCACCTCGGGCATGCGCTCGTGCACGCCGCGCAGCACCTCGAGCGCGTTCTCCGCGAGGAGCATCTGCACCATCACGTAGACGGTCTCGCCGCGCCCGCCCTCGGTCGCCGCACCGATGCGCGGCTCCTGTCCCGAGAGCACGTCCGCGACGTCGCCGATGCGCACGACGCGCGTCGGATCCTGGGGATCGACGCGCACCACCGCCGCCGCGATCTCGCTCGGTGTCGTGGGCAATGCGACGCCGCGCAGCAGCACGTGCGCCGGGCCCGCGGGCACCGTCGCGCCGGTCACGCTGCCGGTCGATCGCGCTGCCGCCTCGCGCAGCGCGGAGAGCGTCACGCCCCAGCGCGCCATGCGCACCGGATCGCCGATCACGTCGAGCGTGCGACGCCCGCCGCCCCACGTGTTGACCTCGACCACGCCCGGCGCGGTCCGGAGGATCGGCGAGACCCGGCGCTGCACCAGCTCGAGCAGCTCGGCGGGCGTGCGCTCCGGCGAGCTCAGCGTGAACTGGTAGATCTCGCCGAGCCCGCCGCTCACCGGACCGAGCTCGGGCTGCGACGCGCTCGGCGGGAGCTGCTCCTGCGCGATCGCGACGCGCTCGCCGACGAGCTGTCGCGCGCGGTAGATGTCGGTCGAGTCCTCGAAGATCGACGTGATCGCCGAGAGCCCGTAGCGCGACACGCTGCGCGTCTCGACCAGGCCCGGCATGCCGCCGAGCGAGATCTCGATCGGACGTGTGACCAGCCGCTCGACCTCCTCGGGCGTGAGGCCCGGCGCGGTCGTGAGCACGATGACCTGCTGCCCGGTCACGTCGGGCAGCGCGTCGAAGCGCATCGCCTGGATCGAGAGCAGGCCGATCACCGCGAAGATCGCGGTCGCGATCAGCACGGCGCGACGACGCGCGACCGCGCGCTCGACGAGCGCCTCGATCAATGGTCGTCTCCTGCCGGCGCGCGCAGCAGCGCGGCGGGATCGTCGGCGACCTGGGCCCCCGTCGCGAGCGCGCCCGGCTCGATCGGCTCGACGATCGCGATCCCCGCGTCGGTCGCGAGCACGCGCACGCGCACCCGCACGGGCTCCGCCGCGCCGCGCACCATGACGAACGCGCCCTCGTCGTCGTGCCCGATCGCGCCCGCAGGCACCTGCAGCACACCCTCGCGCGCCACGTGCACCTCGAGCGTGCCGCGCAGTCCGTCGGCGAGCGTCGTCGTCTCGCGCGGCGAGATCCAGTAGAGGCGGGTCCCGTCGGCGGGATCGATCGCGCTCGCGTCGGGCTCGTCGCGCAGCGGCACCGGCGCGCCGATCGCGGGCACGAAGGTCGACGTCGTTCCCTCGGGCATCACGCGAGAGAGGCGCGCCTCGATGCGCACCGGCGCGCTCCCGATCACCTCGACGAGCGGCTCGCCCGCGGGATCGCGCACCTCGCCGATGCGCGCGTCGACGCGGCTCACCACACCGTCGATCGGCGAGACGATCGGCACCGATCCGCGCGAGAGCACGCCCGCGGCCCGCCCCGCGCTCACGCCCGCGGCGCGCAGGATCGCGAGCGCACGCGCTCGCTCCGCGCTCAGATCCGCGAGGCTCGCCGCCTGCTCGAACACCCTGCCCTGCTCGACGAGCCCTTCCTCGCGCAGCGCCTCGAGCTCGCCCTGACGCGCCTCGCGCAGCGCGAGACGACGCCCGCCCGCGACCCAGATCGCCGCGGCATCGAGCACCTCGGGCATGCTCGCCTCGAGCAGCACGTCGCCCTCGCGCACCGAGTCGCCCGGCGCGACACGCACCTCGAGCACACGCGCCGAGAACGGCGCCGCGACGCGCGCCATCGCGCCCGGCCCCGCGACCACGCGCGCCGGCGCCTCGAGCAGCGCGCGATCGCCCGCGGCGCGCACCTCGGCCCATCGCGCGACGCTCGGCGTCCCACCGTTCTCCGCGATCGGCTCGGGCTCGGGCTCGAGCGCGGGCTCGGGCTCGCTGCGCTCACCGCACGCGATCGTCGTCGCGAGCACCACCACCACCATCAGCCGACGAACGATCAACGTTCCTCCACGCGCTCGGCGCGCGCGCGCGTCGCGAGCATCAGCCAGGCGCGCACCTCGGCCCATCGCCGCGCGCCCTCCATCTGCACGAGCCGACTGCGCGCCGCGAGGCTGCGCCGCCGCGCGTCGAGCAGCAGCATCGTCGTCGTCTCACCGGCGCGCATCTGCGCCTCGCGCGACGACACCAGCGCCTCGAGCGCGGGCACGACCACGTCGCGCAGCGTCTGCTCCGCGCGCCGCGTGTGATCGACCTCGTGCGCGATCTCGACCGCACGACGTCGCGCCTCGAGCTCCTCGGTCTCGAGTGCCGCGTCGGCGCGCTCGGCCTCTTCGAGCGCCAGCGAGCGCTCGCGTGCGCCGAGATCGACGAGCGGGATCCCGAACGAGAGCTGCCCGAAGATCATCAGACCGTCGGGCGACTCGCGATAGACCTGCAGCCCGGTCTGCATCGTCGGGCCGACCGCGGCCGCGCGCTCCGCCTCACGGGCGCGCGCCGCGATCGCCGCGAGCCGCGCGCGCTCGACGCGGGGCAGCCCCTCGAAGTCCGAGAGCCGCGCCTCGAGCTCGTCGTGGCCGGGCAGCTCGGGGCTCGGCGCATCGCCGGTCGTGTGCATCGTCTCCTCGGCCGGCGCCGCCATCGCGTTCGCGAGCGCGAGCGCACCCGCGAGCCGTGCGCCCTCGGCGGCGAGCGCCGCGAGCTGGGTCTCGCCGTGGAACGCGCTCACCTCCGATGCATCGGGCACCGTGATCACGCCCACGTCCGCGGCGCGTCGCGCCCGCTCTTCGAGCTCTCGCGCGATGTCGCGCTCCTCGATCGCGAGCGCGAGCTGGCGCTCCAGCACCGAGAGCTCGATCCACGCGCGCGCCGCACCGATGCGGCGCTCCAGCGCGAGGGCACGACGCTCGGCCGCGATCACCGCACGCTCGTCCTCGGCGGCGCGGCGGCGCGCCCCACCCAGCCCGGCGAGGCTCCAGCCCTGGACCACGCCGACCGATCCCTCGAACCCGCGATCCTGCTCGCGGAGCACGCGGATGCCCGGCACGAGGTGCAGCTCCGTCGCGCTGGTGATGTCCGAGATCTCGCGATCGCGGCGGGCACGCGACTCGAGCGCGCGCTCCGCGCCCCGCACGTCGGGCGCGTCCTCGCCGAGCGCGAGCGCCTCGTCGAACGAGATCGACTGCGCGTGCGCCGCAGTTGGGCACGCGAGCAGGATCACGACGAGCGCGAGGAGCGAGCGCGGCATCGCCCCAGATATGCGCACCGCGCGACGCGCACGTCTGAGAGCTTCCTGAGAGCGTTCTCAGGAACGCAATCGCTCGAGGACCAGCGCGAGATCGGCGGGCAACGCGCTCTCGAGCACGAGCGGTCCGGCCTCGAGCGCGAGCTCGATGCGCTCGCAGTGCAGGAACGGTCGATCGAGCGCGGCGCGCTCCCACAGATGGCGATTGCTCGGCGGATGGCCATAGCGCGCGTCGCCGAGCAGCGGATGGCCGATCGACGCGAGATGACGCCGGATCTGGTGGGTGCGCCCTTCGTCGGGCGCGGCGCGCACCAGCGAGTGACCCCCGACGATCGCGCGTCGCGTGAAGCGCGTCGTCGACGGCAGATCGCGCCCTTCCTCGCGCAGCGCGCGCCGCACGATGCCCTTGCCGTGGGTCACGCCGCGCACGAGCGCGAGGTAGCGCTTTCGTCCCGCCGCGAGCGCGCGCGCGAAGACCTCGACGTGCTCGGGACGGCGCGCGAACAGACACACGCCGCTCGTGCCCGCATCGAGGCGATGCACCGGCACCGCGTCCTCCGCGCCGGGCAGCGCGCGCACCCGCGCCAGCGCGCTGATCGGATGCTCGGGGTGCGGCGTCGTCGGCTCGTGAGGGTCCTTGTCGATCACGATCAGCCGCTCGTCCTCGTGCAGCACGCGCACCCGCGGCGGCGCGGCCGGCTCGAGCCACGCGATCGTCTCCACGTGCGCGCTCTGCGGCATCAGATCGAAGGGCGACGCCCGACGCGCGGCGAGCCCCAGCCGCGCGAGGTGCGCGAGATCGCGCGCGAGCGTGTCGGGATCACACGCGACGTAGATCACGCGCGACGGAGACAGCGCGGCGATCGCGGCGCGCAGCTCGGGCGGCACACCACGACGCGGCGGGTCGAGCACGATCGCGTCGGCGCGCTCACCGCGCGACGCCATCGCCATCAGCGCCCCGCTCGCATCGCCGACCTCGATCGACAGCCCGGCGATGCGCTGCACGTCGGCGGCCCGCTTCGCGTTCTCGATCGCCGGCGCGAACGCCTCGATCGCGTGCACGCGCGCCCCGCTCGACGCGATCCGCAGCGCGAGCGCGCCCGATCCCGCGAAGAGCTCGATCACGCGCTGCGCACCGCCGAGCGCGCCGACGATCGCATCGTGCATCGCCGCCGCGACCCCACGATGCGCCTGCACGAACGATCCGTGCGTCGCGAACGTCCACGGCGCGCCGGGCGCGATGCGATCCCGCAGCTCGCCCGGGCCCCACACCACGCGCGTCTCCGCGCCGAGCACCTGCGGACCCCGCCCCCGCAGGTTGATCGCGACCGACGCGACACGCTCGCTGCGCACCGCGTCCGCCGCCGCGCGCGCCTCGCGCTCGCTCACCTCGCGATCGAGCGCGAACGTCACCATCACCGACGCATTCCCTGCGTCGTCCACCACCTCGCGCAGATCGACCGCCGCGAGCGCGCCCCCGCGATCGCTCGCGCGCAGCACGGCCCCCGCCTCGCGCGGCGGATCTTCGAGCAGCGCGCGCACCCGTGCCGCGACGTCGTGCACCACCGGCGCGAGCACCGGACACTCGACGGTGTCGATCACGTCGTGCGTGCCCTCGCGGAAGAGCCCGAGCGACGTGCCCTGCACCATCAGCTTCGCGCGGGTGCGATAACGAAGCGGCGGCTCGGCGCGCGGCACCTCGTCGATCGCCACGCGCTCGAGCTCGGGGAAGCGACGCAGCGCGTGCTCCACCTGTGCGCGCTTCTCCGCGCGCTGCGTCTCCTCCGCCACGCCGATCCGCGGGCACCCCGGGCACACGTGCTCGCTCGCCATCACCACGTCCCGCGCTCGCACGCGCGCATCCGCTCGTACCGGGCCCACGCCTCACCACCACTCGCCCGGAGCCGCCCCGCGAGCGCGATCGACTCGTACGCCTCGAGCCAGCGCCGCAGCGGCGCGGCCTGCACCCGCAGCGCGGCCTCGGTCTCCTGCATCGCGCCGAGATCGTCCTGCGCCTCGAGCCAGCGCGCCCGCGCCTCGGAGCGCACGAGGAACGCGCGGATCGCGTCGGCCTCGCGCACCAGCGTCGCGTCGAAGTCGGGATGCCACGGATCGTCGAGCACCGGCCACCGCGAGAGCAGCTCGCCGACCACGGCCCACCACGCCTCGTCGGCCTCCTCCGCGCGCGCCTCGATCGCGGCCTCGAGCTCCACCTGGCGTCGCGCCAGCGCATCGAGCCGCGCCTGCGCGTCGCTCTCGCCGTCGATGTCGAGCCGCTCGCCGATCGCGCGCACCACCACCTCGTCCTCCGGCATCGACACCGCCGCGCTCGGCCCTTCGCTCGGCGCGATCACGCGCAGCAGGCGCGCCGACGTGCTCGTCGGCAGATCGAACGAGAGCGCCGCGATGCGCGCCCGCGCGTCCGCCTCGGCGAGCGACACCCGTCCGTCGTGATCGAGATCGAGCTCCGCGCGCACGTCGTTCCCCGCACGATCGCGCCCTCGCAGCGCCTCGAGCACGTGGATCGACCACGCCTCGTGCGACGCGCGATCCGGGCTCGGATCGCACCCGCTCGCCTCTTCGTCCCAGCTCGTCGCGAAGAACCCGCACACGTCGAGCGGCGACGCCCCGCGATCGGGATCGAGCCCGTCGAACGCGAGCTCCGCGAACCCGCCCGCGTAACACGACGTGATCACCATGCGCAGCGGGCGCGGCGACTCCGTCGACGCGACGGTCTCCTCGATCGTCTTCGGATCGAGCTCGGTGCCGCCCCACAGCAGCGCGGTCGACTCCGCGGGAAGCTCGCCGCGATCCCCGTGCGCCGCGACCCAGAGCAGGAGCGGCTCGTCGCCGTCGGTCAGCGCCGCGCGCAGCGCCTCGACGGTCGCATCGAGCGTCGCCGGCCCGTGCATCGCGAGCCGCGCCGGCTGGTACCTCGCATCGCGACCACCACGCGGCACCAGCAGATCCCCGAGCTCACGACGCAGCGGATCGCCCCGCTCTCCGTCGTCCGTCACCTGCACCGCGCGCGTCCCGGGCCCACCCGCGAAGAGCACCACGCCGCCCTCGCCGAGCACCTCGCGTGCGAGCAGCAGATCCTCCTCGAGCGAGATCTGGTTGAGCTCGGGATCGGCGCCCCCGCCGACCGCGATCCACCGCACGTGCTCGGGCATCGCCGCAGGCGCGACGGTCACCTCGATCGGCGCGGCGACCTCCTGCTCGGGCTCCCCCGCGTCCTCGACCGGCGGCTCGGAGGAGCGCACCGCGCCCTGCGCCGCCCACGCGATCAACGCCACCACGCCGAGCGCGCCGACCGCGATCCATCCCTTCGACGCACGCACCGCCGGAGCATGCGCCCAACCTCGCGCATCAGCGAATCGGCAAGCACACCGGCTCGAAGAACATCTCGCCACCGCCGGGCGCGGGGAGCCGATCGGTGCACCCCCAGTCGGGCGCGCAGTCCTCGTCCGCGTCGCAGCGCTCGTAGCAGAGCGGTGTCCCCCCGAAGTCGATGCACGCGCCGCCGAGCCCGCCGGGATCGGCCGGGCAGTCGGTGTCGCTCTCGCACACGCTCGTGCACACGCCGCGCTCGGCCGTGCGGTAGTCGACGTAGTCGACGATCACGCCCGCACATCCCTCGACGTCGAGTGGGCACTCGTCCGCTTCGAGGTCGCACGCGTCGTACGCGCCGCCGCGCGAGCGATCGCGCGCCTCCTCGTCGTCGTCCCCGCCACACCCCGCGATGCCCATCACGATCGCCACCGCGAACAGCCCGAGCTTGCTCCTCACACGTCCTCCGTTGTCACCGACGACCGCGCGCGCGAGCAGCGCTGCGCGGATGTCGGCTCCGGGATCGTAGTTCAGCCCGGAACCGACATCCGCGCGGCGCTGCGAGCAGAAACCCGGAGCGCAGCTCCGGGCAGCGACTACGCTGCATTCATGAGCACCGACGCGCTCGTCGTCCGCGCCGCCACCGAGAACGATCTGCCCGCGATGGCGGCGATGGCCGCCGATCTCGTGCGCTTCCATCACGCGCTCGACCCCGCGCGCTTCTTCCTCGCGCGCGGCGTCGAGCAGGGCTACCGCGAGTGGTTCGGCCGCGAGCTCCCGCGCGCCAACACGATCCTCCTCGTCGCGACGAAGGACGATGCGATCGTCGGCTACGCGTACGGCCGCGTCGAGGGCCGCGACTGGAACATGCTGCTCGACAAACACGCGGCGCTGCACGACGTCTTCGTGAGCGAGGACGCGCGCGGCACCGGCGCCGGCGAGCGCCTGGTGCGCGCGTTCTGCGCCCGTGCCCGCGCGCTCGGCGCACCGCGCGTCGTGCTCTCCACCGCGACGTCGAACACGCGTGCCCAGAAGGTCTTCGCGCGCTGCGGGTTCCGTCCGACGATGATCGAGATGACGCGCGAGTGCGCCGACGACGACGACGATCAGGGCGCGGCGGACTTGTAGCGCACGGTCAGCACCGGCTTCTCGCTGGTGCGCACGATCCGCTCCGCGACGCTGCCCAGCAGGAAGTGCTCGAGGCCCGTCTTGCCGGTCGTGCCGATGACCACGAGGTCGCAGTCGAGGTCCTTCGTGGCCTCGACGATCTCCACGTAGGGCACGCCCATGCGGAGGTGCCGGTGCATCGTCACGCCGTGCGAGCCGTAACGCTGGGCGACCGCCGCGAGGTCGCGCGAGAGATCGCGCTCCATCCCCTTCGCGAGATCGGAGGTCGGTGACGCGTACGCGGAGAGCTGCCACGCGTGCACGAGGTGGACCTCCGCGCCGAGCTTGGACGCGAGATCGACCGCATAACGCAGCGCCTGATCGGCCGCGTCGGAGAAGTCGGTGGGGACCAGGATTCGTCGGATCTGGAGCATGGTGGCCTCGTCCTCTCTTGCGCATTCTTTGCGCGCGCACACGCCGAACCTGCGTCTCGGATCCCACGCAGGACGCTGCAGACGCGTACCCTGTCGCAAGATTGCACGCATCGCGCCGCCCTCGCGAGCGCGATGGCACGAACTCTGTTTCGCGCGAGCGCCGAGCCTCGCGCTCCAGGAGACACATGAGCCCGAACGGACCGATCGTCTGCGCCACCGATCTCTCGCCCGGCGGCGCACGCGCCGTCGATCTCGCGGCGCGCGCCGCGCACGATCTGCGCGCCTCGCTGCAGCTGGTGCACGCGACCGATCTCGGCGGGATCGCAGAGCGCGCGAGCTCGCCCGCGCAGCGCACGCTGATCGATCGCGTGCAGCAGCGCACCGCGTTCCTCGCCGAGCAGCTCGAGGCGGAGCGCACCCGCGCGGCGGCGAGCACGCCCGAGGTCGGATGCACGCTGATCGAAGGCCGGCCCTGGGAGGCGATCGTCGAGCACGCGCAGCGCACCCACGCGCAGCTGATCGTCGTGGGACCGCACGGGCAGACCGGGCCCGTCGAGGTGCTGCGCTCCGCCGCGATGGAGTGGCTGCTCGGGATCACCGCCGATCGTGTGGTGCGCCGCGCGCCCTGTCCGGTGCTCGTCGCGCCGCACACCGGCGCGTTGCCCCCGCTCGCGTCGGGCACGTTCCTCGTCGCGCTCGACTTCGAGCAGCCCTCGCGTGGTGCGCTCGATCTCGCGCTGCGACTCGCGAAGCAGCTCGGCGCGCGGGTGCACGCCGTCCACGTCGTCCCCGAGGTCCTGCCTGCCCTCGTCGCAGCCACGCCGGTCGGCGACACGTCGATCGATCATCCGGCGCACGAAGAAGCCGAGGCCCGCGTCCAGCTCACCGAGATGATCGACGAGGCCCGCGCCCGCCTCGACGGAGCGCCGCCGGTCGCATCGCGCGTCGTGCGGGGCGATCCGCCGGTCGCGGTGAGCGAGGTCGCCGCGGAGCTCGGCGCGACGCTGATCGTGATCGGCACCCACGGGCGCACCGGTGTCGCGCACGCGCTGCTCGGGAGCGTCGCCGAGCGTGTGCTGCGTCGCGCGCGTCGTCCGGTGCTCTGCGTGCGCCCCGCGACCTGATCTGATCGATCGCGGGGCGTTCCGCCCTCACTTGTGCTTCGTGCGGTCCGGCGGGACGGTGAGCACCGGCACGTTCGACGTGCGCACCACCCGCTCCGCGACGCTGCCGAGGAACAGGTGCGGTAGCCCGGTGCGACCGTGGGTGCCCATCACGATCAGCTCGCACCCGAGCTCGCCGGCCGCGCGCACGATCTCACGATCCGGCAGGCCCTGCTTGAGGTGCCCCTCGACCGAGAGCTCCGGCTCCTTGTGTCGCTCGACGAGCGCGTCCAGCGAGCGCTGCAGCTCGGTCGTGATCTGCGCGACCACGTCGGGCCCGAGGATCACGGCTCCGTCGGGGAACGCGTAGACCGGCATCTGCCAGGCGTGGAGGAAGTGGACGCCCGCCCCGAGCTGCCGCGCGAGCGCGACGGCGTAGTCGGCAGCTCGCTCCGAGCTCTCCGAGAAGTCGACCGGGACCAGGACGCGGTGGATGGCGGGCATGGCTCTCTCGTGGCTGAGGCGCAAGGTTTGCGCGTTGGGAAGTCGTACGACGCAAGGCTTTCGCAGATCCGTGAAGCCTCGATCGGCTCCGCGCCAGCAATGCGCCGTGTTCCCGACACCTTTGCAGACGACGAGCCATCCACGCGAGCACGGCAAGCTCGTTGCACGAGCTCGCGTCCATGCGCGAGCGCCCCGGCTTCCTTGACGTCCATCCGAGAACGCCGGAAGAAGTCCGCGTGGCCGCCACGTCCGACATGTTGCGCGAGCTCTTCGACTACGTCGGCTTCGACGAGGAGGACGCGAAGTGGCTGGTGCGCATGGGCCCCGCGGTGCGCCCCGCCTTCCCGCACATCGTCGACGAGTTCTACCGGACCATCGACGACAACGCGGGCGCCCGCGCGGTGTTCACCGGAGGCCCCGCGCAGCGCGCGCGGCTCCACGCGAGCATGCACGCGTGGCTCGAGGGCGTCGTCTCGGGGATCTACGACGACTCGTACTTCGAGCAGCGCGCGCGCATCGGTCGCATGCACGTCCGCATCGATCTCGACCAGCGCTACATGATGGCGGCGATGAACGTCATCCGGCGCGGTCTGCACGACGCGCTTCGCGCCGCGCAGTGGCCCGCCGACGAGGCGATCCGCGGCCACGACGCGCTCGACAAGATCTGCGACATCGAGCTCGCCGTGATGCTCGAGACCTACCGCGAGAGCTACATGGAGAAGCAGCGCGCGAACGAGCGCCTCGCGACCATCGGCCAGCTCGCGGCCTCGATCGGCCACGAGCTGCGCAACCCGCTCGCGGTGATGGAGACCTCGCTGCACCTCGCGGAGCGCCGCAACGCCGACGACAAGGCCGCGCGCCACCTGCACCGCATCCGCGAGCAGCTCGCGATCTCGGGCGCGATCATCTCGGACCTGCTCGAGATGGCGCGCGATCGTGCGCCCGATCGCCGCGCGGTCGACGTGCGCGCGCTGGTCGACGAGGCGCTGGGCGCGGTCCCGCGGCCCGATCAGGTGCGCGTCGAGGTGTCGATCGAGGAGGGCCTGCCGCGGGCGAGCGTCGACCCGACGCAGCTGCGGCAGGTGGTGGTGAACCTCGTGCTCAACGCGACGCAGGCGATCGCGGCGGCGAAGCGCGAAGGTGTGGTGAAGGTCGAGGCGCGCCGCACGGGCGACGAGCTCGAGCTGGTGATCGAGGACGACGGGCCGGGCCTGTCCACCGAGGCGGTGCGCCGCCTCTTCGAGCCGCTCTTCACGACGCGCGCGACCGGCGTGGGCCTCGGACTGCCGCTGTGCCGGCGGATCATCGAGAAGCACGGAGGCACGATCCGCGGCTACAATCGCGGGCAGCCGGACGCGCCCGAGGGGGCGCGCTTCGAGATCCGCCTTCCCGGGGCGCTCGCCGCGGCGGGCTCTCCATCGTGATCGTGATCGACCCCATGTCCTCGCACGCCATGAGCCGACGCATCCTCATCGTCGACGACAACCGCGAGCTCGCGGAGAACCTGGCCGAGATCCTCGAGATGGAGGGGCTCGAGGCGCTGGTGATGGACGATCCCCACGCGGTGCTCGACGCCGTGCGCGAGCTGCGCTTCGACGCGGCGCTGCTCGACGTGCGCATGCCCGGGATGGACGGGATCGACCTGCTGCGCCGGCTCGCCGAGCACGTGCCCGACGCGGTCTACGTGCTGATGACGGCGTTCACCAAGGAAGAGCGCCTCGCGCAGCGCGACGCGCGGGTGCGGCGGGTGCTCGCGAAGCCGTTCGGGCCCGACGTGCTGATCGCCACGCTGCGCGACGTCGACCTGGTCGGCGCCGGCGGGGCCTGAGCGACGGTGGCCCCGGGCTTCGACGTCCTGGTCATCGAAGACAACCTCGCGCTCGCCGAGAACGTCGCCGAGCTGCTCGAGGAGACCGGCGCGCAGGTGCGCATCGCGTCGACCGTCGACGACGCGCGCGCGAAGGTGCGCGAGCGGCCCTTCGATCTCGCGATCGTCGACGTGCGCCTGCACGACGAGGTGTCGGGCATCGATCTCGTGCCGTTCCTCAAGGAGAGCTCGCCCGACGGCGAAGTGATCCTCGTGACCGGCAACGCGACGCTCGACACCGCGATCGCGGCGGTGCGCCACGGCGTGTTCGCGTACGTGCAGAAGCCCTTCCAGCCGCAGGATCTGCTGGCGCTCGCGGAGCGCGCCCTCGGTCAGGTGCGGCTGCGCAAGGAGCGCAGCGAGCTCGAGACGCGCGCCGCGGAGGCCGAGGCGATGGCCGCGATGGGCCGCCTCACCGCCGCGCTCGCGCACGAGATCCGCAACCCGCTCAACGCCGCGATGCTGCAGCTCGAGCTGATGGAGCGCGCCTCGAAGAAGAGCGGCGATCCCGCGGTGCAGAAGGGGATCGGCGATCGCGTGCGCCTGGTGAAGACCGACCTCGGGCGCCTCTCGACGTTGCTCGACGAGTTCCTCGGCCTCGCGCGCCCGCGCCACTTCGAGAAGCGACGCGTCGATCTCGTCGCGCTGCTCGCGGACGTGCACGCGCTCCAGGAGCCCGTCGCGGCGTATGCGGGCGTGACGATCGCGCTCGAGCTCGCGCCCGACGTGCCGGCGATCGACGGCGACGAGGGCCGCATCAAGCAGGTCGTGCTCAACCTCGTGACGAACGCGCTCGACGCGATGCGCCCTCAGGGCCGCGGAACGCTGACGATCGCCGCATCACGCGCGCCCGACGGCGCGGCCGAGCTGCGCATCGCCGACACCGGCCCGGGCATCGCGCCCGAGCTCCTGCGCGACGCGTTCCGCGCGTTCGTCACGTCGGGCAAGCCGCGCGGCACCGGCCTCGGGCTCACGATCGTGAAGAAGCTCGTCGAGCTCCACGGCGGCACGGTGACCCTCGAGTCGACGCCGGGCACGGGCACGACCGCGATCGTGACCCTCCCCGCCGCGACCACCTGAGATCCGTGCTCAGTCCGGCTCTCCGTCGATCTCCCCGCCCATCCCCCACTCTTTGAGGCGGTACTGGATCTTCCGCCGCGAGATCCCGAGCATCTCCGCGGCCTTCCCGGTCGATCCCTCGCACGCCTCGAGCGTCTGCAGGATCGCGACGCGCTCGATCTCCGCGAGCGTCATCCCCGGCACGAACGCGCCGACCGATCCCGCCTCCGCCGCGGGCGTCGGCATCGGCAGGTGCTCGCGCTCGATCCGCTTGCCCGGCGCGAGCACGACCGCGCGCTCGACCGCGTTCTCGAGCTCGCGCACGTTGCCCGGCCACGCGTGCGCGAGCAGCGCCTTCATCGCCTCGTCGCTGAAGCCCTCGAGCTCGCGCTCGTTCTCCTTCGCGAACCGATGCAGGAAGTGATGCGCGAGGATCGGGATGTCGCTCCGGCGCGCGCGCAGCGGCGGCACGTCCACGCGCACCACGTCGAGCCGGTAGTACAGATCCTCGCGGAACGTCCCGTCCTGCACGCACTGCTTGAGATCGCGGTTCGTCGCCGCGACCACACGCACGTCGACGCGGATCGTCTCGTTGCCGCCGACGCGCTCGAGCTCGCGCTCCTGGAGGAAGCGCAATAGTTTGACCTGCAACGGCTTCGGGACCTCGCTGATCTCGTCGAGGAAGAGCGTCCCGCCGTCGGCCTGCTCGAAGCGTCCCTTGCGGCGCGCCATCGCGCCGGTGAACGCGCCCTTCTCGTGCCCGAAGAGCTCGCTCTCGAGCAGCGACTCCGCGAGCGCCGCGCAGTTGAGCCGCACGAAGGGCCCGCTCTTGCGCTTGCTGTTCTCGTGGATCGCCGCCGCGATCAGCTCTTTGCCGGTGCCGCTCTCGCCGTGGATCAGCACGGTCGCGCGGCTCGGCGCGACCTGCGCGATCACCTGCGTCAGCCGGCGCATCGCCGGGTGCTCGCCGAGGATGCGGCTGAAGTCGTAGGTCTCGTGCAGGCGCTCGCGCAGCTCGGACGCTTCGCGCGCGAGCTTCGCCTTGTCCATCGCGCGCGCGAGCAGCGCGGTCACGGTCCCGACGTCGAGCGGCTTGGTGACGTAGTTCTCGGCGCCGCGGCGGATCGCCTCGACCGCGGTGTCGATCGTCCCGAACGCCGTCATCACGACGAACGAGGTCTCGGGGTACTCGGCCTTGCCGCGATCGAGCAGCCCGAGCCCGTCGAGGTTCGGCATCTTCAGATCGGTGAGCACGACCTCGGGCCGCAGCTCCTCCATGAGCCGCAGCGCCTCGAGCCCGTCCGCCGCGGTCGCGGTCTCGTAGCCTTCCTCCGCGAGGATCTCGGCGAGCGCGTCGCGCGCATGCGTCTCGTCGTCGACGACGAGCACGCGACCTCGGGGCACGGATCGGGGAGCCATGTCCCCGGGTTCTAGAGCGCCCGCGAGCTGCGCCGCAACTCGCCCGTCCATCACGCGACCTCGGCCACCAGCACGGCGCGCAGCTTCCGCTTCGCGCGCGCCTCGATCTGCCGCACACGCTCGCGCGAGAGGCCGAGCATCCGCCCGATCTCCGCGAGGGTCTCGCCGTCCTCCTCGAGGATCCGCCGCTGCACCACCTCGCGCTCGCGACGATCGAGCTGCGCGAGCGCGAGGGCCACGATGCGCTCGCGGCGTTCGCATTCCTCGGCGTCGGCGATCGCCTGCTCGGGCGACGGATCGTTCGCGCCGAGCTCGACCGAGCTGCCGTCCTCCTCGGTCGGCCCCACCGAGACGTCGCGCGCCGAGAGCGCGCTCTCGACCATCGCGACGTCCTCCGCCGACGTGCCGGTCACCGCCGCGATCATCTCGCGCGAAGGGCGCTCGCCGCTCGCCTGCTGCAGCTTGCGCTCGACGCTGCGCATCCCCGCGAGGAGCTTGCGCGCGTTGCGGGTCGAGGGCGCCGCGACGATGCGGCGATTGCCCATCGCGAAGCGGCTGATCCGCGCGCGCACCCACCAGGCCGCGTACGTCGAGAAGCGCGTGCCCTTCTCGGGATCGAAGCGGCGCGCCGCCTCCACGAGCCCGAGGTTCCCCTCGGCGACCAGCTCCGCGGCCGACACCCCCGAGCGCGCGAAGCGCGCCGCCGTCGCGACGACCAGGCGGAGGTGCGCGTCCAGCAGTGCCCGGAGCGCGCGTGCGTCGTCGTGGTCCTGGATGCGACGCAGGTACTCCTGCTCCACGTCCGCCCCGAGCATCGGGGCCGCGGCGGCGGTGCGGCGGAGCTGGGCGAGCGAGAGGTCGTCGGTGGTGGCGCGCATGGTCGGGGTCTCCTCGGTGGCGAGGAGGCGCCATTGCGGGGCTCGTGCCACACGCATAACCGCGCGTAATCACAGCATCTTTGCCAACTCGACGACCATTCGCGCGCAGCGGTTGCGCGGAGGCGGAGGGGGTGCGCGCAGCGGTTGCGCGCTTGTCACTGGCGAGCACGGGGACGAGATGCCCGAAGTGGTGCGCATCGACGACGGGGCCTGGGCGCGCGAGTACGAGCGGATCGCAGCGATGCTGCGCGGCGCGGCGAACGTCCCCTGGAGCGCACCGCGGGGCTGGGCGCACCGTCGGAACGCTGCGCGCGAGATGGTCGCGGCGCTCGGGGAGTCGGTGAAGCGGGCGCGCGACGCGTACGCGCGCGAGTCGTGGGCGGCCGCGCTCGACCGCGCGCGAGAGCTCGTGGTCGCGGCCGAGCGTCAGTCGAGCGATCCCGCGACGGCGCGCCGGGCCTAGTACTGCTGCCCGGATGTTCGTTCCGGGATCGATGTTCAGCCCGGAACGAACGGCCGGACGGCAGTACTAGGAGAAACCCGGAACGAAGTTCCGGGCAGAGATACTAGCGCTCGGCGCGCACGGCGGAGGTCGCGATCGCCTCGAGCAGTCGCTCGAGATCGACGGGCTTCTTCAGGTACGTCGCGCGCGGCGCGCGCTCCGATGCCTCGAGCACCGAGCTGTGCCCCGACACGACGATGCGCGGGATGCTCGCCCAACCCGGGCGCGCGTCCATGCGCGCCAGCAGCGCGTAGCCGTCCTCGCGCGGCATCGCGACGTCGGTCACGACGACGTGCACGAGCTCGCGCTCCAGCACGACGATCGCCTCGGCGACGCTGCTCGCCTCGAGCGTCAGCGCGCCGTGCCATGCGAGGTACTCGACGAACATGCGGCGCGTGTCGTCGTGGTCGTCGACGATCAGCACGCGGACGTCGGACACCGTCGCGCAGGCGGGCGTCCGTGGAAGCGTGGTGGAGCGGGCACGGGGCAGACGCGCGCGCTGCGTCTTCAGCTCGACCTCGTCCTCGGGCGGCGTCACGGCGCGCAATTCCGGACGACTGCGTGGAGTCGACATCGCGCCTGCCGAGGTAGGTCCGCGCGATCGCAGCACAACGACCCGAGCATGGCGTTGCCGACCGGGGTGATCACGACAACGCCGGGATGCGTCGGGGTCCGTGCTCGCAGGTGCTCGTGAGCCACTCCGCGATCGCCTCGATGCGCGGCGGCACGTACCCGAGGAGGACCCGGTCCGCGACACCCGACGCGAACGCGGCGTCCGCGATCGACGCGCGCCCCTCGACGAGGAGCACACGTCGCGCGCGTGGCGCGCGCTCGCTCGCCGCGAGCAGGATACCGAGCCCGCTCTTGCGTGGGCTCGGATCGAGCTCCGCGATCACGGCATCGATCGGCCCGCTCGCCATCGCGGCGTCGAGATCCCCACAGGTCTCGACGCCGCGGGCCTGCAACGCGTCGCACACGCGATCACGAAGCGCCCCCGCCTTCGCCACCACCACCACGCGCAACCCCATGTGGGCCGCACATCGACCCGCGCTCCACCGTTCGCAACGGCAAGTCGCGCGATGGGCGACCGAAGGTGCGCGACCGCGATCACGCGGCGCGGGCGGGAGACCGATAGTGCGGACGCAGGATCGATCCGACGAGCAGACGCAGCTCGTCCATGTCGAACGGCTTGGGCACGAGCGAGGCCGCTCCGAACTGGCGAGCCGCGGCGCGCATCGGCAGATCGATGCGCGACGAGAGCAGCACGACCGGGGGACGGTCCGACGTGCCGTCGGTCATACCGAGCACCTCGAGCCCCGTGAACCCATCGAGCTCGACGTCGGCGATCACGA
The DNA here is from genome assembly GCF_021631985.1 of Sandaracinus amylolyticus. Taxonomy (GTDB): domain Bacteria; phylum Myxococcota_A; class Polyangia; order Polyangiales; family Sandaracinaceae; genus Sandaracinus; species Sandaracinus amylolyticus_A. The sequence continues at coordinate 890,726 of NZ_CP070225.1, read as the reverse complement.
GGTGCGCGCGCGAGGTCGGCTCGGACGCGTCGAGGTGCTCGAGGAGCTCGACTCCGTCCTCGACGGCGCTGACGAGGTGACCGTCCTTGCGGAGCGCGTCCGCGATCGACGCGCGCTCGGCTGCGTCAGCGGTCGCCACGAGGACGTGGGCGCGCCACGCGGGGAGATCCTCGAGCTCGACTGGACGCGAGACTGCCATGACACCCACCCTCCTCGGGGCCCTCGCGAGCCCCTGCAGGTGCGTGTGCAGACGACAGGCCAGAAGAGTGTCACGTGCGAGATCCCGTGTTCGTGGCGTCCGAAGTGCGGCGCGCACGTCACGGAACGCCGCGCGCGGTGAGGCGCGAGGACGCTCGATCTCGGTCAGAGGACGGGGTGCACGATCTCGCCCGCGGTGCCCGCGGGGACGCGCGGCGTCACGACCGCGGCGCGCACGCACGACTCCGCTGCGCTGCCGGCGAGCGGTGCCTCGAGCGCGAGGGAGACGCTGCCGTCGGCGGCCCACGAGACGCGGACGGGGATCACGCCGACACCTGCGCAGCGGTGGATGTCGGCGCGCCGCGCATCGAGCGCCGCGCGCAGCATCTCCTCGGCCGAGCCGCGCGCCGGAGGCTCGGGGATGACGAGGCCGTCGTCGACGCTGGTGGTCGTGGCGGTCGCGGTCGGCTCGACGGCGGGGGTCCCGGTGACGGCGCCGGGCGGAGGCGGGACCGCGTCGGGCATCGGCTGCGCGGGCGCAGCAGCGACCTGCGGGCCCCAGCCCGCACCCTGCGCGGTCATCATCCACGCGCACTCGATGCCGCCGCAGACGAGGTCGTAGCGCGCGCTGCGCCCGCATCCGCTCGCGTTGCGCACCGTCGCCGCGGGCGCGTCGACGCGGAGCTGCGAGGCGGGGCATCCGAGCTCGGCCGCAGCACGGAGGACGACGGGCTGGAGCGGCGACCAACCACCACGACGACCGAGCGCCCATGCGTAGTCGCGCAGCTGCCCGCAGCCGTGCACCTGGTAGACGCGATCGTTGAGCGCGGTGAGGACGAGCGTGCCCTGATCGCAGCCGAGCTCGCGTGCGGCTTGCTGCACGAGCTGTCGTTGCTGCCGCCGTCCGACGGTCGCGCTGCCCCCGCGGCGCACGCACGCGCCGAGCGCGAGAGCGGCGATCACGCCGAGGACGACGAGGACTCCGAGGCGGGCCCGCACCATCGGGCGAAGCTACCACGGCGCGCGCGAAGGGCTCACGCGCGCCGTGGGCGACGGGTCACCCGGTGACTTCGTAGTCCGCGGTGCCGAGCACGTTGCCGGCGGCGGTGCGCACGACGACGCGATAACGACCGGGCGCGCGCGTGCCGGTGCGCGCCTGGGTGCGGTAGCGCGGGCGCGCCGGGATGTGCAGCGTCACGCCGCCCGATCCGCTCGCCGCGACCTCGCGATCGGCGCGCTCGAACGAGACGCGGATGTCGGTCTCCGCGCCGGTCGTGTTCTCGACGCGGATCAGCACCATCACGCGCCCGTCGGTCGCGGCGAACGTCGTCGTCGGATCGACGACCTGGCCCGCCTCGATGTTGCGCGCGAGGGTGATCTCGGTGATGCGCAGACCGTCGACGGCCTCGCTCTCCTCACCGGTGGTCTGCGCGCTGCGCGCCTCGCGCGCGACGTCGTCCCCCGGCGGATCGGCGGACACTGGCGCGGCGACGAGCAATGCGGACGCGACGAGCAGCGACGCGATCCCGCGACGACGAAGGTTCTGGATCGAACGAGGTCCCACCATGTTCTCGTGCCTCCTGGGCGCGAAGCCCGGATGCCCCCCTGGCAACCGGCGCACCACCCGCGAGCCCCGCGAGAATGCCATCGATCGCGTCTCGCGCGTGTGGGCGTCGAGACACGCGTACGTGACTACGCAATCTCGTCGAGGAGGAACAGAGCGAGCGCCTCGGTGCGGCGCGCGAGGCTCTCGAGGCTGCTCCACTCGCTCGTCTCGTGGAAGTGCTCGCCCCACGGCCCGAGCCCATCGATGCTCGGCACGCCCGCGGCGGAGAGCAGGTTCGCGTCGGAGCCGCCTCCCTGGAGCGCCGCCTCGCCCACGCCGAGGCCCACGCGCGACGCGCAGGCCTCGTAACGGAGTCGCAGCGCCTGGCTCGCCTCGCTCGCTTCCATCGGCGGCCGCGTCACGCCCCCGCCGAGCTCGAAGCGCACGCTCGAGAGCTTCTCGGGCACGTCGCGCAGGCCCTCGAACGGCGCATCGACGATCGCGCGCAGGCGCGCCTCGAGCTCGGCCGCGTCGCGCGCGCTCTCGAAGCGCGCATCGATGCCGATCTCCGCGTGCTCGGGCACCGTGTTCTTCGCGCTGCCACCGGTGAAGAGCCCGACGTTCACGGTGAGCCCGCGCGCGTGATCGGTGATCGCCTCGAGCCGCGGTACGATCAGCGACATCGCGTGGATCGCGCTCACGCCCGCCGCGTGCGCGTGCCCCGCGTGCGATGCGCGACCGTGCGCGGTGATCGTCCACAGCCCGCCGCCCCGACGGCGCGTGACGATCAGATCCCCGCGCCGCCCGGCCTCGAACACCAGCGCAGCGCTGGTGCGAGGCGCGAGGCTCGCGAAGAGCGCGCGCGACGAGGGCGAGCCGACCTCCTCGTCGCTCACGCACACGGCGCGCACCCGGAGCCGCGCGTAGACATCGGGGGCCGCAGCGCGCACCGCGCCGATCGCGAAGAGCATCGCGGTCAAGCCCGACTTCATGTCGAGCACGCCCGGCCCACGCGCGACGTCACCTTCGCGCACGAACCCCGCGAACCCCATCGCGCGCGGGAACACGGTGTCGACGTGGCCGACCAGCGCGAGCGCACGATCGTCGTCGCGCGTCGCCGGCGTCGTGTACACGCGATGTGCGGCATAGCGACCCTGCGGATCGGGGTGCACCGCGATCGCGAGCCCGAGCGCGCTCGCCGCCTCGTCGAAGATCCGGGCCGCGTGCTCGACGTCCTCGGGCTCGCGCGTGCAGCTCGACTGCTCGACGAGCCGCGCGAGCAGAGGCACCTGCGCGCGCTCGAACGCGTCGCGCACCGCGGCGCGCACGCGCGCCTCTCGTTCCGCCGTGGCTCGTTCCCCCAGGGACATGCCTCCGCTATATCACGCGTTGAATGCCGACCTGGCCCCGGCCGTCCGCCGCCCTCGTGCGCACGCTCCTGCTCTCGGTCATCGCCGTGATCGCCCTCGCGCCCAGCGCGGCGCCGGCCCAACGCCGGCCACGCGGAGGCCGCGCCGCCGAGCGCGTGGTGCCCGCCGACGCGACGGTGCAGTGGACCGTGTTCGTGTCCGCGCACGGCGATCAGCCGGCGCGCCGCACCACCGCGAGCGCGGAGCCCGGCACGATCGAGGTGCCGATGCCGGGCTGGCAGTGCACCTACTCCGCGCCGAACCGCGCGCAGCTGAACGAGACCAACTGGTCCGAGGTGCGCACGCTCGAGTGCACCCACGGCGACGCGGTCGTGAGCACGACCGGCTTCTGTCAGATCTCGGGCGCGTCGTGGGGCGCGCGCGCCGGTGTGCTCGCGCTCGGATCGCGCACCGACGCGAGCCGCGTGACGGTCACGCTCGACTGCGCCGTGATCCAGTGATCACTCCGCCGCGAGCGCGAGCGGGCGCTCGGTGACGACGAAGAGGTACTCGGTGTTGCGCAGGTGCGAGACCTCGCCGACCTTCTGGCCGCGCGGGTTGTAGATCCCGATCTGCGCTCCGACGTAGCGCTTGTGGTCGCGCTCGATCACCGCGACCTCGCCCCGCTCGCGCAGCATCGCGACCATCGCCTCGCGATCGACGTAGCCCTCGTCGCTGAACGACACGACGATCGCGCGCGCCCGGAGTCGCGCGAAGAGCCTCGCGAGCGCCTCGCTCGCCTCGCGCTTGCGGTTGAACGCGCTCTGCCGCTCCCGCACGTCGACGCGCTTGCACGCGATGCCGTAGACGTCGGGGCGATCCCAGCGCACCAGCGTCTCCCACACGTGGTAGTTGCCGAGGTACGAGTGCTGGTTGTACGGCGGGTCGACGTACGCGACGTCGGCCTCGAGCGTCGCCGCTGCCTCGCGCGCGTCGAGCGCGTGCGCCTCGCCCTTCCCCGCTCGCGCGCGCGGCAGCACCTCGGGCAACCGCAGCTCGAGATCGTTGTGCGCGCGGGCCGCCCACGACTTGAGGAAGGCCATCTGCACGCCGGTGGTCGAGTCGACGCGATCCGCCGCCTCCATCAGCGACACGAGCAGCACCGACTCGAGCTCGGGGGGCAGCGACTTCCTCGCGATCTCCTCGCGGATCGCCTCGATGCGCGCGCCGTTCTTCGGCTGGAAGTAACGCGCGCGCTCGCAGTACGTCTCGGTGAACCACCCGGCGCGCCCCGGCAGCGCGGAGAGCTCCGCGATCAGCCGCCGCGCGTCGTGCTCCACGTCCTCGCGATCGGCCTGCACGTAGCAGCGCGCCAGCGCGTGCGCGTACGCGTTGTGATCGTTCGCGATCACCCGGTGCCCCGCGCGCTTGAGCGCGTGCCCCACGCGCGACGTGCCCGAGAAGAGATCGAGCACCGTCTCCGCGCGCCCGGTCGCGCGCACGGCGTCGAGGATCCACTCGATCAGCACGCGCTTGCTGCCCAGGTACTTGATCACGGCGGCCGCAACGTAGCGCGTCAGCGCACGAGGAGCGCGCGCGCGAGCCGATCGGCGAGCGACGCGTCCAGCGTCGGCAGCGCCTCGTGCAGCGCGCGCATCCCCGCGCACGCCACCTCGTCGCTCGCGTCTGTCTCGTCGATCGCGCGCTGCAGCGCCTCCGCGCCACCGCGCGCGAGCACCGCGTCGACGCCCTCCGCGACGATCGCATCGGTCTCGTCGTCCTCGATCACCCGCGGTCGCTCGCCGTCGAGCTCGCGCTCGACGAGCTGGCGCGTCGTCCGCCAGTACGTCGCGATCTCGTCGTCGCTCGCCCGCAACAGCGCGGTGCCGATCGCGACGGGCGTCCCTCGCCACGCCGCCGCGCACGCCGTCGGCGAGAGCTCGAAGAGGCGCGCCCGGACCGCGCGATGCTCGGTGATCAGCTCGGGCTCGGCGCGTGCGATCCCGCCTCGCAGCATCTGCGCGCCGAGATCGGCGAGCGGCGCCTCCTCCACGCCGCCCGCCCCGTCCGCATCCCGTCGCGGGCGCGAGGCGAGCGTCGTCGTCGCGCGGAACCGCGGATCGCGCAGCAGCGGCGCGAGCTCGCGACGCGCGATCTCCGTCACCCGCGACGCGCCGTCCTCTCCCTCGATCCCGAGCCCGCGCGCGAGCCCCCGCTCGAGCTCAGCGCGCTCGTCCGCCGCGGGCGTCATCGCCCGCAGCATCGACAGGCCGACGACCACACAGGTGCCGAGCGCCCACAACGCCACGCGCCAGACTGGCGGATCCTTCGGCTGCATCGGCGGGCATCGTGACCGCGCCCGGAAGAAAAGGAAGAGGGCGGTGAGCCCCCCCGGTCTCACCGCCCTCGGTAGAGCGCGCCCCCCCTGACCCTGCGCGCACCGGATGTTTCGTCCTCGGCCGCGCGATCCGCGAACCGGACCGTCCACGTACCACGAGCTTCCTTCCCGGCGGAATCCCCGATCGCGAAGGTCCTGCCCGGATCGTCGGGTTGGCCGCCTTCCGTTCCGCGCGAACCCGTCGTTTCGCGGCGATTGCGCCGGGAGAAGCCCTCTTCTACAGTCCGGTCCCCTTTCATCCGGGCGCCGCGACGGAGCACGTCGCGTCTCGCGCCGGATGGGCCTGCACCAGCCTCCATGCTCGACGTCATCCAGAAGCGCTTCCAGACGGTCATCCTCTCGATCCTCGTCGGACTGTTGAGCGCGACCTTCATCCTCACCTTCGGCGGCCCCAATTCGCAGGGCTGCTCGCTCAACAACCAGGGAGCGTTCGCCGCGCGCGTCCACGGGACGACGATCACCGAAGGTGATTTCCGCGCCGCGTACCAGCTCGTCGGGTTCCAGCGCTTCCCGATCGACCGCGCCCGCACGCTGCGCCTGCGCGAGCTGACGATGGACGGCCTCGTCGAGCGCGAGCTGCTCGCGCACGAGGCGGAGCGCATGGGCTTCACCGCGGACTCGCACGACGTGATGCGCGAGGTCGCGGAGACCGGCGTGATCCTGTCGACGCCGCCCGTCGATGCCCCCGCGGGCTATCCGGGGCCGGAGATCCCGCAGAGCTTCGACGATCGTGACGGCCGCTTCTCCAGCAAGAACATGCGGCGCTTCATCCAGAACTACCTCCGCCGCAGCGTGGAGGAGTTCGAGCGCTGGCAGGTCCGCGAGCGCCTGGCGCAGCAGACGCGCGACGCCGTGCTCGCGACGGTGACGGTGAGCCCGCAGGAAGTGCGCGAGCAGTACCAGCGCGAGACCGATCGCGCGCAGGTCGACTACGTGCGCTTCAGCCCGGTCTACTACCGTGATCGCGTCGAGAGCGGCGACGAGGCGATCCGCGCGTGGATGGCGGAGCACACCGAAGAGGTCGACGCCGAGTACCAGCGCCAGCGCCACCGCTACACCGGCCTCGAGGAGCAGCGCCGCGCCCGCCACATCCTGATCAAGGCGAGCTCCGACGCGCCCGAGGCGGATCGCACGGCGGCGCGTACGCGCGCCGAGGAGCTGCTGCGTCGCGCCCAGGCGGGCGAGGACTTCGCGGCGCTCGCGACCGCGAACAGCGAGGACACCGGCAGCGCGCGTCGCGGCGGTGACCTCGGATGGAACGCGCGCGGCCGCATGGTCGCGCCCTTCGACGAGGCCCAGTTCGCGACCGAGCCGGGATCGATCACCGACCACGTCGTCGAGACGAACTTCGGCTACCACGTGATCAAGGTCGAGGGACGCCGCGAGGGCGACGTGCCCGAGGACGAGGCGAAGCGCGAGCTCGCCGAGACGCTCTACGCACGGTCGCGCGCCGGGGAGCTCGCGCGCGAGCAGGCGGATCGTGCCCTCGCGTACCTGCGCGAAGGAAACTCGATGCAGGACCTCGACACGCGCCTCCAGTGGAACTGGCAGGACGCGCCCGCGCCCGGCCCCGACGGCGCCGCGCCCGAGGCCCCGGAGCGCGACTCGTTCGCGCCGCAGGTCCGCGAGTCGCGCCTCTTCGGCCGCACCGACACGCCGGTCAGCGGCACCGGCGCGGGCGAGCTCACGCGCGCCGCGTTCGAGCGCACCATGGACGAGCCGCTGCCCGGCGAGCCGATCCAGGTGGGCGACGACTGGTACGTCTTCCAGCTCAAGCAGCGCACCGAGGCGACCGACGAGAACTTCACGCCCGAGGTCCAGTCGAGCATCCGCGAGCAGCTGCTCGAGGCGAAGCAGACCGAGGTCCTCCGCGCGTACGTGCGCGATCTGCGCGAGCAGGCGCGCGCCGACGGCCAGCTCCGCGTGAACGACGCGATCCTGCTCTACGGCGACGAGACGCCGGAAGAGGAAGAGACCGAGGAAGCCCCCTCGGGCGACGACGAGCCCGCCGCCGAGCCCGAGGAAGAGGAGTCCACCGCGATCCCGCCCCGCCGCGGCGCGGGCATCCGCGCGTGACGAGGAGAGGCGGGCTCGACGTCCGCACGCGCACGCTGACGAACGGCCTCCCGATCGTCGTCGCGCCGCTCCCGCACCTGCACACCGCGACGCTGATGGTCGGCGTGCGCGTGGGCTCGAGGCACGAGACCACCGCCAACGCGGGGATCTCGCACTTCCTCGAGCACATGCTCTTCCGCGGCACCGCGGAGCACCCGACCGCGCACGAGTTCAACCTCGCGGTCGAGGAGCTCGGCGGCACGCTGCACGCGGCGACGCGCGCCGACTTCACGACCTACGAGCTCACGGTCCCGCCCGAGCACGCGATCGAAGGCCTCGCGATCCTCGCGGAGATCTTCGGCACGCCGAGCCTGCGCAACCTCGAGCTCGAGAAGCGCATCGTGCGCGAGGAGATCCTCGAGGGCGTCGACGAGGACGGGCGCGACGTGGACCCCGACGACATCGCGCACCGCGCGGTGTTCGGGGTGCACCCGCTCGGCGCGAAGATCGCCGGCAGCGAGACCAGCCTCTCGAAATTCGGCGAGGCCGATCTGCGCGCGTGGCACGCGAAGCACTACGTCGCGCGCAACGCGGTGGTGGTCGCGGCCGGCGCGGTCGATCCCGACGAGATCACGCGCACCGCGGAGCGCTGCTTCGGCATCCTCGCGAGCGGCGAGCGCCAGGAGCCCTCGCCGTTCACCAAGCCGACGCGTGGCCCGCGCTTCACCTACGTCGACAGCACCGGCAGCCAGACCGACGTGCGCGTCTCGCTCCCGAGCGTCGGCGAGAAGGACCCGCTGCGCTACGCGACGGATCTGCTGACGCGCGTGCTCGACGACGGGATGAGCACCCGGCTCTTCCGCACGGTCGTCGAGGACACCGGCCTCGCGTACGAGACCTTCGGCTCGTTCGACCCCTACGAGGACACCGGGCTCGTCGTGGTCGGCGCCGCGATCGAGCACAACAAGACCGCGTCGCTCGTGACGACGGTGCTCGATCTGCTGGTCGGCCTGCGTGATCGCCCGATCGAGCCGCGCGAGCTCGCGAAGGCGAAGAAGCGCGCGCTCTTCGATCTGACCGCGGTGCTCGACGATGCCGAGGGCATCGCCGAGTGGCTCGTGATGGATCGGATCTTCGAGCTCGGAGAGTCGCTCGAGCGCATCGCCGAGCGCATCGACGCCGTCACGCTCGACGATCTCGCGGCCGCCGCGCAGCGGACGATCCGTCCCGACCACCTGCAGGTGGTCGCGGTCGGCGTGCTGCCCGAGTCGGTGGAGCGCGAGACCAAGCGGATCGTGCAGGCGTTCCGGTAGGCGCGGAACGGCTCGAACGAAAAGATTGACAACGGATCCGAGGAGATCAGGATTGGGCTCTCGATGCGCGGCGTGCAGCATCCTGGGCCCGAAGGGGTCGCGTCTTCCGGGGCGCGACCCGGGCCGGTGCAGCGCGCGCCCGGCACCGCGACGCGCCAGCTCTCGCTCGCGTTCGACGCCGCGCCCGGCGGGAGCGCACCGCCGCCGGCTCCTCCTCCTGCGCAGGCCGCGCCCCCGGTGATCGCACCAGCGCCGTCGCCGCCGAGCGATCCCGAGGAGTCGGCCCGCGCCCACATCGAGCAGGTGATGAACTCGATGCTCGGCGTGCGCGTCGAGGTCGAGCTCACGAGCAACCGCCGCACGATGATCTCGAGCGCGCGCAGCGGCATGGCGCTCCGCCTCCGCCTCCACCGCATGTTCGTCGAGGCCGACGGCGCGATCGTCGAGGCGCTCGGCCGCTACGTGAAGACCGGCGATCGCCGCGCATCGCGCCGGCTCGGCGAGTTCATCGAGCAGAAGCGCGATCGTTTCGTCGCGCCGCGCCCTCCGCGCGTGCTGCGCCCGCTCGGCGAGCACCACGACCTGCTCGCGATCTACGCGCGCATCGAGTCGACCTACTTCCCGGGCGCGCTCGCGGGCGTGACGATCACCTGGGGCCGCCACGGCGCGGCGGCGCGCGGTCGTCGCCGCAAGCGCAGCATCCGCCTCGGCACGTACACCCACGACGAGCGCCTCATCCGCGTCCACCCCGTGCTCGATCAGCCGTGGGTCCCCGCGTTCTTCGTCGAGTACATCGTCTTCCACGAGATGCTCCACCACGTGGAGCCGGCGCGCGAAGAAGACGGCCGCACGATCTTCCACACCCCCGAGTTCCGCCGCCGCGAGCGCGCGTATCCGGACTACGAGCGCGCGCTCGCATGGGAGCGCGCGAACATCGGCAAGCTCCTCACGAGCTGAGCGCGACCGACCAGAACGCCCATCGTCCGGCCGCGGGATCGACGGGCCGCCACTCGATGCTCACGCCGGGATACTCGCTCGCGAGCTGCCGCATCGCGGCGTCGCGATCGGCGTGCATCGTGTCGCCCACGGGTTCGCGAGCCTCGGAGAATCGATGCACGAACACCGCGTCGGGGTGCGTGTCGATCACCAGCACCTTCGCCGCGCCACGGGTCACTGCCTTGCGTCCCGCCCAGCGGTCGAGCTCGGGCGGGAATCCGTCCCAATGGCGCTGTGAATCGATCGGCTGCGGAAGCACCCCGACCTCGCGCGTGCGTGGCAGCGCCTCGCCCTCGAACACGCCGGCACTCGTCCCCACGTACGACGCGAGCGTCTCGCCCGTGGCGGGGTCGATGCGTTCGTAGTGTTGGTGCGAGCCCTCCCACGGATCGACGAGATCCGCTGCGTGACGCCGCCGCCGTCGGGTCCCGTCCAGCGAGGCCCACGTGGCCGCGTCGACGCGCACGAGCTCGCCGACGAAGGCCGCGTTGCGCGCGGCGCGAGCGCGCTGGTTGTCGAGCTTCGCCACGAACCGCCGCCACGCGCGGTAGGCGACCGCCGCCGCGCCGCTCACGGCAGCGACCGAGACCACGACGTTCGACGGGGCGCGCATCGTGAGGCCGAGGCACGCGACGACGAGCGCCGTGCCGCCCAGGGCGAGATCGGTGCTCGACACGTCCGCGCGGCCGAACCGAGGAAGCGGGAAGAGCTTCGCGACGGCCACCGGCTCCGAAGCACGGGGTGGCTCGCGGTAGCCGGCGGGCGCTTCGGCCGTCGCCGCGCTCGCGAGCGCGAAGCGCGTCACGCGCCGGCCGAGTACGAGCTCCGTCATCGCGCGCTCGTCGAGAGTCCAGGCATCGAGGGTCACCCGCGCGCGGATGAAGCGCAGCATCCCGTCGGGATCGGCGAAGCGCCGTGGGTCGAGCGACACACGCGCGTGCCCGGATCGGATGACGAGCCGGCGGCCCTCGACCGTGACCGAGCGGACCTCGCTCCACGCGATCCTGCGACGGAAGACTCCGACTCGGAGCACCGAGTCTTCGAGCACGACGCGGGCACGCGCGAGGAGTATCAGCGCGGCGATGATGCTGCCGCCCAAAGCGCCGCCACCGCCTGGCGCGAATTCCCGGGCGGTGCGGCTCGCCGCTGCCACCTGAGACGCGACGAAGAGCGCGAGGATCAACAGGACACGAAGCGTTCGATCGAGCGGAGTGTCGGTCTCGGTCACCGCGAGAGGATGACGCGCCAGCGTCTTTCCTTCCCACCGCCATCGCGGACACCGGCCATCGGTGGTCCAGACCACCTGCGAGGCGGGCGAGCGGCGCTGGACGGGCTCCGAACCACCGGCGACCACCTCGGCGAGGCGATCCGTCGTGGTTCCGTGGCCGCAGACCACCCCGACGAGGCGGTCAGACGTCGCCCAGACCATCCGCGACCACCTCGGCGAGGCGGTCCGTCGTGGCTCGGTCGGCGCAAACCACCCCGGCGAGGCGGTCCGTCGTGGTGCGAACCAGCGGCAACCACCTCGCCGAGGTGGTCCGTGGTGGTCCGATGACCACCGACCACCTCGACGCGCTGCCTCGCGGTGGTTCGGCCGTTCACGACCACCTCGACCAAGCGATCCGGCGCGGTTCGATGACCGCGAGCCATCTCGACGCGGTGCCCCGTCGTCGTTCCGGACGAAGCTCCGACGCTCGGCAGCGGTCGCGCGGCCTTCCTCGACGAACGGGCAGTCCGATCGCGGCGCGCCTCGATGGACGTCACGAGCTATATCCCGCCCCGCCGTGTCTCTCGTCGTCCTGGAGTCCGCGACCGTCTCGTTCGGTGCGCGATCGATCTTCGAAGACCTCTCGCTGCGCGTCGCCGAGGGCGATCGCATCGGGCTCATCGGTCCGAACGGGTCCGGCAAGAGCACGCTCTTGCGTGTTCTCTCGGGCGAGCAGCAGCTCGACAGCGGCTCGCTGCGGCGCTCGCGCGGCGTGCGCGTCGGGTGGCTCCCCCAGGACATCGTGGTCGAGGGCGGCAAGCGCCTCCTCGAGTTCGTCCGCTCGAGCGTGCCTGGTCGCAACGAGATCGAGGGCGAGCTCGCCGCCGCGGAGAAGGACTACGAGAAGGCGCTCGCCGATCAGCGCGAAGGCAATGACGAGGTGCTGCTCGACGCCGCGGCGCGCCTCGCCGATCTGCACGAGCGCATCGCGCGCTTCGACGCGCTCTTCAGCGAGCACGAGGCGATCAAGATCCTCGCGGGCCTCGGCTTCGAGCAGAAGGATCTGCAGCGCGACGTCGGCGAGTTCTCCGGCGGCTGGAAGATGCGCGCGGTGCTCGCGGCCCTGCTCTTCCAGCAGCCCGACGTGATGCTGCTCGACGAGCCGACGAACCACCTCGACATGCCCTCGGTCGCGTGGTTCAGCGAGTTCCTCCAGAAGTACTCGCGCGCGTTCGTGCTCATCTCGCACGACCGCGAGTTCCTCAACGAGCAGGCGCGCCGCATCGTGACCTTCGAGGTCGAGGGCGTGCGGCAGTACCCCGGCAACTACGAGAAGTACCTCGAGCTCCGCGCCGAAGAGGAGACGATCCTCGAGAACAAGGCGAAGAACATCGAGCGCGAGCGCGAGAAGACCGAGCAGTTCATCAACCGGTTCCGCGCCCAGGCGAACAAGGCGAAGGCGGTGCAGAGCCGCATCAAGGCGCTCGACAAGATGGAGAGCGTCGAGACGTACCGGAAGCGCCGCGCGATGAGCTTCACGTTCCCGCCGGTCGGTCGCGCCGGGCAGGACGTCGTGAAGATCGCGGGCCTGCGCAAGGCGTACGGCGATCACGTCGTGCTGCCCGACGTGAGTCTCACGGTGTACCGCGGCGATCGCATCGGCATCGTGGGCCCGAACGGCGCGGGCAAGACGACGCTGCTCAAGATGATCGCGGGCGAGCTCGCGCCGGATCGCGGGACGATCGAGCTCGGGCACAACGTGCAGCCCGGCTACTACGCGCAGCATCACGCCGAGACGCTGCACCCGCGCAGCACGGTCTACGACGAGGTCTCGGGCGTGAACAGGGAGCTCGGGCAGACGCGCGTGCGCAGCGTGCTCGGCGCGTTCCTGTTCAGCGGCGACGACGTCGACAAGCCGATCCAGGTGCTGAGCGGCGGCGAGCGCGCGCGCGTGGCGCTGGCGCGGCTGATGGTGAAGCCCGGGAACTTCTTGCTCCTCGACGAGCCGACGAACCATCTCGATCTCGCGTCGTGCGAGAGCCTGATCGAGTCGCTCGAGAGCTACGACGGCACGATGCTCTTCGTGAGCCACAACCGCGCGCTGGTGCGGCGTCTCGCGAACAAGATCTGGCTGGTCGAGGGCGGCCAGGTGCTCGAGTACCCGGGCAATCTCGACGACTACATGGCGCTGTCGCGCGCGCGGATCAGCGGCGAGCAGACGCCCGAGCCGGTGAAGAGCGCGCCGGTGAAGCAGAGCGCGCCGGTCGTGGTGCAGGTGCCCGAGGCGCCGCGCAATCGCGAAGACGACAAGGCGAGGAAGCGCGAGGAAGCGCGACTGCGCGAGCAGCGCAGCAAGAAGATCGCGCCGCTGAAGAAGAAGGTCGACGAGATCCTCGCGCGCATCGCGGAGCTCGAGGCGAAGCAGGCGGAGCGCAATCAGAAGCTGTGCGACCCGGCGGTCGCGATGCCCGATGCCGAGCGCTTCGCGATGCTGACCGCGATGCAGACCGACGCCGAGAAGATCGAAGAGCTCACGGGGCGCTGGGAGCACGCCCAGGAAGAGCTCGAGGCGGCGGAGAAGGAGCTCGGGGCGGGCTGAGCGCGCCCTACTCCGCCGCGCTCCGCCCTTCGCCGGGATCTTCGATCCCCGCGCGCCGCATCTTGTCGAGGAACGTCGTCCTCTTGAGCCCGAGCAGGCGCGCGGCTTCGCTCTTGTTCCCACCCGCGCGATCCAGCGCGGCGCGCAGCGCGCGCAGCTCGATCTCGGTCCACGTGCCGTCGAGCGGATCGCTCGGCGCGCTGGGCGCTTCGATCTTCGGCTGGGGCAGCGCCGGCAGATCGCTCTCCACCACCCGCGGCGCGCTCGCGCGCGCCACCGCGCGATCGATCACCGACTGCAGCTCGCGCAGGTTCCCCGGCCACTCGTAGGCGAGCAGCACGTTCATCGCGCTCTCCTCGATGCCGAGCACCTCGCGGCCGAGCGCGCGGCACGCTCGATCGAGCGCGAGCAGCACGAGCGAGGGCAGATCCTCGCGTCGCTCGCGCAGCGGAGGCACGTCGAGGCGCAGCGGCTCGAGACGTCGCGCGAGCTCGGGATCGAACGCGCTCACGCGCGCGAGCCCGTTCACCTCGAGGCGACTGTGCGCGACGAGCCGCACGTCGACCGGATACGCCGACGCACCGCCCTCGGCGCGCGCGCTGCGGGTCGCGATCGCCTCGCCCAGCGCGGCCTGGGTGTCGAGCGAGAGCGCGGGCACGTCGACGAGCAGGAGCGTCCCGCCGGTCGCGAGGCGCAGCCATCCGGGGTGCGACCCCGCCTCGCCCTCGTCGCCGAAGAGCGCCGCTGCCGTGCGCTCCGGCCGGATCGCCGCGCAGTCGGCGATCACGAAGGGCCCTTCGCGCATCGGGCTCGCGGCGTGGACCAGGTGCGCGATCTGATCGATCGGGCTGCCGACCTCGCCGACGATCTGCACCGGCGCGTCCACCGCCGCGACCTCGCCGATGCGCCCCACCAGCGCGCGCATCGCGGGGCTGTACGCGATCGCCGGCGCGGCGAGGCGGTCCGACGCGCGCCCCGCCTTCAGCGTGCGGGTGTCGGCGCGGAGGCGCGTGAGCTCGTCCTCGAGCGCGTCGATGCGCTCCTCGAGGCGCTCGCTCTGCAGCATCGCGCGCGTCGCGCGATCCTGGGCGCGCGCCTCGGCCTGGTGCATCGCGAGCGGTCCGGTCAGGCGCATCGCGAGCGCCTCGAGCGCCGCGATCTCCTCGAGCGTGACCGGCGCGCGACGCCGTCCCCGCGCGACCACCAGCGCGCCCTCGAGCTCGCCCGCCGCCGCGATCGGCACCACGCACAGCGCCTCGAGCTGCTCGAGCGCATCGACCAGCGCGCGCAGATCGGGCCGGCGCACCACCATCGCGCGCAGCGGCGCGAGCACGATGATCTCGCCGGGGCGATCCAGCAGCCGCTCGACGATCGCGGGCGACATCGCGCGGGCCTCGACCTTCGGCATGCCCGCCGCGTCGACGCCCGCCTGCTTCGCGGGATCGAGCGTCTGGATCAGCGGCCTCGCGTCTCTCGCGCGCGCCGCACGTCGCAGCGGCGCGAGCACCGCCGACGCGAGCTCCTCGAGCGTGCGGGTGCCCGCGCTCGCACGCTCGCCTTCCGCGAGCGCGCGCAGCAGGCGACCGCCGTCGGGCGCGAAGAGCGTCTCCACGAACGCCGCGATCAGCCGGTACACCAGCGCGGCGGTCGCGACGAACGCCGCCGAGAGCACGCCGAGCGCGACCCGATCACTCGGAAGTCGATCGGAGAGCCAAGCGAGCGCCGCGCCGAGCGCCGCCGCGGTGAGCGCGGCCGACACCACCCGACGCGACGCGCGCGCCGCGTGGATCGGACGGCGCGCGTCGAGCATCGCGAGGTGCCCGACGAGGATCGCGATCGCGCCGGTGCACACGAGCCCGCGCACCACCGACGCGCCCGCGTCGTACGCGCCGAGCGCGACGACGATCAGCGCCGCCGCACCGGTCGCGGCGCCGCACGCGATCCCGAGGAGCGCGCCGCCGTTCGAAGCGAGGGCCTCGGGGGTGCTGCCGAGGCGACGTCGCGCGAGCCGCACCGCGAGCGCGGTGACGAGCTGCACGACGACCATGATCGGCGCGAGCACCGCCGCCGATGCGGGCACGAGGATGACGTCGCCGAAGAGCTCGATCTCGGGGAGCACCGCGAGCACCGAGACGCACGACGTGACCAGCGCGGCGGCGTGGGCGAGGCCGCCGATCACCCGCGCCCGCGCGAGACCGGGCGGGCGATCCGGGGTGTCGAGCGCGAGATCGATCACCAGCGATCCGACCCACGGCCACGCGAGCGCGGCCGCGAGCTCGAGCGGCGGCGAGAGCAGCCCCGGCATCGCGGTCGCGACGAGCCCGACCGCGACGCACATCACGACCCACGACAGGCGCCGGGCGCCCTCGGGCTCCTCCTGCCGCGAGAGCACGAAGGGCAGCACCGTGACGCCGAGCGCGAACGAGACGAGCACCCACGCCGCAGCGTCGAGCGGCACGCCGGACGAGATGAGCTCGACGACGAGATAGAGGACGAGCGCAGGCCCGACCAGCGGGAGCATCCGCCCCTGGCTCACCCGTGCCTCCCGGTCCGACCGTCACCGCGTCGCGAACCGAGCGGCGAAGACTGCTCGCCGCTTCCTCGCATGCCTCGATGGCTCCGTGCTCAGCCGCCGTCGGGCTCCGGGAAGTACCCCGTGTCGGGCGGATCGGGCGGCCACCACGCGTCGACCGGCCCACCGTCGGGCTGCGGTCGCGTCCCCTCGCGGCACACACGCTCGATGCAGCGCAGGCCATCGAGGCACTGGTCGTCGCGATGGCAGTAGCCTCCGACACCCTGGCGCGAGGTCGAGGGAACGCACCCGGGGGCGATCCCGACCGCGACGACGGCGCACACCAGGGCCGAACGCAGGGCTCTCATCGGAGACGCGCAGGTTAGCAGGAACGCTGCCGTGCGCGAAATCTCGGCGGCGCGGGGGCTCGGAGAAAGGCGCATCCCGAGCAGAAACAGACTTCGCGGCGCTCGGTCCGCGAACAGCAAACACATCACCACGGAGGCTCGCCCTCCGCTATGCTCGCGTCGTGGCACGCGCCTGTCCGCACTGCGGCGCTCGGCACCCTGGATCGCTCGCGCGATGCCCTGCGACCGGACTCCCGATCGGCGGCGATCCCGGGCTCGTCGGCACCACGATCGCGGGTCGCTACCACCTCGTGCGGCTGCTCGGCGACGGCGGCATGGGCGCGGTCTACAAGGCGGCCGATCAGGTGCTGCGGCGCTTCGTCGCGATCAAGCTGCTGCACCCGAACGTCGCGCGGAACCCGTCCTCGGTGGAGCGCTTCCAGCGCGAGGCGCGCGCGGCCGCCGCGATCGGGCACCCGAACATCATCGACATCCTCGACTTCGGCCTCGAGGACAAGCGCCCGTACATGGTCATGGAGTACCTGCGCGGGCGTTCGCTCTCGCAGCTCATCGCGACCGAGGGCGCGATCGACATCAAGCGCTCGTGCGCGATCGCGACGCACACGCTCGCGGGTCTCGCGGCGGCGCACGACCGCGGGATCCTGCATCGCGATCTGAAACCCGCGAACCTGATGCTCGTGGCGCGCTTCGGCGACCGCAACTTCGTGAAGGTCTGCGACTTCGGCTTCGCCGCGCTCTTCGGAGGCAGCGGGCAGAGCGAGGAGAGCAAGACGCTGACGCCCGAGCGCACGCTGGTGGGCACGCCCGCGTACGCCGCGCCCGAGCGACTGCGCGGCGACGATCGACGCGACCCGCGCACCGACGTCTACTCGGTCGGCGTCGTGCTCTTCGAGATGCTCGCGGGTCAGCGCCCGTTCGACGCGCCGACGTTCGCGGAGCTCGCGCGCAAGGTGCGCAACGAGCCGGCGCCCTCGATCCGCACGATGCGCCCCGACGTGAGCGAGGGGCTCGAGCGCGTGATCGCGCGCGCGCTCTCGAAGGTGCGCGAGGATCGCTGGGCGAGCGCGGAGGAGTTCGCGGCGGCGCTCGTCCCGTTCGGCGGTCGCACGATCAACATCGAAGAGGACGCGCCGAGCGACTCGTTCACGTTCGAGATGATGCGCATCAGGGCGCGCGAGACGAAGAAGCGCGGCACGCGCCCTTCGATCGAGCTGCCGCGCGAGGACGTGCAGGCGCTCCTCGCGCTGCGCACCAAGCCCGCGGTCGAGAAGACCGCGACGCCGCGCCCCGATCGCCGCCGCGACAGCGTCGAGATCCCAATCGACGTCGAGGCACCGCAGCCCGATCCCGAAGAAGAGCATCGCTCGACCCAGCGCCGCGAGGCCGCGTCGCGTCCGCCGGGCGGGAACGCCGACGCGACGATTCGCACGACGCCGGTGCTCGGTGGCCCGCTCGCGCCGCCTCAGCCCCCGCCGCTGCACCAGAGCTCGACGCAGCGCGGCTCGCTCCACAAGTCGACGATGCCGCCGCCCGGCAGCGGACACTTGCGTCCCGCGACCGAGCCCGCGCCGCCGCCGGAGTTCTCGCCGTTCGCGTTCGCGCTCCCGCCCGCGCCGCCGATCCCCGATGAGAGCAGCAACGAGAGCGCGATCCCGCTCTCGCGCGTGAAGCGCCTGCCCGATGCCGAGGCCGACGCGCCCTCGACGTCGGGGCCGAAGGTGCAGGGTCGGCTCGTCGTGTCGGTGCTGCGCTTCGTCGCGCGCAAGTTCGGCGAGCGCGCGCTGAAGGACCTTCTCGACGCGATGCCTGCGCACGTGCGTGGCCCGTTCGACGAGGGGATCCAGCCCGACAACTGGGTCGACTACGACACGCTGCGCGCGCTGGTCGAGCAGATCGACGCGCGGCTCGGTCAGGACGACCTGCACATGGTGCTCGAGTGCGGTCGCGCCGCGGCCGAGGGGGCATTCGAGGTGATGCGGAAGGTGCGCCCTCCGCAGCCTCCGCCCGAGCTGCTGATCGCGGAGATGCCGCAGGTCATGCAGGGCCTGACGCAGGGGCTCGAGCTCCAGGTGCGCCGCCTCGGCAAGGGCTACGGGCGGCTCGAGCTGCTCGAGCAGTCGGAGTCGTCGCTCACGACGAGCGTGCTCGTGCTCGGGTTCCTCGAGCGCAGCCTCGAGCGCTTCGGCGCCGAGGACGTCGAGGTGAACCTGCTCGGCGCGCGGGCCCTCGAGGACCCTCAGACGCTGATCGACATCAGCTGGCTGGGGTGAGACCCCAGCCAGGCTGCCGGCGCCTCAGGGGAAGCAGCCACCGAAGAGGCAGCCGATCGGGCACGACGGGCCGCCACCACACGAGCACGCGCCCCCGACGCAGCGATCACCGACGTCCCCGAGATCGTCGCAGGTCTGGCCGCAGCCACCGCAGTTGTCGACGCTCGTCTGGGTGTCGACGCAGTTGCCGTCGCAGCACTGCTGCGTGCCGCCGGTGCACGCGCGGCCGCAGAGACCGCAGTTCGCGATCGTGTCGAGCCGCACGCAGGAGCCGCCACAGCACGCGGTGCCGGTGGTGCACGCCGCGCCGGCGCCGCAGCGGCAGGTCCCGCCCGAGCACGTCTCGCCCGAGCCGCACGCGGGCACGCAGGGCGTCTCCATGCACGTGCCGCCCATGCACTGCTGGCTCGCGGTGCACGCGATCCCGCAGCCGCCGCAGTTGTTGCGATCGGTCTGGCTGTCGACGCACGCGCCACCGCAGCAGCTGCTGCCCGCCGGGCACGGCCCACCCGTCGCGCCGCACGCGCAGGTGCCGTCGACGGTGCACGTCTCACCCGACGCGCACGCCGGCTCGCACGTCGGCGTGGTGCAGGTCCCGGCGACGCACGTCTGTCCCTCGCCGCACGCGTTGCCGCACGCGCCGCAGTGCATCCCGTTGGTCTGGGGATCGGCGCACGCCCCGCCGCAGCACAGCGCGCCCGCGGGGCACGCCTGGATGCTGCCGCACCGACACGTGCCGGTCGTGCAGCGATCCGTCGTCGCGCCGCACTGGTTGCCGCACGCGCCGCAGTTCCCGTAGGAGCTGCCGACCTCGATGCACGCGCCGTCGCAGCACATGCGGCCCGCGCCGCACGGCGTGTCGACGTCGCAGGTCGGAACGCACGCGCCTTCGCGGCACACGGTCCCGGTGGTGCACGTCATCGCGCATCCGCCCGCCGCGTCGGTCGGGACTTGCTGCGCGTCGACTGGACCGGTGTCGGGGCGAACTGTGTTGCCCGCGTCGAAATCACCGCCGCCGCCCGTCGCGCAGGCTGGAATCGCGACGACGACGAACGCGAGCGCGACGAGACGAGCCGAGAGGGGCGCGGTCATCTGGACACCTCGAACCCGCGCAAAGGCGAGGAAAAGCGGGGGCGGAGAGCATCCTACCTTTGCGATTCTCCGCCGATCAAGGATGCTCCGGCCGAAACGTCTGGCCGAACGCGGCAAAACGCACGGACGCAGTCAGTGAGTCAGTCGAAGAAGCTACGCGCCACGCCCCTCGCCGATCCCTTCCGCGTGGTGCTGCTCGAGCCCGAGATCCCGCCGAACACCGGCTCCATCGCGCGCACCTGCGCCGCGACGCAGTCGCCGCTGCACCTCATCGAGCCGCTGGGCTTCCGCCTCGACGAGCACTCGATCCGGCGTGCCGGGCTCGACTACTGGCACCTCGTCGACGTCTCGGTGCACGCGTCGTGGAGCGCGTTCCGCGAGGCGCAGCCCGACGTGCGGCTCCATCTCTTCTCGGCGAACGCGACGCGCAGCTATCTCGAGGCCGACCTCGCGCCGGGCGATGCGCTCGTCTTCGGGCGCGAGTCGGTGGGCCTGCCGGCGTGGCTGCTCGAGCAACACGCGGACACGACCTGGGGGATCCCGACGCTCGGCGCGGTGCGCTCGCTGAACCTGTCGAACGCCGTGTCCATCATCCTCTACGACGCGCTGCGTCGCAGCGGCGCGCTGGACCGCACGTTCCTGGGCGATTGACCGGGCCGCGAGGCGCTGCGAGCCTCGGGGGCCGTGCGAGCTCCCGTCCGATGCGCCCCGATCCTCGCTGCGCTGCTCGCGAGCGCGACGTCGATCGCGTCCGCGCAGGAGTTCACCGACGCAGCGCCGATCGAGCCCGACGCGGGCGTGCCGAGCGACGCAGCGATCCTCGAGCCAGCCGCGCCCGAGACACCGGAAGAGACGTTGCCCGCAGGCGTCGGGCCGATCGAGTGGGCCGAGAGCACCGGCGGGCGCAACTGCCATCGCAGCCACGGGCGGCGCGTGTGCGAAGGGCCGCGCCGCGTGCCGCGCGCCTCACCCGAAGCGCTCGCGCGACAACAGGCGCTCGGGCTCGATCAGCCGCGCGTCGCGCACCACGCGGTCGCGGGCGCACCGTTGCCCGAGTGGATCGCCGCGGTGCCGAGCGGCGAGGCGCACGACGATCTCCTCTGGCCGGTGCAGGGCGGCCGACTGTGGCGCGGCTTCGGGATCCACCAGCGCCTGCGCCGCGGTCGCGACGGACGCATGCGACGCGCACGCGGACGACGCCGCCACGAGGGCGTCGACATCGGCGCGGATCCCGGCACGCCGATCGTCGCGGTGAACGACGCGCTCGTCGTCTACAGCGACAACCGGATGAGCGGCTACGGCAACGTCGTGGTGCTCGTGCATCGCGACGGGAGCGTCAGCCTCTACGCGCACTGCAGCGCGACCTACGTCGCCGCCGGCGAGCTCGTGCGGCGCGGACAGATCATCGCGGCGGTCGGCGCGACCGGTCTCGCGCACGGCTCCCACCTCCACTTCGAGTGGCACGTCGAGGGACGTCCCCGCGACCCGCTGCGTCGCTTCGTGGGTCGCCCCGCGCGCCCCGAGAGCGACGCCGACGAGCCCGCCGAGGACGCGCCCGAGCCCCCCGACGAGGAGCCGGGTTGAGCGGCTCCAGCCTCGGGATCGAAAACGCGACTTCACGACAGCGCGCGCTCCGTCGTGAACCTCCGTTTACGACGTCACCCGCAGATCCCGCCGGAAACGCTGCGATCCGCGAGAGCCCGTCGTGGCATGATCATCGCACACCGTTGCGCCGCATCCGCTCCAAAGGAGTCGTCCCGATGAGAATGCTGCGTGGAGTGCTCCTCGCTCTTCCGCTCTTCGCCTTCCTGCCTGGTTGCCCGATCTGGACGGACGACGGCGACGACGGCCCCGGTCGCGACTGCGACCGCGATCTCGACTGCCGCACGGGCGAGATCTGCAGCATCGACGGCGAGTGTGTGCCCACCGGCGAGTGCGACGACGACGGCGACTGCGAGGACGGCTTCGTCTGCAGCGCCTCGCGCACCTGCGTGCCCAGCGGCCCCTCGACCTGCCGCGTCGACGGCGACTGCACCGCGGGCGAGGTCTGTACCGACGGCGAGTGCACGCCCTCGGGCACCTGCGAGAACGACGAGGACTGCGCCGACGGCCTCTGGTGCGACCCGCGCGGCACCTGCGCGCCGCGCCCCGCCAACGCGTGCCGCGCGAACGCCGACTGCGCCGCGAGCGAGGTGTGCATCGAGGGCTACTGCCGCCCGATCGACGACACCTGCGGCCGCGACCGCGACTGCGCCCCCGGCAACGTCTGCCTGAACAACGAGTGCACGGGCGTGTGCACGAACGACGCGGGCTGCGCGGCCGGTGACTCGTGCCAGAACGGGTTCTGCCGTCCCGCGGACGAGTGCACCACGACCTCGCAGTGCGACCTCGGCGAGCACTGCGTCGACGACCGCTGCCTGCCCGACTGCAGCAGCGCGGCCCGCACCTGCGGCGCGGGCAGCTACTGCGCGCCCGAGGACTCGTTCTGCCGCCCCGACTGGGAGCCCGAGCCCTTCTGCGACGAGGACTCGGACTGCATGACCGGCCGCAAGTGCGTCGCGGGCGTCTGCCGCACGCCCTGCCCGACGATGCAGGACTCGCAGTGCCTGAGCATCGACGCGCAGCTCCCGCTCTGCCGTCCCGAGGGTGGCGTCTACTACTGCTTCGCGACGAGCGAGACGATGACGCCCGAGTGCCGCCGCGAGAGCGACTGTGCGGACGGTCGCGACTGCTTGAACGGCACCTGCCGCAATCGCTGAGGGCGATCGAGAGCGGACGACGAAGGCCGCGACCCGAGAGGGCGCGGCCTTCGCCGTTCCGTCGTCAGCCTTCGACCGCGCGCACCGTGTCTTCGAGCGAGAAGTGCGGGCGGAAGCCGAGGATGTCGCGGGCCCGCGAGTCGTCGACCATGCACACGTAGCGGATGTGATCGAGCTCGGGGACCGGGAAGCTCGTCATCCGCAGGTCCCACATGCGCTCGAGCAGCGGCTTCGCGACCGTCATCGGGATGCGCATCGGCGTCTTGCCGAGGATGCGCATGATGCGCGAGAGCGGGACCTCGCCGGGGCCCTTCAGGTTGAAGATGCCGCGCACGCCGGGGCGCAGCGCGAGCTGCAGCGCGTACGCGACGTCGCGCTCGTGGATGACCTGCACCATCGGATCGAAGCCGAGCATCGACCACGGGCGATCGAGGCGCAGGTAGTTGCTCGGCGCGTTGTGGACCGTGCCGAGGATGTGGCACGGGCGCAGGATCACCGTTTCGATCTCGGGGTGCTTCCAGAAGAAGCTCTGCGCGAGCATGTCGACCTCGACGAGGTCGCGGATCTCGCTGAAGTGCTGGGCCCCGAGCAGCGGCGCTTCCTCGGTGAGGAACTGCGGGTTGTCCGGGCTCGGGCCGTAGACGTTCGCGCTCGAGAGCAGCACGAGCTTCGGCACGCCGTACTGCGTCATGTACTCGAGCAGCTTCTGGAACGCGACGACGTTCCAGGAGTAGTGCTCCTTCCGGCTCGCACGCGGGTCGTGCATCACGCCGAGGTGCACCACGGCCTTGATGCCGCCGGCGCGGAACACGTCGCGCGTCTTCTTGCGGCGGAGATCGAACTGGTGGTGGACGATGTCCTTCGGCTTGCCGTGGAAGGGCCGTCGATCGATGCCGACCACCGGCCCGACGCGGTGGACCTGGCGCGCGACCAGGCGACCGAGGCGACCGCAGATGCCGGTGATCAGCACCGCGCCCTCGCCTTCGTCGAGGATGGGCATCGGGATGCCCGGCGACGTCACGTTCGCGAGCGGATCGATCGGCTCGGCGACGGGACGGCTCGGGGCCGGGATGCTGCCCGGCCCACTCTCGGTCGACGCTCCGCTCCCCCGCGGTGCGCGCGCGCTCGGACGCTTGAACTCGTTCACGCGAACCCCCCCGGGTCACGAGATCGTCTGGTGCTCATCCACTCGTCGCAGGCGCAGCCGCGCCGCCCTCGGGCGCGAGCACGGGCGCGCCGAGCAGCTCGAGCTGCGCCTCGAAGATCTCGCCCGCCGCGAGCGTGAAGCGGCTCCGCCCCCGCAGCGGCTCGGCGAGCCGCGGATCCATGTACTCCCACTCGACCACCATCGTGTGCGGCTGTTCGCCCGGCTGCATCGACACGATGCGCATCGCTCGCCAGGGGGCCGTCGCGAAGGTCTCGGCGAACCACGTGCGCACCGCTGCGCGGCCGTCGTGGCGATAGGGGTCACCGGTCTGCGTCTCGGTGAACGGCTCGAGCAGCGAGCCGGTCTCGGCGAAGAGCTGCGCGATGCGATCGGCATCGCCGCGGCCGTAGTGCGCGACCCAGCGACGCACGATCTCCGCGTCGTCGAGCTCGTCGGGCGACGCGGGCGCGTAGACCATCCGCACCTCGAAGCCGTTGCACCAGTTCGAGCGCTGCACGAGCACCTCGAGGAGCTGGCCGCTGCGGCGGACCTCGCCGGGGCGCGGCTGCTCGGGCCGACCGAAGCACGCCTCGGTCGAGGGCACCGTGACGCGCGCGATCTCTTCCATGCGGAGCTCGCCCGGCTGCTCGGGCGGCGAGACGCGCTGCACGACGGTCTGCGAGCACTCTTCGTTCGCGAAGGTCTGGTCGTAGGTGAGCAGCAGCGACTCGCCGTCCTGCTCGACCCGGAGCTCCTGCGCGAAGCCGCGCGACGCGAGATCGAGCGGGCCCTCGGTGCAGTGCGCTTCGATCCAGCGCCACTGGGTGCCGCCCAGGCCCGTCGGCATGTCGACGATGCGATGGGACATGCCGCCCGTCGTGTCGTCGCCCGACTCGTCGGGCAGCGTGGATTGCGTGCCGCCCCCACAGCCCGCGAGAAGGAGAACAGCCAGGATCCGAAGCGAGGCGCGCGTCATCACGGGGCGAAGAAGAGTACGCGCGCGCGGCTTCGTCAAGGTGTGGGAGAGAGCGAGCGCAACCGCTCGGATCCTCACCAGAAGATGCTTTTGCGCTCCTTGAGCCCGTGGTGCAGCGCCGACTGGATCGACTGCTTCACCACCGCGACCTTCTGCTCGATCACCGCGTCGTCGTCGTCGGGATCGCCCTCGAAACGCAGGGGCTCGCCGAACCAGAGGCGATAACGCGTGGGCAGCGGCACCGGCAGGCCGAGCATCACGTGCGGGATCACCGGGAACGCGGGCATGCCGAGCAGGCGCGCGAGCGGGCGGATGTTCGCGACCGAGGGGAGCTGCTCCTCGCCGCCGATCACCGCGACCGGCACGATCGGGGTGTTCGTCTCGAGCGCGAGGCGCATGAATCCGAGCCCGAAGTCCACGAGCTGGTAGCGCTGATCCCACGTCTTCGAGATGCCGCGCGAGCCCTCGGGAAAGACGATGAGCGCCTCTTCCTGATCGAGCAGGCGACGCGCGTTGTCGGGCGATCCGACGACCTGACCGCAACGCGGGAAGAGCACCGACACGAACGGGAGCTCGGCGCTCCAGCGCTCGACCATCGAGCGCGGGAAGCGCGGCGGCTCGGCGTCGAGCATCAGCGAGGTGCCGATCATCACGCCGTCCATCGGGATCTGGCCCGAGTGGTTCGCGATCACGAGGACGCGACCCTCGGGGATGCGATCGATCCCGTGGACCTCGGTGCGGAAGTAGTAGCGATGCAGGAACGCGGAGAGCGCGAGCACGTAGCGCGCGGTGCCGGGATCGAAGCCGAAGGGATCGACGCCGGCCTCGTTGGAGCTCGTGCGGATGCGCGCGAGGCGCGCGTCGAGCTCTTCGCCGAGCAGGTCCTCCGCGATGCGCACCATGCGATCGCCGAAGCGCGAGATGAGCGCTTCGAGGCGGGCCTGCGCGACGCCGCGAGGTGACTGCGAGAACGGGATGATCGACTCGGTGGCCGACATGGGGAGGCCATCGTGGTCATGCGCGCGAGGCGGCGTCAATGACGCGGTCTGGGGCCACCGCGCGCCGATTCTTTGACCGATCGATCCGGGTCTGGTCGGTATCGGGGCATGTGGGTGCGGCTGTCGTGCTTGGTGATCGTCGCGGGGATCGTGAGCGTCTCGATGCTCGTGCGTGCCGATCCCGATCCCGCGGATCAAGCGCGCGAGCTCGTCGAGAGCGCGACCGGGGATGCCGACCTCGAGGACGAGCACGATCACGCGCCGCGGCGCTTCGACTACTCGCGCTTCAGTGATGGCCCGCGTCGTGTGCCCACGCCGCGCGGGGCGTCGAAGGTGCGCGCCGAGCAGCTCGGGCTCGGCACGCGCGAGTGCGCGCACCAGCTGCTGCACGGTCGCCCGCTCGATGCGTGGGTCGCTGCATCGAACGGGCGCGAGCCTTCACGTCTGCTCTGGCCCGTCGACGAGGGTCGTTGGGTGCGCGGCTACGGCTACGTGCGCACCACGCGTCCCGATCTGATCCATCGCGGGATCGACATCGCGGCGGAGCCGGGCACGGTGGTGCGCGCGGCGGCGGACGGCATCGTCGCGTACAGCGACAACGAGGTGCGCGGATACGGGAACCTCGTGCTGATCGTGCACGCGAACGGGTGGGTCTCGCTGTACGCGCACAACGCGCGGACCACGGTGCAGCCGGGCTATCGCGTGCGGCGCGGCGAGCGCATCGCGCTCGTGGGGCGCACCGGGATCGCGCGCGGGCCGCACCTGCACTTCGAGCTCTGGCACGACGGGCACGCGGTGAACCCCGCCGCGCTCTTCGATGGTGGGCCGACGTTCGTGCAGCGCCTCGCGTCACGTGCGGCGGCGAGCGGGCGCGTCGCGCCGCCGGAGGAAGTGACCGCCGAGGATCGCCCGATCGAGGCGCCGCTGCCGCCGCATCCCGACGACGTCGTGGTCGCCGTCGCGAGCGCGCCGCCCGTCGCACCGAGCGCGCCGAGCGAGGCCCCGCTGCGCGAGCTCGACGGGCTCGAGCTCGGATCGCTCGCCCTCGCGCGTCGCCTGCTCTCGCGCGCGGCGAGCGACACGATGCTCTCGCACGTCGAGGGGCGCGTGTTCTCGACGCTGCTCTTCCCGGTGCGCGACGGAACGACCGCGCGCCCGTTCCGCTCGTCGCGCGCGCCGATGCAGCTCGCAGGTGCGCCCGATGCTGCGGTGCGTGCGGCCGCCGACGGGCTCGTCGTGTTCGCGGGTGAGCTGCCGGGCCGCGGTCCGTCGATCGTGCTCCTGCATCGCAACGGATGGGTCACTGCGTACGTCGGCGTCGGCGTGCTCGCGGCCGAGGTGGGCACGCGCGTCGAGCGCGGGGCGTGGATCGCACGGATGGGCGCGACACCGGTCGAGCTCGAGCTGCGCATCGGCGGCATCGCGCGCGATCCCGGCGAGCTGCTCTTCACGCCGACCGCGCCGATCCCCTGAGGTGCCTGCTGGCTCGCGGACTCACCGCCGCGAGGTGTATCCGGCGCCGCATACGCTTCTTCAGCGCGCGATCTGGAACTGCGATCCGCGGCGAGCAATGCTGATCCCGTGGCGCGCCGAAAAGCAGCCGAGATCAGCGTCTACGACTATCTCGATCATCGCGCGTTCCTCGGCGACTACTACGTCGCGCAGAAGGAGCGGGGGCGTGGGTTCTCGTATCGCCTCTTCTCGCGTCGCGCCGGGCTGCGCTCGCCGAACCACCTGAAGCTCGTCATCGAGGGGCAGCGCAGGCTCACGCCGGAGATGGCGGTGCGCTACGCGGCCGCGATGAAGCTCCCCGAGGACGAGTCGGCGTACTTCCTCGACCTCGTCGCGTTCAACCACGCACGCACGCCCGCGGAGCGCGCCGACACGTACCAGCGGCTTACCGGGCACCGTGGATACCGGAAGGCGCAGACGCTCGATCAGCGCCACGCCGCGTATTACTCGCAGTGGTACATCCCCGCGATCCGCGAGATGGCGATGCTCCCCGGGTTCCGCGGCGAGCCCGGCTGGATCGCGGAACGCATGGTGCCGCCGATCACGCGCGAGCAGGCCGCGAGCGCGCTCGAGACGCTGGTCGCGCTCTCGCTGCTGACGAGGCACGAGGACGGAACGCTCGCGCCCGCCGAGTGGGTCGTGAAGACCGAGGACGCGACGCGCGGCGTGCACCTCGCGTCGTATCACCGCGTGATGCTCGAGCGCGCGCGCGAGGCGCTCGATCACCTGCCGGGCACGACGCGCAATCTCTCCGCGATCACGCTGTGCACGAGCGCTGCGGGATACGAGCGCATCGTCGAGCGCGTGAAGCGGTTCCGTCAGGAGCTGATCACGCTCGCGAGCCTCGAGGACGAGGGCACGCACGTGGTGCACGTCGGCGTGCAGATCTTCCCGCTGACCCGACCGCCGGAGGCCGCGTGATGCGAGCCGGGGGGATCGTGATCGTCGCGGCCTTGCTCGGGTGCGCGCCGACGGATACGGGGAATCCACCGGCGGCGCTCGATCCGGGCGATCTCTCCGCGAACGTGATGTCCGGAATCGTCCAATTCTCGTTCGACATCGCCGGCGTACCGGGCGCGGTCGATCCGCCGGAGGGCGAGGTCTGGATCCTTCCTCTCGATCACGTCCTCCCGGTCACGCGGGTGCAGGTCGAGCCCGACGGCAGCTTCGCGCGCACGGGGCTCGTGGCGCGTGACGGCGGTCGCATCCGGTTCTGGATCGAGGCGCCGACTGGTCGCTCGGCACCTCTCGATCGCATCGTCACGATGGAAGGCCTGACCGAGCCGAGCAGCGCGCTGGACGACTGTGTTCGTCTCGAGCCGCCGCACGCGATCGAGCTCGCAGCAAGTGGTCACGCCTCGCTGCGCATCGAGAACACGTGCGGTGAGGCGATCCGGATCGCGCCGATCGCGCTGCGTGATCCCGAGGGCCCGTTCGAAGTGATCACGGATACGAGCGGCACGCTCGACCAGGGCGCGTCGGAGACGATCGAGCTCTCGCTGCGGACGAGCGATGGCGCACTGCAGGTCGATGCGCTCGACGTGGAGATGATCGCGCCGCGCACGGGCCGGCGCGGAGTGACGTTGATCGCGAACGCGCGCTGAAGAAAGTCAAAATCGGCTCGCCCGAGCACTCCAGCGCGCGCTGAGCGCGCGCCAGATCGATGGATCGACGAACGCGCGGCCGAGCTAGGCCGTCGCGAGCGGGCGTCGTGTCGCTCGGGGGTCGAGCGACACCGGATCAGAGAGGGATACATGAGCTCTTGGCATCTTCGGTTCGGACTCGCGATCGCAGCGCTCGGTGCGATCGGTTGCGGCAGCACCGCCGGGGCGGGCGATGCGTCGCTC
Organism: Sandaracinus amylolyticus; assembly: GCF_021631985.1. Classification (GTDB taxonomy): domain Bacteria; phylum Myxococcota_A; class Polyangia; order Polyangiales; family Sandaracinaceae; genus Sandaracinus; species Sandaracinus amylolyticus_A. Next base: position 861,584 of record NZ_CP070225.1, on the reverse strand, counting down.
CAGAAGGACGAGGCGGCGCAGGCCCACGGCGACCCGGCGCGCACGCGCGTGCTCTGCGCGCGACTCGGGCTCGGCGCGACATGCGATCTCTGCGACGCCGGCGGGTGGTACGGAGACGGTACGTGTGACGCGTACTGCGCGGGTCCGGACTCCGACTGCGGGCTCGATCGGTGCGGTGGGCTCGCGGGCACACCGTGCGATGCCGGTGAGGAGTGCGTCGACGATCCCAGCGACGACTGCGACCCCGAGCACGGCGGCGCGGACTGCGGCGGTTTCTGTCGGGCGATCTCGTGGGGCCCCTCGCAGTGCGGTGGCTCGACCGGTCTCGAGTGCCCGGACGGATTCATCTGCACCGACGACGTGCGCGACATCTGCAACCCGACGACGTACTTCGGCGAATGCCCGAACGTCTGCAGTCCCGATCCCGCGACCGAGCCTCAGGCGTGCGGCGGTTTCGCGGGCCTGCCGTGCCCCGAGGGCCACGTCTGCCTCGACGATCCCAGCGACGACTGCGATCCCGAGCACGGCGGCGCGGACTGCATCGGCATCTGCGAGACCACGTCGCCCGCGCAGTGCGGCGGCTTCGCGGGGCTCGCGTGCCCCGAGGGTCAGACCTGCGTCGACGATCCCAGCGACGACTGCGATCCCGAGCACGGCGGCGCGGACTGCATCGGGCTCTGCGAGACCGCGCCGAGCGCGGCGTGCGGCGGCTTCGCGGGATTCGCGTGCCCCGAGGGCTACGAGTGCGTCGACGATCCCAGCGACGACTGCGACCCCGAGCACGGCGGCGCGGACTGCATCGGCGTGTGCGAGCGCGCGAGCGAGCCGCCGCCGCGCCGGTGGTGCGGCGGGTTCGCCGGCCTCGAGTGCGACGCGGGCGAGCGCTGCGTCGACGACCCGAGCGACGACTGCGACCCCGAGCACGGCGGCGCGGACTGCATCGGGATCTGCGTGCGCTGATCGCGCGGAAGGACGATCACGGCGCGACCGCCGTGATCGTCGCGATCGCGAGATGGGATGCCGCCTCTGCACGCCGTTCTTCCGGCGCGCGGTTCCGTATATCCTCGGGGCGGATCTTTCCTTTCTCGAAGGAGAACGCCCATGCTCCGCTCGCGCGCTTCGCTCGCTGTCCTCGTCGTGCTCGCGGTGAGCGGATGCGAGCTCTTCGACCAAGGCGATCGACCCGACGGCGGGCCAGGGCCGGGCGATGCCGGTGTCGGCGATCCCTGCACCACCGGCGTCGAGTGCCGCACCGGGTTGGTCTGCGGCGAGGGCAGCACCTGCGAGCCGAGCGGGCTCGGCGTCGAGGGCGCGGTCTGCACGCTCACCGGCGACTGCGGGCCCGCGCTCTACTGCGATGCACGTCGCCTCTGCGCGCCCGCGGGCACCGGCGAAGACGGCACGGACTGCGGGTCGACGAGCGAGTGCGCGCACGGCCTCGTGTGCACGATCGAGGGCTTCGGCGGGCGCTGTCGTCCTTCGGGCTCGGGCGATCTGAACGACACGTGCGGGTCCTCGAGCGACTGCCTCGCGGGCCTCTCCTGTCTCGATCTCGCCGGCACGCGCTCGTGTCAGAGCCCGCCCGCGATCACCGGGGACGGCGGCGTGGGCGGCGAGATCCCGAGCATCCCGTATTGGCCCGGCGTGCAGTGCCAGACCGACGAGGGCACGCCGACCTCGTACTTCCGCGTGCCGCGCGGCACCGCGGACGACGGCGACTTCCATCGCCTGCCCTTCCCCAACGACGTGCGTCGTCGCGACGGGCACATCGATCTGAGCGGGCATCCGACGCCGGGCACCGCGCTGCCCGTCGACGTGCTCGGCCGCCACATCGACGCGATCGAGGAGGACCTCGACGGCTTCGCGACGAACCCGGTGATCTACTTCCGGTTCTCGCGCGGCTACGACGGCGCGTCGATCGGCGATCACGTGCGCTGGCTCGACATCACGCCGGGCTCGCCGACCTACGGACAGGCTCGCGGGCTCGCGTGGATCACGACGTTCGGGCCGATCACGCGGTACATCTGCCCCGACTGGGTCGCGTTCCGATCGGGCCACGGCGATCCGCTTCGCCCCGGCACGACCTACGCGATGATCCTGACGCGCGGCATCACCGCCGCGGAGGGCGGGCCCGCGTTCGAGCGCGACGAGGACTTCGACGCGGTGATGAGCGACACCGCGCCGAGCGATGCCGCGCTGACGCACGCGTGGGATGCCTATGCGCCGCTGCGCGCGTTCGCCGCGTCGGGCGCGATCGACGCGAGCACGATCCTGAACGCGGCGGTGTTCACCACGCAGACCGTCGAGAACGTCGTGCCCGCGCTGCGCGAGACGATCCGCGCGCGTCCCGTGCCGGCGCTGAGCGACGTGACGACATGCGGCGAGGGCGTGACCTCGCCGTGCGACGACGGGACCGATCAGCGTCGATGCGGCGCGCCGAACCCGGCGTTCACCGAGATCCACGCGCGCATCACGCTGCCGATCTTCCAATCGGGCACCGCGCCCTACGAGACGCCCGAGGACGGCGGAGGCATCGTGCTCACGAGCGACGGCAGCGCGAGCGTCGTGCGCGAAGAGCCGGTCTGCATGGTGATGACGATCCCGACCGCGGCGCGTCCGGTGGACGGATATCCGGTCGTGATCACCGCGCACGGCACCGGCGGGAGCTTCACGGGATCGGTGGGCTCGCTCGCCGAGACGTGGGCGAGCGCGGGCGCGGCGATGATCGCGATCGACATGCCGCAGCACGGATCGCGTCGTGGTGGATCGACGCGCGATCCCGAGAGCCTCGTGTTCAATTTCACGAACCCGCGCGCGGCGCGCGACGTGTGGTTCCAGGGCGCGTCCGATCTCATGGCGCTGGTGCGCTTCGCCGAGGGCCACTCGGACGCGTCGATCGACTTCGACGGGTCGCGCATCGTGATGTGGGGCCACAGCCAGGGCGCGACCCACGCGTCGCTGATGACGCCGTGGGAGCCCGGCGTGCGCGCGGTGCTCTTCAGCGGGCTCGGGGGCGATCTCACCGAGTCGCTGCTGACGAAGACCGAGCCGGTGAACATCGCGCGCATCGTGCCGATCGCGCTGCTCGATCCCGACGGTGCGGGGAACCTCGCGGTGGGCGACTACCACCCTGCCCTCGCGCTCGTGCAGGCGTTCTACGAGCGCGTCGATCCCGTGAACCTCGGTCGCCGCATGTGGCGCGAGCCGTTCGAGGGCGACACCGGGCGCGAGATCTTCATGACCTACGGGCTCGGCGACTCGTACTCGCCGGAGCGCACGATGAGCGCGTTCGCGCGCAGCGCGGCGCTCCCGCTGGTGCTCCCGGAGCGCGTCGCGATCGGGCTGCCGACGATCGCCGCGCCGCTGAGCGGCAACGTCACCGTGGGCGGCACGACGCGCACCGTCGGGCTGCGGCAGTACGCGCCGCCGGAGGGCGTGGACGGGCACTTCGTGTCGACGCGCAGCGAGGAAGGTCGCGCCGACGCGACGCGCTTCGTGCTCGAGGCGCTCGCGGGCGAGACGCCGACGATCGGTGAGTGACGTGAGCGACGCGCAGCACTTCGTGCGTCCGCCCGAGGGCCGCGCCGCCATCGGGTGCGCGACGCTCTTCATCGGTCTCCCGGCTTTGAGCGCGGTGCTCACGCTCGCGGAGCGCGGCCTGCTCTTCGCCGCGATTCCGGTGGCCCTCGCGCTCGTGCTCTTCGCGCTCGTCTACTACGTGTTCAGCGAGGAGGTGCGCGTCGAGCTCGACGAGCACGGGATGCGGCTCCGTCGCACGCGCGTGCTGCTCGGTGCGCGTCTCGCGGAGAAGCTCGACTGGGAGATCCCGCTGGCCTCGCTCACCCAAGCGCGCGAGGTGCACACCCGCACGCCGGCGAGTCGCGGCGGATGGAATCACCGCGCGGTGCTGCAGCTCCCCGAAGGGCGCACGATCGACGCCACGGCGCTCGGCGGCGCGGAGGACTCCCAGAGCGCGTTCAATCGCCTCTCTCGCGCGCTCGCGAAGCGCCTCGGCGATCGCTTCGAGCGCCGGTCCCCGACCACCTGAAGCGCCCATCGCGAGCCGGCGCGGAAATCGATCGCGCCGCTCGTACGTCCGACCCCTCGTGACGTCCCGCGCCGCGCTCGTCCTGGTGCTCGTGATGCTCCCGAGCACCGCGCGCGCCCAGGCGCCGTGTGTGGGCGTGACGTGCAGCCTGCACGGGCTCTGCACCTCGGAGCAGGGCGAGGCGTTCTGTGCGTGCGACGAGGGGTTCGACGCGGTCGGGCTCGAGTGCGTGAGGACACGTCGCCGCGCGCCGGCGTGGTCGCCGTCGAGCGCGGTGCGCGCCGTCGAGATCGCGCTCGGCGAGGTCGATCACGCTCTCGCGAGCGTCGGTCGTGCGCGGCGCGGTGAGCCCGGCGCGCTCGCGTCGCACGTACGCGAGGGCGCGCTGTGGTGCAGCGACTTCGTGTCGTGGGTCTATCGCGCGGCGGGCGTGCCCTTCACCGGCGGGAGCCGCGGCGGGTGGCTGCTGCCGACGAACACGTCGATCCGGCGTTGGTTCGATCGCCGCAGCGCCTACGTCTCGCGCGCCGATCACGAGTGGCGCACGTTCGTGCCGCAGCCCGGCGACTACGTGCGCATCTCCACGCCGACGTGGGGCCACAGCGCGATCGTGCAGCGCGTCGACGGCGAGACGCTGCACACGATCGAGGGCAACGCGGGCGGTCGCGTGCGCCTCGTGCACTACGCGCGATGGCGGGCCCACGCGCGCATCGACGGATTCGGATCGCTCGCTCGCGCGCACGCGCCGCGCGTCGTGCCCGCGATGGTCCAGCGCTGATCGCCGTCGCGCGGAGGGTTGCGCGACGCGGGGCCCACGTGCGATTCCGTCCACCATGAGCAAGGGGGGATTCGATCTCGATCGCATCGGCGGACGGCGCGCGCTCGCCGAGCTGATCGACGAGGTGCTCGTCGCCGGCGACGCGGCGCGGCGGATGTACGAAGCGGGGATGATCCGCTGGACCGATCGCACGCGCGTCGAGCGCAAGCCCGATCGATCCCCGGTGACCGAGGCCGATCGCGCGGTCGAAGAGCGCCTCTCCGGGTTCCTCCGGCGCCGTTATCCCGACACCGCGTTCCTCGGCGAGGAGACCGGCGAGAGCGGCCCCGAGACCGCGGGCATGCGCTGGGTGCTCGATCCGATCGATGGCACGCGCGCGTTCGTGCGCGGCACCGAGACCTGGTCGGTGCTGCTCGGCCTGCTCGCGGACGGGCATCCGGTGCTCGGGATCGCGTACATGCCGGCCGCGGAGGATCTCTTCTGGGCAGTGCGGGGCGATGGCGCGTGGGGCAATGGGCGCCCGCTCGCGGTCTCGCGCGTGGGCAAGCTCGAGGACGCGACGATCTCGCACGGCACACTGCAGCAGTTCACCGGCGCCGCGATGGTGCCCGCGCTGCAGCGCCTCGGAGAGCGCACCGAGTCGCAGCGCGGCTTCGGTGATTTCGACGGATACCGCCGGCTCCTGCGCGGTCAGGTCGACGCGATGATCGATCCCGCGGTGATGCCCTGGGACATCTGCGCGGCGTCGGTGCTGGTGCACGAAGCGGGCGGCGTGCTGACGAGCTTCGACGGGCAGCCGACGATCTTCGGCGGGGGCGCGGTGGCGTCGAACGGGCTCTTCCACAAGGACCTGCTCGCGCTGCTCGATGAGCCGTCGCGCTGAGCTTCCCCTGGGGGCTGCGCGCCCCCCTGTCGACCCCCGAGCTGCGCGCGGGTCCTCGGCCCGCTCGCGGGGTGCACGCTGTGCGATCGACTCCTGCAGCGTCTGAGATCGCGCGGGCGATCGCGATCGGCGCGGCGCTGATCGCGACCGTCGCGGTCGGGATCGAGGTCGCGTCCTACGAGTCGGCGCGCGCGGTGTGGAGCGCGGAGCGGGCGAGGCTGGGCAGCGCGCAGTACGACGCGGCGCGCAGCGACGCGGCGTACGTGGAGGTCGAGGCGCGCCGCGGTCACACCCGACGCGCGTCCGAGATCGCGGCCGTCGCGATCGTGATCGCGGCATCGCTCGCAGGCGGGACCGGCGACGCGCGGCGCGGGACGTCGTCGCGTCTCTTGCTCGCGAGCGTCGCCGACGTGCTGGTGCTCGGCGTGCTGATCGCGATCGCGATCGTCGTGCCGGGATCGATCGCCTCGCTCGCGATCGCCGACGCGCTCGCGCGAATCCTCCCGGCGATCGCGCTGGCGCTCCCGATCGCGCTGCTCGCCCGCGGCGCATCGCCCGGCATGCGGGTCGCGCGTCTCGCGATCGATCCTCCTCGTCCGCTGCGCGCGGTGCTCACGATCGTGCTCCTGCCGATCGTCGCGCCGTGGATCGTGCTCGCGGCGCTGCCGCTCGCGATCGTCGCGCGGCGGCGTGATGTTCGCGTCTCGCTGGTCGCGCCGCACCTCGCGCTCGCCGGCATCACACGACGCTGAGCGGTCGCGTATGATGCGCCGTCCGCGCCCCTCACCCCCCGGGCGCGACGAGGGGAGGAATCGACGTCGTGGCGAAGAGCCCCGTGCGCACGGTGAAGCACCTTCTGACGCGGCCGATCCGGCTTCCACGCCTCACGCCCTACGTCCCCGCGCCAGACGATCCGACGATCTTCTGGTTCAACAGCGAGCGCGACGACATCATCCGCGAGGTCACGCGCCGCTGCGTCGAGCGCCACGTGCACGAGCAGCGCCCGCTCGAGTACGTGCTCAACGAGGTCGCGCACGAAGAGGTAAAGCGCCTCGAGTCGCAGCGCGACGACGAGGCGCGCGACTCGCTCGGCTTCTGGCGCCAGACGATGCGTCGGGTCGGCCGCATGAGCGAGAGCGAGAAGAAGGAGACGCTCCGGCTCATCTGCGAGCGGATGTCGTGGGACATCGCGGGCAACTTCGATCCGCGCGTCTATCAGTTCGCCACGCGCGCGGTGCCGCCGCTGCTCACCGGCGTGATGAAGCCCTCGGCGCTGCCCGAGGACCTCATGACGATGGCGAGCGGCACGCACGTCGTCGACGAGATGCTGCGGACCGAGGGCAACATCGAGCACCTCAAGCACCTCGCGAAGCGCGGGACGCTCGTCTTCGTCCCGACCCACTCGTCGAACCTCGACTCGATCGCGCTCGGCTACGCGCTCATGCGCGAGGGCCTGCCGCCCGTCGTGTACGGCGCGGGCAAGAACCTCTTCACGAACCCGATCATCAGCTTCTTCATGCACAACCTCGGCGCGTATCGCGTGGATCGTCGGATCCGCGCCGCGCTCTACAAGGACGTGCTGAAGACGTACTCGTGCGTGATGATCGAGCGCGGCTACCACTCGCTCTTCTTCCCGGGCGGCACCCGCAGTCGCTCCGGGATGCTCGAGCGCAAGCTGAAGCTCGGCCTCGCGGGCACCGCGATCGAGGCGTTCTCGCGCAACCGCGTGCGCGGCATCGCGCGCCCCGTGTTCTTCGTGCCGACGACGATCAACTACGGCCTCGTCCTCGAGGCCGAGACGCTCGTCGAGGACTGGCTCAAGGAAGCGGGCAAGGCGCGCTACATCATCGAGGACGACGAGTTCTCGCAGCTCGATCGCTGGCTCGCGTTCTTCCGGCGCGTCGCGCAGATGGAGAGCGCGTGCGTGATCCGCTTCGGCCGTCCGCTCGATCCCTTCGGCAACCGGGTCGACGACGACGGTGGCTCGCTCACGCCCGACGGTCGCGTGATCGATCCCGGCACCTACGTGCAGTTCCGCGGCGTGCCCACGATCGAGCCGCGGCGCGACGCCGAGTACACGCGCGAGATGGGGCAGGTGCTGGTCGGCGAGTACGAGCGCGACACGGTGCTGATGTCGACGCAGATCGTCGCGCACGCGCTGTTCCGGCGCCTCGTGCGCGCGACCCCGGGCGTCGATCTCTTCGGGCGCCTGCGTCATCGCGGCGAGGTCACGGTGCGGCGCGACGACCTCGCGCGCGAGGTCGGACAGATGCGCGAGCGGCTGCGCGATCTCGCGTCGCGCGGCGAGGTGCACCTCAGCGAGCTCGCGGATCGCGGGGACGCGACGACGCTGATCGATCGCGTGTTCTCGGCGTGGAACGGCTACCACCGGCGCACGATCGTCATCGAGCACGACGGGCAGATCACCGCCGAGGATCCGACGATGTTGCTCTACTACCAGAACCGTCTCGTGCCCTACGCGGAGCGCGTGGCGGGCGAAGGCGATCTCGCGGCGGCGCGAGAGATCGCTCGTTTGGGCTGAGGAGGGACACGATGAGCACGCCCATCGGAGTGATCGGAGGAGGCGGCTTCGGCGTCGGGCTCGCGCGCGCGATCGCGCGCACCGGGCGCAACGCGACGCTGTGGAGCCGGCGCGACGGCGAGGTCGGGGAGCGCATCGAGCCGACGCGCGAGCTCGCGGCGCTCGCGCGCTGCGAGCTGATCTTCGTGTCGGTGCCCTCGATGCACGTCGCGAAGGTCGCGGAGCAGCTGGGCCAGCACCTCGACGGACGGCACCTGCTCGTGCACGTCAGCCGCGGGCTCGTCGGCGAGGAGCTCCGGACCGTCAGCCGCGTGCTGCGCGAGCTGACGCCGGCGCGACGCGTCGGCTGTCTGGCGGGACCGATCTCCGCGAAGTCGATCGCGGAGGGCGTGCCCGGCGGCGGCATCGTGGGGACCGGCTTTCCCGAGGTCGCGGACGCGGTCCGCGAGGCGATCGCGGGGCCGACGCTGCGCCTCTACCAGACCGAAGACGTCGTCGGCGTCGAGGTGAGCGCGGCGCTGGTCGGTCTGCTCGCGCTCGCGATCGGCTACGCGCAGGAGATGGGGATCAACCCCGCGGCGCTCGCGATCCTCGCGACGCGCGGCATGGTCGAGACCGCGCGCATCGGCGTGTCGCTCGGCGCCGAGGACCGCACCTTCGCGGGCGTCGCGGGCTACGGCGATCTGATCGCGGCGATCGCGGGTGATGGTCGTCCCGAGCTCGAGCTCGGTCGTGCGCTCGGCCGCGGGCTCACGCTGCAGCAGGCCGGCGAGCAGGCGGGCGCGTACATCGAGGGCGTGACGATCGCGCGGCGCGTGCAGCGCCACGCGATGCGCCGCGGGATCGAGGTGCCGATCATCGAGGCCCTCGCCGACGCACTCGACGGGAAGCTCACGCCGACCGGCGTGATCGAGCGACTGATGTCGCGCCGCTCGAAGCGCGAGTGACGATGGTCAAGCGTCCTTGACGATCTCGATCACCGCGCGACCGTAACGCACGACGCGACACTCGCCGAAGCCGGGCACCTCGAGCAGCGCGCGCTCGTCGCGCGGTGCTCGGCCCGCGAGATCGCGCAGGCAGTGCCCCGGGAGCACGACCTGCACGTTCACCCCGCGCTCCTCGGCCTCGCGCTTGCGCCACGCGGTGAGCGCGGTCTCGAGGCGCTTGCGTCGCTCGCGCTGCTCGAACGGCGGGGCAGGAGGACGCAGCACGTCGAGCTCTTCGCGCGGCACCTCGCGCGCGTCGAGCCCGCGACCGACCGCGTCGAGGACCTCGGTCGCGAGCTCGGGGCGCTTCGCGAGCGCGTGGATCGAGTCGAGCGCCGCGCGATCACGCGGCATCTTGCGCGCGATCACGATCAGCACGGGGTTCGGCAGCACGCGGAACGGCGGGACGTCCTCCTCCTGCGCGATGCGCTCGCGGAGCGCCGCGATCTCGCGCAGCACCGCGCGCTGCGCGCCGGTGCGCAGATCGCCCGCGCCCTTCACGCGCAGCCACGCGGGCCCGGGCTCCTCCTCCGGCTCGGCGTTCGCGCTCGCAGCCCACGCCGATTCCACGCGCACCTCGTCGAGGATCCCTGCGTCGGCACATCGATCGCGCAGCACCGACGCGAGCGGCAGCAGGTCGCGTACGTCTTGCTCGAGGTACGCGAGCTCCGCTGCGTCGAGCGGGCGCTTGCCCCAGTCCGCCTGCTGCAGGTCCTTGCCGATCGTGACCCCGAGGTGCTTGTCGAGCAGCGACGAGAGGCCCGTCGAGACCTCGCCGAGGAAGCGCGCCGCGACCGCGGTGTCGAACACGTTCGCGAGCGGCAGCCCCTCGCGTGCGAGCAGGCGCGCGTCGAACGCGCAGTCGTGCAGCACCTTCTCCGGTCCGCTCTCGCCGATGATCGGCGCGAGCGCGCGGCGATCGGCGAGCGCGAGCGTGTCGATCAGCGCGACGCCCTGCGGATGCGCGATCTGCATCGTGCAGAGGCGCGTGCGGTAGCGATAGAGGCCGTCGCCCTCGGTGTCGAGACCGATCGCCGGCGCGGCGGCGAGCGCACGAGCGAGGCGCTCGAGCTCTTCGGGGCGATCGATCATCGACGAAGCGTATCGCAACGCAGTGCTACGCTCGCGCCCGATCGCGATGCAGAGCCGCACTCGACGACGACGCAGGGGTCCTCAGCACGGCGTGGCGAGCATCGCCGAGCTGATGCCGCGCGTGTACCCGTCGAACGAGCCCGACGAGCTGCGGCTCGTGCGCACGATCGCGTGGTGGGATCGCCACGTGCCCCCGCGTGTGTCGCGCAACGCGCGCCCGACCAAGCTCTATCGCGGAACGCTGATGATCCACGCGGTCACGAGCGCGTGGTCGCAGGAGATCTCGATGCTCCTGCCGGGCTGGATGCAGGCGCTCGCGCGCGCGGTGCCGGGCATCGACCCGACGAAGGTGCGCGTGAAGGTCGGCCCGCTGCCGCCGAAGCCGCCGAGCAAGCCGGTGCCGCCGCCGATCGCGCCGCTCGCGCTGACCGACCTGCCCGATCAGGTCGCGGCGTCGCTGATCACGATCGCCGACGATCAGGTGCGCGATGCCGTCGCGAGGGCCGCGGCGCAGTCGCTCGCACCGCGCACTCCGCGCGCGCCGACGCGGCGCACGGGTCGCTGAATGCGGCGCATCGCACTCCTCGCGCTCGTCCTCGCGTCGTGCGCGACCACGACGCGCCCTCCGCCGGAGCCAATCCCGCGCACCACGGACACGTACATCCCGGGCCCCGACACGCCCGAAGAGTGCGCCGCCGCGTATCCCGACCGCGCGCGATGTCGCTGGACCGTCGAGATCGTCGGCGCGTACACGCCGTGCTGCGGCGACTGGACCGGCGGGCCCTACTGCATCTGCCACACGTGCGAGACCGACGCGGACTGCGGTGAGGGCGCGGCCTGCCGCAGCCTGACCGGGCGCGGCCAGCTGCCCACCGCATCGGTGTGCGTGCCCGACGATCATCCCTGCGCACCCGAAGGCGCCGGTTGTCCCCAGGGCTTCGAGTGCGCGAACGAGAACGGCGAAGTGATCTGCGCCGAGCTCGAGCCGACGCCGGTCTGACGCGCATCGAGCAAGCGGGGCTGGGGCCCCGCGCGCAGCGCCGCGGGAAGCTCAGTGCGCAGTGCGCGCGGCGAGCGCGTCGCGCACCGTGTTGAGGTCCTTGTCGCCGCGGCCGCTCAGCGACACGAGGATGCGCGCGTCCTTGCAGAGCTGCTTCGCGACGCCGTGCAGCGCCGCGATCGCGTGGCTGCTCTCGAGCGCGGGAAGGATGCCCTCGGTGCGCGCGAGCAGCTGGAACCCCGCGAGCGCTTCCTCGTCGTCGACGCTCACGTACTGCGCACGCCCGGTGTCGCGCAGCCACGCGTGCTCGGGACCGACGCCCGGATAGTCGAGGCCCGCGCTGATCGAGTGCGCCTCGACGATCTGTCCGTCCTCGTCCTGCAGCACGTAGGTGCGCATCCCGTGCAGCACGCCGGGCTTGCCTGCGGTGAGCGTCGCGGCGTGCTTGCCGCTCGCGACGCCGTGCCCCGCGGCCTCGACGCCGATCAGCTTCACGCTCGAGTCGTCGACGAACGCCGCGAAGATGCCCATCGCGTTCGAGCCGCCGCCGACCGCGGCGACCACCGCGTCGGGCAGCACGTTCTCGTCGGTGAGGAGCTGCGCGCGCGCCTCGTCGCCGATCACGCGCTGGAAGTCGCGCACGATCGAGGGATACGGATGCGGCCCCGCGACCGAGCCCACGCAGTAGTACGTGGTCGCTACGTTCGTGACCCAGTCGCGCATCGCCTCGTTCATCGCGTCCTTGAGCGTCGCGCTGCCGCTCGTGACCGGGATGACCTTCGCGCCGAGCAGCTCCATGCGCTGCACGTTGGGCGACTGACGCCGCACGTCCTCGGCGCCCATGAAGACCTCGCACTTCAGGCCCAGGAGCGCGCACGCGGTCGCGGTCGCGACGCCGTGCTGGCCCGCGCCGGTCTCCGCGATGACGCGCGGCTTGCCCATCCGCTTGGCGAGGAGGACCTGACCGACGGTGTTGTTCACCTTGTGCGCGCCGGTGTGGCAGAGGTCCTCGCGCTTCAGCCACACGCGCGCGCCCACCTCGCGCGAGAGGTTCTCGGCGAAGAAGAGCGGCGTCGGCCGGCCCACCCAGCGCGCGAGCAGCTCGAGCCGGCGCGCCTCGAAGGCCGCGTCGGCACGCGCGGAGGCGTAGGCGCTCTCGAGCTCGTCCAGCGCGGGGATCAGGGTCTCGGCGACGAAGCGGCCGCCGAAGGGACCGAAGCGACCGGGCAGCGACGTGGACATGTGGAGCGACGTTCTAGAGGTACGGGACGGGAGCGTCGAGGTGCCGCGTGGCCCACATCGACGGGCCGCGCGCGAGGCATCGATGCGGTCGATGGCTCGTGAGAGAGCCATCGATGGCGTCGATGATCAGCCCAGCGCGCCGCGCAGCGAGCGCACGAGCTGGCTCGCGCTGGCGACGCCGCCTTCGGCGATCGCGGTGACGAGCGCGCTGCCGACCACGATGCCGTCGACGTGGGGCGCGGCGCGGCGCGCGTCGTCGGCGGTCTTGATGCCGAACCCGAGCGCGACCTTGCGGCCCGTCGCGGTGCGCACGTCGGCCGCGCGCTTCGCCGCGACCTCGAGGTCCGCGTGCCCTGCGCCGGTCACGCCCGCGACCGAGATGACGTACACGAACGACGTCGCGACCTCGGCGGCACGCGCGACGCGCGCGGGCGTGCTGGTCGGCGCGACCAGCGGCACCCAGTCGAGCCCGAGCGCGACCACGTGATCGCGCAGCGGCGGCGCCTCTTCGGGCGGCAGATCGACGACGAGGAATCCGTCGGCGCCCGCGTCCTTCGCCTCGCGCACGACCTTCGCCTCGCCGCGCGCCGCGAGCGGGTTGTAGTACCCGAAGAGCAGGATCGGCACGCTGGTGCGGGCACGCGCGGCACGCACCGCGTCGAGCACGCCCGAGACCGTCGCGCCCGCGCGCAGCGCGCGCTCGCTCGCGCGCTGGATGACCGGACCATCGGCGGTGGGATCGCTGAACGGCACGCCGAGCTCGATCACGTCGGCGCCCGCCTCGGCGATCGCGACGATCAGATCGGGCGTGGACGCGAGGTCGGGATCGCCGGCACAGAGGTACGTGATCAGCGCGGGCCGCTTCTCCGCGGCAGCACGCTCGAATGCCTGGGCGATGCGCGACATGGGGCGAGGTTGGGGGCTCACGCGTGCAGGCGCAAGCGTTGGATCGCGGCGTTGCGCCCGCTTGGTCAGCCCCCGCTCACCTTGCTCGTGAAGCCTCCCTCGATGACGCCGCCCGCACCCGCGAGCATCCAGTCGTACACGTCGCCCTCCGCGATCGTCACGCTCACGCCCGCGCGCAGGTCGATGCGGTTCGTCGAGTGGTTCGCGAGGCGGCCCTCGATGCGATCACCACGCCACGACGTGACCGCGATCCACATGTACTCGCGGCCGCCCTTCCGGTCGTCGAAGCCGTGCTTCACGTAGAGCGCCTCGTGCACGTCGAGGCCGGCGGCGAATCGCTCTCTCGCGCGCGGCAACGTCGCGACCGCCTCGCGATGCGCCGCCTCCATCGCATCGGCGTCGTACGCGCCGCCCATCGTCTTCGGCGCGCCGAGCAGCACGTCGAGCGCGCGCACCGCCCACACGTCGTCGCGCACGCCGGGCGGCGCGACCAGCTCGAGGAAGGGCTCGTGCTGCCCCGCGGGCGCGAGCCGCAGTCCGACCGTTGCGCCGCGCCCGCGATCGTTCGGCGTCCCCTTGCCGCGCGCTCGCGCGAGGTGCCCCTGATCGACGGTGATCGCATCGCCGAGCGCGACGCGCTCGAGCTTGCCGCGCTTGTCGATCGCCTCGCGCTCGAGCGACTCCACGATCGCCTGCGCGACCGCGTTCACGAGCTGCAGCACGGGGCGCTCGGTGCCCGGTGTGATCGCGCGCATCGAGAGGTTGGGCAGGCCGTACGAGGGCATGCCGAGCGTCGTCATCCAGCCGAGCCCGTCGGTGCCGCGCGAGACCGGCAGGATCAGATCGCGCGTCGCCACGAAGCGCGGCTGCGCGTCGATCGCGCGATCGACGTCGCTCGAGGGCAGCGCGCGACGGCGATCGACGTCGAGGATCACACCCTCGTGCAGGCTCGCGACCGAGCGCGCGCCCGCGAGCGCGAGCGCCGATCCCGGAAAGCCCGGGAGGATCGGCAGCGTCACCGCGACGATCGCGGCGTGCGACGAGCGCGCGATGCGCGCGATCTCGTCCTCGCCGGTGCCGAGGTAGCGCATCATCTCGAGCGGCGGCGCGGGCAGTGCGCGCGCGGGCTGCACGTCGACGGTCAAGAGCTCGGGCCGTGCGATCAACATCCGCGCGATGCCGCCGATCGGCTCGGCGAGCGAGCCGAGCTCCTGCTCGACGTGCGCGCGCAGCGAGCGCGCGTCGGGTGGAGCGCCGGGCCCGAGGTAGATCGCGAAGAGATTCCGCAGCAGCGGATCGACCGGGATCGTCGGCATGGCTCGATCCTACTCGCGCGAGCGCGGCGCGCTCACCGCCAGAAGCGCGGGAAGAACCGGAGCCCGAGCGACACGACCACGTCGTCGCCGGGCAGGAACACCTGGACCGTGACGCGCCCGTCGGCGATGACCCCATGCGCGTTGCGCCCGCTCCATCCGATGAAGCCGCCCGCCTGCGCGAGCCACGGCGGGCCGCTCGCGACCGCGTCGTCGAGCCATCCCGCGCTCCCGAGCACGCCGAAGAAGAACGTCTCGATCGGCGCGAAGGTGATCGACACCGGTGCTTCGACGAGCGGGACCACCTGGGTCCAGAAGAGCAGATCGAGATCGATCGACGCATCGACGCGCAGCCACGGCGTGGCGCGGATCGCGATGGGCACGCCGACGCGCAGCGTGGTGTCGCCCTCGGTCATCGCGGGGATCGTGAGCGCGGCCGAGACGCCGACGTCGATCACGGGATCGTGGATCCATCGCGCGAGCACGTGGAGCGCGGGATCGTCGAGCACGCCCCACGACGCGCCGATCTGCACGTCGTCGTGCACGCCGACGCTGAGCGCCATCGGCACGCCGCGCCGCGGGAACGGGAACGAGGGGACGCGATACCAGATCAGCTGATCGACGCGCGCCATGCCTTCGGGCAGCGTGAGCGGGCGCGCCGCGACACCGGGGAAGCGCTGGGGATCGAGCACCGGCGCCGTCATCGCGGCGGGATCGCCGAGCGACGCGGCAGGCTCGTCGTCGGCGCGCGCGATCGATGGCGCGAGCAGCAGCGCCGCGACGAGCACTGCGCGCGAGGCGCTCACGCGCGACGCCTGCGCAGCGCGATCGCGGCGGCACCGACGATCGCGAGCGCGATCAACCCACGCGCGCCGGCGCCGGGCATGCTCGTGCTGCAGCGCAGCCCATCGCCGCGCCCCCGACCGCTCGTGCCGGGACCGATGCCGGGATGCGCGCAGAACGTCGGGCACTCGGGCTCGTCGGCTCGGTTCCGCTCGCGCGTGACCATCACGCGCGTCTCCGCGAGGTCCTCGCGATCCGACATGCGCAGCTGCAGGTCGACGCCGAGCTCGCTCACCGGCAGGCGCGTGCGCATGCGCGTGAGGTACGGCTCGGACACCGAGCGCGTGACCACCGCCCAGTCCGCGGCGGCGCTCGTCGTCGCACTGCCGTCGGGAGGAAAGCTCTGGTACGTGCCGATCGACGTCGGCGCGATCGTCGCGTACTCGGTCACCCAATTCGTGCCGACACCCTCGCCCGCGAAGAGCGCGTCCTCGTAGCGCGCGTCGTAGTCGAACGTGAGCGTCGCCCAGTCGAACGAGACCGCCGCGCGATCGACCTCGGCGTTGCCGAAGTTCGCCGCCTCGATGCGGCTCTCCGCGAACACGAAGAGCTCGAGCTCGACCGACACCTCGACGCCCGCCGCCACCATGCGCAGCGGGAACGTCGTCGAGAGGCCGGGCACGGTCACGCGCACCGGCACCATGCGCTGCACGTTCGCGCTCGGGCTCAGGCGCAGCACGACGAAGTTCATGCCGAGATCGACGTAGTGCGTGATCGTCGGCAGCATCGCGTCGGGGACCTGGTAGCGGTTGTCGCGCAGCCACGTCACGAGCGCGTCGGGGTCTTCCGAGCCGATGGTCGCGGTCGCGTAGGGACCGACGACGCCTTCGTGGTGCACGGTGACCGAGCCGTCGCCGCCGAGCTCGCGTCCCGGCGCGGCGTCGGACGACGCGAAGAACGAGTCCCCGCACGGGTCGTCGCACGAGACGCGCGGCGGCGGAGGCGCGACGAGCGTGATCGTGGTGTGCGCGACGAGCGACTCGAAGAACGCGTTCTCCGCGATCTCGACCGTCGACGTGCCGGCGATCGGGAGGACCCACACGAAGTCCGCGGGGTCGCCCTCGTACGCGATCTGATCCCAGAGCGTCGTCTGCGTGGTCCCGAGCGCGATCGCCATGCGATGCCCGGTGACCGGCGATGGATTGCCCTCGGGAGGATGGAAGCAGCCGCCGCACGCACGCGCGACGTCCGGCACGAAGAGCGGTGTCAGCGCGGCGCACACGGCGGTCGCGACGAAGAGCCGTCGGAGCATGATTCCCTCCTCCACGGCGCGGAGCGGCACAGATCTCCGCGCGCCCGCACGTGCTCAGCACGCGTCGTGCCGCGCACGAGCGTACGACGAAGACGCCGGCTCGAGCGAACGCTCGAAGCGTGGGGGCGCGCAGCCCGCGGGGAAGCTCAGCGCGACGCGTTGCGCACCGCGCGCACGAACGCTTCGACCTTCGCGGGGTCCTTCACGCCCGGCGCGCGCTCCACGCCGCTCGCGGAGTCGACGCCCATCGGCCGCACCACGCGGATCCCCTCGGCCACGTTCTCCGCCGTGAGCCCGCCGGCGAGCCAGAGCGGCCGCGCCCGCGCGACACGCGCTGCGAGCGACCAGTCCGCCATCATGCCCGTGCCGCCCTTCTCGCCCGGCACGCTCGCGTCGAGCAGCACCTCGATCCCCGGCGCGGCCATCGCGATGCGGAAGCCCTCGTCGCCGCGTGCCCGGACCGCCTGGTACGCCCACGGGAGCAGCGCGCGCGTGAACGTCGCGTCCTCGTCGCCGTGCAGCTGCACCCAGCGGATGCCGGTCGACTCGCGAACGTCGGCGATCTCCGCGCGCGTCGCGTCCACCACGATCGCGACCACCCGCGCACGATCCTTCGCGCGCCGCACGATCTCGCGCGCGACCGCGTGGTCCACGCGCCGCTTGCTACGCGGCCAGAAGTTGAGCCCGATCGCGTCGACGCCGAGCGAGAGCGCGTGCTCCGCGTCCTCGAGCCGAGTGATCCCGCAGATCTTGATCGCCGTCATGGTCTCGCCGCGATGGCCGCTCAGCGCCACCGGGAAGAGGGACAGCCTGACGGATCACTCGAGCTTGAGCAGCTCTTTGACCTTCTGGATCACCTGCGGCGCTTGGATTGGCTTCGTGATGTAGGCGTTCGCTCCCAACGCCATCGCGCGCTGCCGGTCCTCGGTCGAGCCCTCGGTCGTGATGATGATGATCGGCACGTTCGCGTGCTGCGCGTCCGAGCGGATCCGCTTCACCAGCTTGAGCCCGTCCATGATCGGCATGTTGATGTCCGTCAGGATCAGGTCGTAGCGGTTCGACGCGAGCTTCCGGAGCGCATCGACGCCGTCCTCCGCCTCCGTCACGGCGACGCGCTTCACGCGGGCCAGCGCGAAGACGAGGAGCTGCCTCATCATGGGCGAGTCCTCGACGACGAGACACGAGAAATCAGCCATCCGTCATCCTCGATCCGACAAGAAGAGCCCGTCCAAGTTCTTCGTGGCTCGACATCACTCACCCGCGGGCGGCGCCGAGGACTGCCCGACGTGCGGCGCCGAGAGGTGCCGCTCGATTCCATCCAGCGCGGTCCGGGGATCGGACTGGCTGGCGTACTGGTTCGCCGCGATGAGCGCGGTGCCACCGTGCGAGCCCAGGAAGTCGAAGAGCGCGTGATCCACCGCGGCCCAGCGCTCCTTCTGCGCGAGCACCGAGACCACGACGATCACGCCGACACACACGCCTCGCACCATCATCGGCACGATCGCGAGCGGCTCCTCCAGCGTCCCCGGCGGCAGCGGCTCGTCGTCGCGGATGCGGGGCACGCCGGTCATCATCGCGATGCCGATCGGGCCCTCGCCGACGACGATCGACCCGAGATTGCCGAGGTTCTCGCTCAGGAGCGGCCACGCGCGCTCGCCGCCGCGCTCCATCAGGAAGATCGCGTAGCGCTCGCCGCCCATGAGCTGCTGGAGCAGCTCCGAGAGGTGCTTCACCACGCCGCGCACCGAGAGCGTCGCGTGGAGGTGGCTGCTCGCGATGTAGAGGTTCGCGAGATCGTGGAGCTCCTGCTCGATCTCGAAGGTGCGTACCTCGCTCTGCTTCGTGCGCTCGTCGAGCTCGTCGCTCTTGGCGAGCAGCGCCTTCCGCTCGGCCTCGAGCTGCTCGATCTTCCGCAGTAGATCGCGGATCGCGTCGTCGCTCGCGACCTGCGCACGGAGCCGCGCGTTCTCGTCGCGCACACGCGACAGCTGCTCGCGGACCTCACGGTTCTCTTCGAGCAGAGACTCCGTGACTTCCACGCCCTTTCGCAGGAACTGCCGCACGAACGCCTCGCGCTCCCGCGTCAGATCCGCGGGGTGCTCGCTCGTTCGTCGCTCCCGTTCGTCCTCGCTCATCGCGTCCTTGCGACGGTATCAGATCGCGCGTGCGCGATGCCATCGTGACGATGCATCAAGCGCCGCGTCGCTCCCCAC
The DNA here is from genome assembly GCF_021631985.1 of Sandaracinus amylolyticus. Taxonomy (GTDB): domain Bacteria; phylum Myxococcota_A; class Polyangia; order Polyangiales; family Sandaracinaceae; genus Sandaracinus; species Sandaracinus amylolyticus_A. Next base: position 842,486 of record NZ_CP070225.1, on the reverse strand, counting down.
ATGCGCGCATGATCGCGTCGGCGATCCCGTGCAGCGGCACGCTGCGATCGACGACACCGGCGCGCTCCGCCGAGCCCGGCATGCCCCAGATCGCCGCGGTCTCCTGGCTCTCCGCGAGCACGGTGCCGCCGGCCTTCTTGATCGCCTCGGCGCCGCGGGTGCCGTCGTCGCCCATGCCGGTGAGGATCACGCCGATGCAGCGCGGCCCGTACACGTTCGCCGCGCTCTTGAAGAGGCGGTCGACGCTCGGCACGTAGCGATCGTCCTGCGCGGGCGCGAGCGCCTGCGCGTAGGTGGTGCCCGCCTTGTGCTGGACCTCGACGCAGCGACCGCCGGGGCAGACCAGCGCACGACCGGCGCGCAGCGGCTCGCGCTCCTCGAGCTCCGCGACACGGATCCCGCCGAGGCGCTCGAGGCGATCCGCGAACGTCTTGGTGAACCGCTCGGGCATGTGCTGCGCGATCACGACCGAGCTCGCGAAGTCGCTCGGGAGCCGCGAGAACACCTCGACCAGCGCGGGCGGTCCGCCGGTCGACGAGCCGATCACGACGACGCGCCGGGGCGTCGGATCTTCGGGCGCGGGGCGCGCACCGTCGGCGCGCGGCAGGCGGATGAGCGCGGTCGCGGTGCTGTCGCGTGCGTGCTGCTGGATCGCTCCGTGATCGAGCGGCCGCAGCATCCGCACCATCGCGACCTTCTCTTCGAGCTCGCGGCGGATCGTGCCGAGCTCGGTCGAGACGGTCGGGCTCGGCTTCACGATGAAGTCGAGCGCGCCGAGCTCGAGCGCCTTGAACACGTCGGCCTTCGCGCCGCGCCCCGAGACCACGAGGATCGGCGTGGGCTGCCGCGCCATCACGAGGCGCAGGAACGTGAAGCCGTCCATCTTCGGCATCTCGAGATCGAGCGTGACGAGATCCGGCTTGAGCTGGAGCACGAGGCGGAGCGCCTCTTCGCCGTCCGCGGCCTTGCCCACCACGTCGACGCCCGGGATCGCAGCGAGCAGATCGCCGATCGTGCGCCGGTTGAACGCGCTGTCGTCGACCACGAGCACGCGCAGCGCGCGACCTTCCGCGGTCATCGATCGCCTCCTTCTCGACGCGCCCGCGCGCTCTCGAGCGGGCGGCGATAGACCATGTCGGAGCTCAGGTGCGCGAGCTCGAACGCGGTCGAGACGTGGAGCAGCGACTCGCTGTGGCCGAGCAGCAGATGACCTCCGGGATGGAGCCTCTCGTAGAAGGTGTCGATCACCTTCTTGCGCGAGGTCGTGTCGAAGTAGATGAGCACGTTCCTGCAGAAGATCGCGTCGACGCGACCGAGCAACGTCGTCTTGTCGCCGTCGAGCAGGTTGAGGTGTCCGAACTGGCACATCGCGCGGATGCGCGGGATGACGCGCATGCCGCCCTCTTCCTCGACGAAGAACTCGGCGTACTCCGGCGGCATCGCGCGGAAGCTCGAGGGCGGATAGACGGCGCGGCGCGCGGTCGCGAGCACGCGGCGCGAGATGTCGTTGCCGAACACGCGCACGTCCCACCCGTCGAAGAGCCCGCTGCGCGCGACGAGGATCGCGAGCGTGTAGACCTCTTCGCCGGTCGAGCAGCCCGCGCTCCAGAGCATGATGCGCTTGGTGCCGCGCGCGAGCGCCTGCTCGTGGATCGCGGGGAGCAGATCGTTGCGGAACGCGCGGAGCTGGTACTCCTCGCGGAAGAAGTAGGTCTCGTTCGTGACGAGCGCCTCGACCGCGTCCTCCAGCTCCGCCTGCGCGCTCGGGTGGTAGCGGAGGTGGTGGTAGTACGCGGTGAAGTCGGGGAGATCGAGCGCGCGGAGGCGATCGCGCAGACGACGCTCGAAGACGAACATCGACGCGTCGTCGAAGTGCATCCCCGAGTAGCGGTTCACGAGATCGCGGAGGAGTCGGAACTCCTCGATCCGGAGCTTCGGGCCGCTGTCGAAGAGGATCGACACTAGGCCCCCGCGCCTCCGTTCTTCGCGGGATCGAGCGCGTCGTCGATCGCGGCGCGCACGAGATCGTCGGTCTCGATCGCGCGGCGCGCGTGCAGGTGCGTGAGCGCGCCCTCGCTGCCGATGGCGCCGAGCAGCGCGGCGGCGAGGCGGCGCACGTCCCACGCGGGGTGCGAGAGGCCGATTGCGAGGCGCGCCTCGCGGCGGTCGCGGATCTTCTCGGCGACGACGCGCAGGCCTTCCTTCACGACTTCTTCGTCGGGATGTCCGAGCACGTCGACGAGGAGCTCCTCGAGATCGGGCTCGCTCGCGGGCTCCGCGCCACCGAGCGCACGCAGCGAGGAGAGCGCGGCGAGCGCGACGCCCGGGCCGGGATCGCGCAGCAGATCGCGCAGGCGGCCGCGCACCTCGGGATCACCGAGCGCACCGATCGCGCGGGCCGCGGCGGCGCGCACCGCAGGGCTCTCGTCGCGCAGCGCGACGGGCAACGTCGCCGCGGCGATCGCGCGGGCCGACACGTGGCGCATCCGCGCGAGCACCGACACGGCAGCGACCTGCACGTCGACGTCTTCGTCGGCGAGCGCCATCGACGCGACCTCGGCGGCCTCGGCGGAGTCGACCCGATCGAGCGCGAGCAGCGCGGCGCGGCGCGCCGGTGCCTCGCCCGACGCGATCGCAGCGCGCAGCTTCTCGAGCGCGACCTCGGGCGGGAGGGCGGCGACCGCTTCGGACCACGCATCCGCGCGATCGGGCGACGCGTCGTCGAGCGCGATCTCGACCGAGTGCGGGGCCGAGTGCGAGAGCGCCTCGAGCGCGGTGCTCGTCGCGCGCGCGACCGCACCACCACGCGTCGAGCCGAGCTTCACGAGCGCGGGCGCATCTCCGGGCTCGGCCCAGATCGAGAGGGCGCGCGCAGCGGCCTGCACCACGACCTCGTCGCGCGCCTCGAGCGCGTCGCGCAGCGCGGCGTGCACCTCGCGGCCGAGCTCGGGATCGGGCGTGCGATCGTCGTCCGTGGGGTCGAGCGGCATCGTCGCGAGCTCGGCCGCGGCCTCGAGCGACCACGCGCGGGCGGGCGGATCGAGCGCGGGCGCGATCGAGAGCAGCGGGCGCACCGCTTCCGCACCGAACGCGCGGAGCGCAGCGAGCGCCGCGGGGCCGAGCTCGGCGCGCGCCGCGAGCGCCGCGATCGCCGGCAGTGCCTGCACGTCGCGCGCGAGCAGCGAGAGCATCGCCGCGGCGCGCTGTGCCGGAAGATGCTCCTCGGTGCTCACGGTCTCGGTCGCGATCGGCTGGCGCAGCAGCGCGCGATCCGCGCCCGAGAGCCGGCGCGCGGAGCGCGCGATCGACGCGGCCGCACGCTCGTCGGCATCGTGGAGCGCGATCAACGCGAGCGCGATCTCGGCGACCTCGGCGAGCCCGGTCGCGGTCGAGAGCGTCGCGATCAGCGGCGCGACCGCGTCGGGATCGCGGCTGCGGCCGAGCAGGCGCAGCGCGAAGCGGCGCACCAGCGGATCGGTCACCATCGGTGCGAGCAGCGAGACCGGCGCGCGCGCACCGAGCGCGGCGAGCCCCTCGAGCGCGGCGAGGCGCACGACCCAGTCGCTCGCCTCGAGCTGCTTGCGCAGCGCGTCCTCCGCGCCCTCCCCGCCGATGCGCGCGAGCGACTCGAGCGCGACGGTCGCGGTGTTCGGATCGGGATCGCCCGCGAGCCGCGCGAGCGCAGGCACGACCTGCTCGCCCGCGCCCGCCATCGCGGCGACGACGAACTTGCGCGCCGTCGCGGTCGCGCGCTCCAGCGCATCGAGCAGCGCGGACGCCGCGCGCGGACCGATGCGCACGAACGCCTCGATCGCCGCGTTGCGCAGGCCGACCTCGTCGGGCTGGAGCAGCGCGTCCGAGAGTCGCTCGATCACACGCACGTCGCCCGCGAGCGCGACCGCCGCGCTCGCCGCCTCCTTGCGCACGCGCCAGTCCGGGTCGGCGAGCGCCGCCATCAGACGCTCGGGCGCATCGGCGCCCGGACGCTCACCGAGCGCGCGCGCCGCGAGCCGCCGCGCCTCGGCGGCCTCGCTCTCGTCGTCCCATCGCGACTGCGGAGGCGGCGCGCTGGTCATGCCCGACCTCGCATCTCCATCGCGCCCTCGACGTCGACGAGCTCGGCCGCAGCGCCGATGCGATCGACGTCGAGCACGAACACCAGCGTGCCGCGATGACCGAACACGGCGACGATGCCGCGCGCCTGATCGCCCATGCCGATCGAAGGCACCGCGCGCTGGTCCTCCTCGCCCGCCGCGAACACTTCCGTGACCGCGTCGACGACGAGCCCGACGGTGCGTCCCGGCAGCGTCACCAGCAGCCACTTCGTGCGGCGCGACTCGGTGGCCGCGGCGAGCCCGAAGCGACGGCGCACGTCGAGCACCGGCACCACCTCGCCGCGATGATCCGCGACGCCGACCACGGCGGGCGGCGGATGCGGCAGCGAGACCAGCGGCAGCGGGCGGATGATCTCCTTCACGCGCTGGATGTCGACCGCGTAGTGCACGTCGCCGATCAAGAACCCGACGAGGTTCTTGTCGCGATCGCTTCCCCTGCGTCGCACTTCGCGCGCCACGCTCACCTCCGCAGCAGCGGATCGGGATCGAGCAGCACGATCACCTCCGCCTCACCGGAATCGCCCTTCGTCTCCGAAGCGCCGACCACACCGCGCACCGCGTCGCGACGACGCGGCCGTCCGAGCCCCAGCACGTGCTCGGGCAGATCCGCCGCGACCACGCTCGACGCCTCGATCTCGTCCTCGCGGAGCCGCACCACGTGCAGCACCGTGTCGACGACGAGCCCGAGCGTCTCGTCCGATCCCGCGACCAGCAGGATGCGCGTGTGGCGCGTCGGCTCGACCGAGGGCTGACCGAGCCGTCGCCGCAGATCGAGCACCGTCGTGATGCGACCGCGCACCGACAGGATCCCGAGCACCTCGTGCGACGCGCGCGGCACCTCGGTGATCGCGACCAGCTTGAGGATCTCCTGCACGCTCTCGAGCGGCAGCCCCATCCGCGCGGTCCCGAGCGTGAACACGAGGAACTCGGTGATGTTCTCCGCGGTGCTCGCGCTGCGGATGCGATCGGTGCGCGGCCCGCGCAGGTTCGCGGGCATCATCGAGCCCTGCTGCTTCACCAGCGGCCCGTTGCTCATGCCGCCACCCCGCGGCGATCGCCGCTCGCGAGGACCTCCTCGAGGATCGAGGGCGCGTCGAGCACGAGCACCACGCGCTGATCACCGAGGTCGGTCGCGCCCGAGAAGCCACGCACGTTGTGGAGGCTCTTGCCGAGCGGCTTGGTGATGATGTCCTGCTGCCCCTCGAGCGCGTCGACGACGAGCCCTAGGCGCCGATTGCCGAGCGCCGTGACCACCACGAACGAGCGCGCGCCCGTGGGCTCGCCCGAGATCCGGAAGAGCGACGCGAGGCGCACGATCGGAAGGCTCTGCCCGCGCAGCGTGATCACCTCGTGATCCTCGACGAGGCGCACGGCGGTCTCGTCGAGGAAGAGCGCCTCCTGCACCACGTTGAGCGGGATCGCGAACGTCTGACCGCGCACCCGCAGCACGAGCGCGCTGAGGATCGCGAGCGTGATCGGGAGCGTGAGCGTGAACTTCGTGCCGATGCCGACCTGGCTGTGCACGTCGATCACGCCGCCGAGGCGCCCGATGTTCGTCTTCACGACGTCCATCCCGACGCCGCGCCCCGAGAGATCGGTGACCTCCGCCGCGGTGCTGAAGCCCGGCAGGAAGATGAGCTGCCGCAGCTCCTCGGCGCTCATGTCCTGGCCCGACTCCGCGCTGAGCAGGCCGCGCGAGATCGCGTGCGAGAGGATGCGCGCGGGATCGATCCCCGCGCCGTCGTCCTCGATCTCGATGACGACGTGGCTGCCCTTCTGGTACGCGTTCAGCGCGAGGGTGCCGGTCTCGGGCTTGCCGATCGCGAGGCGCGCTTCGGCGCGCTCGATGCCGTGATCGACCGCGTTGCGGATGATGTGGAGCAGCGGATCGGTGAGCTCCTCGACGATGAGCTTGTCGATCTCGGTCTCGGCGCCCGTGACCACGAGCCGCACGTCCTTGCCGTGCTCGCGCGCGACCTGGCGTACTGCGCGTCCCAGCCGATCGAACGTCTGTCCGAGCGGCACCATGCGCACGTCGAGGATGCCCTCCTGCATCCCCGCGAGCTGACGCTCGAACGCGCGATGGATGCGGTGCAGCTCCGACGCGAGCGGGCGCATGTCCGCGCGCTGCCGCAGGCGCTCCACGATGCGCCCCACCGCGCTCTTCACGATGCCGAGCTCGCCCACCAGGTTCATCAGGTGATCGAGCTTCTCGATGTCGACGCGGACGGTCTTCGCGACGGTGCGCACCGCGAGCGCGTCCGCGCCGAGGTTCACGTCCTTCGCGGGCACGACCGAGGGCGGGCGCACCACCGCCGCGCCCGGCTCCTTCATCGCCGCGGCCTCGTCGCGCGACTCGCCCTCGCGCGTCGTCGGCGCGGGCGGCGGCACGGTGCGACCGGGATCACGCCGCGTGACCGGCTCGATCGTCACGTCGGGCCCGCCGATCGCGTCGCGCAATTCCGCGACCGGCGTGCGGCTCGCCATGAGCACTTCGAGATCGATCGCGTCGTCGCTGCCGCCCTCCATCGACGGCAGGTACGTGATGATCTCCGCCCACGGCTTGACGCGCTGCTTGAGCTCCTCGAGGTCGCTGTCGATCGACGAGAGCGAGAAGCGCACGCGCAGCCGATAGAGCGGCACGCTCTGCTCGACGTTCGAGCGCAGCCGGTGCTCCTCGTACTCCGTGAGCACGGTGAGCACGCCGGGATCGAGATCGTAGCCGCCGAGCGCATCGAGCCGCGGATGCTGGCTCTGCAGCCCCATCAGCATCTGCAGCGAGCGACGGAACGTCGCGAGGTCGACCTCGCTCGCAGGATCGGCGTTGCGACGCGCCGCGCCGAGCAGGCGCTGCAGCACCTCGACGCCCTCGAACATCACGTCGAGGGCCTCCTGCGAGAGCGGGATCTTCCCGAGCCGCAGCTGATCGAGCAGGTCCTCGAGCTCGTGCGCGAGCTCGCTCAGCGCGACGTGCCCGAACATGCCCGCGATGCCCTTCAGCGTGTGCACGCCGCGGAACACCGAGTTCACGAGATCGGGGTCGGGCTTCCCCTCCTTCTGCCCGTGATCGAGCAGGAGGAGGTCGCGCGAGAGCGACTCGATGATCTCCTGCGACTCCGCGAGGAACTCCTCGCGGATCCGTTCGACCTCGTCGCTCACGGCGCCTCGCTGCTGCTCCGGCGCGCGAGCACGCGACGCACGGTCTCGACGAGCTGCTCGGGCGTGAACGGCTTCGCGAGCCACGTGTCCGCGCCGAGCGCGATGCCGCGCTCGCGATCGCGCGCCGAGGCCTCGCTGCTGATCACCACGACCGGCACCTGGTGATGCTGCGGGCTCGCGCGGATCAGCTTGATGACCTCGAGCCCGTGGATGTCGGGCATGTTGATGTCGACGAGCGCGAGGTCGAAGCGATCACGCGGCAGGAGGCGCAGCGCCTCGAAGCCGCTCGCGGCCTCGGTGACGTGCTTGGTGATCCCTTGTGCCTCCAACGTCGCGCGGACGAATGCGCGCATGGCGCTGGAGTCCTCCACGATCAGCACGCGCTCGAGCATCGGGGCCGATCCTACCGAAATCGCATCGGTCTCGGCCAGTATGACGAGAGGCTTTCGTGCGAGAGCACGATCGGTAGGGAGGTGACCGATCGTGCCACGTGGAGGCGCGTGTGGGCGGCAGCCCGGCCCGGCGCACGGACCGGACTGCCCCGCGGAGGGTCAGAAGTTGAAGTCGAGACCGGCCATGAACGAGTAGCCGGCGTCGAAGTGGAAGTCGCCGTCGTACCAGTCCGGGTAGAAGAGCAGGTCGAACGAGACCGGCCGGATCCACAGGTGCATCAGCCGATCGGCGAGCGCGAGCCGCAGATCGAACGCGGGCTGCAGCACGAAGAACGCGAGGTCGTTGTCCGGACCGTCGGGCTCCCAGATGCCGCCACCGAAGAGCCCGCTCGGCCGCACGAGGACGCCGATGTCGCGGTTCGCGTAGACCTCGATGTCGCCACCGAGCCGCATCCCGCCGAAGAACATCACGTAGTGGTCGCCGAAGGTCGGCACCGCCTCGAACGCGATGAAGAAGCCGGTGTCGTCGCGGCTGAAGTGGATGCCGAACTCGAAGCTCGTGCGGAAGTGCGCGTCGTCGAACACGTCGGCGTAGTCGTGCGCGACGAGGACGTAAGGTCCGAGCCCGAAGCCGGCGTAGAGCGGGCCGCGCGCCTCCGCGCGGGATGGGGCGACGAAGAGCGCAGCAGCGAAGAGAAGGCCTGCGAAGAGCAGCCCGGCGCGCGAAACCACCGCGCGCGGTCCTTGGGTCTTGCGTGTGGGCGACATAGTGCGCGCAACCATAGTCGCGTCCGCGCGTTTGTCGCGCACACCTCACCGTATACGGTCAGCGCCCGAAACGGGCCGCGCGGGCGTCGTCCAGCGAGCCCTCACCGAGCGGTCCGAGCGCGCGCAGGTGACGCCACGTGTAGATGCCCGTCGCGTGACCGTCGCCCCACGCGATGCGCACCGCGTAGCTGCCGACCTCCTCGAGGCTCGTGATGTCGAGCGACGCGCCCTCGAAGTCGCCCGCCCACTGGATCGGTCCCTGGTGCCCCTGGCAGTGCGCGCACGGGCAGAAGCCGCGCAACACGACGTGCGGATGGCGCGTCGTCGTCCCGTCCGACCAGTCGATCTCCATCACCCGCGCGCCCTCGGGCGCGCGCATCTCGACCGGCACCACGTCTTCGTCGCTCATCACCGCCTCACCCTTCACTGCGCGTCCGCCCCACGTGCCGTCGCACGAACGCGTCGATCGCGCTCTCCGCCTCGTTCCGCGCGCGATCGTCCCAGCCCTGCACCGCGTCGGTCCACGCATCGCGTTGGCTCGCGATCATGCGCGCCCGCGTGCTCGCCGCGAGGTGCAGCGGACCACCTCCGCACGCGCGACACACGATCGCGCCGAGCCCCGCGTCGAACAGCGCCGCGCGCTCCTCGGCCCGCAGCCCGCACCGGCCGCACGCGTCGAGTCGAGGCGCGAGCCCCATGAGCGCGAGGATGCGCAGCGCGAACGCGAGCCGCACCTCGGGCCCGGGCTCCGGCGCGCGCGCGTCGAGCGTCTCGAAGAAGCGCTCGATCTCGATCAGCCAGCGCACGTCGGGCTCGCGGGGCGGCACCACGTCGCGCAGAAGCTCGATGCCCGCACCCGCCTCGCGCATGCACTCGAGCGACCCGAGCAGCCGAGGGAACCCCCGCACCAAGCGCGCGCTCGCGAGGCGTCCCACGTCCCCGCGCCCCAGCGCCATCTCGATCTCGATCAACCCGAACGGCTCGAGGGCGCCCCCCGGGAAGCGTCGCTGGCTCGCGCGCGCGTTGCGCGCCATCAGCGACACCTTCCCGTGTGCCTCGGTCAACAGCGTGAGGATGCGATCCGCCTCGCCGTACGCGACGCTTCGCAGGACGACCGCGTGCGTCACCTCGGTCTGCGTCGCCACACGCGGCGTCTAAGTCCGCGCCGTCTCCGCGTCGAGCACCGTGGTCGCGCGCTCGGGGGTCGACAGGGGGGCGCACAGCCCCCCGGGGCAGCTCAGCTCGACGGGCGCGTCGCGGTGACGCGGCCGGAGCACGATCGAGAGCGCGAGCGTGAACAGGATCAGCAGGATCACGAGCGCGATCGCGATGCCGAAGCGACGGCTGCGCTCGGGCGGCGTGATGGTCGCCGCGGCGATCGGGGCGGGCGCCGCGATCTGGGGGCGACGGTGCTGCGCCCAACGCTCGACCGCCTCGCCCTCCGGCACGCCGATGGCGCGCGCGTAGCTCTTGAGGAAGCCGCGAGCGAACACCTCCCCTGGGAGATGATCGTGACGATCCTCTTCCAGGTGCTGCAGCATCTTCAGCGGGATGCGGGTCGTCTGCGCGAGCTCTTCGAGCGAGATCTGCCGGACCTCGCGCTCGTGCCTCAACCACCTTCCGATCGACTCCACTTGCCGCCTCTCCGGGAAACGGTGATCTCGAGCCCCGATCACGGGCTCGCCTCGAGGAAGCCACTGCAAGCACGGCCCGACTCGGTCTCCCGATCGAGCTCCACACAGCGCTCGAAGTCCGCGACGGATTCCTCGCTTCGTCCGAGCCGAGCGCGGGTCTCCCCGCGCAATCTCCAAGCATCCTGAAGGCGCCGGCACTCCTCGAGGTCGACCTCGAGCGCGTGCGTCAGCGCGTCGTCGGCGGCGCGGAAGTGCGCCTCGGCATCCGCCTCGCTCGCTGCGGTCCCGCGCGAGGAGTGGACGCGCGCGAGGAAGAACCACCCCGCGCAATAACGCGGCTCGCGCCGCACGGCCTCGCTCAGCGCGAGCTCGGCCTCGCTCAGGTCCCCGAGCTCGAGGTACGCCCAGCCGAGGTTGCCCCACGCGAGGTGCGGCGTCCGGTTGAGCTCGTCGCCCGTCGCGATGCGCAGCTCGCGGACTGCGTCGTCGTAGCGCCGGGTGTTGAGATAGAGGACGCCCAGCGTGTTGTGCGCCTCGGGGGTCAGCGAGGGCAGGCCGGCGCCACCGAGCGCGGTGTTCGCGCGGAGCGCCTCGCGCAGCTCGCGCTCGGCCTCGGGATGATCGCCGCGCAGCATCAGCAGCGTGCCGAGGACGAGGTGCGCTTCGGCGTTGTCGGGATCCAGACGGACGGCCTCACGGAGGTGCTGGAACGCCCCGGCGACGTTCTGCTCCTGCATCAGCCCGACTCCGAGGTCGTATTCCGCCTGGGAACGCCGCACGTCTTCCTCGCTCGGTCCCCCGCCGCATGCGCCCAGCGACATCGCCCACAGGGTTGTGAGCAGCGCCGTGGTGCTGATGACTCTGCTTCGCGGCCCTGGGCCCGCGAACCTGGAAACAACTCGGTGCATCCGTACGGCCACCCGCCCGGAAGCGGCGGCGGCCAGATCTACCGGGGTGTCGGCGGGCCGTCAATCGGATCCAGGCCCCGAATTTCGTGGGGAAGCGCCCGATTGTGCTGCGGTGGTGCTTGTACACCGATACCGCCGGTGGATCTGCGCCCCGGGGTCACCGTTCGCGGCAGTCACCCTCCGACGCACCCGATCGCGGAGACCCCGTCGGGGGACCCGTTCACGGAAACCCGCCCCGTACCTCTTCCTTCATGCCGAGCAGCTGGTAGAGCTGCCTGAGCGCGTCGAGGTCGGGGAGGATGATCTTCTCGTCGGCGATGCGGAGGTACCCGCCGTCGCGCAGCTGCTGGACGGCCTTCTTCACTGCGTCGACGTCGAGGCCCACCCGGCTCGACAGCTCGAGCGGCGAGATCGAGAGGACGTATCCCTCGCCGCTCGCCTCGAGCCCCGCCGTCAGCCGGAGCAGCGTGTTCACCACGCGCGAGGGCTGGTCGCGCAGCATCGCGTTCTCGAGCTGCTCCTCGGCGTGGCGCAGCCGCCGCACCAGCTGCTCGACCAAGCGGCTCGCGACCTCGGGGTTGCCCGCGAGCAGCACGCCGAAGGTGCGGCGGTCGAGCGCGAGCACCTGTGCGTCGGTCAGCGCGACGGCCGAGGCGCTCCGGCGCACCCGCGGGAGCAGCGCGTCCTCACCGAAGAGATCGCCGGGCTTCAGCACCGTCAGGCTGCGCTCGGCGCCACGGATGTTCTTCACGAGCCGGACGCGGCCGTCCTGCAGGAGATAACAGTGCTCCGCGGACTCGCCCTCGTCGTAGATCGTGTCGCCGGCGGCGTAGGAACGGCCGAAGCGCTCGAAGAGACGCTGGCGGTCGGCTTGTCCGAGCTCCTGCATCGGGAAGCGCAGACTACCTCAACCGGGACGCGGCGAGCCCACCTTTTCCGCACGTTCGTGCCGAGCGCTTCCGTGCATACGTCGAGGGCTCGGGGCCTGCTCGGGTGAACGTGACTCGACTTGGCGTTCCGTTTCGGGCACACCTCGGGCCCGGTGGTGGTGCACGGATGAAGATCCTCGGACGGCGTTCGGCGGGCGTCCTGGTCCCGCTCTTCTCGATTCGGACCGGACGCGAGTGGGGCGTGGGCGAGTACCCCGACCTCGCGCGCTTCGCGAAGTGGGCCGGCGACGCCGGGTTCTCGCTCGTGATGACGCTGCCGCTGCTCGAGCCTTCGCCGGGCAACGACAGCCCGTACTCGTCGTGCTCGTTCTTCGCGCTCGATCCGCTCTATCTCCGGATCGCCGACGTGCCGGAGCTCGAGGCGCTCGGCGGGATGAGCGCGCTGACCTCGGAGGAGCGCGCGCTGCTCGACGCGGTGAGCGAGTCGCCGCGGGTGCGCCATGCCGACGTGCGACGGCTCAAGGACGGAGTGCTGCGCCGCTGCTTCGAGCGCTTCGAGCGCGACGTGGACGCGTCGAGCGAGCGTCGCGCCGCGCTGGCGCGCTTCGTCGACGAGCACGGGCACTGGATCCACGACTACGCGCTCTTCCGCACGCTCAAGGAGCGCTTCCCGCAGAGCTGGCGCGACTGGCCGCTCGAGGTGCGCGACGCGAGCCCGGAGCGCCGCGCGGAGCTGCGTCGCGAGCACGCGCGCGAGATCGCGTACCGCACGTGGCTGCAGCACCTCGCGTTCGGGCAGCACCAGGCCGCGCGCAGGGAAGCGGCGGCCGCGGGCGTGGCGCTCGGGGGGGACGAGCCGTTCCTGGTCGCCGACGACAGCGCGGACGTGTGGGCGCGCAAGGATCGTTATCGCTTCGACGCGACCGTGGGCGCGCCGCCCGACGCGTTCAGTGCGGACGGTCAGGAGTGGGGCCTGCCGCCGTATCGCTGGGAGCGCATCGCGGAGGAGGGCTACGAGCTCTTCGCGCAGCGCGGGCGGCACACCGCGCAGCTCTACGATCTGATCCGCATCGATCACGTGGTCGGGCTCTACCGCACCTACCACCGGCCGATCGACAAGAGCGCGCACTACTTCTGGCCGCAGCACGAGCCGCAGCAGCGCGCGCAGGGCGAGGCCGTGCTGCGCGCGTTCGCGTCGTCGGGCACCGAGCTGATCGCCGAGGACCTCGGGGTGATCCCGGACTTCGTGCGCGCGTCGCTGAAGGAGCTCGGCATCCCGGGCTATCGCGTGCTGCGCTGGGAGAAGGATCACGATCGCTTCCGCGATCCCGCGGCGTGGCCCGAGCTCAGCGTGGCGACGACGGGCACCCACGACACCGAGAGCTCGATCGAGTGGTGGGACGCGCTGCCCGAGTGGGAGCGCAACCAGGCGCGGCGCATCCCGCAGCTCGCGGACGTGCCCGCGGAGCGCGCGCGGAAGTACGGCGAAGAGGTGCACGCGGCGCTGCTCGACGCGGTGTACCGCAGCCCGTCGCGGCTCGCGCTGCTTCCGGTGCAGGACGTGCTCGCGCTGCGCGATCGCGTGAACACGCCGAACACGGTGGGCCCCGAGAACTGGTCGTGGCGCATGCCGTGGACGATCTCGGTGATGGAGGAGGACGCGATCGTGCGCGGGCGTCGCCGTCAGCTTCGTCGGCTCGCAGAGCTGACCGAGCGCATCGCGCGCTGAGGTAGGATCCCGGCGCGTGTCGGAGCGCGTCGCGGATCCGTTCGGACGGCATGCCGCGTCGCGGGTGCGCGGGCTCGGATTGCGCGCGCAGATCACGCTCGCGCTGATCGCGGCGCTCGGCATCTCGGTCACGCTCGTCGCGATCGCGATCGATCGGCTCGCGTCGCGAGCGCTGGAGCAGGAGCGGGAGCGCGCGGCGACGATCGCGGCGCAGGGCGCGGCAGCGATGATCGTGCGCGCCGACGCGCCGGAGATCGCGGTCGATCGCGTCGAGCACGCGCTGATGGGACCGGCGTCGGTGATCGGCCTCGCGATCGTCGGCGACGACGGCACGGTGCGCTCCGAGCGCGGTGAGGTCGGGCGCGGCGTGATCGGCGAGGCGCGCCTCGCGGACGGCGTGGTGCGGGTGTGGGTCTCGAGCGCGATCGAGGGCGACGGTGCGGGCAACGCGCTGGTGCGGCTCGTCGTGCTCTACGCGGTGATCACGTCGCTCGCGATGCTCGTGCTCTGTTATGCGCTGCTCACGCGTTTGATCGTCACGCCCGTCGAGGCGCTGACGCGCGCGTCGGAGCAGCTCGCGGCGGGACGCGACAGCGCGCGCTCGCCGGTGCAGGGCGCGGCCGAGGTGCAGCGGCTCTCCATCTCGTTCAACGCGATGGCCGACGATCTGCGACGCGAGCGCGCCGCGCTGGTCGAGCGTCTCGCCGAGCTCGAGCGCGCGACGAAGGAGCTGCGCGCCGCACAGGACTCGCTGGTGCGCAGCGAGAAGCTCGCGTCCGTCGGGCGCCTCGCGGCGGGCGTCGCGCACGAGATCGGCAATCCGCTCTCCGCGATCCTCGGGCTGCTCGAGCTGGTGCGCGGCGGGGGGCTCGAGCCGGCCGAAGAGGCGGAGTTCCTCAAGCGGATCCAGCACGAGACCGAGCGCATCCATCGCATCATCCGCGACCTGCTCGACTACTCGCGCGCCGGTGCGGACGCGCCGATCGGGCGCGCCGATCTCGGCGAGGTCGTCGCGAACGCGGTGCACCTCGTCGCGCCGCAGAAGGATCTGCGCCGCATCACGATCGAGCAGCGCGTGCCCGAAGATCTGCCGGCGGTGCGCGGCGAAGCCGACGCGCTGACGCAGCTCGTGCTGAACCTGCTGCTCAACGCGGCCGACGCGATCGAGGGCGAGGGCGCGATCACGATCACGATCGCGGACACCGACGACGCGATCACGCTGACCGTCGACGACAGCGGGCCCGGGATCGCGCCCGAGGTGCGCGATCGCCTGTTCGAGCCCTTCGTGACCACGAAGCCCACGGGCAGCGGCACCGGGCTCGGGCTCGCGGTGTGCTGGACGATCGTGGAGCGCGTGGGCGGGACGATCAGCGCCGAGGACGCACCGAGCGGCGGGGCCCGCTTCGTGGTGCGCCTCCGGCGCGCGTGATCACTCGGCGGGCGCGGCCTCGGCCTCGGCGGGCGCGTCGGCCTCGGCCGCTGCGGCCTCGGCGGGCGGCTCCACCGCGGGCTGCGCCGCGCGATGGAGCACGAAGAGCGTCAGCACCGCGAGAAGCGCGAGGCCGGTGACCGGGAGCCACATCGGGGTGTCCGCCGCTTCGTCCTGGACGGGCGGGAGCTCGGGGTGCTCGCCCCCGGCGTGGTGCGCGTGATCGACTGCTGCGCCGTGCGTGTCGTGGGCCATGACGGCGCGGAGGATAGCCATGCCCGTGTACCGCGCGCAAACCCGGCGAGCGGTTGACGTCGCGTCGCGTGATCGCCACGCTCCGCGACCGAAATGGCCGAGGAAGATCGGGTCAAGTGGGACAAGAAGTGGTCGGAGCGCGTCGATCGTCCGCGCTCCTCGCCGGGCTGGGTCGCCGAGCTCGACGCCGAGATCCCGCGCGACGGTCGCGGTCTGGACGTCGCGGCGGGCTCGGGCCGGCTCGCGCTCTACATGGCCCGGCGCGGGCTCGACGTGACCGCGGTCGACATCTCGCCGGTCGGGCTCACGCTCGCGCGCGAGGCCGCGCGTGACGAGGGCGTGAAGATCTCGACGTCGGTGCGCGATCTCGAGAAGCACGGCCTGCCCGACGGCACGTGGAACGCGATCGCGTGCTTCCACTATCGCCAGCCCGATCTCTTCCTGCAGTTCCGCGACGCGCTCGCCTCGGGCGGCGTGCTGATCGCGGAGGTCGCGACCGTGGCGAGCCTCGAGCGAAATCCGACGAAGCCGAGCGCGCGCTGGCTCGCGGAGCGCAACGAGCTGCTGCGCGCGTGCGAAGGGCTCGACGTCATCTACTACCGCGAGGGCTGGCTCGGCGAGCGCGCGATCGCGCGCGTCCTCGCCCGCAAGCGTTAGAGGCAGTCGCGCGCGCAGACACCGCGGCAGCAGACGCGCGCGGGGCCGACGTTGCAGCGGTTCCCGCACGCACCGCAGTGCATCTCGTCGGACTGCAGATCGATCTCGCAGCCGTCGAGGCCCGAGAGGTTGCAGTCCTCGAAATTCGCGTCGCACGCCGCGATCTCGCAGAAGCCGGCCATGCACTCGCCGGTCGAATTCCGGAAGTCGCAGGCGACGCCGCACGTGCCGCAGTTCGCCTCGTCGACGTCGAGGTCGAAGCCCTCGTCGGTCGTCCCGTCGCAGTCGTCGTCGCGCGTGTTGCACGTCTCGGTCGCGACGATGCACGAGTCGATCGGGGGGCCCGAGTCGACGTCGGGCGGGGCGTCGGGCGGGGCGAACGCGTCGATCGGAGGCGGCGCGTCGACCGCGATCGGCGCGTCGATCGGGACGCTGGCGTCCATGCTCGACACCGACGCGTCGATCGGGAACGGCGCGGGCGTTCCGCTCCACTCGGTGAGCTCGGAGGGCGCGACGTCGATCGCACGACACCCGTTCTCGCCGCACGTCTGCTCGGAGCCGCACACCGCGGCCGCGCACCGCGCGAAGAGGTCCATGCGCAGCATGAGCGTGCGCCCCTCTTGGAACGTGAAGCGCTGCGTGCGCTGCACCAGCAGCGCGCCCCCGCGGTTGCCGCTGAGGCGCACCGTGAAGAGACCGCGGCGCCCTTCTTCCCACACCAGCGCGAGCGTGCGCGGCCAGTCGGGCTGACCGGCGCCGATCTGCGCGTTCGCCATCTGCACCTCGCCGCCGGGCGCGATCACGGTCGCGATCACGTTGTCGATCCCGAGCGGGCCTCGGAGGTCGGTGTCGACGACGACCATGACCTGCGTGCGCGGCGTCGTGTTGCTGCACGACGTGAGGGTCGCGATCAGCGCGAGCGCGAGCACGAACGAGCGCTTCACCATCGCAGCACCCCCGGCTCGAAGTCGCCGGGGATCGGCGCCTCGAGCTGACCATCGTCGCTGCTCACGGCCGCGACGACGCCGATCACGACCGCGATCGCGACCACGCCGCCGCCGATCGCGGTCCAGAACCACCACTGCTCCTCGATGCGCTCGCCGCCGGTCGACGGCGTGGTGCTCACCGCGTCCTCGGGCGCGTGCTGCGCGCGCTCGAGCGCGACGACACGATGCTCGCCGGTCGCGATCTGGATCTCGGCGCGCGCCTCGCGGCGCATACCGTACGACGCGGTCGCGGCGTGTGCGCCAGGTGCGAGCGGGACCTCGGTGCTCGGGTCGCGCAGCGTGTACTCGTCGATCGCGATGTCGGCGCCGTCGAGGTCACGCACGTCGAGCCGCACGTAGCCCGCGCGCTCCGCGATGTGCCTGCGGAGATCGGCCGCGTGCTCGCGGATCTCGGGTGGTGTGGTCGAATCGGCGAGCACCGACTCGACGAGCACCGATGCCTCCGGGTACTCGCCCTGCTCGAAGAGCACCGAGGCGAGGTTGTAGCGGATGGGCGGCGCATCGCGGTTCGCGAGCGCCTGTCGGAAGCGGGACTCCGCTTGCGCCCAGCGCTGCTCCGCGACGAGCTGCACGCCCTCGGCGAAGAGTGTTCGCGCGAGATCGGTGCGCCGCTCGCGCGCATCCGCCTCGAGCACGCTGCTCTGTTGTGCGTGTGCGTGCGGGGATGCGACGTGAGATGCGACCATCAACACGGCGATCGTTGCCGCCTTCGTCCACGCGCTCGATGCGATCGGATAAGCGCTCGCCACCTCGGCTCCACGTCTGATAGAAGTGGTCAGCAGTGTCGTTCAGCCGACGATACACGCTCGAAGTACCGCTCGGCGAGAGCGCATTGGGCAGCGTGTGGACCGCGCGAGACGCCGAGGCGGACCGCAAGGTCGTCGTCATGCAGCTCGACGAGGAAGCGGGCGACGAGGCGCGCAAGTTCTTCTTCGCGAGCGCGGAGAAGCTGCGCGGCATCGATCACCCGAACGTCGTGCGCGCGTTCGACCACGGTGAGACCGAGGAGGGCGTGCCTTATCTCGTCGTCGAGCGGCTCGACGGCGAGAGCCTCGCGATGCGCTGGGCGAGCGCGCCGATCACGGTCAGCGAGATCGTCGACGTCGCGGTGGGCATCAGCGAGGGGCTCGCAGCGCTGCACGCGGCCGGCTTCGCGCACGGCGATCTCGAGCCGGGCAACGTCTTCCTGCACGGCGAAGGCGGTCGGGAGATCCCGAAGCTGATCGGGATCGCGCTCAACCGCGCGCAGATCCGCGCGAGCGACGACGCGGAGCGCACGTCGCTCGCGACGCTGCACAACCTCTACGCGTACGCGGCGCCGGAGCAGGTGCGCGGCGAGGTGGTGGCGACGCCGGAGGCCGATCTCTACTCGCTCGCCGCGGTGCTCTACGCGGGGCTCGCGGGGCGCCCGCCGCACATGGCGAAGAACACGATCGCGCTCGTCGACGCGGTGCTGCACAAGCGCCCGCCGGCGCTGCAGAGCGTGAAGAAGGAGCTCGCGGCGTTCTCGCTGACGCTCGATCGCGCGATGAGCAGCGAGCCGAAGAAGCGCTACGCCGACGCGAAGCAGCTCGGGCGCGCGCTGAAGTCGTGCTTGCTGATGTCGAAGAGCGTCGCGTCGATGGAGCTGCCGGTCGGGCCGCGGAAGCCGATCGGCGATCCCGAGACCGGTGTGCTCCAGGCAGGCGCAAAGGCCGCGAGCCCGGCGAAGCCGGGCGACGCGAAGGCGAAGCCCGCGACCGAAGCCAAGCCCGCGACCGAGGCGAAGCCCGCGACCGAAGCCAAGCCCGCGACCGAAGCCAAGCCCGCGACCGAAGCCAAGCCCGCCACCGAAGCCAAGCCCGCCGCCGCGAAGCTGCCCGCGACCAAGCTCCCCACCCCTGCCGCAGGCGCGACGAAGGTCGCCGCGGTGCCGGCGACCAAGCTCCCCGCGCCCGCGGCGAAGGCGGTGCCCGCGTCGAAGCTGCCCGCGAAGGCCGACACGAACGCATCGGCCAAGCCGAGCGAGCCGCACGTCGAGGCCGACGCTCCGAAGCCGGCCGAGACCTCGCAGACGTCGCTCGACGTGCGCGACGACGAAGTGCGCGATGCGCGGCCCAGCGAGGTCGAGCTCGTCGCGCTCGCCGAGCCCGCGCGTCCCTCGTTCGAAGAGATCGACGTGCCGGACGAGGTCGCGCCCGCGAAGCCGCCCTCGCTCCCCACGAAGTCGAGCGCCGGCACGACCAGCGCGCCGCGCCGATCCGCGGGCGACTCGATCGAGATGTCGAGCTCGGAGCTCGAGCTCGTGCCGCCGACGGCCGCGCCCGCGAGCTCGGCCCCTCCTCCTCCGCCTCCGGCGAAGCCCAGCAGCGCACCACCGCCTTCGGCCGCGCTCGACTCCGCCGCGTTCATGCCCTCGCCGATGCCGGTCGCGCCGTTCGATCCCGGCGCGCTCGATGCGCCCCCGCCGAGCTCGAGCGCGCGCCTGCCCTGGGCGATCGCGATCGGGCTCGGCGCCGCGCTCGTCGTGCTGATCGGATGGATCGCGACCCAGCGTGGCACCACCGCGACGAGCGACGTGCCTCCCAGCGCGAGCCCCGCGGCGCCCACCGCGGTCACGGCGGCGGAGCCGGATACTTCGGACCCCGAACCTTCGGCTCCGCCCCCCCAGCCTCCGGCGCCGCAGCCCGCAGCGCCCGAGCCCACGCCGCCGCCGGTCGCGACGACGACGCCCGTGGTCGCGCCGCCGCCCACTCCGGCGCGCGAGGTCGCGCCCCCGCCGCGCCCCACGACGCCGCCGCGCGCCACGCGCCCCACCCGTCCGAGCGCGCGCCGCGCGACCGCACCGCGCACGACGGCGCCGCGCACCACCGCGCCCCGCGCGACGGCCACGGCGACGCCGCGCACCACGACGCCCCCGCGCACCACGACGCCGCCGCGCACGACCGCATCGTCGATCCGCCCCGCGAGCCCGAGCACGTCGGCGCCCGCGACGACGTCTTCGCCGCCGCGGCGCCCGACCGTCGTCACCGACCCCGGCTTCTGATTGCGACGCGCGCTTTGCGCTGACGCGCCAGCGCGCTGCAATCAGGCCTTTTCCCGCAGGGTTCGTGCGGCGAACCCTCCCCCGACCGGCGAAGCCGGATCGGGTCCCCCTCCCACCCGAAGCGCTCCGACCACTTGCGTCGGCGCGACGCAGCGGTCTTCGCTATGAGCTCGCTGGTCAGCGGCCCGACTGCGGGTGGCAGCCGAAGCACGTCATCTCGGGCTCACCGAGCTGCGTGCGAATCGTCGGCAGCACCACGTTCGTCATGAACGCCCAGTCCTCGGGATCGCGCTCTGCCGCGCGCTGCCAGCGCTCGCTGCCCTCGGGCGGAAGCGGCGGGAGCGAGCGCGACGGCATCTCGTAGTTGCGCTGCGGTCCGTCGTCGCCGTGGCAGCTCGCGCAGTCGAACTGCGCGTACTCCTCGCGATCGTGCTCCGCGAAGATCTCCGCGTGGATCGGGAGCACGTACGCCACCATGTACATCTCCTGGTCGGCGTGGCTCATCTGATCCCAGGGCTGCGGCGGCGGATTGATCCCGAGCAGCTCGCGCGCGCTGCCGCGACCGTGATCGACCGTCGGCTCGCCCTCCTCGAAGCCCTCCGTGTCGAATCCCTCGAGCTCCGACGACGTCGCCTGTCCGCCGCTCGTGCCCTCGCCCTCCGTGCTCGAGCCCGTGGTCTCGCTCGAGCCCGATCCACCGCCACCACACGCGCCGAGGACGAGCAACGAGACGATCGCGATCAGGGAACGAACCCGCATGAGCACCTCTCCGATGTCGGCCCTCTTACACCCGCGCGCGACCCGATGTCCACGTCACGGCTCGAGTGCGAAGCCGTCCTCCACATAAGCGCGGTCGAGCAGCGACGCGTACTTCGCTTCGACCTCCTTGCGCTTCACCTTCATCGTCGGCGTGAGCTCGCCCTGCTCCTGGCTGAAGTCGCGATCGAGGATCACGAAGCGACGCACCTGCTCGACGCGCGCGAGGTGCTCGTTGCCGCGGCGCACCGCCGCACGGATCCGCTCGCGGAGCTCGGGATGCGCGACGACCTTCGCCATGGCGCGGTTCAGCGCCTCGGTGCGGCCCGTCGGGTTCGCCATCAGCTCCTTCTGGCGCGCGTCGAGCTCCTCCTTCGTGCAGAGCCCGCGCGGGATGCCCCACTCGAGCGTCTCGATCGGGCTCGGCGCGATGATCGCGGCGACGTAGTTGCGGCGATCGCCGTGCGCGTGCACCTGCGAGATCAGCGGGTCCTGCTCCTTGATCGCCTTCTCGATGTTCGCGGGCGAGAGGTTCTTGCCGCCGGCCGTGATGATCAGGTGCTTCTTGCGATCGGTGATCTTCAGGTACCCGTCGCCGTCGATCACGCCGACGTCACCGGTGTGCAGCCAGCCGCCCTCGAGCATCTCCTCGGTCGCCTGCGGGTTCTTGAGGTAGCCCTTGAAGACCCAGGGGCCGCGCACGAGGATCTCGCCGTCGGGCGCGATGCGATGCTCGCTCGGCGGGATCACGCGACCCACGGTGCCGAGCTTCACCGCGCCCTCGCGGTTGATGTGCGTGATGACCGTCGACTCGGTCATCCCGTACGCCTCGTAAATCGGCAGGCCCGCGGCCCAGAAGAACTCGAGGATCGCGGGCGCGGTGGGCGCCGCGCCGGTGACCATCATCCGCACGCGACCGCCGAACGCCTCGCGGATTCGTTTGAACACCAACCGATCCGCGATCGCGTGCTGCGCCGCGATGCGCGCCGGTACCGGACGCCCGGCGAGCACGTGCTCGAGGCGGCGCTTGCCCACGTCGTTCGCCCACGCGAAGAGCCGCTGCACCGCGGGCTTCTGCTTCTCCATCTCCGAGAAGATCTTCGCGTGCGCCTTCTCGAAGATGCGCGGCACGCTGCCGAACACCGTCGGCCCGACGCTCTTGAGATCGTCGAGCACCGTCGCGGTGCTCTGCGCGTACGCGGCCGGGATGCCCGCGTCGACGCGCCCGTAGAAGCCGAGCACGCGCTCCGCGGCGTGCGCCATCGGCAGGAAGTTCAGCGAGAGATCGCTCTGCCGCAGCAGCGTCGCCTCCGACGCGCTGCGCAGGATCGACAGGATGTTGCGGTGCGCGATCATCGCGCCCTTCGGCGGGCCCGTCGTGCCCGACGTGTAGATCAGGATCGCGGTGTCGTCGGGATCGATGCGCTCCTGGATGTCGCGGATGTCGCGCTCGGGGAGCGCCTCGCCCTCGAAGCGCGTGGGCGGCACGAGGCGCGGATCGCGACCCTCGAAGCGCCGGTGGAGCGCCATCGTCCAGGGCACGATCGCGACGATGTTCTTGAGGCCCTTCGCCGCGGCGAGGACGGTCTCGATCTCCTCCGCCTCGTCGACGAAGACGACCTTCGCCTCGCTGTGCTCGAGCAGATAGCGCACCTGCTCGGGCGACTGCTTCGGATAGATCCCGAAGCTCACCATCCCCGCGAGCTGCGCGCCGAGATCGTCGATCGCCCAGGTCGGCTGCGTCGGGCCGAGGATCGCGACGCGATCGCCGGGCACCAGGCCGAGGGCGAGCAGGCCGCGCGCGACCTTCGCCGCACCGTCGAGGAAGCCCTGCCAGGTGATCGGATCCCACTCGCTCTCGCGCTTGCGATGGAGCGCGGGGAGCGAGGCGCTGCGGGCGCAGCGCAGGAAGAACATCTCGCCGAGGGTTCGCGCGTTGGGCGCGGTGGTGCGGGCCGGGAGATCGGGGCCGAGCTCGAGCATCGCGAGCGAGGCTATCGCGACTAGGGCGCGGTGAGCGAGGGGACGTCGCCGGTGAGCTCGAAGGGCGTCTGGAGCGCCCCGTCGCCGGTCCCACCGTCCGCATAGAGCGTCCCGCGGGCGACGTACTGGTCGGCGCGCACCGTCGCGAGCATCGAGACCGGCACCGACACGTCGAACACGAACACGCGCTCCGAGTCCGCCTCGAGCGGCTCCTCGCCGTCGATCTCGAGCCGCGCGACGCGATTGCCGTCGAGCATCAGCTCGCCCGTGGCGCGACGCAGCACGACGTCGGCCTCGTTCGGGTTCGTGACGATCACGCGGATGTCGAAGACCGCCTGCTCGCCCTCGATCGCGCGGAGCTGCGCCTCGGGACGCGCGATCTCGAGCGGACGCAGCGCGGACGATGCGACCGGTGTCGTCTCCTCCTCGCCCGGCGCCGCGCCACAGCCCGCGACCGTGATCGAGAGCGCGATCGAGATCCCCGTGAGCCAGCTCCGCATCGACACCTCCACGCGGGCGCATCGTACGCGATCGCGCGGCACGTTCTGCCGCGCGCACATCAACGAGCAGGAAGCCTCGCGCCGAGGTACGCGCGGAGCGCGATCTTCGTCTCTGCGATCATCGCGCGACGAGCGCGGGGCGACGACGTGACCGCGACCAGGAGCAGCCCGCTCACCAGGTGCACGGCGGTGCGCGCGACGATGCCGCGCTCGCGCGACGGCAGCGCGGGCGCGAAGACCGCGAGCACGTCCGCGAGGCGCTTGCCGAAGCGATCGCCCCACTCGGCGCCGGTCTTCGCGAGCACCTCGCTCGCCTGCGCGCCGAGCCACGCCGCGCGGTAGCCCGGCTCCTCGATCCAGAAGCGTGCGAACGCGTCGACCACCGCGTCGCACCCGCGCGCGAGATCGCCCTCGGAGCCCGCGATCGCCTCGTCGATCACCGCACCGAGCCGCTCGCCGTGGCGCTCCAGCAGACCGACGAGGAGCGCCTCGCGGCTCGGGAAGTACTCGTAGACCGTGCCCACCGCGGCGCCCGCTTCGCGCGCGACCGCGTTCGTCGTGAGCGCGTCCCAGCCCTCGCGGTCGAGGATGCGCGCGGTCGCATCGAGCAGCGCTTCGCGCCGCTTGCGCGCGCGCTCCTGCACCGGGCGGCGCACCGGGCGCTCGTCGTGCGTGGACATCGCGCGGCGAGGTTGACCGAAGTCGAGCGTTCGCTCAACTTCATGGAAGTCGAGCGATTGCTCGACTTCGCGAGGAGCTGTCGATGGACTCCCCTTCCCCGCGTGATCGTGCGCTCGCGATCGCGTCCCTGATCGCCTTCGGCGCGCAGGCCGTGCTCGCGCCGACGGACCTCGCGCTCGTGCCGGTCGTCGCCTCGCTGGTCATCGCGCTCGGCGCGATGCGCACCGCGCCAGCGACCCGCGCGATCACGTCGCTCGTCGCGGTGCTCGCGGTCGTGTCGTGGACCGGGATCCTGTGGCAGCCCGCGATGGCGATCGCGCTCGGAGCGTTCGCGCTCCTCGCGCGCTCGCTGCCGCGCCTCGCGCCCGGTCCGACGTGGCGCGCGCGCGGCGAGGTCCCGTGGCTCGCGACGCTCGTGGTCGGCGGGGTGACGCCGATCGCGCTCGTGCTCTGGCTCGTCGTGATGCAGCCGGATCTCGGCGACGTGCTCCGCACGTACGTGCCCGACGAGACCCCGCTCGCGCTGATGATCGCGGGCGGCGTCGTGTTCGCGATCGTCAACGCGGCGCTCGAGGAGCTGATCTGGCGCGGCGTGCTGCAGGACCGGCTCGAGGCGCTCGTCGGGCCGGTCGCCGCGATCGTGCTGCAGGCGCTCTCGTTCGGCGTCGCGCACGCGCACGGCGTTCCGCGCGGGGTCGTCGGCGTGGTGCTCGCGGGGACGTGGGCCGTGATGCTCGGCGCGCTGCGACGTCACGCGCGTGGCCTGGTCGCGCCGGTGATCGCGCACGTGATCGCAGACGCGACGATCGCGACGATCGTGCTCGTCCTCGCCACCGATTGACCCTCACTGAACATCGGCTCAGCATCCCTCGGATGCAGCTCGATCCCGCGCTCTTCACGCGTCACGCGCTCGACGAGACACACGCGCTCTACGCCGGCGAGCTCCCGCCCGCGTTGCGCCCCGACGCCGCGATCTTCGAGCGTCTCTGGGCGCTGCACCCCGAGACGTTCCACGAGATCAAGATGCACGGCCGTCTCGTGAAGACGCCGCGCTGGCAGCAGGCCTACGGCGCCGACTATCGCTACACCGGCAACGTGAACCGCGCGCTGCCGGTGCCGCCCGATCTCGAGGCGCTGCACGAGTGGGCGCGCACGACGATCGATCCGCGCCTCAACGGTCTCCTGCTCAACTGGTACGACGCCGCGCACGAGCACTACATCGGCAAACATCGCGACAGCACGATCAACATGGTCGAGGGCGCGCCGATCGTGACCGTGTCGTTCGGGAGCGAGCGCGCGTTCCGACTCCGCCCGTGGCGCGCGCAGGGGCTGCGCGACTTCGCGGTGCGCGACGGGAGCGTGCTCGTGATGCCGTGGGAGACGAACCTCGCGTACACGCACGAGGTACCCCACGCCGCGAAGAACGAAGGGCGTCGCATCTCGGTCACGCTGCGCGCGTTCCGGAGCGAGCGCACCGCGTGATCACGGAGGCGGGCTGGTCAGCGCGATCGACGGCAGCGTCGGGATCGTGAGATCGGCGCCGCGCGGATAGACCCAGAGCACGTCGCTCCAGCGCACCGAGCCGCGACGCACCACGAGGCGCTGCATCGGGTCGAGGCTCCCGTCGCGGTTCATGAGCCGGTGATCGGCGACGAACCCGTCGGTCAGGTAGTCGGTGAGCTCGCCCGCGTAGAGCACGCCGTCGTGGGGGCGGCGATCGGCGTGGCCGAGCACGCCGTTGCGCAGATACCACGACAGATATCCGCCGGCGCGGCGCGGCTCCGCGGTGTCGCTCAGCACGTCCTCGTCGCTCGAGAAGAGCCCGACGCGTCCCGCGCGCCGCACGAAGTCGTCGGCGAAGCCGCCCGAGTGACACGAGTCGAGCGCGAGCACGACGGTGCCCGCGTTCACCGTGTCGAGCGCCGCGACGAGCTCGGTGTCGGTGATCGCGCCGTCGATCATCTGGATGGTCTCGTCGAGCCCGTCGAGCTCGCTCGGATCGTTCGCCGCGGGCTGCACGTTGCCGTGCCCCGACCAGAACACGACGACCACGTCCTGCGGCTGCGCGCGCGACGCGATCGAGCGGATCCCGTCGAGGAACGCGGCACGCGTGGCCATCGCATCGGTGAGCACGACCTGCTCGTCGACGCGCTGCAGGTGCGCGCTGCGCATCGCCTCGCCGAGCAGGCGCGCGTCGTCGGCGCACCCGTAGAGGCGACCGTGGGTGACGTACTCGGTGATGCCGGCGTAGAGGCCGAGCACGCGACCGGCGCCCTCGGGCCCCGCGAACGCGCCCGCGGGCGAGGCGTCGCCCGCCGCGACGATCACCGGCGGGCGCACCGACGTCGTGACCTGGAACGAGCCGCCGCCCGTGTGGCCGTACGCGCTGACGAGGAGCTGGTAGATGCCGGTCACCGGCGCGGCGATGATCAACGTGCTGTCGAGCGCGCGCTCGGTGCCGTCGGGCCCGAGATCGTTCGCGTCGTCATTGATCCACTGCTGCCCGTGCGGGCCGCGCACCTCGGCGATGGTGTCGAACTCGCGCGAGGTCACGCGCACGCGCACGATCGATCCGCCCTGCGCCTCGAACCAGAGCGGCACCACGCCGGCCCCGAGATCGGGATCGATCGGCGCGCCACCGAGCGCGCCCACGACGCGCTGCCCGAGCTGCATGCGCGCGCCGACTCCGTCGGGCGCGCGCGCATCGACGCGCAGCTGGAAGCGACCGCTCTGCCCAGGCGGCGCAGTGGTGACGATCACGCGGTAGGTGCCGGGGCTCGGCGGGACGAACTCGAGCATCGCGTCGAGCGAGTGCGGCGACACGTCGTCATTCTCGAGCGCGAATCCGTCGGGGCCCGAGACGCGCAGCATCGGATCGAGCTCGCCCGCGGGCACGCGGAAGCGAACGCGCTGCGAGGGATCGAGCTCGATCTCGTAGGCGCGCTGATGACGGCCCGCGTCGTCGACGGGATCTCCCGGCGAGAGCGCGTCCTCGAACGCTCCGAGCGCGATGCGTCGCGGTCCGACCACCACCGCGGCATCGCCGTCCGCCACACTCCGCGCGTTGCGCGCCGGTCCGCGCGGCACCGTCGCGCCGCCGCATCCCGCGACCATGACGAACATCAGGAGGAGCGCGATCGCCTGTCTCATCGAGACAGTTGTACGACGCGCCGAGCGCTCACGTCCCGCCGTCCGGCACGCCGCCGTCGGTCATCGTCGAGCAGAGATCCGCGAGCGGGGGTCCTTCGGCCAGGCCGGCGACCCGCACCCGCGTGCCGGTGAACCCGACGCCGAGGCTGATCGCGTCGCACTCCACGCCCGGTCCACCCGAGCCCGGCGTCGAGCGCACGTCGGCGATGCGATCGAGCTGCGAGTTGAGCAGCTCGTAGTCGCGCTCGCCCTCGCACACGCCGATGTTCCGCGCGGTCACGAGGAGATCGTTGAGCGACCAGCGCCCCGAGACGCGCACGTTCTCGAGCGTCGTGCCGTCCTCGGAGATGCGCCCGGTCGCCTGCGCGCCGGTGAGCCGCACCAGCACGCCGTACGCGTCGGCCGGGAAGATGATGTCGATGCGATCGGGCAGTCGCACGACCAGCACGCCGTCCGCGACGTACGCGTTGTCGTCGCGGATCAGCGGGCGCCCGAGATCGTCCATGAGGAACGCGTCGTCGCGCACCCAGAACCAGTCGCGTCCGTCCCACACCGGCCGCGAGCTCGCCGGATCGTCGGGGCGCGCGGGCGGCTCCTCGGAAGCGCTGCCCGGCGCGCCGAACACCGCCTGCATGATCGCGGCGTCGACGCGCGGATCGTTGCGCTCTCCGTTCCAGCCGCGCATCCGGATGATCGGAAGGCCCTGGCCCAGCTCCTGCGCCTCGCGGGCCTCGGCCTCGAGATCGGGCGTGGTCGCCTCGACGAGCGGGAAGAACTGATCGCCGAACACGTTGTCGACGCCGCCCACGCCGTCGGCGGGCGGGTTCTCGACGGCGGGCGGCGTGCACTCGCTGACGAGGTCGGGCTGCTCGGTGCAGAAGCCGTCGACGTCGTAGCCGTACATCGGCCAGTCGTTGCCCTGCGCCATCACGACCATGCGAAGGCCGAACGCGACCTCGGGGCCGTCACCGTCGGCGCTCGAGGGACGCTGCGGTGGCTGGCTCCGCTGCGCGCAAGCCTCGCCGGGCCCCGCGTCGGCGCGATCGAGGAGATCGGGATCGTAGACGCGGCATCCCGACGCGAGCGGAACGATCGCGATCACGCATGCGAGCCACGTCGTGGTCGCTCGGATGTCGAGGTTCATAAGCAAGTGGGCCCTCCCACCCGACGTCAGCGCCGGTAGGGGTTCACGATCAGATCGCCATCGTCCTCGTCGTCGCTCGGCGCCGCCGCGGCTGCCTCGGCCTCGGCGCGACGACGACGACGCGCCTCGCGCGCCGACTCGCTCTCGCGGCGCTCGGACGACGATGCCTCGTCGGACCGCGCGGGCTCGGCCGCCACGGCGGGCTCGGCGCTCGTCGGCTCGGGCGCGGTATCGGCCACGGCCGGCGCGGTCACCTCGGGCGCGATCGCGGCGGGCGCTGCGGGCTCGGCGACCGGCGGCACGCTCACGCTCGAAGGCGGCGTCGCGACCACCGGCGTCGCGGTCACCGCGGGCACACCGCCGACGAGGCCCAGCGCGAACGCCGCGCCCACACCACCGATCACCAGCAGCACGAGCAGCGCGACGACCCACGCCATCGATCGCGATCGCCGCGGCGCAGGCTGCTCGCCGGACACCTCGCTCGCGAGCGTCGAGGGCTTCGCGCCCATCGTCATCTCACCCGCGTCGAGCACGATCGGGCGCACCGCGCTCGGGGTGAGCGACGCAGGGCGGTTGCTGCTCGGCTGGCTCGGCTGCGATCCACCGGGCCCGGGCAGCGGGAGCAGACCGCCGCGCATCTCGGCGCGACCGAGCGTGTCGGTCGCCGCGCGGATCCGCGCGTTCTGCGCGTCGATCTTCGGCCCGAGCAGCTCGCGCACGAGGCGGCCGACCGCGCGCGGGCTCGCGACGCCACCACACGCCACCGCGGCGTCCTCGATCGCCTGCACGAACTCGTCGGCGGTCTGGAAGCGCGCATCGGAGTCGCGCTCCAGCGCACGCGCGCAGATCGCGTCGAACGCCGCGGCCTCGGGCACGTAGGTCGAGGGCGGAACGATCGCCTCGTTGAGCAGGCGATTGAGCAGCTCGCCGTTGTTGTCGGCGCGGAAGAGCCTCCGCCCGGTCAACGTCTCCCACAGCACGATGCCCATGCTGAAGAGATCGCTGCGCTGATCGGCGCGCCCGCTCGAGGCCTGCTCGGGCGCCATGTACGAGAGCTTGCCCTTGAACTGTCCGTCGCGCGTCGAGCTGAGGCGCACCTCGGCCTTGGCGACGCCGAAGTCGGTGATGCGCGCGACGCCGTCGCTCCCGATCAGCACGTTGTGCGGAGACACGTCGCGATGGACGATCCCGAGCGCGTGGCCGTCCTGATCGGTCAGCGTGTGCGCGGCGCCGAGCCCTTCGAGCGCATCGATCACCAGGCGCGCCGCGATCGACGGTGGGATCGGCGTGTGCGCGCGCGCGGCCTCGCGGAGGAGCGCGCCGAGGTGATCGCCCTCGATGTACTCCATCACGAGGAAGTAGCCGTCGCCCTCGGTGTCGGAGATGTCGAGGGTCGGCACGACGTTGGGATGACGGATGCGCGCCGCGAGACGCGCCTCGTCGAGGAACATCGAGATGAACTCTTCGTCGTGCGCGAGATGCGGGTGCAGCACCTTGATCGCGACGAGCCGCTCGAAGCCTGCGACGCCCTGCGCACGCGCGACGTAGACCGTCGCCATGCCGCCCGAGGCGAGCTGGACGAGCACTTCGTAGCGACCGAGCCGTCGGCCACTGAGATCTCGCAGCAGCGAGGCGGGCGCAGCCGTCATCAGAACGTCCCTCCCACCAAGCCGTAAGCACCGCCCTCGGTCGGAACGAGCGCAGCGGACACCGAGGGCTCGTCGCTCGAAGGCGCGCCGTCCCAGTCGGTGAAGATCATCAAGACGACGCTGACCGCGGCGAGGCCCGCCGTGACGCCGATCAGCACGTTGGTGCGCGTCTCGCGCGCCTGACCGTCGGCGAGGCCTTCTGCCGTCGGATTCGCTTCGTACGCGTCGACTCCGTCGAGCGTGTCGATCGCGGACCACGTGAGCACGCCTCCGGAGATCGCGGTGAGCGCGATCCCGGTGACGGCGAACGCGGGCGACATGCCGGCGCCCTCGCTCTCGACGGGCTGCACGGGCTCGGCCCACTCGGTGGGCTGGGTCGTCTCGACCGCCGTGGGCTCGGGCGTCGCGACCGCGACCGGCTCGGGCGGAGCAGGAGGCGCCTCGAAGCGGAGCTCGCGCGTCGCGCCCGCCTCGCCACCGGCGACGTCCTGCTCGACCGGTCCGGTCGAGAACGACGCGCGCACGACGTGATCGGTGCTCGGCGCGACGAAGAAGGAGGGGTGCTCCATCAGCGTGCCGTCGAGCTCGACGGTGCACGAGCGATCGCAGAGGACGTCGATGCGCACGAGCTGCGACGCGAGGCGCAGCGTCTGCTCGCTCTGGCGATCGGCGTCGCGATCACCGGCGTGCATCGCGCGGAGGCGCAGCGCGAGCGTCGCGGCGCGCACCGTGTTGCCGGCGCGCTCGTGCGAGCGCACCGCCTGCACGAGCGCCGCGGACGCGGGCGCCATGCGGTACGCGGTCTCGAACCACTGCGCGGCGCGCGGATAGTCACGCGCGAGGTACGCACGCGTGCCGCGATCGAACGCGTCGGCCGCCGCCTGGCGCTCCTCGGCGGTGGGCTCTCGCGCGCTGCTCGGAGACGAGGGAGCTTGCGCGCGCGTGACGCATGGCGTCGAAGCGAGCGCGCTCAGCAGCAGACACGCGCATGTCGCGAGGACGAAACGTATGCCGCGCGCCCGCTGGAGCAGCGAGCGTCTCCCCGAGCGTCTTCCGCTCGAGTCACCGCGGCGCAGTCGTCGATGCATCTCCGACCCGACACGATCAGGATGCCGACGCGTTGCGTCGTGGGTCAAGACCCTCCCGACACCCGCGCATTCGTGTGCGTCGACGCGCCGCGGTGCGAGGGCTCGCGCCCGGGGGCGACATGGGCGCCACCCCCCTCGCATCGCGCGCGAGGCGGGCGTATGAAGGAGCCGCCATGACAGTGACGACCGACGATCTCCGCGCGCGTGCTCAGGCCTGGATCGCAGACGACCCCGACACCGCGATGCGCGACGAGCTGAGCGCGCTGATGATCGCGGGGGACTGGAAGGAGATCGCCGATCGGTTCGCGGGGCGCCTCGAATTCGGCACCGCGGGGCTGCGCGGCGTGCTCGGCGCGGGCCCGAACCGCATGAACCGCGCGGTGGTGCGCGCCGCGAGCGCGGGGCTCTGCGCGTACCTCGAGCAGACGACGAGCGACGCGAAGGAGCGCGGGATCACGATCGGCTACGACGGCCGGCGCCTCAGCCTCGAGCTCGCGCGCGAGACGGTCGAGGTCGCGACGGCGCGCGGCTTCCGGGTGCACCTCTTCGAGAGCGTCGAGCCCACGCCGGTCCTCGCCTTCGCGTGCAAGCGCATGAACGCGGCCGCGGGCGTGATGGTCACTGCGAGCCACAACCCGCCCGAGTACAACGGCTACAAGGTCTACTGGGGCAACGGCGCGCAGATCGTCCCGCCGCACGACGTGGGCATCGCCGCGGCGATCGACGCGGTCGGCCCGCTGATGAACGTGCCGCTGCTGCCCTTCGAGCAGGCGAAGGCGAACGGCCTCGTCACGATGCTCGGGAAGGATCTCGAGGACGAGTACCACACCGAGATCCAGAAGCTCCTCGTCGCGCCGACGACCCCGCGCGATCTGCGCATCGCGTACACCGCCCTGCACGGTGTCGGTGATCGCCACGTGCGCCGCGCGCTCGCGACCGCGGGGTTCACGAGCGTGCACAGTGTCGCGTCGCAGGCCGAGCCCGACGGCGCGTTCCCCACGGTGCGTTTCCCGAACCCCGAGGAGCAGGGCGCGATGGACGCGGTGCTCGAGCTCGCGCGCGAGGTCGACGCCGAGGTCGTGCTCGCGAACGATCCCGACGCGGATCGCCTGGCGGTCGCGGTGCGCACCGCGCCCGGCTCGTACGTGCAGCTCACGGGCAACGAGGTCGGGTGTCTGCTCGGCCACTACCTGCTCGAGCACGGCGCGAAGGATCCGAAGCGCACGGTGATCAGCTCGATCGTGAGCTCGCCGATGCTCGGCGCGATCGCGCTGGCGCACGGCGCGCACTGGGAGCACGTGCTCACGGGCTTCAAGTGGATCGCGAACCGCGCGATGGAGCTCGAGAAGGACGGCTATCGGTTCGTCTTCGGCTACGAGGAAGCGCTCGGCTACACCGTCGGCTCGCTGGTGCGCGACAAGGACGGCGTGAGCGCGGCGCTGCTCACGGCGGAGATGACGGCGTGGTGCAAGGCGCACGGTCGCTCGCTGATCGACGAGCTCGAGCTGATGTCGCGGCGCTACGGGCTCTTCCTGAGCCGCCAGGTGTCGGTGACGATGAAGGGCGCGGACGGCGCGCAGAAGATCGCGCGCATCATGGACGGCGCGCGCGCGAACCCGCCCGAGACGCTCGGCACCCACGCGGTGCTGGCGATGCAGGATCTCGCGCGAGGTGAGCGGCGGGTGCGCGGCGGGACGGTCGAGAAGCTCGCACTTCCGCCGAGCAACGTGATCGCGTTCGAGCTCGACGGCGGGCACCGCGTGATGCTGCGCCCCAGCGGGACCGAGCCGAAGATCAAGTACTACTTCGATCTCCGCGAGGTCATGGGCGAGAAGGAGCCGGTGCACTCGGCGCGCGCGCGCGGCGAGCGCATGCTCGAGTCGCTCGTCGAGGCGTTCCTCGCGTACGTCGGGCCCCTCGCGGGCTGACGCGCGCGCTATGCTCGCGAGCGATGCGCACACTCGTCGCTTCGCTCGCGCTCTCGATCTCGCTGTGGCTCACCGGCGTCGCGGAGGCGCAGGTCGCGAGCCCCGACGTCGCGCTGGCGCAGGCGCGCGAGCTCGTGCTCTACGCGCGGTACCCCGAGGCGATCACCGCGGGACAGGCGATCCTCGGGCGCAGCGATCTCAGCGCGACGCAGCGCAACGCCGCGCTCGAGCTCATCGCGACCGCGCAGATCGCGAACCGCCAGCCCGCCGACGCGCGACAGACGCTCGCGACGCTGTACTCGCGTGATCCCGGTCATCGCCTCAGCGATCCCGACGCGAGCCCGCCGGTGATCTCGGCGTTCGCGCGTGCGCGCGAAGCGCGGCCCCAGCCGATCGCGCTCGATCTGCAGCACGCATCGCCGGGCACGCTGCCGCGGCGCGAGCCGCCGGTGATCGAGCTGCGCGTGGGCGAAGGCGCCAACGCAGTGTCCGAGGTGCGCCTCGCGTATCGCACCACGGGCGAGCCCGGGTACTCGC
This sequence comes from Sandaracinus amylolyticus, assembly GCF_021631985.1. GTDB lineage: Bacteria > Myxococcota_A > Polyangia > Polyangiales > Sandaracinaceae > Sandaracinus > Sandaracinus amylolyticus_A. Next base: position 809,102 of record NZ_CP070225.1, on the reverse strand, counting down.
AGGTCGTGATGAACCCGCGCGACGGTGGCACCTGGACCGCGCGCATCCCGGTCGTCGGCACCAGCGATCGCGCGCTCGACGTCGCGTACTACCTGACCGCGCTCGCGCCCTCGGGCGCCGAGCTCGGCCGGGTGGGCTCGGACGCCGAGCCGCTGCAGCTGCGCATCCCCGCGGAGGTCCCGGATCCGCGCGGCGTCGCGATCGCCGCGAGCGGTGAAGGCGGTGCGCCGCTCGACGGGACCGAGCGCGACGAGGGCGGCGGCGGCAGCGTCGCGGAAGAGGCCTGGTTCTGGGTGATCATCGGCGTGCTGGTCGCCGGCGGCGTCACCGCGGGCGTGATCGTCGCGACGCAGCCGACCGGCGGGCCCGATCAGGGCACGCTCGGCACCGTGACGCTGATGCGCTGAGCCCAACGGCTCGCCCGCCGGGCCCTACCGTCCGCGCGCTCCCGTCCGGGACCTGCGGGACGAGCACTCCCGCAAGGACTGTCGAAACTCGGCTCGCCCGCGGGCCCTACCGTCCGCGCGCTTTGCGCGCTCCCGTCCGGGACCTGCGGACGAGCACTCCCGCAAGGACTGTCGAAACTCGGCTCGCCCGCGGGCCCTACCGTCCGCGCGCTTTGCGCGCTCCCGTCCGGGACCTGCGGGACGAGCACTCCCGCAAGGACTCACCGCGTCTCGAGCAGCGCGCGCGCGAACGCGAACCAGCGCTGCGAGTCCGCGCGATCCTGCGCCGCGCGCTCGACCATGATGCGGTGGTGCACGCGGAGCGGCTCGGGGCCGTCCTCGTCGGGCACCTGCAGCAGGAGCCGCTGCGCACGCACCTTGTACTGATCGGCGAGCGCGCGGCCGACGACGATCACACCCGCGGTGTCGATCGGCGCCTCGCGATCGTCGGGCAGCCGAACGTGCTTCGACACCCGCGTGAGATCGGTGCCCGAGAGGAACGCGATGCGCTGCAGCTCGGCGAGCGTGCGCCGCGGGAGCACCTCGCCGCGATCGAGATCGACGCCCCAGCGGCGCGCGTCGATCACGACCTCGCGACGAAGCTGATCGTCGCCGAGGTCGAGCACGATCTCGCGCACCGGCTCCTCGACGCGCATACGATCGCGACCGCTCAGCGCGCCCACGCTCTGGCTCACCGCGCCGACCGCGCGACGCCATCGGAAGCGCTCCGGCTTGCGCCCGCGCACGACGGTGAGCGCGCCCTTGAGCTCGCCGCGACGACGCCAGTACTCGACCGCGTCCGTGACCCGCGAACCGTCGTACATCGTGACCCTCCGCGGTCCTTTTCGAACGCGGGCGCGCGCAGGGTCAAGAAAGCGGCCTAGAGCGCGCTTCCGTACGCGCGCAGCCAGAGCACCGCGATGATCCCGGACACGCCGCAGAGCACGACCAGGAAGAGCGCGAGCACGATCGCGAGCACGAACACCATCGGCCGCGACTTCTTGCCCGCGGCATCGTCCGCGATCTTCCGGATGTACGCGGTGTCGTGCGCGGCGCTCGGTGGGATCGGCGCGGGCGTGCCCGCGCCCGGGCTCGATGCAGCGACCGCCGACTGGATCATCAGATCGACGGTCTTCTGCCCGTAGAGCTTCGGCGATCCGCCCGGTGGGATCGGCGCCGGCGAGAGCACCATCGGCGGCGGCGCTGCGCTCGGTGGCACCGCGCTCGGCGGCAGTGGCACTGCGCTCGGTGGCACCGCCGCGACCGGCGGCCCGAACGGCGGCGATGACGCTGGCCACTGCGGGGTCGGCACCGCGGCCCCGCCGATCGGCGGCGCGAAGGCGGTCGGTCCTTGTGGCGACACCGGCACGTCGATCGGCGCGATCGGCGTCGCAGGCGCGGTCGGTGCGCCGCGTCCCGTCGACGCCTGCGCCGTGATCTCCACGCGCACGCGCGGGCCGCCGGTGCCGAACTCGATCTCCTCGCCGCCCTCGAGCACGTGTCGCTGCACCGGACGCCCGTTGACGAGCGTGCCGTTGCGGCTGCCCACGTCGACGAGCACGTAGCGCCCGTTCTCCTTGCGGATCTCGGCGTGGTTGCCCGACGCGTCGAGGTCCGCGTGCGGATCGAACGCGTAGTCGTTCGTCGGCAGTCGCCCGAAGCGCACGACGTCCTGATCGACTTCGCGAACGCGGCCCGCGTGCGCGCCGAACGTCTGCTGCAAGCGGAGCATCGGGCGCCCCTCCCGCGCTCAGAGGACCGAGCCGGGCTCCGCAGGCGCCTGCGCCGGCATCGGCCGCGCCTGCGAGCTCTCGGCCCGCGCTCGCACGGCCGGCTGCTGCGCGTGCACCGGCGCGACCACCGGCGTCGTCGCCGGCGCGGTCGCCGCGAGCTCTTCGCCTCCCGGAATCGCGCCCGCCGGCATCGTGAGATCCACACGCGTCTCGGTGTCGGCCTCGATCGTCACGCGCGCTTCCGCGATGCGGACCTCGCCCTGCCGCACCTCGAGCCGGTGCTCGCCCGTGGGCAGCGTCAGCGTCGCGGTCGGCGCGCCCGAGCGCGCGATCCCATCGACGTAGAGCACGCCCTCTTCGACGTCGGTCGCGACCGCGACGCGCCCGTAGGCAACGCGCGCCGCCGCGCTCGGCGGACGGCTCGACACCGTGCTCTCGATCGTCACCCGCGTGGTCGGCGCGACGTCGGCCGCGCTCGTGTGCTCGCCGGTGTCCATCAGCACGATCACCGCCGCCACGCACACGAGGATCAGCAGCAGCACGAGCCCCGCGACCCACCAGCGACCGCTCGCGCCGCCCTCGGCGCCCGACGCGTCGTCGCGCGTGGGCTCGACCTTCACGTCGGCGCCCGGCTTCGGACCGCCCGACTTGATCGTCGTGGGACGCGGCGGGAGCGGCTCGGCATCCGCGGGATCCGCAGGAGGCAGCGGATACTGCTGGTACGCGACGCGCACCTCGTTCGACGCGGGACGCAGCGTCGCGCCGTCGAACTCCGCGACGATCACGGTGATGTTGTCGTGACCGCCGCCCGCGTTCGCCATCGCGATGAGCTGCTGCGCGGCCTCGCTCAGATCGCGCGAGCTCTTGAGCACCTCGCGCATCATGTCGCCGTGGACGAGGCCCGAGAGCCCGTCCGAGCACATCAGCAGGCGATCCCCGCGGCGCAGCTCGAGGAACGTGAGGTCGACCGTGACCTCCTCGGTCGTCCCGAGCGCCTGCAGGATGATGTTCGAGTGCTCGAAGGCCTCGGCCTCTTCTTCGGTGAGCTGCCCGGCCTCGATGAGCTGGTTGACGAGCGACTGGTCCTTCGTGATCAGCGCGAACTGATCGCCGCGCAGCACGTACGCGCGGCTGTCGCCGACCTGCCCGACGAAGAGCGTCGAGTCGATCATCCCGGCGACGGTCGCGGTCGTGCCCATGCCACGACGCGTGCGGTCCATCTTCGCCGCCGAGAAGATGCGCGCGCCCGCCTCTTCCACTGCGCGCACCAGACGACGCGCGAACTGATCACGATCCTTCGGCGGATTGCCCGCCTGCATGACCTCGTGGATCGTGTCGACGGCCATCTGCGACGCGACCTCGCCCGCCGCCGCGCCGCCCATGCCGTCGCACACCGCGAGCACGAGCCCGCGATCGCCCAGCGTCGTCTTGAGGATCGCCGGCGTCTCACCGAGACCACGACGCTCCTGGGAGAGATCGACGACGAGGAAGTTGTCCTCGTTGTGCTCGCGCACGAGGCCGACGTCGGTGCGGCCGTAGTACTGGATGACGATCCCCTCGGGCGCGTCCTTCGCGCTCTCGGGCGTCAGGTGCTGCACCACCGCGCCGCCGAGGCGCACCGTGGGCTCGCCCTCGCTGGAGCTGATCAGCGTGCCCTCGGTCGACTGCACCGTCGCGACGCGCTCGGTCGCATCGTTCGGGGCGACATCGCTCGGAGCGGCATCGCTGGGCGCGGCATCGCTCGAGCCGGGAGCATCGCTCGGGCCGGGGGCATCGCTCGGCCGGGGGGCATCGTGCGGAACCGGGGCCTGGATCGGCGATGGCTCCGTCGCGTCGTCCTCGCGCGCCGACGTCGAGCGCGCTGCGGTCGCCTCGCCCGACGGCCGCTCCACCTCGGGCGCGTCGACGATCGTCTTCTCCGTCGCGTCGCCGCCGGTGATGACGGTCTGGCTGACCGGCGCGACGTCGTTCGCGGAGTGGTTCGTGCCGTGGGTGCCGCTCTCGGTCGGCGGAGCCGGCGCGGGCGGAGGCGTGCTCACGTTCGCGAGCGCTGCCACCACCGCGTCGGTCAGCGAGGAGCCGGTGCCGCGCGCCTCGGGCGCAGCTCCGCCCTCGGCGCCCTTCGCGCCCTCCCCGGCGCCTGCGGCAGCATTCCGGGGATCGCTCATGCCTGTGCGCGCCCTCCGGCAGGATCGCCGGGTCGATCGTATCGGAAGAGGTGCCGGCCGATCCGGAACTGGTCCCCGGGGCGCAGCGCGCGCTCACCGCGGATGCGGATCGCCGTGCCGTTCGACGAGCCGAGATCGCGCAGCACGAAGCGTCGCTGCGAGCGGTCGACGGTGATCGCCGCATGTCGCCGCGACATGAAGGGATCGTCGGTGCACACGATGTCCCCCTGCTCGCGCCCGATCACGGTCTCGTCACGATACAGGTAGTGCACGTCGCGTCCAACACCTTCCGTCGTGTACTGGACGAGCCGGGCGATGCGCGGGACCTCGGGGGTCCCGAACACGAGCACCCCGCGATGCGTGGCGGGACCGAGCGGGAGCTCGCTCTCCGCGAGCACCTCGAAGCGCACGACCTGCTGCCCGAGCAGGATCATGTCGGCATCGTGGAGATCGACCGGCTCGCGCAGCCGCACGTAGATCCCGTTCACGCTGTCGAGGTCGCGCAGGACGAGCTGATCGCCGCGCACCAGCACGCGCGCGTGGCGCGCGGAGAGATACGGATCGTCGGCGAGCACGAGGTGCCCCTCGCTGCGCCCGATGTCGGTCTGCTCGTCGTGGATCGGATAGACGCGACCGTCCGAGCCGTCCTTGAGGATCGCGACGAGCAGCGCGCGCGGCGCACCCTCGACCCTCGGAGACTGCGACTCGAGCTGCGTGGCCTCTCTCGCGCGCGGTGCGGAGACCGGCATCGGCTGCGCGGGCGCGGGCGACATCACCGGCGCGGGCGCGCCGTGCATCGCGATCGGCGACGCCATGCCCATCGGTGCCGCGCCCATCTGCGGCATCGGCGCGGCGCCGTTGTGCGCAGGCGGCGCGGCCGCCGCGTACGCCGCGATCGCCGAGCCCACCGTCGACCCCGCGAAGGGCGCGGCGGGCGCCGCGCGCGAAGGATCGTCCGCGTAGCGCGCACCGCAGAACTTGCAGAACTCCGCGCCCGCATCACCCGCCGCGCGACATCGCCAGCACACCGACCCCGCGCTCGACGAGACCGGCGGCGAGAACGCAGGCGGCGAGAACGCAGGCTGAGGCTGCGGAGGAGAGAACGCGTACGCCGGTGCGGGCTGCGGCGCAGGTGCCGCCGCGGGCGCGCCCTGGGCGGCTCCGCCGAGCTGGAACCCGCAGTTGTTGCAGAACCGCATGTGCGTCGCGTTCGCGCTGCCGCATCGCGGGCACACCTGCATCGCGGGCGCCGCGGGCGCGCCTTCTCTCTGGCGCGCGATGCCGGTCGGAGGCGTCGGCATCTTCCCCGGTCGCTCCGGCGGAACCCAATCCCCGAGCCGGTGCCCGCAGTCCTGGCAGTAGAGGCTGCCGGACGGGTTCTGCCGACCGCAGTTCTTGCAGTTCATGCCGAGCGCAAGTGGAACCTGCCCGCGGTCCGTACGTCAAGGTCGCAGATCGTCGCGAACACCCCTCGTCCTCGCGCGGGCACGTGCCTCATCGGAGCGCCGCCTCGGGCCCGACCAGCACCGAGATTCCGATCGTGATCTGCAGCGCGACGTTCACGCCGAAGTCGCTCGCGCGCTCGATCGCGTCGCGCGTCTCGAAGGGCGCCGTCGCGAAGAGCCAGGCCTCGAGCGCCGTGACGAACACGACCGACTCGGAGAGCTCGAGCTCGGCCCCACCGCCCGCGGTGATCAGCCCGCCGACCGTCGCGACGCTCGCGGTGTCGCCGAACGCCATCAGCCCGATCCCGGCGTCGACGAAGGGATGCACCATCGTGCTGTCGTCGAAGACATAGCGGACGCCCCCGCGGATCGCGTGCAGCGCGCCGAGCTCGAACACCGCGTTGCTGTCGAGCAGCCAGAAGTCGTAGCCGGCCCAGAGCCCGACGCGATCGGAGGTCCGTCGCTCGATCTGCACCCCGACGCCCACGCCGAGCCCGAGCACGCACCCCGCCGCGGGAGGGCAGATCGTGCTGCGCTCGATCGGCGCATTGGCACCTCCGTGGACCTCCACCGAGAGCGTCGCGGGATGGTCGTCGGGGCCCGGTGGAGGCTCGACGTGGTGCACCGCGTCGGGCTCGTCGTCGGCACGCGCGGCGGCGGTGGAGAGGATCGAGAACGCGAGCGAGAGGGTCGCGATCAGCGCTCCGGAGACGCGCGCGAACGCGCTCGACGTGTATCTCATCCGGTTCGTCCGAGAGCGCTCACGAGCCCTGAATTCCAGGCGATCGGAGCATTGTTGACAGGCACATCGCCCCCCCTATAGTACCGACCCGAACGCCACCCGAGGAACGAGCTTCGATGGAAATCTTTCTCGACAAGCGCGCCGTGAAGCAGATCCGTACGTCGGCGCAAGACGCGATCGATGAGGGCGACACCGACACCCTCCGCGAGGACATCATCGAAGCGTTCAGCGACGATCAGATCGAGGAGATCGAGCGTCGCGTCGACAGTGTCGACTTCAACGACTTCATTTCCGAGGTGCTCGACGAGTGGTCGGGCGACGAGGTCGACGAGCTCTTCGAGCTGATCGAAGGGCACCTCTCGGAGGCCGGCATCGACGTCAAGTACGCGACCGCCGAGGCCGACGACGAAGAGGAAGAAGAAGCCGAGGACGAAGACGAGGACGAAGACGAGGACGAAGAGGACGACGACGACGTCTTCGTCGAGGACACCGAGGAAGAGCTCTGATCGAGCTCCCCGCCTCCGATGACGAGACGCGACCGCGCCCGCTGGGCCGGTCGCGTTTTCGCGTCTTTCACTGACAATCGCGCGCGCTGCGCTCGACCGCGCGTCGATGCGCCGAGCCCACCTCGAGCTCGCTCGTCGCGCGCCGCAGCGTCGCGCATCCCGCGTCGTGATCGCCGCCGTCGAGCTGCAGCTCGCCGAGCTCGACCAGCGCGTCGTCGCGCACGCGCGACGTGGGGAACGCGTCGTACGCGCGACGGTACGCGCGCGCCGCCGCATCGCGATCGCGCAGCTGGTCCCGCTGGAGCCGCGCGATCCGCAGCGCGGCATCGGGCATGCGCGGCTGCGTGTAGCTGCCGGGAGGGATGCCCGCCGAGCGCGGCGTGATCATGCGCTCGAGGTGCGCGATCGCCGCGCGCGGATCGCCGTCCTGCTCCGCGAGATCCGCGAGCCGCCAGAGCGTGTCGTCCCACCGCTCGCCCTGCGGGTACGGATGCTCGTCGACGATCCGCTCGTACAGAGCGCGCGCGGTGTCGCGCTCGCCGCGCTCGAGATGGATCGCGGCGAGGTGCGTCAGCACGTCGTCGTGGAGATCGCTCGACGCGACGTGCACCTCGAGCTCGCGCAGCGCCGCGAGCGCGACGTCGTCGCCCTCCTCGCGCTGCGCGCGCACCAAGAGCGCCAGCGCGCGCGAGGCCTGACCGTGCGAGGGATGATCGCGCACCACGATGCGAAGCGACGCGAGCGCCCGATCACGCTCGCCGCGCTCGAGCCGTAGCCGCGCGGCCTCGAAGCGCGCGCGCACCGTGCGACGCGCGATCGGCGTGCGCGCCGCGATCCGATCGAAGATCGCGAGCGCTTCGTCGATCGCACCGTCGCGCCGCAGCGCCTGGGCCTCGCGCCACTCCGCCTCGTCGCGATCGACGCGACGTTCGGCGTGCTCCGCCGCGCGCTCGTACGCGATCGCAGCCTCGCGATCGCGACCGTGCGAGTGATGCCGGCCCGCCTCGGCCATCGCGTCGAGATGGGCATCGCCGCGTGGCTGCGAGATCGTCGGCACGCACCCCGCGATCGCGATCGCGAGCGCGATCGCGAGCGCCTCAGCGCATCGCCCCACGCATCGCCTCGCCGAGCACCGCGATCGCGCGGTCGATCCCCGCCGCGTCGACGTCGAGGTGCGTCACCGCGCGCACCGCGTGCGGTCCGACCGGCGCGATGCGCACGCCCTGATCTGCCGCGAGCCGGCACAGCTCGGGCGCGCTCACGCGATCGAGCTCGGCGATCACGATGTTCGTCTCGACGCGCGCGAGGTCCATGCGCACGCCGTCGATCGCCGCGAGCCCGCGGGCGAGCCGCTGCGCGTTCGCGTGATCTTCGTGCAGCCGCGCGCGATGGTGATCGAGCGCGTGGAGCGCGGCGGCGCAGAGCAGGCCGACCTGACGCATCCCTCCGCCGAGCATCTTGCGCAGGCGGAGCGCGCGATCGACGTCGGCGCGCGAGCCCGCGATCACCGAGCCCACCGGCGCGCCGAGCCCCTTCGAGAAGCACGCGGACACGGTGTCGAAGGGTGCAGCGATCTCGCGCTCGCTCACGCCCGACGCGACCGCGGCGTTCCAGAGGCGCGCGCCGTCGAGGTGCAGCGCGAGCCCGCGTGCACGCGCCTTCTCGCAGACCGCGCGCAGCCGATCGATCGGCCACACACGGCCGCCGCCGCGGTTGTGCGTGTTCTCGAGCGCGACGAGGCGCGTGCGCGGCGCGTGGTAGTCGCCCGGTTGGATCGCGCTCTCGAGCTCGCGCTCGTCGAAGAGCCCGTCGGTGCCGCCGACCTCCGCGAACTGCACGCCGGCCCACGCCGCGCCGGCGCCCGACTCGTAGAGCCGCACGTGCGCGCCGCGTCCGCAGATCACCTCGTCGCCGGGACGACAGTGGAGCAGCAGCGCGATCTGGTTCGCCATCGTGCCGCTCGGCACGAAGAGCGCCGCTTCCTTGCCGAGCACCTCGGCCGCGCGCTCTTCGAGACGACGCGACGTCGGATCCTCGCGCCAGACGTCGTCGCCGACCTCCGCGCTCGCGATCACCTCGCGCATCGCGGCCGTGGGACGGGTCACCGTGTCCGAGCGGAGCTCCACGATCATGGTGCCCGATGCTAACGCATCGGCGCGCGCACCGGCCGATCGCGATGGAAGCGCGTGGAGTTGCTTGACAGGAGCCGCGGACTGCGTCAGGAACGCGGTCCGTTTCGCGGGACCTCGCCGCTTTAGCTCAGGGGTAGAGCAACGGTTTCGTAAACCGTAGGTCCCCGGTTCAAATCCGGGAAGCGGCTCTCAAGAAGAGGGGCGATCTCCACTCGGAGATCGCCCCTTCGCGTTTCCGTCCCTCGGTGCCGACTCCGTCCCTCGGTGCGACGCGCACGACGTGGAGCGTTTGTTCGCGGTTCCGGATCGCGGTCTTGAGCGCGCGAGCGCGAGACGGAAGATCCCAGTCGCACGAACATGGTTCGCACGCGCCCCCGCGCGCAGCCGTGGGCCCCGGGTGTTCCGCATCTCTTCCACCCCGAGCGGGCGGACACCCGGGGTCCGTGCACGAACGAAGAAGGCGCGACGCGCCGTGCGCCCGCGCCTTCTCCGGTGCGCGCTCACTTCGAGATGTACGAGATCGACTCGCCGCCGACGGTGGCGCCCGCCATCAGCCCCGACTGCGAGTCGATGAACACGGCCGTGCCGTTCTCGAAGTTCGCCTGCGCCGCCGCGCCCGACTGGATCGCGGTCGCGGTGAGACCCGCGGTCAGATCGAAGTTGCCCGCGCGCATGCGATTCAGCGCCTCGCGGCTGTCGAACACGACCAGCTGCGAGTACGACTGACCGCCGATCTGCGCGCCGACGGTGCCACCGCGCAGCTCCGCGTAGCCGGTCGGGCGCCCGTTCTCGTACACCACGCCGACCGACTGCGCGCCGCCGACGATGAAGCCGCCCTCGGTGACCTCGGGGAACACGATGTACCCCGCCGAGCGCGCCAGCAGCGGCCGCAGCGTCGGGTCCCGCGCCGTCATCGTCTGGACCGCGCCGTCGGCACGCGCTTCGAGCGCGCGCTGATCGGGCCGAGACTCCGGCGCGCTCGCGCATCCGAGGACCAAGCTCGCAAACAACCCGAACAGCACCTGGGCCCGCAGCATCCTCTTCATGTCTCTCTCCCTCGTCGCGTTCGTTCGCCGCAGACGACACGAGAGACGTGTGCGCGCGACGTAAGTACCTACAAGCGGGGCACCCGGTCGCGCCCACAGCGCCGATCGAGCCGCGAGTCGCGCGAGATCACGCCGTCGCGCGGCGCGACGTGATCGCTGCATCGACGCACTGCGCACGCGTGCTCGATCAGCACACGCTCGATCAGCACACGCTCGATCAGCACACGCTCGATCGGCAGACGCGCGGGCTCGCGATCAGCGCGCGATGCACCGGAGTTGGTGCGATGCGGCGACGCGTGCGGACCGACCACGACCCCCCGTCGCAGACTCCGACACGCGTCGCCGCGTACCGATTCGGGCCCCCCTCTGATCGGCCCCCAGAATCGTCGCAACCACGTTGGTACCGGAGCCACTCACGCCGCGATACTTCTACCTGCGGACAAAACACATCGACGAATCACGAACCGCTCGTCGCTCCCGACGCGACGAGCATCAGCACGCGGCCCGTCGCGCCGCGTGCTCCGACCTCAGGCCTCGCCGCCGATCGCGCGCAGCGCGACGCCGTCGGGGAACACCTCGCCGATCGCCGCGTCCACGGCCTTCTTCTCCGCGCGGTCCTGCTTCTCGCGCTGGAGCCAACGGAGCTGCAGCTCCGACGTGACGAGACGCGCGTCCAGCCGCAGGAGCCAGTGACGCAGCGCCTGGAGATTGGGGACGACGATCATGATCATAGTGAGCGAGCGTCAGTGCAACGCACGGGCCGCCTCACTGCGCACGCCTGCAGTGCGCGCCACGCGGCGTCCTGGCCTCGCTCTCCATCGACACACGCACACGACCGTGCCGCGACGCCCCGAGGGGACGCGCGCCATGACGCATACGGCCTCATCGCCGATCATGCGGCGAGGGCGTCGAGCATCTCGCGCGTGATCGACTGCCTCACGCTGCGCATCGCGGCCCACGGATCGCGGCGGCGCTTCGCGATCCACTTCGGCGCGCTGCGCACGTCGAACTGATCGGGAGTGACCTTCTCGATCTCCGACCACGCGAGCGGCATCGCGACCGGCAGACCGTCTCTCGCGCGCGCCGAGTAGGGCAGGATCGCGGTGTTCCCGCGACCGTTGCGCAGGTAGTCGACGAAGATGCGCCCCTTGCGCTTCGACTTCGACATCTCGGCGAGATAGCGGTCCGGTGCGCGATGGCTGATGTCGAGCGCGAGCGCGTGCGAGAAGTCCTTCACCACGTCCCAGCCGTGCCGGCGCACGAGCGGGAGCACGACGTGGAGGCCCTTGCCGCCGGTCGTCTTCACGAACGACTCGAGGCCGATCGACGAGAGCCGCTCGCGCAGCGTGAGCGCGCCCTCGACGACCTTCGCGAAGCCGACGTCCTCCGCGGGATCGAGGTCCATCACGATCCAGTCCGGCTTCTCGATCGCGTCGACGCGCGCGCCCCAGCCGTGCAGCTCGATCGCGCCGAACTGCGCGAGCTCGACCACGCCCGACGGCGTGCGCACCGAGAGCACCTCTTCGCCCCACGGCGCCTGCGCGACGTGGATGTTCGCGCTCATCCCGGGCAGCGCGTGCTTCTGATAGAAGCACTGCCCTTGCGCGCCCTCGGGACAGCGCACGATCGCGAGCGGGCGATCGGTCGCGTGCGCGAGGAGCAAGGGCGCGACCTCGGCGTAGTAGCGCGCGACCTCGATCTTCGTGGCGCCGCTCGCGGGATCGACGACGCGCCCGCCGTTGCTGATCCCGATGCCCGCGACCTTCTCCCGCTCGCCGGTGTCGCGGCGCGTCGCGCGCGTCGGACCTCGATACGCGCCCTCGCGCGGTGCGACGTCCCACTTGCGCGCCGGCGTGTGCGCGCGCGGCTTCGTCGTCGCCTTCTTCTTCGTCGCGGGCTCGGCGGGCGCGCGCACCGTCTTCGCCGCCTGCTTCGCGCGCCCTTCTCTCGCGGCCGCGCGGATGCGCGCCTTCGCGGTCGGCGCGCCCTCGCTCGCGGCGCGGCTCGAGTGCCAGACCTTGCGCGAGCGCCCTTTCGCGCTGGCGATCTCGTCCATCGATCGACCGCTCTTCACGCTCGTCTGCGCGACGTCGGTGATCTCCTCTCCCTCGTGCTCCGCGACGTGCTCGTCCGATCGTTTGAACAGCAACCAATTCGCGCGACCACGATCCTCGGCGCGCGGCTTGAGCCGCACCAGCGTCCAGCGTCCCTCGAGGCGCTCGCCGTGCAGCACGAAGTCGAGCTTGCCCTCCTCCATGCCCTCGCGCGGATCGCCGACCGGCTCCCACGTGCCGCGATCCCACAGCATCACGGTGCCGCCGCCGTACTCGCCCTCCGGGATGGTCCCTTCGAACGTGCCGTACTCGACCGGATGATCCTCGGTCTGCACCGCGAGGCGCTTCTCCTCGACGTCGTAGCTCGGGCCCTTCGGCACCGACCAGCTGAGGAGCACTCCGTCGAGCTCGAGCCGGAAGTCGTAGTGCAGGCGCGACGCTGCGTGCTTCTGCACGACGAAGGACCAGCCCTTCTTCTTGCGCACCTTGCCGCTCGGCTCGGGCGTGCGCGCGAAGTCGCGTTTCTGGCGATACGTCTCGAGTCCCATGCCGTGGAGACGATCTAGACCCCTCGATCCGCGCGGGAAGAGCGGTGGTTCCGTCCCCGTACAGAGCGTGGTATCCAGCGGCCCGCCATGACCCACGCACGCATCACGACGCTCGCACTCTCGATCGCTCTCTCGATGCTCGTCGGATGCGGCGGTGGTGCGCGTGCGGCGCTCCAGGTGCAGCAGTATCCCGGCGACCAGGCGACGCCGCGACGTCTCGAGTCGCTCGCGCGCGAGTTCGAGAACACGTTCGGCTGCACCGAGGCCGACACGATCTCGGTCGTCGGAATGGCGCGCGACGTCTACGCAGTCTCGGGCTGCAACGCGATGCGCGACTACGTGCTGAGCTGCCGCCCCGGCCCCTACGGTCAGATCTGCAGCTGGGTGGCGCTGCCCGATCTCGCCCAGCAAGCGGCGATCGATCTCAACTGCGGCCCGCAGTACGTCGACGTCCAGCAGGGCGTGCAGGGCCAGCGCGTCGCCGAAGGTTGCGGCTATCGCGCCGTCTACATGATGCAGTGCGGTGGCACGTGTAACTGGATCCTCAGCGCGCCGGTCATGCAGGCCACTCCCACCGAGCAGGGCGGCGGCGGCTCGTACACGTACTGATCGAGCACACGCTCCTGATACGCTGCGCGGATGGTCGGTGAGCGCGGCGCGGTCGACGGCGTGGTGTGGGGCGAGCCCGTTCGTGGGGTTCGTTTCGGGCTGCGTCCGCCGCCCGGCGAGCTCGAGGCGGGCAGCAGCATCGCGCTCGAGCTCGTGTGCGAGAACCGCGGGCTCACGCCGATCTGGGTGTTCGGCTTCCAGAAGGGCTATCCGCGCAGTCTGCGGGTGTCGCCGCCGAAGCCCGATCGCCCGTACATCCGCGTGTCGTTCGCCGACGTGAACGTGCTGCACGCGCCCGACGCGTTCGTGCGCGTGATGCCGAACGAGTCGGTGCGCACCTGGCTCGATCTCTCGTTCGCGTTCGATCGACGCGGCGCGGGCGCGTGGTCGATCGCGTTCGCGTACGACGCGATCCGCGGCGCGGGCGGGATGCGCGCGTGGAAGGCGCCCGACGACACCGTCGCGCAGACCGGTGTCGCATCGATCGTGGTGTCGCGGGCGCGCTCGCTGCGCGAGGCCGGCATCGACGACGCGCTCGAGGCCGAGCTCGACGCGATGCTGCTCGGAGGCAGCGCGAGCACCGTCGATCGACTGCGTCAGCTCGGTCGTGGTGGCGCAGCGTACGCAGCACGTCGCTTCGCGCGCGTGCTCGTGCCCGGCGCCGACGCGACGCTCGGATGGAAGGCGCTCGACGCGCTCGAGCTGCTCGGCGCCGACGGGCTCGAGGCGGTGCAGGCAGCGCGCGAGGATCTGCCGCACGCGGCGAGCGCGCTCGACTTCGCGGCGGAGTGGATCGCGTTCCGGCTCGGCCGCGAGCCCGCGCCCGAGCACCTGCCGTTCGTGACGATGCTCGAGCAGCTCGTCCACCAGCCCGATCGCCGCGGCAACCTCGTCGTGACGTGGACGCCGCACGACTCGCCGGTGCACGGCTCGCAGCGCATGGAGATCTTCGGCAACGGCGATCGCATCGTCGTGGTGCGCCCGGCGGGACAAGCCGTGCCGTCGACGCGTCGCACGCTGATGGGCGCGATGCCGATGCAGACGCTGCTCGAGGCGCTCGTGTGGTCCGGCGTCTGGCTGCTGCGTCCGGTGCGCGCGCAGGGCCTTCCCGACGAGCCGCGCCCCGCGCTCGAGGTGCAGCTCGCGCTCGGCGAGCCCTTCACGCGCAAGATCGCGATGTGGAACGGCGAGTGGCGCCACGGCCCCGCGTTCCGCCTCGCCGATCTGCTCGATCGGCTCGCGGCGGCAGTGCGTCCCGAGTCGCTCCCGCCGCCGCGGTGATCACGCCGCCATCGGCTGATACGCGGCGAGCGCGGTGCGCAGGCGCGAGCACGCGCGCTCCTCGAGCTGACGCACGCGCTCCTTGCTCACGCCCATCTCGACGCCGAGCGCCTCGAGCGTGATCGGTTCGTCCGAGAGCACACGCGCCTCGACGATTCGCCGCTCGCGATCGCTCAGCTTCGCCAGCGCGTCGTCGAGCACCTCGCGCACGCCGCGGATCTCGGCGCGACGCGCGACCTCTTCCTCGGGCGAGACCACGATGCCCGAGAGGCGATCGAGCGCCGACGACTGATCGTCGTAGGTCGCGTCGAGCGAGACGTCGCCCTGCGAGAGCAGCGGCCAGAGCTTCTCGCATCGCGCGAGCGGCATGCCGGAGCGGGCCGCGAGCTCCTCGACCGAGTCGACGCCGGTGCGGCGGAAGCTGCGGAGCGCGCGACGCTCGGTGCGCGTCGTGCCGAGTCGCACGATGCGATAGCTGCGGATCACGTACTCGCGGATCTCGGCGCGGATCCAGTAGACCGCGTAGGTCACGAGCCGGCACTCCTTGCTCGGGTCGTACTTCGCGGCGGCGCGCAACAGGCCGAGGTTGCCCTGCTGGATGAGGTCCTCGAGCGGCACGCCCCAGCGGCGGTACTCCTTCGCGATGCGGATCACGAAGGGCAGGCTCGCCTCGACGAGCTTGGAGCCCGCGGCCTCGTCGCCCGCGGCCCAGCGGCGCGCGAGCTCGCGCTCGGTCTCGGGATCGAGCTGCTCGACGCCGCGGAGATCGTGGCGGTAGCGGTCGAGCTGCGAGGTGGTGCGGACGAGCGACGACATGAGCGGCCTCCGTTCGGCGCACCGTCGCTGTGCACCGGGCATGCCCACGCGGAGATGTCGCAAATTCGCGGAGAACCAGGCGAATTCTCACGGCCGCGCAGCCGCGCCGCGCGAGCAGAGAAGCCGCCGCGGCAGGTTGCCGCGGCGAGCACGCGTGTGGGCCGATGCAGGCGCGACGCGATCGTCGCCACGAGGGCGATCCACCGCGTGGGTCGCGCCGCTCAGAGCATGTCGATCACGAGGCCTTCGTACGCGGCCAGCGAGTCCGCGAAGAGCTCGCGCGCGCGTCGCTCCTTCTCGCGCACCATCGCGTCGGTCTGCGTCGGGTCGTGATGGAAGAGCACGTACTTCTTCACGCCCGCGGCCTTCACCAGCGCGACACCGGCTTCGAAGTGCGAGTGTCCCCAGCCCGTCTTCGGGCTCCCACCGCGCTCGCCCGAGTACTCCTCCGGCGTGTACATCGTGTCGAACACGAGCACGTCGGCATCGCGCGCGAGCGCGACGAGCTTCGGGTCGGGGATCGAGTAGTGCTCGGTGTCGGTCGCGTACACGACCGAGTGGCCCTTGTAGTCGACGCGGTACGCGAAGACGCCGCCGGGGTGATTGCCCGCGGCGCTCGTCACGCGCACGTCGTCGTCGATCGTGACCGTCTCGCCCTCGCGCAGATCGTGGAACTGCAGCGACGCGGGCAGCGTCGTGAGGTGCACCGGGAAGTTCGGCGTCTCCATCTGACCGGCGAGCGCGGTCTCGACGGTGCCCGTCACGTTCGCGGCGCCGTACATGTGGATCGTGTTGCCGGGCACGAACGCGGGCGCGAAGAACGGGAAGCCCTGGATGTGATCCCAGTGCACGTGGCTGAAGAAGAGATGCGCGGTGAGCGGCATGTCGCGCAGCCACGAGTTGCCGAGCAGGCGCAGGCCGGTGCCGCCGTCGAAGATGATGCGGGACGCGCCGCATCGAACCTCGACGCAGCTCGTGTTGCCGCCGATCTCCGCGGTGTCGGGGCCCGGCACCGGGATGCTTCCGCGGACTCCCCAGAACCTGAGCCGGAACATCCGCGCGTTTCCCCCCTCGAGACCGCGAGGATAGGCCGGTCGGCCGACGAAGATCAATCACGCTGATGGCGGGCTGGAACGGCGGAAGGCCCCGTGTCATCACGGCGCGGCCGTGTCGATCCCGGTGCGAGTTCCGACCCCGCGCGAGGACCAGCCGCGCCCCGCGCTCCTGGTGTTCGTGGGCGTGATCGCGCTCGCGACGGGGCTCGGGCTGGCGAGGTGGGGAACGTACGGGCGGCACGAGTCCTCGACGGAGTCGGGGTCCGAGTCGGGGTCGGAGAGCCGGGCGGGGGCCGAGGCCGAGGCCGAGGCTGCGACCGAGACCGAGACCACCGAAGCCGTCGGTGTCGCGGAGCCGACCGAAGTCGCCGAGGTCGTCGAGCCCGAGGAGGTCCTCGAGGTCGTGGAGCCGACGCCCGAGCCCCCGAGCGCGCCGCCTCCGCCGGTCGCCGCGGCCGCCCCTTCACCGAGCCCGCGCACGACGCCGAGCGCCGCTTCCGCGCTGCAGCTCGTGCGTGGACGGGTCGCCTATCTTCGGTGCGATGGCGTGCCGCAGCGGCGTGGGCCGGTGCCCTGCCCTCGCGACGAGGCGCTCGAGGCGGCCGCGTGGAACGCGATCGCGACCGTCACGACGTGCGCCGATCTCCCCGCCGACGAAGGCGAGGCCGACGTCGTGATCGACTTCGACGGCGGCACCACCGAGGTCGCCGCGCGCGATCGCTTCGCGAGCGACGTCGTGCGGCTCGACGGAGCGCGCGTCGCCGCGTGCCTCGCGCCGACGCTCGGAGCAGTGCGGCAGACAATGGGCGCCTCGCGCCTCGTGGTGTCGTTCCGCTTCGCGCTCCGCGCTCGCTGAGCGCGGCTTCAGAACAAGCGCTCGGTGCTCGGCTCGGCGCGGGGGGAGTGACAGCGCCGACAGCGCGGCTCGTACGCGTCCTTCGCGCCGACGAGCACGCGATCGCCGCTGGAGATCATGCGCTGCGATCGACCCGCGGGCTGACCGCACCGGCTGCAGATCGCGAGCGTCTTCGTGACGTACTCCGCGATGCACAGCAGCGCCGGCACCGGCTCGAACGGCTTGCCCGTGTAGTCCTGATCGAGCCCCGCGCAGACGACGCGCATGCCCGCGTCGGCGAGGCGCTCGGCGACCTGCACGATCCCCGCGTCGAAGAACTGCACCTCGTCGATCCCGACGACGCGCGTCTCCGAGTGCACCGCCCGCGCGATCTCGTCCGAGCTCGACACCGCGACCGCCTCGATCGAGTGATCCGAGTGCGAGACGATCCGCGTCTCGTGATAGCGGTCATCGATCCGGGGCTTGAAGATCTGCAGCGGTTGACGCGCGATGGCGGCGCGCTTGAGGCGGCGGATCAGCTCCTCGGACTTCCCGCTGAACATCGGCCCGCAGATCAGCTCGATCCAGCCGATCTCGCCGTGCATCACGTGCATGGCGCGGCCCTCTAGCCTTGCCCCCGGAACCGCGCAACCTCACTGGAACGCTGCACGAGGGGCTTTTGCCCGACCAGCGTCTCGTGCTAGCTTGCGAATCGTGGACGTCGTCTTGCGCAAGGTAGGACGCAAGCCCGGTCGGGCCGTCATCGGCCGGCTGTTGCGACCGCCGCGCAAGGGCAGCGTCCTGGTGATCGAGTTCCCCGACGGCCTGCACGAGTACGTGACCACTCCGGTGAAGCGCGTGCTTCGGATCTGCGGCCGCGAGATCTACTACATCCAGACCGCGAACAGCCGGTATCGCCTCGAGATCCGCTCCGGCGAGAGCGCGGCGATGGAAGCTCCGGTCGCTCGCTGATCACTCGAACGTGCTGACGAGCGCGTCGAGGTCCTGCGTCCGCGTCGGGCTCGGCGTCCATCGCACGTAGAGCATCGCGCTGATCGCGACCGGCAGCGCGAGCCACGCGAGCCCGAGCGCGACGTCCTCGAGGGCCCGAGCGACCGGCGCGTCGTACGACACCCGTAGCATCACGAAAGCGACCGTCGCGACCGTCAGCAGCGTCAGTGCCCAGAGCGCCGGCGCGCGGTGACGACGAACCAGCGGCGCGACCGCGCCCATCAGCGCGCCGAACGGCACGACGAGCAGCGCGCCCCGCGTGAGCAGGAACTCGATCCCGATCGCGGGCGCATCGAGCGCGTTCGACGCGACGCTCACCTCGAGCGCGAGCACCGCCAGCGCGAGCTCCCCGAGCACCACGCCCTTCCACCAGCTGGGCGACGAAGGACGGAGCGCCGCGACCTCGTGATCCATACGCCGTGCTCCGACCGCGCGCCTCCGCGACGGTTCCCGCTCAGCGGCGTGCGAGGTCGATGTGGGCGAGGCGATCGAGCAAGGTGCCCGCGAGATCGCGCAGCCACGCGAGCTCTGCGTCCTTCGGGCGGCTGCTCGTCTCCTCGACGTAGAGCGCGCGGTTGAGCTCGATCTGGATCGCGTGGACGCCCTCGTCGGGCCGCCCGTAGTGCCCGGTGGTCCATCCGCCGCGATACGGATCGTCGTGGCGCACGCTCAGGCCCGCGGCGCGGAAGTGACGCTCGACCACGTCGATGACGCGCGGATCGGCGCTGGTGCGGCCGCGCGTCCCGGGCACCACGTCGGCGCGGCGCGTCGCACCATCGCGAGAGGTCGACGGCATCGAGTGCGCGGCGACGAGGATCGCGTAGCCGAAACGATCGCGCTTCTGCTCCAGCGTGTCGCGCAGCGCGCGGTGATACGGGTCGTGGAACGCGTCGAGGCGATCGCGCAGATCCGCGTAGCGCAGCGGGCTGCGGAGCGCGGGACGTCCATCCGTCGTCACGCGCCACACCACACCGCGCGCCTGGGTCGGACGCGGCGCGGGATGATCGGGCACGGTGTCGCGATCGACGTCGTCGGGCGCGCGGTTCAGATCGATGACGTAGCGCGAGACCTTCGCGACGAGGAGCGTCGCGCCGTGCGCCGGCGCGTCGTCCCAGATGCGATCGACGTAGAGATCGGAGTCGCGCAGCACCGCGTCGCGCGGGACGATCAGCGAGGACGCGACGCGCTCGGGGATCGCCAGTCCCGCGTGCGGGACCTCGACCACGACCGGTGTCTCGGCGCGGTCGGGCGCATGGAGCGAGAAGAACGTCATCGAGCGTCCGAGGGATGTAGCACGAGGTGATCGTGCGCACGGGCCGCTCGAACGACGAGGGCCGCGCGCACGATCACGCTACTCGCTCGGCGGGGTCGCGCCCTGCTCCACCGCTTCGGCCGCCTCGGCCGCATCTCGCGCCTGCGATCGCGCGCGGATGTTCTGCAGGTGGATGACCCACGCGACCGACGCGACGATCAGGATGAACGCGACGAATGCGATCGCGACGAAGCGGCCGTCGAAGCGGCGCGCCGGGGGTCGCGAGGTGCTGGCAGAGGACGAGGTCACACGCGTGTTCTGGGCTCAGGACTTCTTCTTGGCCATCGGAGGCGGCGGCGGGGGCGTCGTCTGCTCCACGAGCCAGGCCTCGGACGAGATGAAGAGCACACCATCCGACTCGGTCTTGTCGGCGAGATCCGGGTGATCCGTGATCACGCGCTTGAGCCCGGTCGCCTTCGCGCTCGCGACGAGCCCCTTCTCCCACGCATCGGCGGCCGGCGGGCTCTTCAGCGGCACGATGTCCACGAGGTCGCGGATCAACTTCATCTGCGGCTCGACCGCTTCCTGCTTGAACCCCGGCACCGCGGTGAGCATCGCCTGCACGCGATCGAGCACCCAGTCGGTGGTCTTCGGCTTCTGCCCCGGCTTGCCGAGCACACGACGCACCACGTGCTCGGGCGGTGTGCCCGCTGCCACCGAGGCGTTCACGAACAGATCCGGACCCAGAAGGCTGTCCACGCACACCTCCTTCGAGAGGCCGAGATGATAAACGCGCGCGCGGTCGCCGCAGCGGCTTTTTCGGAGCCCGTTGACCCAGCGGCTCGGACGTGCTTTCACGTCGGCCCCGCGATGCGTCGCAATCTGACGATCCTGGTGGGCATCGTCGCGATCGTCGGGCTCGCGACCGCGGGCCTGTCGGCGATCGCGGGGCATGACCCGAGCAGCGCATCGGCGACGACCGAGATCGCGAGCGCGCCCGACGAGCCGCTGCCCGAGCCGACGTCCGAGGAAGAGCGCGCGGCGCGCGAGCGCGAGCACCAGGCGATGCTCGATCGCGACTACCCGGTGCACGGCCTGGTCACGAAGACGCAGCTCGTCGTGCGCGCGCGGCCGGAGCCCGAGGCGAACATCGTGGGATGGCTGCGGGTCGGCTCGCACCTGCGCATGAAGCGCGAGAGCACGCGGACGCCGACGTGCGCGAGCGGGTGGTACGAGCTCTGGCCGCGCGGGTATGCGTGCGCGGGGCTCGGCATCGACGTCTCCGAGGCGCCGCCCGATCACGGGCGCGAGGTCGCGCCCGATCTCGAGAGCGCGCTCCCCTATCACTACTACTTCGTGAAGGAGCCGCAGGTGCCGGAGTGGCACCAGCTCCCATCACGCGACGATCAGCGCGCCGCGATCGCGCACGCGACGCGCTATCTCGAATTCCTCCGCGACGACGAGCGACGCGCGGCACGGCTTCGCGCGGGCGAGCTGGCGAACGAGCCGGGCGCGCCGCGCGAGGTCGCGCGCTGGCTCGATCACGGGTTCTGGGTCGCGTCGAACGCGACCGAGGTGCGCTCGCAGCGTCGCTTCGTGCGCACCGTGCGCGGCAGCTACGTGAAGGAAGCGCAGCTCGAGGAGCGCACGGGCTCGCAGTTCCACGGCATCGAGCTCGACGAGACGCGCACGCTGCCGGTCGCGTGGACGGTGCGCGCGGCGCGACCGCTCGCGCGGCGTGATCGCGGGGACGGCACCACGCGCTTGATCGAGGTCGAGGGCGAAGAGGCGATCGAGCGGCTCGAGCTCGTGCCGTGGCAGCGACGCGAGCGGATCGGGGATCGCATCTATCACGTGGTCGACGGACCGAACGGCGAGGTGCGTTATCTGCGCGACTGGTTCGTCGCGGTCGCGGAGCCTCGGGATCCGCCGTCGGGCGTCGCGGACCACGAGCCCTGGGTGCACGTCGATCTCTCGGCGCAGACGCTCGTCGTGTATCGCGGCGCGACGCCGATCTACGCGACGCTCGTGTCGAGCGGGGTCGAGGGGCACGTCACGCCGATCGGCGAGTTCACGATCCGACGGAAGTTCGTGACCGACACGATGGCGGACCTCGGGCCCGAAGCGGGCGACGATCGCTATCGCATCGAAGACGTGCCGTGGACGCAGTACTTCGATGGATCGATCGCGCTGCACGCAGCGTTCTGGCACGGGCAGTTCGGCATCACGCGCTCGCACGGCTGCGTGAACCTCGCGCCGCGCGATGCGCAGTGGGTGTTCCGGCACACGTGGCCCGAGGTGCCCGACGGATGGCACGGCGTGTCGACCGAGGGCACGGGCGTGCGTGGCAGTCGCGTGATCGTGACGGAGTGACAGCGATGGCGAAGAGCGGCGACGTGGTGCGGGTGTGCTTCGTGTGCCTCGGCAACATCTGTCGCTCGCCGACGGCCGAGGCGGTGTTCCGGCGCGACGTCGAGGCGGCGGGGATCGCGCATCGGTTCGAGATCGACAGCGCCGGCACGGGTGACTGGCACGTCGGCGAGCTCGCGCATCCGCGCACGCGCGCGACGGCGGAGCAGCACGGCATCGCGATCACCCATCGCGCGCAGCGCTTCACGAGCGCGGACTTCGCGCGCTTCGACTGGATCGTCGCGATGGATCGCGGGAACGTGCAGGCGCTGCGCGATCTCGCGCCCGACGATGCGGAGCAGGCGAAGGTCCACCTGTTCCGCACGTGGGAAGCGGACGCGCCGCTGCACGCGGAAGTGCCCGATCCGTACTACAGCGGGCAGTTCGATCTGGTGCTCGAGATCTGCGAGCGCGCATCGTCGGGTTTGCTCGCGCATCTCCGCACGAAGCATGGGCTCTGACTGGAGCGCGCTCGAGCGCGCGCTCGCAGCGCGTGTCGTGAGCGCGAGCCGCGTCTCGGGCGGCGACATCCACGATGCGTGGCGCGTGGAGCTCGCGGACGCGCGGCGCGTGTTCGTGAAGACGGCGCGCGGCGCGGGCGATGCGGAGGTGTTCCCATGTGAAGCGCGCGGGCTCTCGTGGCTCGCGGAAGGACCGCTGCGGGTGCCGCGCGTGCTCGCGGTCGAGCCGGGCTTCCTCGCGCTCGAGTGGATCGAGCGCGCGCGTCCGGCGCGCGACGCGGACGAGGCGCTCGGTCGTGGGCTCGCGGCGCTGCATCGTCTCGGCGCGCCGGGCTTCGGGCTCGATCACGACAACTTCCTCGCGACGATCCGGCAGGACAACACGCGCGAGCACGACTGGGCCACGTTCTACGGGCGGCGACGGCTCGAGCCGCTCCTGCGCGCGGCGGTCGCGCGCGGCGCGGGCACGCCCGCGATGGTGCGCGCCGTCGAGCGGGTGATCGCGGAGCTGCCGCGGCTCTGTGGGCCCGCCGAGCCTCCGGCGCGGCTGCACGGAGATCTCTGGAGCGGCAACCGGATGCACGACGAGCAGGGTGCGCCGGTGCTCGTCGATCCCGCGGTGTACGGCGGGCATCGCGAGATCGATCTCGCGATGATGCAGCTCTTCGGTGGGTTCTCGGAGCGCGTCTTCGATGCGTACGACGACGCGTTCCCCCGCGCCGCGGGGCACGAGGCGCGCGTGCCGCTGTACCAGCTGCTCCCGTTGCTCGCGCACGCCGTGCTCTTCGGGCGCGGCTACGCGACGAGCGCGGAGGACGCTGCGCGGCGCGCGCTCTCGGCGTGATCAGCGCACGACGCGCGCACGACGCGCGCGACGGGCCGACTTCTCCTCGGCCTCGAGATCCGCGACCTCGCCCGCGAGGTGGACCACGCGGCGCATGGTGAGCCCGAGCGCCTGGCTCGTCTCGCGCACGCCGAGCCCGAGCCGACGCACCAGCACCGTCACCGCCTCGCGCTCCGCCGAGTCGAGCGCCTCTCTCGCGCGCGCGAGCCGCTCCACGGCGACGATCCCCGACGCGGGAAGGTGGATCTCGTCGACCACGTCGAGCGCACGACGCGCGCGATCGTCGCCGCGCAGGAGCTCGCGCACTCGCTTGCGCGCCTGCGCGATGCTGCCGCCGCGCGCCATCGGGCCGCGCGAGGAAGCAGGACGCGCGGTCCACGTGCCGTCGTCCTCGCGCTCGAAGATCACACGCTGTCGTTCCTCGATCGTCTCGCGACGCGCCATGTCGTTTCGCATCGGCCCCCACGTGCGGAATCCAAGCGCGCGGCCGAGCTGATCGTTCGCATGCAGCGGTTGTGGTCGCGCAACCGGTGGATAGATGAGCGGCCGCGAGTCGCGGCGCGCGCGCACCCCCCGAAGCGCGCCGTGTGCACGTGGCCCCGGGCGAGTCGAGCAGCCCCCCCGAACGTTCGCCGGCTCGCCCGGGGTCGGCAGTCCACGCGATCAGGCTCGCGACGCGCGCGGACGCGATGCCTGTTCTCAGCGCCGTTCACGCGTCGCGGGGCACTGGCACTCGGGACCGCAGCGACACGCGTCTCCGCAGGTGCACTGCGCGCCGCAGCGACACGCGGCTTCGACCGGCGCGCGCTCGCGGTGCTCGGACTTCGGGCTCGCACAGGCACATCCCCGGGTCTTCTCGGTCATCTCGAAACTCCGACCCGATGACGCACGAGCCTCGGCGAGGCTTACATCTCCAGGAAGCGCTGCGCGTCGTCGCCGCATCCGAAGCGAGCGAGCCCGTGGCGAAGAACGTCGAGAGCGGCTCTCGCGATCGACGCCGAGCACCGCACGCGCGATCGCCGTCGAGGGAACTGCCGCGCGGCGCGGCGGAACTTACGTCGATCGATTGATGCGTCACGCCATCGTCGCCGGCGTCATGTTGCTCGCCGCCGCGTGCTCGAGCGATGAACCCCTCGCGTGCACTCCAGGCGCGACCCTGGTCTGCGCGTGCTCGCGCGGAGGCGCCGGCGAGCGCGTCTGCGACGGCGAGGGCTTCGGGGACTGTCTCTGCGACGGCCGCGCCGTGGGGACGAGCATTCCGATCCACGTCGGAACGAACGACGCGGGCACTGCGCGCGACGCGAGCACGCCTCGTGACTCGGCCGTCGACGCGCTGCGCGACGCCGAGAGCGACGCGGAGGTGATGCACGACTGAGCTCGATGGCGTGCGGAATCGAGCCGCGCTGACAACTCGGTTGGCGGGCGCGTGAGCCACAGCGCGGGATTTCTCGCGAGGCACGCGCTTCGCTCTCACGTCGCGCGCCATGAGGATTGCGACGCGGGGCTCGATGATGCTCGTCGCGGCCGTGCTCGCCGCGTGCGCCGAGAGCCGCGTGCACGAAGGCGCGCCCGTCGGCACGCCGTGCGACGACCCATCGGAGTGCGCGACGGAGATCTGCGCCGGTCGCTGCACGACCTCGTGCGAGCTCGACGCGGAGTGCACACCGGGCTGGTCGTGCGCGAGCACCGCGGAGGTCTGCACGTGCGTGCCGCGCGCCGAGCGCTGCAACGGGCTCGACGACGACTGCGACGGTCGGATCGACGGTGCCGGTGACGAGCTCTGCGGCACCGGGCTCACCTGCGAAGACGCGACCTGCGTCTGCGACGGCTCGGGAGCGAGCGACACCGACGAGCTCGATCTGCTCTTCGTGATCGACGACTCGGGATCGATGGGCGAGGAGCAGGCGAGCCTGACCGAGGAGCTCCCTCGCTTCGTGCAGGCGCTCTCGACCGGCGATCGCGACGGCGACGGAACCCGTGACTTCGATCCCGTGACCTCGCTGCACGTCGCGGTGGTCACGACCGACATGGGCGTCGGCGGAAACCTCGTCCCGACCTGCGACGGCGGCCTCTTCGGCGCCGAGCTCGGCGACGACGGGGTCATGATCACGGCCGGGCGCACGTCGATCCTGGGATGCATGCCGAGCTACCCGGCGATCTTCCAGTACCGCGCGGGCGAAGACGTCGCCGACTTCGCGATGGAGCTCGCGTGTGTCGCGACGGTAGGCACCGGGGGATGTGGCTTCGAGCAGCCGCTCGAGGCCGCGCTGAAGGCGATCTCTCCGTCGACGGCACGCGAGGGCTACACACCGCCGATCTTCCTGGGCGGTACGCGCGGGCACGGCGATGGCGTGAACGCGGGGTTCCTGCGCGAGGGCTCGGTGCTGGGCGTGCTCGTCGTCACCGACGAAGAGGACTGCTCGACGCCCGATCCCGGGATCTTCGATCCCTCGGACGAGCGCTTCTCGAGCGCGGATCTCAGCCTGCGCTGCTTCGCCTTTCCGGACGTGCCCCATCGCATCGAGCGCTACGTCGCGGGTGAAGACGGACGCGCCGGGCTCCTCGGGCTACGACGTGATCCCAGCCGGCTGGTGTTCGGTGTGCTCGCGGGCATCCCGGTCGACGCAGCGACCGATCCCGCGCACCCCGACTTCGACGCGATCCTCGAGCATCCCGACATGCAGGAGATCGTCGACCCGTCGATGCCCACACGACTGCGTCCTTCGTGCAACGTGCCGGGGGCCGGTGTGTCGTTCGCGCCGCGACGCATCGTGGAGGTCGCGCGAGGGCTCGACGCGCGCGGCGCGGGCGCGGTGGTCGGCTCGATCTGCCAGAACAGCTTCGCGGGCCAGTTCGACGGGATGATCGAAGCGCTCGGCGCCGCGCTCACGCGCCCCGAGTGCCCGTGAGCTTCGACCCCGCGAATTCCGCGGTGTAATGCCCGAGGACCTCGTGCGTCATCGGGTCGTGGCACACGCTCCGAACGCACGAGCCCTGGTCCTGGCCGCTTCTTGTGGCGCCCTCCTCGTCACCGGCTGCCGCTCCGATCTCGCGACCGTCCCCGGCGCCCAGTCGTCACGGCCGCGCGAGACCGGGACGACGCGCTCCTTCGACATCGTCGCCGCGCCGACGACGCTGCCGCTGCTCGACGGACGCGCGCTCGACGTCTGGGCCTACGACGGTCAGGTCCCCGGCCCGGTGCTCCGCGCGAACGTCGGCGATCGACTGCGGGTGCGCATCACCAATCGATTGCCGCAGCCCACCTCGATCCACTGGCACGGCATCCGACTCGACAACGCGATGGATGGCGTGCCCGGCGTGACGCAGCCGCCGATCGCGCCGGGCGAGTCCTTCACCTACGACTTCGTCGCGCGGGACGCGGGCACGTTCTGGTTCCACCCGCACACGCGCGGCAGCGAGCAGATCGAGCGTGGTCTGCACGGCGTGCTCGTCATCGACGATCCCGATGCCCCGCGCGTCCGCGACGCGGTCTGGGTGCTCGACGACTGGCGCCTCGATGCGAGCGGCGCGATCGATCCCGCGTTCGTCACGAGGCACGACCTCGCGCACGACGGCCGATGGGGACGCGCGATCACGATCAACGCGCGCATCGGACACCGCGAGCCGATCGCGCCGGGAGAGCGCCTCCGCGTGCGCATCGTGAACGTCGCGAACGGGCGCGTGTTCGCGCCGCGCGTCGTCGGAGCCGATGCCCGCATCATCGCGTTCGACGGCCGTCCCACCGACGCACCGCTCACGCTCGATCGGCTCGAGATCGCGCCCGGGAACCGCGTCGATCTCGAGGTCGTCGCGCCCGCGGCGTCGGGCGCCGACGTGCGCGTCGTCGACGCTTACGCGCGCAACATCACCCTCGCTCGCTTCGACGTGGCGGGCGCCGCCCACGAGCCCGATGCACGCGCCTTCGCGACGTCGACCGCGCCCGACTGGCGCGGCGCGATGTCGCTCGCGCCGGATCTCACGTACGAGCTCGGCGCGCGTCGCGGCGGCCCGTACGGGCTCGAGTGGACGCTCAACGGAGAGGCGATGCGCGAGGGTGCGATGGGACACGCGCACGACGCGCGTGATCGCGTTCCGCTCGGCAGGTTCGTGAAGATGCGCTTCGTGAGCACGTCGGCGCGCCTGCATCCGATGCACCTGCACGGACAGTTCTTCCGCGTGCTCGCCCGTGACGGCGTCGCGGCCGACGAGCCGCACTGGCGCGACACCGTGCTCGTGCATCCTCGCGAGACCGTCGACATCGGGCTCGTCGCGGAGGACGCGGGCACCTGGGCCCTTCACTGCCATGTCCTCGAGCACCACGACTCGGGGATGATGACGCTCCTGGAGGTCATGTGAGCGAGGCAACGATGCAGGCGCTCGTCGAGCATCGCGAGGCGTTCCTCGCGTTCCTCGAGAGGCGACTGGGGAGCCGCGCGCTCGCGGAGGACGTCCTCCAGGACGCCTTCGTACGCAGCATCGACAAGCTCGGCGCGGTGCGCGAGCGCGACGCGATCGTCGCGTGGTTCTATCGGGTGCTGCGCAACGCCGTCGTCGATCACCAGCGTCGTCGCGCGACCGCGTCGAAGGGGCTCGCCGCGCTCGCCGCGGAGCTCGAGACCGAGCGCTCGGGCGCCGACACGCGCGGCGCGGTCTGCGGCTGCGTGAAGACGCTGAGCGGGAGCTTGAAGCCCGAGTACGCCGAGGCGCTGAAGCGCGTGGAGATCGACGGCGTCGCGGTGAAGGACTACGCCGAAGAGGCGGGCATCACGAGCAACAACGCCGGTGTGCGCGTGTTTCGCGCGCGCGACGCGCTGCGGAAGCAGGTGCAGAGGACGTGCGGCGCCTGCGCGACCGAGGGCTGCGTCGACTGCACCTGCGCGTCGGGTTGAGTCATCGCCGACGTGCTGGACGCGCGATTCGCGCGCCGGGCCCGTCCACGTCCGGCTCACGCCGGGGGTCATCGCTCCGCGCGATCACCTCCTCGCGGACGACTCTCGGAAGGAACGTGCGCGACGCTCTCCTGGGCAGGAAGCGAACCAGGGCCGTGGGGTCCGAGTCGTCGTTCGCTGACATGCGTGGATCCCTTCGACACCACGAGCGCCGCTGTCGACGTCGCTCCGCGCGGGCTTGCAGCTGCTCGTGCTCACCGCTTCACGAGCCGCCGCCGAGCTTTCGCCACAACGTCGAGCGGTCGATGCCGAGCACCTGCGCGGCCTTCGCCTTGTTGCCGCCACAGCGCTCGAGCACCCGGCGGATGTAGCGGAGCTCGAGCTCGTCGAGCCCGATGCCCTCCTCCGCCGCGCTCGTCAGGAACGCCAGGTCGGACTCCTCGATCGCGCGCCCCTCGACGAAGTCCTCGAGGACCAGCACGTCGTGATCCGTGAGCATCACCGCGCGCTCGACCACGTTCGCGAGCTCGCGCACGTTCCCCGTCCAGGGTTGCGCGCGCAACCATCGCATCGCCTCCTCGCTCACGCCCGCGAGCGGACGGCTCGCGCGGGGCGCGAGGCGCGCCAGCAACGTGTCGACGAGGCGGGGCAGGTCGTCGAGCCGCTCGCGCAGCGGCGGGACGTCGATGCGGATGACGTTCAGGCGGTGATAGAGGTCCGCGCGGAGCCGGCGCTCGCGCAGGTCCTCCTCGAGCGAGCGGTTCGTCGCCGCGATCAGTCGCACGTCGACGCGCACCTCGTCGCGCGCACCGAGAGGTCGGATCGATCCGCTCTCGAGCGCCACGAGCAGCTTGGGCTGGACCTCCAGCGCCATGTCCGCGACCTCGTCGAGGAAGAGCGTTCCGCGATCGGCATCCACGAAGACCCCGCGGCGATCCTCGCGCGCGTCGGTGTATGCGCCGCGCCGCACGCCGAAGAGCTCGGCCTCGACGAGCCCGGCGGGCAGCGCCGCGCAGTTGAGCTGCACGAACGCCCGATCACGGCGCGCGCTGTGCGCGTGGACGTAGCGCGCGATCGCGCTCTTGCCGACGCCGCTCTCGCCGGTGAGGAGCACCGTCGAGCCCGAGGCTGCCGCCCTCCGTGCGAGCTCGAGGACGCGCTTCATCGCGGCGCTCTCCGCGACGAGATCGCCCGGCGGGCTCTCGTCACCGAGCGACGCGCGCACGCGCACGACCTGGCGCCGGAGACGGCGCTCGCGCAGCGTCCGCTCGATCGCCTGCAGCAGCGCCTCGATCGTGAACGGCTTCGCGAGGAAGTCTGCCGCGCCGGCACGAACAGCCTGCATCGCGAGGTCGATCGAGCCGAACGCGGTGATCAGCAGCACGAGCTGGTCGGGGCTGCGCGCGTGGATCGCCTGCACGAGATCGATCCCGCGCATCCCGG
This sequence comes from Sandaracinus amylolyticus, assembly GCF_021631985.1. Taxonomy (GTDB): domain Bacteria; phylum Myxococcota_A; class Polyangia; order Polyangiales; family Sandaracinaceae; genus Sandaracinus; species Sandaracinus amylolyticus_A. The sequence goes on along the minus strand of NZ_CP070225.1, from coordinate 779,377 downwards.
GCATCTCGACGTCGGACACGACGAGATCGAAGCGCTCGCGCGCGACGCGCTGCAGCGCCTCGGCAGGGCTGGTGACGCCGCTCGCGGCGTAGCCACGCTCGACGAGCTCCTCGAGCAACCACTCGACGACGCCTTCGTCGTCGTCGACCACGAGGATGCGGCTAGGCGGCATGCGACGACCCTCCTTCGCCCGCTGAGCCCGCCGGAAGGATCACTCGGACCGTCGTACCGGCACCGGCCTCCGACTCGATGACGATGCGCCCGCCGAGCTCCTCGACGATGCCCTTCACCACCGCGAGCCCGAGGCCCGAGCCGCCCTCGGAGGCGCGCGTCGTGAAGAACGCCTCGAGCGCGCGCGAGCGCGTCGTCTCGTCCATGCCGCAGCCATCGTCGCGCACCTCGATCGCGACTCCCGTGCGAGTCGATCCGTCGGCACGCTCGAGCGGCGACTCCGCGATGCGCACGACGATCGCGTCGCCCGGTCCCGCCGCCTGCAGCGCGTTGCGCACGAGGTTGAGCGTCAGCTGTTGGATCGCATCGGGGTCGCCCTCGATCGAGTCGGTCGCCGCTTCGCTCTCGAGCGTCAACGCCACGCCGCGCTTGCGCGCGTCCGCCTCGAGCAGATCCACGACGGCACGCACCGGCGGAGTCACGTCGATCACTCGCACCCGCTGAGGACGACGGCGCGCGAGGTCGCCGAGGCGCGACACGATGCGCGTGATCCTCTGCGCCTGGGTCAGCACGATGCGCGCGAGGCGCCGTGTCTCGTTCGGATCGTCGGCCTTGGTCTCGAGCGCTGCCACGCGCCCTTCAAGGATCTGCAGCGGCGATCCGATCTCGTGCGCGAGCCCCGCGGCGAGCTGCCCGACCGTCGCGAGCTTGTCGACCTCACGCAGCCCGTGCTCGAGCCGGGCGCGCGCGTCGCTCTCGGCGTCCAAGCGCGCGCGTGCGTCCCGCAGATCGGTCACGAGCTGCTCGAGCTCCCGGAGCGCCTGACCGACCTCGTCGGCGCGCTGCGGCGCCTCGAAGGGCGACAGATCACCACGGCGCACTCGCTTCATCTGGGCGATCATGCGCGCGAGGGGCGCTCCGACCCACACTCGCGAGAGCCCCATCGTGAGCAGCGCGACGAGCGCTGCGAAGCCCACGACCGAGAGCCAGACGCGCCGCCGCGTCGCGACGAGGTCGTGCTGCATGTCGTCGAGCGGACGCCACACCACGAGGGTCGCGGGCCGCGCGCTCCGGGTGATGTGCAGCGGCACGAGCAGCTCGACGGCGCCGGGCTCGTGCTCGGGCAGGAAGCGCAGCACGGCCTCGGTCGGCCTCGCGCCGAGCCAGCGGGCGCGCTCGACGGCGCCGGTCGACGCCGCGATCTGGGCTCCCGCCGCGTCGTACACGAAGACGTCGACCTCGGGATCGATTCGCTCGAGCTCGCGCAGGGTCTCCTGCACGTCCTCCTCCTGCAGATCGCGCAGCGCGTTCTCGAACGCGACCTGCAGGCTCCGACCGAGCAGGCTCATGTCGTGTCGCGCGGCGCGCCGGAGATCGTCCTCTTCCGCGCGCAGCTGCCACGCGCCGACGGCTCCGAAGAGCACCAGCGCAGCGAGCGTGAGCGCGATCGTGAGGCGCCCGGAGAGCGACATCAGCGCACCGTGCCTCGATGCCTCCTCGTCGGCCACCGCCGCATGCGCAGCTTCAGCGCGAGGTCGATCAGGACGAACGCGACGACGAGGAAGCGGATCATCGTCCGACGATCGCGAGCAGGTCGATCTCGGCGGCCGCGAGCGTCGCGAGCAGCTCGATGCGCGCGAGCTCGAGCTCCACGCGCGCGCGGAACGCGTCGAGCAGCTCGAACACGCCCGATGCGCCGAGCCGGTACGACGCCTCCGCCATCTGCTGCAGCTCGGGGACGCGGGCGCGAGCACGCTCGTCGAACGCGCCGAGCGCAGCACGGCGCGCCGCCAGCACCGCGAGCGCGCCCTCGATGCGCGCGCTCGAGATCGCCTCGATCGCGTCGCGGGCCTCGGACGCGGCGTCGTGCGCTGCGCGGGCGCGTCGAACGGCGGCCTCTCCGGTGTCGAACACCGGGAGCGGGATCGCGAGCCCGAGATACGCCGACGAGCTGTCCCCATCGGTCGTGAAGTAGGCGCCTGCGCCCACGCGCAGCTCCGGGATGCGCTCGGCCTCGGCGCGTCGCACGTCGCGCTCCGCGGCTTCGACGCGCGCACGCGCCGCGCGGATCGCGGGCAGCTCGTGCACCGCGGCGTACTGCTCGCCATGCGCCTCGAGCGAGCCGCCCGCGCGCGGAGCCCATCCCTCTCGCCCGATCATCGCCGCGAGGAGCGCGCTCGCCGCGCGTGCGTCCGCCTCCGCGACCGAGAGATCCGCGTCCACGCGTGCCGCTTCGATCGCGATGCGAGCGGTGTCGTAGCGGCTCTGGGCGCCGGCTCCGGCGCGTGCCTCCACGAGCTGGAGGAACGTCGCGAGCTCGCCGCGCGCGGCGTCGAGCTGTCGCGCCCGCTCTTGCGCCACCAGCGCGTCGAGGAACGCGCGACGCGCCTCGATCTCGAGCGCGAGCACGTCCACCTCGAGATCGGCGCGCGCGGCGCGCGCTTCGGCCGACGCGACCTCGCGACGCGCATCGTGCTGCCCCGCGACGAGGAGCGGCACGTCGAGCCAGATCTGATGCTGCGTGCCGTTGATCGCCTGGGCAGTTCCGTCGAACCGACCGAAGCCGCCGTAGGCGAGCACGGGGTTCGGGTACACGCCCGCGAGATCGACGTCGGCGTCCGCGACCGACACCCGCGCGCGCAGCGCACGCGCCGCCGGGCTCTCCTCTCGCACCATGCGTACGACCTCGTCGAGCGTGATCTCGTCCTGCGCGAGCACGTGCGCGGGCACGAGCACCGACGCGAGCACGATCAGCAGCGCGCGCATCAGTGCGCCTCCTCGGTGAGCGGTCGCGTCGCTTCCTCGTCGATCGCTTCCTTCGTCGCCAGCGCGCGCGGTCCGAGCAGCGCGTAGAGCGCCGGCAGCACGAAGAGCGCGACGAGCAGCGTCGTCGCCATCCCGCCGACGATGACGAGCGCGAACGGACGCTGGGTCTCGCTGCCGACGCCCGTCCCCAGCGCCATCGGGACGAGCCCGAGCATCGCGAGCAGCGCGGTGAGCAGCACTGCGCGGAACCGCAGCGCTGCACCCTCGGTGAGGGCCTGCACGCGCGGTGCGCCCGCGCGCCATCGCTGCTCGACCGCGGAGAGCACGAGCAGCCCCGCGAGCGAGACCTGACCGAGCAGCGCGATGAAGCCGACCGCGGCGCTGACCGAGAGCGGGATCCCGAACGCCGCGAGCGCGAACACGCCACCGGTGAGCGCGAACGGCGCCGCGAGCAAGATCATCGCCGCGCTCCGCATCGAGCCGAGCGCGGAGTAGAGCAGCCCGAGCACCACGAGCAGCGAGAGCGGAACGATCACCGAGAGGCGCTCCATCGCGCGCTGCTGGTTCTCGAATTCGCCCGACCACACGAGCCAGTGCCCGTCCGGCGGGTGCACGTTCGCATCGACCGCGGCCATCGCCTCGGCGATCACCGAGCCGAGATCGCGGCCCTGCACGTTGAACTTCAGCGCCATCGTGCGGCTGTTGTCCTCGCGGTTGATCGACGCGCGCCCCGTGCGGACGTCGATGCGCGCGAGGTCACGCAGGGGCACGCGAGCGCCCGACGCGTTGGGGACGAGGATCTCGCCGATGCGGTCGCGGTCCTCTCGCTCGCCGACCGGGAGACGGAGGCGCACCGGCACGGGTCGCGCGCCGATCCACATCTCGTTGACGACCGCTCCCGCGAGCGCGGTCTCGAGCGTGCGCTGCGCGTCCTCCATCGCGATGCCCTCGCGCGCGAGCGCCTCGCGATCGAGCTCGACCTGCAGCTGCGGCATCGACGTGTCGCGGTAGATGTCCAGGTCGACGATCCCCTCGATGCCCGAGAGTGTCTCCACCGCGGACGCGAGCGCGCCGCGCATCGCGTCGAGGTCGTCACCGAAGACCTTGAGCACGACCTGCCCTCGCACGCCGCTGCCGGACTCCTCGACGTTGTCCTTGATCGGCTGGGAGAAGTTGAAGCGCACGCCGGGGATCGCGGTGAGCGACTCGCGCATCTCGTCGATGAGCGAGTCCTTCGTGACGCCGGGACGCCACTCGTCGCGCGGGCGCAGCCGCACGAACGTCTCGCTCATGTTCGAGCCCTCGTTGTCGGTGCCGTCCTCGGGGCGCCCGTGCTCGCTCATCGTCGCGACGACCTCCGGCAGCGCGACGATGCGTGTACGCACCTCGTGGAGGACGTCGCGTCCTTCTTCGAGCGAGATGCTCGCCGGCATCTCGACGAACACGACGATGTCGCCCTCGTCGAGCGCGGGCAGGAACTCCGTGCCGAGCCGAGCGCCGACGAGGCCCGCCGCACCGAGCACCAGCGCACCGATCACGAGCGGGATCGCAGGCCGCGTGATCCCCGCCGCGACGATGCGGCGATAGCGCTCGCGCAGGAGCCCGACGAAGCGCGGCTCCTGCAGCGACGCGTCCTTCGGTCGCAGCACCACCGCGAGCAGCGCGGGCACGATCGTCAGCGCGAGCACGAGCGCGGCCGCGAGCGCGAGCGAGTACGTCAGCGCGAGGGGCCGGAAGATGCGGCCCTCGACGCGCTCGAGCGAGAAGATCGGCACGAGCGCGGCGACGATGATGCCCATCGCGTAGAGCGTCGGTCGCGCGACGTCGACCGCGGCGTGCACCACGAGCCCGAGGATCTCGCGCCGCGAGCGCGGCTTCGCGACGCCCATCTCGTGGATCACGTTCTCGACGAGCACGACGGCGCCGTCGACCAGGATCCCGAAGTCGATCGCGCCCATCGAGATCAGGTTCGCCGGCATGCCGAGCAGGTAGAGGCCGGTGAACGCCGCGAGCAGCGAGAGCGGGATGATGACGGTGACGACGAGCGAGCCGCGCAGCATCCGCAGGAAGAGCCACACCACGCCGAGGATCAGCAGGAAGCCCTCGATCAGGCTGTGGTGCACGGTCTCGAGCGTCTGGTCGACGAGCTGCGTCCGGTCGTAGAACGGCTCGATGCGCATGCCTTCCGGCAGGATGCGCTCGTGGAGCTCGTCGATGCGCTCGTGGACACCGCGCAGGACCTCCGACGGGTTCTCCCCGCGGCGCAGCAGCACGAAGCCCTCGACGACCTCGGGCTCGAGATCGAGCCCGACGGTGCCACGCCGCGGCGTGTGCGACTGGACGACACGAGCGACGTCACCGACCGTGATCGGCAGACCCTCGTCCCGCCGGATGACGACGCTGGCGATGTCGTCGGGCCCGCGGAGCACACCGACGCCGCGGATGCCGAGCTCCTGCTCGCCCGATGGCAGGAACCCACCGCCGACGTTCACGCTGGAGCGCTCGAGCGCCTCGCCGATCTCGGCGAGCGTGAGGTCGTGCGCTTCGAGGCGCGCGGGATCCACCTCGACGTGCAGCTCCTCGAGATAGCCGCCGAAGCTGACGACGTCGGCGACGCCGGGGGTCTGCCGGAGCACGCGCGCCACGGTCCATTCCTGCGCGGCGCGCAGCTCGTAGAGGTCGTGGCGATCGCTGGAGAGTCGGTACTGCAGCACCTCGCCGAGCGGCGTCGCGTCGGGCGCGAGCTTCACCTCGGCGTCCTCGGGCACGTCCGCGCTCGAGATGCGCTCCGAGACGAGCATGCGCGACCGGAAGACGTCGGCATCGTCGTCGAACGTGATGAAGATCAGCGAGAGACCGAAGAGGCTCTCGCTGCGCATCGAGATCGCACCGGGCACGCCGTTCAGCACGCGCTCGAGCGGGACCGTCAGCTGGCGCTCGATCTCCTCCGGCGCGAGCCCCGGCAGCTGCGCGATGACGTTGATCTGGAGGTTCGTGACGTCGGGGAACGCCTCGATCGGCGTGCGCAGGTACGCGTGGACGCCATACGCAGCGATCAGCGCGGTGACGACGAGCGCGGCGATGCGCCGCTCGACGCAGAGTCGGACGAGTGCGTGGATCATCGTTCGTCGTCCTCAGCGCAGCAGATCGGCCTGGCCGTCGAGGAGCAGCGCGCCACGCGTGACGATGCGCTCGCCGCGCTCGAGCCCGCGCAGCACGGGTGCGCGCCCGCGGACCGGTGCGCCGAGCTGGACGTCGCGCGCCAGGAACGTGCGCTCGTCGCGGGCGACGAACACGACCGTGCGCCCTCCGTCCTTCACCAGCACCGACGAGGTCGGGATCCCGAGCCCCGCGTCGCCGACCTCGATCTCGGCGCGCGCATACATCCCGGCGCGCAAGTGCTCCGAGATCGCGCCCTCGAGCGCGAGGAACACCGGAGCGCGCCGCGTCTCCGGATCGACCGCGCCGCCGATCGCGTCGACGCGCGCCGAGACCGCCTCGGCCGCTGCCGCCAGCGAGACGTGGGCGGTCGCGCCCTCGTGCACGAGCGGCAGCTCGCGCTCGAACACCTCGGCGACGATCCACACCGCGTTGCGCTCTCCGAGAACGACGAGCGGCTCGCCTCCGGCCTCGACGGCGAGCCCGACGCTCGCGCGTCGCGCCAGCACGGTGCCCGCGATCGGCGCGCGGACCCTCACCGTCGCAGCCGATCCTCGCCCGATCGACGCGGCGCTCGCCGACAGCGCGGAGAGCATCGCGCGCGCCTGGGCGAGGTCGGCGTGCGCGCGGACGCGGTCGACCTCCACACCCACGCCCGCCGCCGTCATCTGCTCCTGACGCGCGAGCTCGGCCTCGGCGGCCTGCACCATGACGCGCGCGCGAGCGAGCTCGCCACGGACTGCGGCGGCCGACGGGCTCGCGATCGTGACGAGCGGGTCGCCGACCTCGACGCGCTGCCCGACACGCGCGTGCACCTCGGTGATGCGACCGTCGACGGGCGCGCCGACCTCGGACACAGCGCCCTCGCGGAACGCGACGCGACCGGGCGCGCGCACGAGCGCGGAGACTTGTTCGTCGCCGATCGTCGCGGTCTCGATGAACGAGGCGGAGTCGTCGCGGATGCGGACCGCGCCATCGTCGAGGCGCTGCGCGGTACCCGGGCGGAACTCGCTCTCCTGCGCGTCTGCGTGATCTCCGCAGCCGGACAGCAGCGATGCGGCGATCAGGATCGGAACGGTCGCGCGATGCATGCGGCGGCCGGCGAGAGCACGGCGCGTTCCATCGCGAGCGCGCGCATGACCAACGAACGCACGAGGAGGCGTTGCATCCTGCAACGAAGCGCGTTGCGGGATGCAACGAGCCCGGGTGCGAGATGTTCGAGCGTGCGGCGGCTCGTCGCGGAGCGCGGGAAGCCGCACGCTCTCGGACGATGACGGCCGGACCGTTCGTGTGGGCCCTGCTCGCCGCCGCGCTCTTCGGCGCGTCGACGCCGGCCTCGAAAGCGCTGCTCGACGAGCTCGGGCCGTTCACGCTCGCCGGGCTGCTCTATCTCGGCGCGGCGCTCGCGGTCGTGCCGAGGGCCGGCGGCGTTCCGCGCGGTGCGCTGCGCGATGGCCGCACGCTCCGGCGCCTCGGCGGTGCGGTGCTCTTCGGCGGCGTCGTCGGGCCCGTGCTCCTCCTCGCGGGCCTGGCGATCGCGAGCGCGAGCGCGGTGTCGATCTGGCTGAGTCTCGAGACCGTGTTCACCGCGCTGCTCGCCCGCGTGTTCTTCCGCGAGCACGTCGGCCCTCGGACCGCGCTCGCCATCGCGTTGATCGTCGCGTCGAGCGCGCTGCTCGCGAGCCCCTCGCTCGAGGCGCTCACGCCGGCCGCGCTGCTCGTCGCGGGCGCGTGCCTCGCGTGGGGGCTCGACAACAACCTGATGTCGCTCGTCGACGGCGTGAGCCCCGCGCAGTCGACGCTCGTCAAAGGCCTGGTCGCGGGTGCGACGAACCTCGCGATCGGCCTCGTCGTCGAGGGCGTGCCGGCGTTCGATCCCCGCACACTGGCGCTCGCGCTCCTCGTCGGCGCGACCGGCTATGGCATCTCGCTCGTGCTCTACGTGGCCGCGAGCCAGCAGCTCGGCGCGACGCGCTCGCAAGCGGTCTTCTCGACCGCGCCGTTCTGGGGCGTCGCGCTGTCGTGGCTCGTGCTCGGCGAGCCGGTCACGCCGATCGCCGTCGTCGCGAGCGTGCTGCTCGCGCTCGCGCTCGTGGTGCTGCCGCGCGATCGCCACGCGCACGCGCACACCCACGAGCGCATCGAGCACGCGCACTGGCATCGCCACGATGACGCACACCACGAGCACGCACACGAGGTCGTGCCCCGCTTCGGTTGGCACTTCCACGCGCACGTCCACGACCCGCTCACGCACGAGCACGCGCACGAGCCGGACCTGCACCACCGCCACGATCACTGACGCGCCCCGATCGCCGCGCAGCGCGCGATCCGCACGTGCGTTCAGCGTGGTCTCTTGGGGTCACGCGGCGAGCCGCGCGCAGACGAGCTCAGTGGAGCGTTCGCGGTGCGCGCGCGAGGGCGCGAGCCACCGCCTCGATCACCACCGCGTTCTCGTGCGGGCGCTGCACGGTGACGGCGCCAAGCGCCGTCGCTTCGCGCTGCGCGTCGTCGCTCCACGCGGGCGACACCAACACGAGCGGCCCGACGCGGCCTCCGGTCTCCAGCTCGTGGGCGAGCTCGAGCACACCGGGCACGGCCATCGACGCGAGCACGGCGTCGAAGGCGATGGAGTCGAGGAGCTCGCGCGCATCGCGCACGGAGCTCGCCGTCAGGACGCGCGCCTGCTCCCGGATGACGAGCGGGAGCAGCTCGCGCTGATCGTCATCGCTCTCGATGCATAGAACGGTCGGCCTGGGCTTCGGTCGCACGGAGCGCCCGCTTCGCAAGCGATGAGCCAAGCGGAATCCTCCGCGAACATGCGCCCGGCATCGTCGCGTATGGGGAGCTCTTCCCAGGCCGCGCCGGGAGAGCACGGAAAATCTCCCCATGCGAGCCTGTGGCGGGCCGCCGGACTCGCGTCTTCCTCGCCGATTTTCTCGATGCCGGGAGAGGGACTCGAACCCTCATGCCTCTTCCGAGGCGTGGGATTTTAAATCCCCTGCGTCTGCCGTTCCGCCATCCCGGCGCGTCCGACGGGCATCGTACACGCGCGAAGGCAGCTCGCGAGCGCGCGGCTCGGAGCTGCCTTCATGGTGCGCGAGCTTCTCGCGCTTCAGCTCGGCTGCGGGACGCCGCGCTCGTGGTGCAGCGGCATCTGCGGGCCCGCGCGCTCGGCTTCGTCGCCGATGATGCGGTTCTTCTCGTCGACGCGGACGACCTTCGGCACGTGACGGCGCGCTTCGTCGTCGTCCATCTCGCCGAACGTCGCGAGGATCACGAGGTCGCCCGGCTTGTTCAGGTGCGCCGCCGCGCCGTTGATGCAGATGACGCCCGAACCGCGCGGACCTGCCAGCGTGTACGTCACGAGGCGCGTCCCGCGCGTGACGTTCCAGATGTGCAGCTCTTCGTGCTCGATCATCCCCGCTGCGTCCATCAGGTCGGCGTCGATGGTGCAGCTGCCCTCGTACTCGAGGTCGGCGTGCGTGATCACCGCCCGGTGGACCTTCCCCAGGAACATCCGTCGCCGCATCTGACTACCTCCGTGGCGGCCGCCGCGAGGGCGGTCCACCCGTCGTGCGGGGGACTGTGCAGCAACGAACAAGCCGCGTCCAGTGTGAAAACGGGACGTTTCGCGACACTGGCCAGACCTTCCGGACAGCTCGCCCGTCGCAGCGCGGAGGAGGTTCCGCCATGCGTCTCACGATCGCTCTCTCGGCCGCCCTGATCGCCGCCTTCGCCGCTCCCGCGGCAGCTCAGGACACGCGATCCGGCGAGGTCACGACCTACGACTTCATCGATGGCGATCTCGTCCAAGGCGGCCGCTACGAGACGGAGCTCGATCGCATCTTCAGTGTCCGCGGCCGCGCCCGCCGCACGCTGATCCACCCGCGCACCCATTTCGTCCCGGAGATGCTCAAGTCGGTGGAGCGTCTCTAGCCGGGCGCTAGCCGCAGGTTCCCAGCATCGACGCTGGAGCGCGCGACGCGATCAAGACCAGACGGAAGCGACTCGGCAAGGAACGCGGACCATGCGTCGAGGTCGTCGCTGCTACGAAACGGCGCCCACTCGTAGAAGGTGCGGCGCAAGCCACGCGCGGGCGGCTCGAACCTCTTCGCGTACCAGTCTCGAGCCGTGCTTGCGAACTGCTCGACGTGTACATCCGGCGGACGCGGGAGCGCAGCGACGACGGCTCGCGAGATACCGACGTACCGCTCCAGGTCGGACTCGGAAAGCAAGTCGACCAACCCGACACGCGCGGCAGCGAAGAGCTCAGGCACGGGTGCGAGCCCAAGCTCGACACGGAACAGTCCGCCAGCGAAATGGTCGTAGCCGACCCGCGAAGCCACCGCACCGAACACCACGAACTCGTCATCGCGACCGCTGGGTTTTGCGTAGGCCAGCTTCGTGCCGCGTGCGCGCTTGTAACCGAGACTCCGTACGACGCTGCGTAGCCGCGCGTCGAGGTACTTCATTGCGTCGGCTGACGTAGCGAAGTGCTGGCGATCAGTCATGGGCGCACGATGGTAGTTGGAACACGCGGAACGTTCGCATATCTCCCCCAACGGGGACCGCTGGCAACCCACGCGTCCTTCGCGCGCTGGCTGGGGAGGTACGGCGACCGCCCCACCTTCGTTTCGATCAGGCCGCGAAGCGTTCCACCAGACGAGATCGCGACATCGTACCTACGCACGCCGAACGGGGTCACGACCGTAACTTCCGTTTGCACGTCGTAGCCCATTTGTCGGAAGCCATCAGCGACCTGGTCGCGGAACGCGTCTCCGGCAGCCTTGTTGGCCTGGACACAAGAGTTGTGCGCCCAGACTCCAGCCTGTCCGACGAAATAGGAGTGACTGCCTTCAACCTCAAGGTTGTAGACAAGTTGACTAGCCTCGATCCAAGTCCCAGACGCGATCCGCGCCCAGCCCCCGCGGCTCGTGAAGACCTCGTCCCCCGTGCGGAGCTCTTCTGCCCTCACCCAGCCGCGATTTGCGACGTAGAACGGATGCGACCGAGTCGTCGTAATACTCTCAGACGCGTTGTCCGCCACGATCGAGAGTTCAAGCACGACATCTTCGATGCGCTCGAACGTTCGAGTCACTTCGCGATATCCACTCTCGCCGGTGTCAGGATCCAGCGACCAGACCAGGTCACCGACCTCGACGTCCTCGATACCGCGGAGTCCTTCAGACGTCTCGACGGGAGTGCCTGCGGCGAAGCATCGGCCCGGTACCTCGCACATTCCCCCACGACAGGCGTCATCGAGTGCTCCCGCACCGGGTGCGGCGCGACCGAGAGCACGGAATGCCGCGAGCCCCTCCAGAACCGCGCCGACGACGATATTGAACGCAACCTCGGCGGGGCTGCCACCATTCACAGCGAGCGATCCGAGACACCCGATCTGCGAAAGAATCGCGGGATTGAGGCCACCCGGATCGACGGCGTTGACCGGATCGCCGGCGACGTATGCGTAGTGGCTCACCCCGCCGCCGAACTCGATCGGATCGCGCGTCGTGAACGCCCCGACCGTCGAGTCGTACTGGCGGGCACCCATGTGCCAAATCCCAGGAATGGGAAGCGCGATGGCGCCTGCGAACCCGAACGGCTGCGTGGACGTCGCCGTCGCGGGTGGCGCCGTTCCCTCCTCTGCGGCGCGTCGATTGCCCCACGGGTCATAGCTGAACCGCTGGACCAGGGCTCCGATCGTGCCCGTACCCGCGGCACGAACGATCGCCCGCACCGACCCGCGCTCGTCGTGCACGATCCGATAGGTCTCGTCCACGCCGCCGTTCGTCGTGGTGTCGACGTACATGACGTCGGGCACCCAGTCGTAGCTACCGTAGCCGAAGACGACCGTGCGACGAACGCTGCTTGCGATTTGCTGCCACGCGATCGGCGCGAGACCGTCGCGATAGTAGAAGCGCTGTTCGATGTTCGCGGACGCTTCGTAAATCCGAACCAAGCGACCGACGCCGTCGTAGCTCAGGTCGACTCGATTGCTCGCAGTCGTCCCGCAGGCACCCGTCGGGCACCATCGCACGAGCCGGTCGAAGCTGTCGTAGACGAACCGTTCCCGCATCAGCGGGTCCGCGTTGGATCCGCGGGTTTCCAGCCTGCCGGCGGCGTCATAGCTCCGCGCCGTCGTAGACGTTGCCCCCGGAACGCGTCCGTTGCGGGGCTGATCTTGTTCGGTCAGCGAATAGTTCGTGGTCTGGCTCGCGTAGGACGTGCCGGCACCGTCCCAATCGATCGTCGACGCGGACAGGTTGCCATTCGCGTCGTAACCGTAGGTCGCAGTTCCCAGAACGGGCGCGCCTACGGTTCCGCAGAGCCCACTGGTTCGCGTCCAGGACGACAGGTGCGCTGCGGAGTCGTAGACGTACGCATCGCAGGTAGTCTGGGCTCCGAGCTTCTCCTCGCGGAAACGGATACGCCCGTTGAGGTCGCGGCCCGCGCTTGAGCCAACAGTCTCCGGGATCGTCAGAGTATAGAACGACGATGATCCACCGGAGACGAACGACGCGGAGCGGCTCGCGAGCTCGCCGAAAGAGTTCGCGGTCGTCGAGACCAGGACGTGAGCGCCGGAGACCGTGCCACAGCCCGTCGTCAGAGGCCCCACTCGCGTCGTGAGGGTTGCGCTCGGCGCAGTGCCACCAGCGTAAGCGATCGCGAACGACTCTCCAACGCCCGCGCCGTCGAGAACCAGCGTCTGGAGCTCGCGGTCGGTGTTGTAACAGCTCGATTCGGAGTACGTCTGCTGGGAGGCGCCGAGATCGACACTCGCACTCTCCGCGATGAGCAACCCGCGATTGTCGAAGAGGTGGTCGACTCGTCCGGAAACATCACGCGTCCACTCCTCCCGACGAAGGAACGGGCCTGCGAAGGTGCGGGCCAGTCGGACTCGCGTGAGATCGTCGCTCACGATGACTCGCCCTGCGTAGTCCTCGTCGACTTCGTACAGCGTCGCGCCCACACTATCCGCGATGCTTGCCAGAGCCCCCGTGCTGGCATCGTACTGCGGATCCAGGACGTCAGTTGCGGGTCCCGTTGCGCTCCGAAGCGTGTAGAGGTCAGGCGTCCCCGCGTTCGTGTAGTCGACATCATAGGCAGGCGTGAGCGACCACGCTGCGGTCGCCGGCGGCGAGTAGGTCGCTACGGAATCGAGGATTCCGTACGTGTACCCGTGTTGCCGGGCGGTGGGTGTCAAGACGCCCGTCGTGTTGCCCTCGGCGTCGTAGGTCAGCTGCACGACGCGCGGAGCGGAGCTTCCGGTGGCGGTGCCAGGCAGGGTGATATTCTCGATCCATCCGCGCTGGTCACGCGCGTAGCTCGTGACCGTCGTTCCTTCGGTTACGGACGCGAGGAAACGACTCGACGGTCCGCCGTACCCGTAAGCGACGCGGCGATAGGAGCCGGACACAATGCAGTTGGCCGCTTGCACGACGGCCGAGACACGGTCGCCGGTGTAGCTGATGCATACGGGGTGCTCGCCGGGATTCTCGACCCGCGTGGGGCGCCCCGCCGAATCGAGCAGAGTGCGGCGTACGCGCAACTCCGGATGGGCCACGGTTCGCGTCGTGGTCAGCGGCACGCTCGGCGCGAGCTCGGTAATTCGCCATGTCGTGCCCGTTTGCTCCAGCACGGTCGCTGCCGTCCCGGAGCCGACGACGCGCTGGGCCGTTTGGAGACACGAGGCGCTACCGTTGCACGGAGCTCCGGAGGCTCCGAGCGTACGAGTTTCGGTTGCCTCCACTGTCGTCCACGCCGACGAAAGCGGATCGAACCAGGTGAGCGTTGACTGTGATGGATAGCGCAGCCCTCCCAGCGAGGGCCGGGGATCGTTTGCGAACGCCGTCACCGAGCGCATTCTCTCGAACGACGACACGCACGCGGACCCCGTCCACGTGCAGGCGGTTCCAGCAGCGCAGCTCGCCGCGTCAGCTCTGGCGGCGCAATCGAAACACGATTCCGAGTATGCGAGTCCGGAGTCGCAAGCGACCGCAGTGAGATCCGCTCCATCCGCGGGAGCATTGATCTCCAGGCGCGCGCCAGAGGGCCTGCGGACCTCTCGATGAAGCACGTCCCCAACCTGACGCGAAACGAGAACGGTGCTCAGGGCGTCTGCGTTCGTCAGGACGACTGCCGCCGAGCCGGGCGTCGGAGCGAGGCCGGAACCCAGGGTCTGCACGGATGCGCCGGGCGCGTCACACGCAGTGTCACCCGCTTGCGTGCCGATCCCGTCGCGCGTGAGTCGACCGACGGAGTCGTAGCAGAACGAGTGGACCTCAGGCGCACCTGCGCCTCGCGCCGGATCCACGATCTCGCGAAGCAGGCCACCGGCGTCATGAGCGATTTCGTACGTATCGGTATGGGTGCCGCTCGCCGTCGCGTGCGGGTAGTCCACCCGGTCCACGTAACCGTTTGCGCCGAGCAGGAGCCGGGTTTCCAGCGTTCCCGGTGCCGTGATGGTCACAGTGCCGGGTAGACTCGCGGGCCACGAGATCGTGTTCGTGCTGTCGGGATCTACCACCTGACTCAGGCGGCCATCCGGGCGGTACCCGAACGCGACGAGCGAGCGGCCCGAAATCGCGTCGCGCGTGGAGAGGTGGCGCCCCTCCGTGTCGAACATCCACTGCACGCTGCCGTCCGGAGACGGCACGACGTGATCGGTCGTGAACCCTCCGGGGAACGTCGGCTCAATGACCCGAACCTCTTCGCGCACACCGTCGACGAAGTACACTCGACCGTCAGGGCCAGCGCCGAGGCCGCGAAGCGTTGCAATCTGGGTGGCCGTTGCGGCGGTGCCCTGCGCCGTGTTCGGGAACGTGGTGAGCAGCCCTTTCGCGCGAATCCCACCCATCGTGAACGCTTGCCCGTTCGGCGCGATGTAGCGGATCCGGCTGCAGTTTGACTGCGTCGGTTCGCCGCAGTCCCATGCGACAGTAGGGCTGGGCCCCGCAGCGACTTCGCCGAAGACAAGAGTTCCATCGCGCGCGATCGCGAGCCCGGTGATGTCACCGAGGGACGCCGCAGAACCGGACAGCCCGTCCCCCCGACTTCCATCCGCCGTTGCGCCGCCCAGGAGATCTTCGATGATCCCCGACGGGTGAACGCGGATGATTCGTTGAGCGGAACTCGCGCCGTCGCGCGGGTGAATGCGGCCCGCAACGTAGACCGAACCATCCCCGCCGACAGCGACTGCTTGGGGAGTTTCGATCGCGATGCAGGTGGGCTCGGAGCCATTCACGCACGAGGTGCTCCTCCGCCCAGCGAAGAGCTCAACCACTCCGTCCGGAGTCCCGTCATTGCTCCAGCGGAGCACGCGGCTCGCGGCACGATCGGCGATGTAGATCGAGCCGTCCGGTCCGGCGGCGATCGATTCGACCTGCGAGATCGGGAACGTCTGGGGTGACTCATTCACGAGATCGATCAGATTCGTCGTCGGCCCGAGCCCGCTTCCGGCTACTCCGGTGCCAACAACCAGGGGGGCGGAGGCGCAGGAGCCGACAAAATTCGGCGGGATTACACGAACCGACGCCGTCTGCTTGTCCGCGAAATAGACCCGCGGAGGCCCTCCGGACACGGAAGCGACGACCGCGATACCGTATGGATCGCCACCCGGGCAGAGTCGCTGACTGACCTCCTCACCGCGCCGACGAACCCAGATGCCGCCATCGGCCCCGCCGAAGGCCGAGTAGTAGATGTCTCCACGCTCGTCCACAGCGACGGATCGTGCGTCCGACCAGGCCTGCGCGGCCAGGCGAGTCCTGATCACGTTTCCGGCCGCTTGCGCGTTGATTCGTTCGCCCGTTCCGAGCCAGACGGTACTGGTGGCCGGATCGAACACGTGATGGACGTCGAGGTTCCATCCGCCAATCCCCGCCAGCTCATCGTCGACCGTTCCCAGAGTCGTCACGAACTCGTGGAAGGTGGTCATGCGACCGATCGCCATCTGGGCGGACGTGATGCCGGAACTGCGTCCGAACGAACGCGCGCCTGGATCGGGGATCGCGTACCCCAGGTCATATGTGTAAGCCACGCGGACAACCGCGCGCTGCGGTCCCTGGACGCGCCGGCCCACAGCGTCCATGCCGTCCCAGCGCCAGTTGAGCCGCAACGCCGCGGCGGTGGCAGCATCAGAGAAGTTCTGAATCTCGCAGTTCGTGACACCGTTGCAGTCGCTCGGCCGAACCGAGGACCGGAACAGGCGATCGGCGCCGATACGACGCCCTGCGACGTGGATCTCACCCCGAATCTCTGCCAGTCCGGCGGTCGCACTCGCCGCCCTATCGAGCGGCCGAACAGTCACCGAGAACGCATCCGCGCGGCCGCGCTGTCGCGCGCTCGAGTACGTGAGCGAGTACGGCGTCCCGGTGACCGGCAGGGACTCGCCAAGTGAGCGCTCTTCGCAGCGAATGGTCGAGCCGACTCCGCAAGCACTGTTGTAGAGATCGGCGGCGCGCTCCAGAGCCGGCCGGAAGAGCTCCAGGAGTGCGATCGCGAGGTTCAGATCGATGGGCGAGAAATGGCGAGCACCGGCAACGCGCCAGTAGCGTCTCGACTGCCCGACGCTCAGCCCAGACGTGAGGTCTGCACACGCAGCATCTCGCTCGGCCTGCGTGATCGACGCGTCCGAGTAACTGCATCCCGCCGACAGGCGGGTCACCTCGACGACTCGACCGTCGGGGCCAGCAACCCAGCGACCTTGTTGCTCGTCGTACCAGCCGTAAGGGATTTCCGTGCCGTCGGGGAATCCGAGGAAGTTGTCGAGCCAGAACGTGACGCCGTCTCCGGTGAACGTCGGATGCTCCACCTCGTCGCCGATGTTGCCGGCGCTATCCACCAGGTGTGCGCGAACCTTCGCGGCGAACGTGTACGCGGTTGGCCCGGGCAACTGGCCCGGCATCGTACTCGCGCCGGTCCACTCGCTCGCGTTGGGCTCGACTGAATACTCCGCCCCGCAGAATCGCCAGCGCGTGCTCGTCGCCGATCCGGCGCTCAGCTGTACCCCGCCTGGCACGTAGATTCGGAGGTTGCGTCCGCCCGCACGCGACGTCATCCCGCCGACAGTGGTGTCGAGCCCCGCAGGGGTGGTGGACACCGCGCTCACGAATTGCCCGGTCGCGCCGGGCTGCACAAGCGGGCACGCAGCATTCGTCGCTGCAGGAGCGGGGACCAGCGACACGGCGTCGACCATGACGTGGGAGTTCCACGGCACGTCGACCCGGCGTTGTGCTGGCAAGTAGCCCGTATGGGAGATGTGCACGACCGCGGGACCACCGCCGTTCACCATCAGTTCGTACGAGCCATCACCCCGAGTGACTGTGTGTCCGTACTCGGGGTGGCCGAGGATCTCGACCCGCGCGCCGGGGAGTGCGCTGGCAGTGCTCGTCGACGACGCCGCACGCGCAACAACGCGGCCGCGGAGGACCCCGACGCGCTCGGGATCAAACGCACTCGGGCTTGTCGGCCATTGGCCGACCTGGTCGATGAGGTACTTGTAGCCTGCCCATACCGACGTGACGACCGCTGGGTCCAGCGGCGGCGGAGACAGATTGGGTGCTGCGCCCGGGGGAGCGGTCACGATCTCTACGTAGGGGCCTGCTCCCAGCAGAGTGCCATTCTCGTCGGAAAGCAGTTCGCGAGTACCGCCCTGAATGCTCCACCCGTCATGGCCGTACCCATTTTCCAGCCACGCAACGGTATGAGCGGTGATGTCGAAGGAGAAACCGTCGAACTCATGCGACCATGGCGAGTTATCCGCGGGCGAGAAGGCTTCGCACCGAGCGGTCGCGATGACCGGGGTTTCGATGAGGTCCTCGTCGATCGACCAGGCGCGCGCACACTGCTGCACGTAGACGTCATCAACGTCAGAGCAGGACCAGTTGACATCGTCCGGATCCCACGGAGCCTGGACCGGGTGTAGATTGAGCGTGTCGCTAGGATCGTTGGGATCGCACCCGGGAGACGCAGGCACTCGGAGGACCACAGAGCGGATCTCTTCCCCGGGGGGAATCAGGGATTCGAAGCCGCTCCGAGTGATACCCCAGTTCAGCAGCGAAATCGCACGTGGATACCCGAGGTCATTGACCTCGAGGTAGGCTTCATCGCTGTAGTTCGTCCAGTCGTCTTCGTAGATGGTCGTATCGTCATCAACACGAACCCACTGGAGTGTCAGCGCTTCGGCGCGCCGGCCGACTCCGGGATACGCGTTTTCGACTGGACTCGTAGAACATGCGGTGGCGAGCAGGGCGAGTTGGATCGCGGACGCATTGCGCAGGCGCATGTGTGCACCCTACGTCACCGGCTGGAGGCAGGTCAACAGCGACGACGTGGGGGTCGCCGCCGCGCAGGCGACGACTGGGAGACGAGCCTGTGCCGGGTGAGCAGAAGGCGCTTGACGGGATCACACGCGTCTCGAATCGTGGGGGCTTCCATTTTTTTCGATCCCCCACGGAGCCTCATGGACGTTGCACGGCTGCTTCGGGTCGCAGCTCTCCTCTCCATCTCTCTCGTCCCCGCGATGCTCGCGACCGGCTGCGGCGACGACGACGACGGCGGCACCGTCGACGGCGGACCGCGCCCCGACGGCGAGACCCCAGACGTCGATGCGCAGGTGCCCGACGGCGGCATGCCCGACGGCGGTGGCGGCGACGACGTGATGATCGTCGAGTGCCCCGCCGCCGACGCGCCTTCGCTGCCCGGCGGCGCGATCTGCGAGACCACCGCGGGTGACGCGAACCTGCTGATCACCGCCGACGTCCTGATGGCCGACGGCCGCGTGCTCGCGGGCGGCCAGGTGCTCGTCAACGCGACGGGCTCGATCGTGTGCGCCGACTGCGACTGCGCGAGCGCCGAAGGCGCGAGCGGCGCCACGCGCGTCTCGTGCCCCGACGGCGTGCTCTCGCCCGGCCTCGTCAACGCGCACGAGCACATGACGTATCAGGGCCTTCCGACGGAGCCGACGTTCGCCGGCACCAACGAGCGCTTCGAGCACCGGCACGACTGGCGCCGCGGCCTGCGCGATCACTCGGACGACTTCCGGCCGCCGGGTCGCGCGTCGCAGGCCGAGATGCAGTGGGCCGAGCTCCGCATGATCATCGGCGGCGCGACGGCGGTGAACGGATCGGGCGGCAGCTCGGGGCTCATGCGGAACCTCGACAGCGCAGGCGCCAACATGGAAGGCCTCGGCCAGGCAGAGACCTACTACCAGACGTTCCCCCTGGGCGACAGCGGCGGAACGCTGCGCGAGAGCGGCTGTAGCTACTCGTGGGAAGACAGCGCCGAGCGCATCGCCGGCGAGGACGCGTACACCCCGCACGTCTCCGAGGGCATCGACGCCGAGGCGCGCAACGAGTTCCTCTGCATGCGCATGGAGGGCGCGAACGACCTCATCGAGCCGCAGACCGCGATGATCCACGGCATCGGCCTGCTGCCGAACGACATCGAGCACGCCGCGGCAGAGGGCACGATGCTCGTCTGGTCGCCGCGCTCGAACATCTCGCTCTACGGCGACACTGCGCGCACGCCCGAGTACGACCGTCTCGGCGTGCCGATCGCGATGGGCACCGACTGGATCTACAGCGGCTCGATGAACATGCTCCGCGAGCTTCAGTGCGCCGACGAGCTCAACGCGCAGTACTGGGACGGTTACTTCTCCGATCTCGATCTCTGGCGCATGGCGACGCTCAACGGCGCGATCGCCACCGCGACCGACGACGTGCTCGGGTCGATCGCGCCGGGCCGCGTCGCGGACCTCGTGATCTTCGACGGCTCGGTGAACGCGCTGCACCGCGCGGTGATCGACGCGCAGCCGGAGAACGTCGCGCTCGTGCTGCGTGGCGGAGAAGTGCTCTACGGTGAGGCGGCCGTCGTCGCAGCGCTTCCCACCGGCGATGCGTGCGACACGATCGACGTCTGCGGCAGCCCGCGCCGCGCGTGCGTGATGCGCGAGACCGGGATGAGCCTCGCAGCGCTCGAGGCGGCGAACGACCGCAAGTACCAGCTCTTCGTCTGCGACGGCGCGACGCCCCCGGACGAGCCGAGCTGCCATCCGCGCCGTACCGAGTACCCCGACGCGGTCGTCGCGATGCCGAGCATCGACGGATCGAACGAGTACGACGGCAACGCGACGGCCGACGACTCCGACGGCGACGGGATCGCGAACGCCGAGGACAACTGCCCGTCGATGTTCAACCCGATCCGCCCGCTCGACATGGGCGCGCAGGCGGACGCGGACGACGACGGCGAGGGCGACATCTGCGATCCCTGCCCGCTCGAGGCGGACGCGACGACGTGCGAGGCGTTCGATCCGAACGATCAAGATCGCGACGACGTCCCCGACACGACCGACAACTGCCCCGGTCGGTCGAACCCCGATCAGATGGACATGGACGACGACGGCAAGGGCGACGCGTGCGACGTGTGCCCGACGCGAGCGAACCCCGGCGCCGCGGGCTGCCCCGGAACGATCTACGAGGTGCAGGACGGCACGTTCGCGGCCGACACGCGCGTCGTGGTGCGCGGAGTCGTGACGGCGGTGGCGAGCAACGGCTTCTACGCGCAGGTCGCGGAGGACGACGAGGACTACGACGGCGAGGGCCAGTCGGGCGTGTTCGTCTTCGTCGGCGGCGATGGGCCGACGCAATCGATCGGCGACGAGGTCACGATCGACGGAACGGTCCAGGAGTTCTTCGCCGAGACGCAGATCTCCTCGTCCGCTGCGAGCGTGATGGTGACCGGCACTGGCACGGTGCCCGCCCCGGTCGATGTCACTCCCGCGGACGTCACGACCGGCGGCGCGCGTGCCGAGGCGCTCGAGGGCGTGCTCGTGCGCGTGACGAACGTGTCGGTGACCAACGTCGCGCCTGCGCCCGCGGGCGGAGAGACCGCGCCGACCTACGAGTTCGAGGTGACGGGTGGCCTGCGCATCGACGACCTCTTCTTCCGCCTGACGCCGTTCGCGACGGCGGGCGAGACGTTCACCTCCATCACCGGCGTGCTCTCGTGGCGCCGGGAGAACAGCAAGCTGCACCCGCGCAACGCGGATGACGTCGTCGCGGGTACGGCGCAGCTGCTCGAGCTCGGGCCTCCGCTCTCGTACGTGCGCGAAGCGGGCGCGGGCCCGACCGCGACGTTCCCGACGCCGCTCACGGTCCGCCTCGCGCGAGCGGTTCCGACGGCGACGACCGTGACGATCACCGCCGGCAGCGGCCTGACCGTCGCCGACGTCACGATTCCGGCGAACACGGCGAGCGCCGAGGTGCCCGTGGCCGGCGCGGCGGCGTCGCCCACGCCGGTAACCGTGACCGCGACGCTCGGCGGCACGACGCGCACCGCGCAGGTGCGCGTGCTCGGCGCGACCGAGGCGCCGGGCGCGTTCACGCTCACGCCGGACACCGCGGTCGTGCGCGTCGGAGAGATGCAGGCGTTCACGGTGACGACCGACATCCCCGCGCCTCCAGGCGGTACGACGATCACGCTCGCGGTCGACGCGGGCGGGACGGTGCCGCCGAGCGTGACCGTGCCGGCGGGCGAGACCACGGCGACGTTCGCGTTCACCGCGGGCGCGAGCGCGGCCGAGGGGACGCTCACGGCGACGATGGGCGCGGTCACGCGCACTGCGGACGTCGAGGTCAGCGCGGGCGGCGCCGGCACGATCGTGATCAACGAGGTCGACTACGACATGCCCGGCGCGGGCGACAACGTGGAGTTCATCGAGCTCTACAATCCGGGATCGACCGCGTTCGATCTCACCGGCGTGATCGTCGTGCTCGTGAACGGCGGGGCGATGAGCGGGCCGGTCGAGTACGGCCGCGTCGCGCTGAGCGGCTCGCTCGCCGCCGGTGAGTACCTGGTCATCGCGCGCGACACGGTGACGATCCCGAGCAGCGTCGATCGCGTGCCGTTCCCTGGGACGGCCGCGACCGACAACCTGCAGAACGGGCCGAACGACGGCATCGCGATCCTACGCGGCACCGAGCTGCTCGACGCGCTCACGTACGAGGGACCGGTCACCGCGGTGACGATCAGCGGAACCACGTACAACCTCGTCGAGGGCACCGCGTCGACCGCGCAGGACGTGGGCTCGACCGCGTCGATCAGCCGCATCCCGAACGGACGCGACACGAACGACGCGGCGACGGACTGGGCAACGACCGCGATGGTCACGCCCGGCGCGGCGAACGTCGCCGATCCCGACATGTGACCGAGCGTCGTCGCGCGGTGGTTCGTTCCGGCCTCGTACGGAACGAATCGC
Organism: Sandaracinus amylolyticus; assembly: GCF_021631985.1. Taxonomy (GTDB): domain Bacteria; phylum Myxococcota_A; class Polyangia; order Polyangiales; family Sandaracinaceae; genus Sandaracinus; species Sandaracinus amylolyticus_A. The sequence continues at coordinate 757,026 of NZ_CP070225.1, read as the reverse complement.
CCGGCGACGACCTGAGGCGCGTCAGGACGAAAGGCGCGCCGCGAGACGCTCGAGCGCTCCCGCGGCGCGCACGCCGTACCAGAAGAGGTCCTTCCCGCAGATGAGCTCGACGCGCCTTCCCGGCGCCTCGAGCTCTCTCTTTTCCGTCTCGCCGAAGCGGTACGGCTCGTCGGGCAACAGCACGCGCTCGGGCGCGCGCGCATCGACCTCGGCGAGCTCGAAGCGCGGATAACGCGTGTCGCGCGTCGTCGGCTTCGCCTCGGCGCGCCCGAGATCCGCGGCGAGCGGATAGCGGCGCGCGCGATCCGCAAACACGTTCACGCCGCCCGCGAGCCGCACGAGATCGCTCGCGTAGGTGCGCCCGTCGAACGTCATCCACGGGTCCTTCCAGATCGGCGCGAACACCCGCACCGGGCGCGACGTGATCCGCGCCTCGGCACGCGAGAGCGCGACGCGCAGCGCATCGATCTCGGGGACGCGCGAGGGCTCGACGTGCAGGAGCCGCGCGGTCGTCTCGAGGTGCACGAGCGCCGCCGCGACGGTGCACGGGAACGACACGAACACGTTCACGCCCCGCGCGATCAGCGCCTCGACGTCGCGCTGCGAATTCTCTTCCTGGTTCGCGAGCACGAGATCGGGCGCGAGCGCGCACACCGCGTCGACGTCGACGTTCTTCGTGCCGCCGATCGTCGCGATCGACTCGATCGTTCCCCGCGGCTCCTCGCAATACGCGGTGCGCGCGACGAGCCGCTCGAGCCCGGCCATCGCGACCACGGACTCGGTCTCGCTCGGCACCAGCGACACCACGCGCCGCGGCTCGCGCGCGACGACGACCTCGCGCCCCAGCGCGTCGATGACGGTCACCACGCCGGAGCGATAGCGCAGCCCAGCGGGAGTGCTCGCTGGCGGAGGAGCCGCACGGGATCGTGCGGAGCGCGCGGAAGGGAGCGCCCGGAGCGGGCGAGCCGTCTTGGGGCGCGGCTCAGCCGACGTGGCCCGGCTCGATGCCGAGCGCCTCGAGGTCGAAGAGCGCGCGCTCTTCCTCGTCCTGCGGGACCACCTGGCGCGGCGCCGACGCGGGCAGTCGGAAGCGCACGCCGTGCAGCGCGAAGTCGCGCGAGAGCGTCGGGTGTTGCGTCGCGATCTGCTCGAGGGTCGTGCGGTACGCGATGTCCTCGATCTCGCGCCGGTAGAACACCTTCATCGGCGAGCCCGCGAGCACGCGCATGTCGTCCTGCTCGGGCCGGAAGAGGTGGAACGCGACGTCGGGGTACATCGCGCGGATCGCGTGCACCGCCTTGTCGAAGCGCCCGTTGATGAGCGCCTTGAGCCCCTGCATCGTGCCGTAGATGCCGCCCCGCGCCCGCACGTGCCCCGGCGTCGGCGCGCGCACCGGGACCAGCGGATCGACGAGGATCACCAGGGTCGCGCCCTCGTCGACGGCGACGCGCATGTTCGTGGTCCGGGAGAACGCGCCGTCGATGTACCAGCGGTTCCCGATGCGCACCGGCGCGTAGAACGGCACGAGCGCAGAGCTCGCGCGCGCCGCGAGGTGCACCGGCACCTCGGGGGTCGCCTTCGCGCTGAAGAGCATCGCCTCCGACGTGTCCTGATCGGTCGCGCCCACGTAGAGCGGACGGCGCAGGCCGGAGAACCGGTTCGACATCCCGGGCGAGGTCAGCTGTCGCTCGAGCCAGCGCTCGAGGCGCTTTCCCGCGAACACCGCCGGCGGCACCGCACGCGCGAGCGACGACACCGCACCGCGCGGTCCGGCGCCTCCGCGCAGCAGCTCGCGGATCAGACCCGCGAGGCGGCGCGCGACCTCGGCGACGTCGGGATCGAAGAGCTCGTAGCGGCGGATCGGCTCCAGCCGTGCGCTGCCCTGCCCCGTAAGCGCGCGAAGGATCTCGTCGGGCCCGATCCCGTTCGCGAGCAGCGCGCCGAGGATCGACCCCGCGCTGATCCCGCAGAAGAAGTCGACGTCGACCAGCGAGCGATCGACGAGGCACGCCTCGAGGGCGCGCAGCACGCCGAGCTCCCAGAGCAGCCCCTCGATGCCTCCGCCCGCGAGGCAGAGCGCGATGCGCCCCCGACCGCGCCCCGCGAGCATCGCGTCGACCCGCGCGAAGAGCTCGTGGAGCTCGGGCGCGACCAGCACCTGCCCGACGCCACGCCGTCCGAGCTCGAACGCCGCGCTCGCCCCCTCGGGCCCGGGATCGACCACCGCGATCGTGCGATCCGGCAGGACCGGCCCCGAGAGCGCACCCCGCCCGAACAAGCGCTCGTGCGCCTCGCGACAGAGGGGCAGCCCGCCGCCCCGCGCGTCGAGCACCAGCACGTCGGCGCCGCGCCCGACGACCGCCACCGCGCCGTCCGCGCTCGCCGCCGGGAGCACCCGGACGATCCGACGCGCCCCGCCTGGCCCCTCCCGCTCGAGCGCGACGGCGCCCCCCGTCTGGGCTCGCGCGCCGGGGACTCCCAGCAGAGGCAGCGGTGGGAGCGCGTTGCTTCGAACGACGACGACCCTGTCCATCCGACGGCGACACGGTACGGGTCCGCCGGTCATGCCGCAAGGTGACGCAGTGCGTCGTAAGCGGGTCGCGCGCACCTCGCTCGTGCGTTGCTCCCGCGGAGCTGGCGGTGGTACGCTGCGGCGCGGCGGCGCGGTATGACGCGCTCCCACCGAGCAGGATGGACGTCAAGAAGGTGAAGGAGCAGCTCGTCTCGGCGGGCATCGAGGTCTACCGGACCCGTCCGACCGAGATCCACGTCGCCGAGCGCGTTCGCCTCCACATCATGGACTCGGGCGTGCGCCTGCTCCTCGGGGACGAGATGCGGATCTCCTTCACCGCGCGCTCGCAGCGCTCGGACTTCCCCGAGGGCGCGACCGCGGACGAGCTGTTCGCCCGGGTGCGCGAGGTGATCGGGCCCGACGCGAAGGAGCGCGGCTACGCCGAGACCTGGTCGGGCACCACGATGGTCCACGACCCGATCGACGCGGCCAAGGTGCTCGACGTCTGGCACGAGGTGACGTGGACCAAGCCCGCGGGCGACACCGAGTCGGCGATCGACGAGGTGCGCTGGGCCCTGGGCCTCGAGCGCTATGTTCCGCCGACGCGCTGAGGTCCTCCGACGCGCTGAGGTCCCGCCGGTGCGGTGAGCCGGTCGGGGGCTGTCGACCCCATTCGACGGAACGTGAAGGGCCGCCTCGCAAATCGAGAGCGGCCCTTCGTCTATCTCTTCCCCCCGAACGAGATCAGTCGACGCGCTTCACACCTTCGGCGAGGGGTCCTTTAGGACCCTGCTTCAGCTCGAACTGGACGATCTGGCCCTCGCGAAGCGTGCGGAACCCGTCACCGGTGATCTGCGAGTAGTGGACGAACACGTCCGGGCCCTCGTCCTGACGGATGAAGCCCCAGCCTTTGGCATTGTTGAACCACTTGACAGTACCGCTTGCCATTCTGCTCTTCCTCCAGACCGGAGAGGCGGGCCCAACCGACCCCACCTCACTCCTCGGGAGCGAGACCCCGGACACACGTCGCCGGCTCCCGTCCGGTCAGCGTGTGAGACACGCGGACCGCGCGGGTTGTACGTCACCATGTGTGCGGAACTGCCCCCCTACGGTGGCCCGAGAGTACGCGGGGTAATGCCCCAGTCAAGTCGCCTCCCCGGGGCTCTCCGGGGCGTTCACACCGTCGACGCGTGCCCGCTCCAGGCTGCCCCCGAGGCCGCGTAGACGGCGCTCCAGGCGCGCGATGGGGGCTCCATCTCGCAGGAGAACGCCCCCGGAGAGAACGCGGACGATCCACGGAGCGAACGCGTCATCGCGAGCGACCTCGTGACGCAGCGCGTCGTCCGGCACGTCGAGGTACGCGCTCGCGGCGACGAGCTCGCAGGGCACCAGCGCGCGCGCCTCGACCTCGAGCAGCCGGGACGCGTCGGCGTCGGGCGGGGCGAGCGCGTCGAGCGCGGCGCGGACCGGATCGAGCTCGCCGCGGGACGCGAGGAGCTCGATGCGCTCGCGGTCGAGGCGCAGCACGAGGTCGTGCTCGCGCGGGACGGCGCGTCCGACCGGCGCGACCGCGAGCAGGCGGGCGAGCTCGACGCGCGAGGAGAGGCGCAGGCGACCGCCGCTCTCCCAGCGCGCGACGGGCTCGGGGCGCGAGGGCGTGCGCGCCGGGACGCCGCGGAGCATCGCGCGGACCGGCGCGGCGAGGCGGACGAGCTCGCCACGCTCGGTGCGATCGAGGGCGCCGAGGGCGGGGAGCGAGCGCTCGAGCAGCGCCTTCAGGATCGCGTCGACCGAGGCGACGAGCGCGCCGGGCGCGCGTCGGGATGCGCGCTCGAGCATCCCGGCGGCGGCGTCGCAGCGGAGGTCGGAGCGGGTGGCGCGCAGGACCGCGTCGGCGGGCGCGAAGCGGCCCTCGGGGAGCGAGGCGAGCAGCTCGAGCAGGGCCTCGCGGACCGCGCTGGTCGGCGTGAGCGCGCGCAGCGCAGGCTCGGTCGCGCGGAGGTGGTCGGGCTCGAGGCGCGCTTCGTCCCATGCGCCACCGGCGCGCCAGATCGCGACGAGCTGCGCGTGGAGGTCGGCGATCGGACCGCCACGGACGGCGCGGGCGAGCGCGACGAGGAGATCGGCGCGCTCGGGGTCGATGCCGGCCTCTTTCGCAGCGGCTCTCAGCGCAGAGCGACGGACCGCGGCGCCGCCCGCGAGCTCGCGTCGCGCGGTGAGCTCGGCGAGGAGCGCGGCGGCGAGGGGGCCGGGATCGTCGGCGAGGCGAGCGCGCGCGGGATCGTCGTCGGCCCGGGCGATGCGGCGCGCGAGGTCCTCGCGGACACGGAGCGCGGCGCGACGGCGCTCGCGGCCCACGATGGTCGCGACCTCGGCCGGCAGCGCGAACGCGCCGGCGCCGACCGGCAGGAGAAAGGCGCGGGAGAGCAGCATCGCGAGCGCGCCCGACTTCGGGATCGACGTGCTCGGGCCCCAGCGCGCCGGCTCCTTCGCGAGCTCGAGCAGCTCGTCGGCCGAGACCTCGCCGCCGCGCGCCTCGATCGCGGCGAGCAGGCGCTGCTGCGAGCGCGGGAGCGCCGCGAGGGCTCGCTCGAGCTCCGACGTGGCCTCGAGCGCCGCGAGCACGTCGCCGAGCACCAGCGGGCGCGGCGCGACCGGAGGGCGGCCGAGGTGGGCGATGGCGATGGCGCGGTAGGTCTCGGCGTCGAGGGACGCGAGCAGCGCGCGCGACGCGCGAGGGTCCTCGGCCGGAGGCGCGGGGAGCTGAAGTCGGTAGGCGGCCGGCATCTCGAGCACGTCGGACGCGTCCGCCCGGGGGAACACCAGGCCGAGCTCGACCAGCGGGAGCGCTCCACCGCCCAGCGCGGCGCGCGGTGCGTGGCCGGGGCGCGGGGTCAGCGCGCGCATCACCTCCTGCGCGGACGCGGGCAGCGAGGCGAGGCGCTTGGCCGGCAGGACCGCGAGGGCGCGCGCGGCCTGCTCCGCAGGTGGGAGGCGCTTGCCCGGATCGAGGGTGACGCCGCGCCGCGAGAGCAGGCGCTCGAACGCTGCGGGCGGCATGGCCGCGAGCGCATCCGCGAGGCGCATGGCGCGGTGCTCTAGCACGCGGTTGCAGGGTCGCCTCGAAGCTCGAAGGATCGGTGGGTGAGCTGGGACGAGCCGCTGTCGCGGGTGGCGCTCGCGTTCCTCGATCTCGAGATGACGGGGTGCGATCCCGCGAACGATCGGATCTGCGAGGTCGCGATCCATCGCGTCGTGGGCGGTGAGGTCGTCGACCGCGTGGTGTCGCTCGTCGATCCCGGCGTGAGCGTGGGCGCGTCGGTGGAGGTGCACGGGATCACCGACGCGATGCTCGCGGGCGCGCCGCGGCTCGAGGCGCTCTCCGCGCGCATCGGCGCGGTGCTCGAGGGCGCGATCGTGATCGGGCACGCGGTCGCGTTCGATCTCGCGTTCCTGCGCGCGGCGGTCGCACGTGGAGAGCTCGCGTGGGCGCCGGAGATCGCGCTCGACACACGCGGGCTCGCGCAGCGCGCGCTGCGGGTCGGGAGCGCGTCGCTGGCCTCGCTCGCGAACGACCTCGCGCTGCCTCGACCGGCACATCGCGCCGAGCCCGACGTGCTCGCGACACGCGCCCTCTTCGACGCGATCCGCGAGGTGCTGCGGCCCGCGACCGCGCGACATCTCTTGCTCGCACAGGACGTCGGCGGGCGCGCGACGTTGCGCGGCGACGTCGAGGCGCTGCTCCGCGACGCGCACGCGCAGGGTCGCGCCGTGCGGGTGTGTTATCGGGTGCCGGGGCGGTGCGCGATCGAGGATCTCTTCGACGTGTGGGCGCTCGAGCCGCCGCGGGTGGAGGGTTGGCTCCACGACAAGCAGGTGCAGCGCGCGCTGCGTGGGGATCGGCTGCTCTGGGTCGAGCCGACCGACGTGCCGGTCGCGCGGTGCGCGCCCGCGGGATGGACGCCGACGATCCCGGGCCGGCACTCGGATTAGACTCGCGCGCGGTGCGACGTCTCGCCGTGCTCTCGTGGTGGATCTGTCTCGTGGCCTGCGGAGGCGCGACGGCGCGCACGAGCGACACACGCGCGATCGACGACGCGGTGCGTGCATACCGAGCGGGTGATCTCGAGACCGCGCTCGCGCGCAGCGAAGAGGCGCGCGCGACGCTGCCCGGAGACCCTTTGCCGCGCGAGATCGCGGCGCGCGCGGGGCTCGCGCTCGGCCGGCCCGCGGTGGCGCTGATCGCGACCGAGGGCGCGCACGAAGAGCCCTTGGTGCGACTGCGCGCGGCAGCGTTCCTCGCAGGCGACGACTACGACGCGGCGGCACGCGCGCTCGGTGCGCTCGACGACGATCCGTGGGCGAGCGCGATCGCGGCGATCGCGGCGATCGCGCGAGGTCGCACGCTCCACGCGCGCGAAGGCGCGGCGTCGAGCACGCTCGCACTGCGCGAGGACACGGCGCTGCCGGTGATCGCGATCCACGTCGAAGGGCGCGCGACGCTCGCGCTGATCGCGACGTCGGTGCACCTCACGGTCCTCGCGCCCTCGTTGCGTGCCGAGCACGGCGTCGCCGACGAGATCGCGCTCGGTGCGATGCGGGTGCGCGACGTGCCGTTCGTCGTGCGCGATCTCGACGCGGAGAGCGCGGCGCTCGGCGTGGAGCTCGGCGCGGTGATCGGGCTCGATCTGCTCGCGCGCGTCGGGGCGCGCATCGAGCAGGGATCGCAATCGACGCTCGGCGTGCCCGCGGCACGCGATGGGATCGCGCATGCGACGTTCGAGGGCACCATCCTCGTCGCGCACGTCGAGATCGACGGGCGCACCGCGCACCTGCTGGTGGACAGCGCGGGCGCGTACGCGCTCGCGATCACGCCGAGCGGGGCCGAGCGGATCGGGCTCGATGCCGAGACCGCGACGGTGCGTCTCGGCGACGTCGCGATCACCGACGTGCCGATCGCGCGCGACGTGATGGACGACTCGCTCGAGGCGCACGTCGAGAGCGCGATCGACGGCGCGCTCGGGTGGGCCCTGCTCGCCTCGCTCGTGGTCGAGCTCGGGCCGGGGCACCTCGCGATCAGCGCGGAGTGATCACGGAGCGAGGCGCGTGACGCGCCAGGCGCCGTCCTTCTGGCGCTCGTAGCGGAAGCGATCGTGGAGGCGATAGTCGCCCTCGACCCAGTGCTCGATCACCTGGGGGATCACGCGATACCCGCCCCAGTGCGGCGGGCGCGGGACCGGCTTGCCCTCGAACTTCGCCTCGAGCTGGCGCACTCGGTCGGTGAGCGTCTCGCGCGACGCGATCGGGCGGCTCTGATCGCTCGCCCACGCGCCGATCTGCGAGATGCGCGGGCGCGACGCGAAGTACGCGTCGCTGCGCGCCGGGCTCGCCTTCTCCACCGGACCCTCGATGCGGAACTGCGTGTGGACGCTGGGCCAGAAGAAGCAGAGCGACGCCCACGGGTTCGCGTCGAGGTCCTGGCCCTTCTGGCTTTGCTCGTTCGTGTAGAACCAGAAGCCGTCCGCATCGACCTCCTTCACCAGCACGAAGCGCGCGCTCGGGCGACCCTTCGCGTCGGCGGTCGCGAGCGCACATGCGACGGCGTCCCACGGCTCGTTCGGCTCGGCGCGCGAGCGGGTCTCGAGGAAGAGGGCGATCGGATCGGCAGAGGGCGAGCTCATCGTCGTGCGCGATACGTACGCCCGCCTCGCGAATCCGCCCAGGGTCATTCGCTCACGAGCGCCGAAGACCAAACGAAGAGGCATTCGCGAGACGGAGACGACGTATGGTAGCCTGCTCTACCCACCCGCCCGACCCTGGACAGCGAGCCCCGCGAGAGAGATGGACGCGACGGCCGAGGAGCTCATCGCACGCCTGCGCCGCAACCCTGACGATGCGTCGGCGTACGCAGCGCTCCGGGCGCACTACCAGCGCATCGGCGACTACGCGTCGCTCGCCAACCTCCTCGAGGGATGGGCGGGACGAAGCACCGATCACGGCGCCGCATCGCAGGCGTTCTTCGAAGCGGGCGAGCTCGCGTGGGGCGCGCTCGGCGACCGCGCGCGCAGCATGCGTCTCTACGAGCGCTCGCTCGAGCGCAACGCGGCGCACGCCGACGCAGGGCTGCGGCTCACCGCGATCTACGAAGAGGCCGCGGATCATCGACGGCTCGCGGAGCTGCTCGAGCGGCGCGCCGATGCCCTCGCGCACGTCGGTGGCGACGCGCGCGACGTCGCGGCGCTGCAGCACCGCCTCGGTGAGGTCTGGGAGCACTCGTTCAAGCGCGCCGACAAGGCGATCACCCACTATCGCAAGGCGTTCGAGCTCGATCCGACGCTCGTGCCCGCGATCTACGCGGCGCGCGAGATCTATCGACAGGCCGGCAACCTCAAGGCCGCGGCGACGCTCTGCGAGCTCGAGTCGAAGGCCGAGCCCGATCCCGAGCGCAAGGTCGCGCTGCTGCGCGAGCTCGCACACGTCCGCGCCCACGATCTCGCGGACCTGGAGGGCGCGGTGGTCGCGCTCAAGCGCGCGCTCGGCGTGGCGCCGGGCGACGTCGAGGTGATGCAGGACCTCGCGCGCGTGTACCTCACGCGCGCCGAGCAGAGCGGCGACGCGATGATCGCCGACGCCGATCGCCGTCGCGCGGCGGACGTGCTCTTCCAGCTCGCGCAGAAGCTGCCGCCGGCCGACGCGGTCACGCACCTCGAGACCGCGCTCGACGGAGCGCCCGATCACGACGGAGCGCTCGCGCTGCTGGAGCGCATCGCGGAGCGCGTCGGGCACTTCGATCTGCTGCCACGACGATGGGTCGCGTTCCTCGCGCGAGCGCCCGAAGCGCCGGGCGCGGGCGAGCGTCGCCGCCGGCTCGCGAAGGCGTATCTCGACGCGGGCCAGGTCGACTACGCGATCACGTGCCTCGAGTGGCTGCTCGAGGAGGGCGATGCGGAGGCCGCGTCGCAGCTCGTGGAGCTCTACCGGCGCGCCGGTCGCGACGAGGACGCGCTGCGCGCGCTCACCGTCGCGTCGCAGGGCCTGCCGCCGAACGAGCGCATCCCACGCCTGCGCGAGATGGTCGGCGCGCTGCGCGCGCGCGGCGACGAAGAAGGCGCCGTCGCGTCGGCGCGGCAGATCCTCGAGATCGATGCCTCGGACGCGGAAGCGCTCGCGCTGGTCGAGGAGCACCTGCGCAAGCGCGGCGAGTGGGCCCCGCTGCGCGAGCTCCTGCTCGGCGCGGCGCGCATGCCGGGGCTCTCGGTCGAGGCGCGCACCCAGCGGCTCCGCGAGGTCGCGGCGCTCAGCGAGCGTCGGCTCCAGGACGCCGAGGGCGCGATCGGCGCGTGGAAGGGCGTCGCTGCCCTCGATCCCTCGGATCGCGAGGCGCGCGCGGCGCTGGTGCGCCTGCTCGAAGCGACGGAGCGCTGGGACGATCTCGTGCAGGTGCTCGAGCGCGAGGCGCTCTCGACGCTCGAGCCGCAGCAGAAGGCCGAGGTCTATCGGCGCCTCGCGGCGATCCATCGCGATCGACGCGGCGATCTCGAGGAGGCGATGTCGGCGCTGCGCAACCTGCGCGATCTCGTGCCGACCGACGCCGCGGGACGCGACGCGCTGTGCGACGTGCTGCTCGCCGCGGGCGCGTTCACCGAGGCCATTCCGATGCTCAAGACGCGCATCGAGCAGGCCGACGGGGCGCATCGCGCGGCGCTGTGTCGATCCCTCGCGCGCGTGCTCGAAGAGCGCATGAGCGACGAGGAGGGCGCGTTCTCGGCGTGGGCGCGCGTGCTCGAGGACGAGCCCGGCGATCCCGAGGCGCTCGCGCGCATGGAGGCGATCGACGAGCGCGCGGGCAACGCGGATCGACTGCTCACGACGCTCTCGTACCGCGCCGACGTCGAGGATGGGCCCGAGCGCGCCGCGACCTACACGCGCATGGGCCGCATCGCGGCCGAGACGCTGCGCGACCTCGCGCAGGCGGGTGAATTCTACGCGCGCGCCCACGAGCTCGCGCCGCGCGACGAGGCGATCCTCGACGCGCTCTGCGACGTCTACGATCGCAGCGAGCGCTTCAAGGATCTCGTCGTGCTCCTGCGCGAGCGCGCGCGGCTCGAGGAAGACCGCGCGATGCGCGCCGCGCTCTACCGCCGCATCGCGCGCACGCTGCGCGAGCGCGTCGGCAACGAGGCCGCAGCGGCCGAGGCGTATCGCGAGGTGCTCGACGCCGGCGAGGACGTCGAGGCGCTCTCGTTCCTTCGCGATCGTGCGCGTGCCCAGGACGACGTCGCCGCGCTCGACGAGGCGCTCGAGCGGCTCGCGAACATCGCCGAGGCGCCGAGCGACAAGCGCGATCTGCTCCTCGAGCGCGCGGCGCTGCTCGCGGAGCGGCTCGATCGTCCGCGCGACGCGATCGAGCTCTCGAACGTGGTGGTGCGCACGATCGATCCGACGTGCCTCCCTGCGCTCGAGCTGCTCGCGACGTGGAACGATCGCATCGAGGATCGGCACGGCGTCGCCGACGCGCTCGAGCGCACGCTGCAGGTGCTCGAAGATCCGGGGCTGCGCGTCCCGGTCGCGAAGCGGCTCTCCGATCTCTACGAGGACGAGCTGCGCGATCCCGCGCGTGCGATCGACGCGCTCTACGCGTGGGCCGATGCCGACCTCACGGAGGCCGAGCCGCTGCGCCGGTTGATCGCGCTGCTCGAGCCGGCGGAGCGGTGGAAGGATCTCGTCATCGCGCTCGACTCGCTCGCCGACCTCGGGGACGATCCGAGCGCCGTGAGCGCTCTCGTGCGCCGCAGCGCGGAGATCGCGTTCCGACGTCTCGGTGACGTCGACGGCGCGTGGGAGAAGCTCGCGGAGCGAGCGCGCGAAGGAGACTCCGACGCCGAGGCCCAGCTTCGCGAGCTCGCGCGCGCAGCGGGGCTGGCGCCGCGCCTCGTCGAGCACTTCGTGTCGATCGCGGAGAGCAGCGACGACGCCGCGATCAAGCGCGCGCGCTGGCTCGATGCGGCGCGCGTGCAGGAAGAGCTCGGCGACGCGGGCGCTGCGCTGGAGTCGACGCTCAAGGCGCTCGCGATCGATCTCGATGCGGTGGTGCGCGGCGACGATCGCGCGGTGCACGACGAGGTCGATCGCCTCGCGGTGAAGGCCGCGGCGTGGCCGCGGCTCGCGCAGGTGTACGAGACGCTGATCCGCCGGGCCGAGGAGAAGGAGCGCAAGATCGAGCTCCTGCTGCGGCACGCGTCGCTGCTCGATCAGGAGGCCGAGGATCCCTCGGGCGCGCTCGATCGTGCGCTCCGTGCGTGCTCGCTCGCGCCCAACGACGACGAGGTGCTCGCGGTCGCGGAAGATCTCGCGCCGCGTGCCGGTCGCGGGGACGAGCTGCTCGTCGTGTACGACCGCCGTCGCGGCGGCGCGAAGGACGACGCGTCGCGCATCGAGGCGCTGCTCCGCGCGGTCCGACTCTGCGAGGACGGGCTCGAGGATCGCGAGAAGGCGCTCTCGTACCTCGCGCAGGCGGTCGCGCTCGGCGTGCGCTCGCGCGAGCTCGCGCCGCGCATCGAGGAGGCTGCGCGCGAGCTCGATCGCGAGCGCGGCAAGGACGCGGCGAGCGGCCTGTTGCGCGGGCTCGTCGACGTGTACGCGGCGATCGCCGAGGACATGGAGGCGGATCCCAAGGGCGGTGCCGCGCTGCTCCTCCGCGCGTCGCGCCTGCTCGAGAGCGAGCTCGACGAGCCGGACGGCGCATGGGGCGCGCTGCTCCGCGCGAGCACCTTCGCGCCCTCCGAGCCCGGCCCGCTCGACGCCCTCGAGAGCCTCGGCGCGCGCAACGGGCGCCTGCCGATGCTCGACCAGCACCTCGCGAAGCTGGTCGAGGATGCGCTCGACTCGAAGACCGCCGCCGCGCTGCTGCGCCGGCGCGCGAGCGTGCTCGAGCACCTCGGCCGTCACGGCGACGCGGCGGAGGTCCTCGGGAACCTCAAGGCGGTCGCGCCGAACGATCCCGAGGCGCGCGTCGCGCTGCGCCATGCGCTCCGTCGCGCGGCGCGACACCAGGATCTGCTCCTCGCGCTCGACAGCGATCTCGTGAAGGCGCGCGGCGATCGCGAGCAGGAGATCGCGCTGCGCAAGGAGATCGCGCTGACGTGGGAGCACGGCCTGCGCAACCGCTGGGAAGCGCTCGAGGCGTGGCAGAAGGTGCAGAAGCTCGCGCCGGACGACGCCGACGTCGCGGCCGCGCTGGCGCGCATCGAGGGCCGCTCGCGCGACGTGCTCGACGACGACTCGGTCGAGGCGAGCGCGCTCGACGTCGGGCTCGCGGAGACCGAGCAGCGCGATCTCGCGACGGCGCGCGCCGGCGAGCACACCGACCCCGGCATCGACGCGCCGCCCGAGCCCGGCCTCGACCAGTCCGACGCGCTCGAAGTGCCTCCCTCGTCGGCGCTCCTTCCGACCGACTCGGTCGAGGCCACGCCCGAGCAGCTCGACGAGCCGGGCGAGCAGCGTCCGATGTCGTTCGGCGCGCTTCCTCCGACGGTCCGCTCGGGTCGCGTCGAGGTGGATCCCGCACCGCTGCCGCGGGTCGCGACGCAGGTGCTCGCGGACGACGAGCGCGACTGGAGCGCGCCGGCCGCGATCGAGCCGAGCGACGTCACCGGCGCGATCGCGAGCCCGCCCGACGACGACGCGGACTTCGAGGACGCCGCGGCGTTCGCGCACGACCACCTCGAGGACGACGACGCCGAGGAGATCGGCGACGACCTCGACGAGCTCGACGACGACGAGGTGATGCACGCCGACGCGCTCGCCGAGCCGCTCGACGACGAGGATCCCGCCGAGGTCGAGGCCTACGACGACGATCTCGAGGAGCTCTCCGAGGCGCCGCTCGCCGAGGTCGCGCTCCCGCTCGCGGCGATCCCTCCGCGTCCGAGCGTCCCCAGCGTGCCCCCACCCTTCCCGCCGCGTCCGACGAGCGTGCCGCCTCCGCCGCCGCACGGCGCCAAGACGTCGGTCCCGCCGCCGCCCCCGCCGCGCCGGAGCTGACTCACGTTTTCCCGAGCCCGGGACCGATCCCCGGCAACATCCCCCTTCCCTCGCCCCTCGCGCCATGACACGAGAAGCGACGATGAGCTCCGAGCAAGCCCCTCCCGCACCGAGCTCCGAGACCGACTCCCGCCCGACCCCGGGGTCGCGCCCGCCGGAGAGCGCTGCGCGCCTCTCCGAGCTTCCACCTGCGGAGGGCGCCGAGCGCCTCGCGTCGCGTCTGCTCGATCCCGACGAGCTCGAGTTCGTGCGCGCGCTGCGCAACGCGGGCGTCGCGAAGGATCTGCAGGGCGACGAGCTGCTGCGCGTCGCGACGGCGATCGGCGACGGCGATCCGATCGCGCGCCGCATCGATCTGCTCGAGGCCTACTACGGGGCGAGCGGCGACGATCGTGTCGCGCGCACGCGCCGCCTCGCGGATCGGCTCTTCGTGCAGCGCGCGAACGATCCCGTCACCGCGGGCGCGCTGGTGACGCGCCTCGCGTCGATCGCGCCCGAGCTCGGCACCGTGAAGATGGAGCGCATCGGCTCGAGCGCGGACGCGCCGCTCGTGCTGCGCGCGGGCGAGCACTTCGTGGCGCTCCTCGACGACTACGAGGAGTCGCTCGACACCGACGAGATCGATCTGCGCGAGCTCGAGGAGCGCCGACGCCGCGGGCACACGACGATGGTCACGGTGCGCGGCCTCGTGCGCGCGGTGAACGTGCTGCTCGATCGCCACGGCGTGCGCGACCGGCTCGTCGCGCTGAGCAGCGACGACGACCGCGAGGTCTACATCGCGACGAGCGTCACCGAGGCGATCGAGCTCGCGCGCGGCGGATGGCTCGACGACGAGAACGTCGAGGACGTGATGGAGCTCGGCGGCTGGTGATCACCGCTCGACGAAGCTGACGTTCGCATCGAGCGGGGCGCGCGTGGTGCGGCACGCGTTCGCAGCCGCCTGCTCGTCCTCGTAGCCCATCGCGATCCCGAAGAGGATCTGCACGTCGTCGCCGACTCCGAGCTCCTTGCGCGCGACGTCGGGGTACGTCGCGAGCGCGGCCTGCGCGCACGTCGAGACGCCCTCGGACGTCGCGAGCAGGAGCACCGACTGCAGCCAGCAGCCCACGTCGAGCGCGGCGTAGAGCCCGAAGCGGCGATCGATCCCGACGATCGCGACGTGCGGCGCGTCGAACGCGACGAAGTTCCGCATCCACGCGCCCTGGCGCCCGACCCCGTCGTCGCGCGCGACGCCCATCGCCTCGTAGAGCGCCTTGCCGCACTGCCTGCGGTGCGTGCCGTAGGGCTCGGGGTACTCGCCCGGGTGCGCGACGTCGGGCTCGGGCATGCGCGTCTTCGCGGCCTCGACCAGCCCCGACACGAGCCGCACGCGCGCCTCGCCCGACGCGAGCCACACGCGCCACGGCTGGATGTTGCACCACGAGGGCGTCTGCTGCGCGCGCGCGAAGATCGAGGCGAGCGTCTCGCGCGGCACGTCGCGCGGGAGGAACGCACGGACGCTGCGGCGAAGGGAGAGCGCGGTGTCGAGCTGCATCGTGCGCGCAGCGTGGGGAGGACGTGCGCTCGCGTCCAGGCGCTTGACGCAGAGCGCGTCGCGCCGCAATGTCACCATTGGTGACATGACCGTTCACCATTGGAGGTGACCCCGTGCCGGCGCCTACCCTCGATTCGATCTCGAACGTTCGTCCCGGCGCGCGCGACGAGAGCACCGCGCGCAGCTACGCGATCACGCTGAGCGCGCCCGACGGCGCACCGATCGCGGCCGATCTCGTGATGCCGCTCGAAGAGCCGCGCGGCGCGCTGCTCGTCGCGCCCGCGATGGGCGTGAAGCGCCGCTACTACGCCGGGTTCGCGAAGCACCTCGCGTCGCACCACGGCCTCGCGTCGATCACCATCGACTACCGCGGCATCGGCGGCTCGCGCGCGACGCCGCTGCACGCGACGCGCGCCGCGCTGACCGACTGGGGCGAGCTCGATCTCGCGGCGGGCACCGACGAGGTCGCGCGTCGCTTCGGCGGGCTGCCCACGCACTACGTCGGTCACAGCGTCGGCGGTCAGCTCATGGGCTTCGTGCCCGACGCGCCGTTCGAGCGCGCGCTCTTCGTCGGCAGCCAGAGCGGCTACTGGGGCCACTGGGACGGCATGCACCGCGCGGGCATGGCGATGCTCTGGCACGCGGTGATCCCCGCGAGCCTCGCCACGCTCGGGTACCTTCCGGGCAAGGCGCTGGGCGGTGGCGAGGACGTGCCCGGCGGCGTCGCACGGCAGTGGGCGACGTGGGGTCGCGATCCCGAGTACCTCGGGGTGAGCGCGCGCGAGCGCGACGGCGCGTGGTTCTCGCTGTGGCGTGGACGGCTGCGCGCGTATGCGATCAGCGACGACGGCTATGCGCCCGAGCGCGCGGTGCGGGCGCTGGTCGGCATGTACCGCAACGCCGAGAGCGAGGTACGGGTGATCCGTCCGCGCGAGCTCGGCGTGCGCGAGATCGGGCACTTCGGGTTCTTCCGATCGCGCTTCGCTGCGAGCCTCTGGGAGGACGCCGGGCGGTATCTCGCCGACGGCGTCTGACTCACGGCATCGCGGTGGTCACGCCGCCTTCGGGCGAGAGCGTCGCGCCTTCACGATCGATCGACACCGCGCGCAGGTGGATGCGACCACCGCCGCCTCCTCCGCCCCCGCTGTTGTCGAGGCCGGAGGAGGAGGCGCTCGCGCCCGCTTCCCCGTCGATGCGCGTGCCCGCGGCTCCGTCGCCGCCCGACGTGCCCTCGCCCGCGCCGTTGCCACCATTCGCCTCGTTCGAGCCGAAGCGCCCGGACTGACCGCCGTTGCCCTCGGCGTTCACGTTCGCGCCTGCGCCGCCGCCTCCGCCGTTCGCGGCGAGCACGCCGTCGACGTCGATCTCGAGCGCCTCGAGCAGGATCGCGCCGCCCGCGCCGCCGCCGCCTCCGCCGTCGTCGCTGTGGCCACCGCGCCCGCCGCCGCCACCGGCGTTGATGCCGCCGCGCGCGCCGATGCGGATGCGCGCCGCGGAGATCTGCACCGCGCCGCCGCCACCACCGCCGACCCCGCCCGCGTCACCGCCGCCGCCGAAGCCCCCGCCCGAGCCGCCGACCAGCGGGACGAGCGTGCTCTGTCCGAACACGCGCCCCGCTGCCCCGCCCACGACGCCACCTCGCGCGCCACCCGCGCCGCCGCGACCGGCGTGCGCGCCGCCGCCACCGCCGACGTCCTCGCGCGCGATGTCGGCGAGCCCACCGCCCGGTCCTGCGCCGCTGCGCGTGAGCGCGGTGCCGCCTCCGAACCCACCGGCCCCTGCCGCTTCGGGGCTCGTTCGTCCGCCGCGCGCGTCGATCACGCCATCGACGACCGCCTCGCCCGCGACCGCGAAGACCAGCGCGGCGGATCCGACGACGCGCACGTCCGCGCCTTCTTCGACGTGCAGCGAGCGCACGACGAGCACGCGCAGATCGGGCGCGGTGCCGAGCTGCGGCACCAGGCGATCCTCGAGCCCCGCGGGGCGGCGATCGGCGGAGTCCGAGGCGCGCACGATGGTGGCTGCGTCGGTGTCGATCACGGTCGTGCCATCGGCGGCGCGGAGCACGAGATCCACGGTGCCCGCGACCAGCGTGTCGCCAGGGATGTTGGAAGGGACGAGCGGAGGCTCGCTCGCGTCGATCTCGACACCGGCATCGAGCAACGGAGTCGCATCGGGAGCCCCGGAGTCCCACTCCGCAGCACCAGAGTCCGTCTCCGGAGCACCGGAGTCCGGCGACTGGC
Organism: Sandaracinus amylolyticus; assembly: GCF_021631985.1. Lineage (GTDB taxonomy): Bacteria > Myxococcota_A > Polyangia > Polyangiales > Sandaracinaceae > Sandaracinus > Sandaracinus amylolyticus_A. The sequence continues at coordinate 739,697 of NZ_CP070225.1, read as the reverse complement.
ACCCTCCGCCGCCGCACGCGCTGGAGTCACACGCGGCGACCGGCGTGCGCTCGTCGAGCACCACCAGCACGCGGGGATCGCCCGCGGGGAGGCTCACCTGCACGCACCCTTCGGCGAAGATCACGCACTCTTCGTCGAGCGCGCGCCCGCGGAACCCGTAGGTTCCGCGGCCCAGCAGCGGCGGCGGCATCCCGGACGCGCCGTCGCGCAGGACGTCGCGATAGATCACGTCGCCGGTGCATCCGCCTCGATGCACCGTCGCTTCGATCGTCGCGACGCGCGCCGCGAGATCGGGAGACGCCATCTGGAGCTCCCAACTGCCGTCGTGCGGATCTGCCGTGCAACACGCGAGCACGGCACCCCCGAGCGCGAGCGCAGAGCGACGCAGCATGTGCTCGATCTGTCGTCCTCTCGTGCGATGCGAGCAATCAGGGATCGCCCGGACACACGGTGCGCGCGCCGCGTCCTACGGTGAGCGCATATGGCGGTGCGACGAGACTCGTGGGTGGGGTGGGCGCTCGCGATCGTGTGGATGATCGGACTGCCCTGCTCCGCCCGAGCGAGCGAGTCGCTGCGTGCCGGGATCGCCGCGGCGCACGAGGCGGAGTTCGAGCGCGCGCTCGGCGCGCTCGAGCGAGCGGAGTCCGAGACCCTCGCGCGCGACGAGCTCGTGACGCTCTACGAGCAGCGCGCGCTGGTGCGATTCGCGCTCGGCGACGCGCGGGGCGCGGAGCGCGATCTGACGCTGCTCGCGGCGCTGGAGCCCAATCGTGTGCTCGACGGACGGGCTCCACCTCGACTGCGCGCAGTGTTCGAGCAGGCGCGCGCGTCGCTCGGAGGACGGGTATCGCTCGACGTCGCCGTGGCGCGCACCGAGGGCTCGGCGCGCGTGCACGCGACGCTGATCCGTGCGCCCGCCGGCCTGGTGCGAGAGGTGGTGATCTCGTATCGCCTGGGCGCGAGCGGAGCGTGGCAGTCGGCGCGCGGCGACGAAGTCGTGATCGATGCGCCCGACGCGGCGGAGATCTCGCTGTTCGTGATCGCGCGCGGCGCAGGAGGCGCGGTGATCGCGGAGGACGGATCCGAGCGCGCACCACGACGCGTCGTGGGCACGGTGTCGCCGGAGATCGCACGATCCGAGCCGGACGAGGCGCCCTCCGACGACACCTGGTTGCACTGGGGAATCGGGCTCGGCGCAGGCGGCGCCGTCGCGCTCGCCGTCGCGCTCGGAGTCGGGATCGCAGCATCGCAGTCCACTTCCGATCAGACCGCGTTCACCGGTCCGACGTTGCGGCCTTGAGCGAGAGGAGACATCGATGGCGGTCGTCGTCCCGCTCTTTCGAGAGGAGCAGTCCGGAGAGATCACCCGTCCGCCGCGCGAGGAGCGCCGATCGCTGGGTCGATATCGACTCCGCTTCGAGCTCGCGCAGGGCGGGATGGCGACCGTCTATCTCGCGCACACCCGCGGACCGATGGGCGTCGGCAAGGTCGTCGCGATCAAGGTCATCCACCCGCACCTCGCGCGCGAGCAGGAGTTCGTCGAGATGTTCCTCGACGAGGCGCGCCTCGCGGCGACGATCAACCACCCCAACGTCTGCGGCGTGATCGACTTCGGCGAAGCCGACGGGACGTACTACATGGCGATGGAGTACCTGCAGGGCGAGCCGCTCGCGCGGATCCATCGCGCCCTGAAGCGAGACGAGCAGGCGCCGCTCGAGGCACTGCCGCTCTTCGCCGCACGTCTGGTCGCCGACGCCGCGGAGGGGCTGCACGCGGCGCACGAGCTCGTCGACGTGACCGGGAGACCGCTCGGCGTGATCCACCGCGACGTGTCCCCCTCGAACGTGTTCGTCACCTACGACGGCGCGGTGCGGGTGGTCGATTTCGGGATCGCACGCGCGGAGAATCGAATCCATCACACCGCGACCGGCACCGTGAAAGGCAAGTTCGCCTACATGGCGCCGGAGCAGATGCGCGGGCAGTCGGTCGATCGTCGCGCCGACGTCTGGGCCCTCGGCGTGCTGCTGTGGGAGACGATCGCGCTGCGCCGCCTCTTCCGACGCGGATCGGATCCCGAGACGGTGTTCGCCGTCGCACAGGACCCGGTGCCGCGGCTCACCGACGTGCGCCCCGGGACCCCGGCGATGCTCGATCGCATCGTGCAGCGCGCGCTCTCGCGCGAGGTGGACGAGCGCTATCCGACGGCGCGCGCGATGGCGCAGGAGCTCGAGCAATTCATCGCGAAGCACGGCGGGCCCTTCGGGATCGCCGACGCGTCGTCGTGGATGCACGCGCTCTTCGCGAAGGCGATGACGCGCAAGACGCAGCTGGTGCAGCTCACGGCGCAGACCGACGCGCCGGTGCCCGCGGCGCCGCTGCACGACGAGCTCGATCAGGAGAGCGCATCGCTGCGCGTGCTCTCGGTGCCGGAGATGACCGCGGTCGATCTCACCCCGCGAGGCGCTCAGTCGAGGGCGCGTCCCATCGCGGCGGGGGCGATCGCGGCGCTCGCGCTCGGGCTGGCGCTGATCGCGTTCACCACGCTGGGTGAGGAGCGTGCCAGTCCGGAATCCGGACTGGCACCCTCGGCGCCGGCCGAGCCGCCACGAATCGAGGCACCGGCGCCGGAGATCGTGGTGGCGCCGCCCGCGCCGACTCCCACCGTCCCGCCCGAGACGCCTGCCGCGCCCGAGCCTCCGGCGCCGCGCGCGTCACACGCCCGTCTCGCCCGCATCGCGACCTCGGTGAGCGCGCCCGCGGGCCCGCCGGGCCGGGTCGCCGTCGTGACGATCGGGGCGTGGGCGGACGTGTACTTCCGTGGCGCGCGCCTCGGGCAGACGCCGGGGACGTTCTCGCTGCCTCCCGGCCGCCACACGCTCGAGCTGAGGCCGCTCGGCAGCGGCAGCCGGCGCGTGCCGGTCGTGGTGCGCTCGGGCGAGACGGCGCGCATTCGAGTGGAGCTCTCCGGCGATTGATCGCGATACCATCGCGGCCGCGTGAGCGATGGGAGCGCTGCTGTTCGCGCGAGCACGAGCCTCGCGTGCCTCGTGTGCGTCGCGATCGCGGGGTGCGGTCCCTCGCGCAGCGCCGCGCGCGCGGATCCCGAGACGCCGCGGTCGCCGCGCGGTCCGGCGCCGGTCGGGATGGTCGCGATCCCCGGGGGGCGCGTGCACGTGGGCAGCGACGAGGGGCTCGCGCTCGAGGCGCCGGTCTTCGTCGCGGACGTCGCGCCCTTCTGGCTCGATGCCGAGGAGGTGAGCGTCGCGCGCTTCGCGCGCTTCGTCGCCGAGACCCGACACGTGACCGACGCCGAGCGCCACGGCGACGGCAGCGTCTTCGATCTCGCGCACGGCACGTGGCACCTCGCGTCCGGCGCGAGCTGGCGCGCGCCGCTCGGTCCCTCCGCGCCCCGAGCATCGCCCGATCATCCGGTCACCCAGGTCTCGTGGAACGACGCCGACGCGTTCTGTCGCTGGACCGGTGCGCGCCTCCCGACCGAGATCGAGTGGGAGCACGCCGCGCGTCGCGCCTCGCTCGAGCTGCGCGCGCGCGACGGCGCGTGGCGCGCGAACGTGTGGCAGGGCCCGTTTCCCGCGCGCAACGTTCTCGAGGACGGTTTCGCGCTGCACGCGCCGATCGGCTCGTTCGGACGCGACGCGCTCGGGCTCACCGATCTGCTCGGCAACGTGTGGGAGTGGACCTCGAGCTGGCTCGTGCCCTACCCGCTCCACGACGACGACGATTTCGCGCCGGGCCCGGGCTCGCAGCGCGTGCTGCGCGGAGGCTCGTTCCTCTGCGCCGAGGACGCGTGCCACGGCCATCGCGTCTCGGCGCGCATGGGCGCGACGCCCGAGAGCGCGCTCGAGCACGTCGGATTCCGCTGCGCGCGCGACGAGGAGTGACCCCCGTTGCGCCTCGCCTCGCTCCTCGCGCTCTCGCTGCTGGTCGTTCCGATCGCGCACGCGCAGCCGACCGACCCTCCGAACGTCGTGCTGATCCTCGGCGACGATCTCGGCTGGGGCGATCTCGGCGTGCACGGACAGTCGCGGATCCAGACCCCGCGCATCGACGCGCTCGCGCGCGAAGGCATGCGCTTCACGACGGCCTACGCCGGCGCGCCGGTGTGCGCGCCCTCGCGCTGCGTGCTCATGACGGGCCTGCACGCAGGGCACTGCCCGGTCGGCGCGAACCAGTACCCCAACGGCACGCTGCGCATCGACGAGGTCACGATCGCCGATCTGCTGCGAGGCGCGGGCTACCACACCGCGATCGCCGGCAAGTGGGGCCTCGGGGGCGAGCTCGCGGACGGCACCGCGCACCAGGCGCTCGTCGGGCCGTGGGCGATGGGCTTCGATCGATCGCTGGTCGTGCTCGATCAGTACCTCGCCGCCGAGCACTGGCCCGAGTGGCTCTGGGTCGACGGCGAGCGCGTGCCGCTCGAGGGAAACGTCGAGGACGGCCGCGCGCGCTGGGCGCCCGAGCTCTTCGTCGAGGAGACGACGCGGGAGATCGATCGTGCGGCGCAGCGAGGTCAGCCCTTCTTCGTCGTGCTCGCGACGACGCTCCCGCATCGCGAGATCGTCGCGCCCGACGACGGGCCCTACGCCGACGCGCCGTGGCCCGACGTCGATCGTGCGTACGCCGCGCTGGTCACGCGCTTCGACGATCACGTCGGGCGCGTGGTCGATCACGTCGATGCGCTCGGCCTCGCGTCGCGCACGCTGATCCTCGTCGCGAGCGACAACGGTCCCGCGACGACCGACGGGCACCACGCCGCGTTCTTCGCGTCGAGCGGTCCGTTCCGCGGCGGCAAGCGCGATCTCACCGAGGGCGGCATCCGCGTGCCGCTGATCGCGCGCTGGCCCGGCGTGGTCCCGGCGGGCGTGGTGCGCGACGTCCCGGTGGGGCTCGTGGATCTGCTGCCGACGCTCGGCGAGCTCGCGGGCGTGGGCGCGCCCTCGGTGGTCGACGGGACGTCGATCGCGCGCGTGCTCGTCGGGCAGGACGCGCGCGTCGACGATCGCGATCTGATCTGGACGTGCGACGAGGCGGCCGGCGGGCCCGGCGAGATCGCATCGCGCGTCGCGGTGCGCCGGGGATCGATGAAGCTGATCGAGCGCGTCGACGGTGCGCTCGAGCTCTACGATCTCGCGCGCGATCCCGGCGAACGGATCGATCTCGCAGACGCTCGCCCCGTCGAGGTGCGCGCGCTGCACGACGTCGCCGAGGCCGAGACGCTCGGTGCGACGCCGCGCGTCGATCCGGTGCTGCGCGTCGTCGGCGAGGGCGTGCACGACGAAGGCGCGATCCCGACTCCACGCGCACGACCGGTGCTCTGGGCGCGCTTCGACGGCGCGCCCGCGAGGCTCGACTCGCCCGCGATCCCGCTGCGCGGTCCAGCGCGCGAGGGTCGCCTCGTTCGTGGCGCGCACCTCGTCGCGGGCCCGCACCCCGCGCTCGCGTTCGGCGCGTCGAGCCTCACCGTCGAGGCCTCGATGCGTCTGCTGCCGGCGCCCGAAGCGCCGCGCTGGCTCGTCGTCGCGAAGCCCGCGGGACGCGACGATCGCTTCGTCGACTGGGCCGTGCTCGCGCGCGCGGGATCGCTCGACGGCGTGCGCTGGATGGACGATCACGGCGCCGAGCGCGGCCTCGCGATCGTGTTCGGCGATCGCACCCCGCGCCGCGGCGCGTGGGGCGTGCGCAGCTCGCTGGTGATCGACGACGAGCACACCCACCGCATCGCGGTGCGCGTCGATCACGCCGCGCGCCGGGTGCGCTTCGAGCTCGACGATCGCCACGAGGAGATCGCGATCCCCGCGCGGCGCCACGTCGTCGGCGACGGCCTGATCCACGTCGGCGCGCATCCCACCGAGCACGGCGCGCTCGACGGTGCGCTCGAGGGCGAGCTCGACGAGCTGCGCATCTCACGAGGTGTCGGCGAGCCGGCGCACGACGAGCTCGCGGAGGCGGTGCTCGATCTCGGGCGCGTCGTGGTCGGCGGACCCGCGATCACCCGTCGCGTGCGCATCGTCGACGCGTCGCGCGAGCAGGCCCGCGCGATGGAAGGCCACGTCGAGCCGACGCACCTGGACGACACGCGCCTCGAGGTGCACGCGCCGCGCTTCTCGGGCCTCGTGAACGGCGCGGGGCGGGGCGAGATCGTGGTGACGCTCCGGCCCGATCACGTCGGCGCGCTGCACGATCAGCGCGTCACGATCGTCGCCACGGTCGCGCGCATCGGCACGCCCGCGCGTCGCTCTCCGCTGGTGCTGCGCATCCGCGGCGAGGTCGTGCCGCAGCGCGCGCTCGACGGTGGCGTCGGCGAAGCGCCGCGCGTCGCGAGCTGCGCGGTCATGCGCGCGTCGTCGCACCGCGGCGTCGTGCCCGCCCTCGCGGTGCTGTGGGCGCTCGCGGCGGCGAGAGCTCGCGCGCGGCGGCGGCGATCGCGTTGCGCATCCATGCATGCGCGGGATCGCGGTGCGAGCGCTCGTGCCACACCGCCACGAGCGTGAAGCGAGGCAGCGGCAGCGGCGGCTCGATCACCTCGAGCGCGAACGCATCGGCGATGCGCGCGGCGAGCCGCGAGGGGAGCGTCACCACGAGGTCGCTCTCCGAGACGATCGCCGGCGCGCCGAGGAAGCTCGGCACCATCACCACCACGCGCCGGTTGCGCCCGATGCGCGCGAGCGCGTCGTCGACGACGCCTCCGCGTGTGCCGTGCGGCGCGATGAACACGTGGCCCATCTCGGCGAAGCGATCGACCGTCCAGGGCTCGTCGAGCACCGGGTGATCGGCGCGCACGAGGCACGAGAACCCGTCGTCGAAGAGGCGCCTCTGCTCGAGCGAGGGAGCCACGCCCGAGCTCGAGCTCGCGACGATCACGAGGTCGAGCTTCCCCGACGCGAGCGCCTCGCCGGAGTCCTCGGGCACCGGTCGCACCACGATGTCGATCCCGGGCGCCTCGCGCGCGAGCACGCGGAGGAGCGAGGGCAAGAGGACGAGCTCGCCGTAGTCCGCGGTGCCGATGGTGAACGCGCGGCGCGTGGTCGTGGGATCGAAGCGCTCGCCCGCCAGCGTGCGCCGGATGTCGGCGAGGATCGCGCGCACCGCGGGCCCGAGCGCCTCGGCGCGAGGCGTGGGCACGAGCGCCGCGCCGCTGCGCACGAGCAGCGGATCGCTCGCGAGCTCGCGCAGCCTCGCGAGCGCATGGCTCGTGGCGGGTTGGCTCAGCCCGAGGCGACGCGCCGCACGCGTGACGCTGCGCTCCTCGAGCAGGGCGTCGAGCGCGACCAGCAGGTTCAGGTCGATCGCCGCGAGATTCGTCTCGTGCATGATGTTCATCCATAGCATCGATGCGACGAATGACGGCCCGGGCCGCAGAACGACCTCCGGGTGGCGCGGAGAGGCCGCGCCGCCGAGGAGGAACGAGCCATGTTCGTCGTCGCAGGAGTCACCGGTCACGTCGGCGGGGTCATCGCGGAGACGCTGCTCGCAGCAGAGCGGAAGGTGCGCGTGATCGTGCGCAGCGAGGACAAGGGCGCGCCCTGGCGCGCGAAGGGCGCGGAGGTCGCGCTCGCATCGCTCGACGACGACGCCGCGGTCGCGCGCGCGCTCGAGGGCGCGGAGGGCGCGTTCCTGCTGCTCCCGCCCGACTACGCGTCGAACGACAACATCCGGGAGAAGGCGGAGATGACCGCGGCGCTCGGCCGCGCGATCACCCGCGCGAAGGTGCCGCACGTCGTGTTCCTGTCGTCGATCGGCGCGCAGCACACGAAGGGCACGGGCCCGATCCGCACGGTGCACCACGCCGAGCGCGAGCTCGGGCGCATCGCGACGACTCGCTTCACGTGGCTTCGCCCCGCGTACTTCGTCGAGAACGTCGGCAGCCTGATCGGCGCGGTGAAGGGACAGGGCGTGCTGCCGAGCACGTTCGATCCGACGAAGCGCATCCCGATGATCGCGACGCGCGACATCGGCGAGGCGGGCGCGAAGGCGCTGCTCGAGGGACCGGCCGAGGGACGCGCGGCGATCGTGGAGCTCGCAGGGCCGCGCGACGTGTCGTTCGACGACGTCGCGAAGGAGCTGAGCGCGCTGCTGGGGCGCGAGATCAAGACGGTGCGCGTTCCGCGCGAGGCGGTCGCGGGCGCGCTGCAGCAGGCGGGGATGACGCCCGATCTCGCGGGGCTCTACGCGGAGATGAGCGCGGGCGTGGACGACGGGACGGTGGACTACGAGGGACATGGCGCGCGGTTCGCGCGTGGGCGGGTGGAAGCGAAGGAGGTGCTCCGCGCGCTGGTCGGGTGAGGACGCGCGAGCTCCGCTCGCGGCCAATGAACGACAGCCGCGAGTACCAACCCCGCCGCTCGCCTCGTGCGCCGGAGCGTCTTTGACGCACTGCGTGAAACCGCCTTGCAAGCACCCCGAAATGCGCGGATGTTCTCGCCCCCGGCCGCGCCGTTTCGCGCGGGCGGGACCCCGATTGTTTGCTGCTCCGCGGCCTCGGCGCCGCGGAGCTATTTGGTGGTTCGCCGCCTCATCGGCGGCGAAGCTTTCGAGGAGGTCACGGACGATGGCGAAGGCGATCCGGCGGGTGGCGGTGCTCGGCTCCGGCGTGATGGGGAGCGGCATCGCGGCGCACATGGCGAACGCGGGGCTCGAGGTGCTGCTGCTCGACATCGTGCCGAAGGACACGCCCAAGGACGCGCCCAAGGCGAAGCGCGACGCGATCCCTGCAGGCGCCCTCGCCGCGACCCTCAAGACGCGCCCCGCCGCGTTCTTCCACCCCTCGAGCGCGAAGCTCGTCAGCGTCGGCAACCTCGAGGACGACCTCGAGAAGGCCGGTCAGTGCGACCTGATCGTCGAGGCGATCATCGAGCGCCTCGACATCAAGCGCGCCCTCTTCGAGCGCCTCGAGAAGGTCGTCCAGCCGCACACGATCGTGGCGTCGAACACGTCGGGCCTGCGGATCCACGACATGGTCGAAGGGCGCAGCCAGCAGTTCAAGAAGAACTTCCTGGTCATGCACTTCTTCAACCCGGTCCGTTACATGAAGCTCCTCGAGCTCGTGGCGGGCCCGGAGACCGATCCCGCGTCGATGGAGCGCATCGCACGCTTCGGTCGCGACAAGCTCGGCAAGGGCATCGTCGTCGGCAAGGACACGCCGAACTTCGTGGGCAACCGCATCGGCGTGCACAGCATGATGACGACGATCCACCTCATGCTCGAGGAAGGCCTCAAGCCGGAGGACGTCGACAACATCACCGGCAGCCCGATGGGCCACCCGCGCAGCGCGTCGTTCGGCACCGCGGATCTCGTCGGCCTCGACACCTTCGTCCACGTCGCCGACAACTGCTTCAAGGCGCTGCCGGAGGACGAAGAGCGCAAGGTCTTCGAGGTCCCCGGCTTCATCCGCCAGATGGTCGAGAAGAAGCTCCTCGGCAACAAGACCAAGGCCGGCTTCTACCGCCGCGGCAAGAGCAAGGCGGAGAGCGAGGCGATCGATCCCGCGACGATCGAGTACCGCCCGAAGGATGGCGACGAGGAGATCGCGAAGGCCACCAAGAAGATCGCGAAGATCGAGGACCCGAAGGAGCGCGTGCGCGCGCTCGTCGCGGACCAGGGCAAGGCCGGCGCGTTCGCGTGGAAGGTGCTCGCGCGCGCCCTCGCGTACTCGGCGCGCCGCATCGGCGAGATCACGGACGACGTGGTCGCGATCGATGACTCGATGCGCTGGGGATACAACTGGGAGCTCGGTCCCTTCGAGACGTGGGATGCGCTCGGCTTCGTCGAGACGACCGACCGCATGGTGAAGGACGGCGTCGCGCTGCCGAAGTCGATCCTCGACATGAAGGCGAAGGGCGCGAAGGGCTTCTACCGCGAGGACGGCGCGGTGTGGGATCTCGCGAAGGGCGCGTACGTGGCGCGCGCGAAGGATCCCCGCGAGGTCACGCTGCCGCAGCTCCGCAAGGGCAGCGCGCCGGTGCTGCAGAACGCGGGCGCGGAGGCGTGGGACCTCGGTGACGGCGTGCTCGGCGTCACCTTCAAGACGAAGGCGAACAGCATCGATCCCGACGTGATCTCGATGCTGCACGAGGCGTCGGCGAAGGCGGAGGACAGCTTCCGCGCGATGGTGATCGTCAACCAGGGCGAGCACTTCTGCGTCGGCGCGAACCTGTTCGGCGTCGTGATGGCGGCGCAGCAGGGCGCGTGGGACCAGCTGCGCACGATGGTGAAGGGGTACCAGCAGGCCACGCAGCGCATGAAGTACGCGGCGGTGCCGGTGGTCGCGGCGCCCTACGGCATGACGCTGGGCGGCGGTCTCGAGCTCTGCTTCGGCTGCGACGCGGTGCAGGCGGCGGCGGAGACCTACTCGGGCCTCGTCGAGGTCGGCGTCGGCCTGCTGCCGGGCGGCGCGGGCAACCTGAACATGCTGTGGCGCGCGCTCGAGGGCCTGGTGCAGGGCGCGAACGTGGACACCTACGCAATTGTGACTCAGGTGTTCAAGAACATCGCCCTGGCGAGCGTCGCGACGAGCGCGGTCGAGGCGCAGCAGTTCGGCTACTTCCGCAAGACCGACGGCGTGTCGTTCGATCGTGCGCGCCAGCTGCACGAGGCGAAGCAGCGCGCGATCGGCCTCGCGGAGAGCGGCTACCACGCGCCGACGCCGCGCGCGTACGTGCTCCCCGGCGAGAACGGCATCGCGACGCTGCGCATGATGGTCGACACGCTGGTCGCGGGCGGCCACGCGAGCGAGCACGACGCGAAGATCGCGACGAAGGTCGCGGAGGTCCTTTGCGGCGGCGCGGCGGGCCACACCCACGAGGTCACGGAGCAGGAGATCCTGGACCTCGAGTGCGAGGCGTTCCTCAGCCTCTGCGGCGAGCCGAAGAGCCAGGAGCGCATGCAGTACATGCTGATGAACAACAAGCCCCTGCGTAACTGACGCGGGTCCCCGCACGATCGGGGCACAGAGAGGGCGGTCGTCCGCACGGGTTCTCCCGCGCGGGCTGCCGCCCTCGGCGTTTCGTGCGGTCGGATCCGCTCGGGCCCCCTTATTCCAGTGGACGCGCTCCTGTAGCCTCGGAGCATGCGCCCGTCTCGCACAGGGGAACCGACGCTGGCGATGCCCGCGCTCGCCGGCTTCGTCGCGCTGCTCGCGCTCGCCGCTTGCGAGCCCGCTCCGGTCGCCCCCGGCGACGACGGCGGTCCACCCGGACGCTGCGAGCAGCACGAGCAGTGCGACGACGAGGTGTTCTGCAACGGCGCCGAGCGCTGCGCGCCCGACGATCCCGCTGCCGACGCGCGCGGCTGCGTCCCCGCGGAGGATCCCTGCCTCGAGAGCCAGACCTGCGACGAGGCCGGCGCGCGCTGCACGAGCGACTGCGCGATCGCGACCGACGCCGACGGTGACGGCGCCGATGCGGTCGACTGCGGCGGCGACGACTGCGACGACTCCGACGCGACCACCTTCCCCGGCAACACCGAGGTCTGCGACGTCGACGGTCACGACGAGGACTGCGATCTCACGACGTTCGGTGATCGTGATCTCGACTCCGACGGTCGCGTCGACGCGCGCTGCTGCAACGCGCTCGGCAGCGAGACCGAGCGCTGCGGCGACGACTGCGACGACGCGCGCCGCGGCGTGTACCCGACCGCCTCCGAGGTCTGCGATCACGTCGACAACGACTGCGACGGCGAGCTCGACGAGACCGTCGGCGTGCCCGGGTTCATCGACGCCGACGCCGACGGGCACGGCGACGCCGAGCGCCCCGTCGTGGGCTGCCTCGGCGACGTCGGGTTCGTCGAGACCGCGGGCGACTGCGACGACACGAGCCCCGAGGTGAGCCCCTCGCTCGGCGAGGCGTGCGACGGCATCGACAACGACTGCGATCCCGCGACGCGCGACGCGTTCGACGCGAGCGCGCAGCCCTGGTACCGCGACGCCGACGGCGATGGCTACGGCGAGCAGCGCTCCGCGCCGATCGTGAGCTGCAGCGCGCCCGGTGGGCCCGTCGCGTACAGCCTCGCGAGCGGCGACTGCAGCGACTTCGACGCGTCGGTCTCGCCCGCCTCTCCCGAGCAGTGCAACGGTCGCGACGACAACTGCGATGGCCGCGCGAACTTCGCCATCACACCGGGCGACTTCGAGGACGACGACGGCGACGGCGTGGCCGACCTCGCGTGCGGCGGCACCGACTGCGACGATCGCGACTGGCGCACCGCGCCCTCGGCGCCCGAGCTCGCCGATGGTCGCGACAACGACTGCGACGGCGAGATCGACGAGGCCGCCGACCCGACCCGCTGGTACCTCGACGACGACGGAGACGGCTTCGGCGACGACCTCGTGTCGGTCGTCAGCGCCGAGCCGGTCGCGGGGCACGTGCAGCGCGGCGGCGACTGCGTGCCCTACGAGCCCGGCATCTTCCCGGGCGCCGTCGAAACCTGCGACGGGCTCGATCAGGACTGCGACGGCGCGATCGACGAAGGCCTGCTCGTGATGCTCTTCCCCGATGCCGACGGCGACGGCTCGGGCGACGCGCGACGCCCCGCGGTGTCGGCGTGCGAGGGTGTCGCCGGGCTCGTGAACGACGCGAGCGACTGCGACGACAGCGATCCTCGCGCGCGGCCCGGCGCGCCCGACGTGTGCGGCGATCTCGCGGACTCCGACTGCGACGGGCGCGTCGACGACGGCGACTGCGTGCGCAGCGGCGTGCTGAGCTTCCTGGCGGTGTCCGACGGGCACCTCGAGCCCGCGTTCGCGGCCGACGTCACGACGTACACGCTGCGGCTGCCGTTCACCGCGCCCGACGTGCGCGTCGTCCCGCACTGCGCGGGCGAGGTCGCGGGCGCGTGCGCGCGCGTCGACGGAGCGAGCCTCACGCACGGCCAGGCGTCGGCGTGGATCGCAGGCGCCGATGGGAGCACGCACTCGGTCGTCGGGCCCGACGGCACCGTCTACACGATCACGTTCGCGCGTCCCGGCTGCACGCTGCGCTACGTGCGACCGAGCACGCCGGTCGCGGGCATGGAGTTCGGCAGCTCGCTCGGCGCCGACCATGCGGAGCTCCTCGTGGGCGCGCGCCTCGCAGCGAGCGCGGGCGGGACGGCACGCGCGGGCGCGGCGTACGTGTTCGCGATCACGAGCACGGGCGCGCGGCAGGTCACGCGGCTCGCACCGGCCGAGCAGGATCAGGACGACTTCTTCGGCGGCCAGGTCGCGCTCTGCGGCGACGATCTCTACGTCACGGCGATCGGCGACGACGCGGCGATCGGCATGCCGCTCACCGACGACAGCGCGTCGAACGAGGGCACGCTGCACCACTACCACCGCAGCGCAGGGCGCTGGCAGTGGGCGCACGCGCTGCGCGCGAGCACGTCGGGCACGGAGCTCGGTCGTGCCGTCGCGTGCGATCGCGAGCGGGGCACGGTCGTGGTCTCGTCGCGCTCGGCGCACGTGCACGTGTTCGATCCGCGCGTGGGCGCGACCCCGATCACGACGTGGCGCGGCAACCCGAGCCCGCTCTTCGGCGCGAGCGCGGCCATCTCGAGCGGGCGGATCGTCATCGGCGAGATGTGGACCGGCAACAACATGGGCAACGCGGTCGCCTACGATCGTGATCCCGGCGCGAGCACGTACAGCGAGTCGCAGCGCACCGCGAGCTTCGGCGTCGGCCCCTGGGACAACTACGCCGAGACGCTCGCGCTCGATGGCGCGACGCTCGTCGTCCACAGCAAGGACGAGTCGGCGGTCGCAGGCGTGAGCGGACCGACCAACCCCGGCGCCGGCACGCCGCACGCCGCGTGCTCGACGTCGGAGGAGAAGGACTACGGCGCGCTCTACGTGTACCAGCGCGGCGCGACCCGCTTCGATCTCACGCACTACATCAAGAGCCCGGCGCCGTTCTGTCAGGACCGGTTCGGCAGCGCGGTCGCCATCCGCGACGACCTGCTGCTCGTCGGCGCACCGAGCGAGGACACGGTCGGCACCGGCGTGAGCCTCTCTTCGCGCGCGAACCGGACCGGGCCGGTCGACGGTGGCGGCGTGTACCTCTACGCGCGTCGCCACGGCACCTGGCTGCTCGTCGCGCACGTGAAGGGCGCGACGGTCGACGCGGCCGATCGCGGCGGCAGCGAGGTCGCGCTCGGCGAGCGCTTCCTCGCGTTCTCGGCGCCCGGAGACGACTCGGGCAGCGCGACCGATCCCACCGACGGAAGCGCGGCCGACGCAGGGGCGGTGTGGCTCTGCTCGTGGTGAGTGACTGCAGGAGTGCTCGTCCCGCGGGCCCCGGACGGGAGCGCGCTTGGCGCGCGAACGGTAGGGGCCTGCGGGCGAGCCGATGTTTCGACGGGCTCGCGAGCGTGATCTCGAGTCGGGTCGCAAGACGGGAACCCCCTGGAGCGGCTCGGGGCTTCTCCCGACTTCTCGCGGCGAGGGCGCGTGTAGCAATCGACTCATGCTGCATCGCCTCACGCGCTCTCGTCGGTGGTCGCTCTCGTTCCTCGCTCTCCTGCTCGTCGCCTGCGGCGACGACGTCGCTCCACTCGACGACGTCGACGCCGCGATCCCCGACGCCGGCGCGCCGATCGATGCGCGCATCCCCGACGACGCGAACGACGCGCCCGATGCGCGCCCGCGCGCGTGCACGCCGGGCGCCGTCGAGGCCTGCTACGAAGGGCCCTCGGGCACGCGCGACGTCGGCGCGTGCATCGCGGGCACGCACACCTGCGCGATCGACGGCAGCGGCTTCGGGCCCTGCACCGGACAGACGCTGCCGAGCGCCGAGGACTGCGGCACCGCGATCGACGACGACTGCGACGGCACCACGAACGAGAGCGAGGCGGGCTGCGTGTGCACGCCCGGCACGTCGACGTCGTGTTACGGCGGGCCCGCGGGCACCGAGGGAGTGGGCGCGTGCGTCGCGGGCACGCGCGCGTGCGCCGCGGATGGCCGCTCGTACGTCGAGGAGTGCGTGGGCCAGGTGCAGCCCACCAGCGAGACCTGCGAGAACGCGATCGACGACGACTGCGATGGATCGGTGAACGAAGAGGGCGAGGGCTGCGCGTGTCAGCCGCGATCGACGCGCCCCTGCTACGCCGGGCCCGCGGGCACCGAAGGCGTCGCCGCGTGCGCGGCGGGCACGCAGGAGTGCCTCCTCGACGGCTCCGGCTACGGCGAGTGCATCGGCGACGTGCTGCCCGAGCCCGAGACCTGCGCCAACGCGATCGACGACGACTGCGACGGCGCGATCAACGAGGAGGGCGACGGGTGCGTCTGCGCGCCCGGCTCGACGAGCCCTTGTTACACCGGACCTCCGGGCACCCAGGGCGTCGGCGTGTGCAGCGCAGGGACGCAGACGTGCAACGAGCTCGGCACCACGTACGGCGCGTGCGTGGGCGAGACGTCGCCCGCCGCGAGCGAGAGCTGCGGCGATGGCGACGACGACGACTGCGACGGCGTGCCCGACGACGGATGCGGCGTGAGCTACACGACCGTCCGCCCGATGCTCGAGGCGCTCTGCGGCCCCTGCCACACCACCGGCAGCGCGTCCGCGCTCAACGTGCGCGACTACGCGTCGACGCAGATCGCCGCGGGCAGCTGCGCCGGGCTCACGCAGGGCGCGTGCATGATGGTGCGCGTGCAGAACGGCACGATGCCGCGCGGCGGTGGATGCACCGGCGATCCCGCGCTCGACGTCGGGCGCCCAGCGTGCCTCGACGCCGACGATCAGGCCGCGCTCCAGGCGTGGATCACGGGCGGGCAGCTGCCCTGATCGACCGCTAGGATCGCGGGGTGGACGCCTCGCGACCTCGCGGAATCCTGCGACCCGGTGCGGGCGCCGCGCGCTTCCGTCACGAGCGGCGCGCGCCTGCTCCGGAGCACGCAGCGCTCGTCGAGCACTACTGGAGCGTCCGCTGGGATCTCGACGAGCCCTACGTGTCCGAGGTGCTCGCGCATCCGTCTGTTCACTTCTCGATCGAGCGCAGTAGCGCGCACGAGCACGGGGACGCGCGGGTGCAGGGCGTGGTGATCGGGCGCTTCTCGCGCACCCTCGAGGGACGCGGCGAGGTGTTCGGCATCAAGCTGCGCCCCGGCGCGTTCGCGCCCTTCGTCGCGTATCCGGTCTCTCGGATCACGGGGCGCACGATCCCGCTGCGCGACGTGCTGGGAGACGACGCCGACGCGCTCCGGACGCAGGTGCTCGCGACCGACGATCTCGACGCGCGCGCCGCGATCGCCGACGACGTGCTGCGGCGCCGCCGGCTCGAAGCCGATCCCCAGGTCGACGCCGCGGGACACGCCGTCGAGCTCGTGCAGCGCGAGCGCGAGATCACGCGCGTCGAGCAGATGGCGGCGCGGCTCGCGACCACTCCGCGCACGCTGCAGCGTCTCTTCGATCGTTACGTCGGCGTCAGCCCGAAGTGGGTCATCCAGCGCTACCGGCTGCACGAGGCGACCGATCGTCTGGCCGCGGGCGAGGCGCAGGACTGGGCGCGCCTCGCGTTCGACCTCGGATATTTCGACCAGTCGCACTTCATCCGCGACTTCAAGGCGTTGATCGGCACCACGCCCGCCGAGTACGCGGCGCGCTGCGCGGCGGATCTCGCAGCGCGCCGCGGCGGGTGATCACAGCCCGACGCTGCGCGCGATCTCCTCGGCGGGCATCGCGCCGCTGGCGCGCTTCTCCTCGCGCCCCGAGCGGAAGAGGATCATCGTCGGGATGCTACGGATTCCGTAGCGCGCCGCGACCTCGGGCACGGCCTCGGTGTCGAGCTTCGCCACGACGACGTGCCCGGCGCGGCTGCGCGCGAGCTTCTCGAGCTCGGGCCCGACCACGCGACAAGGCCCGCACCACTCGGCCCAGAAGTCGACGAGCACGGGCAGCGGGGAGCCGCGCACCAGCTCGTCGAAGTCGTCGCGGCTCGCGACCTCGACGGGCGCGGCCACCGCGATCGCCGCCTTGCAGCGACCGCACTTCGGATGATCCGACACACGCGCCGCGGGCACGCGGTTCCGAGCGCCACACGAAGGACAATCGACGATCATCGGCACGACCTCCGCTCTCGCGATCGGACAAGTAGCCACGCATGCGCCGAGGGGAAGACGGCGTGCTCGGGCGCGGGCGGCGTGACAGCACTCGCGCGTGTCACGCGCCCCTGCCTTCTTCCTCTTCTTCGCGCTCGCCAGCCTGCCCGCGCTCGCCTCGGCGCAGACCGACGATGCGATCGAAGAAGCGCGCACCGCGCTGCGCAACGGCGATCCCGAGCTCGCGATCGACGTGCTCGAGGAGGCGCGCGAGACCTCCGGCGATCCCGCGCTGCGCTACGAGCTCTACCTCGCGCACCACCAGGCTGGTCAGCACGCGCAGGCTGCGTCGCACCTCGAGGCGTACCTCGCGAGCGATCCCGCGATCGACGAGCACGAGCGGGCGCGGCTCGAAGGGCACCTCGCCGATCTGCGCGCGCTCGACGCGCCGCGTCCCTCGGGCGATCCGCTCGACGATCCCGCGGTGCCGATCATCGGGTGGACGCTCTTCGCCGGTGGGATCCTCGGGCTGATCACGTTCGCGGTGGGCGGTGTGGTCGCGTTCACCATCGAGAACGGCTCGTCCGAGCCGTGCCGCGAGGAGGGCGCGTGCGCGCCGGGCGAGCTCGACGGTGTCGACGAGGCGTGGACCGCCGCGTGGATCGGCCTCGCGAGCGGCGTCGTGCTCGGCGCGGTCGGCGGCGTGCTGTTGGTGCTCGCGGGCGAGCGTCAGCGCGGCGGGAGCCGGAGCTTGCCGCCCGATCTCGATCCGAGCCTGCAGCGCCCGTTCTCGCTCGCGCCGTGGGTCGACCCGGTGCGCGGTGCCGGCGGCATGCGCGCGCACATCGCGTTCTGAATTCAACGGCTCGCTGCGCAGCCAGCTCCCGTCCGTGCCCGAGACGGGCACTCCCGTCCGCCGGCTGCTTCGCGAGCACTCCTGTCGCGTTCTGAATTCAACGGCTCGCTGCGCAGCCAGCTCCCGTCCGTGCCCGAGACGGGCACTCCCGTCCGCCGGCTGCTTCGCGAGCACTCCTGTCGCGTTCTGAATTCTGAGCCGGTCACGGAACGAGCGGGCCACTGCCAACCGGAGGAGCCATGCGACTCGCCACCCTTCGCTCAGCTTTCGTTCCCACGCTCTGCGCGCTCGCCCTCGTCGCCTGCGGCGACGACGACGATGTCGAGCCCATCGACGGGGGCGCGATCGATGCGCACGTCGCGATCGATGCCCACGTCCAGCCAGACGCGCACGTCGAGCCAGACGCCTACGTCGAGCCCGATGCGGGCCTGCCGCGATCCGAGATCCTGCACGACGCGGATGGCGAGAACGCGCGCTATCGCGGCATCGGGCGCGCGCGCGTGCCTTCGTCGTGCACCGCGACGCTGCTCGACGTCGGCGGCGACGACGACGCGCCGGCCTACGCGCTGACCGCGGGCCACTGCACGCTGTGGTGGGAGAACCATCGCTCGTTCGAGGATCGCGCGCTCGACGAGCCGGGCGAGGTCGTCTTCCGCTTCTTCACCGACACCGTCGACGCGCAGGAGTCGGTCGCGGTCGAGATCGCCTCGTTCTCGAGCATGCGCGGCACCGATCTCGCGGTGCTCGCGCTCGACACGACGGTGGGCGCGCTGCGCGAGGCGGGCATCGAGGGCCTGTCCCTCGCGAGCGCCCTTCCCGCGACCGGCTCGGCGATCACCAACGTCGGCGCGCCGCTCGCCACGACCGACGATCCCGAGGAGCACCTGCGCCTCGGACGCTGCGCGCTCGGCGAGCGCACCTCGATCGTCGAGTTCGAGTGGCTCTGGCCCGACACCGTCGCGCACGACTGCCCCGAGATCCGCACCGGCAGCTCGGGTTCGCCGCTGCTCGACGCGTCGGGCGCGATCTTCGCGGTGGTGAACACGACCGGCGAAGAGCGACCGCACGCGCTCTGTCACCTCGGCCGGCCCTGCGAGCTCGAGACGAGCGGCCCCGCGACCTACGACGGAGTCAGCTACGCGATCCCGGTCGCGGGCCTCGGCGCGTGCTTCGCCGACGGCGCGCTCGATCTCGGCGCGGCGGGATGCCCGCTCGCGTCGGGCCCGGTGATCGAGTCGGCGCGCGAGACCGATCGCTACCAGCAGCCGGGCGACGCGCGCACGATCCGCGTGACGCTCACCGCGAGCGAGGGCTTCACGCACTACCGCGCGAAGACCGGCCCCGCGCAGAGCACCGACTGCCGCGACGACGCGGGCTACGGCGCAGCGGTCGCGATCGACGCGCAGCCGACCTTCGAGACGCCGCTGCCGGGCGCCGACGGGCTCACCGTCGTGTGCGTGCGCGGCGGTCCTTCGGCGGACGCGATCCAGCCCGCGACCCACGCCATCGCGTGGGTCACGGCGACCGACTCCACGCCCCCCGCGCTGCCGCTGCCGGTGCGCCACGATCCGCCGGAGAGCGACAGCGTGCGCTTCTGGGTCGACGTCGAGAACCCGACGTACGCGGGCTACGATCGCAAGTCGGGCCCCGCCGCGACCACCGACTGCGACGACCCCGAGGGCTACACCTTCGTGAACGTGCGCTTCGGGCAGTTCACGGTCGCGTCGGAGGGTGGTCCCACGCGCGTGTGCGTAGTGGCCTCCGACTGGGCGGAGAACGTCAGCGAGCCGATGGAGTGGGTGTTCTTCGAGTGACCCGCTTCGCGCCTCACCGGAGAGGGCCGGAGCTCGCGATGACGCATTGCGTCGCCGCGCTGACGCAGCGCGTTTTCTGCACTACAGTCCCGGCTCACACGAGGTGGAACGCATGGCGAACGTGGTGATCGCGGAGGCAGTTCGGTCGGCGGTGGGGCGCGCGCACAAGGGCTCGCTCGCCAATCGACGCCCGGACGAGTTCGCGGCCGAGGTGATCAAGGGCCTGCTCGCGCGCGTGCCGCAGGTGAAGCCCGAGATGGTCGAGGATCTGATCCTCGGCTGCGCGATGCCGGAGGGCGAGCAGGGCCTCAACGTCGCGCGTCCGGTCGGCCTCCTCGCGGGCCTTCCCGAGGACTCGGGCGCGGTCACCATCAATCGCTTCTGCAGCTCGGGCCTCCAGGCGATCGCCATGGCGGCCGGTGAGATCCTCGTGGGCTCGGCGGACACCGTCGTCGCGGGTGGCGTCGAGTCGATGACGATGGTGCCGATGACCGGCTACAAGCTGAGCGCGTCGCCCGAGGTGATGAACACCTATCCCTCGGTCTACACGCCGATGGGCATCACCGCGGAGAACGTCGCGGCGAAGTTCGGCATCACGCGCCAGCAGCAGGACGAGTTCGCGGTCCGCAGCCAGAAGAAGGCGAGCGAGGCCGTCGAGAAGAAGCGCTTCGCCGACGAGATCGTCACGGTCCACGGCATCCGCTTCGAGAACGGCGAGCGCAAGCTCTTCGACTTCAACCGCGACGAGATGCCGCGCCCCGACACGACGGTCGAGGGCCTCGGTCAGCTCAAGCCGGCGTTCTCGGCGAAGGGCAGCGTCACGGCGGGCAACGCGTCGCCGCTCTCCGACGGCGCGGCCGCCGCGCTGGTGATGAGCGAGGCGAAGGCGAAGGAGCTCGGCGTGAAGCCGCTCGGCTACTTCCGCCACTTCGTCACCGTGGGCGTCGACCCGGCGATCATGGGCATCGGACCGCTCCCCGCGGTGAAGAAGCTGCTCGCGAAGACGGGCCTGACGATCAAGGACATCGACCTCGTGGAGATGAACGAGGCGTTCGCGAGCCAGGCGGTGTACTGCCAGCGCGAGCTCGGCATCCCGGACGAGAAGCTGAACGTGAACGGCGGCGCGATCGCGCTGGGCCACCCGCTCGGCTGCACCGGCGCGAAGCTGACGGCGTCGCTCTTCTACGAGCTCAAGAAGCGCGGCGGCCGCTACGGCATCGTGACGATGTGCATCGGCGGCGGTCAGGGCGCGGCGGGCCTCTTCGAGCTCGCACGCTGACGAGAAAATCCGCCGAGGAGCGCAGGACGGCCGCGAAAGCGGCCGTTCTCGTTCCGTCGTGTGGCAGAGCGTGAAGTTACGTGACGCGCTCCTGCCCGGGATTGTCGCGGGGCGCGCGAGTCCTCATGCTCGATCTCGCACATGATGACCCGGCTGATCGTCTTCTTCGCGATCGTCTCGGTCACGCTCACGCTGCTCATCGTGTACGTGACGCGTCGCGCGAGCTGGGCCGCGCGGCTCGGGAAAAAGCCGGCGCGTCTGATCGCGGGAGCGCTGACCGCGGTGGTGCTCTCGCCCTTCCTGATGCGCGCGACCGGGCTCGAGTCGCCCGACGTGGTGAAGCTCGCCGTCGCCCAGATCGGGTTCGCGCTCGGGCTCACGGTGCTGATCTCCGCGGGGCTCCTCCTACCCTTCGATCTGCTCGGCGCGATCGCGCGACGCATCATGCGATGGCGCGCGAAGCCCGAGCAGGCGAAGCCGGCCGAGACCGCGCCCACCGAGACGGCCGAGCCCACGATGACGCGTCGCGAGGTGCTCGCGCGCAGCTACGTCGCCGGCGCGATCGGCGTCGGCGCGAGCACCGCGATCTACGGCGTCGCGTTCGGTCGTCGCGACTACGTCGTCGAGCAGGTGCCGATCCCGCTACGCGGTCTGCCGCGCACGCTCGACGGGTACACCATCGTGCAGCTCAGCGACGTGCACGTCGGCACGTTCGTGGGCGAGCGCGAGCTCGCGGCGGCGCTCGATCTGGTGCGCGGCGCGCGACCCGATCTCGTCGTCATGACGGGCGACCTCGTCGACAACGATCCGCGCTACGCCGAGCTGCTCGGTCGCTTCGCGCGACGGCTCGGCGAGCTCGGCGCGCGTGACGGCGTCGTCGCGATCGCGGGCAACCACGACTACTACGCGGGCATCGACGACGTGCTCGGCGCGCTGCGCGCGGCCGGGACGCGCGTGCTGCGCAACGACGCGATGACGATCGGTGACCGCGGTGGGCGCTTCGCGCTGCTCGGCGTCGACGACGTGTGGGCGCCGCGCAACGGCTTCGGACGCGGCGCGGATCTGCAGGCCACGCTGGCGCGCGCGGAGCGTGACGTGCCGCGCGTCCTGCTCTGTCACAACCCCGAGTTCTTTCCCGAGGCCGCGCCTCACGTGGACCTGCAGCTCAGCGGGCACACCCACGGCGGGCAGGTGAACTTCCTCGTGCGCCCCGCCGATCTCGTGCTGCCCCACGGCTACATCGCGGGCCACTACGTGCGCGACGGCGCGCAGATCTACGTGAACCGCGGCTTCGGCACCGCGGGCCCGCCCGCGCGCGTCGGCGCGCCGCCCGAGGTGTCGCGCATCGTGCTGACGAGCGCGTGATCGCCGTACCATCCGCGAATGGATCCCGGGCTCGTGATCGTCGTGGCGGTGCTCGGCATCGTCGCGCTGATGGGCATCGCGGCGTGGCGGATGCGGAGCGTCGCGCGGGCGCGGCTCGATGCGCTGCGGAGCGCGCCGCGGATCGAGATCGAGATCGTCTCGCAGCTGCGCGCCGGAGCCATCGCGGGCATCGCCAGCCTCGTGCTGATCTTCGGGTTCTTCGTGCTGGTGATGCTCCTCGGCGAGTGGGGACGCGCCCACGCGCTGTGGATGGTCGTGGGGCTCATCACGCTCACGCCGCTCTTCGTGACCGCGCCGCTCTTCGTGCTGCGCGACTGGCAGCGCGTCGGGCGTGTCGTGCTCGACGACGAATCGCTCGTCCTCCAGCAAGGCGACGCGCGCACCACGATCTCGCTCGGTGAGCGGTGGACGATCGACGAATCGATGGTTCCGCCGGGGCAGCGCATCGAGGTCGTCGTGATCGTGAAGCAGGCGGGCGCGGTGATCGCGCTCCGCTATCCGGTGTTCCTCGGCGACGACGTGCTCGCGCCCGAAGGCACGGTGTCGGCGCCGATCGGCACGTTGCTCGGGCACGAGGCGCGTGCGATCCACGAGCGCCTACGAGCGATCAGTAGTCGATCGAGAGCTTGAGGAACGCGGCGCGGCTCGGGCGCTGCACGCGGAAGTAGTCGTAGAGGCGCTCGTCCGTGAGGTTCGTGATCTCGAAGCTCGTCGAGACGCGCGGCGGGCCGAGCAGCGTGTACGTGAGCGCGACGTCGTGACCGAGCTGCGAGGGCACCACGTCCTTCGTGTCCGGCCGGCCGTTCGACTCCCAGGCGCGCGTGAGCTCGTGCACGTAGCGGGCGCGCCACTCGATCGCGAGCTCGTCGCGCACGAAGAGCCCGCGCGCGCGGAACGTCGCGCCGAAGTTCGCGAAGAGCCACGGGCGGTACGGGATGCGATCGCCCTGCGTCGGCGCGAACGTGCCCTCGTCGCTCACGTTGCGATCGTCGAGGTACGTGAGGTTCGCCGAGAGCGAGACCCAGTCTTCGGGGCTCGTCCACGCGACGCTCCCCTCGCCCCCGAGCGAGAGCGCGCGATAGACGTTCTGGTGCGAGAACGAGAGGTGATCTCCGAGCAGGACGATCATGTTCTCTCTGGCGCGCACGAGGCCCGCCGCGCTCGCGCGGAGCGCGCCGATCGGCGTGTCTTCGAGATCGATCACGACCTCGAGCGTCGCGTTGTGGCTGCGCTCCGGCGCGAGCCCGAGGTTCGCGACGATCAGCACTCCGTCGCCGAAGATCTCGTCGGGCTCGGGCAGGCGCGTCGCGTACTCGTAGCTCGCGCGCACGAAGAGCCACTCGAGCGGCGCGATGCGCACGCCTTCGCCGACGCCGATCTCGTGGGTCTCGCGACGGCGCAGCACGTACGACGCGTCGGTGAGGATCTCCTCGGCGGCTGCGAGGAAGACGTAGTCCTTCACGAAGAGCTGGTTCTCGAGCACGCCGCCGAACAGCGTCATCTGGTGCTCGAGCCCCGAGATCAGCGTGAAGAGCTCGCGCTCGGCGCTCAGCGGATCGCGCCCGCCGACGCTCGACTGCTCGCGATCGACGCCGCTGCGCGAGACGTGCTCGGGGGTGACGTCGAGGAGGAGCCGGTGCTCGGGCGCGGGACGCCACGTCAGGTTCAGGCGGGCCGGGACCGCGTCCTGCCAGATGGTCTGATCGAAGGCGCGGTTCCCGAGCTCGCCGGGCGTGGTGCGCGGCCGCGCGCGGATGCGTCCGCGCCAGTCGTAGTTGGCGAGCGACACGTCGTGGAGATCGATCGCGCGGCGCGTGTAGCCGACGTACGCGTCGATCTCGAGCTCGGTCGTGATCGCGTGCTGGTAGCGCAGCAGCGCGCCCATCGAGACCTCGCCCGTCGTCGCATCGCCCACCGGCGCGGTCGCGAGCACGTCGTGCTGGATGTCGCGATCGTGCTCGCCGACGAACGCGCGCAGCAGCAGGCGATCCGCGAACGGCGCGCCCACGAAGCCGCCCTCGAGCGCGACGCCGTACGCCTCGTACGCGCTGTGGAATCGGCGGATCCGCGCGTCGACGAGGCGGCCGCGTGCGCCCTCGAGCTCCACGTCCATCCACGCGTCGTTGCGCGCACGATCGTAGTAGGCCTGCACACCGGCATAGAGCCCCGTCGCGTCGTCGCGATATCCGGCGCCGTAGGTGAGACGGTACGTGCCGAACGAGCCGAGCTGCAGCGAGCCGCCGACGTGCGGCGCGAAGTACGAGGCGGCGCGCACGACGTTGATCGCACCGCCGAGCGCATCGGTGCCGAAGCGCACCGGGACCATCCCGCGGTAGACCTCGATGCGCTCGACGAGGCTCACCGGCACGCCCTGCACGCCGACGCCGACGCCCGAGAGCTCGAGCGGAACGCCGTCGAGGAACACGCGCACGCCACTGCCGCACACGCCGTGGATGCAGAGATCGACGGGCGCGCCGAGCCCTCCGGTGCGCCGCACGTGGAGGCCCTCGCTGCGCGCGAGCACCTCGGCGACGTCGGCGCTGCGGGCGCGCGCCTCCTCGGTGTCGATCACCCGCACTGCATCGCTCGAGCGTGCGAGCTCCTCGGCTTCGGTGGGCGCGTGCACCACGACGTCGTCGGCGAGGAGATCGTCGTCCTGGGCGTGCGCGCTGCGAGCGACGAGCAGCAGTGCGAGGAGGAGCGCGATCTCAGAACGTCGCGCCACCGTCGACCCGCACGTCCTGGAGCGTCACGTGGCGCGCGCGCTCGGAGAGAAGGAAGAGCGCGACCTGCGCGACGTCCTCGGGCGCCGCGACGCGGCCCAGCGGGATGCCGAGCTTGAACGCGTCGGGACGGCCGCGGACGAGCTCGCTCGGCGAGGCGCCGTCGAGCATGCGGCGCAGCATCGGGGTGTCGGTCGAGCCCGGCGACACGACGTTGCAGCGGATGCCGTGCGGCGCGAGCTCGAGCGCGAGGCAGCGCGTGAGCATCGTCGCCGCGGCCTTGCTCGCGCAGTACGCGCCCATGCCGACGCGCGGCGTCGCGCCCGCGTTCGACGAGATGGTCACGATCGCGCCGCGCGCGCGGCGGATCATGCGAGGCGCGAGCGCGCGCGCGATCGACCAGAGCCCCTCGACGTTCACCGCGAGCGCGTCGCGCAGCGCGCTCTCCGGCGCATCGCAGATCGCACCGAGCGGGAGAACGCCCGCGGCGTGCACCAGTCCGTCGATCGCACCGAGCTCGCGCTCGACCTGCTCGACGATCGCAACGAGCGCGGCTGGGTCGCGCACGTCGGCCGGGAACACCGAGATCGATCGTTGCGCGGAGAGCGCGGCGAGCGCGCGCTCGTCGCGATCGATCGCGACGACGCGCCCGCCCTCGCGCACCAGCGCGCCCACGATCGCCGCGCCGATGCCCGACGCAGCGCCGGTGACCAGCGTGATCGCCGGCAGGTGCGCGGACATCTCAGCCGACCTCGTCGCGCGGCTTGAGCCCGATCAGCGTCACGCCGCGCGCGCCGTCGTGGTGCGTCCACTCGTCGGCGATCTCCACCGCGCCGAGCCCCGCGCGCAGCAGGAGCGTCGCGACGTGGTCGTCGCCGCTCGAAGGCGCGCGCGGTGAGATCACGTCGGCGCGCTCGTGCACCAGCACCCGCCCGCCGGCGCGCGTCACCCGCGCGAGCTCGCGCGCGGCACGCAGCCGATCGTCGACCTCACCGAGCACGCCGTCGGCGAGCACCACGTCGAAGCGCTCGTCGTCGAAGGGCAGCGCGCGGGCGTCGGCGACCGCGAAGTGCACCGCGAGCGCGACGTGACGAGCACGCCGGAGCGCCTCGTCGATCCGCGCGAGCGAGGTGTCCACCCCGGTCACGCGCGCGCCCACGATGCGCTCGGCGAGCGCGAGCGCGTCGTCGCCCGCACCACACCCGACGAGCAGCACGCTCGCCACGTCGGGCGGCACCAGCGCGTGCGCGCGGGTCCGCGGATGCGCTTCGAGCCACGGCTCCAGCATCATCCTTCTCCCCGTGAGGGCTCGAGCGCGCGCAGCGCATCGCTCGTCGTCAGCACCACGCCCGCGGTGCGCGCGACCTGACGCAGCGCGATCTCGTGATCCTCGCGCGAGAAGTCCGCGGTCGCGTCGGCGAGGAAGAACGGCTGCACCCCGCGCATGCATCCGTCGACCGCCGTCGTGAGGCAGCCGATGTGCGCGTAGATGCCCGTGATCATCAGCTGGTCGCGACCGAGCGTGCGCAGCCGCTCGTGCAGGCGCGTCTCGAAGAACGCGCTGTAGCGGCGCTTCGGGATCAGCGCGTCGGCGTCGATCTCGCCGAGCTCGAGGCCGAGCTTCGCGAGCCCGGGATGCTCGACGATCCCCGGGCCCCAGAGATCCCAGAGCAGACCGCGCTCGTCGCGGCTCTGCTCGCCGGGCTGCACCGAGAAGAGCACCGGCACACCGGCGCGCGTGCACGCGTGCACCAGCGCGCGCACGTGCGCGAGCACCGGCCGCAGCGGCGATGCGCTGGGATCGAAGGGCCGCAGGAAGTACGCCTGCATGTCGTGCACGAGCAGCGCGGCGCGCGAGGGCTCGAGCGTCCAGCGCGCGCGGCACTCGGGCCACGAGCGCGGTGTGGGCAGTTCGTAGGGGGCGATCGTCGGAAGGGCCATGTCGTTCGCTACCTCTCGTCGTCGGCTCGCTCGGCGTGCGAGCGAGGAGGGTCGACATCGCGCGAAGGCACGAGCGCACCGAGGACGGTGCGCATCTTCGCGCTGGTCTCCGCGAGCTCGAGCTCGGGGTCGGAGCTGCCGACGATCCCGGCGCCCGCGAACACCCGCACGCGCGCGCCCGCGATCTCGGCGCAGCGGATCGCGACGATCCAGTCGCCGTCGCCGCCCGCCCGCGTGTAGCCGAGCGCGCCGGTGAAGTAGCCGCGATCGAGCCCTTCGAGCCGCGCGATCCACTCGCGCGCGTCGCGCGTCGGCAGCCCGCACACCGCGGGCGTCGGGTGCAGCGCCACCGCGAGGCGCAGCGAGGAGAGATCGCGATCGCGGAGCGTCCCTTCGATGCGCGTCGAGAGGTGCCACATCGTCGGCGTCCCGCTCACCACCGGCTCGCGCTCGAAGCGCAGCGTGCGCGTCAGCGGCGCGAGGCTCGCGACGACGTGCTCGACGACGATCTCGTGCTCGTGGCGATCCTTCGGAGAGCGCAAGAGGCGCGCAGCACGCTCGCGATCCTCGACCGGATCGGCGCTGCGCGGGATCGATCCCGCGAGCGGCACGCTCACCACCGTCGCGCCGCGGCGCGAGAGCAGCAGCTCGGGGCTCGCACCGACGAGGCGCGTCGGCTCGCTCGCGCCGGGCGCGACGTCGAGCGAGTACGTGAAGCCGTGCGGGTTGCGCGCGCGCAGCACCGAGAGGAGAGCGCGCACGTCGGGCCGCTCGTCGACCGTGAGCTCCTTCGCGCGGGCGAGGACGACCTTCTTCAGCGCGCCGCGGCGGATCGCGCCCGCCGCCTGCGCGACCGCGTCGACGAACCCGCCGCTCTCGTCGTGCGCGACGCGATCGATCGGCGTGCGTGCGACCGCGCGTGCCGGCTCGCTCGTCGCGCCCCACGCGTCCGATACCGCTCCGTGCACGGGGCGGAAGAGGCGCACCGGCGCGTCCTCGCCGAACGGCAGCGCGCCGACGACGAACGAGCCACGTGGATCGTCGGAGGCCGCGAGCGCGCGATCGATCTCCGCGAGCCATCGCTCGGGCGATCGCAGCGTGCCTTGGAACGACTCGCGCTCGCCCTCTCCCACCACGGTGCGGGTGGGCCCGGCGAGGAAGAACGCAGGAACGTCGGTGCGCATCACGGCTCCACCCCCACGTGCCGCGCGAGCCCGCGCAGCGTCGGTTCCTCTGCGAGATCGGCGAACGTCACCTCGACGCCGCCCTCGCGAAGCCGCTCGACCAGGCTCATCAGTCGGATCGAGTCGAGCCCCCAGTCGAGCAGCGAGTCGTCCGGCGCGAGCGAAGTCGCGTCGATCTCGATCAGCGCGGCGATCTCCGCAGCGAGCGCGGCGTACGTCGTCGGCAGCGCGCTCACGACGCAGCTCCTCGCGCGAGGCGCTGCGAGAGCGCGTTCTTGTCGATCTTGCCCACGCTGGTGCGGGGCAGCGCGTCGCTCACGAGCTCGACGCGATCGGGAAGCTTGAACACCGCGACCCCGCGCTCGCGCAGGTGCGCCATCAGCGCAGCCCGCGTGATCGCGCGATCGCTGACGACGACCGCGCAGATGCGCTCGCCCACGATCGCGTCGGGCAGGCCGAGCACCGCCGCCTCCCGCACGTCGGGATGCGCGGCGAGGTGTTGCTCGAGCTCCGCGGGCGCGATCTTCTCGCCGCCGCGATTGATCTGCTCCTTCGCGCGCCCTTCGACGACGAGCGATCCATCGGGCGTGCGCCGCACCCGATCACCCGTGCGATAGAACCCGTCGCGGGTGAACGCGATCGCGTCGTGCTCGGGCACGCGATAGTAGCCGCGGATCGTGTAGGGACCGCGCGCGAGCAGGTGACCCACCGCGCCGTCGCGCACGTCGCGATCGTCATCGTCGACGATGCGGACCTCGTCGTCCTCCGAGATCGGCCGGCCCTGCGTCGCGATCACGCGCTCGAGCGGATCGTCGAGGCGCGTGTAGCAGACGAGACCTTCGGCCATCCCGAACACCTGCTGGAGCAGGCACCCGAAGCCCTCGATCAGATCGCGCGCGAGCTCCGCGCCGAGCTTCGCGCCACCGACCTGCAGCACCTCGAGCGAGGGAAAGCGCAGCCCGCGGGTGCGCATCGCGGCGAGCCACACGCGCGCGAGCGGCGGCACGAGCGCGGTGATCGTCACGCCCTCGCGCTGGATCAGCGGGAACACGGCGTCGGGGTGCGGCTCGCGGCTCATCACCACACGCGCGCCCGCCGCGAGCGCACCGAGGATCCCCGCCGAGCTCAGCGGGAAGTTGTGCGCGCCGGGCAGCGCCACGAGGTACACGCTCTGCGCGTCGAGCCCGCAGATCGGCACGCTCGCGCGCACGCTGTAGAGGTAGTCGTCGTGGGTGCGCGGAATCAGCTTCGGCGTGCCGGTGCTGCCGCCCGAGAGCTGGAGCAGCGCGACCTGGCGCGCGTCGACGTCGGGAAGCGCGCGCGGCGCCGCGTCGAGCGACGCATACGGCACGAGCTCCTGCGCGTTGCCGACCACGATCAGGTGTCGCAACGTGCTGCCCGCGCGTCCCTTCACCTCGCGCGCGAGCTGCCGGTGATCGAACCCCGCGACCACGTCCGCGCAGACGTACGCGACCGCGCGCGTGTGCTCGCAGAAGTGCGCGATCTCCGCGCGACGATGCCCCGGCAGGGCCATCACCGGGATCGCACCGAGCCTCCACAGCGCGAAGAGCGTCTCGACGAGCTCGAGCACGTTCGGCAGCTGCACGACGACGCGATCGAGCGGTCGCAGCCCGAGCGCGAAGAGCGACGACGCCATGCGATCGATGCGCGCGTCGAGCTCGGCGTACGTGACGCGCCGCTCGCCGCACACGACCGCGACGCGATCGCCGTGACGTGTCGCGCCCGCGCGCACGATCCGATCGAGCGGCTCGCCACGCCAATGCCCTACGCGGCGATAGCGCTCGGCGACGTCGTCGGGCCACGGCACGCAGCCCTCGAGCAGCGCGCTCATCGCTCGTCCACCGCGATCGGCTCGTGATGATCGTGCGCGACGACGCCGCGCTTCCAGTGCCCCGACGCGTGCACGCGCGACGCCGGAAGACCGCGATCGACGAGCAGGTGTCGATACACCGCGCGCACCTGCGACGCCTCGCCCGCGAGCCACACGAACCCTTCGCCCTCGGGCAGCACGAGCGCGCGCACCGCATCCAGGAGCACGTCCCCCGCGCGCCGATGCACCCAGCGCGTCTCGATCGCTCCCGACGCGGGCCACGGCTGCTCTTCCTCGGGCCCGTCGACGACGAGCACCACGCGCACCGCGACGCTCGCCGGGAGCTCCTCGATGCGCCGCGCGATCTCGGGCTGCGCGGTCTCGTCGCCGACGAAGAGCTGCCACGCGACATCGCGCCTGAGCACGTACGAGCCACGCGGCCCCGCGACACCGACGACTTGCCCAGGCGCCGCCTGCGCGGCCCACGTCGACGCGATCCCGTGGCCGTGCAGGAAGAAGTCGACGTCGAGCTCGCCGCGCTCCGCGTCGTATCGGCGCGGCGTGTAGTCGCGCCCGATCGGCTTCGGTCCCGCAGTCGTCGCAGGCAGCCCCGAGGGACCGATCACCGGGAGGATCGGCTCGCGCTCGCCCGGCCGCGGGAAGAAGATCTTCACGTGATCCTCGGGCGCCAGCGAGCGAAAGCCCGCGAGCTCGGGACCACCGAGCGTGATGCGCGCCATGCGCGGCGTGAGCGCGACCACGCGCTTCACCTCCAGCGTCCGCACCGCGATCGGGTGCCGCACCAGCTCGAAGAGCGAGGGATCGTGACCCATCGATCGAGCTCCTCTCAGGCCGCGAACGCGCCGGCCGCGCGCATCTCGGACAAGCTCTCGCGCGCCGCCGCGATCGCGTGCTCGACCTGCACGCGCGTGTGCGCCGCGGAGACGAAGTTCACGTCGCGCCGGAGCAGCACGCCGCGCTTCGCCATGTGACCTTGGAAGTCGCGCATCAGCACGACGTGGCGCTGCGGATCGGGCGCGAACGAGAAGAACGGGATCGCGTCGTAGCCCAGCACGCGCAGCGGCGCGCCGAGGTCCTCCGCGACGCGGTTGACCCCTTCGCGCAGCGCGCGTCCGAGCGACGCGACGTGCGCGACGTAGCCGGTGTCGCGACAGATCTCGATCGTGCGCAGACAGACCGCGAGCGAGACGAGCTCACCGCCGAACGTCGTCGAGACCTGGAGGCGCTCCATCGTCTCGAGGTGCGCGCGCGGACCGACCACCGCGGAGATCGGCATCCCACCCGCCATCGCCTTCGAGAAGCACGAGAGATCGGGCCGCACGTCGAAGAGCTCCTGCGCACCGCCGAGCGCGACGCGGAAGCCGGTGACGATCTCGTCGAAGACGAGCAGCACGCCCGAGCTGGTGCACACGTCGCGCAGCGCGAGCAGGAGCTCGCGCGAGACGCAGCGGTTGTAGGGCAGCGAGACCAACACCGCCGCGAGCTCGCTCGCGCCGCAGCGGATCGTCTCGAGGAGACGCGGCTCGTCGCTCGCCGCGAAGAGCGGCATGCGCGTCGTCAGCGTGGCGAGCGCGCCCGGCACGCCCGGCGTGTCGAACATGAAGTGGTCGTGCCAGCCGTTGTATCCGACGGTGATCACGCGCTCCTTGCCGGTGATCGCGCGCGCGAGTCGGATCGCCGCAGACGTTGCGTCGGCGCCGGTCTTGAAGAAGCGCGCCATCTCTGCGCCACGCACCACGCCGACGAGCGCTCTCGCTGCGCGCACCTCGAGCTCGGTCGGCAGCGAGTGCACGAAGCCGTGCTCGAGCGCCTCGCGCGCGGCCTCGAGCAGCGCGGGGTGCGCGTGGCCGAGCGAGGTCGCGCCGAGGCCACACACGAAGTCGACGTACTCGTTGCCGTCGACGTCCTCGACGAGCGCGCCGCGACCGCGCGCGAGGTACGTCGGAAAGCTGCCCGGCGCGAAGTGCTCGGGCCGCTTCATCATCGAGAGCGTCAGCCCTGGAACGAGCGCGCGGGCCTCGTCGAGCAGGGCGCGCGAGCGCTCGAGAGACCACGGGCTCGGGTGCGGTCGGGGGAGGCTGTCGGGCATCGTGAGCGGCACCTAACCACGAATGAGAATGATTTTCAAGAACTTTGAGAATGACTCTCACAATTATTCTCATCGCGATTGACAGTCATTCTCAGTCAGAGTAGGCCACGCCTCGATGTCGGGCACCGGCGGCGAGCGACTCTCCGAGGCACAGCTCGGCATTTGGTTGGGCCACCAGCGGTCCCGCGACCCCTCGGTGCTCCACGCCGCCGAGTGCGTGATCCTCGAAGGATCACTCGATGTTGCGACGTTCGAGCGCGCGCTCGACGCGACACTCGGCGAGGCGACCGCGCTCCACGTCGGGTTCGACGAGTCGCGCGGTGAGCCAAGACGAGTCAGCCGCCCCTACCGCGGCCTCGACCTGGAGCGGGCGTCACTCAGCGCAGAGGGCGACCTCCTCGGCCACGCCCAGCGCGAGGTCCGCCGCCCGCTCGACCTCGAGCGTGGACTCCTGTTCCGACACCAGTTGGTGACATTCGAACCGGGCCGCTACGCCTGGCTCCACGTCGCGCACCACATCGCGCTCGACGGCTACGGCTTCCACCTCGTCGCAGCGCGCGTCGCCGAGCACTACACGTCGCTCCAGCGCGACGGCCGCCTCGCGAAGAGCGGCGCGCTCACCGCGTTCGATCCCGTCCTCGACGACGACGACGCGTACCAGCGCTCGTCGCAGCGCGAGATCGATCGCGCGTTCTGGCGCGAGGAGCTCGGCGCGCGTCGCGGCGTGAGCTTCGGCGCACCGGCGATGCCGAGCCACGGCGTTCGCACGTGGCATCGCTGGTCCACCGAGCGCGCGCAGCGCGTGCGCGACGAGGCCGCGCGCGCGGACGTGTCGTGGGTCGAGGCGCTGCTCGCGGTGATCGCAGCGAACGTCGGCGCGAGGACGTCGACCCGCTCGTTCCTCCTCGGCATGCCGGTGATGCTCCGGCTCGGCACGCGCTCGCTGCGCACGCCGTGCATGGCGATGAACCTCGCCGCGCTGCCGATCGATCTCGACGCGGCGTCGAGCCTCGGCGAGCTCGCGCGGACGATCCGCACGTCGATCGCGCGGCAGCGACGGCACCAGCGCTACCGCTACGAAGCGCTGCGCGTCGATCGTGGCGCGCTCGGCGGGCGGCTCTTCGGTCCGGTGGTGAACGTCATGCCGTTCACGCTGCCGGCGCGCTTCGGCGAGTGCAGCGCGCGCGTGCTGCGCGTCTCGGCGGGGCCGGTCGAGGAGCTCGCGATCACGTTCGCGCCGCACGGCGACGGGCTCGAGCTGACGCTCGACGGACACGCCGAGCGCTTCGACGAGCGCGAGCTCGCGGCGATGGCGCGCACGCTGGAAGACGACGTCGACGCGTGGCTCGCAGCGCCTGATCGAGCGATCCGCGGGCAGGCCCACGCGGTCGTCGATCGTGTCGGACCGATCGATCCGGTCGAGGCGATCGGCACACACGCGCGGTCGACCCCGAGCGCGATCGCGCTGGTCGACGGCGAGCGCGCGTGGACGTACGCGGAGCTCGATCGCGCCGCGCGGCGCTGCGCAGAGTGGCTGCGCGAGGCGGGCTGCGAGCCGGGCTCGCTCGTCGCGATCGAGCTGCCCCGGAGCGCGCTCGGCATCGTCGTCATCCTCGGCGCGCTCTACGCGGGCGCGGGATACGTCGCGCTCGATCCCGCCCAGCCGAGCGCGCGTCGCGCGCGGGTGCTCGACGCTGCGAGGCCACGCGTGGTGGTGACGCGCGACTCGCTGCCGCCCGACGCGCTCGATGCGTGGGCTGCGCCCGGTGACCCCGCGCCGCCGATCGCTCGCGATGATGCGCACCTCGCGTACGTGGTCTTCACGTCGGGCAGCACCGGCGAGCCGAAGGGCGTCGCGATCTCGTCGCGCGCGCTCGCGTGCTTCGTGGGCGCCGCGTCGTCGCGCTACGGCGTGACCGCGCGCGATCGCGTGATGCAGTTCGCGCCCTGGACCTTCGACGCGAGCGTCGAGGAGATCTTCGTGACGCTCTCCGCGGGCGCGGCGCTGGTGCTGCGCGACGACGCGGCGATCGAGTCGCCCGAGGTGTTCTTCGCGGCGTGTGCGCGCGCGGCGATCACGGTGCTCGATCTCCCCACCGCGTTCTGGCACGAGCTCGCGCTCGCGGTCGCGCGGCGTGGGCTGACGCTGCCCTCGTGCGTGCGGCTCGTGATCATCGGCGGCGAGGCCGCGTCGCCCGAGCGCGCGAAGCAGTGGCGCGAGGGCGCGCGCGAGGCGCGGCTGCTCAACACCTACGGGCCGAGCGAGGCGACCGTGGTCGCGACCTGTGCCGAGCTCGACGGGACGACCATCGACGAGGCGCCGATCGGCACCCCGCTCTCGGGCGTCGAGGCGGTGATCGTCGACGAGCGCGGCGCGGTCGTCGACGCACCGGACGTGGTCGGCGAGCTCTGGCTGCTCGGACCGACGCTCGCGACGGGATACCTCGGGCGCGACGAGCTCACGCGCGAGCGCTTCGTGACGCTCGAAGGACGCGGCCGCGCGTACCGCACCGGCGATCGCGCGGCGTGGCGCGGCGATGGGCAGCTCGTGCACCGCGGGCGTGTCGACGACGAGCTCAAGATCAGCGGTCATCGCATCTGTCCGGCGGAGGTCGAGGCCGCGCTGTGCCGGCATCCGCGGGTCCGCGCCGCGGTGGTGTGGGGCGATGCACGCGACGACGGAACGAAGCGGCTCCTCGCACGCGTCGAGGCGGACGCGATCGACGCGAGCACGCTGCGGCGCTTCGCGAGCGAGTGGCTGCCCGCACCGATGATCCCGTCGGTGATCGAGCTGGTGCCGCGGCTGCCGCGCACGGCGCACGGGAAGATCGATCGCGCCGAGGTGCGCCGCGCTCCGTGCGAGGACGCGCCGGACCTCGCGCCCGACGTCTCGCCCATCGAAGCGCGGGTGATCGAGGCGTGGCGCGGGGTGCTGGGCGTCGCGCGCGTCGAGCTCGACGACGACTTCTTCGCGCTCGGCGGGCACAGCCTCCACGTGATCCAGCTCGCGAACCGGCTGAGCCTCGCGGGCGCCGAGATCCGTGTCGCGGAGATCTTTCGTCACCCGACTCCGCGCGCCCAAGCAGCGCTGCTCGCGTCGCCCGGAGGCTCGACGTCGCCCGCTGCGTTCGATCCGGAGTCGGTGTCGCTGCCCCCCTCGTGGACGCCCGCACGCGCCACGTCGGGCCGCGGGCGCGTGCTGCTCACCGGCGCGACCGGGTTCGTCGGCGTGCACCTGCTCGCGAGCTGGCTCGAGCGCTCGGGCGACACGATCGTGTGCACCGTCCGGGCGAGCGATCACGACGCTGCGCGGGCACGTCTCTTCGCGCGCGCGACGGCGCTCGGGGTCGATCTCGGGGACGCAGCGCATCGCATCGAGGTGGTGCCGCTCGATCTCGCGGCGGTCGGCGCGCTCGACGAGCGAATCGCGTCGTGCGCGACGGTGTTCCACTGTGCCGCGCAGGTCAGCCTCGCGCGCGACTACGAGAGCCTCGCAGCGGTGAACGTCGTCGCGACGCGCGCGCTGCTCGGGCTCGCGATGCGGTGGGGCGCGTCGTTCCACTACGTCTCGTCGATCGCGACGGTGCCGCGCGGCGCTGCGGACGAGCGGATCCACCCGCCGCACGACGGATTGGTCGACGGATACCAACGCTCGAAGTGGCAGGGTGAGGCGCTCTGCGCAGAGGCGGGCGAGCGCGGTCTTCGCGTCGCGGTGCATCGCCTCGGTCGGGTGTCGGGCGCGCGGCGGCGTCCCACCGTGAATCGAGGAGATCTCGTCTGGCGCATCGCGCGCGCTGCGACGCGGGTGGGCGCGTGGCCCGATCTCCCGGTCGAAGAGCCGTGGATTCCCGCGGACGACGCTGCGACGGCGATGGTCCGTCTGGCGCTCACCGGTGCCGCCTCGACGCCCGCGGGCGCGTACCACCTGGTCCACACCGGGACCGTCGCGCTCGACCGTGTGCGCGAGGCACTGACGCAGCTCGGACATCCGCTCGCGCCCGTCTCGGTGTCCGACTGGATGGCCCGCGTCCGCGCGCACGGCGACGACGAAGATCGCTCCACCCTCGCGTTCTTCGAGCTGCGCGCGACTGGCACCCACGACGTCTCGAGTGGGCCGGCCGCGTACTCCTGCGCTCGCGTGCTGGAGCGCGTGCCCGACCTGGACACCCGTCCCGTCGATGGACTGCTGCTCTCGGAATACTGCCGACAGGCGCAGGCGACTGGCGCGCTCGGAGCGCTGCCCGACTCCGATTCTGGCTCGGATGGAGATGGTGAATGAAGACGAACGACAAGACATCGTGGTTCCCTCGCGCGACGATCCTGCTCGCGGCGCTCGCCCTGGCAGCGGGGTGTGGTGACGACTCCAGCGCGGACGACACCGACAGCGGCGTCGACCTCGTCGATTCCGGCCCGCGCACAGGCCAGGACAGCGGAGCGCCCACCGAGGAGGACGCCGGCGCGAGCGACGCGGGCTCGACCGACGCGGGCTCGACCGACGCCGGAACCGT
The DNA here is from genome assembly GCF_021631985.1 of Sandaracinus amylolyticus. Taxonomy (GTDB): domain Bacteria; phylum Myxococcota_A; class Polyangia; order Polyangiales; family Sandaracinaceae; genus Sandaracinus; species Sandaracinus amylolyticus_A. The sequence continues at coordinate 703,042 of NZ_CP070225.1, read as the reverse complement.
CGAAGTGGACGGCGGATCGCCCTATCCCACCCTGCCCACCGTGCTCTCGGTGAGTGGCTGTCAAACGCTCGCGATCGGACCGCTCTGCTCGCTCGGCCAGGACGGCGACGAGCTCGAGGCGAACTGCAGCGGACGCATCCTGACTGGCACCGTCACGGAGAGTGGCAATGTCACGCTCGCGGCGGACCCGTGGACCACGCCCGAAGGCGCGACTGCGACGCTCACGTGCAGCGGCCGATTCGTGCTCGGCCAGGTCACCGCAACGTGCACGCGCAATACGAGCGCAGTCGGGGAGACGCCCGCGCGCGAGGAGACCTGCAATCTGCTCTCGGATCGCGAGATCCTGCCGAGCGTCACGTGCTTGGAGCTCCCGGCGCAGCTCGACGCGGTCACGCTGTGCGTCGAGGGTGACGCGCGTGGCGGCGCGACGATCGCCGCGGGCACCTGCCGCGTGATCCAGGACGGCTGCGCGTTCCAGGCGGAGTGCGCGGACGATCTCGTCGTCACCGGCACCGTGAGCCGCACGGGCATCAGCTTCACGCAGCGGCTCGAGGCGCTCGCCGACGCACAGACTCCGTCGGGCGGTGGCAGCCCCGCATTCGTGGCCGGCGACATCGTCGCGCACAGCTGCACTGCGACGCTCGACGGCACGACGCTGGCGGGCACCTGCGGAGCCGGACGCGCGGGCCGAGGCGGCGCCGACACCAGCGTGTGCGCGGTCTCCGGAACGTCGCCGACCGCGCCTGCGACGTGTGGTCTCGTCGCGCCCACGAGCGAGACCGTCTTCGCGCTCGACTCGTGCGAGGAGCTCCGCAACGGAGCCGGAGGCGAGCCGGGGATCGGACAGCCGGTCTGCGCGTTCCGACAGAACAACTGCATCTGGGAGGTCAACTGCGGGAACAATCCGCTGCTGACCTTCAGTGGGCGAATCGCGCCGGGCGACGACACGGTGCGCTGGCGCCTGCTGACCGGCACGCCCTGCGAGATCGGCTTCGACGCCGAGGGCGATCTCGCGGGCCAGTGCACGGTGCCCGGCGAGGCGGCGTGCATGCTGCGCAGCCTCGATCCCGTGCCGGGTGGCGAGACGTGCCCGGGGGCCGTGAACGACGCGGAGTTCACCTCGCGCGGATGCGGCGCGGCCATCGATTGTCGCATCGCCGTGCAGCACCAGTGCGCGTTCATGGCGCTGTGCTCGTTCGGGTCGAGGTTCTCCGACGTCGTGATCGCCGGTCGTTCGTCGTACGTCGACGGCCGCCCGCACCTCGCGTTCAACGGCCTGACCGACTGGCAGTGTTACGTCGACGAGGCGACGACCGCGGAGATCACGAGCGGAGATCGCGTGACCGGCGAGTGGTACGGCCAGTGCGTCAATCCGTCGGGCGGCATGTGCCGTAACAACTACAACCCTGCGACCGGGACCGGATTCCGAGGACTGCAGGTGTTCTTCGAGTCGACGGCGGAGTGAGCCGGGCGCTCGCACGCGAGCGTGGCAATCGGCATTCCAGAAAGAGAAGTACGTTGGACATTCGAGCCACGTTCTACGAGTGCGAGAGTCTCGCGGAGGTCTCCAGGCTCCGAGAGGAATATCTCGACGAGCTCCCGGAGGCGCAGGACGCGCTCCTCGAAGCGCGTGTATCCGCAGGGCGCTGTCACGCCATCCGCGTCGGCGGCGCCCTGTGCGGATACTTCGTGGTCGACGACGACGACACGCTGCTCGAGCTGCATCTCACGGCCGAGACGTCGCGACTCGCCATCTTCCTCCTGCCGCGCATCGTGGCGGAGCACGGCATCCGCGCGGCGCTCGTGAAGACGTTCGATCACGTGCTGCTCGCGCCCGCGCTCGACCTCGCGCGCGAGGTGCGCGTGCTGGGGGTGCTCGTCCGCGAGTTCGAGGCCTCCGACGTGCCGGACGGCGAGCGAGTCCCCTACACCCAGCGTCCGGCGTGCATGGACGATCTGCCGCGCATCCGCGCGATCGAGCAGGACGTCTTCACGCACCCCGAGCGACTGCGGCGGGTGATCGAGCTGCAGCAGCTGCAGCTCTTCGAGCACGACGGCTTGTTGATCGGATTCGGGATCGTGCGCCCGGTGATCCCGTATCGGCCTCAGGTCGAGATCGGAATCGCCGTCGATGTGCCGTTCCGGAGCAAGGGATATGCGGTGCAGCTCCTCCGCGACATGGCGCAGGACTGCCGCGCACGAGGTCTCGAGCCGATCTGCGGCTGCGCGAGATCCAACGAGGCGTCGATCCGGACGGGATTCCGTGCCGGTTTCTCGTCACGACACCGACTGATCGAAGTGCGCTTCGGTCTCTGAAGCAGAGCGATAGGGCGCACGAGTGTGGAGACGGCGATGAACGAACGATATCGATGGACGATTGTGTGCGTGACGCTGCTCGCGGCGCTGAGCGCGGCGTGCGGTGACGACGACGGCGGCGTGACACCGACCGACGGCGGCGATCCCGGCGTCGACGGAGGCCCGCCCGACACGCAGGACGGAAGCGTCCCGGCCGATCCCGTCTACGCGGTGATCACCCAGGTCTTCGAGGCCGCGGGCCAGACGAGCTACGTCGTGCTCACCGACGATCTCACGCAGACGACGACACTCTCGCTCGACGAGGCGACCGAGATCCCGGGGCGCGCGATCGGCGCCGGACCGAGCGGCGGCGGCGCGCTCTACGTCGGAGGAACCGAGGGCCCGACGATCACGCGATACGACCTCTCGAACGACGGCACGCTCGTCGAGGGGGACACCGTCAGCTTCGCAGGCGCGGGCGTCACGTCGATCGGCGAGTACCAGGATCAGCTGCAGTTCGTGTCGGAGACGAAGGCGTATTACTTCGACGGTCGCGCGGCACAGATGATCGTGTGGAACCCGAGCGAGATGACGGTCGAGCGCACCGTCGATCTCTCGGAGCTCGTGATCGAGCGCGCGCTCCTCACCTTCTCGACGAACGCGGTGCGCCACGGTGATCACATCGTGTTCCCGCTCGGTTGGCGCAGCGACGTCGACGCGCGGATCATCAGCGTCGCGGGCGTGCTGGTCGTCGACACGCGCGACGACTCGTTCACCGTCGCGCGCGACGAGCGCTGCGGCTACGTGCGCACCGCGGCAGAGGGCGAGGACGGCCGGCTCTACCTCGCGACGGAGGCGTACGGCTCGGCGGTGCACCGCGTGGTCGCGGCGAACGCGCCCGCGCCCTGCCTGCTGCGGCTCGACGAGGCGTGGACGGCGTTCGACACCTCGTTCCACGTCGAGCTCTCGACGCTCGTCGGCGGCGCGACCGCGGGCTCGCTGGTGCAGAGCGATGGCGCGACCACGTGGATCCGCGTGCTCGACGAGGCCGCGGTCACCGTGACGCCCGAGACCAACCCGCGCGTGCTCGCGAGCACGCGTGCGTGGCAGTGGTGGCGCATCACGCTCGGCGCGACCCCGAGCGCGTCGGCGCAGGAGATCGGCACCAGCAACGGGAGCGAGTTCCTGCTCAACGTCGGCGACCACGCCGTGATCCCCGAGTTCGCGGCCGATCGCTCGCAGACGGTGCTGCGCGACGCGTCGAGCGGCACTCCGTCCGACGCGACGGTGACGGTGCCCGGCCTCACGTTCTCGCTCGTCCGAGTGCGCTGAGAGACGAGCATGTCGGCTCCGATCCTCACTGCGCTGAAGGCGCGCCTCGCGGACACGCCGCGCGCTCCGGAGACGCCCGGTGCGCGCACCCGTGCGATGCGGTGGATCCGCAAGATCCACATGTACCTGGGCCTCGTGCTCTTCCCGTGGGTGATCTTCTTCGGGGTGAGCGGGATGCTCTTCAATCATCCCGGCGTCGGTGAGGCCGTGCGGGCGCGCCCGATCTCCGCGGCACACCTGCAGGAGCACGCAGGCATCACGCCGATGGTGCCGCGCGCGCTCGCGGAGGAAGTCGTCGCCGCGCTGCGCGCGCAGGGGCACTCGGTGCGCCTCGACAACGAGTACGAGAGCCGCTTCCACGGATCGCTCGCGTTCGGCGCGAGCGGGCCCGGCGTGAAGCACCTCGTGCTCGTCGATCCCGCGGCGGGTCGCGGTCTGCTCCTGACGCGCCCCGATCACACCGCGGAGCCGCCGCCCTTCGCGGGCACGATCGAGCTGCCCGCGCATCGCGTCGCGGACGTCGAGACGCGCATCGCGGAGTTGCTGCCGACGCTCGGCGTCGACGATGCCCACGGACCGCTGCGCGCGCGCATCGCGCCGAGCATTCGGTTCCGCACGATCGACGACCAGGGCCGTCGCTGGAACGTCACCTACGATCTGCGCGACGGCCGCGTCGACGGTCGCCTCACCGAGCGCTCGCCCGAGCTCAGCCTCCACGATCTGCTCGGCGCGATGCACAAGACGCATCACTACCCGCCCTCGCTCGGGCCCACGACGTTCTGGGCGCTCTTCGCGGATCTCACCGGGCTCACGCTCGTGATCTGGGCGCTGACCGGGCTCGTGATGTGGTGGCAGCTGAAGAAGACGCGCGCGCTCGGCGTGATCGCGGTGAGCGTGGGCGTGATGGTGGCCGCGCTCACGATGCTCGCGACGCACGACGAGCTGCGCTTCGGCAACGTGCGACCCGAAGAGCCGGGCCGCGCGAGCGACTGAACATCACTCCGGCGTGCTGCGCAGCTCGGGCACATCGAGGACGACGCGCCACCCGTCGTCCTCGAGCTGCATCGGGAGCTCGGCGCGCTGCGACGCTTCTTCGCCGCTCACGGTCACGACCGCGCGCCCTTCGCCCTCGTCTCGCGCGCGGAATCCGCTGCCGCGGCGAGGCGTGAAGCGCAGGCGCGAGCGCCCCTCGACGAGCATCTCCCACGGCTCGTACTCGCGCGCCCCGAGCGCGGTCGCGCTGCGCGCGCGCTCGTAGAGACGGCGCTGCGACTCCTCGTCGATCAGCTCGTAGGCCTCGCGCAGCGCGTTGCGATCGTCGCGCCCTCGCTCGAGCGCATCGACGAAGAGCGCAGCCGCGCCCTCGGGGGTCGTGTCGTCGAGCTCACGCGCGCATGCGGTGAGGAGCGCGGACGAGATGAGGGCGAGGACGACGATCGGAAGACGCACGGCCGCGATCATCTAGCGCGGAGGTCGCGCGCGTCGATGCGACCCCGCAAGATGCGCGCGTGAACGACGCCACGTCGCTGAGCCGCCTCGACGCCATCGCCCAGGCCGAGCTGTGCGCGCGCGGAGAGATCACCGCCGACGAGCTGCGCGAGGCGGCGCTCGCGCGCATCGACACGCTCGATCCGCTGCTGCGCTCCGTCGTCACCGTGAACCGCGAGCGTCCGCGCGCGATCGTCGAGGGCCCGCTGCGCGGTGTGCCCTTCCTCGTGAAGGACTCCACGCCGTGGCCCGACGTGCGCTGGTCGATGGGCTCGCGCGTGTTCCGCGCGAACGTGGCGCGACAGCAGACGCAGTACGGCAAGCGCCTCGCCGCAGCGGGGCTCGTCTGCGTGGGCAAGAGCGCGACCGCGGAATTCGGGCTCCTCCACAGCACCGAGACGTTGCTCGAGGGCGCGACCCACAACCCGTGGGATCTCTCGCGCTCGTGCGGCGGCTCGTCGGGCGGGAGCGCGGCCGCAGTCGCTGCGGGCCTCGTCCCGATCGCGCACGCGAACGATGGCGGCGGCTCGATCCGCGTGCCCGCATCGGCGTGCGGCGTCTTCGGCTTCAAGCCGAGCCGTGGGCGCACGGTCCCCGCGAGCTTCGGCACCAGCGACTTCCTCGACATCACGAGCGACCACTGCTTCACGCGCTCGGTGCGCGACAGCGCGCTCTTCCTCTCGATCACCGAGGATCGCAGCGCCCGCGATCCCGTGGGGTTCGTGCGCGATCCCCTCGATCGCCCGCTGCGCATCGCGACGTGGACGCGCACGCTCCTCGGCGACGACGTCGAGCCCGCGGTGCGTCGCGCCCACGACGAGGCGATCGCGCTGCTCGTCGAGCTCGGGCATCACGTCGACATGATCGCGCCGCCGCCGATCTCCGGCCCGGAGCTCGCGGATGCGCTCTTCGTCGTCGCGGGCGCCGCGGTCGCGAGCGTGGTGGACGTCGTCGATCGCGCGCGCCGCACCCCGGTGCAGGAGCACGAGCTCGAGCCCTTCACGTGGTCGCTGATCGAAGCGTTCCAGGCGCGCGGCGACGACGCGCTCCCGATCGCCCGCGCGGCGTTCGCCGAGGCCGCGCGCGCGTATCGCGACGCGACGCGCGAGCACGACGTCGTGCTCACACCGACGCTCGCGACCGAGATCTGGTCGCTGGGCCACCTGTCGCCGGTGCTCGGGCGTGAAGCGCTGATCCGCCGCACGGCGCGCGCGGTCGGCTACACGCCGGTCCAGAACGTCGCGGGCTGCCCCGCGATGTCGGTGCCGCTGCACGTCTCGGAGCGCGGTCTGCCGATCGGGATGCACTTCGCGGCGGCCGCGGGCGCCGATGCGCTGCTGCTCCGCCTCGCGTACCAGCTCGAGCACGCGCGACCGTGGGCCGATCGCTGGCCGCCCTTCTCGATCCCCGCGCTGTCTCGTTAGGCGGGCGTCGGCCAGATCTCGTCGTCCCAGCCCGGCAGGAACAGGTCGGGCCCGTTCGACGGAGGCGCGCCCCGCAGCGGCTCGCTCGGCACCGCGAGATCGTCGAAGCGCTCCACGAACCGCGCGACCGTCGCGCGCTGCTCGGCGCCGATCTCGAACCGATCGCCGCACACCTCGCCCTCCACCCGCGCGGCGCGCGCGATCGCACGCAGCGTCTCGATCGAGAGATCGAGACGCACTGCGTCGTAGACCCCGCGCGTCAGCGGTCGCCCGATGTAGCTCGCGCGCAGCGCGACGCGCTCGCCGTCGATCTCCATCCGCACGTCGCACATCGCGCCCCATCGCCGCGCGCGCGCCGGCGCATCGACGATCGCGTGCACGTGCATCTCGTCGTCGCGCGGCCGACCCACGATGCGCAGCGCGCCCCAGCCCCACAGCGACGCCACGTTCGGCCACGGGATCTGCGCGCGCAGATCGGGCGCGTGCGCCGCGCCCTGCTCGACGATGCTGCCCTCGAGCGGTGTGCCGTCGGGCAGCGTCGCGGTCTCGCGCGCGACCCGCGACTCCTCGCGGCCGTGAGTCCGCGAGCCAGCAGGCAGCGCGCACGACATGCAGAGCGCGAGCACTCCCACGATCCAGATCGGCGCGCCTGTCGCTCGAGATGACAGCATCCGACCCCGACCTCCGCGCCGCGCGACGCACGGCCCACCGACTCGAATCGTACGCCCGCGCGTGACGGATCTCACCTGCGCACGCGCCGCTTCGCTCCGACACGCGCGTGCTCACGGGTCTTGGCCCGCGCCTTTGCCCGCCAAGCCTCGCTCGGTAAGATGCGCGCGCGATGCGCATCAAAGGCGACGATCCGACGCTCACGCTGTTCTCCGTGCTGCGCGAGGACGGCACCGCGGACCCGCAACGCGATCCCTTCCTGCCCAAGGAGATGCTGCTCGCGATGTACGAGCAGATGCTGCGCATCCGCCGGATCGACGAGCGCATGCTCGGCAAGCAGCGCCAGGGCAAGGTCGGCTTCTACGGCACGATCACCGGACAAGAGGCGACGCCGATCGCGACCGGTCTCGCGCTCGCGCCCGAGGACTGGGTGTTCCCCGCGCTGCGCGAGGCCGCGATCATGCTCGTGCGCGGATTCCCGCTCGGCACGTGGCTCGCGCAGGTCTACGGCAACGGCGGCGACCTGCTGAAGGGTCGCCAGATGCCGAGCCACCAGTCGGGCCGCGCGGTGAACCAGGTCGCGTGGAGCTCGTGCATCGGACCGCAGATCCCGCAGGCGGTCGGCGCAGCGATGGCGGCGAAGGCCAGGGGCGAGAAGGTCGTCAGCGTCGGCTTCATGGGCGACGGCGCGACGAGCCAGCCCGACTTCCACGCGGCGATGACGTTCGCGGGGATCCACAAGCCGCCCGTGGTGCTGATCTGCCAGAACAACCACTGGTCGATCAGCGTGCCCACCGCCAAGCAGACGGCGAGCGCGACCATCGCCGTGAAGGCGCATGCATACGGAATCCGCGGCGTGCGCGTCGACGGCAACGACGTGCTCGCGATCTATCGCGTCGTGAAGGACGCGGTCGATCGTGCTCGCGCGGGCGAGGGCCCGACGTTCGTCGAGAGCGTCACGTACCGCATGGGCCCGCACAGCTCGAGCGACGATCCGACGCGCTATCGCTCGAACGACGAGGTCGAGGCGTGGGCGAAGAAGGATCCGCTCGCGCGCTTCGAGCGCTACCTGCAGAAGGCCGAGCTGCTCGACGACGCGACGAAGGACGTGATCGAGACGCGCCTGCGCGCCGAGCTCGATGCGGCGCTCGCGCAGGTCGAGGAGCTCGGGCCGCCGGCGCGCGAGACGGTGTTCGAGGACGTGTACGCGACGCTCCCGCAGCACCTCGCGGAGCAGCGCGAGGTGCTCCTCGGGCTTCCGCCCGCGCCGCTCGGACACCACTAAGTTCCCGGAGGGGTCTTGGAAGACCCCTCCCCCCGCCCGGCAAAGCCGGATCGGGGCCCCCCACCCCGAACACTGCGCGCGGGGCCCCAGCCCCGCTTGCTCTCGCCCGCGCGACGATGCTCGAACGCGGGGCTCGATGAACCCCACATCTTCTTCGAAGGAACGTTCCTCATGGCCAACAAGAGCTTCGACGCGATCGTGATCGGCGGAGGTCCGGGCGGATACCCGTGCGCGATCCGTCTCGGGCAGCTCAAGCAGAAGGTGCTCGTCGTCGAGAAGGAGTACGTCGGCGGCGTGTGCCTCAACTGGGGCTGCATCCCCAGCAAGGCGCTGATCGCGGCGTCCGGTCTCTACGAGCGGATCCTGCACGCGGAGAAGATGGGCATCACCGCGCAGGGCGTGCACATCGACATCGGCAAGATGCAGGACTGGAAGGAGGGCATCGTCAAGAAGCTCACCTCCGGCGTCGCGACGCTGATCAAGGCGAACGGCGGCGAGATCGTGATGGGCACTGCGCGCGTGACCGGGCCCAAGAGCGTCGAGGTCACGAAGGCCGACGGCACCAAGGAGACCTTCGAGGCGACGAAGGCGATCGTGGTCGCGACCGGCGCGACGCCGATCGAGCTGCCGCACCTCAAGATCGACGGCGAGACCGTGATCACCGCGCGTCAGGCGGTGTCCATGCGCGAGGCGAAGGGCACGATGATCGTCGTCGGCGGCGGCGTCATCGGCATGGAGCTGGGCATGGTCTACCAGAAGCTCGGCATGAAGGTGATCGTCGTCGAGCTGCTCGATCAGCTCCTCGGCACGACCGATCCCGACCTCGTGCAGGTCGTGCAGAAGGCCTTCGAGAAGGCGGGCGGCGAGGTGCTGCTCAAGACGAAGGCGACGAACCTCCGCGTCGAGAACAAGAAGGCGATGCTCACGGTCGAGCTGCCCGACGGCGCCAAGCGCGACATCGAGGCGGACAAGGTGCTCGTGTCGATCGGCTTCCGCCCGAACGGCAAGGGGATCGGCCTCGAGGAGATCGGCGTGAACCTCGATCAGCGCGGCCACGTGCTCGTCGACGACAAGCTGCAGACGAACGTGAAGGGCGTCTACGCGATCGGCGACGTGAGCGGCGCGCCGTACCTCGCGCACAAGGCGACGAAGGAGGGCGAGATCGTCGCCGAGGTGATCGCGGGCAAGAAGTCGGCGCGCGACTGGCGCACGATGCCGAGCGCGATCTTCACCGAGCCGGAGATCGCGACGACCGGCATGAGCGAGCGCGACGCGAAGGCCGCGGGCAAGAAGGTGAAGCTCGGCAAGTTCCCCTTCAGCGTGCTCGGCCGCGCGATGGCGATCGACAGCACCGAGGGCTTCGTGAAGGTCATCCTCGACGAGCAGACGAACGAGGTGCTCGGCGTCGCGATCGTCGGCCCCGAGGCGAGCGATCTGATCAGCGAGGCGAGCCTCGCGATCGAGATGTGCGCGTTCGCCGAGGACGTCGCGATGACGATCCACCCGCACCCGACGCTCGGCGAGGGCGTGATGGAAGCGTTCCACCAGGCGCTGGGGCACGCGATCCACACGAACAACCGCCCGCCGCGTCCGAGCGTCTGATCGTCGAGCGCGAAGACACGAAGAGGCCGATGCGGCACGCCGCGTCGGCCTCTTCGCGTTCCGTCCGCTCAGCGCGTCAGCACGAGCCGCCGGTGCACACGTAGTCGAGGTCGCAGACCGGCCCGGTGCCGCAGTGGCACTCCCCCGCGGTGCAGCGATCCGCCGACTGCGTGCACGTGGTCCCGCAGTACCCGCAGTTCTCCATGTCGCTCTGCAGGTCGACGCACCCGCCCGCGCAGCACGTCTGCCCCGCCGCGCAGGGCGCGACCCCCGGCGCGGTCGAGCAGTCGCAGCTCCCGTCCTCGGTGCACACGTCGGCGCGCGCGCGATCGTCGAGGCTCGCACAGCCCTCGCAACACTGCGCGCTCTCGTCGACGCGGCCGTCGCAGTCGTTGTCGCGATCGTCGCAGAGCTCGGGCGCGCCCGCGAGCGAGCCGAAGGGCGGGCGCACGTCGGTGCGTCCGTCGTCGCAGTCGCAGCGCGTCAGGTCGTCGCCGGCGCGGCACGCCTCGATGCCGTCGCCGTCGGTGTCCCCGCACGACGTGTCGCGGCCGTCGCAGTTCTGGTCCATGCGATCGCCGCAGATCTCGATCGCCGGCACACACCCGCCGCCGCCGTCGGTGCGCACCATCGATCCGTCGAGCCCTCCCGGCGTGCTGCCGTCGGCGCCGGGCACGACTCCGTCGTCGTCGTCGTCGCCCCCGCACGCGGCGGAGGCCACGAGGAGCAGCGCGCACACGTAGCTTCGCAGTCTCATCGGCTCGCCCTCCCTCACGCGCGACGAGCACGACGGCGCAGCGCGACCAGCGCGAGCGGTGCCATCAGCCAGAGCCACGACGCAGGCGCGCGCGGCGCGACGCGACATCCGCAGCCCTGATCGGGCCTCCCTCGCATCCGTCCGCCGCCGCCACCACCGTCGAGGCCGTCGACGCCACCGCCGTCGGTGTCGCCGCCACCACCGCCGCCCGCGTCCGCGTCGGTCCCCGGCCCGGAGCCGTCGATGCAGTCACCCTGCGAGCACCACTGGCCCTCGGGGCACACCGCGCCCGCGCACCCGTCGAGGCACGCGCCCGCTTCGCAGTAGAACCCGGGATCGCAGATCACCACGTCGCACCCCGCCGACTCGCAGCTCCCGTCGGCGAGGCACGTCTCGCCCTCGCCGCAGGGCGCGCACGGGCACTGCGCGCGGCACTCGCCGTCCACGCAGATCTCGCCCTCGGCGCAGGTGATCACGTCGCAGAGATCGGTGCAGCGACCCGCGACGCACTGCTGTCCGTGCGGGCACGTGATCCCCGCGCACGCGCCCACGCAGACGCCGCCCTCGCAGCGCTCCGACGCGGGACAGGTCACGCCGATGCACGCCGTCTCCACGCACACGCCCGCTTCGTTGCAGGTGTCGCCCTCGGCGCAGCCGCCCTCGAAGCACGAGGGCACGCACACGCCGGCGCTGCACACCTCGAGCGCGCTGCAGAGCTCGCCGTCGTCCACGGTGCCGTTGCAGTCGTTGTCGATGCCGTCGCAGCGCTCCGCCGTCGATGTGCCGATCTGCACGCACTCGACCTCGCGCCCGATGCAGCGCGTCACGCCCACGCCGCACGCGCCGGGCATGCCGGTCTCGCACACGTCGCCGGTGCCCGGGCAGCTCACCGACCCGCCGCGCACGCTGAAGCGCCACACGCCGGGCATCCCCACGTTCGACGTCGTGCAGAGGTTGCGGATCGCGCTGGTGCGCGAGCCCATGATCTCCACGAAGTTCATGCCGTTGCCGGCGTCGAACCCGGCCTGCGCAGGAGTGCAGCCGCTCGTCTCGGTGTCGCACAGGCCGTTGTTGGAGCGCTCACCGCTCGCGTTGCCGGCCTCCCACTCGCAGCGGTTGTAACGGAACTCGACATCGAAGTCGCCGGCGCGGCAGCCGATCGCGTTGCGCACGATCAGCTGGAAGTCCATGCGCGGCGTCGGGCTCTGGCTCGCGATCTGGTTGTAGACGCTGACGTTGTGCCAGGTCGCCACCAGGAGCCCGGGCTCGAGGTGGTAGTAGACCATGTTGCTCGTCGCGCTGCGCGGGCCGCGGGTGTCCACGTCACCCCAGTACGGCGCGATCATCGGGCGATCCGCGACGGGGAACGCCGTCGGCGTGTACTGCGACACGCCCGCGCTGAACGTGATGTTCCCGTTGTTGTTGACCCACACCTGCGTGAAGGGGCCTCCGAAGAAGTTGAGGCCGCCGGGGAACGCGGTGGTCAGATCGATCGGCGACGAGAACCCGTCGTCGTTGGCAGGGAGCGTCCCCGTGCCGTAGCCCGCGGGGCCGCCGAACGTCGCCATCAGCGGCGCGGCGAAGGCGGGGGGTGGAGCGACGAGCGCGCCCGCGAGGACGAGCGCGAGCGCGAGGATCGATGAGGAGCGGAACTGCACACGCATGACCACCTCGGGGAAGCGAATCCAAGACGGTACCTGATCCGGCATCCTTTCCGAAACGTCACGGCACTGGCACCACCCGCTCGACCGCGATCGCGCGCTTCACCGCGAGCGAGCACGCGACGCTGCGCCTCCTGCCTCGCGAGGCGCGTCCTCGAAGGCTCACGGCGCTGACCTGGCGTCCGCGCCCGGCGAGGACCACAACCCCGTCCGTCATGCGCAGACAGGTCCGCGTCCATCGTCTCGGCCGCATCCGCTACGACGAGGCGCACCAGCTCCAGCAGCGCCTCCAGGAGGCGCGCATCGCGGGCACGATCCCCGACACGCTGCTGCTGCTCGAGCACGACCCGGTGATCACGCTCGGGCGCGGCGCGAAGATCGGCAACGTGCTGCTCGCGAAGGAGATGCTCGCCGCGCGCGGCATCGATCTGCACGAGGCGGGGCGCGGCGGCGACGTGACCTACCACGGCCCCGGTCAGCTCGTCGGCTATCCGATCATCGACCTCGCGCCGGACCGTCAGGACGTGCGCCGCTACGTGCGCGACCTCGAGCAGATGATGATCGACGTGTGCGGCGACTACGCGCTGCGCGCCGAGCGCATCGACGGGCTCAACGGCACGTGGCTGCGCGACCCCGAGCTCGGGGATCGCAAGGTCGGCGCGATCGGCGTGCGCATCAGCCGCTGGGTCACGATGCACGGCTTCGCGCTGAACGTGACGACCGACCTCTCGCACTTCGCGCTGATCGTGCCGTGCGGCATCCGCGACAAGGGCGTGACCTCGTTCGAGCGCGAGCTCGATCGGCGCGTCCCGATCGACGAGGTGATGGACACCGTGGAGCGGCGCTTCGCGGCGATCTTCGACGCCGATCTCGAGCACGCGCCGCTGCCCTCGCTCCCTGCGCCGGTCGTCGCGCACGACACGATCTGATTCGATGATCCGTGGTGTGTCGTTCGTCGTGCTCGCCGCGTGCGCGTGGGGCACGTGGAGCCTCTTCCTGCGCCCCCTCGGGCTGCCCTCGGCGTGGAGCTCCACGCTGATCTTCGTGTTCATCTCGCTGCTCGCGATCCCGCTCTATCGGCGCGAGATCACCCCACGCTGGGATCGCGAGACGTTCGTGCTGCTCGGCGCGTTCGCGGTGCTCGACGCGGTGAACGTCGGGATGTTCTTCGCGGCGATGTCGATGACGTCGGTCGCGATCGCGGTGCTCACGCACTCGTTCGCGCCGGTCGTGGTCGCGCTCGCGGCGCCCTTCGTGGAACGACAACGGGTTCGCAGCGCACCGATCGCGGCATCGATCGCGCTCGCGGGGATCGTGCTGCTGTTGCGACCGTGGGAGCCCGAGGCGCTCTCGGGCAGCGTGCTCGCGGGCGCGGCGCTCGGAAGCGCGAGCGCGCTCGCCTACGCGGGCAACGTGTTCCTCGCGCGGCGCCTCACGCCGCGCATCGGCGCGGCGCGCACGATGGGCCTGCACTCGATCGGATCGGCGCTCTTGCTGCTGCCGATCGCGCTGGTGACGCCCGCCGAGATCGGCGTGTCGTCGCTCTGCGTGCTCGCGATCGCGGCGGCGTTGCTCGGCGTGGGCGCGAACGTGCTCTTCGCGAACGGGCTCGTCGCGATCGGCTCGGCGCGGGGCGCGGTGCTCGCGTTCCTCGAGCCGCTCGTCGCGTGCGTGGTGGGCTGGCTGGTATGGGGCGAGGCGCTCGCCGCGACCGCGATCCTCGGCGGTCTGCTGATCATCGGCGCAGGCGTGATGGTCGCGCGTCCAGAAGCTGATCGGCCGCGCACGCGCGCTGCGTAGAGATGGCGCGCCGGCGCGGCGCGGAGATCGCAAATCCGTGGTGATCTTCGGAGGATCCGCTGGCCGTCACGTTGCTAGGCGCGTGTCCCGTATGCGGAAGCTCGCGCTCCTCGTCGTCGTCGCCGCGCTCGCCGGATGCGAGACCGATCCAGTCGCTCCCGCGCCGAGCGCGACGCCCGAGGTCGCGCCGCTCGCCTATCGCGGCGACGCGCTGATCGTGGGGCTCGTCACCGAGGCCGCGGCGCGACACGAGGTCCCGCGCGACGTGCTGCTCGCGCTCGGATGGGCCGAGACGCGCCTGGTCTCGCGCACCGGCATGCTCGTGGAGGAGGGCGAGGACGCGCACGGCGATCCCACCGCGTGCGGCGTGTTCGGGCTCGACGAGGGCGCGGCGCGCGACGAGGCGGCGCGGCTCGTGGGCACCGATGCCGCATCGCTGTGCGAGCACCTCGAGCTCGAGGTCGACGCCGCGGCGGCACGACTGCGCGCGCTCGCGGGTGACGCGCCTCCTGCGGAGGACGACATCGCGGCGTGGATCGCGCTGCTCGACGGGTGGCACCCCGCGCTCGCCGACGTGCGCTTCCCGTATCGCGAGCACCTCGCGCAGGTGATGGACATCGGCTTCCGTGACACCGACGAGCGCGGCGACGTGGTCTACCTCCCGCCGATCGACGGCCTCGTCTCGCCGATCGCGATCGACGAGGACGGCGTCGGTGTCGCGATCGAGTACGCGCGGCCCGACACGCCGCTCGCCGAGTGGCAGGGCCCGGCGTGCGACTACACGAACGCGAGCCGCGGCCGCGGCGACATCCGCTACGTCGTCATCCACACCTGCGAGGGCGGCTTCGCGGGATGCGTCAACACGGTGCGCAGCTGCGGTGGCTCGCAGGTCAGCGCGCACTACGTCACGAGCTACACCGGCTTCACCGCGCAGATCGTCGAGGAGCAGGACACGGCGTGGCACGTCGGCTGTCTCAACGGCTCGTCGATCGGCATCGAGCACGAGGGCTACGCGGGCAGCACGAACCATCCCGACGCGCAGCTCTGCCGCACCGCGCGCATCGTGCGATCGATCTGCGACCGCTACGGCATCCCCTGCGATCGCAGCCGGATCATCGGGCACGTCGAGGCGAACAGCATGTTCTGCCACGGCGATCACTGGGACCCCGGGCCGCACTGGAACTGGACGAAGTTCATGGACTACGTGAACAACGGCTGCGAGTGCCGGCCCACCGCCGAGTCGTGCAACGGGCGCGACGACGACTGCGATCGCCGCACCGACGAGGGCGTGACGAACGCGTGCGGGACCTGCGGCGCGACGCCCACCGAGACGTGCAACGGGCGCGACGACGACTGCGACGGAACGGTCGACGACGAGGACGTGTGCGAGGTCGCGCTGCTCCTCGAGCAGCCGAGCGCGTACGCGCCGCCGAGCTCGACCGACGTGAACGGCGACGGACGCGCCGACGTGTGCGGGCGCGGGTACTCGGGCGTGCGCTGCTGGCTCGCGCAGGACGGCGCGTGGAGCGCACCGACGGGCGCGGTGCCGTGGGGCGACATGGGCGGATGGGACGACGTCGCGAACCACGCGACGATCCGCATGGGCGACGTGAACGGCGACGGGCGCGCGGATCTCTGCGCGCGCGCGAACGCGGGCGTGGTGTGCGCGCTGTCGAACGGGAGCGGGTTCGACGCGCACACGACGTGGAGCGACGTGCTGAGCGACGAGTCGGGCTGGGGCGCGCCGCGCTTCTACACGACGATGCGCCTCGCCGACGTGAACGGCGATGGGCGCGACGATCTCTGCGCGCGCGCGGGAGCGGGCTTCCTGTGCTGGCTCAGCGACGGCACGCGGTTCGGCGAGCGCATCGCGGGCCCGGAGTGGTCCGACGCGAGCGGCTTCGGTGCGGCGCGTCACTACGGGACGATCCGCATGGGCGACGTGAACGGCGATGGGCGCGACGACGCGTGTGTGCGCGCGGCCGCGGGCCTCGACTGCTGGCTGAGCGACGGCGCGGGGTTCCCGACGCGCGTGGAAGGGCCGCGCTGGGCCGACGCGGTGGGCTGGGGCGATCGGAAGTACTGGAGCACGATCCGTCTCGCCGACGTGAACGGCGACGGGCGCGACGACGTGTGCGCGCGCTCGGCGTCGGATCTGCGCTGCGTGCTCGCGAGCGACGAGGGCTTCGGAGAGACGCGCATCGTCGCGCCGCTCGCGGACGCGAGCGGATGGGACGACGTGTCGAACTACGCGACGATCGTGGTCGGCGACGTGAACGGAGATCGCGTCGAGGATCTCTGCGCGCGCTCGAACGCGGAGCTCGCCTGCTACGCGTGGGACGGCGAGGCGTTCGCGCGCGTCGCGGGCCCGGCGTGGGCCGACGAGAGCGGGTGGAGCGCGGCGCGTTACTACCAGACGATCCGCATGGCGGACGTCGACGGCGACGGGCGCGACGACGCATGCGCGCGCGCCGCCGCGGGGTGGCGCTGTCATCCCTCGAGCGGCGAGGGGTTCGGCGACGCGATCGCGCTCGACGACATGACCGACGCAGGCGGATGGGACGCGCCGCGCTACTTCACGACGATCCTCGCCGCGGGCCGTGCGTGCCGCGCGATGGACGAGGCGTGCAACGGGCGCGACGACGACTGCGACGGCGAGATCGACGAGCACGCGACCGCGGAGCTCTGCAACGAAGCGGACGACGACTGCGACGGCGAGATCGACGAGGACGGCGTGTGCGACGCGCCCGACGGCGGGATGGTCGTGATGCCGGGCCGCGATGGCGGCGTGCGGAGCGACGCCGGGGCGACGATGCCGAGCATCGACGGTGGATGCTCGTGCCGCGTCGCGAGCGGCCCGGCCCGCGGCGCGTGGTGGGTGCTGGGCCTGGTGCTCGCCGCGATCGTCGCGCGACGTCGGCGCTGACGGCCAGAGCAGGCGCCTGGGACCGGGCGAGAAAGAAATCACATGACGGTGTCGGGGCCCGGCCGCGCCGGACGTCCTCGGTGGGACGGGGCGGATGCGGAACGAGGCCGCCCGCTCCGTCACCGCATCTCGTCAGAAGGAGCTCGCCATGACGATCACCATCACCGCCTTCGAGAGGTCGCCCGACGGCGGCAAGGGACTGGCGCGCGACAGTCGCGTCCGCTGGGCGCTCGAGGAGGTGGAGCTGCCGTACGAGGTTCGCCTCGTCTCGTTCGCTGCGATGAAGGAGGCGGCGCACTTGGCGCGCCATCCCTTCGGACAGATCCCGACCTACGAGGACGGCGACCTGACGCTCTTCGAGTCGGGATCGATCGTGCTCCACATCGCCGAGCAGCACTCGGGGCTGCTGCCCGCCGAGCCGGGCGCGCGTGCGCGCGCGATCACGTGGATGTTCGCCGCGCTCAGCACGGTGGAGCCGCCGATCCTCGAGCTCGCGACCGCCCGACTCCTCGAGGGCGATCGCCCTTGGTCCCAGGAGCGCCTCCCGCTGGTCGAGGAACGCGTCCGCGGCCGGCTTCGCCAGCTCGCCGCGCGGCTGGGCGACGACGCGTGGCTCGACGGTGGGTTCAGCGCCGGTGACCTGATGATGGTCTCCGTGCTGCTGCGTCTACGCGCCTCGGGATTGCTCGCGGAATTCCCGAGCTTGGCGGCGTACGTGGCGCGTGGCGAGGCGCGCCCCGCCTACCAGCGTGCGTTCGCCGCGCAGGCGGCGATCAACAACGCGCCCGGCCTCCGCTGATCTCGACTCCCGGCGCTCGTGTCATCGCGCGGCGCGCACGATGGCGAGACGTCCCGAGACCTCGATCGACGCGCCGTGCGCGGTCGCGATGATCTCCATCGCGTCGAGCGCGCGCACGTCGCGCAGATCGAGCGTGACGGTGCCCTGCACGCCTTCGTCGACGACCACGTCGAGCCCTGCGACCTCGGCGAGCAGGCGCATCGCCTCGCGCAGCGACGCGCCCTCGAACGAGACGTCGACCAGCGCACCGTGACGCACGATCGGCGCGCGCCGCGAGCCACCGAGGGTGGGCGATCGCGGCGCGTCGTCGCTCCCGTCACCGATCACCTCCGACCGCGGTCGCGTGTCCTCGCCCTCTCCCGCGGTCCATCCCGCGATCGCCGCGGCGGAGCTCGGGCGGCGCTCGCCGTCACCACACGAAGCGAGGATCACGATCACGAGAACGCGAAGAGGCCGCACGCGGTGAGGATCACCGGTGCGGCCTCTCGATGTCACGCAGCCTGCGTGCGGTACGGACCGACCTCGACGATCGGGCCCGCGCCGATCAGCTCGCTCGGCGGCGAGGTACGGAACCGCGTGCGGATGAGCGCGCCGGTGCCGAGGCATGCAGCCGCGACGATGGTGAGCGTGCCGAGGTAGGGCACGAGCGACGCGACGAAGAGCACGAGCACGCCCGCGGCGAGCTGCCGCACCGGACGATCACGCAGTCGATCGACCGGGAGCGCGGCGCCGATCACCGAGGCCGAGGCCGCGAGCCCGACGTACGTCGCGAGCGGGAGCACCAGCGCGAGCGCGACCGCGGCAGGGATGCCGATGAGCGTGATCGCGAGCGCGACGATCAACACCGCGCTCGCGACGTAGCCCGCGATGCCGTGGAGCCCGGTGCGCACGGGGTCGCGCACGATCGCGACCTGCATCGCGCCGAGGCGCTCGGGCGCGAGGCCCATCAGGAGCAGCGCGAGCAGGAAGAGCAGCCCGTGCGCGACCGCCTGGCGGAACGCGTCCTCGAGGAACGCGCCGAGCCCGGTGCGACGCGCGGCGGCGTGGGCGACGACCTCGCCGTCGGGCGTCCACCGCGCGCCGGGCTGCGCGTCGACGCGCCCGCCCACGCTCGACACCGAGCCGAGCACCTCGGCCCCGGGCGCGAGCTCCACGTTCCCGCCGAACGAGACCACGTCGCCCTCGACGCGGCCGGCGACGATCGCGTCGCCACCGAACGCGGCGACCGACTGCACGACCTCACCGGGCGCGACGACCGCATCACCGCCGAATGCGACGCGGTCGTGCGACCCGGGATCATCGGCGTACGCGATGCCGGGCATCGCAGCGAGCGCGAGGGCGAGGACGAGAGCGTGACGGGCGCGGGTCATGGACGGACGTCTCCTCTCCGCCGGACGCGGCGGTGCGAAGGGGCGCGCGCGTTCGCCGCGGCAGCGCCTGGATGTCCGTCTCTACGACGCGCGATCGCGCGCTATTTCAGCGGATGCTGGTCTGCGACGCGCGCGTCCCGCCGAGCGTCGACATGTCCATCACGGTGCGCGCGCCGTGCATCGCGCTCACGCCGCCGGACACCACGAACGCCATGAACTGCGCGGGATCGGCGTCGACGAACTCCACGCGCTCGCGCGGCACGATGATGACGTTGCCCGCGAAGTTGTACGCCTGGGGCAGGTACACCGCGACGTGGCCCGAGAGCCGCGGGTCGTCGAAGCGATCGCAGGTCACGAACCCGAACACCTTCACGAGCCCGCTCGAGTCGACCGCGACCATCGCCGGGCGATCGAAGCTCTTCTTGTCGCCGACGAACGCTCCGAGGAGGTCCTTGATGCTCGAGTAGAGGACGCTGACCACCGGCAGGTGCGCGATGCCGCGCTCGAGCACGCCGATCACCGCCTGTCCGGCGACGTTCGACGCGACGAACCCGGTCACGAAGATCAGCACCAGCGTGAGCACGAGCCCGAGCCCCGGGATGCCGATCCCGATCAGCGAGTCGAGCCAGCTCAGCACGAGCCAGACCGACCACAACGTGCCGACGGTCGGCACGAACACGAGCAATCCCTGACCGAACCAGCGCGCGACGCGCCCGAGCGGCCCTTCCTTGCGACGACGCCGCGACGAGGACATGCGCGAACTGTAACTGCTCGCTCAGGCGATCGCAGGGCGCGGCGCAGCGCTCGCGCGCGGCGCACCGAGCGCGCTCGCGCCGAGCACCACCAGCGCGATCCATGCAGCGTCCGCGAGCAGCAGATGCACGAGCTGCATCCACACCGGCGCGAGCAGCGCGAGGTTGAGCAGACCCGCGCCCATCTGCACCGCGAGCGAGACCACGAGCGCGATCGCGGCACGACGCACGCGCGGCTCGGGGCGCGCCGCGGTGACCAGCGCGCTGGTCATCACGAGATAGAGGAACGTACCGGTCGCGACGATCGGGTGGATCACGCGGAGGCGGACCAGGAAGTGGGCGGTGGGCGACGCGTCGGCCGCGAGGCCCTCGGCGAGGCTCGCCGACGGGAAGAGCGTGTCGCCCAGCGCCGTGACCGCGCCCGCCATTCCGGTGATCACGAGCGCGAGCGCGCCGATCGCGAGGTACCAGCCGAGCCCACCGCCCGCGTCGAGCGCGCGCGACGAGCGCTCCGCGTCGGCCCACCACGCCGCGAGGGTGAGCGCGGCGACGAGCAGGAACGTGTTCACGAGATGCAGCGCCATCCACGCCGCGCGCCCCGCGCTCGCATCGTCCGCGACGTACTCGAGCAGCACGATGCCCGCGCCGAGCGCGGCTTCGGTGAGCATCAGGATCATCGACGCGACGGTCGCGCGACGCGCGAGGTGACCGCGCTCGAAGAGGCGCAGCGCCCACACCAGCTGCACGACGACGAGCACCAGCGCGAGCCCCGACGTGATGCGGTGCGTGAATTCGATCGCGGTCTCGATCGACTCCGCGCGCGGGAGGATCTCGCCGTTGCAGTCGGGCCAGTGCGAGCCGCAGCCCGCGCCCGATCCCGTCGCGCGCACGAACGCGCCCCACACGATCACGCCGAGGTTGTAGGCGAGAACGCCCCACGAAAAGCGCGCGAACGACGCAGTACGGCTCGAGGTCGTCTGAGGCACGGCGGGCGCGATCTACTCCGGGCCCGGACCTGGGGCCAGCGCGCCCGTTCCTCCAGTGCGCGCGTCGTTGACACGACGAGGACGCGCTTCGATCCTCGGGTGGTGCGGCATCCGCTCGCGCTCGCGACGAGCGCTTGGCTCGCGACGGCGACCATCGTCTCGGGCTGTCTCGTGAGCTTCGATCTCCCGAGCGATGCCGGCTCCGTCGACGCGGGCCTCGACGCGACGCGCGAGGACGCGGCGCCCCTGCCCTTCGAGCCCTACCCTCCGTTCGACGCGGGCCCTCCTCGCGGGCGCAATGCGCTCGGCTTCTCGCGCGTCGCGTTCGGCATCCAGGACGCACACACCGCGCGCGGGGGCACCCAGATCTTCGACGTCGATCTCAACGATCACGACGGCGACGGTGACCTCGACGTGCTGGTGCTCGACCGCGGCGGCCTCCCGCCACAGGCCGACGCAGCGGCACCGCCGAGCGTCGTGCTGCGCAGCGCGATCGTCGAGGCGAACGACATGCGCTTCGACGACGTGACGACGAGCGTGTTCGACATCGCGGGCGCCGAGTGGGATCTCTCGGGGCAGGACTGGCTCTTCTTCGCGCCGCTCGCGCCGAGCATGCTCTTCGCGCCGCAGTACTTCGTCGCGGGTTGGGCTTACGAGGTCGCGTCGCCGCTGCGCTTCACCGTCGCGGAGCGCTTTCCCGGCGGCGACAACGACCTCGCCGGCGAGGGCTTCACGACCGGCGACGTGAACGGCGACGGACGGCCCGACGTGCTCGTGACGAGCTGGGGGCGTCCCACGCAGCTCTTCCTGCGCACCGCGAGCGGCGGATGGGAGGAGCGCTCCGAGTTCCCGCACGACCTCGTCTCGACGCGCAGCGCGTGGCTCGCCGACTTCGACGACGACGGCGTGCTCGACCTCCTCACGATGCCGTACGCCGAGACGCTCGTCGCGCGCGACTGGCCCGCGACGCTGCCGCCGATCGAAGCGCACCTGATGCGCGGCCTTCCGAGCGGCGAATTCGAGAGCACGCGCGCGACCGCGGCGCTCGAGGACGACGCGCTCAACGTCGGCATCGCTGCGGTCGGCGACTTCGACGGAGACGGGCGGCTCGACATCTTCCAAGCCGGTCGACGCGTCGCGCCCGAGACCGCACGACCGGTGTCGCCCGACACGCCGATGGAGATCCGCGTCCTCTTCAACGAGGGCGGCATGCAGCTCACGCCGGTGACGATCCCGCTCGCGCTGCCGGCGCGGATCGTCGACCACGCGATCGCCGCGGACCTCGACAACGACGGTGATCTCGACGTCGCCATGCTCGCGAACGAGCTGCGGGTGTACCTGAGCGACGGCGCGCGCGGCTTCACGTTCGCCCAGTTCACCGGCGTCTTCCACGAAGAAGGGATCGCGGCGGGCGACGTCGATCTCGACGGCGACGTCGACGTGCTCGAGCACGGCTTCGAAGAGGTCGACGTGCTGCGCAACGGGACGAACGGGACCGACTTCCTCGAGGTCTGGCTGCGCGCGGGCGATCAGAACCCCGAGGCGATCGGCGCGAGCATCCGCGTCGTGCCCGCAGGTCGCGGCGGCGATCCGAGCGCGCCGATCATCGCGCGTCGCGACGTGCTCTCGAGCTCGGCGCAGCCCGTCGCGTACGCGCTCCACGTGGGCCTTCCCGAAGGCGCAGAGAGCACGTTCGATCTCGAGGTGCGCTGGCCCGGCGCCACGACGCCGCACGTCGTGCACGACGTGCCGCGCGGTGCACGGCTGCGCGTGCGCCGGCCCTGACTCAGTTGCCGACGGTCACGACGTGCCGCACGCCGACCGCGAGGCCCGACACGTCGACCACCTGCGCGCCACCGGGGACGCGCACGATCACGCGCGCGTCGACGCGCTCGATCGGAGAGGGCACCGGGAAGCTGCGCACCGACGCGGGCTCCGACTGCGCGGTGCTCGCGACGCCCAGCGAGTGCCCCAGCGTGCCCCCGCATCCTCCGCCCGGCGGCAGCATTCCTTCGCGCGCGACGCACACCTGCGTGCCCGCGATCGGCGCGTCGCGCACCTCGATCGCGACGGTGCGCGCGCCACCGCCCTCGCCGAGCATCGTGTACGCGTGCGTGCCTGCGTCGTTGCTCAGGACGACCGCGACGTCGAGATCGCCGTCGCCCTCGGCATCCCCCAGCGCGAAGCGCGGCGGATCGATCACGCGCTTGGTCGAGTCGACGAAGCTCGAGATCACGTGCATGCGCGGCACCACCGTGCCGCCGCGGATCATCACCCAGTGCTGCGACCCGAACGCGACGACGTCGGGCGCGCCGTCGAGGTCCACGTCCGCGACGCCGGTGCTGCTGCGCATCCCGAGCGCCGAGAACGACACCGCGTCCGCACCACCGACCGGCTCGACCCGCTCGGGCTCGCCGAAGCGCACCATGCCGGGCGTGCTCTCGTTGCGCAGCAGCTCCGCGCGATTCGGCGATCGGCGCCACTGCACGATGTCGGGATCGCCGTCGACGTCGAGATCGACGATCGCGACCGGACCGTCGCGCGAGAGCGCGGGGAACGTTCCGTCGGTGCCCTCCGGCGGCGCGAGCGCGCCGTGCCCGTCGCCGAGCAGCAGCGCGCCCGGCAGCGACGCGAGATCGCCGCGCGGCGGCGAGGCCTGCGACGCATCGGGCCCCGCGAGGAGATCGAGCGCGCCGTCTCCGTCGAGGTCGACGAGCCACGCGCGCCCCGCGTGGCGCACCTCGGGCAAGGTCGTGATCGAGCGCGAGCTGCCGAGCATCGCCGTGCGCGCGTCGGGATGCCCGACGATCACGAGATCCTCGATGCGATCCCCGTCGAGATCGCCCACCGCCATGCCCCGAGGAACGCTCCCCGAGAGCAGCGCGCCCTCCGCGTCGAGCTCCGTCGTGAACTCGCTCGTTCCGTCGCGCATGACGAACACGCCCCCGCTCGCGACATCGCTCACCGTGAGGATCGCGGGCGCGCCGCGCAGCACCGTCGCGAGGGCGCGCGAGATGCGGCGATCCGACGCCCCACCATACGACGGCGCGCCCGACGCGAGTCCCGGGCACGGGCTCGCATCGTCCTCGTAGAGCGCGATCCCGTTCGAGCCCGCGTCGTCGAGCAGGCCGCCCGACTGCAGGAAGAGCACCGCGCCACGACGCGCCGCGCCGAGCTCGAGCATCACGACGTCGACGAGCCCGCCCTCGGGATCGCTGCGCGGGATCGTGCCCGCGGGGACGTGCTCCCACGAGAACGTGCCGGTGCCGACGCACTCGAGCGGCTGGTGATCGGAGGGCGCGACGGTCGGCATCGTCGCGTCGATGCCGGCGTCGAGTGCCGCGTCGATCCCGGCATCGACGTCCGCGATGTCGCCCGTCTCCGCGTCGAGCTCGGACACCCCGCCGTCGAGCAGCTCGAGCGGGAACTCGAGCGCGCACGCCTGGAGCGAGATCAGCGCGAGCACGAAGCATCGCATCATGGCTTGAGCCCGTGCCGCTTGAGCAGATCGGTGAGGTACGTGCGATCGAGCTCGGCCTCGCGCGCGGCGGCGCGCACGTTCCCTCCGGTGCGCTCGAGCAGCCGCGCGAGATAACGGCGCTCGAAGTCGTCGAGCACCGCGCGCCGTGCGTCGCGATATCGGCCCTCGAAGAGCACGTCGACGTCGCTGCTCCCGTGCGGCGCGATCGACTCCGGCGGGATCCCGAGCGCGATCGCGCGCTCCACCGCGTTGCGCAGCTCGCGCACGTTCCCCGGCCATCCGTGCGCACCGAGCGATGCGAGCACGTCGGGCGGGAAGAGCGCGTCGATGCGCCCGGCTTCGCCGGCCTCGCGCAGGAAGTGCTCGATGAGCAGCGGGATGTCCGACGCGCGCTCGCGCAGAGGAGGCACCTCGAGCGCGACGACCGCGAGGCGATAGTAGAGATCGAGCCGGAACGTCCCGGCGTTCACCGCCGCACGCAGATCACGATGGGTCGCCGCGACGATCCGCACGTCGATCGCGATCTCGTCGCGACCCCCGACCCGCCGCACGCTGCGTCGCTCCAGCGCGCCGAGCAGACCGGCCTGCAGCGGCGCGGGCAGCTCGCCGATCTCGTCGAGGAAGAGCGTCCCGCCCTGCGCGCGCTCGAACGCGCCGACGTGGCGGCGATCCGCGCCGGTGAACGCACCACGCTCGTGGCCGTAGAGCTCGCTCGCGTAGAGCGTGGGCACGAGCGTCGTCGCATCGACCGTCACGAACGGGCCCTGCGCGCGCGGCCCGAGATCGTGCAGCGCGCGCGCGACGAGCTCCTTGCCGGTGCCCGACTCGCCGACGAGCAGCACCGAGGACACGTCGCTCTGCGCGAGCGCGTCGATCTCCGCATAGAGGCGCCGCATCGCGCGCGACTTGCCGCGCAGAGCGCCGAGCTGATCACCGTCGGCGAGCCGCTGCACGACGTACTCGCCGTCCTCGAGCACGACGCGCGTATCGCCGATCGCGATCTCGGTGCCCGGCGCGACGCTCACGACGCCGTGCCTCGAGAGCACCGGCCCGATGTACGTCCCGTTCGTCGAGCCGAGATCGCGCACCTCGATGCGCGCGCCGTCGCGCCGCAGCTCGAGGTGGTACCGCGACACCGTGCGATCCGCGACGCGCAATGCGTTGCCCTCGGCGGTGCCGACGCCGATGCGCTCGTCCTCGAGCGCGGCGACCCGACCGGCATCCGGACCGGCGACGACGCGCGCGCGGACGCTGCGCACGGGCTGGGCGGTGGTGCGGCGCGGAACGGTGGACTCGGCGCTCATGGCGAAGCGAAGACGACCAGCGTAGCGCTCCGCCGTCAGAACGCGACGCGCAGCGTGCCGCCCTCGAGCGAGACCGCGGGCGACGGCTCGGAGGGCCCGCTGGTCACGACCAGGATCACGTCGATCAGCACGAGCGCTCCGCCGAGCGCGAGCACGCCGATCGACGCGTTGGTGAGCGCCGCCATCGTGTTGCCCTCGTCGGCGAGCGCCTGGGTCGGCATCGCGTCGAAGCGCGACTTGAGGTCCATCGTGTAGATGCCGAAGCCGATCACGCCGCCCGTCCCGATCGCGGTGAGCGACGCGCCGATCACGGTGAGCGCGCCCAGCGACGAGCCGCGCGACGACACCGGCGGCGTGGGCTCGTCGGAGGCCACCACCGGGACCGCGAGCTCGATCGTGCGCGTCGCGCCCGCCGCGATCTCGATCTCCTCGCTCGGCCCCTCGGGCACGTCGAGCGCGATCGTGTGGGTCCCGGGATCGATCAGCTCGTCGCACGGCAGCGCGCAGACGCGCACCCCGTCGATCGTCACGCCGGCCCCCTCGGGCGCGCCGCGCACCTCGATCGACGCGAGCCGCGCGCGCACGCGCGCCGCCGCCTCGAGGGCCTGCGCGCGCGTCTCCGCGGGCACCGCCTCGCTCTCCGCCACTGCGAGGAACTCGATGCGCGCCTCGCGCGCACGCCCGAGCTGCTCGAGGCACACCCCGACGTTGTAGCGGACCGCGTCGTGCCCGGTGCGCTCGTAGAGCTCGCGGAAGATCGCGAGCGCGAGCGTGTGCTCGCCGCGCGCGAACGCGTCCTCCCCGCGCCGGTAAGCCTCGCGCGCCGTGCGGCGCGCCTCGTCGTCCTGGGCGGCGGCGACATGCACCGCGGGCACGAGCGCGATCAGCAGCGCGAGAGCGAGGGCGAGCGCGCGCATCAGAACGGGTTCGGCAGCAGATCGCGGCGCGGCGTGGGCTCGCTCGCGACCTGCGGCGCGCGGGGCTCCGGCTCGGCGCGGCGAACGCGATCCCGCGCACGCTCGCGCGCCCGCGGACGCGACGTGGGCAGCGGCTCCGGCTCCGACACCGCGACGGAGGCCGCAACCACCGGAGGCGGCGGCGCGACGGGCGGCGTCGTCTCGACCGATGGCGTGCTCAGGCCGTCGGGGTAGTCGACGAGGTCGGGCTCACCCCAGGACTCGGCGGGCGCCTCGACGGGAGGGCGCACCACCGGCGCGCTCTCCGGCGTCGCGGTCAAACGCCACACCGCGAGCGCCGCGAGCATCACGAGCCCGAGCACACCCGCGACGATCGGCGCGCGCCGCGCGGGCGGCCGCGCGACGTCGAGCTCGGTCCGCGTCGCCTCGATCTCCGGCGTCGCGACGATCGTCGCATCGCCCTCCTCGGGCGCGCTCGGCACCGCATCGAGCCGCGCGCGGATCGCGACCGTCTTCTCGGCGAACCGATCGCCCATCCACGACGCGACGCTCGCTCCGCCGAGCCGCAGCGACGCGCCCTCGAGCACCACCGCGAGCTCCTCCGCGGTCGCGAGCCTCGCGTCCACGTCGCGGCTCAGCGCGCGCGCCGCGATCTCCGCGATCTCCGCGGGCACCTCGGGATCGAGCTCGCGCAGATCCGGGATCGGCGCGCGCAGCACCGCGAACATGCGCTGCGCGTCGTCGCTCCCCGCGAAGAGCCGGCGCAGCGCGAACGTCTCCCACGTCATCACGCCGAGCGCCCACACGTCCGCGCGTCGATCGGTCGGACGCTCACGCGTGATCTGCTCGGGCGCGAGATACGACATCTTGCCCTTGAGCTCGCCCGACGCGGTGTGCGTGATGCGCCCGCGCGCCGCCGCGATCCCGAAGTCCGTGACCTTCACGCGTCCGTCGAACCCGACGAGCACGTTGTGCGGGCTCACGTCGCGGTGCACGAGCCCGAGCGGCGCTCCGTCGGCGCCCAGCGTCTCGTGCGCCGCGTGCAGACCACGCGCCGCGGCCGCGAGGAGCGCCGCCCGGATCGCGAGCGGCGGAGGAGGCGTCGCGCGCAGCACGTCGGTCAGCGCGACGCCCTGCACCAGCTCCATCACGAGGAAGGGCAAGCCCTCGTGCTCGCCCACCTCGAACACCTGCACGACGTTCGGATGATCGATGCGCGCCGCGATCCGCGCCTCGTCGAGGAACATGTCGACGTAGCGACGCTCGGTCACCATCGCCGGCGACATCAGCTTCAGCGCGACGATCTTGTCGAACCCGCCGATCCCCGTACGCCGCGCCGCGTACACCACGGCCATCCCGCCCCGGGCGACCTCGAAGAGCACCGTGTAGCGCTCCACCTGCGCGCCGGGCTCGGGAAGGTGCGATGGCATCGCTCCCCTCGATGGTGCCACAAGCCCGACTACTCGGGACGCTTGGTCTCCTCGGTGCGCTTCGTCTCTCCGCTCGCCGCGCGCCGCAGAACCTCGACGAACGTCGCGCCCTTCGCGTTGCTTTCCGCAGCAGGCAGCTCGTCCTCGCGCAGCTCGGTCAGCGTGTTCGGCGACGCGCCATCGCCCGCGCCGATCAGCAGCACCTTCCCGCCGACCTTCACCAGCCACAACGTGCGCCGCGCATCGAGCGGCACGCGCTCGATCACCTTCACCCGCGTCCCGCGCGCGAACGTGCCGAGCCCGCGCTGCGACGCCCATCGCAGCACCACCCACGCGAGCACGCACACCGCGGCGAGCGCGAGCAGCGACTGGAGCAGCGCCACCCCGTACCCGCCCGGCAGCTCGGCGCTCGCCTGGAGCAGCAGGATCATCGGCCACGAACTCTACCAGCGAGAACGCGAACGGCGGCTCGGGATCGCTCCCGGCCGCCGTCTGCTCGCGCTCACTGCGCCGCGATCACTCCGCGGCGTCGCGCTCCACCGCACGCGAGTAGTCGATCGAGCGATCGAGCAGCTCCGCGATGTCGAGGTTCTCGACGGTGTCCGTCTTCTCCTCGCCCGCGATGCCGTCGCTGATCATCGTCATGCAGAAGGGGCACCCGGTCGCGATCTTCGTCGCGCCGGTGTCGAGCAGCTGGAGCGTGCGCTTCTTGTTCACGCGCTCCTTGCCGTGCTCCTCTTCCTTCCACATTTGCGCGCCACCCGCGCCGCAGCACAGGCCCTTCGCCTTGTTCCAGTACGCCGGCTCGACGAGGGTCACGCCGGGGATCGCCTCGAGCACCTTGCGCGGCGACTCGTACACGTCGTTGTAGCGGCCGAGGTAGCAGCTGTCGTGGTACGTGACCTTCGCCTCGACCGACTTCGTCGGCTTCAGCACGCCGCGCGCGATGAGCCCGTTCAGATAGTCGGCGTGGTGCACCACGTCGTACTTGCCGCCGAAGCTCGGGTACTCGTTCTTCAGCGTGTTGAAGCAGTGCGGGCAGGCCGTGATCACGACCTTCTTGTCCACGCCCATCCCGTTCAGCGTCTCGACGTTCGCCTGCGCGAGCGTCTGGAACAGGAACTCGTTGCCCGCGCGGCGCGCCGGATCACCGGTGCACGTCGCGTCGCTGCCCATCACCGCCCAGTCGACGCCCGCGTGATCGAGGAGCTTCGCGACCGAGCGCGCGACCTTCTTCGCGCGATCGTCGTACTCCGCCGCGCAGCCCACCCAGTACACGACGTCGGCCTCGAGGTGATCGGCGAGGAAGCGGACCTCCACGCCTTCCTTGTCGAGCCCGGTCGCCCAGTTGCCGCGATCCATCGCCGGCAAATTCCACGGGTTCCCGTTGGTCTCCATGCCGCGGAAGGCCTTCTGGAAGTCCGCCGGGAAGTCGTTCTTGATCATGATCTCGTGCCGGCGCATCTCGACGATCTTGTCGACGTACGAGATCTGGACCGGGCACTGCTCCTCGCAGGCGCGGCACGTCGTGCACGCCCAGATGACCTCGGGGTTCACGATGTCGGGCAGCAGATCGACGTGCTCGGCCTTGCGGTGGTACGCGTCGGGCGGCGGGTCGCCGTGCACGTGCTTCTCGGGGGCCACCGCGTTCGCGGCCTTCGGGCCCTCGATGCCGGCGTTGCCGAGGAAGTGCTCCTCGAGATCGTAGAGGTGATCACGCAGCGCGAGCGTGAGGTGCTTCGGCGAGAGCTTCTTGCCGGTCGTGAACGCCGGGCAGTTGTCGCTGCAGCGCCCGCACTCCGTGCACGTGTAGAGGTCGAGCGCCATCTTCCACGTGAGGTGCTCGATCTTGCCGACGCCGATCGGCTCCTCGCGCTCGATCTTCCCCTCGATGTCGTCGACGTCCGGCAGCTTCCCGCGCGCCTCGAGCGGCTGGAAGAAGACGTTGAACATCGAGGTGATGATGTGGAAGTGCTTCGAGTAGGGCAGCAGGTTCAGGAAGATCAGGACCCAGGACGCGTGCCACCAGAAGCCCGCGTGCTCGAGCACCGAGACCGTGCTGTTCGAGAGCCCGCCGAACGCCAGCCCGATCGCCGAGCCGATCGGCTCGTGCCACGTCCAGTGCGGCGCCTCGCCGAGCGCGCGCGTCTCGATCACGTGGCGCCCTGCGACGTAGAGGAAGTCGGAGAGCATCATCGTGATGATGATGCCGAGGATGATCATGCCCTCCGCGCCGAACGTCATGCGCGGGTAGCGCTTCGTGATTCGGTCGTAGAGGAAGACGAGCGAGCCGACGACGGTCAGCGCCGCGATGATCTCCTTCGCGAACGAGTAGAGCTGCCCGACGACGAAGCCGTCCGCGAGCAGCCCGAAGAAGTCGAAGTCCCTGTCGTACGCGCGGCCCCAGAGGAGCAGCGTGTTGAGCAGCAGGACGTTGAACCCCGCGAAGATGAAGATGTGCGCGATGCCCTCGAGCCGATAACGCTCGTTCTTGGGCATCTTCTCCTGCCCGAGCGCGATCACGAGGACCTGTCGGACGCGCTCGGCCAGGGAATCGCCGTCGAGCGCGATGCGTCGATCGGGCGCCGCGACCATCAGAAGTCGCCAACGTCGGACCGCGGACCAGGCGAACGCGCCCAAGGTCACGACGAAAATCACCGTCATCGCGATGGGATTCATGGCGGGAGCCTTTTAGACTCTCTGAGGTCGCCTGTCCACGGCGACAACGAGCCCGGCTCCCGGACTTCCCACGGGTCGGCACAGCGCTGTTTTTCGGAGGGGTCTTGGAAGCCCCCTCCCCCCGACCGGCAAAGCCGGATCGGGCCCCCCCACCCCGAACGCTGCGCGCGGGGCCCCAGCCCCGCTTGCTCTCGTTCGGTTCGCGGAGTCGGCTCCGATCGATGCCGAGGCCGCGGGCTCGCGCGGCCCTACGAGGTCACTTCGGCAGCTTCGCGTCGAAGAACGCGCGGAGCTTGATCAGGTTCTTCTCCTCGCGCGAGAACGAGGGCGCCTCGTACGTCTTCGCGAAGCCGCGCACGTCCCCGAGGAAGTCCTCGCGCACCGACGCGTCGCCGAGGATGTCGGCCACCGAGCGGCCGCGCGCCGCGCCCTTGCGCAGCCCCTTCACGTAGCTCTCCAGGCGCGTGTAGTCGCGGCCCAGGAAGTCACGCACCGTCTCGCAGTCGTTCGCCAGCGCCGCGAGCGCGCGGCTCGCGTTCGGGTCGTTCCCCTCGTCGGCCGCCGCCGCGAGATCCGCCGCGACGCGGAGCACGAAGGCGTCGTCGAGATAGCCGATGTCGTCGATCCCGTCGGGGATGAGGTCCAGCGACTTGAAGAGGTAGTTGAGGCCTCCCGCGATCGACTCCCGCGCACCGGACGAGAGCGCCTCGCCCGAGAGGAGCTCGGCCAGCTTCTCCGCGTCCTCGCCCAAGCTGCGCAGCCACGCGGGGAAGGTGTCGAGGTACTTGGAATCGATCTCTGCCATCGCTCCTCCGAAGTAGGGCGAGGGCATCGTAGTCCATCGGGCAGGTCGGGTGTCAACGCTGCCCGCTCGCGATCTCACGCTGCGCGATCACGACGCTGGCCCGCGTCGCTCACGTTCCCCCACGCGAGCTCGAGCGTGCTCAGCACCTCGTCCTCGTCGATCTCGAAGCGCGTGCGGGTCCCGATCCCCACCACGAAGCCGTAGCGCATGCCCATCGCGTCGGCGTGATCGCGGAGCGCCATCGTGAAGCGATACGGCGGCTGCAGCGACACGAGCGCCCCACCCTCGCGCATGCAGAGCAGCCCGTGCATCAGCGCGCTGCCCTCCACCCCGCACACCACGCTCGCGTCGCGCGTGCGGCGGATGATCTCGTCCGCGTCCGCGCGCGCCACGTCGATGATCTCGTACCCCTCGCGCGCGAGGCGCTCCTCGATCGCCGCCTCGTTCATCAGCCCGCGCGGCAGGCCCGCGCCGCGGCGCCGGAAGAACACCCCGTGCCCGCTGCGTGCGGGCGGGATCACCCGCAGTCGCTCGCGCAGCTGGCGGAACCGCGCGCGCTTGTGGCCGTTCATCCCGAAGTCCTGGAACAGCCACGCCTCGCGCAGGTGCGCGGTGCGGAGGCGCGGCACGTCGGCGAGGCCGTAGAGCTCGAGGTAGCGCATCGCGTGCGCGCTGCGGGGGCGCCTCCCTTCGGTGAAGCACACCGGCGCGAGCTCGCGCCCGAGGTACGCCGCGCAGCTGTCGTCGGCGATCACGTGCCCGAAGAACTGGTCGCCGATCACCGACGAGGCCAGCGCCGCCCGATCGATCTCCGGCGCGTCCAGCCATCGCGGCCGCCACCGCTCGCGCTCGGCGACCTGCTGTTGGCGCGCGCCGTTCGCGTACACCACGCCGTCGATCATCGTCGCGCGGCGGAACCGGAACGCGTAGGTCGGCGCATGCTGGATGCGGCGTGTGATCGCGCGCTCCAGCTCGAATTTGAGCGTGGACAGGTGCACTGCCTCGCGCGCTCGTTCGATTTGGCGTGGCAGCGAGAACGGCGGCGGAGTCTCGCCCACGTCGCCGGGATGCAGCTCGAGCACCTCGTCCGCTGCGACACGGATCGAGGGCTCGAGCCCGAGGCGTTTGCGCACGCGATGCGCGATCGCGTCGACCGAGATTGTCACCACGCGCCTCATGGCCGCGGCAGGCTGGACGCAAAGCCCACCGTGGGAGAGACGCGGTCGAGGTGTGACGAGAGATCCCTTACGCGCCCGCTGCGCGCGTCGCCGCCTCGGTGAGCAGCGAGGTGAGGCGCTTCGTGAAGCGACCGGGATCCTCGATCGGGCTGCCCTCGGCGATGAGCGCCTGCTCGTGCAGCAGCTCGATCCACTCGTCGATCTCCGCGCGATCGGGCTGGGCCTCGATCAGCTTCGCGAGCGCGCGCACCAGCGGGTGATCGGGGTTGATCTCGAGGATGCGCTTCTGCGGCGGAAGGTCCTGCTGCGTCGCGCGCAGCAAGCGCTCGAGGTGGGGCGGCAGCCCGCCCTCGGGCACCACGAGGCACACCGGCGAGTCGGTCAGGCGCGCGCTCACCCGCACCTCGCTCACGTGCTCCTGCAGCTTCGTGCGCGCGCGGCTGCGCAGCGCCTCGACCGCGCCCTTCGACTCCTCGCGCGCCTTCTCGCTCGCCTCGTCGGTCGCCCCGAGATGGAGCGCGCCGAGGTCGAGCTCGGCCGCGGTCGCGCTCTGGAGCGGCGTGCCGTCGAATTCGCGCAGCGACTGCACCGCCCACTGATCGACCGGGTCGATCATGTAGAGCACCTCGAAGCCGTGCTTCGTGAGGCCCTCGATGTGCGGGCTCGACTCGATCTGCCGTCGCGACTCGCCGAGCGCGTAGTAGATCGCCTTCTGCCCTTCCTTCATGCGCGCCTTGGCGTCGGCGAGCGAGACCAGCGCGCCCTTCTCCACCGCGCTCGATTCATAGCGGAGCAGCTTCGCGAGCCGCTCGGTCTGATCGGGCTCGTAGTGCAGCCCTTCCTTCAGCACCGCGCCGAACGTCTTCCAGAAGAGCGCGTAGTCCTCGGGGCGATCGTTCGCGAGCTGCGTCAGCCCGTCGAGCACCTGCTTCACGATCTGCTTCTTGATCGTGCGCACCACGCGCGAGTCCTGGAGCAGCTCGCGCGAGACGTTGAGCGGCAGGTCCTCGCTGTCGACCACGCCGCGCACGAAGCGCAGCCACTTCGGGAGCACCTCGCCCTCGTCCTCCATGACGAAGACGCGCTTCACGTGCAGCCGCAGGCCGTGCTTGCTCTCGGGCGCGAACAGATCGAAGGGCGGACGGCGCGGCACGTAGAGGATGCCCGCGAACTCCGTCGTGCCCTCGACCCGGAAGTGACGCCACAGCAGCGGCTTCTCGAAGTCGTGGGTGAGGTGGCGGTAGTGCTCCTCGTACTGATCGGGCGTGACCTCGCTCGCCGAGCGCTGCCACAGCGGCGTGCCCCGGTTCACCCGCCGCCACTCCGCGGGCGCGGCCTCGTCCGCCTTCTCGCGCTCGAGCTTCAGCTCGATCGGCCACTCGAGGTAGTCGCTGTACTTGCGGACCAGCTCCTCGAGCTTCCAGGTGCGCAGCAGGTCGACGTGATCGTCCGAGAGGTGCAGCACGACCGAGCTGCCGTTCACATCGCGTGCAGCGGGCTCGATCGTGAACGTGCCCTGGGCGTCCGAGCTCCACTTCCACGCGTCCTCGTGCCCCGGGGCGCGCGAGATCACGTCGACGCGCTCGGCGACCAGGAACGCGCTGTAGAAGCCGACGCCGAACTGACCGATCAGCGCGGGCGCGTCCTTCTGGCCCGCGGCGCGCACCTTCTCGAGCAGCTCGCGCGTGCCCGACTTCGCGATGGTGCCGAGGTTCTGCGCGAGCTCGTCGCGCGTCATGCCGATGCCATCGTCCCAGATGGTCAGCGTCTTGTTCGCGGCGTCGGGCTCGAGGCGGATGCGCAGCTCCTCGGAGGGGCGCAGCGCGGGCTCGGTGAGCGAGCGGAAGCGCAGCTTGTCGAGCGCGTCGGACGCGTTCGAGAGCAGCTCGCGGAGGAAGATCTCCTTGTTCGAATAGAGCGAGCGGATGACGAGGCGGAGGACCTGATCGACCTCGGCCTCGAAGCGGTGGGTGGTCCGGGCGGGGGCGTCGTCTGCGGTCTGCGTCGCTTCGGTCATGACGGCCGCGGACCATCACCATCGGCTCGCGGGCGGTCAAGGGGGGAACGGGCGCGTGGCGACGGCGCGGAAGAGGCGCGAGGCGCGATCGTCGTTCCACGTGTAGAGCGCGGCCTCGGAGAGGCGCACCCGCACGCCGCGCAGATCGATCGCGGCGGCCCAGCGCAGCGCGACGCGTCGCTCGCCGTCGGTGGTGCTGCGCGCGGGGCGCGCGACGGTGACGTGGGCCTTCGCGGGGCGCATCTCGCGGGGCACGCCCGCGGCATCGCAGACCGCGTCGCGCGAGGCGCTCATCGCGGCCTCGACGTCGGCGCGCCCCTCATCGAGCACCGCGGAGAGCGCGGAGTAGCGCCGCGGATTGCCCATCGGGACGATCGCCCCGAAGGTCACGTCGAGCGCGGGGAGCGTCCAGACCAGCGCGTCCCATCCGGCGCGCGCGCGCTCCTCGCCGCACATCCCGAGGAACGCGACCGTGAGGTGCAGATCCTCGGGATGGAAGCGGCGGATCCCGGAGGGCGGCTCGGAGATCCGCGCGGCCAGCTCGACCCCGGCGATCGGGATCCCGACGAACCAGTTGGGCTTGGACATCGCGGCTCCGAGGAGCGTGACGAGCGCGCGCGGCTCGTGCACCTCGCGAGATGATCTCGACCCTCGTGCGGTCCGCGCTCGTCCTCGTTCTGGTCCGAGGTCGGGCTCGGGGTGGTCCCACCGAGCACCCCGAGCGGTCGTCGCTCGAGGTCCGTCCGGTTCCGCGGATCACTCGGTCCGATGCGCGGGATCACCCCGCGCGGTCCCGAGGATGGGTGCGAGTGGTGGTCCGGACCGGACCGAGCGGTCCTCGGGACCACTCCACCCTCCTAGCTTGGATACCCTCTCGAGAATCGCGATGAAACGCTTGAAAAACGCGCGATCTCGTCCACGCTCGCACGCGAAGGAGGTCGACATGGCGACCAAGAAGGCAGCGAAGAAGGCGAACGCGAAGAAGAAGACAACGAAGAAGGCGCCGGTTGTGAAGAAGCGCGCCTCGAAGTCGCGCGAGATCGTGGTGATGAGCTCGGACGAGCGTCGCTCGAAGCTCAAGCCGCGCGACAACTACGAGGAGCTCGTCGCGCAGATCGTGCGGACGCTCGACGCGAACCCCGCAGTGCGCATCCCCGGCCTGCGTCCGTCGCGCCTCGAGAAGCTGGTGCGCGACGCGAAGAAGGCGAGCGAGAAGGAAGCGGCGCTCCGCGACCAGCTCGCGCGCAAGCTCGCGCCGATCGTCGACACTCGCATCCGCGCGGAGGACGAGATGTGGCGCGCAGTGCTCGACGTGAACGCCGGCGTGAAGCCCTACGCGCGCAAGGACGCGGTGATCGGCGACGCGTTCGCGTTCCTGACCGAGGCGCTCGCAGGCTCGCGCCGCACCGACGACGAAGGCGAGACCCCGGCGAGCTGACATGACGCCGAAGCACGAGGGTCCGTACCGCACGAGCGCGCGCGGCGATGCCGACTCCGCGCCGCCGCAGCGCGGCGTCGAGAAGATCGTCACGTGGGCAGGCGCGATCCTCGTGCTCGGCATCCTCGTCGTCGTCGGCGAGGCGGCGACGCGGGGGTGGCGCGCCGAGGGCGCGCTCGCCGAGGCGCGCGACGTGTTCGCAGAGACGCTGCGCGACCCATCGATCGTGCGCCTCGCGGTGCACGCCGATCCTCGCTCGCTCGTGATGCCGGCGCCGCCCGAGCTCGACGTCGCCGAGCAAGCGGACCTCGGCTACGTCGCGCACAGCGAGCACGATCGCGAGCTGCCCCAGGGGGCGCGCGGCCTGCTCCTGCGTGCGGGATCACGACCGCGCTTCGACGCGGCGCACGTCGGCCTCGCACGGCTCGCGGCGAGCAGCCCCGACGAGGTGCGGTGGGTCGGCATCGTCGCGCG
Organism: Sandaracinus amylolyticus; assembly: GCF_021631985.1. Lineage (GTDB taxonomy): Bacteria > Myxococcota_A > Polyangia > Polyangiales > Sandaracinaceae > Sandaracinus > Sandaracinus amylolyticus_A. The sequence goes on along the minus strand of NZ_CP070225.1, from coordinate 666,173 downwards.
CGAGATGCTGCACGATCGCTACACCTACGGCGCGGTGAGCGTGGACGTGGAGCGCGCGCGGATCGCGATCGTCGACGTCGAGTCGGGCGAGGTCGCGGCGCGCATCACGGTGGAAGCGGCACCGCCCGCACGAACGCAGAGCGCGCGCGAGGTGTACCGCCTCTCGCCGACGCAGATCGGCGAGGCGATCACCGAAGCGCTGGACGACTGATCGCTCTTCTCGCCTCTGCGGCCCTCCGTGGCCCTCTGCGGTGAAATTCTCCGGCTCTCGCGGTAGCGTCCCGCGACCATGCGCACACGCTCTCTGGGTGAAGGCCTCCTCGTCTCCTCGCTCGGGCTCGGCGGCATGCCGATGTCGCTCGCCGGAAGACCGAGCGAGGAGCAGTCGATCGCGGTGATCCACGCCGCGCTCGACGGTGGGATCACGCTGATCGACACCGCCGACGTGTACTGCGTCGACGACCACGACATCGGGCACAACGAGCGCCTGATCGCCAAGGCGCTGAAGGCGTGGCGCGGCGACCGCTCGAAGGTGCTCGTCGCGACGAAGGGCGGGCTGCGCCGCCCGCACGGCGACTGGGTCACCGACGCGCGCCCCGAGCGACTGCGCGCGGCGTGCGAGGCGAGCCTGCGCGCGCTCGGCGTAGACCGGATCGCGCTCTACCAGCTGCACGCGCCCGACCCCGCGGTGGCCTTCGAGGACAGCGTGGGCGAGCTCGCGAGGCTGCGCGCGGAAGGGAAGATCGCGCACGTCGGCCTCTCGAACGTGAGCGCCGCGGAGATCGACACGGCCCGCGCGCTGGTGCCGATCGCGAGCGTGCAGAACCGATGCAACGTGATCGATCGACGCGCGTTCGAGCAGGGCGTGATCGCGCGCTGCGAGGCGCTGGGGATCGGATTCCTCGCGTACTCGCCGGTCGGTGGGAGCCGCGGGCGCGCGGGGCTCGCGGCGAACGCGGCGCTCGGCGAGATCGCGGCGCGCCACGGCGCGACGCCGGAGGAGATCGCGATCGCGTGGCTGCTCGCGCGCTCGCCGGCGATCGTGCCGATCCCGGGCGCGAGCAAGCCGGCGAGCATCGCGTCGATCCTGCGGGCCGCCGAGGTGCAGCTGAGCGCAGCGGAGCTCGCGCAGCTCGGATGAGAGAGAATTTCTGAGGAGAGCAGGAGGATCAGGAACACCACGGCGCCGTGCGTGTGGTGCACCGCGACTTCGCGCGCAGTGCTCGAGCCAAGACTCTCGTTCGATCGCAGGCTCGGCGGCGTTCGCGCGCTACGGGTTTCGTCGCGCTCGGATTTCGTAGCGCTCGGATCTCCTGCTCTCCTCAGGAAATTCTCTCCTGCTCTTCTCAGAGGATGCGGTGGGGTCGGGTGAGCGATAATCGGCGCGCGTGGTCTCGCTCCGCATCTTCTTCGCGCGGCTCCGGCAGGTCGGGGACTCGCCGCGCGCGCTCGCGCTGCTGGCGTCGATCTTCCTGCTCGCCTCTGCGGTGTTCCTGCGCGCGTCGCTCGACACCGAGGAGCACACGATCCGGCTCACCGCGGGCGATCGACGAGGGCGCCGCACCGAGGTCGCGGAGGCGCTGCGCATCGAAGCGGCGGCACACGAGCTGGAGCTCGAGATCGTGCCCGCCGCGGGCTCGGACGACGCGCTCGAGCGGCTCTCGCGGCGCGAGCTCGACGCGGCGCTGATCCAGGGCGGCTTGCCCGGGACGCCCGAGCTGCGCGAGGTCGCGGCGGTCGCGCTCGAGCCGCTGCACCTCTTGGTGCGCGGGGACATCGCGATGGAGTCGCTCGACGATCTGCGCGGTCGTCGGGTGAACCTCGCGCCGCCGGGGAGCGGGACGCGCGGGCTCGCGCTGGAGGTGCTCGCGCTCGCGCACCTCGAGCCGAGCCGCGACTTCGACGAGACGCAGCTCGACTACCGCGAGCTCGAGTCGCTGCCCGCCGAGCGACTGCCCGACGCGATCTTCCACGTGTCCGCCCTGCCCTCGCCGCTCGCGTCGTTCCTCGTCGACGAGCGGGGCTATCGACTCGCGCCGCTGCCCTACGCCGATGCGATCGCGCTGCGCAACGTCGCGGTCTCGCGGGGGCGCATCCCGGCGTACGCGTATGGCGCCGACGCGCCCGCGCACGACGTGCCGACGCTCGCCACGCGCATGTTGCTGGTGGTGCATCGCGACACCTCGGACGAGGTCGTGAAGCGCCTGCTCGAGTCGCTCGCGTCGGACTCGTTCGGCGCGCGGGCGCGCATCGCGCGCGCCGAGATCTCGACGCTCGTCGCGCAGCCCGAGTACCCGCTGCACCCCGGCACGCTCGAGTGGCTTCACCGCAACGACCCGCTGCTCACGCCGGAGCTGATGGAGGGGATCGAGAGCCTCCGCAGCTTCCTCGTGTCGCTGGTGGTGGCGGGGATCCTCGCGTACCGGTGGTGGCGTCGGTCACGCGTGAGCGGGCTCGATCGGTTCTTCGCGGAGGTGTCGCGGATCGATCGCGAGGCGCTGGCGCTGGAGCGCGAGACGCACCTCGATCTCGCGCGCATGGTCGTGCTGCGCACGCGCCTCGGCGAGACCAAGACGCGCGCGCTCGAGGCGTTCGCGCGCGGTCAGGTGCACTCGGAGGAGCTGCTCTCGAGCTTCCTCGTGCACGTGGCCGACGTGCGCTCGCACCTCAACGCGATGATCCTCCACGAGCGCGATCGCATCGAGAAGCGCGCCCGCGCGATCGGCCGCGACGAAGAGGCGGCGTTGCGCGAGATGTGGGAAGAGGCGCTCGCCGACGTCCGCGCCGATCGCGAGACGCAGCGAGGAGATCGATCGTGAGCCTCGAAGAGCTGGTCGCGCGCGCCATCGAGCGGCGCGGTGCGCTGCTGTCGCGCCTGGAGCGCGAGGAGACCGACTGCGTGCGGCTCTTCCACGGCGCGACGGAGGGCGTGCCGGGGCTCGCGATCGATCGCTACGGGCCGGTGCTGCTCGCGCAGACGTGGCGCGATCCCCTCGAGCCGGGCGCGCTCGAGCAGGTGCACGCGGTGGTGACGCGCGCGCTGGGGATCGACCTCGCGCCGTGCTGGAACCATCGCGGTCCGTCGCGGAAGGAAGGCGTGCGCGGGAGCGACACCAGCGATCCGCGGCTTCACGCGGCGGAGGGGCGCGAGCTCGGAGCGCGCTACGACGTGCGGCCGCGCCATCGCGGGCAGGACCCGCTGCTCTTCCTCGATCTGCGCGTGGGAAGGCGCTGGGTGCGCGCCGAGAGCGCGGGGCGCAGCGTGCTCAATCTGTTCTCGTACACGTGCGGCGTGGGCGTGGTCGCGGCGCTGGGCGGGGCGCGCGAGGTGTGGAACGTCGACTTCGCGGCGTCGGCGCTCGAGGTCGGTCGCGGCAACGCGGAGCGCAACGGGATCGAGGCGTCGCGCTTCGTGACGATCGAGGACGACGTGATCCCGGTGGTGCGACAGCTCGCAGGGCTGCCGGTGAAGGGACGCGGGACGCGGCGTGGGTTCACCAAGCGCGCGCCGCGCACGTTCGACGTGGTGGTGCTCGATCCGCCGCGCTGGGCGCGCACGCCCTTCGGCGCGATCGACGTGGTCCGCGACTATCCGAGCTTGTTCAAGCCGGCGCTGCTCGCGTGCGCGCCGGGTGGTGCAGTGCTCGCGACGAACCACGTGCCGACGGTCGAGCGCGACGACTGGCACGCGGTGCTGCGGCGCACCGCGGAGAAGGCGGGGCGCGCGATCGCGAGCATCGAGGAGCTGGTGCCCGAGGAGGACTTCCCCTCGTTCGACGAGCGGCCGCCGCTGAAGATCGCGGTGGTGAGGCTCGCGTGAACCTGGTGCTGATCGAGGCCTCGGAGCTCGATGCGGAGCAGCGCGTCGTGCTGCGGGACGCGCGTGCGACGCACCTGGTGCGGGTGCTCGCGGTCGTGCCCGGCGTGCGGGTGCGGGTCGGGGTGATCGACGGTGCGATCGGGCTCGGCGAGGTCGAGCGGGTCGAGCGCGACGAGGTGGTGCTGCGGTGCGCGCTCGAGCGCGAGATCCCGGCGCGACCGCGGGTGGATCTGCTGCTCGCGCTGCCGCGCCCCAAGGTGATCGGACGGCTGTACGGAGCGCTGGCGCAGCTCGGGATCGGACGGCTGATGCTGACCAACGCGGCGAAGGTGGAGCGCTTCTACTTCGACGCGCACCAGCTCGACCCCGCGTATCGGCGGGCCCAGCTGATCGAGGGGCTCGCGCAGGCGCGCGACACGCGCGTGCCCGAGGTCAGCGTGCACAAGTCGCTGCGCGCGCTGGTCGAGGACGAGCTCGACGCGATGGCGCCGGGCACGACGCGGCTGCTCGCCGATCCGGGCGTTCATCCGTCGCCCCACGCGCGCTGTGCGTCGGTCACCGGGCGGGTGGTGATCGCGATCGGGCCCGAGGGCGGATGGAACGACTTCGAGCGCGCGCTGCTGGTGTCGCGCGGGTTCGAGCCGGTCGCGATGGGCGCGCGCACGCTGCGCACCGACACCGCGTGCATCGCCCTGCTGTCGCTGGTGCACGACGCGCTGGGGACGTGATGGGCTTCGACGAGCTCGTCCGCGAGTATCGCGCGACGTGGGCCGAGCGCGCGGCCGCCCGCGCGAGCATCGTGGACGAGCGGGCCCTCGACGCGCGACAGCGAGCGCTCGTCGCGCGCGCTGCGACGCAGCTCTCCGATGTCGACGCGGTCATCCGCGCGCTCCGTGATGACGACGCGATCGTGCGCGCGTTCGTGCTCTGGGCGCTGGAGCATCGGAACGAGTACCCGCGCGTGTTCGTCGTCCCCGCGGTCGAAGCGGCGGCGCGATCTCGTGCGGAGCGCGCGATCGCGCATGCGGCGCGGGTGCACGGCGCGGCTCGCGTGCTCGATGCGCTCGCGCGGACGCTCGACGCCCGCCTGCTCTCGCAGCAGAGCGCCGCTGTCCTGACGTACTGGGTGCGTGATCGGGCGGACGAGGACCCCGCGCACGTCGCCGCCGCGGCGCGCTCGTTCAAGTGGGCGCTCTGGCAGTCACGCGACGCTGCTCCCGGCGCGCGCAGCGGGAGCGAGCCCGTGCCCGAGCTGATCGTGCAGCTGCTTCGTTGTGACGAGTCGCGCGAGCACCGCGCGGCGTTCGCGCGCGCGGCGGATGCGCACCTCGGGTGTGGACACAGGCTCGCGTGGGCATGGCTCGAGCGCACGGACGCACATCCGGGCGCCGTCGCGGCAGAGCTCTCGTCCGGGGTCGCGACGTCGCTCGTGACGGCGCTCGCCTCGTCGACGATCACGTTGCGTGTGATCCCGACGTCACCAGGGCTCGCGCGTGCGCGCGACGTCGTGCGTGAGATTCGAGACGCGATCGCGAGCGGAATCGAGATCACGCGGGTGCGGCGCGAGCTCGATCCGTTCCAGCGCTGAGCTCCGGCGTACGCAATCGAACGACGGCGTGTGATCGCGCGCTCACGCGCCCATGGGCCGCCCACGTGGGCCGAGCCGCGCAAGACCGCGAGATCCGTGGATCTGCGCCGGGCACGACGGTTGCGATGGGGACGCGGTCATGAACTGCCCACGTCTGATCCTCGCCTCGCTCGTCTTCGCCTTCACCCTCGCGCTCGCGCCCGCTGCCCACGCGCAGTCGGTCGAGCCCTATGCGTCGCCCGCGCACGCGCTCACGCCTCCGACGCCGACGACGGTGCACCACGCCGATCGCGGCCTCGTCGTCGCCGGTGCGACGACGCTCTCGATCGGCTGGGGCCTCAACACGATCGGCGCCGCGCTCGGGACCGCCGCGATGCAGTTCGGCGACTCGGAGGACTTCGAGACGCTCTACAGCCTCTCGCTCGTCCCGGTCGCAGGTCCGGTGATCTGGGGCGTCTCGGCGCTGACGATCGACTCCGGATACTGGCCGCTCGCGCTGATCGCGTTCGTCGATGCAGGCGTCCAGGCGCTCGGCCTCGGTCTGCTGATCGCGGGGCTCGTCGGCGTCGACGAGCCGGTGGTGCAGGTCGCCGAGGGTGTGTCGATCACGCCGATCGCGTCGCCGGCGTTCGGCGGGCTGATGCTCGAAGCGCACCTCTGATCTGCCCTCGGTCGCGCTCGCCGCGGACGCAGCGCTCGGTGCACGAGAGCGCGCGCGACGAGTGCGACTACTGAGCGGTCGCCGGCTCGGTCTCGGTCGGCTCGGGCGCGGCCGGCGGCGCCGTCTCCGCGCCGGGCACGCACGCGGGCTGCAGCACGCGCTCGGCGCGCTGCGCCTCGGGCATCCTCTCGAGCTCGCGATCGGCCTCGAGGATGCGCTGCGGCACGTTGCCGAGCGCGCGATCGAGCGCGGCGCGATCGGCGTCGGGATCGGGCTCCACCGCGCGCACGCCCGACAGGCGCGCGGTGGGATCCTCGCTGCACGTCGGCGCCCACGCCATCCATCGCAGCGGGCGACCGAACCCCGCGGTCTCCGCGACCACCCAGTAGGTGCGCCCCGCCTCGACGGTGCCCCCGACGACGTACGCCGAGGCACCGACCAGCGCATAGAAACGACGCGTGCCCGGCTCGACCTCGAGCGTCGTGAACGTGCGCTGCGCGAGCTGTCCGACGTACTGCCCGCGCTCGTCGACGACGCTGATCACGTCGCGATATGCGCCCGGCAACGCGAGCACCACGCGGGCGCGCCCTTCGCTCGGCGCCGCGATCTCGCGCGAGCTCGCGTCACGCACCAGGGGACGCGCGCCGCCGCACGCCGCGAGCAACACCGCGAAGGTCAACGCGATCCCGTTTCTCATGCCTTCTTCCTCCGCTTGCGCGCCGGCGCCGCGCCCTCGTCGTCGAGCGGCTCCATCTCGAGCCCGATCAGCTTGAACACGTCGACGGGCATCGCGTACGCGACCTGCACCCGGCGCGCGGCCTCGCGCACCTCGGCCGTGTCGGGCGCGACGATCGGCTTCACGCCGTGCTTCTTGAGCGATGCGAGGGTCTCGCCGAGCTCGAAGAGCTCGCTCGCGTGCGTGAGCACGTCGATCGGCTTGAGCGGCTGTCCGCGCCGCCCCTCCTTGAGCTCCTGGATCAGCCTGCGCCGGCGCTTCTCGGTGCGTCCGTCGAGCCCGCCGGTGCCGCTCTGCCCCTGCGCGAAGATCGTGTTCAGCGCGCGCGCCGAACGGCGCTTCTCCACGGCCTCGGGGCTGCCGCGCCCCTTCGATCGTGCTCGAGCCATCGTGCCTCCGCGGCCGTGACATAGCAGACGAGCGCGCGCGCGTGTGCGCATGGCATCCTCGGCTGCTCACGTGCCCGTGCCCGAAGGTCTGTCGTTGCTCTCGCTCGGCGCGCTCGCGCTCGTCGTGCTCACCGCGTTCACCGTCGAGGCCGCGCTCGGCTTCGGGGCGACGCTGATCTCGGTCGCGCTGGGATCGATCTTCGTGTCGATCGACGCGCTGCTGCCGTCGCTCGTGCCGCTCAACCTCGGGATCTCGATCTGGCTGGTGTCGCGGTACTGGCGACAGGTCGACGTCGCGTTCCTGCTGCGGCGCCTCTTGCCGCCGATGGCCCTCGGTCTGCCCTTCGGGATCGCGCTCTATCAGGTCGCGGATGCATCGCTGCTCAAGCGGCTCTTCGGCACGTTCTTGATCGTCGTCTCGGGGCTCGAGCTCCATCGCGTGCGCAGCGCGCGGGGCGCCGATCCCGCGCCGCTCTCGCGCACCGTCGAGCTCGCGATGGCGCTCGCGGGCGGCGTCGTGCACGGCGCGTTCGCGACCGGCGGGCCGATGGCGGTCTACGTCACGAGCCGCGCGGTCGCCGACAAGGGCGCGTACCGCGCGACGCTCTGCGTGCTGTGGTTGGCGCTCAACGTCGTGCTGCTCGCGAGCTTCGCCGTGGCGGGCGATCTCGATCGCGACGCGCTCGTGCTCACCGGCGCGCTCGTGCCTTCGTGCGCGGTCGGCCTCGTGCTCGGCGAGATCGCGCATCACCGCGTGCCGGTCGCGACGTTCCGCGCCGCGGTGTTCGTCGCGCTCGCGCTCGCGGGCGTCATGCTCGTCGCGCGCGGCTAGGAACAGCGCTGGTCGTGCCCAGGTTAGAGTCCGTCGCACATGACCGGGCTCACCAGCCAACCGACACACGCCGCGCTGCAGCTGCGCATCACCGCCGGCATCCTGTTCGCCGCCGCGCGCTTCGTGCCGGTGCCGCTCGTCGACGATCTGGTGCGTCAGCAGATCGCCGCGTGGATGGTGCGATCGAGCGTGCCCACGACGATGTCGAAGGCCGCGATCCAGCCGCTCTGGTCGGACGAGTCGGGGTGCGTCGGAGGCTGCCTCGGGGCGCTGCTCTGGCTGCCGATCAAGCTGCTGCTCTTCCCGATCCGGAAGATCCTCTCGGTCGTCCTCGGGGTGCGCTGGGTGAGCCACGACCTCGCGGAGATGCTGCTGCTCGGCCGCGTGATCGATCACGCGCTGGCCGTCGGGCTGCTCCAGGAGGCGCGCGACGTCGCCGACCAGACCCGGCAGAGCCGCGAGATCCGCACTGCGTTCGACGTCGCGCTGAAGGCGACCGACACGAGCCTGCTCAGCGCGCTCTTCGCGACCGCGATCGGCCCGCTGCGCGCCGTCGTGGCCGCCGCAGTGCGCACGCTGCGCGCGCTCCGCACGAGCGGTGCCGACGCGCCGACGCTCGAGGGCAGCGACAAGGCGACGATCGAAGGCTCGGTCTCGCGCATCGAGGCGGTGCTGGTGCAGCCCGAGGTGAAGCGCTTCCTCGCGGAGTTCGACGCGCGCGTGCTCGAGAACCTCGAGGTCCTCGCGAAGCGGCGCGCCTAGCCCTCCAGCGCCGAGAGGAACGCGTCGGCCCACGACGCGCTCGTCGTGCGGTGCACCATCGCGAGGAGCTCGGCGTGTCGCGTCCGACGCTCGGCGAGCGACATCGCGAGCGCCCGCGCGAGATCGTTCGCCATGCCGTCGCGGTGGTAGGGGTTCGTGCACAGCGCGGCGGCGCGCATCTCCTCGGCCGCGCCTGCGAATCGCGAGAGCAGGAGCACGCCGGGATCCTTCGGGTCCTGCGCCGCGACGAACTCCTTCGCGACCAGGTTCATCCCGTCGCGCAGTGGCGTGACGAGGGCGACGTCGGCCTCGCGATAGAGCCTCGCGAGATGCCCGCGCCCGTAGGATCGATACACGTACCGCACCGGCACCCAGTGAGCCTCGCCGAGCGTGCCGTTGATGTGCCCGACGAGCGCCTCGATCGCGGCGCGCTGCGCGGCGTACTCGGGCACGTCGGAGCGCGAGGGCACGGCGACCTGGATCATCGAGACCTGTCCGCGCAGCGCCGGATGCAGCTCGAGCATGCGCGCGAACGCCTCGAGCCGCTGGGGGATCCCCTTGGTGTAGTCGAGCCGATCGACGCCGAGCACGAGCTGGCGCTCGCCCATCGCGGCGCGCAGCTGCGCGAGCTCCTCGTCGACGCCCTCGTCGTCCTCGGGGGACTCGAAGGGCGCAGGATCGATCCCGAGCGGGAACGCGCGCGCCCGCACGATGCGCCCCTGCACCCGCAGCGCGTCCTCCGAGATGCGCTCCGCGCCCGCGAGCTCGCGCGCGCACGACAGGAAGTTCGCGGCGAAGCGTCGGGTGTGGAAGCCGAGCAGATCGAACGCGAGCAGCGCGCTGACGATCTCCGGAGCCCACGGCATCGTCTCGAGCAGATCGAGCGGCGGGAACGGGATGTGGAGGAAGTGTCCGAGACGCCCGGTGAACCCGCGGCGTCGCAGCGCCGCGCCGACGAGCAAGAGGTGATAGTCGTGCGCCCAGATCGTCCCGGTGCGCGACGCGACGCGGCTCGCGGCCTCCGCGAACACCTCGTTCACCTCGACGTACGCGGCCCACTCCTCGTCGGCGTAACGCGCACGCTCGGGCAGCGAGTGGAAGAGCGGCCACAGGCTGCGGTTCGCGAACCCGTTGTAGTAGAGCTCGTGCCACCGCGGCTCGAAGTCGAACGACGCGCGCGCCGGCACCGTGCTGCGATCGACCGCGAGATCGCGGTGGCCTGCGCGCGCGCGACCGCTCCATCCGAGCCAGAGCCCACCACGCGCCGCGAGCGCGGGCTCGAGCGCGGCGACGAGGCCGCCGACGTTGCGCGTGCGCGCATCGCCGCCGGGCGTGGGGTCGGGCATGCGGTTCGAGATCACGACGAGCGGCGTGCCGTTCTCGGCAGACATCGCGGCGCGACGCTTGGGGAGCGGCGGCGGAGGCTGCGAGTCCGACGAGCCGATCGTGACGTCGCGATGCGCGACCGCGCGATGCCGCGCGCGCGCGAGCCATCGCAGGAGCGCGCGCACCTCGGTCGGTCCTTCGAGCCGCGCCGCCGCGCGCGTCGTGCGCTCCGACGGGCTCACCAGGACCGCGACGTCGTGCTCGTCGAGCGACGCGAACGTGTCCTCGTCGGTGAGATCGTCGCCGAGCGCGAGCAGGCGCGCGCCCGGGCCGAGGCGCTCGCGGAGCCAGGGCACCGCGGTGCCCTTCTGCGCGCCGCGATGCCGCACCTCGAGCGCGTGATCCGCCTCGAGCAGCTCGTACTCCGGGTGCTGCGCCATCCACCCGTGGATCGCGTGCGTCGCCTCGACGACGAGCGCCTCGCGCGACGACGCGGAGACGCGCCGGTAGTGGAGGCACACCGACCACGTCTTCGGCTCCGCGAACGCGCCGGGGTACGCGCGCGCGAGACCCGAGAGCGTGCGCTCGATGCCATCGGGCGGCGTGCCGACGAGCGGCAGCGGAGACCATCCGCGCTCGTCGCGCCGCCACGCGCCGTGCTCGGCGACGAGATCGATCCCCTCGATCCCGCCGACACGATCGTCGAGCGACGCGCGCGGTCTCCCGCTGACCACCACGACGCGCGTGCCGGGCGCGAGCGCGAGATCGCGCAGCACGCTCGCGACCTCCGCGTCCGACTGCGCTTGCTGCGGCGTGCTCGCGATCGGGATCAGCGTGCCGTCGAGATCGACGAGCACTCCGAGCGTGGGCACGGTCGCCAGCGCTCGGATCGACTCCGGGCTCGTGGGCTCCACATCGCCTGACATGGTCCCGCCGAGCCCGGAGACGACCGCCGCGAAACGCCACGTTCGGGATCACGGCATCGCGACGTCGGCCATCGAGAAGTCGACCTGCGCGCGCTCCGCGCGGCGTGCGCTCCAGCCACGACGCAGATCGCGACGTGCCGCCTCGTGCACCACGGGATCGGCACGCAGCGCGAGACAGCGCCGCCAGTCCGCCGCCGCGTCCTTCTTGCGTCCCGCCTGCGCGTACGCGCGCGCTCGCCAGAGGTGCATCGCGGCGCGACGCTGCTCGTGCGGGTGCCCGATCTCGAGCGCGCTCGACATCGCGCGGGCCGCGCCCTCGGCGTCGCCGATCTGCAGCGCGCAGAGGCCCTCGAGGAAGTGATAGAGCGGCTGTCGCGGCTGCAGCTCGATCGCGCGACGCATCTCGGCGCGCGCCGCGCCGACGTCGTGCTCGTCGAGGTAGAGCACGTACGCGCGTCGATAGTGCTCGAACGCAGCGCGCGCCTCGGCGCTCTCGCGCGAGCTCGTGTCGATCGTGCCCGGGCGCGGATCGTGATCGGCGTGACCCAGCGAGAACGGCACGAACGATCCTTCGCTCGTCGGCGCATCGCCGGTGCCGACCCACACCACTCCGTCCTCCGGGCGGAACACGACCGAGCCCACCGTCATCACCATCGAGATCGCCTCACTGATGCGGCACCCGTCGGCGCCGGGATCGGCGAGGATCTCCGCCATTCCTTGGGGATCGAGGGTGCCGCGCCGCTGCGCGAGGAGCTCGTTCGCCTTGCGATGGCGCGCCTCGTTGTGGCGCCAGTACGAGCCGTAGAGGTTCACCTCGGTGTCGCCGAGCTCTTCGTCGAGGTAGACGTTCGCGTAGCCGAACGTGCCGCGCTCGCGCGCCGGCTTGAACGCGGCGTGACGATCGGGGTTCTCCTCCCAGCAGAGCACTTCCTTCTTCTTCCCGTCGGTCACGAGGTACGTCCAGCAGCCGACCGGACGATGCGCCGCGAGGATCGCCTCCGCGTCCGCGATGCTCTTCGCCTCGCGCATCACGATGTCGCCCGCGACCGCGATCGGCGTTCCTCCGAGGCGCGCGCGATCGGTGAACATGTGCTGGTGCACGGTGAGCGTGAGCCCCGCCTCGTTCATCGCGGTGATGCCGCCGAGCGGCACGCCCGCGCTCGCGATCGACACGTAGCGCTGGCCCTGATCGGGCTCGTGGAAGATCACCGCGGCCTCCTGCGGCCAGCACGACACGCCGTGGTAGTCGAAGTTGCGCGCGTGCAGCAGCTTGCCGTCCTTCGTCGCGTCACCCCACGCGATCGCCGACGTGCAGCCGAGGCCGAGCGAGATGCGATGCGCGACCGCGGGCCCCGGCGCGTGCACCTTCATGAGGCTCGACGCGAGCCAGAGCAGCGCGTCCGGCATCGTCGCGCCATCGAGCAGCTCCGCGTACGGGACGCCCGAGCCCTCGGCGATCCCACGCAGCATCTCGCGCGCCCACTCGGGATGACGCCGCGAGACGCGCCGTCCGATCATGAGCTGCAGGGCGGGCCACACCGCGTGCGAGAGCGCGCCGAGCTGCGAGCGGCCGACGAGCTTGGTGAAGTGCGCGCGGTAGTAGGGCATCGGCCCGCGGCGGACGTGCTCGCGCAGGAGCGCGCCGTGCTGCTCGCCCATCTCGCGGAACGAGCCGGAGAGACGCAGCACGTGGAGGCCGTGGATGCGCCGATGCGCGCCTTTGCCGTGCGTGCGCCAGACGGATTGATCGGTGGTCGAGGCGGCGCGCGCGGGCGCATGATCGAGCAGCGAAGCGGTCATCGGAGTCCCCCTTTCGGCAGAGCGAGATCGAGCGGCTCGCCCGAGGCGAGCGCGGCAGCAGCGAGAAGGCGCGGCGTGGCCCACGCGTGGTAGGCGCCGACGAGCGAGCGGAGCGCGTCGGGATCGCGGCGTCGGATCAGATCGACGAGCAGCGCGATGCCCTGGGTGTACGCGTCGAGCGTCGGGCGCATCGAGCCGAACACCGCGTCGAGGTCGCGCACGACGAGCTCGTTCCAGTGCGCGAGCATCTCGAAGATCGGGTTCTTGGTCGCGCGCGCGATGAGGATCGGGAGCTCGAGGCGCACGTGATCGATCGCGCTGGGATCACGCGCGGCGCGCAGGCGCGCGACGAGTGCGTCGAGCGCTTCGAGATCGGCGTCGTCGCGTCGCAGCGCGGCGAGCTCGGTCATCTGCGCATCGAGCCCGGCGCGGATCTCGAGCAGCCCCGCGAGCACCTGGCGGTCGATGCGCCCGTCGGGGCGCTGGAGCATCGCGCGCAGGACCTCGGGCGAGAGCGAGCGCAGCGGATCGAGCACCTCGGTGCCGCGGCGTCGCGTGGGCTCCACGAGGCGATGGACCTCGAGCAGCTTGATCGCCTCGCGCACGACGCTGCGGTTCACGTCGTAGCGCGTCGCGAGCTCGTCCTCGCGAGGCAGGAGCGAGCCCACCGCGATGTCGCCGGACACGACCCTTTGAAGCAGGTCGTGCGCGACGAGATCGGCCTTGCGCGTGGCGCGCGCCGCCGGTCGTCGCTTCCGAGCCCCCGCCCCGCCGCCGTCCATGTCGGATCAAATACATCCGACATATCGTGGTCACAACCGACTTTTCGTCACAACTTCGCGATCGAGCCGCAAACGTCGGGAATTTTTAAGGAAAGCAGGAGGGTTAGGAAGACCACGTGGATGGATCTTCCCGGCGACCCGCTTGGCGCAGAGCGCTTCGAGGGGATTTTCGAGGTGAGCGGGCCGGCGGCCGGAGCGCGCGCTCCAAACCGAATCGGTGCACCGAGGGCGCAGGCGGACCGCAAGGAAGACCCATCCACGTGGTCTTCCTGACCCTCCTGCTCTCCTCGGAAATTCTCCGGACTCGAGCGCAAATGCGCGCGGTCGGATCACGAGGGTTCCTGCGCTGCTGATTCAGAGCTGGGCGCGCAGCTGCGCGAGGACCGCGGCGGGGGCGCGCACCTTGAGGCGCGTGCCTTCGTCCTCGTGGGTCTCTTCGAGCACGCGCGCGCTCTCGTGCACGCGGTTCACGATCGCGCTCTTCGCGTACGGCACGAAGAGCTCGTCCTCGACCATGTCGCGCTCGAAGAACGCGACGATGCGGTCGCGCACCTTCGCGAGGTCGTCCTTCGATCGCGCGCTCACCTGCATCGCGTCGGGGAGCTCGATCGCGAGCGCTTCGCGTGCCTGCGCGTCGACACGATCGATCTTGTTCAGCAGCACCAGCGAGGGCGCCTGGTCCGCGTCGATCTCCGCGAGCACGCGCTTCGTCACGTCGAGCTGCGCGCGAAACGCGGGGTCGCTCGCATCCACGACGTGCACGAGCAGGCTCGCGTCGCGCGCCTCCTCGAGCGTCGAGCGGAACGACGCGACGAGGTCGTGGGGCAGGCGATCGATGAACCCGACCGTGTCGCTCACGAGGATGCGCGGGCGCGTCTCCGGCGCGAGCGCGCGCACCGTCGTGTCGAGCGTCGCGAAGAGCTCGTCCGCGACGTAGACCTCGCCGCCGGTGAGCATGCGGAACCACGACGACTTGCCCGCGTTCGTGTAGCCGACGAGCGCGAACGTGTCGCCGCGCTGCACGCGACGCGCACGACGCACGTCGCTCTCCCGCTGCACCTGCGAGAGCTCGTTGCGCAGCTCCGCGATGCGATCGCGGATGCGACGGCGATCGAGCTCGACCGCGCTCTCGCCCGCGCCCTTGCCGCCGATGCCGCCGCGCTGGCGATCGCCGCCCGCGCCCGCCTCGCGCAGGCGCGGCGCGAGGTACGTGAGTCGCGCGATCTCGACCTGGATCCGCGCCTCGCGGGTGCGCGCGTGGCGCTGGAAGATCGAGACGATCACCGACGTGCGATCGAGCACCTCGGCGCCGGTCGCGCGCTCGAGGTTGAGCGCCTGCGAGGGCGCGAGATCGTGATTCACGAGCACCACCGTCGCGCGCGGCTCGCCGCTCGGCGCGACCGCCTCGGCGTCGACCGCCTCGACCTCTTCGGGCTCGTCGGCCTCGTCGATCTTCCGCTTCTTCTGCGGCGCGCTGCTCGGCACCACGCCGGTCCCGCCGGTCCACGACGCGAGCTCCACGAGCTTGCCCTCGCCGAGCACCGCCGCGGGCGCGAGCGCGCTGCGCTTCTGCGTGAGGCGCGCGATCGGGCGCAGACCGAGCGTCGTGCCGAGCCGCTCGAGCTCGATCAGCGAGGCCTCGAACTCGATGTCGTCGACGCCGGGGAGCTGCACACCGACCACGACCGCGCGCGGTCGGCCCTCGAGGTCGCGGCGCGAGCGCGGGAGGCCTTCTTCGTCGTGGGTCGCCATGCGGAGCCCGGAGATTTCGCACCGCGATCGCGGGACGCAAGGCGCGGAGGGCTCCGCAGCGAAATCCACCGGAGGTAGACTCGTCCGCCAACGACGTAACACGGGCACGCGGGGGAGGGACGAAGATGCGCGAAGGACGGCGGCGCGAGGTCGCGGCGGTGGTCGGTGCGTTCGCGGTGATCGCGAGCGTGTGGCTCGCGGGGGCGAGCGATGCGAGCGCGCAATTCGTTCCACGTCACTGCGGGATGCGGGGCGGGACCGAGACGTACGGCGGCATCGTGGTCGGAAGCACCGTCGTCCTGGGGCGCCACACGGCGTGGGCCGGCGACACGAACTGGGATGGCGCGATGGAGCGCTTCGTCGGCGCGAGCGCGGTGGTCACGCAGCTCTCGGGCGTCGACACCGCGGGCTGCCCGGGCGTGCGCGTCTCGCTCGACGGCGGGACGTACTTCTGGCGGATCCGCGACGTGCAGCTGCCGATGGCGGTCGCGCCGGGCGACCCGCTGCCGCGCTACTGCGGGATGAGCGCGGGGGCGGAGAGCTACGGCGTGCTGCGGCCGGGCATGCGCGTCGTGCTCGGTCGCCACACCGCGTGGGGCGGGGACGTGAACTGGGCGGGCGAGATGGAGCGCTTCGTCGGGGCGCTCGCGACGATCACGCGGCTCGACGGTGTCGACACCGCGGGCTGTCCGGGCATGCGCGTCGACGTCGACGGCGGCTCGTACTTCTGGCGCGTGCGCGACGCGCAGCTCGGCGCGGTCGCGCCTCCGATGCCGATGCCGGTCGCGATCCCGACGTGGTGCGGCATGCCGAGCGGCGGCGAGACCTACGGGCCGATCGTCGTCGGCAGCTGGATCGTGCTCGGCGCCCACAGCCCGTGGAACGGCGACACGAACTGGGCGCCGGAGATGGGCCGGTTCGTGGGCCAGCGAGCGATGGTGACGCAGCTGAGCGGGAGCGACACGGCGGGCTGCCCCGGAGTTCGCGTGAACGTCGACGGAGGAGAGTTCTTCTGGCGCATCCGCGACATGCGGATGTAACCTTCGCCGCCCCGCGGCGGTCTCGGATGGGCCCTGGGGTGCACGCTCCTCGTAGCGGAAGCCCGGGGCCTTCGTCGTTTCACCGTCCGAGTTGGTTCGTCTCTCGCAGGGCCCACGGGGCGGAACAGATGTCGGCATGGTGACCGCGTTCGCGCAGGACAGTCGCGACCTGGCGCTCGAGCTGCACCGGATCCTCGGCGAGCTCGATCGGAGTCGTTTCCGGTGGCGTGAGCACGTGCGTGCACTGCCTGCGCGGCTCGCGCGGGTGCAGGAGGCGCTGCGCGAGCTGGTGCGTCGCGACGACGCGGAGGCGGTGGCGGCACCGCCGGCGCTGAGAGAGCGCCTGGTGGACCTCGAGGGCACGCTCGAGCAGCACGCTCCGAAGAGCGATCTGCGCAGCGAGTGGCTCGCGTTCCGCGCGCGCGTGATGCCGAAGTACGAGGAGCTCGCGTCGTCGCTGCGCGCCGCCTCGATCCACGTGCCGAGCCTGCGGCCGAAGAACTACGCGCGGAACGCGTTCCACGTCTTCAACGCGACGGCGTCGCTCGCGATCCTCCACGTCGTGCCCACGTGGGACGTGGTGATCGTGATCGCCTGGGCCGGCGCGCTCGCGGGCTGGACGATGGAGGCGTCGCGGCGGATCTGGCCGCGCGCGAACGACTTCATGATGAAGCTGTTCGGGCCAGTCGCTCATCCGCACGAGGCCCACCGCGTGAACTCGGCGACGTACTACGCGACGTCGATCGCGATCCTCGCGAGCACGCGCGAGCTGATCCCGTGCGCGCTGGCGCTGGTGACGCTCGGGCTGGGCGATCCGATCGCGGCGATCGTGGGACGGCGCTGGGGTCGGGTGCGCTGGGTGAACGGTCGCTCGGTGGAAGGCACGCTCGCGTTCGTGATCGCGGCGCTGATCGGCGGCGTCGCGCTGATGGTCGGCGTGCACGGCGCGGGATGGGCCGCGGCGTTCGCGGTGGCGGGCGCGGCGTCGCTGCTGGGCGCGTTCGCGGAGCTCTACAGCCGCAAGGTGGACGACAACCTCGCCATCCCCGTGATGGCGTGGGTCGGCGCGTTCCTCGCGGGCATCGCGATCGGCTGATCACGCCGACGCGATCGTCTCTTCGCCGCGATCGACCCGAGCCGAGCGCGCCGGGAGCTCGACGGTGAACGTCGAGCCCTCGCCGACCGCGCTCTCCACGCGGACGGTCCCGCCGTGCGCCTCCGCGAGGCGGCGCACGATGTAGAGCCCGAGCCCGAGGCCCGCGTAGTGGCGCGAGCTCTCGGCGCGCGCGAAGCGATCGAAGATGCGGCCGACGTGGTCGGCGCCGATCCCGATGCCGTGGTCACGCACGATGACGCGAGCGACGTCGCCGTCCGCCTCGACGATCACGTCGACCGGCTTGTGCTCGCCGAACTTGATCGCGTTGGTGACGAGGTTCGTGACGATCTGCTCGATGCGCACGCGGTCCCACTCCCCGCGCGCGGAGCCGCGCACCTCGAGGTGCAGCGGGGCGCCGGCGCGAGTCCCCTCCTCGGCGTGCGCTTCCACGACCTCGCGGGCGACCTCGCCGAGGTCGACGTCGGTGAGCGAGAGCGCGAGCTTCCCGCCTTCGATCCGCGTGACCTCGAGCAGCTCCGAGACGAGGCGCGCGAGCCGGCGGATCTGGCGCTGCGCGAGCTCGAGCGAGCGGACCGCGTGGGTGGGCTCGAAGCGACCGGCGCGCGCGGAGAACAGCAGCGACTGGATCGAGGCGAGCAACGGCGTGAGCGGCGTGTTCAGCTCGTGCGACGCGAGCATGAGGAACTCGTCGCGCATCTTCACCGCGTCGGCGAGCGCGGCCTTCTCGCGGCGCTCGGCCTCGAGCTGCACCGCCGCGAGCTGGAGCTCGTGGTTCCTCGCCTCGGCGCGCGCGAGCCGCTCGCCCTGGCGCCGGATCAGCTCGCGCTGCTGGTAGAGCTCGACGAACGCCGCGACCTTCGCGCGGAGCACCATGGGATCGAGCGGCTTGATCAGGTAGTCGATCGCGCCCGCCTCGTAGCCGCGATACGCGCTCCCGAGATCGATCGCTTCGGCGCTGAGGAACACGATCGGCACGAAGCGGGTGCGCGCGCGGCGCCGCATGAGGTGCGCGACCTCGAAGCCGTCCATGCCGGGCATGCGCACGTCGAGGAGCACGAGCGCGAACGTGCCCTCCTGCAGGAGGTGCTTGAGCGCCTCCTCGCCCGAGCGCGCCTCGACCAGGCGGTAGTCGGGCGCCGCGAGGCTGGCGCGGACCGCGAGGAGGTTCTCCTCTCGATCGTCCACCACGAGGATCGGCGCCGGAGGCAGGGATTCCTGCTCGTCCTCGCCCATCGCGCGCTTCTCGTCGGACGACACGCGCCGCCTCCTCGTCAGACCCCGCGCGCCGTCACCGCGCGCCGCGCGTGCGTGGAGACGACTGCGACCAGGTGCCGCGCGTCGGCGGGCTTGGACACGTAGTCGACCATCCCGGCCGCGATGCACGACTCGCGGTCGACGGCGCTCGCCTTCGCGGTGAGCGCGATGATCGGCAGGTCCGGGTGCTCGGCGCGCAGCGTGCGCGCGGCGGTGAGGCCGTCGATGTCGGGCATCATCACGTCCATCAGGACGACCGCGAGATCGGGATGCTCGCGCGCGGCCTCGTACGCGTCGTGGGCGTTGCCGACCGCGACGACCTCGGCGCCGTAGCGCTCGAGCAGCCCGGTGACCGTGTAGAGGTTCCGCGCGTCGTCGTCGACGACGAGGATCTCGAGGCCCGCGAGCCGCTCCGCGTCGGCGCCGGGCTCCTCGCCTCCCTCGGGCGCGGCATTGTCGAGCTCGAACGGCGGCGCTGCGCGCGTGAGCAGCGCATCGCCCTCCGCCGGCGCGTGCGTGGTGACCTCGGAGAGATCGGCGGCCGTGAGCGGGACGTAGACCGTGAACGTGCTGCCGACGCCCACGGCGCTGTCGAGGCCGAGCTCTCCGCCGAGCACGCGCGCGTACTCGCGGCTGATGGTGAGGCCGAGCCCGGTCCCGCCGTACTTGCGGGCCGCGCTCGCGTCGGCCTGCTGGAACGCGTCGAACACGAGCTCGCGCTTGTCCGGGGCGACCCCGATCCCCGAGTCCCGCACCGCGATCGCGAGCACCGCGGGCGCTGCCGCGAGCGACGGCCGGCGATGCTGATCGGCCGAGGACGCGAGGCCGATCCGCACCTCGACACCGCCGCGCTCCGTGAACTTCAGCGCGTTCGAGAGCAGGTTCTTGAGGATCTGCTCGAGCAGCTGGCGATCGGTCGTCACGACCTCGGGCACACCGGGCGAGCGCGAGAAGCGGAGGCTCAGGCGCTTCTGCTTCGCGACCGGCGAGAACGTGCGCTCGAGCGACGCGACGAGCGCCTCGAGCGGCACCGGCTCCGGGTGCGTCTCGATCCGACCGGCCTCGATCTTCGAGAGGTCGAGGATCTGGTTGATCAGCGCGAGCAGGTCGCGCCCCGAGCTCCAGATGACCTCGGCGTACTCCTTCTGCTTCGAGGTGAGCGCGTTGGCCTCGTCGGTCGCGAGGAGCTGCGCGAGGATCATCATGCTGTTCAGCGGCGTGCGGATCTCGTGCGACATGTTCGCGAGGAACTGCGACTTGTATTGCGAGACCTGCGCGAGCTCCTTCGCCTTCTCCTCGAGCGAGCCGCTCGCGCGCGCGATCTCGCGGTTCTTCGCCTCGAGCTGTCCCGCCTTCTCCTCGAGATCGTGGCGGCGCGTCTCGAGCTCCGCGTTCGAGCGCTGCAGCTGGCGCAGCAGCTCCTCGGTGCGACCGCTCGCGCCGATCAGGTTGATCACCACGCCCAGGTTCAGCATCAGCTGCTCGAGGAACGTGAGGTGGACCGGCGTGAGCTCGCCGAACGACGCGATCTCGACGACGCCTCGCAGCTGGTTCTCGAACAGGATCGGGAACACCGCGATGTTGCGCGCCTGCGCCTCGCCGAGGCCCGACCCGATCGGCGCGTAGTCGTCGGGCACGCCCGACACGATGATCGGCTTCTTCTCCAGCGCGCACTGCCCGACGAGCCCCTCGCCCAGCGCGAATCGCTCCCCGAGCGACTTCCGGCGCGTGTGCGCGTAGGTGCTGACCAGCTGGAGCGAGAGCTCGCGCCCTTCGCCTCCGGCGACGTAGAAGGCGCCCCGCTGTCCACCGACCAGCGGTGTCACCTCGGACATCACGACGCGCGCGAGCGCCTCGAGGTCGCGCTGGCCCTGCATCAGTCCGAAGAACCGCGCGAGGTTGCTCTTCAGCCAGTCCTGCTCGCGGTTCGCCTGCGTCGTGTCGCGCAGGTTGCGGATCATCTGGTTGATCGTGTCCTTCAGCGCGAGGACCTCGCCTCGCGCCTCGACCGAGATCTCGCGCGAGAGATCGCCCTTGGTGACCGACGATGCGACCTCGGCGATCGAGCGCACCTGCGTCGTCAGGTTGCCGGCGAGCAGGTTCACGTTGTCGGTGAGGTCGCGCCACGTCCCCGCCGCGCCCGGCACCTTGGCCTGACCGCCGAGCTGGCCCTCGACGCCGACCTCGCGCGAGACCGTCGTCACCTGCTCGGCGAGCGTCCGCAGCGTGTCGGTCATGTCGTTGATCGTGTCGGCGAGCGCCGCGATCTCGCCGCGCGCGACGAGCAGCAGCTTCTTGCCGAGATCGCCGTTCGCGACCGCGGTCACGACACGCCCGATGCCGCGCACCTGATCGGTCAGGTTGCTCGCCATCACGTTGACGTTGTCGGTCAGCTCCTTCCACGTCCCCGCGACGCCCGGCACGTGCGCCTGCGCGCCGAGCTTGCCGTCGGTGCCGACCTCGCGCGCGACGCGCGTGACCTCCGACGAGAACACACGCAGGCGCTCGACCATCCCGTTGATCGTGTTCTTCAGCTCGAGGATCTCGCCCTGCGCCTCGACGCTGATCGTCTTCGACAGATCGCCGTTGGCGACCGCGGTCGTGACCAGCGCGATGTTGCGCACCTGCGAGGTCAGGTTCCCCGCGAGCAGGTTGACGTTCTCGGTCAGCTCCTTCCACGTGCCGGCCGCGCCGGGCACGCGCGCCTGACCACCGAGCTTTCCCTCGGTGCCGACCTCGCGCGCGACGGCCGTCACCTGCTCCGCGAACGTTCGGAGCGTGTCGGTCATCGCGTTCAGCGTGTCGGCGAGCTGCGCGATCTCGCCGCGCGCCTCGACGAAGAGCCGCTGCGAGAGATCACCCTTCGCGACCGCGGTGACGACGTGGCTGATGCCCCTCACCTGCGCGGTGAGGTTCCCGGCCATCAGGTTCACGTTGTCGGTGAGCTCCTTCCACGTGCCCGCGACGCCCGGCACGGCGGCCTGCCCGCCGAGCTTTCCCTCGGTGCCGACCTCGCGCGCGATGCGCGTCACCTCGGCGCTGAACGCGTTGAGGCGATCCACCATCGCGTTGATCGTGTCCTTGAGCTCCAGGATCTCGCCCTTCGCCTCGACCGAGATCTTCTGCGAGAGATCGCCGCGCGCGACGGCGGTCGCGACCACCGCGATGTTGCGGACCTGGTTCGTGAGGTTGCCCGCGAGCTGGTTCACGTTGTCGGTCAGATCGCGCCAGGTGCCGGTGACGTCCTTCACGTCCGCCTGCGCACCGAGCTTTCCTTCCGCGCCGACCTCGCGCGCGACGCGCGTCACCTCGGCCGCGAACGAGCGGAGCCGATCGACCATCGCGTTGAGCGTGTTCTTGAGCTCGAGGATCTCGCCGCGCGCGTCGACCGTGATCTTCTGCGAGAGATCGCCCCCGGCGACCGCCGTCGCGACCACCGCGATGTTGCGCACCTGCGTCGTGAGGTTGCCCGCGAGCTGGTTCACGTTGTCGGTCAGGTCGCGCCACGTCCCGCTCACGTCCTTCACGTCCGCCTGCGCGCCGAGCCGCCCTTCGGTGCCGACCTCGCGCGCGACGCGCGTGACCTCCGCCGCGAACGAGCGCAGGCGCTCGACGAGCGCGTTGATCGTGGTCTTGAGCTCGAGGATCTCCCCTCGCGCCTCGACCGTGATCTTCTGCGAGAGGTCGCCGCCCGCGATCGCCGCGGTCACGACGGCGATGCTGCGCACCTGGTTCGTCAGGTTGCGCGCCATGCCGTTGACGCCGTCGGTGAGATCCTGGAACGCGCCCGATGCCGCGGGCACGATCGCCTCGGCGCCGAGCTTGCCCTCGGTGCCGACCTCGCGAGACACACGCGTCACCTCGGACGTGACGGCGCGCAAGGTGTCCACGACGGTGTTGACCGCGTCGGCCATGTCGCGCAGCTCACCGCGCAGCTCGTCGCCGTTCGAGCGCAGCGACATCTGCTGACCGAGATCTCCGGCGACGACGGCCGAGAGCACGCGCGTGGCCTCTCCCGCCGCGAGCTGCACGCGAGCCGCGAGGCCGTTGAGGGCGGTTGCCTCATGAGCCCAGGCCCCTGTGGCGCTATCGGCCCGGATCCGCTCGGACAGAACTCCGTCGCGCACCGCGCAGGCCAGGCGCACGTGCTCGTGGATCCAACGTTCCTGGAGCGCCGCGAGCGCGTTGAACGCGTCGAAGAGGTCGCGAACCTGCTCGTCCGGCTCCGACGGCTCCGCGAGGCGGAACGAGAGATCGCCACGGACGACGGCCAGCAACGCGCGATGGAGCGCCGCGAGATCGGCGCTCCGCGCGACGGTGCCGCGTGAGCTCGCTTCGGCCGGCGAGGGCTCGGGGAGCGTCGACACGTCACTCATGTCAGCCGTCCTCCGCGCACACGAGGACGCACCGTCCGTGCCGCGTCGGACGCGACTGCGCGCTATCGCTTCGTGAGCTCGACCAGCAGCGCACCCGCGCCGCCCTGGGCCTGCGGCGCGGTGCAGAACGCGATCACGAGCGGAGCTGCACCGCCTTCGGTGAGCGCACCGACGACGACGTCGGCGAGGACGCCGTTGCCGTCCTCGCTGTGCAGGCCCTTGCCGTGCACGATGAGCACGCGGCGCATGCCCGCGCGCTGTGCGTCGCGGACGAACTTCGTGACGCGATCGCCGGCGATGCCGGCGCGGATGCCGTGCAGATCGAGCGTGGCCTCGGAGCCGACCGTCGCGCGATAGAGCGCGTCGATGAGCGAGGGCTTCGCGTCACGACGGATGCCCTCGATCCAGCCCTCCTCGCGATACACGTCGAAGTGCACGCCGCCGGCGACCAGCGACGCGAGGCGCGCGCGCGCTGCGGCATCGCGGTTGCGCTCCTCGGGCTTCGGAGGGCCCGGCGGCGCGGCGACGGCACCGAGACGGCGCGGGCCGCGACCGGACATCGGACGGACGCCCGCGAGCGCGTCGAGGTACGCGATGCGA
The DNA here is from genome assembly GCF_021631985.1 of Sandaracinus amylolyticus. Lineage (GTDB taxonomy): Bacteria > Myxococcota_A > Polyangia > Polyangiales > Sandaracinaceae > Sandaracinus > Sandaracinus amylolyticus_A. Next base: position 642,412 of record NZ_CP070225.1, on the reverse strand, counting down.
TCATCGCCGCGCAGCGTCTCGGAAGGACGCCCTTCGAGGTCGCGCGCCGGCGTCGTCGCGATCGGCGCGACGGGCCGCGGAGGCGGAGGCGGCGGCTCGGGCTTCTTCGGCTCCGGCTTCTTCTTCGCCTCGGGCTTCGCGATCTCCATGCCCTTCAGCAGATCGCGCATCGAGGTGCCGACCGGCGGAGGCGCGGAGGCCTTCGGCTCGGGCTCGAACTCGGAGACGCGCTTCTTCTTCCTCGCCATCGACGTCGAGTATAGGGGCCGCTGGTATCCTCGCCGCATGTCGCAGCGGGGTGTGGTGGGGACGTTGCTCGTGGTCGTCCTCGGGTGCGGCGGCACACCCGAGGTACGCGGCGCGTCGGGCGAGACGGTCGCGAGCGGGAGCGAGACGAGCGCGCCGGTGTCGAGCACGCCGGCGTCAGCCACACAGCGCGCGTTCCGGTCGATCGCGCTCGCGGAGAGCACGACGTGGGTGGTGCGCGCCGACGGGACGCTCGCGTGCGTCCGAGACGGAGAGCCGGTGCAGACGATCACCGAGATCGACGGGGCGACGTCGGTCACGGCCGGCTTCGTGTCCTGCGTGACGACCGAGGGCGGTCGCGTGCGCTGCGTGCGGCGTTGCGAGGCGAGCGCGGAGATCGAGGACATGCCGCTTCCGTTCGCGAGCGATCGGGTGGTGGTCGACGGTGTGCACGACCGCGTGTGCGCGCGCGCCAGCGAGGGAGGCGATCTCGCCTGCGTCACACGCGGCGCGCAGGAGCTCCTCGTGTCGGGCACGAGCGAGGTGCACGGCGGCTATGGAGCGGTGTACGCGATCGACGATCGCGGCACGCTGTGGTGCGCGGGCGAGGGGGCGTGCGCGCGCGCCGTCGCCGCGAGCGCGGCGATCGACGATCTGCGGCGCGCGGAGGAGGTCGGCGCGTGGCCGCCGCTCGGCGAGATGACCGCGGTGCCGCCGACCGCGATCGCGGCGGCAGGACGCGTGCGCCGGCTCGCCCTGGACGAGGGGATGGTCTGCGCGGAGCGCGACGACGGTGCGGTCGTGTGCTGGGGCGAGCTCTTCGCGCCGGTCGAGGTGCCCGCGGTGCGCGGCGCCGACGAGCTCGTGTCGTGGGCCGCGCGCATCTGCGCGCGGCGCGGTGGTCGCGTCGAGTGTGTGCGGCCCGCCGCTCACGACGAGGTGCTGCGCTTGCCCGTCGAGGGTGTGGTCTCGCTCGCCTCGCGCGGGATGCGGCTCTGCGCGGAGACGCGCGAGGGCGCGCTCTCGTGCACGCGCTTCGGGGGACCCCACGCCGAGGTCGTGTTCTCGCCGGTCGAGCTCTGACTCGCCTACTCGAGCGCGAGGAGATCGTCGCCGCGCTCCATCGAGCGGACCCACACCGTGAGATCGAACGCGAGCAGCCCGAGGCCCTGGGCCGCCATCGCGACGCCGTAGCCCTCCAGCGCGGGCTCGCGCGTGTCGAGCAGGTTCGCGATCACCGCGAGCAGGACACCCGTCGTGATGTAGAAGACATCGAGCCCCGCGTTCACCGCGAGCACGGTCGCGCTCGCGTACTGATCGCGCGCCAGCGCGCGGGTGCGCTCCTCGCGCGTCGCGCCACGCAGCAGGCGATCGTCGTCGCTGCTGCGCGCGAGGCCGCCGCCGAGATCGAGCATGCCGAGCGAGAACGCCGCGTTCACCGCGCCCCACCCCACCGTGCCCAGGCCCGCACCGAGCCACCACGGATCGTCGTGGCCCACACCGGCTGCGACACCGCCGAGCACCACGCTCGCGAGACCGAACGTCAGCAGCACGAGCCCCTCGTCGATGCGCTCGCTGCGGTGCGACAGACGCAGCGTCGCGAGGCGCTCGACCGCGCGGTCCTCGCGCGCGAGGACCTGCGCCGAGGCCGTCCCTGGAAGCGCGACGACGAGCAGCGCGACGAGCGCGAGCGCGTGGGCCCTCATGGGCGCGAGAGCATACCTTTCCGATCCGGAATTCAACGGCTCGCTGCGCAGCCAGCTCCCGTCCGTGCCCGAGACGGGCACTACCGTCCGCCGGCTGCTTCGCGAGCACTCCTGTCGCGTCCCGAATTCGCGTGCTAAGAGGCGCGCGCCCGCGGCCCCGCGGGTGCGGAGGACCGATGGATCGGCAGGCCACGATCGCGACGCTCGCAGCCACTTGCACGCGCCTGCGGCGCGACATCCTCGAGATGATCACCCACGCAGGCAGCGGCCATCCCGGCGGCTCGCTCTCGGCCGTGGATCTGATCGAGACGCTCTACTCGAAGCACCTGCGGCAGGGGGCGCAGCGCGCGAACGACCCGACGCGTGATCGCTTCGTGCTGAGCAAGGGGCACGGCGTGCCCGCGCTCTACGCGGTGCTCGCGCACCACGGCTATTTCTCGCGCGATCTGCTGCCGACGCTGCGCAAGCTCGGCTCGCCCCTGCAGGGCCACCCGGTGGTCGGCACCGTGCCCGGCATCGAGGCGTGCACCGGCTCGCTCGGTCAGGGCCTCTCGGTCGCGGTGGGCATGGCCCTCGGCGCGCGCCTCGACGGAAACGGCGCGCGCGTGTGGTGCATGATGGGCGACGGCGAGATCCAGGAGGGCCAGGTCTGGGAGGCGATGATGAGCGCCTCGAAGTACCGGCTCGACAACCTCGTCGCGATCGTCGACTCGAACAAGGCGCAGATCGACGGCCTCGTGAAGGACGTCATGCCGCTCGAGTCGATCGAGGAGAAGGCGCGCTCGTTCGGCTGGCTGACGACGCGCATCGACGGGCACCACTACGGCCACATCCTCGACGCCTACGAGTGGGCGGAGAAGGCGGAGGGCGCGCCGAAGCTGATCGTGGCCGACACGATCAAGGGCAAGGGCGTGTCCTTCATGGAGAGCGAGCTCGTGAAGTGGCACGGCGTCGCGACGAACAAGGAACAGCTGGAGAAAGCTCTCGCGGAGCTCGATCCGGAGGTGCTGGGATCATGAGCGAGCAGAAGCCCAAGGCGTCCCGTCAGGCGTTCGGTGAGGCGCTCGCCGAGCTCGGCGCGAAGCACACGGATCTCGTGGTGCTCGACGCGGATCTCGCGAAGAGCACGAAGAGCGAGCTCTTCGCGAAGAAGTTCCCCGAGCGCTTCTTCGAGATGGGCATCGCCGAGCAGAACATGGTCGGCGTCGCGGCGGGCCTCGGACTCGCCGGCAAGAACGCGTTCTGCTGCTCGTTCGCGTGCTTCGTCGCGGGGCGCTTCGAGACGATCAAGATCTCGGTCGCGTACTCGGGCGGCAACGTGAAGATCGTCGGCACCCACGCGGGCGTCGGCATCGGTCCCGACGGCTACTCGCAGATGGGCCTCGAGGACCTCGCGCTGATGCGCACGCTGCCGACGATGGAGGTCTATCAGCCGGCGGACGAGCTCGAGACGCGGCAGATCGTCGAGTACCTCGCGACGCATCGCGGCGCGGGCTACCTGCGCCTCACGCGCCAGGACCTCACGCCGGTGCACGGCCCCGCATACAAGTTCGTGCCGGGCAAGCTCGACGTGCTCGCCGAGGGCAAGGACGTCGCGATCCTCGCGACCGGCGGCCCGACGTTCCACGCGGTCGACGCGCGCAAGAAGCTCGCGGCGGTGGGCATCGACGCGGCCGTGATCAACGTGCCGAGCATCAAGCCCTTCGATCGCGACGGCATCGCGACGTGGGCGACGAAGGTGCCGCTCTTCGTGAGCGTCGAGGACCACAACGTGCTCGGCGGCATGGGCGGCGCGGTGGCCGAGGTGCTCGCGGAGGTCGCGGGGGCGCGCGCGCGCCTGCACCGTCACGGCATCCCCGACGTGTTCGGCGAGAGCGGCGAGCCCGAGGATCTCTACCGCAAGTTCAAGCTCGACGCGGACGGCATCGTCGCCGTCGTGCGCGAGCAGCTCGGTCGCTGATCAGCTCGTCCGCGCGAGCGCGGGCAAGCGCGTGATCGCGGCGCCGATGAGGGCCGCCGCGATCACGCCGCCCACGTGCGCGCCGAGCAGGTGATCGAGCTGGCGCCCCGGGCACACCGCGCGCAACGCGAGCTGTCCGGCGAGCGCGCCCGAGACCGCGACCGTCGCCATCGCGAGCGGACCGAGCGCCACGCGCGCGCGCCACGCCACGAGCGCGATCGCGACGAGCGGCACGACCGCCGCGATCAGCTCGAGCACCGCGCACGCCGCGCCGTGGTGCTCGCCGCTGCCGTCGACGTCGACGACGCCGAGCACGATCGACGTCCCGAGGCCGAGCGCGAGCGCGAACGCCGCGTCGCGGCTCGTGTTGCGCACCAGCGCGGCCGCGCCGCGTCCCGCCACCACGCCGATCACGCCGATCGCCACGGTCCACGCGACGTCGCGCACCGGCGGCATCAGCACCGCGAGCGCGACGAACGTCGCCATCGCCGCGGCGGGCAGCGTGAGCGCGCGCGGCCACGAGAGATGCGCGCGCTCGAGCCGTGCGAGGACCGCGGCTTTCGCGCGCGAGAGCGCGAGCGGCGAGGGACGGGGCGGCGGTGCCAGCGCATCGAGCGAGGACGCGAGAGCACGCGCATCCTCGAGCAGCGCGGCGCACGCCGGACACTCGCGAGCGTGGCGCTCGGCCGCGACGCGCTCGGGATCCTGGGCGTCGAGCATCACGAGGCCGGCGACGAGATCGCGCTGCAGGTGCTCGCTCATCGCTCGCCCCTCCCTTCGCGATCGTCGAGATCGGCGAGCGTGGTGCGCAGCGCGTCGTAGGCCCGGAACGCGCGCACCCGGACCGCGACCTCGGAGATCGACTTGCCCTCGACCTCGCGCAGCGCGATCGCGATCTCGCCGAAGCTCATGCCCTCGAAGCGATGCAGCAGCACCACGATGCGCTGGCCGTCGGGGAGCATGTCGACCGCGCGCCGCACGCGCTCCGCCGCTTCGTTCGCCTCGGGCCACGCATCGGCACCGCCCTCGACCGGCAGCGGCATCGAGTCGAGCGCGTCGTCGCCGATCTCCTGGGTGCGATAGCGACGTCGCAGCTCGTCGATGCGCACTCGCGCCGCGATCCCGAAGAGCCAAGGTCGCACCGGGAGATCGCTGCGATACGTGGCGCGCGCCGCGTGGATCTTCATGAACGTCGTCTGCACCAGATCGTCGGCGATCGCGCGGCTGCGGAAGGTGCGCGCGAAGAGCGCATGGACGCGCGCCGCGTAGCGGGTGAAGAGCACCTCGAACGCGCGCGCATCGCCCGCGACGTACGCGCGCATCAGCTCTTCGTCGCTCGCGGTCGCGTCCATCGCCGCCACGGAGCGACGTACCACATCGGCCCCGATGAGCGCAGCCGGGAGCCCTTCGAGCGGAGACGCGTGCACTTCGAACAGGCGATTCGTGCGGCGCCCGACGAACGTTTCAGTCGATCTCTTCGCGATCGATCGCGACGTACTCGCGGCGTGCGGGCACCTGGACCACCTCGCACGCCGGCAGGATCAGCGCGGTGAGCCGCCCGCCGAACACGCATCCGGTGTCGATGCCCCAGCACGCGACGTCCTCGCGCGGACGATCGACCCGCGGCTCCTCGAGCCCGTGCACGTGATGCCCGTAGATCACGCTCTCCGGGCCACCCCAGCGCGTCGCCCAGGGAACGCTGCCGGGCGGACGCTCGCGCGGGTCGCCGGTGCTGACGAACTTGCCGCGCTCGTCCACGTCGCGGATGCGCACGATCACCGGCGTCTTCTGCTCCGCGAGCGTGCGGCGCGGCTCGAACCCCGCGTGCACGACCAGCCACCCACCGGGGAGGCGCTTCCACGCGGGCAGCGCGCCGATCCACCGCCAGTCGTCGTCCGAGAGCGCGAGGTGCTGCGCGAGGCGCTCCTCGGGCATCTCGCGCATCGGATTGCGGTAGTCGGGATCTCGCGCGCGCCGCTGCTCGTGGCGGCGATAGCGGAGGTGCTTCTCCTCGTGGTTTCCGAGCACCGCCTCGGCGCCGACCGAGCGCGCGCGCCGCACCACGCCGACGGGATCGGGCCCGCGATCGAGCATGTCCCCCGCGAGCACCAGCCGATCGCGGCCCGGCCGGTGCTCGATCATGCGCAGCAGCTCGTCGAGCTCGTCGAGACAGCCGTGCACGTCGCCGACGACGATGCAACGCACGCTCATCGCGAAGAACCTCGGTCCCTGGATCTCGTGCTCGCCCACGACGCCAGCAAGACCCCCGCGGCGACGCTGACGTTGAGCGACTCGACCGCGCCGGTGCCCTCGATCACCACACGATCGGTGCACGCGTCGAGCACCGCGTGGCGAAGGCCCTCACCCTCGCTGCCCATCACGAGCACGACGCGCTCGGGCCAGCGCAGCTCGCGCAGCGGGCGCGCCCCGCGAACGTCGGCGCCGACGACCGCGAACCCGCGCGCCGCGAGCTTGCGCAGCGCGTCGGGCAGACGCTCGGTGCGCGCCATCGCGAGGTGCTCGGCGCCGCCCTGCGCCACACGAACCGCGGCGGGCGTGAGCGGCGCGCGATCGGTCGGTCCCTCGACCAGCAGCGCGCCCGCGCCGAAGAACGCGGCGCTGCGCACGATCGCGCCCACGTTGTGCGGGTTCGCGACGTCGTCGAGCGCGAGGATCGCGCGCGCGTCGCGCCATCCGATGAGCGCGTCGACGTCGAGCACACGCCGGGGTCGCGCCGCGAGACAGATGCCCTCGTGGTGCACCGACCCCGCGATCTTCGCGAGATCCTCGTCGGTCCGCTCCTCGAACGCGATGCGCCGCGCCGCGGCCTCGCGCAGGGCGGGCGCGAGCTCGCGCTTCAGCGACGCGGAGAACGCGATGCGGATCACGTCCCCCATGCGCCCGGTGAGCACCGCGCGCGTGGCGGCGATGCCGTAGACCTTCTCGTGGGGGACGCGCGACGCCATGGCGCGCCGGTCCTACATCGCGGGCTCGATCTGCGCTATCCGCATCGAACGGCCAATGACGCGAAGAGGTCGCACCCCACCCCGACCCACGTCGCGCGCGCCCGCGCCTGCGCTCGATTTCGCGTCGTGGATCGTGTGGCGCGACGCGCACCTCGTCGCGGTCGACAAGCCCGCCGGCGTGCTCTCGCAGGGCGGCGAAGGCGGCGCCGGGGTCAACCTGGTCGATCTCGCGCGTGCCCACCTGGGCCGAGGCGGGATCGGGGTCCTGCACCGGCTCGATCGCAACGTGTCGGGCGTCGTGTTGCTCGCGATCGATCCCGAGGCCGCGCGGGGCCTCAGCGAGCAGCTCGCGAAGGGCGAGGTCGAGCGCGAGTACGTCGCGATCGTGCGCGGCACGCCGAGCGACGATGCGCTGGTGATCGACGCGCCGCTCGTGAAGGACGCGCGCACGAACGAGGTCCGCATCGGCGCCGAGGGCAAGCCCGCGCGCACCGAGGTGCAGGTCGTGTCGCGGTTCCGCGCGCCGCTCGGCGCGTGCGCCGCGCTCGTCGTGCGCCCGATCACCGGTCGCTCGCACCAGATCCGCGTGCACCTCGCCCACGTCGGCCTGCCGATCATCGGCGACCCGAAGTACGGCGTCGCCGCGCAGGGCGTGCGCAGGCCCCTGCTCCACGCGCGCCGCATGCGCTTCGTGCACCCGATCACGCGCGAGCCGATCGAGATCGTCGCCCCGCCCCCCTGGCGCGCCGACGCGCTGCGCGCGCTCCGACGAAGCTAGATCAGCCCCGCGATGTGCGAGTCGCGGCGCCCGACCTGGATCACGTCGCTGACGATGCTCTTCTTCGAGAGATCCTCGCCGGGCCGCGCCGGGTCGAGCTGCTCGGTCTTCTCGAGCCCCTGGAAGTCCTTGGGACGCGCGACGATCACCGGCAGGCGCGCGACCCGCACGAGATCCGACGCGACCGATCCCAGCAAGAGCCGCTCGACCCCGCGCCGCCCGTGGGTGCCGACCACGATCGCGTCGGCGTCGTAGTCCACCGCGATCTGCTGCAGCACCTTCACCGGATCGCCGAACCGCACGTGCAGCCGGGTGCGCTGCGAGACGTGCAGGTCCGCGCAGATGCGCTCGACGCGCTCCGCGAGCCGCTGCATCGCGCGCCCGAGGTGGCGCGACATGTCGTCGACCGCCTTGAGCTGCACCGCGGGATCCGCCGCGATCGCGTACACCGGATGCACCTCGCTCCCCGGCACGCGCTGCGCGAGCCGGAGCGCCTCGACGAGCGCGACGTCGCCCGCCTCCTCGAGATCCATCCCCACCACGATGCGATACGCCTGCTCCGACTGCGCCATGTCCCCCGCTCCTCTCTTCTCGATGCGCGGCAGGTACGCCCCTTTGCAGGCCGCGCCACCGTCTCCACACTCGCGCGATGCGCGCGCTCGTGCCGTGCCTCTCGTTCTTGCTGCTCGCGTCGTGCGGCGCGGCGCCCGAGCGTCCGTCGTTCCCCGCACGGCCGCGGCGCACCGCGTCGAGCGAGTTCTGGGCGCGATGGGGCGACGGCCTCGCCGAGCTCTCGACCTATCGCGGCACCGTCTCGCGCTACGGCGAGCCGCGCCCGGCCGAGCAGGTGCTCGTCTACGTCACCGAGCCGCTCGATCGCGACACGTTGATCAAGGACGACGACGCGCCGCGCGATCGCCGCGTGCAGGTGCTGAAGCTCAACTCGATGCTGCGCTTCCAGACCGGCATCTACCCGTACGGCGTGATGACGAGCGTGTTCGCGCCGGTCGACGCGTACTACGCGGAGCGCTTCGCGCCGGCGAAGATCACGATGAGCGCGCAGGAGTGGTGCGGGCACGTGTTCGCGGGCGTGTGGCCCGGGCAGGGCACGTTCTTCGCGCGCGGCCTCTCGTACTTCGCGAGCGAGGGCGAGCGCGACGAGCTCGTGCACGTCGGCGAGGGCGCGCTTTACGAGGACGCGCTGCCGATCCAGCTGCGCGAGCTCGACGGCGACTTCGCGGGCGGCGGCGACTGGTCGGGCATGCTCGTGCCCTCGCTCTGGCGCGCGCGCCGCGATCACACCGCGCTCGCGCCGGTGCGCGCGACGATCACCCGATCGCGCGAGGCCGACGTCACGCGCTTCACGCTGCGCGCCGGCGACTACGAGCGCGTGTTCGAGGTCGAGGCGACCGGCGCGAAGCGCATTCTTGGTTGGACGACCAACCAAGGCGAGTCGATGCGCGTCGTCGCCACCGATCGAATGCCGTACTGGGAGCTCAACCAGGTGGGCGAGGAGAGCGCGCGCGAGCGCATCGGACTGCCGCGCGATCTCCTCACTCCCTGATCACGAAAGAAATCGGCTCGCCGCTCCGGCCCCTTCCGTCCGCGCGCTCCGCGCGCTCCGTCCGGGCCCTCCGGGACGAGCACTCAGGCAAATTCACGCCGCCGCGGGGACGACCCCTCGCAGCGCGCTGCGCAGCGCCGCGTGCGCGCGCTCCTCGAGCTGACGAACGCGCTCGCGGCTCACGCCCATCTCGCGACCGAGCGCCTCGAGCGTCTGGGGCTCGTCGGCCATCGCGCGCGCCTCGAGGATGCGACGCTCGCGATCGCCGAGCCGCGCCATCGCCTGCGCGAGCACCTCCTGCACGACGTCCTGCTGCTCGCGATCCGCGAGCTCGTCCTCGGGCGTCGCGCTGCTCGAGGGCAAGCGCTCCACCGTCGCGGGACCGCCCTCGACCGGCGCGTCGAGCGAGGTGTCGCGCTGCGCGAGCAGCGGCCACAGCGCGATCGATCGCGCGAGCGGCATGCCGCTCTTCTCCGAGAGCTCCTCGGGCGACGTCGCGCTTCCGTCGCGATAGCGCCGCAGCGCGGTGCGCTCGGTGTGGGTCGTCCCGATGCGCACGATGCGATACGCGCGCACGACGTAGTCGCGGATCTCGCCGCGGATCCACGTCGCGGCGTAGGTCGCGAGGCGGCACTCGCGGTCGGGATCGAACTTCGCGGCCGCGCGCAGCAGGCCGAGGTTGCCCTGCTGCACGAGGTCTTCGAAGGGCACGCCCCAGCGCCGGTACTCGCGCGCGATGGTCATCACGAAGGGCAAGCACGCGGCGACCAGCTTCTCGCCCGCGAGGCGATCACCCGCGGCCCAGCGGCGCGCGAGGTCGCGCTCGGTCGCGGCATCGAGGGTGTGCACGTCGCGCAGGTCGCGGCGGTAACGGTCGAGCAGGGTGAGGCTCATGACGTTGCTCCGAGGCTTCATCGATGCGCGCCGGGAAGGGTCCGGCTCGCGTCGGCGCCCCTCCTGTGCATCGGTCGTGCCGCGTCGTGACATCTCATTTCCACGCAGGTTCCGCGCGGCGATCACGCGCGCTGTCCGGAGCTCCGTCGCCGTCCTGTCCAGCGGACCGACAGCGCGTCGTCAGAGGAGCAGGACACCGCGCTCGATCAACACCGCGCTGCCCTCGAGGGTCACGCGATCGCCGCGAAGCTCGCACCCCATCTCACCTCCGCGCGCCGACACCTGTCGCGCGCGCAGCACAGTCCTCCCCAGACGAGCGGCCCAGAACGGCGCGAGCGTGCAGTGCGCGGAGCCCGTGACCGGATCTTCGGGCACGCCCTGTCGGGGCGCGAAGAAGCGCGAGACGAAGTCGACGTCCGCGTCCTCTCCGTCGCCGCGGGACGTGACGGTCACTGCGTACGCATCGATCTGCGCGACACGTGCGAGGTCGGGCGACATCGCGCGCACCTCGCGCGCGCTACCGACGACGATCACGAGATCGCGCGCGCGATGGGCCTCGATCGGCGTGACGCCGAGCGCCTCGGCGACGCCTGCGGGCACCTCGCACGGCACCGTCGGTCGCGCGGGGAAGTCCATCGCGAGCGTCTCGCCGCGCGGCTCCACGGTGAGCACGCCGCTGCGCGTGTGGAACCGCATGACACCTCGCGCACGACCGAGCACCGACGAGAGCACGTGCGCGGTGGCGAGCGTCGCGTGGCCGCAGAGGTCCACTTCGCGCGTCGGCGTGAACCACCGCAAGTCGAACTCACCGTCGGCGCGCGGCGCCACGAACGCGGTCTCGCTGAGCGCCTTCTCGAGCGCGATCGACTGCATCGTGCGCGCGTCGAGGAACGCGTCGAGCACGCACACGGCGGCAGGGTTTCCCGCGAACGGACGCGTCGTGAACGCGTCGACCTGGTAGCAGGGGATCTCCATGCTCGGAGCATCCGTTCGACGGCCCGTGCATCGCCACGTCCGCGATGTCCGGTTGGTACGGACCAGGAGGAGCCAAGATCCGCGCACGTCGCGACGTACCATCGCGCCGGGGGCTCGGAGTGCGAACGCTGCGGATCGTGGGCTCGTGCGGAGAGGACTGGTCGCGCATGACGCCGCGCGAGGGCGGCCGTCACTGCGCGCACTGCGATCGCGTCGTCGTCGATCTCACCGCCGCGACTCGAGCGCGCGCCGAAGCGATCGCGAAGCGAGGCGCCTGCGCGCGCGTGCGGGTCGACGCCGAGGGCGCGCCGGCGTTCCGTGATCCTCCGCTCGTCCCGCTGCGCCTCGTACCCTTGCGGAGGGCAGCGAGCGGGCTGGTGCTCGCAGCCGCCGTCAGCGCGTGCGAGCCGAGCGCGCCGGTCGCGATCGAAGCCGCGCCGATCGCGCTCGATCTCGGTCCGCCGATGATCCCGATGAGCGAGCGATCCGAGCCCGAGCAGGACGCAGGCGTCGACGCTGCCGTACCGACGGTCGAGGAGGACACGCGCCCCACCGCGGCTCAGCGCGCACGAACGCGCCGCAAACACCGCCCTCCGGTCGCTCCGCCGCCGCAATTCGACATGGGCTACATGCTGTACTCCGACTGAAGAAACACGCCCTGCGTTGACCGCGCGCGCCCACACCACGTACCGTCGAGCCGCCGTTCGGAGCACGCCATGAGTCACGAGACGCTCGTCACCGAAGGTGGCGCCGATCCCCGCATCGGCATGTTGCTCCAGGACCGCTATCGCATCCTTCGCAAGCTCGGCGAGGGCGGCATGGGCGCGGTCTACGAAGGCGAGCACGTCCTCATCAAGCGCCGCGTCGCGATCAAGTGCCTGCACTCGCACTACGCGAACAGCCCGGACATCGTCGCGCGCTTCCACCGCGAGGCGCTCGCGGCGACGTCGATCGGTCACCCGAACATCATCGAGTGCACGGACATGGGGCGCTTCCCGGACGGAGCGTTCTTCATGGTCCTCGAGTTCCTCGACGGCCGCGACTGGGCCGCGGATCTCGCGACGACCGGGCCGCAGCCGCTCGGGCGCGTCGTGCACGTGATGGCGCAGGTCTGCGATGCGCTCGGCGCCGCGCACGCGAAGGGCATCATCCATCGCGACCTGAAGCCCGAGAACATCTTCCTCATCAAGCGCGGCAGCGATCCCGACTTCGTGAAGGTGCTCGACTTCGGCATCTCGAAGATGCAGGACCAGACCGGCGATCCCGAGGCGCAGGCGAAGAGCAAGGGGCTCACGCGCACCGGGATGGCGATGGGCACGCCGTACTTCATGGCGCCCGAGCAAGCGCAGGGAAAGCGCGACATCGATCACCGCGCCGACGTCTACGCGCTCGGCGTGATCCTGTTCCAGGTGCTCACGGGGCAGTACCCGTTCGACGACGACTCGTACCCGATGCTCGTCGTGAAGATCTGCACGCAGGACGCGCCGCACATCTCGCGATGGCGCCCCGATCTGCCCGACGCGGTGCAGGCGCTCGTGATGCGCATGCTCGCGAAGTCGCCCGACGCGCGGCCGCAGACGTGCGCGGACGTGAAGGCGGCGCTGGAGCCGTTCCGCTCGCAGATGAGCGCGCCGGTGATCGCGGCGGACGCGCCGAGCACGGCGAGCCTCGCGCCCGGCACGTTCGGTCAGGCGCCGGCGGCGATCCCCGCGACCACGCCCGCGCAGCAAGCGGTCGTCGTGCCGGAGAGCGGCGCGAGCACCGGGCCCTTCGCGGCGCAGCCCGCGATCACGCCGGTCCCGAAGAACACGCCGGCGTCGTCGCGCGCGAGCGTGACGCCCTTCGCGACGAGCGACGCGGACGAGCTGCCGCGCGCGAGCACGCTGGCGCCCCCGACCTCGCGGGCGCCGATGATCGTGGGCGCGGTGATCGCGGTGCTCGGGCTGATGGGCATCGGCGGTGCGATCGTGATCGCGAGCAGCGGGCCCGAGCCCGAGGCCGCGACGACGCCGCCGGTGATCGCGGCGCAGCCTCCGGCGCCCCAGGAGGCGACGCCCGCGCCGCCTCCCGTCGAGCCGACGCACGTCGAAGCACCGGCCGAGCCTGCGCATCCGCAGGCGACGGTGACGGTGCAGATCTCGACGGAGCCCGAGGACGCCGAGGTCTATCTCGACGATCGGCGCATCCCGAATCCGTTCGACGGCGACCTGCCGCAGACCACCGAGCCGCGGAACCTGCGCGTGCAGCGCGACGGCTACGTGACGCAGGTGCAGGACCTCGTGCTCGAGTTCCCGCAGCGCGTGCGCGTGCGCCTGACGCGCGGTCGTGGCGTGCAGGATCACAGCACCGCGGGGCGTGCGGCGTCGGCGCGACGTGCCTCGACGCCCACCGCCACGCGCGAAGAGCCCGCGATCGTGCCCGCCGCGACGCCGGAGCCCGAGCCGCAGCGTGCTGCCGAGCCCACGCCGCCGCCCGCGGCCGAGACGCCGCGCACCACCGAGCCCGCAGCGCCGGCCGAGGGCGAGGGCGGTCGTCGCACGCTGAAGAACCCGTTCGGACGTCGCTGACGCACGCGCGCCGGCGCGGTCGGCCACGCCCCCGGAGCGCCGTTCACGGCGGCGCGCCGTGTGCGTATGTCCTCGTGCATGGCGGTCGATCGCGATGCGCTCCGTGCGCGCTACGACGCGGTCCGCGCGCGCACCGAGGCGCTCGTGGGCCCGCTCGGCGTGGACGAGCAGCTCGCGCAGGCGTTCGCGGACGCGAGCCCGACGAAGTGGCACCTCGCGCACACGACGTGGTTCTTCGAGCGCTTCGTGCTGCGCGCGTTCGCGTCGGGGCACGAGCCGGTCGACGCGCGCTACGACTACCTCTTCAACTCGTACTACGAGGCGGTCGGTGCGCGACAGCCGCGCGCCGAGCGCGGGCTGATCGTCCGGCCGACGCTGCCCGAGGCGCACGAGTACCGGCGGCGCGTCGACGACGCGATGCGGCGGTTCTTCGCGCGCGCCGACGACGCGACGTTCGCGCGTGCCGTGTTCGCGATCGAGCTCGGCACGCACCACGAGGAGCAGCACCAGGAGCTGATCCTGACCGACGTGAAGCCGCTGCTCGCGGCGTCGCCGATGCGCGTCGCGTACGCGCGCGCGGAGCGCGAGGAACACTGCGCGCCGGCGTCTCTCGAGTGGATCGCCCAGCCCGGTGGGCTCGTCGAGATCGGGGCGCGTCGCGAGGACGGCTTCGCGTTCGACAACGAAGGGCCGCGCCATCGCGTGTGGCTCGACGCGTTCGAGCTCGCGTCGCGCTGCGTGACGTCGGGCGAGTACCTCGCGTTCGTCGAGGACGGTGGCTACCAGACGCCCGCGCTCTGGCTCTCGGATGGATGGGCCCACGCCCGCGCGAACGATTGGTCGGCGCCGATGTACTGGGAGCGCGACGAGCACGGCGCGTGGCACGAGCGGACGCTCCGCGGGCGCGAGCTGCTCGATCGCGACGCACCGGTCTCGCACCTCAGCTTCTACGAAGCCGACGCCTACGCGCGCTGGGCGGGGGCGCGCCTGCCGAGCGAAGCGGAGTGGGAGGCCGTCGCGTCCTCGTGCGCGATCGACGGCAACTTCGTCGAGTCGGGTCGCTTCCATCCGCGCGCCGCGCGCGAGCGCGGGCTGACGCAGACGTTCGGTGACGTGTGGGAGTGGACCTCGAGCGCGTACGCGCCCTACCCGCGCTACGCGCCGTTCGGCGGCGCGTTCGCCGAGTACAACGGCAAGTTCATGTGCAGCCAGCTCGTGCTGCGCGGCGGATCGTGTCTGTCGCCGCGCGCGCACCTGCGGGCGACCTACCGCAACTTCTTCCCGCCCTCGGCGCGGTGGCAGATGACGGGTCTGCGCCTCGCGCGATGGACGGACGTCTAGGAGGAGGTCACGTGCGCGGATCCGAGTCGATCTCGTCGTTCGATCACGAGCGCTCGCGCTTCGAGCAGGACGTGCTGCGAGGGCTCGCGACGTGGCCACGGTCACTGCCCTGCAAGTACTTCTACGACGAGCGCGGCTCGCGGCTCTTCGATCGCATCACGACGCTCGCCGAGTACTACCCGACGCGCGCCGAGACCTCGCTGCTGCAGGAGCACGCGCGAGAGATCGCGACGCGCCTCGGGCGTGCGGTCGATCTCGTGGAGCTCGGCAGCGGGAGCAGCGCGAAGACGCGCATCCTGCTCGACGCGCTGATCGCGCCCGCGCGCTACGTGCCGATCGACATCTCGGCGAAGTACCTCGCGGAGAGCGCGCGGAGGCTGAGCGCGTCGTATCCCTCGCTGCGCGTCGAGCCGCGCGTGGCGGACTACGCGCGGCCGATGACGCCGTTCGCGATGCCGCGGGTCGCGACGCGACGTGCCGTGTTCTTCCCGGGATCGAGCATCGGGAACTTCGAGCCCGACGAGGCGATCGTGTTCCTCGATCGCGCGCGGCAGATCGCGGGGCGCGGCGGCGTCGTGATCGTGGGCGTGGATCTGCCGAAGGACGCGGCGGTGATCGAGGCCGCGTACGACGACGCGCAGGGCGTGACCGCAGCGTTCAACCGGAACCTGCTGGTGCGCATCAACCGCGAGCTCGACGGGGACTTCGACGTGGACGCGTTCGCGCATCGTGCGCCGTGGGATGCGGCGCGACGGCGCGTCGAGATGCAGCTCGTGAGCACGCGCGCCCAGAGCGTGCGGGTCGCGGGGCGGCGCTTCGCGTTCGCGGAGGACGAGGTGATCGTGACCGAGCACTGCTACAAGCACGGCATCGAGGACTTCCGGGCGATGGCGCGCGCCGCGGGGCTCGGCGCGGGACCGGTGTGGACCGACTCCGAGGTGCGCGTGAGCCTGCACTGGCTCGACGCTTGACGGTCGAGAGCTGGCGGGCAACTGTCGTGTCCGTGCGCCCTCGCTGGCTCCGTCGCCGTTCGCCCGTCCGCCGCGTGAGCATGCGCGCGATCGCGGGCGTGCTCGCGATGGTGCTCGCGACCGCGGCGGGCACCGCGGGATGGAGCTTCGTGTGGTGCGCGCCGATGAGCCAGGCGCAGCTGCACTGCTGCTGCCCCTCGGCGCCGCGCACCCACGACTCGGTCTCGCGGGATTGCTGCGACGAGCGGAGCATGCCGAGCGTGCCCCGCGTCGACGCGCATGACGCGACGCCCCGGATGATCGCGGCACCGCTGATCGGCGTGCTCCCGCTCTGGGCGTGGCTCGGCGGCGAGCGCGTCGAGGAGAGCGCGGCGCGCGAGCTCGACGTGGAGGCGCGCGCCGGGCCCTCGATACGACGGCACGCCTCGATCTCCGTCTTCCTCCTCTGATCCACCGCGCGGGTTTCTCGGTCCGGTGCGCTCGTGCGCGCCGCGGGATGGCTCCGTCGCGGAGGAAGTGCGTTGAAGGCTTGGTGGTGTTGTGGCGCGGCCGTGATGGCCGCGGGTTGTGTCTCGCAGACGACGTGGCGCGCGCTCGACGAGGTCGAGCGAGAGCTCGCGACCCAGGCGCACGAAGAGGAGACTGCGGAGACCGCGAGCGCGGGCTCCTGCGAGGAGATCGTGGCGCGCGTGGTCGCGTCGCATCCCTCGCTCGCGGCGCTGCGGGCGCGCACGCGGGCGTCGATCGCGGAGGCGCGCGCCGAGGGCGCGTTGCCGGCGCCCGAGCTGATGCTGGAGGTGTGGGACTTCCCGATCGGCGATCCCGAGCGCGCCGATCGCGAGGGCATGTACATGGCCGGGCTCTCGCAGGCGCTGCCGCCCGCAGGCGCGCTCGACGGTCGCGCGCGCGCCGCCGCGGAAGAAGCGCGCGAGGCGCTCGGCGAGTGGTCGGAGCGACGTCGCGAGCTCCGCGCCGAGGCCGCACACGCGTGCACCGACTGGGCGGAGGCGCGCGTGATCGACGCGCGTCTCGCAGCGGCCGAGGAGGTGCTCGCGCGCATGATCGAGGCGCTGCGCGCGAGGATGTCGACGAGCGACGATCCGCTCGCGGAGCTCGCGCGCGTCGAGGCGGAGCGCGCGCGGGTGCGGCGGATGCGCGCCGAGACCGAGACCTCGCGTGCGCGCGCCGAGGCGCGGCTCGCCGCGTGGATCGGAGAGAGCGCGATCACGATCGAAGGCGAGCCCACGCTGCGCGCGAGCGAGAGCACGCCCGATCGCGACGCGCTCTTCGAGCGCGCGATGCGTGCCCGAGGCGTGATCGAGAGCGCGCGAGCGAGCGCGCGGGCCGCGGCGGCGCGCGCCGATGCAGCGTCGGCCGAGGCGAACGTCCCGATGTTCCGCGTCTCGGCGACCTACATGCAGATGCCGCAGGCGCGTGCGGGGCTCGGCGCGTCGTTCTCGATGACGCTGCCCTGGCTGTGGAGCGGCGAGGGCGCGGCGCACGAGGCCGCGCGGGCGCGCGCGGAGGCCGCGCTCGAGGTGGTCGCGGCGACCGAGCGTGCGCTGCGCGGCGAGATCGCTGCCGCGATCGCGTCGCTCGAGACCGCACGGCGCGCGCTCGCGGCGATCGAGGGTGAAGAGCGACCGGCGGTCGAGCGAGCGCTCGGCGCGATCGCGGCGACGTACGCGAGCGGGCCCGGCGATCTCCTCGCGTGGATCGACGCGGTGCGCGCGCTGCGCGAGCTCGAGGTGGAGGACGCCCGGCTGCGCGCCGCGGCCGCGCACGCGTGGATCGATCTCGAGAGCGCGGTCGGCGGACCGATCGAGGCGGAGGTCGCGCGATGAGCGACACGACCCGTGAGATCCCGGGCCTGCGCGCGATGGCGATCGTGCGGTGGGTCCTGCTCGTCGCGATCGCCGCGCTCGCCGCGGGCACGTGGTGGACGTACGTGCTGCGCGACGAGCCGGTGAGCGAGGGCGAGGCGCGCTTCTACTGCCCGATGCACCCGCAGATCCGCTCGGCGACCCCGGGCACCTGCCCCATCTGTTACATGCGGCTCGAGCCGATCCCCGACGACACCGGCACGCACGAGCACGCGGATCACGAAGAAGCGCCGCCGCCGAGCGTCGAGCCCGTCGCGGTGATGCTCACGACCGAGCGCGTGCAGCGCGCGGGGATCGCGACCGAGGTCGTGCGCCGGGTGCCGCTCGAGCAGTCGGCGCGATGGGCCGCGGTGATCGAAGCGCGCGAGGGCGCGCGCGCCGAGGTGCGCGTCCGCACCGATGCGTTCGTCGAGCGGCTCGTGGTGCGCGAGCCCGGCGTGCGGGTGCGCGCCGGACAGGTGCTCGCGCACGTCTACGCGCCCGAGATCCTGCGCACGGCCGAAGAGCTGCGCGTCGCGCGGCGCTGGCCCGCGATCCCGGGCGCCGAGCACGCAGAGACGCCGCCGGTCGATGCCGCGCTGCGCGAGCGCTTGGCATTGCTCGGGGTCGCCGAGTCGGACATCGACACGCTGATCTCCGGGAGCACGAGGACGATCCCGCTGCGCGCGCCGATCGCCGGTCACGTCACCGCGATCACCGCGACGCGCGGCGGGTACGCGACCCCCGAGACGGCTCTCTTCGAGATCTCCGATCTCTCGCAGGTGCGCGTCGTCGCGTCGGCGAGCGCGAGCGAGCTCGACCTCCTCGAAGGCGAAGCACACTTCGTCTCGCGTGATGGGGGCGAGCCGGTCGCGCTCTCGCTCGAGCTGATCGAGCCGCGCGTCGAGACCGACACCCGCACCGCGCGCGTCCGCTTCCTGGCGCGCAACCCCGGCGTCGCGCTGCTCCCCGGCGCGATCGGCGAGGTGCGCATCGAGGGCACCACGCGCGAGCAGCTCGTCGTGTCTCGCGACGCGGTGATCGACACCGGCGAGTCCCGCTACGTGTTCGTCGCGCGCGACGGTGGGCTCTTCGAGCCGCGCCCGGTCGAGCTCGGCGCGCTCATCGGCGAGCACCGCGTCATCACGTCGGGGCTCGAGCCGGGCGAGCGCGTCGTCACGCGCGGCGCGTTCGTGCTCGACTCCGAGAGCCGCCTGCACGCGGCGCTCGCACCGAGCGAGGCGTCGGAATGATCGCGCGCATCATCGACGCCTGCGCGCACCACCGCGGGCTCGTGCTGCTCGCGGGCCTCGCGCTCGGCATCGCGGGGTGGGTCGCGATGCAGCGCGTCCCGCTCGACGCGATCCCCGATCTCTCCGATCCCCAGGTGATCGTCTTCAGCGAGTGGGAAGGACGCTCGCCCACGCTGATCGAGGACCAGATCACCTACCCGATCGTCACCGCGCTGCTCGGCGCGCCGCGCGTCGTCGAGGTGCGCGGCCAGAGCATGTTCGGGATGTCGTTCGTCTACGTCGTCTTCGAGGAGGGCACCGATCCCTACTGGGCTCGTTCGCGCGTGCTCGAGCAGCTCCAGAGCGCGAGCGCGCGACTGCCCGCGGGGGTCGCGCCGCGCCTCGGTCCCGACGCGAGCGGCATCGGATGGATCTACCAGTACGCGCTGGTCGACACCTCGGGCACCCACGATCTCGGCGAGCTGCGCACGCTGCAGGACTTCTCGATCCGCTACGCGCTCGCGAGCGTTCCCGGCGTGGCAGAGATCGCGACCGTCGGCGGTTTCTTGCCACAGTACCAAGTGACGCTCGACCCCGCGCGGCTCCGTGCGCACGGCATCGCGCTCGCCGACGTCGCCGACGCAATCCGCCGCAGCAACCAGGACGTCGGCGGGCGCCTGCTCGAGATGTCGGAGCGCGAGTACGTCGTGCGAGGGCGCGGCTACCTGCGCGGCAGCGAGGACATCGAGCGCGTCGTGGTGCGTCGCTCGGAGAGCGGCGCCGCGCTCACCGTCGGCGACCTCGGGAGCGTGCGGATCGGCGGCGATCTGCGTCGCGGCGCGGCCGACTGGAACGGCGAGGGCGAGGTCGTCTCGGGCATCGTCGTGATGCGCCAGGGCGAGAACGCGCTCGACGTGATCCGCCGCGTCGAGGCGCGCATCGACGAGCTCGCGCCCTCGCTGCCCGAAGGGGTCGAGCTGCGCCCGGTCTACGATCGATCGGCGCTGATCGAGCGCGCGATCGACACGCTGCGCCACGCGCTGACCGAGGAGATGATCGTCGTCGCGCTCGTCATCCTCCTCTTCCTGCTGCACGTGCGCTCGGCGCTGCTCCCGATCATCGCGCTGCCGCTCGCCGTGCTCATCGCGTTCATCCCGATGGCGCTCTTCGGCATGCCCGCGACGATCATGTCGCTCGGCGGCATCGCGATCGCGATCGGCGCGACCGTCGACGCCGAGATCGTGATGGTCGAGGCGGCGCACAAGAAGCTCGAGCACGCTCCCCCCGATCTCACACCCGCGCAGCGCCAGAAGCTGCTCGCCGAAGCCGCGCACGAGGTCACGCCCGCGATCTTCTTCTCGCTGCTGATCGTCGCGGTCTCGTTCATCCCGGTCTTCGGGCTCACCGGCCAAGCGGGCCGTCTCTTCCGCCCGCTCGCGTTCACCAAGACCTGCGTGATGCTCTCGGCCGCGCTGCTCTCGATCACCGTCGCGCCCGCGATGCGCGATCTGCTGATCCGCGGTCGCATCCGGAGTGAAGAGCATCATCCGGTCTCGCGTCTCGTGCGGCGCTTCTACGAGCCCTTCGTGCACGTCGCGCTGGAGAACCCGCGCACGACGCTGCTCATCGGGCTCTTCGCCGTGCTCTCCGCGCTGCCCCTCGTGCCGCGCCTCGGCAGCGAGTTCATGCCGCCGCTCGACGAGGGCGACCTGCTCTACATGCCGACGACGTTCCCCGGCATCTCGATCGAAGAAGCGCGACGGCAGATGCAGATCCAGGACGCGCTGCTCCGCGAATTCCCCGAGGTCGAGAACGTGCTCGGCAAGGTCGGTCGCGCCGACACGCCGACCGATCCCGCGCCGCTCTCGATGGCCGAGACCGTCGTGCAGCTGAAGCCGCGCAGCGAGTGGCGCACGCGCTACGAGCGACGCTGGTACCACGGCCGCACGCCCTCGTGGATGCGCCCCGCATTGAGCGCGATCTGGCCGGACTTCCGCACGATCACGCGCGACGAGCTCGTCGACGAGATGAACGCGCGGCTGCGTCTCGTCGGCTGGACCAACGCGTTCACCCAGCCGATCCGCAACCGCATCGACATGCTCGCGACCGGCATCCGCACGCCGGTCGGCATCAAGGTGCACGGCCGCGACCTGCTCGAGATCGAGCGCGCCGGGATCGCGATCGAGCGCGTGGTGCACGAGGTCCCCGGCACGCGCAGCGTGCTCTTCGAGCGCCAGCAGGGCGGCGTGTACCTCGACGTCGTGCCCGATCGCGACGCGCTCGCGCGCTACGGGCTGACCATCGAGGACGTGAACGAGGTCGTCGAGCGCGCCATCGGCGGCGACGAGATCACCACGACGATCGAAGGGCGCGCGCGCTTCGGCGTGAGCGTTCGCTACGCCGAGGACTTCCGCTCGAGCCCCGAGGCCATCGAGGACGCGCTCGTCCCCGTCGGCGAAGGACGACACGTCGCGCTGCGCGAGGTCGCGGACGTGCGCGTCGAAGCCGGTCCGCCGATGGTGCGCGACGAGAGCGGCATGCTCGTCGGGTACGTCTACGTCGACGTCGACGAAGATCGCGATCTCGGCAGCTACGTCGAGGACGCGCGCGCGGCGGTGGACGGTGCGATCGCACGTGGCGCGGTCGTGCTGCCCGAGGGCGGGCACCTGCGGTGGACCGGTCAGTACGAGCTGATGCTCGAGACCGAGGCGCGCATGAAGATCCTGATCCCGCTCGCGCTGCTCGCGGTGATCGTCCTGCTCTACCTGCAGTTCCGCGATCTCACCGAGGTGCTGATCGTGCTGCTGAGCGTGCCGTTCGCGCTCGTCGGCAGCGTGTGGGCGCTGTGGCTGCTCGACTATCACCTCTCGACGGCGGTCTGGGTCGGCGTGATCGCGTTGATCGGCCTCGCCGCGCAGACCGGCGTCGTGATGATCGTCTACATCGATCAGGCGTACGAGAAGCGCCTGCGCGAAGGACGCATCCGCACGCTCGCCGACATCGTCGACGCGCACGCCGAGGGCACGATCCAGCGCGTGCGCCCGAAGCTCATGACCGTCGGCACGATGCTCGTGGGTCTCGTGCCGCTGCTCTGGGCCGAGGGCTCGGGCGCCGACGTGATGAAGCGGATCGCCGCGCCGATGGTCGGCGGATTGATCACGAGCGCGTTCCTCACGCTCGAGCTCATCCCCGTCGTCTACACGTACTGGCGCAACGAGCAGCTCGCGCACCGACGCATCGGCGAGGTGGTGCCCGAGCTCCTGCTCGAGCTGCGGAAGATCATCGTGATCATCCAGGCGTCGGCGGCGCTGCTCGTCGCGTCGCTCGCGCTGCGTCTCTACGTCGACGGATACGATGCGGCGCTGACGACCGCGCACGTCGCGGGCGGCGCGGGCCTCGTCCTCGGCGCGATGGTGTATGCATGGGCGCGCCGCCGCGCGCTCGGTGTGATCTCGGGCCGCGAGCCCGCTGAGCTGGTAGGAGAGTCGAATGTCTGATGTTCGTCGTGTCTTCGTGGTGCTCGGAATCGCTCTGTCCGCCGCGTGCGGATCGGGCGGCGCGTCGACGCCGCCGAACCCCGATGGCCGCCCCGAGATCACGGTGCGCGTCGGGGCCGAGGGCTACGAGCCCGCCGAGGTGACCGCCGCTGCGGGCGCGCCGGTGCGGCTGGTGTTCACGCGCACGACCGACGAGGGCTGCGGTCAGCAGCTCGTCTTCCCGTCGCTCGACATTCGCCGTGATCTGCCGCTCAACGAGCCGGTCGCGGTCGATCTCACGATGCCCGCCGAGGGTCGCGTCCGCTTCACCTGCGGCATGGACATGTACGACGGAACGCTGGTCGCGCAGTGATCAGCCGCGGCGGTGCACGGCGTCGATCGCGAGGTGCGTGATCGCGAGCGACATCGCGTCCGGCCACGCGATGCCGTCCACGATCACGCGCAGCGCACGCGCGACGCCGGCGTGCGCGACCAGCAGCGCGTCGTGATCGAGCTCGCCCCACCACGTGCGCACTCTCGCTTCCACGTCGCGCGCGCTCTCGCCGCCCGGCGCACCTTCGTGCTCCCAGGCGCGCATCCAGCGCGCGAGCGCGAGGGGCTCGATCTCGTCCCACGCGCGTCCCTCGAACGCGCCGTGATCGATCTCGAAGAGGCGCGCGTCGATCCGATGCGGGACCCGGAGCGCACGCGCGACGAGCGCCGCGGGCGCTGCGCAACGCGAGAGCGACGACGACCACACGACCCGCACCGGGTGCTCGGCGACGTGCCCGAGGATCACGCGCCCCGCTTCCTCGTGCGGCGTCTCGACGTCCACGTCGGTGCGCCCGACGCAGCGACCGGGCGCGTGCGTCTTCGCGTGCCGGATCACGACGAGCGAGCTCATGCTGCCGTCATCGCGAGCGCGAGCAGCACCACACACTCACCGACCTGCTCGGTCGCGCCGAGGAAGTCGCCGGTGATCCCGCCCGCACGGACCACGAATCGCCAGGTGCAGATCGCCGCCGCGACCGCGAGCGCGACCAGCATCACGACGACGCGCGTCACGCTCAACCCGCCCCACGTCATCGCGATCGCGATCACCGCGCTCGTCAGGATCGTCGCGACCCAAGCCTGACGCGCTCCACCCCGCGTGAGGTGGCGGCTCTTGCTGTGCTCGTCGTTCGTCACGTAGGGCAGCGCCGCCATCATCCACACCGGCGGCGTCCGCGCGATGCATGCCGAGAGCACACAAGCGATCAGCGCCTCGCTCTCGAGCCGCGCGAGCAGCGCCACGCGCAGCGCGAGCACCACGAAGAGCGCCGCTGCGCCGAAGCTCCCGACGCGGCTGTCCTTGAGGATCACGAAGAGCTTCTCGCGATCGTACGCACCGCCGAGCGCATCCGCGGTGTCGGCGAGCCCGTCCTCGTGGAACGCGCCGGTGAGCATCATCGAGAGCGCCACGCAGCAGATCGCCGCGGCCATCGCCCCCGCGGGGAGCAGCGCGATCATCACGATCCCCGCGATCGCACCGAGCACCGCGCCGACGAACGGGAAGTAGGCGCCCGCCCAGCGGAAGTCGTCCTTCGTGTACGGAAAGCCTCCCACCGGGATGCGCGTGAGGAACACGAACGCGGCGCGTGCGCCGCGAATCCACGGCACGTTCATTCGCGATCCGGCACCGCCGCCTCCGCGAACGTCGCCATGCCCTCGTGCAGCGCGCACGCGAGATCGAGCAGCGGCAGCGCAGCGAGCGCGCCGCTCGCCTCACCGAGCCGCATCCCGAGATCGAGCAGCGGTCGCGCGCCGAGCTGCTCGAGGACCATGCGATGCGCCGGCTCCGCCGAGCAGTGCCCGAACACGACGCGCGCGCCGAGATCGGGCACCGCACGCGAGAGCGCGAGCATCGATGCCGCGACCACGTACCCATCGGCGAGCACCACCGCGCGACGCTGCATCGCCGCGTGCGCCGCGGCCGCCATCGCGAGCAGATCCCGACCACCGACCCGCGCGAGCACCGACCACGGATCGCGATCACTGCCCAACGCCGCGACCGCATCGCGCACCACCGCGCGCTTGCGGACGATCCCTTCGTCGTCGAGCCCGGTGCCCGGCCCCACCGTGCGCTCGGGCGGGAGATCGAGCAGCGCCGAGACCACCGCCGCAGCCGCGGTGGTGTTGCCGATCCCGATCTCGCCGAGCACCAGCACCGCGAGCTCGTCGATCGCGTTCACTGCATCCGTCGCAGCACGACGAACACGCACCGCATCGTCGGGCGAGACCGCGCGCGCCTCGCGCAGATCGCCGAGCGCCTCGTCCGCGACCTCGTCGCGGAGCACTCGACGTCCTTCGCGCTGCGGCGGAACACGCGGGGCCGCGACACCGACGTCGAGCACGACGAGCGGCACGCCGAGCGACGCGCACATCACGCTCGCCGCCGCGCCACCCCGCGCGAGGTTGTCGATCATCGCGCGCGTCACCTCGGCCGGGTACGCCGAGACGCCGTGCTTCGTGACCGCGTGATCACTCGCCGCGATCAGGGCCGTCGCAGGCCGACTGCGCGGCCGGGCGCGCCCTTGGATCGCCGCCATCTTCGCGACGACGTCCTCGAGCGCGCCGAGGCTCCCGCGCGGCTTGGTCAAGTCTGCTTGACGATCTCGCGCGCGCGACGCGGCATCGTGATCGAGCACCGGAAGCGTCATCGCATCACCACGTAGCGCGCGTACACACCGTCGATGTCCGAGCCGTTGCTCGTCGGATCGCGCGGATAGTTGCGGTCGGTCTCGGGGTTCACGCGCATCGCCGCGCTCTCGAGGCGCACGTAGCGCGCACCCTCGCGACGGATCGCGGCTCCCTCGCCTTCGTCGGGCAGCGACGAGAGATCGAATGCGTCGCCGCCGGCAGCGATGGGATCGAAGGGATCCACGTCGTTGGTCTCGACGTTCAGCAGCACCGGCGTGATCCCCGCGAAGCCGATCCAGTCCTCGGGCGCGATCGAGTACATCGTCGGATCGTCGGCCGCGTACTCGTGCGGAAGATCGACCCACGTCTCTCCGTCGCGCGACACCGACACGATGATCGGATCCATGAAGTTCCCGCTCGCGCCCGCGGAGCGGAACCCGTTCTCGAAGACGACGAGATCCGCGCCCGGCCCATCGGCGATCACCGCGCCGCTCCAACCGAGCACGAGGTGCGT
The DNA here is from genome assembly GCF_021631985.1 of Sandaracinus amylolyticus. Taxonomy (GTDB): domain Bacteria; phylum Myxococcota_A; class Polyangia; order Polyangiales; family Sandaracinaceae; genus Sandaracinus; species Sandaracinus amylolyticus_A. The sequence continues at coordinate 616,681 of NZ_CP070225.1, read as the reverse complement.
GCGCGTCGTGTAGTCGAGCGAGTAGACGTCGAACGAGCCCTGGGTCGGCCCGCCCCCGCGCACGCCGTTGATCGCGTTGTTCGGATCGCCGAAGCCCTCGCCGGTGGCGCCGGGCGCGTCGACGATCTCGTCCGCGAGCACCGGCTCCTCGGGAAGTGGCACCGCCGCATCGGCGATCTCCCCCGCATCGACGTTCTGCGTCGCGGGCTCGCCGCACCCGACGAGCAACACCAACGCGATGCCCCACGCACTCCGCTGCTGACCCACGAGTCCCTCGCCGCATCCCGCGGTTCCGGCCCTGTCCGCGCGCCGTCCCTCGAGACGCGTGGACCGCCCGCGCATCGGGCGCGGGCACCTTCGGCAGGTCTTCGGGCTCGCAGGCGCGGCTCCTCGTGAGCCACCTACTGATCGTGCCTTCCCGCGTGTTCGCACGCAGTGGTCGCCACGACGTTCGTTCCTGCACACCGCTGCGGGGCAGCGCCGGAATCGCACCGGCTTCCCTCGAGGCGAGCGCTCGCGACGCCCGCACCGAAAGCAGCGCGGAGCCTGTCCAGCGAGAGCACCCGCGTCAACCGGGCGCTACGGTGCGCCCGTGATCGTCGACGTCGTCATCCCCGCGCTCGACGAAGAGCGCGCGCTGCCGCTGGTGCTCGCGGAGATCCCGCGCGAGGTCGTGAGACGCGTCGTCGTCTGCGACAACGGCTCGCGTGATCGAACGGCGGAGGTCGCGCGAGAGAGTGGCGCGATCGTGGTGCACGAGCCGCGACGCGGATACGGCTCGGCGTGTCTGCGTGCGCTGAGAGAGCTCGAAGCGGAGCCGCCGGACGTCGTGGTGTTCCTCGACGGAGATCGCAGCGATCATCCGCAGGAGATCACGCGGTTGCTGCAGGCGATCACGGAAGGCGCCGATCTCGTCATCGGCTCACGCGTGCTGGGAGAGCGCGAGCGCGGCTCGCTCACGCCACAACAGATCGCGGGCAACGCGGTCGCGTGCATCGCGCTGCGTCTGCTCTACGGCGCGCGGTACACGGATCTCGGTCCGTTCCGCGCGATTCGCTGGAGCGCACTGCAGAAGCTCGAGATGGCCGATCCCGACTACGGCTGGACCGTCGAGATGCAGATCAAAGCCGCGCGACGCGGACTGCCACACGCCGAAGTGCCAGTGTCCTATCGACGTCGCGTCGGAGTCTCGAAAGTCAGCGGCACGATCCGAGGCACGGTGATGGCGTCGGTCACCATTCTCCGCTGGCTCGCGCGACACGCGCACTGAGCAGCATCCCCCAGAGCGAGTCGTACCGATGCACCTCGTTCGTGCGCGCACCGTCGCGCACGAGCGGGCGCGACTCGTTCGCCCACGCGAAGATCCCGCCGCGCAGGTTCCGCGCGTTCGGAAATCGTTCGGCAATCACCGCGCTGCGCGCCCCGACCGAGCAGTACACGACGACATCGCGATCGCTCGGCAGCGCTCCCATCCGACGCGCCCCGGGAATCGTGCTCACCGCGATCTCGTCCTCGCTGCGCACGTCGATCACGAGCGGCGGAGATTCCGATTCGAGCTCACGCGCGAGCTCCTCGGTCGAGATCCATTGCACGCCGGGTGTCTCCACACGAGCAGCGCATGCACCACGTCGAGCCCGACGACGGGGACCAACGCCACACCCGCCGCGACCATCGCGACGAGCACGACGACGGAGATCGCGACGCGCCGAGCCATCGCGCCGAGGATGCGCCCCGGGCACACGCTTCGCACGCGCTGAGCGCGCCATGTCGAGCCCTCTCGGATCTCTGGTGCGCGGCGTGGCCGCCGGCATCATCGGCAGCGCCGCACAGGACGTCTTCTTCGCGCTCACCTCGCGCGTCGCGCCCAAGCCGCCCGAGGACGCGTTCGTCCCGCCCGAGCCCGAGCAGCTCGAAGAGAGCGCGCCCGAGACGGTCGCGCGACGCGCCGCCGCGTTGATGCAGCGTCCGCTGCCGGTCGACAAAGCACGCGCAGGTCACGCGGTGCACTACGCGTTCGGCGGCGCGTGGGGCGCGGCCTACGGCGCAACAGCGGCGATGGTCCCGAAGGTCGCGGGTCCCCTGGGTGGAGCCGCGTTCGGTGCGCTGGTGTGGGTCGCGAGCAACGACCTGCTGCTCCCCGCGTTCAGGCTCGCGGCCTGGCCGATCCACTACCCGGTGCGCTCGCACCTCTACGCGATCGCGGCGCACGTGGCGTACGGCGCCGCGATGGGAATCGCGATCCAGAAGCTGACGCCGAAGAAGCCGGCACCGAGCTTGATCGTTCACACGTCCGAGCGAGCGCCCGAGCCGGTGCACATGCGGGCGCACGCGCCCGACATGCTGGAGGCGGGCGCAGGGATCTGACTCGGCCTCTCGCGAACTCTGCCCGAGAGCGCGACGGTCGGTTCTGTCACCGTGGCGCGCGAGGCCCGATGGTTCACCTCGCGCGCCACCAGTTGGTGCGCCTGGGCGGTCCAGTCCTTACAATCCTCTAGTCCAATAGTAGTAGTCCAGCTTGATCTGTACGTCTTCGAGGCGTTCGAAATCGATGCCTTCGGCTTCCCAGATGCGCAGGACGTAGGTGCCGTCGAGCGGACGCCCGCGGAACTCATGGTGAGTGACCGAGTCGATGAGCGCGCGATCGGCCGACGAAAGCGGTATCGACAGATACCTCTCTGCGGCGAGGCCTTGACCGTGCTCGACTCGAGCAGCGAAGAGCGGCGCTTCGTACGTATGCCCCCAATGGTTTCGGACCTCGTACGGGCCGACATGCGTCAGGCTGAACGGAATCACGCCGGTGCCGTAGCACGCAGTCGGCGTGTCCGACCTCGAGCAATCCCGAAGTCCAGTTCCGACGAAGTTGATTGCCAGACTGTCCATCCGATAGTTGAAGTTGCCTACGGCGAACGAACCGTTTCGGAAGACATCACTCTGCTCGATCAACTGCTGGGACAGCGTGAACTGCGTTTCCCAATAGCAATGCTCTGCCGTGTCGTCTGCAGAGCAACCCCGCGCGAAGCCATCCGCGCAGAGGCGTTCGCAGCCGCGCCTCCACCCTTCGGCACGGAAGACTCTGCCATCCGTATCCTCACATGCTCGCAGCGTCGACGCGAGCGTGTCCCCCCTCGTGCCAACGTAGGGCGACGGTTCCGGCGGAGGGGCGGACCGAGAGCTGATGTCGAAGTCGATCGCGTGACTGACGTCCTCGAGCATAAGACCGGCGACGTCCACGGCTCCAATCGCCTCGTGCCCGCCGTCGACATTCCGCGACGCGATGGACACCACAACGCTCGCAGGACTCACCCCTGCGACTTCGAGGAGGCGCCAGAACCTTCGCCAGCCCGACGGCAGAGCGCGGGACGACACGGGCCCGAACGCGACGGCCCCCGACAGCGACCGAGTCCGGTCCAGCGCAGCCTCTGCGTCTACCTCCGAGGGCGCGCCGACAGGTCGGCCGTACCAGGAGATACGGTATCGACCCGGCTCCAGCGTCACGAGCTGCCGCCACTCCGTGGCGGCAGTGGTGTCGCATCCCGGCTGCGAGCAGACACACGACGACGCTGTACACGCAGCGGCACACTGGCCCGCTTCGTCGCAAACCTGCCCGCCGTACGGCCCGAACGCGACACGGAACGCGGGGGGCCGACCGAAACCGACCACTCCGCCGTCCGCGGCGTCGTCATCGAGCCTCGTCACCGCGACGCATGCACCACCGGCGTCGTTGCAGCCCACAGCTTCCCATCCACCGCTACCAGAAGGCGCCTCGCTCGCGAGCTCGTCCGTTCGGTACAGGAGGTTCACTCCGGGTTCATCGGGCTCGCAGACGGCTCTCACGTTCTGCACGTGATCGCGGAGCGAAAACACTGTCGTCGACGCACCGGGTCGGAACGGATATCGATTCGCGTAGGCCGTGAACACCAGCTCGAGGCGATCGACGTAGTCTCCGATGAAGCCGTTGCTCAACGAGATCGACGCGTCGAGCGTGCCGCGCGGAAGATCCGTGGTGTCTCGGAGTCGCCGGTAGTCGATACCGTCCAAAGTACATAGGTCGCCAACCCAATCCGCCGGCGCGCTGACGATTCCGAGGTCGTCGTGCATCGTGCCCAGATCGGCGCCGAGACGCTGCTCGATCGCGCGCCGAGCAAGGAACGCAAGACGCATCGCGCGTTCGCGGGCGCGCTCATAGCGGATTCGTCGCGCGTCGTAGCGGACGCGCATGAACGAGTTCACGTAGTAAGCACGGCGCGCACCGTCACCACTGAGAAAGAGTGCGTTCGCCAGCGCGGCCCGACCACTCTGACGCAGACTCTCCAGGCTTGCCAGAGCAGCGTCGATGTTCTCCAGAGCGACCGACAGCCGGCTCGCGAGCCCACGCAGCGCCTCGGAGCGGAGGGAGAAGGCGCGCCGAAGATCGACGATGGTCGACCGTGCAGATCCCTCTGCGGATTCTTCGGTAATCTCCTGGATCCGTCCGGCATATTGAATCTGCGAGAACGCGTTCGCACACACCAGTTGCGCTGCGATCGCGCCTCCGGCTGCGGCGGTCGGGTCCGAGGTGAGCGCACCGGCATAGGCCGTTCCGCACCTGGTCACCTGGTCTGAGAGCGAGCTGAGGAACTCGACCTCCGCGCTCTCTTGGGTCAGCCTTGCACGCGCGAGCTCCTCCTGCGCGGTTTCGATGTCAAAACCCATCTGCGCAACCTCGGACGCAATGAGCCCCGGTACACTCGCCAACTCCGCGAGCGCACCACGCAATCGCGACAGCTCCTCGCCGTACCTGCCACCCACCGCCGGAAAGCTGCCGACGCTGGACTGCTCGCGCAGGGCGTCGACTGCTCGGCGCGGCATACGCGCCATCACCGTCAGAGCAGCGGTGCGTTCCATCTCTCTCGCGATGCAGCCAACGAAGGCTCCGGCGACCGGGAGGTCCGCAGCCTCGCGAATGGCCGGAGGATGGTCGAAATCGCACCCCGCAGCACGCGAACTCCCTGCCTCACAAAGGAGCTCGACGGCGTCGAGGAAGTCGTTACCAGTGAAACCCTCGCGGGCGATCCACGCGCCGTTCCCAGCCGGGCCGAGCGCCATCCATCGGTGACGAGCGAGAAGCTTCTCGTCCTCCAGGTAGGTCGGGTTCTGGGAGTGATCGTCGAGGGTATTTTCGACGTAGCGTGAGAGTCTAAAGCACGTGTCGACCTCATCCTCGGTGAGGGAAGGAGCCGTAACGCAGTACTCGCATTCGGAACGGTTGCCCCGGTCGGAGCCCGTGAGGCACGACGCCGTCACCGGCGGCGCTAGTGTTGTCGGAAGCACAAGGATGCTCTCGGGTGCGTCCAGCGCCCCGACCAGCGCGCGTGCGAGAGAGTCTCGCCAGAACTCGGCGACCTGCGGTTGAGCACTCCGTTCAGTCGGCGTACTCGGCACATCGTAGAACGCGACAGGATCTCGACAGTCGACGCGATCACCCATCGGGACCAAAACACCACCGACGCGGCTACGCCACAAAGGCGATGCGGAACCACCATTGCAGTATGCGTAGACGCGATAGTCCAAACCGTCGAAGGCAGCAGGCACGAACGGCACTGCGAACGAGATCTCGTAAGGGTCGTCACCACCCGTGCCGAAATAGAACTGGCCGTCGCCGATGGAAGGGCTGGTCCGCAGCAGCGCGCCTCGGCTCTCCAGAACGTGCGTCACACGCCCTCCGAACGCGTACTGCGTGCCCTGGTCGGCATCGAAGCGCGGATACGACGGCAATCGAAACCCGGACATGTCATTGCCGGTGAGAAGGCGCGCGAGAATTGCCGCCCGAGCGAGTCGGTCGTTGTAACTCGCCCGCTGCTGCCCGTCCGCACACTCCACTGTGTCGCAGAAGAGCCCGTGCCCAGCGCCCTCACATCCGGCAGGCTCGGTCGTGTGCGGAGCGCACGGCCACATCTCGGGCTCGGGCACGCCCTCGACGAAATCTCCAGTTGTCATGCGCGGCTCGCCGCCCACGCTCAGCGTGCTGAAGTCGCGCGGCTGCGCGCGCCAAGACACGCTCGCCCCGATGGCCTGGAGAGCGTTGGGCGCCTTGAAGAACCCCGAGAACAGGATCTCGTAGAGTGCGCGCGTTCGCTCGGCACCGGCCGCACTAGACCGGAACGCTCGTATCGCGGCGCAGGGCGGCACCCCACCAGCGCGCGTGGATTCTTCGGCATCCGGTGCCGCGAACCCGAGCAGATTGTCACCCTCGATGAGGAGCGGCGTGTAGAGAGCGGGATCCGGAACGGGGCATCGTTGAGCCAGCGTCCCGGTGGTTCCCGGCGGGGCCGGTATCGGCTCGAAAGGACATCCAAGAGGTCCGCGCGGACCGGCGCAGACCGCGTTCGGGTTCCCGATCTCGTGCCAGACGCACACCGGGTGATCCCCCACGGCGACCAGATCGACCACCTCGGAAGGGGCGAGGCACGCAGCGAGACGCTGGAACTCGGGTTCCGGGCGCCGGCCCACCAGATCGACGAGATCTCGGACGCACGTGCGATCCTCGCAGACGTAACCTTCCGGACAGCCGGTACCATCCGGGCACGCGGTCGGGGATCGGAGCTCCGAGACGTCGATCTCGGCGAGGGGATCGATATCGACGTTCGCTCCGCAGATCTCCCTGAGCGCTTGAGTCGCGAGCTCGGCGCGCTGATCGATGCTGAGCCCATCCTCGAGAACAGCTTCGCCGAGTAGGTCGGCCTCGTTCGCCGCGCTACGCGCGAGCTCGAGGTAGTGCCGCCACGAGCTTTCGCGGGGGTCGCCGTCAGCCGACAGATCGTCTTCGAGCGCGATCATTTCGTCTGTGGCAATGCCCGTGCAGGTCACCTGGGCACGATCACACGATCGAGAGTTCGGAGAGAACAGATCTCCCAGTCGCCGCTCGGCCTCGGGGACGATGGGGGAATTGACACGCTGCTCGAGTGACACCCATGCCGCGGGTGCGGCTCGCCCGAATAGCGGCTCGTACTGGCCGGGAACGTTGGGGATCCCACCTGCGCGAAGCCGGACGAGGTAGACCGTCTGCCAATCGGAGGCAGGCACGGTAGGAAACACCACCCTCACAGGAAGACTCGCGATGGTGGCTTCCGTGTCTCTCACCTGCTCTTCTGGGCTCACGACATCATCGTCCGGCCACGTGCACCGCACAGATTCGACATCTCCGCGCGTCAGACACGCGAGCGCCGATTCGCCGCTGACCAGGAGGAGATCGTCCAGCTCGATCAGCTCGGTCGGAAGGTAGAGGGTCGCCTGCGTCTGATCGAGCGTCGTCGCGGCGCGGAGCTCGAGCTGTCCGAAATAGACATCCTCGAGCTCGGCGAGCAACACAGACAGCGGTCGGGCTACTTCCGGGTCAGCAAGCGCTTGCGCAGGCAGATACCGAAGCCTGTACGGGATGAGCTTCGCGAGCTGGTCGACGATCCCCGCCCAGCCCCAGTTCAGCACACCGATTCCAGAGATCCCCCGCGGGGCGATCGTCGCCTCGCCCGCCGGCGAAATCGCACGCCGGGCCGCCATGCTGTGAAACGAGAACGGCAGCGGCGTCGGAGCGTTTCCGACGGCAGCGAACCATGCGTCGTCATCCGCCGCAGTAATAGACGTATCCCGATGGAACACGCGCAGCTCGTGCTGCAGATACTGCCGCGCGACGTCGAGGTCGCCGAGGGTGACGCCCCAAACGTCGAGGACTTGCTGCCCTGTGAGTGGGTCGGGATCCGTCTCGTCCGGCCACGTGGTCGACAGCTGCGGCCGATGCCAGACAGCCGCGAGTCTGTTTCGCAGACTTCCAGGGAAGTTCCCGAGAGCGACATACTCCGTGTCGCCGCCCGACGCCTGAACGAGGCTCGGGTTCAAGCCGGCCTGTCGGAACAGGTCGAGCGCGACCGAGGCGGCACCTGCCGGCGGCTCACCCGCGCAGAAAGACAGCTCCTCGGGGGAAGTCGACAGCGGCGCGAGAAGCGGCCCCACGAAGCTCGTGGCGGACATCGCTCGGAAGAAAGCCTCATCAAGCTCGTGTGGCACGGTGATCAGCGGCCACTGTTCGGACGATGCTTCGGCGACAGCAAGGAAGTCACTCGACGCTGCGTCGGTCGCGTCACTGAAGACGTGATATGCCTCGACCAGCACGTGGGCCAGTCCGGCGCGTACCGTCATTTCCTGGCCGACCGGTCCGTACAGCAGCTGCGAGCTCTGTAGTGTACACTGCGCGGTCTCCAACCAGCTCAATCCGACGTCCGCATGCGAAGCTGCATTCGATGCGTTGTACTGGGCGAACCATGCGAGCACCGCGTTGGTGCCCACCGTCTGCTGTGGGACCGAGTATGTCGTCAGTGCAACGCCAGCATCGGCGGCGCCAGCATCGACGACGCCCGCCTCGGGTCCCGCGCTGGAACGGGGCGGAGGGAGTCTGAGACGAAGCTCGGCGTGCAAGCCCCGGATCTCGAGAAGGGTGTTGGCCTGACAGAGCTGAATCTCGGCCTCGCACAGCGTTCCGACGCATTGTGCGCTGGACGCGAGAGTGCACGCGTTCGCGCCGGGCGCTTGCGAGCGGAGGCTATGACTGCAGTGCTGACGCAGCCCCTCCCAGAACTCCTCCTCGCTGTAGACCACTTCAGCCCCGGACGCGTCGAGGAGCCGAATGTTCTGCCGAAGCGAGAACCGCTCGTCAGGCTCCCCCTCTCTCAGCTCGCCAGGCGATGGACTCGCACACGACAGAAGCGCTGTGGCGAGTCCGGACAGAAGCAGATTTGAGCGCGTCTTAGCCATTAACTTTCCCTACGCCACCCGAGATCTGAGACGGAAGACAGCAATCAGCATCGCCACGCAGAGCCAACACCACTCCGGCGGCCGGGTCGCAGAGACTGAGGCCGTGCAGTGCGGCGACGGGCGTGGAACAGCGCAGACTGCACGCCCTTGGACGAGCTCACACGAGAAGTCCGGGGGGCAATGCGCACCACATTCTCGAGTGCACACGCCGGCTCCTTCGCGAACCAAGCAGAGACGACTGAGGCAGTCATTTCCAATGCTGCAGCTCGCGCCAAGCGGCCCACGAACGAGCGCGCATTCACGCGCCGCCTCGTCGCATGATCCCGAATCGCATCCAGTCGCGTCGGAGCAGTGCGTCGTGCACGCGCCGTCCAATCCACAGACTGCACTCGCGCACTCGTCGCCAGTGAGGCACGGGTCTCCGACGAGAGCTGCACCGTACGTGCGACATTGTCCGTCCACGCAGATCGAGCCCGCGGCACAATCGCGATCGGTCGCACACACAGGGGCACCGCATCCAGGCTCGACGCAGAGCTCGCAGACGCCACGAATGCAGACGGAGCCCTCGTCGCAGCGAACTGCAGCGCATGGGTCGACACAGCTACCGTACTCGCAGACCTGGCCAGGCGAACACGTCACGCCGTCGCAACTTCGCGGTGGGTAGAGGCTACAGAACCCCGCGACGTCGTCTGCACCGAGCTCCACGCGTGCCTGATACAGCGGATGCATCAGCGCACCGGTGTGGCTGGCAGTGCAGATCGGTGCGCCTCCGGCAGCTGCCGGCTCGCATGGGTGCAGCAGTCCGAGTGCGTGCCCCGCTTCATGCGCAAGAGCCGCAGCGAGCGAACGTGTTCCGGGCACGGAGCCGTCGTAGGACCAACGGTACGACTCGGCGTTGACGAGGATATCGGCTTCGACGATCTCCCATCGGCCACTTACCCTGGCGTAGCTGATTTCCGTCGTTGCGGCGGCATCCCGATCCAATCCGCGCAGAGTCCAATCGCTCGCGACCCACTCGATCGTGTTGTAACCATCGCCGAGTCGCGCTGCGGTGGGGGCGCTCCCGGCATATCGCACGTGCGGGCCGGAGCAATTCGAGCCCTCCCAGATCCCGAACGAGCTCGCCAGCAATCGCCGGACGTCGTCGGTCGTCAAAGCTCCGAACCGCTGCTCGACCACGAGTGGGATCGTGGCTGGCGCCCACGCGGCGGGCTCATCGATTTCCGCCAGGTCGGCCGACGTTCGATAGGCGGCGGCGGGCGAGACGAAGGTCAATGGCCCCGCGAGCGCGACTGCGGCCGCCACGAGGATCGCGCGATAGCGCGAATGCCGATCAGGCACGTCAATACGCACAGCGGATCCCTGCCCAAGACTCGAAAGAGAACTGCCGTACGAGTGCCGAACGAGTGGTCGTCGAGCCGCGGTCCCACGTGAAACCGCGGAGCGTCCGAACGTCGCCGAGCTCATCAGCGATTGGGTCGACCTGACCGTCAGAGATCCAGCGATACCCTCGCGGCGTGTACTCGGACGAAGTGCGCTCGCGCAGCGAGCCCAGCATTCGCACGCCGAACGGCGACACGGCCATCGGGAAGGTGGATGCATCGGCCGCGAAGCGGAGGCCCGGACACTCGGGTCCCGGATGTGCACTGCAGGCAGCGCTGGGTTCGGCGCCCCAGGAGTGCTGACGACGGTCTGGGTGCGGGCCTCGTGCGGCCTTCTCCCACTGGAACTCGGTCACGACCTCGCCGCCGTCCCACCGACAGAACGCAGCCTCGGCGCCTTCCGGCACGTGTCGGACGACGTCGCCAGGCGCGAGGGCGTCGTACTCGGAGGCGCTTGCCGCAACCGGAGCCGGACAGATTCCGGCCGCGCGGCACAGCTCGTAGCGCGCCTTGGTGACCGGGTAGCGATCGATGTAGAACTCGGACAGAACGACCGTGGTCTCCGGCGACTCCGGCGAACCGAGTGGACCTGCGTGGACCCCGAGCACGAAAGGCCCCGCCGGGACACATACCGGGTCCGCCCCACTCAGGCTCGTGTGCGGAGCTCGCTCGCAGCGGAACGCGCAGTCGCCGGCGCTCTCCCAGCCGCACGCGAGTGTGCAGCTCTCGATCCGCGTCATGCCTGCTGGGCACTCGCCATCGATCTCGCGCGTCTCGCCCGGCTCGCATTCACCGGAGGGCGCGACGACGACCCAATCGCCCCACGAGCACGTCGCGTCGCAAGCTCGGCGGCTCTCACCGCAGCGACTCCGGTCCGTCTCAGTCTGTCCTTCGCTGCATTCGCCCTCGTTCAGACACTCGCCCAGCACCGACCAGCGCCGATCCTCTCCGCAGGTCTGCGCTGCGACGCCGCAGCGGCCGCAACCAACATTCCTGCTCGTGCCCGGGCTTGCGCACTCGCAGTCGGTCTCCGCGTCGCACGCCGTCCAGGCGCCGTCATGGCAGCGCTCGGTGCCGACGCCGCAGGTGCTCGTGCACTCGCGTGTTGCGACGCTCCCGACGAGAGGGTCGCCATCATCGCAATCGACGGCGCGATCGACACCGTCCGAGTCCGAGTCGAGCCGCTCGGGGCCGACATCGCGCTCTCCGGGGCGGCCTGCGTCTGGCCCGAACATATGGTGCTCGCCGCAGCCGACTGTGCCGAGGACAGCGATCGCCAAGAACGGTAGTAGCTGAGCGCGCATCCGATCGTCCGTTATCGTGCGGGGCATGGGGCTCGCGATCACCCCCCGCGTGGGGGGAATCGGGGGTGGTCTCTTAGTTGGCCACGCGGCATCGCGCGCCTCGCCGGCGCTCCACGCGGTCGATGCGCGCCGGGCATGACCACGCCGACCTGGGGCGAGCCCGCCAGCAGCCTCTGCGGAACATCGGGAACATCGGATGCATCACGATCGCGACAAGAGTGGGCGCCGCGGTCGACCGCCACGGCGCCGAGGACAACGCCCGCGCGACGCGTGCGTCGGCCGCCCTCTCCGATATCGATGGCGCCCGACGGCCGCGCGCATGAGGCGTCCGCCGGTGCACGCGCTCGAGGCGATGCGCACGAGCCGGTCTCGTGGGGATCGACGTCGTCTGGGTGCCGCTCGGACGGCCAACGCGACGGGAGACGCGATCGCTCAGCGCGGCGCGACCCCTCGCTCGTCCACATGCGGCGCCACGGCTGTCAGGCCGCGGCGTTGATCTCGACTTGCACGAGCCTTCGACGCGCGGCCCAGAGCGTCCCACACGACGAGCTCACTCACTCGTCGCGCCCGTACTTGAAATCCACCTCGGGCAACCTGAAATCGCCCGAGGACAACCGCGATTGCCAATCCCTGGACTCAAAATCCAGGATCGACGACTCCGCTCGTCTCTCCGCGCCGTGAAATCGCCGCGCGACGATCGCGATCGTCCTCGCGCGATTTCACCGCGTTCTTCGACGACCCAAGTCGGCCCGGCGCGTCTCCACGGTCGCTCGAGGCAATTTCGCCGACCCAGGCAACGCCTCCCGGCCGCGCGCGATGAGCCTGGCACTTCGGCGACATCACCTCGCCGAGACGGGAGGTTCGTCGTGCCCGATCCGATTCTCAATCCCGAGCCCGCCGTCCCGCCGACGCCGTCGGCCGAGCCGAGCCCGCTCGTGTCGTCTACGCGTGCTTGCAGGCCGAGATCGAGCTGACCAACGCCGAGAGCGGCACCGCGTTGGCCGAGCGCGCGACGCGCGTGACCGAGCTCCACCGCTACCTGATCAACGAGCTCGAGAGCCTCGCGTTCCGCAAGCTGCTCGCGCGCTCGCGCATCGATCCCGGCCGGCCCATCCAGGGCTATCGCCCCCTCGTCACGAGCACGATGACCCTCATCGATCTCGTCCACGCGATCCTCCCCGAGGTCGCGGGCAAGACGTCGATCACGCTGGAGAGCCTCGTCGAGATCGAGCGCGTGACGAGGCAGATGTTCGACACGCTGAACGCGCGTGAGCGCGGCGCGCTGCGCGTGCCCGCGGCCGAGCTCAGCACTCGCGGCTCAGCCACCTCTATTCGGTCTACGACCAGGTCCGCCGCATGCTCACGTACGTGCGCTGGTCCGAGGGCGACGCCGACGAGATCGCGCCCTCGCTCTACGCTGCGCGCCGCGGCTTCCGGGGCACGAGCTCGGAGTCGAGCGCGGGCCAGCCGAGCTCGGGTCAGCCGAATCCCACCCAGCCGACGAGGAACACGCCGACCGACCCCACCTTCACCCCCACGCCCGTCACGCCGATCGATCCGGTACCGGGCAGTGGCCGCGCGCCGTTCACGTCGTGACCGAGTGACCTGCACACATCGAGGCCCGTCATGTCCCGGCAGCGGCAAGACGGGCCTCGTCACCGTGCTCGTCGAGGAGGCCCTGGACGCCGGCATTCCGGTGCTCGTGATCGAGGTGAACGGCGATCTCCCGAACCTCTCGCTCTCGTTCCCCTCGCGCGTTCCCCTCGCTCGGCACGCCGAGGACGAGCCCGCTCGCGGCGATGCTGATGGGCTCGCCGATCCGCCTGTCGTCGACGAGGCGATCGCGCTCGAGCGTTCCTCACCGGGCTGGCAGACCGATTCCGACTCGGCGCGCGCCGCGCTCGCGCGCGCGATCTCGCTCGTACTCCGCCTCGCGGGGCTCGAGGGCGATCCGTCTCGCAGCTGCGACCAGGCGTTCCTCTCGGTGCTCGCCGAGCGGCGCGTCGCGCGAGGCGACGCGCCGCCGATCGAGGCGCTGGTCCTCGAGATCCTCGAGCCGCCGATCGCGTCAGGTCGGCCACCGCAGCGTCGGCCAGGTCGCGAAGGACTTGGACCACCTGGCAACTGCAATGCCGACCTACGGGGGAAGCTCCTGACCGGACGGGGGCGGCGTTCAGTCGATTTGTTGCGGAATCGCGGCTGCGCGGGGACCACCGAATATGTGCGCGAGGCCGCCCCAACACCAGAGTCGGCCTCTCCCGTCGATAGCGCAGGCCATCCCGGCGCCGGCCGAAAGAGCACGCGCACGCAAAGGAAGGTCGATCGTCACGAGGCTCGCCGGGTCACATTCCGTCGATGCGATGCATGTCGGTGAGAGACTGCCCCAACAGTGCACGGTGCCGGTCGCGTCCAACAGACATCCCCCATCGGAAGCGTCACACGCGAGCTGCAGTGGAGTAACGTCGACGGGAGCTTGGTTGGATAGCCCGAGCAATGCGTCCTCGGGAGGGGCACAGGCGAGCCAGCCGTCGCGAACGGCGCAGATCTGATCTGTGTTCGAGCACCACGCGGATACATTCGACTCAACCGCCACCGGCAGCGGTCCGAATACTCCCCCCCAGCAGCCGAAGTGGTCCACCGTGCCCGCGCAGACGTGCTCGTCGCCGCCCTCGATGCGAGTGCCCGGTCGAAGGCCCGTGCCCCCGTGCTCTCGCGACGCGTGGATCGGGGTGGGTGTGGCCGCCCCGACGCGGCAGATCACGTCTTCGGATGATCCGGCCGAGCAGACGCCGGATCGCCAGATCGCCACGTCGACGGATTCATGGTTGATCACGTCGCGCGGCCGTAGCTCCGGAGGCTCGCAATCGATCGCCGCCGTCGTGAGCGACCACTCCCAGCCCCAGCAGTACACGTGCCCGTTGGTTGCTCCCCCGCAGGCGAGGTCTTCTCGAACTGCGATGGCGAACAGAGGCACGTCGAGCGATGCGCGGCGCCACGACCCCTGACATCGTCCGGGAAGCCGCCACCGCCAACCCGCGCACCACGCGGCGCCCTCCTCATCGAGCGCGCAGACGATATCGCTGCCGACCTCGACGGTCGCCCAGGGCCCGTGGTGATCGCGGATGGGCTGGGAGGGCGGGCGGGCGCGCTGGTCGCCACAGCCCAGGGGGACGAGCGCGAGCACCGCGAGCGCCACTCGCACGAGGATCGCGAGCGAGCCCGCACAACGGATAGCGACGATCCTGTAGGGACGAGCAATCGGCGCATGCCGCCTGGAGAGGACCCAGGCTAACGGCGCAGTCGTCGCGCCGTCGCGCCCCGTGACCGACGCTCTCAGAGCGATCCTCTCGAGGTTCCATCGAACACACGCCATCGAATCACTCGTTCCATGTCGTCCTCAGAGTACGTCGAAGGGCGGTCGCCTCGCACTGGGACACCACTGCGATCGCTCTCGTAAATCCTTACACGTGCTGCGAGGCGGCCTTCTGTTCCGCCGGCCTCGGTGGGCAGGCGAACGGTGGCGATGTCGTGAACTGCGGCACGAATCGGCACGCCAAGGTACCGGGCCAGCGCGGACGGCATCGGCGATGCCCCCTGCCCGACCTCACACGAAAAGAGCGTGATACGCGACAGCTGGTGCTCACGAGTAGCAGCTCGGATCCGTTCGAGCCCTGCCGTTTGCTCCTCCGTCGAATCGAGACGCCGCCCGCGATCATCGGGCGGCATCAGAGTCCGCTCAGTGAGCGACCAGGGTCGTGACGCATGATCCCCCGGTTGCAGCTGGACCATGCCCGGCAGACCGTGCCCGAGTGCGATGATCACCTCGCCCCCGGCTCCGGCGGCGGCTGCTGCGCGTTCGAATCCCGCTGTGACCTCGGCAACTGTTGGAAACACACGCGAGCCGGATGCGCGCACTACGACGATCTCACGCCGCGACGGATCTACAGCGCGCCACTGCTGCGCGAAGGCGTAGTTTCCTCGCGCAACCTCCAGCTCGTACGCGACCTGCTCCGTATCGCGCGGCCGCGTATCGCGTGGACGGAACACGAGGAACACTTGGCGACCGGAAGTGGGGGCTTGTCGTGGCGCTGTGGCCTGCGGTTGTGCCTGCGGAGCGGTGTCGGTCCGCCGGGCAGTGGACTGCTGCTCTTGACTCTCCTGCCCTTGCCCATGCGCGTCCTGCAGCCCCAGGGTGTCAATGCCCGTCGCCGATCGACCCGCAACGTAGTGGAAGCTATTGAGAGCCTCTCCACCCCCATTTGCGTGCGTGTGCAGTGGGTCAGGACTCGCCCACCGCCCCAGCCGTGCAATCAGATAGCGCTCACCGAAGTAGCTGAGCCCGACTTCCTCGTCCCCCTCCTTGCCGGTGAACCCCGTGGGTTCCGCCGCGCTCGGATCGTCAATATCCGCGAGGAGCGTCTCCCGTGCTCCGTTCGGGTAATACGTGCTCGCCTCGAGCATGTCGCCGCTGGCCAGGTCGAGCGTCGCCGCGGTGGTTTGGATGACGTCGGTGAGCGGGACCGTCATCCGCCGGTTCTGGTGCGCGCTCTGGTCGAGGCTGTCGTGCCTCCACACGAGCCTCGCGCCGGCGACGAGGTACTGAGTCTCGGTCCCGAACGGGCCGGGCTCGTACCTCACGCCCGCGCCGCGCTGGAGGCCGCGGCGCTCGAAGTCGCCGGGCAGGACGTAGAGCGCGATGCGGTCGAGACCGTCGCCGCTGCCGAGCTCACCCTCGGTGCCGCCGACGGGCTCGAGCGTCTGCTTCACCGTGCGCTGATTCGCGCCGTCGTAGCGGTAGCGTTGGCGGACCTTCAGCTCCCACGTGGGCGCGGTCGACGAGCGATCCCATCGGCGAGCTTCGGCGAGGCGATTGAGCTCGTCCCAGCGATATTCGTAGTGCTGCTCGCTCGCGCACGCGCAGGTCTGACGGAGCGAGTCTCGACGGGCGAAGTCGTCGTTCGTTGCCGGGCCCGGCGTGCACGCCGTCTCGGAATCACGTCCTCCGCATTGCGCGCGGACGGTCATCGAGACGACGTTGCCGCCCTCGCCGTACGCCACCTCGAGCCAGCCCGCGTTGGTCTGGGTCGAGGTGATCGCGGCGGTGATGTTGGTCGCGAAATAGAGCGCGCTCGGACGAGCGAGATGGGCCGGATCGTCGACGCCGTTCGAGATCTCGCCGATGCTGCGCTCGTAGAAGCTGTCCTGGTCGTCGTTCCACTCGGTGCTGTTGCCGAGGAAATCGTAGTTCCAGGTGATGTTCACGGCGCGAGTCGGCGGACTCTCGGGGAGCATCGGCGCGGGCCGGGTGAACATCGGGTCGACGTTCACAGGCGGCTCCGTCGGAGGCGGATCGCCCTCGCCGCTCACCGGCTCGCCGCGGAGCGCCGCGTAGGTGTCGCGATAGTCCGTTGCCTCGTCGTCCGGCGTGCGTCGGTGGTCGTGCTGCGTGTACTCGAAGAACGCGCCGACGACGCGATAGAGCGCGTCGTGGTCGACGTGTGTCGTGCGCGGACGGAACCCGGCGGGCCACTCGCTGCCGTCGCGGTGATCGACGATGTCGGTGAGGTTCGACGCTGCGTCCCAGACGAGCTCCTGGTCGACGACGGTGCTCACTGCCGCGAGCGTGGGCTCTTCGCCAGGGCCCGCCGGCTCGGGGCCGGTGGGCTGTCGGGTGGTGATGAAGCGAATGGGGCGGCGGCGGCGGTCGTAACGAGTCTGGCTGACAGTTGCCTCGTGGCCGGGGCGCGCGTCGCCCCACGTGGTCTGGAGGACGGCGCCGTCACGGTCATAGGCGATGCCGCTGACGATCGGCTGGACGACTTCGCCGATGCGGGCGGTGGCAGTCGCGGGCAGACCGCGGCGGTTGTACGCGAGCTCTCCTCGGACGACCGGACCTTCATCAACGCCGTTCGGATCCCAGTCGAGATCGCGCGGCAGCGTCATCGAGACCGGGCGCGCGGCGTGATCGAAGGTCGCCGTGCGCACGTAGGTGTGCTCCTCGTCGTATGCGACGTCGCCGACCTGCGGCGCCTCGATCCGACGCGGTGGGTCTTCGGGGCTGGGCGGCGGGGCTCCGGGAGGCTGTAGGGGTGGCTCGAGCGCGGGGGCGTTCGAGATGAACGCCATCTGGCGCGCGGACCAGACCGCGTTGCCGCGGCGGTCGTAGCTGATGACGGATCGCTGGCCGCGATCCTCGACGCCGGTGGGCATACCGACGGCGCGCGCGTCGACCGTCGTGAGCACCGCGGGGTCCTCGGGATCGCCGAGATCACCGCCGCGCGCGTCGTCACTCCAGCCGAGACCGGAGTAGTCGTCGTAGTGGTAGAGGACGTCGACGGAGATCGCCGGGGTCTCGTCGTCCAGCCCCGTCGCGCCGGCCGTGAGCTGCGCGACGGGTTGCTCTCCGCGCATCGACGAAGCTTCGGCGCAGCTGACGTACTGCTCGCCGACGAGTCGACCGCCGAGATCGTAGAAGAAGTTCTGACCGCAGCCGCGCGGATCGCGCACTGCAGCGAGATCGCCGACGCGATTGAACAAGTATCGCCAGTTCGCTCCCGAGGGCGAGACGGTGTCCGGGTCGTGCGAAGTCCAGCGCCGACCGATGGAGTCGTAGGTGAATGTCCGGACGACTGTCATCGCATCACGGCTCGGCAGAGTCGCCGGTCGCGTGATCGAGGCGTTGCGCTGCGTGCGCGCCAGCGCGAGCACGGCGCCGTCCTGGCGGTACCACGTCCAGAGTCGATATTGCTCGTCCGCGCCGGTGTCGGGATCTCGATTGCGCAGAATCTGGTCGATCACGCGCCCGTGACCGTCGACTCGCGCCGTGGTGCAGGTCCGGTAGTGCGGAGACGAATGGTCGTTGTCGAGCGGATCGCAGACGTCGGTGGAGAGCGCGTGATGGCTCGTCCAGACGGTCGAGCCGTCTTCGGCGATCACGCCGCGCGCGCGACCGAATGCGTCGTAACGCGTGACGGCGTACGGAATGTCCGAGGGCAGCGCGATGACGGCCGCAAAATCGCTCTCGGAGCCGTCGTAGAAGTCGGGCTGGTAGGTGCGACGGACCGAGCCCTTCTGGTCGAAGGTCGTGATGCCGCTGCGGACCCACGCGTGAGCTTCGTCGCCCGTGGCGAGCGCGGCGCGCGGGCGGCCGAGGCCGTCGACGTAGCCCATTCCTTCGACCGGGCTCGCCTCCTCGCAGTTCTGCGCATCGCGCAGCACCGTGGTCGTGCGCACACGCGAGAGCGGCGCGTTCTCGGGGTCGGTCGTGAGCTCGTAGCGGATCAGCGTCGTCGGATGGCCCTCGATGCAACCGTCGACGGGCGGCGGGATCGCGGCGACGGGACGGCCGAAGCCGTCGTAGAGCATCTCGGAGATTTCGTGGTTCGGCGCTGCCGCGCTCAGCAGGAGCGCGAGCCCTCGGTCCCAGACGCCCTCCGTCTCGAGGTACGCCGTTGCACCGCGCCCGACCCACGCGCGCTCGACGAGGGCGAGCTGGTCGAACTGCGTGTCGCGCGTGACGGTTCCGTACCGCAGGCAGACGTCGGGGGGTGTACCCGTCGGGCCGGCGAGATTCCCACCGGCGCACTGCGCAATCGGCTGCCCCCAGGAGTCGTACGCGACCGATGCGACGGCGTTCTCACGGGCGTCGGCGATCTCGTACGGGAGCGCATCGCCCTCGTCGTCCGACTCCCCCTCGAAGTCGAGCTCGGGGATGCCGGTGACCGTCGTGACTGTGTACCGAGGATCGCCGGCCTCTGTGAACTCAACGGTGGTCTCGCCGAGCGCCACGCTCTCAGGGCCGTCCACCCACGTGCGTCGCGTTCGCCACATCCACGTACCGAGCCGGGTCACCTCGGTGTGCGCGACAATCGGTTCGTCGATGGCAGACAGGCCTCCATCGACCGCGACCGTGCCGTGCGCGGTCTGCTCCAGGACGTGACCGAGGTTGTCGATCTCGTCGTAGGTCGTGCGAATCCGCGCCCAGCGCGCGCCGCGAATCGACACCTCATGCGTTCGGCTGGATGCGATCGCAACCTCGCCGTTGTCGTCGGTCTGCTGGTACTCGACGTCGGTGAGCGTGACGCGCGCGTCCGTCAGCGGCGTGAACGGAGTGGTGTCGTATCGATACTCGTTCGCTTCGGTGACGTACGCGTAGTCGATCGGCCGACCGTCGAGCCCATCGGCGAGATGACGCACTGCGAGCGTCGCATGCGCGGAGGCGAGATATCGTCCGTCTTCGTCGAATGTCTCGGTGAGATACTCGCGGCCCTTGAGCGCTTCGTCGGGGTTGTGCTCGAGCCGCTCTGCTGCGATCGCTTGCGAACGACGGCCTTGCTGGAACCAGGTGCGCGTGATCGTCGTAGGGTTGTTCCAGTCGCCGATGGCCCAGGAGTCGGTGACGCCGAAGCCACGGAACTCCTGCTCGATGCCTTCGTAGTACGCGTCGTGGTAGTGCAGGCGCTGCGTCGCGCGCTGTGGCTCGAGGCCGTAGACGTGCATCCGGTCAGTCGTCGTGATCGAGCGGACGACCGTGGAGATCACCGGCGACCCACCGGAGCGATGCGTCAGCAGGCGCTCACCAGGGTCGCCCGGCTGGTTCCAGGTGAAGCAGTTCCGCGTGTCACCGGTCTCGCACGCCTGGAGATCGCGTAGATAGTCGACAGCGCTCGTCTCGTACTGGAGCTCGGTTCGCGCACCGAGGCCGTTCT
Organism: Sandaracinus amylolyticus; assembly: GCF_021631985.1. GTDB lineage: Bacteria > Myxococcota_A > Polyangia > Polyangiales > Sandaracinaceae > Sandaracinus > Sandaracinus amylolyticus_A. The sequence goes on along the minus strand of NZ_CP070225.1, from coordinate 596,503 downwards.
CGACGCCGACCAGAAGCCGCGGCCGGAGCCCTCCGACGAGATCGATGTACCTCCACCCGTGCGCCGTGCCGTAGACGACATCGACGGTGCCCGATCCATCGATGTCGACCAGGCGAATGCGATTGGCGAATCCCGGATTCGCCGGCACGCCGCGCACGATGATGCGCTGAGCGAACGCGCGCCCCGCGCGATTCAGCCACACGTCGATCGCGTCGAAACGGACCTGCACGACGTCGTCAGTGCCGTCCGAGTCGATGTCTGCGAGGTACACGCCCGCGAGCTCGGTGTTGGTCTCGGCCGGCGGAGTCGTCATCTCGATGTGACGATCACTGATCAAGCCGGGCTCGCACCCACGAGCACCGATCCCGAAGCTGCCGTCACCCCGACCGGGCCAGTAGATCACGCGGCCACGGCGAATGCGCACCAGGTCCTGCAGACCGTCGCCGTTCATGTCGCCCAGGCGCGACTCGAGATCTTCGAAGTCATAGACGGTGCCGGCGACCGGTAGACACGAGCGGACCGGGGCAGTGCTCAGCGTGGCAGTCTCACCGCCCCACGAATACGAGCCGAACCGCCCTTCCCCGCCGTCGAGCCAGCCGAGGTTGAGCCACGTCTGGATCTCGGTGCCCGTCGTGCGGACGACATCGATCAGATGGTCGTTGTTGACGTCGAGCACCTGGATGTGCGCGCCGTCGCGGCCGAGATCGATGCGCGGATCGGCGTCGGTGGTGGGCAGGCGGACCTGCTCGTAGCTCCACTGCCATCCCTGCGAGGCGGGCGAGAACTCGCCCTCACCCTCGGGGGAGCGAGTCGGTGAGAACCAGCCGTACGTGCGCTGCCGCGGCATGTGGAGCAGGTCGCTGCGCCCATCGCCGTCAATGTCCATCGGCGCGACGTTCGGATTCGACAGCGCCATCACAGCGTCCATCCCAGCCGGGATCGCGACTGGAACTGCCGCGCTGAACTGCGCCGCCGTCTCGGCGGGCGCTGCGGCGGCGCCGCGGAATCCATTGAAGAACACACCCGCCGCGGGGCGCCCGTCGCGCGTTCGATAGCGCGCGGGGTCGGTCACCACGAGGTCCGGCAGGCCGTCGGAGTTGACGTCGAACAGATCGCTTCGCGCTTCGTCGACCGAGTGCGGCGGACTGCCGATCACGTCGTGCACGGTCCCATCGAGCGCAGGCGGAACCGGCGTGTAGTCGAAGCGCATCGCCGGGAGCATCGGACCGACGGGGCTCGGGCCGAGGCTACGCTCGGACACCGGGTCACCGAGCACTCGCACGCCCCACTCGTTCTCCGCGTCGGGACGCCCCTCGAGCTGCACCGAAGTGAGCATCGAGTGGAATCCATCGTTCGAATACGAGAGGTGATATCGGCGCACGAGCGCGCGCTCGCCGAGCCCGTCATCCCATGCAGTCACCACCACACGCGCGAGGCGCCGTGGCGTCGCGATTCGCCAGCCGCTCACCCACGTGTCGAAGACGTCGGGGCGCACTTCGTACTCGAATGCGACGCGCGACGCATAGGAGCCGAGGCTCTCGGTGCAGTCGGCGTTGTCGTCGGCCGACCCGACGGCGCACCCGTGCGGCGAGACGTACGTGACGTCTTGTAGGTACGCGTTGTTCTCGTGCTGCTGGTACCGGTACCACACGGGCGAGCCGTGCGAGTCGGCCATCCGCGTCAGCATCCAGCGATACACGCGATTCGGTGCGCTGGGATCTCGCTCCAGCGCGTTCACCGAGCCGCTGACGATCTCACTCGGCCCGACGCTGACGCGCCCGAAGTCGAAGCGACTACCGTCCTTCGAGAGCACGACCCAGCGCGTGAAATCGGGGGCGCGGAAGAAGCGCATGAATCCGCCCTCGACGCGAGCGCGGTACTCCTGCCACTGATCCGTCACGCCGTCCGGGAACGTCGGCATCGCGGTCGACGACTCCATATCGACTCGCGCCATCACCCCCGAATTGACGGGAACCAGCTCCTGACCGCCGTTGTAGATGAAGCGGTCCTCGCCGCGATGCCATCGCAGCCGATCGTCGTACTGCGGCACACCGCGATCGACTTGGCGCGAGATGAAGGGGGCCGAGAGCGACCAACCGAAGCCGACGGGTCCGTTTCCACCGCTCGTCGCGTACGCGAGCGAGAAGCTCGGCTGCACGCCTGCGCGACCCGGCGCGACTGCGATCGGCACGCCGAAGCTCCCGGTGCCGGAGCTCAGGTTCGGCGTGAACGACTCGCCCATGCCCTCGATCGACCCCTCGGCCGTCGGCAGCGAGATCGCCTGAGGATTGACCGCCGTGCGTGTGTCTCCCCCCGGGAGCGCAAGCGGTGCGCCGCTCGAGGTCTCGCTCGGTGGCGGCCCTTCGTGCTCGGCGTCGGTGTCGAGCTCGACGTCCTCGAGGTGCGCCTCGTCGAGCTCGGGCTGGCGGTCGTACGCGGCCTCGCGGATCGCGCGCTGCTCCTCCTCCGAGATCTCGATCTCCTGCGCCTGTGCGAGGCGCGGCGCGAGAGGCGTCCAGAACAGCAGCGTCGCGAGCCCCGCCGAGAGAGCTCGAGACACGAGCGAGTGAGCGTGAGTCTTCATCGGAGCTCTCTCACGGCTCTGCAACGGCCGTCGCCTGGAGTCGATTGATGTTCGTTCCGTCGCCGAGCTCGTAGTCGTAGTTGCGACCCCAGCAGCGGATCGCTCCGCTGGTCAGCACGGCGCAGCTGTGGTTTCCGCCGGCAGCGATCACGCTGATGCCGGACAGCCCCACCACCGGCGTGGGCGTCAACGATTGCGTCTCCGTTTCGTCCCCCAGCCGGCCGAACTCGTTGTGTCCCCAACACCTGCCCGCGCCGGTCGTGAGCCGAGCGCAGGTGTGAAAGTTCCCGGCGCTCACGCGCGCGACGCCGGACGACAAGGGCGCGATCGGCGACGCTCGGTCTACCGTGTCGCCGAACCCGAGTTGGCCGTAGAGGTTCGCCCCCCAGCACCACAGCTTGCCGCTCGTCGCGACAGCGCAGGAGTGGTTGGTGCCTGCGCTGATCGAGGCGATACTCTCGAAGAGCACGGGCGATACCGGTGTGGTGCTGCTGTTCCACGACGCGTCTCCCAGCTGTCCGGAGGAGTTCAACCCCCAGCATCGCACCGCGCCGGTTGAGAGCAGAGCGCAGCTATGGCTGTTTCCAACCGCAATTGCAGTTGCCGTCGTGATCCCAGTCACCTGGACCGGAATCGTCGAATTCGCCGTGCCGTTACCCAGCTGACCGGCGGAGTTGCTGCCCCAACACCACACCGTGCCGTTGGACCGGACTGCGCAGCTGTGGCTCCCGCCAGCGGCTACGTCGACGACACCGCTTCCGAGACCCGATACCGTCACAGGGGTCGAGCTGGCCGTCGTGTTCCCCACCCCGAGCTGCCCGGATGCGTTCGATCCCCAACACCACGCTGCGCCAGTGCGGACAGCGCACGTGTGGTTGAGACCCGCGGAGACCGAGGTCACTCCGCTCGACAGCGTGGAGACCGCCACTGGCGTCGAAGCCGAGGTCGTCGTTCCATTCCCGAGTCGACCGCTGGCGTTGTATCCCCAGCACACGAGTGCTCCCGTCTCGCGGATCGCGCACGTGTGCCAGCGGCCCCCCGACACGGATACCGCATCATTGCAGCTCGAGCCGGTGCAACCCCAGTCGCAGCGAGCTCCGCAGCTGCCGCAGTTCAGAGCAGTACCCAGCTCGGTCTCGCACCCGGATGCCGTCGTGCAGTTCGCCCAGCCGGTGTCACAGACGAACGCTCCGCACGTGCCGGACGCGCACGTGCTCGCTGTCACGTGCGGCAGGTCGGCACAACGAACGCCGCAGGCTCCGCAGTTCAGAGCGTCCGTGGCGCTGTTGACCTCGCAGCCGTCGGTAAAGTCGCCGTCACAGTTCCGGTACGAGCCGCTGCACGTGATGCTGCACGTCCCCGCGCTGCACGTGCCGCCGGTCGTGTTCAGGCGCCCCGTGCAGGAAATTCCACATCCGCCGCAGTTGCCGGCGTTCGACGAAATGTCGACCTCGCAGCCGTCCCAGTAGTCACCATCGCAATTGCGGCGCGTGCCGACACACGTGAACGCGCAGGAGCCGGCCGAGCAACTCGCACTCGTCCACGTCCACCGCGTGGCAGGATCTCCGGCGCGGCAGTCGCGACCGCAGGCACCGCAGTGCGCAACGTTCGTGGTCACCTGCGTCTCGCAGCCGTTCAGCGCGTACTCATCGCAATCGCCGTACGTGTTTGCGCACTCGAGCATGCACTCGAAGGGCCCGACGCACTCACCGTAGGGCGCGTTGGCCTGTCCGATGCAACTGTATCCGCACGAGCCACAGCGCTCGGGGTCCGAGCCTGCGACGTCCGTCTCGCATCCGTTCTCGAAGTCGAGGTCGCAATCGCCGAGGCCGCTCTCGCAGGCGTATTCGCAGCTCCCGGTGTGACAGTACGACTCTTCCGTTCCCGGCAGGCCGGCGCAGGACACACCGCACGCACCGCAGTGTTCGTCGTTCCAATCGAGGTACTGACACGTGCCGTCGCAGCGTGTCGTGCCCGGGACGCACTCGCAGGAACCTGCGTTGCACTCCTCCGTCGTCGAGCACGCGTCACCGCAGGCGCCGCAGTCGTCTTGCGTGCCGAGCGGAGTCTCGCAGGTCTCGTTGCCGTCACAATCGGCGAGCCCCGGCTCGCACGCGTACTGACACACACCGTCGACACACGTCGCCTCGGCACCTTGAAGAGAAGGGCAGTGGTGATTGGCGGCGCATTCGGAGCACTCACCCGCCATTGCGTCGCAGATCGGGGTCTGACCCCCGCAGCGCCGACAGAGGTCCGGGTACGGCAGCAGGTGCACGCGGAGCGCCCGTCCCGCACGCACGTCGGCGACGCCGGCATCGACTCCCGCTCCCGCGTCGGCGGGCGGCTGGACACCGATCGTGTCTTCCAGCCACGCGACCCAGACTCCGCGCGGAGCCCTGGACATCGCGACCGCGTATGTGCTGCGTTCACTGAGCTCATCGCGGAGACGCGACAAATCGGAATCCTCGACCCCCCCCGCGCTCTGCGCGAACGCAATCGTCGCGACGCCATCCTCCTCTTCCCACGCCGCCAGCCACCTGCCCTGGGCAAGGCCGGCGACGACAGGAGCACCCTGCCCCAGCGGGCGGACGCGAGGAGGTTCCCCGGTCGATGCGAAGACCAAAGGAGCGCCGAGCCCTTCAGCGTTCGACGTGCGCAGTTCGATGTTGCCACGTGGGTCTCCGACACGAGTCACCCACGCCGCAACGACATCTCCCGTGTCCAGCGAGGCGAGGGCCGCGCTGGAAGCGAACGGCTCGGCGACGACGAGCGGTGCAAGCAATCCGGAGAACCCGACCCGCCGCAACAGGACGCGCGACACGAACGCCGGATCCGGATCGTTGGGATCGGGTCCTTCCGACCACGCGATCACGACGTCGAGCCCGCTCACGGTGAGCGACGGCTCGCCTACGGGACGGTTCGCAGTGGAGACGAGCTCGGCGCTCGGCGCGAATGGCACGCCTCGCTCGTCGAATGCGCGTACGAGCACGCGTCCGATCGCACCGTTCTCGGCGGGAGCGCTCCGATCGACATACGCGACGACCAGTCCGTCGGCATACCAGGCAACACTCGGCGCGCTCTGATCACCGTTTGCTTCCGTTCCCGCGCTCACAGGAAACGACCCACCGATCACGCCGGTCTCCGAAACGAACGCTGCGCGCACGCCGAGGCCGTCGCCGTCCGCGCCCGCTGCGGACCAAGCGATCGCCCACCCCGCCTCTGGTCGGCCCGCCGCGGCCAACGACAGGTCGCTGCCGCGTCCGGCGATCCGCGCGACGAGCAACGAGCCTCCGATCGGCCTACCGTCGACCTCGAATCGCTGGGCACGGATCTCGCGCGCGTCCTCGTGCGCAAGCTCGATCGTCCACACGACCAGGGCTGCGCCCCGCCCGTCGACGGCGATCGCGGGCCGGACGCGCGCCGCCTGGTTCGGCGAGAGCGACATCGTCTCCGGTACGCAGGTCGCCGAGCAGCCGTCGCCCGACACGTTGTTGCCGTCGTCGCAAGGCTCCCGGGCGGGCGTGGGCCCCGGCTCCGCAAAGCCGTCTCCACATCGCCGTGCGACGCAGGCGCCGGCGACGCAGATCCCGCTCGGGCACGTCGTCCCGTCTGCCTGGTCTCGACGCGTGCACCAAACTCCGTCACACGTCGCGACCTGACACGCGTCGCTCACGCAGCCGTCGCAGCCCGGTGTCGTGCCGCCCAGCGTCGCACAACCGCCGCCGTCACAGGACGGCGCCGGAGGACCCGCATCGAAGGCGACGACGATCTCGTCCGTCGGGATCTCCGCAGCGCACGCACCACACGTCGCAGCGATCAACGCGATCCACGCGGCCGCTGGGCGACCGACGCCGGCGCTCACCTGGTGGAGCCGGAATTGTCGGCGCGCGGACGCAACGTCGATGCTTGGACGGACGAGCATGGCCGCATCTTTTCGGCGGGGCTCCGGCGGTGCACCCCCTTCGTGGGGGGCTTCTTCGGTAGACGAGTGCAGCCACCCATGTCACGGTCGGCCCCCGCAAAGGAGACGACGATGTCCGCTCGAGCCTCCTCCGCGCCGCGTCCGAAGCTGCAACCACCGATCTCCGGCGTCTTCCGCGCTCGATCTGTCCGACACGTGCTGGAGCCAATCCAGTGCGAGGCGGTCACGATAGGAATCCCGCCCGCGTGTTTGCCGACGAGCCCATCCGGGCTCGATGTACGCGCGGCGGGCGATCTGGACGATTTGACGGCCGCGCTCCTGCGCCGACGGGGGATCGTCGGAGTCGTCGTCGAGCGGACGGCGTGCGAGCGCTCGATTCAAGCGGTCGAGCGCATTCGAGCGACGTCACGGCGCATGCCGATCCTGCTCGTTGGCCTCGAAGACGAACGATGGCCCGGATCGACCGGAGGGATCTTCAGCTGCGACAACGGTCAGCTCGGAGACCTCGGCCGCGATTTCTTCGCCTACTGCGAACAACGCGCGCTGCATTGTCATCGAAAGATCGACGAGTTCGCGGGACGGCATCGCTTGACCGGTGCCGAGGCCGACCTGCTCTGGCGCTACGCGATGGGCATCCGGAGCGGCGATCTCGATCGCGCGCAGGGCGTCGGGCGCGACACCAAGAAAGAGCGCATCGCGAGCATTCGCACGAAGACGATGCTCGACGAGCTCGACGACGTCATCGACGTCGCGCTCGATCGCTGGCTCTGACGCTCACGGCTCGATGCGCACGGCGGTGATCACTTCACCCGCCGGGAACGCATCGAGCCGATATCGTCCGTGCGCGACGAAACCCTTCGCGAACGGGCCGACGTCGTTCTGGAACTCGCACTCGAGGCGACCCCGCGTCGCGCTCTCCGCGATCATCTCCACGCGCAATTCGTGGAACCCCATGAACTGCGTCGAGCGCGGATATTGCGCCTTGTAGAGCGCCTCTTTCGCCGAGAAGAGCGCGAGCGCCATCCGGCCGCGCACGTCGTGCGCGAACTGCGCATCGAGCGCGTCGACCTCTTCGCGCAGGAAGACCGTCTTCCAGAGCTCGCGCTTGAGCTCGTCGCGGTGCTCGACGTCGATGCCGATCGTGCCCACGGTCGCACGATCCCCGACCGCGACGACCGCACGGGTGTCGCAGTGCGAGATGCTCCCCGTGATGTGCGCGGGCCAGATCGGCGAGCGATCCTGCGCGTTGAGCAGCTCGTAGTCGTGCAGTCCGAAGCGCGCGAGGGCTGCCTTTGCCAACGCGCGTGCGGTCGCGAACTCGCGCTTCCGCTTGTCGACGGCGCGCGCGACGAGCTCGGCCTCGCGCGGCGTGATCGCAGCGAGCGCGACGTCGGTCACGTGCGCGCTCACGACGAGCACGTCGTCCGCGAAGAGCTCGGTCACGCGCTCCGAAGGCACCATCGAGCTTGTATAGCCCGACCTCGCGTCGCTCACCCGTCGAGCGGGAAGCGCACGACCACGCGCTCGGTCACTTCGCTCGCGACCTCGATCGAGCGGCGCTCCTCGCGCTCACCGTTGCGCACGACGATCACGTGGTGCCCCGGTCGCAGCGTCGCGGTCACGGGAGACGTGCCGTGATCGCGGCCGTCGATCGTCACCTCACCCATCGGAAGCGCCACCACCGACACGCGGCCAGGCGGTACCTCGGGCGGCGGCGGAGTCGGGTTCGAGCTCGCGGTGACCCGCGGCTCGCGCTCCGGGCGATCGCGATCACGAGTCGTGGGGCGAGGACGCACCGGCTCCGGAGTCGGCTCCGGCACGGGCGTCGCGGTGGTCGCCACCACTGGATCGCTGACCGGCGCCGGCGCTTCGACGATCGGTGGCGCCGCAGGAGGTGCGCTCGGCGGCGGAGTCGTGACCACCGGCAGCGGCGTCACGACAGCGACGGGCGTTCGCGTCCGGATCCACCACACGCCCGCCGCGCCGACGACGCCGACGAACGCGATCCCGAGCGACATCGCGAGCGCGATCCACGCGCCCAGCGACACTCCCACTCTCGGCTGCGGCGCGACGACCTGCGGAATCGAGATCTCCGACTCGGCGACTGGCACGCTCGAGTCGCTCTCCATCGCCACCGCGGGGCGCGTGCGCGTCGAAGGCAACGGCGGTTTCGACGTCACCGGCCCGGTCCTCTCTCCCTCGCTCGCGACGTTCACCCGACGTCCCGCGGGCACCGTGCGCGGGTCGTGCGCATCGTTCTGCGCCGGCGGCGTCCAGCTCTTCTCCTGCGCCGCACGGTCGAGCGCGCGCGCGACGTCCTCGCGGGGCTCCGCTCCCATCGCGAGCGCACGCTGAGCGAGCTCTCCGGCCGTGCGCGTTCGATCGTTCGCCGGCTCGTCGGGCAGCGACTCGGTCTTCACGAACCCGCGCATCTCGGAGATCGACTTCGGCGCTTCGCGCTGCACGCGCTTCACGAGATTGCCCAGCAACCGCCGTGCGTTCGTGGGCGGCGGCGACGCCGCGAGCGCGTCGAGCACGTCGGCCGCGTTCTCGAAGCGCGCGCTGGGGTCGGGCCGGATCAGTCGCTCCACCACCTCGGCCAACGCAGGCGGCGTGTGGGGCGCGAGATCGTTCAGGCGCGCGTGCTGCCCCTTGCTGATCTTCTGGAGCGTATCGAGCTCCGTCACGCCGACGTAGGGCCGCTTCCCCGCGAGGCACTCGAACAGCACCACGCCGAGCGCGAAGAGATCGACTCGGTGATCCATGTTCTCACCGAGCGCCTGCTCGGGCGGCATGTACGGCACCTTCCCCTTCACGATACCGGTGCGCGTGTGGTGCCCGTGCGACGCCGCCTTCGCGATGCCGAAGTCGGCGAGGCGGATCGCGCCGTCGGTGCTGACGAGGATGTTCGACGGCGTGACGTCGCGATGGATGATCCGCGCCGGCCTGCCGTCGATCTCCACCTCGTGCGCGTAGAGCAGCGCCGACGCGAGATCGGCCGCGACGAGCAGCACGAGATCGGTCGGCATCGGCTGCGAGAGCTTGCCGAGCCCGCTCAGCAGCGTTCGCAGGTCGGAGCCGTCGACGTACTCCATCGCCATGAACCACGTGCCTTCGACCTCGCCGAAGTCGTGGATGCCCGCGATGTGCGGATGATCGAGGCGCGCCGCGAGCCGTGCTTCGTCCTGGAAGAGACGCACGAACTCGGGGTCCTGGTTGTAGCCGGGTAGCACGCGCTTGAGCGCGACGCGCTTCGCGAAGCCCTCGGGCCCGCGACGTTGCGCGAGGAACACCTCGGCCATTCCGCCTGCCCCCAGGCGCTTCTCGATCTCGTACGCGCCGAAACGCTCCGGCATGGACCCGCCTCCCTGCTCTCTGCGCAGCGGGCCTCTTATCTGCGCGACCGGTGCCGCGTTGCGTCGACGACTTTTTTCGTCGGCGCGACGCAACGACGTGCGGGTCGCTGCGATGAGGGGCTTGCGTGCGGGCAGAGGGCCCGGCGCGAAGGCGACCCCTCGAGAGGGGGAGAACGAGGAAAGCGAAGATGAGCCAGCAGAGCGTGTATCTGAAGCTGAAGGTCGGCGGCAACGACGTCGCGGGCGAGTCGACCGTGCACAACATGGGCGGCGAGGACGTCCAGAACGCGATCGAGTGCGTCGGGTTCGAGCAGCTCCTCAGCGTCGGCTACGACCCGCGCGTGTCGCGCCCGACCGCGCCGCCCGCGTTCGGCCCGGTGCGCATCCGCAAGGAGATCGACAAGTCGACGCCGGTGATGGCGCAGGCCCTCACCGCGACGAGCCCCGCGGAGGCGGTGTTCCACTTCTTCCGCCAGTCGAGCTCGGGCTCGGGCACCAAGGAGTTCTATCGCGTGAAGCTCGAGAACGCGCGCATCGCGCGCATGGAGTCGAACGTGCTCGAGCGCGAGGGTGACGAGCTCCCGCGCGAGGTCGTCGACTTCGTCTTCAGCAAGATCAGCTGGACATACATCACGGAGGACGGCGACACGACCGAGCACTCGTGGGACTGGGCGCAGCAGCCGAACTCGTGATCTCGCGCGAGCGCGTGAGTCGATTCGTGTGGAGGGCGGGTGATGCGACGCGGTCTCTTCGATCGTCTCGAGTCCGGTGCTCGTCAGATCGGCGAGGCCGAGTCGATCGTCGCCCACCTCCACGCGCTCCTCAACGCGCGCGGAATCGTCGACCTGACGGATCTCGTGCACACGCTGCCCGACGGCATGCGTAGCGTGGAGCTCACGATCAAGAAGGCGATCGAGAGCCACGAGCCGCGGCTCGCGCAGGTGAGCGTCCGCCACCTGCCCGGTGACGACGCACTGCGGCTCGATTTCCAGGTGCAGGCGCGCCTCGCCGCCGATCCGCGGCGCGCCCTGCGCCTCCGCACGTGGGTGCGACTGCCCGGTCGCTTCCGCGTGGATTGACCCGCTCGCAGAAAGGACTCGAGTCGTGTTCTCTCGTTATTACCAGAGCGAGCTCGCCTATCTGCGCGACATGGGTCGCGAGTTCGGGCTTCGTCACCCCGGGCTCGCCGAAGCGCTCACCGAGCGCGGCACCGATCCCGACGTCGAGCGATTGCTCGAGGGCTTCGCGTTCCTCGCCGCGCGCATCCGCGAGCGCACCGAGGCCGCGGTGCCCGAGCTCGCCGAGCCGCTGGCGGAGCTGATCGCGCCGCACACGCTGCGCGGCATTCCTGCGGCGACGATCCTCGAGCTCGAGCCGCGCGCCGGCGCGCTCCGCGCGCGCCACGAGATCAAGGCCGGAGCGATCTACGGATCGCGCGCGGTGCAGGGCGCCGCGTGCCCGTTCCAGACGCGCGCCGACGTCGCGCTCACGCCGGCGCGGATCGAAGTCTGTCGGCTCGACGAGATGCGCGCCGACGCGCCCGAGATCGTCGCTCGCATCCGGGTGCCCGAGGCCGCGCGCGACTCGGTGCTCGGCCCTGCCCCGCTGCGCCTCTTCCTCCACGGCACGCACGCGCTCGCCACGACGCTGCTGCTGTGGATCGCGCGGCATCTCGACCAGGTCTCGGTGCGTCTCGCGCCCGGCGACGAGATCCATCTCGGCGCATCGGCGGCGCGACTGCCGGCGCTCGACGGGACGATCGGGGATCTCTGGCCCTGGCCCGAGACCGCGCCGGTCGGCCCCCGGCTCGCCGCCGAGTACTTCACGTTCCCCGAGAAGTTCTTCTTCGTCGACGTGCACGGCCTCGAGCGCGTGCCCGCGGCGCGAGCGCGCGAGACGCTCGAGCTCTCGTTCCGATTCCGCAAGCCGCCCGCGCTGCCGGAGCGTCTGCCGACCGACGCGCTGCGACTGCACTGCGTTCCTGCGATCAACCTCTTCACCACGTCGGCCGAGCCGATCCGCCGCGCGCCACTGCGCGAAGAGCTGCACCTGCGCGCCGCGGGCCTCGCGCCGCACCAAGCCGAGGTGCACACCGTCGATCGTGTGATCGGCCGGCGCATGCGCCGCGGCGGGGAGATCCACTACGGCGCGCTCTCGCTCTTCGATCACGGGCGCGGCGGGGCCCACGACGCGTTCTTCACGCTGCGCCGTCGGCGCTCTCCGCTCGACGGCGGGCTCGATACGTATCTGCTGCTCGGCGACGACGGCGCGCCCGACGACGGCCTCGTCGACGAGACGGTGTCGGTCGAGATGACGTGCACCAGCCGCTTGCTCGCGTCCGAGCTGCGCGCTGGGGACGTCGGCGCACCGCTGCCCGCCTCACCGACGCTCGCGACCGCGCGCAACGTGAGCCGCGTCTCGAAGCCGATTCCCGCGGCGCTGGGAACCGAGCTGCAGTGGCGCCTGCTCGGCTATCTCGCGAGCACGCATCGATCGCTCGCGAGCCCCGACGCGCTGCGCAGCCTGCTCTCGTCGTTCAACGTGCCCGAGCTCGTCGACGTGCACGTCGAGCGCGCGAATTCGCTGCGGCTCGAGGGAATCCGCGAGGTGCGCGCGCACGCCGCGACGCGCGCGCATCGCGGCGCGGTGGTGCGGGGCGTCGAGACCCGCATCGAGCTCGAGGAGTCGCGCTTCTCGGGCCCCGGCGACGCGTTCCTCTTCGGGTGCGCGCTCGATCGCCTGCTCTCTGCCGAGGTCCCGATCAACGCGTTCTGCGCGCTCTCGGTCGGTCTCCATGCGTCGATGAAGGAGCTCACGTGGACGCCGCGGACGGGCACGCAGTCGATCCTCTGAGCGCGCTCCGAGGCGCGCTCGCGACCTCGGGTCGTCGCGCGTCCTTCTTCGCGCTGGTCGCGGCGCTCGAGCGACGCTTGGGCAGCGCTGCGCTCGGCACCGAAGCGCGCCCCGCGGACGAGCGGGTGCGGCTCGGGCACAGCCCGGCGCTCACGTTCGCGGCGAGCGACGTCGCGCGCGTCGAGCTCGATGGCGCCAAGGCGCGCGTCGAGACCACGTTCCTCGGCGCGGCGGGCACCATCGGCCCGCTCCCGCTGTTCATGCTCGAGGAGATCGCGGGCGAGGACCCCGATCGCGCGGTGCGCCGCGATCTGCTCGACGTGTTCCACCACCGCGCGCTCTCGCTGCTCTATCGCAGCGTGCAGCGCCTGCGACCGAGCGCGGTGCTTCGCGACGACGGCTCGGACTTCTGGAGCCATCGTCTGGTGTCCGCCGCCGGCGCCGACGCGAGCGCGCTCAGCATGCCCGAGCGCATCGCGATCCTCCCGCTGCTCGCGACGAGCCGGCGCAGCGCGCTCGGGTTCCAGCGCGCGCTGCAGATCCTCGTGCGCCGACGCGTGCCCACCGCGCGGCTGGTGATCGAGATCCGCGAGCTCGCGGGTGATCGCGTTCCGATCGCGGAGCGCAGCCGCATGCGCCTCGGCCGCTCGGCGCACGCGCTCGGCCGCGAGACCGTGCTCGGCGCGAAGGCGGCCGATCCCGGCGGTCGCTGCGTCGTGGTGATCCGCGGGCTCGACGCGACGACCCACCCGCGATGTCTGCCCGGCGGGGATCTCCACGCGCTCGTCCGCGAGACGTTCCGCCTCTTCGATCCCGCAGGCATCGAGCTCGAGCTCGAGCTGCACGTCGACGCGCAGGCCAGCGGGTTCCCGCTCTCGCACACGACCGGGCTCGGGCGCCGCACCTGGCTCGCGAGCGCGCGCACGTCGCGGACCGTCCGCGTCGCCGCCTGATTTCGGACGCAACGTGATCGCCGCGCGACCGATGACGCGGCTCGAGGAGACAGAACGACCATGCGAGTGCACCCCCAGAAGGTCGTCGCGCGCCTGACGCCGACCGCGAAGCGATATCTCGAGCAGGCCGTGGGCAAGGCGGTCGAGGCGCAGCATCCGGAGATCACGCCGGAGCACGTGCTCCTCGCGATGAGCGCCGAGCCCGGCGGCGACACCGAGGTGCTCCTGCGCGCGCTCGATCGCGATCCGCGCAAGCTGCGCAGCGAGCTCGAGCAGTCGCTGCGCACCTTCCGCGCGGGCAGCGCGTCGAAGCCGCGCATCTCGGACTCGCTGGTGCGCTGGCTCGAGGACGCGTGGGTGCTCGCGTCGCTCGAGTGGGGCGAGACCGCGCTGCGCTCGGGCGCGCTGCTCGCGCAGATCGTGCTGGGCGGTGGACGCTATCTCTCCGAGACCGTGGTGACGCTGAGCAGCATCTCGGCCGATGCACTGCGCGCCTGCGCCGCCGACGCGCTCAGCATCACGCCGGAGTCGACCGAGGCGGTGCCGGCCCGCACCACCGAGCGGGCGACGGGCGACGCGCGGGTCGAGGGCGCACCGGGCCCGGGCAGCGCGCTCTCGCGCTTCACGAACAGCTTCACCGACGCGGCGCGCGCGGGTCGCATCGACCCGGTGTTCGGTCGCGAGCGCGAGATCCGTCAGGTCATCGACGTGCTCTGCCGTCGCCGCAAGAACAACCCGATCCTCGTGGGCGAGCCTGGCGTCGGAAAGACCGCGCTCGTCGAAGGGCTCGCGCGCGCGATCGTCGCGGGCGACGTGCCGGAGTCGCTGCGCGGCGTCGACCTGCGGGGGCTCGATCTGGGGTCGCTCGAGGCCGGCGCGAGCGTGAAGGGCGAGTTCGAAGCGCGCCTCAAGAGCGTCATCCAGGAGGTGCAGACCTCGACGACGCCGATCGTGCTCTTCATCGACGAGGCGCACACGCTGATCGGCGCGGGCAACCAGAAGGGCGGGGCCGACGCCGCGAACCTCCTCAAGCCGGCTCTCGCGCGCGGCGAGCTGCGCACGATCGCGGCGACGACCTGGGCCGAGTACAAGCAGTACTTCGAGAAGGACGCCGCGCTCGAGCGTCGCTTCCAGCCGATCAAGGTCGAAGAGCCGAGCGAGGACGTCGCGATCGGCATGCTGCGCGGGCTGCGCACGATCTACGAGGACGCGCACGACGTCATCATCCGCGACGAGGCGGTCGAGGCCGCGGTGCGGCTCGGACATCGCTACATCACAGGCCGTCAGCTCCCCGACAAGTCGGTCGATCTCCTCGACACCACCGCGGCACGAGTTCGCGTGGAGCGCAGCGCGCGCCCCGAGAAGATCGTCGCGCTCGACGCGGACATCGCGTCCACCACGCGCCGCAAGGAAGCGATCGCGCGGGACCTGGTCGATCATCACGACGCGCAGCGCGCGACCGAGCTCATCCAGCTGCAGCGTCGCATCTCGGAGCTCGATGGCGCGCGCTCGGAGCTGATGGTCCGCTGGGCCGCGCAGCGCGAGGCGCTCGAGCGCGCGCTCGGCGCGCGACGCGCGATGCACGAAGCAGCGCGCAAGATGGAGGAGGGCGACGGCGCGCTCGACGCGCTGGAGGCCGACGCGAAGCAGGCGCTCGATGCGCTCCGCGCGCTCTGCGCGACCGAGCCCCTCGTCGCGATCGACGTGGACGCCGCGGCTGTCGCGCGCACCGTGGAGCTCTGGACCGGGGTGCCGGTGGGCGCGATGCAGAGCGCGACGAGCCAGGCCGTGCTCTCGCTCGGCGAGCGTCTCCGCGGGCGCGTGCTCGGTCAGGACGCGGCGCTCGATCGGGTCGCCGAGTCGCTGCGCGTCGCGCAGGCCGGCTTGCGCAATCCCGACGCGCCGATGGGCGTGTTCCTCCTCGTCGGTCCGAGCGGCGTCGGCAAGACCGAGACCGCGTACGCGATCGCCGATCTGCTCTTCGGTGGCTCGCGCTTCCTGACGACGATCAACCTCAGCGAGTACCAGGAGCCGCACACCGCGACGCGCCTGATCGGATCGCCGCCGAGCTACGTCGGGTACGGCGAGGGCGGCGAGCTCAGCGAGGCAGTGCGCCAGCGGCCTTACTCGGTCGTGCTCCTCGACGAGTGCGAGAAGGCCGCGCTCGAGGTGATGAACACCTTCTACCAGGTGTTCGACAAGGGCGTGCTGAGCGATGCCGAGGGGCGCCAGATCGACTTCCGGAACACGTGCATCCTGCTCACGAGCAATCTCGCGTCGGATCGCGTCGTCGAGCTCTGCTCGCAGGGCAAGTCGATCGAAGAGGTCACCGAAGCGATCCGGCCCGCGCTCGCGCGCCACTTCAAGCCCGCGCTGCTCAACCGCATGACGGTCGTGCCCTACGCGCCGATCGGTGAGAGCACGATGGGGCGCATCGTCGACATCGAGCTCGGCCGCGTCGCGACCCGCGTCCGCGCTGCCCACGACGTGCACGTCTCGTTCGCCGACGCGGTGCGCGATCGTGTCGTCGCGCGCTGCACGGAGATCGAAGGCGGCGTCCGCTACGTGCGCCAGATGCTGGAGCGCGCCGTCCTCGTCCCGCTCGCCACCGAGCTGCTCGTCGCGCGCGGCGACGGCAAGGGTTTCACAAACGTCGACGTCGCGATCGCCGAGTCCGGCGACGTGTCGATCGCAACGCGCTGAGGAGCGACGTCATGGAGCTCCGCGTCGCCATCCACGACCCACGCACCGGCGTCGACGAAGAGGCGTTCTTCCGCACGTCGCCGATCCGCATCGGGCGCAACGCGCTCAACGATCTCCTCCTCGACGAGCCGAGCGTGTCGCAGTGGCACGCGCAGCTCGTGTTCGACGAGCAGCACGTCTGGTTCACCGACGTCGGCTCGTCGAACGGCAGCGTCGTCGACATGCAGCGGGTCGCCGCGCACCACGCGGTGCCGGTGCACGGAGAGACGCGCGTCGAGGTCGGCCCCGTGGTCCTGCGGGTGAGCCGCGCCACGGACGGGGAACGTCGCTCGCGCCGCGTCGCGATGGGCGACGCGATGCCCGACGATCTCCGCACCGCGATCTCGATGATCGACATCACGCGGATCAGCGGCGAGGACCACGCGACCGAGGCCGTCGGCAACGAGGCGCAGACGGCCCTCGCCAGCAGCGCGATGAGCCAGCTGCAGTACCTGCGCACGCTGCTCGCGGCGGTCGAGCCCGCGCGACGCGCGTACCTCGAGGTCATCGAGGACCAGATCGAGAGCCTGCCCTCCGCGTCGCGGCAGAAGATCATCCCGCAGCTCGCGCGCGAGTTCCCCGAGCTCTCACGCTCCCCCGAGTACGTCGAGATCGCGGCCCGCTACGGCATCGACAGCATGAGCGTGAAGGAGATCACGGCGCGCGAGTGGCTCGAGAAGCTCGCGGGTGTGCCGCTCACCGGGCCGCACGGCGAGGACGTCGACGACGCGCGCGTGCTCGCCCGCGTCGCGGCGCTGCTCCAGACGTTCGCGCAGTCGCTCTTCGAGCTGATGCGCTCGAAGGAGCACGTCGCGCGCGAGCTCGGCCTCGGAAGTGGCGACGGTGTGCCGCAGTCGGGCCAGGAGATCGTCGCGTATCTCTGCGACTTCCGCGTCGACGGAGAGGAGCGCGTCGCGGCGCTCACCCGTGTGTTCGCCGATCTCGCGATGCACCAGATCGCGATGGTGAGCGCGACGCGCGAAGGCGTGCGCTCGCTCATCGAGGAGATCTCGCCGCATGCCGTCAGCGCGCGCGCGAAGGGCGGCGGGCTGCTCGATCTGCTGCCGATGCGCGGCGCCGGGCTCTGGGATCTCTACACGCGCGTGCACGCCGATCTCGCGGAGGGGGATCGCTTCGCGCGCCACGTGTTCGGCGCGCGCTTCAGCCGCGCGTACCTCGCGATCACCGGCCGGCGCACGCAGCAGCGCGACGCGGCGCCCCCGCCCGCGCCGGTGCCGACGACGGTGCCCGAGCAGCAGTCGATCCCCGTCACGCGCATCCGCTGAGGCACGCGATGGGGCCGCGTCTCGCGATCACGATCCTCACGCTCGTCGCGCTCGCCGCGTGCGAGGCGCCGCTGCGTCCGCTCGCGAGCACGGTGTGCCACGAGACGCGGCGCGCTTCCTCGAGCGCGGGCGGGGAGTCGACCGAGGCATCGGAGCCGACCGACGCCGACTGGATCGCGCTGCTCACCGACGACGAGGAGGGCAGGCCCTCGTCGTGCGAAGAGCTGCTCGCGCGCACGCCTCCGCAGGAGCCGGTGTGCACCGGGGCGCGGCCGCGCGCGCTCGGGACGCTGCATCCGATCGCGCCCCGCATCGTCGCGCGCCTGCACCGCGAAGGAGAGGACGACGTCCTCTGGGTCGCGACGCACACCACGTCCGAGGGGCTGCACGTGGGGCCGCTCGCGCTCGTGCGCCGCACCACGCTGGGCCTCGAGGTGCAGGCGATCGGGCGCCACGCGGGCTCGGCGGATCACGCCGAGGCGCGGGTCCTGCGCACCGAGGACGCAGTCGTCGTGTCGATCGAGAGCGAGCTCGCGGGGGATCGCATCGCCGATCTGCTCGTCCGTTCCGGGGGCGCGCTCGTCCCGGCTGCGCTCGACGATCCCGACGTCGGATGCCAGGCCCCCGCGCGGATCGTCCTTCGGCGGCGTGACGAGCAACGCGCCGACGATGGATGGACGATCCGCACCGTGCGTACCGCAGTCCTCGACGAGGATGCGCGCTCGGTCGTGCTGCGCGAGCACCTCACGGTGCGCGAGCTCGACGCGGCGGATCCGGACGCGCCTCCGCGCGCGACCCACGATGCCGACGGCATCCGGCACCTCACGCCGAGCGGCGCGCGCCTCCGCGCCGACCGCGGTCCTCTCGCGCCCCCACCTCGCGAGGAGCCGGCCGCGCCGCGACATCGCCGGACGCGTCACTGAGTGCCCTGCCGGTCCCGGACGGTCGGGACCGACGGGCGAGCCGATTTTTTCGACGTCCTCGAGCACGCAACACCCGCGGCCGTCGCTCGATGAGCACCTCGGCGCGACGACGAGCGCGCGAGGACGGGCGAGCGGTGACGTTGCGGATGAGCTCGATGATCGTGGTGATCGGCAGCGCGTCGCTCGGTGCGATCGTGCTCGGCGCCGGCCTCGGCGTGCTGGTCGAGCCCTGGGTCCCCGCGTGGGACGCGGCGACGCCCGAGGTCGCGGCCGAGCCGGAGGGTGAGTTCGACGCGCGCGCCGATCTCGACGACGAGGCGCGGGACGCGCCGCGCGATATCCCCAATGCGCTCGTCGCGGCGGAGCTCGAGGCCGAGCGCTACGTCGCGGTCGGCAACACGCCGGGGCGCCGCGAGACCACGACCGCGGGCGTCGTCCCCGTGCCCGAGGCGCCGCGCGAAGAGGGGCTGCTCGGTGCGATCACCGACGCACGACTCGGCGGCGAGGACCGCGACGCGTTCTACCTCGCGGTCGACGCCAACCGGCGCGCCGAGTCCGGCACCGGCGGCGCGCGCTTCTCCGCGCTGCGGACCACGGCGGGGGTCGATCACCGCGCGTCGTTCGGCGTCGCACAGCTCACGATCCGCGATCACCTGTTCCACCTCTCGCGCCTCACCGACGCACAGCTCGCGGAGCTCGGCATCGGTCGCCTCGAGATCGGCCTCATGCAGCGCCGCGGAGATGCCGTCGGCGCGTGGTACGAGATCATCGTCGAGCGCCGTGCAGCGAGCGACGCCGCATCGCGCGCGGGCCTCGACGCCGCGCAGGTCCGCGATGCCCAGGCGCTCGCGGCGAGCGGGGATCGTCGCGGACTGATCGCGCGTCACGGGCGCCGCTTCGCGAGCTCCTCGGGCCTGCCCGCGGACGCGCTCGCCGAGCTCGCAGACACCCTCGTGCTGCGACGCCGCGAGGTGCGCGACGCGTTCCTCCGGCGCTACGAGCGCGACCACGGCACCGGCTTCGATCGCGCCTCGCGCGACGGCGCGCGCATGACGACGACCGCCCGCGCCGTCGCGCGCGAGCGTCCCGACGTGCAGCGCGTGCTCGAGCGCTTCGGCGGCGGCGACCCGGGCGCGATCTCGCTCGGGCACTACCTCGGCGTCGGCGACGTCGCCGAGAACTACTACGGCTGGTACGCGAGGGCCGCGACCGAGGCGGTGGGTCGCACGCGGTACGCACGCGTCCTCGAGATCGTCGATCCGATCAGCTCGCGCCTCCGCGAGCTCTCGAACTTCGAGCACGCGCTCGCCGCGGTGATCGGCGTGCGCGATCTCGCCGGCATCGAGCGCGCCCGCATGCTCGCGCGCATCGGTCGCTGCTTCCACGGCGCGCCCGGCCGCGCGCGCGACGCGTTCTTCTTCGCCGGGGATCCGCGCCGCCCGCGCGCGACGAGCGCCGCCGAGCTCGAAGCCGGCATCCAGGAGTACCGCCTCGGACGTCAGTGGTCCGACGAGCGTGTGCAGCGAGCGTTCGACGAGCTCGCCGCAGAAAGGGGACTGCTCCCGTGACTCGATCCGCGATCTTCGTCCTCACGGTGCTCGCGCTCGGTTGCGCGAGCACGCCCGAGCCGCGCCCGGAGTGCGGCGATCCGCCGCCGATCGCGCTCACGATCGAAGCGACGCCGCGCATGAACCCCGACGCCGAGGGCCACGCGCTGCCGACCGAGCTGCGGCTCTACCAGGTGCGCGACGCGAGCGCGCTCGAGATGTCGTCCTTCGAAGACGTCTGGCAGGACGCCGCCACGGTGCTCGGCGATGCGCTGGTCTCGGAGGAGACGCTCACCGTGTATCCCGACGCGCGCCTCACCCGCGAGCTGCGTCCTTCTCCGGACACGCAGGCGATCGTCGCGGTCGTGATCGTGAGACAGCCCGCAGGACGCACCTGGCGCGCGGTCGTGCCGATGACGCGCACCGAGCCCGCGGAGGAGAGCTGTCCGGCGCTCGAGCCGGGCCGTCTCCTCCTCCGCCTCGACGACTACCGCATCGAGGCGATCACGCCTCGCCGCAGCACGCAACGCACTACCACGGAGACCCGCGGATGAACCGCTCGACGCAGCTCAAGGTGCTCTGGACCGAGGGCCTTCTCATGGGCCCGCAGCACCTCCAACAGTCCGACCGCTATCACGAGTCGCTGGTCGCGCAGCGTCTCGATGCGCTCGAGCCGAACAACTGGGGCGTCGTGCGCTGCGAGCTCGACCGACACGCGCTCGGCGAGGGCACGGTGCGGCTCGATGCCTTCGTCGGCGTGATGCCCGACGGCGGCGTGCTCGCGATGGACGCCGATCATCCCGAGGCCCCGCCCTCGCGACCGGTCGAGGGCCTCGGGGCGGACCGAGCCACGCTCGACGTCTACCTCGCGCTCCCCCGCGAGCGCGAAGGCCAGGCCCAGGTCGGCGCCCGCGCCCGCTACACCGCCCACGCGCGACGCATCGCGGACGTCATCACGTCGGGCGGAGAGCCCGCCGAGGTCGAGCTCGCGCTGCGCAACGTCCGCTTCGTCTTCGGGCACGAGCCGCGCGAGGACCTCGAGACGATCAAGATCGCCGAGGTCCGCCGAGAGTCGCAGGGACGCTACGTGCTCGACGAGAGCTACGTGCCGCCCTCGCTGCAGATCGGCGCATCGCCCGTCCTCACCGCGTGGCTGGAGCGCCTCGTCGAGCGCATGCACACGCGGCGTCGCTCGCTCCTCGACGCGCGCCGCGAGCGCGACGCGCACACCGTCGAGGCCGACGCGACCGACGTCACCCGCTTCGTGCTGCTGCACGCGCTGAGCGCGGCCCTTCCCGCGCTCACCCACTTCGCGACCAGCGGAGATCGCGCGCCGCGCGAGCTCTACCTGCGCCTGCTCGATCTCGTCGGCGCGCTCTCTGCCTTCACCATCGACGCGTCGCTCGAGGTGCCCGAGTTCGACCCGCTCGATCTGCGCGCGACGTTCCGCCCGCTCTTCGATCGCCTCGAGCGCATCCTCGGCGACACGCACCGCGAGACCTGCCTCGTCATCGACCTCGAGGGCCGCGAGGACGGCATGCACTTCGGGCAGATCGACGACCGGATCACGCGCTGCGATCGCTTCCTGCTCGCAGTGCGCACCAGCGTGCCCGCGAAGGACGTCGCGACGCTGCTCCCGTCGATCGGCAAGGTCGCGTCCTGGCAGCAGGTCACGCAGGTCGTCAACGCCGCGATGCCCGGCGCGAAGCTCGAGATCGCGCATCGCCCTCCGCCCGAGGTGCCGGTCAAGGCGGGCGAGATCTACTTCACGATCGAGGCGCGCGGCTCGTACTGGTCGGAGATCGCGAAGGAGCGCGCCATCGCGGTGTTCCTCCCGCGTCCCTTCGAGGCACGTCACACGCGCGTCTCGCTCCTCGCACTTCCTCCGCGCGGCGCGCAGCCCGCGGCGTCCGACCACCACGCGCGTGCATGAGCACGCGCTCATACCTCGAGCCCGAACCATGAACGACATCCTCCCCATCCTCGAAGAGACGCTGCGCCTCGTGCGCTACGTCCGTCAGTGCCCGCCCGGCTCCGCGCTCGACGCCTCGCAGCTCCGCTCACTCTTCCGCGGTGCGCTCGGTCGCATGCGCAAGCTCGGCGAGCAACAGAGCATCGACTCGCGCGACCTCGACGAGATCGGCTTCGCGCTGGTCGCGCTGGTCGACGAGGTCGTGCTCGCGCGCGGCGGCTCGCTCGCCTACGAGTGGATGCGCGAGCAGCTCCAGCTCTCGCTCTTCGGCGAGAACACGGCCGGCGAGACCTTCTTCGTGAAGCTCGAAGCGCTCCGCCGAGACTCCACCCGCGCACGGGTGCTCTCGGTCTACTACCTCGCACTCACGCTCGGCTTCCGCGGGCGCTACGCGGTGCACGGCGAGCTCGCGCTCCAGGAGCTCACCGACTCGGTGCGCCTCGACCTCGAGCGCTTCGGGATCATCCGCGAGAGCGCTCTCTCGCCCAACGGCGCTCGCCCGCGCGACGCGATCACGCAGCGCGCGGAGGGCTGGATCGTGCTGGGCATCGGGGTCGCCGCGACGTTGCTCGCGTTCGTCTTCTACACGGGCGTCTTCGTCGACCTGACCTACCGCATCCACACGGTTGTCGGCGGCTGACACGCAACGCCCGCGACGACGGGCCGATGCGAGCGCCACGGAAGGACGACACCGATGCTCGCACTCGTCATCGCGGGGCTTCTCCTCGTGCTCGCCTGGATCGCGGCGTGGCTGCTGGAGCTCCCCCTGTGGATCCCGCTCCTGCTCACGGTCGTGACGCTGATCGGGATCGCGTTCGTGCTCGTGGTCCGGCGCATCCTCGCGCAGCGCAAGGCCGGGCAGATCGAACGCGCGCTGATGGCCCAGGCCGCGACCGCGCAGGACAGCATGCGCCCCGATCTCGCCGCCGAGATCGACAGCATGACCGCCGAGTTCCACAAGGCGGTCGCCGCGCTCAAGACCTCGAAGCTGAAGGGCGGCGGCGCCGGCGCGCTCTACGCGCTGCCCTGGTACGTGATCATCGGCCCGCCCGGCGCCGGCAAGAGCACCGCGCTGCGCAACTCGGGCCTGCCCTTCCCGTACGTGCCCAGCCAGTCGCGCGGCAGCATCAAGGGCATCGGCGGCACCCGCAACTGCGACTGGTGGCTCACCAACGACGCGGTGCTGCTCGACACCGCGGGCCGCTGGACGACGCAGGAGGACGATCAGGAGTGGTTCGCGTTCCTCGATCTCCTCAAGAGGCACCGCCCGCGCCAGCCGCTCAACGGGATCCTCGTCGCGGTCAGCGTCGACGATCTCGTCTCCACCGGCGACGAAGGACGCGTCGTGCTCGCAGCGCGGGTGCGCGAGCGCATCGACGAGGTGATGTCGCGGCTCGGCATCGCACTGCCGGTCTACGTGCTCGTCACGAAGTGCGATCTCGTGCCCGGGTTCGTCGAGACGTTCGCCGAGCTGCCGCGCTCGGAGCGCGGTCAGCTCTGGGGCTACACGCTCCCCTTCCGCGAGCTCGGGCTCGAGCTCGCGCCCACCGTCGACGCACGGTTCGCGGAGCTCGTGCAGAGCGCGCGGCAGCGCGTGATGGCGCGCATCGGGCACGAACGTCGCCTCGAGACGCGCGAGCTCATGGCGGGCTTCCCGAGCCAGCTCGCGACGCTCGGCGAGCCGCTCACGCACTTCCTCGTCGAGCTGTTCCAGCCGAACGTCTATCGCCAATCGCCGGTGCTGCGCGGCACGTACTTCACGAGCGGCACGCAAGAGGGCACGCCGATCGATCGCCTGCTCGGTCGTCTCGCGGAGGCAGCGAACCTGCCCTCGCACCTCGCGCTTCCCGAGCCGGTGCTCGAGCCGAAGAGCTACTTCCTCACCAAGGTCTTCTTCGACGTCCTCTTCCCCGACGCGAAGCTCGTGGCGCCGACCGAGCGCAGCGCACGGCGTCGTCAGATCGTGCAGGTCGCGGCCGGGCTCGCGCTCTGCGCGATGGGCGGGCTCGTGCTCGTGGGCAGCGCTGTCTCGTGGCGCCTCAACCGCGAGATGGTGCGCGACACGGCGCAGCTCCTGCGCACCGTCGGCGAGGGGACGAAGGAGGGCGAAGAGCGTCCTGGACCGCTGGCGCCGAGCACCCTCGAGGCGTTGCGCGGACGCGCCGACGAGCTGCGCTCGTACGAGGCCGAGGGCGCGCCGTGGCTGATGCGGCTCGGGCTCTACAGCGGCGGGCCGCTGGTGCAGCCCACGACCCAGGCGTACGCGCGCGCGATGCGCGAGGGTGTCGTCGCGCCGCTCGTACGGCGCGAGGCGACCGCGATCGACACGTGGGGCCGACGTTTCGAGCAGGAGCTCGACGCGCAGCCGAGCCCCGAGGAGCACCAGCGCTTCTACGGCGCGCTCGAGCGTCACCTCCGCCTCACGATGCCGCGCGCCGCCGACGAGCCGGCGATGAGCGACACCGATCGTGATCGCCTCGTCGAGGCGCTCGCCTCGCTGTGGGCCGAGTCGAGCTCCGAGGCGCGCGACGCGGATCGCACGATGCTCGCGCGGCACGCGCGGTTCTATCTCGAGCTCGCGTCGGAGAGCCCCGCGCTCTACGTCACGCGCGACGACGACGCGGTGCGCCGCGCGCGCCTCGCGCTCTCGCGTCTGCCCGCGAGCCAGGTCGCGCTCGCCGAGCTCGTGCGCGAGACCGAGGGCCGCGGCTACGACCTCACGCTGCAGCGCTTGATCGGCGCGACCGGCGCCGCGCTCAGCGCGCGCGCCCACGTGCGCGGCGCGTTCACGCGGCGCGCATGGGACGAGCACATCCGCCAGCGCATCGACGACGCGGGCGCGCGGCGCGCCGGCGCGGCGTGGGTGCTCGGTCCGATCCGCGGTGATGCCGACGAGCGCAGCCGTGCGATGCGCGACGAGCTCCGCGCCCAGTACTTCGAGGCGTACGTGCACGAGTGGCAGCAGTTCGTGCGCGGCCTGCGCACGAAGACCGCGCACGACGAGACCGAGGCGCTCGCGCTGCTCGAGGACCTCACGCGTGGCAGCCCCGCGCCGCTCGGGCGCCTGATCATCGCGATCGATCACAACCTGCAGCTCGTCGAGCCCGAGCCGCCGCCCGCCGCGAACGGTGCGGCGCAGGGCCTGCTCGCATCGCTCGAGCAGACGGTGCGCGGTCGTGTCGGCAACCAGGCGGTCGACACCGCGCGCGAGACGCTCACCGACGCGTCGCCCACCCCGCCCGCGGCGCGCCTCACCGGCGAGTCGGTGCGCAACGCGTTCGAGGGGCTCGTGCAGTTCGGCGTCGCGGAGCCGGTCGAGGGCGGCACGCCGCCGCCGGTCGGGCTCGACGTCTATCAAGAGCAGCTCGTGTTCCTCCGCGACGCGCTCGCGACGCATCGCGACGATCCCTCGACCGGCGCGCAGCTCGTCTCGCGTCTCCAGACCGCGCGCACCCGCGTGCAGGCGCTGATCAGCGAGCAGCCGGTCGGATGGCGTCCCTTCTTCGAGCAGCTGCTCTGGCCTCCGATCGACGGTGCCGCGACCACGTCGAGCGAGTCGATGGCGGGCTCGACCGCGCGCGCGTGGTGCTCGTCGGTCGCGGTGCCCTTCTTCTCGACGCTCGCCGGTCGCTATCCGTTCGCGGCGGAGGGCCACGACACCGCGATCGCCGACTTCGCCGCGTTCTATCGTCCGGCGAGCGGCACCGTGTGGTCGTTCTACGAGCAGTCGCTCACGTCGCAGGTCGAGCGCGACGGCGCGCGCTACGTGTTCGCGACGCGCCTCGGTCGCGACGCGGGCAGCGTGTATCGCAGCACGCTGCCGCTCTTCCTCGAGCGCAGCCAGACCATCACCAGCGCGTTCTTCCCGCCCGGCGCGACGGATCCGCGCGTCGAGATGGACGTGCGCGTGCACCCCGTGCCCGGCGCGGCGTCGGTCCGCTTCGCATCGGGCGGGACGCTCATCGACTACCGCAACGGGCCCGAGAGCTGGACGCGCGTGGTGTGGCCCGGCGAGCGGCCCGATGCGGGCGCGTCGATCGAGGTGCTCGGCGCCAACGGCCTCCAGGAGCGCGTGCGGCAGGAGGGCGAGTGGGGCCTCTTCCGCCTGATGGAGCGCGCCGCGCGCATCGGCGGCGGCGGGCCCGGCGCGCGCACGTTCACCGTCACCTGGCACCTGCCCGGTCACGACCTCGACGTGACGATCGACGTGCGCCTGGTGCGCGCGGAGAACCCGTTCTTCGCGCCCGACGATCGCCACGGCCGGGTGCTCGGCCCGATGCGCGCCGTCGGTGTCCAGGCTCCGCGCGTGATCACCGCGCGCGACGGCGAGTGCACCGTCGGCGGCTGAGCGCCGATGACCACGACTGACGATCACGGAGAGCACGGGCCATGAGCTGGACGGTCTTCGGCAAGACACCGCGCGAGGGCGACTTCGTGCGCCACGATCTGCGCGATCCCCTCGCGATGGAGTGTTTTCGGTGGGTGGCCGACTCCGTCGCTCGACTGCCCACCTGGGTGCGCGCGATTCCGACGCAGGGAATGCGATTCGTGTTCTCGGGGAGCGCGAATGATCGCGCGCTCGTGGGCACGATGATCCGCAGTCAGGATCGCGTCGGCCGGGAGTTCCCGCTGGTCGCGCTGCGCGTGGTCCCCGCGTCCGACGTCGTGCGCGTGTTCCCCGCGATCCCGCTCGCGTGGTCCAACGCGCTCGGAGGCGCACGGCGCGCGCTCGAGCTCGGTGCGACGCAGTCGTTGGTCGACGTCGTGCGCACGCTCGCGGAGATCGCGATCCCGTCCGGAGCCGACACCCGCGATGCCTATGCGCGCGCGGCGCAGGCGCTGCAGCTCGCGGCGACCAACGACTTCCACGATCGGGTCTTCGGCGAGGGCGATGCCGCGCCCCACTACGCCTATCACACGGTGCGCGTCGCCGCGGCGCAGGTCGGTCGCGCGCAGGGCCCTGCACTGGTGTGCCCGGTGACGGTCGCGACCGACGCGATGGCGTGGCTCGAGCTCGCGCGCCGCCTCCTGCCGACGCTCGATCGCCCGCTCTCGTGCTTGTGGACGAGCGGCGCCGACGCGCGGCTCGTCGTCTGTCTCGCCGACCCGCCCGCTTCGGCGCTGCACGCGGTGGTCGGATGCGCGGTCGATTCCGCTCGCATCTGGCCGCTCTCGACGACCAGCCAGGCCGCGCGCGCGAAGGCGCGCACCGTGATCGAGCCGCTGCTCCCGCCGCCGAGCGCACCGCTCGTCGCCGTGATCGATGCGCTGACCCAGACCCAGAGGAGCCCCGCATGAGCCTCGAGTCCTTGACGCCGACCCTCGAGCCGTGGGTGCGCCCGATCGCGGGCGCTGCGCCCGCAGGTCCCGATCCCCGCGCGTTGCCGGCGTACCAGAGCCTGCGCGAAGAGATCGCGAAGCTCGAGTCGCCTGCTGCCGGGCCGTGCCGCTGGGACGTGGTCGAGCGCGAAGCGACGAGCGTCCTCGCCGCATCGAAGGATCTCTCGACCGCGGCGTACCTCGCGGGCGCGCTGGCGCAGCGTCGCGGTGTCGGTGGGCTCGCGCTCGGCACCGCGCTGCTCGCGTCGCTGCTCGAGCGCTACGACGCGTTCCATCCCGCGCGCCCGCGAGCCCGCGCGAACGCCCTCGTGTGGTTCCTCGATCGCGCGGAGCAACAGGCCGGCGCGCTGCAGGTCGGCGCGGGCGATCGCGCCCACCTCGTCGCGATGGAGAGCGCGCTCTCCGCGCTGCGACAGCATGCGGCGGAGCGCCTCGGCGACGATGCACCGGGTACGCATCGGCTCGCGGAGGCCTTGCAGCGACTGACGATGTCGCTGCCCCCCGAAGCGCCGGCGCCGCCTCCGGTGGTCGCGCCTCCTGCCGCGGTCCAGGCCGCCGCCGCGCCGCCGAGCGTGACCCCCGTGGCGCCGCCGCCCGCGCCTGTGATCATGCCCTCGCCCGCGCCGAGCGCGGCCGAAGAACCGAGCAAGATCCCGCAGTTCCTCGTGCAGGTCGGCAGCTCGCTCGTGTCGACCGCGAAGAGCGTCCGCGCTGCGAGCCCGAGCGATCTCTCCGCGCTGCGTCTCTTCTTCGCGGGGCTCCACCTCCCGATCGCGCAGGTCCCCGCGATCACCAAGGAGCGCCGCACCGCGATGCCCGCACCGCCGGCCGCGCTGCGCCAGGAGGTCGAGCGCGCATCGCACGACGTTGATCCGCTGCGCACGATCGACCTCTGCCTGCGCGCCCTCGAGAAGCATCGCTTCTGGATCGACGCGCACCTGACGATCCAGCGCGCGCTCGTCGCACGCGGCGCCCGTGATGTCGCGGAGCTGCACGCGCACGAGCTCCGCGCCCTCGTCGCGCGGTTGCCCGGTCTGCTCGAGGCCGAGTTCGCCGATGGCACTCCCTTCGTCGCGCCCGCGACCCGCGAGTGGCTCGACTCGCTCGCGACCGGCGACGTGGGGCTTCGCTCCGACGATCGCGCCGAGAGCCCGATCGACCTCGCGCTGCGCGAGGCGAAGGAGACCTTGCGCGCCGGCCGCACCAGCGACGCGCTCGGTCGCGCGCAGCAGGCCGTGCGTCTCGCGACCACCGCCCGCGAGCGCTTCGTCGCGCGCCTCGAGCTCGCTGCGCTCGCCCTCGAAGCGAAGGCACCCGCAGTCGCGCTCGCGCTCTCGGCCGAGCTCCATCGCGAAGCGATCGCGCGCGATCTCGCGGAGTGGGACGCGCCGCTCGCCGCGCGTGCCTGCGCGCTCTACCTGCGCGCGTGCGCCGCGGGCTCCGAGAAGGGCCCCCTCCCCTTCGTCCCCGCCGACGTGCACGCACGGCTCTGTCTGCTCGACCCTGCGACCGCCGCGTCGCTGCCGCGCGGCTGATTTTTCGGCGCGCCACGCAACGCGCGCCGCGAGCCCCCGATGAAGAGCCCGTCAGCGCGAGGTGCTTCGCCTCGCCGCCCGCATCCGTTCGCCCGAACAAGGAGCCCACCACGATGTCGAAGGATCAGAGCGTCGCGCCGAAGGAGCGCATCAACATCACCTACAAGTCGGCCACCGGCGACGTCGCGGAGGACGTCGAGCTGCCCTTCCGCACGCTCGTGCTCGGCGACTTCACCGGCCGCCCCGACGACTCGCTCATCGAGGAGCGCAAGCCGGTCGCGATCGACAAGGACAACTTCAACGACGTCCTCCGCGAGCAGGACGTGAAGCTCGACCTCAACGTCCCCGATCACCTCTCGGGCCGCGAGGGCCAGGAGCTCCCGGTCCAGATCGCGATCCGCTCGATGAAGGACTTCGAGCCCGAGCAGATCGCGGAGCAGGTCCCCGCGATGAAGCAGCTCCTCGAGCTGCGCGCTGCGCTCACCGCGCTGAAGGGCCCGATGAGCAACGCGCCTGCGTTCCGCAAGCGCCTCGCCGCGAGCATCGCCGACCCGGATGCGCGCGCGAAGCTGCTCGCCGAGCTCGGCCTCGAGAACAAGGGCGAGTGAGCCCTCCCATCGATCAGGAGACGCCATGTCCACGCAGCTGAGCCCCCAGCCCCAGACCGCCGCCGCCGAAGCACGCGAGCTCTCCGTCCTCGACGAGATCCTCGCCGAGACGAAGATCGCGCCCACCGACGACGGCTACGACATCGCGAAGAAGGGCGTCGAGGCGTTCCTCGCGCACTTCCTCACGCAGCCGAGCGCCGGCGACAAGGTCGACAAGGTCGCCGTCGACATGATGATCGCCGAGATCGATCGGAAGCTCTCGGCGCAGCTCAACGCCATCCTCCACCAGGATCGATTCCAGTCGATCGAGCGCAGCTGGCGCAGCCTCAAGTACCTCGTCGACAACACCGATTTCCGCGCGAATTGCCGCGTCGACATCCTCTCGTGCACCAAGGACGAGCTCGCGACGGATTTCGAGGACGCGCCGGAGATCACGAAGTCGGGCCTCTACCGTCATGCGTACTCGGCGGAGTACGGCACGTTCGGCGGCAAGCCCTACGGCACGATGGTCTCGAGCTTCGACTTCGGTCCCGGCCCGCAGGACGTGCAGCTCCTGCGCAACTGCGCGGCGGTCGGCGCGATGTCGCACGCGCCCTTCCTCGCCAACGCGAGCCCGAAGTTCTTCGGCGTCGAGACCTACACCGAGCTCCCGGCGCTCAAGGACCTTCAGAGCATCTTCGAGGGCCCGCAGTACGCGAAGTGGCGCGGGTTCCGCGAGACCGAGGACGCGCGCTACGTCGGCCTCTGCGTCCCGCGCATGCTGATGCGCCTGCCCTACGGCCCCGAGAGCAATCCGGTGAAGGCCTTCCACTTCGAGGAAGACGTCATCGGCGAGCACGAGCGATATCTCTGGGGCCCGACGAGCTTCGCGCTCGCAGCGCGCCTGTCGGACTCCTTCGCTCGCTACAAGTGGGCGGCGAACTGCATCGGTCCGAAGGGCGGTGGTGCGGTGGAGAACATGCATCTCCACCAGTTCGAGGCGATGGGCGCGATCGAGACGAAGATCCCGACCGAGATCCAGCTCACCGACCGTCGCGAGTACGAGCTCGCGGAGCAGGGCTTCATCGGCCTCGTCTGGCGCAAGGAGTCCGACAACGCCGCGTTCTTCAGCGCGAACTCGGTGCAGAAGCCGAAGGTCTTCCCGAACACCCCCGAGGGCAAGGCCGCGGAGACCAACTTCCGCCTCGGCATGATGCTCCCGTACATGTTCATGATCACGCGCGTCGCGCACTACATCAAAGTGCTCCAGCGCGAGCAGA
Organism: Sandaracinus amylolyticus; assembly: GCF_021631985.1. GTDB lineage: Bacteria > Myxococcota_A > Polyangia > Polyangiales > Sandaracinaceae > Sandaracinus > Sandaracinus amylolyticus_A. Next base: position 565,623 of record NZ_CP070225.1, on the reverse strand, counting down.
TCGGAACGTTCAAGTCGCGCGAGGACATGGAGAAGGGCCTCAACAAGTGGCTCTCCCAGTACGCGGTGGACATGGAGTCGCCCGCGCCCGAGGTCCGCGCGCGACGCCCGTTCCGCAAGGCGCAGATCGTGGTAAAGGACGTCGACGGACAGCCGGGCTGGTACTCGTGCCAGATCCTGCTCCAGCCGCACTTCAAGTACGCCGGCGCCGACTTCACGCTCTCGCTGGTCGGCCGTCTCGACAAGAAGTGAGTCGCGAGTCGCGCGCTCGGGGCCCCACGTGATCGGGATCGATCCGTGGGGCCTCGTCGCGTGTTGCCTGAGGTGGACGATGGCGCTGCTCACGATCGTGATCGCGATCCTGCTGCTCGTGTGTCTGGCGTTCGTGCTCGCGGCGCGACGACGCCGTCCGGCCGAGCCCGTCGACGTACCCACGGCTGCTCCGCCCGAGATCGTCGCGCCGCCGGAGGTCGTCGAGCACGCCCCCGAGCCCGACCCGGTGTGGCTCGCGGCGCTCGACATGGCTCGCACCGCGCACCTCGTCGCGCAGCACCTCGGCTTCGAAGCGATCCCCGATCGCGACGAGCCCTCTGTGCGCAAGCTGCGGATCGCGCTGCGCAACGAGCTCGAGCGCCGCGCCGCCGAGCGCCTCGCGGCCGCGGTCGATCTTCCCTGCGTGCGCCGGGTCGAGATCACCCCCGACGCGCGGCACGCGATCGCGCTCGTCGACACCGCCGCGCCGCCGCCGTTCTGATCACGCAACGCTCAGCACGACGTGCCGATGAGCACCTCGCACCGACGAGGAGCGCACATGGCCGACGACCGAGAGCACACGCCCGCCCCCGAGCACGCCGAGGAGACCGAGGACGAGGTCCGCGAAGGTCTCGAGACCGCCCAGGAGGTCATCGAAGGCGTCTCGCGCGGCGCCGAGATGGCGCAGCAGATGGCCGAGGGCGGCGGCGGGACCGGCGAGATCGACGCCATGGGCGCGCTGCAGGGCACTGGCGCGGCGCTCGGCGTCGCGGATCAAGTCGCCGGGCTCGCGGGCGCCGATCCCGCGGTGCGCACGGTGCTCGCCGTGGGGCAGCAGGCGGCCGGGATCGCGGCTGCCGCCTACGAGGCGGGCGAAGCCCTCGTCGAGGCAGGTGAAGCGATCATCGAGGCGATCACCGGCGAGGCCGAGCAGCATCGCGTCGACTACGAGTTCGAGTGCGAGGCCCAGTCGGACGCGGGCTGGCGAATTCGAGAGATCGAGATCGACGAAGAGCTGAATCGTCCGTACCGAGCGCGCCTGTTGCTCGTCACCGACGACGTCGATGCGCTCCCGAACGATCTCCTGGGGCAGGACTGCCGCATCCGGATCAAGCGCGGAGAGGACACCAGCCGCTCGGTGCACGGGTTGATCTCGCGCGTCGAGCATGGTCAGCGCAGCGAGCGTCACCTCACGACGACCGTCGAGGTCGTTCCCGCGCTCGACGTGCTGCGACACGTGCGCGACAGCCGGATTTTCCAGAACCTCACCTCGCTCGAGGTGATCGACGCGCTCGTGGGGGTCTCGCTGCAGCAGTACGGCCGCGAGCTCCGCATCGACGCCACCGCGAAGTATCTGAAGCGCGAGTACTGCGTCCAATACCAGGAGAGCGTCCTCGACTTCTTCCATCGCCTCTGCGAGGACGAGGGGCTCACCTATTTCTTCGAGCAGAGCGGAGAGCACGAGACGCTCGTCATCGTCGACGACAACGCGAGCTACGCGCCCTGCTATCTGCTCACCACCGCGGCCGACGTGCCGTTCGTGGCCCACCGCGGCGGTGACATCGCACGCGCCGAGCCCGTGTATGCGCTCACCGCAGCCGATCAGCTGGGCCCGACGAGCCTCACCCTCGCCGACTTCGACTGGACCGCCGACACCCTCCCGTTTTCCGGTGACCAGCGGAGCCGCGACGCGCGAGATCGCGATCGCGAGCAGTACGAGCACGGCGGCACGGTCAGCGCCGACTACGACGAGAGTGGTCGTCGCTACACGACGCACGATCTGAAGTACCGAATCGAGCGTGGCAGAGAGCGACAGGCGCTCACGACGTTCGAGTACCGCGGGGACGGCGCAGTCACCGGCTTCACGGTGGGCACGGTGTTCACGCTGTCGGGACATCCCGAGCCGGCGCTCGACGGCGAGTACCTGCTCATCGCCGTGCGCCATCGCGGGCGCGACATGCACGCGGGCGATGCTGCGCAGGACGGCGATGGCGAGAACGAGCTCGAGTACGCGAACGAGTTCGTCTGCATCCCGTCGTCGGTCCCGCATCGCCCGTCGCAGCGCACGTCGAAGCCGCGCGTTCACGGCATCCAGACGGCGCTCGTCGTGGGCCCGTCGAACGAAGAGATCTGGACCGACGTGCACGGCCGCATCCGCGTCCAGTTCCACTGGGATCGCGTGGGGAGGAACGATCAGGACAGCACCTGCTGGGTGCGCGTGATGCAGAGCTGGGCGGGCGCGGGCTTCGGCACGATGTTCATCCCGCGCATCGGCATGGAGGTCGTGGTCACGTTCCTCGACGGCGATCCCGACCGCCCGCTCGTGACCGGCTGCGTCTACAACGCGAACAACGTCCCGCCGATCACCCTGCCCGACGACAAGACCCAGAGCGTCGTCCGCACCAAGAGCTCGATGAACAGCGACGGCTTCAACGAGCTGCGCTTCGAGGACAAGGCGGGCAGCGAGCGAGTCTATCTGCACGCCCAGAAAGACCTCGCGGAGGAGGTCGAGCACGACCACTCGACCCACGTGAAGCGCAACCAGTCGAACACGGTGGACGCGACGCAGCGCGAGACGATTGGCCAGGACCAGCACCTCCACGTGAAAGGCGACCGATACAAGACGGTTGACAAGGACGAGGATGTTCACGTGATCGGCAATCGCAACACGCGCGTCGACGTGGATGCGACCGATCACATCCGCGAGAATCAGACGACGAAGATCGGCGGGCGCGAGCACAAGGAGGTCAAGCACGAGCGCAACCTCCTGGTTAACGGCCCAGTCACCGAACAACTGATCGGTGGCCGGAACTGCCTCATCTCGAAGCACGATGTGCTGCACGTCAAACAGAACCGCAGCGTCACGGTCGATAAGCAGCTCAACATCTCCGCGACCGAGCACTTCAAGGTCCAGCGCGGCGATACCCAGCTCTATCTGAAGGACGTCGGTTACCTCAGCGCGCCGGGCAAGGTGCAGATCGTGAGCACTGGCAACAAGGTGGAGATCGGCGCAGCCACCGAGCTCAAGATCGTCTGTGGCGCCGCGAGCATCACGCTCAAGTCGAATGGCGAAGTCACCATCTCCGGTCCGAACAAGGTCACCGTGGGATCGGGAGGCTCCAACTCGGTCGAGACCGCGCCGACCGGCGTCACGGTGAAAGGCGCGCGCATCGAGTCGAACGCAACCGGAACCCACACGATCGCGGGAGCGCTCGTGCGCATCAACTGAGGGAGCGACCCGTGCAGAGAAAGCTCGAGGCCATCCATCGCACCCTGCGCGACTTCGGCCATCAGCGGCGCGACCTCACGTTGATCGTCCGCGCGCGTGACCCCGACGTACCGCTGCTCGCGAAGCTCGCCGAGCGCACGCGTCAGGAGCGCCCGGACGACCTCGTCCTCGTGTTCGCGCACGCCGTCGACTCCGCGGCCGCCTACGTCACGACCATCGTCGACTACGTGCGCGCCGAGATCGAGGACCTGCGCGCGCGACCCGAGGGCGACGAGGCTCCGCCGCCCGTGCCGGCGCTCGTGCTCGACGCCGCAGCGCCCCCGACGCGTCGCCTGCAAGAGCTCGCCGCGTACTTGCGCGCGTGCACGCCGACCGACGACGGCCGTGTCGTGCTCATGCTCCTGCCTTCTGCGGTGCGAAACCCGCAGGCATGGGCCGAGATCGCGTCGGGTCTCTTCCTACGCGGCGAAGTGGAGCCCTGGATGGTCCGCGCGCGGTTCGTGCTCCGCGACGATCCACGCGCGCAAGTGCTCGTCCCGTTCGTCGATCAACACCGACTCGCCGGCGCCGCCATCTACGAGGTCGACCTGCGGACCAAGGCCATGATCGACGCGCTCGCCGAGGAGGCGCGAGACCCGAGCGTGCCGCGCCCCCAGCGCATGATGACCATCCTCCAGCTCGCATGCCTCGACTTCTCGTATGGTCGCCTCGACGAGGCGCTCGCCAAATACGGCGCGCTCTACAACTACTTCGTCGAGAGCGAGAATCCCGCTGCGCAAGCGTTCTGCCTCCAGGGCGCCGGCGACACACTCCGGAGGCTCGGCCGACTCGCGGAGGCAAAGGCTCGATATCAGCAGGCGATCGCAGTCTCGACGAGCGCGAGCCTGCCGGCGGTCTCGCTGAACGCTGCGCTCGGTCTCGGAGAGACTTGCGCAGCGCGACAGGAGCTCGCGGAGGCGCGCCAGTGGTACACGCTCGCCGACCAGATCGCGTCGCAAACCCTCAACGGCGTGGTCCGGTGCGATCTCGCCGAGAAGCTCGGCGCGATCCACCTCGCGGCGCGTGACTACGGCGGGGCGGCCACGATCTGGCTGCGAGGCGCGGAGCTCTCGCGCGAGCAGCGCTATTTCACACGCTGGGCCGCCATCCTCGAGCGACTCGCTGCGCTCTATCGAGAGGCGCGAATGCACGACCAAGCACGTCAAGCGGAGACCACGTTGGGTCAAGTGCGCGCGCTCCTGTCGCGCGGTCACGCAAGCTGCGACTGCGGGGTGTTCGCGTGACGATCATCAACGACATCGGTTGGGCGCGCATCGAAGGGTTGATGTCCTCGGACGAGCCGCCCGCAGAGGGCGATCGCGTGCGCAGCCCGGGCCAGGACATCCCGCTCCGCTCGCCGCGCGAAGGCCACCCGATCGGCGCGAACACCGGCTTCGTGCCGATCGACGTTCTCTCCGATTGCCTCGATCGCACGATCGCCCCATTCGTCGATGCGCCGCCTCCCGAGCAGGGCACGTGGGGAGCGATCGCCCAATATGGAGGCGGCATCGTCGGCCTCGCGAGCGCGATCCCGGATCTCGTCGACACGGCCATGTCGCAGATCCCCGTTCCCTCGATCATGGAGATCGTTCCATTTCCCGCCGCGACGATCATGTCGCCGCACATGGGCACGCCCCACGGGCACCTCCATCCGCCGAGCTTGCTCCCACCGGCACCGGTACCGATCCCTCTGCCCAGCTTGGGAATGCCCGTCCCCGCAGGCTGCGTCAGCGTACTGATCGCTGGGTTCCCTGCGCTGCGCTGCGGCGACATGGGCCTGGGCCTGACGTGCGTCAGCCTCGCTCCCGCGTTCGAGGTGATGACCGGATCGCGGAACGTGTTCATCGGCGGCCAGCGCGCGGCACGAATCTCCGACATCACGATGCACTGCAATCCGATCGCGCTGGCCACGGTGGGATCGGTCCTCAGCGACATCGCGAACGTGGGCATAGGGATGGCAAACGCCCTCGCCCATCAACATGCCGCCGAGGAACGCTCTGCTTCCGCCGAAGAAGCGCGCGAACAGGTCGAAGAGGCGAGCTCGGAGGCCGAAGCCGCGGCAGCCGCGGCGGAAGCATCGGGAATGGCGGCCCAGGCCGTCGGCGAAGCGCTCGCGGGCACGATGGCCGCGCTGCAGGCGGTATGCGACGCGATGACGGCGACGCTCAAGGCGCTGCTGGGCACCGACGTCGGCGTCGCGCCCGGTGTGGGCATCGTCTCGATGGGCTCGACGACGGTCTTGATCGGCGGCGCATCGATGCCGAGCGCATCACTCGTCGTGGGGCATCTGCGCGAGTCGTTCGCGCGCCGTTCGTGCCGGAGCCGGTCGCGCGTGGTGCGGTGGCTCGGCGGCCTCGTGGGTCGGCCGGACTGCGCCTGACGATTCGTACGCAACGCGCGTCGCGCGCGGCCGATTGGTCAGCATGCGCGCGCCGCACGTCCCCACCTCGTCGGCCGGAGAGCGGTCGTGAGCGACTCACGTCGCGAATGCACGGCGGGCTCGAGGCCCGGGCTGGTCGGCGATCCGATCGACGTGGTCACCGGCGCCGTGCTCGACCGTGTCGCCGACTTCCGCGTCGCGGACGAGCCGATCCCGTTCGTGTGGCGGCGCTCTTACGACAGCACCCGCTCCGACACCGATCGCGGCGTCGGGTGGGGCTTCGCCCACGAGCTCGACCACACGCTAGAGTGGGACCTCGACGGGGTGCTCTACCGGCGTCCCCACGACCCGCCGGTCGCGTTCCCGCACGCCTTCGCCGAGGGCCTCGTCGGTGCGGCCGGGGGGCTCGAGCTCGAGCGCGTCGATGCTCGACGCTTCGTCGTGCGCGGCCACGCAGCGCCCGATCGTCATTTCGAGCGCGCGCAGGGCGCGTCGTTCGCGCGGCTCGTTCGCATCGACCAGGATGGCGCGTCCCTTCGGCTCGAGCACGACGGTCTGGGTCAGCTCACCACCGTCGTCCTCCCGTCGGGCCGACGTCTGCGCGTCGATTGGGAGCGCGGGCACTTGGTGCAGGTCGTCCTCCTCGACTCTGTCCGAGGCGGCAAGGCGCTGATTCGCTATCGCTACGACGAGCGCGGCTGTCTCATCGAGGGTCGCGATGCCTACCAGCAGACGTTCCGGCTCGCGTACGACGCATCGCGACGTGTCACGCGCACCGTCGATCGTCGCGGCTACGCGTTCTCGTTCGAGTACGACCACCACGGGCGATGCGTGCGCTCGGCAGGCGATGACGGTGTGCTCGAGGTGCGGCTCGAGCACCGCACGCAGGAGTGCGTGACCGTCGTTCGCGAGTCGAGCGGAGGCGAGTGGCTCTATCAGTACGACGCAGTCGGCGCCCTCCTGCAGGTCGTCGATCCGTTCGGCGGCGTACGCCTCTGGGAGCGCGACAGCGCGGGTCGGATCGTGCGCGAGGTCGATCCGACCGGCGCGACGACGCAGTTCGAGTACGACCCGCGCGGCGCGATGATCGCGCGCATCGAGCCGAGCGGACGTCGAGTCCCGCTGCCCGAGCCCGACGATGCGCTACCGCCCGATGCCCATCGCGTCCCCAGCTGCGCGCTGCAGTGGGAGCTCGGAGATCTCGAAACGCTCGACTTCGACGCGGCCACCGCGTTTCCGGAGACGACCTGGCTCGCGCCAGAGCGCTCGCTCCTGCGAACACCCGCGAACGAGCCCGCGCTCGTCGCGGTCCGAGACCGACGGGACGAGCAGGGCCTGCTGCTCGCGCAACAGCGCGATGGTGCCAGTCGCACTTGGGGCCATGACCCGAACGGCAACATCCGCCGTTACACCGACTTCGACGGACGCACGTATTCGAGCGAGCACGCGTCGTGGAACCATCGCGTCCTCGAGCGTGATCCGCTCGGCCGCGCGACGCGCTTCACGTACACGAACGCCGAGAAGCTCGCGTCGCTGCTCGATCCCGGCGGCACCCTGAGCGAGTATCGCTATGACGAAAAGGACCGCCTCGTCGAGATTCGTCGCGCCGGCACGACGCGGGACCACTATGCGTACGACCTCGCCGACCGGCTGATCGCGAAACGAGACGCGTTCGGCCGCGTCCTACTCGAGCTCTCGTATGATCCGACTGGCTTGCTCGCGGAGCGAAAGCTCGCGAGCGGCGATGTCCAGCGTTTCCAGTACGACGCGCGCGGCCGCTACCGCGTGGTCGAGAACGATGCGGGAAAGGTCGCGTTCGACTACGACGCGTGGGGCCATCGCGTCGCAGATCTCCGAGACGGGCTCGGCGTCGAGCACCGCTACGTCGGCGATCGCCTGGTCAACACCCGCACGCTCGGTCGCTTCGACATCAAATACGAGCGAGGGCCGGATGGCTCGGTTCGCATCGTCGACCCCACGGGCGCTGCGCATACCGTACATCGCCTCGCTCCCGGCGTGTTTCGTCGCGAGCTCGCCGACGGTGCGAGCGAGCTAGTCCAATACGCACCGGACGGTCGCTGCCTCGCAAAGGCAATGTCGACGGCCTCGGGCGACGCATGGTCGCGGGAGTACGCCTACAGCGGCGAAGGTGACCTGATCGCGGCCCGCGACTCGGCCCGCGGCACGACCTACTACGAGCACGACGTCGCTCATCAGCTCGCGAGCGTCCGCCACGAGAACGCCCCCGAGCCGAGTCGCCATGTCTACGACCCCGCCGGCAACCTCCTCGAAAAGCCCGGCCTTCGCGGGGTCACGCTGATCGAGGGGAATCGCCTCTACGCAGCGAACGGCGACGCTTTCGAGTACGACCATCGCCACCACCTCGCGGTCCGCCGTGGCCCCGACGGGGGAGAGACTCGATTCCACCACGACGCGCGCGACCAACTCGTCCGCATCGATCTCCCCGACGGCAGCACGTGGAACGCCGAGTACGACGCGGTCGGCCGCCGTACGAAGAAGCGACACGAGACGCACGAGACCACGTATTGGTGGGATACCGATCGCCTCGCAGCAGAGCGGCTCCCGGACGGGCGAGTTCGCATCTACGTCTACGTCGATGACTTCGCGATGGTCCCCGTACTCTTCGTCGAGTGCGCGGATATCGACTCAACCCCCGAGTCAGGTCGGCGCTATTACCTGTTCACCGATCACCAAGGTACGCCCGAGCTGGTCCGCGACCAGGAAGGCGAAGCGGTCTGGTGGGCGCGAAGAGAGCCCTATGGACTCGTCGTCGAGGGTGGACACGAGTTCCATCAACCGTTCCGCTTTCCCGGGCACTTCTGGGACGCAGAGACTCGGCTCCACTACAACCGATTCCGCTACTACTCGCCCGAGCTCGGCAGATATCTCGAGAGCGATCCCTGGGGCGTCGCGGGCGGGATCAACGTCTACGCATATTCGGAGAACCCCCTTCGCCAGGTCGACGTCCGCGGACTCGCGTGTGACGGTGACGCGCGCGCACGCTCCGAGCACGAAGACGGTCCTACCACCGAGCACGCAGTCGCCCCTGCGCCCATGCCGCACGGGTTGCGGGGCGCGCGTCGCGCGTGGCTGCGTCTGCGGAACTTCGCGGCCAGCTTGCTTCGACGGTTCGGGCTTCTTAGCACGCCGCAGTCCCATCCGATGCTCGCCGGGCTTCGTCCGGAAGTCCGCGCGATTCTCGCACACTCACCGACTCTGCAATCCGAACTCCAGACATTGGCGGCTGATGGATGGACGATCAGCTACAGCCCACCTCCCGGGTCGCAGCATCAGACCGGGTCGTACTGCGACCGCAGCAACAACTGGATCAGGATCGATCCGAGCTCAGGGAACGCAGGGTACGAAGCAGCCGTCGTCGCACACGAAGCTGGGCATGCCCGCTATACTCCCCAGGCGCCCGTGCCACCGAACGGACTGACTCGGGCCCAGTTCGTGGAGAGGAACACGCGAACTCACCTGGACGACGAAGCCGAGGCCCAGCTCATGGCGTCGCGCGCCGCCTACGAAATCTACGTCAATGGTGGCCCCGATATCGCCGTCCCTGGCAAGGATGCGCAAACCTACCGCGCGCTCTACGAAGATTACGACAGCGGATTCTCGACGCGCTCCGAGTTCATACAGGACACAGGCGACACGATGGGTTCTGAGACGATGAGTACAACTGGCGCCCAATACCGAGCCGCGTATGACAACCACTATGGACTGTGGTGGGACACCTATGTGGCTCCCCCGTCGTCGGGAAACCCTGCGCAGCAGGGCTCCGGGGGAGTAGTCGGGACCGGCAGTACGGGAACTGGAACGGGCGGCAGTGGAACGGGCGGCAGTGGAACGGGCGGCAGTGGAACGGGCGGCAGTGGAACGGGCGGCAGTGGAACGGGCGGCAGTGGAACGGGCGGCAGCACAACCACCGTACCCTGATTACGGAGAGCGCGAGAACAGCGCCACTTACGATCGTTCGAATTGAACCTCGACAACCAACACCCAGAGCACCGGAATCGCATCATGTCCGATTCGCGCAAGATCCTCAGTGCAGCAATTATTCAGATCGCGCGGCTGAGCCCGCCGACTGCGCAGTCTGTCCAGACGATTTTGGGGGGCCAATGGCGGCGCGTGAATCACGGACTGTGGACGGAGTGGGTAGCGGCAGAGGACTCGACACCTGATGGCGTAGTATCCCTCTCCTTCGCTGAAATGCCCCATTCGACTCGCCAACGTGCATCGCTGAGAGTCGCGCTGGGCGGCAGTTCACAAGGCGCGGAACACACACTGCAGGAACTGCGGCGCTCGTTCACGGAATGGCTCCCCGTCGTGAACTCGATTCCGACCGGCGGATCGATACCGCTAGTTTCGGGCGAGCGAACCAGCATCACGCCCAACGCCATCCTCACGATCCGACGACACAACAATGGCCAGCCCGAAGGCATTTTCGTAGAGTGGTTGCGCTAACCTCAGATCGGTTCCGTCACGCCGCCGTCGGCAGGGTCCAGCGAGGGAACGCCGCACACGATCCCCAAAGCGACTCAAGAGGGAGGGCTTCGAGAACCTGGAGCTGAAGGATGACTCTCACGAAACGTGCGATGTCGTGGCTCGCGACGCTCCAACGCGAGACTCCGATGCCCACGATGCAGGTCGAACGACTTATTCGCGATGCCGGAGGTACCCCGCACGCGGTGTGGCTCGATTTCCAGGAACGCTTCGGCGGCTACATCGAAGTCGTCGGGCCCGACGACTTCGCGATCTGGGGCCTCGCTCGGGCCGCAGATGCCAAACTACCTCCGACATGGAGCGAGCCCAATAGGGTCCATATCTCTCCGGGCTACGATGGCTTTCCCGAGGCCATCGCGTGCGCCGATGCGAACCCGGTGCATCAATACGAGTTGAGGGCGGATGGATGGTTCGCCGGAATCGGCGGCCCCTGTCCCTCCTTCGACATGAAAGTCGAGCGCCACGGCGTGATGCACGAGTTCTACTCGCGTGGGGTTGTCCACGAGACGCTGGTTACGAGGCAGAGCGATGCCCCCGAGCACCAGCGATTGCTCCAGGACATGGCGCAATGGTTGGTCGTAGAAGCTTCGAGCGACGGCGCACAATTCTTCTTGGCCCCCCGACGGCTGCTACGATTCTACCCCCGGGTCAGGCAGATGATTCTCCTTGAGATCGCGTCGCCTGCTGCGTGACAGCTCCGCTCCGAAGTGGCGAGGCGAGATCGAGCACGACAGATGGCGGATGGTCTTCGCGGCGAACATTCCGCCTTTCGAGCTATTGGATGGGTGCAGCTGAGGCCAGATCTCACGAGGAGCCTGGATCGTAGAGGCGGTTGACGTGAACGGCGAGCAGCGACCGGGTCGACTGGAACGTTCCGAGCGTTGCCCGGAGCAGGATACGGCCACGCGCGCAACCAGTACGCGTACGATCGCGCCGACCGGCTGATCTCGAAACGAGACGCGTCGGCAGCGTCCTACTCGAGCTCTCCTTCGACCCGACTGGCTTGCTCGTCGAGCGACCGCTCGCGTCGCCGCTCCGCTGGCGAAGGCACGCGCCGGCGGTTCGCTGAGCCCCATGCAGTCACGCTGTTCGACGAGGTCGCGGAGAGCGACGTGCTGCCCCCGCCAGAGATGTTGCGAATGCTCGCCGAGGTGGCGCGAAGTGGAATCGCAGGGAAGTTCTCGGCGTCGAAGTCCCACGATATTGCCGCACGGCTGTGGAGCGAGGTCCAAGCGGTGGACCGTCGCGGACAACGCCTCGAGTTCTTCGTTGTGACGCGCTGCTGGCGAGGCGGAGGACGCAACCTGGTTGTCGAAGTCCGCCGAGGCGAACCCGCCGATGTGAGCTCGCTATCGCAGCCGGCGATCCGCCCGCGCTTCATCGAGGTCGAAGTGAACCGCCGGACCGCAGTCCTGCCGACAGCGTCGCAAAGAGCCGGAAGCGCCTCTGCTGCGAGAGGAGTACGACTCGATGCAAGCGGCGGCGGCTGCTGCTGAAGTCCCGAGTTTCGAAGTACGGATGATCACTCTGCACTCGCACGAGCTGACACTCCAAGAGATTCTTGAGTTCGAAGCACGTTTGCGATCGGTCATAGTTCGCGCTCTGGAGTCGACGCCCAACGGGCTGAGGTTCGAAGGCGAAGTCTCGCGATTCTCGAACATGAGCTCTTTCGAAGATCGGAAAGTGGAGTCGAAGATGCGACACGGGCTCGCTGGCAGCCGCGTACGCAGCGAATCGGACTTCCATCGCGAGCTATCGGCGCTGTTGGATTTCGGGCCCCACTACGGCTGCAATTTGAACGCGCTCTGGGATCGACTCTCGGCCGACCTAGAACGCCCCATCCTGCTCGTCTGGACGAAGTCGGAACAATCGCGGGCCGCGATGGGCACCGCGACGTTCGATGCGATCGTGGCCGTTCTCGAGAGGACGCGGCGGCAGGATCTCGATTTCGGCTGGTCGGACCGCTTCGACTATCGAGTCGAATGAATCAGGCCGCGGATCTCGTGATCCGCGGCCCGATTCATCTCCATCTCCGGCTCAGTTCGTCTGGAACACGAACGGGTACGTGACTGCCGTCATCCCGTCGGTCGCGGGGAACTGCCACCTTCGCACCGCCTGGAGCACGCACTGCTCGACTTCGGCGTTGCGCAGATCACTTCCGTTGCTCACCACCGCGGTCGTCACGCGCCCTTCCGAGTGCACCGTCCATGCGACGCTCAGACGGCCCTCGAGGTCCGGGCGCTGCTGCAGCCCCTGCTCGTAGCAGTGGCGCACCTGACCGCGGTTGCGCGTGACCACGAGGCGGATCTGCTCGCGCGACAGGCCGCCCGCGACCTGACCGCAGTGTCCGTCCGGACCCCGCGCGCACTCCAGCCTCGGCACGCGCGAGGTGTGATCACCACCGCGGTCCGGCATCCCGATGCTCGCCGATCCACCCGCCATTCCCGGCGCGCACTGCGCGACTGCCGCCGCGTGGCCCTGCGTCGACTCGATTTGCTGGAACGTCTCGCGACCGCACGTGCCGAATCCCGTTCCGAGCCCACCGACGCCGATCGTGCCCTGACCGCACGGCTGGCCCGGCAGACAGCCGCCGCCGCGACCCACGCCGTTCATCCCGAGCCCGCCGAACCCGCGCGAGAAGCCCGCCTGGTCGGCCATCAGCGCGCCGTATGCGTCGTCCGCCGAGAACCCCATCGCGTCCGCCGCGCCATAGGGCGACGACACCGCGCTCATGCTGCGCGTGAACGCCGCGATCGTGCCGAGCGCGCCCGCGCTCGTGACGCTCTGGCGATCGAGTGGCACGCGCTGGTCCTGGCGATCACCACGCACACGCACGCCACCACCGGTGCTGCGCGTCTCGTCCGGCGCCCCCGCCGCGCCCTCTTCACCCGGCGAAGGCTGCCCCGACTGCGCGCCGCGCGTCGCGTCCTCGAGCGCGACCTCGGGGATCACCTCCTCGCGCTCCTGCGCCATCGCGTCGAGGCGCACCTGGACCCAGCGCTGCTGATCGTGCGTGAGATCGAGCGAGAGCGCGCCCGCGTTGGGCGGCGAGAAGAGCAACGAGAACAAGAACGCGCCGTGCACCGCGAGCGAGACGCCCGCCCACCGCCAGCTCGCGAAGTCGGGCCGCGCCATCGGCGTGCGCTCGATCGTGGGCGCACCCTCCTGCACGAAGAACGTGAATGCACCGAGCTCGATCTCCGCGCGCGTCGCGGGATCGATCGCGAGCGAGCGCGCGCCCGTCGCATCGCTGGTCGCCTCTGCGCTCACGTCGATACCGTCGCGCGACGCGCGAAGCATCGCGCCCGAGGGCACGCGCAGCAGGAACCCGCCGGTCCCGTCGCTCTCCACCAGCGCGAACCGCTCGATGCCCGCGTCGGCCGGCAACAGGAAGTGCGCGGCGCGCTCGCCGATCACGACGGAGCCGCCCGCCTTCACGCTGACCTCGCCTTGCGGGTTGCCGCCCCAGCTCATCACGACCTGCACCCTGCGCTCGCTCGCCTGCGCCATCGTCGCTCGACCTCCTCCACGAGACGGAGCTGTCCCTCCCGGCGGCCACGCCGGTCGGGGGCTCGTGCGCACGCGGTGCTCTCGCCCGCTCGCGTCCGCGCGCTCGCCCGTCTCGTTGGGTACCGACACCGCTCTTTCGCGCGGGTTCCGTGCGGCTTGACCGGAATCGTTTCCGACTTATCGTGGCCCGCCTCTTCCGAGCCCTCGCGACCAAAGAAAACATGGCCAAGCGCGACTACTACGAAGTGCTCGGGGTCGAACGGACCGCGACGCTGGCCGAGATCAAGAAGGCCTACAAGAAGCTCGCGCTCGAGCTCCACCCCGACCGCAATCCCGGTGACGCGACGGCGGAGGAGCGGTTCAAGGAGGCGAGCGAGGCCTACGGCGTCCTCCAGGATCAGGAGAAGCGCGCCGTCTACGATCGCTACGGACACCAGGGCCTGCAGGGTCAGGCCGGGTTCGGGAACGTCGACGACATCTTCTCCAGCTTCCAGGAGATCTTCGGCGACCTCTTCGGGTTCGGCGGTGGCTTCGGCGGTGGACGCGCCCGTCGCGACGGGCCGACGCGCGGCGCGGACCTGCGCACCGGCGTGGTGCTCACGATGGCCGAGGCCGCATTCGGCGCGCAGAAGGAAGTCACCGTGCAGTTCCCCTCGCCGTGCACGGCGTGCGACGGAACCGGCGCGGAGGGCGGCAAGGTGCAGGTCTGCCAGACCTGCAAGGGCGCCGGTCAGGTCGCGCACGCGCGCGGTGGGTTCTTCCTCGGGACGACGTGCCCGACGTGCCACGGGATGGGGCGCATCGCGACGAAGGCGTGCGCAGAGTGCGGCGGTCGCGCCGAGGTGCCGGTCGAGCGCAAGGTGAAGGTCGCAATCCCCGGTGGCATCGACGAGGGCCAGAGCCTCCGTCTATCCGGGCAGGGTCAGCCTGGTCGCAAGGGCGGGCCTGCCGGCCATCTCTACGTGACCGTGCAGATCGAGCCGGATCCCCGCTTCGTGCGCGACGGGAACGAGCTGCTGCACGAGCTGCACGTGTCGTTCACGCAGGCCGCGCTCGGCGCGGCGCTGAAGGTGCCGACGCTCGAGGGCGAGGCCGATCTCAAGCTGCCGGCGGGCATCCAGCCCGGCGAGCACGTGAAGGTGCGCGGCCAGGGCATCCCGCGGCTCGACGGACGCGGTCGCGGCGACCTCGTGTGCGTGGTCCAGGTCGACGTCCCGAAGAAGCTGAGCGCGAAGGCGAAGAAGCTCCTGCTCGAGCTGCAGGAGACGTTCGACAAGGAAGGATGACGCGCGCGCGTCCGACGCTGCGCGAGTGGCTCGGAGAGGGTCCCTTCGCGCTCGCGATGTCGTCGGGGTTCTTCGGATTCTTCGCGCACACGGGCGTGCTCTCGGTCCTCGATGACGAAGGCCTCGTTCCTTCACGCGCGGCCGGCTCGAGCGCGGGCGCGCTGGTCGCGGGCGCGTGGGCCTCGGGGCTCGATGCGGGGGCGCTCGGGCGCGAGCTCGAGGCGCTGCGGCGCGAGCACTTCTGGGATCCCGGCGTGGGCGCGGGGCTGCTCCGAGGCGCGCTCTTCCGCGCGAAGCTCGAGTCGATGTTGCCGGCGCGCCGCTTCGACCGCGCGCGCGTGCCGATCACGATCTCGACGCACGACGTCGCGTCGAACCGCACGCGTGTGATCGACTCGGGGGATCTCGCGGCCGCGATCCACGCGTCGTGCGCGGTGCCGCTGATGTTCCATCCGGTGCGCGTCGAGGGGCGCTGGCTCGTCGACGGAGGCGTGTCGGATCGACCGGGGCTGCGCGGCGTGCCCGAGGGCGAGCGCGTGCTCTTCCATCACCTCGCGTCGCGCTCGCCGTGGCGGCGGAAGAACGATCCCGCGCTCGAGGTGCCACGACGCACCGGGCTCACCGCGCTCGTGATCGACGCACTGCCGCGCGTCGGCCCGTATCGCCTCGGTGAAGGCCTGCGCGCGATGAAGGCGGCACGCGATGCGACGCGGGTCGCGCTCGATCGTGCGGTCGACGACGGACGCGTGATCGTCAGCGCGCGGGAAGCGTCGTAGGCCAGCTCGGCAGCCGACCTTCGTCGAGCCACGCGTAGATGCCCCACGTCTGCAGCACGCGTCGCGAGTAGCGGCGCGTCTCGTCGTACGGGATCTCCTCGATGAACTCGTCGAGCGCGCGATCACCGCGCTCGCGCAGCCAGCGATCGACGGCGCCCTCGCCCGCGTTGTACGCGGCGGGCACGAGCGCGTGCTGCGGATCGTAGCGACGACGCAGCCCGCTCACGTAGCGCGCGCCGATGCGCACGTTGACCTCGGGCGTGCGCAGCGCGCCGGGATCGCTGGGGAGTCCGAGCGGACGCGCCACCCGCTGCGCGGTCGGCCGGATGATCTGCATGAGGCCGTACGCGTGCGCGACGCTGACCGCCTCGGGCCGGAAGCTCGACTCCTCGCGCGCGATCGCGCGCACGAACGACGCGGGCACGCCCTCGTTCTGCGCGGCGTCGTCGATCAGCGGGTGGTAGGCGCGCGGATACGCGATGCGCCAGAGCGCGAGCGCGCGGCCCTCGGGCATCGAGGCCATGAGCGGCGCGCGCAGGCGACGACGCGCGAGCTCCATCGCCTTGCTGTGCGCGCCCGCGCGATCGAGCAGCGCCGCCGCGAGCCACAGCGCGTCGGGCGTCGCGTCCTCGGCGAGCAGTCCCGCCTGCTCGAGCTCGCGCTCCGCCCACGCGATCTCACCGACGCGCAGGAGCGCGACCGCGCGTGCGAACGCCGGTCGATCGAGCTCGTCGCGACGCGCGAAGCGGAGCGGCGGGAGCGACGCGCTCGACGTGGGCATCACCGCGCGCGCCCGCGCTTCGTCGAGGGTCGCGAGGCGCGCGACCGCGTGCTGCGCGTAGTACGCGAGGGGCAGCGCGCGCGCGAGCGCCTCGTACTGCGCCGCCGCGTCGCTCGCGCGATCGAGCTGCTCGAGGACGCGACCGCGCCAGTACGCGGCGCGACCTCGTACGTCCTCGGCGCTCTCGCCGCTCGCCTCGTGCGCGCCCGGACCTTCCGCGAGCGACGCGTCGAGCTGCGCGAGCGCATCGGCGAGACGCCCCTCGCGACGCGCGTTCCACGCGAGCAGGAAGCGCGCTTCGCCGCGCATGTCGCCGCTCGCGAAGTCGTTCACGATGCGCGTGAGGCGCGCGCGCATGCCATCCGCGTCGGCGCGCTCCTCGCAGAGGCGCGCCGCGTTGATCAGCGCATCGTCGGCGAGGCGATGGCCGGGGAGCTCCTCGGCGAGCACGTCGTATTGCGCGATCGCCTCGGGGTACGCCTGGAGCCCGGAGTACGACTTCGCGGCGTAGTAGCGCGCCCACGCGCGGACGTCCTCGCGATCGCGGCACTCGTCGGCGACCGCGACCAGCAACGTCGATGCCTCGCGACGCGCGCGACGCCGGTACATCGAGCGTCCCTGCGCGAGCCGCACGTCGCAGCGACGGGCGCGATCGTCGCGAAGGCGCGGCACGATCGCGGCGTACGCGTCCTCGGCGCCCTGGTGGTCCATCGCCGCGGCGAGCGCGTCGGCGCGCGCGATCTGCTGATCGATGGAGGGCGATGCGAGCGCACGACGGCGCTCCGCAGGAAGCGATGCGAGCACCTCGTCGGCGCGCGCGAGCGCCTCGCGCCCGGCGCGCGTGCCCGGTCCACGCGCATCGATCCCGCGCAGCAGCGAGAGCGCCTCGACGCGCGCATCGACGTCGTCGCGCGCCGAGAGCATGTCGGCGAGCGCGCGCTCGAGCTCGGCGCGCGTGGCGTTGCGCGCATCGGGGATCGCGGCCCGCAGCCGCGCTTCGCCGTCCTCCGCACCGCTGCGGGCGCGGGCGAGCGCCTCGAGCGCGCGGGCCTCGTCGCGCCCCGGGAAGTCGAGTTCGAGGAGCGGCGCGAGCGACGTCGCGGCGCTCGCCGGATCACTCTCCATCGCCGCGCGCGCAGCAGCGAGCCGCGCCCATCCGCCGAGCGGCCTCGCCACGTCGATCGACGACCACGCCTCGCTCGCGCGCGGGACCTCGCTCGCGCGCTCGGCACTGCGCGCGGCGATCCACACCAGCGCATCGCGATCGGGCTCGCCGTCGCGCGCCGACGCAGCGAGCGCGATCCGTCGCGCCTCGGTCGCGTCGTTCGCGTCGAGGCGCGCGCGCGCCACACCGAGCGCGCACGTCGGGTCGACGCGCGCGATGTCGGCATCGAACCCCGACGGTGCGCTCTCGGTCGTCGCAGGCTCGGGGTCGGCGTGCGACGGTGTGGGGCTCACCTGCGAGTGACACGTCACGCACAGCGCGGCGAGCGCGCCGAGCAGCGTGCGACGCGACGCAGCCCCGAACATCCAGAGCCACTCTAGGGAGCGAGATCGCACCGGGCAAATTCCCCGCGCCATCCAACACGGCGGGCGCGGGTCGCGCTTCCCGAGCTCAGCGCCGCCGCGACGCGCGATCGTCGGCCTCGTCCTCTTCCTTCTTCTCGGCGGTGCGGCGCCGCGTCTCGACCCACGCGCCGTGGTGTCGCTCGACCGCTTCGCGCTCGGCGCGCACCGTCGCGAGCGAGGCACGTGCATCCTCGACGGCCCGCTCCGCAGCGCGCTCTTTCTCGCGCGCCTCGCTCACCCTCGTCGCCATCGCGCGCTCCTCGCGACGACGCCGCGCCATCCAATCCTCGAGCCGCACCAGGTCGAGCGCGCTGCGCCCCTCGCGCGCCCGCTCTTCACGCGCGACGCGCTCGGTCTCCGCGACGTGCGCACGCCGCGCGTCCTCGGCGCGCTCCCGCGCCCGCTGCACCGTCTCGTGCGCCGCGATCGCCGCTGCGAGCGCGCGCTGTGCCGCCTCCTGCTCCTCGGCGCGCAGCGTGCGCGCCGCTTCGAGCGGATAACGCGAGTCGCTCACGGCAACGGCGAGATGCGCGCGCCGCCGAACGTCGCGTCGACGGCCTCGCCGGAGAGCCCGTCGGCGCTGCGCCACGAGCCGCTCAGCGTCTCGGCGCGCAGAGCGTCCACGCTCAGGTTCCCGTCGGCGTCCTCGGTCGACAGCGGGCCCGCGAGCACCACACGGGCGCTCAGCGCATCGAGCGGCGCCGTCGCACCGCGCGCGAGCGCCATCACCGCGCCGCCGACGGCGTCGCACGCCGCCGTCGCGCAATCCGCGCCACATGCGGTGGCGAGATCGTCCTGCTCCGCGATCCACGCCTGCAGCACGTCGCACCCGCCGTGCGACGCGATCAGCGCGCCCGCGCTCTCGAGCCCGCGCGCTCGGGCGAGCGCCTCGATCCCCGAGACCAGCAGCGTCGCGACCGGCAGCTCGATGCGCATCGACTCGAGCTGGAGCACGTCGCTCCCCTCGTTCCAGCGCACCGCGGCGGCCGCGCGCGCAGCGACGCCCACCTCGCGCAGATCGATCATCACGAGATCGGCGTCCGCCTCGCCGAGGCGCACCTCGCCGCGCGTGAACGACGCGACCGGGCCGTCCATCGAGCCCGCGACGAAGAGCACTCCGTCGACGACGAGCCCGCGGTGCAGCGCGACGATCTCCTCGAGCACCACCCGCGCGCCGCCCGCCAGGCTCGCGCCGTCCAGCGCCAGGCGCGTCGCGAGCTCGCGCTCCGCGCTCCCCGTCGCGCGCGCGGCCTCGAGCGCGGAGAGCGCGGCGGTCGCGCCGCGATCGCGCAGCGTCGACTCGAGCGCGTCGAGCATCATCGACGCGTCGCCACCGCTCGCGACCACCGTGCCCTCGAGCGCGAGCGCGAGCGCGTCGGCCGCCAGGCTCGGGGCCATCCCCGCGCGCAGCGCGAGCTCCGCGTCGTACTCGCCCTCGATGCCGAGCGTGCGCGGCACCAGCGTGACCGTCGCGCGGGTGTCGCCCAGCGGCTCGAGCATCACGTCCTCGACGCATCCTTCGGCGACGATCAACGACGCGCTGCTGGTCGCGCGCGCGACGATCGTGAAGCGCTGCGCCGCGGGCAGCGGTGCGAACACCGCTTCGCCGAGCGCGTCGATGGTGCGCGATCGATCCGCCTCGCGCCGCGTGAGCGCGTCGTCGCACGAGACGCGATCGGTCGCCGACGTCGACTGGTGCACGAGCACCGTGCGCTGCGCGATGTCGCGCCCATCGCCGCCCTCGACCGCCACGACCAGGCGACCGAACCCGTCGGCGCTCACCGCGACCTCGAGGTACGCGGCCTGCGCGCCCGGCGCCGCCACGCGGAGGCGGAAGGTCGCGGTCTCGCTCCCCGCGATCACCATCCCGGTCACGCGACCGTCCTCGTCGGTGCGCCCTCCGAGCGAGAAGAGCGTCGAGTCGCGCGCCATACCGTCGAGCGCGAAGGACACGTCGCGCATCGCGACCGGTCGTCCCTCGGCATCGGTCCAGCGCGCCACGAACTCGGCGTGCGCACCAGGCGCGAGCGCGAGCGTGGGCGCGCCTTCGATCTCGATGAGCCCGGTCGCGCCCGGTGGGGACGCGTCCGCGGGTCCAGCATCGAGATCGAACGTGGTGGGTTCGTGGCAGCCCGCGAGCGCCACCCACGCCGCGAGCAGCCCAGCCAAGCGAAGGTACATCTCTTTCGCAAGCATATAGGGGGTCGCCCTCGCCCGGCCAGCGCCCGCCGAGAGAGCCCTCTCGCTGGCGACGCCGAGCACGGGCGGTCCACGATGGCTCTCCCCGGCCCTGCGTGATAGAGGACCCGCCGGTCCGCACCGCATGGACTACGCCCTCACGATCGGCCTGCGTTACCTGCGGTCGAAGAAGAAGAAGACCGTCTCGGTCATCACCTTCATCGCGGTCTCGGGCGTCGCGCTCGGCGTCGCGGCGCTGCTCGTGGTGATGTCGATCACCAGCGGCTTCCAGGTCGAGTTCCGCAACAAGGTGCTCGGCGTCAACGCGCACGTGCTCGTCATGAAGTACGGCCTCGACTTCGAGGAGTACGAGGACGTGATGGCGCGCGCGATGGAGATGCCGGAGGTCGCGGGCGCCGCGCCCTTCGTCATCAACGAGATGATGCTCGCGCGCGGCGATCGCATCGCGGGCGTGCTGGTGAAGGGCGTCGATCCGGTGGCGATGCCCACGGTGCTCGACCTTCCCACGCAGCTCGTCGACGGGTCGCTCGAAGGGCTGCGTCGCGAGGGCGCCGCGCCACCGCGCCGCCCCGACGACGAAGAGGGCGCGCGCACCGAGGGCCTCGATCTCGACGCGTTCCTCCAGCGCATCGAGGACGGGAGCTCGCCCGAGGACGCGGCGCGCGCGACCGAGTCCGCGGCGAGCACGCCCGCGCCGAGCCACGAGGAAGAGACGCCCGAGGACGACGAGCCGCTCGACGAGCTCCCGGTGGTGCGGGTGCCGACGCCCGAGGAGGCCGAGGCCGCGCTCGAAGGGACCGACACCGCGCCCAGCGAAGGGCCGGTCGAGGACGTGCTCTTCGAAGACACCGAGGCCCAGGTCACGCCGACCGAGTCACTGCCCGGCGTGGTCGTCGGCGCCACGCTCGCGCGCACGCTCGACCTGCACGTCGGTGATCGGGTGAGCGTGATCAGCCCGCTCTCCGGGCTCGACACCTCGATGTTCCATGCCGAGGCGCGCACCCCGCGCTCCCGCGAGTTCCGGGTGATCGGCATCTTCGAGGCGGGCTTCCAGGAGTACGACTCGCGCCTCGTGTACGCCGATCTCTACGAGGCACAGGCGTTCTTCGATCACGGCGACAGCGTCACCGGCGTCGAGATCCGACTGCACGACCTCGAGCAGGCACCGGCGATCTCGCGCCGCCTCGAGCGCGTGCTGGGCGGCGGGCCCTACCACACGCTCGACTGGCAGGAGCTCAACCACAACCTCTTCACCGCGCTCGAGATCCAGAAGGTGATGCTGAGCCTGGTGATCGCGACGATCATCTTCATCGCCGCGTTCAACGTGATCGCGACGCTGATCATGATCGTGCTCGAGAAGAAGCGGGAGATCGCGATCCTCAAGGCGATGGGCGCGCACGACCTGCACGTGCTCGTCGTCTTCCTGGTGCAGGGGCTGATCATCGGGCTCGTGGGCACGCTGATCGGGCTCGCGCTCGGCGGAGGCGTCTCGTTCTGGCTCGAGAGCTATCGGTTCCCGCTCGATCCGCACGTGTACCTGATCGATCACGTGCCGGTGCGAACGAGCATGTCGGAGTTCGGGACGACGGTGCTGATCGCGCTCGGGATCTGCCTCGTCGCGACGCTGCTCCCGAGCTGGTGGGCGGCGCGTCTGCTCCCCGCCGAAGGAGTCCGCTACGAATGACGAAAACGTCCTTGACGCTCCCGGGGGGGAGAGCTAGATAGGGCGTCCCTCGCGGGACTAACTCAGTGGTAGAGTGCAACCTTGCCAAGGTTGAAGTCGAGGGTTCGAATCCCTTGTCCCGCTCTCGATCGATAAGAGGCAGTGAACCTCGATAAGAGGCAGTGAACCTCGATAAGAGGCAGTGAACCTCGATAAGAGGCAGTGAACCTCGATAAGAGGCAGTGAACCTCGATAAGAGGCAGTGAACCTCGATAAGAGGCAGTGAACCTCGATAAGAGGCAGTGAACGAAGGCCGGCCAGCGCATCGCTGACCGGCCTTCGCGCTTAACCGCCTCCGGAAGCTCAACCGCCTCCGGAAGCTCAACCGCCTCCGGAAGCTCAACCGCCTCCGGAAGCTCAACCGCCTCCGGAAGCTCAACCGTCTCGGGAAGCTCGTCGCGCAGGGCGCGTACCTGCGACGTGGCCTGGATCGATCTTCCTCGAGCGCGCATCGCCGCGATCATGCTCGGCGCGCTCGTCGCCGCCTGCAGCGGAGCCGAGGAGCCGGTGAGCGAGCCGCGCGTCGCGCGCACCGAAGAGACCCCTTCGGACGAGCTGCCCGAGGGATGGCTGCTCCCCGACGGCTGGATCTGGATCAACGAGCCGCACGACGGCTGGGCGATGGCCATGCCCGCGCTGCCCCGCGCCTTCACGAACGCCGAGCGCACGACGCGCGTGATCCTCGCCGAGACGCCGCGCGGCATCGTCCGGGTCACGCTCATGCCGCGCACCTCGCCCGATCCGATCGCGCAGCTGCGCGCCTCCGGCTGGCTCCAGCTCACGACCGACACGCCGTGGCGCGATGGAGGCCATCTCTTCTCCGGCCTCGGTGCCGACGGCAACGAGACCGACGCGCTCGTCCCCCGCGGCGACGAGCTCCTCCTGCTCACTGCCATCGGCGATCCCGCGCTCGCCGGGCCGATGCTCGCGTCGTTCACGCAGGGCTCGCGCCTCGGCGCGACCCGCATCCGCCACCGCGAAGGCGGCTTCTCGATCGACGCACCGGCGCGGATGGACCCGCTCTTCGATCGCAGCGCACAGCCGTTCCTCCGCGGCTTCCACGGCGTGATCGACGGCAATCAGCTCTCGGCGATCTACGTCGACGGCATCCTCCCGCGCACCCCCGAGGCCGCGATGCGCGACTCGGTCGCCGCGCTTCCGGGGACGATCACCGAGTCGAGCGTGACCTCGACCGAGGCGCGCTTCCGATGCGCCGCCACCGATGGCTCGGGCATGGTCGGCGCGGGCCGCATCGTCACGCGCGGCGCACGCATCTACAACGTCGGCGTCTACGCGCCCTCGGGCAACGAGCCCGAGTGGGCACAGCGCTACCTCGACTCGTTCACGCTCGAGTGATCGTCTCGTCGACGAGCGGCAGCACGACCGTCACCGTCGACCCGACGCCCGGCTCGCTCGAGATGCCGATGTGCCCGCCGTGCATCTCGACGATGTAGCGCGCGATGTAGAGGCCGAGCCCCAGCCCGCCGTAGTGCCGCGACGACACCGCGCGCTCGAAGCGCTGGAACAGCCGCCCCATCCGCTCGCGCGGGATCCCCAGGCCGCGATCCTGCACGTCGAGCCGCGCCGAGGTCTCGTCGCCGGTGCGATCGACGGTCACGTCGATCGGCCGTCCGCGCCCGAATTTCAGCGCGTTCGAGAGCAGGTTCGTGACCACCTGATCGAGCCGCGACCGATCCCACTGCCCCAGCACCGGATCGCGCGCGTGCAGCGCGATGGTCGACCCCGAGCGCGCGCACTCCTCGCCGAAGCGCGCGATCACGTCCCGGCACACCGTGACGAGATCCACGCGCTCTCGCTCGAGCTGCAGGCGACCGGCCTGGATGCGCGAGACGTCGAGCAGCTCGTCGACGAGGTGACCGAGCCTCCGCGTCTGACGCTCGACGTTCTCGAGCAGCTGCAGCGCGCGCTCGGGCGGCATCTCGACCCCGCGCTCGCGCGCCGATCGCAGCGACTGCACCACGAGCTGCATCGAGGTCAGCGGCGTGCGCAGCTCGTGCGACGCCACCGACAGGAACTCGTCGCGCGCGCGGATCGCGTCCTCCGCGGCCTCGCGCGCGGCGCGCTCGGTCTCGAGCAGCCGCTCGCGCTCTGCCTCGGCGCGCTTCCGCTCGCTGACGTCGACGAAGTAGACGCCGCGCCCGTAGTACACGCCGCCGCTGCCCCGCACCGGCACGCAGCGCACGTCGATCACGCGCCCGTCGTGCAGCCGCAGCTCGAGGCGGATCTCGGACTCGACGTTGCGCTCGTTCTCGCGCACCGACTTCAGCAGCACCTCGGGATCGAGCAGCTGCGCCGCGATCGCCTGCACGACGCCGTCGCGCGAGGGGCGCACGATCGACGCGTCGAGCCCCCACATCTCGAGGAGCCGCTGGTTCGAGAAGAGCAGCTCGCCGGCGGGATCGAAGACGACGATGCCGACGTTCGACGCGTCGCCGATGCGCTCGAGCAGCGCCGTGCGCTCGTCGAGCCGCCGCTCGCTCGCGATCGTCCGCGCGAAGAGATCGCGGTGCGCGAGCACGGTCGAGAGGATGCGGCAGAGCCGGTCGACCATCCCGCGGTACTGCAGCGGGAGGCTCGCGGCGCGATCGAAGTAGACGAGCAGGCACGCACGATCGCCCAGGCGCGCGACGTCGATCGGAAAGCGCCACGCGAGGAGATCGGGCCGCGCGAGCTCGACGTACGGCAGCTTCGGCTCGCTCCGCCCGACTGCGATCGCCGCGGACACGTCGTCGGAGACCGGAAGCGCGCGCGAGGCCGCGCCGATCCCGCTCGCGCCGGCGAGCTCGGGACGACCGGCGGCCCCCATCTCGAAGAGCAGGGCCGCGTAGCACCCCAGCCGCTCCACGAGGCGATCGAGGAACGAGTCCGCCGAGCAGCTCGGATCGAAGAGCTCCAGCGCAGCGCCCGTGAGCTCCTGCAGCACGCTCGCGAGCGCGAGGCCCTCCTCGCCGCGCGCCCCGGCGTCGCACCCGCTCCGGCCCACTTCGATGGTGCGTTGATCGAGGCTCATGCGCCCGCTCGCGGCAGCGCCATCACGACCGCCGTCTTGTTCTGGAACTGGGGCGCCGTCGTTCCGAGCGCACCGACCTCGCCCAGCGTGAGGCAGCCCATCATCGGGATCCCGAGCCCGATGCCCTCCTGGATCGCTTCGAGCTCGCGCTCCATCGCGCTCCCGAGGATCAGTGCGCGCGACACGCAATCGAACACCAGCACGCCCGCCGGCGGCCGGTGCTCGCCACGCGCAGCGACCGCCGCCTCACGCGCGGCGACCAACAGATCGTGGCGATCACCGTGCATCACGCGGACCATCGCGCCCTCGGGCACCTCGCCGACGCAGCGCAGGCTGCCATCGGGACCGACCTCGAGCGGATCGCGGATCACGTGATCGCCATCGGCCTGCGGGATCCCGAGCGGGTGCGTCATCGCGAACGCCGCGAAGCGCTGCTCGTCGACCTCGTCGCCATTGTCCGCGGCGGTGCGCCGGTAGATCTCGAACGCGCGCTGGTACTCGAGCTCGACGACCGTCACGTCGTGCGCGCTGGTGACCGTCGTGGGCGGTCCGTACGGACGCCATCCGTGACGGCTCCCGACCGCGATGGGCTGCGCGCTCTCGATCGCGACCGCGACGACGGCGTCGTGCCACGCGCGACCACCCGCGAACTGCGCGGTGCGCACGAACCGGAGGTTGTCGCCGGCTCCGCCGCCCGCCCAGGCCGCGCCCGCGCCCGACTCCTGCACCGCCCCGCGGATCACCTCGGCCGCGTTCCCGGTGAGCGCATCCGGGAAGAGCAGGAACCCGTGGTGCACGCGACCGTGGCGTGCCGCCGCGCCGGGACGCGATGCCGCGAGCGCCTCCCGCATCGCCGTGGCCCCCGCCGCGCGCGGATCGGCGCTGACCGGCCCACCGACGCCGACCGAGTACGTCGCGTCGTCGCCCTCGAGCACCCCCACGACCACGCCCTGCCGCACCAGCGTCGTCCCCGCGAACACACCGGCGCTGCAGCACCCCGCCCACGGAACCTCGCCGAGCTCGTGGGTCACTGCGCGCGCGAGCGCGTCGGGATCGTAGGCATCGGTGCAGAACGCGAGCGCGAACGAGGGGGAGCGCGCGTCGCGCAGCGCCTCGTGCACGGCTTCGCGCGCCGCACGGTCGACGTCCCGGGCCGCGCTCATCGCGATGTGCAGCTTCATCGTGTCCGCACGCCACCTCCATAGAGCCGACGTGGGAACGATCGGAGCTCGCGAGCTCCTGGTCGTCGCCCGAGCACTGCTCGTCGGGTCGGCGGTGACCCGATCGCCCGCCCGCGCGCCACTCGGCATCCGATGGATGCCACCACGCCGCACGGCCGCGCTCGCGTCACGCTCGTCGCGTCCCTGATCACCGCGCTCGTCATCGGATGCGAGGGACGGCTCACCGATCCCGAGACCCGCGATGCCGCGGTGCCCACGACCGACGCCGCGCCACGGGACGCCGCGACGCCATCCACCGACGACGCGGCCATCGAGCCCGATGCCGGCGGTGAGCTCGTGGACGAGCTGCGCCCCGACGTCGTCGCGATCGCGATCACCAACGCCGCAGGTGGCGCGCCGGCGAAGGGCGACACGCTCCGCGTGGTCCTCACGGTCGAGAACCACGGCGACGTCGCGGGGCGCGTCACGCTGATCCCGCACGTCACCAGCGCGCGCTTCGCGGACTTCACCGACGTCCCGCTCGGCACCGTCGAGATCGATCTCGCCGCACGTGCCCGCGTCGATGCGACGCTCGAGGTCGGACCCTTCCTCCACGACGCGGCGCGCGGTGATCGCTTCGCGCTCGGACGCGGCGACTACACGATCCCGCGCGTCGACGTGAACGGCGCGGCGGACACCGAATTCACCGGCAGCGCGCTCTCGATCGCGACGAGCGACGCGATGTTCGTCGCGGTGGTGTACGACCCGATGTACTTCCAGCGCCTCGGCGAGACGCGCGCGCCCGAGGTCTTCCTGCACGAGGCGTTCACCCGCGCGACCGAGGTGTTCGATCCCGCGGGCGGAGGCACCTACCAGTCGTTCCCCGGCGGGTTCGACGAGATGATGAACGTGCGGCAGCTCTTCCACGTGCTGCCCGGGCTCACCGCGAACGAAGCGGGCGGCGGGTTCTGCGAGCAGGTCGGCGCGTACGCGCGCGCGCAGCTCGGCCTCACGCGCGACTGGGACGTCGACGAGAGCCGCCCGGGACGCACCGATCCCGATCACCACGGCTTCGACATGCTGGTCGGCCTCACCCAGGAGATGGGCGGCGGCGCGGCGTGCGGCTGGCTCGACGTGCAGGTGAGCGGGCTCTTCGACTTCGATCTCTCGCGCGAGCGCGCGCAGATCATCCTCGTGCACGAGACGGGGCACCTCTTCGGCGCACCGCACTGCGACCCGCTGCAGGGCTACGTGATGTGCGCGGGCGAGCAGCACGATCACTACCGCGACGGCGGCGTGTTCGTGTGGCACCGCGTGTCGCTCGACGCGATGACGAACCGCTGGGACTGAGTTCCCCGGGGGGCTGCGCGCCCCCCTGTCGACCCCCAGCTGCGCGCGGGTCCCCAACCCGCTTGCCCAGACGGACGATCACAACACGTGGAGCGCGCGCGTGGGCGGAGCACCACGCGCCTCCGCCATGGCGCTGCGCAGATCGCCCGGCGTGCACGCGCGCGTGCCGATCGACGACACGTGCGGCGCCAGCCACGCGAGCGCGCTGAGCTCGTCCTCGAACACCCGCGACGGCGCGCGCGTCTGGGACGTCATCTGCAGCCCCGCGAGCATGCTGCGCACGATCGACGCGACGAACCCCTTGCTCGACACCACGAGCGCCGCCGCGATCAGGTGCGGCGCCATCTCGCGATCGCGCGCGACCATCTCGTTCCGCACGTCCTGCGGCACCGCGCGGAGCGCCGGCACCTGCACGCTCGACACCAAGCACACCCGACTGCCCTGCGCGCGATCGACGATGCGCCGCGAGCTCGCGCGCACCACGCGGAAGTGCTCGATCGTCCCCTCGCCCGACCACAGCTCGAGCATCACGTCGCGCCACGCCGCGACGCAGAGCACGTCGTCGCGATGGAAGATCGTAGGTGCCTCGTTCATCGTCGCCCCCCCGGTGACGACGACGACATAGGGCCTCGATCACACCACGACGCGTCGCTCCCTAGGGCACCACGATCTCGAAGTCACCGCGCGGCTTCGGCTCGTGCCACGCCTCGAACGAGCGCTCGAATCGCACGCGCGTCCCCGACGCGAGCTCGTGACGCGCGAGGCAGTACCGCGCGACGAGCCGGACCTCCGCGCCCGGCGCGAGCACCCAGCGCGCGGGTGACGGGTACACCTCGGGCGCCTGCATCGTCGACGGCTCGCGCCCCACGCGCCACGCGGGCTCGGGCAGCGGCCGGATCGCGAGCGGGTTCGACGAGAGCCCGGGCACCCCGCCGGTCAGCACGTCGACCTGCTGCGCGCTGGCGCTGCGGTTCACCAGCGCGCTGCGCAGCGTCACCACGCCGTCGCGCACCTCGGGCGTGCCGCGCACCTCGAACGCGACCTCGGGCGACATCGGTCGCGCCTCGTCCGACGTGATCGGCCCGGGCGTCGTCAGCGCGCCCGGCGCGTGATCGATCTCCAGCGACGCGACCCAGCCACCGGGCGCCGCACACTCCGGCTCGCTCGGCGCGCTGGAGCACGCGCTCGCGACGATGGCGATCATCACGAGCGCGCCGCGCATCGCATCACACCGGCACGCGCCAGCCGAACGGATCGTCCGCCACGCCCTGCTGGATCGCCTCGAGGCCCGCGCGCAGCGTCGTCGCGACCTCGCCCGGCGCGCGCAGCTCGATCGTCCCCGCCGCGCTCCCGATCGCCGCGATCGGCGCGACGATCGCCGCGGTGCCGGTGCCGAACGCCTCGGTGAGCGCGCCGCGCTTCGCCGCCTCGTGCACCTCGCGCAGCGAGATCGGCGCCTCCTCGCACTTCACGCCGCGCGAGCGCAGCAGCGCGAGGCACGCATCGCGCGTCACGCCCGGCAGGATCGTCCCGTCGAGCTCGGGCGTGCGCACCACTCCGTCGATCACCACGAACACGTTCATCGTGCCCGCCTCGGCGAGCCGATCGTGATCGTGCGCGTCGAGCCACAGCACCTGATCGAAGCCGCGCTTCTTCGCCCGCTCCGCCGCGTGCAGCGACGCCGCGTAGTTCGCGCCGGTCTTCGCGTCGCCGAGCCCACCGGGCGCCGCGCGCACGTGCTCGGTCTCCGCCCAGAGCCGCAGCGGCGTGCTGTAGAACGCGTCGACCGCGCTCACGACGATCGCGAGCTGGTGCGTGCGCGAGGGACGCACGCCGAGGAACTCCTCGGTCGCGTAGAGCGTCGGGCGCAGGTAGAGCGAGCCCTTGCCGTGCGCGGGCACCCAGCCCTCGTGCGCCTTCACGATCGCACGGCACGCGTCGAGGAACGCGGCCTCCGGCAGCACCGGCATCGTGAGGCGCTCGCTGCTCTTCGCGAAGCGGCGCGCGTGGGGCTCGGGGCGCCAGAGATGCAGCGCACCGCTCGGCCCGCGCAGCGCCTTGAGCCCCTCGAACACCGAGAGCGCGTACTGCACGCTCGCCGCCGACGCGACCGTCGTCGCCTCCTCGCGCCGCACGATGCGCGCCCCGTGGAAGCCGCGCTCGGGGTCGTGATCCGCGACCAGCGCGAACGGACCGAGGACACGACCGAAGCCGAGCGGGGCGGGAGGGAGCGCGGGCAGCGAGCCCGGCGCGCGGAGCGCGAGGAGGTCGAGCATGGGTGGGTTGTTGCTCGGGGGGTGCCCCGGCGACAAGGGGACACGCCGCGCGCTGTGAGTGGACGCGCGTCAGTCCAGCTGGAGTGCTCGCTGGCGCAGGGCCCGCACGGGAGCGTGCGGAGCACGCGGACGGGAGAGGCGTCAGCAGGCGCAGACCGCGCTTCCCGGGCAGCCGCGCGACTGGCAGTGCGACGCCATGCAGACCCCGTTCGACGTGGACGGGTCCTCGTTGATCCCGCCGCCGAACGCGCGACGGCAGTAGTAGCCCTCCTCGGTGCGGCAGTCGTCGTCGGACTCGCAGCCGCGGAGGCAGAGGCCGTACTCGTCGCGGAACGGGACGCAGAGCGCGCCGTCGGGGCAGTCGCTCTGCTCGAGCGCAGCACCGTCGACGATCGCCGGCGGGAGCGCGCACGGGGTCACGCAGTAGCCGTTCGTCCACGCGTTGCCGTTGTTGAACGGCGTCGGGCCTCCGAGGCACTCGGGGAGCTCGTCACCGAGCTCGTCCGGGTAGCGGCACGCGTCGTCGTCGGCGCAGGCCTCGCCGATGTCGGCGCCCTGCGGGCCGGTGTCGACGGGTGTGCTCGCGTCGACGGTGGGCGCATCGTTGCCCGCGTCGACGGCAAGGGAAGCGGCATCGACGCCCGCGTCGAACGTGGACGCGTCGGGCTCGGAGAGCTGACTGCTGCTGCAGGCGGTGAGGAGCGCGACGGCGAAGCAAGCGAGACGACAGCGCATGAGATCCAGGGTGCCCGCCGGGTGAGAGCGCAACAAGAGCCGAGCACGAGCAGGGGGTGTCGCGCGCGGCGGTCTGGCTCGACGACGACGATCTGCTCGGTGGTCACGGCATCGAGGTCGAGATCGTGGGCGCGAGGTTCGATCGGCGCACATCTGATCGAGCACGCGCAGTGGCACGTGGACGAGCACGCGGGCCGAGCAGGTGCACGAGCACGGGTCTCGCGCGTGGCTCGGTGGGGTCGAGCGGTCGGCGGGTGAGCCAGCGCGAGGCTCGGGGCGAGGGTCCGCGAGGCTCGGGGCGAGGGTCGCGGAGGCTCGGGGCGAGGGTCGCGGAGGCTCGGAGCGAGGGTCGTGGAGGCTCGATCCTGTACCTCAGCCGGGGACATCGCCGATGTGCGCGATTTCTGGGCAGAATCGCGAATCGGGGAGGCAGAAAACGGCGATGGCGACCAAGAAATCGACGAAGAAGAGCGCGAAGAAGACGAATTCGAAGCGCACGGCGCGCAAGTCCGAGGCCGCGGCGCGTCTCTCGAGCGACGAGAAGGCGCGGATGCTGAAGCCCGGCGAGGATCTCGACGAGATGATCGAGACGTTCGAGAGCGGCTGGCGCGCGGTCGCGAAGAAAGTGAAGGTGCCCGGGGTCACGCCCGCGGCGCTCGCGGCGAGCGGACGCCGCGCGGCGCAGGCGCGCGCGAAGGAGACCGCGCTCGAGACGAAGCTGCTCGCGAAGCTCGCGCCGCTGCGCGATCAGCGCATGCGCGCCGGCGACGAGGCGATGCGCCTCTTGTTCAAGGCCCGCAAGATCGCGCGCGCCGTGGCCGACGGAGATCCCGAGGTCGCCGAGGCGTTCGCGCGCTTCGACGAGCTGTTCGGGACCCGTACCTCGGAGAGCTGATCAGCCGCCGCGATGAGCGTCGCTCAGAAGGCCCCAGGCGCGCCGAGCACGAGCAAGCGGGGCTGGGGCCCCGCGCGATGAGCGTCGCTCAGAAGGCCCCAGGCGCGCCGAGCACGAGCAAGCGGGGCTGGGGCCCCGCGCGATGAGCGTCGCTCGGACATCCCCACGCGCGCCGAGCACGAGCAAGCGGGGCTGGGGCCCCGCGCGCAGCGTTTGGGGTGGGGGGGCCCCGATCCGGCTCTGCCGGTCGGGGGGAGGGGTCTTCCAAGACCCCTCCCGCCAACTACAGCAGCGGCGAGATCACGAGCTCGAGCACGAACGCGATCGCCGCGCTCAGCGGCAGCGTGAGCACCCACGCGATCACGATGTTCGTCGCGACGCCCCAGCGCACCGCGCTGATCCGGTTGCTCGCGCCGACGCCCATGATGCACGCGTTGATCACGTGGGTGGTCGACACCGGCACGCCGGCGTGGCTCGCGACGAGGATCGTCGCCGCGCCCGCGGTCTCCGCCGCGAAGCCCTGGAGCGGCGAGATGCGGATGATCTTGGTGCCCATCGTCTTGATGATGCGGCGCCCACCCGCGGCGGTGCCGAGCGCGATCGCGCTCGCGCACGTGTAGATCACCCAGCGGGGCACTTCCATGTCCGCCGCAGTGTCGCCCACCGGCATCATCCACTCGGGCACGCCGGTGCCGCCGTTCGCGGCGAACGCGACCAGCGCGAGCGTGATGATGCCCATCGCCTTCTGCGCGTCGTTCGAGCCGTGGGAGAACGCCATCATGCACGCGCTCAGGAGCTGCATCCGGCGCGAGGCGCGGTGCACCGTGCCCGGTCTCGCGCGGCGCACGATCCAGAGCAGCGCGATCATCAGGAAGAACGCCGCGACGAACCCCAGCGTGGGCGAGACGACGAGCGGCAGGAGCACCTTCTTGCCGAGCGTCTCCCAGTGGAACGCGGCGACGCCCGCGTGCGCGACCACCGCGCCCGCGAGCCCGCCGATCAGCGCGTGCGAGCTCGACGAGGGGATGCCGTACCACCACGTGATCAGGTTCCACGCCGACGCGCCGAGCAGCGCGCAGAGCACGACCGTCTGATCGACGATCTGGGCATCGGCGAACCCGGTCGCGATCGTGGTGGCGACCGCGGTGCCGGTGATCGCGCCGACGAAGTTGAAGATCGCGGCGATGATCACGGCGGTGCGCAGCGGCAGCACGCCGGTGGAGACGACCGTCGCGATCGCGTTCGCTGCGTCGTGGAAGCCGTTGATGTAGTCGAAGACGACGGCCGCGACGACGACCGCGATCAGCAGACTAACCATGCTTCACGGCCAGGTTCGCGAGCGTGTGCGCGACGCGCTCGCAGCGATCGACGGCGTGCTCGAGATCCTCGAGCACTTCCTTCTCGCGGAGGATCTCCTTCGCGTCGACGCCTTCGTCGTGGAAGAGGCGCGAGAGCTCCTGGCGGAAGATGCGATCGGCGTCCTTCTCGAGCTGGCGGATCGCGCGGCTCGCGGTCATCAGCGCGCCGTAGTCGTGCTTGCCGAGCCGCGGCAGCGCGCCCTCGAGGATCTCGGTGCACTGGATGAGCAGCGCGATGAGCTTCTTCATCGGCTCGGTGGGCTTCGAGACGCCGAAGAGCAGGCACGCGCGCGCGGCGCTGTTCGTGAGATCGAGCACGTCGTCGAGCTCCGACGAGAGGTGCTGGAGGTCCTCGCGATCGATCGGGGTGACGAAGGTGCGGCCCAGCGCTTCCTCGAGCTCGTGGACGACCTTGTCGCCCTCGTGCTCGCAGATCTGCACGGCGGACTGCACGTCCTCGATGCGTTTGCCGTTCGCGAATTCGCCGAGCGCGCGTGCGCCCTTGTGCGCGGCGGCGGCCTGCCGCTCGAGGAACTCGAAGAAGTGCTGCTCGCGAGGGATCAGCCAGCGTACGAGGTCTTGGAGCGCCATCGCGGGCGCCGTTTACGCGCCGCGGGGCCGGGTCGTCAAGGCGCGCGGGTCACCGGCGCGCCGTCGCGAGTGAGGTCGTGCGCGCGATCGTGTCGAGCAGGAAGTCGCGGAACATCGCGACGCGGCGCGGGACGTAACGCGCGCTCGGGTAGACGAGGTGGAACGGCGCGCCGGGCGCGCTGTGCTTCGGCAGGACGCGCACGACGTCGCCGCCGGTGATGCCGACGAACGCAGGCAGCAGGCCGATGCCGGCGCCCGCAGCGACCGCGTGGTGCGCGAAGGTGAAGTCGTCGGCGTTGACCGCGCCGCGCACCTCGAGGCTCTCCTCGCCGCGCGGGCCTTCGAGGGTCCACGTCGCGCGGCCGTGCACGCCGCGGAAGAGCACGCAGCGGTGGCGCGCGAGGTCGGCGACGCGCTTCGGCGCGCCGTGCGCATCGAGGTACGCGCGCGACGCGACGAGCGCGAAGTCGACGGCCGGGAGACGGCGCGCGACCAGGGTGTCGTCGCGGATCGGACCGGCGCGCAGCGCGAGGTCGATGCCCTCCTCGACCAGGTCGACGACGCGCCCGGTGAGCACGACGTCGACGAGCACGTCGGGGTGCTGCGCGATGAACGCACCGATGATCGGCGCGAGCAGCCACACGCCGGCGTCGACCGCGGTGGTGACGCGGATCGGACCGCTCAGCGTGGCCTCGAGATCGACCACGACCTCGCGGGCCTCGGCGATGGCGGCGAGGCCGCGCGAGGCGCGCTCGTAGAACGCGGCGCCGGCCTCGGTGAGCGCGACGGTGCGGGTGGAGCGGCGGAGCAGGCGCGCGCCGAGCTCCTGCTCGAGGAGCGCGACCGCGCGGCTCACCGAGGACTTCGGGAGATCGAGCGCACGCGCGGCGGCGGTGAAGCCGCGCTCGTCGACGACCTTCACGAAGATGGCGACGCGGTGGAGATCCATTGTTCGAATCCGGCGAACGATGCGTTCGCGAGAACGACTCTAGTGCGTGCTGGAGCAACGGTCCATGTTGGTGTCGTCGACGAAAGACGAAGGAAAGAAGGACGAGCCATGACGACCGCAGCCCCCCAGACCGCCTCGCAGCCCAGCCGCTGGACCCTCGACGCCTCGCACTCGAGCGTCGGCTTCAGCGTGCGCCACATGATGATCACGAACGTGCGCGGCGAGTTCCAGAAGGTCTCCGGCGAGGTGGTCTTCGATCCCTCGAAGCCCGAGGCGTCGAAGGTGAGCGCGACGATCGACGTGGCGTCGATCAACACGCGCGAGGAGAAGCGCGACGGGCACCTGCGCAGCGCGGACTTCTTCGACGCGGAGAAGCACCCGAGCATGACCTTCGAGTCGAAGCGCGTGCGCCGCGCGGGCGACGGCTACGAGGTCGTCGGTGACCTGACGATCCGCGGCACGACGCGCGAGGTGACGCTGACCGTCGACGACGTGACGGCGGAGCACACGGATCCCTGGGGCAACCGCCGCATCGGTGCGTCGGCGCGCGCGAAGGTGCGTCGCTCGGAGTTCGGGATGACGTGGAACTCGGCGCTCGAGGCGGGCGGTGTGCTGGTCGGTGACGAGATCTCGATCGTGATCGAGGTGTCGCTGATCAAGCAGGCCTGACCGGAGAAGAAGGCCGATCACGACCACGTCGCCGTTCACGTTCACGACCACGTCGACCTCGTCGGCGTGAACGTGGTCGGCGACGTGAACGTGGTCGTGGACGGCCGGTTGCTGCGTCCACGTTGACTTGCGCGGGCCGAGCCCCACGATCCGCGGCCCTCGATGACCGCGACCAGCGTCTACGTGCACTTCCCGTGGTGCCTCAAGAAGTGCCCGTACTGCGACTTCAACTCGTACGGCACCGCACGCGACGACGTGCCGCACGAGGCCTACGCGGACGCGGTGCTGCGCGAGCTCGAGGCGCGTCGCGGGCAGCTCGAGGGGCGCACGCTGGTGTCGATCTTCGTGGGCGGCGGGACTCCGTCGCTCTGGGATCCGCGCGCGCTCGGGCGCGTGCTCGCCGGGATCCACGGCGCGTTCGGCGCGCGCGAGGCGGACCTCGAGGTGACGGTCGAGTGCAATCCGACCTCGCTCGATCAGGCGCGCGCCGCGTCGCTGCGCGAGGCGGGGGTGAACCGGATCTCGATCGGCGTGCAGTCGCTCGACGAGTCGCGGCTGAAGTTCCTCGGACGCCTGCACGACGCGCCGATGGCGCTCACCGCGGTGCGCGAGGCGCGTCGCGAGATC
This sequence comes from Sandaracinus amylolyticus, assembly GCF_021631985.1. Taxonomy (GTDB): domain Bacteria; phylum Myxococcota_A; class Polyangia; order Polyangiales; family Sandaracinaceae; genus Sandaracinus; species Sandaracinus amylolyticus_A. The sequence continues at coordinate 529,712 of NZ_CP070225.1, read as the reverse complement.
ACGCGGGTGAGCGCGGATCTGATGTTCGGGATGCCCGGACAGAAGGCGCACGACTTCGAGGCAGAGCTCGATCGCGTGCTCGAGACCGGCGTCGATCACGTGTCGGCGTACGCGCTGACGATCGAGCCGGGCACGCAGTTCGGCGAGCTGCACAAGAAGGGACGCCTGCCGGTCGCGCCCGACGACGACTACGCGGAGACGTTCCTCGCGGCGGAGTCGATGTTCGCGTCGCGCGGGCTCGAGCACTACGAGGTGTCGAACTACGCGCGGCCGGGCCAGGAGGCGCGCCACAACCTGCACTACTGGCGCGGCGGTGACTACGTCGGGCTCGGCGCGGGCGCGGTGGGATGTCTCGGCGACGGACGCGGTGGAGGGCGGCGCTGGCGCGACGAGGCGCTGCCGGCGAAGTACCTCGAGGGCAGCGGCGAGCTCGCGCGCGTGGAGTCGTGGGAAGAGACGCTGAGCGCCGACGATCGGGTGCGCGAGGCGCTGATGCTCGGGCTGCGGACGCGCGAAGGTGTGGACCTCGACGCGCTGCGCGCGCGCACCGGAGTCGATGCGCGGGTCGGGCGCGAGCGGGCGCTCGAGCGGCGCGTGGCGCGCGGCGAGCTGGTGATCGAGGGCGCGCGGATGCGGGTGCCCCACACGTCGTGGCTCGCGCTCGACGCGATCGTGACCGACCTCTTCTGATCGCGGCGTGTCCCGCGCGACGCGCACGCGTTGCCGAGGGGACGCGGCTCTGCACGAGAGGACGCGAAGATGCGGGTGCCGGCGCGCCGGCACGAGCATTGTTCTGCGCGCGCGCCTCATGACTCGATACGCAATGCTCCTCGTCGCGCTCTCCTCGTGCGCGCACGCAGCTCCGGCCCCCACCGACACGACCGCGACGACGCCAGCGCCCGGCACGTCGCTCGACGCGCGAGCGCGCGAGGTGATCGACCTCGAGCTCGCGCGCGCGTTCGCGGAGCCCACGACCCGCGCGATGTCGATCGTCGTCCTCGATCCCGCGACCGGACGGGTGATCGCGATGAACGGACGGCGCGGCGAGTCGGTCGATCCCGCGATCCCCGAGCGCGATGCCGTGCCGCACGGCTCGGTGGGCAAGACGTTCACCATCGCGATCGCGCTCGATCGCGGGGCGATCACCACCGAGGACGCGTTCGACGGCGGCGAGGGCGCCGCGACGTTCGGGGCGCTGCGCATGCGCGACGCATCGCCGCACGGCGTGATGTCGCTCGAGGACGTGGTCGCGTTCTCGTCGAACATCGGCACTGCGCGCGTGCTCGAGCGCGTGGGACGCGAGGCCTGGCTCGAGGGGATGGCGCGGCTGCACCTCGATCATCGGGTGCCCGAGGCGGCTCGCGCCGACGTGGAAGAGACGATCCCCGTCGCGATCGGAGCGGGCCTCGCGCCGACGCCGCTCGAGGTCGCGGCAGCGTTCGCGGCGATCGTGAACGGAGGCACGTACCACGCGCCGTGGCGCGAGGGCGAAGCGCCGTCCCCCGGCGAGCGCGTGCTGAGCGAGGCGACGTCGGCGACGATGGTCGCGCTGCTCGAGGCGTCGATCGTGCGCGAGGACGGCACCGGACACGGCGCGCTCGTCGCCGGGCATCGCGTGGCGGGCAAGACCGGGACGGCGAGGCTCGACGATGGTGCGTCGTACGCGGCGTTCGCCGGGGTCGCGCCGCTCGAGGCGCCGCGCTTCGTGATCGTCGTGGGCGTCGACACGGTCGACGAGGGCTACACCGGCGGGACCGTCGCTGCGCCCGCGTTCGCAAGGATCGCGACGGCATTGCTGTAGCTCGCGGGAAGGGTCTTGGAAGACCCCTCCCCCCGACCGGCGGAGCCGGATCGGGTCCCCCTACCCCGAACGCTGCGCGCGGGGCCCCAGCCGGGCTTGCTCGTTCGTCACGGCTTCGATCCGCGGGCTGCTAAGCTCCGGCCCGCGTGGCGATCGACTTCGAGCGCGTGGACGCGCGCGGGCTGGTGAAGACCTTCGGGCCGACCCGCGCGCTGGCGGGTGTGGACGTCGCGCTGCGCGCCGGATCGGTGACCGTCATCGAGGGGCCGAACGGGTCGGGCAAGACCACGCTGCTCGGCATCCTCTCGCTGCTAGTGCGGCCGACCCGCGGCACCGTGCGCTTCGGGTCGCACGACGCGCTCGCGAGCGCCGAGGTGCTGCGCGCGACCATCGGCGTGCTCGCGCATGCGGCGATGGTCTATCCCGATCTCACCGGCGCGGAGAGCCTCGCGCTCGCGGCGAAGCTGCACGACGTGCGCGATGCCGATCGGCGCATCGCCGCGCTGCGCGAGCGCTTCGAGATCGGGCCCTTCGGAGAGCGACCGACGCGCACCTACTCGCGCGGTCAGCTCCAGCGCATCGCGCTCGCGCGCGCGCTCGTCCACGAGCCTCGACTGCTGCTGCTCGACGAGCCCTCGACCGGGCTCGATCCCGCGTCGGTCGATCGACTGATCGCGGCGGTCCGCGCCGAGCGCGCGCGCGGCGCGATCGTCGTGCTGGTCACGCACGACGTACCGCTCGCGGAGGCGATCGGCGACCGGCGGGTGCGGCTGTCGCGCGGCCGTGTGGAGCAGGACGAGCCCTTCGTCGCGCGCGAAGGAGCGAGCGCGTGAGCGTCTTGCGCGCGGCGGCGCTGCTCGCCTGGAAGGACCTGCGGATCGAGCTGCGCACCCGCGAGATCACGGTGAGCACCGGGCTCTTCGCGGTGCTCACCGTCGTGCTCACGTCGCTCTCGTTCTACGTGGACGACGTGATCGCGCGGCGCATCGCGCCGGGCGTGCTGTGGATCGCGATCGCGTTCGCGGGTGTGCTCGCGATCGGTCGCACCTGGGGGCGCGAGCGCGAGAACGACGCGATGCGCGGGCTGCTCCTCGCGCCGATCCCGCGGCCCGCGATCTTCGCGGGCAAGGCGGTGGGGACCCTCGCGTTCATCGTCGCGATCGAGCTGATGCTGGTGCCGCTGGTCGCGGTGCTCTTCCATCTCGATCTGGTGCCCGCGCTGCCGCTGATGATCCCGACGCTGCTGCTCGGATCGCTCGGGTTCGTGCTGACGGGCACGCTCTTCGGCGCGATGACGGTGCGGACGCGCTCGCGCGATCTGATGCTGAGCGTGGTGCTGTTCCCGCTGGTGACGCCGGCGCTGCTCGCGGGCGTGGTGGCGACGCGCGGGATCCTCGCGGGCGAGCCGCTCGAGGAGACGCTGGCGTGGATGCGGATCCTCGGGGCCTACGACCTGGTCGTCGGCGTCTGCGGGTGGTTCCTCTTCGGCCCGCTCGTCAGCGATTAGAGCGGGCTTGCCCCTGCTCGCCGGAAACCGCACAGTCCGGCTGCCCATGCGGCGCGCAGAGATCCTCGCCGGCCTCGCCGTGCTCCTCGTCGGAGCCCCGCTCGCGTTCATGTTCGCGAGCGCTCTCGCCGATGGAGAGGTGCGTCGCAGGGAAGCGCCGCTCCGCGCGATCCTCGGGAGCGACGCCTTCGAGGCGCTGGCCCGCGGCGAGCAGACCGATCAGCACTACCTCGGCAACGATCGCCTCGCGCCCGACTTCACGCTGCAGGATCGCGAAGGGCGCGCGTGGCGCCTCTCCGATCATCGCGGGAAGGTCGTCGTCCTGAACTTCTGGACGATCACCTGCCAGCCGTGCGTCGAGGAGATGCCGACGCTCGAGGAGCTCGCGCGCATCGTGGGTGAGCGCGACGACGTCGAGCTCGTGACCATCTCGACCGATCGCACCTGGGATCAGGTCTCGACCGTCGTCGCGCCGACCTCGCCGCTCACCGTGCTGCTCGACCCCGACAAGGCGATCGTGCGCGATCGCTTCGGGACGCGGCTCTACCCCGAGACCTGGGTGATCGATCGCGACGGCGTGATCCGACTGCGGGTGGACGGACCGCGCGAGTGGTCGAGCGCGATCGCGGTCGACGCGATCGAGAGCTTCCTCTAGCCCGCCCTCAGAGCGGCCAGGCGATCGGGTCGTCGACCACCGGCGGCCGCACCACGCGCTCGGCGATCACGAGGTGCGCGCCGCGCTCGTCCTCGGCGATCAGCGGCTCGAGCTGCATCGCCGCGTGCACGTCGAAGCGCGCGGCGAGCGTGCCGCCGCGCACCTGCGCGTGGAGCGCGCCCTCGCGATCCTCGCGCAGCGTCGAGGGATCGAGCGGCTCGCGACGCCCGTCGGAGAGCTGCAGCCACACGACGTCGCCCTCGCGCTCGATCGTGCGCACGAAGATCGGCGCGCCCTCGATCGTGACGTACGCCCAGTTGATGTCGTTCTTGAGGCAGTAGCGACCGTCGTCGGCGCGGTCGATCCACGCGTCGAACGCCTGCGTCAGGAGCACGTGATCGATCGGGTCCGCTCCGTCGAACCATCGGCCGCGGGCGTCGCGTCGGATCTTCGTCTCGCGCGTGCGGCCGGCGAGCAGCGCGTTCGGGTCCATCGCACGGTGTGTAGTCCCTCGCGCACGCTCCCGCGAGCCGTCGCGCACATCGCGGGTGAAGAGAGAGGCGCGCGCACGCGTCGCACATCTCGTGCCGGTTACGCGCGCCACGAGAGGACCTCGTGCTAGCCTCGACGGTCCTTCCGGGATCAATCGCGTGGGCCGTGGGATCGCGTTTCGCCGGTGGCGCAAGTGGGCGGTGGTCCTCGCGGTCTTCGCGATCGGGATCCCGGTCTCGGCCGCGCTCACGATTCGCTCGTCCGAAGCGCACACGCGGCTCCGCGCCCTGCTGATCGACACGATCCGCCAGGAGCTCGGGATGAGCGCGTCGCTGGGGCCGGTGCAGCTCCAGCTCTCGCCCTTCGCGATCGTCGCGCGCGACGTCTCGCTCGCGGACCCGGTGTACGGGCGCGTGGCCGACGCGTCGCGCATCGCGGTGCGGCCCTCGGTGGGTGCGCTGCTGCGCGGGCAGGTCGACCTCGACGCGATCGAGCTCGACGGCGCGAGCGTGCACCTCGTCATCCGCGACGGACAGCTCCGCAACCTGCCGCGCATCGAGGGCGGGGGTGGCGGCGGCGAGATGACCCTGCCCTTCGGCGAGCTGGTGATCCGCGAGGCGTCGCTCACGGTCGACGCGGATCCCATCGCGAGCGGCGCGCTGCACGTCGACGAGATCACGGTGCGCGGTGAGCGCGGCGGCGTGATCGACGTGACCGTCGTCGAGGGCACGGGATCGATCACGCGCGAGGGCACGGAGCACGCGCTCGAGCGGCTCGAGGGTCACGTCGAGATCGCGTCCGACGCGCTGCGTGTGCAGCAGCTCGCGCTCGCGCTCGGCCCGCTGCACGCGGAGATCGGCGAGGGCTACGTGCCGCTCCCGCCGCCCGATCCGCGCACCGAGGGCGCGCGCGGCTACGTGGGCCAGATCGCGGTCGACTACGAGCTCGAGCACCTCGCGACGCTCGGCCTGCCGATCACGCTCCCCGCGATGTGGGGCCACGCCGCGATCCGCGCGCGTCTCTCGCACGACGGCGCGCACGGACAGCGCGCGACCGGCAGCGTGCGGCTCGATCACGGGCGCATCACCGAGTTCGGCATCGGCGACGTCGCGCAGATCGAGTTCGAGGCGACGCCTCGCGAAGTGCGCATCACGAGCGGCGAGGTGCAGGTCGTCGGAGGCGGCGGGACGCTCACGCTCGGCGGCACGCTGGGCCTCACCGAGGAGCTGCCGCTCGACGTGACCGCGGAGCTCCACGCGTTCTCGTTCGCGCACCTGATGGATCAGCTCTCGGTGTCGCAGAATTCGATCGTCGAGTGGATCTTCGAGGGCTCGATGGTGCTGCGCGGATCGCTGCGCGACCTCGATCTCTCGGGGCCCGTCGATCTGCGCACCCACGACTTCACGGTCAGCGCGAACGCGTACCACGAGCGCCCGCTGCGCACGGTGATCGCCATCCCGCGCGGGCACTTCCGCGGTGAGTGGTCGATCCGCAACGACGCGATCCGGTTCACCGATCTCGTCGCCGATCTCCCGCACAGCCGGCTCTACGCCGACGTGCTGCTCGGCTTCCGCAACGAGCTCCGCGTGAGCGCGCGGGCCGATCCCGCGGACCTGCGCGACGTCTCGCCGCTCACGCGCTTCCAGCTCGCCGGCATCGGCACCGCGACCTGCGAGATCGACGGCTTCTACCAGGCGCCGCGCGTGACCGGGCACGTGCGCATCCAGGACTTCGTGTTCGACTCGTTCCGCCTCGGCGACGTCGACAGCGACGCGGTGCTCGACTCCGACGGCATGGGCGTCACGTTCCCGCACATCGTCGCGGTGAAGGACGACAGCCGCTACGCGGCGAACGACGTCTATCTCGACTTCCACCGCAACGCGTTCCGCATGTCGGGGCGGCTCGCGCTCGAGCGGATGGAGCTCGCGGACTTCTATCACGTGTTCGGGTTCGAAGCGGACGAGCGCTTCACGCCGTACCAGGGCGTCGCGCACGGCGAAGCGGAGATCGACTACACGAACGGCTATCCCGGCGACTCGCCGAGCGGGACGCTCGACGTCGGGATGCGCCTCGCGCTCTCGGACATGTCGGTCGACGACTATCAGTTCGAGAGGGGCGCGCTCGAGGGACGCTTCCGGTGGCTCGACTGGTCACGCGGGATCAGCGGCGCCGAGCTGCTGATCGATCACGCGAGCCTCCACAAGGGCGAGGGCACTGTCTCGCTGCAGGGCACGATGGCCGTCGGCGGCGCCCTGCGCATGACCGCGGCCGCCGATGCGCTCGCGCTGCGCGAGCTCGAGGGCATCGGCGATCGGTTCCCGGGGCTCGACGGGATCGCGACCGCGACCGCGCAGGTGGGCGGCACGCCCGACGCGATGCGCATCGATCTCGACGTGGGGCTGACCAACGTCGTGTACGCGGGGCGCGCGATCGGCGATGCGCGCGCGTACGTGCGCCAGACCCATCAGGACGACGCGTGGATCCAGGACGCGCTCGCGTGGGAAGGACAGCCGCCGGAGCACGAGGACTGCCCGCTCGCGCGCATGGGCCTGGCGCGCGCGAACTGGCCGAACGATCCGCCGCTCCGCACGGTCGACGGGCTCCAGCCGCGGCTCTCGCGCGCGAGCGCGTTCGTGATCTGCGGGACCGCGCTCGACGGACGCATGACGGTCGATCTCGCGGTGGGCCGGACCCAGCAGTACCCGCTGCGCGGTCGCATCGCGCTCGACGGGCTCGAGCTCGCCGCGTTCATGCCGGTGCCCTCGCCCGGCGCGCCGGCGTCGCGCGGGAAGGTGAGCGCGGAGCTGGTGCTCGAGGACGGCGGGCTGCGCGATCTCTCGACGCTCGCCGGGCGCCTCGAGGTGAGCGATCTCGAGCTCGCCCGCGGCGACGTCGCGTTCACGAACCGCGGGCCCCTGCTCTTCTCGCTGAAGAACGGCGTGGCGAGCGTCGATCGCGCGCGGCTCGTCGGGCCCGACTCGCGCATCCGGGTGCGCGGTCAGTACGCGCTGCCGGTCCCCGGCGACGACGGAGGGCTCGCGCTGCAGATGGACGCGCGCGTCGATCTCGGGCTGCTCGCGCGCATCACGCCCGCGGTCACCGAGGCCGACGGAGACATCGTCGCGCGCCTCGCGATCAGCGGGCCGATCTCGGATCCCGAGATCTACGGTGACGCGCGGCTCGAGGGCGGCTCGCTGCGCGCGGCGGCGCTGCCCACGCCGGTCGAGGGGCTCGACGCGCACGTGACGTTCAGCGCGCGCAGCATCCAGATCGACGAGCTGCGCGCGCACCTCGCGGGCGGGACGATCCGCGGCAACGGCGAGGCGCAGCTCGCGGACGGCCGGCTCTCTCGCTGGAACGTGCGGGTGCACGGCGAGGGGCTCGAGCTCGCGCCGGCAGACGGGATGGATCTCGCGCTCGCGGCGGACGTCGAGGTCGGCTGGACGCGCGGCGAGCGCCTCCCGACGGCGCGCGGCGAGCTGCGCGTCGGGCGCCTCGCGTTCACGCGCAACATCGATCTCGGCACCACGCTCGGCGAGCTCTCGCGCACGCAGCGCGCGGAGGTGCAGCGCTACGATCCCGACGCCGATCGCGTCGCGCTCGATCTGCGCATCGTCGACGAGCAGCCGTTCGTGGTGCGCAACAACCTCGTCGAGGCCGAGCTGGTGATCGACGACACCCAGCGCGCGTTCCGGATCGTCGGCACCGATCAGCGCTACGGCGTGCTCGGGAGCATGCAGTTCACGCGCGGGCGCATCTTCTTCCGCAACGCGATCTTCGACGTGCGGAACGGCTCGCTCTCGTTCGACGACGACACCCGCATCGATCCCACGTTCACGCTCGGCGCGGTGACCGAGGTGCGGCGCAGCGGCGATCTCGCGGCGGCGCGGTGGCGCATCCTGCTCGACGCGCGGGGCTCGATGGGCTCGTTCGAGATCCAGACCAGCAGCGATCCCGATCTGCCGCAGGAGGACATCCTCATGCTGCTCGCGGTCGGCATGACGCGCGGCGAGTTCGAGCAGCTGCAGACCGGCGACGTGACGAGCACCGCGGCGCTCGAGGCGCTCACGCAGATCACCGGCGTGGATCGTGAGGTGCGGCGCGCGGTGCCGCTGATCGACGACTTCCGGATCTCGAGCGGGTACTCGCTCCGGAGCGGGCGCACCGAGCCCCAGATCTCGGTGGGCAAGCGCATCGCCGATCGGGTGCGCCTCAGCGCGACGACGGGCGTGGGCGCGGGCGATGCGCGCGACTTCCGCGCGCTCGTCGACGTGCAGCTCGACGACACCACCGGCGTCCAGTGCAGCTACGACAACTTCACGCAGGGCAGCGCGACGTCGTTCGGAAACGTCGGGTGCGACCTCCGATGGCGTCTGGAATTCGAGTGAGAGGCTGTCGATGGATCGGAACCTGCGCGAACGCGAGCAAGTGGGGGTGGGGCCCCGCGCGCAGCGTTCGGGGTGGGGGGCCCCGATCCGGCTTCGCCGGTCGGGGGGAGGGGTCTTCCAAGACCCCTCCGAGAACTGAGCGCGGTACGACGTCGTGGTGGTGATCGTTCGTTCGGCGCTCCTCGCGTGGCTGCTGCTGGTCGCGGTGCTCGTCGCACCGGCGCGCGCCGACGTGCCTTCGGAGCTCGCGGGGCGGCCGATCGCGGAGCTCACGATCGAAGGCGGCGCGACCGAGAGCGAGCTCGCGGACGCGGGCCTCGTGCGCGGGGAGCGGCTCGATCGACGGCGCGTGCGCGACGCGATCGCGCACCTGCTCGCGTCGGGGCGCTGGGCCGACGTGCAGATCGACGCGGCGATCACCGACGGGGGCGTGGCGCTCTCGGTGCGGCTCACGCCGCGCATCGTGATCACGCGCATCGAGCTGCGCGGGAACTCGGCGATCGACGACGACGAGCTGCGCGCGTCGCTGCGGGTGCGCGAGGGCGGCGAGCTCGAGCCGGGCGAGCTGCCCGCGATGGCGGAAGCGGCGCAGGAGCTCTACGCGTCGCGTGGCTTCGTGCGCGCCGACGTGAGCCTTCGCCTGCGCGACACCGACGATCCCGCGCGCAAGGTGCTGCTCGCCGAGGTCGTCGAGAACGAGCCGATGCGCGTGCGCGGCGTGGTGTGGGACGGCGCGGAGGACGCGCCGGAGACCGAGCACGCGTGGGACGAGCTCGGGCTGCACGACGGAGACGTGCTCGATCGACGTCGTCTCGACGAAGGCGTGCGCCGCGTCGAGACGCGCCTGCGCGAGCACGGCTGGCTCGAGGCGCGGCTCGGCGAGCCCGCGCTGCAGCCCGCCGAGCGCGGCGTCGTGATCCACGTGCCGCTGGAGCTCGGTCGTCACTACCGCGTCGAGCTGCACGGCCACGCGCCGGTCGACGAGGACACCGTCAACGAGGTGCTGCACCTCGCCGACGAGCCCCTCGGACCGCCGGTGATCAGCGCGGTGCGCGAGCGCATCGTGGAGGTCTACCGTCGGCACGGCTTCCACCGCGCGAGCGTCGAGATCCGGCGCACCCGCGATCCCCAGCGCATCGATCAGCGCCGCGCCGCGCTGCTCTCGATCGAGGTCACGCCGGGCACGCAGCTGCAGGTGATCGGCGTCTCGTTCCCCGGCGCGTCGCACTTCGAGACGGACTTCCTGCGCGATCAGATCGACAGCTACCTCGAGGAGGATCTGCCCTCGCCCGAGCTCTTCTGGCCGGTCGACTCCGAGGTCGTCGATCGCATCGGGCTCAGCGGTCAGCGCACCCGCGCGCGACGCCAGGTGCCCGCCGACGTCGAGGTCGTGCCGGCGCGCATCTGGTTCGAGCCGACCTACGCCGAGGCGGCGTCGCACATCCAGGAGCTCTATCAGGCCGCGGGCTTCCTCGCGGCGCGCGTGGGCACGCCCGAGCTGCGCGAGCTCGAGGACGATCGCGCGGTCGTCGTGGTGCCGGTGTTCGAAGGACCACGCACGCTCGTCTACGACGTGCGGGTGCACGGCAACGAGATCGCGGGGACGCGCGAGCTGCTCGATGCCGCGCAGATCGCCCGCGGCGATGCGTTCGGATACCTGCCGCTCGAGCAGGCGAGACGCCGTGTGCGCGACCTCTATGCGGAGCGCGGTCACCTCTTCGCGCGCGTCGATCCCCAGGTGCGCTTCTCGCCCGACGGAGAGCGCGCCGAGATCGTGTTCGAGATCGTCGAGCGCTTCCCGGTGCACGTCGGCGAGATCCGCATCGAGGGCGCGACGTCCACCGATCTCGGCCTCGTCCGCGACGTGGTCGCGCTGCGCAGCGGCGATCTCTATCGTCCTTCGCAGGCGCGCGAGAGCGAGGAGCGGCTGCGCACGCTCGGCGTGTTCGCGAGCGTGAACGTCGCGCCCGCGGATCCCGATCTCGCAGAGCGCGTGAAGCCAGTGATCGTCACGGTGAGCGAGCGCGATCCCCAGGTCGTCGGGCTCAGCGCGGGGTTCGCCACCGGCGAGGGCGCGCGCGGCACCTTCGAGTACCAGTACCGCAACCTGCTCGGCCTCGCGCTCACGCTCACGCTGCGCATCCAGCTCGCGTACCAGCTCTTCTTCCAGGACCAAGAGCTCGAGGAGTCGATCACGCAGCTCAGCGCGCTCAACCGCCTCGAGCGCCGCATCACGGTCGGCATCGGCGTGCCGTGGATCCCGGGGCTGCCCAACGTGCGCGGCGCGCTCGACCTCGCACACATCCGCGACAACGAGCGCGACTTCGGATACGACAAGAACGGCATCACGCTCTCGTTCACGTGGGTCCCCGAGCGCGTCTTCGCGCTCACGCTCTCCGGCGAGATCGAGCACAACGGGATCCAGCTCTTCGATCAGCGCTCGCTGCAGGAGCTGCTCGAGGACGCGATCGAGCGCGGCGACGTGCGCGCGCAGCGCCTGCTGCGCGTCCCCCAGGGCAACACCGCGATCGGCAGCACGCGCCTCACGGGCTCGCTCGATCTGCGCGACAACCCGTTCACGCCGACGCGCGGCATCTTCGCGGCGGGCGGCATGGAGCTCGTGCACAGCATCGCGAGCGAGCAGCTTCCGCCGCAGGAAGGCCTGCCGCCGCAGCCGCCGTTCTTCTCGAACTTCCTGAAGCTCACGCTCGGGCTCTCGGGCTACGTGCCGATCACCGAGGGCTGGGTGCTCGCGCTGCAGGCGCGCGGCGGCATCGTCGCGCACCTCGAGACCGGCTCGCAGACGTACCCGAACCGCGCGTTCTACATGGGCGGCGTCGACACGCTGCGCGGCTTCCTGCAGGACCAGGTGATCCCCGAGGACCAGGCGCGCCTCGTGCGCGAGAGCGGGATCGATCCGGTCGACATCACGCGCACCGGCGACCTCTTCTATCTGTTCCGCTCGGAGCTGCGCTTCCCGATCGTCGACGCGCTCCAGGGCGGCGTGTTCCTCGACGTCGGCAACGTGTGGGCAGTGGTGTCGAACGTCGACGAGCTCGCGGTGCGATGGAGCGCGGGGCTCGGCCTGCGCATCGCGACGCCGGTCGGCCCGATCGCGCTCGACTACGGGTTCAACCTCGATCGACGCGAAGATCTCGGCGAGCCCTTCGGCTCGCTGCACTTCTCGATCGGCCTCTTCTAGAAGTCGATCGTGACCGAGAGGCCGGCGTCGGCGCCGGCGACGCCGGAGAGCCGCACGTCGCCGGCCTGCGGTGCTTCGTCCGGATGGTGGTGCGCAGCGCCGCCGATGAACGTGAAGAGGCCGACGATCTCGGCCACCAGCAGGATCGGCCCTGCGACGATCGAGGCGATGCCACCGCCCATCAAGTGCGCGAACGGGATCGCCGAGAGCGGCGCCTGGCTGCACGTCGCGCCCCAGTGGTCGGGCGGGAGCGAGCCCGCATCGCTCGGCTCGACGCAGCCCGCGAGCTCGATCGGCATCAGCACCGCGACACCGACGGTCACGCCGAGGAGGAACACCGTGCCTCCGGCGATCATCAGGCCCTCGTCGGGATGCGTGCTCGGCGATGGGAGCGCGAGCACCTCGCTCGTCTGCGCGGACGCGACGGGAGCCACGAGCAGCACCGCGATCGCCGTCACCCACGAGAGGCATCGAAGCGTCATGGCGCGCGACGGAGCAGCTCGCGTTCCATCGCGTGTTTCGCGCGATTTCCGAGGATCGCGATGCGACCGACGATCTCGATCCGTGCCAGGTCGTGCTACGGCGCGACGACCGGCTCGGGGGTCGTGAGCGGCTCGCGATAGAGCTGATCGAGCCCGCGCGCGAAGCGCACCTCGGCGTTGCGCCGCTTCAGCTTCAGCGTCGGCGTGAGGAGGTCGTTGTCGGTCGTGAAGTCCTCGCCGACGACGAGCACCTTCTTCGGCACCTCGAACCCTGCGAAGCCCGCGCTGCGTGCGTCGACCTCGCGGAGCATCAGCTCGCGCACCCGCGGATCGCTCGTGAGATCGCCGAGCGCGACGCCACGCTCCTGCGCCCACCGGCGCACCGCGTCGACGTCGGGCGCGACCACCGCGACGACGTACGGACGGTTCGAGCCGTGGATCAGCACGTTCGCCACGTAGGGCGAGAGCTTGATCTTCTCCTCGAGCGGCGCGGGCATCACGTACTTGCCGTTCTCGAGCTTGAACTGCTCCTTGATGCGGCCGGTGATGAACAGGTAGCCGTCCTCGTCGAAACGCCCGAGATCGCCGGTGCGCAGGCCGCCATCGGCGGTGAGCACGCTCGCGGTCTCCTCGGGACGACGGTGATAGCCGCGCATGACGTTCGGTCCGTACACGACCACCTCGCCCTGCCCCGGCACGTCGCCCTTCGACTCGTCGATCACCACGCGCACGCCGGGCAGCGGCTTTCCCACGCTGCCGATCTTCCGGTGCGCCGGCGTGTTCACCGTCACCGCGGGGCTGGTCTCGGTCAGGCCGTAGCCCTCGTAGACGGGCAGCCCGATCGCATCGACGAACTCCGCGACCTCCGGGCTCAGCGCCGCGCTCGCGCTGATCACGCAGCGGAGCCGACCTCCGAAGCGCTCGCGGATCTTCGCGAAGATCAGCTTGTCGTCGATCGCGAGCTCCGCGCGCTCGAGGAGGCTCAAGCGCTCGCCGTGCGTGCGTCGCTTCGCGCTGCGCACGCCGTCGTCGAAGAGCCGGCGGATCGGCGCGGGCCGACGCCGGATCTGCTCGTTCACCGACTCGTAGATGCGGTTGAAGATCCGCGGCACCGCGACGAGCAGCGTCGGGCGCACCTCGCTCAGGTTCTCGAGCAGGCGCGGCAGCGCGTCGTTCAGCGCGAGCGACGCGCCGATGCTCACCGCGAGGTGCAGCTCGGCGACCTGTCCGAACGAGTGCGCCCAAGGCAGGAACGAGAGCGTGCGATCGGTCGGCTCGAGCGGGAACACACGGCTCATCGCGACGACGTTCGACGCGAGGTTGCCGTGGCTCAGGATCACGCCCTTGGGCTTGCCGGTGGTGCCCGACGTGTAGATCAGACCGGCCGTGACGCTCGGGTCGGGCGAGCGCGCGGGCACCGGCGACGCCACTCCCTCGCGTGCGAGCGTGGCGAAGGACCGCGGATCGTCCTCGGGCAGATCGATCCCGATCACGTACTGCAGCGCCGGCAGCTCGGGCTGCATCGCGAGCAGCCGATCGAAGATCTCGCGCGTGGACGCGATCACCAGCTTCGCTTCGCAGTCGCCGAGGATGTGCTTCCACTCGTCGACACGCTGCGCCTCGTACATCGGGACGAACGTCGCCTCGAGGCCGTACGTCGCGTAGCAGGCGACGGCCCATTCGACGCGATTCCCCGAGATGATCGCGACCACGTCGCCCTTCCCGATGCCGAGCGACGCGAGCCCGCCGCGCACCGAGTCGATCTCCGATCCGAGCTCGCCGTAGGTCGTCCAGATCCACGTCGACGCGCCCTTCGTGCCGAGCACCGGGCGATCGGCGAAGCGCTCGCAGCTCCTCTGGTAGCACTCGACGAGGTTGCGCATGTCGGCCTGCATGGAGGCTCGTGCAGCAAGCTCGATGCGCGAGCAGGTCGAGGTCGCTGGAGCCCGAAATGCTCCGCGGAGCGGGTCGGCTGACCCCAGCGCGATGCACCTACACGCGTGTTTTCCGGGGCGCGCGACATGGCACGTCCACTGCTCTCGCACGCGGAGCGGCGCGCGCTCTGCGCATCGCGGAGGGTCGAGGATGGCCGTTCGTTCGAGCCAGCACGCGGGACGCCGCAACGTCGCGCCACCACGGCGCGCCCGTACGATCGCATCCTGGACGCTCGCGCTGGGCTGCGCGCTCGCGGGGTGCGAGGGCAACCTCTTCGACGGCCCGAGCGGACCGCGCGGCACCTCGCGACCCGACACGCCGAATCCAACCGTGCTCACGCCCGCGCCCGCGATGCTGCATCGCCTGACGCGCGCCGAGTACGAGCAGACGATCCGCGATCTCTTCCCGGCGGGCACCACCGTCCCGGGCGATCTCCCGAACGACACGCTGCTGCACGGCTTCAGCACCGTCGGCGCGTCGGAGCTCACGATCCCGCCGCTCGAGGTCGAGCAGTACGAGTCCTCGGCGAACGCGCTCGCGACGCAGATGCTCGCCGATCCCGCACGCCGCACCGCGTTCTTCGGGTGCGACGTCGCGAGCGAGGGCGAGCCCTGCCTGCGCGCGTTCATCGTGCGCTTCGGTCGTCTCGCGTGGCGCCGCGCGCTCGAGCCGGGCGAGGTCGAGGCACTGGTCTCGATCGCGACCGACACCGGCGCGATGCTGCGCGACGCGTGGCGCGGCGCCGGGTTCGCGCTCTCCGCGATCCTGCAGTCGCCGCACTTCCTCTTCCGCGTCGAGCGCGGTGAGCCCGATCCGAGCGAGCGCACGCGGCTCCGCTACACCGGCTTCGAGATGGCGAGCCGCCTCTCGTACTTCCTGTGGGGGAGCACGCCCGACGAAGAGCTGCTGCGCGCGGCCGCGGCGGGCGAGCTCGTGACCGAAGACGGCCTGCGCGCGCAGGTGACGCGCATGACCCGCGACCCTCGGGCGCGCGCTGCGATGACGCGCTTCTGGGGCGAGTTCATGCAGCTCGAGCGGCTCGACACGGTGAGCAAGGATCCCGAGCTCTTCCCGATGTTCACGCCGTCCCTGCGCGCGTCGATGCGCGCGGAGATCGACGCGATCTTCGCCGATGTCTACGAGCGCGACGCCGACGTGCGCGAGGTGTTCTCGACCGACGTCACGTTCGTCGACGCCGAGCTCGCCGCGCACTACGGCCTGCCCGCGCCGCCCGACGGAGCGCGCATGCGCACCACGCTTCCCGCCGAGCAGCACCGCGGCGGCGTGATGGGACGCGCCGGCGTGCTCTCGATGTGGGCCCACGCGACGCTCACTTCGCCCACGTTCCGCGGCAAATTCGTGCGCGCGAACCTGCTCTGTCAGGACATCCCGCCGCCGCCGCCCGGCATCTCGACCGAGCTGCCCGAAGGAAGCGGCGAGCCCGAGACCCTGCGCCAGCGCCTCGATCGCCACCGCACCGATCCCGTCTGCGCGGGCTGCCACACGCTGATGGATCCGCTCGGCTTCACGCTCGAGCACTTCGATCCCGTCGGTCGCTTCCGCGACCTCGACAACGGGCTCCCGATCGACGCGAGCGGCGACGTCGACGGTGTCGCGGTCGACGGCGCGGACGAGCTCGGGGCGCACCTCGCGGGGAGCGATCGTGTCGGCGCGTGCTTCACGCGTCGCTTCTATCGCTGGGCGTCGGGCCACCTCGAGACGCGCGGCGAGCAGGTCGAGATCGAGCGCCTCGCGCGCGAGTTCGCGAGCGCCGGGCATCGCATGAGCGCGCTGATCGAGCTCGTCGTGCTCTCGCCCGGGTTCCGCTACGCGAGCTACGCGCCGGGCGACTGCGAGGACGGAGAGACGCGCGACTGCACCAACGCGTGCGGCGCCGGAACGCAGGCGTGCGAGCGCGGCGCATGGACCGCGTGCAGTGCGCCGAGCGGCACCACCGAGACCTGCAACGCGGTCGACGACGACTGCGACGGCACCACCGACGAGGGCGTCGCGCGCGCGTGCACCACCGAGTGCGGCGCGGGCGTCGAGACCTGCGTCGCGGGCTCGTTCACCGCGTGCAGCGCGCGCACCCCGACCACCGAGACCTGCAGCCACGCCGACGACGACTGCGATGGACGCGTCGACGAGGGCTTCGCGCCGCAGTCGGTCGCGAGCACGTACACCGCGCTGCGCGAGCACCATCCGGTCTGCGACGGCGCGACGCGCAGCGGGCTCGAGTGCAACGAGGCGATCCACGGCCTCTGCGGATCGGCCGCGGGCACCTGCGGATCGAGCGGCTTCGGACCGGTCGAGAACAGCGGCGACGTCGCGCACGTCGCGTGCGTGAGCGCGACGCTGCGGACCACGACGTTCGCCGAGCTCGCGTCGCACCACGCGGGGTGTGATGGCGCGACCGAGCGCCTCGGCATGCAGTGCAACGCCGCGATCCACCGCTACTGCGCGGCCGCGGGGCTCACGACCGGCTACGGCCCAGTGCGCGTCTCGGGCGACGGCGTCACGGTCGCGTGCACGCCGGGCGCCGAGACGATCGGCACGACGTACACCGCGCTCTCGGCGATCCATGCGGCGTGCACCGCGACCTCGCGCATCGGGCGCGACTGCAACGCCGCGATCCATCGCTTCTGCAGATCGCGCGGCGCGGTCAGCGGATACGGGCCGCTCGAGAACGGCGGCGACGAGCTCCAGGTCGCGTGCGTGCGGTGAAGGAGAGATGGCGATGAAGAAGACCACGTCTCTCAAGCGCCGCACGTTCCTGCGCGGCCTGCTGACGACCGGCGCGGCGGTGAGCATCGGCGTGCCGATCCTCGACGCGATGCTCGACGAGAACGGCGTCGCCTTCGCGGGCGGTGAGCCGTTGCCCGTACGTTTCGGGGTCTGGTTCTGGGGCAACGGCGTGCGGCCCGAGCGCTGGACGCCGAGCGGGACCGTGGACTGGACGCCGAGCGAGGAGCTCGCGCCGCTCGCGACCGCCGGCGTGAAGCCCTGGGTCAGCGTGGTGACGGGCTGCGAGATCAAGACCGCGACGCACCCGCACCACTCGGGCATGGCCGGCATCATGACCGGCGCGCACTTCCACCAGAACGGCACGACGCGCGACACGATCGTCTCGACGTTCGCGTATCCCTCGGTCGATCAGGTCGCGGCCGCGCACTTCGAGGGCATGGCGCCGTTCCGCTCGCTCGAGTTCGGCATCACGCGCTTCCGCGGCACCGACGAGGGCACGAGCTTCCAGCACCTCTCGCACAACGGGCCGAACAACCCGAACCCGAGCGAGTACTCGCCCTCGCGCATGTTCGCGCGTCTCTTCGGCGCGCCGGTGGACGCACAGCTCGACCTCGCGCGGCAGAGCGTGCTCGACGCGGTGGGCCAGCAGATCCGCGCGCTGCAGCCGCGGGTGTCGCGCGCCGATCAGGTGCGCCTCGAGCAGCACTTCGACAGCGTGCGCGCGCTCGAGATGCGCCTCGCCGCGGGCGCCGCGACGTGCACGCCGCCCGAGAACCCCGGCGACTTCCCCGACGTCGGCGGGCGCGAGCCGATCGCGGATCAGAACCGCGCGATGAGCGATCTCTGCGCGCTCGCGCTCGCGTGCGATCTCACCCGCTCGTTCTCGATGTTCTTCAGCACCGCGGGCTCGGGCGTGATCATGTGGCCCGTCGGCGCGAGCAACGGCCTGCACCAGATCAACCACGACGAAGGGCCGCCGCACAACACGGTGCACGCCGCGACCGTGTTCACGATGGAGCAGCTCGGCTACTTCCTCGCGCGGCTGCGCGACACGCCCGACGCCGCGGGCGGCAACGTCCTCGACAACTCCTCGATCCTCGCGACGAGCGAGCTCAGCGAGGGCTGGACCCACAGCAACCGCGAGTTCCCGATCCTCGTGTGCGGCCGCGGTGGCGGTGCGCTGCGGGGGAACGTGCACCACCGCGTCGATCGCGAGAACACGAGCATCGCGGTGCTCACCGCGCTGCGCGGCGCGGGGATCCCGGTCGAGTCGTTCGGCGTCGACGAGAGCTACGCGTACAACGGCTCGAACGTGTTCAGCCCGGGCCGCGCGACGACGACGTTCGGCGAGCTGCTCGCGGGCTGACCAGATCCTGATCGCGCTGCGCGTCCCCGCGCGCTCCGATCGCTCTCTCGACACCGCAGAACGGCCATTTCCGGCGCGTTTTGCGAGGGATTGCGTGGCGCATCGCTTGCTCGACGCAGCGCCCGTGCGTGCTCGCTTCCTCTGCATCCTCACCGCGCTCGCGCTCGGCGCGTGCGCCGGTGGCAACGAGAACCCTCGCGGCACCGACGGCGCGATCCCAGGACGCGACGCCGCCGCGAGCGACGGCGGCACGCCGGGCCAGGACGAAGACGGCGGCGCGCCGGGCTGCGAGGCCGCGCCCCCATCGCGCGCGCTCGCGTTCGACGGCACCGACGACGGCGCGTCGATGGGCGCAGCCCGCCCGCTCGGCCTCGCGCGCTTCACCGTCGAGGCGTGGGTGCGGCGCGACGGTCCGGGCGTCGCGACCGGCACCGGCGTCGGCGGCCTCTCGATCGTCCCGATCGCAGGCAAGGGACGCGGCGAGGACGACGGCAGCAACGTCGACTGCAACTACGCGTTCGGCTTCGTCGGAGACGTGCTCGGCGCGGACTTCGAGGACATGGCGACCGGCGCGAACCATCCGGTGGTCGGCCGCACCCGCGTCGCATCCGGCGAGTGGCACCACGTCGCGGTGACCTACGACGGAACCACGTGGCGCCTCTACCTCGACGGCGCGCTCGACGGCTCGGCGCGCGCCAACGCGACGCCGCGCGCCGACAGCATCCAGCACTTCGGCATCGGCACCGCGCTCGACTCGATGGGCCGCGCCGCGGGCCGCCTCCACGGCGCGGTGAGCGAGCTGCGGGTGTGGGATCGCGCGCGCACCGCCGACGAGATCGCCGGCGCGCGCTTCGAGCGCGTCGCGTCGGGCGAGGGCCTGCTCGCGCGCTGGGCGCTCGACGGCGACGGCACCGACACGATCGGCGATCTCGACGCGACGATCACCGGCGCGACGTTCGTCGAGACCGGCCCGGTGCTCGATCGCGGCCTGCCTCCGACGATCACCGGCACGATCCCGAGCGACGCGCTCGAGGTCACCGGAGACAGCGTCGAGCTCAGCGTCGGCGCCACCGATTTCGAGGGCGAGGAGCTCGACGTCACGTTCCACCTGCGCGCGCTCGGCGAGGACGACGGGTTCACCATCGTGGTGCTGCCCGACACGCAGTACTACACGGTCGACGATCGCAACCTCGAGCAGTTCTTCTACGACCAGACGCAGTGGATCGTCGACAACCACGACGCCTACGACATCCGCGCGGTGATCCACAACGGCGACCTCGTGAACAACGGCGACTCGCAGGTCTTCCAGTGGCGCGTCGCCGACCGCGCGATGACGACGCTCGAGGCCGCGCTGCCCGGGATGCCCGACGGAATGCCCTATGGCGTCGCAGTTGGGAACCACGACCTCAGCGTCGTGAGCCAGGTCGGCCCGGCCACCCGCTACAACGAGTTCTTCGGCGTCGATCGCTTCGAAGGGCGCGCCTACTACGGCGGCCACTACGGCAGCACGAACGACGAGCACTGGTTCACGTTCTCCGCGGGCGGGATGGACTTCGTCGTCGTCGACATGAAGTACGACCCCGCGCCCGACGCCGCGGTGCTCGCGTGGGCGCGCCGCATCCTCGAGACGCACCCCGATCACTTCGGCATCGTCAACGCGCACTACATCGTCAACTCCGACGGGACGTTCGGCGCGCAGGGACAGGCGATCTACAACGCGCTGCGCAGCGTGCAGAACCTGCACCTGATGACGTGCGGGCACATCAGCGCGGAGAGCCGTCGCAACGACACGTTCGAGGGGCACCGCATCGACTCGATGCTCGCGGACTACCAGTCGCGCGAGAACGGCGGCAACGGGTTCATGCGCATCTGGGAGTTCTCGCCCGCCGAGGGCGAGCTCACGGTGCGCACGTACTCGCCGACCCACGATCGCTGGGAGACCGACGCGAACAGCGAGTTCACCCTGCGCGTCCCGCTGCGCGGCGCGGGCGGTGCGTTCGAGGAGGTCGCGCGCGCCGAGCGCGGCGCATCACCGGCGACCGCGACGATCGACGGCCTCGAGCCCGGCCGCGTGTACGAGTGGTACGCGACGATCCGCGACTGCGATCACACCGTGCGCACGCCGGTCTCGCGCTTCACGACCACGCCCTGAGCACGATCGCGAGGGTGCGGTCGACGAGCCACATCGCTCCGACCGCGCCCAGCGCGTAGCAAGCGAGCGGGCGCGCCTGCGCGACGACTCGCTGCTCCCGCACGACCCTGCGCCCGATTGCGACCACGACGAAGGCGAGCGCGACCAGCGCGAGCTGCCCGAGCTCCACGCCGACGTTGAAGCCGGCGAGCGCGCGCACCAGGCCGTGCTCGGGCAGTCCCACCTCGCGCAGCGCGCCCGCGAACCCGAGCCCGTGCACGAGCCCGAAGAGCAGCGCGACGAGCCAGGGCCATCGCCGCGAGAGCGTCGCGCGATCGTGCATCGCCTCGCGCGCGACGAGCACCACGCTCGCGGCGATCGTCGCCTCCACCGGCGCCGAGGGAAGCCGCACCAGGTCGAGCGCGGCGAGCGCGAGCGTGATCGAGTGCGCGATCGTGAACGCGGTGATCGTGATCACGATCCGCCGGTCGAAGCCGACGAGCAGCACGAGCCCGAGCACGAACGCGACGTGGTCGAGCCCGAACGCGATGTGCTCGATGCCGATCGCGATCCATCGCGTCCACGAGCCGTCACCCGCGACGAGCCGCACCCGCGGCGCGGCGCCGGTCGCGATCGCCTCGAGGTGCTCGCCCTGCCGCGTCTCGAGCGTGACCACCACGCGCGTGCGGCGATCCAGCGGGCCCTCGATCGCGATCTCGCCGCCCTCGATCGCGCCGGGCTCGCACGTGAGCTGCCCGCCGCGCGCCTCGCACCCCGCGGGATAGACCACGCGCAGCGTGCCCTCCGGCGTCCGCGCATCGACCGGCGCGGTCCACGCGACCGCATAGGAGCCCGGCGCACGCTCGACGAGCGCGAGCACGCCGGGGCGCGAGTCGTGCGCCTCGGCGCGCGACGCGATCGCGACCACCACGATCGCCGCGACGAGCCACGCCCTCATCGCACCACCACGTCCCAGCGCTCGCGCAGCCGCGAGAGCTCGCGCGCCCGCGCCTCGATCGTCCGCTGCTCGCGCAGATCGTGGAGCACGTCCTCGCGCACCGCGTCGAAGTCCGCGTCGCTCGCGGCGCTCCGCCCGTCGACGCGCACCACGTGCCATCCGAAGCGCGAGGGCACGAGCGCCCACGCGCCCTGCTCGAGCGGCTCGAGCCCGCGCGCGAACTCCGCGCCGAAGCTCTCCTCGAGCTGCACGATCCGCCTCCGGCGATAACGGCGCCCGCCCGAGAACGTGTCTCCGAGCCCGCTCGGCGACGCGCCGGCCGTGACCTGCGCGAGCAGCGCCTCGGCGCGCGCTCGCGCGTCCTCGTGCTCGTTCGAGACGAACACGTGCGTGAAGTCGATCAGCGCCTCCTGCGCCCACGCATCACGGTGCGCGTCGAAGTGCGCGCGCAGCTCGTCCTCGCTCGGCTCGATCGCGAGCGCCTGCGCGTCGAGCACGTACCCCATGTTCGACGCCAAGCGCGCGCGCACCTGCGGATCGTCCCGCTCGAGCCCGCGCTCGAGCGCCTCGCGATAGAGGATCTCGTCGTCGATCCATCGCGCCACGAGCGCATCGAGCTCGGCCTGCGAAGGAGGCGCGCCGTGCGCGTGCTGCCATCCGTCCGCGAGCTCGGCGCGCACCGCGTCGTCGACCACGATCGAGCGCTCGAGCGTCTCGTCCGCATCGCCTCCCGCGAGCGCCCGATCGAGCGCGAGCAGGAGCGCCCCGAGCACCACGAAGTGCACCACCGGCTCGCGCACCCACGACATCGCCGCGAGAGTGCCACGTTCCGCGGATCGCCCGGTGTTTGACACGCGCGGCACGGTCCCTAGACTCGGCGGCCCGAGAGGAAAAAGCCCCGATGGCGTACAAGGACTTCCTGATCGACAAGCGCATCCTCCAGCGGAACATCGACAAGGGGCTCGTCGACGCGAAGCAGTACGACAAGCTGCTCACGTCGCTGCCCGACCGCGCCGAGAACGCCGCCACCGCGGCGCTCGAGGACGACCTCACCGACATCGACGAGGGTGAGGACGAGGACGAGGACGACGAGGACGAAGAGGGCTGAGGAGCGCGCGAGCGCGAGGCCGGGGGAACCATGTCGAACGACGACGATCGCGACCTCGACGAGACCGGCCTCGCCCCGCTCCCGGGCGCCGAGGCCACGGCGCCGATCGACTTCACGACGTTCATCCTGTCGATGAGCACGTCGTGCATGATCCAGCTGGGCGAGATCACGGATCCCGAGGGTCGCACCGCGATCGATCTCGAGTCCGCGCGCCACACCATCGAGATCCTGCAGATGCTCGACCGCAAGACCGAGGGAAACCTCAGCGGCGAGGAGGATCGGATGCTCGCCCACGTGATCGCGGATCTCCGCGAGCGCTACCTGGCGAAGCACCGCGGCCGCTGAGGAACAGAGCGGCGAGGGCCGTTGTATGCTCTCGCCCTCATGTCGACGCTCACCCTTCGCCTCGAGGCCTACGACCGTGATGCGCGCGCCGTCATCGCCGCCGCGCAAGGCCTCGCCGACGAGCGCAAGAACCCCGAGGTGGAGCCGCTCCACCTGCTCTATCGGCTGATCGAGCGCAGCGAGCCCGTGCAGCAGGCCATCCGTCGCGCCGGGGTGGACCCGGTCGACGTGCTGGTCGAGGGCGAGGCACAGCTCCGCAAGCTCACGAAGGTCGAGGGCGCGGTCGCGTACCTCTCGCCGCGCATGCTCGAGCTGCTCGGTCGCGCCGAGGGCGAAGCGGCGCGCGGCGGGGGCGTCCCGGTCGACGTGATGCACCTGCTGATCGCATGCTCGCAGGACACCACGGCGGCGGTGAGCGGCGTGCTCAAGGCGTGCGGCCTCTCGGGCCCGGTGCTGCGCGCGACCGCGTCGGGCGAGAAGCTGCAGCCCGCGACGCCGAGCAACGGCCAGAGCGGCGCGTCGCGCCCCGGATCGAGCGGCGGCAAGGGCGACCCGCTCGAGCAGTACGGGCGCGACCTCACGAAGCTCGCGCGCGACGGCAAGTTCGATCCCGTCATCGGTCGCGACGGAGAGCTGCGGCGCATCCTGCAGGTGCTCGCGCGGCGCCACGAGAACAACCCGCTGCTCGTCGGCGAGCCCGGCATCGGCAAGAGCGCGATCGTCAACGCGCTCGCGATGCGCATCGTGCGCGGCGACGTCCCTGCGACGCTGCAGGGCAAGCGCCTCGTCGCGCTCGAGACCGGCGCGCTGCTCGCGGGCGCGAAGCTCCGGGGCGAGGCCGAGGAGCGCATGAAGGCGCTGCTCGCGGCGATCCGTGATCGCGCGGGCGAGATCATCCTGTTCATCCCGGATCTCGGCGCGCTCGCCGGAGATCGCGCGCCGAGCGGCGCGGGCCAGCTGCTCTCGACCGCGCTCGGCCGCGGTGAGCTCAAGGTGATCGGGCTCGCGACCACCGACGGCATGCGCAAGGCGTTCGAGGCCGACCCCACGCTCTCGCGCCGCTTCGTCGCCATCGCGATCGATCCGCCGACCGCCGACGAGACCATCGCGATCCTTCGCGGCGTGGTGCCGCGCTACGAGCAGGCGCACGGCGTGCGCATCGCCGATCCCGCGCTGCTCACCGCGGTGCGCCTCGCGCGCCGCTACGTGCCCGGCGCGCAGCTCCCGAAGGCCGCGATCGATCTGATCGACGAAGCGGCAGCGCGGGTGCGCGTCGAGATCGACGGCGTGCCCGCGGACCTCGACGCGCTCGAACGTCGGCTCGAGGCGCTCGAGATGCAGGCGCACTCGCTCGAGGACGACACCGACGACGAGAGCAAGCGCCACAAGGCGCGCATCGACGCCGAGATCGCGCAGCTGCGCCCCAAGGCGAGCGATGCGCGCGCACGCTGGGCCGCCGCGCTCGCGCGCACCAAGGAAGTGCGCGGGATCGAGCAGGAGCTCGAGGCCACGCGCAAGCAGTACGAGGACGCGAAGAGCTCGGGCGATCACGCGAAGGCGGGCGAGCTGCGCTTCGGCACGCTCCCGCTGCTCGAGAAGAAGCTCGAGGACGCACGCGCCCGCGCCGGTGCGATCGCGGGCGGTGCGGAGAACGAGCCGCGGGTGCGCGATCAGGTCGTCGAGGCCGACGTCGCCGACGTGGTCGCGGCGTGGACCGGCGTGCCGGTGTCGCGGATGCTCGAGGCCGAGACCGTCAAGCTGCTCAGCATGGAGGACAAGCTCCGCGAGCGCGTGGTCGGTCAGGATCCCGCGGTCGCGGCAGTGGCGAAGGCGGTGCGGCGTGGTCGCGTCGGTCTGCGCGATCCCAAGCGCCCGATCGGCAGCTTCCTGTTCCTCGGCCCCACCGGCGTCGGCAAGACCGAGCTCGCGAAGGCGCTCGCCGAGTTCCTCTTCGACGACGAGCTCTCGCTCACGCGTCTCGACATGAGCGAGTTCATGGAGAAGCACATGGTGGCGCGCCTGCTCGGCTCGCCGCCCGGCTACGTCGACAGCGAAGAGGGCGGCTTCCTCACCGAGGCGGTGCGCAAGCGGCCCTACTCCGTGATCCTCTTCGACGAGATGGAGAAGGCGCACCCCGACGTCTTCAACATCCTCCTGCAGGTGCTCGACGACGGTCGCCTCACCGACTCGCGCGGTCGCCTCGCGTACTTCGCGGACACGGTGATCATCATGACGAGCAACGTCGGCTCGCAGGCGATCCTCGATCACGGCGAGGGCGTCACCCGCGAGGCGATCCGCGAGACGCTCGACGGACAGCTGCGCAAGCACTTCCGCCCCGAGTTCCTGAACCGCATCGACGACGTCGTGATCTTCGATCCGCTCGGCAAGCACGAGCTGCGCGGCATCGTCGAGATCCAGCTCCGCGGGCTGCAGAAGCTCGTCCAGGATCGCCGGCTCACGCTGAACGTGACCGACGCCGCGAAGGATCGCCTGACCGAGCTCGGCCACGAGCCCGCGTTCGGCGCGCGCCCGCTCAAGCGCGTGATCCTGAAGAACCTGCAGGACCCGCTCGCCGAGGAGATCCTCCGCGGCGGCTACCAGCCCGGCGACACGATCGAGATCGACGCGAAGGACGGCGCGTTCGTGTTCCACCGCCTCCCCGCGAGCACCTGATCGAGGTCAGATCACGATCCCGAGCACGACGCGCATCGGGAACGCCCAGTCGGTCCAGCCGAGCGCGCGCTCCCGCGCGAAGAGGATCTGCACCCCGCGGCCGACGAACGTCGCGCCGCCCTCGACGCGCAGGAAGAAGCGCTCGACGATCGTCCAGCGCGCCTGGAGGAGCAGCGACGCCTCGAACGTCGGATCGAGGGCCTCGCGCTCGATCACGTCGTCCTCGGTCGCGCTGCCGCTGCTCAGCGCGACGGCCGGCATCAGCTCGAGCCGCGCCCCGAGGTCGACCGCGCCGAGCACCACCGCGGCGTCGGCGACGAGCGCAGCGCCCGCGAGCGAGAGGCGCAGCGTGCCCAGCGACACGTCGCGCGTCGCGTGACGCAGCGAGAGCGCGAGGCCGAGGTGCGCACGGAGCGCATCGGTCGCGATCACGAGCGAGCCCTCGACGTGCCCACCGGCGAGCGCATCCGGGCCGCGCGCTCCGATCGCGAGCGCACCGCCGATCGCGAGCTCGAGCCCTTCGATGCGCAGCGGGTCGCGCGGGGGCGACGGCGTGCCCGGAACGTCGAGCGATCGCGCGCCGCGATCGATCGCGCCCTCGGGCTCGAGCACGAGCGGATCGGCGATCACCTCGCCCTCCGCGATCAGCTCGTCGGGCTCGGGCAGCACGACCTCGGGCTCGGCCTCGAGCTCGCGATGCAGATCGACGAGCGCGATCGCGAGCGTCCGCGCGCGATTCCATCCGCTCACGTCTAGCAAGTCGATGACCCGCGTTCGTGGCGCGCCGTGCGCATGGTGCGCTTCGAGCGCGATCGACGACACATCGGGCACGCCCTCGCCGCACGCGGTGCGCACCACCAGCCGCGCGCCCGAGCCCGCTTCGCTCGCCCGCACCACGTCGAGCTCGACCCCGAGCGCGCGAAGCTCGACCCGCACCAACGGCGCGAGCTGCTCGAAGCTCGCCCACTCGACCTCGCACGCCGGCACCTCGAGCCCGACCGCGCGTGGCTGTGCATGCACGGTCGAGCTCACCGCGATCACGACGCCCCACACGATCGCGGCGCACCTCAAGGCGTCGACTCGACCTCGAGCGCCTGGATCCGCCGATCCACGTCGGCGCGCAGCGCCGCAGGCACGCCGAGCTCGCGCGCTCGCTCCAGCGCACGCCTCGCGTCCTCGGGACGCCCGAGCGCGTCCATGAAGAGTCGCCCGAGCGTCACCGCGGCCAAGCTCGCCGACTCGTCGCGCGGATGCTCGGCGAGCAGGCGCTCGAGCGGCGCGACGGCCTCGGCGGGATGCCCCGAGAGCCGCGCGACGTCGGCCAGCAAGAGCAGCTGCTCGGGGGACGCGCGCTCGGCCTCGCGCACGATCCCGCGGCCTCGCAGCGCCTCGTACGCCTCGTCGTGGCGCCCTCGCGTCGCGAGGTCGCGCCACTCGCTCGGGCGCGCGATCGGCGCCCGCGGCGCAGGGGCCTCCTCCGCCACGATGGGCTCGACGCTCGTCACGACCAGAGGCTCGCGCGGCGTCGCGACCTCGCGCTCGACCACCACGTCCTCGCCCGCGCGCAGCGTCACCACCAGCCCCGGCACCCGAGGCCCCGACACCCGCACCACGCCGCGCTCCACCGACACGCTCGTGCGCCCTTCGGTGTGCTCGACCTCGAACACCGTCCCGACGACCTCGACCTGCACGTCGCCCGCGACGACCCGCCACGCCCGACCCAGACCCGGCGTCACCGAGAAGCGCGCGCGCCCTCGCTCGAGCTCGGTCTCGAAGCGCGCCCCGTCGTTGTGCAGCGGCACCAGCCGCGCGCTCGACCACAACGTGATCGCGCTCGCCTCCGCGAAGCGCAGCGTCTCGGGCGCCGCACCCTCCGACACCTCGCGCGCGACCGGCGCGCCGCCCCCCGCGAGCAAGAGCCCGCCACGCTCGATCACCACGGGCTCGTCGCGACGCGCGAGCACCGCGAGCGCCACCACCGCGGCCACCGCGATCACTCCGACGACCGCCCCCGCCGTGCGCCGGGACGGCACCGCTGCACGTCGTCGCGCGCCGCGCCAGGTGCGCTGCACCCGCGCCTCGTCGACGCTCAGGTCGAGCGTGTCCGCGATGCGCTCGGGAAGGCTCGGCAGCGAGCGCTTCATCGGGCCCTCCCGTTCACGTGCAGGTCGATGCGCGACTGCGCCGCCTCGATGCGTCGCTTCACCGTCGCGAGCGAGCACCCGATCCACGACGCGATGTCCTCGAGCTGCTCGCCGTGCACGTGACGGAGCATCCACGCGATGCGCTCGTCCGCGGGCACCCGCCGCAGCGCCTCGTCGAGCAGCCTCAGCTCGGTGAGCACCTCCGGGCTCGACGCGCTCGACGCCTCGATCGCGAGCGTCGCGTCGTCGACCGATCCGTCGAGCCCGAGGAAGCGCAGCAGCCTCCGCTTGCGCAGCGCCTTGCGCGCGCGGTTCATCGCGATCCGGTACAGCCACCCGCGGAACGCCTCGGGCTCGCGCAGCCGCGGCAGGTCGCGGAGCACGTCGGCGAAGGTGTCCTGCAGCACGTCGTCGGCGTCGGCGACGTTGCCGACGATGTGCGTGACCGTGCCCGCCAGCGGCGTCATGTAGCGCCGGAAGAGCACCTCCTGCGCCCAGCGATCGCCCTCCCGCGCGCGCACCACCAGCACGCCGTCGGGGTGACCGCCGTCGCGCAGCGCGCGACGTTTCGCGACCGACCCGACGTCGTCGGTGGCTGCGATCCGTCGCGCGCGAGAGGAGCTCGGCTCGGGCATGGGCTCGACCAGATGGGCTTCGGAGTCGGCGAAACGGCTCACTCGACGAGCGAGAAGCGCTGGACGAACACCCGCGAGCGAGGCGAGCTGGAGTCGCCGATCGCACCCGCGCCGAAGTCGAGGCTGCCGACCGTGCTGCCGACCACGAGCCATTCGTGGCCGTCGGGGGTCGTGCCCGTCGAGGAAGCCGTCGTCGATCCCGGGCCACCGGTGCTCGCCCGGCTGCACTGATGCGCGCCCGTCTCGCCGAAGGTCGCCGCGAAGAGCTGCCCCTGGCCCGCCAGTGGCGCGACACCCCCGCTGACATCGAACGCCGGGCCGCCGAAGCGACCGGCGACGTGGAGCTGACCCTCTTCATCGGCCGCGATGCCGGCGAGCGCGTCGCTGCCTTCGCAGGCGAAGAGGTCGCTCCACCGCGTCTCGCCCGTCGCGGGGTCGAGGCCCGCGATCGCGATGTCCCAGTCGGAGCCGCTGGTGAACCCGATCATCGGTCCTCCACCGAGATCCACGGCACCGAGCACGCGCCCCGCGATGACGAGCGCGCCCCCGCGCTCCTGGAGAGCGGCGATGCTGAAGTGCGAAGGGTGCGGGTGGGTCGGGTGCGGAAGCGTCTGGTAGCCGCGGGCCCACCGCACTGCGAGGTCGGGCGAGAGCCGCACGACCAAGCCGTCCGGTCTCGAGCCCGTCGACGCCGCGGGCCGGGAGATCGACACGGTGCCGAACGTGTCTTCGACCGAGGTCCCGGCGATCAGCACATCGCCGCCGGTCGCGACGATCGCGCGCGTGATGGTCGCGCCCGAGAAGCCGACTGCGCGCCGGCACGTGGGCGCGCGCGCGCCCGTCGTGGGATCGGTCACGAGCGCGGCGACGTCGAGACGCGCGACCTGGAGGTCACCGGTCGTCGCGCCACAAGCGGGATGAGCGCCTCCGGCCGCCACGATCTCGGTCCCCCCCGCAGCAGCCAGTGCGCCGTCGTACACGTGTGCGAACACCGGCGTCCCGTCGGACGCGCGCAGCGCGGCGACGAACCCGGTGCTCGAACGCGATGGTGACGAGACGATGGGAGGAAGGTCGCCCGACGTGCCCGGCACGTGCAGATCGAGCTCGCCGTCGAACTGGCCCGACACGATCACCAGATCGCCGGCGAGGAACGCCCCAACGACCGTCTGGTCGCTGTCGTTCGCATCGCCGAAGACGCGCGCCCAACGCACCGCCCCGCCAGGCGTGAGCGACACGACGAAGCCGTCGCGCCGGTTCGGCCCGGTCGGATCGAGCGTCGTCGTGGTGCGCACCGTCATCGGATCGCTGAACCCGCCGCCGACGTACAGGTTGCCGGCGCCGTCGATCGCCACCGCGTGCCCCTCCACGCCCTGCCCCGAGCTCGCGATCTCGAGGATCGCCTCCGGCGTCACGCACTCGCGCGGGTCGCTCGGACCACCGGCGTCGCTCTCCGGTGTGCCCGAGTCGCTCGGCGCGCGGCCCGAGTCGCTGCGGCCCGAGTCCGAGGATCCCGCGTCGTGGCCGCCCATCGATCCGTCGATCGGGTCGAGCGGGGTGCGGCTGATCGCGCACCCCGCGAGAGCGAGCGAGCATAGAAGCGAAGCCCAGGAACAAGCTCTTTCGTTCATGCCGCAAGAGGTCCGCCGCGGCGCGCGAACGGCTCACGAATTCGTCTCACACGATGCGCCGCAGGTACGTGGCCGCGCCGAGCTTCGCGTCCCAGTCGCGCGGATAACCGAGGCTCACCTCCTCGAAGCGCACGCCGTCGCGATGATCGGTCGCGCGCACGTGCAGGTGCCCGCTCACGACCACCTCCGCGCGATACCGGACGTGCCAGTCCTCGGTGGCGCGCGTGCCGCACCACGGCACGTAACGAGGCACACGCGGGATGCGCACCAGATCGCGCCGCAGCGGCCAGTGGTTGATCAGCACGAGGCGATGGGCGCGCGACGCGTCCTCGAGCCGCGGCACGGTGCGCGCGATGCGCGCGCGGCACCACGCGTCGATCGAAGGATGTGGATCCGCGTGCAAGAGCGCCTCGTCGGTCGCGACGATGCCGTCCTCCGCTGCCCACTTGCGCGCCGCGTCCGCGCCCTCGATGCCATCCGGCGCGAACGAGTAGTCGTAGAGCACGAAGAGCGGCGCGATGCGCAGCGATCGATCGCCGGGCCACTCGACGTACTCGTCCTCCGGCGTGAGCACTCCGCGCGCACGGCACGCCGCGACCATCGCGTCGTAGCGCGCCTCTCCGCGCTCGGGCTCCCCGCTGCGCGGCACCGTCCAGAGCTCGTGGTTCCCGGGCACCCAGACGAGCTGCGCGAACTTCGGTCGCAGCACGTCGAGCGCGTGCTCGAGATTCGCGATCGACTCGCTCACGTCGCCGGCCAGCACGAGCCAGTCGTCGGGCTGCGGCGGAAGCGCGACGAGCGCTTCGCGGTTGGCCCGATGCTCCACGTGCACGTCGCCGATGGCCAGCAATCTCAACGACGACTCTCCGTCCGTGCAGGGGCGAGCTTCTTGCTCGAGCAATTCGCGGTGGTTACTCGTGCCTGAGCTTCCACCGGAGGCCACCCGAGATGATCCTCGACCCGCTCTACTTCGTCCTGCTCGCCCCCGCCATGCTGCTCTCGGCATGGGCCGCGTTCGCGACGCGCTCGCGCTTCCAGCGCTGGTCGCAGGTCCCGAACCGGCGCCACGTGAGCGGCGCGCAGGCCGCCCGGTACATCCTCGATCGCAACGGCCTGCACGACGTCCAGGTGCATCCCGCGCGCGGGATGCTCAGCGACCACTACGACCCGATCCACCGCGTCGTCCGGCTCTCGGAGGACACCTACTACGGGAGCTCGATCTCGTCGCTCGCGGTCGCGGCGCACGAGGTCGGCCACGCCATCCAGCACCAGCAGCGCTACCTGCCGATGCAGCTGCGCAACCTCGCGGTGCCGGTCGCCAACCTCGGCTCCAACCTCGGTTGGTTCCTGATCATGATCGGCTTCGTGCTCTCGTTCGCGCAGATGATCTGGGCCGGCGTGATCCTCTTCACGGCGACGGTCGCGTTCCAGGTCGTGACGCTGCCCGTCGAGCTCGACGCGTCGCGCCGCGCGAAGCTCGAGCTCGATCGCCTGGCGATCGTCTCGCCGAGCGAGAAGCACGGCGTCTCGAAGGTCCTCACCGCGGCAGCGATGACCTACGTCGGCGCCGCGATCACCGGCATCCTGACCCTGCTCTACTTCCTGCTGCGCCTCGGCGCGTTCTCGCCGCGCGAGGAGTGAGCCCTCGCCGGAGTGCTCGTCCCGCAGGTCCCGGACGGGAGCGCGCGAAGCGCGCGGACGGTAGGGACCGGCGGGCGAGCCGATGGTTCGACGATGACGGTGTCGCAGCGATCGCGTGGCAGCACGCCACGCGATCGCCTCACCCGATCGCGAGCCGCAGCATCAGGAACACCGCGACCCCGGTCACCGACACGTAGAGCCAGATCGGCAGGGTCCAGCGCGCGAGCTTGCGATGCGTCGCGAAGCGATTGCGCAGCGCGAACCAGAACGTCGCGAGGATCATCGGGAACACGACGATCGAGAGCACGACGTGCGAGGCGAGCACGCCGAGATAGAGCCCGCGCAGCGGCGCGCCCTCGGGATAACGCGTGTCGCCGTGCACCCAGTGATAGACGAGATAGCCGACCAGGAAGACCGCCGACGCGCCGAACGCCGAGAGCATCAGCGCGCGGTGCAGGTCGCGCTTGCCGCGCTTGATCGCGATCCATCCCGCGGCGAGACAGCTCGCGGCGATGCCGTTCATCGTCGCGTTCACCGCGGGCATGAACGCGAGCGCGCCGGTGTCGCCCGCAGGCTCGCGCAGCACGAGGATCCATCCCAGCAGCGCGACCGCCGCCAGCGAGATCGCGGCATTCGCCAGGTAGAACGCGCGGTCCGAGCCCTCGCGCGCGGGAGAAACGGCGCTCGACATCGCGCGCAGGACTAGTGCCAACGCGCGCGCTGGTCCAGCCGCCTCAGCGCACCAGCGCGAGCAACGCCTCGCGCATCGCGTGGGCGTCCTGCCATCGCGCGTCGCGGTCCTTCGCGAGGGCCCGCGCGAAGAACGCGTCGACGCGCGCGCCGAGCGCGGGCACCAGCGCGCTCGGAGGCTCCGGGTCGTGGCGCACGATCGTCGCGACCATGCGCGCGCCGCGCAGCCCGAAGGGCGCACGCCCGGTGAGCGCCCGGTACGCCACCACCGCGAGCGCCCAGAGATCGGCGCGCGCGTCGGGATCCATGCCCGGCGTGAGCTGCTCGGGCGCGAGGTACGCGAGCGTGCCCACCAGCGCCTGCGGCGCAGTCAGCCGCGGCCCGGTGTCGCGCAGATCGCGCCCCACGCCGAAGTCGAGCAGCTTCCCGCGCTCCTCGCCTCGCTCGTCGCGCACCACCACCAGGTTCGCGGGCTTCAGATCGCGATGGAGGATCTGCGCGCCGTGCGCGACCGCGAGCCCCGCGAGCACGTCGTCGAGCAGGCGCACCGTGCGCTCGACCCCGAGCGGTGCCTCGCGCTGCAGGAGCGCCTCGAGCGTCTCGCCCTCCAGCAGCTCGAGCGCGATCCAGATCTGCCCGGTCTCGAGCCACCCCGTCTCGAAGACGCGCACGATCGACGGATGATCGAGGCGCGCGACGAGCTCGGCCTCGCGCTCGAGGCGGGTCGCGGAGATCGCCCCGCGCACCAGCGCCGCGCGCAGCACCTTCAGCGCGACGCCCCCGCCGTCGGGGATCGACCGCGCGCGGTACACGATCGACGTCGTCCCGTGCCCGATCACCGACTCGACCACGTAACGCTCGTCGATGCGGTCACCGGGGACGAGCTCGGCGTTGGGATCGTGGAGCGCACGCGACGTCACGCGACCATCATGCAAGGCTCGAGGAATGGCGCCAGCGGCGCGACGGTTCGCCGCGGCCGGGGGTGGGAGGAAGCAGGACGATGGCGCACGAGGGCAACGACGGCTGGCGCGGCCATGCGAAGACGATCCTCCTCGCGATCGTGCTCGCGTTCGGCGTCCGCATCGGCATCGCACAGGCGTACGAGGTGGACGGCCCTTCGATGGAGCCGACCATGTTCCAGTCGGAGCGCCTCTTCGTGGCGCGCTGTGCGTACGGCCTCTCGCTGCCGTTCGTCGACGAGACGCTGGTGCGCTGGGGCTCGCCGCGCGTCGGTGACGTGGTGATCGTGCAGAGCCCCAGCGACGGGCTCGATCTCGTCAAGCGCGTGATCGGCGTGGCGGGCGACGTGATCGAGGTCCGCGACGGCGTCATCCACCGCAACGGCGTCGCCATCGCGCAGCGCGAGGTCGGGGGGTGCGATCCGGCGCGCCAGCTCGATCCCGATCCCGGCTGTCGCGTCTACGAGGAGACCCTCGAGGAGCGGCGCTGGCACATCAGCCGATCGATGTTCGACCTCGACGATCTCCCGGCGGTCGACGTGCCCGAGGGTCACGTGTTCGTCGTCGGCGATCATCGCGATCGCAGCAACGACAGCCGCTTCTTCGGCCCGATCCCCGCCTCCCGCCTCCGCGGACGCGTCCTCTTCGTCGACTGAGGGAGTGTCCGAGATCGGCTCGCCGGCGGCGCCGATGGCGTGATTTGTGGTCCCGGTGGCGTCTTCGGTACGCTGCCGCCGTGAACCGTGCGGACGCAAGCATCGAAGGGAACGCGATCCGCGTCTCGTCGTTCGTCCTCACCTGGCCGCGCCTGCTCGGGCTCTCGCTCGACGAGGTCGCGCGCGCGTCGGACATCCCACTCGCCCGGCTCGAGAGCGGCGCCGAGCTCTCGTACGAGGAGACGCTCGCGCTCTGGCGCGCGCTCGAGACGATCACCGGCGATCCCGTCGTCGGCCTCCACGCCGGCGCCCGCTTCACGATCGATCAGATGGGCGTCGTCGGTCCCGCGCTCGCGCACTGCACGCACCTCGACGCCGCGATCGATGCGCTCGTGCGCATCATGAACATCTTCGTGCGCAACGCGCGCATCGCGCGGGTGGACACCGAGGACGGCGCCGGCATCGAGTACCGGATGCCCACGCTGCGCACGCGACAGGGCGCCGACACGATCTTCGCCGCGACCACCGCGCTGGTGCGCCACTGCACCGCGACCCACGTCGTCCCGATCGCGCTCGAGCACCAGATGCCGCGCTGCGGAGAGGCGCAGTACGAGCGCTTCTTCGGAGTGCGACCGCGCTGGGATCGTCCCACGAGCTACCTGCTCTTCGCGCGGGCCGATCTCGCCCTGCCCTTCCGCGGCGCCGCGCCCGAGCTCGCCGCGCTGCTCTCGGAGCACGCGCCGCGCCTCCTCTCGAAGAGCGAGAGCGTCTCGTTCGATCAGGAGCTCGAGCGCGCGTTCTGGGCCGCCCACGCCCGCGGCGAGGCGAGCCTCGAGACCACCGCCGCCGCGCTCGGCGTCGGCGCGCGCACGCTGCAGCGACGGCTGACCTCGATGGGCTCGACCTTCGCGCAGCAGCGCGGCGAGATCCTCCATCGCCGCGCGCTCCAGCTCCTGCGCGACGAGCAGATCCCGATCGACGTGATCGCGGAGCGCCTCGGGTACAGCTCGCGCACCGCGTTCGAGCGCGCGTTCTCGAGGTGGTGCGGGAAGACGCCGCACGCCGTGCGCACCGAGTCGCGCTGACCGCGCGGCACGCGCCGTACGCGGCAATCGGCTCCTCGCCGCGCACACGAGGACATTCCAGCATTCCCCGCGCGTGAATCGCGCGTTCGCCTGCGCGACGCGGATCGCACGTCCCCGAAAGGGATGGCGTGACGAGCGTCACACGACCGAAGAATGTTTGGCGCGTCGCGTCGAGATCCCGAATCGAGCCAAACGACATTCGGCAGTCGCGATAGAAGTCGGAATGGCCGTACGAGAAACCGGATCGGCGCCGAAAACTGTTGTTGACACGCCGCGTCAGGCCACGTACACCGTTGCCTCGATGTCACGCTCCGCGGCGCCCCTGCTCGATGCGATCGACCGAGCGCTCCTCGATGCGCTCCAGGACGACTGCAAGCAGCCCCTCGCGAAGCTCGGCGAGCGCGTCGGTCTCTCCGCGCCGTCCGTGCTCGAGCGCGTGCGCAAGCTCGAGCAATCGGGCCTCATCACCGGCTACCACGCGGTGATCGACCCGCGCGTCGCAGGGTTCGACGTCGGCGCGTTCATCGGCATCGGCATCGACCACCCGCGCTCGATCCCCGGGTTCGAGGAAGCGGTGCTGGCGATCCCCGAGGTGCTCGAGTGCCACCACGTCACCGGGCGCCACACGTTGATGATCAAGGTCCGCACGCAGAACACCGAGTCGCTGCACCGGCTGATCAGCCTGCTGCGCGAGCTCCCCGGTGTGGCGCGGACCGAGACGATGGTCGTGCTCGAGACGCAGCTCGAGCGCCAGCGCCTCGTGCTGCCGGCAGTCGCCGAAGAGGACACGCCACCGCCGCGTCGTCGTGCGCGCGCCACGCGTAGTGAAGTGCCCGAGGCCTGATCGCTCAGGCGTCGCGCGTCGTTCCGTTTCCCATCGCTTGGTGATGAGTCGCTCGCGCGCACCGGTGGCCTGCCGGGCGCGACGAGCTCGTTCGCAGGGGAGAGGGTGGTCATGAACGAGAGCCGGGATCGTCAGGACGAGGTGGTCGAGCCCGCATCGCCCGAGGTGCGTCGTCTCGCCGCCGCCGAGGGCCTCTACCGACCGGAGAAGGAGTCGGATGCGTGCGGCGTCGGCTTCGTCGCGACCCTACGCGGCGATCGCACGCACGCGATCGTCACGCACGCGCTCACGGTCCTCGAGAACCTCGAGCACCGCGGCGCGGCCGCGAGCGATCCGCTCACCGGTGACGGCGCCGGCATCCTCATCCAGATCCCGCACGAGCTGCTCGCGCAGGAGTGCGCGAAGCTCGACATCCCCCTCGGCGCGCCCGGCACCTACGGGCTCGGCATGCTCTTCCTCCCGCGCGACGAGGCGCTTCGCGCCGAGGTGATCGCGCTGATCGAGCGCATCGTCGAGGGCGAGGAGCAGGTCGTCCTCGGCTGGCGCGAGGTCCCCGTCCAGACCGACAAGGCGGGCCCCGCGGCGCAGAAGACGATGCCGCACGTCGCGCAGATCCTGATCGGCCCGGGCACGCTCCCGAGCGACGACGCCGCGCTCGATCGCAAGCTCTACGTGATCCGCAAGCGCGTGGAGAGCGAGTCGCGCCGCCTCGGCCTGCGCGAAGAGGAGTATCCGTACTTCGCGTCGCTCTCGACGCGCACCGTCGTCTACAAGGGCCTGCTCACGCCCGAGCAGCTCCCGCGTTATTACGTCGACCTCGCGGACGCGCGCAGCACGACCGCGCTCGCGCTGGTGCACCAGCGCTTCTCGACGAACACGTTCCCGAGCTGGTCGCGCGCGCATCCCTACCGCCGCATCGCCCACAACGGCGAGATCAACACGCTGCGCGGCAACGTGAACTGGATGAAGGCGCGCGAGCCGGTGCTCCAGGCGCCGGTGTTCGGCGAGGACGTCCAGAAGCTCCTGCCGATCATCGACGAGAACGGCAGCGACTCGGCGATGTTCGACGACGTGCTCGAGCTGCTCGTGCACACGGGTCGCTCGCTGCCGCACGCGATGATGATGATGATCCCCGAGGCGTGGCAGCAGCACACCTCGATGGATCCGGTGCGCCGCGCCTTCTACGAGTACCACTCGTGCGTGATGGAGCCCTGGGACGGCCCGGCCTGCATCGCGTTCACCGACGGTCGCTTCATCGGCGCGACCCTCGATCGCAACGGCCTTCGTCCCGCGCGCTACGTGGTGACGAAGGACGGGATGATCGTGATGGCGAGCGAGGTCGGAGTGCTCGACGTCGAGCCCGAGAACGTCGCCGCGAAGAACCGCCTCCAGCCCGGGCGCATGCTCCTCGTCGACACGAAGGAAGGGCGCATCGTCGACGACGCGGAGATCAAGTCGCAGGTCGCGTCGCGCCGTCCCTACGGGCGCTGGGTCGGCGATCACATGATCCGCCTCGGCGAGCTCCCGGAGCAGCGCGGCTCGGTGCCGCCTCCGGTCGACGCGCTCACCCGCCGTCGCCTCCAGCAGGCGTGGGGCTACACCGAGGAAGAGCTGCGCATCGTGCTCGCGCCGATGGCCGCGCTCGGCGAAGAAGCGGTCGGCTCGATGGGCAACGACACGCCGCCCGCGGTGCTGAGCGATCGCCCGCAGCTGCTCTTCTCGTACTTCCGGCAGCTCTTCGCGCAGGTCACGAACCCGCCGATCGATCCGATCCGCGAGCAGCTCGTGATGTCGCTCGTCCAGTGCCTCGGCCCGGAGAGCAACCTCTTCGTCGAGAGCCCGCAGCACTCGCGCAAGCTCCAGATCGAGAGCCCGATCCTCAGCGAGGAAGACCTCGAGAAGATCCGCGCGCTCGATCAGCCGGGCCTGCTTGCGCACACGATCGGCACGCTCTTCGATCCCAAGCAGGGCATCGAGCGCGCGCTCCTCGAGATGTGCCACGAGGCCGAGGAAGCGGTCCGCCAGGGCAGCACGCTGCTCATCCTCAGCGACCGCGGCGCGACCAAGGATCGCGCGCCGGTGCCGAGCCTGCTCGCGCTCTGCGCGATCAGCCGCCACCTCATTGCGCAGGGCCTGCGCCAGCGCTGCGGCCTGATCGTCGAGAGCGGCGAGCCGCGCGAGGTCATGCACGTCTGCCTGCTGATCGGCTACGGCGCGGGCGCGGTGTGCCCGTGGATGGCCTACGACTCGATCGCGGCGATGCACGCGGAGGGTCTGCTCGGCGCGCCCAGCGCGGCCGAGCAGCTGCCGCTCCACAAGGTGCTCGCGAAGTACCGCAAGTCGATCGAGAAGGGCTTGCTCAAGGTCATGAGCAAGATGGGCATCTCGACGATCCAGTCGTACCGCGGTGCGCAGATCTTCGAGGCGCTCGGGCTCTCGAAGGCGCTGATCGAGCGCTTCTTCCCGGGCACGCCGACGCACGTCGAGGGCATCGACATCGTCGACATCGAGCGCGAGACGCTGGCGCGCCACGCGGCGTCGTGGGCGAAGCCGAAGCTCGAGGTGCTGGAGAGCGAGCTCGATCCCGGCGGCAGCTACCAGTTCCGCCGCGGCGGCGAGCGCCACGCGTGGAACCCCGGGACGATCGCGATGCTGCAGCACGCGGTGCGCGGCGGGTACTACGACAAGTTCAAGGCGTGGACGAAGCGCGTCGACGAGGAGACGCGCGCGGAGGGCGCGATCCGCGGCCTCCTCGACTTCGTGCCTGCCGAGCCGATCTCGATCGACGAGGTCGAGCCGGCGCACGAGATCGTCAAGCGCTTCAAGACCGGCGCGATGTCCTTCGGGTCGATCTCGAAGGAGGCGCACGAGACGCTCGCGATCGCGATGAACCGGATCGGCGCGAAGTCGAACACCGGTGAGGGCGGCGAGGATCCCGAGCGCTGGACGCCCGACGAGAACGGCGATCTGCGTCGCTCGGCGATCAAGCAGGTCGCGAGCGGGCGCTTCGGCGTGACGATCGAGTACCTCACGAACGCCGACGAGCTGCAGATCAAGATCGCGCAGGGCGCGAAGCCCGGTGAGGGCGGTCAGCTCCCCGGCCACAAGGTCGACGCGCACATCGCGCGCACCCGCCACTCGACCGAAGGCGTCGGGCTCATCTCGCCCCCGCCGCACCACGACATCTACTCGATCGAAGATCTCGCGCAGCTGGTCTACGACCTCAAGAACGCGAACCCGAGCGCGCGCGTGAGCGTGAAGCTCGTGAGCGAGGCGGGCGTCGGCACCGTCGCGGCCGGCGTCGCGAAGGCGAAGGCGGACCTCATCCTCATCAGCGGTGACTCGGGCGGCACGGGAGCATCGCCGCTCACCTCGATCAAGCACGCGGGCCTCGCGTGGGAGATCGGCCTCGCGGAGACGCAGCAGGTCCTCGTGCTCAACGGCCTGCGCGGTCGCGTGCGGGTCGAGACCGACGGTCAGCTGAAGACCGGCCGCGACGTGGTGATCGCCGCGCTGCTCGGCGCGGAGGAGGTCGGCTTCGGCACGATCTCGCTGATCACGATGGGCTGCGTGATGATGCGCGTCTGCCACCTCAACACCTGTCCGGTGGGTGTGGCGACGCAGGACCCGCGCCTCCGCGCGCGCTTCTCGGGACAGCCCGAGCACGTGATCAACTTCTTCTCGTTCGTCGCGGAGGAAGTGCGCGAGCTGATGGCGCAGCTCGGCTTCCGCACCTTCGACGAGATGATCGGCCGCGTCGATCGCCTCCGTCAGCGCGAGGACGTGAAGCACGGCAAGGCGCAGAAGCTCGATCTGTCGCGCCTGCTCTGGGCGCCGCCGATCGCCGGTCCGCGCCGTCGCGTCGGCGCGCAGGATCACGAGCTCGAGCTCGCGATGGACACGGTGCTGCTCGAGCAGGCGCGCCCTGCCCTCGAGCGCGGTGATGCGGTCGAGATCCGCATGCCGATCCGCAACGTGCACCGCACCGCGTGCACGATGCTCAGCCACGAGGTCGCGAAGCGGTACGGCGTCGAGGGCATGCCCGACGGCACCATCCGCATCCACTTCACGGGCTCGGCGGGCCAGAGCTTCGGCGCGTTCCTCGCGCGCGGCATCGACGTGACGCTCGAGGGCGACGCGAACGACGGCTGCGGCAAGGGCCTGAGCGGCGGGCGCATCGTGGTGCATCCGCCGGAGGGCGCGGGCTTCGTGCCCGAGGAGAACATCGCGATCGGCAACGTCGCGCTCTACGGCGCGACCAGCGGCGAGCTCTTCGTGCGCGGCATGGCGGGCGAGCGCTTCGCGGTGCGCAACAGCGGCGCGACCGCGGTGGTCGAGGGCTGCGGCGATCACGGCTGCGAGTACATGACGGGCGGTCTCGTCGTCGTGCTCGGGCCCACCGGTCGTAACTTCGCGGCGGGCATGAGCGGCGGCATCGCCTACGTGCTCGACGCCGACGGCCTCTTCGAGACGCGCGTGAACAAGGGCATGGTCGAGCTCGAGACGCTCGACGCGGAGGACCTCCAGCGCATCCGCTCGCTCGTGCATCGCCACTACCAGCGCACGATGAGCGCGCATGCGTGGAAGGTGCTCAGCGGGTGGAAGCAGTGGAGCCGGCGCTTCGTGAAGGTGATGCCGGTCGAGTACCGCAAGGTGCTCGACGCCAAGCGCGGCGCTTCGGTTCGGATTGCTTGAGCTCGAGGAGGACTGACGACCATGGGAAAGCCGACGGGATTCCTCGAGCTGGAGCGCGCGGAGCCGGAGAAGGAGCCGGTCCAGGAGCGCGTGCGTCACTACCGCGAGTTCGAGCGGCGTCTGCCGATCCTCGAGGCGCGTGATCAGGGCGCGCGCTGCATGAACTGCGGCATTCCGTTCTGTCACACCGGATGTCCGCTGGGGAACCGCATCCCCGACTGGAACGACCACGTCTACAAGGACCGCTGGGAGCGCGCGAGCATCGCGCTGCACGCGACCAACAACTTCCCCGAGATCACCGGCCGCATCTGCCCCGCGCCCTGCGAGGAGGCGTGCGTGCTGAACATCCCGGAGGAGCCGGTCTCGATCAAAGCGATCGAGCGCTCGATCGCGGATCGTGCGATCGAGCAGGGCGGCGGGCTTCGTCCGAAGATCGCCGAGGTGCGCAGCGGTCGTCGCGTCGCGGTGGTCGGCTCGGGCCCTGCGGGCCTCGCGGCGGCGCAGCAGCTCGCGCGCGCGGGCCACGACGTGACGGTGCTCGAGCGCAGCGATCGCCTCGGCGGTCTGCTCCGCTACGGCATCCCCGACTTCAAGATGGAGAAGGGCCACATCGACGCGCGCGTCGAGCAGATGAAGGCCGAGGGCGTGGTGTTCCGGACCGGCGTCAGCGTCGGCACCGACGTCTCGCTCGAGGGCCTGCGCGCGATGCACGACGCGGTGGTGATCGCGACCGGCGCGACGCGCCCGCGCGACCTGCCGATCCCGGGCCGCGAGCTCGGCGGCGTGCACTTCGCGATGGAATTCCTCGAGCAGTCGAACCGCATCGTCGCGGGCGACACCGTCGCGGATCAGATCCGCGCGACGGGCAAGAAGGTCGTCATCCTCGGCGGTGGCGACACCGGCAGCGACTGCCTCGGCACGTCGATCCGTCAGGGCGCGGAGAGCATCACGCAGATCGAGCTGCTGCCGCGTCCGCCCGAGGGCCGCACCGACGAGCA
The DNA here is from genome assembly GCF_021631985.1 of Sandaracinus amylolyticus. GTDB lineage: Bacteria > Myxococcota_A > Polyangia > Polyangiales > Sandaracinaceae > Sandaracinus > Sandaracinus amylolyticus_A. Next base: position 487,949 of record NZ_CP070225.1, on the reverse strand, counting down.
GCCGTGGCCGCTGTGGCCGTGGAAGATGCGCACGTCGAGCAGCCAGGAAGAGGGCGGCGAGCGCGAGTTCGCGGTGATGACGAAGCGCTTCATCGCGGGCGAAGGCGGCAAGGTGCGCGCGATCGAGGTCGTGCGCGTCGAGTGGTCGGAGGATCGCCGCACGATGAAGGAGGTCGAGGGCAGCGCGTTCGAGATCGAGTGTGATCTCGTGCTGCTCGCGATGGGCTTCGTCGGCCCCGAGGACCGCACCTGGCACGGCATGCCGGTCGCGCAGGATCCCCGCGGCAACGTGCGCGCCGACGTCGAGGGCTGGGCGACGAGCGTCCCCGGCGTCTTCGCGTGCGGCGACGCGCGCCGCGGCCAGTCGCTGGTGGTGTGGGCGATCTGGGAAGGTCGTCAGGCCGCGCGAGCGGTGGATGCGTATCTGACGGGCACGACCCAGCTCACGACGACGCCGTACCAGTACGCGCCCTGAGCGCTTGAGCGATCGTTCAAGAACGCGGCCCGCAGTCTCGACGAGACTGCGGGCCGTGTCGCGTTCGGGCCTCACTCGGGTCGAGCTCGGCCCCGAGCGGCATCATCAGGTAGCTGGTGAACCTCGCAGCGCCGTAGACGACCCCGGACTCCTCTGCGTCGCTATCCACGCGGTGGAAGCCCGCGCCGACGGGCACGCGAGCGGTCCGGAGCGTCGTGCCGTCGAGCGGCGTATTGCTCCGCTGGCGGACATGCATCGTGGACGCTCTCGCCGGCTACCGTGCTCGTCGTCGTCGGGCTCTCGACCGCGTGCTCGCCGGTCGTGCGGAACATCGCCACGGAAGTCCCCGAGCCGCTGATCCACGAGTCGCTGCGCACGCTGGAGCAGGAGGACACGCGCGAGCTCGCAGCCGAGGTGTTCTCGACCCCGGAGGTGCGCGACGCGACGAGGCGGTTCGTGGCGACGCTCAGCGCGCTCCGCGCTGCTGTCTGGCTTCAGCTCGAACGCGCGGCGGGCAGGGGGGCGTCGGAGCAGATGATTCGGGGGCGTTTGCCGCGAAGTGGGACGGACGCATATGGCGCACACCACAGTCCATGGGAGGAGTCATGGCCCGGATCTCCGAAGAGCGAATGCAGAAGGCATTGCAGCAGCTGGAGACCATCTCGCCGGAGGATCACGCGAAGGTGAAGGCCCTGGCGGAGATCGTGAAGCCGCTCCGCAGCGTGCTCTTCAAGACTCCCGACGACTACGGAATGAAGGGCTGGCGGGACATCTACTTCCAGTCCGACGACGGGACCCCTCTGGAGGGCTGGTACATCCCCGCGACGGGCGGTGAGAGCGACCGACTGATCATCTTCAACCATGCGCTCCCGATGTGCCGCGCGGGATTTCCCGGACATCTCGGCGAGCCGTGGAGCCGGTTCGACGCGGTCGAGATCGATTTCGTGATCCAGATGAAGCACCTGGCCGACGCGGGCTACAACGTGCTCGCCTACGACATCCGGAACCACGGCAACAGCAGCGCGGCCAACGGCGGCTTGTCGGGGATCGGACGGTGGGAGTGGCGCGACTGCGTGGGCGTGAAGAAGTACGTCGACGCGCACCCGACGCTCGGGCGGATGAAGGTGGGGCTCTACAGCCAGTGCATGGGCGGCAACTCGCAGTACGAGGCGATCTGCCGGCGGCCCGAGCTCTTCGCGAACGTACTCTGCATGTGCAGCCCGCTGGTCGTGTCGATGGCCGCGATCTTTTCGGCGTTCTCGGAGATCCAGGGGGTCAGCGACTACCAGGAGCTCATCGATCTCGAGCTGCTGAAGATGGGCGCGTTCGTCGCTGCGGAGATGACTCCGCAGCTCTTCGCGTCCGGGGTGACGATGCCGGTGCTGATGGTGCAGGTCCGGAACGACTCGTGGACCCGGAACCCCGAGGATGCCCAGAAGACGTTCGATCTCCTGGGGAGCGACGAGAAGCAGCTGCTCTGGATCGAGAACACGACTCGGCGCTTCAAGGACGGATACAACTACTTCGGTCGGTACCCGGAGAAGATCCTGCCGTTCTTCGAAGAGCACATGAGCCGAGCCCCTGCGATCGCGACGTCGCAGCGGAAGGGCGCCCGCGCGGCCGAAGCGGGTCGCTCGTCGTAGCGGGTGTCTCGTCAGCGCCGAGCGCGAGCTCGCGGTGATGACGAAGCGCTTCATCGCGGGCGAAGGCGGCAAGGTCCGCGCGATCGAGGTCTTGCGCGTCGAGTGGTCCGCGGATCGCCGCACGATGAAGGAAGTCGAGGGCAGCGCTTCGAGATCGAGTGCGATCTCGTGCTGCTCGCGATGGGCTTCGTCGGCCCCGAGGACCGCACCTGGCACGGCATGCCGGTCGCGCAGGATCCCCGCGGCAACGTGCGCGCGGACGTCGAGGGCTGGTCGACCAGCGTGCCCGGCGTGTTCGCGTGTGGCGACGCGCGCCGCGGCCAGTCGCTCGTGGTGTGGGCGATCTGGGAAGGCCGTCAGGCCGCGCGAGCGGTGGATGCGTATCTGACGGGCACGACCCAGCTCACGACGACGCCGTACCAGTACGCGCCCTGAGCGAGCGTGGCGCCGACGCTGGTGCAGTCGGCCGAGCGGGTCAGTCAGTCGCTGGATATCCTAGGCGCTCCATCGCGCCGACGATCTGCTCCGCGAGCCGATCGTTCGTCAAAACGAACGATCGGCTGCGCGGGGGGCAGCGAGCGTCAGCGTCGGGCGCGGCGCCGCGCGATCGCGAGCCCGAGGGCGGCGAGGGCGAGCCACGCCGCGGCCACGGGCTGCGATCCGGCGCCCGCGCGGCACGCGCACCCGCCGCTCGACGCGGCCATCGCGTCGCCCGCGTCGAGACGCCCCGCATCGCCGCCGGCCGAAGCATCTTCGCGCACCGAAGCATCTTCGCTCAGCGAAGCATCTTCGCTCACCGAGGCATCGTCGCTCACCGAAGCATCGACGCCGGCGTCGGTGCACGCGTCCGTGTGGGTGCACGCATCCGCCTCGCACGCGTCGTCGGTGCACGGGTCTCCGTCGTCGCACTCCGAGCTCGCGTGGCAGCACTCGGGCACCGCGGTGTGGCTGCAGGTGCCGCCCGGGCCGCTGCACGCGTCCGCGGTGCACACCTCGCCGTCATCGCAGTCGGAGTCGAGGTTGCAGCAGCCGTCGATCGGCGTGTGCTCGCACGCGCCGTCGGGCTCGGTGCATGCCTCGGAGGTGCAGAGGTCTCCGTCGTCGCAGTCGATCGGAGCGCCGCTCGTGCACGCGCCCGCCTGGCAGACCTCGGCACCGTCGCACGCGATCGCATCCGCGCACGGAGATCCGTCGGCCACCGAGAGGTCGGTCGGGCATGCGGTCGCGGCGCCGGTGCACGCCTCCGCCGCGTCGCAGATCCCCGCGGCGCTCCGGCAGATCGTCCCCGCCGCGACGAGCGCGTCGGCGGGACAGCTCGCAGTGCCGGTGCACGTCTCGGCCACGTCGCACGCTCCCACGGCCGCGCGGCACGTCGTGCCGGGCGCCGCGAGCACGTTCGCGGGGCACGCGGTGCTGGTCGCAGAGCAGGTCTCGGCGGGGTCGCAAGCGCCCGCGGACGCTCGACACGTGGTCGTGCTCGCGACCGCGGCGCGGAGCGGTCCGCACGTGCCGTCGGTCGCGCCTCCGCTCGCCACGCTGCACGCCCGGCAGTCGGCGGCGCCGCCGCCGCACGCGTCGTTGCAGCACACGCCGTCCACGCACGTGCGCGCGCCGGGGCAGTGCGCGGCGGCCGTGCAGAAGCCCGAGTAGATCACGATCGTGTCGGTCGCGGTGCGCCCGCCCGCGTCGGTGACGCGGAGCGTGATCGTCTGCGGCGACGGCGAGGTGCTCGGCAGCGGTCGCGTCGCGCCGGAGCCGAGCGATCCCGAGGCCGAGCTGGACCACGCGTACGTGTACGGCCCGACGCCGCCGGTCGCGGTGCCGGTGAGCGTGATCGGGCCGGCGCTGAACGCGACGTGCTGGGCCGCGTCGGCCGGCGCGGTGATCCGCGCGACGAGCGGCGCCGGCGAGAGGAACGTCACCGAGACGGCCGTCGCCGACGTGTTCCCGCCGTGCCACGCGACCGGGTAGAGCTCGACGCCGCTCGGCTGGGTGCCGGTCGGCGGGTACCCCGTGCTCGAGTTGTCGTAGATCCACGCGCCGCCCGTCATCCCTCCGCAGCTCTCGACGCACGGGTGCCACGCGACCTCGGGGTACGACCACAGCGCGTGCGCGGGAGCGACCGAGGCGCTGAGCGGAACCGAGTAGTACCTCCCCTCGATCGGGTTCATCCCGATCTGCGCGAGGAGGCGGTTCGCCGCGTTCGCGAACATCGACCAGGCGGTCCCGACGAGCAGTCCGCCGCCACGCTCCTGCAGCGCGCGGAGGTAGTTCCGGAGGAGCGCCAGCTCGCCTGCGGGAGGCGTCGCGGTGGTCCACACCGACGACAGGATGCGGGCGTCGAGGATCGCGTGGGGTCGTCCGCGGTCGACGTACCACTGCCCGACGCGCGTCGCCGCGGCGACGATCGGCGCGGCGGTGTCGGGCCCGGCCGTGAGGTCGATCCACCAGATCTGCTGGAAGGTGTCGAGCGAGGGCAGCGCCGCGCTCGTCGTCGTCACGTGGAACGTGGTCACCGTCGCGCCCGCGGCGGTGAGCGTCGTCCCGATCCGCGCGACCTCCGGCCCGTAGGTGACGGTGTCCTCGATGGTCACGATCGCCACCCGTTGGGCGCGCGCGGTCGCAGCGGCGCCGAAGGAGATCGCGAAGAGAACGGCCGCGAGGGCGTGGATGCTGCGCATGTCGAGGCTCCGGAACCGCGATCGCCGCGGCTCGAAAAGAACCGCCACGCTAGCACCCCCGACCCGCCGAACCGCGAATGAACGCTCCTCGTTCGCAGAGTGGAGCGCGACATCCGTGCGGAACGCCGACGCGCTCCCGGATGACTTCCGCGACCTGCTGGTCGCGCTCGTCGACGCCCGCGCAGAGTTCGCGCTCGTCGGCGGCTATGCCCTCGCGCCGTGCGGGCACGTGCGCGGCACGGACGATCTCGACGTGTTCGTCCCGCCCACCGCGGAGAACGCACGGCGCGTGTTCAGGCCCTCACTCCGCAGCGAGCTCCTACCCCGACCGCGCACGCCAGCGGCGCCGGAGCGCGACGGGCCCCTCGGCGTAGCGCGTGCGGAGGAACTCGATGCGCCGGATGCGATCGACGCGGAAGATCCGGAAGTCCTCTCGCAGCTCGCACCACGCGATCACCACCCGCACGCGCGTCACGTAGCCGACGAGGAACGGGTGGATCACGCGCTCGCTCGTGGCCTCGTCGGCGTCGGCGTAGTGGATCGCGAGCTTCCGGCCCGCGCGACACCACTCGCGCAGACGCGGCACGTCGGGCTCGCTCGGGCTCGTTCGCTCGCGCGGCGGTGTGCCGACCACGGGATCGTCGATGAGCGGTCGAAGACTCTCCGGGACGATCGCGGCCACCTTCGCCCGCACGTCGAGCGCGGCGCGCACGAGGTCTTCGTCTGCATGCGCGACCACCCACTGACAGCCGAGCGCGACCGCTTCGATCTCGTCGGCGGTCAGCATCAGCGGCGGCAGGTCGAACCCGCGATCGAGCACGTAGCCGACGCCCGCCTCGCCTCGGATGGGCACTCGCTGTGCGACCAGCGCGCCGACGTCGCGGTAGATCGTCCGCTTGCTGGTCTCGAGCTCGGCGGCGATCGCGTCCGCGGTCATCGGGCGCGTCGCGCGCCTCAGCACGTGGATGATCTCGAACAGTCGGTCGGCCCGACGCATCGGAGGACTACCCCAGGCCCACGAGGATAGCGCACGACATCAGGCTCCCGAGCACGAACATCGGCGCGTTGATCGCGGCGTAGTGGAGCGGCCGCGGGAAGAGCGGGTTGATCGCGATGTTCACGGTCATCGCGACGAGGTACCCGACGCCCACCACGAGGCCGAGCCCGAGCGCGTCGGCGAACGTCGTGATCCCGAGCGCTCGCATGAGCACCGCGCTCGTGACGATCGTGGCCGCGCTGCAGACGAACGGACCCACGAGGAAGATCGCGCTCGGCTTCTCGGGCGGACGATCGGCGATGCCGAGCGCCGCCGCGTACTGCTTGCCGAAGAGCCCCATGAACCACACTCCGCCCAGCACGAAGTGCGCGACGCTCGCGAGCACCACTGCGAGCCAATTCACCTGCGACAGCGCGACGATCATGACGCTCCTCCTTCTTCTCCGGGCGGGGCCTCGTGCCCGACCACGTGGGAGATAGCGGAGGCCTGCTGCCACCGTTCTGTCAGCAGCGTGGCGGTGCCCTCCCCGCTGCCGCACCGTGACCAAACCGGGACCTGCGGTCACCCTACGGCCGCGATGAACGAACCTCGGACCTCCCTCCGCGTCGGTGTCTGGACGAGCCTCGCGATGATGCTCGCCGCGTGCGATCCGGGCGCGCCGCCGGAGGGCGCCGGCCTCGTCGCGGGCGAGCTCGTCGGGTGGAGCCCGCTCCCACAGCTCGCGACGCCGCGGGGACAGCACGCCGCGGCGCTGCTCCCCGACGGCCGCGTGCTCGTCGTCGGCGGCGTCAACCGGCTCGGCTTCGTCACGACCGCCGAGGTCTTCGATCCCGCCGCCGGCACCTGGTCGGGCGCCGGCACCCCCGGCATCCAGGGAAACGTCTTCGCGGGGCTGGTCCTGCCGAGCGGCGGGGTCTTCTTCCACGCCGACAGCGGCAACACCGCCCTCTACCAGCCGGAGACCGGCGCATGGTCGGCCGGCCCGGCGATCCCCGGGCGCACCCTCGCGACGTTCACCCTGCTGCGGAGCGGCCAGATCCTGATCGCCGGCGGCAGCAACGAAGCGTCGGCCGTCCTCTACGACCCCGAGACGAACACGGTCACCCCGACCGGCTCGATGGAGGTCGCGCGCCGGGCCGCGGCTGCCGCGCTCCTCCGCGACGGCCGGGTGCTCGCGATCAGCGGGACCAACTCCTCCGGGAGCGAGGTCCCGAGCGCGGCGCTCTACGACCCCGCGGCCGGCACCTGGACGGCTGCGGCCCCGCCGCTCGTCGGGCGCCACTACGCCACGGCGACTCTCCTCCCCGACGGGCGCGTGCTGCTCGTCGGCGGCTACGCCACCGGCGGCGTGAGCCCGCACGCCGAGCTCTACGACCCGGTCGCCAACACCTGGACCGCGACCGGAGCGCTCTCTCGCGCGCGCAACGGCCACAGCGCGACCCTCCTGCCCTCGGGCAGGGTGCTCGTCCTGGGCGGCGCCGACGGCGGGCGAAATCCCGTCGCGCTCTCCGAGATCTACGACCCGGCGACCGGCACCTGGTCCGCGACGACCCCCCTGGCGGTCGCGAGCGAGAACCACACCGCCACGCTCCTGCCGACCGGCCGCGTGCTCGTCGCCGGCGGCTTCTCGCTCTCCCCCGCGACGACGTTCTACCAGCGCGCGGATCTCTACGACCCGGGCACCGAGCGCTGGGCGCCCGCCGGGAACCTCGCCGCCGGGCGCGCCGCTCCGGCCACCGCGCTCCTGCCCACCGGCCGCGTGCTCGCCGTCGGCGGCGCCGCGGGCGCCGAGCTCTACGATCGTGCGTCCAACACCTGGTCTCCCGCCGCGTCGCCCGCGACGGCCCGCGAGGGCGCGACCGCGACCGTGCTCCGCTCGGGCGAGGTGCTCGTCGTCGGCGGGCTGAACGCGGGCGCCCCGGTCGCCACCTCGGAGCGCTACGACCCGACGTCGAACGCGTGGTCGCCGGCCGGCGCGACGGCGCGGCCGCGCAGCGGCCACACGGCGACGCTCCTCGCGTCGGGCCAGGTGCTGATCGCGGGCGGCGGCGACGCCACGACCGAGCTCTACGACCCTGCCACCGGCACCTGGTCGGCGGGCGCGGCGATGGCGACCTCCCGCGCGCGCCACGCGAGCGCGCGGCTCGCCGATGGCCGGGTGCTCGTCGCCGGCGGCGCGTCGGGCGGCGCGACCGTGGGCTCCGCCGAGCTCTACGACCCGGTGGCGGGCACGTGGTCGCCCGCCGCCCCGATGGGGGTGTCGCGCGAGGGGCACGCGCTCGTCGTGCTTCCGTCGGGGAGCGTGCTCGCGATCGGCGGGCGGAGCGGCCCCGTCGTGGGCGGCACGTCCGAGCTCTACGATCCCGTGGCGAACGCGTGGTCGCCGGTGGGCTCGCTCGCGCAGCCGCGCTTCGCCGCCGGCGCTGCGCTCCTGCCCTCGGGCCTCGTCCTCGTCATGGGCGGCGCGATCGACGCCGCCGGCGCCGCGACCGCGACCGCCGAGGTCTACGACCCCGCCACCCAGCAATGGACGCGGGTGGCCGGCCTCGCGGCCGGGCGCGCCTCCCCGGGCGTCACGGTGCTGCCCTCGGGCGAGGTCCTCGCGCTCGGTGGCGTGCACTCCGGCGCGCGTTTGGCGAGCGCGGAGCTCCACGATCCGACAGGCGCACAACCCGCCTGGCGCCCGCGCGTCGAGCCCGCGATCCTGACCCGCGGGTGCCGGAGCGCGATCCGCGGCACCGGGCTCCGCGGGATCTCCCAGGCGAGCTACGGCAGCACCATGAGCTCGCCGACCAACTACCCGGTGGTGCGTCTGACCGCCGCGGAGGGCGGCCGGACGTGGGGCTTCGCGAGCCGCGACGGGTCGGACACCGGCGTGACGATCGACGTGCCGAGCGACGTCCCGCCCGGCCCCTACGTGCTCACGGTCTACGCCAACGCGATCCCCGGCGGCGCGATGGCGACCGTCATCGACAACACGCCGCCTACCGCCGACGACAACGCGGTCACCACCCCGTACGGCGTGCCGATCGAGATCGCGCTGGGGACGAGCGACGTCGAGGGCGGCGAGCTCACCCTCACGATCGTCACGCCGCCGGCGCACGGGACGCTCGGCGAGATCGTGTCGGGCCGGGTCACCTACTCGCCCGAGCCGGGCTACGTCGGCGCCGACTCGTTCGTGTTCCGCGCGCGCGACTGCGGCCTCGACGGCAACGACGCGACGATCGACGTCGCGGTGGTCGATGCCACGGCGCCGAGCGTCGTCTGCCCCGCCGACGTCGCGGTCGAGACCGACGGCGCGAGCGCCGCCGCGACCTGGCCCGCGCCGACCGCGAGCGACGAGATCACCGCGTCGCCGGCGATCACCTCCTCCGCGGAGCCGGGGAGCACCTTCCCGCTCGGCGCGACGACGGTGACGGTCACCGCGACCGACGCGGCGGGGAACACGGCGACCTGCACGTTCGACGTGACGGTCAGTGACGGCACGGCGCCGATCGTCGCGTGCCCCGCGGACGTCTCCGCCGAAGCGACCGGCCCGACGGGCGCGGCGGTCACGTGGCCGCCGGCGACCGCCGACGGGGCGACGCTCACGTACTCCGCGGAGCCGGGGAGCACGTTCCCGCTCGGCACGACGACCGTCGAGGTCACCGCGACCGACGCGGCGGGGAACACGGCGACCTGCACGTTCGACGTGACGGTGCAGAGCGCGGCGACGCCGGCGCCGGCGCCGAGCAGCGGGTGCGGCTGCGGCGTCGCCGGCAGCGCGCGCGGCGGCCTCGAGGTGCTGCTGGTGGGCCTGGTCCTCGCCGCGCTCCGGCTGAGGCGTCGGCGGCGCTGATCGGAGCGACCTCGCGTCGACCGAACGCGCTCGGATCTCGAACGCGGTCCGGCATCTCGTCTCGAGACGTCGAACGCGTTCGGGGAACGACCGTCCTTCGGCAAGAACGCGAGTCGCGCGGCCGTGCTCCTCGATGTCGCGGGTGGCCGCCGCCTCGAACGACGCGAAGTCGGCGTCGCACGCACCTGGCACGGCATGCCGGTCGGCGGAGCGTGCGGAACTCCGAGCGCGCACGGTTGTCGATCCCGACCGTGCGTACCTCGATCGTCGTCCTCGCTGCGCTCGTGCTCGCTCCGGCGGACGCGGTCGCCTGCCACAACGTCACGGTGATCGAGGTCGATCGCGTCGCCCGCCGAGTCGACGAGGCCGAGCAGACGCTCCTCGCGGGCACGACGCGCGAGTCGATGCGTGGTGCGGCGTGGTCCCTGCGCGTCCTGCGGGGGAGCCACCCGGAGTACGAGCTCGTCCTCGACGGACCGACGGCCGAGCGACGCGCCCGCACGCTGCGCGCGCGCGCCACCCGCGTGCTCGCGCTCGCGGTCGTGCGGCGCGAGGGCCGCGTCGATCGACGTCGGTGGGTCCCGACCTCGCGCGTCTCGGCGGAGGCGCGCCGCGAGAACCTGACCTGGGCGCTCGAGGCCTTGGCGGATCAGGATCGAGGCGACGAGCCGCGCGCCCGAGCGAGCCATGCCGAGGCGCTCGCGCGCTTCGACGCGCACCGCGAGGAGGCGCGCCGCATCCTGATCGAGCTCGCCGATCGCGATCTGATGCCCGACGCATGGGGCTACCGCGTGCTCGCCGAGCTGAGCGACCGCATCGGCGATCACCCGCGGCGCGATCGCTCGATCACGACGTGTCACGCGCGGGCGGGCGCGCTCGCCGACGCGATCTGTCCGAGGCTCGTCGCGGTGCGATGAGGCGCGCGCTCGCGTGCGCGCTCGTCGTCGCAGCGGGCTGCACCACGGAGCCGGCCGCGGTCGCGATCGCGTCGCGCTGGGCGGTCCGAGGAGATGCCGTGCGGGGCCGTGCGCTCTTCGAGTCGATGGAGTGCACGCGCTGCCACGAGCACCCCGACGTCGAGCCTCCGCCCGCTGCGCGCGACTGCACCGGCTGCCACCGCGCGATCCACGCGGGCACCCACGATGCGCCCGCCGCCGCGATCGCGCGCTGGAGCGCGCGCATCACGAGCCTCGTGCACGTGCCCGCGCTCGGACGCTCGCGCCTCTCGCGCGAGTGGATCGCGCGCTTCCTGATCGAGCCCCACGACGTGCGTCCCGCGCTCGCGGCGACCATGCCACGGCTCCCGATCGACGCGCGGGACGCCGCCGACCTCGCGACGTTCCTGGTGCCCGACGAGCCACCGGACGGCGCCCCGCTTCCTCGCGACGCGGAGACGATCGCGCGAGGACGAGCGCTCTTCGAGACGCGCGGGTGCGCGAGCTGTCATGCGCCCTCCTCGATCGGCACGCTCGATCCCGCGCTCGCCCTCGCGCCCGATCTCCGCTGGACGCGCGAGCGCATGACCGACCGCGCGATCGTCGACTGGATCCTCGACCCCTCGCCGCCGATGCCGCGCCTCGTCGCCGCGCGCGAGGACGCCGTGGCGATCGCTGCGTACCTGGTCGCGTCGCCGCTCGATCCCATCGAGATCGTGACGCCGGCCGATCCGCTCCCGCTCCTCGACCGGGCGGTCTCGTTCACCGAGGTCCGCGATCGCGTGCTCCGCCGCACGTGCTGGCACTGTCACTCCGACGCCGGCCTCGCGCTCGGAGAGGGTGGTCCTGGCAACACCGGCGGCTTCGGCTTCGCTGCGCGCCGGCTCGATCTCTCCGACTACGAAGGCGTGATGTCGGGATCGCTCGACGACGCGGGGGAGCGCCGATCGATCTTCCGCGAGATCGACGGAGTGCCCCTCCTCGTCGCGGTGCTCGAGGCGCGCGCCAGCGAGGAGCGCGGGCATGCGAGCGAGCTCCGCGGCATGCCGCTCGGGCTCCCCGCCGTCTCGCCCGAGGACATCCAGATCGTGCGCTCCTGGATCGCGCAGGGGCGACCGCAGTGAGGCGTCCGACCGCCCCTTCGGTGGTCGGGGGACGACGAGGCGCTCGACGAGCACGCAGAGCTGCAAGGTCAGCGCAACGGTCACGCGACACGCGGCCTGCTCGGCGGTGCTGCCTCGACGCTCGCACCGGTGACGTCTCCCGTGTTGGGCACCTCGAGTCGCTCAGCGCTCCCCGCCATCCGTGCCGTGGCGTGCACTCCGGCGCGCGTTTGGCGAGCGCGGAGCTCCACGATCCGACAGGCGCACAACCCGCCTGGCGCCCGCGCGTCGAGCCCGCGATCCTGACCCGCGGGTGCCGGAGCGCGATCCGCGGCACCGGGCTCCGCGGGATCTCCCAGGCGAGCTACGGCAGCACGATGAGCTCGCCGACCAACTACCCGCTGGTGCGTCTGACCGCCGCGGAGGGCGGCCGGTCGTGGCGCTTCGCGAGCCGCGACGGGTCGGACACCGGCGTGACGATCGACGTGCCGAGCGACGTCCCGCCCGGCCCCTACGTGCTCACGGTCTACGCCAACGCGATCCCCGGCGGCGCGATGGCGACCGTGACCTCGCTCCGACCGAACGCTTCTCATCTCGAGAGCCACGCCTCGTGGCCGGTCGCGAGCTCCTGGAGCGCGGCGACCAGACGACCGGCGTGGTAGCCGTCGCACACCGCGTGGTGCACCTGGATCGCGACCGGCAGCAGCGTCGCACCGTCGCGCTCGACGTAGCGGCCGAGCGTGAAGATCGGCGCGAGGTGCCGGACCGCACCCGGGATGTCGAGCGTGAACGCCGAGAACTCGAGCCACGGGATGCTCGAGACGTCGAACGCGTTCGGGGGACGGCCGTCCTTCGGGAAGAAGCGAGTCGCGCGGCTGTGCTCCTCGATGTCGCGGGTGGCCGCTGCCTCGAACGACGCGAAGTCGGCGTCGTACCGGGTCCAGATGCCGGAGAACGTCTCGGCCTCGCGGTTGAACACCGTGTACGCGGGATGCACCTCGTCCCACGCACCGAGCGCTCCGTCGGCATCGAACGCCATCCGCAGCTCGCGGAAGCGATTCACCGCGGTCGCGAGCATCCAGAGCTGCGCCGGATAGGCCTTCCGCCCGCTCGACGCCAGCGCGGCGCGCAGGCCCGTGACGTCGAGGTGCACCGTGAAGCTGTAGGTGCAGGGGACGCGGTCGAGATAGTGCCGGAAGTGCTCGGCCCGGTTCCAGGTCGCGAGATCGACGGGGCGGAGCTCCGCCATGGGGTCCTCCTCTGCTTCGCGCAGCCGCGCGGAGCGCGGAGCGTGTGCGAGCGATTCGATCCCGTCGACGAGATCGATCTCGCTCGACGAGCGAGAGACCCCCTCCCGGCCCCGGCCGCCATTCGTGTAGCCTCGTAGTCCGGCTGTCATGCCTCGGGGTGCATCGCCATCGCCGAACTTCGCCTTCTTGGCGGAGCACGAAGAGACACTCGTCCTGCTCGCGGCGCAGGCGGAGGCGCTCTACGCGATCGACGCGGTCGCGACGATCACGAAGGTGCGCGTCTTCGGCGAGGTCCTCGCGCGCGAGGCCGCGGCCCGCGTCGGCATCTACACGTCGAGCCAGGAGCAGCAGATCGATCTGCTCCGCCGCCTCCGCGATCGCGGCGCGCTCGGCACCGACGCGGACCAGGCCTTCCACGCGATCCGCAAGGCCGGCAACGCCGCGGTCCACGAGAACGCGGGCGACCACGGCACCGCGCTCCACGTGCTCAAGCTCGCGCGCGGCCTCGCGGTGTGGTTCCACCGGAGCTTCGGCAAGGATCGCGCGTTCAAGCCCGAGCCGTTCGCTCCGCCTCGCACACCGGCCGACGCGACCGCGTCGTTGCGCTCCGAGCTCGAGTCGCTGCGCGCCGAGCTCGTCGAGGCGCGCGCCGTCGCGGGCAAGGCTCGTCAGGAGGCCGACGACGCGACAGCGCGCGCGCGGACCGCCGAGGAGCGCGCAAAGCTCGAGGCGGCCGAGCGTGAGGCCGCCGAGGCGCTCATGAACGAGCTCGCGTCGCGCGAGGCGCAGATGCTCGCGCGGCTCGAGTCGATCCAGGCGAAGGCGAGCGCGAAGCCGGACGTCGCGTCCGCCGCCGCCGAGACTGCGGCGAAGCTCGGCGCGGATCTCGAGCTCGACGAGGCGAGCACGCGCCGCCTGATCGACGAGCAGCTGCGCAGCGTCGGCTGGGAGGCCGACACCGAGACGCTCCGCTACGCCGAAGGCACGCGCCCCCAGAAGGGCAAGAACCTCGCGATCGCCGAGTGGCCCACCGACGCCGGCCCCGCCGACTACGTGCTCTTCGCGGGCCTCACGCCGCTCGCGGTCGTCGAGGCGAAGCGCAAGCGCCGCGACGTCGCCGGGTCGCTCCAGCAGTCGACCCGCTATGCGCGCGGCCTCCGCGCGACCGGCCTCTCGCTCGCGGGCTCCTACGACGACGGCGACGGCGGCTCGCTCCACGTTCCGTTCCTCTTCGCCACCAACGGCCGCCCCTACCTCAAGCAGATCGCCGAGAAGTCCGGCATCTGGTTCCGCGACGCGCGCCGCGCGAAGAACCTCGCGACGCCGCTCGCGAGCTGGTACTCGCCCGACGGCCTCCTCGCGCTGCTCAAGCAGGACATCGACGCCGCCACCGAGAAGCTGAAGGCCGAGCCCACCGACTACCTCGGCCTGCGCGACTACCAGGTCCGCGCGATCCACGCCGTCGAGGCCGCGATCGAGTCGGGCCGCCGCACCGCGCTCCTCGCGCTCGCCACCGGCACCGGCAAGACGCGCCTCGCGATCGGCCTCTGCTACCGCCTGCTCAAGGCCGGCCGCTTCCGCCGCATCCTCTTCCTCGTCGATCGCAGCGCGCTCGGCATCCAGGCCGCCAACGCGTTCCAGGACGCGCGCCTCGAGTCGCTCCAGACCTTCGACTCGATCTTCGACCTCAAGACGCTCGAGGACGTCCGCCCCGAGAAGGACACCAAGCTCCACATCGCGACGGTGCAGGGCATGGTGCAGCGCGTCCTCCTCGCCGACGGCGCGATCCCACCCGTCGACGAGTACGACTGCATCGTCGTCGACGAGTGCCACCGCGGCTACACGCTCGATCGCGAGATGAGCGAGGGCGAGCTCGTCTTCCGCAGCGAGGCCGACTACGTCTCGAAATACCGCCGCATCCTCGAGCACTTCGACGCGGTGAAGATCGGACTCACCGCGACTCCCGCGCTCCACACCACCGAGATCTTCGGCGCGCCGGTCTTCACCTACTCGTACCGCGAAGCGGTCATCGACGGTCACCTCGTCGATCACGAGCCGCCGATCCGCATCGTCACCGCGCTCGCGCGCGACGGCATCCACTGGAAGGCGGGCGAGGAGGTCGAGGTCTACCAGCCCGAGCACGATCGGATCGATCTCTCGCGCCTGCCCGACGACGTCGACATCGACCTCGACGCGTTCAACAGGGAGGTCCGCACCGAGAGCTTCAACCGCGTCGTCTGCGAGACGCTCGCCAAGCACATCGACCCGAGCCTGCCCGGCAAGACGATCGTCTTCTGCGCGACCGACGCCCACGCCGACGTGTTCGTGCGCCTGCTGAAGGAGGCGTTCGCCGCCGCCTACGGCGACGTCGAGGACGCCGCGGTCGTGAAGATCACCGGCACCTCCGATCGCCCGCTCGAGCTCATCCGCCGCTTCAAGAACGAGCGGCTCCCGAACGTCGCGGTCACCGTCGATCTCCTCACCACCGGCGTCGACGTCCCGCCGATCACCAACGTCGTCTTCGTGCGGCGCACCAAGAGCCGCATCCTCTACGACCAGATGCTCGGCCGCGCGACGCGCCGCTGCGACGAGATCGGGAAGGAGATCTTCCGCGTCTTCGACGCCGTCGATCTCTACGAGGTCCTCCAGCCGTACTCGGCGATGAAGCCGGTCGTCACCGACGTCTCGATCCCCTTCGCCACGCTCACCCACGAGCTCGCGACCCTCGACGACGCGAAGCACCGCGAGGAGGTGCTCGCGCAGTTCATCACCAAGCTCGATCGCCGTCGCCGCCGCCTCGAGCCGCGCGATCGCGAGCTCTTCGAGGCGGAGGCCGGCATGGAGCCCGAGGCGCTCCTCGCGCTGCTGCGCGAGAAGGGCGCCGAGATCGCGAAGCCGTGGTTCACCGAGCACCCCGGCCTCGGCGAGCTGCTCGATCGCCGCCGCGCCGCCCGCCCCCAGCCCACGCTCATCTCCAAGCACGACGACGAGCTCGTCAGCGAGGAGCGCGGCTATGGTGACGGCCGCGCGCGCCCCGAGGACTACCTCGACGGCTTCGCGAAGTTCGTGCGCGAGCAGTCCAACCAGCTCCCCGCGCTCGTCCTCGTCACCCAGCGCCCCCGCGAGCTCACCCGCGAGCAGCTCAAGTCGATCGCGCTCGCCCTCGACAAGGCTGGCTTCTCCGAGGCGCAGCTCCGCGCCGCCTGGCGCGACCGCACCAACCAGGACGTGGCGGCGTCGATCATCGGCCACATTCGCCAGGCCGCCCTCGGCGACCCGCTCGTCCCCTACGAAGAGCGCGTCGCGAAAGCGCTCACCAAGCTCGTCGCCTCGCGCCCCTGGACCCAGCCCCAGCGCAAGTGGCTCGAGCGGATTGGCAAACAGCTCAAGGCCGAGGTCATCGTCGACCGTGAATCGCTCGACCGAGGCCAGTTCGCCGCCGAGGGCGGCTTCACGCGCATGAACAAAGTGTTCGAGGGGAAGCTCGAGACGATCCTGGGCGACCTCGCGGACGAGGTGTGGAGGTAGGAACATGACGGATGGAATCGACGAGCAGCGCCTCGGCGACGAGGCGGAGTCGATCTTCGAGCGGTGGGCACGGCTCGCCGAGGTCGAATGGTCCCGTCATGAGCCGGACCGCTACGGGATCGATCGATGGTTTTCGATTCCTGGGCCTGAGCAACCGCATGTACCCATTGATCTTCGCGCTCCTGCTCTGGAGGGCTACGTTCAGATCAAGGGCACGAGGGAGCCCACGCGCACAAACCTGGCGTTGTCGGTCTGGGAACGCTTCATCAACACGGACCTCCCGTGCTTTCTGCTCTGCGTCCACTTGGACCACCAGCTCAACTTTCACGGCGCGTACCTCGCACATCTCGGGCCGTCCCGAATGCCCGGCGCACTGAAGCGACTCCGTCAGTGCAAGGACCCAGCGCGCCTCCACAAGCAAACCCACGGCATCAAATGGACCGCAGGCGCCAAGTTGCAGGAGCCGTATCACCAGGATCTGGTTCGACGCATTCTCGCCGAAGTCGGCGATGCTGGAACGTACGCGACGAGGAAAGCTCATGTTCGCAAGACAGCAGGTTACGAGCACGGCTCGCGTCGCGTGCAAATCAAGAGTCGTGCGCGTGATGCGGAGATTGTCGCTGCGTTGCTGGATGGCAGCCATATCCCGGTGACGGTCGTCGAAGCTACTGATATCCGATTCAACATCGATCGCCCGGCGACGGATCTTCCGCCCGGTGATCGCTACACCATGCGCTTTGACCCGATCGAGGCGGTCGACGCCGAGCTGGTGGTCGAGTCTCAGATCGCACGCACCTCCGTTCGTGGGAAGGTTCGCATCGCAGGCGTCAGGTCACTTGGCCTTTCCTCTGAGAAGGAAGTGGTTCGCTTCGAGGCACCCGCGCTCCGGCTCGACCTCACGCAGGGCGAAACGATGGCGACGCTGGAACATCGCGCGCTCGCGCAGCTCGACACACCGTTTGCCCTCCGCGACGCTCGCCGCGCTGCTGACACGGTCGTCAACTATGCACGCGAAGGCCGCAAGATCACGATCCTACCGGTTGCCGGACCGCCTTTGACGGTTGAAGGCGGCGATCTCGATGTGGCAAGCCTGCGGATGCTGGTACCAGCGCTGATGTGCTTTCGCTGGGCCGCTGCTGCCGTCGACGCGGCCGGCCTGCCCGATGATGTGGGAGTCGCCGCGCGCAGTCTGATGGAGCAGATGGACGAACTGCGTACTTGGGGGTTCTACTACGACCGCGATACGAAGCACTCGTTCGTGGATGATGGGCGCATGGTCGAGGATACGTACGCGACGATCACTCCAGCATGGTTCCGCATCGGCAGCCGCATCGTCGTGCAGGCTATCGCCTGGGAAGGCGTTCGTGGTGCCACGTCCGACTCGAGCGAACGCGTGTTTCGAGTCCGACCGATAGATGCCGGGAAGGCGCATGTGCTCGATCTTGAGGCCGCCGCCCAATTCGATCCTGTTGCTGTGATTGCGCCGCTCGCGCAGCGGCTGCAGCGCGACCGGGTTCTGACTACGCACGAGGATTCGGATCGCAGCCGGTGGCGAACCTTCATCGGCCGCGCAGCTCCTCCCAGCGTCAAATGAACACGACCGACATCGTCCAGAAGCTCTGGAACCTCTGCCACGTCCTTCGCGACGACGGCATCACCTACCACCAGTACGTCACCGAGCTGACGTGGCTCCTGTTCCTCAAGATGGCGCAGGAGACGCAGCGCGAGTCGCAGCTGCCGAAGGGGTATCGCTGGGCCGACCTCGAGCAGAAGGACGGCCTCCCGCTGCTCACGTTCTACCGGCAGCTCCTGCTCCACCTCGGCACCCAGGGCTCGCCGCGCGTGCAGGCGATCTTCGCGAACGCATCGACGTCGCTGAAGGAGCCGCGGAACCTCAAGAAGCTCGTCGACTCGATCGACGATCTCGACTGGTACTCGGCGAAGACCGAGGGCCTCGGCGAGATGTACGAGGGCCTGCTCGAGAAGAACGCGAGCGAGAAGAAGTCGGGCGCCGGTCAGTACTTCACGCCGCGCCCGCTCATCGACTCGATGATCGCGGTGATCCAGCCGCAGGCCGGCGAGCTCGTGCAGGACCCGGCCGCGGGCACCGCGGGATTCCTCATCGCCGCCGATCGCTACATCAAGGAGCGCACCGACAACCTCTTCGAGCTCAAGGAGAAGCAGCAGGTCTTCCAGCGCACCAAGGCGTTCTACGGCGTGGAGCTCGTGCCGGACACGCACCGCCTCGCGCTCATGAACCTGATGCTGCACGACCTCGAGGGAGACCTCCTCCTCGGCGACGCGCTCTCGCCGACCGGCAGCAATCTCCCGAAGGCCGACATCATCCTCACCAACCCGCCCTTCGGCACCAAGAAGGGCGGCGGTCTCCCGACCCGCGACGACTTCACGTTCCCGACGAGCAACAAGCAGCTCGCCTTCCTCCAGCACATCTATCGAGGCCTCAAGCCCGGCGGCCGCGCCGCGGTCGTGCTGCCCGACAACGTCCTCTTCGAGGAGAACGTCGGCACGCGCATCCGCGAGGACCTCATGGAGAAGTGCGACCTCCACACGATCCTCCGCCTCCCGACCGGCATCTTCTACGCGCAGGGCGTGAAGACGAACGTCCTCTTCTTCACCAAGGGCGAGAAGGACGTCGCCCAGACCAAGAACGTCTGGGTCTACGACCTGCGCGCCAACATGCCGAGCTTCGGCAAGCGCACCCCGCTCACGCGCGAGCACTTCGCGGAGTTCGAGAAGGCTTTTGGCGCGGACCCGCTCGGCAAGAGCAAGCGCAAGGACCAGGGCGAAGAGGGCCGCTTCCAGAAGTTCACCCGCGACGACATCAAGAGGCGCGGCGACAACCTCGACATCGCATGGCTGAAGGACGAGAGCGCGAGCGCCAACGGCGAGCTCGGCGACCCGGAGGAGATCGCCGCGGAGATCATGAGCAAGCTGCAGATCGCGATGGACGAGATCGAGTCGCTGCAGCGAGTCCTCCGCGGCGAGGAGCGAGCGTGAGCGAGGAGCTGCCGGAGGGCTGGCGCGCACGGCCCCTTTCTGAGATCGCGGATATCGAGGCGGGTCTCACGAAGAACGGTGCGTTGCGTGCTCGATCTCGGAAAATCGTGCCGCTCGTGAGTGTGGCGGCGGTGCAGTCTCGACGAATCGACGTCGGCGAGCTTTCGACGATTGGACTCCTCGAGGCGGACCGTGATCGCGGCACGTTGGCGCCTGGGGACGTGCTCGTCGTGGAAGGCAACGGGTCACTCGCTCATCTCGGTCGCGCTGCGATGTGGAACAACGAGGTTCCGGACGCACGTCTGCAGAACCACATCCTCCGTGTGCGCGCTCATGCCTGTGACAGCGCGTGGTTGCTGGAGTGGCTCGCATCGCCCGACGGGCGCGCCGCGATTCGAGAGCAGGCCGTGTCGGCCACCGGCCTGTACACTCTCAGTAAGGCGAAGCTCGGCGCGCTCTCTGTGCCGATCGCACCGCATGAGCAGGAGCGATCGATCGTTGCGCGGCTCGGTGCCCTCCGCGCCCGGAGTCGGCGCGCGAAAGACGCGCTCGACGCGGTGCCCGCGCTGCTCGATCGCCTGCGCCAGTCGATCCTCGCCGCCGCGTTCCGCGGCGACCTCACCGCGGACTGGCGCGAGCAGAACCCCGCCGTCGAGCCGGCTTCCGAGCTCCTGAAGCGCATCCGCCTCGAGCGCCGCAGGCGCTGGGAGGAAGCCGAGCTCGCCAAGATGCTCGCGAAGGGCAAGCCCCCCAAGGACGCTCTCTGGAAGTCGAAGTACGTCGAGCCGGAGCCGGTCGACGACGGCGAGCTGCCGGAGCTCCCCGAAGGCTGGTCCTGGGCGACGGGCACACAGTTGTTCGAGTTCGTCACCAGCGGCTCGCGAGGCTGGGCGGAGTATTACTCCGCGGAGGGCGCGGCATTCCTGCGTGTCGGGAATACTCGGCGTGATGACATCCGACTCGACCTGAGCGAGCTTCAGCGAGTTCAGACACCCACAAACGTCGAGGGTGAGCGCACAAGAGTGCGTCAGGGAGACATCGTGGTCTCGATTACGGCCGACCTCGGACGCGTTGGCTACGTTCAGGAGCAGATCGGACCGGCGTACGTCAGCCAGCACTTGGCTTTGATTCGGCTGTGTCTTCCCGAGCTTGCCGAGTACATCGCCCTGTGGCTGTCGTCGCCCCTTGGCCAGCATCTCCTCAAGCTGAGGGACCGCGGGATGACGAAGGCGGGCCTAGGGCTCGACGACGTTCGTTCGGTGCCCATCCCGCTTGCGCCCCGCGCGGAGATCGCGGCAGTCGTCGCGCGCGCCGCGTCGCAGGTCCGCGGCAGATTTCAAATGGTTGAATCGACTACCGCAGTTGCTCGCTCTCAGATATTAGCGCTCGATCGAGTCACGCTCTCGGCAGCTTTTCGTGGCGGGCTGAGCTGAGGTCCGAAGAACACGGCGCTCTACCAT
The DNA here is from genome assembly GCF_021631985.1 of Sandaracinus amylolyticus. GTDB lineage: Bacteria > Myxococcota_A > Polyangia > Polyangiales > Sandaracinaceae > Sandaracinus > Sandaracinus amylolyticus_A. The sequence continues at coordinate 467,021 of NZ_CP070225.1, read as the reverse complement.
GTCGTACTAAGAACGGAGGGGTGATGGATCTCGGAACTCTTTCATTCGAGAAACTGATCGTCCACGAAGTGCCGCAGAAGGGGGACGGTGAGGTGCGACTTGCCACCGATCTGACTGAACGCGACGAGGCCGTAGAGCAGTTTTTTGTCGGGCGGCTGAGAGCAGCCGTGCCGACCGCAGGGTTCGACGCCCGGTTCTTGGATTCGACCGAGTCCCCCGTTCCGAACGGGGTTCATGCGCTCACCGGGGGCACCGGCGATCTCGTTGGACTCTCCCAGGAGATGGCTCGCCATCTCCACACCATACAGAGTCGCGCAAACTCCCCGGGGCTACTAGTAGTGGCCGTCGGCACGGTGGTGAGATCTCCGTGCGTCGCTGTTCTCAAGGTCGAGCGACATGACGGTCTCGTCGTGTCTCCTGAGGAAACGTCTGCCGGCCTTCGCTTCATTCTCTCGCATATTCGGAATCTTGTTCTCTCGGACAAGATGCGGATCTTCAAGAGCGCACTGTTCGTGCAGACGGGCAGACACCGTGCCGACATCAGGATTTCAGTCACGGATGACCAGCTTACGGGTGGGAAGACCGTCGCCCAGTTCTTTCTGGAACGATTCCTCGGGTGCACGTTCGCCGGCAATCCGCGCGTGCAGACGCAGTCCTTCGTCGACGCGGTGAAGGATTTCGCGAATCACGCCGAGCTGAGCACGGAGGAGCGCGTGGGGCTACGAGTTGCACTCGCGTCAGAGCTGGGTAGCTCCCGAATCGCTATCACGCCGCGTAGCTTTGCTCGCGATCACGTTCCAGAAGGCCAGCACGAGGAATTTCTCGCGAAACTGACTGTTCACGGCGTCCCGGAGGTTCGGTTTCCAAAGGATACGGAGCTCGTGAAGTCGATCATGCGGAAGATGACGATGGAAACCGAGAAGGGCATCGTTGTCGTGAGCCCGATCGATGAGGTTGGCACAACGGTGGACGTGGGCCCGGAGCGGATCGTCGTGAACGATCGCCTCAAGTCCCAGAGACCATTCCGATAGCCGCTACCGCCAGTACTTCGTCTCGTCGATGCCCTTTACGACACCGTCGTAGCCGGGATAGATGCTCGCAGCCGAGACGCCTTCTGCACCCAGCAACCGAAGCAGACGCCCGGCGTTCTCGGACGCTAGAGTGAGCTTCTCAAAGACCGGAAATCTGTGGCTCCACGAGCTTGAGCCGAGACTCGCGAGGACGCCCTTCACCGCGGCATCGAGCGGAGTCGGCGTCGGCGCTCGGTCGAGCGTGAAGAGACCCACCTGGGCGCGAAGATTCGGAATCGCAGCTTGCGGCGCTGTGACGATTGCGAACCGAGGAACGTCGCCCTTCTGCTTCTCTTGGTGGTCGGCAGCGATGTCCTGGAGGAGATCTGTGTCCAGTGCCCAGATCGCCAGGCGTTGCGGCGCGGCGGGGCCTGGAGGCGCCGCAGCATGCCGAGCCGCGAAATAAGCCGCAACGAGCGGGTTCCAGCTCCAGTCCAGAAGCCGAGTCGGAACCCCGTAGTGCTGTGCGAGCGCCAACGGCGAAAGGATGAAGCGGTCGGGGAAGTTCGGCGACTCAGCCGCGCGCGTCAGCGCGTGCGCGTCGCGGAGCTCCTGTTGGTCTTCGACGATCTCCAATCCGTGGCGGTCTGCATGACGAAGGAATCGCTTCAGCAACGCGAGCTCGCCCCGCGCCGTGTTCGTCTCTGCTTCGAGGTCAACGATCGTCGTCCACGGAGGGGGCCTCGGGCGAAACACGCTCGGGCTGAGGGCCCACGTGTCGTCACCGTGCCCTCGGAAGGCGAAGGTCTGGCGCATCGGGTCGGACTCTCGAACGGTCCACCTCTCATGCGAGAGCCGAAGCGCCGCGAGCATGTCCTCGGCTGACGTGAAATGCGTCTCTTTTACAATCGGTTCCAGCGGCATCCGTATCCACCCGTCTCGAGCTCGTTCACGAATGCGAGTCAGTGCAACCGGGCAGGCGCGGTACATGACTTAGGGACGGACGTCCGCGTGAGCGACTGACGGTAGCTCAGACGTCTTCGAAGTAGTCGCTGTCCACGTGGGCCACGCGCACTGCCTTGTGCGTCACACCCACTCCGTGCTCGATCATCAGCGTCGTCAGTCTCGCGCCGTCCACGAGCACGATGCTGTCGGAGACCGTCTCCGCGAACTCGCGCGCTTCGCGCGTGTACCCAGCGGTCGTGATGAACACGCCCTTCTTCGCGCGGCGGCCCGCGAGGGCGCCGAAGAAGGCCTGGACGTCGGGGCGGCCGACGTTGTTCTGCCAGCGCTTGGCCTGCACGTAGACCTTCTCGAGGCCGAGGCGGTCGAGCGCGATGATGCCGTCGATGCCGCCGTCGCCGCTCCTCCCGACGCGCTGGAGGTCGCTGCGGCTGGTGCCGTAGCCGAGCGCATGGAGGAGGTCGAGGACGAGCACCTCGAAGAACTCGGGCGGAGCTTCGCCGATCAGCTCGAGCAGCTCGCGCGCGACGGCTTGGTTGAGCTCGGTGATCGCCTCCTCGATGCGCTCGTCGGGGGAGCGACGGCTCGCACCGGGCTCGGGCGCGATCGAATCGGCGACGCTCGGCTCACGATCTCGGAGCCGGTTGCCCCGCTCGACCTCGGCGAGGTCCTCGACGTCCTCTCGCGAGAGCGGAGCGGGATGAGCCTTCACGTACTTGTGGCCGCGCTCCGTGAGCACCCAGAAGCCGCGGCGCGCCGAGGTCGAGAGGCCAGCTCGCTTCAGCCGATCGTGAGCCCAGCCGACGCGGTTGTCGTAGATGGGCTGCTGTCGGCTCGGCAGCATCACCGCGCGATCGTCGGTGGAGATCGCGAGCTGCGTCGCGATCGCATCGCGCGCTTCGCTGACGCGGACGCCGTCCGGACGCGTGGCGAGGAACCGGAGCAACGGCTCGATCAGCTGGTCGTATGTGGGTAGCGCCATGACCGACGTGATCGAGAGTACGCGAACGCGCAGTGTCTGATCATCGTCGCTCGTGTCCTGCTCGGCGCGGGACTGCGCGTCGCTCGTGGCGTGGAACCGGTGGGCCCGCGCTCTCGTCTCGTCGGCCGTCCCGACACGCAGTCGGGCGCGCGGTCGTCGCCGACGATCACCGTCGTCCGTGTTCAGCTCGTCGCCGGTCCGCGAGTGGTCCTCGACGTGCGCAGCGTTGCCGAACAGGGACGATGGACCCGCTCGCACGCTGTGACGGGCAGCAGAAGACCGCACCGCGCCTGTCAGAAAGCTGTGAAACCGCTCGAAAAACCGGTCGCCAGGTCGCTTCCCACGTCGACCACGCCTCTTCGCGCGCCCACGTCGCCGCGCTCCGGCGTCTCGAGGCCGCCGATCATCGCCGCGAGGCCGCCGCGCCGTATCGAATGGGATAGCGCGCGCCTCCTCGGGGCCGCCGATCGGTTCCTCGGAGCCGCCGATCGCCGCATTCGAGGACTGGTCTCGCGCTTCGCGGGCCGGCGATCGCCCAATCGGGGCCGCTCACCGTCGCATCGGGGCCGCCGAACGACGAAACGGCGGCACCGCGAGCTCGTCGCGGTGCCGCCGTGGTTCGAATCGGAGCCTCGTGCCGCTCGCTCAGCTGCGCGGCGGCTCGGGCGCCGGCGTGACCGGATCGGCAGGCTGAGGTCCGGTCGGATCGTCGTCCTCGTCGCTCGACGTCGCGCGGTTCGCGCGGAGCTTCTGGACGTCGGGATGCGAGCTCCCGAGGACCGCGCGCAGCGTGGCGCGGAAGCGGCTGAGCTCCGCCTCGAAGACGACCTGCGCTTCGCGCGTGGCCTTGAGGAGCTGGCTGTACGTGGAGTCGGCGGTGGCGGCCTCGTCGGTCTCGCGCTCGGTGGCGTCGGCGAGCGCACGGATCGAGGCGGCGGCGGCCGCGGCCCACGGCGTGGGCGCGCCGTCGGGAAGCCGGATCAGATCGAGCTCGTCGGCGGCCGCGAGCGAGTCCTCGATGAGGTCCTCGGGGACGTTGGGCTGATCGCCGATCTCACGAAGATCGAACGTCGGGCGCTCGCGCGCGATGTGCGGCTTCCAGCGATCGAGCTCCTTCTTGAGCGCGAGCATCGAGCCGCGTCCCTCCTCCATCTCGCGCTTCCACGCGGCGCGATAGGCGGTGACCTCGGTGTAGATGGAGAGAAACCCGCGCGCCGAGGTGCCGAGTGGCGCCTCGAACGCCAGCACCGCGGGCGATGCGTCCTTGTGACGCTCCCAGACCTTGAGCGCGCGCGGCGCGAGCCGGCGCGACTTCCATTGCGCTCCCATGAACGAGCCCCCGTTTGTTCGCCGCCGAGCACCCCTCGCTCTGCGACGCGCAGAAGCTCCTCGCTCGTGCACACGATGTCAACGGACCGCGCAGGCTCGTGAGCGCTCGCTGCTCGCGCGCGTCGCGGTCGTGATGCAGCGCATTCGTCAGGTTCGGTAGCTCAGGATCACTCGGCCGGACTCGGTCGACCTCGACTCGATCAGCTCGAGCGAGCGCCGTCGATCGATGCCGGCGAAGAGCGGCTTGCCGCCGCCCAGCAGGATCGGGTGGACGATCAATCGGAGTTCGTCGAGCAAGCCGTCGTTCAGCAGGCTCGCGACGAGCGTTGCACCGCCGACGACGTAGATGTTCTTCCCGGGCTGGTGCACGAGACTGCGCAGCTCCGACACGTTCCGCACGATCTTGGCCGTGGGAGGCCACTCGACGCGGTCGAGCGTCGTGGAGACGACGAAGTGGGGCGCCTTCGCAGCCAGCTGCGCGTACGCGACCTCACGCTCGTAGGGAGCTCGAGTCTGGTAGGGCGGGATGCTCCGGGGATTCTCGTAGATCGCCTTCCAATAGGCTCCGTAGCCCGGATGCATGCCTGCGCCCTGGACGAAGGTGTCGACCTCGGGAATCAGCTCGATCGCGTCGGCCCACGAGTCGACCCACGAGGCCTCTCCTCGGTCTTCTCCCTGGGTGAAGCCGTCCAACGAGACCTGCAGCGCAGCGATCATCTTCCGAGTCATGGTGTCCACGTCCTCCGTCGTTCTCGGTGGCGCCGTTGCCGCCGTGGAGGGGATCTACGTCGTGGGCACGAGCCCGAGGAGTAACATCGGTGGCGCAATCGGCGTTCTCGATGCGACGTGATCAACGCGTGGAGCTCGGCGAGCGCACCTCGATCTTCCGCACACGGCGTGAGCGCTTGCCCTGACACGAGCGCGCGACGAACATCCGCGCGATGCGCGCCCTCATCGCTCTCGTCCTCGTGCTCGCGGCCGGCTGTGGAGCGCGCCGCGCCGAGCCCTCGTCGGCCGACGCGCAGGCCACGAACGGCGCGGAGACGCCCGAGCCGACGCCGCCTCCGGACGGCCCGTGCTCGAGCTGGGATCCGAGCGCCGATCCCACCACGCCTCCGCTCGACGTCGCGGCGCCGCCGCCCACCGCGAATCGAGGCCGCGACGGCCTGCGCTTCTGCATCCTGCGGCCGGGGTCGGGCCAGCGGCGCCCCACGCGCGACGATCGTGTCCGCGTGCACTACACCGGCTGGACCACCGACGGACGCATGTTCGACAGCTCGCACACCCGCGGCGAGCCCGCGTCGTTCCCGCTCTCGGAGGTCATCCGCGGCTGGACCTACTCGCTCGAGTCGATGACCGTGGGGCAGGTGCGCCGGGTGTGGATCCCCGAGGAGCTCGCGTACCAGGGCCGCGCCGGCTCGCCGGCGGGCATGCTGGTGTTCGACATCGAGCTCATCGCGATCGAGTGAGCCACGTGTCGAGGAGCGCGCGCTCCTTCGCCCAGGCGGCGCGGGTCTCCTTCTCCGCGACGGCCTCGATCATGCCGCCGACGCCGAAGAGCTTGGCCTCGATCACGAGCTCGTCGGTGCGGCGCGAGCGGCCTTCGCCGGTCGCGGTCACGCGGATCGTCCCGCGCGTCGTGACGACGTCCTTCCTCGGCTTGGCCCGCGGGTCGAGCTGACTCGGCTGCACCATCCGCCAGGTCCACTCGTTCTTCGCGCGATCGAGCGAGCCGTGATCCTCGTACGCGAAGCCGTCGCCGAGCAGCGCCTCGATGGGGCCCGGGAGGTTCATCTTCGGCACGACGCGGAGCTTCCGCGAAGAGTCCGTCACCTCGAGCACCTCGCAGGCCTTGTAGCCGAGCGCGCCGAGGTAGAGCGCTCGCACGTACTCGGGATCGAGGTAGACGCGCCAGAAGCCCTCGGGCGGGCAGGACAGATCGAACGACTCGGTCGCAGTCCGCATGCGCCGCCGCTCTACGGCGGCCTGCAGATCGGAGCAACCCACCCATCGCGGCCAGGACCCGTTCGTGGTCGACGACTCGGTGCTCACGGGCACGTCGCGCGCGCGCTCGGTCGAGCAAGCGTTGCGCGTCGGGCAAGTCCCGCGCGCCCTCGGACGAGGGCGTTCGTCGTCGATTCGCGGCCTGCCGCGCCTCCCCCATCGGGCACGTGCGTTGAATCGAGGTCGCCTGCCATGACGGACACGACGAACACCGAGCGCGAGACGATCGACGGCGCCTACCGCGTGCTGACCGACGGAGGGCTCGTGCTGATGCCCACCGACGTCGGCTACGGGCTCGTCGCGATGAGCGACGACGCGATCCGCCGCATCTACGAGCTGAAGCAGCGCCCGGCCTCGAAGCCATGCGTCACCGTCGTCGACCTCGAGATCGCGCGCGAGGTGTCGGTCGCGCGCGATCCGCGCGTGTGGAGCTGGCTCGAGCAGGTCTCGCGCGATCGACCGATCGCGGTCGTGCAGCAGGTGCGCGCGTCGTCGCGCCTGCTCGCGGCCGCGTCGCCGTACCTTCGCGAGCAGGCGACGCAGTCGGGCACGATCGCGACGTTCTTCAACGCAGGCACGCTGGTGACCGCGCTCGCGCGCCGCGCGCTCGCGGACGGGCGCATCGTGGTCGGCTCGTCGGCGAACGCGTCGTCGCACGGCAACAACTTCTCGCTCGACGAGGTGCCCGCTCCGATGCGCGCGGGCGCGGACCTCGTGATCGATCGCGGCCCCGCGCGCTACCGCAACCCGGAGCGCCTCGCGACGACGATGCTCGACCTGATCGCCGGGCGCTTCCAGCGTCGCGGCATCGAGGTCGCGGCGATCGAGGAGTCGTGGCGCGCGTTCGGGCGCGAGGTGCTCGACGCGACCGACGAGCACGTCGTCGCGCGCTGACCGCGATCGCGACGCGGTGGCCCGCCGAGCTCCGATGCGGGCGCGGCGAGCGAACGAGGCTCCGGGTCAGACGCCGGGACGATCGACCGTGCCCTCTCGCGCTCCGCGAGCGCGCTTCGCCTCGCGCACCATCAGCGCGACCGCGGCGATCGCGAGCACGCCGACGAGGACGCGCTCGAGCACGAGCTGGAACGAGATCGCGAGCATGTGCGCCTCGAGCGCCTGGAAGATCGTGTCGTGGTCGATCGACGAGACCGCGCGACGGCAGAACGCGGACACCAGCCCGACCGCGGCCGCCGATGCGAGCGCGTATCCGGTGCGGGGCAGCGTGGGGCGGACCTGCGTCAGCGCGCCGACGATCACCGCGAGCGACACGAGATGATAGGTGGCGAAGAGGACCCAGCTCATCGGCGCGCCTCCCGGGCGACGGTCACCGCCGCGAACATCAGGAGGCCCCAGAACGCCGCGTGCCCCACGGCGTGCAGGCACGAGCTCGCGGACCCGAGCGCCTCGGCGGGCGCGTCGTCCTGGAGGCGCGCGCGGTAGATCACGACGTCGCCGCAGAACGCGACGAAGGCGCGCACGCCGCCCGCCGCGGCGACCGCGTACCCGGCGCTCGCGCTCACCGAGCGCACGAGCGTCGCGCCCATCGCGAGCAGGACGAGCGCCAGGAGCATCGAGATCCCGGCGACGACGAACGTGAAGGTCTCGAACGGGCTCAGGTCCATGGAGCTCCCGACCTACACTGTCGCGCCCCGCACGCCGCGCCACTTACGGATGCTTCGCAGCTCGCTCGACGGAGGCTCGCGAGGTCCCCGAGACGCTCGCGCGAGACGTCGCGCGCCACGGGATCGGAGTCGATCCCGTGGCGCGCATGACCTCTCGGCCTCGCGAGATCAGGTGCCGGTGAACGTGCACACGGCGCCGACGCACGAGTACCCCGCGGGGTAGCCGCGCTCGTCGCACTGGGCGTCGGTCACGCACTCGCTCCCGCAGCCGGTCTCGCAGTCGTTCCCCTCGGGGTCGCACGCGGTGCGGCACACGCCGGTGCCGTTCTCGTAGCAGGGCGCGAACGCGTCGGGGTCGTCGCACGCGAGCTCGAAGCAGCGCGCGCCACCCGGGTAGTCGTGGATGCAGACCGCCTGGGGGTCGTTGAAGAGGCGCCGGCAGTCCGCGACGCACGCGAAGTCGGGCGGGCCGCGATCGTCGCGGTAGCAGTGGCCGAGGCCGCCGCCGCCCTGGGTGTCGGCGCCGTAGCAGCTGAGGCCGATGGCGCACTGCTCGTCGCTCTCGCACTCGCAGCCGGCGGGGCGGTTGTTGCCGCCGTCTCCGGCGGGCTGGCAGCGGGTGCACACGCCGACGGTCGTGCTCGCGCTGAACGTCGTCGTCACGCACGTCATCTCGCCCTCGTGATCGGGACAGAACTGCGTCGGCAGATAGTCTCCGTCGGGCGCGCCGGTGCTCGGCACCTGATCGCAGATGCAGCCCTCTTCACCGGCGACGTCGCAGGGCGCGGGCGGCGGATCGCCGCTCGACGGCCAGCGCACCATCTCGCGGGTGCGCACCGCGCGGCCGAAGTGGTGGATCATCTGCGCGTACACGTCGACGGCGCGCGAGGCGATGTCGCGGTGGAGGCAGTCGTTGCCGTTCAGCGCGACGTACGTCGCGAGCTCGTGCGCCGCCTCGGCGCCGTAGATCGGCTGCGGCTCCGCGACGTCGGTGAGGCAGTTCGATCCGTGGCCGTGGGTGTGGGTATCGAGGAGCGCGACGCCGCCGACGAACATCCAGTGGAGCGGCTCGTGGATCATCAGGCGGATGCGGCTGTCGGCGTCGTGCTCGGTGAAGAAGCGCGTGCAGATGTTGAGCTCGCCGCGATCGAAGTGATGCGCGGAGGGCGGCGAGCCGATGTTGCACACGTTGGTCTCGCCGGCCGGCGGGCAGTAGAGCCGCACCGTCTGGCGGCCGTGCTTCATCGTGCGGAAGACCCGCCACACGTCCTCGACGCCCTCGTGCACGCGCTCGAAGCGACCGGTGTCGTACTCGCCGTACCACCACTCGGGCGCGACGGTCGGGGCGGTGAGCTCGCCGTGCACGTCGCGGCCCTGCGCGCCCCACGCGAACTCGCGATCGGCGAACGAGCGCGTCTCGAGCCACTCGACCAGCAGGTACGCCCAGAACGTCTCGATGTGCGCGCGGGCCCACGCGGCGCGGATCTGCGAGCAGCGCGTGAGGTCCTCGCAGCCGGTGAGCACCGGCAGCCGGATCGGCGGCATGTCGCGCGGGATCTGCGGCGCGAGGCCCTGGAACGCGGTGGTGAGGCAGCCCGGCGGCAGGGTGCGCGAGGGCGGCCCGACGGGGCGCGCGGGCGCGCCGCTCGCGTCGATCGACGACAGGCTCAGCTCGAAGCCGCGCGTGGTCTCGGTGAACGACGCGACGATCGAGGCGCCGAGCAGCTCGCGCGAACCGATGTGGAGCGCGAGATCGGAGGGCGTCGGGCGCGCCGTCGGGCTGCCCGAGTTGACGACGTGGACGGTCGTTCCGTCGATGTCGAGCTCGGCGTAGGTCGAGCCGTCGGCGGTGGTCCGGATCGCGCCCTCGTCGATGTCGATCGCGATGCGCACCGCGGTCTCGCGGGGGAACGCGCTCGTCGCGATCGACTGACCGGCGCGCGCGAGCTCGTGCACGCGACGAACGAGCGCGGAGTCGTCGGGCTCGCTCACGTCCTCGTCGACGGTGCCGACGTCGGGCTCGACACAATCGGCGGGCTCGGGATCGAGCCCGGAGTCCGGCGTGCCGGAGCCCGCGTCGAGGTCGGGGGTTGGATCGGCTGGCGCCGGCGTGCACGCGGTGAGCGCAGCGAGCGCGGACCAGAAGACGAACGAGCGAGCACGCATCATCGATCCTCCTCGTCGAAGAGCGGACGAGGCGCCGTAGAGCACCCTTCGTGCCCCGCGTGAATCGCCATGAATCGCGGGCAGATCACGCGATCTCGGGTCGCGAATTGCTGCGAGTCGCGAGATCCTGCGAGCCGTGATCGCGAACCTCCGCGAGCGCGCGCTCGTGCGCGCGAACCATGGCGGCGTCAGCGCCGCCGGCGCTGACGAGCGGGCCCGACGAACGAGGGCCTCAGGCGCTGCCGGCCGGCTCCGCGCCCGGCGCCGGGTCCAGGCCGAGCGCCGACGCGAGGGTGGCCACGACGGTCGGGTGTCCGGTCATCTGCGCGGCGCCCGCGAGGTGCAGCGCGAGGAGCGTCCGCGTCGGCCTTCTCGCGGAGCTCGCGCAGCCGGATCGGCGTGCGGCGGAGCAACGCCCAGCGGAGCGCGAACTGCGTCGCGGCCTCCGCGCGATCCGGCGCGCGTCCGATGTCGCTCGACGCGCGCGACCCCTTCGCCGTCCACCCACGCGCCGCGCTGCTGTCGACCGCGTCAGCGCGGGCAGCGGGTCGCGGTCCAGATGTCGGCGTCGTCGCCGCCGTCTTCGTCCGCTGCGTAGTTGAAGTAGAGCGTCGCGCCGTCGGGAGAGAACGACGGCTTCGAGTCGTCGCTCGCCGAGTTGAGCGCGGTGAGGTTCACCGGCTCGCCGAACGCTGCGTCGACGCTGGTGCGGCGCGCGACCCAGAGGTCGAGCCCTCCGACCCCGCCGGGACGATCCGACGCGAACACGAGCTCGAGGCCGTCGGGCGAGATCGTCATCGAGCTCTCCGCGTGCGGCGTGTCGAGCCCCTCGATCCGCACGAGCGGGACGAACGGCTCGTCGAGCGCGGGCCTCGTCGTCGTCCACAGGTCCACGCTCTCGCCGCCGTCGCGCGAGCTCGCGACGTACGCGGTGAGCCCGTCGCGCGAGAGCTCGACGTCCATCTCGTCGCCGTTCGCGCTGAGGTCACCGAGCGAGTCGGGCGTGACGAACGCGGAGCCTTCGCTGCGGCGCGCGGTCCACACGTCGAGCTCGCTCGTGACGTGCGGCGAGTGCGCGAGGAAGTAGAGCGTCCCGTCGGGGCCCAGCGCGGGCGCGGTCTGGAAGTCGGCGTCGTTGACGCCCACGACGACCTGGGGCGCGCCGAACGCCGACTGCACGTCGGGCCGCCGCGCGACCCAGAGGTCCGAGGTGCCCGGCCCGCCCGCGCGCCACGACGCGAAGTAGATCTCGAGCCCGTCGTTGGTCACGAAGGGCGCCCAGTCGTCGAATCCGACCGAGTTGATGCCCGGCACCGGGCCCACGAGCGCGAGGTCCGGCGTGCATTCTTCGTCGCGCGGCTGGTAGCCGAGCTGCCCGCAGCCAACAGCGAGAACCGCCAACATCACGCTCGCGCAGTGCCAACCACGGAACCACGGCGCTCCGACCATCTCCGGGGATTCTACCCGACCGATGCAAGCGGCTCGTGACGACTTCTTGGTATGACCTCGGCGTGACCCTGCCTCCGCTCCGCACTTCGATCGGCGAGATCCCGCTCCACGAGTACCGGCTCGCGCTGGGGGATCGCGCGTGGTCCTTCCTCCACACCGGCGCGGTCGTCACGATCGACGACGAGCAGCGCTTCCTCGGGCGGGAGCGTGATCGCCTGCCCTACGGCGTGATGTTGTGGCCGGCGTCGATCGCGCTCGCGCACGACGTGCTCACCCGCGCGAACGAGCTGCCGGGCAAGCGCGTGCTCGAGCTCGGCGCGGGCACCGGGGTCCCGGGGATCGTCGCGGCGTCGCTCGGTGCGCGGGTGCTGCAGACCGATCGCGACGACGTCGCGCTGCACGTCTGCGCGATGAACGCCGAGCGCAACCGCGTGAAGGGCATCGAGGTGCGGAGCGCGGACTGGGAGACGTTCACGAGCGACGCGCCCTTCGACGTCATCCTCGGCAGCGACGTGCTCTACGCGACGACGATGCACGAGCGGCTCCGCGCGATCTGCGAGGCCCACCTCGCGCCGGGCGGCGTGGTGCTCTTCTCGGATCCGTTCCGCGCCCAGAGCCTTCCGGTGCTGGAGGCGATGGCCGCCGACGGATGGCGCGTGGGCCTGGCGAAGTGGTCGATCGCGGTCGAGAGCGGGACGCGGACGATCGCGGTGTACGAGCTGTCGCGACCGTGAGGGCTGGCGCTCATCGCGATGTCGATCACCCTCGGCACGTGACCCAGGACGACCTGCTGGAGCGACTCTGGACCGACGTGATCGACACGGTCCCGGAGGTCATCGAGATCGAGCCCGGGACCCACGGCCCGATCGACGCGCTGGATCTCCGGCACGTCGCGCGCCTCGCGCGCTACGACGCGGTCTTCTCGTGGTGCGCGGCGTTCGACGAAGAGGGCGTGCCGATCGCGAGGTGGCTCGCGCGGCGCAAGGGCGATCGGCGGTGGACGCAGCTCGTCACCTACCGCGCGGAGGCGCTCGACGCGCGTCCGCGCGTGCTTCGGCCGGACGAGCCGTTCGGCGACGCGAACACGGCGACGATGCGCCTGCACGACGCGGGTGTGACCGGCGCGCAGCTCGCGACGATCATGACGCGGGAGGGTCTCGCGGCGCTCGATGCGCTCCGCGTGATCCTCCGCGAGCAGACGTTCGAGCCCGGCGAGCTCTGCGGGCTGCACGAGTCGTTGCTCACCTCGGACCCGAGCGGGAACGAAGCGCGGCCGGGGAGCTGGCCACGCGACCCTGAGCGGACGGAGGCGGTGCCCGCGACGACGCGCGCGCCGCTGCTCGAGCTGCGACGGGCGCACGAGCTCGACCTCTCGCCCGACGGAATGCGCGTCGTCGCGGCGACCGGCGGCGCCATCACCGACGTCGCGACGCGCGAGGTCCTCTCGAAGTGCGAGATCCTCGCGAACACGGCGCACGTCCGGTGGTCCCCCGACTCTCGGTGGATCGCCGCAGCGAGCACGTCGGGCCGTATCGCGATCTGCGATGCGCAGAGCGGCGCACGCGCGCGCGTGATTCGCGTCACGAGCGAGGGCACGGCGCCGGTGTTCTCGGCGGACGGCACCGTGCTGTACGCAGGCGACTGGGAGGGCGGCGTCCATGCGTGGGACGTCGCGACCGGACGCGAGCGCGCGCGCAGGCAGACGCCGGGCGCGATGGTGAAGGTCGTGGAGCGCGCGCAGGATGGCGGGATCGTGGCGCTCGTCAGCCATCGCGCCGAGCGCATCGAGCTGGTGTTCCTCTCGCCGGAGCTCGAGCCGATTCGAAGCGTCACGCTCGGGCAGCGGATCGACGACGTCGCGCTCGATCCGAGCGGACACGGCGGCGCGCTCGCGTGCGGACACGGCTGGGTCGCGCGCCTCGATCTCGCGACCGGCGCGCTCTCGGATCGCCACGAGCTCGATGCGCGTCAGGTGACGTACTCGCCGGACGCTCGGTGGTGCGTGGTCACCCTGGGGAACGGGTTCCGCGTGAGCGCATCGGCGGACCTGTCGCGCGGGACCAGCATCGAGATGGAGTACGCGTCGGGGCGCACATCGTTCTCGGCGGACTCGACGCGGATCGCGCTCGCGACGTGGAGCGGCGGTCAGATCTGGGAGCTGGAGACGCTCCTCGCATGAGCGTGGCGGCCGACTGCCGGGCGCGCCTAGTCGGTGGAGGATGCGGTCATCGCGACGATGTGCGGCGCGCCGGTCGGCTGGAACGATCGCCGCAGCACGATGCGCGTCGTCGGGCGGCCCTTCGAAGTCGAATGCGGTCACCACCGCGACGCCGCCGCTCTGACCGAGCAGCCGCGTGAGCGCGCTGCTCGTCGGTCGGGTCGCGCTCGACGAGACGGACACGCTCTCCGCGCAGCACCTGGCGTTCGCTCGGCGGGCCACAGCGCGCCTCGTCCACGTCGATGCGGAGCTTGCTCATCCCGACGATCCATATGCGCCGGGCGAGAGAACGGAGCACGCGTCGCCGTAGACTGCGCGCATGCAGCGGAACGACGTGGCTCGAGGGTGGCTGGGGCTCTGCGTGGTGCTCGCGGTGACGAGCACCGCATCGGCGCAGACGGCGCAGGTCGATCTGCTCCACGCGGTGGGCACCGAGCTCGCAGTGTCGTCGGCGTATCGCGATCAACGCGCGCAGGTGGAGCGTCTCGTCGACGGCGATCCGACGACCGCGTGGAACTCGCGCACCGGCGATCTCGTCGGCGCGTGGATCGAAGCACGCGTCCCTGCCGACGCCGAGGTCACGGGCATCGCGATCGTCCCAGGCTTCGCCCGTCCCGGCGGCACCACCGATCTGTTCACCGGCAACCACCGCGTCGCGCGCATCCGCGTCCTGCGCGAGGGCGTCGAGGTGGGCAGCTTCGCGGTCGCGAACACGCGCCCGCAGCTCGTCACGATCCCGGTGCGCGGCGCGGGCGGCGTGTGGCGCATCGAGATCGTCGAGCTCACGCCGGGCACGCGTGCGGACTGGCGCGAGACGTGTGTCTCGGAGCTCCAGATCCTCGGGCGTGCACCGTCGATGGCGCCCGGCACGCGCATGCCGCGCGTCGCGGTCGGCACGCTACCCGCAGCCGCCGCGCCGGTGGTGGTCGATCCCGTCGCGCTCGAGCGCTCGCAGCGGCGCGACGTCGCGTGGGTGGTGAGCGCATGGCGAGAGCTCCAGTCGTCGTACTTCTCGTTCGCCCAGGACACCGGAGAGCCCCAGCCCGACCCCGAGACGATCCGCGAGACCGAGCGCCAGCGCGCCGCGATCCTGCGGCGGATCACCGAGCTCGTGGAGCCGGTGGATCCGGCGCGCGCCGACGCGATCCGCATCGCGGGCGGACAGCGGCTCGAGGGCGTGGCGTGGCGCTGGGAGCCGACGGTGCTCGCCGATCTCGCGGCGATCAGTGCCGCGCTCGACGTGGTCGCGGCGCGGATCGGGACCGACGAGGCGCGCTGTCGGAGCGCGCGGGCGCAAGCGGAGATCCGGCTCGTGCGGGTCGCAGGGCTCGCGCGGCTCGCGAGCTACTTCGACGAGGTCGCGGAGTCGATGGACGAGAGCGGTGGGCGCGACGCGGTGCGCAGGAGCCGCAGCCTCGAGGCCGACGCCGAAGCGCTGGAGCCGCTCGCCGAGGAGTGGGCGCGCAACTCGCGCGGCGTGGCGACACGCTTGTCGCGGCGCAGCGCGCCGACGGCCGAGAGCGCGGCGACCGACTGGACCGCGCTGCTCGCGCAGATCGCGATCGCCCGCACCGCGTGCGCTTGGCCCAGCCAGTAGTCAGAAGCCGGGCGGCAGATCGAGGCAGCGATCGAGATCGCCGACGATCGCACACCAGCTGAAGCCGGCGATCGAAGCGTCGAGGGCGCGCTGGCAGAACGTGCCGTCGTCGCCCGGCGCGTTGCAGCTCGTGAGGTCGAGGTTGCCTTCGCCGATGCACGCGGCGCACAGCTCGAGGCTCCCCGACTCCGCCATGCACCCGCAGAGCGGAACGACGTCGCAGTCGCAGTGATCGAAGACCCCGGAGCAGCCGTTCGGATCGGGATCGTTCGCGCCGGGATCGAGCGGCGGGCAGAGGTCGTAGCTGCCGCTGCCGTTGTCGCGTCCGTCGCTGTAGCAGCACTGCTGACCATCACCGCATCGGTAGCAGCGACCGAAGTGCTCGAACGCGCCGTCGTCGGCCTCGTAGTACGTGCAGTCGTCGCTCGCGGCGATCTCGCTCTCGAGGAACGGGCACGCATAGCCGGGCACGTCGCGGTTGCACGGCAGGCCGCAGTCGGTGCCGAGGCTCGAGCACGCGTCGTGGCAGGTGCGGTCGCAGTCGCAGCCGCGCTCGACGCCGGCGATCGAGTCGGAGAGGCAGAGCTCGTCGCAGCCCACGTCGTCGAGCGCGGGCTCGAGCTCCACGATCGCGATGTCGAAGCGGCCCTGTCGAGGGAGCTCGACCGTCGCGGTGCAGAGGCCCGCGTCTTCGTGGCTGGTGAACGTCAGCGTGTGCGCGCTGCCCGAGGGCGACTCGCCGTAGGTGGCGCCGCTCGATGCGTCGATGCGCAGGCTCGACGTGTCGTCGCTCGTGACGTCGACCTTCCAGATCGACGTCGCGGGACATGAGAAGTGGAAGTGCCAGCGGCCCGCTTCCCAGGCGGGATCGCTCGCGCACTGCGAGTCGGCGTCGCAGGGCGCCAGGCGCGGCGTGCCATCGAGATCGCGCAGCGGCTCGGGTGAGCCGCCGTCGGGTGGTGGGGCCGCGGCGTCGCGATCGATGCGACCGGCGTCGTCGGGATCCGAAGCGGGCTCGGTTGGGTCGCAGGCGACGATCAGACACGTGACGAACGGAAGGACGTACTGCAACGACTTCACGACATCCGAGCTTCGGTGCTTTCGCTCGGACCGCGCAACTGCGGAGTCGAAGACCGAGCTATCGGCTCGCCCGCCGGTCCCTGCCGTCCGCGCGCGAAGCGCGCTCCCGTCCGGGACCGGCGGGACGAGCACTCCCGCAAGGAATCAGCGCTCTCGCGTGCCGAACCAGCCGTCGCGGAGCGCTTCGTCGAGGCGCGCCTCGATGTGCGCCCAGAGCGCGGGGCAGCCCGCTCGGATCGGCGGCCCGACACGACCCACCACCTGCGCGTGGCTCACGCCGTTCTCGCGCCAGCTCTGCCCGTGGTTCGCGAGGTTGAGCAGCACCGGCATCGCACGATCGACCGCGTGCGCGAAGCGCGCCTCGGCGGTCTCGTTCTCGTCGAGCTCGATCCACAGCGCGAGGAACGCCGAGCGCTGCGGCTCGGGGAGCAGCGCGAAGATGCGCTCCACGCACGCGCGCTCCTTCGACTTCGCGCCGCTGTCCTCGGCGAAGAAGAACGTGTCACCCGCATCGATCTCGCCGATGTCGTGCACCAGCAGCATCGCGATCACGCGCGAGAGATCGATCGAGGGCGGCGCATGGGGCGCGAGCGACGACGCGAGCATCGCGATCTGCCAGCTGTGCTCGGCGGGGTTCTCGTAACGATCGAGCCCGAGCGGGCGGATCTTGCGGGTGACGCGCTTGAGCTTGTCGATCTCGAGGATGAAGTCGACGACCTGCTGCATCGCCGAGAGCTACCACGCGCGCTCAGTCAGCTGGAGTGCTCGCTGGCGGAGGGCCCGCACGGGAGCGTGCGGCGCACGCGGGACGGGAGGGCCCTGCGCCGGCGAGCCGATTTTGGACACTCGGTCAGATCCAGGCGATCTGGTAGGCGACGCTGGTGTCGGTGCGCAGCGCGGTGATCTCGGCGACGTGGACCTTGCGCGTGACGAGCTCGAGGCTCGCCTGGAACGCGCCCGCCCATCCGTGACGCAGGTAGTCGTAGGCGAGGAACGGCATGCCGAGCAGCTCGACGCGCACCTCGCGCGCACCGACGCGGAACACCGCCGCGGTGCCGCCGAGCACGATGCGATCGAGGATCGAGGGCAGCCGCGAGAGCAGCGAGACCGGCTCGGCATCGCCGGTCACGCGGAGCTGCTCGATGATCGTGCGGACGTACGAGCCGTGGACGCGCGTCGCGGACTGGCGGCCCATCTCGAGGATCGCGTTGGGCGCGAGCCCGAGCGTGTCGATCGCGGCGTAGTGCGCGGTGGCGACGTCCATCGTGAGCCACGACGACGCGGTGAGCGCGCGCAAACGGTCGTGCAGCTCGGGAGGCAGCGCCGCGAAGTACTCGGGCTCGAGATAGAACGAGCGCACGAGCTGGAGCGAGGGTGCGATCAGCGCGCCACGCACGTGCGTCGCGAGGGGAATCGCGTCGCGCGACGGCAGCAGCGGCACGATCGCCTCTTCGTTCAGCACGACCTCGATCGTAGCAGCGGCGAGCTCGCAGTCGTTGCTCGCGCGACACCAGCCGGGGTCGCTCGCGATCGAGTGCACACCCGCGCACATGCGCACGTCCGGTGCGCGAGCGTCCGTGAGCTCACGCCTGCTACGATCCTTTCATATGCTCACGCGCTCTCTCGTCTCCGGTCTTCTGTCCGGTGTGATGGTGATCGCCGCCGCGAGCCTTCCGCCGCTTGCTTCTCGTGCTCAGGACACCCCTGCTTCGACGGCCGCCACGCCGGGGCCCGTCGTCGACGCGACGCTCGACTCGATGCGCGGCGGACGGCGCTCGCTCAGCGCCGAGCGCGGCCGGCGCGTCGTCGTGCTCTTCTACGAGGACCGCCCGCACGTCGAGCTCAACGACGCGTTCAAGGGCGAGCTGCTCCGCTTCGTGAGCGACAACCACCTCGGCGAGCGCGTGGTGCCGTACGGCGTGGCGAACCTCGGTGACGTCGGCGCGGTGCCGCAGACGCTGGTGCGCTCGATGATCCAGCCGCTCGTCGATCGCTGGGGCATCGACATCCTGCTCGACTGGGAGGGCGTGATGCGGCGCGCGCCGTTCTCGTTCCGCACCAACGCGGCGAACACCGCGATCGTCGATCGCGAGGGGCGCATCGTGTACCGCCACGCGGGGCGCATGGAAGAGACGCAGCGCCGCGAGTTCTATCGCGCGCTGCGCGGCGCGCTGCGCTGACGTCAGCCCGCGGTGCGCAGGAGCCGCGCGAGGGCGCGTAGGCCGGCGACCAGCTCGCGGTCCTCGCTCACCCGCGCGATCGTGCGCTCGAGCTCGGCGAGCACACGATCGAGCTTCGCGTCGAGCGCCCTCTCCTGCCCTCGCGCGCGCTCGTCGGACTCGCGGATCGCGACGCTCGTCGCGTCGAAGCGCGCGTCGATCGCCTCGAATCGCCGCACGTGCTCGTCGCGCGCCAGCTCGAGCGCACGCACCACGTCGACCCAGCGCATCACGTCCTCGCGCGGATAACGCGCTCGCTCGCGCATGCCGGCAAGTCGCTCCGCGACGTGGCGGTACCCGGCCTCGATCGGGCGCAGGACGATCGCGAGCAGGTAGAACGCCGCGAACGCGTAGCCGACGCGACCTCCGGTGACCGCGCTCGCCACCGCGAGCACCGCCGCCGCGATCCCGTGCAGCGAGACGCACAGCACGAGCAGGCGTGACGCGACCGCTGCGGCCGATGCGCGATCGGCGTCGCTCACCGCGATCCCTCGCGCGACGCTCTCGCGTTGTTCGACCACGAGCGCGCGCGCCTGGAAGTAGAGATCCCAGGGCAGGCGCACCAGCGCGAAGAGCCCGACCAGCGCGACCGCGCCCATCGCCGCGTCGAGCGCGAGCGCCGCCGGGATCCACCCGAGCGCCGCGGCGAGCGCGATGCCGCCGAGGATCACGAGCACGAACGTCCATCGCCAGAAGGCACGCATGGCGAGGCCGCAGAGCGAGCCACGTGCCACGCGAAACCTCGAAGAGTCGACGTCGGCGATGCGCGCGCGTGTACATGGGATGTACGCGTCCGTACATCCCGTGTACACGTCAGTGGGCGCCGCGCTCGTCGCCCTGGCGGATGTTGCCGGGAAACCCGAGCGCGAAGCCGTCGCTGCCGAACACGCCTTCGCGCTTCGCGCTCCACACGCGCTCGCCCGTCATCGTGAAGCACTCGATGGTCGTGCTCGACGCCACGTAGAGGTGGTCGCCGTCGATCACGAACGTCGGGCGCAGCGACGAGGACGCGAGCTTCACCTCGCCGATCTTCGCGCCGGTGCGGTAGTCGAGGCAGAGGATCGCCTCTCGGCTCGTGACGTACACGCGACCGGCGCGGATCTCGAGCTCGACGGCGCCGCCGAGCTTCGCGGTCATGCCGAGGATCTTCGTGGTGAGCTCGTGCTTCCACACGAGCTTGCCGGTCGCTCGCTCGTAGCCGGCGATCTCCGCGTTGCCCGCGATGACCAGGATCGAGCGCTCGTCGGCCGCTTCTCGGTGCATGGCTCTCCCTCGCTCACTCGGTCTCGCCCGCCGCGGGCGCGAGCGTCTCGGTCTTGCCGTCGGGATGGATCGCGACGGCCCACACCTCGCGCCCGTAGGGGCCGCCCGGGACCTCGGCGCTCCAGTCGAGATTGAGCCACACCGCGCACGTCGCGTCGCTGCGGTAGTGCACGCGACGCACTCGGGTGCGCGAGCGCTCGCGGCGATAGTGCGCCTGCAGATCGCGCACGACCTGCTCGGGCTCGCCGGGGATGCAGACCTCGGCGTAGGCGTGACCGCCGCGATCTCCGTCGCTCATCACGACGCGCGCATCACCGCCGATCGCCTCGACGGTCGAGGTCAGCAGGATCGCGAAGTCGTCGCAGTCGCCGACCATCTCGTTCGTGATCGTCTCGCTCGCGCGTGCGAAGTACTCGCTGCCGCGAGGATCGTTCACGTAGCTCCAGCGCGCACGCACGTCGGACCAGATCGCGGCGACCTGACCGACGTTGAATGGGCCCTGCGAGCGCGCGGCGACGCGCGCCGCGAAGTTGCGGGTGGTCGCGTCGGTGGGATCGATCGCGGCGATGATGTTGTCGCGCGGGCCCGCGCGCACCGCCGCTTCCTGCGGGCTGCCGACCGGGGCCTCGTAGGTCTCGTCGTCCTCGGGCGCGACCATGTCCGCGACGCCGCTGTCCTTGCCGACCTGACGCACCGCGCCCGCGATGCGCTCGCGACCGAAGAGCACGACGCCGATCACGATGCCGACGATCGCGGTGACGAGCGACGCGTTGAGCACGCGCAGGCCGAGGCTCGTCTGCTTCTTCGCCTGACCGAGCTCGAGGGTCGCGCCGCACGCGCTGCACTGGATCTCGGCGCGGCGGATCGTGCGTGGGAGGAAGCCGCGGGTGCCGCAGCGACCGCACTCGTAGAGGCGACCGGTGAGCGTCGCCGTGATGGTGTCGGTGCGGCCGCGCCGCAGGAGCGTGGCGAGCGCGGGGTGCGACCACGGGAGCGCGGCGCCGCCGAGCACGACCTCGTCGCCGGGGCGCACCTTCGCGCGCGAGATGCGCTGTCCCGCGACCCACGTGCCGTTCTGGCTCTCGAGGTCCTCCACCAGCACGTGCGCGCCGTCCCAGTGCAAGCGCGCATGGCGCGACGAGACGGTGGGCTCGTCGAGGCGAACGTCGCAGTCGGCGGCACGACCGACGACCACGACCGAACCGCGGGCCTCGCTCATCGGAGCGACATGGTGCCACGCCGGAGCCGGCGCGTCCCCGGTTAGAACGATCGGGCGCCGAGGGCCAGGGCGAGCGCGGTGACGAGCGGGAGGGTGAGCACCGAGGCGAGGGTCGAGACGACGATCGCGGCGGCGACCCGATCACTGCCGATGCCCTGCTCGAAGGCCATCGAGAACGTGGTGATCGCGGCGGGCATCGCCGCGAGCAGGAGGAGCACCCGTGCCTCCTCGGCGTCGATCCAGCCGAGCGAGAGCGCGGGGATCGCCATCGCGACCGTGACGAGCGGGACCAGCACGATGCGCGCGCCGACGTGCGCGGCGACGCTCGCGTCGGCGCGCAGGCTCGCGCGGTTCGTGAAGAGATAGACGCCGAGCAGCACCATCGAGACCGGGGCCGCGGTGTCGCCGATCGGATCGAACGTGGCGCGCAGCGGCTCGAGCACCGAGTCGGGGAGCGCGCGGAGCGCGAGCCCGACGATCGGCGACCAGAGCAGCGGCTGCTTCGCGACGCGCTTCATCGCGGCACGCCCCTGCCCTTCGCCGCCGCCGCTCCAGCGCGCGAGGAGCAGCGGACCGAACGTCATCGCGCACGCGACGTGGATCGCCACCGCGACCGCCGCGGTGCCCAGCACCTCGCGGCCCAGCACCGCGTCGACGTAGGGCAGGCCGAGGTACGCGGTGTTCCCGAACGCCACGACGAGCGCGACGGTGCCGGTCTCGGTGCTCGCGCGATCGCCGAGCGCGCGGCCGACGGCGCGTACGATCGCGAGCGAGACGATCAGCGAGAGCGGTACGATCGCGAGGAACGCGGGGCGATGCGCGATCGAGGTGCGCGGATCGGAGAGCGACACGGCCACCAGCGCCGGGAACGCGAGGTGGAGGGCGAAGCGATTGAGCGCGTCGATCGCACGCGCCGGATCGTCGAAGATGCGCGCCCGCCCTGCGATCGCGCCGAGCGCGACGGGCAGCAGGAGCGACGCGAGCGAGACGGCGAGCGACACCGGCGCGGTGTCTACGTCGTCGTACCGGGCGACGCCAGCGAGAGCACGTTCGCGCAGCGCGCGTACATGCTTGCGAACCGCGCGCGGACACGGAAGGATGCCCGAGCGTGACCTCTGCCTCGCGCCTGCGCTTCGCTGCGAGCTTCGCGCCGACCGCGCGCCTCTTGCAGGCGGTGCTGGGCGGCGTGCCCGATGCGATCTTCGTGAAGGATCGCGACCGCCGGTACGTGCTCGTGAACGACGCGTTCGTGGCGCTCGCGGGCAAGCCGGTCGAGGAGGTCCTCGGCGCGCTCGACGCGCAGATCCTCGATGGCGAGCTCGCCGA
Source organism: Sandaracinus amylolyticus (assembly GCF_021631985.1). Classification (GTDB taxonomy): domain Bacteria; phylum Myxococcota_A; class Polyangia; order Polyangiales; family Sandaracinaceae; genus Sandaracinus; species Sandaracinus amylolyticus_A. The sequence continues at coordinate 444,574 of NZ_CP070225.1, read as the reverse complement.
GCGCTACGCGCGCACCGACGCGATCGTGCTCGAAGAGGGCCAGCCGGTGCGGGTCGAGGACGAGCGCTACGTCGACGGCGCGGGTGTGGCGCACTACCTCGCGACCACCAAGGTCCCGCTGCGCAACGAGGCGGACGAGGTCGCGTACGTGCTCGGCATCGTGCACGACCTCACACGCGCGAAGAGCGCGGAAGAGGCACTGCGCGTCGCGAACGAGGAGCTCGAGCGGCGCGTGGAGGAGCGCACCGAGGCGCTGCGCGGCGCGCAGCAGGCGCTCCTGCGCAAGGAGCGGCTCGCGGTGCTCGGTCAGCTCGCGGGCGGGCTCGCGCACCAGATCCGCAACCCGCTCGCGGCGATCACGAACGCGGCGAGCGTGCTCAAGCGACGCCTCGGCGATGCGGCGGACGGCGACGTGCAGGCGGCGCTCGCGGTGATCCGCGAGGAGGTCTGGGAGGCGAACCGGATCATCACGGACCTGCTCGACTACGCGCGCATCCGTCCGCCTTCGCTCGCGCCGGTCGCGGTCGGTCCGCTGATCGAGTCGGCGCTCGCGCTCGCGCGCCCGCAGGACGGGCTCAAGGTGGAGCAGCACATCGACGCGAGCCTGTCCGCGTGGATCGACGAGCGGCAGATGCGCGACGCGCTCGGCAACGTGATCCGCAACGCGGTCGAGGCGATGCCCGACGGCGGGAAGCTGACGATCGAGGCCGCCGCGGAGAACGAAGACGTGCTGATCGCGGTCGAGGACACCGGGCCGGGCCTCACGCGCGGATCGCTGACGTACCTCTTCGAGCCGCTGGTCACGAGCAAGCCGCTCGGCCTGGGCCTCGGCCTCGCGACCGCGAAGGCGCTGATCGAGAACCAGAGCGGGACGATCCAGGTGTCGACCGCGGCCGACGGCAACGGCGCGCGCTTCGAGATCCGCGTGCCGCGCGCGCCCGCCGACGGTTGATCAACGATCGGAGTGGCCGAGGTCGCGATCGGGATCGATGCGATCGCGGATCGCCTGCTTGAGCTCCTTGGGCTCGGGGAAGCGGCCCGCGTCCTTGCGCGAGAAGAGCAGCTCTCCGTCGATCGAGATCTCGAACACGCCGCCGGTCCCGGGCGCGAGCAGCACGTCGATCTGCGTGGGAAACGTCGTGAGCAGCTCCTGCGCGACCCACGCCGCGCGCGTGAGCCAGCGACACTGCGTGCAGTAGTGGATGCGCACCGTGGGACGCGCGTCGCTCATCGCAGCTTCCTCCGCTCGCGCTCGTAGAGCGTGAGCGTCACGAGCACGAGCACCGCACCGAACGCGAACCCGAAGCCCGGGATGCCGAGGAGCTGCGGCAGGCGATCGACACGACACACGCTGGGTCGCTCGGGCAGGAACACCATCGGCAGCGTGACGCCGATCGTGTGATCGCGCCGCGCGGCCATCTCGCACTGGCCCGACGTGGTCGGACCCCACACGCGCACCACCGCGACCTGACGGCGGTGGCGCCCGCTGCCGCGCGATTCGACGGCGATCACGGTGCCCTGGCCGTGCTCGCCGCGACGCATGAGCCGGATCGAGTCGCGGAGGAAAAACGCGCTCGACCCGAGCGTGAAGAGGCCGACGAAGAACACGCGCAGCATCACGTCCTGACGCGTGAGGCGCGGGCGCAGCATGCTCATCGTGGCCTCGTCATCGTGCCCCCACGATATCGCGCCCAGTAGTCGTCGAGCGCGCGCGTGACGCGCGGCAGGAGCAGCACGAGCCCGACGACGTTGGGGAACGCCATGCCGAGGATCATCAGGTCGGAGAAGTCGAGCACGCTGCCGAGGTGGAGCGATGCGCCGAGCACGGTGCACGCGAGGAAGAGGATCTTGTAGGCGAGCGACGCGCGCTCGGGCCCGATGCGCGCGCCGAGCAGCCACGTCGCGCAGCGCTCGCCGTAGTAGCTCCACGAGAGCATCGTCGCGTACGCGAAGAGCAGCACCGCGAGCGAGAGCACCCACGGGAACCACGGCATCACGGTCGCGAACGCGCGCGAGGTGAGCAGCACTCCGTCGCCGGTCGCGCCGGGCTCGCCGAGCACGCCGCTCACCACGACGACGAGCGCGGTGGTGTTGCAGATGACGATGGTGTCGATGAAGGGCTCGAGCAGCGCGACGATCCCCTCGCGCACCGGCTCGCCGGTGGTCGCGGCGGAGTGCGCGATCGACGCGGAGCCGATGCCCGCTTCGTTGGAGAAGCCGGCGCGCTGGAAGCCGACGACGAGCACGCCGACGAGCCCGCCGATCCCGGCGCGCGGCGAGAACGCCTCGCGCACGATGGTGACGATCGCATCGGGCACGCGTTCGGCATTGACGACGAGCACCGCGATCGCGCCGATCGTGTAGAGCACGCACATCGCGGGGACGAGCGCCTCCGCGACGCGCCCGATGCGCTTGATCCCGCCGAGGATGACGATGCCGACGAGCGCCGCGAGCGCGAGCCCGAAGAGCCAGCCGCGCCCCTCGAAGAGCGGCACGAGCGACGCGACCTGCGCGAACGCCTGGTTCGCCTGGAACATGTTGCCGCCGCCGAGGCTGCCGCCGATGCAGAGCACCGCGAACGTGATCGCGAGCGCCTTGCCGAGGCGCGGCATCGCGAGCTCGCGGAGGCCGGCCTCGAGGTAGTGCATCGGCCCGCCGGAGACGCGTCCCTGCGCGTCGATCTCGCGATAGAGCATGCCGAGCGTGCACTCGACCATCTTCGACGTCATGCCGAGGAAGCCCGCGACGGTCATCCACACCATCGCGCCGGGCCCGCCGAGCGACATCGCGATCGCGACGCCCGCGATGTTGCCGAGCCCGATCGTCCCCGAGAGCGCGGACGCGAGCGCCTGGAAGTGCGTGACCTCGCCCTTCTCGTGCGGCGCGTCCCACTGCCCCGCGGTGATCTCGAGCGCGTGACGGAACGCGCGCACGTTCACGAAGCGGAGGCGCAGCGTGAAGAAGAGCGCGCTGCACGCGAGCCAGAGCACGACGAGCGGGACGCGCATCGCGTCGTCCCAGAAGACCACGTCGAAGAAGATGAAAGCGGAGAGCGGATCGACGACCCACGCGCGGAACCCGGCGTCGAGCACGTCGGTGAAGGTCGATGGAGCGGGCGGAGGCGCGATGGGCGCGGGCGCGACCTCTTGCGCGCCCGCGAGCGCGACGAGGAGCGCGAGCGCGATCACGACGAGCGTCGTCACGACCATCGCGGAGCGGAGGCGATGCACGAGCGGATCGTAGCGGGCGTCCTCGCGCTTGTGTCCGCGCCATGGGTCCGTCAGGCTCGCGGCGATGAGTGAGAGCCGCCGTACCTCGTACCCGCCGATCGAGCCGCACGCGCAGGGCATGCTCGACGTGGGCTCGGGCCATCGCGTCTACTGGGAGGAGTCGGGCAACCCGAAGGGCAAGCCGGTCGTGTTCCTGCACGGCGGGCCGGGCGGAGGGACCGATCCGAAGCAGCGACGCTTCTTCGATCCCGAGCGCTATCGCATCGTGCTCTTCGATCAGCGCGGGTGTGGGCGGAGCACGCCGCACGCGTCGCTCGTCGACAACACGACGTGGCACCTGGTGTCGGACGTCGAGCGACTGCGCGAGCACCTCGGGATCGATCGCTGGCAGGTGTTCGGCGGGAGCTGGGGCTCGACGCTCGCGCTCGCGTACGCGCAGAAGCACCCGGAGCGGGTGACCGAGCTGGTGCTGCGCGGGATCTTCCTGCTGCGACGCGCCGAGCTGCTGTGGTTCTACCAGCACGGCACGAGCGAGATGTTCCCCGACGCGTGGCAGCACTTCCTCGCGCCGATCCCCGAGAGCGAGCGCGGCGATCTGATGAGCGCGTACCACAAGCGCCTCACGAGCGACGACGCGCACACGCGCCAGGAAGCGGCGCGTGCGTGGAGCGTGTGGGAGGCGCGCACGAGCTTCCTGTTGGCGCGCGAAGATCACGTCGCGCGCGCGGCGGCGGACGCGTTCAGCCTCGCGTTCGCGCGCATCGAGTGCCACTACTTCGTGAACGACGGATTCCTCGCGCGCGAGGATCAGCTGCTCGCGGACGTCGATCGCATCCGCCACATCCCGGCGGTGATCGTGCACGGCCGCTACGACGTGGTGTGCCCGGCGCGCAACGCGTGGGACCTGCACCAGCGCTGGCCGGAGGCCGAGCTCAAGATCGTCGAGGACGCGGGCCACTCGGCCTACGAGCCCGGCATCATGCACGAGCTCGTGACCGCGACCGATCGCTTCGCGGGGAAGTAGCAGGCTTCACGCAACGCCCGGCGCTGCCGTGCCGAAGAGGCCGCGTTCGCGACGCGGAGCCGGCATGCGCAAGATCGTTCGCTTCAGAGCGTGGTCCTTCGAGTACGTGCTCGGCGATCGGTTCGCGCTCACGTCACTGGCGCGTTCGGCCGCACACGTCGTCGTCGAGGCACGCGACGCACACGCCATCGTCGCGCGTCACGCCCCACAGCTACGGGCAGCGCTCCGCGATGTGATCGAGGGCCTAGCGCCCGGCAGCGCAACACACCTGTCCGACGGAGACGTCGAACGGCTTGTCCTCGACGAGCTCCGGCCGGTCGCAGGGCGCATCGCGCTGTACCGCCGCGCCGTGGCGATCGCACGTGCTGCGCACATACCGCCCCGGCCCGCATCGCCCGCGGCCGCCACGCCCGAGCCGACCACGTCGTTCCTCGCGGTGCGCTGCGTGGACCAGTACGGCACGGTGATTCCCGACGTCCGCATCACGGTGGCCCTGGCGGACGGGGCGGAGCGCGTCGTGTCGACCGACTCCGCGGGCACGGTGGATCTCCCCGGGCTCGACGGCGCTCTGCGGACATGCGAGCTGCGGTTCACGGACCTCCTCCAGGACTGCCGTCGGGTCGTCGAGGACGAGCCGATCCCTGCCGAGCAGAAAGAGGCCGATCGCGACACGTCGTGGCGCCGCCGCGACGTCGCGATCGACGCGGCGTCACTCGAGCTCGCGCTGGGGATGCGCCACGAGCTCGTGATCGACGTTCCGGCGTTCGCGGTCGAGGTCCACATCGACGCGGATCGCCCGCAAAGCCGCAACGACTCGATCCGTCTCTTCACGAGCGACGACGACGGCGCGACGTACGACCGCAGGTACCGACTCTCCTCGTCCCCACACGTGACCGAGATCGACGACAGCTACCTGTGCGCGGTCTTCCGCGGGATCACGCCCCATCGGCCCTACAGCCTCGAGATCGATCCGGAGAGCGCCAGGGACGAGGAGGAGGACGCCTATTTCGTATTCCAGAGCATCGAGCTTCCCGTGCGGACGAGACCACGTACGTCGGAGTCGCTCGACTGGACGAACGGCGTTGCGATCTGCGGCGATGCGGAGGACCCGACGAGCGCGCCGGAGCTGCCCTTGTCGCACTGCGGCGTTCCCCAGGACAGCGAAGAAGACGAGGAGAGAACGTGAGGACCATCGATACGGACGTGATCCTCTTCACGGGCTATCGGTACGTGGCCTCGAGCTGCTGGCTCCACATCGAGCCGGTCGGCCACGACGATGGACAGCAGGTCGGACGCCTCCGCGGCACGACTCGAAATGGATTTCTCTTTGCGACTTCTTCCGCCGACGTGACGGACGGAGCATTCGCATCACTCAGTCCGAGAATCGAGCTCTCGGCTGCTTCGAGTCGCGCTCCTGAAGCGCTGATGAAGGCTCTCGCGAACTTCTGGCAATACGGAGATCCCGGCGCGCAGAGCGGCCGACGCGACGAGTCGCGCATGCATCCGGTCCACTACTCGACGACTGGCTCGCAGCCGATCCGACCGTCGTTCGCGCGTGCAGCCCACCTGATGGAGGACGTGCCCTATCGCGTTCGCATGGACTGGGCGCTTCCGTATTGCCTGAAGGCCGAGGGACAGGACACGGATCTCCATCCGTTCGAGCTTCGGAGCGCGCGCGTGCAAGGACGCACGCTGGAACGCACCGGCGAGTCTCATTGGAACCGAACTTACCTGGTCAGGTTCCGACGTAGTGCGAGCTGGAGCACGGAACGTACGTACGTCACCGAGGTCCTCGCCGACGACGGAACGGTGCTCAGGACGATCTCTCCGCCGCGACCGTCGCGCTCCGATCCCGCGTGGATGACGAGACCACCGAGCGAGCCGAGCACCGAGCCGGGATCCCCGCGCCCGCGCCTCGCGCTCCCGCACTTCGAGGGCTTCCTGCTCCTCCACAAGCTCTGGCTGTTCATGGTCGACGCATACGAGCACATCTGCTCGTTCCGGCTCGCTCAGGCGAACCTCCTGCGTGATCGGTTCCGACTGGGATCGTTGCGAACGATGTTCGAGTACGCGGGCGGGAGCACGGAGGACGCGGATGCGCGGCGTTACGTCGGTGAAGCGCTCCGACTGATCCACGCGTTCAGCGGGCAACTCGACGAGAACGAACGAGATCTACAGGCCGCCTACGAACGCAGCTCCGACGCGACGTTCGGCTATCTCGTCGAAGTGTTCGGTCAGGAGGGCGAGTCGAGCATCCGTGGAACGATGCACAGAGACTGGTACTCGTTCCCTCAGTTCCTCGGTCCACTCACGTTCCTCGATCTCGCGGTGTGGCTCGTCCGGCAGAGCCACAGGGCGGACGACTTCTACCGACGCTACGGCCGCGACATGTTGCGCCCTCCCGGAGGGAGCTGGAGCGCTGTTTCGGAGTCGGACGATCCGATGATCGTCGACGAGCGATTCGTCGATGACCCCGATCCCACCGAGCTAGCCAATGACGTCCTGGGATGGGCGAAGCGGTCGCTGAAGGTCTACGCGTCCGTGAACCAGCTCTTCGTGTACCACCACGCGCGCTTTCTCTTCGAGGAGCACGCGATCGTCACCGGCGGCGACTTCACGCACCAGCCGAGCCTCGAGGAGCTTCGCGACTTCGCGAACTATCTCGCGAACGACAGATCGAGCGCGCAGTGGGAACAGATGTTCAACAGTCGTGTCTCCGGCGCGGACGTGCCGGAGACGCTCTACGGGGGAGGGCCTGGCGCCCTCCATCAGCGCGTCGAGCAGGTGCGCTACGCGAATCGACGCACCTTTCCGGCGATCGCGTCGGCGCTCGACGCCATCGCCAGCGCGATCACGCTCACGGACATCGTCGCCCGCCATCAACAGGACCCCAGCAGTCTGGGCGGCCAGCAGATCTACGATCTGGCCACGAACACACTGGGCCTGACTCAAGCGATGGCCTCACTGGCGGGATACGACTCTGCGCGATTCGTGACGGGGCTCGGTCACGCGCTCGCCGTTGCCGAGATCGGGTACTCGGGATATCAGGCGTTCGATGCGTTCGTCCGCGAGGACTACTACACGGGCACGATGCGCTCGCTGCAGGCCGCAGGCGCAACTGCAGTGTTCGCATCGGGATTTCTCGCGGCGACGGGGGGAGGGACTCCACTCGCCATCGTCACGTGGGCGGGTGGAACGGCCGTCGTGATCGGGGCCGAGATCGCACTGTGGGTCGATCAGCAATTGCGCGAAGATCATCAACGTCACGCCCAGGCTCTGTGGGAGAGCTTGCAAGACGAAGCCATCGAGTGGGAGTGGGACGAGGTCGCGCGGCGCCCGGCCGTCGTCACACCGGCGCTGCGTCGTGTGCTCGCGGAGCACGCGCGGGAGAAGCGTCGCTGGTCGGATGCCACAGTCGATCACCGGCGCCTTGCGAACCTCATCGACACACGCACCACGTGGATGAATTTTCCGAGTGCTCGCTGGCGATATCTCGACATGCACGATGACGCGAGCCGGGCCGACTACGCTGCATATTGCCGACGTCTCGGAGGGTCTGCGGAAGGAGCTGCACCACCACTTCCCCGTGCCCTCCCGCCCAGGTCGACGCTCTCGATCGAGTGGTGAGCCATGTCGCCGCTGATGAATCGTCGTCGAATCGCGGTCGCCGCAATCCTCCTCGCGACAGGGCACTGGCTCGCACGATACGACTCGCCGCTCGCGCGCCCGCTGCGTGCGCTGAGTGGAGGAGACTGGCTGCTCGCGACCGGACAGGTGGTGGCGCTCGCGGCTGCTGCGTGGCTCGTCGGACGCGAGGTCGACGCGGCTGCGGCCGGGCGAGACGCTCGGTCGGTCGGGACGTGGCTCGGTGCCGGCGCAGTGATCGCGAGCTTGGGCGCGCCGCTGTCGTACTTCGCTCGGTTCGACGATCTGATGCTCGCGCAGTCACTCGCCGCATTCGCGCTGTTGGGGAGCGCGACTGGATACACTGCATCACGCTGGAGGGCGCTGCAGGACCATCCCTGGACGATGATCTCGCTCGCGAGCGCCGCCAGCCTGTTGGCCTCGGGCTACGCGTTCCGGTGGTACTGGGTCACGACGGACGGGCCGACGGTCCTGTTCTCGTGCGCGGCCATGGTGCTGGCGACGATGACGATCGCAGCTCGCATCTCACACCGAAGGAGGCAGCGCGGAGAACGCACGCGCGACGATCGCTAGAGCCCCGCGTCAGGCGCTGCGGGCCTTGCGCACGACGTGCGCGAGGCCTTGCGCGTTGAGCGCGAGATCGAACGCGAGCAGCTGGCGATCCTTCTCGTCCCCGACGAGGCCCCGGCGCGCGAGCGCTTGCTCCATCGCGGCTTCGAGCTTCGCGCGGATCGTGGGCTCGAGGGATCCGTCGTCGAGGCTCGCGACGTCGCGCATCGCGCGCTCCGAGACGTCGATCCACCACCGCAGCTGATCGGCGATCTCGCCGACGCGATCGACCTCGCCGAAGTGCGTCGGGCAAACCGTGCGCGTCTCGAGCGCGACCACACGATCGATGCTCTCTCGCGCCGCGGCGGCATCGAACTCGGTGGGGCTCGTGCTCGGGAACGCGAAGCGCCCGGCGCGCTGCAGGTGCGGATAGACGAGCCCGAACGTGTCGCCGGTGTACACGGTGCCGCGCGCGGGATCGTGCACGACGAAGTGGTGGTTCGCGTGACCGCGCGTGTGCAGCACCTGCAGCGTCGCGCCGCCGAGCTCGAACGTCGCGCCGTCGTCGAGCGCGCGCACCCGCGATGCGTCGATGGGCTCGATCGTGCCGTAGAGCTGCGCGAACGTGTCGGCGCCGTACACCTGCGTCGCGCTCGCGACGAGCTTCGCCGGATCGACGAGGTGCTTCGCCGCACGCGGATGCGCGAGCACGGTCGCGTTCGGGCAGAGCTTCGCGAGGGCCGAGGTGCCGCCCGCGTGATCGAGGTGCACGTGCGTGACCACGATCCAGCGCACCTGCTCCGGCGCGAGCTCTTCGCGCGCCAGCGCGTCCATCAGCTTCGGCGCGGCGTGCGCGGTGTTCGTCTCGATGAACGCAGCCTCGTCGCCCTGCACGCGCAGGTACGCGCACGCGAGGCCGGGCATGACGTAGTCGCAGTCGACGGTGACGAGGCGCGGATTCATGGCGCGCAACTTACCGCTGCGGGACGATGATCACCACGAATGGAGCCGAGCTCGCGCAACATGGCGATGGGACGGATCACCGGCCTTCCCGAGGGCCGCGAGATCGTCGTCGCGATGCACACCGCGCTGCCGCCCTCCGAAGAGGAGTGGAACGCGTGGGTCGCGATGCTCGAGGAGCGATCACGCGCCGTCGACTGGGACCTCGCGCGCGTCGGCAACCTCGCGATCACCGACGGCGGGGCGCCCGACCTCACCCAGCGTGCCCCGGTGAACGCGCTCATCGCGCAGGGCCGCACGTATCCGAACGTCGCGCTCGTCACCGTGTCGACGGTCGTGCGCACCGTCGCGCGCGCGTTCACGCTCTTCAACCCGCGCTTCGCGGTGTTCGTGCCGGGCCACATCGTGGACGCGCTCGCGTGGCTCGGCGTCCAGCCCGGCAACGAACGCGCGGTCCTCGAGGCTCTGGTCGAGATCGAGCGCGACGCGCTCGGCCCCGGCCGGGTCGCGACGCTCGGCGCGATCCGCCGCGCGCTGCGTTGATCTCAGCTGGAGTGCTCGCCCGCCCGGACGGAGGTCCGGAGCAGGCGAGCCGATTCTTGGAGCCTCTTCAGGCCGGAACGGCCGCGAGCACTTCGGGGCGCGTCAGGTCGAAGCGCTGCACGCGCGACTTGAGCAGCGCGATGATCTCCTCGTCGCTGCGCGGCTGCTCCGCGAGGTCGACGAAGTGCTTCGCGAGCACGTCGTAGCGCTTCAGCATCAGGAAGAACCAGACCTGGAAGAAGTCGATCCCCTGGAAGATGATCGCGCCGTTCGCCGCGTACTTCGCGCGGTTCGCGAGCAGCTCGCCGGGGTGCTCGGTCCAGTGACGGTTCGCCACGAGGTGATGCGAGATGTGGTAGCCGTCGTTGAACGCGCGCTGGTTGTAGCGGACGTTGACGCAGGTGATCGACGACTTGTAGCTGTTGCCCGGATCGTTCTGATCGATGAACGCGTGCTGGCCCCAGTTGCCGCACATCATCAGGAAGCGGCAGAGCAGGAACGGCACGACGAAGATCGTGAGCGTCGGACCGGGGCTCAGCGCGAGTCCGAGCGCGACGAGCGCGTAGAACGAGAGCTCACCCGCGATCATCCACGCGAAGAGGCGCGGGCGCTTCTTGCCGAGCTGGTACGCGGCCAGCTTGAAGATCGACAGGAAGAAGAAGTCGCTCCAGTAGCGGAAGAAGTCGACCAGCGAGTCGCGCTGGTACTTCATCGTCGACGACAGGTCGCGCGGCAGGTTGCCCTCCGCGTGATGCATCGTGATGTGATGGATGTAGTAGGTCTCCGGGGTCTCGCCGCAGAAGGGCCCGAGCACCCACGGGATGTAGAACTTCGCCCAGCCATGCTCGCGCTTGAACAGCGGCTTGTGGCTGGTGTTGTGCAGCATGAGGATGTAGCGATCGAAGAACGCGCCGAAGAGCACCGCCCAGTAGAGCGGCGCCATCCACCAGCGGAACACGCCCGGCCAGTAGAGGACGATCGCGAGCGGGATCAGCACGAGCGTCATCTGCAGCGAGAGCCACACGAAGGGCAGGTCTCGCTCGTCGCGGATGAAGCGCAGCGCGAGCTTCTCGAACGCGTTGCGTTCCGCCTTGGGCGTGAACGTGGGATCGGTGAGCTCGAGCGTTCGGACGGCCATTCTCGTTCTTCCCGTTCGCCCTGCGCCTCTGGAGCGCAAGCGCGGGGCGGAGGATGCCGGACGATGCTGGATCCGGCAAACGCGCACTCCCCTGCGCACGTCAGGCGATGACGACGCTCACCGCGTAACGGACTACGCGGCCCAGATCTGCTCGCAGCGCGCGCGCACCTTGCGGCGCAGCTCGGCGAAGTCGGGCTGGGTGCGCGCCTGCTCGATCAGCGGGCATCGATCCATCCATTCGAGATCGACCAGCACGCTGTCCGCGCCGCCGCGCACGTGCTCCATCATGCGCTCGGTCTCGCCGAGGCGACCGTACGCCTCCGCGCTCAGCTGGTGCACGAGCGAGCGGAAGCGGTCGCTGACGTTGCCCGCGATCAGCGCGCGCAGGCGCTCGATGCCCTGCAGCACGTCGCGGTCGCCGAGCATCACGCGCGCGTACAGCATCATGAAGGGCGCCGACGGGACGTCGAGGTTCTCGAGCAGCGCGATGCCGCGGCGGATGCGCGCTTCGTCACGCCGGAACGCGCCGACGCGCACGAGCTGCTGCGCGAGGAAGGGCTCCTTCGTCGGGTCGTCGGCCCACTTCTCGGCGATCGCGTCGAACACCGCGAGGTCCCCGTACTGCCCGTTCCACCGCATCTTCTCGAGCGACGCGAAGAGCAGGTTGGGATCGAGCTGCAGCGCGAGATCGATGCGCTGCAGGCCCTCCTTCGCGCGGCCCGCCTCGACCTGCAGCATGCCGAGGAACTGGTGCGCCTCGGGGAGCGTCGGCGCGATGGTGAGCGCGGTGCGCGCCGCGCCGACCGCCTCGCGATAGCGGCCGTGCTGCGATGCGAGCTGGGCGCGTGCGTAGTGCGTCTCCGCGAGATCGGGCGCGCGCTCGACCGCACGCTCGATCGCACGCGCCGCCTCGGCGCCCCAGTCGCGCGTGGAGTCGGGCGACGGCAGGAACCACGCGCGCACGCACGCGGTCGCGTAGCTCGCATAGGCGGGCGCGAAGTCGGGCGCGAGCTCGATCACGCGCTCGAGCGCCTCGGCGGTCTCCACCGGGCTCACCGCGTTCGCGGTGCGCAGGCGATGCCGCGCGCGCAGGTAGAGCTCGAGCGCCTCGGGGGAGATCGCGCCCGCCGCACCGACGCCGTGCAGCGAGAGCCGCAGCGACTCCGCGATGCGCTGCGCGACGCGCTCCTGCACCGCGAAGAGATCCTCGACCTCGCTGTCGAAGCGCTCGCTCCACTGCTGCACGCCGGTGCCCACGTCGAGCAGGCGGACCGTCACCCGCAGGCGCGGTCCCGCGACCTGCACGGTGCCGTCGATCACGTAGTCGACCGAGAGCGAGCGCCCGATCTCGCGCGCGTCGCGCGAGCCGTCGAGGTGCTGCACCGCGCCGCGACCGAGCACGCGCAGGCCGCGCGTCCGCGAGAGCACGTCGATCAGCTCGTCGCCGATGCCGGGCGCGAGCCAGTCCTGATCGCTCGGCCCGCGGTACGCGAAGGGCACCACCGCGAGCGCGCGATCACCACGCAGCAGCGGCGCGACGGGCGAGCGGTTCGACGTCGGCGTCGAGGTCGCCGACGCGATCGAGACGTTCGAGAGGCTGACGATCGATCCCGTGCCCGCGACCTCGACGAGCGCGCGCGCGAGGCTCGCCGCATCGGGGTGGCGACGCGCGGGATCGCGCTCGAGGCTGCGCATCACGATCTCCGCGAGCGCATCGGGGACGCCCACGAGCGAGCGCGGATCGGGCGCCGGATGCTGCAGGCGCTTCACCGCTGCGGCGATCGGCGTCTCGGCGGCGAACGCGGCCTCGCCCGTGAGCAGCTCGAAGAGCACGAGGCCGAGCGCGTAGAGATCGGCGCGGGCGTCGACGGTGCGCCCCGCGATCTGCTCGGGCGCCATGTAGAGCGGCGTGCCGACGATGCCGCCGGTGCGCTGTGCGGCGTCGGCGTCGAGCGCACGCGCGATGCCGAAGTCGGTCACCACGACGCGCGAGGTCCGCGCCTCGATGAGCACGTTGTCGGGCTTGAGGTCGCGATGCACCACGCCCGCCGCGTGCGCGGCCGCGAGCCCGTCGGCGATCTGCGCCGCGATGCGCGCCGCGCGATCGGACGCGAGGCGGCGCTCCTTCTCGATCACGCGCGAGAGGCTCGGCCCCTCGATGAGCTCCATCGTGAGGAAGTGGACGCCGCCCTGGCTCCCGAGGTCGTGGGTGCGCGCGACGTGCGGGCTCGTGATGCGGCGCGCGAGGCGCACCTCGCGGCGGAACCGCTCGATCGCGCGCTCCGCTCCGTCGTGCAGCGAGAGCGTCTTGAGCGCGACCGTCTCGCCGACCATCTCGTCGCGGACGCGCCACACCGAGCCCATGCCGCCGCGCCCGAGGAGCGACTCGACGAGGTAACGACCGGCGAAGAGCTGACCCGGCACGAGGTCGGCGCCGGGCGCGACGTGCTTCTCGCGGGGCCCCGACTCCTCGTCGACCAACGACGCGTCGAGGGTCGCGTCGCGATCTTCGCGCTCACCCACGTCGGCCACTTTACCAGAGCGCCCCACCACGATCGTCTCTGAGTCGTCGCCTCTCGGCCGTCGAGCCCGTGCGCGGGGGATTCACGAAACTTCGCACCCGAGCCGCGGCAGTGGTACGAAAAGGTGTGCTGCGCCGCCTGATCAGCGCCGCGCTCTCGCTCGTCGGGCTCGCGGTGGTCGCGTACGTGTGGTTCTTCGTGCCGCTCGGACAGCGCACGTTGCACGAGCACGCGATGCGCATCGCCGCGACCGAGCCTGCGCAGGAGCTGGGCTCGGAGGCGCGCGACGCGACCGAGCGCGTGGTCGAGCACGTCGAGGGCGAGTGGCGGAGCCGCTACGGCGACGCCGGCGTGCCGTGATCACGAAGGCGCGAAGAACTCGCTGACCAGCGCCGCGACCTCCGCGGGTCGCTCGGTCGTGAAGTCGTGCCCCGCGCCGTGCAGCACCTCGAGGCGCGCGCGCGGGATCGTGCGCGCGATGCGGTGGCTGTTCATCGGCGGGATCAGACGATCGCGATCACCGACGACGACCATCGTGGGCGCGCGCACGCGGTGCAGGTGCTCGCTGGTGTCGTGCATGCCGGCGGCGAGGAGCTGGCCCGCGAGCGAGAGCCGGTTGCGCGGCTCGCTCTCCGCGATCGCGATCCACTCGTCGAGGATCTCGGGTCGGCGCGCGAGCGCGTCGGGATCGATCGCCCACTTCATCGTGAGCCGGATCTGATCGGCGACCGAGACGTTCGCGGTGCGCAGGAAGCCGAGGATCGCATCGCTCGGCGTCCGGTGCGCACCGGACCCGCCCATCGTCGTCGCGCCGAGCACGAGGCGCTCGACGCGGCCGGGATGACGCAGCACGAGCTGCTGCGCGATCATGCCGCCGAGCGAGAGGCCGAACACGTTCGCGCGATGGACACCGCTCGCCGCGAGCACCGCCGCGACGTCGTCGGCCATGTCGGCGGTGGTGAAGCCGGGGACCGGCGCGTCGCTGCGACCGACGCCGCGGTTGTCGAGCACCAGCACGCGGAAGCGCGGCTCGAGCAGCGGGCGGATGTCGTACCAGTAGCGGCTCGAGCGCGAGAGCCCTCGGATGAGCAGCAGCGGCGGCCCCGCCTCGTTCCCGGTGAGCTCCCAGTAGAGGCGCACTCCGCGCCGGATCGCGAACGGCATCGGCGCGACGTTGAACCGTATTGGCACGCGCGTCAACGGCAGGCGTAGCGCTCGCAGTTGGTCCCGATGCCCGGCGTGCAGCCGCCCGCGTCCCGACACTCGCCGTCGTAGAACGCGCAGTCCTGCCAGGCGACGTACTGCCCGCACGAGAACTCGCTGCCGGAGTACGAGCGCCCGTACACGCAGCCGTCGCCGGTCGCGTTGGTCAGGCAGCCGGCGTTGTTGCGTCCGGCCTCGGTCACGCCGTCGCAGTCGAAGTCGAACCCGCCGACGCCGCTGCGCGGATCGCCGAACGCGCCGGTCTGACCAGGGAACGCGCGCGCGTCGAGATCGTCGCAGTCGGTCGTCGTCGCGCTCGAGGGCGCGAGGCTCGTGGTGCCCGCCGGGCACGTGGGCCCGCAGCGCGACATCGCGAACGCGCTCGGGGGCGCGAAGCCGTCGCGATCGCCGTCGGCGTAGCACTGCACGGTCGTGCCCTCGTCGACGTCGCCGTCGCAGTCGTCGTCCTCGCCGTCGCACGTCTCGGGCGCGGGGCCGACCTCGCCGACGCACGCGCCCCACGAGTCGCCCGCGCACGACTGGATGCCGCGCGTGCACACACCCTCGTCGCTGCCACACGCGCGGAACCCGACGTCGCACGTGCAGCCGTCGTCGGGCGCGCCGTCGCAGTCCTCGTCGAGATCGTTGCCGCAGATCTCGTCGCGCGGCGGCACGCCGCACGCGCCCCAGACGCCGTCGACGCAGGTCTGGTTGCTCGCGGCGCACGAGCCCGGCAGCGGACAGGTGCGCGACGCGCCGTCGGCGCACGCGCAGCCCGCGGGCGGATCGTCGGGCGCGCCGCTGCAGTCGTCGTCGACGCCCTCGCCCTCGCACGCGTCGTAGGCGCCGGGATGGATCGAGCCTTCGTCGTCGTCGCAGTCGTCGGCTGCGCGCGCGAACCCGATCGGCGCGCTGCACGCCCGTCGCGTCTCCGCGCCCTCGCGCGCGTCGCCGTGGCCATCGCGATCGGCGTCGATCACGAACGTGATCGTGACCGTCTCGTCGACGAGCGCGTCGCAGTCCTGATCGCGCTCGTCGCACACCTCGACCGCGTCGGGTCGCACGGCGGCGCGACCGTCGTCGCAGTCGTCGCCGCACGTCGATCCGTTGCAGCACGCGCCGTCGAAGAAGCCGTCGTCGTCGGCGTCGCGCTCGCCGAACGTCGTCGGGTCGCAGTCCTCGTCGCGATCGTCGGGATCGCAGACCTCGGTCGCGCCGGGGAACGCCTCGGGATAGGCGTCGTCGCAGTCGTCGCCGCCGCACTCGACGGCGCGCGCTCCGTCCTGGTCGGCGTCGCGCGTGGCGAGGCAGTCGGTCGCGCACGACTCGCGATCCTCGTCGCACACCTGGAGCGCGCTGCAGGGCGCGCGTCCGGTCACGCAACCGCGAGCATCCGCGCCCTCGCGATCGGGATCGCAACGCTCCGCGCCGTTGCAGAAGGTTCCGTCGTCGCACTCGTCGTCGCTCGTGCACGCGCGGAACGCGTCGGTGCCGCCGTCGATCGCGGGAGATGGATCGCCACACGCGACGAGCACGAGCGCGAGGAGGAGCGTCGATCTCATCGGCACGCCACGCGGTTCTGGTCGCCGCAGTCCTCGGCCGGGCCGCACACGAAGGCCTGCTCGCAGTGCGTCCCGCTCGAGCCATTGCTCATCGGCGCGCACACGAGGAAGGTCGTCTGCGATCCGCACGGGCCCGGGGCAGCGATGCCCTCGTCGGCGACGCACCCGCCGCTTCCGTCGTCCGCGCACGAGCTCAGGATGAACGACGTGATCGTCGCCGCGCCGCTGCAGTCGAAGTCGAAGCCGCCGGAGGCGCGCGGGGTTCCGAAGCCGTTGGTCTGACCGGGGAACGCGCGCCCGTCGCCGGGATCGCAGTCGCGCTGCGCGACGCTCGCGGGATCGCGCGAGGTGGTCCCCGCGGGGCACGAGGTCCGGCACATCGCGGTCACCGCCGCGGTGAGCGTGGCGTAGCCGTCGCCGTCGCCGTCCTCCCAGCACCGGAAGAACACGCCCTCGTCGACGGTGCCGTCGCAGTCGTCGTCGATCTCGTTGCAGGTCTCGGGCGTCGGATCGATCGCGTCGAAGCACGCGCTCCACGCGCCGTCGGTCGCGCAGACCTGCACGCCGCGCTCGCACGCGCCCACGTCGATGCCGCAGAAGCGCACCGGCTCGTCGCACGTGCAGCCGTCGTCCGCGGCTCCGTCGCAGTCCTCGTCGAGCCCGTTGCCGCAGACCTCCTCGGTCGCGATCACCGCGCACTCGGGCCACGTGCCCGCGACGCAGGTCTGGGTGCTCGCGCCGCACGCGCCGGGCAGCGGACAGGTGCGCGACGTGCCGTTCGCGCACGCGCAGCCGCCGGGCGGATCGTCGGCGGTGCCGCTGCAGTCGTCGTCGACGGTGCCATCACAGCGATCGTATGCGCCGGGGTGCACGCTCCCGATCGTGTCGTCGCAGTCGTCGGCGACCTCGGCGTATCCCGCGGGCGGCGCGCACGCGAGCACCGTGTCGGTCGCGTCCTCCGCGCCGTGGCCGTCGCGATCTCCGTCGCGGACGTAGCGCACGAGCACGGTCTCGTCGGTGTCTTCGTCGCAGTCGTCGTCGCGCTCGTTGCACGCCTCGACCTGTCCGGGGAACACCGCGTCGTCGGAGTCGTCGCAGTCGTCGCCGCAGCGATCGCCGTTGCAGCACGCGGCGTCGAGGTGATCGTCGCCGTCGGCGTCGCGATCGCCGAACGTCGTGGGATCGCAGTCCTCGTCGAGCCCGTCGGGATCGCAGACCTCGGTCGCGTCGGGACGCACGTCGGCGCGGGTGTCGTCGCAGTCCTCGCCGCCGCAGTCGATCGCGTCGGCGCCGTCTCCGTCGGCGTCGGTCGCGACGGCGCAGTCCTGGCGGCAGCGATCGGCCTCCTCGTCGCAGACCTGATCGTCCTGACACGCGGCGCGATCGGGCGCGCACCCGCGCGCATCGGCGCTCGGCGAGCGCGGCAGACAGAGCTCTTCGCCGTTGCAGAAGGCTCCGTCGCCGCACTGCTCGTCGCTCGTGCACACGACGACTGCGTCGGTCGCGGCATCCGGTGCTGGATCGTCGGGATCCCCGCACGCGACGAGCACCACGAACGACGCGGCGATCACACCCAGAGCTCGCGCTGCCATCGGCTCGCGAGGCTATCAGAGTGTGATCGCCGTCGCGCTCGGCTCGAAGAATCGGCTCGCCCGCAGGTCCCTACCCTCCGCGCGCTTCGCGCGCTCCCGTCCGGGACCCGCGGGACGAGCACTCCGACTCAACAAATCGGCTCGCCCGCAGGTCCCTACCCTCCGCGCGCTTCGCGCGCTCCCGTCCGGGACCCGCGGGACGAGCACTCCGGCAAGGGCTCAGGTCGCGTCCGGCATCTCGCCCGGCGCCGTCGGCGGGAGCAGCCCGTTGCGCTCGAGCAGCGCGTTCAGGTCGGGCTCGCGCCCCATGAAGTCGACGAAGAGCTTCATCGGCTCGTCGGCGTCGCCGCGCGAGAGCAGCTTGTCGCGGAACTCCGCGCCGACCTGCTCGCTGAACAGGCCCTCGCGCTGGAAGCGCGAGAACGCGTCGGCGTCCAGCACCTCGGCCCACTTGTACGAGTAGTACCCGGCGGCGTAGCCGACCGGGTGCGCGAAGAGGTGCGAGAACCCCGTGATCATCGCGTAGCCGCCCGGCAGCGAAGTCGTCGCGAAGCGCTCCATCACGCGCCGCGCGTACTCCACGACGTCGCCGTCCTTCTTCACGTCGTACACGCGGTGCAGCATCAGATCGACGGTCGCGAACCCGAGCTGGCGCATCTGCGCGGTCGCGGCGCGATAGCAGCGCGCGCGCTGCATCTTCTCGAA
Source organism: Sandaracinus amylolyticus (assembly GCF_021631985.1). Taxonomy (GTDB): domain Bacteria; phylum Myxococcota_A; class Polyangia; order Polyangiales; family Sandaracinaceae; genus Sandaracinus; species Sandaracinus amylolyticus_A. The sequence goes on along the minus strand of NZ_CP070225.1, from coordinate 425,901 downwards.
GAGCTCGCCGGGGATCGTGCTGTCCTTCTCGACGTGGCGCGCGAAGAGGTCGAGCGCCTCACGCTCCCACGTCCAGTTCTCCATGATCTGCGAGGGCAGCTCCACGAAGTCCCACGCGACGTGGGTGCCCGCGAGGCTGCGCACCGGCACCCGCGAGAGCAGGTGGTGCAGCAGGTGCCCGAACTCGTGGAAGAGCGTCTCCACCTCGTCGTGCGTGAGCAGCGCGGGCTTGCCGTTCACCGGCGGGCTCGCGTTCGCGCAGAAGAGCCCGAGGTGCGGCGAGAACCCGCCGCCGTCGATCGGACCGCCGGTGATCAGCCCGGCCATCCACGCGCCACCGCGCTTGCTCTCGCGCGGGTAGAGGTCGACGTAGAACGCGCCGATCTGCTCGCCGCGCTTCGGGTCGCGCACCAGGAACGTGCGCACCGAGGGATCCCACGTCGGCGCGTTCTCCCACGGCTCGACCACGATGCCGTAGAGGCGACGCGCGATGTCGAACACGCCCTGCAGCGCGCGCTCCGCGGGGAAGTACGGGCGCAGCGCCTCCTCGTCGAAGTCGTAGAGCGCCTTGCGCTGCTTCTCCGACCAGTACCCGACGTCCCACGGCTGCATCGAGCGCGCGCTCGCGCCCTCGGCCTTCTTGCGGAACGCCTCGAGGTCCTGCTTCTCGCGCTCGAACGCGTCACGGGTCTTGCCCTCGAGCTCGGCCACGAACTTCGCCGCGTCGGAGCCGGTCTTCGCCATGCGATCGCAGAGCACGAGGTCCGCGAAGTCGTGGCGCCCGAGCAGCTTCGCCTTCGCCTTGCGCAGCTCGAGGATGCGCAGGAGGTGCGGGCGGTTGTCGAACTGCTCGCTGCTCGCGCGCGTGTTGTACGCCCACCAGATCTTCTCGCGGATCTCCGCGTCGTCGAGATAGGTGAGCACCGCCATGACGCTCGGCGCCTGGAGCGTGAAGCGCCAGCCCTCGACGCCCTTCTGCTGCGCGCTCGCGCGCGCCGCTTCGCGCGCGCTCTCGGGCAGGCCCGCGAGCTTCTTCTCGTCGGTGACGATCAGCTCGAACGCGTTCGTCGCGTCGAGCAGGTTCTGCGAGAACTTCGTGGTCAGCGTCGACAGCTCGACGTCGATCGCCTCGAGCTGCTTCTTGCCGTCCTCGTCGAGGTCCGCGCCGGCGCGACGGAACTCGTCGATCGTCTTCGCGAGGTGGCGCGCGCGGATCGCGTCGAGGTGCTTCGCGTCGTCGGTCCCGGCGTACGCGCGCAGCACCTCCCAGAGCTTGGGATCGAGCGGGATCGACGTGTAGAACGCGCTGACCTCGGGCTTCACGTCGTTGTACGCCTCGCGCAGCGCGGGCGTGGTGGCGACCGACTCGAGGTGCGAGACGACGCCCATCGCGCGCGAGAGCGCTTCCGTCGCATCGTCGAGGGCGCCCAGGGTGGTCGCGTAGGTGCGCGGCGCGGTGCGCTCGCCGATCTCACGGATCGCGGCGCGCGCGCGGGCGAGCAGCGTCGTGACCGCGGGGCGCACGTGCTCCGGGCGGATGCGGTCGAAGGGGATGCGGATCGAGTCGAGCTCGAGCAGCGGATTGTCGTTCGCGGCCTGCGTCATGGCTGGTTGGGGTGATATCCATAGGACCCCAGCCGTGGCAACGGGAGGACCTCTCGCATGGAGCGCGCGCTCAGGCCGATCGCTCTCCGGACCCTGATCGGCACCGAGCCCGGCGCGCTGCTCGCGGGCGCGACGATCGTGCTCGCGCTGCACGAGCGCGGGGTGTCGATCGAGCTCGCCACGGCCTGCGAGGACCCGCTCGCCGCGCCGCTCTCGAGGGCGCTCGCGGCGCGCGGCCTCCCCGGCGCGATCGCGCGCGTGGAGACCCTCGAGGGCGCGATCGCGATCGGCGGCGCGCGGCTGCTCGACGACCCGCGCGCGCCGAGCGCGGCCCGCCTCGCGCTGGTCGGTCTCGGCGCCGAGGCGTGCGAGGGGATCGATCCCGCGCGGGCCCACGCGCGCCTCGCCGCGCTGCTCGCCGAGGGCGCGCTCGTCGATCGCACGCCGCTCTTCCCGCTCGACCCGCTGTGCCGCGCCTGGCTCGAGCTCGTCGAGGACGTGCACCACGCGCTCGGCCCCGCGGCGCAGCGCCCCCTCGTCGACGCGATCCGCGCCGCGCTCTTCGGACGCTGGGGATCGGTCGCAGTGAACCTCGCGGCGAGAGAGCGCCCCGCGCAGGTGTCGCTCGAGACCGCGACGATCGTGTGGATCGACCCGACGCGCATGCGCTGAGGTCAATTGGGGCCCAGAAGCCCCATTCACCTCGATGCATCTGCCTCCATCGGGGGTAGCCGGCCCCAATTGCTCGATGCATCGACCTCGTGCGAGGTCCGGAGCGTCGCTCGCCTCGCTCCACGAGCCGCGCGACCCCTCGATCAGAGCCGACCGCTCAGCGTGACGACGCCACCGCCCTCGGTCGGGGCGGCCCCGAGCCGCAGATCTTCGAGCGCCGCGATCCGATAGGCGCGGTCGTCGCCGCCGCCGAGCACCTCGGTGAGCAGGAACGCGAGCGCGAGGCCGCCGATCGAAGTGCCCACGCCGACCATGCCGAAGAGCGAGGGCTCGCTCTGCGCGATCAACGCGACGAGACCGGCGACGACCGTCCCGCTCGCGAACCCGAGCGTGAGGAGCCAGCCCCGCGCGGCGTCGGCGCGAACGCCCGCGCCCGCGAGGACTCCGGCGGTGACGACGCCGAGCACGAGACCGCCAGCGCCCAATGCGAACGCGGTCGGCCCATCGGTGCTCGCAGCGGCGGCGGCGAGGAGCCCGAGCCCCGTGCCCCAGAGCCCGGCGGTCTCGACGAAGCGCACGTGCTGCACCGAGGGCGAGAGCCCGAGCCCGATCGTCGCGCCGACGAGCACACCGCCGAGCCCACCTGCGAGCGGCAGGAACGCACGCTGCGCGATGCCGCTCCGACGATCGGTGTCGATCGGCGCGAGCACGGGATCGAGCGCGCCCCAGAGCAGGAAGCCGAGCGACATCCCGTACCGGATCGAGACCGCGAGCGTCGACGGAACCCCGCGCCGGAGCCCGTCGTCCGCGTCGATCGCGATGGTCCCGAGCGCGAGCAGCGACGCGCCCCCGATCACGCTGAGCGCGTACCAGCCGTCGTCGTCCAGCGCGAGCGCGTACGGGACCCAGAACCCCGCGTAGCCACCGAGGATCCCCGCGCTCACGTAGAGGTCGACGAGCTCGCCGTCGCTGCGGCGCGAGGGATCGGGCGGCGATGGTGGCGGTGTCGGCGGCGCGGGCTCGGCGCGGGATGCGGGCCGATCGAGACGGCGGCGCAGCACGTCCCGCAGCGCCGCCGCGCGCCGCGCGAGCTCGGTGTCGCGATCGACGTTCGCCAGCACGTGCTCGACGCGCCGGAGCGCGAGCTCGTGATCGTCGAGCTCGGCGCGCTCGACGAGCGGCGCGAGCACCACGTCGCGCATCAGCGCGCCGATCGACGGCCCATCCCCGAGCTCCCTCTGCGCCGCATCGATCACGATCGCGGCGCGAGCCTCGAGCCAGGAGCCCGCTGGCACACGCTCGCGCACCCACTCCGCGCGCGCCCATCCGAGCAGCGCGCGCCCTCGCGCGACGTCGAGCTCCGCGGCATCGACCAGCGGAGCGAGCACGTCGTCGACGGCAACGTGCGACGCGTACGCGTCGGGCGCTGGCGGCGGTGGCTGCGCGTGCGCGCCGGACGCCACGAGCACGATGAGCGCGACGAGCGCGCCCACCGTGGTCCTGGATCGACGCGCGATCAGAACTGACCGCTCAGCGAGAAGACGCCGCCGCCCTCGGTCGGGCCCGCGCCGATGCGCAGATCGCGCATCGGGTCGAAGCCCGCGCGCTGCTCCTGCGCACGACGCTCGCGCATGCGCTCGTCCATGCCGTCGGTGAGGATGAACGCGGTGACGAGGCCCGCGACCGACGTGACCGCCGCGACCGCGCCGAAGATGCGGTAATCGAAGTCACCGGTGCCCGCCGCGGCGAGCGCCGGGACGATGGTGCCCGCGCCCGCGCCGATCGCGAAGCCGAGCGTCATCAGCCAGCCACGGCGCGCCGACACGTCCACGCCCGCGCCCGCCATGATCGACGTCGTCAGCAGCCCGACGCCGAGCCCGGTCGCGGTGATGCCGAAGCCCTGCGACGAGTCCTCCGCCGCCGCGATCGCGCAGAGCAGGCCGAGGCCGGTGCCCCAGATGCCGCTCGTCTCGACGAAGCGCACGTCGTCGGTCGAGGGCGAGGTGCCGTAGCCGATCACCGCGCCGAGCAGACCACCGCCGAGGCCGAACGCCATCGGCAGCGCGGTGCGCTCCGCCCAGCCGCCGCGGTTCTCGGGGCCCTCGCAGAACGAGCAGGTCGGATCGCTCGAGGGCAGGCGCGTGGACGAGAGGATCGGATCGAGCGCGCCCCACATGAGGAAGCCCATCCCGAGGCCGTACCGGATGCCCATGCTGATCGAGGGGCCCACGCCGGTGCGCAGCCCCTCGCCCGAGTCGAGCCCGGCGACCAGCAGCGCCATCACGCCGCCGCCCGCGAGCATCGAGAGCGAGTACCCGAGGTTCTCGGGCGAGCCACCGCTCGACGAGTCGTCGCCCTCGAGCCCGGCGGCGAACGGGATCCAGAAGCCGAGGTACACGCCGTACGCCGCGGCCGTGATGTAGAGCTCGATCGCCTCGGCATCGCCGCGGCGCGTGGGATCGACCGGCGCGACCGGCTCGGCGCTCGCCGCCGCGAGCTCGGGATCGGCCACCGGCGCGACCGGCGCGTAGCCGCCGTACGGCGCGACCACCGCGGGCTGACCGACCGGCGCGGTCGGCACCACGGCGGGCTGTCCCTGCACCAGCAGCTGCGACGCGGCGGCGCGGAGCGCCTGGGCGCGACGCGCGAGCTCACCGCCCGCCGGGACGCGCGCGAGCGCGAAGTCGAGCCGCGCGATCGCGAGCGCGTGCGAGCCCCGCTGGGTGTCCTGCTCGGCCTGCACGACCAGCGGCTCGACGAGCACCTCGGGGGCCGTCGGAGCCACCGGCGTCGCTCCCAGCGCCTGCTGCGCGACCAGGCGCACGCCCTCGGCACGCACCCGCAGCGTCGAGGTCGCGGGCAGCGTCTCGAGGACGACCTGGGCGCGCGCCTGGGCGAGCCCAGGGCGGCCCTGGGCGGCGTCGGTCTCCGCGGCCGCCAGGAGCGGCAGCACGACGTCGTCGAGCGCCACCGTCAGCGCGTAGGTGCCGGGCGCGGCCGGGGGTGGCTCCTGCGCGTGCGCGGCAGCGGCCGTGAGCGAGAGCGCGGTCAGCAGCGAGAGCGAGAGGAACGAACGTGAGCCCATATGCGTCGCGGCCTCGAGCAGCTTCTGTGCCTCGCGAATTCTCGCCGAAACACCGGGCCGAGCGCCAGCGTGTGCCAAGCACAGCACACCTCGCGTGAAGCCACGACCACGCGCTACTCGCACACCCCCGTCGCCGCGCTGCAGGTGAGCCCGCTGGCACAGGTGTCGGGAACGCCCTCGCAGACCACGGCACAGTAGCCGCGCGTCCCCCGCCCTGCGTTCATGCAGACGTACGCGCCGCACTCCGCGTCGTCGGTGCACGAGGTCGGCACGATGCAGCGCATCGTCGAGGGATCGCAGAGGAAGCCGTTGCACGCGACGGTCGAGAGATCGCCGGGTGTGCACGCGCTCCCGACGGTGGGCTCGCAGCGGAAGCCGTCACCGGTGCACGCAGCGCCGGGCGCGCACAGCGAGTCGCTCGGGTTGCCGGTCGATCCCTCGCAGTCGTCGACGCAGAGCCCGCGCGTCGGATCGTCGGGATACACCCGCTCGCACGCGAAGTGATCGGAGCACTCGTCGTCGGCGCGGCACTCCTCGGCGGAGCCACATCCGATCGAGAGCCCCAGCGCGATCACGCCCCCCACGAGCCGACCCATCGCCGTCATTCCCGCCCCCTCGTTCGTCGAGGCGCGACGGTAACGTCCGGCGCGGAGCCGGGCTAGTTGCTCGAGTAGAGCGGCGCGTAGGGATCGCTCGAGGCGCGTGCCTCGTCGATCAGCACGCGCGCGCCCTGATCGAGCAGCGACTCCGCGAGCGCGCGCCCGAGCTTGCGCGCGGTCTCGACCGACTTCTCCGGCGCCGCGACGTCGATCCACTCGTGCATGCCGCCGCGCACGATGCGCGAGCCGTCGATCGCGCCGACCATGCCGTCGATCTGCAGCGAGCCGGCCTCGATGCGCGCGTGCGCGGCGAGCGGCGTGGTGCAGCTGCCGTGCAGCGCGACCAGGAACGCGCGCTCCGCCTCCACCGCGATGCGCGTCGGGCCGTGCTCGAGCGTCGCGAGCAGCGCGCGCGATCGCGCGTCGTCGGCGCGTCCCTCGATGCCGAGCGCGCCCTGCCCCACCGCCGGGATCGAGTGCTCGACCGAGAGCACCTCGAGCTTCCGATCCTGCGCGAGCCCGAGGCGCCGCAGCCCCGCGTGCGCGAGCACGATCGCGCCGTACTCGCCCTCGTCGAGCTTGCGCAGACGCGTGCCCACGTTGCCGCGCAGCACCGAGAACGCGACGTCGTTGCGCGCCGCGTGGAGCTGCACCGCGCGCCGCAGCGACGAGGTGCCCACGCGCGTGCCCGCCTCGAGATCGAAGAAGCCCTCGCCGCTCTTCGTGATCACGACGTCGTGCGGATCTTCGCGCTCCGGCACGCAGATCAGCTCCATCCCCGCGGCGAGCTTCTCGGGCACGTCCTTCATCGAGTGGACCGCGATGTCGGCGCGGCCGTCCTCGAGCGCCTGCTCGACCTCGGTCACGAAGAGCCCCTTGCCGCCCACCTTCGCGAGCGGCACGTCGAGCACACGATCGCCCTGCGTGACGAGCTGCACTTCTTCGATCTCGATCCCGGGCGACGCGGCGCGGATGCGGTCCGCGACCCAGCGCGTCTGAGCGAGCGCGAGCGGCGAGCGACGGGTGGCGATGCGGAGCTTCATCGCGCCGAAATGTGCCTTGATTCGCGTCTTGGATCGAGCGTTCTCGTTCCCATGTGGGGCGCCCATGAAACGGCTCATCGGGATCGCGGCGCTGCTCGGGCTCGCCGCGTGTGCGCATCCAGGCGCCGCGAGCACGACGTTGGTGCGCGAGGACGTCGGCATCCAGGTCACGGGCCAGGGCGAGTCCGAGGCGCGGCCCGATCTCGCGGTGGTGCGCGTGGGGATCGAGTCGCGCCGTCCGAGCGTCGCCGAGGCGCGCGAGTCCGCGGCGCAGGCGACGAGCGCGATGATCGCCGCGCTGCGCGGCGCGGGCATCGCCGAGGATCGCGTCCAGACCGCGAGCCTCTCGATCACGCCGGAGTACGAGTACACGGAGCAGGGCCAGCGCCTGCTCGGCTACACCGCGCGCAACCAGCTCGAGGTGCGCATCACCGAGATCGATCGCGCGGGCGAGGTGATCGACGCGGCGGTCGGCGCGGGCGGCGATCAGGCGCGGCTCGAGAGCGTGACGCTCGAGGTGACCGATCCCAGCGCGGCCCGGGCCGAGGCGCGACGCGAGGCGATGGACGCCGCGCGTCGCGACGCTTCGCAGCTCGCGGAGCTCGCGGGCGTCGAGCTCGGCGCGCCGATCGCGATCGAGGAGACGATCGCGGACGAGGGCCCACGTCCCTTCGCGGCGCGCATGGAGGCCGCCGATGCGGCGACCACCACGCCGGTGCAGCCCGGCACCACGCGCATCCGCGTGCACGTCCGCGTTCGCTACGCGGTCCGGTGATCAGCGCGCTGCGGTCTCCTCCGCTTCGTCGCGCTCCGCGGAGAACGCGGGGAGATCGGCGTCGACGACCAGCGGCGTCGCGACCGACTGCGAGAACCGCAGCGTCTGCTCGAGCCCCTCGGCGCCCGGCGGCATGCCGACCACCACGACCGAGACCAGGTCGTAGCGACCGCTCTCCGAGAGCGCGCACGGCAGCACGTGGTTGATCGCGTAGCCCTGACCGGGCTGCAGCTCGAGCAGCGACGCGGTCACGAGCTCGAGCGCGCCCTCGTCGCAGCCGTGGACGAGCAGGCCGTTCTGGTAGATCGACGCGTGCACCCAGACGCGCTCGAGCGTGATCGGATCGGCGCTCGCGTTGTGCACTTCGAGGCGCACGACGTAGCCGTTCGCGTGATCCTCGTCGATCACGCCCACCGGCGACTGCGCGAACGCGCGGAGCGAGATGTCCTCGTCACGCGCGGGCCGCGTCGCGCCCGGCACCGGCGATCGCGAGACGGGTTGGGAGAGCCTCTCTCCGCCCGGCGCGTCCGTCTTGCCGGCGCTCGTGCGCACCTCGTTCGCGCTCCCACCGCCGCACCCCGAGAGCGCGGCAACCAACGCCGCCGCGACGAGCGGCGCAGACCCCTTGCGCATGATGCTGCCTCCTATGCAGGCGCAAATGGGCCCGTGTACGACACCGCCAAGCGTGGTTCTCAGCCTCGCGACGGTGCGCCACGAGCCTCGGGCGTCGCGAGGCTCAGGTCGCCGATTTCTTCGCGGCAGCGGCGGGCGGAGGCGGCTCGGAGGGCATCGCCGGGGCGATGCGCGACACGCTCGCGCCCTCGGCCGCGGCCTCCTCCACCGGGAAGAGTCGACGCACCACGGCGAGCACCTGACCGTCGCCCGCTTCGCCCGCCTTCTTCAGCTCGGTGAGCGGCTGGTGCAGCAGCTTGTTCGTCGCCGCGTCGAGCATCTTCTCGAGCGCCGCGCGATCACGCGCCGCATCGCCGGACAGGCGCGGCATCGTGCGCTCGAGCTCGGCCGCGAGCACCTCGCGCACGTGTCGCCGCAGCCCGACGATGATCGGCTTGAGGTCGAGCTGCTTGCGCCACTCCTCGAAGGTACGCGCCTCGACGTCGACGATGCGCTCCGCGGCCTCGGCCTCGCGCTTGCGCGCCGTGAGGTTCTCCTGCGCGACCTTCTGCAGGTCGTCGACGTCGTAGACGAACACGTTCTCCATGTCGCCGACGCGCGGATCGACGTTGCGCGGCACCGCGATGTCGATGAGGAAGAGCGGGCGGTACTTTCGCGCGCGCACGACCTCCTTCATCAGGTCGGTCGTGACGACGAAGCGATCGCTCGACGTGCTCGCGATGGCGACGTCGGCGAGCGCGAGCTCACCCGGCAGCTCCGAGAGCGAGCGCGGCTCTCCGTCGCACGCCTTCGCGAGCTCGAGCGCGCGCTCGCGGCTGCGGTTGAGCACGAAGAGCTTCGCGCCCTGCTTGCGCAGGTGCTTCGCCGCGGACTCGCCCATCTTGCCCGCGCCGATCAGCAGCACGCGCTTGCCGTTCAGGTCGCCGAAGATCTTCTTCGCGAGGTCGGTGGCGATCGAGCTCACGCTGACCGAGCCCGACGCGATGCCGGTCTCGGTGCGCACCCGCTTCGCGACCGCGAACGCCTTCGCGAAGCAGCGATCGAGCAGGCCACCGATCACACCGGCCTCGGTCGCCGCGGCGTACGCCTCCTTGAACTGACCGAGGATCTGGGGCTCGCCGACGACCATCGAGTCGAGGCTCGACGCGACGCGGAACGCGTGACGCACCGCCTCCGCGCCCGAACGCTCGTAGAGATGCGGATCGAGCGCGCCGTCGGGCATGCGCGCCGCGAGCACCTCGCGCGCGCGGCGCACGCCGGTCGAGTCGGCCGCCACGCCGTAGACCTCGACGCGGTTGCACGTCGAGATCATCACCGCCTCCGCGAGGTGCGCGCGCTCGGCGAGCTCCTTCACGTGCTTGGGCAGCTCGCCGTTCGGGACCGCGAGCTTCTCGCGCAGCTCGACCGGCGAGCTGCGGTGCGAGAGCCCGATGACGAAGATCTCGGCCATCAGCCGCCGTCCCCGCGCACGACGTAGCCCACGAGCACCGCGCAGGCGCAGAGGAATCCGAGCATCGTCCCGATCGCGGCGCGCCTCCCGCGCCATCCCACCGCGACGCGCAGCAGCAGCACGCCCGCGAAGAGCAGCCAGGCGAGCACGCCGATGGTCTGCGTGGCGCCGATCGTCGGCGCGCTCGGATCGATGCGCACCGCCCAGAACGTCCCGGTGATCACACCACCCGTGAAGAAGAGGAAGCCCACCACCACGAGCCGGAACGAGAGCTGATCGAGCACGTCGAGCGGAGGCAGGCGCTGGTAGAGCCCGCCGAGGTTCTTGCGACGCAGCTGGCGCTCCTGGATCACGTACGCGAGAGCCGCCGCGAACGCGAGCGCGAAGCCGACCAGCCCGAGCACGTTGCTCACGACGTGGATCGGCAGGATCGCGGAGCGCATGCCCTCGCCCACCACCGCCACGCCGCGCCGGAAGCCCGCGCCGAGGAAGAGCAGGAGCGTGACCGGAGTGATGAACGCACCGAGCACGAGCAGACGCGGCTTGCCGCGCACCGTCGCCAGGTAGCCGAGCACCACGAGCAGCGACGCGACCGCGAGCGCCTGGTGGATGTCCGCGATCGGCACGTTCCCCGCCGCGACGAAGTCGACCGTCAGGAACGCGAGGTGCGAGACCACCGCGACCCCGAGCACCGCGGTGCCGCCGCGCGCGAGCTGCTGTCCGTCGCGCGCGAGGAACGCGAGGTAGAGCGAGCCCGCGAGCAGATAGAGGACGGCGGTGATCGCGAAGAGGATCGTCAGCGTCATCGTCGAGCCCTCCGTCGGGCCGGCCTCACCGCGCGTCCAGCGAGCACACGCCGGAAGAGTGTCGCGAAAACCATCGGCGAGCGAGCGCTCAGAGACTGTCGAAAAAATCGGCTCGCCCGCCGGTCCTACCGTCCGCGCGCTTCGCGCGCTCCCGTCCGGGACCTGCGGGACGAGCACTCCGGCAAGGACTCAGCCCGAGCGGGAAGCCAGGAAGAAGCGTGCGAGCAGGTCGAGCTCGCCTTCGCGCGCGGGGTCCCCGGTGATGCTGCGCATCGCGGCCGCGAGGGTGTCGCCCGTGTTCGCCGCCGCGGCGTCGGCCGCTCCGTCGAGGATCGGATCGCCCACGAAGCCCTCGACGACGTTGTAGGCGTTGTCCCCGAGGATCACCGAGCCCGACGCGTACTCCCCGCCGACGGTCGCGATCTGCTCGAGATCCTTCACCTTTCCGATGAGATCGGAGGGGTCCCCGGCGCCCGTGACCTCTTCGAGGAAGAGCACCGCGGTCTTCAGGTTGAACCGATTCCCGTCGTTCTTGGTGGTCATCACCTCGCCGTCGACGTCGACGAGCTCCTCCGAGAGCCACTGATCGAGCTTCGACTGCGAGACGAAGAGCCGGTTGAGGCCCATGCGCGCGAACGTACCACAGAGCTCCGAGCTGAAATGACGCTTTCGGATCTGGTACGGTCCGCCCCATGCTCCGCCTCGGGCTCGGGCTGACGTTCTTCCTGGCTTCCATCCTCGCGCTCGCGATCCCCGCTCCAGCGCACGCGCAGGGCGGCAATCCGCTCATCGAGCGCGGCATCAGCGAGTACGACGAGCTGCGCTTCGAGGAAGCGCTCCAGACCCTCTCGGCGGCGCTGGTGCGCCACGGGAACACGCGCGAGCAGCAGGGGCAGATCTACCGCTACCTCGCGCTCACGTACCTCGCGCTCGACCGCGAGGAAGAGGCCGCGGGCGCGTGGCGCTCGATGCTCGCGATCGATCCCGCGCACGAGGCGAGCAGTGATCTGAGCCCGCGCTTCCGCGAGTTCTTCGGTCAGGTGCGTCAGCAGTGGGAGTCGGAGGGACGCCCCGGTCGCGCGCCGCCGGCGCCGGTGTCGATCCAGCATCGCTCGCCGCCGCAGGCGAGCCGCGGGGAAGCGGTCGAGCTCTCGGCGCAGGTCGAGGACGCGGGCGGGCGCGTCGCGCAGCTCGTGCTCGCGTACCGGCATGGCACGAGCGCGGTGTTCCGGCGCGTGGACACGACGCGCGAGGGCAACGACTACGTCGCGACGATCCCCGCGGACGACGTGAGCCCGCCGCTCGTCGAGTACTACTTCGAGGCGGTCGACGGCGGCGGACTTCCGATCGCGTCGCGCGGCGACGTCGCGGCACCGCTGCGCATCGCGGTGCCCGCGCCCGGGGGCGACGTGACGAGCGAGGCGTGGTTCTGGATCGCGATCGGCGGCGGCGCGGCGGTGGTCGCGGGCGCGATCGTGCTCGGCGTCGTGCTCGGGAGCCAGGGCGGCGGAGACAATCCGCAGGGCACGCTGGTGATCACGATCGACGATTGATCGCCGCTCGTCCTCGCGTCATGGAACGGACCTCGCGCGGCTGACGCGCGGAGGACCAGGAAGAGCGATGGACGAGATCACACCGCGATACCCGACGGTGCACGTCGAGGTGCCGGAGAACGACGTCGACGACGCCTCGGCGATGCTGTGGGAGCTCGGCGCGAGCGGCGTCGAGGAGCGTGACGCGAGCACGCTCGACAAGCCGAGCGAAGGCGGCGCGCTGCTGGTCGCGCACTTCGACGACGAGGACGAGGCGCAGATCGCGGCGGAGACGCTGGTCGGCGAGGAGCGCGGCTGGCGCGCGCGCGTCGAGCACATCGTCGGCGACGAGTGGAAGCATCGCTGGCGCGAGTTCTTCAAGCCGACGCGGATCGGGAACCGACTGGTGATCCGCCCCTCCTGGGAACAAGTCGATGCGCGTGAGGGCGACGTGGTCCTGACGCTCGATCCCGGGCAGGCGTTCGGCACGGGGACGCACGAGACGACGCGTCTCGTGCTCGCCGAGCTCGAGTGGTGGGTGCGCGGCGGCGAGCACGTGCTCGACGTCGGGTGCGGCAGCGGGATCCTGTCGATCGGTGCGCTGCTGCTGGGCGCGGCGGACGCGGTCGCGATCGACAACGACGAGCTCGCGATCGACGCGACGAACGAGAACGCGGAGGCGAACCGGGTCGCGGATCGTGTGAACGCGAGCACCACGCCGATCGAGGAGATCGAGGGCACGTGGGGCCTCGTGGTCGCGAACATCGAGGCGCGGGTGCTGCTGCCGATGGCGGAGGCGCTGATGGCGCGGGTGGCGCCCGGCGGGATGCTCGTGCTGTCGGGGCTGCTCTTGCAGGACGAGGACGACATCCGGCGCGTGTACGCGGCGATGGAGCCGGTCGCGCGACGGCAGGAGCGGGACTGGATTGCGTTGACCTTCCGCGCGCCCGAGGCGCGCGTGCGAGAGAGGAGCGACGACGTGCAGCAGGACGCGAACGGACACGCGGGCAGCGGCGAGTCGCAGGCGCAGAGCGCCGCGGAGCCGGACATCGAGACGCTGGTGCAGGAGGAGGCCGGCATCGACGAGCTCTCGCAGATCGACGAGGCCGAGGAAGAGGCCGCGGCGCGGGAAGCCGAGCGGCGCGCGGAGCAGGAGCGCGACGCGACGATGTTCGGCTCGAGCCGCGACGGCTTCGACGACCTCGAGACGTACGGCGAGAGCGACGTGAGCGCGGAGGCCACGAGCGACGTGGTCGAGCGCGACCTCGGGCGCGACGAGGAGGACGTGCTCGAGGCCGAGACGGTCGACGAGACGATGGTCGTCGAGGACCACGAGACGCAGGTGCTCGAGGCGGGCGCGGCGGTGCTGCTCGCGTCGGTGGCGACGACGTCGGCCGAGGGCTCGGTCGCGCTGCTCGCGCCGGCGGAGGTCGAGGAGCTCGAGCCGCTCGAGGGCGAGGTGGAGCAGGCGGAGGAGAAGCGCCCGGCGAAGAAGGCGCCCGCGAAGAAGGCCGCTGCCAAGAAGGCCGCTGCCAAGAAGGCGCCCGCAAAGAAGACCGGTGCGACGAAGGCCGCTGCCAAGAAGGCGCCCGCCAAGAAGGCGCCCGCCAAGAAGACCGGTGCCAAGAAGGCGGCGGCGAAGAAGACCGCTGCGAAGAAGACCGCTGCGAAGAAGACCGCTGCGAAGAAGGCCGCGGCCAAGAAGGCGCCCGCCAAGAAGGCGGCGGCGAAGAAGACCGGCGCGAAGAAGGCCGCGGCCAAGAAGGCGGCGAAGAAGACCGGCGCGAAGAAGGCGGCGGCCAAGAAGGCCAGCGCCAAGAAGAGTGCGGCCAAGAAGGCGCCCGCCAAGAAGGCCAGCGCCAAGAAGAGTGCGGCCAAGAAGGCGCCCGCCAAGAAGGCCAGCGCCAAGAAGAAGTCGCGCCGCGGATGAGCGAGCCGCGCCGGCTGCACGCGCGCGCGCTGGGCACCCCCGGCGCGCGCGTCGTGCTCGACGCCGACGCCGCTCGACACGCGCGTGTGCTCCGCCTGCGTGCCGGCGATCGCGTCGTGCTCTTCGACGGCGTCGGCGCCGAAGCCGACGCGATCGTCGAGCACGTCGATGCCAGCACCGTCGCGTGTGGGATCGACACGCTGCGCGTCGCCGTCGCGCCGACCAGCCGCGTGGTGCTCGTCCAGGGCCTGCCCAAGGGCGGCAAGCTCGACGACATCGTGCGCAGCTGCACCGAGACCGGCGTCGCCGCGATCCACCTCGCGCTCGCCGAGCGCTCCGTCGCGCGCCCCGACGCGGACCGCAGCGCCGCGCGCCTCGATCGGCTGCACAAGATCGCCCACGAGGCCGCACGCCAGGCGGAGCGCGCGCACGTGCCCGCGATCGTCGCGCCCGCACCGCTCGACGAGGTCGCACGACGCGCGCCCGACGGCGCGACGCGCCTCATCGCATCACCCCGCGCGGGCGTGACCTGGGACGAGGCGCTCGAGGGCGCGCGCGAGGTGTGGATCGCGGTCGGCCCCGAGGGCGGGCTCTCGCCCGCCGAAGAAGACGCGCTCGTCGCGTCGGGATGGCGCCGCGCGCGGGTCGCGGTCCCGATCATGCGGGTCGAGACCGCCGCGCCGGTGCTCGTCGCGATGAGCGTCGATCGGCTCGCGCGCGGCGGCGATCAGGGCGCGCCGCAGGCGATCCACTCGCCGAGCTGATCGCGCTCCGCGTCGCTCGGGATCGCGCTGCTCGAGGGCGGCGGCATGTACAGGTTCACGCGGGTCGGGCCCGCGGCCGCCGCCGAGTCGACCGCCTCGAGGTGCATCTCCACGCCCGCGAGCGTGTCGAGGTCGGTGCCCAGCGGCGCACCGTTGCGCTCGCCGACCGTCGCGAGCTGCGAGTCGTGGCAGCGGACGCAGTACGCCTCGAAGAACTCGCGCCCGAACGTCTCGTACGTGAGCGTCGATCCGTCCGGGCAGGTCGCCTCGGTCGCGCCTCGCGATCGCGTCCGGAGGCGCATCCCGCCGCCGTCGTCGCCGCCCCCACCCCCGCCTGGCCCGCATCCCGCGAGCGCCACGAGAGCCATCACCACGAGCCCCAGCGTGCGTCCGGGCATGTCCTCGGAGAGCTAGCACGACCTCCCCTTTCGCGCCGGAAAACGCACAGGTTCGTTGACACCTCCCGAGGGCGCGGGCGAACATCGGAACCCCTCGGAACGACGACGCATGTCCGCCCTCACCTCTCTCCTCGCACGCGACCAGGTGGTCCCGGTTCGCAAGATCGAGGAGGCGTTGCAGAAGCAGGTCGTGTCGGGGGGCGAGATGTCGAGCGTCCTGCTCGAGCTCGACGCCGTCGCCGAGAACACGCTCGCCGCCTACTGCGCCGCGCTCTACGCGCTCCTGCCGGCCACGCGCGACGAGGTCATGCGCGTCCCGCGCGACACCGTGCGCATCGTGCCGCGCGAGATCGCCGAGCGTCATCGCCTCGTCCCGCTCGCGGTCGACGGTGGCACGCTGCTGGTCGCGCTCGCGCGCCCGCTCGACGCCGACGTCGAGGAGCAGCTCGGCTTCCTGCTCGGCTTCGAGCTGGTCACGCGCATCGTCTGCGACGTGCGCATCTCGGCGGCGCTGCTCCATCACTACGCGATCGAGGCGCCGCCGCGGCACACGCGCCTGATCGACAGGCTGCGCGCGCGCGATCCCGGGCCGGTCCCCTACGTCGCTCCGCCTCAGGAGGGCAAGGTCGATCGCCTGTCGCTCTCGCAAATGCCGCAGAAGCGGCCGAGCGTCGCCGACTGGCTCGACGAGGAGGACGAGGACGACGAGGCCCCTCCGCCGAGCACGCCGACGGTGCGTACCTCGCAGGTCCCCGAGAGCCGCACCACCGATCCGCTCGGCGTGCCGCGCGACGTCGTCGAGCGACGCATGCGCGAGGCGCAAGCGCCGAGCGCGCCGTCGCCCGCGCCCGCCAAGCCCGAGCCCACCAAGCCCGAGCCCACGGCGGCGAAGCCCTCGTCCGACCAGCCGCCGCGCTCCGAGCCCGGCAGCGAGACCGCGCGCGCGCTGCGGCGCCTCCGCGGCCCGCTGACCGCCGCACACGCCGTGAGGCTGCTTGAGCAGGCGGAGCACCGCGACGAGATCCTCGAGGTCTTCTTCGCGTTCTCGCGCCAGTTCTTCGACTACGCCGCGCTCTTCGTGGTGCACGACGACGTCGCCGACGGGCGCGACGCGTTCGGCTCGGGCGCGAGCCTCGAGGCGGTGCAGCGCGTCGCGGTGCCGCTCGACGTGCCGGGCACGTTCGGCGACGTGCGTCGCTCGCTCAAGCCGCACGTCGGTCGGCTCGCCTCGTCGGATCTCGATCGCCTCGTGCTCCGCGATCTCTCGCGCGGCGCGACGACGCCCGCGATGGTGATGCCGGTCGCGATCCGCGGGCGCGCGGTGCTGATGCTCTACGCCGATCGTGCGGGTGACTCGTTCACGCTCGCGGATCTGCCCGAGCTCGTCGCGTTCGTGCCGCGCGTGGTCGACGCGTTCGAGCGCTTGATCCTGCGGCGCAAGCGAGGCCCGGGATACCAGCGCGGCACCGGCGGCGATCGCGGCGGCGCGAGCGGCGGTGACGAGACCAGCGAGGGTGAACGAGCCGGCTCCGAGCGCGACACGTTGAAGATGGCCGCGCGCGCGATGGCGGAGATCACCCCGATGACGCGACCGCGCGCATCGTGGGCGGGCGCGCAGCCGACGCCCTCGACGCCGCCCGAGGCGCTGCCGGAGCTCTCGCGCCCCGAGGACGAGCCGCGCCTGCCTGATCGAGCGTCGCTGCGCGACCGCGTCGCGCGCTTCGAGTCGCCCCAGCCGAACGCGAGCCCGCAGCCGGGATCGTCGGTCGCATCGCGCTGGGAGTCGGCGGCACCGCCCGCGCCGATCGCGAGGGAGACCCCGCGTCCCGCGGCCTCGCGCACGGCGAGCTCGCCGGGCCTCGACGTCGCCGCGCTCGCACGATCGAGCGCGCCCCGCAGCGCGACGCTCCGCTCGATGCTCGGCATCCCGCGCGCCGCGCCGCTGCCGCCCGAGGCGAACGTCTCGCTCCCGCCGGTCTCGGAGCGTCCTCCGCCCGCGCCGGCGCGCGACGACGACGAGCCCGAGCTGACGCTCGCCTACGACGCGAACACGGCGGACAGCGGCGAGCACGATCTCGCCAGCGATCTCACGCCCGAGCCGCCGCGCGCGATCACGCCGCGCGCGGGGGGCGCGTACATCGTCCGCGACGCGGGCGTCGACGTCGTCGCGGCGACGCCCAAGCGCGCGGCGGAGCGCCCGCGCTCGATGCGCCCCGATCCGCGCGCCGAGGTCTCGGATCACGACGTGCCGGTGACCCAGGAGGTCATCCACGTCCCCGCGATCGACGCACGGCGCCATCGCCCCGCCGACAGCGCACCGCCGCAGAACCGCGCCGCGCCTCCGTCGAGCGTCGAGAGCCCGTCGGTGATCGTCGACATGGGCGATCAGGTCAACGCGATGGTGGTCGACCTCTCGCGCTGTGGGCCGGACGGCGAGCAGGCGATCGTCGAGTCGCTGGTGCGCATGGGCGAGGTCGCGCTGCCGACGCTCGCACAGGCGTTCCCGGGGCCGCTCTGGTTCGATCGTCGGCGTCCGTATCGGCGCATGCCGCGTGGTCGCGACGTGTCGGCGATCGGGCGCGCGCTCGTCGCGTTCCGCGATCGTGCAGCGCCGTACGTCGCGTCGTTGCTCGACGTGGCGCAGGCGGATCGGCGCTTCTACGCGACGCTGGTCGCGGGCGAGATCGTGCATTCCACGCTCGTCGCCGCGCTGGCGGATCGTGCGTTCGACGACGACGACGGAGTGCGCGCCGCGGCGCTCGAGATCCTCCCGCGGTTCCGGAGCTTCAAAGCGGAGTGGGTCGAGACGCTCGCGCAGCTCCGGCGCGCAGCGAAGATCCGCGGGCGCGATCCCGAGAAGCGGAGGCGTGCGGCGCGCGCGCTCGGCGCGCTTCGCGACGCGGGCTCGGTGCGTCTCCTGATCGAGCTGCTCGACGACGAGGATCAGGATCTCGCGGACGTCGCGCACCGCGCGCTGGTCGAGATCGCGTGCGAGGACATGGGGACCGCGGCGCGCCGGTGGATGCCGTGGCTCCAGAAGAACGAGCGGCGTCACCGCATCGAGTGGCTCATCGACGCGCTCTCACACAGCGACGAGGCGATCCGCACGGCCGCGGGCGAAGAGCTCAAGTCGCTGACCCAGCAGTACTACGGGTTCCATCCCGCCGCGACGCGCAAGGAGCGCGAGGTCGCGCAGCAGAAGTACCGGCGCTGGTGGGAAGAAGAAGGCGCTCGCCTGTTCGCGTGATCACAGGAACGGCGGCGACTCCGACTCCATCGTGCGCTCTTCCACCGTCGTGACCTCCGCATCCGCCGCTCTCGCGAGCGCGCCCAGCGCCCTCCTCGCGCTCGCCGTCGGCGTGAGCTCCGCGACCGCATCGAAGAGCGCGCCGGCGCTCGGATGACGATCGCTCGGCTCGGGCTCGAGCAGACGCTCGACGATCTCCACGAAGCGCTGGGGGACGTGGGGCGCGATCTTGGCGAGCGGCGCGCGATCGTTCGGCGTGCGCATCGCGCCGCGGAACGGGCGACGGCCCGACGCCGCCTCGTAGAGCAGAACCCCGAGCGAGAAGAGATCGGTCGCGGTCGATGCCTTGCCGGTCGCCGCGTAGTCGGGCGCCATGTACGCGACCTTGCCCTTGGCGAACCCGGTCGAGGTCACCGCCGCTCCGTCCTGCGCCTTCGCGATCCCGAAGTCCGCGAGCTTCACCTCGCCGACCTGGCTGATCAGCACGTTCGCCGGGGACACGTCGCGATGGAGCACCCCGTGCTCGTGCGCGTGCTCGAGCGCGGTCGCGAGCTCCAGCGCGAGCAGCGCCACCACGTCCGCCGGCAGCACGCGACGGTGCGCGTTCTCGGTGTCGAGCACGCGCCGTAGATCCGCGCCCTCGATCAGCTCGAGCGCGAGGAACGGCGCGCCCTCGTGCTCCCCCACGTCGAGCACCTGCACGATCGTCGCGTGCCGCAGCCGCGCCGCGATGCGCGCCTCCTCGAGGAACATCCGTACGAAGCGCGCGTCGCTCTGCCACGCGGGCAGGATCCGCTTCAGACACACCCGCTGCTCGATGCCGCCGGGCCCGCGCCGCAGCGCCCGGAACGTCTCGGCCATCCCTCCCGCGCCGATCCGCGAGAGCACCTCGTACCCCCCGATGTGCTCTCGTCGGGATCCTTCGCGCGTGGAGTGCTCGGCCATGCAGCGCGTCCCATCGGCGCCACGCGGCGCTCGTTGCGTGACCGCGTGCTACCGTCCCGCCCCCTCTCGGGAGGACTACGATGACCCAGCGGATCGGCCTCGACGAAGTCCGGCACGTCGCGTCGCTCGCGCGGCTCGCGCTCGACGAGAACGAGGTGCGCACGATGCAGGCGCAGCTCGACTCCATCCTCGACTCGATGGCGACGCTCGCGAAGCTCGACACCGAGGGCGTCCCGCCGACGCAGCACGCGCTCGAGATGGTCTGTCCGCTGCGCGCCGACGTGCCGGTCGCGTCGCTGCGTCGTGAAGAGGCCCTGCGTGCCGCGGCGCGCAGCGAGGCCGGCGCGTTCGCGGTGCCGAAGGTCATGGAGGGCGAGTGATGCTGCACCAGCTCAGCGCCGTCGCGATCGCCGAGAAGATCGCGAAGGGGGAGGTCTCGGCGGTCGAGGTCGCGCGCGCCGCGCTCGCACGCATCGCCAGCCTCGACGCGGGCATCCGCGCGTTCCTGCACGTCGACGCCGAGGGCGCGCTCGCGATGGCGGCCGCGGTCGATCGCACACGCGCGGCGGGCCAGGCGATCGGTCCGCTCGCGGGCGTCCCGGTCGCGGTGAAGGACAACCTCTGCCAGCGCGGCACGCCGACGACCTGCGCGTCGAAGATCCTCGAGGGCTGGATCGCGCCCTACGACGCCGACGTGATCGAGCGGCTGCGCGCCGCCGGCGCGGTGATCGTCGGCAAGTGCAACATGGACGAGTTCGCGATGGGCTCGTCGAACGAGAACAGCGCGTACGGCGCGGTGCACAACCCGTGGATGCAGGGGCGCGCGCCGGGCGGCAGCTCCGGCGGCAGCGCAGCGGCGGTCGCGGCCGGGTTCGCACCGCTCTCGCTCGGGAGCGACACCGGAGGCTCGGTGCGCCAGCCCGGATCGTTCTGCGGCCTCGTCGCGCTCAAGCCGACCTACGGGCGCGTCTCGCGCTACGGGCTCATCGCGTTCGCGTCGTCGCTCGATCAGATCGGGCCCTTCGCACGCGACGTGCGCTCGTTGGCGCGCATCACGAAGGTGATCGCGGGCCACGACCGGCGCGATGCGACGAGCGCCGAGGTGCCGGTCGCCGACTACGAGGCCGCGCTCGGCGAGCCGGTGAAGGGCCTGCGGGTCGGCGTGGTGCGCGACGCGGTGGACGGCGCGGGCAACGAGCCCAGCGTGAAGGCCGCGATGCTGAAGGCGATCGAGACGCTGCGCTCGCTCGGCTGCACCATCGTCGACGTCGCGCTGCCCACCGCGGAGCACGCGGTCAGCGCGTACTACATCGTCGCGCCCGCGGAGTGCAGCTCGAACCTCGCGCGCTTCGACGGCATGCGCTTCGGGCCGCGCATCGAGTCGGGCGATCTCAAGGAGACGTACGGCAAGACGCGCGCGCAGCTCTTCGGCCCCGAGGTGAAGCGCCGGATCATGCTCGGCACGTACGTGCTCAGCGCCGGGTACTACGACGCGTACTACGCGAAGGCGCAGAAGGCGCGCACGCTCATCGCGCGCGACTACGCGAGGGCGTTCGAGTCGTGCGACGTCGTGCTCACGCCGACCTCGCCGAGCGTCGCGTTCCCGCTCGGCGCGAAGACCCAGAACCCGCTCGAGATGTACCTCGCGGACGTGTTCACGCTGCCGCCGAGCCTCGCGGGCCTGCCCGCGATCAACGTCCCCGCGGGGATCGATCAGGGCCTGCCGATCGGCATGCAGCTCACCGCGCCCGCGTTCCGCGAGGACCTCCTCTTCCAGCTCGCGCACGCCTACGAGCAGGCGACCGAGTGGAAGGATCTCCACGCTCCCATCTTCTCCGCGTGAGGCGATCATGAGCACGGCGTACGAGACGGTGATCGGGCTCGAGGTGCACGCGCAGCTCCTCACCCGCACGAAGATGTTCTGCGGATGCGCGACCGCGTACGGCGCGCCGCCGAACACGCAGATCTGCCCGGTGTGCATCGGCCTTCCGGGCGCGCTGCCGGTGCCGAACCGCCAGGCGATCGAGCTCGCGATCCGCGCCGCGCTCGCGACCGGGTGCGAGGTGCGCAGCGCGTCGCGCTTCGCGCGGAAGAACTACTTCTATCCCGACCTCGCGAAGGGCTATCAGATCTCGCAGTTCGAGCTGCCGATGAACGAGCACGGCACGCTCGAGATCGAGAGCGGCAGCGGCAAGAAGACGGTCGGGATCATCCGCATCCACCTCGAGGAGGACGCGGCGAAGAACCTCCACGGCGTGGGCGCGGGCGTAGGCACGCTGGTCGACTTCAACCGCGCGGGCGTGCCGCTGATCGAGATCGTCGGCGCGCCGGATCTGCGCAGTGCCGACGAGGCCGAGGCCTATCTGAAGGTGCTGCGCGACATCCTGATGTTCGCCGGCGTGAACGACGGGAACCTCGAGGAGGGCTCGTTCCGCTGCGATGCGAACGTCTCGATCCGCCCGGTCGGTGATCCGAAGCTCGGCACCCGCGTCGAGCTCAAGAACATCAACTCGTTCCGCTTCGTGAAGAAGGCGATCGAGTACGAGGTCGCGCGCCAGGAAGCGCTGGTCTCGAGCGGCGGCAAGGTCGTGCAGGAGACGCGCACCTGGAGCGAGCCCCAGGGCAAGACGCTCTCGATGCGCAGCAAGGAAGAGGCGCACGACTATCGCTACTTCAGCGATCCCGATCTGCCGCCGCTCAGCGTCGATCCGAAGTGGATCGACGAGGTGCGCGCGCACATGCCCGAGGCGATCCCGGCGCGTCGCGCGCGCTGGCAGAGCGAGCTCGGGCTCACCGAGTACGACGCGCGCGTGCTCGGCGCGCACCCGGGCATCGCGGCGTGGTTCGAGTCGGCGGTCGTCGACACCGCCGCGCTGACGAAGCAGCCGCTCGCGACGACCGGCAAGAAGGTCGCGAACTTCGTGCAGAGCGAGGTGCTGCGCGACACCACGACGAACGGCCTCGAGGCGCGCTTCCCGATCCCGCCGGAGCGTCTCGCGGAGCTGCTCGCGCTGGTCGAGACCGGCACGATCAACGGCAAGATCGCGAAGGACGTCTTCGCCGACATGGTGAAGACGGGCAAGGCTCCGAAGGAGATCGTCGACAAGAAGGGCCTCGCGCAGGTGACCGACACCGGCGCGATCGAGGCCGCGATCCGCAAGGTCGTCGCCGACAACCCGAAGGAGCTCGAGAAGCTCAGGGCCGGCAAGACCAGCGTGAGAGGCTTCTTCGTCGGTCAGGTGATGAAGGCGACCCGCGGGACCGCGAACCCGGCGATCGTCAACGAGATCCTCGACAAGGTCATCGCCGAGGGCTGAGTCGGTCGACGATCGGGTTCACGATGGCGATGCACCACGTGTCGCGCGCCTCGAGGGGCGCGCACTGGCCCTCGCGAGTGCAGTAGAGCGCGTCGCACGCGAAGTCGGTGGTGCACTCGCCGCCGACCGGCGCGCGCGGCATGCAGAGCCCCGGCGAGGCAGCGCGCGGATCGCTCACCGCACGCACGTCGCAGAAGAGGCCGGGCTCGCAGTCCTCGGAGGCCGTCGTGCAGGGATCGCCGATCTCGCCGAGCGCGGTGCAGCGGCCCTGCATGCGATCGATGGTGCCGGTGATCTCGCAGCGCAGGCCGGGCACGCACACGTAGCGCGCCCACGAGCCCAGCAGGTCCGTGCGCGGCGGGACCGGCGGGGTGCAGTCTCCGCCCTCGCGGACGCTGCCGACGAGGAACTCGTTCTGCTTCGGGATCTCGATCGGATCGCAGTACGGCGCGGCGTCGATCATCGAGCGCAGCCACGCGTCGGCGGCCTCGCGATCCCACGTGAGCTGAGCGCGCAGCGGCTCGAGCTCGGCCGCGGTGGTGGCGCACCCCTCGAGAAGGATGTCGAGGCAGTCGCCGGGCGGCAGCACACGATCGGGGTGGTCGCAGCAGCGCGCGTTGGGCTCGCACGACAGGAGCGCGCTGCGCGCGCAGAACGTGTAGTAGTCGCCGGCGAGCGTGCCGGGGTCGTACCCCGCGTCGGGCACGCTCGGGAGCTGGGCGTCGCGCGGCGGTCGGCTCGCATCACGCGGCGCGGCCGCGTCGCGGCCCGACGCGTCGCGCGGCACCGGCGACGCATCGAAGCGCACCGAGGCGTCGAGATCGGCGCTCGGACCATCGCCGTCCAGGCCGTGGCTCGCGTAACAACTGGAGAGCGGCAGGCACAGTGCGAGAACGGCGGCGAGTCGTCCGCTCATGGCGACGAGGATGCCGGCGCGCCGGATCGCGCACAACCCCGGTCGTCACTCGAGCGCGACGTGCGCCACGAGGAAGTCGAGGAACGCGCGCACCCGCGCCGGGACGCGACGCCCCTCGCCCACGTACACGGCGTGCACCGGCTGCACCTCGCCCACGTCGATCGCGTCGAGCACGGTGCGCAGCCGCCCTGCGCGCAGATCCTCGGCCACCTGGAAGCGCGCGAGCCGCGCGACGCCGGCGCCCGCGAGCGCGAGACGCCGCATCGCCTCTCCGTCGCTGACGAGGACGGCGTCGCCCTGCGGGATCGACGTCACGCCGCGCGTGCCGTCGCGGAACGGCCACGCGTCGCTCTGCCGCGCGAAGCAGAACGCGAGGCGGCGATGGCGCGCGAGCTCGTCGGTCGTCCGCGGCGTCCCGTGGCGCGCGAGGTAGTCGGGCGACGCGACCACGACCATCCGGCTCTCGCCCAGCTTGCGCGCGACGAGGCGCGAGTCGCGCAGCGAGCCGGTGCGGATCGCGACGTCGGCGCGCGCCTCGAAGAGATCGACCACCACGTCGCCGAGCGCGATGTCGAGCGTGATCTCGGGGTGCTGGTCCGCGAAGCGCGGGATCAGCGGGAGCAGCACCTGGAGCCCGAACGGGACGTTGCTGTTGATCCGCAGCCGCCCGCGCGGCGCACCGCCCTCCGTGAGCGTGCTCTCGGCCGCGCGCATCTCCTCGAGGATCGTCACGCTGCGCTCGTAGAAGAACGAGCCCTCGTCGGTGAGCCGCAGCTTGCGCGTCGAGCGATGCAGCAGGCGCACGCCGAGCCGCTCCTCGAGGCGCGCGACCAGCTTGCTGACGGCCGAGGGCGTCATCCCGAGCCGGCGCGCCGCGGCGGAGAGCCCGCCGAGCTCGACGACCCGCACGAAGGCCTCCATCTCGCCCGACCGATTGACCTCGAGCCGTCCCACGTGCCCCGTCGATCGTGACCGTCGCTCACAAGTCTCGGTCGCCCGCGGACTCTAGTTCTCGGCCCATCGAGCGTCCATCGTGACGCTCGCCATGACCCACTCGAACAGCTCCTCTCGGGGCGAGCGCGTCGCGCTCGTCGCCGGCGCCAACGGTGTGATCGGGCGCGAGCTCGTCGCGCAGCTCGAGCGCTGCGAAGGCTGGCGCGTCGTCGCGCTCTCGCGGCGCGGCGGCGCGTCGACCGAGCGCGTCCAGCACGTCGCGGTCGACCTGCTCGACCGCGACGCGACGCGCGAGCGGCTGCGCGCGCTCTCCGACGTGACGCACGTGTTCTACGCCGCGTACCAGGATCGGCCGACGTGGTCCGAGCTCGTCGCGCCGAACGTCGCGATGCTCGTGAACGTGCTCGACGCGATCGAGCCGGTCGCGCGCAGGCTCGCGCACGTGAGCCTGATGCAGGGCTACAAGGTCTACGGCGCGCACCTCGGGCCCTTCAAGACGCCGGCGCGCGAGTCCGATCCGCCGCACATGCCGCCCGAGTTCAACGTCGATCAGCAGCGTGTGCTCGAAGCGCGGAGCCGCGCGCGCGGCTGGACGTGGTCCGCGCTGCGCCCCTCGGTCGTCGGCGGCGTCGCGCTCGGCAATCCGATGAACCTCGTCAGCACGCTCGCGGTGCTCGCGTCGATGTCGAAGCAGCTCGGCGTGCCGATGCGCTTCCCCGGCAAGCCGGGCGCGTACGACGCGCTGCTCGAGGTCACCGACGCCGGCCTGCTCGCGCGCGCGACGGTGTGGGCGGCGACCGATCCGCGCGGCGCGAACCAGGCGTTCAACGTGAACAACGGCGACCAGTTCCGGTGGAGCGAGACGTGGCCGGCGATCGCGCGCTGGTTCGACGTCGAGGTCGCGCCGCCGCTCCCGATGTCGCTCGAGGTCGTGATGGCGGACAAGGAGCCGCTGTGGAACGCGATGGTCGCCCAGCACGGCCTCGCGCCGAACCCCTACCGCGACGTCGCGTCGTGGCGCTTCGCGGACTTCGTGCTCGGGTGGGACTACGACGTGATCGCCGACGGCTCGAAGCTGCGGCGCGCCGGGTTCCACGAGCACGTCGCGACCGACGTGATGTTCGACGCGCTCTTCGGCGAGCTGCGGCGGCGTCGCGTGATCCCGTGAGGCGCGAGAGGTCCGCGACGCGCGCGCCGCGGGCCCTCTCGTTCGTCACGCCTCGCGCCGGCTCCCCTCGTCCTCGTCGAGATCGGGCGCGTCGCCCTCGTGCTCGGCGTCGCTCGGGCGCGCCCTGCCGCCGAAGCCGAGCTGACGGAGCAGCCGCCCGTCGGTGATCACGGCGCGCGCGATGGTGCTCCACTCGAGGTACCACGCCCAGAGATCGCGCTCGGCGAGCGCGTCGTCCTCGGGCGAGCGCGGCGACGCCGCCTCCTCGGTGCGCTCGATGCGCTCGACGCGCGCGAGCAGGGCGCGCGCGTCGTCGATCACCGCGTCGGTCAGGCCGCGCTTCGCGAGCAGGTCGCGTGCGCTGCGGCCCTCGCGGCCGAGCCCGCCGTCGGTGCGCGGGCGCGGCAGCGCCGTGACGCGCTCCACGAACGTCCCGACCGAGACGATCACCTCCGGGCCCGTCGTCTGCGAGAGGTTGAGGAACACGCGCTCGTGCGCCTCGGGCGCGTGGTTCCGGAGCACGACCTCGCAGATCGGGAACCACTTGTTCTCCCACGCGTCGAGCTCGACCACGACGCGCGGATCGGTGCTCACCGGCACCGGCGCGACGGCGAGGCGGCCCTGGGTGAGGCGCCCGAGCAGCGACAATCCGCGCGCGAGATCCGCGTCGTCGAAGCCGTGCCGCTGCAGCGCGGCGGCGATCCGAGGGTTGCGGAGGCCCATGAGGAGCCGGAGCACGCGGCTCGCCTTCTGTCCGATCGTGAGCTTGGCCATGAGGATCTGCGCCCTTTCGATCGCGGCAGCGCCTCTCGCGCCCGCGATCCCGGTGAACGGCGCACGGCCCGAGGCAGGCTCACCACGAGCCCCCCGCGCCGCACGCACGCCCCCCTCGTCGGGCGATGCGCGCCCCCGTTGCGTCGATCGATGCCCCGCATCGATCGATCACGGTCCCTGGGGGACCGAGGGGATCGGAGGCGGGGGATCATCCGGCGGCGGCGGGGGTGATGTCGCGGAGGCGGGGGGCGCGGTCGCGCGACGCCCGAGGCGCCAGCACGCGATGCGGGGCCGCGGATGCGCGAGGGTGGTCGCGGCACGTCGCGACGCGCGAGGCGCCGATCGCGAGGCGGGGGCGTGAGCGTCAGACGCCGTCGCGCGCGATGCGCGACCAGAGCGCGCTCGCGCATGCGCGCCACGCGGGATCGTCGACGCCGCGATAACGCGCGTAGGCGTAGGCGAGCGAGAGCACGTCGGCGCGCGCCGCGTCGGCGAGGCGCGTCGGATCCTCGATCGCGATGCCGTGCTGCGTGAGCTCGTGGCCGACGACGTCGGCGCGACCCGCGCGCTGCACCCGCTCGAGCGCCGCGGGATCGAGCGCGAGTCCGGTCGCGGCGCCGAGCACCTCGATCTGCTTCGCGCGCTCGCCGCGCAGCTTTCCGGGCCCGAGCAGCAGCACGATCCACAGCGCGAGCAGCGCGACGCTCAGGAGCCACTCGGGCCGCGCGAAGTCGACGCTCTCGCCCCACATCAGCGCGAAGGGCGCGACGAACGCGAGGATGGGCAGCCAGACCCGCAGGTGGCCGAGCGCGACGCTCGTCGGGTGCAGCGGCAGGTCGATGCCGCTCCAGCGCACCGTCGTCGCGTTGCCGTGACGCGAGACCTCCTCGCTGGTCACGTACATCGTGCGCAGCGGGAAGAGCGGCCCGATGAACGACACGAAGATCGTGCCGACGAAGTGCCCCTCGCGCGTCTCGTGCACGCGACCCGCCATCATCTCGAGCATCGCGGGCATCGTACGTCGGGACGTCGCTCGCCTTCACGCTCCGCGATACCTTCCCGCGCATGCTCCACGAGGTCATGACGCGCGTGCTCCGGCCGCTCGATCCGCCGCTCGCGTTCGAGCGCGCATCGGACTGGTGGGAGGACCATCTCGAGGCGACGAGGTACTTCGAGCGTCCGGTCGATCGTGCGATCGCGGGCGCGGCGCGCGTCGATCGGCTCGGCTTCGCGTTCGCGGGTGGATACGCGGCCGCGCTGCGGGCGCTGGTGCCCGATCTGCCCGCGGACGCGCCCGCGTCGCTCGCGGCGACCGAGCAGGGCGGCGCACATCCGCGCGCGATCGAGACGACGCTGACGCGCGAGGGCGATGGCTGGACGCTGAGCGGTCGCAAGAACTGGGTGACGCTCGGCGCGCCGGGGCGCACCGACGGCCTGGTGCTCGTGATCGCGCGTCTCGCGAAGCCGAGCGGGGATCGACCGGAGCTGCGTTTGGTGCGTGTCGCGGCGAGCGCGCCGGGCGTGACGATCACGGCGCTCGGAGAGATGCCGTTCGTGCCCGAGATCCCGCATGCGGCGCTCGCGCTCGAGGGCGTGCGGGTGCGCGACGAGGACGTGCTGCCGGGCGACGGATACGACCAGTACCTGAAGCCGTTCCGCACGGTGGAGGATCTGCACGTGCACGCGGCAGCGCTCGCGTGGCTGCTCGCGATCGGCGCGCGCGCGCGATGGCCGCACGAGGTGCGCGAGCAGATGCTCGCGGCGCTGATCGCGACCCGCTCGCTGACGGAGGCCGATCCCAGCGCGCCCGAGACCCACGTCGCGGTGGGCGGCGTGATCGCAGCGACGCGCGGCGTGATCGAAGCGTGCGAGCCGTGCTGGACGTCGGTCGACGACGCGACGCGCGCACGCTGGGTGCGGGACCGAGCGATCTTCGGGGTCGCGTCGAAGGCGCGCACGCAGCGCCTCGCGAGCGCGTGGACGCGCCTGGAGGGGGAGCCGATTCGAGGCGCGTGAGCGTTCGCGTTCGCGTTCGCGTGGGCGTGAGGGGGAGCGTGTCGCGTGAGCGTGAGCGTGAGGGTGTCGCGTGGGCGTGAGGGTGTCGCGTGGGCGTGAGCGTGAGCGTGGGCGTGAGCGTGTCGCGTGAGCGTGAGCGTGAGGGTGAGGGTGAGGGTGAGGGTGAGCGTGGGCGTGAGGGTGTCGCGTGAGCGTGGGCGTGAGCGTGTCGCGTGAGCGTGAGCGTGTCGCGTGAGCGTGGGCGTGGGCGTGAGGGTGTCGCGTGAGCGTGAGCGTGAGGGTGAGCGGGCGCGGGAGCGGCAGCGTGAGCGTGAGCGGCAGCGTGAGGGTGAGCGGGAGCGGGAGCGGGAAGCGTGCGCGTCGTACGAGAACACGTCGGGCGCGATTGCAGCGCCCGACGCGCTCACGTTCTCTCTCTCTCTCTCAGCGCGCCGCGCGTGCGACGCGAACGAGCACTCCGACGACGTGGCTCAGCTCCGCGCGCAGTGCGGGATCGACGTCACGCACGTAGCCGAGGTCTTCTGCGCAATCGAGACATCCGAGCACCTCGGCACCGCTGCCGGCCGCGTTCCAGTAGCGCGCGTGTCGATTGCGTCCTTGTGACTGCGAGCCTTCGCGGATGTTGAGCACGATCGACGTTCCTGCGCGGCGCATCTGTCGTGCGAGATCGGAGTCGTGCTTCTCGATCTGCGTCGCGATCGCGCCGATGCGACGAAGTGCCTGCCGTGCGGTGGGATAGATAGCGAGCATCGTGACCTCCTCGCCCCGTGTCGGGCCCACCACACCCGCCGTGGCGCGCAGGACGTGTCCGGGACGCGGAGCGAGGACGGCGCGAACGCGCCGCCCGCAGCACAGCGCCGCGCGGAGCCGCGCGGAGCCACGCGCAGCGGAGCGAGCATGGCGAGCACGGCGAGCACGGCGGTCGCGAAGCGACCGTCCTGGACGCGTCCGAGCACCGCGGCACGCTGAGAGTCCCGAGCCGCTCTCCCGGCCGATGCCGAGACGGCAGATCGCCCCCGCACCAAACCAACACGCTCACGCTCACGCTCACGCTCACGCTCACGCTCACGCTCACGCTCACGCTCACGCTCACGCTCACGCTCACGCTCACGCTCACGCTCACGCTCACCCTCACGCCCACGCTCACGCTCACGCGACACGCTCACGCGCACGCTCACGCGACACGCTCACGCTCACGCTCACGCTCACGCGACACGCTCACGCGAGCGCACGCGTCACGGATGCGCGCGCCGCGGGTCCAGCTCGAACATCACGTCGTCGACGTAGCAGTAGCTCCACGTCTCGCCGGGCTCGACGGAGGTCACGATCGGGTGCCCGGTCGCCCGGAAGTGCTTCGTCGCGTGGCGGTTCTTCGAGCTGTCGCAGCAACCGACGTGACCGCAGGTCCGGCACGCGCGGAGGTGCACCCAGGTGTCGCCCATCGCGAGGCACTCCTCGCAGCCGCGCCCGGCGGACGGGATCCCGGTCACCTGGTCCAGATGGCTGCAACGTCGCGACATCGAGCACCTCCTCGCGCTCCCGCGGTGCAATCGTGGCTCCACCGCCGTTCGTGCGAGAGTGGGCCCGTGCGAACGTGCTTCCTCCTCGCGATCGTGATCGCCGCGTGCGGCGGCGCGCCTCCCGCCGTCGACGAGCGCGAGGCGCGGATGCCCTGTGATCCCATCTCGACGGAGCGTCCGGCCGAGGTGCCTCCAGCGCAGTCGATCGCGGCGACCTGTGGGAACGGGCGCGTCGAGGACCACGCCGTCGCGTGCGTCGAGCGCTGCCACGGTGGCTGCGACCGCGAGATCACGTGCGCCGTCGAGTGCAACCACGCGCGCGAGGCCTGCGACCTCGCGGACGTGCGCGGCGAGACCTGCACGTCGCGGGGCTTCGCGAGCGGCGCGCTCGCGTGCCGTGCGGGCTGCGCGGCGCTCGATCTGTCGGAGTGCGATGCGTGCGCGACGGCCGCGTGCCGCACGATCGATCTCGGCGCGCTCGCGCCCTCCGAGGACGATCTGCGCCTCGTCGCGCTGGGACGGGCGGTGCGTGCGTTCTGGACCGCGGAGGTCGACGACGAGCCGCACCTCGTCACCGCGCTCGTCGAGCCCGGCCCGGCGCTCTCCCCACCGATCGATCTCGGCATCGAGGTCGCGCGAGAGATCGTCGCGAGCTCCTCCGCGTGGATCACCCTCGGCGAGCTGAACGGCGCGATCGTGACCCGCACGATCGACGCGCGGGGACGCATCGCCACCGCGCCGGCCGGCATCGCACCCGACGTCGGGACCTATCGCATGCTCGCCGTGCCCGCGCGCGACGGCGCGCTGATCACCGCGGGAGAGCTGGGGAGCAACCTCGTGCCGGTCGTGCTCGTCGATCGGCGCGGCACGGTGGTACCGCTGCCGGCGCGCGGCGCCGTGCACGCGATCGGAGCCCGTGATCGCATGGCGATCGTGCCGGTCGGCGAGGGCCCCGCGACGGTGCAGCTCGCGGGCGCTGAGTCGCTCGCGATCGACGCGCGGCCCGGAGATCGGCTCGCGACCTGGATCCACGTGGCCGAGTCGTGCGCAGGCGGTGCATGGTGCTACGGCGGCGCGGCGCTCCTGCGCGACGGATCGATCGGTGTGCCGACCGCGGGCGCCGCGCCGCTCGATCCACCCGCGCTCACGATCGCGGTGGGCGGAGTGACCCGCGTCGCGTTCGCGGAGGACGCGGACACGATCGACGGGTCCCGGGCACCTCGCTCGCAGGTCGTGATCGATCGATCGCCGTTCGCGCCGGCCGTCCCGACCGAGCACGTCGTCCGCGCCGGCGACGTGATCGCGGCGCGCTTCGATCCCGACGGCGAGGGCCCCGAGGCTCCGCGCGTCCTCGTCGCCTCGCTGCGGTGAGCGCGGCCTACCGATACACGCCCGCCGGCGCCGCCGCGCCGACTCCGCGCATCCCCCGCGCGGCCTCGCACATCGCGCGCACGAGGGCGCCCACTGCGCGCGGATCGTGCGCCACGCCGTCGATGTGCACGCGGATCGCCCCGTCGTCCGCGCTCACGTCGCGCGCGAGGCTCGAGATCCGCACGATCGCGTCCGCGGCCTCTCCGCCGAGCGCGCGGCGCGCACCGGCTTCATCGGTCGCCTTCACCGTGAAGAGCGCGTCGAACGCCGCGACGCCGACCTGCACGTCCTGCGCGCCGAGGAGCTTCCCCAGGTTCTGCGCGACGCCGGTGCGGTACACCGAGAGCCCCAGCCCGAGCGGCGGCTCGAAGCGCGCCTCGGCGCGCGTCACCAGCGCGCCCTTCTCGGTCGTCACCACGACCTGCACGCTCGTGTCCGCGACCCGCCCGTAGAGCTGCGAGCGCGCCGCGTCGTAGGTCATGCCCTCGGTCGTCGCGATCGCGCCCCACGCCCCGTCGAGCGCGTGCTCCCACGACGCGCGCCATCGCCTGCGCGCCGCGACCAGCGCGTGCATCACGCGATGCAGGCAGTCCAGCCGCGCGCCGAGCTGCGGCGCATCGAGCGCCCACTGATCGTGTTGCATGAACCCCTGCCCGTCGGCGAGCGCGAAACGACCGATGCGGCACGCCTCGAGGATCGGCGGGCCGACCATCGGCTCGCGCAGCACGGCGCGCGCATGATCGGTCTCGAGCGCCTTGATGCGCAGCGCCGCGTCGAGCGCCGCATCACCGAGCGTCACGTCGTTCGAGAGCCCCGCGAAGTCGAGCAGATCCCCGAAGAACGCGGTCTGCTCCGAGAGCTCGAGCCCCATGCGCAGCGGCGGATCGGGGTACGCGTAGTAGCGCGTCACGTTCACGCGGCGCCGGCTCTTGCCGCTGCCGCGCGACTCGCTCGTGAGGTGCACCCGCACCGCGATGCCGTCGCGCACCGCGACCGCCTCGTGCGTGCCCTGCAGCGTGAGCCCGAGCGCCTCCGCCGCGCGCGCGAAGCGCTCGCGGTTCTTCTGCGCCTGCTTCTGCCCGAGCACGACGAGCAGCACGACGAACGCGACGAACGCGCCGCCGATCGCGAGCATCACGACGAGCCCGAGGAGCGCTTCCATCCGCTCAGCCCCGCCGCACCCAGTCGGCCTGCTCGCGCGTGAGCAGCACGTGGCTCACCACGTACGTGCGCGCGACGTGCTCGCGATTGCCCTGCTGCGTGCGGTGCACGTGCGCGAGGCAGAGCGTGTTGGTCTCGCCGCACCCGTTGCACACCGCGAGGTCGACGACGAGGAACGGATTGTCG
Organism: Sandaracinus amylolyticus; assembly: GCF_021631985.1. Taxonomy (GTDB): domain Bacteria; phylum Myxococcota_A; class Polyangia; order Polyangiales; family Sandaracinaceae; genus Sandaracinus; species Sandaracinus amylolyticus_A. The sequence goes on along the minus strand of NZ_CP070225.1, from coordinate 393,034 downwards.
TAGGGCTGCGCGCGCGGGACCTCCGTCAGCACGCGCAGATCACGATCGTCGAGCCGCGGCGCGAGCTCGCGCTGGGCCGACACCGGCAGGCGCATCACGTCGGGGATCGGCGAGCACCAGCGGTCGCACTTCTCGCAGAACACGCCGCCTGCGGCGCCGTGGGCGACGAAGGGCACGATGCCGAGCACGAAGATCGCCTCCATCACCCAGCAGATGCCGAGCATCACGCCGCTCACCGCCTCGCCGCCGCCGCTGCCGATCGACCACGCGCCGGTCTCGTAGATCCCGGCGATCATCGAGATCAGCGAGGGCGGCCAGAGCACGTCGAGGAAGGTCAGCCCGGGGACGTCGGCGCGCGCGTACGTCGCGTACGTCCACGGGATCCACGAGAGCGCGTACGACCCCGCGGTCGCGAGGAACGCGATGCCGGTCGCGATGAACGGGCTCCGCACCTTGGCTTTCTTGAGGATCCACGTGATCCCCGCGCCCATGCCCGCGCCGTAGACGATCGGCAGCAAGAACGCGAGCTGCACGACCGGCACGTAGACCATCGCGTACGCGTAGACGAACGCCATCACGAACGCGATCGCAGCGCAGACGGCGAGCGCGGGCGGGAGCCAGAGGAGCGAGACGCGGTTGGAGTGCCGGTAGTGCGTCGGCGGAATCATCGCGTGTCGAGGCTCTCACGCGCGCGCAGCGCACGTCGACCGCCGGCTTCGGAGCGCGAGGACGACCGGGCGTGCGTCACGCTCGACCCACAAACGATCCCCAGCGCTCCACAAGTTATCCACAGGTTCCGTGGATAACTCGGTCGCCACCCCCTGCCGCGTTTCGCCTCGATGACGCGTCGCGCCCCAACCGGAAACAGGGAGATGCCGAACCGGTCACGATACGCGCGTTCTCGTCACGCGTGCGCCACACACGACACCCGCGTGGGACCACCCACGTGCTGCGCGGACGTCACCTCGGCGCGCCCGCTGCGGCGGTTATGCTGGCGAACGAATGCGTCTCCCCGAGCTCTCGCGCGAACCGCTCTCCGGAAGCCGCGCGTTCTTCGCCGTCGAGTACGAGCCCGCGACGAACGAGGTCGTGCTGCTCGATCAGCGCCTCCTGCCCTCGGAGATCCGCTATCTGCGACTCCGCAAGGCGGACGAGGTCGCGGACGCGATCCGCACGATGGTGGTGCGCGGCGCGCCTGCGATCGGGATCACCGCCGCGTACGGGCTCGCGCAGCTCGCGGTGCAGGAGCGCGGCGAGGCCGCGGTGTTCCTGATGGCGATCGGGGTCGCGGGGCGCGCGCTCGATGCGACGCGTCCGACCGCGGTGAACCTCGCGTGGGCGATCGCGCGGATGGCGCGAATCGCCGCCGACGTCGCGAAGCTCGAGCCCGAGGCGCGCGCGGCGCGGATGATCGCGGAGGCCGAGGCGATCCATCGCGAGGACGTCGCAGCGTGCAAGGCGATGGGCGCGCTCGGCGCGAAGGACGTCCCGATCGGCGCGACCGTGATCACGCACTGCAACGCGGGCGCGCTCGCGACGGGTGGCTACGGCACCGCGCTCGGTGTGATCCGGGCCGCACACGCGGAGGGACGGATCGCGAAGGTGCTCGCGTGCGAGACGCGTCCGTATCTGCAGGGCGCGCGGCTCACGTCGTGGGAGCTCCACCACGACGGCATCCCGGTCGAGGTCATCACCGACTCGATGACCGGTCACTTCCTGTCGCGCGGCGAGATCGGGTTCGCGGTGGTGGGCGCGGATCGCATCGCGGCGAACGGCGACGTCGCGAACAAGATCGGCACCTACGGGCTCGCGGTGTTGTGCGGCGCGCACGAGGTGCCGTTCACGGTCGCGGCGCCGTGGAGCACGATCGATCGCCGCACGCCGGACGGTCGTGCGATCCCGATCGAAGAGCGCTCGCGCGACGAGGTCGCGAAGGTCGGCGCGAGCGTGCTCGTCGAGGACGGGATCCCGTGTCGCCATCCCGCGTTCGACGTGACGCCCGCGCGCCTGGTGCGCGCGATCTACACCGAGCGCGGCGTGATCCGGACGGCAGAGGGCGAGACGCCGGAGACGGTGCTGCGGCGATAGCGATCAGATCCCGTAGCGCGTGGTGACGACGAGCTCGCCGCTCGGCGTCTCGCGGAGCGGGAACGCGGCCGACTGCCAGCTCGGGAGCGAGAGCGAGGGGCGCACGTTGTTCGAGAACCCGTAGCCCTCCTGCGGGATCCCGAGGAAGTCGCGGTCGAAGCGACCATCGCCGTCCTCGTCGTGCGCGAACGCGAACGCGTAGCGCCCGGGCCGCGCCGTCAGCTCGCAGCGCGCCTCACGACCGCGGATGCGCACGTGGCACGCCGCGACCTCTTCGCCCGCGCGCACCCACCGCTCCGGTCGATCGAAGAGCGCGCCCATCACCTGCCCGCGATCACTGCGCAGACCGCGCACCCGGAACACGAGCGCGAGCGCCTCGCTCGCGGGCGCCGGTCTCGCGAGCGTCCCTTGCTGACCGAGCGCGCTGCCCGCGAAGAGCGTCAGCACCAGCACGAACGACACACCCACAGCCACCGCCGATGCTCGCTTCTTCACCGCCACGAGCCACCTCCGCCGCGCGTCCAGAGCTGCGCGCTCGCGCCGGAGATTTGCGACGTGCGTGCCAGTCTCGGTGCTCACCATCTGCGTGGCGGCCGGCCACGTGCGTGTCAGCGAGTGTCGCGCTCGCGTCCGAGGCGCCGAGCCCCGAGGCGCAGCGAGTTGAGCACGACCGTCACCGAGCTCATCGCCATCGCCGCGGCGGCGAGCGCCGGTCCGCTGGTGCCGGCGACGACCCCGAAGCCGCCGAGCGCCGCGAACGGCACCGCGACGAGGTTGTACGCGAAGGCCCACGCGAGGTTCTGTCGCACCACGCGCATCGTCGCGCGCGCGAGCGCGATCGACTCGGCGATGCGCACCGGGTCGGGCTGCGCGAGCGTCACGCCGGCAGTCTCCACTGCGGCGGCGGCGCCGCTCCCCATCGCGATGCCGACGTCGGCCGCGGCGAGCGCGGGCGCGTCGTTGACGCCGTCGCCCACCATCGCGATCGCGCCGCCGGCACGCAGCGACGCGAGCGCCTCCGCCTTGTCCTCGGGGCGCATGCCGGCGCGCACCTCGTGCTCCTGCAGGCCGAGCTCGTGCGCGATCGCGCGCGCGCTCGACGCGTGATCGCCGCTGAGCAGATGCAGCTCGAGCCCGAGCGCGCGCAGCGCCGCGATCGCGTCGGCGCTCCCCTCGCGCAGCACGTCGCGCACCGCGAAGAGCGCGGCCGGGCGCTCGTCCACGCGCACCAACACGACCGTCGCCGCCTCGGCGCGCTCTGCGTGCAGCGCCGCGCGCGCCGCGCCGTCGAGCGACGCCTCGATCGTCTCGTCGATCGATCGCACCTCGACCGCGCGGCCCTCGACCACGCCGTGCACGCCGGTGCCCGGCGTCGCGATCACCTCGTGCGCGTCGGGCACGTCGAGCTTCTTCGCCATCGCGGCGTCCACGATCGCGCGTGCGATCGGATGCTCGCTGAGCAGCTCGACCGCCGCGGCGAGGCGCAGCGCGCACACGTCCTCCTGGCCCGCGATCGGATGGGTGCGCACCAGCTCGGGCCGTCCCTCGGTGAGCGTGCCGGTCTTGTCGAGCGCGATCACCCGGACGCGCGCGAGCGCCTCGATCGCCGCGGCATCGCGCACGAGGATCCCGTGTCGCGCGGCGCGTCCGATCGCGACGGTGATCGCGGTGGGCGTCGCGAGGCCGAGCGCGCAGGGGCACGCCACGACCAGCACCGAGACGCCCGCGATCAACGCGGGCTCGAGGCCGCGCTCGAGCAGCCACCATGAAGCGGTGGTGAATCCGGCGATGCCGATCATCACCGGCACGAACACCGCGCTCACGCGATCGGCGACCCGCACGATCGGCGCCCGCGACGCTTGTGCACGCTCCACGAGGCGCTCGACGCGCGCGAGCTCGGTGCCCTCCCCCGCTGCGACGACCGCGATCCGCAGCGCGGTGCCTGCGGCGAGCGTCCCCGCGAGCACACGATCGCCCGCGGCGCGCCGCACCGGGACGCTCTCGCCGGTCAGCCAGGACTCGTCGATCCACGCCTCGCCCTCGAGCACGGTGCCGTCGGCCGGGATGCGCTCGTGCGCCCCGACGCGGACCTCGTCGCCGGGGCGCAGCTCGCTCGCCGGGATCACCGCCTCGACGCCGTGACGCAGCACGCGCGCGGTGGTCGGACGCAGCGCGGCGAGGGCGCGGATCGCCGCGCTCGCGCGCTGCTTCGCGCGCTCCTCGAGCGCCCGCCCGAAGAGCACGAACGCGACGATCATCGCCGCGGTCTCGGCGTAGGTGTGCACGTGCATCGCGTGCCCGAGGTGTCGGATCGCGATCGCGATCGACACGCCGAGCGCAGCGAGCGCACCGAGCGCGACGAGCGTGTCCATGCTCGCCTCGCGCGCGATCGCCTCGCGCGCCGCCTTGCGCAGGATCGGCCATCCCGGCCCGAAGGTCGCGATCGCGGCGAGCCCGATCTCGAGCCAGGGCGCGCCGGGCACCCCGGGGATCATCGCGGCGCCCATCGCGAGCGCAGCGAGCACCAGCGCGATGCCGGCGCGCCACGACTCGGGGCGCAGCGAGCGCGGCTCGCCCGCTGGCGCCGTGACGTCGACCGGCGCCAGGCCATAGCCGAGGGCCTCGATCCGCTGGATCAGCGTCTCCGGCGCGACGTCCTTGCGGCTGGTCACCCGCGCGCGCTCGCGCACCAGATCGACCTCGCAGCCCTCGACGCCGTCGATCTTCGAGAGCGCACGCTCGACCCGCTTCGCGCAGGTCGCGCACGTCATCCCCCGCACCTCGAAGGTCCTCGTCTCGACCGCGTCCACCGGCGATCCCTACGGCCGTCCGCGCCTTCCGGCCATGCTGACAGATGCGGGCCGGTGTCTACCTGAGCGCGGAATGGCCCCGCGCTTCCAGCGTCTCCGACTGCGTCATCCGTGGCGCCGCATGGCGCTCCACGCGTGGAAGCGACCGGCCGATCCCAGCGTGTACGGCTTCCTCGATCTCGATGCGACGCGCGCGATCGCGTGGATCGAGGAGGCGCGCGCGCGCACCGGCGTGCACGTCACGATCACGCACCTCGTCGGCAAGGCCGCGGCGATGGCGCTCGCGGCGCGGCCCGACGTGAACGCGATCGTGCGCGGCGGGCGCGGGATCTGGGCGCGCGATCGCGTCGACGTGTTCTTCCAGATCGCGCGCGACCGCGGCGAGGATCTCCTCGGCGCGCTGGTGAAGGACGCCGACGAGAAGGATCCCGTCGCGATCGCGACCGAGCTCGAGCACCTCGCGAAGCGCGTGCGCGCCCATCGCGATCCTTCGCTCGACCTCACGTCGCGCTTGATGGAGCGCCTGCCCGATCCGCTGATCGGCCCGGCGATGCGCGTCGCCGAGACGCTGGGCTACGACCTCGGGCTCGATCTGCGCCGGCTCGGGATCCCCTTCGACGCGTTCGGCAGCGTGATGATCACGAACGTCGGCACGTTCGGGCTGACCAGCGCGCTCGCGCCGCTGGTGCCCTTCGCGCGCACGCCGCTGGTGATCACGGTGGGCGCCATCCAGGACACGCCGGTCGCGATCGACGGGCGCGTCGAGGTGCGCCCGGTGCTCGAGCTCGGCGTGACCCTCGATCATCGGATCCTCGACGGCTTCCAGGCGGGCCAGCTCGCGACGCGGTTCCGCGAGGTGCTCGAAGACCCCGCCCGCGCGCTCAGCGCGTGATCAGGTCGACCTCTTCGAGGAACGCGCGCATCGCGATCCACGAGCGACGATCCGCGCGCTCCGAGTACATCGTGCGCCCGGGATCGTTCGCCGCCGGGTTCGTGAACGCGTGCGTCGTGCCGCCGTAGGTGTGGACCTCCCAGTCCGCGCCGAGCTTCGTCATCTCGGTCTCGAACGCGAGGAGCTGCTCGGGCGTCGCGAGCGGATCGTCGTGGCCGTGCAGCGCGAGGATCTTCGCGCGGATCGGGCCGACCTCGAGCCCCTCGGGCGGATCGAGCACGCCGTGGAACGTGATCACGGCGCGCAGCTCCGCGCCCGCACGTGCGAGGTCGAGCACGCACTGCCCGCCGAAGCAGAACCCGATCGCGCCGAGGCGCGCCGCGTCGACGCGAGGATGCGCGCGCACCGCGTCGAACGCCGCGAGCATGCGCGCGCGGAGCAGCCCGCGATCGCGCTTGAGCGGCGTGCTGAGCTTCACGCACTCCATCGCGCTCGTGCCCGTCACGCCCTTGCCGTAGACGTCGATCGCGACGCCGACGAGGCCGAGCTCCGACGCGATGCGCTCGGCCTTCGCGCGCTCGAAGTCGGTCTGCCCGCGCCACGTCGGAGCGATCAGGATCGCGCCGTGCGGGCCCTCGCTCGGCGGGAACGCGAGGTGCGCTTCGAAGGTGACGCCGCCGTGGGTGTGCTCGAGCTTCTCGATCATGGCCGCAGCATCGCACGGCGCTCACGACGCGCGGGGAGCCACGTGCCAGGCGATCATCGCGACCCACGCGCAGTAGGCGACGACGAGGGCGCGGTTCGCGAGCCCGACCACCGCGATCACGCCCTGCGGGAGCGTCGTCACCGTGTCGGGCTCGGCCGAGACGTCCCCGCCGGCCTGCACGAACGTCGTGATCAGCAGCGCGAACGCGACGGCCAGGAGCACGACGCTCACCCAGGTCGAGTGCGCGGCCCAGCGGAGCGCCGCGCGCTCGCGCGCCATGGGGCCGGTGATCAGGAGCGCGGCGATCGGCAGGCTCGGGATCCCGATCAGCGCAGCGAGCGAGTGCAGCGGGTGCTGCACGTCGAACACCGACGCCATCGCCTGCCCTGCGCCCGCGAGCACGAGGAACGCCCACCCGATCTGCGCGCGGCGCGTGACGACGCGCGCTCGCAGTGCGACTGCGAGCGCCCACGACGCGAGCGCCCACGCGAGGAACATGAGCGAGAGCACCCAGCCGAAGCGGCCGTATGCGTACTCGCTCACCATCCGCCACGTCGGATCGAGCTCGGGGCTCAACACGTGGAGGCTCGAGAGCAACCCGAGCGTGGCCGCGGCGGCAGCGATCGCGAGACGCGCCGGGACCACCGACGGAGCGCTCGAGCTCTCGACGCGCGCGACCGCGCTCATCGCGCGTCCCGCGCGAGCGACACGACGAGCTCGTCGAGCTGGCGCATCGTCTCGCGCATGCCGTGCTCCATGCCCGACGCGAGCGCAGCCTCGCGCGCCTCCGCGGACGGATAGAGCTCGTGCGACACGAAGCGCGTCGTCCCTTCGTGGTCCTCGAACGTCACGGTGACCACGGCGTGCCCGGCGTCGGCCATCGGCTCGAACACCTGCGTGTAGACGAGCCGCGTCGGTGACGTGACCTCGGTGTACGTGCCCGAGAACGCGAAGTCCTGGCCGCCGGCGCGCGTCACGAAGCGATAGCGACCACCGACCCGAACGTCGGCCTCGCACGACGTCACCTCGCAGCCCAGCGACTTCGGCGCCCACCACCGCTTCACGTGCTCGGGCTTCGTGTACGCCTCGAACACGATGCGCGGCGGCGCGCGGAACGTGCGCGCGATGATGATCTCTCGATCACCCCGGAGCTCCATCGACGTCTCGCTCATGGCCTTCATCCTTTCTTCTTCCGACCGCGGGCCTTCTCGTCCCGCTGCAGCTCCGCGACCAGCTCGTCCATCGCGTCGAGCCTCGCGTCCCAGATGCGCCGGTAGCGCTCGAGCCACTCGTGCAGCTCGCGCAGCGGTCGCGCCTGGAGCGCGTACACGCGCTGCTGGGCGCGCGGCTGCACGTCGACGAGCCCCGCCTCCTTGAGCACGCGCAGGTGCTTCGACACCTGCGGCTGGTTGAGGTCGAGACGCTCCGCGATGTCGTTCACCGGGCGCGGCCCGGTGCGGAGGAGCTCCACGATCCGGAACCGATTCGGCTCGGCCAGCGCGGCGAAGGACTCGTGCATCACGAGGACGTATATACGCACGCATGCATATGCCTGTCAACGCATATGCAGCATGGAGCATGGGCGCCGCATCGGCGGCGCCCTGCGATCAGCGGAAGTAGGGGCGCTCGGGCGCGAAGAGCAGCGCGCGGACTTGCTCGCGCCACGATGCGGGCGCGCGATCGCCGAGCACGATCACGCCCATCGCGAGCACGTGCCCGCGCGCCCCGAGCATCGCGCGCGCCGCGATCGCCTCGAGCGCGGCGGGATCCTCGGCGAGCGCCGGAGACGCGAGCAGCTCGGCGAGCCCCTCGTACACACGCTCGTCGTCGCTCGCGCGCAGCGGCGCGAGGTACGGCGAGGGATCACGGTGCTCGCGGATCGCGAGCGCCGCGAGCGCGTGGAGGCCGGCGGGGCCGAGCGATGCGGGATCGATCGCGAGCCCGCGCTGCACCAGATCGCCCGTGGCCCCGTCGGACGCGGCCGCGAGCGCGACGAGCCCCGCGCGCGCATCGACCTCGGGGACCACCATGTCGATCGACTGCACCGCATCGGGCACCGCGCCCGACGCGAGCCGCCGGTACGCCGCGAACGCGGGCGGATCGTCGTCGCGCGGGAGCCCCTCGATGCGCAGGAAGAAGTCGAGCATGCCGCCGCTCCCGTCGGGCGCGTCGATGAACGGGTGGGCGCCCGCGGGGTCGTGGTGGAGCGCCGCGCCGCGCTGGGTGCGCAGCATCTCGGTGCGCGCGTAGTCGAGCACGCCGCGGAGCGCCGGGGTCTGCACCGCGGTGCTCCACGCGACCAGCGCGTCCTGCCAGCGCGATGCGCGCGCGAGATCGTGCGCGACCGCGAACGCGGTCCAGCCGTTCTCGGGGTGCGCCGCGTAGAGGCGGGCATACGCCGCGCGGCGCGCCTCGGGATCGGTCATGCAGCGGGCCGCGAGGTACGCGAGGTCGGCATCGTCGGGCTGCTCCGCGGCACCCGCCGTCGCGCGCGGGCACACCTCGGGATCACCCGCGTCCTGCAGCGCACGCGCGACGAGCACCGCGCCCGGCTCGAGCTGCGCGCGCTCTCGCAGCACCGGGAGCATCGCGGGCATCTGCGAGGCGAACGCGACCCACTCGCCGATCGACGCCGACTCGATCGGATCGAAGAGCACGTGCGCGCGCATCATCGCGAGGCGCTCCTCGTCCGACGTCAGCGCCGAGAGCTGCGTGCCCGGCGGCGCGCTCACCACGGCCTCGAGCACCGTGCGGCGCGCCGAGCTGCTGTGCGAGCTCACCGAGACGGACGTGGGCGGTGCTTCGAACACCGCGTCCTCGTCCGCGACACGCCATCGCGGCGCGCCGAGCACGCGCTCGGGCGGCGGCGCGCCCGGCCCGTACACGGCTGTCCACTGCACGAGCACCGTCGCGTGCGCGACGTTGTACGCGTAATCCGCGAAACCACCGCCGACGCTCGCCTCGAAGTCCTCGACGACCCGCCCGTCGCGCGTCGTCGTGATCACGTGCGCGTGGTCCGATGCGTCGTGATCGATCGTCGCCGCGCCGTGCGCGCCCACGTCGACCTCATCTCCGTCGATCGACACCACGACCGGGATCGGCAGACCGTTGAACACGTGCACGGTCGATCCGCCGATGCGCCCGCCGATCAGCAGCGCCGGCAGCAGCAGCGCGCTCGCCACCGCGAAGCGCGCCGCGCCGGGGAGGAAGCCGTCGGCGGTCTGGAAACGATCCCACCACCCGAGCTTCTTCTGGCGCTCGCGCTCCGCGCCGACCACGCAGGTGCGATATCGCTCGGGCACGCGCGCGGGCTCGGGCGCGTCACCGGGCTCGATCCCCTCGCGCAGCTGTCGCGCGATCGCCTCTTCGACGTCGAGCAGCGCATCGAGCGTCGCGTCGGCGAGCGCCTTCAGATCACCCGACGCGCCCGCCGCCCATCCGTCGACCTTCTGCAGCCAGTCGCCGAGGTTCTCGGGGTGCGGGTCGTTCATCCCCAGCGAGTCCTCGAGCACCGTGAACCCGCCGAGATCCGCGAAGCGCGCGCGCACCGCGGGCGGCAGCACGAGCTGCGGCTTCTGCGACCACACCTGCTCGAGCACGTGCTGCAGATCGTTCGACGCCGCGAGCACGCGCACCCGCTCGTCGTTGCTGACGCTGCCGTCCGCGAGGACGATGCGCAGCACGTGGTGCAGGTGCCCGTGCGCGTCGGCGAGATCGCGGAACGCGTGCGTCGCGTAGTGCAGCAGCGCGTGCAGGCTCTCGAGGTACGCCTCCCACCCCTGGCCGAGCAGGCGCGCCGCGTCGAGGTGCACCGCGCGGCACGCGCGATCGTGCTCGAGGATGCGCGCCTCGATCTCGCGTCGCTCCGAGCGCACGCCCTCGATCACCGACGCGAGCTCCTTGCGCGGGATCTCGCGACCTCGGTAGCGGATCACGCCGCCCGGCGCGGAGAGCACTCCGTCCGAGAGCCCTTCGAGCAGCGACTCCTCCTCGCGACGCTCGCGGTACTTCGCGAGCTCGTCGCCGAGCGAGCTCGGATAGAGCGCGTCGAACCGCGCGACGAGCGCGTCCCGATCTCCGTCCTCGCGATCGATCGAGACCATGAGCTCGGGTGACTCGTGGTACGCCGCGATCGCGCGCCCGAGGTACGCGCCGCGATAACGCGGATCGAGCGACGCGCGCGCGAAGCGCTCCTCGAAGCGCGCGAGGGTCTGGGCCGTGGGCACCGGCTCCGCCGACGCGTTGGGGATCTTCGCGAAGAGCAGCGCGAGGAAGCTCCGCGTGATGTCGCGACGCAGCGTCTCGGGATCCGCGAAGAGCGCCCACGCAGGACGGGGATCGAGCGCCGAGCCGAGGTAGATCGCCTTCGCGTGCTCCTCGCGCTCGCGGTTCGGCGGGTGCGTCATCCACATGCGCGGCGGCTGCGCGAGCTCCGAGTCGAACACGCGATGCGACGATGCGCGCTGGGGACGCTCGGGCGTGAGCCCGAAGCCGGGCTCGCTCAGGATGCGCCGCAGGTGCTCGAGCGCGGCCGACTGCACCGAGAAGAGATCGGAGACCGGACGCCCCGCGACCGCCTCGTCGTGGATGAACGCGATCGCCTCTTCCCACGCCTCGTCGGCGGGCCCGAGCCGATGCAGCGCATGCACGAGGCTGTCGCTGCCGCTGACCGACACCGCGACGCGATCCGCCTGCAGCTCCATCTCGCGCCCGAGCGCGCGATGCGCGAGCACGACGACACGGAACACCGTGTCGAGCACCGAGCGGATGGCCCACACGAAGAGCCGCATGATCCACCCGATCCACGCGACGCGGATGTCGATGTTCGAGATGAACGACAGGAACCTGTCGAACACGCCGCGCGAGACGATGATGTGCCCCGCGATCTGCTGCGCGACGTAGACCCACCGCCCGACCGCCATCGTGCGCTGCGCGAAGTGCCCGTACTCGTGCGCGATGACCGCCTTGAGCTCGTCGAGCGTGAGCGCGTTCACGAGCCCGAGGCCGAGCTCGAGGTTCTTCTTCGACGGGAAGATCAGGTTCCAGAACGAGAGGTCGTAGAAGACGCTCGCGTTCACGCGCGCCGACACGAAGACGCGATGCGGGCGCGGCGCGCCGGTCTCGTCGGCGAGGCGACGAAGGAACGCGAAGAGCAACGGCTCGCGGTGCTCGTCGAGCTCGACGAGCGAGGGGTCCTTCGCGTGCTTCACGACGAAGAGACCACGCACCAGGAACGCGATGAAGAAGAGCGCAGGGAGCGAGAGCGCGCCCGCGAGCAGCACGTTGCCGCCGTGGAGGATCGCGTTGCCGAGCAGGCGATACACCACGCGCGCGAGGTACGCGATCAGCCCGAGGTAGACCGCGACGAAGCCGAAGAGCCCCGCGCAAGCGAGCCAAGCGCTTCGCTTGTACGCGGCCGACGCGGCCGTGAGCTCGGCCGGAGGAGCGCTCGGCGCAGGCGGGAAAAGATCGTCGAGCGTCGGCTTGCGTGATGGCTCGTTCTCACGCGCCCAGGACTCTGCGGCTCCCATGTTCGTGCTCCTTCCGATTCGTTCGCACGAGGACGCGAGCGTATCGCGAGCCGGTGCGAGGTACGATGACCGCGTGGGGGGTTTCGTCGCGCCGGAATGCACGGCGTGCGGCGCGTGCTGCACGTCGTCGTCGCCGCAGCACGCGCGCGTCACGGGCGACGACTGGTCGCGGCTGGGCGAGGATGCGGAGCGCTGGACCGAGTGGATCGGGAACCGCGCGTTCATGCGCATCGAGCACGGCCGCTGCGTCGCGCTCGAGGCCCGGCGCGACGGTCGCTTCGCGTGCCGGATCTACGAGCGCAGGCCCGCAGTGTGCCGCGAGCTCGAGCGCGGATCGCCGGCGTGCGACGCGGAGATCACGCGCAAGGCGGCGCGCATGCGGCGTCACCTGCCGCTGTGGATCGGCTGATCAACCTTCGAGCGCGCGCTCGCCCGAGGGCCACACCGCGATCGCGCCCGGCCCGCGCTGCTTCGCGGCGCGAAGCGCGTCGTCGGCACGGCGCTCGAGCCGCGTCGGGCTCTCCGCGCCGTCCCACTGCACCACACCGCTGCTCGCCGTGAGCTCGAGCACCTCGAGCCCGGCTCCGAGCTCCGTCACCGGCTTCCCGAGCGCCTCGCCGATGCGATCCGCCATGCGCTCCGCATCGTCGGCGTCGTACTGCGGGAGCACGATCACCAGCTCGCCCGCGTCGCGCCGGATCACGACGCCGCGCGCCCGCACCACCGCGAGGATGCGATCGACCGCCACCCGGAGCAGCGCGTCGATCGCGGCGCGTCCCAGCTCCTCGCGCAGCTCGGGCAGCGGATCGAGATCGAGCGCGATCACCGAGAGCGCCACGCGCCCTTCCCGCGCGCGGTGCACCTCGCCCGCGAGGCGCGGCGCGAGATAACGCGCGCCGAACGCGCGCGTGCTGGGATCGCGCAGCGCGATCTCCTCGAGCCGTGCGCGCTCGATCGGCGAGACCGCGATCGACGCGAGCAGGATCGCGAGATCCTCCTTCGACGCGTCGAACGCGCCGAGGCGCTCGCTCGTCACCACGAGCACGCCGATCACCACGCCCGAGATCGAGAGCGGCACCGCGAGCATCGACTGGATCGCGAAGCCCTGCCCGCGCACGTCGACGAAGCGCGGATCGCTCGAGACGTCGTCGATGCGCACCGTCTCGTTGTGATCGACGACCCAGCCCGCGACGCCGACGCCACGACCGAACGTGACGGGCCGGTACTGCACGCCGGTGCCCGCTCGCGCGCCCGAGAGCAGCTCGGTCCCGGTCTCGTCGAGCACGCGGATCGAGGCGTGCTCCGCCTCGAGAAGGGCCAGCGCAGCGCGCGCGACGCGATCGAGCTGCTTCTCGAGCGAGGTCTCGTTGACGAGCGCTCGATGGAGGTCGATCAGGACGTGGAGCGTGACCTTCGCGTCGATCACGGGGCGAGCGTACCAACTCGCGCGCGCAGCGTCGCGCCCGTTCGAGCGTGGTACAAGCAGCGCCTGGTGCGCCGGCTGCTCCTCGCGCTCGCCCTCTCGTCGATCGGCGCGATCACGACCTCGGCGTGTGCCACGCGGCAGCTCGCGCGCACGGTCGGTCGCGGGCGCACCGAGGTCGGCGTGCTCGTGGGAGGACCGCTGCAGAGCAACCTGGGCTTCGCAGCGCCGGTCCCCGAGCACCGCGTGCACGGCCGCTACGGGCTCACCGACGAGCTCGATCTCTCGGCGAGCGTGCCGCTCACGCCGATCGTGTCGTCGATCCTCGCCCTCGACGTGGGGTTCGTCGCGCAGATCGTGCGCTTCCCACGCTTCGCGATGTCGGCGTCACTACGCCTGCACTGCGTGTACGACCTCGACGACGGTTGGAACGACACCTACTACCCCGAGCTCGGCGTGCACATGGAGCAGCGCGTGGAGCGTCGCCTCGCGATCATCGCGGGCACCAGCGCGCTCGTGCAGGCGTCGCCGCCCGATCAGCGCCCCGGCGTGTTCCTCGCGCCCTATCTCGGGCTCGAGGTCCTGCTCGGTGAGCACGCGCTCTCGCTCGCGCTCGGCTGGATCAACCCGTGGATGGACGGGAGCTCGATCGTCACGTGGGAGCCCGCGGGCTTCGGCGCGATGACCGTGACCTTCGGCTGGCGCATCCAGCCCGGCGGCGTGCGATGAAGCGCGCGCTCGTCATCGCCACGCTCGCGTTCGCCGCATGCGTGCAGATCGAGACGTTCTTCTTCGCGGGCCGCTCGATCGACGCGTATCGCTGGGACGAGGCCGCGCCCGAGCTCGACGGAGATCTGAGCGACGCGCATCCGTCGATCGTGCCCGCGGCCGATCGCATCGAGGGCTTCGTGTCGCTCGACGACGAGCGCGAGGTGCACTGGGTGTTCGCGCGTCGCCCCGGCGCGACGACGACGTTCGTCTACTCGCACGGCAACGGCCCGCACCTCGGGCGCTTCTGGGATCGCGTCGAGCGCCTCTGGGAGCTCGGCCACCACGTGCTGATCTACGACTATCCGGGCTACGGTCGCTCGACCGGCGAGAGCAGCGAGGCCGCGCTCTACGAGTCGATCGATGCGATCTGGGAGCAGGTCGTGCCCTCGATCCCCGAGATCGATCCCGAGCGCACGCTGCTCTACGGGCACTCGCTCGGCGGTGGCCCGACGTTCCACCTCGCCGCGCGCGCCCAGCACGCGTCGCATCGCCCGCGCGGCGTGATCGCCGAGTCCGTGTGGTGCTCGATCGAGGCGCAGATCCAGGAGGGCGCGTTCCTCGATCTCCCGCGCGAGCTGCTCGCGCACCTCGAGATCGACAACTGCGCGCGCACCGCGGAGCTCGACGCGTCGACGCCGATCACGCTGCTCCAGGGCACCGAGGACGACGTGACCTCGCCGCGGCAGTCCGAGCTGATCGAGAGCGCGGCGACGAGGGCACCGGTGACGCGCATCCTCGTCGAGGGCGCGCACCACGCGGACCTGCCGAACGTCGCCGGAGATCGTTATCGCGAGTGGATCGACGAAGCAGTGGCTCACGCGCTCTCGCGGTGAGCCACCGTTCGCCGTGCGCCACTGCTCAGCGTGCGCGCGATCGCGAGCGAGCCGGTGCCGCCGCGGGCGAAGGCGCGGGCTTGCCGCCCGACCCCGCGATCAGCTCATCGATCGCCGCATCGTCGAAGTAGGGCCCGCGCGGCGCAGGCCTCTCTTCCACCGGGCGCGCGGCGGTGAGCCGCACGCTGGTGATCGACGGCGGGATCGCGTCGTCGAGATCGATCTCGTCGCTGCCGGCCTGGGTGCGCGTGACCACGCCCGACCCGCGCTCGAAGAGCATCCGCTCGAGCCGCTCGAGGAGCGGACCGAACGTGCTCGGATCGATCGCCGACACCGGCACCGCGTCGCGCGCGCGCACCATCGACGCCACCTCGGACGCCGGCAGCCGATCGGTCTTGTTGAGCACGAGCAGCGTCGGGACGTTCGAGAGCTCGAGCTGACCGAGCAGCTGTTCGGTCGTCTTGATGTGCTCGCCCAGCGCGGGGTCGCTCGCGTCGACCACGTGGAGCAGCAGGTCCGCGTCCTGCGCCTCCTCGAACGTCGCGCGGAACGCGGCGAAGAGGTCGACCGGCAGATCGCGGATGAAGCCCACGGTGTCGGTGATCACGACCTCGCGCTCCTCCGGGAACCGGATGCGGCGCGAGCGCGTGTCGAGCGTCGCGAAGAGCTTGTCCTCGACGATCGTCTCGCTCCCGGTGAGCGCGTTGAGCAGCGTGCTCTTGCCGGCGTTCGTGTAGCCGACGATCGACACGATCGGCACGTCGCGACGGTTGCGGCGCTGGCGACGATTGCGGCGCTGCACCGCGAGCTTCTCGAGCTCGCTCTGGAGGCGCGAGATGCGCTCGCGCGCACGACGCTTCCCGATCTCGAGCACGGTCTCGCCGGGCCCTCGCCCACCGATGCCGCCGGTGAGGCGCGAGAGCGAGTCGTCGTTCTGCCCGAGGCGCGGCAGCAGGTACTTCATCTGCGCGAGCTCGACCTGCAGCTTGCCGTCCCGGCTCTCCGCGCGCTGCGCGAAGATGTCGAGGATCAGCTGGCTGCGATCGATGACCTTGAGATCGATCGCCTTCGCGATCGCCGCGGCCTGCGCGGGACCGAGGTTGCGATCGAAGATCAGCACGCTCGCGTCGACCTGCATCGAGCGCTGCACGATCTCGTCGAGCTTGCCGCGACCCATGACGAACTTCGGATCGATGCGATCGCGGACCTGCAGGACCTGATCGACGACCTCGACGCCCGCCGTCCGCGCGAGCTCGGCGAGCTCGCGCAGCGACTCGTCGGCGCGCCACGCGTCGTGCTTCTCGCACACGTGGATCAGGATCGCGCGCCCGTCCTTCGCATCGACGAGGCGGGTGCGCGCGACCCGCGCGAACTCCTGCTCGAGCCCGGCGATCAGCGCTGCGGGATCGACCTGCACCAGCTCGCCGATCAGCGCCTGGTACGAGAGCGGCCCGATCGTGCGGTGCGGGGACTCGCTCGAGCCCGGCGCCACCGGCACGTTGTGCCCGTAGTGCACCGTCTCGGGCTCGCCGTTCTTCCCGACGTTGATCGCCGCGACGAGGTCGAGACGCAGGCGCGTGAGATCGACGAGATCGTCGCGCGTGAGCCCCTCGGGCGTGAGGTGGGTGTGGATGAGACGCAGCCCGCGGAACCGGCCCTGCGCAGCGCGCACGCGCCCGACGTCGGGCAGCATGAGCTGCCTCGAGTCACCCACCACGACGAACTGCACGTGCCCGCTGCGATCGGCGATCACTCCGACCTGACGCCCGGTCGACGCGGAGATCTCCGCCATCGAGCGTGCGAGCTCGGGAGTGAGGAGCCGATCGAAGGGGACGCGTCGCCGATAGAGGCGCTCGAGCGCGTGAAGGTCGGAGGGGCTGAGACCGTTCGTGTTCCCGTGGATCGTCAACTCGGAGCCTCACACTAATGGGCTCGGATCCCGACGTAAAGGGGAGTCCGCCCAACGTGCTGGTGGGAAACCTGGTCCCCGGAGCAAGGATCGACCAGGTGGTGAGTGGTCCCCTCGACTGGATTCGAACCAGTGGCAGGTCGGTTAAGAGCCGACTGTTCTACCGCTGAACTACGAGGAGAGAGCCCTCTGGGGCTGGGCTCGAACCAGCGACGACTCGGGTCAGAGCCGAGCGTTCCACCGCTGAACTACCCAGAGGATGTGGATCGATCGCGATCGCGATCTACGAGGAAGTGAGTGGCTCCCGGAGCTGGATTCCAACCAGCGACGAGTCGGTTAACGAGCCGACCGTTCCAGCGCAGAACTTCCCGGGAACAGAGCGTGGTGCTCCGCGATCGTCACGTTCGTCACGATCGCGGAGCCCACGATGGTCAGGCGCCGAGCGGGCGAAGACGCTCGACCTGGCCGCTGAACCAACCGGCGCGTCGCAGCATCAGCGCGAGCCCCGGATGGCCGACGGTCACGCCGTGCACGAGCTCGGGCGTGGGCCGGAACGGCACCGGCTCGCCCTTCGGACGGGGCGCGATCCAACCCTTCGCGATCGGGTCGACACCCACGGCGCGGCACGTCTCCTCGACGTCGGCGCGCGTGCACCATTCCTCGCCGCCGATGACCTCCCACGGCGGCGGGAGCGCGGCCCACACTGCCGTGTCGGGCTCGAGCCTACCGCCGCTCGCGCGATGCCAGTACGCGACGTCGGCCGCCATGAGACGGAGCACCTTCCCGACGCACATGGCGTCGAGCACGTCCTCCATCCCGAGCACGTGGAGCAGCGCGATCCAGCCGTCGCGCGCCTTGTTCCAGGCGCCCGCGAGCTGGTTCCACGTCGAGCTGTCGTCTCCGCGCTTCACGATCATCGTGTCGCGGCGGAAGCGGGACTTCTCCCACGTCACGCGGAGCAGCTCGGCGGTCTCGGTGAGCACGCCGTGCCACGCCGCGAGCAGCGCGAGCTTGTCCTCGTCGTGCACGCGCACGAGCACCTCGGGCCGCGGGAGCACGTGCGCGACGACCAGCCAGTCGGTGTCGCGATCGCGCTCGCAGCGCGCGAACAGCATCGCGCTGATGTCGTCGAACGCGCGCTGCTGCGGGCCGTTGGTGAACTCGCTCCGCAGCGTCGCGCGCGACGCGTAGTACGCGACGAAGCACGCCGTGCTCTCGTTCGCGAGGAAGCGATCGCGCGGGACGCGCGAGGCCAGCGACGACTTGCCGATCATCGTGAGCTCGACCTGACGTCGCACTCGCACGAGGCTCGCGAGCCGCTGCTCCATGCGGCGGAGCAGGCGGAACTTCCGGTTGTACTTGCGGCGCGAGAGCTCGAGGCCCTCGGCGCGACGGCCGCGACGATCGAGGCGATCGCGCTTCCAGTCGACCTCGCCGAACGACGCGCGGATCTCGGGCGCGACGTGGCGCAGGAAGGCCTCGACCTTCTCGGGATCACCGCACTCGTCGTGGGTGATCGCGAACGACGAGGCGCTCGCGAAGAGCTGCTTGGCGCGATCGACCTTCGCGGTGATCGCATCGGCGCGGCGGAAGTCGGCGAGCATGGAGCTGAAGCCCCACGCGTTGCGGCGCAGCGAGCCGCGCGCGGCGGTCTCGAGGGCGACGCGCTCGCGCGCGTTCAGGCGACCATCGAGCAGCTCGAGGATCAGCTCGGCGACGTCCTCGGGGCGCGGGCGCCGCGAGAGGCCGTCGTACAAGCGAGCGAGGATGTCGGTGGAGCGCATGGTCGTTCCCTCGGTGCAGGGCGCGGCGACCTGAGCAGCGCGCGTGCCACGAGACGAACGGCGCAGATCGCACGGATCCTTGCCGAATTGCGGCGCTCTGACGTATCCGGACGGCGAATCGACGCGCCGTACGGATAAACGTGCTCAGCCGATCACGGAGTCGTCGAGGTCGACGCTGATCGGGCAATGATCGCTGCCCGGCACGTGCGCGTGGATCGCGGCATTGCGCAGGTAGGGGAGCGCGCCGGGCGAGGCGAGCACGAGGTCGATGCGCCACCCGATGTTGCGCTCGCGCACCCCGAAGCGCTGGCTCCACCACGTGTAGTGACCGGGGCCCTTCTCGAACTCGCGGAACGTGTCGACCCAGCCGGTCTCGAGCCAGCGCACGAGCTCGCGCCGCTCCTCGGGGAGGAAACCGCTCGTCTTGTGGTTGTCCTTGGGGCGCGCGAGATCGATCTCGTGGGGCGCGGTGTTGAAGTCGCCCATCACGAGGATCGGCAGCCCCTCCTGCTTGTACGGCTCGAGCAGCTTGTGGAGGCGGCGATAGAAGCGGAGCTTGAACGGCACGCGCGAGTTGTCGCGCTCCTGCCCGCTGCCGTTGGGGAAGTAGACGTTCGCGATTCGCAGGCGTCCGACGCGCGCGAGCTGCAGGCGGCCTTCGATGTCGAACGTCTTCACGCCGAGCGAGCTCTCGACTCCGTCGATCGCGAGCTTCGAGAGCAGCCCGACGCCGCTGTACCCGGCGCGCTCGGCGCACACGAAGTGCCCGTGCCAGCCCGGCAGCTCGCGGATGCCGTCGGGGACCTGCTCGGGACGACATCGCGTCTCCTGCAGGCCGACCAGATCCGAGCCGGACGCGGCGAGCCAGTCCGAGAAGCCCTTGCCTGCGATCGAGCGCAGGCCGTTCACGTTCCACGACGAGACGCGCATTCGAGAGGGCGCGTGATCTAACGTCGATCACGCGCCCCGTCGATCACTCCAGCGCGCCGCCCTGGATCCAGCGGGCGATCAGCGAGATCTGGGCCTCGTCGAGCGGCGCGACCATGCCGCGCGGCATGCGGCTGCCGCAGAGATCGACGTTCGCGACCTTGCGCCAGAGCAGGCTGCGCGCGGAGTCACCGGGGACGACGAGCGTGTTCACGCCCGCGCCGCAACCGGCGGTCACGCCGACCATCGCGGCGTAGGCGAGCGCCTGCGTCGAGAGATCGAGGCGCCCGCTACGCGGCGTGTTCGTGAGGTGGCAGGGGCCGCAGCGCGCCGCGATCACGCCCGTGTAGACGTCGGTGAACGTGGGCGCGGTGCTGCAGCCCGCGGTCGTGTCGCAGTACGAGCCGGTGCCGCACGTCGTGTGCTGCTGCTGGTGCACGCAGCCCTCGAGCTGGTCGCAGCGATCCGCGGTGCACGCGACGCTGTCGTCGCAGCGATCGTTGTGCGTCTGGTAGACGCAGCCGAGCCCCACGTCGCAGCGCTCGCTGGTGCACTCGACGCCGTCGTCGCACGCGGCGTCGCTCAGCTCGACCACGCAGCGCCCCTCGACGCAGCGATCGATGGTGCACGTGTAGGAGTCGGTCTCGGGACACGGCATCGCTTCGTTGCACTGCTCGACGAACGCATCGACCATCGGCGCGTCGGGCATCGGCGCGTCGGACGGGATGCGCGCGTCGACCATCGGCGCGTCGATCGGCGTCTGCGCGTCGATCGGCACCTGCGCGTCGGGGCGTGCGCCCGCGTCCATGCGCCCGCCGTCGATCGCGATCGACGCGTCGGGCGGCGGAGGCGGCTCACCGCTCCAGTCGACGAGCTCCGACGACTCGATCGCGACGGGACGGCACCCGCCGTCGCCGCAGGTGCGATCGGCGCCGCACAGCTGCCCGATGCAGTCCTCCCAGAGATCCATGCGCAGCGCGACGGTGCGCCCGCGTACGAAGCTCACGCGCGCAGTGCGACGCAGGATCTCGACCTCGTCGCGCTCGCCGACGACCACGACGTCGAGCGTGCCCGAGCCCTGGCGCGACACGAGGCCGAGCGTGACCGGGCGCTCGGCGCCGCCACCGAGCTCGGCGAGGGCTTCCTGCGAGAGGCCTTGTTGATCGGTCGCGGTGATCCGGATCGCGTCGATGCCCTCGGGCACGTCGAGGTCGGTGTCGGTGACCACGACGATCTCCGTGAGGGGATCGGCCTCGCATGCCGCGATGGAGAGGAGCAGGAAGGGAAGGAGCGAGCGTCTCACCACGTGAGCACCCCCGGCATCGTGTTGCCCATCACGGGCTCGGGCGTCTGCGGCGACGTCAGCACGATCGCGGTCGCGGTGACCGCGCCGGCGACCACGACACCACCGACGATCGCGAGCGTGATCACGAGCGCGTCGTCACCACCGCCACCGCTCGAGCCACGATCGACGGGATCGCGCTCCGAGGTCTCGAGCGCCGCCTCGGGCACGCGCTCGCTCGACGACGCGCGCGCCGGCGCGACCGTGAGCGCCTCGCGCGGGACCACGCGCGCCGGGATGGTCAGCGCGACCTCGCGGCGCTCGGCCTCGCCGATCTCGATGCGCTCGTGCGCGACGTCCTCGCCGTCGCGCATCGCGCGGATCTCGTGCGCACCGGGATCGATCGGCACCGGGACGCCGACCATCGCCTCGGGCAGCTCGCGCTCGTCGATGTGCACACGAACGCCGCCGTGATCACCCTCGAGGCGCACCGTGAGGCGTCCGACGCGCGGTGCGATCTGGTCGCGCTGGCGCTCCGCGGACGCGCGCAGCTGCGGCGGGATCGAGGGATCGCGCAGCACGCGCTCGAGCAGCTCGGCGGCCTCGACGAGCTCGCCCTCGTGCGCGAGCGCGGCGGCGAGGTTGTACGCGATCGGCGCGGCGGGTCGTAACGCCTGCGCGCGCCGGAACCGATCGATCGCTTCGGCGTAGTCGCCGCGTCGAGCGAGGCCGACGCCTTCTTGGAACAACGCGCGCGCCGCGGCGCCGCGTGCAGGATCGGGATCCTGCGCGTGGGCCGCGGGCGCCAGGAGCAGCGTGGTGAGGAGTGTGAGGGTGGCGATGATCCGCATCAGAATCCCGGGTCGTCGAAGAACTCGCTCGACTCGTCGGTGCTGCTTTCGGCGCGCGGCGCGCGAGACGCGGCGGGTCGCGCAGGGAACGGTCGGCGCACGCGCGTGGGCGCAGGCTCGGCCGCGACGGGGACGCTCGGTGCTGCGACCGGTGCGGCTGCAGCGACGGGAGGCGCCTCGGGCGCGGGCGCCGGCGCGACGGGCACGGGCGCGGCGACGATGGGTGCCGCGGGCGGCGGTGCGGTCGCGACGGGCTCGGCCTGGCCGCGCGTCATCGCGAACATCGCGAGCGCGCCGAGCACGAGCGCGATCACGCCGGTCAGCGCGAGCGCGAGAGGACGCGTGCTCGACGGAGGAGGCACCGGCGGGAGCTCCGGCATCGTCGGCGTCGGAGGCGGCAGCACCGGCGCGGGCGGCGGGAGCTGGAGCGCGATGAGCTCCTGCTCGGGCGAGATGATCCACGCGACGACGTCGCGCGTCGTCTCGAGCTTCGGCGCGCGCCCGAAGTCGTCGCCGAGCAGACGCGCGACGACCTCCGCGATCTTCGCCGACGTGACCGCGGTCCGCGTCTCGGCGAGCGTGCGCTCGAGATCCTCCTGCATCACCGCCGCGCTGCGATACCGATCGCTCACGTCGCGCGCGAGCGCGCGGCCGAGCACGCGCTGCAGCGCGGGCGGGATCGTCGAGGGCCACGGCGGCAGCGGCTCGCTGGTGATCGCGCGCATCGCGTCGAGGCTCTGCGCGCGCGCGAAGAGGCGCTGACCGGTGAGCAGCTCGTAGAGCACGATGCCGAGCGAGAACACGTCGGAGCGCGCGTCGAACGAGTGACCGAGGCACTGCTCGGGCGAGAGGTAGCCGGCCTTGCCGCGGATCGTGATGTGGCTGCTCTCGGCGATCTCCGTCGCGCGCTCCTTCGACGTCGACGCGACGCCGAAGTCGAGCAGCTTCACGGTGCCGTCGTACGCGACCATCACGTTGTGGGGCGAGACGTCCTGGTGGACGATCCCGAGCGCGCGTCCCTTGTCGTCGCGCGCGACGTGCGCCGAGTGCAGCGCCTCCGCGACGAGCGAGACGATCTTCACCGCGATCGGCGCGGACATCGGCTTGCCGGCGCGGCGCGCGCGCGTGCAGAGGTCGCGCAGCGTGACGCCCTCGACGAGCTCCATCGCGAGGAACGGATGGCCGCTCTCCATGCCGAACCGATACGTGTGGCAGACGTTCGGATGGCGGAGACCGAGCGCGGTCTTGCCCTCGCGCATGAACATCTCCTCGAAGTCGCGATCGGTCGCGAGCTGCGGCCGGATGACCTTGAGCGCAATCTGTCGGACGCTGCCGGCCTGACCGTGCTCGCGCGCGAGGAACACCTCGGCCATGCCGCCGACGGCGATGCGTCCGAGGATGTCGTAGCCCGCGAAGCGGCGAAGGACCGGAAGCTCCGCCGCGATCTCTGCTGTGCTGCGCGGAACGTCGAAGTCGACGTCGAGGACGGGCTCGCGAAGGCGTGGGCCCGATGCATCGTGATCGTGTTCGTGGTCGCCGTTCGCAACGGCTGATGCGGGGCGGGACATCGTGAGGTGAAAGTACCCGCGCTCCTGCGAGGCGTCCGTCGGGACGGATCCCGACACGGCGATCGGTCGAGCGAATTCGCGTCCGTGGATGTCGATCCACAGCGCGATCGAATCGTGTGCGCACAGCATGCATCGGAGCCTCTCGCTGGACGTCGGACCACCTCACGCGGCACGCTGCGCGCGACGATGCGCCTGCGCCTCGATCGACTCTCCGACGCGGTGAGGAGCCGTCGCACGCGCTCGCTGATCCTCCTCGCCGGATCGATCCCGCTCTGGCTCTTCGGCCTCGTGTCGTTCGGGATGATCGCGATGTGGGCCGTCGAGCCGACGCCGACGCGCGACTACGGCGCAGCGGGGTTCTGCGCGATGTTCGGCGGCATGATCCCGTGCCTCGGCGCGGCGGCGCTGCTCTTCGCGCGGCATCGCTACGATCAGGGCACGCGCGCGCTCCAGGCGATCTTCACCGAGGCGGGCTCGGACGGGCGCGTCGATCGCGCCGCGCTCGAGGCGCGCGGGTGGACGCGCGAGCGCGCCGATGCGGTGCTGCTCGACGCGCTCGCCCACGGGCTCTTGAGCGACGCGCCGAGCGGCAACACGCCGCCCGGGCCGATCGCCGCGCAGGCGCTCGCGCCGCTGCCGGGACCTCCGCCCTTCGCCTGGCCGCAGCCGCCGCCCTCTCCGTCTCCGATGCCCGATCCGGTCGCGGTCACGCGCGATGCGCGCCCGCGCGTGCCCGCACAGGGCAGCGTGATCACGGGGCGCGTGCTCAAGAGCACGTACCTCGTCGAAGAGCCGCTCGGACAAGGCGGGATGGGCGCGGTGTGGGCCGCGCGGCATCTGCGCACCGGGCGTCGCTACGCGGTGAAGACGCTGCTGCCGACCGAGCGCTTCTCGCGCGACGCGATCCTGCGCTTCGAGCGGGAGGCGCGTGCGGCGAGCGCGATCGGGCACGCGGGGATCGTCGCCGTGCACGACTTCGATCGCACCGACGACGGCCTCCACTATCTCGTGATGGATCTGCTGAGCGGCGAGACGCTCGAGACGCGCCTCGGTCGCAGCGGGCGGCTCGCCTGGAGCGACGCGCGCCGCGTCGCGATCGAGCTCGGCGACGCGCTCGCGGCCGCACATCGCGCGGGGATCCTCCATCGTGATCTGAAGCCCGCGAACGTCTTCCTCGCGCAGGTCGCAGGGCTCGGCGAGCGCGCCGTGCTCGTCGACTTCGGTCTCGCGAAGCCGATGGAGGAGAGCGCGGCGCAGCGCGTGACGAGCACCGGCGCGGTGGTCGGCACCGCCCTCTACATGTCGCCCGAGCAGGCGCGCGGCGCGCCGCTCGATGCGCGCAGCGACGTCTACGGCCTCGCGGCGGTGGTCTACGAGATGGTCACCGGCGTACCGCCCTTCCTCGGTCCGAACGCGCTCGCGGTGATGACGATGGTGATGGCCGAGCAGCCGGTGCCCCCGAGCGTGCTCGCGCGCGGGCTCCCGGTCGCGGTCGATCACGCGCTGCTGCGCGCGCTCGCGAAGCGTCCCGAGGAGCGACCGGGCGACGTCGCGTCGCTCGTCTCGGTGCTCGCGTCCATCACGTAGTCGTGTCCGCCGGGCCGCACGGCGCGTGTCCCCGCCGACGCGCGTGATCTCCATACGATCGCGCGATCCCGGAGATCCGCGGGCGTGGCACGTGCGCTGCTGTCCGCCGACGAGCGCGCACGTCGAGGTGCGCCGGGGAGGACACGATGGTGCGTTTCGATCGGCGGGCCCGCGCGGCCCGGCCGCGACGGACGATGCTGCTCGCGTGGACGGTCGGCAGCGTCGCGCTGCTGCTCGATGGCTGTCCGACGCCCGCGAGCAGCCCACGCGCGAGCACGACCGCGGCGAGCGCGACCGATGCGCACGAGCGCGATCACTTCGTGGCGATCGAGGGGCACACGCCGCGCGAGATCGATCACGAAGCGCTGATCCGCGACGCGCTCGCCGGCGTGCCCGAGGGCGACGACGGATCGATCGAGCATCGCGTGCCGGTGCGCCGCATCGCGCTCCCGCATCCACCGCGCGGCGGCAATGCGCGCTTCGACTGGGGTGGTGGACGTCGCGGATGGATCACCGCGCTGCCCAACGACGAGCTGCTCACGTCGGCGGCCTACGCGAACGGGCGCGTGTTCCTCGGCGGTGGGTTCGCGAGCCATCGCTTCTTCGCGCTCGATGCGTACGACGGAGAGCTCGCGTGGTCGGTCGCGGCGCCCGACGGTGGACCGAGCGCGGCGATCGTCGCGAACGATCGCGTCATCTTCAACACCGAGAGCTGCACGCTCTTCGTCGCCGACGCGGGCACCGGCGAGATCCGCTGGAGCCGCTGGCTCGGCGATCCACTGATGAGCCAGCCCGCCGCGGCCGACGGGCTCGTGGTCTCGGCGTATCCCGCGGACGGCGCGCATCGCTTCGGCGCGTTCCGCCTCGATGATGGAGAGCCGGTGTGGTCGACGCCGATCCCCGCCGACGTGATCCAGGCGCCGCAGATCCTCGGCGACTCCGTGTACTTCGCGACGATGGACGGCAGCGCCTTCGAGCTCGCGCTGCGGACCGGCGAGGTCCGCTGGTCGCGCGACGTCGGCGCATCGAGCGCGGTGTGGGTCGATCGCAGCTCGGTGCTGCTCGCGCGCCGAGTCGGGGACCACGAGCAGATCGTCGTGCTCTCCGCGCGCGATGGTCGCGTCGTGCGCGAAGGAGATCGTTTCGAGGCGCCGTATCTCGCGGGCGAGAGCCGCGATCGCGCGCTGGTGCACGGACAAGCGGGCGCGTGGGGCAACGTCCCGCACGGCGACCACCTCGGGCTGCGCAACGTCGCGGCCGGCTGGGCGTTCCAGGGATCGACGCCGACCGTCGCGGACGGGCGCGCGTACTTCGCGATCGGCGATGCGATCCTCGCGCGCGCGATCGACACCGGCGACGAGGTGTGGCGCCGCACCTACGCGCGCGCCGAGGGCGCGCAGGCGCTGAGCCCGCCGGCGATCGTCGGATCGCTCCTCGTGTTCGGCACGGTCGACGGTCAGCTCGTCGCGACCGACGTCGACACCGGCATGACGATCTGGGCCTACGAGATCGGCGAGCCGATCGTGTTCCAGCCGATCGTCGCGCAGGGCTGGGTCTACGCGACCACCGCGCGCGGCAACGTGATCGGCCTCGAGGTCGGCGACGCGATGCTCGACGGCTGGCACATGTGGGGCGGCAACGAGCGCCACGCGGGACCGGTCGAGACCGCGGGCACCGTCGATCCCGCGCTGCTCGCGAGCCTCGAGCGACCGACGCGCGGCACGCTGCGCGCGGTCGCGCCCGCGGCGGCCGAGCCCGACGTCGACGGCGACGAGGGCGAGGTCGCGAGCGACGCGTCGCCCGCCGCGATCACCCCGCCGGCGCCGGAGCGCGATCTGCCGCTGCGTCGCACGTCGATCGACGCGCGCATCTCGGGGTTCGTCGCCGAGGTCGAGGTCACGCAGGAGTTCGTCAACGACGGCGATGCGCCGATCGAGGCGGTCTATCTCTTCCCGCTGCCCCTCGACGCGGCGGTGGACGCGATGGAGATGCACGTCGGCGAGCGCGTGATCCGCGGGCGCATCCAGGGTCGCTCGCAGGCACGCCGCACCTACGAGGAGGCGCGCGCGACCGGACGTCGCGCCGCATTGTTGGAGCAGCAACGACCCGATCTCTTCGCGCAGCGCGTCGCGAACCTCATGCCCGGCGATCGCATCGAGGTGCACCTGCGCTTCGTGCAGCCGCTGCCCTTCGAGTCGGGGCGCTACGAGCTCGCCTTCCCGCTCGCGGCGCCTCGCCGCTTCGATCCGAGCGATGCGAGCGCGGTCGCGCAGCAGCCGGAGGAGCCCGACGCGCGCGCGGTCTCGATGTCGCTCTCGATCGACGCGGGCATGCCGATCGGCGCGATCGAGTCGCCGACCCACGACGTCGTGATCGAGCGCGGCGCGCGTCCTTCGATCGCGAGCGTGCGGCTCGAGGGCGAGCAGGTCGCGAACCGCGACTTCGTGCTGCGCTACGGGCTCGGCGGCGATGCGCCGCGCGCGACCGTGCTCGCCCATCGCGGTGGTGAGGAGGGCTGGCTCACGCTGCTGGTGCAGCCGCCCGACGCGCCCGCCGAGGACACCATCGCGCCCCGCGATCTCGTGTTCGTCGTCGACGCGTCGAGCTCGATGCGCGGGCGTCCGAGCGAGCAGGCGCGCGCGCTGGTGCGTCGCGCGATCGGCGCGCTGCGCGACGGCGACACCGTCGACGTGATCGGGTTCGCGGATCGCGTGGTGCGGATGGGGGAGCACGCGGCGGGCGATGCCGACACGACCGCCCGCGCCGACGAGTTCCTCGCACAGCTGCGTGCGGTGGGCGCGACGCGGATGGTGCCCGCGATCGAAGAAGCGCTCGATCGCGCCAACGCCGCGAGCGCGCGCTCGGGCGGTCGCGTGCCGCTCGTGGTGCTCGTCACCGACGGATACATCGCGAACGAGGGCGAGGTGCTCCGCGCGATCGCGACGCACCTCGGATCCAGCCGCGTCTACGCGCTCGGTGTGGGCAGCTCGCCCAATCGTTTCCTGCTCGAGCGCAGCGCCGAGGTGGGCCGTGGTCGCGCGCTGATCACCACGCTCGGCGAGGACGCACAGCGCGCCGCCGAGCGCTTGCACGCGTGGATCGATCGCCCGGTGTTCACCGACGTCGAGATCGACTGGGGCGGGCTCGACGTGCACGACGCGTATCCGGCGCGCGTGCCCGATCTCTTCGCGGATCGCCCGCTCTTCGTGAACGCGCGCTTCGTGCGCGGCGGCCGCGCGACGGTGCGGGTGCGCGGCTCGGTGAACGGCCGGCGCTACGAGCGCGCGATCGACGTGACGCTCCCGGGCGAGCCCACACCCGACGGGCCGCACGCGTCGCAGGAGTCGCTCTGGGCGCGCGCCGCGATCGGCGATCGCGTGCGCCGGCTCGAGGTGCGCGACGACGAGGACCTCGTGCGCGAGGTGACCGAGCTCGGTCTCGCACACCACGTGGTCACGCCGTTCACGTCCTTCGTCGCGGTGGAGGAGACGCCTGCCGCGCCGGACGAGGCCGACGCCGAGGCCGAGGTGCGCGCGACGGTGAGCCCGGCGCGTGCGCTGCCGGGTGACCCCGAGATCCGCATCCCCGCGCCCGCCGACGCACGTGCGGTCACGGTGATCCTGCCCTTCGGCGAGACCATCGACGCGCGCTGGGAGCCCGCGATCGATCGCTGGACCGCGCGCTTCCTGATCCCGCGCGATGCGGGCGAAGGGACCTTCCCGATCGAGATCCTCGTGACGCACGCCGATGGCGAGGCCGAGCAGCTGCGCGTCTTCTACACGGTGGACGCGAGCGCGCCCGAGGTCGCGATCGAGATCGACGGAGACGCGCGCCCGGGCGCGACGATCACGGTGCGCGCTCGGCAGGTGATCACCGAGGCCGATCTCGCGCAGGTGGGGCGTCGGGAGATCGATCCGCAGCGCGCGCAGCTCCTCGCGGACGTGCGTCGCGTCGAGGTGCGCGCGCCGGGCGGCGAGCCGGTCTCGCTCGAGCTCACCGGGCCGAGCACCTGGGAAGGCACGCTGCGCGTGCCCGACGACGCCGAGGGCACGATGGCGCTCGAGGTGGTGGTCGCGGATCTCGCGGCGAACGTGTCGACGCGGCGCGTGCCGGTGGAGATCGCGCGATGAGAGCGCTGATCGTGATCGGAGTGCTCGCGCTCGCGTCGGCTGCGCGCGCACAGCCGCGGCTCGAGGTGCTCGAGACGATCGGCGCGACCGGCGACGTGCACGACGTCGAGGTGATGCCCGACGGGCGCGTGCTCGCGGCGACCTCCGGCGGGCTCGTGGTGATCGAAGGCGAGCGCGTCACGCGCACGCTGACGAGCGCGGACGGTCTGCCGGGCACGCGCCTCCGCGCGCTCGACGTGATCGACGGCGCGGTGTGGGCTGCGTCGATCGAGGGCGTCGCCGAGCTCGACGGCACCCTGCGCGTGACGCGCACGTTCGCGATCGCGCGCGCACGCCGCGTGCTGCGCGCGCACGGCGCGATCTGGATCGCGACCTACGGCGAGGGCCTCTTCCGAGTGCGCGACGGCGCGCCCGAGGCGGTGTCGCTGGGCAGCGATCCCACCTACGCGCGGCAGACCGACGCGCTCGCGCGACCCGACGGGCTGTGGATCGCGACCGCAGGGCGCGGCGTGGTGCGCCTCGATGCGAGCGGCGCGATCCGCGGGCGTATCCGCCACGCGCAGGGGTTATCCCACGATCTCGTGTGGGATCTCGAGACGCACGGCGACGACGTGCTCGTCGCGACGCTCGGTGGCGTGTCGCGGGTCGCCGGCGACGGAACGATCGCGGCGCGCGCCGACGAGACACGCGCCGCCGAGCGGCTCGCGGTGCGCGACGTGCGCGCGATCCATCGCACGTGGGTCGCGAGCTGGGGCGGTGGCGTCGCGCAGCTCGAGGGCACGCGCGTGCGATCGATCCGCGGCGTGTCGGCGCGCGCCCGCGCGCTCGCCGTGCAGGGCGACGTCGTGTGGGTCGCCGACGACGGGGGCCTCGTGCGCGTCGAGCACGGCACTGCGCGGCGGGTGCTCGGCGGAGGGCTGCCCAGCGCCGATCTCACGGCGCTCGCGCGCTACGACGGCGCGATCTGGATCGGCACGTTCGACCGCGGGCTCGCACGGATGGACGCGAGCGGCCGCATCGAAGCAGTGCGCATCGCGCTCGATCGCTGGCACGTCGATCCGCGGGTGAACGATCTCGCGGTGACGCGCGGCGCCGAGGGCGCGCGCCTGTGGATCGCGACCGATCGCGGCGTCTTCGTGCACGACGGCCGTCGTTTCGCGCCGATCGACGATCCGAACGGCCCCGGCGATCAGCACGTGACCGCGCTGCACGTCGATCGCCGCGGCGCGCTCTGGGCCACGACGTCGCGCGTGCTCGCGCGGCGCGAGGGGGATCGCTGGCAGCGCTGGAGCGGCGACGACTCGATGCCGGTCGCGCAGCTGCACGCGGTCACGACCGACGCGCGCGGCAACGTATGGGTCGGCAGCCTGCACGGCCTCCTGCGCTTCGACCCCGCGACCGGTCGCTTCGCGCGCGAGTCGGTCGCGACGGGCGCGCTGCCGGTGGACTGGGTGACCGCGGTCGCGCCGTGGCGCGGCGGGCTCCTCGCGGGCACCTACCACGGCGGGCTCGTCACCCACACGAGCGGGCGCTTCGTGATCGAGCGCGAGGGCGCGACGCTGCCCTGCGGGTGGATCAACCCGCACGCGATCGAGACGCGCGCCGAGCGCGCGTGGGTGGGCACGCTCGAGGGCGGGCTGCTCGTCGGTGAGCCCGGCGCGTGGTCGCGCATCGGGCGCAGCGAAGGCATGCCGGGCGACGACGTGACCGACGTGCTCGCGATCGACGAGCACGAGGCGTGGATCGCGACGCGCGCGGGGCTCGCGCGGGTGCGTGTCGCGGAGTGATCAATCGCGGACGATCGGAACCTGCGCGTCGAGGAGGTAGCCCTGTTCGACGGTCTTCACGACGTCGCGCAGACCCATCTTGCGCAGCGTGGAGATCGCGACGCGCACGCGGTGGGCGCCCGCGTCGGCGCGCATCTTCTCGCCGGGCCAGCCCGCTTCGATCAGCGCGTCCCACGCGAGCGCGCGCCCCGGGGCGCTCGCGTGCTCGTCCGCCAGGCGGTCGAGGATGCGACGCAGCGGCTTCCGCTTCGCGAGCTCGACGCGCTCCCCGCCTCCCACGCGGAACCACGAGCCCGCGTCGCCGACCCGCACGGCGTCGGCGCGCTCCTGGACCTGCGGCCGTGCGCTCGATGCACGGAGCCGCGCGATCAACGTCAGCGCGAGCGACGGCGGTGCGCCTTCGAGCTTGCTCGCTTCGATTGCGTCGACCAGCGCCACCACCGACGCGTCGGCCGCGCTCGCGCTCCGCCCTCGCGCCACGACGAACAGCGCACGCCCCGCTGCGTCCCGCCCCGCCAGTGCCTCGATGCGCGCGAGCACGCACGTGAAGAACGCGTCGAGCGCGGGGTCGCCGCCCTCCAGCGCAGCGCGCGCGCCCTGCACGAGGAGCCGCGCTTCCGCGCGATCGCCGCGCTCGGCGTGGACCATCCCCAGCGCCCCACCGACGATCGCCTCGAGCGTGACGAACCCTCCGGCCGCGAGATCCGCGATTGCCTCGCGGTATGCGCCGGCCGCGTCATCGAGCCGACCTTCGACGTGATCGGCCACGCCGCCGAGGGCCCTCGCGATCGCGAGGCCGCGTCGATCGTGCAGCGCGCCCGCGAGCTCACGCGCCACCGCGAGGTGCGCGCGAGCGTCGTCGGCGCGTCCGTCCGAGAGCTCCACCAGCGCGAGCCTCCGGCGGATCGCCGCCTCGATCAGCGCCGATCGCATCCCGCGCGCTCGCGCACGCTCGAGCGCGTCCCGCGCCGCATCGCGATCACCACGCGCCCACGCGAGCTCCGCGCGCGCGATCCATCCCCGCGCCTCGCCGCCCGGATCGCCGCTCTCGATCGCGATCGCGCGTTCGATCGCGGCCGATGCGCGCTCGAGATCGCCGCGCTGCGACGCGATGCGCGAGACCGCGAGCAGCGCGCGTGCCTCGACGGCTGCATCGCCGGTGTGATGCGCGAGCACCAGCGCCTCGCCGAGATCGCGCTCTGCGCCCGCGACGTCGCCGCGCTGCCTCCGCAGCGCGCCACGCACGAGCAGGCCTCGCGCCTGAAGCCGGGGATCCGCGCCCGAGCCCGCGGTCACTTCGAGCGCACGCTCGAGATGGCGCGCGTAGAGCTCGAGCGGTCCGCGCACCGAGAGCACCGGCACCAGCGCGACGAGCGCGCGCAGCGCGAGCTCCGCGATCCGCGCGCTCACCGTGCCGCGCCCCAGGATGCGCTCGACCACCGCGAGGAGGTTCTCGCGCTCCAGCGCGAGCCACGCGCGTGCTTCGTCTCCGTCGCGCGTCTCCACGCTCGCCGCCCATCGCTCCGCCTGCTCGACGAAGTGCTTCGCGTGCCGCGCCTCGAGCTCCCGCGCGCCCTCCCCCACGCCGCGCGTCGCGTACGCGCGCACGCTCTCGTAGAGCGAGAGCCGCAGCTCGCCGCGCTCGATCGACTGCGCGCGGATCATCGACTTCGCGCGCAGCGCGGCGATCACGTCGATCACCGGCACGCTCGTCGCCACGACTGCTTCCACCGCGTCGAGCCCGAAGCCGCCGCGGAACACCGTGCACTGCGCGAGCACCTCGCGCTCCCACGGCTCGAGGATCTCCCACGACCACGCGAGCGAGGCCTCGAGCGCGCCGTGGCGCCCTCGCCCTCCCGGACGTCGCAGCACGTCGAAGCGGCTCCGCAGTCGATGCAGCAGCGCGGCCGGGCCCATCACCGCGAGGCGCGCCGCCGCGAGCTCGATCGCGAGCGGCACCCGATCGAGCTCGCGCACGATCTCCGCGATCACCTTCCGCTCGTCGTCGCTCGGTGCGTAGCCGTGCCGCTGTGCGCCCGCGGCGGCGACGAAGAGCGCGATCGCATCGTCGTCGGTGGCGATCGGACCGACCTCGTACGCGATCTCGCCGGGGATCTGCAGCCGCTCGCGCGAGACCGCGAGCACCACGAGCTCGGGCGCGCACGCGAGCCACTCCGCGATGCGCGCCGCGGCGCCCGCGACCCGATCGAGCGGGTCGAGCACCAGCAGGACGGGCCCGCGCGCCGCGATCGCGCGCGCGGGCCACGACGGGTCGCGAGGGCTTCCTCCAGGCCCCGCGTCGAGCGCGGCCGCGACCGCGTCCGAGAGCGCCTCGACGGTGGTCGCCTCGTCGAGATCGCAGCGCACGACGTCCGATTCACCGGCCCCGATGCACCGAGCGAGCGCGCTCTTCCCGATGCCGCCGAGCCCCGTGAGCGTCACCAGGCGCTCGCCGCTCGCGAGCAGCGCCTCGAGCTCGGCGAGCTCGCGCGCGCGTCCCACGAGGGAGTGATCCGAGGGCGACATGCGACCGGCAGTGTACGGCCCGCGCTCGCGGATCTTCGCCCTCGGCCTTGACACTAACGCCGTTAGCTAACACCGTTAGCACATGACCACGACGCACCACGCAGAGCGCCCCGAGGGCCGCATCGCCTACGACGACCAGGGCCCCTCCACCGCTCCCGCCGTCCTCTGCCTGCCCTCGCTCGGCGACACGCGTGCCCAGTACCGCGCGCTCGCGCCGCAATTGCTCGAGCGCGGCGCGCGCGTGCTCACCGCGGATCTCCGCGGACACGGCGAGAGCGACGCGACCTTCACCCGCCACGACGTGCACGATCTCGCGGAGGACGTGATCGCGGTGCTCGACGCCGCGCGCGTCGAGCGCGCGGTGATCGCGGGCAGCTCGATCTCCGGCGCCGCCGCGCTCCTCGCCGCGGCGCGGCACCCCGAGCGCATCTCCGGCCTGCTCCTGCTCGGCCCGGTCGCGCGCGACCTGCCGCTCGG
Source organism: Sandaracinus amylolyticus (assembly GCF_021631985.1). GTDB lineage: Bacteria > Myxococcota_A > Polyangia > Polyangiales > Sandaracinaceae > Sandaracinus > Sandaracinus amylolyticus_A. Next base: position 359,152 of record NZ_CP070225.1, on the reverse strand, counting down.
TCGCATCCTGCGCCCGCTCTGGCGCCCGCTCTTCGGTGCGCCGTGGGGCCCGACGCTCTGGGGCGCGTACTACCGCTCGCTCTTCAAGCGCCACGTGCCGAGCGACCTCGATGCGCACCTCGCGACGGTGCGCACGATGCTGCGCGACCGCACGCGCCGTCACGCGCTCGTCGAGCTGCTCCGCACCGATCGCCGCGAGGTCGAGCAGTCGATGGGCGCGGTGCGCGCGCCCGTCGCGATCGTGATGGGCAGCGCCGATCCCGACTTCCCCGATCCCCGCGCCGAGGTCGTCGCGCTCGAGCGCGCGCTCACCGGCACCCGGGCACGCAGCACCGTGCTCGAGGGCATCGGGCACTACCCGCACCTCGAAGATGCCGACGCGGTGATCGCCGCGTATCGCGCGCTGACCGAGAGCCCGTCGCGCACGGTCGAGGGCGTCGCGTCGTGAAGTCGTCGCGCACCGACGAGGTCGTCGACGTCGCGCTCGCGCTCGTCGACGCCGAAGGCGAAGAAGGGCTCGGCTGGAATCGCGTCGCGCGCGCGCTCGGCGTGAAGCCGCCGTCCCTCTACAACCACGTCGAGAGCGGCGCCGATCTGCGGCGGCGCGTCGCGATCCGCGGCTGGGAGCGCTGGGAGGACGAGGCGCGACGCGCGATCACCCGAGCGCGTGGGCCGCAGGCGCGGCTGCGCGCGCTCGCGACGAGCTATCGCACCTTCGCGCGCGAGCACGCTGCGCTCTTCGCGGTGCTCGGGAGCACGCGCATCGCGCCCGACGATGCCGACTTCCGCCCGGTCGCGACGCGCCTGCTCGCGCTCTTCGACGAGCCGCTCGCGGAGATCGGCATCCCGGCCGCGAAGCGCGTGCACGCGATCCGCGCGGTGCGCTCGATGGTGCACGGGTTCGTGCACCTCGAGGCCGCGGGGCAGCTCGCGATGGACACCTCGGTCGACGCGTCGTTTCGCTACGCGATCGAGCTGATCGTCGACGGTCTCACGACGACGCAGGAGTGAGCGCGCGCTCGATCTCCGCGCCACCCGCCGCCTCGATCCGCGCGAGCACGTCGGGCGCAGGGCGCGGCACGCGCGGCAGCGCATCGACCCGCCTCGCCGCCGCCTCGAGCCGCGCCGCGAAGGCGTCGTCGTGCTCGGCGCGCGCCACCAGCGCCGCGTGCGCTTCGATCACCCGCTCCGGCGTCGCACACACCAGGAGCGCGTCGCACCCCGCGTCGATCGCGCGCACCGCGGAGTCCGCGACGCCCCAGCGATCGGCGACCGCCTTCATCTCGAGATCGTCGCTGATGATCACTCCGTCGTAGCCGAGCTCACCGCGGAGCACGCCCTCGATCACCGCGCGCGAGAGCGTCGCCGGCACGCCGGGATCGATCGCGTCGAACACGACGTGCGCCGTCATGATCGTCGGCACCTTCGCGCGCGCCGCGCGGAAGGGCGCGAGCTCCACGCGATCGAGCCGCGCGCGATCGTGCGCGATGCGCGGCAGCGCGAGGTGGCTGTCGAGATCGGTGTCTCCGTGCCCCGGGAAGTGCTTGCCACACGCGAGCACGCCCGCGTCGCCGAGCCCCTCCGCGAACGCCAGCGCGTGGCGGATCACGACGTCGGGATCGCGCCCGAACGAGCGATCGCCGATCACCGGGTTCGCGGGGTTCGTGTCGACGTCGAGCACCGGCGCGAAGTCGACGCCGATTCCGAGCGCGCGCAGCTGCGTCCCGAGCACGCGCGCCGCACGCCGCGTGAGCGCCTCGTCGTCCCTCGTCCCGAGCACGCGCATCGGCGGCAGCTTCACGAAGGGCGCGCCGAGCCGCGCGACGCGGCCTCCTTCTTGATCGATCGACACGAGCGGCGCGTGCCCGGCGCCGAACGCGTCGTGCACCCCGTCGATCACTGCCGCGATCTCCTCGATCGTCCCCAGGTTCCGCTTGAAGAGGATCACGCCCCCGAGCGCGCCCTCCGCGGCGAGCGCCGCGATCGGCGCCGGAAGCGCGCGCCCCGGGAACCCCACGATCAACACTCGCCCTGCTGCTCTCCGGATCGCGTCGTTCGTCACGCGCGCACTCTACCTCGCGCTGTTCGGCGCGCGCGCGGGGACTATCTCGTCCTCGTGGCGTCACGCGAGCTCGAGCTCCTCGTCGAGCCCTCTCCGTCGGCCGGTTATCGCGATGCTCCGCGGTCCGGCACGCTGCGGATCGAGCACACGTGGCGCGATGCGGCGGCGTGGCGCGGGGCACCGGCTGCCTTGCCCTGGCTCGGCGTCGGCGTGGCGCTGGGCGCGCTCGCGGTGCGCGCGGGCGGGGACGATCCGCGAGCCTCGATCGCGTTGCTCGGCATCGTCGCGGCGTGGCTCGCGCTGACCGCGCTCTTCGCGTGGGAGGTCGTCGCGCGGCTGGTGAACCGCACGCGCATCACGCTCGACGAGCGCGCGCTCCGCGTCGTGCACGGTCCACTGCCACTCGCGACGCTGCGCTCGACGCGCATCGTGCGCGGCGAGATCGCCTCGTTCTTCGTCGAGCCGCGACGCACCGATCAAGGCGACCTCGTGCACCACGTCGCGGTCGAGACGGTGACCGGGGCTCGCACCACGCTGCTCGCGCTCGGCTGCGCGCGGCGCGCGGCGACGGTGCGCGACGCGCTGCTGCGGCACCTCGCCGCGTGACCGCTGGCGGCAGCGCCGGCGCTCACGCACGCTCTCGCTCGTGGCATCGGCCGTGGGCGCGATCGTCGTCCGACGCGGAGAGGGCCTCGCGAGCTATCGCGATGCCGGACGCGGCGACGCGCTGGTGCTCGATCAGGTGGGTCGCGGGCCGGCGAGCGGTGCGGCGATCATCGCGGCGGGCGGGATCCCGGTGCTCGCCGCGGGCGTCCTCGCGCTCGTCGCGCCGGGCCCGGGCGCGTTCCTCGGCGCGCTCGCGCTCGCGACGTTCGGCAGCGCCGCCGGCGCCGGGCTCGCGACGCAGCTCCGCGGCTCGGCCCAGCGCCGCGCGACGCTGATCGTGAGCGGCGGCACGCTGCGCCTGCATCGCGCGCCCGACCTCGATCGGGTCGCGCTCGAGCTGCACGCGCGTGACTTCGACCGCATCGAGGTGGTGCCGCGCGCCGTCGACGTGGACGGCTGGATGCTGGTCGCGGTCGACGCGTCGTGGATCCGGCACGTGCTGCTCGAGACCTACGATCGGCGCGCCGCGCTCCGCGTGCGCACGCTCCTGATCGAGCGCCTCGCGCGCGACGGTGCGTTCGCCGATCTCGCGATGCACGCCGCACGGTGCCCGAGCTGCGACGCGCGCATCCTCATGCCGACCGCCTGGCTCCCGACCGCGATCGCGTGCGCGTCGTGCGGCGCCGAAGGCACGCTCACGCGCGGTTGATCGTCACTCGTCGCGACGCGGCGCGCCCGTCCCGCTCGGCACCACGCGCGCCGGCACCCCCATCACCGTCGCGCCGGGAGGAACATCGCTGATCACCAATGAATTCGGGGCGATCAGCGCGCCTGCGCCGACCCGGATCGGCCCGAGGATCTTCGCGCCCGCGCCGACGAGCACGTCGTCCTCGATGCGCGGCACGCCGCTGCGCCCGATCGTCGCGCCGATCGTGACCTCGTGCATGATCGTCACGCGATCCCCGATCACGACCTCGGGATGGATGCGCACGCCGTTGCCGTGGAGCAGGTGGAAGCCCTCGCCGATCGCGACCTCGCGCGGCACTGCGACGCCGAGGCCGAGCTGCGCGCCCGCGCTCAGCGCGCGGTAGACCCGGTCCATCGCCCATCGTCCCGCGGGTGATCGTCGCGCCATCGCCCAGCGCCCGACGCGATAGACGCCGAGCGCCCAGAACCCGGGCTCGACCAGCGCGTCCCTGCCGCCGTGCCGGCGATAGTCGCCGTCGAGCCACTCCGCGATCACGCGGCCTCCATGCTCCCCGAGCGCAGCGCCCCGATCACCTTCGCGATGCCGTCGATCGACGAGAACGACGGATCGAAGATCGCGTCCTCGGGCACGTGCACGCCGAAGGTCGCCTCGAGGTGCCCGATGAGCTCGACGAGCCCGGTCGAGTCCACGTAGCCCTCTTCGAACAAGTGCACGCTGCGCGAGAACGTCACGTCGTCTCCACGCACCTGGAAGCGCTCGCGCACGAAGCGCTCGAGCTCCTCCGCGACCTGTGCATTCCTCTTCATGCCTCGAGCTCCTCGAAGGTTCGCGCGAAGCGGTACATGCCTGCGCGCATCAGCGCGCGGCGCTCCGCGCTCGTCATCTCCAGCAGCGACTCGAAGCGTCGCTCCAGCGACGCGCCGTCGATGCCCGCATCGAGCATCGCGCGCAGCGTGCCCGCGACCTCGTCGGACGATCCGACCTGCGCACGCACCTTGGGGCGCGCGAGCACGTGCTCGGGGATGCGATCCCCCATCACCGCGCGCGCGAGCGCCTGCTTCGCGTCGGGCGACTCGACCGCACGATCGGGCAGCGCCGCGTACGCGTGCGCGCACATCGCATAGGGCTGCGCGCAGTCGATCCCGCGGCGCGCGTAGACGCCGACCTCGCGATCACCGGTGTCGAGCCCCTGCACGAGGAAGCGCCGCATGCGCCCCGCGGGCATGCGCGGCAGGGGATAGAGGTCGCGCCCGTCGACGCGCACCGGCGTGTAGTCCGCGACCAGCTCGTTCATGCCGTCGCCGGTGATCACGAGCGGGCGGCGATCGTGATCGCGCGCCTGGATCCACTCCGCGAGGGCCGCGTTGACCAGCGCGCAGTGCACGTTGAAGTCGCGCCAGTCCTGCCCGTGCACCAGCGCCTCGTCGAGATGCCCACGCAGCACATCGGGACCGACGCACACGATCTCGTGCGCGACCCCGAGCTCGCGCGCGACGCGCGACGCGTGCGCGAGATCGCTGTGCGTCCCGTGCACGCCCTCGAGCGCGAAGGTGATCGCGGTGAAGGGCCCGAGGTGCGCCCGCGCGAGCATCGCGATCACCGTCGAGTCGAGCCCACCGGAGAGCGTGACGTAGAGCGGACCGCCGTCGTGCCCGGCAGCGAGCGCGTGGAACGTCTCGTCGAGCGCGCGGCGGATGCGCGACGCGTGCTCGGCGAGCGACGCCTCGTCCCAGCGCGCATCGCTCGCGCCGAAGCGCAGGGACGACCAGCGCTCGAGCGCGAGCTCGCGTCGCGACGGCACGACGCGCACCACGTGCCCCGAGGGCACCGAGCTGATCGCCGACGCGGCGTGCCCGCGCGCGCGCAGATCCGCGAGGTAGTTCGACGAGTCGAGCGTCCCGTCGGCCCGCAGCGCATAGAAGAGCTTCGCGACCCCGCACGCATCGCGCGCGAGCACGTGCTGCTCGCCGTCGCTCGCGTGCAGCGCGAACTGCCCGGTGCATCCCTCGAGCGCGCGCGCGCCGCGCGCGATCAGCGCGTCGCGCACGTCGGATGGAGCGCGCGATCCCTCGCCCTCGATCACGCGATCGTGCACCGCGGGCCCTTCGCTGCCGGTCTTCATCGCGATGCTTCCTCGGCGATCACCGCCAGGCCCCGCTCGAGCATCGCGTCGGTGCCCGTGAGCGAGAGCCGCACGTGCCCTTCGTGGTGGAAGACCTCGCTCGGCAGCACGAGCACGCCGCGCGACGCGAGCCGCTCGACGAATCCCCACGCATCCCCGCGCGGCGCGCGCGGGTACACGAAGAACGTCGCCTGCGGCGCCTGCACCTCGAGCCCTGCGGCGCGCAGCGCATCGAGCGCGAGATCACGTCGACTCGAGAGCCGATCCATGTCGGGCGCGACATCCAGCAAATCGGAGACCACCCGCTGCATGAGTGCCGTGGGGGTGCAAACGCCGGTCACGCGACAGGCCCGCGCGAGGTCGCGCGACGTCGCTCCACCGTCGTCGAAGTGCGGCGACACCGCCGCGTACCCGATGCGTTGTCCCTGGAGAAAACTGGTCTTTCCGAACGAGTGGACGACGATCGTGCGCGGATGGATCGCGGCCGGCGCGGCCCACGCATCGCGCTCGAAGAGCACCCCGCGATGGCACTCGTCGGACACGAGGATCGGGCGCGACGGATGCTCCGAGAGGAGCACCGAGAGCGCCTCGAGCTCCGCGCGCGAATGGATCACACCGCTCGGATTCCCCGGCTGCGCGAGCACGAGCGCGACGGTGCGCGGGCTCAGCGCGGCGCGCACCGCGTCGAGGTCGAGCCGCAGCGTGCGCGGATCGAGCGGCACGAGAACGGGCACGAGCCCCGCGTCCTCTGCATAGAGCGGAACGTCGAGCCAGCACGGCACCGGGATGATCACCTCGCCGTGGTCGACCTGTGCGGAGAGCCAGCGCAGCACGATCGTCAGCGCGGCCATCGCGCCGGGCGTGAGCACCACGTCGTCGAAGCGAAACGGCACGCCGGTGTCGCGCGCGAGCTGCTGCGCGACGAGCCGCCGCGGCACGGTGTGCCCGCCGTACGGCGTGTACTGGAGATCGAGCGCGTGTCGCTGATCGAGCGCGCGCTGCATCGCCTCGATCGCACGCGGCGGAGGCCCGTCCCACGCGTTCGCGTACGCGAGATCGCAGAGCGACGTGCCCGCGCGACGGAACGCCGCGGCGCGCACCTCCTCGAAGCGCTCCTGGGGCGCCATCCATCGCTCGAGCCGCGCCCAGCGGCTCAAGTCGCACCTCGCGACAGCGACGTGCGATCGAGCTTGCCCGACGAGGTCCGCGGCAGCGCGTCGTGCACGCGGATCTCCGCGGGCACCATGTAGACCGGCATCTCGCGCCGGCACCACGCGAGCAAGCGCGCCTCGAAGCCGTCGCGCGCTTCACCGCGCGCGATCACCACGTCGGCGATCACGAGCTGTCCTGCGCTCGCATCCGCGCGACCGTGCACCGCCGCGTCCGCGACCATGCGCGAGGCGCGCAGCGTGGCCTCGACCTCCTCGGGGCTCATCCGATACCCGAGGCTCTTGATCTGCTGATCGCGACGACCGACGAAGCGCAGGAAGCCTTCGGGGTCACGCGTGACGACGTCGCCGGACCACACCGCGAGCGGCCGCTCGCCTCCGCGCGGATCGGGTCGCAGCACGCGCGCCGTCTCCTCGGGATCGCGGTAGTAGCCGAGCGACACCGTGGGCCCCGCGTGCACGAGCTCACCGGGCTCGCCCGCGTCGCACTCGCTGCCGTCCTCGCGCACCACGAGGATCTCGGTCTCCGGGATCGCGCGACCCATCGACCACGGGCGGCGATCGATCTCCGAGGGCGGCAGGTACGTCGAGCGGAACGCCTCGGAGAGCCCGTACATCAAGTAGACGCGCGCGCTCGGCAAGTGCGCGCGGTATCGCCGCACGAGCTCGACCGGGAACGCGCCGCCGGAATTCGTGATGTAGCGGAGGTGCGGCAGCGCCTCGCGGAAGAACGGCGAGACGCGCTCGTCGGCGAGCTGGATCCACAGCGGCGGTACGCCCGCGAGCGCGGTGATCCGATGCTCGTGCAGCGCGCGCACGACGTCGGGCGCGACGTGCGATCGCTGCAGCACCAGCGTCGCGCCGCGCGCCACCGACGTGAGGAGCTGGTTGAGCCCGTAGTCGAACCCGAACGGCAGCACCGAGAGGATGCGCTCGTCGTGCCGGATCTCGAGGTAGGTCGAGACGATGCGCGCGCCCGCGATCAGGTTCGCGTGGCTGAGCAGGATGCCCTTGGGCATGCCGGTCGAGCCCGACGTGTAGAGGATCGCGGCGGGCTCGCGATCACCGCGCAGCGATGGTGCGTCGGGCTCGTCGATGCCGCTCGTGGGCACCTCGAGCGGAGTCGCGTCGCCGAGCGTGCCCGCATCGAGGCGCGCAGCGCGACGAGGATCGACGAGCACGAAGCGCGCGCCCGAGTGCGCGACCACGTGCGCGACCTGCTTCGACTTGAGCGCTTCGTTGAGCGGCACGACGACGCCGCCCGCGAGCCACGTCCCGTAGAGCGCGGCGATCGACGCGGTGGTCTTCTCGTGGAGCACCGCGACGCGATCCCCCGGCGCGAGACCGCGCTCGCGTAGCAGCGCCGCAGTCGCGCGCGCGAGCCCGCGCAGCGCGCCGTACGAGACCACGCGTCCCGCGTCCACCACTGCGTCGCGACCGGCGTCCGCGACGAGCAGCGCTCGCTCGATCCGGTCCATGCGACCGCGCCCCTCTCGACCTCCTATAGCTGCCGGATGTGCGTGCCGAAAGAAAGTTCCTCAGCTCGTGGAAATTCTCCCCACGCTCATCACCGCACCAACCAGGGCTCTCCCTCGCAGGTGCGGCCCTCGAGCCGCTGCACCGCGTCCGCCGCGAAGCGTCGATTGCGCGCGATGGTCTCCTCGGTGAGCGCCGCTTCGTTCACCAGCAGCGCGGTGGTGACCTCCCAGACCTCGCGCTCCGCGTCGCGTCGGAAGACCACCGTCGCGTTCGGCACGAACTCCATGCCGCGCACGCAGCACACGTCGTCGTCGCACGTCACTCCGTCGCCGTCGGGCCCCGCCGAGATCGACAGACGCGCGCGCAGGTGATCGACGAGCCACCGCGCGCCGAGCCCGCACGCGCGCGCCGCGAGCGCAGCGGCCTCGGGCGGATGCGGAGGATCGTCGCCGCGATCGTCCTCGCTCTTCGCGAACACGATGCCCGTGCGCGACGCGACGATGCGCGAGCCCTCGCCGCCGAGCCACGCGCGCACCTCGCTCGCGAGGCTCGCGTCGGCGACGTCGCGCGTCGTGCCCTCGGGCAGCCAGCTCGTGTCGCACGTGCCCGCGATCACGCGCGGCTCGCTCCTCGACTCCGCGCCCGTCGACGCGATGGGCGCGGGCTGCGCCTGCTCTCCTCCGCCACACGCCGCGAGCAGCACGCACCACAGGGCCACGCGCACGATCGATCGTCCTCGTGATGTCGTCGGCATCGTCGCTCGCTAACACGCGCCGACGACGGCGACGAGCACCGCACGCACGCTGGTCCGGGATCCGACGCCACTCGCGTGAGCACGTGCGTTCCAGCGCAGAGAGGTCGCCGGGCGGAGGCGCGGAGCTTGCGACGCGAGCCGGCGAGCGCGCAGCGCGATCGGCGCTCGAGGCACGAGGCCACGCGAGCAGCGCGAAGAGGTCGGACGCAACGAGCAGGAGTCTTCATGAAGAGAAACGTGCATCGCGTGATCGCGGGCGTGGTGAGCAGCCTCGCGATCTCGATCATCGCGGCGAGCCCGTCGCGCGCCGCGGGACAGGATCTCGAGGTCGAGGAGCCGTGGTTCTTCGTGATCGACGGGATGGTCTCGGGGCCGATCAACGACCTCGCGACGCAGCAGTTCGACGTCGGCGGCAGCGGTGCGCTCGGCGCCTATCGCTCGTTCGCGCCCGAGATCGCGTTCGGTCTGCGCCTCGGCGGCGGCGCGCTCAGCCCCGGCGAGGTCATCGTGCAGGACCCCGTCGATCGCGGCTGGCTCGACTTCGGACAGCTCAGCGCGAGCATGCGCGTGCGTCCCCTCGCGCGACTGATGAACGGCCGGCGCGGCACCGGGCTGTGGATCCAGATGGGCGCCGGGCCCTGGCTGGTCGACGGCGACGTGATCCCGGTGTTCGACGCGGGCCTCGGCTACGGGTTCGAGCTCGGACCGATCGTGCTGTCGCCGATGGGGCAGTTCACGCACATGGTCGAGACCGAGGATCGATTCGGACAGGGCTTCGTGCTCGTGTGGAACGGCGGGCTCGAGATCACGTTCCTCGACGAGGCGCACACGAGACCGCCCGAGGGCGCGCTCGACATGAAGCCGGTGTCCGAGCTCGCGGCGGGCCCGCCGCCCGCGCCGATCGAGCGCGAGGCGCCGCCGCCCGCGGTCGCGCCCGAGCCGCTGCCCGAGGAGGAAGACATCGCGCAGCCGTTCATCGACGACCAGCTCGTGATCGACGAGCGCGTGTTCTTCGACTTCGATCGCTGGGAGCTCCGCGAGACCGGCATGGAGCAGCTCGACGAGGTCGCGCGGCGCTACGAGGAGAGCGGCGATCGCTGGGCCGCGCTGGTGATCAGCGGCCACGCCGATCGACGCGGGCCCGAGGCGTACAACGTCGACCTGAGCCGCAAGCGCGCCGAGGCGGTGCTCCGATATCTCGAAGCGCACGGCGTGCCTCGCGAGGTCGTCGAGATCGAGGCATGGGGCGAGTCGCGCCCCGAGATCCCCGACGCCGAGACCGAGTACGACCACCAGGTCAATCGACGCGTGCAGTTCGACATCGTCTGGCGCGAGGGCATGCGCCCCGAGGGCGAGGCGCCCGCGCCCGATCCGCCGGAGCCCGACTACGTCGATCCCGCGCCGCCCGGAGTGCGCGACGCGGAGTGACGACGGAACGAGAACGCCCTCCCCGTGCGTGATGCGCGGAGAGGGCGTTCGCGCGCCTCGCACGGCGGCGCCGAGCGCGCGATGCGTGCCGGCCCGAGAGACCGCGGGCGCGACGACGAAGGTCCGGAAGAAAGAACGAGGGAACGGCATGCAGAGCAACGTGCATCGGGTGATCGCCGGCGTCGTGGGCGGCCTCGCGATCTCGGCCTCGGCGACGGCGTCGCGCGCGGCCGCGCAGGAAGAGGTGGAGTCCGAAGAGCCCTGGTTCTTCGTGCTCGACGGGATGGCCTCGGGACCGATCAACCAGCTGGCGAGGGAACAGTTCGACGTCGGTGGGAGCGCTGCGCTCGGCGTGTATCGGTCCTTCATCCCCGAGCTCGCGTTCGGCCTCCGCCTCGGGGGCGGCGCGCTCACCGAGGGGCAGGTCATCCCGCAGGACCCCGTGGACCGAGGGATGCTCGACTTCGGTCAGCTCAGCGCGAGCATGCGCGTGCGTCCCCTCGGAGCCGTCGTGAACGCGGACCGACGCGCCGCCGGGCTCTGGGTGCAGCTGGGCGCGGGCCCCTGGCTGGTGGACGGCGACGTGGTGCCGGTGTTCGACCTCGGCCTCGGCTACGGCATCGACCTCGGCCCGATCGTGCTCTCCCCGATGGGGCAGCTCACGCACGTCGTGGAGACGGAAGATCGGTTCGGCGAGGACTACCTGTTCATGTGGAACGGCGGCATCGAGATCGCGTTCCTCGATCACGTCCACGTGACTCGCGAGGAGCCGCTCGACATGAAGCCCGAGTCGGAGCTCGCGGTGGCCCCGCCTCCGGTGGTGGAGCCCGAGCCGCTGCCCGAGGAGGAAGACATCGCGCAGCCGTTCATCGACGACCAGCTCGTGATCGACGAGCGCGTGTTCTTCGACTTCGATCGCTGGGAGCTCCGCGAGACCGGCATGGAGCAGCTCGACGAGGTCGCGCGGCGCTACGAGGAGAGCGGCGATCGCTGGGCCGCGCTGGTGATCAGCGGCCACGCCGATCGACGCGGCCCCGAGGCGTACAACGTCGACCTGAGCCGCAAGCGCGCCGAGGCGGTGCTCCGATATCTCGAAGCGCACGGCGTGCCTCGCGAGGTCGTCGAGATCGAGGCATGGGGCGAGTCGCGCCCCGAGATCCCCGACGCCGAGACCGAGTACGACCACCAGGTCAATCGACGCGTGCAGTTCGACATCGTCTGGCGCGAGGGCATGCGCCCCGAGGGCGAGGCGCCCGAGGCGAGCCCGCCGGAGCCCGACTACGTCGATCCCGCGCCGCCCGGAGTGCGCGAAGCGGAGTGACGACGGAACGAGAACGCCCTCTCCGCGGTGACGCGGAGAGGGCGTTTCGTCGATCCGAGGATGCTCAGCGAGGCTCGGAGAGCAGCATCCCCGCGGCGACGGTCGCGTTCGTGCTCTCGTCGACGAGGATGAACGAGCCGGTCGTGCGGTTGCGGCGGTACTCGTCGTAGAAGAGCGGCGCCGTCGTGCGCAGCTGGATGCGACCGATGTCGTTCAGCCCGAGGCTCGGCACGTTCTCGTTGCGGTGCAGCGTGTTCACGTCGAGCTTGTACGAGATGTTCGTGACCATCGCGCGCACCCAACGCGTGGTGTGCTTGAGCGCGAGGCGCGACTTCGCGGTGAGCGGCTGGTCCGTCATCCAGCACACCATCGCGTCGAGGTCCTGACCGACGACGGGCTTGTTGCTCGGGCGGCAGAGCATGTCGCCGCGCGAGACGTCGAGCTCGTCCTCGAGGTGCACGATCACGCTCATCGGCGAGAACGCTTCGTCGACCGGCCCGTCGAACGTCTCGATCTTCTTGATGCGCGACGTGAAGCCGCTCGGCAGCGAGACGACCTCGTCGCCCGGCTTGAGGATCCCGCCCGAGACGACGCCCGCGTAGCCGCGATAGTCGGGGTGCTCGGCGCTCTGCGGGCGGATCACCCACTGCACCGGGAAGCGCACGTCGATCATGTTGCGGTCCGACGCGATGTGGACCGTCTCGAGGTGATGCAGCAGCGGCGCGCCCTGGTACCAGGGCATGTTCTCGCTGCGGGTCACCACGTTGTCGCCGTGCAGCGCGCTCACCGGGATGAACGCGATGTCCTGCACGTCGAGCTTGCTCGCGAAGTTCCGGAACTCCGCCTCGATCTTCCGGAACACGCCCTCGTCCCAGCCGACGAGGTCCATCTTGTTCACCGCGAACACGATGTGCGGGATGCGCAGCAGCGACGCGATGAACGAGTGACGGCGCGACTGCTCGACGAGCCCCTTGCGCGCGTCGACGAGCACGATCGCGAGGTTCGCGGTGCTCGCACCGGTCACCATGTTGCGCGTGTACTGGATGTGCCCGGGCGTGTCCGCGATGATGAATTTGCGGCGCGGCGTCGCGAAGTACCGATAGGCGACGTCGATGGTGATGCCCTGCTCGCGCTCGGCGCGCAGACCGTCGGTGAGCAGCGCGAGGTTCGTGTACTCGTCGCCGCGACGGCGCGAGACGTCCTCGACGTGCTGGAGCTGGTCCTCGAAGATCGACTTCGTGTCGTAGAGCAGACGCCCGATCAGCGTGCTCTTGCCGTCGTCGACGCTGCCGCAGGTCGAGAAGCGCAGGAGGTCCGCGCCCTCCTCCATCGCGATCGGCTCGCGCGAGATCAGATCGCCGCTCATCTCAGAAGTACCCTTCCTTCTTGCGATCTTCCATGGCGGCTTCGGTGAAGCGATCGTCGGCGCGGGTCGCGCCGCGCTCGGTCACGCGCGACGCGGCGACCTCTTCGATCACTTCTTCGATCGTCTTCGCGGTGCTGCGCACCGCGCCGGTGCAGCTCATGTCGCCGACGGTGCGGAAGCGGACGATCTCGCGGAAGAACTTCTCGCCGGGCAGGAGCTCGGTGAAGTGCGCGCGCGAGTAGAGCATCCCGTCGCGCTCGAACACCTCGCGCTCGTGCGAGTAGTAGATGCTCGGGATCTCGAGCTTCTCCTCGCGGATGTACGCCCAGACGTCGAGCTCGGTCCAGTTGGAGATCGGGAACACGCGGAAGTGCTCGCCCTTGCGCAGCCGCGTGTTGTAGAGGCTCCACAGCTCGGGCCGCTGGTTCTTCGGGTCCCACTGCCCGAACTCGTCGCGGTGGCTGAAGATGCGCTCCTTCGCGCGTGCTCGCTCTTCGTCGCGACGCGCGCCGCCGATCGCGGCGTCGAACTGGTGCTCCTCGATCGCGTCGAGCAGCGCCGTGGTCTGGAGGCGATTGCGCGAGGCGCGCGGGCCCTTCTCCTCGACCACGCGCCCCTTCGCGATCGACTCCTCGACGCTCGCGACGACCAGGCGCTCTCCGAGCTCCTTCACGCGGCGATCGCGGAACTCGATCGCCTCCGGGAAGTTGTGCCCGGTGTCGACGTGCATGAGCGGGAACGGAAAGCGCGCGGGACGGAACGCCTTCTCCGCGAGCCGCAGCAGCACGATCGAGTCCTTGCCGCCCGAGAAGAGCAGGACCGGACGCTCACGCTCGGCCGCCATTTCGCGGAGGATGTGGATCGCCTCGGCCTCGAGCGCCTTGAGGTGTCCGAGCTGATAGGAGATCATCTCGGCCCCGGGGATACCCCTCCGAACGCGACCAGGCAAGCACACTCGCATATTGTCGCGTCGGGAAATGCGGGAATCTCTGGCGCGCGGGAGCGCAGAACGACGCTGGGCGCGCCGTGATGGATTTCCGTTGACGCTCGCACAGCAGCGACGGATCTTCGCGCCCCCGCCAACTCTGGAGCAGAAGTGATGACCCGTCTGGCCGTTCGTCTCCTCGCGTGCCTCGCGCTCGTCCCAGCACTCGCCGCCGGTTGCGGCAGCGATGCCCCCTACGCCGAGCAGCGGCTCTTCTACGTCGAGAACGGGCAGTGGTTCTGCGAGATCACGATCGCAGATGATTCGCCGACATCGGTCCGCGAGCGGAACGACGACGCGATCAGCGTGAACCCGTCGAACGTCAGCTCGGGCTGTGACTTCGGGCTCGACGTCCCGAACGTGTTCGAGCGGCTCTGCGCGACGGTGACCCACGACGATGGTGTGACCATGCGCGCCACGATCGAAGCGGATCCGGTCCGCACCGACGTCACGCCGCGCGTCTCGATCCTCGACGACGAGGGACGGGTCCTGGGCGTCGAGATGGGGAGCATCTCGGGAACGTTCGAGCGAGACGTCGCGACCGAGGAAATTCGGGTCGAGCTCTTCTACTCGGGAGTCACCGGCGGAGATCTCGTCGAGGGCACGCCGGCAACCGCCCGGTGCATCTACGACGCCGTCCTCGATCCCTGAGCCGAGCGCGCGGGTCGTCGGCGCGCCTGATCAGCGGATGTCGATCTCGATGCCGCCCTGCACCAGCACGGGCTTCGTGCCGCGCGCGCCCCACGCACGGCGCGTCACGAGCGGCTGCGCGCCGGTCAGGTTCTCGCCGCGCACGTACACGCGGAAGCCCGGATAGACCTCCACGCTCGCGCTCGCGTCGAGCATGAAGTACGCGTCGGTGAGCTCGATGTCGGGCACGTCGCCCTGCCCCGCGACGTCGCGCATCTGCGACACGAAGAGCCCGTTCGTGTGCAGCGCGAGCATCCGCCACGTGAAGCCCGCGCGCATCGAGAGCTGGTGCTCGGGCACGTACGGGAGGTGATCGCCGATCTCGACCTGTCCGAACTGCGGATTCGTCGAGAAGAACGAGGTCATGAAGCGCGACCACGTCCACGTGTAGCTCGCCGCGAGCGGGATCGAGAGCTCGTCGACGACGAACGTGTGCGCGGCCTCGGCCTCGATGCCCATCACCAGCACCGCGCCCGCGTTGAACTGACGATCGAGCATGTCCGACGTGCAGCCCGACGCGAGCGTGCAGATGCTCGAGAGGTTCTGGTAGTCGCTGATGAAGTACGTGAGCTGTCCGTGCGTGAGCTCGTCGATGCGGCCGTATCGGGCACCGACCTCGTAGTTCCACGCGGTCTCGGGCAGCACGTCCGCTTCCTGCCCCGGACCGATCGGCGAGAACCCGAGGTGCGCGCCGGCGAACACCGCGAGCTCGGGCAGGAGCGCGTACTGCACACCGACGCCCGGCAAGAACGCGTATTGCTCGCTCGAGACGCGACGGCCCGTATATCGATCCTCGTGCTCGAGCCAGATGAGCTCGGTGCGGAACCCGGGCGAGATGGTCAGTCGCTCCCACGTGACGCCCCAGCTCGCATAGGCCGCCAGCGCCCACGCGCTGTCGTGGTTGCCCTCGAGCTCGAGCCCCGCGTTCTGCAGCACCATCTGCTGCTGGAGCAGGTAGTACGTGTCGCCCGTGTGATTGCGGGTGATCTCGTCGAAATGGACGCGAGCACCGTAGTCGATGCGGTGCGCGAAAGGCCCGGTGTCGAACGACACGCGGCCGTTCGCCTGGATGCCCTGCACCGCGAAGATGCGGTGATTGCGCGCCATGAGCAGCGGCGCGTCGGTCGGCTCCGCGTCGAGCGTGCCCGTGAGTCGCTCGTACTGGCTCGCATAGATCGTCGGATTCTGGAGGATCCGATCGAACCCGACGCGCGTGCCGCAGGTGTCGAGCTGTCCGGCGGGCGTGATCGCGAGCGTGTCGCAGAAGTGATCGAGTCGATACCAGGTGCGCTCGAAGTCGTGCCGATAGGCAGTGACCGTGAGCTCCATGTCCTCCGACTCGATCTGATATCGGAGCTGCACGCGGGTGCGCCACCACTCCATGCGATCGAGCTGCGTCGCCGCGTAACGTCGATACGGATTGTCGCGGAAGTCCTGATCGCTCAGGCCGAGATAGGTCTCGTTCGACTGCTCGAGACCGAGGCCGAACGTGACCTCGAGCCGATGATAGAAGTCGCGATCCAGACTCCCGTGCAATTCACCGCGAGCGATGATGTCGGTGCGGTGGAATCCGGTGTCGCGATTGCCGCCCGGCGGCGCATCGAGCTCGTGGAAGCCGCTCGACCGCAGGTGCAGCGCCTCGACGAGGAAGCCGCCCCACTCGTTCGAGTCGCCGTAGTAGAGGTGCGCGCGGCCGTACCAGGTGTTGCCGAGCGAGAGATCGATACGCCCCTCGCGACGCCCGGGGATCTGACGTCCCTGCAGATCGATCGCGCCACCGACGGTGTGCGGGCCGTAGAGGATCGCGGCGGGCCCGGCCGTGACCTCGACGCCGGTCATGCGCGCCATCAGCGGGAAGTAGTACGCGGCGGGCGCGGAGTACGGCGCGGGCGCGAGGAGGACTCCGTCCTCCATCAGCGTGATCTTCCGGCTGCGCTCGGCGCTCGCGCCGCGGATGCCGATGTTCGGGCGCAGGCCGTAGCCCTCCTCGGTGCGCACGTAGACGCCGGGCACCTGGGTGAGCACGGCGAGCGGGTCGTTGTAGTCGAGCTGCTCGAGCTCTTCTTCGCCCATCACGTGCACCGAGCCGCCGGCGCGGAACACCTCTTCGGCGCGCGCGCGCACGAGCACTTCGCCGGTCGTCAGGTCCTCGGTGCGCGACTCGCGCGTCACGTCGACCTGCTCTTCGGTCGCGGGGCCGTCCTCGACCTCGACGTCGGCGGTGTCGTCGGTCGGCGCTGGCTCCTCGGCCGCCTCGACGTCCTGCGCCTTCGCCTCGACGCTCCAGAGGAGCGCCGCGATCACCACGAGCCATTGCCAGCGCATCAGCGTTCCCCGATCCGAGCGAGCGCGGAGGTCGCGACGTCGAGCGGCGGTCCGGCGGGCTCCGGGAGGATCCAGTCGGCGGGCAGGAGCGAGTCCTCCACCTGCGCGAGGTCCACGTCGGGATCGATCATCCGAGCCATCCGCCGTCCGTTCAGAGACACCCACGCATCCACGCGTACCTCGACATCCGTCTCGCCGCGCGCTCGATACTCGCCGGCGATGTGATGCGCCAGCTGGAGGATCATGTCCGGCTGCGCCGAGAACTCGACTTCTTGATCGCGCGTCAGGTAGTCGCGCGGCGCGATCTCGCGATCGAATCGCCGGCCGCGATAGCGCACTCGATAGGTCACGCTGCCGTTCTTCTCGCGGCAGAGCACGCGCCACGACCAGCGCATCCCCTGCTCGTGCCAGAGCACGTTGCCGCCGTACGCATGCGCGCGCAGCGGCATCAGCACGTGGAACGCGCACCACACACCGAGCGCGATCGCCGCGACGGCGCGCCCACCCGCGAAGCGCGGCACGGTGGCCTCGATCGACGGTGCTTCGCTCTTCACGCGGAGCACGCGCAGCACCGCGCGCGGCCACGACGGATCGAAGAAGACGAGCGCCGCGACGCTCATGATCCAGGGGAACATGCCGATCTGGAACAGCGTGCCGGTCGCGACGTGGAAGAAGAGCAGCATCGCGTAGGCGAGAGGCCGGGTGCGACGCCACGAGAGCCAGATCGGGATCGTCAGGTCGTAGAGGAACCCCGCCCAGCTCATCGCGTACGCGACCTCGATGCGGTCGAAGTACGCACCGATCAGCGGCGTGCTCATCCGCGCGCCGAGCCAGATCTGGAGCGGCTGCGCGTGCAGCAGCCAATCGCTCGTCAGCTTCGCGAGCGCCGCGAACACGTAGACGACGCCGACCTGGAAGCGCACCAGCCACGTCATCCATCGCGGCAGCGTCGCGGCGCGCACCCGAGGGCGCAGCCACGCGTCGAGCGACCACGTGCGGTGCAGCGGCAGCGCGCTCATCACGAGCGCGAGCAGGCTGACGAGATAGTAGTGGTTGAGATAGGTCGTGACGTCGATCAGCTCGACGTACGTGAAGAGCAGGAAGAACCCGACGATCGCGACGCGATAGAAGAGCCCGAGCGCGACGAGCGCGCCGCAGATCGCCATCGCGACGAACACCCCGTGGATCCACGGCGCGGGCAGCGGGCGGATCCACTCGAAGCCCCAGTACGTGAAATAGTAGGTCGGCCGCACGTAGAAGCGGTCGACCCAACCTTCCGCGACGAAGCGCGTCGGGATCACGACCGCGAGCACGCCGAACAACATCCGGAACGCGGCGAGCGCTGCCGCGTCGGTCGGCTGGTGGGCGCGCGCCCAGAGGCTCGACAGCACGCTCCGCATCGCGGTCCGATCAGTCGTTGTCTTCGGCGGCGCCCATCGGCAGCTCGAGCGCGAGCACCGTGCGGAACTCGGCCTTGAACAGATCGGTGACCGCCTTCACCGCTGCGTACATCGCGGCGTACTCGTCGAGGTGCGATGCGAACGTGGTCGCGTCGACCGGCGGGAGCGTCGATGCGAGCTCCACCGCGGTCGCGATCTTCGTGCGCATGTCCGCCTCGAGCTCCGTCGCGCCGACGCTGAGCAGGAGGTCGTCGAACCCGACCGCGTCGGTGCCCGCCGGCGCGCCGAGGAAGAGCGCCTGGAACGCCTGCAGGTTCGGCAGGAGGTGCTCGCTCGATCGGTGCGCATAGCGCGACTCGAGCAGCTCGGGGCAGCTCTCGGTCGCGCAGCGATCGCCGATCGACGCGGGCCCCGCGAGCTTCGAGTCCTTGATCTGCCGGTCCAGGTAGAACATCGCGTGGAAGATCGCGTTGAGCCCGTCCTGCGACATCGCGTAGACGGCGCTGCCCTCGCCCGCCGTCGCGAGCTGGGTCGCGAACCCGCCGCCGCCGGGCTCCCACGCCTGCAGCAGATCGTCGGCCGCACGATCGACCAGCTGCGCGAGCGCGTGCGCATGCGCGGCACGGCGCGCGCGGACTCCGCTCTCGCCGAGCGCGGCCCACGCCTCGGGATCGACCGTCACCGCCGCGCCGGGATCGCAGTCGTGATCCGCGCTGGGCTCGAAGAGCAGGTACTCGATCGCGCCGAGGCCGAGCATGTAGCGGCCCTGCCGCGCGAGCGTCTCGAGATCTTCGTACACGCCCTGCTGCATCGCGACGTCGATGCGGCAGCGGTTGAACGAGGGCCACGCGTACATCGCGTCACGCAGACCACGTCCGCCGGGGACCTCGCCTCCGGCCATGCCCCCCGGCCCGAGCTGCAGCAGCTCGGCGCGCTCGACCACGACCATCGTGCGGCGCCACGCCTCCTGCGCGGCAGCGCGGGTCTCGTCGCTCGGCGCGCTCGCGTACGCCTGGGTCGCCGCGAGGAGCGCCTCGGTCTCGGTCGCGAGCTCGCGGTACGTCGGAAGGACGACGCGCTCACCGACCGACACCAACAACGCGCGCGTCGCCTCGGCGCGCGTCAGCCCGCCGGCATCGCGCGTGTCGGTGACGTCGGGGCGCGGGCCCGAGTCGACCGGTTCCGTCGAGGCGTCCTCTCGCGGCGGCTCCTGCGTGGACGAGGAGACGATCACGCAGCCGATCGCGAGCGCGGCAGTCGCCGCAGGGAGCGTACGGAGGATTCGCGGAGTCCTGTGCATCGTGGGGCTTCCGCTCCGGCCGAGGAACCTGGTCCCGCGGAGCGCGCCCGGAGACTGCGCGATCTCGCGAGGTCGACGCAAACGCGGAGACGACCGAGCGCACGCTCGATCGTCTCCGCGCGAGATTCCCGATCAGTCCACCGGGAGCAGGAAGAGCACGGCGTCGTCGTCGCCGCCCGTCTCCGCGCCCGCGATGCCGGCGATCGCGACCGTCGACTCGTCGGGCGAGAGCGCCACGCTCCAGAAGAAGTCGGTGGCGCCGAGGTCGTACAGCCGCGCGCCGTTGGTTCCGAACGTCGTGTCGGGCGCGCCGCCCATCTGGAGCACCGCGACCATCGCGTCGACCTCGGGCATCTCGCCCGCCGGCGGCGCGGTCGCGGGATCGGGGCGTCCGCCGCCGACCGCGAGCACGCGGTCGTCGCCGAGCACGATCACCGCGCGGCCGTTGTCGCTCCAGCCGCCGACGTCGAGGTACGACTGGCCGCCGGTGCCGTAGGTGGTGTCGAGCACGCCCGCCGACGTGAAGCGGAACGAGACCCAGTCGGTGCCCATGCCGGTCGCGTCGACCGTCGGGCCGTAGCCGATCGTGACCAGGTTCGTGCCCTGGAGCGCGGCGCCGTACGCCTCCGCGTTGCGCTCGTCACGCCCCGCGAAGTCGTGCCACACGCCGACCAGCGCAGTCTCGTCGGTCGCCGCGAACGTCGGGTCGAAGATGCCCGCCGAGCTGACCTTGTAGAGCACCGGCTGCTGCGAGGTGCGGAGCGACTCGCCCGGGGGCGGCGGCGGCGCGGTCGCGAGCTCGGTGAGCGCCGTCGAGGTGATGTAGCCGGTGCCGATGATGCTGCCGTCGGCGAGCACGGTCGCCGAGCGCGCGCTGGCGCGAGCGCCGCGACGCGCGAACGTCACGTTGTTCGTGACCGGGTCGCCCACGATGTCGACGGTCACGAGGCCGTCGCCGCTGAACGTGTTGTCGCGATCACCGTCGGCGGTCAGGCGCACGAGCGCGAACAGCGAGTCGGTGCGCGGCACGGTCGGGGTCGTCGACTCGCCCTCGGGCTGCAGTCCGGCCGCGCGCTGCGTGCCGTGCACGACGAGGCGCTCTTCCGACGCGAGCGAGATGCTCCACACCGTGTCGCGCGCGTTGAGCGTCGAGCCCACGACCTGGCCGGTCGAGAGATCGAGCCGCACGATGCCCTCGTCGCCGAAGTCGGTGTCGACGTCGCCCGTCGTCGTGTCGAAGCCGACCAGCACGATGTCGGTGTCGCCGTTCGCCGGCGCCGCCGCGGCGGGATCGTGCTCGACCTCGCCCGCGATCACGACGCGGTCCGCCTCGGGCTGCACCACGACGGCGTACGCGTTCTCGAGCGCAGCGCCGCCCTCGGCGAGGTTGAGCGTCGCGACGCCCTCGTCGCCGAACTCCGCGACGAGCTCGCCTTCGGCGTCGAACTTCGCGACCACGAGCGCGAAGTCGGTCGCCGAGACCGCGATCTGTCCCGCGGCGTACACGTTGCCGTCGGCGTCGAAGGTCACGGCGCGGAAGCGGTCGTGCGCGGTGTCGGAGAGCGCGACGACCGTGGGCTCCGGATCGGGCACGGTGCCGCCATCGGTCCCCGCGTCCTCGTCGGGCTCTTCGCCGGCGTCGCTGCCCGCGTCGTCTTCCGCGACCATGCCGGAGTCAGTGCCGCCGCCGGCGTCGGCGCGGCCCGCGTCGGGCGTGCCCCCGTCGTCGTCGTCACCGCACGCGACGAGCGCGCCCGTGAGCGCGAGCACTGCCAGGAGCCTCGACCATTTCTGCGAAGTCATCACGAGCTGCCCTCCACCGTTCCCATCGTCCGATGAAATGGACGTGGGATTGATTCTCGATGCTGACGAGAACGCGAATGATGTTCGTTCTCGCGCTCCGATCAAACGGAAACGCCCCCGACGGGGGAACCCGTCGGGGGCGCGAAAGGGAGGGCGGCAGCTCGCCATGTCCGAGGAACCCGAGCTGCCGGACCCGGCACATCATTGCGCCGCGTCGAATCGTACTCTGGTCCCGATGAGAATGACTGTCAACTCCATTCTCAGCGGGAGGCCGCGACGCTCGTGCGGCCGGGGCCCGCGTAGGTCCAGCCGAGCGTCGAGCGACCGCTCGCGTAGGCGCGGACCACGAGCCGTCCGACGCTGCCGTCGGCGAGGCGGACTGCGTAGGTCGTCGCGCGCGGCGAGACCGCGTGGGTCGTCGGGTCGTACGAGTACCAGCCCTCGAGCGCGCCGTTGCCCGAGTACGTCGGCGAGCCCGGCGGACCGGGGATCGTGCGCTCGTCGTCGGCGACGAAGCCCTCGCTCGGCAGCTCGAGCACGGTGGCGGGATCGGCGACGTTCATGTCGATCGCGCCACCCTGCCCCGGACCGCTGGTGCCCGAGCTCGTGCGATAGAGCGTGCGGCTCAGCGCGAGATCCCAGGTCGCGTCGGTCGCGGGCTCGGCGACGGTGACGAGCGCGGCCGCATGCAGATCGACGTACGCCCACACGTTGCTCGTCGACGCGTCGACCTCGATCGCGTGCTCCTGCGGCGCGACGTCGATCGCTTCGAGCGAGAGGCGGAACGTGCCGTCGGCCCACGACCAGATGCGAAGGCGCGCGTACCCACCGCGCGCGGTGCGCACCACGAAGGTCTCGTCCTTCGGCGTGACCGCGTGGGTCGTCGGGTCGTAGTCGTACCAGGACGCGAGGATCGGACTGCGCGCTTCGGCCGGCGCGCCCGGGATGCCGCTCGCCGCGATGTCGTCGACGACGAACCCGATCGTGTCGGTCTCGATCACGCGCTCGAGCTCGACGGCGCCCGCGCTGCGCGCGCCGCCGAGGCCGGTGCCGCTCTCGCCCGAGTTGGTGCGGATCAGGGTGCGGCGGATCGCGAGATCCCAGTCGAGCGAGGTCTCGGGATCGGCGATGTCGACGACACCCGCGCCGACGCGCAGGTAGACGAACGCATCGCGCGCCGACGCGTCGACGGTGATCGCGTCGGTCGGGATCGGATCGACGCCCGCGTCACCACCGGCATCGGGACGATCGGGGGGGCCGGCGTCGGGCAGCTCGACGTCGTCGCCGTCGATGCGCGCCCAGCGGAACGTGATCACCGCCGGCGTGCCCGCGTCGTCGTAGTAGGCCTCGATGCGCAGCTTGAAGAAGTGGCCCTCGACGGTGCGCACCACGAACACGACGTCGCGCGGCGTGAGGCGGTGCGACGAAGGATCGTAGTCGTACCAGTCGTTCGCGCCCTCGACGCCGCCGTTGAACGCGCTCTCGGGGAACGCGTCGGTGTCCTCTTCGATGTCGGGCCCGTCGGCGATCCAGCCGGTCTCGGGCGCGGTGTCGAGCGCGTCGAAGTCGGCCTCGGGCAGGCGCGCCGCGGCCGCGCCGCCGGTGCCGCTCGCACCGCCGTTCGTGATGATCGAGAAGCGCGTGAACGCGAGATCCCAGTCGCGCGAGTCGAGCGGATCGGCGGGCGTGACCGCGAGGCCGGACTCGAGATCGAGATAGGCCGTGCCCTCGGTCGCGTCGACGATCGTGGTGATCGTTCCGTCGTCGTTCACGGTGTGGCGGAAGGGTCCGCTCGAAGACGGGATCGAGCCGTCCTGGACGGGGCCCGCGTCGTGCGCGCCGGCGTCCTCTCCGTCGTCGTCGGAGCGCAGGTCGGGCGCGCACGCGAACGTGGTGAGCGCGATCGCGACGAGCGCGATGCGTGTGGTGCTGATCATGTCGAACTTCTCCTGCTCTCGTCGCTGCGTCTCGCAGCAGAAATCACAGCCGACCGCGGACGCCGCCGTAGAACGTGCGGGGGCGCAGCGGCAGGTACGCGTCTCCGGCGTCGAGCACGTTGTCGACGCCCGCGGAGATCTCGAGGTGGCGCTCGAAGCGCTTGTAGATGCGCAGGTCGAGCTGCGCGGCCCAGGGCGAGTGGATCAGCCCTTCGTCGACGTAGAACGGGCGCTCACCGGTGAGCGCCCAGCGTGCGGTCGCGCCGAGATCCCACTCGCGGTGATCGAACGTCGCGCTCAGCGTGATGCGATGCGCGGCGCGTCCCTCGAGCGCGCGATCGTTCTCGTGATCCCACGCGTGCGTGAACGTGTAGCTCGCGGCGAGCGAGAGCTCGCGGATCGGGCGCGCGGTGAGCGACGACTCGATGCCCTGCGTGGTCGCGGAGGCGATGTTGCCGTACGTGAAGAGCGTGCCGTCGGGGCTCTCTTCGGCGGTCACGGTCGTGATGAGGCCGTCGACGTCGTTGCGGAAGAGCGAGAGCGATCCGCGCAGCTCGGTGATCGGCGTCCACTCGGCGCCGAGCTGGTAGCTGCGCGAGGTCTCGGGGCCGAGCTCGGGGTTGCCGAGGACGACGTAGCCGACGCTCGGGTTCTCGAAGCGCAGCAGGAGCTCTTGGAACGAAGGCGCGCGGAAGCCGGTGCCGAACGACGCGCGCAGCACGAGCTGGCGGACCGGATCGAAGCGCACCGCGAGCTTCGGCGAGAGCTGAGTGCCGTACTGCGAGTCCGCGTCGACGCGCACGCCGGGCACCAGCACGAGGCGCACGTCGTCGTCGATCACGGTCCACTCGTCCTGCGCGAACGGCGATGCGCGGAAGCGCGTGCCGACTCCGTCGAGGCGATCCGACTCGAGGCGCTGGAAGAGCTCTTCGAAGCCGAACGTGAGCAGGTGCGTGTCGACCGGGATGTCGAGCTGCACGAGGAGCTGTCCGAGGTCCTCGCGGTGGTCCTGGTGCTCGTCGAGCGCGGACGCGCCGCGCTGATCGCGGAGGTACTGCTCGCGGAAGATCGCGTACGACGCGCGGGTGGCGAGGCGCGTCCCGCCTCCGAACGTCCACGACGCGCCGAGCCCGCTCTGCATCTGCTCTGCGAGCTGCGCGCGATCGAAGACCGCGCCCGCGTCGTTGCGATCGACGCCCGAGAGACCGCGCTGCATGTACTCGGCGCGCGCGTCGAGCGAGAGCGTCGGGTCGACGCGCCAGCGCACGTCGCCGCCGAGCGACCACTGCATGCGCTCGCTGCCGTCGGTCGCGCGCTGGTCCTCGGGGATCGTGGGATCGCCGCCGCGACGGAAGGGCTCGGCCCAGTGGAAGCCGCCCGAGATGCGCAGCGCGAAGTCACCGAGGCGCACGGCGGCGCGCGCGGTCGCATCGGCGAGCCCACCGCCCTCGCCTCCTCCGCCGCTCGCGCTCGCGTCGAGCTCGACGTCGTCGCGGGTGCGTCGCGTGATGACGTGGACGACGCCGGCGATCGCGTCGGAGCCGTAGAGCGCGCTCGATCCGCCGCGCACGATCTCGACGCGCTCGATGTCCTCGAGCGTGTAGCGACCGAGATCGATCGCGCCGCCGACGCGGCCCGGCACCCGCTCGCCGTCGACGAGCACGAGCACGTGCTCGGGGTCGAGGCCCTGCATCTGGATCGCGTCGCCGCGGAACGAGCGCGTCACGAGGAGACCGGGCTGCTCCTCGAGGAGCTCGCCGAGATCACGCGCGCCCGAGCGCTCGATCGTCGCGCGATCGATCACCTCGACGCGCACCGGGCTGTCGTCCTGCGCGACCTCGGTGCGCGTGGCGCTCACGACGACTCGCGAGGCGCAGAGATCGTCGTCGGGTGGGCACTCGGGCGGCGCCGCTGGCTGGGCGTGGGCACGCGAGGCGCAGAGCGCGATCGACAGCGAAACGGCGAGGGCTGGGAGACTGCGCATCGGCGACTGGAAAAATCGGCTCGCCACTCCGGGCCCTCCCGTTCGCGCGCGCTACGCGCGCTCCCGTCCGGTCCCTCCGGGACGAGCACTCCCGAACCGACTGGAAAGTTGATAACGATAGTCATATACACTGCCCTTGAGAGTCATTCTCGACAAGCGAAATGTTCCGGAGGTCGTCGCGTGAAGCGCAGTAATTCGAGTCGAATCCACGTGTTGCACGTGATGGCCGCGCTCGCGGCCGGCGTCGTGGGCACCCTGTCGTCGGGCTGCGGCAGCGCTCCGCCGCGGGCCGAGGAGGCGCAGGCGACCGCGACACCGGCCCCGGGATCGGGCGGGCAGAGCGCGACGGTCGAGCGCGTGTCGAGCGCCGCGACCGCGCGCGTCGAGGGCGACTTCCACGCCGTCATGCCGACCGCGGTGACGAGCTTCGGTGCGGCGTCGACGAACGGCGCGCTCTACGTGCTCGGCGGCTATCACGGCACGCCGCACGCGTACGTGCCCGAGGATCAGTCGGGCGCGTTCTGGCGGCTCGATCTCTCGCGCACCGGCGCGACGTGGGAGGCGCTCCCGGAGATCGCGCCCGCGCAGAGCATCGCGCTCGTCGCGCACGGCGCGCGCGTGTGTCGCATCGGCGGGATGCGCGCGGTGCGCGAGAACGAGCGCGTGCGGCTGCGATCGATCGACGAGGCGGGCTGTTTCGATCCCGCGCGCGGATCGTGGGAGGCGCTGCCCGCGTTGCCCTCGCCGCGCTCGTCGCACGAGGCCGCGGTGGTCGGTGACACGCTGATCGTCGCGGGCGGCTGGGCGCTCGAGGGCGAGGCGCCGGGGACCTTCGCACGCAGCTGGCTCGCGCTCGATCTCGCGCACCCGGAGCGCGGCTGGCGCGAGGCGGAGGCGCCGTTCGCGCGTCGTGGGCTCGGCGTCGCGGCGCTGGGTGATCGTGTGATCGTGGTCGGCGGGCTCGACGAGGCGGGCGAGGTGTCGTCGCGCGTCGACGTGCTCGACGTCGCGCGCGGCACCTGGTCGCGCGGGCCGGACTTCCCGGCGGACGCGTTCGGCGCCGCGATCGAGCGCGCGGGCGATCGTGTGATCGCGAGCGGTCGCGACGGCGTGGTGTGGTCGTGGCGCGGCGGCGACGATGCGTGGCAGCGCGTGGGCACGATGATGTTCCCGCGCTTCTTCCATCAGCTCGTCGCGCGCGGCGACGACGAGGTGATCGCGATCGGCGGGATCCGCGGGATGGTCGACGCGCCGCGCACCGCGCACGTGGAGTCGATCGCGCTCACGCCGCGCACTGCGCCGCGGGTGACGGTGCTGACCATCGACTCGCCGATGCGCACCAAGAACCGCCAGGGGCTCTTGGTGCACGACGACGCGCTCCACTTCTTCGGCGGCAACGTGTCGCTCGAGCAGCACGACTTCGAGCCGCAGCACTTCGTCGCGGAGCACCACGCGCTCGATCTGCCGTCGCTCTCGTGGACGCGCCGCGCCGACTATCCGTACGCGCGGCAGACGATCCAGACCGTGGTGGCGAGCGATCGCGGGATCGCGATCGGTGGGTTCGGGCACGAGGGCACGACGCCGTCGACCGGTCAGGCGCGGACCCAGGCGGAGGCGTTCACGTACTCGTTCGACGAGGATCGCTGGACGCCGTGGAGCGCGCTGCCGGTGACGCGATCGCAGTTCGGGCTGGTCGCGGACGCGGAAGGTGGGCTGTGGGCGCTCGGCGGGCTCGACTACGACCCGGCGCGCGAGGGCGAGGACGCGTTCCGGCACCTCACCGAGATCGTGCGCGCCGACGCGAGCACCGGTGAATGGCAGGACGCGGGCGTCGCGATGCAGGGCGCGCGTCGTGCGTTCGGTGGCGCGCGCATCGGCGACGTGATGTACGTGGTCGGCGGGATGCGCGGCGAGTTCCAGCTCGTCGAGGACTGTCAGGCGCTCGATCTGCGCGCGCGCACGTGGCGCACGATCGCGTGCCCGCGCACGCCGCGGCTGAACCCGCAGCTCGTCACGATCGGCGAGCGCTTGTACCTCGTGGGCGGCACGTCGCGCGGCGAGGGCGGGCTCGCGGCGGATCGCACGATCGAGGTGTACGACCCGCAGCGCGATGCGTGGTCGGTGCTGATCGAGGATCTGCCGATCGAGCCGAAGCACCTGCGCGCGTTCGAGCTGCGCGGGCGGCTGGTGCTGGTGTCGACGCACGACGCGGAGCCGGTCGCGCGCGTCGCGGTGGTGACGCTGCCGGAGTGACGGAGCACGCGGAGGGCGCCCGGTGAGGCGCCCTCCGCGCGAGGCTCAGGTCGATGCGGTGATCGTCGCGAGGTGATGGCGCGCGTGTGCGAGCACCGCGTCGTCGCCGGTGCGCAGCGCCCACTCCGCGATCAAGGCGGCGTTCGCGGCCCAGCGCTCGATCGTGTGCGAGACGATCGCGGGCCAGGTGACGCCGCCGGCGCGCGCGAAGCGATCGACGACCGACTCGAGCGCGCTGCGCCCGTAGCAGCCGAAGAGCATCGCGAGATCGATCGACGGATCGGTCGCGCGCGCCTCCGTCCAGTCGAGCACGCCGGTGATGCGAGCCTGGCCGTCGAGGAGCAGGTGGCCGGGGTGGAGGTCGGCGTGCGCGAGCGCGACGTGGGTGGGCCACGACGCGTCGTCGTCGATCCACCGCTGCCATCGCACCCACACCGCGTCGGACGGCGCCAGCGCGTCGCGCGTGTCGCGCATCGCGCGGGCGAGCTCGGTGCGTGCGTCGCCGACCGACTCGACGCGCACGCCCGCGTCGTGGAGGCGATCGAGCGGGATCGCCTGCAGCGACGCGAGCAGGTGCGCGTAGGTGTCGAGGAACGCATCGGGCGGTGCGCTCGGATCGAACGCCCACCGCAGCGCTCCGGTGTCGTCGAAGCGCCAGCCCGGCGTGCCCTCGAGGCGCGGGTACGCGATCACATCGCGTGCGTGGACGCGCCAGTCGGGAACCGCCACCGCGAGCGACGGCGCGACGAGCCGCAGCACCCGCGCCTCGCGCTGCGCGGACGCGATCACGTCCGCCCGGCGCGGGGTGCGGACGATCCACGGCGCGCCGGCGTCGTCGCGCGCGTGGACCACGAGGAAGTCGAGGCCGCTCGCGTCGAGCACGTCGCGCTCGGGCGTGACCCGGAGCCCGTAGCGCGCAGCTGCGGCGACGAGCTCCGCGGCGCTCGTGATCGACGGCAGCGGAGGCAGCGCGGCGCGCCATCGATCGAGCGCCTCGGGCCGTGCGCGGATCGCGAGCACCGCGCCCGACTCGTCGTGATGCTCGGAGAGGATCCGCGCCGCGGCACGGATGTCGGCGATCAGTCGACCCTCGGTGAACGGCACGACGAGCACGTCGTGCTCCTCGTCCTTCGCGAAGAACGCGACGATCGCGTCGCGCAGGCGGCGCACCTCGGTGGGATCGTGCGCGCTGATCGCGATCGCCCCGGGATGCTCGGCGAGGAGCGACGCGCGGCGCTCGGGATCGACACGATCGATCTTGCTCAGCACGATCCGTGTCGGCGACGTCGCGCCGATCGCGGTGAGCACCTCGCGCGTGACACGCAGCTGCTCGTGATGCTCGGGTTCCGACGCGTCGACGACGAGGAGCAGCAGATCCGTGTCGCGCGCTTCGTCGAGCGTCGTGTGGAACGACGCGACCAGCGCATGCGGGAGGCTCCGCATGAAGCCGACCGTGTCGGAGACGAGGACGCGCGGCGTCGTCGCAGGCGCGAGCGCGCGCACGGTGGTGTCGAGCGTGGCGAAGAGCGCGTCCTCGACGAGCACGTCGCTGCCGGTCAGCGCGCGCAGCAGCGACGACTTGCCGGCGTTCGTGTAGCCGACCAGCGCGACGCGCGGGACGTCACGGCGCGCCGCGGCCTGGGTCGCGCGGGAGGCGCGCAGTCGCTCGACCTCGCGCTCGAGGCGCGCGCTGCGCTCGCGCAGCTGCTGCTTGCGCAGCTCGACCTCGGTGTGGCCGCGCGCGCCGCGACCCCCACCGCCGCCTTCGCGATCACGTCGTGCGCCGTCGTCGCGCACGCGCGGGATCTCGTACGCGAGGCGCGCGAGCTCGACCTCGAGCTGCGCGAGCCGGGTGCGGGCGCGCTGCTCGAACACGCGGAGCACGACCGCGGTGCGGTCGAGCACCTCGACGTCGAGCGCGACCTCGAGCTCGCGCTGGGCGCCGGGATCGAGCGCGCGATCGACGACGACGAGGACGTGCTCGTCGGGGCCGCGCGCGAGCGCGTCGATCTTCGCGCGCACCTCGGCGCGCTTGCCTTCGCCGAGCATGCGCGAGAGCGGGATGGTGTGAGCGACGCGAACGCCGAGCCCGGCGAGCAGGCGCTGGAGCTCGGAGCACGAAGCCTCGCCGCTCGGCGCGAGCAGGATGGCGAGGTCGGACGATCGATCGGACGACGAAGAGCTTCGGGGACGGGTCATCGAGGTCTCCTTTCGCCGCGCGAGCGCGCGCGGACGCGGGGGACGACCCGGGACGCGGGTGGACACGACGCTCGGGGACACGACGCACCGCCTCGCGCGAGCGCGGGGTCTGCGACGTGTTGGCTCCTCGATTGCGCGATGCACCGCGCCCGGGCCTTCCGGTGGGAAGGAACGTTCGGGCGGGTTGCTCGCGACGCGCGTGCGGCGCGTCGCGGTGCTCAGCGCAAACGGAGGAACTTCAACACGAGGTCGAACATGGGCGCCGCGGAGCGGGCGCGCCAGCGGGATCTCGCGCCGGACGAGGTGAGACGGAGATTAAATCGACGTGTTTCATCGGTCCTAAGCTGCACCACGACGCGGGAGACGTTCTCCTGTCACGCATGCGAGACGTCGCTCTTGCGTCCGGCATCGCCGCGATCGCGCTCTGCGCGTGCACCGTCGAAGCGCCGGGTGATGGCGTCGATGCGTCGATTGCGCCGTTCGACGCCGGCGCCGACGCGGGGCGCGGATACCTGGTGTTCTTCGACGAGGGGCTCGACGAGGCGATCGAGCGACGCTTCGAGTCGGCGATGCCCGCGTCGGACGAGCCGCCGCGCATCGTGTACCCCGAGAGCGGCACGCTCGTGCCGCCGAACCTCGTGGGCGTCGACGTGCACTTCACGGGGCGGACCTACGACACGTTCGAGCTGACGTTCTCGCAGCGCGGCGCCCGCGCGATCGTCGTGTACGCGTGGTGTCGTCCGGTCGGCTCGGGCTGCGTGCTGCAGCCGTGGGACGAGGTGTGGAGCGCCCTCGCGGCGCGGCGGACGATGGGCCCGTTCGAGATGCGCATGCGCGGGCTCGCGGGGGATCGCGTGAGCGCGACGTCGGAGCCGGTGGAGCTCGAGCTCGCGCACGAGGCGATCCAGGGCGCGCTCTACTTCTGGTCGACCGATCCGCCGTCGATCCGCCGCTACGACTTCGCGCTCGGGCGGCGCAGCTCCGAGCTCTACCTGAGCCAGACCGAGGAAGGCACGTGCGTGGGCTGTCACGCGATCTCGCGCGATGGGTCGCGCATCGCGGTCGGCGTGTACGACGCGACGAACGGCTTCCGCGCGCGCATCTACGACGTGGCGACGCGCTCGCAGGTGCTGGCGAGCGAGATCGACGCGCCGCTCCCCGCGTACGGCGATGCCGACGATCTCTTGGTGAGCGGGAGCCCGCCGCCGGCCGACGGGCTCGATCGACCGCTGCGCATCGTGTCGGGTGTCGATGGCCGCGTGCTCCACGAGTTCGGCGTGTCGGGCGTGTCGGCGGACTGGTCGCCCGATGGATCGCGCGTGGTGTTCGACGGCGCGATCGGCGCGGAGGCGCGCGCGCTGCAGATCATCGCGCGCAGCGGTGAGACGTGGGGCGCGCCCGCGGTGCTCGAGACGCCGGGCACCGACGAGGAGCACGGGCCCGCGTTCGCGCCGGACTCGGAGTGGATCGGGTACACCGCGCGCGTCGACGCGCGCTCGGTGCTGGTCGCGACGCGCACGCCGGATGCGTCGCCGGTGGTGCTGGATCGTGCGCTCGGCGCGAGCAGCGACGCGACGTGGATCCGGTGGAACCCGAGCCCGTACCTGCAGCAGGGGCGGCGCATCTACTGGCTCACGTTCTCGAGCGGCCGCGCGCACGGCGTGGTCGCGGGCGGCGAGCGACAGATCTGGATGGCGGCGTTCGATCCCGAGGCCGACCCCGAGGATCCTTCGCGTCCTGCGCTGCGCTTTCCCGGACAGCGCGGAGACGTCGACAACTTCATCGCGGAGTGGACGACCGAGGCGCGCCGGCAGCCCTGCGAGGACGACGACGACTGTCCCGCGGGCGAGGTGTGCATCGACGGATTCTGCTTCCCGGAGGGGCCGGAATGACGACGCGCGCGCTCTGTCTCGCGCTGGTCGCGCTGTGCGGCTGCACGCGCTTCTACGACGTGCCCGATGCGGGTGACGACGCGGGCGCGGTCGACGCGTCCGCGATCGACGCCGGCTCCGCCGACGACGCGGGCGTCGACGCGAGCGACGCCGATCCCGACGCGCGCTGCGACGAGGAAGGCGAGCTGTGCTGCCTCGGCGCGACGTGCGGCGGTGGCCTCCTCTGCGTCGACGGGACGTGCACGAGCGCGGGGTGCGGCGCGATCGGTGGGCCGTGCTGCGAGCTCGATCAGTGCGATCCCGGCGGCGTGTGCGAGGACGGGACCTGCGTCGATGCCCCGTGCGGCGCGGAAGGCGCGGCGTGCTGCGAGAGCGATCCCGCGTGCAGCGAGGGGCTCTCGTGCATCGGCGAGCGCTGCGCGCCGTGTGGCGCGGCAGATCAGGACTGTTGCCCGGGGATGGTCTGCGACGAGGGCATCGACTGCCTGCAGAACCTCTTCGGCGCGTGGGTGTGCGTCGCGCCGATCCCGTGCGGAGCGCTCGGCGCGGAGTGTTGTGAAGAAGGCGACGCGTGCGGGCCCGGGCTCGGCTGCGTCGCGTCCGATTTCGGAGCGCCGATCTGTCTGCCCGGCCCGGCGTGCGGGTCCGATGGACGGGTGTGCTGCGAGGGCTCGCCGGCGTGCGGGCTCGGGATGGACTGCACGACGTCGGACGACGGAGTCGATCGGTGTCGGCGCTGCGGCGAGCACGGGCTCGCGTGCTGCGCCGGCGGAGATCCTCCGTGCGGTCCGGGGCTGACGTGCAGCGAAGGTCTCTGCGGGCTCGCGCCGTGAGGAGAGCGAGCCCGGACAGGTTTGGGCGGTGGAGTGTCGACATGACGATGCGATGTCTGTGCGCGTGTCTCGCGATCTGCGTCGTCGCTTGTTCGTCGGGCGGTGACGACGACGCCGATGCCGGGGCGAACGACTCGGGATCGCCGGACGGCGGAGCCGACGCGGGGCTGCCTTATCGCGTGTTCTTCGACGAAGGCTTCGGCGAGGAGACGAGAGCGCAATTCGCGACCGGGTCGCCGGCGTCGATCGCAGCACCGGAGATCGTCTATCCGGAGACTGGCACGCTCGTTCCGCCGAACATGCTCGGCGTCGACATCCACTTCCGCGCGGCGGTGGTGCAGGCGTTCGAGGTGACGTTCGCGCAGGGCGGGATGCCCTCGGTCGTCGTGTACACGCGCTGCGCGCCGGTGGGCGATGGGTGCGTGTTCCAGCCGTGGCGCGACGTCTGGGCGGAGGTCGCGGCGCGCCGCAGCGCCGGGCCCTACGAGATCTCGATTCGTGGTCTCGCCGGGGATCGCGTGACCGCGGCGTCCGAGGCCATCGAGCTCGAGCTCGCCGACGAGCCGATCGTCGGTGGGCTCTATTATTCGTCGGCCACCGACTCCCCTCCTTCGATCAGGCGGCACGAGCTGGGCCTCGAGCGGCGGAGCTCGGAGCGATTCCTCGACACCGACGGACTCTTCACGACGCACTCGGTCTCGCGCGACGGGACGCGCATCGCGATCAGCGCGGTCGGCAGCGGGACGGACGTGGTCACCCGCGTGTTCGACGTCGTGACGCGCGCGGAGGTCGGAGCGCCGTTCGTCTCGGCCGAGGGTTACGTCGCGCGATATGGCCCCGAGCACGACCTGCTCCTCAGCGCGCAGCTCGCGGATCTGCCGGACTCGCGGACGATCCAGATCGTCAGCGACGGGAGCGTCGTGCAGCAGTTCGACGTGGGCCCCGGGCACAGCGCGGACTGGTCGCCCGACGGAGATCGCATCGTCTACGACCTGACCGTCGACATGCGCGGGTTCCTGTTCGTGTTCGATCTGATGTTGATCGAGCGGATCGACGGAGCTTGGCAGGAGCCGCGGAAGATCCCGACGCCCGACATCATCGGTGCTTATTCGCCGTCGTTCGCGCCGGACTCGGACTGGGTCGGATTCACCGCGCTCGACTCCACCGATCAGGACGCGACTGGCACCTTCGCGCCGCTGATCGTCGCGGCTCGGATCTCCGACGGTCGGTACGTCCACCTGCGCCGCGCGCTCGGCGACGTGGATCGATACCACGAGCGGCCCGAGATCCTGCGCTGGAACCCGAATCCCTACACCCACGACGGGCGGCGGATCTACTGGCTCACGTTCTCCACCGCGCGTGACTGCGGACTGCTCCCGGCGATCGATCACGAGTTCACCGCAGGTCGGCAGATCTGGATGGCGGCGTTCGATCCCGAGGCCGATCCCGACGATCCCTCGCGCCCCGCGTTCCGAGTGCCGGCGCAGCGATGGCGCCTCGACAACCGCATGGGCGAGTGGGCGCTGACGGTGAGAAGGCCGCAGTGCGACACCGACGACGACTGCCCCGAGGGCGAGACGTGCATCGAAGGCTTCTGCTACGAGGCGCCGGAATGAGGGCGCGCGCGATCCTCCTCCTCGCGCTCGTGGTCGGATGCACGTCCGACCCGGTCGACGAGGTCGATGCGGGCGGGGACGATGCGGGCGGCCTCGACGCGTCGCAGGACGTCGACGGCGGCGATCCGCGCGCACGTTGTGACGAAGAAGGCGAGGTCTGTTGCGCCGACGGACAGTGCGGCAATGGACTGCCGTGCATGGCCGGGCTCTGCGGATACCAGGGCTGCGGCGAGATCGGACTGCCCTGCTGCGCCGAGGGCTATTGCCACCTCGGGATCGACGCGGTGTGCGAGGACGGGATGTGCGTCGAGCCGGGCTGCGGCTCGGAAGGACACGAGTGCTGCTTCGAGGGCACGCCGTGTCGCGAGGACTTCCTCTGTCACGAGGGCACGTGTCTGCGCTGCGGCGCGCTCGGCGAGCAGTGTTGTCCGGGCGCGGAGTGCGACGGTGATCTCTATTGTCTCGCGGAGTCGGGCACGCTCGGACAGTGCTTGTCGGAGCCGCCGCCCTGCGGCGGCGAGTACGAGCGTTGTTGTGACGAGGGCGCGGCGTGCGGCGCGGGGCTGGGCTGCACCTCGATGACGCCGGGAGACTCGTTCTCGCAGTGTCTTCCGGGCCCGACGTGCGGCGCGGATGGCCGGACCTGCTGCGAGGGCGAGACGCGCTGTGGCGCCGGGATGTCGTGCACGAGCGAGAGCGACGGAGTGGATCGCTGTCGGCGCTGCGGTGATTTCGAATTGCCGTGTTGTGAGGGCGCGCGCGCGTGTGGTCCGGGATTGACCTGCGCTGGGGACATCTGCGGATTGCCGTGAGCGGGTAGCATCGCAATGCATGACGAACCCAAGATCGGGATCCTCGGGACGGGTGACGTCGGGCGAGCGCTCGGCTCGGGATTCATCGACGTGCTCGGGGATCGCGTGACGATCGGCGCGCGCGATCCACGCGATCCCGAGACCAACGAGCGGATGGGGACCTGGCTCGCGAAGCATCGCGGCAAGGGTGAGCTCGGCGCGTTCGCGGCGGCGGTCGAGGGCGCGGACATCGTCGTGCTCGCGACGCTGTGGACCGGCACGAAGAGCGCGATCGACATGGCGGGCGGCCCGGCGGCGCTCGCGGGCAAGGTCGTGATCGACGTGACCAATCCCTTGCAGTTCACCGGTCACGGGCCCGAGCTCGCGCTGGCGCACACCGACTCGGGCGGCGAGCAGGTGCAGCGATGGCTGCCGGGCGCGAAGGTCGTGAAGGCATTCAACACGATCGGGAACGCGCTGATGGTGAAGCCGACGCTCGCGCAGGGGACGCCGACGATGTTCTTCTGCGGGAACGACGAGGGCGCGAAGAAGGTCGTGGGCGAGATCGTGACGTCGTTCGGTCACGACGGCGTCGACATCGGCGGCTTGGACGGCGCGCGACTCCTCGAGCCGCTGTGCATCCTCTGGGTGCGCTACGGGATGCGCACCAAGAGCTGGGGCCACGCGTTCAGCCTGCTGAGGAAGTGACTCGGGCTCGGCTTCAGCGAGGCGGGCGGCCGAGCACCTGCGCGAGGCGTGCTTCGGCCCGCTTGCGCGCGGCCTCGGCGGCGGAGCGCGCGCTCGCAGCCTCCTGATCGAGCGCGTTGACGCGATCCTGCGCCTGGCCGAGCTCGCGCACGTAGCGCAGGCGCAGCTCGCCCTCTGCGCCGCCCTCGCGCAGCACCTGCAGCTGCTCGGAGATCTTCGACTGTCCCTGCTGCACCTGCGCGCGCTGCTGCTCGAGCTGCTGGGCGCGGGCGTCGTGGGCGCTCGCCTCCGCCCACGCCGAGACGATCTCGGAGAGCGAGCTGGCCAGCGGGCCCTCGAGCACCCCGGCGCGCAGCCACTCGCTCAGCTGCGCGGGCGAGAGGCTCGCGTACTCGAACCGACGCGAGCCGTGACCGACCTCGACGACCTCCAGCTCCACGTGGCTGCGCGGCGGCACCTTCGCGCGGAAGCGGCGCCACGACGCGGTCTCCTCGAAGGGCTTCGCCTCGTTGTCGTCGGCGAGTCGGCGCTCGTTCCGCTTCGGCAGCTCGAAGACGACCTCGACCTCCTCGTCGTGATCGCTGTCGGCGCGCAGCACGTGGCGATCCTCGATGCGCTGCTCCTCGGCGAGGAACCGATCCGCGAGGCGGACGCCGGTCGCGATCCATCGCGAGCTGCTCTCGTGCTTGCAGCGCACCGCGAGGTCCTTCGCGTACGCGAGCTTCACCGACGCGCCGCGCACCGTGTACGGGACCATCGCTTCGCCCGCGTACACGCCCTCGTCGTAGATGACCGCGGGGCCTTCCTCGAGCACCGCGCCGGTCTGGTTGTCGAACGAGAGCACGAGATCGGGCGTGGCCGGCGTGCCGGTGCGCCAGATGCGCTCCTTGCGCGCGTGCGCCTGCGCGGCGAGGAGCGGTGCGAGCGCGGAGCCGCCGCGCGGCAGCGTGATCGGCTGCGCGATGCGGTACTCGAAGAGCTCGCCGCGATCCTCGAGCAGCGCCGCGCTGTCGGCGGCCTGGTACATCGCCTCGGCCGGCATGCCCCGCTGCGGCGGAGGCGCGGCCATCGCGGCCATCATCGGCGCGGGTGCGGGCGGCGGGCCTCCGAAGCCGGCGGGCGCCGCGGCCGGGGCGAGCGCCTTCGCGAGGCGCGGTGCGCGCTCGTACTGCGTGGGCGCCGACGCCGCGCGCGAGCTCTCCTCGACCACGACGCGCTGCACCGTCTTCGGTCGATAGAGATCGATGTCGAACGAGATCGGCTGGCCGGTCGTGAGCGTGAGCGCGACGTCCTCGACGTCCTCGTCGAGCGGGTTGTGCACGATCGCCCACGCCGACACGACGGTCTGCGACGCGTCGGAGACGATGCGATACGAGACGCGCCACACCGGCGCGGGGACGACGTACGAGACGCGCAGATCGTCGGCGCGCCCCTCGACGCCGATGCGCACCGAGCGACGCTCGTGGCTCGACGCGGCGCGACGTCGATCGAGGAGCAGCTCGAGATCCGCGGCAGCGATGGGATCGTCGAGGTCCACCTCGCGCACCCGCTCGAGATCGACGACGCGGATCGCACCGCGCTCGACCCGCAGCGCGAGGTGTGGACGCACGCCCTGGTCGACGCGGCGCATCTCGAGGCCGATCACCTCACCGGTGATCGTGGTCTGGTCCTCCTTCACGCTGATGCGACGGCCGCGGAACGCGGTGAGCAGCGCGGAGAAGCTCTCCTCGGGCGGCAGGACGAGCCCGCGCGCCGCGAGCGCGCGCTCGGGATCGTCGGGCTTGTCGAACGCGATCGCGGTGGGACGCGCGTCGCCCGCGGCGACCCACACCGTGAGCGACTTGAGCACGTCCTTCATCTCTTCGCGCTCGAACGAGAGCTCGAAGGATCCCTCGCAGGGCCCGCCGCGCTCGACGTGCGCGACGCCGTGCTTGAAGAGCACCATGCGCTGCACGGTCGGTCGCTTCGCGTTCGTCGTCGTCATCGATTCCCCCTCGTGCGACGGGCTGCGGGCTCGAAAAATCGGCTCGCCCGCCGGTCCCTACCGTGCGCGCGCTTCGCGCTCCCGTCCGGGACCAGCGGACGAGCACTCCGACAAGGACTCAGAAGAGCGTGCCTTGCTTCTTCTTGGCCTTGAGCCCGAGGTGCTCGAACGCGCGCTCGGTGGCCATGCGGCCGCGCGCGGTGCGCGCGAGGAATCCGTTCTGCAGCAGGTACGGCTCGATCACGTCCTCGAGCGTGTCGCGCGGCTCGCTCAGTGTCGCCGCGAGCGCCTCGATGCCGACCGGGCCGCCGCCGTAGAACTCGATGATCGCGCGCAGGAAGCGGCGGTTCATCTCGTCGAGGCCGAGCTCGTCGACCTCGAGCCGCTCGAGCGCGGCGCGCGCGGTCTTCGCGTCGAGCTTGCCGTCGCCGAGCACCTCGGCGAAGTCGCGCGAACGGCGCAGGAGGCGGTTCGCGATGCGCGGGGTGCCGCGCGCACGGCGCGCGATCTCGAGGCACGCCTCGTCGTCGATGCGGACCTCGAGGATGCCCGCGCTGCGCCGCACGATGCGCGCGAGGTCCGAGGGATCGTAGTAGTCGAGGCGCGCCTCGATGCCGAAGCGCGAGAGCAGCGGGCCGGTGAGCAGCCCGGTGCGCGTCGTCGCGCCGACGAGCGTGAACGGCGCGATCGGGATCTGCAGCGTGTTCGCCATCGGTCCGTCGCCGTGCACGACGTCGATGCGGAAGTCCTCCATCGCCGTGTAGAGGTTCTCTTCGACGACCGACGAGAGGCGGTGGATCTCGTCGATGAAGAGCACGTCGCGCTCGCCGAGCTTCGTGAGCAGCGCCGCGAGCTGACCCTTGTGCTCGATCGCGGGGCCGTGCGCGAGGTGCAGCGTCACGCCGAGCTCGGCCGCGAGGATGTTCGCGAGGGTCGTCTTGCCGAGGCCGGGCGGGCCGAAGAAGAGCGTGTGATCGAGCGGGCCGCCGCGAGCGCGCGCGGCGTGCACGTAGACGCGCAGGTTCTCGACGAGCTTCGGCTGGCCGACGAACTCCTCGAAGCGCGTGGGGCGCAGGCTCGCGTCGAGGCGGCTCTCCTCGTCGCCCGCGGGCGCGGCCTCGAGCAGGTTCTGCGGGCGCTCGATCTCGCTCGCGCTCGCCTTCGGGCTCTTCTTCTTGGTCGCCATCGACGTCAACCCAGCGACGAGAGCGCTTCGCGCAGCAGCACGTCGACCGACTTGCCGTCGGCGCCCGGCGTGATCGCGGCGACGGCGCGCTCCGCCTCGCCGGGCTTGAAGCCCATCGAGACCAGCGCCGACGCGACCTGGCCCAGCGGCCCGCTCGGGATCGGGATCGGCATCGCGATCGGCGCGCCGATGCTGCCCGACGACGAGCCCGCGGTGACGAACCCGAGCTTGTCGCGCAGCTCGAGCACCAGGCGGTCCGCGATCTTCTTGCCGACCCCGGGAATTCCCTTGAAACGACCGGGATCCTGGCGTGCGACCGCGTCCGCGAGCCCGCGGGCGTCGAGGTGGGAGAGCACCGCGAGCGCGAGCTTCGGGCCGATCGACGAGACGGTCATGAGCGTGCGGAACGCCGCGCGATCCTCGGGTGTGGCGAACCCGAAGAGCGCGATCGCGTCCTCGCGGACGTGGGTGTGCACGTGCAGCGTCACGGTTTCCGGGGGAGTGGGAAGGCGCCCGAGCGCGCCGAGCGGGACCGACACCTCGTACCCGACGCCCGCGACGTCGAGGACCACCGTTCCGTCGACCCCACGATCCACGATCTGCCCGCGAAGACGCCCGATCACGCGCGGACAGTACCACGCAGACGATCATGTGAGCCGTCCAGGGGGAGCCGAGGCACAACTACGGTGTGAGCCGGGAAACCCCGCGGCGCCTGCGCCTGATCAGCCCTAGCGATCCCGTCATGGGCTCGCACGAGGGCGCCAAGGCTTCAGGAGAGATCTCGGCGGACGTCTCGGGCCACCTGCCCGCGGTCGCGCCCATCGATCTCGCGTCGGCGTTCCGGGCGTACGGCCGCTACGTCGCGTGGATCGGCATGCGCATCCTGGGCCGGCGCGAGGACGTCGACGACCTGGTGCAAGACGTCTTCCTGGACGCGGTGCGCGGGATGGATCGCCTGCGCGATCCCGGCGCGGCGAAGGCGTGGCTCGGCACGCTGACGGTGCGCAAAGCCCGTCGCGTGCTGCGCAAGCGGCGGATGATGCGCTTCCTCGGTGTGGACGAGGGCGCGGACTACGGGGAGATCGTGGACGAGAGCGCCTCGTCCGCGGAGCGCGTGATGATCGCGGATCTGTATCGGATGCTCGACACCTTGCCGACGGAAGAGCGGCTCGCTTGGACATTGCGACACCTCGAAGGGGAGCAGCTCGAGCGAGTGGCCGAGCTGTGTGGGTGCTCGCTGGCGACGGTGAAGCGGCGGATCGCGGCGGCGCACGCGATCATGGGGGGAGAGCTGGGGGATGTCTGAGCGCGCGACGCTTCGGCAGATGACGCGTGCTGCGAAGCAGCACGTGGGCATCGAGTGGGACGCGGCGAGGGCCGCGCATCTCGCGGAACGTGCGAGCGCACGGCAGCGCCGGCGCACGCTGGCGCGCGGTGCGATCGGCGCAGGTGTGGTCGCGTTCGCCGCGGGGTTCCTCCTGATGTGGGGCGCCCGGCGCACGCCAGCCGCGACGCACGGCCCCGACGCGATCGCGCACGCTGCGCACGCGCTGCCGGCCGAGGGGCACGGTGTGCTCCGCTTTGCCGAGGGATCGGTGGCGACGCCGCTCGACGCGAGCTCGGAGCTCGTGGTGGCGGCGGTGCGCGACGACGAGATCGTCGTCGACGTCGTGCACGGTGGCGGTCGCTTCGAGGTCACGCCCGGGCTGCCGCGGCGCTTCCGCGTGCGCGCGGGCGACGTGGTGGTGACGGTGCTGGGTACGGTGTTCACCGTGCGGCGCGAGGGCGCGGGCGCGAGCGTCGAGGTGGAGCGCGGGCGCGTGGAGGTCACGTGGGAGCCCGACGGCAACGCGGTGCTCGGCGCGGGTGAGAGCGATGCGTTCCCGCGCGCGGCCGCGACCGCGCGGGTCGCGACCGAGCCCACCGTCGCGGCGGCATCGGTCGAAGCAGAAGAGGTCGCGACGGCGGTCGTGCGCGAAGAGCGCGCGCCGCGCAGGCGTGATCGTCGCGCGCGCGCGGCGGAGCCGATCGAGCAGGTCGCGGACGAGGAGATCGAGATCGAGATCGCGCCGGAGGAGGCCGAGCTCGAAGGATGGCGCGCGCTCGCGGAGCGGGGCCGCTTCGACGAGGGCTACGGGCTCCTGCTCGCGGACGCGTCGGTGCTGCCCTCGCGCGATCTCGAGGCGCTCATGCAGGCGGCCGACGTCGCGCGTCTGTCGGGGCATCCCAGCGAGTCGCTCGCGTACCTGCGACGCGCGCTCGACGTCGGGCGGGGCGATCCGCGCGCGCCGATGGTCGCGTTCACGCTCGGCCGCGTGCTCCTCCAGCAGCTCGGTCGTCCGAGCGACGCGGCCGCGGCGTTCGCGCAGTGTCGCGCGATGGCGCCCGACGGCTCGCTCGCCCAGGACGCGCTCGCGCGCGAGGTCGAGGCGTGGCACCGCGCGGGCGACGTAGAACAGGCGCGTGAGCGCGCGCTGGAGTACCTTCGCTTGCATCCCCACGGGCTCCGCGCGAGCGCCGTGCGGCGTTATGGAGGCATCGAGTAGCGCGTCCTTCGCTGGCACCACGATCGTCGCGATCGTGTGCGCGCTCTCGACTCCCCACGCCGTCCACGCACAGGACGCGAGCACGATCACCGGCCCGCGCGTCGCCCTCGAGGTCGAGGCGTGCGCGGGCATCGATCCCGAGATCGTGCATCGCATCCTCGGCATCGAGCTCGGCGCCGACGCCGATCTCGACGCGCTGCCGACCGATCCCGAAGCGAGCCGGGTGCGCGCGACGTGCGCCGACGCGGAAGGCACGCGCGTCGCGCTCGCGGTCGACGAGCCCCTCACCGCGAAGCACCTCGAGCGCTCGATCGATCTCGTCGCGTCACCGGAGTCCGGGCGATCGCGCCTGGTCGCGCTCGCGCTGGCGGAGCTGCTCGCGGCGAGCTGGATCGAGCTCGGGATGCGGCGCGATCCCGAGGTCGTCGAGGTCGGCGCGCAGGGCGGCGACGAAGCGCGCGCCGTCGCGCTCGCGATCGCGCGCGAGCGGATGCCCGGCGCGGAGGTCGTGCGTGTCGAGGAGACCCCACGCGAGACCCCGCGCGCGCGTCCTTTCGGCGTGCGCGCGATCGGCGTGGGGCGCGTGTCCGGCGACCCGCTGCACTTCTCGGGCGGCGGTGGGCTCGGGGTCGATCTCGAGCTCTACGCGCCGCTCGCGATGAGCGTCGACGTGCGCGGCGAGCAGGGCTCGGTGACGGTCGGCGAGAGCGGGCTCGTCCGCATGACCGTCGCGTGGACGAACGCGCTCCTCGCGCTGCGCGTGCCCTTCGGTCTGCACCACGCGGACTTCGGCCTCGGCGGACGCGCAGGCTACGGCTGGATGGTCGGCGAGGGCGAGCGCGGCATCGGTGGTGCGGAGCAGAGCGGGCCGCTGCTCGGGGTCGTCACCGCGACCCACATCTCGCTGCACATCGTCGCATCGGCGTACCTGCACGTGGGGATCGAGCTCGCGTGGATCACGCTACCGCTCTACGGAACGCTGGGATCCTCGGGCGAAACCGTGGCCCGCATCGGCGACGGACAGCTCTCGATCACGCTCGGGTTCGAAGTCCGTCCCGAATGATCGAGCGCCCGTCGAGCACAAATCGACGAGCTCGTGTGCGGCCGTGAGCCGATCGTGACGGCCGCGTGCACGAGTGAGGACGGAGGCGAATTCCGACTCATGCGCAGCCGCATCTCCCTCGCGCTCGCTCTCACGACGTGTCTCGGCGCGATCAGCGCCGGGTGCGACGGCAACGGAGGTCCGGTCCTCGTGCCCGACTCCGGTCCCACCCCGAACGACTCGGGGACGCCACCGGTCGACGCGTTCACGCCGGACACGGTGCGGCCGCAGGTAACCGAGACGTCGCCCGAGCAGGGCGCGACGGGGGTCGCGCCCGACGCGACGATCACCGTGACGTTCTCGGAGGAGATGGACGAGAGCGCCGGCACGGTGTCGGTGCGCGCCGGCACCGAGACCCGTGAGGTCGACCTCGCGTGGAGCGACGAGGGCACGACGCTGACGATCACGCCGCGCGCGGCGCTGCCGAGCGAAGCGCGCGTCACGGTGACGCTCGACGACGACTTCGCCGACCTGGCGGGCAACACGCTCGCCCTCCCCTATGTGCTGGTCTTCGGGCTCGGCGACACCGATCCGCCGGTCGTCGCGTCGAGCGATCCCGCGCAGGGCGCGACCGATCTGAGCGCGCGCCTCGAAGC
This sequence comes from Sandaracinus amylolyticus, assembly GCF_021631985.1. Classification (GTDB taxonomy): domain Bacteria; phylum Myxococcota_A; class Polyangia; order Polyangiales; family Sandaracinaceae; genus Sandaracinus; species Sandaracinus amylolyticus_A. Next base: position 316,006 of record NZ_CP070225.1, on the reverse strand, counting down.
GATCACGATCGTGTTCGACGAGCAGATGGACAACAGCGTCGGCACGCTGGCGCTCAGCGGCGGCGCGGGGACGATCGGCACGCCCGACTGGATCGACGGGCGCACGCTGCGCGCGCCGATCTCGGGTCTCGCGTACGGCACGACGTATCGCATCACGCCGACCGGCTTCACCGACGCCGCGGGCAACGCGCTCGACGCGTCGGTCTACCTCGACGAGGGCGCGATCGAGATCACGACGGGCGGCGACGACGACGCGCCGCAGGTGACGGACTCGGTGCCGAGCGAGGGCCAGGTCAACGTCGCGCTGCGCGGCACGCCGTCGATCGTGATCGTGTTCGACGAGCCGATGAGCACGAGCGCCGGCACCGCGACGCTGCACGCGGGTGGGCTCGAGACGGTGCTCGCCGGCACGTGGTCGGACGGCGGTCGCCGCCTGACGATGCCGGTCGCGGGCCGGCTCTATCCCGACGCGCCGCACTCGGTCGTGCTCGCGGGCTTCGTCGACGTCGCGGGCAACGCGCTCGACACGACGACGTACCTCGGCGACGGAGCGCTCGACTTCGACACCGGCGCGGACGCGACCGTGCCGATCGTCGTGTTCTCGTATCCCAACGAAGGCTCGACGAGCGCGGACTTCCAGCTCGCGCGCATCGAGATCGCGTTCGACCGCGCGATGGATCAGGAGACGGTCGCGACGGTGCGCGTCGACGACGGCGAGGACGCGTTCGACGCGAACGTGACGTGGAACCTCGCGGGCACGCGCGCGTACGTCGACGTGTCGAGCCGCATGCGCGCGGGCCGCGCGTACGCGGTCGACCTCCGCGCGTTCGTCGATCTGAACGGCGATCCCGTCGATCCCGACGCGCCGTACCTCGGCAACGGCGTGCTCGACTTCCAGACCCGCGCGCCCCGCGGCGAGATGTGTCGCGACGAGCTCCGCGTCACCGAGGCGACGAGCACGCTGCCGACCGGCGGTCACGAGTGGGTGATCGGCGAGACGACGATGCGCACGATCGACAACAGTCGTGCGTGTCAGTACGCGGGCGCCGACAGCACCAGCTACTCGCCCGATGCGGTGCTCGTCTATCGCAAGACGACGGGCGCCGGCTCGTCCGGCGGTCGCTACCTGCGCGTGTCCGCGGAGAGCGCGGTCGGCAGCCGAGTGACGCTCGCGGTCTATCGCGACGCGTGCAGTCAGGCGTCTCCGGGCGGACCCGACGCGCGCCTCACGTGCCAGTGGGATCGTTATCGCTGGGACCAGTACCTCGATGTCGGCGCGGGCGACTACTACGTGTGGGTCGCGACGACGAACAGCTCGACGCAGCAACCGATCACCGTGCGGATCGAAGAGGTCGAGGCGGTGCCGGCCGGCGAGAGCTGCGCCAACCCGCTTCGCGCGAGCGCGACCGAGCCCAGCTACACGCCCCCCGCGACGGCCGGTGGCGAGCACGTCTGGGAGATCACCGGCGAGCACTTCCACGGCGCCGACATGGACGACGCGTGGCCCGGCACCGGCGCGGTGTCGTGTGACGAGGAGCAGGCGCAGGGCGTCGACTACGTGGTCGAGTACCAGAAGGCGAGCGCGGACTCGCTCGTCTCGGTCGTCGTCGAGCCGCTCGGCGCGGGCATCACCGACACGATGCACGTGGAGATGCGCTCGACGTGCGACGCGCGCGACGCGACCGGGACCACCTACGTGACGGAGTGCGGGATGAGGCCCGACTCGTCGGCGCCGGTCACGATCTTCCCGCGGCGCTTCACGTTCCGCGCGCCGGCAGGGCCGATGTACCTGTGGGTGGCGAACGATCTGCAGCGCTCCGGCCAGCTCGGCGCGCGGATCCGGGTGCAGGAGATCCCGGACGTGCCGGGCTCGTCGTGCGCGAACGCGATCGCGCTCGGCGCGAGCGGGAGCTTCGACATCGCGCCGAGCGCGGCCGCGCGCAGCGATGCGCCGAGCTGCATGCGCGGCGACCTGGACGGTGACGAGACGCTCGACGACGGCGTCACGTGGTACCGCCTCACGTCGACCGCCGCGGCGACGGTGGTCCGCGCGAACGCGGCGACGCCCGGCGAGACCGGCGCGATCGCGGTGTTCGACGCGAACGCGGGCCGCGAGGTGCACTGCGGCCTCACGGCCGCGCCCGTCCCGATGACCGTGCTCGGCGCACCGGGTCGCGACGTGTGCATCGCGGTGCGGAACGAGGCAGGCATCACCCGGCTCGATGTCGCGCAGGCGCCGTACACCGGCGTGATGGGTGTGCCCACCGAGATTCCGTTCGAGCGCCCGACGGGGTCGAACGGGAACCCGATCACCATCACCTCCGAGAACTGGATGGTCGTCACGCCGACCACCCTCTACATGTCGCTCGCGAGCTCGCTCCTCCACGGCGCGCGCACCGGCGGACAGGTCTTCGGCCAGCACACGTTCACGTCGTCGCAGATCGGCAGCGCGGGCGTCGCCATCGGTGAGGCCGTCTGGTCGCTCGACGACAGCGCATCCTCGGGGACGACGTCGCGCCTCTTCCGGCTCGTGAACGCGAGCGGCGCGAGCGGCGCGACGGCGTGGGACACCGGCACGTCGTGGCCGGCCGACGCGTACGACTCGATGACGTACGACGGCACGTCGTTCTTCGTCGCCAACGACTACGCCGCGAGCGTGCCGGTGCAGATCCGCCGCTTCGATCCCGCCGCGCCCGGCGCGGCGACGCCGGTCGGTGCGCTCGGCTCGGGCGCGCGCGACACGCTCGGCCTCGCCGCCGATGCGACGTGGTTCTTCTTCGCCGGCGCGTGGGAGGTCGATGCGACGACGACCCTCCGCGGCATCTTCCGGGTGCGCCGGAGCGAGCTCGGCACCGCGACGCCGGAGCTCATCGCTGCGCTGCCCATCCACACGGTCAGCTCGAGCGGCAGCGTCTCGTACGTCGCGCGCGTCCCGATGTTCGTCGATTCGACGACGTCCGCTTCGTACCTGTATGCGCGCGCGAACACGGGCGAGGTGCACGCGGTGATGGATCCCGGCGGTGCGACGCCGGTCTACGTCGGCGCGATCAGTCCGCTCGGAGACACCGGCGACTTCGCGATGGCCTACGACCCCGCGGACGCGTCGATCTTCCTATTCGAGACCGAGACCGTGAGCACCGGCCGCATCGTTCGCCTGGACTGAGAGTGGGAGACGCATCGATGAACAAGCTCACCTCGCGCATCTCCTTCCTCTTCGTGCTGCTCGCGCTGGCGCTGCCCGGCTGCGGTGACGACGACGGCACGGTCCTCCCCGACGCGGGTCCGATCGAACGGGACGCGTCGAACGTCGACACCGACGCGGGCGACACCACGCCGCCGACCGTGATCGCGACGACCCCGAGCGACGGGTCGTCGCTGGTCGCGACCGACACCGCGATCCGCGTCGCGTTCTCGGAGCCGATGGACGTCACCGCGGGCACGATCGCCGCGGCGACCGACGAAGGCGCCATCGAGCTCGGCGACGCGACGTGGAGCGACGATCGCACGCGCGTCGAGGTCGCCCCGGTCGAGCCGCTGCCCGCAGGCGTGACGATCACGGTGACCGTCGGCAGCACGTTCCGCGACGCGTCGGGGAACTCGCTCGCGCCGTCGTACACGTTCGAGTTCACGACCGACGACGCGGTCGCGCCGACGATCGTGCGCACCACGCCGGCGGAGGGTGCGACCGGCGTCGACACGGCGCTCGCGACCATCGAGGTCGAGGTGAGCGAGCCGGTGCGCGTCGCGTCCGCGCGCGCGCGCCTCGAGGGCCCGGGCGCGCCGGTGCTCGGCGACGCGACGTGGACCGATCGCGTCGCGCGCTGGACCGTGTCGGGCCTGCTCGCGGAGTCGAGCTACGAGCTCGTGCTCGAGGGCTTCGCGGACGTCGCGGGCAACGCGCTCGACGCGAGCGCGCTCGGCACCGACGGACGCCTCGACTTCACCACGGGCGCCGACGTGACCGCCCCCGTCGTGGTCGAGAGCACGCCGCGCGAAGCGCAGCTCGACGTCGACGTCGGCCTCGTGTCGACGGTCGCGATCACGTTCAGCGAGCCCATGGATACGAGCTCGGGCACGTTCGCGCTCGTCGTGGGCGGTGCGACCACCGAGCTCGCGCCCGAGTGGGATCGCGGCGGCCGGCGCGTGCGCCTCGAGGTCGCGGGCCTCCTCCAGTCCGCCGCCGCGCATCACATCACGCTCACCGGGCTCACCGACCTCGCGGGCAACGCGCTCGATGCCGCGACCTACCTCGTCGACAGTGCGCTCGACTTCACGACCGGGAGCGATCTCTTCGTGCCCTTCGTCGCGTTCACGTCGCCCGAAGAGGGCGCGACCGCGACCGACGCGACCCTCGAGATCGTCGTCGTGTTCAGCGAGGCGATGGATCCGTCGACCGGGAGCGCGCCGCTCGAGGGCGATGGCCGCACCGTGACCGTCGGCGGCACGTGGTCGTCGGGCAACACGGTCCTGACGTTCTCGGCGCCGATGCTCCAGGCGGGTCGGAGCTACGCGCTCGACCTCCGCGGATTCCGCGACGCCGGTGGCACCAGCGTCGATGCGACGCACGCGTACCTCGGCAACGGCATCGCGGAGTTCACCTTCCGCGCGCCCAACGGCGAGCGCTGCGGTGATGCGCTCACCGAGGCGCAGGCGGCGACGTCCGCGCCGGGTCGCGTCGAGTGGGTGGTCGCCTCGGGCGCGGTGACGTCGGGTGATGGCAGCGCGTCGTGCGATCCCGACGGCCACGGACCCGACGTGCTCGTGCGCTACCGCAAGACGACGGCCGCCGCGCGCGACGGTGGGACCGCGCTGCGCGTCTTCGTCGATGGCGCGGGCACCGCGAGCTCGAACCGCTTCGACGTCGAGATCGCCGCGAACGACTGCCGCACCGGCGCGGCCGAGGTCGAGGCCTCGCGCCTCCGATGCCTCGTCGAGCGCAACGACTGGGAGCAGTGGCTCGACGTCGGTCCCGGCGACTACTTCGTGTGGGTCTCGCGCGACGGCTCGTCGACGTTCAACGGTGCGACGATCGTCGTCGAAGAGGTGCCCGGTGTCCGCGAGGGGGAGAGCTGCGAGGCGCCGCTCACGACGAGCTCGCCGAGCCCCATCTACACCGCGCCGACGATGCCGGGCCATCCGCACCGCTGGGAGCTCCCGGGCGGGTTCCCGCGCGCGCTCGATCGCGGCATCACGCACGCCGATCCCGACGCGACGTTCTCGTGCATGCCCGAAGGCGCCTCGGTCGGACACGACGCGGTGGTCACGTACGACAAGCTCACCGCCACCAGCCTCGTGACCGTACGCGTGACGATGGCGTCGGCGTCGGCCCGCCACGGCGCGTTCGAGATCGTGCGCGGCGCGTGCGATCCCGGCGACGCGGCTCGCACCGAGCTCGCGTGCCTCCCGTTCTCGGCGAGCGCGGTCAACACCGAGGTCACGCTCGACGGCCCCGCAGGTCCGATCTCGACGTGGTACGCCGAGCGCCGCTCCTCGCCGCTGCCGGCCGGCTCGTGGGCCAGCGCCAGCTCCGGCACGCCGCCGGTGCCCGCGATCCTGCCCGCGACGATCGAGATCACCGAGTTCGAGCCGCAGCAGGGCGACACGTGCGCGAACGCGATCCCGCTGACCGCGGGGATCACGAACGTCGTGAGCGCGAACCGCCCGTGGCGTGCGCACGTCCCGGCGTGCCTCGCGACCGGCGGCGTGACGTGGTTCCGGTTCACGCCGACGCAGGGCCTCGCCGTCGTGCGCACGAACGGCTCGACGTCGGGCGCGGTCGTGGACGCGCCGAGCGGGCAGGTGCTGCGCTGCTCGGCGCAGGACGACACGTCGGTCGGTACGCCGGGCCTGCCGGTGTTCGGCGAAGTCGGCCGCGACGTCTGCGTCGCGCTCTCGTCGAGCGCGGGCGTCACGCAGATCACCGTCGAGGAGATCCCGTACGACGGCGTGCGCGGGCTCGAGACCGCGTACCCGCTCGAGACGCCGTCCGGTGTGTCGGTGTCCGGCAGCAGCTGGATGTCGGTGCTCGACGACGACGTCTTCCGCGGCGCCACGCTCGGCCGCATCCACCGCGTCTCGACGTCGGGCGGCCTCGTGTCGGAGACGACGCTCACCGGCGCCACCAGTGACGGCGGCGGCGCGGTCGCGCGTCCCGAGGGGCTCTACATCGTCACGACCAGCGTCGACGCGACGAGCCCCCGCGTGCTCCGCGTGACCGACGGGACCGGGGCGTTCCTCGCGACGCCGCAGCCCCTCGACGTGCTGCCGGAAGGGTTCTCGTACCCGCCGCGCGCGTTCGACGCGATCACGTGGGACGGGACCCAGTTCATCGTCGCGACCACGCAGCGCACGTCGACGCAGAACCCGATGTTCAGCGAGGGCTGCTGCGATCCGACGATCTTCTACGCGATTCCCGCCGGTGGCGGCGCGCCGGTGGAGATCGGTCGCAACGCGACCATCGTGGACATCAACGGCATCGCCGCCGACGCGACCCACCTCTACGTGCACGGGCGCGTCGCGGGCGGATGGATCCCGCCGGTGCCGCCGAGCAGCACCGGCACCTCGGTCTGGCACGAGTCGATCTTCCGACTCCGCCGCGATCAGCTCAGCGAGGCGACGCAGACGCCCGTCGCGCTCTGGACGGGCTCGCTGTCCGACGACAGCGGCGACATCTCGGTCGACAGCACGACGAACGCCGGGATCGTCTACTTCCGCACGAGCAACGACGGCGCGAACGGCAGCAACGTGATGGTCGTCGTCGACCCCGACGCCGAGACGCCGCGCTGGGTCGGCCCGCTCTGGCGTGCGCCCGGCAGCGCGCAGAACGGCGGCCTCGCGTACGACCCGCGTGGTCCCTCGCTCTGGCTCAACGACACGAACCCGAACCCGGATCGCTGGGTCCGCCTCGACTGATCGCACCCTCGCACGCGCTCCTGGAGACCTCGAGATGCACGCACGCTCCCTCCGACCGCTCGTCACGCTGATGGCGCTCGCCTCCGCGCTCGTCGCGGGCTGCACCATCGGCGACGGCCGGCCCGACCCCATGCGGTCCGACGCCGCGATGCTCGACGGCGGCGATCGCGACGCGCAGGTCGCGCCCGACGCCGGCCCGCGCGAGTGCACGCCCGACTCGACCGTGGGTGCGTCGTGCAGCTCGACCAGCGAGTGCGACGACGGCTGCTTCTGCAACGGCGTCGAGGTCTGCATGGAAGGCACGTGCATCCAGCACGAGGCCCCCTGCGACGACGACATCGAGTGCACCGTCGACAGCTGCAACGAAGAGGAGAACCGTTGCGAGTTCGTCGGACGCGACGAGATGTGCGCCGACGAGGATCTCTGCAACGGCGCCGAGGCGTGCGTGCCCGGCCTCGGGTGCCGCCCGGGCCTGCGCCTGACGTGCAACGACGGCGATCCGTGCACCGTCGGCACCTGCGATCCCGCGACGGGCTGCGCGTTCGTGCCGCGCGATCTCGACGGCGACGGGTTCGCCGACGAGCGCTGCGGTGGTGAGGACTGCAACGACGATCCGGTGGTCGGCGCGGCGATCTCGCCCGGCGGTACGGAGGTCTGCGGCAACGCGTACGACGACGACTGCGACGGCCTCAGCGACTATCGCGATCCGACCTGCGGCGCGGCGAACGACACCTGCGCGACCGCCGAGACGCTGCCGGGGCCCGGCACCTACGTGCGTACGACGCGCGGAGCGGCGAACGACTACGCGCTCGGCTGCCGTCCGACCGGTGTGGACACCGTCTTCCGCATCCACCTCGAACAGCGCGCCGACGTGCAGCTCACGCTGAGCGTGGAGAGCGGCGCGGGCTCGGTCGCGATCCGTCCCTGGGCCTCGTGCACGGCCGGCCCCGACGCGTACTGCCGCGACAACGAGGTGCTCGCGCGCGATCTCGCGCCGGGCGACTACGCGGTCATCGTGCGCACCAGCACCGGCTCGACGTTCTCGCTGACCCTCGCGCAGATGACGGCGACGCCGATCCAGCGCGTCGACGTGTGCAACGACGCGACCGTCGACATCTCGGCGGGCGGCACGTTCACCGGCTTCTTCGCCGACGTGAACCACGACTACACGCTCTCGTGCCGCGCGACCGGCACGGCGAAGGACGTCGCGTACCGCCTCGTGATCACCGAGCCGAGCGACGTGCGCCTCACCGCGAGCACGACCGCGACGTCGAGCACGACGACGTATCTCTCGCTGGTCCGCGACTGCACCAGCCCCTCGACCGCCGTCGCGTGCGTGCAGCGCGCGAGCGCCGAGATCTTCCGCCGCTCGGTCGCGCCCGGCGTCTACTACGTGCTGCTCGAGAGCTCGTCGACGGCCGCGACGACGTGGCGGCTCGTCGCCGACATCCAGCCGGCCGCGATGCGCAACCCCGGCGACGCGTGCAGCTCCGAGATCGACATCACGAACGCGATGGTCTCGGTGCCGCTGAGCTCGGTCGAGATCGACTACGGCACGACCTGCGGCGGCAACACCACGTCGTCGCGCGACGCGAGCTTCTCGTTCACCACGACCGAGCTCCGCGACGTCGTCCTCACCACCGAGGTCGGCGGCATCCACTACGTCTCGGTCGCGAGCGACTGCGGTGATCTCACCACCGAGACGAGCTGCGCGAACGGCACGCCGCGCATCGAGCAGCGCCTCCTGCGCGTGCCCGCCGGCACCTACCACGTGACGGTGTCGACCGCGCTCGCGAGCGGCTCGATCGTCGCGAGCGCGCGGCTCGAGCCCCCGACGTTCCCGCCGGCGAACGACACCTGCGCGGGCGCGACCGAGCTCGTCGACGGAGTGCCCGCGACCGCCGATCTCCTCGCGGCAGCCGACGACGTGCTCGGATGCGCGGCCGAGGGGAGCCCCGACGCGATCCACCGCCTCGTGCTCACCGAGCGCCGCAACGTGACCCTCGTCGCGCGCCGCACCGACGGCAGCTCCGAGGTGCTCACGATCGGCCTGCGCAGCGACTGCGCGACGCCCTCGAGCGATCTCGCCTGCACCAGCGGCCCGTCCGCGCTGCTCAACCGCACGCTCGACGCCGGCACCTACTACGTCGTCGTCGAGTCCTCGCGCGGCGCGGTCGGTCCCTACTCGATCGTCGCGTACCTCGCCGATCCCTGATCCCTCGCTTCTTCCCGAGCTGCTCGAGGTCTCCGATGAGAACGCTCTCGCTCCTTCTCCGCCTCGCGCTGGTGTGCGCGCTGGCGCTCCCTTTCGTCGCGTGTGACGACGGCGCTCCTCCCGCGAGCGACGACGGCGGCACCGACTTCAGCCGCGACACCGACGGCGACACGATCGCCGACGCCGACGAACAAGCCCTCCTGCGCGTCGACACCGACGGTGACGGCACGCCGGACTTCGAGGACGCCGACAGCGACAACGACGGCCTACCCGACTCGCTCGAGGCGGGAGACGGCGTGCTCACGACCGGCCCGCGCGACTCCGACGGCGACGGCATCGCGGACTTCCGCGACCTCGACAGTGACGACAACGGCATCCCCGACGCGCGCGAGGGCACGGAGGACTTCGACGAGGACGGCACGCACGACGCCGCCGATCTCGACGACGACAACGACGGCGTGACCGACGAGCGCGAGCTCGGCGACCGCACCGACTTCCCTGCCGATCACGACGACGACGGCGCGCCCGACTTCCGCGACGTCGACGCCGACGGCGACGCGATCCTCGACGGACACGAGTTCGGCTTCGACTCCGACGGAGACGGCACGCCCGACTGGTGGGATCTCGACGCGGACGACGACGGAGTCGTCGACGCCGACGAGGCGGGCGATGCCGACGTGCGCACCGTGCCGATCGACACCGACGAGGACGGCATCGCCGACTTCCGCGATCGCGACGCCGACAACGACGGCCTCCCCGACGGCATCGAGCTCGAAGAGGGCACCGATCGTCTCGAGCCCGACAGCGACGGTGACGGCGTTTCGGACCTGATCGAGGTCGGCGCGGGCACGGATCCCAACAACATCGCGGAGAGCCCGCGCACCCGCGGCGACTTCGTGTTCGTGATGCCCTACCAGGAGGCGGCGGAGCCGGCGCGCGACACGCTGCTCTTCCGCACGAACATCCAGTACGCCGACGTCTACTTCCAGTTCGACACGACGGGCTCGATGAGCACCGAGATCGCGTCGATGCGCGGCGCCGTCGAGACCATCATCGACGAGCTCACGTGCGCGGAGTCGGGCGCGTCGTGCGCGGGCGACATCGGCTGCGCCGCGCCCTACGTGTGCAGCGCCGCCGGACGCTGCATCGAGGATCCCGAGATCACCGGCTGCATCGCCGACATCTGGACCGGCGTCGGCGTCTACTCGGGCAACCCGTCGAGCTACCGCAACCTGCTGCAGCTCCAGCCCGACCCCGCGATGACGCGCATGCGCATCCCGACGTCGGCGAACGGCGGCGGCGCCGACGAGTCGCTCTTCGAGAGCGTCGCGTGCGTGGCCGATCCCACCGCGTGCAGCGGCGCGGAGTGCACGCCCGGCGGCATCGGCTGCCCCGCGTTCCGCCGCGATGCGGTCCGCATGCTCGTCACGATCACCGACGAGACCAACCAGTGCGGCAGCTGTCCGGTCAACACCGCGGTCGCGGCGGGCACGCGCCTTCGCGCCGAGGAGATCCTCTTCGTCGGTGTCGACGCGGATGCGAGCGCATCGCCCCGCATGCACCTCGAGGCGATCGCGCGCGCGTCGAACTCACTCGATGCCTCGGGCGCCCCGCTCTACGTGCAGGGCAGCGAGGCCGCGGTCACCGCCGCGGTCAGTGACGCGATCCGGAACATCGCCCGCAATCGCCCGATCTTCGTGGCGATCGAGTCGGCGGAGGTCGACGGAGACGACGGAGACGCGCTTCAGTTCGTCGATCGCATCGAAGTGAACGCGAGCGGCGGCGGCGGCTGCACGATCGTCGACTCGACCGCCGACACCGACGGCGACGGGTTCCGCGACTCGTATCCTTCGCTCATGCCCGGAACCCCGGTGTGCTGGGACGTCGTCGCGCGCGACAACGATCGCATCGAGGCCCGCGACCGTCCGCTCGTGTTCCGCGCGCGCGTCACGGTGCGTGGCGACGGGTCGATCCTCGACTCGCGCACCGTCTACTTCCTCGTGCCGCCCACGATCGAGCCGCCGATCTTCGGCTGATCACGGCGTTCGATCGACGCACGCGCGCCGTCGGCCTCGCGCCGGCGGCGCGCTCGCGTTCCGTCATGCACACGAGCGCACGCGCGCGTCGGTCGTCGCACTCCGGTGTGCATCCGTGCTCCGTCACGACTTACGTGCGGACACTCACGACCGCACGAGCCGATCTGCGACGTGCCTGAGCCGAAGGCGGGATCGACATCCACCGCTGCAGACGATGGCTCGGTGCGCGCGCAGCGCGCCGGTGGAGTGAGCATGAGGAACCCGGTGTGGGCTCGGCGTCGCGCGCTCGCGACGCTCGCGGCGACGTGCGCCTTGATGGCGAGCGCGTGCGGAGACGACGACACGACCATCCCGCGCGACGACGCGGGGCCGTCCGAGGTGGACGCCAGCCCGACGATCGACGCGGGCAGCGACGCGGGACCGGAGCGCGAGGCGCCTCGCGTCACCTCCACCCGCCCGCGCAATGGCGAGACGCTGGTCGCCGTGGGCGCCGAAGTCGAGCTCCGTTTCAGCGAGCCGATGGACGAGACCGCGGGCACCATCACCGCGGCGGTCGGCGACGTCGTGATCGCGCTGGCCGCGCCCGCCTGGGATGACGCGAGCGACGTCGTACGCGTCGCGCCCGCCACGTCGTGGCCGAGCGGCTCGCAGGTCGCGATCCGCGCCGAGGGTTTCCGCGACGTCGCGGGCAACGCGCTCGCCGAGCCCTACGCGTTCGTCTTCGAGACCACCGACGCGGCCGCGCCTTCGGTCCTCGAGACGGCGCCCGCCGAGGGCGCGACCGGGATCGATCCCACGCTCGCCGCGATCACGATCCGCTTCAGCGAGCCGATGAACCCGCACCTCGGCGTGCTGCGGATCGCAGGTGGAGCGGGCGCGATCGGCGCGCGCACGTGGGCGAGCCCGAGCGAGCTGAGCGTCGCGATCGCCGGCCTCGATCAGGACGCCGCCTACCGCGTGCAGCTCGAGGGCTTCGAGGACGTGACCGGCAACGCGCTCGACGGCGCGCCGGTGCTCGCCGACGGAGCGATCGACTTCACGACGGCGGCGGACGAGATCGCGCCCACGCTCGTCGACTCGAACCCCACGCACCAGCAGGGCGACGTCGACATCGCCCTCCTGCGCACGATCACACTGCAGCTCAGTGAGCCGATGGACACGTCGGCGCGCACCGCGATGCTCGACGACGGCACCGCCACGCAGACGCTGACCGGCAACTGGAGCGCCGACGGCACGACGCTGACCTTCGCGGTGAGCGGGCGTCTGACGATCGACGCGACGCACCGGCTCGACCTGCGCGCGCTGCGCGATCGCGCTGGCAACGCGCTCGACGGCGCCGTGGGCCTCGCGGACGGCGTGCTCGCGTTCACGACGAGCGCGGCTGACGAGGCGCTGCCCTTCGTCGTGTTCACGACGCCGGTCGAGGGCGGCGTCGTCTCCCCGCGCACCGCGACCGTCGACGTCCTCTTCTCGGAGGCGATGGACACGACGCTCACTCGGTTCGACCTGCGGGGAGGCACGGACGTCCGCGAGCTCACCGCGACGTGGAACGCCGCCGGAACCCGCGCGACGATGACCCTCGACGCGCCGCTCGTGCCCAGCACCGCGTACGAGGTCCATTTCGGCGCGAGCACGGATCTCAGCGGCAACGCGATTCCGCCCTCGCATCCGTACCTCGTCGACACGAAGCTCGACTTCCGCACCGGCGCGCCGACCGGAGAGGACTGCGCAGACCCGCTGACGAGCGCCGAGGCGAGCCGTGACGGCGACGCGCTCGTGTGGACGCTCGAGGGCGGTGCGTTCCGCACCGCGAACGGTCACCCCTCGTGTCGCGTCAACACCCCCGTGCTCGACGGCGTCATCGAGATCGTGAAGACGACTCCCGACGTCGCGAGCGGAGGCCGCGCGCTCCGGATCACCGCGACGAGCGCCGACGAGTTCAACGGCGTGCAGCTCGAAGTGCTCTCGGGCGGGTGCGATCCCGCGGCGCCGGGCGGCACCACGCCCACGCGGCTCGCCTGCCTCGCAGCGAGCCTGCAGTGGGAGCAGTACCTCGACGGGCCCGCGGGCACTTACTACCTCTGGGTCTCGAACGAGACCGCGTACTCGTGCTCGGGCTCGAGCTGCTCGGGCACCTTCGTGGGCGCGACGATCCGCGTCGAAGAGGTCGACGCGGTGCCGCAGGGCGAGTCGTGCAGCGCGCCGTACACCGCAGCGTCGCCCAACCACACGACGGACGACGGCGCGGACCGCTGGCACATCGAGCACAACGCCGGCACTTCGTCCGACTACGGCACGTCGACGCGCGGTGACGGCGCGATCACCTGCACGACGACGCACGGGCCCGACGTGGTCATCCGCGCCGACAAGGAGAGCGCGACCTCGTTCCTCGACGTGTCGATCGAGCCCTTCCCGATGGACACGCTCCTCGATCGCCACGGCGTGTACGTCGAAGCGCGCTCGGAGTGCGCGGGAGGCTCGGCGAGCGGCGTGCTCCAGTGCACGTCGCGCACGACGTCGCCGCGCAGCTTCCAGCTCGACGTGCCCGCCGGCCCCACGTGGATCTGGGTCGCCTCGGCGAACCCCGATGCCGCGATCCCGCGCGCCGACATCGTCGTCCGCGAGGTCGAGCCCCAGCCCGGCGAGACGTGCGGCACCGCGATCCGGCTGACGCCCGGGATGACGACGCCGGTCACGCCCGCCGCGACGACGCGCTACTTCCCGCCGAGCTGCATCTCGAGCGGTCCGGTGACCTGGTACCGCTTCACGAGCACGCACGAGGTCAGCCTGGTCGGCGCGACCGGCGTCGCGCCCGTCGCGGTGGTCGACCCGACGAGCGGCGACACGCTCGTGTGCCCCACGGACCTCACGGGCGTCCCGCTGCCCCGCCGCGCGCCGGTCGGCACGGACGTGTGCATCGCGGTGCCCTCCGGGAGCGCGATCAGCGCGCTCTCGGTGCAGAGCCTGGACTGGCGCGGCCTCACCGGGAACGCGACCGATCTCGCGATCAATCGCCCGGTCGACGACGCAGGCGTCGGAATCTCGATCACGAGCGAGGCATGGCTCTCGGTGACGCCGAGCCAGCTCTACCTCGGGATCAACCCGGGCACGACCTCTGCGGCGCTGATCGCCGCCCCGCGCGTCGGCATGGACAACGCGAGCCGTGTCCCCGTCGATCGCTTCGCGATCGGCAACGCGGGCGTATCGGTCGGCGAGACCGTCTTCTCGGTCGAGGAGACCAATCGCCCGGGGCGTCTCTTCCGTCTCGTGGACACGGGCGGTGGCGTGACCGCCGCCGGCACCCCGTGGGACACCGGTTCGCTCTACACGACCGCGGTGATCCGCGCGATGGCGCTCATCTCCGGCGAGAACCGCTTCATCCTCGCGAGCGCCGGCACGACGACGGTTCCCACCATCTTCTACACGGCCTCGACGACCACCTCGGAGGCCGTGCTGCGCCCCGGTGAGAACGCTGCGATCCGCGACGTCGTCGCCATCGCCGCGAACGCGAGCTGGGTCTTCGTCATCGGCAACGGCGACGCGGGCCGGACGGTGTACCGCATCCCGCGCGCGAACCTGAGCGCACCGCCGCAGCCCATCGCGCTCGCCGCCGGTCTCTCGTTCAGCTCGTCGAACGGCTCGATGGCCTACGACGAGACGCGCGACGTCCTCTACTTCCGCACGACGTCGACGCAGGGCGGCATCTACGCCGTGTGGGACGCGTCGAGCCCCACGCCGATCTACGCCGGGCCGGTGATCCTCCGCGGACGGAGCAGCGATCACGGCCTCGCGATCGACCCCGCGATCCCCGCGCTCTTCATGTTCGAGACCGAGACGAGCACCGACGGCACGTTCGTCGAGGTGCGCTGAGGAATGACTTCGATGTCCCATCACACCCTGCTCCGTTCCGCGACCGCACGCGCGACGTGCGCCCTCGTCTCGGTCCTCCTCACGCTCGCGGGCTGCGGCGACGACGACGGCGCCGCGCCCGCCGATGGCGGCCCGCTGCCGATCGATTCCGGAAGCGACGGCGGCGCGCCGCCCGACCTCGAGGCGCCGCGCGTGATCGGCACCATGCCGGTCGAGGGCGCCACCGACATCGCGCGCGGCACCGCCGTGGTCGTGCGCTTCTCCGAGGCGATGCGCGCGGGCGGCACGATGCAGGTGCGCGCCGACGGCGTCCACGTCGACGACGCGATGATCGAGCTCGACGGCGACGAGCTGACGATCGCGCCTGCCGCGGCGTGGCCGGCCGAGGCCGAGATCGAGATCCGGCTCTCCGACGACTTCGCGGACCGCGCCGGCAACGCGCTCGAGCGCCCCTTCGTCCTTCGTTTCAGCACGATCGACGACGAGTCGCCGACCGTGGTGAGCACGACGCCTGCGGAAGGCGCGAACGACGTCTCGGCCCGCACCGCGTCGCTCCGCATCCGGTTCAGCGAGCCCATGGACCAGGGCGCCGGAACGGTGCGGCTCGAGGGCGGCGCGGGCTCGATCGATGCGTCGCGCCCGTCGTGGAGCGCCGACGCAGTGACCTATGCGATCGAGGGCCTCGCGAACGCGACCGCGTATCGCGTGGTGCTCGAGGGCTTCCGTGATCGCGCAGGCACGCCGCTCGACGGCACCGTGATGCTCGGTGATTCCGAGATCGACTTCACGACGCGCGCCGACGACGAAGCGCCGCAGGTCGTGGCGTCGAGCCCGAACGAGGGCCAGGTCGACGTCTCGTCGACCGACCTCGGCGGTGTGATCGAGATCCAATTCGACGAGGCGATGGACACCCGCGCCGCGAACGTGCCGCTCGACGCGGGCGGCACCGTCACCTCGCGCCCGATCACGTGGGTCGACCAGCGCACGGCGCACGTCGACGTCCGCGGTGCGCTCGCGCTCGCCGCGCCGCACACGCTCGATCTGGGCACGCTGCGCGACGCGGCGGGCAACGCCGTCGCCGCCGAGCCGTACCTCCACGACGGTCACCTCGACTTCGTGACCGGCTCGGACGCGTTCATCCCCTACGTCGTCGCCAGCACGCCCGTCGAGGGCGCGATGAACGTGCCGATCCCGATGCAGGAGGTCCGCCTCGCGTTCTCGGAGGCGATGGACACCGACTTCGCCGACGTCACGCAGACCGACAGCAGCGGCGCGACCACGACGCTGACCGGCGTCTGGGAAGCGGGGGGCACCGTGCTGGTCCTGCCGGGCACCGCATTCGTGCAGGGACGCACCCATCACCTCGACGTGCGCGCGCTGCGCGACCGCAGTGGCTCGACGGTCTCGATCGATCACGCGTACCTCGCTGACGGCGTGCTCGACTTCTCGATCGCGCGGCCCACCGGTGCGTCCTGCGACGAGCCGCTGCTGATGGAGCTCGCGGCGCCGCTTCCCGCCGGAAACGGCGCGGGCCTCAACGGATTCGTGGTCACGCGGGCCCAGCGCACGCGCTACAGCGGCAGCGCGTACTGCGACGCCGACGGCGTCGCGGAGACCGACGCGGTGATCCTCGTGCGCAAGACGACCCCGGCGACCGGAGATCCGTCGGGCAACGGGCGCGCGCTCCGCATCCGCACGTTCGTCGGCTCGAACGGCGCCAACGTCGAGGTCTTCCACGGCGTGTGCAACCCGCGCGACCCGCTCGCCGCCGCCGCGCGGCTGCGCTGTGCGACCGACAATTACAACTGGGACATGGTCCTCGACGTGCCCGCGGGCGACTACTACGTCTGGGTCTCCACGGAAACCGGCAGCGCCACCGACATCCGCGTCGCCATCGAGGAGGTCGCGGACGCGGTCGAGGGTCAGAGCTGCGACCAGCCCTGGGATCAGTCGAGCGCGATCTACACGCCGCCGAGCGCGCCGGACGCGCCGCACGTGTTCGAGGTGCCTGCGTCGGGCGGCGTGTCTGCCGACATCAGCAACACGAACGCGGCCTACCAGGCGATGTCGTGCGCCCCGATCGTGCAGGACGACGTCGTGCTCACGTACCAGAAGCAAGCCGAGGACTCGGTGCTCGACGTGTTCGTGCATCCGGCGGCGAGCACCGCGTACGCCGAGGTCGTCGCGGGTGGCTGCCGTCCCGATGAGCCCGGCGCGGTGCGCGCGGGTTGCCAGGCCGCCATCCCGACGTCGACCGGCCGACGCTTCTCGGCGCGCGCGCCCGCGGGCCCGGTCTCGCTCTGGCTCGGGCGCAGCAGCTTCAACGCGGGCTTCACCGGAGCACGCGTCGAGATCCGCGAGCTGCCCGCACCGACCGCGCCCGGCTCGAGCTGCGCGACGGCGATCCCGATCACGCCGGGCGCGACCGTCCCGATCACGCCGACGCACGCGGCTCGCTACGACGCGCCTTCGTGCTTCGCTCCGAGCGAGAACGTCACCTGGTACTCGTTCGAGACGACGGAGGAGCTCACGCACCTGCGTGCCGACGCCGGTGGCGCGATCGCTCTCGTCGACGCACCGACCGCGACCGGACCTTGCTCGACCGATGCGAGCACGACGGCGCTCTATCGCTTCGCGCCGGTCGGGACGCGGCTCTGCGTCGCGGTGACGACGGGCCCCTCGATCACTTCGCTCTCGATCGAGCCCATCGACTACGGCGGCGTGGGCCTCGAGCCGGCGACCCACAGCGGCGTGGATCGCCCGTCGCTCTACGGGACGCCCTGGTCGTTCACCGGGATCGCGGGAGACGGCTGGCTCGTGACCACCCCGACGCGCTTCTACACGCACTTCGGCACCGCAGGGATCATCGAGGGCCCTCGCGTGCCCGGCGCCTCGATCCTTCGGGAGGACGTCGACGGGCGCACGATGGGCAGCGGCACCGTGACCATCGGCGAACAGCTCTTCACGCTCGCGAACGGCGGCACGGGGGCCAGCACGGCGGCCCGCCTGTTCCGTCTCGCCGACGCCACCGCGCGTTGGTCACCCGTCTTCTGGGAGACCACCGGCGCATGGGAAGCGCCCACGTCCACGCTCGCGACCGACGGCACCCAGCTCTTCACCGTGGATCGCCGCTCCTCCAGCGCCGCGACACGTTCCGCCGCAGTGTTCGCGTGGTCGGCGACGACCCCCGGCAACGCCGCGCGCCTGGGGACCATCGATCGAAGCGTGTTCGAGATCCGCGGGCTCGCGGCCGACGAGACCTGGCTCTACCTCGCCGGCGCGACCGGCGAGACGAGCGCGTCGTACTGGGGTCTGTGGCGCGTGCGTCGCAGTGATCTCGGCGACTCCCCGGCGGTACCCGAGCTGGTCTGGCGCTTCCCGACCGGCACCGCGACGAACAACACGTTGGCCATCGAGCTGGATGCCGGCACCACGCCGCGCTACGCGTACGTCCGAACCTCGGGCGACATCCACGTCATCGCCGATCCGGGCGGCGCGACGCCCCGGTATCTCGGGATGATCTTCGACGGCGCCAGCGGCGACTTCGCGATGGGCTACGACCGCGCGGCCCGCGAGCTGCTCTTCTTCGGCACCCACGAAGATCCACTCGGCGCCTGGTATCGCATCGCGCGCTGATCGGCATCGCCCCTGCTTGGTCCTCCTCTCGCCGAGGAGGACCGAGCCATGCCGAGATCCCGAGCCTCACGACGTACGCGCTCCCGTGCGCGCACGCTGATCGTCTGCCTCGGAGCCATCTCGCTCCTCGCGTGTGGCGGCGAGCCGCAGCGAACGACGGTGCAGCGACCTCGCGCGACCACCGCGCGACCGGCCACCCCCGCGAGCGCGTCGCGTGGCGTCGCGACCCGCACCGAGGAGACCGCGCACGATCGCAGCTCGATCGACGACGAGGACATCGGCGCGGCGCTGCGACGACGTCTGGCGCGCGACGACGCGCTTCCCCCCAACGCGGTCGCGGTCGCGATGGCCCAGGGCGTGGCCACCCTCACCGGCACGGTGCCGCACCTGCCCGCGGCACGACGTGCCCGCGCGATCGCGGCCTCCACGCGCGGCGTCGTCGACGTGGTCTCGCGCATCGAGGTCCGCGGCCCGCCTCGCGAGGACGAGTCGCTCGAAGACGACGTGCGCCGCGCGATCCGCCTCGATCCCGCGATGGCGGACCGCGCGATCGAGATCGAGGTGCACGACGCGATCGTCACGCTGCGGAGCGTCGTCCGCACCCTCACCGAGGCGCGCCTCGCCGAGGAGATCGCGGGCTCGGTGCGCGGCGTGCGCGCGGTCCAGAACGACCTCCAGCTCGAGCCGATGGGCGACCCGACCGACGAGCAGATCCGCGCGTCGGTGCTCGCGCGCCTGCAGCGCGACGTGCGCGTCGATCCCGCGCGCATCGACGTGATGGTCGACGACGGCACCGTCGCGCTCTCGGGCGTCGTCGGCAGCGTCGCCGAGCGCGACGTCGTGCACGAGATCGCCGAGGTCTCCGGCGCGAGAGAGATCGATGCCCACGCGCTGGAGGTGCAGTGGTGGGCGCGCGACACCCTGCGCCGCGACGCGACACCGCTCGACGACGCCCGCATCACGAGCGCGGTGCGCGACGAGATCACCAGCGATCCGCGGGTCCGCGCGCCGAACGTCGCGATCGACGTCACGTCCGGGCTCGCGACCCTGCGCGGGATCGTGCCGAGCGCGTACGCTCGCACCGCGGCGGTGGAGGACGCGCTGAACGTCGTCGGCGTGCGGCGCGTCGGCGATCAGCTCCAGGTGCACACCGATCCGGTCGAGGGCAGCGAGCTCCAGCAGCGCGTCACCGAGCGCCTCGCGTCGAGCGCGTGGACCAGCGACAGCGAGATCGAGGTCGGCGCGCAGGAAGGACGCGTGGCGTTGCGCGGCACCGTCGCCTCGCGCTTCCTGCGGCGCGCTGCGCGCGACGTCGCGACACGGATCGTCGGCGTGCGCGACGTGGACGATCAGCTCGCGCTCGAGGAGGACGTCGAGCCGCTCGAGGACTGGGAGCTCGCCGCGGAGGTGCAGAGCGGGCTCGAGTGGAACCCGTTCCTCGATCGCATGAACGTGCAGGTCACCGCGAGCGAGGGCATCGCCACGCTGCGCGGCGAGGTCGACGACGTGCGCGCGTTCCGCGAGGCCGAGCGCGAGGCGTACGACGCAGGCGCGCTCGAGGTCGTCAACGAGCTCTCGATCCGCGGGGTCGAGATCGTCGCGCCGCGTACGCCCGCACCGACCCGCATCGAGTGAAGGAGCTCACTCGACGTCTTCGATCTCCTCGAGCTCGATCTCGGTCGTTCCCGCTCCCGCCGTCGCGGTCTTCGCGATCGGCGCCCCGGGACGCGCCCACTCGACGATCGACGCGATCGTCCGCGCATCGACGGGCTCGGGCGCCGCGCGCAGCACGTCGACCAGCGCGCGCGCCATCTCGTGCGCGCCCTCGAAGCGCCCCGATGCGTCCTTCGTGAGCGCGCGATGCACCGCCGCCGCGAGCGCCTCGGGGATGTCGGGGCGGATCGTGCGCAGGTCGGGCACACGCGCTTCGTGCACCATGAACATGACCTGCATGTCGCTCGGCGCCTCGAAGAGACGACGCCCCGCGAGCGCCTCCCAGAGCACGATGCCGACCGCGAAGAGATCGGTGCGCACGCTCGCGGGCGCGCCCTTGAGCATCTCGGGCGCGACGTAGCTGAGCTTGCCCTTGATCGCGTCGGGCCGCGTCATCGTCGAGCGATCCGCCGCGCGCGCGATGCCGAAGTCGGTGAGCTTCACGTAGCCGAGCGCGCCCACGCGGACGTTGTGCGGCGTGACGTCGCGATGGAACACCGGAGAGACCACGCCGCTCGCGTCGCGACGCTCGTGCGCCGCCCCGAGCGCGCCCAGCACCTGCACCAGGATCTCGGCCATCACGGTCCACGGCGTCGGCTGCTCTGCGCGCACGAACGCGTCGACGAGCTCCTGCAGATCGACGCCCTCGATCCACTCGAGCACCAGGAAGTGATGCCCCGCCTCGTCCGCGCCGAAGTCGTGGATCTGCGCGATGCCCGGGTGCTGCAGCTCCGAGACGACGCGCGACTCCTCGACGAACATCGCGACGAACTCCTGCGACGTCGCGAGGTGCGGGATGATGCGCTTCACCGCGACCGGTCGCGAGAAGCCCGCGGCGCCGAGCGTGCGCGCCTTCCACACGACGGCCATGCCGCCCGTGCCCGCCTTGCGGAGCAGCTCGTACTTGCCCGCGAGGATCGTCCCCGGCTCGTCGCGCACCAGCGTGATCATCGGTGCGCGATTCTACGCCTCATCGCTTCGCGTGCGGGTGGTAGGCGTCGATCCACGGCGCGAGCGAGCGCGCGACCTCGGGCTCGAGCACGCCCTCGACCACCTCGATCCCCGCGGTGCGCAGGATCGAGAGGCCCTCACCGTTCACGCGCGGGTGCGGGTCGCGCATGCCGATCACCACCCGCGCCAGCCGATGCTCGACGATCGCGATCGCGCACGCCGGGGTGCGCCCGTGGAACGAGCAGGGCTCGAGCGTCGAGTAGATCGTCGCGCCCTCGAGCGACGCGCCGCGCGAGAGCGCCGACTTGATCGCCGCGATCTCCGCGTGGTCGCTGCCCGGCGGGTGGGTGTGCCCGTCGCCGATCACCGCGCCGTCCTTCGCGATCACCGCGCCCACCCACGGGTTGTCCCCGGTGTGCCCGCGCGCCCGCTCCGCCTGGGCCAGCGCGAGCCGCATGAACCGCTCGTGATCGATCGAGACCGACACCGAGCGGCTCTTCTGGTCCTGCGGGCCGCGCTCGGCAAGCCGCGGTCGCGATCAGATCGCGCCGCGGGCCTCGGCGATCGCGCGGACGAGATCGGGCAGGCGCGCGAGCTCGATCGGCTTGCAGAGGTACGCGTCGAGGTGCCGGATCACGTCGGGCGTGGGCGAGACCTCGCCCGTGACCGCGATGATCGCCGCGCGCGCCGTGTCCTCGCGTGCCCGCAACGCCGCCGCGAGATCGCGCCCGTGCTCCTCGCCGAGCGCGAGGTCGGTGATCACGACGTGCGGTGCGGAGCGTGCGGCACGCGCCAGCGCCTCCGTCACGGTCGCACACGCCCACACGTCGAGCCCGGCGTGCACGAGCATCTCGACCATCATCTCGCGTGTGTGCACGTCGTCCTCGACGACCAGCACCGAGAGCGTGCTCCCTTTCGACGACGACGACGCGCGGCGCCCCATCCAGTCACCTCCGCGGATCTGCTCATTCATCACCGCAGACGCGCGAGCCCATGTAATGGAGAACCCCGACAGGGCTCGTCGGGTGCGACGCTCCTCACGCGCGAGCGCACACGCGGGGAATCAGCCGCCCTGGGCGCCGAAGATGAACGGGAACTCGACGCTCACTTCGCCGCCGTCGGGCTGCGGGAAGCGCCAGCCGCGCACCTGACGCACGATGCAGCCCTCGACCCGCGGGTTGCCCATCGTGCTGCGCGCCACGCGCGAGCTCGTCACCGCGCCCTGCAGGTTGATGCGCCAGCTGACCTCGATGCGCCCACGCAGGTTCGGCTGCCGCTGCAGCTCGGTCTCGTAGCAGTAGCGCACCGCGGCCTGGTTCTGCCGCACCACGCGCATGATCTGCTCGGGCGACAGGTAGCCGTTCACGCGCGGCGTGCCGGTCGACACCGCGACGCGCGCCTCGGCGCGCGGCCGACCCGGCGCGCCCGGGCCACCACGCCCGCGCCCACCACCGCTGCCGCTGCCGACACCCACACCCGTGCCGACTCCACCACCGCCGAAGAGCGTGCCGGGCCCGGTGCCACCACCACCGCCGCCCTCACCGCGCAGCCCCGTGCCTCCGCTGCCACGCCCGTACACCGTGCGCGACGATCCGAGCCCACCGAGGATGTCGCTCACGCTCGGTCCGTCCTGCAGCGCCGAGAGCGGCGAGTCGTCCGCGCCGGGATCGGCGAGCACCCCGAGCAGGCCCATCTTGCGCACGCGCGCCGCAGCTCCGCCCGTGACCTCGCCCTCCATCTCGGTCTGCTCTTGCGTCGCGTCGCGACGACCGACGCGCCCCTCTTCGCCCTCGTGCTGGCGACCGCCCGCCTCTTCGCGATCCTGGATCCCGGGAGCCTGGGTGTCGGTGCCGCTGGTGCGCTGCGGCTCGAGGATGTCCTCCGGGGGCGGCGTGATCATGAACTGCCGGATCAGATCCGCGGGCAGCTCGAGCGGATCGGGCTGATCCATCTCGCTGCGCACCACGATGAAGAAGAGCATCAGCGCGGCGTGCACCGTCAGCGAGAGCAAGAAGCTCGCGACGTTCGTCCAGTTCGGCGCGAGCGCCGCGCCGGGACGACGCGCTGCGCGCACGTGCTGGAAGAAGAGCGCGGCCGTGCCGATCGTGAGCACGCCGTAGTCGTCGGGCCCGAGATCGATCGTCCCCCGCGCCGCGATCGATCGCGCATCGTGTCGCTCGCCGCCGATCCAGATCGAGCCGCCGACGTCGCCGAGCTCCGTCGCGCGCAGTCGATAGCCGTGCCCCGAGGGCTCGAGCACCGTGACGCGATCCCGATCGCTCTCGCCCAGCGCGCCGGGCATCGCGAGCACGACTTCCTTCACGTCGCGCGGGCTCACCATCACCGCGATGCCGCGCAGGAACGACACGAGCCCCGCGACCACCAGCGCCCAGTGCGCGTACCACGGCGACGTCACGAACCACGCGACGACGAGCAGCGTGAGCGCGAGCCCGACGTAGGGGATCGCCGACACGATGCGTGGGACCACGCCGATCGTCGATCCCTCGATGCGCGTGCCGTCGAGCAGCACCGGCTTCGGCGCGTCGAGCGTCTCCTCCTGCTGCACCGTGCCGTTCCAGACGAGCGCGACGCGCAGCTTCCGTTCCGCCGAGGTGATCGCCACGTCGAGAAGACTCCGTACGCCTAGAAGGACTTGGAGCGCGCCGAGCGCTCCATCTCGGGCATGAACGATCGGTGCGGCAGGCGCGGTCGATCGAACTCCGCGCGCAGCCGGTTGAGGAAGTAGAGGAGCTGCGGCGACTTCAGGCGGCCCGACACGTCGAGCCCGCTGAAGCGGATCGCCTTCACCTTCTCGCCGCCCTCGCTGACCTCGCGGCTCTCCGCGTCGACGTCGTCGGCCGCGGTCTCGGGCGCGTCGGGCTCGCTGCCCGCTGGGGCGCCGCGCTCTTCGCGCGCGCCGCCACGGTCCTGTCCCACTGCAACGGAGACGATCGACAACGTGGTCGCACAGAGCGCGAGCGCGAGGGATCGCCGGGCGGTCGCTCCGAGCCGGGTCACGAGCGCGAGAGTGACACGAACGGCGCGCGGCGCGGAAGCGGGAACCGATGCACCGCGCTCGTGCGTCGAGGTCCGACGCGCGCCCACCTGCACGTCGCGCACGGAGAGATCGTGTACGCTCGCGCGCGATGGTGCGGCCCACGATCGCGCGCGTGATCCGCGCGCTCTGTGTGATCGCGATGCTCGTCGGGTGCGGCGGCGCGCCCTCGGGCGCCGGCGAGACGACCACCACCGCGCGCACGGAGCTTCCACCGGTCGATCCCGCTGCGCTCCGCGAGTTCCAGGCGGGCGTGCGCGCGATGCAGGAAGGCGGTCGTCCCGCGATGCGGCGCGCGCGCGAGCGCTTCGAGGCGGCGATCGCGATCGATCCGAACCTGTGGGAGGCGCACTACGACCTCGGCGTGATCCAGCGCGACGCGGGCGAGCTGCGCGAGGCCGCGGCGTCGTTCGAGGCCGCGCGCGCGATCCAGCCGGCGAGCGGCGAGGTGCTCGCGGCGCTCGCGGAGACTCGCTACGCGCTCGGCGAGCGCGATGCCGCGGCGGACCTCCTGCGCGCGTACGTGGCCCAGCACCCCGAGTCGATCCCGGTGCGCGTCGCGCTCGCGACGGTGCTGCGCGAGCGAGGCGATCACGACGGCGCGCTCGCGCAGGCGCGCGAGGTGTTGGTGCGCGATCCCCGCAACGTCCGAGCGCTCGCGGAGATCGGCCGCATCTATCGAGCCCGCGAGCAGTACGACGTCGCGGAGCTCGTGGTGCGCAAGGCCGTCGAGATCCAGGACGCGGCCGACCTGCACAACGATCTCGGCCTGATCCAGCTCGCACGCGGCGACACCCAGGCGGCGTTCGAGGAGTTCCAGCGCGCGATCGCGCTCGACGCGCGCTTCGCGCCCGCGCACCTGAACCAGGGCGCGGTGCTGCTGCGCGCCGGCGACTACGCGGGCGCGGCGACCGAGTACCGCGCGGTGCTCGCCGCCGATCCCGAGCACCTCGACGCGCGCGTCGCGCTCGGTGCGGCGCTGCGCGCCCAGGGCGAGCACGCGCAGGCGCGTCGCGAGTACGAGCGCGTGCTCGAGTCGGCGCCCAACCACGCGGGGGCGACGTTCAATCTCGCGGTGCTGCTCGCCGACTTCCTCGACGAGCGACCGCGCGCGAGAGAGCTCTTCGTGCGCTTCCTCGAGATCGCGCCGTCGGGCGGCGAGTACCGCGCGACCGCGCAGCGCTACGTCGACGAGATCCCCGCGCCCGCCCCGGCGGCGCCGCCGCGCGCAGCAGGAGCGGCCCGATGAAGCGCGCCCTGCTCGCCCTCGCGTTCGCGACGCTGATCGCGTCGAGCGCGTCCGCCGACATCCCGCCCGGCCCGCTGCCCGAGCCTCCGCCGCCGCAGCAGCCGATGAGCGACTTCGAGCGCGGCGAGATGATCGGCCGCGCGCTCGGCTTCGTGTGCGGTCTCGCGTGCTGCTTCGGCGTGCCCGCGATCGGCGTGGTCGCGGCGATCGTGGTCTCGCAGCGCAAGAAGAAGCAGACGGGTTGATGCATGGATCACGTTGATCGAGTTGATCAACGTATCGACGCATCCGCCGGCGGAGCTGCGATCTCGCGGAACACGCCGCGCGGATAGACCTCGAGCCAGCGCTCCGCGCCCATCGGGTAGCGCGCGAGATCCTCGAGCGACGGTGGGGTCGTCACGAAGGTGCGCTGCGCGTCGGCGCGCAGCGTCACGCGCCACGTGGCATCGCGCGCGAAGCGCGAGGGATCGTCACCCTCGATCGGCGCGAGCTCGTCCTCGCTCGGCCACGTCGGCTCGTCGGCACCGCGCCCGGTGCGCTCGGCGGTGCGCTCCACCTGCCACTCGCGCACGCGCCAGCGGTACCACGTCGCCTCGCGCGGCTCGGTGCGGAAGCGCGGCACCGTGCGCGTGCGCAGCTCGGGCCGCGTGCGTGTGACCGGCCGCGTGCGCGTCTCGCTGCACGTGCGCGGCGTGCAGGTGCGACCGCCGCCGGTGCAGTGCGTGGTGCACGTCGCGAAGCCGTTGCCGTCGTCGGAGCACGACTCGCTGCAGGTCTGCGGCAGGTCGATGCAGTCCTCGCCGCACGGCACCTGCTCCACGTAGGTCTCGACGTCCTGGTAGGGCACCTGCTCCCAGAGCTGCTCTTCCTGGGTTCCGTCGGGGACCTGCTCGTCGTGGTGGTGCCGCATGCCGAGCTCGGTCACGTCGAACGCGTCGGGCGGGCGCTGCTCGGCGAAGCCCTCGCGCTCCACGATCCGGTGTCGCTCGAGGCGCAGGGTCGTCCTCCACTCGCGATCGACGACCGGGGTGCGCACCACCTCGGGGCCCGGCTCGACGTAGGGCTCGTACACCGCGGTCGGGCGCGCCGAGACGAGCAGCGCCGCCGCGAGCCCGGTCACGAAGCACGCGCCGAGGAACGCGACGCCGAGACCGATCACGATCAGCCCGGTCGGCCTCTCGTTCGCGCCGGCGCGCGCGGCACGCTCGGCGGCGCGATCACGTTCACCGCGGGCCCCCGCTGCGCGCCGCAGTGCTCGCACGACGCGACCAGCGCGCGGCTCTCGGTGCCGCAGAACGTGCAGCGCCAGTTCGCGCCCGCGTGTGCGAGGCGGAGCAACGCGGGGTCGCTCACCGTGGGCGCCGCGCGTGTGTCGCCCGGCATCTGGTAGCGCTCCGACGCGTCCTTCGGGCTCCCGCACGCCTTGCACTCCGCGAAGCGCCCGAGGTTCCGGTGGCCGCAGCTCGTGCACACCCACGTCAGCTCGATCTTGCGCGAGGACAAGCGATCCGAACGGTATCATGACGACCGATGCGCCCGTCCTCGTGGGCCGACCTGCCGGACGCGCTGCGCGATGCGCTCGACGCGTGCTGGCGCGCGCTCGACGAGCGGCCCTGGGAGCATCCCGACGAAGCGCTGCAGCGTGCGGTGCAGGACGCGCTCGGTGTCCTGCCGCGCGTGCTCCGTGGTGACGCGCTCGACGAGGCGCGCGCGCTGCGTCCCGATCTCGCGGCGCGGATCGATCGCGATGGTGGCGCGCTCGTGATCGGGTCGGACGCACCGCGCGCGCGGGTGATGCTCGCGCTGGAGGGAGAGTCGATCGCGCGCCCCGCGATCGATCCGGCGCGCGTCTCGATCGCGCCGTGCGACCTCCCCGCGATGCGCCGCCACGCCGTGCTCGCGTGGCGCTGCGCGCAGTCGGTCGTGCCGATGTGGATGCACACGCACGCCGACGACGAGCGCCCCCTCGTGCTGGTCGACGCGCTCTCCGAGGGCGCGCTCGACGCGAACGTGCACGCGATCCGCGACGCGCTCGAGCGTGAGATCCCGCCCTCCGATCCCGCGCTCTCGGCGCTGCGCGCGATCGTCCTCGCGCACGATCTCGTCGCTCACAGCGACGCGCGCGTGGAGACCACGGAGCTCCCCGATCTGTGTGCCTACGCATGGCTCGACGCGCCGCCCGAGCTCGTCCCCGACGCGCGCTCGCACCAGCCGCCCGCGCGCGCGGAGGCATGGTTCCGATGGTGGCTCTCCGAGGCGGTGCCCTCGGCCTGGCGCTCCGGCTGACAGCGCATATGTGGCGGCGCATACCGTCACGCGTCCTCATCGTGGTCACGCTCCTCGTCGTGGGGTGCGAGGGCGGCGCGACCTCCGAGCCACTCGCGGTCGCGGCGCCCGAGCACGCCTCGGCCGACACCCGACGCGCGCACATGCACGAGCGCTTCGAGTCGATCGACGTCGCCCGCAGCGCGCTGCAGCGCGGCGACCTCGCGGCGACGCGCACGATCGCGTCGACGATCGCGTTCCGCATGCCGATCGATCTCCCTCCGCCGGTGCGCGTGCACGGCGACGCGGTGCCGCGACGCGCGCTCGCGCTCTCGGCCGCGGAGGATCTCGACACCGCGAGCGCCGCGTTCGCGCAGCTCGTCGGCACCTGCGGCGCCTGCCACGAAGCGGCGGGCGCGACGTGGGCGTGGCAGGAGACGCCGATCCCCGAGGGCGAGGATCTCGAGCCGCGCATGCAGCGTCACGCGTGGGCCAACGAGCGCATGTGGGAGGCGCTCCTCACGCGCGATCCCGAGCGCTTCGATCGCGCCGCGTCGGTGCTCGCCGAAGCGCCGCTGAGCGGCGACATCGCACCCGACGAAGAGCGCCCCGCGGGGCTGCGCGAGATCGAAGAGCGACTGCGCGACGCCGCGCGCGACGTCGCGAGCGCGACGACGATGGACGAGCGCGTGACGATCTACGGGCGCATCGTCGCGACCTGCGGCGCATGTCACGCCCGGCTGCGCGCGGCACCGTGAACCATACTGCGCCGGCATGACCCGCCAGACCTGGGATCCCGGCACGTACGACACCCACGCGCGCTTCGTCTCGGACCTCGGAATGCCCGTCGTGGAGCTGCTCGCGCCGCGACGCGGCGAGCGCATCCTCGACCTCGGCTGCGGTGACGGCGCGCTCACACGCGCGCTCGTCGAGCTCGGCTGCGAGGTCGTCGGCATCGACGCGAGCGAGCCCTTCGTCGCCGCAGCACGCGCGCGCGGAATCGACGCGCGGGTGATGGACGGCCACGCGATCGCGCTCGAGGGCGAAGCGCCGTTCGACGCGGTGTTCAGCAACGCGGCGCTCCACTGGATGAAGGACGCCGACGCGGTGATCGCGGGCGTGCGGCGCGTGCTGCGCCCCGGCGGACGCTTCGTCGCGGAGTGCGGCGGGCTCGGCTGCGTCGAGACGATCCATCGCGCGCTGATCGACGCGCTCGACGCGCGCGGGCACGACGGGCGCGCCGCGAGCCCCTGGTACTTCCCGAGCGCCGAGGACTACGGGGCGAGGCTCGAGCGCGCGGGCTTCGAGGTGCACGCGATCGCGCTGTTCCCGCGCCCGACGCCGCTCCCCGGCGACGTGATCGGCTGGCTCGAGACGTTCGCGCAGCGCTTCACCGGCGTGCTGCCCGAGGCCGAGCGACCCGCGTACCTCGAGGACGTCCGGGCGCGTGTCGAGCCGGCGCTGCGCGACCCGAGCGGCGCGTGGACCGCGGACTACGTGCGGCTCCGCTTCGCCGCGCACCTGCCCGGGTGATCACTCGTCGTCGTCGTCGTCGCGCTCGCCGAGCAGCGCCGCGCGCGTGACGCCCGCACCGCGATCGCGCAGCGCGGCGAGCGCCGCCTCGAGCTTGCGCCCGCGCTCGACCCCGGGATCGGGGAAGAGCGTGCGCGCCTCGTCGATCGGCACCAGCGCCGACACGCTCACGCCGCTGAGCCGCACGCCCTTGCGCGCGAGCAGCGAGGGCTCGAAGCGCTCGAGCAGCGCACGCGCCGCGCGATGGATCGACGTCGTGTCGGAGACCGCCTCGGGGAGCTGCATCGAGCGCGTCTTCAGCGTGAAGTCGCTGTACTTGAGCTTCACCGTCACGCCGCGCCCCGCGAGCCCCGCGAGGAACAGCCGCTGCGCGACGCGCGAGCTCTGCGAGAGCAGCTTCGTCGCGACCGCGTTCTCGTCGCGCAGATCGTCGTCGAACGTCTCCTCGGCGCCGATCGACTTCGCCTCGCGCTCGGGCTCGACGTCGCGCTCGTCCTCGCCGCGCGCGAGCCGCGCCATCTCGGGGCCCCACTCGCCGAACGCGCGCGCGAGCCGCTCGTCGTCGGCGCGCGCGAGGTCGCCGAGCGTGTGATAGCCCGCCGCGTGCGCGCGCGGCGCGCTCTTCGGGCCCATGCCCCACATGCGCTCGATCGGCAGCGGCGCGAGGAACTCGCGCACTTCACCGGCGCGCACCACCACGAGCCCGTCGGGCTTGCGCAGATCGCTCGCGATCTTCGCGACGAACTTCGACGGTGCGACGCCCGCCGACGCGGTGAGCCCGACCTCCTCGCGGATCGCGCGCTTGATCTGGGCGGCGATCGCCTCGCCGTCGCCGTAGAGCGCGCGGCTCGCGCCGACGTCGAGGAACGCCTCGTCGAGCGAGAGCCCTTCGACCATCGGCGTGAAGCGATGGAAGATCGCGAACACCTGACGGCTGACCGACGCGTAGTGATCGTGCCGCGGCGACACCACGATCGCGTGCGGGCATCGCCGCATCGCCTCGCCCATCGACATCGCGGAGCGCACCCCGAACGTGCGCGCCTCGTACGACGCAGCCGACACCACACCGCGCCGCGCCGCGCCCCCGACGATCACCGGCTTGCCGCGGATCGACGGATCGTCGCGCTGCTCGACCGACGCATAGAACGCGTCCATGTCGACGTGCAGGATGGTGCGCTCGACCTCGCGCGACACAGGCGCGGACTCTAATCTGCGCGCCATGACACTGCCCACCGAGAGTCGGTCCACCGCCGACGAGCTCGCGCAGCGCCTCGGCCTCGCGCCGCACCCCGAGGGCGGCTTCTACCGCGAGACCTACCGCGCGAGCACGATGGTCGACACCCCGCGCGGCCCGCGCGCCGCGTCCACCGCGATCTACTTCCTCGTCCCGCGCGGCACGTTCTCGGCGCTGCACCGCATCGCGAGCGACGAGGTCTGGCACCACTACGCGGGCGCCGCGCTGCGCGTGGTGTGCATCGGGGAGGACGGCGCGCGCCGCGATCTCGTGCTCGGGCCCGGCCACGCGCCGCAGGGCGTCGTCGAAGCGGGCGCGTGGTTCGGCGCGACGATCGAGGGCGAAGGCGAATGGGCGCTCGTCGGGTGCACCGTCGCGCCGGGCTTCGACTTCGCGGACTTCGAGCTCGCGCAGCGCGCCGATCTGATCGCGCGCTTCCCCCAGCACGCGCAGGTGATCACGGCGCTGACGCGATCATGAACGAGGGTGATGGATCGCAGCGGATCCATCACCCTCGCTCATGGGATCACATCTGCGTGACGGTCAGCTGGTACCCGGCCTGCGCGGGCGGGCACACCGGCGATCCGCCGCAGTCGTCGCCGGGCACCACGAACACCGAGTACGCGCCCGCGGCGAGCCGGTACACGGGGTTGCCCTGATCGTCGAATTGCGGCTCGACCATCGCGGTCTCGCATGCAGGGAAGCGCACCGCACCGGTGCAGATCATCGCGAACGGCGCCTGCTCTCCGGTGAGCCCGGGCGACACCACGTTCGTCATCAGGTTCGCGGGCGCGGCGAGCGTGAGGAGATAACGCGGCAGCGGCGCGGGCGAGGCCTGGAGCTGACCGCTCTCGGTCGCGCCGACCGCGATCGCGCGCGGCGGAGCGGGCGGCGTCGCGGCCGCATCGAGGATCGCCTCGAGGGGATCGGTCGTGATGATCGCGCCGACCTGGTACTGCGGCGCCTGACCGGGCTGGCGCGTCACGACCGCGCCGTAGAAGAGCGTGCCGCGGATGCCGAGGCCGACGTTCGAGTCACCGGTCTCGTAGATCGCGTCGAGGTCGCTGAGCAGGCCGTCGAGGTGCTGGCGGCGCGTCGCATCGTCGAGATCGGCGAGGCCCTCGGTCTGCGCGTCGCCGTACTTCACGAGCGCGACCACGCGGCGCGGCGTACCGTCGATCACGCGCACCGCGACCGAGTCGCCGGGCTCGAGATCGGACAGGAGCGTCTGCGCCATCTGCTGCGCCTCGGGGCCCTCGCCCCACGCCTGGCCGTACTGGAAGTGCCCCTCCATCGCGTTCACGGCGTCGTTGCTGCCGCTGCTCGCCGCGCCTTCTTCGCCCCCGCCCGCCGTCGCGGTGCCGAGCACCGCGAACACGGCGACGATCAACACGCTGAGCGCGCGCCGTCGATTCTTCGTCATGACCCGTTCTCCCAAGCTCGCGTCTCGGTCGTGAAGGCAGTCGCGCGACGCGAGCCAGCGCGCGTTCCACCGGACGTCCAGATCGCCGCGACGAGCGCGACGGAGGTCAGGGCGAGGTCGAGCACGTCGAACGTGCCCGGCATCACGCGCGCGAGCTGCGCGAGCTCCGCGCCGGGCCCCAGCGCGAGCGGCACGAAGAGCGCGAGCGCGCGCTCCTTCGGGCCCGACTCCGCGTGCACCCGCGCGAGCGACCACGTGAGCGCGTAGACCCAGAGCGCATCGGGCAGCGAGAAGCGCGCCCACTCGGGCAGCACGATGTCGGTCGCGCGCAGCGAGACGCGCAGCGCGCTCGCGATCTCGCGCAGCCCGAGCGCGTCCGCCCAGCGCCATCCGAGCAGGGAGCCGTCACGCCACGCGAGGTAGATCGCGCCGCCGACGAGCAGCGGCAGGATCACGTGCAGCGCGACGGGCACGTGCGGCGAGACGGGCACGTGCGGCGAGACGGGCAGAGCGCGGGCGCGGGCGCGGCGCATGGGCGGTCCGTTCTTACCGTCGTCGCGCAGGCGCAATTCCTCGGCCCCCCGCGCGCGATGGTCGCGTCAGTCGCCCGCAGTTTCCAGGGGCCCACGCGCGATCGCGCACGCTGCTCGATCGCGGGGTGGAAAAGAACGAGCGTGATCGCTCGTGGACGGCAGGGCCCTGAGCGGGCGAGCCGACTCTTGGGCACTCTTTCAGCGCGATCGGCGGCGGCGCCGAGTGCCGCGCTCTTCGCGCGGGCGCTCGCCCTGCGTCGCTTCTCCGCCCGTCGTCGTCGTCGTCGGAGTCGGCGCCGCCGCGGCGCCGGGCGCGCTCTCGGGCGCGGCGGGCTCGCCGCGGCGCAGTCCGTCGAGCGGCTGCGGCGGCGGGAGCGGCACGCCCTCGACGATGTCCGCGCCCATCTCGCGGAACGGCGGGTACTGCACGTCGTTCAGCCGCGTGAGGCCCTCGCGGAGCTGCGCGGTCCACGAGTTGAAGATGCGCAGCTCGATCGCCTGCTGGTAGCCGCCCTCGTACGCCTGCAGCGCCTGCTCTTCGATCGGGATGATGAACATCGCGAGCTGGTCGCGGTACGCCTGATCTTCTTCCTCGGTGAGGTTCGGCGGGACCTCGAACTCGCGCAGCGACTGCGCGAAGAGCTCGTAGCTGCGACCGATCTGGAAGAGCGCCGCGGTGACGAGCTCGGCGACCCGCAGCTCGACGACCTCGGCGAACGCCGTCGACGCGTCGCGCAGCAGCTGGCTCTTGCGCTCGAGGCGCTGTCGCAGCCCGTCGACCGGCCCCGCGATCTGCACGCCCTCGAACTCGCGGAGCACGAGCTCGCCCTGGAGATATCGCGCCTGCGCGAGCCAATAACGACCGCGCTCGCCGAGCCGTCGCAGCGCGCCGCGACCGGTGCGCACCGCCTGCTGCAGCGCGCGATCCGCGCCCGCGCGATCCTCGGCGCGCAGGAGCACCTGCGCGAGGCGGGTCTGCGCCTCGACGTCGCGATCGGGGTTGCGGCTCCGTCGCGCGTACTCGGTGTAGACGCGCGCCGCCTCGGTCCAGCGCTCCGCGCCCTCGTGCGCGCGCGCGAGCATGAAGCTCACCTCGTCGGCCTGGGCGTCGCGCGCATGGCGCTCGAGGAACGCGTTCGCCGCGCGCACCGCGTCGTCCCAGTCCTCCGCCGCCAGGCGCAGCAGCACCGCGTTGTAGAGCGAGTCCGCCGCGTGCTCGCCCTGCGGGAAGCGCGTGCCGTACGCCTCGTAGAAGCGCGCGGCATCGGAGAACTGCGCGATCGACTCCATCATCTGCGCGCCCGACCACGCCGCGAGCGCGCCCTCGTTGCTGCCCGGGTGCAGCTCGATCAGTCGGTCGTACGCGCTCGACGCGCCCGCGAGATCACCCGCGCGCTGTCGCTCGAGGCCCGCGTTGTACCAGGCCTGTCGCGCCCGCGGATCGCGGGGGAATTCCTCGGCCGCGCGCTGGTACGCGAGCGCGGCCTCGCCGTGCTCGCCGCGCCCCGCGAGCTGCTCGCCGAGCGCGAACACCGCCTGGAGGATCAGCGTGTCGAGCCGCTGCTGTGCCTGCGCGTTCTGGAACGACGGCGCGGTCTTCAGCCGTCGCGCCCAGGTCTCGATGTTCGCGTAGTCCTGCGCGCGATTGAACGAGTCGAGGATCAGCTCGCCCGCGGTCGCCGCGTACTCGCTCTGCGGGAATCGTTCGAGGAGCTGACCGAAGAGGCGCACTGCAGGGTCGTAGATCCCGCGGTCGTAGTAGAGCCGTCCCTGTCGGAACAGGATCTCCGGCAGATCCGGGTCGTTGGGAAAGAGCTCGACGTAGAGCTCGATCGCCTCCGAGAACTTCACGTCGTTCTCGGTCTCGCCGCACGGGTCTTCGGGCGCGCCCTCCGCGGGCGGCTGCGCCGGCGCTTGCGCCGGAGTCCGCGGCGGCGCGGTCCCCCGCGTCCGCGTGCACGTCTCGAGCTGCCCTTCCCTCACCCGCTCGAACGCGCCGATCGCGTTGTAGAGCGCGTCACGCGTGTGCTCGCCCTGCGGATTCCGGTGTGCGGCCGCGAGATATTCGTCTCCCGCCTCCGGATATCGCTCCAGTCGATGGAACAGGATCTCCGCGCGATAGAAGTGCAGGTTGTAGGCACTCTCGCTCTCGGGGAAGTGCTCGAGATAGAGATCGTATCCGCGCTCCGCCCACTCGAATCGAGTGCGCTGGTTGTCGCGCTGTCCGAGCTCGTGCCAGCGCATCGCGCGCACTCGAACGGCACGCTCGATTCGCACCCTCGCCGCCTCGACGACCTCGGGATCACTCTGCTGCTGCGCCCAGGCGCCCCCCGGCAGATATCCCTCGGCCAGCGCGGTCAGCGCCTCGAGCGTGTGCTGCGAGTCGTCGAGCGCCGCATATCCCGCCGCGATCTGCTGCGCCCAGAGCGGCGCGTCCTCGTTCGCCGGCTCCATCTCGAGCAACAGGCGATATGCGGCGATGCCCTGGTCGTAGCGCGCGTCGTCCATGTAGCGGAGCGACAAGCGCGAGAGCACGCGCCCCGCGTATCGCTCACCGCCGATCTCCTCGAGGAACCGGAACACGTCCTGCGCGGTGTTGCGCTCGTCCTCGGTGAAGACCTGGATCAGATAGTCGAGCGCCTCGCTCTGGAGATCGCGCAGGCGTCGTCGCTGCGCGCTCGTGAGCTGCCCGCGATCGCGCCCGAGATCGAGCACCTGACGAAAGCGCGTCGCCGCTTCCGTCGTGCGGTTCATGCGCCACAGGCACCACGCGCTCTTGAAGAGCGCCATGTCGTAGAGCTCGCTGTCGCGGTATCGCAGCACCTGCTCGAACTCGGGCAGCGCCGCCTCGAATTCGAGGTTCGCGAACGCCGCCTCGGCGAGCGCCATGTGCGCGTCCGGCACGAACCGGCTCTGCGGGAAGTCGCGCAGGATGCGTCGATAGAGCGCGAGCGCGCCCTCGAGATCCTGGAGCTCGGTGAGCGCGAACGCCTTCATGTAGAGCACGAAGTCGTAGCGGTCGTAGTCGCGATGGTGCTCGAGGATGCGATCGTAGAGCGTGATCGCAGGGCGGTAGTCGGGCGCCGGCTCGGTGCCGCGGTTCTCCTCGGGCACCTGCTGCCACGCGGCGAAGCGCTCGAGGTACTGCGACCGCGCGAGCTCCCAGCGCAGCTCGGCGAGGCGGAGGAGCGCGTCGGGCATCTCCGCCGCGGTCTCCGGCTCCTCGCGCACGAACTCCTCGAGCAGCGCGATCGCCTGATCGCGACGCTCGCCCGCGAGGCGCTCGCGATCGTGCAGCAGCGTCTCGAGCTGCGCGTCGTGCCACTCGCGCGCCGCGGAGCCGAGCGCGTCGGGCCGCTCGCGCAGATAGAGGCGCTCCTCGAGATCCTCGGGCGCGCCGGAGTCGTCGTCGCCGCGCAGCTGCGCTCGCTCCTCGTCGCTCGGGCCCTCGGTCTCGATGCGCGACTCGGCCGCGGGCGTCTGGAAGCGCGAGCCGGCCTGCCCGCGCTGCGCGCTCGCGGGCGACGCGAGCGAGAGCAAGAGCGAGAGCACGAGGACGCGCTTCATTCCTCGGCCTCGCTCTCGGTCACGGGCTCGGCGGGCTCTTCCGCGAGGGACTCCTCGTCCTCTTCGTACTCGTCTTCCCAGTACTCGCCCTCGAACGGCCAGTACTCCTCGTCGTCGCGCAGGAGGCCCTGGATGCGCAGCGGATCCTGCAGCTCCGCGGGGAAGCGCCCGGCCGCGAGGCTCTCGATCTGGATCTCGATGCGGCGCTTGCTGCCCATCACCGCGTCGATCCGACCGATGCGCGCACGACGAAGGCTCTGCGCGAGCCGATCGCGGAGCTCGGTGATCGAGCGCACCGCGACGTCGTTCGCCGCGTCGATCATCCGCGCCCGCAGCGCCGCTGCGCGCGCCGGGAGGTGATACGCCGCACGCCGATCGCGCCGCAGCATGCCCTCGAGATCGGTCGCCGCGGCGTCCGCGCTCGTCTGCGCACCGCCGCTCGCCGCGATCGACTGGCGCATCGAGCGCTCGATCTGCTCGACGCGATCCCCGAGCCCACGCAGCTCCTGCTCGAGCGGCTCGAGCCGATCCCGCGCCGCGCCCGCGCGCCGCATCGTGTCGAGCTGATCGGTCATCGCACGCAGCGCCGCGCGTGCGCCCGCGAGATCACGCGCGAGCGCCGCCGCCTCGTCCTCCGGTGCGTCGGCCTGCGACGCGGCGGCCTCGGGCGCCTCGCTCCCCGACAGACGCACTTCGATCGCCGCGATCTGATCGGCGACGCTCGCCGAGCGCGCCGCCTCCGCGTCGAGCGTGCGGATCTCCGCGTAGAGCCGGAAGAACGTGGGATCGACCCGCAGCAGTCCGAGCAGCAGCTCGCGCGCCTCGGGCTCGGGCGCGACCTGGCCCTCGGGCACCGGGGGCGTCGGTGGGCGCGACTCGATCTCGAGCAGCTCCTCGAAGATCCGCGCGCGCCGCGAGGGCGAGGCGAGGATGCGATCGAGCTCGTCGCGGATCGGCTCGAAGCGCGCCGCGAACGCGACGAACAATCGATCCGCCTCCTCGAACTCGCAGCGCGCGAGGTGCACGTAGCCGCGCAGCAACGCCGCTTCGTCGACGAAGGGCGAGCTCGGGAAGCGCGCGCCGAGCTGGTCGAGGAGATCGACCGCGGTCTCCGCGTCGCCTCCTTCGTACATCGACCACGCCGCCTCGAAGAGCGCCTCGCTGACGCGCTCCGAGTCGTTCGGCACCTGGAAGTAGTAGTAGAACGCGTCCTCGGCCCGCCGCCCCTCGTGCGCCACGCGGCCCAGCGCGAGCCACGTGAGATCGCGGATCTCGAAGTAGCGGCGATCGACGTAGAACGTGAAGCGATCGGTGTCGGGCGTGGTCGCGATCGAGCAGAAGCGCGCCTCGGCCTCGTCGAGCGCGCCGCGTCGTGCCGCGATCACGCCGCGCAGATACTGCGCGTTCGCGTAGAAGCGCGAGCGTCGCGTCACCTCCGCGAGCTGCGCGTCGGCCGCCGCGAGATCGTCCGCGTCGTAGCGCTCGCGACCCCGCAGATACCGCAGCTCGTTGGCCGCGTCGGGCGGCAGCGGATCGGCGCCCACGCCCTCGAGCGACGCGACGATCCCCGCGAGATCCGCGCCCGCGAGCGCGACGTCGACCGCGCGCCGATACGCGGGCCCGAAGTAGGGATCGCTCGGCCCACGCGCGAGGATGCGCTCGAGCACGCGATACGCGGTGCGCAGCGCGCCCATCTCCTGCAGCGCGCCGGCGAGCATGAACTCCGCCTGGCGCATCTCCTCGGTCTCGGCGAAGTCGGCGAAGCGCGGCGACTCCGTCGCTTCCCACAGCACGAGCGCGGCCTCGTCCCAGCGCTCCTGCACCACGAGCGCCTCACCCTGCTGCACGAGCTCGCGCAGCGCCTCGATCGATCCCGTCTCCGCCGCGAGCAGCCGGCGATCGGCGAGCGATCGGTAGTAGTCGGCGAGCGTCGTTCCTTCTTGCGCCGCAGCGGTCTCGACGCCGCACAGCGAGAGGAGCAACGCGAGGCCGACGGCGCGCCGCATGCTCGATCAGCTCCTCGGCAGCGCGCGCGTCGCGACGCGCACCCGGGTGCGGATCTCGAAGCGTCCTTCGCCGCCCGAGCGGAACTCGCGCGCGATGTCGGAGTCGTCCTCGAGCACGATCGTGATCTCGGTGAGGCGATCGCGGACGACGATGAAGCGGAACGACTCGCGCTGCGTGGTCCGGTACTCGGTGTCCTCGCGCGAGCGCTGCTCCATGTCGATCGTCAGCACGTGCGGCCCCGGCGCGAGCGCGCCCTCGAAGAGCTGGCGTCCCTGATCGCCTCCCTCGAGCTCGCCGTCGGTGCGATGCACCGGCGTCCCGTCGAGCTCGAGCACGAAGCGCGTGAGCGTCTGCTCTCCGCCGGTGCGGTCCTGCACCGTGATCGTCATGCGCGTCTGGAAGAGCTCCTGGCCGACGATCGCGACGCGCGAGCGCGCCTGCACCATCTCGTCCATGAGCTGCACGTACTCCTGGCGCAGCGGCGAGAGATCGGGCGGCATCGGGCCGGGATCCGCGGCCGCCGCGGGCGGCGTCGCGCTCGCGGTCGGGCTCGGAGGCGGCGGCGCGACCTGCGCGGCGGGGGCGGTCGGCGCGGTCGGGGTCGTCGTCGCGGGGGGCGGCGTCGTCGTGGTGGGCTCGGCCGCGGGCGCTTCGGCGGGCGCGGTCTCCTCGGTCGCCGGCTCCGTGCTCTCCGCGGGCTGCGTCGTCGCGCCGCGCGCACCACGACGCCCGGCGCGCCGTCGCTGCGCATCGGCGTCGCTCGCGGCACCGAGCACCAGCGCGACGGCCAGAGCGATCGAGAACGGACGAAGCATCGCCGACTCCATCACGACTCGAAGGGGATGAAGATCGAGAGCCCCAGCGTCGCGGTCAGGTTGTTCACGATCGCCGACTCGCCGAGGAGCTCCTGCTCGAGGATCTGATCGCGCAGATCGATGCGGATCGAGAACCACTCGCCGAAGAAGAACTTCACGCCGATCCCGAAGCTGCCGGTGAGGCCGCGCGAGGTCTGGTTGTCGGTGACGCCGCCGCCGAGCGCGATGTTGAAGTCGAAGCGCCCGATGTCCGCGCCGAACCAGCGCATCTTTCCGTACGCGAGCGTCCAGAGCAGATGCGCCTGGTAGATGTAGACCGGCTGATCGAGACGGATCAGCGTGACGCCGCGATCGTTCTCGATGATGCGGACGAGCTCGGACTCAGCGCGTGAGTAGGCGAACGACGCCTCGAGCCCGATGTCCTCGGTGACGTGGTAGGTGAGCGCGCCCTGCAGGAGATAGGACGCGCTGAGCAGGTCCGCGGCGTACACGCCGCCCATCGCGCTCAGCTCGAAGCGCCCCGCCTTCTGGAAGATGCGCTCGCGGACGCCGCGATAACGACGGCGCGCGTTGAGCTCGTCGCGGATCGCCTCGTCGATGCAGGCCGAGGTCGCCTCCTGGGCGGACGCGATCGATGGAACGACGCCGAACGTCGCGCTCGCGAGGAGCGCGAATGTCAGCACGCATCGCTCGATCATCGCGCGCTCGGAGCTCGTTCGTGGAGCGCAGCGCACGCGCGGCCGGACCGGCATCGGCCTCGATTGGTATCCCTGCCCGCATCTCCGAGTCAATGCCGTTACGTGCCAAGGGTCTGCGCACCACGCCCCGGGTCTCGCGCCCCCGACATCCTTGCCGAGGAGCGCTTTCGTCGTTCGCTCGCGAGCACGGTCGCGGTACCCTCCTCGCGCGATGAGCGCGCAGGCCGAGGCCGCTCCGACGTACGTGCTCTGGTTGGGGGACGACGTCGGGGCACTGCACCGAGAGCTCGCCGTTCGCGGCGTCCAGATCGTGAAGGCGCCCGCGGCGATGGCGGCACGAGAGATCGCGGCGCTCGCGCCCGACCTCGTGGTGCTGGGCGCGAGCGCGATCGAGCGCGCGGAGTCGCTCGCGGCCGAGCTCGATGCGGAGCGCCCGGTGAGCCCGCCTCCGCTGGTCGTGCTCGAGCCCGGGATCGACACCGAGCTCGAGCGACGCTACGGCGTGGTCGCGAGCCTCGACTCGACGATCGCGATGTCGCAGCTCGCGCCGCGGATCGAGGGCCTGCTCGCGAAGCTCGGATCGTCGCACGGGCTCTGGTCGCTCTCGCTCGCGCCGCGCGAGCTCGAGGGCTTCGCGGCGCGCGCGAGAGAAGATCGGCGCGCGGGCGTGCTCCTGTGCGGCAGTCCGCCCGCGGCGATCGCGATGACGGCCGAGGGCTCGTGCGCGCCTTCGCTCGCGAGCTTCGTGGAGCGCACGTCGACCAGCGAGAGCCTCACGCTGCGCTTCTACGAGCGAGCGCCGGGGCGGCTCGCCGTGCTCGGCGCCGACGCGAAGCCCGACGACACGAAGCGACGTGCATCGACGCGCCTCGACGGGCTCGCCGTGGTCGTGATCGAGGGCGGCGGTGGATCGTGGTCGGCCGTCGCCGAGGCGCTGCGCGACATCGGCGCGAACGCGCGCGTGGTCACGGCGCGCAAGGACGCGCTCGAAGAGGCGCGCACCGCGGACCCGGCGGCGATCGTGGTGCCGACGGCGGCGCTCGCGACCCCCGCGGGGCGCACGATCCTCGAAGACCCGCGGCTCTCGTCGGCGGCGCTGGTCGTCGTCGCACCGGAGCGCCTCGCGCGCAGCGGCACCGGGCTGGTGGTCGCGACGGTGATCGACGCGTGCGCGCACGAGCTCGCGATCCGCGAGCGGTCGCTCGGCGAGCCCCTGATCGATCGCGTCGAGACGCTCGGCCCGGCGCGATGGCTGAAGACGCTCGCGCGCAGCGAGGCCGCGGTGCGCATGCGGGTGCGCGGTCCGAGCGGCGAAGGCGAGCTCGTGCTCGCGTCGGGGCGGATCAAGGACGCGAGCTTCACGCCTCGCGATCGCGCGGCGAGCCCGCTGCAAGGCGCGGCCGCGGTGCGCGCGGTGGTCGCGACCTCGTACGGCACGTTGCTGGCGAACCGCGCCGACACACCGCCGCACGAGCGTGCGCCGCTGCGCGCGGCGAGCCCGATGCCCGCGGCGAAGCGCCCGATGCCGCAGGCCGCGATCCCGGCGCCGCGCGCGGGCGTGGTCGCCCCGCGGCCTGCCGCCGTCGCGAGCCCTCCGGCACGCGCGGCGATCGCGAACGGCGCCGCGCCGGCGCCGCAGCGCGCAGCGGCCGCGGCACGCATCGACGCGATCGCTCCGAGCGTCGACGCCGGCGCGATCGAGCACGAGGAGCGCACCGCGATCGCCGGTGACGAGGTCGTGCGCGCGAAGGTCGCCGAGTCGGTCCGTGTCGACGAGCCACCGGCGCGCGACTCGATCGGATCGCGGATCACACGACCGGCGCCGATCGACGACGACGAGGACGACGAGCCGACGATGCTCGCAGTGCGCCCCGCGTCGCTGGCGGCGCTCGCGAGCGACCCGAAGCCCGCGACCGAGCCGGAGCCCGCGAGCAGCGCGACGACGAGCGAGGAGCTCACGACGATCGCGATCGGGGCGATCGAAGCCGACGCGCCCCCCGCGCCGCCGAGCACGCCCGAGCCGATCCCCGCACCGTCGATCGAGCTCCCAGTCGCACCGAGCGTCCCCGCTCCGCGCCCGCGCTCGCGCGTGCCGCTGATCGCGCTGGCCGCGTCGATCGCGATCGGGCTCGGAGTCGGTGCGTGGACGATGCGCGATCGTCTCTTCGCGCACGCGCCCGACGCGCCCGTCGCCGACGCGCCCATCCCGACCGTCGCCGCGCCGCCCGCGCCGAGCGAGCCCGACACCGAAGACCCCGCGGTCGCCGAAGCGCCGCCGACCGAGATCGCCGAAGCGCCGCCGACCGAGATCGCCACCACCGCGCCGCCGACCGAGGGCCCCATCGTCGACGCACGCGGCGCCGCGCGCATCGTGCTCGAGGCCGATCGCGCGATGCGCGCGCGTCAGTACCAGCGCGCGCTCGAGCTCGCCGACCAGGCGCTTGCGCTCGATCCCACCAACGCCCGCGCGTTCTACGATCACGCGGTCGCGGTGCTGCGCCTCGGTCGCGACGCCGAGGCGCTCGAGTGGGCCGAGCGAGGCACGCGGGTCGATCGCGCCGAGCCGCTCTTCTGGCTGCTCATCGGCGACATCCACCAGCAGAACGGACGTCGCGTGCGTGCGCGCGACGCGTGGGAGCGCTGCCTCCAGGTCGAGGCCGGCCAGAGCTCCTGCGCGCGCCGGCTCGGCACCGAGACGGCAGCGACGCCGAGCACCACGCCGAGCGAGCCGGCGCCCGAATAAACGAGAACGAAGCGATCACAGGAGGACGGATGGCGAGCACCCCGAGCGAGAAGATCGACGCCGCGAGCGAGCCCCGCCCGTTCGCATCCAAGCTGCCCGAGGGACGCCAGCGCTTCCTGGCGCACGCGATCGAGCACGCGCTCGCGTGCGGTCGCCGCACCCACGCCGACTTCCTGCGTCACTTCCCGCCCGCGGCGATCATGCACGCGCTGCAGGACCATCCCGATCTCCGCGCGAACATCATCGAGGTCGCGACCGGCGTCCGCTTCAAGATCGCGGTGAAGAAGGCCGCCGAGGCGTGCGGCGTCGATCTGCAGATCGCGCTCGACGAGGGCGAGACCCAGGCGCACGTCGTCGTGCAGCAGTTCCAGCCCGACGATCGCGTGCGCTACCTCGACGCGCGCGCGATCTGGAGCTTCCTCGCGGAAGGCGCGTTCTGGACGGTCAGCCCCGCGAAGGATCGCGCGCGCCACGCGATCGCGGCCGAGCACATCGCGTACGTGCTCGATCGCGCGCTGGTCGATCAGCTGCTCACGCACCGCGACATCGTCGAGGGCATCAGCGTGACCCGCATGAGCGAGCTCTTGCCGCGTACCGAGCTCGAGATGCTGCTCGCCGCGGCGCTCAAGGTCGGCAGCGAGAACAAGCCCTTCGTCGAGAGGACGCTGCTCACGATCACGCCGATCACGACGCTCGTGCGCCACATCCCGCTCGACTGGATCTGGGAGCAGGTCGTGATGCCGCGCATCGCGGAAGTGCACGGCCTCGTGCCCGAGGCGACGACGATGAGCCCGCCGGTCCAGCCTCCGCCGCCGCTCACGATCTCGTCGGCGAGCGCGCCCGGCAGCAGCGAGACCGACATCGAGGTGAAGGTCACGATGGACGAGCCCGAGCCCGTCGCGTCGGCGATGGACGTCGAGGTCGACGAGATCCTCGGCAGCATGGGCGGCCAGAGCGAGCTCGACGGCAAGAGCGGTGTGAAGAGCACGGGGCCCGGCACCGGCCGCATCGCGATCCCGAAGCCCGCGCTCAAGCGCGGATGACGCGCTCCAGCGGGCGCACCAGCTGCGCCCGCAGCGAGTCGTCGATCGGCGGCTCGACCCCGAACGCGCTCGGCGCGCGATCGCGCGGCATCCGGAACGTGCCGAACATCACGTCCCAGATCGCCAGCACGCCGCCGTAGTTCGAGCCCTGCGCCTCGGGCTCGATCGCGTGGTGCCAGCGGTGAAAATCGGGCGTCGCGATCACGTAGCGGAGGGGCCCGAGCGAGAGCTGCACCGCGCTGTGCAGGTAGAGCGTGTGCAGCAGCAGCGCGGGGCCGATCGCGACGAACACCACCGGATCGAAGCCGAGCAGCAGGATCGGCAGCGTCACCGCGACGTTGTCGACGAGATCGTCGAGCGGGTGCATGCGCGCCGCAGCGAGCCAGTCGAGCTCACGCGCGGAGTGATGCAC
The DNA here is from genome assembly GCF_021631985.1 of Sandaracinus amylolyticus. Taxonomy (GTDB): domain Bacteria; phylum Myxococcota_A; class Polyangia; order Polyangiales; family Sandaracinaceae; genus Sandaracinus; species Sandaracinus amylolyticus_A. Next base: position 272,096 of record NZ_CP070225.1, on the reverse strand, counting down.
CGCGTGGAGCGGGAAGAAGCGCGCGTGATGGCGCGCGCGGTGGCTCCAGTACGACACGAAGTCCGCGATTACGATCGCAGTCGGGAATTGCGCCCAGAGCGGCCACCGCGCGAAGGGCAGCGGACTGCGCGCGTGGAACACGTCGAGCAGCGCCTCGAGATCGCCCCACCCGAGCGCGAGCACGACCATCGCCGCGAACGTCAGCGTCGCGGCGCGCGTGAGGAACCCGGTGCCGAGCGGCGTGACGATCCAATAGAGCCAGTCGACGCGCCGAGACCGCGACAGCACACGCGGTGCGGGCGTCGCGCTCGGCCGGAGACGCTGCGCCAGCGCGCAGAGCGGCGCGATGATCAGGAGCCCGAGATAGACGATCGCGAGCGAGCGCACCTATCGCTGCAGCTCCTCGATGCGCGGGAAATTCGACCACGGGTCGGATCGACGATCGAGCGCGTTGTACTCGCAGAAGCTGCGCGCGCGTCCCTGCGTGTCCGCGATGTGATGGCAGCAGTTCGCGATCCGATCCTGATCGTACGAGTAACGATCCATGAACGGCTTGATCGCGATCGAGAACATGTCGGTCGACTTCACCAGCCGCCCGCCGATCCACCCCGCGACCTTGTGGATCACCGAGCGATCGTCGGTGCCGACGACCTCGCGGATCTCCGACGTCGACATCAGCGTCTTGTAGGCGACGCGCTCCATCGCCTTCTCCATGTCGACGTAGCGCACGATGTTGTGGACCGCCCCGAAGCGCCGCAAGAACACCGTGATCCACCCGCAATTCGGGTGACTGCACGGGATCGGCACGAAGTCCTCGCGGCGCATCCGCAGTCGCGCCCGCTCGTGCACCGCGCGCGCGACGTCGGAGAGCGTGAGTCGCTCCATCGGATCCATCTCGAGCTCGTAGCGCCCCGACCACGTCACCGGCTGCAGCGCGACCAGCTTCACCGCGTCGTGCGCGAGCGCGACGTCGACCACGTCGCCGAGCTCCGCGTCGTTCACCCCGCGCGCGAGCGTCATCGTGAGCTGCATCGGCACGCCCAGCGCGTCGAGCGACTCGATGATCTTGCGCCGCAGATCCGCGGGCTCGGCCCCGCGGATCGTCTGGTTCGCGGTGCGCGAGAGCGCGTCGAACTGGAGCAGCACCATGATCTTGTCGGCGAACGGTGCGAATTTCGCGCGCTCTTCCTCCTTCGCGAGGCGGAGCCCGTTCGTCGGCACGTAGATCTTCCCGACGCCCTCCTGCCGATACAGGAACGCGATCATCTCCCAGAATTGCGGGTGGAGCGTCGACTCCCCGCCCGTCACTTGCACCGAGTCGAGACGGCCCTTCTGCGCGATCAGCGCGAGAATCGTCTTCTGGAATTCGGCGAACGGCAGATATCGATCTCCCGCGCTCTCCGAATAACAGACCTTGCACGCGAGATTGCACGCATCGGTCACCTCCACGAGGATGGTGCAAGTCCGATTGGCGCTCTGATCGGTGCCATCTCCGGTGTCGCAGGTCTCGCCCGGCGCACAACACCCCGTCGCCGCGCCCAGGAATTCCGGGATGTGGAAGATGCGGTCCTCGGCGAACCGGCGTCCCACCCGATCCTTGTTCGAGAGCGCGTAATACCGCGCATCGCTCTCGATCAGCGCCTCGCTCGCGCCGTGCTCGGGACACCGCTTGGTCATGATCACGCGCCCTGCCCGCTCGAACACGATCGCGGGAACGTGCGCGAGGCACGTCGGACAGAGGCTCACCGTCGTCTTCAGCGGACGATCGACGTCCCGCGCGCCGAGCGTCGCGATCGCACGATCCGCGTCCATCTCCGCGAGCTCGCGCGAGAGCCGCGCGATGCGCTCGATGCGCGACACCGGCGGGGGCGCCATCCCGAGCCGCAGCTTCTTCTTGGGGCTCGTCGTGTTCCCGTCAGCCACCGCTCTGCTCCATCACGAAGGCCGACGCGGCGTACACCACGCGCCGCACGAGGGGCACGCGCGTCCCCAGACGCGCGAGGAAGGTGCGCGTCTGTCGCGCCGAGAACGCGCTCGTCGCCGCCGCTTCGGCGCGCACGTGGAGATCGACGATCACCCGTCGCTCGGCCTCGGTCGTCAGCGCGACGAGCGACTCCATCGTCGTGCGCACGTGACGCGCCTCGTCGGCATGGACGCGCTCGACGACCGAGAGCACGTGGTCGCGCCGCCGCCGCGCGCACGCCTCGACGTGGTAGTCGAGCGAGCGCATCACGCGCTTCTCGAGGTGGTGCGCGTGCGCGAGGAAGTGCGCCACCTTCAGGCGGATCACGTCGCGCTCGTCGTCCTCGCCGATCGCCCACGACACCGGCGTGTGCGCGCGGATCGCGTGGTTGAACACGTCGTGATCGTCGACGTCGTGCACGGGCTCGCCGAGCTTCTCGATCGCGCGGGTGTAGAGCGCAGCGTGCCCTCGCTCGTCGCCCGCGTGCCGCTTCAGCTGGTCTGCGAGCTCCGGCCAGTGCGCGCGCACCGCGGTGTGCGGGAAGTAGTCGGTGACGGTCTCGGGATGGCGCTCACCCGCGCGATAGAGCGCGAGCGCCCACGCGTGCACCGCCGGTTGATCGACGATGTCGAGGTGCCAGCGCAGCTTCGCCGCGTGCTCGAGCATCAGTGACCGCTGCACGTCAGGAAGATGAGGAACGCGCCCGCGAGCACGATCGCGACGACCACGCCGAGCACCACGAGGATCGTCGCGCCGACGACGCCCATCCCCGCGAAGCAGCCGACCGCCGCGGTCTTGGCGAGCTCGGCGTCTTCTTGGTTCGGATCACGCGGCGGCGGTGCTTGCTCGGACGTCATCGGAGCGCTCCGTGGTCGAGGCGGTCTGCGGCGCGGGGAGGCGACGCAGGAAACCGAACACGCCGCACGCGATCATCGCGAGGGCGAAGAGCTGATAGGCGGAGAACGAGAAGAGATATTCGCGCGAGTCGCGCAGCGGCTCGACGCCGAAACGGAAGACGCCGTACGCGACGAGGTGGATCGCGAAGAGGCGCCCGCGCAGCACCCCGCGGCGCAGCAGCACCACGAAGATCACGCCGAGCACGAGGTGGAACGCGAGATCGAAGAGCGCCGTCGGATACCGCAGCACGCCGTGCTCGTCGGGGAGACCGAGCGCGCTCTCGGTGGGCAATCCGTTGCAGCACCCGGCGAACCAACATCCCAGCCGCCCGATCGCGATCGAGAACGGCAGCACGGCGGCGAAACGATCGTTCGGCGGCTCGCGATGACCGAACACCGGCTTGAGCAGCTCCGCGGTGAGGAACCCGAAGAGCAGCCCGCCGGTGATCGACCGACCGGTCGCGAACAACGCAGCCGGCGACTCGATGGGCTCGATCGGCCACCGCAGGTCTCCGATGATCGCGGCGACCTTCGCGCCGATCAGCGCCCCGATCAGCGTCGCGAGCTGCAGGCCCTGATAGCGCCGCCGCACCGCGGGATCGGTGAATGTGCGCCCCGATGGAAAGAGCACCGCGAGCGCGAGGCCCGCGAGCACCGGGAGCACGTACGCAGGATGGAGCCCGCGCGACAACGTCTCGGTCACGTCGGCGAGCTCCCCCATCACGTCGCGAGCGTATACGCGTGGTCCGGTCGGTGGAAGCTCACTCGAGCTGGAGTGCTCGCTCGCGCAGGGCTCGCACGGGAGCGTGCCGAGCACGTGGACGGGAGGGCCCTGAGCGGGCGAGCCGAGTCTTGGAAGCTCACTCGAGCTGGAGTGCTCGCTCGCGCAGGGCTCGCACGGGAGCGTGCGGAGCACGTGGACGGGAGGGCCCTGAGCGGCCGAGCCGAGTCTTGGACTCTCACTCGAGCTGCAGCTCCACCCACTCCTCGAAGTACCGCGCGCGATCGTCCCGGACGCGCTGCAGCAGCACACGATCGTCGACGCCCGCGACGACGTCGTCGCGCTGGCCCGCGGCCGGCTCGACACGATGAATCGATCGCTCCGCGCGATCGACGACCCACACCGACGGCGGCACCCCCGCGCCATCGCCCGGCGACGAGCCCACGATGTGGCGCGGCAGCGAGACCAACACGATGGGCCCGCTCGCCACGCCGGTGAGGTCGAGCTCTCCCTCCGACCATCGCAGTCGCGCCTGCTCGAACGCGCCCATCCGCGCGATCGGTCCCGAGCCCTCGACCCACGCCACGTCCCCCGCGCCATCGAGGGCGAACGCGGCGAGCTCCCCCTCGGTCGTGACGACGTGCGAGAGCGAGCCGTCCTCCCACGCCACGAGCTCGCGCCCCGGCTGCACGAACGACACGCGGTCTCCCTCACCACGCGGGCGAATCGCGCCGGCAGTGCCCGCGACCAGCGTCTCGTCTCCGCCTTCGACGACGTGCACACCCAGCGCGTCGGCCCAGCCCCAGCCGCGCTCGAGGCGGAACCACCCCGCGATCGGCGGGCGCACCGCGATCGGCTGGTGATGCACCGCGAGCTGCGCGGTCTCGGGATCCACGATCGCGACCAAGTGCGATCCCGGCGACGCGAACATCTCGATCACCGTCGCGACACCTGCTTTGCGACTCGTGACGTGACAGTCGCGCGAGAGCCTCAGGACCAGACGTGCCGCGCCGTCGACGTGAACGATCTCGTAGCGAGGCCCCGGGCCCGACAGCGACGTGCGCGTCCAGAGCCGTCCGTCGACGATCTCGGCCGCCGACGCCAACCGATCCGCCGAATACCCGGCCAGCGATTGCGGCACTGCCGCGCGCGCACGCACTCCCTCGCTCACTTCGTGCCACGGCACGTCGAACGCGGGAGAGGGAGACTCGAGGCGCTCCACGTCACACGCCTCGAGCCCCTCGACCACACTCCACCGATCGGCCGCGCGCGCGGGCTCTGCGGACTGGCACCCTGCGGCACCGAGCGCGACGACGCCGATCACACAGAGCCACGCGCGCAGCATCAGAGCTCCCTCGGTCCGGTGGTCGCAGTCCGGAGATCGCTCGAGCGCACGGTCAGCACGTCCATGCGCTCACCCACGCGAATCGGCGCGACCACCCCCTGATCGCTGGGATCGGCGCCGTCGACGAGCCTCCCGACGAAGCTGCCCTGTCCGATCCACGCCAGATCGCTGCCGCGGATCTCGAAGCGGAACGCCTCGACCGTGCCCTCGCCTGCTCGCTCGCCGAGCAGCACGTACGAGCCCGGCCGCGCCTCCGCGCTCACCGCGACGCGCGCATAGCGCCCGGCATCGGCGAACGTCGCGACCACTCGACTGGTGCCGGTGCCGAGATCGACCACCACGATGCGCACACGATCGATCTCCGATGCGCTCGCGCGCGTGCCCGTCGTGCCCGCGGCGATCACCTGCTGATCGACGCTCGGGTCGCGATCGATCGCGACGAGGGTCTGGAGCCCCGGCGAGTACGTCGCATCGAGCACGTGCCCGAGCCCGGTCCCGTCGGTGATCTCCTCGGACCACACGCCACGATCGAGGTCGAGTCGCCAGATCTCGTGGGTCGGCGCGCCGCCCGATCCCTCGCCACCGACCATCAGGAGAGAGCGCTCGGTGAGCGAGAGCAGCGACACGAACCCGACTCGCGCGCTCGGTGCCCGCGCGCCCTCGTTGCGGATCACGCGGTCCACGAAGCCGCCCTCCGCGCCCGGCTCGAACAGGTGCACCTCGGATCCGTCGCGCCACTCGGTGGGAAGGAACGCGCCCGTGGTGGTGTCGCGGAGCACCCGAGTCACCCCATCGGCCTCGACCGGCGAGAGCCACTGATGCGATCCCGCGGCCAGCGCGTGGCTCATCGTCTCCGACAGCAACGCCTCGGCTCGATAGGGCGTGGTGCGCGAGCCCCCGAACACCGCGACCACGCCGCGCTGCGCGTGCGCGAACATCACCTCTTCGCGCTGACCGAAGACGACGAAGTCCGCGGGATTCACCCGGTGCAGGCCGGGCCGCAGCTCGAGCATGCAGTCGCCGAAGCAGGGCTCCGCCATCGCATCGGTCCAGTCGATATCGGGCTGGGGCGGCGGCCCGATCACCGGCGCGAGGAGATAGCTGTACGTCGATCGGAGCTGCTGATCGGCCGCGCCGTCACGTCGCGACGCATCCGACGCGGTCGGCAGCGCGATGCTCCAGAAGATCCCGCCGGCGCGTCGATCCGCGACGGGCACCGAGGCCGGATGACCGAGGATCACGCTGTCCTGGATGTCGCGGCGGAACGCCCAGACGATCGTCTCGGTGTTCCCGACTCGCCACTCCTCGTCCTCCACGTGCCCCGGCAGACCATCGTCGGGGTGCGCGTAGACGTCGCTCTGCGAGAGCGCCGACGTGAACGTGCGCGACGCGAGCGAGGGCGCGGCGAGCGTGTTCGGATACGACGGATTCGAGATGCCGCCGGTGGTCGTCGAGACACGCAGGTACGAGCTGCCCGCGCTCGCGTACTCGTCGAGCGCCACCGCACACTGCGAGAGGAGGCACGTCTCGCGATCGAGCAGATCGTCGTCCTCGTCGTAGCAGTCGCAGAACCGGAATCCGACCGGCGCCGTGAACGACGCAGTCGTCGCCCCGGTCGTGCTGCCGATTCCCGCCGACGCGAAGAACCGCACGTAGTCGCGACAGGGACCCATCTGACTGCCGACGATGCACTGCGCGCTCTGCTGCTCGAACGCGATCTGATTGGGCCGCATCACGTACTGCGGGACCGGGTCACACACGTCGCCGAGCGCGGTGACGCCGAGCACGTCCTGTGCGTCGGAGTTCGAGTCGGCGGCGATCCCGTGCTGTCCGTCGGCGGGATTGAAACGACACGAGTCACACGCGTCTCCGAGCCCGTCGGAGTCGGTGTCGTCGGCCTGCCGCGAGCAGCGGCCGCTCGGCGCGCCGGTCGCGCGCCGGCAGGTGTTCCCGCTGCCCGTGCACTGCGCGTTCGACGTGCAGACGGCATACGGGTTGGCGGTCTCCGGACAGCTGTCGCAGGCGTCGCCGACTCCGTCTCCGTCGTCGTCGGACTGGCCCCAGTTCGCGATCTCGGGGCAGTTGTCGCAGAGGAACCCGATCTGGTCGCCATCACCGTCGGGCCCGGGCTGACCGAACCCCAGCGCGTCGTCCATCGCGTCGCAGCGATCGCAGGTGTCGCCCGCGCCGTCTCCGTCGGAGTCGATCTGACTGGGATTCGCGCACGCAGCGGCGTTCGAAGGACACGCCGAAGGAGGGCAGTTGTCGCCCGAGTCGAGCACCTGGTCACCATCGGCGTCGGGCGCGAGCGCCTGCGCGATCAGGTCGGAGTTGCGCACGCCCGGACCGCTCTCCGGGCTCTGGAGGCGACTGCCGGTGAGCGCGTAGTACTGATCGTCGTCCCAGAGCTGCTCGGAGAGCCCGGAATTCACGCCGATGAGGACGGGAGTCCCGACGCGGTCCCCGTTCGCGTCGATCGGCTGCATGAAGAGCGGACCGCCCGAGTCACCGAGGCCGAGCGTGCTCAGCGCAGCGGGGTCGTCGTTCGCATCGGACTTGAGGAACCACGACTCCCACGTTCCCTCTTCGGAAGTGAGATGGAGATCGGTGCCAGTCCGTCCGCTGCGTCGCACTCCGCCGTTCACGCCCGAGACCCACGCCGTACCGCCGAACCCGACGTGGAAGAACGCCGGGAAACCGCCGTGCTGCGCGGCCTCGACGATGCTGAACGAGAGCGGATCGTTGCCGACGTGCACCTCGGGCAGTGTCGGGAGGACGCTGGGCGGGATCGGCGTGGAGAGGAAGAGCACCACGACGTCGGGCCCGACGAACGAGATCTCGCTCGGGTTGCACGTCTCGAAGCTCGAGGTGGGCGAGTGGCCCGCGACCCCCGAGATCGCGCTCACGAAGCCCTCGGGCGCGTCGCCGATCGATCCGCAGCGATCACCGCTGCCGCCCTGCGGCAGACAGAACACCGTCCCTGCGGGAGGCGCGCTCCCGCAGAAGCAGTGTTTCGCGGTGACGATCGCGTTGCGCGCGACCGCGGTCGCCGAGCACGTCCCGGCCGGCATCATGAGCCGGCCCACCGAGGCCTCGAATCCCGTCCCGACCGAGTCGACGTTCACCGTCGTGTCGCCGTAGACGTCCTCCTCGGCCACTGCGACGTCGGGCGTCTCCGCGCATGCCGCAGGGAACACTGCAATCCCCACGACCGCGAGCACCGATTGCACTGAGCGCAGGTATCGAGACCTGCATTTGGAATACAGACGCACGTGCACCCCCCGCGCGCGTTCTCACCGTGAGAAATGCGCGCAAATCGCCCGCACTGGCGGGCGAGGGGGCGAATCGCACTATGCGTGCCGCGCGTGATCGCGGGAATCGAGCGCGCGACCGTGACGAGCACGACCATCGTCGAGCAGCGATTGCGCGACCTGTGCGTGCCAGTCGGACGCGTGACCAACGGGAGACGGCGTCAGGGCGTCGAGAAAGTCGGCTCGCCCGCCGGTCCCTACCGTCCGCGCGCTTTGCGCGCTCCCGTCCGGGACCTGCGGGACGAGCACTCCGGCCGGGAGTCAGACCTTCCCGCGCGCGAGGTTTCCGACGACGGCCTTCGCGTACACCTTGAACGTCCGTGCGACGCTGGTCGCATCGAGCGTGCTCGACATCGCGTCGGCGAGGCCGAAGGGGAGCATCGCCGGGATCAGGCCTCGCGCGTACTCGAGCGCGAAGCACTTGTCGGGCATGCGATAGCCCTTCGCCGCGCCGCGCGGGAGCACGTTGCGATCACCGGGCCGATAGACTTCCTTCTCGAACGAGCCCTCTCGATAGCTCCACTGCTCGCCCTCGAGGATCATGAAGTGATCCTCGGCCGCGAATCGCCCGGAGAATCCCTCGGTCCCGATCGGCGTGCCGAAGATCATGATGTACTCGGTGATCGACGAGTGGAGCACCATCATCTGCCCCATCGCGCCGCCCGCGACGTTGAAGATCCACTCGCGATCCTTCGCCGGCAGGATGTGCCCCGGATAACGCTCCGAGAGCTCGTCGGCGATCTGGGTGATCACTCCGTCGATCGGCTGACCGATCGCTCGCCGCGCCACGTCGTGGAGGATCTCGGGCTCGAAGATGTATCCCATCAGTCCGTCTCTTCGATTCGAATCACGTGATTCGGGCAGTACTGCGCGGCCTTCCGCACCTTGTCGTGCAGCTCCACCGGCGGTCGCGCGAGCTTGAGCATGACCTTGTGGTCCTTGGGGCTGACGGCGAAGACCTCGGGCGCCTCGGACGCGCACACGGCGTGCCCTTGGCAGAGATCACGATCCACCTTCACGCGCAGCGAGGCTCCCTTGCTCGCGCTCGCCCCGTTCACATGGGCGTGCGCCGGGCAGCCCGCCGCCGCCGCGGCCTGCTGCACCGCCTGCGGCACTTCCTTCGCGCCGCTCACCTCGGCGACGATCGCGTCCTTCGCCGCCGCCGCGAGCTCGGTGCCCATCTCCATCGTCACGCTCGGCTGGGCACGCCGGCGATAACGAACTCGACAGGGCTCCTTCGGCCCGATCACCAGTCCCTGGAAGCTCGGCGCGATCGCGTCGCCGCAGAGCCCGAACTCGAACTGCCCGAGCAGGAGCGCGAGGATCGCCTTGATCTGCAGGATCGCGAACGCGTTCCCCAGGCACTTGTGGCGACCGCCGCCGAACGCGATGTACGCGAAGTCCTTCTTGTCCTCTTCGCGGCCCGGCAGATACCGATCGGGATCGAAGGCGTCGGGATCGCGGAACACCGTCGGGATGCGGTGCGAGACCGTCGGCGAGACGACGATCCAAGTCCCCTTGGGAATGAAGTACTGCTTGTACGTGAAGTCCTGCTTCACGACGCGCACGAGCATGAAGAGCGGCGGGTGCAGCCGGAGCGCTTCCTTCACCGCGTTCTCGATCGTGGTCAGCTCGCGCAGCGCGGCGTGGCTCACCGGGCGCCCGTCGCCGAACACTCGATCGACCTCGGCGACGCAGCGCTGGAGCTGAGTCGGATTCTGCAGCAGCTCGAGCAGCGTCCACGCCGTCGTGACCGAGCTCGTGTGGTGCCCCGCGAAGATCCCCGCCAGCAGGAGCCCGGTGATCTCGTGCTCGCTGAGCCCGCGACCATCCGAGTAGTTCGACTCCATCAGCGTCTGGAGGAAGTCCTCCCCGGTGCGCTGATGCGCGCGTCGATCGCGCACGATGCCGGAGATCATCTCGACCATCCGCACCCGCGCCTTGTCGCGCTTGCGGAACGCCGGCACCGGCAGGTGAGGATCGATGTACGCGAGCGGCGTCACGCCCCCTTCGAGGTCGTGATAGACGCGCGCGAATTCCTCGCTCATCCCCTCGCGGAACTCCTTGCCGAGCAGACAGCGGCTCGAGGTGAAGTTCGTGAGGACGCGACAGAACTCGACGAAGTCGACGACTCCGCTCGTGCCCCACTCGCGCGTGCTCGCCGCGGTCTCGTGCACCACGGCCTCGCCGTAGGTGCGCATCCGGCGATCCTTCAGCGCGGGCAGCAGCATCTTGAGCTGCTCCGCCATCTTCTCCGGCGTCGCGTCGTAGACGACGTCCTTGCCGAAGACCGGCGTCATGATCTTGTAGGCCTCGGTCGGGCTCAGCACCGCGTCGGGCGCACGGAACACCGCCTCGTGTGCCTCGGGCCCGAACATCGCGACCATCTCGCGGTTGAACACGCTGAACGCGGCGACCTCGCCGAGCTCGCGGTTCGCGCGGAAGAGCAGCTCGATCGTGGCGCGCACGAACTCGACGCTGTGCCCCATCACCGGCAGTCCGCCGGAGAGCCGCGGCGGCGGACGGAGCCCACTCGGGATCTCGCTCGCGCTGCGACGGGTCGCGCGCTTGACGGTCTGATCGACGAGACTGCGGAGCTGCATTCGGTCCCTCACCGTCCGTTCGCGATCGCCGAGGGCGATCCGCTCGCGCGGCGCGCCGTCGCGCCGTCGTCGTAGAGCCGCGCATAACGAGCGCGCAGCGCGTCGTCGTCGGCGACGAAGCGCACGCACTCCGCGATGATCGACTCCACCTCTTCGCGCGAGATCTTCACGGCCTGACCAGGCACGAACATCGCGTCGTTGCCGCGCCCGACCACCAGCGTCCGCGCCGCCATCCACAGCGGAAGCAGGCAGAAGAGCCGGATTCCGGTGTGCTGCGGCGGAATCGAGAGCGCATATCGCAACGCGCCGTCGAGCTGGCGCCGCGCGACGTCGAAGAGCGGCGCGACTGCGGCGTGCGCCTTGGGCCGCAGGGCATCGTCGCAGAGGTTCGTGATCGTGATCCCCTGCGCCGCGACCGCGGTACGCGGGATGAAGCTCCACGCGCGCTCGCGATCGTCGGTGACGTCCTTGAGGATGTTCACGAGCTGCAGCCCCGACGCGAACGCCTCCGCGTCCTCGCGCAGCTTCAGCTCGAGCGCCGAGTCCGCGCCGACCTCCGCGACGAAGAGATCCGTCAGCAGATGTCCGACGGTGCCCGCGACGTAATAACAATAACGCTCGAGATCGCTCGTCGTGTGCAGCGCGACGAATCCGTCCTCGCCCTTGCGACGGTGCGAATAGAGGCTCATCCCGCGCGCCATCTCGCTGACCCAGCGGATGCACGCGTCCCTCGTGCGCTCGCTCTGCGCCGCGAACACCCGCATCACGACGCGGGTGCGGCGCGCCAGCGAGAGCTCGGGGTCGTCGTGATCGATCGTGTCGAACCCGCGCTCGAAGGGCTCTGCGTCGACGCCGTTCTCGAGCACGTCGAGGAACATCGCGAAGAGCCGATCGCGATCGCGCGGATCGACGAGCGGATGATCCTCGATCGTGTCCGCGATGCGGCAGAGCAGATATCCGAGCGTGACCGCGACCTCGAGCTTGCCGGGCAACATCGCGATCGGCTTGCTGAAGGTGCGCGACACCTCGGCGAGCGCCTGCTTGCAGTACGCCCAGTCGGCATCGACGATCTCGGTGGACACCGCCGCGGTCGCGCTCGGCGCGCCGGTCTTCGCGCGGGTGCGTCCCAGCGCGGGGCGCTCCACACGGCGCAGGTCGTAGCTCGCGAGCGCCTCGGCGACGTGCGCTGCGTCCTGCCAGCCAAGGTCCTCGCGCGCGGCGAGCACGCGCACCGCGCGGACCATCGCGTCGCTCGAGGGCGCGCGCGCCGCGCAGAGCGCACGGACGACCGCCGACGAGAGCGCGATCGACGCGCTCTCGCCCGACCACGCCTCGGCGTTGGTCGCGAGCCACTTCAGCGCGCGCCGCACCGTGGGCTCGCCGGGATTGCCGTCGATCGCGATCAGCGCATCGAGCGCGAGCGCGGTGCGCGCCACCACGTGCGGCGCGCCGCCGCCCCCGAGCTTCGCGATCGCGGGCCAGCTCCCATCGTCGTTCTGTCGAGCGCGGAGCCACGCGCCGGCACGCGCGAGCGCGCCCTCGAGGTCCGCGTCCGACGCGCCGGGTCGACGCCGCAGCACCGCGTCGATCGCGCGGCACGCGAGCGCGGTCGCGTCGAGATCACCCTCGTGATCGCGCGGCACGTCGCGCGCGGTCTTCGTCGCGAAACCACCGTGGTGGGTCTGGCACTCGAGCAGAGCGCGCACGCCCTCGGCGAGATCGGTGATCGGCTCTTCGCCCCACGCGCTCCCGTCGAGGAGGAGGAGCAGCAGATCCGCGAGCGCCTCGGTGCGCCACGCGCCGGTCTCGATGAGGCGCGGCACGCCCTCGACCGCGAGACGGCGCCGCGCGATCGTCATGCGCGCCGCCATCGCGGGCCGCATCGTGCCCGACGTGATCACGCGGATCATGCGCGCCGCAGGCGCCGCGACCTCGGCGTCCGGCACGCTGCCGAGCACGCGCGCGATCGCCTCGAGCTCGGTGAGCAGCACGCCGTGCGCGCGCGCCATCGCGTCCTGCACCGGCACGTCCGCGGGCTCGCCGGCGCGCGGCTCGTCGCCCTCGGGCGGCTGCAGTGGATCGGCGGTGCGCACGAAGCGCGAGAGCACGGGGATCGGGTGCGTCGGCGTGCTCTGGCCGCGATACCGATCACGCAGCCGGTGCGGCACCGCGATCGCCGCGGGCCACTGCATCCACTCGCCGTACTGCGAGAGCGCGCCCGGCACGCGCAGCAGGTCGCCGTCCTTCGTCGCGTCCGCGACGGTGGCGCCGATCGCCTGCGCCGCGATCTTCAGGAACGCGCTGCCGAAGCTACGGCGACGAAGATCCGACGCGGCGAGGATCATCATCGTGCGGCGCCGCTCCGCGTCGTTCGCGCGCAGCGTGCGGAACATCGCGCGGCGCACCTCGGTCGCGCTCGGATCTTCGCGCCGGAAGCAGTGATAGAGCGCGTTCGAGAGCAGCTCGGGGATGTACCCGCGGCGCTCGCGCTCGTACTCCTCGACGGTCGCGGCGCGCGACACCGCGCGCGCATCGAGCATGCCCATCGTCATGCCGATCGCGGTCATCGGGTGCACGTGACCGAGCGCGTCGCCGACGAGCATCGTCTCGCCGCGACCGAAGTCCGCGCGCGGGCGGAATCGATTCGCCGCCCATCCGCTCGGCCCGCGCTCGATCGCCGCGCGGAACGCAGGGACCATCTTCGGCGGCAGGACCGCGTGGAACGAGTCCCACAGGAAACCCGGCGTGCGCGCACGCGCGCCGAAGCTCACCGGCACGTCGAGACAACCGCGGATCACGTCGTCGCTGATGCGATAGAAGAGCGCGGGCCCCGGACCGCCGAGCACGACGTGCCCGAATCCCTCGAAGGGCAGCTCGCAATTCCGGAGCTCGACGGCCGCCATGTAGGAGAGCAGCGTGCTGTTCTCGCGATAGCCGAGCGCCTGTCGGACCACCGACGCACGACCGTCCGCGCCGACGATGCGCCCCGCGCGGAATTCGAATGCAGTGTGCGACTCACGATCGTCGCAGCGCAGGAGATCGCCCTCGATCCCGCTCACGCGCGCCATCGGGATCCACTCGATCCCCGGCACACCGCGCGCGACGTCGCGAATCGCCTCGACGATCTCGGAGTGCTCCGCCGAGAGCGCGATGCCCTCGGCATACGGCATCTCGATCGGCGCGCTGCGATCGTCGGGACAGATCACGAACCCGTACCCGGTGCGCGCCCGCGCCCCGTCGAGATGGCCGATCCGCAGCTCGTCGAGCACCTCGACCGCCGTGGGATGGAGCCACTCGCCCGCGAAGCGCCGCGATGCGCGGGGATCCGCCTCGAGGAGCGCGACCTTCGCGCCGCGACGCGCGAACGCGATCGCGGTGGTCGCACCGACGGGACCACCGCCCACGACGGCGACGTCGTAGCTGCTTCGACTCGCACGCATGACTGCCTCGTTTGTGAGAGCGTCAGTAGACGAAAGGAATCATCTTGAAGGTCGCGCGCTTGCAGTACTGCTCCCAGAGCGGGCCGTACTTCTCGCGACACTTCTTGTCGTCTCGCCATGCACGGTGGACGAGCAGACAGATGAGCCAGGTGGGCAAGAGGAACGGAACGAACGACTCGCCCCACGCCAGCAGCACGAACGACCAATAGACGGTGATCTCGCCGGTGTAGTTCAGCTTCCGGCCGATTCCCCAGAAGCCCGAGACCAGGATCTTCCCGCCGATCGTCTCCGCGGGACGGCCCCAGATCTTCACCTTCGGATCGCGCTTGAACTCGTCCTTCTGTTGGTTCGATCCGCGGAAGATCCAGAGCCCCAGGACGAACATGAGCGGCAGTCCGATCAGCGCCCAGGGAGGCAGATCACCGGTCTCGTCGACGAGGTACCAGCCGGTCACCGAGTAGGCGAAGGGCACGAACGCATAATCGCCCCACACGAGCATGAAGCCGAAACGCTCGGCCACGATGTCCCACGTGTAGAGCATCCCGTACTCGAACTGGAAGTAGTTGAAGACGTACACGAACGTGAACGCCTGATAGAGGATCATCGCCTGCGAGAGCTCGCCGTACTTGGCGTACTGCACCGCGGCGAACGACATGTTCAAGAGCGCCAGTCCGATGAGCGACGGGCGATAGCTGAACATCTTCGCGTCGAGGCTCATCCACTTCGGATTGAGCTCCACGCCGTACCAGAGATCCTCGATCAGCCCGAGCGCGCTCTGGCTCCCTGCCGCGCTCCCGGTCGCGTTGCCGTGCGCGTCGACGCCGGTGACGCGCGGGCTCGGATCGACGCGATGCCGGTGCGCATCGCGCTTGTCCTTGCCGCTCACGAAGAGCTGCGCCGTCATCACGAACGAGAGCACGTTCGCCGCGACGAAGAGCCCCCAGAAGTGGCGGTGGAGGAGCGTGAGATCGACGAAGCCGAGCCACGTCCCGAGCGCCGCGAGCCCCGCCGTGATCAGGAAGAGCGCGAGCCCGTTCAGCTTGTAGGAGATGCGGGTCCCGTCGGAGAGCGCGACGCCCTGCCGCACCGGGCCGGGCACCACCATCGAGCCGACGAAGAGATAGAGCACGAACCCCAGCGCGAGCACCGCGCCGAGGAGCAGATTTCCGAGATCGCTGACGGGAAGAGGAGCGTCCATATCGAGATCCGAGTGGCTCAGACGTGGATCCGAGTCGGGCGGCTCGCGCTCTCGGCGCCGTGGTCGCGGAACTTCGCTCGCTCCGCGCGGCGCGACTCGTAGAGACCGAGCGCCCAGACCGGGAAATATCGGCGATAGAGCACGTAATCGAGCAGCGCCGTGTGGAAGAAGATCCCCTCGGCCTCCTGCTTCGGCCACGTGCCGCTCTCCGACTGCTTCGCCGCGAGCCAGCGCGCGGCGCGCTCGATCGGCGCGAACTCGGGATGACGCGCCTCGAGGAGCGTCGTCATCGCCCACGCCGTCTGCACCGACTGGCCCTCGTCGTGATCGACGTAGCGACCGACCATCACGCTCGTGCGGTGCTCGCCCCACGCGCCGTCGGGACGCTGGCGCTCCTCGAGGAAGCGGCAGGCGCGGCGAACACGCGGATCGTGCGCGGGCACGCCTCCCGCGAGCAGGCCGCGCACGCCGAACATCGTGCCGTACACGAAGTGCACGCCCCACATGCCCGGCCAGGAGCCATCGGGACGCTGGATGCGCGTCAGCAGGGCGACACCGCGCGCGATCGCGGCCTCGCACTCGCGCGCGAGGTCGCTGTCGGGCCAGCGATGCACGAACGCCGCGAGCGCGGTGATGCACGATGCCGAGCACTCGACGTACGACTTCTCGGTCATCGAGTCGCCGAACATTTCGGCGGGGTTGATCCACTCGAGCGAGACGTCGGTACGGCGCGCCTCGTAGCTGCCGAACCCACCGTCGGAGTTCTGACAGCGCAGCACGAAGCGCGTCGCGGCCTCCATCGACTCGCGCGACGGATCCGCCTCGGGCGACTCCAGGCGCGCGAGCATCGCCTCGGCGGTGCAGTCGCTCACCGGCCATCCGTGCCAGACCCCGGCGAAGCAATATCCGCCCGTGGGATCGATGCGATCGTGATCGCGCTCGCGACCGGTGCCGCGCGGGATCTGCTGGGTCACCAGGAACGCGTCGGCGCGGCGAAGCGCCTCGCGCACGTCGTTCCCGCAGTGCGGCGCCGCCGCGGCCATCGCCTGCGCGGCGAAGGCCGTGTCCCACGACGCGCTGCGCGCGCCGGTGACGCGCGCGCCGTCGAGCTCGTCCTCCCAGACCCAGCCCTCGAAGCGCTCCGCCGCGACGCGCAGGTCGGGGTCGTTCGGGTCCTCGATGAAGAGCGCGATCTGATCGAGCAGCCCGCTCACCGGCGAGATGCACGTGTGGTTCGTCGAGCGCAGCTCGTAGCGAATGTGCTCGCGCAATTCGGCGAGCACGGTCGCGCGCTTCTCCCGCGACTGCAGCCGATCGACCGCGCCGAGCACGCGATATCCGACGTGGAGCGCGGGAGTCCACGGAGTGTGGATCTCGGCGGTCCGCAGCGTCTCGCGCGCCTTCACCCAGTCGACGGACTCCCATCCTCCGGGGAAGATCTCGTCGCGGATCGCGAGGATTCGCGGCGTGACCGGCGCGCTCCACTTCTCGCCGTAGAGCACCGCCATGCCGAGATAGATGAGCCGCGTGTGGCAGTAGAAGCGGCTCGGATGGAACGGCAGCCAGCGCGGCGCGCGCCACGCTTCGGGCAATACCGCGCTGACTCCGTCCCACGAGTAGAGATTGAGCAGCGCGAGCCAGAGCTTGCCCCAGGTGGGCACCGCCACTGCGCCGCCCTCACGACGGATGAACTCGTGCGCGCGCGCGATCAGCGGATCGTCCTTCGCGAGACCGAGCAGCCGGCATGCGACGAACACCAGCAGCGTCACGAACAGATAGGGCTCGCTCTTCTCGTGCAGGCCCCACGTGCCGTCGGCCAGTCGCGTGCGCTCGAAGTGCTTGAGCACCGACGCGCGACGCTCCGCGCTCATCGGACGGCCCATCGCGTGCCACCCCATGACGTACTGGGCGGCGAGCATCGGACACCACACGACCTCGCCCTCGAACGAGCCGTCCTCGGCCTGCTCCGCAATCAGCGCGCGTGCCCCGCGCCGCAGCGAGTCGCGCGCCGAGAAGTCGTCGCTCCCCGCGCGCGGCAGTCCGACGACTTCGCCCTTCGCGGTCGACGCGCGGAGCGCGGCGCCATATCGCTCTTCCGCCGTGCGGGGCGCACCGAGGCCCTGCTTGGTGCGCGCGGGAAGCGCGTTCGTGAGGTGCAGCGTGCCGCCGAACAGCCACGCCATGCGCTGGCCAAGATCACTCGCGACGCGCCCGGTGTGGCGCACGTTGCCGGTCGCGATCGCGTCCTTCACGAAGTCGCGCGAGCTGCGCAGCATCGTGCGGAGGAACGCGCGGCCGAACCCCACGTGACTGCGATCCTCGCCCGAGAGGAACCCCATCGAGCGCAGTCGTTCGCGCGGCTTCTCGCGCCACAGCTCGTAGATCGCGCGGCGCATCGCGATCGACTCTTCGGCGTCGTCCGCGAACACCTCGTAGAGGCCGACCGCGAGCATCTCGCGCACCCGCGTGCGCCGCGTGCGCTCGCGTCGATAGGCCGAGAAGCTCGGCGCCTTCGCGATCGCGACCGCATCTTCGAGCGCGAGCGTGAGGCCGATCGCGGGCAGCGGCGGATGGGTGCCCGCTGCATCGCCGATCAGCGCGAGACCTTCGCGCCCGAGGTCGCCGCGCGGCCGCAGATCGACACTCGCCCAGGCAGGCGCGCTCTCCGCGAGCGCACGCCCGAACGCCTCGCGCAGCCCACTCGGCAGCACTGGCGAATAGGCCTCGAAGAGCGCCAGTCCGCCCTCGCGCGGGATCGCGAGCGAGTGCGGCACTTCGCACAGCACACGCACACGGCGCGCGTCGATGCGATAGGCGATCACCGGCCCCGGTCCGCCGAGGAAGATGTGGAGGAATCCTTCGAACGGCAGCGCGTGATGCTCGACGGCGATGCCCGCGATGCGCGAGCTCGCGGCGACGCCGTGCGCGAGCGGGCCCGGTGACGTCGCGAGCGGGCCCGATGCGACACGACCGCTCGCTCCGATGATCGAAGGCGCGCTCACGGTGCGCGACGTCGTGCGCGACGACGTCCCGCTGCGGCGCTCGTAGGTGAGGCTCTGTCCCTCGATGCGCGTGGCGCGCGCCCACGGCACGAGCTCGATGTGCTCGTGGTGCTCGCAGTGCGCGCGCAGCGTCTCGACGAGCACCGCATGCTCGACCGCCATGCCGAAATGGCCCGCCGCGTACGGCAGAGCGATCGGCTCGCTGCCGTCCTCGGGGAACACGACGTAGCCCTTGCCGGTCGCATAGGGCGTGGCGGGCGTCAGATCGACGCCGAGCGAATCGAGGATCGCGAGCGCCGGTGGATGGAGCCACTCGCCCGCGAGCCGATCCGAGCTGCGCGGATCGGCCTCGAGCAGCAGCACGCGCAGGCCTTTGCGCGCATGCGCGAGCGCGCTCGCACAGCCCGCCGGGCCGGCACCGACGATCGCCACGTCGTAGTGCGAGCCGCTCATACGGCCATCACATCTGCGCCATCAGGCGCGCAGCGGCCGACTGCACCATCGGCGTGTCGCCGAGCTTGACCATCCAGTCGAGCGCGTCGGTGCGCACGATCTTGCGGAACACACCGCCGCCCCAGAACGAGAGTTGGAACGTCGCGCGACAGGCACGCTCGTAGTCGCGCATCGCGTCCTTCTCCGACAGACGCCCATTGAGCACGTCGGCGACCGCTTCGGCGCCGAGCATGCCCGAGCGCATGCCCTGATAGATGCCCTCGGCGGTCGCGGGATGCGTCATCAGACCGGCCTCGCCGATCACCACGCGGCCCGGCGCCGTGAGCTTCTCGATGTCGAACGACCACACGACCGGATGGCCCTTCCAGCCGCCGATCTGCGTCGCGCCCTTCAGGCGCTCTCGATAGTGCTTGTCGAGGAACTCGGTGAAGAGCTGGCGCGCGTTCTTCTTCTCGCCGTTCTCTCCGTCCTCGTAGGTGATGCCGATGTTCACGCGGCGCTCCCCTTCCGGGAAGAGCCAGCCGTAATAGGGCTCCACCATGCGATCGAAGACCATCTCGACGTGATGGGCCTTGAACGGGACGTCGTCCCACCAGCCCATGATCGCCTGGATGACCTTGCGCGGGCGCTGCTCGGGCAGCCCGACGCGGCAGTGCGATCCACCCGCGACGAGCGTGTACTTCGCGCGCACCTCGCGGCCGTCCGCCGCGCGCACACCGACGACGCGCCCGTTCTCCTCGAGCGCCTCGGTGACGTGGAAGTCGGGCACGAAGCGCGTGCCGCGCGAGACTGCCTTCTTCAGCAGCACGTGATCGAGCACGCGGCGCTGACACACGATCGCGGCGCCGACGTCGCCCGCCGACTGCGTGCTGTCGTAGCCGCCCGGCGTGACGAGGCGGATGCCCTTGATCCAGTAGCCGTGCGGCTCGACCTCGTGCCACACGCCGAGCTGCTTCAGCGTCTCGATGCCCTTCGGCGAGACACCGCTGCCGCACGTCTTGTCGCGCGGGAAGTCGTGCTTGTCGACGAGCACCACGTTGCGCACGCCGAGCGTGCCGAGGTGCGCGGCCGCCGCAGTGCCCGCGGGGCCCGCGCCGAGGATGACGACGTTCGCGTCGATCGTCTCTGCCACGGCGCTCACTCCTCCGCGCCGTCCGCGGCGTCCGCCGCGCTGGCACGCTCGAGCGCCTCACGACGCTGCAGTCGGATCAGCTCGCGCTGCTCCTTCTTCGCGCGCTCGGCCGCGAGGTACTCCTCCCACTTGCGCACGGTGAGCGCCTGGAACGCGTTCACCGCGGGGCTCAGCTCGACGACCGGCGCGTCCCAGTGACGCTCGTGGCCCTCCTGCTCGCCCTGCGTCACGCGTCCGTCCTGCTGCAGCAGCGGCTTCACGAGCAGCTCGTTCGAGATCTTCAGGAACGGGCGCATCACGCGCTTCGGCAGCTTGATCTTCGTGAACGGGACCACGAAATGATCGAAGTAGAAGAGGAAGAACACGCGCGTCGTGCGCTCGTCGATCGGCAGCACGAAGAGCCAGTGCTTGATCTTCCCGTCCGTATTCGACCACTGATACGGATACTGATAGGCGAGCTCCATCGAGTTCGTGTCGACCGACACGCGGTCCACGAAGAGCCCGCTGATCTTCCCGCGACCGACCTTCGTGTCGTACGCGAGCTGCACGGTGTCGCCGACGGTCTCGAGCTTCGTCAGCTTCGCGTCCACGAAGGGCGCGTACTTGCGGTGCAGGAACTCGTGCGTGAAGTCCGAGACGTTGTCGATGATCAGCGAGTGATGCGCGCTCCAGGTGAAGTCGACCGGGACGCACTCCCACCGATTCTCGCCCTCGAGCTCCGGGATCTCCGGCATCGGCGTCGAGTCGGCGCGCTCGGGATCACCGAAGAACATCCACACGAGCCCGTAGCGAACGCGCACCGGGAACGTGCGGAGCTTGCACTGCGGCATCTTCTTGCCGAAGAGCGTGTGGGGCACGTCGACGAGCTCGCCCGCGCCGTTGTAGCCCCAGCCGTGGTACTCGCAGACGATGCGCTCGCCCATGACCGTGCCGAGCGTCAGCGGCACCTGGCGGTGCGCACAGCGGTTCTCCACCGCATGCAGGCGGCCCTTGTCGTCGCGATAGAGCGCGGCGGACTGGCCCCAGAACTTCACCTCGACGATCTGCTTCTTCGCGATCTTCGAGTCGTGCTCGACCGCATACCAGTAGTTCGGGTCGAGGCCCGCGGCGCGGACCTTCTGGCGGCGGTTGGTGCCCTCTTCGAACGACGGCGGGGCCTTGCGCTCTTCGTGGATCGACATCTGCGCTCTCTCCTCGACTGACGTTCTTCAGCTGCCGGTGGCGGCGCGGTTCGACTCCGATGCTGCGGAGTCCGTCGCCGCGCGCGACGGGGGCGACTTGCGTGCTGCGCTCTCTGCGACACCGACCGTGCCGGGACGCGCGGGGACGAGGCCGCGACGCGCGAAGTCCGCGTACGCCTCGTGGATCGCGGTGCGGATGCTGGTGGGCTCGAAGCCGAGCTCGACGCGCGCCTTCGTGGTGTCGGCGTGGCGCTGCGCGCGGAGGATGCGAATCGCGGCCGGCGTGAAGCGACGCGGCGTGCTCGGCGCGAACGTGTCGAGCGCGACCTGCGACACCGCGGCGATGCCCTGCATCACCGGGCCCGGGATGCGCAGGCGCGGGCGCGGGCGACCCGACACCTCCTCGAAGATGTCCATGAGGTCGTCGACCGTCGCGAACTGCGTGCTGATGATGTACTTCTGCCCGCGACGACCGCGGTGCATCGCGAGCACGTGGCCCTCGCAGATGTCGCGCGCCGCGACGAAGTCGAACCCGCCCGGCGGATAGGCGCGCAGGCGCCCGTTCGCGTAGTCGACGAGCGTCAGGCCCATGCGCGAGGGCTTGTAGTCGTTGGGCCCGAGGATCGCGCACGACGTGGCGACGAGCGCGTCGAGGCCCTCGACGCACGCCTTCAGCACCTCGTGCTCGACCTGCACCTTCGTGCGCGCATAGGGCAGCACGTCGTCGAAGGGATAGAAGACGTCGTCCTCGTTGCCCGGGCGCTGCGGGTCCTGCGGGTCGTAGCCGACCGCGCTGAACGAGCCGGTGACGACGACGCGCTCGTAGTGATTGTCCATCGCGGCGCGCAGCAGGTTCCGCGTGCCGAGGACGTTGCACTCGAAGATGTCGCGCTCGAGCTCGGGCGTGGCGACGACCGTCGAGACCTGCGCCGCCGCGTGATAGGCAGTCTGACAACCGCGCATCAGCTCCACGAGGCGCTTGCCGTCGCGGAGATCGCCGTAGACCTTCTCGACGGGGAGCCCGTCGATGGCCTCGTTGTGGCTCCCGTTGCGCAGGAGCACGCGCACGTCGCGGCCCTCTTCGAGCAGGCGGCGCACCAGGTTCGCGCCGAGGTGCCCCGCGGCCCCCGTGACGAACACCTTGCCGCCGAGCTCGCGGTGCGGCTGTCGCTCGTAACGCTTCTGCGTGACCGAATCGCTGCTCGTCATGCTGTTCTCCCCGCTGGTGCTCTCTCCGCTCGACATCGACGCTCGCGCGCTCTCCGGCATCGGAGGCGTCGGCGGGCGGCGCGCCGGGCGCGTCGTCGTGGGTGTCGCGATCGTGATCGGCTCGACCTTCGCGATGGGCCGCGCGCGCAGCGCCGCGAGCGCTTCCTTCGCGGCGCGCAGGTTCACCTCGCGGCGATCGGCGATCGTGTTCGCGACCTGCTCGACCTCGCTGCTCGTCGCGCCCGCTTCGACCGCGACGTTGCGCGCGTGCAGGCGCATGTGGCCGCTCTGGATGCCCTCGGCCGCGAGCGCGCGCAGCGCGCCGAGGTTCTGCGCGAGCCCGGCCGCCGCGACGATCGCCGCGAGCTCCGGCGCGCGCTCGATCTTCGCGATCCGGCGGTTGATCTGCACCTGCGGGTGCACGCGGATCACGCCGCCGACCGTGCCCACCGCCATCGGCAGCGTCATGCGACCGACGAGCGCGCCGTTCTCGACGCGCCAGCGCGCCATCGCGGTGTAGCGGCCGTCCTTCGCGGCGAACGCGTGCGCGCCGGCCTCGACCGCGCGCCAGTCCTGCCCCAGCGCGAGCAGCACGGCGTCCACGCCGTTCATGATCCCCTTGTTGTGCGTCGCGGCGCGCCACGGGCAGCGCTCGGCGAACACACTCGCCTCTTCGATCGCGCGGGCCAGCGCTTCACCGCTCGAGGCGCCCTGCCCTTCGAGCGCGGCGAACGGCACGCGCCCTTCGACCGTGACGGTGCGGCGATCGGTGAGGTTCGAGAGGATGCGCAGCGCGACGCGACCGCCGGTGAGCTCGGCGACGCGCGGCGCGAGCCGCTCGCACATCGTGTTGATCGCGTTCGCGCCCATCGCGTCGCGCACGTCGACGACGAGGTGCACGACCATCATCGCGCCGCAGGGATCGTCCTCGCCGAGCTGCGCGAGATGACGAACCTCCACGTCGCGTGCCCCGCCTCCCGCTGCGATCAGCGAGGGATGGCCGGAGTTCGCGCTCGCGATCAGCTCGTCCTTCGCGGCGCGCACCGCGCGCTCCGCGACCTCGGGATCCGGTACCTCGAGCACCTGGATCTGCCCGATCATCACCGGCTCGCTCACGCTCGCGCGCACGCCGCCGCCGGCGCGCAGCAGCTTCGACGCGTAGCTCGCTGCCGCGATCACGCTCGGCTCCTCGACCGCCATCGGCGCGAGCACGTCGCGCGCGGCCTCGCCGTCGAGCGCGATGCGCATGTTCACGCAGAGACCGAGCGGCATCCCGAGCACGCCGAGCGCGTTCTCGACCATGCGATCGGCCTGCACCTCCGCGAGCCCGCGATCGGGCGAGAGCGACGCGAGATCGTCCTCGCGCGCACCGATCACCTGCGCGACGCGCGCGCGGCGATCGCGCATCGACAGCCGATAGAACCCCGAGAGCTCGCTCGTCACGGACGGGCCTCCACCTGATCCACGACACCGGGCATCGCCGCGCCGGGCGCGATCGCGCGCACCGCGCGCAGCTCCGCGACGTCGCGGGCGCCGCAGCAGAACGCGATCACCCTGAGCTCGAAGATCAACGTCTCGAGCACGCGCACGACCGCGTCCTCGCTCTCGTCCGCTGCGGCGAGCAGCGGCTTCGCGAGCGCGGCCGCATCGGCGCCGAGCGCGATCGCGACCGCGACGTCCATGCCGTGACGCACGCCGCCCGAGGCGATCACCGAGCGCTGCAGCCCACTCGGATCGGAGGCGCCGAGCACGCGGCGGCAGATGCGCACGCTCTCCGCGGTGCTCACGCCGAAGCCCGCGAGCCGCTCTCCGACCTCGGCCTGCATCGACGCGGCCGGCGCGCGGTGGCTCTCGACGCGCGCC
The DNA here is from genome assembly GCF_021631985.1 of Sandaracinus amylolyticus. Lineage (GTDB taxonomy): Bacteria > Myxococcota_A > Polyangia > Polyangiales > Sandaracinaceae > Sandaracinus > Sandaracinus amylolyticus_A. The sequence continues at coordinate 247,779 of NZ_CP070225.1, read as the reverse complement.
CACGACGTGCCGCCGGTGCCCGCGACCTCGATGCCCGCGAAGGGAAGACGCGCGATCTTGCGCGCGGCGCGCTCGCTGATCCCGGCCCCGACTTCCTTGGCGATCGCGGGCACGCCGAGCTGCGGCAGCGTGTCCGCGAGACGCGCGACCAGACCCTTGAAGCGCGTGTCGCCCTCGGGCTGGATCGCTTCCTGGAGCGCGTTGAGGTGCACGTCGATCGCATCCGCGCCCACGCGCTCGATCGCGCTGCGGATCTCCGACGTGCCGACGCCGTAGTTGAGCTGCACCGCGCCGACGTTCGCGATCAGGAGCGGCAGATCGGGCGCGCTCGCCCGCACGTCGAAGGTCGCGCCGAGCTCGGGGCGAACGATCATCGCGCGCTGCGATCCCAGCGCCATGCCGAGCCCACATCGGGCGGCCGCGCGCGCGAGCCGGCGATTCACCAGCGCCGCCCGATCCGTGCCACCGGTCATCGCACCGACGAGGATCGGCGCGCGGAGCTTCTTGCCGAAGAGCGTGACGGAGAGATCGACGTCCTCGAGATCGACCTCGGGCAGTGCGTCGTACTCGAGCGTCCATCCGCCGAGCCCGGTCGCTGGACCGCGAGAGCCGACATCGGCGCGCAGACAGAGATCGAGATGATGGTCTTTGCGCGTCGAGATGAGCTCGCGCGCGCTCTCGATACCACTCGTCGTCGCGACGTTCCCCAAACGCACCTCCACCGTACTCCGGAGGGCGCGGACGGTAACGGATGCTCGAGTCGATGTCGACGTATCCGTTCGCGAATTAGCCTTGTGATCGCAAGCAATCCACGCTTGTGGACGCAAGCAACGAATCCTTGTGATCGCAAGAGTCAGCGTGCTTGTCGTGACAAGCATCGGGCGCGAACAAGAGTTGCGCGAACAAGCATTCTCGCGATGAGCGCCTGTCGAGCGTGGGAGTCGAGGTGCGCAGTCGGATTCGCACTCTCGACGTGCAGAGTGGGATTCCAGCGTCCGAGACTGGTCCTGATCGGGCGTGGCGCGTGCGCGTGATCGGGCAGCACGCCCCGCGCGCGACACTGTGAGGACACGATGGTGACGCCCTCGGGCGAGGGCGGGCGATCACTCGCCGAGGCGCTCGCGGGCGTCCGCGCGCTCGGGCTCGAGCTCGAGCGCGGTGCGCCACGAGGCCTGCGCGCGCGCTCGGTCACCCGTCGCGGCGTACGCGTCGCCGAGCACGACGTGATACTCGGCGCGACGGCGTCGCATCGAGACCGCGCGCTCGGCGTGTCGGACCGCGTTCGCGCCGTCGCCCGCGGTCACGAGCGCACGCGCCAGCGCGATGAGCGCGTGCGGATTGTCCTCGTCCGCCGCGACCGCCTGCTCGAGCAGCGCGCGAGCGCCATCGCGATCGCTGCGCGCCAGGAGCTGCGCCTCGCGCACGAGCGCATCGGAGCGCTCGCGACCGTCGATGGTCGCGACGGCCGGCTCGATCGCGGGCGCGGGCTCGATCGCAGGCGCGGGCTCGATCGCGGGCGCGGGCTCGACTGCAGGAGGCGGCTCGATCGCGGGCGCGAGGGGCGGCGGCACCACCGGCGTGGTCTCGTCGATCGAGCCGATCGGCGTCTCTTCGGCGTCGCGCTCGGCCATCCGCGCGACGACGAGCCCCACGACCACCGCGAGCGTGACCACGAGCCCGACGAGCGCGGGCACGACGCTCGCGCGACGGCGCGGCATCGCCTTCGCCCGCAGCGTCGACGCACGATCCTCGATCGGCGCGCGCGCGGGCGGTCGCATCGCGAGCAGCGCGCTCGACGAGATGTGCTCCCCCGTCGCGCTGCGTGCGCCCGCAGGCGCGTCGCTCGGAGCCGGCGGTGCGGACGCGCCGCGCGCAGTCGGCGCGGGGGGCGCCTGGCTCGTGCTCGTCGCAGCCGGCGCGCTCGGCGGCGGCGCGCTGGTGTGCGCGATCGTGTTCGGATCGATCGCAGGACGCGGCGGATCGCTCTTGGGCGGGGTCGTCGAGAGCGGCGTGAGCTTCTTCGGACGCGGCGGACGCGAGGGCGACGAGAGCGGACGCGGTGCACGCGGGCTCGCGCCGGGAGGCGACGAGGGCGGCGGCCCACGCAGCGCGGGACCTTCGGCGGTCGCGACGTCCCAGTCGTCGCGGCCATCGTCGCGATTGCGCGCGAGCGCGCGCTCGATCTCGACCTCGGGGACCCTGCGCCGCGCGGTCTGGCGATAGGCCTCGGCGGTGAGCGCGTCGAGATCGCTGTCGACACCGCCGCTGCCGAGCACTGCCGGCAGCGGCGCACCGGGCGCGCCCACGCTCGGCGCAGCGCTCGGCTCGTCGTCGGGCGTGTCGGATCCGTCGGGCGGCGTGCGCCCCGCGTCGTCGCCCGCAACCGGCGCTCCTCCGCGATCGAGCGCCGCCATCATCTCCGGTGTGCGCAGCAGGCTGCGGTCCGCCGCGCTGAGCCGACGCCATCGCGCGAGCTCCGCGCTGTGCTGGCGCTTCGTCTGGAGGTCCTCGTCCCAGTCGGGCAGCGACGCGCTCGCGCGTGCCTCGGCCTCGCGCACGTCGCGCTCGACCGTGGGCGTCTCGTCCTGCGACCACGAGGGGATGGAGAGACGCAGCGGGTCTTCCGATGGCGCCGCCACCGGCTCGTTCACCGCGCGTCGCGAGATCCCCTCGTGCGGCGTGCGCGACAGGCGCAGCTCGCGCGACCCGAGACCCACGAGCCCGTCGAGCTCCGAGGGCGTGCGCGACACGTGCCCGCGCTCCGCGATGCGCCGCGCGTTCTCCGCGAGCAGGTGGTGCAGCTCGCCCGCCATCTCCTCGGCATCGCCGCGTCGCACGACGATCCCGCTCGCGCCGTACTGGAAGGGCGCGAGGCGTCGATCGAGCGGCTCGGGATCGGTCGCGACGACGACCGGCGTCTGCCCCGCGCGCCGCGCATCGTCGATGCCGCGCGCGCCGTCGTCGCTCGCCGCATCGCCGACGAGCAGCACGAGGTTCGGCCGCTCGCTCCGCACCGCGGGCTCGAGCGCGCCCTCGATCACGATCGGCTCGATGCCGCGCCGCTCGAGCGCCGCGCAGAGCGAATCGAGGTCGGGCTCGCCCATGCCCGCGATCAGAACGCGCGGACGCGTACGCGTGCCCGGCTCGTCGCGGTCCTCCACTCCTACGTCCTCCTCGGACTCCCCCAGGCCGCTCGCGTGTCGCTCTCGTCGCTCAGCACAGGTACCGCTCGCCGCCGTCGCACAGGATCGTGACGACGCGCTGTCCCGGTCGCAGCCGTCGCGCGACCTCCACCGCGGCGTGCACGTTCGCGCCGGAGCTGGGCCCGAGCAGCAGACCTTCTTCGCGCGCGAGCCGTCGCGTCATGCGATCGGCGGCGAGGTCGGTCACCGTGATCACCTCGTCGATCATCGATCGATCGAGCACCTCGGGGATGAAGCCGGCGCCGAGGCCCTGGATGCCGTGCAAGCCGGGCTTGCCGCCCGAGAGCACCGCGCTGCCGCGCGGCTCGACCGCGACGACGCGCACCTCGGGGCGGCGGCTCTTCAGCAATCGCGCGATGCCGGTGAGCGTGCCCCCGGTGCCGACGCCCGCGACGAACACGTCGATCTCGCCCTTCGTCGCACGCCAGATCTCCTCGGCCGTCCCACGCTCGTGCGACTCGGGGTTCGCCACGTTCTGGAACTGCTTCGGCATGATCGCGTTCTGCGTCTCGGCGAGGATGCGCTCGGCGCGCTCGACCGCGCCCGCCATGCCCTCCTGCGCCGGCGTGAGCACGACCTCGGCGCCGTACGCACGCAGGATCTGGCGGCGCGCCATGCTCATGTCCTCGGGCATCACGAGCACGCAACGATAGCCGCGCACCGACGCGATCATCGCGAGGCTGATCCCGGTGTTGCCGCTGGTCGCCTCGATGATCGTCGCGCCCTCGGAGATCTCCCCGGCGCGCTCGGCGGCGAGGATCATCTCGAGCGCGGGGCGATCCTTCACGCTGCCCGCGGGGTTGTTGCGCTCGAGCTTGCCGCACACCTCTGCGCCGTTCTTCGGCGACAGACGCGGCAATCGGAGGAGCGGAGTCCGGCCGACCAGATCGAGCACGCCATCGTAGATGCGATCGTCCACGTCGCGCCCACTCTAGCGAGACTCGGTCGCGCTGTCTCTTCTCGTGTGCTCGCCCGCAGCATAAGTACGGACGAACACCTCTTGCGCGTCGCTCTCGACGGCCCGCGGACCGCGGGCCCGGCGCACCTCGGCCAGGGCGCGCTCGGGGTCGACACCGAGGTCGATCAGCACACACGCGGCGACCAGCCCGCTGCGTCCGAGCCCGCCCATGCAGTGCACGACGACGGTCTCGCCCCGCGCGAGGCGCTCGTCGATCACGCGGCAGAGCGCGCGCACGTCGGCCTCGGCGGGCGCGCCCTGATCGCGGATCGGGAAGCCGATGGTCTCGAGGCCGTGATCCGCGGCGCGCGCCGCGAGATCGGGCACGCCGGCCCACGCGAGCTCGGGCGCGCCGAGGAGCGTGACGAGGGTGCGCGTGCCCATCGTGCACAGGGTGTCGAGATCGGCGTCGAGATCGCGATCACGATCGAGGCGGCCGGGACAGATCGTGAGCCCGAGCCGGCCGCTGCGAGACGAGGGAAGCGCGACGAGGTCGACCCGCAGCGTGCGATCGCGGCGTGCGTCGTCGAGGATGGCGCGGGCATGCGAGGCCGCGGCGTGCAGCGCGAGCCGCTTCTGGAGGGGCGACGCTTCGTCGAACGAGAGCGTGTGCGCGGCGTAGCGCAGAGCGGCGACGTGGAGCTGCGTGGGATCGCGATCCTCGCGCACCAGCGAGGCGCCGATGCGACGCAGCACGCGCAGGATCTCCCAGGCCCGCGCGAGCGCGGGGATCGCGGCGACCGACGCGGGCGAAGGGCCGAGCGGCGCGCGGAGATCCTGCACGCCGTAGAGCGCGTCGATCATCTCGCGCCCGATCGCGAGCGCGCGCTCGTCGTCGATGCGCGTGAAGAGGTAGAGGAGATCGTTCTCGAGCTTCACCACGTCGTTGAGCACGTGGCCGCGCTTGGTGTGGAAGAAGTCGATCAGCCACACGTTCTCGCGCTCGTCGACGAGCACGTTCGCGCCGTTGAGATCGCCGTGCACGTACGAGACGTAGTGGTGCTCGCCGGGCGTGCTGCCGAGCTCGTCGAGGCCGTGCTCGTAGAACGCGACCAGGTCGTCGACGTCGCGCGCGTCGTCGGGTGATGCGACGGCGCGGGCGTTCTTCGCGACCGAGCGCGCGTGGGTGGGAGAGAAGCGGTAGTACGCGAGCAGCGGGAGCGGCTCGTAGCGCGCCGCCGCGTAGAAGCGGCCGAGCACCTCTTCGAGCGCGACCGAGAGCACGCGCTCGATGCGCTCGACGGGCGCATCGCCCTCGACGAGCGACTTCAGCGTGCGCACGCGTCGACCACCCATCGCGGCGTACGACCAGCGCAAGCCACCGAGCGCATCGTGATCGACCACGCCGAGCAGCCGCGGCGCGTCGTTGCCGAGGATCGGCTCGACGCGCTCGAACGCAGCGCGCTCCTCGCCGATCAGCGCGCGCGGACCGATCTTGAGCACCGAGGGCGCCTGGCGATGACCGAGCGCGTCCTCGCTCTCCGCGGCGAACACGCGCGCGCCCGAGAACCCACCGCCGAGCGACGCGAGCGTGAGCTTCGCGCTCTCGCGATAGAGGTGCGAGACGATCGCGCGCTCCTCGTCGCCGAGCGGCGCGCCCTCGATCGCGATCGAGGACGTGCGCGCGCGGCGCGACGACGCGAAGCGCGCGTCGGGGGAGCAGCCAGTCCGCGAGCTCGCCGACCGAGTCGAAGACGTCGACCGCGAGCACGCGACGGAGCTGTTCGAGCGAGTGGAAATGCGCGGCGCGCGACGCGCTCGCGGTGAGCGCGCTCGAGGTCGCGAGAGAACGGAGCCCGAGGCGGGTGCGGAGGTCGTAGAGGAGGAACGTGATCTTCGCGTCGGTCCATACGCCGATGACGGCGACGCGCGGGTCCTCTTCGCCCGCGAGGAGCTCGCGGAGGTGGTTCGCGAGCGAGGTCTCCTGCACGTCGGCGAGCCCGATCGCGTCGACGAAGCGCTCGTCCTCGCGCGCGCTCTGCTCGAGATCGAGCACGAGCTCGGCGCCGCGCGTGCCGCGCACGCAGTGCGAGCCGAAGGTGTCGAGGTGCGCGCGCTGCGCGGGATCGGTGGGATCGTGCCAGTCGCGCACGTGCAGGATCGCGAGCTCGCGCGGATCGCGAGCGCGGGCCCACTGCATCAGCTGCGCGAGCGGGCCGTTCGCGGGATCGGCGCCGAGGAGGCGCGACGCCTCGCGATGACCGACGTGGAGCAGGTTCGGCGGCGCGGCGTGCGGCGCGATCGGCTCGACGAAGTCGCGCTGGATACACTGGGTGATCAGGACTGCGCGGGGCATTCGGTGGTGAGTGTCGGCGATTCGGGGCCGCGCGGGGGAAGGCTTCGGTGCGGGGCGGGGGGCAGGGGGGCCTCGCTAAGCCTCGCGGGTCGCTTGCGGTGCGCGGGTTGGTGACGGGCGACGTCGTCGCTCGCGGTGCTCTCGGGGCGACTGGTGGGCCGCTGCGGAAGCGCTCGGACCCCCTGCCCCCCGCCCCTGCTGGTGAGGCTTCGGCCGCGCGGGGAGAGGAGCCCCGCGCTTGTTTTTTTGGAGGCGAAGAGGTTCGAGCGAGCCCGCTCTGCGGGCTCGTTCGAACCGGACGGGCTCGCGCTTCGCGCATCGCACCGAGTTGATCGGGCTCGCGCTTCGCACCGGGCTCGAGTGAGCTGCGCTTCGTCGCCCGGGCCGATTGAGCCTGCGAACACCGTGGCATCCGCAGGTCGTCATCGACCTCGCGCAAGCCGGCGAGCGACTCGTCCTGCCGCCGTTTCACTGAACGCACCCGCGATCACGCCGCGGCGGCTCGACCTCGCGACTCGAGGTGTGCCTCCATCGCGCGTCTTCCGGCTTCGATCAGCGGGTCCACGCGCTCGCGCTCCATGTGGAACTCGGTCGCGAAATAGCTCTTCGCCGGCAACCGGCAGATCGCGTCCTCGTGTGCTTCCTCGACGGTGTCGTCGTTGCCGTCGAGCATCGTCTCCACGAGGCTCAGCACGCGCGCGGCGACCTTGGTGTGGCCCAGCTCCGCGAAGATCGGGCTCGACGCGGAGTGACGCGACGGCGGTGCCCCGGGCACGTCGAGCTTCTGATCGATGAAGAGACCGAGCGCCTCCGCGGGCTCGGGGCCGGGGTCGCCCATGAACGCGCGCGAGTACGCCGCGGCGTCGGGCAACACGAAGCGCAGCGGGAAGTTCGAGAGCAGACCTCCGTCGACCACGACGTGGCCCGTCACGTCCTCGCCGAGGTAGTGGCCCCACTCGCGGCGCCAGATCACCTCGTCGAAGAAGAGCGGGATGCTCATCGACATCCGCACCGCCGACACCAACGGCACGTCGGGCGCGGTCACGTGGTTGAGCACCAACATGCGCGCCGCGGTGCTGTCGCTCGCGATCACCGTGAGGTGCCGGCCGGTGCGCGCGTGCAGCTCGCCGAGCGTCACGCGAGACAGACCCGTGCGCTTGTGATCGAGCGTCCGCACGAGCCACCCGGTGAAGCCGTCGCCGCTGTGCACGCCGCCGTGCTCGACGAACGAGTACGCGCTGCGCAGACCGGGCACGTGCGCGAGCCACGCACCGAGGTGCCTCGCGATCGTGTCGGCGATCCCCGCGGGCACGTGCAGCTTGCGCTCCGCGTCCATGATCGCGCTGTAGATCCCCGAGCGACGCACGACTTCCGCGTCGGGCAGCACGGGCTCGCTCACGTAGTCGGCGAACTCCGGCAGTCCGTCGGCACGACGCGCGCGGCTCATCTCCACGAGCTCGTCTCCGCTGAACCCCGCCGCGACGAGCGACGCCGCGATCGCGCCCGCGCTCGTCCCGACGAGACGGCGCATGCGGTGGCCGTCTTCCTCGAGCCGCTGGATCGCGCCGTTCAGCACGAGCCCGCGCGCGCCACCGCCCTCGAACACCACGTCGAACGTGCGAGCCATTCGCCCCTCCCCGCTACGCAGCGTCGCGCTCTCGCTCGATCTCTCTCGCGCGCTCGATCTTGTCCGCGCCCTCGACGAGCCCGGGGAGCGCTTTGAACGTGTGCACCACGCCGACGACGAAGAGCCCGTGCGCCGCGCCGATCGCACCGCCGACGAGCGGCTCGAGCCACTCGCCGGCGATCTCGATCAGCGCGGTGCCGACCATCACGACGCCGATCGTCGCGTCGACGATCGGGCTGTGTGCGAGCCGGAGGAGCCTTCGCCACATCACGTCTGCTCCTCACGCTGCGCGAGGCGTCGCGCCGCTCACCACCGGTGCTTCGACACGCGGCTGCGCCTCGTGATGCGCACCCCGCAGCATCAACGACGCGAGCGGAAGGTGCGCAGGCAGCGCATGCACCAGGACCGACGCGGGGATCTGCACCAAGCGCGAGAGCCCTCGCGCGATGCGGCCCGCCACGCGCACCTCGTCGCGCTCGATCTCGCTCGCGACCTCGCGCTCCAGCACGACCGCCTCGCCCTCGACCTCCGCCACGCGCGCACGCATCGCGGGCGACCACGGCAGGTGATCGGCGAGCGGGACGTGGCCGAGCACACCGAAGAGATCGAGATACGCGAGCGAGTGTTGATAGAGCATCTGCGTCCAGAAGCGCGCGAAGCTCGGATGGAGCCGCGCGCCCTCGATCGACGGAGCGCTCCCCGTCACGTGGCGATAGTCGCCGTCGTGCGAGAGATGCCCGGTGACGCGGAACACCAGATCGATCAGCACATCGACGCGGATCTTCGGCTCGTAGAGACGCGGCAGTCGCGCCACCGTCTCGCGCTCCCACCCGTGCGGCACGGGATCGAGCGGATTCCACACCCGATGGGTGCGCGCGCCGAGCAGCGCGTCGTAGCGCGCGGCGAACCCACGATTGCCGGGTGTCGGCCCGCCGAACGAGAACACGTGCACGTCGGCGCGTCGCTCGGGATCCCAGGGCCGCAGCCCGGGCACGTCGGAGGCGGTGCGCGTGTCCTCGAGCCACAGCCCGACCGCGGGCGCGAGCGCGCCGCCGAGGCTGTGGCCCACCACCGACACCTTCACGCGCGCGCCGCGCGCGGCGCGCACCTCGTCGATCAACAGCTCGTGCAGCGACGCACCGGATCCCGGAAGGCCCGCGCCGGGACGCATCGCCTGCAGCTCCCCGAGCCCGATCAGCGTCCCCATCGAGACGCGCGCGCTCGCGTCGTCGTGCGCATAGGGCCAGCGCTCGAGACGCGCGATCGAGAAGTCCTCGACGAGCCAGTTCACCGGCGAGACCGGGTTCGTCCCGCGCACGACGACCACGAGGTGCGTCGGGTCGCGCTCGTCGCGCACCACGAACATCAGGTTCTGCGCGAAGATCGTGAACGCGAAGCGCCGGCTCGCCGGGCCCCACACCAGCTTCCAGCGCCGGTCGAGCCCCGGGACCGCATCGAGCGCCCGCTGCAGCAGGCGAAACACGTGCGTGTCGCCCTTCACGCCCCGCTCGATCTCGTCGAACCCGAGATACGAGAGGAAGCCGAGCACCAGCATCGTCTGCCGCACGTCGTACGCCATCGATGCACCCATCAGTGCGCGAGGGGCGCGCTCGCCGGTTGCTCTCGGCGCTCCGAGATCAGCCAGCGACTGCCGCTCTTCGTCCAGATGTCGACGTACCAGGCGCCGAGCCGCAGCGTCGGAGGCTCGTCCTGGGTGCGCGGCCAGAACCCGAAGAACTCGGTCTGCGTCCGCGCGGTGCGCGCGTCGATGCCCTCGATCACCGGGTGCGTCTGGAAGATCTTGATCGGCTTCTCACGGCGCGAGAGCACCTCGTGCAGCGCCGCGCGCAGCGTGGTCTTGCCCTTCACGTCGACGATCGGCGCGGGCTGCCACGGCACGAACATCAAGAGACGTCCGTCGTCGGCGAAGAGCTCGAGATATCCCTCGATGTCGTTCTGATCGGCGAGCAGGTTGTATCGCGCGATCGCGTCCATCAGCGCGAGCCGATCCTCGATCGGCAGCGGAAAAGGAGCGCTCATGTTCGTTCCTCCCGACATCAGCTGTTGAGGCGCGAACGCAGGGTCGAGATGTCGAATCCGATCGCGGAGAACCGATCGGCGCGCGAGCGGACTGCCTCGATCAATCGCGGATCGAGATCGCCGTCCTCGTTCTTCGTGAGGAAGCCCCAGTCGAAGCCGGTCAGCGAGTGCGTCACTCGCAGCCCCAGGCTCTGCAGCTCGGCGTCGGGGAGGATCGAGGGGTCGCCCTCGGGCTTCATCGAGCCTCCGGTGAGCATCTGGGCGTACTCGATCTCACCGAACTCGTTGTTCTGTTCCTGATGGAACCACCCGTGCACGAACGTCGTGTGGAAGATGCAGTACGCACAGAGCTGCTGGAGGTTCGCGAGCGCCTCGTCGCCGAAGGGGCGTCCTCCGGTGATCGGCGTGATCGCGGCAGCCCGCCCGTCGGCCCGCTTCGCCCGACCGGGATGCGCCACCGCGAGCTCGTTGCGATCGTCCCAGGCGAGCTCGTCGCCCGCCTCTTCCATGCCGCGCTCGGTCAGCGCGACGCTGTGCTCCAGGAGATCGCGCTCGAAGTCGAGCACCTCGCTCCACGTGCTCTCGAGCTCGGCGCGGCGCTCGGCGAACACCACGCGCAGATACTCGTGGATCGCCTCCCAGTAGAGCTGCGCGGCCTGCGCGTAGACGTGATGCGCAGAGAGAGGCGTGCGCGGCGAGAATCCGTGCCAGTCGTGGCGACCCACGTTCGACTCGAGCCACTTCAGCTGGCTCGGCAGCGTGATCGGCTTGGCGAGCGCGAAGAGCCCGTCGTCCGCGCCGAGCAGCAGAGTCCGCCCCTTGTCGTTGATGTTCGACACCTCTTTGAGGTGCGGCATCAGGATGCTGCGCAGCGGGCTCTTGCGCAGGTTCCGATTCATCGCGATCGCGTACTGCTCCATGTTGAAGTGCGCGAGCGCGACGTGGCCGTAGAGCTGGCCGTACACGCCGAAATAGAGCGTGCGGAACACCCGCTTCGCCTCGGCCCAGCGCGCGCCGTCCGCCGCCGTGTAGGTCGTCTCCTTCGCGTATTTCCCGGGCGGAGAGAGCCCGTCGGGCGCGCGGAACGCGAGGCGGATCTCGGTCGGGACGAGATGTCCGCTCTTCAGCTCGAAGCGCGCGGCCATGTCGGGCAGATCGATGAGCCCGTTCAGCTCGAGCTTCGACCAGGTGAACGCGAGATGGAGCCCCGACTGATCGCCGGGCTTGCGCTTGAATCGCGCGGGGAAGAATCCGTTCAGGATTCGATCCCCGAAGTACGCGTCGCTCCGCGTCGAGCCCCGCTCCTTCTCCTCGAGGACGAGCGTGCGAGTCTTGGGATATTTGCTCTGGATGTGCGCAGTCGTCGGCTTCGCTCCGAGCCGCAGTCCGAGCACGATCTCGTCGTGGATCACGCCCCACTTCGCGAGCGAGGAGAAGAATCGGTCGGCCGCGCCCGGGACGAAGTCGCGCCGGATCGACTCTCGCGACGTGTACGGGAACGCGATCTTCGACTCGTACTCGTAATACGCGAGCTCGTGATCGCCGAGGTCGACGTCGATCTGACGCGACTGGCGCGGGCCGCGGATGCGCTCGATCTGGACGCGCCGCTCGCGGCGCTGCCCGCCCGACGAGAAGACCTGCGGAGGCTCGTAGAGCCGCAGCACGATGCTCGTGTCGTCCATGGGCGCATAGGCGATCTCGAAGCGGCCGTCTTCCTGCGTCTCGGTCTCGCCGAGGAAGTCGTCTCCGCGCACGACGTGATCGTCCCAGAGCTCGACGACGAGCCCGCGGATCGGCTTGCCCCCGGGGTGCACGATGCGGCCCCGGACCGTGTGGGTGCGGTCGCCGTTGCCGCGCAGCCGATCGCGCAGCTTGAGCAGCGCGTCGAGCGGCGCGTGCCCGAGCGCCTCGAACGCGACCAGCTCGCGCACCAGCTTCACGAAGTCGCTCATCGGGCGCCCTCCTTCTTCTGCGGCGCGATCACCTGGTCGAAGGTCACTCCGTTCCAGCCGACGAGCGTGGGATCGCTGAATTGCTGGAAGAAGATGTACATGCGATTCGGAGGAACACCGTAGGACGCGCCGAGCGCGGCAGTCAGCGCACGAGTCAGCGCCGATGTCGTGGCCGGGGGCATGACTGCGTTCGTGAGCGTCACGATGCAGCTGGGCTCACACGGGTCTCCGCCGAAGCTCACCGGCACGCTCTGCAGGATCACGGTGGAGATCATCGCGACGGGATCGCCCTTGATCTCGTGCACCAGATTCGTGAGCTCCTTCTGGAGCTGCGCCACTCGATCGTCCGAAAGCGCGCGATTGCACTCGATTCGCAGATAAGGCACGGCCCTACCCCCTTCTCGAAGGAGCCCGAGTACGGTTGGATGAACTGCCGCGCACGCCCGCGCGATCTGAGGGCGAATTCCCGCGCAATCGCTCGAGTTCAGCCCGAGACGTGCACGCGAGAGCCCACCCCCGTCGGGCATTCGCGGCTAGAACACTACAGCGCTCGCGCTCGGCACGTAAAGAGTCGAATCCGGCAAATCGACGCAACGAGCGAATTATATTCGCCCATCTCCCGCGATTGGCACTCTCGCTTTCGGACCCAGTGCGAACGATACGTACGCTGGGTCCTCACGGCGCTACGCCCGCGCGAACTCGCTGGGGCTGCAGCCCGCGAGGCGCGTGAACGCGGTGCTGAACGCGCTCGCCGACTGGTACCCGACGCGCTCGGCCACCTCGGCGAGCGGCGGACGCTCGCGACGCAGGATCTCTTTCGCGATCGCCATCCGCCACTCGAGCACGTACTGCATCGGCGGCATGCCGACGGTGCGCGTGAAGCGCTCGGCGAACACCGCGCGCGACATGCCCGCGACGCGAGCGAGCTCGGCGACGGTCCACCGGCGCGCGACGTCGGCGTGGATGCGGTGGAGCGGCCGTGCGAGCGCGGAATCCGCGAGACCCGCGAGCAGCCCGTGCTCCTCCGCCGCCGTCGACGCGAAGCGGAACCGGAGCGCCTCGACGAGCAGCACCTCGACGAGCCGCTCGAGCATCAGATCGCGGCCCGGACGATCGGCGCCGGTCTCCTCGTCGATCAGCTCGGCGATCCGCATGAGGCGCGCAGCGCCCGGGTCGGCGCGCGGGATGTGCACGAACGGCGGCAGGAGCGGGACGAGGAGCTCGGCGTTCGCGCGATCGAATCGGAAGTACCCGCCGAGCATCCGCATCGTCGGCGGACCCGACGCGGTGCCGTGTCGGAGCTCGCGGATGTCGGCCGGCACGCCGGGCGTCGGTCGGACGCCGAGGTCGCTCGCGAGCGTGAAGGTCGGCGTCGTGGGCAGGAGGACGAAGTCGCCCTCGCGGAGCTCGACCACGCCGACGCCCTCCAGATCGAGCAGACACGATCCCTCGAGCACGAGGCAGAACGCGGGATCGCCGTGGGCCGCGTAGCGCACGCTCCACCGCCCCGCGCCGCTGATCAGCTTCGAGAGGACGGCCTGGGGGCGCAGCAGCGAGATGACGGTCGCCAGCGGATCGGTGTCGTTCGAGCTCGAGGTCATCGTGCCGGAGTCTCGGACGCATCGCAGACGATCGCGAATGGAATCCGGACTCGCCGTGATGGTGAGCCGGGCGCGGTCGCTCCACTTCTCTTCGCATGAACACCGTGCTCATCACTGGTTCCTCTTCCGGCTACGGCCTCGAGACCGCGCGCCACTTCCACGCACGCGGCTGGAACGTCGTCGCCACCATGCGCACGCCGCGCGAGGACGTGCTGCCGCGCTCGGAGCGCATCCGCGTGCTCGCGCTCGACGTGACGAAGCCCGAGAGCATCGCCGCGGCGCTCGATGCCGCCGGGCCGATCGACGTGCTCGTCAACAACGCGGGCATCGGCGCGCTCGGCGCGTTCGAGGGCACGCCGATGTCGCTGGTGCGCGAGCTGTTCGAGACCAACACGTTCGGCGTGATGGCGATGACGCAAGCGGCGTTGCCGCGCTTCCGCGCGCGCCGCTCGGGGGTGATCGTCAACGTGACCTCGAGCGTGACGCTCGCGCCGATGCCGCTCGTCGCCGCCTACACCGCGAGCAAGACCGCCATCGAGGGGTTCACCGCGTCGCTCGCGTTCGAGCTCGAGCCGTTCGACGTGCGCGTCCGTCTGGTCGAGCCCGGCTACTGCCCCACCACGCGCTTCGCGAGCCACACGCCCGACATCGCCACGCTGATCCCCGATGCGTACGCGTCGTTCGCGCAGCGCGTGCTCGCGGGGTTCGGGCAGCAGTCGGTCGTGACGAGCGAAGCGGACGTCGCGGAGGCGGTGTACCGCGCCGCGAGCGATCCGTCGGCGCCGCTGCGCAATCCCGCGGGGCCCGACGCAGTCGCGCTCGCTCGCGCAAGCGCTCAGTAACTGAGATCCCCCTCGACCTTCTTGAAGACCTCGGCCTCCGCGAAGATGCGCACGAGCTCTCCGTCGACGTGGCCGTCCTTCACCTCGAAGCCGAGGATGCTCAGCGCGCGATCGACCGGCATCGCCTTCTTGTACGGTCGGTCGCGCGCCGTGAGCGCGTCGAAGATGTCGGCGATCGTCATGATCTTCGACGGCACCGGGATCTGATCGCTCCCGAGGCCCTTCGGGTAGCCGCGCCCGTTCAGCTTCTCGTGGTGCGCGCCCGCGATCTCCGGGATGCGCGTGAAGCTCTTGCCCCAGGGGATGCTCGAGAGGAAGTCGAACGTGTGCACCACGTGCGAGCGGATCTCCTCGATCTCGCGATCGTGGAGCGAGCCCTTCGTCACCTGGAGCGAGACGACTTCATCGCTCGTGAGCAGCGGGTGCGCGTGCCCGCACGCGTCGACGTAGGTGCGCTGGCCGAGCTCCGCGATGCGCGTGAAGTCGCCTTCCTTCAGCACGGTGGGCTCGTTCGCCTCCTGCACCGTGCGCCACGCGATCTCGAGCTCCTCGGCGCGCGCCGCGAGCTCTTCGTCGATGCGCTTCAGATCGCTCGCGCCCGCGCCCGCGAGCTGCGCGTCGAGCTTGCGCTTCCAGCCCTCCGCCTCGAGCGACTTGCGCACGTAGTCGAAGCGCAGTCGCACCTGATCGAGCTGGTGCGGATAGAGCTTCTTCGCCTTCACCAGCACTTCTTCGCGGACACCGATCTTCCCGAAGTCGTGCAGCAGCGACGCGTACTCGAGCTCCTTCAGGTCGCGCCGCGTGAAGCGCATGTCCTTGTAGGGCCCGCTGGTGATCCGATCGACCGCCTCCGCGAGCCCGCACGAGAGCACCGACACGCGCAGCGAGTGACCGCTCGTCGTGGGATCGCGCTGCTCGATCGCCTGGACGCTCGCGCGCACGAAGCCGTCGAAGATGCGCCGGATCTCGTCGTAGAGGAGCGCGTTCTCGAGCGCGATGCCGGCCTGCGAGGCGAGCGTCGCGAGCAGATCCTCGCTGCGCTGATCGAAGGGAACGACCTCGCGATCGACCGTGTCGACGCTCAGCCGGTTCTGGGGATCGCGCTTCTTGTTGATCAGCTGGATGACGCCGATGACGTCGTCCTCCGCGCTGATCATCGGCATCGCGATCATCGAGCGCGTGCGATAGCCGACCTTGCGATCGAAGCTGGGATCGAACCCGAAGGGCTCGTCGCTCCCGATCGCGTAGACGTCGGGGATGTTGATCGGCTTGCGGTTCACCGCCGCCGCGCCCGCGACGCTGCGCGTGGTGAGCGGGATCGTGAACTCGCGGCTCTCGAACGTGACCGACTCGTTCTGCGAGAGCTTGAAGCGAAGGCGCTTCTCGCGGCTGCCCGGCGTGACCGACTCGAGCACGTAGATGCTGCCCGCGTCCGCGCCGGTGATGAACCGGCTCTTCTCGAGGATCAGCGTGAGCAGCCGATCGAGATCGCGCTCCTGGCTGATCGCGCGCGAGATCTCGATGAGCTCGCCGAGCTCGTAGCGATAGCGCGTGAGCCAGCGACCACGACGCTCCGCCGCGACGCGCAGCTCGACGCGCTCGAGCGCGCCGTGCAGCGCGACGAAGAGCGCGTCGGGCGACGCGAGATCGGGCACGTGCGCGATCACCGCGTTCTTCGGCAGCGCATCGAGCATCCCGTCGGGGAGCTGACCGACCAGCAGCACGCCCGCGTGGCCCGCCGCGATCCGCGGCAGATAGGGATCGAGCGGCGCGCGGCGCAGCGTCGACGCCGACACGCCGATCACCAGGCCCTCGCCGCGCTGCACCTCGACCGCGACCCCGTGCAGCTCGACCCGCAGACCCTCGCCGAGCCTCGGCTCGACCTCGACCGCCCGCATCAGGATGACCGGCGCGAGGTCGGTCATCTCCGTGTCGTTGGTGCGATCGCGATCCTGCATGCGCTCCCCCGACCCGCTCGCAGAACCGCGCGAGCGGGCATCACGCATGCATCATCGCTGATCGTCGGCCGGACCGACAGTACCCTCGCGACTGCCGGCGTCGGACATGCCCTCGGCTTCCATCTCGGCGAGGGCCTCGCGCTCCGCCTTCGCGCGCTCGCGCGCGGCATCACGCGCCTCGTACGCGCGCACGATCCGCGCGACGAGCGGATGACGCACGACATCGGCGTCGCTGAAGTACGTGAACGCGATGCCAGGCACGCGGTCGAGGACGCGCGTCGCGTCGGCGAGACCGCTGCGCGCACCGCTCGGCAGATCGACCTGCGTCACGTCGCCGGTGACCACCGCCTTCGAGCCGAAGCCGAGGCGCGTGAGGAACATGCGCATCTGATCGCTGGTCGAGTTCTGCGCCTCGTCGAGGATGACGAACGCGTCGTTCAGCGTGCGACCGCGCATGAACGCGAGCGGCGCGACCTCGATGACGCCGCGCTGCACGAGCATCTGTGCGCGCTCCATGTCCATCATGTCGTGGAGCGCGTCGTAGAGCGGGCGGAGGTACGGATTGACCTTCTCCGCGAGATCGCCGGGGAGGAAGCCGAGCTTCTCGCCGGCCTCGACCGCGGGGCGCGTGAGCACGATGCGCTTCACGCGCTTCTCGAGCAGCGCACGCACCGCCATCGCCATCGCGAGGTACGTCTTGCCCGTGCCCGCGGGACCGATGCCGAAGACGATGTCGTTCTCGCGCATCTGCTGCACGTAGCCGTGCTGCGTCGGGCCCTTCGCCGTGATCGTGCGGCGCGGGGTCGCGAGGACGACGTCGTTCATGAAGTCGCCGAGACGCACCTCGGGGTTCGCCTTGAGCGTGCGGATCGATCGCTCGACCTCGCGCTCCGAGAAGCCCTTGTTCTTCTCGAGCATCGAGAGGATCTCCATCAGCGCGCGCTCGGCGTTCTCGACCGCCTCGCGCGTGCCGCGGAGGTGGATCGTGTTGCCGCGCACCCCTGCCGTGATCTCGAACTCGCTCTCGAGGATGTCGAGGTGGTTCGCGCCGGGACCGGTCAACCGCACCAACAGATCGGGCTCGTCGACCTCGACCTCGGCGTGGATGTTGTCCTCGTTCGCGCTCTCCCTCGGAGTCGTCTGGGCCATTCGTGAGGCTGAAGCTAGCACGTCGTCGCCGATCCAGAACGGGCCTGCCAGATCGCGCAGCTCGCGCGCGCTCGCGCGCATACGCGCGCGTAGAGCGCGAATTCGACGTTCGTGGGGAGAAATCTTGCGACAGCCGCTTGAGTGACGAGATCCGCTCGTGTTGACTGAGGTGCCATGAGCGACAAGCCGCCGGGAGAAGACGAGCGCCCCCCACCGTCGCAATCGGGATCGCGAGCTCGACGGAGACCACGAGTCGCCGTGCTGTGCTGCGATCCCGCTTCGCCGCTCAAAGCGCGCGGTGACGAGGACTTCGACTACGAGCACGCCGAGGCGGCCGATCGCGCGTTCCTGCGGGCGCTCGAGGACGCGGGGTTCGAGGCGAGCTGGCACCCGGTGCACCTCGCGAACGTCGACGCGGTCGTCGATGCGCTCGAGTGCGACGTCGTCTTCAACCTGTGTGATGGGTCGGGTCAGGGCATCGACAACTACCCGGGCATCGAGGCGATCGACGCGATCGAGCGGCGCGGGCTGCCGTACACCGGATCCCGCCGCGAGCCGTATCGCACGTCGATCTCGAAGGTCACGATGAAGACGCGCTTCGCCGCCGCGGGCGTGCCCACGCCGAAGTGGCAGCTCCTGGCGTCGCCCGACGAGCCGCTGCTCGACGATCTGCGCGGCGTGCCGCTCTTCGTGAAGCCGCACGACGCGGGCGGGAGCGCGGGCGTGCACCTCTCGTCGATCATCGCCGCGGACGACGAGGTCGCGCTGCGCGCGCGCGTCGGCGAGATCTTCCGCGACTACGGCTCGGCGCTGGTCGAGGAGTACGTCGACGGCCGCGAGATCACGGTCGGGCTGCTCGGCTCGGGCGAGCGCGCGAAGGCGCTGCCGCCGCTCGAGGTGCGGTTCGGTGATGCGTTCCCGCCGGGCAAGGGCATCCGCACCCACGAGACGAAGTGGGACACGAGCTCGCCGCTCTACGGCAGCTTCGAGCTGCTCTGTCCCGCGCCGCTCACGCTCGCGGAGACGCGACGCGTGCTGCGCGTGGCGCGCGACGCGTACCGCGCGATCGACGGCGCGGGCTACGGGCGCGTCGACATGCGTCTCGATCACCGCGGGCCCTTCGTGCTCGAGGTGAACATGAACTGCTCGCTCGAGTACGGAGAGAGCTCGGCCGACTGCGCGATGTACCCGTTCGCCGCGCAGGCCGCGGGGCTCGCGTTCCCCGAGCTGCTGCGCCGACTGGTCGAGGACGCGAAGCGCTTCCACCGCGCCTCGACCCCGGCCGCGGCGAAGAAGACGCGACGGGTGGTCTCGCTCGACGCACGCCGACGTCGTCGCTGAGGAGAGAGCGCGCGCGGCGAGTAGACTGCGCGCGACATGAGCACGCTCGTCCTCCATCAACCGCCGCCGCGTCCCTGGGGCATGCCAACTTCAGCCCCTTCTGCACGAAGCTCGAGACCTACCTGCGCATGGCCGGGATCGCGCACGAGGTGCGGCCCCCCGACATGCTCCGCTCGCCCAAGGGAAAGGTCCCGTACGTCGATCTCGACGGTCGCTTGATCGGCGACTCGCAGCTCGTGATCGACGAGCTCGTGCGCCTGCACGGCGACACGCTCGACGCGCACCTCGACGCGAGGCAGCGCGCGATCGGCCACGCGGTGCGGCGCATGCTCGAGGAGGGCACGTACTTCACGACGCTCTACCTGCGCTGGATCGACGACGAGGGCTTCCGCGTCCTGCGGCCCGCGTTCGGCGCCATCTTCCCGGCCGCGCTGCGTCCCCTGCTCTTCCCGATGATCCGCAACCAGATCCGGAAGTCGCTCCGTGGGCAGGGAACCGGGCGCCACACCAAGGACGAGATCGTCGCGTTCGCGAAACGCGACATCGACGCGCTCTCCGGGATCCTCGGCGAGAGCGAGTACCTGCTCGGCGATCGCCCGAGCTCGTACGACGCGACGGTCTACGCGTTCTGCGAGGGCATGCTCGGGTTCCCGCATCCCTCGGGGGTGCTCGAGCACGCGCGTACGAAGACGAACCTCGTCGCGTACCGCGCGCGCGTGCGAGCACGCTGGTTCGCGGATCTCGGCCCGGTGCCCTCGTGACGCGATTCGAAGAGCTCGCGTGGGATCAGCTCTCGGCCCACGCGCTCTACGAAGCGCTCGCGCTGCGCCAGCGCGTGTTCGTCGTGGAGCAGGACTGCGTGTACCTCGACGCCGACGGCAAGGATCGCATCGCGCGTCACCTCTTCGCGTGGGAGGGCGCGCAGCTCGTCGCGTACGCGCGCCTCCTGCCCGAGGGTGCGCGCTTCCCGGAGCGCTCGATCGGACGTGTGGTGGTGGCGCCGGAAGCGCGAGGTCGAGGGCTCGCGCGCGCGCTGATGGAGCGCGCGATCGCGTCGATCCGCACCGCACACGGGCCGGTGCCGATCGCGCTCTCCGCGCAGGCGCACCTCGAGGGCTTCTACACGAGCCTCGGCTTCGCGCGCACCAGCGCGGTCTACGACGAGGACGGCATTCCCCACGTCGACATGCGCAACGACGCGTGAGCCCTTACCGGAGTACTCGTCCCGCAGGGCCGGGACGGTGGGGGCGGCGGGCGAGCCGATTCGATCGCTCAGCGCGCGCCAGGTCCGACGTCGAAGCGGGTGAGCGGCCGGCGGAGCGGATCTCCAGCCGCGTGCTCGTCGGCTCCGACATCGGCGAGCGCGTCGCGGGCATGGCCGTCCACGTCCTCCGTGACCTCGTAGCGCGCGGCGCTCGAGGCGGCGTCGATCGCAGGGCTCCCGGGGGTCAGGCGATACACACCGTCGCGCTGCAGCGCGAGGCCCGGATCGATCGACTGGTAGCCCTCCGCGATGTCTCCCACCGACGCACTGCCGGTCGGATGGACGATGTTGTTCTCGTAGACGAACCCGATCGGGTCCGTCTCGAAGTCGAAGAGCGCTCCGCTCGAGCCGGTGACGATGTTGTCGGCGAACACGAGCTCGCGGGGCGGATGGGGATACGAGTCGTCGCCGTTGATGTAGAGATTGCGCTCGTTGCCCACGAACGTGTTGAACGCGAAGATCACGTGGCTCGGCTGATTGGCATCGGTGCCGACCGCTTCTCCGTCGATGTTGCGGCCCTTTCCGATGTAGAGCGCCGACTCCAGCGACTCGCTCCCGTGGGTGCCGGAGAAGTAGTTGTTCACGACGACGTGATCGTCGCCGTAGAAGCGCATCCCGCCACGATTGCCGATGAAGAAGTTGCCCTCGACCCGGCTGCGATTGCCGTGGCGCAGCACCAGCGAGCCGTCGTTGTCGCGCAGCGTGTTGTAGCGAAGGACGTTGTCCGACGACTTGACGGAGACGACCTCGTATCCGTCGCTCCGCGGGTCGCCGTTGCAGCGCTCGAAGAGGTTGTGCTCCAACGTCGAGCGCGCCGGGATGTAGCCTCGCGCGCTGTCGCCGATGCGGATGGCCTCGGTGCCGTCGTCCAGGCCCGTCGGAGGGACGTCGAAGAAGTAGTTGTGGTCGATGAGGTCCTGCTGCGACATCGCAGGCTCGCCTTCGGCGTCCGTCCCGTACACCACCACGAAGTTGTTCATCGTGTGCTTCTGCTCGAAGCGGTTGTGGTCGACGCGGTGATGGCCGCTCTCGACTCCGTCGATGACGAGCCAGTGTGACGAGGTGCCCGTTTCTTCGAGTCGGAATCGATTGCGGCTCACGCGGCAGTGCGTCGAGCCGTTCAATCGGAGTCCGATGCCGTAACGCGAGCCGGGCACGACACCGTGCGTGAGACGAAAGCCTCGCACCACGACGTGCGACGACGACTCGATCACGAACCCACCGACCGTGGGCCCTCCGCGGAGCTCGACCCCGAGCACGTGCGCTGCGCGGATCACGATCGGATTCTCCGCGGTGCCGTGTCGCCCCTCGACGACGATCGGCTCGTCGAGCGTGTAGACGCCGTCGGCCACGACGATCTCGTCGCCGGGCGAGGCCTCGTCGATGCGCTGCACGAGAGAGCCCGGCCCCGTGATGGCGTTCACCACGAAGGTGCGGAGGGGCGCCGGCAGGCCATCGGCTTCGGGCGTCGGGGGCGAGCCGACGACGTGACGACGGATGCTGAAGTCGCCGTCTCGCTCGGAGTGGAGCACGCAGCTCGCGAGGTCGTCGGCGGTGCCGGGCCCCATCGCGAAGTCTTCGGCGAGAAGGATCTCGTCGACGAAGATGCTGTACTCGCGGCCGAGGATGTCGACCTCGATCTCGACGTGATGGTTGCGCGCGGCATGCCAGGCGACGACGGCCGTCGCGCCGTACTCGGTACCGTCGAGCGCCTCGAAGTGCCCGCTGGGATCGAGCCGCAA
The DNA here is from genome assembly GCF_021631985.1 of Sandaracinus amylolyticus. Lineage (GTDB taxonomy): Bacteria > Myxococcota_A > Polyangia > Polyangiales > Sandaracinaceae > Sandaracinus > Sandaracinus amylolyticus_A. Next base: position 225,806 of record NZ_CP070225.1, on the reverse strand, counting down.
TTGCACCGGTAGATCGGCCACCGATGCGATGGTCGTCGACGAGGGCGCATACCCGATGATCCCGGTCGCGCCCGCGCGCTGGGGCGTCACGTCGAACGAGAGCCGAACGAGCCCGTGCAGCTCCCCGAGCGCGCTCGTCGCGCCGAAGTCGTCGCCGGACACCCACGTCTCGATGCGGGTGCACGACACGCCGTCGGCAGCGAGCTCGTGCTCGGAGGGACAGACGCAGATCGCAGTCGCGTCGTCGTCGCACACCGACGTCGCTGGCGCGACGCAGGGCGCGGGCGTGCACGGGTCACTCCCGGCGTCGGCGAGCGCAGCGTCTTCACAACCGCGCTCGCACGTCGCCGGGACCTCGCGCTGGCAGCTCCACAGCAGCACGAGAGACAGCGCCCATCGTCGCTCGATCACCGACCGACCGTGCCCGCGCGCTCACGAGGCCGCGATTACGATCGATGCGTGCTTCGATCGCAGCTCCTCAGCCGCCCGATCTCGCGCGCCGCTTCAGATCGAAGCGGTCGAGGTTCATCACCTTGTTCCACGCCGCGACGAAGTCGCGAAGGAACTTCTCGTGGGCATCGGAGGACGCGTAGACCTCCGCGAGCGCGCGCAGCTGCGAGTGCGAGCCGAACACGAGGTCGACCACGGTCGCGGTCCACTTCACCGCGCTGCTGCCGCGCTCGCGGCCCTCGTACACGCCGTCGCCCGATGCGGCGGGCTTCCACTCGGTGCGACCATCGAGGAGGTTTGCGAAGAAGTCGTTGGTCAGCGTCCCGGGCCGCTGCGTGAGCACGCCGTGCTTCGATCCTCCGACGTTGGCGCCCAGCGCGCGCATGCCGCCGATGAGCACCGTCATCTCCGGCGCGGTCAACGTCAGGAGGTTCGCCCGCTCGAGCAGCAGCGTCTCCGGCGAGAGCGCGTGCTCGCGCTGGACGTAGTTGCGGAAGCCGTCGGCCTTCGGCTCGAGCACCGCGAAGGCCGCGACGTCGGTCTGCTCCTGCGTCGCGTCGGTGCGCCCCGGCGTGAACGGCACCGTGATCGCGTGGCCACCGTCCTTCGCGGCGCGCTCGATCGCAGCGCACCCGCCGAGCACGATCAGATCGGCGAGCGAGACCTTCTTCCCGCCGGACTGCGATCCATCGAACGCCTTTCGGATGCTCTCGAGCTTCGCGACGACCTTCGCGAGCACCGGCGGATCGTTGACGTCCCAGTCCTTCTGCGGCGCGAGGCGGATGCGCGCACCGTTCGCGCCGCCGCGCTTGTCGGTGCCGCGGAACGAAGAGGCCGACCTCCACGCGACCGAGACCAGCTCCGAGACCGAGAGACCCGACGCGATGATCTGCTGCTTCAGCGCCGCGACGTCGTTCGCATCGATCAGCGGATGATCGACCGCGGGCACCGGATCCTGCCAGTGCTGCGCGGGCGCGACCCACGGGCCGAGGTAGCGCGACAGCGGCCCCATGTCGCGATGGAGGAGCTTGTACCAGGCCTTCGCGAACGCGTCCGCGAGCTCACCGGGGTTCGCGTGGAAGCGACGCGAGATCTTCTCGTACGTGGGGTCGACGCGCAGCGCGAGGTCCGTCGTCGCCATCATCGGCGCGTGCTTCTTCGACGCGTCGTGCGCGTCGGGAACGGTGCCCGCGCCCGCGCCGTTCTTCGGCCTCCACTGGTGCGCGCCCGCGGGGCTCCGGGTGAGCTCCCACTCGTACCCGAAGAGCGTCTCGAAGAAGCTGTGGTCCCACTTGATCGGCGTCGGCGTCCACGCTCCCTCGAGCCCGCTCGTGATCGTGTGCGAGCCCTTCCCGGTCCCGAACGAGCTCTTCCAGCCGAGGCCCTGGTGGTGCACCGGGCAGCCCTCGGGCTCGGGGCCGACGTGCTTGGCGTCGCCCGCGCCGTGCGTCTTGCCGAACGTGTGACCGCCGGCGATCAGCGCGACGGTCTCCTCGTCGTTCATCGCCATGCGCCGGAACGTCTCGCGGATGTCGCGCGCGGCCGCGAGCGGATCCGGCGTGCCGTTCGGGCCCTCGGGATTGACGTAGATGAGGCCCATCTGCACGGCGCCGAGCGGCGCGTGGAGCTCGCGGTCGCCGCTGTAGCGCTCGTCACCGAGCCACGTGTCCTCCGGTCCCCAGAAGATGTCGATCGGCTCCCACACGTCCGGGCGTCCGAACCCGAACCCGAACGTCTTGAAGCCCATCGACTCGAGCGCGACGTTCCCCGTGAACACGAGGAGATCGGCCCACGAGAGCGCCTGTCCGTACTTCTGCTTGATCGGCCAGAGGAGCCGGCGCGCCTTGTCGAGGTTCGCGTTGTCGGGCCAGCTGTTGAGCGGCGCGAAGCGCTGCGCGCCCTCGCCACCGCCGCCGCGACCGTCCTCGATGCGATAGGTCCCCGCGGCGTGCCAGCTCATGCGGATGAAGAGCGGACCGTAGTGGCCGTAGTCGGCGGGCCACCAGTCCTGTGACGTCGTCATCAGCTGGACGAGGTCCTTCTTCAGCGCGTCCACGTCGAGCTTCGCGAACGCCGCCGCGTAATCGAAGTCGGCGTCCATCGGGCTCGAGCGTGGCGAGTGCTGGTGGAGCACCGAGAGATCGAGCTGCTCCGGCCACCAGTCCCGGTTCGTCCTCGGCCGTGTGCGCTTCGGCGTCGGAGAAGAGATCGCGGGGTTCTCGCTCTCGCTCTTACTCATCTCGGTCGCCCTCCCGCTCGCCGATCGGTCCTGCGATGGACGACGCGATCCGACGTGTCCAACTCGGGAGCCAGAGCAGCGCGCCAATGGCCCGAGTCGTGGGCACCGCGTCGCGCGGCACAAGACGCAAAAGAATCGGCTCGCCGCTCCGGTCCCTTCCGTCCGCTCGCTCCGCGCGCTGCCGTCCGGACGACGGAAAAAGAAAACGCGCCGGGAGGATCACCTCCCGGCGCGTTCTCGCGTGCGGATCGCGTGTCAGCGCGATCCTCTCACCGGCTCACGCTTCAGGGCTGGGCGCCGAAGCCGAGCTCCCAGGTGAGGCGACGGATCAGGTCGATGTTGTCGATGTAGCGGCGGAGCTCCGGGGTGACGACGGGCTCGGCCGGCGTGCCCGCGAGCATCGCGTTCGCGCGCGTGAGCATCGCCGCGCCCACGCCGGTCTCACGACCGGTCGTCGGGTGCGGGTAGCTCACCGCCACGTAGGTCAGGCCGCTCTCGGGGTCGAGGAACGTGACCACGTCGCGCGACGGATCGATCTCGATCTCCTCGGCGCCGCCACGCACGAAGATGCGCGAGCGGTTGAGGAAGCTCTGATCGTAGGTCTGCGGGATGTACGCCATGCCGTAGACCGCCGAGTAGAGCTGGATCGAGAACGACGCGTTCGGGTCGATCGGCGTCGACGGCATCGTGCCGTTCTGCATCTCGAGCGGCGTCGGATAGCGCAGCTCACCGGACACGTCGCGGGGCGATACGACCGCCCAGTCCTCCGCGAGCACGCCCTCCATGAACGCCGTCAGCGAGGGGCCGAACGACGAGCCGAAGTTGATCTGGTACTGGCGGATGTCCGCGTCGGTGTCGCGACCGAGGAAGTACGTCGTCGGATCGACGAGCACCTGGAGCGCGATGACCTTGTCGTAGAAGTAGCCGACACGGTCGAGCTGATCGAACCAGAAGTAGCCCGCGTTGAAGTCCCACGTCGTCTCGATCGAACGACCGTCGAACGCGTCGACCTCGAGCGCGACGGTGTCGCCGAACGCCGCCGGGAGCAGCGCCACCGAGCCGTCGCCGCGCGTCGCTTGCATGTACTCGCCGGGCTCCGGCGTGGCCACGACGCGCGTGAGCAGCTGGAACGCCGCGCCGACCGCGAGCGTCCACGAGCCCATGCCGTCGGGGCGCGTCCAGAACGCGTCGTAGCCCGGCGCGCCGCCGAAGATGTCCTCGAAGATCGGGCGATAGAGCGCGTAGATCTGGTTCGCGCGCTGCAGCTTCTCGAAGTAGCGGCCGTGCACGCGCGAGGCGAGGCCCTCGGGCGAGAAGCCCAGGCGGCCACGACGGAAGCTGTTGAAGATGTAGTAGTTCCAGTAGTTGTCGATGACGCTCTGGACCGACTCGTACGCGTCCGCGCCCTGGTCGTAGCGCTGGCAGTCGGGGTTCAGGTCCGCCTGCTCGTCCGAGCAGAACATGTACGGGACCATCGGGCGGCCCGCCGTGTCGACGAGCGGATCGCGGATGCCCTGGAACGACAGGAAGCTGTCGGGGCGCAGGCTCGTGTAGCGCACGTCCTCGCGCTGCTGGAGGCGGTCGACGCCGCCGACGATCTCCGGCCAGTCGGTGTACACGAACGCGCTCGGCTCACCGCCGGTGAACGCGTCGAGGCGGAGCGGCACGGGCCAGCCCGCGCTCTGGATGAACGCGACCCACGCCACGTCGCCCGGCGTCGCGGCGTTCGAGAACACCTCGACGAGATCGCCGTAGCCCATCTTGATCGCGGCGTAGTCGTAGTGACCGATGCCCTCGGAGTCGGTGACGACGAAGTTCGAGCCGTAGTCCATCACGGTCGAGTACTGCGTCTCGAGGATGCGGCCGTCGCGCTCCTCCGCGGTGAGCGGATCCCACGCGCGCGGCGCCATCGTGCCGTCGTCGCGGAGCTGCCAGTAGCGCGGGAGGTAGTTCAGCGCGTCGTAGCTGCCGCTGAAGTTGTGGCGCAGGCCGATCGTGTGGCCGACCTCGTGCGCGGTGACCGCGTCGAAGATCGGGTGGCGCAGCATCGTGCGCACGAGCTCGTAGTTCAGCGAGCCGTCCTCGCCGCGCAGCTGGTAGGTCTCGCCGTACCACTCCATCGTGCCGTCGGCGCCCGCCGCGCGGACGATCTCGCGCGCGAGGCCGAGCAGGCCTTCGTCGGCGAACTCCGCGTTCAGCACGCAGTGATCGTGCTGCATGCGGTCGCGCGCACGCGAGAGCGCGCGCTGGTTCGCGAGGCTGCCGCCGCGGAGCGGCGACGACTGCTCGAGCAGACCCTCGGTGACCGGCAGCTCGGGATCGACGCCCGCCGCCATGCGCACCTCGTCGGTCGCCATCATGCGCTCGATGTCGGTGCCGACGAGACGGCCGAGCGCCGCGTCACCACGATCGACGCCGTCGCCGAACGCGCCCTGCTGGTGCAGGCGGCGCTCCGCGGCGCGCATCGCCTCGATGAACTCCGCGGGGCTCGAGGGGACGCGCGAGGCCGGACGGCCGCTCTGCGCCCACGCGAAGTCCATCGCCTCGTTGATGTCGTGCGCGTCGAGACCGTCGATCTCGATCACGTGATCGTGCGCGCTGCGGCCGGTGATGTCCGAGCCCGGCGCTTCCTGGCGCTCGACCCACGCCTGCACCTGCGCGCCCGAGCTGATCTCCGACTCGTCGAGGTCGCCGTTGATCACGGCGATGATGTCGCGCGCGAACGTCGTCAGCGTCTCCATCGCGGCGCCGTACACGAACGCGTTGCCCATGATGATCTCGCCGGTCAGCGGGTCGGCCGACGAGGGGCCGTAGCCGAGCGGGCTCGAGAGGTGCGCGTCGCTGACCCAGCCGATCATCGAGTAGCGGAGATCGCCGGGGCGCGGGCTGGTGCCCGCCGGGCCGCACGCCTCGTGGTCGGTGTCGGCCACGGGGTTGTGGCAGAGCACGAACATCTGCTGGTGGTCCTCGCGCATGCGCTCGCTCGCGCACGAGCCGGCGTCGCCACCGTTCTCACGGCACTCGAGCTCGCGGAGGCTCGCGACGGTGTCGCGGAACGCCTTGTTCCACTCGTCCGAGAGGTGCTGCGCGTCCGGCACGAGGTCCGCCGGGAAGTTCGCGCTGAGGTAGTACGCGATCGGACGGACCTGGCGCTCGCGGTAGGGGATCGTGCACGCGCCGCGGAGCGTGCCGGTCTCGGTGTCGACCGCGCGCATCGCGCGCGCGAGATCGAGATCGCACACCGAGCCGTTGCCGCCGCACTGGTCGTCCGCGCTGCAGCTCACGAGCGTGCCGTCGCCGTTGCGGCGGTGGCTCTGCTGCCAGAGGTTGTGGCGGTTCGCGAAGCGGAAGCGGGCGGGCTCGACCACGCCGTAGTGCGCGTCGTACCCGGCGCGCTCGGTCACGAAGTAACCGAAGCGCTCCATGCGGTCGCCCGTGTAGAGCTGCGGCTCGTAGTCGCGATCCTCGTGATCGACGCGGAGGAACGAGTTGCGCACGGTGACCTCACCGGGCGCGCAGTCGAGGTGACCCGCGTAGAGCATGAAGCACGACGGGACCGGGCCGAGGCCCTCGATCTCCACCGTCGTGGGGCGCACGAACATCTTGTTGACGATGTCGATGTACTGGACCGTCTCCTGGCCGTCGACGGTCGTGCTCGTGAGCGCGTTCTCCCACGAGCCGTCCTCCTGACGGACGTCGAAGCGGGGCGCGTGCGGGTGCGTCGGGTTCTCGACGTAGTAGGCGACCGGCTCGGTCTCGATGCCGTCGAAGATGCGCGCGAGGACGAGGAAGTCGCTGTTCGTGATCAGGTTCTCCGACCAGTCGACGCGGATGTAGTCGCGCTCGTACCAGGGACGGTCGGTGCTGTTCTCGGTGAGGATGTTCATCTCCTCGCCGGTCACCGGGTTGTACGCGCGGCGGATGTCGAAGTGCGACTCGATGCGGTACATCGCGACCGGCGCGCCGGTCTCCGTCGCCTCACCCGTGCCCGCGATGCCGTTGCCCTCGCTGCCCGCGATGTGCTGGTACGCGCGACGCGCGACCAGGAACTCTTCCTGGATCTCCCAGCGCACGCGCTCGAGCTCGCCCTGCTCGCCGACGAACGTGTAGCCAGCGGAGTACGGCGAGTCGATCACCGTCTGCTGGAAGAACCACTCGCTGCCCTCGAGGACGCTGCGGTGCAGCGCGCCGGGCTGGACCTGATTGATCGGCTCGCGACCCTCGGCGCAGCCGGTCATCGTCGCGCCTGACAGCGCGCAGATGGCGAGCAGGGCGAGTGCCTGAGCTCGGTGCAAGGTGCGGGACATCGACATCGGACTCCTTCGGCCGCGAACGTCGGATTCGAAGCGGCGGCCGGCCCGCTCCGCAAGAAGCGTGCTCACATGGTCGCCGCGGCAATTCGCGAATCACCGCGTGTGCGAGAGAGCGAGACGTCGAGTCGCGTCGTTAGTCGTTTGACGATCGATCGTTACGAAGCCGCTCGGACGAGCGACCGCGCGCGCCTCGCGGATGCGCGCACGTCACGCGCGCCTGCATTTTCCGCGTGGCACATGGGTTGCGATGCGGCGCGCCCTCGTTGCCCGGAGCACCGACGTGAAGCGTTTCGTATCTCCTCTGCGGTTCTTCCTCCTCTGCGCTGCGCTCCTGACGCCAGCGTTCGCCGCGAGCGCGCAGGACTCGAGCGGAGAGGGCGAAGGTGAGAGTGAACTCACGAGCTCCGCACCTGTCGAAGACTCCGCCGGAGCACCGGAGTCGACGACTGCGACGGAGGTCCCGCCGCCCGAGTCGGCCGAGGCGCTCGACAGCGCGGCGCCGGTCGACGACGCGGCCCCGGCCGACGGCGCGACGCCGGTCGACGCAGAGGAAGAGGCGGCCGCAGAGGAAGAAGCAGCACCGGCGCCGCAGCCCTCGCCCTTCCGCGGCTCGCTCTTCTCGTGGCAGCAGGACCTCAGCGTCAACACGCTGAACCCCGACGCGCAGCTCACGTACAACCCGACCTACTACTGGTCGTTCTTCCTGCAGCCTCGTTATTACTTCGACCGTCAGAACTTCCTCGTCCTGTCGCTCGGTCTCTCGGTCGAGTTCACCGACAACGACATCTCGACGACGGAGCGCGAGCCGCAGCTGAGCGACGCCGTGCTCGAGTGGCGTCACACCGAGGCGTGGGAAGGCTTCGTGTTCATCCCGTCGGTGCGACTCGCCGCGCCGACCTCGCTCGCGAGCATCGCCGCCGATCGCATCATCAACGTCGGCGCCGGCCTCACCGCGGTGCGCGTGTTCCCCGAGCTCGCGAGCTTCACGGTCGCGGTGACCGGCGGCTATCGCCACTGGTTCGCGGCGGACACGGTCGCGACGATCAACTTCGCCGATGCGCCGAAGTGCACGACGGCGAACGGCGGCGCGATGGACTGCCCCGCGGGCGGGATGACCACCGAGCGTGAGCGTCTCTTCGCCGCGCTGACGCTCACCGTGATGCCGATCCCCGGCCTCACGATCCTCACGCAGTACGCGGCGCTGTGGAGCTACGGCCACGGGCTCGCGACGGTCGACAACCCGGGGATCGGTGGCCCCGACGAGATCCCCGACATGAGCCCGAGCCACTGGCGCAACGGGCACTACTGGACGATCGCGGTCGGCTACGACGTGCTGCCCTGGCTCAACCTGCAGCTCGGCTATCAGGGCTCGCCGGGCTTCACGCCCTGGCTCAACGAGTCGGGCAACGTGCAGAACCCGTTCTACTACTACGACAGCGAGCTCTATCTCTCGGCGACGTTCGCGCTCGACGTGATGGTCGACGAGATCATCGGTCAGGACGAGGCCGACATCTCGCCCGAGCAGCTGCAGCGTCGCCGCCAGGGCCTCGCGTCGCGCGGTGCGATGGTCGGGTTCTGATCGCGATACCCGCACCGACGACGAACGGGCCGCGCTCTCGAGAGGAGCGCGGCCCGCTTCGTTTCTCTCACCCGGGGATCGGCCCGACGTAGCGCGACGCGGGGCGGATCAGGCGCCCGGTGCGGCGCTGCTCCGCGACGTGCGCGCACCACCCTGCGACGCGCCCGATCGCGAAGGTCGGCGTGAACGCGCGCCGATCGAGCCCGACCGCGTCGAGGATCACCGCCGTGTAGAACTCGACGTTCGCGCGCAGCGCGCGATCGGGACGTCGCGCCGCGAGCCGCGCCTCGGCCTCCTTCTCGACCGCGCGCGCGAGCGCGAGCCGACCCTTCGCGACCCCGGCGCGCTCGAGCTGCTCGATGCCCGCCTCGAGCACCGCGGCGCGCGGATCGCGCACTCGGTAGATGCGGTGCCCCATGCCCATGATGCGACGGCCCGCATCCAGCTCCGCGTCGACCCACGCGCCCGCGCGCTCGGGCGCGCCCACCGCGTCGAGCATGTCGAGCACCGGGCCCGGCGCGCCGCCGTGCAGCGGGCCCTTGAGCGCGCCGATCGCCGCGACGATCGCGGAGACGTCGTCGGAGCCCGTCGACGCGACCACGCGCGCGGCGAACGTCGACGCGTTCATGCCGTGGTCGATCACGGTCACGAGGTAGCGATCGAGCGCCGCGGCGCGCGCGGGATCGGGCGCCTCGCCCTGCACCATCCGCAGCACGTCCGCCGCGTGCCAGCGCGAGGGATCCGGCGCGACGAGCGCTTCCCCGCGTTGGGTGCGCTGCCATGCGGCCGCGGCGACGGCGACGCTCGCGGCGAGCGCGATCGCGCGATCGAGCTCGCTCGCGCCCTCGGGGATCACCACCCGCGCGACCAGCGCGCGCAGCGCGTCCATCCCGTCGGCGTCGCGCAGCGCGGGATCGTTCGGATCGATCGCCGTGAACGCGCGCGCCCGTGCCGCGCCGAGCGACGCGCGCAGCGACGCGACGTCGTCGGGGAACGCGCCCGTCCACAGCTGCCACGCGGCCTCCTCGAACGAACGCGCGCCCGCGAGCGCCTCGACGCGATGCCCGCGGATCCACAGCTCGCCGGCCTGTCCGTCGACGTGCGAGAGCTCGGTCTCGGCCACCACGACGCCCTCGAGCCCGCTCGCGATCCGTGCACCTTCGGTCATCACGCTCCTCCTTCGCGTCGCCTCGACTCGATGCGAGAGACGTGAGAAACGTTGATGCATGGTAAACGTTGATCAACGTGGATCCAGCGATCAACATGATGCATTCGTCGGTCACGACGACGCGCTCGAGGGCGCGTGGGTCACGGCGGACGAGGCATGTCGCCTGCTCGGCATCAAGCGGGGGACGCTCTACGCGTACGCGAGCCGCGGGCTCGTTCGCAGCGCGCCCGGCGAAGGACGCGAGCGTCGTTATCGCCGCGACGATCTCGAGCGCCTCCGCGCGCGCAGCCAGGCGCGGGCGGGCCACGCCGCGGTCGCGTCGGGCGCGCTGCGGTGGGCGAGCCGGTGCTCGACACCGCGATCTCGGGCATCGGCGAGGACGGGCCGCACTATCGCGGTCGCAGCGCGGTGGAGCTCGCGCGGAGCGGCACGCGCTTCGAGATCGTCGCGGAGTGGCTCTGGGCGGAGCGCTGGGACGAGGACGTGCGCTTCGAGGCGCGCGATCTCGGGATCGACGTGCGACGCGCGGCGCGCCTCGTGGCGCAGGGCGCGCACCCGCTCGATCGACTGCTCGCGGGCGTCGCGCTGATCGGCGCCGCGGAGCGGGGCTCGCACGTCGAGCCCGGCGGCGAGGGCACGTTCGTGCGCGCGCGATCGCTGGTGCGACGGCTCGCGGCGCTGCTCGCGCTCGCGCCCGGCGAGGAGGATCGTGTCGACGAGGCGCTGGCCGCGCCCACGATCGCGCACGCGGTCGCGATCGCGCTCGGCCTGCGCGCGACCAAGCGCGCTGCGGCGGCGATCGATCGTGCGCTCGTCGTGATGGCGGATCACGAGCTGAACGCGAGCACGTTCACCGCGCGCGTCGCGGCGGGCGCAGGCGCGGATCTGCACGCGTGCGTGCTCGCCGCGCTCGCGACGCTCACCGGGCCCGCGCACGGCGGCAGCTGCGATCGCATGGAGGCGCTGCTCGCCGAGGCGCGCGAGCCCGAGGACGCGGCGCGCATCCTCGCGGAGCGCAGGCGTCGCGGCGATGCGCTGCCGGGCTTCGGACACCCGCTCTATCCGTCGGGGGATCCGCGCACGCCGCCGCTGCTCGATGCCGCCGAGGAGCTCGCGCCGCGCAGCGTGGTGCTCCGCAAGGTGCGCGCGTTCACCAGCGCGATGGGGCTCGCGGGCGGAGAGCCACCGACCGTCGACGCGGGGCTGGTGGCGCTCGCGGGCGCGCTCGGCGCGGGACCGGGATCGGCCGCCGCGCTGATGGCGATCGGGCGCGCGGCGGGATGGATCGCGCACGCCATCGAGCAACGCGAGGCGGGATTCCAGCTGCGCCCGCGCGCTCGATATCTTCCGCGCTGACTGGCCTGGGGGCACGGCGCGGGGTAGCGTCCGGGCCTCATGCGCGGGAACGCGTCGTCGTTGAACGGTCGTCAGGCACGTCATCTCCGGGCGCTCGCCCATCATCTCGACCCCGTCGTGCAGGTCGGGAAGGAGGGCGTGTCCGACGCCGTCGTGCGCGCCGCGTGGCAAGCGCTGCACGATCACGAGCTCATCAAGGTGAAGCTGCCTCAGCTCGAGAAGGACGAGCGACGCGAGATGGCGCAGCACCTGCGCCGCGCGCTCTCCGCGCAGATCGTCGACGAGATCGGGCGCGTGCTCGTGCTCTACCGGCGTCATCCGGAGCGGCCGAAGATCAAGCTGCCGTGATCGACGCGCGGGCGGCCTGGCCGATCGTCGAGGGGATTGTCCCGGACACTCGGCGGCGACGGCATCCGGCAGGCTGGCCGCCCTATGGACAGCAGTACGTTCCGCAGGAGTGCGCCGCGTCTCGTCGCGCTCTCCTTCGTCCTTCTCTCCCTCGGGTGTGCGACCGGGTCGCTCTCGCGCGGAACCGCGAGCGACGGCACCGGCGACACCACCGACTACGACGCGCTGCGCCGGCGGCCCCACCCGCGACGTGACGCGGGGTCGACCGACAGCGGCACCGTCGTGACGACCGACTCCGGCGCGCCGACCACGCCGTTGGTCGACTCGGGCGTGATCGTCGCGCGCGACGCAGGCAGCACGACGCCCGCGGTCGACGCGGGCACCGACGCGGGCACGCCCACCACGCCGGCGGCGTGGCGCCCCTTCAGCTCGACGAGCCCGTGGAACACGCGCATCGCGTCGAACGTCGCGATCCGTCCCGACTCGGCGCAGCTCGTCGAGCACCTGCGCACGAGCACGCCCTGGCCCGGCCTCGGCGTGAACGTGCGTCCGTGGGGCATCCCGATGTACCGCGCGACGTCGTCGACGCCGCTGGTGCGCGTGTTCGCGACGCTCAGCAACGAGGGCGAGAACCGCACGTTCTACTGGCCGGTGCCCGCGGGCGCCGAGGCGGATCCCGAGACCGACGGGCACCTGCTCGTCGTCGATCCCGCGAGCGGTCGCGAGTACGACTTCTTCGCGGGTCGTCGTCAGGCCGACGGCTCGTGGACGTGCGCGCTCTGCGCGACCGCCGACATGAACGGCAGCGGGGTGCGCCCGCCGAAGGGCGGCACGACGCCGTGGTACGAGTCGCACGGCTCGCGCGCGTGCGGCTTCCCGCTCGTCGCCGGGCTCATCCGCACCGACGAGATGCGCGCGGGGCGCATCGATCACGCGCTCGTGATCGCGTACCCCGGCATCCGCCAGCGCTGGTTCACGTCGCCCGCGAGCACCGGACACCCGGCGAACGGCATCGTCTCGCCCGATCGCGGCGTGCCGTGCGGCGGGCGCATCCAGCTCGATCCCAGCGTGAACGTCGACGCGCTCGGCCTCACGCCCTCGGCGCGCATCATCGCGCGCGCGCTGCAGGAGTACGGCGCGTACGTCGGTGACTACTCGGGCTCGATCAGCCTCTACGCGGACGGCTCGCCCGAGGCGCGCGCCGCGTGGGACAGCGGTCTGCTCGACGAGGCGAGCGTTCGGTCGATCCCGCTCGAGCGCATGCGCGTCGTCGAGTGGGGCACGCTGCGCAGCGACGGCTGAACGCGAGCGTGACGCGCGCCCCTCGGTCTCGGCCGAGCGGCGCGCGTCGCGTTTCAGGGGCCGTTGCGTGGCGTGCGCGGTCGCGAGAGAGTCGCGCGCCATGAGCACCAGGGAGCAGCTCGTCGCGATCTCGATCTTCGTCGCGCTCGGTGGCGCGTGTCAGCCAGGGACGGTGAGCGGCGGCGCGGACGCGGGGCGCACGACCGGCGGCGAGTCCGACTCGGGCCAGCAGACGGGCGGCGGCGGAGGCGCGTGGCGTCCCTTCGCCGACTCGAGCCCGTGGAACACGCGCATCCCGGACGACGTCGCGATCCGGCCCGACTCCGACGCGCTGATGGAGCACATGCGCACGAGCTCGGAGTTCCCCGGGCTCAGCGTGTCGATCCACCCGTGGAGCGTGCCGGTCTACGAGGTCGACGCGTCGATGCCGCTGGTGCGGGTGATGACGCCGCTCAGCAACGAGGGCGAGTCGCGCACGTTCATGTGGCCGGTGCCTTCGAGCGCGCAGCCTGCGCCCGAGGGCGACGGGCACCTCGCGCTGATCGATCGCGCGGCGGGGCGCGCCTACGACTTCTTCCAGGCGCGACCGCGCGGCGACGGCGCGTGGGACTGCACGCTCTGCTCGACGATCGATCTGAACGGCTCGGGCGTGCGGCCGCCGAAGGGCGGACCTTCGCCGTGGTACGAGTCGCACGGCTCGCGCGCGTGCGGCTTCCCGCTGATCGCGGGGCTGGTGCGCGTCGAGGAGATCCGCGCGGGACGCATCGATCACGCGCTCGTCATCGCGTACCCGGGGATCCGCCAGCGCTTCTTCACGTCGCCGGCGAGCACGGGACATCCGTCGAACGGGATCATCTCGCCGGACCGCGGGGTCCCGTGCGGCGGGCGCGTGCAGCTCGATCCCAGCATCGACGTGGACGCGCTCGGCCTCTCGCCGACGGGACGCATCATCGCGCGCGCGCTGCAGGAGTACGGCGCGTACGTCGGAGACTTCTCGGGGTCGATCAACCTCTACGCGGACGGCTCACCCGAGGCGCGGGCCGCGTGGTCGGACGGGATGCTCGGCATGAGCGAGACCAGCCCGATCCGCTTCGAGGACATGCGCGTGATCGAGTGGGGCGAGCTGCGCTCCGACGGCTGACGCTACGGATTCCGTAGCGCTACGGATTTCGTAGCAGTAAAGAAACGAGCCCCGCGACGTCGCACGTCGCGGGGCTCTTCATTCCCTCGGCTCGCAGACCGCCGAAAATCGGCTCGCCCGCGGGTCGAGCACTCCGGCAGGGGCTCAGTCGCCGATCGCCACGCCGAGCTTATGGCGCAGCGCGAGGTACTGCTCGCTCACCGAGTAGAGGTGCAGCTCGCGCAGGCGATCCTTCTGCGGCACCGCGCTCGACTCCTCGGGGCTCGCGCGCACCAGCGCGCTCGCGATCTCGAGGTCGTTCGCGACGACGAAGCCGATGCGGTCCGCGGTCAGATCGACCGCCGCCGTCCAGCGCTTGAGATCGAGCTCGGGCGCCGCGCTCAGGAGCTTCTGCACGAGGCTGCGCAGGGTCTCCTGCTGCGGCCCGCTCAGGTGCTTCTTGAACGCCGCCATGTGCTCCTCGACCGAGCTCGCGAGGTCACCGGGGATCGGGAACTGCGGCACCACGCTCTTGATCGCCGCGAGCAGCCACGCGCGCAGGCCCGAGCCGGTCGGCACGAGGTGCCGGAGCACCATGCCGCCCTTGGTGAACGCGAGGTGGCGCGCCGCGACGAACGCGAGCGCCTGCGCGGGGCCACCCGCGCGCGCGCCCTTGCCGAGACCGACCGCGACCGGGCTCGCGAACACGAACGAGAGGCCGCCCGCGTCGTCGTCGCGGTAGTAGAGCTCGGGCAGCGCGATGCGCGTGATCTGCGACGCGTGGTGGAGCGAGCGCGCCATCTCCGCCGAGTCGCTCGCCGCGTCGCGCTTCTTCGACGCGTCGAGGCGGAACGACGAGAGCGGCTGGCTGCGCACCGCGATCACCGCCGGCGCGATCGTCGTGAAGATGTCGGTGAGCAGCGGATCCTGATCGGGATGCATGACGAGCTTCGCCCATGCGTCCTCGGTCATCGGATCCTTCACCGGCAGCGGCTTGCGCGAGCGGTGCTTCTTGAAGAACGCCTCCTCGTCGGGCTCCGCGTTCTTCAGGGCGGTGAGCGCCTGGCAGAGGCACCAGCTCTCGTCGGGCTTCTTGCCCTCGGTGTAGAGCTTGCGCAGCGCCTGGTAGCTCTCGATGCGATAGGGGCTCAGCGTCAGCAGCTGCTGGTGCACCGACACGGCCTTGCTGAACCAGCGCTTCGGCTCGGCCGCGTAGATCTCGGCGAGCTGCTCGGCGCGACGGCGGTTCGTCGGCTCGAGCTTCTGCGCCTGATCGAATGCTTCGACCGCGTCACTCGCGCGGTTGAGGCGATGCTTGAGCAGCTCGCCGAGCGCGTCCCACAGGTGCGCGAGCTCCTCGGGGCTCGGGCGCTTGCCCTCGCCGAGGCCCTCGAGCTTCTTGATGCGGTTGCGGTACGCGCTCTCGAGGCGCGTCCAGTCGGTCTTCTCGGTGAGCGCCGAGACGAGCCCCTCGAACGCCTTGCTCAGCAGCGGCGAGTGCTCGAGCGCCTGCTCGTAGTAGTCCGCCGCCTCGTCGAGCCGCTTGAGCTCGAAGTGCGAGATCGCGGCCGCGGTGTTGTAGTACTTCGCGAGCTGCGCCGGATCTTCGACGAGATCCGCGATGCGCAGGATGACCTCGACGAGCTTCCCCCAGTCCCTCGTCTCCGAGTAGACCGCCATCAGCTTCGTCAGCAGGTTGCGATCGTCGCCCTTGAGCTCGAGCGCCGCGACGTAGCTCTTGCCCGCGCGCTGCTTGTCGCCGAGCTTCTGGAGCAGCACGTCGCCGGTCTCGACGAGGAGCCCGAAGCGATCGTCGTCGCTCGCCGACTCCATGCGGCGGCGCAGCGTCTTGATCACCTTCTCCCAGTCGCCCTTCGTCGCGAAGAGCTGCTTGAGCGCGTCGAGAGGCTCGCTCGCGCCCGGCAGGTGCTGCGCGGCGTCCTCGAGCGCCGTCGCCGCCTCCTCGAGCTGCTCGCTGCGACGCAGCGCCTCGCCGAAACGATAGAGCACGTTGCCGCGATCGGTGCCGACCAGGTCCTTGCCGAACTTCGCGAGGATGTCGCGGTAGAGCTCGGCGGCCTCGTCGGCCTCGCCCGCGTCGAACGTCACCGCCGCGACGCGCTCGAGCACCTCGCGATCCTCGGGCGCGAACGCCTTCGCGTTGAGGTACGCGCGCTGCGCCTTGTCGAACTGCGAGAGCTTCCGGAACGCGTCGCCGCAGCGGACGCTCACGTCGCGCGCGACGTCCTTCGTCATCTCGCTGGTGCGCGCGAGCAACGGCTCGTAGTGCTTCGCCGCTTCCTTGAAGTCGTTCGCGTCGAACGCGACGTCGCCGAGGCCGCGCGCGGCGGGCGTGCACGTGGTGTCGAGCTCGAGCGCCTTCTTGAACGCCTCGGTCGCCGCCGCCGGCTCCTTGAGGCGATCACGACGCAAGAAGCCGAGGTCCGCGTAGAGCTTCGCCTGCGCGCTCGCGCCCGACGTGACCGCGATCTCGCGCAGCAGGATCTCCGCCGCGCCGTGCGCATCGCCGCGACCCGCGTAGATCGAGCGCAGCGCCGAGGCCGCCGCCGCGTTGTTCGAGTCCGCGTCGAGCGCCGACTTGTAGCGCGCGATCGCGCCGTCCTTGTCGCCCGAGTCCTCGAGGATGCGCGCCGCACGCACGAAGAGCTCGGCCTTCTTCGCCGGCTCGCGCTCCGAATCGGCCAGCCGCTCGACCGCCTCGAGCGCCGCGCGCACGTCGCCGGTCTGCGCCCGCAGTCGCGCCACGAAGTCGAGCGCCTCCGCGTGCTTGCTGTCGATCGCGAGCACGCGCTCGGCGACCGCGATCGCACGCTCGGGCGCGCCGACGTCGACCATCAGCACCTTGCTCGCCTGGAGCAGGAGACCGATCTTGCGCGCGTCGTCCGCCGAGCCGCCTGCGCCGAAACGCAGTGCGTGGCGCTCGAGCGTCGCCGCGAGATCGTCGAAGCGATGCAGCTGGCGATAGAGGCGCGCGAGCGCCGCGTTCGCGCCGTCGTGACCAGGCTCGATCGCGACGATCTGCTCGTACGTCTCCGCCGCCTTCGCGTGCTCGACGAACTCTTCTTCCTGGATGCTGCCGACGCGCTCGAGGATCGAGATCTTCTGGCGCGGCGTCGCGACCGCCTCGAGCTGCGCGCGCAGGTTCTCGAGCAGCTCGGCGAAGCGGCCCTTCTGCGCGAGGATGCGCTCGAGGCCCTTGAGCGCGCCGAGGTGACGCGGCGCGATCGCGAGCGCCTTCTGGTAGCTCGTGATCGACTTCTCGCTGTCGGCGATCCGGTCCTCGTAGACCTCCGCGATCGCCGCGAGCGTCTCCGCCTTCTCCTCGCCGCGCTGGCTCTCGGCCTTCTTCTCGAGCAGCGCGACGAGCGCCGCCCAGTCCTTGCGCTCGCTGTACAGCGTCTCGAGCGCGTCGGTCGCCTTCGGGTGCGCGGGATCCGCCTCGAGCACCTTCTCGAAGATCTCCGCCGCGCGCGCGCCGTCACCGAGGCGGCGATGCACGATCTCCGCGGCCTCCGCGAGGAAGTCGCGCGCCCGCGCCTGCGAGGTCGCGACCTCGGCGCGGCGCAGGAGGATCTGCGCGAGCTCCTGCCAGCTCTGCGCCTTGCGATAGAGCTCGACCGTTCCATCGAGCGCGGCCTCGCTCGCGGGATCGAGCGCGAGCGCCTGGCCGTAGCAGGGCAGCGCGAAGTCGGGGCGCCCGAGGCGCTCCGCGTACCAGCGGCCCATCAGCACGTAGAGCGCGATGCGCGCGTCGCGATCCTCGCTCGCCTGCACCGCCTCGTTGAGCGCCGTGAGCGCCTCGTTCCAGCGCTCGGTCGAGCCCGACGCGAGGCGCTCGATCTCGCGCTGCGAGCGCTCGTCGCGGGGCTCGTCGGTGAGCGCCTGCACCCACGCGACGAACGCGTTGTCGCCGTCGCCGAGCTGCTTCTCGTAGGTCTCCGCGATCTCGCGGAGGATCTGCGCGCGCTCCGAGGCGACCTCTTCGCGCTCGCTCTTCTCGAGCAGCAGCTCGACGAGCCCTTCGGCGTCGCCGGTCTGGCGCTTGAGCTCCTCGAGCGCGACGCGCGCGATCTCGTCCTCGGGATCGACCTCGAGGATCTTGCGGTACGCGACCTCGGCCGCCTTCGCGTCGCCGAGATCGGTCTCGTTCAGGCGCGCGACGCGGAAGAGCAGCGACTTCTTCGCTTCGACGTCGTCGACCTTCGCCGCCGCCTCGGTGAAGACCTCCGCGGCCTTGCCCCACTCCTGCGCGGCGTCGACGAGCTGCTCGAGCTGCGCGGCGAGCGACTCGTCGGTCGGCGCGTCGAGCAGCGCGGCCTTCGCCTTCTCGAACGCGGCCTGATCGAGCTCTTCCTTCTTGCGCGCGGCGGGCGGGATCGACGCGCGGCCGATCGACTCGAGCGCCTCGCGCAGCTCCTGCGCGCTCTGGTAACGAGCCGCGGGATCCTTCGCGAGCGCCTTGAGCACGATCTCGTCGAGCTCGCGCGCGACCCAGCCGCGCGGCGCGTGGGTCGACGGCGCGGCGGG
Organism: Sandaracinus amylolyticus; assembly: GCF_021631985.1. Classification (GTDB taxonomy): domain Bacteria; phylum Myxococcota_A; class Polyangia; order Polyangiales; family Sandaracinaceae; genus Sandaracinus; species Sandaracinus amylolyticus_A. The sequence continues at coordinate 207,383 of NZ_CP070225.1, read as the reverse complement.
CTCGGCGGTGAGGTGCTGCGCGATCACGTCGATCGCGGTCTCGCCGGTGAACGGCGCGCGTCCGGTGAGCGCCTCGTAAAGCACGACGCCGAGCGCGTAGAGATCGCCGCTCGGGACCGCACGACCGAGGCGCGCCTGCTCGGGCGCGAAGGTCTTCGGCGTGCCCGCGAGCGGCACGATGCCGCTGCGATCCGGGCTGGTGATCGGCGGGCGCGCGAAGAGGCGATCCGCGCCGGGATCGACGAGCACGCCGCTCGGCTCGTTGCGCATCTTGTCCGACGCGCTGGGCCGCAGCATGAAGACGTTCTCGGTCTTCACGCCGCCGTGGGCCATGCCCTTCGCGTGCAGCGCCTCGAGGCCCGCGAGCGCGCCGCGCACGATCGGGCGTGCCTCGTTGAAGTGCATCGGCCCGGTGCGCGAGAGGCGCGCCGCGAGCGACTGACCGTCGACGTGCTCGGTCGCGACCCAGGGGCGCCCGTCCTCGAGCTCGCCCGTCGCGACGATGCGACCGATGCCGCGCTCGTCGACGCGCGAGATCGCGCGCGCCGCGGTCAGCCAGCGCTTCGCCGCCGCGCGATCCTTCGCGTGCACCGCGCGCAGCACCTTGATCGCGACCTTCTCGCCCTCGGCTCCGTCCTTGGCCGCAGCGCCGTTCGACCCGGCGCCCTTCTCGGCGAGATAGACGATGCCGATGCCGCCCTCGCCGAGCTTCTTCTGGATCTTGAAGCCACCGACCGTCGTGCCGGCCGCGAGCTCCTCTGCGGGCGCGACGTAGAGGTCGACGCCTTCCTTGAGGCCCTTCTTGACCAGCCCGATCGCGTCGGCGAGCGCGGGGAGCGCGTCGTCGGCGCTGCATCGCTCCACCAGCGCGCGCGCGAACGCGCCCTTTCCGCTGGTCGCACCGACCTCGTCGGGCGCGATGCCCAGGAGGTCGCTGGAGAGCTGCTTCATGTCGTCGAGCTCGAAGAGGCGCTCGAGCTCCCCACGGAGGATGTCGATCGTCGCGGTCATGGGGTCCTTCGGATTGGCGGAACCACAGCCGATCCGTGCGGCGCTGGGGAGGAGGAAACGCAGAACGCGGACGTACCGCGCACGCGCGGGGGGCGCGGATCGTACACGGCTGGTCCAATTGGTCCAAGGAGCGCGAGCGAGATCACGCGTCGGTGTGCCGCGAAGAACGGGCAGGTACGCGGGGGATCGAGGCGCTGCGCCACGCGCCAGCACGGGCCGGCTCGCGGGTGTTGACCGAGGCGACCGCTCGTCCATACTCGCGGCCGCGTATGACGAAGGTTCGTTTCCTGCCGTCCGGCTACGAGTGCGATGTGAAGGTGGGCACTGCCCTCGTGGACACCTGCGACGAGCACCCCGAGGCCGAGGTGCCGTTCTCGTGTCGTTCCGCGAGCTGCGGGACCTGCCGGGTGCGCGTGAAGGAGGGCATGCCGCTCCTCAGCAAGCCGCAGGACGACGAGCTCGACGTGCTCGAGGTGTTCGGCGACGGCAAGGACGTGCGCCTCTGCTGCCAGATCAGCGTGGTCGGCGAAGGCAAGATCACGCTCGAGGTCGTCGAGCCCGAGTGATCGAAGAGCGCGCGTTCGCGTATCGCGGCGCCGGGGGGACCTCGTGAACGCGCGCATCAAGCACTTCTATCTCGCGTCGTACGCGAGCTGGTTCGCGCTCGGGATGTTGATGAGACCGCTCCAGGCGGCGCTCGAGCCCGACCTGCAGTGGCTCACGCGGCTCCCAACGACGGCCGCCGTGTTGAGCCTCTGGGCATGCGGCTTCTGGTGGATCTTCGACGCCTGGCGCAGCGTCCCCGAGGACTACCGAGACGCCGCGTTCCTCGGGCGAGTCCCGCCGCGCACGGCGCTCCTGCTCTTCTTCGTGCCGTGCCTCAACGTGGCCTGGATGTTCGCGTGCAACGTCGGCCTCGCACGCTCGATCAACCACGCGTCCGCGGCGCGCGGCACCGGCGCGCAGGTGTCGGTCGCGCTCGCGATCGTGGCGTGCCTCGTCCAGCTGGTGCCAATCGCCGGGTTGATCTTCGCGCCGCCGTTCTGGCTCGCGTTCATGTGGAACGCCGACCGGGCACGCGCTGATCTCGAGCGCGTCGACGCGGAGGCGGTCGCGCAGGTGTTCTGAGCTCTGCCGGAGTGCTCGTCCCGCAGGGCCCGGACGGGAGAGCGCGAAGCGCGCGGACGGTAGGGACCGGCGGGCGAGCCGATTTTCTGAGCTCTGCCAGAGTGCTCGGGCGCGCGCGAAGCGCGCGGGCCGGCGGGCGAGCCTTTTTTCGTGCGCGTTCGCGTATCGTGCCCACGGGGGGGCTCGTGAACGCGCGCATCAAGTACTTCTTCGTCGGGTCGTACGTCGCGACCTTCGCATTCGCGATCGCCGGGGGCATCGCGACGGCGGTGCTGAGCGAGATCGATCGCGACCTCGAGATCATCGGCAGCCTGCTCGTGCTGCCGGCGATCCCGGCGATGATCGGATGGTTCGGCTGCGCGCTGTGGTGGGTCTACGACGCGTGGTCGAGCATCCCCGAGGAGCACCGCGAGGCACCGCTGGTCGGGCGCGTGACCCCCGCGACCGCGGTCGCGCTCTTCTTCGTCCCGTGCTTCAACGCGTTCTGGATCTTCGCGTGCAACATCGGCATCGCGAATTCGATCAACAGCGCGTCGCACACGCGCGGATCGAGCCAGCAGGTGCCGATCGTCGTGCCGGTGCTCGCGGCGTGCCTGCACTTCGTGCCGTACTGCAACCTGCTGCTCGGCCCGCTCGTCTGGACCGCGTTCATGTGGACGGCGGACAAGGCGCGCGCCGATCTCGGGCGCGTCGACGCCAGCGCGATCGCCCAGGTGTTCTAGGCGCGGCGCGACGACGACGGTCCTTCCGGTCAGTCGTTGTCGATCTTGCCGCCGAGGATCGCGCGCTCCGCGGAGGCGTCGAGCTTCGGCGGGGGCGACGACGACGATGCGCCGCGCGCCATGCGCAGGTACATGTCGGCCGCCTTGTTCTCGGGGTCGACCTCGAGCGCGCGCTTCCACATCTCCATCGCGCGCTCCCCGTTGCCCATCGAGAGCAGCGTGACGCCGAGCGCGATGTACGCGGGCACGTAGCGCGGGCGCGCGTTGATCGCCTCCTCGAGCTCGAAGCGCGCGGCGTCGAGATCGCCGGCCTGGCGATAGAGGTTCGCGAGCTTCACGCGCAGATCGGCGAACGTGGGGCAGAGCAGGATCGCCTTGCGCAGCTCGTGCATCGCGTCGGGGACCATGCCCGCGTCGGTGTAGGCCTGCGCGACCTCGGCGTGGAGGTTCGCGATCTTGCCCTTCACGAAGGGGTCGAGCTGCCCGGGCGAGTCCGCGCCGCGCGCGAGCGCCGCCTGGTAGATGCGCTTCGCCTCGTCGTAGCGCCCGAGGTCGTTGTACGTGACCGCGAGGTTGAGCGCGGCCTCCGTGTAGTTCGGGTTGATCTGCAGCGCTTCCTCGAACGCTGCCTGCGCTTCTTCGAAACGGCCGCGATCGTGGTGGATCACGCCCGTCATGTTGAGCACGTCCGCGAACTTCGCGGTCTCGCGCTCGAGCACCTGTCGCAGGTAGTGCTCCGCCTTGTCGAACTCGCGCTTCTCGTAGTGCTCGCGACCGAGGGCGAGGAGCTGTTTCGTGCGTTCGTCCATCGGATACCGCTCGAGGACCGAATGGTATCGAGGTGACGGGAACGCGTAAAGAACTCAGGGCTCTTCTTCGCGCTGCTGGTCCTCGATGTCTTCTTCGATCTGGTCGGCGGCCCGATCGCGCTCCTCGCGCTCGATGTCCTCCTCGATCGCCCCCGAGGTCCGGCCCCGCTCGATGTCCGCGGCCTCGACGTCGGTGCCGCGCACCTCGATGCCCATCTCGCTCGTGTCCTCGAGCGAGTCGGTGCCCGGCGTGCCCGAGCCCGCGAGCCCGCCGGGATCGCTGTCGTCGACGTCGTCGATGTCGGTGCCCGGCTCGATGCCGCGGCCGCCCGAGGGCCGACGCGGCCCGTCTTCCTCGGGCTCCCCCTCGTCGACGGGATCCGTCGGGCCCATCGCGCGCAGGAAGTTGCGCGCCTGCACCGCGTAGCCGCTGCGCGGGAAACGATCGACGAGCTCGCCGAACGCGAGGCGCGCGTCGCGCTGCTCGCGCATGTGCAGGTAGGTGCGGCCCATCAGGAGGAGCGCCTCGGGCACCACGCCGCTGCCGTCGTACTCGGAGAGCAGGGTCTGGATGCGCGAGATCGTCGCCCGCGGCTGATCGCGGTTCAGGTAGTACGACGCGACGTAGAGCTCGTGGCGCGCGAGCAGATCGAGCACCTGGCGCTCGATGCGGCGCGCGTCCTCGACGTGCTCGCTCTCCGGGTAGTCGGCGAGGAAGCGACGCACGACGCGAAGCGCCGAGCGCGTCGCGGCCTGATCGCGCTCCTCGGGCGGCGGGGAGAGGAAGAAGTCGGTGGGGATCTGCTGGTAGTACGCGCGCGCGATCGAGTAGTTCGCGGTGTCGATCTCGGCGTGCGTGGGGCGCTGCCGGATGAACGAGCGGTACGCGCGGATCGCCTCGGTGTAGTGCTGCTGCGAGAGCTCGCAGTCCGCGATCCGCAGCTCGGCGAGCGCGGCGTAACGCGAGTACGGATACTCGCGCCGCACGTTCTGGAGCAGCGGTGTGGCGGTGAGGCAGTCGTTGTCCTCCACCGCCGCGAGCGCGCGCTCGTAGTCGCGACGGGCGCTCTCGCCATAGCTGAGCGCGGCACCCTGCTGCGATCCGCCGCATGCGGCGAGCGCGAGCACCAGGGCGACGGGGGCGTAGAGACGGAGGTCCGACACAGCGCGCGGAGGCTAGATGAGCCCCGACACGTCGGCAACCAGCTGGGGCAGCTCGTCTCACCGCGCGCGCATCGGGAGGACCCCCGGGCTCTCGCGCACCGCGCGGGTCAGCGTGTCGGCGACCACCATCACGCGGGGCACCTTGCGCAGCTCGCGGTGCATCGCGAGGTACGCGGGGGCACGGGGAGGCTCGCGCTCGGTGCGGAGCCGCACGAGCTCGGGGTGCTCGATCGCCAGCGCGTCGGCGATCACGCCGACGCCGATCCCGGCGCGCACCGCGTCGAGCAGCGCGCTCGCCGAGCTCGTCCTCAGCACGAAGTCGCGCGCGCCCGAGCCGCGGAGCCATCGCTCGGCCGGCAGCGCCGCGAGCGCGCCGTCCATGCCGACGCAGGGCAGGCGCGCCAGCTCGCGCTCGCCGATCCGGCGCCCGCGGAGGCGCTCGTGCGACTCGAGCTCGCTCGACGCGTAGAGGCCGAAGCCCAGGGCGCCGAGCGCGCGCACCACGAGCGGCGCCGCGCGCGTGGTCGCGGTGCGGAGGCCGATGTCGGCCTCGCGCTTCGCGAGATCGGCGACGCGCGCTTCGCTCACCAGCTCCACGCGGATCTCGGGGTGCGCCTTTCTCAGCGCGGCGAGGGCACGCACCACGCCGCGCTCGAAGCCGTCGCCGATCGAGACCCGCACCGTGCCGGCGAGCGAAGGCGCGCCCACGGGCTCGTCGCGGGCGTGGAGCGTGAGCGCGCGCTCGACGTGCTCGGCGAGGGCGAGCAGCGCGGACGCGGCAGGCTCCATCGTCACGCCGTCGGCGGTGCGGTGCACGAGGCGGCGCCCGGTCGTGCGCTCCAGCGCGGCGATGCGGCGCGACACCGTCGACGTCGCGACCCCGAGCGCATGGCCCGCGGCGAGGAAGCTCCCGGCGCGCTGGACCGCGAGCAGCACGCGCAGGTCGTCCCACGCGGCGACGTCCGGAGAGGTGGTTTGCATGGATGCAAACCAGGTTAGCGCTGCTTTGCAGAGACGAGAACCTCGCTCAGGGTCGGCGCGAGGAGGCAACGATGTTCGACTTCGCAGGCAGGACGGTGCTGATCACGGGCGCGTCGTCGGGGATCGGCGAGGAGATGGCGCGACAGCTCGCGGCGCAGGGGAGCCACCTGGTGCTCGTCGCGCGCACCGAGCGCGCGCTGCGGGCGCTCGCCGACGAGCTCGGCGCCTCGCACGGCGTGCGGGTGGACGTGATCGCGCTCGACCTCGCGCGTTCGGGCGCGGCGAGCGAGGTGCGCGAGCTCGTGAGGGCGCGCGGGATCGTCGTCGACGTGCTGGTGAACAACGCGGGGTTCGCGACCCACGGGCGCTTCGAGGAGCTGCCGATCGCGCGCCAGTCGGAGGCGATCGCGCTCAACGTGGTCGCGCTGGTCGAGCTCACCCACGCGTTCTTGCCCGACGTGATCGCGCGGCGTGGTGGGGTGATCCAGGTCGCGTCGACCGCGGCGTTCCAGCCGGTGCCGTACATGGCGACCTACGGCGCGACGAAGGCGTTCGTGCTCTCGTTCAGCGAAGCGCTGTGGGCCGAGCTGCGCGATCGCGACGTGCGCGTGCTGGCGCTCTGTCCGGGCGCGACCGAGACGCGCTTCTTCGACGTGGTCGGCGCAGAGGAGGCCGCGGTGGGGCGCAAGGCGAGCCCGGCCGACGTCGTGCGCGAGGGGCTCGCCGCGTTCCGCCGCGATCGCAGCACGGTCGTGACCGGGTGGGGCAACTGGCTGCTCGCCGGCGTGTCGCGCTTCACGTCGCGCGAGATCGCCGCGCGGATCACCGCGCGGCTCACGAGGCCGCGCGGCCCGCGCGCGCTGCGTGCCGCGGTCTAGCGCAGCTCGCGCAGCGCCTGCTCGACGCGCGGACGATCGATCTCGCCGGTGCCCGCGAGCGCGCGCTGGTAGTAGTCGCGAGCACGCGTGGTGTCGCGGCGGGCGCGCATCACGTCACCGTAGAGCGCGAGCGCGGCGGCGTTGCTCGGGTGCTGCTGCAGCACGCGATCGAGGAAGCCGCTCGCGAGCACGTCGCGGTTCTGGCGCATCGCGAGCTCGGCTGCGCGCACCAGGCCGACGGGGTTGCGCGGATCGAGATCCGCGGCGTGGCGATACTGCTCGAACGCTTCCTCGTAGCGCTCGGTGCGCGCGAGCACGTCGGCGAGGGCGAGCGCGCTGCCGGGGTCGTTCGCGACGAGCGAGAGCGCGCGGCGGATCTCCTGCTCCGCGCCCGCGAGATCGCCGCGCTGCGCGAGGGCCCGGCCGAGCCCGGAGTGTGCCGGCGCGTTGTCGGCGTGGGCGCGGATCGCGGCGCGGTACGCAGCCTCGGCAGCGTCGATCTGTCCCGCGGCGAGCATCGCGTCGGCGGCCGCGACCTGCGCCTCGGGCCAGTCGGGACGGCCCTCGACGGCGCGCGCGAGGAGCGTGCGGCCTTCCTCCGACGACGAGATCAGCCGGCCGAGCGCGAGCTGGATCTCGGGATCGTTCGCGTCGAGCTCGAGCGCGCGGCGGAGCGCTCGCACCGCGTCGTCACGTCGGCCCGCGGCCGCGTAGAGACGACCGAGCCCGAGGTGCGGCTCCGCCGACGCGGGGCGCGCCTGGATCGCGCGCTGGTACGCCGCTTCGGCGTCGCTCACCGCGGCGCGGCGGCGGTGCGCCTCGGCGAGCGCGTAGAGCGCTTCGTAGTTGGTGGGCTCGCTCGCGAGCGCGACCTCGAGCTGCTCGAACGCGCGCGCGCTGCGGTTCCACACGAGGTCCGCGCGCGCATTGCACACGCGGGTGAGCACGGCGTCCGCCTGCGCGCGCGTGAGCGCCCGGCACGCACGCTCCGCCGCGGCGTGATCCTCGCGCGCGAACGCGACGCGCGCGACGTCGAAGAGCGCATCGAGCGATCCGGGCGTCAGGCGCGCGGCGCGCGTGAGCTGCGCCTCGGCCTCGCGGTACCGACCGGCGCGCAGCAGCGCGATGCCGAGGGTGCGCTGGACCGCGTGGTCGCGGGGCGCGGCGCGCGCCTCGGTGCGCAGCCGCGCGAGCTCGGTCTCCTGCGCGTGCGCCGTCGGAGGAGGAGCGACGAAGGGCGCGCTCACCGTGAGAGCGAGCGCAGCGAGCAGGGCGGCGACGACACGGCGCATCGGCAGGGCTTCCTTTCGCGCGGAGGTCCGGGCGCTCCTTAGTACCGCACTCGCGTCGGGCCGGGAACGTGGATGCTCACGCACGGCGCATGGCCGCGTTACCCTCGCGTTCCGTGCTCGAGGTCCTCGCGCGACCGATCCGCGTGGTGCGCTCGCGGCCCCGCCTGTTCGCGGGGGCGCTGGCGTCGTCGGTGCTCGGCATCGCGCTGCCGGCGTCGTGGGGCCCGGCCACGCGCGTGCTGATCGCGTGGGACGTCGGGGTGCTCGCGTACCTCGTGGTGGCGTTCACGATGATGGCGCGGTCCGACGCCGCGACGATGCGTCAGCGCGCGATCGAGCAGGACGAGGGCGCGCTGGCGATCCTCGTGCTGACGGTGCTGGCGTCGTTCGCGAGCGTGGGCGCGATCGTGGGGGAGCTCGCGTCCGACGAGACGCCGCGCGGTCTGCAGCTCGGGCTGGTCGCGGCGACGATCGTGCTGTCGTGGACGCTCGTGCACACGATGTTCGCGCTGCACTACGCGCACGAGTACGAGCTCGGTCGCGAGGACCAGCCCGACGTGCCGGCACGGATCGCGGGCGGGCTCGACTTCCAGTGCGACGAGCCGCCCGACTACGCCGACTTCGTGTACTTCGCGTTCGTGATCGGCGTGGCCGCGCAGACCGCGGACGTGGTGATCACGAGCAAGCGACTGCGCCGCTTCGCGACGGCGCACGGGATCGTGTCGTTCTACTTCAACACGAGCGTGCTCGCGCTCGCGATGAACCTCGTCGCCGGCATCTTCTGACGTTCAACGATCGCTCCGGAAGAGCCAGTCCCAGAGCGGCGTGCCGATGCCCCAGCGCGAGCCTGGCGCGAGGTGGTGGTGCTTCATGTGGTGCGCGTGCAGCGCGCGCATGACCCGGGTCGTCGGGCGTCCGTGGTGCGCGACCCAGTGCACGAGCTCGTACGCGACGTAGCCGACCGTCGCGCCCGCCATCGCGGCCCACCACGCGTCGGGGCCGAGCGCGAGGCGGAAGAGGCCTTGGAAGAGCAGCGCGATCGACACCAGCTGCACCGGTGTCGCGGCGATGCGACGGGGATCTTGGGGCCACACGTGGTGGTGCCCGTGCGCGAGCAGCGTCGCGATGCGCAGCGTCTCGCTCTCCACGCGCGCGTGGAACAGGAAGCGGTGCATCAGGTACTCGACGAGCGACCACGCGGCCCAGCCGAGCACGAAGAGGAGCGCGCCCCACCCTGCCCCGACGCCGTGCGCCCACGCGCGCCACGCGCAGATCGCGGCGAACGGCACGCCGATCAGGTAGGGCATCGCGGGGTGCGAGAGGGTGAAGACGTCGAGCAGCGCGCTGCGGTAGAGCGAAGGGCGCGCGTCCTCGCCCTTCGGGCGCAGCCCCGGCTCGCGCCACGGGAGCGCGGCGGCTTCGTTCGCTTCGTCGGTGAGGTCGCGCGAGCGCACGCGTTGCGAGTCCTAGGACTACACGTTCACGAAGCGAAGAGCACGAGCCCGAACGCGCCGCGCACCTCGAACCCGAGCGCCTCGTACGCGCGCTGCGCGGCGACGTTGATCTCCGCGGTGAAGAGCACGGCGCGCGTCGCGCCCTCGTCGCGCGCGACGAGGAGCGAGCCCGCGACGACCGCGCGCGCATACCCGCGACCGCGCAGCGCGACCGGCGTCCACACACCGCCCACCTGCGCCATGTCGGGCAGCCGCGCGTTGAACGCGGAGTACGCGACCGGCTCGCCGTGGTGCTCGATCACGAACGCATTGCCGCGCCGATGGAGCAGCTCGACGTCGGCGCGCGCGCTGCGTGCGAGCGCGGCATCGCGGGTCCTTCCGAGGAGCTCGACGCAGTAGTCCTCGCGCCACGAGGCGCAGCGATCGAGATCGTCGTCGCGGGTGCGGCGCACGCGCAGGGCGCCGGTCGTGAGCGACGCGGGGACGCGCATCGCGCCGAGCTCGAGCGCGTAGAGACGCTCGGGGCTGTCGAGCGTCGTAGGTCGTCGCGAGAGACCGAGCGCCTCGCGCGCACCGACCGTCTGATCGTGAGGGCCCGCGAAGCCCGCGATCTCGCGCCCGCGTGCGCGCGTCGCCTGGACGACGGCGTGCACCACGTCGGGCAGGGCCACCGGCGCCTGCACGATGATCATGCCGTTCCACGCGTGCGCGGCGATTGCGACGATGCGATCGGCGTCGAACGCCGCGGCCCACGTGCCCTGGAGCGGCTCGCCCTCGTCGACGAGCCCGGCCGCGCGGAGGTTCGCGCGCAGGAACATCGAGGACTCGGCGTGTGCGACGAGGAACGCCTCGGCGCGCGCCTCGTCGCCCGGCGCGAGCAGTCGGATGCTGGTCATCGCCGACGTCATACCGAGGGCGCACGGAGCGCGCGAGGCGGCTAAGCTGCGACGAGATGTGCAACGCGCGAGCGCCGATGCCCGGGACGCCGAGCCGGGGACGCGAGCCCGATGCGCGATCGAGCGCCGCGCTCGTCGCGCTCGCGATCGCGCTCTCGATGGGCTGCACCGTGTCGGCGACGATCGGCGAGACCGACGGCGGCGGACGGCGCGCGCCCGACGGAGACATCGAGCCGCAGTGCACGCCCGTCGCGTGCGGCACACGCACCTACGCGTGCGGCGATTGCATCGACCAGGACGACGACGGACGCGCGGATGCCGCGGACCCCGAGTGCATCGGGCCGTGCGACGACAGCGAGGAGATCCTCGGGGTCGCGATCCCGGGCGGCGACGGCGCGGGGTGCTCGCTCGACTGCTACTTCGATCCCAACCAGGGCTCGGGCGACGACGGGTGCGAGTGGGACCACCGCTGCGATCCACTCGGCCCCGATCCGCGCGCCAGCTGCGCGCCGCGCGATCCGCCGCCGGCTGATGCGCGGTGCCCCGAGACCCAGAGCGAGACGTGCAACGCGCGGTGCGGGGCGCTCACGCCCAACGGGTGCGACTGCTTCGGGTGCTGCAACCTGCCGGTGGGGAGCGATCGGTTCGTGTTCGTCGGATCGGTCGACGAGGACGACGAGCCGTCGTGCAACGCGTCGGGGCTCGACGATCCGACGCGCTGTCGTCCGTGCACGCCGGTGCTCGACTGCTTCAACGAGTGCGACACGTGCGAGCTGTGCGTCGGACGGACGCGCCTGCCCTCGAGCTGCACCGAAGGCGAGGACGGCGGCGCGCCGGTGCAGCGCTGCGCGCCGGGCGTGCAGGCGTGCGGGCTCCCGGGCGAGCCGGGGTGCCCCGCGACCTACTACTGCGTCACCGGCTGCTGCGTGTACTTCGGCTGAGCACGTCATGCGCGCGACGCATGATGCCGGGCCGCATCATGCGCGCGCTGCATGCCGCTCATTCGTCGGGATGGTTGCGCGCCCAGTACGAGAGGAGCGCGTTGTCGTCGACGATGCGCGAGTGGTAGTGGCCCCAGACGTCGGTGACCATCACGCACGCACCCTGGCTGAGGCGCGGCGTCAGATAGATCGCGTAGTAGTCGGCGCCGCTCCCGTCGTCGACGGGGCCCAGGCGATCGAGCTTCTTGCCGGTGACCGGTGAGAAGAGCTCGAGGCGCGCGCCGAGCGGCAGATCGGTCATGCCGATCTTGCGGCGATCTCCGTGGATCGGCGAGAGATGCACGAGCCCCTCGCGGCCATCGGTGCGCACCTTGAGCGTGACCGCGGGGTGGCCGTCGAACTCGACGTCGCCGACGCCGACCAGGCTCTCGCCGTCGGGCCCGAACGCCTGCGTGACGACGACGGTCACACCGCCCGCGACCGGCACCAGGCTGTCGCGCGGCGCGTCGAGGTCGCCCTCGACCTTCAGGTTGTCCTCGTCGATGTGCTTCCGATCGACCATGTGCTCCCTCAGCGGGCCCGCATACCACGCGTACCACGGGGGCGTCGACACCTCGTGCACGCGAGGTGTCGCGCGTCAGCGCGCGATGCGCGGGAAGATCGGCGCGCCTCGACGCACGCGCAGCCCCGGCGCGTCGAGCGCGTCGAGGTCGTCGGCGCCGAGCTGGTGGGCGATCGCGCGAGCGGTCGTGGGCAGCAGCGGCGCGAGCACGATCGCGACGACGCGCAGCGCGTCGGCGAGATGGAACAGCGTGGTCTCGAGCGCGGCGCGCGCCGCGGGATCGCGGGCGAGCGACCACGGCGCGCGGCGATCGGCGTAGGTGTTCGCCGCGAGCACGACCCGCGAGATCGCGCTCGCCGCGTCGTGCGGCGCGAAGCGATCGAGCGCCTCGTCGACACCGGTCGCGAGCGCATCGACCTCGGCGCGCAGCGCGTGCTCGAGCTCGCCCTCGTGCGCGGCGTGCGCGCTCGGGACGTGCCCGCCCGCGCGCTCGATCAGCGTGACGGTGCGCGCGACGAGGTTGCCGAGCTGGTTCGCGAGCTCCGCGTCGTGCACCGCGACGAAACGATCGAGCGAGAAGTCGCCGTCACGATCGACGGGGAGATGGCGCAGCAGGAACCAGCGCACCGCGTCGGTCCCGTGGCGCGCGACGAGCTCGAACGGCGAGATCGCAGCCGCGCCCGACTTCGCGATCTTCGCGCCTTCGACCGTCACGTAGCCGTGCACGAAGAGCCGCGTGGGCCAGGGCTCGCGCGCGGCCGAGAGCAGCGCCGGCCAGAGCGCGGCGTGGAAGCGCAGGATGCCCTTGCCGAGCACGTGCACGCGCTCGCGCGCGTCGCGCCACGACGTGCGGAACGCGTCGTCGTCGTCGCCGTACCCGATCGCCGACGCGTAGCTCGCGAGCGCGTCGAGCCACACCCAGATCACCTGCGTGTCGTCACCGGGCACCGGGATCGCCCAGCCGCGCGCGCGACGCACCGAGCGCGACACGCTCACGTCGCGCAGGCCGGCGCGCAGGAGCGCGAGCACTTCGCGTCGATGGGCCTCGGGCTCGATGCGCAGCCGTCCTTCGTCGATCGCGCGGGCGATGGTCTCGCCGTGCGCGGAGAGGCGGAGGAACCAGTTGTCCTCCTCGATGCGCTCGAGCGCGGCGTGCGGGTGCTCGTCGCATCGCTCTTCGCCCTCGTCGACGAAGCGCTCGCAGCCTGCGCAATAGAGCCCACGATAGGGCGCGCGATAGAGCTCACCGCGCTCGGCGAGGGCGCGCCAGAGACGCTCGACCGCAGCGCGATGACGCGGCTCGCTGGTGCGCACGAACACGTCGGTGGAGAGATCGAGCGTGTCGCGGAGCGCGGCGAAGCGCGCGGCGTTGGTGCGCACGAGCTCGGCGACCGAGACGCCGGCGCGCTCGGCGGCGAGCACGTTCTTGAGGCTGTGCTCGTCGGAGCCGGTCACGAAGCGCACGTCGTGCCCGCGAGCGCGCGCGTGTCGCGCGACGACGTCGGCGAGGACGGCCTCGTAGGCGAAGCCGAGGTGCGGCTCGGCGTTGACGTAGGGGATGGCGGTCGAGACGTAGAACGGGATCGTCATGGCGGCGTGCTCCTCACGCCGGCCCGCGTTCTTCCGAGATCACGTCGTCACGCTCACCACGACGGCGCGCCTCGCGAAGGGCGCGGCCGGTCGTGCGTGATGCGAGTGGAACGGATCAGGCAGTCGTCGGCGCGTGCGCCCCGCAGATGCGGGGCATCGACATGAGCGCGCCGGACGTGTGATCGGAGATCACGGCAGACAGTGTTCGACGGGAAGGCGGGCGGAGCAACTACCGCTCAGTCCTCGATGAGGTTGTCGATCTGCGCCTTCACCTTCGCGAAGCGGCGCAGGTAGTCGGTGTGCTCGGCGCGGAACGCCTGGATGAGCCGGCGCTCCTGCGCCTTCGTCGCGAGCTCGCCGGTCAGCTTCTTCACCGCGTTCACCAGCTGCTCGGGCTTGTCGAAGGGGCGGATCACTCCGTCGACCTGACCGCGCTCGATGCGATCGATGTGACCCTCCGCGCCCATGCGGTGATAGAGCAGACCGAGCAGCTCGCTGCGCTCGGCCTGGAGCGTCTTGATCACCATCGAGCCGCGCAGATCCGGGAGCTCCGCGTTCGCGACGATGATGTCGATGCGCTCGCGCGAGCCGCGATCGAGCGCGGCACCGCCGCTGTTGTCGGCGAGGATCTCCCAGCTCTCCTTCGTCACGAGCGGGGCGAGCGCGTTGAGGAAGTCTCCGTCTCCGTCGACGAAGAGGACCTTCGGGCGCATCGGCGGCGCGGCCATCGACACGTCGGCGTACGTGCGGCGCGCGAGCTCGAGGATCACCTTGAACGAGTCGTTCAGCACCGTGCGCACGTCGCGGTGCAGCTCGCCGCCCTCGTCGCGCGCCTTGTACCGCGCGACCCCGGTCTCGACCGCGGCGCGCATGTGCTCGACCTGATCGGGCGCCTTCACGATCACGTCCTGCACGCCGAGGCGCATCGCGGCGACCGCGCCCTCGAACGAGCGACGGCTCGTCAGCAGGATCACCGCCGTCTGTCGCGAGCGCTCGCGCACGAAGCGCACGAGCTCGAGGCCGGCGCTCGGCGTGTCGACGTCGAGATCGATCAGCGCGGCGGGGAAGAACTTGTTCGTGACGTAGTCGCGGGCCTCGGGCCCGGTGCGCGCCGCGGTGCAGACGAAGCCCTTCTGATCGAAGAAGCGACGGAGCCCCTCGCGATCGCGATCCACCGAGTCGACGATCAGCAGCTCCTCACCCGCCATCCGCGTTGCTCCTCGAACGAGAGTGTCGTCGGGAAGCGCGGAAGTGAGAAGAGAGAAGCGAACGTCCGATCCGGGCAGAACGGCCAGGCCGGATCGGACAACGCCGATCAGCGCGAGAAGGGCATCTGCATCGGGAGCTCGTCGACGCCCTCGGGCGGACGCGGCAGGCGCCACTCCTCGACCTGACGCTGCAGGCACGCGGCGAGCGCGTCGCGGCCCGTGGTGTTCCGCTCCACGCGCGCACCGATGACCTCGCCCGAGCCCTGGATCGTGAAGCCGATCACGACCGTGCCCCGCACCGCCTGCTGGTCGACGCGCGACTCGTGGTCGAAGCACATCTGGGCGCGGCGGATGTAATACTCGCGGATGTAGCGACGCACGTGCACGGCGTACGCGTCCATCAGCACGTCTTCTTCTTCGCCCTCGGGCACGCCGCCCGCGCGCTCCCAGTCGACGCTGCCGGTCGACGTGCCACCGCCGGTGCCGGTCGAGGGCTCTGTGCCGGGATCGACCGGCGTCGTTGCGCCACCCGCCGATGCACCGCCGCCCGTCGATGCACCGCCGGTCGATGAACCGCCGCCCGTCGATCCACTGCCGCCCGTCGATGCACCGCCGCCCGTCGATCCACCGCCGCCAGTCGATGCACTGCCGCCCGTCGATCCACCGCCGCCCGTCGATCCACCGCCACCCGTCGATCCACCGCCAGTCGAGGCGCTCCCACCGGTCGATGCGCTTCCGCCGCCCGTCGACGTGGTGCCGCGCGGTCGCGTCGTGCCGCCCGTCTGCTTGGTCACGCGCGGCGTGCCGGGCACGAAGTCGATGTCGTCCGGGAGCTCTTCGCCCGCCGGCACCGGCTCGCCGATCTCGATCGGCTCCTCGTCCGTCTCGGCCGGCGCCTCGGCGACCGGCGGCGGCTCTCCGGGCCGCATCATCACGAACATCCCGCCTGCGCCGAGCCCGAACAGCGCGAGCCCCGCCGCGATCAGGATCCCCCAGGTGCGACGCCCCGAGCGCACGCCGATCGCCTCGAGCGAGACCCTCGACCCGCTCATCGTCGTGCTGGTGCCCGCGCTCGCCGCGGTGCTCGTCCCACTGCTCGTCGCGCCGGTGGTCGCGCGCGTCGCGCCGATCGGCCCACCCGGCTCGCCCGGCGCGGCGATCTGCGCGCCGCACATGTTGCAGAAGCGCGCGTCGTCCGTGTTGCGGGCACCGCACGACTGACAGAAGACCATCGACGCCATCTCCTCGCGCGCGAGCCTATCAGAGCGCTCGTGCTCCGACGGCCGAGCGCACCCTCGCAATCAATCCGTTCGGCGGACCGAGCCTGCACATCTTTGCAGCGCGCTCGATCTCGACCGATCCGGAGCCTACAGTCGCGCCCCGTGCACCGCGTGCTCCCATCGCTGATCGCCCTCGCCTGCTCCTTCGCGCCCGCGATCGCGCACGCCGACGGGGGCGACACGGTGTACGGCCGGCTCTCGGGCGATCTCGTGCTCAGCGCCGGCATCGGCGGTGGCGTGGTCGTGAACGATCGCGTCGGCCCGGAGATCACCGGCACCACGACGGTCGAGCTGCGCGCGCGACTGCTCGACAGCGGCGGCCTCGTGATCGCGCCCGAGTGGCGGCCCGAGGGCGACGATCGCGTCGTGATCGGCGTCGACGTGCGCCCGCTCTTCCTGCTGCGCTTCCTCCTGAACCTGCAGTCGGGCGATGCGTGGCTCGATCTCTTCGTCGACTCGATCGGCATCGATCTCGGGGTCGCGATCGGTCCCTTCGACGACGACGTGGGGCTCGCGACCGCGCTCGGCCTCGGCATCGACGTGCCGCTCTTCCTGCCCGACGGCGTGTTCGGCGGCGTGTTCTTCCGCGTCGCGACGCGCTGGGTCGGCGCGCTCTCGACGGATCAGCTCGCGCCGACCGGAGGCACCAACGATCTCGTGGTGCTCGGCGTGCTGACGGTGCGGGGCGTCGCGAACCTCGGGCTCGGGGGCTGGGAGCCCGCGACCTATCGGGTGCGCGTCGAAGAGTGACGTCGCTCACCCGCGCCGAGGGGTTCGGGACGCGGTGTCGGACGGGATATGGCGGAGCGGTTTCGATTCCTCTACCGTCTTCAAGCTCTTCTTTCTTCTTCTCTGCGGAGACGAATCATGTCCTCCACGCGCCTCGCTCTCCTCTCGTCGCTCGCGATCGCAGCGCTCGCACTGTCCGCGTGCGGCCGCTCCACGCTGCGCACCGGACCGATCGACGGATTCGACGCGGGGCCACAGGTCGACGGCGACGTCCCTCCGCCTCCCGACGCGCCGGGCTCCGACGCGCCCGCGGCACGCTGCGGCGACGGCCGCTGCAACCCGAGCGAGACCTGCGACTCCTGCGCGGTCGACTGCGGCGCGTGCGGCGGGTGCGGCGACGGAACGTGCTCGGACGACGAGACGTGCACGATCTGCCCGACCGACTGCGGCATCTGCGATACCTGCGACGACGGCACCTGCGATCCCACCGAGAGCTGTCGCAGCTGCCCCGCCGACTGCGGTGCCTGCACGAGCTGCGGCGACGGCACGTGCAACGAGGGCGAGAGCTGCTTCTCGTGCCCCGGTGACTGCGGCGCGTGCGCGCGCTGCGGCGACGGAACCTGCGGCACCGGCGAGACGTGCTCGTCGTGCGCGGCGGACTGCGGTCGCTGCGAGACCTGCGGCAACGGGATGTGCGACGGCGGCGAGACGTGCGCGACGTGCGCGACCGACTGCGGTCGCTGCGTGCGCTGCGGCGATCGGATGTGCTCGAGCACCGAGACCTGCAGCTCGTGCCCCGAGGACTGCGGCCGCTGCGAGACCTGCGGCAACGGCACGTGCAACGCGGCGACCGAGGACTGCAGCACCTGCCCGATGGACTGCGGCGTGTGCAGCACGTGCGGCGACCGCCGCTGCGACGCGGCGCGCGGCGAGACGTGCGGCTCGTGCCCCGAGGACTGCGGCGCGTGCTCGCGCTGTGGCCCGGGCACTCCGGGCGCGGGCTTCTGCGAGCCGCCCGACGAGGACTGCTTCTCGTGCCCCGCGGACTGCGGTGAGTGCGATCCCTGCGGCGACGGAACGTGCGACGCGGCGGCGGGCGAGACGTGCTTCACGTGCAGC
Organism: Sandaracinus amylolyticus; assembly: GCF_021631985.1. Lineage (GTDB taxonomy): Bacteria > Myxococcota_A > Polyangia > Polyangiales > Sandaracinaceae > Sandaracinus > Sandaracinus amylolyticus_A. The sequence continues at coordinate 189,619 of NZ_CP070225.1, read as the reverse complement.
GAGGACTGCGGTCGCTGCACGGGCTGCGGCGATGGTCGCTGCAGCGGCACCGAGAGCTGCTCGAGCTGCGCGGCGGACTGCGGCTCGTGCGCGTTCTGCGGCAACATGCGCTGCGAGAGCTCGCGCTCCGAGACCTGCGTGAACTGCCCGAGCGACTGCGGCATGTGCGAGCTCAACTCGTGCAGCGAGAGCTTCATGTGCGTGCTCGGCTGCTTCGAGTTCGGCGGCGGCGGCATCCCCGACTTCAACCTCTCGTGCATCTTCGCGTGCGGCGCGCAGACGTGCCCGAGCGCGCAGGTCTTCCTCGACGAGGCCGTGAACTGCGCGATCAACGCGTTCGTGGGCGGCGACTGCCGCGACATCTCGTGCGTGACCCGCGAGTGCCGCGGCCCGATCACGCGCTGCATCACGCACACCGGCTGCTGAGGCGCGGCCACGCGCGCGGCGGAGCTCAATCGCTCACGCCGCGCGCGTCGAACCGCAGGCCCGCGTCGAGCTCGCGCATCACCGACAGCATCACGTCGAGCGGGACCAGCTCGTCGACGAGGAAGGTGCCGGCGACGCGTCCGCCCCGTCGCGCGAGCACCAGCGCAGTCGCGGCGATCGCGACGCCGCCCGCGTCGAATCCGTCGTCGAACGAGAGCATCGCGACGTGCTCGCGCCGCTCGCGACGCGCCCGCGCCACCAGCCCCACGCGCGTGGCCACCGAGCGCAGCAGCACCCGCCGCAAGAAGCGGAAGTACGCCCGGAAGAACGCGCCGAACAAGCGACTGCGCACGAGCCCGATCGGCAGCGCCAGGAACGCGCGGCGCAGCCAGCTCGGCGAGGGCGCCATGTACATCGCGACGTCGTCCGCGCCCGTGCTCGCGTGCACCATCACCGGCTCGGCGAACGCCACGTGCACCGTCGCGCGCTCTCCTTCGACGAATTGCATCGAAGGCCCCGGCGCGATCGGCGGTGCATCCACCCGCGCTCCGCGGCGCACCACGCGCGTCGTCGTCGCGACCGCGTCGGCCATCAGATCGATCGTCCCGCCGCCCGCGCCCGAGAAGGGCGAGCTCGTCACGCCGATCTCGATCGACGTCGCGCCGCCGACCTCGCGCGATGCGTGCGCCGCGAGCGCGTTGCTGATCCCGGTGAAGATCCCCGCGCCCAGCACCAGCGCGCCGTGCGCGTCACGCCCGCGGTACGCGTCGAGCAAGCGCTCGACCACCACGCGGTCCGAGCTCGCCTCGAGCAGCACGAGCCCGCGCGCGAGACAGAAGTCCGCGAGCGCATCGGGTGGAGCGAGGTGCGAGCTCGACGCGTTCACCACCACGCTCGCTCCCTCGAGCGCGGCGAACGTCTCGGGTCGATGCAGGTCGACCACGAGCTCACCGCTGCGCCCGGCGGACACGACCTCGACGCCTTTCGCGTTCCGCAGGGCGCGGACGGCCCGCGACCCCAGGAACCCGTGCCCTCCGATCACGACGATCCGCACGAGGGCGATCGTAGGGGCATTTTGCGGGAATCGACGAGCCGGGCTCCGACGTACCCTCGACGTGCGCGCGCTCTTCGTCGCCTTCGCCGTCGTGATCGTGGCCGCACCGGCCCGGGCCCAGGCGCCGATCGTCTCCGCGGATCACGTGCGGATCGGGGCCATCGAGGTGCCCGGCTATCCCCCACCGCGTCCCGATGGATCGGTCGGGACCGGCGCGCGCCATCGTCGCGCTCGCCTCACCCACGCGGTGCTCGATCGGTCGGGCACGCTCGTCGCGATCGCGGGCGCGTGCTTCGGCACGAGCGGCGTGACGGTGCCGGTCACGCCCTCGTGCGCGCCGAGCTTCGTGCGCATCCATCGCGTCGCCGACGGAGCACTGGTGCGCGAGCTCGCGATCCCGTGGCCCGTCGTCGCCGACGAGACGTCGGTGCTCGCGATGAGCTTCGACCCCGACGCGCGCCGCATCGCGGTGCTCACGCGCGTGCGCTGGTCCGACTGCTCGGCGCTCGGCACCGAGCTCCACCTCGCGGTGCTGCGCATCGACGACGGCGCGCTCCTCTCCGAGCGCACGCTCTGGCGTCGCGGCGCGGGCGGAGATCACGCGATCACGTTGCGCGGCGACGAGCTCGAGTGGACGACCCGCTGGGGCGCGCGCTCGCGCGCCCGCACGATCAGTCTTCGAGCGCGCTGAGGTCCATGCCCTCTTCGACGCGCAGCCACATCGCGGTCTGATCGCCTTCGTAGATCAGCTTCGCGCCCTGGTAGAAGCGCAGGTCGTAGCGCGCGAGCACGCGCTTCGCGCCGCGCCGCACCAGCTTCGCGATGCACTCGAGCTCCATCGGCTCGCCGGGCGACGCGAGCGCGCGGAACCGCGCGTTGTGGATGCGCCCGCCGTAGCCGATCCATCCGTCCGCGTGGCGCAGGCCGAGCACGTAGTAGGCGTGCGCGAAGCCGACCATGCCCGTCATGTGCACCATGAGCCCACCGCTCACGTGGCGCGGATGACGCACCGGATGGGCGCGCTGCTCGCGCGTCAGCGGCAGCTCGTCGTGCGTGGGCATGCGCGCACGCACCATGTTCGCCGCGGGATCGACGGCGAGGATCGCATCGATGAGGAGCCCGCCCGGGCCGTAGGGACAGTCGGCGACGAACTCGGGATCGACGGGTCTCGGGAAGTCCACGGCGCGCGAGGTTGCCGCGCGGAGATGGGTCGCGCCAGTCGCACACGTCGCCGCGAGTTGCGGTAAGGTCGTTCACGCGATGGCCGAGCCCCTCAGCACGACGAAGAAGAGCGCGAGCGACGACGACGACGACGTGAGCGTGGCGACGCCCGCGGCACCGAGCACGACGAGCAAGGCGCAGTCGCCGCTGCAGATCGCGCTGCGGGTGCTCATCGGGTTCGGCGGGCTCGCGCTCCTCGTGGGCTTCTTCCTGCCGTGGTACCGCGAGAGCGGCGTCGGGGATCGCGCCGGCACGTTCGTCGAGCACAGCGGGCTCACGCTCGCGACGAGCACGAACGGCATGCTGGTCGGCACCCTCGCGCCGCTTCTGTTCCTCGTGCCCGCGCTCGGCATCGCGCTCACCGCCGTTGCGTTCATGGGGTTCCGCTGGTCGGCGCAGGTCGCGGTCGGCGTCGCGGTCGGGCTGATCGGCTACACGCTCTACGTGCTGCTCACGATGTTCGTGCAGCACACCGCGCTCGGGCTCTGGGTCGTCGCGGCGAGCGTGTTCCTCGTGCTGCTGCTCGGCGTCGTCGCATGGATGACCGGTCGCGAGCCGCGCAAGAAGGACGAGCCGGACGAGGACACCGAGCCCGCGAAGCCCTGAGGGCCCATGAACGAGTCGGTCGCTCTCGCCGATCGACTTGCTCATGACCGGGCCCTAGAACTGCGCCCTTCATGGGCCTGTTCGACGTCCACGCACACCTCACCCACCCCGAGCTCGCACCGCGCGTCGACGACGTGATCGCGAACGCGCGCGCCGCGGGCGTCACGACGATCGTCTCGAACGGGCTCAACCCCACCGACAACGAGGCGGTGCGCGCGCTCGCCGCGCGAGCGCCGATCGTGAAGCCCGCGTTCGGCTTCTATCCGGTCGACACCGTGCTCCGCGAGATGGAGGCGATGGGCGTCGACTATCCGCGCGACGTCCCGCCCGTCAGCGCGGAGGAAGGCGTCGCGTGGGTACGCGATCACGCGCGCGAGGCGTTCGCGATCGGCGAGATCGGCCTCGACGGATACTGGGTGCCCGAGGCGCTCTGGGACGCGCAGGAGAAGGTCTTCCGCGCGCTCGTGGCGATCGCGCTCGAGCACGACAAGCCGATCATCATCCACACCCGCAAGCGCGAGCGGCGCGCCCTCGAGATCCTCGACGAGATGGGCGCGAAGCGCGTCGACTGGCACTGCTTCGGCGGCCGCGTGAAGCTTGCGAGAGAGATCGCGGATCGCGGTCACTGGCTCTCGATCCCCGCGAACGCGCGCCGCAACGAGGCGTTCACGCGCATGCTCGAGACGCTCCCGCGCGACAAGGTGCTGCTCGAGACCGACTGTCCCTACCTCGCACCCGAGCCCGGACAGCGCAGCGAGCCCGCGCACGTCGCGGGCACCGCCGCGTTCGCGGCCGAGCTCTGGAAGTGCAGCGAGGACGAAGTGCGCGCGCGCATGAGCGACAACTTCGCGGCGCTCTTCGGCGCGGCGCCGTGACGCGATCGTGACCGTGCGCGGCGGGTGCGTCGCGTGACGGGCCCTCACCGGGGGGCTAGGTTGTCGATCCATGCGAGACGCGGCGCCGGTGAAGACCGTGCTGGTCCTCGCCGCGCTCGTCGTGGTCATCGCGGGGCTGCGGGTGGCCGGCGGGTTCTTCCTGCCGTTCATCACTGCGCTCTTCCTCGCGGTGATCTCGGCGCCGGTGGTGCGCTTCCTCGAGAACCGGGCGCGCTTGCCCGAGGCGCTCGCGATCCTGCTGACGGTGCTGCTCGACGTCGGGCTCGTCGTGGGGTTCGGCGCGCTGCTGTGGACGTCGCTGCCCGGCTTCGTCGAGGCCGTGCCGAGGTACCAGCTCGCGCTCGACAACCTCGCGCACTCGGCGGTGGACGCTGCGCGCGTGTGGCGCCTGCCCGTCGACTACGGGCTGCTCGAGGAGCTCCAGTCCGCCGGCGCGGTGATGGGTGTGGTCGGCGACCTCGTGCACGAGGTCACGCAGATCGTGAGCAACACCCTGATGGTGCTCCTGCTCCTCGGGTTCCTGCTCTTCGAGACGCGGGGCGCGAGAGAGAAGCTGCACCTGCTGCTCGGGCGCGCGAACCCGCACATCGAGAAGACCGCGATCGCCGCGTACGAGGTGCAGCGATACCTCGTCGTGAAGACCGTGCTCTCGGTCCTCACCGGCGTGCTCACCGGGTGCTGGATGGCCGTGTGCGGGCTGGACTTCCCGCTGCTCTGGGGCTTGCTCGCGTTCCTGCTGAACTACATCCCGTCGCTGGGCCCCGCGATCTCGCTGGTGCCGCCGGTGCTCGTCGCGCTGCTCACGCTCGGACCGGGGGGCGCGGCCGCGGTCGCGGCGGGTCACCTCTCGATCGGGTTCGTCATCGGCAACGTGCTCGAGCCGCGCTTGATGGGGAAGACGCTCGGGCTCTCCACGCTCGTCGTGTTCGTCTCGATGTTCTTCTTCTTCTGGCTGTGGGGCCCCGTCGGCGCGCTCTTCGCGGCACCGCTCACGATGCTGCTGCGCAGCGCGCTCGAGGTGAACGAGGAGACGCGATGGATCGCGATCCTCCTCGGCTCGCACGAGTACGTGGAGAGCAAGCGGCGCGAGTGGGGATGGAAGACGCTCGACGAGCGCGCGAGCGGGATGCCTCCGCCTCCTCCGCCGCCGCCCTCGCGCGAAGGCGAGGTGAAGCCGCCCGAGGCGCCGCCGGTCGACGAGATGATCGACACCCTCCATCAGGTGCGCGAGCCCGGCGTCGGCAAGGACGCCGCGGAGTGACGGCGCCTCATTCTCGAAGACCGCCGAAAAAATCGGCTCGCCCGCCGGTCCCTACCGTCCGCGCGCTTCGCGCGCTCCCGTCCGCGACCTGCGGGACGAGCACTCCGGCAAGAGCTCACCGCCTCATGAAGTAGAGCGCCGCGGCGAGCAGAGGCAGCGCCATCGCGCGTCGCCAGTCCATCGCGCGCGCTTCGATCCCGAACCACCCGAAGTGATCGATCACCATCGCCGTGGTGAGCTGCCCCGCGAGCGCGGCGACCATCATCGTCGTCACGCCGATGCGCGGTACGGCCACGATGATCGTGGTGACGTACGCCACGCCGAGCGCACCGCCGATCCACTGCCACCACGGCACGGACGAGAGCTGCCTCAGCGAGCCTCCACCACCCGTCAGCGCCGCGACGATCCCCGCGAGGACGACGCCGGTCGCGAACGACACGAACGTGGCGTTGTACACGCCGACCGAGCGCGCGAGCGCCGCATTGATCGGTGACTGGAACGCGATCATCGCGCCCGCGATGATCATCAAGCCCACGAACACTCCGAGCTGCATGGAGCGCGCATCGTAGTACCTCTCTGCACCACGCGCGCACGTTCGCCACGCAGCGAGGCAGGAGTCCACGCCGACCGAGGGATTACGCGACGCACGCACGCCACTCGGCGAGCGGCACGAGGCTGGCAGTGGCCGACGAACGGTGTGAGGCGCGGGCCTGGAGCGACCGCTCGCGGGGCCCCACGAAGAGGCTGCATCGACGAGCGCGGAGGGCCCGAGCTCGTCGTGCTCTGGACCTCCGGAGATCGGACGATCTCTCCGGAGAGGAGGTATCGCCATGAGCGGCGGAATGGCCCTGACCGAATGGCTCCTCTCGCTCGGATCGCGAGACGCGCATCGGAAGCTCCTCGAGGAGGCGGGCAGCTTGCCCGCTGCCGCGTGGCGGCTCGCGAAGGCGCGCTGCGTGACCGCGCCGATGCCGTCCGAGGTGCCGACGACGCGCGAGCTGCGCGGCGCGGCCCGCGAGATCGCGCGACACGCGGGGCTCGGAGACGAAGTGCCCACGGGCACCGTGCTCGCGAGCGAGTGCGAGGCGATGGGCCTGCTCGTGATCGGGTGATTCGTGCGGGAGCACGCGCCTCGGGGGAGGCGCGCTGCTTCCGCTCAGAAGCCGGGGATGGGGACCGGGATGCGCCGTCGGAGCTCGCGCAGGCCCTCTCCCGCGCGGTCGCCGAGCTCCTGCTCGAGCGCGCGCGCCCCTTCGCGCAGAGCGGTCTCGGAGAGCGCGGAGGCGAGCGCCTCGGACGAGAGCGAGAGCTGCGGGTCGGTCAGCGTTCCGCCGATCGAGAGCGGCACCTCGATCGGGCCCGCGGGCCGCACGCTCGCGACGTCGTCGACGAACTCCGGCGAGAGCACCGCCGTGCCCGAGAGATCGAGCGAGCGATCGAGGCCGATGCGTCCGTCGAGCCGCGCCGCACCGAACGGCGCCTGCACCGTCAGCGGCTCGCGCAGCACGACCGAGCCCTGCTCGATCCGGAACGTCATGCGCAGATCGCCGAGATCGGTCCGCCCGCCGCGCACCTCGTCCACGCTCGCGCTCCCGCGCCCGGCGAGGCGCAGCGCTTCCCCGACCGCGGTCGCGACGCCTGCGCCGAGATCGCCGGTCGTGAGCACTCCGTCGTGCAGCTCGACCACGCCCGATCCTGCGGCGCTCGCCTGCACCTGATCCCAGCTCGCGCCCGCGCCGTTCGCGTCGATGCGCCCGTCGAGCCGTCCGATCAGCGGCTCGTCCCCCGAGACGTCGCGCGTCATCGACGCCACGTCGACGCTCTCGAGGCGCGCGCGCAGCGTCCACGTCGGCACCGAGGGCCCGAGATCGACGCTGGTCCCCGACGCGACGATGCGCCCGCCATAGAGCTTCGCCTCGCCCGCTTCGAGCTCGAGCACGCCGGCGCGCAGCCGCGCCCTCGCCGTCAGATCCTCGAGCTCGAGCGGCCCGTTCACCACGCGCCCGAAGCGCAGCGTGCCGCGCGCGGTCGTGTCCTCGAGCGTGCGCCGCACGCCGGCCGGCACGACGGCCCGCGGCGCGTCGTCCGCTCGTTGCTCGCCCTCGGGCAGCGCGGCGAGCAGCACGTCGAGATCGAGGAGCGGCCCGTACGCTTCGAAGGTCACGCTCCGCGGCTTCGCGGTGAACGTGCCCGAGCCCGCGAGCTCGATCCCCGGGCCTCGCAGCGACGCGCGCTCGATCACCGCGCGGAACGTCTCGGGCGACTCCGGATCGACGCGCGCGATCACGCGCATCGCGCCCTGCGCCGGCTCGCCTCCGCGCATGCGCACCCCCGAGAGCCGTGCGTCGCCGCGCAGCTCGTAGATCCCGTCGTCCTGCGTCGCGACGTCCGCCTCGACGTCGACGCGGCCACCGCGCAGCACGCGCGCCACGCCGGCCGGGATCACGCCGCCGAGCCGCACGAGATCGGCGTCGCGGAGCGCGATCGATCCTCGCACCGGCGGGAGCCCCGCGTCCTCCCTCGCATGCGCGACGCCCTCGCGCCCGTGCTCGAACGTGAGGTCGACGTCGAGGTTCTGCGCATCGCTCGCGAGCGCGGTCCGCACCCGGAGCCGCGAGAGCGATCGGCCCTGCATCTCGGCCTCGGCATCGAGGTCCGTGAGCGCGACCGCGGTCTCGCCCGGCGCGCTGCGATCGATCACGTCGACGGTTCCGTCGACCGTCGCGATCCGCGCGAGCGTCACCTCGGTCTCGGCGCCGCGCGCGCGCTCCCGACCGAGCCCCTCGAAGCTCCAGCTCCCCTCGGCGTCGCGGATCAGCCGCACGGTGGGCCGCACCGCCGCGATCTCGCGGATCGCGACCTCGCGCCCGAGCGAGCGCAGGATCGGCCACGTGCGGAGGTGCACCTGGAGCTCGTCGACCTCGACGAGCGGCGGCTCACCGGGCCGGCCCGCGATCCGCAGTCCGCTGATCGTCACGCGTGCATCGGGCAGTAGCCGCCCACGCGCGCCCTCGAACGTGACCTCTCGCCCCAGGCTCTCCGACGCGCTCGCCACCACCCGCTCGACCACGCGCTCCGTCAGCGCGCGCTGATCGATCGACGCGAGCACGATCCCGCCCCCGATCGCCAGCGCCAGCACGACGACGACCGACACCAGCGCGATGCGTGCTGCAGACACGGGGCGGCGCATTCCGATCCTCTCGGTGCGCGCCCCACCGATCGCAAGGGAAGGTCACTCGGTGGCTTCGAGCACCACGGTGCGCCGGCCCGGGCCGCCGCACACGATCTCCACGCGGCCCGTCGCCGCGTCGCGCGCGGGGGTGGGCTCGATCGCGCGACCATCGCAGCGCACGGCGAACGAGGACGCGAAGTACGACGCGTCGGGCACGTACACGACGCTCGGCGCGTCGTCGGCGCGTCCTTCGTAGACGAGCTCGAAGCGTCGCGCGTCGAGGTCGTAGCGCATCGACATCGGCTCGCCCGCGACCGCCTCGGCGTAGACGCGCGCGTGGGCGCGCACCACCGCGTCGCGCTCGGTGAACGCGCCGCCCTCGGGGTCGTAGTCGTGGAAGCCCCAGCTCCCCTGGGAATTCTCCTTCCACAGCCAGACCGTCGCGCTCGTGAACGTCTCGTCGAAGAGCTCGTGCATGAAGCGCACGTAGTCGTCCGAGCCCGGCGAGTCGGGACGGATGCCCCACTCGCCCACGAACATCGGCACGCCGAAGAGCGAGGCCTCCATGAGCCCGCGCTCGACGTTGGGTCGCAGCCGCTCGAGCGTGACCGTGTCGAGCTCGTTGCGCGGATCGCGGAACGCGAGCGTGTAGAGGTGCACCGCGTACGCGCCGCCGTCGTCGGGGAACGGCGCCGACGCGCGCGGGCCCATCTCGGTCAGGTTCCGCACCGAGTTGGGCTCGAAGAACATCACGTGGCGATCGTCGACCTCGCGCAGCTCCGCGGCCATGCGCGCGTGGAAGTCGGCGAGCAGGCGATCGTCGGCGATCGGCTCGTTGTAGAGGTCGTAGCCGAGCACCCAGGGATCGTCGGCGAAGCGCTCCGCGACGTGCCGCGCCATCGCGAAGTACGCGGCCTGCAGCATCACGTCGGTCGTGTCCTCGTCGCGCGTGTCGAAGAAGCCCTCGAACGCGCGCAGCACCTGCTCGCTCGTGCGTCGCGCCTCGAGATCCCCGAGCGGTCCGCCGAGCAGCTCGTCGGGCGGCGGATGGATCGCCCAGAGCGGCGCGCCGTCCTCGCCGATCTCCTTCGAGTACGCGTCCTGGTGGAAGTCGATCATCACGTGCACGCCGGCCTGGCGGCAGAGCTCGACGACCTCCTCGAGCCGCTCGAGATAGGCCTCGGAGTACTCGCCCTGCACCGGCTCGATGCCCGACCAGTTGATCGGCAGGCGCAGCGCGTTGAGCCCGAGCGCGCGCATGCGCCGCGCGTCGTCGATCGTGAACGCGGGGATCTCCTCGAGCGGCAGGCGACCGTCGTCGAACGTCACGTCGAAGAGCCCTTCGACGCGCGCGTTGATGCCGCGGAACACGAGCACACGATCGGCGTCGTCGCGGAAGCGCGTGCGATCGGAGCGCACCCACGGCTGCTCGGGTGGATCCCACGGCTCCAGCACGATCGGTGCTGGATCGTCGCCGCACGAGATCAGGGAGAGCGCCAGCCCAGCGAGCACGAACCTGCGATCCATCGCGATCTCACCCGACCTTCGGCTTGAGCCCGACCTTGCCGTTCTGCACGACGATGTCGAAGTCGATCTTCCGATCACCGTGCTTCTCGCGGAGCTTCGGGAGCATCTGCTCCACGCTCTGCGCGAGCGTCTCGTACCGCACGTTGTCGACGCGCTCGTTGTTGCGGCGGCGCGCTTCCACGTAGCGATCGTAGAGGCGGCGCATGTTCGCGTCGTCGAGGCCGTCGCGCGGAGGCGGGGGCACGACCGGAGGGCGCGCCGCAGCAACGGGAGGACGCGGCGGGGGCTGGGGGATCGCGCGGGGCGCGGAGCCGGGCGGCGTGGGAGGCGTCGGCGCGCTCGCGCTGGGCGCGGCGGCGGGCTTCGCGAACGTCGCGGTGCCGGGCTTGCCGAAGGTCGCGCTCACCGGCTTCGCGAACGTCGCGGTCGCAGGCTTCGGCGTGATCGCGGGCGCCGGCGCGGGGAGCGGCGCGGACGCGGGGAGCGGCGCCGGACGCAGCGCATCGCTCGCGGCGGGGCTCGGGCGCGGCGGGATGCTCGAGCCGAACGGCGAGAGGCGACGCGGCGCGGGCGGCGGCACGCTGGGCTCGCGCGTCGCGGGACCGAGCGCCCCGAGGATCGCGTCGACGTCGCTGTCGTCGAACGAGAAATTCTTGAGGTCCTCGACCTCGTCGACGTCGACGTCGAGCTCCCACGCACCGGGCGTCTCGGCCTCGTCGTCGTCCTTCGCGCGTCGCTTGCGTGCCTCGTCGCGCTGGCGTCGCTGCTGCGCGCGCACGACGTCGCGACGGTAGGTGCCCTCCTCGATCTGTCGCGCGATGCGCTGCCAGTACGTCACGTACGTGCCGTACTTCGCGATCAGCATCTGGGTGCGGAACCGCAGCGCGGTGTTGCGCGGCTGGTTCTTGCGCAGGATGTCGAGCACGCGCTCGAGCTCCTTGCGCGGGATCGCCGGCTCGAGCTTCTCGATGCCCTGGAAGTACTGCTCGTAGAGCGACTTCAGACGCGCGAGACGGACCTCGGCATCGTGCAAGAGCTGCTCGTACTCCCCGGGGCTCATCGGTACAGCGGGTTCACTGTATCGCGGACGAGGGCAGGCGCGGGAGATGGATCGCGGGGCTTTGTCGCGGATCCGACAGCGCTGGAACGTGCACGCGCGGCGACGCCGCACACATCGCAAGCGGGTGGGGACCCGCGCGCAGCTCGAGGGGTCGAGAGGGGAGGCGCGCAGCCTCCCCCGGGAGCTCAGAGCGGGGTGATCCGCAGGTTGTCGAACCAGAGCTCGACCTGCCAGTTGTTGAACGCGAAGTGATCGTGGCCCGGGCCCTCGAGCGGGCGCGGATCGTCCATCGAGACCAGCTCTTCGTCGTCGACCCACGCGGTGATGCGCGAGCCCCGACGCTCGATGCGCATGCGATAGGTGCGGCCCGGCTCGACGCGACGGCGCGCGCCCACGACACGATCGGCGCCGTGCTCGTCCATGCGCGCGAGCACGTTCATGCTGTTGCTCCAGCCGCCGAAGATCACGACGTAGCTCGTCGCGGTGTAGCTCTCGGTCGTCGCGCGCGAGCTGCCGTCGCCGAAGATCTCGACCTTGATGTCGCCGTCGGGGCTCTCGCTGCGCACGTCGAATTCGATGCGCACGTCGCGCGGGAGCGTGCGGCGCAGCCAGAGCGGGCGGTTGCGCGCGTTGCGGATGTTCAGCTGCCCGTCGACGATCCGCCAGCTCGCCCCGGTGTTGTGCCAGAGCTCGCCGAGCTCCTCGCGCTCGAAGTCGTCGGTGAGGCCCTCCGCGCCGATGCCGGGATCGCCCTGCGGCGTGCACGAGGCGATCGAGGGGAGGAGCGCGAGGGCGAAGAGGAAGAGGAGGCGGCGCACGGCGGCGGAATCTAGCGCGACCCGGCGCCGTGCAACCAGCGTCGGACGCCGTGTGACCGCCGTCGGGCGCCGTGTGACCGCCGTCCGGTGCCGTGTAACCGCCGTCCGGTGCCGTGTAACCGCCGTCCGGTGCCCGGCAACCGCCGTCCAATGCCCGGCAACCGCCGTCGGGTGCCCGGCAACTGCCCTGGGGCGCCGTGCGACTTCGTCACCTCACGCTGGCGGTGATCGCGCGCGCCGCGCCGCTCATCGCGCTGCGCACCGCACCCTGCAGCGCCTGCTCCGCGAGCCGCGCCTCCTGCTGCGCCCGCGACGCCGACGCCCGCTCCATCCCGGTCGCCGCGCCGTTGAGCGCCGCACGGATGCTGCGCCCCGGCTCGTCCATCAGCATCAACGCGACCTCGCAGCGCACCTGCAGATCGCGCCCGTGCGCCTGGCGCTGCACGCGTGTGATCGATCCCTCGAGGCGCATGCGCGGAAGGCGCCGGCGCGCGATCTCGCGATCGGCGTCGGGCGACACCGCGTCCAGCGCCGCCACGCCGCGGAGCACGAGGAGGTGACGGTGCACCTCCGACGAGAGCATCGACTGCAGCCGCTCGTGGGTGAAGCCGCTGCGGTTCTGCATGTCGCCGAGCACGACCACGTAGCGCACCGATCCCCAGTCGACGTCGCGCTCCCGCGGCACCACCTCGACCGAGGGCATGCGCAGCGGATCGTGCGCGGGCGGCGGCGTGGTCGACGACGACGCGCTCGACGACGATCCGCCGATCGCGCGGATCGCACGGCCCGCCGCGTCGCGCACCTCGCGCTCGCGATCGACGAGCGCGCTGCGCAGCGAGGGCAGCGCGTCCGGGTTGCCGAGCCGACCGAGCGCCTCCGCCGCGGCCGCGCGCACCGCGGGCGATGCATCGGAGAGCGCCCCTGCGAGGGGCCCCGCCATCGCGGGATCCGCGCTCGCGCCGAGCGCCATCGCGGCACGCACGCGCGCGCGGAAGTCGCGGCTCTCACGGAGCACGCGGAGCACCGTCGTCCGATCCTGCGCGCGCAGCGGCGCGATCGCGATCGCCGCGACGAAGATCGCTGCGAGCGCTGCGAGGAGGACGCCTCGGGTCGTCCGCGCGAGGGACGGAAGCCGGACCGCCATCGACGATGAAGCGTCTCTCCCGCGATCGTCGTCGTCAACGGCTCGGACCGAAAACGGTGCGCCACGCTCCCACGTCGACGCCGACGATCGTGCGCTCCGTATCGCCATGCATGTCCGCGCAATCACGGCGTGAAGGTCACGCGCAGGCCGCGCACGGAGGGATCCGCCACGACGTCGATCGCACCTTCGCTCACACCGCGGGCGATCAGCGCCGCACGCAGCCCCGCCACGCGGGCCTCGTCCGCGGCACCCCCGATCGCGACGCGTGCGCGGGTGCCCCACGACGCGATCACCAGACGCGCGAGCTGATCGATCGCCGCGCTCGATCCGGGCGCGATCGTTCCGTCCGCCGCGAAGCGCGGGGCGCTGCCGGTGATCACACGATCGGCGGTGCCCGCCGTGCCCTCGACGCGCCATGCCGCGCGACCGCCGGGCTCCGGGCAGCCGTCGTCGTCGGCGCGCCCGTCGACGTCCTCGGCGCGATCGCGACAGGTGTCGCTCGCGTCGAGCACGCCGTCGCGATCGTCGTCGACGTCGGGGCAGCCATCGGCGTCGTCGACTCCGTCGCGATCCTCGGCCGCGCCCTCGCAGCGATCCTCGCCCTGCGGGATCCCGTCGCCGTCGTCGTCGAGATCGGGGCAGCCGTCGTCGTCGCTCGCGCCGTCGCGATCCTCGGGCTCGGCGCGGCACGCGTCGCGATCGTCGGGCACCTCGTCGCCGTCGTCGTCGAGGTCGGGGCAGCCGTCGCCGTCGTCGTGGCCGTCGGCGTCCTCCGCCATCGCGGGGCAGGTGTCGCTCGCGTCGAGCACCCCGTCGCCGTCCTGATCGAGCTGCGGATCGTTGCAGCCGTCGTCGTCGTTGTCGCTGCCGAAGTCCGCGGCCTCGTTCGGACAGCGATCGTCGAGATCGGGCACCAGATCGCCGTCGTTGTCGGGCTCGGGGCAGCCGTCCTCGTCGAGGTGCTCGTCGAGGTCCTCGGGCAACGTCGGGCACTCGTCGTCGTCGTCGCCGATCTGATCGTGATCGCGATCGTGGAAGCGCGGGGCCCACGACACGCCGGCGACGACGCGGAACGCCGTGGTGCCGACGCCGCCGGTGAGCCCGGTGCCGCCCGCGAGCGAGAGCTCGAGGTCGCGCACCGGACGGCCGCGCACACCGAGCAGCCACTCGACGTAGGTGCTCGCCTCGTCGCCGAACGGATTCTCGAGATCGGTCGCGACGTTCACCTCCGCGAGCGCGAAGAGATCCTCGACGAAGAACGCGGGCACCTGCAGGCCGAGCCCGAAGTAGAGCTCGTTGCGGAAGGGGACCCCGAGGATCGTCGGCTCGGCGAAGCGATGGCGCACGCCGACGATGCCGCCGACGCCGAGATCGAGCAGGTGGAAGTCCGCGAGCAGCGCGCCGTCGAGCTGCGGATTGCCTTCGCCCGCGTAGGTGTCCTCGTGGCCGATCGGCACCGTGGTCGCGATCTGGATCGCGAGGCCCTCGCCCTCGTGGCGCTCGCGCTCCTCGGTCGCGTCCTCGCCGAGCAGGCGCGCGCGCACTGCGATGCGGGGATCGCGGAGCGCGACGGTCTGCAGTGGGCCGCGCATGTCGATCACCTGCGGCTCGCCGTCCTGGTAGAGCACGATCGGCGCGTCGATCACCACCGCGAAGCGGCCGAGGATGCCGAGCTGGAAGAGCAGATCGCCGCCGAAGCGGTTCTCGACCGCGGGCACGCTCGATCCGTCGGCGAGGCGCACCGTGAGCGGCTCGTGCGCGTAGCCGAGCCACAGCGCGACGTTCCATCGCCACGGGCCGGGCGTGCGTGTGCCGGGGATCGTGAGGAAGCCGTCGCCGTCGGGCGCGGGCGCGAAGCGCTCCACGTCGAGGTTGCGCTGCGCTCGCGCGAGCGAGGGCGCGAGCAGCAGACACACGACTGCGAAGGAAGAGACGAAGCGGGCCCGCATCGTGACGCGAGCATAGACGCTCGGGCGCGCGCCGTGTTCAGCGTGCGATGCTGCGCGCCATGAACGAGCTCGAAGAGGCGGAGCGGCAGCTCGCGGCGAACGACGTACAGGGCGCGTATCGAGCGCTGCGCGCGGTGGCGGGATACCCAGCGACCGGGCTCGACGATCGCGCGCTCTTCGCGCGCGCGGCGACCCTGCTCGCGGAGCTCTCGCGACGCTTCGGCGCGGGGCCGCTCGCGGAGACGATCGCGAAGATCGCACGCGAGCCCGACGACGTGCGCGCGCTCTACGACGCGGGCTACGGGCTCTACGAGCAGAGCCAGTTCGATCTCGCGGCGACGATGCTCGCGCGCGCGAACCGCCTCGCGCCCGGACAGTCCGCGATCGTGTCGGAGCTCGCGACCGCGCTCGAGCGGTTGATGCGGAGCGGCGAGGCCGCGCTGCTGCTCGACGCATCGGGCACGCCGGAGCGCGACCCGTTCTGCGCGTACCTGAGCGGGTTCCACTGGATCATGAGCGGCGAGCTCGAGGTGCCGCGGGAGCGCGTGGCGCTGCTCGCAGGTCTCGACGACGAGCGCATCGTGTTCATGCGTCGCGCGCTGGAAGGGATGCTCGCGCGTGCGGGCGCGCTGATCGCGGCGGAGATCACGCTCGACGATCGTTCGCTCACCGCGTGGCACGCGGTGCTCTCGGGATCGCTGCTGCTGCACGAGTCGCCGCACGGCCACGATCACCCGATGCGCGGCCGCTACGCGTTCGTGCAGGACTCGCCCCCGCTGATGCGCGAAGGCATCGAGCGGCTCGTGACCGTGATCGAGCGCCCCTCGCGCGTGATCGCGGCGCCCGATCGTGCGAGCCGCATCCTCGCGCGCGCCACCGCGACGCGGCTCGGCGTGCCGTGCATCGACTGGAGCGCCGGCGTCGAGCGCGGCGAGGGGCTGGTGGTCGTGTGGTCGCTCGAGGCGATCGAGGACTCGACGTTCCTCCGCGCGATGCACATGCACGCGCCGGGACAGCGGCTCTTCGCCCACGCTTCGTGCTGGACCGAGCCCCTCGCGTACGCGCCCGACGTGACGACGATCCTCTACCAGTCGATCACGCACCCGTGGACCGGCGGCGCGATGGAGGTCGATCCCGCGACCCAGCAGATCACGCGCGCCTCACCCGATCCGCGCAGCGACGACGCGCTCGCCGCGGAGATCCTCGCGACGAAGTCGGAGGACGAGAGCGTCACGTCG
This sequence comes from Sandaracinus amylolyticus, assembly GCF_021631985.1. GTDB lineage: Bacteria > Myxococcota_A > Polyangia > Polyangiales > Sandaracinaceae > Sandaracinus > Sandaracinus amylolyticus_A. Next base: position 173,247 of record NZ_CP070225.1, on the reverse strand, counting down.
CGCGATCGGGTGATCGCGATCGCGCGCGCCCTCGCCTCGCTGCCCGAGGCGTACCGGCTCGGCCTCCATCGCGCGAGCGGACAGCGATGGCACCAGCGCCTCGGCGGCCCGGTCCCGAGCGCGCGCTTTCTGTAGGATCGACCCATGACGCTCGAACCGCAGGTGCTCGCGCTGCTCGACGACGCGCTCTCGCGCGAGGGCCCGCTGCTCTTCCTCACCGGCGCGGGGATCTCGGCGGAGAGCGGCATCCCCACGTTCCGCGGCCCCGAGGGCTACTGGACGATCGGCTCGAAGAATTATCGCGCCGAGGAGCTCGCGACCTACGACGCGTTCACGCGCATGCCCGAGGAGGTCTGGGCCTGGTACCTCTATCGGCGCAGCGTGTGTCGCGCCGCGAGCGCGAACGCGGCACACCTCGCGCTGGTCGAGCTCGAGCGCGCGCTCGGCGATCGCTTCCTGCTCGTCACCCAGAACGTCGACGGGCTGCACCTGCGCGCGGGCAACACGCTCGCGCGCACCTTCCAGATCCACGGCAACATCGACTACCTGCGGTGCGAGGACGAGCACCCGCGCATCCGCGAGATCCCCGCGGGCATCGCGCTCGAGTGGCCGAAGACGCGGCGCATCGACGACGCGGAGCGCGCGCTCCTGCAGTGCTGTGGGCGCGGACGGTGGTCGCGCCCGCACGTGCTCTGGTTCGACGAGAGCTACGACGAGCCGCTCTTCCGCTTCGAGAGCTCGATGGACGCGGTGCGGCGGGCGTCGCTCGTCGTGGTGATCGGCACCTCGGGCGCGACGACGCTGCCGAGCCACATCGTGAACGTCGCGGCGCACCGGCGCGTGCCGATGCTCGTGGTGAACCAGGACGAGAGCCCGTTCACGCAGATCGCCGAGCGCCTCTCCAGCGCGGCCGTGCTGCGCGGCACCGCGACGCAGTACGTCCCGGCGATCACGCGCGCGCTGATCGAACGTGCGTAGCTCGTACGCGAGATCGACGTGGCTCTTCGCCCGCCTCGTCGGCGCGGCGTCGCTCGGCGCGTTCGTCTCGGCGCACGCGCAGATCCACGGGCTCTTCGGCGAAGAGGGCATCCTCCCGCTCGGCCCGCGCCTCGCGCGCTTGCAGAGCGTGCTCGGCGACGAGGTCTGGTGGACGCGCCCTTCGCTCCTGCTCTCGACCGGCGCGGGCGACGGCGCGCTGAGCGCGCTCTGCGTGATCGGCGAGCTCGCGTCGCTGATGCTCGCGCTCGGTGTGCTCCCCGGCCCGAGCGCGGTGATCGCGGCGCTCGGGTACGTGTCGATCGTCCACGTCGGATCGCCGTTCTTCCCGCTCCAGTGGGACACGCTGCTGATCGAGACGCTGTGGCTCACCGCGCTGGTCTCGCCGTGGCGCACCGTGCTCGCGACCCCGGCGCGGGCGAGCGAGCCACCGCACGTCGCGCGCTGGGCGATCTGGCTGCTCGTCGCGCGGCTGATGCTCGCGAGCGGGATCGTGAAGTGGGCCGGCGACGAGGTGTGGCGCGACCTGAGCGCGCTCTCGTACCACTACGAGACACAGCCGCTGCCGAACCCGCTCTCGCCGTGGATGCACGCCGGGCCGCGATGGACGCACACGCTCGGCGCGATCCTGACGTTCGTGATCGAGCTCGCGCTGCCCTTCTTCGTGCTCGCGGGACGACGTGCGCGGGCGATCGCGTTCGCCGGCTTCGTGGTGCTCCAGGGGATGATCGCGATCACCGGCAACTACGGGTTCTTCAACCTGCTCGCGATCGCGCTCTGCGTGCCCTTGCCCGACGACGCGATGCTCGATCGTGTGCTCCCCGCGCGATGGAAGGCGCCCGGCGTCGCGGCGGTGCGACCGTGGCAGGTCGTCATCCCTTCCGCGATCGCGTCGCTGCTGATCGTGCTGCAGATCGCGCAATTCGCGAGCTCGCTCGGCGCGCCGGTGCGCGACGGGATCGCGACGCTGATGGAGCGCACCCAGGCCCTCTGGGCGACCAGCTCGTACGGGCTCTTCGCCGACATGACGACCGAGCGCCCCGAGCTCGTGATCGAAGGCAGCCTCGATGGCGAGACCTGGGTCGCCTACGACTTCCGCGACAAGCCCGGCGACGATCTCGCCGAGGGCCTGCCGATCACGCTCACGCACATGCCGCGGCTCGACTGGATGTCGTGGTTCGCCGCGCTCACCGGGCCGGAAGGCGCGCCCTGGGTGCGCGCGCTCCAGATCGCGCTGGTCGAGCGACGCGCCCCGGTGCTCGCGCTCTTCGAGCGCGATCCCTTCGACGGCGTGGCGCCGCGCTTCGTGCGCGTGATCGAGTGGGACTACGAGCTCGCCCCGCCGGGCAGCGACGTGACGTGGACGCGCTCGCGACCGCGCCCGTGGGGCGACGTCGTCAGGGCGCGGTGATCACGAGATCGAGCTCGAACGTCTGCGGCCCGTCGAGCGCGTCGCTGTCGAGGATCAGATAGACGGGGTTCGAGGTCGCGCCGGTGTTGGTCCACGAGAGCGTCTCGCCGCTCGACGACGAGAGGCCGGCCTCGAGGCAGGTCGGGATCGCCGGGCAGCTGTCGACCAGCGAGAGGATGCCGTCGCCGGCGTGGCGGTACGTCGCGCCGAGGGTCGCGCCGGGCGCGAGCTCGATGCGCACCGCCGCATCGCGGCCGGGCGCCGAGCCCCCGCCGCACGACGTGGTGACCTCGTTCAGGCTCGACGCGAGCGTGCCGCGGTACGCGCCCGCCGGCGTCGATCCCGAGATCGGGCACCACTGCACGAGCAGCGGCGTGCGGACCATGCCCGAGTCGGGCGTGCTGCCGGCGTCGGTGCCCGCGTCGCTCGCGCCCGCGTCGCTCGCGCCGGCATCGATCGCGCCCGCATCGGTGTCGCCGGCATCGCCCTCGCCGGCATCCGGCGCACCGGAGTCGAGCTCCTCGTCCTCGCCCGCGTCCTCGCGGCCGGCGTCGATCGTGGCTGCGTCGAGGCCCGAGCCCGCGTCGGTCCCGCCTGCGTCGGGTGTGCCCACGGCGTCGTCGTCGCCGCACGCGCTGGTCAGCAGGAGGAGGAGCGTGATCGCCATCGGGGCCGGTCGCATCGGCGCGACTATGGACCGCACGTGGGCACCACAGGGTGCGCGTTCGCACGCACGCGTGAGCCGTTCGCTCGGAGCGTGAGCGCGCACCACATCGACGTTCGACGGTGCGCGCGACGCTTTGCTAGCTTGCTGTGGTGTCGTTCGTCAGCGCCTTCGATCTCTTCAAGATCGGCATCGGTCCTTCGAGCTCCCACACCGTCGGCCCGATGCGCGCAGCGCGCCGGTTCTGCGAGCGCGTCGTCGAGGCGGGCGTCGCACCGCGCGTCGCCACGGTCCGCGTCGCGCTGCACGGATCGCTCGGCCACACCGGCAAGGGCCACGGCACCGACGTCGCGGTGATGCTCGGCCTCGAGGGCGACGAGCCCGACCTCGTCGACGTCGACGCGGTGCCCTCGCGCGTCGCGCGCATCGAGCGCGAGCGCACGCTGCGCCTGCACGGTGGTTCGACGATCACGTTCGATCCGCGCGAGCACCTCGTCTTCCATCGCCGCGAGCGCCTGCCGCTGCACTCGAACGGCATGCGCTTCCGCGCCGAGGACGCGCGCGGCGAGGTGCTGCACGAGCGCATCTACTACTCGGTGGGCGGAGGGTTCGTGGTCACGCCCGAGGGCGTCGCCGAAGGGCCCGGCGTGCACGCCGCGACCGACGTGCCGCATCCGTTCGCGAGCGGCGCCGAGCTGCTCGCGCGCTGTGCCGAGCGCGGGCTCTCGATCGCGACGTTGATGATGGAGAACGAGCGCGCGCTGCGCAGCGAGCGCGAGGTGCGCGAGGGCCTCTTGCGCGTGTGGGCGACGATGCAGGGCTGCATCGAGCGCGGCTGTGGGCGCGAGGGGATCCTACCTGGAGGTCTCAAGGTGAGGCGGCGCGCGGCCGCGCTGCACCGCAAGCTGCGCGCGAACGTGCGCGGCGAGCACGACCCGATGATCGCGCTCGACTGGGTCGATCTCTGGGCGCTCGCGGTGAACGAGGAGAACGCGGCGGGCGGGCGCGTCGTGACCGCGCCGACGAACGGCGCGGCCGGGATCATCCCCGCGGTGATGATGTACTACCGGCGCTTCGTGCCGAACGCCGACGACGACGGCATGGTGCGCTTCCTTCTCACGGCCGCGGCGATCGGCTCGCTCTACAAGCGCAACGCGTCGATCAGCGGCGCCGAGGTCGGCTGTCAGGGCGAGGTCGGCGTCGCGTGCTCGATGGCCGCGGGCGCCCTCGCCGAAGTGCTGGGCGGCACCCCCGAGCAGGTCGAGAACGCGGCCGAGATCGGCATGGAGCACAACCTCGGGCTCACCTGCGATCCGATCGGCGGGCTCGTGCAGGTGCCGTGCATCGAGCGCAACGCGATGGGCGCGATCAAGGCGATCAACGCAGCGCGTCTCGCGCTGCAGGGCGACGGCAAGCACCACGTGTCGCTCGACAAGGTGATCGCGACGATGCGCGCCACCGGCGCGGACATGAGCACGAAGTACAAGGAGACCGCGCGCGGTGGCCTCGCGCTCAACGTCATCGAGTGCTGAGCCCCCGCCGAACGGCTCGTCCCGCACACCAATCTCTCAGGAGAGCAGGAGTGTTCAGGAGGGAAGGAGAAGTTGCTCTTCGAGCGAATCCCTCTGCAACTCCTGCTCTCCTCAGCGGCATCTCTTTCTCTGCGATGAATTCCCGGCGCTACACGGCCGCCACGAAGATCTTGGGTGCGTGAAGGACCGCGATGGCGGGCACGTCACTCTGCGCGACCTTCGAAGGAGGCACTCATCGTGGATCGCGCTCTGATCGTTCTGCTCGTGGTCGTGTCGTTCGTGTGCGTCGCGTGTGGAGGATCGCTCCGCTCCGGCGAGACGCTCGTGCTGCGCGAGAGCGAGCACGGGATCCTGGTGTCGGAGCGGGGCGAGGCCGAGGCCCGGCCCGATCGCGCTCGGTTCCACGTCGGCGTCGAGGCGCGCCGCCCGACCGTCGCCGAGGCGCGCGACGCGGCGGCCGACGCGCAGCGCCGCGTGCTGGACGCGCTGCGTGCGAACGGGATCGGCGATGCCGACGTGCAGACCGACTCGCTCTCCGTGAGCCCCGAGTACGAGTACACGGACCAGGGCCAGCGGCTGCTCGGATACACGGTCCGCAACGCGGTGCACGTGCGCGTGACCGACGTCGCGCGGCTCTCGGCGACGATCGACGCCGCGGTCGGCGCGGGCGGTGATCTGGTGCGCCTCGACGGAATCCAGTTCGAGGTCTCGGATCCCGCCGCGGTGCGCGCGCAAGCGCGCGAGCAGGCGATGCAGCGTGCGCGCGCGACGGCCGAGCAGCTCGCACGGCTCGCGGGCGTCGAGCTCGGCGCTCCGATCGCGATCGAAGAGGTGGCGATCGACGACGGGCCGCGCCCGATGATGATGGAGGCGCGCATGGCGGCCGACAGCGCGCAGGCGACGCCGATCGAGCCGGGCGTGACGCGGGTGACGGTCCAGCTGCGCGTGCGCTGGTCGACGAGCTGAAGGCTCGCCCCACGCTCGTAGCGACCTCAGCGTCGCGGCATGAGCAAGTGGGAGTCATGGCCCGGGCGGCGGCTCGAGCCCGGTGAGACCCTCGGCCGCGTTGCAGCACCGCCCCACGCCGCGTGCGTCGCGATCGGACACGACGCGCTGCACGCGGCGCTCGGGCCGCCGCACCACGAGGGTGATCTCGACGGGATCGGGCCGTTCGAGGAGTGGGCGTTCGAGTGGCCGTGCGGGTGCCGCGCCGCCGTGTGCTGCGTGCACCCGCTCGGGGAGATGCCCGAGATCGCATCGATCCTCGCGAACGACGCGGACGTCGATCACGTGCTCTTCCACGTCGCGCTGCCCGGTGGAGTGACGTGGCGCGCGGATGGCGGGACGACGTACGAGCGCGTGGTGTTGCCCCAGCGTTGGCGCCTCGCGCGCCAGGACGACAACGGGATCCGCGCGGTCATGCACACGTTCGACTCGCGCTTCGCGGCGGAGTGCGCGCGCGCGACGTACGAGGCGCGCGGGCACAAGCAGCTGTACTCGGTCGAGCCGGCGTGATCAGCGCCCGATCGCGAGACGGAAGCGACCCGCGTCGCGGTGGAGCGTGCACGGGGCGCCGAACGCCTCGCTCAGCGTCGCGCTCGTGAGCGCGCGATCGATCGGCCCGCTCGCGACGACGCGTCCTTCTCGCAGCACCAGCGCGTGGGTGACGAAGCGGGGGATCTCCTCGACGTGGTGGGTGACCACGAGCGTCGTCGGTCCGCCCTCGTCGACGAGACGCTCGACGTCGTCGAGGAAACGCTCGCGCGCGCTCGGATCGAGCGACACGCAGGGCTCGTCGAGCACGAGCAGATCGGGCGCGCCGACCAGCGCTCGCGCGATGAGCACGCGCTGCCGCTCTCCCTGCGAGAGGCGCCCGTAGGGACGTCCCGCCAGCGCCTGCGCACGCAGCCGCGCGAGCGCCTCGCGACCGCGACGGCGATCCTCGTCGTCGTAGGTGCGCCACGGACCGATCAGCGCGTAGAGCCCGGACGCGGCGACCTCTTCCGCGACGTCCTCGGGACGCAGCCACGCGCCGAGCGTCGCGCTCACGATGCCCATGCGCCGCTTCATCGCGGTCATGTCGCAGCGCCCGTACGTCTCGCCGAGCACGCGCACGACGCCCTCGGTGGGCCACTCGTACGCCGTCAGGATCGAGAGCAGCGAGCTCTTCCCCGCACCGTTCGGTCCGAGGATCACCCAGTGCTCACCGCGCTCGATCGTGAGGCGCACGCCGTCGAGGACCACGCGCCCTTCGCGCTCCCACCGCGCGACGTTCATCTCGAGGACCGCTGCCATGCGCGCCCGTCATTCGACGCCGGCCGCGCACACGCAAGCCGACACGCTCCGTCCGGCGACTCGTCGCCCGCTCAGCGCCGCGAGGCACGCGCGGCGAGCCGCCGGCGATGCACTGGTCGTCCGCATAACAGGCGGAAACGATTCAGGTTGTTGGGCCCGTCACGCACGCACGAAGCGCACACGCGACGAAGCCTCGGGGTGCCGCAGCGGCAGGTGCCGGACGCGCGGGAACGCACCGGCGAGCGCGAGGCGCACACCGCGGGAGCGCAGCGCGCGCGCCAGGATCACGACGGTCTGCACGACCTCCATCCACGCGACGTGGTAGCCGAGGCAGAAGTGCGGCCCGGCGCCGAACTGCACGAGCTCGAGCGCAGTCGGCGGCGACGTCTTGCCGAGCCAGCGCTCGGGCACGAACGAGTCGGGATCCTCGTAGGTCCGCGCGCTGCGCGAGAGGAGCTCGATCGGGATCGCGACGATGGTCCCCGCGGGCACGCGTCGTCCCGCGATCTCGAGATCGACGACGGCGCGCCGGGCATCGCGCGCCACCGGCGGTTGCAGGCGCAGCACCTCGCGGAAGAGCGCTTCGGCGTAGCGGAACGAGCGGAGATCGGCGGGCGTACGCGGCACGTCGTTCGCGGCGATCGCCTCGGTCTGGAGGCGCTCGAGCAACGCCGGGGACTCCGCGAGATACGCGACGAGCCACGCGACCACCGTCGCGGTCGTCTCGTGCCCCGCGAGGATCAGGAGACGAAGATTGTCGAGGAGCTCGGCGTCGGCGAGCGGCTCGCCGTGCTCGTCCTTCGCGCGCGAGAGCTGCGCGAGGATCGTGGTGTCGCTCCCCGCGCGCGCCTCGCGCACCAGCGCACCGATGCGCGCGTCGAGGCGCGCCTTCGCGTCGAGGCCGCGGCGCCGCGGCGTGCCCGGCAGATCGATCGGCACGCCGAGCGCGAGGAGCATGTGATCCTCGTAGTCGCGCCTCCACACCTCGAGATCGCGCTCGGGCACGCCGAGCATGCGCAGGATGAGCGCGAGCACCAGCTCGCGCGTCGACGCGAGCGTGGTGATCACGCCGCGATCGATCCAGTCGTGCACGTGACGCTCGATGATGTCGGCGAAGAGCGATCCCACCTTCGCGGCGGAGAGCCCGCCCGGGGTGAACGCCGGGCCCATCACCGCGCGGGCGTGTCGGTGCGGCTTGCCGTCGAGCGTGATGACGCTGTGCCCGAAGAGGTCGGGCAGGGTCTCGCCGACGTAGTCGGAGCTGGTCTGCACGTTCTTGAACAGATCGAACGACTCGGGCGCGAGACAGCGCAGCTGCCACCGGCCGAAGCCGGTGTCGGTCCAGTACAAGGGCCCGATCTCGCGCTCGGCGAGGCGGTCGAGCCCGAGCGGATCGCTCGCGAGCGCCGGCAGGTGGCCGAGCACCGGGAACGCGCCGCGGATCACGGGCAAGCCGTGGCGCTCGTGTGTCCGCCGCGCGAGCGGATTCAAGATCGGGCTCAAGACACGCGCTCCTGGTCGAACATGGCCGGCATGGCAGCAGTGATCACCACCGATCGCAAGGAACGTGTGCGCGCTCGGGGCATCGGCGAACATTCCGAGACCGATGAGCACCACGCTGCTGCGACCGACGATCGCGCTCGTCCTCTGGACCTTCGTGATGTGGGCCTGGATGTACGTGACGCGCATCCCCGCGATCCGTCGCGCCGGGATGAAGCTCGACCCGGACGCGCCGCGCGGCGAGCAGATGTCCACGCTGCCGTCCGTCGTGCGCTGGAAGGCCGACAACTACAACCACCTCTTCGAGCAGCCGACGATCTTCTACGCGACCACGATCTCGCTCGCGGTGATGGGCGCCGACGGCGCGCTCGAAGCAGGGCTCGCGTGGGCGTACGTCGCGCTGCGCGTCGCGCACAGCGTCTTCCAGGCGACGGTGAACAAGATCGAAGCGCGCTTCGTGCTCTTCTTCGTGTCGTCGCTGGTGCTGCTCGCGCTCGCGATCCGCGCCGCGCTGCTGCTCTGGTGAGCGCTCAGGCGAGCACGAAGCGGATGCGCGCGGCGGGCTCGGGATGGCGCAGCGGCAAGTGCCGCGCGCGCGGGAAGGGTCCGTCGAGCGCGAGGCGAACGCCGCGTGCGTGCAGCGCGCGGGCGAGGATCACGAGCGTCTGCACGACCTCGAGCCACGCGACGTGGTAGCCGAGGCAGAAGTGCGGCCCACCGCCGAATTGCACGAGCTCGAGCGGCGTCGGCGGCTGTGTCTTCCGCATCCAGCGCTCGGGCGCGAGCGAGTCGGGGTCGTCGTAGGACGCCGGGCTGCGCGAGAGGTGCTGGATCGAGATCGCGACGATCGTCCCCGCGGGCACGCGACGACCGCCTAGGTCGAGATCGACCACCACCCGACGCGCGTCGTGGGCCACCGGCGGATGGAGGCGCAGCACCTCGCGGAAGAGCGCCTCGGTGAACGGGAACGCGCGGAGATCGCCGGGCGCGCGCGGCACGTCGGACGCCGCGGTCGCCTCGGCCTGGAGGCGCTCGAGCAGCGCGGGTCGCTCCGCGAGGATCGCGAGCGACCACGCGACGACGGTCGCGGTCGTCTCGTGGCCGGCGAGGATCAGCAGGCGCAGGTTGTCGAGCAGCTCGGCCTCGTCGAGCGGCTCTCCGTTCTCGCCCTTCGCGCGCGCGAGCTGGGCGAGGATCGTGGTGTCGCTCCCTGCGCGCGCCGCGCGGACCAGCGCTCCGATGCGCGCATCGAGGCGCTTCTTGGCGACGAGGCCGCGACGCCGGGGCAGGCCCGGCAGATCGATGGGCACGTTGAGCCCGAGGAGCATGTGCTCCTCGTAGTCGCGCCTCCACTCGCCGAGATCGCCTTCCGGCACCCCGAGCATCCGCAGGATGAGCGCGAGCACGAGCTCGCGCGTCGACGCGAGCGTGGTGATCGCGCCGCGATCGATCCAGCCCTGCACGTGCCGCTCGATGATCTCGGCGAAGAGCGCGCCCACCTTCGCCGACGACAGGCCCTTCGGCGTGAACGCCGGGCCCATCACGGAGCGTGCGTGGCGGTGCGGCTTGCCGTCGAGCGTGATCAGGCTGCGGCCGAAGAGATCGGGCACGGACTCCGAGACGTAGTCGGAGCTCGTCTGCACGTTCTTGAACAGGTCGAACGACTCGGGCAGCAAGCAGCGGAGCTGCCACTTGCCGAACCCGACCTCGGTCCAGAACACCGGGCCGACCTCGCGCTCGCCGAGTCGATCGAGGCCGAGTGGATCGCTCGCGAGCGCAGGCAGATGACCGACGATCGGGAACGCGCCGCGAACGACGGGCAAGCCGGCGCGCTCGCGTGTGCGGCGAGCGGTGGGATTGAGGATCGGCGTCGACGGAGCCTGCATGCACCGGATCGCATCAGCGATCGCCGCGGATCGCAAGAACGTGGAGGACGGACGAGCAGGACGCGGACGCGCTCTTCACGCGCCGCGTCCTCTCCCCACTTCAGTTCACGTCGGTCGGCACTTCGACGAATCGAAGCTGCGCGAGCCGCAGCCCTTGATTGTCGATCTGCCAGAGGAACCCCTCGAGCCGGTCGTCGAAGAGCGGAATGCGCTCGACGACACCGTCACCGTCGAGATCGGCGAACACGAAGAGCAGCTCACGCGAGACGTTCGCGAACCGCGAGCGCCCGGTGCTCCGCACGAGCACGATGTTCTCCTCGCTGCAGATCTCGGTCTCCGTGGTCACCTCCGTGCCACACGTCGTGATCCGCGCCGAGCCGCCCGGAGTGCCGAGCGCACGCGCGAAGACCGAGTACTCCGTCACACCGTCACCGTCGGCATCGGGGCTCGGCAATTGGAACGACGCCTGTCCGTCGGTGCCATTCGCATCGAGCACGGCGAAATCGCCTTCGCTCAGCAGGATGCGACTCTCACCGAAGAGATCGATGAAGATCCGCCTCCCATCTCCGCCCGTGAGATTCGGGCTCTTGTCCCGCGGTACCCCGATGACGTTGAGCGTGAACTCGCTGCCTCCCGACGGGCTCCCGTTTCCCGTCTCGCCTCGTCGCAGCAGATCACTGTCCTCGTCGAGATCGGAGCCGACGTCCGCCGCGCACGCGAAGGTGAGCGCCGAGAGCGCCACACACACACACCATCGGCCAATCCCTACCAGTCGCATTCCACTCATCGATATCCTCCTTGGACCGTCCGAAACGCAGCTCCCTCCCCGAGCAATCTCGAGTAGGCGAAGAGGCCCTCGGTACGACACACGCGCAGGGTCGAAGCGCACGAATCGACGTCGGGGGCGCTCGCAACCGAGCAACCCGCATGCCCCTCGAGTGGATCGCCGGATTCCTTTGGAGGAACGCACTCGCGCTCGTCGGAGAGCGGCGCTCGTTCCGCGCGCCGCAAAGATTGCTCCGCTGGAGACTCTGCTCCTCAGTGAGCGCTCGAATTCGATTGCAGCGCTCCAATCACGCTCATCGACGCACGAAATGCGACGAGTCGGACGAGGAAGGCTTTGCGGCCCTCCTCGTCCGACTCACGTCATGCCTTCGCGATCGCCTTCGCGACCAGGCTCTCCGGCACCGCCGCGTAGCCCTCGAGGCGCATCGACGCGGTCCCGCGTCCCTGCGTCAGCGAGCGCAACGCCGCGACGTACCCGGCGAGCTCGGCCAGCGGCGCGAGCGCGCGCACGCGCCGCGTATCGCCCTCGCCTTCGAGCGCGATCACGCGACCACGACGCGCGCCCACGTCGCCGATCACGCTGCCCACCGTGCCTTCCGGCACGTCGATCTCGAGCTCCATCACCGGCTCCAGCAGCACGGGCCCCGCGAGCTGCATGACCTCGCGGAACGCGCGCTCGGCGCAGATCTGGAACGCGAGCTCGCTCGAGTCGTTCGAGTGGATCGACCCGCCGAGCAGCGTGAAGACGACGTCGACGACGGGACTGCCCGAGAGCACGCCCGACGCCGCCGCGAGCCGGACGCCCTTCTCGACGCCCGACACGTACTGCGCGGGGATCTCCCCGCCGCGCACCTGATCGACGAACACGACGCCCGTGCCGCGCGCGCCGGGCTCGAGCCGCACGCGCACGTGCGCGTACTGACCCGGACCCCCGCTCATCTTCACGTGCTTCGTCTCGTGCTCGGCCACGCGCGAGACGGTCTCGCGATAGGCCACGCGCGGCGCCGAGGCGCGCACGCTCACGCGATGCGTCGACTCGAGCCGCTCGACCGCGATCTGGAGGTGCAGCTCGCCCATGCCCGAGAGCGTGGTCTCGCCGGTCTCCGGATCGGTGCGCAGGCGCAGCGAAGGATCTTCGCTGCACAAGCGGGAGAGCGCAGTCCCCATGCGATCACGATCGCCGCGGGTCTTCGGCTCGAGCGCGACGGTGATCACCGGCGCCGGCGCGTCGATCGCCTCGAGGACGATCTCCGCCGCCGGATCGCACAGCGTCTCACCGCTCGCGATCGATCCTCCGAGCACCGCCGCGATGCCGCCCGCGCGCACCTCCTCGACGTCCTCGACGGACGCCGCGAACACACGCACGAGCCGCCCGATCCGCACGCGCTCGCCGCGTTGCGCGAGACGCACGGGATCACCGCGTCGCATCGTCCCCGAGTACACGCGCACGAACGCGCGCTGCCCCCAGTCGTCGTGCACGACCTTGAAGCAGAGCGCGGCGAGCGACGCGTCGTCGGAGGGAAAGCGCTCCTCGCCCTCACGACCGCGCACCGGAGGCCGATCCGCGGGCGAAGGAAGGAGCGCGATCATGGCGTCGAGCAGCGGCTGCACGCCCTTGTTGGCGTAGGCCGCGCCCGCGAGCACCGGCACGAACGAGCGCGACAGCGTGCCGCGACGCAGCGCGCGCACGAACGTCACTTCGTCCGCGTCCCCGCGCTCGACGTAGGCCTCGGCGAAGCCGGGGTCCACGTCGGCGCAGAGATCGACGAGGCGCGCGCGTGCACGCTCCGCGACGTCGGCGAGCGCGCCCGAGAGCGCGACCTCGTCGAACACACGACCGTCTCCTTCGCCGCGCCAGATCAGCGCGCGACGTCGGATCGGATCGACGACGCCGACGAAGTCCTCGCCTTCGCCGATCGGCAGCGCGACCGGCGCCACGCGAGCGCCGAGACGCGCCTCGATCGACGCGAGCGCGCGCTCGAAGCTCGCGCCCGCACGATCGAGCTTGTTGACGAAGAGGATGCGCGGCACGTCGTGCCGGTCCGCCTGTCGCCACACCGTCTCGGTCTGCGGCTGCACCCCCGCGACCGCGTCGATCACCACGACCGCGCCGTCGAGCACGCGCAGGCTGCGCTCGACCTCGATGCCGAAGTCGACGTGGCCCGGCGTGTCGATCAGCTGGATCCGGTGATCGCGCCAGTCACAGGTGATCGCCGCGGCCTGGATGGTGATGCCGCGTGCCTTCTCGGTGGGATCCGAGTCGGTCGTGGTGGTGCCGTGGTGCACCTCGCCGATCGTGTGGATCCGCCCCGTGTAGAAGAGGATCCGCTCGGTGAGCGTGGTCTTTCCGGCGTCGACGTGCGCGACGATCCCGATGTTGCGCAGTCGTTCGATGGGGAGATGACGGAGCATGAGAGTCTCGATTCGGAACGACGACGGACGCACGCGTCCGTCGCCGCGCGAGAGTGCCAGTCTGCATGGCACTCGCGCGGAGGAGAACATCGACGCTCGCCCGCGAGGGCTCGAGCGAGCAGGGCTGGTCGCGGCACCGCGTACGCGGCCACCTGCGGCGTGATCACGACGGAACGCGCGTCCTCGAGCGCACACCGTCCACGCCGCGGGCGAGCCCGCGCCGCGGTCAGAGCGACTCGGCGTCGCGACCGTAGAACGCCGTCACGCGCACGCGCACGACGGCGCGCGTGCGGGGGCACGCGAGGCGCAGCGTCGTGGAGTCGGTACGCATGATGTTGCCAGTGATGTGCGCCAGTCGCGTCGCGCGCAAGGACGTAGTCGTGATTTCGTCAGGGGCGCGTGCGCATTCCGACGGTCGTGAGCTCGGTCGCGCGAGACGGATAGAACGTCGCAGGCTCGTAGTGCTCGTCACCGTACGTCGTGAGGATTCGAATCCTCCCTGCGCCGCCGCCCCCACCACCGCCGCGATCCGCGTCGCCCCCGCGCTGCGCGACGCCGTTGGGATCGGCGCCCGCGCCTCCGCCTCCGCCCGATCCCTCCGGGCCATGACCGCGCGCCGGCGGCGGTTGCGATCCGTCGTAGGTCGCACCGCCACCGCCGCTCTCGTCGCAGTCGTCACAGCGCGCGCCGCGTCCGCCCGCACCGCCGAGCGCAGAGAGCCTTCCACCGATCGTGATCACGTCGGACTCGAGCAGGATCGCCCCGCCCGATCCGCCCCCGCCGCCCGCGCCTCCGCGACGGCCGCGCATCGCCGTGCCGCCCGCGCCGCCCTCGCCCGACGCGTCGATCGCGCCGCGCACGTCGATGCGCGTCGCGCTCGTGATCTGGATCGCGCCGCCGCCGTGACCTCCGCGACCGCCGGAGTCGCTCGGGCCCGCGCCCGCGCCACCACCCGAGCCCGCGCACAACGGGACGAGCTTCTCGTCGCACCACACGACGCCTCCGACACCACCGTTCGCGCCGAGGGCACCGCTGCCGCCCGTGCCTCCCGCGCTGCCGAGCGCGCCGCCACCGCCGCCGCCGCGATCGTTGCCGAACGCCGCGCTCGCGCCGGCCTCGCCGCCTCCCGCTCCACCGCCGCCGCGACCGTGTCCGCCCCACGCGCCGCCGGGGCCCGGGCCCTCGGGGCCCGCGCTCACCGAGATGCGACCGTCGACGATCACGTCGCCCGCGGAGATCAGGATCAACGCGCGCGTGGCGCCGCGCGCACCGACGAGCTTCCCGCCCGTCGCGACGTGGAGCGCGCGGACGACGAACACGCCGTACTCGGCGACCTGCTCGTACCGCACGCCCGCCGAGACACCGGTGCCGGGCCCGCGCATCACGTAGGGCTCGGTCGTCTGGCTCGGGCGAACGACGATCATCCCGTTGTCGGGATCGACGGTCCACGTCTCGTCGCCCCCGACGTAGAGCCCGGCGCGCCCGTCCTCGAACGACACCGCGCCGCCCACATTGCTCGGCACGACGGGGTCGCCCGCGTCGATCTCGTCGCGCGCATCGATCGGCTCACGCGCGTCGATCGGCGCGCGCGCGTCGATCGGCGGGTGCGCGTCGATCGGCTCGCTCGCGTCGATCGGCTCGCTCGCGTCGGGCGCGCTGCCCGCATCGAGGCGCGGCTCGAGCCGCACCACGCAGACGTCGCGCTCCTCGTCGCAGACCCAACCCTCGATGCATGGGCATCGCCGCCCTTCGAGGGCGATGGGATCGAGCACGCATCCCACCAGCGCACAGCTCAGCGCGAAGAACGTGAAGCGGACCACCGGCTCGACATGCGTCCCGCGCCACCACCACAAGCCCTCGACCGGAGTCCGCCACTTGGGTACCATCAGCGGATGATTCCAGATATACTAGATCTTCGTCGCCGCCCGCTCCTCGCGCTCTCCGCCCTCGCGCTCGCCGCCTGCAGCAACTCCGGAGTCCCCGATTCGCAGCTCGTCCGCGTCGAGCTCGTCGGTCCGCGCGACTCCGACGTGCTCGTCCTCGCCCATTCGAACGACGGCTCGTACCTCGCGACGCTCACGGCCGACCCCGACGGCATCGTGCGCTGGCAGCCGCCCGAGGAGACCGCGACGATCACCGTGCTCTCGGGCTTCATCGGTGGCGGCGTCTCGCTCAGCACGTTCGTCGACGTGCCGCGGGGCGCGCGCGTCCCGGTCGAGCTCGGGCTCGGCGCCACCGAGGTGACGGCGCGACTGCCGGGACCGCTCGAGGGCGCAGAGACGTACACCGCGGGGCTCGGCGAGTGCGCCGAGGCCTCGACGATGGATCCGACCGAGCTGCTCCACGTCACGCCGTGCGGCATCGGTGACGACGGCATCTACAGCCTCGTCGCGGTCGCGCGCGACGCCGAGGGCACGGTGATCGGCTACTCGGTGCTGCGCGGGCTCGAAGGCGACGCCGACGCGACGTTCCCCGCGTGGCGCACCGATCTCGAGAACGTCCCGCTCACGCTGACGGGCTTCGACGAGGGCGACCTCACGTTCAGCATCCGCGCGTACCCGCAGGCCCCCGACACGTTCGAGATCCTCGCGGCCTCGCAGAATTTCACCGCGGCGGAGGCGCCCGCGTCGATCGCCGCGATCCCCGGGCTCGGCGAGTCGTATCGCCACTCGATCTCGTGGCGCACCGGCGCGTTCGCGACCCGCCTCACGCGCGCCGCGTCCGTCGCCACCCCCACGCTCGGCGCGGTCTCGTTCGACGCCACGGACTTCCCCGAGGTGCCCGAGATCGACGCGAACGTGACCGAGGTCGAGCGTCCGACGGTCTCGTGGACCGTGGGCGACGATCCCGAGGTCGACACCGTCGCCGCCACGTTCAACTACGCGGCGGGCGACACCGGCATCGCGTGGCGCGTGCTGATGCCGCCCGATCGCAGGAGCGCGCGACTGCCCGAGCTGCCGGATGCGCTCGCCGTCTTCCGTCCCAACGCCACGGCGACGGGCGTGACGGTTCGCCTCCAGCGAACCGCCGACATCGACGGCTACGTCGCGTCGCTCCTCGCGCGCAGCGTCGGCGACACGCGCGCCACCGCGCAGCGCGCGCCGGTCTCGTTCCCCGATCGCGACATGGACGGCAACCCCGACGCGATCGATGCGTGCCCCGACTCGGCGGACGACGAGGAGGGCGATCCCTGCGACCACGACGAGGACGACGACGGTCTGCTCGACGCCGACGACGAGTGCCCGTACGAGCAGGGCGCCGAGACCGCGCTCGGATGCCCCGATCACGACGGCGACGGCGTCCAGGACGGCCACGACGCGTGCCCCGAGACGCCCGGCCCGGTCGAGCTCCAGGGCTGCCCCGACACCGACGAAGACGGCATCCCCGACCACGCCGACTCGTGCCCCGCGGAGCCCGGCCCGATCGAGCTCGGCGGCTGCGCGGACACCGACGCGGACGGCCTCCCGGACATGGCCGATGCGTGCCCCGCGGACCCCGGCCCGCCGCCGCTCGGCGGCTGCCCCGACACCGACAACGACGGCATCCGCGACATCGACGATCCCTGCCCGACCGGCGGCGACCCGCCGACCTGCGGAGCGTGACACCACGCGGCTCGTGCTCGCCCGAGCACGAGCCGCGATCACGTCAGCGGATCCAGCCCTCGCGGCGATACCACTCGAGCGCCTCGCGCACACCGCGCTCGACCGGATGCTCGTGCTTCCATCCGATCGCGCTGCGGATCGCGTCGCTCTTGCAGGTCCACGCTTCCTGCGCGCCCATCTTCGCCTTCTGTCGGTTGAAGAGGCGCGGCTTGCCGTCGACCTTCGTCGCGAGCTCACCACCGAACGCTGCGACCGAGACCAGCATCTCCGGCAGATCGAGCGTCATCACGCGCTTGCCCGCGGCCTCGACGATCGCGCCCTGGAAGCGCTCCCACGTGATCGGCGTGTTGTCGCAGACGAAGAAGCCCTTGCCGATCGCGCCCGGATGCGCCGATGCAGCGAGCGTCGCGCTCACGAAGTCGTCGACGTAGATCGCGGAGAACCAGCGCTTGCGATTGCCGAAGAACACGTTGCGACCGCGACTGACCTCCTTGAAGAGCTCGAAGTAGTCGACGTCGCCCGGCCCGTACACGCCGCCCGGTCGCAGGATCGTCCACGGCAGTCGATCCCCGACCGACTCGACCGCTTCCTCCGCCTCGCGCTTGCTCTCGCCGTAGAACTCGATCGGCTTGCGCGGATCGCTCTCGACGAGCGGGCGCTCCGCCGTCGAAGGGCCGTACGCGGTGAGCGACGAGACGTGCACGAAGCGCTTCACGCCCGGGTGCGCGCGCAGCAGCGCCTCGAGCAGGTTCTTGGTGGGCACCACGTTCGCGCGGCGGAAGTCCTCGTACGTCACGCCCTTCGTCGCGCCCGCGACGTGAAGGACGTAGTCGGGCTTCTCCTCGCGCATCACGCGCTCGAGCCCCGCGACGTCGTCGTACTCGGCCTCGACCGAGCGGCCCTTCTTCGCCGCGGGCGAGCCCTTGCGACGGATCGCGACGACGTCGGCGCCGCGCGCGAGCAGCGCGTCGCGCAGCCGTCCACCGATGAACCCGCTCGCGCCGGTGATCAGCGCCTTGCCCTCGAAACGCGGCTCGCTCGTCATGTCGGGCGCGATCTAGCACGCGCGCTTGACCCGCGGCGCGCCCGCATGAGACGCATCTCTCGCGCGCGATGGCGGTCACGACGAAGCCAGGCTCGATGCTCCTGCTCGAAGAGCTCTTCGCGCAGGAGGACCCACGCTTCCTCGCCGAGATCGTCGCGTTCCGGCAGCCTGCCGAGACGACGAAGCAGGGCCAGGGCAAGCACACGTGGGAGCTGCCCAAGCGGCGAGGCCCGTTCGCCGCGACACGGCTCGGCGCGCTCGGCGAGAAGTGGGCGCGCGACACGCGGCCGTGGGCGCGGCACATGCTGCTGCGCTGGATCGACGAGACCGCGGGCGGGGCGCCGGGCCAGCGACCGCTCGTGAAGCACGTCTTCAAATCGGCGGAGGCGGCGGGTGATGCCGAGGTGATCGCGGCGTTCCTCGTCGCGTTCGATCGGCTCTTCCGCTACTCGCTGAAGCGCGCGCGGCGATGGGACTGGCAGACCAGCACGACGCGCGAGGTCGCGATCCTGACGCGCACGAAGACGCCGGGCGCCGACCCGGTGCGCGCGCCGATCTTCTCGAGCCACACCCGCGCGCACCTGCGCCGTCGCGCGCTGCGCTTCTTCCGCGTGATGGGCCGCCGCGATCCCGCGGCGTTCCGCCGGTGGGTCTTCGATGCGCTCGCGCGCTACGACGACGCGCACGTCGGCAAGCCCGAGGACCTCGTCGCGAGCTGGAGCCTCATGCAGCTGCTGCATCACGGCTCGGACGCGATCGCGCTGTCGCCGCGGCGCACGACGATCGTGCACGGGCGCAGCCTCAAGGATCTGCGCCCTTCCCCGCTGCACCCCGAGGCGTGGCGCGATCTCGACGCGCTGCTCTCGCTCCTGGTGCGCGCCCGCTCGCTGTACGTGCGCCGGCAGGTCGCGGCGTTCCTCGAGCAGGAGATGAAGAGCGAGCTCGAGTCGCTCTCGATCACGACGCTCCGCCCGCTCCTCGCGTGCCCGCACGCCGACGTGATCGAGCTCGCGTCGCGGCTCTTCGCGAATGCCCGCGGCATCGAGTCGCTCTCGATGAGCGAGTGGGACGCGCTGCTCGCGATTGATCATCCCGCGCTCACCGCGACGCTCGCGACCTCGATGCGCGCCCACGTGAGCCCCTCGCGCGTCGATCTCGCGACCTGCGCCCGATGGGCGTGTGCGAGCGCCGCGCCGATCGCGGAGCTCGGGCTCGCGTGGGCGAAGGACAAGGGCGTGAAGGACGCGGCCGCGCTCGAGACCGCGCTGCCGATCGTGCAGGCCCCGGTCGGCACCGTGCGCGGCGAAGCACTGGAGTGGCTGATGCCGCTCGTGATCGGGATCGGCGAGACGCGGCACCTGCGCGATCTGCTCGACAGCCGCTTCGACGACGTGCGCGCCCGCGCGCTCGACGTGCTCGCGGGCACTGTGCGCTTCCGCGACGAGCCCGAGCTCTGGGCCGCGCTCGCCGAGACGCCCCATCCCGACGCGCGCGAGCGACTGATCACGCACCTCGAAGCGCGATCGAGCGCCCTCGCGCCGCAGAGCCTGCGCCACGTGTGGGCGACGACGCTCCTCGCGGTGCACCGCGGGAGCCGCGCGAAGCGGGCTGCGCTGCGCCAAATTGCCGCGCGCATCGCGCAGGGCGAGCACGAGGCCGATGCGCTCCTGCCGCTGCTCGCGATCACGCTGCGCAGCGTGCGCGAGACGGAGCGACGCGGCGCGATCGTGGCGCTGGTGCGCTCGGCCATCGCATCACCGACGGTGCGCGACGCGGTGCGCGTGCACGTGCCCTCGCTGGTGATCGAGTGAATTACGAGCTGCGATATCTCGGCAAGAGCGGGGTCGATCAGGGGCCCTATCGCTCCACGCTGCGCTTCTCGCCGAACCTCGCGCGCGAGCGGGTGTGGCTCGACGGAGAGCTGCGCGACCCGCTGCGATTCCGCGAGGCGATCTCGGCGCTGCACGCGGTCGTGATCGGCGATCTGAAATTCAAGAAGCGCGACAAGAGCGCCTACGAAGCGTGGAAGAAGGCGCAGCTCGAGGAAGAAGAGCGGGTGCGCCGCGACGTGCGCGCGAAGGAGCAGGTGCGCCTCGCGGCCGAGATCGCGAGCAGCCCGCCCTCGAAGGACCTCGAGAGCCAGTTCCGCACGATGCACCGCATCTACTGGGATGCGCGCGTGAAGTGGGCGAACGAGCTCGCGAAGAACGATCCGCAGCTCTTCCGCTCGCTCGTGCCCTGCGATCCGATCGTCACCGTCGCCGACGACGTGGTGTTCTTCGAGTGCTTCTCGAAGGACGAGTCGAGCTACGGCGCGCTCTACCTCGATCGCGAGCAGCTCGACGGCGCGCACCAGGCCGCGCCCGGCACGACCAACGTCGATTACTCACTTCCGCTCTTCGATCACTTCCAGGGCCTGCGCACCTATCGCGCCACCCGATTGAAGGTCGACCCCGAAGGCTTCGAGGTGCGCGTCGAAGGGCGCGCCGACTATCGCGAGGAGAAGATCGATCTGCCGCCCTCGTGGCTGCGCGGGTTCGGTCAGATCTCCGCGGCGACGGGCCTTCCGATGCGGCGGGTGTCGCTCGACGTCGCGAGCGTGTACTCGGTGCTCGCGCACCTGAAGCGTCATCGCGAGAAGGAAGGGCCCCGCGCGATCCGCTTCGAGCTCGTGCGCGGCAAGCCCGCGCGCCTCGTGCTCGAGCCGTGGAACGTCGCGATCGAGGATCGCGGCGCGGCGTACGAGGGCGAGAAGGACGAGACGATCAAGGTGTGGGGGCGCCGTCGCCTCTTTGCGCTCGCGCGCCTCCTGCCGATCGCCGAGCGCGTCGACGTGCACCTGCTGGGCAACGGCCTCCCGAGCATCTGGATCGTGACGATGCCGGGCATGCGCTTCGTGCTCGCGCTGAGTGGCTGGACCGAAAGCGATTGGTCGGGCGGCACGAACCTCGATCTGATCACGGGCACGTTCACCGCCGACGCCGCGACCCTCGAGCGTGTGGGCTCGACGTTGCGCGTGCGCCGCACCGGCACTCCGGCGTCGCTCGCGAGCGAGACCGGCGACGCGCAGAAGAGCGTCGCCGCCGCGCTGCATCGTTTGAGCAAGCAGGGCCAGGCGGTCTACGACTTCGCGGCGGGCGCCTATCGCTTCCGCGACGTGGTCGAGGCGCGCGAGGCCGAGAAGGTGATCGGCCCCGAGCCCGAGGAGCTCACCGCGGCGCGCAAGCTCTTCGTCGAGCACCGCGTGAAGATGGAGCGCGAAGAAGCGCTCCCCGGCGGCAAGCGCCTCCTCGTCGCGCGCATCTCGGGCGAGTCCCCGGAGACGATCCTCGATCGCGACGGCGTGTTCTCACGCGCGCGCTGCACCTGCACGCACCACCGTCGCTTCGGTCTGCGCAACGGCGCGTGCCGTCACTTGCTCGCGCTGCGCCTGACGGTGATCGGCAGCGCCGATGTCCGTCTCGCCGCCGGCTCGATCGGCGGTTCCTTTTTCGGGTGAATGCGATGATGATTCACCCGCTCGATTGGCACTCTCACTCTCACCGACCCTGCGAGGAGCTCCGCGCGCACGAGCCCACTCCGTCTGCTTCGGCAGCGCGGAGACCGCGGCGTTACGCCGTGGTGGACACTGCTTCCTCATGCAACCCCACGCCCGATGTTCTTTTGGGCACCGCAGGGGCCTGTGTTCGACACCGAAGCGACTCGATGAGTCCGTCGAAACACAGGCCCCCGCGGTGCCTTCGTGATCGGACGTGGTCCAACGCACGAAGTCGAGCACGCGGGGCTCCTCGCAGGGCCGGTGACGAATGAGCTTCTGGAAGAAGGTCGTCGACTTCTTCACCGGAGGCCCGACGCCGATCGTGACGAGCGAGGTGGGCACGACCGGCTCACCGCTCGAGGCCGCGGTCTGGAGCGCGATCAAGGCGCGCATGGCCAAGGGCGAGAGCTTCACGCCCATCGACGTCGTCGACGACGCGACGCGCGGCACGCCCGGGCGCACCGTGAAGACGGTCACCGACGGCATCGCGTTCGTCGATGCGTTCTTCGCGCGAGGCCTCTTCGCTCCGCACGGCTACACGCGCACGCTGACGAGCACGCCCAGCGGACAGAACTGGGTCTATCACCGGAGCGCGAGCGCGCCTCTCGTCGCGCAGCCCGTGCTCGTCGCGCAGCCCGCGCTCAAGGCGAGCACGCCGAGCGCCCCGACGCTCGATCCCTACGACGTCGGGTCGCTGCTCACGCTCACGCCCGCGGAGCTGCGCACGCGCGCGCTGAAGATCGTGCCGTGGCGCACCGCGTGGATCGGGCGCACCGACGTGATCCCGCCCGAGAGCGACGAGCGCACCGCGCTGATCGATCGCGGGCTCGAGCTGCGGGGATTGCTCACGCGCGCACAGCTCGTCGAGATCCATCGCATCGGCGACGAGTGGCTGAAGCACAAGGACGCGCACCGGCTCGCGTCGTCGATCGCCGCGAAGAACGCGGACGAAGCGGTCGCGCAGCTGCGCGCCGATCGCGCGCGCACGAAGGAAGAGAAGCGCGCCGCGAGCGAGGCACGGAAGCAGGCACGCGCCGAGCGCATCGCGCGCCGCAAGCGCGAGGACATCGTCTACCTCGGGCGCGGCGTCTCGGCGCTGCTCGGGGATCGCCGCGCGCACGTCGAGAAGCTGAATGCGCTCGGTCTGCCGGTGATGGCGAGCCCGGCCGACGTCGCGAAGGCGCTCGGCGTCACCATCCCGACGCTGCGCTTCTTGTGCTTCCACGCCGAGGCCGCGCGCCGCTCGCACTACGTGCAGTTCGACGTGCCGAAGCGCTCGGGCGGCACACGTCGACTGAGCGCACCGATGCCGCGCCTCGCCGCTGCGCAGCAGTGGGTGCTCGAGCACGTGCTCGAGAAGCTCCCGGTGGAGCGCCCCGCGCACGGCTTCGTGCCCGGTCGATCGACGGTGACGAACGCGCGCGAGCACGTCGGGCGCGACGTCGTGATCAATCTCGATCTCGAGAGCTTCTTCCCGTCGATCACGTTCCCGCGGGTGCGCGGGCTCTTCACCGGCGTCGGGTACTCGCCCGCGGTCGCGACGATCCTCGCGCTGCTCTGCACCGAGAGCGCGCGCACGCGCGCGGAGTACGACGGCGCGAAGTACGACGTCGCGACCGGCCCGCGCGCATTGCCGCAGGGCGCGTGCACGAGCCCCGCGATCTCGAACCAGATCGCGCGCAAGCTCGATCAACGGCTGCGCGGTCTCGCAGTCGCGCGCGGCTGGACGTACACGCGCTACGCCGACGACCTCACGTTCAGCGCGCCCGAAGGAAAGCGCGGCGAGATCGCGCGCTTGATCGCGCGGGTCCGCCACGTCGTCGAAGAAGAAGGCTTCCGGATCCAGGTGAAGAAGGGCCGCGTGCAGCGCGCGGGTGGCCGCCAGACCGTCACCGGCATCGTGGTGAACGAGACGCACAAGCTCGGCGTGCCGCGCGAGGACGTGCGCATGCTGCGCGCGATCCTCCACAACGCGAAGAAGACCGGCCTCGCCGCGCAGAACCGCGAGAGCAAGCCCGACTTCGAGGCGTGGCTGCGCGGGAAGATCGCGTACGTGCAGATGATCGATCGCGCCCGCGGCGACGCGCTGCTGCGCGCGCTCGAGACGCTCTGACGCAACCCCACAGCCACGCACGTCGGGGCGCGTGAGACGGCGCGGGTATGTCGCGGTCCTCCATCACGACCTCGACTTGCAAGGCCCACGGGGTCGCCCCAATGTCCGCCCGCGCCATGCGCCTGATGAACGCCTGGAATTGCATTCGTCCCATCGCGATCGCGCTCCTGCTCGCGAGCTGCGAGGACGCGGGGCCGACCCTGATCGAAGCGCCGCTCGGTGAATTCCCATCGAGCGTCGAGCAGCTCGGCATCTACCCGGATCCCGCGGATCTCGACACCGTCGACGTGCGCGCAGTCGCGTACGCGCCGACGCACCAGCTCTGGACGAACGGCGCCGACAAACATCGCTACGTCGTGCTGCCCGAGGGCGAGACGATCGACGCGGCCGATCCCGAGCGCTGGACCTTCCCCACCGGCACGCTGCTCTTCAAGACGTTCGCCTATCCGCGCGAAGACGGAACGTCGCGCCCCGTCGAGACGCGCGTCATGCGCCTGAACGAAGAGGGCGAGTGGGACTTCGCGTCGTACCGCTGGGACGGCGATGGTCGCGGCGGTGCGCGCGCCGAGCTGCGCGTCGCGGAGACTGTGCCCGTCGACGCGTTCGGCGAGTCCTTCGATCACGCGATCCCGAGCCAGCGCCAGTGCCGCCAGTGCCACGAGGCCGGTCGGCGACGCGTGCTCGGGCTCAACGATCGCTCGCTCGCCGACGACACGAACCAGATCGATCGACTCGTCGAGTCGGGCGCGATCGATCTCGGCGCTCGCACGCCGCTCGTCATCCCCGCGCACGAGAGCGCGGACGAGCGCGCGGTGATCGCGTACGCGTGGGCCAACTGCGCGCACTGTCACGACGGCAGCGTCGGCACGAACGCCGCGTTCGATCTGCGTCCCGAGGTGTTCCTCGAGAACACGATCGATCGCGAGACCGAGAGCGAGGCGTCTGCCGCGGGCATCCGCGTGGTGCCCGGTGATCCCGACACGAGCGTCATCGTGAGCGCGATGCTCGACGACGACGGTGCGCGCGCGATGCCTCCGCTCGGAGTGCAGCGCCGCGACGCCGAGTCGATCGCGCTCATCCGACGCTGGATCGCAGCGCTGCCGTCGACGCGCTGACGGAGATTCGAAGATGGTCTCTCGCTCGTTCCCTTCCTTCGCCCTGTTCCTGTTCTTGATCGTCGTGACCACGAGCCCAGCCCTCGCGCAGGACGAGCCCGTCGCGACCGAGCCCGCGCCCGAGGCGACGCCGCTCGAGACCACCACCACCGAGACGACCGCCACCACCGAGACGACGGAGCGCGCGCCTGTCTACGCCGAAGCGCCGCCCGCCGTGACGGTCGAGCCGCCCGCGCCCCGTCAGGTCCGCCCCCACGCGTTCGAGGGCGAGGCGATCATCGACACGTTCTGGGGCTTCCACATCCACGGCCGCGGCGCGATCCCCGTGCACGAGATGGTCGATCTCACCGTGCACGCGACGCTCTACACGAACCCGCGGCTCGGCGGAGCGAGCAGCCGCACCGTCGACGTCCTCTGGGTCGAGACCGGCGTCGGCGCGCGCGCGGTGCTGCTCGACGGCGCGCTGTGGGCCGGCGGCGAGATCGGGCTCATGCACGGCGCGCTGCTCTCCGACAGCTCGGAGGCCATCCCGCTCGACGGCATCGCGGTGCGTCCGTACGTCGACGCGCGCGTGCCGCTGATCGATCACGTGGTGGGCATCGACGGGCTCGCGCAGTTCACGGTCTTCGCGCCGCTGCGGCAGGGGTCGGGCGAGACGCGCACGCTGTTCCACACGATCGCGCGGGTGGGTCCGTACTTCTTCGACATCGTCGCGCTGGGGCCCTACTGGGAGCACCTCTTCGTCGAGACCGCCGGGGGCAACCTGCACCCCGCGACGTGGCTCGGCGGGTACGTCGAGGCGCGCCTCGATTTCGGTCTCGTCGTGGGCGCCGCCGCGGGCGTGGATCTCACGCCCGACGAGGGGCTCGACGACGGTGAGTTCTATCGCGCTTGGCTGGGCTGGCGTCTGTGAGGTTGGCAGTGCGGAATCGATCGCTTCTCACGCTCTCTCTCGCGCTCGCGCTCACCGCGTGCGGCGGTGACGACGACGCCCCCGCGGGCCCCGTCGAACCGTGGATGGAGTTCACTCGCCTCCAGCTGCCCGAGGGCACGCTGCCGCTCGTCGGTGCGGCCGCGGTGCCGGGCACCGAGGACGAGATGATCCTCCTCGAGATCCTCGGCACGGTGCGCCACGTGCGCATCGAGGGGGACACGGTCACGGAGCTCGGCTCGTTCACGATCACGCTCGAAGACGGCTGCTCGCTGCTCTCGACCGCGTTCGATCCCGAGTGGGAGACGAACCACTTCCTCTACCTCGGTCAGTGCACGACGGTCACCGGCAGCGAGATCGTGCGCTACACGTTCGCGCCCCCCGACTACGAGAGCGTGGTCGCGAGCGCGCAGCGTATCTACTTCGTCGACGAGCCGATGGCGACGCGCGCCTGGCACCAGGTCGGCTCGATCGGCTTCTTCGACGACGGCTCGATGTGGGCGCTCTTCGGCGAGCAGCTCCGCAGCGCGAACGCGCAGGACGTGACGAACGACCTCGGCAAGATCCTGCGCATCGTGCCGAGCCGCGATCCCGCGAGCGGCGGCTCGACGCCCTCGCCGCTCAACCCGTTCGCGTCGGGCGGCGGCGACGAGAGCCCGAACGTCTGGACGTGGGGCGTGCGCTCGCCGTTCCGCGGCGCGCTCGACGCGAGCGGGAACCTCTGGGTCGCCGACGTCGGCGAGAACACGTGGGAGGAGGTCAACGTGGTGACCGGCCCGGGGCAGAACCTCGGCTGGCCGGTGCACGAGGGCCTCTGCCGCGAGCTCGACTGCGACGACTTCGTGCAGCCGATCGTCTCGTGGTCGCACACCGACGATCACCGCTACGTGCTCGAGGACGAGGAGACCGAGAACACGACGAAGCGCAACGCGTACGTCGGCGTCGAGTACCAGCCGCGCAACGCCGATCAGTACGGCGGGCGCCTCACGGGACGCATGATCTACGGCGACATGTGCGCGGGCTGGGTGCGCTCGGTGCAGCGCGGCAGCGACGGCCGCGCGGTGGAGGATCGTTTCGACGGCCACCGCCCGTACATCTCGCAGTGGGTGCAGGGCGGCGACGACCTGCTCTACGTCACGACGCTCGGCTTGTGCGACGACCCCGGCGCGGGCCCGCTCGAGCCCGCGGGCCTGTGGCGCGTGAGCGTCGCGGAGTGAGCGGCGCCCGCTGATTCGTAAACGGCGTTCACGGTTTCGTGAACGCCGTTTACTTTTTCACGGCGTAACGACGACCTTGCCCATCACGCGACGCTGCGCGAGGTCGTCGAGCGCCTGCGCGGTCTCGTCGAGCGAGTAGGTGCGGTGGATCGGCGGCTTCACCGCCCCCGCGCGCCACATCCGGATCAGGTCCTCGACGATCGCGCGCTGCTTGTCGGGCTCGCGCAGGGCGAACGCGCCCCACTGCACGCCGACCACGTCGCACTCCTTCAGCAGCGCGAGGTTCAGCGGCAGCTTCGGGATCGTCCCGCTCGCGAACCCGATCACGAGGAAGCGCCCGCGCGGCCGCAGCGCGCGCAGCGCGGGCTCGCTCAGATCACCGCCCACCGGATCGAACACCACGTCGACGCCGCCGAGCGACTTGAGCGTGCCCTTCAGATCAGCGCCGGGATCGATCGCCTGGTCCGCGCCGAGCGAGAGGCAGAACCGGCGCTTCTCTTCGCTCGAGGCGGTCGCGATCACGCGCGCGCCGAGCGCCTTGCCGATCTGGATCGCCGCGACACCCACGCCGCCCGCCGCGCCGAGCACGAGCAGCGTCTCGCCCTTCGTGAGCCGGCCGCGATCGACGAGCGCGTGGTGCGCGGTGCAGTAGGTGAGGAAGAGCGACGCGCCGACCTCGAAGGGCATCTCGTCGGGCATCGAGAAGCACTGCGCCGGCGCGAGCACGATCTGCTCGGCGAACCCGCCGAACCCGCAGAACGCCATCACGCGCTGCCCCGGCGCGAACCCGAGCACGCCGGGCCCGACCTCGCGCACGACGCCTGCGATCTCGCCGCCCGGAGAGAACGGCAGCGGCGGGCGCATCTGATAGAGGCCCTGCACCATCAGGAGATCGGGGAAGTTCACGGGCGCGGCCTTCACGTCGATCACGAGCTGTCCGCCCGACGCGTGGGGCGCATCGATCTCGCGGACGGCGAGCGACGAGGAGACGGGACCGAGCGACTCGCAGAGGACGGCGCGCATGAGCGACGTTCTCGGATGCCCGCGCGCTCCGCGTCAAGCGCCGCCACATCTTCGCCGCTGTTTCGCGGACCAATCTCCGCGTGCTCGGACGTGCGCGCGATGGGAGAAGGTGCGGGTGCTCGCCTCACTCGATCGCGTCGTGCTCGCGCTGACGACGCCGCTCGCTGCGATCGCGCTGCTGCGGATCACGCCGGGGCTCACTGGGCATCCCTTCGATGCGATCGAAGCGTTCACCGGCTGGGCGCTCGCGCCCGCGTGGCTCGCGCTCGTGTACGCGCTCGCGCGTCGTGCCCACGCCGTCGCGCTTCTCGCGTCGCCCGCGGCCCTCGTGCACGCGATGCTCGTCGCGACGCTCTTCACAGCGGGCGCGGCGCGCGCCGAGGACGACGCGCTCGTGCTGCGCGTCGCGACCGCGAACCTCTACGCCGGCAACCCGCGCGCGGAGGTGCTCGCCGACGAGCTCGCCGCGCTCGAGGTCGACGTGCTCGCGCTCGAAGAGGTCACGCCGCGCTGGCGCGAGGTGCTCGGCGAGCGCGGCGTGCTCGCGCGCTTTCCGCACCGTGTGATCGCGGATCGCGACGACTGCTTCGGCATCGCGCTGCTCTCACGCGTGCCGATGGACGCGACGATCGAGGATCTCGATGGAGTCCCGATGATCGACGCGCGCCTCACGACCCGCACCGGCCCGGTGCGCGTGCTCGCGGTCCACACGATGCCGCCCCTCGGGATCGAGGCGACGACCTGGAACGCGCAGCTCGCGCTGCTCGCGCGCATCGTCTCGTCGTCGCGCGAGCCCGTCGTCGTCACCGGCGACCTCAACGCGAGCCCCTTCGGCCGCGGCTATCGCACGCTGCTCGACGCAGGCCTGCGCGGCGCGCACGAGTCCACGGGACGCGGCCTCGCGACGACGTGGCCCAACGGCACGCGCCTGCTACCGCCGATGCGTCTCGATCACGTGCTCGTCTCGCGCGAGATCGACGCGCGCGACGTGCGCGAAGGCCAGGGCGAAGGCAGCGATCACCGCCCGGTGATCGCGACCCTCGCACTGCATTGATCAGCCAGCACTGCGGTGATCAGCCAGCACTGCGGTGATCAGCCAGCACTGCGCTGATCAGCGAGCACTGCGGTGAGCGCTCACTCGTCCTCGGTGTCGAGGACCTCGCCCGCCTTGATGCCGTGCTGGCGCAGCAGGCGCTCGAAGCTCTTCCGGTGCACGCCCGCGTCTGCCGCCGCGCGATCGAGATCACCGCCGCAGCGCTTCAGCACGCGGATGAGGTACTCGCGCTCCATCGGCGCGACCCAGCGCTCGCGCGCGTCCTTGATGGGCAGATCGTCCGCGACGTCGATCGACGGCGACGTCGCCTCCTCGCCCGTGAGATCGACCGGCGAAGGCGGAGGCGGCCGGCTCGAGGTGCCACCCGGGCCCGCGCCCAGGCGCAGGTCGGCGGCGCGCAGCATCGGGCCGCTCGTCATCATCATCGAGCGACGCAGCACGTTCCGCAGCTCGCGCACGTTGCCCGGCCAGTTGCGGCGCTCGAGCTCCTCGATCGCCGACCCGTCGAGCTGCGGCGGGCGCGCGCCCGGCTCCGCGTACTCGTCGAGGATGCGCTGCGCGAGCAGCCCCACGTCGCCGCGCCGCTCGCGCAGCGCGGGCAGCGACACGACCACCTCGGCGAGGCGGTAGTAGAGGTCCTCGCGGAACTGTCCCTGCCGCACCATCCCCGGCAGATCGCGGTGGGTCGCGGCCACCACGCGCACGTCGACCTCGAGCAGGCGCGTCGAGCCGAGCCGCTTGATCTCGCGACGCTCGAGCACGCGCAGCAGCTTCGGCTGCAGATCGATCGGCAGCTCGCCGATCTCGTCGAGGAACACCGTGCCGCCGTGCGCCGCCTCGAACGCGCCGATGCGCTGGCGATCCGCGCCGGTGAACGCGCCGCGCTCGTGACCGAAGAGCTCGCTCTCGATCAGGTTGTCGCTGATCGCGCCGCAGTCGACGACGACGAAGGGCTTGGCCGCGCGCCGCGACGCATCGTGGATCGCACGCGCCGCGAGCTCCTTGCCGGTGCCGGTCTCGCCGACGAGGATGCACGAGAGGTCGGTCGGCGCGAGCTTCGCGAGCAGCGCGAACACCGGCTTCATCGCCTCGCTGCGGCCCCAGAGCTGACCGAAGCGGTCGCCGCTCTGCTGCTCGATGCGCTCCCACTTCTTCTTGGGCTGGAAGAGGATCTCGGTGTCGCCGAGGCGAATGCGCGCGCCGGGCGCGAGGAACGCCTCGAGGACCGGCGTCCCGTCGACGATCGTGCCGTTCGTCGACTCGAGATCGCGCACCACGTAGCGATCGCGCTGCACGGAGATCATGCAGTGACGACGGCTCACCGTGTCGTCGGCCAGCACCAGGTCGTTGGTCGGTGCCGTGCCGATCGCCAGCGAATTGCCAGTGATCTCGGCCTCCAGACCGCGGTCCGGCCCCGCCACCACGACGACCTTCTGCCGGTGCTCGAGCAGCACCGGTCCCGTGCCGTCGTCGCGGATCTGCGTCCCCCGGAACGTTCCCTCGCCCGCGCCGGGACCGCCCTGCTCTCCACTCTCCATGCGAGGCGAGAAGTTACCACGACCACCCAGCGCCTCGCACGACTGAGAGAGAGCGCACTTGTGAGCGAGCGTTCGGTGACGCGCGCCGCGCCGGCCCCACACCTTGACGTACGACGCCGCGGCGCATACACGCGACGGTCACCTGGAGCGACCACATGGACCGCGCGCGCGAGCAACTGAACGCCCTCTTCGACGCCGATCGCGCGCTCCGCGCAGCCGAGGACGCGTTCCTCGAGTCCGCCGAGGAGAAGCAGATCGCGCACACGCTGTCGTCCGCGGTGCGCGAAGCGCTCTCGCTGGACGACCCGGACGAGCAGGAGATGCGCCTCATGCGCCTCGCCGATCTCTGCGCGCAGGTGCAGGGCCCGGAGACCGTGGACGCGCTGCTCGCGATCCTCGATCACGAGGAGCCCTCGGTGCGCAACGAGGCGGGCGAGTGCCTCCTCGACGTCGCGTACGAGCGCTTCAAGGAGGTCGCGACCGGGATCGAGCGCCTGCTCGCGCGCGGTCACTCGGGGCACTCGATGGAGGAGCTGCCCTTCGTGCTCTGCGAGATCCGCGATCCCGATCCGCTCCCGCTCGTCGCGCGCTTCCTCGCCCATCCGCGCGGCGAGGTCGTCGCGGCGGCGATCGAGGCGCTCGCGGCGTACGGCGATCCCGGCGCGATCCGCCACCTCGAGAAGCTCACCGAAGACCCGCGCGAGGTCACGCTGCCCGAGCTCGAAGACGCGACCGCGACCATCGGTGATCTCGCGGCGGACGCGATCGCGGAGCTCGAGGGCGATCCGGGGGCCGGCGCGTGAGCGGCGACCGGGGCCCGCGTCGTCCGACGTACCCTGGTCACCCTTCCCCGCATGGCCCGACGCCGGCGCCTCCGCCGATCCCGCCGGTGGCGCGGCGTCCCGCGTCGCAGCCCGAGCTGCCCGCGATGCACGATCCCGAGGCGGCGCTCGCGAGCGACGAGCCCACGCAGCGCCGTCCTCCCTCGACGCCCCAGATGCCCGCGGTGCGGCCGCGCTCCGAGCCTCCGCCGTCGCCACGCGGCGCGCGCGTAGGGCCGACCACCACGCCGCAGGAAGCTGCGCTCTACGACAGCGCCGTGGTGCCGCGCTGGTCCTCGCTCTTCGGGCGCACGATCGTCGCGCGCATCCCCCAGGGCGCGCGCCTCACGGTGCTCGACGTCGGGTGCGGCACCGGGCATCCCGCGTTCGAGGTGATGCGCCGGCTCGGCGAGGGCGGCCGCGTGATCGCTATCGATCGGGATCCGGCGCTCGTCGATCTCGCGCGACGCCGCGCGCTGGACGACGCGGGCAAGCGCATCTTCTTCAAGATCGAGCCGGTCGAGCACCTCTCGTTCGGCGACGAGGTCTTCGACATCGCGGTCGGCAACCTGGTGATGAGCTCGGTGGACGACGAGGGCGCATCGCTCTCGGAGATCCGTCGCGTGCTCGCGCCGGGAGGACGCGCGTTGCTGACGCGCCCGCTCGCCGGCACGTTCGAAGAGGTGCTCGACATGTTCCGCGAGATCGCGGTGCGTCGCGATCACGCGGCGCTCGCGCGGCGCATCGAGCAGCTCGCGCTACGTCACCCGAGCGCGAGCGCGTGGCGCGCGCAGCTCACGGGCGCGGGGCTCGACGACGTGCAGATCCACGTCGAAGAGGTGCGCCTGCCCTTCCGCAACGCGCGCGAGATCTTCAGCGACCCGATGGTGCGCCTGGTCGCGATGCCGGAGTGGCGCTGGCTCTGCGGCATGCAGCCGGGCGACGAGGCGATGCTCGAGCAGGTCGAGAAAGCGCTCGACACGTACTTCGCAGGCGGCCCGATCTCGCTCACGGTGCACGTCGGTCTCGCCGACGCCCGCAAGCCGGGCTGAACCGCACGATCTTTCGTGGTCGAAGCATCGCGGCAGAGCGCGAAGCGCTTCCCAACTCTCACCGCGATCGAACGGCAGCCCGCGAGCCAGGGCGGCGGACCCACCACCCTGCGCCTCTCACCGAGGCCTCACCGACCGATCTCCGAGCACCCATCTCCATCGATCGACGGCACCACGATGTCGACGATCGTCTCGCTCAGCCGCGTCACTCCGTCGCCGCGCAGCACCACGATCAGCCGGAACACCTGGGGCTCGTCCATCTGCACGAAGCGCTCGTTCGCGAGCATGATCGAGAACGTCACGCGCGTGCCCGGACGCACGTCCACGAACCGATCGCGCAGCCGCGTCGCACCGCTCGCAGGCTCCGCCGACACCGCGAGGATCTCGGTCACGAACTCCGTCGCGTCCGTCGCATCACCGGGCCAGTCCTCGGTGAGCGCGTCGACGTCGATCGGCACTTCCTCGACGAGCGTGCGCACCGCCTCGACCACGTCGGGCCCGAGGCTCGCGCCGTTCGTCCCGATGTCGAACACGATCGGCGATCCGCCGGGGCGCACTGCGCCGGTGTCGCGCGCCAGCCGCTCGAGCTGCTCGTGCCCACCGTCGGTGCCGTCGCCGCTGTAGAGACCGAGCACCTTCGCGCCGATCGTCCGCAGCGCCATCACCGTCTCTTCGTACGTGTGATTGCGGAACCCGAGCACCGGCGCGTACCGATCCGAGCCGTCGGGCCCGTTGTGCATCGGCGCATCGGTGAAGAGCAGGAAGATGCGCGAGCCCTCGCGCTCGAAGCACGGATAGCCGACCGTCCCCGCGGGGCAGGCGCGCGCGGGCACGAGGCGCATCGGCGCATCCGACGTCGCCGTCACCCAGAGCGCCTCCACCGTCGCCTCGGGCAGGTCGCCGCCGCCCTGGCGCTCGAGGCGATCGAGCGCGCGCTGCACGAGATCGATGTTGGTCGTGCTGCGCTGCTCGAGGCGATAGAGGTCGTCCGCGGGCATGCCGCCGGTGCGCCCGTCGGAGCCGTAGGGATCGACCGGGAAGTCCGCATAACGCCCGACGCTGAAGCGCACGTCGGGGATCTGCGCCGCGACGCCGGGGATGATCGTGTCGCGCAGGCGCGCGCGGATCTCGCCGATCTCCTCGCCCATCGAGCCCGTCACGTCGACGAGGAAGTACACCTCGGCGCTCAGCACGCGGCTGACGAACGACACGTCGACCGAGCGCGGCGGCTCCATCGGCGGGAGCTCGATGCACACGTCGGGCGGCACGAATGCATCGGGCGGCACGAACGCATCGGGCGGCACGAACGCGTCGAGCGGCGCATCGAGCGCGGCATCGAAGGGCACCTCCGCGTCGGGCGCGAAGAGCCCCGTCTTCGATCCACAACCGAGCAGCGCGAGCGCCGCGACCACCCCGAGCACGCGCCGATCTGGTCCCATCACTCGTCCTCGCACCCGATACCGTCGTCGCCCGGCACGACGATCACGATCTCGCGCACCTCGATGCGACTGCGCCCCGACTCCCGGAATATCACACGGGCCGCGAACTCTCGCCGCGCCGGCGACGGCGGCAGCTCGCTCGCGTCGATCTCGAGCTCGAACGTGAGCCGCGTCCCCGGGCGCACGCCGAGGAAGCGCGCCCCGTCCATGCCCGCGATGCCGCTCGGGGGCTCGGCCGAGCGCGCGCGGATCCCGCGGATCACGTCGAGCGCATCGAGCGCATCGCCCGGTCGATCCTCGACGGTCGCGTCGACGTCGAGCGGCACTTCCTCGGCGACGCGCCGGACCGCATCGATGATGCCCGTCCCGATGCGATCGCCGCGTCCTCCGATGTCGAACACGATCGGGTTCCCTGCGCCGTCGACCGACTCGGTGTCGCGCGCGAGCGCGACGAGATGCTGGAACGCGCTCGGGCGTCCCGCGTCCGACGCCGCGAGCCCGATCACGAAGAGGTCCAGCGCGCGCGTCGCGTCCACCGTCTCGAGATAGGTGTGCGGCACGGGCCGGACCCGTTCGTAATTCGACACGGGCTCGACCCCGGGCGGGCCGTTGTGCATCGGCGCATCGGTCACGAGCATCACGATGCGGAACGCGTCGTCGCGGAAGCACGCACCGCCGACGCCGCCGCTCGGACAGCCGACGCTCGCGGGGATGAAGGGCGTCAGGCCGGCACCGGTCGCGACCTGGAAGAGCCCTTCGATCGCGGCCTCGGCGTCGTCGAGGTTGCCCCACACCGGCGTGCGCGCGAGCGCGGTCTCGATGCGCACCACGTCGGTCGTGATCGGCGTGCGCAGCAGGAAGGGCCCCACGTCGTCGCCCGCGATCGCGTGGGGAGGCACCGGGAACTCGCCGAAGAGCGCGACGCCGAACGCGGCATCGGGGATCAGCTCGCGCACCCCGGGCACCACGCGATCACGCAGTCGCTCGCGCACCGAGTCGATCTCGTCCTGCATGCTCGCGGTCGAGTCGATCAGGAACATCACGTCGACGACGCGCAGGCTCGCGGGGATCGCGAGGTCGACGGTCACGCGCGGCTCTTCGGGCGTCACGTCCACGCAGAGCGGCGGAGGAGGCGGCGGAGGCCCCGCGTCCATGCCCGAGTCGATCTGCGCGTCGGGCGCGTCGAGCCCGGTGCGCGCGCCGCACGACATCACGCCGGCGAGCAACGCCAGCGAGCTCAAGCGCGCGATCGAAGCTCGAACCTTCACGACAAGCCCGACGCATCCTGCTCTGGACCCGGCCACGAGCAAGTCGCTCGCGGCACGCCGCGTCTCCAATCAGCTCAATCGGACGGACCGCGGATCTCCAGCACCGTGCCCGTCATCTCCTCGCATCCGGTGCCGTCCGCGCCGGGCACGACGATCTCGATGATCACCGAGCCGATGCGGGTGCGACCATCGCCGCGGAACACGACCTCGAGGAGGAATCGCTGCGGGCCCGCGCCCGGCGCGACCGCATCGTTGCGCAGCGTCAGACCGAACACGACGGTCGTCCCGGTGCGCACCCCGAGGAACGCGCCTGCCGCGACGTCGATCTCGCGCACGCCGTCCATCGGATCGGCGCGCAGCGGCACCACCGCCTCGACGAAGTCGCGCGGATCGACCGCGTCGGTGCGATCGACGTCCATCAGCACGGTGTCGATGTCGAGCTCGATGACCTCGGCGAGCGTGGTGATCGCATCGATCACGCTCGTCGACAGGCGCTCGCCGTTCTCGCCGATGTCGAACACCAGCGGCTCGTCACCGTCGCCCAGCGCGTTGGTGTCGAGCGCCAGCTGCCGCATGTCGGGCAGCCCGCGATCGCGCGGCGGGCCGGAGTAGAGGCCGATCACGCGGATCTCGTTGCGCTGCAGCGCCTCGACCGCGTCGTCGTAGTCGTGTGCGACGGTCGCGACCGCGGGGCACGCCATCGAATCGGAGTACGGGCTCCCGCCGCCCGGCCCGTTGTGGAACGGCGCATCGCTGAAGAGCAGCACGACGGGGAGCGCGTCGGTGCGGAAGCACGGATAGCCGAAGCCACCCATCGGACATCCGAAGCTCGCGGGCACGTAGCGCCCGACGCCTTCGCCGGTGGCGATCTGATAGAGCGCCTCGACCTGCGACTCCGGCGTGTCCGCGCCGTTGTTGAGGCGCACCGAGTCGACGGCGCTCTGCACGCGACCGACGTCCTCGGTCACCGGCAGCACGAGACGGAACGGCAGATCGTTGTCGCCCGAGCTGCCGCATCCGCCCTCGGGGAAGTCCGCGTACGTCGTCACGCCGAGGTTCGCGTCGGGGATCGCGCTCCGGATGCCGGGCACGATCTGATCACGCAGCGTGCGGCGGATCTCCCCGATCTCCTGGCCCATCGACGCGGTGGTGTCGATCGCGAGGACCACGTCCGCGCGACCGAGCTGCACCTCCGTCTCGAGCGGGATCTCGATGAGCCCACCATCGAGCGGGATCTCGATGCATGGAATCTGCGCGTCAGGCCCGGCATCCATGCCGGCGTCGACCTGAGCGTCAGGTGCGAGGAGCCCTGTCTTGGCTCCACAACCGACGAGCATCACCGCGAGCGGCCACCAAAGGCAGCGCGGGGCGAGCCCGACCCGAGGCCCCAAGACGCGTTGCGCCACGCCACAACAAATAGCTCCCGCTGTTGCGCGCGTCGAGATCGCGTGATCAGAGACGTCCGAGCGATCGCAGCTTCGCGGCGCGCGCACGCGCGCGGTCGCGATCGAAGAGCCCGGGCCAGTCGATCTCGATCGGCGGTGGAGGAGGCGGCGACGGAAGATCCCTCGGGCATTCCTCGTCGAGCTGTCTTCCGAACGCGCGGAGCACCGGCGCAGTCGTCGCGAGCAGCGACTCGTCGACCTCTTCGAGGAAGCGCGCGAGCACGTCCGCGCCGTAGCGACCGAGCTGCTTTCGCGCGACGAGATCCATGTACGACGCGACGAGCGCGTCCGCGGTGAATCCGTGATGGATCACGAGCTCCGCGGCCACGCGCAGCGCCGAGAGCGGAGGCAGCACGCCGTGCTCGAGCAGCACGCACGCGGGCTGGAAGTAGTTGTAGAACGGGCAGACGCGCGGCCCGTACTCCTCGAACGCGTTCGGCGAGCTGACGCGATCGAGGTGGATGAAGATGCGGATCGCGCCGCCGCCGCGCGGCACGCGCTCGGCCATGCGCACGACGCGCGGGAGCACGTCGGGATAGACACCGGCGATCTCCAGCACTTGCATGAGCGTCGGCACTTCGACGCGGCCCGCGCAGAGGTCGGTGTAGATCGAGTAGATGAACGCGTCGGCCTCGGCGTCGTCGCCGAACATGTACTCGAGCGTGTCGGAGGGCATCGACGCGCGGGTGTCGAGCAGCGCCGCGAGCTTGTAGCCGACCTGGTCCTTCACGAACCGGAAGCGCCCGCGGAGGATGTTCGTCAGCTGCGGCTTGAGGACGAGCGTGTCCCAGCGGATGCCGTCGAGGCGCAGCTTCGCCTCGAGCACTTTGCGCATCTGCGTGGGGCTGCCCGAGAGGATGTAGATGCCCGCGGGATCGGTCGCGCGGATCTCGCGGAGCAGCGCGGACGCGCCGGGGACGGTCTTCTTCTGCGCGGCGGACTCGAACGCGGTGCGGAGCAGGTCCTTCACCGTGTCGAACTCGGTGCGCAGATACGTCTTGTCGAGGTCCCAGCGATGCACGACGCGATGCGCGTCGTAGGGCGGCGCGGGGATGGGTGTGGTGACGGTGACGGGCGGAGCGGGACCGAGATCCGCGAGGCCCGCGTCGTCGTGTTGTCTGGAGCTCCCCCCGCGCACGCGCGCTCACCTTAGCACCGCGGAGTGCAGGAAAGAATTTCTGAGGAGAGCAGGACGCCCAAGACCACCAAGGCGATGCGCGACACGCGGACGCATCGCGCGCACGAGCTCGTTCGGGAGAATTTCTGAGGAGAGCAGGAGGGTTAGGAACACCACGACGATGCGCGACACGCGGACGCGACGCGCGAAACGAGCTCGTCGTCGTCGTTCGTCGTCGGGGCGCAGACGCCTGCGGGTCGAGGCGCAGACGTCTGCGGGTCGAGGCACAGACGTCTGCGGGTCGAGCACGGACGAGCGATCAAGAAGATCGAGAAGACACACCGACGTGGTCTTCCTTCTCCTCCTGCTTTCCTCAGAAAATCCCGAAGGAGCGCGCTTCGAGCGCATCGACGATCGAGAAGACACACCGACGTGGTGTTCCTTCTCGTTCCTGCTCTCCTCAGCCGGTCGGCCTTCCGGCTCAGTTGTGAGGAAGACCCTGCGCGCCGTTGT
The DNA here is from genome assembly GCF_021631985.1 of Sandaracinus amylolyticus. Lineage (GTDB taxonomy): Bacteria > Myxococcota_A > Polyangia > Polyangiales > Sandaracinaceae > Sandaracinus > Sandaracinus amylolyticus_A. Next base: position 134,934 of record NZ_CP070225.1, on the reverse strand, counting down.
GCATCCACGCAGCGACCGCGCTCGCCGCGCTGCTCACCGCGTCGCGCTGGAATTGCGACCAGTCGTGGCGGCCCGTCGAGCCCGCGATGTTGCTGATCCCGAGCGCAGCCGCGAACGGGACGTCCGCGGCGCGGCACGCCATCGCGACCGCGAAGAGCTCGAGGTTCTCCGCTTCGCATCCGGTCGAGGGCGTGATCGCGGCGGCGAGCGTGTCGTCGGTCGTCTGCGCGAGCGGGCTCGCGACCGGCGCGAGATGTCCACGCGGATGACACGCACGCAGCGCACTGCTCATCAGCGCGTGGGTCTCGGCGACCGTCTGCATCGGCTCGGGGAACGACGCGCGCACCGCGAGCACCGCGTGATCGACGAGCTGCGCGCGGCTCGGGACGAGCAAGTCGTGCGGACGGTACTGCGGGAGGTTCGGGTACACGCCGCACGTGCCGATCATCAGCACCGCGCGTGGCTGCACCGCGAGGATGCCGCGCGCCGCCGCCGCGGCCGCGACCGCCATGCCCATGCCGACGATCTTCGCGCGCACCCGCACGTTCCGGATCACGCCGTCGAGACGTTCCCCGAGGTAGGGGCGCATGCCTGCGAGATCGGGCGCGTGGGACGCGACGAGGAGGACGTCGGCGCCGCGTTGCTGACCACTGCTCATCCGGAGCGCGCGAGTCTACCAGAGCGCGACGTCACGAAGCGCGCTCGTCGCCTCGTGCGGATCTTTGATCTGATCGCCACCGCCCCGATAGCATTCGATCCGTGTCCCCCACCCTGCTCAAGCCGCCCGTCCGCGTGCGGCCCGGCGCCCTCTTGCGTCCGCGCGACGGATTCGCGCTCGGCCCTCGCGCCGAGGAAGAGCTCTTCCGGGTGGCGGAGGTGCTGACCGAAGGACGCCTCGATCGCAGCGCGTTCTTCGGCTCGGCGCTGATCACGATCGATCTCGAGAAGGTCGCGCCGCAGCTGCGCGGGCCCGAGGGCGAGGCCGAGCGCCGCCGCCTCTTCGACGCCGTGAGTGGCTCGGTGCGCGTGCGCCTCCGCGCGATGCGCCTCGCGCTCGCCGACGTCGCGCGACGTCACCCCGACAAGCGCCTCGGCACCGCGACCACCGAGACCCGCTTCCGCCTCGACGGCTCGTTGCTCCTGCTCGACGTCGATCTCGAGGTGCCGGTCGATCTATCTTCGCGAGCCAGGGATTCCGTTCGATGAGCCAGCGCGATCCGGTGGGTGGGAAGATCATCCACGTCCAGTTCGGCCCCGGTGGTGGTCGTCGTGCCATCCCCGCGAGCAGCACGCCGCCGAAGAGCGCGCCGACCACGCCGGTGCCCCCGCCCGCCGAGCCGATCGCCGCGCCGGCGCCCGACGAGGAGACGCTCGCGGCCGACGTCGCGGCACGAGAGGCCGAGCTCGAGAAGCAGGCGCGCCGTCGTGATCCCACCGGCGACCTCTACGGTCGCGCCGAGGTCGCGCGCCTCTTCGGCATCCCCGAGAGCAAGCTGCGCTACTGGGATCGCACCGGGTTCCTCTCGCCCTCGGGCGTCGTCGGCGCGCGGCGTCTCTACACGTTCCAGGATCTGATCGGCGTGCGCACCGCGAAGACGCTGCTCGAGCGCGGCGTGCCGCTGCGCCGCGTGCGCAAGACGGTCGACGCGCTGCGCACGACGCTGCCCGACGTGGTGCGCCCGCTCTCCGAGCTGCGCGTGCTCACCGACGGACAGAGCGTGATCGTGCGCGACGAGAAGTCGTCGTTCGAGCCGCGCACCGGCCAGGTCGTGATGGACTTCGAGGTGCGCGAGCTGCGCGACGACGTGGTGCGCGTGCTGCGCCCCGACGCGCTCGATCCCGCGCGCCGTCGCGCCGCGTACGAGGCGTACCTCGAGGGCTGTCGGCTCGACGAGGACGAGTCGACGCTCGATCGCGCCGAGGCGTGTTACCGCCGCGCGATCTCGCTCGACCCCGCGCTCGCGAACGCGCTCACGAACCTCGGCAACCTCCGCTTCCGCCGCGGTGACGGCAAGGAAGCGCGCGGGCTCTACGAGCGCGCGATCGAGCTCGATCCCGAGCAGCCGGAGGCCTGGTACAACCTCGGCTTCCTCGCGTTCGAGCGCAGCGAGCTCGAAGAGGCGGTGCGGCTCTTCGATCGCGCGGTGTCGAGCGATCCGAGCTTCGCCGACGCGCACTTCAACCTCGCGATGGCGCTCGAGGAGATCGGGCGGACGCGCGAGGCTCGCGTGCACTGGGAGACGTACCTCAAGCTCGATCCCAGCGGGCCCTGGGCCGAGATCGCGAAGCGACATCTCTGACCTGCGTACTCGGGGTACGCGACTCAGGTCGGGGAAATCCTGTACCCGCGGCCACCACCAATGGTCGTATGGCTCTCCATACGCGGGAGGTGGTGCGATGAGTGACAGGACGTTCGACGTGGCGATCCTCGGGAGCGGGATCGCCGGCAGCATTCTCGGCGCGATCCTCGCCGAGAACGGCGTGCGCACGTTGCTCGTCGAGCAGGGATCGCATCCGCGGTTCGCGATCGGCGAGTCCACGGTGCCAGAGACGACGTTCTTGTTCCGGCTGCTCGGGATGCGATACGGCGTCCCGGAGATCTCGCAGCTGAGCACCTACAATCGCGTCCGGCGCACGGTCGGCACGACATCGGGGGTGAAGCGCAATTTCTCGTTCGTCTTCCATCGGGCGGACGAGCCGCTGCGCGCGCACGAGTCGTCGCAGCTGCCGACGTTGTCGCCGCCGATGGGGCCCGACGTGCACCTGTTCCGACAGGACGTCGACGCGTACCTGCTCGGCGTCGCGGCCGCGCACGGCGCGGTGGTGCGGCAGCGGACCGACGTGACGAGCCTCGACTTCGGCGCGACCGGCGTCGAGCTGAAGTGCCGCGACGGCAGCGCGTTCCGCGCGAGCTACGTCGTCGACGCGGGCGGCGTGCAGGCGCCGGTCGCGAAGCTCTTCGGTCTGCGCGAGCAGCCGACGACGATGCGCACCCACTCGCGATCGATCTTCACGCACTTCCACGGCGTGACGCCGTTCGACGCGTGCATCGGACCGCGCGAGGCGCACGGTCTTCCGAGCCCGCTCTCGCAAGGAACGCTGCACCACCTGTTCGACGGCGGATGGATGTGGGTCATCCCGTTCGACAACCATCCGTCGTCGACCAACCGCCTCACGAGCGTCGGGCTGAACCTCGATCCGCGCGTGCACCCGCCGACGGGCCTTCCCGCGGACGAAGAGTTCCGGCGCTTCGTCGCGCGATATCCCGCGCTCGCGAAGCAGTTCGAGAACGCGCATCCGATCCGCGAGTGGGTCTCCACCGATCGACTGCAGTTCTCGTCGACGCGCGTCGTCGGTGATCGCTACTGCCTGATGCCGCACGCGTTCGCGTTCGTCGATCCGCTCTTCTCGAGCGGCCTCGGCATCTCGATGGGCGCGATCAACATGCTCGCGTGGCGCCTGATCGAGGCGAAGAAGGACGGCGACTACTCGACCGAGCGCTTCATGCCGATCGACGCGCGCGTGAAGCGCAACTTCGCGCACGTCGATCGACTGGTGAGCCGCTCGTACGTGGCGTTCTCCGACTTCGAGCTGTGGAACGCCTGGTACAAGATCTGGGCGCTCGGGACGATCTTCGGCGGCACCGGCACCCTCGAGGCGATCGGCGAGCTCCTCACGCACGGCGCGGACACGCGCTTCGAGACCTACGAGCTCGAGCCCTTCGGCGGTCTGCAGGGCTCGGATCTCCCCGAGTACATGGCGCTCTTCGAGCGCGCGGCGGCGGAGGTCGACGCGTACGCGGAGAAGCGCATCACCGCATCGCAGGCTGCGGATCGCATCTTCGCGGTGATCGAGGAGAGTCGCCTCTGGCCGGCGCCCTGGGGCAGCCCGCACGCGCGTCATCCGGGCGTCTTCACGCTGCCCAAGGTCGGCCCGCTGATCCAGTGGATGCAGCGCGACGCGCCGCAGGGGATCCGCGACAGCTACGCGCGCCGCTTCGTGCTGCGCCACGTCGTGAAGATGGCGGCGGACGAGTGGGCGTCGGAGCTCGGCTACGCGGGGCGGCTCGTCCGAACGCTCGGTCGCGACTTCGTCACGGGCTACAACCGCGACTGGGATCGCGCGGACTGATCAGGCCGCGTAGCGGATCCAGGTCTGCTCGACCAGGGTGCCCTCGAGGCGCGGCGTCACGACGGTGTAGTGCGCGATGCCGCCCTCGGGGCTCTGCCCCACCGAGCCGAGCCCGATCACGCGCACCTCGTCGACGTCGCGCTGGAAGGGCACGTGCGAGCCGCCGCACGCGACGATGTCCGCGGGATCGTCGGCGATCAGCGCCATCATCTCTTCGTCGCTCATGTCGTGGCTGAGCTCGGTCGTCGGGTCCGCGGGCGAGCCGTGCACCACGACGATCTCGCGGCCGTCGACCAGCGGGATGCGCATCGAGTCGGGCAGTCGCTCGAGGTACTTCAGCACGAGCTCGCCGACCGCGGTGCGGGTGCGGAGGAAGCGCTCCATGCGCTCGCGCTGCGCGTCGTCGGTCGGGTTCATGCGCGTGGGATCGAGCGTCGCGAGCGCCGCGTCCGAGAGGCCGCGCACGCACTTGGCCTTCACCTCGACCAGGCGCTTCCACACCGCGAGCGGATCGTCGCCGCCGAACAGCAGATCGCCCGCGACGTAGACGATGCGGACATCGCGGCGCCGAATGTCCTCGAGCACGGCGTCGAGCGCGGCGAGGTTGCCGTGGATGTCGGCGAGGAACGCCATCGGCGCAGAGGCGGGCGCGTTACGGGAGCTGGCCATCGGCGGCTGAATCTAGCGCCGATGCGGCGTTCCGGGAGCCCCGGGGGCTCACGTCGCGTGCACGACGCCGTGCACGACGGCCTCGCCGAGCGCGCCCTTGACGTCGATCACCTTCACCGGCGCGACGCCCGCCGAGAGCAGCGCACCGCACGCTTCCTCGAGTGGCCGCGCACGTCGCGTCGCGTCGAACGCGCTGATCGCGCGCTGCGTGAACGCACGGAATCCGACCCGCTCGACCGGCAGCACCACCGCGATCACGCCGCCGGCGCGCACGCACGCGCGCACCGCCGCGCTCGCGTCGACGAGCCCGCTCGACGTGGGCCCGAGCACCACCGCGTCGAAGCGCGCATCAGCCGGGAGCGCATCGAGGCTCGCCCGGTTCGCGCCTCGTGCGGCATCGAGCGCGTCGATCGGCGCCACGCCGATCCACAACACGCGCCCCGGCGAGACCGGTGCGAGAGCCTCCGCGAGCGCAGCCTCGCGCGCTTTCTGCGGCACTAGACCGCGCCTTCGGCGGGCTCGGCCGACGAGGGAGGCGCGGTGGTCTTGCGCCGGATCTCGACGCGCGTGACGTGCTTCTCGTCGGCCTCGCGCACGATCAGATCGAGCCCGTCCAGCGTGACGCTCTCGCCCGGCTCGGGCACCTTGCCCGCGAGGCCCACGACGAGCCCACCGAGCGAGTCGACCTCGACCTCGGCGTTCTCGGCGGCCTCGCCGAGCTCGGTGTCGAGCAGCTCGCCGAGCTCGTGGATCGACACGCGCGCATCGGCGAGGAACGTGTTCGGCCCGATCTCGGTGACCAGGCTCTCCTCGGCGTCGTGCTCGTCCTGGATCTCGCCGACGATCTCCTCGAGGATGTCCTCGAGCGTCACCACGCCCGAGGTGCCGCCGAACTCGTCGACGACCAGCGCGAGGTGCTGCCGCTTGCTCTGCATCTCGCGCAGCACGTGGCCGATCTTCTGCGACTCCGCGACGAAGAGCGCGGGCTTGCGCACGATCGAGAGCAGGTTCACGCGGCCCTTCTTCTCGCGCATCGCGCGGAAGAGATCCTTCGCGTGCAGGATGCCCTCGATGCGATCGACGCGCTCGCGATAGACCGGATAGCGGCTGTGGCCCTCTTCGACCACGCGCGCGACCACGTCGTCGATCGGCGTCGAGACGTCGATCGCCACCATGCGCGTGCGCGGGACCATCACCTCGCGCGCGACGGTGTCCTTGAACTCCAGGACGCGCAGCAGGAGCTGCGCGAACTCCTCGGGGATGACGCCTTCTTCCTCGCGGCGCTCGATCATGTGCTCGACCTCGCGCGCCGCGAGATCCTCGTCGACCGCCTCGTCGCGCTGCGGGAGCAGGCGCTCGGCGAACGACGCGACGACCTGGATGGGCCACGCGAGCGGCGCGAGCAGCATCTCGAGCGGCCGCGACCAGCGCAGCAGCCGGAGGCCGAGCACACGCGCTCGGGCGCGCGCGAACGTCTGGGCGACCTCGGCGACCACCGCGTAGCCGAGCGCCGCGCCGGCGACCACCAGCACGCCCGCCCAGAGGGGCATCTGGCCCATCACGAGGTAGGCGGTCGCGGTGGCGAGCGCCGCCGCGCTCATCACGCGGCCGGTGAGCAACCGCGCGCGTATCGCGCCGCGCTCGCGCAGCACGCGTAGCGCAGTCGGGGCATCGGGCCCCTCCTCGTCGCGCACCGCCATGAGGAGCTCCTCGGGCAGTGCGTACATCGCGGCGGTCAGCGCGCTCATCACGGCTCCGACGAGGGCGGAGACGATGATGATGGTGGCAGCGAGACCTGGACCTTCGGGCGAGTCGGGCACGGGATTGCGCTCCGTAGCTGGGCAGCGGAGCGAAGGAAGAGACTAGAGCGACGGCTCCCGGGGAGCAAGGGTTCGTCCCGATCTTCGGACGATCGGCCGACCGCCTGCGCAGCGCCCACCTCGCCGTGAGGCGGGGATGCCGCGCGCTCTCACCGCACCCCGACGGCGCCCGACTCGACGAGCTCGACGAGCGTGCGGAGCACCTCGAGGCGCGACATGCCGCTCACGTCGACCAGATCGTCGACCGTCACGCTGCCGTCGAGGCGCGAGAGCAGGAAGCCCTGGCGATGATCGAGACCGAGCCAGCGGATCTCGTGCTCGGGCACCGTGACGCGCGGCACGCGCGAGCCCACCTCCGCGCTCGCGACGCCCGACACCGAGCCCAGGCGCGCGGTGTAGAGCGCGAGCAGGCGCTCGCGGCTGCTCTCGGCGCAGCGCTGGGCGCGCAGGTCGTCGGGGTCGCGCCCGAGCAGCAGCTCGGCGACCCGGAGCGCGCCGGTGTAGTCGCCGAGTGCGTAGCGATCCGCCATCTCGCCCGCGAGGTCGAGGCCCGGGGTCGAGGGCGGGCGCGAGCGGCGCGTGACGAGATCGAGCGCATCGTCGCGCGTCATCGCGGGCGGCGTGACCGAGCGCGGTCGCGCCGGCGCGTTGCCCTCGCGGAGGCGACCCCATCCGTCGTCGGTGCGCGCGCCGCTCGTCTCGAGCTCGTCGAGGTCGAGGCGCAGCGCCTGATCGGTGCCGCGATCCTCGGTGACGAGATCGGGATCGAGGAAGCCCTCGGGATCGATCGTCGCCCGCGTCTTCGCGGTGGGCTCGCTCGGAGGCGGCGCAGCGAGCTCGGTCGTGTCGAGCTGCAGCGGCTCGGGGCGATCGGAGTCGGGCTCGCTCGGCGTGGGGTCGTCGGGGAGCGCGAGCGGAGGCCCGGCGAACTCGAGCGTCACGCGGTGCGGGGGACGCGTGGAGCGACCCGCGCCCGGCGGGCTGCTCGCTCGACCGTCCCCCGACGATGCGCTCCGGCTCATCGCACGTTCACCCGATCTTGCCGACGACGCCCTTGAACATGCGCTGCGTGCGGTTGAGCGCCTCGATCTGTTCCTTGAGGCCGCGGGTGTCGCCCGCCTGCATCAGCGAGCGCGCCTTCTCGACGACGATGCGCGCCTTGTCGATCGCGTCGCGCCCGAAGTCCGAGCCCGCGACGACCTCCTCGACCTTCGGGAAGAGGCGCTGGATCTCCGCGATGAGCGTCTCCGCTTCCTGCTTCGCGCGCTCCAGCTCTTCGTCGTCGCGGCGCGCGACCGCGTAGGTCTGCGCGTCGTCGACCATCTGATCGATCTCGTCCTTCGTGAGGCCGCTGGTCGCGGTGACCGTGATCGACTGCGCCTTGCCGGTCTCGAGATCCTTCGCGTGCACGCTGACGATGCCGTCCGCGTTGATCTCGAAGGTCACCTCGATCTCGACCGCGCCCGCCGACGCACGACGAAGGCCGGTGAGGATGAACTCGCCGAGCAGCTCGTTCTCGTCGGCGCGCTTCGACTCGCCCTGCATCACGAGGATCTTCACCGCGGTCTGGTTGTCGCGGACCGTCGTGAAGATCTTGCTGCGCGAGGTCGGGACGGTGCTGTTCTGCGGGATGAGCTCTTCGAAGAGCCCGCCGTGCACCATGATGCCGAGCGTGTGCGGCGTGACGTCGAGCAGCACCATGTCCTGCTCGTCGTCGACCAGCGCCGCGCCCTGGATCGCCGCGCCCAGCGCGACGACCTCGTCGGGGTGCACGCCCTTGCAGGGCTCGCGCTCGAAGTAGTCGGCGACCGCCTGCTGCACCTTCGGCATGCGCGTCATGCCGCCGACCAGGATCACGTCCTCGATCTCGTCCTTCTCGAGGCCCGCTTCCTTGAGCGTCATGTCGCAGATCTCGATCGTGCGCTGCACGAGATCGTCGGTGAGCTCCTCGAGCTGCGAGCGCGTGAGCAAGCGCTGGAGATGCAGCGCCTCGCTGCGCGCGCTCGAGATGATGAAGGGCAGGTTCACCTCGGTCTCGACCACGCTCGAGAGCTCGCACTTCGCCTTCTCGGCCGCGTCCTTGAGGCGCTGCAGCGCCATGCGGTCCTGGCGCAGATCGATGTCGTGCTCCTCGCGGAAGCCCTGCACGAGCCAGTCGATGATGCGCTGGTCGAAGTCCTCGCCGCCGAGGAACGTGTCGCCCGCCGTGCTGACGACCTTGAACACGCCCGCGCTCGAGATCTCCATCACCGAGATGTCGAACGTGCCGCCGCCGAGGTCGTAGACCGCGACGCGACGATCGATGTTCTTGCCGAAGCCGTACGCGAGCGCCGCCGCGGTCGGCTCGTTGATGATCCGGATGACGTCGAGGCCCGCGATGGCGCCGGCATCGCGCGTCGCCTGGCGCTGGCCGTCGTTGAAGTACGCAGGGACCGTGACGACCGCCTTGTGGACCTCGTGGCCGAGGTAGTCCTCGGCGATCATCTTCATCTCCTGCAGGATCATCGCGGAGATCTCGGGGACCGAATAGACCTTGTCGCGCAGCTGGATGCGCGGGTCGTTGTGCGGTCCCTCGACGATGCGATAGGGGACGTTGCCGAGCGCCGCCTGCACCTGCGGGCTGTGGAACTTGCGGCCGATCAGGCGCTTGGCCGCGTACACCGAGTTCTCGGCGTTGGTCACGGCCTGGCGCTTCGCGATGTGACCGACGAGGCGCTTTCCGGCCTCGGTGATGGCGACCATCGACGGCGTCACCTTGTACCCGCCGCGGTTCGCGATGACGACGGGCGTGCCCCCTTCGACCACCGCGACGCACGAGTTGAAGGTGCCCAAGTCGATGCCGATGACCTTCTCCATCCGCTCCCCACGTCAGGGCTCGCCGAGCCCGGCTCCGATCGATCGCGTCTCGCCTACGATGCTCGACGATTTCGGTGACGACGTCGAGGACGAAAGGCGCGCGAAGGACGATCTCAGCCCTTCAGCTCGCCCAGGAGATTCTTGACGATCTGGTCGGTGGGGTCCAGCAACGCGGCACGCTCGAGCTCGCGGCGCGCGTTGAGCTGGAGCCCCGCCGCGAGATAGACGCGACCGAGCGTCCGGCGTGCGGCGACGTCGTCCGGCCTCAGCTCGCACGCACGCTGTGCGAAGCGCTGCGCCTGGTGGAGATCGCCCTTCGCCTCGACCAGCGCGAGGGCGGCGCGGAGCAGCGCCGCGACGTCGTCGGGGCGACCATCGACCACCTTCGACCAGCTGGCCGCCGCCGCGGCCCACTTGCGGTGCTTCTCTTCGTAGAGCGCGGCCTGCTCGTACTTGTCGGCGAGCTGCACCGCGAGGAGGCGCGAGACGCGCTCGTGCTCGAGCCGGAGGTCGTCGCGCTGCGGCGCGAGCGCCGTCGCCATGCGCAGCTCGCGGCTCGCACCGGCGAGATCGCCCTCGGCCTCGAGGCGCTGCGCGTCGCGCTGGTGGCGCGAGATGCGATCGATGCCGCCGGTGAGCGAGGCGGTGCTCTTCAGGCTGCTCGCGAGGTCGCGCAGCACCTCGTCGCGCGCGCGCGGCGCGGAGGAGGCCGGCGCGGGCACACCGCCCGCCGACGTCGCGGTCCCCGGCCGCGCGCCCTGGAGGCGTCGCTGGAGCAGCTCGCGGGCGCGGCGGCGGCCCTCGTCGCTGAGCGCACGCGTCGGACTCTCGGTGGGCGCCTGCGGGGTCGGGGTCGGCGGGGTCGGCGGAGGAGGCTCGGGCGGAGGGCTCGCGACGGGCTTCGCCGTCGCGCGCATCGCGTCCTCGACCGCGCGGGTGTCGCCCTGCAGCGCGAGGTAGGCGTCGTACTCGGCGCGCGACTTCTTCTTGCCGAGCACGTCGTAGGCCTCGGTGAGGCGGGTGAAGATCGCCTCCATCTTCGCCTTGTAGGGGCCGAGGCTCTTCCGGAACGCGGTGTCGGGATGGAAGACCTTCGAGAGCTCGAAGTACGTCGCGCGGATGTCCTTGAGCTCGACGTTCGGGCGCAGGCCGAGCACCTCGTAGTGATCGAGGAGCTCGAGCACCGGATAGAGCTCGTCGATGCGCTTGCGACGCTCGGGCGGGAGGTCGATCTCCGCGGGCTGGGAGCCGGCGCTCGAAGGTGCGGCAACCGCAGCGGGCTCGGAGGGCGTAGGTGACGTCGTCGCCGGCATCGCGGGCGGCGTCGGACGACGTGTCGACGCATCGGCGCTCGGCACCGTGGGGCTGCTGGGCGGGCGCTCGCGCACGTTCACGCGCGCGACGCTGCCGGGGCGCCCGGTGCCCGCGCGCGACGCGTCGACACGACCCTCGAGGCGCCGCGGATCGACGCTGTCGCTCGACGTCGCAGCGCCCGGCGGGACGGTGCTCGGCCCGGGCACGCGCGCCGGCGGAGGCACCTTCACCCGCGTGGGCTCGCGCGTCGCGCTCGGCGGCTCGCTCTCGGTCACCTGCGCTCGCTCGAACGCGCGCGGCGAGGGGATCGCGCGACGATGCACCCCCTGCGAGGGCGTCGGGGGACGGTTCGACGCGCGCGGCAGGCTGATCGTCCCGTCGGCCCACTCCACCGCGCCGAGCTCGATCAGCTTGCCGATCGTGAGCACCACGTCGGCCACGTCGAGGTTCGTGAGGTCGGAGAGATCGTCGATCGTCGCGACACCGTCGATGCGCGAGAGGATGAACCCCTCCGTCGGCGTCAGCGGAAGCGAGCGAAGGTCCACGTCGGTGACGAGCCGCGGGATTCTGGGACTCCGATTTCCCACGCGGAAGCCAGGCCGCGACGGTAGCACGTGGCATCACGCCACGCGTCGAATTCGCGGGGAACGGAGCGTCGGTACGTGGCCGCGACGCGCGTTGGAGCGCGCGACGACGGAGGCTCAGCGGACGAGGTGCTCGAGCAGCGCCTTCTGCGCGTGCAGCCGGTTCTCGGCCTCGTCCCACACCCGCGACGCGGGGCCGTCGATCACGTCGGCCGAGACCTCTTCGCCGCGGTGCGCGGGCAGGCAGTGCAGGAAGATGGCGTCGCGCGCCGCGCGCTCCATCAGTGCCGCATCGACCTGGTAGCCCTCGAACACGCGGGCCCGCGCCACCGCCTCGCTCTCCTGGCCCATGCTCGCCCAGACGTCGGTCGTCACGACGCGCGCGCCCTCGGCGGCCTCGCGCGGATCACGGACCACGCGGATCTGCGGATCGATGCCGACCTCGCGCGCCGCACGCGCCGCCATCTCGAGCACCGCCGCCTCGGGGAAGAACCCGTCGGGGCACGCGAGGCGAAGGTCGAGCCCGAGCAGCGCCGCCGCGAGGATCCACGAGTGCGAGACGTTGTTGCCGTCGCCGATCCACGCGACCGGCACGTCGCGCAGATCCTCGGTGCCGAGCGCCTCCTGCACCGTCTGCAGATCCGCGAGCAGCTGACACGGGTGGAAGCGATCGCAGAGCCCGTTGATCACCGGCACGCGCGAGTGCTTCGCGAGCGTCTGCACCTTCTGGTGACCGAAGGTGCGGAAGACGATCGCGTGCACGAAGCGCGAGAGCATGCGCGCCGTGTCCTCGATCGGCTCGCCGCGCCCGAGCTGCGTGTCCTTCGCGAGCAGCGTGACGGGCTGACCGCCGAGCTCGAACACGCCGACCTCGAACGACACACGGGTGCGCGTCGACGCCTTCTCGAGGACGATCGCGACGCTCTTGCCCTCGAGCGGGCGCGGGTGCGCGGGCGTGCCGCGCAGCGCCTTGAGCTCCTTCGCGCGCGCGAGCACGCGGAGCAGATCGTCGCGTCCCAGATCGAGCAGAGTGAGGAAGTGCTTGGGCACGGCGGATCCTTCGCGAGGGGTCGAGATCACTTCTTCGGAATGGAGCGCAGCGCGATCGCGAGCTGCTCGACGGCCTGATCGACGTCGGCGCGCTTCACGTTGAGCGCCGGCGCGAAGCGGATCACGTCGCCGCCCGCGATCGCCGAGAGCACGCGCTGCGAGCGCAGCTGCTGGTACGCGACCATCGGGTCGTACGCCGCGTCGACCCGCACGCCCTGCAGGAGACCCATCCCGCGACGCTCCGCCGCCGCCGGGATCGACGGATCGGCGACCAGCGCGGCGAGCTTCTCGCCGAGGTAGCGGCCCATCGTCTCGGCGTTCTCGACGAGCTTCTCCTCGTCGAAGATGCGCAGCACCGCGAGGCCCGCCGCGCACGCGAGCGGGTTGCCGCCGAACGTCGAGCCGTGGGTGCCGGTCGTGAGCGCGCCCGCGACCTTCTCGGTGATCAACATCGCGCCGAGCGGCACGCCGCCGCCGATGCCCTTCGCGAGCGAGCACGCGTCGGGCATCACGCCCGACCACTCGCGCGCGAGGAAGCGGCCGGTGCGCCCGTAGCCGGTCTGCACCTCGTCGAAGAAGAGCAGCGCGCCCGCCTCGTCGCAGATGCGCCGCGCCTCGCGGAGGTACTCGTCGCTCGCGACGATGATCCCGCCCTCGGCCTGGATCGGCTCGAGGAACACCGCCGCGGTGTCGGGGCCGACCACCGCGCGCAGCGCGTCGACGTCGCCGTAGTCGACGAAACGAACGCCGGGGAGCATCGGGCCGAAGCCCTCGTGGTACTTCGCCTGCCCGGTGATCGAGACCGCGCCCATCGTGCGGCCGTGGAACGACTTGTGGGTCGCGACGAGCTCGACGCGGCGCGCATCGCCGCGCACGTGGTGGTAGCGGCGCGCGAGCTTGATCAGCGCCTCGTTGGCCTCGGTGCCCGAGTTCGAGAAGTAGACGCGGTCGAAGCCGGTGCGCTTCGTGAGCTCGGCCGCGAGCTCGATCGCGCGATCGCTGAAGAAGAGGTTCGACGTGTGGATCAGGCGCGCCGCCTGGTCCGCGAGCGCCTTCGCGAGCGTCGGGTGCGCGTGGCCGACCGAGAGCACCGCGATGCCGCCCGAGAAGTCGAGGTACTCGTTGCCCTCCACGTCCCACACGCGGCAGCCCTCGCCGCGCGCGAGGATGCTCGGCGGCTGCCGATAGTTCGGCACGAAGGTCTTCTGGGCGGTCTCGTACAGCTCGCGGTTGGTGGCCATCGCGCGGCGTCTTTACCACTCCCGTCGGGCGATCGCGAGGTCCAGGGCGCGCGTGCGAGACGGCGTAACGCCGGTCGCAGATCGCGCCTCCGATGGCGCGATGACTCGAACCACTCGGACCTCGCTCGTCTCCGTCTTCCTCTTGCTCGCGGCGTGTGATGGCTCGTCCTCCACGCCCACCACCGACGCGTCGGTCGCGACCGACGCGCCTCCGCCCGCGACGTTCGCCGAGCAGGTCGAGCTCGGCGCCGCGACCTACACCGCGCACTGCGCGAGCTGCCACGGCGCGAGCGGCGAGGGCACCGCGACCGGGCCGCGCGTCGTGGGCCTCGCCGAGGGCGCGCTGCCGCTCGAGCCGCGCGAGGGCGCGGTGCGCACCACCCAGTTCGTGACCGTGGCCGACGTCGCGGAGTTCGCGGTCATGGCGATGCCGCCGACCGCGCCGGGCTCGCTCTCGGGCGAGGAGTACTGGGCGATCCTCGCGTTCGCGCTCCACGCCAACGGGATCGATCTCGATCGGAAGCTCGACGCCGAGCTCGCAGCGACGCTGACGATCCCGCGCTGAGCGCTACGCTCGCGACGATGAGGGGTCTCTCGCCAGTCGTCGCGACGATGGTGTTGTGCGGGTGTTACGTGGCGCACGAGCGCGACGCGCCGGTGGCTGACGCCGCCGCGCCGTCGCCGATGTGCTTCGCCGGCGAATCAGTGACGACGATCGAAGTGCCCGAGACCGGGTGCACGCGAGCGAGCGTCGTGGGGACCGGAGCGCCGCGGCCCGACTCGCCGTCGTCGGCCGAGGGCACGCCGGTGCGTGTGATCGCTCGCTCGCGCGAGCTCGCGGACCGCGCGCAGATGATGCTGCGCATCGCGTGCACCGACGATCCCCGTGCCGAGGGCAACGTGTTCTTCCTGCGGCCCGGGAGCCCGACCTGCGATACCCAGGGCTCGTTCGGAGGACGCTGCGACGCCATCCGGAGTGACCCGACGTTCCGCGCGCTCGGTGCGACGACCGAGCTCGAGCTGCGGGTGGAAGGTCGGGTGGCGCTCGACCTGACGGTCTGCGTACGCTGAGTTTTGGGAGGGGCCTTGGAAGCCCCCTCCCCCGCCCGGCAAAGCCGGATCTGCGTTCGCAGAGCTTCCGATTGATCGACACCGGAGGTCCCCACCAGCTGCGCGCGGCAGGGCCGTGGGACCGCCTCGGAGTGATCAGTGCCCGCCTGCGAGGTCGCCCCAGATCTGCTGCAGGCGCGCGTCGCGGCCGCAGCCGAGGCGGTACTCGGTGTAGCGGACGGGGTGCGTCCGGTAGAAGTCCTGGTGGTAGTCCTCGGCGATCCAGAACGGGCCCGCGTCGGTGATCTCGGTGACGATGCGGCCCGGGATCGTCTGCTCGACGCGCGCCTTGCTCGCCTCGGCGAGACGGCGCTGCTCGGCGTCGATCGGGAAGATGCCGCTGCGGTACTGGGTGCCGTGATCGCAGAACTGGGCGTCCGCCTGGGTGGGATCGACGTTGTGCCAGAACACCTCGAGCAGCTGCTCGTAGGTGATGCGCGAGGGGTCGTAGAGCACGCGCACCGCCTCGGCGTGACCGGTGCGGCCGGCGCTGACCTCGTCGTAGCTCGGGCCCTCGAGCTCGCCGCCGGTGTAGCCCGAGAGCACCGAGATCACGCCCGGGAGATCCTCGAACGGGCGCTCCATGCACCAGAAGCAGCCGCCCGCGAAGATCGCGACGGCCTGGCCTTCGCCGGGCGGAGGCGCGGCCTGGGTCTGGGGAGCGCGCGAGGAGGCGGATGCGCCGGGCGTGCTGCTCGGGGGCGACGAGCACGACGCGAACACGAGCGCGAGGACGAGCGCGAGTCGGGTCACGCCCTCTGTACGTCGCGCCCGGCACCCGCGTTACGAGGGCGAGACCCTCCGAGGTCGGCGACGGGCGATGATTCGGCTCGATTGGGGCCTCGACACCCCAACCAAGGCCGATGCATCGGCCCAGGGGGAGCCTCGGAGGTCACCGAGGTTCGATCGATCTGCCTCATTGGGGCCTCGACACCCCACTCGAGGCAGATCGATCTGCCTTCGATCACCCCTAGGGGTAGTCCTCGCGAGGGCGGTTCCCCTTCAGCCGGCGGTGATCTCGGTGCCGATGCCGCGGTCGGTGAACAGCTCGAGCAGCGCGGCGTGCTGCATGCGCCCGTCGATGACGTGGCACTTCTTGACGCCCACCGCGATCGCGTCGAGCGCGCACTGCACCTTCGGGATCATCCCGCCGCTGATCACGCCGGTCTCGATCAGCGAGCGCACGTGATCGGCGGACATCGACGACGCGACGTTGCCGCTCTCGTCCTTCACGCCGGCGATGTCGGTCATGAGCACGAGCTTCTCGGCTTTGGTCGCGGCGGCGATCGCGCCCGCGACGGTGTCGGCGTTGACGTTGAGCGAGCGCCCTTCGTCGTCGACCGCGACCGGCGCGACCACCGGGATGAAGCCGCCCGCGACGAGGTGCTCGAGGATGCGCGTCTTGACCTCGACGATGCGCCCGACGCGGCCGGGGTCGACGACCTTGCCGCTCTTGGTGCGCATCTCGGTGACGCGCTCGCCGCGCAGGAACGAGTCGTCCTTGCCCGAGAGGCCCACGGCGCGCCCGCCGTGGTTGTTGATGAGGGTGACGATCTCCTGGTTCACCCGACCGCCGAGCACCATCTCGACGACGTCCATCGTGCGCTCGTCGGTGACGCGCAGGCCGTCGATGCGCTCGCTGACGACGCCGAGGCTGCCGAGCATCTCGTCGATCTGCGGGCCACCGCCGTGCACGACGATCGGCTGCAGGCCGACGAGCTTCATCAGCGTCACGTCGCGCGCGAACGAGTCGCGCAGCGCGGGCTCGGTCATCGCGTGACCGCCGTACTTGATGACGAAGGTGCGGCCGTGGAAGCGGCGGATGTACGGCAGTGCCTCGTGGAGGATCGAGGCTTTGTGGATGAGGTCCTGCATGAAGCGTCTCGGTGAGTGGCGCGGGGTGGTGCGTCCGCCGCCCGGTGTGCTCGCGGGCTGCTGGACGAGAGGGTGAGAGCGTTGGGCGGCTGTGGGCGCATCGCGGCGCGAAGCGCGCCGCGATGACTGTGGTCAGTCTGTGGTCGACGTCTGCGAGCCCCCGTCGCACGAGGGCGTCGGACCCACCACCCCACTTCCGGTACCGCGGTTCTGCCGCCTCGCGTGGTGAAGGTGGCGATGGCTCGCGACCGATCCGCGCGGCTCGGACGCTCGCGAGTCGCACCGCGCTTCGCGCGTGTGCGCGCTGCGCGCGGTGATTCGGGGGCACCGCGCTCCGCGCGTGTGCGTGGTGCGCGCGGAGATGGAAGCGGGGCGGGACATCGGCGCGGAGCCTATCAGCGCGACGTGCGGATCGCGTCGACGAGGCGTGACGGGCCGGTCTCGCCGAGCATGCGGCGGACCGTGGTGCCGGTGACGCACACGCGGTCGCCGACGAGGATGCGGGTCGCGAAGACCGCGGCGCCGTCCTCGGTGTGGCCGCGCGCGGTCGTCTCGACGCGCACCTCGTCGCCCGCGGCGACGGGGCTGCGGAACGTGAGCTCCTCGGCGATGGGCTCGACGTCGCGCGGCGCGAGGCCCGCGGCGCGCGCCGCGATCGAGAGCGCCTCGTCGCAGAAGTCGACGTACTGCGGGTGGTTCACGTGATCGAGCGGGTCCATCCACGTCCACCACGCGCGGAACGTGAAGACGTGGGGCTCGTGCGCGTCGACCTCGCGCGCCAGCGCGGGCAGCTCGGGCGCGGCGTCGTCGTCGGGGCCGCTCTCCACCGGGAACGCGTCGAGCAGCGAGCGCGGCGCGCGCGCCATCTCGAGCGACTCCGAGACGTACACCCACTCCTGTCGCGCCGACGCGATCGCACCGCGGGACGAGCGCACTCGGATCTCGCGCGTCGAGAGCATCTCGCGGCGCATGCGCGACACCCACGTCGTCGCCGCGAGGGGCTCGCCGTAGGTCGCTTCGAGGTGATGGCGCACCGTCATGCTGCGCACGACGAACGCGGTCTTCTCCTCGCGGTAGCGCATCGGAGGCCAGCCACACGCGGTCGAGCCCTCGACCGCGACCTCCTGGAAGAGGCGCCAGACGTCGCCTGCCCGCGCGGCATCACGCGCGGAGAACGCGTGGCGCGGGAGCATCGTGGACGTGGAGAACATCGCGGCCGCGTGTACCGCGCGCAGCCACACGCGGCAATCAGCCCAGTTGGAGTGCTCGCCGGCGCAGGGCCCGCACGGGAGCGTGCGGAGCACGTGGACGGGAGGGCCCTGAGCGGGCGAGCCGATTTTGATCAGCCCAGTTGGAGTGCTCGCCGGCGCAGGGCTCCTTCAACCGATGCCGTAGCGCTTGATGCGATCGACCAGCGTGACGCGCGGCATGCCGAGGCGGCGCGCGGCCTCGGACTGGTTGCCGCCGTGCTCGGCGAGCGCGCGCGTGATGAGCTCGCGCTCGAACGCCTCGACCTGCGCGCGGAACGTGCCCTCGTGCGCGGTGGGCGTGGTGGTGTCGTCGAGCGCGTCGAGGCCGATCACGCCGCCCTCGGAGAGCGCGACGCATCGCGCGATCGTGTTCTCGAGCTCGCGCACGTTGCCGGGCCAGGCGCGCGCGGCGAGCGCGTCGATCAGCGCGGGCGCGAGCGCGACGTCGGGCAGCGCGAAGCGCTCCGCGTAACGCGCGGCGAACGTGCGCGCGAGCTGCGGGATGTCGCCGCGTCGCTCGCGCAGCGGAGGCATCGTGAGCTCGACGACCGCGAGGCGATAATAGAGGTCCTCGCGGAAGCGTCCGGCGGCGGCCTCGCTCTTCAGGTCGCGGTGGGTGCACGCGACGATGCGCACGTCGACCTTCTCGACGCGCGCCGCGCCGACCGGCTGGATCTCGCCCTCCTGCACGGCGCGCAGCAGCTTCGCCTGGATCGCGAGGGGCAGCTCGCCGATCTCGTCGAGCACCAGCGTCCCGCCGTGCGCCTCGGCGAACCAGCCGCGACGCGCCGCGGTGGCACCGGTGAACGCGCCCTTCGCGTGGCCGAAGAGCTCGGCGTCCGCGAGCTCCGCGGGGATCGCCGCGCAGTTGAAGCGCACCAGCGGGCCCGACGCGCGCGTGCCCGCGACGTGGAGCACGCTCGCGAGCAGCTCCTTGCCGGTGCCGGTCTCGCCGCGCACCAGCACCGGCACGTCGCGCCCTGCGACGCGCACCGCGGCGGCGAGCACGCGCTCGAACGCGGGCGCTTCGCCGAGCAGCGGACGCCCGAGCGCGTGCTCGAGCTCGAGCCGGCTCGCCTTGCGTCGCAGCGCGCGATGCTCGAGCGCGCGCTCGATCACCAGCGTCATCTCCTCGACGTCGAAGGGCTTGGTCAGGTAGTCGAGCGCACCTTCCTTCATCGCGCGCACCGCGATGCGCTCCGAGCCCCGCGCGGTGAGCATCACGACCGCGAGGCGCGGATCGATGGCGCGGATGCGCGCGAGCAGCGCGAGGCCGTCCATGCCGGGCATCGAGAGGTCGGTGATCACGAGATCGACGTCGTCGAGCACGCGCAGCGCGGCCTCGCCGCTCTCGGCGTCGATCACCTCGTGCCCGAGGTCCTCGACGAGCTCGCGCAGCGTGAACCGCACCGAGCGCTCGTCGTCGACGATCAACACGCGCGTCATCGGGTCTCCCCTTCGATCACCAGCGCGACGATCGCGCCCTTCCCTCGCTCGCCGCCGATCTCGAGCGTGCCGCCGTGCTGGCGCGCGATGCTGCGCGCGAGCGCGAGGCCGAGCCCGGTGCCGCCCTCGCGCGCGCTCTCGAACACCTCGCCGGCGCGCACCGCGGGGTCGAAGCCCTCGCCGGTGTCGCGCACCTCGAAGCGCACCCGGGCGCCCTCGCGCCGCACGGCCAGCGTCATCACACCACCGCGTGGCATCGCCTGCACCGCGTTCTGCGCGAGGTTGAGCAGCGCCTCGCGCAGCCGGCGCGGATCGGCGATCACCTCGCCCGCGTCGCCCTCGCAGCGGACCTCGATCGACGATGCCGCGGCGCGCGCCTCGATCACCGCGGCGACGTCGTCGATCAGCGCGCGCGGGCGGATCGGCTCGGGCGCGAGATCGGTCAGCGGGCGCGCGAGCGTGAGGTACTCGTGGAGGATCGCCTCCATGCGCTCGACCTCCTCGAGCACCACGCCGAAGCGTCGCTCGTCGCGGGCATCGCTCGGCTTCTTCGCGAGCATCTGCACGAGCCCCTTCACCGCGGTGAGCGGGTTGCGGATCTCGTGCGCGACCTTCGCGCCGAGCGCCTCGGACTCGCGCGCGCGATGCGCCGCTTCCTCGAGCACGTCGCCGCGCATGCGATCGAGGGTCTCGCCCACCGAGCGATACGCCTCGACGAGCCCGACGACGCCGAGCCGCGCGAGGGCGAGCGTCATGAGCGTGCTCCACGCGACCATCCATCCGCGCTGCGGCGACGGCACGACGTCGAAGGGCCCGCGCACCACCGCGAGCACGAGCAGCACGCCGATCGCGATCACGATCATCGCGCCCGCGCCGCGGCGCGGACCGAACGCCGCGAGGCCGACCGTCACCGGCGCGAAGAGCAGCGGCAACATCGGGCTCTCGAGCCCGCCGCTCAGCAGCGCGCCGAGCCCGATCGCGATCGCGGTCGCGCCGAGGGAGAGGCCGAGCCAGCGCTCGTCGAGGGCGCGACGTCCGAGCGCCCACGCCTCGACGAAGAACGCGATCACCATCGCGCCGGTCGCGCCCGCGATCGCGATCACCTGCGCGCGCGGTGCGCTCGAGCTCGCGAGGATCGCGGCCTGACCGAGCGCGCCGATCGCGACCACGAGCGGGCGCTGCCGCAAGAAGCGCGTGCCGACGGCGCGGAGGCGCGCGGCGTGGAGCGTGTCGAAGGCGCGGGTCACGGAGCGAGCTCGTCGCAAGCCTCGCACCGATCGCGTCGCGCCGCGAAACGCGCGCACGATCGTCGCGGCCCCGACAGCTCCGTCGGCGGACCGACGATTCCCGGCGAATTGCGGCGAAGAAGCCCGACATCACGCGCGGCACGCGACGTGATGAAGCGCGACGCGAAGGAGGACCTCGACATGTCCACGCTCTCCGCGTCCGCTCCCGTTCCGACCTCGCACGATCGCCGATGGCACGTCGTGTTCGGTGCCTGGCTCGTGCTCGCGTTGCTCGCGTCGGCGCTCGGCGTGATCACGCCCGCGCGCATGGCGCTCGTCCCGCTCTCGATCACCGGTGGCACGCTCGCGCTCGTGCTCGCGTATCGCCGCGTGCCTTCGTTCCGCGCGTTCGCGCAGCGCGTCGATCTGCGCGTCCCGATCCTCTTCCACTTCGTGCGGCTGCCGATCGGCGCCGGGTTCCTCGTGCTCGCGTCGCAGGGCCGCCTCGACCCGACGTTCGCGACGATCGCGGGCTACGGCGACATCGTCGCGGGGGGTCTCGCGCTCGTCGCCGCGCTCGCGTTCCCGTCACGCCTCGCGATCGTGCGGGTGTGGAACGTGATCGGCCTCGCCGACATCCTCGTCGTCGTCGCGACCGCGCAGCGCATCCTGTTCTTCTCGGGCCACCCCGAGACGATGTCCGGGATGGCTGCGTTTCCCTGGAGCGTGATCCCGACGTTCGTCGTGCCGGTCGTGATCGCGACCCACCTCCTGGTCTTCAGCGCGACTCGTAGACCGTGAGGCTCGGCAGCTCGACCGCGGTGAGGAACCCGCCGCTGCCGCAGCCCGTGTCGGTCGCGATCACGTGCTCGCTCGCCCAGAGATCGCTCGGGTCGTGCGGCGTGTGACCCGAGAGCTCGGGCGGCAGGTACTCGGTGCGCGTGTGCCCGATCACCACGCGCTTGCCGCGGTACTCGGTGAAGAGCTCTTCCTCGCGCGTCCACGCGAGCGCGGTCCTCGGCTCGGTCTCGCTCGGATGGAGGAACCGTCCGTCGCGCCGCAGGAGCCCCGCGTGCACGTAGATCGCATGCTCGTCCTCGTAGAACCACGGCAGCTCGCGCATCCACGCGATCACGTCGGCGGGGAAGAAGCGCCCCGCGAAGAGATCGTCGACCTCGTCGGGCTTCGGCATCTCGTCGTCCGCGGGATGCGCCCCGCCGACGTACGAGCGCATCGTCGCGAGACAGCCGTTGCCCGGCGGGAAGACGAACTCGGGCCATCCACGATCGACCACGCGCACCCAGGCGTCCTCGTGGTTGCCGCGCAGCATGACGACACGACAGCCGAGCTCGCGCTCGAACGCGCGCACCACGCGCACGACCTCTTCCGACTTCGGTCCGCGATCGACGTAGTCACCGAGGAACACCAGCGTGTCCTGCTCGTCGAGGAGCGGCAGCTTCGCGACCAGCGCGCGCAGGTGATCGAGCTCGCCGTGGATGTCGCCGATCGCGAAAGTTCGGTTCGCCACCGCGCGATCATGCCGGAGTTGCGCAGCTCGCGGGTGGGCTCAATGCTCGCGCGCGATGAACGAGCTCCGCGACGTGCCGCCCGAGCCGCAGGTCCCCGAGGCGCAGCGTGGCGCGGGCCCGCTCCCGCTGCGCTACGAGGACGTCGTGCAGGACGGTCGGCTCCGGCTCGAGCCGGTCACGCACGCGATCGGCGCGGCGATCTGGAAGAAGACGCTCTCCGAGCACCCGCTCGTGCTGCGCCTCGGCGCCGAGGGCATCGTGCCGATCCTCTCGCGCCTGCAGGTCGAAGCGGGCGGCGGTCCGATCTCGGCGCGCGAGCCGGTGGGCGCGCGCGGGACGTTCGAGGTGCTGCGCACGATCGACGATCAGGATCGGCAGCGCGTGCGCGTGGACATGTGGGCCGAGCTGCAGGGCCCGCGCGGTCGCACCCACGGCGCGCCGCCCGAGGGCGCGGGCGAGCCCGTGGTGCTGGGTCGCGCGATCGCGGAGCACGTGCTCACGCGACCCTTCGCACCGCCCGAGGAGCGCAGCGTCGAGGCCATCCCCGGCGGGCTGCCCGATGGGATGACGATGCGCGACGCGGCATGGCGCGCGCCGCGCACCGCGATCGATCTGCCGCGCGGCGCGACGCCGATCGACGACGCGTTCGCGCTCGACCGGCTGTCGATCGTGTTCGGGCTCGGACACACCGACAGCAACCAGCACGTGAACTCGCTCGTCTATCCGCGCTTGATCGAGGAGGCCGCGCTGCGTCGCTTCCACGAGCTCGGCCTGCCGACGACCGTGCTCGCACGCTACGTCGACCTCGCGTTCCGCAAGCCCTGCTTCGCAGGCGATCGCGTGCGGATCACGCTGCGCGCCTACCGCGCGGGCGACGAGATCGGGGTGCTCGGTGCGGTCGTCTCCGCGAGCGAAGCGCTCACCGCGGGGGCGACCCCGACCGAGCGCGCGCACGTCTTCGCGCGCATGCAGTTCGTGCGATAGCGCGGGCGCGTCAGGTGGCGACGCGGCGCACGCGCCCGCGCAGCGGGTATCGAACGAGCCGGTTGTAGAGCTCGCGGTCGACCGGCGGCGGCGGGAGGTTCACGTGCCCGCGGCCACGCGGGATGGTCGCCGAGGTCACTGCGCCGAGCGCGATCCCGTCGATCGCCACGTGCACGACGTCGGGCACCGGCTCCTCGCACGTCGCGCGGATGCGGAGCTGCATCATCTCGGGCGGGCTGAGCAGGTTCGTCCTTTCGACGAGCACGTCGAACGGCGGGATCTCGAGGATCGCGGGTCGATCGAGCGCGAGCTCGGCGAGGATCGCGTCCTCCCGGGCGCCCGAGAGCTCGACCACGATGCGATCGCCGGAGACGAGGCGGACGGTGGTCGGATCGCGGCCGAAGAGCTCCTTCGCGAACGACTGGGTGAGCCTCCCGCGGAGCGCGTCGACCGCGTTGACGAGCTGCGCGCGCGTCACCAGCGGCTCGTCGAGCGCGAACGAGAGGTGCGGGCCGCGCGGCGGCTCACCGATCTCGTCCGACGCGGGCGCGGCGAAGGCGTGCGTCGCGACGACCTGTTCGTCGAGGCCGAAGCCCAGCGCGATCGTGCGGCCGACGATCTGCTCGCTGCCGTCCTCGGTGCGCTCGACGTCGAGCTCGAGCCGCGTCGTGGGCTCGCCGTCGTGCCAGGCGTACCCGATCGTCCCGAGGACGCGCGCGCTGCACGTGTCCATCACGACGTAGACGCCGGCCACGAAGAGCGTGTCGCCCCAACCGCCGGTCTCGTCGACCCGCAGCGCCGCGATGAACCTGCGATCGGGGGTGCGATGGTTGTCGCCGCTCCAGCTCACTCGACGAGGATACGACGGCGCGCCGATCGCACGTTTGCAGTGTGGCAGGCGCGAACATGCGTTGGCCGCCGTGTCGACGCGCGTTCGCACGGCGCGCGCTCGATCGCGCGATTTCGGGGCGAGGCGGCGTGGCTCGACGATTGCGAGCCCGCGGCGTCATGCGACTCGTCGGATCTCTCCTCGTGCTCGTCGCGGCCACGGCGTGCGGCGGTGCCTCGTCCCGCTTCTCGACTGCCGCGCCCGTCGACGCGCGTCCCCACGCCGTGCCACTCGCGCTCGGCGAAGGCGCGGATCAGCTCGTCTTCGACGTGCACGCGAACCGCGCGATCACGAGCCGCGATCGGACCGCGGACATCGCGCTCGTGCTGCAGGACGAGCTGTGCGACGGACGCGAGTATCCGGCGCAGATCGAGGTGACCGTCGAGCTCGCCGACGGAAGCACGCGCACCGAGCGCATCGATCACGTCACCGACTGCGAGACCGTCCTCGCGAACATCGAGTCGGTGGAGCTCGGCGAGTGCGACGACGAAGGCTGCCGCACGAGCGTGCGCGTCGGCGTGCGCGCGCTGAGCGGCACGGAGGATCTCGATCTCTCGCTCTACGCGTCGGTGCGGTTCCACGACTGGTCGCACGAGCGCGGAGGCCCGCACGTCGATGCGCGGCTGCGGCGCGCGGCCCCGAGCGAGTGACGGTGGTTTGCGTCGCGCCCGGGCTTTGTAGTACGACCGTCATACAAAGATGGTCCGCTGGAAGCCCGGGCACAAAGACTCGACGCGCACCCGCATCCTCGAGACCGCGGGGCGTCTGTTCCGCGAGCGCGGCTACGCCGGGATCGGCGTGTCCGACCTGATGAAGTCGGCCGGCCTCACCGCCGGCGGCTTCTATTCGCACTTCGAATCGAAAGAGGCGCTTCTATCGGCCGTCTTGATGGACGGATTCGCGCACACCGAGCACGCGCTCTTCGCCGGGCTCGAGGGTGTCGAGGGCGCCGCGTTCGTCCGCGAGCTGACGCGCCGGTACCTGAGCCGAGAGCACCGCGACCATCCCGAGCACGGCTGCGTGCTGCCCGCGCTCGCCGCCGACGTCGCGCGACACGGCGACGCGCCGCGACACGACCTCGCGGGGTACCTCCTCGAGCTCGCATCGCGGATGCAGACGAAGGTCCCGCGCTCGGCGCGCTCCGGCCTCTCGGGCAAGGAGCTCGCGCTCGCGCTCACCGCGCTCTGCGTCGGTGGGATCGTGCTCGCGCGCGCGGTCGACGACGCAGCGCTCTCCGACGCGATCCTCCGCGCGTGCCGTCGCTTCGCCGACGCGGAGCTGGAGGTCTGAATGAGAACCGATCGGACCGCGTGCATCCTCTGCTCGCGCAACTGCGGGCTCGAAGTGCAGATCGAAGGGCGCCGCCTCGCGCGCATCCAGGGCGACGACGCGCATCCCGTCTCGAAGGGCTACATCTGCCAGAAAGCAGCGCGCCTCGAGCACTATCAGTCGAATCGCGATCGCCTCGAGCACCCGCTCGAGCGGCAGCCCGACGGCACGTTCGCGCGCGTGAGCTGGGACGAAGCGATCACGAAGATCGCGGCACGCCTGCGCGCGATCCGCGATCGCCACGGAGGCAAGGCGTTCGCGCTCGTGGGCGGAGGCGGCCAGGGCAACCACCTCGGCGGCGCGTACGGACGGCAGATGCTCCGCGCGATGCGGAGCCGCTACGCGTACAACTCGCTCGGCCAGGAGAAGACCGGCGATTTCTGGGTGAACGGTCGCCTCTTCGGCAGCCAGAAGTGCCACACGACCGAGGACGTCGAGCACGCCGACTACGTGCTCTTCGTCGGCACGAACCCGTTCCAGGCGCACGGCATCCCCAACGCGCGCGACACGCTGAAGGCGATCCAGAACGACCCGCGCCGCACGATGGTCGTGATCGATCCGCGCCGCACCGAGACCGCGAAGATGGCGGACGTGCACCTGCAGCTGCGGCCGGGCACCGATGCGTACCTGCTCGCCGCGATGCTCGCGATCATCGTGCGCGAGGGGCTCCACGATCGCGCGTTCCTCGCGCAGCGCTGCACCGGCTTCGACGCGATCGAGCGCGCGCTCGCGCGCATCGACGTGGCCGACTACGTGCGTCGCGCCGACGTCCCGCTCGCCGACGTGGAGCGCGTCGCGCGCGGCTTCGCGACCGCGCGGAGCGCGTGCGTGCGCATCGACCTCGGCATCCAGCACACGCTGCACACCACGCTCAACGGATACCTCGAGAAGCTGCTCTATCTGCTCACGGGCAACTTCGGACGGCGCGGCGGGAACAACCTCCACACGTCGTTGCTCCCGATCCTCGGCGACACCGACGAGCGCAGCCCGAAGTGCCCGCGCACCGCGCGCCACGGGATGCACGCGATCGCGGGGATCTTCCCGCCGAACATCCTCGCCGACGAGATCCTCCACGAGGGCGAGGATCGCGTGCGCGCGGTCGTGGTCGACAGCAGCAACCCGCTCGTCACCTACGCGGACACCGACGCGCTCGAGCGCGCGTTCTCCCAGCTCGAGCTGCTGGTCGTGGTCGACGTCGCGATGACCGAGACCGCGCGCCTCGCGCACTTCGTGCTGCCCGCCGCATCGCAGTTCGAGAAGTGGGAAGCGACGGGCTTCAACCTCGAGTTCCCGAAGAACGCGTTCCACCTGCGGCATCCGCTCCTCGAGCCGCTCGGAGAGACGCTGCCCGAGCCCGAGATCTACACGCGCCTGCTCGAGGCGATGGGCGAGATCCCGAAGCACTTCCCGGTGCTCGAGCGCGTCGCGCGCATCGAGCCGCGGGCGACCGATCACGCGCTCTACCTCGCGGCGTTCGCGGCGACGATCGCGACGAACCGGAAGTGGATGCCCTACGCGGCGTCGATCCTCTATCGCACGCTCGGGCCCACGCTCGATCGCGGCGCCGCCGCCGCCGCGCCGCTGCTCCCGCTCGCGATCGACTACGCGCGCACGCACGCCGATGCGGTGCGGCGCGCGGGACATCGCGGCCGCACCGCGCTCTCGCTCGGCGCTGCGCTCTTCCGCGCGATCCTCGACAAGCGCGAAGGCGTCGTGGTGAGCGCGCACGAGTACGACGAGATGTGGCGCCTGCTCGCGAGCGACGATCGCCGCATCCACCTCGAGATCCCCGAGATGCTCGAGGAGCTCGGCGCGCTCGAGTCCGAGGTGGCGCCCGGCGCGGATCACCCGTTCGTGCTGATGGCGGGCGAGCGACGCGCCTACAACGCGAACCAGATCTATCGCGACCCCGCGTGGCGCCGCGTCGATCCCCACGGCGCGATGCGCATGCATCCCGAGGACGCCGCGGCGCTGGGGATGTCGAACGGCGCACGCGCGACGTGCACCTCGGAGCGCGGCAGCATCGACGTCGTGATCTCGATCGACGACACGGTGCGGCGCGGCGTCGTCGTGCTGCCGCACGGTTACGGCATGCGCTACGGCGGCGCGGTGATCGGACCGGAGGTGAACCGGCTCACGTCGTCGGCGCACTGCGATCGCATCTCGCGGACGCCGTTCCACAAGTACGTGCCGGTGCACGTGGCACC
Source organism: Sandaracinus amylolyticus (assembly GCF_021631985.1). GTDB lineage: Bacteria > Myxococcota_A > Polyangia > Polyangiales > Sandaracinaceae > Sandaracinus > Sandaracinus amylolyticus_A. The sequence continues at coordinate 107,424 of NZ_CP070225.1, read as the reverse complement.
GGCAGCCGATCAGAGGATGTAGCGCGACAGATCCTCGTTCCCGAGGATCGGCGTCAGCGTCGCGCGCACGCGCTCCGCGTCGATCTTGATCGACTCTCCGTCGAGCTCGGGCGCGCGATAGCTGATGTCCTCGAAGAGCGCCTCGAGGATCGTGTGAAGGCGACGCGCGCCGATGTTCTCGGCGCGCTCGTTCGCCAGCTGCGCGTACTCCGCGATCGCCTCGATCGCGTCGCTCGTGACCTCGACCTTCACGCCTTCGGTCTCGAGCAGCGCCTTGTACTGCTTGGTCAGCGCGTTCTTCGGCTCGGTCAGGATCCGCACGAAGTCCGCCTTGCCGAGCGCCTCGAGCTCGACGCGGATCGGGAAGCGACCCTGCAGCTCGGGGATCAGATCGCTGACCTTCGAGACGTGGAACGCGCCCGCCGCGACGAAGAGCACGTGATCGGTCTTCACCGGCCCGTACTTCGTGCTGACGGTGCTGCCCTCGACGATCGGGAGCAGGTCGCGCTGCACGCCCTCGCGCGAGACGTCGGGCCCGCCGGTCTGGCCCTGGCGCCCTGCGATCTTGTCGATCTCGTCGAGGAAGACGATGCCCGCTTCCTCGGTGCGCTTCACGGCCTCGCGCTGCACGCGATCCATGTCGACGAGCTTGGCCGCCTCTTCGGCCTCGAGCGCCTTGCGCGCCTCGCTGACCTTCACGCGACGACGCTTCGTGCGCCCTTTGAAGCCGGGCAGCTGCGAGAGCATGTCGCGGAAGTTGACCTCCATCTCCTCCATGCCGTGCTGCCCGAAGATCTGCATGAAGGGCACGCCCTGATCCGCGACGTCGATCTCGACCTCTTCGTCGTCGAGCTCGTCCGCGCGCAGCCGCGTGCGCACGTCGTTCATCTCGCGCTCGCTCGGCGCGTACTGCTGCGGCGGAGGCGTGACGAGGAACGCGCCGAAGGGCCCCTGCGGGCGCTGGGGCGGCGGCTGCGGGGGCGCGTCCTTCGAGGCGAGCATGCGCACCAGCCGCTCCTCCGCGAGGTCCCGCGCGCGCGCCTGCACGTTCTCCATCTCCTCGGAGCGCACGAGCTGGATCGCGTTCTCGACGAGGTCGCGCACCATCGACTCGACGTCGCGACCGACGTAGCCGACCTCGGTGAACTTGCTCGCCTCGACCTTCACGAAGGGCGCGTTCGCGAGCTTCGCGAGGCGCCGCGCGATCTCGGTCTTCCCGACGCCGGTCGGCCCGATCATGATGATGTTCTTCGGCGCGATCTCGTCGCGGAGATCGGGCGAGACCTGCTGCCTGCGCCAGCGATTGCGCAGCGCGATCGCGACCGCCTTCTTGGCCTTGTGCTGCCCGACGATGTAGCGGTCGAGCTCGCCCACGATCTCGCGCGGGGTGAAGGTGCGAACGCCGCTCATCCTTCGATCTCCTCCACCACCACGTTCTGGTTCGTGTACACGCAGATCTCACCCGCGGTGAGCAGCGCCTCGCGCGCGATGTCGGCGGGCGCCATCGACGTGTGCCGCATGAGCGCGCGCGCCGCGGCGAGCGCGTAGGGCCCGCCCGAGCCGATCGCGATCACGCCTTCGTCGGGCTCGATCACGTCCCCGGTCCCGCTGATGAGGAACGTCGCGCTCGCGTCCATCACGACGAGCATCGCCTCGAGCCGGCGCAGGTACCGATCGGTGCGCCAGTCCTTCGCGAGCTCGACCGCGGCACGCGCGAGCCCGCCCTTGTGCTCCTTGAGCTTGGCCTCGAAGCGCTCGAGCAGCGTGAATGCGTCCGCGCTCGCGCCCGCGAACCCCGCGATCACCTTGCCCTCCGCGATGCGGCGCACCTTGCGCGCGCCCGACTTCATCACGGTCTGACCGAGCGAGACCTGACCATCTCCCGCCATCGCGGCGCGTCCATCGCGGCGCACCGCCACGATGGTGGTCGATCGGAAACGAGCTTCTTCGCTCACGCGCGCATCTCCACGCAAATCTCCGCCTGAGAGCAGAGTCGCCGAAACAAGGCAGAGAGAGGCCGGCACCCTAAGTCGTCACCTCGCCCCGTCAACCCCGCTTCCAAACTCCGAGCCGCGCGCCGTTTTCTCCTCTCCTCGCGCGCTCGGACGTACCCTGCTCGGGTGCCCGACGACGAGCTCGCGAAGCAGATCGCGCTCTTCCTCGCGTGGCTGCGCGACGAGCGTCGCAGCCCCGACAAGACGATCGAGACCTATGCGCGAACGCTGAACGAGCTGCGCTCGTTCCTCGTCGACAAGAAGCTCCCCACCGACGCGCGTCGCATCACGATCGTCTCGCTGCGCGCGTACCTCGCGGCGCTCTTCGACTCGCACGCGAGCGCGACCCTCGCGCGCAAGATCGCCACGCTGCGCTCGTTCTTCCGCTACTTGCTGCGCCGCGGGATCATCCCGTCGAACCCCGCCGCCGCGCTGCGCTCGCCGAAGCTCGCGCGTCCGCTCCCGCGCTTCCTCACCGTCGACGAGGCGTTCCGCGTGGTCGATGCGCCCAAGGAGGACGCGCATCGCGACGAAGCGCTGCGCCTGCGCGATGCCGCGATGCTCGAGATGCTCTACGGCGCCGGCCTGCGCGTCAGCGAGCTCGCAGGGCTGCGGCTCGGATCCGTCGATCGCAGCGCACGTTTGGTGCGCGTGATGGGCAAGGGACGCAAGGAGCGGCTCGCGCCCTACGGATCGAGCTGCGCCGATGCGCTCGACGCGTACCTCGCGATCCGCGGCGCGCTGGTGAGCGACAAGACCGATCCGCTCGACGCGCTCTTCCTCGGCCGGCTCGGCACCGCGCTCACCGCGCGTCAGGTGCAGAACGTCGTGCGTCGCTACGGCGCGCTCGGCGCGGGACGCGGGGATCTCCATCCCCACGCGCTGCGCCACACCTGCGCGACGCACCTGCTCGACGCGGGCGCGGATCTGCGCGCGATCCAGGAGCTGCTCGGCCACGCGAGCCTCGCGACGACCCAGCGCTACACGCACGTCACCGTCGATCGCCTGATGGCGGTCTACGACAAGGCGCACCCGCTCGCGCACGACGACGAGTGATGCTCATCGTCCGCGCAGCGGCGCGGGCACGTCGAGCGCTGCGGGCGCCCAGCGCAGCACCGGACGCGGCGGCTGCACCAGCGCGTCACCCTCCGCGTGCGCACGCCACTTCGCGCCCGCGAAGTCGTCCGCGGTGTCCCCGACGCGCATCGCGCCGCGCTTCGCCAGGTCGTACGAGCCGAAGGACCACAGCACGCCGGGCACGTGATCGAACGAGCTCGAGCTCTCGGGCACGGCACCCTCGTGATCGCGCACGCCGAGCTGATCGAGCCCGACCGTGTCGAACAGGAACCACTCCTCGCGTCCGAGGCGCCCCGGTCGGAAGAGCCGCACGTTCACCCATGCATCGATCGGAATCGCCTCGCCGCGGCGATCGCGCTCCCACAGCCGCTCGAGCCGCTCGGCGGAGACGAGCGTCTCGCCGCTCGGGTTGAACGCACAGAGCGCGCGCGGCGCGCCGAGCACCGCGCGCACGACGTCGGTCACGAACCTCAGCTCGTCGAGCGGATCACGATCGTCGGGCCAAACCTTCGTCTCGGGCCGCGCACCGATCGCGTACGTCGTCCGAACGCGCACGAACGCGCGATGCCGCGGTGCGATCACGCGCGCCTCGGGCCACGTGTGCGCCTGCTGCATCGCGCGCTCGAGGTTGCCGGGGAACGTGCTCGGCCCGAACGCGCCCATCGCCCACGACGAGAAGAGCGTCTCCTCGGGCCCGTTCGGCGCACCCATGCCGTCGGGCCACGGCCGATCGACGACGTCGACGAGCACGTGCCCGTTCACCTCGGGTCGATACGCGACGACGACTGCGGGGCCCGCGAGCGTCCATCCGTCGCGCCCTCCCGCCGCGGCGCGCTCACCGACGATCGTGAAGCGATCGAGCCGCGCCGCGGTCGCGTCGATCGTCGGAGCTCGATCGAACAACACGCACATGCACTGGGTGTACATCCCGCAGCGCGGCGCGATCACCTTGCCTGGAAACATCGTCATCCCCGACGTCTCGCACGAGGACGCGCGATCGGCCAAGTCAGCGCTCGCCCCGCGATCCCGACGCCACGGCAGCTCTCGGACGACGACGATGCGTGGAGCGAGATCGTCGACCGCGCGCGCGAGTGACGCTACGACAGCGCTCATGTCGAAGCGCTACACGCTGGTGGGCGATCCCACGCGCATCCCGGTCCCGGGCGGCAAGCTCATCGAGGAGTATTTCGGCCGCGTCCGCACCGGCACCGACGCGTTCAGCCTCGCGCACATGATCGCGCCGTCCGGATGGAGCGAGCCCGCGCAGACGCCGCGCTTCGGCGAGCTCACGATCATGGTGCGCGGCTCGATGCACATCGAGATCGGCGACGAGCAGCTCGAGCTGCGCGCGGGACAGGCGATCTGGATCGAGCCCGACGTGCGCGTGCGTTACTCGAACCCGTATCCGGTCGAGAGCGAGTACTTCGCGATCTGCATGCCCGCGTTCTCGCCCGACGACGCGCGCCGAGATCCCGAATGACGATCGCGTACGGATACCTGCACGGCTTCGCGTCGAGCGCGCGCTCGAAGAAGGGCGTGCACCTCCACGCCGCGCTGCGCGATCGCATCGATCTGCAGCTCGCGGAGCTCAACCGTCCTTCGTTCGCGAAGCTCTCGATCGACGCGATGCTCGCGGAGCTCGACGCGATGCACGAGGCGCACGGACGACCGCGCTGGCGACTCGTGGGATCGAGCCTCGGCGGATGGCTCACCGCGCGCTGGGCCGAGCTACATCCCGAGCGCGTCGACCGCGTGATCCTTCTGTGCCCCGCGTTCGACATCGAGACGCGCTGGCCGCAGCTGATGAAGCCCGGCGAATTCGAGACGTGGCGCGCGCGCGGAGAGCTCGAGGTCGCCGACGCGACGGGCGCGCTCGTGCCGCTGCACTTCGCGTTCTACGAGGGCGCGAGGGCGCACACCGCGTATCCGCGCCTCTCGTGCCCGGTCACGATCGTCCACGGCACGCGCGACGATCGTGTCCCGATCGAGAGCTCGCGCCGCTGGCTCGCGTCGCACCCGCATGCGCGCCTGATCGAGGTCGACGACGGCCACGATCTCGTCGCGAGCCTTCCGATCATCGAGCGCACGATGATCGAGGACTTCGCGCTCTAACGCTTCGCGGTGCGCTTGCTCCAGCCCTCCGCCCACTCCGCGAGCGGGCCGAGCGCGTCGAGCAGCGCGCGTCCCTCGTCGGTCAGCGAGTAGCCCGCGGCCTCGCCCTCTCCTTCGCCCGCGACCACACCGGCCTCGCGCAGCTCGGCGATGCGCGCGGCGAGCGACGTCGGCGACACGCCGCCGCACGCCTCGCGCAGCGCGCGGAAGTGGAGCGGTCCTTCGCGCAGCTCCCACACGACGCGCAGCGCCCAGCGACGTCCGAGCAGATCGAAGAGCGCCATGATCGGGCGGCCCGTCTTCGAGCCGCGCACCGGACGGCCCGGACGAGGTGCGCCGCGTTGCGCTACGGTTTTCATAGCGCGCATCCTCGCCGAGCGTGCCGCCGGCGACAAGCGCACGAGGAGAGCGATCCGATGGACGATGCCCGCTTCTGTCTGCGATGCGGCACCGCGCTCGAAGAGGTCACGCTCGAGGGCCGCGCGCGCAAGCGCTGTCCGGCGTGCGGCTTCGTGCACTACGGCAACCCGCTGCCGGTCGTCGCCGCGATCGTCGAGCACGTCGAGGGCGAGGACGAGACCGAGAGCCGCATCGTGCTGGTGCGTCAGAAGGCGTGGCCCGAAGGATGGTTCGGGCTGGTCACGGGCTTCCTCGAGCGCGGCGAGACCCCCGAGGACGCAGTGCTGCGCGAGCTCGAGGAAGAGCTCGGCCTGCGCGGCGACATCGTCTCGCTCGTCGGTGTGTACCCGTTCCTGCAGCGCAACGAGGTGATCGCGACGTGGCACGTGCGGGCGCGCGGAGCGATCACGCTCGGCGAGGAGCTCGAGGCGTACAAGCGCATCCCGATCCCGAAGCTGCGCCCCTGGCCCTTCGGCACCGGCCTCGCCGTGAAGGACTGGCTCGCGAAGCGCGGCTGAACGTGCGCTACGAATTCCGTAGCGCTCCAGAATCCGTAGCGCTACACATTTCGTAGCACCACGGAGGACGAGCCATGTCGCGCTTCCCCGCTCCGCTCTCGCCCCCTCACGCGCCCGAGATCGAAGCCGCGCTCACCGAGATGATGCCGCGCGGCGCGCCGGTCCCGCCGCTCGCGCTCTTCCGATTCTTCGCGCACCACCCGGCGCTGATGGAGGTGATGCGCCCGTTCGCGCGCGTCCTGCTCGGTGCGCGTGGAGCGACGCTCGCGCCGCGGGATCGCGAGATCGTGATCCTGCGTGCGACGGCCCGCGCGCGCTGCGAGTACGAGTGGGGCGTGCACGTCGCGTTCTTCGCGTCGCGCGTCGGGCTCGACGAAGCAACGGTGCGCGCGACCGTGCGCGGTGCGATCGACGACCTCGCACCGCGTGATCGCCTGCTCGTGCGGGCGGTCGATGCGCTCCACGAGCACGCCACCCTCGACGACGCGTTGCGCGCGGAGCTCGCCGACGCGTGGAGCCCGGAGCAGATCGTCGAGCTCCTCGTGCTCGCGGGCTGGTACCGCACGATCGCGTGCGTCGCGAACGGCGCCGGGCTCGCGAACGAGCCCTGGGCGCCGTCGTTCCCTGCCTCTTAGAGCTGCCAGCCCAGGCCGCCGACCAGACCGACGACGATGTCGTCGTCGATCCACGTCGGATGGACGTCGGCGGAGAGCACCAGGCTTCCGAAGTGGAGCGCGACGCGCCCGTCGAGGCCGAAGAGCAAGTCGCCGTCAACGCAGCCCTCCTGCGTGTCGCAGCCCCACGCGAAGTCGAGCGAGGGACCGAACGCGAGGTGCAGCGGCCCGAAGTGCACGCCGAGCATCGCGGTGTTCCACAGCACGCCCTGCGCGCTGCCGCTCTCCGGTCCGGCGGTGAGCGCGCCGATCAGACCGTGGCTCTGCAGGTAGATCGAGAGCAGCGGGATCGGGCGCACGCCGAGGCGCAGCGCGAGGCCGCCCATCGCGCTCTGTGGGTCGGTGACGAAGCCGCCGCCTTCACCGGAGAACCCGAGGACCAGAGGGCCGTCGGCGGACGCGCGCGGAGGCGAGACGAATGGTGCCGCGCACGAGAGCGCGAAGACGAGACCGAACGCGGCGAGGAAACGAGATCGAGGAGACATGACACCCGCGCTCGGAGCAGCGCGCGTGCCGCGCAGGAAACGCAGCGAATCGCACACCTCGCGCCGACGTGCGTGAACGGGCGGTGGCACCGACGTGCGACGCCCGCGTCACACGTCAGGCAGCGTTGCGCTTGTCGAGATCCACTGCGAGCGTGACGGGGCGCGCGCTGTGACGCTCGCTCGAGGAGCGACGAAGCTCGGGTGCGCGCTCGCGCCACCACTGGCGCGCATCCGCATCGGTCCACTCCGGCACATCGCACGCCTCGAGCAGCTCGATGAGCGCGGCCGCGCTCGACGGGCGCGCGGCGGGATCCTTCTCGAGGCAGCGCATCACCAGCGCCTCGAGCTTCTCGGGGAGGGGGCGACCGACGCGCACCGAAGGGCGCACCGGATGCGAGTGCAGGTGGTGGCCACAGACCTCCACCACGTTCTTGCCCTCGAAGACCGGCTCGCCGGTGAGCAGGAAGTACGCGACCGCGCCCAGCGAGTAGACGTCGCTGCGCCCGTCGATCGCGTGGGGCTCGCGGATCTGCTCGGGCGACATGTAGAGCGGCGTTCCCTGCAGCGCCTCGGTCTGGCTGAACGCGGGCGCACCGCCGTCGATCTCGCGCACCAGACCGAAGTCGAGCACCTTCACGAAGTCGGGTCGTCCGCCGCGCTCGCAGAGCAGGAGATTGCCCGGCTTCACGTCGCGGTGGATCAGCCCGAGCGCGTGCGCTTCGCCGAGCGCTTCCGCGGCCTGACGCAGCACGTGCACCACGCGCCCCGGATGCATCGGGCCCTCGGCGCGCACGACGTGCTCGAGGTCGAAGCCGTCGAGGTGCTCCATCACGTAATAGAAGATGCCGTCCGGCGTGTGGCCGTAGTCGTAGATCGCGATCGTGTTGGGGTGCGTCAGACGGCTCGTCATCTGCACCTCGCGCTCGAAGCGCGCGATCGCCTGCGGGCCACGCTCGGCGCGCAGCAGCTTGATCGCGGTGGGGCGGCGCATCAGCGCGTGGCGTGCGCGGTAGACGACGCCCATCCCGCCCTCGCCGATCTTCTCCTCGAGCGTGTACTGCCCGAGCGTGAGCGCCTCACGCACCTGACGGTGCAGGCCGTAGATGACGTGCGAGACGACGCTGCTCGCCTTGATCGCGGCGAACGCCCACACGAGCGTCCCCGCGACGAAGAGCGCGGGCGGCGGCCAGTCCGCGGGTCGACCGGGCTGGGTGTGGACGAGGTACGTGCTGAGCACGATCGGGATGCAGACGATCACACCCAGCACGCCGGTGCGCGTGGTGTCGCTCGGCACGATCGCGCTGCGCACGAAGAGCAGGAAGCTGATCGCGAGCAAGCCCGCGAGCTCGGGGCGCCACTGGGCCTGGCCGAGGCTCGGCAAGCTGCCGAACACCACGCCGAGGCCGACCACCACACCCGCGTCGAAGAGCTGCAGCGACTCGTATCGCCACGGCCGCGACCGCACGAGGCGCGAGAGCCCGAGCAGCGAGCAACCGAGCACGAGGTGCAGGTACGCGACGTAGTGCTGCAGCATCCACGAGAGGCGCGCCGTGTCGAACACCGCGAGGACGCTCGCCTGCAGCACCCACAGCGTGACCTCGAGCCCACCGACCAGCGCGAGGAAGAGCGCGAGTCGACGCTGCGTGAGATCACGATCCTGCGAGATCGCGAAGTCGACCGTGCCCAGCCCGAGCCGGGTCATCAGCCGATCGTAGAAACCACTTCCCGAACGCCCCTGCACGACCGCGCGATTGTGGGTCTGAGGGCGCTCGGTCGCCAGCACCGGCCGGTGCGACGCAACGTTTCTCCACGTGCACTCCGGATCAGTGCGGCGCAGAGAGATCGGGCTCGCGGAACACGAGGTCACCGCGCCCTTCGTTCGTGACCGTCACCACCGCGCGTCCGTCGTCGACGCTCGCGCTCCAGGGGAACCCCGCCGTGATCTGCTCGGCCTCGAGCGGGAAGCGACCGAGCTCGAGGGGCTCGTGCCCGTCGCGAAGGACGAGCCAGCGGTGCTCTTCGATCTCGGGGAGACAGCGGCGCGCGTCCTCGCGCACCCGGAGGCCCGATGCGACATCGCGCGTCTCGCGCTCTTCGAAGGGGCAACGCGCCTCGTCGTGCGCGAGCTGGAAGCGCGCGATGAACGCGAAGATCCCGATCGCGAGGACCGCGGGAAGAATGCCGAGCACGAAGAGCAGCCAGCGCGGCGGCATCGGGATGCGGCGCTTCGTCATCCGGCGCTCGCTTCGATCGCGACGCTCTCGCGCGGCGCGACGCGCGCGTGGACCTCGCGCGCGCCCACCTGATCGAGCCAGCCATCGAGATCGGCGAGCGCGCGCATCGCGAGCGCTTCGCCGCGCTCGCGCTTGCCGAGCTTCTTGAATTTGCCGGTCGGCGTCGTGATCACGGCCGCGTCGCCGAGCGACGGGAACATCGAGAAGACGACGTTCGAGGGCTGGAACGACTGCTTGCCCTCGGGCGCGCGACGCAGGTGGCGATAGAGCGATCCCAGCGCGGTCGTCTCCGGCGGAAGCGCGCCGCCCGCGAGCAGCACGCCGAGCACGAGGCCACACGCCGCGCTCTCGACGTAGCCCTCGACGCCGCTGATCTGACCGGCGAGGTGCACGCCCGGCAGCGCGCGCAGCGCGAGCGAGTCGTCGAGCACGCGCGGCGAGTCGACGAACGTGTTCCGGTGCACGCTGCCGTAGCGGACGATCTCGACGTTCTCGAGGCCCGGGATCATCGAGAACACGCGCTTCTGATCCGCGTGCTTCATGCGCGTCTGGAACCCGACGAGGTTGTACGCGCTGAAGTCGACGTCCTCGGCGCGCAGCTGCACGACGGCGTAGGGCCAGCGCCCGGTGCGCGGATCGGTGAGCCCGACCGGCTTCATCGGGCCGAACGCGAGGGTGCGCATGCCGCGCTCGGCCATGACCTCGAGCGGAAGACATCCTTCGAAGTACTTCGGCTCCTCGAATGCGCGCGGCGCGACCTTCTCGGCGTCGATCACCGCCTGCACGAAGCGCTCGTACTCGTCCTTCGTGAGCGGGCAGTTGAGGTACGCGTCGTCGCCGCCCTTGTCGTAGCGGCTCGCGCGGAACGTCTTGCTCTCGTCGATCGAGTCCGCCGAGACGATGGGCGCGATCGCGTCGTAGTACGCGAGGTGCTCGCCGCCGATCACGCGCGAGAGATCCGCCGCGAGCGACTCACCGGTGAGCGGTCCCGTCGCGAGCACGAGGGGGCGCGCGTCGGGGACGCGGTCGACGATCGCGTGCTCCACGCGGATGCGCGGGTGTGCGTGGACGCGCTGGGTCATCTCGCGCGAGAAGACCTCGCGATCGACGGCGAACGCACCACCTGCGGGCACCTGCGCGAGGGCGCCCGACGCCATCACGAGCGAGCCCGCGCGGCGCATCTCTTCCTTGAGCAGGCCGACGGCGTTCGAGAGCGCAGCGCCGCGGAACGAGTTCGAGCAGACGAGCTCGGCGAGCCCGTCACCGGTCTGCGCAGGCGTGCGCGCGAGGGGCTTCTGCTCGATCAGCACGACGTCGACGCCGCGCTCGGCGAGCTGCCACGCGCACTCGCATCCCGCGAGGCCGCCGCCGACGATGGTCACCGTTCCGGGCATGGGCCGGGGACCCTAGCAGACGAAAGGGCGCGATTCCGCCCGGCCCGGGCGCCACACGGATGCGGCGCAGCGCCCCGCTCCGATGCTCGCGACCGGGGACGAGACCGGGGATCGCGCGGCACGCCCGCGCGGCGCGTCGCCTGCATTGCGTGCGCGCGTGGACTCTGCGCTCACCCCGCTCCTCGCGACCGTCCGCGCGCGACGTGCGGCGCGGCGCATCGCGGAGCTCACGGACGAGATCGATCAGGTCCTCGACGCGGCGCCGCGCTGGGACTCCGACCTGCTGGCGCTCGAGCTCGAAGCGCTCGAGCTGATGGTCGCGCGGGAGATCGCGCGTGCGCGCCGCACGCTCGAGCGGCTCGACGCCTCGGAGCGCGCGCTCGCCAGCGCGTTGCGGCGTGCGGTGGAGGTGTTCGATCGGTGCGCACGCGGCACCGACGCGCGCCACACCGCGACCGAGTGGGGGCGCTGCGTGCACGAGCTGCGCGCGGCGCTGGTGACGTCGTCGCCGGTGCTGCGCTCCGCGCTGGAGCGAGCCGGCGCGGCACGGGCGAAGGCGTCGAGCGAGCCGCGGCACACGGCGTCGTACGGCGTCCGCGCGCCCTGATCGATCAGCGCATGCGCCGGAACGCGCCTCGCTCGTCGGGCGCCGCGAGGCCGAGCAGCATCAGGGTCGTGAGCGTCGTCTGCACGCGCGACGCGGGGAGCCCCGTCGTCCGCACGAGATCGTCGACGTGCGAGGGACGCGAGCGCAGCGCCTCGATCACGACTTTCTGATCGTCGTCGAGGCGGGTGCGCGGGGCGCGCGCGGCGCGGCGCGGACGGGTCACGCGCTCCCCGGTGATCGCCTCGATCACGTCGTCGGCGTTGCGGCATGCGCGGGCATGGCTCCGCGCGAGGAGCGCGACCCCGCCTTCGCCACGAACGTCGTCGACCGCCCACGGCACCGCGAAGAGCGGGCGGCCCGAGATCCGCGCGTGGCCGGCGGTGGAGAGGGCGCCCGAGCGCGCCGGCGCCTGCACGACGATCACCGCGCGCGAGAGCGCGGCGATCAGACGATTTCGCGAGAGGAACGTGTGGGCGCGCGGCTCGTCTTCGTGCGCGGCCTCGGTGATCACCGCGCCCGACGCTGCGATGCGCTCGAAGAGCGACGCGTGGCCGCGCGGATAGGGGCGCGAGAGGCCGGACGCGAGCACCGCGATGCTGCGGCCGTCGCCCTCGAGCGCGCCGTGATGGGCGGCGGCGTCGATGCCCTCGGCGCCACCGGAGACGACGACGAAGCCGGCCGCGGCGAGGTCGCGGGCCATGCGTCGCGCGATCTCGAGCGCGTCGTCGCTCGCGCGGCGTGTGCCGACGATCGCGACGGCGCGGTCGAGGAAGGGCAGCTCGCCTGCCACGCGGAGCTTCGCCGGGGGGTCGGGAAGCTCCTCGAGGCACGCGGGCCACGCGGGGTCGGAAGGAAGGAAGTCGAACGCGTGATGGGAGAGGTCGTGGGTACGCACGGGCGCTCGTATCGATGCGAGCAGTCGCGCGTTGCGTCGGAAATCTGACGCTCGCGGACCGCGCGCTCGCGACACCAGGGCGCGACGCTGCGTTCCCGGAATCTGCGCGGGACTTCCCGCGTCGCGCGAAGGCGTGTACACCCCGGCCCATGTTGCAGAAGACGGATCTCGTGGTGGGGACCGGGGCCGAAGCGACCTCGGGCAAGCGCGTCACCGTGCACTACGTCGGCACACTGACGAACGGCCAGAAGTTCGACAGCTCGCGCGATCGCGACGAGCCCTTCGACTTCGTGCTGGGGCGCGGACAGGTCATCAAGGGCTGGGACGAGGGCGTCGCGGGCATGCGCGAGGGCGGCCAGCGCAAGCTCGTGATCCCGCCGGAGATGGGATACGGCAAGCGCGGCTTCCCGCCGGTGATCCCGCCCGACTCGACGCTGGTGTTCGAGGTCGAGCTGCTGAGCGTGGATTGACGCGTTGAGCTGGTTCTGGACGGTCTTCACGATCCTCGAGATCGTCTGGGTCGCGGGGCTCTCCGCGTGGATCGTCCTCGAGCGCCGTCCGCCGGTCGCCACCATCGCGTGGATCCTCACGCTCGCGTGGCTGCCGGCGGTCGGCATCGTCGTCTACTACTTCCTCGGCCCGCGCCGGCTGACGCGACGCAAGCTCAAGCGCGCGCAGGCGCAGAAGCTCGTCGACGCGGCGATCGCCGCGATCGACGACGAGGCCGACGACAAGAGCCGCGGCGAGCTCGCGAAGCTCGCGGTGCAGGCCGGTGAAGCAGCGCCGCTGCGCGCCGAGCGCGTCGACCTCTACACCGAAGGGCAGGACTGCCTCGCGGCACAGCTCGAGGCGATCGCCGCCGCGAAGCACCACGTCCACATCAGCTACTACATCTGGTACCCCGATCGCATCGGGGGCGCGCTTCCGCGACGCGCTCGTCGCGAAGGCGAAGCAGGGCGTCGAGGTGCGGCTCCTGCTCGACTGGATCGGCGCGTACTCGACGACGTCGCGCTTCCTCGCGCCGCTGGTCGAAGCGGGCGGGAAGATCGCGTGGTTCAACCCGGTGTCGCTCACGCGCCTGCGGCCGCGCTACACGAACTTCCGCACGCACCGGAAGATCGTGGTGTGCGACGGAGTCGTCGGGTTCACCGGCGGGATGAACATCAGCGACGAGCAGACCTCGGAGTTCCACGGCGATCGCGCGTGGCGCGACACGCACATGCGCATCGAGGGCTCGGCGGTGCGCGCGCTGCAGCGCGTGTTCATCGAGGACTGGAGCTACGCGTGTGGTGAGACGCCCAACGGGCCCGAGTACCTGAAGCGCGCGACGGCGCGCGGCGAGGAGCTCGTGCAGATCGTCGCGTCGGGGCCCGACGCCGACGTCTACGCGATCCACAAGCTCATGTTCGCGGCGATCGCGTCGGCGCACGAGCGAGTGCTGATCACGACGCCGTACTTCGTGCCCGACGAGCCGATCGTGAGCGCGCTCGTGACCGCGGCGATGCGCGGCATCGACGTGAAGGTGATCGTGCCCGCGGCGGGCGACTCGATGCTCGTCGATCTCGCGGCGCGCTCGTACTTCCCGGAGCTGCTCGCGGCGGGCGTGCGCATCTACGAGTACCTGCCGCGCTTCGTGCACGCGAAGACGATCGTGATCGATCGCGACCTCGCGATCGCCGGCAGCGCGAACATGGACAACCGCAGCTTCCGGCTGAACTTCGAGGTCTGCGCGGCGGTGTACGGAGGGCAGTTCGCGCAGCGTCTCGCCGCGGTGTTCGAGGACGACCTCGCGGAATGCCGCGAGGTGAAGGCACGGCAGCTCGATCGCGAGCCGCTCGTGCAGCGGCTGGGCGAAGCGACGGCGCGGCTCTTCTCACCGATGTTGTGAGGCAGGAGCACGACGGGTGGCGCGTATGCCGGACGTGCGTCGCGCCCTCGCCGTGGTCGCCCTCGCGATCGTGATCGCGCCCGGGCACGGGCGTGCGGACGTGGTGCCTCCTGGGTGGCAGCCGCCGGCGCCGGAGGAGGATGCGCACGTCGCGCTCTTCCGGGCATCGCTCGCGGCGTGGATGTCTCCGGAGGAGCGCGTGTGGCTCGCAGCACGCGTGCACCCGCGCTGCGGCGTCATCGCGAGGCGCGGCTCGACGGGCTTCGGCAGCGCGCGGCGGTGCCCGAGCCTCGATCGCATCCGCGAGGTCGCGATCGATCGCGCGGTGCGCTTCTTCGCTGCGGAGATCCTCGACGCGGAGGGCCGCCCCCACGACGCCGCAGCGCTCCGCGAGGCGCCGCCGATGCGCGATGCCGTCGCGCGCAGGGCCGCGGCATCGCGCCTGACCGGCGACGCGCTCGAGCCGGCGCGCGCGCTCGCCGAGCACGGCATGGAGTGGTCGCTCGAGCAGGTCGTGATCGCGCTCGGCCGTCTCGTCGAGCGCGCGGTGGGCGCCCGCCGCGAGCACCTGACGCGCGCGGCGATCGAGATGCTGGCGGAGCTCGCGAGCCCGCTCGCGCAGGTCTCGGTCGCGGTCGAGCCGCAGCGCGGCGACGACCCGAGCGCACGTCTCGCCGTACGGCGCGCGGGCGCGTGCCTCCAGCCCGAGATCGATGCGCGGTGGCGACCGGTCGCGGTGCGGGTCGCGATCCAGCGCAGCGCGGCTGGCGTCGCCGTGTCCTCGAGCGGACCAGCCGCGCTGCGAGCGTGCGTCGAGCGTGCGGTGCGCGTCGGGCTGGGGCGCGAGCGCGGGACCGGCGAGGCGAGCATCACGCGCATCGTCGCCGGTCCTCGCGGCGCGCTGTGGGGCGCGCCGGTCGAGCTGACCGTGGAGTGAGTCGTTGCCGGAGTGCTCGTCCCGCAGGTCCCGGACGGGAGCGCGCGAAGCGCGCGCACGGTAGGGACCCGCGGGCGAGCCGATTTTCGCAGTCCTTGCTGGAGTGCTCGTCCCGCAGGTCCCGGACGGGAGCGCGCGAAGCGCGCGCACGGTAGGGACCGGCGGGCGAGCCGATGTTTCGACGATCTTCGAATCAGGGGATGATGCCGGCGCACTCGCTCGCGCACGTGAACGTCGCGTCGATGCACGAGCGGTCGTCGAGGCATGCGTCGCACGCGTCGGCGGCGTGGGGATCGCCGTTCTCGCCGTCGACCAGGTCGTCGCAGCGATCGCGGCACGCGCCGGTGTCGTAGTCGGTGTCGTAGCAGTCGCGGTAGCGGTCGCAGATGTTCGCGCAGTCGACGCCCTCGTCGATCTCGTCGACCGGGTTCGAGCACGCGGTCGCGAGCGAGAGCACGAGCACTGTGATGATCGAGAAGCGCATTCGTCGTTCCTCCGGGCGCCCCGCCATCGCAAGCACGATGCCGCGCGATTCGCGGGAAAAGCGCGATCGCGAGGTGATGCGTGGCGCCTCAGAGGGCGTGCGACGTCACGGCATCGTGGCGATCAGCGCGATCGCGGCGATGCGCTCGACGGATTCGTACACGTCGCGCTCGAGCTCCTCGCCGAACACGTCGGGGTCGAGCTCGTCGCGCTCGACGTGCACGCCCGCTGCGCGCAGCGCGGGCACCACCACGTCGCACAGCACGTCGCGTCCGTCGACGATCGGCACGCCGGTGTAGAGCACGAGCCGCCCACCACGCGTGAGGCGCGGGATCGACTCGCGCACGATGCGCGCGGCGAGCGCGGTGCCGAGCGCATCGCCACCGTCGCGATAGGTGCGGTGCTCGTCGTCGACGAGGTACGGCGGGTTCGCCGCGATCAGATCGAAGCGTCCTTCGATGCCATCGAAGAGATCGGCGTGGATGATCGTCGCGTTCGTCGCGCCCGCGATCGCGACGTTCACGCGCGCGTGCGAGAGGACGCGAGGGCTGATGTCCGAGAGCACGATCTCGCGTGCCTGCTCCGCGAGCACGATCCCGCCGGCGCCGGTGCCGCAGCCGAGATCGAGCATCCGCTGCACGGGCCTTCGCACGCTCACGAGGAGATGCGCGAAGCGATGGGTGTCGGGCCCGAAGAACACCGCATCGCGATCGCGCGTGGGATACGCGGAGTGCACGAAGAGGTGCTCACCCAGCGTCGACACACGCACGCGCGCCCGGAGCCTTCCCTCGTCGAGCACGTCGAGCGCGTCCGCGTCGCGGAGATGCGCGAGGATCGCGTCGGGCACGACGTGCGGCGCGAACGGCAGGCTCCATCCGAGCACGCCGCGCAGGTCGCGCGCCTCGCGCATCGAGGGACGCGCGACGACGCGCGCGTGCGTTGCCGGAGTGACGGTCTCGAAGCGGTATCCCGCGCCGCGCAGCGCGCGTCCCAGCGCGACGAGCGCCTCCTCGCGTGCGTCCACGAGCGCGTCAGATCGTTCCGCGCGAGCGCCGCGTCAACGCGGTCCGACCACCAGCCCTGCGCTCACCGGCGCGAGGATCACGACGAGCACGATCGAGATGGCGAGATAGAGCGCGCCCACGATCATCGCCGGCACCCCGTGGATGCGGCCCCCCGCGCCCCGTCGCGCGAGCGCGAACGTGCGCTGGTTGAGCAGGCCCATCACGCCCCACGCGAAGAGCGTCCCGCTGCCGACGAAGCCCACCAGCGGGATGAGCACGCGGAACACGGGCGCGAGGTGCGCGAGCGCGCGCCCGGTCTCGAACATCCGAAGGACGAGCTCCAATGCGTTCTCTCAGCGCGGCGCGCCCGGTCGCGGCACACCACCGCCGCGACGGCCCACCCTGCCCTGCGGTCGCGGCCCACCGGCGGCGCGCTTCTTCGCGTGGATCGAGAGCGATCCCTTGCCGTGCGCAGGCGGCACCAGCGCGCGCGCGTCGGCGCCGATCAGGTCGCGGCGCCCCGCTTCGATCAGCGCCTCGCGCGCGAGGTCGTGGTGCTGGGGATCCCAGTAGAGCAAGAGCGCCTTCTGCTTGCGCTTGTCGCGCAGATCCTTCGCCGTGTACACGGGCTCGCGCGTGAACGGGTCGAGGCCCGTCCAGTACATCGCGGTCGCCATCGACATCGGGGTCGGGATGAAGTCCTGCACCTGGCGCGGGCGGATGCCGCGCTTCTTCAGGTACGTCGCGAGCGCGATCATCGACTGCAGCGTCGAGCCCGGATGACCGCTGATGTAGTAGGGGACGAGGTGCTGGTCCTTGCCCGCGTTCTCGCTCGCGCACGCGAACATCTCGGCGAACTTCTCGTAGGACTCGGCGCCCGGCTTCTTCATCTTGTCGAGCACGTCGTCGTCGACGTGCTCGGGCGCGACGCTGAGCTGTCCGCCGGTGTGGTGACGCGCGAGCTCCTCGACGAACTCGGGGCTGCGCTCCGCGAGGTCGTAGCGCACGCCGCTCGCGACGAAGACCTTCTTGATGCCCTTCTCCTTGCGCACCTTGCGCAGGAGATCGACGAGCGGCGCATGATCGGTGACGAGGTTCTCGCAGACCCCCGGATGCACGCACGAGAGGCGACGGCACGAGCGCTCGATCGTCTCGTCCTTGCACTTCATCGCGTACATGTTCGCGGTGGGCCCGCCCACGTCGCTGATCACGCCGCGGAAGCCGTCCATGCGCCGCAGGGCGCGCACCTCGCGCAGGATCGAGTCGCTCGAGCGCCACTGGATGACGCGCCCTTCGTGCTCGGTGATCGAGCAGAAGGTGCAGCCACCGAAGCAGCCTCGCATCGTCACGATCGAGTGCTTCACGGTCTCGAACGCGGGGATCGGCTCTTCGTACGACCAGTGCGCTCGGCGCGAGAACGGAAGGTCGTAGAGCTCGTCCATCAGCGCGGTGTCGAGCGGCTCGGCGGGCGGGTTGTAGTAGACCGCCTGCACGCCGTGGGGCTGCACCATGCGGCGCCCGTTGCCGGGGTTCGTCTCGTGCTGGAACGCGCGCGACATCTCGGCGAACGCGCGCTTGCTCTCCTCGCCCTCGCCCTCGACCTCTTCGTGGCTCGGCAGGAAGAGCACCTTGCCGTCGCGCGTGTAGCGGCTCTTCGGCAGCTCTTCCCACTCGCCCTTGCCGAGCACGTACGCGGTGCCGCGCACGTCGCGGATCTCGTCGATGCGCGCGCCGTCGCGCAGGCGATCCGCGACCTCCCACACCGGCCGCTCGCCCATGCCGAAGATCAGCAGGTCGGCCTTCGCGTCGAGCAGGATCGAGCGACGGACCTTCTCGCTCCAGTAGTCGAAGTGCGCGATGCGCCGCAGCGACGCCTCGATGCCGCCGATCACGATCGGCACGCCCGGCATCGCCTGACGCACCAGGTTCGAATAGACGATGGTCGCGCGGTTGGGGCGCGCGCCGGTGCGACCGCCCGGTGAGTACTGATCCTCCGACCGCACCTTCTTCTGTGCGGTCAGCTTGTTCAGCATCGAGTCGAGGTTGCCCGCGGTGATGCCGACGAAGAGACGCGGCGCGCCCATGCGCAGCACGTCTTCGGGAGAGTCCCAGCGCGGCTGCGCGATCATCCCGACGCGGTAGCCGCGGGCCTCGAGGAAGCGACCGATCAGCGCGCCGCCGAACGCCGGATGATCGACGTACGCATCGCCGTTGACGATCAGCACGTCGAGCTGGTCCCAGCCGCGTGCCTCCATCTCCTCGCGCGTGGTCGGCAGGAACGAGCGGAGGTCGCGAGCGGGCCCGGAGGCGTGCCGGTTCCGGCGGAGCTGGACGAAGTCGCCCATGAGCGAAGGGGGCACCGTAGCAGGGGATGCGAGAGGTGACGATCTCGACGGAGATCTGATTGGAAACACGGACCACGTGTATAGATGGGGCGAACGCGGCTCGGACGCGGGAGGGTCAGCTATGGAGTCGAAGGTCGGCTGGCGGGAGGCCCTGGGTTTCGGGCCGGATCCGTACTCGGTCTCGTCGGATCGCTGGATCGGCTCGCTTCCAGCCCACGTCGACTGGACGCGGCTCGACGACCGCCTGATCGCGCGCGGCTGGTATCCGAAGAACGCGGTCGCGAACCTGCGCGTGTACGGGTGCGACGGCGGGCACGAGGTCGTGATCGAGCTCGCGGGACGGCGCGTGATCATTCGCATCCACGGCTCGGTGCGCGCCGACGCACGACCGGCGATCGCGGAACAGCTCGGTCGCACGCTCGCCGAGGAAGCCGCACATTCGCCCATCCGCGCGCCGCAAGCGCCCATCGGCACCCCGCACGCAGCCTGACGCACGCACATCTGCGCGCGGGAATGCAGGCGAGAGACGTTCGCGTCTTCGTCTACACTCGTCGGCCATGCGCAGGGTGCAGATCGCGTCGTTGGGGTTGTGTCTGTCGCTCGCCACGGCGTGCGGCGGCGGTGGGGCCGCGGGGTCGGGCGGCGCATCGGGACCAAGCGCCGGCGGCGAGGGCAGCGGGGGTGCCGTCGCGAGCAGCGGAGGCGAGAGCTCCGCGGGTGCCGCGGCGGGCACGAGCGACGACGTCGCGGTCTTGCTCGTCGACGTGATCGCGCCGCACCTCTGCGAGTCGCTGCGCGGCTCGTTCGTCGGTCTGCCCGGCGACGGCGGGACCACCGGGCCCGCGTCGGGCAGCGATCCGACGGTGGGTCGGTGGTGGATCCGCGAGTGCAGCGCGAGCGTCGACGGGGATCGTCTGAGCCTCTCGATCGCGGGCACCGGATGGACCTGGGTCGACCGCGAGTCGATGGGCTTCCGGGTGCGGCAGTACCTGCGCTTCGACGCGACCGCCGCGTTCCGCGCGACGATGGAGGTCGCCTACGATCGGCCGCACCGCATCGCGACGATCTGGATGCGTCCCGACGCCGACGTGACCGCCGCGGTGACGCCGCGCGGGCTGGTGCAGGCCGAGGCGACGAACGTGATGAGCGGCATGCTCGGCGGCCTCCTCGAGCTCACCGGCAGCTCGGCGAGCGCGCGCGCGCAGCAGCAGGTCGCGGACGAGGGGAGCCAGCGCCTTCGCGAGCGCTTCGGCAGCGGCTTCACCGTCACGTTCGCGATGGACAACGAGCAGATGGACTTCATGGTCGGCGCGCTCGCGCGCGGTCAGATCCCGGTGCGCCCCTACGAGGCCGAGACGGGCGTCACCTGGTCGGTGAACCAGCGCATGCAGCTCTGGCCGAGCGGGCTCGACGTGATCGGCCCGGTGCTCGACGGGCGCGGACCGCAGGCGCTCGACCTCGAGCTCGAAGAGGGCGAAGGGCTGATCGTCGAGGCGATCTGCGCGAGCGAGTTCGAGCGCTTCTACGATCAGATGCTGCAGGGCGCGCAGCCCACGCCGCCGCGCGGGACGCGCGTGATGGAATTCGCGCAGGCGGGCAGCGCCCAGCGCGCGGTCGTGCCGGCGCTCGGGTGCCCGACGCTGCTGCTCGTCACGACGCGCGACGGCGCCACGTTGCCCTCGCGCATGCGGGTGCGCGTGACCCCCGCCGACGCACCGACCGCGACCGCGCGCGCCCAGCAGGCCGCGACGGGCCCCACCGTCGGGGGCACGACCGGCACCACGACGACCACCACGACGACGTCGAGCGCGCGCCCCGTGCGCATCCAGATGACCGCGCTCACCGTCGCGCCCCAGAGCGCGAGCGGGAGCCGCTGGGACATGATCGGCGGCGAGCCCGATCCCTACGTGATCGTCGTGTCGATCCCCGGGCAGCGCGAGGTGCAGCGCACCGAGGCGGTGAGCGATCGCCACGAGGTGCCGCTCGACGCGTGGCTGCCCGGCGCGTTCCGGCCCGAGGATCTCCCCCTGCGCTTCTCGGTCTACGACGACGACGTCGGCAGCGACGAGCTGATCGGTGTGGTCGATCTGAATCCGGGACAGATCCCGGCGAGCGGCGGCGAGATCAGCCTCGAGCTGCGCTCGCAGGACACGGTGCCGCACACGATGGGGACCATCCGAGTGCGCGTGCAGCCGGTGCAGTGAGCGACGCGACGACGTAGAACGTCGTCATGTTCTTCGGGACCAGCGAGGACGAGGCGCGACGCCTGCACGAGGAGGCGCTGGCGCGCATCGATGCGCGCGATCTCTCGGGCGCGAGGGAGATCGCGCGCCAGCTGCGCGCGATGCGGTGGTCGGGCGCGTTCGAGATCGAGGCGCTCGCGGCGCGTGCGGAGGGCGATCCCGAGGGCGCGGTGCGCGTGCTCGAAGAAGGCGTGCGCCTCGCGCCCGGCGCGTGGTCGCTGCAGCTGCTGCTCGGCACGATGTGCTCGGAGAGCGGGCGCTCCGACGAGGCGCTCGCCGCGCTCGACGCGGCACTGCGCTGCGAGGGCGTGTGGGTGAGCTCGGTGCGCTACAACCGCGCGGTCGCGCGACTGCGCGCCGGAGACGTCGGAGGCGCGCTCGCGGACGCGGAGAGCGTGCTCGAAGATCCCTCGACGCCGCCGTTCACGCTCGATGCGCTGCGGGTCGCGATCGACGCACTGGAGCGGCTCGGGCGCGTCGACGATGCGGTCTCGCTGGTGCGCGCGATGGGCTCGTCGCTCGCGAAGGACGATCGTGCGGGGCACGCAGAGCTCGCGGCGTTCGATGCGCTGGCGAGGGCGCGCGCGGGGCGCGGCGAGGACGAGGTGCGCAGCGCGATCGAGCGCGCGGTCGAAGGCTGGGCGATGCGCGGCGAGGTGATCGACGCGCTCGCGCTGCTGCCCGGCGAGGACGGGACCGCTCGCTACAGGCTGACGCTCTCCGCGCCGCGTCCGGACGACGCGGCCGTGGAGGTCGAGGGCTACCTGCGGGTCGTCGAGGTGCGCGCGCGCGACGAGGCCCACGCGCTCGCGCTCGCCCGTGCGCTCGAGCCGGCTTCGGTGCGCGGTGCGATCGCGATCGAGGACCTGCGGGTCGTCGGCGAGGATCCGGGCCCGGCGCGCGTGCTCTTCGCGAGCGGGCGCGTGCTCTTCGGGCCCTGACGCGGCGCGCGGAGCGTGCTGGGCGCCGATGTATGGCTACCGGAGGCGCCACCACGGGCCGGCCCAGACGCCACTTCACCGACGCATTCTCGAAGAACGGGCGCTCTCCGACGGTGGACCAGCGCGTGCAATCCGCTCTCGGCGGGAGGTTCCGATGCGAGCGAACTGGTCATGGGTGGCGGCGGCGGTCGCCCTCGCGATGATGGGCTGCACGAGCGACGTGGTGGGCTCGGCCGAGTCGTCGCTGGGTCTGGTGTGCGAGCCAACCCACGAGACACCGCTGCTCGACGTCGAGACCGCGACGCTCGAGGCCGGCGTCGCGACGATCACCGCGAGCGAAGGTGGCATCGACATCCACCTCGACGCGGCATCGGGCTGGGAGCTGGGCGACCACTACATCGGCGTGGGCCCGGGGCCCGACGCGCTCACGTGGCACACGCTGAACCCGGAGCCGTGGGTGACCGGCTGGGTCACGAGCCTCGACCTGCACGTGTCGCTCGAGGAGCTCGGCGTCGCGTGCGGCGAGCGCGTGAAGGTGATCATCCAGGGCTACGCGCGTGATCCCGCGGGGCGCGAGCAGGTCTCGGCGCTCGGCGAGGGCGACCTCGGCGGCTGGGGCTGGTACTCGTTCTACGACGTGTGCTGCGCGCCGGTGGATCAGGGCTGCACGCTCACGCAGGGCTACTGGAAGAACCACGCGGAGGCGTGGCCGGTGTCGTCGCTCGTGCTCGGTGGGCGCAGCTACGACGCGGCGGCACTGCTCGCGATCCTGCGCACCGCGCCGCGTGGCGATGCGAGCCTGATCCTCGCGCACCAGCTGATCGCGGCCGAGCTCAACGCGGCGTCGGGCGCGACGGCCTCGACGGATCTCGCGGCCGCGCACGCGTGGCTCGCGGCGAACGCGGGCGCGCTTCCCCAGGGCGTGCGCGCGAGCAGCGCGACCGGCGCGGCGGGTGTGGCGATCGCGGACGCGCTCGCGGGCTACAACGAGGGCGCGACCGGGCCCGGTCACTGCGACTGAAGGGATCGACGGAGAGCGCGGGCCGCAGGGCTCCGCGCTCTCAGGATTCCGTCGCCTCCGGCGCGCCCGGCTCTCGCGGAGCGCGACGCGCGTCGCGCGGGATGAGGTGCTTGAGCGCGATCAGCTTCCCGAAGCAGAGCACCACGTCGCCCGCGTAGAGCCGCGTCGCGCCGCGCGGGTTCGGGATCACCAGGCTGCCTCGCTGCACCGAGAGCACGCGCACGTCGCGCTCCTGCAGCTTCGCCTCGGCGAGGGTGCGCCCGGCGAGCTCGCTGCCCGGCGTGATCGGGAACTCGCTCACGCCGTAGCCCTTGTCGAGCGTGAGGCGCTGCTTGAGGTCGACCTCGGGGAAGAGGACCTGCTCCTCGATGTGCTCGACGATCGCGCCCGCGACGTCGACCTTCGTCGCGGCCTCGATGCCCTGCAGGCCGGGCGACGAGTTGATCTCGAGGACGAGCGGGCCGTCCTTCGACTCCAGCATGTCCACGCCCGCGACGCGCAGGCCCATGATCTGCGCGGCGCGGATCGCGGTGCGCTCGTACTCGGGCTCGAGGTGGATCGACTCGGTGCGCCCGCCGCGGTGCACGTTGCTGCGGAACTCGTCGCCCTGCGCGATGCGCCGCATCGCCGCGACCACGCGCCC
The DNA here is from genome assembly GCF_021631985.1 of Sandaracinus amylolyticus. Taxonomy (GTDB): domain Bacteria; phylum Myxococcota_A; class Polyangia; order Polyangiales; family Sandaracinaceae; genus Sandaracinus; species Sandaracinus amylolyticus_A. The sequence goes on along the minus strand of NZ_CP070225.1, from coordinate 83,530 downwards.
CCCGACCACGAACGCGCGCACGTCGCGCCCGCGGCTCTCCGCGACGAAGCGCTGGATCAGCACGTTCTGCCGCGCGCTCTGCAGCGTCTCGACGATCGTCTGCGCGACGCGACGGCTGTCCGCGAGGATCACGCCCATGCCCTGCGTGCCCTCGAGCATCTTCACCACGACGGGCCCGCCGCCGAGGCGATCGATCGCGGGCAGCAGGTCGTCGCGGTGCCGCACGAACGTCGTCGCGGGGAAGCCGACGTTGTGCCGCGAGAGCACCTGGAGCGCGCGCAGCTTGTCGCGCGCGACGGTGATCGCGTGCGAGCCGTTGAGCGTGAACACGCCCATCTGCTCGAACTGCCGCACCACCGCGGTGCCGTAGAACGTGATCGACGCGCCGACGCGCGGAATCACCGCGTCGTAGCGCGAGAGACGCCGCTCCTTGTAGTAGAGCTCGGGCTGGCCCTGCTCCACGGCCATCGAGAAGCGAAGCGTGTCGAGCACCTTCGTCTCGTGGCCCCGCGCGAGGCACGCCTCGCGGAGGCGGCGCGTGCTGTAGCAGCCGCGCGCGCGGGACAGGATGGCGATGCGCATCTCAGTTTTCCGAGGGGTCTTGGCTCTTCCTCTTCAGAGGAGCCCCTCCCCCCGACCGGCAAAGCCGGATCGGGGCCCCCCACCCCGAACACTGCGCGCGGGGCCCCACCCCCGCTTGCTCTCGTTGGCACAGGTTCCGGTTCATCGGCGGCCTCGCAGGGTAGCGCGGGCGAGTGACGCGCGCGTGACCGTTCACTCGTCGATGTGCGAGCGGAGCACGTCGTTGATCGCGCTGTGCGCGACCTTGTACTCGTACCAGCCGCGCGCGATCGCGCCGAGCTCGTCGTCGGCGTCCTCGGCGACGAACCCGCCCTCGGTCTGATCGAGGCGCGTGAGGAACGCGCTCCACGCGCTGCGCTGCGCCTCGATCGCGGTGCGCAGGTCGTGCACGCCGGGCTGCAGGTCCTCGGGCAGGATGAGCGCGTCGAGCGGCGGGAGGTGCTCGTCGAGGTGCACCATGCACTGCGTGCGCACGTGCTGCGCGTACGCGCGCGGCTGGGCGGCACGCTCCGCGATCTCCCCGCGCAGCTGCTGGTCGTTGCGCAGATCACGCAGATCCTCGCGCGGCAGGGCGCACGCCCAGAACGCGTCGAAGTGCTCGGCGCGCATCCCGTTGATCTGTCGCCCGAGCTGGCCGTACTCGCTCGGCCCGGACGACGACACGAACCACACGAGCCCCGCGCCCGCGGCGAGCACCGCGACGATCATCGCGGCGAGCATGCGCCCGCGCCCGCTGCGTAGCGCTTTCTCTTCCTGCTCGAGGCTCGGCCCACCGATGGGCGTGAGCGGCGTGAACCCTCCGTCACTCATGTGCGCCTCCGCTCCATGGGTCCCGGGGGCGGGCTCGTCAGGTCACTCCTGCAGATCGAGCCGCAGTCGGTCGCCTTCGCCGCCGCCCCCGAGACGGAGTCTCGACGGATCGCCGAGCATGAGCAAGGGACCGTCTTCGCCGCCGCCCTGCGAGGGCGCGAGATCGCCTTCTTCGTCGAGCAGGCTCGGCCCGCTCCGACCCGCAGCGGGCGCACCCTCCGCGCCGCCGCCGAGGCGCAGCGAGGTGCCGCCGAGCTCGTAGTCGTCCTCGGCTTCCTCTTCTTCCGCGAGCGCCTCTTCTTCCTCGAGCGGCGACTCGAGCGCGGTCGGGCCGAGCAGGCGGCGGATGAGCTGCTCCATGTCGCCGCGCTGCGCCGAGGGCACGCGCTCCATCACCTCGCGCGCCTCGCGGCGCATGTCGTCGTAGCGCGCGGCCTGGCGATACACGCGCGCCGCCATGAGGCGGGTCTGGATGTCCCACGGGTTGCGCTCGACCGCCGAGCGCGCGCTCTGCACCGCGCTCTCGAGGTCGCCGGTCGTCGCGTAGTAGCCCGCCCAGAGTCCCGGCAGCGTGTGCAGATCGGGATCGATGCGCTGCGCACGCTCGAGCTCTTCGCGCGCGAGGTCGGGCTCGCTCTGCCCGAGGTGCACCGCCGCGAGCGCGGCACGCGCCGCCGCGTACTCGGGCGCGAGCTCGAGCGCGGTGCTCAGCTCGCGCTGCGCGCCCTCGACGTCGCCCTGCGCGAGCAGCACGCCCGCGAGCAGCTGATGGCGCGGGGCATCGGCGCGGATCTGCTTGGCCGCCTCGAACTCCGCGACGCCCTCGCTGCCGCCGCCCGACGCGAGCAGGATCGCGCCGCGCACCGAGCGCGTGGTCGGCGAGCGCGGATCGAGCCGCAGCGCGTCGCGCGAGACCTCGATCGCGCGCGCGGGATCGCTCTCGCGCACGAGCAGGTGGATCGCGCGGACGTTGAGCGCGGCACCGAGCGCCTCGAGGTCGGTCATCACGCGCACGTCGTCCGCCTCGGGCGCGACCTCGTGGCCACCCCAGGGATCGAAGATGCGCGGCTCGCCCTGCCCCACTTCGTTCTCGTAGACCGCGGCGACGTAGTACCCGAAGTGCCCCGAGGGATCGGGCGGCGACGGATCGCCGGGGAACTCCCACGTCTCGGCGAGCATCGCGTCCACGCCGCGGCTGCGCAGCGCTGCGACCATCAGCGCGGCGGCCTCGAGCGGATAGAGACGACGGCGCGAGCCGTCCTCGCGGATCCACGCGCGCACCGCGCCCGCATCGCCCATCGACGTCTCGCGCGGGACGCCGAGCGACCATCGCGAGAACGCGTGCTGCGACGCGCGCGCGCGGATCGCCTCGTACACACCCGCGGCCATCTCGGTCGCGCTGCGACGTCCCTCGGTCGCGCGCTCCGCGAATTCCTCGACGCCTTCGTCGGCCGCGAGCAGGTCGACCACGCCGCGCGCATCGACGCGCAGCCGGCGCAGATGACCCACGAGCTCGTCGCGCTCGAGCGGACGCTCCGGCACGTCCTCGCCCACCTCGCGCGGCGCGCTCGCGCGCCACATCGCGTAGCCGCCGCCGATCGCCGCGAGCAGCACCACGACGAGCCCCGGCACGAGCCACGGATTGCGCGCCGAGGCCGCAGGCTTCGCGTCGCTCACCTTCTCGATCCCGGTGACGCGCATGCACGAGGGGCAGCGGACCTTCTTGTCCTCCTTGCCCTCCTCGAGATCCCAGCGGTGGCCGCAGTTCAGGCAGACGTAGCGCATCTCGCGAACCGCTTAGAATTCGCGAGGCTCGGACGCAAGCCGCGACGCGTCACGGCAGATCGATCTCGACCGGCGACGTGCGCATCGTGGTCGTGCCGTCCCCGAGGCGACCGTCCGCGCCGTTGCCCCAGCAGAAGAGGCGACGATCGGTCGTGGTGGCGCACGAGTGCGAGGCGCCGAGGGAGAGCGATGCCGCGGCGGGGAGCCCGGTCACGAGGACCGGCGCGTGGCGCTCGGTGGTCGAGCCGTCGCCGAGCTGGCCGGTGCTGTTGTCGCCCCAGCAGTACACCGCGCCGCTCGCGGCGCGCGCGCAGGTGTGGAGCCCACCCGCGGAGATCTCCACCGCAGGCTCGGGAAGATCGAGCACCGGCGTGGGCCCCGACGTGCTCGCGGGAGGCTCGCCGTCGCTGAGCTGTCCGAGGTCGCCCGCGCCCCAGCAGAACGCGCCGCGATCGCTGGTGATCGCGCAGGTGTGGCGGCCGCCTGCCGACACCGAGGTCACCGAGGTCATGCCGGGGACGACGACGGGCCCGTTCTGATCGCGCCCGCTGCCATCGCCGATCTGACCGTAGACGTTGGACCCCCAGCAGCGCAGCGTCCGATCCATGCGGATGGCACATGTATGCCGATCGCCCGCATCGACGTCGATCGCGTTGAAGCGCGTGTCGACCGGTGCGAAGCGCGAGCCCGCGCTGGTGTCGTCGCCGAGCTGGCCCGAGCTGTTGTCGCCCCAGGACACGACGCGCGTGGTCACCCTGACCGCGGCCGAGTGCCGGCCGCCGACGTCGAGATCGGTCGGGCTCGCGAGCGACACCACCGGCGTCGTGGGGACGTCGCTGATGCTCGATGACGATCCGTTGTTGCCGAGCTGCCCGAGGTCGTTGCGGCCCCAGCAATACGTCTCGCCCGCGATCGTCAGCGCGCACGTGTGCTCGCTCCCGGCGCCGACCCACGCCGCGAGGGCGGGCAAGGTGACCTCTTCGGGCGCCGTCGTGACCACCAGCGAGGCGACGCCGAGCTCGCCGTTCTCGCCGTTGCCCCAGCAGAGCACGCGGCCGTCGCGCACCGCGCAGGTGTGATCCTCGCCGGCGCTCACGCTCAGCGTGCCGGGCGGGAGCGTCGCGGCGTCGGGATCGATGGTCGCATCGAGGTCGGGGTCCCCCCCGTCGGCCGGCGTGCCGGCGTCGATCGACGGGTCGCCGGCGTCGAACGGGAACGGCGTGGAGAGCGGGTCGTACCCGACGCGGCCACACGCGATGGTGAACAGCGCCGACGCGAGCACAACGAGCGATCGACCGTGTGGGGACACGCCGGGACGAGAATACCCTGCGTGCGCCCACTGCGGATCAATGTGATGCGAGGAGATCCTCGAGGTGTGCGATCCGGTCGTTGCCGAAGAAGAGCTGATCGCCGACGAAGAAGCTCGGGGCGCCGAACGCGCCGCGAACGACGGCCTCCTCGGTGGTCGCGCGCAGCAGGTCCTTCGTCTCCGGCGCGTTCGCCGACTCGACCAGCGTCGTTCCGTCGAGGCCGCACGCGCTCGCGACCTCGGCGAGGACCGCGGGCGACGAGACGTCGCGATCCTCGACCCAGAACGCACGGAAGAGCGGCAGCGCGAGCGCGCGCACCGCGTCCTCGCCTCCCGCGCGCTCCGCGGCCGCGAGGACACGCTGCGTGGCCAGCGTGTTGATCGGGAAGCGCGACGCGATCGCGAACGGCACGCCGTACTTCACGGCCCAGCGACCGAGGTCCTGCACCATCCATCGCCCGCGCGACGCGACCTGCGCGGGAGGCGTGTTGCCGGTGGCCTTGAACACGCCGCCGAGCAGGAACGGACGATGCCGCACCCGCACGCCGGTGCGCCCCTCGATGGCCGTGACCTGCGTGGCCGCGAGGTACGTGTAGGGAGAGCCGACGTCGAAGAAGAACTCGATCACGCGATCGTTCATCGCCGCGATGATGGCGCGTCGTCGAGCTCAGCGACACTCCTCGTTCGCTGCGCCCGGCGTGCCGTGATCCATCGCCGCGTAGGCCGCGATCGAGGTGCACCAGCTCGTCGTCGCGTCGTCGTGGAACGCGGTGCGCAGATCGGGATCGAGGCTGAGCGAGTATCCGTCGCGCGACTGGAAGTCGCCGTCGTAGTCGACGCGATCGATCTCGACGCCGTCGCACTCGATGACCACCGAGTCGCCGGAGTTGCCCAGCGTGATGCCCGAGTAGACGTAGGTCTCGGCGAAGCCGGGGTCCGCACCGCTCGCGAGGGTCACCCGGCCGTTCGCGGGGATCGTGAGCGCACCGAGCGTGTGCGTCGCGGCTGCGTCGCGCAGCACGCACCCGGTGAGCACGCGCGGCTCGCTCGTGCTCGGGTTCGCGAGCTCGATCCACTCGCGACCGGTCTCGGTGGCGCCCGACGGGTTCACCATGATCTCGGTGATGACGATCTGGCCTGCTCCGTTCGGGCGATTCGTCGCGGGCGGTACCACCAGCTCGGCGGATGCGGACGCGGTGATGTCGATGCCCAGCACGTCCTGCACGCCGGTGACCGACACGGTGTGCATCGAGCCGCGCGCCATCGCGCTCGTCGTGAGCGTCGCGACGTAGCCGCTCACCACGACGCTCGAGACCGTCGCGCCGGTGACCGTGAAGTCGGCGGCCGCGACGGTCGCGGGATCGAGCGGCGCATCGAACACCACGGCGACCGTCGTGGTGTCGAGCGCGACGGCGCCGATCACACGCACCAGCGGGCACGCGATGTCCGCGAAGTCGTCGGGCGACCACGCCGAGGTCTGCGCCTGCGCGTCGAAGCGCCACAGCGGCGTGAGCTCGATCTCCTGGTAGCAGCGCCGCTGCAGGCCGTACGCCTCGATCACCGACTGCACGGCGCGGAAGCGATAGGTCGCCGGGCTCGCGGTGGGCACGCCCGCGGTCGTGATGTCCGCGCACCAGTGATCGAGGCCGCAGTCGACGTAGTCGGAGACGACGCTCACGCGATTGCGCGTGAGCTCGCTCTCGAGATCGTCGAGCTCCGCGGGCACGTCGATCGCGGTGACGTCCTGGGGCTCCGCGAGGAAGCCCGGGACCGGCGTGTCGCCCGACTGGAACGAGCCGGGCACGATCGCGGTGACGCGATGCTGTCCGTCGACGATCCCGGTCTCGGTCGCGGAGAACGACGCGTACGCGCCGCGCACCGGCGTGTCGCCGAGGGTCGTGGGATCGAGCGCGAGGAAGATCGCGGGACCGAGCAGCTCGTGCTGCACGAACACGCCGCCGGGATCGTCGCCGAAGGGCGGGAGCACGTAGGTGATCTGCACCGTGTCGAGGTACTGCGGCGACGCGAGCGCGCCGCTCGACGCGCGGAGCGCGAGGATGGCGCGCGCCGAGTCGGTCAGGCCGGCGTCGTCGGTGGGCACGTACGCGTCGGTGCCCGCATCGCTCGTGCTCGCATCGTCGGTGGACGCGTCGTCGTCGGTGGCGGCGTCGTCGCTCGACGCGTCGGCGACGGTGGACGCGTCGTCGTCGTCGATCTGCGCGTCGAGCTCGTCGCCCGCGTCGAATGGAGTCGCGGCATCGAGCGACATCGAGGCATCGACGCGTCCCGCATCGACACCGCCCATCGAGCCGTCGTCGTCGTCACCACAAGCCACGACCATCAGCGCCGCGGCGATCATCGCCGCACGCCCGCCCATGCGCCCCATCACGAAGTCCTCCCGCGCAGCTCGTGAGAGCCGCCGCGCATGCCGAGGACGTCGACACGTGGTGGACGCTCGACAAGGAGGGCGACGGAACGACGAAGGCGGCGCGCTCACGAAGAGCGCACCGCCTCGTCGTGCGGAACGTGCGTCGATCAGATGTTCGGCGCGCGCGGCGTGGATGCGCTGACGGCGAAGTCCGCGGCGTTCGCGCCGGTGTCGGTGCCGTTGGGCGTGCGCGAGACCGACTGACCACTGGGGGGCACCGGTGCCGCAGTGCCCTCGACGAACGCGTTCGTCGCGGTGCCGTAGCCCATCGAGTCGAGCACGGCGCCGTCCATATCGCGCAGCTGGATCCCGCCACCGCCCGCCGCGAGGCCGCTCGCGAACGCGCCATCGACGGTCGTGCCGGTGAAGCCGGAGTTCGCGAACAGCGCGTACCCGCCCGGAGCCAGCGTGACCGCACCGATCGTGAGGAGCGCGGTGTCGGTCGTGCCCATCGCGCTGCGGTAGACGAGGCGATACCCGCTGAGCGGCACGTCCGTGGCGCCACAGTTCACGAGCTCGATGAACTCGTCGCCGGCGCCGCCGGGCCCGGCCACGCGCAGCTCGTTGATCACGACGCCGGTGCACGGCAGGGTCGCCGAGTAGGTGAAGGTCGCGGTGTTCGCCGAGGCGTCGACGGCCGCTCCGGCGAGATCGGTCACGCTCGCCGCGACCGTCACGGTGTAGGTCGTCCCCGACGTCAGCGCGCTCGTGGTGAGCGTCACGGTGCGATCGCTGAGGGCAGCTGCCGACACGGTGACTCCGCCGGTGATCGTGAACTGCGCGCCGCTCGCCATCACGCTCGCGGGATCGATCGCGCGGTCGAACACGACGGCGACGGAGGTCCCGCTGATCGCGCTGGCGCGATCGACCGTCGGCGCCGGGCACGTCACGACGATGTCGTCCGGCTCGAAGTACACCGACAGCTGCGCGCGTGCGTTGAACCGCCACATCGGCGCGGTGGCCGTGAAGTCGCAGCCCGGCTCGAGATCGACGTCGGCGTCCAGCGACTCGCGCAGCGTCGTCGGCATGCGCAGCAGGAGGTCGGCACTGCCGGTCACGCCGGCGGTGTCGATCGGCGCGGCCTCGTGGCCGGTGCCGCTGCCCACGAAGGCGCCGGTGATCGTGCCGTTGAGCTGGATCAGCTCCGCCTCGTATGTGCCCAGCGCGCTGACGAGGTCCGTCGCGGCGGAGCGATCCACCGCGAGCGTGCTCACGTCGAAGCCGCTCGCGAGCACGGCCCAGCCACTCACCATCGTGATCTGGCGCCGGCCCTGCGCACTCGCGACCTCGGTCGCGGTGAACGACACGACGTCGCCGACCTCCGGCGCCGGCGTCAGCGTCGCGGCAGCGATCGCCACGAAGACAGCGGGCCCGTCGGGCTGCGCCTGGAGGAAGAAGCCCTCGGGGTCCGTTCCGACCGCCGGCTTGAGATACGTCACGACCGCCTCGTCGATGTCGAGATCGATCGTTCCGTCGTCCGCCGCGCGCACCGCGCCGATCTGAGCCGACGTCGCGGCGGGGTCGGTCACCATGACTCCACCGTCGGTCGTGCCGGCATCTGCGCCGCCGCCGTCGGTGCCCGCGTCGTCAGCGCCACCGTCGACGTCACCACCGTCGACGTCGCCGCCGTCGACATCACCGGCGTCCTCGCCACCCGCGTCGAACCCGCCGTCTTCCGTCGGCGTCGTCCCCGAGTCGCTGCGACCCGCGTCGGCTCGGCCCGCATCGGCGCGGCCCGCGTCCACGTCACCACCACCATCGTCGTCGCCGCACGCGACGAGTGTCGTCGTCAGCGCAGCGACGACGAGCGCGGCACGAATCCACGTGCTTTTCACGAAGTGCCTCCTGAAGAAGTCCGGCCAGAGTGGCACGACGACCGAGGATCACAAGCGCCATCTGGGTGACCAACTGGACGCTCTCGGGGTCGCGCCGCAGGATCGCGCGCGTGGATCGGCCCGACGCGCGCGAGCTCGACTGCCTGACCTGCGGCGCGTGCTGCCGCACCGGGCACGACGGGCGCATCCTCGTGCCCGCCGAGGACATCGTGCGCTGGCGCCGCATCGGTCGCGACGACCTCGCCGAGCAGCTGCAGCCCGGTCACTTCGGCGAGATGGCGTTCGCGACCGACGATCGCGGCGCGTGCGTGCACCTCGGCATCCCGGGCGCGCCGAACGCGTGCGCGATCTACGACGTCCGCGGGACCACGTGTCGCGAGTTCGAGCGCGGCAGCTGGCAGTGCCTCGAGTTCCGTCGCGATCACGGCATCGATCCGCGCCCTTGACCGCTCCGAGTCGCACGGTCAGAGTGCGACCTCCATGTCCCGCACGAGCCACATCCGCTTCGCGATGCGCCGTGCGAGCGACTCCCTCCCGAGCGCGTCCCGTCCGAACGCAGGCGCATGGCGTCCCGTCGCCGACGGACTCGTCGCGGTCGGACTCGTCAGCAAGCGCCCGTACGTCGTCGCGGCCCGCGTGCGCGGGATCGGTCGAGCCTCCCCCTAGAGCGCTCCACGATCCGAGAGAAGCACGAAGGCCGCGGCTCCGAGAGGACCCGCGGCCTTCTTCGTTTTCAGCCCTTTCCTTCTCGTTCCCGGAGATTCGTCATGTCCAATCGTCATCGCCAACTGCCCTGGAGAGAGAGACCCATGCTCGAGCTCGCACGGCTGTCGTGGCCGATCGCGATCTCGATGCTCTCGTTCGGTGTGATGACGCTGGTCGACACGCTCTTCGTCGGCCGGCTCGGTCCTTCGGCGCTCGCGGGCGTCGGGCTCGCAGGCACCGCGACGTTCGCGCTGCTCTGCTTCCCGATGGGCCTCTTGCGCGGCGTGAAAGTGCTGGTCTCGCAGTCGGTCGGCGCCGATCGACGCGGCGAGCTCGGCGCGCACCTCGGTGCGGGGCTCGCGCTCGCGATCGTGCTCGGCATCGCGACGCTCGTGCTCGGACAAGGCCTCGCGCAGCTCTTACCGCATCTCGCGGCGTCGACCGCGGCAGGCGAGAACGCGAGCGCGTACCTCGCGATCCGCGTGCTCGGCGCGCCCTTCGTCCTCGCGTTCGTCGCGCTGCGCGAGTTCCGCTACGGCGACGGAGACACACGCTCGCCGATGGTCGCCGCGCTCGTCGGCAACGCCGCGAACATCGCGCTCAACTGGCTCATGGTGATCCAGCTGGGCTGGGGCGTGCGCGGCAGCGCGTGGGCCACGGTGCTCGGTCACGGCGTCGAGCTCGCGGTGGTGATCGTCGCGCAGTCGCGCGACGGCTTCCCGATCTCGATCACCCGCGCACGTCACGCGCTCGCGCTCTGGCGCATCGGCGTGCCCACGGGCCTGCAGTTCCTGCTCGAGATGGGCAGCTTCGCGCTGCTGACGACGATCGTGTCGCTGCTCGGCGAAGTGCAGATGGCCGCGCACCAGATCGCCTTGCAGGTGATCCACTTCTCGTTCCTGCCGACCATCGCGCTCGGTGAAGCGGGCTCGGTGCTCGCCGGGCAGGCGGTCGGGGCGAACGAGGACGGGCTCGTGAAGCGGATCGCGCACGTCGGGCTCGTCGGTGCGGCGCTCTACACCGGCGCGTGCACGCTGATCTTCACGGTGCTCGGAGTGCCGATCGTCGCGTGCTTCACCGACGACGTCGCGCTCGCGACGACGGCGCTCGGTCTGCTGCGCGTCGCCGCGTTCTTCCAGATCGCGGACGGCGCAGTGGTGGTCGCGCGCGGCGTGCTGCGCGGCGCGGGTGACGTGCGCGTGCCCGCGATGCTCGGCATCTGCACGGCGTGGGTGTGCACGCCGCCGCTCGCGTGGTTCCTCGGGCGCGAGCTCGGGCTCGGCGCGCTCGGCGGATGGATCGGGCTCTGCACCGAGATCCTCGTGCTCGCGGTGCTCTGCTGGATCCGCGTCGAGAGCGGTGCGTGGAAGCCGCTCGCGGTGGAGTCGCGCGCGCGCCTCGAGCGCGAGGCGAAGGACGACGCCCCGAGCGAGCCCGCGCTCGCTGCGTGATCGATCAGTCGGTCCAGCTGGAGTGCTCGCTCGCGCAGGGCCCGCACGGGAGCGTGCGAAGCACGTGGACGGGAGGGCCCTGAGCGGGCGAGCCGATTTTGGACACTCTTCAGTCGGTGCAGCGCGCGGAGAGCCAGATCGGCGGATGGTCGCCTTCCGAGATCGTGTAGAAGCCGGCGCCGCGCGCCTCGAACGCGATCGCTTCGCCCTGCGGCTCTTCGGCGTGGGGCAGGAGGATCGCGGGGCGCGCGAGCGCGTCGGCCCAGCCCTCGTCGCGATCGCGGCGCCACCACGCGACGTCGCGGTACGTGCGCACGATCAGCTCGTGCCCGTCGGACGAGACGTCCGCGGCGGTGATCATGCTCGCGAGCTGGATCATCGCGACGCGCTCGAGCGTGCGGGTCTCGCCATCGGCGAGCGGAGCGCGCGCGACGAACACGTCGGACGCGCCGGCGTCTTCCTTCGCGAGCACGAAGAGATCACCGCTCGGCGGATCGATCGCGATCGCTTCGGCGTCGCGCGGGCGATCGGGATAACGCAGCACGATCGTCTGGTACGCGAGCGGGCGCGCCGCCTCCTGCGCCTCCTGCTCGGGCAGGGGCTCGGGCTCGTCGACGCGCAGGACGATCACCGAGTCGCGCGGCGGGACCCGCCCGTTGCGCGCCCCGTTGTCGCCGACGTCCCCGATCCACAGGCGGTCGGGCGCACCCTCGATCACCTCGATCGCGATGTCCTCCCAGTCGCGCGCCGACGCGCCCTCGAGCAACCACTCGCCGCGCGACGCGCCCGCTTCGGCGTCGATCGCGAAGAGGCGCGGCCCGTCGCCCGAGTCGTTGTGGGCCCAGAGGACGCCGGGATGGGCGCGGCTCGCCACGATTCCCGAGACCTCGTCGAGGGCCGCGTTCCGGACCCGCCCGGTCTCGCGCGGAGCCCCGTAGATCCCGCATTCCGCGCGCGCCTCGACCGCTCCCGCGCCCGCGCCGCACCCCGAGGCCGCGAGGGCGAGCGTGAGGATCCCGACGCGCATGAACGGCCAGAATACCGCGGAGACGAGGGCGCGCTGCTAGACTCGCGAGCTTCTTCGAAGGGGTTCGAGATGCTTCGCTCACTCGTTCGGTCGTGGATCCCGGGCGTGATCGCAATGCTCCCGCTGCTCGCGGCCTGTGGGAGCAAGACGACGGTGTGGACGCCGCAGGACGGCCCACGGCCCGACGCGGGCTCGTTCGACGGCAGCGTCTTCCAGGACGCGGGCGTCGACGGCGGTGGCGGGATCGTCGTCGACTGCGGGCGCAGCGAGCAGTTCACGACCCCGCGCCGCGAGATCACGCTCGAGGCGACTGCGATGAGCGACGCGCCGATCGTCGAGCAGGGCTGGTCGCTCGCGAGCGCGCCCGCGGGCGCGACCGCGACCAACGCGCCGACCACGGGCCCGACCACCGCGATCACCCCCGACGTGCTCGGCGAGTTCCTCATGCGCTTCTCCGCCGCCGACGCGCGCGGCCGTCGTGCGACGTGCGAGGTGCGCGTGCAGGCGATCGTCGGACCGCCGGTCGCGCTCTGCCCCGAGGACGAGCTCGTGACCGCGCCGTCGGTGCCGCTGCGCATCGAGGGCGACGGGTTCGACGACGAGATGGTCGTCGAGGCGACGTGGACGCAGGTCTCGGGCCCCTCGACCGCGCTCCTCACACCCGTCATCGACGGGGGCGGCACGATCATCGACTTCGAGGCCAGCGTCGCGGGCGTGTACCGGCTCGCGCTCGAGGTGCGCGACGTCGACGGCGAGAGCGATCGCTGCGAGGTCGAAGTGCGCGTCACCGCGCCGCCGGTGGTCGACTGCAGCCCCGGCACCGTGAGCGCGCCGACGCGCCGCCCGGTGACGGTGCGCGCGAGCGCGACCGACGAGCGCATGGTCGTCAGCACGACGTGGGAGCTCGTGACGCGACCGGACGCGAGCATGGCGACCATCTCGCCGACCAGCGGGCTCTCGACGACGATGACCCCCGATCGTCAGGGCGAGTACGAGCTGCGCTTCACCGCGACCGACGACGACGGGCTCTCCGCGAGCTGCGTCGTCACCGTGATCGGCACGCCGACGCCCCCCACCGTGATGTGCCCGGCGGTCGTCGAGACGGTGCCCCTCACGCCGACCGAGATCGTCGCGAGCGCGGTCGACGACGGGACGATCCGCGCCTGGGCGTGGAGCGTCGAGGCGGTGCCGCCCGGCTCGCGCCCCGACGCGCCCGCCCCTGCGAACGCAGCGCGCACCGTGTTCACCCCCGACCTCGCGGGCGAGTACACGCTGCGCCTGCGCGTCACCGACGACGACGGCGACACCGCCGAGTGCACGACGCTGGTGCGCGCGGTGAGCGGTGACGGCCTTCGCGTCGAGATGTTCTGGGACAGCAACCGCACCGACATGGACACGCACGTCCTGCGCCCCGGCGCGCGCGCGTGGTTCGACTCGATGGACGACTGCTTCTACCAGAACTGCCGCAGCGGCTCGCTGATGTGGGGCCCGGGCGGGATGGACGACGATCCGCGGCTCGACATCGACGACACCGACGGGTTCGGGCCCGAGAACATCAACATCCGGAGGCCGGTGCCGGGGGTGTACCGCGTCGGCGTGCACGCGTTCAGCGGCGCGGGGCGCGTGACGGTGCGCATCTACTGCGCGGACTCGACGACCACGCCGCGCATGACGTTCGGCCCGGTGCTGATCGATCGCAATCGCGTGTGGCGCGTCGCCGACGTCGACGTGCGCGCGGCGGGATGCACGATCACGGACCTCGCGACCGGCGGACGCCCGAACATCATCACGCGCGAGGAGTCGCAGCGCGCTCCGTAGTCCGGGGGCCTGGGAAGTCGGGCAGGCGGGCCGATCGTTTCCGCGACGTGCTCGCGCCGTCCATCTACAATTCGCGCGTGTCGTTCCTCCTCCGCGTCACGCCGATCGCCGCTGCGCTCGCCCTCGGCAGCGCAGCGTGCGGCGGCGGCGAGACCACGCGGCCCGACGGGCCGAGCGAGCCCACCGCAGCCGCGGCCCCGAGCGGCGGGACCGCGACGTGCCCTGCGAGCGCCGATGCGCCCGCGGCGCTGCCGCGCGTGAACGACGAGGAGCGCACGCTCGAGTACTGGCTCGCGCGCCACGCCGAGCTCGGTGATCTCGACGCGCCGCTCCTCGATGCGGCGGAGATCGACGCGCAGAACGCCGCGGTCGCGAGCGGCGGCGAGGATCTCCCGTTCGCGCGTCGATCGCTCGCGTCGTCGCCACCGCGGACGCTGATCGAGGGCGAGGTGCGCGAGCGCCTCGCGTTCATGCGCGAGCGCCTCGCGAACGGCAGCTACGTCGATCCCTCGGGCGCGCGCGTGGACGCGGCGACGCTCGCGCGCTTCGATGCGCCGACCTCGATCGACGTGCAGCCCGATCTGCGCGTCGCGGTGGATCGCATCGCGCTGCGCTGCGGGCCCCAGGTCGCGGCGCTCTATTCGTCGCCGCCCGACGTCGCGTTCGATCGCAACGCGTGCAGCACGATCGAGCGCCAGGAGCCGGTGCAGGTGCTCGCGCGCTGGCCGGGCGGGATGCTGCTGGCGCGCACGCGCTACGCGCTCGGCTGGATCGCGCAGGACGCGCCGCTCTCGCCCTCGGTGCCCGCGACCGACGTCGCGCTGTGGACCGAGGGACCGCGCGCGCGAGCGCGCGGCGGGATGACGCTCCGCAGCGAGCTCGGCACCGCGATCGACGTCGACCCCGACGTGCTGCTGCCGCTCGATCCCGGCGACGCGCTGCGGGTGCGCTTCGCGACCCTTGCGGGAATGCAACGCAGTGTTGCGTTTTCGCAAGGGTCGATCGACGCGGTGCAGCGCCCGCTCACGCGCCGCGCGTTCCTGACCGAGGCGTTCCGGCACCTCGGGCGACCGTACGGCTGGGGCGGGCGCGAGAACGGGCTCGACTGCTCGGAGCTCGTGATGGACGTGCTCGGCACGTTCGGCATCGAGATGCCGCGCCACAGCGCGCGCCAGGCCGATGCGGGCTCGTTCTCGATCGCGATCCCGCCCGAGACGAGCGAGGCCGATCGGATGCGCCTGCTCGACGCCGCAGCGCGGCGCGGGATCGTGCTGCTGCACTTCCCCGGGCACGTGATGATCTGGCTCGGCCGCACGACGGGCGGCGAGCCACGCATCCTCCACTCGTTCGCGGAGTACCTCGAGCCGTGCAGCGGTGGGGGCGAGACGCTGCGTCGCGTGCATCGCGTGTCGATCACCGACCTCGAGCTCGGTCGCGGCACGTCGCGTCGTGCGTTCGTCGAGCGGCTCGAGCGCATCGTGGTGCTCGGTCCGGGGCCCGGGCCGGAGCTCTCGGGCGTCGCGACCCTGCGCCCGGCGCGGGCCGTCGAGCCGCCGACGGACGACGCGTGCAGCGACTCGGTGCACACGCGGATCTTCCAGAGCCCCGCGATGCCGCACTCGGGCACGCCGCTGCGCTTCGTGATCACGAGCGGCGAGGATCTCGGCGCGGTCGATCTCGCGCTGCGTGATCCCAGCGGGCGCGTGGTGCGGCCCGAGAACGTGCATCGGCTCGGAGGGCCGCCGTGGACGTGGTGGGTCGAGATCCCGCAGCCCGAGGCGGGGCGATGGACGATCGCGATCGGCGACGGCACACGCATCGCGGCGTGTGATCGCGTCACCGTCGCGCGCAACGCGCGCGATGCGTCGCAGGCGGTACCGCTGCCGGTCGGCGCCGAGCGGCGCGCGATGCGTCACGACGAGGCGATCTGGATCCCGCGATGGACGTGGGAAGAGGACACCGAGAACCTCTACGCCGCGTTCGTCGAGCAGCTCTTCGCGTACCCCGACGACGATCGCACCTGGCGCTCGCTCACCGAGCTCCTGCGCGATCGCGATCACAACCTGCTCTTCGATCACCTCGGGCTCGGTGAAGAAGCGCGCATCGAGCTGCAGCCCGACTGCGCGGATCTGCCGTACTTCCTGCGCGCGTACTTCGCGTGGAAGCTGCGGCTGCCCTTCGCGTTCCGGCGCTGCAGCCGCGGGCGCGCGGGACAGCCGCCGAGCTGCGGCGAGCCGGTGACGACGCTGATGCCGCATCCCGGCGGCGACGACGTCGACGCGTTCCGCTTCTTCGTCGAGCGCAACCTGCGACCGGGCGTGCACTCCGCGAGCGGGCGCACCACTCCGCTCGACGACGCGACCGATCTCTATCCGGTGCCGCTCACGCGCGAGGCGCTGCTCCCCGGCACCGTGTTCGCCGATCCCTATGGGCACCTGCTCGTGATCGCGGCGTGGCGCCCGCAGGGCGCGAGCGGCGCGGGCGTGCTCGTCGGTGCCGACGCGCAGCCCGACGGAGTGATCGGCCGGCGAACGTTCTGGCGCGGCACGTTCCTCTTCACGCCCGAGACGGCCGACGTGGGCGCGGGGTTCAAGGCGTGGCGGCCCGTCGTCTACGACCGTCGCGCGAACACCTGGGCGACGCTGACCAACGAGGAGCTGCGAGCGCGCCGCGGCACCGCGCGCGACGCGGGCCCGACGCCGTGGAGCGATCAGCAGTACGCCGGCAGCGTCGACGACTTCTACGGGCGCATGGAGGCGATCATCAACCCGCGCGCGCTCGATCCCGACGCGATGCAGCTCGCGCTGATCGACGCGCTCGAGGAGTCGGTGCGGAGGCGCATCGTCAGCGTCGAGGTGCTCGAGGAGTGGAGGCAGACGCACCCGAGCACGATCATCCCGATGCCCGAGGGCACCGACATCTTCCTCACCGAAGGGCCCTGGGAGGACTTCAGCACTCCTTCGCGCGACATGCGCCTGCTCGTCGCGATCGACACCGTCGTCGGGTTCCCCGATGCGCTGCGCCGCGATCCTTCGCGTTGGGGGCTGCGCGAGGGCGCGGAGCTCGATGCCGCGGTGGAGAGCGCGCGTGCGCGCATGCGCAGCGAGCTCGAGCGGCGGAGCTTCTCGTACACGCGCAGCGACGGCGCGACGCAGGCGCTGACGCTCGCGGAGCTCGTCACGCGCGAGGACGGCATCGAGGTCGCGTGGAACCCCAACGACTGCGCAGAGCTGCGATGGGGCGCGCCCGAGGGCTCGGCGGAGCTGGCGAGCTGTCGCCGCCACGCGCCGCCCGATCAGCGCGCGCGCATGCGCGTGATGCGCGCGTGGTTCGCGAGCCGGCAGCGCCCCACGCGCTGACTGCTCTCGGTCCAGCCGGAGTGCTCGCTCGCGCAGGGCCCTGCGCGGGCGAGCCGATTTTGGACCGTCTCTCACTCCGCGCAGGCGTAGCCGTTCGTCCAGCGCGCGCCGGGATCGAACACCGACTCCCAGGTCCCGCGCTCGATGTCGCTCCAGTCGATCTCCCACTCGTAGCTCGGCGCATCCGCGGCCCACGGGTTCGTGGAGAAGCGATCGGCGAGCAGCGACTCGAGCACGGCACCGTCGAGCTGGATCCACTCGTCGCCGAGCTCCTCGTCGCGCTGGATCGACCAGAGCGGGCCGCCCGCGGTGCCGTCGAAGGGATCGCGGAAGAACGAGCCGAGATCGATGTCGAGCTCGGGAGAGAGCCTCGGGATCGTGTGCGCACCGTCGACCTCGAGCGCCTCGTCGATCGCGACCGCGAACGCATAGACGTCGTCGAGCACGCGCACGGGGATGCGGTTCCAGTCGAAGATCGCGTCGCTCGCAGGCGGCGCCAAGCGCACCGCGCTCGCCGCGGGGACGGCGCGCCGCACGAGCTGCGCGCTGACGCGGAACATCGCGCGCGAGTCGGCGATCGCGGCGTCGTCGACGGGGCGCAGGAAGCCCGCGTTCATCGCATCGATCCACGCCCCGCGGCCGTCGGCGGTCGCCCCGCGGAAGATCATGACGACGGGGATCGAGCCGTCGTAGCCCTGGGCCGCGCGTGCGGTCGCGCGCACGGCCTCGAGCCCGGCTGCGAGCGCGAGGAGCTCGGGGCTCTGTACCCGCGTCGGCGTGGTCGCGAGCCCGCAGCCACCCTCGATCGTCACGCCGCCGTCCTGCACGTGATCGGCCGCGCGCTGGAGCGCGAGCGACACGCGCTCGAGGCGGGGCGAGATCGCCACGAGCGCGTCGCGCACCTCACCGATCGTGAGGCGCGGATCGACGGTGCCCCAGAACGCGATCTCGGGATCGCGCACTGCGGGGTGCGGGAAGCTCTCTTCGTTCCACGCCTCGATCGACTCGCAGCTCTCGTCGCGACCGAGCCGATCGAGCAGACCGTCCGGGCCCCAGAGCAGCGCGGTGTCGATCTCGCGATCGAAGCCGAGGCGCGGTGCGAGCGCGGTGATCGCGGGATCTTCGACGAGCGTCGCGAGGTCGGTGAGCGCGTACGCGAGCGCGATGTCACCGCGCGTCTCGTCCATCTCGTGCGCGTCCTCGAACGCTTCGTGCGCGCCACGCACGTCGCATCGATCGAGCGCGTCGATGCCTTCCTGCGCGCGACGATCGACGTCGGAGACACAACCGACGACCAGGCTCGTGAGGCCCGCAGCGAGCGCGAGCGTGGGAACCGAGAATGAACGCGACAAGCGAGTGTCCTCCTGCGCGCGCGAATCGCGGCGCGCGAGGGCGCACTGCAGCGCGTGTGCCCGAACGTTCGTGCGCGTGATCGCGAGATTTCGCGGATTTCGCGTCGATCTCGCGCATGGGCGGCCCGTGGGCGCGCGAGTGTGCGTGAGCGGTGGTCGCGCGAGTCGGCGATGGTAGGGTCCACGCCGATGCGCATCGCGACCTGGAACGTGAACTCGCTCAACGCGCGGCTCGAGAAGGTCGAGTGGTGGCTCGAGCGTGCGAAGCCCGACGTGCTCCTGATGCAGGAGACGAAGCTGAGCGACGACGCGATGCCGCACGACGCGTTCCGCGCGCGCGGCTACGAGGTCGCGCACCACGGCGAAGGACGCTGGAACGGCGTCGCGATCGCGAGCCGCATCGGGCTCGAGGACGTGGTCACGAACTTCGGCGAGCCGCTGCGCCCCGCGAAGACGAGCGATGCCGGCGACGACGAGCCGCTCGCCGAGGCGCGCATGATCGCGGCGACGTGCGGAGGCGTGCGCGTGGTCTCGCTCTACGCGCCGAACGGACGCTCGCTCGGCTCGCCGTTCTACGACGCGAAGCTCGTGTGGCTCGCGCGGCTCGAGCAGTGGCTCCGCGAGCGCAACGATCCGAGCGCGCCGCTCGTCGTCGCCGGCGACTACAACGTCGCGCCCGAGGACGTCGACGTGTGGGATCCCGCGGCGTGCCACGGCGGGACGCACGTCTCGGCGCCCGAGCGCGAGGCGATCGCGCGGCTGCGCGCGTGGGGGCTCGAGGACGCGTACCGCGCGAAGCACCCCGAGAGCGGTCGTTACTCGTGGTGGGACTATCGCGCGGGCATGTTCCACAAGAACTTCGGGATGCGCATCGACCTCGTGCTCGCGAGCGCGCCGGTGATGGCGCGGCTCGTCGCGAGCGAGATCGATCGCGAGGCGCGCAAGGGCAAGCCCACGCCGTCCGATCACGCGCCGGTGCTGATCGATGTCGACGCGCCGGGCGAGCCGATCGACGCGGGCTGGGAAGGCGCGGAGAAGCGCGTCGCCGCGCGCCTCAAGCGCTGACGACGGAACGACGAAGGCCCCGGTCCGTGAGGACCGAGGCCTTCTCCGTGATGTCGTCGAGATCAGAGGGTGCGCATGTACGCGACCATGTCGGCGATCTGCGTTTCGCTCAGGTCGCTGGTGCGGCCGTGGCGATCACCACCGCCGCAGGTCACGTCGAAGCGACCGGTCAGCGTCACCGCGCAGCCCGAGTGCATCACCGGCGTCCGGTACTGCACACCGACGAGCGAGGGGACCTGGAACGCGCCGCCGGTGCCGACGTCGACCGTCGCGTTGTTCGTGAGCAGCGCGCCCGAGTGGCAGGTCCCGCACTGCGCCGCGCCGTAGAAGAGCTCACGACCGCGCTCCACCGCCGCGACGTCCGTCGGAATCGCGTTCACCGGGCGGGGCAGCTCGTCGAGCCAGTGCCCGAGCGCGTCGACCTGCTGCGTGCGGAGCGCGGGGCCCTGCATGCGGCCGGTGAAGACCTCGTGCGTGAGGTGGTTCAGGTCGTTCATGTCGCCGTCCCAGTGGAACGGCTCGGTGCCGCGGAGGTCACCGTGCATCGCGGGCGTGCGGCGCGGGCCGATGCTGCCGAACGTCCAGACGCGGCCGTCCTCCTGGCCCTCGGGGTGACACGACGCGCACGCGATGTGGCCGCCCGAGTTCGCGTGGAACACCGCGTGACCGGTGTCGTAGCTCTCCACGCCGCCGAGCGGGATGCGCTGGGTGCGCCCGTCGCGCGGCGAGATCAGCGCGAGCTCCGCGCCGCTGCCGTCGATCGCGTCGCGCGAGAGGACGACGAGCGTGCCGTCGTCGGTCCACGCCGCCGAGGTCGCGTTCACGACCGACTCGGTGCGCGCCTCGGGGAACATGCACTGACCGGGCGCCGTGAACTCGAGGCTCGTGCGCTGGTAGAGGAAGACGGACTCACCCGACTCGTTGCCCGCCGCGATCACCGCGATGTACTCGGCGCCATCGCTGAACCGCGGCGACATCGCGATGTCGACGGGGAGCGTCGCGCGCGCGAGGTCGGGGCCCTGGGTGACGTTGCCGGTCTCGGGATCGAAGAAGGTCACGCTCGAGTGGACGATGCTCGACTCGCACCCGCCGCCGCCGCCGTAGCCACCGGGCACGGGCTGCACTTCCTGGCCGCTCGCGCGCTGGTGGACCATCGCGATGTCGTCGGGCTCGGCGGCGCCATCCGGCGCGCTCTGCGCGGGCGCGCTGATCGTGCGCCACGCGACCGCGGGCTCGAAGCGCGCCTCACCATCCACGCCCGGCGCCGGGCGATCCATGAAGCCCGGCTCGACCAGGCCCCCACCGAACGCGCTCGACGCCCAAGGGCGCAGCGGCGTGCCGGCGAGCGCGCCCGCCGCGTCGACCTCGAGCAGCTCCGCGGTGCGGAAGCGCGACACGAAGAGGCGATCGCCGTGCACCACGACGTCGCGCAGATCCTGATCGAGCTGCACGGTGCGGATCGCCGCGCCGCCCTCGGGCGGGAGCGTCACGAGCTCACCGCCGCGGCACGCGACGTGGAGCTGATCGTTCACGCCGTCGTACGCGAGGCCGCGCGGCATCGCGCAGACCTGGCGGCGGGTGCCCTCGTCGACGCGCTCGGGATCGAACGAGTAGATCTCGCCGGTGCCGCGCAGGACGACGTGGACGCGACCTTCCGCGTCCTCGGTGATGCGCGAGGGCTCGGCGCCCGGGGGCAGGTGCTCGGTCTGGCCGAGGATCTGGCGCGCGGTGAGATCGACGACGAGGATGCGGTCGCGATCGGGGTCCGCGACGACGGCGATGCGCGCGCTGCGGAGGACGTGCAGCGTGCCGCCGCTGATCGGCGGAGGCGTGTCGGCGAGCAACTGGGGCGCGCGATCCTCGACGCGAGGATCCATGAAGAGCGCGCTGGTCACGGGTCCACCGCCGTCGATCGGCGGATCCACCGGCGGGGGATCGCCCCCCGGTCCTGGGCCAGGGCAGCCCGCCAGCAGTGTCGCCAACCCGCCCGCCGTCCACCAACCGAGCTTTCGCATTGCCTCGACTCCTCCGCTGCGGCGCCCCCGAGGGTCGCGTTCGCGCCGACGTGGAGAGTCGGCACGTAGTCGTCGCGTTTCCAGAGTGCACGAGAGATGCCGTTTCGGAAACACCCCTGCCCTCGTGCAATTCACGATGCAGTGGCCGCCCGACCGTGAACCCGTCGGACCAAGTCCGCCCGACGCTGTGCAACGTTGTGCCCGGGGACCAGAGTGGGGACATGCACGACGACTGGCGAGCGAACCTGGTCGAGTCCACGGACGAGGTCCGCACGATCGCGCGCGCCGCGAAGCGCATCGCGGTGCTGGGCATCAAGACCGAGAAGCAGTCGGGACAGCCCGCGTTCTACGTCGCGGCGGCGCTCCAACGAGCGGGCGTCGAGGTCGTCCCGGTGCCGGTGTACTACCCGGACGTGACGGAGATCCTCGGAGTCCCGGTGGTGCGACGCGTGGTCGACGTGCCGGGCCCGATCGACATCGTCGACGTCTTCCGCCGCAGCGAGGACGTGCCGGGGCACCTCGACGACCTGCTCGCCGCGACGCCGAAGTGCGTGTGGCTCCAGAGCGGGATCCGGAACGATCAGGTCGCGGAGGCGCTGGCGCGCGCGGGCATCCGCGTGGTGCAGGACCGATGTCTGATGGTGGAGCACCGCATCGCCGTCGGGGGCGGATGATCGCGACCCGCGCGGGCTGGTAAGCTCGTCGTCATCCGCGCGACGACTCGCTGCACCGTGGCGCTCCTCGCGACGATCGCCTGCGCGATCGTGACGGCCCCGGTGCACGCGCAGCCACCGGCCGACGACACGACGCGCGCGCGGGAGCTCTTCCGGCGCGGCGTCGACGCGGCGGACGCGGGGCGATGGGAGGACGCTCGCGCGCTCTTCGAGGAGACGTACGCGCTGCTGCCGCGGCCGCAGGTGCTGCTCAACCTCGCGGGCGCGCGGGCGCAGACGGGCCGGCTCGTCGCGGCCGTCGAGGCGTATGCGCGCGTCGAGTCGGGCGAGGGCGGCGCGAGCGACGCACTGCGCGAGGCAGCGCGGGATGCGCGCGCGATGCTCGAGCCGCGCGTGCCGCGGCTGGTGGTCGACTTCCACGGCACCTTGGTCGAGGGCGACGTCGTGCAGCTCGACGAGGGCACCCTGCCGAGCGCCGACGATCGAGACGAGCTCCGGATCGATCCCGGGCGCCACGCGGTGATGGTCACGCGCGGCGGCGTCGAGGTGCTGCGCGAGGACTTCCGGCTCTACGAGGGCGAGCGACTGCGGCTCGATCTGCGGGTGAGCGACGACGCGCACCGCGGCGTGGAGTCGGAGACCGAGCTCCCGCCGCTGCAGATCCCGACGCGCCGGCGCGAGGAGTGGTTCGAGTCGCCGATCTTCTGGACGATCGTGGGCATCGTCGCGGCGGGCGCGGTGGGCATCGGCGTCGCGGTCGCGGTCAGCGACGAGGACGAGGAGCCCTTCGTCGGCAACCTCGAGCCCGGCACGATCCGGGTGCGCTGATCACTGCAGGTCGCGCGCGATCGGGACGCCACCGACGATCGTCGTCTCGCGCGGCGGCGGGGGCTCGACGGGCGGCGGCGTGATCGCTTCGTCGCGCGGTCGCGGCGGCGTGATCGTGGTCGCGGTGCGCGGGCGCGGAGCGACGACGGGGCGCTCCTGCGAGGGCTCGCTCGGCGTCACTACCACCGGCGCGGGCGGCGGCGCGGCGAGCGCGGGATCGAGCGCCGCCGGCGCAGCGACCGGCAGCGTCTCGGGCGTCGGTGAGGTCGGCACCGCGGTCGCGGCCTCGCGCTCGCAGCTCGGTGCCCAGAGCGCGAGCGCGACACCGATCGCCATCGACGCGCCGAGCGCGACGCCGTAGCCGAGCAGGCTGCGATCCTGCGGGCGCGGCTCGGGCGTGATCGGATCCGGAGAGCGGAAGGGATCGTTCGCGGGATCGATCGGTGGACGCGCGATCACCGCCGCGGGCGTGACCAGCGGCGGCGGCAGCGGCGACTTGATCACCGGCGCCTCGTCGGAGACGTCGGTCGGGCTGTCGTCCTCGTCGTCGTCCTCGGGCGCCGTCGTGACCTGGGGTGCGACGATCGGACGCCGCGAGGGATCCGGCGTCTGGATGGGGATCGCGGTGCGCGGTGCGAACGCCTCGGCCGGCGGGCGCTGCGCGCGCTCGGTGGGCGCGGCCTCGCCGCTGTCCTCGGTGTCGTCGTCGATGTCGCGACCGTCGGAGGGCGACTCGTCCTCGTACTGCAGCTCGCCCGAGTGCAGCGTGTACGCGTCGACGACGCCGTTCGCCGCGGCGACCGCGGGCTCGTCGAGCGGCTGCTCCGCGCTCTTCTCGCGCTCCTGCTTCTCGAGGCCGACCACGCGCTGCTGCTCGGCGCGCAGCACGCGAGAGACGTCCTGCGGCAGCTCGTGTCGCTCCTGATCGAGCGCGTCGCCGACGACGTTCACCAGCAGGTCCGCGAGGTGCGCGCTGTCGATGCCCGCGGCGCGCGGCAGCGCGCGCACCAGCTGGCGCCGAAGCTCCTTCGCGTTCGCGAAGCGCTCGTCGGGGCTCGTCGAGAGCGCGCGCATCACGACCGCGTCGAGCTCGGCCGGGATCTCCGTCGCGTAGCGGCTCGGCGGCACCACGCGCGGCTTGCGCACCTGCATCAGGATCTCGAACTCGGTGCGGCCCGAGAACAGGCGCCGCATCGTGAGCAGCTCCCAGAGCACGATGCCGAGCGCGTAGAGATCGGTGCGTCGATCGACCCGGCCCGTCGTCGCCTGCTCGGGCGCCATGTAGCGCACCTTGCCCTTGAGCGACTTCGTGTTGGTCTCGCCGCGATCGAGCTTCGCCTTCGCGATGCCGAAGTCGATCAGCTTCACGTGGCCGCGATGCGAGAGCAGGATGTTCTGCGGGCTCACGTCGCGGTGCACGATGTTGAGCAGCTGGCCGTCGTCACCGGTCGTCTCGTGCGCGGCGTGCAGGCCCTCGGCGACGCGCGCGCAGATCGCGACGGCGACCAGCGGCGAGAGGCGCCGCTTCGATCGACCGAGCGAGCGCATCAGCTGCGCGAGCGAGCAGCCGTGCACGTACTCCATCACGAGGTAGTAGGTGCCCTCGCTCTCGCCGAGCTCCTCGACGTGCACCACGTTCGGGTGCTCGATGCGCGCGGTGAGCTTCGCCTCGTCGACGAACATCCGGATGAGTCCGGAGTCCTCGGACAGGCGTGGGTGCACCACCTTGATGGCGACCAAGCGCGCGAAGCCCGCGGCTCCGGTACGGCGCGCGAGATAGAGCGATGCCATCCCGCCCGTCCGGAGGTGGGCGAGGATCGTGTAGCTCCCGATGACGTCGCCGACCTGGAACACGACGGTTGTCGCTGCGGTGGAAAAGGCTACGGGAGATCCCGGCGTGGGATCAATCGGTGGTCGGGAGAGAGAGATTCTCAGGAGGGGAAGGCCACGTCGGAGCACCGCTACGGAATCCGTAGCGCTACGAATTCCGTAGCAGCCTTCCTTTCCCGGCTCAGAGGGGTGCGCGGTAGGGGACGCCGTTCCACGAGGCGGCGGCCAGGCGCGCGACGTTGCCCGCGCAGCGCTGCACCTCGGGGTTGTCCGCGCTGCCGTCGGGCGGGACCTGCATCCAGGCGCGCAGGCCGCGCAGGTAGTCGTGCGCGATCGCGTCGAACGACGGGTAGCGGTGCTGCAGCTCCTGCGCGATCGGTCGCGCGCGGTTCCAGCATCCGCCGGGATCGAGGTAGCCCGCGGCGCGCGCGGCGAGGACCATGCGCAGCGCGCGCACCAGGCTCCACGCGTCGCGCTGCTGTGCGGCGAGCTCGGAGAGACGGTGATCGAGCAGCACCGCGCTCGACACGCCCCACGAGCCGA
This sequence comes from Sandaracinus amylolyticus, assembly GCF_021631985.1. Classification (GTDB taxonomy): domain Bacteria; phylum Myxococcota_A; class Polyangia; order Polyangiales; family Sandaracinaceae; genus Sandaracinus; species Sandaracinus amylolyticus_A. Next base: position 58,114 of record NZ_CP070225.1, on the reverse strand, counting down.
CCAGCATGTTCTGCCCGGCCTGCGCGCTCTCGTTCATCCACGACGCGCCGCCGTCGCACACGCCGCACGCCATCGTCGTCCACGCGTGCAGCGGCTCGGGATGCGTGGGCGGTGCGAGCCCCTTCCCCGACGCGAACTGAGCCTCTTCCTGCTTCTCGAGGCGCGACTGGATCACCTGCCACACCACCACGCCCACGATCGTCACGACGAACGCGAACGCGGCGATGCAGAACCCCCACCACGGAACCGACGCCAGCGCTTCCATGCGTGAGAGTGGGCGCGGCTTCGGGCGCGCGCGTCAAGCGCGCTCGGCGTACGCCTTCAGCGCGCGCGCGACGCCGTCGAAGCCGCGCTGGATGTCGCTGCGATAGAGCCACATCACCACGGGCACGAGCAGGCCCTCGAACTCGTCGGCGGTGTAGTAGCGCGTGCGGCCGCCGGGCAGCGGCTCGAGGCGCTGCACGCGATTCGCGTGGAGCACGAAGCGCGCGAGCATCGTCGTGCCCCAGCCGAGCTCGTGCTTGCTCGCGTCGTTCGCGGTGCACACCTCGTGCTGCACCAGCCGCGGCCGGCCGGGTGTCATCGCGACGTGGAGCACCACGGGCTCGCCGACGCGCAGGCTCGCGTCGATGCGCGGTGTGAACGGGTTCCACTCCGCGTAGCTCGTCAGGTCGACGAGGATCGACCACACGCGCTCGGGCGGGGCGTCGATCTCGGAGCTCGCTTCGATGATCGCTCTGGGCACGGCGCGGAACGTACCGGATCTCCCGACAGGAGTGCTCGCTCATGGCGGGCGCGCACGGCAGCGCGCGTCGCGCGCGGACGGAAACGACCGACGTGGGCGAGCCGATCGCCCAATTCGTTTACTCTCGCCGCATGCGTCGTGTGGCTGTGTGCGTCTCGCTGTTCGCGTCCTTCGTGATGGGTTGCTCGTGCGAGGACGATCCAGCGCCCGTCGATGCGGGCAGCGATGCGGGGCCGCAGACGATCCTGCACTCGGTGCCCGAGACCGAGCGCTTCACGATCCCGTGTCTCTCCGAGGAAGCGCAGATCGTCCGCACCGAGATGAACGTCCCGCACATCTACGCGGCGTCGCGCGAGGACGCGTTCTGCGCGCTCGGGTTCGTGATGGCGCGCGATCGCTTCTTCCAGATGGACCTCACGCGGCGCTTGTCGCAGGGGCGCCTCTCCGAGCTGCTCGGGGACGCCGCGCTCGCGACCGACATCGAAGAGCGCATGAAGGGCGGCGCGTTCGTCACCGATCTGCAGACGAACGCGCTCACCGACGACGAGGCGCGCGAGGTCGACGCATTCGCCGCGGGCATCAACGCGTACGTCGCGGCGGCGAGCAACGGCGATGTGCCGCTGCCCTCGGAGGTCCGCCTCGGCGCGGCGCTGCTCGGCGCGGGCACGCGGCCGTGGTCGCTGCTGCACGAGTGGGATCGGCGCGACGTGATCGCGTGCGGCGTGACGGTGCTCTACTCGACGAGCTTCGAGACCGGCGACGTGGGGCGCGATCGTGATCACGCGCGGGTCGACACGCTCTTCGAGGGCATGCCCGATCGCGCGCTGCGCCTCGCGGGCGTTCGGCAGGACGTGATGGAGCGCTACGCGCCGCCGCGCGACACGTCGTCGGCGTCGGGATGGGGCCTCGAGACGGCGTCGAAGAGCGCGCGCGTGACGCGACGTCGTGGTCGCGCGCGTCACCACGCGAGCGTCGAGACCGCGGTGATGGATCGATTGACGGAGCACCTCGAGCGCATCGTCGCGCGCATGCCGCGCACGCCGGGCGAGGGCTACGGCTCGAACGTGTGGGCGGTCGCGGGCAGCTCGACGCCCGATGGTCGCTCGCTGCTCTCGGGCGACGGACACCTGCAGCTCAGCGTGCCTGCGCTCTTCTGGCAGGTCGGGATCGACACCGCGTTCCTCTCGGAGGGCGCGGACGACACGCGCCTGCTCGGCGCGACGATCCCGGGCCTGCCGACGATCGGCGTGGGCACGAACGGGCACGTCGCGTGGAGCCAGACCGCGTACTTCGCGGACGTGACGGACTGGTACCGCGAGGAGATCGTGCTCGGCGAGGACGGGCTGCCGCGCGGTGCGCGCTTCCAGGGCGAGGAGCGCGCGCTCGCGCGCGTCGACGAGGAGTACGAGATCGCCGACGTGCCCGCGCTCGACAGCGTGGGTCGCACCGAAACGATCGCGCGCTTCACGACGTTCGACGGACGGTGGATCACGTCGATCGAGGGCGAGACGGTCGAGGACGGAGCGGAGCGCCCCGCGAGCGCGGTGAACATGATGGGCGAGTGGATCGTGCCCGGCGACGTCGACGGCGACGGCGTCGTGAGCGCGGTCAGCTTCGACTACGGGCCCTTCGACGGAGGCGTGCTGCTGCGCGCGTTCCGGCTCTTCGGGCTCGCGGAGAACGTCGAGGACTATCGCCAGGCGATGCGCCACTTCATCGGCTACGGCGGATCGATGATGGCGTCGGACACGGCGGGCGACGTGCTCTACAGCGCGTACCACGCGGTGCCGTGTCGCTCGTACCTGCCGCGCGATGGCACCACGAACCGGTGGATCGAGGGCGCCGATCCGCGGCGGCTGATCGACGGCACGCAGTACGGCGGCTGGTCGATCCCGCTCACCGCGGAGGGTCGCGTCGACGAGGCCGCGGCGGCGACGGATCCCGATGGGTGCGCGGTGCCCTTCGACGAGTGGCCCCAGGCGCTCTCGCCCGCGCGCGGCTACGTGCAGCACGCGAACAACGATCCCGGCGCGATCGCGACCGACGGAGACCTCTTCGACGATCCGCACTACATCGGTGGGCCGTGGATCGAGGGCTATCGCGCGTCGCGCATCGCGCAGCGGCTCGAGCAGGCGATCGCGGCGGAGCGCGCGACGATCGCGGAGATGCAGGACATCCAGGGCGATCACCGCTCGAACCTCGGCGAGGAGTGGGTGCCGCTCTTCCTCGAGGAGCTCGAGCGCGCGCGCACGACCGCAGCGGGCACGCCGGCCGAGGGGACGAGCGATGCGCGCGTCGCGGCGATGTGGCGCGCCGAGCAGGCAGCGTTCGAGGACGTCGAAGGACGACTGCGCGCGTGGCGCGACGCGGACTATCCGACTCCCTCGGGCGTCGAGACGTTCTACTCGACGCCTGCCGCGGAGGATCGCGCGCACGCGATCGCGACGACGATCTTCGGCACGTGGTTCCCGCGCTTCGTGCGCGGGACGCTCGACGACGAGGGCATCCCCGGCGGGCTCTCGCCCGCGGTGACCGGCGACACCTACCGCATGCAGACGATGTTGCTGCTCGTGCGCGGCCGCGGGCCGGGCAATCCCGAGTCGCTCGGCAGCTACGAGCCGACGCGCGAGGAGTCGGTGTTCTTCGACGACGTGGCGACGACCGAGACCGAGACGAGCCACGAGATCGTGGTCCGAGCGCTGCGCGACGCGCTCGTGTTCCTGCGCAGCGAGCCGAGCGCGCCGGGCGAGGGTGGGTTCGGATCGGACGATCCGGACGATTGGATCTGGGGGCTGCGCCACGGCGTGCGCTTCGAGTCGCTGCTCGCCGACTTCCTCGGCGACGATCCGATGTTCTCGGTCTTCGTCGACAACTTCTCGATCACGCCCGAGCGCATCGATCTCGCGGACGGGATCGGCGAGGGCGATCCGCGCGCGGGGCTCACGTTCTTCCCGCGGCCCGGCGATCAATTCGACGTCGACGCGGCGAACCCGGGGCTCTCGGGCGAGCGCTTCACGCACGGCAGCGGACCGGTGTTCCGCATGGTGATCGCGCTCGGCGGCGAGCAGGGCGTCGAGGGCTGGAACGTGATCCCCGGCGGGCAGTCGGGCATCACGCAGAGCGAGCACTTCGACGATCAGGTGCGCCTCTGGCTCGGCAACGAGACGATCCCGATGCGCTGGCACGTCGAGGACGTCGTCGAGGGCGGCGTCGGTCGCGAGGTGCTCGTTCCGATGCAGTGAGATCGAAGCGCGCGACGGGCTTGGCCCGCCGCGTGCTCCTCTCGCTTGGTTGTCGATCGAGCTCACGGCGGCCGTCGCGATCGTCGGCGCGCTCCTGGTGTTGGTCGCGCTCGGCGCCGCGGCGCTGCGCGATCGCCCGGTCACCGTCGCGATCTTCTATCTCGGCCTCGGTGTGGCGCTCGGCCCGCTCGGCCTGCGTGCGATGGCGCCACGCATCGATGATCCGTGGCTCCTGCGCCTCACCGAGGTCGCGGTGCTCGCATCGCTCTTCGCGAGCGGGCTCAAGGTGCGCGCGCCGTGGCGGGCGCCTGGGCTGCGTGCGGCGGTGATGCTCGCGGGGCCCGGTCTCGTCGTCACTGCCGCGGTCGTCGCGATCGGCGCGCACCTCGCGCTCGGGCTCGCGTGGGACGAGGCGCTGCTGCTCGGCGCGGTGATGGCGCCGACCGATCCCGTGCTCGCGAGCGAGGTCGCGCTGCGCTCGCCGCGCGACGAGAACGCGCTGCGCGCCGCGCTCACCGTCGAGGCCGGGCTCAACGACGGGACCGCGTTCCCGTTGGTCGCGCTCGGTGTGCTCGCGGTGACGAGCGCAGCCCCGATCGATGCGACGACGCTCTCGACGTGGGCGCTCGAGCGCGTCGTCTGGGCCGTGCCCGCGGGGCTCGTGATCGGCACCGCGATCGGCTGGACGATCGGCCGCGTCGCGTTCGTCGCGCGTGCGCGCGCCGGTCGCACCGAGGGCATCGACGAGCTGCTCGCGATCGGTGTGGTCGCGCTCTCGTACGTCGCTGCGGAGACGATGCGCGGGTGGGGCTTCCTCGCGGTGTTCGCGACCGGCGTCGCGCTGCGTCGCGCGGAGATGCGCGTGGTCGCACGCGCCGGGCTCCCCGGCGAGCACGTCACGCCCCGGCTCGAGCTCGACGAGGGCGCGCCCGCCGACGCGCTGATGCAGCCCGCGGTGAGCGACGAAGCGCGCCGTCATCCCACGGTTGCAGCTGCAACCGTGCTCCACGACACGAGCCGCCTCGCGGGCACGCTCGAGCGCGTCGGCGAGATCGCCGTCGTCGTGTGCGCCGGCGCGATGCTCGCGCGCTCGTTCGATCCCGCGGGCTTCGTGCTCTCGACGGTGCTCTTCCTCGTGGCGCGACCGATCGGTGCGCTCGTCACGCTCGCGCCGAGCCCGTTCGACGCGCGCGAGAAGGCCATCGCGGGATGGCTCGGGATCCGCGGCGCGGGAACGCTCTACTACGTCGCGTGGGCCGCGAGCGAGGGTGCGCTCGAGGGACCGGCCGCGCGCCTCGCGGACCTCGCGATCACCTGCGTCGCGACCAGCATCGTGCTCCACGGCGTGACCGCGACGCCGCTCGTGCGCTGGATCGATCGCGAGCGCGCGAGCCAGCCCGCGCGTCGTCGCGACGCGGTCACGACCTGAGGCTCGCGCGGGGGCCTCGGGCCCCACGAGGGGCCGGCAACACCCTGCCACCCTCCCCGATCTCCCCAGAAAAACAGGGCGAATCCGCGCGCTGCGCCGGTGGCACGAGCGCTGCTCGAGGGCGCCCCACGTTCCGCTCGCGGGGTGCGACGAGCGGCGTCGGAGGGACACGCATGAGCCGTTCGCAAGGGCTCGAGGTACCGACCTCGCCATGAGAGCCAGAGCCACGCTCGCGGTGCTCGCGCTCGCGGCCGTGCTCGGCGGAGGCTGCACCGGCACGCTCGCCGACAACCCGAGCGGTCCGCTGGGCGGCCCACGCACGCGGGGACCCTCGAGCTGCGACGATCTCCCCGAGACCAGCCGCATCCCGCGGCTCACGCACGACCAGTACGACAACTCGGTCGCCGACCTGCTGCGCGCACCGGACCTCGCACCGTCCGAGATGCTGCCGCCCGACACCACCGGCCCGATCGATGCGCGTCTGTGGGACGGCTATCGCGTCGCCGCGGAGACCGTCGCGACCGAGATCGCGGCGCGTCCCGGCGCGCTCGCGGCGCTCCTGCCGTGCACGCCGAGCGGCGACGGCGCGGCGTGCGCGCACGACTTCGTCGTCGCGTTCGGTCGTCGCGCGTTCCGCCGTCCGCTCTCGACCGACGAGATCGCGCGCTTCGACGAGCTCTTCCGACTGCGCGCCGATCTCACCGAGACCGGCACGTTCGAAGAGGGCGTGCAGCTCCTCGTCGAGGCGTTCCTGCAGTCGCCGAGCTTCCTGCTGCGCGCGGAGCGCAGCACCGATCGCGACGGCGCGCGCATCGCGCTCGAGGATCACGACGTCGCGACGCGCCTCTCGTACATGCTGTGGAGCAGCATGCCCGACGACGTGCTGCTCGACGCGGCGGACGCGGGGCGGCTCTCGAGCACCGACGACATCCGCGCGCAGGCCGAGCGCATGCTCCAGGACCCGCGCGCGCACCGCATGGTCGAGTCGTTCCATCGCCGCTGGCTCGGCATGGAGGGCAGCCACGCCGCGCGATGGAGCGAGATCGTGCGCGATCCCGCGCGCTATCCCGGGTTCCGCGAGGACATGGTGCCGCTCTTCCGCGACGAGACGCTGCGCTTCGTCGAGCACGTCGTGTTCGAGCGCGAGGGCGGCTTCGGCACGCTGATCACCGAGCCCACCGCGTTCGTGAACGCCGATCTCGCGCCGCTCTACGGGCTCGATCCCTCGGGCTACGGCGAGGCGCTCGAGCCGGTGACGCTCGATGCGGCGGAGCGCGCGGGCATCTTCACCCGCCTCGGGTTCCTCGCGTCGCACGCGATGTACGACCGCACGTCGCCGATCCTGCGCGGCGCATACCTGCAGGAAGAAGTGCTCTGCCTCGAGCTCGGCTCGCCGCCGCCCGGCGCGGAGATGACGCCGCTGCCCGCGCCGAGCCCCGATCTCGTCACGACGAGAGAGCGCGTCACACAACAGACCTCGTCCGAGGCGTGCGCGAGCTGTCATCACCAGTTCATCAATCCGGTGGGGTTCGCGTTCGAGCACTTCGATGCGCTGGGTGCGTATCGCGATCTCGACAACGGCGAAGCGGTCGACTCGACCGGCACTGCGATGCTCGGTGGGCGCGAAGAGACGTCGTTCGGTGGCGCAGCCGATCTCTCGACGGCGATCGCGAATTCGCCGACCGCGCAGCGCTGTTATGCGCGCCACTGGGTCGAGTACGCGTATGCGCGCCAGGTCGCGAGCGACCGCTGCACCATCGAGCAGCTCGGCACGCGCCTCGGCGAAGACGGATATTCGATCCTCGATCTGCTCGTGGACCTCACGCAGACCGACGCGTTCCGCAATCGCGCGGTCGGTACGGAGACGACGCCGTGAAGCGACGCACCTTCCTCCGCGGCCTCGGCGGGGCTGCCGTGGCGCTGCCGATCCTGAGCTCGGTGCCGAGCCTCTTCGCGCAGCCGAGCGAGCCCATCAAGCGGCTCGTGATCTTCTTCCAGCCGAACGGCGTGAACATGAGCGACTTCTTCCCCGCGAACGATCGCGGGGCGCTCACCGACGCGTCGTTCGTCGGGCGCGGTGTCGAGCCGCTGGCGTCGTTCCGCTCGAAGCTGCTCGTTCCGCGGGGGATCCACATGTCGCCGCGAGGGTTCGGGCTCGACGGGATCGCGGGGTGCGATCACCGCAAGGGCATGAGCTGCAAGCTCACCGCGGTCGGGCTGAGCGACGACTCGCGCAATTACGCGCTCGGTCACTCGGTCGACTTCGAGGCAGCGCGGCGCATCAATCCGGGCGGTGTCGATCCGCTGGTGCTCCAAGTGGGACGACGCATCGATCCCGCGAGCGGCGGTGCGACGGACTTCGTCTCTTATTCAGCGGCGAATACCCCTTATGCAGGGGAGAACAACCCCTGGAACGTCTATCGATCGCTGATGGGGATCATCCCCGGAGGCGAGGCCGAGGATCGCATCGTGCGTCGCCGTCAGAGCGTCGCGGATCTCGTGCGCGAGGATCTGCAGACGCTGCGTCGGATGCCGATGTCGAGCGACGATCGGACGAAGATCGACGCGTGGCTCGCGCTGGTGCGCGACACCGAGACGTCGATGCCCGGGCTCTGCGACGCGGGCACGCCGGGCGCGCTCGGGATCACCGGCGTCGATCGCTACGACGGGATGAGCGCGGACCAGGTCGGCAGCGACGGAGAGTTCCGCGAGGCAGGGCGCATGTTGATGCGCCTGTCGGTGCTCTCGATGGTGTGCGATCAGAATCGCGTGTCGACGATCCAGTGGTCGCGCGGATCGGGTGGTCCGACGTTCCGGTGGGACGGGATCGACCACGAATTCACGCACCACCAGCTCTCGCACCGCACCGGTCGCGACGACGCGGCGGGCGCGGATCTTCCGGGCATCGAGCGGATGATCGGCGACATCGATCGCTGGTACGCGTCGCGCTTCGCCGAGCTGCTGGGTTGGATGGATCAGTTCGGAGAAGGCGACGGGACCGTGCTCGATCACAGCGCGGTGATGTGGATCAACGAGCTCTCCGACGGGAAGGCGCACCACTTCAACAACCTGCCGATCGTGATCGCGGGGTCGGCGGGCGGATATCTGAAGCAGGGCGAGGTCGTCGACTGCTCGCGCGGCGGTGACTACGGCGCGATCGAGGGCGCGCCGCACAACGCGCTGCTGACGACGCTGCTGAACGCCGTGGGCGCTGCGAGCGAGGGGTTCGGGGATACGAGTCGGGGGCGGACCGGGGAGTACTCGCAGATCAAGGCATGAGGCGCTTCGGTGCGGGCGCGGGGCATGATCCCCTCGCTAGTCCTCGCGAGCTGCCGATCACGAGCCGGTGAGACGTCGGGAAGCGGAGTGTCCGCGTCGCGTGCGACGCACGCGTCGCGGACCATGCACGCTCGGTGATGCGTCGTGTGGCCCTCGCTGCGGGATCGCTCGGGGACCATGCCCCGCGCCCTGCTGCACGGCTTCGGCACGCATGAGGATCTCGCGCTTGTGGGGCTGAGGAGGGCGCGAACGACCGAGGCGCGCTTCGCGCTTTCTCGGTCGTCCGCGCGTTCCGGCAGCGCGCGCCGAAGGCGCGCGACTGGAGCCGAATTGGACGTGCGGCACATTCGTGCGGATGACGAACGTGATTCGGTTCTACAGCGTCACCGACGAGTACGGGGAATTCTCGAACTTCGCGCCATTTCCCATCGTCGTGCGCGGCGAGCGTTGGGCGACGAGCGAGCACTACTTCCAGGCGCAGAAGCTCGTCGACGCGAAGGACCGCGACGCCGTTCGGCGCGCGAAGACGCCGATGATCGCGGCGCGGCTGGGACGGGATCGGAGTCGGAAGCTGCGGCGTGACTGGGAGTCGGTGAAGGTCTCGATCATGCGCGAGGCGGTCGAGGCGAAGTTCTCGCAGCACGACGAGCTGCGCGCGCTGCTCCTCGCGACCGGCGACGCGAAGCTGGTCGAGCACACCGAGAACGACGACTACTGGGGCGATGGCGGCGACGGGAGCGGCAAGAACATGCTCGGTCGCATCCTCATGGACGTGCGCGCGAAGCTCGCGAGCGAGCGGTAGACTCGACGGCGCATGCATCCGACGACCGAGCCGCCGGCGCACATCAAGGCGCACGAAGAGACGATTCGCGCGAAGGCCCTCGCCTATCCCGGGACCCACGAGGATCGGCCGTGGGATCACGCGGCCTTCAAGGTGAAGAACAAGACGTTCTGCTTCCTCTTCACCGACGCGACCGGGCTCTCGTTGAGCATGAAGCTGCCCGAGTCGAACAACGTCGCGCTGATGCTCCCCTTCGCGCAGCCGACCGGGTACGGGCTCGGGAAGAGCGGATGGGTGAGCGCGAAGTTCGGGGTCGACGACGACGTGCCGATTCCGATGCTCCTCGACTGGCTCGACGAGAGCTATCGCGCGGTCGCGCCCAAGACGCTGGTGAAGACGCTCGCGAGCGGAGCAGTCGCCACCACGCCCGCGAAGCCGACTCCGACGCTCCCGACGCCGAAGAAGGCAGTCGCGAAGAAAGCGGCCGCGAAGAAGGCTCCGGTGAAGAAGGCCGCGACCAAGAAGGCCGCTGCGAAGAAGCGCTGATCCGAGCGCGTCGTCGATTCCTCACGCGACTGTCACGCAGCGCGATGGTTGTGGGCGCAACCGCTCGCTACCGTCGCGCCGCCATGCGCCTCGCGCTTCACTTCACCCTTTCGCTCTCTTCCCTCGCGCTCGTGGCCTGCGGCTCCTCGGACGCGTCCCCCACGCCCGACGCCGCGACACCCGCCACCGACGCGGGCCCGCAGCGCCCGCCGGATCCGCTGCGCATGCGCGTCGAGCTCCCGCCGCTCGACTGCTCGCGCGACAACTGTTTCCAGGTCGTCCTGCTCTCCGATCCTCACGTGATCGACGAGTGGTACACCGGCCCGGAGAACGGCGAGCTCGACACCACGTCGATCCTCGCCGCGAACGAGCGCCTCGTCGGCGCGCGGGATCGCATCCACGCGCTCGACATGCCGATCGCGCATGCGTTCGTCCTGGGCGACGTGATCCACGAGTACAACTCGCTCGATCCGATGTTCTATTACGAGCCCTCGAACCTCACGGCGCACGACATCGTCGCGAGCGTGCTCGAGACGTTCGAGATGCCGGTGCACCTCGCGCTCGGCAATCACGACTATTTCGTCCCGGAGATGCCGCGCGAATTCGTGCACGAGCTCTTCCGCGACAAGCTCGGGCTCGAGCGCTCGTATTACTCGGTCGATCACCGAGGATTCCGATTCATCGTGCTCGACAGTCAGCTCGGCGACACCTGGGACGCGGCGAGCGCGCGATACGACACGACCTACGGGAGCTTCGGCGAGGCCCAGCTGCGCTGGCTCGACGAGCAGCTCGCTGAGGGACTGCCGAGCTTCGTGATGTTCCACCACCACCCGCTCGTCCTCGCGGAGGACGAGCTCGAGGATGCCGATTTCGCCGACATCCACGCGGTGCTCGGGCGCCACGGGAACGTGCTCGTCGCGCTCTCGGGCCACCTGCATCGATGGTTCAACCACCAGCGCCGATATGGCAGCTGGCACGTGACGCTCGGCTCGACGCGCTACGACGAGGACTCGTTCTGGGTCATCCGCTGCGACACGGAGTCGGGCGAATTCGATCTGCTCAACCCGGACACGGCGGTGTGGGGAAGCGTCGATTCGTTCCCCTACCCGCGTTAGTCACTTGATCCCGTAGCGCTTCATCTTGTCGATCAACGTCGCGCGACCGATGCCCAATCGGCGCGCGGCGTGCGACTGATTGCCTTTGCAGTCGGCGAGCGCTCGCACCACCAATCCACGCTCGAACGCCTCGACCTGCGCGCGCAGCGGCAGCGGCGCGGCGTCGCTCTCTCCCTCGGCGGGCGGCTCGGCGTCGGGCTCGGGCGCCGGCGCGCTCGGCGACAAGAACGCGTCGAGCCCGACCCGCGGGCCCGAGAGCGCGACCATGCGCGCGATGGTGTTCTCGAGCTGGCGCACGTTGCCCGGCCACTCCGCGCGGCAGAGCGCGTCGAGCAGCTCCGGGGACAGCGAGACGTCGGGCATCCCGAAGCGCTCGCCGTATCGCTCGGCGAAGCCGCGCGCGAGCGCAGGGATCTCGTCGCGGCGCTCGCGCAGCGGAGGCACCACGAGCTCCACCACCGCGAGCCGGTAGTAGAGATCCTCGCGGAACCGTCCCGCCTTCACCTCGGCCGCGAGATCGCGATGCGTGCTCGCGACCACACGCACGTCGACCCTCTCGATGCGCCCACCGATCGGCTGGATCTCGCCGTCCTGCAGGGCGCGCAGCAGCTTCGGCTGGAGCGTCATCGGGAGCTCGCCGATCTCGTCGAGCACGAGCGTCCCGCGATCCGCCTCCGCGAAGAACCCGCGGCGCGTCGCGACCGCGCCGGTGAACGCGCCGCGGGCGTGCCCGAAGAGCTCCGCCTCCGCGAGCTCGGCCGGCAGCGCCGCGCAGTTGAAGCGCACCAGCGGTCCGCTCTCGCGGCGGCTCTGCGCGTGCACCAGCGACGCGACGAGCTCCTTGCCGCTGCCGGTCTCGCCGCGCACCAGCACCGTGAGGTCCTTGTCGGCGATGCGCTCGATCGACTCGAGCAGGCGCCGCATCACCGCGCTCTCCGCGATCAATCGGCGACCGAGCGCGCGCTCGGCCTTCATCAGCCGCACCTCGGTGCGCAGCTGCGAGCGCTCGAGCGCGCGATCCACCACGAGCCGCAGCTCGTCGATGTCGACCGGCTTCGTGAGGTAGTCGTGCGCGCCCGCCTTCATCGCGCTGACCGCGACGCGCTCGTTGCCGTGCGCGGTGATCAGCACGAAGGGCAGCTCGGGCCTCCGCTCGTGCACGTGCGCGAGCAGCTCGAGACCATCGATCCCCGGCATCGCGAGATCGCTGACGACCAGCGACGCAGCATCGATGTGCCCCAGCGCGGCGGCGCCCGACGACACCGCGACCACGTCGTGGCCGCGCTCCGAGAGCACCTCGCGCAGCATGTAGAGGACGCCCGGCTCGTCGTCGACGAGCAGGATCCGCGCGCGGCTCATGCGGCCCTCGCGGGCGCAGCGGCGTCGGGCAGCACGATCTCGGCGAGCGTGCCCTCGCCGCGCTGGCTGTGCAGCGCGAGCGTCCCTCCGTGCTGCTCGATCGCGGCACGCGCGATCACCACGCCGAGCCCGGTGCCCTCGCTGCGCGTCGTGAAGTACGGCGTGCCCACGCGCGCGAGCACCTCGGGCGCGATCCCTTCGCCGCGATCGCGCACCCGCACGTGCGTCGAGCCGGGAACGCGCGCGAGCTCGATCGTCACGCGCCCGCCCGCCGACGACGCCTCGATCGCGTTGTCGACGAGGTTGATCAGCGCCTCCTTCAGGCGCGCGGGATCGACCCTCGCGCGGAGACGCTCGCCGGTCCGCTCGAGCGTCACCGAGCGCGCGCGCGCACGTCCTTCGAGCAGCACCAGCACGTCGTCGGCGAGCGTCGCGAGCTCGACGTCCATCGGGCGCACCTCGTCGAGCGGTCGCGAGAACGCGAGGTACTCGCGCATCGTCTTCTCCATGCGACCGACCTCGCTCGCGATCACCGAGAGGCGCTCGCGCGTCTTGTCGTCGTGCTGGCCCTGCAGCAGCAGCTGCGCGAGGCCGGCGATCGCGGCGAGCGGGTTCTTGAGCTCGTGCGCGACCTTCGCGCCCATCGTCTCGAGGCCGCGCGCGCGCGACTCGTGCTGCTCGAGCACCTCCTCGCGCATCTGCGCCGCGTGCACCGCCGCACGCGTGTAGACCTCGGTCAGCGTCACGAGGTTCACCACGCTCACCCAGACCGCGAACACGATCGACGTGCCGATGCCGATCGAGACCCACGGCTTCGGCATGATCGGTCCGGTCACCCACTCGGGCAGGCCGAGCAGCACGAGCAGCAGCACCACGAGCTCGCCGAGCAGGATCCACGTCGGCGGGCGACGGCCGAACGCCGCCGCGGGGATCACCGCGGGCGCGAGCAGCGCGGGCAGGATCGGGCTCGCGTAGCCGCCGGTGAACGCACAGCCCACCGCCATCAGGAACATCGCGATCATGGTGCCGTACGCGATGTGGTGCTCGGTGCACTCGGTGCGGCGGATGCGATGTCGCTCGTAGAGATCGAACGCGAACGTCAGCGCGTAGAGCCCGAGCAGCGCGAAGAAGCGCGGCCCGGTGTACCCCGCGAGCACCATGATGACGATCACCAGCCCGCGCTGGACCGACATCAGGAGCGGCTTGCGCTCGACCCATCGCGTTCCGAACTCGATGAGCAGCGCGTCGCGCGCCTCGGCATAACGGCGTTCGAGGGTCTCCGCGTCCATCGGCTCGAGGAACGCTAGCGAAAGTCGCGCCGTGTTTCGAGCCGCGCGGGAGATTCGTTTCCGCGCGGAAAAGCGTCGGAGCACCGCGCGCGAGCCGCTGTACGGACCTCCGACACGTCGGCGCGCCGTACAGCGGGATCGCGGAGAATCGCGCCAATTCGCGCGGCACGAGGGCTGCTCACGGCCGGCGGCATGTCGCCAACGATTCGCTCCGTCTCGCTGCTCGCGCTGGGCGCGATGCTCGCGACGACCACCTCCGCGCACGCGCAGGACGACGACGTGCTCGCAGCCGAGCTCGCGGTGCCCGGAGGCCTTCGCGCCCAGGACGTGGTGCGCGCCGTCGTCGAGAGCAGCTTCGATCGCCGCGCGCGCCTCGCCGAGATCGAGGCCGCGCGCGCCGACGTCGATCGTGCGTGGCTCGCGCTGGTGCCGCGCGTCGGCCTCAGCGCGAGCTACATGCGCCTCTCGGAGATCGAGGCGCCGACGCTCGGGTTCGTCGCGGCGCCGGTCGATCAGACGCAGGGTGGTGTGATCGAGCCGGGCACGCCCCTCGTGAGCGTGCCGATCTCGTTCCCGGTGCTGCTCGATCAGACGCAGGTCCGCGCGCAGCTCGTGGTGCCGGTGAGCGATTACTTCCTGCGCGTGCTGCCCGGTCGCGACGCGGCCGAGCACGTGGTGCACGCGGGCGAGGCGACGCTCGAGGCCACCGAGGCGCGGCTCGCGCTCGAGGCCGAGCAGCTCTACTGGGGCTGGGCGCGCGCGCGGCTCGGCCTCGTGGTCGCGCGCACCGGGCTCGCCACCGCGGAGGCCCATCGCGACGACGCGCGCCGCGTGTTCGAGGCGGGCCTCGCGACCGGCGCCGACGTGTCGCGCGCCGAGGCGCAGGTCGCGGCGATGCACGAGCTCGTCGCGACCACCGAGCACCTGCGCGACGCGCTCGCGGATCGACTCCGCACCGTGATGCACGTGAGCACGATCCCCGACGCCATCGGCGACACGCTCCCCGACGAGCCCGCGATCCACGCGTCGATCGACGATGCGGTCGCAGGCGCGCTCGAGCGTCGCTCCGAGCTGCGCGCGATCGGCGCGCAGGTCGAGGCGCTCGAGGCCCAGCGCATCGTGCAGGACGCGGCGCTGATCCCGCGGCTCGATCTGATCGGCGAGGTGCTCCTCGCGAACCCGAACCCACGCTTCGTGCCGGCGCAGGAGCGCTTCGAGACGACGTGGGCCGTGGGCGCGCAGGTGAGCTGGCAGCTCGCGGACGCGCTCTCCGCCGATCCCTCGCGGCGCGCGCTCGAGTCGCGCATCGCCGCGGCGCGCGCGTCGCGAGAGTCGGTCGAAGAAGGCGTGCGCGCCGAGATCGTCGACGCGGATCGCCAGCGTCGCGACGCGGTGAGCGCGATGACGTCGCGCCATGCCCAGGTGGACGCCGCCGAGCGCGCGCTGCGCCAGGCATCCGAGGTGTTCCGCGCGGGGCGCGGCACCGGACTCCCGGTGATCGACGCGCAGACGCTGCTGGTGCGCGCGCGCCTCGACCTCTTGAACGCCCGGATCGATCTCGCGGTGGCCGACGCACGCTGGCGCCGCGCGATCGAGGAGGGAGCGCGCGAAGGGCGCGGACGGTAGGGCCCCCGCGGGCGAGCTGAGTTTTTCGACAGTCCTTGAGGAGACGATCGATGACGATTCGAACGACCACCATCACGCTCGCGCTGATCGCGCTCGCGCTCTCCGGATGCAGCACGTCCGAGCCCGCCGCGGCGCAGGAGGCCGAGCCCACGGCCGCGATCCCGGTGCGCCTCGCGGCGATCGATCGGACGCCGGCGCGCGAGCCGCTCGAGCTGCCCGGCCTCGTGATGCCGCGCGACACGTTCGACCTCGGGTTCCCGGGCGGCGGCGTGATCCTCGACGTGCTCGTCGACGCGGGCGACGAGGTGCACCGCGGGCAGGTCCTCGCGCGCCTCGACGCGACGGCCGCGCGCGCGACGGTGATGCAGGCACGCGAGAGCCTGACGCGCGCCGAGCGTGACCTCGGCCGCGCGCGAACGCTGAGCGAGAGCGGCTCGCTCCCCTCCGCGACCTACGAGGACGCGCAGACCGGTGCCGAGGTCGCGCGCGCGAACGTCGCCGCCGCGGGGTTCGCGCTGCGCTACTCGACGCTGCGCGCGCCCGACGACGGCTGGGTCGACGCCCGCCTCGTCGATGCGCGCGAGGTGATCGGCCCCGGCCAGCCGGTGCTGCGGATCGCGAGCCGCGCGCGCGGGTGGGTGCTGCGCGTCGCGGTGCCGGATCGCTCGGTGGCACGCCTCCACGAGGGCGATGTCGCGACGATCACGCTCGACGCGATGCCCGAGCGCGCGATCGACGCGCGCATCGTCGAGATCGCGCGACTGCCCTCGATGGGCAGCGGCACCTACGACGTCGAGATCGCGTTCGACGCGCCCACCGAGCTCACGATGCGCACCGGCCTCGTCGGGCGTGCGTCGATCCCGATCGGCGAGACCTTCACCGCGAGCGTGCCGCTCTCCGCGCTGGTCGACGGCCACGATCACGATGCCGCGGTGCTCGTCGTCGACGCCGGGCGCGCGCGCCGCATCCCGGTGCGCATCGCGTTCCTGCGCGGCGATCACGCGGTGCTCGCGAGCCCGCTCGACGAGATCGACGCGGTGATCGGCATCGGCGCGGATCGCCTCGACCCGGGCGCGCACGTCGAGCCGGTCACGGAGGAGTGAGCACCATGCCGAACATCTCGGAATTCGCCGTCAAACGCTGGCAGTTCACCCTCGTCGTCTTCGGCATGCTGCTCGCGCTGGGCGTCTCGTCGCTCGTCGCGATCCCGAAGAGCGAGGACCCGACGTTCCCGCTGCCGGTCTTCGTCGTCGTCGCGGTGCTGCCCGGCGCATCGCCGCTCGATCTCGAGCAGCTCGTCGTCGATCCGATCGAGGAGCGCGTGCAGGCGCTCGACGATCTCGACCGCGTCGAGACGACGATCCGCGACGGGCTCGCGGTGATCCGCGTCGAGTACGAGGCGGGCGTCGACGTGCCGCGCAAGGAGGACGAGCTGCGCCGCGAGCTCGACACGCTGCGCCCCACCCTTCCCTCCGAGCTGGTGCGCCTCGACCTCGAGACCGCGAACGCGGCGAACGTGAACATCGTGCAGGTCGGGCTCGTGTCCGACGACGCGACCTACGCCGACCTCGATCGGCTCGCGCGCGCGCTCGAGGATCGACTGGAGGCGGTGCCCGGCGTGGGCGAGGCGACGATCGCGGGGCTGCCGGCGCAGGAGCTGCGCATCGAGCTCGACCTCGGGCGGATGCGCGCGCTCGGGATCTCGCCCGCGGAGATCCTCGGCGCGGTGAGCGCGGAGAGCCGCACGATCCCCGCGGGCAGCGTCGAGGCCGGCGCGCGTCGCTTCACGGTGCAGACGCGCGGCGACTACGAGAGCGTGGACGCGGTGCGCGACACCGTGGTGCGCGCGAGCGCAGGACGCGTGGTGCGGGTGCGCGACGTCGCGAACGTCACGTTCGGCGATGCCGAAGCGGTGCACCTCGTGCGCGTGAACGGACGTCGCGCGGTCACGGTCGCGGTCAACCAGCGCGAAGGGCAGAACATCTTCACGGTGCGCAACGGCATCGAGGAGGCGCTCGCCTCGTTCGAGCCCACGCTGCCCGAGGGCGTCACGCTCGCGCGCACGTTCGACCAGTCGCACAACGTCGAGCACCGACTCTCGGGCTTCGCGCGCGACTTCGTGCTCGCGATCCTGCTCGTGCTGGTGACGCTCCTGCCGCTCGGCGTGCGTGCGTCGGTCGTCGTGATGATCTCGATCCCGCTCTCGATCGCGGTCGGGCTCACGATGCTCTTCGGCGCGGGCTACGGCATCAACCAGCTCTCGATCGTCGGGTTCGTGATCGCGCTCGGCCTCTTGGTCGACGACTCGGTCGTCGTGGTCGAGAACATCGCGCGCTTCCTGCGCCTCGGGCACACGCCGCGCGAGGCCGCGATCCTCGCGACCAAGCAGATCACGCTCTCGGTGCTCGGCTGCACCGCGACGCTGATCCTCGCGTTCGTGCCGCTGCTCGCGCTCCCCGGCACGTCGGGCGAATTCATCCGCAGCCTGCCGCTCGCGGTGGTGCTCACCGTCGCCGCGTCGCTGCTCGTCTCGCTCACGGTCGTGCCCTTCCTCGCGAGCCGCGTGCTCAAGCCCGAGGCCGAGCACGGCAACGTCGTGTTCCGCGGGATGATGCACGTGATCGAGGGCAGCTATCGCCCGGTGCTCTCGGTCGCGCTGCGCTGGCCGAAGCTCACGCTGGTCGCGGCGATCGCGCTCTTCGTGGGCAGCATGGCGCTGGTGCCGCGGATCGGGTTCTCGCTCTTCCCCAAGGCGGGCACCGCGCAGTTCCTGGTGCGCGTCGAGACCGAAGAGGGCGCGAGCCTCGCCGAGACCGATCGCGCGACGCGCTTCGTCGAGCGCGTGCTCGCGTCGCACGACGAGATCGCGTGGCAGGTCGCGAACGTCGGCAAGGGCAACCCGCTCGTCTACTACAACGTGCCGGTCCAGAACGAGCGCGCGAACATCGGAGAGGTCTTCGCATCGCTCGATCACTTCGATCCCGATCACTCGCCGGCCCTGCTCGATCGCCTGCGCGAGGAGCTCGCGTCGTACCCCGGCGCGCGCATCCGCCTCCTCGAGTTCGAGAACGGCCCGCCGCTCGAGGCGCCGATCGCGATGCGCCTCATGGGCGACCACGTGGAGTCGCTCGCCGACGCGGCGGCGCGCGTCGAAGCGGTGCTGGCCGCGACGCCGGGCACGCGCGACGTGGTGAACCCCGCGCGCGAGCGCCGCACCGATCTGCGGGTGCGGGTCGACGAGACGCGCGCCGCCGCGCTCGGCGCGGTCGCGTCGGAGGTCGATCGCGCGATCCGCCTCGCGATCGGCGGTGTGCCCGCGGGGCGCTTCCGCCATCCCGGTGACGACGACGCGCGCGACATCCGCGTGGTGCTCGCGCGCGACGAAGCGCCCGATCTCACGCTCGGTGCGTCGCGCCCGACGCTCGAGACGCTGGAGCAGGTCTTCGTCCCGACGCGCGACGGCGGCGCAGTCCCGCTCTCCGCGATCGCGGCGATCGAGCTCGAGCCCTCGCCCACCACGATCCGTCACTACGACGGCACGCGCAGCGCGACGGTCACCGCGTTCACGCGCACCGGCGAGAACACCGATCGCGTGACGCGCGACGTGCTCTCGCGGCTCGCGGGCGTGTCGTTGCCCTCGGGCGTGCGGCTCGTCGTCGCGGGCGAGGTCGAGAGCCGCGCGCGCAGCTTCGGCGGGCTCGGCTCCGCGATCATCGTCGCGGCGTTCGGCATCCTCGCGGTGCTCGTGCTCGAGTTCCGCACGTTCCGCGGCACGCTCATCGTCGCGTCGGTGATCCCGCTCGGCGTGATCGGCGGCCTCGTCGCGCTGCTGATCACGGGAAACACGCTCTCGTTCACCGCGATGATCGGCTTCGTCGCGCTGATGGGCATCGAGGTGAAGAACTCGATCCTGCTCGTCGACTTCACGAACCAGCTGCGCGAGGAGGGCGCGTCGCTCGACGAGGCGATCCAGCGCGCCGGCGAGACGCGCTTCGTGCCGATCCTGCTGACGACGCTCACCGCGATCGGCGGTCTCGTGCCGCTCGCGCTCGAGCGCTCGCCGCTCTACTCGCCGCTCGCGTGGGTCATCCTCGGCGGGCTCGTGAGCTCCACGCTGCTCGCGCGCATCGTCACGCCGATCATGTACAAGCTGCTGCCGCCGACGATCGGCGAGGACGACGAGACGGAAGCCCGCGCGCCGATCGCCGCGATCGAGCCCGAGCCGATCGCCGCGGAGTGATCAGACGCGCTGGACGAGACCGAACGCCGCGCCCTGGGGATCGTCGCACGCGGCGCAACGGGTCGGACGCGCCACGCGCTCGCCGGCCGAACGAAGGAAAGGACCGACGACCTTGCCGCCGCGCGCGCCCACCGTCGCGAGCGCGGCGTCGAGGTCGGGCACCTCGAAGTAGAAGAGCCAGTGGGGGTGCACCGCCGGCAGGCGCACCGACTGCACCATCCCGCCGACGCTCGGGCCGTCCCACGCGAACGTGCGATACGGCCCGACGCCCTCGAGCTCGATCGTGCCGGTGTCGCGCCATCCGCGGCGCACGCCGTAGAGCGCCCACGCGCGCTCGAGATCGCTCGTGTGCAGCTCGTGCCAGACGACGCTCGACGATGCCGCGACCATCGCGCTGCACAGCGCGACCACGCTGCCGAAGGGATCGCGCAGGATCGCGCGCTCGCGCGTCGTCGGTCCGAGCGCTTGCCACCCGAGCTCCGCGACCTCGCGCTCGACGTCGTCCACCGCGAGATGTCCGAGCCAGTGCGCAGGCGCGCCCGCCGCGGCCGCGCGCTCGGGCAGCGTCGAGAAGGCGAGATCGTCGCGCGTGCCGATCACGTCGGAGTAGAACGCGCGCGCCGCGTCGACGTCGCGGGTGCGCAGCTCGTAGCGGACGAAGCGACTCATCGAGCACGCGTGTATCACGGCGCGACGCGGATCGATCGCTCCGGCGTGTGCGACCACATCGGCGAGTCGGTCCGCACCACGAACCCCGCGCCCCGACCCAGCATCATCGGTCCGGGCTCGTAGCGATCGAGGGGCTCCGGCGCGGCGTCGAACGTGCACTCGAGCGCCGCGTGCGCGCGGGGAGTCTCGCCCTCACGACCCGTGCTCGGCAGCACGTCGACGCGCGCGATCGCGCAGCGCATCGTCGTGCTCACGACCGTCGTCGTCGCCACGGGGAGCGGCAGCGACCCCCAGCCCTGCCACATCACGCTCGCACGCTCGGCGCTCGTCAGCGCGAGGTCGAGCCCGGTCGCGGTGCGCGTCGCGACCCCGCGCATCACGACGCGCACGTGCTCGGTGGTGCGCGTGGTCTCGCCACCCTCGCGCATGTAGCGGCCCGGCGAGGGCCCGAACGTCTCGTGCGTGTGGTGATCGATCGTGAGCGCCGCGACCCCGCGCGCGTCCACGTCGAGCGCGAGCTCGGCGCGGTGCGACGTCGACGCGAACGACTGCGAGCAGCCGTGCGCGCGCGATCCCTCGATCACGCCGTGCAGCGCGAGCGCGCCGGTGAGCGACGTGACGTCGGGCGCGATCGACTGTGCGAAGGCCGGTGCCGCGATCGCGGCGAGCAGGACCGACACGAGGGCTCGGCGCATGGCCCAGGATACGCCGGCCCCGCGCGATTCCTTGGCTCCGCTGACCCGATGCGGCGACGACGCGCCACCTGACCCGACGATGACGACGGGAACGTGCGTGCGAGTCTGCATCGTCTTCTGCGTGCTCTCCGGCTGTGGCGCGGAGCCCGGCACGGAGGCCTCACAGGATGCGAGCACCGTGCGCGGCGACGATGCGAGCACGCCCAGCGACGGCGGCACGCCCAGCGACGCGGGACGACACGAAGCGCCGATCGACGGCGGCATGCCCGACGAGCCCGACGCACACGTCGACGTCGACGCATCGATCGCGCCGCCGGCCTGCACACCGAGCTCGGGAACGACGGAGATCGGTCCCGACGTCGTTCGCGACGACGCGACTTGCCTGATGTGGGAGGCCCACCCCGGCTTCGTCGGCGGCGGCAACTGGGAGCCCGCCAAGGCGTACTGCGGCGCGCTCACGGCCGGCGGCTTCGACGACTGGCGGATGCCCACCGTCACCGAGCTCGCGAGCCTGCCGCTCTCGGCGATTCCGTGGATCGGACGGCTCGGCACCGCGCCGCGCTACGTGCCCTCGGGCGCCACCGATCTCGGCAACTTCCACTACTGCGGAATCACGCACTGGGACACTGCGGGCGCGCTCGGCTGCGGCTGGGTCGGCCCGGGCAACTCCGACGGGACGATCTGTGTGCGCGGCACCGCGGCAGTCGCGACTCCGCTCCCGAGCGGATGTGATTGTCAGGAAGGACGCAGCGGATTCGTCGCGCGCTCCGAGTGATCTCGATGCAGCGCACGGAGCGCTCCGTGCGCCGCGCGGAACACCCGATGTTCCTCGGCATTTTCTCAACTTCGAGTGACCCGAACTCGAGCCTCCGCGCCCCCGACACGATGGAGGTGCGTCGATGTCCCGGATCGCCCGTCGCACGTTCGCGAAGCACGTCGGCCTCGCAGCGTTGCTCTCACCGTTCCTCGCGTCGCTGAGCGATCGCAGCGCATCGGCGCAGGTCACGGGACGCGCGAAGTATCTGTGTCTCTTCGTGACGCCCGGAACGAGCTCGCGCGACTGGACCCCTGCCGCGGGCTCGAGCGAGACGCGGATCGCGTTCACGCCGATGAACGAGCCGCTCTCGGTCATCAAGGACAGCCTGGTGATCGTCGAAGGGCTCGACAGCTTCGGCACCGCGGGCACCCACGGCTCGCCGGGCGGTCTCTGCGCGAAGGGCTATTCGGACTTCGGCCACGTCTCGATCGAGCAGTTCGTGAGCGATCGACTCGCGGAGTCGGGTGAGCGCACGTCGATTCCCAATCTGGTCCTCGGTGGTCATCCCGGACAGATGCGCTCGACGTTCTTCCGGAGCGGGATGGCGCTCGCGCCGATCGCCTCGCCCGTCGCGGCGTTCGACACGATCTTCGCGGGCGCGACGACGCCACCCGCGACGATGCCCTCGGATCTGCTGCGCCGTCGTCGCAGCGTCCTCGACGTCCTGCGCGGCGAGATCGGCGCGCTCTCGGGGCAGCTCGGCGCCTCGGAGCGATATCGGCTCGAGCTCCACCTCGACTCGATCCGCCAGCTCGAAGAGCGCCTCGCGGCGAGCGAGATGGAGCCCGGCGGCGGCGGTTGCCGCCCCCCCGCGAGCCCCGTCGACAGCTCGGAGATCCTCCTCCAGAACGCCGCCTGTCTCGACCTCGCGGTCGACGCGATGGCGTGTGATCTCACGCGCGTCGTCGCGGTCGAGTTCGGGAACAACAACGGCACTCAGATCGCAATTCCCGAGATCGGCAATGGCGACTGGCACAGTGGGTTCATCCACAGCGGGCTGATTCCGGAGCTCACTCGCGTCGAGCGCTGGCTCGCGCAGCGTTTCGCCGGCGCGGTGACGCGCTCGAAGTCGCTCGCTGCGCCCGACGGTCGAGGAACGCTGTTCGATCAGACGCTCTTCGTCTGGGCGCGCGACATGGGCGATGCGCCCAGCCACACCGGCAACGACATGCGCTTCGTGTTCGCAGGCGGCGCGGGTGGCGCGCTGCGCACGTCGCCCGAAGGACGCTACGTCGTGGGGCGCGGCGAGGCCCACCAGCGCGCGCTCCTCAGCTGCGCGACGGCGATGGGCATCTCGAACCTCGAAGGGTTCGGCCGGACCAACTTCGGCGGAAACAGCCGACTCCCGCTCGACGGAATCGGAGCATGAAGATGACCCGCATCGTTCTCGCGCTGTCGATCGCGATGGCGGCCACGGGCTGTCTCGGCGTCCTCGGAGAGCCCTCCGGCGGGCCGGGTCCTGGCCCCGGGCCCACGCCCGGGCCGGGCACCGATGGAGGGATCGAGCCGACGTCCGACTCGGGGCCGCGGCCCGGACCGGAGCCCGAGCCGACGACGTGCGGTGACGACGTCGGACCGCGAATGGTGCGCCGCCTCACCGCGCGCCAATACCAGCGCAGCCTCGAGGCGATCTTCGAATCACCCGACGTGCCGACCGCGGACGTGCTCTCCGATCCGGTCGTGCACGGCTTCCGCGTCGACGCGACGCAGGCCGTGATCCGCGACCTCGGGGCGCAGCAGGTGATGACGCACGCCGAGCGCGTCGCATCGTGGGCGGTGGCGAACCGACTGGCCGTGATCACGACCTGCCAGACCATCGACGCGACGTGTCGAGATCAGTTCGTGCGCAGTCTCGGAGCACGCGTGTTCCGAGAGCCGCTCTCCGACACGCAGCTGTCCGCATATGCCGCGCTGTTCGACTCCGAGTCGACGTTCCCCGCGGCCGCCGAGCTCGTGATCGCGGCGATGCTGCAGTCTCCGTATTTCCTCTATCGACGGGAGATCGGAACGCCGGAGACCGCGGGTCGACACCGACTCACGCCCCACGAGCTCGCGAGTGAGCTCGCCTATCTGCTCACCGACGCACCGCCCGACTCGACGCTGCGCGCCGCCGCGGATGCGGGCCAGCTCGCGACGCCCGACGATCTCGCGCGCGAGCTCGATCGCATCCTCGCGACTCCGGCGGCCGCCGACACGATGGGTGAGTTCGCGATGGGATGGCTGGAGATCGCCGACCTCCCTTCGCGCGCGAAGGACGACGCGGTCTTCATGCTGACGCCCGCGCTCCGCGCGTCGATGCTGGGCGAGACGCGCACGCTCTTCCTCCACGTGCTCCGCGAGGGCGGCACGCTCCGCGAGCTGCTCACGGCCGATTACACCTTCGTCGACGCACCGCTGCGGGCGCACTACGGCATCACCGAGGGCGGCGGCGGAGGCGGCGAATTCCAGCGCGTCACGCTGCCGGCAGTGCGCGCGCCGGGCGTGCTCGGGCACGCCAGCGTCCTCACGCGTCACGCGCTCGCTGCGACGTCGTCGCCGGTCGCGCGCGGCCACCTGGTGCGCGAGCGTTTCCTCTGCGAGGACCTCCCTGCGCCGCCGCCGGGCGTCCCCACCGACTCGGTGCGCACGCCGGGGACGACCACGACGCGGCAGCGTTATCTCGAGCACTCCGCGAACGAGACGTGCGCGGCGTGCCATCGCCTGATGGATCCGATCGGGTTCAGCCTCGAGCACTACGACGCGTTCGGACGATATCGCGCCGACGAGAACGGCATGCCGATCGACGTGACGGGCGTGGTGCACGGCGCGCCGGGCGGTGACGTGCCGCTCGACGGAGCGGAGAGCCTGATCGACTGGCTCGCAGACAGCGCGCAGGCGCGCTCCTGCTTCACGCACTACCTCTCGTACTACTCGTACGGCATCGAGGGCTGCGACGACGTCGTCGTCGACGAGTCGGCCCCGCTCCGCGACGTGCTCGCTGCGATCGTGCGCGCGAATCACTTCCGCGAGCGCACGGACTGACGATCACACCGGCTCGGCACGCCGGATCCGGTCACGGAGCGCGATGGTCTCGCGCTCCGGCGACGCGCCGAGCCGATCCGCGAGCACCGCGACCAAGCGCTCGTACTGCTGCAGCGCGCGGTCACGCTCGCCCGCGCGCGCATGGCAGCGCATGAGGCGTCGGTGCGCGTCCTCGCGCAGCGCGTCGGCGCGGATCAGCTGCTCGAGCATCTGGGCGGCACCGGCCGCGTCCCCGCGGTCGAGCCGGAGCTCGGACGCCGCGGTGAGCACGTCGTGGTGCATGCGGCGCAGCCGGGTGTGGAGCTCGAGCGACCAGTCGCCCATCGTCTCCCCCTCGAGGAAGTCGCCGCGGTAGAGCGCGAGCGCCGCGTCGATGTGCTCGCTCGATCGCGGAGCGCGGAGCGCCAGGCCCGCTTCGGTCTCGAACCGCGTCGCGTCGAACCAGGGGTCGAGGCCCGGGTTGATCCGATAGCGCTCGCCCTCGAGGACCACGACGTCGGCGCGGCCGATCACCTTGCGCAGCCGGTGGAGGACGACGTGGAAGCTGTTCTTGATCTGCGCCGTCGACGAGTCCGGCCAGAACACGAGCCCGATCTGATCGCGGGTTCGCCCGGCAGGATGGCAGAGGAGACACAGGAGCAGCTCTTTCGCTTTGTTGGAGCTCCAAGCATCTCCGTCGAGCCGCGTCGCGCCGCACTCGATCTCGAGCGGCCCGAGCGCGCGCACCGTGAGCTGCGGCGCGGGAGCGCGTGTCTCCACCGGCGCGTGCGCGGTCACGACCGGCGCATGCGCGAGCGCGCGATCCAGCGCGGCGTCGAGGGCGAGTCGCTTGCCGTCGGTCCACCCGGCCGCGAATTCGTCGGGCGGGACCGCCGCGCGGAGCCTCTCGATGCGCGGCGCGAAGTGCGCGCGATCGGTCGGGAGCATGCTCGCGCCGATCCGCTCGCGGATCGCCTCGCCGGCGCCGAACATCACCAGGGCCTCGCCATACGCGCCGCGATCACACGCGACGGCGCCGAGCATCTCGAGGCCACGCGCGAGGAAGAGGTGCTGGGGATCGTCGCGCAGCGCGGCCAACGACTCGCGGAACAGCGCCGCCGCACGATCGAGATCGCCCCGGCGCAGGAGCGACGAGCCGAGCATCTGCAGCGCGATGCCGAGCTCGCGCGGCAAGCCGAAGCGTCGCGCCGCGGCGACGCCCTGCTCCATCGCGTCGAGCGCGCGATCGAGCGTTCCCTGGGTCGTGTAGAGCGTGCCGAGCAGGAGCCACGCGAGACGCAGCCCGTAGAGATCGTCGTTCGCGCGGAACCACTCGAGCGCGTCGCGGATCGGAGCCTCGCCCTCGGCGCGCCCCTCCGACACGAGCACCAGGCCGAGGTAGTTGCGCGCGTACGCGAGGAGCCGCGCGTCACCATGCGCATCCGCGATCGCGACCGCCTCCGCGAGCCACCCGCGCGCGCGCTCCGCATCGCTCTGCAGCGACGCGATCACCCCCGCAGCGAACAGCGCCGACGCACGCTCGCGCGTGGGCGCGGTCGACGCAGGCAGCGCGAGCGCGCTCTCCGACCACCTGCGCCCCTCGGACCAGAAGCCCGTCGAGAACCAGAACCAGCACAGGCGCCCAGCGAGCGCGAGGAACAACGCGGGATCGGCGTCGCGGCTCCACGCGAGCGCCTGGCGAACGTTGTCGAGCTCGCGGTGGAGACGATCGAGCCACGCAGGCCGCGCGCGGGTCACGAGGTGCGGCTCGGCGGCCGCGACCAGCGCCGCGAAGTGCTCGGCGTGGCGGCGCTCGAGCGCCGACGTCTCGCCGCGCGCGCCGAGGCGCTCGGCAGCGTACTGGCGCACCGTCTCGAGCAGGACGTAGCGCGCGGCGCCGCGCTCCTCGCGCATCGCGACCAGCGAGCGATCGATCAGCTGACCGAGCACGTCGAGGACGCCCGACGCGTCCTCGGGGTCGGCGCACACCGCCTCCGCGGCGTCGAGCGTGAAGCCGCCGCGGAAGACCGAGAGCCGATCGAGGAGGAGCTGCTCCTCGGCCGAGAGCAACGCGTAGCTCCAGTCGATCGTCGCGCGCAGGGTCCTGTGCCGCGGGATCGCAGTCCGCGCGCGTGAGGTCAGCAGCCGGAAGCTGTCGTCGAGCCGCGCGAGGATCTGCTCCGGCGCCAGCAGCTTCACGCGCGCCGCGGCGAGCTCGATCGCGAGCGGCAGGCCGTCGAGCCGGCGGCAGATCTCGTGGATCGCCTCGGCGTTGCTCGGCCCCAGCGTGAACGCGGGCGCGACGTCGCGCGCGCGCTCGACGAAGAGGCGCGTCGCGTCGGCGGGGGCGAGCGACGGCACCATCCACGCGCGCTCACCCGCGATGCCGAGCGGCTCGCGGCTCGTCGCGAGCACCGAGAGCTGCTCGCAGCCTCGCAGGAGCGTGTCGACGAGCTGCGCCGCGGCGTCGACGACGTGCTCGCAGTTGTCGAGCACGAGGAGCATCGGTCGATCGCGCCAGCGCTCGACGAGCGCGCGCGTCGCCGAGCCGCTCCGCTCGTCGCGCACGCCGAGCTGCTCCGCGACGCCCTGCGCGATCAGCGCCGGATCCGAGAGCCCCGCGAGCTCGGCCCACGCGACGCTCCGCGACGGCTCTCGCGCGAGCTGCGCCGCCGCTTCGATCGCGAGGCGCGTCTTCCCGCTGCCGCCCGCGCCGGTCAGCGTCACGAGCCGCGTCTCCGCGAGCAGCCGCCGCACCTCGGCGACCTCGGGTGCGCGGCCCACGAAACCGCTGAGCTGGACCGGCAAGCTCGGCGCGAACGGCTGGGTCATGCGCGACCCGCGAGCGTACCATCGACGCTCAGCGCGAGCCTCGGCTCAGGAAGCGCACGATCTCCGCCTCCGCCGCGGCCGCGCGCGTCGTGGTGTCGCTCGCGGGATCGACGCGCACGCAGAGGATGCCGCCCGCCTCGCCATCGTGCGGCGCGCGCGCGATCACGACGATCGCGCCCACTCGATCGGGCTCTTGCGTCGAGAGCGCGAGGCTCGCGAGCACGAACGGCTCGTCGGCGACGATCGCCGGTCGGATCAGCCCGAGCCCTTCGATCAGATCGCGCAGCCAGCTCGCGATGTCGACGCCGGCAGGACGAACCGGCGCGATCACCCGGAAGCAGGCGGCGAGGCGCTCGAACAGCTGCGCGCCGAGCTCGTCCGCGGTCGCGTCGGCGAACAGGAGCAGGACCGGCGGGCCCTGACCGGCGCGGTGGTAGTGCGTCTCGGTGGTGCCGGTCCGGAGCACGGGCGGGCCGTCGGGCAACGAGGGTCGATCCGTCATGCCCGGGGGCTGTAGCGAGCAGCGATTACTGCGCCGATTAATCGCGTGCCGCGTGCGCGCGTAATCGAGCGGTAAGCCCGTGTCGGCAGAGTCGTCCGACCTCGATCACCCACGGACTGGAGGCTTGGCGATGCGCTCGGACTGGATGTGTTGGCTCTCGATCCTGATCCTCTGCGGCTGCGGCGGCGGAGGAGGAGGAGGCACCGGCGGCGGCGATGGCGGCACCGGTGATGGCGGGGCCCAGGTCGAGCTCACGATCGCCGAGTACGGCGACCAGCTCGCCGCCGCGACGTGCGCGCAGGCGGTCGGTTGTTGCGCGCCGATCGAGCTCCACCATCAGTTCTCGCTCGCCGACGCGCCGGTGACCGATCAGGCGAGCTGCGAAGCGTATCTCGGCAACTTCCTCGACCTCGAGGCGTTCGTCCGACCCTCGATCGAGCGCGGTCGATCGACCTGGGACGGCGCGCGCGCGGCCGAGTGCGTCGCAGCGCTCGAGGCGCTCTCGTGCGAGGAGTACAGCGCGCGCCTCCGGCTGATGGGCGACGCGCCGCTCGGCTGCAATCCGATCACCGGCCTCGGCGCCGAAGGAGCGGCGTGCGGTGCGCCGTGGGAGTGCGCGAGCGGCTACTGCCGCGGTGTCTCGAGCGGCGTCGAGGGCACGTGCGCGGCGCTGCCCGGCGTCGGCGCGGAGTGCCCGACCGGCCAGTGCGCCGAGGGCCTGCGCTGCGACCTCGGCAGCAGCACGTGCGTCGAGCCGAAGGCCGATGGCGCCGAGTGCACGAGCGACGACGAGTGCGCGTCGAACGGTTGCTCCGCGGAGCAGGGCACGCCCGGCGTGTGCAACGCGCCGTCGGTCTGCGACGGCGATCTCACCGACGACGAGCACGAGGTCTACGGCACGTGCTCGATGCAGGATCCGCGTGGGCCGGACCTCGCGATCGCCTGCCGGCTCGGGACCTCGGGCGTGTGGGAGTGCGACTGCAACGCCGACGGCGTCGAGACCTCGTGCTCGCCCGGCGCGTGGGACGAGGTCGGTGACGGGAGCGTGTGCGAGAGCTGGGGCTGCTGCGGGTTCACGAGCTGAACGACGACTCGGCTCCGCGCCCCCTGCGCGCGGAGCCGGGTCGATCATCACGCCGCGTCGGGCCCGCCCTGCTCTTCGGTCTCGTCGTTCGCCAGCGCCGCGCGCGCACGCGCCGTCGCGATCTCCGCCGAGGTCAGCGCCGGGTTGCGTGACGCGCCGCCCGCGATCGCGCGCAGCACGACCGGCGCCGTCCGCGAGCTCAGGCGCGTCGACGCGAGCCGCGACGTCCGCGCCATGCGGCGCCCGCCCGCGTTCGGCTCCGGCTCGGGCTCCACGCTCCGCTCGCGCAACGCGCGACACCGAGCCTGCGCCTCGAGCAACGCGCCCTTGTCGTCGGCGAGCCGCGTGCGGAGCACTTCGAGCTCGCGGTCCAACCGATCGAGCTCCGCGTGGAGGTCGTCGGCATCGGAATCGTTCGGAGGGATGGTCACGGCGGCGTTGCTCAGCAACCCGAGTGCCTGCCGGATCTCCCAGGAATCCTGCGTGGTAGCACCCCGCCCCACGTCGCATTCACGCCACGATTCCCGAGCACGCACGGCGTGCGTGCCACGCTCCGCGCACGTAGGTCACGTGGAGAGCGTGTCGATTCGCCTCGATGCGATGACCTGGATGCCGGCACGCGAGAGTCCGCGCACACCCTCGATGAGAAGCGCGTAACGCGGGTCCTGCGTGAGCCCCTTCACGTAGCGCGCATAGAGCTGCTGGCCGACGACCGCGAGCTTCATCAGCGCGAACGTGAAGTAGAACGGCAGGTTGGTGACCTCGCGACCGCTCTTCTCCTGGTAGCGATCGACGATCTGCATGCGCGTCAGGTTGCCCGGCAGGTTCGTCGGGCCGAAGCGCATCGCCTGCATCATCGGCGGGTCGGTGGCGTCGATCCAGTAGCCGAGCGTGCACCCGAGATCCATCAGCGGATCGCCGAGGGTCGCCATCTCCCAGTCGAGCACCGCGACGATCCGCGAGAGGTCCGGCGCGTACACGACGTTGTCGTACTTGAAATCGTTGTGGATCAGCGTGGCGCCGCTCTCCGGCGGCATGTTCTCCGCGAGCCACTTCGCGACCTCGGCGAGCTCGGGGATCTCGTCGGTCTTCGCCTTCTCGTAGCGCTCGGTCCAGCCTCGTACCTGGCGCTCGATGTAGCCCTGCGGCTTGCCGAGATCGGAGAGGCCCGCGGCCGCGAGATCGACCGAGTGGATCTCGACCAGCGTGTCGACGAGCGACTCGCTGAGGTGCCGCATGCGCTGCTCGCCGAGCTCGAGCCCGGGCGGCGTCTTCGCGCGGAGGATCACGCCCTCGACGCGCTCCATCACGTAGAAGGGCGCGCCGAGCACCGAGTCGTTCTCGCAGAACGCGAGCGTGCGCGGCACCTTCGGCCACACCGCGTGCAGCTTGCTGAGGATGCGGTGCTCGCGCCCCATGTCGTGGGCCGACGCGATCTTCACGCCGACGGGCGGACGTCGCAGCACGATCTCGCGGTCCCCCACGCGCAGCAGATACGTGAGGTTCGAGTAGCCGCGCGGGAACTGCAGCACCTCGATCTCGCCGCGCACGCCTTGCCCTTCGAGCCAGGTGCGCAGTCGCTCGAGATCCAGCTCCGCGCCCTTGCGGACGCTCTCGGCGCGATCGAGGGAATCGTTGGAGCTCATACGATCAGTCCTTCTTCGATTGCATGCCGTGGGCCTGGAGGATCCGCTTCGCCACCGATGCCTTGTGGACCTCGTCGGGGCCGTCGTAGATGCGCGCGGCGCGCTCGTGGCGGTACCAGTACGCCAGCGGCGTGTCGTCGGTCATGCCCAGCGCGCCGTGGACCTGGATCGCGCGGTCGAGCACCTGCTGCAGCACGTTCGCGACGTGGAACTTGATCATCGACACGTAGTCGCGCGCGCCGTGAGCCCCCACGCGATCGATGCGCTCCGCGCAGTCGATCACCATGAGCCGCGCGGCATGGATCTCGGCGCGGCTCTCGGCGATCCAGAGCTGGATCTGCTGCTGCGTGCCGAGCGGCTTGCCGGGCGAGAGCTCGCGCGTCGCGGCGCGCTTCACCATCAGCTCGAACGCGCGCTCGCAGATGCCGATCCACCGCATGCAGTGGTGGATGCGCCCCGGGCCGAGGCGCTCCTGCGCGAGCGCGAACCCCGCGCCCTGCGGGCCGAGCAGGTTCGACGCGGGCACGCGCACGTTCTCGAGACGTACTTCGGAGTGCGAAGGATGATCGGCGCCCGGCTCGCCCATCACGCTGATGTTGCGGACGATGCGGAACCCCGGCGTGTCGGTCGGCACGAGGATCTGCGACGCGCGGCCGTGCAGCGGCGCCTCGGGATCGGTCACCGCCATCACGATGCAGAACGACGCGCCGTCGGCGCCGGTCGTGAACCACTTGTGCCCGTCGATGACGAACGAGTCGCCCTCGCGGCGGGCGCGCGTGCTCATCCACACCGGGTTCGATCCCGCGTGCTCGGGCTCGGTCATGCCGAAGCACGATCGGATGTCGCCGCGCGTGAGCGGCTCGAGGAACTGCTTCTTCTGCGCGTCGGTGCCGTGCGCGATCAGCAGCTCCATGTTGCCGACGTCGGGCGCCTGGCAGTTGAAGACCCAGTGCGCGAGCAGGCCGCGACCGAGCGCTTCGCTGACGTGCGCGTACTCGAGCAACGAGAGGCCGAGCCCGCCGTGCTCCTTCGGCAGGAACGGCGCCCAGAGGCCGCGCTTCTTCGCCTCGTCGCGCTTGCTGCGCAGCGTGGGAAGCATCGCGACCCAGCCCTTGCTCAGCAGGTCGGGCTCGAGCGGGATCAGCTCGTCGTCGACGAAGGCGCGTGTGCGCGCGACGACGTCCAACGCGCGTTCGGAGGGCGGCACGGGCATGGGGCGGGAGTCTACCCGCCCCCGCGCCGCGACGGGTGATCACCGCACGCCGAGCAGCCGTGCGTTGAGCGCCGCGTTTCCGTAGAGCTGCCAGTTGCGACCGACGTCGTGGGTCTCGAGCCTGCGCTGCACGCGCACGTCGTAGCGCCCGAGCTTGCAGAAGCCGTCGTTGAACCAGCCATCGCCGCCGCCGGTGCCGTCGACGAGCTCGGGGTACGTCGCGCCGGTCGTGCTGCGCTGCCAGAGCACGTCGAGCATCAGCGTGACGAGCGCGCGCATGTCGTCGTCGTTCCACTCGCTGCCATCGTCGTGCGCCTCGACGAGGTACGCGACGACGTTGTTCCCGTGCGCGACGTCCTGCGCGGGCGTCGTGAGGCCCCACTGATCGCTCCACGTGTACGCGCCGGGCGCGCGCGGGTGCGGGCGAATCTGTCCGCGCAGCGACGAATCCTCGTTCGGCAGATCGCGATCGATCGCGTCGACCACCGCGCGATACCGCGCGCGCTGCGTCGGATCGTCGGTCAGCGCCGCGAGCTCGAGCGCGATGTATGCCCAGTGCGCGGCCATGTGGGTGCGCGATCGATAGACGTACGAGTTGGCGCCGCGCGACATCCACTTGTCGAAGATGTTGCGCCGCACGAACGCGAGCAGCGTGTCGTAGCGCGCGCGGTAGGCGGGATCGCCGTAGACCGAGGGATCGTCGCGCATCGCGCGGAGCATCCGCGCGACGTAGCGGAAGCAGTAGCTCTCGAAGAGCGGGTACTCGCCGCCGCGGATGTTCTCGTCTTCCGGGTGGTCCATCGCGGGCCAGCCCAGGTACTCGTCGCGGAACTGGCTCGCGGGGAGCGACGACGAGGGACGCGCGTCCTCGACCATGTTCTCGACGTACCCGAGCACGCGATCGAGATAACGACGATCGCCGGTCGCGCGGAACATCGCGGTCAATCCGTCGATCGAGTACGCGAGGTCGTAATAGCTCCAGCTGTTGCCCGACGCGCTGAGCGGCTCGTAGCGCGCATGCTCGCGCTCGGTGGCGCCGTCGAAGAGCGCCTGCCACTCGGCGATGCTGCGCAGGCCCGTGACGTCGGCATCGGGGCGCGGCGGCGCGGCGTCGACGGGGCCGGGATCGCCGTCGATCGGGATCGTCGCGTCCTCGACGAGGATCGCGGCGTCCATCGATCCACCATCGATCGGCTCGACCTGCGCGTCGCGATCGCCGGGCGATGTCGCGTCGGGCGCGTCGCTCGCGCTCTCCGAGCACGCCGCGAGCAACAGGACGATCGCACACCAGCGAGCACGGGACGCGATCCGATCCAGCATCTGGCACCTCGTGGGTGAGGAGCACCAGCTTTCGCGGCGCCACGAGCGCGGCTGTTACCGACGCTGCGCGCGACGCTACTCCGGCACACAGAGACCGCGCGCATCATCACACGTCTGGTCGATGGCGCAGCGCGCGGAGACCGGTCCGCAGTCCTCGACGCATTCGCCGCGCATCGCGTCGCAGTGCGGCCGCGCGCCGCCGCACTCGTCGTGACCCCCGCACGCGCGAGCATCGGGCGCGCACTCGACGACGATCTCGCTGCCGGTCACCGGCTCGTGGCCTCGCGCGAAGCGGAGCTCTCGCAGCTCCTGCACGTAGTACCAGCCCGACGCGTGGTCCTGCCGGACCGCACAGCGATCTGCCTCGGCGGTCGCCGAGCGGCCGAGATGCGAGAGCGCAGCGCACGATCGACCGGAGGGCACGCGCTCGAGCAGGCGACACGCCACGTGCCCGCTCGAGTCGACGGCGAGCGCGGGCATCCACGCGTACTCGTAGATCAGAAGATCCGCGAACGACCGGAGCCGGCAAGCGTCGGAGGGCTCGCACTCGGCGTCGACCCACGCGTCCGAGCGCAAGTCGACCTCGTCTCGCGCCGCCGCCCATCGCGGCGCGGAGGACACGTCGATCCCGATGACGCCCAGCCCACCAGGTCGCTCGAGCCGAGCTGCGAGCTCGTGACCGCTGGTCCGCGATGCATCGTCGCGCTCGGTGATCACGAGCACGCCGATCGGCGCGGTCTCCGTCGATTCGAGGACATCGTCGAGCACGTCGAGCGACTCCGGCGCGTCGCACGCGCTGCGCGCCTCTCGCAGCAAGCAGCCCGCGGTCTCGAGAAGCGCTGCGTCGTCGCGATCCGGCGACCAATACTCCCGCGACAGGACTGGCTGATCGCCCGACGCGCCACACCGCTCGACGCCCTCGAGCGCCCCACCGCACGACGCGGCCGAGCCGACGAAGCGCGCTCGAAGCGTTCCCGCGCGAGGCCTCGCCGTTCCGTCGTCGCGCTGGCCGAGCAGGTACGCGAGGTTCTCGAGCACCGCGCGCTCGCCGATCTCTCTCGCGCTCGATCCCGGCGGCGCATCCAGCACGACCACGACCTCGACGCGCTCGAGCCCGCGGGCCTCGCTGCGATGTCCCTCCCACCACGGCTCCGGCGCGTCCGATGGCCCGCCACACGACACGAGGAACGCACACCCGGCGAGCGAGGCCCATCGCAACGTCATGTGCACGCGCGTGTGCAACGCGCGCTCCACGACGGCTCTTGCGCGCATCCCGACCGTCGCGATCACCGGCGTCGCCAACGTCGTTGGCGATCGCGATCACACCATCGTGATCAGATCGTCGCGATCGAGGTGCGAGACGCCGTTGAACGAGAGCAGCGTCGCGCCGCGCTCGCCCACGTGGATCTCGTGCACGCTCGCGTTGCGCACCGACCAGCACAGATCGAGCGTGCGCTCGACCCCGCCCGGGACGTGATCGAGCCCGAGCACCTCGCCGACCGCCGCACCGATCGCGCCGCCGCTCGTGAACGCGATCACCGTCCCGTTGCGCGTCGCGGCGTCCTCGAGCACGCGCCGCACGCGGGTACGGAACGCGAGCCACGGCTCGACCGCCTCGTGCCCGACCTCGCCGCGCGCCCACGCGACCATCAGCGCCTTGAACATGCGCAGCCAGTGCTTGGTGGGATCGCTCTTCGCCGAGAACGCCGCGCGCGCGAGCTCGCCGATCTCGTCGGGACGCGACGCCAGCTCCGCGCCGACGTGGTGCACCAGCTGGATGCCGTGGTGCTCGTCGAGGCCCTCGGTCGCCTCGGGATCGGGCCAGATCGCGCCCGCATCGCGCGCGGTCGCGAGCGCCTCTTCGTAGGTCTCGCGGTGACGCTTGCGCGGACCGACCAGCACGTGCGCGGGCTCGCGCGCCCACCGCGCGAGCCAGGGGCCGAGACGGCGCGCCTGCTCGCGCCCGAGCTCCGAGAGCTGATCGTAGTCGCCGGTCATCGAGCTGCTCGATCGGAGCGAGCCCGCGGAGGCCTGACCGTGCCGGATCAAGACCAAGCGCGCGTGCGCCATCACTGCACCTGTCCCGTCATGAACGCGCGCGCGGTGCCGACGAGCATGTCGCCGAGATCCACCAGCACGAGATGCCAGTACGCGTAGGCGAGCGCGAAGAGCGCGGCGATCTGCAGCGCGCGTCCGACGAGCATCGCGCCGCCGAGCGGCAGCACCTTGAGCTCGTGCACGCGCAGCCCGTTCTTGCCGGGCCCGATGCGCGCGACGACCTCGCTGCCGATCTGCGCGTGCGACGTCGCGGCGCCGAGCAGCTTCGCCGCGAGCGTGACCGGGAGCACCCTGCCCTCGTGCACGAGCTCGGGCATGCCGCTCGTGCCGAGCTGCAGCTTCGCGCGCAGCCATCCTTCGCGGCGCGACCCGGAGATCGCCTCGAGCGTCGTGAGCTCGGGGAGCTGCGGCGTCGCGCGCGGGATCGGCACCAGCGGCAGGATGAACCCGGGCCCGCGACGTCCCGCCGCGCCGATCATCCCCACCGCGTAGATCAGCCCGCCCGAGAGCATACCGACCGAGACCATGCCGAACGCGAGCATCCCGACCGCGACGACGCCGCGCGCGACCTGACCGATCGCGATCACGCCGGTCGCCATCTGTCCGATCGCGATCACGCCGGTCGCGATCTGGCCGATCGCGATGAACCCTTCCGCTTCCTGACCGATCGCGAAGAACCGCATGCGCGCCGCGAGCGTACACCGCGCGTCGCGCCGCACGCACGGTACAATCGCGCGATGCAGCAGATCCCGGGCACGGTGGCGTGCGCTCGTTGTGGGAAGGCGTTGCCCTCGCTCGCGACGTTCTGCGATGGATGCGGCGCGCGTGTCGCGCCGATCGCCGCGCAGCCGGCGGTGCCCGCGGTCGCGATGCCCACGGCGCGCGCGGGCTTCGTCGCGGCGGGACGGGGCATGCCGATCTGCCACTCGTGCGGGGCGATCGCGCCGACGAAGCGCTCGTCGTGCGGCACCTGCGGCGCGCCGATCGGGACCTCGCTCGAGGCGGTGCCGCCGCGCGCCGACGGCGCGTACTGGGTGCAGGTCCGCACCGAGCTCACGTGCCGCCAGTGCGGTCGTCGCTCCCCGCTCGACGCGCTCGACCTCGACGGCACCGTGCAGTGCGGGCACTGCGGCGCGGCGCAGGCGTTCGACGTCGACGCGTGGTCCGAGGGCCTGGCGCACGCCCACGCGGTCGGCGATCTCGCGGCGCCCTCGATGCGCGGCCGCGACGTCGCGCTGCCGGGAGGGAATCCGTTCGCCGACATCGGCGACGACAGCGCGCACGCGACGCTCGAGACGACCGGCATGTCGATCGAGAACGGCGTGATGAAGACGCGCAACCTCGCGCTCACCGCGGCGCCGGGGCAGCCGCTGTGCACGTCGTGCGGATGCCCGGTCGACGTCGAGGTGCGCGTCGACGAGGCGACCACGCGCTGCGTCGGGTGCGGCGAGCGCGCGCAGTACCGCTTCCCGGTGCGCGCGAAGAACATGGCGCCGGGGCTGGTCGCAGCGATCGGCGACGACCTGCGCGTCGATCGCCCCGACGCGCGGCTCGACGCGACGAGCGCGGGCATGGTCGTCGCGGTGCGCTGTCCCAGCTGCGGTGCGGGCCTCGACGTGCCCGAGGGCGCGCACGCCGCGCGCTGCACGTATTGTGGCACTCAGTGCCGAATTCCGAGCCGCACGCTGCTCGCGCTGAAGAAGAGCCCGGGCGCGGCGGCGCCGTGGTGGATGCTCTTCCGTGGCGCGTCGGCGCTGCGCGGTCGGCTGGCGTCGGGCGGCACGACGGTCGACGCGGACGAGCTCGCGGGCGACGACGACGACGAGATCGAGGAGCCCCAGCCGCGCCGGAAGCGGAAGGCGCGCAAGCACACGTTCCTGCCGATGGTCGACGCCGCGCGCACCCGCGCCGAGGAGGCGGTGTCGTGGGCGCTGCAGATCGCGGTGCCGCTCTCGGTGCTCGTGCTCGTCGGGATCACGCTCTTCGGGCACGTCGTGCTCGCGTGGGCGCAGGGCCGGATGTCGAAGGAGCTCCCGGCGATCACGACGCCGTACTGATCACCCGTCCTCGCGACGCTCACGCGCCTCTTCGCGGCGCTCCTCGCGACGCTCACGCGCTTCTTCGCGGCGCTCCTCGGCCTGCTCCTGCGCCTCCTCGCGGCGCTCGCGTGCTTCCTCGCGGCGCTGCTCACGCTCTTCGCGACGCTGCTCGCGCGCTTCCTCCGCGCTCGTCCAGTCACCGGGGCTCGCGAGGCCGTGCCGGATGGCCTCGACGAACGCGTTGCGGAGGACCGAGCCCACCACGGCCCAGGGATCGACGTCCGGCGACTCGAACGTTCCCGACACCGGCACCTCGATCGCGAGGCGATCCTCGCCCTGGTTCTCGAACACCTCGGCGACGAGCTGCACGATCGCATCGCCGAGCACGTCGAAGAAGTCGCCCTCCTCGTCGAGCTCGAAGAGCGAGAGCCCTTCCGCCATCGGCTTCACGTACCCACCGAAGCGCCCTTCGCGCGCGCGGATCTCGGAGTAGAGGAACGTCGTCCCGCCCTCGGCGTCGACGCCCGCGTAGGCGCGCATCATCGGGTTCAGCTCGCGCGCCGGCAGGTCGCGCATGCGCAGCGAGAGGTTGAACGTCGGCTGCTCCTGCCAAGGGTCGAGGCGCGCGTCGACCGTCAGCGATCCGCTGCGCTGCACCCGCGACTCGAGGTGCACGCTCGCCGGGAGCTCCTCGCGCTCGCGCCGCACGTTGCTGAGGCCGCGCGCGAGCACCTGCATGCGATCGGCGCGCAGATCGACGGGCGGGCGCGCGCCGTAGTCGCGATAGTGCACCTCGCCCTCGCGCACCACGAAGCGGTTGATCGTGAGCGGCACCAGGTCGTCGACGGTCGCGCGCCAGTCGTTCTCCTCGCCGGTCTGCGCCTGCGCGCCGCCACCCGCGACGATGAAGTTGAGGACCGGCCGCATCAGCTCGATCTCGGCGACGACCTTGCCGTCGAGCAGCGACTCCCACTCGACCGAGATGTCGATCACCGGTGCGGTGAAGAACGGCTCGGGCTGCTCGCCGCCGGTCTTCACGATGCGGAGGCCCTCGATGCGGTACGCGCCGCGCCACAGGGCCATGTCCACGTCGTCGATGTGCCCGTGGTAGCCCTCGAGGCGCGCGAGCCGCTCGTTGAGCACGTGCTCCACGACGTAAGGCAGCGCGATACGCGCCGCGATCAGCAGCACGACGAGCGCGAGCAGCACCTTGCCGGTGCGCGTCGCGAGCCTCGCACCGAAGCGTCCGGCGCGGCGCAGCCGCGGGTGGCCTGGAGCACGCGCCCGTTCGGTGCGGCGCGCATCGAAGTGCAGCTCGGGGCTCGGCGTGTCGGCCTGCATGCGACGACCCCGGAGCAGTGTCGGTGCCACACCGGAAACGGGGGACTTCTCGCGAGGAATGACGTGGCAACGCGCCCCGCGCGCGATCGTGCGCCACGTCAGGGCAGGACGCCGATCAACACCGCGCCTTCGCGGACCGTCACGGGTCCGATCGACATCGGCGCGCGCAGGTGCGCCGCGATCCAGGCGGTGCCGGTCTCGTCGATCGCGACGTCGGCCGCCGCGTCGCGCCCCGGTCCGCCGAGCGCTCGCGCGTCGATCACCGCGCCGTCGGCGGTGAAGCGCGCGAGCAGCACGTCGTCGCTCCCCGCGCTGGTCACGCTCGTGCCCCCGACGTCGATCGTCCCCGCGAACGTGGCCGCGAGCGCGACGCCGTGCGCCGGCGACGCAGCGAGCCCGAGCCGCAGGGGGATCGTGACGCGCAGATCGCGGAGCCCGAGCAGCGGCTCCACGTCGAGCGCGACAATCCACGGCGACGCGTCGATCGCGTGCGACCAGAGGTGCGCCCCGGTCGCGGCGTCGAGCGCGACGACGAACACGCCGGTGCCCGAGCGCGCGGTGTGCGTGACCCCGCCGAGCGTGATCGATCCCGAGTAGAAGCCCGCGACGATCACCCGGCCCGGGAGCGTCACCACGCGCAGCGCTTCGTCGAACGACGTGCCGCCGAGCCCGACGCGCCACGTGTAGGTGCCGTCGCTCCGCATGCGCGCGACGAGCGCGTCGCGCTCTCCGCGCGACACCAGCTCGTCCCACGTGCCGCGGAACAGACCTGCCACCACGACGTCGTCGTCGAGGGTCGCGATCGCGTGCAGCGCGTCGTCGTCGCGCCCACCGACGACGTGCACGGACGACTCGGAGTCGAAGAACGCGACGTACCCGTCGCGCGCCCCGCGCGCCGTGACGTACGCGAGGCACTCGTCCATCCCGCAGCCGTGGCCCAGCGTGCCGGAGAACGTCCCGGCGATCACCGGCCCGCGCGGCACGCGAGCGAGCCCCTCGCCGAGCACCGCGTCGCCCCGGAGCACGAGCGCGCCCCCGGGCCACCACGAGCTGACGTACTGGACGCCCGCCTCTTCGCGCGTCGACACCATCCACGACCCCGACGGCTGCTGCGCCACGTCGAGCACGGCTTCCGCACGCGCTCCGCTCATCGCGATCGACGCGCCCGTGCTGCGCCCTTGAGGATCGAAGCACCACGAGCGCGCACCGTGGGTGCCCCACTCGGGCAGCCACCCGAGCGTCGCGACGCACACGCCTTGTCGCGCCGCGGCGATCGCGAGCGGGATCGTGCGATCGACCTCGCTCGTGTCGAGGTCGTCGAGCCGCACCACACCTGCGATGCCCGGCGTGCGCGGGCACCACTCGTACGCCGCGCTCGCGCAGAGCGAGCCCGCGGGCCGGAGATCGAGCACCTCGTCGCCACACGAGCCACCGCGGCGCGCGACACACGACGTCGTGGTGACGCACCCACCGTCGACGCAGCCCTGACCCGCGGGGCACGCGAGGTCGCAGCCGCCGCAGTGATCGGCGTCGAGCGCCACGTCCGCGCAGCGCGCGCCCGACGCATCGCAGGGGACGCATCCGCACTGCCCGCCGTCGCAGCGCGCGCCGGGCGCGCACGCGTTCCCGCACGCGCCGCAGTTCGCGGCATCGGACCAGGTCTGGCTGCACACTCCGTCGCAGTAGGTGCCGTTGCACGTGCACTCGCCGCCGCTGCACGACTCCGCGGGGGCGCACGCGTGGCTACACGCGCCGCAATTCCGCTCGTCGTAGGCGATCTGCGTGCAGCGCCCGTCGCAGAGCGTGGCGTCGGCGCGGGGCACGCACGCGCCCTCGACGCACTCCTCGCACCACTGACACGACACGCCGCACGCGCCGCAGTGCTCGCGATCGGTCCGGGGATCGACGCAGAGCCCGCGGCACGTGAGGAAGTCGTCGGGGCAGAGACACTCGCCGTCGATGCACTGCGTCCCGTCGTCGCACGACACGCGGCACACGCCGCAGCTGCGCACCGAGGTGCCGATCGTGTTGCACGCGTTCTGCTCCTCGCAGAGCTCGAGGCCGATCGGGCACCGGCACGCGCCGCCCTCGCACACGCCGCCGGTCGGACACGCCACGCCGCAGCCGCCGCAGTGCTCGACGTCGGTGCGCGTGTCGACGCAGACGCCGTCGCAGATCGACGTGCCCTCGGGGCAAACGCACGCGCCCGCGAGACACTCGCCGAGCCCGCACGAGCGCTCGTCGACGTCGCGATCGCAGTCGTCGTCGCGCCCGTCGCAGCCCTCCGCGGCGTAGACCGAGACGCGCGGGTCGTCGTCGTCGCAGTCGCCGCCGCCGCACTCGGGCTGGAGATCGCCGTCGCCGTCGCGGTCGCCGAGGTAGCGCACCGCACACGCGCCGAGCTCGCAGCGCTCGTCGGCGGTGCAGGGGTCGTCGTCGGCGCAGTCGAGGTCCGAGGTGCACGCGATGGCGCTCGCGCACGCGCCGAGATCGGGCACGCACGCGCTGCCCGGACAGAACCCCGGCGGACGGCCGTGGAAGCAGCGGAGCCCGATGCAGTCCTCGGAGGTGCAGTCGATCCCGTCGTCGCAATCGCCGAGCTCGAAACACTCCGGTGGGTCGATGCGCACGCCGGTGTCGCGGATGCGGAAGCCCTCGGCCTCGCACCCCATCACCACGACGAAGCTCAGCGCCACGACCGCCAGCGGCCTCGACATCGACGCGATGATAGCCTCGGCGCGGATGTCGGGCAGGAGCGCGCTCGCGATCGTGGTGCTCGCGTGGATCGCGGCCACCGCTCCGGCGCGCGCCCAGTCGCTCCAGCCACCGCAGGTGATCGCGCTCGCCCCGGTCGAGCTCGACGCGGCACGCGTCGCCGAGGTCGGCGCGTCGATCGAGGTCCGCGTGATCGTCGATCGCGACGGTCGCGCGAGCCTCGATCACGACGTGATGGAGCCCGGGCTGCGCGGCGCGGTCGAGGACGCGATCGCGCGCTCTCGCATCGCACCGGCGACGCGCGACGGGACCGCGATCGTCGCGCGGGCGAGGGTGCGGCTCGACGTGCGAGCGCGCGAGGTCGCGCCTGCGCCGGTGATCGAGCCACCGCCGATCGAGCCCTCGTTCCGAGCGCTCGCCCGCACGACGCCGGAGCCGACGAGCGCGATGATCCTCGAGGCCGAAGAAGTGCGCGATCTCCCGGGATTGCAGGGCGATCCATTCCGTGTCGTCGAGACGCTCCCCGGCGTCGTGCCACTGCTCAGCGGGTTGCCGTTCCTCTACGTGCGCGGCGCGCCGCCCGCGGGGACGATCACGCTCTGGGACGACATCCCGGTGCCCTCGCTCTTCCACGTCGCGGCGGGGCCCTCGACGATCCACGCGGCGCGCCTCGGCGAGATGCGGCTCTGGCCCGGCGTCGCGCCCGCGCGCTACGGACGTCACGTCGGCGGCGTGGTGCTGGGCGCGGCAGCGCCGATCGAGCCGCGGCTCGGAGGCGAGGTCGAGCTGCGGCTGCTCGACGTGAACGGGATGATCACGGTGCCGATCGATCGCCGCCACGTGGTGCAGGCATCGGGTCGATACGGCTATCCAGGATGGATCGTCGGCGCAGCGCTTCCAGGCGTCGAGCTCGACTATTGGGATTACCAGCTGACTGCCGATCTCGACGACGGACACGGCGGTCACACTCGACTGATCGCGCTCGGTGCGTACGACCGATTGCGACAGGACCTCACCGACATCGAGACCCTCGGTGAGCAGTCCGACGTCCTGCTGCACTTCCATCGTGTCGAGGCGCGACACGTGCGCTCGCTCGGCGGAGGCGCGGAATTCGGGGCAGCGCTGCGGCTCGGCTACGACCAGTCGCAGCTCGGCGAGGCCGTCGGTGTCGAGGTGTGGAGCGCGAGCCCGCGCCTGT
This sequence comes from Sandaracinus amylolyticus, assembly GCF_021631985.1. GTDB lineage: Bacteria > Myxococcota_A > Polyangia > Polyangiales > Sandaracinaceae > Sandaracinus > Sandaracinus amylolyticus_A. The sequence goes on along the minus strand of NZ_CP070225.1, from coordinate 15,334 downwards.
GGAGCTCGTTCGCGCTCGGCTTCGCGAGGCTGCGAGTCGGCGCGGACCTCGTCGCGAGCGGAGGACGCATCGAGTCGGGGCGCAGCGACGATCCTGCGATCGCCGGCGCGCTGATCCGCGAAGGTGCCTATTCCGGCGCGCGCACCCGGACCGCGGCGGGCGCGTACGTCGAGGCGCTGCTGCCGATCCCCGGGGTGCTGCGGCTCGAGCTCGGCGCGCGCATCGACACGTGGGTCACGGCGCGCGAGGTCCAGGTCGCGCCCTCACCGCGCGCGCGGCTGGTCGTGCACGTGTGGGAAGGCGTCGATCTGCACGCCGCGATGGGCCTGGCGCATCAGCCCGCGGTGCTCTTCCTACCCTTGCCCGGCTTCGCCGATCTCGCGGTCGATCGCGGCCTCCAGCGCTCGCTGCAGAGCGACTGGGGCATCTCGCTCGCGCTGCCGCTCGGCATCTCGCTCGAGGCGCAGGGCTTCTTCCACTACTTCGATCAGGTGCTGCTGCCCGACCTCTACGTGCAGGATCGCGAGATCTGCGTGCAGTCGTGGTGCACCCAGGTGGAGCTCGATCCGCGGGCGCGCGCGCGGGTGCTCGGCCTCGAGGTGCTCGCGCGGCGCGACGGTCGCGACGTGAGCGGATGGATCAGCTACACGCTGAGCGAGGCGACGGCGCGCGCCCACGAAGGGTTCGAGTTCGTGCCGGGCTTCGACGTGCGCCACGTGATCCAGGCGATGGGCCGCGCGCGCATCTGGGAGGGCCTCGAGATCGCGATTCGCGTGCTGGTGCGCTCGGGGCGGGTCGTCGGTCGTTACTTCATCGAGCCGACGCAGCTGACGGCCCAGCGATACGAGCAGCGACTGCCGTGGTTCTTCCGAGGCGACGCGGAGATCGCGTACGCGTGGGACGCGGGATGGGGGCGGCTGAGGGTGTCGCTCGGATGGACGAACGTGACGCTCTCCGAGGAGCCGATCGCGCTCGAGTGCAACCACGACTCGAACGGTCGCCCCGAAGCGCCGTGCGCAGTGCAGACCGCGCCCCCGATCTTCCTGCCGAGCCTGGGCATCCGCGCGGAGCTGTGATCGAACCGTCCGGGGGGGCGATGACAGCCACGCCGGACCGCGCGTAGTGTCGGACCGATGCTCCGCTGTCGTTCTCATGGGGCGCTTCTCTTCGTCCTTCTCTTCGCGGCGTGCTCCGGGCAGCCCCTCGTAGGCGGTCCAGGCGACGGGATGGACGCATCGATCGTCTCGTGCGCTCCATCCGAAGCGCGCTGCGGCGACGACTGCATCGACACCACCGTCGACCCGCGGCACTGCGGCGCCTGCGGCAACGCGTGCGACGTCGGATCGGTGTGCGTCGCCGGCGCTTGCGAGATCTCGTGCCCGGCAGGGCAGCTCGAGTGCAGCGGACGATGCGTCGATCCGCGCACCGATCTCGCGCACTGCGGCGGCTGCGACACCGCATGTGAGCCTGGCCTCCTCTGCGCCGACGGCGCGTGCAGCCTGACCTGCGGCACCGGTCTCGCGCGCTGCGCGACCCCCGAGGGCACCGAGCGCTGCGCCGATCTCGAGACCGATCGCGCGCACTGCGGCGCGTGCGGCAACGCGTGCGACGCCGGCGCGATCTGCGAGGCGGGCGCGTGTGTGATCGCGTGCCCGGCGGGCCAGGTCGAGTGCGACGGAGCGTGCGTGGATCTCGCGCTCGATCGTTTCCACTGCGGCGCGTGCGGCAACCCCTGCGATCCCGGCACCGTCTGCACCGGAGGCGCGTGCGAGGCGACGTGCGGCGCCGGGCTCGACAACTGCGACGGCGTCTGCCGCGACCTCACGACCGACCGCACGAATTGCGGCGCGTGCGGCAACGCGTGCGGCGCGGGCGAGGTCTGCTCCGCCGGCACGTGCGAGGCGACCTGCGGCGCCGGCACGACCGACTGCGGCGGCGTCTGCCGTGATCTCGCGACTGATCGCGCGCACTGCGGCGCGTGCGGCATGGCGTGCGCCGCGGGCGAGGTCTGCTCCGCGGGCAGCTGCGAGACGACCTGCGGGGGCGGCACCACCGAGTGCGACGGCGTCTGCCGCGACCTCCAGACCGACCGCACGAGCTGCGGCACCTGCGGCAACGTCTGTCCCGCCGGCACGGTGTGCAGCGCCGGCGCGTGCGAGGTGAGCTGCGGCGCAGGCACCACCGACTGCGGCGGCGTGTGTCGCGACCTCGCGACCGATCGCGCGAGCTGCGGCGCCTGCGGCGTGGCCTGCGCGGCGGGCGAGATCTGCAGCGGCGGCACCTGCGCGACGAGCTGCGGCGCAGGCACCACCGACTGCCTCGGCGTGTGCCGCGACCTCGACACCGATCGCGCGAATTGCGGCGGCTGCGGCGTGACGTGCGCCGCCGGCGAGGTCTGCTCGGCGGGCGTGTGCGAGACGAGCTGCGGCACCGGCCTCACCGACTGCGGCGACGTCTGCCGTGATCTCGCGACCGATCGCCTCCACTGCGGCGGCTGCGGCGTGGCCTGCGCGGCCGGCGAGATCTGCAGCGGCGGCACCTGCGCGACGACCTGCGGTGCCGGCCTCACCGAGTGCGGCGGCGTCTGCCGCGACCTCGACACCGATCGCGCGAACTGCGGTGGATGCGGCACCACCTGCGACGCCGGCGAGGTCTGCTCCGCGGGCGTGTGCACGCTGAGCTGCGGCGGCGGCACCACCGACTGCGGCGGGATCTGCCGCGACCTCGAGAGCAACCCGCTGCACTGCGGCGCATGCGCGAGCCCCTGCGTCGCCGGCACGTCGTGCGTCGCCGGCACCTGCGAGACGAGCTGCGGCGCCGGCCTCGACAACTGCGGCGGCGTCTGCCGCGATCTCCAGACCGATCGCCTGAGCTGCGGCGCGTGCGGCAACGACTGCGCGTCGGGCGAGATCTGCGACGGCGGCACCTGCGTCGTGAGCTGCGGCACCGGGCTCACCGAGTGCGGCGGCGTCTGTCGCGACCTCGCGACCGATCGCGCGCACTGCGGCGGCTGCGGCATCGCGTGCGCGGCCGGCGAGGTCTGCAGCGGCGGCACCTGCGAGACGAGCTGCGGCGCCGGGCTCACCGACTGCGGCGGCACCTGCCGTGATCTGAGCACCGATCGCGCGAGCTGCGGCGCGTGCGGCAACGCCTGCGATCCCGGCGAGGTCTGCTCGGGCAGCGCGTGCGTCGTGACGTGTGGCGCAGGTCAGACGAACTGCGGCGGCACCTGCCGCGATCTCACGACCGATCGTTTCCACTGCGGCGCGTGCGGCGATGCGTGCGCAGCGGGCGAGGTCTGCTCGTCCGGCGCGTGCGAGGTCAGCTGCGGCGGCGGGCTCACCGAGTGCAGCGGCGTGTGCCGAGACCTCGCGACCGATCGCACGAGCTGCGGCGCGTGCGGCGCTGGGTGCGACCCCGGCGAGGTCTGCTCGTCGGGCGTCTGCACCGTGAGCTGCGGGGCAGGCCTCACCGAGTGCAGCGGCGTGTGCCGCGACCTCACGGCCGATCGCGCCCACTGCGGCACCTGCGGCGACACCTGCGGCGCGGGCGAGGTCTGCTCGGGCGGCGCCTGCGTCGTCAGCTGCGGCGCCGGCCTCGACGAGTGCGGCGGGACCTGTCGCGATCTCACCACCGATCGCCTGAACTGCGGCGCGTGCGGCACCACCTGCGGCGCGGGCGAGGTCTGCGCCGGCGGCACCTGCACCGTGAGCTGCGGCGGCGGGCTCGAGAACTGCGGCGGCGTCTGTCGCGACGTCGCGAGCGATCGGCTCCACTGCGGCGCCTGCGGCGTCGCGTGCGATCCCGGCGAGGTCTGCTCGTCGGGCGTCTGCACCGTGAGCTGCGGCGCCGGCCTCACCGAGTGCAGCGGCACCTGCCGCGACCTCGACACCGATCGCCTGAGCTGCGGCGCGTGCGGCAACGCCTGCGACCCCGGCGAGGTCTGCTCGGGCGGCGCCTGCGTCGTCAGCTGCGGCGCGGGCACCACCGACTGCGGCGGCAGCTGCCGCGACCTCACCACCGATCGCCTGAGCTGCGGCGCGTGCGGCACCACCTGCGATCCCGGCGAGGTCTGCACCGCGAGCGCGTGCACCGTCAGCTGCGGCGGTGGCCTCGACAACTGCAGCGGCGTCTGCCGCGACCTCGAGACCGATCGCCTGAACTGCGGCGCGTGCGGCACCACCTGCGATCCCGGCGAGGCCTGCATGGCGGGGACGTGCGTGCTGAGCTGCCCCGCGGGCCAGGTCGGGTGCGGTGGCACCTGCCGCGATCTCCTGAGCGATCGCCTCCACTGCGGCGGCTGCGGCAACGCCTGCCCCGCCGGCCAGCTCTGCGCCGGCGGCACCTGCATGCTGAGCTGCGGCGCCGGCCAGATGGACTGCTCCGGCGTCTGCCGCGACGTCCAGACCGATCGCCTGAACTGCGGCGCGTGCGGCAACGTCTGCCCCGCCGGTCAGGTCTGCGACGGCGGCGCGTGCCGCGTCAGCTGCGGCGTCGGCCTCACCGAGTGCTCGGGCAGCTGCCGCGACCTCGTCACCGATCGCCTCCACTGCGGCCTGTGCGGGCGCGCCTGCAGCGCCGGTGAGGTCTGCGACGGCGGCGTGTGCACGGTCAGCTGCCCTCCGGGCCAGACGAGCTGCGGGGGCGTCTGCCGCAACCTCGCGACCGATTCCACGAGCTGCGGCGTGTGCGGCCGCGCCTGTCTCCCCGGCTACGTGTGCTCGTCCGGCAGCTGCGCGATCACCTGCGGCGGGGGCCTCTCTCCGTGCAGCGGCGTCTGCCGCGACCTCTGGAACGATCGCCTGAGCTGCGGCGCGTGCGGCAACGTCTGCGGCCCCGGCCAGATCTGCTCCGGCGGCGCGTGCACCTCCTCGTGCCCGCCGGGCCAGGTCGCGTGCCCGGGTGGCGGCGCGTGCGAGGACGGGACCTCGAACACCTGCGATGCCCCGACCGATCTCGGCACCATCGCCGCGGGCTCGTCGATCACGACGCCGAGCCTCTCGCTGCCCGCCGCCGGACAGACCGAGTGGTTCCTCGTGCGCTTCCCGCTGAACCCCGACTTCAACCAGCGCGGCAGCGGCGCGCCGTCGATCTCGTTCGCCGTGAACGACGGCGGCATCTTCCGCTTCGAGGTGCGCTCCACGTGCGCCGCCGGACCCTCGTGCGGAGCGGCGCTCACGACCTGGGCCTTCCGCGACTCGTGCTCGGACACGGGGACCAACTGCAGCACGCGCAACGTCACCTGGGCGACCTCGGTGTGGATCCGCGTGAGCCGCGTCTCGGCCGGCAACGACTGCCGCACCTACCGCCTCACGGTGTCGCGATGAGCAGGCGCGCTCTCGTCACGGCGGTGCTCGCGCTCGCGTCGATCGCGTCGCGCGCCCATGCCGACGACGTCACGCCGACGCTGCAGCTCGAGGGCGCGGCGCAGGTGATGCTCACCGACTCGTACCGCGACCGCTTCGACTGGGGCGGGCTCGGCTTCGCGCGCGCCGGCGTCGAGCTGATCGGCCCGCTCGCGCTGCAGCTCGGCGTGGGCACCGCGTGGTTCCCGGTGCCGGATCAGGATCCCGGCAACCTCTACGCGTTCGAGCTCGGCGCGCGCGGCTTCTTCGTGATCGATCGCGTCTTCGGCGGTCCCTTCGTCGACGCGAACGTCGGCGTCGGCATCACCGGCGACCTGGTGCGGCTGGTGTTCGACGTGGGCGCCGGCTGGGAGCTGCTCCCGGTCCCGTGGCTCGGGATCGGGCCGGTGGTGCGCTACCAGCAGATCGTGCAGCCCGACGGCGAGGCGCGACCCGACGACGCGCACCTGCTCTCGTTCGGGCTGAGCCTCACCGCGCGCATCGACGTCGGCGGTGGCGGAGAGCGCGTGGAGGAGCCGGCCCCCGCGCCGGTCGACACCGACGGCGACGGCCTGCGCGACGAGTCCGATCGCTGCCCCGATCTCGCGGAGGACGGGGACGGCATCGACGACACCGACGGCTGCCCCGAGGACGACGTCGATCACGACGGGCTCGGCGACGCGAGCGACGCGTGCCCCGCGGCCGCGGAAGTGCGCAACGGGTTCCAGGACGACGACGGCTGCCCCGACGAGGCGCCGCCGCCCGAGCCGGTGAGCGCACCGCCCGCTGCGGAACGCGGGCGCGCGCACGGCGAGCCGCTCTCGCAGGAGGTCCTCTTCCGCGTCGGCTCCGATCGCGTCTCGGGTCGCTACTCGAGCGAGCTCGCCGAGGTGTGCACGCTGCTGCGGGATCAGCCCTCGGTGCGAGTGCGCGTGATCGGCCACGCCGACGAGCAGGGCACCGCGGCGGCGAACGCGCGGCTCGGCGCGGCGCGCGCAGGTGCGGTGGCGGAGCAGCTCGTGCTGTGCGGCGTCGCGCCCGAGCGCATCGAGGCGGTCTCGTACGGCGACACCCAGCCGCTGTGCCGCGAGGACGAGAGCATCGACTGCCACGCGCGGAACCGCCGCGTGACCTTCGAGCTGCTGCGCGAGGACTGATCGCGCCGCCGTCGGTCGACGACGACGGCTGCGCAATTCGGATAACGGCGCGTCGCGAACTGGATATCGGGCGCCGCAGCCGCTGCGTAGTTTTCCGTTGCCGCGCGGGGTGCCTTCTTCGCCCCACGCCGAGGAAGACATCACGCATGCGCTCGAGTCAGCTCGCCAGTCGCCTTCGCCTACTCGTCCTCGCCTCGCTGGTCATCGCGGGCGGATGCGGCTCCGAACCCGGTCCGTCGGCCTCGGACGACGGCGGCACGGCCCGAGACGCGTCGGCGCTGGACGCCTCGACGGCTCCGGACGCCTCGACGGCGGAGGACGCCGCGACCGAAGAGGACGCCTCGACCGACGAGGACGCCTCGACCGAAGAGGACGCCTCGACCGAAGAGGTCGACGGCGGCGACGGCGATCCCTGCGCGACGAATCCCTGCGAGAACGGCGGCACGTGCGCGACTGACGACGCCGGCGGATTCGAGTGCTCGTGCGCCGCCGGCTACACCGGCGCGACGTGCTCGGAGGAGATCGACGAGTGCGCGCCGAACCCTTGCCAGAACGGAGGGACCTGCACCGACGGCCTGGCGAGCTTCACCTGCGAGTGCGCGCCGGGGTTCAGCGGAACCCACTGCGAGACGAACGTCGACGACTGCCCGAGCCCGAGCCCCTGCATGAACGGGGGCACCTGCGTCGACGGAATCGACGAGTACACGTGCGACTGCGCGGACGGCTTCGGCGGCGACGCGTGCGAGGCCTCGTGCAGCGGATCGACCATCACCGCCGCAGCGAGCGGCCACTGGAACGCGCCGGGCACGTGGGGAGGCGGCGTCGTCCCCACGTCGTCGACGGGGATCATCGTGATCCCGACGGGCATCACGGTGACGATCCCGTCGGGGCTGACGGTCCGCACGTACGCCTGCTCGCGGGTGCGCGTGGCGGGCACGCTCGTCAACCAGGGCAACCTCACGATCGACGGACATCTCCTCGTGAGCGGCCCCAACCCTGCGGTGGCCGGCACGTTCAGCAACGCCGGCACCTTCATGCTGCGCGGCGAGCTGGTGAGCACGGCCGGCGCGTCGGGCCTCGCCGCCATCTCGAACGCGGCCGGCGCCACGTTCACGACCTACGGGTCCGTCCAGTACAACCGGTTCGGCAACGCGGGGACGTTCGTGATCGCCCGCGGCGCGATGCACTGCACGACGACGGCATCGTGCTCGTTCCACAACTCGGGGACGCTGACGATCGCCGCGGGGGCGGTCCTGGCGACGACCCTGCCGTCGTTCGAGGTCGCCACCAACACCGGCACGATCGTGAACCGCGGCACCTTCCGTTCGGACCACTTCTTCGAGAACCACGGGACCTTCGACAGCTCCGGCCGGATCGAGCTGGTCTTCGATCTCTCGGTGGCGTGCCGCTTCACCAACGCCGCGGGCGCGACGCTCACGAGCGCCGGACAGGTGGATCTCTACTGTCCGATGATCAACGCGGGCTCGATCACGAACCGCGGCACCTTCGTCGTCCAGAACGTCTCGTGGGCGGTGCTGACCAACGGCGGCACGTTCACCAACACCGCGACCGCGACGTTCGCGAACCGCAACGACCTCGAGAACGGCGGCACCTTCGTCAACGAGGGCACGCTGAGCAACCAGGCCGGGGGAGACTCGCAGCAGGGCTTCTCGTGCGCCGGGACGTTCACGAACCGCGGCGCGTTCCGGACGAGCGCTCCGTTCCGGATCGGCGGGAGCGGCACGGTCGTGATCGCCGCCGGCGCGACCGCCGAGGTGTGGTTCCCCGCGCTCAACGAGGGCGCGATGGAGCTCGCCGGAGCGCTCACGTTCCGGCGTCCGTACGGCTCGCTCCAGAACAGCGGCACGTTCGTGCAGCGCTGCGGCGGATCGATCACGTCGGAGCACGGCGCGGGCGGCCTGGGCGGCAATGCGCCCACCGTCGAGACCTGCCCCTGAGCGCGGGCTCGGCGGCGCGACGTATCACGAAAGCGTCGAATTTCGCGATCGTGCCCGCCGCGGCCGTTTTCGTACCCTCCGCACGGCCTCGGGAGGCCGCCGATCACTTCTTCGAGGCCGCCGATCACTTCCGCGGGCCCCCCGATCACTTCCGCGAGGCCGCCGATCGGCGCGTTCGAGGAGTGGTCCTGGGAAATCGGGGCCGGCGCTCGACGGCTCGGGGCCGCGGCGCTCGCGCTCGCGCCCCTTCACGAACGACACGGCGGCCCCGCGATCGCTCGCGAGGCCGCCGTTCGACGAATCGAGGCCGCTCGCCTCGCGCTCAGCCCAGCTGGAGTGCTCGCCTGCGCCGGGCCCGCACGGGAGCGCGCGGAGCACGCGGACGGGAGGACCCGGGGCGGGCGAGCCGATCTTGGGACACTCGATCAGGCGCGCGGTGGCGTCGGAGCAGGCGTGATCGGCTCGGACGGCGCGGGTCCGCTGGGATCGTCGTCGGCATCGCGCGACGAGGCGCGGTTCACGCGGAGCTTCTGGAAGTCCGGGTGCGAGCTGCCGAGCAGCGAGCGCAGCGTCGCGCGGAACCGGCTGAGCTCGGCGTCGAACACCGCCTGCGACTCGCGCACCTGCGAGAGCAGCGAGCTGTAGCGAGCGTCGGCGGCCGCGGCTTCGTCGGTCTCCTTCTCGGTCGCGCTCGCCTTCTCGGTGATCGCCGTGGCAGCCGCCGCGGCCCACGCGACGGTCTCACCGTCGGCACCGCGCACCTCGCGTAGCTCCTCGGCGAGCGCCTGCGCGTCCTCGATCAGATCCTCCGGCACCGTGGGCTTGTCTCCGATGCCCGCGAGATCGAACCCGGGACGCTCACGCGCGACGTGCGGCTTCCACACGTCGACTTCCTTCTTGAGCGCGAGCATCGAGCCACGCCCCTCGTCCATCTCGACGCGCCACCGCGCCTTGTACGCGCTCGCTTCCGTATACGCGGCCACGTACGCCCGCGCGGCGGTGCCGAGCGGCGCCTCGAACACGGCGACCGCTGGGCTCGAGCCCTTGTGTCGCTCGAGAACCTTCAGCGCGCGCGGCGCGAGCCGGCGCGACTTCCATTGCACGCTCATGAGAGCCCCCTCTCGTGCGCAGGGCCCCCTGCCCTGCGCGAGCGCGGACGATCACGCGCGCGATCCGTGATGTCAACGGCGCCGCCGTGCTGCAGTACCTTCGTCAGGTCGAGAAGATCGAGGACCGAGAGGCTCTGCTCGGAGCCGCCCGCGCGCACGGCGGGATCGAGCTCGAGGAGGTCGTCATGGACGCGTTCGACAAGGTGAAGGCGGAGGGAAAGGCCGAGGGGAAGGCGGAAGGAAAGGCCGAGCTCGTGCTGCGGCAGCTCCGCCTGCGCTTCCGCGAGCTCGCGCCTTCGGTGATCGATCGCGTGCGTCACGCGACGTCCGACGAGCTCGACGTGATGGCGGATCGCATCCTCACCGCGACGTCGGCAGAGGACGTGGTCGGCTGATCGCGTCACACTGCGCGCCCCGTGTCCGAAGAGCGTTGCGACAAGTGCGGCAAGCCGCCCGCGATCTGCGTCTGCGATCGCGTGGTCTCCCTCCCGACCAAGGTGCGCGTGCTGGTGCTCCGGCATCCGCAGGAGGACGACGCGATCCTCGGCACCGCGCCCTTGCTCGCTGCCTCGCTTCCCTCGTGCGAGGTGCGCACCGGGCTCTCGTGGGCCTCGCTCGCGCACGCGCTCGATCGCGAGGACGCCGACCCGACGCGATGGGCCGTCGTGTACCCCACCAAGCTCGATGCCAGCGTCTCCCCGGAGGCGCGCGAGCGACCGGTGCTGGTGCTCGATCGCAAGGGGCGCGAGCGCGCGGAGGACGCGCCGCCGCTCGAGGGCATCGTCGTGCTCGACGGCACGTGGAGCCAAGCGAAGGCGCTGTGGTGGCGCAACCCGTGGCTGCTCAAGCTCGCGCGCGTGGTCCTACGTCCGCGCGAGCCCTCGATCTACGGGCGCGCCCGCAAGGAGCCGCGCCGCGAGTACGTCTCGACGCTCGAGGCGGTCGCCGACGTGCTGCCCGCGCTGGGCGAGCCCGAGTCGACGCGCGATCAGCTGCGCCGCCTGATGCGCACGATGGTGCAGCGCCATCGGGATCAGCAGCCGCGCTGATCGCGGCCCACGTATACTCGCGCATCGTGTCGGATCTCGATCGCCTGGAGCGCTTGCGCGGTGTGCAGGTCGCGCGCTCGATCCTCGAGAAGGCGTTCTCTCTGCAGCTGACCATCGTGGGGCCCGAGGGTCCGCTCGCGCACGCGCGCGGCGGCGTGATGAGCGGCTCGTCCGAGGTGTGTCGCACCGCGCTCTTCACGCGCGAGGGGTTCCAGCGCTGCGATGCGTTCTATCGCGCGCTCGCCACCGACGACGCCGCGGGCGAGCGCGCGCGCCCCTGTCACCTCGGCCTCGCGTCGATCGCGGTGCCGGTCGAGGTGGGCGACGGAGTGGTCGCGCACGTCGTCGCGTCGGGCTTCGTCGCGACCGCGCTGCAAGGCTGCCCGCCCGCCGATCCCGCGACGCTCGCGACCGCGCTGCGCGAGCTCGATCCCTCGCTCGTCGATCCCTCGCAGCCGGTGCGGAAGCTGCCGGTGGTGCGCGGCGATCGCGAGCAGATCGTGCGCTCGATCCTGCGCACCGCGGCCGAGGAGATCGCGGAGCACGTGGACGACGAGCGGCGGCGGCTGCGCGCCCGCACCGGCACCTCGCCCGGCGCGTGGGGGATCGCCGGCACCTCGCCGCGCATGCGCGAGGTGTTCGAGCTGCTGCGGCGCGTCGCGAACAGCGATGCCGCGGTGCTGATCACCGGCGAGAGCGGCACCGGCAAGGAGCTCGTCGCGCGCGCGCTGCACGATCACGGGCCGCGGGCGGGCAAGCCCTTCGTGGCGCAGTCGTGCGGCGCGGTGCCCGACGACGTGCTCGAGAGCACGCTCTTCGGCCACGTGCGCGGTGCGTTCTCGGGCGCGGTGCGCAGCGGCGAGGGGCTCTTCGGCGCGGCGCACGGCGGGACGCTCTTCCTCGACGAGGTCGCGGAGATGTCGCCCGCGATGCAGGTGAAGCTGCTGCGCGTGCTCTCCGACGGCTCGTACCTGCCGGTGGGCGACACCCGGCCGCGCACGTCGGACGTGCGGGTGATCACCGCCACGCATCGCGACCTCGCGGCGATGGTGCAGCGCGGCGAGTTCCGACAGGACCTCTACTATCGCCTCCACGTGATCCCGATCGCGCTGCCCCCGCTTCGCGATCGCACCGGCGATCTGCCGCTGCTCGTCGAGCACTTCCTCCGCGACGCCGACGGCGAGAGCATGCCCACGCGCGTGAGCGCGTCGGCGTGGCGCTGCCTCGAGCGCTACGGGTGGCCGGGCAACGTGCGCGAGCTGCGCGCGGAGATCGATCGATGGGCGGTCACCGCCGCGGGCGAGCCCGAGGTCGGGCCCGAGCATCTCTCTCCCGCGCTCCGCGACGCCGGTGGGTACGCGGGGCAGTCGGGCGGAGAGGCCGCCGCCGCGGCGGCCTCGGGCCAGGGGAGCCTGCAGGCCGCGGTCGACGGGCTCGAGCGCGCGATCCTGGTGCGCGGGCTCGAGCGGACCGGCGGCAATCGGACGCGCCTCGCGCGAGAGCTGCAGATCAGCCGTACCACGCTCAACGAGCGCATCAAGAAGTTCGGGCTCGAGTAGCCCGCGCTGTCGAGAAATCGGCTCGCCCGCCGGTCCCTACCGTCCGCGCGCTTCGCGCGATCCCGTCCGGGACCCGCGGCACGAGCACTCCGGCAAGGACGAAAATCGGCTCGCCCGCCGCTCCCTACCGTCCGCGCGCTTCGCGCGATCCCGTCCGGGACCCGCGGGACGAGCACTCCGGCAAGGACGAAAAATCGGCTCGCCCGCCGCTCCCTACCGTACGCGCGCTTCGCGCGCTCCCGTCCGGGACCCGCGGGACGAGCACTCCGGCAAGGACTCAGCCGCACGTCCCGCCGTTGCAGCGCAGCGTGCCCGCGCAGTCCCAGTTGCTCGCGCAGCTCTGACCCGCGCGCCGCTTCAGACAACGCCCGCCGCTGCACGTCATCTCGCCGCAGCAGTCCGCGTCGCTCTCGCAGCTGCCGCCCTCGAACCCGACGCAGCACGCGCGCGCACCGCCGAACGACCCGGGCAGACACGACAGACCACCGCAGCACTGCGATCCGTTCGCACACGTCGCGCCCTCGACACCGCACCGCGACGCGTCACGGCACGCGTTCGCGACGCACTGCATGCCGTCGCAGCACTGCGCGTCTCGGTAACACGGGCCACCGACCATGCCGCAGACGGGGCCCGTCGTGCCGCCGTCGCCGCCGGTGCCGGCGTCACTACCCGTGCCGCCGTCGCTCACGCCGCCGTCCTCGGCGACGCCTGCGTCGTCCATCGGAGGCATCGGGCACATCCCCGCCGGCCCGACCCAGCCCGCCGCGCACGACGCGCGATCGGCGCCCGTCGCGTCGCCACCGAAGCAGCTCGTCGTGCCGGGCGCGCTGTGGATCGAGCCCGACGCGCCGCCGCACCATCCGCAGCCCTCGAGCATCGTGCACGCGCCGCAGTCGGCCGCCATCTCGCACGCGCGCGTCACGTCGTTGCACTGATCGCGCGCCGTCGCGAGGCGACGATCGCCGCACGTGCCCGCGCCGCCGGGCCACGCGATGCACGCGCCGCGCTGCTCGCACCACGCGCATCCGGGCGCGTCGGCGCAGCTCGCGCAGTCGGTGTTCGAGGTGCACGCGTCCATCGGGAGCGAGCACTCCGCGCCACGCGTCGCCGACCGATCGGGCATCGTGCACGAGCCCGTCGCAGGCGCAGTGCCGGTGTCGTCGCTCGCGACGCAGTGACCGTCGCACCACAGGCATCCGGTCGTCTCGGCGCACGCCGCGCACGCGCCGATGGTCTCGCAGCGCTCCGCGGTCGATCCCGGAGGCATGCCGCCGTCGGGCACGTCGCACGCGCCGTGGGTGCGATCGATGTCCTGCAGGTAGCCGCCGCCCGCGACCTCGTTCTGCACGAAGTCGTACGAGAGGCGCATGTACCCGTTCTGACCCCAGTCCTGGCCCCACGAGTTCAGCGCGATGAACTCCATCGTCGCGTCGTCGTAGCCGACGATCGTGTACGCGTGATAGCCGTCGTAGTCGCTCGTGCCGTCGGCCGCGCAGGGCAACATCGGCGCTTGGATCGTCGCCTGTCCGTCGCCCCAGCCGCCGCTCCAGCAGAGGCCGCTCCACACGGCGATCGCGCGGCCCGACGCGAGCACGCGCTTCATGCGCTCGAGCTTGTCGGCGTCGTTCGGGATCATCGTGTAGCCGGTCGCGCGATAACGACCGTCGGCCATCAGCGTCGCGTCGCTCGGGCGCGTGTCGTTCATGGATCGCGATCCGCCGGTGTACGGCCACGTCGACTCGGGCACGAGGGGCGTCGCGCCGGTCACGGCGCGCATGCCCTCCTCGACGTCCCACCCGAAGCCGCAGTCACCGATCGTCCCGCCGTGACCGGTGGACCAGAGGTGCCCCATCGACACGCGCGGCGGCGGACAGCCCTCGGCGCAGTAGAGCGCGTCGAGCACCGCGCCCGCGGCGTGCGCGACGCACCAGCCGCACTCGCGCTGATCGCGCACCTGCAGGCAGCCGCCGAGCGACTCGGCGCGCAGATCGTGGCTCGGAGGAAGCGGGCCCACGAAGTCGGGATCGAGCAGCGGCTCGACGCGCACGCCCTCGGTGCTCTCGCGCATCGCGGCCTCGACCACCGGGCCCTGCGGCTCGGTGAGGAGGCAGACCTGTCGCCCGTTCGCGAGCGGGAAGAGGCGGCACTCACCGCGTGCAGTCACCTGCGTCGCGCCGGCGTCGTGACGAGCGCCCGCGTCGGTCTCGTCCGCGGGGCGCTCGTTCTCGCAGCCCGCGAGCACGGCGAGGATCGTGATCGCGAGCGCCCGCGTCGAGCAGTGGAATGTGCGCATGCGTCGCCAGAGTACGGTTGCCTGCGAGCAACCCTCCCCCTGCGACCGATCACGCTCGGCGACGGCGTCGCACCGCGAGCGCGACGCCGATCACGTCGTCGCAGTCCTCGACGCCGGCACGCACCACGCCGTCGCCGCAGCGCGCCGACACGCACGAGCCGAGGCACGCGTCGGTGTCGCTCGCATTGCCGTCGTCGCACTGCTCGGGCCCGTTCGTCGTCGCGTCGCCGCAGCGCGGTCCGGGCCCGGTGCACGACGCGTTGCAGCGCCCGTACATCCCGTTGAGCGCGCCGTCGTCGCACGACTCGCCGGCGCCGACGACCGAGTCGCCGCACACCGTGACCGCCGCGTATTCGTACGCGCCCATGTCGTGCGCCGGTCCGTTGATCCCGTCGCCGTCGAGCGGGCGCACGGTGCCGTCGCGATCGCTCGTCGGCGCGCCGGTCGACGTGCCCGCGTCGATGCACTGGCTGCCGCTGGTGAGCCGCAGGTCGGTGCCGGGCGCGACGAAGAACGGGTTCGTCGCGCTCGCGTCACCGCGCACCGCGAGACCGTCGATCGCGTTGCCCGTCAGCGTGAGCGCGTCGAGCAGCGCGGGCGTGCGCTCCACGCGCAGCGCGACCTCGGCCTCGGTGATCACCATGCCGCGCAGGCTCGACGCGCTCGAGCCCGGCAGCAGCGCCACGCCTTCCCACTGCCCCGAGCTCCCCGCGCACTCGAGCGTCACCGGCGAGCGCTGCCCGAGCCGGTCAGATCGCTGGTCGCGAACCGCACGGTCACGCCGCTCTGGATCACGAGGAACGCCCCCGCGGGCACGGTCACGTCGCCGCGCACCTCTCGTAGGGGCTGTTCGCGGCGGTCCAC